>NZ_KQ948451.1:0-1415 GCF_001514115.1 Streptomyces olivochromogenes
TTGGAGGACGGCATGACCGAGCACCTGAGAATCGGCAAGAACACCATCGCCTTCGACGTGACCGGGGAAGGTCCCCTCGTCGTGCTGGCGCACGGTATCGGCGACAGCCGGCACTCCTACCGCTTCCTCGTTCCCGGCCTGGTGGCCGCCGGTTACCGGGTTGCGAACGTCGACATCCGCGGGTGCGGTGAGTCCAGCCTCGGCTGGGACGGTTACAGCCGCACCGACATCGCCGGAGATCTGGTCGCCGTCGTGCGTCACCTCGGCGGCCCGGCCGTGATCATCGGGCAGTCGATCAGCGGCGGCGCCGCGACCATCGCGGCCGCCACTGCGCCCGACGTGATCAGCGGAGTGATCGAGCTGGCTCCGTTCACCCGTGCGCAGCCGGTCGACCTGGGCGGGCTGATCCGGGTCAAGCGTTTCCGGACGGGGTACATGCAGATGGCGCTGGTCATCGTCCGGGGACGCCTGGCGGACTGGAAGAAGTACCTCGACGTGGCCTACCCGGCCAAGCCTGCCGACTGGAACAGCGAACTGGCCCGCATAGAGGCCGCGCTGAGTGAGCCCGGCCGGATGAAGGCCCTGCAGGCCATGTGCAAGTCCAAGCCCACCGACGCCGGCACCCAGCTCGCCCACGTCACCTGCCCGGTCCTGATCGTCGAAGGCAGCCTGGACCCCGACTGGGCCGACCCCCGCGCCGAAGGGGCGAAGATCATCGCCGACCTGCCCGCCGGCCTCGGCGAGCTGGCCGTGATCGACGGCGCCGGCCACTACCCGCACGCCCAGACCCCCGACCAGGTCCTCGCGCTGGCCCTGCCGTTCCTGGCCAAGGCGGCCGGCCGTGCCTAGGGCCGGACTCACCGCCGCAACGGTCACCGAAGCCGCCGCCGCCCTGGTCGACGAGGTCGGGTTCGACCAGCTCGGCATGGGCCTGGTCGCCGAACGGCTCGGGGTCAAGACCCCCTCGCTGTACAAGCACGTCACCGGCCAGACCGACCTCGCCCACCGGATCGCCATCCTGGCCATGAACCAGTGCGCCGACGCCATCCGCGACGCCATCCAGGGCCGGTCCGGCACCGAAGCCCTGGCCCGCGGCGCACAGGCGATGCGGACGTTCGTCAAGGACCACCACGGCCGATACGCCGCAGCCAACGCCGCCCGCCCGACCGGACCCGACGACCCCCTCATCGACGCCCTCAATCGGGTGGTCGACTCCTGGGCGGCCATGCTGCACGGTTACCGGATCGACCCCGACCAGCAGATCCACGCGCTGCGGATGCTGCGCACCGTCCTGCACGGATACGCATCCCTGGAAGCAGCCGGCGGGTTCCAGTTCGCCACCGACATCGACGACAGCTTCACCTGGATGATCGACTTCATCGACCACGGCCTGCAGGAGACCACGGCCACCAGCA
>NZ_KQ948451.1:1909-21803 GCF_001514115.1 Streptomyces olivochromogenes
CCCACAGCGCCCCCTCCCGCAGGGCCGCGCCGGGCGTGACGCTCTGACCGCCGTGGACTGCGCTCCACGCCAGTCCCCGGCCCCGCCGGGCACCGGTGGACCACCCGCTCGCCGAACCCCCGCCCCTCCCTTCCGCACCAGCCAGAAGTGGAAACCACCATGAAGCCGGTCCTCACCGCCGTGATTGACATCGACGCCACCCCGCAAGCGGTGTGGGACGTCCTCACCGACTTCGCCGCCTACGGCGAGTGGAGCACCTTCTCCGCAGCCGAGGGAACCGCTCAAGTGGGAAGCCGGCTCACGATGCGCATGCCGGCCATGACCTTCAGGCCCACGGTCACCGTCGCGACGCCTGGCCAGGAACTGCGGTGGGTCGGCACGCTCGGCATCAAGCAGCTGTTCCACGGCCAGCACTCCTTCGTCCTTTCCCCCAACCACGACGGCACCACCCGCCTGACCAACCACGAGGAATTCTCCGGCGCCCTGGTCACCCTGATCCGGCCCTTCCTCAGAACACCCAAAAAAGACGGGTACGCCGCGTTCAACACCGGCCTCAAGCAGCGGGTGGAAGACCGCACCGAGCTCGGGCCGGGTGCGTGAGGTGCCGGTGATCGCGGGGATCGGCACCCGGCGGTCCACCTGGGGCGATCGCGTTTCATGAGTTGTTGCAAACAACTGGACGTCTGAAACGACCCCACGAAACGGTCAGGACCGTGAACGACGACTTCAAGCGCGTGAAATCGCACGCCTGCCCGATGTCAACCTGGGCCGCCCCGGCGGGCTCGCCGTGCCGGACCGGCAAGGGCAAGGTGGCCATCCAGTAGCACACCGCCCGCTTCCGCCTCGTGCCCCAACTCGCGAAGGTGCTCGGAGTGCCGACACCGGCCGTACGCAAACCGGGCTCGGCCTGAACCGAGCTGCCCCGGCCCGCGATCGCCGGCGCCGAGCCCGTCGGACACGTCCGACTCTCGGGTACGCCGCGCCTCGACGGCCCGGCAGTCTCCCTGGACGCACAGCTCGACTCCCTCGCCGAGGCCGGGGTCACCCAGGTCTTCTCGGAGAAGGTTTCCACCCGCGCCACCCGGCGCCCCGAGCTCGAGGCCGCCGCCAGGCTCGCCAGGGAGGTCCGATCCTCCGGCGTCGCCGTCACCCTCGTCGTCCACGAACACAAACGACTCGGTCGCGGCATCGAACTCGCCATCCACTGGATCACGCTGGAGGGCGGGACAGGCGTCGAGAACAAACTCGTCAGGCACTCGTCACCAACTCCTACCTGCTCGTCGTCTCCCACCTGCCCAAGGCCGAACAGCCCGTCGACCCGCACACCTACGGCACCAGCACGCGGGCGGCTCGGTGAGCACGGTCGGCGACACCCTCCATGAGTTCCCCCAGCCCCTCGCCCTAGTGCCGTGACCGGATAGGTTCACCGAGGTCTCGTGGTCTGCGGGTGCGTGAGTCACCGCTGCTCCCCGGTTTCGGCTGGTCGCAGGGCTGAGCGACCTCGTTTGCATGGTTGTAATCAACTTGCTGTCCGCCCCGGCGGGCGGGCAGGGTCTGGATCATGCTTGAACTACGCACTTTGGAATCAGACGACTGGCCCCTTTGGCGGGAGTTGCGACTGGCCGCGCTTGCTGAGGCGCCCTACGCGTTCGGATCGACGCTGGCCCAGTGGCAGGGCTCCGGCGACCGAGAGGAACGCTGGCGCGCCCGTCTGTCGATTCCTGGCGCGCACGATCTCGTCGCGCTCCTCGACGGCCTTCCGGTGGGCCTGGCCAGCGGAGTGCCGGGCGAGGGAGCAGAGAACGTGGAGTTGATCTCGATGTGGGTCAACCCAAAGGCTCGGGGCAAGGGCGTGGGCGACTACCTGATCCAGGCGGTCGAGCGGTGGGGGGCGGAGCTCGGCGCCACGACCCTGCGGTTGTCCGTCATGCCGGACAACCGCAAGGCGACCGCACTCTATGAGCGGCACGGTTTCACGGACACGGGTGAGCCCGGCGATCTTCTGCCCGACGGCGTTGGCAGGGAGCGGGTCATGGCGAAGAGCCTGGCCGCTGTCTGATCTCCACATCCGGGCACGGCGGGATCCCTCACTTGGTCAGGCTGCGGCGGCGAGGGGGCGTCCGCCCCAGCGAATGCCCTTCTCGCTGCGGATGCGGGCGCGTTCGCGGCGCTGTGCCGCCAGGACGTCGGGGTGGCGGGGGTTCTGGTTGCGCCAGCGCAGATAGCGGTGCAACTGGCGGGTCTGGACGGTGTGGTTGGGGTGGTGGGAGTTGGCGAGGGTGAACTGCCGCAGCGGCCCGAAGTGTGCCTCGATCGGATTGGCCCAGGACGCGTTCGTCGGGGTGAAGCACAGCTCGACCTTGTTGCTCGTCGCCCAGCGGCGCATACGCCCGTTCTTGTGGGCGGAGAGATTGTCCAGGATCACATAGACCGGGGCGCCGTCCGGGCGGGCCACGCGGATGCTCTTGAGCGCGGCCCAAGTCGGGCCGATGCCCTTGCGGCGCCTGTTGACGCCCCACAGGGTGTCGTCGCCGACCGAGTAGCAGCCATGGAAGTAGCGGGTGCCGTGAGTGCGGTGATAGGTCGCCGGCAACCGGTCCGGCCTGCCCCGCTCGGCCCAGCAGGCCCCGGCCGTCGGGCGGATGCCCAGCGGCCCGAACTCGTCGAAGGCGAAGGTCCGGTCCGGGCGCTCGTGGAGCACGTACTCGATGCGGTCCAGCTTGGCGTCGAAGTCCGGGTCGGTGGACTCCTTCCAGGTCTTGGTGCGCTGGAAGGTGATCCCGCGGCGGGCGAGGAGGCAGCGCAGGGCCTCGCGGCCGATCCGTATCGGGCGGGCGAGGTCGCGGCGCAGGTGATCGGCGAGTTTCCGGATCGACCAGCGGGTGAAGGGCTTGCCGAGCTTGGCCGGGCGGGTGGTGGCCGTCTGGATGACGAAGGTCTCGTCGTCATCGCTGAGCAGGCGGGGACGGCCTCCCGCCCACCGAGGGTCCAGGCAGAACAGCCCGATCTCGTTGAATTTGTGGATCACGTCCCGGACGGTGTCCTCGTCCGCCTGCACGAGCCGCGCGATCACCGGCACGGCGTTCCCGCCCGCCGAGGCCAGCAGCATCATCGCCCTGCGGAACCGCACCGAGCTGGTGCTGCCCCGTCGCACGATCCGCTGCAGTTTCTGCCCCTCCTGCTCGGTCACGTACGGACCCTGACCGGCTGTGCCATCGCGCCCCCCGCGCCGATTGGACGTGTCGTCACATCCAACCGGCACGAGGACCATGAGCACCAACCCGGCGAACCTACGCGGTCACAGCACTAGTAGGACTCCGTTAGGTCGCTCTGGATCTTGGTGTCGTGTGTGTCCTGGAGGGAAGGGGCTGGTGGCAGGTGGTGCAGGTGCCGGTCCAGCAGTTCAGCAGGTCTTGGATGGCGTCGAGGGTCTGGTAGAGGGTGAGTCCGCTGTATCGGCTTTTGGGGCCAGGCGCTGTTCGGTAAGGAATGCGTGGGCGGCGGTGACCAGGGTGACGTGGTGATGCCACCCGGCCCAGGAGCGTCCCTCGAAGTGGTCCAGGCCGAGGCCGTGCTTGAGTTCCCGGTAGTCGTGCTCGATGCGCCAGCGGATCTTGGTCAGGCGGACCAGTTCGGGCAGCGGAGTGCCGGCGGGCAGGCTGGTGAGCCAGTAGTCGGTGGGCTGTTGGGCGTCTTCGGGCCATTCGGTCAGCAGCGTCACTTCGGGCAGGACACCGTCCCAGTGGCCGTGTTCGGCGGTGGCGGCGGCCTGGGCCAGACGTCGGGCCCTGACCCCGGCCGGCCGCACCCGCACTGCCAGGAAGTGCGAGCGCATCGGCCCGCGGGAGCCTTGACGCCAGGTGACCTCGCGGAATGCCGCCCGTCCATGGCTCATTGCCAGCGCGGACACCGGGGACGGCTTGTGCCGGTAGCGGGGCTGCGGCTTGCGGCCGTTTCCGGACCACGCCGGGGCAGTGGGTCGCGCGTCGTGCGGGTGGACGGTCATGTCCGAACGGACCGCCACGGCATATCCGATGCCCCGCTCGCTCAGGCCGGCCCGGAAGTCGGCGTTCTGCCCGTAGCCGGCATCGGCCACCACCACCGGCGGCACCAGACCCCACCCGGCCAGTTCGTCGAAGGTGTCCAGGGCCAGGCGCCACTTCTCCCGGTGCCCGACCTCCTGCGGAATCCCGGCCTTCTTCCGCCGCCCGGCATCGTGCGCCCACTCCTCGGGCACGAACAGCCGCCACTGCAGCGGACAGGACGCGGTGTCGGAGACCGCGTGCACGCTCACCGCGACCTGGCAGTTGGCCTGTTTGCCCAAAGCGCCGCAGTACTGCGGAGCGACCGCCACCGACATCTTCCCGTCCTTGGGAAACGACACGTCGTCGACCGCCCACGCGTCCGGGCCGATCTGCGGCACCATCCGCTCCGCGATCCGCCGCCGCACCAACACCGGATCCCAGGTCGACTGGTTCACGAACTGCTGCAGGTTCTGCTCGTTGCCGTCCGGCAGCCGCTCCGCCATGGCCTGGATGGACTTGCGCCGCCCGTCCAGCATCAGTCCCCGCAGATAGCAGTCACCCTTCGCCCGCTGATCCTTGCGAGGCACCGACGCGAACACATCAGCAACGAATAACGCCAACTTCGCCCGAGCACGGTTCACTTCAAATGCGTCCACACCCCACAGCATCCTCTCAAACAGGACCGAGAGAAAGACCTAACGGAGTCCTACGAGACAACCAATGAAAATCTTCTGCGGCATCGACTGGGCCAGCGACCATCACGACATCGCCCTTGTCGATACCGAGGGCACGCTGGTGGCCCGAGCCAGGATCAGCGACGACGCCACCGGCCTCCAACAACTGCTCGACCTCCTGGCCGAACACGGGGACACCCCCGAGACCCGCATACCAGCGGCCATTGAAACCACCCGAGGACTGCTGGTGGCCTGCCTGCGAGCCACCGGCCGCCCCGTCTACGCGATCAACCCGATGGCAGCGTCCCGATACCGCGAACGCCACACCATCGCCCGCAAGAAGTCGGACCACCTCGATGCAATGGTCCTCGCCAACATCTTGCGCACCGACGCCGCAGTACACCGGACAATGCCCGCGGACACCGAGCTCGCCCAGGCCATCGCTGTTTTGGCTCGCGCGCAACAAGACGCAGTCTGGGACCGCACCCAGGCTGCCAATAAACTCCGGTCCCACCTGCGCGAATACTTCCCCGGCTACCTCGCCGCCGTCCAGCCGATCCTCGGCGGACTCTGCTCACCCGTGGCCCGCGCACAGCTGGCAGCCGCACCCACCCCGGCCCGAGCAGCCCGACTGACCAGAACCCAGCTGCAGGCCGTGCTGAAGAAGGCTGGACGCCAACGCGGAATCGAGGCTGAGGTCACGCGCCTGCACTCGGCCCTACGGGCCCCGCAGATGCGCCAGCTCCCGCTGGTCGAGGACGCGATGGGCCACCAGGCCCTGACACTGATGCGGAAGTTAGACGCTGCCTGCACGAGCGCAGATGAGCTTGCCGAAGCCTCCGTGAAGGCTTTCGAGGCACACCCGGACGCGGAAATCATCACCAGCTTTCCAGGACTCGGCTCGCTCACCGGCGCACGTGTGCTCGCCGAGATCGGAGACGACCGATCCCGCTTCGCCGATGCCAGGGCCCTCAAGTCCTACGCCGGAGCCGCACCGGTGACCCGGGCATCCGGCAAGAGCATCTCTGTCAAAGCCCGCCGGATCAAGAACCAGCGTCTCGCGGCTGCCGGCTACGTCTGGGCGTTCGCTTCCCTGACGGGCCTCAACGGGCGCCAGAGCCCACTACGACCGCAGACGCACCCACGGCGAACGCCACATCTCAGCCCTGCGTAATCTCTTCAATCGCATGATCGGGTGCCTGCACCACTGCCTCGACCAACGCGTCCACTACGACGAAACCATCGCCTTCCCCACCCGTCCCGAGTCCATCCTCGCTGCCGCAGCTTGACCGCTTAACCCCATCGGATGTCTGATCACCGACCGGCACGGCACCCCGCTCGCGGTCCTGCTGACCGGCGGCAACCGCAACGACGTCACTCAGCTGCTGCCGCTGCTCGACGCGGTCCCGCCGGTCCGTGGCCGGGTCGGCCAGCCCCCGCCGCAGGCCGGACTCGGTATTCGCCGACCGAGGCTACGACCACGACATCTACCGCGAGCAGGTCCGTGATCGCGGAATCGTGCCCGCGATCGCTCGCCGCGGGGCCCGGCACGGCACGGGACTTGGCACTTACCGGTGGGTGGTCGAGCGGACCTTTACGTGGCTCCACGGCTTCCGACGCCTTCGCATCCGGTGGGAACACAGAGCTGACATCCACGAAGTGTTCCTCAAACTCGCCTGTTGCCTCATCACCTACCGACAGATGCTCTTCTTGACCTGTCCGACAGTCAGCCGCTCCGTCAGTAGGGCTCCGGCAGACTAGACATGTGATCCGCAGCGACCTTGAATCCGCGCTCGCCCGGGACGACAGCTCCTCCGCACGAGCCGCCCGCCTTGCGCTTCAGGCCGGCGCGGACTTCGAGCTGTTTTCCGAAGGGCATCAGGCCATCTCCGCCCGGCAGTTCTGGGACACATGGGCCTTCCGGCACCAGACGATGCTTGAGACCGGTGTCACCCCGCGACCGGGACTGGCCGAAGCCGTTGACAAACTCCAAGCCGCCGGCACCTCCCTCGTCCATCTGGCAAGGATCACCAGCCCGCAGCGGCGCTTCGTCATCTTCCTTGCAGAGGACCTCACACACTGCATCGCCTGCATGGGCTGACAGACGACCTCGTTGTGTTAGCCGTTGTAAGCGCCTCCTCCACCGCTTCAACGCGATAGCTCCCGCCCACGCCAAGAGGCCGGACGAGCTGACACCATGCCGACGCCGACAGGTCCGACTTGGCCTTGGCAGCACCTCTCGAGGTGTCGCACGCACCGTCGGCGTCCAGGCCAGGACGGTGGGCAAGTGGCGTCGGGCTTTCGCCGCAGAGCGGATGGCTGGGCTTGAGGACGCCGGCTGGATTGGCCGGCCGAAGGCCGACCTGGTCCTGGACGAGCTGAGCGCGGGCAGTTGATGCAGTAGGCACGGCGGGCCAAGACTGCCAAGTTCCTGGCGTTGCGAGCCAAGATCTGGCGCAGCTGGGTCAGGACATTCTAGATCTTATGCGTGAGGAAACCGTGGAAACTTCTCCCGGGCGCAAATTCTCCCTGGACGAGATCAGTGACGCTGTCATTCAGGCGGAGCGGAAAGGCAGACAAAGAAGGGTGTTCCTTGTTCCTGGAAGCCTGTAGACGGCGGTCGCCGTACACGGAGCCCAGGGGTATCTGTGCTCGGTACAACACCAACACCTCAGCCGCGATTTCGTTCCCCGCCCGACGGCATGCGGTTCCGGCCCGGGGGCGTTGGTCGCCGCCGCATGCGGATGGGCGGCACCACCTCACCTGACGCGGGCGCCTTCAACACGGTTCTGGTGCAACCGCAGTTGCATCGTTGCCAGGTCCAGCAACGGAACGGCGACCCCGAGCAGGTTAGCGCGGTAGACCAGATCACCGAAGATGTGTTCCACTTCGGCACTGCGGCCCTCCAGCACATCGCGGTACAGGGACGAGGTGAGCGGCGAGCCTTCTTCTGTGACGCTCGCCAGCGTCTGCCGCAGGGCCGGATCAGGTACCGGGTAGCCGGCGGCAGCTGCCACGGAGGCGCACTCCTCGACCACGTTCTTGGCGAAAGCCGCCCCGCCAGGAACGGCTACGACCTCGCCGACCGACCCTCGCATCAAACAGGTCACGGCACCGACTGAGGCGATGAAGATCCACTTGGACCACATCTCGCTGTCGATGTGTGCCGACAGGCGGGTCGAGAAGCCCGCGTCGCTGAGTACGCGGTGCGCCTCCCGCAGTCGAGCCGGGGAGGTCCCGCCGCGGGCCCCGTAGCGCAGATCCTGCACGTCGGCCAGGCGGACAATGTCTCCTTGAGCGTCGAGGGTGGTCGCCACCTTCGCCACACCACCCAACACCACTCCGTCACCGAAGCGTGCGGCAAGCATGTCGATGTGACGGACCCCGTTGAGGACGGGAACGATCAGGGAGCCGGGACCGACCGCGCGCGCCATGTCGTCGACGGCCTGCTCAAGACCGGTGGCCTTGACCGCCAGCAGGATCACGTCGTAGGGACTGTCGATGTCCTGAGCGTCGATCACGCGGGGGCGAAGGACCGTACGTTCACCGAGACCTGTGATGCGTAGCCCGCGCTGTGCCAAGCGAGCCGCACGCTCCGATCGCACCAGGAAGGTCGCATCCCGGCCGGCCTGGACAAGCCGCGCCCCGAAGTATCCGCCCGTCGCGCCGGCACCCACCACGAGGATCCTCATGGGACTGTCACTCCTTTTCACACCACACTCTCGGCAACATAGCCAAACATAGTACGGTTATTCACACCGTCTCCGAGCCCTAGCAGCGCCTCATCGACGCGCCCTGGACGTCGGATGCCGCCCGGGTAACCGCCTGGCGCGCGCTGGGCGTGCCAAACAGCGTGCGCGTCTGGAACCAGTTGCGCTTGCTGCCGACCTCGGCACGTTCGCAACCTCGCCGACACGATGCGCGAGCTACGGGGTGAGGAACTGCCTGCATAGACAGACCGCTTCCTCTCAAACGACCCGCCTACCCTGCAGCAGTCACGCCGTCATGGCTCAGCGATCTGGTTCCAGGAGCTCCACGGGGCCTGACAACGCCGCGCGCACGCGGCGGGAGGCTTCATCGACCAACACCTCGGTCACATCGCGGCTGATCGCGTCCATGGTCTGCGCCGCCACCTCCGCAGCCGGCACTTTGGGAACGTCGAGACTCGCGGTGGCGTCCGTATCCACAGCGCCCACGTGCACCCCTACAACCAGTGTTCCCTGCTGTCGCAGACCAACGCGCAATGCATTGGTCAGTGACCACTCAGCCGCCTTTGATGCCGCGTAACTGGGCCACCGCTTGTTCACCCGCCACGATGCCACCGACAGCATGTTCACCAGGACCCCGCCCCCGTTGGCCGTGAGCACCGGCGCGAAGGCCCGCGAGACCGCCCAGGTACCCAGATAGTTCACCTCCAGCTCACGCCGGGCCCCCTCCAAAGACCCCTCCAGCAGTGCTGGCCCGGCCTGGATACCGGCGTTGTTGATGACGATCGTCGCGTCGGACGCCGCCACCACCGCGGCCGCAATCTGATCCTCGTCGGTGACATCAAGACGCAACGTCTCGACCCCCGGCTCCTGAAAGTCCTCGGGGCTGCGAACGCCCGCGTACACCTTGGCTGCGCCCCGGGCCAGTAGAGCACGAGTGAATGCCAATCCAATGCCCCTGTTCGCGCCGGTCACCAGCGCAACCGATCCCTTAATCTCCATGACCGGACACCTCGCTTTCGAAGGTTGCCGCCGTTCCGCAGAAATCTCGGGTCCTCTCGGCAGTGTGATCAGGGGGCCTGCACCCTGGATTCCTCACCAGAACGTCTGCGGCTGGTAGATCAGTTGTGTTCTCGCCAGGTCAGAGCTGGAGGATCGCCGGAAATCCGACGCAGTCGCGCGTCCTGGTCGCTGTCGCGAGCCCTGGCAGGTGTCTGCATCGACAGTCACACCGGCCCGCTCTCGCGGAGGGGTTCATTCCTTGAACTGCCTACCGCTACGTTAAAAGTCTGCTCCGCCGGGTCAATCCACGCATCCGATCGCGACGCTGACGCAAAGCCGACGCGTTAGCAACCTGGTCGTTGCAGCATGGGTTTTCGCTCGCCTTGGCTGACTGCGGTGCCGTCCACCGCTCCTGCGGCAATGCCTGTCGCAGGAGACAGAGAGCATGCTCACCCAGAGCCTGTCGCCGCCAAGGCTCACGGCTATCCGGGGCTACCTGCCCCGGCACGATGGGGAAGGCTGCCGCCAAGCAACACCCGTTCCGCCGCGGCAAGACCGTCGCCCCTTACCGGCCGGGCGGGCCTTGCTCCTCATTGCACACTGGCTAGCGGAGTGGCCCTCCCCTTTGAAGGCAGCCCTGCAGTGCCTGCATGCGGCCCACCCCAGCCGGCTCGGGTCGGTCAGACCCAACAGTCGCCGTACCCAAGCGATACGGCAAGGCCAGCCCCCCCTCCAACACGAAGGGAGTATTCCTGTTACGGACACGGTGGCAGGGCCGGGACGGGGGTCAAGCCAAGTACCCCGTTCGAAACGAACTGGGGAGCTTCCTGTTCAGTTGCTTTGCTCGTCGAGCCAGTCGTCCTCGTCCCCCGGCTCAGGCAGGACACGGCCGCCCTCCACCGCGAACCGGGCCGGAGTGTCGGTGATGATCACAAGGACGCGAGACTCCGGGACGCCGGTGATCTCACTGCTGGCAGTCGAGATCGACTTGGCCAGCCGCACCTTCTCCGCGTCCGGCCGACCGGCCCGGGTCGTACCGTGAATCAGCAGAGGGCGTGACGGGGCCGAGTCCGTGAAGACGTTGGCCTCGGGCAGTTCGGTGAACACGACATGCACGAAGGAGGAGGGGGCACCGGTGACGGACGAGTGAATCCTGGTGATTTCCGCCGCCAGGTCGGCCTTCTGTTCGTCCGAGACGATGCCGCGCGTGGTGGTCACACCGTAAACGGGCATGCGATGCTCCTATCTCCTTGAGCTCGTATTGTGTGAGCTCGTACTTTCACGTTAGATCGCTGACCTGTCCGAAGCAAGGAGACCATCCGTGACCCTCCCCACGGAGAGCGGAGAGCCCACCACCTGGGCCATCCACCTGATCCGGAGAGCCTTCCAACATGTGACCGCCTGCTGGACCGAAGCCATGCCCACCGCACTCACGACGCCCCAGTTCGCGATACTCGACGTGCTGCTCCGCGCGAACGGGTCGATCGACCAGGCAACAATCGGCGAGCACCTCGGACTGGACAGCTCGACTGTCAGCTACCTGATCAAACGCCTGCACAGCGATGGCCACGTGGAGGCCGTCATGGATCCCCAGAACCGCCGACGGCGTCTCATCTCCCTCACCCCGCAGGGCGAACGCGTCGTGATCGAGGCGTCCCCGTATGCCCATGCCGCCGAAAGGGCGGTTCTCGCCCAGCTGAATGCAGAAGAACGAGACCAACTTCTCACCCTTCTCTGGCGTCTCGTCGACGTGCAGAACTAAGACCGTCCTACCTTCTTGATCGGGCAGCTGCTCGCCGGGCGGCGCGGAACCGGGACCAGGCCGCCGGGCTCCGGCGCCGCCTGACGGCGTTGGTATCAGCTGGTGATGTCAGACAGCTGGGTACTTGTCCGAGCGAGGGTCGGGTACGAACGCGATGCATCGCTCGTCACAGGCTGGCTCCCATGGCACGGAAGTTCCGGCGGGCCTGCGTGAGGCTGACTCGGCCGTTCGGACCGCTTCGAACCCGGTCAGCATCATGGTCATCCTGCCCGTCGCCCTCCGGTCGCGCCGGCGAGATCCGCCAGCAGCCATGCCCCCGGCATGGCCGACCACACCCGAACCATCGGCGCTGACATGGACCTTGAGACGCAACCCGATAGCCTGCACCCAGAAAGCGCCCTCCGCTTGGACCGAAGAACCCCTCAGCAAGGTTCATCGTCCCAGGTCAGGAGGGCACCTTCGCGGTTCCGACCCAACAGTCCCGTACCAAGCGAAACGGCGAGGCAAGTAGCTGAGGCCGGTACTGCAGCGCCTTGGGCTTGCAGGGCGGTTTCAAAGTCTTTTCGATCAACGATCCGTGCTGGTCACGGCATCGTGACGATGGGGTGGCGGGCCGTCACGCACACAACGAAGCTCCGGTTGATGCCGGTGACCCACCAAGTCGCCTGTACCGACCGGAGCTTCGATGTGTCGTCAGTCTGCCACTGTGTGTCTGGTCAAGTCGCCCTCGCGTCGGCATCGCGCGGTCGGCGACCTGCCGTCGAGGCTGGCAACCTTGCCTGATCCACGTGACCGGCGCGGCAGGCGTCACCCGTTCGTGAGCGTGCTGCTGGTGGCCTGCTCCGCGGTCATGTGCGGGGCCCGGTCCTTCGCGGCGATCGGACAGTGGGCGCGAAACGCTCCGCAGGACACCCTGGCCCGGCTCGGCGCCCGGACCGTGTCCGCCTTCACCGTTCGCACCGCCCCGCGCACCGCGACGATCAGATGTACGCGTGGGGCTTCTACTCCCCCGGGCCTCCGGTCAGGAGTACACGGTCTTTCCCAGCGAATTCGCGACCTCGCCGCCCTTCACGACGTACGCGCGCAAGGTCAACGGGGTGTCTTCGGTGATGTCACCCGATGTGCAGTCGGTGTACGGAGAGGCGTGCCCGGCGGTCGTGGCTTGCCGGAAGGTGCCGTTCAGATGGGCCTCGATCCCGTAACCATCGCCCAGATAGTCCGACGCACAAACGGTGTCTCCGGTTCCGGGACCGATGACACCGTGGGGGTCCGCGTACCAATCCACCGACCCTGCGAGCACTCCGTCGTTGTAGACGTTGATCGTGTAGTCGCCGTTGGAGAAAGACTGGTAACCGAAGGTGAAAGAGGGAGCGGCGGAAGCGGGTCCGGCGTTCGTCAGCGTCATGCTGGCTGCGAGAGCGAGTGTTCCGGCGAGTGCGCCGAGCCTTGCTGTTGTGCGAGCCATTTCGAGTGTTCCCCTCCGAGATGCCCTGCGTGAAAGGCACAGTCTGCGGCCCTGTCGTGATCTTGTCAACGACGTTCATAGCTGCCATACAGGCTGCTCAGAGGCTCGTACTGCGGGCGGGAGTTGGGGCTGGGGTTGGGGGCAGGGTGGTTTCAAAGTGTCTGACTGTTCATGCGCCCGTGCTGGTCGGCAGAGTCCGAGGAGAGCCAGAGGGCGAGTGAACGGCTCGTAGGACATCTCGCGGAGTCCGGCGGCGATGTTGTGGTGCCCGGCGGCGCGGAGGCGGTTGATCGCGAAGCTGCGGAGGGTGGCCATGTTCTCCGGGCCGTGCTGGGTGCGCACCTTGGATGCGTCCTCGCGGAAGGCGGTGTCACGGACGAAGTGGAGTCTGTTTTCGATCACCCACTGCGAGCGAATGATCTTCGCCAGTCGCTGCGGGGAGGCTTCCTGGCTGGTCAGGTCGGTGATGACATAGACCGTCTCGCGGCTGCGCCTGCCGGTCTTCAGACAGGTGCGATGGCGTACGACCCAGGCGGCCTGGGCGGCGTGCGGGAAGTCGAGGCCGTCGACGGTCAGGACCTGGACCACGCGGGTCTCCTTGCGGCCATGCCCCTCGCTACGGTTGTAGAACATCGCGGTCACCTCCGTCCAGGGCAGCGTGTGCAGCCGCTCGTAGAGGCCGGCCTGGTTCTTCTTCACGCACAGCGCGTAGTGCGCCTTCTTGTCCTCGACCAGGAAGCGGGCGTGGCCACGCTGTGCGTGCAGGGCATCGGCCTGTTGGCCCCGGTCAGGTCGAACGGGGCCAACAGGCCGGCGAAGCAGGTGATTTCATTTGTCTTGTCCGGTACCCGCAACTGCGTGACGGTCAGCCCGTCACCGGTCATGGCGGCGAGCAGATGCGCGGCGGGGGTGTCGTCGTGGCGCGAGCCCCGGGCGCTCTTGCCGTCCACCGCCAGGGTGTCGACGCCGGATGGATCGCATCCCAGCAGGTCCGCGAGGCCCCCCGGACACACTCCGTTGATCATCCGGCGGATCGTCGCGGTGCGCGGGGCGCCGCCCGCTGTCAGCGGCCGCGCTCGCGGAGGCCGAACGACTGCGGGGCCAGGCCGCCGACGCGAGCGCGGCCGAGCGGGTCGTGATCAACCTCGACACCTATGCCGCCGTGGCCGACCGGCTGCGGACCGCTCCGACACCCGAGGAGGAAACCGGCGAGTGAGCACGTCACCAGCCCACATGAGTGAAGCACGCCGCTATTCACAGCTGCGGACCCACCTGTCCTACCTGAAGCTCAACGACGCGTTCGAGGCTCACCCACGGGTGCTGGACCAGCGGCCCGATGTCAGGTGAAGGACGAGACCTGCCCGAGCCGACCTGGCCCCCGAAGCCCGGTACCCCACCCAGATCGAACAGAACTACACCGTCGCCCAATGGGTTCTCGCGCACGGCGCCGAGCATGGCCTCGACCCCTCGCGCATGGCCGTCTGTGGCGACTCCGTCGGCGGCAACATGTCGGCGGTCCTCGCCCAGATGGCCAAGGACCGCGGCGACATCCGCCTCACCGCGTAGGTGCTGCTTGGACAAAAGCTCCAGCGCTGGCCAGGATGGGACATGGATCCGGTGATTGGACTCACGCGTCCCGGGGAGCGGTGCAAGCCGGCCCCTCTCGAGCGCCTTGGGGTTGACCAGTGCACGAGCTGTTCGGGCGGGACAAGGAATGCGACCGGCTGACCGCAGCCCTCGACGCCGCCCGCCGCGGGATGAGCGCGGTCCTCGTGCTGCGAGGCCGGCCCGGGACCGGCAAGAGCGCTCTGCTCGATCACCTTCAGACCATGGCCGACGGCGATTTCGAGATCATGCGCTTCGACGCCGTAGAATCCGAGGCCGAGCTGGGTTTCGCCGCACTGCACCAACTACTCAGACCGCACCTGACCCAGCTGCCCAAGCTGCCCGATCCGCAGCGTGAGGCGCTCTGCCAGGTCTTCGGGCTGCAGGAACGGATGAGCCCGCCCGACCGCTTCCTCGTCGCGCTCGCCTCGCTCGGGCTGCTGGCCGTGCGCGCCGACGACAGGCCACTCCTGTGCCTGGTGGACGACGCCCACTGGCTCGACGAGGAGTCCGCCGCGGTGCTCGCCTTCGTGGCCCGCCGGCTGTACGCCGACTCGGTCGCAATGGTGTTCGCCGCACGCGACCAGGTCGACCGCATCGACCACCTGGCGGGACTGCCCGATCTGACCGTCGTCGGCCTCCCCACGGACGCGGCCGGCCAGCTGCTGGAATCGGTGGTCCCCGGTGTCCTCGATCCCCACGTCCGCGGACGGATCGTCGCCTCCACGGAAGGAAACCCCCTCGCCCTGATCGAGGCGGCCCGGGAGCTCAAAGCCCCCGAGCTCAGCGGCGAGGCGCCCCTGCCGGAT
This sequence comes from Streptomyces olivochromogenes, assembly GCF_001514115.1. Taxonomy (GTDB): domain Bacteria; phylum Actinomycetota; class Actinomycetes; order Streptomycetales; family Streptomycetaceae; genus Streptomyces; species Streptomyces olivochromogenes. Next base: position 16,959 of record NZ_KQ948451.1, read on the forward strand.
CCCATCCCTCTCGGCCGGGCCCTGGAACGGCTTTACTTGCGCGAAGCGTTGGCGTTGCCGGCGCAGACCAGGACTTTGCTGCTGGCCTCAGCCGCCGATCCGACGAGTGATCCGAACGTACTGTGGCGGGCCGGCCCGGCACTGGGCTTCGACGCGTCCGCCGCGGCGGCTGCCGAGGAGCGGAACCTGCTCTCGATCCGGGAGACGGTCAAGTTCCGGCACCCGCTCATTCGTTCGGCCGTGTACTACGGTGCGCCGCTGGCACAGCGTGCGAGGGTACACGCCGCACTGGCCGACGTCGCGGGAGACCTCGGCGAGATCGACCTGCGCGCCTGGCACCTGGCGGCAGCGGCAACCGACCCCGACGACAACGTCGCAACCGAGCTGGAACGTGCCGCGGAGCGCACCCGCGACCGTGGTGACTGGACCGGTACTTCGACGCTTCTGGCGCGAGGCGCGTCCTTGACGTCCGACCTGCCCACCCGGTCCCGTCGTCTTCTGGGGGCGGCGGAGGCCGCCGCCGTGGCCGGCTCGCCTGGAAGGGCGCAGGCCCTGCTGGACGAAGCGGCTGGCTACCGTGAGGACCGGTGTTACAACGCCTTGGTACAGCGCGTTCAGGCGCGGATCCACCGGCTGACGGGCGCCCCGGCGGCAGCGACCCATGCCCTGCTGACCGCGGCGCGGGAACTGGGCCCCGTCGATGTCCGTATGGCTCGTGACATGCTCGTCGAGGCGCTCGTCCAGGCCCAGATCAGCGGCTCGCTTGCGCCGCAGGGGGCGTCGCGCCTGAGCGTGGCCGAGACCGTCCGCTCCCTCCCGCTGCCCGCCGGGATGCCGGTCACGACCGGTGACGTAGTGCTGGAAGCCGACACGGCGGTGTATCTCGAAGGGCTGCGCAGCGCCGGCCCGCGGCTGCAGCAGGCCATCGAGGCGGTACGGCACGAGGAGTCGACAGCTCCCGAACTGTTCCAGTGGCTGGCCGCGGCCTGCTCGCATGCGACCATGCTCGGCGACGACATCGCCCTGCACGACCTCGCGTGGCGGCTGGCCGCGGAAGCCCAGCGCCAGGGCGCCGTCATCCCGATGGCCCTGGCACTCAGCCACACAGCCCTGTCCGAACTGATCACCGGTCACCTGGCGGAGTCGGAGCGTCTGTTCGACCAGCGCGCCGCGCTGGAGGAGGCGCGGGGCTCGCAGCTGTACATCGGTGCCCTGCTCATCGCTGCGTGGCGTGGCCGGTTCGAGGCGGCCCGCGCCCTGACCGAAGCCGTCCAGGAGCACGCCGCCCGCACCGGCCAGGGATATCAGCTGGTGTTCTGCGACTACGCCCGTTGCGTGGTCGAGCTGAGCCGGGGCCGGTATCTCGAGGCGTACCTCAGTCTGGAGGAACAGATCGGGGACACGTGCCAGGTCAAGTTCGCCGTGGTCGACATGGTGGAGGCAGCGACCCGCTGTGGCAAGGAAGAGGAAGCTACGCACTTGGTGGAGCGCCTGTCCCGGCTGGCCGACCGGACCCCCGTCCCGGGTCTGCTCGGTGACCTTGCCCGCGCTCAGGCGCTGACCGCCGCCGATCCCTCATCGGCAGAAGCGCTGTACCTGAGGGCGATCCAGCATCACGAGGACACCCGGGGGCCCTCGCGCAGGGCGCGCAGCCATCAGCTGTACGGGGAATGGCTCCGCCGCGAGCGCAGGACCAAGGAGGCCCGTCACGAACTGCGGATCGCCCACGAGCTCTTCGATGCCATGGGCGCCGAAGGGTACGCCGCCAGAACCGCGCAGGAGCTGGCGGCGGCCGGCGATCCAGTCCAGCTCGGCGCGAGGGCGTACAGCGGCGGCGGTGACCTGACGGCCCAGGAGGCGCGTGTCGCTCGCCTGGCAGCCGGCGGGGCCACGAACGCGGAGATCGCGGCCCAGCTCTTCCTCAGCGTGCACACCGTGGACTACCACCTGCGCAAAGTGTTCCGGAAACTCGACGTGCACTCCCGCCGTGAGCTGTCCGACCAGCGAGATCGCATCACCTCGGCATAGGGCGTGCCGCCGATCAGTGGCTTGACGCCGCAGCGTCAAGGATGACTTTGTCGACGGCGTCGGGCCGGGGGAGACTCACATCGTGGGCGGCATGGATCGTAGTGGTCCTGGCGGACGCGCGGGCGGCCATGAACTTCTGGCCCGCAGGGGAGTTGGCGTGATCGTTGAGGGTGACCAGGTCCCAGGTGGGGAGGGTCTTCCAGGCCGGCTCCACGTCGAGCGCTTCACCGAAGGCACTCTGTGACAGAGGGCGCTGGGTCAGGGCGAGCTCGGTCGCCTTGGCGGAGGAGTTGTCGTTGGCGAAGATCGCCTGGAAGTCGTTCGGGTTGATGTAGAGGTCGGCATTGGTGCCGCCTGGTGCAGAGGAGCCGGGGTACTTGCGGACCACCAGCTTGTCGGGGGTCAGCAGCGAGCCCGGGTACTTGTCCGCCGATAGCACGATCGCTGCGCCTTCCCCCTTGTCGAGGACGAAAGCCGCAACGTAGGCCAGGGCCTTGACGTTCTTGAGGCCCGCCGCGGCCTGGGTGATGACGGCACCGCCGTAGGAGCGGCCGACCAGGATGACAGGGCCGTCGATGGTCTGCAGGAACGATTTGATGTAGGCGGCGTCGCCGGACAGGGATCGCAGGGGGTTGGCCGGGGCATACACGGTGTATCCCAGGTCGTGGAGTCTGGTCACCTCGGGTGCGCAGCTGCTGGCATCGGCGAAGGCACCGTGGACCAGCACGATCGTGGGCTTGGTGGTGGCGGGGCGGGCGGCGTCGGCTCCCGAGACCGGGATGAGACCGACCGCAGCAGCTAGGGCGGGGGCGCAAGCCGGGAAGATGGTGCGCCTCCATCGGAGGGTCTGGTGCGCATCGTCTGCACCGTCGGTCGAGAGAGGTGCGACACCGCGGATGTCTCCCCTGTCTCCTTCAGCGCGTAATCCCGTGTCATGCGTTGTGGTGAAAGGGGTGTGACCACGTGCCCTTGAGCACACGTGATTAGGTCGGCTGCCGACTACGGACCGCACGGGATGCCGCACGGTGCCTTTTGTCGGAGCGTGGTTTCGACGGCGTACGCCCGTGTAGGGACGCCCGCCCACACTCTGGCCCGGGGCCGCGCCGAAAGCCGAGGTCGCCGGAGGAACCGAGAGGAAGACGACCATGACGTCACCCGCATCGTCGGCCACCGTGGTGCTCGTGCACGGCGCGTTCGCGGACTCATCGAGCTGGTCCCGCGTGGTGTCCCGCCTATACGCAGCGGACGTGGCAGCCGTTGCGCCGGCCAACCCGCTGCGGGGCCTCACCGCCGACGGTGAGTACATCGCGAGCGTCGTCAGCCAGATCGACGGCCCTGTGCTGCTGGTCGGCCACTCCTACGGCGGCCCGGTGATCACCTATGCCTCAGCCAAGGCGGAGAACGCCAAGGGACTGGTCTTCGTCGCCTCCTTCGGTGTCGACCAGGGCGTGTCCGTCCACGGCTCGAACGAGGGCTTCCCGCCCGCCGAGCTGGACAGCTCCCTTCTGCCGCGCACATTCCCGCGCGGCGAGGAGACCGGCACGGAGTTCTACATCCAGCCGGAGCACTTCCACTCGGTGTTCTGTGCGGACCTGCCCGACGACGAGGCCGCCGTGCTCGCCGTCAGCCAACGCCCCGCCGCCGATGTTGCGTTCGGCGAACCCCTGGCGGTCGAGCCGGGCTGGAAGAGGCTGCCAAGCTGGTTCGTCGTCGCCGGTGCCGACCACGCGATCAACCCCGACGCCGAACGCGCTGCGGCCAAGCGCATGGGATCGACCGTCACGGAGATCGCCGGCGGCTCGCACGCCATCGCGCTCTCCCACGCCGACAAAGTGACTCAGATCATCGTCGGAGCGCTCAGCGAGATCGGCTGATACCCGGCGCGCGGCTCCAAAGGCGAGAACCGGAAGCTGGAGGGTGGCGCCATGCAGGACCTGCTCGCCCGGGCGATTCAAGCCCACGGCGGAGTCGAGCACTGGCGCACGCTCTCCAGATTCCGCGCCCGATCCCGCGCCCAAGGGGCGATCTGGGCGATCAAAGGCAAACAGGGCGCGTTCGGAGAACTTGTCATAACCGGGGGTACACGTACACAACGCGTGACCATCGCTCCCTATCCCGAACGTGGGCTCTGCATCACGTGGGAACCGCAGCGCCAGACCATCCAGCAGGACAACGGCGTCCTGATGGCTGAACAATCCCATCCCCAGGCCCGGTTCGACTTTCACACCCGGCAGACACCGTGGGACGACTTCCACGCCGGGTATTTCGCAGCGGAAGTCCTCTGGAGCTACCTCACCGTCCCGTTCCACCTGCTGCGCGACGACATCCACACCGAGGAAGCAGAACCCTGGTACGAGGAGGGAGCCACCTGGCTGGCTCTCCGCGTCACCTATCCGAAGACATTCGCCACCCCGTCGAAACAGCAGACCTTGTACTTCGACGAATCGGGCCTCCTACGGCGTACCGAGTTCGGTTTCGAACTGCTCGGCCCGGGCCCGGCGGTGCACCATGCCTCGCTGCACCGACGTTTCGACGGGATCGTCATACCCACTCGGCACCGGGTCTACGTACGCAACCCGGACGGAACCCGGGCTCGCGAGTCCACCTCTCTCGCAATCGACATCGAAGACGCATACTTCACCTGACAGGCAAGGTCGGAAAGTAACAAGCAGATTCCTGGGCATCCTGGCGTCGGTGAAGCTGATCCTCATGCGGAGCAAACGACTCGTCCGGGCAATCCCGGCTCCGCGACAAACCAGTCCGCGAGGTCGCGGGGCTTTCGACATCAAACTCTCCGGTCCCTTCCAGGCTCCGTGA
>NZ_KQ948451.1:22539-31451 GCF_001514115.1 Streptomyces olivochromogenes
CCGACCCTCGCTCAGAAATGGGACCTCACGGTGACCGAGCTCATCAGGAACGTCCACGCACATCCGACTCTGAGCGAGGCGGTCCAGGACGCCCTCCACGGCCTCGCCGGCCACATGATCAACCTTTGAACTTACGGTACTTGCCTGCCCACCGCGCAAGAATGAAGACCACCCATGATGTCGCCTTCCTGTGCCGACTCCTGAAGGTGGCCCGCTCCTCTTTCTACACCTGGCTCGCCTCGGCGAAAACCCGACCTGCCCGGCAGACCGCCGACGAGGCGCTGGCCCACGAGATCACCGTCATCCACGTCGCCTCCCACCAGACCTACAGCGTCCCGCGCATCCATGCCGAACTGCGGCGTCTGGGACAGCGCGTGAACCGCAAGCGGGTCGCCCGAGTCATGCGCGAGCGGGGCATCCAGGGCCCCCATCGCCGCAGGCGGCACTTGCTGACGCGGCTGGACAAGAAGGCGAGGCCGACCCCAGACTTGACCGGCCGCGACTTCCACACCGACCGCCCGGCACGGAGTTGGTCGGCGACATCACGTTTCTCCCGACCGGCGAGGGTCGGCTCTACCTCGCCTGCTGGCTGGACCTGGCCACCCCGCGAGGTCGTCGGCTACGCGCGATGGCCGACCACCACCGCGCCACCCTCGTCATCGACGCGCTGCGGATGGCCGCGAGACGCGGCCGGCTCCAGCCCGCCTGCATAGCGAATTCAGACCGCGGCAGCGCATACACGTCCGGCCAATTCCAGCGCGAAATAGGGGAGTCGAATCTCCAGCCCAGCTGCGGCCGCAGCGGATCATGCTTCGACAACGCCGCGGCGGAGAGCTTCTGGGCCCTACTCGAAGAAGACATCGAGACCCGGGCATGCCGGGACCGGGCCACCGCCCGCGCCGAGGTCTTCACCTTCATCGAGACGTTCTATAGCCGCCGCCTGCGCAAGCACAAGGTCTTCGGCTACCTCACCCCAGCTGAGACCAGACAGCGGCACCAACACGCCTTCGCGGCATAGAGATCGAGTGGCCAGGATCACGATCACGGGGAAACCTCACGACAGAGGCAAGCTCAGCGCTGAGGGGTCTGGGAGAGGCTAGCTTTGAGCTGCCTGGTGGGCTCGTCAGCGAGGACTTCGGTCCGGCCGTTGGCAATCGCTTGCATGGTCTGCTCTGCCACCTCGGCTGCGGTGATCTTGGGTTCGTCGATCCGGGCACTGAGGCCGGTGTCGGCGAAGCCTGCGTGGACACCGACCACCAGGGTTCCCTGCTCCCGCAGGCCTTGGCGCAGGGAGTCGGTGAGTGACCACTGGGCTGCCTTGGAGGCCGCGTATCCGGGGAAGTCGGGCCGCCCGGTCCAGGAGGTCATGGAAAGCATGTTGACCAGTGCGCCGCCCTCGTGGCGCTGAAGGATTGGCGCGAAGGCCCTGCAGACGGCCCAGGTACCGAAGTAGTTGACTTCCATGGCCTGGCGTGCGCCGTCGAGGGAACCCTCCAGGAGGCCGGTGTCGCCGCTCGAGATACCCGCATTATTGATGACAATGGTGACGTCATCTGCGGTCGCTCCGGCTGCGGCAATGTCCTCGGGGTTGGTGACGTCCAGGCGGAGTGGGATGAGATCCTCGCCGGTCACGGTTGCCGGGTCCCGGGCGCCGGCGTAGACCTTGGCTGCTCCATACTCGATCAGTGCGCGGACGAATGCGTGGCCGATTCCGCGGTTGGCACCCGTTACCAGGGCAACCGAACCCTTGATGTCCATGGTGCTTCCTTTGTCACCTGCCTGCCCTCTTCGGGTAGGCCTGTCGATAAGGGTGAACTGCGCGTCCGGACCGACCTACAGGTGCTCGGCGGCCGCGTACGACCACGCGGGGACGAGCTCACATTTTGTGGCGCTCATCGCGAGGGAGCTGTTGCCCGACTACAGCTGGACATAGCGCCTGGCTGGGCCGTATCCGGGTCCCTATTCAGCGTATGCGACGGGCGCCCCTCGGGCCCAGTGACATACCCCGGGTCGTGCATCGACAGGGAGCAGTTCGGTCAGCCGAGCCAGGAGGCCAGTGGCCTCTTGCCGAATGAGCTGCCCCGCGCCGTGGACCCCACGAAACCCAGAGCAGCTCAAGATGCAACGTGGCGGGCTGCGCCGTAGGCTCGATCTGTGCCTTGGCCCAAGGCGACGTCGGCAATGCCCGCTCGCAAAGCGAGAGGCTAGCCCGCGCAAGGGGAGGCCCCATGAGGAATGAGGCCTCACTCCATGCACGTTCAGGCTAACGCGGCCACGGCGGACCACGCCCCGTCACATCGTCCCGGTCACCTGGTGGGGGCGGTGACGCGCTAGTGTCCCGCGCCAGTAATCCGTCGGTAGATCCGCCTCGTCCTGGCGACCCAACTACGGTCGCCGGCCAGGCGTGTTGACCGTCCGCAACTCAGCCGAAACTACCTAGGAATTTCAGGCGCAGGACACTAGCTGGCTGTGGGCTGCGGTTGCCCGTCCCGGTCGAACTGCGCGGTTGCCCGTGCGGGGTGAGGGGTTGGCCCTGGCGAAGATGAATGCTGGAGAACACCACGGCACCACCAGCACGCGCCCACCCGGCCCGGTCAGGTGCGGACATCTTGTGCGGCTGTTCCACTGCGGACGCCAGCTCCGGGCAGCGGTCAAGAACGGCCTTCCGATGCGGTGTCTCTTCTTCGGTGAGGCTCGCCGGGTGCCGGGTGAGCCAGCCTGGTCACTCGCCGCACCGACGGCCGTGGCGGGGCCCTCCCCCTACCGTCACCCGATGTCTCACCTCCGGTAGTTCGTAGCACACACGGTCACGGAGACCACGTGCCACACGTGATTCCTCATACCGAGGCATGAGTGCGAACCTGGAATACATCGAAAGAAACGTCTGACCCTTGTGTCGTCACAACCCAGGATCCAGAAGCGAAAGAGTTGATTGATTATGTCGACCAGCGACATCGCGCTGACCGCCCCGAACCAGTTCGTTGAGGGTGCTAACGGGGTTACCTACGCCTACCGACGGTTCGGCACTCCCTCCCCCGGCGTGCTTCCGCTGGTGATGCTGCAGCACTTCCGCGGCAACCTGGACAACTGGGATCCGCTGCTGCTCGGCTCCCTGGCCGCCCACCGCGAGGTCATCCCGGTCGACAACGCCGGTGTGGGCCTGTCATCGGGGACGGTGCCGCCCACCATCACCGGGATGGCCCGCGATGCCATCACCTTCGTCGAGGCGCTCGGGCTGCCCAGGGTCGATCTGTTCGGGTTCTCCATCGGTGGGATGGTCGCCCAGGAACTCACTCTGATCCGTCCCCAGCTCGTCCGTCGGCTCGTGCTGGCCGGCACCGGGCCGCGCAGCGGCGTGCTGATGCACGGCTGGATCAACGACGTCCAGGCCCTCGCCAATGTCGCCGACAATCATCCCGAGGATCTGCTGTCCCTGTTCTTCGAAGTCACCCCGTCCAGCCAGCAAAAGGGCCGGGAGTTCTTGGAGCGGCGCGCCTCCCGCACGGAGGACCGGGACAAGCCCGCCGGTCTGCAGGCCCGCGACGCCCAGATGGATGCCATCACCGAATGGGGTATCCCCGACCCGTCCCAGCTGGACCGGCTGGCCGGGATCACCCAGCCGGTTCTGGTCGCCAACGGTGACAACGACATCATGATCCCGACGCCGAACTCCTGGCTTTTGGCCAAGCACCTGCCCGACGCACGCGTCAGGATCTACCCCGACTCCGGACACGGCTTCCTCTGGCAGTGGCCCGAGGAATTCGCCGCACTGGTCCACAGTTTCCTGTCCGGTGCCGGCGAAGAAAAGGCCCCATGATGGACACGACCAGCCAGGTGCACAGGCAGCAGCGGGCGGCACATGCGGCGGCGGTCACCGGGTTGCGGGTGCTGCTGTGGTGGCTCGGGCACGGGCTGGTGCTGGCGGCGCGGTTCAGCGCACCACTCCGGGCCCAGATCACGCGCAGTCTCACGGTCGAGATCTCCGCCGACGACGGTCCCGCACGGCACTGGGACTTCGACGGTCAGCGGCGCAGCGTCTCCACCTCGGCGGGCAAGGCCGCAGCGCCCAACTTCGCGGTCCGCTTCCCCGGCAGCGGTCACGCGCTTCGTGACCTGATGTCGCGCGATGCGATCGACGCCATCATGCGTGACCGCATCGACGGAACCGTCCGCGTCGAGGGCAACCATCTGCTCCTGATGTGGTTCCGCGGCCTGATCCGGAATGTGGTGCCCATCGGCGAGGCCGGCCCCGCCCGGCGGGCCCTCCCGGGCGCGTACGTGGCGCACGACCCCGCCGCGAACGGTGCCGAGAAAATCATCATCGAGCCGGCTGTCCGACAGTTGGATCCACAGTGGACCGGTGCCTGGAACGCACGGGGCAAGCTGTGGATCGTCCGCGGGACCAATGGGGAACCGATGCGGGAGCCATGATGAGCACCCGCGCCGTGACACCTCAGGAGGCAACGCCCACGCCCGCGCTGAACGACCGCGCTCTGGGCTGGCTGCGGTTCATATGGGACAAGGCGACCACCCCGGACGACTGGAGCGACCAGGGCGAACCCCTCCCGTGGTGGGACCGCTACACCGCGCCGCCCATGTGCTCCTTCCCCCGATTCGACGTCCACAACATGTCATACGTCCTCCCGGTCATGCTCGAGGCAACCCCGGCATGGCGGGAGGTCTACACCCGCATCTCGGACGAACTCGTCCGCCGCTACACCTCGTTCTGGGGCGCGGTCGACTGGTGCACACTGATCGGGCCCGATCCCGGTGCGGACCGCTATCCTCCCGCGTGGCAGGCCTTCATCCCCGAACCGCTCCGCGGCCGCTACACGGTACCGGGATGGACCGGAAACGGGATCGAACCCTGGGGACTGCAGCCCGACCCGTGCGGCGCCGACGGGAACGTCTTCTACCGGGGCTGGCTGAACCTGGTCCTCGGCATACGCCGCTACGTCTCCGGAGAGGCCACCGAGCACCAACCACTCGAGATCACCGGATACCAGAACCGCCAGTTCACCTGGACCCACGCGCGGATCGCGGAATTCATCTCCGCCCAGTTCCGTAGCCGCCCCCAGGGCCCGCACTGCGAGAACACCAAGATCTGGCCGTTCTGCGTCAGCGCCACCGGGCTCGGGCTCAAACTCTACGACGCGCAGCTCGGAACCAACCTGAGCGAGCCGGTCCCGCGCTGGTTCGACTACCTCCGCCGGCACTACATGAGCCTGACCCGCTCCGGCGAGCTGCGCACCTTCGCGCTCTACTACGACCCGATGGAGCAACGCCTCCACTCGCTGCCCGGACCCTCCGTGGCCCACGGGGTGTTTCCCTGCCTGCTGTACATGTACCCGCAGGACCGCGAGTTCTCTCTGTGGATCTACGAGCTGGCGATGCGGCGACTCGGCTGGTCCGACCCGGATCTCCCGCTGAGCAGGCTCCAGGCCGACCCCAACCACCTCAGCACGGCCATGTGGATGGCACATGAAGTGAAGGACACCGCCACCGAGGACCGCATCCGGGACTACATCGAGAACACCTACCAGCCCCGGTTCTTCGGCGAGGAGAACGACCGATTCGGATTCTGGTTCGGCTACGACTCCACCTGGCCCCGCGGGCAGGTCAACGCCACCCTGATGCTCGCCGAGTGCGGCACCCCGGGAGCCTGGTGGCGGATCTTCAACGACCCCCTGCTCGCTTCGCCGTCGGAACCGCAACTCCACGGCGTCGACTACCCCAACATCAGCATCCGTCGCGCCCAGAACGACATGGCCCAGCGCGTCCTCAACATCGAGACCGCGGCCCCAGCACCCTCTCAGCGAGGAAAACCCACCAGTTTCACCATCGATCAGCTGCCCAGTCCCGCTGAGGTTTCGGTCACCGTCGACAACCAGGACTCAACCGGCTGGCACGTCACCAGTGGTGATTCCATCCGGCTCGACCTCGACATCGGCGACCACCAGATCCGCGTGGCCTTCCCGGGTGGCAGCTCCCGACAAAACAGTCCCCACACATGAAAGGTGCCTCTATGACATCCGCATCCACGTGGGCGGCCCCGCTCATCGAACTCCTCGGCCTCGCACACCCGCCAGTCGCGATCACCTTCGGCACACAGCCCGCCACCTCCAGCGACAGCAGTCTCCCCGCCCAGCCCGCAGGCTGCTGCTTCTGGGAGCCCGCCCAGCGGCAATCCCTCGACACGCGCGCCTCGGACCACGCCAACTGCAGCACCGGAAGCTACACACACGGCCTGATCGACATGGCCACCGCCGCGTCCGGGGCGGACACCGCCGCCCTGATCAGCACCGGATGGATCACCCCGGCGGACTTCGGCCTCGTCGGGCGCCTGCCGTTCCGGCCGACGTCGATCCGCTACGAACCGCTCACCGTCGCGGCCAGCCCGGACATCGTGCTCGTCCGGCTCTCGCCTGCCTCGCTCATGACACTCCAGGGCGCATGCCCGGACCTGCGGCTCGCCACCAGGCCGCAATGCCAGATCATTCCCCTGGCCTACAGCGGCCAGATCGCGGTCAGCCCGGGATGCGCGGTCAGCCGCGCCCGTACCGGCCTTCCCACAGAGGAGATGACCTGCGCGCTGCCCGCCGCGAGCCTGCCCGCGGTCATCGACCGCCTACGGCAGGCCGTCGCCGCCGACCAGACGGCCGCCGACTATGCCGCCGCCGACCGCCGACGCTTCGCCACGCTCGACTACTGAGATTTGATGCGTGATGTCGCTGGGTCGACGTCTTGAACTGCAAAGACGAGGGTTCGCCGCGCGGCATCATGCGAAGATCACCAGTAACGGGCTCTCCCGCATTGGTCGTGAGGCGTGTTGGCCTGGCTCCTGAGGGAAGGGCCCGCTTCGCGGAGCTGCGCTAGTTCTAGTAGTAGCCCTTCGTGCCGTCGAGCAGCTCCCGGACGATGTCCGCGTGCCCCGCGTGTCGCCCCGTCTCCTCGACGAGGTGGATCAGTATCCAGCGGAGGTTGGCGCTGCCGTCGCGGAAGTCGGGGTGGCGGCCGGCGTCGTCCAGGTCGGCCGCGGCAACGATCTCGTTGCTGCGGGCGCACTGGGCCTCGTACTCCGCGAGGAGCTCTGCGAGGGGGCGGCCGTCGGTGTGCCAGTCGGCGTTCTCGCTTGACTCGTCGAATGCGGGGTTCTGCTTCTTGTCGCCGCCGAGGAACAGCACTTCCAGCCATATGTGCTCGGTCCAGCGCATGTGGGAGATGAGACCGGCCATCGTCATGGCCGGTGAGGTCGGGATGACCGGGCGGCGCGCGTCCTCGTCGCTCAGCCCTTCGCATTTCCAGCGCAGGATCTGCCGCTGCAGGTCCAGCCAGCCGATGAGCGCGGTGCGTTCGTCCGCTTGGCGCGGGGGGCGTTCCAGTTCCGATGACATGCCGGCGCACGCTACCAGGGCGGTTGGGAGGGGGCACCTGGATGACGGGCTCTTCCGCGATTTACGATCTTGGTCACGGTTGGGGACATCGGGGTGTTACTGGTGATCTTCGCATGATGCCGCGGGGCGGGCCCTCCTCTTCGCAGTTCAAGGCGTCGACCCAGCGACATCACGCATCAAACCTCAGTAACCGGCCCCGCCCACGGCCAGTCCACCACCGGGACGGGACCGCTCGGCCTCGTCGGCGTGACCGGGTACTGCAGCTGTGATGACATCGTCAACTTTCGACTCCCTGGCCCTCCCAGTCGACGCGCACGTGGGGGGCGGCGCGGCGGTACTACGCGCGGTACGGGATGGCAGACCCGACACGCTACGCAACGCTGCGCTGCGGTGAGCACTGCGGGATCTAACCTTCCGGGTCGACATCGCAAAGGGCGGGACCCATCGGGTCTTGCCCAGTCCGGAGCCGTACGGGGTGCCACGGCGGGCGATCTTGGGTGTGATCCCGCGAGCCTGGACGAGGAGCCGGTACTTGTCGAAGTCGTAGCCGCGGTCGGCAACAGCCGCCGGGGCCGGTGGCTGTTGCCGACCGCGCGGGCCTGGGTGACGTCGTGACGGTTTCCGATGGTCAGAGTGATGGCGAGTGGGGTTCCGTGCCGGTCGACGATGATGTGGTGCTTGCTACCGGGGCGTGCCCGGTCGGCTATGTCGCGATGAACCTGCGATGCCAGGCCAGCAGTGTCCCAGGTGTAACCGGGAAGAACTCGCGCCAGCGGCGGCGGGGTATCAGGCCGGAGAGGGCAGCAAGCCATAGCCGGTCTGCGGGCTCGTAGCGAACCGCGACGGCGATCTGACGGCGCAGGACCGCGTTCTCATACCGGAGCACGAGCAGTTCGGCGTCCTTGGCGGTGTCTCGGCGCAGGAGCACCCCGGGTACGGATAAGAGCTTGCGGGCGACCTTGTACAGCATCGAAACGATCACGCTGGACATGGTCCCAGCGGAGATCGCTCTATCGCTCCGACCTGCGGCGATGGCTTTCCGAGCCCGACACGCAACGGCCCTTTCCATCCGCCGTGCGGCGCATGCTTCAGGGCGGCAGCAGAGGTGCATGCAGGTGGGCGCCCGTGGCTACATCCGGCTGCCCACAGCCGCCGTGGTGAGCGGCCACGTACCGTGCCGTGAAGCCGCCGTGACCGAGGCCCTCGGTCACGGCGGTCACAGGCACTGGCGCACCGCTCCGTCAGGACCCGGCACGAACGCTGTGCCGCGGGGTTGCCTCAGCTCTGCGGGAGCCGAGCATCGGAGGCAGCGTCCGATGCCGGACCGTTCAGCTCCCCGGCTGCGCGCGCCTCCAGACCGGAGATCCTGCGCAGCGGCACCTCCTTGGTCCAGACAGCTACCAGGAAGGCGAGGACCATTACGCCGGCCACAAGAAGGAAGACAATGTGGAGCGAGTCCGTGAAGCCGACTTTGAACGGCTCGGCCAACCTGGGGTCGAGGTGCTGGATGAACGAGGA
>NZ_KQ948451.1:32150-32706 GCF_001514115.1 Streptomyces olivochromogenes
CACTGTCACGTTGGCTGACTGGGTGGGATGATCTCTGTGTTGATCATGCTGGGAGGGGATCGCTGGTGTCGCCTGTGCCGCCGGCGTACAAGGGTCACCGGTACCCGGTCGAGGTGATCTCCCACTGCGTGTGGCTGTACTTCCGCTTCCCTCTGTCCTACCGCGAGGTCGAGGAGCTGATGCTCCAGCGCGGCGTGATCGTCTCCCACGAAACGATCCGCCGCTGGTGCGCCAAGTTCGGCCAGGCCTACGCGAACGGACTGCGCCGCCGCCGTACCCGGCCCGGCGACAAGTGGCATCTGGACGAGGTGTTCATCAAGATCAACGGCGCGCGGAAGTACCTGTGGCGGGCCGTCGACCAGGACGGCAACGTGCTCGACATCCTCGTCCAGAACCGGCGGGACAAGGCGGCGGCCAGACGGTTCTTCCGTCGTCTGATGAAGAAGACCCGGGCGGTGCCGAGGGTGATCGTCACCGACAAGCTGCGTTCCTACGGCGCGGCCCACCGCGAGGTCATGCACTCGGTGGAGCACCGCTCCCACAAGGGACTGAACAA
>NZ_KQ948451.1:33668-209308 GCF_001514115.1 Streptomyces olivochromogenes
GGGGCAGGGGTCACCTTCAAGAAGACGTTCGGGTTTCAATCGCTGGCCGCGTGGTGCGCGAACACCACCGAGTCGTTGGCCAATGGTCCTGCGGCCGGGGAATGCCGGAGCGGACACGGTGGCCGACCACGTCGCCGTGCTCACCGACGCTCTCGCTCAGATCCCCGCCTCCTCGACCGCGAAGATCCTGGTGCGGGTGGACGGGGCAGGGGCCACGCACGGGCTGCTGGAACACCGCGAGCGGGGTGCCGTGTCCATCGGTGAACGAGTGGCGTTTCGAGCCGGCTCGGCCCCGGCCGACTGGAGACGGACCTGCCTGGCTCCCCCTTTTCGGGCCCTGACGTGGGCGGAATCAACTGTGCAGCGGGACCGGTCCAGGCGTGAGGCCGCGTTGAGTTCGGTGAGCAGGACCTCGTGCAGCCGCTGCCGGACTCCCGCCTCGTTCCAGTCCCACAGCTCATCCGACGTGATCCACGGCGACGTCTCCGCACCGGAGCGAACGTCCAACTCCCTTCCGGTCTGCTCGCCTGATGCGACGATCATCCTCGTGTCTTCGCTGGCCGCCATGGAGTGAGAGGACGAGAAGACGTGGATGTGTATGAAGCCGTGGACAGTCGCAGGGCTGTGCGGGCGTTCAGCGATGAGCCGATACCCAAAGAGGTGCTCGAACGAGTGCTGGCTGCAGCGACGCGGGCGCCATCGAGTGGGAATCTCCAGCCTTGGCACATCTATGTCGTGACCGGCGAACCCTTGGCCGAACTGAAGAGACGCGCGACGGCCAGGGCACTGGCAGGAGACCCGGGCGATGAGCGGGAGTATCCGATGTACCCGGCCGAACTGACCTCACCGTATCTGGACCGTTTCTCCGCCGCGGCTGCCCAGCGGTACAAAGCGCTGGGAATCAAGCGCGACGACCCCGACAGACCCAGGAAGATCGCCGCGGTGAACTCGGACGCGTTCGGGGCGCCGGTCGTGCTGTTCTGCTACCTCGACCGGACGATGGGGCCCGGGCAGTGGGGGGACGCGGGGATGTACTTGCAGACGGTCATGCTGTTGCTGAGGGCGGAAGGGTTGCACAGCTGTCCCCAGGTGATGTGGACGATGTATCGCGAGACCGTCAGCGAGGTGGTCGGAGCCGATGACGGGCTCGTGCTGTTCTGCGGTGTCGCGGTGGGGTTCGAGAAGGAAGGCGTGCCACGACTGCGTACCGGGCGGGCGGACATGACAGAAACAGTGAGCTACATCGGAGTATGACCGGTCAACTGCCTCTCTTCGGCAGCCTCGACCGGCTCATTGACCGGCTCATTGACCGGCTTGGTGGCCAGGTCGTACTTCACCTGGTATCCGCCATCGCGCCACCCGGCGAGGAATGCCTCGTGTGACTGTCTGTTCAGTGGCCGCCGGTGAAGATCTCGCGGACCTCGCGGACTGCGTAGTAGACCAGCACGTAGCCGGCCGCCGGGTCGGCCCACCACCAGCCGACGGCGGTGTTCAGGGCCAGGCCGAGCAGGACCGCCACGGCCAGCAGGCCATCGATCAGCGTGACGCGGCCCTCGGTCTTGAGCACCGGGTTGTCCAGGGCGGCGCCGGTACGGGCCTTACCCGCGGCGAGGGCGAACATCACGACGGCGGTGACCGCGGTCCACCCGATGCCCAGCGGCGAATGGCGCGGGTGGTGGCCGGCGACCAGCACCCAGGTGGACTGCACCAGCAGGTAGACCGCGAGCGCCGCGAATCCGACGCCGATCAGCCGCATCGCGCGATGCTGACGTGCTTCACCGGTGCCCGACAGCTCCCAGATCACTACCGTCGAGGCGCCGATCTCGATCAGGGAGTCCAGTCCGAACCCGGCCAGCGCCACCGACCGGGCGGAGACCGCCGCGACAGCGAGCACCACGATGCCGATGGCGTTCCAGGCCAGCGTGGCGTATTCCAGGACGAAGCCCTGGCGCAGCAGGGCATCACGGGAGATCTCTTCCGGAGCGGTCACGTCATGCATTGTCTCCAGTCGGCACTCGCCACCGGCACCCCCGACGCCCGAGAGCGGCGGTCAGCGTCCCACTCCAAGCACCCATGTGGTGGGCCGTACCCCGGCTCAGCGAGAAGCGACTGGCGGTCGACGCCCGTGACAGCCCGCAGTTGCGGCAGACAAGACGCCTGGGCGTGAACAGTGTCGCTCTCGCGACAGGGAGGCCATGCCGCGAGTACGCGGCTGAGCGACAGAGCATCGCATCCCCCTATCGCCCCGGACTCCCGACGACGAGCAGTTCGGTCATCGTGATGTGTCAGGCCGCGTCGGAAGTTCGTCCGCCGACCAGGGGCGAGGGCGTCTGCGGCCGCGACGGGGAGCGGGCCGTCACCCATGGCCCGAGCGCTGGAGCAGCCAGCGGTAGTGCTCAGGATCGTCCAGGATGATGTCCTTGGCCCGTTTCTGGGCGATCTGAAGGTCGTCCGGGTAGACGGACGGATCGAGAGACACCCACAGCGAGAGGTCCTGGCGGACCCCCGGGTCCTCACAGGACAGGAAGGCAGCCAGGACCGCATCGCGGTAGCAGTCACGGAGATCCGACAGGGCCTCCACCGCTGCCTTGCTCGCCGAGGTGGGTATACGTTCCTCCCACGACGCGTACTCCGCGTACTCGACAGGAGGGCGTGCGAAGTACCAGGCCATGGTCGCGCCGACCTTCTCTGCCTCGGAGCCGGTACGCACGTACCGAATGATCTCCTCCTGTACCCAGCGGTATCCGAGGGCGTTCACCAGCGGCCCGACGAGTCGGTTGATTCCGCTGCGGCACTGATCGTGCATGGCGGCATGCACGAAGAGGTCCGCATGCCGGCGGGTGAGGTCTGGATCCGCCTCAGCCGCTCGGCCGATCTCCCGGCGCTTCACCCCGCAACGACGACGCTGATGCTTCCCCACCATCCGCTCCGGCAGGACCCAGTCCGGACTGAACAGTGCCAACAGCTCATCAAGGAGCGGCTCGAACACCGCCCCCCGACCTGGCCTGTCCGGGATCATCTCCAGCGCCATTCCCACCCCTCCGTCACCTGGTTGCCGCTGATGCTCGGCACCGCGTCATCATCCGGGAGAGATCTCGGCGGTGGAGGCCAGACGTAGGCCGGCCAGGGTGAGGAAATCGGTGAGTTCGATGTGGCCACCGTCGGTCCCGTCGTCCCACTTCGTCCACAGCCTGGACTCCTCACCGTCCCACGTGTCGGTGTCCTCGCTCGGATGCTGCTCGACGGTCCCCTCCCCGTGCCGGTACCGCAGATACAGGTACTGGCCGCCGGTCGTCCACGCGTCCCACTGTGACGGGAAGCCTCCGCCGGTCTGCACCACCCGGGCGAGGATCACGTCCTCGCGCAAGTGGGCCTCGACAGGGCCCAGTTGCTGTTCGTGGGCGAGGACGAGCTCGTCATCGAGGGCGAGCAGGCGGATGCTCCCACCGGGGAACTGGAGCGTGAGTCCGGCCCCGAAGTCGACGCGCGCGTCCCGATAACTGATCTCTCGGACCGAGCGGACCGGCTCGCCGATGAACCGGGTCACCGACAGGCCGGGCGGATCCTCGACGACCACGATGCTGCCGTACTGCTCCATCGAGAACGGCTCGTGCGGTTGGTCGATCGTCAGCGACAGGCCATTGCCGGGTGTGTGGAAGTGGACCGGGCCGAGCCCTTCGAGATGAAGCCACAGGTGCAACAGCGACGGCTCGTCATCTGCGTAGTGGTGCCACGCCGTGGTCACCCGCAGCAGCCGTTTGCCGATCAGGTCGGCGGCGTACAGCTCCTCTTCGTCGGTCACCCGCTGATGCTCGCATGGCTCTCCATACCGCCCTCGCTTCGATCCCCCGCTTCCTCAAGCGCCACGGTGCGTTCCCGGCGGGGAGCCCCACGAGGTTTCGCGGCGATGTCACACCGGAGTCCCCATCAACCCTCATGGATGCGGACGCTCGGCAAAGACGCGGCAGGCGCGCGCGGGAGGCCCTGATGCGCGAGACGCCCTTACGACAGGAGGCCCTGATGAACGACGTGACCGGTCCGGTGTCCGGGGAGCGGGAGAAGGTCCGTTTCAGCAGTGGCGGCAGCGAGTGCGCCGCCTGGCACTATCCGGGGAGCGACGGCTCCTGTGTGATCATGGCGGGCGGGTTCGCCGTGACGAAGGAACCGGGCACCGACCTGTTCGCGCGGCGGTTCCACGACGCCGGGTTCGGCGTGCTGGCCTTCGACTATCGCGGATTCGGTGAGAGCGGCGGTCGGCCGCGCCAAGTCGCCTCGGTCAGCGGGCAGTTGGCGGACTGGCGAGCTGCTGTCGCGTTCGCCGCGACCCTGCCGGGAGTCGACCGGAACAGGCTGGCGCTCTGGGGGTTCTCCGCATCCGCCGGTCACCTCCTCCGGGTCGCGGCACGCACCCCGCACCTCGCCGCGGTGATCGCCCAGACGCCGAACGTCGGGGGGCCGGCCGCCGCACGCCTCGCGGCGCGCCACCAGAAGCCACTCGCCCTGCTGCGCCTGCTCGGCAGGGGGGTCCTCGACGCGGCCGGCGGCCTCCTCGGCCGTCCGCCCCTGCTGGTCCCACTCGGCGGCGAGCCCGGCACCGTCGCCGTCCTCACCACGCCGGACACGGCCGACGCCCCGCGCGCGCTCAATCCCGGCGACCGGTATCCGGACTGGCGGCAGGAGGTCGCGGCCCGCTCGGCGCTCGGCCTCGGGTTCTACCGTCCCGGCCGTGACGCCTCACGCGTACGGTGTCCACTGCTCGTCGTCGTATGCGAGCAGGACCAGTCCGCCTCGCCCACGGCGGCCGTGCACGCGACACGGCGGGCGCCCCGCGCGGAGCTCGTGTGGTTGCCCGGCGGGCACTACGCGCCGTTCCTGGACGCGCACGAACGGGCGGTCGACGCCGAGTTGTCGTTCCTGCGCCGACATGTGCTCGATTCCCCGGTGGCCTCCGTCGCCTCCGTGGAGCGCGGATGACGACGAGGGAGATCGAACTGTCGGCGGGGACGGTCGCGTACCGGGACACGGGTGGCGACGGTCCGGTGCTGGTGCTGCTGCATGGGCTGATGATGGACGCCTCGTTGTGGGACCGGACGATCACCGAGCTCGCCGCCGACCACCGGTGCGTGGCGCCGACCCTGCCGCTCGGGGCGCATCGGCACGGAATGCGGGCCGACGCCGACCTGTCGCTGCCCGGGGTGGCCCGGCTGGTCGCGGAGTTCCTCGACCGGCTCGATCTGCGCGACGTCGTCCTGGTCGGCAATGACACCGGTGGTGCGCTCGTCCAGCTCATGATGGGCGACGGTGCGGCGCGGGTGGCGGGGGTGGTGCTCGTGTCGTGCGACGCCTTCGACAACTTCCCGCCCGGGCTGACGGGCCGGACGCTCGTCCTCAGCGGCAGGCTCCCACCACGGCTGTTCGGGATGTTCATGCAACAGATGCGGCTGCGGCCACTGCGCCGCATGCCGGTCGCCTTCGGGTGGCTGACGCTCCGGGGAGACGCCGCCACCGCTCGGTGGATCAGGCCGGTCCTCGAACGGCCGGAGATCCGCCGCGACGCGGTACGCACCCTACGCGCGGCGGCGGCGGACACCGGTCTGCTGCTCGCCGCTGCCGAACGGCTGCCGCGCTTCGACCGCCCCGCCCTTGTCGTCTGGGCGCGCGGCGACCGCGTGATGCCGCCCGAGCACGGCCGGCGCCTCGCCGCGCTGCTCCCGCGGGGGCGGCTGGTCGAGATCGACGACAGCTACACACTCGTCCCGCTGGACCGGCCGACGGAACTCGCCCGTGCCATACGGGAGTTCACCCGGTCGTCCGCGGCCACCTGACAATCCTGGCGGTCCGGGAGATCCTGGCGCGTTCGGCAGCCATACAGCCGTAGAACCACAGAGCCATAGAGCCGTACGGGATCACGGCGTCGTACGGGGTCACAGCGCCGTACGGGATTCGAGGTCGGCGCGGGTGTCGTTGCCGTAGACACCCGTCTCGTCGCCCCGGATCCCGTACCAGAGCTGGAAGCGCGCGACCGCGGCCGTGAGCGTGGCGTCGTAGGTGCCGTTCGTGGAGCCGTGGTCGTAGACGTTCGGGATCCGGAGCAGCCGTTGCTGCAGGTCCTTGACCGCGGGGCCGCTGTCCCCCTCGCGGAGGGTGCCCGCACCGTCCGGGTCGGCGCTCGCGGACGGGGCCTGCGCAGCGGCCGTCGTGGGTGCGCCGGTCGGGGCTCGCCCGGCCTGTGCGCCGGCCTCCTGCTCACCGCCGGGCAGCAGGAGCGCGAGGGCGAAGCCTACGAGGGCCGCCCCGGTGACCCCGATGACGATCGCGGCGCGGCGGTGCCCCGTGCCCCACCCGGACGCCCGCCCTCCTGCGGGCCCGCGCCCGCGGTGGACGCGGGGGGCGGAGGAGGGTCCGCGAGGTCCCACCGGTCTCGCGCCCCGGGTGTAGTCCTCGCCCACCAGGACGGGTGGCAGTTCCTCGGTCGCGTCCTCGGCCGCCGGCGGCGTCACGGCGACCGTCGTGGCCGGTACGGCGATGACCTCGTAGTTCTCGTCCGCGTCGGGCCCGTGCTGTTCCTCCCGCACCTCCTTCAGGAGTTGCGCGAGTGCCTCCGTCCGGCGGCGCCGCTGAACATAGGTGGGTTCGATCGCCCGTCGCCCCCCGGGCTGCCCTGGTTCGGGCGGTGTCGGCACACTGCTCTCCTTCCGTGCGCGCGGTTTCACGCCATCCCCGTGGAGTGATACGCGGCCGACGGCCCCGGGGTTCAACCGCGCCCCAGGCCCCCGAGCCCACGTGGTCGTACAACGTGAAGAATGGGCAAATAGCGGGTAGGAGCACCTCGGGGAGCGGAGAGGGTCGCCGTGGCTGCGAGCGAGGAACAAGACGTGCCGGCCGCCCGCCGACGTTTCAACATGGCGGACGCCGCGGCGCTGCTGCTCGACGCCCGGATGACGGTGACCAGCTGGACCGCGGACGCCGAGCGGTTGCTGGGGTACGCGCCCTCCGAGGTCCTGGGCCGCCGCGCCGCCGACCTGCTGCTTCCGGAGGACTCGGCACGGATCCCCGACCTTGCGGCGCGGTGCCGCGACGGCAACGGCTGGGCGGGACTGCTGTCCGCGCTGCACCGGGACGGGCACGCGGTCCGAGTGATGGTCCGTGTCGTCCCGATACGGGAGAGCGCCGGGCCGACGCGCTGGGTGGTGCTGCTCGCCGATCTGGCCGGTGGCCCCGGCTGGGACATGAGCCGGTCGGTGCTGGAGCGGATGAACGCCCGCTCGCCGGTGGGCATCGCCATCGTGGACACGGACCTGCGTTATGTGTGGTCGAACGCCGCGCTGGAGCAGTTCGGCGGGGGCCCGCCGCACCGGCGGCTGGGGCACAGGCTCGCCGACATCCAGCCGGGCCTGGACGCCGAGGCGCTCGAGGGGCAGATGCGCCGGGTACTGGAGAGCGGTCGGCCGGTCATCGGGTACGAGCACGTGGGCCGCATACGGTCCGCGCCGCATCGCGAGTCCGCGCACTCCTTGTCCTTCATCCGGCTGGAGGACGACCACGGCCATCCGATCGGGGTGTACTACACCGTCGTCGACGTCACCGATCACTACCGTGCGCGACGGCGGCTGGCGCTGCTCGACCGGGCCGGCGAGCACATCGGGCGCAGTCTGGACATCCTGCACACCGCGCAGGAGCTGGCCGATGTCGCCGTACCGGGGCTGGCCGACTTCGTCACCGTGGACCTGCTGGAGTCCGTGCTCAGGGGAGCCGAGCCGGTGCCCGGCCGGCTGAGCGACACGGACGTGGTGTCGCTGCGCCGTGCCGGACAGCAGTCGGTCAGAGCAGGGGTCCCCGAAACCGCTGTCGAGGTGGGTGAGGCCGCGACCTACCAGACGACCTCTCCCCCGGTGCGCGCTCTGGCCGAGGGCCGGTCCTGGCGTGAGGCGCGGCTGGATCCGCAGGCCAGGAAGTGGAGCACGAGCGCCCGCGAAGGCCCGGCCGCCTCCTTCCTCGACCTCGGGCTGCACAGCGCGATGATCGTGCCCGTCCGGGCCCGTGGCGTCACGCTGGGGATCACCACGTTCTTCCGTCGCGAGCGCGAGGACCCCTTCGACGAGGACGATCTAGGCCTGGCGGAGGAGTTCGTCGGCAGGGCGGCCCTGTGCCTCGACAACGCCCGTCGTTACACCCGTGAGCGCGACGCGGCGCTCGTCCTCCAGCGCAATCTGCTCCCGCACCGCTTCCCCGAGCAGAACGCGGTGGAGGTCTCGGCCTGCTACCGGCCCGCGGACGAGCTGACGGGCCTCGCCGGGGACTGGTTCGACGTCATTCCGCTGTCCGGGGCCCGGGTGGCACTGGTCGTGGGCGAGGTGACCGGTCACGGCATCGACGGCGCCGCCGCCATGGGGCGGCTGCGCGCCGCCGTACAGACCCTCGCCGATCTGGACCTGTCGCCCGAGGAGGTGCTCGCGCACCTGGACGACCTGGTCAGCCGGGCCGCCCGGGAGGAGGGCAGCGGCGCGGACACCCTCACCAGCGGGATGCAGGCCGTCGGAGCCAGCTGTCTGTACGTGGTGTACGACCCGGTGAGCGGGCGGTGCGTGATGGCGGGCGCGGGGCATCCCGCACCCGCGGTGATCGCTCCCGACGGCACCGTCACGTTCGCGGACCTTCCCCGCGGTCCCGCGCTGGGTGTCGCCGGGCTGCCCTTCGAATCGGTGGAGTTCACTCTGGAGGAAGGCAGTGTGCTCGCCCTGCACACCGACGGGCTGATCGCCACGCCCCGCACGGGACGGGATCCGGACGCGGGCCGGGAGCGGTTGCGGGGCGCGTTGGCCTCGCACCGTCAGCCGTTGGACGGCATGTGCCGCACGATCGTGGACGATCTCGTGCCGTCGCGGCCGTACGACGACGTGGCGCTGCTGATGGCGCGTACCCGCCGGCTCGACGCCGAGCAGGTCGCGACCTGGGACCTGTCCACGGACCCGGCCATGGTCGCCGAGGCCAGGAAGGTGGCGACGGAGCAGCTGAGCGCGTGGGGCCTGGACGAGCTGGCCTTCACCACCGAGCTGGTCGTGAGCGAGCTCGTCACCAACGCGATCCGGTACGCCTCGGGGCCGGTCCGGCTGCGTCTGATCACCGAGCGGGCGCTGATCTGCGAGGTCTCCGACAGCGCCGCGACCGCTCCGCATCTGCGGCATCCGAAGACCACCGACGAGGGTGGCCGCGGGCTGTTCCTGATCTCCCAGTTCACCCGGCGCTGGGGCACCCGCTACACCGCCGAGGGGAAGGTCATCTGGGCCGAGCAGTCGCTGACCACCCAGCCCACGATGTGACGGAGACGGCCGCACGGCCGCGGGGTTCAGCAGTCGCGGAACTCGGGTGACTGGTTGAGGATCTGCGAACGCTGCGAGGTGAACCGGGAGTGGGTCGCGCCGCCCTGGTCCTCGGGGCGGAAGACGGCGACGCGGTGGCAGTTCATGAAGGCGAGGGTGACGCCGAAGTGCCGTTCCAGGCTGCCGCGGATCGCGTCGCTGGCGAGCGCCCGCAGCAGCTGGCCGCGTTCCTTCTCGGAGGGCGGCGGAGTGTGGTTGTCGGCGAACTCAGCTGTACCGTCGCGGAGTTGACGAGCCAGGTCGGCGATGAGGTCGTACGCGTACGGCAGGGACGTACGGACGGTGTCCACGAAGTCCGCTTCGCGGACCGGACCGCGTTCGGCTTCGGCGAGCAGCTTCGGAGAGACGTCGAGTGACATGAGAGTGGCAGTCCTGTCGCTAGGTGGTTCGGTGGTGCGCCGGTCGCACTCCGGCCGTGCGCGGGGGGTCAGTCGGCGGACGGCTCGAGGGCGGTGGGGCCGTGCCGGAAGTCGGGGTCGATCTGTGCGGACAGGTCGGTCCCGGTGGCCCGGTCGGCCCAGGCCGCGGCGTTGCGGAGGTGGAAGGCGACGGCGTGTTCCTGGAAGGCCGTCCAGTCCTTGGTACGGGCGTCCAGGGCCGTCCGCATGTGGCGCAGCGCGTGGATGTTGTGCGGTTCGAGGTCGCCGTGGGGGCGCCCCTGCTCCTGGGCGCGCACCCAGGAGGAGTGCCGGACGTACGTCAGGAGGTCGTCGCCGACGTGTTCCTTGAGGAAGAGCAGGTCGTCCTCGCCGGTGACCTTGTTGCCGATCACCGCGATCGGGATGCCGAACTCCCTGGCGTGGTCGCGGTACTGGCGGTAGACGGAGACGCCCTTGCGGGTGGGTTCGGCGACCAGGAAGGTCATGTCGAAGCGGGTGAAGAGTCCGGAGGCGAAGGCGTCGGCACCGGCGGTCATGTCGACGACGACGTACTCGCCGGGCCCGTCGACGAGATGGTTGAGGTACAGCTCCACCGCTCCGAGTTTGGAGTGGTAGCAGGCCACGCCGAGATCGCTCTCGTCGAACTCACCGGTGACCATCAGCGGTACGCCGCCGACCCGTTGGAGGTGCGGGGTGTGCACCGGGTCGTCGCCGAGCAGGCGCAGCAGGCGTGAGCCGCGGCCCGGCGGAGTGGTCTTGATCATGGCCTCGGGCGAGGTGATGCGCGGGTTGCTGCCGCGCAGGTGGGCCTTGATCTCGCCGAGCCGCGCACTGAGGGGCGGGGCGGCGAAGGTCTCGTGGTCACCGAGGCCGAGGGCGTGTGCCAGGTGCTGGTTGATGTCGCCGTCGATGGCGACGACGGGCGCGCCGGAGTGCGCCAGCCGGCGGGAGAAGAGGGCCGACAGTGTGGTCTTGCCGCTGCCGCCCTTTCCGACGAAGGCCGCGCGCATGTCAGCCCTCCGGGCGCAGCAGGCCGCGCTCGTACGCCTTGGCCAGTCGCTGCGGTACGAGGTGGGAGGCGCCGTCGACGGTGACCGGGACCAGTCGCGCCGTGGCGGCCTTCCACTGGGCGCGGCGGTGGCGGGTGTTGCTGCGGGACATCTTGCGTTTGGGCACGGCCATGTCGGTCTCCAAGGTAGGTGGACACGGCTCACGCTATCTGAAAATGGATCTCATTTCCAAGCTGGCGCGCGGGGCGCGTACCGGCTGCGCACGGAGCATGCGCGAGGCACAGAGGGCGCGCCGACAGCCTTGCGGCCAAGTGAAGTTGACAGATTGTTGACCAATTCCAAGGCGAGTGGTGACCGAGGCCGCCACTATGGTCGGCCGCATGTCCTCACACCCCCCACGGACTCCGGCCCTCCCTGTCCTCCCGTATCGGAAACCGACCCGTGACCGGGACTATTGGGTCTTCGACGATGTGCTGCCCGACGTGGACGCCGTCCGGGCGCGCTGTCTCGCCAAGGACGAGTGGGCCAAGGGCTACCCGTACACCTCGGAGAGCTGGCCGGGCCTGCGGACGATGCCGGGTCTCGATCCGGGCGAACTGGCCCGTGTGGAACGGCTGGTGAAGAAGGCCACCGGCGCGAAGGAGCTGTGGGTGCAGAGCACGCCCTCCGGGGGCACGCTCAACCACAACTGCGTCCAGGTGGTCGGCAAGGACGAGGGCCAACCGCGCCCGCACACCGACTCCCGCGCGCTGTGCCGGTACGCCGCCGTGCTCTATCTCAACCCGGTCGTACCCAAGAGCTGCGGAACGAGCTTCTACCGGCAGAGCCTGCCCGGCGGCCGGCTCGGCGGCAACGTGGTGGCGGCTCCGCACAACAACCTGGTCGACGCGCTGGGTACGCGGTTCGTGGCGCCGGACTCCTTCGTCGAGGACCTCGAGGTCCCGCACCGCTACAACCGACTGCTCCTCTACCACGCCAACCTGATGCACAGCGCCACCGCCTACTGGGGCAGCACGATGGAGGACAAGCGGATGACCGCGGTCTTCTTCTGGATGGCGTGAGCCCATGTGCCGACGCCGAGCGGCCCCGGACTGTGGAGTCCGGGGCCGCTCGGCTGTGCGGGGCGGTGATGCTCAGTTGCCCATGAGTTCGCGTTCGATGGAGGCCAGCTCGTCGGCGCTGCCCTGGACCTTGGGGCCGGTGAACCACTTGCGGGCCGACAGCAACCACCAGGCGCCGGCGAAGCCGAGGACGACGACGACCGCGATCGGCGCGTAGTTGAAGGACTTGGCAGTGACCGGGCTGACCTGCGGGAGCATGAAGAGGATGGTCACGCAGGCGACCCAGCCCACGGCGACGACCGCGACGGGCTTGCTCCAGCGGCCGAGGTTCCAGGGGCCGGCCGCGAAGTCGTCGCCCTGGCGCAGCCGCAGATAGATCGGGATGACGTAGGCGATGAAGAGTCCGATGACCGCGATCGAGGTGACGGCGGCGTACGCGGTGGGGTTGATCAGGTAGGGCAGGCCGAGGAGGAAGGCGCCGCCCGAGGCGAGCCACACCGCGTTGGACGGCGTGCGGGTGCGGTCACTGATCCGGTGCCAGAACGCCGACCCTGGCAGCGCGCCGTCCCGCGAGAAGGCGTAGATCATCCGGGAGTTGGCGGTCACCGAGGACATCCCGCAGAAGAACTGGGCGCCGATGACGATGAGGAGCAGCAGCTTGCCGCCGGTGTCGCCCAGGGCGTCGAGGAAGATCTGCACCGGGGGCACACCGGTGGAGCTGCCGAGCGCACCGTCGTAGCTCTGGATCGCGAAGGTGACGCCGATCAGCAGGATCCAGCCCGCCACCAGCGAGACGAGGATGGAGTTGACGATGCCGCGGGGTCCGGAGCGGGCCGCGTCGTGGGTCTCCTCGGTCATGTGGGCGGAGGCGTCGAAGCCGGTCAGGGTGTACTGGGCGAGCAGCAGGCCCAGCAGGGAGACGTACAGGCCGGATCCCCAGCCGGTGTTGTTGACGAAGTGGCCGAAGACGAAGCCCGCCGACTGGTGGTGGGAGGGGAAGACGACCAGCGCGAGGACGACGACCGCGACCCCGATGACCTGCCACCAGACGCTGATGTTGTTGAGCAGGGCGACGAGCTTGACGCCGCGCACGTTCAGGAGCGCGTGGAC
This sequence comes from Streptomyces olivochromogenes, assembly GCF_001514115.1. Classification (GTDB taxonomy): domain Bacteria; phylum Actinomycetota; class Actinomycetes; order Streptomycetales; family Streptomycetaceae; genus Streptomyces; species Streptomyces olivochromogenes. The sequence goes on from NZ_KQ948451.1 coordinate 46,610, forward strand.
GAGCAGGGTGATGCCGAAGAGGAGCACGGTGTGGCCGGGGGTGGCGGTGAAGCCGAACTGGAGGTCCAGGAAGGCGTTGAGGAACTGGGCCAGACCGAAGTCGATGCCCGCGGTGACGGCGACCTGGCCGAGGAAGTTGAACCAGCCGGTGAACCAGGCCCAGGCCGGGCCTCTGCTCTTGGCGAGCTTGGCCGCCCAGTAGTAGAGGCCGCCCGCGGTCGGGTAGCTGGAGCACACCTCGGCCATGCCCAGGCCGACGGTGAGGGTGAGGACACCGACGATCGGCCAGCCCCACACCATGACGGCGGGGCCGCCGGTGTTCATGCCGAAGCCGTAGAGCGTCATACAGCCGGAGAGGATGCAGATGATCGTGAACGACACGGCGAAGTTCGAGAACGGCGACATGCTGCGCTCGAGTTCCTGCGCGTAGCCGAGCTCGTGCAGCCGGGCCTCGTCGTCGGTCATCGTGGGTGCCGCGCTGTCGTTCGGTCCGGGTGAGCCGGTCTTGTCCAGGGTGTTGTCCGAAGCCACGGGTGATCCCCTTTGTGTGCTGGGCCGGTTGGGAGGGTGTACGGCGCGGACGGCGCACCTCGCGCGCAGGGCGCGAGCGGCGCGGTGGCGGGTGGCGGGTGGGTGACGGCTACTGCGACGTCATGCCGCCGTCGACCGCGACGACGCTTCCGGTCATGAAGCTCGCCTCGTCGGAGGCGAGGAAGAGGGCCACGTTCGCAATCTCGCGGGGCTGCCCCGGACGCCCGATGGGCTGGAAGGAATCGATGGTGTCGTAGACGTGCTCAAGGCCGCCGAGGAGCTTGGCGTGCGCGTGGTTGATCGGCGTGTCGACCCATCCCGGGCAGATCACGTTGCAGCGGATGCCCTGCTTGACGTAGTCCAGTGCCACGCCCTTCGTGAGCATCACGCTGGCACCCTTGGAGGCAGAGTAAACAGTGAGGAAGGGCTCGCTGACCAGCCCGTTGACGCTGGAGATGTTCACGATCGAGCCGCCGCCCGCGGTGAGCATGTGTGGAATGACCGCGCGGCAGCCGTAGAGCTGGCCCTTGACGTTCACATCGAGGGTCTTGTCGATGATGTCGTCGGGGACCTCGTGCAGCAGCCCCGGCAGGTTGACGCCCGCGTTGTTGACCAGGACGTCCACGCGGCCCCAGCGGGCCACCGCGGCCTCGACCATCGCGTCGACCTCGGCGCTGGAGGACACGTCCACCGCGCGGCCCTCGGCCACTCCGCCGGCCGCGGTGATCTCCGCGGCCGTCTCCCGCGCGGTGTTCTCGGACAGGTCGGCGCACAGCACCTTGCCGCCCTCCTCCGCCAGCCGGTGGGCGATCGCCCGGCCGATGCCGGATCCGGCGCCGGTCACGACGCAGACTTTGTCCGCGACCCGGCCCGTGGGCGGCGCGGAGGGGGTGGTGGTCGGAGTTGCCATGGGCTCTCTTTCCGGTCGCGTGACGCGTTTTGACGCTTGGAACATTCGCCAACGACCCGTCCGGTCGAGCTGCGGGGAGCAGGCGATCACAGACCAGAGAGCGCTTCTGGTCTGTGTCTTCGCCGTGGAGGTGCCCTAATGTTGGGGCGTCCGGGCCCATAAGTCATTGGACGATCTCCCAACAATCGAGCGTTCGATCCGTGGGACCTTCCGAAGGCCCGCACGATCACCGGGGGCACGAATTGATCGATCTCGACGGCAAGGTGGCTGTGGTCACCGGCGCGGCCAGCGGTATCGGACGGGCCATCACGCGCGGGTTCGTGGCGGCCGGGGCGAAGGTGCTCGCCGCCGACATCGACGAGGCGGGGGTGTGGCGCACGGCCGAACTGTGCGACGACCCCACCGCGGTCGAGCCGCTGCGCGCCGACGTCTCCGACCCCGACGACGTCGCCGCGGCCGTCGAGACGGCCGAGCGGACCTGGGGCCGCGTCACCACGATGGTCAACAACGCGGCCGTCTCGATTCCCGGCAATGTGCTGGAGACCTCCGTCGAGGACTTCGACCGCATGCTCGCGGTCAACCTGCGCGGGGTGTTCCTCGGCTGCAAGTACGCGGTGCCCGCGCTGCTGCGCGCGGGCGGTGGCTCGATCATCAACATGGGCTCGGTCAACAGCCTCGTCGCGGAACCGGTGCTGGCCGGATACACCGCGAGCAAGGGCGGCGTCCTGATGCTGACCAAGGCGGTGGCCCGCGACTTCGCCACCTCCGGCGTGCGCTGCAACTGCATCTGCCCCGGCTGGGTCGACACGCCCATCAACCTCGCCCACGCCGAGCGGATGGGCGGGATCGAGTCGGTCCGGGACGCCCTGCCGTCCTGGCAGCCGATCGGGCGCGAGGGGCGCCCTGACGAGATCGCGGCGGTCGCGCTGTTCCTGGCCTCGGACCTGTCCTCGTTCATGACCGGGTCGGCCGTCGTCGCCGACGGCGGTATGACGGCGATCTGAGGACGGACCGAGATGACCACCCACACGGCCGGCGGCGCGAGCGGCACGCTGGAGACACTGACCGCCGCACTCGGCAACGACGTGCTGCGCGCGGTACTGCTGCCCGAACCGTCCCTGCCCGTGGGCGGCGTACGGGTGCACGAGCCGGGCACGGCGCAGAGTCCCGGGCGCGGTGACATCGTCCTCGCCATCGGCATGGACGACGTGACGGCGGTGACCGCGCTGCTGCGCCGGCTCGGCGGAGTGGCCGCGGCGGTGGCCACGAAGTGCCGTGTCCAGGACGACGCGGACGTCCTGCGGGCCGCCGCGGACTCCGGGTGCGGCGTGCTCGTACTGGACGAGGGCATCGACTGGCTGCAGGCGGTGGCCCTGCTGCAGGGCGAGATCGCCCGGCACGCCGCCGACTCCGGTCCGGAGCCGTCCGCGGGCGTCGACCTGTTCGAACTCGCCGACATGGCGGCCGACGCGGTCGGCGGCCCCGTGACGATCGAGGACCCGCGGGGCTGGCTGCTCGCCTACTCCAGTGACCAGACCGGAGGTGATCCGGTGCGGGCGCAGACGCTGCTGGGCCGCCGTGCGCCGGCCGGGTTCTCGCAGGCGCTCGCGGCGCGCGGGGTTCCGCAGGAGATCGCTCGCAGCGAGGGCCCGGTCGTGGTGCGCGGGGTGGCGGAGGGCGCCGCCGACCGGCTCGCCGTGGGGCTGCGCGCCGGGAGCTTCGGCCTCGGGTCGATGTGGGCGGTGGTGTCCGGGGCCGAGCGGCGGCAGGTGACGGCGTTCGCGCGGATCGCCCACCGGGTCGCGGTGCATCTGATGCGGCGCAGGACCGAGGACTACCGCACCCACCGGGTCGAGATGGAACAGCTGGCCGTCCTGCTGCACGGCGGTCCCGCCGTCACCGGCTCCGGCGACTCCATCGAACTCCCGCGCGGCGCCCACTGGGTCGCCGCGCTGGCCGTCGCCCCCAACGACCCCTCCGAACGCGCCATCACCCGCTCCCGGCTGGAACACGGGCTCGCGCTGATGCAGCGGTCCCGGGATCTGACCGTGCACGCCGGGCAGTTGTCCAACCTCTGGTACCTCGTCCTGACGGTCGGCCGTCCGCAGGAGAACTCCGCGGCGACGGTACAGGACTGGCTGCGGGACCTGCTCGACGACGGGACCGGGGACCGTATGCCCATCTACGCGGGCGTCGGTTCGGCGGCCGACGACCGCGGCGGACTGCCCAGGTCACGCAAGGAGGCCGAGCGGGCGCTGGCCGTGGCCCGCCTCGGGCCGGCGCCCGGCGCCCCGCTCGCCTTCGAGGACTGCTGGGCGCGCGCCGCCCTCATCCGGGTGCTCGACCCGACCGTGGTCGCCGACCTGGAGACCGTGACGCCCCTGTGGCGTCTGCGCGAGCAGGACACGGCCCACGGCACGGACTACCTCCCCACGCTGCACGCCTGGCTGGAGCACCAGGGCAACATCCGCACCGCCGCGCAGCGGTTGCACATCCATGCCAACACCCTGCGCTACCGACTGACGAAGATCGAACAGACCGTGGGTATCAATCTCGCCGATCCCGACACCAGGCTCGTCCTCGCCCTCCAGCTCAAGGCACTCGACCCCGCCTGACCCACCCGTCCCGTACGACCTCGCCCTCGACCTCGGAGAACGCGGCCCGCTCGGGGAGGAACACCCCTGACGTCCACCCGCTATTTCCGGACATGCGTGGGCTACGGCTCAGTTACGGCTTGCTCAAGTCCTGGTGGCCGGACGGTGAGCTCGTCATGATGGGCGCATGACGTTGGCCTCGCGTGCCATGACGCAACTGGCGGGCTGGCCGGACCTCTCGGAGGCCCGGCCGAGCTGCGGCACAGGGCGGGCGCTGAGTTCGGTGCAGGGCGAGATCGTGCACTTCCATTCGGATCACGATGTCGACCTGCACCTCACAGCGCGTGCCATTCACCGTTTCCAGGATCACCTCAGGGGCGCCACCGCGGTCCGGATGGTGCCCGAGTCGCGGTGGGTGACGATACGCCTCGAAGTGGACGCCGACATCGGCCTGCTCCTCACCCTGGTGAGCCTCGCTCTTCAGTCCCACCAGACATGGCCGGTTCCGGGCGACTCTCCATCGGCGGGCTGCAACGACGTCCGCAGCCTGGTGCTTCCGCGCGACAGCGTCGGCTGAGACGTCACCGACGCAGGGCGGAGGCGGGCGGCGGGGCTGACCGGTTGATCACCATCACGCCGGCACCGGCAACGCCGGCCAGGCCGAACAGTGTCCGAACCGGGGGAGAAAGGCCTCCACGGCCGCCCCGGCGGCAAGCCCACCTGGGGCCCACCCGCACACGCCGCACTACAACGCCTCACCGCACAGGCCGGCCGAACGACCGTGCCGAGCAGGACGGTGTCATGGCTGCGGGGTTCGGGGCGACTTCCAAGGGACTCCTATGGGACTTCTACCTTGACCCAGTTGAGCGTGCGCTCCACCGCCTGCTTCCAGCCCGCGTAGCCGTCCGCTCGTTGGTCCTCGGACCACTGGGGCTCCCAGCGTTTCGACTCCTGCCAGTGGGTGCGCAGTTCGTCGGTGTCCTGCCAGAAGCCGGTGGCCAGCCCTGCCGCGCAGGCGGCGCCGAGCGCGGTGGTCTCGGCGACGACCGGGCGGCTGACCGGTACGCCGAGGACGTCGGCCTGGATCTGCATGCACAGGTCGTTGGCGGTGACACCGCCGTCGACCTTGAGTACGTCGAGGTGGACTCCGGAGTCCTGCTCCATGGCCTCGACGACGTCGCGGCTCTGGTAGCAGATGGCTTCCAGGGTCGCCCGGGCCAGGTGGCCGTTGTCGTTGTACCGGGCGAGGCCGACGATCGCGCCCCGGGCGTCGGAGCGCCAGTACGGGGCGAACAGGCCCGAGAACGCCGGGACGAAGTACATGCCGCCGTTGTCCTTGACGGTGCGGGCCAGGGTCTCGCTCTCGGCCGCGCTACTGATGATCTTCATCTGGTCGCGCAACCATTGCACCGCGGACCCGGTGACCGCGATGGAGCCCTCCAGGGCGTAGACCGCCGGGCTGTCGCCGAACTGGTACGCCACCGTGGTGAGAAGGCCGTGCTGTGAGCGGACCGGTTCCGTGCCGGTGTTGAGCACCAGGAAGTTGCCGGTGCCATAGGTGTTCTTGGCCTCGCCGGGCGCGTAGCAGACCTGTCCGACGGTGGCCGCCTGTTGGTCGCCGAGCACCCCGCCGATCGGAACGGCGGCGCCCAGTGGCCCTGATGCGCGCGTCGTGCCGAACGCCTCCCTATGGGACGAGGGGTTGATGGTGGGCAGCATCTCCCGGGGGATGTGGAAGAAGCCCAGCAGTTCGTCGTCCCAGTCGAGGGTTTCCAGGTCCATCAGCATGGTGCGGCTGGCGTTGGTCACGTCGGTCGCGTGGATGCCGCCGTCGGGGCCGCCGGTCAGGTTCCACAGGACCCAGCAGTCCGTGTTGCCGAAGACAGCGTGTCCCCGCTCGGCTGCCTCGCGGACGCCGTCGACGTTCTCCAGGATCCACTGGATCTTGCCTCCGGAGAAGTAGGTCGCCGGCGGCAGGCCCGCCTTGTGGCGGATGACGTCTCCCTGGCCCGAGCGTTCCAGGGCCGCGGCGATGGAGTCGGTGCGGGTGTCCTGCCAGACGATGGCGTTGTAGTAGGGGCGGCCGTTGCGCGGGTCCCAGACGACCGTGGTCTCCCGCTGGTTGGTGATGCCGATCGCGGCCAGGTCGGTCGGGGACAGGTTCCCGTGCCGCAGGGCGTTGCGCATCACGGAGTCGGTGCGCTCCCAGATCTCCACCGGGTCGTGCTCGACCCACCCGGAGCGAGGAAGGATCTGGGCGTGCTCCAGCTGGTGCTTCGCCACCTCGTTGCCCGCATGATCGAAGATCATGAACCGGGTACTGGTGGTCCCCTGGTCCACCGCGCCGACGAAATCCGCCATGGGTGCCACCTTTTCGTAGGTGTCAGTCCTCGGGGGCGGGGATGCGGCCCGGGGGCTCGGGCTCCCCTGTCGGCAGGAACCGGCCGACGAAGAACTTGTACAGGGCCCCGCCGACCAGACCGCCGACCAGGGGACCGAGGATCGGCACCCAGAAGTAGAAGTTCCCGTACTGATCTCGCCATGCGTCGCCGTACCCCGTGAGGAAACTGGCCAGACGGGGACCGAAGTCACGTGCCGGATTGATCGCGTAGCCCGCGTTGGTGCCCCAGGCCATGCCGATGCCCACGACGACCAGGCCGATGATGAAGGGGCCCAGGTTGGCGCCGGGGGGTGTGTTGAGCAGGTCCGTGATGGCCAGGATCAGCAGCAGCAGGATGGCGGTACCCATGACCTGGTCGCGAAACGCGCCCCACTCGTAGACCGGCAGGTTCGTGTTGCCGTTGGCGGGGAGCGTGGAGAACACGATCTGCGTCTTGAAGGTGTGACCGGGGTCGGCCTTCGCCAGCGCCTCGGTGTAGTTCCACCGTACGAGGAGGGCCGCCACGAAGGCGCCCGCCGTCTGCGCCAGTGCGTAGGGCGCTACCTTGCTCCACGGGAATCCCTTGAACGTGGCCAGGGCGACGGTCACCGCGGGGTTGAGATGGGCGCCGCTCAGCCGTGCCGCGACGTAGACACCCAAGGTGACGCCGAGGCCCCACGCCCAGGAGATGCTGTCGTGGTTTCCGAGGCCACCTGGTGGAGTCGTGAGCGCTCCGCCGGCGACCACCTGGGCCACCACGCCACAACCGAAGAGGATGAGAATCATGGTGCCCGCGAATTCGGCCGACAGCTCGCCTACCAACCCCGACCTGCTCAACCGCTCACTCATGGAAGCCCGCTTCCCGCCGGCTCAGGACCGGCCGTCGACTGCCCGAGTTCGCACGGCATCAGCATAGGGCGATCAAGAAATAACCGCACAAACAGTGACATGTCATGCCCTCAGACCTGGTTATACGCTGGGACACCCCTTCGGGGCCGGCCGTCCCGGCACACTCGCGTTCCCGAACATCACGCACGGGCTGTACGACTAGGACGCTCACAGCCACGCAATGATTCATCACTCTACGTAGTGATGATAACAGGACAAATCGATACCGCCAGCGGAATGCTTTCCCGCGGACATCGACACTCTGTGACTGCGCCGGATGGTCCGCCCTTCGGCGCAGGGACGCGTGGGGCATCGGCGACGTCGAGGGTACCGACCCGGCGGCCTGTGGCGAGCACGACGGCGGGGGGCTGACCCCCGAGGACGGACCGCCGGCCGTGCTCGACGGACTCATCGGCCTGGACAACGTCAAGCACCAGGTCCGTACGCTCGTCAACCTCACCCAGCTCGCACAGCGGAGCGCCCAACTCGGCATGTCCGCACCGCCGATGAGCCGCCACCTCGTCTTCGCCGGGCCGCCCGGCACCGGCAAGACCACTGTGGCCCGCTTGTACGGCACGATCCTCGCGGAGTTGGGCGCACTGCGCTCCGGGCATCTGGTCGAGGCCTCCCGGGCCGACCTGGTCGCACAGATCGTCGGCGGCACCGCCATCAAGACCACCGAGACGTTCACCAGGGGCGCTGGGCGGGGTGCTGTTCGTGGACGAGGCGTACACCCTGCTGTCCGACGGCCGCGGCTCCGGCGCGGACTTCCGGCGGGAGACCGTGGACACCCTGCTGAACTCATGGAGGACCACCGCGACGACATCACGGTGGTCGCCGCCGGGTACTCCGCCGAGATGGAGGCCCTCCTCTCCTCCAACCCCGGTCTGTCGTCACGCTTCTCCCGCATCGTCGAGTTCGAGGACTGCTCGGTTCCCGAACTGGTGGCGATCATGGAGAGCATGTGTGTCCAGCACCAGTACGAGCTGGACGACACCACCCGCAAGGCACTCGCCGTGCACTTCGAGCGGATACCGAAGGACACCGGCTTCGGCAACGGGCGTGCGGCGCGGCGGGTGTTCGAGGAGATGGTGGATCGTCAGATGTTCCGTCCGGCCACGCAACCCGACGTCACCGAGCGGGACCTGACCTTGCCGGTGCCGGAGGACCTCGGCGAGGAGGCCGCGCTGCCGGACGAGGCCGGGGCGGGCGGGAAGAGCCCTCCGGCGGCAAGAGGTCGACGACCGCGAACAAGCCGTCTTCGTCCGGCACCAAGACCTCCTCCAGGTCTTCGGGCTCGTCCGGTGCCTCCTCGACCACGGTCGTGGGTGTCTCGATCTGGAGCCACGCCACCGGCCGTTGCATCGACGTAAGTGTCCGGCGGCCAGGGCAAGGACGGCACACCGCTCGACATCTGGGACTGCGGCAGCGGCGCCCGGATGAAGTGGCAGTTCATGTCCGACGGAACGGTGCGCGCCATGGGCAAGTGCATGGATGTCGCCTGGGGATCCACCGCGGACGGCGCAACGATCCTGCTCGCCAACCGCAGCGGCAACCCCGCCCAGCAGTTCCGCCTGAACCCCGCCCACGACCTGGTGAACCCGCAGGCCGACAAGTGCGTGGACGTGCGGGACAAGGGCACCGCCAATGGCACTCGCCTGCAACTGTGGAGCTGCGACGGCAAGGACGACCCGAAGTGGAGCAGCCGCTGAACGCGTCGTCGGCATCGGTGTCTCCCACGTAATGGGGCTCCCCGTCAGGTGACCGCACCGAGCATCGCGCTGACACCGGCGATGATCGCTCCGCCGATCGCGATGGAGACGAACGAGCGGAGGAAGCCGGTGCCGAAGAAGCGCCACCGGGCCCAGGCCAGGCTCACCAGTTCGAGAGTGATCGTGGCCAGTGCCACGACGAGGGCAGCGTGGTACTGCGGTATCAGGAAGGGCAGGGTGTGCAGCACTCCGCCGAGAAAGGTGCCTGCCCCGGTGATGGCTCCGCGCAGATAGGGGTTGCCGCGACCGGTCAGGTCTCCGGTGTCGGACAGGCCTTCGGAGAAGGCCATGCTGACACCGGCGCCGATGGCGGTGGCCAGCCCGGCGAAGAACGCGTAGCGCGGCTGGTGCGTGGCGAACGCGACGGCGAAGATCGGTGCCAGCGTCGACAGCGAGCCGTCGATCAGTCCGGTCATGGCGGGTTGCGCACGCTGCAGGAGAAACGAACGCCTGTCCTGGTGCTCGGTCGGCCGCAGTAGCGTCGTGGTCATGGGATGTGCCTCCTTGCCGATCACGGCTGTTGAGGGCGCCGGAGCAGGGGGCGTCAGCGCGGCGCCGCCGATGGGCGAACCGAGAAACCTGCCGGACCTGGCGGACAGGGCCCGCCCCTGGCGTCCCGCCGAATCGCTCCCCGCCGTGGCACGGTCGTGTTTCGACGGTGGCAGACGCTGAGGGCCTCTGGTAGCGGCCGTAAACTTGAGGGGATACAACCCCGGCTTGCAGCTGGGAGGACGGTGTCATGGCGCTCAGCACACATGTCCCCGACCTGGCCGCGCTGGAGTTGCTGCTCGGCGTCGCCCAGGAGGGCAGCCTCAACAGCGCCGCCAGGGCGGCGGGGGTGAGCCAGCAGGCGGTTTCGGCGCGGATCAGGGCAATGGAGGCCCAGACCGGCGTCACGCTGGTGCACCGCAGCCCGCGCGGGTCCAGGCTGACCACGGAAGGCGTCATGATCGCCGAGTGGGCCGCCCGGCTGCTGGAGGCCGCGGCTGAGGTGGACGCCGGGATCGCTGCCCTGCGGGCGGACCGGCGCGCCCGGCTGCGGGTCAGTGCCAGCCTGACCATCGCCGAGCAGCTCCTGCCGGGCTGGCTGGCCTCCTTCCGCGCGGCAGGACGAGTGGGCGATGCCGACCCCGAGATCGTCCTGACAGCGATCAATACGGCCACGGTCATCACGCACGTCACCGAGGGCACGGCCGACATCGGATTCACCGAGGGCCCACAGCGGCCGGCCGGGCTCCACGGCAGGGTCGTAGGCCACGACCGGCTCGCGGTGGTCGTCGCTCCGGACCACCCCTGGGCGGGCCGGCGCCGACCGGTCGGCGCCGCCGAGCTGGCCGCCACTCCGTTGGTGAGCCGCGAGGCCGGTTCCGGTACCTGGGAGACCTTGGCGGCCGCGCTGGCCGCCGTGCTCGGCCCCGGCTCCTCCCGAGCCGGCCCGGCGCAGTGGCTGCCCACCACCGCGGCGGTCCGCGCGGCCGCGCTGGTCGGCTCGGCACCGGCGGTCATCAGCGAACTGGCCGTCGAGGACGACCTGAGCACAGGCCGGCTCATCAGGGTTCAGACGCCTGAACTCGACCTGCGCAGGACCTTGCGCGTCATCTGGGACGGTGCCACCAGCCCGCCCAGCGGTGTGGCACGGGATCTGATCACCCACATCCTCACCCACCGCGATCAACGACGCGGCAGCAGGCAGAAGCGCCGTCCCGCCAAGTGACCGCGCCATCCCGCCCAGTGACCGCGCGGGCCCACCCGGTGACCGCGTCGGCCCGGCGCATGTGACGGAGTACGGGTACGGGGCCCCACTGCGCCCCGCACTGCCCTCCACCAGCCACAACGCCAGGTTGTATCCCGGCAGGCAAAGGACCCCTACCGGCCGGTTCCCGCGGATGTGAGTGTCGACAAGGAAGGCCCCAGCCATCAAGGGCTCGGCCATCCAAGGAGGACGACATGCAGGACGACATGCAGACGGTGACACTGGGAGCGACCGACCTGAAGGTGACCCCTCTGGCCTACGGCACCTGGCAGTTCGGCGGGGACTGGGGGCCCGTGGACGAGGGCGCGGCCCGCGAGGCGATCGGCTGCGCCAGGTCGATGGGCATCAACTTCTTCGACACCGCGCAGGCCTACGGGTTCGGCCGGTCCGAGCGGCTGCTCGGGGCGGCTCTGGCCCACGACCTGCGCTCGGCCCGCGATTCGGTGGTGATCGCCACCAAGGGCGGACTGCGCATGGACGGCGACCGGCTGGTCCGGGATGCCGGCCCCGCTTGGCTGCGCAAGGGCGTGGAGGCCAGCCTGGAAGCACTGGGCACCGACCACATCGACCTGTATCAGGTGCACTGGCCCGACCCGGGCACCCCCATCCCGGACACGGCCGCCGCCCTCGCCGAACTGGTGCGGGAAGGCATGATCCGCCACGTGGGTGTCTCCAACTACAGCCCAGCGCAGATCACCGAGTTCGCCTCGGTGCTGCCGGTGGCGACCGTCCAGCCGCCCTACCACCTCTTCCGCCGCGACATCGAAGCCGACCTGCTGCCGTATGCCGTCGCGCACCGCATCGGGGTGCTGGCCTACGGGCCGCTGGCCCACGGGCTGCTCGGTGGAGCCCTCACCGAGGGCACCAGGTTCGATTCCGGTGACTGGCGCGCCGACCATCCGGCCTTCACCGGTCCCGGCTTCGCCCGCAATCTCGACGTCGTCGCGGCCCTTCGCGCCTTCGCCGCCAATCGCGGCGTATCGGTCGCCACGCTGGCGGTGGCCTGGGTGCTGGCCCACCCTGCCGTCCAGGTCGCCATCGTCGGCGCCCGCACCCCGGCCCATCTGACGCAGAACCTCGGCGCCTTGGACCTGACCCTCACCCGGTGCGACCTGGCCGAGATCGACCGCATCATGACCGCCGCCGTACCGGTCGGCGGTCCCACCCCGGAAGGCATGGCATGACCACCCCTCAGACCCCCGCACAGCACAGCGTCGCGGTCCGCCCGAGCGAGGGCCACCACACGAAGACACCAGTGATCGCGTTCCTGGGCACCGGGCGGATGGGCGGCCCGATGGCCGCCAACCTGGCCCGCGGCGGCTTCGAGCTCCGAGTGTGGAACCGGACCACCAGCCGCACCGCAGACCTCGCTCAGCACGGAGCGTTCATCGCGCGAAGCCCTGCCGAAGCCGTCGAGGGCGCCGGAATCGTCATCAGCATGATGGCCGACGGGCCCGCCACCGAGCGGGCCGCGACCGGCCCGGACGGGTTCCTGGCCCGGTTCCCCGGGCTGATCTGGGTACAGATGGCCACCGTGGGAGCCAGCTGGTCGGCGAGACTCGCGGTCATGGCCGCCCGGCAGGGAGTGACGTTCGTGGACGCTCCGGTTTCCGGCAGTCAAGGGCCGGCCCAGGAGGGACAGTTGGTCATCCTGGCCAGCGGGCCCGATCGGGTACAGGGCGTTCTTGCGCCCGTGTTCGGCGCGCTGGGCCGGGCCACGCTCTGGCTGGGCCCGGCCGGCGACGGCACCAAGGCGAAACTGGTGTTGAACAGCTGGCTCGTCAACCTCGTGGAAGCGACCGCGGAAACCCTGTCCTTCGCCGGCCACCTCGGCTTGGACCCCTCCTCGATCGTGGAACTCCTGCGGTCGACCCCGCTCGGAAGCCCGTACGCGGTGCAAAAGGCCACCACCATGCTGGCCGGCAACTTCACCCCCGCGTTCGCGCTCAAACACGCCCTCAAGGACGCCGAACTCGCGGTGCAGGCCGCGCACTCCAGTGGCACTCGACTCGCGCTGACCGAAGCGCTGCTGCCCCGCTGGCGGCAGACCGCCCTCCTGCACGCCGACAACGACCTGTCCGCGGTCTACATCACGGCCTGATCGGGGCGGCGCAGCGAAAGGACGCACGGCGATGAAGACGAACGCCTGCCCCCTGAACCCAATCCCACAGTGCGCGGCAGGGAGGCAACCCCCTGACACCGTCGCAGCAGTGGCGGACCAGGAGCACCCCGGCACCGCCGCTGCCCCGACGGCCGAGCACGGACGGCTGGGGCTGGCGCTCATCCTGGTCGCCGCCTTCATGGTGGTGCTGGACTTCAGCATCGTGAACGTCGCGCTGTCGTCGATCCAGCGTGAGCTCGGCGTTTCGGCCGCCACGGTGCAGTGGGTGGTCACGGGCTACGCCATCGCCTTCGGCGGCCTGCTGATCCTCGGCGGCCGGGCGGGTGATCTCTACGGGCGCCGACGCCTGTTCCTCGCCGGGATCGCCGTGTTCACCGCCGCATCACTGGCCGGCGGACTCGCCCGCGACCCGGTACTGCTGATCGCCTCCCGCGTGGTGCAGGGGGGCGGGGCCGCGATGGTCGCGCCCGCCGCACTGTCACTCATCACCACGGGCTTTCCCGAAGGCCCGCGCCGAACCAGGGCACTGGGCCTGTACGGCGCCACGGCGTCGGTCGGCTTCGTCGCCGGCCAAGTGCTCGGCGGCGTACTGGTGGAGTTTCTCAGCTGGCGCTCGGTGTTCCTGGTGAACGTTCCTGTGGGGCTTGCCGCCCTGCTGCTCGCTCCCCGTACCCTGCGGGAGTCGAGATCGCCGCGTACGGGGCGGCATCTGGACACTTCGGGTGCGCTGCTCATCACCCTGGCGGTGGGCGCCCTGGTCTTCGCCGTCTCCCGCGGCGGCAGCACCGGCATCGGCTCGGCCGGCGTGCTGGTCCCGCTCGCACTGTCCGCCCTGGCCGCGGCAGCCTTCGCAGCGAACGAACACCACCATGCCGACCCGCTCATGCGGCCGGCGCTGCTGCGTCTTCACGGGCTGCGCAACGCCGGCGCCCTCATGCTGCTGCTCGGCCTGTGGAACGGCGGCGAGATGCTCGTGCTGTCCGTGTACCTCCAGCAAGTCCTGCACATGTCCCCGCTCGCGGCCGGGCTGACCATCGCCCCACAGGGAATCGTCGGGCTCGCGACCGGCCTGTTCGGCGCCCGGTTGGCACGGCGCCTCGGCATACAACGAGTGCTGGTGGTGACCGGAGTCGCCGCGACCATCGGATTCGCGGCCCTGACCCGACTCCCGGGGAGCGGTGGATCCCACCTGCCGCTCGCGGCGGTGACGTTGGTCGGCTGCGGCACGGCCGGCATGGCGTTCGGCAGCATGGTCACCGCCAGTGCCGGTGTCGCCGACCACGACCAGGGCCTGGTCGGCGGAGTGATCAACACGAGCCGGCAGCTGGGCGCCGCGATCGGAGCGGCGCTGCTTCCCGCGGTCGCCGACGCGGTCGACCGCACACCGCACGCCTCCACGGCGGTCGGTGACCGAGCGGCCATGCTCGCCGGGCTGGCGGCGGCCGGCCTTGCCACGCTGGTGGCGACAAACGCCTGGCGCCAATCGCGCCACGACGGCGTCGCGCGATGCGCACCACCAGCTTGATCCGCTCCCGGCCAGGACGGGACCGAGCGTGGGCAACAGGCCCCCGGATCAGGTCTTCTGCCCCTTGTAGGTGGACGCCAGGAGCCTGCGCACCATGGCACCCCGCTCGCCCCTCGACGTTGCCCAGCTCGCGCAGCCCCTGGGCGACGAAGAGCAGCGCGCCGTCCGCCTCCACCGCGAAACGCTCGACGGCGCGTACCCCGAAGCCCTTCTTGTACGCCGCCGCACAGCGCGCCGCAGTGGGCAGCGCGGCCGGGTCGACGTGGCTCGCGCTGATCACCCGCCCTCGGCCACCGGTCCCGCCTCCGTGAGGAACGCGGTCTCCAGGACCGGTTCCGGAGCCATGCGCGTGCCCTTGAAGCGGGCCTGTTCCAACGCGCGGGCCAATCGGGCGGCCCGGTGCGGTGAGACCCCGCCGTACACCACGGCCTCTGCCGTCCGCTCCCGACAGATCCCCGTGCAGCCCGATGACGTACCGGGACAGTGGTCCCCGGCCCGCCGCGCCGTCGCCCGCCGCGGACCTGGACGCGGCCCAGGCCGCCAATCCCCCACCGGCCACGGCCACTCCGGCCGCTGAACCCAGCGCCAGCACGCGGCGCCGTGAGAGGGCGGGCCGCTGCGGCGGGTGGATGAGTGTGTTCGGCCCGGGGTCGGGCAGTGCCGGGGCGGCGGCCGAGCGTTCCGCGATCAGCCGGGGCAGCGCGGACGGCAGCCAGCCGCCCTCCCGTTCGTCCTCACCGGCCAGGGCGTCCCCCACCTCCCGCGCGATGGGCCTGGCCCGCGGGTCCTTGGCGAGGCAGCCGGTGTGAGCAGCGGGACCAGCGCCCACGGTACGGCGTCCAGGTCCGGTTCCTCGTGAACCGTACGGAAGATGACGGCGGCCGCGGTGCCGGTACCGAACGGGCGGCGGCCGGTCGCGACGTGGGCGAGGACGCAACCGAGCGAGAAGATGTCGCTCGGCGGGCCGATGTCACCGGCTCGCGCCTGCGCCTGTTCGGGCGAGAGGTAGCCGGGCGAGTCGCTCACCACATCGCTCGCGGTGAGCGCGGTGGCGCCGGTGGAGCGCGCGATGCCGAAGTCGATCAGCCGGGGCCCGTCCAGGGCGAGCGGGACGTTGCCCGGTTCGACATCCCGGTGCACCAGGCCCGCGGCATGCACCTCGGTGAGCGCTTCGGCCAGCCGAGCGCCCAGGGCGCGCACCGTCGTATGGTCGGGCAGCGGCCCGTGCAGCGCGACGGGCCCGGTACGAAGGCGGTCGCCGGCCAGGGCTCGCGGGCCTCCGGTTCCGCCGTGGTGACCGGTACCGCCGCCTCGGCCTCGCGGCGGAACCGGGTGCGGAAGTCGTGGTCGGCCGCGTACTCGGCGCGGATGACCTTCGGCGCGACCAGTGCGCCGCCCGTCGAGCGGGCCAGGTAGACCACACCCATGCCGCCCGCGCCGAGGCGGGCCGGTGGTCGCCGATCGTGGCGGGGTCGGTGGGGAGCAGACGCCCGCTCCCGAACAGCCCACCAATAACAGCCCGGTCAACAGCCCGGCGGTCAAGGTGCCGCAGCGCAGCCGCACCCGTCTCCGAGACAGCCGCACCCGTCCCCCATCCGCACACCCGTTCCCCGCGGGGGGCGTAGCGACGATGCCGCGACGGGACTACGACTACGTTCGTCCGCTTGAAATTCGCAGTCCTTTTCGGTCAGTCGGCGGCGCCGGCCGGTTCGGGCCCCGAGTACTCCGAGTACGAAGATTTTGCGATCGCGCGAGGATCGCATGAACCGCTTCCCACCTGCACGAAGTCTCCTTTGTCCGTATACGCGGACGGTCGGTAACTCCGCGTTCACCGAGCTTCCCTTCCTCACCGTTCTACGCGCGTGCTGTCATGCACGTGCCCACCAACCCCCGGGTGGGCATCAACACGACTAGGAGCCACGCATGTTGTGGAAGGTCCTCGGCCGCGCGGGTGTCACGCTGGCCGCCGGTGCCGCCGTGCTCGCCACCGCCGTCCCCGCGAACGCCGCAAGCTACTCCGCGTTCGCCTTCTCGCAGAGCAGCAGCCAGCCGACCATCTACGACTTCATCAACTCGGCCACCGCCTCCCTCGACATGACCATGTACGAGCTGGAGGACACCACCGCCGTCAACGACCTCATAGCCCTGGAGAACAAGGGCGTCACGGTACGGGTGGTCCTGGACGGCGCGCACAAGTCCGCCAACCAGTCGGCGTACAACGCCCTGACGAGCGCGGGCGCGGGAGTGGTCTGGTCGTCGTCCACCTTCGTCTACACCCACCAGAAGACCGTCACGGTGGACGGCGCCAAGTCACTGATCCTCACCGGGAACCTCACCTCCCAGTACTACCCGACCGGCCGTGACTACGGCGTGTTCGACGACGACAGCCGCGACGTCGCCTCGATCGAGAAGGTCTTCAACGCGGACTACGCGGGCAGCGCGATCACCCCGACCGACGGCGACCATCTGCTCTGGTCCCCCACCGACTCCCGCAGCCGCCTGCTGTCCCTGATCAACGGCGCCACCACGAAGCTCGACGTCGAGGAACTGGAACTCAGCGACAGCACGGTGGTCAACGCCCTCGTGGCCAGGGCGCAGGCGGGCGTCGCCGTACGGCTGGTCCTGGAGAGCCCCTCCAGCTACTCCAGCGAGGTGTCCGCGATCAAGGCGGCCGGTGGCACCGTCGTCGGATACTCCGACCCCAACGGCTTCTACATCCACGCCAAGGCGATGGTCGCCGACTACGGCCTGTCCACCCAGAAGGTGGAAGCCGGTTCCATGAACATCAGCAGCAACTCGCTCAGCAACAACCGGGAACTGGGCATCATCCTCACGGGCACCGGCGTGGCCCAAGCCGTTGCCACCACCATCGAGACCACCTTCAACAGCGACTACTCGGGCGGCACCAGCGCCTAGAGCCCGCCGGGAGAGCGCTGGTCACAGGACACGTCGCGTACTGCGACCAGCAGGGCCGCAACTCGCCGCCGTCTGGGGCGGAGACGCCCACGGCCGCCCCGATGACGCCGAGCCGCACCGGTGGCCGCTGTACAGCCAGACGTAGTGCCGAAGGCCACCGCGGCCACGTACTCTCGACCGATGGACAAGATCACTACACGGCTGGAGGCAGACGCCACGCCGTCAGCCCCCGCTCTCATACTGCGTCCCTGGAGCCCGACAGACGCTGCCGACCTGGTTGAGCTGTATCAGGATGACACCCTGCGCCGATGGACGAGCTCAGCTGTGCACGACGAGGCGAGCGCGGCACGGTGGATTCAGGGCCAGCAACGGGGATGGGAGACGGGAGACCGCTTCGGATTTGCCGTTGTGGAATCCCAAGCCGCGGGCGTGGAGGGGCAGTTGGTGGGTCACGTGGTCCTCAAGAACGTCACCCCGGGCGCTTCGTCCGCCGAGGTCGGCTACTGGACCGCGGCGCATGCGCGCGGCCGGGGAGTGGCACCCCGAGCACTGCGGGCGCTGACGCACTGGGCCTTCACCGCCTTCCCCGATGACGGACCGAAGCGCCTTGAGCTCTTGCATCAAGTGGACAACACAGCGTCGTGCCGCGTCGCGCACAAGAGCGGGTACGAACCGATCACGACCCTGCCCGCGGCACCGCCCGCCTACCCCCTCGCCGGTCACCTGCACGTACGGGAGCGCGACCGCTGACTCAGCCGGGCAGCCGTCCTTGCACCTGCTGCTGACGGCTCCCCCCTGAGGAGAAGGGCCGGTCAAAGACGTGTCGCTACCCGGATCAGATCGGCGACCGCGCGAAGTCGGCTGTGCGGGGGCCAGGCGATCACCGTTGTCACGGGCGGAGCATCCAGGACCGGCACGGCGGCGAGATCCCGGCGCAGGTCGGTGCCGGCGGACTCGGGCATGATCACGGTGGTACGACCGAGCGCGATCAGCTGGAAGAGCTGTGTCAGGTTCCGTACCTCTGCCCCTGGTCCCTCCGGATAGCTGCCACCAGGACCGGGCCAGCGTGCCATCGGGAGTTCCGGAATTGCGGTGACCTCAGCCACCCGGATCTGAGAGCGGCCGGCCAGTGGGTGCGAGCTGGGCAGGATCGCCACCTGTCCCTCGGTGTACAGGGTTTCGGTGTCGAGTCCGAGCGTCGAATCGAACGGCAAGTGCAGCAGAGCCACGTCGGCCTGCCCGTCCTGCAGCAGTTTCTGATGCTGATGCGCCTCACAGAGCAGTAGATCGACGGTGGCCGCACCGGGCTCCGTGCGGTAGGCGTCGAGCAGTTTGGCCAACAACTCCCCGGCGGTGCCGGACTTGACGGCGAGGACGAGGCGGGGACGCCGTTGCGCAGCCTGCTGGGTACGCCGCTCGGCTGCGGCCACCGCGCTGAGGATCGCACGCCCCTCGGACAGCAGCACGGCCCCGGCCTCGGTGAGCGTGACCTTGCGGCTGGTGCGCTCCAGCAGCGTGACCCCGAGCTGTCGTTCGAGCCGGGCGATCGTGCGGGACAGGGGCGGTTGGGCTATCTCCAGACGCCGGGCGGCCTTCCCGAAGTGCAGTTCCTCGGCGATGGCGACGAAGTACCGCAACTCGCGTATCTCCATGCGTTCACAGTAACTCCGGCGCACGGTCGATCGATGTCGCTCAGGTATCGCTGCATGACCTGGATGGTGTTGGTGCCAGGTCGAAGCGCGGCCATGCTCGCTGTCATGAGTGAGAAGACAATCGCGCTGGTCACCGGCGCGAACAAGGGAATCGGGTACGAGATCGCGGCCGGGCTGGGCGCATTGGGCTGGAGCGTCGGTGTCGGCGCTCGGGACGAGCGGCGCAGGAAGGACGCCGTGGCGAAACTGCGCGCGGCGGGCGCCGACGCGTTCGGCGTCCCCCTGGACGTGACCGACGACGAGAGCGTGACCGCGGCGGCACAGCTGATCGAGGAGCGCGCGGGACGCCTTGACGTGCTGGTCAACAACGCAGGCGTTGCGGGCAGTTGGCCGGAGGAGCCCACGACCATCGACCTCGAGACCGTGCGGCGGCTGGTGGAGACCAACGTCATCGGCGTCATCCGGGTCACCAACGCGATGCTGCCGTTGCTGCGCCGCTCGGCGCACCCGCGGATCGTCAACCAGTCCAGCCATGTCGGCTCACTGGCCCTGCAGACCACGCCCGGTGTCGACCTCGGAGGCATCAGCGGGGCGTACGCGCCGTCGAAGACCTACCTCAACGCCGTCACCATCCAGTACGCCAAGGAGTTGAGCGACACCAACATCTTGATCAACAACGCCTGCCCCGGCTACGTGGCCACCGACCTCAATGGGTTCAGCGGTACTCAGACCCCTGAGCAGGGCGCGGTGATCGCCATCCGGTTGGCGGCTCTGCCCGACGACGGCCCCACCGGCCGGCTGTTCGATGACAAGGGGGTCGTACCGTGGTGATCTTCTGATCTGTTTCTGCTCGAACAGGTGTCCTCCAGGGCGTCGTGGTCGAGTTCGACGCCGAGGCCGGGAGGGCCTCGCCCCAGCCGTCGCCGATCGCCGGGCGGCCGTCGAGCGCCGGGTGTTCGGCCCATGTGTAGAAGAGGTACGCGGCGAAGGGCACGGAGTCGCGGACCCGGCCGCCCAGCAGATCGCTGACGGGGCGTCCGGTGAGCCTGCCCTGCGCGTCGAGGCAGGCCACCTCCACGGCGGAAGTGATCCCATGTTCATGTCCGTGAGCCCGCTTCATCAATCCGAGTCACACAACGGGCCCCGGCGCTCACGTACTCGGTGAGTGCCGGGGCCCGTCGAAGAGTCGTCGCGATCCGATGACGACGTCAGATGTCAGACGACAGATAACAGATGACAGATTTCAGATTTCAAAAACACCTGTCAGACGACAGACGTCACGAGCTGGTGCGCGCCGACCGTCGACGCCGAGTGACGACGGTGATCGCTCCACCGGCCACGAGCAGGGCCGCGGCACCGGCGGCGATCGGCAGGGTGTTGCCACCGCCCGTCTCCGCGAGGTCGCCGGGCGGCGTCGACTGACCGCCGTTCGGCGAGGGAGCCGGCGGCGTGGTCGAGTCGGAGGCCGACGGGGTGGCCGGCGTCGTCTCCGGGGTCGACGGCTCGTCGGGCGTCGTCGGGGTCGGGCTGCCGGGGGTCTCCGCGGGCGGCGTGGAGGCCGGCGGAGTCGAGGCCGGAGGCGTGGTCTCGGGCGTGCTCGGCGGCTGCGCCGTGCAGTCCTTCTTGCCGCCGTTCCACGCCATGATCAGCTTGTCCTTGATGACCGCGCGGTCCGGCCCCTTGGGCAGGTCGCCGTGCTCGAAGCCGTCGTTGGCGTCGAACTTGCCGTCGAACTTCACGGCACCGCTGTAGAGGTCGATCTGCGCGAAGCAGCCGGCGTCGGGCACCGCGATGTCGAGGGAGTCGGTCTGGCCCGGCTTGACCTTGACGCTGTCGAAGTCGTGGAAGACCTGCTCACCGGAGGTCTTGAAGGTGGCCCCGTGGGTGCGGTACGCCGCGAGGGAAGCGGTGCAGGACCCGGCGTCGCCCGCCGCGCGCACCTTGATGTGCACCTTGCCGTCTTCGGTGGGCTTCAGGTTCTGGTCGTCGACGCGGACCCAGTCGTAGAAGTTCGTCCCGTCCAGGGAGAACTCGCAGCGATCCGCCGCGGTCACCGTACCGGCGCCCTGGCCGGGCTTGTAGGCACTGTTGCCGCTGTCCCAGCCGTCTCCGCCAGGGGTACCCGTGGCCCAGGCGCTGGTGGTGGCCGCGGAGAGGGCGAGGGCCGCCGCGCCCGTCCCCAGCAGGCAGCGAAGGGTGACACGTCTCGCTATGGACATGCAGATCCCATCTTGATGATCCAAGACCCGGTCGTCGGCGGCGGGGTAGCGCAAAGCAGCCGGGGGCCGCACCGGGGATGAGTGGTCGAAGAAACACTGGGCCCACTGGTCACATGGGCCACAGCTCGACCACATAGTCGATCACTGTGCAGGGACTGTCAACCACCGTGAAAACACAACGAGTTCACGTGCCACCACATTTCCGGCACATAGGGAATCAATGATTCCACGGCGGCTCGACGGCGGCCGGTCCGCGGCCGCCCGCGTCAGCCCAAGCGCCGAAACCGAAACCGAAGCCGACGGCGACGGCGACGGCGACGGCGACGGCGACGGCGACGGCGAAACCGAGAGCGACGCCAACGCCAACGCCAACGCCGACGCCGACGCCGACGCCAACGCCGACGCCGACGCCGACGGGGCACACGATCAACCAGCACCTTCACCGGGAGCACTCAGTTCCCTCGATCATGTGCACTGAGTGCCACACTTTCCGCGCGATGCTAGGTTCCGTCCATGAGCGAGGAACCCCGTGGCCGCGACACCGCCGACACGACGACGGCGAAGCCGCCCATGCGGGACGCGCTGGTCGCGGCGGCCTTCCAGCTGTTCCTGGAGCGCGGGTACGAGCAGACCACGGTCGACGACATCGTCACGCTCGCCGGTGTCGGCCGGCGGTCCTTCTTCCGCTACTTCCCCTCCAAGGAGGACGTGGTCTTCCCGGACCACGAGCGCTGCCTGACCGACATGAAGGCGTTCCTGGGCGCCGGCACCGGCGAGGAGGAGCCGGTGCGCAGGGTGTGCGACGCCGCCCGGCTGGTGCTGCGCATGTACGCCGAGAATCCGACCTTCTCCGTGCAGCGCTACCGCCTCACCAAGAAGGTCCCCGGCCTGCGCGCGTACGAGCTGTCGGTCGTCTGGCGTTACGAGCGCGCGCTCGCGGAGTATCTGCGCGACCGCTTCGCCGGCCGGCCCGACGGCACCCTGCAGGCCGACGTCGTCGCCGCGGCGGTGGTCGCCGCGCACAACAACGCCCTGCGCTCCTGGCTGCGTTCGGACGGACAGAGCGATCCCGACACCGCCGTGGACCACGCGCTGGGATACGTACAGACCTCGTTCGGCAGCTCCCCCGGAGCCGGTGACGCGCCGGCCGAGGAGCAGGAGGACGTGGTCGTCGTCATCTCCCGGCGCGGGGCACCGATGTGGCGCGTCGTACGGGAGATCGAGTCCACGCTCGGCCGGGAGTGAGACCCCGAATCGCACCCACTTCCTCATGTGAGGGTACCGAGTGCCTTTACGAGTGGCACTCAGTGCCATACCCTGTGGCTCGTGCGCGGCGTTCCGGGCACCTCAGACTCCGGCCCAGTGCAGGGAGATGACATCGTGTACCCCTCAGGAATCGCCCTTCATCCGGGCGTCGGACCCGCGACGGACATACTCGGCAGCGACTCCGCGCCGAATGGGACGTCGACCTCGGACGCCCTCCTCTTCCAGCGCTGCCGCTGGTGCGGGACGGCGATGTACCACCGCCTCCTCTGCCCGGTCTGCGCGGGCAGCGACCTGCGGACGGAGACGAGCGCGGGAGCCGGCGTCGTGCGCCACTCCACCATCGTCCACCGCAACACCCCGGCGGCTCGGAACGTCTCCCTCATCGAGATGGCGGAGGGGTTCACCGTGCGCGGCCGGGTGATGGGCGCGCCCGCCGACGTCCACAGCGGCGACCGGGTCCAGCTCTCCACCGCTCAGGACCCGGTGCGCAGCCAGCCGGTGTTCCAGCTCATCGACGGCCCCTATCGCGGCTGGAGTTGACATGGGGCGGCTGGACGAACCGGCGCGCGCTGCCGGTTCGTCCAGTCACCGGGAGAGAACCCTCAGCCGTACGTGATGTCGGACGTCGCGTACTTGCAGTACGTGCTGTCGGGGCCGGTCCCGTTCGTGGTCGGTTCGGCCCCCGTGTTGTTGCCGATGTACTTCTGGCACGGGATGATCTTCTTGCTGGAATCCCCGACGATCTTGATGGCCTTGAGGGTCGCGCTGTCGCCGTAGTTGGTGTTGATGCCGACGAGCCTGCTTCCCTTGTAGGTGGCCTCGATCCCGTTGAGGTTGATCGCCCGCTTGTACTGCGTCTTGCAGTTGCCGCACGAGCGGACGAACGTACCGAAGGTCTGCACCGCGAAGTTCGAGACGTTCAGCGTTCCGGCGCCGTTGAACTGGAACACCTTGTCGCTGGCTTCCTTGGCGCCGCCGCCCGAGACGGTGTAGACGTTGGAGGACGAGGAGCCCAGGAACGTCGCCGCGTCCTCGCCGACGTCCTCCCACCAGACGTTCTGCAGCGTGCAGCTGCCCAGGCAGTGGATGCCGTCCGCGGCGGGGGCGCCGATGATGACGTTCTTCAGAACGGCGCCGGCGGCCAGCTCCAGGATCGGTCCCTGGTCCTCGTCCTGGCTGCCGGAGCCCAGGTCACCGGTGCCGTAGAGCCGCTTCATCCCGTAGTCCTTGGTACCGGAGACCGAGATGGTGGCGGAGACGGCCTGACTGCCGTTCGCGGTGGGCCAGGTGGCGGCACTCGCCGGAGACAGGCCGCCGTCTGCCATGATCATGACAGCCGACAGGCCGACTGCGGCCAGGGAGCCGGTGAGGGCGCGCCGTCGGGTGCGCGGGCGTACTGATGAGGTCATGTCCCGATTCCTCCTTCTGAACGAACGTGGGGCGGTCAGAGCTGTCCGGCGCCCGCGCCGGACGTCACCGAGGCGATGACACTCGAGGCGGGCTCGGCGGTGTAGCTGTAGGGCGGGGTGGTGAAGGTGCCCACCTGCGAGATCTCGGTGGCGGCTCCCCCGAGGTCGTTGCCGCGCAGGTTGGCGTATCCGTCGACGTCGCTGTCACGGTTGGTCGTGACGGCGACCGTCGTGGTGCGGAAGACGTTGTTCTCGACGAGCATCTGGGCGCCCATGCGGGAGTGCACGGCGGTGTCGGCCCCGACGACGTAGTTGTCGTAGAAGTGACCGGTGCCGAAGCGCAGGCTGGGGATGCGGGAGTTGACGTTGTCGAACCAGTTGTGGTGGTACGTCACCCGCAGATGACCGGTGTCCTCGCTCGCGTTGTTGTCGCTGTGGCCGACGAGCGAGCCCTTGTAGTGGTCCTTGAAGGTGTTCCAGGACACGGTGACGTAGTCGGAGCCGTGATTGATGTCGAGCAGACCGTCGTAGTAGTCCTTTCCGTGGTCACGGTCGGACGAGAAGGCGTTGTGGTCGATCCACACCTTCGTCGACGCCTGCACGGTGATGCCGTCGGCCGGCTTGAGCGGCTTGCTGATGTTCAGATTGCGGACGACCACGTTGGTCACCTTCTTCAGCCGCAGTCCGCCGCCGGTGAAGCCGGACGCCGAACCCACGCCGAGAACGGTGGTGTTGGAGCCGAGGTCGACCTGGCCACTGAGCGTGATCAGACCGTTCACGCGCACCACCTTGGCGGTGTCGCCGGTGATGGCCGCCTTGAACGCGTCGAGGGTCGAGACGGTGACGGCGGCGGCTCCCCCGCCGCCGGTGGTCCCGGCGCCGAAGCCGACAGGTGAGGCGTCGGCGGCCGAGGCGGACGACGGGAGGACGAGAGCGGCGGCGACGACCAGTGCGGCGGCGGTGGCCGTGACCAGGGTCAGCCTGCGAGTGCGTGTCCGTGGGGGGCGAGTACGCATGCGGGTGCGTCCCTTCGGGAGTGCCGTAGGTCATGTACGCGAACGATGTACACCATGGCGAACAGCATGAGGCGCTCATGACACCTGCATCGAGAATCGTCGGCTCCAGGGAGTGCGCACATTCCCAGGTGGTGCGGCTCGGAGGTCTGATGTCTCGCGTATGAGATGTCAGGAGCGGGTCAGGCTGCTGAACGGGAAACGTAAGGGGCAAGCGCTTTCTAGTCAACGCTTCGCGCAGAACACATCCGGTCGACTCCCGCGCCCCGCCCGGTCGGTGGACACAAGGAAGCCGGGCCCGATCCGCGGAGGGATCGGGCCCGGCGAGGTTGTCCGGCCGCGTCGCGACGGGTGACGCGTCAGCTGAGGCCGAGGTCGGAGAGGGCGGTGGTCCAGTCGTTGATGATGGCGTCCTGGGCGTCGGAGAGCGGGACCGTACCCGCGCAGACGGCCTTCTTGAGCTTGTTCTCGACGGTGTCCTTGTTGGCCGCGGTCTTGGTGCCGTACTGCGGCTCGGGCCAGAGGTTGAGCTCGCTCTTCGGGGCACCGCCGAGTTCCAGGGGCACGAAGTGGTCTTCCTCGT
The DNA here is from genome assembly GCF_001514115.1 of Streptomyces olivochromogenes. Classification (GTDB taxonomy): domain Bacteria; phylum Actinomycetota; class Actinomycetes; order Streptomycetales; family Streptomycetaceae; genus Streptomyces; species Streptomyces olivochromogenes. The sequence goes on from NZ_KQ948451.1 coordinate 72,143, forward strand.
AGTCCGAGGTGCTGGTGTCGGTGTAGCCGTACTCGACGATCTGCTTCTTCTTCAGGGCGGTGGTGTACGAGCTGGAGGGCCGTACGGTCGCGGTCCAGCCGGAGACACAGATCGTGGAGGCGATGGTGGACTGGGTGACGTCCGGGTTGAGGTCGCCGGGCTGGCAGCTGGGGTCCGGCAGGGGAAGGTACGCCTGGCTGCACGCCGCGGCGTGGGCGCTGCCGGTGGCGACGGTGAGGCCGGCGGCGGCGAGGGCGAGAGCGGACAGGGAGGTGATGAGGGGGCGGGATATGCGCGACATCGTGGGGGTCTCCCGATGTGGTGCCCGGCAGGAGTTCCGGGCGGTCGTGCGCATGACAGCACCAGGAGCGTCTATGCGGGTAGACCCTTTGACCGGACCGGGAGACGCTTGATTGAAGGTTTGTCCATGACCTGACAGCATCGGATGAAGTCATGGCCTCGGCTTGGTTGTTCAACGCGATACGGCCGAACGGCGGGCCCCGTCACTCCGGACGCCGCCCTACCGAGGATGCGCGTGGCGGCAGGCGTAGGCGTTCGGCACCGTGCGGATGGCGGGCCATGGCCTGGGCCGTCGCCGTCGGCCGGCCTCACACGGTCGGGGCAACCCGCCTCACATTCGAGTGGGCTGTCTCGTCATAGAGGTATGAACTCGAAAATCAGGTACGCCAGTCTCGGCCTCCTGGCCGTGACCGGGCTGTACACAGGCATCTGGGCCTACTGCTCCCCCACGAGCTGGTACGCGAACTTCCCCGGCCTCGGACTGAGCTGGCTGCCCCAGCTGGGCCCCTACAACGAACACCTCGCCAAGGACGCCGGAGCCATGTTCCTGGCCCTTGCCGTCCTGACCGTCATCGCCCTGCGCTCCGTACACAACACCCGGCTGGTCCAGACGACAGGTGCCGTGTGGTTGCTCTTCAACGTGCTGCACTTCAGCTACCACGTCCAGCACCTCGACATGTACAACACACGCGACCAGATCCTCAACGTAGTCTTCCTCGCCGCACTCATCCTGCTCGCGGCCCTGCTGCTGTTCCCCACCCTCACTGCCCTCCCCGCACGACAGGACCGCACACGATGACCCACAGCGGCGACAACGGCGACAACGGCGACAACGGCAGCGTGAGCGCGAAGGAGGAGCCCGGCATGCGGGTGGCGGTGGCAGGTGGAACCGGAGTGGTGGGACGGCATGTGGTCGAGGAGCTGACGGCGGCCGGGCACCACCCGGTGGTACTGGCCCGATCCACGGGTGTGGACCTCGTGACCGGCACCGGACTCCACGGGGCCCTGGCCGGCGTGGACGCGGTCGTCGACGTCACCAACGTGACGACCACGAGCGGCAAGAAGGCCATCGCGTTCTTCGACCGCGTCGCCCACACCCTCCAGGACGCCGGTGAACAGGCCGGGGTTCGCCACCACGTCCTGCTGTCGATCGTCGGGATCGACCGGGTCGGCCTCGGCTACTACCAGGGAAAACTGCGCCAGGAAGGCGTGCTCAAGAGCGGGCGGACACCGTGGACGGTGCTGCGCGCCACCCAGTTCCACGAGTTCGCCCAGCAGACCCTCGACCGCGTCCCGGGACCACTCGCGGTGGTACCCCGGATGCGGACCCAGCCCGTCGCCGCCCGTGAGGTCGCCCACCACCTCGTACAACTCGTCTCCGCCCCGGCGCAGGGCATGGCCCCCGAACTCGCCGGACCCCGTGTCGAACAGGTCGTCGACATGACAGGCCGGCTGCTGCGGGCCCGCCACCAGCACCGGCTGCTGCTGCCCGTGAAAATGCCCGGTGCCACCGGCACGGCCATGACCGGCGACGGCCTGCTCCCCGCCGGACCCGGCCCCCGCGGCAGCCAGACCTTCGACGAATGGCTCACCCGCCACACCGCTCACCACGCCCACCAGGGAGGATGACGGCCCCGTGTCCACACCCCCGGGACCCGCCCAGGACCCCACCCTCGGCACCCTCATGACCGAACGCCGCCGCCTGCTCAACCTCGGCTACCGCATGCTCGGATCCCTGCAGGACGCCGAGGACGTGGTCCAGGAGGCCTACGCCCGCTGGTACAGCCTGCCGGAGGAGGAACAGCAGGCGATCGGCGCACCGCTGGCCTGGCTGACGCGCGTCGCGTCCCGGATCTGCCTCGACCACCTCACCTCGGCGCGCGTCCGCCGCGAGCAATACACCGGTGAGTGGCTGCCCGAGCCCGTCCGGCACGGTGCCACATGGACCAGCGCAGGCGATGAGGGCGGGGCCGATCCGGCCGACCGGATCACCCTCGACGAGTCGGTCAGCATGGGCATGCTGGTGGTCCTGGAGTCGTTCACGCCCGCGGAGCGAGTCGCCTTCGTGCTCCACGACATCTTCGGCATGCCCTTCACCGAGATCGCCGACACCGTGGGCCGCACCCCCGCCGCCTGCCGCCAGCTCGCCTCCTCCGCCCGCCGACGTATCGCCGACCAGCGGCCCGGCAGCAGTACCGCACACGAACACCGGCAGATCGTCACCGCGTTCCGCCACGCCTGCCAGACCGGCGACCTCGACACCCTCGTCGCGCTCCTCGACCCCGCCGTCGAGTCACGCAGCGACGGAGGCGGCAGGGTGCGCGCCGCCCTGCGCCCGATCATCGGCCGGGACAAGGTCGCCCGCCTCTTCCTCGGCCTCATGCGCAACGAACCCGGAGTCGAACTCGTCGAGGAGGACGTCAACGGCACCCCCGGCGTCAGCGTCCGCATCGCCGGTACCACGATCGCCGTCGTCGCCCTGGACATCCACGACGGTCTGATCACCGACGTGTGGATGGTCCTCAACCCCGACAAGCTCCATGCCTGGACCGGCTACGGAACCCCCTGAGGAGCGGCCCTCGGACGAGGGGCCGAAGTTCTACGTGAACTTCCCGCCGGTACAGGTGAGTTGTCCCGTCCTCGGGACGACGGCCTGGAGCACTCCGGGACCGTTCCACGGGTGACACGGACAGGGAAACGGACAGCAGGGGGTGAGGGCCCGGCGGTGGCCGGGCCCTCACCCCCTGCTCACGTGGTCGGGGAGATGCGAATCCCGACCGTGCCGTCCGTGCCCCGCCGCAGTCGACTGCCGAAGAGGGTGAGACGGCCGAGGATGCCGTACTTGCCGGCGATCAGCCGGCGGTAGCGCGCGGTGGCGGCCGGATCGAGGATCTCCGCCGTGGCGGGGATCTGCTCGCCGGTCGGATTGCCGCGCACGTCGCACGGACCCACCAGGACGTCGGCCCGCTTGCGGATCCGCTTCACCTTCCACGAGTCCGCGCTGGTCCAGGCGCCGAGCGCCGTGCCGTCCCGGACCACCCACACGGGCGTCGCCACCCCCGTACCGTTCTTGCGGTAGCTCGTGATCAGCAGGAACTTGCCTGAAGCGAGCGCGTCCAGTTTCGTCTCGTCCATGCGGGGAGTCTAAGCAGTCACGGCCGGGAGTCCACGCCGCCCGTTCAGGACAGCTGGCCGTTGTAGTCCGGCAGCTTGAACGTGCGCTCGGCGTGGCCGCCGACGAGGTCGGAGTCGTTGTTGCCGACGTTGGCGATGATCGTGTAGCCCCGCGACTCGATCTCCGCGCGCTTGCCGGTCTTGTAGGCGCTGACCTCTTCGAAGAGATCGGGCAGGTCGCGCGTGTAGAGACCGGAGACCGGGTAGCCGACGGTCGTCAGGTTCCACTGCGTCAGGGAGGAGATGATGCCCGGACGTGCGCTGATGAAGAAGATGTCGACGCCGCGGGAGCGCGCGTAGCGGGCGAGGTCGAGCGAGGGCTTGACCGCCGGGGTCGGCAGTTCGTACCACGGGTGGAAGTCCGTCTCCAGCGTGGTGTTGTCGATGTCGAAGACGAGGGCCAGCTTCTGCCCGGCGGCGTTCGCGGTGCGCTGCTCGACGTAGGGCTTTGCCTGGTCGATGACCGCCTTGACGTCGCTCTGCCAGGTGGCGTAGTCGACCGCGGCCGTCGTAGCCGTCGCGCTCACCGCCGTCTGGGCCGGAGCCGCGGCGGCGGTCCCCGCAGCGGTGACCGTCCCCCCGATGCCCAGCGCCACGACCGCCGAGACCGCGCCGATCCGGCGCCCCACACCGCGTCCTGTCATGCTCGTCCCCTTTTCATGTCGGAGCGGCGAGGTGCCTCGACCATCGCCGCTGGACAGATGATCGTGCCTAAGGATGTACAAGAAGGGAAGACGGAGTTACTGATCGGTAGAAGAACTCGTGGCCGCCGTCCTCCCTTCCGGCGCGGGGTGGCACTCGGTGCCGTCCCGTGTGAGCCTGGGCTCGCGGGCCGCGATGTCTGGCACACGGAGAGAGGTAGCTGGGATGGACGCACCGAACATCGTGATCGTCGGCGGCGGGTTCGCCGGCGTCGAGTGCGCACGCGGGCTCGAGCGCACCCTTCAGCCGGGTGACGCCCGGATCACCCTGGTCAGCCCCACCGACTACCAGCTCTATCTGCCGCTGCTGCCGCACGTCGCCGCCGGTGTCGTCACCCCGCAGTCCGTGGCCCCCTCGCTGCGCCGGATCCTGCGCCGCACGACGTTCCTGCCGGGCGGTGTGATCGGCGTGGATCCCGCGTCCAAGAGGTGCGTCGTACGCAAGATCACGGGGGAGTTCGTCGATCTGTCGTACGACTACTTGCTGCTCACGCCCGGCAGCGTGACCCGCACCTTCGACATCCCCGGTCTCCTCGACGAGGCGCGCGGGATGAAGACGCTCGCCCAGGCGGTGTATCTGCGTGACCATGTGATCGCCCAACTCGACCTGGCCGCGGCCACGTCGGACGAGGACGAGCGGGCGGCGCGACTGCAGTTCGTCGTGGTCGGCGGCGGATACGCGGGCGCCGAGACCGCGGCCTGCCTGCAGCGCCTGACCACCGCCGCGTCGAAGCGCTACCACCCGCGCCTGGATCCGGGGCTCATCAAGTGGCACCTGGTGGACGTCGCCCCCAAGCTGCTCCCGGAGCTCGGCGACAAGCTCGGGGCGAGTGCGCTGCGCCTGCTGAGCGAGCGCGGTCTGGAGATCTCCCTCGAGACGACCGTCGCCTCGGTCACGGAAGGCAAGATCACCCTCACGGACGGCCGGGTACTGCCGTCACGGACACTGGTGTGGACGGCCGGTGTCGCGGCGAGTCCGCTGGTCGACTCACTGGGCGCGGAGACCGTACGCGGCCGGCTCCTCACCGAGCCGGACTTCAAGGTGCCGGGCCTGGACGGGGTGTTCGCGCTGGGCGACGCCGCCGCCGTGCCCGACCTGGCCAGGGCCGACGGTTCCTACTGTCCGCCGACCGCCCAGCACGCCGCCCGGCAGGGCCGGCACGCGGCGAAGAACCTGACGGCACTGCTGCAGGGACAGCCCATGACGCCGTACAAGCACAAGGACCTCGGCCTGGTCGTCGACCTCGGCGGCCACGACGCGGTGTCCAAGCCGCTCGGTATCGGTCTCAAGGGCGTGCCCGCACAGGTCGTGGCCCGTGGATACCACCTGTACGCGCTGCGCACGGGCTCGGCCAGGTTCCGTACGGCCGCCAACTGGTTCCTCAACGCGGTCGCGGGCGACGACTTCGTGCGCACCGGCTTCCTCGCCGACCGGAAGGGGACCCTGCGGGAATTCGAGCACACCGACCACTACCTGACGCCTGAGCAGGTCGCCGCCCGCCTGAGCCGTTAGGGCCTGTCCGGCGGATCATGCCGCGGAGGCGGAGCTGTTCAGGAGGGCGAGGTAGCGGCGGGCGAAGAGGTAGGCGTCACCCGGCCAGCGGGCCGAGAGATAGCGGCCGTCCTCGACGACGAACGCGTCCGTGTCGTCGGTGGCGGTGCCGCGCCGGGTCAGGGTGCGGGGGCCGCGTACGAACTGCGTTCCCGGGTCGGCGAGGGCCGCCCTGACCTCGGCCTCGACGTACGCGGGATAGGTGCGGTAGTAGCGGCCGAGGCGCCAGGCGGTGGTGAAGTAGGCCGTGCGTTCCATGTATGTGGGAAGGCAGGTCGTGCGCCGGTCGGCCAGGACGCCCCGGCCGGTGGTGAGGTCGCGGGCGCGGGCGAGCACGAGGACGCCGTGGCAGATCGCGCCGACGGGCCGCCCGAGCGCCCAGAAGCGGGCGATCTGCTGGTGAAGCGCCGTCGAGCCGAGGTACTGCCGCATGCCGGGTGCGTGTCCGCCGGGCAGCAACAGACCGTCGTACTCCTCGATGTCGACCCCGGCCCAGGAGACGGTGGCGGTGAACTCCGGTGACTTCGTCAGCTGCTCGTAGAACCGCCGGGGTTCCTCGGCGGCGCCCAGTTGTCCGAAGAGCACCCCCCTCAGGAGCCGCGGGTCCGCCGCCGGCCGGGTGCCCGCGCGCTCGGTGGCGAGCACCACCTCGTGCCCCGCATCGGTGAGGATCCGCCAGGGAACGGCCACTTCGGTGACGTCGAAGTCGCGGTCGGGTACCGGCATCAGCACGCGCATGCGCCCATCATGGCAGGCCCCGGGGTTGCCACCGGTACGGCCGACAGGAGAGTGACAACTTCCCTTCCCCGATGGCCTGTTGACGCCTACATTGCCGGTCTGCACGTCATCACAGGAAATGCCCAGGAGCTGATTCCGCGCCCGAGAACCCGGCCACCTCGGAACTCCCCGCCGAGGGGGTACTCAGCCGGATCATCACGACCCGCCCGCACACGGCCCGGATCTGGAACTACTGGCTCGGCGGCGGCGACTACTACGAGGTCGACCGGGCGGCCGGGGAGCGGATCCGCCAACTGCACCCGGGCATCGGCGACTACGCGCGGGCGGACCGGCTGTTCCTGGGACGCGCCGTACGCCATCTGGTCACCGCGTGCGGAATACACCAGTTCCTCGACATAGGCACCGGCCTGCCGACCGCGGACAACACGCACGAGGTGGCGCAGCGGCTCGCACCGGACGCCCGGATCGTCTACGCCGACAACGACCCGCTGGTCCTGGCGCACGCCCGCGCCCTGCTCACCAGTGCCCCCGAGGGCCGCACGGAGCCCGGTGTCGTCTCCTGTTCGCGCTGGCGTCCGCAGCCGACGGACGGGGACGAACCGGCGGAAGTGGCCATGTTCGGCGGGGTGGGCCGCAAACCCTGAACCGGAATGCGGCCTGGGTGAACGCGAGGGCACGGGCGCACGTATGGAAGGAGGGCTCACGACCGGAGCCCCGGCGGCGTCGACGCCGCACCGTACGGCTTCGGGAGCCCATGCATGAGGCACGCACGACGACGGATCGTCCGACGGGGGGCGCGACTCGCGGCCGTCGGCGGGGTCCTCTGCGGAGGGTTGATGGTGACGCACGCCATGGCGAGCGAGCCGTCCGCCGCGTCACGTGCCCCCCAGAGCGCCACCCTGGCCGCCGCGGGCAAGGGCGCGGGTCTGGTGTCGACCCTCGGCACCGCGCGTACGGCGGGCAGTTGGATCGCCGCCGACGGGCACCCTGTCGTGGCGGTGACCGACTCGGCCGCGGCGGACGAGGTGAAGAAGGCGGGCGCCCGCCCCAAGGTCGTGAGTCACAGCATGGAGGACCTCACGTCCGTGACGAAGGCGCTGAAGGCGGCGCCACGGGTCGCGGGCACCGCCTGGGCCATGGACTACGTCCACAACGAGGTGGTGGTGCAGGCCGACCGCACCGTGTCCGCCTCCGACTGGTCCCGGATGAAGAAGCTCGCCGCGAGCATGGGCAGTTCGGTCCGGATGGAGCGGACCGAGGGCACGTTCACCACACGGCTCAACGCCGCCCTGCCGATGTTCTCGACCGGCGGGCGCTGTTCGGCGGGCTACAACGTGACCAACGGGCGTAACGAGTTCATCCTGACGGCCGGGCACTGCGGGCCGGCCGGGTCCGTCTGGTTCGGGGACAACCAGGGCGCCAAGCAGTTGGGGCAGACGGTCACCACGGCGTTCCCCGGCAGCGACTTCTCCCTCATCCAGTACAACAACGGCCAGAACGACACCGGGAACAACGTCGTCTCGATCGGGGGCGGCAAGGGCGTCCAGATCATCGGCGCCGCCGATCCGACGGTCGGCCAGCGGGTCTTCCGCAGCGGCAGCACCAGTGGACTCCACGACGGTGAGGTGAAGGCGCTCAACGCGACGGTCAACTACCCCGAGGGCACCGTGACCGGTCTGGTGGAGACCAATGTGTGTGCCGAACCGGGCGACAGCGGCGGTCCGTTGTTCTCGGAGGGCATCGCGCTCGGCGTGACCTCGGGGGGCAACGGGGACTGCACGGCGGGCGGTACGACGTTCTTCCAGCCGATCACCAAGGCGCTCACGGCGCTCGGGGTGAAACTGACCGGACCGGGTGCCGCCGCCCAGGGCGCGGCGGGAGCCACCGCCCAGTCCTCCCCCGCCCCCGCGTCCTCGCAGGGCGCGGCCGTCGTGCCGGGATCCGCCGCGCCCGGCTCGGTCCAGGCGGTCGGGTCGGGCGCCTCCGAGCCACTCCTCACCCGCCTCACGGACCCGCAGAACATCGGTCCGGGGCTGCTGGTCATCGCCGGCAGCATCATCGCGCTGGTCGCCACGCGGTACATCCGTACGGAACAGGATCGCAACCGCTACCGGCGGCAGTACTCGCAGAGTTGGGGCTGAGGCCGGGGCGGCGGACGAGGTGACGGGGCGGAGACTCGCAACCAGGAGTCACGCCCCGTTCGTCACGGACCCGGGGGGCGGCCGAGCGGGCTCACGCCGCCTGTGTGGGCGACTGGGGGGCGGCTTCCGCCCACTCCAGGACGAGCCGCTGGTACTCCCGCCGCTCCTCCATGCTCAGCGTCCCACCGGCCCGGAACCACAGGGCCCGGATCTCCTCGTTGACATCGGCGGCGGACCGCACGGAGTCGGTTTCAGGAGTGGTGGACATGGTGTGAAGCATACGGGCCTTGGCGTGAAGGCGTTGTGAGTAAAGGTACGCCTTACGACATTACGGACCGTGAACCTGATCACTCGTCCGACGTGGGATCACCGTCCGCACCTGCTCACCCTCTCTCCCCCGTCCCCAGCACCAGCACCTGAATGGCCAGCACCGCGGCCCCGCGCGCCCAGTCGTGGAAGTCGGAGACCTTCGTCTCCAGATCGACCGGATCGGCCTGCGGGTGGCGGTGTGTGAGGATCGTCTCCTCGACGGCCGGGCCCGCCACGTCGACGAGTCCGACACCCTCTCCGGCGAGCAGGATCTTCTGCGGCATGGCGAAGTTGGCGATCTGCGCGACGAGGGTGCCGAGCGCGCGGGCCGCCTCGTCCAGGACGCGGGCCGACAGCGGGTCACCCGCTGCGGCACGGGCGAGGATCTCCTCGTAGCTCAGGTCCTCGCCGGTGGCGGCCCTGACCTGGTAGCGGATGCTGGGGATGGTCAGCAGGGAGATGGCGCTGCCGCGTTCCCCTTCGGGGGTGAGGGGGCCGTACGGGTTCACGATCCAGCGGCGGCCCACACCCCGCCCGTCCTCGACGGAGGCGACCCGGCTGCCGCCGAGGACGAGGCCGTAGCCGATCCCGGCGCCGATGGTGAGGACCACGAAGCGTTCGAGTCCGCGGCCGGCGCCGAACCATGTCTCGGCCTCCACGAGGGCGGCGACATCGTTCTCGACGACCACCGGCAACCCGGTGCGCGGTTCGACGAGTTCGGCCAGCGGGACGTCCGTCCAGCCGAGGAAGGCCGACTCGGCGACGACCGATCGTTTCTCGACACGGCCGCCGACTCCGATGCCGATTCCGGCCGGCGCGGGAAAGGACCGGGTGAGTTCCTCGGTCATCTCCGCCAGCAGGTCGGCGACTTCAGCCGGGGTGTGGGTGGTGAGAGGGCGGTCGTGCCGCGCCACGATGTCGCTGCGCAGGGTGGTGACGACGCCGTAGACCATGTCCTCGGTGATCTTGAATCCGATGAAGGAGCGGGACTCGGCGACGATGTCCAGGGGTTGTGAGGGACGCCCCTGACGTACCTCGGCGCTCTCCCCCTCCCCCGACTCGGCGGCCTCGATCAGCAGGCCGGACTCGATCAGCGGTTTGGTCAGCCGGGTGAGACTGCCCGCCGACAGGTTCAGGCGGCGTGCGATCTCGCTGCGCGACAGCGGCCCGTGCACGAGCACCTCGATCGCCACCGCACGCTCACCCGGACTCAGCGGCAGCCAGCCGGCGGCGCGTGTGGTCATGAGGGTCGGGCTCCCAGAAGATTTCATTTCGCCTCGGAATTAATGACATCACTGTATGGCGCGGCAGTTCGCCGGAAAAGATGCGTACAGGACTCTTGACGCTTCGATTGTTCCGCATCAAAAGTAAATGAGTCCAGGACGAGCCCGACCCGTGAAGTCTCCACCAGTGAAGGATGTTGCTCAGATGGCGTTCTCTCTCGGCATCGTCGGCGCCGGCCAGTTCTCCGGCCAGTTCGCGAAGCTGTTCCTCGCCCACCCCGGCGTCGCCGATGTCCACGTCACCGATCTGCTCCCCGAACGGGCGGAGGAACTGGCGGGCGCCGAAGGGCTGTCGGGCACCTTCCCCTCGTACGAGGCGATGCTGGAGTCGAAGGCGGTGGACGCCGTCGCGATCTTCACCCAGCGCTGGACCCACGGGCCGCTGGTGCTTCAGGCACTCCGGGCGGGCAAGCACGTGTACTCCGCGGTGCCGATGGCCATCACCCGGGACGAGATCGCCGCGATCATCGACGCGGTACGGGCGACCGGACTGACGTACATGATGGGCGAGACCAGCCAGTACAACCCCGCCACGGTCCACGCCCGCAACCAGATCGCCGAGGGCGCCTTCGGGCGGCTGTTCTACGCCGAGGGCGACTACGTCCACGACATGGATCTCGGGTTCTACGAGGCGTACCGGTACAGCGGCGGCGAGAACTGGAAGGCGACCGCCAGCTATCCCCCGCTGCTCTACCCGACGCACTCGGTGGGCGGGGTGCTCGGCGCCTGGCGGACGCACGCGGTGAGCGTGTCGGCCATCGGAGTGCGCGACGAGCGCGGGGACGGGGTGTTCGACAAGGAGGTCAGCCAGTTCGGCAACGACTTCTCCAACGCGACGGCACTGTTCGAGGTGGCGGGCGGCGGCTCGTTCCGTACGAACGAGTTCCGGCGGGTCGGATATCCCTCGCACATCCGGGAGTCCCGTTTCCGGTTCTTCGGGACCGACGCCAGCATGGAGCAGCTCGCCACGGTGAGCTTCTGGCAGGACAAGAAGGGGGTGAAGGACATCACGGAGCTGCTCGAGCCCAAGCCGACGATGGCGCCGGACGATCCCTCGCTCCAGCACATCGCGCCGGCGCTGCGTGCCGCGTTCACGTCCGGGTCGGCGCCCGTGCACGACCGGGCGCGGCTCCCCCGGGAGTTCGACCACCTGCACAACGGGCACGAGGGCAGCCACCACTTCCTGGTGGACGACTTCGTGACCGCGGTCAACACCCGGACGCTGCCGTCGGTGAACGCGTGGGTCGCGGCCCGCTACACCCTGCCGGGCATCGTCGCGCACGAGTCAGCGCGGCAGGGCGGGGTCAGGCTGGAGATCCCGGACTTCGGGGACGCGCCCGGGGCGTGAGGTCCCCGGGCGGGGCCGGGTGCCGTCAGGTGCCCGGCTTGCGGCCGTACACGAAGACGTCGTCGCCGTTCTTCAGCAGCGACCAGTACTTCTTGGCGGTGGTCGTGGTCATGTTGACGCAGCCGTGCGAGCCGGGCGGGTTCCACATGCTCAGGCCGACCGAGTGGAAGGCCTGGCCGCCGTCGAAGAACTGGCTGTAGGGCATGGGCACGTTGTAGATGTTCGAGACGTGGTCGATGTCCCGCCAGTAGATCTTCTTCAGACCGGTGCGGGTCTCGTACCCGTTGCGTCCCGTGCGGACCGGCACCGGACCGTAGACGAGCCTGCTGCCGTCCTGGATCCAGCTGAGCTGGAGGGTCAGGTTGACGCAGGCGATGCGGCCCTTGTTGACGGGACACTTGCCGTCCTTGTTGGGCTTGTTGCCGACGGCCTTCTGCTTGTTCATCAGGTCCATCACGCCCCAGGTGACGGACCCGGCGTAGCCCGCGTTCGGGGTGATGCCGTGCTTGGTCTGGAAGGCCTGGATCGCCTTGCAGTCGGCGGTGGACTGCCGGCCGTCGACCGGTCGGCCGAGGAACTTCTCCACCTGCTTCTGGTACGGGCCGGTCTGGGTCGTGCAGCTCGCGGCCTGCGCGGGCGCCATGCCCAGCGCGAGCGTCAGCGGCGCGACCAGTCCGGTGATCCCCAGAGCGACGGCTCCCCGTCTGCGTATGTCCCCCATGTCAGGCCCTTCTGTCTGCGTGTTCCCGGGTGTTTCCCTCGTTCTCCGCCTGCTAGACCCGCGTCGGGGCGCAGGCGTTGTACGGCTGTCCGGTCTGCGACGAAACGGTGACATTGGGAGCAGTCCAGTTACCCCGGATTGGACCAGGCTCCGGGTGCGCCGCCCGATCTACGCTGCCGCCATGCACCGCACACTCGCCGACGATCTCTCCCGGCTTCCCGAGCTCCTGCAGTCCGCCCGTGACTTCGCCGCCGGGGAGGTGGACGGACTGGACGGGCGTCCCGTCGCCCACCCCGGCAAGGTGCCCGATCCCGAGCCCCTGCCCGCCGAGGGACACGGCGCGCAGGGGGCGCTGAGCCGGTTCGGCGAGCGCTGGGCGCCCGGATTCTCCGGTTCCGCGGGGCCCCGCTACCTCGGTTTCGTCACCGGCGGCGCGACGCCCGCCTCGCTCACCGGGGACTGGCTGACCGGCGCGTACGACCAGAACGTGTCCGGCGGCGGCGGATCGTCGGCGAGCGCGCTGGAGCGGGAGACGGTGGGCTGGCTGCGCGAGCTGTTCGGACTGGGCGAGGCGCACAGCGGGGCGTTCGTGAGCGGCGCGACCGTCTCGAACACGGTCGGATTGGCGATCGCGCGGGAGTGGCTCGGCGAGCGGCTGGGCGTGTCCGTGTCACGGGAGGGCGCCGCCGCGCTCGGACCGGTCGACGTCCTGTCCGGCTCCGCGCACTCCAGCGTCACCAAGGCGCTCTCGGTGCTCGGCATCGGCCGGGACCGGCTGCGTACGGTGCCGGTGCTGCCCGGGAACCGTGAGGCCGTCGACGTCGAGCGGCTCGCCGCCGCCCTCGAGGCGCTCGACGGGCGCCCGGCGATCGTCGTGGCGAACGCCGGAACCGTGAACACCGTCGACTTCGACGATCTGCGGGCCATCGCCGCGCTCAAGGAGCGGTACGACTTCTGGCTGCACGTGGACGCGGCGTTCGGCGGCTTCGCCGCGCTGTCACCGTCGTACGCGCATCTCGTCGACGGGCTCGACGCGGCCGACTCCGTCTGTGTCGACCTGCACAAATGGCTCAACGTCCCCTACGACGCGGCCGTGCAGTTCACGCGCCGCCGGGACCTCCAGGTCCGGGTCTTCCACAACGAGTCCCCGTACCTGGGCCTGCCGACCGGCGACCCCGACTTCCTGCACCTCACACCGGAGAACTCGCGCCGGCTGCGGGCGCTCCCGGCGTGGTTCTCGCTGATGGCGTACGGACGCGAGGGGCATCGCGAGATCGTCGAGCGGAACATCGCGCTCGCCCGGCTGCTGGGCGAACGCATCACGGACGTACCGGAGTTGCGGCTCCTGGCGCCCGTGCGGCTCAACGTCGTCTGCTTCACCCTCGCGGACGAGCCCACGCGGGAGCGGGTGCACGCGCTGGCGGCGGCGGTCGCGGCCTCGGGCGAGGCCTACGTGACGCCGACCGTGTACGCGGGGACTCAGGGGCTGCGGGCCGCGTTCAGCAACTGGCGTACGACCAAGGCCGACACCGAGAGGGTGTTCTCCGTCCTGCGGTCGGCCGCCCTCACGGTCTCACCGCGCTCCGGAAACCCGTGTTGACGGCGGTGAGGCCGCCGTCCACGCACAGCGTGGTCCCGGTGATCCATGCCGCGTCCCGGGAGGCGAGGAAGGCGACGGCGGCCGCGATGTCGTCCGGTTCACCGACCCGTCCTAGCGGATAGATCCCCGACGCCTGGGCGAGATCGTCGTCGCGGCCCTCCCACGCCGGGGTGCGGACCGTGCCCGGCGCGACCAGGTTGACCCGCACACCTCGCGGGGCCGCGTGCCCCGCGAGCGTACGGGTGAGGGACATGAGGCCCGCCTTGGCCGCGCTGTAGGCATGGTTGCCGAAGTCCTGGATGCCGTTCACCGAACCGATGTTGACGATGGCGCCCCGGCCCGAGGCCACCAGGTGCGGGAGGGCCGCACGGCTGCAGCGGTACGCGCCGGTCAGGGTGAGGTCGAGGTCACGCGCCCACACCTCGTCCGGCTCGTCCTCGAAGAGCGGGGCGTCGGGAGAGCACCCGTAGGCGTTGTTGACCAGGACGTCGAGCGAGCCGAAGGAGTCCACGGCGTACGCGACGGCCGCCTCCACCGCCGCCCGGTCCCCCACGTCACACGCCAACTCCTCTGCCCGGGCCCCCAGTTCGCGGATCGAGGCGGCCGTCTTCTCCGCCTCGGCCGGGTCCACGTCCGTGACGAGCACCCGAGCACCCTCCTCGGCCAGCCGGCGGGCGGTGGCCGCGCCGATGCCGCGGGCCGCGCCCGTGATCAGAACTCCGTATCCTTCAAAGCGCCTCATGACAGATACCGTGCGCCCATGTCCGCGTTCATACAACAACTTCCGGCACTGATCGGCGTGGTCATCGGTGCGCTGGGCTCATATCTGGCGATCGTGCGAGGCGATCGGGCCCGCTTCCGCCGGGAGCAGACGGCCCGATGGGAGGAACGGCGGCTCGCGGTGTACGCCGACTACGCGCGGTCGCTCAAGAAGAGCGTCACTCTGACCTACCGGGTGGCGTCACACCTGGGCAACGACCCGCACCCGCACCCCTTGTCCCCGCAGGAGGCGGAGCCGCTGCTGGCCGAGGCCACCCTCGCGCGGGATCCGTCCGGGGAGACGCTGATCCTCCTGGGCAGTCCGGAGGTGGTGGAACGGGCCCGGACGTGGGTCGTCAGGGTGATGGAGATGGAGCAGTTCCTGCGCGAGGGGACGCGTGACCCGCAGGCATGGCAGACCCTGTTGGAGCGGCAGCGCGCCGGGCGCGAGGGCTACTACGCGGCCGTGCGGAACGATCTGGCGCTGCCCCCGGGCCACTCCGCGCGCTGGCCGCTGTCGCCGGTGCGTCCCGCCTGAGCTCACCGGTACCCCGTCACATCCGCCGGCCTGCCCGCGTCCTGGACCTCGACGAGATACCGCCAGGCGTCGGGCCTGCTGCCGTCGCGGTCGGTGAAGCCGTACTCCCGGGCGAGCTGCCCGCTGGAGAGCGAGCGGCCGTTCCAGCGCGTGACGTCCGGGTCGGCGGCCAGCGCGGCCACGGCACGGCCGACGTAGAAGGGCGTCTCGGAGATGGCGAAGTGCGGGACGCGCTCGAGGGCGTCCCGCCAGTTCTCCTCGCTGACGTCGAAGGTGTCCAGCATCATCTCCGAGCGCAGCCAGCCGGGGGTGAGCGCGAGGGCGGTGGCACCGCGCGGGCCGAGTTCGTGGCCGAGGGAGAACGCCATGCGCAGGACGGACGCCTTGGCGAGGTCGTAGAAGAAGGAGACCCGGTAGGTGTCCCGGTTGTAGTCGGCGGTGCCGTCGGTCATCTCGACGACGAGGCCGCCGGGGGTGCGCAGCAACAGGGGCAGGGCGTGGTGGCTGGTGATCGCGTGCGTCTCGACGGCCCGGCGCAGCAGCCCGAGGCCCTGGTCGAGGTCGGTCTCCCAGAGCGGGGTGTCCCACTCGAAGTGTTTCTCGCCGCCCCAGACGTCGTTGACGAGCACATCGAGGCGGCCCTGTTCGTACGCGATGCGGGCGACCAGGGCCTCGACCTCGGCGGGGACCAGATGGTCGGTGGGCACCGCGATGCCGACGCCTCCGGCCGCGGTGACCAGATCCGCCGTGTCCTCGATCGTCTCGGGACGGTCGTACTCGGAGCGCCGTTCGCGCGTGCTGCGTCCGGTGACGTAGACGGTGGCGCCGGCCGAGCCGAGCTCCACCGCGATTCCCCGGCCCGCTCCCCGGGTCGCTCCCGCGACCAGCGCGACCCTGCCGTCCAACGGCCCTGGCATGTCCGACCTCCGTGCTCGTGTGGTTCACGGGCTGCCTTCGCCCGTGTGTCCCCACGAGAGTCCCTCGGAAGCCGGACATCTCCTGTCGTGATTCGCTGGTGTGTCGCGACGGGCCCGGCCCGGTCAGTGGCCGCGCTTGATCCACTCCTCCAGATGCGGGGCCTCGGCACCGATCGTGGTCGAGTCCCCGTGCCCGGTGCGGACGACCGTGTCTGCCGGGAGGGTGAGCAGGCGCTCGCGGATCGACTCGACGATCGTCGGGAAGTGGGAGAAGGAGCGCCCGGTGGCTCCGGGGCCGCCCTGGAACAGCGTGTCACCGGTGAAGACGGCGCCCAGGCCCGGGTCGTAGAGGCAGACCGCGCCGGGGGCGTGGCCGGGCGTGTGCAGGACGGTCAGGTCCGCGCCGGCCGCCTCGATCACCTGCCCGTCCTGCAGCCAGGCGTCGGGGAGCCGGTCGGGATGGGTCTGCTTCCACAGCTGCAGATCATCGGGGTGGAGCCAGATCGTGGCGCCGGTGCGCTCGGCGAGGGCGGGCGCGGCGTCGATGTGGTCGTTGTGGGCGTGGGTGCACACGATGGCCAGCAGCCGCCGGTCGCCCACCGCCGCGGCGATGGCGTCGGCGTCGTGCGCGGCGTCGATGACGATCGCCTCGTGGTCGTCGCCGACGATCCACACGTTGTTCTCGACGTCCCAGGTGCCGCCGTCGAGCGAGAACGTGCCCGAGGTGACGAGGTGCTCGACACGGGCGCCCATCACAGCACCACCACCGAACGCAGCACGTCACCGTGGTGCATCCGCTCGAAGGCGGCCTCGATCCCGTCGAGGGCGATCGTCTCGGTCACGAACGCGTCCAGGTCCAGCCGCCCCTGGAGGTGCAGGTCGATGAGCATCGGGAAGTCGCGGGAGGGCAGGCAGTCGCCGTACCAGGACGACTTGAGGGCGCCGCCGCGTCCGAAGACGTCGAGGAGCGGCAGTTCGAGCTTCATCTCGGGGGTGGGTACGCCGACGAGGACGACCGTGCCGGCGAGGTCGCGGGCGTAGAAGGCCTGCTGGTACGTCTCCGGGCGGCCGACCGCGTCGATGACGACGTCGGCACCGAAGCCGCCGGTGAGTCCCTGGATCGCCTCGACGGGGTCGGTCGAGGTGGAGTTGACGGTGTGCGTCGCGCCGAGCTTCGAGGCGGTGGTGAGCTTCCGGTCGTCGATGTCGACGGCGATGATCTTCGCGGCGCCTGCCAGCCGGGCTCCTGCGATCGCGGCGTTGCCGACGCCACCGCAGCCGATGACGGCGACGGAGTCCCCGCGGCCGACGTTGCCGGTGTTGATGGCGGCGCCGATGCCCGCCATCACCCCGCAGCCGAGCAGACCGGCGACCGCCGGGGAGACCGCGGGGTCGACCTTGGTGCACTGTCCGGCGGCGACCAGGGTCTTGTCCGCGAAGGCGCCGATGCCCAGGGCCGGGGACAGTTCGGTGCCGTCCTTGAGCGTCATCTTCTGCTTGGCGTTGTGCGTGTTGAAGCAGTACCAGGGCCGCCCGCGCAGACAGGCCCGGCACTGCCCGCACACCGCACGCCAGTTGAGGACGACGAAGTCGCCGGGAGCCACGTCCGTGACGCCGTCGCCGACCGACTCCACGATCCCGGCAGCCTCGTGGCCGAGCAGGAAGGGGAAGTCGTCGTTGATGCCGCCTTGCTTGTAGTGCAGGTCGGTGTGGCAGACCCCGCACGCCTGGATCTTCACCACGGCCTCTCCCGGCCCCGGATCCGGCACAACGATGGTCTCGACGCGCACCGGTTCGTTCTTGCCCGGGGCGATCACGCCACGTACTTCCTGCGCCATGGTGGTGAACCCTTCCGTAGATCGACGTTCGTCAACCGACCCTACGGTGTGACCCGCCGGTAACCGACCGGTAGAACGCCAGGTGGCGTGCGGCCGCCTCGGTCCAGGTGTGGCGGGCGGCCGGCTTCCGGCCAAGGGCGGCGCGTACCGGATCGTCCGAGGTGAGGGCGCGGCCGAGCGCGGTGGCGAAGGCCTCCGGCGAGTCCGAAGCCCTCCTTGAGGGAGGGGCACGCGAAGGGGGTGATCGCGGGCGGCGAGATCCTCTTCGACTACCGCGACTACCGGGCGAACCAGCCGCACATCGGGACGCGCGGCGCGCAGCAGGGCGTACGCCTCGATGAGGTCGAGGGAGCCCTTGCGCGGTTCGGTCCCGCCGACGGTCAGGACGTACGGGCCGAGGCGGGCGCGCCAGCCGGCGCGGGCCGCGGGATCGGTGGTCGCGAACCGTTCGTACGCCACTCCGTTGGGGATGACGGCGGGGTCGAGGCCCCAGCCCACGCGGAGTTCGTCCGCGACGGACCGCGAGACACAGAGGTGTGCGTACGGCTCGACGACGGCCCGTTCGTGGCAGGCGGCCAGTTCGAGGGTGGTGAAGTGATCGAGGTGGTGGACGGTGCGGACACAGGGGCCCGCCGCGTTGGCGCTGATGCAGTCCTGGGCGTGGACGATGTCGAAGGCCGCCGCGCACGGGGCGAAGGCGGCGCGGAGGGTGGCGATGGAGCGGAGGACGCGCGCGCCGACGGTCTCCTCCCGCGGGCCGTCGGGAAACGGGAGGATCCGTACACGCACCCCGTCGTCGACCTCGCGAAAGAAACCGCGGTCGCCGCCCCGGCCGAGCGACCGGACGGTGACGTCCTCGCCGGCCGCGGCGAGCGCCTCGGCGAGGGCGACGGTGTGCACGACACCGCCGCGCGGCCTGGTGGAGCAGCTGAGCAGGGCGATCTTCACGAGGGGCTCCCCGGTCTATCGGTACGCGGCGGGACGGCGTTCGTCGAGGCGCGCAGCACGCGGCGGACGCGGTCGATCTCGGCGGCGATGTCGACCTCGGCGACGGCCAGGCCCGCCTTGGCCCAGGTGCGGGCGAGGATGTCGCCGGGGCCGACGACCTTGGACTGGCCGAGGAAGCGCAGGCCGCCCATGGCGCCGGTCTGGTTGGAGGAGGCGAGGACGACCTGGTTCTCGGCGGCGCGTGCCTGGTCGTAGAGGTCGAAGAGTTTGGCCTGTCGGTCCTGGGCCATGCGCGGGGCGCGGTTGGTGATGCTGGTGGGCCAGGCGGACAGGCACGCGAGGATCTCGGCGCCGTCCAGGGCGAGGGAGCGCGCGGACTCCGGGAACGTCTTGTCGTAGTAGAGGGGCATGCCGATCCGGCCGACGGACGTGTCGAAGGCGTGGAAGCGG
Organism: Streptomyces olivochromogenes; assembly: GCF_001514115.1. Classification (GTDB taxonomy): domain Bacteria; phylum Actinomycetota; class Actinomycetes; order Streptomycetales; family Streptomycetaceae; genus Streptomyces; species Streptomyces olivochromogenes. The sequence goes on from NZ_KQ948451.1 coordinate 91,460, forward strand.
TCGCCGGAGGCGTAGCCGGCGTCCTCGCCGAGCGGCTGGTGGACCTTGCGGTGGTTGCCGAGCACTCCGTCGCCGTTCACGCACACCACGCTGTTGTAGCGGGCGTCCCCGTCGGCCTCGCAGTAGCCCGCGACGACGGTCAACTCCCCCGCGAGGCCGCGAGATCCAGCCCCGGGGTGGCACCCCCGGCGGCGCGCAGCACCCGGGTCGAGGGTCGCGCCGATGGCGAGCACCGCGCCGGCCGACCCCTCACGAACGACCGCGAAGCCCCCGGTCGCCGCGCGCGACTCCGCGTCGGACCGGTGGGACACGTGGAGGTACACCCGGTCGCCGAGGGCCACGGCGACCGGGACCGGCGGCCCCACCTCGTCGAGGCCTTGCCCTGGAGATCGGGCAGGGCGGCGACGGACGTACGGCGCGGCGGCCGAACTCGCGCTGATCGGAAGGGTGGCGAGGCTTCGCCCGGCGACCGTTCGGCGGCGACCGCGTGAGCGGCGCCGGGGCCGACGTGAGCCGGGCCCCCGACCGGGCCCTCGGTCGCGGGCCCCCGGTCGCGGGCCCGGGAGGAGCCGCCTAGCGTGGAACACGTCCGGGCGGGGGACGGCACGGCGGACGTGGGGGTCGTCCCGTCTTCGGAGGTCCCCCCGTGGGTACCGTCTCGTTCCTCCTCGTCGTGGTCGTCCTGACGGCCCTGGCCTTCGACTTCACCAACGGGTTCCACGACACGGCCAACTCGATGGCGACGTCGATCGCCACCGGGGCCCTGAGACCCCGCGTGGCCGTCGCCCTCGCGGGAGCACTGAATCTGGCGGGCGCGTTCCTGTCCACGGCGGTCGCCAAGACCATCTCCGGCGGCATCGTGGACGACGCCAAGGTCTCCCTGGTGATGATCTTCGCGGGGCTCGTCGGCGCTCTCCTGTGGAACCTGCTGACCTGGCTCGCCGGGCTGCCGTCGAGTTCGTCGCACGCGCTGTTCGGCGGGCTGATCGGCGCGGTGTGGGTGGGCGCCGGCGGATCCGCGGTGCAGTTCGGAGCGGTCGTCGAGATGATCCTGATCCCCGCCGTCGTCTCGCCGCTCGTCGCCTGTGTCGTGGCCCTGCTGGCGACCTACTTCGCGTACGTCATCACCCGGCGGACGGCCCCCGACCAGGCGCGGCGGGGATTCCGCCGGGGGCAGGTCGGTTCGGCGTCGCTGGTGGCGCTGGCCCACGGCACCAACGACGCGCAGAAGACCATGGGCGTCATCACGCTGGCCCTCATCTCGACCGGGGCGCTCGCCCACGACTCCGCGCCGCCCTGGTGGGTGGTACTCATCTCCGGAATGGCGATCGCGCTCGGCACGTACACGGGCGGGTGGCGAATCATCCGCACCATGGGCAAGGGGCTCACCGACATCGAGGCGCCGCAGGGCTTCGCGGCCGAGACCAGCGCGACGGCCGTGATTCTCGCCTCGTCCCACATGGGATTCCCCCTGTCGACCACGCAGGTGTGCACCGGCAGCATCCTGGGCGCGGGCCTGGGCCGCAGGCTGGCCCAGGTGCGGTGGGGAGTGGCCGGGCGCATCGCACTGTCCTGGCTGCTCACGCTGCCCGCGGCGGCGGCCGTCGGCGGCGCGGCGGCCTGGACCGCCGGCCACGGCACCGCGGGCGTGGCCCTGGTGGCCGCCGTCGCGGCCGCGGCGGCGGCCGGGTTCTGGGCCCTGTCGCGCCACCGGCCCGTGACTCCGGACAACGTCAACGAACTGCCCGCCCGGTCGGCCGAGCGCGTGGAACAGCCTGCGGTCTGAGAGCCGGCCGACCGTCCCCTCCCGTCTCGTTCTTTCCCGTCCTGTTCCCTCTCGTCTCGTCCCGTCCCGTCCCGTCCGGCAGCGAAAGGAGGCGCGGCGATGGACATCCACTGGGCCGCCCTCGGCGGTGTGTTCGGTGTGAGCCTCGGGATCACGTTGCTCACGGTCGTGCTGTTCTCCCTCGGTGTCGCCGCCCAGCCCCGTGACGACGGCGCAGGACACGGCGGAGCACGCTCCCACGGCGCCCACCGGACGGCCACCGCGACAGCGGTGCTGTGCTTCTGCGCGTGCCTGGCTGTCGCCGTCTACGGGCTCACCCTGATCATCGGCGGCTGACATCCGTTCCCGATCGTGCCGGAACCGGTCGTCCACGGCTCCAGGCCCGAGGGCCGGCCTGCGGGCCCGAACTGCCCGGGACAACCGGGGCGTTGTCAGTGGTGGCCGGCAGGATCGCCGACATGACGGACTTCATGGACGACTGGCTGTCCTTCCTGGTGCGCTGGAGCCAGGAATGGGCAGACGCGCAGGACCCCGGCGCACCGGCGAGCGAGCGACACGTGCGGGACGAGGAGCCTGTGCGTACGCGTTGGCTGGGGTTCCCGCCCGCGTCCGAGGAGCGCATCCAGGCCCTGGAGGAGCGGCTCGGGCACCGGCTGCCGCCCTCGTACCGGACGTTTCTGGCGGTGAGCGACGGCTGGCGGCACGCGGGCGGCTTCGTCTGGCTGCTCGCCGGTACCGACACGGTGCGCCGACACGAGGACGCGGCGGGCCTGGCCGAGTACTTTCCCGGGGATCTGGACGACGACTCCACGCCCGAGGACGTGTTGCTCGCCGGGATGTGGGAGCGGGCGCTGCAGCTGGACGTGGAGTCGGACGCGGCCTACGTACTGCTGGACCCGGGGGACGTGGACGACGCCGGTGAGTGGGCGGTGTACTGGTACGCGTCGTGGCACGCGAGTCCTCCGGAACGGTACGCGTCGTTCGGCGCGTTCATGGAGGCGATGTACCGCGAGTTCCACAGCCTGCAGGCGAGCTGCTCGGGGGGTGCGGGGGCGGAGTTCGTCAACGCGACGACGAGGGCCTTGGACGCGTCCGTCGAGACCGCGCGGCTGGACGCGCTGAGCGGGAGGTACGAGCGGGCCTCGGCGTCTTTGGCGGAGGCGATCGCGTACGGCAGGCCCCGGGCGACAGGGCTGCGCGACCAGATCCGCCGGCTGCTCGGGGAGACCTACATGGTGTATTTCCCGGGGCTCACGGCCGACCCGCTGTACGCGCCCGAGTTTCTGGCCGTACTGGCGGCCGAGGACGTACGGCACCACCGGGACGGCCCGTCGTCGGCCCACCGCCTGAGGGACGCCTCCGACGAGGTGCGCGAGGCGGCGGACGAGATCCTGCGGCAGGTGGGGGACGGCACCTTCCGCTACACCGCCGAAGGCCCCTTCGGCGGTGCCGTGGAGGCGGCGCGGGAGCTGGCGCGCTGGGGCGACGGGGACGCGGCCTGGCGCATTCTGCGCGCCGCGCTGCCCGAGTGGCGGCCGATCGGCCCCGAGCACCTCGCGCCGGTCGGCCTGTGCGCCGACCCGCTCCTCGGCCCCTTGATCACCCCGGAGCGGGGCCGGGAACTGCTGGCCACACCCCGGGCCGGACAGCGGGGCGACACACCGGCTCCCGCGGCCGACCTTGACCCGCCGGGCCTGGCATGGCTCGCGGAAGGAGATCCCGGCAACTTCCTGGTGTCGTACCGCTTCGTCCTCGTGGAGTCGGTGGAGCCGGCCGAGCTGCCCGGTCGTATCGGCGCCCCCGAGAACGCCGTGCTGAACGCGCCGATGACCTTGTGGGACTCCCGCACGCGTTTCCACGGCAACCGCACCGTGACGTGGGAGGACGAGGCGCTGGCCACCGTCGGCCGGGCGGGCCCCGGCTGGAGCTTCGCCTTCGAGCCGCGGCCGGGCAGGAGCTTCGACGAGCGGTGGTTCGTCTCCCCGGGCATCGCCGCCTCCCGGGACACCCGTGCGGTGACGGTGTGGAGCGAGCCGGGCCGCACCCACCGTCCCGGTGTCTTCCATCTGTCCGTCACGGAGAACGGCGAGGAGCGGTACGCGTTCACCGTCCGGGGGACCTCGGTCAGCAGACGGGGGTCCGTGCCGGCCGCGCTGGACCCGGACCGTCTCTTCCCGCAGGACGACGCGCACGCCGAGCGGCTGAGCGAGCGGCTGGGCGAGCGCCGTGCCCTGGAGGCTCTTGCCGCCGAGTTCGGTGTCCGGCTGCCCCGGTTCGCCCTCAGTCGCGGACGTCTCCACAGTTTCCGGACCCGGCCCTGGAACCGGCCGCCGGGCCCCGGCGAGGGCTATGTGACGCTGGGCGTGGTCCGCGCACGGCCCTGACGCCATACGTCGGCGGCCGAGGCGGGATGCCGGTCCGTGAGGTCACGGGACAGTTCGCAAGCAGCCCGGGTTGAAGCGGTGGGCAAGGGCGACGGTGAGGGAGTCGCCGTCGCCCCGGGCAGTGTCGAGGATGCGGGCGCGATGGCCGGTGCCGACGACGGCCGTGCGGACAGGGGGAGTTCGGCCCATGGAGGGGGCCTTTTCCGGCGTCCGCGTGGGGAGTTCCCGGTGACCAGAATCTTGTCCCGCGCGGGCACACTTCCCTGACACAGGCAACCCACAGGTCCCGTTTCGCTTCCTTCGAGGCGCGAGGGGCCCCCGGTATCGACGGGGCGCCCGCGCTCGAAGTGTGAGGAGGGGATCCTTGAACCGTACCCGGCGAATAGCGGTCACCGCCGTCGCCGTTCTCGCGGCCCTGGCGGGCTCACCGGGACTGGCCCAGGCCCAACATCCGGCCAAGGTGGAGCCGTTGACGCAGAAGGCGGAGAGCCCACTGCCACCGGGCTGGCGTGTCACCGGGAAGGGCGTCGCGCGTGAACTGGTCTGGCGGTCGGACAGGGCCGTGCCCGTGGGCGACGCCCGTGTCGAGTTCCACGCGGCCGGCCGACTGCTCGGCATACCGAAGGCAGCCAAGGACGGCCACACGTTCCGCCTCGCTCTCCACGGAGCCACCCCGCTCAAGGACCTGCAAGTCCTCGCGGCCGGACGCCGGTTGGACACGCCTGCCGACAACACCCGCAAGAAGCCGAGGAACTCCCTGAAGGCCGCGCAGCCCCCGGCCCCACTCCCGGTGAACTCCGTGGACCCGGGCAGGCCGGGCGGGTACCGCACGGTCACCGGCGAGTACCACCTCGACCCGGTGAAGCTCCCCGGCTTCGCCCAGCCGGTCGAGATGCAGGCCGTCGTCGTCGCGCCCACCGGCGCCACCGGCAAGCGACCGCTCGCCCTGTTCCTCCACGGCCGCCACCCCACCTGCTTCAAGCCGGGCGGGTCCGAGGACGACGTGACCCTTGAGTGGCCCTGCTCGGCCGGCACCCAGCCGATACCGAGCCACAAGGGCTACCTGAAGGACCAGAAGCTGCTGGCCTCCCAGGGCTATGTGACGGTGTCGATCTCGGCGAACGGCATCAACGGCCAGGACGGGGACGTCGAGGACGGCGGTGCGCAGGCGCGCTCCTCGCTGGTGCGACAGCACCTCGCCAAGTGGGCCGGCTGGGCCGCCCACCCGGGCACCGCCCCGGCTGCCGTGCCCGACGCGGCCGAGGCCGACCTGTCCCGCGTGCTGCTCGTCGGCCACTCGCGCGGCGGCGAGGGCGTCAACCGGGCCGCCATGGACAGCCTCTACCCGCCGCCCGCCGCACAGGACGGCTACCGAGGCCCGGTGCGCTGGAAGATCCGCGGGACCGTCCTCATCGGACCGACGATCTTCGGCCAGAATCCGGTGGCCGACGTGCCGTCCACAACGATCCTCCCCGGCTGCGACGGCGACGTCTCCGACCTCCAGGGCGAGGTGTACGTCGACGGAACGCGCGGGGTCAGCCGGGGCACCGCCCTGCACAGCGCCGTCTACGTGGTCGGCGCCAACCACAACTTCTTCAACACCGAGTGGACGCCGGGCAAGTCCGAGGCACCCTCCTCCGACGACTTCTGGGACGACCCGGAACAGCAGCCCGACCCGGTGTGCTCCACGAGCGCCCGCACCCGGCTCACCGCCGACCAGCAGCACCAGGCCGGCGCCACCTACATCGCCGCCGCGGCACGGCTGTTCGTCGCCGGCGACGACCGGGTGCGCCCGCTGCTCGACGGCTCGGGCCGGCGCGCCCGCTCGGCCGACCCGGCCCGCGTGCTGACCCACGCGGTCGGCGCCCGCCGCACGGGCGGCTTCCTGCCCGACGCCCCGGTGAAAGTGACCGGCGGCAGGCTGTGCTCGGCGCTCGACCCCGACGCGGCCGTGGCCTGCCTCGGCCCCGACACCGCGGGGAGGTCGCCGCACTTCGCGCGGTGGTGGACGGAGAAGGAGGCCGGCCGCGGCGCGGTCGCGCTGAAGTGGTCGGCGCCGGGCGCGGCGACAAAGGTCCGCCCCGCCGCTCCCGTGTCCCTCTCGGGTGCCAAGAGCCTGGCACTTCGCTTGTTCGTGCCGCCGAACACGACCGGCACCGAGCTGGACGTGGCCGTCACCGACTCCGACGGCCGCCGGGCCGAGCTCGGCCGGGTCCAGGTCGACGGGCTGCCGGGCACCGAACGGACCGCCTCCTACTGGGCGCGCGAGCTGCGCGTCCCGCTGACCGCGGCCACCCGCGCCGGCCTCGATCTGAAGCACGTCAAGTCCCTTGAACTGAGCCCGCGTTCACCGTCCGGACAGGCCTGGCTGATGGATGCCTGGGGCTGGGCCCCCGGTACCCCGGCGGCCACGGCCACGACGCTGCCGCGCGTCGACATCGGCCGACTCACCGTCAAGGAGGGCGACTCGGGCACCCTCACCTACCACATCCCGGTCCAGGTCTCCGGGCACGGCAGCGGCAGGGTCCGTTTCTCCGTCCTCGACCCGGACACCGGACAGGCCAAGGACAAGCTGGTCACGGTACGGCCGGGCAGCGCCCCCATCGACGTGCCCGTGAAGGTGACGGGCGACACCCGCTTCGGCTACGACGAGCAGTACGACGTCGTCGCGAAGGCCGTGCGCGGCGCCGTCATCGGCTCGTACCGAGGCGGGGTCACCGCGGTGAACGACGACCCCGCGCCCTCGGTCACCCTGACGCCGGTCACGGACCGGGTGACCGAAGGAGGGACGCTGACGTGGCGGATCTCGCTCTCCGAGCCCGCCGAGGTGGACATCCTGCAGCTGATGCGGGTGCTTCCGGTCACCGAGGGCGCCGAGCTGTCCACCAAGGACGTGGACCCGCAGTGGCTGATGGACCACGCCGGTGAGCTCCCCGACCCGGAGCGCGCACTCTCCCTGGCGAACCCGTGGTTGTGGACGGACATCCCGGCCGGGACCACCACCGCCGACTTCACCGTGCCGACGGTGAAGGACCAACTGGCAGAGCCGGCCGAGTCGCTGCGCCTCGCGCTGACCGACGACAACGCGCAACCGCTTCCCGACCATCCCGTGCTGACGGGCACGGTGGTGGACGCGCCGTAGTAGACCGTCCTGCGTATGGGGGGGCATGGACAGGGTGGTCCATGCCCCCCTACGTGTCGCCGGGGCAAAGGCCGGTCCAGGTCAGGCGGAGCGCATGCAGGACCGTTGCCATCATCCACGTGGAGGAGATCGCCCGGGGGCGGAAGTCGCGGTCGGCGTCCGCGAGGACGGTCCTGCGTGCGCTGGGCGGCATCTGCGGAAGCACGCCACCGAGGGCCGGGCGAGACGACGCGGTACGCGTCACCGCACTCCTCTTCGACGCCTGCGCCACGGCGCCGAGGCCCGCGGCATGAACAGGCCATGGCCGTTCGGCTACTTGAGCTCGGCGTCGGTGTAGTAGCCGCCCGCGACCAGAACACTGTCGTAGTTGGTCTTGTCGACGCTGATGGGCTGCAGCAGGTAGGCGGGCACGACCTTGGCGCCGTTGTCATAGGTCCTGGTGTCGTTGAGCTGCGGCTTCCTCTTGTTGAGCACGTCGTCGACCATGTTCGCGGCGACATCGGCGAGCAGGCGGCTGTCCTTGTAGACGGTCTGCGCCTGCTGGCCCGCAATGATCGACTTGACCGAGGCCAGTTCGGCGTCCTGCCCCGTGATGACCGGGAGGGGCTTGCTGATGGAGCCGTAGTCGTCCGACCTCAGCGCTGCCAGGACGCCGATGGAGATGCCGTCGTACGGCGACAGGACAGCGTCCACCTGCTTGGTCTTGTACGACGTGGCGAGGATGCCGTTCATGCGCTTCTGCGCGGTGGCACCGTCCCAGCGCAGGGTGGTGACCTGGTTGAGCGCGGTCTGACCGGACTGGACGACCAGTTGCTTGCTGTCCAGGAACGGCTGCAGAAGGTGCAACGCGCCGCTGAAGAAGTACTTGGTGTTGTTGTCGTCGCTGGAACCGGCGAACAGCTCGATGTTGAACGGGCCCTTGCCGTGCTCAAGACCGAGCTTGTCGATGATGAAGCGGGCCTGGAGCCGGCCGACCTGCTCGTTGTCGAAGGACGCGTAGTAGGTGACGTTCTTGGTGCCGAGGATGAGCCGGTCGTAGGAGATCACCGGGATGTCCGCGTCGGCGGCCTGCTGGAGCACCTTGTCGAGCGACTTGTTGTCGATGGCCGCGATGATCAGTGCGCTGACGCCCTGCGTGATCAGGTTCTCGATCTGTGAGACCTGGGTCGCCGGGTCGTTCTCGCCGTAGACCAGCTTGGTCTTGTACCCGTTGGCCTGCAGGTCCTTGACGACGCTCTTGCCGTCGGTGATCCAGCGCTCGGAGGCCTGGGTCGGCATGGCTATGCCGATCGTGCCGCCCTTGGAGCTGCCCGTGCTGTTCTCGCCGCCGCAGGCGGACATGGTGAGGGCCACGGAGGCAGTTCCGGCGATGGCGGCGAGGGCGGCTCTGCGATTGCGCATGGTGATCGTTCCTTGTTCTTCTCGTCGTTGAGAAAGATGACGGCGTATCAGAAGTTTTTAAGGGAGCGGGGGTTGAACGAGTCGACGGCCGACAAGCCGGTCGAGCGCGAGTCGGTGCCGTGCCGCAGCCAGATTGAGGTCCCCGCGTATGGGTGCCGTACGGGTGGATCCCGGGCGCCCTGAACAGCCCGAACTCGAGGTGAAGCGGTGCGCCGCGGCGGATCAGCTCGGCGACCTTGCAGATCCGCACGCGGCCACCGAGGTCGTCGGGGTCTTTGGCGCGCATCTCCATGGGAGTGAGCCACCAGTATTGCCTGACGAGGTAACCGACGGTCAGGTTCTGCGCAACATTGTGGAGTTGGGGCTCAGGAGCCTCGGCGCCTCGCGGATCGCCGATCGAAGCGCCGCGGGGTTGCGTCCACACGTGTTCCAACTCCGGTGATGCACAGGGAAGTTGCCTTTCAACCGTTCGAAATGTCGTCACACGTTCGGAACGTAGGCGTGACCCTAGGAGGGCGGGCGCGGGGTGTCAACGGGGGAGGTCCGGTAAGGGTTCCGGAAAGGTCTTGGAGATTTGCTCCCCGAACGCTCGGATCTGGCCTGCCTCACAGGACTGCGCCACTGGTGAGGCAGGCGAGGCCGCCCCTGCCACCGGGTGGCCCGTCCCCTCCGGGGGCCGCGCCGACGTAGCCTGAACGCTCCGCACCGAACCCCCGCTAGGAGCACCGTGAGCATCGCAGAGCCGCACGCCGGACCGCCCGCCTGGCGGCTGCTTCTCGGGTACGTACGACCGCATCGATGGGCGCTGCTGGCGGGCGCGTTGCTGGCGCTGACGACCGGCGCCACCGGTCTGGTGCTGCCGCTGGTGGCGCGGGGGCTCATCGACGACCTGTCGCACGACCGGCCCATCGGGCGGGCGCTCATCGGCATGGCGGCGCTGGTGGTCACCAACGCCGCGGTGGGGGCGCTGGGTTCGTACGTACTGCGGCGCACCGCCGAGTCGGTGGTGCTCGGCGCGCGGCGTGCCCTGTCCTCGTATCTGCTGCGCCTGCGGATACCGGCCGTGGACCGCAGCGAGCCGGGCGACCTGATGGCCCGCATCACCTCCGACACCACGCTGCTGCGCGAGGTCACCACCGATTCGCTGGTGGGCATCGGTACCGGCGGTCTCACCCTGGTGGCGACGGTGGTGATGATGGGCCTGGTCGACGTGGTGCTGCTCGGCGTCACCCTGGGGGTGATCCTGTGCGCGGGCACGGTGCTCGGCGTGATCGTGCCCCGCATCAACCGGGCCAGCAAGCAGGCGCAGGACGCCGTGGGCGTGATGGGCGCCTCGCTGGAGCGGATCCTGGGCGCGCTGCGTACGGTCAAGGCGTCGGGTGCCGAGCACCGGGAGGAGCAGACCATCCACGCGGCGGCCGAGGAGTCCTGGCGGCAGAGCGTACGGGCCGCCAAGTGGTCGGCGGCCGCGGGCAACACGGCCGGTCTCGCGATGCAGATCGCCTTCATCACTGTCCTCGCGGTGGGCGGCGCTCGGGTCGCGACCGGCGCGATCGAAGTCGGCACGCTGGTCGCTTTCCTCCTCTACGTCTTCTATCTGATGTCGCCGATCCAGCAGGTCGTGGGCGCGATCACCCAGTACCAGACCGGCGCCGGCGCGCTCGCGCGCATCCAGGAGGCGCTGCGGCTGCCCGCCGAACCGGACGCGCTGCCCGCGCCGCTGCCGACCCCGGGCGCCGCGCCGGCCGCGCTCGCCTTCGACGACGTCCGCTTCCGGTACGCCGACGACCTGCCGTACGTCCACCACGGCGTGACCTTCGCCGTCCCGGCCCGCGGCATGACCGCCTTCGTCGGTCCCTCCGGCGCCGGCAAGACCACCGTGTTCTCGCTGATCGAGCGGTTCTACGACCCCGAGGCGGGCGTCATCACGGTCGACGGCCGCCCCTTGGACGAGTGGGACCTGCCCCGGCTCCGGTCGGCCATCGGGTACGTGGAGCAGGACGCCCCGGTCCTGTCCGGCTCCCTGCGCGACAACCTGCTGCTGGGCAACCCGGAGGCCGACGACGCCGATGTCACGCGTGTACTGAAGACGACCCGGCTCGACGGGCTGGTCGCCCGGCTGCCGCGCGGCCTGGACACGCTCGTCGGGCACCGCGGCACCAAGCTGTCCGGCGGCGAACGCCAGCGGGTCGCGATCGCCCGCGCGCTGCTGCGCCACCCCCGCCTGCTGCTCCTGGACGAGGCGACCTCGCAGCTCGACGCGGTGAACGAGGCCGCGCTGCGCGACACGGTCGCCGATGTGGCCCGCACGACCACGGTCCTGGTGGTCGCGCACCGGCTGTCCACCGTGACGATGGCCGACCGTATCGTCGTCATGGACGCGGGCCGCGTACGCGCCGTGGGCACCCACCGGGAACTGGTGGCCGGGGACCCGCTCTACGCCGAGCTGGCCGCGACCCAGTTCCTCGCGACGGCGGGCTGAGGAGAGCGGATCGCCGCGCGTTCTCCGTACGAACTTTCCTTCACTAGGTCGACGGCATACGTGTCTGCCCCCGGCACGGGGTGCCGGGGGCAGACACGGGCGGACAGGCGCCCGACCCGAAGGACAGACCCTAGGCCTGGAGGCCCGGGAGGAGTCCGGTGACGGGGGCGACCAGGTCGGTGACCTGGTGCAACTGGTTGAGGTCGTTCAGGCGGTTGAGTCCGCCCAGTTGCTGGGAGACGCGCGGGATGTCGGCCTGGTGCTCCGCGGGGATGTCGCTGACGGCGAGCGCGTCGAGCTGGGAAATCGGGTTCAGCTTCCCCGCGTCCGGGGCCTCGGCGGCCGCCGCGGACGCCATCGGCGCGGCGAGGCCCGTGACACCGACGGCGAGACCAACGGCGGCGACCATACGTCGTGTTGAGATCATGCTTGCAGCAACGGTCCCGGACGGCGCACGGTCACGGCCGTCCCCCGCTCCTCACCCGAGAGGCGCATCGCACCGGCTGGGCTTGCCGTGGGCCATGGGGCGGAGGACGCTCGGTAGAGAGGCCCTTCGCGGTCCCTTCCGTGGCGGACCGCGGCCTTCCAAGGAGGTCGACATGGGCACCATGGCAGGCCCCGCCTTCGACACCGAAGCGCTACGCCGGGGCATAGAAGGACACAGTGCGGCGGATCTCCTGTCGCTCTACGCGGACGACGCGGAAATGACCATCGTCGACCGCAACACCCAGCCAAGCCACCCGATGATCAAACACGGTCGCGGCGAGATCGCCGAGATGCTCAACGACGTCTACAGCCGCGACATGACCCACAAGTTGGAAGAGTGTGTCGTCCAGGGCGACCACGTCGCGTTCACCGAGTCCTGCCAGTACCCGGACGGCGTGCGGGTATTCGCCAGCTCGATGGTCTCGCTGCGGGACGGCAAGATCGCCGAACACACACTGCTCCAGGCATGGGACGAATAGGAAGGAACTGGCCGAAGGTCCAGATCAACTCTCGCCTGACCTGGACCTTCTCGGCGAAGGCCGAGATGGGTCGCTCGCGCTCGCAGCGGCCTCGGCTGCCACGACCAGTTTCCGCAGCAGGTCTGCGAGCGTCCGCTTCTCTGCTGGGGTCAGTACTGCGAGCAGCGCGTTCTCACCCCGGTCCTCCGACACCGCGTGCTGTTCGAACGCGGCGTATCCGGCGTCGGTGAGCCGCACCTCCACGCGACGCCGGTCGGCCGTGTGGTGGGTACGGGCGATCAGCCCCTCCCCCTCCAGCGGACCCAGCCGCGCCGACAGGGCACCGCGGGTCAGCCCGAGCATGTCGGCGAGCTGCGAGGGGCTCGCCGCGTAGGGCGGGCCGAGTCTGCGCAGCATCAGCAGCACCTTGAACTGCCAGTGCTGCAACCCGTCGGTGTCGAGCATGTCCCGGCGGGCCTGGGCCGCGTGCCGGGCCAGGATCGCGAGCCGGACGAAGATCTCCTCCTTGACCGGGTCCATCCAGTCGAGTTCCTTCGCCCAGACCGCGACATGCCGGTCGACCGAGTCCGCCGCCGACGCCTGCCCCCGCGCGGTCTTCGCCTCGTCCGCTGTCACATCTCCCGCCTTCACGTCTTCCATGCGCCCCTCCATAGATGGTTTTCTTGTGGATAGTTTTTCGGATTACTACTTTCCCTGCCATGACGAACACCGCAAGTACCCTTCGTACGGCCGTACCGCTCGACGAACTCATCGCCGCTGCAAGGGAGTTGAGGATCGGCGGCCGCTGGGAGCGAGCCACGCGCCTGCTCGACTCGGCCGGGGCGACCGATCCGCGGTCCCGTGCCCGCCTCGCCCTGGCCGCCGCCGAAGTCGCCCTGGAGAGCGACTGGTTCGGCGGGACCGCCCTGGCGGGGCCACGGCTCGCCGCCGCCGAGGAATTCGTCGAGGTCCTCGGCGAGAGCCTCGACGGGAGACCCACCGATGAGGCGCCCTCCGACATCCGCTGGGATCTGGACTTCCTCCGGCTGCGCCACGGCTACCTCGGGCAGGTGCGCGTCGACGGTGCCTTCCGTGCCGGACCCGACGGCAAGGACCCGGACGCACCGGCCGCCCTCCGCACGCACGCCGAGCGGCTCCGCGGCCAGGCCCCGGACGATGTGCGCCGGGGCTGGGCCGAGATGTATCTGGGCCTCGTCGCCGACAATCTCTTCGCCGAGCGGGACCTCGCGCCCGGCCACTACGAAGCCGCGCTGCGCGCCGGTGAAGCGGGGGAGGCAGATGATTCGGGTGCAGCAGGGGCAACGGGTGAAGCAGGCGGAGCAGGCGGCTCACACGACTCCGGTGACGATCTGCTCGTCCGTGAAGCGCTGCGGCACCTCGGCGATCACGACCACGATCACGGTGACCACGCACGGGCGCGGGAGCGCTGGAGCAGGGCGACCGAGCTCGGTGCCCGGGCCGGGACCGTCCCCGGTACGCTCTCGCAGCAGCTGCTCCTGGCGGTGCTGGCACGCGACGCGGGCGACGAGGCCGGGGCCGTCGCGCTGGTCCGCGAGATCGCCCGCTGGGCCGGGGCCATCGGCGCCGTGACCACCGAGGCACAGGCCAGGGGGTTCCTGACCGGGATCGACCCGACGGCGCCGCCCGTTGCCGCCGAGTCGGGCAGCTGATCGTACGAGTTACCCTGGTCGCGGGCCGTGACTGGCGCTGAGGTGGAGTACCACCGGGGAGCGGCCTGACGAACGGGTCTTTGCCGCGCGCCTGGGCGATTGTGTCAGCGACGCTCAGGAGTAGCTCATGTCCCAGGCCCAGCTCATGGACGGCGCGGGTCTCGCGCGCCGCATCGTCGAGGAGACCGCGAAGCGCGCGGCCGCACTCACCGGGCGCACGGGGATGGCGCCGTGTCTCGCGACGGTGCTGGTCGGCGAGGATCCCGCCTCGGTCACCTACGTGCGGATGAAGCAGAACCGCAGCCGCAAGGCCGGCATCGAGTCCCGGCACGTCGCCCTGCCCGCCGGCACCACCACCGCCGAGCTGGTCGACACGTTGAAGGCGCTGTCGGACGACCCGACCGTGCACGGCATCCTGCTCCAGCACCCCGTCGGGCCGCACATCGACGAGCGGGCGGCGTTCGAGGCCATCGCGCCCGAGAAGGACGTCGACGGGGTGACGCTCAGCTCGTACTCGGCGATGAGCTTCGGGCTGCCGGGCTTCGTGTCCTGCACCCCCGGCGGCATCATGCGGCTTCTCGACGAGTACGACGTCGACCCGGCGGGCAAGCGCGCCGTCGTGGTGGGGCGCAGCGCGATCCTCGGCAAGCCGGTCGGGATGCTGCTGCTCGGCCGTGATGCCACGGTGACCTACTGCCACTCGCGGACGATCGGTCTCTCCTCGGTCGTCCGCGAGGCGGACATCGTGGTGGCCGCCGTGGGCCGGCCCCGGCTGATCCGCGGTGAGGACATCAAGCCGGGAGCCGTCGTGATCGACGCGGGCTACAACCCCGGGAACGTCGGCGACGTCGACTTCGACACCGCCCGCGAGCGGGCCCGGCTGATCACGCCGGTGCCGGGCGGTGTCGGCCCGATGACGATCGCGGTTCTGCTGGAGCAGACCGTGACCGGGGCCGAGCGCCAACTCGGCCTCCGGTAAAGCGTTTCGGCCTCGCCTACAGCGTTTCGGGTCAGGCCACAGCGTTTCAGGTTCGACTAAAGCGTTTCGGGTTCGACTAGAGCGTTTCACGTTCGCTCACAGGGTTTCGGGTCCGCTCAACGCATCCACGCGCTGTACGACATCACGTCCCCGGCCTTGACGCCGTACTCGGGATCGTCCTTGGTGACGGTGTCCTCGATCCCGAGTACGGCGCCGGTCCTCGGGTCGAGGATCAGCATCCGGCGAGCGGAGTGCGCGGTGTCGTCGTACACGTACGCCTGTCCCTGCCTGCCCAGCCGGTCGGTGACCGCCCCGGCCGGGCGCAGGCCCTTCGCGTCGGCGAGGACGCGGACGAGCGCGGCGTCCTCACGGGCGCCCAGCGTCCAGTTGTTCAGCAACTCGGCGACGGCGTCGAGAAGTTGGGGTGTGCCCATGGTCTCGGTGCGGTCGATCTCCTCGAGGTAGGCGCGCAGCCGCTCGGCTTCGTGCGGCGGCCGGGCCACCGGCGGGGCGTCGCTCCAGCTCGGCGGGTACGTCTGCCTGCTGAGGACGTGCCCGTCCTCGACCGTGCGGGGGACGGGGTCGGCGTCGGTGAGGACCGGCTTGCCCGGATGGCGGGGGTCGGTCGCCACGACGAGTTCCGTATGGCTGCCGTCGGCCTTCCAGCGGACCACGCGTTCCGCGGGGAGGGTGATCGGCGGCCGGGCCCCGGGCCCGGAGGTCAGGCCCATGCTCCAGGTCTGTACGTGGGTGCCCTGGACGAGCCGTTGCGAGCCGGCGGACGCGGCCACTCGGTCGGCGAGCTGGTCCAGGGGTACGGGGGTGGAGCCCGCCTCGACGATCAGCGGGCGGGGTGCGGCCACGGCCGGGGTGGTGGTCGATCCCGACAGCGTGAGCGTCAGGACGACGACACCGACGGCGGCCGCGGTCCCGACGCTCCAGAGCCAGCGGCGCAGCGGACGGGGGCTCGTGCGGTGCCGTTCGCCGTACAGCAGTTGGTTGAGGCGACGCTCCGCGTACGGGTCGAGGGCGCGGTCGTGGAAGCAGGGGTCGGTGGACGGCACCGGGTTGGCGCGGCGCAGGATGTCGAGTTCGTCAGCCATGGCCGTGCTCCTTCGGGGTGTCGCGGCGGGGCGAAGCAGTGCCGCCGGCCACGGTGATGTGCATATGGTCGATCTCGGCTCTGAGCCGGCGGCGGGCGCGGTGCAGGCGCATGGCCGCGGCGCGGGTGCCACAGCCGAGGGCGACGGCGACCTCGTCGACGCCGAGGTCCTCCCAGGCGGTGAGGCGCAGTACCTCCTGGTCGGCCGGGGAGAGCCGGGCCAGCGCCTCGTGCACCCAGTCGCCCGGTGACGCGGAGTCGGGGCTGTCGACGACCTGTCTGCCGTGCGCGCTCTCGTCGTTGCCGATCCGGTCGAGGAGCCTGCGGCGGCGCCCGTAGCCGCGTACGGCGTTGGCCAGGCAGTGGCGTGCCACCCCGTACAGCCAGGGAAGCGGGGACGGCGGGAGGTCGGACCGGCGCCGCCAGGCGACGGTGAAGACCTCCGCCACCACCTCCTCGACATCACTGCTCCGGCCGTCCAGTCGCCTCGCCACGTAGCGGCTGACCGCCCAGTAGTGCTCGCGATAGGCAGCGGCGAAAGTCTCGTCGTTGCTCATGATCCGTAGGTGTCCGGCAGGTGCGCGATCGTCACAGGTGCGGGTGTGACGCTCGTCGCTTGGTTCAAGTGTGACGGCGGGGCCGGCGGCGGACACAGGCGGGGCATGGAAAGCACCACAGTGACGACGCCGCCCGCAGCCCTTCCCGCGCGTGCGCGGCGTCCCGGACTCGCCGCGGTGAAGTGGCTGACCACCACGGATCACAAGACGATCGGCACGCTGTATCTGGTCACGGCGTTCGGCTTCTTCTGCGTCGGCGGGGTGATGGCGCTGCTGATGCGCGCCGAACTCGCCCGGCCGGGGCTTCAGATCATGTCGAACGAGCAGTTCAACCAGGCGTTCACGATGCACGGCACGATCATGCTGCTGATGTTCGCGACGCCGCTGTTCGCCGGTTTCGCGAACTGGATCATGCCGCTGCAGATCGGCGCGCCCGATGTGGCGTTCCCGCGGCTGAACATGCTGGCGTACTGGCTCTATCTCCTCGGCTCGCTGATCGCCGTGGGCGGGTTCCTGACACCTCAAGGAGCGGCCGACTTCGGCTGGTTCGCCTACGCGCCGCTGTCGGACGCGGTCCGCTCGCCCGGTGTCGGCGCCGACATGTGGATCATGGGTCTGGCGCTCTCCGGATTCGGCACGATCCTCGGCTCGGTCAACTTCATCACCACCATCATCTGCATGCGCGCCCCCGGCATGACGATGTTCCGCATGCCGATCTTCGTGTGGAACGTGCTGCTCACGGGTGTTCTGGTGCTGCTGGCCTTCCCCGTGCTGGCCGCCGCCCTGTTCGCGCTGGAGGCGGACCGCAAGTTCGGTGCCCACGTCTTCGACGCGGCGAACGGCGGTGCCCTGCTCTGGCAACACCTCTTCTGGTTCTTCGGCCATCCGGAGGTGTACATCATCGCCCTGCCGTTCTTCGGCATCATCTCCGAAGTCGTCCCGGTGTTCTCCCGCAAGCCGATGTTCGGCTACATGGGCCTGATCGCCGCGACGATCTCCATCGCCGGTCTGTCCGTGACCGTGTGGGCGCACCACATGTACGTCACCGGTGGCGTGCTGCTCCCGTTCTTCTCCTTCATGACGTTCCTCATCGCCGTACCGACAGGCGTGAAGTTCTTCAACTGGATCGGAACGATGTGGAAGGGATCGCTGAGTTTCGAGACCCCGATGCTCTGGGCGACCGGCTTCCTGATCACCTTCGTCTTCGGCGGTCTGACCGGTGTGATGCTCGCCTCGCCGCCGATGGACTTTCCGGTCTCGGACTCGTATTTCGTGGTGGCGCACTTCCACTACGTGATCTTCGGTACGGTCGTGTTCGCGATGTTCTCCGGATTCCACTTCTGGTGGCCGAAGTTCACCGGCAAGATGCTCGACGAGCGCCTCGGAAAGGTCACCTTCTGGACGCTGTTCGTGGGCTTTCACGGCACGTTCCTGGTGCAGCACTGGCTGGGTGCGAACGGAATGCAGCGCCGTATCCCCGACTATCTGGCGGTGGAGGGCCTGACCACTCTCAACACCGTCTCGACCATCTTCTCCTTCCTCCTCGGCAGTTCCCTCCTGCCGTTCTTCTACAACATCTGGAAGACCGCCAGGTACGGCGAGAAGGTCGAGGTCGACGACCCGTGGGGTTACGGCCGCTCATTGGAGTGGGCGACCTCCTGTCCCCCGCCGCGTCACAACTTCCTCACCCTGCCGCGCATCCGCAGCGAGTCCCCCGCCTTCGACCTGCACCACCCGGAGATCACGGCCGCGGCCGCACGCCCGGAGACGCCCCGGAAGGAACTGCGATGACGACCATGGACCAGCGACCGCCGTCCCCGCGGACACTCATCGAGGAACTGGAGGGCCATCTGCTCATCGAGGCCACCAAGGCCGAGGGACGGACGGAAGCGGCTCGTTTCACCCATTCCCTGGCCTGCCTGACGGATACCCAACGCGAAGAGGTGGAAGAACACTTCGCGGACAGCTACGTGGCCCTCACCCGCCGCTCCTGGGAGCGGACGGCACGGCGCGGCCGGGAACTGCGGGCCGAGTACGAGGCGAGGTACCGCGCACTGCGTCGGCGCCTTTGCGCCCTGTTCCTCCTCGGCGCCGCTTTCGCCCTGGTGACCGTCGTCTCGGTCAGCCGACGGTGACCTCGCGAGCAAGGTCGGCACGCAGAAGCATCCTGGACGATTCGTCCACCAGATTCCGCATCACCGACAAGTAGGTCTCGTCGCCACCCAGTTCGTCCAGAATGCGGTGCGCTTCGCCGCGGAACTTGTTGATGTCGTCCTCGTACCGACCAAGAACGACCGGTGCCAGAAGGGTGTCGACGAGTTCCGCTCGGGCGTCACCGGAATTCCTCGCGTCGGCGTGCAGCCTCAGGATGCGCTCGGTGGAGGGGGAGACGGACGTATCGAGGGCACATGCCAGGAGATACGTCACCGTGCCGTTCAGAAGATCCTCGTTGCGGCCGGACAGGATGTCTTCCTGGTCGTTGAACATCTGCCACAGGATGCCGAACACATCGCCGAAATCACGCCAGAGTTCCACTCTCTCCTTCTCGACACCCGCCAATTCGGCCGCCATTGCGGTGACCATGCTGAAGGGGGCGCCGGACTTCCCTCGGTAGGCCGTGACCACCGAGTCGCGCGTGGCCGTCGCCGCATCTCCGCGCAGGTCACTCAACTGGCCTTCGGTCGCGAGGATCCAGCACTTCACGAGCTCGGCCGACAGGGCGCCGCGCACCGTTTCCGGGACGGCCTGCGACTGGACGACGAGCAGAGGGAGTGGAGTCCCGCTGACGAACGCGGCGAGCAGCGCCTCGGCTCCGCCGAGGTCTCCGCCGAGGTGGGCGCTCTGCCCGTCGGCCAGGTCGTCGAGATGGCACGCCGAGATCCACCACAGCTCATGCACGACGGCCAGCGGCACGGCCGGTTCGGGCGCGCCCGTCTCCACGGCATGCACGATCAGCGGCAGTACCGAGAGCGGATAGGTGAACTCGCGGTTCCGCACGAGTTCCGCGACCGCGGCCCGCACCGCGCCGGCCTGCGGGGAGAGTCTTCCCAGCGTGGCCTCCATCTCCGCGTCGATGTCCACCGAAAACCGACGATGAAGATCCAAGTAGGACATGGAACGCACGTGGAGACCCCTCACCACCGAGATTGAATCGAGCACCGATTCGATCACTCCGGCTGAAGGTCAACCAGAGCGACTTTCAGCCACGGCTTCTGCGATAGTTCTTCATTGCTTCGGCGATGGTGTGGTCGCGGCCTGGGACCAGGGTGTGACGGCGAGGATGTCGCGGACCGCTTCGCGCAGGCTCCCGAAGTGACGGTGCACCCCGTCCACCGCGGCGGGCGCGTTGACCCCCCACACCGTCATCCCGGCACGCAGTCCGGACCGCACGCCGGAGGGTGCGTCCTCGATGACCAGACAGTCCTGCGGCTGGGCACCGAGCCGCTTGGCGGCCAGGAGATAAGGGGTGGGCGAGGGCTTGCCTTCCTCGACGGAGGCGGCATCCACGATGATCCTCGGGACCGGCAGGCCGGTGCGGGCGAAGCGGCCGCGCACCCGGTGCTCGTAGTTCGACGTCACCAGCGCCCAGGCGTCCGGCGGCAGAGCGTCCAGCAGCTCGGACGCGCCGTCGAAGGCCGCGTACACGCCGGACCGGACGTCCTCGTCCTCGAGTTCATGCAGTGCGGCCAGGCACTCCTGCGGGTCACGGTCCGGAACGACCTGCGCGAAGGTCTCCATCGGCCTCGTCCGCAAGGCCACTTGGTGGACCTCATCGGGGTCGAGTCCGTATCGCTCGGCCCACACCCTCCACACCAGGCGCTGGTTGTCCACGGCATCGATCAACGTGCCATCGACATCGAACAGGACATACTTCTTGGCTCCGGGCCGAGCAGGTTCACCGATCATGCCCTGATCATGCCATCAGGCCCCCGAGCAGGCCCCGTGGCGGATCCCCAGGGATGCACCACCGGGTTCGAGTACACCTCGACCGGCGGCCGGCACGACACCACACGGCACGGCACGGCACGGCACGGCACTCACAGTGAGGTCACGGCATCGGCTTCCGGACCCCTACAGGTTCCACCCCACCGGTCGCAGGATCCCCAGCAGCTGACGGACCAGTTCCTCGACCACCTCGTCGAGCGTGGCCGCCACCCATCCGGCGCGCCAGTCGTGCAGGAGTCCGTTGACGCTGCCGATGAAGGCGGTGGCGGCGATCCGGTAGTCGCGGGGCACCGCCTCGCCACGGTCGGCGGCCGCGGTCGCCTCGGCGCAGATGAAGTCGACCCAGCGCGCCCGGCGGGCGAGCCGCTGCTCCTCCAGGCGCGGACTGACGCCGATGATCTCGACGAAGGTGATGCGGATGCGGCGCGGGTCCGCCGTCACGTTCGCGGCGTAGGCGCGGAAGATCGCGTCGGCGCGCTCGGCGAGCGGCAGGTCCTGGGCGTCGGCGAGGGCGGCCAGAGCCGCCGCCTCGGCCCAGTCGTTGACCTGGAGATGGAGGGCGGCCAGCACGTCCTCGAGGGTGCGGAACTCCTCGTAGAACTGACGCGTCGACAGTCCCGCCGCCTCGCTCAGCGCCGCGATGGTCGTGGCTCTGAACCCCGGGCTGTCACCGAAGAGTTGGAGCGCGGCCGCCAGAAAGCGTGAGCGTCGCTCGGCCTGCCGTTCCGCGGCGGTCCTGCCTCCGTAACGGCCGGTCGGCTGTTTGATCCTGCCCGCCACGCGTTCCTCCCTCGCCGGAGGGACGAACCGTTCGCCCCTCCGGTGATTTTGTCGTGCACGGACCCTTGTGGAGAGCGCCACCCCTTCCTTACTTTCCAGTAAGTCCACTCTGAACTCAGTCGTGTTCAGACTTTTCGGTACCCGCACCCCCCGCCTACGACAAGGGACCCACCATGTCTGCCCTCAGACCCAGACACCTCTGTACGCTCGCCGCCGCCGTCGCCCTCACCTTCACCCTCGGCGGTACGGCGACCGCGGCCTCCGAGAGGACCGCCGCGCAGACCGCCGCGGCCGACCTGCGCGAAGTGATGTTCGTGGGCAACAACTGGGACGGCACCGCGGACGTCATCAAGTCCACCGGTGACTTCGCGAAGGTCGGCCGGATCAACGTCGTCCCGGACAAGGACGCGCGGATGGCGGAGATCAACGCCGATCCGATCAAGTGGATCTACTTCCAGGCCATCCGCAACGGTGTCGGCGAGGGCCACGACCAGTTCGTCGACGACATGTACTCCACGCCCGACGGCAGGTCGGTGGTCGTCTCCCGCCCGAGCTTCGCCGATGTCGTCTCGATCGACCTGGCGACCGGGAACATCAACTGGCGCTTCCCCGTGGCCGGTTACCGGTCCGACCACATGGCCGTCTCCCCCGACGGCACCCGCGTCGCGGTCTCCGCGTCGACCGCGAACACCGTGCACGTGCTGGACATCGACACGGGCAAGCAGCTCGGCTCTTTCGCCACCGGTGACAAGCCGCACGAGAACATCTTCACGCGGGACGGCAAGTACATCTGGAACATGGCCATCGGCGATGTGAACACCTCACTCGACGACCCTTGGCTGGACTGGACGAAGGGCGACCGCCACATCACCGTCGTCGACGCGACCACCTACAAGCAGGTCAAGGTGATCGACATGCGGCAGCGGCTGGACGCGATCGGCCTCACGGACTTCTCCGACGCGGTCCGGCCCGCCGTCTTCAGCCCCGACGAGTCCAAGCTGTACTTCCAGGTGTCGTTCTTCAACGGCTTCCTGGAGTACGACGTGGCCTCCGACCGGATCACCCGGGTGAAGACCCTGCCGATGAACCCCGCGACCAGCACCGACCGCACCACCTGGGTCAACGACTCGCGCCACCACGGCATTTCGATGAACCCGTCCGGCACGAAACTGTGCGTCGCCGGAACGATGGACGACTATGCGACCGTCGTCGACCGGGCCACCCTCCAGGAGGGCCCGCTCGTCACCGCCTCGAAGCCGTACTGGGCGACCGTCAGCGGTGACGGCAAGGACTGCGTCGTCTCCGAGAGCGGCGCCGACCAGGTCACCGCCATCGACTTCGCCACAGGGCAGAAGACGGTGTCGGTGCCGGTCGGCGACCACCCCCAGCGTGTTCGCCTCGGCCATGTGCAGGCGAACTGGACCGGTCCTTCGACTAGTTGACCGTCGACGCGGCCCATGAGCTCAGTTCGGAACGGGCCGCGCTCAGCAGATCGGCGGACGGGGCCGTCGCCCCGTTCGTGACCAGCGCGTAGTGCAGGGTCCCCGAGTCCGGTGCGGTGAGCAGCAGTCGGCGACTGCCGGTGCCGCCCGGTTCGGGGGCCACGGCGATCGGGGTGGTCGTGGTGTAGGCGGGCGGGGAGATCGTCGCCCCGAGGTCGGAGACCACCGTCGTGGACGCGGTCGGGAAGGACGCCGGGAGATGGAGTTCGGTGGGAGCGCTGCCGCCGGCCGAGCGCCACACGAGCAGCCCGTACTGGCCCGATCCCACCAGTTGGGAGACGTGCGGCAGGGACGACGGAACCGGGTTCCAGGTCAGGGTGGTGGAGCCGTCCCGGGAGCGGTCCTCGTAGGTGAAGGCGACCGTGCTGCCCGAGGTCGCGCTCGGATAGAGCCGGTCGAGCAGGCGGGCGTCCTGGCGCAGGACGGCCGTGCCGGAGTCGTCGAGACGTACGGCCGAGAGGTCCTCGTCGTTCCAGGCGTCGCCGGAGGTGAGAACCTTGCTCGCGTTGCCGTTCATCAGCTCGTGATGGCGGCCGTTGTAGATGTCCCACTGCCACTGGTTGCCGGAGAGCACCGGGCCGGAGGACGCCGGTTTGGTCCACCAAGTGGCTCCCGGCACGCGGGAGTCGAGGGCCTGGTACATCGCCTTGTCGACCGTGGGGGCCTTGCCGGAGACCGTTCCCGACAGCGGATGGCCGAACTCGCTGACGATCGCCGTCGTCCCCGCGCTCGATGCGCGGTCGCGGACCGTCCCGAAGTCGGTGGCGTACTGGCCGTCCGCGGCATTGCCCCACATGAGGATGCCCGAGATGGCCTTCTGGTCGTAGAAGTGGGTGTTGAAGACATAGCGCGGGCCGAGGGTGCCCGCGTCGAGCAGGCCGCCCTCCTGCTTCTGGGAGTCGATGTTGGAGTTCCAGAAGAGGTTGGCTTCGACGAAGGCGGGCTTGTCCTGCCAGCCGGCCGCGTCCATCCGGGCCCGGAACTTCACATAGAACGGCCAGAGCAGGTCCCGCTCCCAGGTGCGGCTGGTCTGCCCGGAGTCGTAGGTACCCGCGTACGGCTCGTTGAACGGGTCGAAGCCGACAAGGCCCGCGAACTGGGCCGTGGTGACGTGCTGTCTGACGTAGGTCATGGTGGCCTGGGCCGTGGTGAGGAAGGCGTCCTGGACGCCGTACGCGTTGTGCCAGAAGTCGTACTGTGCCTGCTTCACGGCTCCGTTCTGGGTGATGTTCTGACCCCAGAAGATGCAGATCCCGCAGGACTCGCTCGGGTAGTTTCCGGCGTCCACGGCCCACTTGGGGGCTCCGTCGCCGGTGTACCAGCTGCCCGAATTGAAGAGGTAGCGGGAGTAGAGATCCTGATGGAAGTCGGGATACACGCGGATACCGGCGTCGAGGAAGGCGCGCATCTGGTCGGTGACGGAGGCGAGATAGGCGGAGTCGACCTGCCCGCGTACGGGTTCGGCGTGGGCCCAGGAGAGCAGGAAGCGCACGGAGTTGCCGCCGCCGAGGGCCCGCAGGGCCGTCGCGGACTTCTTGGCGTCGGCGACCGAGGCGAAGGGCAGACCGCTGTTCTCTTCGAGTTTCGTCTCGCCGGAGACGTTGTAGCCGCGCAGGACGACCTCGCGGCCCAGTCCGTCGAGAAAGCGGCCCTTGTCGACCGTGAGAGTGGCCGCCGCGGGCGCGTCGAACCACAGGGAGTCGGGGAGTCCGTCCGCGGCGGCGGGCTGGGCGCCCACCGCCGAGAGGAAGCCGGTGAGGAGCACGAGGACGCCGAGCAGACGCGCACGTAACTTCGACATGTCCACAACATTCGCGGGTGCGCAAGTGGGCGTCAATACTTCTGACTCCAGAGTAAGTTTCATGTTCTGAGGATCTTCTGGAGATCTTTTGGGAGACGTGTCGCCGGGTGCAGGCTCAGGCGCCGACCCGCCGCGTCACGTTCAGCAGGTACTCCTTCCGGTCCAACGGGTTGAGGTCGGTGCGCGGGCGGTCGGGGACCTCGCCCCGCAGGACCGGTGCGTAGTGGTCGAAGGCGCATTCCAGCTCGCCCTCGCCGCGGGTCAGCCCCGGGAGTTTCCGCTCCAGCCCATGGACCCGGGCGACCGGGATCCTGCCCTCCAGCACGCACGAAGCGCCTCGCAGCTCGGTGGTCCCCGCGACGGCTCCCTGCTTCGCGAGCACCGGCAGCACCGCGCCCAGCGTGTCCGCCGGGGCCTCCAGCCTGAAACGGTGCATCGGCTCGTACACCTGGGTGCCCGCCGCCCGCAGCGCGTCCATCACCACCAGGGGGGTCAGGCCCCGGAAGTCGGCGCCCGTGCTGGACATGCTCTTGTCGAAGCCCTGGTGGGCGTGGCTCTGCCGGGGCCAGTAGCCGGAGTGGGTCATGGTGACCGTGCAGTCCGTCACCTGCCAGCCGTGGATTCCCTGCGCGAGCGTCTCCTTCACGGTGTCCTCGACCGCCTTGAAGAACGCGTACGGCATCGCTCCGAGCTCGACCTCCAGCCGGAACTCCACCCCGGAGCCGACCGGGGCCGGATCGACGCGCAGGCCGACGGTCGCGAGGAAGGGATGGGGGCCCTTCTTGATGAACTCGACCGCCGCGCCGCTGCCGAGGGGCCGCTCGATGCACAGGGGTGTCGTCTCGCGGAACAGGACGTCGATGCCGAACTCATCGGCCAGAGTCGCCTGGATGACCTCTTTCTGCACCTCTCCGTAGAGCGAGACGGAGATCTCCTTGCGCGTCTCGTCCTGGCGCAGATCGATCAGCGGGTCCTGCTCGGCCAATTGGGTGAGGGCGCCGTGCAGTGCGCCCTTGTCGGCCGGACGGCGGGGTTCGACGACGGTTTCGAGGGTCGGGGGCGAGAAGTGGTGCTCGCCGGCCGACGACTTCCGCGGTACGCCGATGGTGTCGCCGATACGGATGTCCGCGAGGCCCCAGAGCTTGCCGATCCGCCCCGCCGCCACGGACTCCTCGCGCACCGCCGCACCCCGGTCGAAGACACTGATCGCGGTGACCCTGCCCTCCGCGCCGTCGCCCAGAGGCAGCCGGTCGCGCGTGCGCAGCGTCCCGGAGAACATCCGGGCGTACGCGATCTTCTCCCCGGCGGGTCCGCGTTCGACCTTGAAGACGCTGCCCGAGACCGGGCCGTCGACGTCGGCCTCGGCGCGCGGCAGCAACTCCCTGATCCCCGCGATCAGTTCGTCGACCCCCGCGCCCGTCACGGCCGAGCCGAAGAACACCGGATGCACCAGGGCCTGCCCGGTCTGCCGCGTCAGAGCGGCGCGGATCAGGTCGTACGACACCCGGCCCTCGACGTAGGCAGCGAGCAACGCGTCGTCGTGCTCGGAGAGCAGGTCGAGCAACGGTGCGCCGAGCCGCGCCTCGTCGAACAGGCCGAAGCCTGCGTCCCGCGTGCCCTGCGCCCGGACCTCGCCCATGGGAACGACCGCTGGGGTGAGCCGCGCCGCCACGGCGTCGAGCACGCGCTCGCAGCACGCCCCACCGCGGTCGATCTTGTTGACGAAGACGAGCGTGGGGATGCGCAGCCGCCGGAGCGTCCGCATCAGCACGCGGGTCTGCGCCTGCACGCCCTCCACGGCGGAGATCACCAGCACGGCGCCGTCGAGCACGCTCAGCACGCGCTCCACCTCGGCGATGAAGTCCGGGTGTCCCGGGGTGTCGATCAGATTGACGGTCACGTCGTCGACCGCGAAGGAGACCACGGCGGACTTGATCGTGATGCCGCGCTGCCGCTCCAGCGCGAGGGAATCGGTCTGGGTGTTCCCGTCGTCGACGCTGCCGATCTCGTCGATGACTCCGACCGAGTGCAGCAGCCGCTCGGTCAGGCTTGTCTTACCGGCGTCTACGTGCGCCAGGATTCCCAGGTTGAGCATATGCACCGGGTGTCATGTCCTTTGGAGTGGGAGTGATTCCTTCCTGGGTGGACATGAACGGTGTGCGCATCGCTGCTCCCTGATCTTGGTGGACGCTTCCCTCCCAGTGCAGCAGGCGGCCTCGCCCGGCAGCAACGGATTAACGCTCAACAAATCTCCGCCGCAGCACTCGCCGCCCTCCTCGCCCAGCCCTAAAGTGACGCACACCACGTAAAATGGCTGATACCTCTCACCTGGCTCTCTGGGAGGGCACATGACCCGCATTTCGGTGAAGGTGGACGGCACCGCGTACGAGGACGAGGTCGAACCCCGCCTCCTCCTGGTCCACTATCTGCGCGACCACCTGGGTCTGACCGGCACCCCGATCGGCTGCGACACGTCGAACTGCGGGGCCTGCACGGTCGACCTGGACGGGGAGACCGTCAAGAGCTGCTCGGTCCTCGCCGTCCAGGCGGACGGGAGCGAAGTGACCACCATCCAGGGGCTGGCGCACGACGGTGAGTGGCATGCGCTCCAGAAGGCGTTCCACGAGCGGCACGCGCTCCAGTGCGGCTACTGCACCCCCGGGATGATCATGGCGGCCCGCGATCTGCTGCGCGAGAACCCGGCCCCGGGCCCGCAGGAGGTACGCGAGGCACTGGAGGGCAACCTCTGCCGGTGCACCGGCTACCAGAACATCGTGCGCGCGGTCCTCGCCGCCTCCGGACAGGAGGTGTCGTCATGACGGAGCAGATCGCCGAACCGGAGGTCGGCCGTTCCCGGCTGCGCAAGGAGGACGCCCGTCTCGTCACCGGGCAGACCAACTGGACCGACAACATCAACGTCAACGGACTGCTCCACCTGGCCATCCTGCGCAGCCCCATGGCACACGCCCGGATCGACCGGATCGACGTCGCACCCGCCCGTGAGCGCCCCGGCGTGGTCGCCGCGTTCACCGGCCAGGACCTCGCCGAGGGCCTCGGCTCACTCCCCTGCGCCTGGCCGGTCACCGAGGACATCGTGCTGCCCGACCACCCGCCGATCGCGGTCGACGAGGTCCGGTACGCGGGAGACCCGGTGGCCGTCGTCGTGGCCCGCGACCGGTACGCGGCCGCCGACGCCCTGGAGGCCGTCGAGGTCGACTACACACCCCTGCCCCCGGTGCTCGACCTGGAGGCCGCCCTCGCCGAGGACTCCCCACTGGTCCACTCCGACAAGGGAACCAACCGCTGCTACGTCTGGCCGCTGGCCACCGGCGAGAGCTACGCGGCCGTGCGGGAGCGCGCGGACGTCGTCCTGAAGCGCCGTTATCTCCAGCAGCGGCTGATCCCCAACGCGATGGAGCCGCGCGCCGTCGTGGTCACGCCGCTCGCCGCCTCCGGCGAGTACACCGTCTACTCGGCCACGCAGATCCCGCACATCCTGCGGATCATGCTCGCCGTCGTCACCGGCATCCCCGAACAGAAGTTGCGCGTGATCGCCCCCGACGTCGGCGGCGGCTTCGGCTCCAAACTCCAGGTGTACGGCGAGGAGGCCCTCGCCCTGGCCGTCGCCCGGCGGCTCGGACGGCCCGTGAAGTGGACCGAGTCGCGCTCCGAGGGCTATCTCGCGACCCACCACGGCCGCGGCATGATCCAGGACATCGAGATCGCCGCCACGAGCGAGGGCAGGCTGCTCGGCCTCAAGGTCGACCTCCTCGCCGACATGGGCGCCTATCTGATGCTCGTCACCCCGGGCATCCCGATCCTGGGCGCCTTCATGTACCCGGCGATCTACAAGATGGACGCGTACGACTTCACGTGCACCGGCGTCTTCACGACCAAGACGCCGACCGACGCCTACCGCGGCGCGGGACGCCCCGAGGCGACGTACGCCATCGAACGGATCATGGACGAACTGGCCGTCGAACTCGACCTGGATCCCATCGAGTTGAGGAGGCTCAACTGGATCAGGCACGAGGAGTTCCCCTACACGTCCATCGCCGGTCTGACCTACGACAGCGGCAACTACGAGGCCGCCACGGACAAGGCGCTCGCGCTCTTCGGATACGACAAGCTGCGCGCCGAGCAGGCGGACCGCAACCGGCGCGGCGACTTGGTACGCCTGGGCATCGGCGTGTCCACGTTTACCGAGATGTGCGGGCTCGCGCCGAGCCGGGTGCTGCGTGACCTGCGGTACGCGGCCGGGGGCTGGGAGGCGGCGAGCATCCGCATGCTGCCCACCGGCAAGGTCGAGGTGGTCACGGGCACCAGCCCGCACGGACAGGGCCATGTGACCTGCTGGAGCCA
This sequence comes from Streptomyces olivochromogenes, assembly GCF_001514115.1. GTDB lineage: Bacteria > Actinomycetota > Actinomycetes > Streptomycetales > Streptomycetaceae > Streptomyces > Streptomyces olivochromogenes. The sequence goes on from NZ_KQ948451.1 coordinate 120,318, forward strand.
GATCGCCGCCGATGTCCTCGGGGTGCCCTTCGAGGACATCGAGGTGGTGCACGGCGACACCAGGGCGGCGCCCCAGGGCATGGACACCTACGGCTCGCGCTCGCTCGTCGTCGGCGGGGCCGCGGTGCACCACGCGGCGCAGAAGGTGGTGGAGAAGGCACGGAAGGTGGCCGCGCACCTGCTGGAGGCGAGCGAGCACGACCTTGAGTTCACGCACGGCGTGTTCTCCGTGAAGGGCTCGCCCGAGGCGCGCAGGACCATCCAGGAGGTCGCCTTCGAGACGTTCTCCTCGCACGACCTGCCCGACGGCATGGAGCCCACCATCAACGCCGAGCACCTGGTCGACCCGGACAACTTCTCCTACCCGCACGGCACCCACCTGTGCGCGGTCGAGGTCGACACCGAGACCGGACTCACCACCATCCGCTCGTACGTGTGCGTCGACGACGTCGGCAGCGTCATCAACCCGATGATCGTCGAGGGGCAGGTGCACGGCGGGGTCGCGCAGGGCATCGCGCAGGCGCTGTACGAGGAGGCCGTGTACGACGACGAGGGCAACCTCGTCTCGGGCACGATGGCCGACTACCTCGTGCCCTCGGCGGCCGACCTGCCCGAGTTCGTGACGGACCGGACGGAGACACCGGCGACATCGAATCCCCTGGGTTCCAAGGGAGTCGGAGAGTCGGGGACCATCGCCTCCACACCCGCCGTCGTCAACGCGATCGTGGACGCGCTGCGCCCGCTCGGAGTGACCGAGGTGCGGATGCCCTGCACGCCGCAGCGGGTCTGGGAAGCCCTTCGGTCCGCTCGGGCGGCGGACGGGTCCGTCCGCTCAGGTGAGGAGGCGTCGGCATGATTCCCCCCGCATTCGACTACGTACGGCCCGCGAGCGTCGACGAGGCCGTGCGCACCCTCGCGGACGCGGGCGAGGACGCGAAGGTGCTGGCCGGCGGGCAGAGCCTGCTGCCCCTGCTCCGGCTGCGGCTCGCCTTCCCCGAACTGGTCGTCGACGTCGGCCGGATCCCAGAGCTGCGCGGGATCCGCGAGGACGCCGGCACGCTGGTCATCGGCGCCATGACCTCGCACCACGACGTCATCCGCGATCCGCTGGTGCGCCGGCACGCCGGGCTCCTGGCGGCGGCCACCGCCACGGTCGCCGATCCCGCCGTACGCCATCGCGGCACCCTCGGCGGTTCGCTCGCACACGCCGATCCGGCCGGTGACCTGCCCGCCGTGGTCCTCGCGCTCGACGCGACCCTGATCGCGGTGGGACCGGACGGGCAGCGCGCGATCCCGGCCCGCGAGTTCTTCGTCGACTATCTGCAGACCGCGCTGCGCCCGGACGAACTGCTGGTGCGGGTGGAGATCCCGTCGACCGAGGGCTGGGGCTTCCACTACGAGAAGTTCCAGCGGGTCGCGCAGGCCTGGGCGGTGGTCGGCGTGGCGGCGCTCGTCCGGCGGGACGACGGACACCTCGCCGAGTCCCGGATCGGACTGACCAACATGGGCTCCACGCCCCTGCGGGCCACGTCCACCGAGGCGGCGCTCACCGGCGCCGACGCCGAACCGGGCGCGGTGGCACGGGCCGCCGAGGCGGCGGCGGAGGGCACGCACCCCTCGTCCGATCCCTCGGGCTCACCCGAGTACCGCGCGCACCTGGCCCGGGTGCTCACGCGACGCGCGGTACTGGCGGCCCTGGAGTAGCGCCCATGCACGAGGTGAGCGGTCCGGCGGAGGTGCGGGCCCGCTTGGAGAAGACGGGGTATCTCGTCGACGACGGGCTGGCCGTGGCCTGCTTCCTGGCTCTGCGGCTGCACCGGCCGCTGTTCTGCGAGGGCGACGCGGGCGTGGGCAAGACCGCGCTCGCGTCCGCCCTGGCCGAGGCGATGGACGCCCCGCTGATCCGGCTCCAGTGCTACGAGGGCATCGATGCCTCCCAGGCCCTGTACGACTGGGACTTCCCGCGTCAGCTGCTGCACCTGAGGGCGGCCGAGGCGGCGGGCGTGACGGATGCCGACCGGCTCGAAGGGGAGCTGTACGACCGGCGGTTCCTCGTCACGCGTCCGCTGCTGCGGGCGCTGGAGACGCAGCCGTCGGTGCTGCTGGTCGACGAGATCGACCGCGCGGACGACGAGTTCGAGGCGTTCCTGCTGGAGCTGCTGTCCGAGTACACGATCACCATTCCGGAACTGGGCACCCTGCGGGCGCAGGTGCCGCCCGTCGTGGTGCTGACCTCGAACCGGACGCGCGAGGTGCACGACGCGCTGAAGCGAAGGTGCCTCTACCACTGGTTCGACCATCCCGGGTTCGCCCGTGAACTCGCCATCGTACGGAGGCGGTTGCCGCAGGTCACGGAGCGGCTGGCCGAGCAGGTGACCGCACTCGCGCAGGCCCTGCGCGCCGAGGACCTGGTCAAGCCGCCCGGCGTCGCGGAGACCATCGACTGGGCGCAGGCCCTGGACGCGCTGGGGGCGAGCGAGGTGGACGCGGAGCTGGCCGTGGCGACCCTGGGGTCGGTGCTGAAGTACCGGGAGGACGCCGAGCGGGCACGGGGGCTGGATCTGTCGGCGATCCTCGCGGCACGGGAGACGTGAGCAGCGTGAACGGCAGGGACGGCAGCCATGGCGGCGACGGCCGGGACGGCCGCAGCCGCGGGGAGGGCGGGGACGAGGTGGGACAGGGGCGCTCCGTCGACGCGTCCGCCGTGGTCGTCGGGTTCGCCCGCGCGTTGCGCGCCGCGGGCGTCGACGCGTCGCCCGACCGCGTGCAGGCCTTCCTGGGCGCGCTCGACGTGCTCGATCCCGGTGCGCGCTCGGACGTGTACTGGGCGGGCCGGCTCACCCTGTGCGGGAGCCAGGACGACCTGGAGCGCTACGAGCGGGTCTTCGCGGCGTACTTCGGGGGCCGGCCCTGCGTCGCCCCGGCCCGGTCCGCTCCCCCGCCGCGGACCCGGACGGTCCTGCGCGGCGCCGGTACGGTGCCCCGCGCGGCGGCGCGGTCCGAGGACGCCGTACCCGTGGCCGTGCTGGCCGACTCCACCGACGTACTGCGCCACCGGGACTTCGCCGAGCTGACCGCCGCCGAGCGCGACCAACTGCGGCGGCTGCGGGCCGCGTTCACCCTGCGCGGCGAGGCCCGGCGCACCGCACGGCGGCATCCGGCCCGGCGGGGCGCCGTCGATCCGCGGCGCACGGTGCGGGAGTTGCTGCGCGGCGGCGGGGAGCCGGTGCGACTGCGGCACCGGGCTCGAGCGGACCGGCCGCGCCGGGTGGTGCTGCTCGTGGACGTGAGCGGCTCGATGGGGCCGTACGCGGACGCGCTGCTGCGTTTCGCGCACGCGGCCCTCCACGGCCCCCGCGCCGGCGGGGCCGCACGGGGCACCCGCACGGAGGTCTTCACGATCGGTACCCGGCTGACCCGCGTGACCCGTGAACTGGCGCACCGCGATCCCGACACGGCCATGGCCGCGCTCGCGGCGGCGGTTCCGGACTGGCGTGGCGGCACCCGGTTGGGTGAGATGCTGCGCGGCTTCCTGGACCGGTGGGGGCGGCGGGGCATGGCACGCGGCGCGGTGGTCGTCGTGCTGTCCGACGGGTGGGAGCGTGGCGATCCGGCCCTGCTCGCGGAGCAGATGCGCCGCCTGCACCGGCTCGCGCACCGGGTGATCTGGGCGAATCCGCGCAAGGCCCGACCCGGTTACGCGCCCCTGGCCGGCGGGATGGCCGCGGCGCTGCCGAGCGTGGACGCGTTCGTCGAGGGACACAGTCCGGCCGCGCTGGAGCGGCTGGCGGCGGTGGTGAGAGGAGCGGACTCTTGAGTGGGACGCACCCTGTGGTGAGCGGAGCGAGCGATGCGTGAGATCCTCCCGGCGCTGGAGCGGTGGTACGCGGCGGGCTCCCCCTTCGGGCTCGCCACGGTGGTCACGGTCAGCCGTAGCGCACCCCGGGACCCGGGGGCCGCCATGGCCGTGGGGCCGGGCGACGAGGTCGTGGGCAGTGTGTCCGGCGGCTGTGTCGAGGGGGCGGTCTTCGAGCTGGCCCAGGAGGTGGTGGCGTCCGGCGAGGCCCGCCTGGAGACCTTCGGGTACAGCGACGAGGACGCGTTCGCCGTGGGACTCACCTGCGGCGGCGAGATCACCCTGCTCATCCGCCGGGTGACGCCCGCCGAGGACCCCTCCTTCGCCGCGGTGGCCGACTCGGTGGCCGCCGGCCGGCCCGTGACGGTGGCGACGGTGATCGAGGGACCGGCGCCGCTCGGGGCCACGCTCGCGGTGTGGCCGGACGAGGTGGCCGGTTCGCTGGGCTCCACCGGTCTGGACGTGGCCGTCACCGCCGACGCCCGCGGTGAACTGGCCCAGGGCGCCACGATCCGGCGGCACTACGGACCGCACGGCGAGCGCCGCGAGGACGTCGTGACCGTCTTCCTCCATTCCTTCGCGCCGCCCCCGCGCATGCTGGTCTTCGGCGCGATCGACTACGCGGCGGCGGTGGCCCGCATCGGGGACTTCCTCGGCTACCGGGTCACGGTGTGCGACGCCCGCCCGGTCTTCGCCACCGCGAAACGCTTCCCGGCGGGTGTGGAGGTCGTCGTGGACTGGCCGCACCGCTATCTGCGGGGTACGACGACCGACGCGCGCACGGTGATCTGCGTCCTGACACACGACCCGAAGTTCGACGTGCCCCTGCTGGAGGAGGCACTGCGCCGCCCGGCCGCGTACATCGGGGCGATGGGCAGCCGTCGTACCCACGACGACCGCAGGAAGCGGCTCATCGACGCCGGTCTGTCGGAGGGCGAGCTGTCCCGGCTGCGCTCGCCGGTCGGGCTCGACCTCGGAGCCCGTACGCCGGAGGAGGTGGCCGTGTCCGTCGCCGCGGAGATCGTCGCACTGCGGTGGGGCGGCAGCGGGGCGCCGCTGACGGCGACGGGCGGGGCGATCCATCCCGGACCCGTCGATACACCCGCCGGACCCGCCGATACGCCTGGAGGAGAGCACCATGGAACTGCATCATGAGTTCACCGTCCCCGTTCCCGTCGACGACGCCTGGCGGGCGCTCCTGGACGTCGAACGGATCGCCCCGTGCATGCCGGGCGCGACGGTGGACGACTACGACGGCAAGACCGTGACCGGTTCGGTGAAGGTCAAGGTGGGGCCCATCACGGTGACGTACCGGGGCACCGCCGTCTTCGAGGAACAGGACGACTCCGCGCACCGGATGGTACTGATCGCGAACGGCAAGGAGACCCGCGGCCAGGGCACCGCGCGGGCCACGGTCACGGGCACGCTCGCCGAACGCGACGGCGGCACGGCGGTGTCGGTACGGACCGATCTGACCGTCACGGGGCGTCCGGCGCAGTTCGGTCGCGGCGTCATGGCGGAGGTGGGCGACAAGCTGGTCGGACAGTTCGCGGAGTGTCTGGCGCGGCGCCTCGAGGAACCGACCGAACGGACCGAGCCGGTCGAGCCGGTCGAGCCGGTCGAACCATTCCGATCGGCACAACCGGACCGACCCGTGCAGCCGCTCCAACCGGTCGAGCCGATCGACCTGTTGCGGACCGCCGGGCCTCCGGTCGCCAAACGCGTGGCGGTCGTGGTGGCCACCGCCGTACTGGCGCTGGTCTTCGTGCGCATACGACGCCGCCGGCACGCCTGAGTGCCTCAGCCGGGGTCGACGCGGTGCAGGGTCACCTCGGTCAGCTGTCCTTCGGTCACGGTCGCGGTCATGTACGTGTGGTGCGGCTGGCGGCGGCGGTCGGTCGGGGAGCCCGGGTTGAGCAGACGCAGGCCCGTCCCGGTGGTGGTGTCCCAGGGGATGTGACTGTGTCCGAAGACCAGGACGTCGAGGTCGGGGTAGCGCTCGGCGCAGCGCCGCTCGCGGCCCTGGGCGGCACCGGTCTCATGGACTACGCCGAGGCGCAGACCGTCCAGGTCGGCACGGGCGACCTCGGGGAGGCGGGCGCGCAGGGCCGGGCCGTCGTTGTTGCCGTACACCCCGACGAGCCTGCGGGACCGCTCCTCCAGCAGATCGAGGGTGGCGGTGTCCACCCAGTCGCCCGCGTGGACGACGACGTCGGCGTGCGGGAGTTCGGCCATCAGCTGCGGCGGCAGTGCCTTGGCCCGCTTGGGCAGGTGGGTGTCGGACATCAGGAGCAGACGCACGGCACCCACCCTAGGAGTACGGTCGGGTCACCGCGAGGAGTGCGGTCGTGTCAGCTCGCGGAGTGCGGTCGTGTCAGCTCGCGCCCTGCCGAGAACATGGACTTCCATGATCGGTTCCGCTTGAACGGCAGCTCGAACAGCTTGGCGAACAGCCACGCTCCCAGTACCGAGGCGGGCAGTGCCAGTGTCAGCGTGAACCAGAACGCGGGCAGACCCGGCGACACGAAATGTGGGGCCACCTTCCGGCAGACGATCATGACGATCGGCAGGTGAACCAGGTAGAGGCTGTAGGAGAAGTCGCCGAGGCCGCGCATGGGGCGTGTGGCCAGGAGCCGCATGAGGACGGCGGGCCTGCCGGTGGCAACCGCCGCGATCATCATGGTCATGGCGGGTGCCACGGCGAGATCGATCCAGAAATAGTGGTCCACGGTCCACACCGACCCCTTGATGACGACCAGGGCCACGACCGGCAGGGCGGCCAGAGCGGCGAGCCAGTGCCACGGCAGGCGCCGGATCTTCTCCGGCGCGACGACGATCCCCGCGCCCACCAGCCCTGCGACGAACACGGGGGCGAGGTTCGGGGTCAGCCAGTTCACGCCTTCCACCGGGGACGCGTGCGGCGCCAGCAGGCCACGTGCGATCACCAGGAGCGTCACGCTCGCGACCAGGACGACCGCGCCCAGCCGCCGTCGGACGAGGAGGAGGAGCGGAAAGACGAGATAGAGCTCCGCCTCCACGCCGATCGACCAGAAGGCCCCGTTCGGCGTGGGAGCCGTGAATACGTCCTGGACCACGAAGCCGTACACCAGAATCGATGTGCCGGTCGGCGGTCCGAAATGCGAGGCGGGCACCACGAACCAGGCGACCGCCAGGCTCAACGCGAGTGCCGCCCAGTAGGGAGGCAGGATGCGCCACGCGCGCCGCCGCAGGAACCGGGAAACACCGCCCAGGTGCCAGCCGTTGCGCGCCGGTGAGATGGCCAGGGAGAAACCGGACAGCACCAGGAAGAAGACCACGGCGAGACGCCCGTACATCAGCCAGCCCAGCCAGGCGGGACCCGAGTTCTCGGGAAAGCCCGGCATGGTCAGAAGCCAGCAGTGGAAGAGCAACACGTACAGCGCGGCGAGGCCGCGGAGCCCGTCAAGGCCCAGCACCTGGCCGCGTCCACGCGTTTCGGGCCGCTCCAGCGGTGGAGAGACGGTGAGTGGGGTTCCCATACTCTTTCTCACGTGCCGTTCCGGGCCGGTGTTCACCTACCGTCCGATCATCGGCGTGTACGCCTCGGAGTCGGTGAACGGGAACAGCGGACCGGGCCGGCCGCTCAGGTCAGCGTATCGGCGCGGGGCCCGGCCGGGTCCCCGAGCGTCCGCGCCAGCCGCCGTATCTCCGCCACGTCCAACGCCGGGTTCGCGGCTGCCGGATGAGCCAGTTCCTCGTCGTCGAGGAGTTCCGTCAGCCGGGGCCGCGGGAGGCTCGGGTGGCGGGCCGCCGCGGCCCGTACGGCGGGGTCCGGGTCCCTGGTGAGGCGTTCCACGACGACCGGCGCGATCTCGGGGTCGCGCACGGCCAGGGCTCTGACCTCGGGGTCCTCGTGGTCGGCGAAGGCGGCCAGTCGGGTGGTCGGGAAGTTCGGCCGGGTGGCGAGGTGTGAGCGGTCGGCGCCGGTGTACTCCAGGAAACTGCGCAGCAGCAGGGCCGCGGGGGCGTCGGGATGGTTCTGGGCGAGCGTGACGCGTACACCGAGGTCCTCGTCGTCGGCCAGGCGTGCCACGAGGTCCGGCGGGAGCGAGTGGACCCCGGCTGCCTTCCTGCGCAGCATCGGGTGGGCGGACAGGGCGTCCCGGCGGACGTCCTCGGGGGCTCGTGACACCCATGGTGCGGGCCAGTGAGAGAAACCGCGGTCCATGGGCACCTCGTAGTCGATCGCGGCCCGCTCCTCCTCGCTCAGCGCCGGGTGCAGGGACAGCGCGAGCCGCACCTTGGGGTCGGGGTCCACGGCGAGCGCACGGCGTTCGGCGGGTCCGAGGTCGGCGCGGTACGCGATGCCCTCCCGCACCTCCGGGTCCGGATCGGCGGCCAGCAGGACCACCACATCGGCGGGGAGGCTGGGGTTGTGGGCGATCATCGCCCGCTCGTCGTCACTGGCCGGAGCGGTCAGGACAAGGTCCACGACGGCTCTGGTGAGGGGCAGGTTGCACAGCATGCCGGTGCGTCCGTGACAGGGCTTGGCGGGCAGCGCGCTCTCCAGCCAGGCCGCATCCTCGTTGTGGGTGCGCAACAGCGCCCTGTCCCGGACGCCCTCGTCGGGGTCCGCCAGCAGCGCGGCCCGCGCGTCGGCGGACAGCCACTCCCACGCGCCGACCCCCCAGCGGCGGACCTTCGCGTCCGGGTGTGTGTGCATCGTCCGCAGCAGCTCGGTGGAGATCTGCTGGTAGAAGAGGCCGGCGAGTTCGTCGTTCCCGTACGTCCTGATCATGTGGACGAGGGCCTCGTCGGGCAGGGGCTCGGGCCGGACCTGGAAAGGCATCCGGGGCCCATCGGCGAGGTGCGCGCGGACGAACCACTCCGGGTCGTCGATCAGTCGTACCCGCTGGGCCGGATCGACGTGGGGATTGCGGGCGAAGAAGCTGCGGGTGTACGTGTCGGGGTGCTCGATCACCGCGTCCACGACGGCGTCGGGCAGGACCCGGTCCCGGCACAGCACCATCCGTACCGCCGGCGGACCCTCGGCGAGCAGCCGCAGCAGGACGTCCTGCGGGGTGGAGGGGTTGAGTGCCAGCCCGGCCAGCCGCCGCGCGGTCAGGTCGGCTTCCTCCCATATCCGCTCAGGTGTCTTCCCCATGCTCGATGCCCCCCGTGTGCAGACCGGCCCCCGCCCCCCAGGAGCACCTGGTGCCCGACCCTATCCCCCTTCGTCCAGCGGGATTTCGCTCCACACCTGCTTGCCGCCGCTGACCGGCACGGTGCCCCAGGTCGACGACATGGCCTCGACGAGGAGGATGCCGCGGCCGCCGGTGGCCTCCCAGCCGATGCTGGTGGGCTTGATGGGCGTACGGGGGGAGGTGTCGGCGACGGAGATCCGCAGGCGGTGGTTGATGAGGGTGATGTCGAGTCTGACCTGCCCGTCGGTGTGTACGAGGGCATTGGTGACGAGTTCGGAGACGACGAGGAGCGCGCCGTCCATGCGGTCGTCGGGCACGCCCCAGGCGCGCAGGGTACGCCGGGTGAAGCGGCGGGCGTGCCGCACCGCCTCCGGGACGCGCCACACCGTCCAGCTCTCCCGCAGCGGGCGGGTCGCCAGACCGTCGTAGCGCATCAGGAGGAGGGCCACGTCGTCGCTGCGGTTGGCGCCCGTGAGCAGTCCGTCGGCCACCAATCCGAGGTGGGCGGGGTCGGACGCGGTCAGTTCGCCGGCCAGCCGGTTCAGTCCGTCCTCGATGTCGACCTCGGCGGACTCGACGAGCCCGTCCGTGGTCAGGGCGAGGACCGTGCCGCGCTGCAGTCGCAGCGGGATCATCGGGAAGTCGGCCTGGGTGACGACGCCCAGTGGTGGTCCGCCCTCGGACACGGTGACCTCCGTTGTGCCGTCCGGGTGGCGCAGCACGGGCGGGTGGTGTCCGGCGCGTACGCACCAGGCGGTGCCCTCCTCGAGGTCCACGTCGACATAGCAGCAGGTGACGAAGAGGTCGGTCTCCAGGTCCATGAGGAGTCGGTTGGCGTGCTGCACGACGACGTCCGGGGGGTGGCCCTCGACGGCGTACGCGCGCAGGGCCGTGCGCATCTGGCCCATCAGGGTGGCCGCCTGGGCGTTGTGGCCCTGGACGTCGCCGATGACGAGGGCGACGTGGTTGTCGGGCAGCGGGATGACGTCGTACCAGTCGCCGCCGACCTCAAGGCCCGCCGTGGTGGGCAGATAGCGGGCGACGGCGACCGCGCCGGGGATCCGGGGCAGGCGGCGCGGCAGCAGGGAGCGCTGGAGCATGCCGACCAGCTCGTGTTCGGCGTCGAAGGCGTGGGCGCGGGTCAGGGCCTGGCCCGCGAGGCCCGCGGACGCGGTGAGCAGCGCGCGCTCGTCGGCGCCGAACTCGTGCGGGTCGTCCCAGCCGATCAGACAGGCACCCGCCATCCGGCCGCCTGCGGGCAGCGGCAGGATGGCGAGACCGCCGGGGCCGACGTCGGCGAGCGCCGGTTCCAAGGGTGCTCCGGCGGGCCAGACGGCGGGGCGCCCCTCGCTGAGGGCCGCCTCCAGCGTGGGCATGGCGCGTACGGGCGCGTCGGGCCACTCCGAGCGCCACTCGGAGCGCCACACCTCGGGCCAGGCGTCGGGTTCGGGAGGGTCGAGGAGGGTGACGACGAGACGGTCGCCCTCCAGCTCGGCCAGGGCGATCCGGTCGGCCCGCAGGGGGCCCCGCAGCGCGGCCACCACGGCCCGGCCGACGTCACGGACGGTGCCCGCGGTGGCGAGGGTCGAGGCGAGTCGCTGGACGCGGGCGACGTCGCTGACGCCGGAGCGCAGCTTGGAGGCGTCGGCGACGGTGCCCACGAGGTGCGCCGGGCGCCCCTCTCCGCCGGGCACGAGATGGCCGCGCAGCCGTAGCCACTTCGGCTCTCCGGAGGGCTGGAGGATGCGGAACTCCAGCTCGCGCTCGCCGATGGACATGTGGTCCGCCTCCACCACGGACATCAGCGTGGGCAGGTCCTCGGGGACGGTCATCGACAGCAGGCTCTCGACCTTGCCGTCGAACTCGGCCGCGTCGAGGCCGAACAGCTCCAGCATCTCGCCGTCGACCTCGAGGTGTCCGGTGTCCATGGCGAGGTCGAACGAGCTGGTGGGCCGGGCGCCGGTGTCGCGCCGTGAGCCGGGCGCGGGGACGACGGCGGCCTCGGCGATCAGGCCGAGGCACTCGCGGTCCTCCTCGTCGAAGCCGCCCGGGCGCTCGCCGGCCGCCACGAGGCAGCCACCGTCCGGCTGGGGCAGGACGGCCAGCCAGAAGTCCTGGGACGGCAGCCTGCGGGCGTCGGCGCAGTGGGCGATCTCCGCCGGGCCGAGCCACAGCGGTCGGCCCGAGCGATACGCGTCCACCGCCGGGGAGCCGCCGGTGAGGACATAGCTGTCGCGCAGGCCGTAGAGCGTCCTGGGGACACCTGCCGACTCGGACAGGTACAGCTCGTCGCCGCTCTCGGTGGGCGAGTACACCGCGACGACGCTCGCACCCGCGAAGACGAGTGCCAGTTCGAGCACGCGGCGCTGTCGCTCGCGCGGGTCCAGGTCCGGGGTGGGCGTCTTGAGGGCAAGTTCGGCACGCAGCGTCCTCGTTCCGCGCTCCGCAGCGCCCTCACTGACCACGTCCGCAATTACAGCGCTTCCGGGACGCTCGCGCAGCCCCTGCGACCGTTCCGGGGCCGTCGGGCCTGCGACGGAGTCCACGAGCGGCACCCTGTGCCGCGGGTGGCACTCGCCGTGCGGGAAGGGCCGTCACGAGGGAGCCTTGATCCCTGAGTCCCGTCGCGCGGCCCTGCGAGGAGGTGGTCGGCGTGTCCGACTGGCAGAGGTCCGAGCAGGCGCCGGCGGGACGGCGGCCGATGCCGGTCGGGCGGCCGATGCTGTCGCTGACGCTGGCCTCGATGATGGAGGCGGTCCACGCCCACTCCGGGGCGGTGTACCTGCTGACGCCGGGTGAGGCCGTGCTGGAGATGGCGGTCATGGCGGGCATGCCCAGGTCGTTCGCGGCGCCGTGGGAGCGGGTGGGGCTCAACGCGCCGATCCCGGTCGCCTTGGCGGTGCGCGAGCGGCGCCTTGTCTGGGTCGGGGGCGAGGAGGAGATGGCCCGCCGCTTCCCGCGGATCGCCATGGTCCTGCCGTACCCCTTCGCGCTGGCCGCCCTCCCGGTGGCGACCGCGGGGAACGTGTACGGCGCCGTCTTCGTGACCTGGCCCGGATCGCACCCGCTGGACCTCTCCGACCGGGAACGCGACCATCTCACCGCGTCCTGCGCCCGGCTCGCGCTGCGTCTGGAGCGGGCGGCGACGGAACGGCGTCCGGCCCATCCCGAGGCGGATCTGCTGGGGTCGTCCGCGGCTCCGGCGACCGACGTGCTCGGCACGCTGGAGGCGGCGCGGATGGTGGCGCGGTTGCCGTACGGGCTGTGTGCCCTGGACCTGAACGGCCGGATCAGTTTCGCCAACGCCGCGACGGCGGACATGCTCGGCGTCCCGGTCAGCGGGCTGCTGGGCACCCAGCTGTGGGCGTCGGTGCCCTGGCTCAACGACCCGGTCTACGAGGACCGTTACCGGGCCGCGCTGATCAGCCAGCATGTGACGTCGTTCGTGGCGCTGCGGCCGCCCGGCGACTGGATGTCGTTCCGGCTCTATCCGAGTACGACCGGACTGAGCGTGCGCATCTCCCGGGCCCGGGCGGTGGCCGAGATGGGGCGCCTCGAGTCGCGGTACGGCGAGGACGACACCACCCCGCGCCTGGTGACCATCACCCAGGTGCTGAGTCTGGCCGGCGCGCTCACCCAGGCGGCCGGTGTCGAGGACGTGGTGCAGTTGGTGGCGGACGAGATCGCGCCGGCCGTCGGCAGCAAGGCCCTGGTCGTCCTCGGCTCGCGGTCCGGCCGCCTGCACGTGCTCGGCCACCGTGGGTACGCGGACGCGAACGTCGTCGAGTGCTGGCACGGAGTGCCACTGAGCGCGCAGACTCCGGGCACCCAGGCCCTGAAGACCGGGGTGCCGGCGTTCTTCGACTCCCGTCAGCAGCTGGAGCGCCTCTACCCGGACGGGTGTGCGACGCCCGACGGGATGGCGGCGTGGGCGTATCTGCCGCTGATCGCGTCCGGACGGCCGGTGGGCACCTGCGTCCTCGGGTACGCGGAGCCGCACACCTTCCCGGCGGAGGAGCGTGCCGTGCTGACCAGCCTCTGCGGTCTGATCGCGCAGGCCCTTGAGCGGGCCCTGCTCTACGACGCCAAGCTGCAGCTGGCACACGGTCTGCAGGCCGCGCTGTTGCCGCACTCGTTGCCCACGCTGCCCTCGATCGAGGCGGCCGCGCGCTATCTCCCGGCCACCCAGGGGATGGAGATCGGCGGGGACTTCTACGACCTGATGCCCTCGCACGGTCTGGCCGCCGCGGTCATCGGTGACGTGCAGGGGCACAACGTGACGGCGGCGGGCCTGATGGGGCAGATCCGCACGGCCGTACGGGCGTACACGACCGTCGGTCAGCCGCCGGAGGAGGTCATGCGCAGCACCAACCGGCTGCTGATCGACCTGGGGGCCGAACTCTTCGCGAGCTGTCTCTATCTGCGTCTCGACCCGGCGCGCGAGGTGGCCGTCATGTCGCGCGCGGGTCATCCGCCTCCGCTGCTGCTGCGGCCGGACGGGCGGGTCCGGGTGCTCGACCTGGCCGGTGGACCACTGCTGGGGATCGACTCGGCCGCCACGTATCCGACGACCGAGGTGCCGCTCGTCCCCGGTTCGGTACTCGCCCTGTACACCGACGGTCTGATCGAGTCGCCCGGCGTGGACATCGAGGACGCCCTGGCAGACCTCGGCCGGAAACTCACCGAGGGCGGTGACCTGCCGCTGGACGCGCTGGCCGACCGTCTCGTCGAGCAGAGCGGGGCGGTGTCGCAGGAGCGGCTCGACGACGTGGCGCTGCTGCTGTTGCGGGCGCGTCCGCACGACTGAGCGGTACCGGAAACCCCGCGAGGTACGGCCCTCTCGTGAGCGGCGGGGGGAAACGCGGTGGGGTCCGGCCCTCCCGCCGGAGGGCCGGACCCTTCCACTGCCGACCGGGCCGTGGTGGCGCGGCCGGGTCAGTGGCTCGTGGTCACCGGTGTCACGGGGTGCTGGTCACCAGGCCGGAGCCGGCGTCCATACCGGTGCTGGACTGGTGGCTGCCGGTCCCGGACTCGTCGCCCGCGGCCGGGTCGGTGGCCGCCGGGTCCGTGGCCGCGGGGTCGGTTGCCGCCGGGTCCGTGGCTGCCGGGTCGGTGGCCGCGGGGTCGGTCGCCGCCGGGTCGGTGGCCGCCGGGTCCGTGGCCGCCGGGTCGGTCGCCGCGGCGCTCGCGTCGCCGGCACCCGCGGCGTCACCCGCGCCGAGCGTCGCGCCGGTCGCCTGGAGGGCGGCGGTCACGGGCTGGAAGAAGGTCTCGCCGCCGACGGTGCAGTCACCACTGCCGCCGGAGGTCAGGCCGATCGCACTGCCGTCCGCGGTGAACAGGGAGCCACCGCTGTCGCCCGCCTCGGCACAGACGTCGGTCTGTATGAGACCGGTGACGGTGTCGACGCCGTTGGGGTCGGTCTCACTCTGGAAGTTGACCGTGGCGTCGAGGCCGGTGACCGAGCCGTCGTGCAGACCGGTGGTGCTGCCCATCCGGAGGACCTGCTGACCGACCGTGGCGTCCGCCGCCTGGGTGATCTGGACGGTCTTCCCATTGCCCTCGTTCACCTCGCTCGCCGTCTGGGTGGCGGGGTCGTCGTACTTCACGAGGGAGAAGTCGCCGGCACCGGGGAAGGTGGCCTGGTCGACGGTCGCGATCGGCTGGCCGTTCTGCGAGTCCGACCACTGCTTGGCCGCGACACCGCAGTGTCCGGCGGTCAGGAAGGCGGGGGCGCCGTCGCTCGCTGTGACGTTGAAGCCGAGGGAACAGCGGACGCCGCCGGCGTCCGTCTGGGCGAAGATCGCGTCACCGCCCGACACGAACGTCTTGAACGTACCGGCGGACTTCTTGACCGTGGCCACGCCGGAACCGAGCGAGTCGACGGTCGACGTCAGCTTGGCCCACTTCGCACCCGTGACGGTGCTGTCGGCGGTGACCTGGACCTGGTTCGTCTTGGGGTCGATCGACCAGGCGGTGCCCGGGATGGTCGCGTCGGACTTCAGTGTCTTGGCAGCCGTCTTGAGCGTGGACAGGCTGTTGTCGACACTGCGGGGAACAGCGCCGGCCTTCTCGACGGTGTTGACGACATTGCTGTTGTTGCCAACGATATTGACGATGACCTGCTGCTTCGCGGCGTCCCAGTACGCGCCGCCGTAGGCGTCACCGAGCTGGGAGGCGATGAGCGAGGCCAGGCTCGAGGCGTCCGCGGACTTCAGCGTCTTGGGAGCGGCGTCCTTCGCGTCGGTCTGCGAGGCGTTGGCGTGGGGCAGCAGCAGAGCCGCCGCTCCGAGCGCCGCGACGCCTCCGACAGCGATGGCGGCCTTGCGCTTGGGAATCCTTTTGTGACTCAACTCTTTGACCTCCTGGGGACGGGGTCGAGGCCACCGTCCGGCGGCTGACTAGGGGGCGCCTGGATGCCTGTTGATACGCGTGAGCCGCGCGGGCTGTTCAACTGTGTTTAAAAAAGAGCCGAGTTGGCTTGGCCAAACGCATGGAATACCAGGCAATCGGGCCATTACACCGAGTGAGCAGCCGATCCGGCACGTTCCGCTACCGATCGGTAACGGTCCGTCTTCCGGCGGGAGCGGAATCCTGGCTTCAGGGAATCTGCACATCGAATACGCAGGCGCGTCACGGAGGACAGCGGATCTGCACACTCGCGCGCCCCCCTCCGCGCCATTGCGGTGGGACTGTCCCTTTCGGGCGCGGGGCGACAAGCGCGGGGACGGAACAATGCCGTGCAGCATGTGAAGAACTGACTGCCGAGACGTGCGCACACCTGCACGGTTGGGACCCGGCCGCGCTCAAGTTCGCAGGTGAGAGCCCCGGTTGATTGGATGCGCGCGCCACGAGCGTGCTTTGATCCGTTGCACCGCGGAGGTCGCAGCCAGGCATCCGGGAACGGGCGCCGCACAGCGCTCGGAATCGGGTGCCGCACCCCCGCGGTGGCGGCCGTCATCTGTCCCCAGAGGGGGGCCGCTCTCCCCCTTATGAATATCCATACGAAGGGAAGTTCCCTCATGAACTCCACCCCCCAGGTTGCCACCGCCGAGATCTCGGACGCCGACCTCGACAACGTGTCCGGCGGCCTGTCGCTGAACGCCGTTGGCACCGTCTCCGGCCTGGTCGACGGTGTTGCCCCGGTCTCCGGCCTGGTCAACACGGTTGTCGGCACCGTCGAGGGTGTCACCGGCCTCAACACCGCCCCGGTCACGGGCCTGGTCGCCGGTCTCTGATCGCGTTTCAGTGCCGTTGAGTCCCGGAACCACTCCCCGGTTCCGGGACTTCTCGGATGCCGTAAACCTCTCGAACAGGTGAGGGAAGTCCCGTGCAGTTCCGCCAACAGGCCCTCGCCAAGCTGCAGTCGCCCGAAGAGCTCGACCTTCCGGTGCGCTTCGCCCGCCCCCAGGGCTGGCTCGCCCTGTCCGTGACGGTGGTCGTCATGGCGGCGGCGTCCGTCTGGGCCGTGACGGGCACGGTGGCGTCCACCGTGAGCGCGCCCGCCGTCCTCACCCACGGCGAGGGCAGTTACATCCTGCAGAGCCCCGTCGCGGGGCAGGTCACCGAGGTCGTCGCCCAGGAGGGCGAACGGCTGCCCGCGAACGCGCCCGTGCTCAAGGTCCGTACGGCCCAGGGCGCTACGACCGTCGTCCGCACGGTCGCCGCGGGACGCGTCACCGCGCTCGCCGCCACCATCGGCGCGATCATCTCGACCGGCGCGAACGTCGCCGCCGTGGAGAAGGTCGCCCACGCCGATGATCCGCTCTACGCGACGGTGTACGTCCCCGCCGAGAGCGCGGCCACCATCCCCGCGAACGCCGCCGTCGACCTCACCGTGCAGTCGGTGCCGACCCAGCAGTACGGAGTACTGCGCGGCCATGTGAAGGCGGTCGGCCGCAGCGTGCAGACCCCCCAGCAGATCTCCTCCTTCCTCGGTGACAGCCAACTCGGCGAACAGTTCACCAAGAAGGGCAGGCCGGTGGCCGTCCTGGTCCGCCTCGACCGCTCCGCCGCGACGAAGAGCGGTCTGAAGTGGTCCTCGGCCGACGGGCCGCCGTTCGCGCTCACCTCCATGACCGTGGCCACGGGTTCGATCCGCCTGGCCGATCAGCGCCCCGTCGATTGGCTCCTGCCGTGACCCCCGCACCGGACACCCGGAGCAGACGCCGTACCGCCCCGCCCAAGCGCACGGTCCCCAAGGCGAAGGGGAAGACGGTCCGCACCCCCACCGTCCTCCAGATGGAGGCCGTGGAGTGCGGCGCCGCCTCCCTCGCGATGGTGCTCGGCCACTACGGCCGACACATCCCCCTCGAAGAGCTGCGCATCGCCTGCGGTGTCTCCCGGGACGGCTCGCGCGCCAGCAACCTGCTCAAGGCGGCGCGCAGTTACGGCCTCACGGCCAAGGGCATGCAGATGGACACGGCCGCGCTCGCCGAGGTGAAGGCGCCCGCGATCCTGTTCTGGGAGTTCAACCACTACGTCGTCTACGACGGCATGGGCCGCCGCTTCGGACGGCGCGGTGTGCACATCAACGACCCCGGCAAGGGCCGGCGTTTCGTGCCCATGGAGGACTTCGACACCAGCTTCACGGGTGTGGTGCTGGTCATGGAGCCGGGGCCCGACTTCCACAAGGGCGGCCGCAAGCCGGGCGTCCTGGGTGCCATGCCGGCCCGGCTGCGCGGCACCTCCGGCACGATGCCCGCGGCCGTACTGGCGAGCCTGCTGCTGGTCGCGGTCGGCGCGGCGGTCCCCGCGCTGAGCCGGACGTACATCGACACGTATCTGATCGGCGGCCGGACCTCGCTGCTGGGTGTGCTGTTCGCGTCGATGGGCGCCTGTGTGGTGCTGACCGTCGTGCTGACCTGGCTCCAGCAGGCGAACCTGCTGCACGGCCGGATCATCTCCTCCACCCTCTCCAGCGCCCGCTTCCTGCGCCATCTGCTGCGGCTGCCCGTCACGTTCTTCTCCCAGCGCAGCCCGGCCGACCTGGTGCAGCGGCTCCAGTCGAACGACGCAGTGGCCGAGACCCTGGCCCGCGACCTCGCGGCGGCGGGCGTGGACGCGATCGTGGTCGTCCTGTACGCGGTGCTCCTCTACACCTACGACCCGCAGCTCACGGCCGTGGGCATCGGTGTCGCGCTGCTCAACGTGATCGCGATGCGCGTGGTGATCCGGCTGCGCGCGACCCGTACGGCGAAGCTGCGCGCCGACAACGCGCGCCTCACCAACACCGCGTACACCGGCCTCCAGTTGATCGAGACGATGAAGGCGACCGGCGGGGAGGACGGCTACTTCCGCAAGTGGGCGGGCCAGCACGCGACCACCCTGGAGGAGCAGCAGCGCCTCGGGGTGCCGAGCGCCTGGCTGGGCGTGGTCGCACCGACGCTCGCGACGCTCAACTCCGCGCTGATCCTGTGGATCGGAGGTCTGCGGGCGGTCGAGGGGCACATCTCCGTCGGTCTGCTCGTCGCCTTCCAGGCCCTGGTCACCCGCTTCACCGCACCCCTCACCCGGCTCAACGGCGTCGCGGGCCGCATCCAGGACTTCGCCGCCGACGTGGCCCGGCTCAAGGACGTCGAGAACTTCCAGACCGACCCGCTCTACGCCCGTTCCGGCGGCGGCGAGTCCACCCGCCGGCTCCAGGGTCATGTCGAGCTGGAGAACATCACGTTCGGCTACAGCCCGCTCGACAAACCCCTGCTCACCGGCTTCTCACTGACGGTCGGCCCGGGCCAGCAGGTGGCCCTGGTCGGCGGCTCGGGCAGCGGCAAGTCCACGGTCTCCAGGCTCATATCGGGCCTGTACGCCCCGTGGGAGGGCACGATCCGCATCGACGGACAGCGGCTGGAGGACATCCCGCGCGGCGCGCTGGCCGCCTCCGTCTCCTTCGTCGACCAGGACGTGTTCCTCTTCGAGGGGACGGTCCGCGACAACGTGGCGCTGTGGGATCCGTCCATCCCCGACGAGGCCGTGGTCGCGGCGTTGGAGGACGCGGCGCTGTACGACGTCGTCACGCGCCGCCCCGGTGGCATCCACAGCCGGGTGGAGCAGGACGGCCGCAACTTCTCCGGTGGCCAGCGTCAACGCCTGGAGATCGCACGGGCGTTGGTGCGCCGGCCCAGCATCCTGGTGCTCGACGAGGTGACCAGCGCGCTGGACGCCGAGACCGAGCAGACGGTCATCGACAACCTGCGCAAGCGCGGCTGCGCCTGTGTGGTGATCGCGCACCGGCTCAGCACCGTGCGCGACAGCGACGAGATCGTCGTGCTGCAGCACGGCACGATCGTGGAACGCGGGCGGCACGACGCCCTGGTGGCGGCCGGCGGTCCGTACGCCGAGCTGGTCAAGGAGCGATGAGATGACCACGGTTCACGAGGGCGCACGCGAGGGGGACCTCGTCCTCGGCGCGCTCGGCGGCATGGGTACGCCGGTCGACTGCTCCGGCCTCGGCCGCCTCGACCTGGAAGGACCGCAGGTCCTCTGGCTGGTGGCGGCGGGCGCCATGGACCTGTTCGCGGTCGACGCCGTCCAGCAGGGCCACTGGCACCATCTCGGCCGCCTCGAAGCGGGCTCCCTGCTGCTCGGCCCCGTCGCCGGCCCGCAACACACCCTCGTGGGGCGGCCGTTGCGGGACTGCGTGGTGCGCCGGATCGTGCTGCGCGAGCTGTACCAGCCGGTGGACACCCAGACCTGGTCCTACGACGACTACGGCAACCCCCAGTACGTACCGCCGACGTCGAGCCCGCTGGAGTACGCCCTCGCCCTCGGCGTCGGCCGCAGCCTGTCCATTCTCTTCCAGGCGCCGATGGCCACGGAGAACGCCGCCGCGCTGACCGACGACGACGTCTTCTGGATGCAGGTGCCGCCCGGGAGTGTCCAGTACGGCTCCCTTTACGGTGCCGAGGCGGCGGCCGATCTGCTGATGGACTCCGGTGTCTGGCAGGGCATGGTCGACCAGCAGTACCGGCTGCTGTCCACGCTCGACCGCTGGATCGAGCAGCTGGAGGCCAGCCACGAGGACCGTACGGCAGCGGGCATCAAGGCGGGCGAGGCCGTCCGCGCCCAGGCCGACCGGACCCTGCTGGCGTCGATCGGCAAGTCGTCCAAGCGCCCGACGGCGGCCGACGCGGACGCCACGTACGCGGCCTGCAAGCTGGTCGCCCGCGCGTCCGGGATCACCCTCGCCGAGTCCGCGCAGAGCGGCACGGAGAGCGACCGGCTCGACCCGGTGGAGCGGATCGCGCTCGCCTCGCGCGTCCGCACCCGTGCCGTACGCCTCGACGGGCGCTGGTGGCACGACAACATCGGCCCGCTGGTGGGCCACCGTGCCGTGTCGGGCTCCCCGGTCGCGCTGCTGTGGCGGCGCGGCGGATACGTGGCCGTACAGCCGTCTTCGGGCCGGGAGACCCCGGTCGAGAAGGCCAACGCGCCTGAGTTCGAGGCGCGGGCCGTGATGTTCTACCGTCCGCTGCCCGAGCGGAAGCTGAGCCCGCTGCGGCTGCTGCGCTTCTGCCTCCAGGGCACCGGCGGCGACCTGCGCAACCTCGCGATCAGCGGTCTCGTCACCGTCGCGATCGGCGCCCTGGTGCCGATCGCGACCGGCAAGGTGCTCGGCGAGTACGTGCCCAAGGCGCAGCACGGCCTGATCGTGCAGGTCTGTCTGGCCATCATGGTCACCAGCATCGTGTCGGCCGCGTTCATGCTGCTCCAGAACCTCACGATGCTGCGGATGGAGGGGCGGATCGAGGCGACGCTCCAACCGGCCGTGTGGGACCGGCTGCTGAGGCTGCCCACGAAGTTCTTCACGTCCCGCTCGACCGGTGAGCTGGCCAGCGCCGCCATGGGCATCAGCGCGATCCGCCGCCTCCTCGCGGGCGTCGGACCGACGCTCGCGCAGGCGGGCACGGTCGGTGCGATGAACCTGGGGCTGCTCCTTTGGTACAGCGTGCCGCTGGCGCTCGCCGCGATCGGCATGCTCGTCGTCATCGCGGCCGCGTTCCTCGGGCTCGGACTGTGGCAGGTGCGCTGGCAGCGCCGCCTGGTCGTGCTCAGCAACAAGCTGAACAACCAGGCGTTCCAGACCCTGCGCGGCCTGCCCAAGCTGCGGGTCGCGGCGGCCGAGAACTACGCGTACGCCGCCTGGGCGGGCGAGTTCGCGCGCAGCCGTGAGCTCCAGCAGAAGGTCGGCCGCATCAAGAACCTCACGACGGTGATGGGCGCGGTGTACCTGCCGCTGTGCTCGCTGCTGATGTTCATGCTGCTCGCGGGTCCGGCGCGCGGCTCGCTGTCGGCCGCCGACTTCCTGACCTTCAGCACGTCGATGACGATGCTGCTGACCTCGGTCACCCAGGTGACCGGCGCGTTCGTGTCGGCGGCGGCCGCGCTGCCGATGTTCGAGGAGATCAAGCCGGTGCTCGACGCCACGCCGGAGGTGCGGGTGGCGAGCACCCGCCCCGGGGTGCTGTCCGGCGCAATCGAGGCCCGGCGGCTGTCCTTCCGGTACGCCGACGACGGTCCGCTGGTCCTGGACGACGTGTCGTTCGACATCAAGCCCGGCGAGTTCGTGGCGATCGTCGGCCCCAGCGGCTGCGGAAAGTCCACGCTGCTGCGGCTGCTGATCGGCTTCGACAAGCCGGTCTCGGGCAGTGTGCTCTACGACGGGCAGGACCTGGGAGCGCTCGACCAGTCCGCCGTACGCCGTCAGTGCGGTGTGGTGCTCCAGCACGCCCAGCCGTTCACCGGTTCGATCCTGGACTGCATCTGCGGCACCGAGCCGTACACGCCCGAGGAGGCGATGGCGGCGGCCGAGATGGCCGGCCTGGCCGAGGACATCAGGCGGATGCCGATGGGGCTGCACACCATCGTCTCCGGCAGCGGCGCGATCTCGGGCGGCCAGCGGCAGCGCCTGATGATCGCCCAGGCGCTGATCCGCCGGCCCCGCATCCTCTTCTTCGACGAGGCGACCAGCGCGCTCGACAACGAGACCCAGCGCACGGTCATCGAGAGCACCCGGGCGCTCAACGCCACCCGGATCGTGATCGCGCACCGGCTGTCCACGGTGATGGACGCGGACCGTGTCATCGTGATGGAGGACGGCCGGGTCGCCCAGCAGGGCCCGCCCGCGCATCTGCTCGCGGACACGGGCGGGCGGCTGCACGAGCTGGTGCGACGGCAACTGGCCTGAGTCGGCGCCGTCGGTCCCTCCCGGTACCGGGGCGCCGTCAGTCCATGCCCGGCACCGGGGCGCCGGACGGGACCCCGGCCTCGACGTAACGGGCGTAGATCTCCTTCCAGGGCGCGGTGGCCCCGGCGTGCGGGCCCGCGAAGCGCTCGCCGCGGGCCTTCGCGTCCAGGGCGGCGAGGCACACCTCCCAGCCGGCGCCGTTGCGGGCGGCGGTGTTCTCGGCCGCGAGGACGTGGGTGAGGGTGAAGTGGGTGCGCTTCTCGTCCAGGGCGTCGAGGTCGAAGCGGAGCTCGTCACCGCCCCAGTCGAAGGAGAGGTGCCGGGGCGGGTCGACGGCGAGGACCCGGCCCGTGGACTCGGGCATGTTCGGGTCGCCGCTGAACCTGATCGTGCCGCCGGGGCGCAGCTCGATCTCCGCCCGGGACGGAAACCACTCGGCCAGTTCGTCCGGGTCGGTCACGAACCGCCAGACGCGGTCGACGGGGTGGTCGTAGGTGCGGCTGAAGCGGACGGCGGGGCGGCCGTCGTCGAGGGTGAGATAGGTGCCGGTGAGCGCGGTGGGTTCGGCGGACATGTGGCTCAGTCCTTAGGGGTGGGGTCTTCCGGGGGGTCCGACGGCTCCCCCGCCGTCCTGTCCAGGCGGCGGCCGAGGGCGTCCAGGCTCTCGTTCCACAGCTTCCGGTACGGGGTCAGCCAGGTGTCGAGTGCGGCGATCGGGGCCGGGTCGAGGGCGTAGACACGGCGTTGCGCGTCCTGTCGTACACGCACCAGGCCCGCGTCGCGGAGCACCCGTAGATGCTTCGACGTGCTCGGCTGACTCAGACCGCACGCCTCCACGATCTCTCCGACCGGCCGCGGGCGCTCAAGGAGCAGCGCGACGATCGCACGACGGTGGGGGTCGGCGAGAGCGGTCCAGAGGGTGGCGTCGGACATGGCCCCAATATGCCTCGCTGGTTATATTCTCGTCAAGGCATATGTGCCGCGGCACCGACCACCTCCGGCGCCACTGTGACGGCCACCTCACCCGACACCCCCAGCGAAACGTTGCCGTTTCGCTGGGGGTGTTCTAATCTCCAGGTGTACGAAACAGTTTCGCTTATGTTCCTGTAACCCCTGAGCGACTTCCCTGGAGTGGTTCTCCCATGTCCCAGACCCTGACCGAAGGTGCCCGCAAGGGCACCGTGGACGGATCGTCCACTCCATCGTCGAAGCGATGGTGGATCCTCTCGATCATCGGCATCGCACAGCTGATGGTGGTCCTCGACGCGACCATCGTGAACATCGCCCTGCCCTCCGCCCAGGCGGACCTCGGCTTCTCCGACGGCAACCGGCAGTGGATCGTCACGGCGTACTCGCTGGCCTTCGCCTCCCTGCTGCTGCTCGGCGGACGCATCGCCGACCTCTTCGGACGCAAGCCCGCCTTCCTCATCGGTATCGCAGGATTCGCCGGAGCCTCGGTGCTCGGCGGCGCCTCCACCAGCTTCGGGATGCTGGTCACCGCGCGCGCCCTGCAGGGTGTCTTCGGCGCGCTGCTCGCGCCCGCCGCGCTCTCGCTGCTGAACACGACGTTCACCGACGCCAAGGAACGCGCCAAGGCGTTCAGCGTCTACGGGGCGATCGCCGGCGCCGGTGGCGCGGTGGGCCTCCTGCTCGGCGGTGTGCTGACCGACGCGCTCGACTGGCGCTGGACGCTGTTCGTCAACCTCGTCTTCGCGGTCGTCGCCTTCGCCGGTGGCTGGGTACTGCTGAGCAATCACCGTGACGCCGCCAACTCCAAGCTCGACCTGCCGGGCACTCTGCTGGTCTCCTCCGGCCTCTTCGCCCTCGTCTACGGCTTCTCCAACGCCGAGACGCACGACTGGAGTTCGCCCCAGACCTGGGGCTTCCTGGCCGCCGGTGGCATCCTGCTGAGCGCGTTCGCCTGGTGGCAGACGCGCGCCGAGCACCCGCTGCTGCCGATGCGCGTGCTGCTCGACCGCAACCGTGCCGCGTCCTTCGTCACCGTCCTGATCACCGGTGCGGGCATGTTCGGCGTCTTCCTCTTCCTCACCTACTACCTGCAGCTGAACCTGGGCTTCAGCCCCACCAAGACGGGTGTGGCGTTCCTGCCGATGATGGCGGCCCTGATGGTCATGGCCCAGGTCTCCACCACCGTCCTGGTGCCGCGGATCGGACCGAAGGTCGTCATCCCCGCGGGCTTCGCGATCGCGGTGGGCGGCATGGCCTGGCTGACCGGCATCGGAGTCGCCTCCGACTTCTCGACCGCCGTACTGCCGCCGCTGCTGCTGATCGGCGCGGGCCTCGGCATCGTGATGCCGCCCGCCATGTCGCTGGCCACCAGCGGGATCGCGGCGGAGGACGCGGGTGTCGCCTCCGCGACGGTCAACACCATGCAGCAGGTGGGCGGTTCGATCGGTACGGCGCTGCTCAACACGCTGGCCGCGAGCGCCGCGACGAGCTATCTCGCCGGCAAGGACGCGACCAGCAAGCTGGTCCAGGCGCAGGCCACGATCGAGAGCTACACCACCGCCTTCTGGTGGTCCGCGGGCTTCTTCGCCGCGGGCGCGGTGATCGCCTTCCTGCTCTACCGCCGCGGAACCCTGGACGCGGACCCGGACGCCGTGCGGGCCGTCCACATGTAAGTCCCGTGTGATCACCCACAGGCCGAGGGGCCGCCGTCTGCAGGGAGACGGCGGCCCCTCTCACGTCTACGGCGGCGGGCGGCCCGGGCGGCCGGCCGGGGACGCCGGGCGGGTTCGTTCCGCTGTACGTAGGGCCGGTACACGACGAGCGTCCGGCGCTCCTTCTCCAGCCTCAACCCGGGCGGAGCGGGCGCGACTTCACCGTCGTACGCGAGTGTGTCCGCACCGCCGAGCGCCGCCAGCTCGACCCACGCGACCGCCTCCGCTCCATAGACCCGGGACCGGCCGAGCGTGCCGGCGAGCGCGGAGACGATCACCCGGGTACGGGCGAGCCGGTGTTCGCCGTCGATCAGCCGCACGTCGATCAGCCCGTCGTCCAGGCGGGGCCGGTAGGCGGGAGCGAAGCCCTGGGGTTCGTAGCGGCCGTTGCCCGCGAAGAGCAGCCACAGACGGCGGCGGCGTCCGTTGACGCTCAGTTCCACCGGCGTCGCGGTGCGCAGCACCCGGACGAGGGCGACGGCCGCCGCCGGCCACTTGCCCATGCGCTGCTCCAAGTGCTCCCGCATCCGCTCGAGTTCGGGGTACAGGCCGATGCTGAAGGTGTTGAGGAACCGCACCTCGGGACCCGCCCCCGACCGCGCCACGCCGAGGTCCACGGCCACCGCCTCGCCCCGCCCGACCGCGACGGCCGTGTCCTCGACATCCCGTACGCCGACGTCCTGGGCGAAGTGGTTGAGGGTGCCGCCGGGGAACACCGCGAGTGCGAGCCCCCGCCCGGCCGCCGCGTTGACACTGCCGTCGCCTCCGCACACACCGAGCACACCGCCCGCCGCCCCGGCCCGCTCGACCGCCCTGTCCGCCGCCCGCTGAAGCAGCGCGGCGAAGTCGTCGTCCGGGCCGCGCACGACCAGCTCGGCCCGTGGCAGCAGTCCGCGCAGCCGCTCGGCGGGCGGCAACGGTGTGCCGGGTGCCCCCGTCCCGGCCGGGGTGTTGACGAAGACGACGAGCCCTTCGCCGCCGGGCAGCGCGGGCGCGGGCACCGAGGGCCGTTCGCGCGCCGGGAGCGCGGGGCGCGGCGGCCACCAGCGGCAGGTGAGCGCGGCGGCTGCGACGCCGATCGCCATCCCGGCCAGCACGTCTGCGGGATAGTGCACTCCGACGTACACCCGCGAGAAGGCGACGGCGGCAGCGAAGGGCGCGACCAGGGCGCCGTAACCGGCGGACTCCAGGGCGACTCCGGTGGCGAACGCCGCGGCCGAGGCGGAGTGGCCGGAGGGGAAGGAAGTGGTGTGCGGCTGACGCTTCAGGTGCCGGATCGACGGCACGTGCTCCAGCAGCGGACGGGGCCGCCTGGTGCTCCACTTCACGACGGTGTTGACGGTCAGCGAGGCGATCGCGAGCGAGCCCACGCCCCGCAGGGCCGCCCGGCGGGGCGCCCGGCCCCCGACGAGCACGAGGCCGGCCGCCGTGCCGAGCCACAGCCGTCCGTGATCGGCGCAGCGGCTGAGCCGTCGCAGCGCCGGATCCGCGCCGGGCACCCGTGCCGCGGCCACCCGCGTGAACAGCCGTCGGTCCCACTCGCCGAGAACACTCATGCCCCACGGCTACGGCACCCGGACCGCCTCGGCATCCCCAGTCAATACACCATCCCCAATATTCACTCGTTCGAGTGAACGGGATCGTGTTCGTGGCGGCCTGAGGATGTTTCCGACCAGGCCGGGGTAGCTAGCGAGACCACATGACCCTCGCAGATTCCGGGCTTCCCTCGACCAACCCCTATGCCCACAGTTATCCGCGCGGTCCGTTCACCGTGGTCGAGGTGACGGGAGAGATCGACATCGCGACGGCGGAGGCACTGGCCGAGCATCTGTCGGCGGCGACGGCCCGGGCCGAGCCGGACGTGCTGGTCGATCTGCGCCGGGTGACCTTCTTCGACTGCTCGGGCCTGCGCGTACTGTGCCGCGCCGAGACGAGGGCGCGAGAGCGCGGCGGGCGGCTCCGCGTCGTCTCCGACGGACCCCGCGTCCACCGCCTCCTGCGCGCCGCGCACCTGCTCAGCCGCTTTCCGCCGCTGGCCGACCTCCCGGAAGCACCGGACTCGACGCACCCGCAGGACCGCCCGGCAGTTCCTCCTCCGTCCCGTCCGGAAAGCGGATCAGAACCCCGCCCCCAGTCGTGACCCGGGCGCTTGCACCGACGAGTTCGGGAGTGCGGGGTCAACACTTCTGACGCGACTACGAGTTGAGGACACCGAGCCGGGACAGACAGATGTCGGGGGCCGGCCGGCGGCCCCACTCCGCCTGACCGACCCCCGATGCGAGATCGCGTCGTACTCCGTGCTTCGGGGCGCGCACTCCCCACCTACTGACCCCGCTCGACGCTCACGAAGGCCGCGCGATCCCGGTCTCTCAGAACGTGAAGAAGCTCGTCCCGTAGGAGTTCTTCACGCACTCGTTGGCGAAGGTCCGTTCGTACGAGACGCGCTTGCCGCGCCACACGCCCTCGACGGTGACGACCACCGGATCGAACTGCCGCGTACACAGTGCGCCGTCTCTGAGGGTCAGGGCGTCCAAGTCGCCGTTCACCGCCCGGAGTTCGCCGCAGGCGTCATAGGCGGCGGGGTGGGTGCCGGAGGGGGTCGGGGCACAGTTCAGCGTGACCGCGCGCTCCGGGGTGACGGTGGCGGCGGTCTCTCCGTGGCCCATGGTGAGCACCAGGGCCGAGGGGGCGTAGAGCCCTGAGGGGGCGAGGGCCGGCGTGGCGTGGGCCTGACTCGTGACCGTCTGGGTCGCGTGGGCCGGGGTGGCGAGGGCGGACCCCCCGAAGGGGCCGCAGACGGCAGCGGCCGTGAGGGTGAGAGTCGCTGCCCAGCGCGCGGTGTTCGGCATTGTGTGCATCCTTCCGCTCGATTGAATGCAGTACCGGCTCGGTTGGGTGCCGGTGCGGCGAGCGCGAGTCTGCCGAGTCCGGACGGGAAACACACATCGACCCCATGCGTTTCGGTAACCTTGAGTATTGAATCAGTGGCGTGAAGTTACGAAATTCGAACGTTCAAGCCCCGGAACTGAGGGGTTGTTGATCGCCTAGGACACCCTCCTGGCCGGATTCCCCCGGCTCCGCAATAGGCCTGAAACATTCCGGTTCAGCCTCCGGCGGACCCTCTTGCTTCTTCCCCGCAACGGAGTAATCGTCATTACATGATTACTTCAGAGCAGCACGAGAAGCTGCGCGGCTGGTTCGCCGGCCGCCTGCCCGACGATCTCTTCGAGAGCCTGGTGGAGGTGACGGTCGACCGGGAGGAGATCACCGTCGTCGGCCGTATCCCCGAGCCCGGGCTCGCCGAAGGCGCCTCGGACGCCGAGAAGGAGGCGGCCGCCCAGGCCCGTATCCAGGAATTCCGCGAGCGCACCCGCGACGACCGGGTCGCGGTGGCACGGGAAGCCGAGCACCGGTTCGGCAAGAAGGTCTCCTGGGGCGTGGAGTGCGGGGGCGAGCGCGCCCTGTTCACCCACATCGCCGCGCCCGTCATGACCCGGCTGCGCCAGCCCGAGCGCCAGGTCCTCGACACCCTCATCGCCGCCGGGGTCGCGCGCAGCCGCAGCGACGCCCTCGCCTGGTGCGTCCGCCTCGTCCAGCGTCACGCCGACGACTGGCTGACGGAACTGCGCGACTCGCTGGAACACGTGCAGCGGGTCCGGGCCCAGGGTCCGGACGCCACGCCGCGGGACGCCACACCTGACGAGGAGTGACCTCCCGCGTCACACTGGCAGCAACAGCCGACAAGACGAGGTGGTCGCGGATGAAGTTCGGAGTGTCGACGTTCATCACCGACGAGGGCATCGGCCCCAGGGCCCTGGGTCCCGCTCTGGAAGAGCGCGGGTTCGACACGCTGCTGCTGGCCGAGCACTCGCACATCCCGGTGAACCGGGAGACGCCGTATCCGGGCGGCGGCGAACTGCCCCGCGTCTACTACCGCACGCTCGATCCGTTCGTGGCGCTCGCCGCCGCTGCCTCCGTGACCCGGGACCTGCTCCTGGGCACGGGGATCGCTCTGGTGGTCCAGCGCGATCCGATCACCACCGCGAAGGAGATCGCCTCCCTCGACCTGATCTCCGGCGGCCGTGCCGTGTTCGGTGTCGGCGCCGGCTGGAACCGGGAGGAGATGCGCAACCACGGCACGGATCCGGCCTCCCGCGGCCGGCTGATGGACGAACGCATTCGCGCCATGATCGAACTGTGGACGAAGGACGAGGCCGAGTTCCACGGCGACTTCGTCGACTTCGCACCGGTCTACGCCTGGCCCAAGCCGGTCCAGCGGCCGCACCCGCCCATCTGGGTCGGGGGCAACAGCGAGCGCACCTTCGCCCGCGTCGCCGAGTACGGATCGGCGTGGCTCCCCAGTGCCGTACCGCCCAAGGAACTGGGCGCGCGCATCGAACAGATGCGCAAGACGGCCGGTGACCGGCCGGCCGTCGTGGTCTACGCGGGCGGGGACGACCGGGAGTCCCTCGACACCTACGCGGAACTCGGCGTCGACCGCGTGCTGCTGTATCTGCCGACCCAGCCGGAGGACGAGACACTGCGCACGCTCGACGAACTGGCCGAGGCCGTGTCCGCCCATCGCTGACGCTTGCGGCCGCCGGGGATCGCGCGAGCTCGCCGCGTCCCCGCCACCGGGGAATCGGAGCTCACCGTGCCGGACATGGACGAGGAGGAGGCGCGCCGCCGGTTCGTGGCGGCACGGGTGGCGCGCCTGGCGACGGTGGACGCCGAGGGGCGCCCGCACCTGGTGCCCCTCGTCTTCGCGGTGCGCGGCGGCGAGATCGTCACCGCCGTCGACCACAAACCCAAGAGATCGCGGCGGCTGCGGCGGCTGCGCAACATCGCCGCCCACCCCGCCGTGTGCCTGCTCGTCGATGCCTACGACGAGGACTGGGAGCAGCTGTGGTGGGTACGGGCGGACGGCGACGCCCGGGTCCTGCCGCCCGGCACACAGGACGAGTACACGGCGGCGATCGGCCTGCTGCGCGAGAAGTACGCGCAGTACCGGCAGCGGCCGCCGGACGGCCCGGTGATCGCCGTCACCGTCCACCGCTGGCACGGCTGGCGCGCCACACCGGAGCCCGGCCCGGAGCACTGAGCCGGCGCCGGGCACCTCCCCCGCCGGACAAACGCCGGACTGGACGAATGCTCCACCCCGGGCGCGGAAGATGGATGTTTTACCTTCTGGCGCAGGTCTCCGGCCCGGCCTTAGCGTCGGCAGACCTACCAAGGACGGCATCGGCCGCCGCACACCCCCGCGGCGACAACGGGGCCTTCCTCCCCTCGCGCCACCACGCGCTCCACCGCCCGCTTCCGGGTACAGGCACTTCGCTGGAGCACCCTTGTCCGAGAACTCCCCCGCCACGTCGTCGCCGTCTCTCACCGAGGTGGAGACCTACGGCGTCGAGCGCATCCCCGACGCGGACCGCACCGCGTCGCCGCTCGACCTGTTCAGAGTCGCCTTCGGCGGTGCGAACACCTTCTCCACCTGCGTCCTCGGGGCCTTCCCCATCCTCTTCGGCCTCTCCTTCTGGCAGGGGCTCGCGGCCACCCTCCTCGGAGTCGTCGTCGGGGCGCTGATCCTGTGCCCGATGGCGATGTTCGGCCCGGTCAACGGCACCAACAACGCGGTCGCCTCCTCCGCGCACCTCGGTGTGCACGGCCGGGTCGTCGGCTCGTTCCTGTCGCTGCTCACGGCCGTGGCGTTCTTCTCGATCTCGGTGTGGAGCTCCGGCGACGCCCTGGTCGGCGGCGCGCACCGGCTGTTCGGCCTGGAGCGCAGCAACCTGTCGTACGTGGTCGCGTACGCGCTCTTCGGCTGCCTGGTGCTCGCGGTGTGCGTGTACGGGTTCCGGTTCATGCTGTTCGTGAACAAGATCGCGGTGACCTCGGCGACCGTGCTGTTCCTGCTCGGCGCGATCGCCTTCGCGGGTGACTTCGATCCCTCGTACGCCGGTGTCTTCACGGCCTCGGCCGACTCGGCGACGCAGGCGCTGTTCTGGCCCTCCTTCATCGGCTCGGCACTGATCGTGCTGTCGA
The DNA here is from genome assembly GCF_001514115.1 of Streptomyces olivochromogenes. Lineage (GTDB taxonomy): Bacteria > Actinomycetota > Actinomycetes > Streptomycetales > Streptomycetaceae > Streptomyces > Streptomyces olivochromogenes. The sequence goes on from NZ_KQ948451.1 coordinate 151,266, forward strand.
ACCCGGTGTCCTTCGGCGCGTTCCTCGGCGACTGGTCGCGTTACATCCCGGCGAACGCGCCGCGCCGCAAGGTCGTCGGTGCCGCGTTCCTGTCCCAGATCGCCACCCTGCTGCCGTTCGTCTTCGGGCTCGCGACCGCGAGCATCATCGCGACCAAGGCGCCGAAGTACGTCGACCCTGCGGCCCCCGACTTCGTCGGCGGCCTGCTGGCCATCTCGCCGAGCTGGTTCTTCCTGCCGGTGTGTCTGCTCGCCCTGATCGGCGGCATGTCGACCGGCACGACGTCGCTGTACGGCACCGGGCTCGACTTCTCGTCGGTGTTCCCGCGGCTGTCCCGGGTCCAGGCGACGATCCTGGTCGGAGTCCTGTCGATCGCGTTCATCTTCATCGGCCGCTTCGGCTTCGACCTGGTGCAGTCCATCTCGACGTTCGCCACGATGATCATCACCTGCACCACGCCCTGGATGGTCGTGATGATCCTCGGGTTCTACACCCGGCGCGGCTGGTACGACCCGGACGCGCTCCAGGTCTTCAACCGCCGTCAGCGCGGCGGCCGCTACTGGTTCACGCACGGCTGGAACTGGCGGGGCATGACGGCCTGGTGGGTGGCCGCGGTGGTCGGTGTGCTGTTCACCAACATCCCCGGCCAGTTCGTCGGACCGCTGGGCGACCTGGCGAACGGCATCGACATCAGCCTGCCGCTGTCGCTGGCCGTCGCCGCCGTGCTGTATCTGGCGATGCTGCGACTGTTCCCCGAGCCGCGGGCGGTGTACGGGCCCGAGGGCCCGCGGCTGGCCCGTACCGTCGACGTGCCGGTGCCGCCGATCACCGGTCCCGGTGCGGAGACCGAGGGCGCGCCCGCGGTTCTCGCCGTCGACGGCAGTTGACGCGCCGATGGAGAACTGAGAACTGGTCGACGAGCTGATGGAGCACAGGCTCATGGAGAACTGGCTGGTGGAGGACTGATGGAGAGCTGGCTCGACCTGTCCGTGCCCGTGGTCACCGGGATGCCCGTCTATCCCGGTGATCCGGAGGTGGAGGTCTCCAGGGCGTTGCGGGTCGCCGAGCACGGGGTGAACGTCCTTCGGCTGCACATGGGGTCGCAGTCCGGTACGCATGTCGACGCCCCGTACCACGTGGACGAGGCGTGGCCCACGCTGGACGATCTGCCGCTGGAGCGGTTCGCGGGGCCGGCGGTCGTCGCCGACGTCCGTGGGCTGCCGGCGCGGGCGCCGATCACTCCCGACCTGCTCGCCCCTGCCCTCGGTCTGCTGCGGCCCGGTTCGGTCCTGCTGCTGGCCACCGGGTGGTCGCGGTACTGGGGAACCGAGGACTACCTGGCCCATCCCTGGCTCACGCCCGAGGCGGCGGAGGCCGTGGTCGCGGCGGGTGTCCTCACCGTCGGGATCGACGCGCTGAGCGTCGATCCGACCGGTCCCGTGGATCTGCCCTCCCACCGTGTGCTGTGCGGAGCGGGGGGTGTGATCGCCGAGAACCTGACCGGGCTCGGAGCCGTCGCGGACGCGCAGGCCGCGGGGTGTTCGGCAGAGGTGTTCCTGTTCCCCATGCGCCTCGCCGGGGCCGACGGGGGCCCGGTCCGGGCGACGGCCCGCATCACGCCCCGCGCGCGGTAGCCCCTACCCGGGAGAGTCCCTACCTGGGGTGTGTTCGTCGGGTGCGGGCGGGTGGGGGGCTGGTCGCGCAGTTCCCCGCGCCCCTCAGACGGGGCTTCGCCCCGGATCCCGGCCCGCCCGGATTCGTCTGGCTGCGGGCCGGTGGGGGCCGTGCGCGCAGTTCCCCGCGCCCCTGAAAGCCTCGGCCCGGTCGGCGTTGAGGGCGCAGCCCCCCGGGGTCGGGGTTGAAGGGGCAGAGCCCCTGGGGATGATGGGGGTCCCCCCTGCTCGAGCGAAGCCGAGAGCTTGGGGGAGGGTAGGGGCGGCGGGGGCGAGGAGGTTACGGTCTGATCGTGCGGGCGATGTCCAGGGTGAGGCGTTGCCAGGGGTCGCGGGGATCACGGGACGTCAGGGCGTGGATGCGCCGCAGGCGGTAGCGCAGGGACTGCGCGTGCAGATGCAGCACCCGCGCGGCGGCGTTCGCCGAGCCGGCGTCGATGTACGCGGTCAGCGCCTCCATGAGATGCCGTTGCCCCGGTTCGGTGAGCGGCCCGAGAACGAGGCGGGCGACCTGGTCCGGCGCGGCGGCCGGATGCCCGCCGAGCAGCGCGAGGACATGCGCGTCGGCGTCCGTGAGGACACGCCCCGGCCGGTGCGCGTGGGCGGGCGCCGTGTCGAGGGCGTCGGCGGCGAGCCGATGCGCCACGGCGACCCGGTCCAGGCTCTCCCCGGTGATCGCACAGCCCCGCCAGGACCGCGCGCCCAGCACCGTCCCCGCCCTGGCGGCAGCCGCACCCGGCAGCAGCAGGACGGCACGAGAGCCACGTACCGTCGCGGTCGAGGCGACCTCGTCGCCCGGAACGGCCAACGCGTCGAGCAGTCCCGCCGCCGCGTCGAGCGCCATGTCGGGGCGCTCCGCGCCCACCGGCTCGGCCACCAACAGACAGTAAGGGTCCGGGAGTTGGACCCCCAGCCGGGCCGACCGGTCGCTCAGCGCACCCACCGAGGCGTGCCGCCCGGCGATCAGGTCGTCGAGCAGCAGCCGCAGTGCCCGGTCACGGTCCGCCGCGAGGTCCTCGTCGGTGGCGGCGTACGCCGTGGTCATCTCCTCGGAGAGGGTGTCGAGCGCGGTCAGCAGCATCCGGGCGAGAGCGAAGGCGTCCGCGGCGGCGAGCCGGGGCGCGCGGGCCGCGATCTCGTCGGTGAGGACGGTCGCCGCCACCCGGTAGGCCCGCAACACCGCCTGCACGGGCCGCCCGTCCGCCGCGCGGGCCGCCGCGATGCCTCGAAAGCGCCGCAGGTCCGACGGTTCGAGGGCGCCGTCGGTGACCCACAGGTGGAGGAGCCGCTCCAGGCCCCAGGCCGCGATGGCCCGTACCTCCGGCAGCCGGCTGTCGTCGAGCGCGGCGTACACCGGGACCTGTTCGTGGACCGCCGAGACGATCGCCGCCACGACGCGCGGATCGGCGACCATCTCCTGCCGGACGTGTTCTCTGGCGGCAACGGGCTGACTTGTCACAGGGTGATGATCCCAGCCGCGCGATGTGCGCACCACGGTGGACGGCCCTTGTCACCTTCGCAAGGATCGACGGCGTACAGCGCGGTCTCAGGGACGAGAGGCGGGACGTACGGATGGCTAAGCATTGGGCCGACTTCCAGTACGAGATCTATCTGAACGGAATGACGGGCGCCGTACCGCGGCTGCCCACCGATCTGACCCGGCTGGAGGAGCTCACCGAGCAGCGGCTCGGGCCCGGTCCGGTCGGCTACGTGGCGGGCAGCGCGGGCAACGGGAGCACCGCCCGGGCCAACCGGGCCGCCCTCGACCGGCGCCGGATCGTGCCGCGCATGCTGCGCGACGTACACGAACGCGACCTGTCCGTCGAGGTGTTGGGGCGCCCCCTGCCCGCGCCGCTGGCGCTCGCGCCCGTGGGCGTGCTGTCGATCATGCATCCGGACGCGGAGTCCGCCGCCGCGCGGGCCGCCGCGGCGCAGGGCGTCCCGTACATCCTGTCCTCGGCCTCCAGCACGCCCATGGAGCAGGTCGCGGAGGCGATGGGCGGGGCGGAGCGCTGGTTCCAGCTGTACTGGGCGAAGGACCGCGAGGTCACCCGGTCCTTCCTGGACCGGGCGAAGGCGGCCGGGTTCACCGCGCTGTTCGTCACTCTCGACACCCCGCTGCTGGCCTGGCGTCCGCGCGACCTCGACCAGGCGTATCTGCCGTTCCTGCACGGTGTGGGCACGGCGAACTACTTCTCCGACCCGGCGTTCCAGGCGGGTCTGGCCAAGCCGGTGCACGAGGACCCGAACGCGGCCGTGCTGCACTTCGTCGGCATGTTCGCGGACCCGGGCAAGACCTGGCCCGATCTCGCGTTCCTGCGGGAGAACTGGGACGGGCCGATCGTCCTCAAGGGCATCCTGCACCCGGACGACGCCCGACGCGCCGCCGACGCCGGGATGGACGGCGTGGTCGTCTCCAACCACGGCGGCCGGCAGGTGGCGGGGTCGGTGGCCGCGGCCGACGCGCTGCCACGGGTGGTCGAGGCGGTCGGCGAACGGCTGAGCGTCCTCTTCGACAGCGGCATCCGCACCGGCGACGACATCTTCAAGGCGCTCGCGCTCGGCGCTCGCGCCGTGCTCGTCGGACGCCCGTACGCCTATGGGCTGGGCCTGGACGGACAGGCGGGCGTCGAACACGTCGTCCGCTGTCTGCTCGCCGAGTTCGACCTCACCCTCGCCCTGTCCGGGCACGCCCGCCCCGCCACCCTCGGCCCCGACGACCTGATCGAGGAATCCGCATGAGCACGACCCACACGACCCACACGACTCACACGACCGACACGACCGACACGACGGTCACCGCGGCGGCGAAGAACGTTCTGGCCGTGGTCTCGGCCCACGTCGGCGGTCGCACCGCCGGTGCCGCGCTTGCCACCGTCTTCCCCGGCGAGGCCAAGGTCACCGTCGTGGAGACGACCGACGAGGACCCGGCCGCGCTGCGCGAGGCCCATGTCATCATCACGGGTCTCGGCCCGGTGACCGCCGAACACCTCGCCGCCGCACCGGACTTGGAACTGGTCCAGTGCGCGAGCCACGGTTTCGACTACGTCGACCTGGACGCCGCCCGCGCCAAGGGTGTGCCGGTGTGCAACATCGGCTCCAGCGGCGCCGAGAAGCAGAACGTGGCCGAGCAGACCTTCGCCCTCATGCTGGCCCTCGCCAAGCAGTTGATCCCGGCGCACACCGCGCTCGTCGACGCCGACTGGGCGCTGCCGAGGCTGCAGCGCTCCATCACCGAACTGTCCGGCAAGACCCTCGGCGTCGTCGGGCTCGGCCACATCGGCGAGGAGGTCGCCCGGCGCGCGGTCGCGTTCGACATGAGCATCGTGTACGCCGGTCCGCAGTCCGTCGGCACGGAGGCCGAGGCACGGCTCGGCGGTGCCCGTCATGTCGAACTCGACGAACTGCTGCGCACGTCGGACTACGTCACGCTGCACGCCCCGCTCACCGAGGAGACCCGGCATCTGCTGAACGCCGAGCGGCTCGCGCTCCTCAAGCCGACCGCGTTCGTGGTCAACACCTCGCGGGGCGCCCTGATCGACCAGGACGCCCTCGCGGACGCGCTCGAGGCGGGCGCCCTGGCCGGGGCGGGCATCGACGTCTTCGACCCCGAACCGCCCACCGCGGCCCTGCGGTTGCTCAAGTCCCCGAACGTGGTGTTGTCGCCGCATGTCGCGGGCGTCACGCGCGAGACGCTCGTACGGATCGCGCTGGCGGCGGTCCAGAACGCCGCCGACTTCGTGGCGGGCAAGCCGCCCCGGGACGTGGTGTCCTAGCCCTGCCGCCCGGCGCGCCCGTTACAGTCCCAACCCCTCCACGAGGGAGGAGAGTTGAGCGGTCAGCGGCAGCACGGGCTGGGGGCTCGTGCGGTCGCCGACGGTCACGGAACGGGGCTCGGCGGAGGACTCCGAGGGGGTCGCCGACGGGTCGGCCCGGCCGTCCGTCGGCGGCTCGCTGGGCGACGCGCTCGGCTCACCGGCCGTACCCTGCGGGGACGGCGGCCTGCTGACCGGCCGGGTCGAGGCGCTGGCCGTCCCCGCGATCGACAGCGATCCGGGGTCGGCCGAGGCGGAGTCGGTCCGCCACCGCTGCGCGTCGGAGCCGTCCCGGTCCTTGACCACGATGTCGGCGTTCGGATCGGTGGAACTGGGCGTGATCGCGAGTCCCTCGCGCGAGCGGGACAGCAACTCGCCCCGCACGGTGAGGTCGTAGCGCACGTCGCCGCCCCGCGCGGCGCTCTTGGCGACGCAGCGGTCCAGGGCGACGACACCGTCGTCGGCGTGCGAGTCCAGGCACAGCGCGGGGTCGGCGACGCTGCGCAGCAGGCCGTCGCTCTCGTACGACCACTGCTGGGTCCAGGCGGACGAGCAGACGGCAAGCTCGGCCTCGGCACCGACCTCGGCCTTGCCGCCCCGGATGTCGAGGCAGAGGTCGGCGGCGAGGTTGCGCAGCCGGGTCTGCTCGGTGACGGTGGGCAGTCCGGCCGAGGTCGGGGGTGAGGAGTCGGCGGAGGGACCTGGGGCGTCCGGGCTGGGCGAGACGGTGTGGCTGCTGCCGACGCCCGTGGAGGCGGTCGGGTCGGCGCCACCGTCGCCGTGGGACCACAGGCTGATGGTGAGCACGGTCACGAGCAGCACCGCCGAGGCCGTGCCCGCCCCTGTGAGCAGGACCTTCGAGTGCTTCTGGGCGATCTGGGCCAGCCGCCCGGGGGCGGGGATCTGCGCCAGCAGACGATGCCGGCCGGCACTCCCAGGACGTCCACCGGTCCCGAGACGCCCGCCGGTACCCATGCGTCCGTCGGTACCCATGCGTCCGCCGGTACCCATGCGTCCGTCGGCGCCCGCCCGTCCGCCGCCGAACGCGGACCTCTCCTCGGGGCGCACTGCTTGCCGCCCGCGCCCCGGGCGTGCGTCGAGGTAGCGTCGCGCGCCCCAACCGAGCACCGCTTCGGCCAGCAGAATCCCCAAGCCGCCCTCGAAGTAACCGAGTTGCTCAGCCGCGTGCCGACAGTGGCGGCACTCCCCCAGATGCTGTCGGACATCCGGCAGCAAGGCGCCCCCACGACGAATCGGGACGTCGAGCAGCCGGTTGTAGAAGCCGCATTCCTTGCTCGGCGCGAGTTCCCGGTGGGCGCGCACACATCCCTGGCGGAATTGCTCACGGGCCTGCTCCAGAGCGGCCGACGCGGTGTCGACGTCCAGGCCCGACAGACCGGCCGGTACGGAAATGTCCTCGGCCTCGACCTCGGTGTGCCACAGCAGGCACTGGGCGAGGGGCGGCAAGGTATGGAAAGAGCGCTCGGCGAGCTTCCGATTTTCGGCGGTCATGGACTGCGCCGCCCGCATACCCCGCCCCCCGGCGGGTTTCCTCAAATCCGGCAGAACGCCGGATATCCGGCCCTCACCGGACCACTCATCGACGGTGTCCCGCACGGTCACGAGGAGTCGGGGCCGCAGGGCCGCTCCGGACTCACCGCGTATCAGGCAGTCGAGGGCGTAGTGGAAGGAGGTCGCGGCGACCATGGAGGCGACGCTCGAGGAAGAGGCGAGGCAGATGGCAGCGTAGTCGTACGTCGGCTGCCAGTGCCGCGCCATCAGCAGGGCGACGGACTGCGTGGCCTCGCCCTCCGTCCGGCCTCTCAGCCGCGCGGCGAGACTTTCGTCGGACTCCCCGGGAGCACCGCCGGGAGGATAGGACGGGCGAGGGGGGTGGGGGGTGGGCACAGAGCGGGTTCCTTCCACGGTGCAAGGTGGTGCACAGAATTTCCTTGGTCGCCAAAAAGGGAGCCCCTGCCTGGTGCACACCTTTTTGACGGAGCGCCGGGAAAATGGCCGCCGGCCCGGAATAATGAACACCGATTTCATACCCGGCCATTGACCCGCGCGGTAAGTTCACCCTCGCACAACACGCTCATGACCAACAAGGCACTTGGGCAACATGCGCATATTGAAAGATAGTCAGTAACTGCGCCAACTCACGTCACTCGCACCGGCTTTCGAAATTTCCCGCTCCACGTTCACGCGCCTCACCGCGGCACCACGTTCATACGCCATGTGTTCTCACGCGCCCCGTGTGAACCGCGCGCTCGCTCCGGAGCCCGTCGCACGCTCCCGGCGCGCGGAGCTCCGTAGTCCACTGGAACCCGGCCCTTCTCGGAGGCCCCGCGCAGGACGGCGGCTCTCCCGCGCGAAACCGGCCGCCGGCCCCGATCCTCCCGCCCTCGGCCGGCGGCCTCGGGGGCGGCAGGCGGGGCCGCGCTGCGGGTATCAGATCTGCCAGGAGCGCAACCGGTCGGCCGCGCCGTAGACATCGGTCTTGCCGGAGATCAGATCCCGGGCGGGATCGACGAGCGCCCCGCAGGGCGGGTCGATCCCGACACCGCTGACGAACATGTACGCCACCGCCGCCGAACAGGCGAAACGGGCGTTGGCGGCCGGTAGCGGCTTCAGCAGGGCCAGGGTGTGCGGAAGAGCGGCGGCGCGCCAGACCGGGTCGGAGTCGACGCCGGGGCGGGGCGGGTCGACGCGATGCCGGGCCACGGCGGCGACCAGGGCCGAGAAGTCGTTGACCGTGGGCCGGTCGGGCAGCACCTCTTCATGGCGCCGCAGCGGCCACGGCACGTCGATACCCCGCCTACGCGCTTCCGTGCCCTCAGGCCCCCCACAGCCCACGCCTGCGGTAGCCCGTCTCCCAGAACAGCTTGTTGAGGACGCGTACGGGCGGCGGCAGCGCGCCGAGGAACCGGGCCCGGTCGGCGGGCGGCGCTCCGTCGACGATCCACGGTACGAAGAGCGCGGCCCCGCGTACGCCCTGCGTCTTGCGGATACGGCCGGTGAACGCGCCCCAGTCAGCGGGCGTCAGCACCTCCTGGATGAGCGGCAGGGCGCTCTCCTCCTCGTGGGCAAGGTGGTCGTCGAGGGTCGATGCCAACGTGCGGACCAGGGCGGGGAGTTCGGCCGACCGGTCCTTCAGGGCCGCATCCACGGCGGTCAGCTGCGGGTCGAGGAGGGCGTGCTCCGCCTCCATCTCGGCGAGGAGGGCGACGTCCCGGGGACGGCCCGCGACCCTGCGCTCCACGCGCGGCCACAGATCGCTGTCCTCGGCGGTGTGGTGGATGTGCAGCTGATGCCTGAAGTTGTCCCAGCCCGCGCGGACCTGGGGGGTGAAGGCGGTGCCGTCGGCCGCCGCGTCGCCGAGGCGTTCCAGGTCGCGGCGGAAGGCGTCGTGGGCTGCGTACATGACGGTGAGGTCGACAGTGCCGGCCGCGGCTTCGGTGGTCATGAGGTCGCTTCCTCCAGTTCGGGTTCGTAGACGGGCAGGGCGTGCGGGTTGGCCGACGGGCCGCGGTGACGGCGTACGGCGAGACAGGCGAGCGCGCCGGTCAGCAGGACGGCGGCCGAGACCAGGACGGCGGGGCCCATGGCGTGTACGAAGCCGTGGCCGAAGACCTGGGCGCCCAGCGCGCGCATGCGGTCGGCGATGTCGTGCGGTACGCCCGCCGGCAGCCGTGCCGCCTGGCGCGCGTTCACATCGGTCCCCGCCCGGGAGAAACCGCCGACGAAGCCGTCGCGGTACGCGGCGGGCAGTTGTCCGGCCCGCTGCCGGGCCTGGTCGGTGAGCGAGGAGGCGAGCTGGGCCTGGAGCACGGCGCCGACGACGGCGCCCGCGAGCACCGAACCGACCTGGCGCAGCGCGTTGTTGACGCCGGACGCCGCTCCGGAGAGCTTCGCCGGTACGTTGCGCATGACCTCCGTGGCCATCGGTGCGAAGGTGCAGCCCGCGCCCAGACCCGCGAGGAAGAGGGGGAAGGCGACCGCCGTCCAGCTCGACCCGACGTCCGCCGCGGCCACGATCCACACCAGGGCCGCCGTCCAGGCGAGCAGCCCGGTCATCAGGATGAACTTGCCGCCGATCCTGTCCGCGAGGACCCCGGCGGGCCCGGCCATCACGAACGAGCCGAGCGCGAGGGGCAGCAGCACGAGCCCGGACTTGAGCGCGCTGTAGCCCAGTACGGACTGCAGGTAGATCGTCAGCGGCAGGAACATCCCGACCACGCCGAAGGACACGGTGACGCCCACGAAGTTGATGAGGGTGAAGTTGCGGTCCCTGAAGAGCGAGAACGGGACGAGCGGGTCGTCGTCCTGCCGGCCGCGCTCATGGCCGAGGAAGGCGGCGAAGAGGAGTGCCGCCGCGCCGAACAGCGACCAGATCCAGGCGTTCCAGTCGTAGCGCTGCCCCTCCGTCAGACCGAAGGCCAGACAGAACAGGGTTCCCGAGGCGAGCAGCACGCCCAGGGTGTCGAAGCGGTGGCGTACGGTGCGCCGTGAACCGGGGATGACCGCCGCGGCGAGGCCCAGCACCACGACCCCGAGCGGCAGGTTCACGAAGAAGATCCACCGCCAGTCGAGGTGGGTGATCAGCGCGCCGCCGATGATCGGGCCGAGGGCGCCGGAGACACCCGCGACCACGCCCCAGATGCCCATCGCGGCGCCCCGCCGGTCGGCCGGGAACACCTCCGCGATGATCGACAGGGTCTGCGGCATGAGCAGCGCCGCGCCCAGGCCCTGGACCGCGCGGAACGCGATCAGCTGCGCCGGATTCTGCGCGAGGCCGCAGGCGAGGCTGGCGAGAGTGAAGAGGGCGACGCCCGCGAGGAACAGGTTGCGTTTGCCGCGCAGGTCGCCGAGGCGTCCCGCGGTGATCATCAGGACGGCCAGGGCGAGGGTGTAGGCGTTGACGACCCACAGGATCTCGTCGAGGGAGGCGTCGAGGTCCTGGCCCATGTCGGGGATCGCGATGTTCACGATCGTCAGGTCGAGCAGGGTCATGAAGAAGCCCAGGGAGAGCGTGATGAGGATCGCCCATGGGTTGCCGTGCCACTTGTCGTGCCACTTCTTGAACACGGTGTCTGTCTCCTTGTGTCGAGGCATCGGACTCGCGTTCAAGAGGGCGCGGGCTTCGACCGGTGTGACGCCCAACAGACCCCGTGAGACGTACGTCACATTTCGCCCTCCGGACGTCACATTCGGACCCGCTTCTCCCCTCGCAGTAGTGAGCGCACCAAGGGAGGCAAGGCATGTCCGAAAGCCCCGCGAGCGGGACGGCCGACGGCGCGACGCAGGTGTTCGTCGACCACCGCGAGCTGCTCTTCGCGATCGTCTACAACATCCTCGGCAGCGTCGCCGACACCGACGACGTCCTCCAGGAGACCTGGCTGTCCTGGACGGGCCGCGCCCACCGCACCCCGCTGGAGGGCATCACCAACCCGCGCGCCTATCTCGTACGCATCGCCGTGAACCACGCGCTCGCGCGACGCGCCGCGATCACCCGCCGTCGCGAGACGTATGTGGGCCCCTGGCTGCCGGAACCCCTGCTCGACGAGCCCGCCCCCGAGGACTCGGCCGACGACCGGGCCCAGCGCTCGGAGTCGGTGTCGCTGGCGATGCTCGTGGTCCTGGAGTCCCTCACCCCACTGGAGCGCGCGGTCTTCGTCCTCAACGAGGTGTTCGGCTACGCGCACACCGAGATCGCGGAGGTCATCGACCGCAGCCCCGCGGCGGTACGCCAGCTCGCGCACCGCGCGCGGGAGCACGTGCACGCCCGTCGGCCGCGCTACCAGGCCCATCCGCGCGTCCGCCGGCAAGCGACCGAGCGCTTCGTCGAGGCCGCGCTCGGCGGGGACATCGCGGCCCTGATGGAGATCCTGGCACCGGACGTCACGGTGTGGACGGACGGCGGCGGGAAGGCCTCGGGCGGGCTGCGTCCGGTGCACGGCCGGGACAAGGCGGCACGGCTGTTCGCCGGTTACGCGACCCGGCGCAGCACCGGCTTCGACCTGCGCTACCGACGCGTCAACGGCGACGACTCCGCCGTGCTCTTCGAGGGCGAGTCGCCGTACGCGGTCATGGTCATGGACCTCACCGCGGACGGCGAGCAGGTGTCAGGCGTCTACATCGTCACCAATCCCGAGAAGCTCGCGCATGTGCGGCGCGACGAGGAGAGCCAGGAGACCGGGGTCGCGGAAGGGGAGCGCGCATGAGCGACACGGCCCACCGGCCCGCGAAGGCGCCCGCCGGCGAACGCGTCGCCGACTGGTTCGACGGCCGACTCGGTGTGTACGCCCTCGGCAGGCGCTATCTGCGCAAGGTCTTCCCGGACCACTGGTCCTTCCTCCTCGGCGAGATATGCCTCTACAGCTTCGTCGTGCTGATCCTCACCGGGGTGTACCTGACCCTGTTCTTCCACCCCTCCATGAACGAGGTGACGTACCACGGCGGTTACGTCCCCCTGAACGGCATCCGGATGTCGGAGGCGTACGCCTCGACGCTCCACATCAGCTTCGACGTGCGCGGCGGACTGCTGGTCCGGCAGCTGCACCACTGGGCCGCGCTGGTCTTCCTCGCCGCGATGCTGACGCACATGATGCGGCACTTCTTCACGGGCTCGTTCCGCAGGCCCCGCGAGGTGAACTGGGTGTTCGGCTGGACACTGCTGCTCCTCGGTCTGTTCGAGGGCCTCTTCGGCTACTCGCTGCCGGACGACCTGCTGTCCGGGACGGGGCTCAGGTTCGTGGACGGGGCGATCCTGTCGGTGCCGGTGGTCGGCACCTATCTGTCGTTCTTCCTGTTCGGCGGGGAGTTCCCCGGCCACGACATCGTGGCCCGCTTCTACTCCCTGCACATCCTGCTGATCCCGGGGATCATGGCGGCACTTGTCGTCGCCCATCTGATCCTCGTCGTGTACCACAAGCACACCCAGTTCGCGGGCCCCGGGAAGAGCGAACGCAACGTCGTGGGCACCCCGTTCCTGCCGGTCTACCTGGCGAAGGCGGGCGGTTTCTTCTTCCTGGTGTTCGGTGTCCTCGCGCTGATCTCGGCGGTGGCGACCATCAACCCGGTCTGGTCGTACGGCCCTTACCGCGCCGACCAGGTGTCGACGGGCGCCCAGCCGGACTGGTACCTGGGTTTCGCCGAGGGCCTGGTGCGCGTCATGCCGGGCTGGGAGATCAGCGTGGCCGGGCACACGCTCGTGCTCGGTGTGCTGATCCCCATCGTCGTCTTCCCGCTGCTTCTGGTCGCCATCGGCGTGTACCCGTTCGTCGAGTCGTGGGTCACGGGAGACCGGCGTGAGCACCATCTCCTCGACCGCCCGCGCAACCGGCCGGTCCGTACGTCGATCGGAGCGGCCTGGATCAGCCTGTATCTGATCCTGCTCGCGGGCGGCGGCAACGACATCGTGGCGACGCGCTTCCATCTGTCGATCAACACCGTCACCTGGGCGGTGCGGATCTCCCTGTTCGTCGTCCCGGTCGTCGTCTTCGTGGTCACCCGGCGCATCTGCCTGGGGTTGCAGCTGCGGGATCGCGAACTGGTGGCGCACGGCCGTGCGACCGGCGTCGTCAAACGCCTGCCGCACGGCGAGTACGTCGAGGTGCACCGCCCGCTCAGCGCGGCCGAACTCCACACGCTGACCGAGCACGAGCACCGGGACCGCTCAGACCACCGGGACCTCCAGACGGCTGATCCGCAGCCCGCCCTCGACGGCGCCCGGGTGCCCGCTCGCCATGAGGAGCCGCAGCCGTGAGCCGCGCACCCCGTCGAAGGTGATCACGGTCGGCGCGTCGGACGCGGTGGCCCAGTCGACGGCCGCGCCCTTCACCGGCACGTACCGCCTGCCGTCCCACACCGCGACCTCGACCGACGCGGGCAGTGTGTGCGCCGCGTCGACGGTGAAGGAGACCTCGACGCGGTCGACCGCGCGGGGACGGGCCCAGGCGACCGAGACCCAGTCCTCGGGGCGGGCCCCGCTGAAGGCGGGCAGCAGGGCCGTCGCCGACTTGTAGAAGGCGTTGGACCACCCCGTGGCCGCGTCGCCGTCGAGCATGGCGGCGGGCAGGGTGTCCGGGCGGCCGGAGTAACTGGCGTCCGCGAGCGGCTCGTTCGGGGCGCCGGGGCCCGGGTCCGGCCGGAAGACCGCGGGCGGGGTGGTCGCCTTCGCGCGTGCCGAGGTGGTGCGTACGGTGAGGGTGGCACCCCGCAGTCCTTCGGAGCGGGCCGTCACCTTCAGCGAGCCTGGCCGCGTGCCGGATCGTACGATCGCGAGTGCCTTGCCGTGGAAGGCCGTTCGGGTGCTCGCCTGATAGCGCTCGGCGCTCTCCTCCCGGCCGCTGTCGAGCCCGGCGAGCGAGCCGCCGCCGATGTCGAAGGCGATCAGGTGCTCCGCGTCGGGCACGACCACACCACGGGCGTCGACGACCTCGGCCGTCACGAAGACCAGCGAACGGCCGTCGGCGGGGAGCGACGTGCGGTCGGACGTGAGGCGTATCGCGTGCGGCGCCCCGGCGGTGCGCAGGACGTCCGTGGCGACCGTACGGCCGCCGCGGCGGGCCACCGCCTTCAACTCACCCGGCTCGTAGGACACTTTCCAGGTGAGGTGGAGCTTGCCCGCGCTGCCGTTCGGGCTGGTGTAACTGCCCGGGTAGGGGCCCGAGGTGAAGGTCTTGTCGTCGCCGGTCGCCTCGGTGGTCTCCAGATAGGTACGGCCGTCGGTGGTCGTCTTGGTGTCGAACTTCCGTGTGCCGAGGGACTTCCCGTTGAGGAAGAGCTCCACGGTGTCGACGTTCGCGTACGCCCACACCTCGACCGTGTCGCCGGCCTCGTGGTTCCAGGTCATGGGCACCAGATGGACCATGGGTTCGCTCACCCACTGGCTCCTGAACAGGTGGTACATGTCCTTGGGGAAGCCCGCGGTGTCGACCGCGCCGAAGAAGGACGCCTTCACCGGGAACACGTCGTACGGCGTGGGCTCCCCGATGTAGTCGATGCCCGACCACAGGAACTCGCCCGCGAACCACTTGCGGTCCCGGTCCTTCTTGTGCCCGTACTCGCCGCTCATCGTCCAGGACGCGAGGTTGTTGTCGTACGAGGAGACCGCGCGCCGGCCCGGGGTGTGGTTCTCGCCGGTGTTGAGGTGTTCCGGCTCCTGATAGCTGGAGCGGGTCGAGGTCTCGGACGACGACTCCGACTCGAAGAGGAAGAGGTGCGGATAGGCGGCGTGCAGGGCGTCCACCGACTGGGCGGTGTTGTAGTTCAGACCGAGCCCGTCCAGCTTGGCGAGCATGAGGTCGGCAGCGGAGCCCTTCGTGGGCACGCGGCGGTATTTGTCCGAGCCGATGACCAGCGGCCTGGTGTCGTCCGCCGCCTTGATCGCGGCGATGATCCGGTCCGCCATCGCGAGGCCCGGGGTGGAGGTGGAGTCGGGGATCTCGTTGCCGATGGACCACAGGACCACGGCGGGCGAGTTGCGGGCCGCGAGGACCATCTCGGTGGCGTCCTTCTCGCACCACTCGTCGAAGAACCGGCCGTAGTCGTACCTCGTCTTGCCGGTCCGCCAGCAGTCGAAGGCCTCCACCATCATCACGATGCCCAGCTCCTCGCAGACCTGGATCATCTGCGGCGAGGGCGGGTTGTGCGAGGTGCGGAAGGCGTTGACGCCCATCGACTTCATGATGGTCATCTGCCGGCGTACGGCGTCGACACTGATCGCGGCGCCCAGCGCGCCCTGGTCGTGGTGCAGGTCGACGCCCTTGATCTTGGCGTGGACGCCGTTGAGGTGGAAGCCCTCGTCCGGGTCGAAGCGGAAGGTGCGGATACCGAAGGGAGTGCGGCAGGTGTCGACCCCCGCGCCGGCGACCCGCAGTTCGGTCTCCAGGGTGTAGCGGTGGCCCGGGGTCGCGAAGTCCCACAACCGTGGCTCGGCGACGGTGAGTTCATGGGTCTCGTCCGCGCGGTCGGCAACCGCGACCGTGGTGGACGTACGGGCCGCCGTACGGCCGTCGGGATCGACGATCCGCGAGATCACCTGGACCTCGGCGGCGGCACCGGACTCGTTGACGACGCTCGTCCGCACCCGTACGACCGCCCGCTCCGCCGTGATGTCCGGCGTGGTGACATACGTGCCCCAGCGCTGGACGTGCACCGGTCCGGTGACCACGAGCCGGGCCTCGCGGTAGATGCCACTGCCCGAGTACCAGCGGCTGCTGGGCAGTTGGTTCTGCACCTTCACCGCGATGACGTTCTCGGTGGTGCCGTCCGTGTGCAGCAGACCGGTGAGGTCGAAGGCGAACCCCGTGTACCCGTAGGGGTGGTGGCCGGCCTCCTCGCCGTTGCAGTAGACGTGCGCGTCCATGTAGACGCCGTCGAACTCCACGGAGATCCGCCGGCCGGCGAGGGCGGGCGGCAGCGTGAACGTGGTGCGGTACCAGCCGAGGCCGCCCGGGAAGAAGCCGGTGCCACTGGTGGTGCCGTGTTCCGTGGTAGGGGTCTGTTCGATGCTCCAGTCGTGCGGAACGGAGACTTCCCGCCACGCCGAGTCGTCGTAGCCGGGCTGCGCGGCGCCCTCGTACGCGCCGGTGGGGTCGGTGATCCCACCCGGATCGACCAGCGCGAAGCGCCAGCCGTCGCGCAGCTCGACCGAGCGGCGGCCCGCGGCGTGCCCCGGCGAGTCCGCCCAGGCGTCGGCGGCGCCCAGGAGCGATCCGGCCGCGGGTACGGCGGTTCCTGCGATCAAAACCGATCTTCGAGTGACCGACATGGCGACTCTCCCTCGTCAAGGGCCCATAAGTCATCACAACTGATCGTGAACAAACAGATTCTGACGGGGTGACACACAGCCCCGTCAAGGGTGCGGCACCCACTTCCGCCCCGCGCATCACATCGGCCGGAATCCGTCGTACCGATGTACTGCTGGGGCCGCCCGTGTGCCGGGTGCGGAACGCGCGTACGCACTAGGCTGGAACCCGAGTGACGCGCCTGTTCACAGTGAGTGTCCGCAATGGAGTGGCGACGATGAGCCCGGTCCACCCGCTCGACGAGGCTGCCACAGCACGGGCGGTCATCGACGGGAACGGCACCCTGCTCCGATGGAGCGAAGGGGCCCGCCGTCTGCTGGGCCATGCCCCGGAGGAGGTCGAGGGGCGCCCCGCCGCCGATCTGCTGGCCACGGGCACACCCGTACCGGCCGAACCGACCGGTAACCGCTGGAACGGCAGCCTCGACCTGCGCCACCGCGACGGACACACCGTCTCCGTGTGGCTGCTCGCCCACCGCAGGAAGCCGCAGGACGGCGGCCCGGCCACGTGGCTGGTGGTCACCCCGCTGGAGGCCCGCGGCCCGCGCTCGCCGGACGACCCGCTGACGACGGCGGTGCTGGCGCAGTCCCCGTGCCCGATGGCGGTCTACGACGACCGACTGCGCCTCTTCGGGGTGAACGACGCGATGGCCGACGTGATCGGCCTCCCCGAGTCCCGCATCCAGGGCCTGAGGTTCTCCGAGATCGGCGGCAAGGAGGAGAGCGAAGCCCTCGAAGCACAGCTGCACGAGGTCCTCGTCACCGGAACCAGTCGTGACGTGGAGACGTTCATGCAGACGGGCGGCGAGTACCACGCGCACGCCTGGCTCGCCCGGATGGCCCCGCTCACCGACGCCGAAGGCCAGGTACGGGGAGTGTGCCTCGCCGCGCACGACTTCACCGAGCAGTACAACGCCCGGGAGCGGCTGCAGCTCGTCAACGAGGCCAGCGTGCGCATCGGCACCACCCTCGACGTCACCCGAACGGCCCAGGAGCTCGCCGACGTCTGTGTGCCCGCCCTCGGCGACTTCGTCAGCGTCGACCTGCTGGACCCGCCGGAGCACGGCGGCGAACCCCACCCGGAGCCGCCGACCTTGCCGATCAGGCTGCGCCGCGCCGCCCACCAGTCGGTGGACCAGGGCTGCCCGGAGGCGGTCGTCAAACCCGGCCAGGCCGATGTCTACCCCGCCCGCTCACCGCAGGCGGCCTCCCTCACGACCTCCCGGACCATCGTCGCCCCCGACGACCACGCCACGCTGGCGGAGTGGCTCTCCTGGGACGAGGTACGCGGCGCCCGCATCGCCGAGTACGGCCTGCACACCATCATGTCGGTGCCGATCAAGGCGCGGGGCCAGACCCTCGGGGTGGCCGTCCTCACCCGATCCCGGCGCCCCGATCCGTTCACCCCCGACGACGTACTGCTGGCCGAGGAGGTGACGGCCAGGGCCGGCGTCTGCATCGACAACGCCCGGCGCTTCTCCCGGGAACGGGAGACGGCCCTCGCCCTCCAGCGCAGTCTGCTCCCCCAGTCACTGCCCCGGACGGCTGCCGTGGAGGCGGCCTCCCGCTATCTGCCCGCCGCGCGGGCCGGAGTGGGCGGCGACTGGTTCGACGTGATCCCGCTGTCCGGGATGCGGGTCGCCATGGTCGTCGGAGACGTCGTCGGCCACGGCATCGCGGCCTCGGCCACCATGGGACGGCTGCGCACCGCCGTCCGTACGCTCGCCGACATCGACCTCGCCCCCGACGAACTGCTCACCCACCTCGACGACCTCGTCCTACGGCTCTCCACGGAGGCCGGCGTCGAGGGCACCACCGGCGAGGTCGGCGCGACCTGCCTGTACGCGGTCTACGACCCGGTCTCACGGCGCTGCGCCCTCGCCCGGGCCGGCCATCCCCCGCCGGTCATGCTCCCGCCCGGCGGCCCGCCCCGGCAGATCGAGCTGCCGGCCGGTCCGCCGCTGGGCCTGGGCGGACTGCCCTTCGAGTCCGTCGAGCTCGCCATTCCCGAGGGCACGGTGCTCGCGCTGTTCACCGACGGCCTCATCGAGAACCGCGAGCGGGACGTCGAGGCCAACCACGAGCTGCTGTGCCATGCCCTGGCGGAGTCCGCGGACTCCCTGGAAGGTGCCTGCCACGACATTCTGCGGACCCTGCTTCCGGTGGGCGGCGCCCAGGACGACGTGGCGCTGCTGCTCGCCCGGACCAACGGGCTCCCGCCCTCCCAGGTGGCGACCTGGGACATTCCCGCCGACCCCGCCCTGGTCGCGCCGATCCGCAAGCAGGTCGTCGACCAGCTCGACGCCTGGGAGCTGACCGCCGCGACGTTCACGGCCGAGCTCGTGGTGAGCGAACTGGTCACCAACGCGATCCGCTACGGCGAGCCGCCCATCCGGCTGCGGCTCATCCACGACGCCGAGACCCTGATCTGCGAGGTCTCCGACAGCAGCCACACCGCGCCGCATCTGCGCCGGGCCAAGACCTACGACGAGGGCGGGCGCGGGCTGCTGCTGGTCGCCCAGCTCACCCAGCGCTGGGGCAGCCGCCACACGGCCGACGGCAAGACGATCTGGGCGGAGCTGTCGCTCCTCGGGGAGTTCTGACGACATCGACGCAGGTCCGAAGGGTCGGTGAGCGGGGCGGGGTGCGGCGTCTGATGTGATGGTCGGGCACCACGACTTGTGTCCCGGAGGACCGAACCCTGAACACCCCGCTCGCCGAATCCCTGTCCGTCGTCCTGCTCGTCGCCGTCCTCGTCTGCGCGGTGGTCCGCCCCTTCGGCTGGCCCGAGGCGGTCGTCGCGGCTCCGGCCGCCCTGCTGGTGATCGCCACCGGCGCGATCTCCTGGGACCACGCGGGCGCGGAGGCGGGTCACCTCGGGCCGGTGATCGGCTTCCTGGCGGCGGTACTGGTACTCGCCAAGTTCTGTGACGACGAGGGGCTCTTCCACGCCTGCGGCGCGTGGATGGCCCGCTGGGCGGCGGGGCGGCCGGGGCGCCTGCTGACCGCGGTCTTCGCGCTCGCCTCGGCGATCACCGCGGTACTGAGCCTGGACGCCACCATCGTGCTGCTCACCCCGGTCGTGTTCGCCACCGCCGCCCGGATGGGCGCCCGCCCGAAGCCGCACGTGTACGCCTGCACCCATCTGTCGAACACGGCCTCGCTGCTGCTGCCGGTCTCCAATCTCACCAATCTGCTCGCCTTCACCGCGAGCGGTCTCAGCTTCACTCGGTTCGCGGCGCTGATGGTGCTGCCGTGGCTGGTCGCCATCGGGGCCGAGTACGTGGTCTTCCGGCGGTTCTTCGCCGGCGACCTGGCAGCGGCCGTGCCCGAGCCGACGGCCGGGGAGCCGCCGGAGCTGCCCCTGTTCGCGCTGGTCACCGTGGGCTGCACCCTGGCGGGGTTCGTCGTCGCCTCCGCGCTGGGCGTGGACCCTGCATGGTCCGCCGCGGCGGGGGCGCTGGTGCTCGCCGTCCGGGCCCTGATGCGCGGGCGCGCCACCCCGCTCACCGTGCTGAGGGCCGCCGCTCCGGCCTTCCTCGTGTTCGTGCTCGCACTGGGCATCGTCGTCCGGGCGGTGGTCGACAACGGACTCTCCGACGCCCTCGGGCATCTCCTCCCGGACGGCAGCTCACTGCCCGCGCTGCTCGGGATCGCGGCGCTCGCCGCCGTACTGGCCAATCTCATCAACAACCTGCCCGCGGTCCTGGTGCTGCTGCCGCTGGCCGCCACGTCCGGCTCCGGCGCGGTGCTGGCCGTGCTCCTGGGGGTCAACATCGGCCCCAACCTCACCTACGCCGGATCCCTGGCGACCCTGTTGTGGCGGCGTATCGTGCAGGAGCACGACCACGGCGTGGATCTGCGGGAGTTCACCCGGCTGGGTCTGATCGCCGTGCCGGCGGCGCTGGTTCCCGCCGTACTGGCACTGTGGTTCTCGCTCCGCGTCATCGGGGGCTGAGCCGTCGCACAAGTGAGGGCCGGAGGCTGATGCTCATGCGGGTCGTCGTCTGGCTCGTCGAGGGGACCTGGCCGGCCTGCGTGGACGCCGTGCGCACGCACGCGCCGCGGGCGACCGAGGTCGTGCTGCTCCACGTCAGCGAACCCGGGGTGCCCGGACTGGCGCACGGCGCCTTCGCCGGGCTGCTCGGCCGGGGGCACGCCGAGCGTGATCCCGGGAACCGGCTGGAGGACCTCGGCGCCCGGTCGGCGGCGCGGCTGCTCGACGCGGCGGCCGAGCGCCTCGGCCGCCCCTGTACCCGCCAGGAACGCGCCGGGCGCACGGAGCGTGAGGTGGTCGCCGCCGCCGAGGGCGCCGATCTGCTCGTGGTGGCCCGGGACGGCGACCGGGCCCGGCTCGGGCCGCACAGCCTGGGCCGGGCCGGGCGGTTCGTCGTCGACCACGCGCCGTGCCCGGTGCTGCTGATCTGGCCCGAGGCCACGCCGGCCGTCACGACGATCCCGCCGCCTCCCGCGCATTCGCCGGACCCCCCGCATCACCCGCGTCCCCCGCACTCCTAGCGATGCCCTGCCGGTAGGCGCCCGGTGGGGTCCCGTAGCGCTGCCGGAAGACCCGGCTGAAGTGGAACGCGCTGGTGAATCCGGAGGCCGCGGCCACCCGTTCCACCGGGAGATCGGTGGCTTCCAGCAGCCGGGCCGCGTGCAGCAGCCGGGCCTCGCGCAGCGCCCGCATCGGGGAGCGGCCGAGTTGCTCGGTGAACAGGTGGGCGAACCGGGACGGTGAGAGCGCGACCGCCCCGGCCAGCGAGCGGACGGTGTGGGGCGCGCCCGGGTCCGCGGCGATCACCGCCTCCGCGTGCCGGACGCGGGCGTCGAGATCGGGGCGGCGGCGCTCCGCCCGGGCGGCGGCGAGCAGCACGATCTCCTCCAGGGAGCACAGGGAGAGCTCCCGGGCGGCGGTGCCGTGCGCCACCGCGACCTCGCCCGGGGCGGGCTCCGGGCCCTCGGGCGGCGGGCCGTCTCCCGTCCAGCGGGCGTCGGCGAGCATCCGGCGGAACGCCGCTTCGATACGTTCCGGGGCGGGCGCGGGTCCGACGGCGTACAGGCCGTCGTCGAGGGCGTACGGCCGCAGCCATCCGGTCCAGGACGGGCGGGCCTGGCAGTGCGCCCACCAGAACGCCCAGTGTCCGGCGCCGGGTTCGACTGCGTAGCGCTGCGGCACGCCGGGGCCCAGGACCACCAGGTCTCCGGCGCCGGCCGCCGTGCGGGCCGCCCCCTGCCGGAGCCGTCCCCGTCCGCCCGTGGTCCAGGTGAACAGCCAACTGTCGCTGCCCCGAGGCCGGTTGACGCGGTATCCCGGTCCCTGGTCGAAGCGACCGACGGTCACCAGGCCCGGCGGCGGGGACGGGGCAGCAGGCTCGGGCAACTCCTCAGCATGCACGGGCATCCTCCCGGAGGGCTCGTCGGCCTAGCGTGAAGCACCTGGGACTCCGGTGGGAAGGGACGGTCGGATGACAGTCACGGACATGGGCGGGCCGCGGTGGTCGGACTTCGAGGAGAACGGGTTCGTGGTGGTGCGCGGACTGTTCACCGGCGCCGAGATCGACGAGCTGTGCGCGGAGTTCGCGGCCCTGCACGCCGCCGGGCCGGTCCCGGGGCACTTCGAACCCCGGGCCACCGGGACCGGCGGTCCGGCGGATCCGCTGGACGCCCATCCCCGGGTCATGCATCCGCACCGCATCAGCGAGCTGTCCCTGCGCCGCCTTCTCGATCCCCGGTTGCGGCGGATCCTGGAGACCCTGCTCGGCGAGGAGGTCCTGGCGGCGCAGAGCATGTTCTACTTCAAGCCGCCCGGCGCCCGGGGGCAGGCGCTGCACCAGGACAACTTCTATCTGCGGGTCGAGCCGGGCACCTGCGTGGCCGCCTGGATCGCCTGCGACGCGATCGACCGGGAGAACGGCGGCCTGGAAGTGGTGCCAGGCACGCACCGCATGGACCTGTTCTGCCCGGAGGAGGCGGACGCGGAGCTGTCCTTCGTACGGGAGTACGTCCCGCCGCCGCCCGGTCTGGCCGTCGTGCCCGTCGACATGGCACCGGGTGACGTGCTGTTCTTCAACGGCAGTCTGGTGCACGGCTCCGGGCCCAACCGCAGCGCCGACCGCTTCCGCCGCTCCTTCATCGGCCATTACGTGGGCCGCTCCACCCATCACATCGGCCGCCATTACCCCACGCTGACGATGGGTGGCGAGCCCGTCACCCTGGCCGAGAGCGAGGGCGCGGGCCCGTGCGGCACGGAGTTCGCCCCGGCGGCACCGCACTGAGGTCATTCCCCCGGCTCGGGCAGCGCGTCGCGGAGTTGGCCGCGGGAGGTGATGCCGAGCTTGGGGAAGATCCGGTAGAGGTGGAAGCCGACCGTACGGGGCGAGAGGAAGATCCGTTCGCCGATCTCCCGGTTGGTCAGGCCCGCTGCGGCGAGGCGGGCGATCTGCAGCTGCTGCGGGGTGAGTTCGGCGAGACCGTCCGGGGAGCTCGCCGACGCGCTCGCCGGGGTGACGCCGGCGGCGCGCAGTTCGGCGCGGGTACGGTCCGTCCAGGGGCGGGTGCCGAGCCGTTCGAAGACCTCCAGCGCCGCGGCGAGCAGGGGGCGCGCCTCCACCGCGCGGCGCCGGCGGCGCAGCCACTCGGCGTAGTCGAGGCGGACCTGTGCCCGTTCGAAGGCCCACTGGTCGCCCGCCGGGTCGGCCAGGGCCGCCGTGAAGTGCCGTTCGGCATCGTCCGGTTCGGCGAGCAGGGCCTCAGCCCGGTGCACGATCGCGGTGAGCCGCGCGGATGTCTCGCCCTTGGCGAGGCGCCGCCTGGTCGTGTCGAGGACGAGCCGTGCGTCCTCGGCCCGGCCCGTGCGGACGGCGGCTGCCACGAGGTCGGCCAGGTAGTAGTCGGAGGCGTGGAAGTGCAGGGGCGCGGGCTCCGGCTGCCGGGTGTAGACGGCGCGGAAGCGGTCGTAGGCCGCCGCGTGGTCGCCCTCCGCGAGTGCGGCGGCGCCCAGCGCGTAGTGCGTGCGCACCTGCAGGCTGCGGCAGTTGGGCAGGTCGATGCCGTGCACGGCGCGCTGTACGGCGGCGCGGGCCTCTTCGGTGTCGCCGCGCAGGGCGAGCAGGGTGGCGCGGAGCACGGGCGCGCCCACCACCACGTTCTCCAGCCCGCCTTCGGCGGCCAGGCCGTACGCCTCGTCGAGTGCCGCGCGGGCCTTGGTCCAGGACCCGCTCTCGTAGAGGGCCAGCGCGAGGGCCTGGGCCACGGTGGCGTTGGCTCCGGAGGTCGGGGAGCGGCGCAGATGGTCCATGGCCGCGCCGAGCAGGCGTATCGCCTCGGCCGTCTCGTCCAGTACCCAGGCCGCCCCGCCGGAGACGACCAGACGGGAGAGCGGGACGTCGACGCCTGATCCGGGCTTCGGCAGGGGCGCGGTCCAGGTGGCCGCGAGCAGGCCGAGGGCCTGGGCCCGGTTCCGTACCGGATCGCAGCCGGCCAGGGCCCAGAGCCGGCCCGTCTCGTCGTCCTGGGGCGGCACGCGCTCCACGATCCGCAGGATGTTCTCGCGGTGTTCCGGGGCCCCGGAGTTGTACGCGGGTGTGGTGGCCGTCGCCAGGGCGTCGAGGGTCAGTACGGGGTCCTCGTCGACGGCGGCCTCGGCGACCGGCAGCAGGAAGCCGAGCGAGCCCGCGAACTGGGTGGTCACGGCGAGCGCCCAGCCCGCCAGGAGCGAGGCCTCGGCGAGGAGGGCCGGTTGGTCGGTGAGGGTGGCGACCTGGGCGCTCAGTTCGCCGACCCAGCGCGGGTGACCGGCGTACATCGCCATGGTCGCGGCCCGTACCAGGCGCCCGGCGCGGACGGTGGGGTCGGGGCTGAGCCGGGCCGCGCGTTCGAGGGCCGTCGCGGCGGCCGCGTAGCCGCCGCGGCGCTGTGCCCGGGCCGCGCTGTCGTCGAGTTCCCGGGCGGCCTCCTCGTCGACGCCGGAGGCGGCGGCCGCGTGGTGCCAGGCACGGCGGTCGGGATCGCCGACGAGGACGTCGGCGAGCGCCCGGTGGGCGGTGTGGCGTTCGGTGTAGGTCGCGGCCCGGTAGACCGCGGAACGTATCAGCGGATGGCGGAAGCGGACGCGGTCGGCGTCGATGCGGACGAGTCCGGCGCGTTCGGCGGGCAGCCAGTCGTCCGGGGTCGCCCGGTCTCCCACGGCCGAGAGGATGACGGGCAGCTCGGCACTCTCCGCGGCGGCCGCGAAGAGCAGCAACGCACGGGTGGCCGGGGGAAATTCGGGAAGGTCCGCGGCGAAGATGGCTTCCAGCCGGTCGGTGAGGGGCAGCGCGTCCTCGTGGGCGGCGGCCGGGTCGCGCGCCACGGCCCGGGCGAGTTCGACGAGGGCCAGGGGGACACCGGCCGCCTGTTCGAGGACGCGGGAGCGGGCCCGTCCCGCGGGTGGCCGGGGCTGATGGTCGAGGAGCCGTCCGGCGGCGGCCGGATCGAGCGGTTCGATCGTCAATCGGTCGATCTGACGGTCGAGTTGTGCGGGTACGGCGGTGTCGCGCGCCGCCAGGAGCAGGGCGACCGGCTCGCCTTCGAGGCGTCGGGCCACGAAGGCCAGGACGTCGAGGGTGCCCAGGTCCAGCCAGTGGGTGTCGTCGATCACCAGGAGGAGCGGACCGTGCTCCGCGGCGTCGGAGAGCAGGGTGAGCGCGCCGAGCGAGGTCAGCAGGGGGTCGGAGACCGTCCGCGTGCCGTCGTCGAGTCCGAACACGCCGAGCAGCGCGGCCCGCTGGCGTGCGGGCAGCCCCTCGGCCAGGTCGAGTAAGGGGCGCAGCAACTGGTGCAGTCCGGCGAAGGCGAGGCCCGACTCACCCTCGCTCCCCCGGCAGCGCAGCACCCGTACCCCGGACCGGCGGGCCATGCGGGCGGCGGCGTCGAGGAGGGCGCTCTTGCCCGCGCCGGGTCCTCCCGTCATCAGCAGGGCCCCGGTCCGCCCCGTCGTGAGAGCGTCCACCAGCCTTGACAGCAGGGCCAGTTCATGGTCCCGGCCGACGATCCACTCGTCACCGAGCGGCGTCATGAGTCGGACCCGGGGAACGCCTCGGAGGTGAAGGCGAGGAGGGCGTGGGCGACCGCGCCGGGGCTCTCCAGGAGCATCTCGTGCGTACCGTCGATCCCGACGACCCGCACGGCGGGCCGCCGCGCGGCCAGTTCGGCGAGATCCCTGGCGAGCCCCTTCCCGTACGCCGTCATCAGTTCGTCGAACCAGGGCAGGCCGGGGGCGGGCGGCACGGGTCGCGCGGCCCGTCCGAGCAGAAGTGGCCGCCGCGTCCGCGCGAAGGCGTCGAAGAGCTCGAAGAGGTCGAGTGCGTCGACGGCGGCCAGCATCTCCAGCACGAGCGCGCGTTCGGGGCGCACCACCAGCCGTCCGTCGGGCGCGGGCCGCACGGTACGCAGCAGCCCGGCCTCCAACAGTTCGTAGGGGATGCCCAGTTGGTCGGAGAGTGCGCGCTGCTCGGCGAGCAGGTCCTTGAGGCCGTCCACCGGAAGCGGTTCGCCGGACACCGTCGCGGCCGCCGACTCCCGCACCTGGGTGAGGCGCTCCTCGACATACGCCGCGTCGAGGCCCACGTACTGGTCGGGTCGGCCCCAGCCGTATCCGTCCAGGTTCACCGCGCCGGGCGTGGCGTCCGGATGCTCCAGCGCGTACCGTACGGCGATCATCCCGCCGAGCGAGTGCCCGACGGGCAGCGCGCCGGGAAGGCCGTACCGCTCGAGTACCGCCTCGATGTCGTCCAGTACCCGGGGAAGACTCCAGGTCCCCGACGGTGAGAGACCGTGTCCGCGCAGGTCCACGGCGAGCACCCGGTGCCGGGGGACGAGGAGGGGGGCCACGGCGGCCCAGTCGGCGAGCGTACGCCTGGCTCCGTGCAGCAGAAGCAGGGGTGGGCCGTCACCACCGTGGTCGTGTACGGCCAGTTCGATGCGGTCTGCGGTCATGTCCTGACAATACGGCGTGGGTCAGGGCTCCAGGAGCAGATTGAGCGTCGGCAGGGGGCCGCCCGGGAACTGCTGCAGCCGTCCGCCGGACGCCAGTGGGCCCAGATCGATGACCGCCCACCCCACCCGCTCCGCCAGCCGCGTGACGCGCTCGTTGGCCCCGGGGTGGTTTCCCGAGAGGAAGATCACCCGCCGTCCGACGAAGGTGCGCGGATCGGAGCCGAGCACCGCCGGTGTCAGTGTGTTGAACGCCTTCACCAGGCGTGCTCCGGGGACGAGTTCGGCGACGACCTCGCTGGAGGTGCGGCCGTCGAGGTCGGCGACCTTGAAGTCGGGCGGTCCGAGCGGGTTGGTGGTGTCGATGACGATCCGCTCCTGCCAGTCGAGGACGTCCGCGGCTGCCACCGCCTCGCTCAGCCGTCGCCACGGCACGGCGAGGACGACGATCTCCTCCTCGGCCGACTCCGCGACGGTGGCGGGCGTCAGGGCCGGGCCGATCGAGGCGGCGAGGTCCCGCAGTGACTGCGGGCCCCGGCTGTTGCTGATGACGACGCGCTCGCCCGCCGCCACGAACCGATAGGCGAGGGCCTGTCCGATGGCTCCGGCACCGATGATTCCGATGGGCACGAGGTGTCCTCCTCCGTGAGTTCCGCGGCTACGACAAGAGGGTGACGGTCAGCATCACGCCGCAGGTCACAGCGACGCTTCTGTCATGTGACTGGGCCGGGTCCGCGACGCGGGCGGGTGTCGCGGGGCCGCCTTGACTCGGGCGTCGTCGAGACGATTTGATCCTGAGGTGCCCAGGCGCCGCGCCGGGCACGCAGAGGTGCGCCCAGCCGGTAGCGGACACCGTTCGAGTCCGGCCAAAGTCGCCAGGACCGCGGGAGCGTCCGAGGCGGGGTCGTACCCGCGATCGATGGAGCCGACATTCCCGCCCAACGTGTTTCCCGTGTCGCCGGCCTGGGGGCAGCCGCCGCCCTGGTGGCACTCGCGACGCTGGTGAGCTGTACGACCGGGTCGGACGACGGGACGCCGCCCCAGCAGGGCAAGGCCTCCCCGCCGAGCACGGCGGCCGTACGACTCCCGCCGCTCCACGCGGGCTTCGACTACCAGATCGGCGGCGCCTATCCGCCACCGTCCGGCGTCCGCATCGTCAGTCGCGACCGTTCGGACGCGCCCGCGCCCGGCCTGTACAACATCTGTTACGTCAACGCCTTCCAGGCCCAGCCGGACGAGTCGAAGGCGTGGCCGGCCGATCTGCTGCTGCGGGACGCGCACGGCAAGGTGGTCATGGACCGCGACTGGAACGAGGCGCTCCTCGACCTCCGCACACCGGCCAAGCGCAAGCGGGTGGCCGCGCGGGTCGACCGCTGGGTCGACGAATGCGCCGACAAGGGATTCGACGCCGTCGAGCCGGACAACTACGACAGCTACACCCGTTCCGGCCATCTGCTGACGGCGAGCGACGCCACCGCGTTCATCACCCTCCTCTCGGCCCACGCGCACGCCCGGGGGCTGGCCATCGGACAGAAGAACACCTCGGAACTGGCCGGGCTCAGGTCGAGGACCAAGCTCGACTTCGCGGTGGCCGAGGAGTGCGGCCAGTACGACGAGTGCGGCACGTACGCAAAGGCGTTCGACGACCGGGTGGTGGACATCGAGTACACCGACAGCGGTCTGCGCAAGGCCCTCGCGAGCTACGGGGGCCGGCTGAGCATCGTGCGCCGTGATGTGCAGGTGTCGACGCCGGGCAGTGCGGAGTACGTCCGCCGGACGCGCTGACGGACGCTGCCCCGGCCCGCGAGAGGTCACCGGGCATACTCGCACCGAAGCCGGGTGGATTCCGGATGAGCGGGTGCGCACGGAGCGGACGTATCAAAGGGCATGTCGACATCCATGGCCAGCAGGCAGGGCGACCGCCTGCCCACGAGCACCGCCAGACCGCCGGGCCGCTTCGATCGGCTCCGGCGGCACCGGCGGTGGCTGCTCGCGCTGGCGGTGGTCGCCCTGCTGGCCCAGATGGCGGTCGCGATGGTCACGGCGGCCGCGCAGCAGACGCCGACGATCGACGAGCCGGTGTACGTGGGCACCGCGGAGACCTATGTGCGGGAACACAGCCTGCGCTTCAACCCCGAGCATCCGCCGCTGGGCAAGCTCATCATCGCGACCGGACTGGTGTTCGCCCATCCGCACCTGGACGCCCACTTCACGGGTGATCAGACGGCGCTCGGACGGCGGCTGCTGTACGAGTCGGGCAACGATCCCTGGCGGGTGATGCTGTGGGCGCGACTGCCGGTGATCGTGCTGACGCTGCTGTTCGGTCTGGTCGTCCTCGCGTTCGCCCGTGAACTCGTCGGCTCCGTGGGCGGGTTGGTGGCGCTCGCGCTGTACGCGTTCTCGCCCGACGTCATCACCAACGGCTCGCTCGCCACACTCGACGTACCGGCCGCCGGTTTCCTGCTGACGTCGGTGTGGCTGGCGTGGCGGGCCCGGCGCCATCGACCCCTGCTCCACCTCGCTCTCGCGGGGGCGGCGCTCGGCGCGGCGCTCGCCACCAAGATGAGCACGCTGCCGGCGGTGCCGGTGCTGCTGCTCCTGGTGTTCCTCTCCTTCTGGCAGGCACGCCGCACGCCGGGCCTGGGCCTGCGCGCACAACCGCGGCTCGTCGGCCTGGGGGTGGCGGTGGCGGCCGGTACGGCGCTGGTGGCGCTCGCCGTCGTCTGGGCGACCTACCTGGTCGTCGACCCGCAGCTGCGCTGGACGGCCCCCGCGAACCTCCCGGCCGTGCACGGTCTGCGCGGGCTCGTGATCGACTGGCTGCCGGTGCCTCGGCCGTACCGCGACGGGATGCGGATCCAGTTCGGCTTCGAGAACGACGTGTGGACCGGCTTCCTGCTCGGACGGCTCTACCACGGCTCGCTCTGGTACTACTTGCCGGCCGCGCTGCTGGTGAAGACACCGCTCGGCATGATCGCGCTCTGGCTCATGGGCCTCGGCGTGATGGCCGCCGTGCCCCGGCTGCGGACCGCCGCCCCGTACGTCCTGCTCCCCCCGGCCGTCCTGCTGGCCGTGGCCATGACCGGGTCCCGGGACCTCGGCGTCAGATACGCCCTCTTCGTCCCGGTGTTCCTGGCGGTGGCGGCGGCCGGGGTCGTCGCCCTGCGCCGGCGCTGGGCCCACCTCGTCACGGCGGCGCTGGTCGGCTTCGTCGCGATCAGTTCGCTGCGCGCGTTCCCGTACTACCTGCCGTACTCCAACGAGGCGTTCGGCGGACCCTCGCAGACCCGTCTGCGGCTGCACGACTCGAACGTCGACTGGGGGCAGGACCTGGGCCGCCTGGCCGACCGTCTGTCCGAACGGTATCCGCACGAGCGGGTCTGGCTGGTCTACAAGGGCAGTGGTGTGCCCTCGTACTACGGGATCGAGGCGGCCGATCCGCGCAAGGTGCCGCCGAGCGAGGTGCACGGACTGCTCGCCGTGTCGGACACCGCCGTCGCGAAGGCCGACGGCCGTCTGGCGGCGCTGCTCGACGGCGCCACGCCCATCGACGACGTCGGCCACTCGATCACGATCTATCGTCGCGCGTGACCTCCGGGCGTCACGCGCGGGGAGCGAGCAGGTCCAGGGCCGCTCCCCAGGGGAACTCCGCGCGCAGGCCGTCCTCCCCCGGCTCCCCGGAGTAGCGGTCACCGAACCGGACACCCATCCCGCGCAGCCGCTCGACGCTCCCCCGGTACGCGGGGTGCGCCGCCAGCGCGTCGCTCACACAGGGCAGTACGGCGATCGGGACGTCGAGGCCGTACGCCTCGTTCAGCGTGCCGAGCGCGAGGGTGTCGGATATGCCGGCCGCCCACTTGTTGACGGTGTTGAAGGTGGCCGGGGCGACGGCCACCGCGTCGGGGGCCGGGAAGGGGCGCGGGTCGCCCGGCGCCCGCCAGGCGGACCTGATCGGGCGACCGGTCTGCGCCTCGACGGCCGGCGCGTCGAAGAAGCCGAGCCCCTGCGGGGTGGCGATGACGCCGACCGCCCAACTCCGTTCCTGTGCCGTGGTGATCAGTTTGCTGACGTCCCGCGCGACACCGGCCGCGCACACGACGACGTACAGGAAGGGCTTTTCGGCGTGTCCGGTCACGTGGGGAACCCTAGTGAACATGTGGGATCGCCGGTGGACACGCTGGGTGCCTAGTGGACCGGGAAGGTGTCCCCGCGTTCGGCTTGCGGGCGCGGGCCGAAGATGCGGCGCTCGTGCTCCTCGATGCGTACGTCGTTGATGCTGGCCTCGCGCCGGGTCATCAGCCCGTGCTCGTCGAACTCCCACAGCTCGTTGCCGTACGACCGCCACCACTGCCCGTCGGCGTCGTGCGACTCGTACTGGAAGCGGACGGCGATGCGGTTGCCGTCGAAGGCCCACAGGTCCTTGCGCAGGGCGTACTCGTCTTCGCGCGCCCACTTGGCGGTGAGGAGTTCGACGATCTCGGCGCGGCCGGTGACGAAGGTGTCGCGGTTGCGCCAGACCGAGTCCTCGGAGTAGGCGAGGGCGACCTTGTGGGGATCACGGGTGTTCCAGGCGTCCTCGGCGGCCTGGACCTTCTGGACCGCGGTCTCACGGGTGAAGGGCGGGAGGGGCGGGCGGTCGTTCATGAGGGGGGTGTCCTTTCAGGTTCACGCGAGTCTGCTCGACCCAAATGGAGAACGTGCGTTCTCACCTTCGACTGCTAACGTAGAGAACGTTGGTTCTCGCGTCAAGGAGCAGCCCCGTATGGACAGCACATCCGCCCGCGAACAGGCCCTCGCCGCCGCCCGGGAACAAGCGCTGGACGCCGCGGAGGAGCTGTTCTACGCCCGTGGCATCCAGACCGTCGGCATGGACGACATCCGCGGCGCCTCGGGGGTCTCCCTCAAGCGGCTCTACCAGCTGTTCCCGGCGAAGGAGCTCCTGGTCGAGGCGTATCTCGAGCGGCGCGACGTGCGCTGGCGGCAGCGGCTGGCCGAGCACGTCGACGGGTACGAGGAGCCCGGGCGGCGGATCCTGGCGGTGTTCGAATGGCTGGGGCAGTGGTTCGCCGAGCCCGACTTCCGCGGGTGCGCCTGGATCAACTCATACGGCGAACTGGGCGCGACCTCACCACGCGTGGTCGCCCAGGTCCGCGGCCACAAGGGAGCGTTCAAGGACTACCTGGGCGGCCTGGTGACCGCCGCGGGACTTCCCGGCGCCCTCACCGACCAGCTGTTCCTGCTGGCCGAGGGCGCCATGGTCACCGCGGGCATCGCACGAAGCACGGAGCCGGCCGAGCAGGCGGGCGGGGCGGCACGGGTGCTCGTCGAGACCCAGCGACGATAGGTCCTGTCCGGCGGATCAGGTCGCAGGCAACGGGCGGCGCCTCATGAACGCGGGTGAGCGGGGGCTGGTGCGTCCGGCTGCAAGGCGGAGGAGGAGGACGTCGACGCGATGGGGTCCCCCTGCTCGAAGAGCCTGAGGGAGGGCGCGCCAAGCCCCGCGTCTGCGGCATGATCCGCCGGACAGGCCCAGGCCGACGCCCGGCGGGGGCGGCCGGCGTGAGTCGGCCGTCCCCGTCGAGTGGTCCCGGCGGTCGTCGAGTGGTCCTCGGCGGTCGTCGAGTCGTTCCCTGGTCTCGTCGCGTGGGCCTCGTCGCGTGGGCCTCAGCTCTCGGAGACGGTGATGGCGCCCACCGGGCAGGCCCGCGCGGCTTCCCGGACCAGCGGGTCACCGCCGCCGTCCTCACGGCCGGGCAACAGCGCGCTGAAGCCGTCGTCGTCCTGGGTGAAGACGTTCGGCGCGGTCAGCGCGCACTGTCCCGCGCCGATGCACACGTCCTTGTCGATGGCGATCTCGATACTCATGGCCGCCAGCCTCTTACCAGGTCACGGGGAGTTCCAGCATCCCCTGGATCGTGTCTCCCGCTTTGAAGGGAATCTCGTCCGCCGGCACGGCCAGACGCAGTCCGGGCAACCGGTCGAAGAGCGACAGCAGGGCGATCTCCATCTCGGCGCGGGCGAGGTTCTGGCCGAGGCACTGGTGGATGCCGAAGCCGAACGCGACGTGATGACGGGCCGAACGGTGCCAGTCCAGGGCGTCCGGCTCGGGGAAGGTGCCCGCGTCACGGTTGATGACGGAGGTCGAGAAGACCACGCCCTCGTCGGCGCGGATCGTCGCCCCTGCCACCTCGATGTCCTCGGTGGCCACCCGCAGCAGCCCGTCGGCGATGGACAGGAAGCGCAGCAGTTCCTCCACGGCGGCGGGCATGAGCGTCGGCTCGGCGCGCAGTTCCGCCAGCTGCTCGGGATGGTGCAGCAGGGTGAACGTGCCGAGCGAGATCATGTTCGCGGTCGTCTCGTGCCCGGCGACCAGCAGGATCGTCGCCAGACTGATCAGCTCCTCGCGGTCCACCTTCCCCTCGCGCAGCTGTTCGTGGATGAGCTCGTCGAGGAGCCCGTCCCCCGGGTCCTTCCACTTGCGGTCGATCAGCGCCCCGAAGTACGCCTCCAGCTGGTCGCGCGCGTCCTGGGTGTCCGCGGCGGCCGGGCCGCGCAGCAGCCTGCGGGACTGTTCCTCGAAGAACTCGTGGTCGGCGTACGGGACGCCGAGCAGCGCGCAGATCACCATCGAGGGCACCGGCAGCGCGAAGGCACTGACCAGTTCGATGGGCGGGCCCTGCCGCTCCACGGCGTCCAGCAGCCGGTCGACGGTTTCCTGGATGCGCGGACGCAGGGCCGCGGTCCGTTTCAGGGTGAAGCTCGGCACGAGCATGCGGCGCTGGGTGTGGTGGGCGGGATCGTCGAGCCCGAGCAGCGCGACCCGCCGGTTGCGGGACTGGGCGAACCGCTCCGTGGGCATCGGGAACGCCGGGCGGGTGCGGTCGGACGAGAGCCGGGGATCGGTGAGCAGTTCGCGGGCGGTGCCGTGCCCGGTGACGACCCACACGTTGCGCCCGTCGAACAGGGAGACGCGGGACAGGGGGTGTGCCTCGCGCAGGGCGTCGTAGGCGGTGGGCGGGTGGTAGGGACACGTGCGGTCCTGGGGGAAGGCAACGGGTTCTGTCATGAGTGACCTCGCAAGCGATGGTTCCCTCTTGCCGATCTTCATTAGATGCCCCAGGCACCTATAGGAGCCACACAAAGTTCGGCCAGATGCCCCGGACGGACCATCTGGCCGATCACCGTCGCCGGTCGGGGCGGCCGCCGGGCTCCCACGGGCCTCGGCCGCCGCCCGGGTGCCGTACGTACGGCGCGTGTGTGGCTCGATCCAACCGCTACCTCCACGGTACACACCCGCCTTCGGTGGCTCGGTGACGTCCTCGCGTAATTCGCTTGCACGGGCGGCTCGAGGGCCCCAGGATCTGCCCATGCCCACGATCGAAGCCCTCCTGCCGCCGACCTCCGCCGCCGCTCGTCCGGTGCGGGTCCAGCAGCAGCCCGGCCGTCCGCGGAGGCCCAAGCTTCCCCGGTCGTGACCGCCGCGCTCGTCGCGGGGCTTCTCGCGGGCTATGGCATCGCCATCCCCGTCGGAGCGGTCGCGACCTATCTCGTCTCCCTCACCGCCCGTACGTCCCTGAGAACCGGCGGGTGCGCCGCACTGGGCGTCGCGACCGCCGACGGGCTGTACGCCCTGGTCGCCGCCCTCGGGGGCGCCGCGCTCGCCGCCGCGCTGCGACCGGTGCTCGTGCCGTTGCGCTGGGCCTCCGCTCTGGTGCTGCTCGCCATGGCCGTACGCGGCGCGGTCGGCGCGGTGCGCCAGTACCGCGAACAGCGGCTCACGGCCCGGTCCGTACGGGACCCGGTGCACCCGGCGCGCGCGTACCTGACCCTGCTCGGGATCACCCTCCTCAACCCCACCACCGTGATCTACTTCGCCGCCCTGGTCCTCGGCAGCCGGACGGCCGAGGCGGTGCGCCCCCTGGAGCAGGGGGTGTTCGTGCTCGCCGCGTTCGTCGCGTCCGCGAGCTGGCAACTCCTGCTCGCCGGCGGCGGCGCGCTGCTCGGCCGGGCGCTGACGGGACACCGGGGGCGGCTGGTCACGGCGCTCGCGTCGAGTGCCGTGATCGTGGTGCTGGCGATACGGATGCTCGTCGCACCATGAGGAGTCACCGTGAGGAGTCGCCATGAGGAGTGGAGCTCGCGCACCTGCGGGCCGGGTGCGGATGATTCGCGTCGGTGCTGGTGTTGAATCATGCCGAGACAGGATCAGCACGAGCGACGATGGGACGGAAGTCATGCCTCTTGAGGGTGAGTACGAACCCAGCCCGACGCAGTGGGTGCGCGACCAGGTGGAGTTGTACGAGGGCTCCGGCGGCACCAAGGGGACCACGCTGCTGGACACGGGACTGCCGGTCATCATTCTCACGACCCGGGGTGCCAAGAGCGGCAAGATCCGCAAGACCCCGCTGATGCGGGTCGAGAACGACGGACGTTATGCGGTGGTCGCCTCGCAGGGCGGCGCCCCCAAGCACCCGGTCTGGTACTTCAACGTGCAGTCCGATCCGCACGTGGAGCTCCAGGACGGGGCCGAGCGCCAGGACATGACGGCGCGTGAGATCACGGGTGAGGAGAAGGCCCAGTGGTGGGAGCGCGCTGTCGCCGCGTACCCCCCGTACGCCGACTACCAGAAGAAGACGGACCGCGAAATCCCCGTCTTCGTGCTGGAGCCGACGGACTGACCGCTCCTCACAGAAGATCCGTCCGACCGACCCGGACTGAGATTCCGTCCGACCGGACTGAGATTTCGTCCGACCGACCGGACTGAGATTTCGTGGAAATCGGTGCGCATGATCCGTCGCGCGCCGGGCACCCGTGCCTCAGGCCCCGCCGCGCTCCCCCGTCGCGGCGGGGCTTTCCGCTGTCACCTTCCCGCGCGCCGCGGTCTGTGCCGCACCCGCGTCGGTGACGTCCAGGAAGATCTGGTCGGCCTCCGGGACGGTGTGGGCGACGGAGCGTTTGATGCGGACGGCGACCTCCTCGACCTCCTCGCCGTCCAGGCCCGGCACGAGGTCGATCCGGGCGGCGACCAGGGTCGAGTCGAGTCCGAGCTGCATGGTGAGCAGCGCCTCCACGCTGTCGATCTCGGGCTGCGCCTCCAGCAGGGCCCGGATCCGACGGCTCGCCTCCTCGTCGGCGCCCCGCCCGAGGAACACCTCGTTCACGCTGTCGGCGACGGAGTGAGCCGCCTCGGAGAGGAGCGCGGGTGAGCCCGCGAGGAGGCCGCCCACCGCCTTGGCCACGGCGATCAACAGGTTGGCGCCCAGGGCGACCAGCACGGTGAGGCGCGTCCTGCGGTCCGACTTGTTCGGCTTCCGGTTCACCTCGGCCGGTTTCCCCTGCGTGGCCGCCTCACACTTCGGCGTACGCCCACGCCCTCTACCCCGCGCCCGGATTCGGTGACACCGTCGGCCTCGACCAAGAAGGAGGACCAGGTGTCCAAGAAGGTGTCCAAGAAGCCGAGGAAACTCAAGCTCCCCCTCGCCTACAAGCCCCTCGGCTTCGCGCTGGGCTGGGCGAGCGGCGCGCTGGCCGGGATCGCCTTCCGGGCGACCTGGAAGGCGATCCGGCACGAGGAGGACGCACCCGACGCCCTGGACAAGGACCGGGGTTGGGGCGAGGTGCTGCTCGCCGCGGCCCTTCAGGGCGCCTTGTTCGCGGTGGCGCGCAGCGCCGCGGACCGTACGGGCGCGAAGGCCGTCGAGCGCTCGACGGGGGTTTGGCCGTCCTCGGACAAGGGCGGCCGGGACTGAGGACCGGCGACCCGCGCGAGACCGGCCTGGCGCGGGCCGGGCGCTCAGCCCTGTTCCGGTCAGCCCTGTTGCGGTCAGCCCTGTTGCGGTCAGCCCTGTTTGGGTGTGGTCGACGGGAGGAGGCGCAGGGTGAAGGAGTGTCCTGACGGGTCGGCGTAACCGCGCTCCTCGAACGGGCCGGACGGGTCCTTGGTCTCGATCGGGCGCCCGCCGAGGCCGATGATCCGGCGTTCCGCCTCGTCCAGGTCGGCCACCTGGAAGTCCAGGTGCACCTGGAGGGAGTTCTCGGGACGCGGCCAGCTGGGCGGCGTCGCCGTCACGTCGCGGCGGAACGCCATCCGGATGCCGTCGACGCCCCTGATCTCCACACGGTTCGCGGTCGCGTCCGTCTCCTCGGCCTCGATCAGCTCGCTGTAGAAGGCGGCGAGCTTCTCGGGCTCGGCGCAGTCCAGCACCACGACGCCTGCGGTGACCAGTGCCATGTGTCCTCCGTACGGGTTCCGGGCGCGGGCGGCGGCCGCCCGCTGTGTTCCCGGTTACCCCGTAGGCCGAATTCAGTCCGCCACGAGCCACTCCCCGTCGCGCATCAGGTCGCGCCCGGTGAGTTCGTCGGCCTCGCGCCAGGCCTGCACGCGCCGCGGGGTGACACGGAAGTAGAGGTACGCCGTGGTGAGTCCGCGCGGGTCGAAGCCGGTCTTCTCGGCGAAGGCGTCGCCGACTCCGTCCGGCAGCGCGACGGCCTCCAGCGCCTCGGCGGTTCCCTCGACGAGCACCACGTCGCGGGTCGGGCCGATGCCCAGGCGCACCTTGCCGCTCGCGCGCAGGTTGCGGCCGGTCGGACTGGCGGCCGGGGTGGCGAGCAGCAGGGTCGTGTCGTCCCAAAGGAAGGACAGCGGGATCAGGTACGGCGTTTCCCCGGCGCCGTCGGCCGTGGACACCCAGCAGTCGACGTCGTGCTCCAGCCGGTGGAGGGTGTCGTGCTTGCGTTGCTTCGGAGATCGGGCGGGCGGCTTCATGGGCGGGCGGACTCCTGATCTTCTGCTCGGGCCTGGAAAGGACCGGCGTGACCGGCGTGCTCGGTGACCTCTTCCAGGCAGGCCGCCGCCGCGGTCAGCAGCATGTCCAGCGCCACCGGATAGGCGCTGCGGCGCATGTCCACCAGCAGATGACGGGCGGTCGCCGCGATGTGCGGGTGGGTGTCGGCGGGCAGCCGGGCGTACGTCGCCCGCCACACGCCCGCCTCCGCGTCGCGCGCGGCGCGCGGGAGCGCCAGGCTCGCCGCGTCGAGGGCGGCGAAGGCCAGGGACTGGTCGACGAAGGCGTGGTAGATCCGCACCGCGTCCGGGTCCGGGAAACCGGCTCGGCGCAGCACGCCGAGGATGGTTTCGACGGCCTCGATCTCGTGGACCCGGCCGGTGACGCGGTAGGAGCTGAGCACCGCGGCCTGCGGATGCGACAGGGCTCCGGCGTGTATCCGCAGGCCGAGATCCCGCAGGTCGGCGCGCCAGTCCCCGGCGGGGCGCCAGGTGCGCAGGGTGCGGCCGATGAGTTCGTCGGCGATGGCGAGGAGCAGGTCGTCGGTGTCGCGGAAGTACCGGTACAGGGCGGTCGGGTCGGCGCCGAGGGCGAGGCCGAGGCGGCGGACGGTGAGGGCGTCGGCGCCGTGCTCCTTGAGCAGGCGCAGCGCGGTCTCGACGATCAGCTCCTCGGAGAGCACGACTCCGGTCTTGGTGGGGCGCCTGCGCCGCCGGGCGGCGGGCGGGACGACCCGGTCGTTCATGGACGTCATGGACTCTCCCTCCGGTGCGGGCACCTTATGTCAACGGCGTTGACCTGTTAAGGCCCCGGGCAGTTTCATTTCCGGTCATCGGGCCGGAATCAGGCCCCCTGGGTGCGATCGGAGCAGGCCATGACGCAGCAGCCCTACGGTGAGGACCCCCCGTCCCTGCGCAAGTCGCTCGGCGTCGTGGACGGCGTCGCCATCGCCGCCTCCAGCACGGCGGCCACCACCAGCATCGGCATCGGGTTGGGCGTGACGGCCGGCGTGGTCGGGCTGCATCTGCCCGCCATCATGCTGCTGGCCTTCC
The DNA here is from genome assembly GCF_001514115.1 of Streptomyces olivochromogenes. Taxonomy (GTDB): domain Bacteria; phylum Actinomycetota; class Actinomycetes; order Streptomycetales; family Streptomycetaceae; genus Streptomyces; species Streptomyces olivochromogenes. Next base: position 189,378 of record NZ_KQ948451.1, read on the forward strand.
TGCCGATCCTCGGGATCGCGGGCGCCTACAGCCGGCTGAACCGGGTCGAGCCGAACGCGGGCAACGGCTATGTGTGGGTGGGCCGTTCGCTCACCCCCTGGCTCGGCTTCCTCGTCGGCTGGGTGAACATCGTGGCCACGGTGGCGTTCCTCGCGTACACCACGGCCGTGACCGGCTCGGCGATGCTCCAACTGGCCGGTGAGGCCGGGCTGCACACGGTGGCGGGGCTGGTGCTGGACCCGGGTTCCACCGCCCAGACGACCGCGGTGGGCATCGTGGTCCTCGTCGCCGTCACCCTCACCGCGGTCACCGGGGTCAGGACCGCGGCCCGGCTGCAGAGCGGGCTGCTCGTCTTCGAGTACGTCGTGCTGCTGGGCTTCTGCGGCTACGGCATCGTCACCGGTCCGCACCCGTTCCGGCTGAGCTGGTTCGACCCGTTCGCGATTCCCTCGGCGTCGGCGCTGGCGCAGGGGCTGCTGCTGTCGGTGTTCTGCTACTGGGGCTTCGAGGCGGCGTTCACCGTGAACGAGGAGGTGCGCGACCCGCGCGACGCCTCACGGGCCGGGCTCATCACGCTGGTCACCATGCTGGGGCTGTTCCTCCTCGGCTCGGTCGCCTTCCAACGCGTGTTGTCCGAGCAGGAGTTGGCCGGGCACGGCGCGCAGGGGCTGGCGTTCTTCGGTGACCGGCTCGCCTCCCAGCCGCTGGCCGCGTTGCCGCTGGTGGCCCTGATGTTCTCGGCCGTCGCCTCGCTGCAGGCCGGGGTGATCCCGACGGCTCGCGGCATGTTCGCGATGAGCCGGGACCGTACGCTCGGGCCGGTGTGGTCCAAGGTCAGCGCGCGGTACGGGACTCCGGCGACCGGAACGCTGCTGATCGGCGCGCTGGCGACGGTGGTCGCCGCCCTCGCCCTGGTGATTCCCCGTCTCGCCGACATGATCATGGCGACGGTGAACGCGGTCGGGATCGTCGTCGCGCTGTCCTACGCGCTCACCGCCCTCGCGGCCGCCGCCCGCTTCCGGGGCCTGCTGCGGGAGGACTGGCGGCAGGGGATACGGGCGGTGGTCCTGCCCTCCTTGAGCGCGGCGGCCCTGCTCACGCTCGGCGGTTATCTCGCCTGGTCCTTCTACACCTCCACCGACCACTTCGAAGTCAGCGCGGACAACGGCTGGTTCCTGCTGCTCACCCCCACCCTGATGATCGCCTCCGGTTTCCTGGCCGCCGCGTGGGCGAAGTGGGTCCGTAAGTCCCCCTACTTCCGTACGGGGCACGGCACCGACGCCGACGCGCCCCAACTACTGGCCACATCCAACTAAGGAAAGATGCACATGCACGCCGATCTCCTCTTCACCGGCGGCCCGGTCCTCACCCCCGAGAGCCACGAGGGTCCCGGGGGTCCCAGGGGCCCCGAAGGCCGCGGCGCGACAGCCGTCGCCGTCACCGGCGACCGGATCACCGCCGTCGGAAACTCCGAGGTCCACGACCTGGTCGGCCCGAAGACGGAGGTGGTCGACCTGGCGGGACGGCTGCTCCTGCCGGGCTTCCAGGACGCCCACGTCCACCCGGTCCCGGCGGGGCTGGAGCTCAGTCAGTGCGACCTCACGGGGGCGAAGACCGCCGAGGAGACCCTCGCCGCCGTACGGGCCTACGCCGACGCGCACCCGGAACGGGAGTGGATCACGGGCGGCGGCTGGTCCATGGAGGCCTTCGCGGGCGGTACGCCGACCAAGGAGCTGCTGGACGCGGTCGTACCGGACCGGCCTGTGTACCTGCCGAACCGGGATCACCACGGCGCCTGGGTCAACAGCCGCGCCCTTGAGCTCGCGGGCGTCACCCGGGACACGCCCGACCCGGCCGACGGGCGCTTCGAGCGGGACGCCTCGGGCGAGCCGAACGGGATGCTCCAGGAAGGGGCCATGCACCACGTCGGCCGGCACACTCCCCGGGCCACCGCCGAGGACCGGCTCGCCGCGCTGCTGCGTGCCCAGCGGGAGCTGCACGCGCTCGGCATCACCGCCTGGCAGGACGCGCTGGTCGGCGCGTTCGTGGGGATGGAGGACCCGTCGGACGCCTATCTGACGGCCGCCCGCGACGGTTCGCTGACCGCGCGTGTCGTCGGCGCGCTGTGGTGGGACCGGGAGCGTGGGGCCGAGCAGATACCCGAACTCGTCGAACGGCGGGCCGCGTCGAGCCACGGCCGGTTCCGCGCCAGCAGCGTCAAGCTGATGCTGGACGGGGTCGCCGAGAACGGCACGGCCGCGCTGCTCGACCCCTATCTGGACCGGTGCGGCTGCGCCACCGTCAATCGGGGGAAGAGTTTCATCGATCCGGCTCGACTTCCGTCATATGTCACCGAGTTGGACGCGCTCGGCTTCCAGTGTCACTTCCACGCGCTGGGCGACCGGGCCGTACGCGACGCCCTGGACGCCGTGGAGGCGGCGCGGAGGGCCAACGGGCGCAGCGACACGCGTCCGCACCTCGCCCATCTCCAGGTGGTGCACCCCGACGACGTACCCCGCTTCGCGCGTCTCGGTGCCACGGCCAACATCCAGCCCCTGTGGGCGGCGCACGAACCGCAGATGGACGAGCTGACCCTGCCCTTCCTCGGGCCCGAACGGGCCTCCTGGCAGTACCCGTTCGGGGCGCTGCTGCGGTCCGGGGCGAGGCTCGCCGCGGGCAGCGACTGGCCGGTCAGCAGCGCCGACCCGCTCCAGGGCATCCACGTCGCGGTCAACCGGGTGGCCCCGGACGGGACCAGGCCGGTGTTCCTGCCGGCCGAGCGCATCGACCTGACGGCCGCCCTCATGGCGTACACGGCGGGCTCGGCGTACGCCAACCACCTCGACGACACCGGGAGCGTACGGGCCGGGGCGCTGGCCGATCTCGTGGTGCTGGACCGCGACCCGTACGCCGGTCCGCCGGAGGAGATCGCTTCCGCGAAGGTCGCCCTGACCTATGTGGGGGGTGAGCGCGTCCACGCGGCGTCGGGAGCCTGACTCCCCTTGCCGCAGTACGAGTGCCGTCCGGCCTCCGGGCGGTACGCCGTACGCGTGGGGCTCACCAGGGATCGAAGTCGCCGTCGAGGAAGCGGGCCCGGCAGGCCGCACGGGCCACCTTGCCGCTGCTGGTGCGGGGCACGGAGCCGGGCGGGACGAGCAGCAGCGCGGCGAGCCGCAGTCCGTGGCGGGCAAAGACCGCGGCGCGTACGTCGCGTTCCCTCGCGCGGGTCTCCTCCTCGGTGGGGTCGAGTTCGCGGCGGTGTTCGGCGACCACGACGAGTTCCTCGCCCGTGTCGTCGGCGCGGGTCACGCCGAAGGCGGCCAGCCGGTCCCGGCGGACGAGGTCCACCGCGCTCTGGACGGTCTCCTCGATGTCCTGGGGGTAGTGGTTGCGTCCGTCCACGATGATCACGTCCTTGAGGCGGCCGGTGACCAGCAGCCGTCCGTCGAGCAGAGCGCCGTAGTCGCCCGTGCGCAGCCAACCCCCCGGGTCGAGCAGCGTCCGATCGGCGCGCTTCCAGTAGCCGCGCCCCATGTTGGGCCCGCGCAGCTCGATCTCGCCGACCCGCCCCTGAGGCAGCGCGGCGCCCTCGGCGTCGACGATCCGCACCTCCTGGCCGACGGGCGCGCCGCAGGACACGAGCACGGCCGCCGCGCCCGCCCGGTCCTGTGCGCTCTCGATCCGCCCCTCGGCGAGCGCACCCGCGTCGCACGCCACCGTCGTGGGCTCCGCCGTGGGCGCGTCCGCCGACACGAACACGGTGGCCTCGGCGAGTCCGTACGCGGGGCAGTGCACCGCCGGGTCGAGGCCCGCGGGTGCGAAGGCGGCACGGAAGCGGTCGATGGTGCCCGGCCGCACCGGCTCGCTGCCGTTGATCAGGGCGCGTACGCGGTCGAGGCGCAGCTCGTCGGCCACGGCGGGGTCGGTGCGGGCCACGCAGTAGTCGTACGCGAAGTTGGGGGCGGCGCTGATCGTGCCGTCGTACGCGCTCAGCAGGCGCAGCCAGCGCGCGGGGTTCTCCAGGAAGGCCGCCGGGTCCATCAGGACGGAGGGGAAGCCGCCGAGGACGGGCGCGGCCACGCTGAGGACCAGGCCCATGTCGTGGAAGAGGGGCAGCCAGCCGACGGCCGTGGTGGCGCCGGGATCGTCGAGGTCGCCCGCGAAGGCGTCGATGGCCTGGCGGGCGTTGGCGACGACGTTGGCGTGGCTGATCATCACGCCCACGGGGTCCCGGGTGGAGCCCGAGGTGTACTGGAGATAGGCGATGTCGTCGGGGACCGGCGCGGCCTCGACCTCGTCGAAGGCGAAGCGCTGGAGGGGGAGCCGGTCGACGGGGACGACCGGTACGGCGGGCAGCGCGTGGTCCAGGACGAAGGCGTCGACCGCGGTGACGGTGGCCGAGTCGGTGAGCAGGCAGCCGGGTTCGCAGTCGGCGAGGACGGCCGCCAGTCCGCCCGCGTGACCGGGGAGCCTGGGGCTGAAGAGCGGTACGGCGATCACGCGTGCGTAGAGGCAGCCGAGGAAGGCCGCCACGTAGTCGAGTCCTTGGGGCATGACCAGGGCGGCCCGGTCACCGGGCGCGGCGAGGGTCACCAGCCGGTCGGCGACGGCGCGGGCGCGGGCGTCCAGGGCTCGCCAGCCGAGGGTGCGGTGCTGTCCCGGGGACGCGGTGTCGGGGAAGTCGACGTGGCTGAAGGCGCGTTGCTGCGGGCGGTGGCGGGCCCAGTGCCGCAGGTGGTCCGTCAGTGGTGCGTCGGCGGGCGGCCGGGCGGGGGTCATGGGGTGGCTCCAACTCGTGGGGACGGTGCGGCTGTTGTCCGGCGGGGTGGGCAAGCAAGGGGACGGGCCCAGCGTCCGCCGAGGGGTGCCGGTCCGGTTAGACGACGTGTTGACAGTTCGTCACCCGGCTTCTGTCAGTCGGCTGACAAAGACCGGGCCTCGATTCGGCGCCCGGGGCCAATCCGCGGGGGCTCCGGGCCGTCGACCGCCGGTGCCGTCGGGTCCCCGTTGTCACCGAGTGACCATCCACACACCCACGTCTGTCCGCCGTTGACGGGGCGCGGCTCGTTACCGGGCATCTTGCAGAAGGCCCCGGCGTTCACGCCGGGGATGAATGCATCTCAACACTGCACTGACGCGCAACCTCAGAGTGGGCGTTTGTGCTGCTCGATGTACTGGCGGACGATCGCCAACGGCGCTCCGCCGCAGGAGGCGGAGAAGTACGAGGGCGACCACAGGTGCCCGTGCATGATGGCGTGGTTGATGTGGTCGGTGAACTCCTGGTGTATCCGGCGGGCGGAGACGCCGTTGAGGCTGTTGACCAGCTTGCAGACGGCGGCCTTGGGCGGGTGGTTGATCAGGAGGTGGACGTGATCGCGTTCGCCGTTGAACTCCTTCAGCTCCGCCCCGAAGTCCTCGCACACCTTGCGCATGATCTCTTCGCGGCGTGTGGGCATCTCGTCGTTGAAGACCCCTCGCCGGTATTTCGTCACGAAGACCAAGTGCACATGCATCGCTGAAATGACGTGCCTGCCACGTCTGTAGCCGTTCTCGTCATCCATGAGACCAGTCGTATTTAGGATCGTGGTTGTGCAGCTCCGCTACAACTACCGGGCCTACCCGGATGCCGCCCAGCGCCGCGCGCTGGCCCAGGCGTTCGGGTGCGCCCGCGTGGTCTGGAACGACTGCTTGCGCGACCGCAAGGAAGCACACGCGGCCGGGCTGCCGTATGTGACGTCGGCGGATCTGTCCCGGCTCCGCATCACCCAGGCCAAGCGCACCGAGGAACGGGCCTGGCTCGCCGACGTGTCAGCGGTCGTCCTGCAACAGTCCCTCCGGGACCTGGACACCGCCTACAAGAACTTCTTCGACTCGATCAACGGCAAGCGGCAGGGCCGGAAGGTGGGGCCGCCCCGGTACAAGTCGAAGAAAGACACCCGTCAGTCGATCCGCCTCAACACCAACGCCTTCTGTCTCCAGGAGAACGGCACGGTATACGTGGCCAAGGTCGGCAACCTCAAGGTCAAGTGGTCCCGGCGGCTACCGGCCGCGCCCACGTCCCTGACCGTCACCAAGGACAGCTGTGGCCGGTACTTCCTCAGCTTCGTCGTCGACACCGAGCCGGACATCCTCCCCGGGCTGGAGGCGGAGTCCGGTATCGACCTCGGCCTGTCCGCCTTCGCGGTCCTGTCCGACGGCCGGAAGATCGACAGCCCCCGCTTCCTGCGCCGGGCGGAGAAGAAACTCAAGCGCCTTCAGCGGGAGCTGTCCCGCAAGGCCAGGGGTTCGAAGAACAGGGCCAAGGCCCGTATCAAGGTCGCCCGCCAGCACGCCAGGGTGGCGGACCGGCGCCGGGACTTCCACCACAAGGCATCCACACAGATCATCCGTGACAGCCAAGCGGTGTATGTGGAAGACCTCGCGGTGTCCGGTCTCGGCCGCACCCGGCTCGCCAAGTCCGTGTACGACGCGGGATGGTCCGCGTTCGTCGGCATGCTGGAGTACAAGGCGGTCAGGCACGGCCGCACCTTCGCCAGGGTGGACCGCGCTTTCCCGTCCTCTCAGGTCTGCTCGGCCTGCGGATTCCGTGACGGCCCCAAGCCCCTGCACGTCCGGGAGTGGACGTGCGGCGCGTGCGGCACCGTGCACGACCGCGACCACAACGCAGCCCGCAACGTCCTCTTCGAAGGACGCCGTATCGTCGCCGCCGGACGGACGGAGACGCCAAACGCCTCGCAGAGCGCCGGTAAGACCAGGACGAAAGTCCCGGCACAGCGCGTTGAAGCAGGAAGCCCCCGGAAGGGTCAGAAGACCCAGGCCGGAATCCCTGGACTTTAGGCCAGGGAGCACGTCAATTGCCGGTATCGTCTCCGAGCCCCCGACCGCGCCCGCAGAAGGGAGCCGCAGCGATGACCGGATTCCCCACCTCGCAGAGCGAGGACGCGGGCCGCGGAGCGGTCGAGGCGACAGACTCCGTGGCGGACGCGACGGACGCGGTGGCCGCCCAGGAGACGGGCGAGGAGCCCAACGGCCCCTTCAAGGCGATCCCTTCTGGCCTGCACCACCATCTCCGGCCGTTTTTCACCGACATCAGGGAAGAGGTCGTACGGGCGATCAAGACCGAGATCCCGGAGTACGCGCGCCCGACGGACGACACGTACATGCAGGTCGTGCGGCGGGGTGTCGAGCACGCCCTGCAGGGGTTCCTGGAGCGGATGGCGCAGCCGGACACCGACTGGGAGCCGGTGAAGGAGACCTACCGGCGCATCGGGCGGGGCGAGGCGGACGAGGGGCGCAGTCTCGACTCGTTCCAGTCCGCGCTGCGGCTCGGCGCGCGGGTGACATGGCGTCGGATCAACGCGCTGGTCGACGCCGAACTGCTGCCGCGCAATGTGCTGGCCGCGTTCGGCGAGGCGCTGTTCCTGCACTTGGACGAGATGGCGGCCGCGACGACCGCGGGCTACACGGAGGCACGGCTGCACCGGGCGGGCGAGTTGCAGCAGCGGCGGGCCCGGCTCCTCGATCTGCTCACCGCCGATCCGCCGGCGTCGGCCGAGGCGATCAGCGAGCTCGCGCACACCGCGGGGTGGCCGGTGCCGAGGGCGCTGGCGGTGGTCGCGATCGACCGCGGGCCGCGGCCCGCGGCGGCGCGGCCCATCGTGCCGCCGGAGTTCCTCGCCCGGTTCGACGTCCAGCCGGCCGTCCTCGTCGTGCCCGATCCGGAGGGGCCGGGGCGGGCGCGGGCGGTCTCCGGGGCGCTGCACGGGTTACGTACGGCGATGGGGCCCACCGTGGCGCTGCACGAGGGCGCCCGGTCGCTGCGCTGGGCGGCCGAGGCGCTGGAGCTGGTGCGGCGGGGCATCCTGCCCGACACGGAGATGGTGCGCTGCCAGGAGCACCTGGCCACGCTCCTGCTCTTCCGGGACGAGGCGTTGGTGGACGCGATGGCCGAACGCCGTCTGAGCCCGCTGGAGCGGATGCGCTCGCCGCAGCGGGAGCGGCTCGCCGAGACGCTGCTGACCTGGCTGCAGAGCGGCCACAACGCGAGTGAGGTGGCGGCGCGGCTCGCCGTGCACCCGCAGACGGTGCGCTATCGGATGCGGCAGCTGGACGAGTTGTTCGGCGAGCGGCTCCACGATCCGACGGCCCAGTTCGAGATGCAGCTCGCGCTGCGGGCGCTGACGCTGCGGCGGGCCGCCGAGGCTCGGTGACACTCACGCCCTGCGGAGTGTGCGGTTGGCGCCCGCGGCCGCCGTCGTCGCGAGCAGCCAGCCGAGGCAGACCAGGACCGCGGCCGCCCACTGGAGTCCGCCGCGCGGGCTGAACGCCTGCTCCTGTCCGAAGTCGACGAGCGGCAGTACCAGGTCGAAGGTGTAGATGGCGGCCTGGAAGCGGGGCGGCTTGCCCGGGTCGACGGGCTGCGGGGGCCAGCGGGTGAACAGCAGGATCCCGCTGAGCACGATCGCGCACAGCCACCACACGGCGCGCATCGGCAGATAGCCGTAGCCGACGGTGATGTCCTGGAGGCCGCTCCACACCCGCCCCGGCCACGGCAGGGTGGTGCGCAGCCGCCGCTGCTTGGCGAGCAGGACCGTACGGGCATCGCCGTCGTGCCCGTGCTGGCGGTAGGCGGCGGCCAGTTGCTCGTAGGGCTGCGGGGTGAAGCCCTCGGGGTCGCGGCCGAGCAGGGGAAGCCGTTGCGCGGCGGGGAGTTGGGGCAGCAGGCTGTCGTAGACCACGCCCTCCATGCGCAGCGCCGTGGGCCAGCTGTCCGGGGTGCCGCTCAGGACGGTGACGCGGGTGTGGCTGAGGTCGACGGTGCCGCGTACGGGTGCGCGGAAGCGCATGTCGAGTTCGGAGGCGGTGGAGCGGCGGCTGAGGAGGGCGGGCTGTCCGACGGGGGCGTCGATGAGCCCGTCCTTGAAGCAGAACCGGCTGCGTACGGTGACGCTGCTCATGGAGAGCCGGCCGTGCGCGGTGAAACCGTCGCAGAGGTTGAACTCGGCCCCGACGTCTATGCCGTGGGCGCGCAGCGCGGGCCCGTGCTCAGCGGTCAGCGAGGCGTCCTCGAAGAGCGCGCCGCCGCCGACCCGGGCGTCGCACAGATCGACCGTGCCCTCGGCGACGAGGCCGCCGCGGCAGTTCAGGTCGCCCCCTATGTGCAGCCGGTTGGCCTTCAGCGCCATCCCGGTCGGGTTGCGCAGCTCGGCGCGCTTGAGCACGACACTGCCCCGCACGGAGGTGTCCCGCAGGTCGGTGCAGCCGTCGACGCGCAGGCCCGAGCCCGCCTGGATGTCCCCTCCGACGGTGGCGCACAGCAGTTGCAGCGCGCCTTCGCCGCGGCGCTCGCCGTGCCCGGTGAGCGTGCTGTCCTCCAGGTGCAGGGTGCCGCCGATCGAGGCGCCGTAGAGATCGATGGGACCTTCCACCCGGCACCGGGTGAGCTCGCACTGCCGGCCGATCGTGACGCCGACCGCGGAGAGGCCGGGCAGTACGCAGTCGCGCAGCTCCAGCGCCCCCAGGGACGCGCCGTCGAGGCAGGGGACCTGCTCGAAACGGCAGGAGCGCAGCCGTAGTGTCCCCGTGACGACCGCCTCGGCCAGGTCGAGGCGCCCGGTGATCCGTACGTCCCTGAGCCTGAGCCTCGGCAGGTGGCCCGGTTCGGCGGGCGGCGGCGCGAGCAGCAGCCGGCGCACCACCGACGCCCGGACCTCGCCCCCGTCCGCGTACCACTCCCCCCTGCGGAACGCGGCCCACATGCCCCGCTCACTCCCGCTCCAACCACCCGGCGCGAGGCTGCCCGACACGTCAACTCCCCCTCCGGCAACGGAAAACGCAGCATCGCTACCCCAGGGGGCGCGCGGGGCAACCTGAAGCGCCCCGTGACTTCCTGGACAGTCGTCCAGCTATAGTGGACACCTGTCCAGGAAATATCCGTCCAGGGACACCGTGGACAACCGTGTACGAGGGAGCTTGCTGACGATGGAGACGGTCGCGAACGTGCTGGTGGGCCTGGTGGCCGCGCTGCACGCGTACATACTCGTGCTGGAGATGTTCCTGTGGGAGAAGAAGCCGGGGCGCGGCCTGCACGGCTTCGACCCGGAGATGGCCCGGGCGACCGCGCCGTTGGCCGCCAACCAGGGGCTCTACAACGGGTTTCTCGCGGCGGGCCTGGTGTGGGGGCTGATCGCCGCCGATCCGACCGGGTTCCGCGTCCAGGTCTTCTTCCTGGTGTGCGTCGTGGTCGCCGGGGTGTACGGGGCGCTCACCGCCAACCGCCGCATCCTCTTCGCGCAGGCCCTGCCCGGCGCGCTCGCCCTGGCCGCCGTCCTGCTCGCGCGGTGACGCCCGAGGACCCGCGGGCCGCCCGCACCCGCGAGAAGCTGCGCCGGGCGCTCCTCGCGGAGTGCGCCGAGCACCCGCTGGAGGAGGTCGGCGTCGCCGCGCTGGTGCGGCGGGCCGGGGTCGGCCGGGCCACCTTCTACGTGCACTACGCCGACCTGGAGGCACTGGCCGTCGACGCCTGCGCCGATGTCGTACGGGAGGCCGTGGAGGCGCTGCACGCGTGGCGCGGGCGGCCCGACCCGGTGTCCGCGCCGCCCGCCCTGCTCGCGTTCTTCGCCGACCTCGCCCCGCACGCCGGCCTCTACCGCGCGCTGCTGAGCCCGGGTGGGGGCGGCCCGCTCGGGCACGTCCTCCATCGCGACCTGCGCGCCCGCAGCCTGGCCGAGCGCACCCTCGCGGGCGCCGCGGACGCCCCGCTGGTGGCCTCCGCGGTCGCCGCCACGTTCGCGGGGGTGCTCGCCGACTGGCTGCACGGACTCCTTGAGGGCACCCCGGAGGAAGTCGCCGACCAGGTCTGGCAGTTGCTGGTCGCCCTGCACATGAGCCGCTGAAGTCTCACTTGCAGGCCACCCGCTCCTTCGTGGCGGGCCATGCCTCCACCCCGTGGTTCGTGCGTACGTACGCCGTGGCCTTGTCGTCCGTCAGCCAGAGCGCCCAGTCATGGAAGCGGTATCCGGTGTCGTGCGCGACTGCGGGCATACGGACGTCCCCCTTGTACGCCGCGGTGAGCAGCTCGCTCCCGAGCACCCCGTGCGGATCACGGGCGTATTGCCTGACGTCCTTGCGCCCGCCCAACGCGAGGAAGTGGACGCTCTGCCAATCGCAGTGCTCCGGCCCCGTCGAGCTGCTCACCGTCGTGGTGGGCAGGCGACGGCCGTCCCGGTCGGTCCAGATCTCGAACCTGTCGTCCGTGAAACTCGCGGGGAGTTCGGCCGGGTCGCAGGAGGCGTTGGTCTCCGGGCCCCAACCGGGGCGGTCCGGCTGGTCCTTGGCGACGACAACGGCGATCTTGGTCCTGCCGTCGACGTCGTACGAGAACAGGACGCGGCCCGCCGACCTGCGCTCCACCCGGTAGCCGTGATCGGGCAGTTCGGGCTGGTCCATGTCGAAGTACGCGTTCAGGCCCTCCTCCGGCGTCGAGCCGCCGTCACGCTCGGCCCACCCGTCGCCCCCACCTCCCGAGTAGATCGCGCCGTCGCACTCCAACGCCCGGCCGGCCGCGCCCGAGCTCTCCTCGAATTCTCGGGCGCTGCCGTCCGCGCTCTCCCTGAACGGCAGGTCCAGCCGCCCCGCGTACGGCGTCGCCGGTGGCGTACCGGTGACGACGAGGCCCTCGCGCACCCCGTCGTCGTCGCACCCCACCGCCGCCAGTCCCACCAGCGCCACCGCCGCCACGATCCCTTTGCGCATCCCGCCCCCTGTTCGACGAACGCTCGCTGTCCCTCCTCCGACGCACGAGGGACCGTGATCGTTCGTACGGGGGGCGCTGAGCGAGCGTACGGGGGGACGGCGAGCGATCGCACGGGGGACGACGAGCGATCGTCGCTCAGCGAGCCGCCTGGAACGTGCGCCGGTAGGCCCCCGGCGAGACGCCGATCGCCGCGTGCAGGTGCTGGCGGAGCGAGGTGCCCGTCGCGAAACCGACCTCGCCGGCGATCTGGTCCACCGAGAGGTCGCTGGACTCCAGCAGATGGCGGGCCCGGACGACGCGCTGCTGGATGAGCCAGCGGCCGGGGCTCATGCCCACCTCGTCGTTGAAGCGGCGGGCGAAGGTGCGCAGGCTCATGCGGGAGTGTCCCGCGAGATCGGCCAGGGTCAGCGGGTCACCCAGTCGGGCGAGAGCCCACCCACGGGTCGCCGCCGTGCTGGTCGCCGCCGTGTCCGGCACGGGCTGCTCGATGTACTGGGCCTGACCGCCGTCGCGCCAGGGCGGCACCACACAGCGCCGGGCCACCTTGTTGGCCAGCTCGCTGCCGTGGTCGTTGCGCAGGATGTGCAGACAGACGTCGACGCCGGAGGCGGCACCGGCGGAGGTGAGGATCGTGCCGTCGTCCACGAAGAGCACGTCCGCGTCCAGGGACACCCGCGGGAACAGGCGCCGGAAATCGTCGGCCAGCTGCCAGTGCGTGGTCGCCCGCCGCCCGTCCAGGAGACCGGCCGCCGCCAGCACGAACGCGCCCGTGCAGATGGAGACGATGCGGGTGCCCGGGCGGATGAGGGCGAGCGCGGCGGTGACCTCGGCGGGGAGCTCCGCGGTCACGGCGGCCGGGTCCATGGCGGGGATCACCACCGTGTCCGCCGTGCCCAGCACCTCGGGACCGTGCTCGACGGTGACCGAGAAGTCCGCGTTGCAGCGCACCGGGCGACCGTCGACGGTGCAGGTCAGCACCTCGTACCGGCCGTCCGCGGCGCCGAAGATCCGGCTGGGGATGCCCAGCTCGAAGGGGTAGACACCGTCCAGCGCCAGGACGACCACGCGCTCCACACGCTCCACTCGACTCATGGCACGATCCTATCGAAGGTTGGCAATCTTGCCATTTCGCGGAGCGCGCCGGCCCGGCACGCTGTCTTCATGAGCACTGCGAACACGATGCGCGCGATCAGTCAGGACGTCCTCGGCGGGCCCGAGGTACTCAAGGAAGTGGAGACGGAGCGGCCGGCACCCGGGCCGAGCGAGGTACTGGTGCGGGTGCGGGCGGCCGGGGTCAACCCGACCGACTGGAAGCACCGGGCGACGGGCGGATTCCTGGGGCAGCCGCCCTTCGTCCTGGGCTGGGACGTCTCCGGAGTGGTGGAGGCCGTCGGGGTCGGCGTCACCCTGTACGAGCCCGGCGACGAGGTCTTCGGCATGCTGCCCTACCCGTTCGGGCACGGCTCGCACGCCGAGTACGTGACCGCGTCCGCCCGCTCCTTCGCGCCCAAGCCGGCCGGGATCGACCACACGGAGGCGGGCGCCCTGCCGCTGGTCTCGCTGACCGCCTGGCAGGCGCTGGTCGACACGGCCGATCTGCGGCCGGGGCAGCGGGTGCTGATCCACGCCGCGGCCGGCGGCGTCGGGCATGTGGCCGTACAGATCGCCAAGGCGCGCGGCGCGTATGTGATCGGCACGGCGAGCGCGGGCAAGCACGAGTTCCTGCGCGGCCTCGGCGCCGACGAGCTGATCGACTACCGGGAGACCGACTTCACCGAGGCGGTCCGGGACGTCGACGTCGTCCTGGACACGATCGGCGGGGAGAACACCTTCAGCTCGCTGCGTGTGCTGCGCGAGGGCGGGATCGTGGTGTCGATCCTGCCGATGGGGCCGGAGGAGCTCTACAAGGAAGCCGCGGCGCTCGGTGTGCGGGCGGCGCGGATGCTGGTGGAGGCGGACCACGCGGGCATGCGGGCGGTCGCGGACCTCGTCGACGCGGGCAAGCTGCGCGCGACGATCGCCGGGACGTTCCCCCTGGCCGACGCCGCCGAGGCGCACGCGCTCGGCGACACCGGCCGGACCACGGGGAAGCTCGTGCTCACGGTCGACTAGAGGGCAAGTACGGGTTGTCGACTAGAAGGTCAGTACGGGCTTGATCGTCTTGCCCGCCTTCATGTCCCGCACCGCCTGCTCGATGTCCGCGAACGGATAGTGGCTGATCAGGCGGTGCAGCGGGAGCCGCCCCTCCTTCACGAGCTGGACCAGCCCGGGGATGAAGGTCTGGGTCTCGCCGTCCCCCAGGGTGAGGCCGACGATCCGCTTTCCTGGGATCAACCCGTTGACGTCCAGGGCGACTTCGGTACCGAAGGGCGGGGCGCCGACCACGACCAGGGTGCCGCGCGCGGCGAGCGCGTCGGCGCCCTGGCGCAGTACGGCGACGCTGCCGGTGGTCTCGACGACACCGTCGGCACCGTGACCGTCCGTCAGCAGCGCGACAGCCTCGCCGAGGTCGGCCTCGCCCGCGTCGATCGTGTGCGTCGCACCCAACTCCTCGGCCAGGGTGAGACGTTCGGCGACCCGGTCGACCACGATGATCCTCGTGGCGGGGGTCAGGGCGGCGGCCATCACCGCGGACAGGCCGACCGCCCCGGCACCGAGCACGACGAGGGTGTCGCCGAGCCTGGGCTTCAGCACGTTCCAGACCGCACCGACCCCGGTCTGCACCCCGCAGCCCAGGGGGGCGACGGACTCCAGCGGCACATCGGGGTCGACCTTCACCAGGCTGCGCGCGTCGACCAGCGCCCGCTCGGCGAAGGAGGACTGCCCGAAGAAGTGCCCGCCGAGCGGGGCCCCGGCACGGCTGATCGTGCTGGTGCCGTCGGCGCGCCGGCCGCCGATGAGGTTCAGCGGCAGCCAGGTGGCGCAGTAGGCGGGGTGCCCGTCACGGCAGTTGCGGCAGCCACCGCAGGAGGTGAAGGACAGGACGACATGGTCGCCGGGGGCAACGCCGCCGACGTCCGGGCCGACGGCCTCGACGACGCCCGCTCCCTCGTGGCCGAGGACGCCGGGCAGCGGGAAGGGCAGACCGCCGCCCGCCACACCGAGGTCGGTGTGGCACAGGCCGGTCGCCACCATACGGACGAGGACTTCGCCGGAGCCGGGCTCGTCGAGTTCGACATCGGCGAGCGTGAACGGCGCGCCTGAGGACTCGACCACGGCCGCGCGAGTGGGGGTGGACATCGTACGAACTCCCTTTTGTGATGGTGCGCGGCTCAGTCGAGCGAGACGACGACGGACTTGACCTTGGTGTAGGAGGCGAGGGCCTCGGGCCCGTACTCCCGGCCGAAGCCGGAGTCCTTGACCCCGCCGAAGGGGACCGCCGGGTCGAGCATCGCCCAGTCGTTGATCCAGACGATGCCCGCCTGGAGCCGGTCGGCGACGCGGTGCGCGCGGGTGAGGTCGGTGGTCTGGATGCCCGAAGCCAGGCCGTACGGGGTCGAGTTGGCCAGTTCGACGGCCTCGTCCTCGGAGTCGAAGGGCTGGACGGTGAGGACCGGGCCGAAGATCTCCTCCTGGATCACGCGGGAGTCGTTCGGCAGGCCCGCGAGGACCGTGGGCTTGTAGTAGTAGCCGCCGTTCAGGTCGAGCCGCTCGCCGCCGCAGACGATGCGGGCGCCCTCCTTGCGGGCCAGTTCGACGTACTCCTCGACCTTCCGGAGGTGCCGCTCCCCCGCCATCGGACCGACGACGGTCTCGGGGGCGCGGGGGTCGCCGACCGGGACGCCGGGCACGGCGTCGGCGAGGATGTTCAGCAGGGTGCTGTACACCGAGCGCGCCACCAGCAGCCGCGGGCCGCCCATGCAGAACTGCCCGGTGTTGAAGACGAATCCCTTGATGACCGCGCCGACCGCCTTCTCCAGGTCGGCGTCCTCGAAGACGACGTGAGCCGCGTTGCCGCCCAGTTCCATGGTGACCGGCTTGAGCGCCTGGCCCGCGACGCTCGCGGCGTGCCGGCCGACGGCGGTCGAACCGGTGAAGGCGAGCTTGTCGATGCCGGGGTTGCGCAGCAGTGCCTCGCCCGCGACCGGTCCGCTGCCGGTGACGACGTTCACCACACCGTCCGGGACCCCGGCCTCCTGGAGCAGGCGGGCCATGTACAGGGCGCTGAGCGGGGTCTCGTCGGCGGGCTTGTGCACCACGGTGTTGCCGGCCGCGAGGGCCGGGGCGAGCTTCGAACTGGAGAGGATCAGCGGGAAGTTGAAGGGTGTGATCGCGGCGACCACGCCGAGCGGCCCCCGGCGCGTGTAGGCGAAGGCGCCCAGCGGGGTGTCGCGGGTGGCGCCGTCCAGGGTCTGGGCGAGCGCGGCGCAGTACTCGTACTCGTCGGCCGCCGTGAGCACGTCGACGGGGCGGCACAGCGAGATGGGCTTGCCGACGTCGAGGCTCTCCAGGGCGGCGAGCTCGTCGGCGTTCTCGCGGATCAGCTCCGAGACGCGGTGCAGCACCCTGCCCCGCTCCCGTCCGCTCAGACCGGCCCAGGGGCCGTGGTCGAAGGCCTCCCGCGCGGCGCGTACGGCGGCGTCCACGTCCGCCGCACCCGCCTCGGCGACCGTCGTGACCACCTGGCCGGTGGACGGGTCGATCACGTCCGTACGCGCTCCGTCGGCCGCCTCGCGCCACTGTCCGCCGATGAACAGCCGCCCGGGCCCGCTCTCGAAGGTGGTCGTCATTGCCCACTCCTCAGCCTTGATCGCCAAGATTTCAACCAACAGGATTCCTGTCGGTCCGCAGTCTCGTTACGGACAGGAATCCTGTCAATGGCTTAGGCTGGACCCATGGTCGGCACCCAGGCAACGAAGGCACCTCCGTCCCTGCTCTACATGGTCAAGCAGGTGGAGCTCGTCGTGCGCTCCCACCTCGACGAACTGGTGAAGCCGTCGGGGATCACCGCACTGCAGTACACGTCACTGACCGTGCTGGAGCGACACGACGGCCTCTCGGCGGCACAGCTCGCGCGGGACTCCTTCGTGACCGCGCAGTCGATGGCCGACCTGGTGCGCTCACTGGAGAACCGTGGACTGATCCGCCGCGAGCGCAATCCACACAACCGGCGCGAGCTGCTGATCCTGCTCACCGACGAGGGGCGCGAGCTACTGGCGCGGTACACCGACGCGGTACGTGAGCTGGAGGAACGCATGGTGCGCGGGCTCAGCGCACACCAGACGGATCAGTTCCGCCAGGCTCTGTCCAAGGCGTGGCACGCTCTGTCGTGATCCGCGTGGCCAACCCGAGGGGCGACTCGCCCTCCAAATCGCAGACATATGTCAATCGAACATATCGAAGGTGGCCGTCCGACCTGCGGAAACGCTAGATCACGCCACCCCAGTCAGCGCCAAGTCAGCACGGTGCAGGGTCAGCGCCGCATCCATCACCATGACCGCCCGGCCGGTGGCGTCAGGGGTGAGGTGCCCGTACGTGTCCGCCGTCTCCGTGATGCTCTTGTGCCCCAGCCACCGGGACACGTCCAAGAGTGGCAAGCCATTGCTGAGCGCGGTCGAGGCGAACCAGTGGCGCAGGTCGCGAGGCGACCATTCGTAACCCAGGGTATTCACTACCTTACGGAAGCTAGACGGAGAGCGCCCACTCCCGGCGGAACTCGTCCGCGATGTCCTGCACCTGGTGAGCAGACGGGAGGAGCATCTCATCCACAGCCCGGCTCGGCAGCAGGGGCAGTTCGAGCCACGCCTCCGCGTACGTCCGGAGCGGTACGGCGCCCCGCTTGGGATCGAGGTACGTGCCTTCCCGCTTGACGCTCTCCATCTCTACGCCGTGGTCGTCGCCCTCGCGCTTGGTCGGGAATGACCTCTCGCGTTGCCGACCGGACCGGCCTCCCGGCTCCCGGTATCTGACCGTCCAGGGGTGGCCGCATCTGGTCTTCTCACACGGATAGTTCTTATTCTTGTCGTCGGTCTTGCACTTCTGGAAGACGGTGGCCAAGTGGCGTCCTTTCGGTCTTGGGATCTGGGCGTCAAGCTCACCCGTAATTGCGATCGAGGTAGGTCACGACATCGCGCTCTCGGAAGCGCAGGAGGCGCCCGACTTTCTGCGGCTTGAGCCCCCAGGCGCGGTACTTGTTCTTGACGGTGATCTCGCTGACCCTGAGCCATACAGCCACTTCTTCCGGCGTCAGCAGCCGGTTGCTCCCACCGGCGGTCAAGGCGCCACCCGTCCGTCTGTCTCCGCCAGATCCCAGACAGGCACGGAGTCGGCGAGCAGACCATAGGGGACAGCCAACCGGGGACGGAAATGGGCGGGGGGTATCGCGGATCGACACATAGGTGGATTTCCTTGAGGAGGATCGCACAGAGAGACTGAGCAGGATCAACAACACCAGAGAGACCACGTCAACTCGACGTGGATATTGCTGCCTTTCAGCGAATGGCGCTGCCGATTTTAAAGGCCGTCCCGCAATGATCAACTGACTCGGCATGGTCAGCATCGAGGATGCCCACCTTGGGTCGGTCTATCCGGCGAGCGCGAGGTTGTGCAGTCGGGCTATGCCGAGCATGGCGTGGTGAACGCCGTCGCCCTTGAGGCGGCAGTCGCGGAGGATCTTCCAGCTCTTCAGGCGGGCGAAGGCGTGTTCGACGCCGGCGCGGACCTTGCGGTGTGAGCGGTTGTGCTCCTCTTTCCAGGCCGGGAGTTCGGCCTGGCCTGGTTCACGGCGGTGCGGGATCACCAGGCCAGTGCCGCGGTATCCGCCGTCAGCGATCACCGTGGTGTTGCCGACGACGGCCTTGGCTCCGGACAACTCCCATGCCTTGCAGTCGTTGCGGTTGCCAGGTAGAGGCCGGCCAACTGCGACGACCAGCCGTGTATCGGCGTCGATGACGACCTGGTGGTTGGTGGAGTACCGGTAGTTTTTCGACTGCTCCGCCACCGCATGGTCACGTGTGGGTACCAGGGTGCCGTCCACGATGAGCACGGTGTCCTTGCGGAACCGTCGGCGCGGCCTCAGTGCGAGCAGCGGTGCGATTCGGTTGATGATGCGGTCGGCCGCAGACTTCGAGATTCCGAACAGCGGCGCGAGCTGGCGCAGTGTCAAGTTGGTGCGCCAGTACGCCGCGACCAGCAGGACGCGGTCCTCCAGGGGCAGGCTCCACGGCCGACCTCGGCGGACCGTGTCCGCTCCCTCGCGACGCAGGGCGGTAACCAGCTTGCCGAAGCAGCGCGGGGCTCAGCCCGGTGAACGGGCCTATCCAGGACGGCTGTGACGCCGTGATCACACCAGCCACGAGAAGGTCCTCCCACCGTGCTGCGAACTGCCCGAGACGGAGGCACACATGGAGACAGACTTGGTCAGTCGTCTGGAAGAGGCGGCGAATCGTTTCGTGATCCCCCTGCGCATGAACGAGGGGTTCGATGAGCAGGCGCTCCTTCAGCTACAGGAGGAGATCGATCGCTGCGGGACGGCGTGGAGGGAAGGAACCCACGTACCGAAGCGTGCGGCGTTGATTCTCGCCGAACTCTTTCCAGCGATCGAGGCTTGCGCATGGCTGTACGAAGGGAAAATGCGCCAGCGGATCCAGGAGGCGGGAGCGATGGTGTCTGAGGCGGTGACCGCTGCTCTGGACTGAGCGCCTTCCTTTAGGCCCCAGCGCGAAGGGGCGCGAGCAGGCAGCTCAGCAGGCGCTGGGGACGAGCCCAGTGTTGCGGGACAACTCTTACTAGCTCTAACAAAAGCTGTTGATCATGTGACTGTTGGCTTGTCTGTTCGTTGGTCTGGTTGTGGGGAAACGTCAGTCGCGGCCTTGGATCATCTCCGATGAACTGTGGTCGCTCATCGAGCCGTTGCTGCCCAAGCCTCCGCCGAAGCTGGTCGAGGGCAGACCTCGAGTGCCTGACCGGCAGGCGCTGTGCGGGATCCTCTTCGTCCTGCACACGGGAATCCAGTGGGAGTACCTGCCCCAGGAGCTGGGCTTCGGTTCGGGTATGACCTGCTGGCGGCGCCTGGCGGCCTGGAACGAGGCCGGCGTCCGGGACCAGTTGCATGTGCTGCTGCTGGAGAAACTGCGGTCGAAGGACAAGCTGGACTGGTCGAGGGCGGTGATCGACTCCTCCCACGTCAGGGCTGCCCGGCGGAGCCCAAAAGCGGACCCAGCCCGGTCGACCACGG
>NZ_KQ948451.1:209701-230560 GCF_001514115.1 Streptomyces olivochromogenes
CGAAACGAGGCGAGCCTCACGGCACAGGCCTGGGCATCTTCCGCTACGTCGTCGAGCGCACGATCGCCTGGCTCCACGGTTTCCGACGCCTTCGCATCCGCTGGGACCGACGCGACGACATCCACGAAGCATTCCTCGGACTCGCCGTCTGCCTGATCACCCACCGCCACGTACAACGGCTTTGTCAGGACCAGTTAGAGCCTGTCGAGTGGCCAGTTGATTACGCCGAGCATGGGCCGCTGACGGCCTCGGAGTTGTCACACTGGCACACACCACATGATCATTCCGGGGCCGTCGCCGTGCCTGGAGAGCAGATCGCAACCGTCACGCGTCTCTCATGACCAGGCACCCCGACACGCTTTCAGAGGAAGACGCGCGCCACCTCCAGCCACTTCTGAGCGTCCTTGCCGGTCGCCGTCATGTTGGTCTCGGACCAGGGGCGACGCCGGGTGACACACAGGCAGAAGTCGATAGCGCCGCCCTGTACCCGTTGCGCGGCAGCCTCGGGGCCCCACACCCAGGTCCGTCCGTCAGGTGCTGTCAGCTCGACGCGGAAGGGGTCCGCCGGCTCAGGCAGTCCGACGGCGGCGAAGGACAGCGCCCGTCCCAACACCCCCAGCGACGCCACGTGCTGCAGTCGATCCGTCGGGCGGTGCGCCACGCCCACAGCATCGAAGACGTCCTGCCCGTGGGCCCAGGTTTCCATCAGACGAAGGGGCGCCATCAGGGCCGGGGTCACCTTCGACATGTACCAGGGGAATGCGTGGTCCCATGGCGTGTCGCGCAGTGCCGCCGCCAGTTCCGCTCGGCCGGCCCGCCACTCGTCCAGGAGCACCGACCGCGGTTTGGCCGCTCCCGCGGCGGCGGCCTTGTCTGCGTACCCGCTGCCTTCGGCTTCCGCCCGCCTGAGCTCGCCGCCGAACGCGTCCGGAGTGCGTAAGGCGCTGAGTGCGTTCGCGTCCGCCCACGCGAGGTGGGCTATCTGGTGGGCGACCGTCCAGCCCGGTGCCGGTGTCGGTATGGACCAGTCGTCCACTGCCCTGACCAGGACGTCGAGCTCGTCGCCCTCAGCCACCAGCGCGGACAGGACACCGGCGTCATCTACATCGGGGACGGCGAGGTTGTAGTTCAACATGTGCGCCATGGTGCCACTCCGTCCTGACCAACGGCGGAGACGAAGTGTGCGGGCAGACTCCGATGTCGCCGGAGTCTGCCCACTCGGTGGTGGGGCCCGAGGCATCCCGGACATGTGGGTCCGGACCTGACGCACGTGCGCGCCGCGCCGATGGGCGGCCTTGTCCAGGGCGAGGACTACTGTGCGGCCCTGGGCGTCACCGCTCTCGCCCCCGGGATCCTGCTGCCAGTACCCGTGTACAGGTACCGCGAGTGGAACGGCCAGATGACAGCCCAGGTCGGATACGACCAGTTGGAGGAGGCGGCCCGAGAGCATGCCTGGGCGTACGGCCGCAGCCTGCGCGCCGTCCTGCGCCGCGAGGACCTGGTCCGTGGCTGACGCGCAGATCATTCTGTCGCACAGCCGGGAGTCCGGGGTCGTCGCCGTCGCCTCGGGCGAGCAGTACCCGTGGGCGCACACCGCCCTCGCGGAGAGCGGCTTCCAGCGGGACGACGAGGGCGTCTGGCACCTGCCCGCGGACGGCACCCGGACCACCGTGGTCGATCTGGTCACGTGCGCGAAGCGGCACCGCACCAGCGTGCACACGAGCAGCCGCCGGTTCATCGGCGACGCCGCCCGCGACCTCGCGCAACAACTACCCGGCCAGTGGCACGCCTCGGTCGAGATCTACTCGCACCCCGCCTGGCAGGATGACCTGGTTCCCTGGATCTGGGACAGCGGCGAACTCGGCCGCGCCGTCCAGAGCGAGCGCATCCCCTACGCCGCGCTCCTCACCGACACGGTGCAGGGCACCACACTGCTGTTCATCGAGCGCCCCGGCCGCCAACTCGACTACCTGGTAGGAGCCTTCGCCCCAGAGGGACTCGAAGAAGGCTACGGCGATCCCCACGCCCCGCGCAGCATCGTCCTGCCACCGTTCCCCGGACGGGCTGCCCAGGCCCTCACCGACCAGTATCTCCCCTCCTACGAGCAGGCCGTCCACGCCCGCCAGACTGCAGCCATCGCCGCCGCACTCGGGGACATCCGCTCCGAGCACGACACCTGGCAGACCATGAACGCCTCCGGCCGCTACTGCGACGCCACCCCGCTGAGCGCCGCCGCCCTCGGCGCCGCGACGGAGTTGTTCCTCGACCACGCCTGGCGCCGTTTCCTGACCGTCGTCGGCCACGCCCCGACGCTGCTCGACCGGTGCCGACCCGCGAGTAGCCCGTGGCCCGACGACGCCGCAGCCCTCTCCCGTCTGGCCGACGCCGTAATCGATGCCGAAGCCCTGCTCGACGAGATCGTCCACGGCGGTTCCGTGCCGGAGCAGGAGCGCCGAGCACGCGCCTGGCCGGCCATCAAGACGTGGCTCACCGACGGCCCAACGTTCTCGCGTCAGGCCCGCATCAGCGCTCCCCACCGTCGCCCGGCCCTGCCCGTCACCGCGCCAGCCCGTCCCCTCACCGCGGCCCGGCCCGCGCACCGCGGGCCCTGACCCTTCCGCCCCACGCCCCGAGGAGAACCCCGCCCCCTTGCGACCCGGCACCCACTTCGCGTTCGGCGACCACGAGGAACACGGCTTCGTGGTCTCCTTCACCGCCGACCTGCCCGCGCACCTCGCCCACTGGTACCTGGAGCGCGAGCAGTTCGAGCCCGTTCCCGGAGAACCCGGCCTGTAACGGCTCAGCGAGCCTGAGCGCGACGGAGTCCGCCGCACTCGCCAAGCCGTCCACGACCTGCGCCAACACGGCTACACCGTGCAGGCCGACATCCGCCTCGACCCGTCCCTCTCGGTCGGCCCGCCACGCCCCGCCCGGCCCAACGGACTCCAGGAGCGCCGCAGCCGTCTCGCCTGGGCCGCCGCCGGCCGAACGACGCAGCGCTCCGCACCGCCCGCTACCTCCCCGCCAGCGGCCCGGCCGATCCCACCGAAGCCCACCTACGCTCCGACCGTCCATTTGACAGCCGCGACCGGCGGGCGGTCCCGATGACACCCGCGAGCGGCCCGGCTCCCGAACTGGCCAACGGCGCACGCGACTTCCGCTTGCGGATGGCGGTCATCGACAGCGAGACCGAGGCCGCGCTCGACATGACACGCGACCGCTACGGCCGCACCGTCCACGCGGGCGCCGCCGCAGCCTCACGAGCCCACCGCGACAAGACGGCGGTAGAGGCGTACGCCACCCACCTCGCCCCGCACGCCGAGGCCCTCCTCGATTCCGCCCGCCTCGCGCTCGACGAGCTGCCACCCGCCCGGCACCTGACCGGGTGGCGGGCCGTCCTGGACGGCCTGGCTACCTCCGCCGCCGAGATCCGTCGAGCCCTCGACCGGCCGGCCGCCCCCGGCTCCCAGGCCGAACGCACTCAGCACGCGGCGCTGTGGCCCCATCTCACCCCTTGGGCGGACCACAGCTCCATCGCCAGCAACCTTGCCGACCAGCGCGACGGCCAGCACCACAAGGCTCCGCTGACCGACGAGGAACAACAGATGTGAACCGCGAGGGCCCAGGCCGCGCAGCGGCGCGGCGAGTTGGGACTGACCGAGTCGTGGTACGCCGCCGACGGGCAGCCGATCGCCCTCGCTTACCTGGTCGAGGACGACAACTCGACGGTGATCGCGCTGCGCGGCGATCCGGGGGTACCGGGCTGGCAGGTGATCGGGCACTACGCCCACGAGTACGAGGCGGGCAAGGCCCTGCCCGCTCCGGTCCCGCCCGGCATCCTGCGCGCGGACGTCTCCCGGTTCAACCGCCCGGCACCGGCCCCGGAGATGTCCCTGCAGGACCTCATCCTCGACGTCGTCGAAGGCCACACCGCCGGTGACGCATCGAACGCTCTCCTCGGAGCCGTCCAGCGCGGCTACGCCGCCGGCCCGATGGTCCGCCTGCAGGAACTCCTGGAAACGGGCAGCCAGTTCGCCAGCGCCCTGGAGAACGTGCAGGGCCGTCAGGTCGCCGCCCGCCTCTCAGCGCTGGGCCGGCAGATCGAGTTCCTCATCCGCGAAGTCGAAGAGGCGGCCGAAGACCTCGGCGCGACCGTCGCCGTCCTGCCCCCGCACCGCACCCTCGTGCTGCGCGCCCGGCCACGCCCGGCCGTGGACACCACCCCGCCCACGCCGCCACCCCGCGCCAACACGACCGCCCGCCACCGCTAGACCCCGAGAAAGCACCCGTTGTCTCCGACCGCGCCCCCGGCCCCGGCGCCGCGCATCACCTACGGCGCGGTGCTGGGCAGCCCGTACGTCGCCCGCCTCCTCGGCGGCACCCTCACCGGCCGACTCCCCAACGCATGGCGCCCGTCGCCATCCTCCCGTGGGCCACCACGAGCGGCAGCAGCATCGCCTTCGGCGGACTGCTCAGCGCTCTGTACGGGCTGTCCTCCTCGGTGGTGCAGCCGGTCAAGTGACGTCTCATGGACCGCCACGGGCAGACGGCCGTGCACCTTCCGGCCGCCGTGCTCAACGCGGCCTTCCTGGTGGCCCTTCCGCTGACCGGACCGTACAGCGGACCGGTCCTCGCCACGGCCATCGTCGTCGCCGGCGGTCTGACGACCCCGTCCCTGGAGGCAGGGCTGCGAGCCCTGTGGCCGAGCGTGCTGCTATGACGAAGATTGCTAGTTGGCATCGGGCGACGTTCGTGACCTGCACTGATGCCAACCAGCTTCCGCGGCCGGAAGCACAGAATCAGGGAGATGGTTGGCACTTTGGTACAGCGCAGGTCACGGTACCTGGGGCGACCGCGCCTCCGACATCGTTGTCGAAAGCGTGGCCTGCCCGAGGCGCGGCCCTACGGGATGCAGCACGCCCCGAGGGGACGGACGCCGGGGAGTGGGGTCGGCCTACGGCGTGTAGTGGGCGTCACTGCCGTACAGCTCCCTGGTGAACGCGGAGACATCGGCGCTGCGATCGGCGCCGTCGAGGTTGTACGTCAGGTAGACGCCGTACCCCTCACTGACCGTGCGGCGGGCAAGGTTGGCGGCCGTGCTTTGTGAGGTTCCGCCGATCTGGACGGCCGCCGGCGACAGCTTCGACTTGGGCAGGGCGATGCCGGGGACCTGCCAGGTGCCGTAGTACGGGTTCCAGGCGAAGTCGAACTTGGACGAGACGTCGACGCCGCCGTAGGACAGGCGCGACGCCGCCGGGCCGATGTTGTAAAGGCTGATGATCTTGTCCGGCATGTTGGCGCGCAGTGCCGACACCAGGTACACGAACGAGCTGGCGTTGGGCTGGCCGGTGCCGTTGTTGCCGTAGTCGGCGTACTCGTCGTCGAAGTCGATGCCGTCGAGGCCGTACTTCGCCACGGTGTCCGACAATTTTTTCGCGAACGTCGAAGCCGCCTGCTGGGAGGGGAAGTTGGCGAAGCCCGCGCCCTGGTGGTTGCCGAGCACCGACAGGACGACCTTGATGCCCTTCTGCTGCAACGGCCGTATCTGCGTGGCGGCGTTGTCGAGGACGCGTTGCACGTTCTCGTTGAAGTACAGGGTCGCCGCCTTCGTGCCCGTGTCGTAGTTGATGTTCGCCGCGAAGATCACTGCGACGTCGAAGACGTTGCCGCCGCCGTTGGCGAGGGTGTACTTGCCGACGTTCAGCATGCTGTTGTTGTTCACCTCGACGTACGCCACCGAGGTTGGTCCCTGTTTCGCGGGAGCGGGGGCCGCTGCCGCGCCGGTCGTGGCGGTCGCGCCTAAGGCGAGGGCCGTAATGGCCGAGAGCGCGAGCGCGGCCGTCCGTATTCTGCTCCGCACCGGAGTGAACATCGTTGATCGGTCTCCCATCGCATGGAGCGGCGCCCGACCTGTCCGCGAGCGCCGAGAAAGCCCCCCGGATCTTTCCGTTCCCGTGACCGAACCCCCAGAACCATCCGGGAACTCTTCACGACTCCCACTCACGTACGTCGCACCGTAACCCTGGTACCCGGCAAGGGAGTTACTAGAACGCTGCGCTGCCGCGCCGGCCCAGGCCGGCGACGGACTCGCCGGTGCAGCGCTGGCGGTCCTTCAGGGCATTCCGCAGGACGGGGATACAAGTAGCCATGTGAGGGTCTTTCGCGCCATCTCGGCCCCCGTACGACACGGCGTCGACAACTCAACTGACCACAGACGAACATGATCAAGGGAAAGCGTTCTGACCGCCTACGGCGAAATGCCAGAACGGGGGCGGCATATCGCGCGGCCGGGTGCTCCCAGGCCCTCGGTCACATTGGAGCAGCGGACGCAAGCGGCAGGCAAGTCACCACGCCGTCCGGGAAGGGCGCAATGTAGCAGCAGATCGCCGGTTGGCCAAACCGGCGATCACCCGCATCATTGATAGTCCACCGCCACGACCTGCCTGCCCGTCGTAAGGAACGCCCGAGACACAAAACTTGACTGCCCATGGGCGCCGTGAACGCGCCCATCAGACGTGTCACACCGCCGCGTGGCTCGCACGGAACAATTTCCGCGCGCGCTCGACATCGCGCCCGGTGCGAAGCTGCACCTCCAGATCGCCTGTCCCGTGATGGCCCAGGCCGGATACATCCCGAGTGAACCCCGGCACGAGGTCGATCGCTTTCGGGTCTACCTTGAGGTAGACGAGGACCTTGCTCCGCTGGGGCGGGCACACGCAGGCGAAGTTCCGCAGACGCTGATACGCCCGGTACTGCTTGCGATCCACTCGGTTGACGCCGTCTCCGAGACCGAGCAGCACCTCGTCGACCGAGTCGGCCACTTCGAGCGGCGCAAAGTCTCCATCGGAGCATGCGGCCGCGCGTTCGGCACCTCCTGCATCCACGAACACGCCTGCGTGCGCTGCCCGATGCTCTGGCCCGACCCCGCCCAGCGTGAGCAACTCGTCGAGATCCGCGACAACCTTCTCGCCCGCATCGCCGAGGCCGAACGCGAAGGATGGCTCGGCGAGGTCGAAGGGCTCAACGTCAGCCTCGCCGGAGCTGAGGAGAAACTCGCCCAGCTCGGCCGGAACTCCTCCAGTCGCAGCGTCGTTGACCTCGATTTCCCTGTGATCAGCGGCCCCGACTCCTCTACCTGCCAGCCCCGTTCATCGCAGGCGGAATGATGCCCGCGTTGCCGCAACGTCCCGCCCCATTGACCAACGGATTCAAGGATGAGGCAGAGGAACAGGCCGCTGTTCCTTTCCGGCCGCCGCCAGCCAGACGACACGAAGGGGAGCAGCGGCCATCCGTAGCGCTCGCCCGTCTTCTTGGGAATCCCCAACCTCGCGGAGTTCGCCGCGAGCACCGGCGACGCGGCTCAACCACAGGGGTGATCGCTCCACTGGAGCGGCACCTCAGGCCCCGGGTGTTGTGGACCTCGGGTCACGCCTCCCGCACGCTGACAGCGGCGCGGTGATGGCGAGGCGCCTCGATCTCGTCGAGAAGCGCGATCGCCAGGTCCTCATACGTAATTCGGCTGGCCGGGTCGCCATACTCGGCGATCCGGTACCGGCCGGCGCGTGTGCCCTCATGGTCGAAGTCGCCCGCCGGGGCCATGTACGTCCAGTCCAGGTCACACGTCCGCAACTCATCGAGGCCCGCCGCGTGGCCGAGAGAGAAGACGCGGAACTCGTCCGGGAAGCCGGGCTCGTCCATCAGGGGAACACCGGACGCACCGGGCATGACCGACGCGAGCCCGACCACCACCAGGCGGCGCACGCCCGCCTTCGCCAGGCCGGTGGCCAGAGCACGGGAAGACACGGGGAAGAACTCGTGCGGTGGCACGGACAGGGTCGCGGCGGCGCTGATGGCGGCGTCATGCCCGGCGGCCGCATGCTCGATGCTCACGGTGTCCGTGACGTCGCCCGCCACGACCCGCACGTCGGTCAGGTCGCTGTGGCTCGCGGGGTCGCGCACCACGGCGGTGACCTGGTGGCCGCGTCGGTGCGCCTCAACGACAGCCTGCCGCCCCGCCCGGCCGCCTGCGCCGAAGACCACGATGTTCATGAGAACCACCTCTCGACAGGGCCGGAGCCCGTGCGCCTCGGCCGGTTCTCGGACGCTATCGAAGGCCGTGGTTACTGCTGGGATACCGGGGTTAGGGTGAGGCCATGAGGGAACCCCTTGCCGCCGACATGTTCGACGAACTGTGCCCTTCCTCGCTCAACCCGATCCGATTCGGTGACAAGTGGGCGGCGTTCATCATCCGTTGCCTTGAGCACGGGCCGCGCCGGTTCTCAGAGCTGCGTGTGCCGCTGAGCCGCGTCACGCCCAAGGTCCTCACCCAGTCGCTGCGGTCCCTCGAGCGAGATGGTCTGGTCAAGCGCACCGTCTACGCCGAGGCCACCCCGCATGTCGAGTACGAACTGACGCCGCTGGGCCGCAGCATGCTCCAACCGATAGCCGTCGCCTGCGCCTGGACGGAGGAACACTGGGACGAACTGCTCAACGCCCGCGAGTCGTACGACGACGCCACGCGCCTCGACCGCGCCGGATAACGCGGCGCGAAGTGGTCCTGCGCTGCAAGAAGTCAGGCTCACACCGACCGCCGCTTACGGGCTGTCGGGCAGCGAATTGATCTCGGGTGTAGCTGTTCCAACGGCTCCGACCGAATGAACAGACGCGGGGAGGGCCGGATCCGCAGTCTCAGACGACTAGTTCAGAGAGGACGCCGGCGTCGACACCGCGCTTGTACTCGACGATGACCGGCGAGCCGTTCTCGTCCAGCCCGAGCGAATCGATCCGGCCCCCGTGCACCGCCCCGGTGCAGTGCTCGCTCGCCAGGAACCGGACGCCCAGCAGCGTCTCCATGTGGGTCTCGACGAGACCCTGTACATCTGCCTCGACCTCAGCAAGACGCGGCATGACCTCGGTCACGCCGCTTCTCGTAGTGTCCGTGCGAAACAGCTTCAGGCCCGACACCTTCCCCTCCTCGGCTCGGAGATCATCAACGCCGAGGGGGTGCGGGATTGTTTCCGCGACGGGCTGTGGAGACGTGAAGGTAGTGTGAGATCCTACGTACGCTGATGCTCCGGCGCGCGGGAGGTCGATCCGCAGCGGTTGAACGGCACCGCGTCTGGAGCAGGGCCGGGCAGCCGTCGTTCGTTCTAGCTCTGCGGCGCGCCGAACCACTGGGCAGCCGCCTGCTCGAACGCGTCGCGATCCGGGGCGGGCTCGCTCGCCCAGGCCACGACGCCGTCAGGCCGAATCAGCGCGGCACCCAGCCCGAGGTCGTCGCGCGCCGGGCCGGCCGCGTAGTGGATCCGGCCTTCCCACCCCTTGGCCGCGACCTGCAGCGCACGGTCGGTGCTGAAGTCGAGTACAACTCCCTGCCCCTGGCGCAGCAGTTCGCCGAGGCGAGTGCCGTCCTCGAAGCGGAAGTCCGGGGCGGTGCGGCCGATGAGGGGGTGTTCGCTGCCCAGGTCGTAGCGGTTGAACAGCCCCGACGTCTTTCGGTACACGTGGGTCGTTCCGTTGGTGGTGCTCATCAGATCGTGGACGAGTTGACGCAGCGCGGGGGCGTTGGGGCCCGGCTTCATGGTCGCGACCTGGGCGCGGGACCAGTCGAGCACGGCGGCGCCGACGGGGTGCCGCTCGGTGGTGTAGGTGTCGAGCAGACCCTCGGGAGCGGAGCCACGCACGGTGGAGGCGAGCTTCCAGCCGAGATTGACGGCGTCGCCGATGCCGAGGTTGAGGCCCTGGCCGCCCAGGGGCGAGTGGATGTGTGCTGCGTCGCCGGCTAGCAGCACCCGGCCCTCGCGATACGTCGTCGTCTGCATCGCGCGGTCCGTGAAGCTGGAGGCGAGATGGACCTCGCTCAGCGTCACGTCGGTGCCGCTGATGCGGCGCAGGACCGTCTGGAGGTGTTCACGGGTCAGCGGCTGGGAGCGGTCGAAGGTGCCGCCGTCGAAGTCCATCATGCCCAGGTACCCTTCGAGGGGCGTACGCAGATACATGCCGTTCGGCGTGAGGTTGAACCCGAGCGGCAGCTGCTCGGGATCGGCGAAGGTGACCTTGGCGACGTAGCCGGTGAACAGCGGCTCGGTGCCCACGAATTCGAAGCCGGCGAGCTGACGTACGGCGCTGCGCCCGCCGTCGCAGCCCACCAGCCAGCGCCCCTGGTACTCCTGGCAGCCTGCCGTGACGAGGACAGATTCGGTGTCCTGCGCCACGGCCGTGACGGGAGCGTTCCGGATGATCTCGGCTCCGAGCACGGTGGCCCGCTCGGACAGCACCGATCCGACCGCTTCCAGGCTCGTCATGAACCCCTCCATCGCCGGGCTGGGCAACCGAGACGGGAGGGCGGCTGTGTCGATGTCGGCCGCGTCGAGCGTCATGCCCGCGAAATGGCTCAGCTCACGAGGGTCGGGCGCCTCGACCGCTTCCGGATCCGCGCCCACCTTCTGCGGGTTGACTCCCGAAGCCTGCGCCATCGCTTCCAGGAGGCCGCGGCGGTAGAACGTCTCGGCCGACCCGGCGTTCAGGCCCCGCAGCCCGAGCGGGAACGCCTTCAGGGGCGAGGTGAGTTCCGGGTCCCGCTCAAGGACCAGAACCGAGCAGCCGGACAGGACCAGCTCGCTGGCCAAGAACAGACCAACCGGGCCGCCACCGGCGATCACGACGTCATGCATGAGAGGTGTCCTTTCGCGAAACGAACGATGGGGTCGCCCGGCCAGATCGGCCGGGGTCAGCACAGATGGGTGAGGCCGTCGAGGATGACGGCGATGCCGGTGAGGAACTGCTCGCGGTCGTCGTGCTCTCTCATCTGGCCGACGATGGCGTGCATGAACGGGTACGCCTCCGGGTCGAGCCCCTGCCATGCCGTCGACGCCGCGTCGAAGAACTCGTCGCGATCCCCGCTGGGGTCGATCCCTGAGGTGTCCCCCTCGATGCGGGCGTTTTGGCTGACGGCTCCGAGGATGTAGTGCACGAGCGTCGAGGCCGCGTCGAACCAGGAGGCTCGCGGCACGCCCAGAGCGCCCACCTGCCCGCCGATCCGCTCGAAGATCCCCACCGTCACCGGGCCGACCGGATTCCGGATGATCTGGAGGCTCAACCGCGTGGCGAGCCACTGATGTGCGGCGATCGCGTCGAACAGGGCCAGCGCGACGACACGGATCTCGTCCCCGGGCGTGGCCGCGGTCCCGGCGGGCCGGGTCGCCAGCGCCGCACCGATCACGGTTTCCGTCGCCGTGTCGAGCAGCTCGTCACGGGTGCCCACGTGGTAGTAGATCGCCCCGGAACCGGTGGACAGCCGTTCGGTCAGCGCCCGGATGGTCAGCGCGCTCTCGCCGCCCGCATCGAGCATCTCAACCGCAGTGTCGATGATCTGCTCCCGGGAGAGCACCTGGTTGCGCCGCTGTGGTCGGCGTGCTCGCGTCGTCATACCTCGACGATGCCACATTTGGTACAGCGATCCAAATTAGTGCGCCGTACCAAAGTGGCATACGGTCCCACTTTGGAACAGTGCATCAACGTGTTGGTCGGCCAACGCCGGCCGCAAGAGCAAAGGGGCGTCATGCACCACGTCACGATCGTCGGAGCCGGGCTCGGCGGACTCACGCTGGCCCGCGCCCTGCACGTCCACGGCATACCGGTCGCGGTCTACGAGGCGGAAGCCTCGCCCGAGGTGCCGACGAGCCCGCGTCGACCCGGTGCACCTGGGCGAGCGGCTGGGCGTGTTCACCATCATCGTGCTCGGCGAGGGCGTCGCCCAGCTCGTGATGGTGGGCTCCGAAGCAAACTGGGATCACACCCTGCGAGCGCTCGGGCTCGCCGGCTTCCTCCTGCTGGTGTCCATCTGGAGGCTCTCCCTCGTACACGGATACTGCGGGGTGCCCAACCTGCGCGAGGCCGCCCTCCCGCCGCGCCTGGTGCTGCTCCTTCACTGCCTCACCAACGGCGCCCTCACCGCTCCGCCGGCCGGCCTGGGCGCATCTCGCAACCGCCTGGGCTCCCGCAGCTGACGTGCCGGAGCCCGGTCGGGGTGATCACATCGAAGCTCGATCGTGCGAAACAGGGTGGGACTCCAAATGTGAGGGCGGGACAGGGAAGACCATGGAAGCCCAACACGCGGAACTTGACAGGCAACGCACCTGGGACGACGACAGCACCGTCGCCAACCACGAATCACTCACCCTTCGGGCACTCTTCGACCACGAGGCCCAAGGGCGCGATACCAATTGGACGCTCGCGGCGTACGAAACGCCGGTCAGCGAGCGCCTCTGGCACGCCACCGCCACAGCCTCCGCCCCCGCCGAGATCGTGCTCGCCATGCTCAACTCCGCGGCCGGCGAGTCAGCATGGGGACCGGCCGCCAGCCTCAGGGAGACCACCATCACGCAGGCGACGCGCCCGCTCGCCGACGCGGGCTGGAAGCAGACCATCGAAGGCCGCTACATCCGATGGGAGGCCGCCGGCGAAGAAGCCGCGGGCATCCAGTTCGACGCCTTCGCCGCAGGACAGCACCCCGGCAGCGCTCTGCCGACCTGGACCGTGTGGGGCGGCAACGCCGTCCACCAGCCCACCTGGGCCCTGGAACTGTCCGCGCACTTCCCGACCCTCCTTCTCCAGGACATCGCCTTCGAACTCGCCGAAGGTCAAGGCGTACGCACCGTTCGATCGACGCCTCCGGAAGGCCCGGCACTGCGCACGATCCAGGCCGACGTGACGCCCGCGCTACCGGCACCCCCAGGCGGGGCCGGTGACTGCCCACCCTGGCGAGGTGACGACGTCCTGGATCGGTTTGGGAGTCTTCACGGCTAGGGCGCGTATCGAGTCCTGATCAAGAGGTGGCCCCAGTGAGGATCAAGCTTTCCCACTAGGGTCGATCCCGTAGATCGCGCATAGCCTGATCTGCGCTCTCGGTGGCTCATACATGATGGCCCTGCGATCATCCATGCATGCTCATGCTCAACGACGAATTTGGACATCTTTCCTACGACCTAGTCGGTGACGGCTCGCCCGTCGTGCTCGTGCACGCCGGTGTCGCCGATCACCGCATGTGGGACGCGGTCGTGCCCGCACTCGCACAACGGCACACCGTGATCCGGTACGACCTGCGCGGCTTCGGCAGGTCCGCGCCCCCGAGTGGCTCCTTCCGCGAGACCGACGACCTGCGCCGTCTTCTGGACCATCTCGGCCACGAACGTGTCCGGCTCGTGGGCGCCTCCTGGGGCGGCCGCGTGGCCCTGGATTTCACGCTCACCCACCCGGACCGGGTGCACTCCCTCGCGATGCTCGCCGCGCCTTGGCCGCGCTACCACTGGTCCGAGGACATGATTGCGTACGACGAGGCCGAGACGGCGGCCCTGGAGGCGGGCGATGTGGACGCTGCCGTCCGCATCAACCTGGACATGTGGCTGCGCGGACCCGCCCGCGGCTGGGACGACGTGGCCGACGGACTGGCCGACCAACTCCGCGGCCCCTTGCGGACCTCGCTGGAGAATCAGGCCGTCGTGGGCGAGCACTCCCAGGGCCCCGCGACCGGCGACCTCGCTGCTATCTCCGTCCCCACTCTGGTGGGCGTTGGCAAGCTGGACGTCGCCGACTTCCAGGAGATCGCCCGCCGCTACGCCGCCGAGATCCCCGGCGCAACCCTGGTCGAGTTCGCCTCCGCGCACCTCATCGCCATGGACGCGCCCGCCGAACTCAGCGCGGCACTGACCCCGTTCCTCGCCCGTTAGGGCGTGTACCGACTCTTGATCAATCTACGGGATCGGCCCTTGCGGGAGGGCTTGATCCAGTAGGTCATCTCGAATGACGCGCGCGCAACTCATGGATGTGGAGCGGGAGTTCATCGGCCCGTAGCTGCCGATCGGCAGGCATGGCCCGTATCCCGAGCGGCTGCGGCACCAGTTCGAGGGTGTGATCTGGCGGTTCCGGACCGGCGGGCAGTGGCGGGAGATGCCGGCCGAGTTCGGCGCCTGGGCGACCGTGTCCAACCGCTTCCGGCAGTGGCGCGATGCCGGTGTCTTCGAGGCCCTGCTGGAGGGAATGACCGCGGAGGCCGCGAAGCAGGGCGAGGTGGACGTCTCCCTGGTCAGTGTCGACTCCACCACCGCGCGCGCTCACCACGACGCTGCCGGGATGCACTTGGACGAAGACGTCCTCACCGCCCTCGAGAAGGCTGCCGCCGAGGAGGAGAAGCCTAGGTCAAAAGGGGCAGCCTCGAAGGACGAAACGGGCAGAACGCCGGGACCGATCCCGTACAGGGAGAGCGACGACGCGTCCGGCGACGGCGAAAAGTCCGACTGAAGGCCGCTCTCCTGGGACGCTCGCGGGGTGGACAGACCAACAAGGTCCATCTCGCCGCCGACCGCAAGTGCCGCCCGCTGGCATTCGTCCTGACCGCAGGTCAGGACGCGGATAGCCCGCAGCCCTGCCCCCGGAACAGCAAAGCAACTGAGACCGCTGGTCGGGTCCCCCTCCCAAGATCCGGACCATACCCGGGCCAACCTCTCCCCATATCCAGCCACACAGCGCATTTATGCTGGTCAGAACCATGCAGATGGTGTACCACCAGCAGACGAAGAGCCTACTGGCACTATGCGCAGGTGGCGGAGAAAGACCGCTCGGCAATTCCCGGCAACTTGCCACACCCGCGCATCCAGGAGACTGCCTGACCAGCGGCGCAATGCGCCTGATGACCCATCAGAATGAGCGACAAGATGCCTTGCAGAGCGTCATTTCAGCGTCAATATATCGCCCGTAACACCCACAGCAGACATAACACACACCACCCGAACTTGCAGGCCAGGCGCCCTTTGTGATGGGTTCTAGGATCGCCACGCACTCCACATGATGGGCCATCGGAAACATGTCGGCGGAGCGGAGCAGGACCTCGACCAGCGCAAAATTCCCCAAGGCATGGCCGACCGATCACCATCACTCGCGGTTCACGAAGTGCACCAGTTGACCGCGGCTTCCCGGCCCGTCCCCACCGCCTGGGACGCGGCGGGGACGATCGCGCTGACCGCCGCCCACACCGCCGCCCAGGCCCGCCAGCCGCTCCTCGCCCAGGACTGAGCCACCCTGGCCGAGCAGACAGCCCGACGCCTGGCCCGCACTCACACGACCGGACCCCGCCACGAGTTGTCGGTGACCCAGTGCACGCTCTACCAAATCGGGATCCACCACGAACTCAGCGACACCGACCTCGCCCACGCAACCCTGCCCACCCCCGATCGCCGGCCCGCGCCGCAACGGACACCGCCCGCCCTGCTCACCGCTGGCGACCCGGCCAGCGCCTTCACCTAGGCGGTTTCGTTTGGATCACCTGGCTGACCAGAGGAAGATGCTCGCAACGTGGAGTCCGGCCAGGTAGATGGCTGCCGTCTTCTCGTAGCGGGTGGCGATGCCTCGCCACTGTTTCAAGCGGTTGATGCAGCGTTCGACCGTGTTGCGTTGCTTGTAGGTCTCGCGGTCGAAGGCGGGTGGCCTGCCACCCCGGCTGCCGCGTCGCAGACGGTGGCCGCGTTGATCGGCCGGCACGGGGATGACCGCCCGGATGCCGCGTCGCCCGAGGTGTTCACGGATGGCCCGCGACGAATACGCCTTGTCTGCGAGGACTGCCGCTGGCCGGGTCCGGGGCCGTCCACGCCGTCGGGGAACACGCAGCCGCGCCATCACGTCAGCAAAGGCAGGCGCGTCACCGGCCTGTCCGGCGGTGAGATGGAAGGCCAGGGGCCGGCAGTTGCCATCGGCCGCGAGATGGATCTTCGTGGTCAGTCCGCCACGGGACCGGCCGATGGCGTGGTCGTACGGCTCGTCGGCCGGGGTCCCTTTTTGCGGGCTCCGGCCGCGTGCTGATGGGCTCGCACGATCGTGGAGTCCACCGAGACGACCCAGTTCAGCTCCTCGTCGGCGTCGGCCTGTGCCACAAGCGCGGTGAACACCCGCTCCCATGTGCCATCGGCGGACCACATCCGCAGCCGGTTGTAGACCCCCCGCCAGTTGCCGTACTTCTCCGGCAGCTGCACCCACTGTGCCCCGATCTGAAACTTCCAGGCGATGGCGTCGATCACCTCTCGGTGGTCCCGCCACCGGCCACCCCGCTTCAGTGTCCGGTCCGGAAGCAACGGCTCGATCCCAGGACATCACCCGGGCAGCCATCGCTTCCGGCTCTGACGGAAGAGGGGTGAGACCGAAGTGGTCTTCCAGCTCATGCCGCAGGAACTCACCGATCTCCGCCTGGTCGCCCCCCCCCAGAAGAAACCGCCTACACCAGCCCCGCTCACCTGTGGCTGGGTAGCACCGCCGAAAACCGCGCTGAATGGGCCAGTCGGCACTGCACCACCACAGGCCCGCTCGCAGAACTCCGCGGGGCTGCTGGACGCACCCGCCTTATCGCCGCCGCCCGGGCTTGCTGCCGGAGAGGACCCAGCACGATCGGAGACCGGAATCACGCAGCAGAAGCCGCAGGACTCCCCTCTCACCTTGCGGGGGCGCCGCAGTTTTCGTGGCTGGCCGCGGTTGGGGCGGAGCCCGCTCGCCTCTTGGAGCGGCCTACCGCGCACCAGGTTGTTCAGCTCGGTGATCGCGGTCCCTGCGTGTGGTGCTCACGCTCTCCCGTCGTCGCTTTCCCGGTCGCCGTCGGCGAGGTGCTCGCCCTGGCGAACGGGCGCGTGGGCTCCGCAGGGTCGGAAGCGGGCGAGGTATGCCGGGCTTGGGCCGCGGCGCTCGGTCAGGTGGAGGCCGGCGGCGTCGGCGAGCCGGTGCAGCCGGCCGAAGGGGATCCAGTGCCGGTCGAAGAACTCACCGATCACCAGCCGCCCGCCTGGTGCCAGCACCCGTGCCGCCTCGCGCAGTACCCGATCCGGCTCGGGGATCTCGCCGAGCGCGGTCACGGCGTATACGGCGTCGAATGTCCCGTCGGCGTAGGGCAGTTCACGTGCGTCCGAGCGGGTGGGCCTGATCGTCGCCAGGGCGTCGCGCTCGGCGCGGCACATCACGTGGTCGAGCATCTCCTGCTGGATGTCGAGCACATCGAGCCGTCCCTCCGGCCCGAGCTGCGGGGCGACGTGCAGCGACTGCAGGCCCGTCCCCGGGCCGATCTCCAGGATCCGCTCCCCCAGCCGCGGCCGCAGTACGGCGTCCATCCGGTCGGCGGTCAGGAACGGCAACGGCACGTCGAGCAGGCCGCGTTGGGCGTACGGATAGGGCGCCGTGTCGCCCAGCCACCAGGCGGCGGCCAACGCGGCGCCCGCGCCGGCGGCGACCGCCCAGCGGGTCCGGGCCAGGATCGGGGCGACGGGGGCGGTGGTGATGCGGTGCATGGTGTTCTCCGGTGGATCGATTCGGTCCGTGGTACGTAGTCGGGCGGTCGGCGTCACGCGGGCCGGCTCAGCGCCCGCAGCGCCAGCCGGCCGCACAGCGCGGCGAGCGGCAGCTCGGCGCCGAGCGCCATGGCGACCGCGGTGACGAAGTCGCCGCCCGGGGCCGCGGTCGTGGTGTCGAACCAGGCGTCCACCACAAGCAGCGTCGCGGTCGCGGCGGCTGCCAGGGCGTGCCGCCGGTCGCCGCGGGCGGCGAGGAGGCCGGTGGCGATCAGGCCGAGCGCCTCCAGCGCGTCGAGCCCGACCCAGGCGACCGGCCAGTGCGCCGCGGTCGCGGTGGCCGGCAGGCCGGTGGCCAGCACGTACAGCCACGGCAGCAGGGCGAGCCCGCAGGCGACCAGCAGCCACCCGGCCCGCCGCATGCCCCGCGCCGGGCGCGGCTCCTCCGCCTCTTCGTGGAGCGGGATGACCTCGGCGCGGTCGAAGTCCTCGGCGCCGGCCACTTCCTCATCGCGCAACACCAGTTGACGCATCGTCTTCCCCCGCTCCCCGCCGGCTCTCCCCTTCACGTGCTCCACCCTCCGCCGCACACCAGGGCGCCGTCAGTCACGCAGGGTTCCGACCCGGGGTGGAGATAAGTGCACCCCCGAACCGGGCGGGAGCGTCATGGCACGGGGATGGCCTGCGGCTTTACCGTTTGACGCATGCAACTCACGACGTGGCTGCAGCTGGTGCTGGGCCGGCCGTTCCGCAGGGCGGGACACCGGACCGCGCTCGTCGCCGCCGGCCTGCCGCTCCACCTCGCCGTGGTGCCACTGTGGCTCTGGCTGCTCGGCACGATGGCGGCGTTGGTGCCGGCCGTGACTCCGCTGCCCGTGCTGCTCACGCTCGTGGCGCTGCCCGTGCTGCTCACGCTCGTGGTGACACCCCTGCTGACCGTCGGGCAGCGGCGGCGCTACCGGGCGCTCGTCGGCAAGGACCTCCCGCGCCCCGCCGTACCCGGGCCGGGACGCAACTGGAAGTCGGCGGTGCGCCGGCTGACCGGCCGGGCCTTGTGGCGGCAGGTCTGCTACCACGCCGTGGCGGGTCCACTGCTCGCCGTCCTGGACCTCGCCGTCCTCGCCGTCTGGGCCGTCGCTCTCGTGGCCGCCTCCATCTACGTGTGGATCTGGGCGCTGCCCCCGCAGTGGCGGGTCACCGACGTCGGGTACACCACGCAGGCCGCGTACATCACCGCCGGCGGTCTCGCCCTGCTGTTCCTCGGGCCCCGACTGACCGGCGCTCTGGTGCGGCTGGAGACCCGGGCGGCCGAGGTCCTGCTCGGCCCCAGCCGCACGGAGAAGCTCGCCCGCCGGGTCGCCGACCTCGCCGAGAGCCGGGCCGGCGTGCTCGACGCCGCCGACGCCGAGCGGCGGCGGATCGAGCGCGACCTGCACGACGGCGCACAGCAGCGCCTCGTCTCACTCGCCGTCAACCTGGGCCTGGCCAGGTCCACCCTCGGCGACCTGCCGGAGGACGCCCGCAAGGTGATCGACGAGGCGCACCGCGAGGCGAAGGAGGCGATCGCCGAGCTGAACAACCTGGTGCGCGGCCTGCATCCGGCCGTCCTTGAGGACCGCGGCCTCGACGCCGCGCTGTCCGGGGTCGCCGCCCGCCTCCCGATCCCGGTGCGCGTGGCGGTGGACCTGCCGCAGCGCCCCTCACCCACGGTCGAGGCCGTCGCGTACTTCGTGGTCTCCGAAGCCCTGACGAACGTGGTCAAACACGCCCAGGCGACCCGGGCGGACGTGACCGTGGAGCGGATCGGGGAGACACTGCTGGTGGTCGTCGCGGACGACGGAGCGGGCGGCGCGGATCTAGCGGCGGCCGGCCGCACCGGGCTCGCCGGGCTCGCCAAGCGCGTCGCGTCCGTCGACGGCACGTTTTCCTGCCGCAGCCCCGCCGGGGGCCCGACCGTCATCACCGTGGAGCTGCCGTGCGCGCCGTGATCGCCGAGGATTCCCTCTTGCTGCGCATCGGCGTGGTCAAGGTGCTGGAGGCGGCCGGCTTCGAGATGTGCGCGCAAGTCGCCGACGCAGAAGGGCTGCTGGCGGCCGTCGAGGAGCACCGGCCCGACATCGCCGTGGTCGACGTGCGTATGCCGCCTGGCTTCACCGACGAGGGAGTGCGCGCCGCGCTGGTGATCCGCCGCCAGTACCCGCGTACCGCCGTGCTCCTGCTGTCGCAGTACGTGGAGGAGCGGTACGCCGCCGATCTGCTCGCCGCCAACACCTCGGGCGTCGGCTATCTGCTCAAGCAACGGGTCGCCGACGTCGAGGAGTTCGCCGAGGCGGTACGCCGGGTGGCGGCCGGCGGCACCGCGCTCGACCCGCAGGTCGTCGCGCAGCTGCTGGTGCGCCGGCACAGCGATCCGCTCGACCGGCTGACACCGCGCGAACGGGAGGTGCTGGAGCTGATGGCGGGCGGCCGGTCCAACTCCGGCGTCGCCGCCGAGCTGGTCGTGAGCGAGAGCGCGGTCGCCAAGCACATCAACAGCATCTTCACCAAGCTCGACCTGCCCAAGGCCGACGCCGACCACCGCCGCGTCCTAGCGGTGCTGCGCTTCCTGGGCGTTGCGACCGCATAGTGCGCGATCACGCCCGCATGCCCAGTCGACAACGGTGCTGAGCAGCACTTAGTGGGGAATGCGGCGCCTTCGGACAGGTGCTCTCCACCAGGCTTTGCCGCGCTGGGTGCCGAAGGCGGTGGCCGTCGTGCGCAGGGCCATGGCATGGGTGGGGCTGGTCATCGCTGGTGTCCTCGCAGTCTTCGGGGTTGGGCGCGGTGGCTCGGGCTGGTCGGTCGGCTGTTGTCCGGAGCGGACGTGATGTCAGGGCGGTCGTCGCGTCAGCGCCTTCGTCCCGGGTTCGGCGGCGCCGGTGCGTGGGAGTCGGCCGGAGCCGGGGAGGGCTGGCCGGGAGCGGCCGAGGCCGCCTGTGGGCTGCGCGTTCGGGCGGCGAGAACGCGCTGCTCGGCGAGGTCCGCCTGGCCTTCCATCTCACCGCCGGACAGGCCGGTGACGCGCCTGCCTTCGCTGACGTGATGGCGCGGCTGCGTGTTCCCCGACGGCGTGGACGGCCCCGGACCCGGCCAGCGGCAGTCCTCGCAGGCAAGGCGTATTCGTCGCGGGCCATCCGTGAACACCTCAGGCGGCGCGGCATCCAGGCGGTCATCCCCGTGCCGGCCGATCAACGCGGCCACCGTCTGCGACGCGGCAGCCGGGGTGGCAGGCCACCCGCCTTCGACCGCGAGACCTACAAGCAACGCAACACGGTCGAACGCGTAACCTGTGCGTGGCGGTCGCGATCATCGGCTGTGCGAAAGATCATCACGTATGGCCGCTGGATCTGGTGTGCTCCGGGGGCCGGCATTCTCGGTAGCGTGGCCATCTGCTGCATGGAGTGTCCATGTGTCCGGCTGGTCCGTGCGACGGCTTCCGACGGAGAGTGATGAGGCTGCAATGAGTGAACTGACGAGGCCCGAGGTCGACGTTCCGGAGGGT
>NZ_KQ948451.1:231307-828083 GCF_001514115.1 Streptomyces olivochromogenes
CCCTCGGGGTTGGCGCCGCCATGCTCCTCGCTGCCGCTCCTGCCTCCGCCTCCGCAGCGTCCGAACGGTTCCGCTGCGACTCATTGACCGCCGAAGGCCACAAGGCGACCGACTTCCTCAACGGCCTGCCCGGCGCCGCCTGAACGTCTGAACCCGGCGGCCGCGCTCGGCAATCGGAGGAGGTCCCCGGCGGAATCCAGCTCGTCGCGCTGCCGATCACAGCGCCGGTCCGAGAAGGCCCCGCCCAGCAGCAGCACATTGCGCAAGCCGATACGGACCAAGATCCGGGCCATTTCCGGACCAGTCCCCGCCAGAGAGCCGCACCATTTACTGTTTCCGCTGGTCAGATTGGGTGCAACTGCTGTACCACCAGTGGACCAAGAACCTGCTGGGCGCCCTGCGTTAAGTGGGTGAGTAAGCCGCTTGGCGCCAAGGAATCTCGGCGATGCTGCTTCACCGGGCTATGTCTGAGATCGCCTGACCAGCGGCGCAGCACGCCTGACACCGCATCATAACGAGCGTCAAATGACCGTCACGACGTCATTTCATCGTGAAGATATCTCCAATAACGCCCAGATCGCACATAATACGCACACACGAAACCGCAGGTCAGGAGCCCTTTCCGGCAGGCTCAAGGATCGCGACGCACTCGACGTGATGCGTCGTGTGGAACAGTTTCAGGCCCGACACCTTCCCCTCCTCGGCTCGAAGATCGAGAACGTCACGGAGGGGCAGGCTTGTTTCCGCGAACGGCTTCGAGCGAGAAGATGGCGTGAGCAGCCGCGTCCGGGCCACAGAAGCGCACCGTGATTGGCGCGAGCCTCGCGCTCACGGACCGGCACCTACTCTCCCGACGCCGGCGGCGCGTTGCGGTGCCGGGTCTGCGACGACGCTCCGCTACACACAGACGCAGCAGTCGACCACCACGGCAACGCCACGCCCGAAACGGGAATGCACAAGGAGATCAGCGCCGACCCAGCACGGGACAGGTTTCCTGGGGTGTTCACAGGTGCCTCCAGGTCAGCACACACTCAGCACGGGTAGAGCAAGAGCCCCGGATCACTTCGGGGCTCTAACGCTGCGACCTGTACGTTTGCCGTCAGGGATGATCGCTGCTATACCGGCTTTTCAGATACCAATCGAACATGCTGGAATTCACTCCAACGAGGGTAACTTGCAGAGCAGGGAACGGTTTTGCGGGCCCTGCCACCAGGAGTGGGTCAGCAGCCGGTTGGAGGCGATGTCGCCGTGACGTACGACCCCGCACCGCCCACCCGCCATCTGCGCGTCCGCCTGGACCGGGGGCACACGGTGCTGGAGTTCCACGGGGAGATCGACATCGTCGCGGCGCTGGAGATCACGCCGTACCTGGACGCTGTGACGGGGCACCCGGAGCCGCAGATCGTGATCGACCTGCGGCCCGTGGAGTTCTTCGACTGCTCCGGGCTGCGTCTGCTGTACCGCGCCAGGAGCCGCGTTCTCGACCGGGGCGGCCGGCTGCATCTGGTCTGCACCCGGCCGCTGACGTTGCGCGTCCTCAAGGTGACCGGCCTGGCCCGGCTCCTGCCGCCCTCGGCGTCGCTGGACGCGGCGCTGGGGCAGCCGGAGACCACGTCGGGCACGTTATGACCCCTGCCGGCCGGACGGCGATGGGCTGGATGGGCTGCACGCAGCCCGAGTTGGCGGGCGGCCGATCAGAAGTACCGCCTGGGGTGTGTTGCGAGAGTCCCGCCGGCCCGGCGACGCCTGGCACGCACACTCGCTGCGTTGTCGGGATCGCCCGAGTAGGCCCACTACGCGGACGCCC
The DNA here is from genome assembly GCF_001514115.1 of Streptomyces olivochromogenes. GTDB lineage: Bacteria > Actinomycetota > Actinomycetes > Streptomycetales > Streptomycetaceae > Streptomyces > Streptomyces olivochromogenes. The sequence continues at coordinate 233,115 of NZ_KQ948451.1, forward strand.
CGCCGCCTTGGGATCGCACGCACCGGACGCCGCCGGGCCCGCCCTCCGGGCGGACGACGCTACTTTCACTGCTCCGCCCCGAGGCGTGTGAACGGTAGTCGGTGGGGGTTTCGCCGGTGTGGTGCTTGAAGAACTTCGAGAAGGCCGTGGGAGTGGGGAAGCCGAGTCGGTCACCGACCACCGAGGTCGGCAGCTCGGTGTGGACGAGGAGGCGCCTGGCCTCAAGGACGATCCGGTCGTCCAGGTACCGCTTCGCGGTACCCCCCGTCGCCGCGAGGCACGCGCGGGTCAGCGTCCGCGAGCTGTACCCGAGCGCCCGAGCGTAGTCGGCGACCGTGCGGCTCTCGGTGAAGTCGCGCTCGACCGCCGCGTGGAACGCGCGGAACGCCTCCGCGGTCCTGGACGCACCCTGCTCGCGGACATAGAGGTGGGACAGCCTCAGCACCAGCGCCGCCAGCAGATGCCGGACGAGCTCGATCTGCGCATCCAGCCGCAGCGCGCCGGTCTCCTCGTACGCCTCCATGAGCAGCTCGAGCGTCCGCTCGATCGGCTCGGCCTCCTCCGCGGACGGCAGCAGCGCGCCCCACGCAAAGGGCGGGTCGACGCTGGCCGCGGCGATGGTGGCCGGGTCGAGGAGGCCGAGCTGGAAGAGGATCAGGGTGCCCTGCGCATGCTCCAGCCCCTCGTCGAAACGGTAGACCTGTTCGGGCCGGATCCACAGCCAGGCGCTGGGCGGCACCGGCAGCGGTTCCCCGTCCACGGTGAGCCGGAGGATCCCTTTCTCGACCATCAGCAGGTGGTGGAAGGCGGCCCGCACCGGCGTGCGCACATCCAACCCGTGCCCGGCGGCGCGTCGTGCGAGCCGGGCCAGCGGCAGCACCTCCAGGCCGGGCAGCGCACCGGCAGCCGGGCGGAACGGGACCTCCACAATCCGAAGCTGTCCGATTTTGAACACCTCCTGTCCAGACCGTACCCGAGATGACCTGCGAACGCGCCTAGCGTGGAATGCGAAACGGAATCCGCCTGACGTATGAAGGAGGGCAGTCATGCGGCTCATTGTGGGGATGACCGGGGCGACCGGGGCACCGTTCGGGGTACGGCTCCTGCAGGCGTTGAAACAGCTTCCCGAAGTGGAGACCCATCTGGTGCTGTCGCGTTGGGCACGTACCACTGTCGAGTTGGAGACCGGCTTCTCGGCCCGTGAAGTCGGCGCGCTCGCCGATGTGGTGCACAGCCCGGACGACCAGGGCGCGACGATCTCCTCGGGCTCGTTCCGCACCGACGGCATGGTGGTCGTGCCCTGCTCGATGAAGACGCTGGCAGGCATCCGGGCCGGCTACGCCGACGGGCTGGTGGGTCGCGCCGCGGACGTCGTCCTCAAGGAGCGCCGCAAGCTGGTGCTGGTGCCCCGGGAGACCCCGCTGAGCGAGATCCACCTGGACAACATGCTGGCCCTGTCCCGGATGGGCGTGCGGATGGTGCCGCCGATGCCCGCCTTCTACAACCACCCGCAATCGGTCGACGACATCGTCGACCACGTCACCGCCCGCATCCTCGACCAGTTCGATCTGCCGTTTCCGGCCGCCAGGCGCTGGGAGGGGATGCGCTCCGCACGTGCTCTCGCGCCCGATAAGGCTCCCGTTCCCGACGGCGTTCAAGCTTCCTGACACTTCGTCATCACACCTGGAGGAGACCAGACATGGCCTACGACGACCTTCGCAGCTTCCTTGACGCTTTGGACAAGGAGAACCAACTGCTTCGCATCACCGAGGAGGTGATGCCGGAGCCGGACGTCGCCGCCGCCGCGAACGCCGCCAGCCGCCTGGGTGAGGCGGCCCCGGCGCTGTACTTCGACAATGTCGCCGGCTTCGACAACGCCCGGATCGCCATGAACGTCCACGGCTCCTGGGCCAACCACGCCCTGGCCCTGGACCTGCCCAAGACCACCGGTACCAAGGAGCAGGTGGCCGAGTTCATCAACCGGTGGGCGAAGTTCCCGGTCGAGCCGGAGTGGCGGGACAACCCGCTGTGGGCGCAGAACTCCGTCGAGGGCGAGGACATCAACATCTTCGACATCCTCCCGCTGGTCCGGCTCAACGACGGCGACGGCGGCTTCTACATCGACAAGGCCGGCATCGTCTCCAAGGACCCCGACGACCCGGAGAACTCCGGCAAGCAGAACGTCGGCATCTACCGCATCGAGGTCAAGGGCCCGCGCAAGCTCGCCATCCAGCCCGGACCGGTGCACGACATCGGCCTGCACCTGCGCAAGGCCGAGGAGCGCGGCGAGGACCTGCCGATCGCCATCACCCTGGGCAACGATCCGGTGATCTCGATCGTGGCCTCCACACCGATGGAGTACGACCAGAACGAGTACGAGATGGCAGGCGCCCTGCGGGGCGCCCCGGCGCCGATCGCGAAGGCACCGCTGACCGGCCTGCCGGTGCCGTGGGGCTCCGAGGTCGTGATCGAGGGCGTGATCGAGGGCCGCAAGCGCGAGGTCGAGGGCCCGTTCGGCGAGTTCACGGGACATTACTCCGGCGGCCGCAACATGCCGGTGATCCGGATCGACAAGATCTCCTACCGCACCGACCCGATCTTCGAGCACCTCTACCTCGGGATGCCGTGGACCGAGATCGACTACCTCATGGCCCCCAACACCTGCGTCCCGCTCTACCAGCAGCTCAAGAAGGACTTCCCCGAAGTCCAGGCCGTCAACGCGATGTACACCCACGGGCTGGTCATCATCGTCTCCACCGAGAAGCGCTACGGCGGCTTCGCCAAGGCGGTCGGTATGCGGGTGCTGACCACCCCGCACGGCCTCGGCTACGCCGCGACCGTGATCGTGGTGGACGAGGACGTCGACCCGTTCAACCTCCCCCAGGTGATGTGGGCGCTGTCCACCAAGATGAACCCCAGCGACGACCTCATCGTCGTGCCGCACCTGTCGCTGATGGAACTCGCTCCCCAGTCGGACAACCCCGGCACCGGCGCCAAGCTCATCATCGACGCCACCACCCCGGCCAAGCCGGACAACCGCGGCAACTACGGCAACCAGGTCCGCGATCTGCCCGAGATGGGTGAGTGGCTCACCAAGCTGCAGCAGCTCGCCAAGTGACCGCCCCCTGACCCCCCTGGAGACCCGCCCCCATGACCACCAAGACCACGAAGAAGACAGCGCCCACCGAGTGCCCGCGCTGCGGCCACGACAAGCTGGATCTGATCCACACCTCGCCCGTCGCCGGGGTCTGGGAGATCTACCACTGCCAGCAGTGCCTGTACAGCTGGCGCACCTCCGAGCCGGCCCGTCGCACCCAGCGCGACGCCTACCCGGACAGCTTCAAGATGACCATCGAGGACATCCGCAACGCGGTGGAGTTGCCCGTCATCCCCCCGCTGCGGAAGTCCTGAACACCCGCGGACATGTGCACGACCAAATCCACGTCCGCGCGCCGGCCGGGGCGGTCGTCACAGCTGCCGCCGAGCCTGCAGTGCGCCTTGCTGGATCAGGCGTCCGAGCCGATCATCATGGGCGCCGCGGCCCAGGCCTGATCCAAGCGACAGGCCTAGGGCCGGGGCCAGCGGCGGGCTCGGGCGATGAGTACGGCGACGTCGTCGTGGTCGTCCGGATCGCGCAGTGCGTCCAGGAGCCGGTCGCAGGTTTCTTCCGAGGATCGGTCGGGGCCGTGGAGCAGTTGGAGGAGGAGGTCCAGGCGCTCGTCGATGGCGTGGTGGCGGGTCTCGACCAAGCCGTCGGTGTAGAGGACCAGTTGGTCGCCCGGGGCCAGGCCGAAGGTGGTGACTTCGAAGGCGACACCGCCGACCCCGAGGGGTGCGCCGGTGGGCAGATCGAGCAGTTCGGGGGGCTCGCCCGCGCGCATCAGCACGGGGGGCAGGTGTCCGGCGACAGCGATGTGGCACAGGGCGCGGTGCGGATCGTAGACCGCGTAGGCGCAGGTGGCGTACTGCTCCAGGCCGGCGGTGATCTTGTCGAGGTGGTGCAGCAGCTCGGTGGGTGGGAGGTCGAGGTCGGCCAAGGTGGAGGTGGCGGTGCGCAGGCGCCCCATGGTGGTGGCGGCGCTTATGCCGCTGCCCATCACATCGCCGACGACCAGCGCGGTCTTGTCTTCCGTGAGGGGGATGACATCGAACCAGTCGCCACCGACTTCGATGGTCGTTCCGGCGGGCCGATATCGGGAGGCGACCTCCAGGCCGGCCTGCTGCGGTGGGAGGTCCGGCAGCAGGCTGCGCTGGAGGGTGACCGCGGTGTTGCGTGCGCCTTGGTACAGACGGGCATTGTCGATGCACACCGCGGTTCGATCGGCCAGTTCACCGGCCAGGGTGAGGTCGTCGTTGTCGAAAGGCAGCGGGTTGCGGGCGCGGGTGAGGCCCAGGGTGCCGAGCACCTCGCCGCGGGCGATCAGAGGCGTCAGGAGATAGCTGTGGACGCCGGCGCGGGCCAGGATGGCGGCGGCCTCGGCGTCACGGGCTATACGGGCAAGGTCCCGCTCGCCGACATGGGGTATCAGGATGGGGCGACCGGTCCGCACGCATTGAGTGGCCAGGCGCTCCGCGCCGTAGCTGGCGAGGTGGCCGGCGGGGTCGGCGGCGCGGACGGCCTCGGTGGGGTACGCGGCTTTCACGGCGAGGGCACGGAAGAGTGCCCGGCCGGCGCCGGGTGCCGTCGGCTGGCGGTCGTCCAGGACAGAGTCCAGGACGTCGACGGCTGCGATGTCGGCGACCTCGGGGACGGCGACGTCGGCCAGCTCGCGGGCGGTCTGTTCCACATCCAAGGTGGTGCCGATACGGGCGGAGCCGTCGGCGATCAGGGCCAAGCGCTGCCGGGCACGGTGGCGATCGGTGACATCCACCAACACGATGGCTACCCCCAGTACCCGCCCGCCGGGACCATCGAGCCGGTAGTAGGAGGCTGACCAGGCGTGATCGTTTTCGGGGTCGGCGGGAGTGCGTCCCACACTGTGCTGGTCGATCAGGGGCTCTCCGGACGTGAGGACATGCCGCAGCGCGGCCTCGATCGCATCGACCTCCAGGAAGGGCAGGGCCTCGCGGACCGGCCGCCCGAGGTGCTCTTCGGCGGTGACGCCGTTGATCCGCGCCAGCGCCGGGTTGACGGCCACGTACCGCAGGTCGGTGTCCAAGACGGCCAGCCCGATCGGGGACTGCGAGACCAGCCGCATGGACAGGGCCACGTCCCGTTCCACCTGACGCAGGGTCGCCTCATCGGTGGCGATGCCCAGGGCGTAGAAGTCACCCCGGTCGTCCGACAGCCGCATGTTGCGGAACTCCACCAACCGGCTACTGCCGTCCTTGTGCCGGACGGAGAAGGCGCCGGCCCACCCCTGGCCCGTCTTCATGACCTCGGCGAACAGCCTCATCATCAGGTCGAGGTTCTGCTCGTCGACCAGCAGCCGCGCCGCGTACTGGCCCAGTGCCTCCTGCGAGGTATAGCCGAACAGCTCCTCGGCCTGCGGGCTCCACAACACGATCCGCCCCTCGGCATCCAGCAGCACCGCCGCGACACTCAGCAGATCCAGCAACCCACTGCGCTGCGGCGGCCCGGCGCCCGCCTGGTCGCCCTCGGCACCGAAGGGATCGACTGTCCTCATCCAAGCACTCCCTCCGCCTGCCGACGCGACACGCCGCCCTGCGCGGGCTTCAGGCTGTGGCCTGTGCCCCCTGTACCTCGCGTGCTTCCATGGTCCCCCGGATCTGGGCGGCCGCGCGGTCGAGCGAGACAGCTCGCCGCGCCCCGGCAATGGCTCACCGACGAAGGCTCCGACCTCCCGCGTGCGGGGGTGCGATACGGCGGAGCGGAGGCCGCGGGCCGCAGACGAAAACCACCCATGCGGAGGGCAGCGCCACCAGCGCGGGCCCTGCCCCAGGCACCGAGCACGACGGCCTCGCCCGGCAGCGGGCGAAGAGCGCGCCATCGGCCACGGTGACGTCCGGGCACGGCCGGACAAAGCGAGCGGGTGCCGCCGGGCGCCCCGGCCGAATCTCAGGCGTCAACGACGACACCGGACAGCCCGACCTGTGGCGGCGCCCCCTGCGGCTGCTGGACGGCATGCGCACGCAGCCGGGCGGGGCGGAGCCGCTTTCCCCCGGCCCGGCGTTGCGCAGGTACGGACCGAGCCGGGACCCCGCCGTCATGAACGAGTCAGTCCGTGACCACGGACGTGTTCAGACCCTTGTCGTAGTGGTTGCGCGCGATCCGGATGCCTGAACTGCCGTGGAAGACGAACAGCGGGGAGGTGTAGGCCGGGTGATCCGGGCCGTCCAGCCGCCGGACAGTGTTGCCGGCGAAGGCGAACCCGCCGACGCTCTTCGCGTTGACGACGGTGACGTCGCTGATGTCGAACGAGTTGTGCTCGACCGAGATGTTGTGATGCACCGGGGTCGCCGGGTCGACGACCTGGTTGGTCGGCTCCACGAAGATGACCGGACCGCTGGGTCGCGTGAAGGAGTTGTCGCGGATCGTGAGGTCGGCGACGGGCCCGGACTCGTACCACTGGTAGGCGTCCGCGGAGACGTAGATGCTGGCCATGGACATCGCGTCGAACCGGTTACCGGTGATCAGGACGGGCTTGCGGGTGGTGACCAGGATGCCGCGGGTCGGCACGTTGCGGAACACGTTGCCGGAGATGACGACCGACGGGGTGGCGGTGATGTTCTCGACGACCGTGCCGCCGATCTCGACGCCGGCGGGAACCGGCCGGTCGAAGGTGACGGTCATCGAGGTCAGCGACTTCGTGTGGTCCATGCCGCTCGGCCCGTCGACCGCGGTGACCTTCGCGTGCGAGTCCGCCAGCGGGACCATCGTGCGCTTGGTGGTGATCTCGACCTCGTCACCCGGGGCGAACTGCGGGAAGCCGGCGGTCTGGGGGTGCTCGTAGGCGAGGGTGAGGGTGTTCGGCCCGGGTTTCCCGACGACTTCGAGGTAGGTGCCGTGGATGTTGATCGGGTCGTCGTGCGGGCCGTCGAAGGCGCTCCGGGTGATCGAGACCTTCCCCTTGACGCCGGACATCTGCACGAAGTCCGCGAACGATGCCGTCGACCGGCCGGACTTCGGATCGGGTGCGAAGTTCACCTTGTCGATGGAGATGTTCTCGCTGAACTGCCCGACCACGCCGAAGGACTGGAGGTAGTAGGCGTTCATCGAGCGCATCGTGACGTTCTTGGACTCCCAGATGAAGGCGCCCGGCTCCGTCCGCTCGATGAGGCGCATCTGGTAGACGAGCCCGGCGTCCGCCGGCCGTGCCGCGCTGGTGTAGTCGATGCGGATCCGGCGTCCGCCGAGGTCGGTGACCGAGGAGACGTCATTGAACAGGGGGTTGTCCCCGCGCCAGGTCCGTTGCGCCTTGGGGTCGTGGATCTGGGTGTACTGGAGTCCGTCGACACCCGACCAGTACGGCTGTCCGGTGGCCGGGCTCTTCTCGCCGAGCCAGGTGATGTGTGTGCCGTTCACCTGGTACGGGCTGCCGGCCGGGATCGACAGGACGCGGTAGGCGTGCCCGTCGGTGACACCGGTGGTGGCGACGGTCGCGTCGATGACCTCGGGGGCCGCGTAGTCGAAGGAGAAGTTCGTGAAGGTCACATTGGTCGAGCGGATCGATGCGAACGCCGTCTGAAGGCCGTGGTAGACGAGCTCGGCCCCGCCGCCGTCGATGGTGACGTCGTGCATGTCCTCGACGAGGAGCCCGATCTTCTTGTCCCGGTAACGCTGGTCGGCGCCAACGGTGTTGGAGACGTACAGCTCACGCGTCTCGGCCCGCTCGGGGAAGAGCTGGTAGGTGCCCTTCGAGAAGACGATCCTGACCGGCCGATCGACGCTCTTGGCGTGCCGCAGCGCCGCGGTGACGGCGGGCGTCGAGTCCGTCCGGCCCGTGGGGTCGGCTCCGTAGTCGTCCACGTCGACGACCACGGGCCTCGCTCTTGGTGCTGCGGCGACAGGACTGGCAGCACCTCCGAGCAAGGCGAGTGCCAACCCGAGAAACACGAACCGAGACTTTGACATAGCCCCTCCGGAGCATCCATAAGTCACGAAACACCCAATGAATAGGCGGAGTTGCCGCCCGTTACTCGGTCAGATCTCCGAGCAGAGTGTCCATAGATCCGATGTCTAGGTCAATGATGTGGACAAGCAATGGCAACTGATACCGAGGGCCGACAGATCTTCAACTTCGCTTTCGAACCGAGCAGTTCAAAGGCCATGGGTGGGAGACACCGTCTGCGGCAGCGACGGACGCCGGAAACACGGCGCGCCGCCGCACTCCTTCAAACCTGTGCGAGCCCCAGACGGACCGGATGCGAGACGGACCGCTGTCGCGCGACGCATTACGTCAGGATCGCCCGTACCGAACGCCGCGGCGCCGAGGCCGGTGCCCGGAGGTCCCCCATCCCCTCACTCCGTCCTCGGCGCCGCCGTGCTCGCGCGAATCACCAGTTCGGGGTCGAAGAGGAGTTCGCCGACGGGGACGTCGCGGTTGCCGACCAGGGCGATGATGCTGCGAGCCACCTCCGAGGCCAGGCGGTCGGCCGGCTGGCGGACCGTGGTGAGCGGAGGGTCCACGAAATCCATGATCATGGCGCCGTCGTAGCCGACGACCGACACGTCGCCCGGGACGTCGTACCCCTGGCGGCGCGCACCGCGGATCGCACCCAGGGCCATGTAGTCGCTGGCGGCGACGATGGCCGTGGCGCCTCGGCCGAGCAGCGAGACCGCGGCGGACTGACCACCTTCGACGGTGTAGGACTGGCGGACCACCCACTGCTCCGGGTCCTCGACACCGCGTCTGGCGAGCGAGGAGACGAAGCCGCTGACCCGGCGATCGGCCGGGCGGTTGCCGACCGGGCCCGAGGCCATGCCGATACGGCGGTGACCGAGCCGGTGGAGGTGGTCGACGGCGAGTTCGGCGGCCAGCAGGTCGTCGGTGGAGAAAACCGGCGCCTCGCCCCCGCCCTCGAACTGGCCGTTGACCCCGACGAACGGGATCCGACGGGTGCGCAGGAGTTCGTACGCCTCCGGGTCCGCGCCCTCGATCGTGTTGCTGGCCGAGAGGAAGACGACGGCGGCGACCCCCCGGTCGGCGAGGGAGGTCACGAAGTCCAGCTCCTGCACTCCACCGGGGAAGCACGGGCACAGGATCGTCTTCAGGCCGTGCGGGGCGAGCGTGGACTCGATCCGTTCGCAGACATCGGCGAAGAACGGGTTGGAGACGAACTCGGTGATGACCGCGATGAGCTGGCCCCGCGTCTGCCGCTCGTACCCCAGGTCGGCCATCGCCTGCTCGACCGCCTCGCGCGTCTTGCGCGACACGCCCTGGCGCCGGTTGATGACACGGCTGACCGTGGCCTCGCTCACCCCCGCACGGTCCGCGACCTCGGTGATGCCGACCTTCATGCGGTTCCCTCCGTCACCCGTAGTGCCACCAGCCCCGAGCGAGGTACGCGCACGACGTGCAGCCCCGGTGCCGGCGACCGTTCGCAGTCGTCGATGATACGTCCACGCTCGTCACGGACGGTCATACGCAACGGGCGCTGCCCGCCGGTCACCTCGATCACCAGCCGGTCCGACGCCGTGCCGTTGACCAGGGTGATGTCGTCGTACGCGGTCGTGTCGACGGGCACGGTCCGTTCGCTGTGCACGGCGGTGACGCAGGTCGATCCCCGTGCCGCGGTGACCAGGGTGTAGAGATCGTCGGGCCGGCCGGGCTCGACGTCCCCGTGCAGCAGCACCGGCCGCAGCCGCCGCCACTCGGCGAGCCAGAACGCCAGCGTCTCGCGGTGCTCGCAGGACAGGTCGGTCAGCCGTACGGAGATCTGCGGGACGCAGTGCAGGGAGCCGATCAGCTGCCGGGCCACCGCGTGCGTGGGCGCATCACGGTCCCACAGGAGCATGTCGCCGTGGACCGCGCCGCCGACGGCGAGCATGGCGGTGTCGAGCGTGCGCACCCGGTTACCGGTGGCGTCGCCCGGGCAGTCGAAGGAGCGCAGCATGTTGCCGAACGGGGCCATGCCGGGGCCGACGTAGGGCTGTCGCAGTTCCAGCAGCAGTCCGCCATCGGGCCGCAGTTCTTCGAGTGCGGTGCGCAGGGCGGTGAGCAGGACGGTCATGGCCTGGCCGACATCGCTGATGTCCGTGCCTTCGTTGTGGGCGTACGCGCCGTCGCCGCGGTACGCCATGGCCTCGTCCAGAAAGTCGATCTTTAGTCCGTCGAGGCCGTGGTCGGCGACCAGTCGGGTGCACACACGGACGACATGGTCGCGGACCTCGGGGCGGCGCGGGTCGAGGACATGGGCGCCCGGGACACCGGCGGGTGCGGGGGCATAGGGGGTGAGCTGCTCGGCGCACTCCGCACCGGGGCCGAGCAGCAGCGGAGCGACCCATGCGAGGTAGCGCAGGCCCTGCGCGCGCACGGCCGACACATGCGCGGTGAAGTCGGGGAACGTCGTCGGGTCGGGGCGCCAGTCGCCGCATCCGGCGTAGCCGCGACCGCTGCCGTACTCCTGCCAGCCGTCGTCGAGGATGAGCACCTCGCAGCCGAGGGAGGCGGCGACGCGGGCCTCGGCCTCGACCGATGCGGCGTCCACGCGCTGGTTGAAGGCGTACCAGGTGGAGTAGACGGGCGCCCAGGCGCCGGCGGGGACCGGCATGGGGGCGCACTGCGGCTGCGCGGCGAACCACTCCCGCAGCCCGCGCATGGCCGTCGCGACTGTGGGCGCCGAGCGGGCCAGCAGGACGCGGCGCGGGCTGCCGTCGGGAGCGGGAGCCAGGTGCAGGTGCACCACATGGGTGTCGTTCTCCTCCGAGACCCCGAAGACGACATCGGTCTCGGGGACCGGGTCGGCGACGGCGAAGGTGAGCCGCGTGCGGCCGTCGTGGTCGTAGAGACAGCCGGCGGCGATGCCGTCGACGAGGCTGACGCGCGAGCGGCCCGCCCAGTCGGCGACGAGGGTGCGCTCCCAGCCGGCACCCGGGTGCCAGTAGCCGGCCGCGTCGCCGAGCGGCACGCTCATCCTCACCTCCATCGGAACCGGACCGCCACCGTCCGTCTGGATCTCCAACAGGGCTTTCCCGTCGCCGAGTTCGGTCACCGACCAGTGCGCGCCGGCGCCCGGCGCGTGGGCGAGGACCGCGATACGGACGCCGTCGACGAGTGGCTCGTAGCGCGCCGGGGGAAGTTCGGCCGTGGTGACGGGCTGGGTGGTGCTGAGGGTCATTGCGGGGTTCATTCCTTCACGGCACCGGCGAGGAGCCCGGAGACGAAGTGGCGCTGGAGTGCGAGGAAGACGAGGGCCATCGGGATCGCGGCGAGGGCCGTGCCGGTGAGCAGGGCGCCGTAGTCGGTCTGGTCCAGGCCCTGGAGGGACGCCAGCGCGACGGGGATCGTGAACTCGCCGGCGTCGCGCAGGACGACGAGCGGCCAGATGAAGTCGTTCCACTGGAAGAGGAACAGGAAGATGGCGAGGGCTGCGAGCGCCGGTTTCATCGGCGGCAGGACGACCTTGAGGAAGAGCCTGAACTCCCCGCAGCCGTCCATCCGAGCGGAGTCGATGAGTTCGTCGGGCAGCGCGGCCATCGACTGCCGCATCAGGAAGATCCCGAACGGCAGGGCGAGGTTGGGCGTGATGACCGCCTGGTAGGTGCCCAGCCACTCCAGGTCGACCATCATCTTGAACAACGGGATCAGTGTGACCTGCGTGGGGATGACGAGCCCGAGCATCAGCAGCCCGAACAGTGCGCTGCTGCCGCGGAAGCGGAACTTGGCGAAGCCGTATCCGGCCAGCGTGCAGATCGCTCCGGCGGCGATCGTGTAAATGACCGTGATCAGCAGCGAGTTGACGATGACGTCGCTGAACCGCGCCGACGACTCCAGGGTGGAGAGGTTGTCCATCAGGTGCCCGCCGGGCAGCAGCGGCGGCGGGCTGTCGAAGATCTCCTTGGAGCTGTGGGTGGCGGCGATGATCAGCCAGTAGAACGGCAGCAGGACGGCCGCGACGGCGATGGCCAGCGAGGAGGTCAGCAGGATCGAGCGCGAACGGACCGGGCGGGGGCTGCTGGGCGTACGGTCGGGCCGGGTGGCGGTGAGGGTCACGACTTCTCTCCCAGCAGGCGGAACTGCACGATGCCCAGGATGCCGATCAGGACGGTGAGGATGTATGCGACGGCCGAGGCGTAGCCGAAGTCGAAGTACTTGAAGGCGTTCTGGTAGAGGTACACGCCGATGGTGAGGGTGGCGTTGTCCGGCCCGCCGCCGGTCAGGACGTACGGCTCGTCGAACAGCTGAAGGGTGCCGATCGTGGACAGCACCGTCGTCAGCAGGAGCGCGGGCCGCAGCCCCGGCAGCGTGACATGGCGGAACGACTGCCAGGCGGAGGCGCCGTCGACGGCCGCCGCGTCGTACAGCTCGGCCGGCAGCGACTGGAGTCGAGCGAGGAAGATCACCGCGTTGTAGCCGGTGTAGTGCCAGGTCAGTGCGAGGCCGAGGGAGATCCTGGCCCACAGCGGGTCGGTCAGCCAGGGGACCTCTCCGATGCCCACCAGGCCGAGCAGCCAGTTGACCAGTCCGTACTGGGTGTTGAGCAGGACGGCGAAGATGATGCCGTACGCGACCAGTCCGGTCACCGTCGGCAGGAAGAAGCCGAGCCGGAAGAAGGCGCGGCCGCGCAGGAGCGTGGAGTTGAGGGCGACCGCAATGCCGACGGCCAGGGCCAGCATGACGGGCACCTGGACGACGAGGATGATCGCGGTGTTCTTCAGCGCGGTCCACAGCAGTGGATCGTCCATCGCCCGCGTGTAGTTGCCCGCGCCCACGAACTTCTGGGTGCCGTTGACGTTCTCGTACAGGCTCATCAGGAACGACGAGCCGATCGGGTACAGCTTGAAGACGGCGAGGAGGACGAGCGCGGGGAGGACGAAGAGATACGGGACGGCCTGTCGGCGCAGGATCCGTGCGGTGGGGCGGGGCGCGGCTGCCGGGCGGGCGGCGCCGGCGGCTTTCAGGATGCTGTCGGGGGTGGTGGTCGTGGTCACGAGGCGAGCTCCCGTCCGGTCTGGCGGGCGAGCTGGTCGGCGGCGTTGTGCAGGGCGCGTGCGGGGTCGGCCCCCTTGAGCAGTACCTGGGTCTGCGCGTCGTCGACGGTCTTGAGGGCGCGGGCGTAGTCGGCGGAGTAATTGACGGCGGGCGAGCGGGCCTTGAGGGCGTTCAGGAAGATCTCGCCCTTGTGCTGGCCGCTGAAGAATTTCGACGGCTCGTGGAAGACGGGGGCCTCGTACGCCTGAAGCAGGGCGGGGGCGATGCCCTCGGTGCGGTAGATGGCCTCCTGCGACGCCGGCCTGGTCAGGACGTACTCGACGAACGCCCAGGCGGCAGCCTGGTGCATGCTGGAGCCGGCGACGGCGAGATGGGTGGAGTTGACGGTCGCGGCCGTGGTGCCGCCGGGCTTCACCGCCGGTGGGAGGCGGACCTTCCACTTGCCGGATTCCTTGGGGACCAGACCCTCGATGATGCTGCCGAACCAGGTGGGCCAGGGCAGTACGGCCGCGGTGCCGGACTTGATGGAGTTCTCCAGCGCGGTCCAGCCGCCTGCCAGATCGCTGACCAAGCCGGCGTCGTTCATCTCCTTGATGAGGGTCATCGCGGTGACGGCCTCGGGGGAACCGAGGGTGATCCGGCCCTCGGCGTCGAAGTAGAACGTGCCCTGGAGCTGGAGCAGCATCTGGAAGAAGTTGGCGGCGTCCGGCTGAGACGCGGGCTTGTCGATGCCCAGCAGATGGACTCCGGTCTTCTTCTTGATCTTCTTCCCGGCGTCGATGGCGTCGTCCCACGTCACCAACGCCTCGCCGTCGACACCGGCGGCCTCGAAGAGGTCGGCCCGGTAGTAGAACCCGGCCGAATTGGCCTCCCAGGGAAGTGCGTTGACCTTGCCCTTGCGGGTGACGGTCTGCCACATGCCGTCGGCGAAGGCGTCGCGGTAACGGTCGGCGCCGAGCGGGCCGAGGTCGGCGAGACCGTCGGGGAACTTCTCGGTGTAGGCCGGCAGATAGTCGACGCCGATGTGCAGGACGTCCGCAAGGCCCTGCCCGCCGGCCGCCATGGCCGTGGTGATCTTGTCCCAGATCGCCGGGTTGCCGATGTCCTGCACGGTGACGTCGATCCCGGGATGCTGCGCCTCGAAGGCGGGGACCAGGGCTTTCATGGCGGCGGCGGGGCCCTGCCAGCTCCAGACGGTGATCGCGGCCCGGTCCGGGTCGCCGAGGCTCCCCGCCTTGGTGGCACCGGTCACCGAGCAGGCGCCGAGCAGCGAGGTCGCGGCCCCGGCGGCGAGCAGCGAACCGCCGAGCGCGAGCAGGCGCCGTCGGTCCAGACCGCCTTGTGGCGGGTCGTCCGGCGGTGGCTGGTTCAGGGGCGAGGCGTCCATGGCTGCTCCGGGGGTCCGGCGGTGTGCGCGGCTCTTGTTGCGCGGCTGGAAGCTAACAAGCGACCTTTTCGACTTGCAAGAGACAAGTGAAAACTTTCCGCCGGACTGTCTATCTTTCGCGGCACCAAGGTTGCATGTCTTGCACGTTTCTTGCGCATGACCATTGAATCTCCTCTTCGGCCCCTGTTAGCTTTCCGCCACCACTCGGCCGCCCCGCCCCGCCGTCACCGAAGACCGGGAGACCCGATGAAGCCCTCAAGGCTCATGCTGCTCACCGCTGTTGCCCTGCTCGCACCGATGGCCCCCGCACTGTCGGCCACGGCGGCGCCGGGACACGGCGCGGCTCCCGCAGCGGACACCACCTCCGCCGGCCGCCGCCAACTCGCCCTCGACGACCCGGGTTTCGAGAACGGCGGCACAGGCTGGACCTTCGGCGCGGGCACCGGGGTCGGCACCGGGAACTCCCACGGCGGCGCCCGTTTCCTCTACCTCGACTCCGGAGCCGGCAAGACCGCCGAGCTGACCGTCGTCGCGCCCCGGAACGGCAGTTACGACTTCTCCGCGTGGGTCGGGAGCGCCGGCACCGGTGGCACGTACACGGTCCGCCGCAACGGTGAGACCGTCGAGACGACCAACCTGCCGCAGCGCGCCGCGTACGCCCGATACACCATCAGCCACGTCGACTTGAAGGCCGGCGACCGGCTGGAGATCGCCTTCGGCTCCGGCAGCGGTTGGGTCAACGCCGACGACCTGATGATCTCACCCGCCGCGCCCGCCGACCCCAAGGTCACCTCGTCCGACCCCGAGGTCGTCGCGATGTTCGACTGGGCCCGGAAGAAGGCCAACAGCTGGGTGCAGCTGCCCGGCACGACGGGCCCGATCAACGTCGACGAGTACCAGACCGGCGGCACCGGCACCGCGCCGTACGCGCCCACCTACTGGGCCGGATACGCCAACCGCAGCGCCTACTACTCCCGCGACATGACCCACCAGCTCGCCGGCGCCCACATCCTCGGCCTCGACACCGAGAACGAGACGATGCTCCGCTCGTACGCGGCGTCGGCCACCGCCGAGCACAGGTACTTCCCGGTGTGGTCGCTCAACTTCGACGCCAAGACCTACCTGAGCATCGACTACAAGAGCCCGGACAACTTCGTGCGCGAGGTGCCGGCCACCTTCGAACTCGTCGAGAAGGCCGCCCAGGCGTACCTCTGGACCGGCGACCGCAGATACGTCGACGACCCGGTGCTGTGGGATTTCTACCGGCACGCCACCGACCAGTTCATCGACCTGCACAACTCCGCCAAGGACAACGGCAAGGTCAAGGTCGCCGAGGGCACGGGCAACGGCATCTTCTCCGGCGCCGCCAGCTACAACGAGCAGGACGGTGACGGTCTCGCCGAGGCCGGGGACGGCATCGCCGCGGAGTACCAGGCGTATCTGGCGATGGCCACGCTCGCACGCGGCAAGGGAGACACCGCGCTGGCCATGACGTTCGACCGGCGTGCCGCCGATCTGAAGGCGTACTTCAACGACGACTGGAGCGGCGGTGGAAGCGGAGCCGACATGGTCCGCGCGTACACCCTGTCCGGCACCCCGGTCACCGGCTGGGGCAAGGAGAACAGCGTGTTCATGCCGATGAAGCAGATCATCGAACCCGGCCCGCGCAACGACGCCTATCTCGACTACATCGAGGCGCAGGAGCTGGGGCCGGAAGGCTCGCCCAACATCGAGTCCACGACGTACCTGCCCGACATGTTCTTCAAGAACAACCGCGACGACACCGCCTGGCAGTGGATGAAGAAGATCTACGGAGAACGGGAGCTCCAGCACGTCAACTCCAGCCAGGGCCCCAACGGTGACTACCCCGAGGTGTCGTTCACCCTGGTCAGCCAGACCATCGAGGGCCTGATGGGTATCGCGCCGGACGCGGCGAACCGCATGGTGACCACGCAGTCACGGCTGCCGTCCGGCATGAAGTGGCTCCAGGCGGCGGACGTACCCATCGGAAGCAGCACGATCACCGTCCGGCACGACGGCGCGACGAGGACCACGCTGACGAACAACGCGCGCAGTGGCGCCTACCGCTGGGAGGCCCGCTTCCAGGGGGTCCACAAGAAGATCACGGTCAACGGTGTCCCCCAGCGCGTGCGAACCAAGACGATCGACGGCGTGACGTACACGTACGCGACGCCGACGGTGCGGGCGGGGGCGACGGCGGTGGTGCAGGTGGCTTCCCCATGAGGTTTGTCAAGGCGTCGCCATCACCGCGGGCGTGATCTGGTAGCACCTTCGGCCGCGGACCAGCGCCCGGAGAACGTTGACGCGTCGTCGGGCGAGGGCGAGGACGGCACGCTTGTCATTCCAGAAGGGCTCACGGCCGGTCGGAATGTTCCTCCGGATGCGCCCGATGCCGCTGGAGTCCGGGCGCACGAGGGGGATCGCGAAGCGCGTCCACAGTTCGTGCTGGAACCGCTCCAGGATCGCGCCCGATGGCGACATGCGGCCTGGTCCGCTCGAACTTCGCCTTCGCCACTGCGAGCCCTCCCGATCACCGGGTGACGCCCGGCGTTGCTGCGCCGCTTCCCGGCTGGGGGCCGAGCGATGGGCCGAGCGCGGAACGATGTCAGGAGGTGCCGCTCTTCCTGTCTATTCGTTCGGAGGCGCGTCGAACAGGGCGCTGACGGACTCACCGTTGTGAATGCGGCGCACGGCCTCGGCGAGCGCCGGGGCGATGGACAGGATCCGCAGCTTCTCGGTGTGCTCCTCGTCCGGCACCGGCACGGTGTTGGTGCACACGATCTCCAGGATGTCCTCCTGCTCGCTCAGCCGCTTGAGCGCGCCCGCCGCGAACAGCCCGTGGGTGCAGGCGACCCGGATGGACCGTGGCCCCAACTCCCGCAGCCGCTCCAGGAGTTCGAGGACCGTACTGCCCTTGGCGATCTCGTCGTCGAGGACGATGACATCGCGCCCGGTGATCTCACCGATGACGGAGCTGATGCTCACCCGGTCGTCGGCGAACCGCTGCTTGGCACCGGCGGCCACCTGGGCGCCGATCAGCCGCGCGAAGGCCGCGGCCTCCTTGGCGTTGCCCAGGTCCGGCGACACGACCGTCGTACGCGACAGATCGTGACCGCGGAAGTGCGCGGCGAGTTCCCGCAGGGCGTGCAGATGGTCGACCGGCACCGAGAAGAACCCGTGGACCTGCGGGGAGTGCAGCGTCATCGCGAGGACGCGGCTGGCCCCGGCCGCCACCAGCAGGTCGGCGACCAGCCGCCCGCCCATGGAGATCCGCGGCATGTCCTTCTTGTCCGAACGCGCGTACGAATAATGGGGCATGACCACGGTGATCCGCCCGGCGGACGCACCCCGGGCCGCGTCGCACATCATCAGCAGCTCGACGAGGTGCTCCTGCACCGGGGTGACGAGCGGCTGCACGAGGAAGACATCACGCTCGCGACAGTTGGCCTGGAGCTGTACCTCCAGGCAGTCGTTGGCGAACCGGCTGACCCGGGTCGGGCTGAGGGGCACGCCGAGATGGGCGCAGACCTCTGCCGCCAGCTCGGGATGGGCACTACCGCTGAACACGGCGATGTCACGCACGACCGCTCCTCGCAAGATCGATCCGGGTGCGCCGCCGGTCGGCATGATCGACCCGGGATGCGTGCCTCATGCTACTGGGCCTCGCCCGGGTACTCCCACCGGGGGAAATTCGGTTGCGCACGGTCACGGGGCATACGCCAGGATGGTCCGGCCAGCGCCCCTCACCCATGGGAGAACGACGTGCGCCGATTCCTCGGAACTTCTCAGCGCCCCCACCGGACGACTGTTCCCGAGGACTCGACCACGCATGGACACTCTGAACATCGGCATTCTGGCCCACGTCGACGCGGGTAAGACCAGCCTCACCGAGCGGCTGCTGTTCGACGCCGGCGCCATCGACCGGCTCGGCAGCGTCGACGCCGGTGACACCCGCACGGACGACGGGGAGATCGAGCGCCGGCGCGGGATCACCATCCGCTCGGCCGTCGCCGCCTTCACCGTCGGCGACGTCCAGATCAACCTCATCGACACCCCCGGGCACGCCGACTTCATCGCCGAGGTCGAGCGCGCCCTGGAGGTCCTGGACGGCGCCGTGCTGCTCCTGTCCGCCGTGGAGGGCGTGCAGGCACAGACGCGCGTCCTGATGAAGACCCTGCGCCGGCTCGGGCTGCCCACCCTGATCTTCGTCAACAAGATCGACCGGGCGGGTGCGCGGGAGGCGGGGCTCCTCGACGACATCCGGCGCCGCCTCACGCCGTACGTCGTCCCGCTCGTCGGTGTGCGCGGCCTGGGCACCGCGCGTGCCCGTCTCGTCCCGCGCCCGCTGGACGAGACGGCGGCCGGCACACTCGCGGAGGTGGACACGGACGTCCTCGCCGCGGTCGTGGACGGCCCTCCCCCGACCCCGGACGACCTGGCGGCCGCGCTCGTCGCACGCACCGCCGACGGCTCCCTCCACCCGGTCTTCTTCGGCTCCGCCCTGGGCGGGCAAGGGGTCACCGAGCTGGTCGAGGGGCTGAGCCGGCTCGTCCCGCGCCCGACGGCCCCCGACTCCGCCGAGCCACGGGGCACGGTCTTCGCCGTGCGCCCCGGACCCGGCGGCGAGCGCACGGCGTATCTGCGGCTGTACGACGGTGAAGTGACGCGTCGTCAGCGGCTCGCGTTCACCCGGCGCGAGGCCGACGGGCGCACCACTCGGGTCCCCGGCCGGGCCCGGGAACTGGAGGTCGTGGGGCGGCCGGGGGCGGCCACCTTGACCGCGGGCAACATCGCCGCGCTCCGGGGCGTCGGCGGCATCCGCGTCGGCGACCGTCTCGGTGAGGTCACCGACCGTGCGCCGCAGTTCGCGGCGCCGACCCTGGAGACCCTCGTCCGGGCCCGGCACCCCGATCAGGCGGCCCCGCTGCGCTCGGCCCTCCTCGCGCTGGCCGACCAGGACCCGCTGATGCACGCCCGGCCCGCCGCGTCCGGCAGCACCGCGCTCCTCCTCTACGGCGAGGTGCAGAAAGAGGTCCTGGCGGCCACGCTCGCCCAGGACTTCGGCATCGAGGCGGAGTTCGAGCCGAGCCGGGTGCGGTTCCTGGAACGGCCGGACGGCACCGGCGAGGCCTGCGAGGAGATCCAGCGGCACGGGCACGTCGGGTTCTGGGCCACGGTCGGGCTGCGGATCGAGCCGGGACCGCACGGCTCCGGCGGCGTCTTCACGTACGAGACCGAACTCGGTGCCCTGCCCCGCGCCTTCCACCAGGCGATCGAGGAAACGGTCCACGCGACCCTGCTCTCCGGTCGGCACGGGCGGCCGGTCACGGACTACCGGGTGACGCTCGTCCGTTCCGGATTCGTCGGGCCGCTCAGCACGGCCGCCGACTTCCGCGGCCTCACCCCGGTCGTGCTGCGACGCGCGCTGGAGCGGGCGGGGACGCGGGTGTACGAGCCGTACCACGCCTTCGAGGTGGAACTCCCGCTCGATGCGCTGGCCCCGGTCACCGCTCGGCTCGCCGCGCACGGCGCGCAGTTCGGGGAGACGACCGGCGGCCGGACCTCCTGGATCGTGACCGGCGAGCTGCCGGCCCGGCATGTGCGGGAGGTCGAGCTGCGGCTGCCGGGGCTCACCCACGGGGAAGGGGTCTGGTGGTCCCGCCCGTCGGGGGACCGCCGTATGTAGTGCGGCGGATGCGGTACGGCGGGCGGACGCGGCGCTCATTCGGCGTACGGCGAAGTGCGGCGGCGGGTGCCTCCACAGTGGACGCGCTCCCGCCCGCGCTCCCCGTCAGCGACGTCAATCCACCAACAGGGCGGTCTAGTAAGTGATTTGGGGGGCATCCGGTGAGCAGGAAGGAGGACCGTCGAATGACAACGTCCATCAAGCGCCTGCCCAAGCGCATGCCCGCGTGGGCCAAGGCGATCACTGCCGTCGTGCTGGTGCTCGTGGTGCTGTTCGCCGGGCTGCGCCTGGCCGTTCTGCCTGGGCTGCGCGACCTGTTCGGCACCCAGACGCACGACCGCTCCGGACCAGCCCTCCTCAAGTCGATCCAGGACATGAGCCGTTACGATGCCGCATCGGGCAACTTCCAGGTGGTGGTGGACCTGGAGAAGGATGCCAAGTACCTGCCCGACGCGATCCGCGGCACCCGCACGCTGTACGTGGGGGCCGGCACGGTCGAGGCGTATGTCGACCTCGGTTCGCTCGCCAAGAACGACGTGACGGTCGACTCCGACCGCACCACGGCCACCCTGCGGCTGCCGCACGCGTTCCTCGGCAAGCCCGCACTCGATCCCAACCGTTCGTACGCCGTCTCCAAACAGCGTGGGCTGCTCGACCGGCTCGGCGACTTCTTCTCCGACAACCCGGACAGCGAACAGGCCGTGCAGAAGCTCGCGGTCAAGCACATCGGCGACGCGGCGAAGGACAGCGAGCTCACCAAGCGGGCCGAGGAGAACACCACCGGCATGCTCGACGGTCTGCTGCGCTCCCTCGGCTTCAAGGAGGTGAGCGTGAGCTACGGCGCCTGAGCCGGGCTGCACTTCGGCGAGGGTCCGGTGGGGCGAGGCCGTCGCCCCACCGGGCGCCCTTGCCGCCGAGTGCCCGCGGGACGCCGTTTCATGGCCCCCTCTTTCCGTCGTTCGGGGCTCGGCATCGAAGCACGCTTTGCGGGTAACCGCCCTTACCTGGGAACAGTTGAAACCGGGAGAATCGAATGGTCCGTACGGCGTCACTCATGAGCACCCTGCGCACCACCGGTACGGCGAAATCCGGTCGACGGTCATCGGTACCCGCGCAGGAGCGCAAGGCGCTCCCGCTGCCCGTGCGGCTGCTCGTGATGCTGTTGGCCTTCGTGGCCATGGTGGCGTTCGCGGTCGCGCTGGCCCGGCTGACGCTGGAGCCGTCACCGGCGTCGAAGGCGCTGATCCACACCAATCTGCACCCCGGCAGCTCTCTGCGGGCCTATCTCGACCAGCCGGCACTGCGCGACGCCGTGAAGCAGATCGGCGGGAACGTCGTACTCGGTGTGCCGTTCGGCGTGCTGGTGCCCGTGCTGATTCCGAAGGCCAGGGGGATCCTGCGCGTTCTGCTGCTCACCGCGGTGGTGATGCTGCTGGTCGAGTTGGTCCAGGGCACGCTGATCACCGGACGCGCCTTCGACATCGACGACGTCATCCTCAACACGTCCGGAGCGCTGGTGGGTTATCTGCTGCTGGGACGGCGGATGGGCCGGGCGGTGCATCCCAAGCGCCGTCGGCAGGGCCGACGCAACCGGCGCGAGGCCCCGAAGGCCTGAGGGGCCGCACGGCATGACCGTCCGCCCGCGGCCCCCACCGCGGGCGGACGGCGTTGATCGGCCGGAGTCGATCAGCTGGGGTCGATCAGCTGGGGTCGGCCTCTCAGCACCCCATGGACCAGGTGTGCGAGTCACCGCGGTCGTTCGCCACGGCGTTGTAGCCGACCTCCTCCCCCGGTCCGAGACAGATGGTCATGGCGCCACCCTGCCAGGCGTCCTCGTAGACCTTCACGTGGTCCTTGACGCCGGGGCCCGAGATGCCGTGGTTGGCCCAGGAGGAGTCGGTGTCGGCGATCCAGCTCTCCCACCACCCGTCGTCCCCCGACCAGTTGGCGCGCTGGCCGTCGAAGTTGGCGTTCTCCCAGACGCAGAAGTTGCCGCTGGGGCAGTCGGCCGCGCCGGAGGGGGTAGCGAGGGCGAGGCCGCCGGTGAGGGCGAGCAGGGCCGCTGCGGCGGAGAGCGCGAGACGCTGGGTGATCACGAAGGGTCACTGCCTTTCTTCAGGGTTACCTGGACGGTCCGCTCGGCGTACAGATCCGCCGCGCGGCGCAGTGCGCGGGTGCGCAGCTGCCGGTAGGTGGTCAGTTGTCCGTGCCGCTCGGCGCGGACCCGGGCCAGCAGGGCGGGTTCCAGCCGCGCCCGCAGCCGGGTGAGGCCGCTCTCGCGTGCGCAGCGCGTGGAGACGGCGGGGTCGGGGCGGCCGGGGCGGGCCCCGTGCGCCGGGGTGACACAGCGGGTCCAGCGGGCGGTCGCGGCGCGGTAGTCGGGGTCGCGCTTCATGCGCTGCTGGGCCTCGGCCCGCAGGTTGTTCACCACGACCCGAGTACGGAACCAGAGCCGCTGGTCGCCGTAGAGATCGCGCTCGGCGGCGGCGAGGCAGCCGTCCGTGTGGGCGGTGACGGTATAGCCGGTGGCGAGGGTGACGGAGAGCTCGGGTCGGCCGCGGCCGAAGAGAGCGCCCTGCAGTCGGCGGTCCTGCGGGGCCGAGGCGCTGTGGTCCTGCGGAGCCGAGGCACTGTGGTCCCGCGGAGCCGAGGCGTTGGGGAGGGTCAGTCCCCGCCCGGCCAGACAGCGGTCGACGAGCACCTGTTGGGCGGCGTCGATGAGGTCGTCGCGGTCACGCTCGGTCCTGGGCAGCGAGGGCACGGCCCGCTGCGCCGTCGCCGTGGAGCACCCCGTCAACGCCAGCACCGCGAGCGCGGCGGCGGCGAACGCGCGAAGGAGTCGCACGGGTCAGCCGACCTCGCAGCCCATCATGGTGTCGGCGACGCCGTCGAGCCGGGCGCCCCACGGCCAGTTGTCGGCCAGGTCGTGCGCCCGGATCAGCCGGGCGTAGCAGGTGCCGCGGCCCCAGTCGATGGCGTACACGGCGGTGTCGGCGTTGGACCTGAAGGATGCGGCCTTGTCGTGCAGGAACTCCGGGACGTCCGTATAGCCCGGTGGGGTGTAGCACCACGACGAGCCGTGCTGTCCGGCGGCAGTCCAGAAGCACACGTCTCCGGCCCGCGAGGCGCCGTGCGTCACCGCGCTCGCCGGTACGGCGGTGAGGAGGGCGGAGGAGGCCAGCAGACCGGTCGAGGCGAGGAGGGCGGCGGCGGGCACGGCGAAACCACGGGGCATGACGACTCCCGGAGGGAAGAGGGGGCGCCGGGGCGGTCGTGATCACCCGGCAAGATCAACCGTGCCCTCGCGGGAATCGGCCCATGCCGGGTTCCCACCCTTTGGTGATCTTTCCTGGGGTGCGGGGTCATTCCTCCCGCGACAGCTCACACCGGCGCGAAACCCGAGGTCCGCGCGCTCCCCGCCCCTCGATCAAGCTGTCCGGCGCTGCGGAACGATCCGCCGGTGCCGACACGGCGCTGTGGCTTCCCTCCGACCTGATCCGCCGGTCAGGCCCTAACGCGACGCCCAGGTGAACTTGTCGCCGCCCACCCAGCGCACCACGTCCGGGTCGTCGAGATCGTGGATGTGGATCCCGTGGGAGCCGGCGATCACCAGGACATCGGTGATCGACTTCGCCTCGCCGACCATTTCCCCGTCGATCTCCATGATGCGAAACGGCGGGTCGGACGGCTGCACCCCGAGCACCATGACCCGCGGGTAGGAGATGTGGGGGCTCGAGATTTCGGTCATGCCTAGAGCGTAGATCCATTCCCACGAGCGGGCCGAGGTGAGTGACACCCGCCGTGCGGGCCGACGGCGGCTGAGCAAGGCTTGAAGGGTTTGAACGGCTTGAAGGGCTTGAGTGGCGTGCAAGGGGTGAGGAGCTCACGGAAGGCGGTGCCGATGGATCCCGTCGAGGCCCTGGACCGGATCGCGTTCCTGCTGGAGCGCACCCAGGCCCCCACCTATCGCGTACGGGCCTTCCGCACCGCGCAGGCCGTGCTGGCCGCGCTGCCCGCCGGGGAGGTCGACAGACGCGTCGCCGCCGGAACCCTGGAGTCGCTGAAGGGCATCGGGCCGAAGACGGCGCAGGTCGTGCGCGAGGCGGTGGCCGGTCGGCTGCCCGGCTATCTCGAGACGCTGGAACAGGAGGCCGCGGGACCCCTCGCCGAGGGCGGCGAACGGCTGCGGGCGCTGCTGCGCGGCGACTGTCATCTGCACTCCGACTGGTCGGACGGCGGCAGCCCGATCGAGGCGATGGGCCGGACCGCCGCGCGCCTCGGGCACGAGTGGGCGGTGCTCACGGACCACTCGCCGCGGCTGACCGTGGCGCGCGGCCTGTCCCCCGAGCGGCTGCGCGAGCAGTTGGCGGTGGTGGCGGAGCTCAACCGCCGGTGGGCCCCCTTCCGGCTGCTCACCGGCATCGAGTGCGACATCCTCGACGACGGGTCGCTCGACCAGGAGCCGGAGTTGCTGGAGTCGCTGGACGTCGTGGTGGTGTCGGTGCACTCCAAGCTGCGCATGGACGCCAGGTCGATGACCCGCCGTATGGTCGCCGCCGTACGCGATCCGCTCGCGGACGTGCTCGGGCACTGCACGGGCCGGCTGCTCACCGAGCGGCGGCGGCCCGAGTCGGAGTTCGACGCGGACGCGGTCTTCGCCGCCTGCGCGGAGTCCGGTACCGCCGTGGAGATCAACTGCCGCCCGGAACGGCTCGACCCACCGCGCCGGCTTCTGCGCCGGGCGCTCGACGCGGGCGTGCTCTTCTCGATCGACACCGACGCGCACGCTCCTGGCCAACTCGACTGGCAGATCCACGGCTGCGCGCGGGCCGAGGAGTGCGGGGTGCCCGCCGAGCGCGTGATCACCACCTGGAGCGAGGACGAGCTGCTGGCCTGGACCCGGTCGCGGACGGCACCGACCCGTGTCGCCGGCACCTGACGGGCGTACGCTGGAACGCGAGAGCAAACCCGAGAACCCGAGCCCGAGCGCCCGGACGCGTGAAGCCGTACGGCGAGAGACGTGAGTCGTAGGGCGACCCGAGAACCGTCCGCCCCTCTTGCCCCCTCCGGGTGACGCAGATCACCGCGCCTGCCCTGGTCACGCGGGAACACCCATCGGTAGTTCCCCGTTAAACCAACCGTGGGTGCGGATGGGACGGTGTCCCCGGGCCTCACCTTTTGCCCACAGGGACGATCGTTCGGCTGAAGCCCTGTGGAGCCTCTCGCCGAGAGGTGACCGCCATCCGTGCCCACCACAGACGGCCCCGACCGAGATTCCCCCGTCCGGTCGGGGCCTTTCCATGCCTGGCCCCCTGCACGGCCCCCGGCCATGTCCTGCCCCCGCCGCGGGCGGCGGTCTCCGCTTGACTTCGAGTGCTCTCCAATCCGTAGCGTCGGGACATGACCACTGCACAGCACAAGATCGGCTCGGGGTTCGGCGCCCACAGCACCGCCGACGACGTCCTCCAGGGCGTCGACCTGACAGGGAAGCTCGCGATCGTCACCGGCGGGTACTCGGGGCTCGGCCTGGAGACCACCCGCGCGCTCACCAAGGCGGGCGCCCACGTCGTCGTGCCGGCGCGCCGCCCGGACGTGGCCCGGGAGGCGGTGGAGGGCATCGAGGGGGTCGAGGTGGACGAGCTCGACCTCGGCGACCTCGACAGCGTCCGCGCCTTCGCCGAACGCTTCCTCGCCTCCGGCCGCACCATCGACATCGTCATCGACAACGCCGGGATCATGGCCTGCCCGGAGACCCGCGTCGGTCCCGGCTGGGAGGCCCAGTTCGCGACCAACCATCTCGGCCACTTCGCGCTCGTGAACCGTCTGTGGCCCGCGATCGAGCCGGGCGGCGCGCGGGTCGTGTCCGTCTCCTCGGGCGGTCACCACAACTCGGGGATCCGCTGGGACGACGTGCACTGGCGCACCGGCTACGACAAGTGGGAGGCGTACGGACAGGCGAAGACCGCGAACATCCTGTTCGCCGTCCACCTCGACCGGCTCGGCCGGGACTCCGGCGTCCGGGCCTTCGCCCTCCACCCCGGCGGCATTCTCACCCCGCTGCAGCGCCACCTCGCCAAGGAGGAGATGGTGGAGCGCGGCTGGATCGACGAGGACGGCAACCCGCTGAACCCGTCCGGCTTCAAATCGCCCCAGGAGGGTGCGGCGACCCAGGTGTGGGCCGCGACCTCACCCCAGCTGGCCGGCCTGGGCGGGGTGTACTGCGAGGACTGTGACATCGCCGAGGTCGCTCCGGCGGACGGCGAGCGGACCGGCGTACGCGACTACGCGATCGACCCCGAGCAGGCCGCGCGGCTGTGGACGCTGTCGGCGGAGCTGACCGGGGTGAACGCGTTCGCGTGACGCGCCCGGGGCGTCAGTCGCGGGCCATGAACTCCCGCAGATCCGCGAGGAGTCGTTCCGCGTGCGTGGCGAAGAGGCCGTGGCCCGCGTTCTCGTAGACCTTGAGTGTGCCGTTGGGGAGCAGTTCGGCCGCCCGGCGGCCGGTCAGGTCCAGCGGCGCCGAGGTGTCGTGGGTGCCGTGGACGACCAGCGCGGGCAGGTCGAGCTTGGCCAGTTCGGGGGCGACGTTCAGGGTGGCCGCGAGGTCTCCCAACGCCGCCCCGCCGCGCGCGGTGGCGCCGTGACAGCGGTTGATCATGGACTGCACATAGGCCGGGGAGAGTTCGTTCCCGGGGAGGTCGAGGGCGAAGAACGAGCGGGCCCCGTCCACGAAGAAGGCTGCCCGGTCGCGGCGGAAGACCTCGTTGCCGGCCTCGACGGCGCCCGGGTCGATGCCCTCCGGATGGTCCGCGGACCGTACGGCCCCGGGCGCCATGCCCGCGACGAGTGCCACCCTCGCCACCCGCTCGACGCCGTGCCGGGTCAGACAACGTACGACTTCCGCGGTCCCGATGGAGTGCCCGACCAGTGTCACCCCGGACAGGTCGAGGTGGCGCAGCAGCCCGTCGACGTCGTCGGCCAGAGTGTCGAGGTCGAACCCGCCCCACACGTCGTCGGACCGGCCGTGGCCGCGCCGGTCGAAGCCGACGCACCGGTAGCCCTCCGTGGCGAGCGGCAGCATCTGGTACTCCCACATCTCCGTCCCGAAGTAGGCGCTGTTGACGAACACGACGATCTGTCCGGTGGCGGGACCGTAGTCGACGAAGTGCAGTCGGGTGCCATCGACGGGGCTCTCGAAGTACGGCATGGGAAACCTCCCGGAATCCGGTGGCGGGACGAGTGGGTACGTCCTTCATGGTTCCGGAGGGCCTGGGCGGGGTCGATTACCCCCGAGGTCATGTCCGAGTGTGCGAGGGCCTGGCCGGCGCCGCGGTGGCCGAGGCCCGGGGCGTGGCCTTCGGCAGCGTACGGGCCGGAAGGCACTGCCGGGCACAGCGGAGTGCAACGCCCGGCCATGGCCGGACAGTTGCCGGGCCGCCCGCGCCCCCGACCTCGTGGTCAGCTCGGTCGGCCGATGGCCCGCAACGGGCACCCGGTGTCGACGCGTGTGGCGAGTTCGGCTCGCAGGGTGGCGAGTTCGGCCATCCGGGCGTCGATGACCTGGATCTTCTGCTCGAACAGCACAGACAGCGCCTGCGCGGAGTCCGGCGCCTCCCGCAACTCCTCACCGTGCCGCGCGATCTCCGCGAGAGAGAATCCCAGCGTCTGCGCGGTGCGGACGTAGTGCAACCAGGGCACCGCCTCGGGCGGGAAGTCGCGATAGCCGTTGGCCAGCCGCCGACCCGTGACGAGGCCCACCTTCTCGTAGAACCGAATGGTGTCTCTGCTCATACCCGCCTGCGCGGCGAGCTCTCCGATACGCATGTCCCTCCATCGGACGGTGGGCTTGACCTTGGACCGTACTCCACTGTTTAGCGTGAGGCGTCGCTGTCCCAAGACCAGTTGGAGCCTCATCGTGATCCGGACTCTCGCCCCCGAACGCCCCGCCTACCTGCGCGCCGTACGGGCAAGCGCCTGGTACGACCTCGTCGTCACCGCGGGCTTCGCGACGCCGTGGACGTACGCGCTGGTGCACGATGCGCTGTCGTCGTCGGGCAACGCACTCGGGCTGGGAGCCCTGCCCGAACTCGACCCGGTGCAGACCCTGTACGCGAATCTGATGGGCTCGGTCGTGGTGGTCTGGGCCGTCCTGCGCATCGTCCGGCCGCTTCCGGTGCACGGACTGCTCGACGGCATCGCGCGCACGCTGTTCGCGGCGTGGCAGGCGTACGCGCTGGCCCACGGTGCCATGCGACTGCTTTGGCTGTTCTTCGGCGTCGAGGTGATGTTCGGCCTCGTCCAGCTGGTGCCGTGGGGGCGAAACCGGAACATGCCATGGTGGCGAAACCGGAACACGAACCCGTTGGACACCGAGGCCGGCCCGGCCGTCGGGCATCCACTCCCCACGGAGGGCCGGTGACACCCTGTCGAGGGCCGCTGTGAGCCGCCGCACCCCGCTGCCTCGACGGCCCGTCGAACGCCGCGAGTACGCCGAGGCGTGCCCGGCCACGTGCCCCGTAGTCCCTCGTCGAGCCGACACCCGTACGGCGATACTCCCTACTCGTCATCGCGTCGAAGATCCCGGTGTGGCGGGAACGACCCTCGACGCTCCCGCCGCGCTGAAGGTCCCCGACGGCAACCGGCTCACCGGCGTCTTCTCCGCCGCGGGCGTCCAGACCTACGCCTGCACCGACGGCGTCTGGAAGCTGCTGGAACCCGCCGCCACCCTGTGGGCCAAGAACGACCGCTCCCACCGCCCCGTCGCCCTCGACTCCCGCGGCCCCGTCTGGGTGTCCACGGTGGACGGCAGCGCGGTCAACGCCGCCGCCATCGCCAACTCCCCCAAGACCGGCACCATCCCCGAGCTTCTCCTGCAGTCCACCGCCACTCGCGGCACCGGGGTCTTCGCCGGCGTCTCCTACCTCCAGCGCCTCAACACCCACGGCGGCGTCGCACCCACCACCGCCTGCACCGGTACCGACCAGATCAGCGTCCGTTACTCCGCCACCTACGCCTTCTACAAGCCCGCCAAGTGATGCGGTAACGAGCGACGGCAGGGGTCCTCCGGACGATCTCAAGGGCCCCTGCCTTGCCGCGGGCGCTCGTCGCATGCGGATCCGAGCAGGGTGCCCCGGCAGGCGCAGCGCCGGAAACGGATCTCGACGGCTACGAGGTCAACCCGACACTGACTGCTCCCTCGGCGTCTCGCCGGACGGCGGGGCCAAGGGGCAAAGAGCCGGCTGTCATACCGGACGCGATCACCAAGGCGCAGCTGAACAAGCTTGGCTGGCTGACGGATTCCAAGTGATCGCGGCCGACTCACCGTGCGCGAACGGGCGTCGAGAACCCCCGGCTGTGGGTCAGTGCGGGGCGCGCTCCTCCAGGGCGGTGCGCCAGGCCGGGGAGCGGCCCTCGCTCACCGGCTCGGCGCGTCGGCCGCCCCGCGCGAAGAAGTCGGCGAGCGGCAGGATCGCGGCGCCGACGGTGACCGCGTCCGGGCCGAGCCGGCCGAGGTCGATGGAGACGCGCTCGGCCGGGTAACGCAGGGCGTACGAGGCCGCGTACCGGCGTACGGCGGGCAGAAAGCGGGTGCCGAGCTGGAGGCCCGCCCAGCCGCCGATCAGGATCCGCTCGGGCTGGAAGAGGTTGATCAGGTCGGACAGGCCCGCGCCCAGGTACTCGGCGGTCTCCTCCAGGACGGCGAGCGCGACGGGGTCGGGCTCGACGCCCTCCTCGGCCGGGTAGGCCGCGGTGAGCATCGCGGTGAGCGCGGTCTCCTCGTCGGTCTCCTCGGGCGGGCGTCCGCCCTCCTCGCGCCAGCGGTCGAGGAGCGCCTCCGCGCCCGCGTACGCCTCCAGGCAGCCCAGGGCACCGCACCGGCAGCGGCGCCCCCTGACCCGTACCGTCAGGTGGCCCCACTCCACCGAGCGGCCGTGCTCCACGTCCTCGGTGACGAGGCAGGCGCCGACGCCCGATCCGAAGAGGACGACGACCGCGTTGCGCGCGCCGCGTCCGGCGCCGAACCACATCTCGGCCTGGCCGAGGGTCCGGGCGCCGTTGTCCGCGAAGTACGGGACGGTGTCGGGGAGTTGGCAGGCCGAACGGAGCAGGGACTCCAGCGGGACGGCGTCCCAGCCGATCGTCTGACCGTGCACCACCGCGCCCTCCTCGGGCGTACGGGCGACGATTCCCGGAACGCCGATACCGACGCCGAGCAACCGCTCGGGAGCGATGCCCGCCTCGTCCAGCACCTCGGCGACGCCGTCCCGGATGTGCCCGACGATGACATCGACGTCGTACTCCCGACGCTTAGACGACGGTCCGCCGCCCAGCGGCGGTCCCTCTCCCTGAGCCGCTCCCTCGCCGTCCGACGCCCAGTCACCCCCGTACCTCCGCTGCTCCAGCGGCCGTTCCGTGCGGGCGAGTTCGGTGAGGGTCAGGTCGAAGAGTTCGACGCGGACGCGGGTTTCGCCGACGTCGACGCCGATCATGTGGCCGCTGCCGGGTACGACCCGCAGCAACGTGCGTGGGCGACCGCCGTCGGAATCGACGCTTCCGGCCTCCTCGACCAGACCGTCCGCGACGAGTTCGGCGACCACGTTGCTGACGGAACCAGAACTCAGGCCGGTGGCCGGGCCCAGCTCGAAGCGGCTCATGGGGCCGTCGAAATACAACCGTTGCAACACTGCGGTGCGATTGCCGCGCCGCAGGTCACGCACTGTTCGCCCGTTCCGCACCGCCATGTGAGTCCCTCCTGGCCCGCCCGACCTGCAAGATACCCCTGCGCGATCCCTTGACGCGACTTTCTTCCGGGTCTTAACTCACGTCCTAAATTAAGACATGAGGGTCGTTCGAGAAGTGAACGCGGGCGCCCCTCATGGCTCTTCCTCCGGGAAAGGGACATACGCAGCCATGCGCAGAATCCGAGCCGCGGCCGCCGGTGCGGTCACCGTCTCCCTGCTGACCGCCGTGACCGCCTGTGGTGGCGGCTCGTCGACAGGCGGTGGGTCCAACGACTCGCCGAAGACGCTCACCTACTGGGCCTCCAACCAGGGCGCCAGCATCGAGGTCGACAAGAAGGTCCTCCAGCCGGAACTCGACAAGTTCGAGAAGCAGTCCGGGATCAAGGTGAAGGTGGAGGTCGTCCCCTGGTCGGACCTGCTGAACCGGATTCTCACCGCGACCACGTCGGGTCAGGGCCCCGACGTCCTGAACATCGGCAACACCTGGAGCGCCTCGTTGCAGGCCACCGGCGCGCTGCTGCCGTGGGACGCGAGCAACTTCGCCAAGATCGGCGGCAAGGACCGCTTCGTCGAATCGGCGCTCGGCTCGACAGGCGCGCAGGGCAAGGACCCGGCCGCGGTCCCGCTGTACTCGATGGCGTACGCGCTCTACTACAACAAGAAGATGTTCGCCGACGCGGGGATTGCGAAGCCGCCGGCCACCTGGGACGAGCTGATCGCCGACGGCAAGAAGCTGTCCAAGGGCGGCAAGTGGGGCCTGGGGGCGGAGGGTTCGAACCCCTCGGAGAACATCCACCACACCTTCGTCTTCGCCAAGCAGCACGGAGCCGACTTCTTCACGGCCGACGGCAAGCCGGACTTCACCTCGGACGGCACGGTCGCGGCGGTCAAGCAGTACGTCGACCTGATGGCCAAGGACAAGATCATCGCGCCCGGCAACGCCGAGTACGCCCAGAACCAGTCCGTGAGCGACTTCGCCAAGGGCAAGAACGCGATGCTGCTGTGGCAGTCGGCGTCCGCCAACCTCAAGTCGCAGGGCATGAGTGACGACGCGTACGGCATCGCCCCGGTCCCCGTGCAGTCCGGCACCCCGGGAACCGGCACCAACGTCAACTCGATGGTGGCGGGCATCAACCTGGCCGTCTTCAAGAACAGCCACAACCTCGACGGCGCCACGAAGTTCGTGAAGTTCATGACCAGCGACGCCGAGCAGAAGATCCTCAACACGGCGTACAGCTCGATCCCGCCGGTGAAGACGGCCCAGACGGACGCCACCTTCAACACCCCGGCGAACGCGGTCCTCAAGGACACCCTGGCCAAGAGCGCCGCCGCGCTTCCCCAGGTCGCCGACGAGTCCCAATTCGAGACGACGGTCGGTACGGCCGTCAAGACACTGTTCGCGGCCGCGGCCGCCGGACACGCGGTGACCACGGAGTCGGTGAAGGCTGAGCTCGAGAAGGCCCAGCAGCAGATGCCTGCGAAGTGAGCGCGGACTCCCTCATGACCACCACGACCGCCGCCTCCGCCGATTCCGGCGAACGGGCGGTGCCCAAGGACTCCCCCGGGGCGGCGCGCGGACCGCGCCGCCCCGGGCGGATCCGGCGCATCGCACTGCCCTATCTGCTGCTCCTGCCCGCCCTGATCCTCGAACTCCTGGTCCACCTGGTGCCGATGGTGATCGGCATCTTCATGAGCTTCAAGGAGCTCACCCAGTTCTACATCCGCGACTGGGGCACCGCGCCCTGGTCCGGCTTCGACAACTACAAGGTGTCGGTGGACTTCAGCGCGCCCGTCGGCAAGGCGCTGCTGCACTCGTTCCTCGTCACCGTCGGCTTCACCCTGCTGTCGGTGGGCCTGTGCTGGCTGATCGGCACAGCGGCCGCGATCTACATGCAGGACACCTTCCGCGGCCGCGGTCTGCTGCGGGCGCTCTTCCTCGTCCCGTACGCGCTGCCCGTGTACGCGGCGGTCATCACCTGGGTGTTCATGTTCCAGCACGACAACGGCCTGGTGAACCACGTCCTGCACGACCAGCTGCACCTCACCGACAAGCCGTCCTTCTGGCTCATCGGCGACAACAGCTTCTACGCCCTGCTCACCGTCTCGGTGTGGAAGGGCTGGCCGTTCGCGTTCCTCATCGTCATGGCGGGCCTCCAGAACATCCCCGGGGAGCTGTACGAGGCCGCCGCCCTCGACGGCGCCGGTCTGTGGCAGCAGCTGCGCCGCATCACCCTGCCGTCGCTGCGCCCGGTCAACCAGGTGCTGGTGCTGGTCCTGTTCCTGTGGACGTTCAACGACTTCAACACGCCGTTCGTCCTCTTCGGCAGGACCGCTCCGGAGGCCGCCGACCTCATCTCGGTGCACATCTACCAGGCCTCCTTCGTCACCTGGAACTTCGGCACCGGATCCGCGATGTCGGTCCTGCTGCTGCTCTTCCTGCTCGTCGTGACGGGCGTCTACCTGCTGCTGACCTCCCGGGGAAGGAAGACGGCCGATGTCTAGCACCGCGCAGACGGCGCCCCGCGCCTCGAAGGCGCCCCGCTCGCCGATGGCTCCCCCGCGCTCCTTCCTCTGGTCCCGCAGGATCTTCCTCACCCTGCTCACCGGGTTCGTCCTGGTACCGGTCTACGTCATGGTCTCCAGCTCGCTGAAGCCGCTCGCGGACGTCTCGGGGAAGTTCCGCTGGCTGCCGAGCGGGCTGACGATCCGCCCGTACATCGACATCTGGTCGACGGTCCCGCTGGCGAGATACTTCGTGAACTCGCTGATCGTGGCGGGCGCGGCGACGGTCTGCTCGGTGGTGATCGC
Source organism: Streptomyces olivochromogenes (assembly GCF_001514115.1). Lineage (GTDB taxonomy): Bacteria > Actinomycetota > Actinomycetes > Streptomycetales > Streptomycetaceae > Streptomyces > Streptomyces olivochromogenes. The sequence continues at coordinate 266,814 of NZ_KQ948451.1, forward strand.
GGTCTTCGCGGCGTACGCGGTGAGCCGCTACAGCTTCCGCGGCAAGCGCGTCTTCACGGTGACCGTGCTGTCGACGCAGATGTTCCCCGGCATCCTCTTCCTCCTCCCGCTCTTCCTTCTCTACGTCAACATCGGCAACGCCACGGGCATCGCGCTGTTCGGCTCACGCGGCGGCCTGATCCTCACGTATCTCACTTTCTCCCTGCCGTTCTCGATCTGGATGCTGATCGGGTACTTCGACTCGGTGCCGCGCGATCTGGACGAGGCGGCCCTGGTGGACGGCTGCGGGCCGCTCGGCGCGCTGCTGCGGGTGGTCGTGCCCGCCGCGATCCCCGGCATCGTCGCCGTCGCCGTCTACGCCTTCATGACCGCCTGGGGCGAGGTGCTGTTCGCGTCGGTGATGACCAACGACACCACGCGCACGCTCGCCGTCGGGCTCCAGGGCTACTCCACGCTCAACAACGTGTACTGGAACCAGATCATGGCCGCCTCGCTCGTGGTGAGCGTCCCGGTGGTCGCCGGGTTCCTGCTGCTCCAGCGCTACCTCGTCGCCGGCCTGACGGCCGGAGCCGTCAAGTGACCGACTCCTCATCCCCTGAAGGGACTTCCGTGACCATCGACCTTGCCGCACTCCCCGAGGACTTCCTGTGGGGCACGGCCACGTCGGCCTACCAGATCGAGGGAGCCGTCGCCGAGGACGGCCGCTCGCCGTCCATCTGGGACACGTTCTCGCACACCCCGGGCAAGATCGACAACGGCGACCACGGTGACATCGCCTGCGACCACTACCACCGCTGGCGCGAGGACATCGGACTCATGCGCCAACTGGGCACCAACGCCTACCGGTTGTCCATCGCCTGGCCCCGGGTGGTGCCGGGCGGCGACGGCCCGGTCAACGCGAAGGGGCTCGACTTCTACGACCAGTTGATCGACGCCCTGCTGGAGGCGGGCATCACCCCCTCCGTCACCCTCTACCACTGGGACCTGCCGCAGGTGCTCCAGGACCGCGGCGGGTGGCCGGCACGCGACACGGCGCACCACTTCGCCTCGTACGCGTCGGTGGTCGCGGAGCGTCTGGGCGACCGCGTCCAGCACTGGACGACGCTGAACGAGCCGCTGTGCTCGGCCTGGATCGGTCACCTGGAGGGCCGGATGGCTCCCGGCTTCGCGGATCTGGAGGTCGCGGTCCGTGCCTCGTACCACCTGCTCCTGGGCCATGGCCTGGCCGTACAGGCCATCCGCGCGGCCGCACCGGGCGCCCAGGTGGGCATCGTCAACAACCTCTCCAGCGTCGAGGCCGCCACCGACCGCCCCGAGGACGTCGCCGCGGCCCGCCGGCTGGACGGACACACCAACCGCTGGTGGCTGGACCCGGTACACGGCCGCGGGTTCCCCGCGGACATGCGCGAGGTCTACGGCGTCGAACTCCCGGAGCTGCCGGGCGACTTGGAGACCATGGCGCAGCCCCTGGACTGGCTGGGCCTCAACTACTACTTCCCGTCCACCGTCGCCGACGACCCCTCAGGACCCGCGCCGCGCGTGCGCACGGTGCGCCGTCTGGGCGTTCCCCGCACCGGCATGGACTGGGAGGTCGACGCCTCCGGCATCGAGCGCCTGCTGCTGCGCCTCACCGACGACTACGGCGCCCGCAAGCTGTACGTCACCGAGAACGGCTCCGCCTATCCCGACGTCGTCCGCCCCGACGGCACCGTCGACGATCCCGAGCGCACGCGGTACCTGGAGCAGCACCTCGCCGCGTGTGCCGCGGCGGCCGGCAAGGGCGTCCCGCTCGCCGGATACTTCGCCTGGTCGCTGCTCGACAACTTCGAGTGGGCCTACGGCTACGACAAGCGCTTCGGCCTCGTGCACGTCGACTACGAGACCCAGCGGCGCACGGTGAAGGGTACCGGCCACCGGTACGCGGACATCATCCGGGCCCACGGGGAGCGCAGGCGCAGCGCGGCCTGACGTACGTCCCGGCCTTCGCGCTGGACGCGGGTCTTCCCTCGAACGGAGCTCGCGTCCAGCCGAAGGCGTGGGACGAGGTCACCCCTTCGACCTGCCGGCTCCATGCCGGCCGATGTCGTCCAGGGCCGCCACGAGTTGCGGAGCCACCACCTTCCGGGTCCAGGCGGCATCGTCGTCACCCACGGCGCGGGGCACGGTCTCGATGAGCATGATCAGGTAGAGGTAGCTGCGGTACAGGGCGAGGCGTCGGCGGGCCGCGGGGTCGAAGTCCGCGCGGCCTCCCGCCTTCCGATAGCCGGTCAGGAAGGCCGAGTCGTCCTCGATGTCGCCGAGGAGGGCGAGGGAGACGAAGTCCGCCAGGGGGTCGCCCCAGAACATGCGCTCGCCGTCGATCAGGCCGCCGATCCGGGGTGTTCCTTCCGGCCGGTCCACGAGGATGTTGCCCGGCCACAGGTCGAAGTGGACCAGGCGGGGGTCGGTGACCTCGTCCAGGGCGTCGTACGCCTCCTTCGCGGTGCGGGCCACCTCCGCCACGGGCCGGGGCAGCCAGGCCCGATAGCGGCGGGCGTCGTCCAGGACGGCGTCGTACATGGTGGTGAAGGCGGTGCGCCAGTCGGGGGCGAGTGGGCCGAGGGCCCCGGACGGGTAGCCGAACCCGGGTCCGGTGACCTGGTGGAGCCGGGCCACCAGGCCACCCAACTCCGTGCGCAGAGCGGTCTGTTCGTCTGGAGTGAGCGTGCCGTTCCACGACTGGCCCGGGCAGGCCGTCATGAGGAGGTGACGGCCCCCGGTGGCCACGACGCGCGGCGCCGGTACGTTGACGGTGGCCGCCGAACGATAGAACTCCGCCTCGGACACCAGGAGTTCGCGCTCATGGCGCATGCCCGGGGCGCTCTCCGGGGGCGGGACCTTCAGCACATGGCGGGTGCCGTCGGTGAGAAGGAGTTCCTCGACGGTGTTGTAGGTGCCGCCGTCGAGCGGGCGGCAGCGGGCGAGGCGGTCCGGCGGCAGTCCGGCCGCCGCGAGGATCCGCCGCGCCCGCTCCCAGGAGTCCTCCGTCATACGCCCCACCCGCCCCTTCGATCACCCGGCCGCGTACACGTCCTCCACGTAACGCCCGTTCGCGATCAGCTCGTTCAGCCACGTCTCGGCGGCCGCCTCGTCCGCGTCCGGCGTACGGTCCCGGTACAGCGTACGGAAGGCCTCGCGGACGCCGGGTGCCATGCGCGAGCCGTCGCCGCACACGTACACCCGGGCTCCGGCCCCCAGCAGCTCCCAGACCTCGTCCGCCTCTGCGGCGATGCGGTGCTGCACGAAGGTCACACCGCCGACGGGCGCCGCGCTGAAGGCCGGGCGCAGGGAGACCGCTCCGACGGCCTCGGCGGCGTGGAGTTCCTCCGCGTGGAGGTAGTCCGCGTCCGGGGCGTCGCACCCGAAGTAGCAGACAGCGAGCGGTAGTTCGGCTCCCGAGGTCAGCCGGGCGCGGCGGTCGGCGATGGCACCGCGGAACGGGGCGAGTCCGGTGCCCGCCGCGACCATCACGACCGGCGCGCAGGCGTCGATCCGGAAGGCCTCCCGGCAGGGCTGGACGCGGGCGAGGACGGTGTCGCCGGGCTTGACCGTGTGCAGATGGCCTGAGCCGACTCCGGTGTACGTGCCCAGGCCGGAGCGGGCCGGGGCCTCCAGCAGGGAGACCATCAGGTCGGCGTGGCCGGGGTCGGTCGCGGGTGAGGACGACACCGAGTAGGGGCGGGGCCGCAGCGGGGTGAGGAGGTCGACCAGGGCCGGCCAGTCCAGCGCGCCGCGCAGGGCGGGGTAGGCCTCGAACACCTCGACCAGGGTGCGCGGGTCGTCCACGAGCGCCGCGAGGGCCGTTCGCTCCGGCGGGCACGGGTTGGCCGCGGCGAGGACGGTGAGCTGGTCGGAAGTCGGACGTCCCTGCAACTCAACGTGATGCGCGAGGAGTTGACGTACTGTCAAGGGTCGGTCGACCGCTATGCCGTCACGTCGCGGGCGGGTGGCCCGGATGTCCAGGACCATGTCCAGGTCGAGGCCGAGCGCGGTGGCGGTCCGCTCGACGAGGGCCGGGTCGTTGACGGGAAGCACCGTGAGGTGGTCTCCGGTGCGGTAGGTCGTGCCGTCGGGCAGGGCCAGCCGGACGAAACGCTTCGTGCGCGGGTGCGTCGGCGCGGTGAGGTCGTAGGCCTCGGTGACGGTCATGGGGAGCAGCCCGTGCCGCTCGGCGAGGGCGTCCAGGGGGCCGCCGGTCAGCGCCCGGACCTCGTACGCCGCCGTGGGTTCCACGGTGCCGGTGGCGTCCGGGTCGCCGTACCGCTCCAGCAGCGCGGTGCGCAGCCGGGCCGTGAAGGTGCGGACGGTGCCTGCCAGGTCGCCCGAGGCGTCGGCCGCGGCGCGCTCCAGGAGCCGGGTGCCGCCCCCTTCCGCGAGGCGCTCGTCGATGCGGGCCGGAACGTGCTGGTAGGTGGCGGCCCAGTTGCGGTCGCCGACGCCCAGGACGCCGTAAGTCACGCCGGTGGCCTGCGGGGCGGTGTCGAGCCAGGCCGCGAAGGCGGTGGCGTCGTCGGTGGGCTGCCCGTTGTAGGAGGCGGCGGCGATGACGACGGGGCGGTCGGTGGGCAGCCCGTCGGTGTACGCGTCCAGCGGCGCCACCTCCGTGTCGCAGCCGATCCCGGCGGCCTCGTCGGCGAGCGAGGCGGCGAACTCGCGACAGGTGCCGTAGTTGCTGCCGTGCAGGAAGAGGGCTCGGGTGCCGGGACGCACCCGGGTGGGCAGGGTGGACGCGTCGGCCGAAGCCTGCGCCGGATGCTGGGCGGCGGCGCCGGGCAGGGGCGCCTGGACGCGGTCGGCGGCCGTGCGCGGGGTGAGCGTGAGGGTGAACCCCTCGGGCTTGAGGGTGAGCGTCTCCTTGACCGTCAGCGCGTAGTCGGCGTGGTCGTGCGGCCGGTAGCGGTGGACGAGCATGGCGAGCAGCATGGTGGCCTCGTGCAGGGCGAACTGCCGCCCGATGCAGGCGCGTTCACCGGTGCCGAAGGGCTTGAACGCATGCGGGGAGCGCGCGGCCTCCGCCTCCGCCGTGAAGCGCGAGGGGTCGAACAGCTCGGGGTTGTCGCCCCACACCGACTGCCGGTGCAGCATCGGGCCGAGCACGGTGACCGCCTGTCCGGCGCGCAGCGGGATCCGGCCGCCGAGCAGGGTGTCCTCCCGGGCGTACCGGCTGAACGCGGCGGCGGTCGGCCACAGTCGCAGCGCCTCGTTGAGCACCTGCCGGGTGTAGGTGAGCCGCCCGATCTCCTCGAACGTCGGCTCGGGGTCCGTCGCGTCGCCCCACAGCGCGTCGGCCTCGCGTTGCACGAGCTGGAGCACGGCGGGGTGCTTGGCCAGGTAGTAGAGCGCGAACGACATCGCGCCGGAGGTGGTCTCGTGGCCGGCGATCAGGAAGGTGATCACCTGGTTGCGGATGTTGGCGGTGTCGAGCGTGGTGCCGTCGGCGGGGTGCTCGGCGGTGAGCATCAGTCCGAGGAGGTCCCCGGCGTCGGCCGCGTTCGGTCCGCAGTCCACGCGGGCGGCGATCACCTCGTCCACGACCTGCGCGAGGTGGTCGGCGTCCGCGCGGAAGGCCGCGTCCGCCGCCGAGTGGTCGCTGCCCGGCGTGCGGCTGAGCCGGGTCATGCTCCACTCCAGGCAGCGGACCATGGACTCGACGAAGGGGTGGGGTTCGTCGCGTTCGAAGGAGCCGAAGTCGTAGCCGAATCCGGCGAGCCCGATGGTGTCGAGGGTCATGCGGGTCATGTCGTCGGGGACGTTCACGGGCTGTCCGGTGCGGGCGCCGCGGTCCCAGGAGTCGATCAGCCGGCGTGCGACGCGCAGCATCACGGGGTGGTAGGTGCGCATGGAGCCCAGCGCGAAGGCGGGCATGAGGATGTCGTGCGCCTTGGCCCAGTTCGGCTCGTCGTTGTAGGCGGTGAACAGTCCGTCGGCGGCGAACGCGCGGACGTTCTCCAGGGCGGGTCCGACGGCCTTGGCGAACCGGGTCTCGTCGGCCAGGTCGGTGACCAGGTCGAGATCGCCGACGAAGAGGGTGTCCCGGCCGTGCAGCCGTCGTACGAGCGCGGGGCCGTGCGCGCGCATCAGCTCCATCACCTGCTGGAGCGGGGTTCGGCCGGGTCCGGTGTCGGATATGTCGACGACCGGTATGTCATGGAGGGAGTGTGTGGGTTGCGGGTGCGGCGCGGTGGGGGGCATGGCGCGACAACTGCCTTTCGCGGTACGGGAGTCCTGGCCTCCCAGCTTGATCGTCGGACCCGGCGTGCCCGCACCGCCTCACTACATGATTCTGTAGTCACCGGGGCCGGGTCGCGCTTGCCACGGCCGCGGCGGGATGGCAGGAGGCCGGGAGGTGGCGGTGGACGCGGTGGTGTGGCGCAACCGGGCCATGACGTTGTTCGACCGCATCCCCATGCCGGTAGCGGTCTGTGATGTGTACGGGGCGATCATCCTGGCCAATCCGGCGATGGCGGCGGAGTGGGGCGCCACGTCGAGCGGGCTGCGGGGGCGCGTGGTCCTGGACCTGTTCCGGCCGCAGGAGCCCTGGCAGATCGAGCGGATCGCACAGGCGTTGCGGCTGCGCCGTCGCTCGCGCTATCCGGTCTCGGTGCGCTGGGACGCGGCCGACGGGGTGCGGCGCGAGGGCGAGCTGACCGCGGACCCGGTCAGTGACTCCGTCGAGGCGAGCACCGCACTGCTGGTCATGGTCCGTGTGCTGGGCGAGTGCCCGGTCGTGGAGCAGTCGCCCGAGCCGGCGGCGGGCACGGCCGAGATCCGCATTCTGACGCTGCTCGCCGGGGGCGCGACCACCGCGCGGGCCGCCCGGGAGACGGGCCTGACCGTGGACGGCGTCAACTACCACCTGCGGCGCCTGTCCGAGCGCTGGGGCGCGGCCAACCGTACGGAACTGGTCGCACGCGCCTACGCGCTGGGCGTACTGACGCCGGGAGTGTGGCCGCCGGCGGCCGTGCCCGCTCCCTGAGGGGCTCCGAAGCGCGCGAGGCAGTGCCACACCCTCTTCAGGTCCTGGAGTTCGTGGCGGCCGGAACGGGCGGCGTCCCCGATGATCCGGGGGTCGAGCAGGCCGTCCTCGGCGATCCGGGCGCCGAGCGCGACGAACTCCGGGCCACGGAAGTCCGGGTGGCGCCGCAGTTCCTCGACCGGGAGCCGGTAGCCGGGGTGCCACTCCACGGGGCACGGGAGCCGCCGGGCCGCCGCCTCGACGGCCGTACCGCGGTAGCTCGCGTCCAGGACCAGGGCCTCCGTGTCCCTCGCCAGGTCGACGGGGCCGTGCACCTGCGCCTCGATGTAGTCGTCGAGCGCGTCCTGCTCGTCCGCCTCGGCCAACTCGATCAGGGACATCCCGGCGGCGACCCCGAACGCGGACGGCTCGGCCGCGCTGTCGGGATAGCAGAAGGTGGCCCGCCGCAGGGCCGCACCGGTCAGCCGGAAGTGCGAGGAGCCGAAGCGGGGCGCCGCGCCGACGAGTTGGCGCCGGAAGTTCAGTCCGCCGTACACGGGTCGCTCGTGCGCGGGTTCGGCGTCGTACGCCGCGCCGAAGATCCGGCTCTCCCAGCGCCATCGGTCGCCGCCGGGGTGTGCGGTGAGCCCGCCGTTGCTCGTACCCGTGACGAACTGTGAGACATACGCGCCGTCCCGGGCCAGCACCTCCAGGATCGGGAGCCCACCCACCAGCCGGTCGGGGTGGAAGTTCAGGGTGATGCGCAGCGCCGGGTCCACCGCCGCGCCCCGGGAGAGAGCCGCCACATGGCGCAACGCCCGCTCCTGGGGTGTGCGTCCGCCCCTGAAGTCCACGCGACCCCTCTCCGCCCTGTTCCCGCACCTCTTCGCCCCACTGCGGGACCCTTAGAGATCACTCGTCGGGCGGGACATCCGCAACTCATTTCTCCTGTACGGCGAGCACGATCTTGCCCCGGTTGTCGCGCCGCTCCAGGCGTTCGTGTGCCGCGCGCGCCTGGTCCAGCGGGACCACCGTCTCGACCGGCACTCGGTAGGTGCCCGCCGCGACCCGCCGGGCCAGCTCGCGCAGGTCCTCACGGGGGTCGTAGCCGTGGATCTGCAGATTGGTGAGCTGGAAGCCGAGGACGGCGGCGTTCTTCGGATAGAAGTCGCGGGTGTCGATCGTGCTCGGCTCCAGCGCGACGTTGGCGAGGGCGACCACCCGCCCGCCGTGCCCGACCTCGCGCAGACTCCGTCCGAAGGCGGGGCCGCCGACGGTGTCGAGGACGACGTCCGCGCCCCGTCCGCCGGTCAGCCGCAGCACCTCCTCGACCTCCGCGTCGCCCGGGTGCGCGGAGGTGTCGAGGGTGTCGTGGGCGCCGAATCCGGCGGCCCAGGCGGTCTTGTCGGGTGAACCCGCGAGCGCGACAACACGGGCGCCGGCCCCTGCGGCGATCTGGACGGCCGCGCTGCCCACTCCGCTCGCGGCGGCCTTCACCACCACGGTGTCGTCCTTGGTCACCTTCGCCAGATGGCGCAGGCAGTACCAGGCGGAGAGCCAGGCGACGGGCAGGGCGGCGGCCTCGGTCAGCTCCAGACCGTCCGGCACGACCGTGACCTGCCGGGCGGGCACGACGGCCAACTCGGCGTAGAAACCGGGTGCGTTCACCCCGTCCAGGGCCATGACCCGCTGTCCGACCTCGATGTCGGTCACCCCCTCCCCCACCGCGGCGACGACGCCGGCCGCCTCCACGCCCGGGATCAGCGGTGGACGCCCGGCCCGGTGGTACCGCCCGGCACGGACCAGCGCGTCCGCCCGGTTCACCCCCGCCGCCACGACCCGCAGCAGCACCTGACCCGGGCCCGCGACCGGGTCGGGGACCTCCGTCGGCACCAACACCTCGGGCCCGCCGAACTCGTCGATCCGCACCGCACGCATACCGCACCTGCTTCCTGGTGGACGCACCGGAGCACCACGGAGTCCGAGGAGGCCCACGAGAGCAGTGACACCGGTTGAAGTGGTGTCACCATGCGACACCGCTTCAACCGGTGTCAAGGCGCTACACTCGGACCATGTCCTCCGCTCCCGCCGCCGCCCCCGAGCCCGCCTCGCCGTTCCCCTTCATCGGCGGACGCCCCTGCCTGAACTTCGTGGCCACGCTCGGCAAGCGGCACGCCACCCCCCTGGAGCGGCTCCCGGACCCCGACGCCCTCGCCCGCTGGATCACCGAGGCGGGCCTGAGCGCCGGGGCCGACGACACCCCGGTGCGCGTCACCGAGGGCGACCTCGCGTACGCCCGCACCCTGCGCGAGGCCCTCTACCGGCTCGTACGTGCCGCGATGGCCGGGCAGGCGCCCGCCCCGGCCGATGTCGCGCGGGCCAATGAGGCGGCGGCCCGCCCCGACCTCGCCCCCCAACTCGCCGAGCCGCAGGACGAGGGCGCGGGACCCGGGCAGCCCCTGCGCTGGAAGGCCGAGCGTCCCGGACCCGCGGCCCTCGCGACCGTGGCGCGGGACGCCGTCCTGCTGGTCGGCGGCCCGCTCCTCGCCAGGGTCAAGAAGTGCGAGAACCCCGAGTGCTCGCTGCTCTTCCTGGACGACTCCCAGGCCCGTCGGCGCCGCTGGTGCTCCATGGACCGCTGCGGCAACCTCGCGAAGGTGGCCGGCTACCGGTCCCGCAGCCGCGCCGACTCCAGCCGGTGACGGCGCCGACCGGCCCGACTCCGGCCCCTTCCGGCATACCCGGGGGGGGGCGGCCACCTCACTCACCCTTGCGGACAGTTACCGTCCTCGATCAGCACGTTCGGTACGCCTGCGAAAAGGGAAAAGGCCAAGGATGCGAGACGTACGTGGTGCGTGGGCCGTGGCAGGCTCACAGCTCCGGAAGTGGCACGAGCAACCCGTGGTCGTCCAGTCGGTGCGGTCGGCGGGGGCCGCGACCGTCGCGTACGTGATCGCGCTGCGGCTCAGTCCGGAGCCCGCGCCGCTCACCGCCCCGCTCACCGCGCTCCTGGTCGTACAGGTCACGCTCTACGCCACCCTCACCACCGGCATCCGCCGGGTGAACTCCGTGGTGGCGGGGGTCGTCGTCGCCATCGCTTTCAGCGTTCTCGTGGGTCTGACCTGGTGGAGTCTGGCCCTGCTCATCCTCGCCTCGCTGGCCGTCGGCCATCTCGTCCGGGTCAGCGAGTTCGTGCCCGAGGTGGCGATCAGCGCCATGCTCGTCCTCGGCGTGACCAGGGTCGGGGACACGGCCTGGGCCAGGGTGCTGGAGACACTGATCGGCGCGGTGGTCGGACTCGGCTGCAATCTACTCTTCGCTCCCCCGGTGTGGGTGGGCGCGGCCGGCGAGTCCATCGAGGATCTGGCACGGCGGGTACGCCAGTTGATGCTGCGCATGGGCGAGGAGGCGGCCGGCCGCACCCCCGTCGAACACGCCACCGCCCGGCTGCACGAGGCGCGCCGCCTGGACCACGACATCGTCCAGGTGGACGCGGCGCTGCGGCAGGCCGAGGACAGCCTCAAGCTCAATCCGCGTGTACGGGAGGGCCTGCTGCACCGGATCGTGCTGCGCACCGGCCTCGACACGCTGGAGATCTGCACGGTGGTGCTGCGGGTGCTCGCCCGCACCCTCACCGACCTCGCCAAGGAGCGCGATCCCGAGCCGCTGTTCGAGCCCCAGGTGGGGGCGACGCTGGAGCAGCTGCTGTCCGAAGTGGGCGACGCCGTGGTGAGTTTCGCGGTCCTGGTGACCACGGACATCAGCCAGAACGCCGAGTCGGCCGAGTCCCGGCTCGCCGCGGAGCTGTCCACCGCCACGGCGACCCGCGACAAGCTGGCCCAGCTGCTGCTCGACGAGGTGCAGCGGGACGCCCGGCAGTGGCAGCTGCACGGCGCCGTCCTCACCGAGGTCAACCGCATCCTGGACGAGCTCGACACGGAGCACCGCTCACGGCGGCTCATGGAGGAGCTCGACCGCGGCACCCGCGAAGAGCGCGAGCGCCGTGACCACCTCGTCCGGCTGCGGCAGCGCCTTCGGATGCCCCGCGGGCCGCGACAGCCGCGCTCGGACCGGAACCGTCCCCCCGTCTCCGGTCGTTCTCTTTGAGGACAGCCGTTCCGTTTCGGGGACGGGGGCGACGACGGGGGGAGCGGACGGATGGCCGACGACGCGGTGCGGATCGACGGGAACACATTGCGCCTGCCGGGCGGGGTGCGGGTCCGGTTCATGCGGACGCTGCGCCTGCCCGAGACGGGCACGCACGAACTGCCACCCGGGCTCGGCGAGTTCCCCGTGCGCCGCGTCGAGGACCACGCGGACACCGTGCCCGCCGAGTGGCGTGCGCGCGGCGGCGTGATGCTGCCGGTGTATCTGCGCGAGGCCATGTGGCTGAGCTTCGCGGGCTCGACGGAGCCGGCCGCGCTCCAGGTCGGCGTGGGCAAGGTGTGCGCCGTCTCGGGCAGGCCGTGGAGCTCCCTGCTCACCCGGAACCCGCAGAACTACCTTGCGCTCCCCCGCCAGCCCTGGCTCGACGGTATCAACTCCGGGAAGGGCACGGTCCGCCAGTTCGTGGCCGTGCCGCTGGGACTCGGCGCCACGGTCGAGGGCCAGGTCACCGGCGAGGAGGTGTGGGGCGGCCTCCAGCTGCAGTCCTTCCGGCTCAATGACGCGGAGCTCGCGAAGTGGCGTGAGTGGGAGCGCCGCCGGTCCGTGAGCACGAGGTCGGCGAAGAGCGAGTCCGCCTACGGCGCCGCCCCGCCGGCTCCCGGCGCCGCCATGGCCGCCGCGCCCGCCTCGGCGGCCCGCGCGAGGAGCGCCCCGGCCATGGGACTCGGCGTGGGAGGCTCGATGCGCCAGGAGGTCTACGCGGACCAGCGCTCGCCCGGCGCCTGGGCCAGGGAGCCCGCCGGCCGGGTGTTCGTGCACCTCGTGACACCTCCCGAGTGGCGCCGCATCACGGGAGAGGCTCCCCCGCCGTCCCCCGTCGACCGCGCGGCGTACACACGGGCCGGGCTGCCCTGGTTCGAGTACTACGACGACGCGGCCCAGGACGTCGCCCCCACCGACACCCTGGGCGCGGTGCGGCCGGTCGGCGAGTGGCTCGGCGACGACCACGAGCCCTGGCAGGAGCCCGCGCCCCACCAGGTGAAACAGCTGGGCGACGCGCCGGGCGAGCCGGTCGAGGACGGTGACTGGTAGGCAGTCACACCCAGGCGTCGGACCCCCATCTGCCGTTGCGCAGGGCGCAACAATCATTGCCTTTCTTGCACTTCTCGGGTGTCGCACGCCAAGGTGGCTGTCAGGACCGAGGCAACCGACACCCGAGGTGCAGGCATGAACAGTGGCGCGGATCCGGCGCGGGACGCGGGCGGCGGCTGGGGCAGGCGCCGGTTCATCGGAGCGCTGGCGGGGATCACCGCGATGGCGACGGTTCCGGCACCGGCCGCGCCGCGCACCCGTCCCGCGGGCGCCACGAACCCACCGGCCGAGGGCTCCCCCGCCACCTCGGCCTCCGGACCGACCTCTTCCTCCCCCACCGTCCGCCGGCTGTTCCTCGGCACGTACACCTCGGTCGAAGGCGGTGGAAAGGGGATCGGCCTGGCCACGTACGACCCGACGTCGGGCGCCGTCACGGCCACCGGCACCCTCACCGGCGTCGGCGACCCGTCGTACCTCGCCACGCATCCGAAGGGCCACACGCTGTACGCCGTCGACGAGCGGCCGCAGGGCGCCGTGACGGCCGTACGGCTCGCCGACAACAAAGTGCTGGGCACCCGGAGCACCGGCGGCGCGGGCCCCTGCCACCTCTCCGTGCATCCGAGCGGACGGTGGCTGCTGAGCGCCAACTACACCTCGGGCAGCGTGGCCGTGCACCCCGTCGACGCCTCGGGCGCACTCGGCGAGCGCACCGACCTGGTCACACACTCCAGTCCGGCACCGGGCCCCGGCCAGGAGGGCCCGCACGCGCACCAGTTCGTGACCAGTCCGGACGGCGGCCACGTCCTCGCCGTCGACCTGGGCACCGACACGGTCTACACCTATCGCCTGGACCAGTCGAAGGGAACACTCACCGAGGTCTCCCAGGCGCACACCCGGCCGGGCGCGGGGCCACGCCATCTCACCTTCCACCCCGACGGCCGTTTCGCCTATCTCGCCAACGAGGTCGACAACACGGTCGTGGTCTGCGCGTACGACCCGGCGAGCGGACGGCTCACCCCGGGCGACCCGCAGTCCACCGGTACGGGCGCTGGCACGAACTACCCGGCGCAGATCCTGGTGACGTCGAACGGGTCGTACGCCTATCTCGCCAACCGCGGCCACAACAGCCTGACGCGGTACGGGGTCGAGGCGGCCGGCGCCCGGTTGAGGCTCCTGGACACCGTGCCGGTCGGCGGCGACTTCCCACGCCACCTCGCCTTCTCACCGGACGAACGGCTGCTGTTCACGGCGAACCAGCGCTCGAGCACGGTCAGTGTCTTCCACGTCGAGGGCGCAAGCGGTGAACTCCGGCTCGCGGGCAAGCCGTTCGCCTCACCCGTCGCCGTCTGTGCGCTGCCGCTGTAGCGCGCGGGGGCAGTTCGCGGAGCTCGCCTGCGTGAGCAGCACATGCATCCGCTCGGTGAGCTGCGAGACGTCGTCGGCGGGCGAGTGGAAGGACAGGCGTACGTCGCCGTTGCCGCGCGCCCGTTCGATCCGCAGCGTCAGTCCGTGCCGGTCGACGGCGAGCGGCTGGACGCGGACCGCGCCGTGCAGGCCCTCGGGCTCGACGAGGCGGGTCAGCCGCTCGACGGCGTCCGGGTGCGCGTCGGCCAGATGGGTGAGCAGGCTCGCCTCGGCCGTCGCGAGCGGATCGGGGACGGCGTCCGCGAACTCGTCGAGGTCCACCACGAGCGCGCCGGACGCCTCGCGCAGCACCACGCGCGAGGGCCGGAACTCCAGATGCCCGTCCGCCAGGACGAAGCGGCCGGCCATCCAGAGCCGGGCGCGGATCCGGTTGCGCACCGGCACGGGCGCGACGTCCGCGAACTCCAGGACGGCGGAGGGCTCTCCGCGCGGCGCGCAGACCGTCGCGGCCGTCAGCGTGCTGTCGTCCGGCACGTGCAGGAGAACACGCCCGTCCGCGGTGACGGTGTGCGCGCCGACGAGCTCCTCCCTGCCGCCCTCCGCGGTCACCGCGCAGGACCATGCCGCGGCGAGCACCGAGCGGGCGCGCTCGGCCGCGGCGGGCGCGGCCGTCCAGGTATGACGGTCACCCATGCGGTCACCCATCCCAACCTCCCTTAGGTAAGCCTTGCCTAACCTATCGGAGATCCGGGTGTACGCCAACCACGGCACACCTGCGTCCCTCGCACGAGTTACGGCGTGATGGCGCCCAGAAGCGCCCGCGCACACAGGTCCCGCAGCTGCTCCCGGGTCAGCTCCGCCCCCCTGAGCCACTCCAGGCACACGGCCGTGGTGAAGGCGAGCCAGCCACGGACGGCGATCCGCAGCTCGGGCCGGTCCTCGATCCCCCCGGGAACGTCGGGGGCCGCGTCGAGCGCCGCCAGGATCTGCTGCTCCTGCGCGGCCAGCGCCCGCTGATAGACCCTGCGCACGGCCTGGTCGCCGGCTGCGTCGGCGCGATGGAAGGCGCGGAAGCCGTGCGCGTGGGCCTCCACGTACGCCAGGAAGGTGTCGAGTCCCGCGCTCAGCTGCTCGCGGACGGGAATGCCCGGCACCGCCGCCGTCAGCCGCAGCATCCGCTCGCTCTCGCGCTCCACGACGGCCGCGAAGAAGTCCCGCTTGGTGGGGAAGTAGTGGTACAGGAGCCCGCGCGAGACCCCGGCGATCTCGGCGACCTGCTCGATCCACACCTCGTCGTACGGACTCTCCGAGAACAGCCGCGCCCCGACGGACAACAACTGCTCCCTGCGCTCCTCGGTACTCAGCCGACGGCGCGTCCGTTCCCCTCGCTCCCCCTGTTTGCCCATCATGGCCGCACCTTACTTGACGTCGGTTCAACAACGGGATCACACTGAAAACCGCTATTGAACCCGCGTACAACATGGTCAGGACAGCAGCATCGACGTGCCACAGGCACAAGGGAGATCGCGTCATGGCGGAGACGACAGGGGCCGTGCTGCCCAAGGGGTTCCGGAGCGCGGAACTGGGCTGGCCCGAGCTGCACCGCATCCCCCGCCCGCCCTACCGGCTCCCCCTCGTCGGGGATGTCATCGGCGCGAACGTCCGCTCTCCCCTGCAGGACTCGATGCGGTTCGGGCGCAGGCTCGGGCCGATCTTCCGGCGCAAGGGCTTCGGCAAGGAGATCGTCTTCGTGTGGGGCGCCGAGCTCGCGGCCGAGCTGGCGGACGAGACCCGGTTCGCCAAGCACGTCGGCCTCGGGGTCGCCAACCTCCGGCCGGTCGCCGGGGACGGTCTGTTCACGGCGTACAACCACGAACCGAACTGGCAGCTGGCCCACGACGTCCTCGCCCCGGGCTTCAGCCGTGAGGCGATGGAGGGCTACCACCCGATGATGCTCGCCGTGGCCGAGCGGCTGATGGACCGCTGGGACGGGGAACGCGCGGCGGGCCGGGCGGTGGACGTACCCGGCGACATGACGAAACTGACGCTGGAGACGATCGCCCGCACCGGCTTCGGCCACGACTTCGGCTCCTTCGAGCGCTCCAGGCCGCACCCCTTCGTCACCGCGATGGTCGGCACCCTGACCTACGCGCAGCGCCTCAACGTGCTCCCCGCGCCACTGGCCCCGGTCCTGCTGCGCGAGGCCACCCGCCGCAACGAGGCGCACATGGCCTACCTGAACCAGACCGTCGACGCCGTGGTGGCCGCCCGACGGCACTCCTCCGGCGAGGGGGACCTGCTCGACCGGATGCTGGAGACCGCCCACCCGGACACGGGGGAACGGCTGACCCCCGAGAACATCCGCCGCCAGGTGATCACCTTCCTGATCGCCGGCCACGAGACGACCTCGGGCGCGCTCTCCTTCGCCCTGCACTACCTCGCCCAGCACCCCGACGTCGCCGCCCGCGCCCGGGCCGAGGTGGACCGGGTCTGGGGCGACACTCCCCTGCCCGCCTACGACCAGGTCGCCAAGTTGCGGTACGTCCGCCGGGTCCTCGACGAGTCGCTACGACTGTGGCCGACGGCGCCCGCCTTCGCGCGCGAGGCCCGCGAGGACACCGTGCTGGGCGGGGTCCACCCGATGCGGACGGGTGCCTGGACCCTGGTCCTGACGGCGCTGCTGCACCGCAACCCGGAGGTGTGGGGCGCGGACGCCGAGGAATTCGACCCGGACCGCTTCGACCCGGGGGCCGTACGGTCCCGAGCCGCCCACACCTTCAAGCCGTTCGGCACCGGGGCTCGGGCCTGCATCGGCCGGCAGTTCGCGCTGCACGAGGCGACGCTCGTCCTGGGGCTGCTGCTGCGCCGCTATGAGCTGCGGCCCGAACCGGACTACCGGCTGCGGGTCGCCGAGCGGCTGACGCTGATGCCGGAGGGGCTGCGGCTGCACCTCGACGACCGGGCACCCGCGCCGGACCCGGTGTCACTGCGTCCAGTGGCCCGGGCGGGTGACTGACCGCGGCAGCCTGGTCCCGGCACTGCCCCTGGCCGCGTTCAGCTGGGGCTGGGTCAGGAAGAACGCGTCGGTCAGATCCGCGTCCGTGAGATCCGTGTCGCGGAAGTCGGCGCCGATCAGGTCCGCGCCGCGCAGATCGGCGCCGGTGAGGTCGGCGGCGATGAGGTAGGCGCCGCGCAGGTTGGCACCCCGCAGGTCGGCGCCCTTGAGGCGGGCGCCCATGAGGTCGGCGCCGCGCCGCTCCTTCTTCTTGCCGCGGCCGACTCCCGCGCGCACGAGTTCGCTGGTGCGCAGCAGGAGGGTGTTGACCTGCTGCCGGTGCGCGTTCACGTCCAACGCACCGAGTTCCTCCGGGGATCGGTTCGTCAGTCGCTCCGTCTCGGCGAGGACGCGGCGGATGTCGGCGTGGATCGGGCCGGCCGCGGGGAGGGTCAGGGCCTCGTTCAGGTACCAGAGCAGTTCGTGGAGCTGACGGACGACCGGGAACACGTCGAACATCTGCCGGGCCCGCTCCGGCGAGCCGGTGCGCCAGTCCTGCCCGCCGAAGGTGACCTGGGAGACCTGCTGGCCGGCGCCGAAACAGTCGTACACCGTGCACCCGTTGAACCCCTTCTCCCTGAGCTGCGTGTGGATTCCGCACCGGGAGTCCGTCCGCAGGTTCTGGCAGGGCTTTCCCGCGTCCTTGTCGATCGCGAAGTCCGCCGAGCGGGTGAAGGGCAGGGCGACACAGCACAACCCGAAACACCGACCGCAGTCGGCCCGCAACTCAAGGAGCCGGTCATCGACTGCCGTCACGCTGTCTTCTCGCATGTCACCAGCGTACTGAGCCGCCAGGCGCCCTCCGTGAGGGGTTCTCTCGCCCCCGCCGCCCCTACCCGTCCCATCCTCAACTTGGGGGCTCCGCCCCCAAACCCCCGATCGGCCTGAACGGCCTCGTCCTCAAACGCCGGACGGGCTGAAGGCTTTTGGGGGCGCGGGGAACTGCGCGCCCAGCCCCCACCCACCCGCAGCCGAAGAACACACCGGAGGTCTGGGGGCGGAGCCCCCAGGGATGGGACGGGTAGGGGCGGCGGGGGCGAGGAACCGGGGGTCAGCCCGCCAGGTCGGGGAGGGCCAAGTCGGACAGGCGGGCGGGGTCGGCGAGGATGTACATCTCGATGACGCGGCCGTCGGTGATGGTGACGGCCATGACGGACAGGGGGCGGCCTTCGGGGGCCGTGACGACGCCGATCGCCCCATTGACCAGCACGAGCCGGGAGAACTCCGCGAACTGGCGGAACATGAGCGCCTGCTGGGCGACGCCGGTCGCGCCGTGGACCACCTTGGACGCCGCCGCCCCGCCGACGAGCACACCGGAGTCGACGCGGAGCACGACATCGGGATGGAGGACGGACACCAGCGCCTCGAAGTCCCCGGCGCGCGAGGCCGCGAGGAAGGCGTCGAGGACCAGTTTCTGCCGGGCGGGATCGAGCTCGGGCTCCGGCGCGGCAGCGCCCCGTACCCGCCGCCGCGCCCGGCTCGCCAGCTGCCGCGTCGCGGCCGACGAGCGGCCCACGACGGGCGCGATGTCGTCGAAGGGCACCGCGAACATGTCATGCAGGACGAACGCGAGGCGCTCGGCGGGTTCCAGCGTCTCCAGGACCACCAGCAGGGCAAGCCCCACCGAGTCGGCGAGCAGCACCTCCTGCTCGGGGTCGATCCGCTCCAGGGGGCTGACCAGCGGGTCGGGGACATAGGTGTCCAGCGGCTCCTCGCGGCGCGCGGCACGCGAACGCAGCAGGTCCAGACAGACCCGGCCGACCACCGTGGTCAGCCAGCCCGCGAGGTTCCTGATCTCGCCGACGTCCGTGCGGCCGAGCTTCAGCCACACCTCCTGGACCGCGTCGTCCGCCTCACTCAGCGAGCCGAGCATCCGGTACGCCACCGCCCTCAGGCGACCGCGGTGTTCCTGGAACCGATCCGCGAGGTGTTCGAGGAGTTCGTCGTCGTCCATCGCGTTGCCTTCTCCCCCGAACGGCGCCCGCTCAGACCTCGTCGCGCGACAGCGCCAGCAACCGGTCCAGGACGCGCGACCCCCCGGCCCGTACACCGTCGTGCTCGAACTCGTCGGTCACCCAGGTCCGCAGACCACCGATGGCGCGGGCCGTGCGCAGGGAGTGCTCCGGGTCGACGTACATGTCGTCGTGGTAGACGGCCGCGGCCACCGGCACCTCGTTGGCGGCGAGGCGGGCGGGGTCGTACAGCGGCCGCCAGTCGGTGCGCGCGGCGAGTTCCTCGGCAGTCTCGCGGAGGGGACGCAGCGCGGGGTCGGTGTCGAACACCCAGGGGTGCACGGACTCGCCGGTGAACAGCAGCGGCCCGTCGTCCGCGAGGGCCTTCGCCGCGTCGAACTGGGGGAACTCGGCGCGCACCCGCTCCGCGGACCAGGCGGTCGGCCGGTCGTCCTGGGCGTAGCAGGCCTCGTGGACGAGCGCGTACAGGGGGTGGCCGGCGTACGAGAGGAGGCCCTGTACCTCCTCCTGGAAGGCGTCGGAGAGGGCCGGGCCCTGCGGGGTGCGGACGAAGGCCTCCTCCAGGAGGTAGTGCAGACGGTGGCTGCCCTCGCCACCGCCGAGGAGGATGCCGAGGGACTGGAAGGCCTCGACGGTCAGGCGGTAGCCGTTGCTCAGGACGGTCTCGTGGCGGAGGAGGTGGTCGGCGATCTGCCGGGCGCGCTCGATGTCCTGGGGGTAACGCGCGTAGTGTGCCGCGACCTTGCGTTCGATACGGGGGTACGCGGCCCGGTAGACGTCGTCCGCGTGCGCGTCGAGGGAGGGCAGGCCGCCGGTGATGAGGGCCGCGCGCAGACCTTCGGGGGCGGTCGAGAGGTAGTGCACGATGCAGAAGCCGCCGAAGCTCTGGCCGAGTACGGTCCAGGGGTCGCCGCCGGTGAGCCGGGGGCGGATGGCCTCGCAGTCGCGGACGATGGAGTCGGCGCGGAAGCGCGCGAGGTAGTCGGCCTGCGCGCCGGGGCCGCCGCGCAGCGGGAGCGTCTGGCGATTGGCGGGCGTGGAGTGGCCGGTGCCGCGCTGGTCGAGCAGCAGCACCCGGAACTCCTTCAGCGCGCGGCCGAGCCAGGCCTGCTTGCCGACGAAGCGGTTGGCGCCGAAGCCGGGGCCGCCTTGGAGATAGACCATCCAGGGGAGGTCCTGGTGCGCCTTGTCGCTCGCGACGACCTCGCGGGCGAACAGTTCGATGCTCTCCCCCGCCGGGTCGTCGTGGTCGAGGGGCACGGTGAAACGGTGGTCGGTGAGGACGACACCGGGCTGGCGGTAGCTGACGGTCAACGGGGCTCCCGAGACGTATGGATCCAGGCTGCGTCCCAGTTGAGCACATGATCCCCGCCCGGCCGAGACCGGGGATCAAGAAAGTCGTACTGAATGGTCGCTCAGCAGGACACGCGCGCGGACCGTGCCGTCCGTCAGCGCGCCGACAGGCTGGAGCGGCGCACGACCAGCTCCGGCTGGAGCACCACGCGCCGGTGTTCGTGCGGTGTGGGCGCCGTCTCGGCCTCCGTCTCCTCCAGCAGCAGTTCGGCGGCGAGGGCACCCATGGTCATGGCGGGCTGCCGTACGGAGGTGAGCGGGACGGCCGCGGCGGCGGCGAACTCGATGTCGTCGTAGCCGACGATCGCGAGGTCGTCGGGGACTCCGACGCCCGCCGCGTACATGGCCTGCAGGACGCCGAGTGCGAGCAGGTCGTTGGCGCAGAAGACGGCGGTCGGGCGCTCGGCGAGGCCCAGCAGCCGGGCGCCCGCGTCGCGGCCCGCGGCCACGTCCAGGCGCTGAGTGGGCAGCTCGCGCATCGCGGTGGGCGCCAGGCCCGCCTCGGCCAGCGCGTTCAGGGCGCCCACGCGGCGGTCCCTGACCTGGTTGAGGCCGGGCGGCCCACTGACGTACGCGATGGATCGATGGCCCGCGTCGACCAGATGCCGTACGGCCAGCGCGCCGCCCGCCACGTCGTCGACCGAGACCGAGCACTCGGTGGTGCCCTCGGCGACCCGGTCGACCAGCACGAAGGGGATGCCGTTGCGGCGGAACGTCGCTATGTTGCGCCCGGTCGCGTCGGCGGGCGTCAGCAGCACGCCGCGCACCCGCTGCTCGGCGAAGAGCGACAGGTAGTCGGCCTCCTCGCTGGCGCTCTGCGCGCTGTTGCAGACCATCACGCCGAGCCCGGCGTCCCGCGCGGCACGCTCGGCGCCACGGGCCACGTCCACGAAGAAGGGGTTGCCCATGTCGAGGACGAGCAGGCCCATGATCCGGCTGCGTCCGGCCCGCAGCTGGCGCGCGGACTCGCTGCGGACATAGCCGAGCCGGTCTATCGCCGACTGGACACGGGCCCGGGTCTCGGAGGCGACGCTGTCCGGGCGGTTGATGACGTTCGAGACCGTGCCCACGGAGACTCCGGCGGCGCGGGCGACGTCCTTGATACCCACCGACTGTGCCATCAGGCAGGAACCTCCAGGGGGACGAGAAGCGGCGGGCGGGCCTTCACATTACCCGCGAGTCCGCCGACTGTGCTGGTCATGCGGGCAGCCGGAAGTCGACGACGTGGAGCGCCGAGGGCGTGGTCCCGCTGGACTTCTCCTGGTACATGACCGACAGCGTCCCGTCCTGTGAGACGCGCGTCTCGTCGATCACCACCTCACCGAAGGCGTCGAGAGCGCTGCCGTCGTACAGGAGCTTCCAGTCCGTGTACCCGGAGGACTTCGAGGCGCCCGCGATCCGGCCGAAGGGCATGATCGCGTAGGCGTTGTCGTACGTGTCCAGGATGAGCTTCGTGCGCTGGCTCGAGCCGAGGGCGATCGGGATCTCGGTCTTGGTCCAGCCGCCCGAGGCGTTCTTGCGGAGGTGGAAGGCGCGGCCGTTGTTCGTCCGGTCGGTGACGTAGTTCGTGGTGCACTGGCCGAAGCGTCCGGGCACATAGCTGATGATCGCGTGCGGCAGGCCGGTGGAGTCGGTGGCCTGGCTCTCCTGGTTCATCAGGGAGTGGTCGGGGTTGAGCGCGTCGACGACGAGTCCGGCGTCGGTGACACCCACCGTGTCGGAACCGCCCGTGGTGCCGACGAGGGTGCCCGCGTCGTTGCGCCAGGTGCGTCCGCGGTCGGTCGAGTAGACGTACCCGGTGTCGTGGTTGGTGATGCCGCCGCTGTTGCACATCACGGCGCTGTTCTGCTCGCGCCAGGTGAAGAAGGAGTGCAGGCGCCCGTTGACGTCGTAGTCGATGCCGTGCAGGTACATGTTGCGGGCGGTGCTGGAGCCGTGCTCGCTGGTGTAGGTGCCGGTCGAGCCGGACCACTCCCCGAGCGCGGTCCAGGACGAGCCGTCGTACTCCGCGAGGGCGTTGCGCCCGTTTCCGGAGATGCCCACCCGGTAGCTCAGCTGGAGCTTGCCGTCGGGAGTGGAGACGAACTGGGGGTAGGTGAACTGCGTGGTGAGCACGAGGCCGTCCAGCGAGGTCTGTACGGCTCCGAAGACGGCGGAGGTCCAGGCGGTGGAGGCGGGGTTGTCGAGCAGCCCGGCCACCGACTTGACGTAGAAGAAGCCGTCGCTGTGGGAGTCCAGGTTGAGGTGCAGCCGGCCGTCGGTCCTCGACACGCCCATGGAGATCACGTTGTGCGAGTCGGAGCTCTTGAGCCGATGGGCGAGGGTGACCGTCGACCAACCGGACGCGCCGAGCGCCCGGCGGGCGACGACCGCGCTGCGGTCGGTGGTGTACCAGACGGCGTACTGGTAGCCCTTGTGGGTCAACAGACCGTTCTTCTGGAACGAGTTGTTGTTGACCAGGCCGTCGTACGACACGAAGAACAGGGCCTGGGCGTCGAGTTGGGTGCTGCCGGTGAGGGAGACCGAGGGGCCGGGGTCGGCCGCGCGCGCCGTACCGGCGCCGATTCCGGGGCCTGCCACACCGGTCAGCAGGGCGGTGGCCAGCAGGGTGCGTCTCTTCATGTCCGGACTCCTGGGTAGGGCTTCGCGCGGGTGTCGGCGGGTGACGGGGGCGGCGGGTGTCGGGGGTGCCAGGAAGGTGTCAGGCGAGGTGGAAGACCTCGGTGAGGGGCTTCATGGCCTCGTCGGGTCTGGCGCCGTCCAGCGATTCGAAGAACGGCGCCATCTCCGCCTGCCAACGGGCATTGATGTCGGTGGCTTCCATGCCGGCCTGCGCGGCCGCGAAGTCCTCGGTCTCCAAGTAGCCGACCAGGAGGCCGTCCTCGCGCAGGAAGAGCGAGTAGTTGTGCCAACCGGTGGCCGAGAGCGCGTCGAGCATCTCGGGCCACACGGCGGCGTGCCGCTCGCGGTACGCGTCGAGGCGGTCCGCACGGACCTTCAGCAGAAAGCACACACGCTGCATCAAGGGACCACCGGATCCTAGAAGTTGAACTGATCGATGTTCTTGGCGTCGAAGACGGTCGGCTTGCCCAGGTTGATCACGCCGCCCTTGCCGATGGTGAACGAGCCCATGTCACCGGCCTTGAAGGTCTCGCCCTCGGCGCCGGTGATCTGCCCCGAGGCGAGCGCCACGGCCGTACGCGCGGCGAGTTCGCCGAGCTTCGCCGGGTTCCACAGCTCGAAGGCGTCGACGGTGCCGTTCTTGACGTACTTGCGCAGGTCGTTGGGGGTGCCGAGGCCGGTCAGCTTGACCTTGCCCTTGTACTTGGATCCGGACAGGTACTGGGCCGCGGCCTTGATCCCGACCGTGGTCGGGGAGATGATCCCCTTGAGGTTCGGGTGCTCCTGGAGGAGACCCTGGGTCTGCTGGAAGGACTGCTGGGCGTCGTCGTTGCCGTAGGCGACCTTGACCAGCTTGACGTCCTTGTACTTGGGGTCCTTCAGCTCGTCCTTCATGAAGTCGATCCAGGTGTTCTGGTTCGTCGCGGTCTGCGCGGCGGACAGGATCGCTATCTCGCCCTTGTAGCCGATCTGCTCGGCGAGCAGCTGGACCTCGGTGCGGCCCAGGTCCTCGGCGCTGGCCTGCGAGACGAAGGCGTTGCGGCACTCGGGGTTGGTGTCGGAGTCGTAGGTGACGACCTTGATCTTGTTGCTCATGGCCTGCTTGAGCGCGGTGCACAGGGCGCCCGGGTCCTGCGCGGAGACGGCCATCGCGTTGACCTGCTGCTGGGTGAGCGTGTTGACGTAACTCACCTGGCCGGAGGTGTCGGTGGCGCTGTTGGGGCCGACCTCCTTGTACTTGGAGCCCAGCTCTGTCAGCGCCTTCTCGCCGCCCTTGTCCGCCGAGGTGAAGTAGGGGTTGTTGACCGCCTTGGGCAGGAAGCCGACCGTGAGGCCCTTCTTGAGGGCGGCGTTCGGGTCCGCCTTGCCGCCGGTGACGGCCGAGCCGGTGTTCTCGTCCTTGACGTCCTTCTTGGTGGTGCCGCCGCAGGCAGTCGCGGCGAGGGTGAGAGACGTGACGGCGGCGAGGGCCGCGCAGGCACGACGGAGGGATGACTTGCGCATGGCATGGGGTCCTTTGATACGAGGGTGAGCGGGAGCGCCCCTTCAGGGGCGCGGGAAACTGCGCGACCAGCGACATCGGGTCCCGCAGACGCAGAACGACCTATCCAGTGGAGCGAGCCGCGGCCCTTGCCACAGCGACTTGCTGAGCAACCCGAGGGCCAAGCACAGAGACGACGAGCAGAACACCGGTGACGACGATCTGCGACTGCGCGGAAACATTCAGCAGACTCATCACGTTCTGCAGCGCCCCGAGCAGGAAGACACCCGCGATCGCACCTCCCAACGTGCCCTTGCCGCCGTCGAAGTCGATGCCGCCGAGCAGGACGGCGGCGACGACGGAGAGTTCGAGGCCGTTGGCGTTGTCGTATCGGGCGCTGGCGTAGTGCAGGGCCCAGAAGATGCCGGTGAGGGAGGCCATGAAGCCGGTGGCGACGAAGAGGATCAGCTTCTGCCGCTTGACGCGGATGCCGGCGAACCGGGCGGCCTCCTCGTTGGCGCCGACCGCGAAGGCCGAGCGCCCGAACGGGGTGGCGTGCAGGACGACCACGGCGATCGCGAGGAGTACGAGGAAGGGCAGGAACGCCTGCGGGATGAAGGTGTTCCCGATGCGCCCGGACGCGAAGTCCTGGTACTGGGTGGGGAAGTCGGTCACCGCGTCCGAGCCGAGCACGATCTGCGCGATGCCCCGATAGGCGGCGAGCGTGCCGATGGTGACGGCGAGGGACGGCAGTCCGAGCCGGGTCACCAGCAGACCGTTGACCAGCCCGCACACCACTCCCAGGAGCAGACACAGCGGGATGATCGTCTCGATGGTCATGCCCTGGTTCCACAGGGCGCCCATCACCGAGCCGGACAGTCCCGCCGTGGAGGCGACCGAGAGGTCGATCTCCCCGGCCACCACGAGCAGGGTCATCGGCAGCGCGATCAGCGCGATGGGCAGTGTGTTGCCGATCAGGAACGACAGGTTGAGGGCGTTGCCGAAGCCGTCGACGAAGCCGAAGGAGAACAGCAGCAGGACGATGAGGAGGGCGCCGACGACCGTGTCCCAGCGGACGGCGCGCGCGAGGGACGAGTCAGCCATGGCGGGCGTTCCTCTTCTTCAGTGCGGAGGCCACGCGCAGCGCGACGATCCGGTCGACCGCGATGGCGAGGATGAGCAGGATGCCGTTGATGGCGAGCACCCAGACGGAGCTGACGCCGAGGGCGGGCAGCACACTGTTGATGGAGGTCAGCAGCAGCGCGCCGAGCGCGGCGCCGTAGACGCTGCCGGAGCCGCCGGTGAAGACGACGCCGCCGACCACCACCGCGCTGACGACGGTGAGTTCGTAGCCGGTGCCGGTGCCGGAGTCGACGTTGCCGAACCGGGCGAGGTACAGGGCGCCCGCGAGTCCGGCGAGGCCGCCGCACACGACGTACGCGGTGAGGATCCGCTTGCGGACGGGGATGCCGGCGAGCCGGGCGGCCTCCGGGTTGGAGCCCAGCGCGTACAGCTCGCGGCCGCTGCCGAAGTGCTTGAGGTAGTACGCGGTGACCAGCAGGACCGCCAGCGCGATCAGGGCGAGGTACGGGACCGCGGAGATGCCGCCGGAGCCGAAGTCGACGAAGCCGCCGGGGAGGTCGGCCGCGGTGATCTGGCGGGAGCCGACCCAGATGGAGTCGACGCCGCGGATGATGTAGAGCGTGCCGAGGGTGACGACCAGCGCGGGCACCTGGCCGAGGCTGACCAGCAGCCCGTTGACCAGTCCGCAGCCGATGCCGAGCAGGACGGCCAGGAAGACCGCGACGACGGGGTTCCCGCCGCCGTGCAGATAGGTGCCGGCGGCGAAGGCGCTGATGCCGAGGGTGGAGCCGACCGACAGGTCGACGTTCCGGGTGATCACGACCAGCGACTGACCGGTGGCGACCAGCACCAGGATCGTCGCGTTCAACAGCAGGTCCTTGATGCCCTGTTCGGACAGGAACTCGCTGTTGCCCATCTGGGTGATGGCGATCATCACCAGGAAGACGACCAGGATGGCGAGTTCACGCATCTTGAAGACACGGTCCACCAGCCGGGTGCCACTCGACTTGGGCACCTCGGCGGCGGGCGCGGGGTTGGGTGCGGTCACCGTCATACGGCGGCCCTCCGGGGGATGTTCGGGGTCTGGCGGACGACCGTCGAAGTGAGGGGAACGGACCCCTGGGGGGAGGGGGGTGTGGCGCGGGCGGCCGAACCGGCGGCTCCGAACTCCCCACCGGCGGCCCGCTCAACGTTCTCGGGCGCGAACCGACCACCCGCACCGGCCACTGCCGGGGCTGCCGGTGCTGCCGGTGCTGCCGGTGCTGCCGGTGCTGCCGGTGCTGCCGGTGCTGCCGGTGCTGCCGGTGCTGCCGGTGCTGCCGGTGCTGCCGGTGCTGCCGGTGCTGCCGGTGCTGCCGGTGCTGCGTCGAGGGTGGCACGCCTGGCGGCTGTCACGCGGCAACCCTCCCCGTCGCGGCGGCCATCACGGTCTCCTCGGTGGCTTCGGAGCGGGGTATCTCGGCGGTGAGCCGGCCCTCGTGCATCACCAGCACCCGGTCGGCCATGCCGAGGATCTCGGGCAGGTCGGAGGAGATCATCAGGACGGCCACCCCGTCGGCGGCCAACTCGGAGAGCAGCCGGTGCACTTCGGCCTTCGTGCCCACGTCGATGCCCCGGGTGGGCTCGTCGACGATCAGCACCTTGGGGCCGGTGGCGAGCCACTTGGCGAGGACGACCTTCTGCTGGTTGCCGCCCGAGAGCGTGTTGACCGTGTCGGCGATCCGGGCGTACTTCACCTGGAGCCTGACCGCCCAGTCGAGGGAGCGGCTGCGTTCGGCGCCGCGGTCCACCAGCCCCGCCTTCACGGTCGTACGCAGCCCGGTGAGCCCGATGTTGCGCTCGATGGACATGTCCATCACCAGGCCCTGGGCGCGCCGGTCCTCGGGGACGAGGGCGAGCCCCGCGGCCATGGCCGTGGAGGGCGCCCCGTTCGTCAGCGACTTCCCGTCGACCTCGACCTCTCCGGCGTCCCAGCGGTCGACGCCGAAGACGGCCCGGGCGACCTCCGTACGCCCGGCGCCGACGAGTCCGGCGAGCCCGACGATCTCGCCGTGCCGCACGTCGAAGGAGACGTCGGTGAACACGCCCTCGCGGGTCAGCCGGCGCACGCTCAGGGCGACTTCGCCGGCCTCGACGTCCTGCTTGGGGTAGAGCTCGTCGAGGTCGCGGCCGACCATCCGGCGTACGAGGTCGTCCTCGGTCATGCCGTCGAGGGGCTCGCTGGAGATCAGGGCGCCGTCGCGCAGGGTCGTGACCCGCCGGCAGATCTGGAAGATCTCCTCCAGGCGGTGCGAGATGAACAGCACCGCCGAGCCCTGCTCGCGCAGGGTGCGCACGACACCGAAGAGGCGGGCCACCTCGCTGCCGGTCAGGGCGGCGGTCGGCTCGTCCATGATCAGGACGCGGGCGTCGAAGGAGAGCGCCTTGGCGATCTCGACGATCTGCTGGTCGGCGATGGACAGTCCGCGCGCCGGGCGGTCGGGGTCGAGTTCGACACCTAGTCGCTTCATCAGCGCGGCGGTCGCCTCGCGGGTCGCCTTGTGGTCGATGCGGCCGAATGCGCGCCGGGGCTGGCGGCCCATGAAGATGTTCTCCGCGATCGACAGGTCGGGGAAGAGGGTGGGCTCCTGATAGATCACCGCGATGCCCGCGTCGCGGGCGTCGGCGGGACCGTGGAAGACGGTGGGCTCACCGTCCAGCAGCACCCGACCGGCGTCCGGTCGGTGCACGCCGGCGAGCGTCTTGATGAGGGTCGACTTGCCCGCGCCGTTCTCACCGGCGAGAGCGTGCACCTCGCCGGGGAACAGTTCCAGGGACACGTCCCGCAGGGCGCGTACCGCGCCGAAGGACTTGGAAATGTCCTCCAGCGCCAGTACGGGGGCCGGACCCGCGTCGGACCGGTGGGTCATGTGAGCTCCTCAACGACGCGGGCGGCGAGGCCTCACGACGTCGTGAAAGGTTTCAACTAGGTTGCCGGGACGTTAGGCAGGTTGCCCAGGTCACGTCAATGGGTTCGGGTCGAAATTTTCGATAGCCGATGGTCACAACCGAGTCACGGAGGGCGGTCTTCATCCAGGGGCTTGACACGCCTTCGGACGGCTCATAGCTTCGGCGTTCTGAATCGTTTCAGATCGTTTCAGGCGGAAGAGCTGTTCCGATCAGGCAGAAGTGCAGTTCGGACCCGACTCCACAAGTCGTTCGAAACCGAAGCCACACCCGAAGTCACAGGAGCCCCGAAGTGACCGAGCTTGCCGCGGTGAAGACCGCCCTCAAGACCCAGGCAGTAGAGACGCCCTCGTGGGCGTACGGGAACTCGGGAACCCGCTTCAAGGTGTTCGCGCAGCCCGGAGTCCCGCGCGATCCGCGCGAGAAACTGGACGACGCCGCCCAGGTGCACGCCTTCACGGGGGCCGCGCCGACCGTCGCGCTGCACATCCCCTGGGACAAGGTCGACGATTATGGGGCGCTGGCGAAGCACGCGCAGGAGCGCGGCCTGAAGCTGGGCGCGATCAACTCCAACACCTTCCAGGACGACGACTACAGGCTCGGCTCCATCTGTCACCCGGACGCCGCCGTCCGCCGGAAGGCCCTCGATCACCTGCTCGAGTGCGTGGACATCATGGACGCGACGGGTTCGAAGGACCTGAAGCTCTGGTTCGCCGACGGCACGAACTACCCCGGTCAGGACGACATCCGTGAGCGCCAGGACCGGCTGGCCGAGGGCCTGGCCCAGGTCTACGAGCGACTCGGGGACGACCAGCGGATGCTGCTGGAGTACAAGTTCTTCGAGCCCGCCTTCTACATGACGGACGTCCCGGACTGGGGCACGGCGTACGCGCACTGCCTCAAGCTCGGTCCCAAGGCGCAGGTCGTCGTCGACACCGGGCACCACGCGCCCGGCACCAACATCGAGTTCATCGTCGCGACGCTGCTGCGCGAGGGGAAGCTCGGCGCGTTCGACTTCAACTCCCGGTTCTACGCCGACGACGACCTGATGGTCGGTGCGGCCGATCCCTTCCAGCTGTTCCGGATCATGTACGAGGTGATCCGCGGCGGTGGCTTCACACCGGACGTCGCCTTCATGCTCGACCAGTGCCACAACATCGAGGCGAAGATCCCGGCGATCATTCGTTCCGTGATGAACGTGCAGGAGGCGACGGCGAAGGCGCTGCTCGTGGACGGCGCGGCGCTGGCCGACGCGCAGCGTACCGGGGATGTGCTCGCGGCCAACGCGGTGATCATGGACGCGTACAACACCGATGTGCGGCCGTTGCTGGGTGAGGTGCGCGAGGAGCTGGGGCTGGATGCGGATCCCGTCTCGGCGTACCGCCGATCCGGGTGGGGGGAGAAGATCGCGGCGGAGCGGGTGGGTGGGCAGCAGGCGGGGTGGGGGGCGTGAGCGGCTGAGTCTCGTCTGCCTGGTTCGGCTTGTCGCAGGCTGCGGGCCGTATGTGGCTGATCGCGCAGTTCCCCGCGCCCCTTCGGGGCGCTTCACCGCAGGTACGTCTCTTTCTTTTCTCTAAGGACCAGGAACATGGCATCCCATCCCGAAGCCGCCGCTCTGTTGGCCCGGTCGCACCGGCTCGGTGCTGATCCTCGTAACACCAATTACGCGGGCGGCAACACCTCCGCGAAGGGCACCGACACCGACCCTGTGACCGGCGGTGATGTCGAGTTGATGTGGGTGAAGGGGTCGGGTGGGGATCTCGGCACCCTGACCGGGTCGGGGCTCGCCGTGCTGCGGCTTGACCGGCTGCGGGCGATGACGGAGGTCTACCCGGGGGTGGAGCGCGAGGACGAGATGGTCGCCGCGTTCGACTACTGCCTGCACGGCAAGGGCGGTGCGGCCCCGTCCATCGACACGGCGATGCACGGGCTGGTGGACGCGGCCCACGTCGACCATCTGCACCCCGACTCCGGGATCGCGCTGGCCTGTGCGGCGGACGGCGAGAAGCTGACCGCCGAGTGTTTCGGCGACAGTGTGGTGTGGGTGCCGTGGCGCCGGCCCGGCTTCCAGCTGGGCCTGGACATCGCGGCGGTCAAGGAGGCCAACCCGCGGGCGATCGGCTGCGTCCTGGGCGGGCACGGCATCACGGCGTGGGGCGACACGGCTCAGGAGTGCGAGCGTAACTCGCTGCACATCATCCGCACCGCCGAGGCCTTCCTCGTCGAGCGCGGCAAGGCGGAACCCTTCGGGCCCGTCCTCGAGGGGTACGCGGCCCTGGAGGCGTCCCGGCGCCGGGAGCGGGCCGCGGCACTGGCGCCGTACGTCCGGGCCCTCGCCTCGCAGGACAGGCCGCAGGTCGGCCACTTCACCGACTCCGACGTCGTCCTCGACTTCCTCGCGCGCGCCGAGCACCCGCGCCTCGCCGCGCTCGGCACCTCCTGCCCCGACCACTTCCTGCGGACCAAGGTCCGGCCGCTCGTCCTCGATCTCCCGCCCACCGTGGAACTGGACGCGGCGATCGCGCGGCTGACGGAGCTGCACGGCGAGTACCGCGAGGAGTACGCGGCCTACTACCAGCGGCACGCCGACGCCGACTCCCCCGCGATGCGCGGCGCGGACCCGGCGATCGTGCTGATCCCCGGTGTCGGCATGTTCTCCTTCGGCAAGGACAAGCAGACCGCGCGCGTGGCCGGGGAGTTCTACGTCAACGCGATCAACGTGATGCGGGGCGCCGAGGCGGTCTCGGCGTACGCGCCGATCGAGGAGTCGGAGAAGTTCCGCATCGAGTACTGGGCGCTGGAGGAGGCCAAGCTCCGGCGGATGCCGAAGCCGAAGCCGCTCGCCACCCGGGTTGCGCTGGTGACGGGGGCGGGCAGCGGGATCGGCAAGGCGATCGCCGAGCGGCTCGTCGCCGAGGGCGCGTGCGTGGTGATCGCCGATCTCGACGCGGAGAACGCCGCCGAGGTCGCCTCCTCGCTGGGCGGCCCCGACAAGGCCGTCGCCGTCACCGTCGACGTGACCTCCGAGGAGCAGATCGCCGAAGCCTTCAAGGCGGCGGTGCTCGCCTTCGGCGGCGTCGACCTGGTGGTGAACAACGCCGGTATCTCCATCTCCAAGCCGCTGCTCGAGACCACCGCGAAGGACTGGGACCTCCAGCACGACATCATGGCCCGTGGCTCCTTCCTCGTGTCGAGGGAGGCGGCGCGGGTGATGATCCAGCAGAAGCTGGGCGGGGACATCGTCTACATCGCGTCCAAGAACTCGGTCTTCGCCGGTCCGAACAACATCGCCTACTCCGCCACCAAGGCCGACCAGGCGCATCAAGTACGGCTTCTTGCGGCCGAGTTGGGCGAGCACGGCATCCGGGTGAACGGCATCAACCCCGACGGGGTCGTGCGCGGCTCGGGCATCTTCGCGGGCGGCTGGGGCGCGCAGCGCGCGGCGACGTACGGCATCGAGGAGGAGAAGCTCGGCGAGTTCTACGCCCAGCGGACCATCCTCAAGCGCGAGGTGCTGCCCGAGCACGTGGCGAACGCCGTGTTCGCCCTGACGGGTGGGGACCTGACCCACACCACCGGTCTGCACGTCCCGGTCGACGCGGGTGTCGCGGCGGCCTTCCTGCGATGAGCGAGCACGTGAAGAGCTTCGCCGCGGTCGACCTCGGCGCGTCCAGCGGGCGTGTCATGGTCGGCCGCGTCGGCCCCGAGGCGCTGGAGCTGACGGAGGCGCACCGCTTCCCGAACCGGCCGGTGCGGGTCCCCGAGGGGCTGCGGTGGGACATCCTCTCGCTGTACGCGGGGGTGCTCGACGGACTGCGGGCGGCCGGGCAGGTCGACTCCGTCGGTATCGACAGCTGGGCCGTGGACTACGGGCTGCTGGATGCCGACGGCGCGCTGCTCGGCAACCCGGTGCACTACCGCGACGCCCGCACCGAGGGGGTCGCGGAGAAGGTGTGGGCCACCGTGCCCGCCGCCGAGCTGTACGCGGCGACCGGGCTCCAGTATGCGCCCTTCAACACCCTGTACCAGCTCACGGCGGCCCGCTCGACGGCGCAACTCGCCGCCGCCGAGCGGCTGTTGCTCATTCCCGACCTGCTGTCGTACTGGCTCACGGGCGAGGCGGGCACGGAGATCACCAACGCCTCGACCACCCAGCTGATCGACCCGCGCACCCGTGACTGGTCCCACGACCTCGCGGACCGGCTCGGCATCGACCTCGAGCTGTTCGCGCCGCTGCGGCAGCCGGGCGACCCGGCCGGTCTGCTGCTCCCGCGGGTCCTGGAGGAGACCGGGCTCAGGGGCCCGGTCCCGGTGACGACCGTCGGCTCGCACGACACCGCGTCCGCGGTCGCCGCCGTCCCGGCGGCGGGCGAGCGGTTCGCGTACATCTGCACCGGCACCTGGTCCCTCGCGGGCCTGGAGCTGGAGCGGCCGGTCCTCACCGAGGCGAGCCGCGCGGCCAACTTCACCAATGAACTGGGCCTGGACGGCACGGTCCGCTATCTGCGGAACATCATGGGGCTGTGGCTGCTCCAGGAGTGCGTACGGGAATGGGGGCAGCCCGATCTGGGTGAGCTGCTGCGGGCCGCCGCGGAGGTGCCCGCGCTGCGGTCGGTGGTGGACGCCGGCGACGCCGCCTTCCTGGCCCCCGGCCGGATGCCGGACCGGATCACCGACGCCTGCCGGAAGTCGGGACAGCCCGTGCCCGAGTCGCGCGCCGAGATCACCCGTTGCATTCTCGACTCACTCGCGCTCGCCCATCGCAGGGCGATCCGCGAGGCCGAGGCCCTCGCCGACCACCCGGTCGACGTCGTCCACATCGTCGGCGGCGGCACCCGCAACGAGCTCCTGTGCCAACTGACGGCCGACGCCTGCGGACTGCCGGTCGTGGCCGGCCCGGCGGAGGCCGCCGCGCTCGGCAACGTCCTCGTCCAGGCCCGCGCACACCGTCTGGTCGGCGACCGTACGTCGATGCGGCGACTCCTCGCCCGTACGCAGCCGTTGCGGCGGTACGAGCCCCGGGGCGACGCGGCGGCCTGGCACGCCGCGGAGGACCGGCTCGCCGCGGAGGACCGGCTCACCCGTCCGTGAACGGCGACTCGCCCATGTCCATGAGCAGGGGGCTCCCCTGCCGCTCGCCCTCCGCGTACCCTGCACTCATCCGATGATCGATCCCAAGGAGCTGCGATGCGTGTCGCCCTGTTCCTGACCTGTGTCAACGACACGCTCTATCCGGACACCGGCCGCGCCGTGGTGAAACTGCTGACCAGGCTGGGCGTCGAGGTCGACTTCCCGATGGCGCAGACCTGCTGCGGGCAGGCCCACTACAACACCGGGTACCGACATGAGGCCGAGCCACTGGCCCGGCATTTCTCCGATGTCTTCGGTGAGTACGAGGCGATCGTGACGCCCTCCGGGTCGTGCGGCGCGATGGTGCGGGAGCTGTATCCGCGCATGGGTGAGCGGGCGCGGGCGGAGGGCCGCGGGGACACCCTCGCGGCCGCGCTCGCCCCGGTCGTGCCGAAGACGTACGAGCTCACCGAGTTCCTGGTGGATGTGCTGGGCGTGACGGACGTCGGCGCGTACTACCCGCACACCGTCACCTACCACCCCACCTGTCACGGGCTGCGCAGTCTCGGGCTCGGCGACCGGCCGCGCCGGCTCCTCCAGGCCGTCAAGGGGCTCGAACTGCGCGAGTTGCCGGGCGCGGACGAGTGCTGCGGCTTCGGCGGCACGTTCGCCGTCAAGAACCCCGACGTCTCGGCCGCGATGGGCGCCGACAAGGTGCACAACGCCGAGTCGACGAACGCGGAGGTGCTGTGCGCCGCCGACAACTCCTGTCTGATGCACATCGGCGGCACGATGTCCCGGCTGGAGACGCGGATGCGGCCCGTGCACATCGCGGAGATCCTGGCCAGTACGGAAGAGGAGCCGAGCGCATGAGCGGTGGCACGTTCGTCGGTATGCCCGCGTTTCCCAAGGCGGCGCACGAGGCCGTCAACAACCCGACCCTGCGCGGCAATCTGCGCCACGCCACCCACACGATCCGCGCCAAACGGGCGGTCGCCGTCGCCGAACTCGACGACTGGGCCGCCCTGCGCGAGGCCGGCAAGCAGATCAAGGACCACACGCTCCGTCATCTCGACCGCTACCTCGTGCAGTTGGAGGAGTCGGTCACCGCGGCCGGGGGCATCGTGCACTGGGCCGCCGACGCCGACGAGGCCAACCGGATCGTCACCGACCTGGTGAAGATGACCGGGGAGAGCGAGGTCGTCAAGGTCAAGTCGATGGCCACGCAGGAGATCGGCCTCAACGAAGCCCTGGAGGCCGAGGGCATCCACGCCTACGAGACCGATCTCGCCGAGCTCATCGTGCAGTTGGGCAAGGACCGGCCCTCCCACATCCTCGTCCCGGCCATCCACCGCAACCGAGGCGAGATCCGCGACATCTTCGCGCGCGAGATGGGCGAGTGGGGCCGCCCGGCGCCGGAAGGCCTCACCGACACCCCCGCCGAACTGGCCGAGGCCGCCCGGCTGCACCTGCGCGAGAAGTTCCTGCGCGCCAAGGTCGGCATCTCCGGCGCCAACTTCATGGTCGCCGAGACCGGCACCCTGATGGTCGTGGAGTCCGAGGGCAACGGCCGGATGTGCCTGACCCTCCCCGAGACGCTGATCTCGGTCGTCGGCATCGAGAAGATCGTGCCGACCTGGCAGGACCTGGAGGTCTTCCTCCAGACCCTCCCCCGCTCCTCGACCGCCGAGCGTATGAACCCGTACACGTCGATGTGGACGGGCATCACCGACGAGGACGGCCCCCAGACCTTCCACCTGGTCCTCATCGACAACGGCCGCACCGACACGCTCGCCGACGAGGTCGGCCGCCAGGCCCTGCGCTGCATCCGCTGCTCGGCGTGTCTCAACGTCTGCCCGGTGTACGAACGCGCGGGCGGCCACGCCTACGGCTCGGTCTACCCCGGCCCGATCGGCGCGATCCTCAGCCCCCAACTCCGGGGCACCGCAAGCGAGATCGACGCCTCGCTCCCGTACGCCTCCTCGCTCTGCGGCGCCTGCTACGAGGTCTGCCCGGTCGCCATCGACATCCCGGAGGTCCTCGTCCACCTGCGCGAACGGATCGCCGAGGGCGGACCGGTGACCCGGGAGGGCAACAAGGTCGTCCTCAAGCCCGCCAAGGGGCACGCCGCCGAGCGGGCGGCGATGCGGGCGGCACGCTGGGCGTTCAGCCACCCCGGTGCGCTGCGCACCGGCCAGCGGCTCGCCTCCCGGACACGCCGCTTCCATCCACGCTCGCTGCCCGGTCCGGGCAAGGCGTGGAGCGACACCCGGGATCTCCCGACGGTGCCCGCGGAGCCGTTCCGTGACTGGTGGCAGCGTACGCACGGCGGAAAGGACACGGACAAGTGAGCAGCAGGGATCTGATCCTGGGACGGGTACGGCGCGCGCTCGCCGACGTGCCGCGGGACGACACCCCGTACGAGCAGGCCATCGAGCGGGGGTACCTGCGCGAGCACGGGGGGCGGAGCGTCGAGCAGACGGTGGATCTGCTGGCCGAGAATCTCGCCGACTACCGGGCGCTGGTGCACCGCTGCGCGGCCGACGAGCTGGCCCCCACCATCGCCGGGCTGCTCGCCGGACACGGTTCGACGTCGGTGGTCCTACCGGCGGGCCTGGACGCGCAGTGGCTGGCGGCGTCGGAGGTGACCCGCGTCCCGGACCGGGCCGAGGGCACCTCGGGCGAGCTGGACCGCGTCGACAGCGTCGTGACCGCGTGCGCGCTCGCGATCGCCGAGACCGGCACCCTCGTCCTGGACGGCGGCCCGGACCAGGGACGCCGTCGCATCACGCTGGTCCCCGATCACCACATCTGTGTCGTCCGCGTCCCCGACCAGGTCGTCTCCTCCGTGCCCCAGGCCCTGGCGCGCCTGGATCCGACCCGGCCGCTGACCTGGATCTCCGGCCCGTCGGCGACCAGCGACATCGAGCTCGACCGGGTCGAGGGGGTGCACGGTCCGCGCACCCTGGAAGTGGTGCTGGTGAGCGGGGAGTGACCTGCCCGGTTAGCGTGAGGGGATGATCCGGTTCGAACAGGTCACCAAGCGCTATCCGGACGGCACGACGGCGGTGGACGGCCTCTCGTTCGAGGTCGCGGAGGGCGAACTCGTCACGCTCGTCGGCCCGTCGGGCTGCGGCAAGACGACGACCATGATGATGGTGAACCGGCTGATCGAACCGACGTCGGGCCGGATCTTCGTGAACGGCCAGGACATCGCCACGGTCGATCCGGTACGGCTGCGGAGGCGTATCGGGTACGTCATCCAGCAGGTGGGCCTGTTCCCGCACCGGACGATCCTCGACAACACGGCGACCGTGCCGACGCTCATCGGCTGGAAGAAGGCGAAGGCGCGGACGCGCGCCGCGGAGCTGCTCGATCTGGTGGGCCTGGACCCGAAGACGTACGGCTCGCGCTATCCGGAACAGTTGTCGGGCGGCCAGCGCCAACGGGTCGGGGTGGCCCGGGCGCTCGCCGCCGATCCACCCGTACTGCTGATGGACGAGCCCTTCGGGGCCGTCGATCCGGTGGTCCGGGAACAGTTGCAGGACGAGTTCCTGCGCATGCAGGAGGCCGTGCGCAAGACGGTGCTGCTGGTCACGCACGACATCGAGGAGGCGGTACGGCTCGGCGACCGCATCGCGGTGTACGGGCAGGGCCGCATCGAGCAGTTCGACACGCCGGGGGCCGTGCTGGGCACCCCGGCCACTCCCTACGTCGCCGAGTTCGTCGGCGCCGACCGCGGGTTGAAGCGGCTGTCGGTCACCGACATCGAGCCCGACGACCTGGAACAGCCGCCCGTCGCCCGCCTGGACGAGGCCGCCGACACGGTGGTCGCCCGCTTGCACGCGCAGGGCGCGCGATGGGCGGTCGTCCTGGACGCGGAGGACGATCTGCACGGGTGGGTGGGCGTCGACGAGTTGGCGGCGGGTGGGTCCGTCGGCGACCGCGCCCACCGAATGCTGCACTCTCCGGGGGATACCCCCGGACCCCCGGCGTGGGTCCCGGTGGGCGCCCCGCTGAAGCAGGCCTTCAGCGTGATGCTCCAGCACGACGCGGGCTGGGTCGCGGTGCTGGACGGGACCCGCTTCCTCGGCGTACTCACCCCGGCGAAGCTGCACGAGGCGCTGCGGCGGTCGGTGGACGCGGATGCGCGGGGGGTGCGGCGGGGGCAGGTGTCGTTCGACTCGATCTCCGATGCGTGAGCGCTCCGCTGGGTTGGGCCGTGGGGTGCAGGTCGGATTTTGGCTGCGGAGTCCGGGTCGTGCTTTGGCCGCGGGACTGTTGTGGCTGGGCGCGCAGTTGCCCGCGCCCCTTTGGGGCGCTCCTTCGGGGCGCCCTCGGCACGGCTCAGGGCAGGGCGTTCTGCAGGTCGACGAGCACGGCGTGTGCCAGCTCGGCCGCTCCGGTGCCGGCGCCCGCGGCGGCCCCCGTGGCCGCGCCGGCCGCCACCGATGCGAGCACGGCCCCGATCCGGCTCAGCAGACCGCGCAGGCGTCCCACGTCCGGCTGCGACCGGGCGGCCTCCGCCAGAGCGGCCTCGGCGTCCTGGCGTACGGCGGTCCCATCCTCGGCGGCCAGGCCGAGCGGCTCCAGCGCCGCGAGCACGGACCGCACGGCCTCGGCGAGCCGGGCGCTCGCCCCCTCGTCGGCCGTCACGTACTGATGCTGGGTGACGTTGTGACCGCCGATCGCGATCTGGCTGCCGTGAATGGGCCCGTGGAACTGGGCACCGCCCGAACTCGTCAACGTACGCCTCCTGAACCGGAGTTCTCTTCCGTCGCGCTACCGAGGACGGCCTCCAGGCGAGCCGCCAGGGCCGCCAGACGGGCGGTGAGCGGGGCGCCGCCGAGCTGCCCGGCCAGGCAGGCGAGGATCTGCTCGACGGCCCTGCGGACACGTTCCTCATTGATCCGGGGGCGACCCAGCTCCACCTTGATCACCGCTGCGGCCTGCCGGATGACGTACTGCGAGTAGAGGTCGAGCCCCAGCCGATCTACCTCGACCCGCAGAGTTTCCACCACCTGTACGGGGTCGGCACGCCGCGCCGGCTGGAAGTGCGCCCGGTATGACTGCTCGGGCCGTACGTCGGTCCGATTCTGGGTCACATTCCCTTGGGAGTTGATCGCCACCTGGCTGTCGATGATCGGTCCGAAGACATAGACCAACGGGGTCGTCGGCTCGTCGGGACGCAGGGGGCTGATCTGCTCGGGACTCGGCTCACGGGCCAGGCGCAGCAAGGAGTCGTAGTCGCGGTAGTCGATGAGCGGCGGCCCGGCGGTGGGCAGCGCCTCATACAAACCCTCGGCAGCGCCGAAGAACTCGATGAACCTGGAATCCACTTCAGGAGGCGCAACCGGCGCCTGTGCCGGCGCGGTGGTCGGCCGTTCACGATACGGCGTCTGTGCCGGCGCGGTCGTCGGCCGTTCACGATACGGCGTCTGTGCCGGCGCGGTCGTCGGCCGTTCACCATACGGCGTCCTTGCCGGCGCCTCAGGTGCCTTCCACCTGTCGATCGACCCCCCTGCCACGGTCTCGGTCTCGGGCTCGGGCTTGGGCCGCGCGCTGGAGGGACGGCGCTCGTTCTCGTACAGGAATCCCGAACCGCCCATGTGAACCCCCCGTGGCAGAGCCTCTCCTTGAAGCGTAGCGAGCCGAAGGCGAGGAGGAAGGCCTCATCCGGCAACGGAACACCGCAATCTGGCCACTCCCGCACACGTGTGTCTCTCCGATGCGAGGGCACCCGTTCCGCGGGAGGTCCACATGAACGCAAGTGCGACGGCACGGACCGGACGCATCAAGGCTCGGCGCGCGGCGAGGGGCTCGGGGGTGGAGTACGCCGCCCGGGCGGGTCTGACCGCGCGGGGCGTGATCTACCTGCTGGTCGGCGTCCTGGCACTGCGGATCGCCTTCGGGGACGGAAAGAAGCAGGCGGACCGCAACGGCGCCGTCGCGGAGATCGCGCAGCAGCCCTTCGGCGCGGTGCTGCTGTGGGCGCTGGCTGTCGGCCTCGTCGGCATGGCTTTGTGGCGGCTGTCCGAGGCGTGCTTCGGTTCCGCCGGGCCGGACGGCCGGGCGGCGAAGAAGCGACTGCTGTCGGCCGTGCGCTTCGTGTTCTACGCGTTCGTCGCCTACTCGGTGCTGTCGTTCGCGGCGGGCTCGGGCAGTGGCGGCAAGGGTTCGAGCGACCAGCAGTCGCGGGATGTGACGGCCAAGGTGCTGGATCTGCCGGCGGGGCAGTGGATCGTCGGAGCCGCCGGAGTCGGCATCGTCGTGGCGGGTCTGCTGATCGGCGGGCGGGCCGTGTTGCGCAAGTACCACAAGAAGTTGAAGCTCGGCCAGATGTCGGCGCGCACGCGGCGGCTGGTGGATGTGACCGGCGTGGGCGGTGGCGCCGCGCGCGGGCTGGTGTTCGCCGCGGCGGGGTGCTTCGCCGTGCGCGCGGCGATCGACTACGAACCCGACCGGGCGAAGGGGCTGGACGACACGATCCGCTCGTTCGCCCACACCCCGGCGGGGCCGTGGCTGCTGGTATGCGTCGCCGCCGGACTCGTGCTGTTCGGTCTGTTCTCCTTCGCGATGGCACGCTGGCGCCGGATCT
Source organism: Streptomyces olivochromogenes (assembly GCF_001514115.1). Taxonomy (GTDB): domain Bacteria; phylum Actinomycetota; class Actinomycetes; order Streptomycetales; family Streptomycetaceae; genus Streptomyces; species Streptomyces olivochromogenes. Next base: position 306,552 of record NZ_KQ948451.1, read on the forward strand.
GAGGGGGGCTGAGGGCGGCTGAGCACGGCAGAGGGCGTCTGAGGGCGTCCGAGGGCGTCACTTCAGCAGACCCTTGTCCTTCAGATAGGTCCGCGCCACGTCCTCGAGCAGCCGTCGCCAGCTGTCGACCTGCTGGTTCATCGATGCCAGGTCCGCGGTGGTGAGTACGTCGTTGAGCTTGCCGAGTGCCTTGGTGACGCCCTCGCCGCCGGCCCGCGAGCGGTTGACGACGGGCACGATGTAGTCGGCGTTCTGCAGATGTTTGTCGTCGGCGAGGAGGACGAGGCCGAACTCGTCGAGCGTCGCGTCCGTCGTCGTGGTCAGGACCATCTGGTCCTGACCACTCTGTACGGCCCGCTTGGCCTGGGTGGTGCCCACGCCCTTCGGGTCGACGCCGGTGATGTCGATGCCGTACGTCTTCTTCAACCCCGGCTCGCAGTAGGGCCGTTGGACGCACTCGTCGCCCGCCGCGAGCCGTACCGGAAGACGGGACGCGCCGAGGTCGCTGAGCGTCTTCAGGTGATGCCGCCCGGCGTACGCCGCCGTCACCGCGAAGGCGTTCTGGTCGACGGCCCTGCCGGGGTCGAGGACGGTGAGGCCACGCGGTGTGGCGAGCGACCGGAGCGCCTTCATCGTGGTGGCGAGGTCGGGTGAGCCGACGGGCGGCGCGTCCGCACCGTGGGTCTTGGCGTTCAGCCAGTCCGCGAAGGTGGCGGCGTACTCCGGTACGACGTCGATCTGGCCGGATTCCAGGGCGGGTTCGTAGAGTTCGCGGTTGGCGACCGTCAGCATGGAGGTCTGGTATCCGGCCTGGTCGAGCAGCAGCGCGTACATCTGGGCCAGCAGGTCGCTCTCGGTGAACCCGGCCGAGCCGATGGTCAGGTGCTTGCTGTCGCCGGGCGGCGCGGTGACCGCGCCGCGGTTCTCCAGGGACGGCCCGGTGCCGCAGCCGGTCAGCAGGACCGGGCTCAGCAGAACCAGTCTCAGCAGGCCGCAGCCTCGCCTCATCGGATGCCCCTCGCGCAGCGCGGTGCCAGCCGTTCGGCGATCTCGAAGATCCCCTCGACGATCAGGGCGAACACGGCGACGAGGATCGCTCCGGCGACGACCTGCGGGGTGCTCGCCAGGTTGAAGCCCGCGGTGATGATCCGGCCGAGTCCACCGCCGCCCGCGAGCGCCGCGATCGTGGCAGTCGCGACGAGTTGGACCGCGGCGATCCTTACGCCGTTCATGACCATCGGGAGCGAAAGGGGCAGCTCTACGTGGAACAGCATCTGCCGGCCGGTCATCCCCATGCCCCGCGCCGAGCGCACCACGCTCCGGTCGACCTCGCGCATGCCGACGTAGGCGTTGGTGAGCAGCGGTGGTACGGCGAAGAGGACCAGCGCGACGACGGTCGGACCCTCGCCCCACTTGCCGAGCGGGGTGAGCAGCAGGAGGACCAGTACGGCGAAGGTGGGGACGGCGCGGCCGATGTTGGAGATGTTGACGGCGAGCGCGCCGCCCTTGCCGAGGTGGCCCAGGACCAGGGCGACGGGCAGCGCGATGAGGCAGCTGATGACGAGGCAGACGACGGTCAGGACGAGGTGCTGGGCGAGGCGGTGCCAGACGCCGTCGTCCCCGGACCAGTGCGCGGGGTCGCCGAGCCAGTCCCAGGCCCCGGTCAGGGTGTTCATCCGCGGGCCGCCCGGGTCCAGGGGGTGATGAGCCGCTGCACCGCGAGCAGGAGGAGGTCCGCGGCGACGGCGATGACGACGCAGAGCACGGACGCGGTGAGGACCTGCGCCTTGAAGTAGGTGTTCATGCCCGCGTAGATGAGATTGCCGAGTCCCCCGAAGCCGACGATCGCGCCGACCGTCACCAGTGAGACCGCCGAGACGGTGGCGATGCGCAGTCCGGCCATCGAGGCGGGCACCGCGAGCGGCAGTTCCACGGTGAGTAGGAGGCGGATGGGCCCGTATCCCATGCCGCGGGCGGCCTGCCGGGTCTCCTCGGGGACGGCGCGCAGGCCCGCGAGGATGTTGCGGACGAGGAGGGTCAGCGAGTAGAGGACGAGTCCGGAGACGACCAGTGTGGCCGACAGCCCGTAGACGGGCAGGAGCAGCGAGAACATCGCGAGGGACGGGATGGTGTAGAGGATCGTGGTCACCGCGAGGACGGGTCCGGCCGCCCAGCCCCAGCGCCGGGCCAGGACGGCCAGCGGCACCGCGATGACGAGTCCGACGAGCACGGAGACCGCCGTGAGCTGGAGGTGCTGGACGACCGCGTCCAGGAGGATCTGGCGGCGCGTGCTCAGGTACTCACCGCAGATCCACTCGTTGCGGGCGAGACAGTCGTCCGGGGGCGCGGTCACGCGTCCATTCCATCGGGGGCGGGCGGGAGTCGGCGCGTTCTGGTGACCCGTACGGGGTGTCGCTGAGTACACCCCGTGATACGGGTTCTGCGCCCCATGTGGGTCGGGCTTTCGCTCCGTAGCGTCGTGAGCGAGGCACAGGGCGTGCCGGACGGAGAGTGATGACGATGTTTCGCCGCACCTCGCGACGTACGAACGAATCGGAACCCGCCCAGGAGGCGCTGCGGCTGGTCAAGGTCGGCAAGACCTACGGCGCCGGGGAGAGCGCCGTGACCGCGCTGGACGGGGTGAGCCTCGGCCTGGCGCGCGGAAGCTTCACCGCGGTCATGGGGCCCTCGGGGTCCGGCAAGTCCACGCTGCTGCGGTGCGCGGCCGGGCTCGAGCGGCCCGACAGCGGCATCGTGCGGGTCGACGGAGTGGAGGTGACGGGCGGCGGTGAGGCCGAGCTGACGAGGTTCCGGCGCGGCCGGATCGGTTTCGTCTTCCAGCAGTACAACCTGCTGCCGACGCTGACCGTCGCTCAGAACACGATCCTGCCGCTGAAGCTCGCCGGGCGGCGCGTCGACCGGGCCCGGGCGCGGGAGATCCTGACGGCGGTCGGTCTGGGCGACCGGCTCGGCAGCCTGCCCGACCAGCTCTCCGGCGGGCAGCAGCAGCGGGTGGCGATCGCCCGGGCGCTGGTCGCCGAGCCTCGGGTGATCTTCGCGGACGAGCCGACCGGCGCCCTCGACAGCCGGGGCGCACGGGATGTGCTGCGGCTGCTTCAGGAGGCGGTGCGGGTGCACGGCAGGACGGTCGTCATGGTGACGCACGACCCCCTCGCCGCCTCGTACGCCGACGCGGTCGTGTTCCTCGCGGACGGACGGATGGCCGGCCGACTGCCCGCGCCGACGGCGGACGCCGTGGCCGAGCGCCTGGCGCACCTCGGCGACGACACGAGGGTGGGGGTGTGAGCCGTGTTCGCTCTGGCCCTGCGTTCCCTCCGGCAGCGCCCCGGGCGCGCCACGGCGACCCTGCTGTCCGCGTTCCTCGGCGCGGCGGTCGTCATGACCTTCAACTCCCTGCACGACACGGCCGCTCGGCCGGGCGTGGACTCCGTGAGCGCGCAGTCGCTGTCCACCGCGGCGGGCGTCGTCGGCGGCTACGGCACCCTGCTGGTGTTCTTCGCGATCGCCTCGACCCTGACGGTGAACGTCCGTCAGCGCGGCGCCGAGATGGAGTTGCTCAGGTGCTCCGGGGCGACTCCCGCGCAGATCGGGCGGATGGTCGTGGGTGAGGCGGTGGCGATCGCCCTGGTGGGCGCGGTACTGGCGATCGGTCCGGCGATGCTCGGCGGACGCGCCCTGTTGGGCGTCTTCCAGGACAGCGGCCAGGTCGCCCGGTCCGTCGACCACTCCTTCGGTCCCGTCGCCCTGGGGTCGGGCGTCGGCATCACGGTGTCGGCCGCGGCGGGCGCGGCGTTGCTCGCGGTGCGGCGGGTGACGCTCCGCCGTCGCCCCCGGGGTCGGGCACGGACGTTCCTCGCGTACGCGGCTCTGCTCGTCGGTGGTGCGGCGGTCTGTTCCACCTTCGCGTTCTCGGCCGAGGACGCCGCGCTGATGGCGCCTCCCGCGTACGGGGCGATCCTGCTGTCCGTGGGGTGCGCGCTGCTGGCGCCGCGGCTGCTGGAGGGCCTGCTGGACCGGCTGCCCCTGGCGGGCCCGAGCGGGTATCTGGCCGTACGGAACCTGCGTCGGCGTGCTGCGGAGATGTCCGGTGTCCTGATGCCGCTGATCCTCTTCACCTGCATGGCGTCGGCGACGCTGACCATGCAGGCGGTCGAGAGCGACGCGCTCAAGGCCTCCGGTGTTCCGAAGTCGGTCGACGCGAAGAACCTCGAGACGCTCAACCTCACGGTCGTCGGCGTCATCGTGGTCTTCTGCTGCGTCATGCTGATCAACTCCCTGTACGCGGCGACGACTTACCGCGGCCGGGAGTTCGGGCAGCAGCGGTTGGCGGGTGCGACGCCTGGGCAGGTGCTCGGGGTGGTCGGCGTCGAGGGTCTGATCCTGGCGGTGACGGGCGTCTTCTTCGGCACCCTGGCCGGGCTCGCCGGGGTCCTCGCGTTCAGCGCCGTGCGCACGGACTCCCCGTGGCCGGGCCAGGGACCTGGTATCTGGCTCGCCGTCGTCGCGGTCGCGGCGGCGGTGACCCTGGGGACCGTCCTGTTCACGGCCCGCCGCACCCTGCGGACGCCGGCCGTGACGGCGGTGACGCTGGTCGCGTGAGCGGGCGGCGGACTGTGGTGGCGGTCCGTGGGTGCGGTCCGCACTGGCACCTGCCCGGCCGCGTGGCCACGATGGTGTCGAAGGACTCGCAGGACTCGAAGGACGACGGTTTGCGCCGCCAGGATCCAGGCCCCGGAGGGGACGATGACGTCAGACGCCCGTGCGGGAGGCGCCGAACCGTGCGACGCCCCGCAGGAGTCGGCTTCGCCTTCCGACATGGCGGACCGGGTGGTCGAGCTGCGGGAAGAGGTCGACCAGCTGAAGGAGGCCGTCACCTCGCACGCCACGGTGGACCAGGCCATCGGCATGATGGTCGCCCTCGGCCGGGTGTCGCCCGACCAGGGCTGGGCCGTGCTCCGGGAAGTCTCGCAGCACACGAACGTCAAGCTGCGCACCGTCGCGGAAATGATCCTCGTCTGGGGGCGGCGGGGAGATCTGCCGCCCGATATTCGCGCGGCCCTGGAGGACACGCTCGACAAGTACGGGCCCACGCAGATCCCCGACAGTCACCCCGCACCGTAGGCGCGGAATTTGTTTGGATCTGATCCACCCAGGTAGTCCAAAGAGAGGTGGCCCGCTGGCCAACCGCTCCCGGGAGGGTTCGGCAGTGAGCTCGCCTCCGACCGCCCGGCCGGGGCAACCCCCCGGGCGGCCGGGTGTGTCCACCGCCCGTGGGCTATGCCGCATCGGAGAGCACCTGTTCGCGCAGGGTGGCGCAGCAGTCGCTGAGGAGGCGCGAGACGTGCATCTGTGAGATGCCGAGCTGATCGGCGATGCAGCTCTGCGTCATGCCCTGGAAGAAGCGCAGGTAGAGGATGGCCCGTTCGCGCTCGGGGAGCTCGTGCAGGGCCGGTTTCACCGACTCGCGATCGATGACCAGGTCGAATCCGGTGTCGCGCGCGCCCAGCGCGTCGTTGAGCGCGTAACCGTCGTCGCCGCCGGGCAGTTCGGCGTCCAGCGAGAGGGCGGAGAAGCTGTCCAGGGCCTCGATACCGGTACGTACCTCGTCCTCGCTCAGGTGCGCGTACGCGGCGATCTCGGCGACGGTAGGCCGCTGGCCCTGCATCGTCTGCGACAGGTCCTTGAGGGCCGCGCGCACCCTGTTGCGCACGTCCTGGACGCGGCGCGGGACGTGCAGGGTCCACATGTGGTCGCGGAAGTGGCGTTTGATCTCGCCTGTGATGGTCGGGACGGCGTAGCTCTCGAAGGCGTTGCCGAGCTCGGGGTCGTAGCGGTCGACCGCCTTGACCAGGCCGAGCGCGGCCACCTGGTTGAGGTCCTCGACCGACTCGCCCTTGCCCCGGTAGCGGCCCGCGACACGCTCCGACATGGGCAGCCAGGACCGGATGATCTCCTCGCGAAGCGCCTCCCGCTCGGGCCCGGCGGGCAGGCCGGCGAGGCGGACGAAGGCTCCGGCGGTGTCGGGGGCGTCGTCATGGGGGTGTCTTTTGGTGCCGGACGTCATGCGCATAGTGCTCACAACTCCCTCAGGGGTTGCCGACGGGGCAGTCCCCGTGGGAGAGCGCGCACAAAAAACCGGACGGGAGACACCCGGTGACCTGGCGGACCAGCTCCCACGGACGTGCCTCCTGTCCGAAGCACTGCTAGGACAATTCCCTCATATCGGTCACCCAAACAATGCCGCGACAATCCCGGAGAATCACCCAAGGGGCGTGACGCCGGGCGAGGAGGCGATTCTGGAGCGTCACGCATGTCCGCGAATCCATATCCGTACACCGTGAATTCACCGCACGATCTCCGCCTCCGCGCGATTTCCATGGCCTCCGTAACGCCGCCGCGCGACGTCGACGGCGCTTCGAGACGGGCTTCACCCCGGCGACCTGCACCTCTCACCCCACCGCGACACGGGACGCCAGGGCCGTGCCGCCCCGCACGTGACCCCAGGCCCACCCGGACCCCCGCCGACCGTTGACGGGGCAGCCGCACCATGGAAATCTAATGTTCAATGAAGAGAATTCAGTTCTCGCCCGCGTGATCGTACCTGTTCAGGCAACGCCCGTATCGGAGGACTGACGCGATGGCCCTTGTCCGAAGCCGGCCGAGGGCAGCTGGACGAAGCACTACCCGGACCTGGGCACGGGAGTGGTGTCCTACGAGGACGCAAGGGGAGTTGCTTCACGAAGGAGATCGAGGTCGCCGACACCTCGATCATCGTCGGGCGTTCCCCAACATGCCCGATGATCACGCCGCTGGACAGCCCGCACCGCATGGTCACCACCTCGGGCGCACCCCGTCGGCTGTGGCCCGCCGACTACCAGCCCTGACCCGGCCCGGCGACCGCCCGAGCCCAGCCGACCCACCACTCACGACCACCGGGACACAGGCGTCGCGGTGCCGAAGGGAGCGTTGCACACGGTGAACGACTTCGAGGCGATGAACTTCTTCCGGGACGACGGGCTCGTCGCGGACCCCTACCCGTACTTCGAGGCGATGCGCGGGAAGTGTCCCGTACAGCGCGAGAGCCACCACGACGTGATGATGGTGACGGGGTACGACGAAGCGGTTCAGGTGTTCAACGACAGTGAGACGTTCTCGTCGTGTCTCTCGGTGACCGGCCCCTTCCCGGGGTTCCCGGTCCCGCTCGAGGGGGACGACGTGAGCGAGCTCATCGAGCTGCACCGCGCCGAACTCCCCTTCAGCGACCAGCTTCCGACCCTCGACCCACCGACGCACACGGACCACCGCGCGCTGCTGATGCGGCTGATCACACCGCGACGCCTCAAGGAGAACGAGGCGGCGATGTGGCAGCTGGCCGACCGCGGTCTGGACACGTTCCTCGCCCCGGGCGAGGGCGACTTCATCAGCGGGTTCGCGGGGCCGTTCACCCTGCGGGTCATCACCGACCTGCTCGGCGTGCCCGACGAGGACCGCGAGGAGTTCGTGAGGGGGCTGGAGCACAGGCCGCAGGCGGACGGCGGCGTGGGCAGCACGGAACGGGAGATGGAGCACACACCGCTGGAGTATCTGTACGAGCGGTTCGCGTCCTACGTCGAGGAGCGGCGGCGCGAACCGCGCGACGACGTGCTCTCCGGTCTGGCCTCGGCGACGTTCCCGGACGGCTCGACGCCCGACGTCGCCGATGTGGCCCGGGTGGCGACCAATCTCTTCGCGGCGGGCCAGGAGACCACGGTCCGGCTGCTCAGCTCCGCCCTCAAGCTGCTCGTCGAGCGCCCCGGGCTACAGCGGCGACTGCGCGAGGAGCGCGCCCTCATCCCCAACTTCATCGAGGAGGCGCTGCGGATGGAGAGCCCGATCAAGGGCGACTTCCGGCTGTCCAGGGTGCCGACCACGGTGGGCGGTGTCGACATACCGGCCGGCACCACGGTGATGGTCCTGAACGGGGCCGCGAACCGCGACCCCCGCCACTTCGAGGAGCCGGACACCTTCGACCCCTCCCGCGCCAACGCCCGCCACCACATCGCGTTCGGACGGGGCATCCACACCTGCCCCGGTGCGCCGCTGGCCCGCGCCGAGGGCCGGGTGGCCATCGAGCGGCTCCTCGACCGCACGGCCGACATCAGGCTCTCGGAGCGCGTGCACGGACCCGAGGGCGAGCGCCGCTACCACTACATCCCGACGTACATCCTGCGCGGTCTGACCAACCTGAACGTCGAGTTCACCCTCGCCGAGGAGCCGGCGCGGTGAAGGCGAAGGTCGACGAGGACCGCTGCCGGGGACACGGGGTCTGCTGGTCGCTCTGCCCCGAGGTGTTCGACCTGACCGACGACGGCTACGCGGTGGTGCTCACACCGGAGGTACCCGCCGCGTTCGAGGACACCGTGCGTACGGCGATGGGCAGTTGCCCCGAGCGCGCCATCACGCTGGACTGACGCTCGCGGCCCGCGCACACCGCGCGGGCCGCGACCGGCAAGGCTCCTCCACGCGGATCGCGACGGCATCTCGAACCCGGAGACGATCACGACGTTGCAGTCGGCCGCGGCCAGCCGCAGCGGCTTCGCCTCCGCGCCGTGGCCTCCGGCATCGCCACCGTCGCCCGCGTCTCCGGCGGGCGCTTCCGGGCCTGCTTCGGTACGGCGTTCACGGCCCGGCTCGCGGTGGGCCGGCGCCCGATGACGCTGGACGCCCTCGCCGCCTCCATGACGACCCTGCGCCGGCTGCTCGCCGGGGAGACGGCGATCGCGGACGGCAAACCGGTGCGGGTGCTGCACGCGGGCGGCCTCACCGCCTCGCGACCGGTGCAGGTCCCGCTCTGGATCAGTGTGTTCGGCCCCCGGGGCACCGCGCTCGCCGAGAAGGTGGCCGACGGCGTCATCGGACCTCCGCACCCCGTGCTCCCGACCGCGACCATCCTCTCCGGCACCGTGCTCGACCCCGGCGAGGACCGGGACTCGGACCGCGTCCGGGAGGCGATCTAACCGTGGCGGGTCGTCGACTGGCACAACGCGTACGCCAAGGGCGGCGCCGAGGCGGTCGACGCCCTGCCCGGGGGCCGGGCCTGGCGGGCGGCTGTCGAGGAACTCGCCGCCGAGGACGAACGCCATCCGCTCACCTTCGAGGGCCATGTCACGCACCTCCCCGACCGCGACCGCCGACTCCTCGATCACATCGACCTCAAGACGATGGTCGGCGACGCGGCCCGGGTCGGCAGAAGCCTGGCGCGGCTCGCCGACCTCGGCTTCCGCGAGGTCGTCTCCACACCGAGCGGGCCCGACGTCGCCCGCGAACTGCGCGCCTTCGCCACCGCCCACCAACAGCGGTCGGCGGCAAACCGCTGAGCTCACGGGCACTACGGGGCGTACGGGCCTCACGTGCACTCGTACGGACTCACGTGCGGCCGGCTCGTGTCCGGACGGCGGCGCACACACCGCCGTCCACGAGGAGGTCGATCCCACTGAGGAAACCGGCCTCGGACGACAGCAGGAAGGCGACGGCCGCGGCGACGTCCTCGGACCGCCCCTGCCGGCCGAGCGGGGTCTGCCGCAGCAGCAGCTCCATCCCCGGATGGCTCGCGGATTCCTGCCGCCCCTGAGGAGTGTCGATCAGCCCAGGGGATACCGAGCAGACACGGGCACCGAGCGGCCCGATGCGCACCGCCTCGCGCTGGACGAAGCGGTGCACCCCGCGCTTGGCCCACGCGTACGCGATACCGGTGTCCTCGATGCCCGGCCCGACGGCCTCGCGGACGCGGTCGAGGAACCGTTCGTCGAGCGGGTCGTCCAGCACCGCGTCGACGGCCGGGTCGGCGCCGGTGCCGCCGAGCAGTGGGGCCATCGACGCGAAGCACACCAGGGCCGTGCCCTCGGTGGCCAGCGGGCGGAGCGTCCGGGCAAGGAGCGCGGTGCCGACGAGGTCGACGGTGAAGATACGACGCCAGTCGGCCATGGTGGGCGAGATGCCCGCGGCGTGGGCGACGGCGCGCAGGGTGCCCAGTTCGCCGACGCGTGCGGCGAGTCCGGCCAGGCCCGCGGCATCGGTGATGTCGAGGACGAACGGTTCGACGACGGCCCCCCGCCCGGTGGCGGACAGGTCCTTGGCGGCCGCGGTCACGGTCGCCTCGTCCCGGTCGACGAGGAGCAGCCTGTCCACCTGGTCGGCGAGTCGCCGCGCGCAGGCCAGCCCCATCCCTCGGCCGGCGCCGGTGACGATCCCGACGGTCGTCATGCGCTCATCCCCCAGAACCGTTCCAGGCTCTGCTGCGCCACCCGGCTCACCAGCTCGACGCGGTAGCCGCTGGCCGGGCTGCGCAGGAACGCGAACGGGGCGCCGTCGGCACCCTTGCGCGTGGCCTCCCGGACGAAACCGTGCCGTTCCAGTTCGGCGGCGTCCGCGGCGACGTCGTCGGACCAGTAGCCGACGTGATGAACGGCGCCGCCGGCCGCCGGCTCCCACAGGGTCCCAGGGACGCGCCGGACGATCTCGAGACGGGGTGTGGTCGTCGAGAACACGCACCCGAGCTCGACCACGGCGTCCGCGTCCGGCAGCGTGACCGGGACCGGTCCGCTGATCTCGCCGCACCACTTGTACCCGAACAGGGAGGAGAACTCGGCCAGGGTCGTCTCGAAGTCCTCGACGACGATGCCGAGATGGAACTGGTCCTGAGCCTTCAGCACCCGGCCGACAGCTGCCTGCCCGTACTCCGTCGCTTCCAACGTGTCTCCCTCGTCATTGAGTTCAACCACAGAAAAGAAGTTCATTCTTCGAAATGAGAACGATATTCTCACGTGCGGTCGGGGAGCGCAATGGAAGGACGGGGGTCGTCGCGAGGCCCGGCGACGACCTTTCTTCGTACCATCGGATGTGTGCCGTTTCCCAACGGATCCGGGGGTCATGGCGTGGGTGTTCAGGTTGTGTTCAGGCCCTTCGCGGGCCCTGGCAACTCCTGCACCAGAAGCCCCAAAGCAATGGCAAAGACCCCTGTGGCCAGCGCTGTTCGCCATGTCATCGTGCGGGCATGAGCACAGAGCACCTCACCCGCCGTCGTCGCGCCGCCGGCCCCACCCATCTGGCGAGCAAGGTTCCGGAAGTCACCGTCTACTTCTGGGTGATCAAAGTGCTGACCACCGGCATGGGTGAGACCGCCTCGGATCTCCTCGCCAAGAAGCTCGGGCCGATCCCCGCCGTCGGCCTCGGCGGCCTGGCCCTCGTGGTGGCGCTCTTTGTCCAGCTCAAGGCCCGTCGCTACGTCGCCTGGATCTACTGGACGGCGATCGTGATGGTCAGCGTGTTCGGCACCATGGCCGCGGACGTCCTGCACGTCGGCCTGGGCGTCCCGTACACGATCTCCACCCCCTTCTTCATGGTCGCGCTGGCAGCCGTGTTCGCCGTCTGGTACGCCAGCGAGAAGACCCTCTCCATCCACAGCATCCACACCCGCCGCCGCGAACTCTTCTACTGGGCCACCGTGCTGGCCACCTTCGCGCTCGGCACCGCCGCCGGTGACCTCTCCGCCACGGTCGGCCTCGGCTACCTCGGCTCGGCCGTGCTGTACGCCGTCGCCATCGCCGTCCCTGCCGTCATGCACAAGTGGGGCACCCTCAACGCGGTGGCCGCCTTCTGGACCGCGTACGTCATCACCCGCCCGCTCGGCGCCTCGGTCGCCGACTGGATGGCCCTGAGCCACGCCCGCGGCGGCCTCGGCCTCGGGCTGGGACCGGTCACCCTGTCCTGGACCGTCGCCATCATCGGCTTCGTCGGCTACCTGGCCGTGTCCCGCAACGACGTCGGGGACACCGAGCGCCTCGCGTAGGGCACCGGCCGTGCGGGGGTGACCGGCGAGGCCGCGCTCGCAGTGGTGGACGACCGCGGACCGACGGGCGCGCGGTCGTCCACGTGGGGTTCACCACCTGACGCCCGCGCCGCCGTCCCGCCATGCCTCAGCAGATCCTCGGCAGCTGTTCCCCGATCGGCAGGTCGACCACCCGGGTGCCGCCCAGCCCGGTGCGGGCCACCACCATTCCCGGATGGGCGTCCACGACCTCGCCGATGATCGTGGACTCCGTGCCCAGCGGGTGCGCCCGCATGGCGTCCAGGACGGCGTCGGCGTGCTCGCGGGGCACGAACGCCACCAGCTTGCCCTCGTTGGCCACGTACATCGGGTCGAGGCCCAGCACGGCGCAGGCGTTGGCGACGGCCGGCGGGACCGGGACGTCACGCTCCCGGATGACGACGCCGGTGCCCGAGGCCGCCGCGATCTCGTTGAGGGCGGCGGCCAGGCCGCCCCGGGTGGGATCGCGCAGCACATGCAGATCCGGGGTGACGGCGAGCATGGCGTCGACCAGACCGCCGAGCGCCGCACAGTCGCTCTCGATCTCCACCCCGAACTCCAGGCCCTCACGCACGCTCATGATCGCCACGCCGTGCACGCCGATCGCACCGCTGACCAGCACGACATCGCCGGGCACGACCCGCTGCGGGCGCAGGTCGACGCCCGCCGGGATGAGCCCGATCCCGGCCGTGTTGATGAAGATCCCGTCGCCGTGCCCGGCCTCCACCACCTTGGTGTCGCCGGTCGCGACCTCGACGCCCGCGGTCCGCGCCGCCGCGCCGAACGCCTCGGCCACGCGGGCGACGGTCTCCATCTCGACGCCCTCCTCCAGGATGAAGCCGCAGGAGAGGTAGGCGGCCCGGGCGCCGCTCATGGCGAGGTCGTTGACGGTGCCGTTGACGGCGAGGTCACCGATGCTGCCGCCGGGGAAGAACAGTGGCCGCACCACGAAGGAGTCGGTGGAGAAGGCCATCCGGACACCGCCCAGCGACAGTGCCGCGGCGTCGCCCAGCTGGGCGAGCACATCACCGCCGAACGCGGGCGCGAAGACGTGCTGGACGAGTTCGGCGGACAGGGCTCCGCCTCCCCCGTGGCCCATGACGATCCGCGGCTGGTCACGCAGCGGGGCCGGGCAGGTCCAGGCGGCGGGGTCGAGTACGGGCGTACGGAGTTCGGTGGTGCCGGTGGTCTCAGACAACGGGGGTCGCCTCCCGGGGCGCGGGGGTGAGGTCCAGGCGCCGGTAGAGGTAGTACGCGGCGCAGGCGCCCTCGCTGGAGACCATGGTGGCGCCGAGCGGGGTGCGGGGGGTGCAGAGCGTGCCGAACGCCTCGCACTCGTGCGGCTTGAGCAGGCCCTGCAGGACCTCGCCGCTGCGGCAGGCGGCCGGTTCGCGGGTCTGGATGCCCTCGACCGAGAAACGGTGCTCGGCGTCGTACTCCCGGTACTTCGGGGACAGTCGCCAGCCGCTGTCGGGGATCACCCCGATGCCGCGCCAGGCCCGGTCGGTGACCTCGAAGACATCCTCCAGCATGGCCCGCGCGGCCGGATTCCCTTCCGGGCGGACGGCACGGGGGTAGGCGTTGTCGACGGTGTGTTCGCCGCGCTCCAGCTGCGCCACGGTCCGGCGTACGCCTTCGAGGATGTCCAGGGGTTCGAATCCGGTCACGACGATCGGGACCCGGAAGCGCTCCGCCAGTTCCGGGTACTCCCCCACCCCCATCACGCTGCACACGTGCCCGGCCGCCAGGAAGCCCTGGACGCGGCAGGTCGGTGACTGCATGATCGCCTCGATGGCGGGCGGTACGCGGACGTGGGACACCAGCAGGCTGAAGTTCGGGATGCCGAGCCTGCGGGCCTGATACACCGTCATCGCGTTGGGCGGCGCGGTCGTCTCGAAGCCGATGCCGAAGAAGACGACCTCGCGGTCGGGGTTCTGCTGGGCGATCCGCAGAGCGTCGAGCGGCGAGTACACGACCCGTACGTCGCCGCCCGCGCTCCGCACCTGGAACAGGTCCCGTCCCGTGCCGGGCACCCGGAGCATGTCGCCGAAGGAACAGAAGATCACCCCGGGCCGGGAGGCGATCTCCAGCGCCTTGTCGATGACCTCCAACGGGGTCACACACACGGGACACCCCGGCCCGTGGATCAACTCGACCTGTTCCGGCAGAAGTTGGTCGATGCCATGGCGGATGATGGTGTGCGTCTGTCCGCCGCAGACCTCCATCAGCGCCCATGGCCTGGTCACCGTGGAGTGGATGTCGTCGAGCAGCCGACGTGCCAGGTCGGGGTCCTGGAACTCGTCGATGTACTTCACTTCCGCGCCTCCTCGCCCGCGGAAGGCAGGGCCTCGCCCGCCTCCGCGGCCATCTCCCAGGGGTCGCCGAACTCCTCCTGCAGCAGGCCGAGGGTGGCGAACAGTTCGAGCGTCTGCTTCGCCGACTCCTCGTCGAGGCGCTGCAGGGCGAATCCGACGTGCACGATGGCGTACTCGCCGACCTGGAGGTCGGGCAGGTACTCCAGGCACACCTCCTTGACCACACCGCCGAAGTCGACGTTGGCCATCCGGGTGCCGTCCCGTTCCTCGATGTCCAGCACTCTGCCGGGTACCGCCAGGCACATGAGCCTCTCCTCGCTGTTGGTCAGTCGTTGGCTCGGGTACGGTCCTCGGCGCGCGCGGCCACCACGAGCTGCCCGAGGGCCAGACCGCCGTCGCCCGGCGGGACCAGACGGTGGCGCAGGACCGTGAAGCCGTCCGCGCCCAGGGCCGCCGCGCTGGCGGAGGACAGCAGCGAGTTGGCGAACACCCCGCCGGTCAGGGCCACCGTCTCCACCGCGTGCCGTTCGCGCGCCAGCACACAGACGCGGTGCACGAGACCGGCGACGGCCCGATGGAAGCGCGCCGCGACGACGGCCGGTCCGGCACCCGAGCGCAGGTCCTCGACGATCGCCGCGAGCACAGGCGCGGGATCCGCGAGGACGGGGCCCTCCTCCACACCGCCGCGTGAACGGTCGATCGGTCCTGTCGGCCGTAGGGCGAACGCATACGCGACAGGGTCCCCGGCGGGAGCCTCCAGCGCTGCGGCCTCCAACTCCATCGCCGCCTGGGCCTCGTAACCGGCCGCGTGACACACGCCCGCGAGGGAGGACACCGCGTCGAAGAGGCGGCCCATGCTGGAGGTGGGGACACAGTTCAGGTCGCGCTCCAACTGCCGCTCCAGCACGCGCCGTTCGTCGGGCGGACAGGCGCTCACGCAGGCCAGCTCGTCCGACCAGTCGATCCCCGCCGCGCGCAGATGCGCGAGCGCCATCCGGTACGGCCGTCGCACCGCCGCGTCACCGCCGGGCAGCGGCACATAGGCGAGGTGCCCGAACCGGGTGAAGCCGTCGTAGTCGGCGAGCAGGATCTCCCCGCCCCACACCGCCCCGTCGTCGCCGTAACCCGTGCCGTCGAAGGCGACCCCGATCACCGGCCGACTGCCGTCCAGCCCGTGTTCGGCCATCGCGGCGGCGACATGGGCATGGTGGTGCTGGACGCGTACGACGGGCCGGCCCGACGCGTTCCGGTCGGCCCAGCGCGCCGAACGGTATGCGGGGTGCCGGTCCGCCACGAGCAGTTCGGGACGTACGGGGGTGATGGACTCCAGTTGGGTCACGGCGTGTTCGAAGGCGTGCTGGGTGGCGAGGTCGTCCATGTCGCCGATGTGGGCGGACAGCCAGGCCCGGTGGCCCTCGCCGAGGCAGAGCACGTTCTTGAGGTCCCCGCCGACGGCGAGGGCCGGGCGCACCGGGACCGGCAGGGTCAGCGGCAGGGGCGCGTAGCCGCGGGCACGGCGCAGCGGCAACAACGCGCCGTCGCACACGCGCACCACGGAGTCGTCGCACGGCACATGGATCGGCCGGTCGTGGGTGAGCCAGCCGTCGGCCAGCCGCGCCAGCCGCTCGAGCGCCTCCCCGTCGTCGGTGACGATCGGCTCACCGGACACGTTGCCGCTGGTCATGACGAGCAGCGGGGGTCCCTCGGGGTCGCCGGGCAGTCCGAACAGGAGGTGGTGCAGGGGGGTGTACGGCAGCATGACGCCGAGGTCGGGGCTGCCTGGCGCGACGGAGTCGGCGGGCCGTGGTGCCCCCGCCACGGGTACCTCCCTACGGCGGCGCAGCAGCACGATGGGCCGGGTGGGGCCGTCGAGCAGGTTGCGCTCCACGGCGCCGATCCGTACGAGGTGCCAGAGGTCGTCGAGGCTTCGGGCCATGACGGCGAAGGGTTTGTCCCCTCGGGCCTTGCGGCGGCGCAGCAGGGCGACGGCTTCGGGGTTCGTGGCGTCGCAGGCCAGGTGGTAGCCGCCGAGGCCCTTGACCGCGAGGATCGCGCCGCCCGCCAGGAGCCGGCGGGCCTCGGCGACCGGGTCCGCTCCGGCGACGGGCTCCGGAGGGCCGCTCACGCCCGGTCGGGGGACGAGCAGCCGCAGTCGCGGGCCGCAGGCCGGGCAGGCGACGGGTTGCGCGTGGAAGCGGCGGTCGGCCGGATCGGCGTACTCCCGGGCGCAGTCGGAGCACATCGGGAAGCCGGCCATGGTGGTGTGGGAGCGGTCGTAGGGCAGGCCGGTGACGATGGTGAACCGGGGGCCGCAGTGGGTGCAGTTGATGAAGGGGTGGCGGTGGCGCCGGTCGGCGGGGTCGGCGAGTTCGCGCAGGCAGTCGGCGCAGGTGGCCGTGTCCGGCGGGATCAGGGTGCCCGCCGGTCCGCCCGTGCGGGAGGCGAGGATGGTGAACGCGGCGTCACCGGTGACGGGTACGTCGTCGTGGTGCACGGAGTCCACGCGGGCCAGCGGCGGTGCCTGGACGGCGATGCGGTCGCAGAAGCGGGCGACGGCCGAGGGGGTGCCCTCGACCTCCGCGATGACGCCCTCGGGGGTGTTGGTGACATGGCCGGACAGTTCGAGGCCGGTGGCGAGGGTGTAGACGTACGGGCGGAAGCCGACGCCCTGCACGACACCCCGTACGGTGACCCGTCGGCGCAGCGGTGTCCCGTCGGCGACGGCGGCCGGGGAGGGCGGACCGCTCACGAGTGGGAGTGCGCCATGGCGCCGGTGCCGTGCGGGTGCTCGTGGCCGTGATGTCGGTGGGTGTGTGAGGCTCCGTCGGGTCGGCGTGCCATGACGGGCTCATGGAGCGGGGCGCCGTCCGCGGCCGCCAGCGCCCGGTCGAGCAGGGCGCCGACGCCCCGGTCCCGGCGGGCCGAGGTCAGCAGCACGTCCACTCCGGGGTTGACCCGCTCGACGTTCGCGCGGAACGCCGCCTCGTCGAACTCGACGGCCTCGGCGATGTCGGTCTTGGTGACCACCACCAGGTGGGCGAGGCCGAAGGCGGTGGGGTACTTGAGCGGCTTGTCCTCGCCCTCGGTCACGGAGGCGAGCACCACTCTCAGGGTCTCCCCGAGGTCGTAGGAGGCCGGGCAGACGAGGTTGCCGACGTTCTCGACGAACAGCAGCCGGGTGTCGTCGGGCAGCCAGCCCTCCAGGTGGCGGCCGAGCATCCCGGCCTCCAGGTGGCACAGCCCGTCCGTGAGGACCTGCTTGACCGGGACGCCCGAGCGGGCCAGCCGCTGCGCGTCGTTCTCGGTGGCGAGGTCGGCGGTGAGCGCCGCGACCGGCACGGACCGCTCGCGCGCGAGCCCCAGTTCCCTCTCCAGCAGGGCGGTCTTGCCGCTGCCGGGGCTGGAGAGCAGGTTGACGACCGTGGTGCCACGGGCCGCAAGGCCGGCGCGCAGGGTGTGCGCGGTCTCGTCGTTCTTGGCCAGGACGGCCTGCTGCAGATCGACCACACGGCACATGGTTCAGCGCTCCTCGGAGATCGGTTCGCGGGGGTGGGCGTGCGTCGGGCCGTCCTCCCACTGCACGCTGAGGATCTGGAGTTCCCGGCCCGCCAGTAGCTCCGTGGTGGCTCCGCCGCACCGCGGGCAGGTCAGCGCGGGCGGCATGCCGACGGCCCATTCGTGCGCGCAGGGTGCGCAGCGGGCCCGGCCCGGCACGGCTTCGGTGACCAGTTCGGCGCCTTCCAGCACGGTTCCGGCGCAGGCCAGTTCGAAGCAGAAGGAGAGGGCGTCGGGTACGACACCGGCCAGTTCGCCCACCTGAAGCCGTACCGAGCGCACGGCCGTGACGTCACCGGCCCGCTGCGCCGCCTCTTCCACCTGGCCGATCACCGCCATCGCGAGGGACATCTCGTGCATCGACCGGTCTCCGTCTCGGGCAGGGCGTCCGCCGCCCCTCATTAGAGGGGAGGCGTCCGGGGGCGGCGGACCGGCACGCCGTCGTCGGCCGGCCGCGTACGCCGTTCGCCGCAACGGCGCCGCGCGGCAGGGGCGTACGACCGGGAGGACGCCGGCTCACATGCTCCTGATCCGCAGGTAGCGTCTGAGGTCGGGCAGGATCTGCACGAGGACGGCGGTGACAACGGCGGCCAGCGCGCCGCCGACGAGGGTCTTGATCATGGCTTCTCTCCTCACTTCGCGGCTTCGCCGACCGTGGCCCGCGGCGCGGACTCTCCCGGTTCGTCGGCCCGCAGCAACTCTTCGATCAGCCGGACGGCCTCCGGCACGGCGGCCGACACCGGCGGGCTGAGCCCGATGCCCTCCTCGACGGAGGCGGGTTCGCATCCCACGACCAGCGTGCGGCGCGGTGGCTGCCCGCCGGTTGTGGCGCAGAGGGTCCCCAGCAGCGCGAGCACCGTGTCGGGGGTCATCCGGTGGCCGTCGAGCGCGACGCCGTGCGGCTCGCCCGCGTCGGCGCTGTCGTGCTCGATGACGTACAGGGTGCCGGGGCGCTCGCCGCGCGCGGTGGCGTCCACCAGGATCAGGGTGTCGTAACCGTCGAGGACCTGGTACGCGAGGTGCACGCCTCGTACGCCGATGTCCACGGCCTCGACGTGCGGGGGCAGTTGCCGCCCGGTGAGCGCGCGCACGGTTTCCACGCCGAAGCCGTCGTCGCCGAGGAAGATGTTCCCGATCCCGGCGACGAGGACCTTGCCGCTCTCCTGGCGGGGTGGGTCCACGGGCAGGCTCATGCCTCGTCCTCCAGCGGTTCGACCTCGTCGGGCTGGAAGTAGAGGAAGCGGCCCTGTTCGCGGCGGATGTCGGCGCCCGGATCGTCCTCGACCGTCACCGCCAGGTGCACTCCGCCGTCCACGTCGTGCAGCACGGCCTCGACCTTCGCCGTACGGCCCGCCACGAACAGGTCCTGTGCGTCGGTGCGGCGCAGCCCGGGCCGCAGCAGCACCCTGCTTCCCGCGCCCAGCGAGCGGCCGTCGACGACGATCCGGTCCTGCCCCGGGTCGAAGCCGGCGTCGCTCGCCGGGTCCCACCACGGGGTGTCGGGACGCGGCACGCCGAACTCGTCGGGGAAGCCGTCCGCGACCGGAGCCGACGCCGTCGCGGTCGTCGCGCCCGCTCCGGTCACCTCGCGCAGACTGCGCACCGCCCCGTGCAGGCGTTCCAGGACCTCGGGCGGCATGGTGTCCGCCAGGTCGATCACGGCGGCAGCCCGGTCGTCGGTGCCCCGGGCCTCGCGCTTCTCCTCGTCGGTGAGCGCGGCGGTGCGCAGGGCGAGGATCTCGTCGATCTCGGTGGCGTCGTACAGGGCCCCGGGGCTTTCCGGGGCGATCGCCGGGTGGTCCTCCAGGATGATCGGCGAGGACAGCACCACGTCCGCGCGCCCGGGTTCGCCTGCAAGGACCGGCCAGGTGTGCAGATTGCGGCAGGACGCGACCGCACCCTTGGCCCACTCGGGGGGATCCGTCATCGACAGGAACGACCCCGCGCCGAGCCCCATGAGGAGGTGGGTGGCGACCAGGGAGCGCGGGAGGGCCGCGTCCCGGTCGGCCGCCGTGCCGTCCGTGGGTGTCCAGGTGCTGGTGTTCTCGACGATCGCGGTCAGCCGCAGCACGCGGTAGGGCCCGTCGAGTTCGCTCGCGGACAGCCGGAGTACGCCGCTCGTCTCCTCGTAGCGGCGGACCATCCGGCCGACGAGGCGACCGTTCTCGTCGAGGACGGGCTCGGTGTCCTCACCCGCGGGGCGGTCGAAGGGGATCCGCACTCCGTCGCCCAGGAGTTCGTCGACGGGCACGACCGCCTCGACGCGCTCCTCCGTTCCCTCGTCCCAGGGGACCAGCGTCCGGTCGCCGAGCCGGAGTTCGGGAACCGTCTCGAAGGCGCCGTCCGGGCGCGCCCGCTGGACCGTGCGGCGCCGGGCGCGCAGGAAGCGCAGCTCGACCGCGAGGGTGGCGTCCGCCTTGGGTTCCATCAGGCATTCGGTGTGCTGGAATTCGTGCTCCTCGCAGTCGGCGCCCCAGGCGGGCGGGACGAGCACGCCGAACTGCCAGCGCAGCCGGTTCTTGGCCGCGGAGGCACGGTACGGGTAGAGCACATAGCCCTCGAAGAGGACGGCGTCGGCCACCTGCCGGGCGACGGCGAGGCGTGCCTCGGTCTCCGGGGCGAACGTGGTCACGCTCACGGAGCGGTCCTTCCGGTGGTACTGGTGGTACTGGTGGTGCTGGTGATGCCGGTGAGACTGAATCTTCGGGGTGGCGCGGGAGCCGCCCCGCCGCTCTCGTCGAGCAGGGCCCGCACGGTCGCCTCCCAGGAGGGCAGGGCCCGTCGGGAACGGAAGGCGAGCAGGGCGTCCATGGTGTCGCGGGGCAGCCGGATCCAGCCGCAGCCGGGGAAGTGCTGTTCGACCATCTCCCGCCAGGTGGCCACCGGCATCCGGAAGACCGCCTCCCGGTCCCACGGGACGGGTTCGACGCGGAAGCCGCCCGCTCCGGTGAACGCCGTGCCGGAGAACAGCATCAGCAGCGGCACCTCACCGCTGGTCAGCGCGTCGAAGTAGCGGGTCGCGGCGATGTCCATGTCGTAGGTGCACGGCACGACGAGGTCCGTCTCGGTCTCCCCGGTGAAGGCGGGGACCATGACGGAGACCTGGGCGAACTGCACCGGCTGGAGGGTGCTGCCCCAGCGCGAGCGCTCGCCGAAGAGGTCGGCGAGCCCCTCGGCCTCCGCGGTCTCGTAGCCTCGCTTGGCGGGCTCGATTCGGATCTGGCAGCGCAGCGCCATGGCGTGGACCGGTTCGTCGCCGGTCGCGGTGATGCGCAGCCGGAAGACCAGGGTCGGTCCGGCGGCGAACCGGTCCGCGCGCACGCCGGTGCAGGTGAAGGCGAACTCCGTCACGCCGGGCCCTCCTCGCGTACGGGGCGGGCGCGTCGCCCGACGTGTTCGAAGAAGGTGTCGAGCGCGGCGCGGGCCTCGGCGCCGCCGTCGAAGCCCTGCCACAACAGGCGCATCCGGCCGACCAGTTCGTAGCAGATGTCGACGGGCACGAGATAGCACTCGCAGCGGCCCTCGTGGCGGCGCAGCAGCAGCGCCTCCACATCGGGTTCGAGCAGTTCGGCGAGGCGGCTGTCGCCGAGGACGGCGCTCCACGTCGCCGGATCGAGTTCGCTCTCGGTGGCCCCGGCCGGGCTCGGATAGAGGGCCACCAGCCGGTCGAGCGCGGCGTTGCGGAAGAAGAAGGCGACGCCGACCGGGATCTGCAGCGCCTCCCAGGCACCCTCGTCGAGGTGGTGGTCCGGGTCGGTGAGAAAGCGGTCCGGAACGGCGCGGAAACGGCCGCGCGCGGCGCCCGGCTGTTCCATCAGCAGGGCGCAGGACGTACAGGCGCAGACGATGGCCCGGTGCTCGATGTCCACCAGGTGGCGGTGGCGTGCCTCGTCCACCGCCACCGCGCACAGTCCGCATCGCTCCGGCCGCGGTTCACGTCCCGTCAGGAACCTGCGCAGCCCGAAGTCGCGCGTGGCCGGCCGGGGAGCCGGGGGCGCGTTCATGGGGCCTTCGCCGGGGCCGGTCCTGCGGTGGTGCCGGCGCGGGTTCCGGGGCCGGTACCGATCTGGAGCAGCGTGGGCTCCCCCGAGCGGCCGGCGGCCTGTACCTCGACCGCCGTGACCTCCGGCGCGAAGCAGGCCAGCGCGTCCTCGGCCGCCTGCTGGGCCGTCGTACCGCTCGCCGCGCAGCCGCATCCGCCGCCTCCGGGCGCCCGCAGCCGTAGGGTGCCCGTCTCCTCGTCGAAGTCCACGACGTCCAGTTCGTGCTCGCGGACGCTGTCGAGCGCCCGGGTGATACGGGTCGTCCGGTCCTCGGGGTGCAGGTCGTGCAGGACGAGGAGGCTCGCGACCAGTTCGTCGCCGAGCAGGCTCGCCAGCGGATCACCGGGGGTTCTGCGGCCCACGGGCGTGGACAGCAGGTGGAGCATCCGGGCCAGGCCCGCGCCGTAGAAGTCCATGAGGGCCTGGACGAGTTCCTCGGCCGCCGCGCGGGCGGCCGGGTCACCGGTGGTGGCGAGCCGGTCGAGTACGTCCTCGATCCGCTGCCCGGTGCGCACCGCGTCGACCGCCGGTGCCGCCTTCGTCGCGTCGATGGTCGTGCCCGCGCTCATCCGCCCAGTCCGCTCAGGCCGGTGGGCATGTGCATCTTCTGGACGGTCTTGCCGCCGCCGACGTACATGTGCACGCCGCACGGCAGACAGGGGTCGAAGCTGCGGACGGCACGCATGATGTCGATGCCCTTGAAGTTCTCCGGGGAGTTCTCCTCGAAGATCGGCGTGTTCTGCACGGCGTCCTCGTACGGGCCGGGCGTGCCGTAGGTGTCCCGGGTGCTGGCGTTCCACGGGGTCGGCGGGTACGGGTGGTAGTTGGCGATCTTGCCGTCGCGGATCACCATGTGGTGGGAGAGCACACCGCGGACCGCCTCGGTGAAGCCGACGCCGATGCTCTCGTCGGGCACCTCGAACTTCTCCCAGGTCTGGGTGCGTCCGGCGCGGACCTCCTCCAGCGCCTTCTCCGCGAAGTGCAGGGCGACGGCGGCGGTGTAGGCCTGGAAGTAGGTGCGCGCGCGGTTGCGTTCCAGCGCGTTGCTCCAGCGCGGGATCTTCCACTCGAAGGTGGTCTCGGGCTTGGTCATGGTGCGCGGCAGGTTGATGACCACACTGTGGCCGGTCGCCTTCACATATCCCGTGTCGACGAGTCCGGACAGCGCGGTGGACCACAGGCGGGCGATGGGGCCGCCGCCGGTGTCGAGGGCGAGGTGGTCCTTGCCGTCGAACCAGCGGGGCGACATGACCCAGCTGTACTTGTCGTCGAAGTTCCGCTTCTGCGGGGCGGGGATGGTGTGCTGGTTCCAGGGGTGGCGCGGGTCGACCGGATTGCCGAGCGGGTCGTGGGTGACGAACTGCTCCTGGCCCTCCCAGTCCTCGTAGTACGAACTGCCCAGCAGGATGCGGATACCGAGGTTGATCTTGGTGAGGTCGTTGGTGACGAGCTTGCCGTCGACGATCACGCCGGGGGTGACGAACATCCGCCGGCCCCAGTCCGTCATGTTGGCGTAGGTGAAGTCGCAGTACTCGGGGTCGTTGAGCGCACCCCAGCAGCCGAGCAGCACCCGTCGGCGTCCCACTTCCTCGTACCCGGGCAGCGCCTCGTAGAAGAAGTCGAACAGGTCGTCGTGGAGGGGGACGACCCGCTTCATGAACTCCACGTAGCGCATCAGACGGCTGAGGTAGTCCGTGAAGAGCTGGACCGAGGCGATGGTGCCGACGCCGCCCGGGTAGAGCGTGGAGGGGTGCACATGGCGGCCCTCCATGAGGCAGAACATCTCCCGGGTGTAGCGGCTCACCTGGAGCGCCTCGCGGTAGAACTCGCCTTCGAGGGGGTTGAGGGACCGCATGATGTCGGCGATCGTGCGGTAGCCGTGCTCGGCGGCGTGCGGCGCCTCGGTGCGCTCGGCGAGTTCGAGGACGCCCGGGTTGGTCTCCTTGACCATCTTCTCGCAGTAGTCGACCCCGACCAGGTTCTCCTGGAAGATGTTGTGGTCGAACATGTACTCGGCGGACTCGCCGAGGTTGATGATCCACTCACCGAGGTGCGGGGGCTTCACGCCGTACGCCATGTTCTGCGCGTACACCGAGCAGGTGGCGTGGTTGTCCCCGCAGATCCCGCAGATGCGGCTGGTGATGAAGTGCGCGTCGCGGGGGTCCTTGCCGCGCATGAAGACGCTGTAGCCGCGGAAGACGGACGAGGTGCTGTAGCACTCCGCGACCCGCTTCTGCTTGAAGTCGATCTTCGTGTGGATGCCCAGGCTGCCCACGATCCTCGTGATCGGGTCCCAGGCCATCTCCATCAGGCCGCTACCGTCGCCGGCCGCCTTCGTCTTCGGTGCCATCGTGTGTGTCGTGCCCTTCTTCGCGCGGGTGGTCCGGGAGGGTGTGGACGGGGTGGTGGAGCTGCGTCTCAGGTGGGGCGGGGGTTCACCACGGCGGCCGGTATCCGGTGGTGATCTTGTCTCCCGTGTGGCGCCACTTCGGCTCCTTGTCCACGGTGTTGATCGTGAGCGACCTGAGTCTGCGGACCACCGCGCCGTAGGCGCCGCTGGCCTTGGAGGACAACTTCGCGCCCGGCGGTTCGTCCATGAACGGCATGAACTTGTCGGGGAACCCGGGCATGGTGCAGGCGATGCAGATGCCGCCGACGTTCGGACAGCCGCCGATGCCGTTCATCCAGCCCCGCTTGGGCACGTTGCACTTGACGACCGGTCCCCAACAGCCCAGCTTCACCAGGCACTTGGGCGAGTCGTAGGTCGTCGCGAACTCGCCCTGCTCGTAGTAGCCCGCGCGGTCGCAGCCCTCGTGCACGGTGGCGCCGAACAGCCAGGACGGGCGCAGCTTGTCGTCGAGCGGGATCATCGGGGCCGAGCCGGCCGCCTGGTAGAGCAGGTACGTCAGCGTCTCGGCGAAGTTGTCGGGCTGGATGGGGCAGCCGGGGACGCACACGATGGGAATGCCCGCGTGCGACTTCCAGTCCCAGCCGAGGTAGTCGGGCACGCCCATCGCGCCGGTCGGGTTGCCCGCCATGGCGTGGATGCCGCCGTACGTGGCACAGGTGCCGATGGCGACGACGGCGAGCGCCTTGGGCGCGAGCCGGTCGATCCACTCACTGGTCGTGATCGGCTGGCCGGTCTCGGGGTTGTCGCCGAAGCCGCACCAGTAGCCCTCGGGCTTGATCGACTCGTTGGGGATGGACCCCTCGACGACCAGCACGAACGGATCGATCTCGCCCCGCTCCCCCTTGAAGAACCACTCGATGAACGTGTCCGCGCCGCCGACCGGACCGCATTCGAAGTCGATGAGGGGCCAGTGGACGGCGATCTTGGGCAGCCCCGGCAGAGCGCTGAGCGCGATCTGTTCGATGCTCGGCTGCATGGCCGCCGTCAGCGCGACGGAGTCGCCGTCGCAGCTCAGCCCGGCGTTGATCCAGAGAATGTGGATCGTGGGCGTCTCGTCGGCGGGCGCACCACCGGCGTTCGTCGCGCCGGCCGTACTGGGTGTCGCCGCTGTCATGGGACCGCCTCCTCGGGGAGGTGAGGGACAAAAGCCTATATTTCGACCATCAGCTCTCTTCGTACCAGCCATCCGGCCGACGCGAGAGGTCATCCAGGGCCGTTCCAGTGACACGCGCCCTCGTGGACCGGTCCGCTCCCGCTCCCGCCGCCGCCCTCGTGGCCGTGGTCGCCGCGAGGTCGAGGTGCGGCGGGGTGGACTGCGGTCGTCGCTTGTGAACGAACGCGCGGCGCAGTGCGTGGTAGGGGGCGTCCGGGTCGTCGAAGGTGCGGCGCATCCTGGTCAGCTCCCGCTCCCGGAAGGCGGCCAGGGGCTCGCCGCACTCCTGGCGTTCCAGTTCGGCCTTCTTCGCGGCGATCCGGGACGGTGATCCCGGCAGCGCCGCCAGCCGGGCCGCGAGGCGGCCGACCTCCGCGGCGAAGTCCCCGGGGCCGCAGTCGACCACCCGGTCGACGAGCCCGAGGTCGTGGGCGCTCGCCGCGCTCATCGGCAGGGCCTCGCCCAGCAGCCGGTCGGCCGTCGCCGCACCCACGCGGCGCGGCAGGGTGTACGTCCAGTACTCCGAGCCGTACAGGCCCATGAGCCGGTAGTGCGGGTTGAGTACGGCGCCGGCGCGGCACCAGACCTCGTCGGCGGCGAGGGCGAGCATCATCCCGCCCGCCGCGGCGTTGCCCGCGACCGCGGCGACCACGAGGCGGTCCGTGGTGGTCAGGACCGCCTCGACTAGGTCGTCGACGGCGTTGATGTTGGCCCAGGACTCGGCGGCGGGATCCTGGGCGGCGTCGATGACGTTGAGGTGGATTCCGTTGGAGAAGAAGTCCCGCTGCCCGCCCAGCACCAGCACCGAGGTGGGCCGCGCGCACGCCTGTCGGTAGGCGTCGAGAAGGCGTCGGCACTGCGTGGTGCTCATCGCGCCGCCGGGGAACGAGAACGAGAGGACTCCGACGCTCCCCTCCTCGCGGTACGCGATGTCCGTCCAGGTGCGCCGGCGCGGGTCCGCGCAGTCCGGTGCGGCGAGCTCCGGCAGGGACGGCAGCCGGTCGCCGAGTGCCTGCGCGGCGGGCAGTTTGTACGTGGGCGGCTGTCCCGGAGCGCGCCTGCGCCGCAGCTCGGGGATCCACACGGCGCCGTCCGTCGTGGCCCGGCAGATCGCGCCGGCCCGGGTGGCCAGCAACTCCCCCGGGGCGCCGCGCAGGCCGCCCTCGGGGTGTCCGCCGTGCAGGTACCACTCCGCGCCGCACACCACGTCCAGCACGCCGGGCTGCGAGTCCGCCGCGCGCAGCTTGCGCAGGACGGTCTCCGTGGAGTCGGCGTCCCAGTCGATCCGCCGGACGCTCTGGTCGAGGTACGGGCGGATGCGCACCGGGGTGTATTCGGCGTGGGCCGGGCCCTGTGGGCGCGGGGTGTGGGTCCCGGAGGCGAAGCGTTCCACGGCGAGCAGGACGGCCGTGAGCGCGGCGTCGGCCATCTCGCCCCGGTACAGGTCGCTCTTGCCCACCGGCGGGACCACGCAGTCGACGGACGCCCAGACGTCCCCGGCGTCCATGTCCTCGACCGCCTGAAGGACCGTCACCCCCCATCGGTCGGCGCCCCGCTGGATCGCCCAGTCCAGCGAGGACGGCCCCCGGTCCCCGAAGGGCCCCGGGTGGACGATGAAGCACGGGTACGCGGCCCACACCTCGCGGGGGATCGCCGTCTTCAGCATCGGCGCGAGCACGAGGTCCGGCGCGTGCCGTCGGACGGCCTCGGCCAACGGGCGCTCGGGCAGCGCGAGTTCCACCGCGACCGTGTGCCCGTGGTCGCGCAGTTCGACGTGGACGCGCTGGGTGAGGCTGTTGAAGGCGCTGGCCACGAGCAGGATGTGCACGGCGAGCTCCGGCGGCGGACGGTGCGGGCGGCGACGCCCCGGTCGACTGCGATGCTCGGACACGCCGAACCGCCGCGCCCCGACGACAGGCTGAGGGGTCACCCGAAAGCGGACGCCTACCCGCCACCCGGCGGCCCGGTCCTGATCCGGACGACAGGCCCTAAATGCGGTACGCCGCCTCGTCGAAGTCGGCGGGCAGACCGCCCCCGGTCAGGTCCCAGGCCCAGAGGCCGACGAACGCGCCGGTGAACCCGAGGGCGCGGATCCGGTCGCCCTCCATCTCCTCGGCGTGTTCGTCGCAGAGCACGGTCGCGTCGAGTGCCGGGCCGAGGGGACGCCAGCCGGGTCCCGTGTCGTAGCGGAAGCGCAGGGCGGATCCGTCGAGGTCGAGACCGAGGCGCAGCCGCGTGGCGTCGCCGAGGGGTTCCCCGCCCGCTTCGTCGACGGTGAGCGCGCCCCGGTCGCATGCCGCCACGCGCAGCACCGCACGCCCCTCGTCGTCCGCGGTGACGTGCAGGAAGTACCAGTTGCGGGTGTTGTAGTACGCGGTGATCCCGGCCAGTTGCTGGAAGGTCCGCGGCCGGTACTCCATCGTGGCCTCGAACGCGCAGCGCGCGGCGGTCACCCGGCGTGCCACCAGGCTGGGGGCGATGAGGCTCTGCGGGGAGCGGCCGCCGCGCAGCCGCAGGTGGGAGGCACGGTCGGTCAGCGACAGCCAGTCGGGGGCCGGGGGCCGGCGCAGTGTGGACCACTGGGGTCCCAGCACCGGCCGGTCGAAGTCGTCGGGATCCGCCGGGTCTCCCAGGTCGTCGTGGTCGGCCGGGCGCGGGTCTGTGCCGTCGGCGAGCGGATCGGGGGCCGGTATCTCCAGGGAGGGCAGGCCGGTGGGGGTGCGCGGCCATCCGTCCGGGGTCCAGGTGACGGGTGCCAGCGCGGTCTCGCGGCCCAGGACGCACGGTCCGTGCCGTGTGTGCGGCCGGGCGACGAGGTAGGCGAGGTACGACAGGCCGCCGGGGGTGTCCACCAGGCTGCCGTGCCCGGCCTTCTGCAGGGGCAGGTCCGGGTGGTGGCGGGCGGTGATCAGGGGGCCCGCGGGGTCGCGTTCGTAGGGGCCGGTCAGGGTGCGCGAGCGGGCGACGGTGACCTGGTGGTCGTAGCCCGTGCCGCCGTCCGCGGTCAGCAGGTAGTACCAGGGGCCGCGGCGGTAGAGGTTGGGGCCTTCGATCCAGCCGGCCCCGGGCGGCAGCACGACGGGTTCGGGCTCGCCGACCAGGCGACGCGTGGCCCGGTCGTAGCGGGTCACCTCCAGGCCGGCCGAGCCGCCGTGGCCCGGACGCCAGTCGTGGACCAGGTTCACCAGTCGGCTGTCGGCGCCGTCGTGGAAGAGGGAGGCGTCGAAACCGCGCGCGTGCAGGGGCACCGGGTCGGACCAGGGCCCGTCGATCGACTCCGCGGTGACCAGGTGGTTGGGGCTGTCGGTGAAGCCGCCCGCGTACGTCGACACATTGCTGTGGACGAGGTGGAACAAGCCGTCCGCGTGGCTCAGGTTCGGCGCCCACACCCCGCCGGAGTCGGGACACCCGGTCAGGTCCAGCAGGCGGGTGCTGTCCAGGGCGCCGCCCAGGGGCCGCCAGTGCACGAGGTCCCTGGAATGGTGCAGCCGTACCCCCGGACACCACTCGAACGTCGAGGTCGCCAGGTAGAAATCGGCTCCCACGCGGAGGATGGACGGATCCGGGTGCGAGCCGGCCAGGACCGGGTTCCGGACGACCTGCGCGGTCCGCTGCCGCATGCGTCTCCTTCGACGGGCGATGATCGCGAGCGGGTGATCGAAGAGGACCGTAGTGTCGAACACGTTCGCAGGCAACGGTGGTTCCGCCGCCGGGAGCCCGTACACACCGAAGGGATCGGAATCGATGAACGACGTCACGACCGAGAGCCAGGTCCGCTCGCTCAAGGAGGCCGTCGGGCGGTACGGCATCTGGAGCGGGGGCCTGCGCTCGGAGGATGCGCAGGGGCGTGGCGAGCGGGCCGAGGCCGCCGCCGAGCTGGAGCAACTCGGCTTCGGCGCGGCCTGGTTGGGCGGCAGCGGCACCGCGGAGAACGCGGCGCCGCTCCTCGCGGCGACCGAGCGGCTCATCGTGGGGACCAGCATCCAGAGCATCTGGACGCAGGACGCCTTCGCGAGCGCGGCGGGCTTCGCGGAGCTGGAGACGGCCCACCTCGGCCGCTTCGTGCTCGGCCTCGGGGTGAGCCACGCCAAGATCGCGGACCAGTACCGTCGCCCCTACGCGAGCATGGTCGCGTATCTGGACGAGCTCGACGCGAAGGGAGTGCCCGCGGGACGCCGGATGCTCGCCGCCCTCGGCCCGAAGATGCTGGAGCTCTCACGTGACCGCGCCGCCGGGGCGCTCCCCTACCTCGTGACGCCGGAGCACACCGCGCAGGCCCGCGAGATCCTGGGCGAAGTCCCGCTGCTGGCACCGGAGTTCAAGGTCGTCCTGGAGAGTGACCCGGACCGCGCCCGCACGCTCGCCCGGGGCGTCCTCGCCTTCTATCTGTCGCTGCCGAACTACACCAACAGCTTTCTACGGCTGGGCTTCGCCGAGTCCGACTTCGCGGACGGCGGCAGCGACCGCCTCGTGGACGCGATGTTCGCCTGGGGCGACGAGGACCGTATCCGCGCCCGTGTCGAGGCCTTCCACGCGGCGGGCGCCGACCATGTGGCGCTCCAGGTGGTGACCGGACAGACCCCCGAATCCCTCCCGCTCGAGGAGTGGCGCCGGCTGGCGGGCATCCTGCTCTGACTCTCCCCCGCGCTTCCAGGTCCTCGCCGGTCCCCTCCGTGGTGGCTCACATGGTGTAACGCGCTACACCATCGATCCGGGGGGCCGGTCCCTCGTGGCGGCGGGCGGGCGACGGGATCGTTGACGGCAGAGATCGCAACGGACCTGCGGGTCCCCTGCCGAAGGAAGATCCCGTGAAGTCACTGTTCGCCGCCGTGCGCTCGTTCGTCGCCAACCTGCTGCTCTGGTCGTTCTTCGTGGGCGGCCTCGCCGCGAGTTCCGCCTCCGGCGCCGTCCTCGACGGCACGCAGAAGGACGTGGCCACGTACGCCGGTATCGCCGTGTCACTCGTGGCGGGCTCGCGCATCGCGAAGAAGCCGAAGATCAAGGCGTTCCTGTCGACGCCGCCGGTGCTGTGGTTCCTGTTCCTGTTCAACGGCGCCGTGGCCGCGGTCTGCTACCTCACCATGGACGGCGTGAAGGGGATCATGGCCGCCGTCGGCATGGGTCTGGTCTCGCTGGGCGCCGCCGGCGGCCTCGTCGCCGGCCGCCGGAAGAAGCCGGTCCAGGCGGTCGACCAGCCCTGGTACTGACCGGCCGACCCACCCCGCTTCCGCTGCCCCCTCGCCCAGTCACGCCCGAATTCCTCTGAAGGGACCCTCCCATGACCGCCGACCGCCGACATGGACGCCGCGTCGCCACCCTCGCCACCACCCTGGCCGCCGTCGCCCTGACCGCCGGGCTCGCCACCGGCTGCGACGGCGTCGACAACTCACTGGACTGCCTGCAGAACGCCGACACGATCGCCGACAGCCTCAAGGCGATCAACGAGGCCGGCCTGGACGCGGCGAAGGATCCCACCCGGACCGACAAGTCCATCGAGACCATCAACAAGAACCTCGACAAGATCGACGACAAGACGGACGACGGCAAGGTCGACAAGGCGGTCGACAAGCTCAACAAGGCCGTCGCCGACTACAACAGAGCCATCCTGAACGGCGACACCGACCCCGACTCCAGCAAGATCAATGACGCGGCCGACGAGCTGAAGAACGTCTGCACGTCGTAACGTCAGGTGCGGCGTGCGGCCCACACCGTGCGCTCGGTGCGCACACTCAGGTCGATACGGCGCAGGATGCTGTGCGGGCCGCCGGTGTCGAGCAACCGGTCGAGAGCGGCCAGGTCCTCGGTCGTCAGGGCGGACGCGACGCCGCCGCGCATGCGGCGCAGACCGCTGAGTGCGTAGCGGCCTGCCGCGTCGGTGCGGGGCGGGCCGATGTCGACGGCGACGGTGCGTTCGCCTTCGACGGTGAAGCCGGCCTTTGTCAGCTTGGTTCCCCAGTCGGCGCCGCGGTGGGGGACCTGCTCGGCGTGATGGTGGTCGAGCGCGGCATGGCAGCGTTCCTCCAGACCTGGAGCGTCCTGCGGGGCGTCTTCGGGCAGGAACCGGGGGAAACCGGCCAGCTCGACGACGGCGAACAGCCCGCCCGGTGCCAGCAGGTCGTGGACCTGGCGCAGGGTGCGGTCGGGGTCGGGCATGTGGTGCATGGAGGCCGACGCCCAGACCAGCTCCGGCGTGCCGAGTTCGGGCCACGCCGTCGTGTCGAGGTCGGCCCGCACGATACGCACGCGGTCGGCCGCTCCGGCTGCGGCTGCCTTCTCCCGCAGACGGTTCAGGTGGGCGGACGAGAGATCGACGGCCGTCAACTCCGCCTCGGGAAAGCGCTCGAGCAGAGCGAGGGTACCGGCTCCGGTCCCACAGCCCAGATCCACGATGTGGCGGGGGCCGGTCCCGATGGGCAGCCAGGCGGTGATGGACGCGAGGTGTTCGGCGAGCACTTCCGCGTCCAGGTCCAGGATCTCCGTCTGGTCGCCTGCGTTGTGCTCGTGCTCGTGCTCGTGCTCGTGCTCGTGCTCGTGAACAGGGTGCGCGCCGTGGGGCGCCGTGTGCGGGGAGGGGGGGTTCATGCGCCCACGCTAAGCGGGCCCTGCGCGTGTGCCCTGGCGGGTTGCTGAATGAGCAAGACGATGGCCTGCTGGGCTGCGGAACACGCAAACCGTCACGATGACGGGCGGTTCGTCTTCCCGACGTCCTCGCCACGCTGGTGACCGCGGCGGGCGTCGCGGTCGAAGATGCCGAGGATCTCGCACGGTCCGCCCTCGGCGCCGATGGCGTGCGGGAGCATCGTGGGGAACTCCGCCGCCTGGTTGGTCTCGATCCGCAAGCGCCGATCGCCCAGAAGCAGGCTCGCGGTGCCGGAGAGAACGACGAGCCATTCGCGGCCCGGGTGGGCGCGCATGCGCGAGGGGTTGTCGGGCGGCGGCTCGGTCATGTGCCGGCGCACGACGGTCATGCCGGGTTCCGCCTTGATGGGCCAGCGCATCAGCCCGTGGGCCGCGTCGATCATCGGGTGGGAGACGACGTCGTCCGCGGCGGTCTCGACCAGTTGGTCGAGGGAGGTGTCCAGGGCGCGGGCGAGGGTGACGAGCTGGTCCAGGGCCAGGCGGCGCCGGCCGTTCTCGATGCGGCTGAGCGTGGACTGGCTGACCCGGGCGCGGGTGGCCAGCTCCTCCAGGGACCAGCCCTGGGCCACACGCAGGGCGCGGATGCGTTTGCGTACCAGGCTGTCCAGTCCACCATCGTCTTGCGCCATGGGCAATTTCGTATGCCTTTGCGGCAAGGTGCGGTCGGCGTCGTACGCGTGGGAGGACCCCGCCACCAGGGCGGGGTCCTCCACCATGCCGGGGTCGAGCCGCCGTACGGCTATACGGTCAGCGACGGAACAGGATCAACGGCGGCCGTCGTGACGCCCTCCGAGGTCATGACGCCCACCGAGGTCGCGGCCTCCACCTACGTCGTGACGCCCACCGAGGTCGCGGCCTCCACCTACGTCGTGGCGGCCACCGAGGTCGCGGCCCCCACCTACGTCGTGGCGGCCACCGAGGTCGCGGCCCCCACCCACGTCGTGACGCCCACCAACGTCATGACGCCCACCGAGGTCGCGGCCCCCACCTACGTCGTGGCGGCCACCGAGGTCGCGGCCCCCACCCACGTCGTGACGCCCACCGACGTCATGGCGGCCACCGACGTCATGACGCCCACCGACGTCGTGGCGGCCGCCGACGTCACGACGGCCACCGTGCTCGCCGCGGTGCTCGCCACCACGCTCACCCCGGTGCTCACCGGCACGCCCGCCGCGGTACTCGACTCCGCGCTCACCCCTGTAGCTGCCGTCACGGTTCCCGGGGTGACGGGCGCCCCAGGAGAGGGTGTCGACCAGGCGGCCGTGCTCGTCGCGCAGGGCGGCCGTGTCGGAGCGGTCGCCCCACACGGAGCTGCGGCGGTCCTGGTAGAGGTCACGGGAGTTGTCGCGGCCCATGCCGGTGTGGACACGGACGACGGAGCGGCCGTCCAGCCGGTAGTGGTGGAAGGTGTACGTGTGACCGTCACGGTCCGACAGCGTCCAGCCGCTCAGGTTCACCGCACGGCGGGCGCCGTTGGTGACCTCCACCCACTCGCTGTTGAGCGACCGGTTGGAGCGGACCCCGTGGCCCACGAAGCCGTGCTGCACGTCGGCGATTCTCACGGCGGCCTGGCGATCCGTGCGGTCGGCCGCGGACGCCGGCAGCGTCGCCGCGCCGGCCACCGCCACCACCGTCAACGTGGCGGCGGCGAGACGGCGAACGGTCACAAACGCAGAAGCGGACACAAAGCCCTCCTACTGGGTGCTGGCATCCCGCGGCCGTCCAACGCGGTCCGTTCCGGGGTGCGTGTGCGGGTGTGCGGCCTGCTGGCCGACGCGCACACATTGCTCTCACCCTTCGATGATTCGGGCGATACATGAGCTCTGTTACCGATCAGCCATATTTCCGTGACACTCGCATGTAACGTCCATTTATGTCCTGAATGCGACGATTTGCCGCTTCGTCAGAAGGCTTTCCCTTGCGGGCACACGCCTCGGAAGGGTCCCCGTGAGGCGCCGACCCTCCACGCCCGACCCGGCCATCACCCGAAAGTGGATCACGGCCCCAGGGGGCGTCCTGCCCCAACGGACAGGTTTGCGCTGAGCTTCCCAGGTCAGGCGTAGTAGTAGAACGCAGAGGAGAGAGGCATGTGTGCGGAGCACCGGACGAACTCCCCCGACACCACGACCGTTCCCGGCCGGCTGCGTTCACCCGGACCGGGCAGCCCGGCCGAGGTGCGCGAGGCGGTCAGGCACGCGCTCGAAGAAGACGTACGACGCTCCGGCGGGCGCGACGGCGCGAGCGATGCCGTCGCCGTCGGCGACGCCCTGCTCGTCGCCTCGGAACTCACCACCAACGCGATGCTGCACGGCGGCGGTGTCACCGAGTTCGAGGTGCTGCTGGTCGACCGGGAAGTACGCCTGTCGGTGAGCGACCACAGCCGGGAGCTGCCCACACCGGCAGAGCATCCCGACGAGCCGGGATCCATGAGGATCGGAGGCCATGGCTGGCCGATCATCTGCCGCCTCGCCCGCGACATCACCATCGCGGAGCTCCGCGCCGGCGGCAAGCGCATCACTGCCGTCGTACCGCTCTCACCGCGCTAGGACCGGGATCACCAGGGCTGGGACGACGCCGCCGCAGTCCAGGGGTCGGCCGCGGCCGCAACGAGTTCACGCCGTGAGGGCCTGGCGGGGTGTGCCGGTCGCGGAGGGTGCGCCTCGCCCGACGGGACGCACCGGGTACGTGGTCTTCGCCGGATCCACCACCGGGTCGCCCAGCTCGATCCGGCCCGCCGCGTGCAGCGCGTCGCACTCGTCCGTGGGCAGGGCCACGTAACAACCACCGCGGCCGGAAACGGAACTGAGGGGCTGCCAGTAGCCGTACCGGCGCCGCCCGTTGGCATGCACGGTGAGGCAGACGGGAACGCGCTGGACGGTGATCAGACGCAGGACCTCGGCACCGCCGGGGCCGAGCGGAGCGGGCGTGCGCGGGAGGGATCGGAGCATCGTCAGCAGTCTCCGTTCAGGGCTCGCGGCACGGCGCGGCGTCGGAGAGCGGGCGTCATGTGCGGGCGGCCTTTCGACGGACGGGTTCGATCGCGTACCGCCGGGAGCGGTGACGTTCTCGCTGCTCAGCATTGTTGCGGAGGGCACTGACAATGCGGTCCGGGCTGCTCCGGGGCACTCCCCCGGTCCCGACCCGATCCCGGTCCGCTTCCGGTCCGGTTCAGGGTCCCGTTCACCGTTGGTGCGGCAGTGTCTCTGCGCGAGGGGCATCGGGGGCGGGAGGGGAAGCAGGGGCGTGCAGGGCGAGAAGGGCGCGGCTGTCGCGAGCGTCCTGCTCGCCCTGGACGAAGGGGTCGTCGGCGGGGTCGTAGGGCCCCGCGTGGTCGGCGAGCGTCCCGGTGACCCGCTCCCACTCCTCGGCCTCCGCCCGTGCGACGACCGCGTCCCGGCCGGTGGGCGAACCGCCGCGAGCCGCCTTGCGGGCGGTGGCCAGCGCGGACCTCGCCTCGTGGTGGCGCATTCCCGTGGCCGAGCAGCGTACCCGCGCCCAGGCGGCACGCTCTTCGTCGGAGGGCTCCGGCACCTCGTCACCCGTGTCGTCGACGGGACCGGACGCTCGGTGCTGCTCCAGGCTCACTGCTCCACCTCGTTCAGGTGCGGGGGCTGATGTGTCCTTCGGCAGTCCCGTGTGCCCCGGTCGCGCGAACCGACACCTGCCGGCGGCGAAGAAGCGCTCACCAGGGCAGGAAGGCGTGCACATCCTTGCCGTCGGGCCGCACCACGACGCTCACCTGGTGGCAGAGCGCGTGGACGAGGTGCCAGCCGATCCCGCCCGCGCCGTGCGCCGGGTCGACGCGGCGGGGCGCGGGCGGCGTCGGGCTGCTGTCGCGGAGCGTGACATGCACGCCGTCGAAGGTGGGGCGGATCCGGAGTTCGAAGGGGCCGGGAGCGTACTGGACCGTGTTGGCCGCCAGCTCCGTCACCACCAGCAGGATGTCGTCCCAGTGCTCGGCCGCTCCGGGCGGTGAGGTCCGCGCGAGTTCGCACAGATAGTCGTCCGCCACGAGGCGGGCGTCGGTCACGTTGCGCAGCTGTCCGGGAAAGGTGCTGGTGAGGCCCGGGGGCTCGTCACCCGGCACCTTCTCGTCCCCGTTCGGGTCGCTTTCCATCGCGCCTCCCCGGTCTCGTCGGCGGGATGTCTTGCTCGTCATCGCCCCACGCGCCTTCGCACAGGGTGTCCTCGCACCGCGCGGGCGTCGTCCACCCTTCGCGACCGCGTCCCTACGATCCGGTGTCCCGGGACCTGCGGGCGACCGTACGCCGCCTCAGCGCGCGTCGTTCGGTCTCGCTCGTACCACCCCAGACACCGATGGTCTGCCCCGTGTCGAGCGCCCAGCTCAGGCACTCCTCACGGACGGGGCAGTGTCGGCAGACGGCCTTCGCCTCCTCGACCTGCGGCAGCGCGGGGCCTGTGCTGCCGATGGGGAAGAACAGGTCGGGGTCGACGCTCCGGCAGGCCGCGGACTCGCGCCAGTCGTTCATGGGGGCCTCCTGTGATCGCGATGGTCTTGCGCGATCTGTTGTTGGTGGGACTTCGGTCCTCCTTCGGGTCACCCTTGATCGCACCTGCGAAACAGCCGGTTTCGTGGGGACCGCACGGTTTGAACGAGGAACGGCGCGGACAGCCGTGTACGGGCACGGCGCCCCCGCACGCCCGTCCGGCGCGGCGGGGACGCCCGAGTGGCAAGATGGGATCGCGGATGAGCGTCGGCGGCGCTTCGACGAACAAGCAGGTGGCACATGTCGCACGAGCCCGGCGAGGTCTGGGAGCAGTTCGCCGTCGCCCTGGCGGAAATGGCGCGGGATCTGCTGGCCCAGGACACGGTCCAGGGCACGCTGGACCGTGTCGTGGAGCATGCGTCGGTTCTGATCAACGGTTGCGACGACGCCGGCATCCTCACCGTGCGGCGGGGCGAGGTGCGTCCTCTGGCGGCGACGAGCGACGTGGTGCGACGTGCGGACCGGATCCAGCAGGATCTGCGGGAAGGCCCGTGCTTCGACGCCGTGACCGACCGTCAGCAGATCTACACCATCGAGGACTTGAGCCGCCCGCATGAGCGCTGGTCCCACTTCGCCCCCGAGCTGAGAAGGCTGGGCATGGGGAGCGTGATGGGCTTCCTCCTGTTCACCGAGGACGACGAGCTCGGGGCCCTCAACCTGTACTCCCGCCGGCCGCACACCTTCGACGAGGCCGCTCAGCGGGCCGGCTGGATCCTCGCCTCGCACGCGGCCGTGGCCTTCTCCGCGGCCCGTACGCATCAGCAGCTCGGTGACGCCCTGGAGACCCGTCACGAGATCGGCGAGGCCATGGGCATCCTCATGGAGCGCTACGCGCTGACCGAGGACTCGGCGTTCAAGCTGCTCAAGAAGGCGTCCCAGGACCACAACATCAAACTGCGCGAGATCGCCCGCCGCATCTGCGAAACCGGCGAAAAGCCCAGCTGACCGCTCCTGGCGCAACGGGCGGCGATCCGGAACGAGCGACCCGCCAAAGACCGCGAAACAGCCGCCGACCTGCTGTGACTTCGGCCACCCCCTCTTGCCCCGGCAAAGAAGGCATACCTAAGTTTCGTCTCATGGCCCCACATAACTCCCCGCCTCCCGACGGCACCCCCGCGCTGGTCGACTTCTCCGTCGACCTGACCGCGCAGGAGGTGCACCGACAGGCCCAGGTCCTGGCCGCCCTCGGCCCCGACTGGGACCCGATGGAGGTCATGCGCGGCGAGGAGGCCGCGTACGACCTGCTGTACTCCGGTCTCGACGAGGAGCAGCAACGCCTGTACGACGACCTGGTCGCGGCCGGTGTGCTGCCCCCGCGCGGAGGCGGCCATGCTGCCGCTTGACCCGCAGGCGGACCGCGGGCGCCGTGCCTGGGTGAGCTGCCCGAACTGCAACGACAGTCGCGGCTGCGCATCGTGCGAGCAACGGCGTACCTGCTCCGACCACTGGCGCTATCTGCTCTCCAACACCGGCAGCCTGCTCCACCTTCAGTGCCCGTCGTGCACGCACGTGTGGGTCCACGAGAGCGGCTTCGGTGCCACCCGCTCCCTGTGGAACCGGATCACGAGCGGCCGCCCGGATCCTCGCTGATCGCTCCGGCTCAGAGCGCGTGGGGGTCGGTGGGTGCCCGCGGTTCGTCGGGGATGTAGCAGGCGACGAGTGCGGCCGTGTCGTCGTTGAGACGGTTGTCGCTGTAGGCGAGCAGATCGTGGTGGAGCCGGTCGAGGAGTTCCCGGGGCGGGAGAACGCCCCAGGAGCGGATGCGCTGGACGAGCGGGTAGAAGGCGCCGTCCTCGTCGCGTGTCTCGGTGACGCCGTCGGTGTACAGCAGGAGCTGATCGCCCGGCCGAAAGGAATGTTCCTCGGCGCGGTAGGGCTCGCCGACGAGCACGCCGAGGTTGAGGGGCGGTGAGGACTGGTCCGTCTCCAGTTCGGTGACTTCGGCGGCGCTGATGAGCAGAGGGGGCGGGTGGCCGCAGTTGACGATCCGCACGACACGGTCGGGGGTCACGATTTCCGCGAAGACCGCGGTGACGAAGCGCTCGGCCATGTCGCTGCTGGCGTAGTCGGCGGCTCGGCGGCTCATACTGGTCTCCACCCGGCCCGCCAGGGCGGCGAGGTCGGGTTCGTCGTGGGCGGCTTCCCGGAAGGCGCCGAGCAGGGCGGCGGCGGTCTCCACGGCGAACAGACCCTTGCCCCGGACGTCGCCGATCACGAGGCGCAGGCCGTGCGTCGTGGGCACCGCCTCGTAGAGATCGCCTCCGACGCGTGCCTCCGCGTCGGCGGAGAGGTAGAAGCTCTCCACCAGGATGTCACCGACGCGGTGCGGAACGGGCCTGAGCAGGACGCGCTGGGCGATCTCGGCCACGAAGCGCACGGTGGCCAGCGTGCGCTCCCGTCGCGTCCGGCTGACGGCCAGGATCGTTCCCAGGGTGCCGATGAGAGCGGTGCAGAAGTAGGCGGCCACGTAGTGGCGGTCCCACTGGTAGCCGACGGAACGTCCGGCACAGCACGGGGTACCGGCCAGAACCCCTTCGAACACGATGGCGAAGACGGTGACGCAGACGACCATCACGGGGCCGTGGGCGAAGGCGGCCACCAACGGGAGGGCGATCAGCAGGAAGCTCACCGGCCAGTCCACGGGCGTGATGGGCTCGATCAACAGGACGGCCACGACGTAGAAGAGGGGGAGCCAGCGCATCCACGTGGGCGGTGCCGGCAGCGAGCGGCCCGTGCTGTTCGGGTGCGGCGTGGCGCTCTCCGCCTCCGCGCCGCGGCGCCGCCACCTCACGGTGTCCCGCGACGCTGTGCGAGGGGCGGGAGCTCGGACACCAGCGAGGCAGGGGGGTGCACCGAGAGCGCGCCCGCGAGCGGACGACACGACTGACGGCTCGTTTGATGCAGCCTGTTCACACGGAACTCCTGGCACACGGTTTCGGCAAGACGCCCAGCCTGCTGGGACTCGGCACGGCGTACCGGTCATTGCTCCACTCAACGGCATGTCAGGCACCGGACCGTGCCGGCGACACACCCGTCACCGCCCCTGCCACAGGGGGGCGTGCTTCAGAGTGCCTGGAGCTGGGTGAGCAGGCTCAGGGTGTCGGAGTTGACCCAGTACTCCGCGAACTTGCCGTCCCGCATGCGGAGTGTGTCGGTGCCGGTGAAGCTGACCACGGTCCCCGGCTGGGCCTTGGCGCCGGGGAAGCCGCCGGCGTAGGTGCCGGTGGCCGTCCAGCGCACCGATGCGTAGCGGCCGTCGACCAGCGGGGGGACCTCGATGGTGAAGCGCAGGTCGCGGAATGCCGCGCGGGTCTGGCCGATCCAGGCCACCAGGCCGTCGACGCCCCGGATGGAGCTGCCGTCACCGCCGTCGAGGAGGGCGGCGTGGACCCGGAAGCCGGGAGAGATGATGCCCGGGGCCTGGGCGAGATCGCCGTTCCAGAGCCGCAGCCACGCGTCGAGCATCGCCTTCGGCTTCCGCTCGGCTGCCCGGTGGTCGTGGGTGGTCGTGGCCGTCCGCTCGGCCCCGGTTGTCGGTGAGGTGTCCGCGGCGGCCGTCGTGGCGGTGAAGGCGAGGACGGCGATCGCCGCGGGGACGAGCAGCCGCGCCCGGTGGCGCCTCGGGGTGGTGGGGGTGGTGGGGGTGGCGGTCATGACGGTTCCTCGCGTCTCGGGTAAGGGGCTGGCTGGGGAAGGTGTGCGATCGGCGGCTACGGAAGGACCTGCTACGGGTTCAGCACGACCTTCCCGGCGACGGTGCCGGACTCGGCCAGTCGCAGGGCGTCGGCGACGCGGGTGAGGGGCAGTTGGGCGGCGATCTGGGGGGTGACGTCACCGCGCTGGAGGGCTCCGAAGACCTGGGTGAGGTCGGCGCGCAGCTGGGCCCGGAAGCGGTTCTTGGCCAGCGCCCGCCCGGCCCAGACGTTGAAGAAGTAGGCGCGGCGACGGTTGGGCAGCGCGTTCCACAGCCACACCCGGCCGAGCAGCTTGAGCACGGGCCACTGCTTGGAGCCCTCGTCGTCCCGGGTGGAGGCGCTGCCGTACGAGACGAGCGTGCCGCCGGGCGCGAGGAGGTGCCAGGAGTCGATCGCGCTGCGGCCGCCGACGTGGTCGAAGACGGCGTCCACCCCGCCGGGGGCGAGCTCGCGGACCCGTGCGGCCACGTCCTCGGTGCGGTAGTCGACGGGGATGACGCCCCGCTCCCGCAGCGCGTCGTGGTGACGCGCCGACGCCGTGCCGATCACCTTCACGTCCGCGGCCTGGGCGAGCTGGACCAGGACCGAGCCGACGCCGCCGTTGGCACCGTGGACCAGGATGGTCTGCCCCGCGCGGACGTGTGCCTTGCGGTGCAGCATCTGCCAGGCGGTGATGCCGTTGACCACCACGGTCTCCGCCTCCGCCGCGCCGATCCCGTCGGGCACCGGCACCACGTCCGCCGCGTCGACGAGCACGTGGCTCGCCCAGCCGCCGACCTTGAGCAGCGCGGCGACCCGGGTGCCGGCGAGAGCGGGCTCGACACCCTCGCCGGTCGTGAGGACGGTGCCGACCAGGTCGTATCCGGGCACGAACGGGAACGCCGGCTGGTCGTAGTACCGGCCGCGGCGCATCTGCTGCTCCGCGAAGGAGACCCCGGTCGCCTCCATCCGGATCACGACCTGGCCGGGGCCCGCGGCGGGCACGGCTCCGTGCCGGATCTCCAGCCCTTCCGGCTCCACCTTGCCCGGCAGTACGACCTCGACGAGTCCTTCGGCGTTCATGACGACCTCCTGCGCTCCGCGTTGGTTACTCACTTTTGCGTTCGTTAGAAGTTATAACGCAACACGAAAGGGAGAGTCAAGAAGTTTAGTGATACCTTCTAACTACATCTTGAGCCTCTATCTTCGCGACTGCGGAAAGGCGGCAGGCCATGGCCGACACGGGCACGCAGACCCCGCGCGAGCGCTACCGCGCCCACATACGTGCGGAGATCAGGGAACGCGCATGGGAGCAGATCGCCACGGCGGGGGCTTCCGCGCTCTCCCTCAACGCGATCGCCAAACAGATGGGCATGAGCGGACCCGCGCTCTACCGGTATTGCGCCGGACGCGACGAGCTGATCACCGAGCTCGTCAGGGAGGCGTACCGAAGCCTCGCCGACACCTTCCACGCGACCGCGGCCTCCGAGTCCGGCACCGATCCAGCCGCTCCGGCCGCCGCTCTGGCTCACGCCCTGCGCGGGTGGGCCCTGGACGACCCCCAGCGGTACTTCCTCGTCTACGGCACGCCCGTCCCCGGCTACCACGCGCCCGACGACGTCTCCGGGATCGCCTCAGAGATCATGACGACCCTGCTCGACGCCTACGCCGCGTCGCCCCCGGACGGCCCCGAGGCCCTGCGCCGGGCCCTGACCTTCTGGACCCGGCTGCACGGGCTGCTGTCCCTGGAACTCGCCGGCCACTTCACCGGGATGGATGTCGACCCCGCCCTGATGTTCGCCGCCGAACTGGACGACCTGCCACCGCGCCGACGAGACCCACACCGAGGGCATTGATCGCGGTGATCACCGCCATCGGCCCGACCACGACGTCGATCCCGGAAGCGGTCAGGATGTGGACGAGCCCGTTCCACATCGACACCATTGACATGCACGCAACACACTTCCAACACTGAACCCCAAAGGTCCATACCTTCTCCGGCAGTTGAGAATGGAAGGGGTTCACCCATGCGACGTGTTACGCGTCTTCGCTGGGGCCTGTCCGTCCTGTTGGCCCTCGGCACGTGCACTCTGGGGCTGTTGCCCGTCGACACGGCGACAGCACAACCGTCCAGTTCCCGCCCCCTCTCCCCCGGCCTGGTCACCGCCATGCAGCGGGACCTCGGCCTCACCGCGTCGCAGGCCCGCACCAGGGGCGAGCGTGAAACCGCCGCCGCCGAGCTCGCGCCGCGGGCCGAACGAGCGGCGGGGCGGACGTTCGGCGGGTCCTGGTACGACGCGGCGCACGGCACCCTCGTCGTCGGAGTCACCGACACGGGCACCGCGGCGGCCGACGCCGTACGAGCCACCGGCGCCACGGTCGTACGGGTCGCGCACAGCGCCCGGACGCTGGACGCGGCCAAGGCCGCCCTCGACGACAACGCCACGTCGGACGGCGCCCCCACAGCCGTCCGCAGTTGGCATGTCGACCCCCGCACCAGCAGCCTGGTGGCCGAGGTCCGCAAGGGCGCGGAACACAGCGCCGCGGTCACGGAGTTCCTGGCACCCGCGCGCGAGGCAGGTCTGCTCACGGTCCACACCTCCGCAGCCGCGCAGACGCCGCGCACGTTCTCCGCGGGCACCGTCGGCGGCGACCCGTACTACATCAACGGCAACACCCGTTGCTCCATAGGCTTCTCCGTGGTGGGCGGCTTCGTGAGCGCCGGACACTGCGGCTCGGCCGGCAGCTCCGTGGCCGGCTGGGACGGCTCGGCGATGGGCACCTTCGCCGGATCGTCGTTCCCGGGCAACGACTACTCGTACATCCGGATCGGCAACGGCTGGTGGACCGTACCGGTGGTGCTCGGCTGGGGCACCGTCAGCGACGTACTGGTCCGCGGCTCGGCCGTGGCCCCCGTCGGCTCGTCCATCTGCCGCTCCGGCTCCACCACCCACTGGCACTGTGGCACCGTGCTCACCCAGAACGAGACCGTCAACTACAGCCAGGGATCCGTCTACGGCCTGACCGGCACCAGCGTCTGCGCCGAACCCGGCGACTCCGGCGGCTCGTTCATCACCGGGGACCAGGCCCAGGGCGTGACCTCGGGCGGCTGGGGCAACTGCACGAGCGGCGGCCAGACCTGGTTCCAGCCCGTGAACGAGATCCTCAGTACGTACGGACTCACCCTCGTCACCGCCTGACCGCCACGGGCCGCGGGCCGAGCGTTCCCCGCTCGGCCCGCGGTCGGAGAGAGGCGCTCACGCGGTGACCGGCACGTCACTGCTGACGGAGGTCCTTCACCCGGCGGAGCTTGCCCAGCGAGCGCTCCAGGGTCTCCGGGTCGACGATCGCCACCTCGACGGTGACACCCACGCCGTCCTTGACGCCCTGGGCGATCGTCTTCGCGGCCGCCTCCCGCTGCTCGGCCCCGGTCCCGGGACGCGCCTCGACGCGGACCGTCATGTGGTCCATCCGGCCGCGCCGGGTCAGCTGCACCTGGAAGTGCGGGGCGACTGCGGGTGTGCGCAGGACGATCTCCTCGATCTGACTCGGGAAGACGTTCACACCGCGCAGGATGATCATGTCGTCGGAGCGGCCGGTGATCTTCTCGATGCGGCGGAAGGCGGGCCGGGCGGTGCCGGGCAGCAGCCGGGACAGGTCGCGGGTGCGGTAACGGATGATCGGCAGGGCCTC
The DNA here is from genome assembly GCF_001514115.1 of Streptomyces olivochromogenes. Classification (GTDB taxonomy): domain Bacteria; phylum Actinomycetota; class Actinomycetes; order Streptomycetales; family Streptomycetaceae; genus Streptomyces; species Streptomyces olivochromogenes. Next base: position 350,408 of record NZ_KQ948451.1, read on the forward strand.
CTTGGTGAGGGAGGTGAAGACCACCTCGCCCTCCTCGCCCTCGGGCAGCACGGCGCCGGTGAACGGGTCGACCACCTCGGGGTAGAAGTGGTCCTCCCACACATGCAGTCCGTCCTTGGTCTCGACGCACTCCTGCGCCACCCCCGGGCCGATCACCTCGGACAGGCCGTAGATGTCGACCGCGTGGATGTCCATGCGCTCCTCGATCTCACGGCGCATCGCCTCCGTCCACGGCTCGGCCCCGAAGATGCCCACCTTGAGGGAGGTCGTGCGGGGGTCGACGCCCTGCCGCTCGAACTCGTCGAGCAGGGTGAGCATGTAGGACGGGGTGACCATGATGATCTCGGGCTCGAAGTCCTGGATGATCTGCACCTGGCGGGCCGTCATGCCGCCGGAGGCGGGGATCACCGTACAGCCGGCGCGCTCTGCGCCGTAGTGCGCGCCCAGGCCACCGGTGAACAGGCCGTAGCCGTAGGAGATGTGCACCTTGTGCCCGCGACGGCCGCCGGCCGCACGGATGGATCGGGCGATCATGTCGGCCCACATGGAGAGGTCGTTCTCGGTGTATCCGACGACCGTGGGGCGGCCCGTGGTGCCGCTGGAGGCGTGGATGCGCCGCACGTCCGCCATCGGGACCGCGAACATGCCGAAGGGGTACGTCTCCCGCAGATCCGCCTTGGTGGTGAAGGGGAACCGCGACAGGTCCTCCAGGGAGCGGCAGTCGTCGGGCTTGATCCCGGCCTCGTCGAACTTCCTGCGGTACAGGTCCACATTGGCGTACGCGTGCCGCAACGTCGCCCGCAGCCGGTCGAGTTGGAGCTCCCTCAGCTGTTCGCGGGTGAGGCGCTCGCCCTCGTCCAGCAGATCCTCGGGAAGCGGCTCTCCCAGGCGGGCCGGGCGGGGTCCCGTGGCCGCGCCGGCCGTCGCTGCGGTGTTCATCGCGACTCCTTCGTCGTCGTGCCTCTGATACTGCGGCTGCGTCCGCGGAACTCCGCGATCACCTCGTCGCCGCGCAGCACGCTCACGTCGTAGATGCCGCTGCGGCCGAACCGGGTGCGCTCCCGTGCCGTGGCCACCAGGACATCACCCTCGTACGCCGGGGCGACGAAGTCGATGTCGGCCCCGGCCGCGACGGTCACGGGCCCGTGGCTGTTGCAGGCGCAGGCGAAGGCGGTGTCGGCGAGCAGGAAGAGATAGCCGCCGTGGGCGATCCCGTGTCCGTTCACCATCGCCGGCGTCAAGGTCATCCGGAGCACGGCGGTCCCTTCGCCCTGCTCGAGAAGCTCGATGCCCAGCGCCCGGGACGCCTCGTCCGCGGCGAACATCGCCTCGGCGGGCGTCGCCCCGGCCGATGTCGCTCCTGTGGCCTGCGTCACCTTTTTCACCACCTTGTGTCCCGACCGAACATTCGGTTAGCGTGCGGCACGGCCTAGTAATCCAGCATCACCACTGCCTGTCAAGAGGTGGAACGCATGCCCCAGAACCTCCCCGAGCGTCCGGACTTCTTCGCCCGTCACCGCGCCCTGCTGGAGCAGGCGGTCGCCGCCACCGCGAGTCGCGGCCACTGGACCCCGTATCCGGAGTCGCCCAGCAAGTCGGTGTACGGGGAGGACGCGGCGAAGACCGGGGAAGCGGCCTTCCATGAGCGGCTGGGCGGTCACTTCGAACTGCCCGGTCACCCGGCGAGCGGCACGACATCCGCCACGGAGACCTCCCCGTACGGCTTCCCGCTCGGTGTCACCTACCCCCGCCTCACGCCGGACGAGGCCGTGGCCGCCGCGCAGGCCGCCACCGGCCCCTGGCGTGCCGCGGGCCCCGACGCCCGGGCCGGTGCGGCGGCGGAGATCCTGGCCCGGCTGAACGCCGCGAGTTTCGAGATCGCGCACGCCGTGCAGCACACCACCGGCCAGGCCTTCGTGATGGCGTTCCAGGCGGGCGGACCGCACGCTCAGGACCGCGGTCTTGAGGCGGTGGCGTACGCCTGGGCGGAGCAGAAGCGCCACCCGGAGGCGGCCCGCTGGAGCAAGCCGCAGCGCAAGGGCGGCCCGCTGCTGATGGAGAAGAAGTTCACGCCGGTCGGACGCGGGGTGGCGCTGCTGATCGCCTGCAACACCTTCCCGACCTGGAACGGCTACCCCGGTCTGTTCGCCAGTCTGGTCACCGGCAACCCGGTCGTCGTCAAGCCGCACCCGGGCGCCGTCCTGCCCCTGGCGATCACCGTGCGGATCGCGCGCGAGGTGCTGACCGAGGCCGGTTTCGACCCGAACCTGGTGATCCTCGCGGCGGAGAGCGCCGAGGAACGTACGGCCGCGGTGTACGCCCTCCACCCGGACGTACGGATCATCGACTTCACCGGCTCCACCGCCTTCGGCGACTGGCTGGAGACCCACGCCCGCCAGGCCGCCGTGTACACGGAGAAGGCGGGCCTGAACACCGTCGTCCTGGATTCGACGGACGACTACCACGGGCTGCTGGGCAACCTGGCCTTCTCGCTGTCCCTCTACAGCGGGCAGATGTGCACCACCCCGCAGAACCTCCTCGTCCCCCGCGAAGGCTTCGCCACCGACCAGGGCGTGAAAACCGCCGACGCGTTCGCCGCCGACCTCGCCGCGGCGCTCGACAAACTGCTCGGCGACCCCGCCCGCGCGGCCGGCACACTCGGGGCGATCGTCAACGACGGGGTGCGGGAGCGACTGGAGGAAGCGGCCGGGCTCGGTCGTACGGCGCGGGCGTCCGCACCGGTCGAGCACCCCGAGCACTCGGACGCGGTCGTCCGTACGCCGCTGGTGGCCCGGCTGGACGCGGAAGCCGACCGGGAGACCTACACGCGCGAGTGGTTCGGGCCGATCTCCTTCGTGATCGCCACCGACTCCACCGAGCACAGTCTGCGGATCTTCCGGGAGACCGTGCGCGCGCACGGCGCACTGACCGCCGCCGTCCACTCCACCGACGAGGACGTGCTCGCCGCCACCGAGCTGGCGGCCCTCGACGCGGGAGTGCACCTGTCGGAGAACCTCACCGGCGGCGTCTTCGTGAACCAGTCCGCCGCCTTCAGCGACTTCCACGGCAGCGCCGCCAACCCGGCGGCCAGCGCCACCCTCTCCGACCCCGCCTTCGTCACCGGCCGTTTCGCCACGCTCCAGTCGCGTCGGCCCGCCACCGCCGAGGAACACACCGAGGAGTCCGCAGATGCCTGACGAGGTCTTTCTGATCGACGGTGCCCGCACCCCGCAGGGCCGGTACGGGGGCGCGCTGGCCTCCGTACGGCCGGACGACCTGGCGGCCCTGGTCGTCGGCGAGGCGGTGCGGCGCAGTGGGATCCCGGGCGAGGCCGTGGACGAGGTCATCCTCGGCGCGGCCAACCAGGCCGGTGAGGACAACCGGGACGTGGCCCGCATGGCCGTGCTGCTCGCCGGCCTCCCGCACACCGTGCCCGGTTACACCGTCAACCGGCTGTGCGCGTCCGGGCTGACGGCGGTCGCGAACGCGGCCCAGGCGATCCGGTCCGGGGAGGCCGACCTCGTCGTCGCCGGCGGTGTCGAGTCGATGACCCGCGCGCCCTGGGTGATGGCCAAGCCCGGCACCCCGTGGGCCAAGCCGGGCGAGGTGCACGACACCTCGCTGGGCTGGCGCTTCACCAACCCGCGTTTCACGGCCACCGACCGGGCCGTACCGGCGGGCGCGGGTCCCGAGACGGCCAAGGTGACCCTGTCGATGGGGGAGACCGCCGAAGAGGTCGCCGCGCTCGACGGCATCACCCGCGCCGACTCGGACGCCTTCGCGCTGCGCAGCCACCAGCGGGCGGTGGCCGCGCAGGAGGCCGGCCGCTTCGACCGCGAGATCGTGCCGGTGCGGGTGAAGGACGGCGAGGTCACACGCGACGAGGGGCCGCGCCCCGGCACGACCCTGGAGAAGCTCGGCACCCTGCGGACCATCTTCCGGCCGGACGGCATCGTCACGGCCGGTTCCTCCTCGCCGCTGTCCGACGGCGCCGCCGCGCTGGTGGTGGCGAGCGCGGCGGCCGTCGAGCGGTACGGGCTCACCCCGCGCGCCCGGATCATCACCGCCGCCTCGGCCGGCGTACAGCCCAATCTGATGGGGCTCGGCCCCGTCCCCGCCGCCGAGAAGGCCCTTGCCCGGGCCGGCCTGGAGAGCGGGGACCTGGACGCGGTCGAGCTGAACGAGGCCTTCGCCGCGCAGGCACTCGCGGTGATGCGGCGGTTGAAGCTCGACGAGGAGAAGGTCAACGCCGACGGCGGTGCGATCGCGCTCGGCCATCCCCTCGGCTGCTCCGGCACCCGCATCCTGCTCACGCTGATCGGCCGGCTGGAGCGCGAGGACGCCCGCCGGGGCCTGGCCACGCTGTGCGTGGGTGTCGGCCAGGGCGTCGCGATGCTCGTGGAGCGCGTATGAGCGCCGCGGACGAGTCCCCCGCCGGTCGAGGAGCGCTTGTGAGCGGCACGTACGAGACGTTGCTGGTCGAGGAGCGCGACGACCGGGTCGTCGTCACCCTGCACCGCCCCGAGGCCCGCAACGCCATCAGCGGGCTGATGATCCGCGAACTGCACGCCGTGTGCGAGCTGCTGGAACGTGACCCGAGGTTCCTGCTGCTGACCGGGCACGGCGGTGTCTTCGCGGGCGGCGCCGACATCGCGGAGCTGCTGCGACGCGGCCGCGACGAAGCCCTCCAGGGCATCAACAGCCGCCTGTTCGAGCGGGTGCGCAGACTGCCCATGCCGACCCTCGCCGCCGTCGACGGCTGGGCGCTGGGCGGCGGCGCCGAACTCTCGTACGCCTGCGATCTGCGCATCGCGGGACCGGACGCGGTGTTCGGCAACCCCGAGCCGGGGCTCGGCATCCTCGCCGCAGCGGGAGCCTGCTGGCGGCTGCCCGAGCTGGTCGGCGAGTCGGTGGCCAAGCAGGTGCTGCTCGCCGGACGGAACCTGGACGCGCGGGCGGCGCTGGCGGCCGGGCTGGTCATCGATGTCGTACCGGCCGACCGGCTCCTCGACGAGGCGCACGCGCTGCTGGACCGGATGGCCCGCTCCTCGGCCGCGGCCCTGCGTCTGACCAAGCTCGTGGTCGACTCGCCGGGCGCCCATCCGGTCGCCGACGACCTGGCGCAGGCCGTGCTGTTCGAGGGACAGGACAAGCGGGAGCGGATGACTCGCTTCCTGGAGAAGAGGAGCAGCGTATGAACACCGCCGTCACCGGCACCGCGTCCGCACCCTCCGTCGTGGGCGTGATCGGCGGCGGCCGGATGGGCGCCGGTATCGCCCAGTCGTTCGCGGCCGCGGGCTCGTCCGTGACCGTCGTGGAGAGCGGCGAGCACGCCGCGGCCGCCGCGCTGGACCGGGTCGCCGCCGGGCTGACGCGGGCCGCCGAGCGCGGCAGGCTCGACGCGCCCGCCGAGGACGTACTCGGCCGGGTCTCCGTCGTCGGCTCGGTCGACGAGCTGCCGCGCACGTCCGATCTCGTCGTCGAGGCCGTCCCCGAGGACGCCTCGCTCAAGGCCCGGCTGCTCGCCGCCGCCGAGCGGGCCCTGAGTCCGGCGACCGTCCTGGCCAGCAACACCAGCTCCCTGTCGGTCACCGACCTCGCGTCGGCTCTCGCCCGCCCCGGGCGCTTCCTCGGCATGCACTTCTTCAATCCGGTACCGGCCTCCGAGCTGATCGAGATCGTCGTCGCCCCGGAGACCGAGGACGCGACCGTACGGCTGGCGCTGGCCTGGACGCACGCCCTCGGCAAGAAGGACGTCGTCGTCAAGGACTCCCCCGGGTTCGCCAGCAGCCGCCTCGGCGTGGCGCTGGGCCTCGAGGCGATCCGCATGGTCGAGGAGGGGGTCGCAGGGCCGGAGGCCATCGACGACGCCATGAGCCTCGGCTACAAGCACCCCATGGGCCCGCTGCGCCTGACCGACCTGGTCGGACTGGACGTACGACTCGCCATCGCCGAGCACCTGCACGCCACGCTCGGGGAGCGCTTCGCGCCGCCGCGGCTGCTGCGTGACAAGGTCGCGCGCGGCGAGCTGGGGCGGAAGACGGGGCAGGGTTTCTACGCCTGGCCCTGAGCACCCCCGGCGGCGCCTCGGCCCCGGACCCCACGCCCCGGTCCCGGGTTCTGGTCTCGTGCCTCGACCCCGGGCCCGGCCCGGCCGGACGAAGGTCGTGCCCGGCCGCACGAAAGTCTTGCCCGTCCGGAAGAAACCCGTCACACTGGAACCGAACGAATGGTCGGTAGGGAAGCTGGTATCGATGACCACGACACACTCCGCCGCCACCGGCGCCGACGGCGTCGGGCCGGCGGCCGAAGAGCGGCTCCAGGAGCAGTTCGACGCGACCGTCGCGCGTGACCAGCGGGTCGAGCCGCGCGACTGGATGCCCGACGGCTACCGCAAGACGCTGATCCGGCAGATCGCGCAGCACGCGCACTCGGAGATCATCGGCATGCAGCCGGAGGGCGAGTGGATCACCCGCGCGCCGTCGCTGCGCCGCAAGGCCATCCTGTTCGCGAAGGTCCAGGACGAGGCCGGGCACGGGCTGTATCTGTACTCGGCGGCCGAGACCCTGGGCGCGGACCGGGCCGACCTCACCGAGCGGCTCATCGAGGGCCGGCAGAAGTACTCGTCGATCTTCAACTACCCCACCCTGAGCTTCGCCGACGTCGGCGTGATCGGCTGGTTCGTCGACGGCGCCGCGATCTGCAACCAGGTGCCGCTGTGCAGGAGTTCGTACGGTCCGTACGCGCGCGCCATGGTGCGGGTCTGCAAGGAGGAGTCGTTCCACCAGCGCCAGGGGTACGAGCTGTTGCTGACCATGATGCGCGGCACCGACGCCCAGCGGGCGATGGTGCAGGACGCGGTGGACCGCTGGTGGTGGCCGTCGCTGATGATGTTCGGGCCGCCCGACGACAACTCCCCCAACTCGGCCCAGTCCATGGCCTGGAAGATCAAGCGCCACAGCAACGACGAACTGCGCCGACGCTTCGTGGACATGACCGTGCCGCAGGCCGAGAAGCTGGGCGTCGTCCTGCCCGACCCCGAGCTGCGCTGGAACGAGGAGCGCGGACACCACGACTTCGGCACCCCGGACTGGGACGAGCTGATGCGGGTCATCAAGGGCGACGGACCGTGCAACGCCGAGCGGATCTCCCGGCGGCGGACGGCCCACGAGGAGGGCGCCTGGGTCCGCGAGGCGGCCACCGCCCACGCGGCCAAGCAGAGCGAGCGAGCCCGGAAGGAAACGGCGGCATGAACGACATCGACGGCAAGAAGGACGGCTGGCCGCTGTACGAGGTGTTCGTACGGGGCAAGCGCGGACTGAACCACGTACACGTCGGCTCGCTGCACGCCGCCGACGACGCGATGGCCCTGACCCACGCCCGTGACCTGTACACGCGTCGCAACGAGGGCGTGAGCATCTGGGTGGTGCGCTCGGAGCACATCGCCGCCTCCACCCGCGACGAGAAGGACCCGTTCTTCGCGCCGAGCGCCGACAAGGTCTACCGCCATCCGACCTTCTACGACATCCCCGACGACGTCCCGCACATCTGAGGAGCAGGGCATGAGTGACGACCACGTCTACCTGACCCTCGCCGAGGGACACGAGGACGACACCCGCTGGGCGTACGGCACCGGCTTCGAGGACCCCCTGCACGGGGTCGACACCACCGTGCCGGACGGGCTGGACGCCGCAGAGCTGGCGGCCTCCTGCGTCGCGCTCGCCGACGACGCGCTCGTGTCCGCCCAGCGACTGGCCGAGTGGACCACCCGTGCCCCCGAGCTGGAGGAGGAGGTGGCGCTCGCCAACATCGGCCTCGACCTGCTCGGCCAGGCCCGCCTGCTCTACGCGCGCGCCGGCCAGGTGGACGGCACAGGCCGCGACGAGGACGCCTACGCCTACTTCCGCGACGCCGACGACTTCCGCAACGTACGCCTGGCCGAACTTCCCAACGGGGACTTCGCGTTCTCCGTCGTGCGGCTCCTGGCACTGTCCAGCTGGCGGCTCGCACACTTCGAGCGGCTCGCCGCGCACCCCGACCCGGTGCTCTCCGCCATCGCCGCGAAGGGCGTCAAGGAACTGACCTACCACCGCCAGTACGCGGCCGAATGGGCCGTGCGGCTCGGCGACGGTACGGCGGAGTCCCACCGCAGGATGCGTACGGCGCTGGAGCGGGTCGCCCCGTACCTGGGCGAGCTGTTCACGGCCTACGACGTACGGGACGAGGTCGTCGCCGTGCTGCGCCAGGTGACCGAGGCGGGCGGACTGCCCATGCCCGTGTACCGGCCGCTGCCCGGCTGCGGACGCGCGGGCGAGCACACCGAGCATCTGACGCCGCTGCTGGCCGAGTTGCAGAGCGTGGCCCGCGCCCACCCGGAGGCGACATGGTGAGCGTACTGACCGACGTGCGACGGGCCCGGCACATCGCCGAACAGGTGCCCGACCCCGAGCTGCCCATGCTCACCCTCGCCGACCTGGGCGTGCTGCGCGAGGTGTCGCTCGCCCCCGACGGCACGGTCGTCGCGAGCCTGACGCCGACCTACTCGGGCTGCCCGGCGATGGCGGAGATGCGCGCCGACGTGGCCGCGCGGCTTGCCGCCGCCGGGTACGAGCGCGTCGAGATCCGTACCGTCCTCGACCCGCCGTGGACCAGCGACTGGATCACCCCGGCGGGCCGCCGCAAGCTCACCGAACACGGGATCGCCCCGCCCGGCGCCGCGCCCCGGCACCCGGCCGGTCCGGTGCCGCTCGTGCTGACCACCACCCGGCGGGCCGCCGTGCCCTGCCCGCGCTGCGGCTCGGCGGACACGGAGGAGACGTCCCGCTTCGCCGCCACGTCCTGCAAGGCGCTCTGGCGCTGCCGCGCCTGCCTGGAACCGTTCGAGTACGTCAAGGAGATCTGATGGACGACCTGATGGAGTCGGCCGCCCCCGCCCCGGCGGTACGCCCGCGTACCCGCCGTCGGCCGGCCTTCCACTCCCTGCGGGTCGCCGCCGTGCAGCCCCTGTGCGAGGACGCGGCCGCGGTCAGCTTCGACATCCCGGCGGAGCTGGCCGAGGAGTTCGCCTTCGCTCCTGGGCAGTCGCTCACCCTGCGGCGCGAGATCGACGGCCGTGACGAGCGCCGCTCGTACTCCATCTGCTCGCCGGCCGGATCGGTGCCGCGCATCGGGGTGCGGGTGGTGCCGGGCGGTCTGTTCTCCGCCTGGCTGGTGCGGGAGGTGCGCCCCGGAGACACGGTCGAGGTCATGGCACCGACCGGCGCCTTCACGCCCGACCTCGCCACCCCCGGCCACCATGTGCTGATCGCCGCGGGCTCCGGGATCACCCCCATGCTGTCCATCGCCGAGTCGGTGCTGGCCGCGGACTCCCGCTCGACGGTCACCCTCTTCTACGGCAACCGGCGCACCGACACCGTGATGTTCGCCGACGAGCTGGCCGACCTGAAGGACCTCTACCCGGCCCGGTTCCAGCTCGCCCACGTCCTCTCCCGTGAGCCCCGCGAGGCCGAGGTGCTCTCCGGCCGGCTGGACGCCGAGCGGCTGTCGGCGCTCGTCGGCTCACTGGTCGACGTGGCGGGCGCGGACCACTGGTGGCTGTGCGGCCCGCACGGCATGGTCCGCGACGCCCAGCAGGTGCTGGCCGGGCTGGACGTGCCGGCCGACCGGGTCCACCAGGAGCTGTTCTACGCCGACGACGAGCCCGTGCGGGAGGTGCACCACCAGGACGCGGCCACCGTGGGCCCGGTCAGCGAGGTCACCATCACGCTCGACGGCCGCTCCACGACCGCCGCCCTGCCCCGCGGCCGGAGCATCCTCGACGGCGCTCAGAAGACCCGCCCCGACCTGCCCTTCGCCTGCAAGGGCGGCGTGTGCGGCACCTGCCGGGCCCTGGTCACCGACGGCAAGGCCGACATGCGCCGCAACTTCGCCCTCGAACCCGCCGAGGTCGACGCGGGGTATGTCCTTACCTGCCAGTCGTTCCCGGTCACGGAGACGCTCGCCGTCGACTACGACAGCTGACGCGGTCGTCCATCACCATCGCCATCTCCATCCTCGGGAATGGTTGCGGCAGCTCGGCGTGACATCCGTCACGCCGAGTTCCCGTATCAACGTGGTGCGGTAGTACATGGCGCCTGGGCGATATAGCCAGACTTGCCACCCGCAATCCGACATACACACGCATGTTCCTTTGGCATATGCCCAACACGGCCGCGACACGTCGCCCTCCGGACACATGAAGCCTCCTGACGGCTCGTCAGGTCATGCCGCGCTCCGGTCAGCCGGGTCTGCACACCCATGCGCCCGATTCAAGGACGTTCGGGGTCTACGAGGCCGGGTAGTAGTCGCGCTCGTTGCCGCTTACTCACGCAGGTTTTAACAATGGCGGCCCAAACGGCGTCACCACAGCTCAGGCACAGTCCCCGTGCGGAGCCAGCCCACCGGTGGCGCCCCCGCGACGACCGAGCGAGGCCCGCATGAGCAAGCACCGCAGGAAGACGCACCGCCGGCAGATCACCATCGCTGCCGTCGTGCTGAGCGCGCTTGCAGTACCGACCGCCGCCATGGCGTGCATGAACGACCAGAGCACCACGGACGCCAAATCCTCCGGTCAGCGGCAGAGCTGGAAGAACTGGCAGAACTGGCAGAACGCGTCCCTGCAGGAGCGCGCGTCCCTGAAGGAGCGGCGGAAGGGCGGCGGGTGGACCGCGCACCCCCAGCCGACTTCGCAGGCCACCACCGCGCCCGCCGCACCCTCCGCGCCCGAAGCGCCGGTCGCTACGGAGCCCGCCGCGTCCGAGGCACCCGCCTCCGCGACTCCCGCCGCACCGGAGGCGCCCGCTTCGACGGCACCCGCCACACCCGAGGCGCCCGCTTCGACGGCACCCGCCGCACCCGAGGCACCCGCCTCGACGGCACCCGCCGCACCCGAGTCCACCGCCAGCGCGTCCCCGAGCACCGCGGCCACGACGGCCCCGGCATCCGCCGCCGTGACTCGTGTCGTGGCCCTGGTCAACAGTGAGCGCGGCAAGGTCGGCTGCTCCCCGCTGACCCTGAACGCGAAGCTCTCGAAGGCCGCCCAGGATCACAGCGCGGACATGGCGAGCCACCAGAACATGTCGCACACGGGCTCCGACGGTTCGGATCCCGGTCAACGCATCACGACCGCCGGCTACACCTGGAGTGCGTACGGCGAGAACGTCGCGTTCGGATACTCCACCCCCGAGGCGGTCATGGCGGGCTGGATGTCCAGTCCCGGCCACAAGCGCAACATCCTGGACTGTGACTTCAAGGAGATCGGCGTAGGTCTCGCGCAGCCCGGCAGCTACTGGACGCAGGACTTCGGCGCGGCCCGTTGACCTACGCCTCGCGGCGCCTTCGTCAGCCTCCTCCGTTGCGGCCGCACGGCGTGAAGAAGCCGAGCGGAACACCCGGGTCCGCCGGTTCGCCGGCCCGCTCGGCGAACCGGATCCGGCTGCCCCGGGGCGGGACGGAGCCGGGGCAGCCGTCGCGACCGGTCTCGGCCACCGGTTCGGGAACGGCCGAGTACGGAACGCCCGGGTAAGGAAGGGCCGGGTCGGCGACTTCCGAGTCGAGAACCACCGGGTCGAGAACCACCGCGTCGGGAACTGCCGGGTCGGCAACCGCAGAGTCTTGAACCGCCGAGCCGACAACCTCCAGGTCAGCAACCACAGACTCTTGAACCGCCGAGCCGACAACCTCCAGGTCAGCAACCACAGACTCTTGAACCGCCGGGCCCTGAACCGCCGGGTCGGCAACCGCAGGGTCGGGAACTGCCGGGTCGGGAACTGCCGGGTCGGCAACCGCCGGCTTGTGGAGCAGGAGCAGCGCCGCGTCGTCGTGCAGTCGGCCGCCCACATGCGCCAGCAGTTCGTCGTGCAGCGCGGTGAGAGTGCGCGCCGGCTCGTCGCACAGGTGGCGCGCCAGCCCCTCGGCCAGCGGGTAGAACTCACGGTGGTGGTTGCGGGCCTCGGTGACCCCGTCGGTGTAGAGCAGCAACTGATCCCCGTCGGCGAAGGGCAGCACCTGGAGGCTGGGAGTCTCGCCCGTGAGCGCGCTCAGCCCGAGCGGCGGGGCGGGGTGGATGGGATCCACCGGCACGACACCCCCGGCCGCACGCACCAGCAGCGGCGGCGCGTGCCCGCAGTTCACCACCTCCAGATGCCCTGCCTGCGGGTATCCGGCCACAACGGCGGTGACGAAGTCGTCGGTACCGAGGTTGCGCGCCAGGCTCCGCTCGATCCTGGCGACGACGGCGAGGAGATCGGGCTCGTCGTAGGCGGCCTCCTGGAAGACACCCAGGACGAGTGCGGCGGTGCTCACGGCCGGCAGCCCCTTGCCGCGCACATCCCCGACGATCAGCCTGACGCCGTACGGAGTGGGCACCAGCGCGTAGAGATCCCCGCCGATACGGGCCTCCGCCGCCGCCGCGCTGTAGCGGACCGCCACCTGAAACGGCCCGACCGTCGCCGGTACCGGCCTGAGCAGCGCGTGCTGGGCGGCCTCCGCGACCGAGCGGACGGCCGCGAGCACCCGCTCACGACGCCCCCGCAACGCGCCCGACAGGCCACTGGCGAGAGTGACGGCCGCCAGCGCGGACAGCACGGCCACCAGTTCGCGGCCCGGCACACCGTCCCGCACGCCGAGCGCGGCACCCAGCACCGCGGCGAGCAGACCCACGCAGAAGACCCCGCGCGGCCCGCTGGTGGTGGCGGCCAGCGCGGGCCCGGCCACGAGCAGGGAGAGCCAGATCATGCCTGCTCCGCCGAGGAGGTCGACGAGCACGACGACGAGAACGATCAGCACGGACAGCACGGGTGTACCGGCGGCCAGGTGTGCGGCGGCACGCGTCCGGGCCGATGACCCGGGACCGGCCACGCGGTTCCTGAACAGCCCTATCGGCCAGGGGGCGTCGCCATGGTCTCGGGCCTGACTCATGTTTCGTCCGCAGTCCTCACCGTGCGCCACCCGCACTCCGGAAATGTCTGTTTCATCCAGGAAACGGGTTCGGGCCGGACGCGACAAGGACAGGGATTTCAGATAGTGAGCGAGAGGCTTCTGGTCACGCGGTTCGCGGTCGGCGTCAACCGCTCCAGAGCCTCCTCGAGCCGAGAGAGCCGGTTCACCGGCAGCGAGACGCCGAGCGAGCCGAGTGTCTCCCCGCTGTACACCGGCACCGCGACACACACCGTCCCCAGCGAGTACTCCTCCAGATCCGTGACGGCCGGAGCCATCGGCGAGGAGTCCAGCCGCCGCAACAGTTCCAACGGACTCGTGATCGTCCGCGGCGTGAGATCCGCCAGGGGATGCCGCGAGAGGTAGTCCTCGCGCGACTCGTCGTCCAGCTCCCGCAGCACACACTTGCCCAGCGCGGTCGCGTGCCCCGCGTCCTCCATCCCCACCCACAGATCCACCCGCGGTGCCCGGGGACTGTCGACGATCTCCGCGACCCGGATCTCACCGTCCTCGTAGAAGGTGAGATACGCGGCAGCCGCTATCTCGTCCCGCAACGCCGCCAGCGTGGGACGCACCCGGCCCAGCAACGCCTGCCCGCGCCCCGAACTGTGCAGCGACTGCACCTTGTCCCCCAGCACGAACCCGCCGTCGTCCAGCTTCCGCACATAGCCGTCGTGCACCATCGTCCGCAGCAGGTGGTACGCCGTGGCCAGGGGCAGCCCCGTCTCCCGCGCGAGATGCTTCGCCGGCACACCGTTCTCGTGCGCGCCCACCGCCTCAAGGAGACGAAACGCCCGCTGCACGGACGTGATCAGCGTGGGGCCGTCACGAACACCCATACGACCAGAGTGCGCCGGTCAGGCCGCGCGAGCAAGGCGGCACCGCCCCACCCGACTCCGCGCACGGAACGGGCGTACGGCCGATGCCCTGGCTTGAGGGCGGAACGGCGCCGCGGGAGGCTGGAGACGACGCCCGCGATGTGCGCCCGGTTTCCTCGGGGCGCGCCTCCGGACTCCGCCGAGGCGAGGACGAGGGTAAGAACCCATGGACAGCGAGCACGTCGCATCCCGAGGAAACGTGCCGACGCCCGTACCGGAGGACTCCGCGGTCGTGGTCGACGCCCGGGGGTCGGTCATGGTCTGGAGTGCCGGAGCCACGCAGCTGCTCGGCTACGAACCCGAAGAGATCGTGGGCCGCCACGCCACCGACCTGCTCGCCGCCGACCTGCCCGCCTCGGCGCGGCGCCACATCGCCGACGGGCGCCAGTGGGCCACCGAGGTGGCCCTTCGGCACCGGGAGGGGGGTCGTGTCGTGGTGCGGCTGCGGGGAGTGCCGCTGGTGGACGCGGCGCGCCGGAGGCTCTGGCTGGTGACCGGCGCGGCGCTGACGAACCCTGCCGGACCGTCCGACCCGAACGCGGCCGCGATGTGGGGCCGCACGCTGGCGCAGCTCCCGCTGCCGGTGGCGGTCTATGACCTCGATGCGCGGCTCGTGGCCGCCAACGAGGTCATGACGCGGGTGATGGGCAGGACCGAGGAGGAGATGCGGGGCCTGACGCTGTGGGAGATCGAGCCGAGCTGGCCCTTCGACGAGTACGACCGCCTCCAGCGGGAGGTGCTGCGCACCGGAGAGATGATCTTCCATGAGCAGCACGGCCAGGCTCCCGGCGAGACGCGGGAGCACGCGTGGTCGATGTTCCTGTCGCCGTTGAAGGACGAGGACGGCACGGTGCACGGGCTGTCGGCGACCGTGTTCGACACCACCGAGCAGTACTGGGCCCGACAGCGCCTGGCCGTGCTCAACGACGCGAGCCTCCGCATCGGCAGCACCCTGGATGTGACCCGAACGGCCGAAGAGCTGGCCGAGGTGGCTGTGACCGGGTTCGCGGACTTCGTCACCGTGGACCTGCTGGAATCCGTGGCGCAGGGCGAGGAGCCCCGGTCGGTGCCGCCCGGCGAGTCGGTCATGGTCCGCCGCGCCGCGCAGCGATCGGTGCTGGAGGGATGCCCGGAGTCGGTGGTCGCCTCGGGCGGCACGAGTCTCTACCCGGCGGATTCGCTGCCGGTGCTGACGCTGGTCAGCGGCCGGGGCACCCGGCACCGGTCGGACGATCCGGCGCTGCGGGCGTGGGTCGAATCATCCCCGGCCCGTGCCGAGACCGTGGGCAAGTACATGATCCACTCGGTGATGATGGTCCCGCTGCGGGCCCGGGGCGTGACCCTGGGCATGGTGCACTTCCTGCGGCACCGGACGCCGGAGTCCTTCGGCGAGGACGACCTGGTGCTCGCGGAGGAGATCGTCGCCAGGGCCGCGGTGAGCGTGGACAACGCCCGCCGCTACACCCGTGAACGCCGCACGGCACTGGCACTGCAACGCAGTCTGCTGCCCGAGCGGCCACCGGCTCTCACAGCGGTGGAGGTCGCCTACCGTTACCTCCCGGCCGGTTCCGGAGCCGACGTCGGAGGGGACTGGCTCGACGTGATCCAGCTGTCCGGCGCGCGGGTCGCCCTGGTCGTGGGCGATGTGGTGGGGCACGGCATCCAGGCCTCGGCCACGATGGGGCGCCTGCGGACCGCCGTACGGACTCTCGCGGACGTCGATCTCGCCCCCGACGAGTTGCTCACCCAGCTCGACGACCTCGTCATCAGGCTCGACCGGGAAGAGGGTCCGGAGGCGCGTGGACGGGCGGAGGAGACGTCGGGTGAGGTCGGGGCCACCTGCCTGTACGCCGTGTACGACCCGGCGTCCCGCCGCTGCACCCTGGCCCGCGCCGGGCACCCGCCGCCCGCCCTGGTCACCGCGGACGGCACCGTGCGGTTTCTGGACCTGCCCGCCGGGCCGCCGCTCGGCCTCGGCGGCCTGCCGTACGAGTCCACCGAGGTGGAGCTCGGCGAGGGAAGCCTGCTCGCTCTCTACACCGACGGCCTGGTCGAGGCCGCCGACCGGGACATCGGCGTCGGGCTCGAACTGCTGCGCCAGGCGCTCAGCAGTCCGGCCGACACGCTGGAGGAGACCTGTGACCAGGTGCTGAGCACCGCATTGACCAGCCGTCCCGCCGACGACATCGTCCTGCTCCTGGCCCGCACCTCCGCGCTCGACCCCGGGCAGATGCGGACCTGGTACCTGCCGCGGGATCCAGCGGCCGTCGCCGGGGCCCGCAAGGTGGCGGGCGAACAGGTGGCCGCGTGGGGGCTGGACGAAACGGCGTTCGCCACCGAACTGATCGTCAGCGAACTGGTCACCAACGCCATCCGCTACGGCGAGGCGCCGATCCGGCTACGCCTCATCCGCGACTCCACGCTCATCTGCGAGGTCTCCGACGGCAGCAGCACCGCCCCGCACCTGCGCCGAGCCCGGATCTTCGACGAGGGTGGGCGCGGGCTGCTGCTGGTTGCCCAGGTCGCCGAGCGGTGGGGCAGTCGCCAGACCCCCACAGGCAAGACCATCTGGGCCGAACAGCCATTGCCCGCCTGACACCGGAACGACCCCGCGCCGGCACCGGCGCCGACCGTGGCGGTGGTGGCGGGCTCACGGCACCGGTCGTACGTCGGGCGGGCGTCGCCGGGCGGAGTTCACGAGCCGGTCGGCGAGCGCGACGACGAGATCGCGGAGCTCGTCGGGTCGCTCGATCACGAAGGGCCGATCGAGCGACGCGAGCACCGGAGGCAACCAGTCGAGCCGTTCCACACGCAACCGGACACGCGACCAGAGCTCGGAATCACCGTCCGCCCGGCCCGCTGCCCGCGGCTCCTCCACGACCGCGACGCTTGCCGGGAGCCGGACGCGGATCTGCTCGGCCGTCCCCCGGATCCACAGGATCACTTCGTGCCGGTACGGAGCCTCGGCGAACCCCGACACAACGCGCCGCGCCGGATCGAGTCCCGCGGGCGGCTCGAAGGAGCCGGGCAGGGACCTCGCGTCCGTGATGCGGTCGAGCCGGAACGTGCGGTCCTCACCGCTCTCGGGCTGCGCACCGGTCACGTACCACCGGCCCGAGTGGACGACGAGCCCGTAGGGGTGCACCGTGCGGGCGCTGTGCCGGCCGTCTCCGGCGGTGTACCGGATCGAGATCGGCCGGCGATGGCGGATCGCGTCGGCGATCGAGAGCAGGACGGCGCTCTCGGGTGCGGCTGTCGCGTCGGGCGGAGTAGTGAAGGCGAGGGAGTCGAGCACGGCGTCGAGCCTTCGGGCGAGGCGCTTGGGCAGGACCCGCCGGATCTTGGCCGTGGCCGTCTCATGGGCGGTGCCCGTGGTCGTCGGCATCCCGGCGCGGCGCCCGGCGATCAGGCCGAGCAGCACGGCCAGCGCTTCGTCGTCGCCGAGCATGAGCGGAGGCATGCGGTGGCCGGGGGCGAGCCGGTACCCGCCGTAGCGGCCGCGCACCGATTCGACGGGCACGTCGAGGTCGACCAGGTGGTCCACGTACCGGCGCACGGTGCGTTCGTCGACGTCGAGCCGCTCGGCGAGTTCGGCGGCGGTCCTGATGCCGCCCGACTGCAGGAGCTCCAGCAGGGAGAGCACGCGAGCTGTGGGCCTGGGCATGCTCAGAAGTATCCCCGCAATACCGGGCGGAATCTGTCCGCTATCTCTCCTAGCCTCCGTGAGTACGCATCCACCGAACTCACCGGGAGATCATCGTGAACCTCGTCTCGCTCCGCGTCATCACGGGCGACGTCGCACGCCTCGTCGACTTCTACGAGCGCGCGACCGGCGCCCGCGCGAGCTGGTCCCACGAGGACTTCGCCGAGCTCAGGACGGCGTCAGCCACGCTCGCGATCGCCGGCATCCGCACCGTGCCGCTGTTCGCCCCCGACGCCGCCCGTCCGTCCGACAACCGCTCCGTGATCATCGAGTTCCTCGTCGACGACGTGGACGGCGTGTACGAGAACCTGACCGGCTTCGTGGAGGACTTCGTCAACAAGCCCACCACCATGCCTTGGGGCAACCGTTCGCTGCTGTTCCGCGACCCCGACGGCAACCTCGTCAACTTCTTCACCCCGGTCAGCCCCGACGCCGTCAAGAAGTTCGCTTCCTGACGACGCCGAGGCGGAGCCGGCGGGCTGGGCTACGCCAAGAAGGTGACCCCTCGCGCCGCGGTCATGAGCGACGTGCGCGACGGGACGCGTACACCGCCCCGGCACCGAGGGCGACCACCAGGGCCGCGCCGCCCGCGAGGGTGCCGACCGGCGCGCTCGCACCCGTCTCCGCCAGCGGCGGACCGCTGTCGCTGGGCGACGGCTCGGGAGTGGCGGGCGGCGTCGACTCCAGCGGGGGCACGTCCGGCGTCGTGGGAGGCGTGGTGGAGGGCTTGGGGCTGGTCGGAGGCGGGGTCGTCTCCTCGGCGGGAGGCTGTCCGCCCGCGGGAGTCGTGGGCGTGACCGGGGTGGCGGGAGTGGTCGGGGTCGACGGCGTCGGGGTGGGCGAGTCCGACGGGCCGGGGGTGCACGGCTGTTCGCCCCCGTTCCACGCCGCTATGAGGTGGTAGGGGGTGACGACGTTGTCGGGCTCGTAGGGCAGGGGGCCGTGTCCCTCCCCCGTCTTCCCGTCGTAGGTGATGTCGTCGCCGTACAGGTCGATCTGGCCGTAGCAGTCCGGCGTCTTCACGGCGAGCTTCTGCCAGGTCCGCTGCGCGTCGTCCGTACCGGCGACGTCGTCGGCGGTGAGGTAGACCGTGGCCTTGTCGACCAGGCTCTGGTGCCCGGAGACATACCAGTTCGGCCCCTCGGTGGTGTATTCGGCGAGGGACACGGGGTATTTGCAGCCCTCCCCGACCGTCTGGCCCGGAGCCAGCCGGACCTGGACGCTCCCGGGAACGGTGTCCCATTGATGGAACCCGCCCTGCGAGGTCCAGTCGGCGCCCACGACGTTTCCGTCGGCGCCGACGATGCGGTACTGGACCGTGGCGGACTCGCACGCCCCGGCGGTCGTGGCACTGGCCACCCCCGCGCCGAGCAGGGGCACGGCGGAGGTGGCGAATGCGGTGGCGGCGAGCACAGCCAGAGTTCTGGAGTGTTGCGAACGCGACAAGATGAGCCTCTGTGAAATCGAGAGTGTGGGAGGTGATGGCGCGCGAGTGACCGACGCGGACGGCAGAACTGGATGACCCGACGCAGGAACCGGCGGCAGGCATGCCGCCCAAGCCACTCGTGTCGCTTCGCTCACTTCAGACGCGGCGAAGCGAGCTGGATTCTTCCAACTTTTGACAACTCCCGTCAATCCTTCACCGGTTGCCCACTTCCTCCACGGAACGCACCACGGCGGTAGGGGACTTACGACACGAGAAGGCCCCCGGATGGTTCCGGGGGCCTTCACTCGTGTGGAGAGTCGGGTCAGCTGGGGACGGCGACCCGTCCGCTCGCGGCGGCCGTCACCGGCTTGGGGTTCAGCAACCGCTCGGCCAACTCGCCGAAGACCAGGCCGAATCCGCCCCACAGGACGGTCTGGATGGCCAGTGCGGAGAGACGGAACCGCCACAGCAGGCTGGCCGGGAAGTCCTTCGGTACCTCGTTGATGACCGGCAGGAACGCGTACGCCAGACCGATCACGACGGCGAAGGCGGCCACCGCGCCAACGGTGGCGTACCAGGTGCCGATCCTGGGTGCCAGCCGCTTGCCGAGGATGGTGGCGCCGATCGCGAGGAGCACGCTGAGCACCATCATCAGGAAGTACAGGGTGGTCCGCTTGCCGATGGTGTCGGGGTTGCCGACCGACGGCGGGTTGGCCGGGTACTTCAGGAACGGCACGACGTACACGGCCAGCAACGCGCAGCCGGACAGCAGCAGTGCGGTCGCCCGCGGGCTGAAGCGGCCGACGCGGCCGAGCGCGAAGGCGAAGGCCAGCGCGGCGATGCCACCGAAGGCGACGCCGTAGACCAGGACGCCGGTGGCGAGACCGGCGGTGGACTGCAGAGAGCGGGAGACGATCTCCATCTCGTGCTCGTGGGAGTGGGCTTCCTCGAAGCTGATCGCGCTATCGACGCTCGGCTCACCGAGGAAGTAGGCGGCAACCAGGGCGAGCAGGCCGGCACCGAGGCCGGCCAGCATGCCCCGCACGAGCAGATTTCTTACCGTTGCGGAGTTCATGGCAGTGCTGGGGTTCCCCTCGATCAGTGGCAGGGGAAGCCGAGAAGGTGGCGGGCGTCGTGTACCCACTCGTGGACGTCCGAGCCGGAGACGACGGAGGTGGCGCCCTGTTCGGCACCGACGAAGTACAGCAGGACGAGCATCAGAATGCCGAAGAAGACCGCCCACGGAGCAATCGCCTTGAGCGGCAACTTGGCGGGAACGACGGGGGTGGTGGTTGTCGGCTGGGCGACGGTCTGCGCCATGGCAGGGCCTCCTCGGGAGTTCGCGTCCCATCTCGGTGGTGCACTGGACGACGGCTACGGGTCTGACTCACAAGAGGTCCCAGCGGGCTGGAGCCTGTCGTTCACAGTGGCGCGACCGTGCCGGTTTCCCACCGGCTTCCGTCTTGCCGTCATCGATATCGCACCGACCGTACCGCGTGTCGGGTGCGGGGCCAAGACCGCGCCACCTGGCGTGATCTTCCTCTCGCACCAGGTGGCGGGTCCCCGGTGAACAGCGGGTCAGCGGTGGCGTTACCCGGCCGAGTCCGGTGCCCCGGCCTCGCCGGCGACCGGCGTGGTGTTCGAGGCAACGGAACGACCGCGCTGGCGGACGTCTCACCGACCGTCAGGGCCGGCGGACGTGTGGCGGTCGTGCTTCTGCGCGGAGAACTTCGACCGGGTCGTCGTCCTCTCCGAAGGCCGCGTGGGGTGGAACGGTGTGCACCCACCCGCCGTTCGGCGGGAACCGGCCCGCGCGGCCACCGACCGGAACTCAGCGGTCGCGCCTGGAGCACAACGCCCCTGGCAGGGCCACTGAGTTGCCGGTGGGTGGAGAGCTGTCGCACGCGCCGGGAACGGAGTCCGCGACCGACCGCGCGGCTCAGATCGCCGCGGCCGCCGCGCGTCCTGCCTGGCGTCCGGAGAACAGGCAGCCGCCGAGGAAGGTGCCTTCCAAGGAGCGGTATCCGTGCACTCCTCCACCGCCGAATCCCGCCACCTCACCGGCCGCGTACAGACCGGGAACCGGGGCGCCGGAGGCGTCAAGAACACGGCCGGACAGATCGGTCTGCAGGCCGCCCAGGGTCTTGCGGGTGAGGATGTTGAGCCGCACCGCGATCAGCGGTCCCGCACTGGGGTCCAGGATCTTGTGGATCGCGGCGGTGCGGCTGAGCGAATCCCCCGTGTAGGCCAGCGCGTTGCGGATGCCCATCACCTGGACGTCCTTCGTGTACGGGTTGTCGATCTCCCGGTCCCGCGCCTCGATCTGCCTCTGGAGGTCGGCCAGTTGGATCAGGCCGTCGCCGGTCAGCCGGTTCATCCCGGTGACGAGTTCGGAGAGGCTGGAGGCGACGACGAAGTCGACACCGTTCTTCTTGAACTTCTCGATCGGCTCCGGCGTCTGCCAGATACGCGAGAGAAGCTTCAGGATGTCCTTGTTGGTGAGGTCCGGGTTCTGCTCGGAACCGGAGAGCGCGAACTCCTTCGCGATGATCTTCTGCGTGGTGACGAACCAGGAGTAGTCGTAGCCGCTGTCGGTGATCGACTCGAGGGTGTGCAGAGTGTCGTAGCCGGGCATGTCGGGGGCGGAGAACCGCTTGCCGGTCGCGTCGAACCACATCGACGACGGTCCCGGGAGGATACGGATGCCGTGGTTGGCCCAGATCGGGTCGTAGTTCCTGAGGCCCTCCGTGTAGTGCCACATCCGGTCGGGGTTGACGATACGGCCGCCCGCCGCCTCGGTGATCCCCAGCATCCGCCCGTCCACATACGCCGGCACACCGGTGACCATGAACTTGGGCGGGGTGCCGAGCCGGGCCGGCCAGTTCTGCCGTACCAGATCGTGGTTGGCCCCTATCCCGCCCGAAGTGACGATCACGACCGGAGCACGGAGCTCGAAGTCGCCCACCACCGTGCGGGAACTGGCCTTGCCGCGCGCCGCCGTACTGGGTTCGAGGACCGCGCCGCGCACACCCGTCACGACACCGCCGGCGCGCACGATCTCGTCGACGCGGTGCCGGAACTTGAAGGTCACCTTTCCGCTCGCGACCGCGGCCCGCACCTGCTTCTCGAACGGCTCGACCACCGCCGGACCGGTACCCCAGGTGACATGGAAACGGGGCACCGAGTTGCCGTGACCGTCCGCGAGGCCGCCGCCGCGCTCGGCCCAGCCCACGATCGGGAACCAGCGGATCCCCAGTCCGTAGAGCCAGGACCGCTTCTCCCCCTCGGCGAAGTCCACATACGCCTCGGCCCACTTGTGGGCCCAGTAGTCCTGACCGCCCGGGTCCTCGACACCGCGGTCGAAGCCTGCCGTGCCCAGCCAGTCCTGCCACGCCAGTTCGCGGGAGTCCTTGATTCCCATCAGCCGCTGTTCGTCGGAGTCGATCAGGAACAGACCGCCGAAGGACCAGAACGCCTGGCCGCCCAGGTTGGACTCGGGTTCCTGGTCCAGGAGCAGTACCTTGCGCCCCGCGGCGGCCAGTTCGGCCGTCGCGACCAGGCCGGCGAGGCCACCGCCGACGACGATCGCGTCGGCGTCCGCCGACCCGGCCGCGAACGCCGGTAACGCTTGCGCGGCGAGGGCCGCGCCGGCGACCACGCCGCCGGCCACCGTCAGGGCTCTTCGTCTGCTGATCACCGTGGGGGACGCCGAATTCTCCATGAGGTGCCTTCCGGAAGAGGTACGGGAGGTGCGGGCGGTGCGCCAGACACACAAGGGTGTGCCGCGACACCTCTGTTGTTACCGCCGGTAGCACCCAGGGAAACCAGACCGCGCGGGCGAAGTCGCGACCGCCTCCCGAACAGGCCGCCATGGGCCCATCCCGGCCCGACGTCAGCCTCATCGGACCAAGGCGGGCCTGCTGGTGCGGCGCACCGAGCCCGGCGCCGCGCGCATCGGGAACGCTCCCCCTACGCTCGAAGAACCCGCGAGCTGAGAGACGACGGAGGTCCCACGTGCTTGCGTCCTGGTACGACGAACAAGGCCCGGCCACGGCCGTGCTGAGGGTCGGGGAACTCCCCGACCCCGAGCCCGGCCCCGGTGAGGTTCGGGTCCGTGTCACCGTGTCGGGGGTGAATCCCGGGGACACGAAGAAGCGGCACGGGTGGCTCGGCTCGTCGATGCCGTATCCGCGGGTGATTCCGCACAGCGATGCCGCCGGGGTGATCGACGCCGTGGGGAACGGTGTCGACGCACGCCGGGTCGGACAGCGTGTCTGGGTATACGGCGCCCAGTCGTACCGGCCCTTCGGCACCGCCGCCCAGCACACCGTCGTACCCGCGGACCTGGCCGTTCCCCTGCCCGACCACCTCGGCGACGAACTCGGCGCGAGCCTGGGCATTCCCGGGATCACCGCACACCGGACCGTGTTCAGCGACGGGCCGGTGGACGGGAGGACCGTGCTGGTGCACGGAGTGCTCGGCGGGGTCGGCTCCCTGGCCGCTCAGCTCGCCCGCTGGGGCGGAGCCACCGTGCTCACCACCGTCCGCCGCGGCGACGACCTGGACCGCGTCGACCCGGCCGTCGTGTCCCACGCCGTCGCCCTCGACTCCGCCGACCCGGCGGCGGCAATCCGCACGTACGCGCCCCAGGGCGTGGACCGCATCATCGAAGTGGCACTCTCCGACAACGCCGACCTGGACACCGCCGTCGCCGCGCCGGACGCGGTCATCGCCGCCTACGCCACCCGCGCCGACCGGACCGAAATCCCCTTCTGGCCCCTGCTGTTCAAGAACGTCACCCTGCGGCTGCTCGGCAGCGACGACTTCCCGGCCGAGGCCAGACGCCAGGCCGCCCGCGACCTCACCGCCGCGGCCGCCGTGGGCGCCCTCACCGTCGACGTCGGCGACCGCTACCCGCTGGAGGACATCGCCACAGCCCATGACCGCGTCGACGCCGGCGGCCGGGGCAGGGTGCTGGTGACCATCCCCCACTGACCGTCCCTCACCGACCGTCCCCGACCGACCGGGCCGGCGTCGCGGGACGGCCGGCGCTACAGCCGATGGGACGGCCGGTCATCAGGCCGTCTTCACCACCTTCATCGTGAAGTGTGAGGTGACGTTCTTGATCCGCGGAATGGTCATCACGTGCCCGCTGAGGAAGGTCTCGTAGGCGGACAGGTCCGCGACCGCCACGCGCACGAAGTAGTCCGGGCTGCCGAACAGCCTCCTCAGCTCGATGACCTCCTCGGCCTGCGCCATGGTCTGCTCGAAGCGCTCGACCGTCTCCGCGTCCTGGGCTTCGAGGCTGAGGTCGAGGAGCACCTCGAAAGAGCGGCCCACGGCAACGGGGTCGATGACGGCCCGGTAACCGCGGATGACACCGTCAGCCTCCAGCCGCTGCACGCGCCGCAGGCAGGGCCCTGTCGTGAGCCCGACCCGCTGCGCCAGCTCGACGTTGGTCAGCCGCCCGTCCCGCTCCAACTCGGCGATGATTGCCAGATCGATCGCATCCACGTCAGAAGATTGCACCCCAGACCGCCTGGCGCGCAATCTTCGCAACCACATGGCGCGCGTTTTCCGGGACGATAAACACATGCACCACGACGTTCCGTCCCGCGCGGCCACACCGGAACCCGCCCCGGTCGCGGTCCGGGCTCCCGCCGAGCGGCGCCGGCAGATCACCCTGGGAGTCCGCGACTCCTTCTCCGCAGGCCTCGGGATCTTCCCCCTGGGTATCGCTCTCGGCCTGCTGATCATGCAGGCCGGCCTGCCCTGGTGGCTCGCCCCCGCCCTGTCCCTGGCCGCGTTCGCCGGCTCCCTGGAGCTGCTGCTGGTCGGCATGATGGCCACCGTCACCCCCCTGGCCGCGGTCGCGCTGACCGTCCTCGTGGTCAACTTCCGGCACGTCTTCTACGCCTTCTCCTTCCCCCTCCACCTGGTCAAGCACCCGGTCGCGAAGGCCTACGCCGTCTACGCCATGATCGACGAGGCCTACGCCGTCAACGCCTCCCTGCCCGAGGCGGAACGCTCGGCGCCCCGGCTGCTGGCGATGCAGATCGCCTGCGAGACCTACTGGGTCGGCGGCGGTCTGGTCGGGGTCGCTCTCGGCGCCGCGCTGCCCGCGCCGATCAAGGGCCTGGAGTTCGCCCTGTGCGCCCTGTTCACCGTGCTCACCTTGGACGCGTTCCGCTCCCGCAGGGAACTCCCCTCCGTCCTGCTCGCCGGTGCCGCCGCCGCGCTCGCACTCGTACTGACCCCGGGCCTCGCCATGTTCACCGCGCTGCTGATGTTCGTCGGCCTGCTCCTGGTGCGCCACACGCTCACCACTCGCCGGCCCGCCCGGGAGACCACCGATGCCCAGCACCTCGTACCTCATCACCGTCCTGGCGATCGTCTTCGCTCTCACCTTCGCGCTGCGCGCCCTGCCGTTCGCGGTACTGCGCACCCTGCGCGGCTCGGCGCTGGTGCGGCAGCTGTCCGTGTGGATGCCCGTCGGCATCCTCGCGATCCTCGCCGTGACGGCCCTGCACGGCACGATCACGCGCGACCCGCACGGAACGGGGTACGCACTGCTCGCGGTCGCCGTCACCATCGGCGTCCACCTGGCCTTCGGCCGCCGCACGATCCTGAGCGTGGGTATCGGCACCGCCGTCTACGTCGTCCTGCTCAATACTCTGTGATCGCCCCCTGTGATCAGCCCTTTGAACAGCTCCGTGAACCGCCCGAGGAGAAACGTCCGTTGAACACCGGCACCCCGGTCCCCGACAGCTACTACGAGCGCATCGACGAGCACCGCTACAAGCCGACCGCCCACACGGGCGGAGCCTGGGACCCCGACGAACAGCATTTCAGCCCGCTCGGCGGTCTCGTCGTCCACGCCATCGACCGCCATCTGGCCGGGCGGCCGGACACCGGCCTGGTCCTGGCCCGGATCAGCTACGACATCCTGGGGCGTCCCGCCCTCGACGAGTGCGAGATCCGGGTGGAGACCATCCGCCCGGGCCGCACCATCGAGTTGATCGAGGCCGTCGTGCTCATCGCCGGCCGGCCCGTGGTCCGTGCCCGCGCCTGGCTCCTCGCCACCGTCGACACCTCCGCCGTCGCCGGGGGCCCCGACGAACGGCTCACCCCTCCCCAGGCGCTCGCCCCGTGGCCGATGGCCTCGGTGTGGCCCGGCGGATACATCGCCTCCCTGGACGTCCGCCCGCTCGCACCACCCCAGGCGGGCCGTACGACCGCCTGGATCTCCACCCGCCACGCCCTCGTCGCCGACGAGCCCAGCAGCACGCTCGCGACCTACCTCGCCCTCGTCGACACCGCCAACGGCATCGCCGTACGACAGCCGCCCACCGCCTGGATGTACCCCAACGTCGACCTGACGGTCCACCTCCACCGCCGGCCCGAAGGCCACTGGACCGGCCTGGACACCACGGTCACGTTCGGCCCGACCGGCCAAGGCCTCACCAGCACCGTCCTGCACGACCTCAACGGCCCGGTCGGACACGCACAACAGATCCTCACCGTCCGCCCCCTAACGGGCCAGTGATCACGGACGACGCCTGCGGGGCGGTCACTTGTCGATCTGGAGTACCGCCATCATCCCCGCGTCCTCATGGTTGAGGATGTGGCAGTGCAGGAC
The DNA here is from genome assembly GCF_001514115.1 of Streptomyces olivochromogenes. Classification (GTDB taxonomy): domain Bacteria; phylum Actinomycetota; class Actinomycetes; order Streptomycetales; family Streptomycetaceae; genus Streptomyces; species Streptomyces olivochromogenes. Next base: position 377,029 of record NZ_KQ948451.1, read on the forward strand.
CGTCTTGCCCGGATAGTCGAGGAACCGGATACGGACAACCATGTTTCCGCGCGCGGGGACGTCGACGGTGTCCCGCAAGCCGTAGTTGACCTGCGGCTCGCCGTTGATGCTCATCACCTGGAAGTCGTTGGTGTGGATGTGGAACGAGTGGACCTCGTCGCTGTCGTTCTTGATCGTCCACTCTTGGACGGTGTTGAGCTTGGCCCGGAAGTCGATGCGGTCGTGGTTGAACAGCTTGTGGTTGATGTAGAAGAGCGTGCCCGCCTTGTTCTCCGTGAAGATGACCGTCCTGCGCGCCGCGACGGCCTCCTTCGCGAGGTCGTCCACCGGGGCAAAGGTGGTGGGCAAGGTCGCGGGTCGCATCGGTTCGCCCTCGGACCGGACCGTGGCCAGCGTGGCCTCGGGGAACTGGTTTCCGGCCTTGCCGGAGTTGTACGGCAGGGTCCGCAGTTCCGACACGCCGGCCTTCGGGCCCTGTACGAGCACGTCGTAGCGGGCACCGGCCGGGATGACCATGGAGTCGACGGAGTAGACCCTGTTCACCGGGTAGCCGTCCTGGGCGACGATGTGGAACTTGGTGCCCGGCAGCGTCACTTTGTAGAAGATGTTGGCCCCGATGTTCGCGAGGCGCCACAGCTGGGTCTCGCCGGGCCTGATCCGGATCAGTGGGTTGAGCTGCCCGTTGACGGTGCGTGTCGTGGGTGCACCGATCTTGAGATGCGAGGTCTTGATCTGGTCGCCCACGAGTTGGAAGTCCTTGAGCGCGACGGCGTGTTCCGTGATCCCGCGAAGCGGCGCGGGCAGATACCTGTCGAGGCCGTCGACCACGATCAGGCCGGACATGCCGCCAGCGGTCTGAGGGGCGGAGAGCGTGTGCGGGTGTGGGTGGTACCAGTACGTTCCCGGCTCCAGGCTCTTGGGGAAGGTGTACTCGTAGGTGAACGTCTTCCCTGGCTCGACCTTGAGGAAGACGTTGTCCGAATGGCCGACGGGTGAGACGTGCATGCCATGGACGTGCAGATTCGTCTGGTGGTCGAGTTTGTTCTCGAAGGAGATCTCCATCCGGTCCCCCGGCCGCAGACGCAGCGTGGGCGGCATGTACATCCCGTTGTACGTCAGGGCCCACAGATCGCGGCCTGCCAGGCGCACCTTCTTGCGTTCGACGACGATCCTGGTCCTGAGCAGTCCGTTCCTGCTCACGATCTGCTCGGGGTCGCGCAGATCGTGCGTTGCCCGCGCGGTGAGGGCCGGCGACGGGGACACGGTCTGGAGGGGAACCGTCGACAGCTCCGGATGGCCGAGTGCGCTCATCTCCGTATGCGTGGAACACCCCGCAGCCAATGCGAGTGCGGCAAGCGCGGATCCGATGACGGTCCGGGCGCGACGGGCATGTGCGGACAAGCTGAACTCCCATGCACTGCACCTAGGGAAAACGGGCGGCCGTGAGCTGCCATCATGCATCGGGAAATCGGGCGAAATCGGTCACGACCCCAAGGGACGGGGCGGTCATCACCTTGATGAGCGAGCCCGTTCCCCCATGCCCCGGGTCGATGGGACCCGCCTCACGGCCCTTCTGACACACGCGATCGCACTTCGATTCGACTCAGGGCCGCGTGGTCAGGCGGTCAGTTCCGTCTGGGCCGAGGCCGCGGTAATCGGAGCGTGGCGGATGTACCACTCGGTGGCGAACAGCCGCTCCCGTGCCTCCGGCGAAAGACCGGCGATCACCCCCGGCAGAGCTCCTCGCTCGACCTCGGAGCGGTGCGCCAGTACGGCGGCGATCTTCCGCTCCATCCAGGGGCCGACATCGACAGTCGCGGTGACCTGTTCGTCCGGAACGCTGTACACCGTCTTGCGCGCACCGATCACGTCTCTCAGCGCCGGCACGGCCGAGTGCGGGTGCGTGGCCAGGTAGAGGGCACGCGGCTGCCAGGGGGCACCGGCATCGGGGTAGAGCCGCTCAAGCCCTGCCGCTTGGGCAGCGAGCATGGTCACCCGATGAGTGTGGACGTGGTCGGGGTGACCGGGCAGCCCACCGTAGGCGTCATGGGTGACCATGATGTCCGGGCGGAACTCCCGGATGTGCGCCACCAAGCGACGCACCGCCTCGTCGAGCGGCGCGTCGCAGAGCCGCACACGGCCCGGGGCCGACTGCGGTACACGCGCATCGGCGTAGCCGAGCATCCGCGGTTCGCCGGCGCCGAGGATCCGCAGCGCCTCGGCCAACTCCGCGGCCCGCGGGGTGTCCGCGGTCCAGGTGGCCGTGACAACTGCCGTGCGGGCGCCCGCGGTTGCGTGACGGGCGAGCACCCCGCCGGCCGACAGTGACTCGTCGTCCGGGTGCGCGAAAACCGCGAGCAGGCTCGGCACCGACACGGGCGGACCGCCTTCCGGGGCGAAGGAGAACCGATCGTACGTCCCCCAGGGCGGCGCGTTGCTGAACTCCGGCCTGCCGCAGCGCGGACGACTCCCGAGTCGCGACTCGCCCGCGTAGCCAAGCGTCGAGCCTTTCGGTTTCAGTCGGCGACCGGCACGGACGCAGCACCCGGTGGCATGTTGAACGGTGTGACCACCTGGATGGCCGAGGGCAGTGACGGTCCGTCGTCGGGGAGTGCTTTGTGGGCGCGCATGATGATCTGGCAGGCGCGGCGCATGTCCTGGCGCAGGTCATGGTGGAGGACCGCGGACAGGCGGCGCTCGCGCAGCAGGCGGGTGTTGTCGTGGTCGAGGTCGTGGGCGATGAACGCCTCGCATTCCCGCCCGAGCGCGTCGAAGGCGTCGAGGGTGGCGAGGTTGCCCCCGCCCGCGGAGTAGACGGCGATGATGTCCTCGTCCCGCTTCAGCGCCTCCAGGACGAGATCGTGCTGGGTGGCGTCCAGGCCGTCGCTGTCGGTGACCTCCACCAGGGATCGTCTGGGATCGGCGAGGCGCATCGCGCTGCGGAAGCCCATCTCCCGTTCCTCCTCTCCCCGGAAGGAGCCCCGGCTGATGGTGGTGAGCACGTTGCCGGGCCGCTTGCCCAGCCACTGCCCGAGGAGATAGGCGGCGGTGGCCCCGGCCGCGCGGTTGTCGATGCCGACGTACGCCAGGCGTGCGCTGTGGGGCAGGTCGGTCACCAGGGTGACGACGGGGATGCCGGCCGCGACCAGCCGGCCGACCGCGGCCGCGATCTCCGGCTCGTCGGGGGCCTTGAGGATCACGCCCTGCGTACCACGCTTCGCGATCTTGTCCAGGGTGCCGATCAGTTCTGCGGGAGGGCAGGTCTCGCGGAAGTGGAAGCGCGAACGTACGAGAGCGGGATGCAGGGAGGGCAGTTCGGCTTCGAGTGCGTCCCGTACCGCGGTGGAGAACCGCTCCGGAGTCTGCATCACGATGTCGATCATGAAGGTGCGGCCACCGAGCCGGACCTGGCTCTGCTGGCGGTCCAGGTCCCTGATGGCTTCGTGCACCTCCCTGACGGTGCTCTCCGTCACGTTGCCCCGCTCGTTGAGGACGCGGTCGACCGTGGCCGTGCTCAGTCCGGCCTGACGGGCGATTTCCCTGATCGGGTAGCGGTGTCGCATGACTGATCCCAAGAGCCGATGATGCACTTTTGATGTACCGACAAGCATTGAATGATGGGTTGAGGTTCTCAAGACTGGCAGAAATGGACGGACTGCGAAAGGACCCGGATGTCTCCCACAGCCGCAGGAGCGCGGACTTGGCTGACCGAGGCGGACTGCGATCTCGACGTGTTCCGCTCACTCGTGGAGCAGCGCACCGACCCCGCCGACCACCCCTCGGCCGAGCGGGTCGAACAGAACGTCCCGCTGTACGAAAGCGATCGGCTCCGCTCGCTGGCGATCTCCCCGGAGGGCCGTCGGAGCGTGCAGGACGAGTTGGTCCGGGCTCTGTCGGACGGGCCGGGCATCGTGGTCCTCAAGGGCGCCTTCCCGGACGCGGCCGTCGTGGACGCGGCGTCCGAGGCCTTCCGCGCGCTGATCGAGGAGGAGCGCGCGAGCGGCACGGCCCGCGGCGACCACTTCGCCAAGCCCGGCGCGAACGACCGCGTCTGGAACGCCCTGGACAAGGTGGCCGTACGGGCGCCCGAGGTGTTCGCCGACTACTACGCCAACGACATCATCGAGCTGATCTCCGAGGCCTGGCTCGGCCCCGCCTACCAGGTCACGTCACAGGTCAACGTGGTCAACCCGGGCGGCGCGGCGCAGAACGTCCACCGCGACTACCATCTCGGCTTCCTCTCCCAGGAGCGCGCCGCGACCTACCCGGCGCACGTCCACCGGCTCTCGCCGGTGCTGACCCTGCAGGGCGCGGTGGCCCACTGCGACATGCCCGTCGAGTCCGGCCCGACCCTCTACCTGCCGCACTCGCAGAAGTTCGAGCCCGGCTATCTCGCCTGGCGACTCCCGCGGTTCGTCGAGTACTTCGACGCCCACCACGTCCAACTCCCCCTGGAGAAGGGTGACGCGGTCTTCTTCAACCCGGCGCTCTTCCACGCCGCCGGGCACAACCGTTCGGCCGGCATCAGGCGCATGGCCAATCTGTTGCAGATCTCCTCCGCCTTCGGCCGTGCCATGGAGTCGGTGGACCGCGAGGCGATGGCGAACGCGCTGTTCCCGGTGCTGCTGAGCCGCAAGGCGGAGGGCGTCTCGGAGGACTGGCTGCGCCGCGTGATCGCGGCCACCGCCGAGGGCTACCCCTTCCCCACCAACCTCGACCTCGACCCGCCGGTGGACGGTCTTGCCCCGCCCTCCCAGGCGGACACCGTCCTGCAGGCCGTCGCCGAGGACTGGGAGCCCGAGCGGCTGCGCCAGGCACTGCAGGCGGCCGCCAAGCGCCGCCGGAGCTGAGAGCGACACGGCGTTCATGGGACTTCTCGAGGACAAGGTCGCCCTCGGGAACGGAGGCAGCCGCGGGAGTTGGACGGCGATGGTGCCGTCGTCCAGGGCGAGCAGGGCGGACGCCGTGACGACGTCGCCCGCCTCACGGATGCATCGCGGTGGGCTTGGAGGACACCGAAGTCGCCGCCGGGACCCGTACCTCCCCCTGCACGGTCGCTGACGCCGTCGAGGCGAGCTTGATCGCCGAGGCGTGCACCATGTCCTGCCTGAACCCCGACCCATACGACTCGACGAGGTGCGCAAGTGATGACGGACGAACCCCTGCGGATCGGAGTCCTGGGCGCGGCCCGGATCGCCGAGCTGTCGATCGTGGGACCGGCCCGGGCGACCGGTCACCGCCTGGTCGCGGTGGCCGCCCGCGACCGCGACCGGGCCGAGGCCTTCGCCGCCACGCACGGCGTGGAGCGGGTGGCGGACTCCTACGCCGAGCTCGTCGCCGACCCGGAGATCGAGGTCGTCTACAACCCGTTGGCCAACAGCCTGCACGGGCCGTGGAACCTGGCCGCTCTCCAGGCCGGCAAGCACGTCCTCACCGAGAAGCCGTCCGCGAGCAACACGGCGGAGGCGGCCCAGGTCCACGAGGCCGTCGCCAAGGCGGGCACGGTGTTCATGGAGGGCTTCCACTACCTGTTCCACCCGGTCACCCGGCGCCTGCACGAGCTGCTGGGCAGCGGGGAGCTGGGCGACCTCCGGCACGTCGAGACGATGGTCGCCATGCCCGCGCCACCGGACGACGACGTACGGTGGCAACTCCCCTTGGCAGGCGGCGCGTTGATGGACCTCGGATGCTACAGCCTGCACGCCCAGCGCATGCTCGCGCCGTGGGCAGGTGGAGCGCCCCGGCTGGTCGCCGCGCGTGGTGGTGAGAAGGCTCAGGCGGCGGGGGTCGACGAGTGGCTGGACGTCGATCTGGAGTTCCCGGGCGGCGCCACGGGCAGCGCCCGCTGCCACATGGCCCACGACACCTGGCAGATGAGCTGCCGCGTCGTGGGCTCGCGCGGCGAAGCCACGGCGGTGAACTTCGTACAGCCGCATCTGGACGACCGGGTCGTCGTCCGTACGGCCGCCGGTGAGCGCACCGAGGAACTCGGCCGCCGGTCCTCGTACACCTACCAACTCGAGGCCTTCGCCGCCCACCTGCGGCGCGGGACGCCGCCGGCGCTCGACGCCGACGACGCGCTGACCACGATGCGGCTCATCGACGACTCCTACCGGGCGGCCGGGTTCCCCATACGGCCACGTACGGTCCTTCCGGCCACGGCATGACGAAGAGCGAACGGGAGAGGGCGGTACCGGTCCGGTACCGCCCTCTCCCGTTCCGTGTTCGGCCTACCGGTAGAAGGCGGGCCGCTCGATCAGCTCGACCTCCACACGTCGTCCCTCCCGCTGGGAGAGCACGCCCGCCTCGCACACGGCCGCGGCCGCGTAGCCGTCCCAGACGCTGGGGCCGGCGATCTCGCCACGTCGGGTCGCGTCCACCCAGCTCTGGACCTCACGGTCGTACGCGTCCTCGAAGCGCTCGACGTAGTCCGGTGTGATGCGTCCGCCCCAGCGGCCGTCGGTGCTCAGCCGCGGCCCGTGCTCGTCACCGATGCGTACGGTGCCCCGCTCGCAGACCGCTTCGGCCTGCACCTGGTAGCCGTAGCCGCAGTGGCCGAAGATCTCGACGTCGACCAGGGCACCCAACTCGGTTTCGAGGAGAACGAACTGAGGGTCGTTCATACCGGCCGGAGCATGCGACGTCGGGGCCGGCTTGTGCACGGTGACCGCTGTGATCTCCTGGTCGAGGAGCCAGCGTGTCACGTCCATCTCGTGCACCACCGAGTCGTTGATGAGCATCTCGTTGGTGAACCACGGCGGCATCGACAGGTTCCGGTGCCGATGGTGCAGCATCAGTGCCCTGCCCAGCTCCCCGCCATCGAGGAGCCGTTTCAGCTTCATGTATTCGGTGTCATACCGCCGCATGAAGCCCACTTGGACACGCCGGTGCCCGAGCCGCTGCTCCGCCGCCAGGACGCGAAGGGCGGACGCCGCGTCGGGGGTGAGCGGCTTCTCGCACAGCACCGGCAGGTCACGGCCGAGGGCCTCGAGCAGGGCCGCCTCGTGGGCGGGCCCCGGGGAGGCGATGAGGACGGCGTCCACGTCCTGCGCTGCCATGGCCGCCGCGGGTTCGGTGTACGCCGTGCAGCCCTCGATGGCGTCCGCGAGCGTCTTCGCCCGTTCCGCCTCGATGTCGACGACGGCTGTCACGCGTGCCCCGCTGACGACGTCGTGGAGTCTGCGCACATGATCCGCGCCCATCTTGCCGGTGCCGACGACGGCAACACCCAGTGCTCGCTGAGGTGGCATGTTCGTGAGGTCTCCGTTGCTGGTGAGGGTCAGTTGGCCTTGAGGGCGCCCACCCGAAGGGCGTGCTCTTCGGGGAGCTCCTCCGCGTCGGCCCCGCGGACCTGGGACAACTTGTGCTTGAGTGCGGCGAGTTCGGCTCCGCCTGCCATGTGGTCGGTCAGTTCTTCGAGGGTGATCTCGCCGCGTTCCGCGGACAGTTCCATGGCGCGAAGGCGCAGGACGCTGAAGTGGTCGCCGACCGCGGAGATCCAGTTGCCGTACCTGGCGCGCAGCAGCATCCAGGTGGCGATGGCCGCGAAGCCGTCCAGGGTGACCAGGAAGCTGGGGCAGCCCGGTCTTTTGACCACCATCCAGCCGTTGAAGAAGCCGATCGCCGGCGACACCAGGAGCGCGACGATCACGCCCACCCAGAGTTCGTGCTCAGTTGGTGGCTGAGCAGGGCCGCCGTCAGCGCCGAGGCGATCACCGCGACGCCCGCCGACAGGTCGGACTCGCCGCCGATCATCCGAGGAGCCGGCTGAGCCGGGGACGAGGAGCCCGTCGCCGGGGCCGTGGTCCGGGTTGTGGTCGTCACCGGGTTCCCTTGGCGGCGAACTGGGCGACCTTGTCGACGTTGGACCTGTCGACGAAGGCCGGCCCGGTCAGCACGGGTGCCTCGCCGCCTCCGCTGTAGTTGCCGTTCGTCTTGTAGAGCCACAGGGAGTCGATCGACAGGTACCCCTGGAGGTAGGGCTGCTGGTCGATGGCCCACTGGATCTTGCCGGACTTGATGGCGCCGACCGCGTCCTTGTTGAGGTCGAACGTGGCGAGCTTGGCCTTGGTGCCGGCATCGGCGATGGACTGGATGGCGGTCATCGCGAACGGAGCGCCGAGCGTCGTCACGTAGTCGATGGAGCTGTCCTGCTTGAGCTTGGCGATGATCGTGGACTTCACCGACGGCATGTCGGTGCCGTTGACGTAGAGGATCTCGGTCTTGCCCCCGAACGTCTTCTTCACGCCCGCGCAGCGGGCCTCCAGCGCCACCTGCCCCTGTTCCATGATCACGCAGACGGTGTGCTTGGCCCCGGCCTCGTTGAGCCTGCGGCCGAACGCCTCGCCGGCGATGCTCTCGTCCTGGCCGAAGTACTCGAGCAGACCCTGCTCCTTCCAGTCCTGCACGCCGGTGTTGAAGCCGACGACGGGGATACCGGCCTGCTCGGCCTTGGCGACCACGGCCTTCATGGCATCCGGCTTGGCGAGAGTGACAGCGATGCCGTCGACCTTCTGGTCGATGGCGTTCTGGACCAGGTTCGACTGGTTGGGGCCGTTGGCATCGCTGGAGTAGACCAGCTTGACGTTGTCCTTGGCCGCGGCGGCCTCGGCGCCCTTGCGAATCGTGTCCCAGAAGGTGTCACCGGGGGCGGCATGCGTGATCATCGCGACCGTCATGCGGGGAGTGCCGGCCTTGCCTGCCGAGACGGTGTTCCCGCTCTCTTCGGCCTGCTTGCCACCGGAGCTGCTGGAGCAGCCGGCCACAAGCAGTGCGGCGGCTGCCGCTGCGACAACGGGGACGATTCTGCGGGAGCGGGGGTGGGAGGAACGGTCCATCTTTCCGGCACCTCACTGTGCTGCAGGGGAAAGGCAAAGCGGCTCGTTAACACCGCTGTTGCTCATGACGAGATGGAACCCTCACCTCACCCTCAGGTCAATGTTTGCAATGACATCATTTATCCATCAGGAAAAGATGCCAGAACATTAATTGACGCTGATTTCGCATGCCCCCACACGGAAAAGTGCATGGCCTTTGCATCAAAATGACCGGACGTTCCCCGGCCCTTGCTCATACAGAGGAAGGACCGGGGCCGTGGCCTTCACTTCACCAGCGTCGCGGCACTCCGGTACGCCGCTGCGGCCGCCTCCCGCACCGGCAGCGCACGATGCGTGTCCGAGAGGATCTCCACGCCCCAGGGGCCGTTCCAGCCGGCCGTACGGAGCGCGGTGATGATCCCCGGGAGGTCGAAAGAGCCCTCTCCGCACAGCCGACGGCGATGGACGGTGTCCTCGAAGAGAGTGCCGACCATCTGACTGTCGGCGTCGTTGAGCTCCACGCCCACGATCCGCGACCCGGGTACGTCCGCCAGGTCGGCGGGAGGGGTGTGGGCGCGCTCGGTGTGCCAGACGTCGATGATGAGCCCGCCCGCCGGGTGACCGGCGGCCTCCACGAGCCGCAGTCCGTCGTGCACGGTCTTGAGGTTGGACCAGGGCAGGAACTCGATCCCGAGCCGGGCGCCCACACCGTCGGCCTGCGCCGCCAACGTGGCGAACTCCTTGGCCCAGACGTCGAGGTCCCAGGGCTCGTCCGCCACATCGGGGCCGATCTTGAGGGTGCGTGCGCCGAGCGCCTCGACGGCCCTCAGGAGTCCGCTGCGGACGGCATCAGACGCGGTCCGCCGGGGTCCGTCGGCCCACCAGTCGGTCAGCAGCTCCAACTCGACGTGGCTGATTCCGTTGTCCTCGAAGAGAGACCGGATACCGGCGAGCCCGTACTCGCGCTCGGCCTCCACCAGGTCCGCGTACAGCAGCCCGAAGCCCGTGAATCCGGCCTCGCGCGCCGCATCCACGCGTTCCCGCAGATTCAGTGGACTGCGCTGGTCCTCCTCGTCGGGAGCGGCGTCACCCGCCGTGGTCCAACACGTGGCCAGAAATTCGTCAGCGGTCATTTGTGTTTCCTGGATCCCTCATGTTCGGAAAAAGACGTGGCACCCAATAACTGCGGCATTCTTGGGTGCCCCGCACATGCCGGTCAATCCCTCCGAAGACATCAAAAACGCATCAGGCCCATATACGGCTACGCGACACCGCGCAGCACCGTGCGCAGATGCTCGGCGCTGGCCCACACATCCTCGACCGGCCCCTTTTCCTTGGGCTCCTCGGTCAGAATGGTGTCCTGTTCCAGGACGTACCAGCCGTCGTAGCCGCGCGCGCCGAGGTGGGTGACGATGGCCTGGACGTCCACGTCCCCCGCGCCCAGCGGGCGATACATGCCCTTGCGCACCGCCTCGGTGTAGCTGAGCTGTCCGGACCGGACCTTGGCGGCGAGGGAGGCGTCCACATCCTTCATATGGGTGTGGGCGATGCGCTCGGGCGCCTGGCGGGTGAGCTCGGCGGGGTCGGTGCCGCCGATGAGCAGGTGCCCGGTGTCGAGGCAGAGCGAGACCGCCGAGTGTTCCAGGACGCGCCGGACCTCGTCGCCGTTCTCGATCATCGTGCCGACGTGCGGGTGCAGGACGGCGCGTACGCCGCGTTCGGCGGCCAGCGAGGCGAGCCGGTCGAGGTTGGACAGCAGCAGCTTCCAGCCGTCGGCGTCGAGTTCGGGGCGGGAGTCGTAGCCGTCCTGGCCGGTGACGGCCGACAGGACGAGGACCTCGGCCTTCGAGGCGGCGTAGCTCTCCAGGAGCTGTTCCACCTCGGGCAGCGGGTCGTGTCCGGGCACGTGCAGCAGCAGCGGGGTGAAGCCGCCGACCGCGTGGAGGTCGTGGTGGGCGAGAACCCGGGCCATGACGTCCGGCTCGCCGGGCAGGAAGCCTTCAGGGCCGATCTCGGTGGCGGCCAGGCCGACTTCGCGCATCTCGTTCAGCACCCGTTCGGGCGTCAACTGGTAGCCCCAGCCGGGGACTTCGCACACGCCCCAGGAGATGGGCGCGCCGGCGATCCTGTTCAAGGGCGAGTTCGAGGGTGAGTTCGTGGGTGAGGTGGTGGGTGAGTTCGTGGGTGAGGTGGTCATGCCGTGGCCTTTCGGTGGTTCCAGTCGGGGTTGGCCAACCGCGGGCGCAGTTGATCAGGATCGCTCCCTCGCTCGACCCGGCCAGTTCGCCGAGGTCGGCGCAGGCGCACTCGGACGGTGGAGGGCTGAACGGGTCGTAGGCGAGTGTCCGCATGCCCCACTGGCCGTCCCGCACCAGTTCCGTCAGTGCTCTCAGCCGCTTGGCCAGGTGCAGGGGACGACGGGTCGCCGGTCCGGATTGCCTTGACCTTGGAGACGAGGGCGTCGAGGAAGTCGGCGGTGATGTCGGGGTGGGTGATCACTCGCTGGACTGAGATGCACACCTGCCCGGCGTTGGCATAGCCGCCCAACGCGACCGCGCTCCCGGAGGGGGTACGTCGCCATACCGCGGCTCCCCGCTCCGCCGCCGCGAGGGCCACCTCGACGGTATCGACGGTCGAGCCGCCGAAGGACGAGGTCACGTCCCGGGTCCGTCTCGACCCCGCCGACGCTTGCCATCGGCTTCCGACGCGTAGTTCCACAGGCGCCATTGCCTTCCCCTCCAGGAACCTTCAAGGCTGGTCAGCCAACGGCCAGGCCGTTGCATGGCCGCAAGGGTAGGTGGACCGCAGGGCATTAATGAAGGGGCGGAATCCATCATTATTACGTCATTGAGCCCATCTTTTTTCCATCATCGGCGTGGCCCGACACCGGGACGCGCGAGGAGCGCACGAAGGCACTGCCCTGCTGCAGCACGTTCAACAGCATCTGCAGTTCGGTCGACTACGACGACTGACCACCCGGCCATCTCCGCCACGCCATAGGGGCGCGGCGGCCCGAGAACCGTTCGGGCCGCCCCGACGCGTCAAGCGACTCAGTTCGTCCTCTGCACGGCGCAGACCTTGCCCGCGCCGTTGAAGATCCGCCAGGAGAGTGCCTGCCTGTCGTTCCGCTGGGGACAGCTGCCACCGCTCAACACCGACGTGATCGCCATGATCGCGTTCTGGCCGCTCAGCACCTGCGTCCGGTCACAGCCCGCCAACGCCGCCGGCACGGCCCGCTGCCGCACCGGGCCGACGTCCACGGGCTGACCGGCGAGCCACGCCCGCAACGGGCCGAGCACGGAGACCCGAAGCCATGGACCGGGTGCGGGGCCAGTCCGCTGTCGGACAGCGATCCCCGACGCCACCGCCTGCCTGCGCGGGCCCTGTCCGGGCACGACCAGACCGCAGTCGAAGGCGTGCACGATGGCGGCAGCCCGGTCCGGCAGCTCCAACTTCGCCAGAATGTGCGGGCGGTGACGGTCGTCCGTGCGGTGCGGTCGTCGTCGGCATGACTGTTCCCCGTTCTCCGGACCGGTCGATCCACTCGACCCGTCGAGTCGATCCCTCGATGCCCTCGAAGGTGGCCCCGGTGGAGGAAACGTGGACAGGACACTGAACCGGTCATACGTGGCCGGTGGCCGCGCTAGAGTCCCCCACCTGCGAAAAGGCGACATCTCAGAGAAATGGGCCGTGACTTGTGACCAGTGGGTTCGGCGATGCGCTGCGGCGACTGCGGGTCCAGGCGGGGCTGACCCAGGAGGAGTTGGCTGAGCGTTCCGGGGTGAGCGTGCGCACCATCCGCGGCTTGGAAACGGGCAGGGGCTCCAACCCGCGCATGACCACGATGCAGGAGCTGGCCAAGGCGCTGCCGCTACGGCCCATGGAGCGCGAGGAGTTACTCGGCGCCGCCGCCCACCGGAACCCGGACGGCGACGAGCAGCACAAGTCCGCCACGGAAGAGCCGGCTCCGGAGGAACCAGGATCGCAGGAACCAGGATCAGAGGAACCAGGATCGCAGCAACCACGGCCGGCGCAGTCGGCTTCGGGACAGCCGACGTCCTGCGCGCGGACACCACCCGACCACCTGACTACTCGTCAGTAGAGCCACACAGGGTACTTGACGATTACGTGTACACGACGAAGAATGGGCGCGCCCAGCGCTTGACAACGTTGTCTAGGCTTCGAGGAGGCATTCCCGCCCATGGGATGGACTCAACGGCTACGCGATGCGGGGATGGTGGTGGCGACCGCCGTGCTCCTCGGCGGCTCCCTCGCGGTTCCGGCGGCTCGGGCGGACGCCCCGCCCAGCGCCCCGCTCACCGATCTGGTCAACCCGTTCATCGGAACGGAGAACGAAGGCAACACCTACCCCGGCGCAGCCGTGCCCTTCGGCATGGTGCAGTTCTCGCCGGACACCGGCCACAACACCGGCTACGACTACTCCCAGAATCACATCCGCGGCTTCTCCCTCGTCCACCTCTCGGGCGTCGGCTGCGGCCTGGGCGGCGACCTGCCCGTGCTGCCGACCACGGGTGACGTCACCGAGACGGACTACGCCAAGTACGAGGCGGAGTTCAGCCACGACAGCGAGCGGGCGAACCCCGGCTCGTACCGGGTCGACCTGAAGACCGGCATCGAGGCCGAGCTGACCGCGACCGCCAGGACCGGGGTGCAGCGCTACACCTTCCCGGCCACGGACAAGGCCAACGTCCTGCTCAACGCGGGGCAGTCGCTGCACAGGACGATCTCCACCAAGGTCGAGATCCTCGACAACCGCACGGTGCGCACCGCCATCACCGGCAGCGGCTTCTGCCAGGACACCAAGCCGTACACCGTCTACACCGTCACCCGCTTCGACCGCCCGTTCACCACTTCGGGCACCTGGAACGGCGACACCGTCACCGAGGGATCCAGGGAATCCGTGAGCGCGGGACGCAACGGCGCCTTCGTCCGCTTCGACACCACCAAGGACCGGACGGTCGAGGCGACCACCGCGCTCTCGTACGTGGACGCCCGCGGTGCCGCCCTCAACCTCCGCTCCGAGGGGGGCCGTTCGTTCGACGCCGTCCGGAGCCAGGCGCACCGCGCGTGGGAGGACCGGCTCGACGACGTACGCGCCCAGGGCGGCGGTGACACCCTGCGCCGCACGTTCTACTCGTCGCTCTACCGGTCCTTCCTCGCACCCAACATCGGCAGCGACGCCGACGGTCGCTACACCGGCTGGGACCAGCGGGTCCACCGCGCACAGGGCTTCACCTACTACCAGAACTGGTCACTGTGGGACACCTACCGCACCCAGTCGCAGCTCCTCTCCCTGCTCGCGCCCCGTGAGGCCAGGGACATGGCGATCTCCGTCATCAAGATCGACGAGGACAGCGGCTGGCTGCCCAAGTGGGGCTACGGCACGGTCGAGACGAACATCATGACCGGCGACCCGGTCACCCCGTTCCTGACCAACGCCTACCAGCAGGGCCTGCTCAAGGGGGCCGACGGATACGCAGAACGGGCCTACCGCGCCCTGAAGAAGAACGCCGACGGGGTGCCTCCCGCCGATTCGCCCGCGGTGGGCCGCGAGGCCAACAAGGAGTACATCGCGAACGGCTTCGCGCCGTACGTCAAGGACCGCCCGCACGCGAAGCCCGGCGACTCGGACTACGACCACGGCGCCTCCGCGACCCTGGAGTACGCCCTGTCGGACGCCATGCTCGGCGCGATGGCGCGGGATCTGGGCCACGACGCGGACGCCGCACGCTATGCCGCACGGGCCCAGAACTACCGGAAGATCTACGACGGTTCGACCGGCTTCTTCCGCGCGCGGGATGCCTCCGGCTCCTTCACCGGACCGGCGGACCCGGCCCTGAGCGAGGGTTTCCACGAGGGCACGTCCTGGCAGTACCAGTGGCTCGTGCCGCAGGACCTGCCGGGCATGGTCGACCTGATCGGCGGCAAGCAGACGGCCAATGACCGCCTCGACTCGTTCTTCGCGTACGAGCAGCTTCTGAAGGACCCGGCGAAGACCGCGCGAGAGGTGTGGGTCAACGGCCCGTACGACTACTACAACGCGGACAAGTACAACCCGCAGAACGAGCCCGACCTGATCGCCCCCTACACGTATCTGTCGACCGGTCAGCCGTGGAAGACGACCGATGTGGTGCACGCCGCGCTGACCTTGTTCACGGACGCACCGACCGGCATGACCGGCAACGACGACCTCGGCACGATGTCCGCCTGGAACGTGCTCTCGTCCATCGGGATCTTCCCGGTGCAGCCCGGCTACGACACCTGGGGCCTGTCGACGCCCGTCTTCCCGCGGGTCGATCTGACGCTCGACCGGCGCTACTACCCGCACGGCGCCCTGACCGTGACGGCGCCGGGCACCTCCGACCGTGACCGGTACATCCAGTCGGCGAGGGTCGACGGTTCCTCCTACGGCCGTACGTATCTGACGACCGAGTCGCTCCGAGGCCTGCGGTCGCTGTCCTTCACCGTCGGCGCCGAACCGTCCGGCTGGGGGACGTCCGCCGACGCCGCCCCGCCCGCCCTGGGACCTACGCGGTGAGGCGGTCATCGACAGCTGTTGATCCCCCGGCCGAAGCTCCGACCGCGGCACTTCGGCACACACCACACGCCTGACGAGACGCGGTCGCGGCAATCGCCCATGTGCTGGTCAACGCATGCGCATGACGGGGGCCGCGGCCGCCACTCGACGGCCTCCGCCGCCTGGGACCGGAGCTTCGCGCGGTGCAGGGCTGCGGGGCAGGATCGCTCAGTAGCGGTCGAGAATCAGCTGGGTCTTGAGGATGTCGCCGTGGTACAGCCAGCCGTGTCCATCGGCGACGGCGATGGCGTCGGCGTGGAGTTGCGCGGCGTCGGCATAGTCGTCTGTCTTGAACGACAACTCGACGACGTACTCGGTGCCGGTTCCGGTGGAGTCCTTCACGGGCAGCACCTCGATGCCAGCGTCGTCGGACGACTCCCACGCCCCCGACCAGACCTGCGAGGTCACCGGGCCGTGGGCTCGGGAGACCTTCAGGGTGTCCGAACCCCAGTTGTCGGAGAGCCAGTCGTCGAGCTTGCCGGGGATCTCGTTGACCAGCCAGGTACGGCCGGTGCTGCTGGACGGCATCGAGGTGCCGGAGTAGCCGCTGGCGCCGTGGCTCTTTTCATTGCTGAAGCTCAGGGTCTGCTTGGCGTAACCCCAGTCCACCTGAGCGTCGTAGTTGGTGTCGCTGCTGTCGAAACCTTCCGCGTTCGCCTCGTCCAGAGCGGCGTCGATGTCGCCGCCGACCACGGGGAAGCGCTTTTTGTAGGTCTCCTCGAAGTCCGAGCCGGACTTGTGACGGAGCCGGACGTCCCAGCCCTGGGCATTGAGGTCGAGCGCGTCGGTGTCGTAGTACTCGTAGGAGCGTGCCTTGGCGGAGCCCGTGATCCCGAAGGCCGCCTTCACAGCCGAGGTCGGTACGTGCGATGCGTCGAGCGCCGCGGTCGTGAGATCGATCTTCACCTCGTACGTCGGTACGGCGTTGGCGTCGGCGAACGCCGGCTGCGCGGGGGCGAGGACGGCGAGGGAAACGGTGAGCGACGCGGCGAGGCCGACCGCAGATGCGGTGAGCGAGCGACGAGCCGGAGCAGTAATGGCCATGCCAGGAACGTCCCGCTGCCCGGCAATCAGCACATGCTCGCCGTGCATGGTCCGCATGAACATGAAGCGGAGATGTCAGGCAGATCCCGGTGAGCGTAGGTCAGCCACTCGGCACGCTCACCATGGTCTTGATCATCGCGATGAGAGCGGCGCCCCCACACAGCTCGGAGCAGCGCGCCGTCCGTGTCGCGGATCGGGGCACGGCCCCGGCCGGCCGTGTCAGGCGGACACGGCGGCCGTGGACAGCTCCCACAGCCGCTCCGCGGCCACCGGGTCGAGCGCGTACCGGGCGACGCCCACCGGCTCGATGTCCGTCTCCAGCTCCTTCGGGTCGATGACCGGGGCCTCGGCGCTGTTCTGGAAGTACCGCCCGGTCACCCCCTCGACCAGCGGCGAGCCGGCCACCAGCACCGAGGTGGCGGCGCCCTGGGCGGCGGTGCGCCAGGGGTAGGCGTCGTACACGGCCCGCGCCTCGTCCGACATGTCCTCCCCGAAGGCGTGCTGCTGCAAGGGGGTGCGGATGCCGCCGGGCATCACCGCGTTGGCGGTGATGCCGTCCGCCGCCCAGCGCCGGCCGGCCTCCACGGCGAACAGCACGATCGCCGTCTTGGACTGGCCGTAGGCCTCCAGCGGGACATAGGGCCGACGGGCGAAGTTGATGTCGTGGAAGACGACCGGCGAGTACAGATGCGCGGTGGAGCTGAGCGCGGCGATCCGGCCGCCCTCGGCGGCGAGCGCGTGATGCAGTCCGGTCGCCAGGGCGAAGTGGCCGAGGTGGTTCGTGGCGAACTGAGCCTCCCACCCCTGCGGCGTGAGCTGCAGTTCCGGGAGGGCCATGATGCCGGCGTTGTTGACGAGGATGTGCAGCGGGCCTTGCCAGGCAGCGGCGAAGGCACGCGCCGAGTCCAGGTCGGTGAGCTCCAGGGGCGCGACCAGTACGGCCTGGTTGCCGGTGTCCGCGGTGATCTCCGCGGCGACCTTGGCCCCCTTGGCGGTGTTGCGTACCGCCAGGGTCACCTCGGCGCCGGCTCGCGCCAGTGCCCGCGCGGTCTCCACGCCGACCCCGGAGGAGCCGCCGGTGACCACCGCTCGCCGGCCGGTGAGGTCCACACCGCGGAGCACTTCGTCCGCGGTGGTGTCGCGATTGAAGGGAGTGCTGAGAAAAGTCATTGCCGTCCTTGTTGCCGTTTCCGTCGGATCATTTCGATACGAGTCGACCCGTATGAAAATGTATGTCCGATGCGCCCCAGAGGCAAGACGGGACCGTTCCACGGACCGGTGGGCGCCCTATACTCGCCAGGTGAGCCAGCCCAGCAAGCGCCCGTCGACCAGCGAGGATCCCCGTCCCACCCCGGGCCGCAAGCGCAGCGAGGCCTCGCGGCTCGCCATCCTCGCCGCGACCCGCGAACTCATCGGCCAGCAGGGCTACGAGAAGTTGTCGATCGGCGGGATCGCGGCGCGCGCGGGAGTGGGCAAGGACACCATCTACCGCTGGTGGCCCTCGAAGGGGATGGTCGTCGCGGACGCGGTGATGGAGGAGGCGCAGCCCTTCCACCTCGCCGCGCCGCCCCGCACCGGATCGGTGGACAAGGACGTCCGCACGTGGGCGCACGCCCTCGCCCGGGACTTCGTCGACCCGGTCCGGGCCGACCGGATCCGGGCCGTCACCTCCGCGGCGAGCGAGGACCCGGCCACCGCCGAGCGGCTCTACGAGCGCTTCACCCAGGTGCAGCGGACCGGGTTCATCGATCGCCTCCGCGTGGCGGCCGAGGCCGGAGAGGTGCGCCCCGACGCGGACTTCGGCGCGGTCGCGGACGCGATCCTCGGCTCCCTCATGTACTGGGTGACCGCCCGTCGCACCGATCTGAGCATCGAGTCGGTGGACTCGCTCCTCGATGTGTTGCTGCGCGGCCTGCGGGCGGAGCCGGTCACCGGTTCATAGCCGGGGTGGATCGCACCGGTCCGTCGCAGTGTCCGTCATCGCGGGATCTCCTGTCGGGTCTAGACGGTGGTCCAACCGCCGTCGCTGGGCAGGATGACGCCGTTGACGTTGGGGGCGTCCTCGGAGAGCAGCCAGAGCAGCGGGTGGACGATGACCTCGGGGGCCACCGAGGAGGTTCCGGCGGCGATGGCCGGTGCGGTCATTTCCTGGGCGTAGGAGGAGCGGAAGGCGGTGTCCATCCCCGTGTTGACCCCGCCGGGCGCGACGGCGTTGGCGCGGATGCCGCGTCGGCCGTAGTAGAAGGCGACGGACTTCACGAAGCCGTTGAGGGCGTGCTTGGAGCTGGTGTAGGCGGCGCCGGAGAGTGAGGAGCGGAAACTCGCCTCGGAGGAGACGTAGACCAGCGCGCCCTCGCCGCGCTCCAGCATCTGCGGCAGCACGGCACGGGTCAGGCGCATGGGAACGGTGACGTTGAGGTCGAAGACCCGCTGCCAGGTCCGGTCGTCCATCTCGGTGGCCGGCAGCCAGCCGTCCGTGATCCCGGCGATGTTGGCCAGGCCGTCGATCCGGCCCTCGCCCGCGGCCACTGCCGCGTCCACGACACTCTGGTCGGTGAGGTCGCCGGGTACGGCGACGATCGCCCCGTCTCCGTGCGCCTCCCGTGCGAGGGAGTCGAGGCTCTCGGCCGAGAGGTCGGCGGCGATCACGCGGGCGCCCTCGGCGACGAGGCGCAGCGCGGTGGCGCGCCCGATACCGGCGCCTGCGCCGGTGACGAGGATGGTGCGATGAGCGAAGCGCTGTGCGCTGTCTTGCATGCTGGTGTCTTTTCTGTGCGGTTGTTCTTCAGCCGCCGGGAGGCGGCCGCGGGAAGGTGAGGTCAGAAGGCGGTCGGATCGAAACGACCGGTGGTGATCGCGGCCACGGCACCGCCGTCCACCAACAGGTCGGTTCCGGTGACGAAGCTCGCGCTCGGGCTGAGCAGGAACTCCGCTGCCGCGGCGATCTCCTCGGCGGCCCCGGTACGCCTGATCGCCGAGGCTTCGATCAGGCTCCGCACGAGCCCCTGGTCGCCGCCGTCGAGCTCGGCGCGGCCCATCGGCGTGGAGATGACGCCCGGACTGATCGAGTTGAGCCGGGCCCCTCGGTCACCCCAGGCACCCGCTGCCACCGCCTTGACCCGCAACTGCGCGGCGCGCTTGGCGAATTGGTACGCGATGCTGCCGTCGGCATAGCGATCCGGGCTCAGCAGCGCGTGGCCGGCGAGGTCCTCGGCCGAGAAATCGGACAGCGCGTGGATGTCCTCGGGCGACAGCGGCCCCGGATAGAAGTGCCCGGCGTTGCTGGCGATGACGACGCCCGCGCCACCAGCGGCGATCACGTCCGTGAACTCGTCCAGCACCAGCGCGGGGCCGAGGACGTCCACCGCGAGGATCGCCGGGATCGGCGCCTGAGCCGGAGAGACGCCGGCGGTGTGGACGAGACGGGTGACCCTGCCGAGCTCCGCCGCGGTGTGTGCGAGTCCTGCCACCGACTTACGCGAGGTGACGTCCACGCTCTGCGTGATCACCTCGAACCCGTCGTCGCGCAGCTGCTCGGCGACCGGCTCCAGAGCGTCTTCCTTGTAGTCGGCGATCAGCAGTCGGTGACCGGCACCGACCCTACGGGCGACGGCGCGCCCCATCCCCCCGTTACCGATGACAACGCTGACCTCGGTACTCATGTGCGGCTCCTGTTGCGCTGACCTGGGCCGCGAGGCTCGCGATCCGGCTATTTCTATTCGAGTCGACCCGTTTGGAAACGTACTCCTGAGCCGCAAGGGACGCAAGACCGCCAGCAACGCTGAACGGCGGTCGGGCCCTCTGTTCGTCAGACGCCGAAGACCTGGAACTCCGAGACCTGCCCGGCCGGCCAGCCGTTGTTGGCGGTGAAGGTGAGTCGTACGTAGCGGGTGGTGACGGTGGAGGGGAGCGTGAGGGTCGCGGTGTTGCCGGTCGCCGGGTCGAAGGTGTAGCCCGCCGGGGCAAGGAGTTGGGTGGAGGTGCCGGCGTCCGTGCCGCCCTGGACGGAGATGGTCTGGGTACGGGTGGCCCAGGCGGTGGCCGGGGGCAGGCGGAGGACGATCCGTTTGACGCCGGTCGTGGCGCCCAGATCGACCTGGACCCACTGCGGGAAGGCGTTGTTGGCGGACTCCCAGTAGGTGTTGGTGTCGCCGTCGGTCGCGTTGCCCGAGGCGTATGTCTGGGTGTGGCTGCTCTCCGAGGTGGGGCGGTGGAGGGCGAGGTTGGTGGTACTGGAAGGGGGGTCGGTGGTGACGGTGACCTGGTTGGAGGGCTGCGACACGTTTCCCGCCGCGTCGAGGGCGACGACGTCGAAGGCGTAAGCGGTGGATGCGCCAAGTCCGGTGACGGTGAAGGAGGTTGCGCTGGTGCTACCCACCTGTGTGCTGGTCGAGCCGGACACCTGCAGGACGCGATAGCCGGTCACGCCGACGTTGTCGGTCGACGTGTTCCAGGCCAGCGAGACGGAGTTGCTGGTGTGCCCGGTGACGGTCAGGGCACCCGGCGCGGCGGGCGGTGTGGTGTCGCCGCCGGTGGGGACGGTCGGCTGGGTGGGACGAGTGGCGGTCAGCGCGATCTGGCCCTTGAGCATGCGGCCGCCGTCGCCGGTCAGGCGCAGGTAGTAGTCGGAGGAGCAGGCGGTGCCGTCCTCGTCGAGGGCGAGGAATCCGGAGTTGGTGGGCACCCATGCCTGGGTCTCGGCGGTCTTGGCGATCTGATTGCCCTCGTTGTACTCGTCGAACATCGAGATGTAGATGCCCTGCACCCCGGCCCGCACCACGTTGTAGAACTGCCGCCACATGAAGTCGCCGTGCGCGCGCTGCCGACCGGAGACGTCGCCGGGCAGGACGCAGGGCTGGTAGTCGATGCCGTTGGCGTTGCAGTCCGCCTGGTCGGGGACGGTGTAGGTGGTGTAGGCGTTGTCGGCCTCGGTCACATTGCCGATGGCGCCGACCATCCACGGCGAGATCATGTTGAAGGCGTGGTAGACGCCCAGGAAGCCGGGCTGCGATCCCCCGGTCCCGGTCCGCCATTCGCGCGGGACGCCGCCGATGACGTAACACCCCTGGCCCTTGAACCAGTTGACGACGTCGAGGCAGGCGTCAGGGGTGAAGGGGTGGTTGGGGTCGTTGAAGCCGAACCCCCAGATGCAGACGACCGGCTTGCCGTTCTGCTTCGCGTACGCCGAGGACGCGGTGTGCGCGGACATCTTGTTCGTCCAGTCCGTCTTGATCTCGGACTGCATGTTCGTCCAGTTGGAGACGTCGTACATGATGTAGAACTTCCGGCCGTACGACTCGGCGGCGCTGCGCACCTTGGTCGCCATGGCGTCGCGGGTGGGGCCCTCACCGCCGGTGGGGTTGAAGCGTTGCAGGGCGGCCGTGTCGATGCTGTTCTGCTGCATCCACAGGAAGTGGGTGTTCACCGTCTGCTGGTCGTACGAGGAGAACAGCTTGGCGGGCTGGCCGTTGCCCAGGGCGGCGTACGACGTCTGGTACGTGTTGGTGTACTCACGCACATCGGGCCAGCAGCTGATGCCGGTGTTGGTCGGGGACGGCGGCTGGCCCCAGTTCTGGGTCCAGTGCCACCAGCCGTTGATGGGCGCGCCGTCGCCGATGCAGGCGAACCAGCCCTGGTAGCCGACGGTGATCTTGCCGACCACGTCGCCCGGCGGGCTCGCCGCCGACGCGGTCGGGGCGAGTACGGTCTCGGTCGCTCCCACGGTTCCCACCGCGGTGGCCGCGATCGCCACCCTTAAGAAGACTCTGCGTGTGACACCCATCTGGACTCCTCTGGGCTCCTCTGGACTTCTCTGGACTTCTCTGGACTCCGCTTCGGTGGGTGCCGCCGAGCGCGCTCACGCTCGCGCTCGGCGGCACCATCGGGTCGCTTCAGGTGTTCCAGACCTGGAACTCCGAGATCTGACCGGCCGGCCAGCCGTTGTTCGCCGTGATGTTCACCCGGATGTATCGCTGGGTGGTCGCGGTGAACGTGATGGTGACCGTGTTGTTGGTGGTGAGGTCGAAGGTGTACGCGGCCGACGACTTGATGGTGGTGAAGGCGGCGCCGTCGGTGCTGCCCGACAGGGACAGCGTCTGGTTACGGGCGCCCCAGCCGGCCGGGAGCTGGAGGACGACTCGGCCGGCGCTCTGCGCGGAACCGAGGTCCACCTGCACCCACTGCGGGAAGGCGTTGTTGGCGCTCTCCCAGTAGCTGCCCTGGTTGCCGTCCGTCACGTTCGACGACGCGTACACGTCGGTGTGGCTGGACTCGGTGGTGGGCTTCCCTGCCGCCAGGTTCTGGTTTGCCGCGCCGGCCCCGATGCCCGTCAGCGCGACCGTGGTCGTGCCGTTCGACGCGTTGCTGGCGACGCTGAGGTCACCGGTGCGGGTGCCGGACGCGGTGGGCCTGAACGTGACGTCCACCGTGCAGGAGGCGCCCGCCGCGATCGACGTCCCGCAGGTGTTCGTCTGCGAGAAGTCGCCCGTGACGGTGATGCCGGAGACCGTCGCGGCCGCGGTACCGGTGTTGGTCACCGTAACCGTCCGGGCGCTGCTGGTGGTGTTGAGCGCCTGGCTGGGGAACGACAGCGACGTCGGGTCGGCCGACAGGGTCGCCGGCGAGGAGCCACCGCTGCTGGGGAACACCTGGAGGGCCGACAACTGGGCCGCGTTCCAGCCCGTGTTGGCGGTGATGTTCACCCGCACGTATCTCGCGGTGGCGGCGTTGAACGTGATGGTCGCCGTGTTGTTGTTGGCGTTCGGGTCGAAGGTGTACCCGGCCGAGGCCTTGATCGTCGAGAAGTTGGATCCGTCCGTGGATCCCTGCACCGACAGGGTCTGTGTGCGAGCCGACCATGCCGTCGCCGGCGGGAGCTTGAGCACGACCTTGCCGACGCTGAAGTTCTGGCCGAGGTCGACCTGGGCCCATTGCGGGAACGAGCCGTTCACGCTCTCCCAGTACGTCGACGCGTCCGGGTCGGTGAGGTTCGAGGGGACGTACGGACTGCTGCTCGAACTCGCCGACGCCGGCCGTCCGGCGGCGATGTCGGTACTGCTGTCGATGCCGCTGCCGGACAGGGAGACGGTGGTCGGGCTGTTGTTGGCGTTGCTGGTAACGGTCAGGTTGCCGGTGCGCGTTCCGCCCGCGGTGGGCTTGAACCCGACGCTCACGGTGCAGGACGCGCCGACCGCGAGGGTGGAGCAGTTGTTGGTCTGGCTGAAGTCACCGGAGGCCGAGACTCCCGAGACGGTCGCCGACGCGGTGCCCGAGTTCGTCACCTTCACCGTCTGCGCGGTGGCCGACGAGCCGACCACCGTGCCGTCGAAGGACAGACTCGCCGGGTCGGTGTTCAGCACCGGGCCCGGCGCGGTGCCGGTACCGGAGAGGCTGACCGTGTTGGTGGTCCCGCCCGCGTTGACGGTCAGCGCACCGCTACGGTTGCCGGTCGCGGTCGGCGCGAACTTCACGCTGACGGTGCACGAGCCGTTCGCCGCGATCGACGAGCCGCATGTGTTGGTCTGGGAGTAGTCGCCGCTGGTGGAGATCGACGAGACGGACGCGGCGGTGTTGGTCGGGTTGGAGACCGTCACGGTCTGTGCGTCGCTTGTCGAACCGGTCGCGACCGAACCGAAGTTCAGCGCACCGGGGGTGGCCGTCACGCCTTCGGACGGGTAAGGCGGGAAGACCGGAGCCGGCCAACCGCCGCAGTACGGCGTGCCGCTGATGCCGGAGTTGCCGCCGCCGTCGGTGACGACGAAGTTGCCGCCCGAGCAGTTGTACACCGGGGACGAGTAGCCGACGCCGGTAGCCGTGACATTGGTGAACTTCGCGGCGCCGCCGGTCTGTTCCTGCAGGGCGAAGGTTCCGGTTCCGGCGATGGTCACGTTGTTGAGGTTGACACCGCTGATGGTGCCCTCGACCCACTGGACCGCCTCGTACGGACTCTGCTGGATCAGCGCGTTGGTCACGTTGATCGGGCCGGTGATCGCGCCCTGGCTGCCGTCGAACCACAGTGCGCCGACCCCGAACTGCCAGTTGGGGTCGAGGCTGCCGGCCCGGATCATGGTGTTGTCGGAGATCGTGGTGAGCCCGACCGGCGTCGACGTGAAGCGCTGCCCCACGTGGATGCCGCCGCCCTGGGCGAGGCCGGTGTCCACCACCCGGTTGCCGCTGACGGTGTTGTCGTGGCCGCCGTAGATCGCGATGGCGTTCGCGAGGATCTGCAGGGACACGGTGTTGTTCGAGATCGTGTCGTTGGCGTCGGCGCCGATGCCTGAGTCCGCCCAGGTGGCGATGCCGTCGTCGCCGGTGTTGCGGATGTCGCTGTTGGTCACCTTCGAGTTGGTGACGGCGCCGTGGAAGTTGATGCCGTCCGCGGTGGTGTCACGGATGCGCATGCCGGTGAACGTCAGCCCGTCCATCGGCCCGTCCATCCAGGCGCCGACCTTCATGTGGTCGATCCACAGGCTGGAGACGGTCGAGTCGCTCATCGCGCCGCCGATGCCGTTGACCTGGGCGCTGTCGTCGCGTTCCTGCACATTGCCGAAGATCGCGAAGTTCTGCAGGCGCACGTTGGTGCTGGCCGAGGGTGCGGAGTTGCCGTAGAAGCCGGGGGCCGTGCCGGTGACCGTCGAGTACCACATGCCGGCGCCGGCGATCGTGACGTTGTTGACGCTGATGTGGCCGGGGATGTTGTAGCTGCCCGGCGGGATCCACACGGTGCCGCCGGGGCCTGCCGAGCTGATCGCGGCGTTGAACGCGCTGGTCGCGTCGGCCACACCGGTCGAGTCGGCGCCCTTGCTGGTCACCGACACCGACCCCGACGGTGCGGTCAGGGCGGCGCCGACCTGCTCGAAGTCGGCGAAGTCGATCGTGTACGAGGAGGCGGTGTCCCCCGCGTCGACCTGCAGCTTGAAGGTCGTCCCCGCCGGATACGTGGTGGAGAACAGGCGGTGGGCCTCGTCGTAGAAGTGGTGCGGGTTGCTGCCCGGCGTGTTGGTGAAGGGGTAGCTGCCGTAGTACCAGCTGTAGGCGTTCGTCAGGGTGAAGTCGGGCTGCTTGACGCCGTTGACGTACAGAGACAGCGCGGCGGTGTAGACCGAGCCGTTCGACGTGTCGGGGATGCTGTACCGGAAGTTGATCGAGTTGGTCGCCACCGGCGTGGTGAACGTGACGTACTTGCCGGTGCCCTGCAGCGTCGTCGCCTTGCGGTACGACGCCTCGTCGGCCAACTGGCCCTGGGTGTAACTCGGGCCGATGGAGGTGCCGTTGGTGACGGAGTTCTCCGCCTGCACCTCGACGTACGGCAGGCTCGCGCCGCTGCCGCCAGTGGCGGCGGCCGCCGCCCAGGCGGGTTGGACGGCCAGAGCGATGACGCCGACGGCAGCCACCATCGCGGTGCTGACCACCCAGACGAGGGCTCGTCTCAGATCTCGGATGGAATGGAACACGTGCCACTCCTTTCATCACGAAATGCCGGAACTGTGCCGCTGACACCGCCAGGGAGGGAGGGACGGGGCTCAAAGGGAGAGGGGGGAGACAGGAGGCGGTAACGACGCGTGGGGGACCGTAATATCCTCGACATGGTCACGCAAGAACTAGACAGAACATTGCAACAATAAAAATTCAGCCTGCAAGATCTAATGTGCCGTCTTGAGGCTGCGGCCGGCACCGGGCCGCGGAGGCCGCACACATGGCGGTGCCGCCGGACGGAGTGTCCGGCGGCACCGTGGGGAAGCTGGGGTCAGGAGGCCCAGATCTCGAACTCTGAGACCTGGCCCGCGGGCCAGCCGTCGTTGGCGGTGACGGTGACGCGGAAGTAACGCTGGGTGGCGGCGGGGAAGGTGAGCGTGACGGTGTTCTTGGTGTTCGGGTCGAAGGTGTAGGCGGCCGAGGACTTCAGCGTGGTGAAGGTGGTGCCGTCGGCGCTGCCGCCGAGGGTCAGGGTCTGGGTGCGGGCGCCCCAGGTGGCGGGCAGTTGCAGGACCACGCGGGAGGCGCTCCGGGCCGAACCCAGGTCGACCTGGACCCACTGCGGAAACCTGTTGTTGGCGCTTTCCCAGTAGGAGCCCTGGTTGCCGTCCGTCACGTTCGACGACGGGTATACGTCCGTGTGGCTGGACTCGCTGGTGGGCTTGCCGGCGGCGAGGTTGGTCCCGGTGGTGTCGGTGCCGGTGCCCGACAGGGCCACCGTGGTGGGGTTGTTGGACTGGTTGCCGGTCAGAGTGAGGGTGCCGGTACGGGAGCCTGACGCGGTGGGTCTGAAGGTGACGGAGACCGTGCAGCTCGCGCCGGCGGCCAGCGAGGTACCGCAGGTGTTGGCCTGGGCGAAGTCACCGCCGGCGGTGACCCCGGTGATCGAGGCGGTGGCGGTACCGGAGTTGGTGACGGTGACGGTCCGCGCGGCGCTGGTCGTGTTCACCGCCTGGTCGGCGAAGGTCAGTGATCCCGGAGACGCGGTCAGGGTGGCCCGCGGTGAGCCGCTCCCCGCGGCAAAGGCGAGGTAGTTGATGTTCCAGCCACCGGCGTCCTGATGGAGTGTCAGAATCTGTCGGCCGGCGGGCAGGGTCACGTGGGTGGTCGCGGTGCCCCAGGTCTGCCAGTCGCCGGTGGCGGGCAGGTCGACGGCTCCGGTGAGGTCGGTGCCGGAGGCGTCCGAGAGGTGCAGCGCGCCGGTCACCGCGGACGGGGCCGCGACGCGGAGGTCGAGGGTGTAGGTGCCGGCCGTGGCGACGTCCACCGTGTAGCGGAACCACTGTCCGGCGCCGGTCCAGCCCAGGTCGTAACCGCCGCCGGTGTCCGAGGTGTTGTCCAGGTCGACGCCGTCGGCGCGGTAGGAGTTGGCGTTGCCGTTGACGGAGGTGACGTTGTACCCGACCCCTTGGCCACCCGTGTCGTAGTTCTCCGCCTGGACCGTGCCGGGCACGGCGGCCGGAGTGCCACCGTAGGGGCCCTCGGGAGCGGGCGGCGGCCAGTGGTTGTCGCTCAGCGTCGCGACGAACCCGGTGGAGTTGTTGACGAAGGCCGAGGTGCCGGGGTCGAGCCCGGTGACCGTGTTGCCGGTGATCGTCGCGGAGCCGGTGGGCGCGGGGTAGAACGACGGCGAGATCGCGATGCCGTTGCGGCCGGGGTCGTTGACGGTGTTGTCCTGCAGCAGCGTGTTGGTCGAGGTGGAGAAGCCGATCCCGTCGTAGAGGGAGTCGGTGACGGTGTTGCCGGTCACCGTGACCTTGTCGACGATCCCGGTGTTCTGTCCGTCGCCGCCATTGCCGATGTGCAGGGCGGGCTGGCCCTGGCTGTAGGCGTTGCCGCCGGAGCGGACCACGGTGTTGCCCGTGACGGTCGCGGACAGCAGGTCGCTGCCGTTGACACCGAAGCGCCCGGCGCCCAGACCGATGTAACGGGCCGTGTCGCTGATGTAGTTGTTCTTGACCTGGTGGCCGCTGCCGCCGTAGATCCCGACCCCCTTGCCACCCCACGGCGCGATCGAGGTGTTGTCGCTGACGGTGACATTGGTCATCGGGTGGTAGAAGGTCTGGGAACCGTCGCCGTTGGTGTTGTAGTTCACCGAGTTGATGGCGATCGCGTCGTCCCCGGTGCCGCGGACGAAGTTGTCGGTGACCGTCAGGTTGTTCCCGGTGTCCGCGCCCAGCGACACGTTGTTGACGTTGATCCCGTCCGCCCAGATCGACGTCAGCCTGCTGTTCTGCACCGTCCCGCCGGTGCCGGAGGCCCAGAAGCCCGACATGGTGTGCTGGGTCCAGATGCCGTCGGCCAGCCAGTTGGTGCCGGTGGTGTCCATCGCGCCGCCGTCCCCGCCGATGGTGCTCCGGCTGACGGCGTTGGCGTCGATGTGGAAGTTACGCACAGTGCAGGAGGTCAGGTCGAACAGGGCCGCCAGCGGCGTGCTGTTGGGGACCGGGACGTCACGGTAGACCGTGCTGTACCAAAGGCCCGCGCCCGCGATGGTGATCCCCTGCGCGTTGAGTCCCGCGGTGCCCTTCACGTAGAAGGTGCCCTGCGGAATCCACAGAGTCTTTCCCTGCGACTGCGCCTGGTCGATGCAGCTCTGGATGGCGGCCCGGCTGTCCACCGACTGGCTGTCGGCCGCGCCGTTGGTCGGGTTGTCGTCCGCCACCGCGCCGCAACTCGTGATCGAGATCGAGTTCGCCGGCTGCGTCTGCGGCGCCGGCGGGTTCTCCACGTCGAGGGAATCCACGTCGTAGAAGGACGCGCTGTTGTCGGAGTCCTTCCGCAGCGAGAACGTGGCGCCCGCCGGGATCGGGGAGCCGGTGACGAAGGTGTGCGACTCGTCCCAGAAGACCCTCGGGTCGCCGTCGGCCGGGTTCTGGTTGTCGCTCGTGTTGTAGTTGCCGTTGCCCTCGTACACCCAGCTCTGCCGCGAGTTGAGGTTCAGCGCCTGCCGGAACACTCCGTTGACATACAGGTTCAGCGTCCCGGTGGAACCACCGCCGGATGCCGAATCCGGGATGCTCGCGCGGACGTTGAGGAAGGAGATCGGCTGCCCGGTGGTGTTGGTCCACTGCACCGACTGGCCCGTGCCGCCCAGGTGGACATAGGAATGGCCCGAAGCCTCCAGGGTGGCGCTCGAGTACTGCGTCGTAGGCGCCGAGGTCAGCGACCGGACGGCCGCGCCCCCGCCCGGCGTTCCCGCCTCGGCCTCGTAGACCGAGAACGGCGTCGTCGCACCCACCGCCGCGCTCGCTGCCGCTTGCGCCTGCCGGGGAGTGGGGGCCGTCGCGCCGGCCCGGAGCGCCTTGGACGGCGGCGCCTCCTGGGCGGCGGCGGCCGGTAAGACGGACACGCACATCGCGCCGACCGCGGCGACGACGGCCACCGCCAGTCGCCGGGGTCTGGGGATCGTCAGCATCTGATGCTCCTTCAAGGAGTGCGGGAAACCGGCGCCCCGACCGTACAGAGCCCCCATCCGCCCCGCTAGATTCCGACGAAGTAAAGAATGAGCCACGCAAGCGATTGCAAGTTTCTTGCTGAAGTCCGCAAATATCGGATGGTGTGCGAAAACCCTCGGCGCCTTGCCGGTTCCGACCCGACGGCTCAACGCGTAGCCGACACTGGACCGCGCGGACGGTCAGAACCGTGATGACGCCTGGTCGGCAAGCCCCCATCGAGACACACCCGGCCGGCCCGGCACCAGCCACGCACCGTCCCCGGCCAGCGGTCGACACAGCGTGAGCAAGACACCCCGGTCACAGATTGGACCGTCGGTCCGCCCTGTTTGTTCTGTGTGATCGCGGGCGGGGTGCTCACCGCCCGGGACTCGCCGAGCTGACTCTCGTCAGCGACGCCGCTGGTCGGCCCGCAGTTCGAAGTCGCCGTAGCTGTTGTCGACCGGGTTGACCGTGACCCCGGGGGCGACGATCTCGTCGATGGCGTCCAGCATGTCGGAAGACAGCGTGACGTCGGCGGCGGGCAAGAACGCCTCCAGCTGCTCCATGGTGCGCGGACCGATGATCGCCGAGGTGACGCCGGGGTGGTTGATGACGAAGGCGACGGCCAACTCGATCAAGGTGAGACCGGCCTTCCCCGCCAGGACCGCGAGCTGCTCGACCGCGTCGAGCTTGCGCTGGTTGGCCGGAGTGCTCATGTCGAACCGGGCCTGGGGGCGCGCCGCCGAAGCCGGACCCTCGAAGGCGTTCTTGCGATAGCGGCCGGAGAGCCAGCCGCCGGAGAGCGGGCTGTAGGTGAGGGTACCCATGCCGTGACGGCGCACGGTGGGAAGCACGTCCTCCTCGATGCCCCGGACCAGGATCGAGTACGGCGGCTGCTCGGTCACGAAGCGTTCGAGGTGGCGCTCCCGTGAGACCCACTGGGCCTCGACGATCTGGGAGCCGGAGTAGGAGGAGGACCCTATGTAGCGGATCTTGCCCTGGTGCACGAGGTCGGAGAGGGCGCCGAGGGTTTCGGCGACGTCCGTGTCCGGGCTGGGGCGGTGGACCTGGTAGAGGTCGATGTGATCGGTGCCCAGGCGGCGCAGGGAGTTCTCGACCTCGCGGATGATCCAACGTCGCGAGCCGCCCCGCTGGTTGGGGTCGTTCTGGTCCATCGGCATGAAGAACTTCGTCGCCAGGAACACGTCGTCGCGGCGGTCCTTGAGCGCCTTGCCGACGATCTCCTCCGAGACGCCTGCGGAGTACACGTCGGCGGTGTCGACGAAGTTGATGCCCGCCTCGAGGGCGCGGTGGATGATCCGGATCGAGTCGGCTTCGTCCTCGTTGCCCCAGGGGCCGAACATCATCGCGCCCAGGCAGAGCGGGCTGACCTGGACGCCGGTACGGCCGAGCGGTCGGTACTGCATGAAGGTGTTCTCCTCGATCGTGTGGTGGTCAGTCGTTCGCGGCGGGAACGACGGTGCCGGTGCCGGCCCAACTGGCGAGCATGCCCAGGGCTTCTCGTTCCCGGGAGTCCGGTTCGGGGGTGTAGAAGTTGAGGCGGAGGCCCGGGTCGGCCGGCAGGTCCATCGCCTCGTAGGGCAGCGCGAGATCGCCGACCAGCGGATGGTGCAGGTTCTTGACGCCAGAGCGGTGGAACTTCACGTCGTGGCGGGCCCAGCGGCGGGCGAAGTCGTCACTTTTGGTCGTCAGCTCCCCGATCAGATCGGTCAGCGCCTTGTCGTGGGGCGCCCGGCCTGTCTCCGTGCGCAGGAAGGCGACCGCGTCGTTCGCGCCCTTTTCCCAGTCGATCCAGAATTCCTGGCTGGCGGGGTCGAGGAACATGAAGCGGGCGCTGTTGACCGGGCCGCGCCGGGCGAACAGCGGCGAGTCGAAAACGGGTGCGTACAGCGCGCGTCCCAGCGTGTTGGCGGCCAGGATGTCGAAGCGGGCGTTGCGCACATAGGCCGGCACGTCGGTCATCGAGTCGAGCAGCCGCAGGATCGTGGGCCGCACCCGCGACGCGGTCACCGTGGGGCGCCGGCCAGACGGTGTCGCCGCGCGGGCCAGGTCGTACAGGTGGGTGCGTTCGGCCTCGTCGAGCTGCAGCGCGTGCGCGAGGGCGTCCAGCACCGAGTCCGATGCGCCGGTGAGATTCCCGCGCTCGAGCCGGATGTAGTAGTCCACGCTCATGCCCGCGAGCAGGGCGACCTCCTCGCGGCGAAGGCCGGCGACGCGGCGGTTGCCCCCGTAGACCGGCAGCCCGGCCTGCTCCGGGGTGATCCGGGCCCGCCGGGTGCTCAGAAACTCGCGTACGTCGGCGGCCAGAGCCTTCTTGTCACTGTCAGCCATGCTCAGGCCCTGGGAGCTTTCGCGGTGGCGGTGAGGGCGGACATCGGGTGGCTCCTTGTGATCGTCGTGAGTTCTGTGCCGGTCTCCTCACGGTAGGTCCGCCGGTGAGCGCCTGCGAGGTACTGCCATTACCTGGAAGAGCAGTGACTCCCACCCGCGCGCCGAGGCGCGGTTCTCTGGACAAGGCCGAGGACCCGGCCGACCACGACTGGGTCCGGATCAGAGACCGACCTGAGGGAGCACCGTGCACACAGCGCCCTGGTCCGGAACCGGCGACGTCCACTCCGGGCGTACGGCCGACCCGCACACTCAGGGAGCCGCCGAACCGCCCGGTGCCCTGATGACCACCGCCGCTCCGCGTCCGCCGACACACCAGGCAGCGCGGTTCCACAAGGCCCCGGTCCATGCGACGCTGATGCTCGCGATCATCTGCGTCAGCTATTTCATGGTCATCCTGGACAATTCGATCGTGTTCACCGGGCTGCCGCAGATCCGATCCGACATGGGCTTCTCCGAGACCGGCCTGTCCTGGACCACCAACGCCTACGTCCTGGTCTTCGGCGGACCGCTCCTCATCGGGGCCCGAGCCGGTGACCTGTTCGGACACCGCACGGTGTTCCTGTTCACCCTGATCGTCTTCTCCTTGGCCGCAACCGTCTCCACCGGCCATGCGGCCGCCGCCATCGCGGCCCGCTCCGGCGCCGCCCTGACCGGCTCCGCCGTCCTGCTCGCCCTGGCGGTACTGGCCGTCCTGACCCTCATCGTGCCCTCCCGGGCCACCCGCACCGAAAGGTTCCTGTGATGCAGACCCTCACCCTCAACAACGGCGTCCAGATGCCCGCCCTCGGACTCGGTGTCTTCCAGACCCCGCCGGACGAGACCCGCGCCGCCGTCACGGCCGCGCTCGACCTCGGCTACCGGCACATCGACAGCGCCGCCGCGTACGGCAACGAACGCGAGGTCGGCCAGGCCATCCGCGACTCCCGCGTGCCCCGCGACGAGATCTTCGTCGAGACGAAGATCTGGATCAGCGACTACGGCTACGACCAGACCCTGCACGGCTTCGACAAGAGCGCCACCAAGCTCGGCGTCGACCGGATCGACCTGCTCATCCTCCACCAGGCTCTCCCCTCGGACTTCGACAAGACCCTCGCCGCCTACCGCGCCCTGGAGAAGCTCCTGGCCGACGGCAAGGTCCGCGCCATCGGCGTAAGCAACTTCATGGTCGACCACCTGACCGCGCTCCTCGACGCCACCACCGTCGTCCCTGCCGTCAACCAGCTGGAGATCCACCCCTACTTCCAGCAGCGCGCCGTCCTCGACTTCGATGACGAGCACGGCATCCTCAACCAGGCGTGGTCTCCCATCGGCGGCATCACCTTCTACCCGGGGTACGGCGAGAACCGCAGGAGCGTCCTGGAGGACTCCGTCGTCACCGGCATCGCCGAAGCGCACGGCAAGAGCCCGGCCCAGGTGCTGCTCCGCTGGGGCCTCCAGCACGGCCGCTCCGTGATCCCCAAGTCGACCAAGCGCCACCGCATCGCCGAGAACGTCGACGTCTTCGACTTCGCGCTCACCGCGGACGAGGTGAAGGCCCTCGACGCTTTGGAGACCGGTCGGCGCGGCGGCCCCGAGCCTGAGAACATCACCCTCGCGAACTATGGCCGTGCCATCCCCGAAGCCTGACATCACCTCTTACCCACGCACAGGAATGACCGTGTCCACCACTGTCAACGCGTTCGCCGCCCACGAAGCCGGTCGGCCGCCCGCTCGATCAGTGTGTCGTCCAGCCTATTGCGGCCCCGCAATGACTCGGGCGGCAGCCGCTCAACCAACTTCCCCTCGGTACAGGACAGTTCATGGCGAAGTATCACCCGTCCGTGATCCAACACGCAGGATCACTTGATGACGGGCTCTACGTGTGACCGCCGCCACCGGGCCCGTTCAGGGTGATGTCGTCGGCGTAGTAGCTGCCCTGTGCGTACCAGCCGTGCACGTAGATCGTCGCGCTGGTCTGGGAGGCGCCTGTGGTGAAGGAGACGGTCAGTGGGCTGTATCCGGAGGGGGAAGTGGTCCAGGTGGAGACGCCGCCGTTCACGCCCAGGTAGACGTAGGAGCCGCGGACCCAGCCGCTGAGTGAGTAGGTGGCGTTCGGCCGTACCGCGACGGTCTGATTGCACTGCGCGGTACCGCTCGAACTCACCCCTCCCTGGAGGGCTTTGGAGCCCGCGTGGACGGGGGAGGAAACGATCGAGCCCGGGTTGCCGGCGCAGCTCCACGGCGAGAGGCCGCCCGACTCAAAGCCGGGGTTGGTCAGGACGCCGGCCGCCCCGATCACGCCCGGGGCGGCCGATGTCGGGGCGGCCGGCGCGCTCGCCGAGGGAGCGGTCGGGGTGGCCTTGACAGGGCTGGGGATCAGGAGAGAGCAGCCGAAGCCGACGACGGCCGCCGCGACGACCGCGATCACCACGGCCGCCCGGCGCTGTCCGGGCCCCAGGCGCGGGCGGTCTACGGGACGCGGCAGGCGGGTGTCGCCGTCGGGTGCGGGGAGTTCCTCCGTGTTGCCGCCGGGGACAGGCGGGAGTTCCTCTGTCTCGCCGTCGGTCGGGGTGTGAGGGACGGGTGCGGCCACGGCTACGTGGCTGCGGTAGTCCTTGTCCTGGCGTATGTCGTCGAGCAGCTGGGCCAGCGCGTCGGTGCGGCGCGGGCGCAGCACGCGGATGGGCTCCAGCAGGGTGCGGTCGTCCGGTGCGTCGGACGCAGGCGGTGTGGGCACGGTGCTCTCCTTCCGTCCCATGGCAGAGACAGGAGCTGTCCCTGCAGAATTCATACGCAGGGACAGCGCCGGAGGTTCAGCCGGCGCCGCGCCCGGGGAAGCGACGCCCTACGCCCGTGAGGTCAGGGACAGCCGTACGTCGACCGGGCGTTGACGCGGGCCGGTCTGAATCCTCGGCCTTCGGTCCAGGGCCCGCGCCGATCCCGTCAGGAGCGGCGCGGGTCCGCCCATGTCTGCGACCGAGCGCTCCGGGCGCCGCACACGGGCGTCAGGTGTGAATCGCGTACAGGAAATCGTCCAGGCTGCCGACGTACACGGTCCCGTCCGCCACCACGGGCGTCGAATGCAACTGCCCGTGGGTTTGCAGACGCCAGCGTTCCTCACCCGTGACC
The DNA here is from genome assembly GCF_001514115.1 of Streptomyces olivochromogenes. GTDB lineage: Bacteria > Actinomycetota > Actinomycetes > Streptomycetales > Streptomycetaceae > Streptomyces > Streptomyces olivochromogenes. Next base: position 411,918 of record NZ_KQ948451.1, read on the forward strand.
GCGTCCACCGCCCAGAGCGACATGTCCTCGCTGCCGATGTACACGGTCCCTGCTGCCACCGCCGCCGACGATTGACGAGCGGCTCCGGTCTCCTGCTTCCAGCGTTCCTCCCCTGTGGCCGCGTCCACGGCCCACAGGTACCAGCCGTTGCTGCCCATGTACACGATCCCGTCGACGACCGCGGGCGTGGACCACGTCGACCTGTCGAAGCGCCGCTCCCAGCGCTTCTCGCCGCTGGCGGCGTCCAGCGCGATCAGGCCACGGTCACCGCCGACGTAGAGGGTGCCGTCGGCCACCACCGGTGAGGCGTACGGCGAGGTGCGGTTCTTCACCTCCCAGAGCGTGCTTCCCGTGGCGGCGTCCACGGCCAACAGGGATTCGTAGGGGAAGGAGACGTAGACCCGGCCGTCGGACACCGCGGGGGAGGTGAACTGCTCGTAGGAGCGTGGGCGGCGCGGCCTGAGCCGCTGCTTCCAGCGCTTGCTGCCGGTGGCCGCGTCCACGGCCCAGAGGACTCCGCCACTGCCGGCCGTGTACACGGTGCCGTCGGCCACGGCCGGCCGCGTGCCGTGTACGTAGTCGGTCACACGCTTCCACCGTTCCCGGCCGGTAACCGCGTCCAGGGCCCACAGTTGCCTGCCGCTGCCGATGTACACGGTGCCGTCGACGACCACCGGTGACGAGGTGAACGGGAGGGACGTCAGTCGCCACCGTTCCTGGCCTGTGGCAGCGTCCAGCGCCATCAAGCCGCCGTGGTGGGCCTGGTACACGACGCCGTCGGCGACAGCCGCCGTGTTGTACCCCGCGCCCGGGGACGGCACCCGCCAGCGCACGGTGCCGCCGATCGGAGCAGGGTCTGCCGGAACGGATCCCCGATGGGCGCTCGTCCGTATCGGATGGACAGAGGCGGCGCGGTGGTCCTCGGCAGGTGCTTCACCCGGCCGATGGGCCCGCACGGCGTAGAGGTGCTCGTCGAGGCTGTCGACGTACACCGTGCCACCGCTCACCAGGGGCGTGGAGTGCACCGGCCCGGTGGTCTTGACCTTCCACCGTGGCTCGCCGGTGGCCGCGTCGACCGCCCACAGGCGCCCGTCGTGGCTGCCCGCGTACACCGTGCCGTCGGCGACCGCGGGCGTCGCGTGGATCTCACCGCGGGTCTTCAGCCTCCACCTCTCCCGACCGGTTTCCGCGTCCACCGCGATCAGGTACCAGCCGCGGACACCGGCGACCGCGACGCCCTCGGCCATCGCGGGGCTCGCCCACACCGCCCCTCCGGGGGACAGCCGCCAGCGTTCCTCGCCCGTCGCCGCGTCCATCGCGACCAGGCCCTCGCCATTGCCCACATACACGCTTCCGCCGGCCACCGTCGGCGTCTGTCGAACGCCCCCGTGGGGGAAGACGTCCCATCGCCTGCTTCCGGTGGCCGCGTCCAGGGCCAGCACATGCCCGCCCACAGCCGCGTACAGGACACCATGGACCACTGTCGGCGGTGGATTGCGAGGTGTGCGATAGTCCGCCACCCTGACGTTCCACACCGGCCGGCCGATGAGCCCGTCCACCGCCCACATCCTGCCGTGATCTGAAACGGCGTACACGATGTGATCCGCCACCGTCGGCATCGACATCTTCGACCGGCGTGATCTCCACTTCCACCGCACCTCGCCGGTCGCGGCGTCCACCGCCGTCAGATAGCCGGCACTGTCGGCGAAATACACAACCCCGGTGCCGGCCACCGGCGATGCTTCGATCCCGGAGTCGTCGCGCAGTGTCCAACGTCGCTGTCCGGTGTCCGCGTCGACCGCCACCAGACCGAAGAGACCCTCAAGGACATAGACGGCGCCGTCGGCCATCGCCGGCGTCCGGTAGAGCACGCCCCCGCCGGGCACCCTCCACAGCGTTCTGTCGCCGACGTCGACACCAGCCACCGCTTCCCCCCTCCCCGCACAACACCGTTCGCCCTTCGGCGTCCGCCTGACGCCTGCGGGCGACCACACCGCGGAAGCCGGCAACGCACCGAACCCTGACATGTCGCGTTTCAGGAACGCAACCGTGAATCCCCCTGGTCCCACAGCCCGTTGGCTGCGCCCGACCTCGCAGCACTCGGGTCCCGGCTGCGGCTGCTTGTTGGGCGAGCAGGCCCAGCAGGCGCCGGCGGCTCCTCATCGCGCAGCGCTGCGGCCCCTGTACGTTTCCGCTGTCCAGGGCCACGGTCGAGGGTGCCGGAGACGTAGCCGACGCAAGACGGTTACGCGCGACCGATGGGAGAACGCCGGACAGTTGGACGAAGACGCCGCGCCGCCGGACGAGGTCGATGCGGTTGCCCGAGCGCCGGACCGCTTCGCAATTGCTCTCCGCGAGGCACTCCGCGAGGCAGGAGCAGGCGAGCACCGCCCAGCGAGGACGGCCATTGATGCCGGTGCCGATCGCGGTACCGCCGAGGCCCCCAGCAGCGTGGCCGCGGCCTCGTTCAGCCGCCGCCGGCAGTGGGCCTCGGTCATGACCGCACGGGCGGAACTCCTGGCCCGGCGCCGTGGGACGGCGTCCTCAAACGGGTTCGGCGCGGCCTGCCCGCCCATGGCCGAACGAACCGCGCGGGCGCGCCATCCGCGAGGTTCGGGCCACAGGCCGGCCTGCGGCGCACGCCGCGCAGGTTCTCGGCATGCGTGCCGAGGCTCCGCGCGATGAGATGACACGGGTCGCGGCTGAACGCGTTCACTGTCTGGTGAGCGGGAGGCTGAGGACTCCGCGGTCGTGTCCGACGATCAGGTCTGGACCCGCGGTGGCCAGACAGGTGAGCGCCACATCCAGGGCGATGTGCCCCACCACGCCGGTCTCCGGTTCCCATACCCGCAGTCGGTGACCGTGAAGGGTGCCGGTGACCAGGACCGTGCCGCCGCCGTGCAGGGTGGTGGCGGTGATGACCGGCAGGCCGGCGGTGCCTGTGGAGACGGGCAGACCGTCGCCGATCGGGGTACCGGTGGCGAGGTCCCACAGCATGACCACGCCGCGGTTGTCTCCCGTGGCCAGCACGGTTCGGTCGTGTGTGGGGACAGCCGCCACAGCTGCCACACGGTGGTCGGCATCGGCGAGCGCACGTGCGCTCAGTTGCACGGCCGCGCCAGGTTCCCAGGGGTCGTCGACGGCTGGATCCCACACGTGAAGGCGGCCCGCGGTGTCCGAGGCCGCGATCAGCGTGTGGCCGGCGGAGATCGGGACGGCGGCGATCGACTGGATCGGACTGCCATAGGGGTTGAGGCGTCCGACGCACTCACCGATGTCCGGGTCCCACAGCCGGACCGCGCCTCGGGGGGTGGCGGTGACGAGCAGAGTGCGGCCGTCAGGGACGGTCGCGGTACACATTCCGGTCACCCCGCCGGGCCAGTCGCCGACCGGTTCGCGAACCGGCTGCCCGGTGACAGGGTTCCACAGGGCGATCGTCCCGCTGTCGCCTCCGCTCGCCAGAAGGACGCGGCCGTCGGGCAGGGGCAGGGCCGTCATCGAGCGGATACGGTCACGATGTCCTGGCAGCGGGGCATGGACGAGTCGGCCGTCGGCCACGTCCCACAGGCACACCACGCCCCTGTCCCCGGCACCGGCCACGAGCGTCGGCCGACCGGGACGGGACACCACCGTCAGCGAGTTGACACCCCCAGATGAACCGGGCGCGGAATCGGAGAACACCGATATACGGCCCCAGGGTGTGCCGTCGGCCGCGACCACCGCGTCATCGTCCCGCCGGAACCGAGTCGCTGCTTCACCTGTTGGTCCGGCCGCCGCTGACTCCACCACGGCAGCCGACCCGTCGGAGTCCGTCCACGCCTCCGTCGGACGGTGCTGGGGGCGCGCACCGTCCGGGTTCTCCGCCAGGCCGTCAGCGATCGTCCACGTCTGCTCGCAGTCCCAGCAGCGGAAGTATCCGGTGAGCGACATCAGTTGGTGGGCCAAATCCCTCGCGGCCCGTTGCGGGGTGCCCCTGACCGCGACCATGCCGGCGACCAGGCACAGGACGGCCTGCCCCGGTGTTTCGGGGGATACCCCTGCCACCGCGACGTCGCGTGCCACCCGCAGGAAGGGCTCCCACCCCTCCCCCAGTGCCTCCTCCTGCAATGCCACGGCGACCTCGCCCCAGGGATGCCCACCCTGCCGGACATGGGCGGGATCAGGCAGCCCCGGAGCCTCGAAAGGCGGACGCGCCGGGTCCACGAAGAACGTGGGGATCTCGGTATCGCTCCCGCACCCGGGACATACCAGCAGGAGGCCACTTTCCTGGGGATCGAGGAACCGCCCCAGCGCTTCCCCCATGTGGTGGCCGGCCAAAGCCACACAGGAGAGCACGAGGTGGGCGCAGACCTGCGCGGGAATATCGGCGGCAAGAAGGCTTCGGGTGGCCGCCCGCTCGGCCAGACGCAGTGCGGCGCCGAACCCCGCCTCGAGATCGGCCGGGACGGGGGGCCTGTGATCGGCGGTCACGATGAACCCCATGTCCACCCAGAAGTCCACGGTCTGTTCCGGAGGCAAGGCCGCTGCCGCCTCGACGAGATGCGGCAGGGCCGCATAGGCTCCGTCGGAGACGACTCCATCGTCCATCAGGCCGCCGGTCAGGTACGTCCAGGTCTGCCTCCATTCATCGCCGCTCTCGGTGGCAGCCGCGGAGGCCAACTGCTCCAGGAGTGCTTTCACCTCCTCGGCTTTCACACCGTCAAGGTCACGCCAACGAGGGCTGTGCAAGGGCAGCTTCGGAATCATGGAACGAGTCTCGCAGTCAGCGGTGACAGTCAGGGGGCTCGGTGTCCGGCAACCCTTTGCTCCCGGCGATGCGACCGGTGCGTGTGTTGAGATGCCGTGGCCTGGCAGACGAGGTGCAGACGAGGTGACGTACGGCTCGGCAGGATGTCGTCCCTCGCCACGGATCAGCTCGTCATCCGATCGGCGACCACTACCACTGCGCGGGGAACGATCCGCTCCAGGACCGGCAGAGCAGGGGCCCAGCCGCCGAGCACCACGACCTGCGCGGCGAGTCTGCGGGCGTGGCACGGCTCGGACAGCTCCACGAGTGCGGCCAGTGCGCGGGCTCGTGTCGCGCGGTAGGCGATCGCGCGGACAAGAGTCTCGGCCCGGCCCGGATCGCCGTGCCGGGCCGTCTCCCGGGCGACCGCGACCAGTGCCTCGCCCTGTGCCCAGCGGTCGTTGATCGAGTGGACGAGGGCCTCGGCCCGGCCCGGATCGCCGCGCCTGGCCAGCTCCCGGACCACTTCGATCAGCGCCCTGGCCTGTGCCCGGCGGTCGGTGATCGCGTGGGCGAGAGCCTCGGCCCCGCCCGTGTCACCGGAGCGGGCCAGTTCCCCGACGACCTCCGCCTGCCGCGCCACGGACAGATCGGGGTCGAGCCGGTCGGCGAGGGCCATGGCCCGCTCGACCTGCCCATGCCGGGCCAGCAGGAGTGTCACGGACCTCAGCAGAATGTCGTGATCACGGCCGCCGCCGGTCTCGAGCAGTGTCTCGGCCCGGTCGGCCAGGGCCAGGGCCACGTCCTGGTCGGCGGTTTCGGCGACCGCGTCCAGCACACATGCCATGTCCCAGGCGTCGAGCGGGGATCTGGGGGAGAACGGGCGAGCGGCGGCGGACGGTCCGGGGTCCGGGTCTCCTTCCAGGACCATGTCCTGGTCGGCGGCTTCGCCGAGCGCCCACCCGCATACCGTGCCCCCGGCCCCGACGGCGGGTCCGGGCGGGCGCAGGAGAGCGTCGAGCCGGTCAAGGTCTCCCCCAAGCGCCTCGCGGGCCAACACCACTGCCAGGGGCCGTGGCTTGGACCACCCTGTCGAGTTGCGGGACCGGGTGATGTCCTCCACTCGGTCGGCGAGTACGGCGGCCCGGTCATGGTCGCCGGTGGCGACGGCCACCTCCACGAGGAGGGCGAGCACCTGTTCCGCCCCGTCGACGGGGTAAGAGCTCACCTCGTCGTCGGCGCGAGCGGCGAACCTGAGCGCCTCATCGATGTCGCCGCTGTCGGCCACCGCTTTGGCCAGCAGGGCCCAGGCCCTCCCCCAGTTGTGCGGGTAGTGGATCCGCTCCGCCAGAGCGACAGCCCTGGCGCGCTCACCGGCACGGGCCCACGCCAGCACGAGGGCGACCAGTGCCTGGTCCCGCAGCTGCCGCAGGGGAATCGACTCGGCCAGCGCCTGAGCGCCGCACAGGTCTCCCGCGCCCGCCGCGGCCTGCACCAGCTCCACAAGCTCCGTACCCTGCTTGAGCTCGTCACTGATCGTGTACGCCAGCTCAGCCGCGCGGACGAGGTGGCCGGTGCGGGCGAGCACCCTCAGGAACCACCCGCTGGTGAGACCGGTGCCCGGGTCCCTGCGCACCGACAGCCGGAGAAGGGCCAGCAGGCAGGGCTCGAACCCCCCCTGCACGATGTCACTTCCCACGTCGTTCTCCGGTGCCAGGCCGCGACGCCGCTCCCGTTCCCGCGTCATGAAAAGCTCTGGCCCCCACTGGGCCAACCCCTCTGGCATGCCCGGTGCCCCCTTGGTGAAGCCCCCAGCTGCGCACCCGCGCAGGCGGCCCAACAGTAATGGTGGGACTCCGTCGGATTACTGACGTGCGAGAACTCAGGTCGGCGAGACCGGCGGCAACGGGGCCCCGACCTGACGGAGTCCCTGTCAGTGGCCTGGCCGAGATGTCGTTCCCGTTGGTGCGCAGGAGGGCGACGACGCGCCCGCTCAGCTGGATCGCCGCGGAGACCCGCTCACCGTCTGGGCGGGCGATTCCGTACGGCCGCGATGGCAAGAGCCTGTCGGGACGGGCCGTATGGCGTACGTCAGGTTTTGTCGCCCGTCAGTCCGGGCTGTGCTCCCGGCGGTCCGTGCAGCGCTCGGCACCGGCGACATGTAGCGCCACGGTCAGTTACCAGGTCGGCGCAGCGTCGCGGGCCCCGCGACGAAGCGGGCAAGATCCTCGGCGGCACCGCGGGGCAGGCCGGCGACCGTCCCCTCCGGCAAAGCCGTGATCACGGCCCCCAGCCGCGCGGCGAGCTCCGGCAGCAAGGCCCAGGCCGAAGCAGGGGCATTGACGGCAGCGAGCAGCAGGTCGCCCTCGTAGAAGCAGGCGTCGAGCAGCGGCTCCTCGATCAGCAAGCGCACAGCGAGTGGAAGGACGTAGGGCAGTGCCACCTGCTGTGGAAGGAGAGTGCGCAGATCCGCCGCACTGAGTTCACCCAGGGGCACACGCCGCAACTCATGCACGGTGCGCACCAACCGGGTCGCGTCAGCGGCAGGAGGCGCCCACCGGGGTGGGTCCAGCTCATCGAGCGTGCGGTCGAGGTACAGCAGACGGTCCATGGGGCTCATGTTCGCCGAAACAGGCAAGGACTCTAAAAATCAGGTCACTACCACTTCGCGGAATGTGCTCTCAGGCCGGACCTGGTGGAAGAACTCGCGTGCCACGTAGCGTTTGAGGCATTGGACGATTTCGCGTCGGGTCTTGCCCTCCTTGCTGCGGCGTTCGTAGTAGTCCTGGGTGCGTAGGTCGACGCGCGGGCGGGTCTGCACGACCCTGTGCAGGGCGGCGTCGGCCTGCCGGTCGCCGCCACGGTTGAGGCGACGGTACTGCCGACTGCCCGAGGAACGCTCGCCAGGGCTGACCCCGCACAGCGCCGCGAAGGACGCCTCAGCGCCCAGGCGTTCCGGGTTGTCCCCACCGTGATCAGCAAAGTGACGGCCGTGTCCGGACCGACGCCCACCAGAGTGAGCAGCTGCGGGCGTGGCGTTCCGCGAGCCAGGCCAGGCGGCCTTCCAAGTCCTGGATCTGCTCGGTGAGTTGTCCGATTCGCTGGGCCGGCAGACTCAGTGTGATGCGGGTGGCCTGCAGCACCGCTTCTACCCCGTTCCCGTCACTCTTGTTGTCGTCGGCGAGCCGTACGCAGGTCCGGAAGAGTTCTGCATCGTTCAGCCCGGCCAGTTCTTTCCGCAGGTTCGGGTCGGCACTGACGAGGACGGCCTTGAGCTGGTTGATCGCCTGGGTGCGGGCCTTGACCGCCGGCCCCTTGGCGAGTTTGTACATCCGGGCGATCTGCACCGGTCCATCGCCTGACTTGACCCGGGCGCGCGCCCTCCGGCTCAGCACCGCCCGGGCCGCGTCTGGGCATCGAGCGGGTCCGGCTTGCCGCGCCGGCGGCGGTCGGTCGCGTCGGGCCGGTTCGCATCGAACAGGTCCACGCCATGGGTCAACAAGTAGCGGGACAGAGCCGCCCCGAAGGAGCCGACCCCCTCCACTCCGGCCCGCCGCACCGCGCCCAGCCCCGTGGCCCACTCCAGCAGTTCGCGGTAACCGGCCGCGATGGCCGGGAACACTTCCGTGCCGATCACCACCCCCACCAGGGAGAGCACAGCAGCCACATGAACGTCCCGGTGCGTGTCCACTCCAAGGACCACGTCTAAGGGCTCTGGGCTCTCGGCTACGGCACAGTACTCGCCGCCGAGGGCAGCCGAAGGGCTTCCGGTCGAGCCGGGAAGGAAAGACTGTGCGTGATCTCCGGCGGCCGGCTTGGCACCACCCGGGGAGCGGCTCGCTCGGTTCGTCCATGAGCCGCCAGCCTGGCCGCTTTTGCCCTCTTTATGAAGTATAGGGGTTGGCGTAAAGGTGACTTGACGCCTGGTGGACAGGGCAAACTGCTGACCTCGGCACTTGACGGCACCACGCTGTCCTCCCATGAGAGACATGAACAACAGGTGGCGCCACAGAGTCCGCCCTCCCCGGCCTCGGCATACGGCGGCGACCGCCGCCCTCGTGGCGCTCGTGGCCGGTCTGACCGCCGCCCCCGGCGCCGCTCAGGACCTCGGCCCGCACACCGGGCGAACGGAAGCCGCCGCGCAGACCGGAGCGGCCCGGTCGCCGATCACCTCCCGGCATCAGCTCACACTGATCACCGGCGACCGCGTCACGCTGGAGACGGACACCTCGGGCAAGCAGAGTGTGTCGGTCGAGCCCGCCGAGGGCCGCGAACGAGTCGCGTTCATCAAGCGCCAGTCCGGTCACGACTGGACGGTCATACCCGCCGACACGCTCCCGCTGCTCGCGACGGGCCGCCTCGACAAGGCGCTGTTCAACGTCTCCGCCCTGGTCCGGGGCAAGTACGCGCAGCGGTCGAGCCTGCCGCTGATCGTCGAGTACGCCGGGGACGCGGGCACCGCCCGGCGACAGCTGACCGCCGCCGGTGCCGACACCGTCCGCCCCATCGGCGGGACCCCCTTCGCGACCCTCGGCGAACACCGCGCGGACGCCGCCGGGTTCTGGAAGGGCATCGCCCCCGGCCGCGCGGACGCCACCGCCTTCGGAGCCGGTGTGCGCCGGGTCTGGCTGGACGGCCGCTCCAGGATCCAGCTCGACAGCACGGTGCCGCGCATCGGCGCCCCGCACGCCTGGGAGAAGGGCTACACCGGCACCGGCGTCAAGGTCGCCGTGCTCGACACCGGTTACGACCCCAATCACCCGGACCTCAAGGGCCTCGTCACCGAGTCCGCGAACTTCACCACCGAGCCGAACACCGACGACCTGAACGGTCACGGCACCCATGTGACCTCCACGGTCGCCGGTTCCGGCGCGGCCTCGGACGGCACGTACAAGGGTGTGGCACCCGGTGTGCAGATCCTGTCCGGCAAGGTGTGCACGGCGGACGGCAACTGCGACAACTCCGACATCGTCGAGGGTCTGGCCTGGGCCGCCCAGCACGGCGCCAAGGTGATCAACCTCAGCCTGGGCGACACGGACACACCGGAGACCGACGCCCTCGAGGCCATGGTCGACACCGTGACCCGTGACTACGGCACGCTGGTCGTGGCCGCGGCCGGCAACAGCGGTCCCGACAAGGTCTCCTCGCCCGCCTCCGACGACCGGGCGCTGGCCGTCGGCGCGGCCGAGGAGGACGACGACCTCGCCGTCTTCAGCTCGGTCGGCCCGCGGGTGGGCGACTCCGGCCTCAAGCCGGACATCATCGCCCCCGGCGTCAACGTCGTCGCCGCGAGGGCGGGCGGCACCACCGCCGATGACGGCTATGTCGCGATGAGCGGCACGTCCATGGCCACGCCCCATGTGACCGGAGCCGCCGCCATCCTGTTCCAGCAGCACCCCGACTGGACGGCGGAGCAGGTCAAGCGCCAGCTGATGCAGTCGGCGACCGGCGCCAAGGAGCACGGCGCCTACTTCCAGGGCGCCGGACGCGTCGACGTCGCCCGGGCGGTCGACCAGGACATCACCGCCGACACCACCGCACTGGACTTCGGGCTGATCCGCTGGACGGACGGCACGCGTCCCCCGGTGACCAAGACCATCACCTACCGCAACCCGGGCGCCGCGCCGGTCACCCTTCAGCTGAAGGACAACCCGAGCAGCGGGAAGAAGGACGTGCCGGCTCCCGCCGGCCTGTTCCGGCTCAGCGCCGACACGGTCACCGTGCCCGCGCACGGAACCGCGGCCGTCACCCTCACCGCGACCCCGGAAGCCACCACGACGTACGCCGCCTACAGCGGTGTGGTGACCGCGAGCACCGATGACAACCAGGTGTCGGTGCGCGTCCCGTTCGGCATGAACGTCGAGCAGCCGTCCTACGACCTGCGCATCGGCATGAAGAGCCGCACGGGCGCCGCCCCCGACAACGCCTACCTGCTGGTCAACTCGGCCGACGGCAAGGCGTACGACGTCGAGGCGCTCGGCAAGAGCAGCACGGTGGTGCGACTGCCGAAGGACACCTACTCGGTGAGCGGCTTCTACTTCGACGCCTCCTTCACCGAGGGCACCATCGTCGGTGTGCCGAAGGTCGTGATGAGCGCCGACCGGCAGGTGACCATCGACGCCCGGAAGGCGAAGCCCGTCACGGTGTCGGCACCGAGCCGCTCCGCGCGCATCATGTCGGCCGAGATCGGCACGATCAGCATGGCCGACCAGCTGCTCTCGGTCACCATGTACAACGCGATCGGCACGGACCACATCGACGGCGTGTACGCGGTGCCGACAGCCCGGGACAAGGACTCCAAGTTCACCTACCTCGTCAGCACCGTCTGGGGTGACCCCGCCGGCGCGGACGGCAACCCCTCGTCGGTCTACTACCTCTCCCGGCCGGTGCACGGCGCCATCCCGGCCGATCCGGGATACCGCCCCCGCTCGTCGGAACTGGCCAAGGTGGACACCACTTTCGCCGCCACCACTCCGGGAACCACTGCGGCCCGCCTCGTCTGGATGTACGTCGACAACGTCCGCTTCAGCGCACCCTCGATGACGGGCCTGCCGGTGCCGACCCGGCGGGTCGACTACTTCTCGTCGGCCGAGGGCCTGCGCTGGCAGTCGGCCTTCGACCAGAACAACCTCTTCGACCCGGACACCCGCGGGCAGAGCTACCTCGGCGATCTGCACAGCTACAAGACCGGCGCCGAGGTCGAGGAGCGCTGGAACGGCGGGATCCAGGCCGTGGGCCTCGCGTCCTCGATGGCCGCCTTCCGCGAGGGCGACACCATCTACCGCCCGTTCCAGTCGGCCGCGAACGGAAACCTCGACCTGGTGGCCGACACGACGGCCGGCCTGCCCACGGTGGAGCTGTGGCGCAACGGCGAAGTCGTCTCCCAGGACTGGAGCATGAGCGACGTGCCCGCCGACGCGACCCCAGCCGACTACCGGCTGACGGTCGAGCACGACCGCGACCTCGCCCCCAGCTCGGTCTCCACCCACGTGTCGGCCGAATGGCGGTTCCGGTCGCAGACCACGGCGACCCGGCAGGCGCTGCCGCTGTACGCGGTCCGTATGGCGCCGAAGCTGGACGAGTGGAACCGGGCCGAGGCCGGCCGCAAGCTCGACATCCCGGTCCTGATCCAGCAGACGGCCGGCGCCCCGGCGTCGCCCATCCGCGTCTTCACCACCGAGGTCTCCTTCGACGAGGGGAAGACCTGGCAGTCGGTGCGGGTCAAGGGCTCCGGCATGGAGCGCACCGTGACCGTGGAGCACCCGCGCCGCGCCGCGGGCGGCTCGGTCAGCCTGCGCGTCCACGTCGAGGACGCGGCGGGCAACTCCTTCAAGGAGACCGTCATCAAGGGCTACCTGCTCAAGTAGCCGCTGGCGCGGAGTAGTCACGTCCTCGGGTAGCTACTTCCGCGAGCAGTGCAGCCCGGCCGCAGCGGCCGGGCGCACACGAACAGGGCCCGCCGGACACCTCCGGTGGGCCCTGTCCGTGTGCGTCGCGGCGTCCGCCGTGCTCAGAGCCAGTCGCGGCGGGCCGCGTGCCAGCCCAGCTGCATACGGGTCGCGACGCCCGCCAGGCTCATCAGGCCCTGGATACGCCGCTGGACGGTGCGCTTGCTGATCCGCAGCTGTCCGGCTATCGCCTCGTCCGTCATACCGGCGACCATCAGGGAGAGCAGATGCCGGTCCTCCCCGACCGGCGAGGCGGCATCCGTGGTGCCGGCGCCACCGATCTGGCCCTCCTCGGTCACCCGGAGCGGCGCACCGATCTCCCAGTGGTGTTCGAACAGGGCGATGAGCGCGTCCAGCAGGCTGCTCTCCCGCACCACCGCGGCCCGCAGTTCCCGGGGGTTGCCGGACGTACCCGAGGCGGCCAGCGGCAGGATGGCCACCGAGCGGTCGGCGATCGCCATCCGCAGCGGCAGGAGGGGCACCGCCCGGGAGACCTCTCCGGCACACACGCCCTTGACGACGTAGTCCACCGCGTCGGGGTCGTCGAAGTACGCCTGCTCGTACAGGGCCCTGTAGAGCACGCCCCGGTCCAGCGCGTCGAACTCCTCCTGATTGCTCTCCGGTGACATGGCCACGTACTGGGCCTTCACGAACCACATCATCTCGCGGTCCGCGCCGTGCTGGAGCTGGCGCAGATGCTGGCGCAGTGCCGCCGCGCCGGTGATGATCTCGACGGCCTCGCCCGTGCTCCGGGCCCATGCGCTGCGGCGGTGTGTCTCCGCCAGTTCGTAGACGGCGGCCCGGGTCTGTTCCAGGGCGTCGAAGTGGCGTTGGAGCCGGGGCATGAGGGCCACCTGCGGCGGCACGGCCGTGAACCATTCGGGACTGTCCTCGACCGACGACGCCAGGCCCTTGTGCTCCAGCGCGCGCAGCAGCAGCCGCGCGGTCGCGGCGTCGAGGGCCGAGCGGTCGGAGATGTCCTGAGCGGACGCCGTCCCGGTGGCGACCAGAAGGCGGTACACCTCGCTCTCGTCGGCCGTCAGGCCCACCGTCTCCAGCATGTCGCCACCTTTCTCAGCATCCGGGCCGCCTCCGCCCGGGTTCGCGTGAGGGGAAACGCAGTCGGCCCGGCGGATGATTCCACCAACCCCCGCGACCAGGCACCACAACGGTTGTCACCGGCGATCTGGCGATCTGACGATCTGGTTCACCGTGACGGGGCGGTGCCGTCAGCACATCCGATGGACCCCGGGCGGGGCCGCTCGAGTGTCACAGACTATGGGCCACGGGGTGGCGAGGTTCGTACAGCGGCAGTTCGGCGCCACTGGGCAGCCGCACCGCCGTCAGCCTGCCCCAGCGCTGTTCGCTGACCGGGCGGGAGATCTCGACTCCCCGCGCACGCAGTTCCCCGAGCTGGGCGTCGAGGTCGTCGCACATCAGGAAGAACTCGTGCTGGGGGGCGCCCTCGGTGGGGTGCACGGCGATCTCTGCCGGGGGCAGCTTGAAGATCAGCCACCCGCCGCCCGCGTCGACACCGGGGAAGGCGAGGACGTCGCGAATGAAGGCGCGGTCGGCCTCCGCGTCCTGGCTGTAGAGGATGACGTGGGCGCCGTTGATCATGCCGGACCTTCGTTTCGCCGAGATGGGCCGTTCGGTCTACGGGTTCGTCACCGGGCCCGACTGGTCCCAGCCGGGCACGAGGTCGTCCCGGTGGACATCTTCCCCGTGGACCCGCTCGCCGCAGGTCTCGCACACCGTGTGGGTGACGAGTTCGTGATCACGGTGCCGGATCCGGGCGGGCGGTGCGGTGACGACCCAGCGGTCGCCCCAGCCGATCAGTTCGCGGGTGATGGCACCCAGATCGCGCCCGGCCGCCGTCAGGTAGTAGCCGCTGTAGCGGGCGTCGTCCGGCAGCGGGCGCCGTTCGAGGACGCCGCTCTCCACCAGCGCCTTCAGGCGCGCGGCGAGCCGGTCCGTGGGAGCGCCGGTGTTCCTGGCGATCTGCCGGAAGCGGTGGTTGCCGAGCATGACCTCGCGGATCGCCGGCAGGGCCCAGCGGTCACCGATGATCTGGAGGGCCGCGGCGAGGGAGCACGGGCGCCCCGCCATGTCCCGGGGGTCGATGGGCGTGGTCATTTTCCCAGTATCCCCCGGCAGGGTTTGATTTCCAAACCACCCTGTGTTTGGGTTGTGCCATGTCCACGCTGCTTCGACTTTCAAAGCACCCTCGGACGGCCGCCGCAGTCGTCCTGGTGGCCGTCTTCATGACCAACCTGGATCTGCTGATCGTCCACGTCGCGCTGCCCGCCATGGGAGAGGACTTCTCCGCAGGCGGCGGCGCAGCGGGCCTCGGATCGCTGTCCTGGGTCCTCAACGCCTACGCGATCACCTTCGCCGCGCTGCTGGTGGTGGCCGGGCGTGCCGGTGACCGCATAGGGCAGCGGCCGGTCTTCCTCGCCGGGATCGCCGTCTTCACGCTCGCGTCGCTGGGCTGTGCCCTGGCCCCGAACCTGGGAACCCTCATCGTGGCCCGGGTGGTGCAGGCCGTAGGGGCGTCGGCGCAGATCCCGACCTCCCTGGCCCTGCTGCTGGCGGCGGTGCCGGCCGAGCGCCGCACCCAGGCCACCCGCGGCTGGGCCGGGGTCGGCGGACTCGCCGCGGCCGCCGGGCCCGTCGCCGGTGGCCTGCTGACCGAGGTGGACTGGCGGTGGGTCTTCGCCGTCAACCTGCCCATCGGCATCGCGGCGCTCGTCGTCGGCCGAGCCGCGCTGCCGAAGCCTGCCGCGCGGGAGACCGGGCCGCTGCCCGACCTCCTCGGCGCCCTGCTGGTCATCGTCTCGATCGCGTCGCTGTCCGGGGCGCTGGTGCAGGCACCCGACCAGGGCTGGACGAGCGGCGAGACCCTACTGCTGCTGGCCGTCGCCGTGATCGGCGGCGCCGCGTTCGCGCTCCGGTCCCTGCGGCACCCCCGTCCGCTGTTCGAGCTGGACCTGCTGCGGCTGCCGCGCTTCGGTGCGGCGAACGCGGGCAGCCTCCTGTTCGGCGTGGCCTTCTCGATCATGCTGCTGTCGAACGTGCTGTGGTGTCAGGAGGTCTGGCACTGGAGCGCGCTGCGCACCGGTCTCGCCCTGGCCCCCTGCCCCGCGCTCGTGCCCGTCGTCACCGTGCTGACCACCCGCGCCGCGCAGCGCTTCGGGCAGGGACCGCTGATCGCGGCGGGCGGCGCGCTGTTCGCCGGTGGCATGGTCTGGTTCGCGGTCTTCGCGTCGGTCACACCGGACTACGTGAGTGAGCTGCTGCCCAGCCAGCTGCTGACCGGTGCGGGAGTGGGCCTGGCCCTGGGCACACTGGTGGCCGCCGGCGTGCACGCGGTACCGGGACACCGTGCGGCGACCGGGTCGGCGCTGGTCAACTCGGTGCGCCAGATCTCGGCCACGATCGGCGTCGCCGTCCTGGTCGCGGTCCTCGGCTCCCATGTCGACGCCACTTCGCACCACGACTTCCGGGTCGTCTGGTACACGGCCGCGGCGCTGAGCCTGGTGACCTCGGCGGTCGGGGCGCAGCTCAGCCGAGGGCGGGGCCAGGGCCCCGAGCGGACGCGACCCGCCGCGCCGAAGGAAGCCGAGGCGACGGGGCGGGCTCTGCCGCAGACACCCTGACCGGCCGCTGACCGGCGCGCGAGAGCTGTTCGCCGCCCGGGACTCCGGACGGGCGAGCAGCAGATGGTGCCTCGCACGTGCACTGGGGCACGCCAACTTGCGGGACGGAGGTAGACGGGCCCACGGCCTTGGGATCGCCTTCACCGACGTGGAGTTCGCGCGAGCGCCCGGCAAGCGCGGTGGCTGGGGTTCCCGGCCGCGTCGGAGGAGCGGATCGCAGCCTTGGAGGAGCGCCTCGGCCGACGGATGCCCCCGTCGTACCGGGAGTTCCTCAAGGCCGGCGACGGGTGGCGGCACGCGGGCGGTGTGGAGCGGCCCGAGGACATGGCACGGGGAACCGTTCTTCCACCTTTCGGTGGCGCAAGACAGTGCCGAGCAGTACGCATTCACGTACGAGGACAGGGAGATCCGGCAGAGCGGGGAGATACCGCGGGCGCTGGACCCGAGCCGGTTGTTAGGCGCCCTGGAGGACGGGGCCGAGGTGGAACGGTCGCTGCTGGAAGCGGTGGCCGGGGAGTTCGGTGCGTCTCTGCCGCGTCATGCCGTCACGAACGGACGGCTGCACACATTCACCACCCGTTCATGGACGCGGCCGCCTAGGGACGGCGAGACGTACGCGGTGATCCGCATGCACCGGGCAGCCGCGCGCCCGGCGGACGGCGAGCGGACGGGAGAGGACGGGCCGGGGAGCAGGTAGAGACCGGCCAGGTTGCGCACATTCTCCATACGGTGAGAGTCGAGAGCACGTAGACCTGGGATGTCGGAGGACGATCACCGGCTACCGGATCGACCGCCCGACCGACCGGGATGCTCTCCGTCATCGACCACACCAGCCAGGGCGTGAGCGGTCCGACCGACTTCGTCATCGACCCCAGTGGACGATGGCTCTACGTCAACGACAGCACAGCCGACATCGTCGCCCCGTTCGCCGTCGGGCCCGAGACGGGCGAGCTGACGCCCGCCGGCCGGACGATTCCCGTCCCCGTCCCCCTGTTGATGGCGCTGCGCCACCAGGACTGAAACGGCAGTACCCGACGTCAGCTGCTCGGACCCTCGTAAACGAAAGCCACACTCTCGAACAGGCACGCGGTCCGCAGGGCGAGCTTGGGTACTGCGTTCACGCGCGTGCGGCCGTCGAGGGCCGCTGCGGCGGCGTACTGTCGGCCGGTCAGAGGCTTGGGAGAGGGCAGGTTCCACGCCCGTCCCCATGACGCCTCGTTGTCGGCCGGCATCACGAGTGCCCGCGCGAGATCCGGCAGGTGGTGCAGGGCGTGCGGTTGGTCGATCTTGCCCGGCCAGAACATGCGCCTCCCGGCGACCGCCCGCGCGAACAGGGTGTTCCCGGGGACCGAGATCAGCCCCCCGGGGGCCGGGGCCGTAGTAGTCGGCACCCCGGCCGCCGCGGCGAAGTCTTGCCGCCCGGCAAAGACCCCTTCGCCGCATGGGGCTGCCTACCATGAACACCCTGTCCGACCGGCCCGAAGACGGCCGGATACAGTGCGCGCGACGGCAGCCCGGTTGCTCAAGGAGGGGAAGCGTGACCGACACCAGCGAAACCCGATCCGCCGACAGTGCAGCGCACGAGACCCAGCGGAGCCGACTGCACCGCCTGATGCGCTACCTCCCCCTGATCGCCCCCGTCCTGCTGTGGACCGTGCCCTGCTGGCTGCTGCTGTACGCCGGCCAGCACTGGCCGCTCCCTGTCACTCTGGCCGGCACCGCCCTGTTCGCCCTCGGCCTGATCGGCATGCCGCTCGCGATGGCGCGCGGCCACGGCCGACGGCAGCAGGACTGGGCGGCGATCGTCGGGGACACCCTGCTGGGCACCAGCTGGGTCCTGTTCACCTGGTCCGTTCTGCTCGGCGTCCTGCTGCGGCTCGCCCTGACCGTGAGTGGCGTCGGCGAGGGCCAGGACCGGGCCCGGATCGTCACCTGGGCGGTCCTCGGCGCAGCCGCCGTGCTGCTCGCCTGGGGGTACGCCGAGGCCCGCCGGGTACCGCGGGTACGCCGCCTCGACGTGCAACTTCCGCGCCTGGGGGCCGGGTTGGACGGCACGCGCGTCGTCCTCATCACCGACACCCACTACGGCCCGCTCGACCGCGCCCGCTGGTCGGCACGGGTCTGCGAGACGGTGAACACTCTGCAGGCCGACCTGGTCTGCCACACCGGAGACATCGCGGACGGCACGGCCGAACGCCGCCGCGCCCAGGCCGCCCCGCTCGCTACCGTGCAGGCGACTCGTGCCCGTGTCTACGTCACCGGCAACCACGAGTACTACAGCGAGGCCCAGGGCTGGGTCGACCTGATGGACGAGCTGGGCTGGGAGCCGCTGCGCAACCGCCATCTGCTGCTCGAACGCGGAGGCGACACCCTCGTGGTCGCCGGCGTGGACGACGTCACCGCCGAGTCCTCCGGCCTCGCCGGCCACCGCGCCCACCTCGCCGGAGCCCTGGACGGTGCCGACCCCGACCACCCCGTCCTGCTCCTGGCCCACCAGCCCAAGTTCGTCGACCGGGCGGCAGCCGACGGCGTCGACCTCCAACTCTCGGGCCACACCCACGGCGGCCAGATCTGGCCCTTCCACCACCTGGTCCGCATCGACCAGCCCGCCCTCGCCGGCCTCAGCCGCCACGGCACCCGCACCCTCCTCTACACCAGCCGCGGCACCGGTTTCTGGGGCCCGCCGTTCCGCGTCTTCGCCCCCAGCGAGATCACCCTGCTCGTACTCCGCTCCCCGCAGCGGCCCCCCTCGCCGTAGCGCTGGGCGGGCCGGCGGTTCTCCGTCGCGTGAGCGGAGCGAGGCTGCCGAGGGGCAGCATCTCCAGGCGGCGGGGTCCTGGCTGTAGCTGCCCGACCAGGTGGACAACCTCCCGTGCCGCATAGCGCTTGAGGCAACGGACGATTGCGCGACGGGTCTTACCCTCCTTGATCCGACGCTCGAAACAGTCCTGAGTGCGCGAGTCGACCCGCAGACGAGTGAACACGATGCGATGGAGCGCGGCATGGCCTGACGATCGCCACCGCGGTTGAGGCGACGCAACTGCCGACGTCCCGCAGAACGCTCGACAGGACTCACCCCGCACAAAGCGGCGAAGGACGCCCCACTGCCCAGCCGTTCCGGGGTGTCCCCCACCGGAAGCGCCGTTCGCACTGTGGCAGCAGGCGGTCCCACAGCTCATCCGACACGCTCCATGGCGACGTCCCCACACCGACCGACCGCTCAACTACCGCCCCGGACACGGTCATCAGAGCCGATCCATCTCATTGTGTCAGCCGTTGTAAGCGCTTGGCCGCAGGTTCGAGTCCTGCCGGGGGCGCCACAGTTGGGCAGAAGGACCGGGACGCCGTTGGCCGCCCAGTCCGTGACCTGCGCCGGCGGCACGCCATCATGGAGCCAGTTCGTCAGGCAGGTGTGCCGCATGTCGTACCCCGTTTGCCGAGCGGTGAAGCGAAGTCCTCGGGGCGAAGGCGAAGAACCTGCTGCCGCGCAGTCCGCCAGGCCCGCCGGATGACGGAGCAACGGATCCAGCGGCTCGCTGTGCCGGCGGCGGCGAGCCACTGGGCGAGCACGGCGGCCTCACTGTGGCCGAGGTCCTTGGTGGCGGTGAGCAAGGTGACCTTGTCGTGGGCGGCGAGATCACGCAGGTGCCGCACGGCCGGCCGGTGATCGGCATCCTCCAGTTCGCCGATGTAGCGCAGGCGGTCCACGAGCACTCGCCTGCCGTTCCACGACGAGGTGTCCTCATAGATCCTCTGACGACTGGGAACGCTGCGTGGGCGGGGCCGCCGGCTGCGGTCCCACCCACGCGGTGCTGTCCCAGGTGACCTCCCGGGGTGTGACGTCAGCGCAGGCCGAAGGCCCGGGTGATCGTCTGCGAGACGGTGTTGCCCGCGCTGTCCCGGGCGCCGACCCGGAGGGTGACGAAGTCGGCGGACCGCGGCGCGCGCAGGTTCGTCCGCCATCCGTCGTCGCGCCGGCTCAGGTCGGTCCGCTGCCAGGTCGCACCGTCGTCGTACGACACCTCGACGGTCGGCTTCCCGATGGTGGCGGTGGTGCCCGGCAGGTGCGAGGCGGTCACCGTGAGGCCGGCGTGCCGGTCGGCACGGCCGGACTTGTCGGTGTCCACGCCGTAGTCGAGCTGGATGAGCGGCAGGGACACCACCGCATCGCTGCCGGTGACCGCGGAGGTGAAGTTCCACTCGGTCAGCGTGTGCGTCGAGTACGGGTCGGCCCAGGTGCCGCGGTCGTTGTCGAGGACCAGCCGGTAGGGCAGGCGCTCGGCGCCGAGGCCGGGAACCTGCAGGTACTCGGCGTTGCCCCAGTCGAGCTGCTGGTCGCCCTGGTAGAGCGACATCCAGTCCTTGACGTCGAAGTTCGCGCCGGCCTCGCCGACGTGGCCGGACCCCGAGTCGCCCCAGCCGGGCGCGGTGATGTACATCGTGTCGAGGTAGCGCACCGGCTGGTAGTTGAACGGGCCCATGCGGGGCCGCTGGATCGGGCCGAACCAGCTGACCTTGCCGGTCTTGCGCGCCGGGTAGTTCAGCGGGTCGATCGAGTGCTGCCCGGTCTCGCCCTGGATGAAGGCGTCGTCGAGCCACGTGGTGCCGGCGGTGACCCAGTCGGTGCGCTCGCCCTGGGCGGGCGCGGTGAGCTGGTTGCCGACGGCCCAGCCGCGCCAGACGTCCGGACGGAACTCCATCGCCTTGCCCTGCCGGTAGTTCCGGAAGGAGACGTTCACCCGGCCGAGGTCCTTGGACTCCTCACGCCAGGTCGGGTCCGCCGGAACGGCGCCCGTCCAGTGGTGCACCACGTCGTAGACGTAGTCGGTCGTGGGGTGCGAGGTGACCTTCAGCGAGACCGCGCCGTGCCGGAGTTGGCCGAGCAGGTCGGCGCCCTGGTCGGCGTTGAGCGTCGCCACCGTCACCGGGGCCGGGCTCTCCGGGCTCCAGGGGTTCTCGTCCCAGGGCTGCAGGCGGCCGGCACCGTCGTTGACGACCAGCAGCAGCCGGGCGCCGGCGGCCGCGGCGGCCTCCGCCTGGGCCTTGATCCCTTCCGTGCCGGCGCCGCGCACCACGACGGCCTTGCCGCGCACGTGTCGCCGCGCGAGCTCCCCGGCCGTGCCGTCACCGGCGAAGACCGCCGTCAGGTTCCGGGTACCGGCAGGCAGCGGCGTGGCCGCGCGCTTGACCAGCGGGTCGTTGAAGGTCGTCGACTTCGTGCTCACGGTCAGCGCGGGCTGCTCGAGGCGGAAGCGGGCGCCGGTCTCGAACTCGCCGTCGGTGACCTTCTTGCCGGTCGGGAGCGCCCAGATGCTGTCGTACGACGGGTCCGGCAGCATCGACGTCTCCACCAGGCTGTCGGTGAAGGACCGGTGGGCGTCCAGGCGCGGCGCGACGGCGGTGGTCTGCTGCGGCACGCGCGCCAGGATCCGGCGTGCCTTGCGGCCGTCCAGGGTGACGGTGCGGTCCTGGTCCAGCTTCACGTCGTTGAAGGCGAGCAGCACCATGCCGCGCGAGTGCGGGCCTTCGGCGCCCTGCACGTCACCGGTGAGCCAGCCGCTGTAGCTGCCGACGGGCAGCCGCGCCGTGCCGGTGCCGGACGCGTCGAGGTCCATCACCGTGAAGAGGTGCTCGGCGGTCAGGACGACCCGGCCCTCCAGCGGCTTGCCGGAACGGTCCTTGGCGACGACGGTCAGATTCTGCCGCTGGCCCTCGCGGGCCGCGCCGATCAGGGTCCGGGCGCGGACCGTTCCGCTGCCGTCCGTGCCGGTGATCATGGCGCTGACCGACTGGTCGCCGCCCAGCTTGTCCAGATCCGCCGTCAGGGTGACCGTGGCGGTGCCGTGGGCGGCTACGGTGACGTGGTCGGCGGAGAGGCTGAACAACCCTGCCGGGACGGTGCCGTTGACCGCCAGGTCGAGGTTGGCCGGTGCGTCGCCGACGTTGGTGTACGTCACCGTCTGGGCGTCGGTCTGCCCCGGCTTCGGCGGCCACGTGTGGAAGCCGGAGTAGGCGCTCGTGGTGGCGAAGAGTGTGGTGTGCACGGCCGCCAGCGCGTCGAGCCGGCCGGCGCCCGCCTGGTACGGGGTGTACGCCGGGGTTGCCTTGGCGCTGCTGACCAGCGCCTCCTTGAGCTGGGTGCCCGTCCAGTCGGGGTGCTCGGAGGCGAGGAGCGCGGCGGCACCGGCAACGTGCGGCGTCGCCATCGACGTACCGCTCATCGTGGTGTAGTAACCGGAGCCCCGCTTGTAGTGCGAGCGCGCCGCGACGATGTCGACGCCGGGCGCGGTGATCTCCGGCTTCAGCCCGCCGTCGCCGTCACGCGGGCCCTGGCTGGAGAAGTCGGCGAGCGTGTCGGTGGAGTCGACGGCGCCGACGGTCAGCGCGGAGTCCGCGGCACCGGGGCTGCTGATGGAGTGCGGACCGCCGTTGCCCGCCGCGATCACGAACAACGCGCCCGTGTCGTGGCTGAGTTCGTCGACGGCCTGGCTCATCGGGTCGGTCTTGTCACCGCCGCCGCCCAGGCTCATGCTGATGATCCTGGCCTTCTGGTCGCGGGCGGCCCACTCCATGCCCGCGATGATCCAGGATTCCTGGCCGCTGCCCTCGGAGTTGAGCACCTTGCCGACGGCCAGCCGGGCGCCGGAGGCGACACCCCGCTCCTTGCCGTCGGAGGCACTGCCCGTGCCGACGATGGTCGAAGCGACGTGCGTGCCATGGCCGTTGTAGTCGGCGATGTCGTCCTCGCCGGGGACGAAGCTGGCGCTGTCGGACACCTGCCCGACCAGGTCCGGGTGTTCGGTGTCCGCGCCGCTGTCGAGCATCGCGACCTTCACGCCCTGGCCGGTGTCGCCCTCCGCCCATACCTTCTGCGCGCCGATCTGGGCGGTGGAGTCGGCCAGGTCGGCCTTCACCTTGCCGTCGAGCCACACCTTGGCGACGCCGCCCGCGAAGGACGGCTTCGCGGACCGGGCCGCCGCACCGGAACCCCCGGTGAGCGAGGACCAGAACTCCGGTGCCTGCTTGTGGTTCTGCGCGAGGGCCGCGCCCTGGATGCTGTCCAGGCGGCGGACATCGGTCGAGCCGGCCATCTTCGCCCGGGTGCGGGACTTGGCGGCGGCTCCGGTGTAGCGCAGGATCAGCGGCAGCCGGGCGCTGTGCGCGTCGTCGTACCCCTCGGCGATCAGGCGCGTCACGTTGAAGAGCTGCTTGTCGAGCTTCCCGGCGCTCACGTACGGCAGCGCGGAGTCGGGGTAGACGTAGGTGGCGCCGTCCAGGACAGCGCGGTGGAAGCCGGTGGTGGCTCCGCTCGCGGCCTGGAAGGAGCGCACGGCGGTGCCGTCGGCGGCGGTCCCGATGGTGACCTTGTCACCCGTGATCAGGGTGATGGTGTGCGTGCCGGCACCGCCGGGGGTTTGGTGTCCGGTGTCGTTGTGCGACACCTCACCGGCGGAGTACGCGGACACAGCGGCAGTCGCCGGTATGACGCCGAGTGTGAGCGCGGCCGCCACGGCGAGGGCGATCGGCCCGGGCCGGGGGATGGGAACCTTGGGCAAGGAAGACTCCTGAGACGCGGCGAAGAGCGAAAGATCACTGGATCCTCCGGCCTCCCCCACCGTCGTTCAAGGGGTCACCCATGTCGCTCTTGTGCCATGGCACAGTTACGCCGCGAGCAGACGGGGTCGCCGGCCACAGCGCGTCCAGGGGGACGGCGACGGACCGCCCCATGAATTCGGCGTGTCGACGGACGGAGCAACGGGCCTGTGGGGCATCCCGGTCGGCGGCTTGGCGCATACCCTCCGCCGGGGCGGACGCCAGGTGCGGCGGGCCCGCGCTCTCACGTCATCGATGGGTGACGGGCCTTCCCGGTGGGGGCCGGCAGCCCCACAGCCGGTACCCACTCGCCGTCACTCAGCGCGTGCCCTCGCCCACCCGCACTGGTTGCGTCAACTGCGGATCCCCTGGATATCCGCGACGACGTCCACGACGCCCTCCTGACCCTCGGCTGCGCGCGAATACGCTGACCGTGCCCTTTCGTCGGCGAGTAGTGAGAGATCCTCGCCTGGTCAGAGGGCATCTTCCCGCATTTTGTTGACGGTCCCATAGCTCGTAACACGATCTTGGCGATGTGGTCGGAGACGAGGAACAGCCGCTCCGGGCTGGTGGCATCGGCCAGCCAGAACAGCTGGCCCGGCGTGACGGTCAACCTCAGCGCGGCGTTGTGGAACACGCCCAGGACGACGGAGTAGTTGCCAGGCTCGCGCAGCGCCACCGGCTTGGTGGCACCGGTCTGCTCATTGCGTTCGGACTTGTAGTGGCCCAGCGCATAGGAGCGCAGGCTGTGCTCGCCGCTCTCCGCGCCGGCAGCCCGGCTGTAGGCAATCTTGCGAGCGGGCATGAACAACGTGGTGATCGCGTCCACCAGGGTGGACTTGCCGGAACCGATGTCCCCGGTCAGCAGGCCATTGGCGCCGGCGAGGCCGAACGACCACACATGCTTGTCCAACGTGCCCCAGTTGTAGACCTCCAGACGCTCCAGCCGGAATCCGGCCGCAGCCAGGTCGGCGGGGGTGACCGTATCGGCGGGACCGGACTGAGCGGGGATCGCAGCGTCTTCTCCTGAGGGGTGTGGGTGGCCGCGTCCTGGGCCAGGTGCGTGCTGAAGTCGGCGAGCCACTGCCCGTCGACGAAGACGGGTGCCGTCCGCGCCCGCGTCGAACTCCGCGAGCCGCTTGCGCAGCAGCACGACCAACAGGCTGACCGGGTAGGACAGCGACCGGCGAGGCAGCAGCCGCGGCGGCGGCGCCGTACGGGGATCGCGGGCTTCGTCTTCGTCGTCGGGCTTCGACTGGAAGAAGGCGTAACCCTCCCTCTCGTCGATCACCACGCGCAGTCCCATGACGTCTACGTAGTCCTTCACGCGGGCGCTCAGGTGCAGCAAGGCCTCCCAGGCCCGCTCGTGCTGGTCGCGGAAGACGGGGCCCTTGACCAGCTGGTTGACCGGCAGGGAGAGGGTGTACGGAGGGTGCTGGGCGGGAGGCGCGGTCATCGCTCTTCCTTCTGGCTGCCGGCCCAGGCGATGCCGGGGCTGGTGCGGGCAAAGGTGACCACCGGCACGGTGGTGACCTGTCGGACGTCGTCCTCGCCGATCCACGTGATCTCTTCTTGACGGTGGTCGTCGAACACCGTGGCGAACCCGTCCTCCGGCAGCGCGAAGTGAGCGACCAGTTCGGCAAGCCCCAGCTCCAACGGGTACTCGGAAACCAGCGGGTTCCAGGCTTCTGAGGGTCGTTCTCGCGGGAACCTGCTGGGGCACTGGGTGTTCTCGGCGAACTGGGACGCGGGTTCCAGTCAGGGTGACGTCTCATGGGCTGTGTCGCCCAGTCGCCTGCCCGCATACTGGGGCCAGTCGATCACGGGGGTCTGATGAGTCTCACGGATGCGTATCTGGACACCGCGGCTCAGGCGGTGGCGTTGCTGGGTGCGCCGGAAGTCGCTGCTTCCTGGGAGAAGGCCAGCGCGTTGACGGACATGACGGTCGGCGGCTTGGCTGGTCATCTCGCGTACCAGGTCTTCAGCGTGGCTACAGCCCTGCAGGAACCCACGTCGCACCAGGCGCCGATCCCGCTTCTCGAGCACTACGCCCGCGCCGCGTGGATCGATGCACCACTCGACGGTGAGGTGAACGCCGGCATTCGGGCGAAGGGCGAGGACATCGCGTCCGAGGGCGCCCAAGTGCTGCTGGAGCGCGCCCGTGCGGCACTTGCCGAACAGAGGGTTGCCCTTCCGAGGGTTCGGGGTGGCTGGGTCGTGTTCATACCCCAGACGGGGTGGGCTCTGAGCCTGGACGACTTCCTTGTGACGCGAATGATGGAGCTCGCCGTTCACACGGACGACCTGGCCGTCAGCGTGGGAATCGCTGCGCCGGAACTCTCGGCCACGGCATTTGATCCCGTGCTGACGTTGCTGGCCAGACTCGCCGCCCGCCGACACGGCCAAGCATCGTTGCTGCGCGCTTTGGCTCGAGCGGAGCGCGCGCCATCTGCGATCAACGCGCTCTGAGCCGCTCAGGCCTCGGTTGGATCGATCGTGAAGTACTCGGAATGGGCAGCGCGGACGTAGTGAATCGCGGTGTGCGAGGTGATGCCGAACAGGCGCATCAGCCGGACTGGGTCCGCGGTCTCTCGTGCTTCGTCGAGGAACCGGTCTTGCCGAAGCTGCGTGGCGTTGATCCCGATCCGGTCGCGTATCGCTTTGAAGTTGGAGATGCCGACTGCCGGCCGGTTGACGTGCATGGCGGTGATGGGGCTGACGATCAGGTGGGGGTTGCTGCTCAGCGGCCAGAGGCGGTGACGTTCGACCAGCCAGTCCTTGACGAGCTGCGGAGCGAACTCGTCCAGCAGACGTCATGGTCGGGTCGGTTTGGCCTGCGGATCCGCAGACGTCCTGTGGAACGGTCGAGATCGTCCAGCCGGATCTCGGCGACTTGCTTGGGACGGATGCCATAGACCGCGCGATCAGGACGAGGGCGAGTTTGTCCTTGGCGCTCGGGACCTGTTCCAGGAGCCCCCTGAGCCGGGCCGGGAAGGTAGAGCATGCCGGCCGTCTTCAGCGCTTTGCGGAACGCGTCGGGCTGCACTGCTGCGGCCGCGACGATGTCGAGGGCAGTCACCGCCCGAGGACGCCGCTCGGAGGGAAACAGCGGTGCCGCCGGATCCGATGGGTCGTCGCTGAACGATCCGCGGACCTCCTCGATGTTCCACCACAGCAGTTCGCGTCCTTCCTCGAACAGGTAAGCCTGCCGCTCCCGCTTGCCGGAACCGCCGGCCCCCTTGCCCTGGACCACGAACCTTCCCCACTGGCCCAGCTCCCAGTGGATGTCTCCGAGGCGGACCGCGCACAGCTCACTCGCGCGGACCCCGGAGATGTAGGCGATCTTGGCCATCACGTAGTCGCGTACGGCCACCTGATACTTGCGGGCGGAGGGCAGGGATGCCCGCCACTGGGCAAAACACTCCGTCAGCGCTCGCTGTGAAGGGGGGATTCGCAGGCCGAAGTCCCCCGGAGCACTGGCCTGTTGAACGTGTCGACCGGTGATTCGACGGTCGCGCCGAACCGCCGGGCGATCTCCCCGGCACAGCGCTGTTCCAGGAACGCGAAGTAGCTGTCGATCTTCGTCAGCTCGCTCCGCACCGTCGAGCGGGCCCGGCGCCCCTGACCAACGTAGAAGCGGTCCACGTACCGCGGTGTGAGCCGCCACGGCACCAGGTCGTAGAAGGAGCACAGCTCCATCACCGGCCGGACCAGATTCTCCAACGTCGTGGGAGCAGGCCCGGCGACATCCCGGGCCCACAGATACTCCGACACGGTCTCCAGGTAGAAGCCCTGCTCATCAACGGCATGGGTCTGTGCGACAGCTCGCCGCTGGAGCACCTGGACGTCGGCCAGACCGCTGTCCTGGGGCTCGCCGGTGCCGTGTGCATCGCCGTCGTCCGGCTGCCCGGTGAGCAACGTCGGACGGCGGTGACTTCCTGAATCCCGCATAGCCTCGCAAGTTATTGGCCGAACTCGCTGAATCTGCCAGTAACTCGGAGAAGTTGAGACGCACGAGTGACAAGCAGGGAGAAGGCCCTCACCTGCTCACTTGCACTGTGCCCCGCACCGAAGCCCTCACGGAACCCGCGTGAACTCCGATTAGCCCCAGGGCGCAACTGCGGTCTTCGGGGATCGGTGATCGTCCGGTGGCGTCTGGCCGATCAGGCGCGGTCGTGGAGAGTGACCTGGTAGCCGTCGGGGTCGGCGAAGGTGAATGTCCGGCCGAAGGGGCCGTCGATCGGTGCGGAGACGATGGTGTGACCGTCGGCGACGAGAGCATCGTGAATGGCCTGGACGTCTGTGGCGTGGAGCCAGATCGCGGCACCGATGCCGGGCTGAGCAACGGATGCGAGGTCGGTGCCGGGAACGACGTCGCGGAGTGCGAACGCGATCGGCTTCGTCTCGAAGACGACGGCGTGCGGAGGTCCGGCCTGCGAGCGGACGAGGCCGAGGTACTGCTCGTAGAACGCCTGTGAAGCGTCGAGGTCGCGCGCTTGGAGCGAGATGAAGTCGGGGCCGGTGGCGGGCATGATGATGCTCCTTCTTTTCGTGTCAGCTTTCTGACACAGGTCAACCTATGTCAGAATCCTGACATGAATCAAGACGGTGTCGACCTGGAGACGTCTCTGGGCTACCTGCTGAAAGAGGCGTCGAGCGTCCTGCGCGCAGCCATGGAGGAGGTGCTGCGGCCGCTCGGGATGAGCGTGACGCACTACTCATGCCTCGAGCTTCTGGCTCAACGACCGGGCTTGTCGAACTCGGAGCTCGCGCGGGGCGCGTTCGTGACACGGCAGTCGATGAACGTGCTGCTGCAGACCCTGGAACGAGAGGGCTACGTGACGAGGCCTGCGGAGGCACCCGTCGGGAAGGTTCTTCCCACGCGGCTCACGCCTCGCGGCCGACGGAGCCTCGAGAAGGCGACCGTAGCGGTCCGGTCCGTCGAGGTCAGAATGCTGGCCGGCCTGACCGAGACCGAGCAGTCAGGCGCGTTCCGGATCCTGCGGAGCATGATCCATTCCCTGCGCGACGGCAACGACGGTGCATAGCTCGTTCCCCGGCGCACGTCTCGTCGCGCCCGGACAGGAGTGCAGCCGAGCGTGAAAATCCGTGCCGGCGACCTCGAAACCCGACAGACCCCGACTACACAAGGAAGGCGGCAGACCAGAGGGCGTACAGATCTGGATTCCGGATCGTTCCCGATCCTGATCCCCACAGCCTCACCCGAACGACATCTCGAATCCCTTCCTGAAGATTCTGGCCTGCCCGCCGATCTGCCGGCTTCCCGCGTCATCAAGTCTTGGGGAGATGCCATCTGCCGGACGCGAGGCCGCGTAATCGAATCTTGATCGTGTCCGGTCAGGGCTGGGCTGGGCTGGGCTGGGCAGAGGGTGCCGTCTACAGGTCGGGCCACCGGAAAGCGCGGCAAAGTATGGGTTCTGCCGTGGAGACCCAGGGGTGCCGCCGCGCTCGTCCGAGGTACAGATGTGACGACATCTCCGGCAGTCGTCCGGCTGAACCGCGGCCGCCCGCCGGACCGAGCGACAACCTACGGTGGCGCACCCGGCGCCAAGGGAGGCAGTACATGATCGACGTCGTCTTCGGAGTTGACGTTGGCACCTCCAGCACCAAGGGCGTGGTGGTCGACACTGCCGGCCGCATCCTGGGTGAGGCAGTACGCAGTCACGTGGTCGACCGTCCCCGGCCGGGGCACGTCGAGATGGACGCACAGGTGTGGTGGGACGAGTTCGTCTCGCTCGCGGCCGAGCTGCTCGATCGCGACGACGTCGTCGTCCGCGCCGTCGGAGTCAGCGGCATGGGCCCGTGCACCCTTCTGGTCGATGACGCGGGAGAGCCGGTGCGTCCGGCGGTTCTGTACGGGGTGGACACCCGCGCCGAGGAACAGATCGCCCGGCTGAACCTGGAGTTGGGGTCGGACACCGTCTTCGGCAGGTGCGGTTCGGCGCTGTCGTCCCAGGCCGTCGGGCCGAAACTCGCCTGGATCCGCGAGCGGGAGCCCGAGGTGTGGGCACGCGCCCGCCGCCTCCTCATGCCCGCCTCGTGGCTCGCCCACCGGCTGACCGGCGCCTACGTACTGGACCTGCATTCCGCCAGCCAGTGCACCCCGCTGTTCGACATCCACGAGCAGCGCTGGATCCCCGAGTGGGCCGAGCACATCGCACCCGGCATCGAACTCCCCCCGCTGCGCTGGCCGGGCGAGGAGGCCGGCCGGGTGAGCACGCCCGTCGCGGGTGTGCCGGCCGGGACGCCGGTCATCGTGGGGACGATCGACGCGTGGAGCGAGGCCATCAGCGTCGGCGGCCACGGCGTCGGCGACCTGATGCTGATGTACGGCACCACGATGTTCCTGGTGAACACCGTCGACCGGCTCGTGACCAGCCCGTCGATGTGGTCCACGGTCGGCGCCCTGCCCGGCACCCGTTGCCTGGCCGGCGGTATGGCCACCTCCGGAGCCGTCACCGACTGGCTCGGGCACCTCTTCGGCGACGTCGACCTCGGCGTGCTGTTCGACGAGGCGGCCGCCTCGCCCCCGGGTGCGAACGGCCTGGTGATGCTGCCGTACTTCGCCGGGGAACGGACACCCGTCATGGACCCCGACGCCCGGGGCGTGATCGCGGGCCTGACGCTGGGTCACACCCGGGCCGACCTGATGCGGGCGGCGCTGGAGGCCACCGCCTACGGTGTCCGGCACAACGTCGAGACGATGCTCGCGGCCGGCGCCGACATCCGGCGGATCGTGGCGGTCGGCGGCGGCACCCGGGGCGGGCTGTGGCCTCAGATCGTCAGCGATGTCACCGGTCTCGAACAGATCGTCGCCCGCACGACCATCGGTGCCGGCTACGGTGCCGCCTTCCTCGCCGCCGGGCTGATCGGCCGACCGGACATCGCGGCCTGGAATCCGGCGGAATCGGTGGTCCGGCCCGATCCCGCCACCGCGGGCGTCTACGACCGCCGGTTCACTCAGTACCGGGTCCTGTACGAGAGCACCACCGCGGTCACCCACGCCCTGGCCCACGACCAGAACACCGGCCGTGAAGTGGATACCCCGTGACGTCGCCCTACGCCCTGCCCGCCCCGTTCCGTGTCCTGTCCTGAAGCCGGACGACGAGTACCACACGCCGAACCACCGCTGAGCGCCGTACTCCTCGAACCGCTCCCCCTGTGTGAACTCCGGCTTCACCGCGAAGCGCACCGAGGGGTCGTTGACGGTCCAGGTGCACAGCACCACCGGCTCGTCGGGAGGCGCGGCGAACCAGTCCAGTGCAGCTGCGCACGCCTCGGCGGCGTACCCGCGCCCCCACGCCTCCGGCAGGAACGTGTAGCCGAGCTCGGTCTCCCCGGCTCCCAGAACCTCTCCCCGCAACCGCCGTCCACGGTTTTCCCTCCGGCGCGGGGGAACCGAACTCGCTCAACACTCGGCGGTTCTCGCTCCACGGCCTCCAGCCCGCTCCAGGATGGTCAGTCGCACCAATTGCGGCAGGTGATGAAGCGACCTGTCGCCAAGTCCCTTCGCCTCAGCTCACCTCGTCGGGACCGGCCTCCGCGATCGCTGACACAGGCTGCGATCAAGATCCGGGCCATGCTCGGACCAGGGCCGACACACCGCTCCCTCAACCGCATTCGTGCTGCTCAGAGGCGCGCAGACCATGTATCACCAGCAGACGAAGCACCTCCTGGTGTCCTACTCGGCGAAGCGGCTGGGCTTCTTCCAGTCGCAGAAAAGGGGTGCCTGACCGGGGTAGATGCCCGGCAGGCGCCCCTCTTGGTCAGTGCCGGGCACGGCTGCGCCGTGGTGTCGGGGGCATGCGGCCTCCGGCACGACGAGCGTGTCCTCGACGCGGACCGGCGCGTTCACCGAGGTGCGGCGGCCGGTCCGCGCTTGCGTGCGAGGTCTAGAACTCCTCGACGAAGTAGGGCTCGACGGTCATCCAGCCGTTGCCCGAGGCGCCGTTCAGCCGGCCCGAGGAATTCTGGGCGAGGGTGTACCAGGACTCCACGTAGTCGGGGTCGTCGGTGAACCAGTCGTCGGGGATCGCGCTCAGGACCGCGTTCACCAACGGGATGTAGGTGCCCTGGTCCGTCACGGTGAGCAGCGCCGTGGTGATCGCCTGTGCCAGCGCACGGTAGTTGGTGCCGTCGTCGTCCTCCATCATGACGACGTCGGCCAGGTTGTACTTGTAGTTCGACCAGTTGACCAGGATCTGGTTCGGGTAGTAGACGGTGCCGTCGTAGTCCAGGTAGGGCATGTCCACCGAGTCGACGCGCGCCGTGCCGTCCTGGCCGAAGCCGGTCACCAGCGAGAACATCTCGGCGGCGCCCTTGAACCAGGGCTCCTGGTCGTCGTTCACCTCGACGGCCGTGACCTTGGTCGCCCACCACCCCGCCGCGGCGGCGTGGGCGCTGTTCGCGGCCTTGGACGGCAGGGAGGTCAGCCCCTTGTCGGCGAAGGCCTTCCGCAGCACCTTCAGGCCGGCCCGGTGAGCCTTGGTGACGTCGATGTCCAGGACGTACAGCGGGCGGTCGGGGACGCGCGCGGTGTCGACGGCGTGGGCGTGGCCCTGACTGTCGTACGCCGTGATGGTCCTGGCGTCGTCGTCGGCCGCGGCGACGGCGATCCAGGGAGTGACTTCGGCGTTCAGGTGCGACCGCATGGACGGCGCGCCCAGCCGGACGCGCAGCAGCGACCCGGTCGACGCGGGCAGGCCCTTCAGGCCCGCGATGCGGCGGTCCGCGGCGGAGACGGAAGCGAACAGGTTCCTGCCCTCCTGAGCGGCGGTCCCGCCCGCCAGCGCCTGGAGGTCCACGTCCTCGGTGCCGAGCGCGGCCGCACGGACCTGCTCGCGCCACTGCGGGTCGCGCAGCGAGGCGGACAGCGCCCGCGCGATCTCCTGCTCGGTCGACCGCACCGGAGACTTCCGGAACGGCGTGGCCTGGTCCCCCGCGTCCCGCACCGGCGCGGCGATCGCCGGCTGGACGGTGCCGCCGATGACCGCGGTCAGCATCACGCCGATGAGGACGCCGCGTCTCTTGCTTGATCTGCTCACCATGCTCCTTGTGTTGTTGGTCGCCGCCGCGCCCACGGTGAACGGGCGGCCGTCCTAGGGGTGATGGGCCCGGATTGCCTCGGGCACCTGAGGGGTCGCAACCGCGCGCCTGGTCCTACCCCGCCGGGCGTTCACCAGGGCATCAGCCTTGACCTGCGCATGACAATGAAGGAAACGTGGGTGAACGGGTAGCCGTGCACGATCGGGACCACTCCGAGGCCGGGCCGCTTCGCCGCACACACCTCGCCTCGACGGGAGCCGGCGGGCCCGGAGTCGCCGCCGGGAAGCGCGGCTACCGGGGACCGTCGGCGGTCGGCCGCCCGCGAGAACCGCTCAGCGAACCGAGCATGATCTTCTCGGTGCCGGCCAGATACGTCTCCGCCGCGCGCCGCGCCTCCTCGCCGTCCCGGTCGACCACGGCCCGTACCACCGGCGCGAGCCGGTCCGTCGCCCGCGCCGCGTCCTCGAACGGCGCCCGCAGCGAGGCCCGTACCGGAAGGTAGGCGTTGAACAGCGTGTTCGTGAGGAGCAGATAGACCCGGTTCCCCGTGGCCCGCGCCAGTTCGCGATGCACTTCCACGTCGGCGAGCTGGACGGCGTCGGCGTCCGGGCCGTCCGCGACCTGACGCAGCAGGTGTTCCAGCCGCCGGGCCTGTCGTTCCGTGCGCCGGTCGGCCGCGCGGCCGGCGATCAGGGTGCCGATCTGCCGCCGCACCTCGAAGACCTCCCGCAGCCACGTGGGGTCCTGTGCGGCCAGCATCGGAAGCAGGTCGGCGCCGCCGACCCGCAGGTAATCCAGGATGCGCGTGCCGATGCCGTGCCGGGTGCTCAGCAGTCCCGCCTGCTCCAACCGGGTCAGCGCGTGCTTCAAGGTCGTACGGGTGACCCCGTACCCGGCGGCCAGCTCCCTCTCGGGGGGCAGCAGGGATCCGGGTTCGTGCGTGCCGCTCAGAATGTCGTCACGCAGCCGCGCTTCAAGCAGGTCGACCACGGTTCGGCGCAGAATGCTTTCGACGGCCACGGAGGATCTCCCAGGCTTCGGTCAATGGTTCAGCGGCTCACTGGT
This sequence comes from Streptomyces olivochromogenes, assembly GCF_001514115.1. GTDB lineage: Bacteria > Actinomycetota > Actinomycetes > Streptomycetales > Streptomycetaceae > Streptomyces > Streptomyces olivochromogenes. Next base: position 445,475 of record NZ_KQ948451.1, read on the forward strand.
CTAGTGGCCCACTGGTTCAGCGACTTCTTGGTCTAGTGGCTCAGCCACTGTCCCAGTGAAGCAGCCCCCCGACCGCCACGTCAATTACCTGATGGCGCACAGCAGTTGCGCACGGTCCGCGTGGGGAGAACCAGCGTGCGGATGAGCAGTGTGGGCCTGAGCCCCCTCTGGAGCCGGTCCGTCGGCGGGGCGCCCGTGCGTCGCCCCGTGGGGCGCGGGGCCCTCCGACAGGTCGCACCCCGCGGTTCGGGGAGATGCATCAAGGACACCGGGTGGACTGGCTGTTGAGAGATCGCCTCTCATGGTGCGCATGGGATGTGCAGGTCCCGCAAGCAGCTTCGACCGTATCGGCAGCTGCCCGTACCCCGGAGGTTCCGGCTGGCGCTCATGCCTCGCAAGACCGGGCCCGCGCGAGGATCGACGCAAGATAAGGCGATCAGACCTGGTCACAGACGCCAACACTCGCACGTCGCACTCCAGCCCGAGTCGCTCACCACTGGACGTGACCCTCCCCCCTGGGCCGATCCTGCCCAGGGGGACGCCAACCACGCCACACGGATACCCGACTCAGGGACATGACCGCAGGTCAACGCACCCGACCCCGCGGCTTCAGCGGTACCGGCGGGAGTTCGGGAGCGGACAGCGGGTCACCGTCGTAACCGTGTACTTCGCCGAAGCGAGTCCCCTCCATCCAGTCCTTGCGGCCCTCCTCGATGTCCTGCTGCGAACGGCCGATGAAGTTCCACCACATGACCAGCTCCTCCTCGAACGGCTCGCCGCCCAGGAGCATGAGGGACGCGTCCGACTCGGCGCGCAGGGGAAGTTCCGTCCGGCCGCAGCCGAGGTAGAGCATGGAGCCCGGGAGCATCGGTACGCCGTCGACGTGCGCCTCGCCGGACATGGACAGGACGGCGTACTCGAAGTCGGGCTCCAGCGGCAGTCGTACGTCGGTGCCGCTCGCGAGGGACAGGTCGGCGCCGACGATCGGGGTGTACGTCGTGCCGGGCGAGGTCGTGCCGTCGACGGTGCCCAGGATGAGCGTGGCCTTGAGGCCGGCGGCCGTGACGAGCGGCAGCTCGGCGTGGTGCTCGAAGTGCGGTTCGGTGTGGCGGTGGCTGTCGGGGAGGGCGACCCACAGTTGCGCGCCGTGCAGGAAGCGGGCGTGCGACTCGGGGCTCTCCTCGGAGTGGCTGATGGCCCTTCCGGACGTCATGAGGCCCAGTTCGCGCGGGCGGATCGTCTGCAGGCTGCCCGTGGAGTCGCGGTGCAGCACCTCGCCCTCGTGGAGCCAGCTGACGGTCTGGAGTCCCATGTGCGGGTGCGGCGGGACCTGCATACCGGGCTCGTCGGCGATGTCGTCGGGCCCGTAGTGATCGACGAAGCACCACGCGCCGATCATGCGGCGGCCCAAGTTGGGCAGCAGGCGGCGGACTTCGGTGGACTCGCCGAGCTTGACCCGACGGGGACTGAGGAGTTCACGGACCGGCTCGGCCACCACGAAACCGCGGCCACCGCACAGCGCGGGAACTGCCTCGCGATCAAGATTGCTCATGGGCCACAACCTAGCCCCGTCGGGGACCGTCCGTCAGGCCGTCCTCCCTCCCCCGGGCTCCCGCGGACTCCCCCGGACGGGGGTACTTGGGCCGGAGTCGGTGCGGTCCTGGGGCTACGGGCGGAGGTCGGTAGGGCGCTGGTCGGGGACAGCGAGAAATAGTAGCCATGGACATAGTATCCATGTATGGTTTTCCTCATGAGTTCGACATCCGAGCACGCGACCCCCGGCTTTCTCGTCTGGCGCCTGTCCACGAAGTGGCGCGTGGCCGTCGATCGGGCGGTCGCACCTCTGGGCCTGACCCACGCCCAGTACTCGCTGGTCGCGTCGCTGTACGGGATGCACAGGGCCGGGCGGCGGCCGAGCCAGCGTCAGCTCGCCGATCACACCGGACTCGAACCGCTCTACGTCTCGAAGCTGGCCCGCGCCCTGGAGGCGGCCGGTGTCGTCGACCGGACGCGGGACCCCGCCGATCCACGTGCGATCCAACTGTCACTCACGGAGGACGGACGCGAGGTCGCGCGGCGCGCGACAAGGGTGGTCCAGGGGCTGCTGGAGCAGCTCCTCGAACCGCTCGGCGGACTCGGCGGCGATCGCACGAAGGCGTTCAGCCACGAGCTGGCGACCCTGCTCGACGTACCACTCGACGTACCGCTCGATGCGCCGCTCGATGCGCCGCACGACGCACCGGGCGATGCGCATCTCGACACACATCGCGACACACATAGCGATTCACATCCTGACGAGGAGTAGCCATGAGCATTCCCACTCCCCCGGTCGGCGGCCAGGTCGTAGGACTGGCCCACTACGCGAGCCGCGCGGCCCTGGAAGCCGCGCTGGCGCGCATCGGAAGCAACTTCAACCAGTCGGTGGCCCTGCGGGCCGTCTCGGACCAGGGCGGCACCGTCGAGCGCGACCGGCTCGTGGGGCGGCTGACCGGGGCGCTGAAGGTCGAGGAGTCGGTGGCCGAGGAGACCGTCGCGGAGATGACGGCCCTCAAGCTGCTGACGGAGACGGACGCCACGCTGGTGTCGCTCACCGAGCACGGCCGTGAGGTGTTCGAGGAGATCCGCACGGCGGGGAACGAGATCGCGGCCCGGCTGTACGCGGGCATCCCGGCCGAGGACCTGGCGACGGTGGGGCGCGTGCTGACCCTGGTGACGGAGCGGGCCAACGCGGAGCTGGCCGGCGGATGACGCCCACGAGCGAGATGGTGGAATATTCAACCATCGAGTGAGGTTCTGACACTCGAAGGAGGTCAGCAGTGGAGACGAAGTACTACGACCAGGGGACGGCCGCGGAGCGCTGGGAGCGGGCGCAGCTGTTCTTCGACGCCAAGGACTACGCCGGTGCGGCGCGCGTTCTGGGCGGCCTTGTGGACGAGGTGCCGGAGCAGACCGGACCGCGGCTGCTGCTGGCCCGCGCGTACTACCACTCGGCCCAACTGCGCCGCGCCGAGACGGAGTTGCGTACGCTCGTCGAGCGTGACCCGGTGGAGCACTACGCCCGGCTGATGCTGGGGCGCACGTTGCAGCGCCAGGGGCGTCACGACGAGGCCGAGTCGCACCTGCGCATCGCCTCCGCGCTCGCGGGTGACTTCGAGCAGGTGTGACGGCCCTTGCAGGTGTGACGGCCCTCGCGGGTGCGACCGCCGCTGGGGGTGCGACCGCCCGCTGAGGACGTGAACGTCTCCCGACGACATGAACTGTCGCCCGAGGGCGTGAACGTCTTCGGGAGCAGGACGAAGAGGCCGGGCGCCGGAGCGCCGTGGCTGGTCATCGAGGTGACCGGCCACAGCCCCGGCACCCGGCCTCCGCCGTGTCACGCCGCGCGCGGCTCCATGAGCCGTGTCAGCAGGTCGTCCAGGCTGACCAGGCCGGTCAGCCGCCCCGTGTCGTCGCGTACGACGGCTCGGTGCACGCCCGCGACGCCCTGGTCGCCCGCGCGCAGGGCAGGGCCCAGGTCGCCAGGACCGTGACGCCGTCGCGGACCAGCAGGCGGGTGCGGTCGCTGTCCCCGGCGACGCCCAGGACGGTGTCGATCGCCGCGTCGGCGGGGACCGAGGTGATCCGGTCGGCCGGGATCTGCAGGTCCCCGACCGGGTGCTGCGGTTCGGTCAGGGAGCTGGTGATCAGCTCGGAGTCCTCCTTGCTGATCAGCCCGAGCCGCTCCGACTCCTCGACGAGGGATGTTCGGCGGAGCGACTGAGGAGTGGTGGCGGAGCTACAGCGGCGTGGCCGCGTGCAGGATCAGGACCATCGTCACGGCGGAGTTCGCCGACGACATCGCGGAGACGAGCGTGCCGACCGCGGCGCCCCAGGCGGCCAGCCCCACGGACGTGAACACGGACGGCCAGCTGCGGGCCGCCGGCGCGGGGCGCAGCAGGGCGGCGACCCGGCGCGGCACAGGACCCGCGGACGCGAATCCGGCGAAGCCGGTGAACGTGGCGAACGCCGGCACCGGGCTCCCGCCCGACAGCAGGGCCGCCTTGCCGATCGCCCGCGCCACCACCGTGCGGTTGCCGACCGACCGGGCCGCGTCCTCGTCCGCCCACCGCTCCGTGGTGTAGACGACGGTCGTACGCAGCGGTCGCAGGAACGGATTGGCGCGCGCCGCGAGTCGTACGGCCAGCAGGTGGCGGTGGTGAGCGGCCGTCAGGTGGGCCCGCTCGTGCGCGAACAGGGCACGGCGCTCGGGCGAGGTGAGGCCGCGCAGCAGGGCCGTGGTGACCACCACGCGGTCGCGGCGTCCGCCGGGGAGAGCGTAGGCGTAGGGCTTCTCCTCGGGGAGGACGACCACGGAACGGCTGGGCAGCGCGGCGAGCGCACGCCGCGCGCGCTGGGCGACCCGGCGGTGGCGCCACAGGGTGCGCGCGCAGACCGCGAGGACCAGGACCAGGGCCGGGATCGCCGCCTGGCCCGCGATCTCGTCGTGCGGGACGGCCGCACGGACCTCCGCGTGGGACCAGCCGTCCGGGAGCGGGTTGCCGGGCAACTGCGCGGTCCCGACCACCATCAGCAGGGCCAGGCAGAGTGTGCTGCACAGGGCCATGACGGTGGCGACCGCCGTCAGCAGCCGGGTGGCCGTACGCGGATGCAGATGCAGTTCGGCGAGGCGTGCCACCGGCCAGGCACTCAGTGGCAGGACAAGCGGCAGAAAGACGAAGACCCCCATGAGACGTCAGTCTTCCGTACCGTCGGGCACCCCGTCGGCCCCACCCACACCATCGCCCCCACCCACCGCATCGGACCTGGCCGTCGCCTCGGCCCCACCCATCGCATCGGACCTGTCCGTCGCCCCGGCCCCGCCCGTCGCGTGGGCCGTCTCCAAGAGCGCGCGCAGAACCTGTTCGTCGTCCGGCGGCAGCGCGGTGACGAAGCTGGCGAGGACGGCCTCGCGGTCGCTCTCGCCGTCGAGAAGCCGGCGCATCTTGAGCGCGGCCAGGCCCGCGACGTCGGCGGTGGGCCGCCACACGAAGGAGCGTCCGCGTCGTTCGCGGGCCACCGCGTCCTTGGCGAGCAGCCGGGTCAGGATGGTGACGACGGTGGTGTAGGCGAGGTCGCCGCCGAGTCGTTCCTGCACCCAGGCGGCGGTCACCGGGGCCTCCGCCTCGCGCAGCGCACCGAGCACCTGGCTCTCCAACTCGCCCTGCCCGCGGCGCCTGGAAGGCCGGTGCGGGTCCTCGCGGTCGCGCTGCGCCATGTCCGTCTCCCTCCGGCGTTCCCCTACCTGATCACGCTACCTGGCCTCCCTGGGTGCGCTTGCCACGGCGGTACGCGATCTCGCCGAGGACGACGTCCACGGCGACGAACACGGCGAGCGGGATGCCGAGCAGCGGGACGAAGTAGCCGAGCACGGCGACGGCCGCCATGAGCGGGACGAGGATCTGCGGCGGGACCTGCCGCCAGGCGCCGCGCGGGATGGGGCGGCCGAACGCGGAGGCACGGCCGCGCTGCCACCACATGCGGTAGCCCCACACGATCAGCAGGACCAGGCAGAGCGCGAGGGCCATCAGAGCGATCTGGTTGACGAGGCCGAAGAGGACGCCGCTGTGGGCGTCGATGCCCCAGCGCGTCAGTTTGGCGAGCAGCGGGTAGTCGGCGAAGCGGAGTTCGTCAGTGACCTTGCCCGTCGTCGGGTCCACGGCGACGGAGTCCTGCTTCTCGGGCCAGCTGCGCTGGACCTGCTTGACCACGTACGCGGTGGAGGCGTCGGCGGGTACGACGATCTCGACGGGGTCGCCGAGACCTTCGGCGCGGGCGGCCGCGAGGATCTTGTCGAGGTCCTGGGGCGTGGTCGTTGCCGTGGTGCCGCCGGACCCCGTGCCGGTGTGGCCCGCGTGCTCGCCGCCGGCCGCCACCGCCGCGGACACGGAGGGGGTCGCCTGGCCGAGCGAGGTCCTGAGTTCGTCGATGTTGGCGCCGGCGTAGGTCGACCAGGTGAGTCCGGTCGCCGAGAGGAAGAAGAACCCGGCCGCCGCCCACACACCGACGGTGCCGTGCAGCCCGAGGGTGCGACGGCGCCCGGACATACCCCGCACCTTGCGCTGGGCCCGCCGCCGGCCGAACCACAGCACCAACCCGCCGGCCGCGATGACCCAAAGCCAGCTCGCGGCGAGTTCGCTGTAGAGCCGGCCGTTCTCGCCGAGGTGCAGGTCACGGTGGAGCTCGTCGATCCAGGTGCGCAGCGGGAGCGCGCCGGTGGCGCCGTACTGCTCCAGCGCTCCTCGCACCTTCGCGGTGTACGGGTCGACGAACACCGCGAGCGTGTGCCCCTCGCCGACGCCGGGGACGCCGGAGAGCAGCACCCTGGTCGTCGCGTCCGCCTCCGGTGACGGTCGTACGGCGGAGACCGCGCCCTGCGGGTGGGCCTTGCGGGCGGCGGCCACCTGCTCGGACAGCGGCAGCTTGTGGTCGCCCACCGGGACGGTCAGCTCATGCGCGTACACGATCTTCTCCGCCTGGTACGAGGCGGCGTACAGGAAGCCGGTCAGGGCCGCGACCAGCAGGAACGGGGCGACGAGTATTCCCGCGTAGAAGTGCAGGCGCAGGATCAGGGGGCGCAGGGCCGCCTTTCTGGTGGGGGTCGGGGCGACGGGCCTGGGGGACTCGTCCGTCGTGGTCGTGGGAGCGGTGGACATGGGCGGGCTTCTCCGGTCGGACGGGGATGGGAAGGCGGACGGAAGCGGGGACAGGAGTGGGGACGGGGCAGGGACCGGACGGGGATGGGACAGGGATGGACTCGGGTCGTGGGCCGGGGAGTTGGACTCTCGCTCCGGAGTGGCCCGTGGTGGTCCGTGGGGCTCCGTGGTGGTCCAGAAGTCGGGGCGCGGAGTCGTCGAGTTCCCGGGGCGCCATGTGGCCTGAGTCACATGAAAAGGCGTGTGGGGACCCGGGAGACGTCCCTGGCGCCGCCTCGCTTGGCGCGATCGGTCTTGGCATCCTGGCGCGATGGCATCCGAACGTGACCCCAGCGCCTCCCGCCCACTGAGCGAGCTGGTCGAGGAACTCCTCGCCCATGAAGGCCCGTTGCCCATCGTCACCGCCGGGGACCCGGTGCTGCGCCGCCCCGCCGAGCCCTTCGCCGGCCAGCTCGACCCGGGGCTCCTGACCCGCTTCGTCGCCGCCCTGCGCGCCACCATGCACGCGGCGCCGGGCGTCGGCCTCGCGGCACCGCAGGTCGGCGTACCCCTGCGGATCGCGGTCATCGAGGATCCGGCGCCGGTCTCCGAGGAGGTGCGGGTGGTGCGCGGGCGGGTGCCGCAGCCGTTCCGGGTGCTGGTGAATCCGTCGTACGAGGGCGTGGGCGCGGGGCGGGCCGTGTTCTTCGAGGGGTGTCTGAGCGTGCCGGGGTGGCAGGCCGTGGTGGCCCGGCACGCCGAGGTGCGGCTGACGGCTCTGGACGAGCGGGGCCGGGCGATCGACGAGGTGTTCACGGGGTGGCCGGCGCGGATCGTCCAGCACGAGACGGATCACCTGGACGGCATGCTCTACCTCGACCGTGCCGAGTTGCGCTCGCTGTCTTCCAACCAGGAGATGGCGGATCGCTGGACGCAGCCGACGCCTGCGGAGGCCGCCGCCGTACTGGGCTTCGCCCTTCCCGACTGAGGGCGCGCACCGCGGGGCCCTCAGTCGGGCAGGGCGAAGGGTGTCCGGCGGCGGGAGTGAGCCTGGGATCGATGGCCCGACGGCGGCCGTCGGAGCCTCGACGGCTCCAGGCCCGGGCCGACCGAGGCGGCGCGGCTGCGGCCGGCGGGTCCGGCCGCTCGGGGCCCGGACCGGTGCCGCTCGGGCTCCGGACCGGTGCCGCTCGGGCTCCGGGTTGGTTCGGGCCCGGGCCTTCCGGGGCGGGCCGTCGATGTCCCGACCGGCTGAGTCATCCGGCCCTGGCCCCGGCTCTGCCGCCGGGCCTGGCGTCCGGCCCGGAGAGCGTCCCGTCTCAGCCAGGTCGGCCGCGCCCGGACCGTCGGAGCCGCCCGCAAGGCGGCACCCCCGCGCCCGAAGCCCCATACCCGGAGCCGAGCCGCCCAGGCCGGAACGGCCGGCCCAGCCGGTCAATCTCAGCCGGCCGAACCCGAAGCCGCCGGGGACCCGAACCTCAGCCGGCCGCACCCGAAGCCGCCGGGGACCCGAACCTCAGCCGGCCGCACCCGAAGCCGCCGGGGACCCGAACCTCAGCCAAGCCCCCGACATGCCGGGCCAAGTCCCGGCCAAGTCCCGGCCGCCCCAACGACCGGCCCAGCCCGTCAATCCCGGACGGCCGCCCCCGACGCGCTCGAACCCCGAAACGACGAACCCCAAGGCCGCCACCGCGACTCGAGCGCCGCCAGAACCCAAGTGGCGGACGCCGAACGGGTGAATCCGGCCGGTCGGTCGCGGAGGGCCGGGGCCCACGCCCTCGGCGCTCAAGCCGGCGACGGGCGAACGGCCGGTCCAGGCCCGTCGATCTCGGGCGGCCGTACCCGAACGACCGGCGTCGGCTACGCGTCCCGGTACATCTCCAGCAGCCGCAGCCACACCTCGCTCACGGTCGGATACGACGGCACCGCATGCCACAGGCGGCTGATCGGGACCTCGCCGGCGATGGCGATGGTCGCCGAGTGGATCAGTTCGCCCACGCCGGGGCCGACCAGGGTGAGGCCCACCAGGATCTCGCGGTTGGTGTCGACGACCATGCGGGCCTTGCCACGGTAGCCGTCCGCGTACAGGCCCGCGCCGGCCACGGAGGACATGTCGACGTCGACGGCGCGGACGCGCAGGCCCGCGCGCTCGGCCTCGGCGAGGGAGAGGCCGACGGCCGCGGCCTCCGGGTCGGTGAAGACGACCTGGGGGACGGCCCCGTGGTCGGCGGTCGCCGAGTGCGCGCCCCAGGGATCGGTCTCCAGGAGGGGCACCCCGGCGGCACGGGCGGCGATGGCGGCGCCCGCGATCCGGGCCTGGTACTTGCCCTGGTGGGTGAGGAGCGCGCGATGGTTCACGTCGCCGACCGCGTACAGCCAGTCACTGCCGGTGACCCGCAGGCTGTCGTCGACGTCGAGCCAGGAGCCCGGCTCGAGGCCGATCGTGTCGAGGCCGAGGTCGCCGGTGCGGGGCACACGCCCGGTGGCGAAGAGGATCTCGTCGGCCTCGATGCGGTCACCGGTGTCGGTGAGGGCCACCACGGTGGAGCCCTCGCGTGTCACCGCGGTCACCGAGGTGCCGGTGCGGACGTCCGCGCCCGCCTCCTTCAGCGACTCGGCGACCAGCTCACCGGCGAAGGGCTCCATGCGGGGCAGCAGTCCCTTGCCGCGGACGAGGACGGTGACCTGGGAGCCGAACGCCTGCCAGGCCGTGGCCATCTCGACGGCGACGACACCGCCCCCCACCACGATGAGCCGGCCCGGCACCTCGTGCGCGCTGGTGGCCTCACGGCTGGTCCAGGGCCGGACCTGGTCGAGCCCCGGCAGGTCGGGGAGCAGGGCGCGGGTGCCGGTGCAGACGGCGACCGCGTGCCGGGCCGTGAGCACCTGCCGCTCACCGTCGGGCCCGTCGACGGTCACCTTGCGCGGCCCGGCCAGGCGCCCGTGTCCGCGGTAGAGCACGGCGCCGATGCCGTCCAGCCAGCCGACCTGTCCGTCGTCCTTCCACTGGGAGGTGTAGTAGTCGCGGTGGGCGAGCACCGCGGGGACGTCGAGGGGGCCCTGCACCGCCTGGCTGAGGCCGGGCACGTGGCGGGCGTCGGCGCGGGCGATGACCGGGCGCAGGAGGGCCTTGCTGGGCATGCAGGCCCAGTACGAGCACTCGCCGCCGACCAGTTCGCTCTCCACGACCGCGGTGGAGAGGCCGGCCGCGCGGGCGCGGTCGGCGACGTTCTCCCCCACGGGCCCGGCCCCGAGCACCACGACGTCGTACGCGATGGATTCCGTTTCCGTCATGGGCACAGTCTGGTTGTTGGTGTGCTCGGAGGCCACACGGGTACGCGCGCGGAATACGCCGCCCCGGGGTGGCGTTGTGCACACCGGCTTCGCCCCGAGGCCCGAGGCCCGACATCAGGAAGAGGTAGTCACGCCATGAGCAGCACGATGGAGCTGACCAAGGAGAACTTCGACCAGACGGTCACGGACAACGAGTTCGTCCTGATCGACTTCTGGGCCTCCTGGTGCGGGCCGTGCCGTCAGTTCGCCCCGGTCTACGAGAAGGCCGCGGAGGCCAACCCGGACCTGGTGTTCGCGAAGGTCGACACGGAGGCGCAGCCCGAGCTGGCCGCCGCCTTCGACATCCAGTCGATCCCGACGCTGATGATCGTCCGCGACCAGGTCGCGATCTTCGCCCAGCCCGGGGCACTGCCCGAGGCCGCCCTGACGGACGTCATCGGACAGGCCCGGAAGCTGGACATGGACGAGGTCCGCAAGTCCATCGCGGAGCAGCAGGCCAAGCAGGCTCCGCAGGGCGAGTAGCTCCACCGGGCCGCAGGGCCGACAGGTCGACCGGGCTGCAGGGCGAGTAGGTCCACCGGCCGCAGGGCGAGTTGGCGCCGCACAACCTTTCCGTCAGAACGGGTACGGCGCCACATCTCCGCGCACCGTCGTCCAGCGCACGTCGGTGAAGGCCTCCAGGTTGGCCTCACCGCCGAAGCGGGCGCCGGTGCCGGAGGCGGCGATCCCGCCGAAGGGGGCCACGGCCTCGTCGTTGACGGTCTGGTCGTTGATGTGGACGATCCCGGTCGGAATGCGCTCGGCCAGGTCCAGGCCGCGCGCGGTGTCCCGGGTGACGATGCCCAGTGAGAGGCCGTAGGGTCCGGCGGCGGCGAGGGCCGCGGCCTCGTCGGCGTCCGCGAACGACCGTACGGGCGCCACCGGGCCGAAGACCTCCTCGGCGTACGCGGGCGTCGCGTCGTCGACTCCCGCGAGGACCGTCGGACGGTAGAAGAGCCTCTCGTGCGTGCCGCCGGCCGCGAGCTTCGCGCCGCGCGCCGTGCTGGACTCCACCAGCCCCTGGATCTTGGCGAGTTGGGCACTGTCGATGATGGGCCCGAGGTGCACCTGCGCACGGTGCGGGTCGCCGACGGCGAGCGAGTCGGCCTTGGCGGCGAGCCGCTCGACGTACTCCTCGTAGAGGGAGGCGTGGACGAGGTGGCGGCCCGTCGTCATGCAGATCTGGCCCTGGTGGAAGAACGAGCCCCACGCGGCCGTGGAGATCACCGCGTCGATGTCGGCGTCCTCCAGGACGATCAGCGCCGAGTTGCCGCCCAACTCCAGGTGGGCGCGCTTGAGGAGGCGGCCCGCCGCCTCGCCCACCGCGCGTCCGGCGGCGGTCGAGCCGGTGAAGGAGATCACCGGTACGTTCGGGTCGGCGACCAGCGCCTGGCCCGCCTCCGGACCGCCGGGCACAACGTGCAGCAGGCCCTCCGGGAGCCCCGCCTCGGCGAAGACGGCGGCGAGCGCGAGACCGCCGCAGACGGCGGTGCGCGGGTCCGGCTTCAGGACGACGGCGTTGCCGAGCGCGAGCGCCGGGGCCACCGAGCGGATCGAGAGGATCAGCGGGGCGTTGAAGGGGGAGATCACGCCCACCACACCGACCGGGACGCGTCGGGTGTAGGACAGGCGCGGCGCCTCGGAGGGGAGGATCTGGCCGCTGGGGCGGGAAGCGAGGGCGGCGGCCTCGTAGCACTCCTGGGCCGCGACGTGCAGTTCGAAGTCGGCCTTGCCCGGGATCGAGCCGGACTCGCGCACGATCCATTCACGCAGTTCGTCGGCGTGCGTGGCGAACAGGTCGCCGGCCCTGCGCAGCACGGCGGCGCGCACGAAGTGCGGTGCCTTCGCCCACTCCGCCTGGGCGTCACGGGCGTCCCGTGCGGCCGTGGCGACGTCCTCGGCGGCGGCGAGCGTGACCGTGGCCAGCGTCTCGCCGGTGGCGGGCTCGGTGACGGCGTACTCACCGCCCGCCAGGGTGCGGGACTGCCAGGTCTTGGGGTCGAGCAGCGGCATGTCGGCTCTCCGATCGTTCACTGTTCACCGCCGGGACTCACGGTCCCAGCGGCAGTCCCGTGTAGTTCGCGGCCAGTTCGGCGGCCGCGTGGCGGGATGCCGTGATCCGGCGCAGCCGGGCGAGCTGGATCCGGTGGTCGAAGACATCCCCATTTGGTTGAGCGTGCAACATCCTAGTCATGTCGTACGAGAAGCGGGTGGCCTGCCATACCCGCGCAAGACACAAGTTCGAGTAACGGTCGAGCAGTTGGGTCGATCCCGTGCGATGCGACTCGATGAGTCCGCGGGCCAGCACCCGTACGTCGGAGACGGCGAGGTTGAGCCCCTTGGCCCCGGTCGGCGGCACGATGTGCGCGGCGTCCCCCGCGAGGAAGAGCCGGCCGTGACTCATCGGCTCGTGGACGTAACTCCGCATCGGAGTGACCGACTTGGCGGTGATGGGGCCGCGTTCCAGGCGCCAGTCGCCGTCGACCGCGAAGCGCGCGGCGAGTTCGTCCCAGATGCGCTCGTCGGGCCAGTCGGCGACGTCGGTACCGTTCGGGACCTGTAAGTACAGCCGGGACACGGTCGGCGAGCGCATGCTGTGCAGAGCGAAGCCGCCGGCACCGCGCGCGTAGATCAACTCCTCGCCGGAGGGCGGCACATCGGCGAGGATCCCGAGCCAGGAGTACGGGTAGTCGTGCGCGTACGTGCGGCTCCGGCCGGCGGGAAAGGCGTTCCGGGAGATGCCGTGGTAGCCGTCGCAGCCCACCACGTAGGCACAGCTCAGGGCCTGTTCACGGCCCTCGCGCACAAAGCGTACGACCGGCGCGTCGCTCTCCGGGCGCTCGACCGCGAGGGCCTCGGCCTCGAACAACAGCGGTGGTCCGGCGGCGAGTTGGAGGGCGATCAGGTCTCTCACGATCTCCGTCTGGGCATAGATCGTGACGGTACGGCCACCGGTGAGGGCCGGAAAGTCGATGTGGTGGCGCTCGCGGTCGAAGCGCAGCTCGATGCCGTGGTGGATCAGGCCCTCGGCGTCCAGCCGGTCGGCGGCTCCGCACGCGCGCAGGGCGTCGACCGTGCCCTGCTCCAGCATTCCGGCGCGCTGGCGGTGCTCGACGTGGGCGCGCGACCTGCTCTCCAGGACGGCGCAGTCGATGCCCTCGAGGTGCAGCAGCCGGGCCAGCAGGAGCCCGGCGGGGCCGCCGCCGATGATGCCGACCGTGGTCCGCATGGCGCGCCTCCCGTACCTGATCTGGCCGCATCCGGTCCGAACGGGTCGCATCCGGTCCGAACGGGTCGGGTGCGGCCGGGGACCAGCTACAGCCTCTCTCAGGTCGAGTCGCGGTGCACCACCCGCGCGCCCAGTACCTCGTGGCTCTCGGGCGCCCCGCCCGGTTCACGCACCACCCGGTCGACCAGTTCCGCGAGGTCGCGCCCGGACGGCAGTTCGATGTGGACGGTGCTGAGGCGGGGCCGCAGCAGCCGCCCGAGCATGAGGTCGTCGGCGCCGATGACGGCCGTCTCGTCCGGGATGCCGACGCCCTCCTCCTGGAGCGCGCGCATCAGCAGCATGGCGTACTCGTCGTTGTAGGCGAACACGGCGTCCAGGCCGAGCGAGCGCCAGCGCGCCGCCAGCCGGGCGGCGGCCCCCTCCTCGTACGCGAGCGACAGCGCGGTCGCCGTGGCGTCGGTCCCGGCCAGGGACCGGTGTACGCCGTCGAGCCGGGACTTGGAGAAGATCTCCAGGCCGGGTTCCTCGGGCACCACGACGCCGATCCGGCGGCGGCCGCGGGCCAGCAGGTGGACGCCCGCGCTGTGGCCGACCTTGTCGTGGTCCATGAGCAGCGCGTGCGCGCCCTCGACGCGCTCGGGGCCGAGCGTGACGACGGCCCGGGCGCCGGAGCGCTTGAGGACGGCCACGCCCTGCGGGCCGAGGTCGCTGCCGGGCACCAGCACGGCGACCGGCCGCAGCTCCGCCCAGGCGCGGGCGGCCTCGTCTCCGTGCAGGCCGACACTGCCGTACTGCACGACCGTGTAATCCAGACGGCCCAGCGCCCACTGAAGTTCGTTGAGGAACTGGCTGTAGAGCGGTCCCACGGGCACGCTCGGTGTGGGCATCAGGACCATACGGCTGTGTCCGGCGCGCAGGGAACGGGCGGCGGCGTGCGGAACGTACCCGAGTTCCTTGGCCGCCTCGTGGACGCGGCGGCGGGTGGGCTCGCTGATCCGGACGGCGCTGGTGTTGTTCAGTACGTACGAGACGGTGGCCCGGGAGACGCCCGCCAGGCGTGCCACATCGGCACTCGTCGGCACGGGTCGTTGTGCGGGCGTCGGCGGGACGGGCTGCTTCGGTATCTGCACCATGACGTCCCGCATCCTTGCAGAAACCCCGGGCGTCCCTTCGCGCCGGGGGAACCTCGTGGGCCCGTCGTGCCGGAACACCCGCTTCCGCGAGGGAACTTCCGCATCTCGTGCGGGATGGCCCGTGGTGCGGTTACCGTGCGGTAGACGACGTGCTCCGGAGGTGGTCACGTATGACTCACGACCGTGCCGCAGGTCTGGCGGAGTGTGCGCGCGCCCTCGCCCACGGAGAGGTGAGCGCACGCGAGCTGGTCGAGCGGGCGCTGACCCGCATCGAGGCGACGCAGCACTCCCTGAACGCCTTCCGGGTGGTGCGCGCCGAAGCGGCGCTCGCCGAGGCCGACGCGGCGGACAGGGAGCTCGCCGCCGGAGTGCGCAGGCCGCTGCTCGGGGTGCCGGTGGCGGTGAAGGACGACATGGACGTGGCGGGCGAGCCGACCGCGTTCGGCTGCCGGGGTGTCTTCCCGCCCGAGGCCGAGGACGGCGAGGCGGTACGGCGGCTGCGCGCCGCCGGCGCGATCGTCATCGGCAAGACCAACACCTGCGAGCTCGGCCAGTGGCCGTTCACCGAGGGGCCCGCCTTCGGTGCCACCCGCAACCCCTGGCACGCCGAGCACACCCCGGGCGGCTCGTCCGGTGGCTCGGCGGCGGCGGTCGCGGCGGGCCTTGTCCCGGCGGCACTGGGCTCGGACGGCGCGGGCTCGGTCCGCATCCCGGCCTCCTGGACCCACCTCATCGGCATCAAGCCGCAGCGTGGCCGGATCTCGACCTGGCCGCGTGCGGAGTCCTTCCAGGGCATCACGGTCAACGGCACCCTCGCCCGTACGGTCGCGGACGCGGCCCTGCTCCTGGACGCGGCGAGCGGCAACCACGACGGCGATCTGCACCGTCCGCCCGCGCTGCGGGTGTCCGACGCGGCGGGCCGCGAGCCGGGCCGGCTGCGGATCGCGCTGTCACTGAAACCGCCGTTCACGGCGCTGCCCGCGCGCCTGGACCCCGTCGTACGGGCGCGGGTGGTCGCGCTCGCGGAGCGGCTCGCGGCGCTCGGCCACACGGTGGAGGAGGCCGAGCCGCGGTACGGGCAGATCGGGCTCACCTTCATTCCGCGCGCGACGGCCGGTATCGCCGAACGGGTGCGCGACCTGCCGCACCCGCACCTCCTCGACCGGCGGACCCTGGGAGCGGCCCGGCTCGGCCGACTGCTCGGCGGCGCGCCCCTGCGCATGGCCCGGCGCGCCGAGGCGACCCTGCACCGGCGGATCGGCGCGCTCTTCGACACGTACGACGTCCTGCTCGCGCCGACGACGGCCGCTCCCCCGCCGCGCATCGGCTCGATGGCGGACCTGAGCGGCCTCGGCACCGACCGGGCCATGATCGCCGCCTGCCCCTACGCCTGGCCGTGGAACATCCTGGGCTGGCCGGGTGTGAACGTCCCCGCGGGTTTCGTCGACGGCGGCCTGCCGGTCGGCGCACAGCTCCTCGGTCCGGCGCACAGCGAACCGCTGCTCGTCTCCCTGGCCGCCCAGTTGGAGGCCGACCAGCGCTGGCACGAGCACTGGCCGCCGCACGGGGCGCCCGCGGACTCCCCCGCGGTGTAGGCGAGTTCACCGCACGTGCCGGTGGGCGAGTTCCGGGCGCGTGCCGTGAGTGAGTTCGCCGCGAAGGCACTGACCAGGGTATTTGGGCCGTACGCTGGGCCCATGGACGATGCGTCGATGGTCGGGTTGATGGGGCGGGTGACCGGCACGGTCGGACCCGGGCTCGTCGGTGAGGTGATCGTCCGGGTCCGCGGCGGCGCAGAGCATTTCCTCGCGTACCCGGCCGCGGCGCAGGAGCGGATCGAGCGCGGCACGGTGGTGATGGTGGTCGAGTACCTGCCGCCGCGCACGGTGTACGTGTCGGCCGCGTACGACAGTTGACGGCTCGTCTGTGCACGCTCCGCCCCAGGTGAGAGCGGTATGCGTCAAGATTGCAACAAGGATCCGTCAGCGTCTGTACCCCGGTCTTGCACAGGAGCACACTCCCTTCGTTCGGTGCCGATAGGGCACCATCCAAAGGGGGCGTATGCCGATGGTTGTCGGCGTCGTGGCGGGGGCGGTTGTCCTCGCACTGATCTTCATCGTTGTGGTCTTCAAGCTCATGTGGCGTGTCGCGGAGCCCAACGAAGCACTGATCATCTCCGGTTCGAAGCATCGGACCGAAGGCCTTGAAGAGGGCATGGGATTCCGCATCGTGACGGGGCGCGGCACGCTGGTGCTGCCGGGTGTTCAGGCGGTACGGAAGATCTCGCTCGACCTCAACGAGACCGAGCTGCACGTGGACTGCGTGACCACCCAGGGCATTCCGCTGAAGGTGCGGGGCGTGGTCATCTTCAAGGTGGGCGACGACTTCGTGTCGATCGCCAACGCGGGGCGTCGCTTCCTCGACCAGCAGAAGATGATGTCGGAGCGGGTGCACAACGTGTTCGCCGGTCATCTGCGGTCCATCGTCGGCGGGTTGACCGTCGAGGACATGATCCGCGACCGGGAGAAGCTGACCGGCCAGACCCGGGCCGCGTGCGGTACGGAGATGGAGAAGCTCGGTCTGATCGTCGACTCGCTGCAGATCCACGAGATCGAGGACCCGACCGGGTACATCAAGAACCTCGCGATGCCGCACGCCGCCGCCGTACAGCGGGACGCGCGCATCGCGCAGGCGGAGGCGAATCGTCTCGCCACCGAAGCCGAACAGAAGGCAGCGGCCCGGATGTCGGAGGCGACCCGGGACAGCGAGATCCTCCAGGCCGGCTACCAGGCCGAGCGCGACAAGGCGGCGGCGAAGGCACGGCAGGCCGGACCGCTCGCGGACGCCGCGGCCCGGCAGGACGTCGTCGTGCAGGAGACCCGGATCGCCGAGCTCGACGCCCTCCGTCGTGAGCAGCAGCTCCAGGCGGACGTCCGCAAGCCGGCGGACGCCCAGGCGTACGAGACGCGGGCCCGCGCCGAGGCCGAGCGTGACGCGCGTATCTCGGCGGCCGAGGCCAAGGCCAAGGAGACCGAGCTCGCGGCCGCGGCGGAGGCGAACCGGGTCAAGACGGCCGCAAACGCGGAGGCCGAGGCGACGAAGGCCCGGGGTGCGGCCGCCGCGACGGCGACCAGGGCCACGGGTGAGGCCGAGGCGGCGGCGGCTCAGGCCAAGGGTCTCGCGGCGGCCGAGGCGACCCGGGCGCAGGGTCTCGCGGAGGCGGAGACCATCAAGGCGAGGGCCGCGGCGCTCGCCGAGAACCAGGAGGCGGTGGTCGCCCAGCAGCTCGCCGAGAACTGGCCGGAGATCGTCCAGGCGGGCGCCAGCGCGTTCGGGAACGTCGACCACATGGTGCTGCTCAACGGCGCCGACGGTATGTCGGACATGTTCGCCAAGGCGCTCACCATGGGCGGCACGGGCCTCGGACTCGCCCGTCAGCTGCTCTCGTCGATGAACCAGGACGGGGCGGCCGGCAACGGTACGGGGAGCAACGGCGCCGCCGGGCTCAACGGGGTCGTGCCGCCGCGCACGGAGAAGGTGCCGGTGGAGGGGGACGGCAAGCAGTGACGCCGAAGGAGAACGCCGGGGACTGATCCCGGCGGGGCGACGAGGGTGTTCCAGTCCCTCGTCGCCCGCTCCGCGTGAGCGGTTCGACCCTCCGCCCCGACTGCTCGGCCTACTCGGCCGCGGCGCCGACCAGGCCGTCGAGCCGCCGCTCAACACCCCCTTCCTCGTCCAGCGCCCCGGCGCCGACGCCAGCCCGGACGTCGTACGGGTCCGTGACCGCCTCCAACACGCGGCCCGGACCTGGTAGTCGGCCATCTCGGCCACCCGCTCGGCGGGTTGGACAGGGCAGGCTCTAACGTGAGCCGCGTGACTGCCTTTACCGATGACACCACCGAAGACGTCCCCGGCCGTTACGGCCCTTCCGCGACCACCGAGGCCGAACCCCGCGAGGTGGGCCGGGTGCGGACGGAGTACGCGCCCGCACACGACGGCGACCCCGATCCCGGCGAGATCGTCTGGACGTGGGTGCCGTTCGAGGAGAACGACGGGCGGGGCAAGGACCGTCCGGTGCTCGTCGTCGCGCGCGAGGACGCCGGCACGCTGCTCGCCGTCCAGCTGTCGAGCAAGCGGCACGACGGGGAGCGGGAGTGGGTGCCGATCGGGAGCGGGCCGTGGGACCGGTCGGGGCGGGACTCCTGGGTGGATGTGGACCGGGTGCTGCGGCTGCACGAGGACGGGATGCGGCGGGAGGCCTGTGCGCTGGATCGGATGCGGTTCAATTCGGTCGTGCGCCGCTTGCAGGAGCGGTACGGCTGGCGTTGAGGGCTCATACGTGGGCGAACGCCTGCTCGAAGGAGCCTCGCGTCGTCCGATCCCTCGTGCGGTCCAGGACGCCGAACACGACATGGTCGAAAGCACCCTCGAAGCGGCCTTCGACCAGCAAGCCGTGGAACGCGCCCGCCACCTGCGCCGGATCGTTGCGGAACACGCCGCAGCCCCACGCGCCCAGCACCAGCCGGCGGTAGCCGTGGGCCGCGGCGGTCTCCAGGACGCGCTCGGCGCGTACGGCCAGGGCGGGTCCGAGCTCGGGCGCGCGCTCCGGGGCCGTACGCAGGACGACTCCGGCGTTGGGGGCCGCGGCGGTCAGGAATCCGGCCGTGTACGGCTCGTCGAGCAGACCCCCGCGGTCGTCGCGGAAGATGGGCACGGCGGGTGAGTGGATGACACGGTCCGTGTAGAACGGATCCCGGTGGGCGCGGTGGTGGTCGTAGAACTCCCGGGCCCGCAGCAGACACGTGTACAGCGCGGAGGCCCGGCACAGGGCCTCCTCCTGGGCCTGCGCGCCGTTCAGGAAGCCGCCGCCCGGGTTGCGCGCCGAGGAGAAGTTCAGGACGGCGACCGGGCCGGCCGGGCGCCCTCCGTCCTTGTGCACGAGCCGTCGGGCGGCCTCCAGACTGCTCTCGCCCGTCACCTCGAACAGCGTGCTCTCGCGCGGTGCGCTCGCGGGCCGGCCGGCCGGTGCCCCGACCGGTCCAGGGCCGTACATGCGCGTTCCCGCCCGCGCGCCCTCGACGGCCGCGGCGATCGACACCGCGCGTCCGTCCGACGCGCGGTACCCGCCCGCCGCGACGATCTCCTGCGTCTGCTGCGCGAGCGCGCGCAGGCGCGCACTCATGGCGCGACCCCCGTACGCGCCACGAGGACGCCCCTCGCGATCTCCCCCGTCGCTCCCCCCCCGGCATTTCCCCGGCGGATTCCCCCGCCGATTCCCCCGTCGTGCCCATGAACGCATCGTGAGCGATGCTGGTCCTACGGCGCAACGGAATTTCCCAGCCTCGTAAACAGCGTCTCGCGGCCCGGCAAACAGCGCCTCCGGAACCCGCGAGCGACGATTTGCACCCTTGTGCGAACAGCCAGGAGGGTCTTGGGTGGGACGAGCGATGTCGGCCCGGCACCACAGACGACGGGCCGGCGGCATGGTGGAATCTCAGGAGGATCCCGACATGTCCGATTCGGTGAGTGACTGTACGGAGCGCCGCTCCGCCGTCACCGAGGCCGAGGTGGAGGCGCTGGTCCGAGGCATCTGCTTCAAGACCGGACCGCCTCGTACCCTCGGTGTCGAAGTGGAATGGCTCGTCCACGAGCTGCGCCGGCCGCAGCTCCCGGCATCACCAGAACGACTCCAAGCGGCGTACGCCGCACTGCGGACCCTGCCCCTGCGTTCGGCGCTCACCGTCGAACCCGGCGGACAGCTGGAGCTGAGCTCCCTTCCCGCCGCCTCCCTGATGGAGTGCATCGGGTCCGTCTCGGCCGACCTCGACGCGGTACGCGCGGTACTGCGCGAGGCGGATCTCGGCCTCAGCGGGTACGGCCACGATCCCTGGAACCCCCCGAGCCGCTTTCTCCATGAGCCGCGCTACGACGCCATGGAGCAGTACCTCGACCGGGCGGGCCCGGAGGGGCGGGCCATGATGTGCTCCTCCGCCTCCGTCCAGGTGTGTCTGGACGCCGGATACGAGGAGCCCGGCCCCCTGGGGCACGGGCGCCGCTGGTGGCTGGCGCACCAGCTGGGCGCCGTCCTGGTGGCCGCGTTCGCGCACTCGCCGCTGGCCGGCGGCCGGCACACGGGCTGGCGCTCCACACGGCAGTCCCTGTGGGCGGCCATGGACCCGGGACGGTCCGCCGCGCCCCCGCTGGGCGGCGATCCGCGCGCCGCCTGGGCCCGGCACGTCCTGGACGCGCCGGTGATGTGCGTCCGGGCGCCGGACGGCCCCTGGGAGGTACCGGAGGGCCTGACCTTCCGGGAGTGGACCAGGACCGAGACACCCCCCGACCGGGCGGATCTCGACTACCACCTGACGACCCTGTTCCCGCCGGTCCGCCCGCGCGGGCATCTGGAACTGCGCATGATCGACGCGCAGCCCGGCGACGACGGGTGGATCGTGCCGCTGGCGGTGACGGCGGCGCTGTTCGACGACCCGGAGGCCGCGGAGGTCGCCTACCGGACCGTCAAACCGCTCGCGGAGCGCGCCGAGGCACGGCCCGCTCCGTGCAACCCGCTGTGGAACGACGCCGCGCGGTACGGCCTGACCGACCCCGAGTTGCGTGAGGCCGCCGTCATCTGTTTCGCGGCCGCCGCCGAGGCGTTGCCGCGCCTGGGCGCCACCACCGAGGTGCAGGAGGCCGTCGCGGAGTTCACGGACCGCTATGTGGCCCGGGGCCGCTGCCCCGCCGACGATCTGCTGAACCGCTTCCACAGCCGATTCCATGATCAGACCCATGATCAGGCCGAGGGCGATCACGGCCGTGATCAGGCCGAGGGTCACCACGGCCGGTCCCACGGTCGGCTCGACGGGAAGGACATCCGCACATGACCGCCCCCGCATCACCCACGGATCCGGAGTCGCTCCGCAAGCGCGCGCTCGACGCGCTGACCACGGCCCGCGACCGCACCGCGCTCCTGACCTCCTGCGTGGAGGAGCCCGAACTGACCGCGCAACACTCGCCGTTGATGTCTCCGCTGGTCTGGGACCTGGCGCACATCGGCAACCAGGAGGAGCTGTGGCTGCTGCGCGCGGTCGCCGGGCGGGACGCGATGCGGCCCGAGATAGACGGGCTGTACGACGCGTTCGAGCATCCGCGCGCCGAGCGGCCCTCGCTGCCGCTGCTGCCGCCCGCCGAGGCCCGTCAGTACGCCGCCGAGGTACGCGGACGGGCGCTGGACGTCCTGGAGAGCACCGCGTTCCGGGGCACGCCGCTCACCGAGGCCGGCTTCGCGTTCGGGATGATCGCTCAGCATGAACAGCAGCACGACGAGACCATGCTGATCACCCATCAGCTCCGCAAGGGGCCCGCCGCTCTCACCGCGCCGGACCCCGCTCCCGCGCCGCCGTTCACGGGACCCGCCGAAGTCCTGGTCCCCGGCGGCCCGTTCACGATGGGCACGTCCACCGAGCCGTGGGCCCTGGACAACGAGCGCCCCGCCCACCGACGCGAGGTACCGCCCTACTTCATCGACACCACTCCGGTGACGAACGCCGCCTACCAGGCCTTCATCGAGGACGGCGGCTACGACACCGAACGCTGGTGGAGCCCGGAGGGCTGGTCCCACATCCGCTCGCACGGCATCGAGGCGCCGCTGTTCTGGCGCCGCGAGGGCGGACAGTGGCTGCGCCGTCACTTCGGCGTCACCGAGGTCGTACCGCCCGACGAACCCGTGCTGCACGTCAGCTGGTACGAGGCCGACGCGTACGCCCGCTGGGCGGGGCGCCGGCTGCCCACCGAGGCCGAGTGGGAGAAGGCGGCCCGCCACGACCCGGAGGCCGACCGCTCCACGCGCTATCCGTGGGGCGACGCCGACCCCACCGCCGAGCACGCCAACCTCGGCCAGCGCCATCTGCGCCCGGCCCCGGCGGGCAGCTATCCGGCGGGGGCGTCACCGCTCGGCGTACGGCAGTTGATCGGTGACGTGTGGGAGTGGACGTCGAGCGACCTGCACCCCTATCCCGGGTTCGCGGCGTTCCCGTACAAGGAGTACTCGGAGGTGTTCTTCGGCCCGGAGTACAAGGTGTTGCGCGGTGGTTCGTTCGCCGTGGACCAGGTGGCCTGCCGGGGGACGTTCCGCAACTGGGACTATCCGATCCGGCGGCAGATCTTCTCCGGGTTCCGCACGGCCCGCGACGGGGTCGCCTGATGTGCCGTCACCTGGCCTACCTGGGACCGCCGGAGCCGCTCGGCCGACTCCTCGTGGAACCGCCGCACAGTCTGTTCCGGCAGTCGTGGGCGCCGCGTCGGCAGCGGCACGGGACCGTCAACGCCGATGGTTTCGGAGTGGGTTGGTACGCCGAAGGGGATCCGGTGCCCGCGCGGTACCGGCGCCCCGGGCCGATCTGGGGCGACCAGTCGTTCGCGGACCTGGCCCGGGTCGTCAGGAGCACGGCGCTGCTCGGCGCCGTACGGGACGCCACGGTGGCGGGAGCCGACGGGGAGGCCGCGGCGGCGCCGTTCGCCGCGGACCGCTGGCTGTTCAGCCACAACGGCGCCGTACGGGGCTGGCCGGGCTCCCTCGCCCCGCTGGTGACGAGCCTGCCCCCGGCCGAACTGCTGTCCCTGGAGGCCCGCTGCGACTCCGCGCTCGTCTGGGCGCTGCTCCTGCACCGGCTGCGCTCCGGTGACAACGAGGGCCAGGCGCTGGCCGACACCGTCCTGGAGGTCGCCGAGGCGGCCCCCGGGTCCCGGCTCAACCTGCTGCTCACCGGCGGCGACACGATCACCGCGACGGCCTGGGGCGACACCCTCTGGTACCTCTCCGAGCCCGGCCGCCGCACCGTCGTGGCGTCCGAGCCGTACGACGACGACCCCCACTGGCAGGAGGTGCCGGACCGCACGCTGCTCGCGGCGAGCCGCACCGACGTCCTGCTCACCCCGCTCAAGGACCCGCACGCGCAGGAAGGCGCGCACGACCCCTTGGCATCCGCACGCACCAAGGAGCCCAGCACGTGAGCCCGTTCCTTCTCACCCGCACCCTGCCCGAGGACGCCACGGACGCCGCGCTGCGCGCCGACGTCCTGCACGGCCTCACCCACACCCCCAAGACGCTGCCGCCGAAGTGGTTCTACGACGCCCACGGCAGCGAGCTGTTCGACCAGATCACCGAACTGCCCGAGTACTACCCCACCCGGGCGGAGCGCGAGATCCTGATCGCCCGGGCCCCCGAGATCGCCGCGACGACCGGTGCGCGCACCCTCGTCGAGCTGGGGTCCGGTTCGTCCGAGAAGACCCGCCATCTGCTCGACGCGCTGCCGGGGCTGCACACGTACGTGCCGGTCGACGTCAGCGAGAGCGCCCTCACCCAGGCCGGGCAGGCGCTGATCGCCGAGCATCCGGGGCTCGGCGTGCACGCGTTGATCGCCGACTTCACGGGCGGCCTCGCGCTGCCGGGAACGCCGGGGCCGCGGTTGGTGGCGTTCCTCGGCGGCACCATCGGCAATCTGCTGCCCGCCGAGCGGGAGACGTTCCTGGCGTCCGTACGGGCGCTGCTCTCGCCCGGCGACACGCTGCTGCTCGGTACGGACCTCGTGAAGGACGAGTCGGTACTGGTCGCCGCGTACGACGACGCGGCGGGGGTGACGGCGGAGTTCAACAAGAACGTGCTGCACGTCGTCAACCGCGAGCTCGGCGCCGACTTCGACCCCGACGCGTTCGCCCATGTAGCCCTCTGGGACGCCGAGCACGAGTGGATCGAGATGCGGCTGCGGTCGCTGACCGAGCAGACGGTGAAGATCCCCGCGCTCGACCTCGCGGTCGAATTCGCCGACGGCGAGGAACTGCGCACCGAGATCTCGGCGAAGTTCCGCGAGGAGGGGGTACGTCGCGAACTCGCCGCCGCCGGGCTCGACCTGGCCCACTGGTGGACGGACCGGGAGGGCCGTTTCGCCCTGTCGCTGAGCGTGGTCCGCTGACACCCGCCCGGGTGGCCGGCCTCGCCGGTGGGCCACCCGGGTGAGGGCCTGTCGTTCGGATCAGGTCGACAGGCCCCAGGTCACCCACGGTGCCCCGACATCTCGCGCACCGCCGCGCCGTGAGGCACCGTGGAGTGACGCGTGGCACACCCGCCACGGCGGAGAGGAGCACCCGCATGTCCGACCACACGTATCGGGTCACCGAGATCGTCGGCACCTCCCACGAGGGCGTCGACAAGGCCATTCGCAACGGGATCGCCCGGGCCTCGCAGACCCTGCGCAACCTGGACTGGTTCGAGATCACCCAGGTCAGGGGGCAGATCGTGGACGGGGAGGTCGAGCACTACCAGGTCGGCCTGAAGGTCGGCTTCCGCTTGGAGGACGGCGCCTGAGCCCCGGGGCCTTCTGAAACCCGGGAGACCCATGGCCACCTCGCCCCGGGCCCCTCGAAAGCGGGGCCCCAGGCAGGGCGGCCCATGGGGGAAGCGGTATCTCGGGCGGACCGGTCCGCGTCACCGGACGGGCCGAACCTGGCCGGCATGCGATGCCCCACGGCGGCGGCGCCACCGCACGCCGAAGCCCCGGCCGGAGTAGTCGGCCAAGCCGTGCGCGGCCCCGGACCGGGAGCCTCAGGCATCGCCGAGCGGCGTCAACCGCTCCGCCTCCTCTCCGGGGAGAAGAACCCGCCCCGCCCAGCCCACCGTGGGGCAGATTCCGAGCACGCCCCCAACTCCCCCGACGGGCCCCTAGGTCCGCCCCTCCCGCTCCTGTGCGTCCTTCAGTGCCGCCGACGCCGTGGCCCAGCGGGCTCGGACGACCCTGAAACCGGCCCGTTCCGCCTCGTCGCAGACGAGTTCGTCGTCGTCGACCAGGACGTGGATCTCGCGGTCGCGCGCGAGCCGGCGCAGGACGTCCAGTTTGGTGCGGCGGGCGGGCCTGCGGTCGTCGTTGCGTCGCATCCAGACGCGCCCCTCGGGCAACCCCTGCGCGGCCAGCCATTCGACGGTGTCGCGGCGGCAGCGCTCGGGACGGCCGGTCAGATAGACCACCTCGCACTCCTGCGTGCTGCGCAACGCCAGGGCCACTCCCTCCGCGAGCGGCGGATCCTGCGGCGCGGCAGCGAAGAACGCGTCCCAGTCCCGCGGCTTGCGCTCCAGGAACCGCTGCCGGTGCGCGCTGTCCGCGAGCGTGCCGTCGAGGTCGAACACGGCGAGCGGTCTGCTGGTCTTCTCCCTGGTCTTCTCCGTCACGCGGACCACCCTAAACAGGGCCGCCGACACCCGGCGCTCCACGGTCGCCGCCCGCCCCTGTGAACCCGTCGGCCTCCCGCATCAACTTCCTTCACCACAAGCACTATTCACATCACCCAGCAAGCCCTTACCGTGATGCCTCGCACTGCATGTTGCACAGCATGTCGCACAACATTCGGTATTTCGAACGAGAGCAGGGCGGTGAAGGGACACCACCGCCCGGTTCTTCGGCATGCGGAGGTCGTTGTGAACCCCCCACTCGGCAGACGTCACTTCCTCGCCGTCACCGGCGCGTCCACGGCCGCCATGACCCTGGCCTCGACCGGGACCAACCCCTCGGGCGCCCCGGGCGCCCACGACGCCAACGCTCCCGTCCAGCCGTTCCCCCTCGGCTCGGTGACCCTCCCGGACAGCGCCTTCCGGGCCAACCAGCAGCGCAACTGCGACTTCCGTGTGTACGGCAAGACCCTCACGGCCGAGGAAGTCGCCGCCCTGGCCCAGGCCTAGGCGACGCCACCTCGACATGTGCGCAGGACGGGTGGGGACGCGGAGCCGCCGCGCCCCCGCCCGGATCAACAGAAACAAGGAGAGCCGCAAAACATGATCACCCCCGACCGGAACGCGTCCTCGACGCCGCTCGACCCGTCCCGCCGCAGTCTGCTGCGCGCGATGGTCGCGATACCCGCGACCGCACTCGTGCTGGGCGAACTGCCCGGCCTGCTCGGCTCGGCCGCCGCGGCGGCCCCCGCCCACGGCTCGGCCACCCGCTACACCATCGTGCCGTTCCTCAACAGCGACGACGGCACCGTGAACGTGTACCAGTCCGACGACGCGACCGACTTCCGGCTCGTCAAGTCCTCCGCCTACACCCCGCCCAGCAACCGCATCCGCGACGCCAGCGTGTTCAAGCACACCGACGGCTACTACTACATCGCCTACACCACACACACCTGGCAGGACGTCAGCACCACCATCGGCTTCGCCCGCAGCTCCGACCGGGCCAACTGGACCTTCCTGTACGACTACACGGTCCCGATCACCAATCTGTCCCGCGCGTGGGCGCCCGAGTGGTTCGTCGACAGCGACGGCAGCGTGAACGTCATCGTGTCCTGCTCGACCACCGACGACGAGTGGATCTTCACGCCGTATGTGATGAAGGCCGCCAACTCCGCGCTCACCGCGTGGAGTTCACCCGTGGCGCTGTCCGGCATCGGCGCCAACCACATCGACACGTTCATCGTGAAGATCGGCTCCACCTACCACGCGTTCCCGAAGAACGAGACGACGAAGTACATCGAGTACGCCACCGCCTCCAGCCTGACCGGGCCGTACACCATCACCCGGACCGGCGACTGGGCGGGCTGGGGCGGCACGCGTGAGGGTCCCTCGGTGATCCAGCTCGACAACGGCGCCTGGCGGATCTTCTTCGACGGCTACGGCGACGGCAGTTACTACTACAGCGACAGCTACGACACCTTCGCCACCTGGACCGCCCCGAAGAAGCTGCCGGGCATCTCCGGAACGGCCCGCCACTTCACCGTGATCAAGGAGACGGTGTCCGGCGGCGTGAACCTGGCCACCAACGTCACCCGTTCCTTCCGGTCGGGCAACTACTCCACCCGCTACTGGCAGGAGCAGTCCGCGCTGCTCAACCTGCCCGTGGTCAGCAGCTCCAGCACCGCCGCCGAGAAGCAGGCGTCCACCTTCACCGTGGTGCCGGGCCTCGCCGACGCGAACGCCTACTCCTTCCGGGACGCGGCCGGCGACTACCTGCGCCACTGGGACTTCCGGGCCCGCTTCGACGCGAGCGACGGTACGTCGACGTTCGCCAAGGACGCCACGTTCGTCATCCGCACCGGCACCCCCGACGGCGCCGTCCGCTTCGAGTCGTACAACTACCCGGGCTACTACCTGCGCCACTACGACTACCAGCTCCGTGTGGACGTGTCGGACGGCACCGACCTCTTCCGCCAGGACAGCTCCTTCGTACCCGTGACGGCCTGGGCATGAACGCCGCAACCGCATCCACAGCCGCATCCACAGCCTCAGCCTAGGAACAGAGGGAGAAGAACCCCATGAGCGAGAGCCCCAGACCCCTTCAGCCGTCCCGCCGCACCGTGCTGGGGGCGATGGCCGCCCTCACCGCCTCCTTCACGATCGGCGCCCCGTCCGCCCGCGCCGCGACCGGATCCGCGTACGTGATGGGCTACTTCACCGAGTCCCCGAACGGCCTCGGCGACGACTACGGACTCCACCTCGCCGTCAGCACCGACTCGCTCCAGTGGATGCCGCTGAACCAGAACAACCCGGTCGTGACCCCGACCGGGGGCACCGGCGGCCTGCGCGACCCGTTCATCCTGCGCAAGCAGGACGGCACGTTCGTCGTGCTCGCCACCGACCTCAAGGGCACCGACTGGAGCCTGCAGAGCCAGTACATCCATGTCTGGGACTCCGCCGACCTGCGCTCCTTCACCGGCTACCGGCGGCTGAAGCTGCACGACATGGCCACCCACAGCTGGGCGCCGGAGGCGTACTGGGACGCGGGACGCGGCCAGTACGGGATCATCTACTCGGCCGTCAACTCCACGGGCCACAACGTCATCATGGTGAACTACACCACCGACTTCGTGACCGCGTCGACGGCGCAGGTCTTCTTCGACCCCGGCTACGACATCATCGACGGCGACCTGGCCGTGGGCGTCGGTGGGGTCAACTACCTCTACTTCAAGAAGGACCAGACGCTGGTCGGCGCCAGGTCGGCCTCCCTGGACCCGGGCAGCTTCACCGTGTTCAGCACACCCGTCGCGCACGGCGGCACCGAGGCCCCGATCCTCGTCAAGTCCCAGACGTCGAGCACCTGGTACCTCTGGGGAGACACCTACACCCCCAACGGTGTCTTCTACGCCTGGCAGACCGGCGACCTGGCCGCGGGCACCTGGACCGCGGTCGACCAGCGGCTCTACACCCAGCCGGTCAACTCCAAGCACGGCACCATCCAGCCGATCACCACCACCGAGTACGACAACCTCGTGGCGGCGTACGGCAAGCCGAGCTGGAACCGCATCAAGTCCTACAACTACCCCGACCGTTACGTCCGCCACGCCGACTACGTCGGCCGGATCGACGCCTACCCCTTCGACCCGTACACCGACGCGGAGTGGAAGCTCGTGCCGGGGCTCGCCGACAGCTCCGGGGTGTCCTTCCAGTCCGTCAGCTATCCCACGCGCTATCTGAGGCACTACAACTACCAGCTGCAACTGGACGTCAACGACAGCACGACGACGTTCGCGCAGGACGCCACGTTCTACCGGACAGCGGGCCTGGCCGACACCTCCTGGTCATCGTTCCGCTCCTTCAACTATCCGGACCGTCACATCCGCCACGCAAACTACGTCCTGCGCATCGATCCCATCTCCACCAGCACCGAAAAGGCCGACGCCACGTTCTCGGTCGGCTACTGACGCCCCGTCATCCCTCAGCACCCAGTCCCCAGGAGACACCCCCATGTCACCTCTCCGAAGAGTCCTCGCCACCCTGGCCGCGGCAGCCGCGGCCCTCGGCGGACTCACGGCGACCGCCCCCACCGCGGCGGCCGCCGACTCGGGCACCTTCAACGTGCTCAGCTACAACGTCGCCGGACTCCCCGAGATCATCTCCAGCGCCTCGACCCCGCGCGACACCAGCACCACGGCGATAGGCCAGCGGCTCGGCCCCTACGACATCGTCCACGTGGAAGAGGACTTCAACTACCACTCCTATCTCTACGCGGGCGACACCACGCACGCCTACCGCACACCCACCAGCGGTGGCGCCGGGATCGGCAGCGGGCTCAACACCCTGTCGAAGATCCCCTACGACACCGACGACTTCGAGCGGGTGCACTGGAACTCCTGCCAGATCGACTCGGGCGACTGCCTGACTCCCAAGGGCTTCACGTTCATGCGGGAACGGCTGGCCGAGGGCGTCTACGTCGACTTCTACAACCTGCACACCAACGCGGGTACGAACGACGGCGACCTGGCCTCGCGGGCGGACAACCTCAACCAGCTCACAGCCTTCATCCAGACCCACTCCAAGGGCAACGCCGTGGTGGTCATGGGTGACACCAACACCCGCTACACGCGCGCCGGCGACACGATCGCCGAGTTCGGCGCGGCCAACGGCCTCACCGACGCCTGGGTCAAGCTCATCCGGGGCGGCACCCCGCCCGCCAAGGGCAGCGACGCGCTGGTCTGCGACCAGACCGGCGCCACCGTGCCCAACACCTGCGAGGTCGTGGACAAGATCCTGTACCGCGGCAGCAAGCTGGTCACGCTCGACGCCACGAGCTACAACAACGAGCACGCTAGCTTCCTGACCTCGGACGGGCTGATGCTCTCCGACCACGACCCGATCACCGCCAAGTTCACCTGGTCGCGCAACGCCGCCTTCCAGCTGAGCGACCAGTTCGGCGGCCCGCACGGGGACTACTTCGACGACATCGACAGCGTGCCGGCCGGGGCCAGGGCGACCGCCCTCACCCTGCGCAGCGGCTCACGCGTCGACCAGATGGGCCTGACGCTGAGCAACGGCACGACGCTGACCCATGGCGGCACGGGCGGCACCGCCTCGTCGCTCACGCTCGGCAGCGGCGAGTACGTGACCTCGGCGCAGCTGTGCCAGGGCGTGAAGGACGGCAACACCCGGATCTTCTACGCGAAGTTCACCACCAACCTCGGCAACAGCCTGGCGGGCGGTACGACGACCTCGGACTGCGTGACCCGCACGGCGCCGTCGGGCTGGCAGATCGCCGGGTTCCACGGCCGCACGGGCGACGAGGTCGACAAGATCGGCTTCATCTACACCCAGCGCTGACCGGACATGACCGAGCCCGTGGCCCCCTGGTGTGCGCACACCAGGGGGCCACGGGCTCACTTGCTCGGCTCGTTCACGAGGTTCGCCTCGTTCACGAGGCTCGACCCGCCTACGAGGAAAGCCACTCGGTGGCGTTCAGGGCGAGGGCGGCGTTGGTGGCGCCGGTGTCGTTCCAGCCGTCGTACAGCGTGTTGCCGGACTGACCGGTGCCGTCGTCGATCGGCGAACTGTCGCCCCAGAAGGCGACCTTCCCGCTGCCGAAGGTACTGGTGGCGAAGAAGGCCCCGGTGTTGCCCGAGTAACCGGAGCGGTAGAGCAGGCCCTTGACCGCCGAGTTGTCGGCGGGCTTCAGCGTGGCCGTCGTACCGTTGGCGAAGAGGCTCTTGGTGACGGTGCCGAACGAGCCGTGCAGGACGGCGTTGGTGCTGTCGCTGATCGCCGCGGGGTAGCCCGAGCTGATGTTCAGCGAGTCGACGGAGAAGCCGAACGGGTCGGTGGAGTCGACGCTGTTGTTGGTCATCAGGTCGTTGAGGATCTTCACCGCGTCGTAGCCGTCGCTGTTGCGGTCGGCGCCGGTGTGGTCGGAGATCATGAACAGACCGCCGCCGTTCTTCACGAACGTCATGATCGCGGTCTTCTCGGCCGTGGTGAAGAGCGTGTTGGGCTCGGGCAGCACCAGCGTGTCGAAGTTCGACAGGTCGGTGGCCGAGGTACCGCCGTACGTCAGCTTGGAGCCCGAAGGCAGCGTGTCCAGGCTGTAGTCGCCGGTCTTCTGCAGGGCCACGCCCCACGAGGAGAGCGCGCCGGTCCAGTCGGTCTCGGAGGACGGCGAGGAGTCCTCGCTCAACGGGTTCGGCTGGCTGGAGGAGATGATCCAGTCGGCGTTGCCCGCCGTCTCGGCGTGGCCGTTGTCGAACAGGACGCGATGGGTGGTGGCCGCGTGCGCGGGGGCGGCGGTGGTCGTCTGGAGCGCGGCTCCCGTGAGCAGCACGCCGAGCGCGGTGAGGGCGACGGCGAGTCTGTGGCGGGGCCTTGTGGGGGTGAGCATCCGGCATTCCTCCAGGGGTGGGGGCGGGGGAAGAGGCGGTGCGGGGCGCCGATCTGCGCGCGTAGAACGGCCGTTGAACAACTGCCGTTCGACACAACGGTGGACAGTACAGACGTGATCAAGGCCGCCGGGAGACCCTGCCGCGACTTATCATCAACCTCTTACCTTGCGCCACAACCGGCAGGGGATTTAGGCCAGTTGGCGGCTCGCCCGGCAGCCGAGCGCGACAGGTGGCCGCCGGTCCGTCAGGACGCGTCGACCAGCCAGGGCCTGACCTGCCTGCGTGCCTCGTGCAGCCGGGACTTGAGCGTGCCGAGCGGAATGCCGACGCGCTCGGCGACCTCGGCGTACTCCAGCTGACAGATGTCCCGGTAGACCAACGGCGCGACCAGATGCGGGTGTTCGCGCTCCAGACGCTCCAGCGCCTCCAGGAGGTCGATGCGGGACCCGGCGATCACGCTCGTGGTGCGCGGGTCGACGTGCTGCGAGGCGTCGATGACGTCCGGCTGCTCGGCGGCCCGCCGCTTCAGCTCGCGGTACTTCTGACGGGCGCAGTTGGCGACGACCGTGTAGAGCCAGGTGCTGAACCGGCTGCGCCCCTCGAACGAGGTGATCTTCCGCGCCACCTGGAGGAGGACGTCCTGCGCGGCCTCCTCGGCGTCCTCGCGGCACGGCAGGAAGCGCCCGCAGCGCCGCACGACCTCCGGCCGGATCCCCTGGAGCAGCAGGTCGAGCGCTGCCGGATCACCCGAGGCCGCGCGCAGCGCGAGCTCCTCGGTCGCCGCCGCGTCCTGCACTGGGTGCTCCCCTCGGTGTCGATCAGAGGCCAGGCATCATAGTTGCACGCACGCGGCGTCGTTCGGAGCGCCCCGGTGGGCAGCCCGGAGGCCGCCGTCGGCATGCGCCTTCGGATCCTGTGCGTTCTCCCTCAGCCCTGGGACGGTTCGGATTCCCCGGGCCGCAGCGCGTACAGCCGTGGGAGGTTGACCACGATCGCCTCCTGGGTGCTGCGGGCGATGACGACCACGGCCTCTTCGGCGGGGTCGGGGTTCTCCTCGCGGTGCGGCACGAACGGGGGGACGAAGATGTAGTCCCCAGGAGCGGTGCGCAGGCGTACCTCCTCCGGCTGCGCGCCCGAGTCGTCGAGGAAGACGAACTCGGGGTGTCCGCTCACGATGTAGATGGCGGTCTCGGACTCGCCGTGATGGTGGTCGGAGGAGGAAGTGGAGGGGGCGACGTGCGTCTGGCCCATCCACAGCTTCTCGGAGCCGACCGTCCTGCCGCTGACGGCGGCGAACCTGCGCATGCCTCCGGTCTGAGCCGTGTCGCCGTCGAGAGCGTCGGCGCGGATGTGGTGCAGGCGGGTGTGCAAGGGCGCCACCGGATGCCCGGCGGGGTCGTGGAGATGGGGGTGGAAACCTTCGCCGGGGGTCGTCAACGGCTCGCTCATGGGTGGGGACGCTAGAGCCGCCCGGAAAAGGATGTCAAGAGGTGTCCATTGTGCTTCACCTGCGGCAACGTTCCTGCAATGTAGGCGGGGGACCGATGGAAGCCCTCGTGACGGGCGCCTCGTCGGGCATGATGTGCGCATGCATATCTCCGCGAAGGCGGACTACGCCATGCGGGCCCTGTTGGAGCTCGCCCGTGAACCTGCCCGGCCGCTCACGTGCGAGGCCGTCGCCTCTTCCCAGCAGATCCCCTTCCGGTTCCTGAAGTCGGTGGTGGGCGAGTTGCGCAAGGCCGGTCTGGTACGCAGTCAGCGCGGCTGCGAGGGCGGGTACTGGCTCGGCCGGCCGGCCGACGAGATCACGCTCCTGGATGTCGCGCGCGCCGTGGACGGCGAGTTGATCACCTTGCGGGGTGAGTCACTGGCCGGGCTCGACTACCCCGGTCCCGCCTCCGGTCTGCCGGGGGTGTGGCGCCGGCTCGAGGCGGACGCCGCCGCGGTCCTGGGCGGGACGACCCTGGCCGCACTGCTGCCCGCCGAGGCGGGCGCGGGGCTGGACGGGAAGGGAACCACGTGACGGTCGTACCGGACCGACCGGCGCTGGAGGTCGTGGAGTACACCGACCCGCTGTGTCCCTGGGCCTGGGGGTCGGAGCCCGTCTTCCGGCGCCTGCGTGCGGCGCTGGACGGCCGGGTCCGCTGGCGCCGCGCGTACAGCATCCTCTTCGACCACGACGACGACCCGCCGCCCGACCCCGCGGCGGAGACCGCCTGGTACGCGCGCTACGTCGAGGACATCAGCACCCACACGCGGGCGCCGCGGGCGCTCCGGCTGAGCCGCGTGGCAGCGAGTTCGTGGCCGTCCTCGCTGGTCGCCAAGGCCGCCGAACTGCAGGGCGCCGACGTGGCCGAACGGGTGCTGCGGCGGCTGCGGGAGAGCGTCTTCGTCCTCGGGGAACCGGCGGACACCCCCGCGCTGGCGCTGTCGGCGGTACGGGGCACACCGGGCCTGGACTCCGCACGGCTGGCCGCCGACGCGGCGTCGGCCGCGGTGCTGGAGCGGGTGCGCGCCGACCGTGCCGAGGCGCGTCGCCCGGTGGGCGAAGTGCGTTCCGCACAGGGCGGGTCCCCCCATCCCGGCGCCGCCAAGGAGACCGCCGACGGGGAGTACCGGTACGCGTTGCCGACGCTGCTGATCCGCACTGCCACCGGGTACCGGGCCGTGCCCGGCTGGCGGTCGTACGAGGAGTACGCCTCGGCGGTCGACGAGTTGTGTCCCGGGCTGCCGCAGGACCCGGTGACCCTGAGCCCGGCGGAGGCGCTCGCGCGGTACCGGAGCCTGACCGACCCGGAGCGCAGACTGCTGACTCACGGCCCGTGGCCTCCGGCGGACGCCGTCCGTGTCGAGACCGGCAACGGCCCCGTGTGGCTGCATCCGGAGGAAGCCGCGGTGCACCCGGCCGCCCACCGCGGCGCTCCCGACCACTGACCACTGCGCCCCCGACTGCCGACCGCGGCACTTCCCGTACCCGACCGCGGCACTCCCCACCACGGACCGCGGCGCTCCCACCGTGCCCCGACAGGCCTCTGATCAGCGGTCACAGGCCGTCCCGCCCAATGAGACACCAATTGGTGTCCATTGACAGCCGCCGACGGCTGCCCCCAGGATGTGCAGCATGCTCACGACGCACCCCAACGTGGTGTGCCGCTACGTGGATCTGCGGCGCACCTCCAGCGCTCTCTGTCGCTGACCGACCGCCGCCCGCGGCCCCCAGGCGCCTGACCCCGCTCTCGTAGGCACCGGCCTCCCGCCGCTTCGCCGCCCAGCGCCCGTCTTCTCGCGCCGCGTCCTTCGCGCCTCGTCACCTCCCCTCCTTCCGCATCACGGCCCTCCCCCGCGAGCCGCCGACGCCTCATGCCCTGGGCGCGGCATGCCCACGTGTGCACCGGAGCACGCACCGGCATGCCCATCCAGGCTTGAACAGGCGTCCGGCGCCGGGGCGAACCGCCCGCGCTCCCGATCCGCCGCGCCCTGACACGGGTCGGAGCCTTCGAAGAAAGACAAGAAGATGCCCGGACGCCTCACTCCCCGCAGCCCCAGACAGAACCTTCGCTCCGCCCGTCGCCCCGGCCGGCTGCGCACCGCGGCCCTGGGGACCGCCCTCCTCACCGTGCTCGTCCCCACCCTCAGCGCCTGCGGCGGCGACGCCTCGTCAGCCGGCGGCAGCGCCACGCTGAAGTGGACCTCCTCCTACTTCCCCACCCACTGGGACCCGGTCGTCAGCGGCAGCGGCGCCCAGTTCCGCGAACTCTCCCTGGTGTACGCCTCGTTGACCCGTACCGACGCGAGCGGTAAGGCCGTCCCGGACCTGGCCAAGAGCTGGGAGTACAACGCCAAGGGCGACCGGATCACGTTCCATCTGCGGCCGAACCTGAAGTTCAGCGACGGTGAGCCGGTCGACGCGGCAGCGGTGAAGGCCGCCATCGAGCGGGCCCAGAAGCAGAAGAACTCCGCGCTCTTCGGCGACCTCACCTCGATCAAGTCGGTGGACGCCAACGGGCTGGACGCGGTGCTCCACCTCAGCCAGGCCGACTTCCAGATCCCCCAACTGCTCGGTGAGCGCGTCCTGCAGATCGCCAGCCCCAAGGCGGCCAAGTCCCCGGCCAAGTTGGACCAGAGCCCGGTCGGCGCGGGCCCGTTCACTGTCACCCAGCTCGTCCCGGGCACCAAGGTCCTGCTGAAGAAGAACCCGGACTACTGGGACGCCAAGGACATCCACATCGACAACGTCGAACTGACCTCGGCCCCCGACGCCTCGACGGTCGTCTCCGGGCTCCAGACCGGCGTCTACAACTTCGCCGACATCAAGCCCAGTCAGGCCGAGGCCGCCAAGAAGGCCGGCCTCGATGTGTTCGTCCAGCCCGGCTTCAACGCCAACAACCTGAGCCTGAACGTCAACAAGGCTCCGTTCAACAATGACAAGGTCGTCGACGCGGTCCGCCACGCGATCAACCGCCAGGAGTTCGTGGACAAGCTGACCTTCGGCTACGGCTCGGCGACCAACCAGCCCTTCCCCAAGGGCTATGTGGCCTACGACCCGCAGTCCGCGAACGGCTACGCCTACGACCCGGCGAAGTCGAAGCAGCTGCTCTCCGAGGCCGGTTACAAGGCGGGTCAGATCAAGCTCAACCTCGTCATCCCGGCGGAGGATCCCCAAGCGGAGATCGTCCAGGCGCAGTTGGCGAAGGTCGGCATCACCGTCACCATCAAGATCGACAAGAACTGGGCCACCCCGTTCTTCGCCAAGGACCTCACCTTCTCGCTCTACGGCACCACGGGTCGTGACTCCGCGGCGCAGACCCTCACCGCGCACTTCGGCCCGAACGGCCCGCTCAACCTCAGCACGCCCTACGAGCCGGCCGGTTTCGAGGCGGCCATCGCCAAGGTCCGCCAGACCCCGCTGGACTCGCCCGACTACGCGAAGGTCCTCCAGGCGGCGACCCGGGCCGGCCTGCAGAGCAAGGCGCTGGTCTTCACCTACTCGCCGCCCAACCTCATCGCCAAGAGCAAGTCCATCTCCGCCCTGCCCAAGAACCCGGCCCACATCGACTGGACCGGTGTGACCATCTCCGGTTCCAACTGACACTCCGTCACATCCCGTGCGGACACTACAGACAGGGGGCAAGCCATGACGACGACGGATGCGCCGGCCACACCACCCGACGTCCGTCACCGGGGCGCCACGACCGGGGCGCGGCGCACGCTGGGCCGCGTCCTGGTCACCCTCGCCCGGTCGATCGCGATCTTCGTGCCCGTGTTCCTGGTCGCGACGTTCGTGACGTTCGCGCTGCGGTCACTGAGCGGGCTCAGCCCGGCGCGAATCCAGCTGGGCGAGGAAGCGACTCCCGAGGCGGTAGCCAGAGTCGAGGCCCAGTGGGGTCTCGACCGGCCCTTCCTGGTCCAGTACGTGGACTGGTTGGGCGGCGTCCTGCACGGGCAGCTCGGTACCAGTTGGACCAACGGGGCCGACATCTCCACCCTCATCGGCCTCGGCCTGGGCGTGAGCCTGTCGGTGGCGACCTTCGCGTTGCTCATCGGCGTCGTCGCGGGCTTCACCCTCGGCACGGTCGCGGCGCTGCGCCGCTCCACGTGGGTCGACCGCGCGATCACGGGCTTCGTCACGGTGATCTCGGTGATGCCGGCCTTCGTCGTCGGCATCGTGCTGGTCGCGGTCTTCGCGGTGGGACTGCACGTGTTCCCGTCCGCCGGTTACGTCCCGGCGGCGCAGGGGTTCGGCCCATGGCTCGCCCACATCACCCTCCCCGCCGTCGCCCTGAGTTTCGACGTCGTCGCCGATGTCGCCCGCCAACTGCGCAGCAGCCTCGTCGCGGCCTACCGCGAGAACTACGTGACGGGCGCGGTGGTGCGGGGGCTGAGCCCACGTCGGATCTTCTTCGGCCATGTGCTGCGCAACGGCCTCGGCCCGGCGCTCGCCACACTCGGCCTGAAGTTCCCCACGCTGGTCGGCGCCTCCGTCGTCACGGAGTGGATCTTCGGCCTGCAGGGCTTCGGCCGGTTCGCCAACGACTCCGCCCAGGCCGGCGACGTACCGGCCGTGCAGGGGGTCCTCGTGGTGTCGATCGTCCTGGTCGTCGCCTTCAACCTGATCGTCAACCTGGTGCTGGCACGTGTGACGCCGGCATCCCAGCGAGGGGTGTGACCATGGTGCGCCGCGTACTCTCCCTCACGTCCGGCCGGATCGCCCTGGTGATCCTGACCGTGATCGCCCTGCTCGCCGTACTCGGGCCGCTCATCGCGCCCGACAATCCACTGGCCACCAGCTCCGACACGCTCGCCGACGCCTCGGGCGCCCACTGGCTCGGCACCGACTACCTCGGCCGCGATGTGCTGAGCCGGCTGCTCGACGGCTCCCGGGTCAGCGTGCTCGGTTCGCTCGAAGTCGCGCTCACGG
The DNA here is from genome assembly GCF_001514115.1 of Streptomyces olivochromogenes. Taxonomy (GTDB): domain Bacteria; phylum Actinomycetota; class Actinomycetes; order Streptomycetales; family Streptomycetaceae; genus Streptomyces; species Streptomyces olivochromogenes. The sequence continues at coordinate 483,380 of NZ_KQ948451.1, forward strand.
CACTGGGCGTCGGGGCGATCCCCGGCATCCTGTCGGTGTATTTCGGGCGGGTCTTCGAGTGGATCACCCTCCGGCTGACCGACACACTGGTCGCCCTGCCCTTCCTGCTGTTCGCCGTCGCCGTCGTCGCCTTGCTCGGCAACGGCATCACCCAGGCGATGCTGGTCACGGGCGTGCTGGTGTCCCCGCTGTTCTACCGGGTGGCCCGCGCCGCCACGCTGGCCGTGGCCCGCTCGCCGTACGTGGAGGCGGCGCTCATCTCCGGTGCCTCCATCGGCTGGGTCGTACGCCGCCATGTGTGGGTCAAGGTGCTCCCGCCGATCGCGGTCGCGCTCGCCCAGACCATCGGAGTCGGCCTCGTCATCGTCTCGAGCCTGACCTTCCTGGGGATCGGCGTCCAGCCGCCCGCGCCCACCTGGGGCGGGCTGCTCGCCTCGGACCTCGGCTACCTCACCCAGAAGCCGTGGGCGCCGCTGGTCCCCGCCCTGCTGATCATGGTCACCGTCTGGGCCTGCAACATCCTCGCCGACGCGATCCGCGACGTCTCGGGCGAGGCGGGCCGCGCGCTGGTCAACAGCCGCAAGGCGCGCGCCAACCGCCTGGCCGACACCGACTCCGACGCCCACACCGACGCCGCTCACGTTCACGCAGGAGGTGCGTGATGGCCACTCTCTCCGAGAAGGTCCTCACCGAGGCCGAGAAGGACAGCAGGACCGAGGCCGAGGAGACCGGCAACACCGAGCACGTCCACCCGGCCGACGCTTCGGCACCTGTCCTGTCCGTACGCGACGTACGCATCAGCGACCAGGCCGCCGGCCACGAGATCGTCCACGGCGTCAGCTTCACGCTCACGCCGGGCAAGGCCGTCGGCATCGTCGGCGAGTCCGGCAGCGGAAAGACCCTCACCTGCCGTGCCGCGCTGGGCATCCTGCCCGCCCACTTCGAGGTCACCGGTGGCTCGATCGAGCTCGACGGCAACGACATCTCGGCCCTGACGCCCGCGCGGTGGACGGCCCTGCGGGGCGCCACGATCAGCGCGGTCTTCCAGGACCCGGCGTCCTACCTCAACCCCTCGATCCGCGTGGGCGCGCAGATCGCCGAGGTCGTCCGGGTCAAGAAGGGACTGAAGCGGCGCGAGGCACACCGGCGGGCGATCGAACTCCTGCGAGCCGTACACCTGCGCGACCCGGAGCTGGTCTACGGCCAGTACACCTACGAACTCTCGGGCGGCATGCTCCAACGGGTCCTGATCGCCGCGGCGATCGCCGCCGACCCGCGGATCCTCATCGCCGACGAGGCCACGACCGCGCTCGACGTCACCGTCCAGGCCGAAATCCTCGACCTGCTGGCCGACCTGCGCGAGCGGACCGGGCTGGCCCTCGTCCTCGTCTCCCACGACCTGGCCGTCGTCGCCCAGCTGTGCGACGAGGTCCTCGTCATGCGGCAGGGCGAAGTGGTCGAACAGGGCCCTACCCGCGAGGTGCTCCACCACCCCCGGCACGAGTACACCCGGCTGCTGATCGCCGAGCACGAGCAGTACGGCCTGGACAAGTTCCTCGCCGTGGAGGCCGCGAAGGCCGCCGCCGCCGTAGAGGAGGACGCGTGAGCACCGACCCGTCGCAGAAGGCCGCCGGCCCCGTCCTGGAGGTCAGGGACCTGGAGGTGCACTACGGACCGCGCCGACGACGCCGCCGCGCCCTGCACGGGGTCTCCCTGAGCGTCGCGCCGGGCGAGACCGTCGGCATCATCGGCGAGACCGGTTCGGGCAAGTCGACGCTCGCGCGGGCCGCGCTCGGCCTGGTGCGCGCCTCGGCGGGGTCGATCGTGATCGGCGGCGAGGACGTCAGCGCGTACGGCCATCGCTCGTGGCGCGCCCTGCGCCGCCGCGGAGTGATCCAGTACGTCTTCCAGGACCCCCTGCGCAGCCTCGACCCGGATCTCACGATCGAGGCCTCGCTGGCCGAGCCGCTGCTCATCCAGGGTGTGTCCCGGCAGGAGGCGGCGACACGGGTGCGCGCGTTCCTCTCCCGGGTCCGGCTCTCCGACGACCTGCTCGACCGGCTGCCCGGCGAGCTGTCCGGCGGGCAGCGCCAACGCGTGGCGGTGGCACGGGCGTTGGTCACCGAACCGCGTCTGGTCATCCTCGACGAGCCGGTCAGCGCCCTGGACTCCGCCAACCGCGTCCAGATCCTGCAGATCCTCAAGGAACTCCGCGCCGACGGGGTGGCCCTCGTCTTCATCTCCCACGACCTCGGATCGGTCGCCGGGGTCGCCGACCGCATCGCCGTGCTGTACCGGGGCGAGCTGGTCGAGGCCGGCACCGCCCGTGACGTGATCAGCGAACCCCGGCACCCCTACACACGGCTGCTCGTCCGTTCCGCGCCGACCCTGCACAGCGCCCCGGCCGACCGGGCCGAACGCGAAGCCCTGCGCGCCCTCCTGCACGCCTGAGACTCCCTCACCCCCCGACAGAACAGGAACAGTCATGTCCCGCACGCTCCACCTCGCCCTCCACCCCTACGGTGTCGGCGGTCCGGGCCAGCACGGTCTGTGGAAGGACCCCCGCGTCGCGAAGAACGCCAGCATCGACGTCAACTACTACATCCGGCTGGCACAGGCGGCCGAACACGCCCTGTTCGACGCCCTGTTCATCGTCGACAGCCAGTTCATCAACTCCACCTACCCGGCGCACTATCTCAACCGCCTGGAACCGCTGACCCTGTTGTCGGCCGTCGCCACCCACACCAAGCACCTCGGCCTGGTGGGCACGGCGAGTTCGACGTACAACTCTCCCTTCAACCTCGCCCGCCGCTTCGCCTCGCTCGACCACATCAGCGGCGGGCGGGCCGGCTGGAACGTGGTGACCAGCTTCGACACCGGCACCGCGCGGAACTTCGGACTCGACGAGCACCTCGACTACGCCACCCGCTATGGCCGTGCCCTGGAGTTCGTGCAGGTCGCCCGGGGGCTGTGGGACTCGTACGAGGACGACGCCTTTCCGGCCGACGTCGAGCGGGGCGTCTTCCTCGACCCGGCCAAGCTGCACGAACTCGACCATGCGGGCGAGCACTTCAAGATCGCGGGCCCGCTGAACCTCTCCCGCTCCCCGCAGGGCCAGCCGGTGATCTTCCAGGCCGGGGTGTCCGAGGAGGGGCGTGATCTCGCCGCACAGGTCGCCGAGGGCATCTTCGCGCCCGGGGGCACCCTGGAGCAGGCGCGGGACTACTACGCCGACATCAAGAAGCGCACCGCCGCCTACGGCCGCGACCCCGACCACGTCAAGATCCTCATCCACGGCGGCCCGGTCGTCGCCGCCACCGACGAGGCGGCCCGCCGTCGCGAGCGGGAGATCTTCGAGGAGGACGACGACTTCGACCGCAACCTGGCTCTGCTGGGCCGTTCCTTCGGAGCGTACGACTTCAGCGTGCACGACCTGGACGCGCCCTTCCCGGATGTCGCTCACCTCGCCGAGAAGGGCGGACGCACGGGTGCCGCGCAGCTCATCGAGCGGGCCAGGACCGAGAACCTGACCTTGCGTCAAGTGGCCGAGTCCGTGAACCAGTTCCGTCAGTCGCCGTTCGTCGGGGACCCGCGGACCGTGGCCGACACCATCCAGCGGTGGTTCGACGCCGGCGCTTTCGACGGCATCAACCTCGCCTTCCGCACCGAGGAGGAGCTGACCTACTTCGTCGACGGCGTCGTCCCGATCCTGCAGAAGCGCGGACTGTTCCGCACCGAGTACACGGCCGACACCCTGCGCGGCAACCTCGGTCTGCCCGTCCCCGCCAACCGTCACACCCACGAGCGCCGGCTCGTGAACGACTGAGGACCGCGCCATGACCGAACAGTCGGCGATGGGGCGACTCATCGCGACCGAGGTGGCACCCGCGTCCGGCGGAAAGTCCGCGTCCACGGCCGAGCATGCACCCACAGGAGTGTGAGATGACTGAGTACAGCGACCACCACGGCCCCGACGGCCTCCGTACCCGCGGCACGATCCTCGTGGTTCCCGGGCGGGGCGAGACACGGGCGACCTACGCCCGCTTCGGCAGACGGCTCGCCGCCGACGCCTACCGGGTCCGGGTGATCGACGCCCCGGCCCTCGACCCCGAGGACCCGGCCGCGTCCCTGACCGGCTTCGCCGCCCGGCTCGCCGACGCCGTCGAGGGCACGGCAGCCGAGGACGGTGTCGTACGGCCCCTCGTCCTTGTCGGCGCCGACTCGGGCGCCGCCGCGGTCGCCGCGCTGCTCGGCCGGGCGGAGACGCCCGGTGCTCGGCCCGACGCCGTGGTCCTCGCGGGTCTTCCCGGCCAGGCGTCCGGGACCACCGCCGCCGTCGGCACCTGGGACCAGGAACTCGACGTCCGTACCTCCTGCCCCGCCCACCGGGGCACGCTCACCGAGGACCCCCAGGTGCGGCGCGGATCGCTCGACGACGCGATCCCGGACGCGGTGCTCACCGCGGCCCATGACAGCGGAGCCGCCGTGCCCGTCCTGCTGCTCATCGGCGACGCCGATCCGCTCGCCGACCACGAGGCGCTCGCGCACACGGCGAAGTCACTGCCCCGTGCCCGTCTCTCGGTCGTCCACGGCGCCCACCACGACGTCCTCAACGACCTCCAGCACCGCTCGGTGGCGGCCGAGGTCGTCACCTTCCTGGAAACGCTGCGCAACGAACTGCGGCCGCTGATCACGGTGCGGTCGAGCGCCTGGTGAGCAACCGCCCACCCGCTCGGTACGTCTGAACCCCGATCCCGGAAGGTCCCGTCATGGCCTCGATCCTGTCCGTCTCCGGAAGCCCCTCCCCCACCTCCCGCACCACCCGACTACTGCGTCACCTGGACGACCGGCTCCGCCTCCAGGGCCACGACGTGACCCCGCTGGAGGTGCGCGGCCTCCCCGCGCAGGCGCTGCTCGGCGCCGACTTCCGGCATCCGGCGATCGCCTCCGCCACGGCGCTGTTCGAGCAGGCGGACGGAGTGGTGATCGGCACGCCCGTGTACAAGGCCGCCTACTCGGGCCTGCTCAAGTCGCTGCTCGACCTGCTTCCGCAGTACGCGCTGACCGGCAAGACGGTGCTGCCGCTGGCCACCGGTGGCAGCACGGCCCATGTCCTGGCCATCGACTACGCGTTGCGTCCGGTGCTGAGTTCCATGGGCGCCTCGCACATCGTGCCCGGCTGGTTCACGCTCGACAAGGACGTAACCATCGACGACGACGGCACACTGACCGTCGCGCCCGCTGCCGCCACGGCGCTGGAGCAGGTCACGGACCACTTCTCCGCCGCGCTGGGAGGCCGTACGACCGTACTCGCGCCCACGGGGTGAGCCGCCACCAAGGCCCTGTCGTACGAGCACGCGGCCCGACAGGGCATTGCCTCGGCGCGGCGCTCCGAGGGCCCCTCCAGATCGAGGACACGCTCACCGCCGGCCGGCGTCGCCCGCCCGCCGGTGACCTCCTCCGCGACGACATGGGTGACTCTGCCGCCCGCCACCCGCAGACGGACGAGCGGTCCACCCGCGCCGAGCCGCACCCGGTCGAGCGTCAGCGCGGTCGTCGGGGAGGTCTCCTCCCGGGAGCCTGCGCCGTGCGCCTTACCTCTCTGATCCTCCCCCCGTGCCTCTCTGATCCTCCCCCGTCCCGCGTGCTCGGCGGCTGACGTGACCGGTAGGCTTCAACAGCCCGACCGTTGCCAGGAGCAGCACCCCTCTAGGGACAGCGGCCACAGCGCCGCGCTCGTGGCATCCGCCCCGCCCTGGAGAGCACATGCCCGCTGGTGAACAGATGCCAGGCCATCTCGACCGTGGTCGAACCCACCGGCTCACAGGCTGCACGACGGGTTGTCCATGCTGAGGGATCCCCTCGATCGGATCGGCCGCTACCGTCTGGACCGGCGTCTCGGCGCGGGTGGCTTCGGCGTGGTCTGGCTGGCCCACGACGAGGTGCTCGAGGCCGTCGTCGCCCTGAAGGTACTGTCCGACAACTGGGCCGACCACCTCGACGTCCGCGAACGTTTCCTCTCCGAGGCCCGGCTGCTGCGCAAGGCCGACTCGAACCGGGTCGTCCAGGTCTACGACATCGGTGAACTGCCCGACGGCAGGCCCTACTTCGTCATGGAGTACGCCGACAAAGGCACCCTCGACGACCGGATCGAGGCCGGGCCGCTGCCCATCGCCGAGGCACTGCGCCTGACGGCCCTCGCGGCACGGGCCGCGGCCGCGCTGCACGAGGCCGGGATCGTGCACCGCGACATCAAGCCGTCCAACGTACTGCTGCGCACCTCCTCCGGCGGCGCCGACCGCGTCCTGCTCGCCGACCTCGGGCTCGCCAAGAGCCTGGCGCAGGCTTCCGGACTGACGATGGCGGCCGGTTCCGCGGGCTACACCCCGCCCGAGCAGGCCCAGCCCGGTTCGGGCATCGACGCGCGGGCCGATGTGTACAGCCTCGGCGCCCTGGGCTATCACCTGGTCACGGGGTCGGTCCCCGGACCGCCCGGCAAGGTCGTACGACCCGAACGGCTGCGTACGGATCTGGCCCCGGGCGTGCAGCGGGCGCTGTTGCGCGCCATGGAGCCCGACCGCGAGCGGCGCTGGCCCACGGCGCTGAGCCTGGCCGTGGAGTTGGAACGGCTGGCCGAAGAGGTGTCGATGGGGGCGGTCCGCGTGCCCCGGCGCCGTCGGCGGACCGTGCTGGTGGCCGTGGCCGCCGCGGTCGTGATCGGCGCGGCCGGTGTGACCACCGCGCTCGTGACCCTGCGGTCAGACGCCCCGTCCGTGACGGTCGAGGACGCCTCCGGACAGGTCTCGGTCGAGGTTCCGGGCGGGTGGGGCCGCCAACTGCGCGACTCCGGCTGGAATCCGCGGACCGTGGGCCTGTCGGACACGCACGAACCGGGTCTCGCCGTCGCGGACGACCTGGCGAAGTGGCAGAACCTGCGCTCGGGCGTGGACGGGGTGTTCGTCGGCCTGAGCGAACACGGCGACGTGCGCGACAGGGTCGGGGCGATCGCCCACACCGACTGCCACTACGAGGGCAGTCGCACCTATACGGGCACGCGCTGGCACGGGCTGATCCGCACCTGGAACGCCTGTCCGGGCAGCCATGGCTCGCTCACGGAGGCGGCGCTCACCTCGGCGGGCGGGAACCAGCAGCCACAGCTGTACGTCCAGATCCGCCAGGCCGCCGGCAGCGCCGCGACGACCGACCGGGTACTCGGCTCCATACGGGCCGGAGACTGACGCGCGGGAAGCGAACGAGCCGGAGGCTGACCAGCGGGAAGCCGAACAGCGGCGCCGAGGCCCGCGAGGCCCGGATCACGGTCCCCGTTCCGGGATCCGCGGAAATCGCGCGTCCGGTCCGCGAACCTTTTCGCGTGCCCGAGCATCGGACACTGGTGACGGAGCACAGAGCGCCGTTCGCACGCCGAGTCAGGGCGCGTGCGGTGAATTCCAAGGAGTGTTGACATGGCGACCTTCCGGCCCGGCGACGCGGTTCCCCTCCGCCGCCCGTCCTCCCCCACCCATCGGGCGGCCCTGGTCGCGGGTGTCGCGCTGCTCGGCCTGCTCACGGCCTGCGGCACCGACCACGGCAACGCCAGTCCTCCGCAGAAGCTCTCCGGCACGGCCGAGCCGGCCTCCGGCGACAAGACCACGGACACGACCGGTACGGGCGCCGCCCCGACCGGTTCCCTCACACCCTCGGCAGCGGCCTCGAACTCGTCGTCGACCTCGAACTCGTCCTCTTCCTCGTCCTCGACCGGGAGCGGGAGCGGCTCGTCCGGCAGTACCCGATGCCACACCTCGGAGCTGCGCGCGACGGTCGGCGCCAACGATCCGGGCGCCGGTCAGGAGAACTTCCCCGTCGTCCTCACCAACACTTCCCACCGCACCTGCACCCTGCGCGGCTTCCCCGGGGCGGCGTTCGTCGACGCGTCGGGCAAGCAGCTCGGGCCCGACCCGAGGCGCTCCGCCGATACGCCGACGACGGTCACGCTGGCGCCGGGGCGGAGCGCGTGGGCGGGGCTGACGTTCTCCAATCCGGGCATCAGCGGGGCGAAGACGGCGACGCCCGCCTCACTGATCGTCACACCGCCCGATGAGCGGGACCCGCTCAAGGTGGCGTGGAAGGGGGGCGAGGTACCCGTGTCGGGGAACGCCTCTTCCGTATCCCTGACCGTCGTCCGCGCCGGCAACGGCGCCTGACCCGAGCCGACGTCACCGACCCCGCCCCGCCGTCCGCCCGCGGATCGGCGGGGTTTGTCACGGAACAGCAACACGTACCGATCCCGGCGACCTTTCCCGACGATCCACGCATCACACCGTGTGACGCACCCCGTAGAGCGGCGCGTCACAGGAACGGAAGCTCCCGCCCGCGGGCGGGAGCCGGATCGAGAACATCGGGGGTTCATCATGACCGGCATCTCACGCAGGCGTCTGCTGACCGCGACGGCGTCGGCGGGCGCGCTGGGCGGCCTGGGCGCGCTCACCGCCTGCTCGGCGAACGACTGGTCCGTGGGCAGCAGTGCCAAGGGGGACACGAGCGGCAAGTCCCCCAAGCCGAAGCTGATCGGCGACGGCTCCACCGCCGACACCGGGGCCCAGCCCAAGCAGCCGAAGGCCGAACGGCTGAAGCCGGGCGAGCGCCCGCCGCAGTTCGTGGTCTTCTCCTGGGACGGCGCGGGCGAGCTCAGCAACAAGCTGTTCTCCCGCTTCCGCAAGGTCGCCGCCGACCACGGCGCCTCGATGACGTTCTTCCTCAGCGGCATCTACACACTGCCCGAGTCGAAGAAGCACCTCTACAGCCCGCCGCAGCACCCCGTGGGCGCCTCCGCGATCGGCTACCTCTCCGACCGGCACATCCACTCCACGATCCAGCAGATCCGGTCCGCCTGGCTGGAGGGCCACGAGATCGGCACCCACTTCAACGGCCACTTCTGCGGCGCGGACGGGGTGCGCCGCTGGTCCCCCGCCGAGTGGCGCAGCGAGATCGCGCAGGCGAAGAAGTTCGTCAAGGAGTGGAAGACCAACACCGGCTTCACCGACCTCGAACCGTTCCCCTTCGACTACGAGAAGGAGCTGATCGGCGGCCGCGCCCCGTGTCTGGAGGGCCAGTCCAACCTGCTGCCGACCGCCGCCGCCCTCGGCTGGAAGTACGACGCCAGCAGCCCCGGCGGCCTGCAGATGTGGCCCGGCAAGGTCCAGGGCGGCAGGATCTGGGACTTCCCGCTGCAGTCCATACCCTTCCCCGGCCACTCCTTCCAGGTCCTGTCGATGGACTACAACCTGATGGCCAACCAGTCCCATGCCAACCCGCTCGGGGACAAGTCCATGTACGACGCCTGGCGCGCCCAGGCCCGCGACAGCTACCTCGCCGGCTTCCGCCGCGCCTACGAGAGCAACCGCGCCCCCTTCTTCATCGGCAACCACTTCGAACGCTGGAACGGGGGGATATACATGGACGCGGTCGAGCAGGCCATCGAGCAGATCGCCGGGCACGACGACGTGCGTCTGGTCTCCTTCCGCCAGCTCGTCCAGTGGCTGGAGGCCCAGGACCCGGCCGTCCTGCGCAAGCTGCGCACCCTCAACCCGGGACAGTCGCCCCTCGGCGGCTGGTCGGAGTTCCTGGGCACGGCGGCCTCGCAGTCGGCCACGGCGAGTTCCTGACACCTCCGACGCCGACCGTCACCGCGAACACGACCACCATCGCGAACACGACCGCGGCCGGGCGCGCGTGGCCCGGCCGCGGTCGGTGTGACGTCCAGGACGGGTCAGTGGTGGCCGCCCTGGCCGTCGCCGTGTCCGTAACCGCCGGACCCCCCGTAACCGCCGTACCCGTAATCGCCGTAGCCGCCGTAGCCATCTCCGTAGCCGTACCCGGGATCACCGTACTGTCCGCCCGGTGGCGCGCAGTAGTAGTACGGGGAGCAACTGTGGGCGGGTGAAGAGGGCGCGGGCGTCGAGGGCTCGGCCGAGGGCCGGGGCGACGACTTGGGCACGGTCGCCGAGGGTGACTTCGACGGCTGGGGAGAGGCCTGACCCGACGATGTCCTCGTCTGCCCGGCGGAGTCCCAGTTGACCGCCTCCATCTGGAGCGAGGGCGACGAGGTGTCCATCGTCCAGTGCTGGTCCGACTCCTCCCCCCGGACCTTGAGGACCACGGACGCCTCGCCCTTGGTGGAGGCGGGGGTGAGGACCAGGTCCTGGTTCCAGCGCGGCACCACCATGCCCTGGAGGGTGAAGTCGTAGCGCACGTTCTTGGTGCCCGGTTGCGACGCGCCGGAGCAGGGCGCGAGTTGGACCGAGTAGCCGAGGTGGGAGTCGAGGCAGAGGTCGGGGGCGGCCAGGTCGCGCAGCAGTCCGTCGTCCTCGTACGACCACTCCTGGCTCGCCGTCGAGGAGCACGGCGTGAGCGCGGTCTCCACGCCCTTCACCGGCTTCGTGCCCACGATGCCGATGCACAGCCCGGTCTCGGTGTTGCGCAGCCGGCCGCGCACGCCGCCCTTCGAGGTGTCGCCGGTGCCTATCCAGGACGGATTCGATCCGGGCGCCTTGACCGGGCCCGAACTGGGCGAGCCCGAGGGTCCCGCGCCGTCGGCCAGACCGGGCGCGCCGTCCGAGCTCTGGGTGACCCACAGGACCAGCGGGACCAGGATCATTCCGCTCACGGTCAGCGCGGCCAGCGCGATGTTGTTGCGACGCGGGGCGCGGCGGGAGGAGCGCCGGGGCGCCTTGTGCGTCCGTGGGCGGGAGTCACCGGAAGCACGGCCGCGCGACGCGGGGCGCGGGGGCTCGCCCGGAACGAGGGGCGCGTGGCTGGGGAGGGGAGGGATTCTGTGCGCGGTCGGGACGGTGTCCGGGACTTCGGTCACTTCCACGATCGCGTCGACGCGTCCGGGGCGGGAGTCGAGGTAGGCCGCGGCGCCCCAGCCGAGCAGGGCCTCGGCCAGGGGCAGCGCGAGGTCGCCGTTGAACCGGCTCAACTGGTCGGCGGTGTGACGGCAGTGCGGGCACCGGCCCATGTGCCTGCTCAGATCGGCGTCGAGGCCGAGGCCGCCGCGGCGCAGGGACACATCGAGCATCCGGTGGAAGCGGCGGCACTCCTCCTCCGGGGCCAGTTCGCGGTGGATTTCCAGGCAGCCCTCGCGCAGGCGTTCCCGGGCCCGCCGCAGTTCCACCAGGGCGTCATCGTCACCGATGCCCAACAGCCCTGCGGGTACGGCGAGTTGCTCGGCCTCGACCTCGGTGTGCCAGAGCAGACACCGGGCGAGCTCGGGAAGCCGCTGGAACGCGCGGGACAACTGCCGTCTGTTCTCCGGCGGCAGAAGCCGCGCCATGACCCGGTCACGGCTGTCGGAATCGGCCAGCAATTCGGGATGAAGCATCTCCCGCCGTTGGTCCCCGAGCCATTCGGCGGTCATACGCCGAACGGTGACCAGCAACTGCGGGCGCCAGGCGGCCGTCGGCCCGGTCTGCCGCAGCGATTCACCGAACAGCCGGGTGAAAGCGGCCGTGGTGAGCATTCCGGCGGGACGCACACCGTTGGTACACAGGCGCGCGTAGGCGAAGACCGCTTCCCAGTGGCGGTCGAGGAGTTCCCCGACGGGATGGTGCGCGGGCGTGTTCCCCGAGCTCTTCTTCAGTTCCGCCGCAAGCCGCTCATCCGAAACCTCGAACAAGCGACCGGGCGTTGGGGAATGAGACACCGCTGCGTCAGTCACGTCCGCTTTCCTCCCAAAGGTAACGCAGGAATTAGTCCATACCAATGGGTATGTAGCCCGCCCGACGAAGCGGAGGGGCTACCCATGGGGGGGTTGTTACCGCAATCGCCCTCTCCGGCAGCTCTTTTGAAGCGAGGGGCGCGCGGGCACACCGTGCGCGTACAGAAGGAAGCGAATTGTCTGCACGCCAACAAGGCACACCTTTGCACAGTGCGCCGAGCCGAAACAAGAGATCTCGTCACCTTCCCTTTTCCGTCGCACGCGGACGTATTGACCGAACGTCAGCAGAGGTCTCCACAAAAGAAATTCGGAATCCCCCGCAACCATCGGCGAGCGGTCACACGCAAGCCCCCGACCAGGCCCCCGAAGAGCGGAAAGGCCTTCACCGACCCGTTGACGGCCTGGCATGCCCATGCAATGCTCCATATTGGGAGCGCTCCCATTCTCCGTCGTCCACCTCGCGTGGCCGCGGCACAGGATTCACCTCACCGCTGGGAGCCGCTCATGTCCGCTTTCCCGTTGCCCCGCCGCCGCCAAAGACACCTGACGGCCGCCTTGCTCGCGGGGACATTACTCGTCGGCGGCCTCGCGACCGCCCCCTCCGCGACGGGGCTTGCCACCGCCGCCACGGCGACAACCGCCGTACGGATCAACCAAGTCGGCTATCTGCCGGACGGTCCCAAGCGCGCGACCGTGGTCACCTCCGCCACGGGGCCGCTCACCTGGCGGCTGCGCACCGCCTCGGGCAGGGTGGTCGCCTCGGGGCCGACCGTCGGCCGGGGCACGGACGCGGCCTCCGGGCAGCCGACCCAGGTCGCCGACTTCTCCTCGTACGGACGGACCGGTTCGGGTTACGTCCTGACGGTCGAGGGAACGGTCAGCGATCCCTTCGACATTCGCGCGGATCTCTACGACGGGCTGCGCTCCGACGCGCTGGCCTTCTTCTACCACCAGCGCAGCGGTATACCGATCGAAGCCTCCCTGGTGGGTTCCGCCTATGCGCGGCCCGCCGGGCATCTCGGAGTCGCACCCAATCAGGGCGACACGAACGTGCCCTGTCAGTCCGGGGTGTGCGACTACACGCAGGACGTCAGGGGCGGTTGGTACGACGCGGGAGACCAGGGCAAATACGTCGTGAATGGCGGCATTTCCACCTGGCTGCTCATCAATTCATTCGAACGGGCGAAGAGAGCGGGCACCGCGTCCGCGCTCGGCGACTCGACGCTGCGCGTTCCCGAGCGCGGCAACGGCGTGCCCGACGTCCTGGACGAGGCGCGCTGGGAGCTCGACTTCCTGATGCGGATGCAGGTGCCGGACGGCAGACCGTATGCGGGAATGGCGTTCCACAAAGTCCACGACGCCGCCTGGACCGGGCTGCCGACCCGGCCCGAGCAGGACGCCCAGCCGCGTGAGCTCCACCCGCCGTCCACCGCCGCCACCCTCAACCTGGCGGCGACGGCGGCCCAGTGCGCCCGCGTCTTCCGGCCCTACGACACCGCGTTCGCGAACCGTTGCCTCACCGCCGCCCGCAAGGCCTGGACGGCGGCGCGGGCCAACCCGGCGATGTACGCGCCGGATTCGGACAGCACCGGCGGTGGGGCCTATGGCGACACCCGGGTCACCGACGAGTTCTACTGGGCGGCCGCCGAGTTGTACGCCACGACGGGCGAGCGCGCCTACCGGGACGCGGTGACCTCCTCGCCCTGGCACACCGACGCGAACGCCTTCACGTCCGGCGGCTTCAGCTGGGCCGACACCGCGGCGCTGGGCCGGCTGACGCTGGCGACCGTACGCACCGGGCTGCCCCCGGCCGACCTCCGGCGGGTGCGCGCCTCCGTGACCGCCGCCGCGGACGGCTATCTGTCGACCATGGCCGGGCAGGGATACGCCGTCTCGATCCCCGCCACCGGGTACGTCTGGGGCTCCAACAGCGCGGTCACCGACAACGCGATCGTCATGGCCACCGCCCAGGAACTGACCGGGGACCCGCGCTACCGCGCCGGAGTACTGGAGTCGATGGACTACCTGCTGGGCCGCAACGCCCTGGGCCAGTCGTACGTGACCGGATACGGGGAGCGGTACTCCGACAACCAGCACCACCGCTTCTGGGCGCACCAGTACGACTCCTCGCTGCCGCACCCGCCGGCGGGCTCCCTCGCGGGCGGGCCCAACAGCGGGCTGCAGGACCCGGTCGCGCAGGAGCACCTGCCCGGCTGCGCACCCCAGGCCTGCTACATCGACGACATCGGCTCGTACTCGACGAACGAGGTGGCCGTCAACTGGAACGCGCCGCTGGCGTGGCTGGCCGCCTACGCCGCCGAGGACGACTGCGCGGGCGGCCCCGCGCCGCGCGTCAGTGCCCGCTGATCGAGCGAGGCGTGTACGGCTCCTCCAGCTGTTCGATCTCCTTCTCCGAGAGCTCCACGTCGAGGGCGGCCACCGCGTCGTCGACGTGCCCCACCTTGGTGGCGCCGATGATGGGCGCGGTGACGGTGCTCTGGCGCAGCAGCCAGGCAAGGGCGATCCGGGCACGCGGGACGTCACGCTCGGCGGAGATCCGGGCGACGGCGTCGACGATCTCGCGGTCGCCCGGCTGGTAGAGCCTCTTGCCGTACTCGTCGGTGCGGCTGCGCTCGGTGCTGACGTCCCAGTCACGGGTGAGCCGACCGCGGGCGAGCGGGCTCCAGGGCAGTACGCCGACGCCCTGGTCCGCGCAGAGCGGCAGCATCTCGCGCTCCTCCTCGCGATAGAGGAGGTTGTAGTGGTTCTGCATGGACACGAACCGCGTCCAGCCGTTCAGCCGGGCCGTGTACTGGGCCTTGGAGAACTGCCACGCGTACATCGAACTCGCCCCGATGTAACGGGCCTTGCCCGCCTTCACCACGTCATGGAGGGCCTCCATCGTCTCCTCGACGGGAGTGGCGGGGTCGAAGCGGTGGATCTGGTACAGGTCCACGTAGTCGGTGCCCAGGCGGCGCAGGCTGTTGTCGATCTCCGTCATGACGGCCTTGCGGGACAGGCCACGCGCGTTGGGTCCTTCGTGCATCGCTCCGTTCACCTTGGTGGCGATGACGATCTCGTCGCGGCGCGCGAACTCCGCCAGCGCGCGGCCGACGATCTCCTCGCTCGTGCCGTCGGAGTACACGTTCGCCGTGTCGAAGAAGGTGATCCCGGCGTCCAGCGCGCGACGGATCAGGGGGCGGGCACCCTCGGCGTCGAGCGTCCACTCGTGGGGCCCTCGGTCGGGCAGCCCGAAACTCATGCAGCCCAGGCAGATCCGGGACACGTCCAGGCCCGTCGAACCGAGCTTCACGTACTGCATGTTCACTCCTGCTTTCCGTGGGGTGGAAGGGCTCCCGCCGACCCGGCCGCGGCGAGCCGCCGACAAGAGCTCCGGGAAAGCCATTCCCGATCGCCGTTCGCTTAGTCGCGGGGCCGCGGCGCAGTACTTGCCGCCGAGGAGTTCGTACGACGACGGGCGGGCGCGGGTGGACTGCGTGGCGGCATGGGGGTGTGACACGGTCTGAGCTGTGGTGATGCCTCAGGCGTATCGCCGGATGCGCTACAGGTCTTGGACCTTGAGCACATCCCGCGCGCAGGGTGGAATCACCGCCCTGATGCCGCACCGGGGCGGACCCTGTTCGTCCTGTCGAAGGAATGCACCATGCGCGTATTCGTCACCGGCGCGACCGGATTCATCGGTTCCGCCGTCGTCCGTGAACTCCTCGAAGCGGGGCATCAGGTCGTCGGCCTCGCCCGCTCGGACACCGCCGCCTCGGCGCTGAGGGCCGTCGGCGCCGAGGCGCACCGCGGCTCCCTCGACGATCCGGACAGCCTGCACGAGGGTGCCGCCGCGGCGGACGGCGTCATCCATCTGGCCTTCAACCATGACTTCTCGGACTATGTCGCGAGCGGCAAGCTGGACCTGCGGGCCGTCGGGGCTCTCGGAGCGGCGCTCGAAGGAACCGGCAAGCCCCTCGTGGTGACCTCGGGAACCCTGATGCTCACCATGATGGCGCCGGGTCGCCTCGGGACCGAGGAGATCGCGCCCGATCCCGGGTCGGTGGCACCCCGGATCGCATCGGAGAGCGCGGCCATGGCGCTGGCCGCGCGCGGGGTGCGCGCCTCGGTCGTACGGCTTTCGCCGACCGTGCACGGCGAGGGCGACAAGGGCTTCGTCCCGAGCCTGATCGGCATCGCCCGCGAGAGTGGCGTGTCGGCCTTCGTCGGCGACGGATCGAACCGCTGGCCCGCCGTGCACAGGCTCGATGCGGCGCACCTGTTCCGGCTGGCGGTCGAAGCCGCCCCGGCCGGCTCGATCCTGCACGGGGCCGCCGAAGAGGGCGTGCCCCTGCGCGACATCGCCGAGCTCATCGGCCGCCGGTTGAAGCTGCCGACCGTCGGGATCACCACTGAGGACGCGAGCCGGCGCTTCGGCTTTCTCGCCGCCGCCGTGCCCCTCGACAACCCGACCTCGAGCGTCCTGACCCGGAAGCTGCTCGGATGGCGTCCCGTGCACCCCGCTCTCGTCCCGGACCTCGAAGCAGGCCACTACTTCAACGACTGAGCGAGCCGCTCGAGCGGCTCGAACCCGGCGACCTCATCACCCGTCCGTGCCGGGCCGGGATGCGCGGCCCGGGACCGTCGTGTCCCATGAAGTCAGGATCTTCCCACCGGTGGAACCCCGTCCCCGGCCGTTCCCTCTAGCAGGGCGACGAGGAGGTCGGCATGGAAGACGGCCCCCAGACGGTGAGCGGCAGACCCACGCGGCAGTTCGTGCCCGCGTCGTCTGCCGCCTCGCCCGAGGTGTGGCGATGGCGGGGCGAACTGAAGCGGGCGCTGCCGGCGCTGTGGCTGTTCGCCGCCGCGCGGCTGACGGGTGTGGCCATGGTGACCGCCTGGTCGCTGCACCTGGGCCGGCACCCGCGCAACGTGCTCGGTCTGGAATGGGACGGCGGCTGGTACTGGCACATCGCCCGGTACGGCTACGGCACGATCGTCGCCGCCAAGTCCGGCCACGGGGTCATCTACAACGACCTGGCGTTCTTCCCGCTCTTCCCCGGACTGATCCACGGTCTGAACGCGGTCCTGCCGATCGGCCCGGTCAACGCGGCGCTCGTCATCTCCTGGATCGCCGCCGCCGTGGCGGCCTGGGGCGTGTACGCGGTCGGCGAGCTGCTGCACGGACGGCGGGTCGGCCTGGCGCTCGCGGCACTGTGGGCGCTGCTGCCGCACGCCGTCGTGCTGACCATGGCGTACACCGAGTCCCTCATGACGGCCTTCGCCGCCTGGGCGCTCTACGCGGCGCTGACCCACCGCTGGCTGACCGCCGGAACGCTGGCCGCGCTGGCCGGGCTGTGCCGCCCCAACGGTTTCACCGTGGCCGCCGCCGTCATCGCGGCCGCCGCCGCCCACCTCTGGCAGCGCCGCCGCGACGGGAGACACACCGTCCCGCGCGCCTGGGCGGCCATGCTCCTGGCGCCCGTCGGGTGGCTGGGGTATGTCGCCTGGGTGGGGCTGCGCACACACGACCTGACCGGCTACTTCCGGGTGCAGAGTCTGTGGGGCTCACGGTTCGACTTCGGTCACTACACCGCGCACATGTTCAAGCACCTGATCGTCGGGCACGACACCCTGGTCGTCTATCTCTCCGGCGGAATCGTCCTCGGCTGCGTCCTGCTGTTCGTCCTCGGCGTCCTGGACCGACAGCCGCTGCCGCTTCTCGTGTACTCGGGGATTCTCCTCGTCATCGCCCTCGGTGATGCCCACTTCTTCACGAGCAGGCCCCGACTGCTGCTGCCCGCCTTCCCCCTGCTGCTGCCGTTCGCCCTCTCCCTGGCCCGCGCCCAGCGGCGCACGGTCGTCGTCCTGCTCATCGGCCTGGCCGGTTTCTCCCTCTTCTACGGCACCTATCTGCTGACCGTTTCCCACGAGGCCCTGTGACCACAGGTGCGGCGAGGTCCGTATGATCCGAGGAGTGACGCGTTTCTCCGTCCTCGACCGCTCGCGCACCCGCGAGGGGCACGACGCCGCCGAGGCCCTGCGGGACACCGTGCGTCTGGCCCAGGAGCTGGAAGGGCTCGGGTACCACCGGATCTGGGTCTCGGAGCACCATGGTGTGCCCGGAGTCGCCGGGTCCGCGCCCACCGTGCTGGCCGCCGCGGTCGCCGCCGCCACCCGGACGATCCGGGTCGGTACCGGCGGGGTGATGCTGCCCAACCACCAGCCCCTGATCGTCGCCGAGCAGTTCGGTGTACTCGAGTCCCTGTTCCCCGGGCGGATCGACATGGGGCTCGGGCGTTCGGTCGGCTTCACGGACGGGGTGCGCAGGGCGCTGGGGCGGGACAAGGACGTCGCCGACGACTTCGCGGGGCAGCTCGACGAACTGCTCGGCTGGTTCCGCGGCCCGTCGTCGACGGGGGTGCACGCGCGCCCCTCGGAGGGGCTGACCGTGCCGCCCTTCGTACTCGCCCTGAACGAGGGCGCCACGATCGCGGCGCGGGCGGGCCTGCCGCTGGTCATCGGGGACATCCGGAACCGGGAGAAGATGCGGCGCGGGATCGACCACTACCGCGCGACGTTCCGCCCCTCCGTGTGGGCGGCGGAGCCCTACATCGTCGTGTCAGGCGCCGTCGCGGTCGCCGAGACGCCGGACGAGGCGATGCGGTTGCTCCTCCCCGAGGCCTGGTCGATGGCGTACGCCCGCACGCACGGCACCTTCCCGCCGCTGCCGCCCGCCGAGCGGGTCGAGGATCTCACGATGAACGGCAAGGAGCGGCATTTCTACGAGTCGGCGCTCGCGGGACAGATCGCGGGCACCGAGAAGCAGGTCGAGCACGAGCTGGAGATGTTGATCGGGGAGACCGGCGCGCAGGAGCTGCTGGTCACGACCAGTACGTACGACCGCGAGGCCCTGCTGGACTCCTTCCGGAGGCTCGCCCGGGTCGCGGGACTGACTACAGCCTAGAATCGTGGGGTTTGCCCCGAGCCCCCGGCAGGAGTCCCGTCGATGTCCGACCCGCACCGCCGCCACGACGCGTACGTCCGTGTGCGGGGCGCCCGCGAGCACAATCTCCAAGGCGTGGACGTCGACATCCCGCGTGATGTGCTCGTGGTCTTCACTGGGGTCTCGGGCTCGGGCAAGTCCTCGCTGGCGTTCGGGACGATCTACGCGGAGGCCCAGCGCCGCTACTTCGAGTCGGTGGCGCCGTACGCGCGACGGCTGATCCACCAGGTCGGGGCGCCGAAGGTCGGGGACATCACCGGGCTGCCGCCCGCGGTCTCGCTCCAGCAGCGCCGCTCGGCGCCCACCTCGCGCTCGTCCGTGGGCACGGTCACCAACCTCTCCAACTCCCTGCGGATGCTGTTCTCACGCGCGGGCGACTATCCGCAGGGCGCCGAACGCCTCGACTCGGACGCCTTCTCGCCGAACACGGCCGCCGGGGCCTGCCCGGAGTGTCACGGTCTCGGCCAGGTCCACCGTACGACCGAGGAGTCACTGGTCCCGGACTCGTCGCTGTCGATCCGCGCGGGCGCGATCGCCGCGTGGCCCGGCGCCTGGCAGGGCAAGAACCTGCGCGACGTCCTCGACGCGCTGGGGTACGACGTGGACCGGCCGTGGCGCGACCTGCCGGCCGAGCAGCGGGAGTGGATCCTGTTCACGGACGAGCAGCCGGTCGTCACCGTGCATCCGGTGCGGGACGCGGACCGGATCCAACGCCCCTACCAGGGCACGTACATGAGCGCCCGGCGCTACGTCATGAAGACGTTCTCCGATTCGAAGAGCCCGACGCTGCGAGCCAGGGCCGAGCGGTTCCTGACCAGCGCCCCGTGCCCGGTGTGCGGCGGCAGCCGGCTGCGTCCCGAGGCGCTGGCGGTGACCGTCGCGGGCCGCACGATCGCCGAACTGGCGGCCCTGCCGCTGTCCGAACTGGCCGGGACCCTGGAGCCCCGGGGAGAGGCGGCCCGCGTCCTCACCGACGACCTGAGGGCACGGATCGCCCCCGTCGTCGAACTCGGCCTCGGCTACCTCAGCCTCGACCGGGCCACCCCGACCCTCTCCGCGGGCGAGCTGCAACGACTGCGGCTGGCCACGCAGTTGCGCTCCGGTCTGTTCGGTGTCGTGTACGTCCTCGACGAACCGTCCGCGGGTCTGCACCCGGCGGACACGGAGGCCCTGCTCACGGTCCTGGACCGGCTGAAGGCGGCGGGCAACTCGGTGTTCGTGGTCGAGCACCATCTGGATGTCGTGCGGGGTGCCGACTGGCTCGTCGACGTCGGTCCGCGGGCGGGAGAGCACGGCGGGCGGGTGCTGCACAGCGGTCCGGTGGCGGAGCTGGCCGGGGTGGCGGAGTCGGCCACGGCCCGCTTCCTCTTCGACCGCTCCCCCACGCCGGAACGTGAAGTCCGTTCCCCGCAGGGGCAGTTGAAGGTGGGGCCGGTGAGCCGCCACAACCTGCGCGGGGTGAGCGCCGCGTTCCCGCTCGGTGTGCTCACCGCCGTCACGGGTGTCTCCGGCTCGGGCAAGTCCACCCTCGTCGGCGAGGTGACCGAGGAGCTGGCGGGCGTGGGACGGCTCGTCTCCGTCGACCAGAAGCCCATCGGCCGTACCCCGCGCTCGAATCTCGCCACATACACGGGCCTCTTCGATGTGGTGCGCAAGGTCTTCGCCAGGGCGGAGGAGGCACGAAGGCGCGGCTACGGGGTGGGGCGCTTCTCCTTCAACGTCGCGGGCGGGCGCTGCGAGACCTGCCAGGGCGAGGGGTTCGTGAGCGTGGAGCTGCTGTTCCTGCCGAGCACCTACGCCCCCTGTCCGGACTGCGACGGGGCACGCTACAACCCCGAGACGCTCGAGGTGACGTACCGCGAACGGAACATCGCGCAGGTCCTGGACATGACGGTGGAGGCCGCGGCGGAGTTCTTCGCCGACACCCCGCCCGTCGCCCGCAGCCTCGCCACGCTCCTCGACGTGGGTCTGGGCTATCTGCGACTCGGCCAGCCCGCCACGGAGTTGTCCGGCGGCGAGGCCCAACGCATCAAGCTGGCCGGCGAGTTGCAGCGGGTCCGCCGGGGGCACACCCTCTACCTCCTCGACGAGCCGACGACCGGGCTGCACCCCGCCGATGTCGAGGTGCTGATGCGCCAGTTGCACGGCCTGGTCGACGCGGGACACACCGTCGTGGTCGTCGAGCACGACATGTCGGTGGTCGCGGGCGCGGACTGGGTGATCGACCTGGGTCCCGGCGGCGGGGACGCGGGCGGCCGGATCGTGGCCGCGGGCCCCCCGGCCGAGGTGGCGCGGGCGGAGGGCAGCACGACGGCTCCGTACCTCACCCGGGCACTCGCTCGGGGCCGGTAGCCCCGTACCGCCGGCCACCGGCCCCTGTCCCTTCGGGTCGCCTCGTCCTGATACGTCAGCGATGTGCGAGGGCCGACGCGCGTGCGTCCCGGGAATGCAACCCCCCTTGCGCCGCGCGGGCCAGCTCCCGTCGATCCGGGTGGCTGCCCGGGGCGAGCGAGGGCCGTACCTCGACCTCCGCCACCAGCCCGCGTGCCGAGGCCACCCGCCACAGTGAGGCGAGCAGCGAGTCGTTCCCGACGAAGGCGGGCGCGGTGCTCGCCACTCCCCCGGCGAGCCGGTAGTGGATGTGCACCGGCTGGACCGGCACCCCCGCGTCGAGCGCGGCCTGGAAGACGGCCCGCCGGAAGTGTCCCTGCGCCCTGCCGCACCAGGTGCTGCCCTCCGGGAAGGCCACGACGGCCGCCCCGTCCCGCAGCAGCCCGGCGATCCGCGCCACCGTGTCCGGCAGCGCGCGCAGCCGGTCGCGTTCGATGAACAGGACACCGCCGCGCGCGGCCAGCGGTCCCGCCACCGGCCACTGCCGGATCTCGGACTTGGCGAGCATCCTGGCCGGCCGGACGGCGGCGAGGAGCGGGATGTCCAGCCAGGAGATGTGGTTGGCGACGATCAGCAGCCCGCCGGTGGGGACGGCGGGGCCGGTGATCCGGACGCGGACGCCCGCGGCCCGCACGATCGCCCGGCACCAGCGCCGTACCGGCTCGGCGGGGATCCGCCCGCCGAACGGCAACAGCACGACCCCGGTGGCGACCACGACCAGGACCGCCGCGAGCCGCAGCACGGCGCGCGGTACGGCCGTGGCGGACCCCGTCGCCTCGACGCACGCCCTGGGGGTGCAGGGCGCGCTGGGCAGCCAGACGCTCATCAGGCCGGGACGAGCGAGAGGAAGTGCCGCAGATAGCGCGGGTTGACCCGGCGCATCGACAGCAGCACGAACAGGTCCGCGACCCCGAAGTCCGGGTCGTGCGCCGGTGCCGCGCAGACCCAGGCGCCGAGCCGGAGATAGCCGCGCAGGAGCGGAGGCAGTTCGGTGCGGGGCTGAGGGGTGACACCCTCCGCGGTCCAGGGCAGCAGCGGTCGCACCCGGTACTCCTCGGGTGCCAGGTGCTTGGCCTGCACCCGGTCCCAGGTTCCGGCCGCGAGCTCGCCGCCGTCGGCGAGCGGGATCGAGCAGCAGCCCGCGAGCCACTCGTGGCCGCCCTCGACCATGTAGCGGGCTATCCCGGCCCAGATGAGGCCGATGACGGCGCCGTCGCGGTGGTCGGGGTGCACGCAGGAGCGCCCGACCTCGACGAGTCCCGGGCGGATCGCGTCGAGCGGGCTCACGTCGAACTCGCCCTCCGAGTAGAGCCGGCCGGCGATCGCGGCGCGCTCCGGGGGCAGCAGGCGGTAGGTGCCGACGACCTGGTCGGTCAGCGTGTCACGGACCAGCAGGTGATCGCAGTAGGCGTCGAAGGCGTCGATGTCGAGCCCCGGCTGCGGCGTGGTCAGCAGGGCACCCATCTCCCCGGCGAAGACGTCGTGCCGCAGCCGCTGTGCGGCCCGGACGTCGGCCTCGGAACGGGCGAGGGAGACGGTGTAGCGGGTGGGGGCCAGGGGCTGCGGGGGGCTGTCGAGGGTGGAAACGCCGGTCATGGCACTCTCCTGGTCACGGGCCGGTTCGGCACAGCGGCGGCAGACCGGTTCGGTACGGCCCGCGCGCTCCTGTTCTTCCGATGCCGGTTGGCCTGCACGTGACCTGTGCCAGGAGCCAGGATGTGGGGATGTTGAATGCCAGGAGATTCCCCCGAATGCGAGACGGGACCGGGAATGAGCACCACTCCCGGCCCCGCCCGTCCGCACAGATCCGGCGAACGTTTTCTTAACAACGGGCCTCGGCCGCGGGGAACTGCGCGATCAGCCCCCACCAACCCGCAGTCCAGGCACCGCCTCAGCGACGCCCTGACTTGCGAGCGGCTCGCAGCCACTCCTTGTTCATCCCGGTGATGGAAACCAACGGAATCCCCTTTGGGCAGGCGGTCGCGCACTCCCCGGCCAGCGTGCACCCCCCGAACCCCTCCTCGTCCATCTGCGCCACCATGTCCAGCACCCGCGTCTCCCGCTCGGGCGCGCCCTGTGGCAGCACGTTCAGATGGTTGATCTTGGCCGAGGTGAAGAGCATCGCGGCACCGTTGGGGCAGGCGGCCACACACGCACCGCAGCCGATGCACTCGGCGTGCTC
The DNA here is from genome assembly GCF_001514115.1 of Streptomyces olivochromogenes. GTDB lineage: Bacteria > Actinomycetota > Actinomycetes > Streptomycetales > Streptomycetaceae > Streptomyces > Streptomyces olivochromogenes. The sequence continues at coordinate 506,675 of NZ_KQ948451.1, forward strand.
GAACGCGAAGTCGGCGTCCGGTTTCGGTACGGCCGTCGCGTGGGCCTCGGGGGCGGCACCGGTGGGGGCGGAGATGTAGCCGCCGGCCTGGATGATCCGGTCGAAGGCCGAGCGGTCCACGACGAGGTCCTTGACGACCGGGAAGGCGGAGGCACGCCAGGGCTCGACGTCGATGGTGTCGCCGTCCTGGAAGGACCGCATGTGCAGCTGGCAGGTGGTGGTGCGCTCGGGTCCGTGGGCGTCGCCGTTGATGACCAGGCTGCACGCGCCGCAGATGCCCTCGCGGCAGTCGTGGTCGAAGGCGACGGGGTCCTCGCCCTTGAGGATGAGTTCCTCGTTGAGGGTGTCGAGCATCTCCAGGAAGGACATGTCGGCCGAGATGTCGTCCACCTCGTACGTGGACATCGCTCCGTCGGCGTCGGCGTTCTTCTGGCGCCAGACGCGCAGGGTGAGCTTCATGCGTAGCTCCGCTGGGTGGGGTGGACGTACTCGAAGACGAGGTCTTCCTTGTGCAGGACGGGCGCGGCGCCGCTGTCGGTGAACTCCCAGGCGGCGGCGTAGGAGAACTCCTCGTCCCTGCGGGCGGCCTCGCCGTCCGGGGTCTGGGACTCCTCGCGGAAGTGGCCGCCGCAGGACTCGGACCGGTGCAGCGCGTCGAGGCACATCAGCTCGGCGAGCTCCAGATAGTCGACGACGCGGTTGGCCTTCTCCAGGGACTGGTTGAACTCCTCGCCGGTGCCGGGGACCTTGATACGCCGCCAGAACTCCTCGCGGATCTGCGGGATGCGCTCCAGGGCCTTGCGCAGACCCGTCTCGGTGCGGGCCATGCCGCAGAACTCCCACATGAGTTCGCCGAGTTCGCGGTGGAAGGAGTCGGGGGTGCGGTCGCCGTCGACGGCCAGCAGCAGCCGCAGCCGGTCCTCGGTCTCGGCCAGCACCTCCTGGACGGCGGGGTGTTCGTCCGTGACCTCGGCGTGGTGCGGGTTGCGGGCGAGGTAGTCGTTGATGGTCGACGGCAGCACGAAGTAGCCGTCGGCGAGGCCCTGCATCAGGGCGGAGGCACCGAGGCGGTTGGCGCCGTGGTCGGAGAAGTTGGCCTCGCCGATCGCGAACAGGCCGGGGATCGTGGTCTGGAGGTCGTAGTCGACCCACAGTCCGCCCATCGTGTAGTGCACGGCCGGGTAGATCCGCATCGGCACGGTGTACGGGTCCTCGGCGGTGATCCGGGCGTACATGTCGAAGAGGTTGCCGTACTTTTCCTCGACCTTCGCCCTGCCCATCCGCCCGATCGCGTCGGCGAAGTCCAGGTAGACGCCCTGTCCGCCCGGGCCCACCCCGCGGCCCTCGTCGCAGACGTTCTTCGCGGCGCGGGAGGCGATATCACGCGGGACCAGGTTGCCGAAGGCGGGGTAGATCCGCTCCAGGTAGTAGTCGCGCTCGTCCTCGGGGATCTCGTTCGGCGGACGGGTGTCGCCCTGCGCCTTCGGGACCCAGATACGGCCGTCGTTGCGCAGCGACTCGCTCATCAGCGTGAGCTTGGACTGGTGATCGCCGGTACGCGGGATACAGGTGGGATGGATCTGGGTGAAGCACGGGTTGGCGAAGTAGGCGCCGCGCCGGTGCGCCCGCCACACGGCGGTGGCGTTGGAGTTCATGGCGTTCGTCGAGAGGTAGAAGACGTTGCCGTAACCACCGGAGGCCAGGACGACGGCGTCCGCGTAGTACGTGTCGATCCGGCCGGTGATCAGATCCCGTGCCACGATGCCGCGCGCCCGTCCCTCGACCACGATCAGGTCAAGCATCTCGGTGCGTGGATGCATCTCGATGTTGCCGGCCGCGATCTGCCGCGACAGGGCCTGGTAGGCGCCGAGCAGGAGCTGCTGGCCGGTCTGGCCGCGGGCGTAGAACGTGCGGGACACCTGGACGCCGCCGAAGGAACGCGTGTCGAGCAGACCCCCGTACTCCCGCGCGAAGGGCACGCCCTGGGCGACGCACTGGTCGATGATCTCGACCGAGATCTGCGCGAGACGGTGGACGTTGGACTCGCGGGCCCGGAAGTCGCCGCCCTTGACGGTGTCGTAGAACAGCCGGTGGACGGAGTCGCCGTCGTTGCGGTAGTTCTTCGCCGCGTTGATGCCGCCCTGGGCGGCGATCGAGTGGGCGCGGCGGGGCGAGTCCTGGTAGCAGAACTGGACGACGTGGTAGCCCTGCTCGGCGAGCGTGGCGCCCGCCGAGCCGCCCGCGAGGCCGGTGCCGACCACGATCACCGTGTGCTTGCGGCGGTTGGCGGGGTTGACGAGCTTGGCCTCGAAGCGACGGGTGTCCCAGCGCTCGTTGACCGGGCCCTCGGGGGCCTTGCTGTCGACGACGGGCGCACCGGTCGTGTACGCGGCGTATTCAGAGGCTGCGGTCATGTCAGCTCACCAATCCGGTCATGACACCGACGGGTACGGAGATGAAGCCCACCGTCAGCACCAGCGCGAGGACGTCGGCGATGGTCTTGAGGGCGCGGTCGCGGGTGCGGCTGCCGGCGCCCAGGGTCTGTGCGGCGCTCCAGAAGCCGTGCCGGATGTGCAGGCCGAGCGCGAGCATCGCGACGATGTAGATCACGTCGCCGTACCAGGTCGAGAAGGTGTCGATCACGTTCTGGTACGGGTGTCCGGGCTGGAAGCCGCCGGGGTGCGCGGTGCCGGTCGTCAGGTCGAGGATGTGCCAGACGATGAACAGGCCGAGGATGATCCCGCCCCAGCGCATCGTGCGGGTCGCGTAGCTGGACCTGGGCTTCTTGTGGACGTACTTGCTCGGGCGCGCCCTGATGTCGCGGCGGCTGAGCTGGTACGCGGCGGTGGCGTGGGCGACGACGGCGACGACCAGGACCACGCGGATGATCCACAGGGCCCACTCGTAGTGCAGGAAGGGCTCACCGAGGGTGCGCAGCCAGTGGGCGTAGTGGTTGAAATCGCCCGAACCGAAGAAGATCTTCAGGTTTCCGAACATGTGCACGACCAGGTACATCAGCATGATCAGGCCGCTGACCGCCATCACGGCCTTCTTCCCGACGGAGCTGTCCCACACGGTGCGCGTCATCGACGGTCGTCGGTCCGTCCGCGTTGCCAGAGCCATGTCTCAGAAGCTAGGGCCGCGGGTGCCGATCGGTCCAAGACATGGTCCGGCTCGTTTCGATAGCTGGAGCCTATGATGGGTGGATGCAGTTCCAGCAGCTCCAGTACTTCGTGGCGGTCGCCGAGACCCGGCACTTCACCCGGGCCGCCGATCTGGTCCATGTCGCCCAGCCGTCCCTGTCCCAGCAGATCAAGGCGCTGGAACGGGAGTTGGGGGCGGATCTCTTTCTCCGGGCGCGCGGCAACATCACACTGACGGACGCGGGCGAGGCGCTGCTGCCCCTGGCCCGGCGCATCCTGGCCGACGCGGACACCGCCCGGCACGAGGTGCAGGAACTGGCCCAGCTGCGCAGCGGCCGGGTCCGCCTGGGCGCGACGCCGAGCCTGTGCACCGGCCTGGTCCCGGACGTTCTGCGCGCCTTCCACGACCGCTATCCCGGTATCCGGCTGCTGATCGAGGAGAGCGGCTCCCACGATCTCGTACGGGAACTCGCGCGCGGCGCGCTGGACCTCGCCCTGGTCGTCCTCCCGCTGCCCACCCCCTCCCCCGCGCTGACGACGGTGGAGCTGCTGCGTGAGGACCTGGTCGTGGTGTCGTCACCGGACGCGCCCGCGCCGGGGACCGGTCGCACCGTGCGCATCCCCGACCTGGAGGGCGAACGCCTCGTGATGTTCCGGCACGGCTACGACCTGCGGGAACTGACCGTCGCCGCCTGCCGCGCCGAGGGCTTCGAGCCGGACTTCGCCGTCGAGGGCGGCGAGATGGACGCGGTGCTGGGTTTCGTCAGGGCGGGGCTCGGCGTGGCCGTCGTCCCGCGCATGGTCGCGACGCGCTCGGGGCGCGGCCTGCGGGTGACACCGCTCGCACGCCCTGGACTCCACCGCGTCATCGCCCTGGCCCACCGCAGCGATGTGGCTCCGCCCCGCGCGGCCCGCGAACTCCAGCGGATGCTGCTGGAACGCTGACCGGCGCGAGGGGGCTCAAGAGGCAGGTCGGTACGTCACCAGGTCGGGATGAAGCCGCCGTCGATGACGAAGTCGCTGCCGGTGATGTTGCGGGACTGGTCGCCGGCGAGGAAGAGGACCAGGTCGGCGACCTCGGACGGCTGGGAGAAGCGGCCGGTGACCGTGGCACTGGACGCCTGGGCGACCACGTCGTCCGGGGTGATCCCGGCGGCTGCCGAGACCGTGGCCGCCACCCCGTCGCCGCCGAGCCACAGCTCGGTCTCCACCGGGCCCGGGCTGACGGTGTTGACCCGGATGCCCTGGGGGCCGACCTCCTTGGACAGCGCCTTGGAGAAGGCGACCAGCGCGGCCTTGCCCGCGCTGTAGTCGATCACCATCGGGTCGGGCAGGGTGGCGTTGACCGAGGCGACCGTCACGACCGAGCCCTGCCCTGCGGACAGCATCAGGGGCAGGGCGGCGCGGGTGACCCGTACGGCCGTGAGGAGGTTCAGGTCGACCGTGCGCCGCCAGTCCTCGTCGGTCACCGACAGGAATCCGCCCATGCGGGCGGGGGCCGCGCCGACGTTGTTGACCAGGATGTCCACCCGGCCGTCCGCCGCCGCCACGAGGCGCTCGGCGGCACCGGGTTCGGCCAGGTCCACCGGTACCCAGGCGACACCGCCCTGCTTGACCAGCGCGTCGAGACCCGGCGTCGTGGTGCGCGAGCCGGCGATCACCGTCGCCCCCGCCCCGGCCAGCGCCTCGGCGACGGCCAGTCCGATGCCCTTGCTCGCGCCGGTGACGACGGCTGTCCTGCCCCGGAGTTCCGTGCCCATCCTTCTCAGCTCCTTCGATTGCTGCACTACGGCGATACCCAGGGCCATACGGAGGGCGTCGTCCGACGGTCGGCGTGGAGGCCGAGACACAGCTGACGTTCACGGGCCCGCACCGGCTGCTCCGCCGCTCACGGATGCGCGGACAGCGGCACGGCCTCCTTTTCAGGAGACCACGCCACGTCCAGGAGACCACGCCACGCCCGAACCCTCAGCCTGTGGCGTCCACCAGGGCCAGTTCGTGCAGCCGCTCCGGTGGGCCGGGGCGGGCGTAGTACCAGCCCTGGGCCGTGTCGCAGCCCAGTATCCGCAACTGCTCGGCCTGTGCGCCCGTTTCGACGCCCTCCACGGTGACCGCGAGGTCGAGGCTGTGGGCGAGCGAAACGATCCCCTCGACGATCTTGAGGTCGACGGGGTCCGCCGGGAACTGCTGCATGCCCTGGGTGAAGGAGCGGTCCAGCTTGAGGATGCTCACGGGCAGGCGGCGGAGATTGGCGAGGTTGGAGTAGCCGGTGCCGAAGTCGTCGAGGGCGATGTCGACGCCCATCTCGGCCAGGCGCCGCAGCGGCTTGAGCAGATCGTCGTCGGCGCCGATCAGCGCGGACTCGGTGACCTCCAGACACAGCGCCTCGGCGTCGAGACCTTCACGCTCCAGGATGTCGACCGTGTCCTGGACCAGGCCCGGGTGGGTCAGCTGGCAGGGCGACAGGTTGACGTTGATCCGCAGCGGGCCCGAGTCGGCGTGCCGCTCCTGCCACTGGCGGGCCTGGCGGACCGACTGCTCCAGGACCCACCGGCCCAGCGGCACGATCAGCCCGGTGTGCTCGGCGAGCGGGATGAACCGGTCGGGGCCGAGAACGCCGTGCTGCGGGTGCAGCCAGCGCACCAGCGCCTCCGCGCCGTGCACGCTGCCGTCGCCGAGGTGCACGAGCGGCTGGTACTCGATGAAGAACTCGCCCCGGTCCAGGGCCGCGGGCAGCGCCGTGGTGAGCCCGTGCCGGGTGATGGCGCGGGCGTCGGCCTCGGGATCGGCGAGTTCGAAGCGGTTGCCGCCCGCGGACTTGGCGCGGTACATCGTGATGTCGGCGCTGCGCAGCACCTCCGCCGGGCCGCGCTCACCCGCCGGACCCTCGACGATGCCGATGCTGCCGCGGACCGTCAGTTCCCGGCCGTCGATGCGGACCGGGGTGACGAGGGCGTTCATGATGCGGTCGGCGAGCGCGTCCACCTCGCGCTCGGTGTCGGGCCCGGTGGTGAGGGCCACGAACTCGTCGCCGCCGAGCCGGGCGACCATCTCGCCGGGAGCGGTCGCGCAGGACTGCAACCGGTCGGCGACCTCGACGAGCAGCCGGTCGCCCGCCGCGTGCCCGAGGCTGTCGTTGATGGTCTTGAAGCCGTCGAGGTCGAGGTAGCACAGGCCGAAGCGCTGGTCGTTGCCCGCGGACACCGCCTTCTCCAGGCGTTCGAAGAAGAGGGTCCGGTTGGGCAGGCCGGTGAGCGCGTCGTGGGTGGCCTCGTAGCGCAGCCGCAGATTGAGCAGCCGGCGCTCGGTGGTGTCCTCCATCAGCGCGAGCTGGTACTGCGGCCGGCCGTCCGCGTCGCGCAGCAGGGACACCGTCAGGTTGGTCCACAGGGCGGTGCCGTCGGGCCGGTAGAAGGCTTTTTCGACGTGGTAGTGCTCGCGCTCGCCGCGTACCAACTCCTCGTACAGCCGCCAGACTTGGGGCGCGTCCTCGGGATGGGTCCACTCCGGGACCTTGCGGCCGCGCACGCCCTGCTCGGAACCGCCGAACATACGCAGCAGGGCTCCATTGACCTGCAGTATGTTGCCTTCGAGGTCGGCGATGCCGATTCCTATGGCCGCGCCCTCGAAGACCGCGCGGAACCGGGCCTCGCTCGCGTGCAGCGCCTCGGCCACCGTGCTGCGCGCGTTCAACGCCGCCTGGTAGATGGCCTCCTGCTCGGCGAGCGTCCGCTCCCGCAGTGCCCCGGCGAAGCCCGCCGCCATGGCGTGCTGCAGACGCGCCGAGCGGGTCCGCAGGGCCTCCTGGGGCCCGTCCTCGCCGCAGTAGAGCACCAGATAGGCGTCGACGCAGTCGAGGCTGCGGCTGAGGGCCTCGGGGTCGGTGCAGTGCGCGGCGACCAGCGCGGCGCCGACCGCCTGGCCCGCGGCCGCGTCGAAGGTCCTCGCCTTCAGCGCGTCACTCAACCGCCGGGCGAGCGGCAGGAGTTGCTGCTCGAGCTCCGGCCGGGTCAGCGACGTGGAGGTGATCGGGAAGACCGCCCGGCTCCAGATCGTCGCGAACCTGCGCAGTCTGTCCTCCGGCCCGTCCGGTTCGCCGGTCACGCCGTGCGCCCCACACCTGCGAACCCCGAGAAGGAATAAGGATCCTCGTCCTCGGGTGCCGTGTCGGGCCGCCAGATCGGCATCGGCACCAGACCGGGTTCCACCATGTCGTACCCCTCGAAGAACCGCGCGATCTCCTCGCGCGAGCGCATGATCAGCGGGTTGCGGATGTCCTTGTACACGTCGACCGCGCCCTCGGCCCGCTCCGGCGGGAGCGGGATTCCCTCGTACGACGCATGCGTGAGCACGAGCAGACTGCCCGGTGCCAGCGCGTCGCGCAGCTCGGCCACCGCACTGTACGGGTCGTCCGCGTCCTCCACGAAGTGCAGTATGGCAACGAGGAGGAGGGCCACCGGACGGTTCAGGTCGATCAACCGCTGCACCTGGGGAGTCGCCAGGATCTCCTGGGGCTTGAGCAGATCGGCCGCGACCACGTCCGCGTCCTCGTTGTCCCGCAGGACGGCCTGGCTGTGCGCGACGGCCACCGGGTCGTGGTCCACGTACACGACGTGCGCGCCGGGCCTGGCCGTCTGGGCGATCTCGTGGACGTTGCCGAAGGTCGGGATGCCGGAGCCGATGTCGAGGAACTGGTCGATGCCCTCGTCGGCCGCGAATCGCACGGCACGGCGCATGAACGCCCTGTTCGCCTGCATCACCTTGGGCAGTCCCGGCATGAACTCCATCGCCTTGCGCGCGGCTTCCCGGTCGACCTCGAAGTTGTGCGAACCGCCCAGGTAGTAGTCATAGATACGGGACACGCTCGGCACCGAGATGTCAATGCTGCGGGGGGCCCAGGCGGGACGCTCCATCTATCTCTCCAAGGCGTAGTCGACGACGTAGGCGATCCGGTGTTCGAGCTGAGGCTACTGATCGTCCGCCAAAGGAGCGAGTCAAAACGGAAATTGACCGTCCGTTCACCGTCACTGCCTCGGGCATGTGCCGAATTGGCGGCCGGTGCAGGTCAGTCGGACACGCCGTCCGCTGTCACCGCGAAATCGATGCGAAGCATTCCAAAAAGTTCGCGGGAGTTACGAAGCGTCGCGACCGTATCGAGGGGTCGGGTATCCCCGGTGTGGAAAACTCCCGGGCGTTCGTTCGGCAAGTGAACCGCGCCGTGATCCGTATGCCGCACGTCGTCCGATCCGCGCGCCCCGCGCGTTCCGGGCACGCCAAGAGGTCCGCCCCCTCCGTGCGGTGCGGAGGGGGCGGACCCAGGTCGTACGCGTTGTTCCGGGCGAGATCGATCAACCCTGGGGAGGTGATCCTCTACTTCGGCGCGCCGACCGGCTTTCCGTCGGGGGCGACGGCGTACCAAGTGCCGCCCACGCCCTGACCGTTGGTGTCCCCGGCCGCCTTGTCACCGGAGAAGGTGTAGATGGGCCAGCAGTTGACGGTCATCTGCTTGGCGCCGTCCGGGCGGGTGAAGCCCATCAGGCCCTTCTTCTGCACGCCCTTGGTGTCGCTGGCGGAGACCGGGGCCACGACGGGCCACTTCTCCAAGCAGGCACCGGTGCAGGCGGACTTCGGGACGGGCCAGGCCTGGTCCTTCAGGAACCGGTAGACCGTCCGGCCGTTCTTGTCGACGATGATCTCGCCGAGCTTGGGGTCGTTGCGGGTCGACAGTCCCGGCAGGGAGGCCAGGGTCGCCTTCTTGCCATCGGGGGCGGAGGCGTACCAAATGCCGCCGACACCCTGGCCGTTGGTGTCACCGGCCTTCGTGTCCTTGGCGTACCGGTACATCGGCCAGCCGCCGATCGTCAGCTGCTTGGTGCCGTCCGTGCGGGTGACCTCGCCGAGCAGGGCCTTGTCCACACCGGTGGCGGCCACGGCGCCGTCGGCGGGAACGGGCGGCCAAGCGGTCGCGCAGTCGCCGTCACAGTTCGACTTCGGCGGCTCGGCGGTGTCCTTCTCGAAGCGGTACAGGGTGAATCCGGCGCTGTCGGTCAGCACCTTGCCGAGCGTCGTGCTTTCCGCGACAGCCAGCTGACCTGCGGATTCCGCCTTGGGGGCGGCACTCTGCTGGTCGGCGCCGTAGCCGTTGGGAGAAGTGGTGCTGCTACTGGTGGCCTGACCGTAACCGTTGGCAGCCGCGGCGGCGCCCACGTTCTGGCTCCCCGTCGACTGGGTGCCCGATTCCTGACCGCACGCCGTCGTGAGCGCCAGCACGGCCGCAGCTGTCGCTACGAGTGAGGCGCTCCGCCAGGAGGTCTTCATTGGGTAACTCCCACTGTTCGCGTTAAGGGTTGCAGCGCTCTGCTGCGCCGCGCATGGCCCTAGGTACGGGCGGGAGTGGCGGATGTGTTCAACGGCCGCACAAAAAACTTTCGGAACGCTGTGACACACCCCACGCCGGCATGTTTCTCGCGCATCTGTTCCCACCGCGGTGGCCGTGTCCCGAGGGGGCGTCAAACCGGTCCGAGCCGGACGTCCTTCGTTCGGGGGCAATACCCGTCGGCTCCGGCGTGCGCGGGCGCGATACGCCTCATGATCTCGGTCGTGCATGGACCACAGCGGACCCGGTCCGCCCTCGTCATACGCGTGTTGGCGCTGCTGACGCTGACCTGGATCATCGGCGGCGCGCCGGCCTCGGCGGCGGTCGCCGACTCCTGCGCGTACGCCTCCATCGGCCCGGACGGTACGGACGCGGTGGCGGTGGCCGGCAGCGACCTCTGCACCATCAGCCCGCCGCCCCCGTCGCCCACGCCCCCACCCACTCCGAAACCGCCGCCCCCACCACCCCCGGCGCCTCCGCCCAAGCCCAGGCCGAAGCCCCCGCCGCCGGCTCCCCCGCCACCGCCTCCGCCCGCCTCGCCGACCCCGCGGCCCCCCGCCGTGGCGCCACCGCCGAGGCCGGCACCTCCACCGGCGCCGAAGCCGAAGCCCACACCGACACCGACGCCCTCGCCCACGCACAAGGCGCGGCCCAAACCGTCGGCGACCCCGGTGAGTTATCCGGCCTACCGCGCCCCGACGCGCAGGCACTCGCCCCGCAGCGGACCGTCCCTGGTCTCGCTCACCCTGCTCGTCACCGTGCCCGCGTTGCTCGCCGTCGCGGCGTTGCGTCCGCGCTGACCCCTGGAGGCATCCTTGTCGGAATGGCTTGTTCTCGTCCTCGCGATGGCGGCGGCGTGCGTCGTCGTCCTCGTCGTGTCCCTCGTACGCACCCGCCGGGCCCCCGACGACGAGGATCCGTCCGAGACCCCGGACGTGATCGAATACATGACCATGATGATCGGCGTGGTCTACGCCATCGTCCTGGGACTGGCCATCGCCGGAGTCTGGGAGGCCCGCAGCGCCGCCCAGGACCATGTGCAGGCGGAGGCCCAGGCCCTGCACGAGATCTCGGAGCGGGTCCGCGTCTACCCGCCGGACGTGCGCGACCGTATTCGCGGCGACGTCGACGCGTACGTCGGATACGTCGTCAAGACCGAGTGGAAGACCATGGCCGACCACGGCCATGTCACCGCCAAGGGCGGTCGGCTCTTCGAGGTCGTCCGCCAGGACGTCAGCACCTACAAGCCGGGGTCGGACTTCGAGGCCCAGACCTACCAGCCGCTGGTCGACCAGGTGACCGCGGCCGACGCGGCACGCAACGCCCGCGCCGACTCGACGGACGCGACCATGCCGGGCGTGGTGTGGTTCGGGCTGATCACCGGAGCCGTGGTCACCATCGGGATGGTGTTCGCCCTCCAGATCCGGCGCACCAAGCGGGAACTGATCCTCGCCGGGCTCTTCTCCGCCCTGATCGCGTTCCTGCTCTTCCTGATCTGGGACTTCGACGCGCCCTACAGCCGGGGGATCACAGCCTCGGCGGAGCCGTTCACGGCACTGTTCCCGCACCTTCCGAAGTGACCGGCCTCCCTTAGCGGCCACAGGATCGGGGGACGGACGCCACACCGCGTCCGTCCCCCGATCGCGCACCCGCATTCCCCCGTACGGCCCACCCGGTTACCCCATTCGCGCTACTGCGATCGCGCCCACGTGCACGCCTTCCTAGCGTTTCGAACATCGAGGCGCATTTCAGACGCAGGCGGAAAGTCCGCAGCAAGGCTCCTCGGGGACCCGGAGGCTCACCATGCACGCGATACGCGTCGCTTCGGCCGCACTGCTGGGCGTGACCGCCCTCACCCTTTCCGCGACCGCCGCTCTCGCCGGAAACGGAGACGGTGACGGCGGCCGTGACAGCAGCCGTGACAGCAGCCGTGACAGTGGCCGGGGCAACAGCATCACCTCGTTCGGCTTCAACGTGCAGCCGCAGAGCATCGCCGCGGGCGGCCGGCTCCGGCTGACCGCGGAGAGCTGCGACTCCGTGGCCAGGGTCTCCTCGGAAGTCTTCGACACGGTCACGATCCCCAAGGGCCAGTCGTCGGCGACGGCCCTGATCGACGGGGACGCCAGAGCGGGCTCGGTGTACCAGGTGACGTTCCAGTGCGGCAACGAGAGCGGCCACACCGAGCTGACCATCGCCCCCGGCCGCTCCGGCACCAGCTACTCCGACCCGACCCAGGTCCAGCTCCCGGCCTCCGTACAGCGAGGCGTCAATGCAGGTGTCGGCGGAAGCTCCAACGGTGGCTTCGACCTCAAGGAGATCGCCCTGGGAACCGCGCTCATCGCCGGCTGTGTCGGTACCGCGTGGTCCATGACGCGCCGCCGCGTCACGGACGAGGAGTCGTGACCGCTCGCCACTCGGGGCCCTTCTCGCCCCGGATCTCGGCGAGAAGGTCCGGGGCGAAGGCCTGTCAGACGCACGGTACGCGGGGCACCGCCAAAGGTGCCGGCACCGATCAGATCCGCCGATCGGACCTGCGGCGCTTCCAGAGCAGCCCACCGCCGACGACGCCGGCGGTCAGCAGTCCGCTGCCGATCGCGACGTCGGCGGGCGCGGCTCCGCCGATGCTGCCACCCAGACCACCGCTGACACCGCCGATGACGGTGAAGGCGGCGGGCCTGGTCAGCCTTCGGCCGTCACAGCGGACCGTGACGTCGTACGACCCCGGGCGCGCGTCACGGTCGACGATGACCGTCGCGATGGTCGTGTCGCCGCCCGCCCGGCGCAGCAGGGTGGTGCGGAAGACCCGCGAGGAGACCGTACTGCCGGGCCTCAGGCACGCTTCGCCGTCCACGGTGATCGACAGCTGGCCGCCCCGCGCGATGACACCGGGCCGGACGAGGATGTTCCGCACCTCGCGACGGCCGTTGTCCTCGAAGCGGCCGTTGTCATAGAACCGGCCGTTGTCTTCGAAGCGGCCGTTGTCGTTGAACCTGCCATTGTCATTGAATCGGCCGTTGTCGTTGAACCGGCCATTGTCGTTGAACCGACCGTTGTCGTTGAACCGACCGATGTCACCCGGGCGGCCGCCACCGACCACGCCACCGCCGCCGATCACCACGCCGCCGCCACCGACCACGCCACCGCCGCCGACGACGCCACCGCCCACCACGCCACCGCCGCCGACCACCCCGCCGCCACCGACCACGCCACCGCCGCCGACCACGCCACCGCCGTTGTTCAGCCCTGTGCCGTTGCCCGGTCCACCGGGGTTGCCCAGTCGCTCGTTTCCGCTCGGCTCGTCGTTGCTCGGCTCGTTGTTGCTCGACTCATTGCTGCCCGGTTCATTCGATGCCGTCGCCATCGGGGCGGCGAGCCCCACCGCGGCGACCACGGCGGCAGAGACCGCCAGGGCACGAGTTGTACGCATGTGATCCTCCGCGGAAGACGCCCCGGGAACCGTCCCCGGTCGATCGGCGAGAAAGCGCCTCCCATACAGACCCTCAGATGCGGCGCACAGGGACGCATTTCGAGAATGGTCCGTCCTGGTGAGAAGACACGCCGAAGGATTTCCATACAATCGGATATTGCCGCAGGTCACGGACCGTCAGAAATTTCCTGCCCTCGGCAACTCGGATGGCTCACCACGCGGAGCCCCGACACCCGTTCGCCCGCGCCCCGTCGCCCCCCGGGCATGCTGCACTTAGCGTTCTGGTACGCGCGACGGACGCGGTGACGGCCGCGTCGAGAGGGGATTGCGAATGTTTGCGTCCGAGGTGGCCGAAGAGGAGGAGCGGCAGAAGAAGCGCGCCCCGTGGGGCGTAATAGCGCTTGTTCTGCTGACCGGCCTCGCACTCATCCGGAATGGTTCCGGTGAGTTCGACGTGGGCCCTCCACAGCCCGCGACGGCGGCGGCAGCGGACAGCAGGACGCCCGTCGCCACCTTCTCCAACGGACCCGCCGCGTTGCCGTACTCCGTGGTGGACCGGGTCAGGATCCCCGCGATCCAGGTGAATGCCCCGGTCGTGCCGGTGGGTCTCGACTCGGCCGGCTGGGTCGACGCGCCGCCGCCCGACAACGCCAATCTCGCGGGCTGGTTCACCGGTGCGGTGTCACCCGGCGAGAAGGGCACGGCCGTGATCGTGGGCCATGTGGACAACATGCGGGGACCGGCCGTCTTCTACGGGCTCGGTTCCCTCAAGAAGGGAAACCGGGTCGAGGTTCAGCGAAAGGACGGGAAGACCGCCACATTCGAGATCTACGGCGTCGACGTATTCGCCAAGAACAACTTCCCCGGCGACCGGGTGTACGGCAGCAAGGGCACCCCGGAATTGCGGGTCATCACCTGCGGAGGCGGTTTCTCCAAGCAGCACGGCTACGACGGGAACGTCGTCGTGTTCGCCCGCCTGGTCGAGGTCCGCTGAGACTCCCCGCCTACGGCCCGGGCGGTGTTCCCGGGCCGGTAGGCGGAGTCGGGAGCGACCGCGCCCGCTCCCCGCTCAGGAGTCCTGGCGGTGCGGCACCGTGAGGTGGTAGCCGGAGTCGAGGAGTTCGGGCAGGTAGTCACGCAGGGCGCGGACGGTCTGGGAGCGGTCGCCGCCCGCGTCGTGCGAGAGGACGACGACGCCGGGGGCGGCGCCCTCCTCCACCCGGTCGACGATGGTGGCGGTGCCCGGGGTGGTCCAGTCGAGGCTGTCGACCGTCCAGGCCATCGGTTCCATGCCGAGGTCGGCGCCGATCTGGAAGGTGGCCCGGTTCCAGGCCCCGTAGGGCGCGCGGAACCAGACGGGCCGTTCGCCGTAGGCGTCCTCGATGACGTCGCTGGTGCGGGCGATCTCGGAGCGGATCTCGGAGCGCCGGAGCTCGGTCAGCAACGGGTGCGTCCAGGTGTGGTTGCCGACGACGTGCCCGTCGTCGGCCATCTCGGCCAGCAGGTCCTTGTTGTCGACGGCCATCTCCCCGCAGACGAAGAACATCGCCCGTACGTCGTGCTTGCGCAGGGTGCGCAGAATGCTCGGGGTGTAGCGCGGATCGGGTCCGTCGTCGAAGGTCAGCACCATCGTTCGGCCGCGCCCGCTCACCCGCATGATCGGCTCACGCCGGACGGCGGGCTTGCCGGGCGTCCGGCGCGGCGGAGCGAATCCGGTCATGGGCTCGAGGCGGTACGCGGAGGGCTTGAGCGCCTGACGCGCCTGCGGGCCCCCGGCCACGGGGGCCCGCACCGGGCTCCCGGCCGGATCCGCGGTGAGGACGCGGGCCGTGCCCGCCGCCCCCACCGCCCCGAGAACGGCGGCACCGGCGATCAACGCCCGGCGCCGCGTGAGCAGCTGATCCTTTTGCATGACCCATCAGTCGCCCAACGGAGGCGCGGCGCGGCTGAGCAACACCGGTGTGGACTCAGGAAAGCACCCGTTGGGACCAGCTCAGCGCCGACGCACCAGGGGGAACGGCAGTGTCTCCCGAATCGTCAGCCCCGTGAGGAACATGACCAGCCGGTCCACGCCGATACCGAGCCCGCCGGTCGGCGGCATCGCGTACTCCAGCGCGTCGAGGAAGTCCTCGTCGAGCTCCATCGCCTCGGGATCTCCCCCGGCGGCCCGCAGCGACTGCGCGGTCAGCCGCCGCCGCTGCTCCACGGGGTCGGTCAACTCCGAGTAGGCGGTGCCGAGTTCGGTGCCGAAGGCGACGAGGTCCCAGCGCTCGGCGAGGCGCGGGTCGGTGCGGTGTTGCCGGGTGAGCGGGGAGACGTCGGTCGGGAAGTCCTTGTAGAACGTGGGCAGCAGGGTCTTCTCCTCGACCAGTCGTTCGTACATCTCCAGTACGACGTCACCCTGTCCGTCGTCCGGCCGATACGGCACTCCCGCGCAGTCGCACAGCCGGTGCAGGTCCGGCACGGACGCGCCGGGGTCCACCTCCTCCCCCAGGGCCTCCGAGATCGCGCCGTACACCGTCTTGACCGGCCACGGGCCGGAGATGTCGTACTCGGTGCCGTCCTTGTGGACGACGGGCGCGCCGAAGGCGGCGGTCGCGGCGCCCTGGATCAGTTCGCGGGTGAGGTCGAGCATCACGTCGTAGTCGGCGAACGCCTGGTAGGCCTCCAGCATGGTGAACTCGGGGTTGTGCTTGGAGGAGACGCCCTCGTTGCGGAAGGTGCGCCCCATCTCGAAGACCTTCTCCAGGCCGCCCACGCACAGCCGCTTGAGGTAGAGCTCGGGGGCGATGCGGAGGTACATGTTCAGGTCGTAGGCGTTGATGTGGGTGGTGAACGGGCGGGCGTTGGCGCCGCCGTGGATCTGCTGGAGCATCGGCGTCTCGACCTCGAGATAACCCCGGTCCAGCAGGCCCTGGCGCAGCGCCTGCACGGCGGTGGAGCGGGCCCGCAGGACCTCGCGGGCGTCGGGGCTGGACACCAGGTCGAGATAGCGGTGGCGCACCTTCGCCTCGGGGTCGGCGAGGCCCCGGCGCTTGTCGGGCAGCGGGCGCAGGCATTTGCCGGTGAGCTGCCAGGAGGAGACGAAGACGGTCGGTTCGCCCAGGTCGCTGACGCCGGCGAGGCCCTCGGCGGTGATGTGGTCGCCGATGTCGACGTCCTGCCGGAAGCGCGTGAGCTCGGGCCCGGTCTCCAGCCGGGTGAGGGCGAGCTGGAGATCGCCGGACCAGTCGCGCAGGACGGCGAACACGATTCCGCCGAAGTCCCGTACGAGGACGACGCGCCCGGCGACGGTCACGTGCTGCCTGGCCGGTCCCGCGCGTACCTCGGCGAGGGTGTGGCTGCGGAACGGGACGCCCACCGGGTAGGGGTCGATTCCGTCGGCGCGCAGCCGGTCGAGTGTGCGGTGGCGGAGGCGGATCTGCTCGGGCAGGCCCGCGGTCGGATCGGTGGCCGCCGCCTCGCCCTCGTCGAGGCCGAGAGCCGACAACGACGGCAGACCCGCGGTGCTCGCGGGCTGGGGGCCGGTCTTCGGGTGCCCCTTGCCCCAGAGCTTGCGCAGCGAGGGCACGGAGACGAAGCCCTCGGCGATGCCGGACGCAAGGCCGATGCGGGCGAGGGAGCCGGTGTCGCCGTAACAGATGAAGCGGGGATACCACTCGGGCTGGAATTTGGCGTTGGACCGGTAGAGGGCCTCCAACTGCCACCACCGGGAGAAGAACAGCAGCAGTCCGCGCCAGAGCCGGAGCACCGGCCCCGCACCGATCCGGGCGCCCTCCTCGAAGACCGACCGGAACACCGCGAAGTTGAGGGAGATGCGCCGTACGCCGAACGTCCCGGCCGCCGCGCACACCTCGGCGACCATGAACTCCATGACGCCGTTCGGGGCGCTGCGGTCGCGGCGCATGAGGTCGAGCGAGATGCCGTCCTTGCCCCAGGGAACGAAGGACAGCAGCGCGAGGAGCTTGCCCTCGGGCGTCAGGGCCTCGACGAGCAGGCAGTCGCCGTCCGCGGGGTCGCCGAGCCGGTCCAGGGCCATGGAGAAGCCGCGCTCGGTCTCGGTGTCGCGCCAGGCGTCCGCCTTGTCGACGAGCTCCTCCATCTCCTCGTCGGTGAGGCTGGCGTGGCGGCGTACCCGGCAGGTGGCGCCGGTGCGCCGTACGCGGTGCACGGCCTGGCGGGTGACACGCATGTCGCGGCCGTCCAGGTCGAAGCCGGCGACGTGCAGGATCGCCTCGTCGCCGAGTTCGAGCGCGCCGAGCCCGGCGCGCGCGAAGGCCTTGGCGCCGTTCTCCGAGGTGCCCATGACGGCGGGCGCCCAAGCGTAGCGGCGGGCCAGGTCGAGCCAGGCCTCGATGGCGTGCGGCCAGGCCTCGCGGTCGCCGACGGGGTCGCCGCTGGCCAGGCAGACGCCGGCCTCGACGCGGTAGGTGACGGCGGCCTTGCCGCTGGGTGAGAAGACGACGGCCTTGTCGCGGCGGGTGGCGAAGTAGCCGAGGGAGTCGTCGGCGCCGTACGCCCGCAGGAGGGCACGGATGCGGGCCTCCTCGTCGCCGCGCAGGGCCGCCTCCAGGCGCTGGGAGCGGAAGAGGGTGGCGACGGCGTTGAGCTGGGCGAGGGCGCCGAGGAGGCCGAGGACGAAGAAGAGCTTGCGGGGCGGGCGCCCGCTGAACGAACTGCTGGGGACCAGCCCGCCGCACACCCGGCTGGCCGCCCACAGCAGCCGTTCTCCCGAGGACAGCGTGCCGGGGAACCACTCGACCAGGCCCCAGCCGATCAGGATCGCCACCGCGAGTCCGGCGAGCAGTACGGCCAGGGCGCGCCATACGGCGCCGCGCCGGGAGTCGGCGTAGAACTCGCGGCGCGCCACGATCAGGAGCACCAGCAGCAGTCCGCAGGCGACGAAGGACGGCAGCGACTCGGCGTACAGGCCCATCGCCAGGCCGACGATGTCGAAGAAGACCAGCACGCCGAGGTAGACGACGACCAGCCACCAGGCGACCTTCTTGCGGGCGGCGGTCGCGGCGGCGAGCAGGAAGAGGAAGACGGCGTACGCGAGGTTGGCGCTGACCGGGACGATCAACAGGTCGAGGAAGGCCACGACGGGGTGCAGCAGGCGGCGCACGGGGGCGAAGAAGGCCAGCAGGACGCACAGCAGCGAGAGGGCGCCGAAGAAGGCCGCGAAGCCTTCGGGCACCTTGCTGAGGAAGCCGACCCGGGACGGCGGTACGGGACCCGTGGCGTCCCTCGGTCCGCGGGCCTCCACGGTGGCGCTCATGGTGTCGACTCTAGGAAGCCCCGGCCGCGGGCGCCCGTCGAGCGCCGGGCCGCTCGTCGCCGACGCGGACGGCTGTCCCGGCGGGTCCTGGCGGGCCGTGGCGGCGGACACTTCACCCGTTCCGTCGCATGCGGGACGCCGTGGGGCCGCCCTGCTCCCGACCTGCGGCTTCCGATAGCCTCGGTGGTGTGGCGGAACAGCAACCCTCGCACCGGTTCGAGCGTGGCACGGACGGTCCCAAGGTCATCGTCGTCGGCGTGGACGGCTCCGACTCGTCGCTGCGCGCGGCGTCCTACGCCGGCGGGCTGGCCAGGCGGCAGCACTCGCTGCTCGCCGTCGTGTACGTGCAGCCCGTCATGGCCGCGGGAGCGGCGCTCGGGGCGCCGGTCGCCGAGACGACCGACCAGATCGCCGAGGACCTCGTCGCGCAGATCCGGGACGCCGCCGAGCGGGTCAAGGACATATTCGCGGTGCGCTGGGAGTTCCACACCTTCCGCGGCGATCCCTACAACGGTCTGGTGACGGCGGCGGACGAGCTCAAGGCGGACGCCGTGGTGGTCGGTGCCTCCGAGCAGGCGGGGCACCGGATCATCGGGTCGGTGGCGATCCGGCTGGTGAAGGCGGGCCGCTGGCCGGTCACGGTCGTCCCATAGATCCCACGGACCGCATGGGCCCCGTGGGTTCCTTGGGCCCCATGGCTCCGTGGGTTCCTTGGACTCCATGGCTCCGTGAACTCCGTGGGTCCTACTGCGCCATCATCAGGCCGTCGTGGGCCGCGCCGCGGCTGAGCACCACGTCACGGATGCGGTCGCGTACACCGGCCAGGTCGGCGCCCTGGGCCAGAGCCGCGTTGATGTCGACGACCCGCCCGGCGTCGATGTCGAACAGCTGCGGCACGAACTCCGCCTTCGTGACCTGCCAGCGGTCCCCCTTGCGCGCGGGCGGGGCGAAGGTGAAGCGGGCGAGGGTGCTCTCGTTGCCCCGGGAGTCCTGGAGGCCTTGGCGGTTGAACATCTCGCCCGCGATCTGGTCACCCATGCCGTAGACGACCCACGTGCCGTTGACCTTCTCGTAGGGCTGCGGGACACGCGCGTGCGTGCCGAGGATCAGGTCGATGTCGGGCCGCCCGTTCGTGCGCGAGGCGGTGAGCTCCCGGCTCAGCGTCGTCTGCTGGGTGTTGGGCTGTTCCTGCCATTCGGTGCCCCAGTGCAGGGACACGACGACCACGTCGGCGCCCGCCTTCCTGACGGCCCGGGCGTCCGCGAGGATCCGGTCGCGGTCGATGAGGTTGACGCTCCAGGGCTGTCCCTGGGGCATCGGGAAGCCGTCCGTGCCGTAGGTGTAGGCGAGGTGGGCGACCACCGCGTTGCCCGCGCGCAGGAGCGTGGGCACATACGCCTCCTGCGCCGTGCGCGCCGATCCCGCGTGCCGTACGCCCGCGAGGTCGAGGGCGTCCAGGGTGCGCCGTACGCCCGCGGCGCCGTCGTCCAGGGAGTGGTTGGAGGCGGTGGAGCAGGCGTCGTACCCGGTCGCCGCGAGCCCGTCGGCCACCTGCGGTGGAATCTTGAAGGCCGGGTTGCCGGTGTGGTCGCCGTCGGATCCGTACACGGTCTCCATGTGACAGATCGCCAGGTCGGCACCGGAGACGAGGGGTTTCACCCCTTCGAACATCGGCAGGAAGTCGTACCCGGTGCCGCCCGCGTCGGCGTTCGCCCGCTCGGTGACCGAGGTGTGTGCCAGCACGTCGCCGGAGGCGACGAGGGTGAAGCCGTGGGGGGTGAGGGGTGCGCCCGGCTGCCCACTACTACTGCTCCGGGCCGACGGTTCCTGGTCGGCCCGGCAGCCGGCGCCCACGACAAGTACGGCCGCGACAGCGATGGCGGCCAGTCGACTACGTGTGATCATGCCCAGCCTCGATGCAGTCATATTTAACTAGGAAGTGAGGCAAATCCACCCAATCGAAAGGATGGAGTCAAGGAGCGACGCGCATCCGTAGCCCGTCCGGCCCTCGGGGAACCGCCCGTCGGGGCGCCACCGGGCCCCGCTGAACCGTTCACCGCGCCGTTCACCGACGGCATCGACCGCCCACCGCAGACCCGTGCCCCGGGCCTGTCCCAGCGGAGCGGCACCCGCTGGCATACACGCCATGACGGCCGGAACCACCACCAAGACGACCGCCGAACACGAGTTGGCCGCGCTCCAGCGCGAGCACGGCCGGCCCCTCTTCGCCCTGCTCCTGCGGCTCTCCGACGGCGACCGCCAACGCGCCGAGGATCTGGTGCAGGAGACGCTCGTCCGCGCCTGGCAGCACCCCGAGGCGCTGCGCGCCGACGACTTCGACTCCGTACGCCCCTGGCTGCTCACCGTGGGACGGCGGCTCGCGATCGATGCGCGGCGGGCCCGCCAGGCGCGTCCGCCGGAGGTCGGGGACGCGGTGCTGGAAAGCGCGCGGGTCTGCGCGGATCACGCCGAAAGGTCGGCGGCGACGCTCGATGTGCGGGAGGCTGTGAAGACACTCACTCCCGAGCATCGTGAAGTCCTGGTGCTGGTGTACTTCCAGGGGGCGAGTGTGGCGGAGGCCGCCGCGGCGCTCGGGATTCCGCCCGGTACCGTGAAGTCTCGTGCGTACTACGCGCTGCGCGCCCTGCGCCGGGTTCTTCCAGGATATGCGGCCGACCTGCGGTGAAACCGAAGGCCGAGTCAAACCTCCGTAAAGCGCCTTGCTGAGGACCATGGTTGAGCAATCAGCTGTCCTCATCCGTGTTCCGGATTGGGGGGGGGAAACCCCCAAGGGCTCGGGATCGGGCGACGCGCACGCAAACCGGAGGAAGGCAGGAAGGGATGCTGCACAGAGGCCAAGAGAGCACGGACGGCACCGGCGGTGGGGAACTCACCGTCCCCATGGCGTGGTTGTACGCCGAGTACATCGCCGACGAGCTGCTGCGGACCGGCGACCTGATGCCGCCCACGTCCTTCGAGTTCCGCGCCGGGCGTGACGCCCTGGCGCTGACGATCTTCCTCTCCGACACCGACGGCGAGCTCTCGGGCATCCGGGTCGTCTCGCAGTTGGAGACCTGGCTCTCGCTGACGGCGTACGACCAGCCGTGGCAGGACTGGGTGCGCGAGCACATGGCGCGGCGCGCGGCCGAGGCGGTCGAGTGCGGCGGCCCCGCCCCGGACCTGGAACTGGCGACGGCGGCCTGGCGCTGGCTGGAGGAGACCGAACTGCTCGCCCCGGACCTGGACGCCGTGCCCGGCGGCGGGCCGATCCCGGGCGAGGACGACGGTCCGAAGGTGTGGACACCGGCCTGGCGACTGGGTCTGCCCCTGGGGCATCTGGCGATCCATCTCTTCTGACCACCACGACATCGGGTGGACCGCCGGTAACCCCTGATCAGGGATCCGCACTCCGCCAAACAAGTTTTCCGCACAACTTTTTTCGGGCTCGCACCAATCCGCGAGCCCACCCGCTCCGAATGTCTTGGTCTCGATTCCGAACGAGTCTTGAGTGATTCGACGGTCTGGTGCGTACCCGTGGGCAACAGCAACACCACTCCCACCCCCGCACCATCGCCACGAGGATTCGGTATTCGGTATGAGGTCCCTGGAACGGCATCGCGACGTCGGCGCCTACGCGCTCGGCGTGCTGGACGAGGCGGAGGCGTTCCGCTTTGAGGATCACCTCATGGAGTGCCCCCAGTGCGCGGCGCACGTGAGTGAGTTCAAGCCCGCCACGCGGCAGCTGATGCTGTACCGGCAGGCCACCCCGCGCTCCGTGCACCCCTTCGCCGCCCCCGGGCCGCGCCTGATGGACAAACTCCTCAGTGAGGTGGCGACCCGGCACCGGGCCGGGCGCAGGCGCTGGTTGTACGCGGTGGCCGCCGCCGTGGTGCTCGCGGTGGGCGGTCCGTCGATCGCGATGGTCACGTCGCACGGTTCCGGGTCACAGACGGCCGCGGTCGCGTCGACGGACGCGCAGACCGGCGTGTGGGCCAAGGTCACCACCGCGGACCGCATCTGGGGCAGCCAGGTCGAGGTCGAGGTCAAGGACGCCGGGGGCCCGCGCCCCTGTCAGCTCGTCGCCATCGGCAAGGACGGTTCGCAGCAGACGGTGACGAGTTGGATGGTGCCCGCGCACAACGGCGAGGCGACCACCCTGCAGGGCGGTGCCGCGCTCAAGTCCGACGAGATCAGCCGGTTCGAGGTGCGTACGACGGACGGCAAGCGCCTGGTGACCGTCACGCCCCACTGATCCCGGGCTGTCCCCGCTGCTGCCGGGCTACTTGAGCAGCCGGGACAACCGGCGGTCCGCGAGCGGCTTGCCTCCCGTCTGGCAGGTCGGGCAGTACTGCAGCGAGGAGTCGCTGAAGGAGACCTCGCGGATGGTGTCGCCGCACACCGGGCAGGGCTCGCCCGTTCTGCCGTGCACCCGCAGCCCGCTCTTCTTCTCCGCCTTGAGGCGCCCCGCGGCCAGACCGTGGGAGCGCTCCACGGCCTCGGTGAGCGTGGAGCGCAGCGCCTCGTAGAGACGGGTCGTCTCCTCGGGGGTCAGTGACGCGGCCAGCTTGAACGGGGACATCCTGGCGGCGTGCAGGATCTCGTCGCTGTACGCGTTTCCCACGCCGGCGATCAGGCTCTGGTCCCGGAGCGCGCCCTTGAGTTGGCGGCGCTCACCCGCGAGCAGCCGGGCGAACCGTGCCTCGTCGAAGTCGGCGGCGAGCGGGTCGGGGCCGAGGCGGGCCACGCCGGGGATCTCCGCCGGGTCCCGGACGACGTACACCGCGAGTCGCTTCTGTGTGCCGGCCTCGGTGAGGTCGAAGCCCTCGCCGGTCTCCAGGGCGACACGCAGCGCGAGCGGGCCCTTGCCGGGGCGGGGCGGGCCGTCGGGCAGCGTGTCCTTCCAGTGCAGCCAGCCCGCGCGGGCCAGGTGGGTCACGAAGTGCAGTCCGTCGGCCTCGATGTCGAGGAACTTGCCGTGCCGGCGCACGGCGGTCACCTCGCGGCCCTCGAAGGCGGTGACCGGCGGGTCGTAGGTCTTCAGGACGCTGATGGCGACGGGCAGCACGCGCACGACCTCGCGGCCGACGAGATGGTCGGCCAGGAAGTCCTTGAGCGCTTCGACCTCTGGCAGTTCCGGCATGGCTCCAGAGTGCCACCCCCCACCGACAACACCAGCCGAACCGCACACCTCCTGAGGCAACGGCGGCCGGTCTCCCGCGACACCCGGTCAGTCCCGTTCCGGGACCAGGAACTCGCACCACACGCACTTGCCGCCGCCGCGCGCCTCCACGCCCCAGACGTCGGCGAGGCGGTCGACCAGGAGGAGTCCGCGGCCGGAGACGCCGGACTCGCCCGCCTCGCGGCGGCGCGGCAGGGCGCTGGAGGCGTCCTCGACCTCCGCGCGCAGCCGGCGGCCCGGGCCGCTGAGGACCCGCAGGGTGACGATCGCGGCGCCTTCGGTGTGTATGAGGGCGTTGGTGATCAGCTCGTCGGCGACCAGTTCGACCTCGTCGGCGCGCTCTCCCCCGCCCCAGGCGCGGACCGCGGCACGGATCATGTGCCGGGCCTCGGTGAGCGCCTCGGGGTCGCCGGGCGCGACATGCTGCTGGAGCCGCCCGCCGGACTGCTGAGGCCCGGGGCCGCGGCGGCGCAGCGCCAGCAGGGCCACGTCGTCGTCGCCGCCGCGTTCCTCGGCCACGTCGATGAGCCGGTCGGCGAGGTCGCGTACGTCGTCCGGGCCCGAGCGGATCAGCTCCATGAGGGTGTGCATGCCCTCGTCGAGGTCGACGCCGGGCTGCTCGACCAGGCCGTCGGTGCACAGCACCAGGGTCTGCCCGGGGTCCAGTTCGACCGTGTCGACGGGGTATTCGAGGCGCCCGAACAAGGCGGACAGGCCGAGCGGCAGGCCCCCTGCGACGGACTGCCGGCGGCAGGTGCCGTCGTTCTGCCGGATCAGTGGGTCGATGTGGCCGGCCCGCACCAGCTGGACGACTCCGGTGGACAGATCGGCCTCCGCGTACAGGCAGGTCGCGAAGCGGTCGGTGTCGAGTTCGTGCAGGAAGACCGAGGCGCGGGCCATCACGGTGGCGGGGGTGTGCCCCTCGGCGGCGTAGGCCCGCAGCACGATCCGCAACTGGCCCATGACGGCGGCGGCGTGGGTGTCGTGGCCCTGGACGTCCCCGATGACGGCGCCGACGCGACCGCCGGGCAGCGGGATCACGTCGTACCAGTCGCCGCCGATGTCCCTGCCGAGGGAGGCGGAACGGTAGCGGACGGCGATGTCGGCGCCGGGCACGTTCGGTATGGAGCGCGGCAGCATGGCCTGCTGGAGGCCCTGCGCGAGGTCCTTCTCCTGCTCGTAGAACATGGCCCGCTGGAGGCTCTGGGCGATGCTGCTGCCGAGCGCGACGAGGACGTTGCGCTCCTCCGACGAGAAGCCGCGCCGGTCGTTGTAGAGCAGTCCCATCGCGCCGATGGGCCGGGCCTGCGCGATGAGCGGCAGGTAGGCGGCCGAGGTGATCTTGAGGTCGGTGATGTGCGGCCACAGCAGCGGATACGAGTCGGCGAAGTCCTCGGGCGACTCGATGAAGCGCGGGCCGAGGGTGCGTACGACCTCGCTCATCGGGTACTGCTCGTCGATGCGGGTGACCATGGTGCCGGGGACGAAGCTGCCCTCGGGGCCTTCGGCGACCAGCCGTATGCGTCCGGCCTCGACCAGACCCATCACCAGGCTCGTCGCGCCGAGGTGGGTGAGGCCGTGGGAGTCCTTGAGGACGTCGATGACGTCCTGGACCGTGCGGGCGTGGGCAAGGGCGGCCGTGGTGATCTGCACGACGTTCGTCTGCTGGCGCCGCGCCTCGTCCTGGGCCGCCTGCTCGCGGCGCGCCGCGCGCTCGCCGAGCTCCTGCGTGGCGTCGCGGACGATGCCGATGATCCGGCGCGGCCGGCCCGTCCCGTCCCGGCGGATGTAGCCCTGGGTGTGGGTCCAGCGCAGTGAGCCGTCGCGGCAGCGGATGCGGAAGTAGGCGCCGTAGTTCTCGCTGCCGTCCTTGAGGGCGTGCGAGACCAGCGTGTCGAGTCGGATCCCCTCGGTCGCGGGCACCCGCAGGGACAGGGTCTCGGGGCGACCGTCGTACTCCTCGGGACGCACATCGAAGACTTCGTGGGCCTGGGCGTCCATCTGCATGAGACCGGAGTCCAGGTCCCATTCGAAGCTGCCCATGCGGTTGAGCGCCAGGATCGGATCCGGGTGGGCGGGCCAGTCGTCCGGGAGTGACAGGGCGCTCGCTCCCCGATCAACCATGCGCCCACCTTGCCAGCATTCGGCCGATTCTTCGACTTCTGGGGAGTCCGGATTCGGGTTCGGGCGAGTCCGGACTCGGGCTTCCCCGACCACTCGGCGCTCAGCCGTCGAAGACGTCCGTCGGGGCGTCGAAGACGGTGCCCGCATCGGGCGACTCGTCGGGGATCAGACCACCGCCGTCGGGCAGGTCGGGGATCTCCGGAACGGTGTCGGGGCCGATCTCGTCCTCCGAGGGGTCCAACGGGGCAAGGGGGTCCCGCGGGGCGACAGGGCCCCGCGGGGCGACAGGGTCCTGCGGGGCGGTCGTGGTGGGCGGGAGACAGTCCGACACCGCGGCCACCGGAGCCTCCGGCATGCCCGGGGTTCCCTCCGGGGTGACGGTCAGGGTGGGCGCCACACAGCCGGACGGCGGCTCGTCCACGAAGGGGCCCGTCCGCGGGCTCTGCTCCGGGACCGTGCTCGGACTTGCACCGGGACTCGCACCGGGACTCGCGCCGGTACGACGCTCGGGGCTCGCGGCCGAGACCGGCGACCGCAGGACGACGTCCCGGTGACCGTCGTCCCCCACCCGCCGTTCGATCCACCTGTTGTCGACGATGTCGATGATCGTGATGTTCCTGATCACGGTGGACGCCGGGGTCACGACGACAACGTTGCCAGGACGGAAACCGGACCAGGGCTGCCCCTGGGCCCCCGGGGTCGTCCTGGACACGACGGGCGGGTTCAGCGGGTTGCCGCCGGCGCAGCGCACACGCGGCACGCCCCGGTTGTCGACGAGGACCGCGGTGCCCCGCTGGAGCACCGACTGGAAGCTGGTCGCCCGGCCGTCACGGAAGCCGTGGTCGGTGACCTGGGTGTCGGCACGCAGCACGACCGAGGTCAGACCGCGCAGAAAGCCCGGGACGGCGGCCTGCGGGACGCCCGCCGCCTGAGCGAAGGAGAGCGCCTTGCCGGGGTCCGAGGAGAGAAGGCCGATCTGCTTCTCGACGTCACAGCTGCCGACGGCCCGGGTGCCGCCGTAGAGGCCGGGCGTGGAGCCGGGGAAGGAGCGCACGCCCTGCGCGGCGGAGCCACGGTTCGCGGGTGTCGCCGGGTACGGCATTCGGGTGATGAACGGCGAGTCGGCGGCCGTGGACGCGGTGAACGGGTCGCGGCCGCCGCCGGCGACCGGTTGCAGGAGGATCTCACCGCCGTCGACCCCGGAGGCCGCACTCTCGCTGCCTCTGCCGCCACACCCGGCGACGAGGAGCGCCGCCCAGAGCGCACAGGCCATGACGAAGGCCCGGGTGGGTATGTGCACCACGCTGTTCTCCTGTCGCACCACGTTCTCCCGTTGCACTGCTTCCTCCTGTTGCACCACGCCCTCCCGGTCACTCGGGGCGTTTCGTCCACTATTGTCTGCGTCGCCCAGTTGGCTCACGCAAGCGGAGACGGTCACCCAGCGTCACAATGGAAGACAAAGGGAAGAGGAGTGGCTCGCGTGGAGTGGTTCGTCGCCCCCGACTACTGGCTGAGCCGGCTGGTCTTCCAGCGGGCCCTGGCCGTGGTGTACCTCGTCGCCTTCCTGGGCGCGGCGGTCCAGTTCCGTGCGCTGATCGGGGAGCGGGGGATGCTTCCGGTGCCGCGGTTCCTGGCGCGGGTCGCGTTCCGCGACGCACCGAGCGTGTTCCACCTGCGCTACTCGGACCGCTTCTTCGCGGCCTGGGCCTGGGCGGGCTGCGCGGTGTCGGTGGCGCTGATCGCCGGCCTGGACCAGCGGCTCCCGCTCTGGGGGGCCATGGTGCTGTGGCTGGTGCCCTGGGCGATGTACCTGTCGATCGTCAATGTGGGCCAGACCTGGTACGCGTTCGGCTGGGAGTCCCTGCTCCTGGAGGTCGGTTTCCTCGCCGTGTTCCTCGGCAACGACGAGGTGGCCCCGCCGGTCGTCGTCCTCTTCCTGCTGCGCTGGGTGCTGTTCCGCGTGGAGTTCGGCGCCGGGCTGATCAAGATGCGCGGGGACTCCTGCTGGCGGGAGCTGACCTGCCTCGACTACCACCACGAGACCCAGCCGATGCCGGGACCGCTGAGCTGGTTCTTCCACCACCTCCCCCGGCCCTTCCACCGGGTCGAGGTGGCGGCGAACCACTTCACCCAGCTCGTCGTGCCCGTCCTCCTGTTCACCCCACAGCCGATCGCGACGGCGGCGGCGTCGCTGATGGTCCTCACCCAGCTCTGGCTGGTCCTGTCCGGCAACTTCTCCTGGCTGAACTGGACCACCATCGTGCTGGCCCTCTCCGCGATCGAGTTCCCCGCCACTCACCCGCGTGTGGCAGGGCCGCCCCTCTGGTACGAGATCGTGGTCCTCGCGGTCGCCGCGGGCCTGCTGGCCCTCAGCTACCGCCCCGCCCGCAACCTGATCTCCCGGCGCCAGGTCATGAACCGCTCCTTCGACCCGCTGCACCTGGTCAACACCTACGGCGCGTTCGGCAGCGTCAGCCGGGTGCGCCACGAGGTGGTCGTCGAGGGCACGGCGGATCCCGTGCCGCGGGAGGACTCGGAGTGGAAGGAGTACGAGTTCAAGGGCAAACCGGGCGATCCCCGCCACTGGCCGCGCCAGTACGCGCCGTACCATCTGCGGCTCGACTGGCTGATGTGGTTCGCGGCGCTCTCCCCCGCGTACGCCGCCTCCTGGTTCACGGGCCTGGTCGAACGGCTCCTGGAGAACGACCGGGACACGCTACGGCTGTTGCGCCGCTGCCCGTTCCCGGCGGACGCCCCGCCCCGGTACGTCCGCGCCCGCCTCTACCGCTACCGCTACACGACCTGGCCTGAGCTGCGGGAGACGGGCGCGTGCTGGCACCGGACGTATGTGCGCGAGTTCCTGCCGCCGATGCGGCTGGAGTGGGTGGATCAGAGCCGGTAGATCGGACTCGGCGGATCGGACTCGGTGGATCGGGCCGGTGGATCAGAGCCGGTAGACACGGGTGGCGGTGCCGCCGAAGACCTCGGCGCGTTCCTCCGCGCCAAGTGCCACGGTCAACTCCTCGGCCACCTCGACCACTTGGCCGTACGACGCCGCCAGCGTGCACACCGGCCAGTCGGAGCCGAACATCAGCCGGCCGGGTCCGAAGGCGTCCAGGACCGTGTCCGCGTAGGGGCGCAGCTCGTCGAGGGTCCACTTCGCGAGGTCCGCCTCGGTGACCATGCCGGAGAGTTTGCACACGGTGTTGGGGAGCGCGGCCAGCGCCCGGACGGCCGTCGCCCACGGTCGCAGCGCGCCCGTGGCGATCGGTGGCTTGCCCAAGTGGTCGAGGACGAAGGTGAGTCCGGGGTGGCCGGCGGCGGCCCGGACGCAGGCCGGCAGCTGGTGCGGCAGCACGACCAGGTCGTAGACGAGGCCCGCCTCGGCGACGGCGGCGAGCCCGTGCCGTACGTCCGCACGCAGCAGCCACTGCGGGTCGGGCTCGCCCTGTACCTGATGCCGGATGCCCTTGAGGTGGCGGCCGCCCGGCAGCTCCCGCAGCCGGGCCAGCTCGTCGGCGACGTCCGGCCGGGTCAGGTCGGTCCAGCCGACCACCCCCGCGATCAGCTCGCCCTGCGCCGCGAGGGCGAGGAACTCCGGGGTCTCCTCGGGCACGGTGATCGTCTGTACGAGGACCGTGCGGTCGACGCCGGCGGCCCGCGCCTGCGGAGCGAGGTCCGCCAGGCCGAAATCACGTCGCAGTGGCTGGAGTTGGGGCCCGGTGATCCAGTCCTGGTCGCGGACCGAGAGGTCCCACACGTGGTGGTGCGCGTCCACCCTCACGGCAGCTCCCACACGACGGGCAGCCCCGCCTGCGCGCCCTCGCCCGAGTAGTCGTGGACGATGTCGAGGAGTTCGGCCATGCGCGCCTGCCAGGCGATGTTGACCGGCAGCTTCTCCAGTTCGGCGAGCAGGTGCCCGTAGTCCTCGCACTCCAGGACATGGAAGAGGTCGGTGCCGCTGCGCCAGATCGTCCAGGAGGTGGCTCCGGCGGCGCGGATGGCCGTGGTGAGCTCTTCGGGGACCTCGCGGTGGGCGGCCTCGTACGCGGCGACGCGGTCCGCGCGGACCTTGGTGTGCAGGGCGACTCTCATGACGGGTCCTGTGGGGGTACGGGTACGGGGGCGTCCTCGGGCAGCAGCTTCGCCTCGCGCAGTTCCCGCCAGAAGTCCTCCGGCACCGGCGTCTTGAACTGCTGTACGCAGTCGCGGACTTCGTGCGCCGAGCGGGCGCCGGCCAGGACGCTCGCGACGACCGGGTGAGCGGCGGGAAAGGCCAGCGCGGCGGCGCGCAGGGTGGTGCCGTGCCGCTCCGCGATCTCCTTCAGTCGCAGGGCGCGGTCCAGCAACTCCTCCGGAGCGGTCGCGTAGTTGTATGTCGCTCCGGGCCTCGGGTTGGCCAGCAGACCGGAGTTGAAGGCGCCGCCGATGACCACCGAGGTGCCGCGCTCCTGGGCGGCGGGCAGCAGCTCGGTCAGCGCGGCGTGGTCGAGCAGGGTGTAGCGGCCCGCGCACAGCACCACGTCCACGTCCGTGTCGCGGACGAAGCGGGTGAGCATCTCGGCCTGGTTCATGCCCGCGCCGATCGCGCCGACCACACCTTCCGAACGCAGCCGCTCCAGGGCCGGATAGCCCTCGTGGAAGGCCTGCTCGGCGTGGTCGTCCGGGTCGTGGAGGTAGACGATGTCCACGCGGTCGAGGCCCAGGCGTTCGAGGCTGGCCTCGATGCCGCGTCGTACGCCCTCGGCGCTGAAGTCCCATACGCGGTGGTGCGTGGCGGGCACCGCGAAGCCGTCGGCCAGATCGTCGCCGCCCGCGTCCGCGCCGGTGGGCTCCAGGAGGCGGCCGACCTTGGTGGAGAGGGCGTAGTCGGAGCGGGGGCGATCGCGCAGGGCCACGCCGAGACGGCGTTCGGAGAGGCCGATGCCGTAGTGCGGGGCGGTGTCGAAGTAGCGGATGCCCTCGGACCAGGCGGCGTCCACGGTCTCGTACGCCTGTTCGTCACTGACGGCGGTGAACAGGTTGCCGATGCCCGCCGCCCCGAAGGACAGGGCACTGACCTCGACACCGCTGTTCCCGAGCGTGCCCCGTCCGAGCTTGCCGCTTCCGAGCGTGCTCACTGGCCCACCGGCCGCAGTCGCAGTCCCTGCATGCCGCCGTCCACGGCGAGTGCGGTGCCGGTGGTGGCGCCGGACAGCGGGCTCGCCAGGTAGACGATGGCCCCCGCGACCTCGTCCGCCGAGACGAGCCGGCCGGAGGGCTGGCGGGACTCCAGCGCGGCCCGTTCGGCGGCCGGGTCGGCGGCGGCGTCGAGGAGGCGGCCGACCCAGGGGGTGTCGGCGGTGCCCGGGTTCACACAGTTGACGCGGACGCCCTCGCGAAGGTGGTCGGCGGCCATGGCGAGGGTGAGGGAGAGGACGGCGCCCTTGGTGGCGGAGTACAGGGCGCGCTGCGGGAGCCCGGCGGTGGCGGCGATGGAGCAGGTGTTCACGATGGCCGCGTGTGCGGATTCCCGCAGGTGGGGCAGGGCGGCGCGGGCGGTACGGACCATGCCGACGACGTTGACGTCCAGGACCCGGTGCCACTCGTCGTCGGCGTTGTCCTCGACGGTGCCCTGGGCGCCGATCCCGGCGTTGTTGATCAGTACGTCGAGTCCGCCGAGGTCCGCGACGGCCGCGGCCACGGCCTCGCGCACGGAGGCGTCGTCGGTGACGTCGGCGCGGAAACCGAGCAGGGGCTTGTCGACCGTCGAGGGGTCCAGGTCGAGGACGGCGACCCGCGCCCCACGGGCGGCGAGCAGCTCGGCGGTGGCGCGGCCGATGCCGGAGGCGCCACCGGTCACCAGCGCCTTGAGTCCTTCGAAGTCGGCACTCACGCGGCTTCCCCCTTCTGCTTGTCGCTCGGCTGGCTGTCTGACTTCTGGTGGGCGAGGTCGGCGGCCCAGAAGGTGCCGCCGGGGTAGGTGAACTCCGCGATGGACTGCGGCCGCATGGTCGCGGAGAAGCCCGGCGCGGTGGGTGCCGTGTAGTGACCCTGCCTGATCACCACCGGGTCGAGGAAGTGGTCGTGCAGATGGTCGACGTATTCGATGACCCGGTCGTCGGTGGTGCCGGAGAGCGCCACGAAGTCGAACATCGACAGGTGCTGGACGAGTTCGCACAGGCCGACCCCGCCCGCGTGCGGGCAGACGGGCACGCCGAACTTGGCCGCGAGCAGCAGGATGGCGAGGTTCTCGTTGACACCGGCGACGCGGGCGGCGTCGATCTGCAGGACGTCGATGGCGCCGGCCTGGAGGAGCTGTTTGAAGACGACACGGTTCTGGACGTGTTCGCCGGTGGCGACCTTGACGGGGGCGACGGCCTCGCGGACGGCGGCGTGGCCGAGGACGTCGTCGGGGCTGGTGGGCTCCTCGATCCAGTAGGGCTCGAACTCGGCGAGGGCCTTGGTCCAGGTGATCGCCTCGTCCACGTTCCAGCGCTGGTTGGCGTCGATGGCGATCCGGATGTCGGGGCCGACCACCGAGCGGGCGACCCGGCAGCGGCGTACGTCGTCCGCGAGATCGGCACCCACCTTCAGCTTGATCTGCCGGAACCCGTCGGCGACGGCCTCGGCGGCGAGGCGGGTGAGCTTCTCGTCGCTGTAGCCGAGCCAGCCGGGCGAGGTGGTGTAGGCGGGGAAGCCCCTCTCCCGGAGGATCGCGGCGCGCTCGGCGGCGCCCTCCCGGCCACGACGGAGCAGTTCGAGCGCCTCCTCGGGGGTGAGGGCGTCCGTGAGGTAGCGGAAGTCGACCTGGCGGACCAGCCACTCCGGTTCGGCGTCGGCGAGCAGCTGCCACAGGGGCTTCCCGGCGCGCTTGGCGGCCAGGTCCCACACGGCGTTGACGACGGCGCCGATCGCCATGTGCATCACGCCCTTCTCGGGTCCGAGCCAGCGCAGCTGACTGTCCCCGATCAGGTCCCGGGCGAGGGAGCCCGGGTCCGCGCACAGCTCGTCGACCGAGCGTCCGACCACATGCCCGCGCAGCGCCTCGATCGCGGCGACCTGGACGTCGTTGCCCCGCCCGATGGTGAAGGTGAAGCCGTGCCCCTCGGGACAGTCGGCCGCGTCGCCGCGCAGCACGACGTACGCCGCCGAGTAGTCGGGGTCCGGGTTCATCGCGTCGGAGCCGTCGAGCTCGCGCGAGGTGGGGAAACGGATGTCGTAGGTGTCGACCGCGGTGATACGGGCGGCAGTTGGTGACACGGGAGGCCTTTCGGTCCGGGACAGGGGCGTACGGAGGGTTCCGTGGATCCGTGGGTCCTTGGATCCGTACGAAGACGAAGGGAGGTCAGTCCTGGGCGCGGCCGGTGGTCACGCGGGCGATCATCAGGGCGACCAGGATGATTCCGCCGTAGATGGCCTGGATCCAGAAGGACGGCACCTGGGCGAGCGTGAGCAGGTTCTGCACCACGCCGAGGAGGAGTACGCCGGTCAGGGCGCCGAACATGGTGCCCTTGCCGCCGTCCAGGCTGATGCCGCCGATGACCGCCGCCGCCATCACGGTGAAGATCATGTTGTTGCCCTGGTTGGCGCTGATCGCGCCGACGTACCCGGTCTGCATGATCCCGCCGACCGAGGCGAGGACGCCGGCGACGACGGAGACGCCGAGCAGCATCCGGTCGACGCGGATACCGGCGGCGCGGGCCGCCTCCGCGTTGCCGCCTATGGCGTACAGGGCGCGCCCGACGCGGTGGTATTTGAGGATCAGTCCGGCAACCCCGAAGGCGACCGCGGCCAGCCACACCGACAGCGGGACCCGCAGGAAGGTGGAGGTGGCCAGCTGGAAGAACGCGTCGGGCATGCCGAACAGTGTCTTGCCCTTGGTGGCGCCGACCAACAGGCCACGCAGGACGATCAGCATCGCGAGGGTGACGATGAAGGCGTTGAGCTTGAACTTCACCACGAGGATGCCGTTGAAGGCGCCGATGACTCCGCCCACGACGAGGATCGCGACGAGGGCGAGCGCGGCCGACCACTCCGTGCCCCAGCCGGACTGCGCGGACGGCAGCACCAGCAGGGCGCCGACGGCGGGCGCGATGCCGACCACCGACTCCAGTGAGAGATCGATCTTGCCGGTGATCAGCACCAGCGACTCGGCGAGGACCACCATCGCGAGTGCCGCCGAGGCGCCCAGGATGGAGATCAGGTTCCGTTCGGTGAGGAACGAGTCGTTGACGATCGCGCCGAGCACCAGGAGCACCAACAGGGCTGGCACAAGGGCGAGTTCGCGGGCCCTGCGGAGCAGTACGGTCTTGGCGGCCCGAGCGTCGGGGACGCGCGCGGAGGTGGGCGACGAGGCCGACGGGGCCTTCGTGTCAGCCATGGTCCACTCCTTCGATGGAGGCGATCAGCTCGTGGTCGTGCCAGCCCGCCGGGTGCTCGGCGACGACACGGCCGTGGAAGAGGACGAGGACGCGGTCGCAGCGGCGCAGGTCGTCGAGTTCGTCGGAGACGACCAGCACGGCGGTGCCGTCCTCGCTGGCGCTGTCCATCCGGGACAGCAGCGACTCCTTGGACTTCACGTCGACGCCCGCGGTGGGGTTGATGAGGACGAGGAGGCGGGGGTCGGAGGCGAGGGCGCGGGCCATGACGACCTTCTGCGCGTTGCCGCCGGAGAGGTCGGAGACAGGCTGTTCGGGGCCCTCGGTGTGGATGTCGAGGCGTTCGATCAGCTCGGCGGCGAAGCCCCGCTTGCGGGCGGCGGAGATGAAGCCGTAGCGGCCGAGCCGGTTCAGGACGCTCATGGTGGTGTTGTCGCCGATGGTCATGCCGGAGACGAGACCCTGCTCGTGCCGGTCACGCGGGACACAGGCGACGCCTGCCCTGAGCGCGGCCTGCACGTCACCGAACGACAGCCGCTCACCGTCGAGTCGAGCCGTTCCGCCGGTCGGGGTGTGCAGTCCGGCGAAGGACTCGGCAAGCTCGATCTTGCCGCTGCCGCTGGAGCCGGCGAGGCCGACGACCTCGCCGTGGCGGACGGTGAGGTCGATGTCCTCGTACGCGTCCGAGGTGAGCCCCCGGGCGTCGAGCAGCACCGGGGCGTCCGCGGCGACGGGCTGGTGCGTGACGGTCCGCTCGGCGATCGACTCCCCCGCCATGGCCTCCACCAGGGCCGTGCGGGGAAGTTCGGCGACCGGCGCGGTGGTGATCCAGCGGGCGTCGCGCAGCACGGTGACCGTCTGGCACACCTCGTACACCTCCTGGAGGTGGTGCGAGATGAACAGGAAGGTGACACCGGACTCCTGGAGCGCGCGCATCCGGGTGAAGAGCCGTTCGATCTCCCGGTTGTCGAGCTGCGCGGTCGGCTCGTCGAGGACGATGAACCGGGCGCCGAAGCTGAGCGCCCGGGCGATCTCGACCATTTGGCGGTCCTCGACCTTGAGGTCGGCGGTGCGGGCCTGCGGGTCGACGTGCACGTCCCAGGTGTCCAGGACCTGCGCCGCCTCGGCCCGCAGCCTGCGCCAGCTGATGAAGCCGCCGCGCCCGACCGGCTGCCGATTGATGAAGAGGTTCTCGGCGACCGTCAACTCCGGTACGACGGTGGGCTTCTGGTAGACGCAGGCCACCTTGCGGCGCCAGGCGTCGCGGTCGGTGAGCGCGGGCGCGGGCTCACCGTCGAAGCGGACCTCGCCCTCGTCGGGAGCCTGGAGGCCGGTGAGGATGGTGACGAGGGTGGACTTGCCCGCGCCGTTGCGCCCGACGAGGGCATGGGACTCACCGGGGAGAACGGTGAGCCGGCCGTCTTGGAGGGCGACGGTGGGGCCGTACCGCTTGGCCACCCCCCGCGCCTCCACCAGTGGGGTGCTCATTTGACCGTGTTGCCCCAGAGCTTGGGGTCGTCGACGTTGTCCTTGGTCACCAGCGGCGCGGGCAGCTGGTCCTCCAGGATGCCGCTGGGCAGCTTGACGATCTCGGAGTCGTGGTCGGTCGGGCCGGTCTTGAACGTCTTCCCCTGCATCGCGGCCTTGATGTAGTACATGCCGTACTTGGCGTACGCGTCGGCCGGCTGGGAGACGGTGGCATCGATCTCGCCCTTGCGGATGGCGTCGAACTCCTGCGGGATGCCGTCGTTCGAGACGATCGTGATGTGGCCCGCCTCGCCGGTCTTCTTCAGCATGCCCTTGGACTTGAGGGTCTGGAGGGTCGGCGCGAGGTAGACGCCGCCCGCCTGCATGTAGATGCCCTTGATGTCGGGGTTGGCGTTCAGCAGGGTGTCGAGCTTGGAGGCCGCGGTGTCGGACTCCCACTTGGCGGGAATCTCCAGGACCTTCAGCTTCGGGTAGTTCTTCTGCACGCAGGTGCGGAAGGCCTCGGAGCGGTCCCGGCCGTTGACCGAGGCCAGGTCGCCCATGATCTGCACGACCTTGCCGGAGGGGATCTGCTTGCCGAGGTACTCGCAGGCCTTCTCGCCGTACGCGACGTTGTTGGCGCGTACGACCATCGCGACCTTGCCCTTCTCGGGCGCCACGTCGACGGCGACCACGGGCACGCCCTTGCGCTCGGCCTGGTCGAGCCCGGCGGCGATCGCGGCGCTGTCCAGGGGGGCCACGACGAGGCCCTTCACGCCCTGGTTGAGCTGGTTGTTGATGTCGGTGATCTGCTGGGACGGGTCGCTGTTGGAGTTGACGGTCTTGAGGGCGTCGACCCCTTCGGACTTCGCCATCTTCGGTACGTAGTCGTTGTAGGACTGCCAGAACGGCGAGGTCAGCAGGGGCAGGATCACCCCGACCTTGCCGGTGCCTCCACCGCCCGACGACACGGAGTCCTTGGTGCTGCCGCATGCCGCGAGCACGAGGGTCGCGCAGGCGGCCGCAGCCGCCGCACGCACTGCCCGCGACGCAATTCGCGTGTTCCGCACGTTTCTGCCGGCCATCTGACGGCTCCTCGTTGAGCGAGATCGATCGGGGGTGACGGTGCGTGGCCGAGCGTCCCGCTCAACCGGGACGAATATTTATCAGACCACTTCGCCTCCGCAACACCCCCGTGCGCCAAAATTTCCGCGTTATCAGCCGTAGTGGTCCGACCACTCTGGTGGTTAGACTGCGGCGCACCCGGCGACAGGAGGAGACGGCGTGGACGAGTCGGCCCCGCAGAAGGGCACCGTGACGCAGCGCGCCATCGAGCGGATCAAGGCGATGATCGGCGAGGGCCGGCTGGAGCCCGGGCAGCGGCTGCCGACCGAGCGTGATCTCGCCGCACAGCTGGGCATGTCCCGCAGCTCGATGCGCGAGGCGATCCGCGCGCTCACGGTCCTCGGTGTGCTGGAGGCCCGGCACGGCTCGGGCATCTATGTCACCCAGCTGGAGGCCGGGGACCTGCTGGAGACCTTCGGCGTGGTGGCCGACCTCTCGCGCGGGCCGCAGCTGGTCGAGCTGCTGGAGGTGCGGCGGATCCTGGAGTCGACCGCGACCGCGCTGGCCGCCGCGCGGATCACGGCGGACCAGCTGGCAGAGGTCGAGAAACACCTGCTGGCGATGAACGCGACGGACGACCCGGAGGAGATCCTCGCCCACGATCTGGCCTTCCACCGCGAGATCGCGGCCGCCGCGGGCAACGAGACCATGGCCGCCATCCTGGAGGGCCTGTCCTCGCGCACCTTCCGTGCCCGGGTCTGGCGGGGCTACGAGGAGGAGGGCGCCTTCGAGCGCACGCGCCGCGAGCACGCGGCGATCCACCGCGCGCTGGTGGCCCACGACCCGGAGGCGGCCAGGGCTGCCGCCGCCGCGCACGTGGGCGAAGTGGAGCAGTGGCTGCGGACCCAGCTCACGCAGTAGCCGGATCCGCAGCCCGGGAAGGGGTCGGACACGCAACCGCTCAGGCGCGTGTCAGCCGCAGAGTGACCAGCTCGAAGGGGCGCAGCGACACAGTGACCGTGTCACCGTCGCGCCGCGGCTGCGCGGCGTCCGCGAGGGGCCGCTCCAGCAGGTCGGTCACGGTGACGTCCCCGACCTCGAACCCGGCCGTCAGCGTGGCCCCGGTGCGCCCGCCCCGGGACTCGTGGAAGCGTACGACCACATCCCCGCTGCCGTCGTCGGCGAGCTTGACCGCGGTCACCGCGACCGCGTCCTGCGCCACCTCCACCAGGGGTGCGACCTCACGTTCGCCGCTCACCCGCCGCTCCGGCAGGTTGATCCGCCACCCTTCGCGCACCGCGTCCCCGATGCCGGCCCCCGGCACCAGCGCGTGCCGGAAGCGGTGGACGCCCTGGTCGGTCTCGGGGTCGGGGAAGCGCGGGGCGCGCAGCAGCGAGACGCGCACGGTGGTGGTCGTACCCAAGTCGCTGTCGCGGACGGTACGGGTCACGTCATGGCCGTACGTCGAGTCGTTGACGAGCGCGACACCCCAGCCCGGCTCCTCCATGTGCACGAACCGGTGGTTGCACGCCTCGAACTTGGCCGACTCCCAGGACGTGTTGGTGTGCGTCGGACGGTAGAAGTGCCCGAACTGCGTCTCGGAGGCGTACCGCTCCGCGTGCACGTCGAGCGGGAAGGCGAGCTTCAGGAACTTCTCCGTCTCGTGCCAGTCGACCTCGGTGTCGATGCCGAGCCGCCGCTCCCCCGGCGCGAGCGACAGCACCTGGGTGACCCGCGACGCGCCGAAGGACCGTACGATCCGCACCGACACGCCGTCCTCACCAGGCACGACCTCGTCCGCGTCGACCAGGTCGGTGACCGTGTTGCGGTAGAACTCGTCGACGTCCCAGGCGTCCCACATGTTCGGGAAGTCGGGGTGGATCTGGAGCAGGTTCGCGGCGCGTCCGGGGGCGATCGTCTCGCGGTCGGCGTCGAGGTCGTACGCGGAGACGACAAGGCCCCGGGCGTCGATCTCGACCCTCAGCAGGCCGTTGTCGAGGACGTGTCCGCCGCCTACGCGCGGCGCGAGCGACACCTCGCTCGCCGCGGCGGCGGGCAGGGCCCCGCCCGCCGGGACCCCGTCCCTGCGGTGCGGGGCGGAGTTGAACACGAGCTCCGTGCCGCCTTCACCCGCCAGCGCCCGCTGCGCCGTGTCGATGACGCCGTTCAGCTCCTCGGCGACCCGCTCGTACGTCCTGCGCGCCTCCCGGTGCACCCAGGCGATGGACGAGCCGGGCAGGATGTCGTGGAACTGGTGGAGCAGGACCGTCTTCCAGATGCGGTCCAACTCCTCGTACGGGTACGGGAATCCGGTCCGAACGGCCGCGGTCGCCGCCCAGAGTTCGGCCTCGCGCAGGAGGTGTTCGCTGCGCCGGTTGCCCTGCTTGGTCTTCGCCTGGCTGGTCAGGGTGGCGCGGTGCAGTTCGAGGTACAACTCGCCGACCCAGACGGGGGCGTTCGGGTACTCGGCCTCGGCCTTCTTGAAGAACTCCGCCGGGGTCTCCCACACCACGGTCGCGGAGCCTTCGAGGTCACGGACCCTGGCCGCCTTGGCGACCATCTCGCGCGTGGTGCCGCCGCCTCCGTCACCCCAGCCGGTGGGGGCGAGGGAGTGCCGGGCGACGCCCTTGTCCTTGAAGTTCTTGGCCGCGTGGGCGAGTTCGCTGCCCCGCATGGAGCAGTTGTAGGTGTCGACGGGCGGGAAGTGCGTGAAGATGCGCGTGCCGTCGATGCCCTCCCACTGGAAGGTGTGGTGCGGGAACTTGTTGGTCTGCGACCACGAGATCTTCTGGGTGAGCAGCCACTTGGAGCCCGCCGCCTTGATGATCTGCGGGAGTCCCGCGGCGAAGCCGAAGGTGTCCGGCAGCCAGGCCTCGTCGTTCTCGATGCCGAACTCGTCGAGGAAGAACCGTTTGCCGTGCACGAACTGACGGGCCATCGCCTCCGAACCCGGCATGTTGGTGTCCGACTCCACCCACATGCCGCCCGCGGGCACGAACCGACCCTCCGCGACCGCCTTCTTCACCCGTGCCCACACCTCGGGCCGGTGCTCCTTCACCCAGGCCCACTGCTGGGCCTGGGACATCGCGAAGACGAACTCGGGCTCGTCCTCGATGAGCGCGGTCATGTTGGAGGTGGTCCGCGCCACCTTGCGGACGGTCTCGCGCAGCGGCCACAGCCACGCCGAGTCGATGTGCGCGTGCCCGACGGCACTGATGCGGTGCGCGGACGCGACGGCGGGCTCGGCGAGCACCCCGGCCAGCCGGTCGCGGGCCGCGGCGGCGGTCGCGCCCACGTCCTGCAGGTCGACCGCGTCGAGCGCCTTCTCCACCGCGCGCAGGATGTCCCAGCGCCGCGCCGACTCCACCGGCAGCTCGGCCATCAGCTCGCCGAGGACCTCCAGGTCGAGCACCAGCTCCCACACGGTCTCGTCGAGGACGGCGAGGTCCATC
This sequence comes from Streptomyces olivochromogenes, assembly GCF_001514115.1. Lineage (GTDB taxonomy): Bacteria > Actinomycetota > Actinomycetes > Streptomycetales > Streptomycetaceae > Streptomyces > Streptomyces olivochromogenes. The sequence goes on from NZ_KQ948451.1 coordinate 546,546, forward strand.
CGGGTGAGGGTGTACTGCGGCTCGCTGCCCGCGGTCTCCTTGTCGCCCAACTGGGTGGGCAGGAAGGGGTGGTAGTCGAGGATCACCGGGTTGGACGCGGCCTCGACGTGCAGCCGGACCTCCTCGCCGCCCTCGACCGGGGCGCCGATGCGCACCCACTGGTTGCGCGGGTTGAGGCCCTTCACCGGAGTGCCGTCGGGCCGGTAGACGAGCCCCTCGCACTGGAAGCCGGGCATGTTCTCGTCGAAGCCCAGGTCCAGCAGGGCCTCGACGGTCTTCCCTGCCCACGCCTCCGGGACGGTCCCGGTGACGCGGAACCAGCTGGTGCCCCACGGAGCGCCCCAGCGCGCACCCACCTCGATCGGCTCGGGTGTGGCCGCGAGCCCCTCGGCGACGGGCACCGGCTCACCGGGAGCGTGCCACACCGCGACTTCCAGCGGCACGGACTCGGGGTACACGGCGGGTCGGATGCGCTCGTCGAGGACGCGCTTGAGGCGGGCTTCGACCAGGGTGCGGTCGTCATGCATGGGGTGCTCCGTGGGGTGAAGATGGTGCGGGAAGGTGGTCCTGCTACCAGGTGTGGGTGGTCGTGGCGGCGGTCGAGACGGTGAACAGCTCCCCCACCGCGCGCACTTCGAACCCCCCGGACGACTCGCCCTGCTCGGCGGTGAGACCGCCGACGTAGAACGCCCTCTGGCAGGTGCCGCCGAGGAAGCGGCGCGTGCCGTCGGGGAGCGTCCGGTACAGCTCGTAGTGGCGCACTTCGCCGGGGGCGCCCTGCCAGGCGAAGCGCAGGTTGCCGCCGTCGGCTCCGGTGACGCGCAGGTCGGTGGGTGCGGAGGGGGTGAGCACGGCATCGCGGACCGCGAGCCCGCCAAGACGCCAGCGCACCGGACCGCTGCTCGCCGTCAGCCGCACGCCCAGCGCGTGCACGGTCCCGGTCAGTCCGGTCAGCGGCACCGTTGCGGTCTCCCAGCCGTCGCCCGAGGACGTGAGCGGGAAGTACGTGTACGGGGGCGCCCCGCCCGCCGCGCTCGGCTCGGCGGTGGCGACGGCCAGCTCCACGGCGGCGGCTCCCGCGTCCGTGCGGTAGGTGAGCTCGACCACCGTGTCCGCGGTGAGCGGCAGCCTGGTCGCATACAGGTCCAGCGTGGTGGGCGCGTCGAGGGCGCCGTCGACGAGCAGGCTGCTTCCGCCCCGCCAGGCGTCCGCGAAGTCGAAGGTGACGGCGGGGCGCTGTCCGCTCGTCCGCACGACCCAGCGGCGGGAGGGCAGCCGGTCCTGGAGGCCGAGATGGTTCCAGGCCTGGTCCGAGGTGGCCTCACCGTCCTCGTACCACTTCAGCCCGTGGCCGGTGTTGAAGACGGTCGCGAACGGAAGCGAGGCGACCGTCGAGCGGTCGGCGACGGAGACGGCCGGGGCGCGCCAGCTCGCGCTCGTGTTGGGTTTGGAGGGGTCGAGGGAGGAGCCGGTCCAGAACAGGTCGTCGGCGGCGTGGAAGTCGCCGGGGGTACGGCTCGCGGGCAGGTGGTTGCGGGTCCACTCGGGCCGGTAGAAGCCGAGCGAGGTGACGTGGGCCTTGGTGCTCGGCACGATGGCGTCCCAGTTCACGGACGCGCCGGTGCCGCCCGCCTCGACATCGACGCCCGCCCACAACTCGTAGGGACTGCGCCCGAGTTGCTGCGCGGTCGTCGCGGAGGAGGCCAGGCTGCTCTGCGACCAGCGGAAGTCGACGAACATGGAGTCGGCGGCCTGGAAGAACGTCTTGTTCTGGTTGTTCAGGGCGCCCTGCCAGCTCACCGAGCCGCTCACGGTCATCGAGTCGTACCAGGTGACGCGCAGCCCCTGGGCCGTCCCGAGCGTCTTCAGTTCGTTCATGAAGCCGAGCATGTCGGTGGCGAGCGCGCTGTTCCCGCCGCTGGTCTCCGCGTTGATGAACCAGCCGTCGAAGCCGTACGCCGCCGCCACCGCGACGAGCCGCGCGGCGAGCGGGTAGTGCCCGGTGGAGTCCTTCTGCACCAGGTCGCGGGTCCACTGGAGCTGTCCGCCGTAGGCGACGGGCGGCAGGAAGACGTTGCCGAGGACGGGCACGCCGTGCCGGTGGGCCGCGTCGACGATCGGGGCGTTCGGCGCGAGGATCAGGCCCTCGCCCGCCGAGCCGCCCCAGAAGACGAGTTCGTCGAGGTACGCCCAGTGGGTGAGGGCGTAGTAGTCGGCTGTGGCGGCGCCCTGCGAGGGGTTGCTCGACGTGGGGCCGAAGGAGACGAGGGACTGGATACGGGCCTGGCCGCTGCGGGCGGTCGTGTTGGCCGGGGTCGGTGTGAAGCGCGCGGCGAGCGGCACGGTCGAGGCGTTGAACGCGAGGTCGGCGTCGGTGGCGGCGCTCCATGCCTTGAGACTGCGCCAGGTGATGCCGGTGCCGGGGGTGCCCGAGGGCAGCGAGTCGGGGTACCAGTAGGAGGCGTACGGCGGTGCCGCGGTCGCGGCGGCCTCGGTCGCCGCGACCGCGGGCAGACCGGGCAGGGCGGGCAGCAGCGCGGCGGCCGCGCCGGCGAGCAGGACGGTGCGTCTGGTGGGGTTCACGAGCGGGTTTCTCCTTGTGGGATGGGGAGTACCTGATCGGGACTGACGACTTCGGTGATGCCGCGCGCGGCGAGGTGTTCCTTGTCGTCCACGCGCGCGTCGAGGACGGTGGTGGGGCGGGCGCCGTCGGCGGTGAGCCGGAAGAACGCCTCGAAGACGGGGCCGCCCGGGGCGCAGAGCGAGCGGACGGCGGGGTCGGTGGGGACGATCAGCGCCGTGGTGCGGGGGGCGGGCGTGTGGTGGTGCTCGCGGGCCGCGCGGGCCAGCGTCCGCGCGCTGTCCTTGGGGCGCCGGTCGTTGGTCAACAGGCCGAGCCCGTATTCGAGTTCGGGGAAGTCGGCGAGGTCGCGGGAGACGTCGTGGGAGCACCACCAGGTGATGCCCCACAGGTCGGGGCAGTCCAGTGCGGCCGCGACGGTGGCCTCGGTGAAGGCCGCGGCGTGCTCGGGCGGGATCAGGGGGGCGGGTGCGCCGACCTCCTGGAGCCAGACGGGCCGGTGCGGGTCGTCGGCCCAGGCCTTGCTCAGCTCGATCAGATACGCGGCGTGGTGTTCGGTCGGCACGGAGGTACGGCCGTGCCGCTGCGCGGTGCCGTTGAAGACCCAGGAATGTACGGCCGTGACGGCGCCGCGGCAGGCGGCCTGGCCCGGGGTGAACGGCATGTCGTCCTGGTACCAGGTGGCGTCGTACTCGGCGTGCAGATGCAGCCGGCCGGGGGCGCCCTCCTCGCAGGCGGCGAGCATCCGCTCCAGCCAGTGGTCGATCTGGGCGCTGCTCGCCCGGTCGGGGTCCGGATGGGGCGGGCCCGCCGAGAACTGGTTGACCTCGTTGCCGAGCGTCATGCCGATGAAGTGCGGGCGGTCGGCGAGGGCCGCGGCGAGCGTGCGCAGATAGGCCGCCTGGCCGTCGAGGACCTCCGGGTCGGTGAACAGGTTGCGCCGGTGCCAGGTCCGCGTCCACGCGGGCAGGAAGTCGAAGCTCGACAGGTGCCCCTGCAGACCGTCCACGTTGACGTCGAGCCCCCGCTCTCCGGCCGCGTCGACGAGCTGGATCAGCTGCTCGACGGCGCGCGGGCGGATCAGCGCGCGGTTGGGCTGGAAGTAGGGCCACAGCGGGAAGACCCGGATGTGGTCGAGGCCCAGCGCGGCGATGGAGTCGAGGTCGGCGCGTACGGAGTCGAGGTCGAAGTCGAGCCAGTGGTGGAACCACCCTTCGCTGGGCGTGTAGTTGACGCCGAAGCGCACGGCAGAAGGCATGCGGGATCCTTGCGAGGCGAATCGGGGGTGCGGGAGGTCAGCCCTTGACGGCGCCCTCCCCCACCCCGCGGAAGAAGTACCGCTGGAGGCAGGCGAAGAGGGCGATGAGCGGTGCCACGGCGATGATCGTGCCCGCGGCGACGAGCCGTTCGTCGTTGGCGAAGGTGCCGTGCAGATAGTTGAGGCCGATGGTGAGGGTGAACTTCGAGGGGTCGCTGAGCACGATGAGGGGCCACAGGAAGTCGTCCCAGGCGCCCATGAAGGCGAAGATCGCGACCACGGCGAGCGTGCCCTTCACCGAGGGCAGCGCGATCCGCAGGAACCGCTGCCAGGTGTTGGCGCCGTCCACGAAGGCCGCCTCCTCGATCTCGTACGGCAGGTTGAGGAAGGCGTTGCGCATCAGCAAAACGTTCATCGCGCCGATGCAGCCGGGCAGGACGACTCCGATGAGCGTGTTGTTCAGGCCGAGCTCACGCATGGTGGTGAACTGGGCGATGATGATGCCCTCGACGGGGACGAGCATCGCGAGGATGAAGACGAGGGTCGCCACCCGCCTGCCTCGGTAGCGCAGGCGGGCCAGGGCGTAGCCCGCGAGGGCCGAGCCGACGCAGTTGGTGACGACGTTGGCACCCGCGACCTTCAGGGAGTTGAAGGCGTAGTCCCACACGGGGATGGTGTCGGCCACCCGCTTGTAGTTGTGCAGCGTGGGATCGCCCGGCAGGAACTTGGGCGGTGAGCTGAAGATGTCCTCGGTCGGGCCCTTGAGCGAGGTGGACAGCTGCCACAGGAACGGGCCGACGGTCAGGGCGAGGACGGCGAGCAGCAGCAGGTAGCGCAGGGCGAGTTCCCAGCCGCGGACACGGCGGCCGTGCTCGTCGGTGATACGGCGACGACGGGGCCCGCGCTCGGCCGGCGGACGCCGCTCGACGTCGCGCTCCTTCTCCAGCACGCTCACCCGTCCTTCTTCCCGCACGCTCACATGTCCTCCTTCCGGCGCGCTCACGCGTCCTCCTTGCGGTCGGCGCGCAGCACGAGCAGCATCAGCGCGACGGTGACGACGAAGACGACGACCGAGATGGCGGAGGCGTAGCCGACCCGGCCGGTCAGTCCGGTGCCGGTGCGCTGGACGAGCATGACGAGAGTGGTGTCCTCGCCCGCCGGGCCGCCGTCCGGGCCCGCCATCAGGTACACCTCGGAGAACACCTTGAAGGCGGCGACCGAGGAGAGCGCGGCGACCAGCACCATGGTGGAGCGCACAGCGGGCACGGTGACCGTGAGGAAGCGCCGGACCGCGCCCGCGCCGTCGACCGACGCGGCCTCGTGCAGCTCGCGTGGCACATTGGCGAGCGCGGCCAGATAGATGATCATGTAGTAGCCGAGGCCCTTCCAGACCGTGACGGCCATGGCGCTCAGCAGGAGCAGCCACTGGTCGCTGAGGAAGCCGACCCTGTCGACGCCGATCGACTCCAACAGCGAGTTCACCAGGCCGCGTTCGTCCAGGAGCCACACCCAGATCAGGCCGACCACGACGATGGACGCGACCACCGGGGTGTAGAAGGCCGACCGGAAGAAGGTGATGCCGGGGATGTTCTTCTGGACCAGCAGCGCGAGCAGCAACGGCAGCAGGACGAGCGCGGGGACGACCCCGAGGACGTAGAGCGTGCTGTTGCGCAGCCCGATCCAGAACATGTCGTCGTGCAGCAGCTCGCGGAAGTTGGCGAGGCCCACGAACGTGCCCGGGATCAGGGTGCGGCGGTCGGTGAAGGCGTTGACCACGGTCGAGACGAACGGATAGAGGATGAACACGCCCACGACCAGGAGGCCGGGAGCGGCGAACAGCCAGGGGCTGGTCGGCAGTTGGCGCCTTACCCGGGCGGTGCTGGAGGAACTCGCCATGGCCCCGCTCAGCCCTGCTGCTTGAGCAGCGTGTCGCAGGCCTTGACAGCGTTGTCAAGAGCCGTCTTGGGGCTCTCCTTGCCCTGCAGGGCTTTCGCGACCTCGTTGCGCAGCGCGGTCTTCATCTGCTCGCTGAAGAGGACCGGCGTGTAGTTGACCGCGTTCTTCAGGGACTTGGCGGCGGCGATCCGCACGCGGGTCTCGTCGGTGCCGTCCTCCTTGGTGAAGTACGGGTCGTCGAGCGAGCCCGCGGTGCTCGGGAAGATCGCGACCTTCTTGGCGAAGGACATCTGGTTCTGCGCGTCGGTGACGAAGTGCGCGAAGGCGACCGAGGCGGGGGTGTGCTTGGTGCGCGAGTTGACCATCACGCCCATCACGTACATGTTCACCTTGCCGGTGCTGGTGATCTGGTCCGTGATGCCGATGTTCTTGTAGAGGTTCGGGGCCTGCTTCTTGAAGTTGCCGAGGTCCAGGGCGCTGCCGGGGTTCATGGCGACGGCCTCGGTGAGGAACTTCTTGCCCGAGGACTCCGGGGTCGCGGTCAGCGCCTGCGGGTCGAGCGCCTTCGCGTCGTACAACTCCTTGTATTTGGTGAGGAGTTCGACCCCCTTGGCGTCGTTGAAGGCGAAGGCGGTGCCTTCCTTGTTCATCAGCTCGACGCCGTAGCGGCCGAAGTCCTCGACGGTGGGCACGTTGGCGAGCGTGGCGACCTTGCCGTCGCTCTTCTTCGCCAGCTGCAGGGCGTCGGCGAAGAGTTCGTCGTACGTCGTCGGCGGCTTGGAGGCGTCGAGGCCGGCCTCCTTGAAGAGGGACTTGTTGTAGAAGAGCGGGCCGGTGTTGAGGTACCAGGGGAAGGCGTACGTGCCGGTCATGCCCGGTATCTGGTGGCTGGCCCAGGCGCCGTCCAGGTACTCCTTCTTGTACTGCGCGGCGGACTTGTCGAGGTCGAGGGCGAGGCCCGCCTTGGCGAGCGGGGCGACGAGGTCCGGCGAGACGTTGACGACGTCGGGCAGGGTGCCGCCGGCCGCGTCCGCGCTGATCTTGTCGGCGTAGCCCTCGGCGGGCTGGTCGACCCACTTCACATGGGTGTCGGGGTACTTCTTCTCGAAGTCGGCGATCACGCCCTCGAAGTACGACTTGAAGTTGGCCCTCAGGTTCCAGGTCTGGAAGGTGATGTCGCCCTCGACCTTGCCGGAGGCGTCCGTCGAGCCACTGCCGTCACTCCCGGAGCCGCAGGCGCTCAGCGGCAGGAGAACGGCGACGGTGGCAGCGGCGGCGAGAGCTCTGCGGGAGATGCGCACGGATGGGGCTCCTCTTGCAGCAGGGGTAACGGTGCCGGGGCAGACCTTGCAGCCAACTCGCCGGGCAAGTCAATGGATTTGGCTCAGCTAAATTCATTAGTGCCACAACATGGCTGGTCACAGACGTTCCCTCAGCCTCTTGCAATCGATCACTAATGCGCTTTAGATTGCCTCAGCTCAAGCGCATTAGTACACCAGCTCAGCAGAACGGGGAACAGGGTTGCCAGCCAAGCGGTCACCCGCGCGCCGACCGACGATGAAGGACATCGCACAGCGCGCCGGGGTCTCCGAGAGCGCGGTCTCCTTCGCGCTCAACGACCGGCCCGGGGTCTCCGAGATCACCCGCGACCGGGTCCGCCGCGTGGCCGAACAGCTGGGCTGGCGGCCGAGTACGGCGGCGCGCCAGCTGTCCGGCGAGGGCGCGGCGACGGTCGGTCTCGTGGTGGCCCGACCCGCCGACACCCTGGGCGTGGACTCGTTCTTCCTGCAGCTGATCTCCGGCATCCAGGAGGTGCTGGCCGAGCGTCATCTCGGCCTGCTCTTCCAGGTGGTGGAGGATGTGGCCGACGAGTGCGCGGTCTATCGGCGCTGGTGGGCCGAGCATCGCGTGGACGGAGTCATGGTCGTCGACCCGCGGACCGACGATCCGCGTCCGGACCTGCTCGAGGAGCTGGGTCTGCCCGCCGTGGTGATCGGCGGCGTACCGGACGCGGGGCACCCGGGGATCTCCACCGTCTGGGCGGACGACGCGGGCGCGATGGCCGCGCTGGTGGACGAGCTGTACGCGCTCGGCCACCGCCGGATCGTGCACATCGCGGGCCTGCCGGGGCTCGCCCACACCGAGCGCCGCATCCGCACCCTGCGCGCGGAGGCCGAGCGGCGGGGTCTGACGGAGGTGCGCTCGGTCCCCACGGACTACTCGGACGCGGAGGGCGCCGCCGTCACCCGCCGCGTCCTGGAGAGCGGCACCCCGCCGACCGCGCTGGTCTACGACAACGACGTGATGGCCGTCGCCGGCGTCGCCGCCGCCACGGAACTGGGCTTCCTGGTACCGGGCGACGTCTCGGTCGTCGCCTGGGAGGACTCGCCCCTGTGCCGCATGGTCAAACCCTGGCTGTCCGCCCTCTCCCGCGACACCGTCCAGTTCGGCCGCACGGCCGCCCAGGAACTCACCGCACTACTGGACGGCGGTCCGGCCCGGACGGTGCAGGTACCGGTGCCGCGGCTGATCGAACGGGAGAGCACGGGGCCCTGCGGGGCTTGAGGGGGTGAGGGGTGGACGCGGAGCCGGAGACGCTGAGAGGTGGACGCGGAGCGGAAGACGCTGAGAGGTGGACGCCTTGCGGGGCGTCCACCCCCCGTACGCTTCAGGTCCGTGAGCGATGCAGCGCGAACTCCGCGATCCGCGCGGTCTGCCGTGACCCCGTCACCCGAAGGCGCCAGTGCCGGGCCCGTACGGGCACCGGGAGCAGCAGGATCCGGCTCGCTCCGATCGTGCCCGCCCCGGCCACCCGGCTCCAGGCGCCCGCTCCGTACGCCTCGACCACGAAGCTCTCGACCTGCTGGCCGTGCCGGATGTCCTCCGCGAGCCTGATCCGGTCCACCTCGTGCTCCGTACGGAGGTCGACGGTGAAGACCCCCGGGGAGGAGCGGACCACGGCCCCGCGCCCCAGGTCCTCCGGCAGCTCCCGGTCCACGCGTTCGCGGAACTCGCGCAGCCGCACCACGTCGGCGGCCGGAAGCAGGCCCTGTGTGTCGGGTGGGATGTTGAGGAGCAGGACCGAGTTGCGGCCGACCGAGCGGAAGTAGATGTCGGTCAACTCGTCCACGCTCTTGGGTTGTTGGTCGGGGTGGTAGAACCAGCCGTCGCGGATGGACACATCGCACTCGGCCGGCCACCACTGCAGGTAGTCGGCCACCGGGCGGGCCGCCACGAGGGCGGCCCTGCTGCCCTCGTCGGGTGCGTCGTAGGCGAGCGCGTAGTCCGTGCGGCCGTTGTCCTTCTCCGTGACCGGTACGACGCTCCACTCGTCCTCGCGGGCGAGCCCGCCCTCGTTGCCGACCCAGCGCACATCGGGACCGGACACCGCGATCGAGGCGTCGGGGGCGAGGGCCCGGACCAGCGCGTACCAGCTGTCCCAGTCGTACTTCTCCACCTTGTCGGGCGGAATACGGCCCTGCGCTCCGTCGAACCACACCTCGTCGACGGGTCCGTACTCGGTGAGCACTTCGTAGAGCTGGTTGAGCATATGGGCGCCGTAGTCGGTGGCGTCCAGCGTGAACGTCCTCGGGTTCGTACGGTCGTCGCCGTCGACCGGCGTCGGGACGGTGCGCTCCGTGCGCGCGCTGCCGTTGGCGTACACGCCGTGCAGGTACTGGTTCTCGTCGGCCGGTGAGACGTAGACGCCGACCTTGATCCCGTGGCGGCGCATCGAGTCGGCGAAGGAGCGCAGCACGTCGCCCCGCCCGCCGCGCCAACTGCTCGACGCCACCGAGTGGTCGGTGTAGCGCGACGGGTAGAGGACGAACCCGTCGTGGTGCTTGACGGTGAGGATGGCGAGCTCGAATCCGCCGTCGCGCAGGGCGCGGGCCCACTGGTCGGTGTCGAGCCCGACGGGCTGGAAGACGTCCGGGTCCTCGTCACCGGTGCCCCACTCAAGGCCGGTGAAGGTGTTCACGCCGAAGTGCAGGAAGGCGGTGCGTCCGAGGTTCTGCCAGGTAATCTGCCGTGCGGTGGGCCGGACTTGGGAGGCCTTTCGGACCAGGTCGTCCTCACTGTCGGAGGGGCTTACGGGGATGCGGGAGGGAGCTTCGCCGGGGGCCGCGAGGGCGACGGATGTGCCGGTGGACGCGACGAGAGCGGTGGATGCCAGCACGAAGAGGCGTCTGGAGATGGCCATGGGGGTGGGGGCTCCTCACATCAGTGGATGGTCAACTGCCAGACGGACGGCGGCTCTTGGTCCGGGGGGTACTGGAGGAGCCGCCCCGCGTCCGTCACGTGCACCGCCATCCGTGTGATCGCGTTGACGAGCCGGTATCCGCCGCGCACCGACTCCAGCTCCCAGCGCTGCAAGTTGTCCGCGGCGACGCACGGCGATTCGGTCACCTCGACACCGGGGTCCAGGGGCACGTTCAGCGTGAGCTTTCCGCCGCTCACCTCCAGACAGCCGCCGCTCGTCGCGGACCGCAGGGTCACATAGCCGTCCGCGGTCCGCCGGACCTGGAGATCGGCGGTCGCGGCCCCACCGCGGAAGGTGTACGTCCCCTCGGCCACCGGCACACGGGTCAGGTCCCGCCACCCGGGCGCGTGCCCCACGGCCGCACCGCGCGCGGTGAACTCCGCGTACGTCGGGTCGGGGTGCGCCGAGCCCCAGGTGACCTGGGCGATGTGCCGCAGGGCCGGGTCCATGGCGGTCGCGACCTCGTTCTCGGTCTCCCCGCGCCCGTTGTCCGGCCAGAGGCTGATCTTCGCCCCGGTGACGCCCGCGCGCGAGGCGAGCTTCTCGCCCTCGAAACTGCGCGGGTCCCAGCTCTGGTCGTACAGCGCCTTCGTGTCGGTGTGGAAGCCGCCGCGGACGAGGTAGAGGGAGTAGGCGGCGTTCATCAACGGATAGCCCTGGGCGATGAGCCGGCTGGGCTTGGTCGTCACGTTCAGCCAGTGCTCGACCGTCGTACCGGCCGTGACGGGCACGGTGTTGGCGCCGGTGAGACCGTCGTTCCAGATGCGCAGCTTCTTTCCCTTGGCCGCCGCGTAGGCCTGGACGCGGTTGACGAAGTCGATGAACGCGTCCTGCGGGGTGGCGTTCGCGCCGTACCTGGCCCGCGCGTAGGCGAGGATCTGCGGGTACTTGGCGAAGTCGGAGCCGAGCATGTACTCGTCGGCGCCCATGTGCCAGGACCCGGACGTGAACACCTGCGCGTACTCGTCGATCAGGCTCGTGTAGTACGTGAAGGCCGCGTCCTGTGTGATGTCGAGCCGGGCGGGCTGCTTCACGCCGTCGGCGTCGGTGAGCTGGAGGTCCGGGCGGTTCTGGATCCAGGGGTCCATGTGCCCGGGCGAGTTGATCTCCGGGATGATCTCGACGTGGTACTTCTCGCCGAGGGCCACGAGCCGGCGTATCTCGTCCCTGGTGTAGTAGCCCCAGGTGTCGGCCTCGGGGTGGGCGTCGCTCTTCACCTTCAGTTCGAGCAGCAGCTGGTTGAGCTTGTGGTACGCCATGTCGCGTACGAGGTTCTCCAGCCAGGCCGTCGAGATGTGGACGTAGCAGGCGCAGACGCCGACGCCCCGTTCCTTGTACTGGGGCACGTCGACCGTGCTCCCGGCGGGCACGCGGTCGCTCTGGGCGAGGAGTTGGAGGAGGGTCCGGGTGCCGTAGAAGGCACCGGTCTCGCCCGCGGCGGTCACCAACAGGCTTTCGCCCGAGCGCAGTTCGTATCCCTCCGTGCCGAGCCGCGACGCGGAGGGGTCGACACCGATCACGATGTCACCCGCGTGCGCGCCCCGCCGTACGACGGGAACGGTGCCGTGGCCCGCCGCGCGCAGATCGTCGGCGAGGGTGTCCGCGACCCGGCGTGCGGCCGGGTCGCGCGCGACGATACGGGAGCCCGGACCGAAGGAGTAACTTCCTTGTTCAGCCCTCCAGTTGGAGAGGGCGGGGACCGTGACGGGAGGCACCGCCGCCGCCCGCGCCGACGCCTGGACCGGCGTCGCGAGCGTCAGCAGCAGCACCACCGCGCAGCCGACGACCCTCCGCGCCCACCCGCTGCGAACAGATCGTGCGGCGCGTTGGTCAGCCATGCCACTCCACCTTGAACACCCACACGTGCTGCCCCGCCTTGCGGGCCGCTTCCGGCACGTCGACGACCAGCGACCCGCCGCTCACCGTCCAGGTCAGCGGCCGGTCGTGACCGAGCATCGTCACCTTGTCCCCGCCGCGGATCGGCACCGGCGCCTCGACGGTCAGTGTGGCGCCGGGCTCGGTCAGCGAGTGGATGTAGAACGCCTCGTTCTGCCGGACCGTGAACCGCAGGTCCTCGCCGAGCTGCGCCATCCGCGACCAGTACGTGGTGTCGTAGATCGCCTCGCCGTTGGTCCTGAGCCAGCGGCCGGTCTCGCGCAGCCGGGTCTGCATGATCTCCGGGATGGTGCCGTCCGCGCGGGGGCCGATGTCCAGCAGGAAGTTGCCGTTCTTCGACACGATGTCGACCAGGCTGTGGACGACCTCCTCGGCGGTCATGTAGGCGGCGTCGGGCGTCGCCTTGTTGTAGCCGTAGCTGAAGGGATCGAGTCCCCGGCTCGACTCCCACTTCGCGACGACCGTGTTCTCGTACGTCGTGTACTCGGGGGTGGTGAAGTCGTGGAACCCGATGCCCGAGCGGTTGTTGACGGTCACCTCGTACGGCTTGGGTCTGTTCTTGCCGTGGTTGAAGTACTCGGCGAGGACATGGAGGCTGTCGTTCGCGCCGCCGATGTCGCACCAGATCAGGGACGGGTCGTAGCCGTGGATCAGTTCCAGCATCTGCGGGGCCTGATAGTCCTTCACATAGTCCTTGCCCGCCGTGTATCCGGTGTACGGGAGTGGCTCCAGGGTGTACGGGTTGCGCGGGGCGTGGCCCATCCACGGGTTGTCGGGGTTGAACCACTCGGGCATGGAGAAGTACAGGCCGCGGTGTAGTTCGGGCGTGAACTTCCTCGAGGCGTCGAAGAGTTCGCGGACCAGATCGCGCTTCGGGCCCATCTTCACGGCGTTGCGGTCGGAGACCTTGGTGTCCCACAGGGCGAAACCCTCGTGGTGTTTGGAGGTGAGGACGTGGTACTGGGCTCCCGCGTCACGGAAGAGTTCCACCCAGGCCCGGGGGTCGAACCTCTCCGCCGTGAACATCGGGATGAAGTCGTCGTAGGCGAAGTTCTCGCCATACGTGTCCCGGTGGTAGGCGTACACCGCGTTGTCCGGGCTCTGCAGGTGGTTCCAGTACCACTCGGCGTACTGCTTGCCGACCGGAGACCAGGCAGGCACCGAGTAGACACCCCAGTGGATGAAGATGCCGAACTTGGCTCGGTGGAACCAGTACGGGGCCTGGTGGCCGGCGAGAGAGCTCTCGGTGGGCTGGTAGTCGGGCACGCCGAGGGTCAACTCGCGCCCGGCGGAGGTGACGTGCTGTCCGCGTCCGGTGACGGTCACCTTTCCGGGCCGCGCGGTGCCGGGTGTCGTGCCCCCGCGGTTGCGGATGCCGACCCGGACGCGCGCCTGCTCGCCGGGGTCGAGGCGGACGACGTGCGCGGGCTCGACGGTACGGGCGCCCGGCACGTCGACACCGACCGACACCCGGTCACCGGCGAGGACGGCGACCGTGCCCGCGTTGACGACCGTGGCCTCCACGCTCTGCGCGCCGCTCGACTCCAGCAGGGAGAAGGTGGAGTGCGCGTCCCGCAGGGCCAATGCCCGTCCCTGCGCGGCCGGTTGGAGGGAGAGGGCGAAGAGGTGGAGGGAGGCCTTCCCGGCCTCGGCGGGGTTGGTGGTCGGCAGGGTGAGGGCGACCGCCTCGCGCCGGGGGTCGATCCAGACCTCGGCCGTGCCGATCCCCACGCCGTGCTCGTCCTTCGTGCCGTCCGGTCGGTAGCGGTACGGGGCCGACAGCGACCCGCCCGTCGCGTACCAGTCCGCGCCGCCGAGCCCGGCGGTGGTCGTCGAGCCGTCGGCGTAGTGCACCGTGGCCCGGCCCGAGGCGTCGCCGTAACTGCCCGCGGTGAGGAAGTGGGCCGAGAGATAGCGCCCGCTCGGGAGGTCGATGCGCTGGCCGAGGGCCACCACGTTGTTCCGGGCGCCCGCGGCGGAGGACGGGAAGACGAACGCGATGCCGTCCACCTCGACGGGGCCCGCCGGGAGCTCCTCGCCCGGGAACGTGTACCCCGAGCCGTCGAAACTGCCGCCGGGGGCGGCCGCCGTGTCGATGCCGTCGTTGTCGGTGTACGCGTCGAGCGGCACGGGGATCGGGTCGGGGACGGGAACCCACTGACCGTGCTGCTCGACCGCCGGTCGCGCTTCGGCCGTGGCCGCGAGGGGAAGAGTGGCCGCGACGGCCACTCCGGCCGCGGCGCCCAGAACCTGACGTCTTGGATACGTGCTCATAGCGGCTCCAATTCATCGGATGTTTGATGATTGAGGCGCCACCAGATCCTGTCAATGGGGCGTGCAGGAGCGAAAGTTGAGCAAGTGATCGGATGATCGGCGACTCTGCGGAGATACCGGACAAGCGTGAGCGCGAAAGTCCAAGAAGACCGATCCGAATGTCCAAGGGCGACGGCTCTCGACGCGGCACCCCGCCGCCGGGCACAGTGCTCCTCGTACTCACCAGTAATCCCCTGCCCCCGAGGAGCACCTGTGACCAGCTGGGTCGGCCGGACCGCCACCGAGATCGCCGCAGCCGTACGCGAGAAGCGGGCCACGCCCCACGAGGTGGTGGCCGACCACCTCGCCCGCATCGAGCGGCTCGACGCGCGCGTGGGTGCCTTCCGTGTCGTACGGGCCGAGGCGGCCCTCGCGGAGGCCGACGAGCTGGCCGGCCGCTCGGACCTGACCGAACTCCCCCTCGCGGGGGTGCCCGTGGCCGTCAAGGACAACCTCGCGGTGCGCGGCGAGTCGAACCGCAACGGCTCCGCCGCGACCGCGGACACCCCCGCCGATCACGACCATCCGACGGTGGCGCGGCTGCGCGCGGCGGGCGCCGTGGTCGTGGGTCTCACCAACGTGCCCGAGCTCTGTGTCTTCGGCACCTCCGAGGGTGTGCACGGCACGGCCCGCAACCCCTGGGACACCTCGCGCACGGCGGGCGGCTCCTCGGGAGGCAGCGCGGCCGCGGTCGCCGCCGGGATGGTGCCGATCGCACTGGGCAACGACGGGATGGGTTCGCTGCGCATCCCGGCGGCCAACTGCGGCATCGTCGGCCTCAAGCCGGGCCATGGCACGATCCCGGCGGGCATCGGTCACGGCGACTGGTTCGGCATGTCGGAGAACGGGCCGCTCGCGACCACGATCGAGGACGCCCGCCTGATGTTCGCGGTCCTGTCGGACACCGAGGCGATACGCCCCTCGGGGAACCTCGTCCGCAAGGTGGCCCTCTCCGTGCGCAGTCCGCTGGTCGGCGTGAGTGTCGGCCGCCCGTACGCGAACGCGGCCCGGGAGGCCGCGGAGTTGCTGGCCGGGGCGGGCCACGAGGTGCGGCCCGCCGACCCGCCGTACCCCTACTGGCTGGGCACCGCCGCGCTGATGCACTGGACGGCGGGCACCGCGGTGGACGCCGAGGACCTCGACCCGCGCCGGCTCGCCCGGCGGACCCGGGTGCACGCCGCCGTGGGGCGCCGCTTCGTGGCCGGGGTACGCACGGGGGAGCGCCGCGAGCAGCTGCGCGGGCGCCTGGAGCCGTTCTTCGCGGAGCACGACGTGCTGCTCACCCCGGCACTGGCCCGGCGGGGGCCGGCCGCCGCACCGTGGCACGAGCGGGGCTGGCTGCGCAATGTGCTGGTCAACACCAACTACTCGCCGCTGACGCCGCCGTGGAACCTCACAGGGTGGCCCGCGATGGCGGTGCCGTTCGGGACCCTGCCGAGCGGGGCCCCGGCGGCCGTGCAGCTGGTCGGACGACCCGGATCCGAGCTCGAACTCCTGGAGCTGGCGGGTCAGTTGGAGGAACTGCGGCCGTGGCGGCGGACGGCGCCACTGGACTGAGGAACGGCGACACCCCCTAGGAGCGCGGGGGTTTCACAGCGCCTTGTCCATGCTGGGGCCTCACAGCGCCTTGTACACGCAGGGGCTTCACAGCGCCTTGTACATGATGTGCAGTCCCACCCGCCCGTGTCGAGGATGCTCGTAGGCGTCCGGCACGGTGCCGAGGATCGTGAAGCCGAGCGCCGTCCACAGCTTGACGGCGGGATTGGTCTCCACGACGGCGTTGAAGACCATGCCCCGGTAGCCGTCGGCCTTCGCCGCGGCGAGGATGTGCTCGGCGAGCGCGCGCCCGATGCCGAGCCCGGCGTGGTCAGGGTCGACCATGAATCCGGCGTTGGCGACGCGGGCGGCGGGGCCGCCGTAATTGGGGGTGACATAGGCCGAGCCGACGACCGCTCCGGTGACGTCCTCGGCGACGTACACACGCTTGCCCGGTGCCATCCACAGGGCCCGGGCCGCCTCCTCGGAGGTGCCCGGGTCCCAGGTGTAGGTCTCACCCGCGGCGACGATCCGGTGCCAGAAAGGCCAGATCCGCGGCCAGTCGTCGGCCGCGGCTTCTCTGATCAGCATGGACGTGAGTCTGGCACGCCCATGCCGTCAGCGATCGCGATGAGTCCCGCCGCGAGCGGTCAGTCCACGCTGGGCAGGATGTGGGGCTCGGCCAGGTCGTCCTCGTAGCCCGCCAGGCGGATCGGGGCGGACCTGGCCCACACGTCGAGGCTGCCGAGCTTCTTCTCGGGCCGGCCTCCGCGCTCCGCGAGTTCCTTGGGGCGCTGATCGCGATTCGTCTTCTCCGGTGTCACCGCGCACTCCTTATGTGTCGGGTCACCCTCGGGACGTACAGGGCCAGTCTGCTTCCGGTCGCCTGACATCCCCTCGGGTCTGAGTCGAAGGCAGTTAAGGACGCGGTGGCGCCGGTAACTCGGTTGAGAGCAGTCCGTGGTGACCGGCTGTCCCGGGACGGACCTTGGGTGTGGGTGGAACCCCTGCAGGCTGTCCGTCCGGTACAGGGTAACCAAATGAGCGGGTCCCCGCTCGATGGGGCTGAAAACACGAGGTAACCGTCTCGCGTCGTTCAGTGTCCATCGGTCCTCGATCTGGGTCTATTTGATGATGTATCCCCCCTCGCACGCCACCCGTTCGGCATAGCGCCACACCTCCCGCGACCAGGCCGGGAAGGCTCAACCCGGCGCCCGGACAGGGGTGATGGGCCGACCCGCGGAGCCCCGGCCTCCTTTTGGGACGACCCTCCAAAGTCTTTGCGGAACCTTGAACCGGCCCGACCCGCCCGATCACCACCCGGCATCTGATACCCCTAGGGGGTATAGTCCCGCATGAATCGGGGAAGCCGGACGGGAAAGAGTGAGGCCGATGCACGCGATCCTGCACGCACTGTCCATCACCGGGTCGATGACCTGGGAGATCACCTGGGCGCTGATCCTGGGATTCGGCCTCTCCGCCGTCGTCCAGGCCGTGGTGCGCCGCGCGACGATCGTGCGACTGCTCGGTGACGACCGGCCGCGGACCCTCACACTGGCCGCGGGGCTCGGTGCGGCGTCCTCGTCCTGTTCGTACGCGGCCGTCGCGCTGGCGCGCTCACTGTTCCGCAAGGGCGCGAACTTCACCGCGGCGATGGCGTTCGAGATCGCCTCCACCAATCTCGTCGTCGAACTCGGCGTGATCCTGGCCCTGTTGATGGGCTGGCAGTTCACGGTCGCCGAATTCGTCGGCGGCCCGATCATGATCGTGGTGCTGGCCGTGCTCTTCCGGATCTTTCTGCGCGAACGGCTGCTGCGCGAGGCCCGGGAGCAGGCGGAGCGCGGGCTCGCCGGGTCGATGGAGGGGCATGCCGCGATGGACATGTCGATCCAGACGGAGGGCTCGTTCGCGCGGCGGCTGCTCTCGCGCGACGGCTACACCTCGGTCGCACACGTGTTCGTCATGGAATGGGCGGCGATCCTGCGCGACCTGGTGATCGGTCTCCTGATCGCGGGCGCGATCGCGGCCTGGGTGCCCGACGCGTTCTGGCAGTCCCTCTTCCTGGACGGCCACCCGCTCGCCGCGAAGCTGATCGGCCCCCTGATCGGCCCGCTCGTGGCGATCGCCTCGTTCGTCTGCTCCATCGGAAACGTGCCGCTGGCCGTCGTGCTGTGGAAGGGCGGGATCAGCTTCGGCGGTGTGGTCGCGTTCATCTTCGCCGACCTGCTGATCCTGCCGATCCTGAACATCTACCGGAAGTACTACGGCCTCCGGATGACCGGCTTCCTCCTGGTCACCTTCTACACCGCCATGGTGGTGGCCGGATACGTCGTGGAGTTCCTCTTCGGCGGCCTCGGGCTCATCCCCGACCAGGCCGACGCGACGATCCCCATGGAGGGCGTCTCCTGGAACTACACGACCTGGCTCAACATCGTCTTCCTGCTACTGGCGGCGGCCCTGGTGTGGCGGTTCCTGCGCACGGGCGGCCCGGCGATGCTGCGGATGATGGGCGGGGCACCGGAGCCGGAGGGCCACAGGCACGGGACGGCGGGAGCGGAAGGCCACGGGACCGCGGGAGCGGAAGGCCACCACCACGGCGCACCTGCGCCGGAAGGCCACGGGCACGGGACTCCGGGGGCCGAAGGCCACGGGCACCACTGAACACGGCGCGCAGTTCAGGTCCCGTTGGCCGATTCGCAAGGCAGCCATGATCTGCTGGCGCCCGGAAACGGCTTTTTCCCGCGGGAGGACTCGGGAGGACTGACGCATGGAGCTGCGCAGTGTCGAGGAGCTGATGGATCTGCTGCACGCCTGCCGGGGCGCCCGGGACACCCCGGGCCGCTGTGGCGGCCGAGTGGATCTGCACGACCACGCCCTACAGACCGCCGCGCTCCTGCGCCGAAGTCGTCCCGCGGACAAGGAACTCCAGGTGGGGGGCCTGGTCCACGCCGTAGGGCAACTGCTGCGGCCCGGCGACACGGCCGGACACGCCGACCTGACGGCGGACCTGGTCCGGCCGCTGCTCGGCGAGCGGGTCTCCCGGCTCGTCCGTCTGCACGCCGGCGGATGGGCCGACGACGCCGACGCCGACGACGTGCTGAGCCTGCGCCACGCGGACGAGTCGGGCAGGGTCCCCGGTCTCGACGCCGGGGTCCTGGAGGACTGGCGCACGGTGCTGGAGCTGGTGGCGGCGCAGCACTCGCGGCTCGGGGCTGTCGACTGACGGTCCGTCATGAGACGGTACGCGGATGACGACGCCGTACGGGCTTGAGGGCAGGAGCGCCATCGTCACCGGGGCCTCGCGCGGGATCGGTCTCGCCGTCGCCGAGGAGCTCTCCCGGGCGGGGGCGCGGGTGTGTGTGACGGCCCGGGACCCGGACGCGGTGGGCCGGGCCGCCGAACGGCTCGGCGGCGTCGGACTCGCGGGCTCGGTGGCCGATCCGGCGCATCTGCGGGAGCTGACCGAGCTGGCGCTGCGGGAGTTCGGGCGGATCGACGTCGTGGTGAACAACGCCGCGACCAACCAGCCGTACGGCCCGCTCATGGACGCCGATCCGGACCGCTGGCGCGAGGCGTTCACGGTCAACGTCGAGGCCCCGCTGCGGTTGGTGCAGTGTGCCTGGCGGGCCTGGATGGGCGAGCACGGCGGTGCGGTCGTGAACGTGTGCACGGAGGGCGCCGGGCATGTGGGGCCGAACGTGGGGGCGTACGGCACCAGCAAGGCGGCCCTTCTCCACCTCACCCGGCAACTCGCCGGAGAACTCGCCCCGAAGGTGCGGGTGAACTCCGTCTCCCCGGGGCTCGTCCGCACCGAGATGGCCCGGTTCGTCTGGGAGGACGCCGAGGACGCGCTCGGCGCGGGGCTCCCGCTGGGCCGGATCGGCCGGCCCGAGGACATCGCGCGGGCGGTGGTCTGGCTTGCCTCGGACGCGGCCGGGTGGATCACGGGCGCCGATCTGCTGGTCGACGGAGGGACCCGGGTCCGGTCCGCGCACTCCCCCGCCGACACCGTCCACGACCGCCTGCGGACCCGCGCGCCCGACGCATAGCGGTCTCCGCAGGACAAAGCCTGACAGTGCGCGTTCAATGGTGACCATGGGTGTGCGACGACGGGCGGGACACCACCGATGCGCGGCGCTGATCGCGGCCGCCGCGACCGTCCTGCTCGGCGCGGGCCACACCCCCTCCGCCGTAGCGGCGGCCCCGCCTCCCCAGCCGCCTCCGCAGCTCACCCGGGCCAAGGTCGACGACGCCGTCGGCAAGCTCGACGGCATCGTGCGGGACGCCATGAAGAAGACCGGCGTTCCCGGCGTCGCCGTGGCCGTCGTCCACAAGGGCCGCGTGGTGTATCTCAAGGGCTTCGGCGAGCGTCGGGTGGGACGGTCCGGGACCGTCGACCCGGACACCGTCTTCCAGCTCGCGTCCTTGTCCAAGCCTCTCGCCTCGACCGTCGTCGCGGGGGTCGTCGGCGGCAGGACGCTCGCCTGGGACGACCCCGTCGCGGCGCATCTGCCCGGCTTCACGCTCAAGGACCCCTGGGTCACGGCACACGTCACGTACGCCGACCTCTTCTCGCACCGCAGCGGACTGCCCGACCACTCCGGTGACCTCCTCGAAGACCTCGGCTACGACCGGACGTACATCCTGGACCACCTGAAGTACGAGCCGCTCGGCCCGTTCCGCGCCGGTTACGCCTACACCAACTACGGGGTCACCGCCGCGGCCCAGGCGGTCGCGAACGCGAAGGACACCTCCTGGGACAAGCTCTCCCAGGACACGCTGTACGGCCCCGCAGGCATGAAGAACACCAGTTCCCGCTTCTCCGACTACGACCGGGCCAAGGACAAGGCCGTCACCCATGTGAAGAACACGGACGGCACCTGGCAGCCGAAGTACGTCCGGGACGCCGACGCCCAGTCGCCCGCGGGCGGCGCGAGCTCCACGGCCCGTGACATGGCCACCTGGATGCGACTGCAACTGGCGAACGGGAAGCTGGACGGCAGGCAGGTCATCCCCGCCGCACCGCTGGCGCGCACCCATCTGCCCGAGATCGTCGCCCAGCCCCCGCGGGCCCCGGCGGGCCGCGCGGGCTTCTACGGCCTCGGCTGGAACGTCGGCTACGACGACCAGGGCCGGCTGCGCCTCAGTCACTCCGGCGCCTTCGAACTAGGCGCCAACACCAATGTGACGATGCTGCCCGGCGAGCAGCTCGGCATCGCCGTCCTGACCAACGGGGCGCCGGTGGGCCTGGCCGACTCGGTCGCGCTGAACTTCTTCGACACCGCCCAGTACGGGAAGCCCACGACGGACTGGCTGCCCCTGGTCGACCGGGTCTACCGGCAGCAGGAGCAGCAGGGCCGCTCCCCCACCGACTACGCCAGACCCCCGCGGAACGGGGCCGTGGCCCGCGCCGCCGACACGTACACGGGCACGTACGACAACGCCTACTACGGTCCGCTGACCGTCACAGCTGCGAACGGCGAACTCAGCATGAGCCTGGGCCCGAAGCACACGACCTTCCGGCTCACCCACTACGACGGCGACACCTTCGGTTTCCGGACCGTCGGCGAGAACGCGACCGGGCTCTCGGGGGTGACCTTCAAGGTCGGTTCGGGTTCACCGGGTTCCGGCGGCTCGAAGGCGTCGCGGGTGACCGTCGAGGCCTGGGACCACGACGGCCTGGGCACCTTCACCCGTGGCTGAGGACTCGGTCTCACCCATGACTGAGGGCGCGGTCACCACTTGCCGGGCGCGTAGTCCTTCATGAAGACGCCGTACAGGTCCTCGCCCTGTTCGCCGCGCACGATCGGGTCGTACACCCGGGCCGCGCCGTCGATCAGGTCGAGCGGGGCGTGGAAGCCCGCGTCGGCGAGACGCATCTTGTCGGGGTGCGGGCGCTCGTCGGTGATCCAGCCGGTGTCGACGGCGGTCATCAGGATGCGGTCCTTCTCGAACATCTCCTGGGCGCTGGTGCGCGTGAGCATGTTCAGGGCGGCCTTGGCCATGTTGGTGTGCGGGTGGCCCGCGCCCTTGTAGCCGCGGTTGAAGACGCCCTCCATGGCGGAGACGTTCACGATGTACGTGCGGTCGGCCCCGGAGGCCGCCATCGCCGCGCGCAGCCGGCTGATCAGGATGAAGGGGGCCGTCGAGTTGCAGAGCTGGACCTCGAGGAGCTCGACCGGCGTGACCTCCTCGACCGACTGGATCCAGCTGTTGGTGTCGTGCAGGTCGGGCACGAGCCCACCCGCGTCGATGGCCGTACCGGCCGCGATCCGCTCCAGGGAGGCCGAGCCGGACACCAGGGCCAGGTCGGTGACGTCCTGCGCGGTCAGCGCGCCGCCCCCGGCGACCGGGAGCGCGGCCACCGCGCCGGAGCCGAAGGTGCCGATGACCTCGGCGGGCGGCAGCTCACCGGCGGGCAGCGGGCCGGACTCGGCGGCGAGCAGCTCGCTGTAGGCACCCGGGGAACGGCGAACGGTCTGGGCCGCGTTGTTGATCAGGATGTCCAGCGGGCCCTCGGCGGCGACCGAGTCGGCCAGGGCCACGACCTGCGCCGGGTCGCGCAGGTCGATGCCGACGATCTTCAGACGGCCGATCCACTCGTCGCTGTCGGGCATGGCCTTGAAGCGGCGGATCGCGTCGTTGGGAAAGCGCGTGGTGATGGTGGTGTGCGCGCCGTCGCGCAGCAGCCGCAGCGCGATGTACATGCCGATCTTGGCGCGGCCGCCGGTGAGCAGCGCGCGCTTGCCGGTGAGGTCGGCGCGGGCGTCGCGGCGGGCGCGGTTCTCGGCGGCGCAGTCCTGGCAGAGCTGGTGGTAGAAGTAGTCGACCTCGACGTACCGCTTCTTGCAGGTGTAGCAGGAGCGCGGGCGCTGGAGTATCCCCGCGATCTCGCCGGCGTCGGTGACGGACGAGGGCAGGATGCCCTCGGTCTCGTCGTCGATGCGCTGGGCGGAACCGGTCGCGGTGGACTCGGTGACGGCCTTGTCGTGGGCGGTCTTGGCGGCCCTGCGCTCCTGGCGGCGGCGCTGCTTGACCGTGCGGTAGACGCCCGCGGTGGCGCGGCGCACGGCGATGGCGTCCGGGTGGTCGACGTCGATCTTGTCGAGCTCGTCGAGCACGCTGAGGCAGACGGCCAGCCGCTCCGGGTCGATGCCCGGACCGTACGAGACCGCCTCCCCGTCCACGGCGGAAGCCGCCCGGTCGTACTCAGCCGTGTCCACGGCGAGAGCCGCCTGGCCGTCCTCTGTCACCGTCATCGCGTGTGCCGTTCCTCGGGTCTCGCGCCGCGCTCGAACCGCGCTCGCTTTCGAAGGCGGAATTTTACGGAGCAAGAGGGCAAGGCGCCAAACCCGAGATGATCACCGGTCCCCGCAGGCCGTTTCAGGGGCCGCAGGCGATGATCAGCGTTTCCACCTCCTCGGTCAGCGCGCGGGCCAGCCGGTTCAGGTCCGGCACGGCCTGTGCGTCGGCGACGAGCCCGTAGTGGACCCGTCCGCGATACGTCGACACGGCCACCGCCAGCGCCTGGCCGCGGGCCAGCGGGGCGAGCGGATAGACCTCGGCGAGCGGGCAGCCGCCGAGCTTCAGACCGAGGCTGGGCAGCGGCACGCTGGTGACCAGGATGTCGAAGAGCAGCCGGGCCGCCTGGCCGACGACGGGACCGCCGAGGCGGTGACCGAGCGGCGGAACATGGTCGGCGAGCAGCGCGACGGCGCCGGCTCCCCGGTTGGGCCCCGCGTCCTTGTTGGCGTCCATCGCCGTACGTACCGAACGGAGTCGGCCGAGCGGGTCCGGGTCGTCGACGGGAAGCCGTATCAGGTAACCGGAGAGCCGGTTGCCCTGCGGGTGCGCGGTGCGCGGGCGGCGCCTGGAGACGGGGATCAGGGCGCGCGGCGCGACACCCTCGCTGCTGTCGCCGCGTTCGTCGAGCCAGTTGCGCAGGGCGCCCGCGACGACGGCGATCAGGACGTCGTTGACGGTGCCGCCGACGCTCTTGCGGACGCGGTGCACATCGTCCAGGTCGAGGGCGACGCCCGCGATCCGGCGGGTGCCGGTGGGCTGCGAGGTGAGGGCGGGCGAGGAGCGGGCGCCGAGGGTGGCGCGGGCGACGGAACTGCCGA
The DNA here is from genome assembly GCF_001514115.1 of Streptomyces olivochromogenes. Classification (GTDB taxonomy): domain Bacteria; phylum Actinomycetota; class Actinomycetes; order Streptomycetales; family Streptomycetaceae; genus Streptomyces; species Streptomyces olivochromogenes. The sequence continues at coordinate 570,410 of NZ_KQ948451.1, forward strand.
TGTCCAGGGCGCGGCCCAGGTCGGAGAGGGTGCCGCGCACCAGGTCGGGCAGCTTGCGGACGTCCGGGAGGAGTCCGCGGGGCGGCTCCGCCGGGCGCGGGCGCGGGCGCGGCTCGGGCAGGTCCAGCGGGTCCATGAGGGCGGCGCCGAGCATCAGTGCCCGCAGGCCGTCGGCCAGCGCGTGGTGGAACTTGAAGAACACGGCGAACGAGGTGCCGTCCTCGCCGGGCAGCACATGCGCCTCCCACGGGGGCCGGCCGCGCTGGAGCGGGCGTTCCATGAGCCGGCCCGCGGCGGCGGGGAAGTCCGCGGTCGGCGCGTGCAGCCGGACGTGGTCGAGGGGTTCGAAGTCGGGCGCGGGTTCCCGGGCCGCGCTCCCGAAGTTGGGCGGGAAGGCGAGGGGCTGCCAGACGTCGCGGATCCGCATGCGCAGCCCGGGCACCCCGGCCGCGCGGACCGCGAGCAGTTCGGCGGCGTGCGCGCCCGCGGTCGGCGAGTGCGCGGAGAAGACACCGAGGGCGCCGAGGTGCATCGGGTGCTGGGCGGACTCGATGTTCCAGAACGCCAGGTCGAGTGGTGCGAGGAGATCAGGAGTCAAAGGCTTGCTCTCGCTTCGACGACAGGGTGAGCAAGCAGTCAAACCCCGACAGACGATTACGGTCAAGTACGATCAAGCTACGCTCAGTTAACAGCAGATTAAGTCCCGCCCCCCGCGAAAGGGGCGGGACACAAGGGGCACGTGAGGTCGGCTCAGGATAGGCGTCCCGACCGCGGCGCGCGCGCCGACGCGCGGCCGTGCGAAGGACCGGAAGCGCCGGGTCGCCCGAAGGACCGCGAAGGCCCTCGAAGGACCCGATGTGTCAGGTCGCCGGGCAGCCCGTGGGGGTCGCCCGGGACGCGTCGGCGATCAGCGCCTCGTGCGCCGCCCTCAACCTCCCCACGTCCGGCTTCACGACCTTGCGGTCGTAGGTGAGGAGCCCGTTCAGCTCGCCCTCCACGTCCGAGATCTGGGTGTAGACGGCGCCGTTGCTCCCCCGGCACGCGAGCGCCCGTACCTCGGCGAGGCGGGCGAGATAGTCGTCGGTGTACGTCGACGGGTCCACGTCCACGTACGACTGCTGGACCGACCAGGCGTGCCCGGGCACCGCGAGCCCGAGGCCCCCGTACTCGCCGCTGACGAGCGCGCGTCTGCCGTCGGGAGCCGGTGGCAGCGCGGGGCTCGGATAGCCGTGTTCGTCCATGATGTCGCCGGTGCCGCCGTCGGCCCCCAGGTTCAGCCCCGACATGCCGTTGACGAGACGGGTCGGATCCCAGGACTTGGCCTGGTCGGCGATGCGGCCCTCGTCGTACTGGCCCCAGCCCTCGTTGAAGGTCACCCACATCACGACCGACGGACTGCTGATGTGCTGGTCGATCATCAGTTTCATCTCCCGCTCGTACTCGGCGCGGGCCGCGGCGTTCGGGTTCACCCCGGCGGTCATGGCGGGCATGTCCTGCCACACCAGCAGACCGAGCCGGTCCGCCCAGTAGAACCAGCGGTCGGGCTCCACCTTGATGTGTTTGCGCACCGCGTTGAAGCCCATCTCCTTGTGCATGCGCAGGTCGTACGCGAGGGCCTCGTCCGTCGGCGCCGTGTACAGACCGTCGGGCCAGAACCCCTGGTCCAGCGTGGCCATCATGAAGACGGGCTTGCCGTTGAGGACGGTGCGCGGGGTGCCTTCGACCTTCTCGACGGAGATCGAGCGCATCCCGAAGTAGCTGCCGACACGGTCGCGCCCGACGCTCACCTTGAGGTCGTAGAGGAAGGGGTCGTCCGGCGACCAGAGGCGCGGATGGGCGATCTTCAGGGCCAGCGGCTGTCCGGTGCGGCCGGTGACGGTGGCGACCTTCCGCCCTCCCTCGTACGCCGTCGCCGTGACCGGCAGCCCGTCGCGCACGCCCTTCGGTTCCACGGTGAGTCGGCCGCCGTCGACGTCCGGAGTGAGCTTGAGCGAGTCGACGTGGTCCGGGGCGACCGGCTCCATCCACACCGTCTGCCAGATGCCGGAGGTCGGGGTGTACCAGATCCCGCTGGGGTCGAGGCGCTGCTTGCCGAGCGGCGGGTTCTCGCCGGACGCGGCGTCGGTCGGGTCGTACACGCCGACGATCAGTTCCTGGGTGCGGCCGGGCTTCAGCGCGTCGGTGACGTCGACGCCGAACTTGTCGTAGCCGCCCCGGTGTTCGGCGACCCTGACTCCGTTGACGTACACCTCGGACTGCCAGTCGACGGCACCGAAGTTGAGCAGGAGTCGTTTGCCCGAGCCGATGTGCCAGTCGGCCGGGACGGTGAAGGTGCGGCGGTACCACATGCGGTCCTCGTGGCGTTCGACGCCGGACAGCTGGGACTCCACGGGGTACGGGACGAGGATGTGCTCGCCGAGCGTCTTCCCGACCGGGGGCTGCTCCCCCGCGGTGGCGGCGGCGAACTGCCAGCGCCCGTTGAGGTTGCGCCAGGCGTCACGCGTGAGCTGGGGGCGGGGGTATTGCGGCAGGGCGTTGTCCGGCCCGACCTCGTCGGCCCACTTGGTGCGCAGTTCATAGGTGGAGTGGTTGGGACCGCTGCTCCAGAAGGCGCCGATCGCCTTGCCGTCCCCGGCGGCGGCGAGGCCGCCCGTGCCGTCGTAGCGCAGGTCGGCGTTGCCGCGTGCGGTGCCGGTCTTGTCGCCGACGACGGGTTCCTTGAGCGTGACGAGCAGGGATCTGGAGTCGGCGGGGTCCAACTCGACCGTCCCCAACGGCCACTTGGCGCCGCCGATCACGGCCTGGAGGTGGTCGACGACGGCGGTCGGTGGCGCGGACAGTTCCCGTGCGAAGTCGAGCTTGAGGGTGCGGCCGTCCGGCTGGACGGTGGTCGCGAGGGCGCCGTCGTAGTCGTAGCCGTCGGGCAGCAGGAACGCCGACTGCGGGATCGTCACCTTGGCGCCGCCGGGTTCGGTCCAGCGCAGATGGAGGTTGGAGCCGCCGTAGTGCTCGAAGTACTCGAGCTTGAAGTCATAGGCGTGACCTGCCGTCAGATCGATGGGCTCGGAGGTCTGTTCGCGATCCCAGTCGTCCACCCAGTGGTCGATGACGGGGCGGCCGTCGATCCAGAGGCGGAAACCGTTGTCGCCGATGATCGAGAAGGTGGTGGGGCCGCTCTTGTCCGGTACGAGTTTGCCGGTCCAGCGGATACTGACATCGTTGTCCTGGCCCGTGGCGAAGCGCAGCCGGGGTTCCAGGTCGCCGAAGTCGAGTTGCGGGTCGAAGCCGGTGGCCTTGAGTTCATGGAAGTCGAAAGCGCCGGGGGCAGACTGGGTGTAATAGTCGCCCTTCAGTCCGTGGACCGCGACGGGATCGTCGGCCACGGCGGGCACGGAGGCGAGTCCCGCGGCGCCGAGGGCCGCGGCGAGCAGTAACGCGAGTCGGTCTCTGAGTCGTCCGAAACGCACGGATCCTCCTCTTTGAGGATGGGCGTGGGCGGGTGGCGCGGCTCTTGCTCAGATGGAACAACGTTGTCACCAACGACAGTTGGCATGACAACACGGGGTTCCACTTTCTGTCCAGGGACATGACAACGGCCCCGGTGGGCACGGACGCACCGGGGCCGTCGTCGGTCACCGTCGGCCGCTACGGCACGATCCGGCCCTTGCCCAGTGCGATCACCCCGCCCTTGGAGACCGTGTAGAGATCCGCGTCCCGCTCGGGGTTGACGCCGATCGTCGCGCCCGGCGGCACCTCGACGTTCTTGTCGAGAACCGCGCCGCGCACCACCGCACCCCGCCCTATGTGGACGTTGTCGTGCAGGATCGAGCCCTGGACGACGGCTCCCGGGTCGACCACGACACCCGGCGAGAGCACGGACCGCGTGACCTGGCCCCGGATGAGACTGCCCGCGCTGACGATCGACTCGCTCGCGATGCCCCCGGCGTTGAATCTCGCCGGGGACAGCTGTCCGGAACTGGTGTAGATGGGCCAGCTGCGGTTGTAGAGGTTGAAGGCGGGGCGTTCGGCGATCAGGTCCATGTGGGCGTCGTAGTAGGCGTCGAGGGTGCCCACGTCACGCCAGTAGCCCTGATCGCGGGTGGTCTCGCCGGGCACGTGGTTGTCGCTGAAGTCGTAGAGCTGCGCCTCGCCGCGGTCGGTGAGCATGGGCAGAATCGATCCGCCCATGTCGTGCACCGAGTGCACGTCCTCGGCGTCCCGCTGGAGCGCCTCCACCAGAGCCTTGGTGGTGAAGATGTAGTTGCCCATCGAGGCGAAGACGCACTCGGGGTCGTCGGGCAGGCCCGGCGGGTCGGCGGGCTTCTCCAGGAAGCCCTCCACGGTCTGCCCGTCGGAGCCGGGGCTGATGACCCCGAAGGACGAGGACTCGGCGCGCGGCACCCGTATCCCGGCGACGGTCACACCCGCGCCGCCCTCGATGTGCTGGGCGAGCATCTGCCGGGGGTCCATGCGGTAGACGTGGTCGGCGCCGAACACCGCGATGTAGTCGGGCCGTTCGTCGTGCACGAGGTTGAGGGACTGCAGGATCGCGTCCGCGCTGCCCAGGTACCAGCGCGGGCCGAGCCGCTGCTGGGCCGGGACCGGTGTGACGTAGTTGCCGAGCAGGCTCGACATCCGCCAGGTCGTCGTCACATGGCGGTCCAGCGAGTGCGACTTGTACTGCGTCAGGACGCAGATGCGCAGGATGTCGGCGTTGACGAGATTGGAGAGTACGAAGTCCACCAGGCGGTACGTCCCGCCGAAGGTGACCGCGGGTTTCGCGCGGTCCGCGGTGAGGGGCATGAGCCGTTTGCCCTCTCCACCCGCAAGGACGATTCCCAGTACCGAAGGTCCACCGCGCCGCATGCCGCCGCCCCTCTGAGCCCGGTCGGGCCGCGCCCGCTGTGCCGGGCCGGCCCCGTTGCTTGAACTGCACCTGTTCGATGGTTACCCCGGTTTGAGGACTTCCTCGTAAAGCTGGACGGTCCGCCGGGCCACCGCGTCCCATCCGAACTCCCGCACCGCGCGCTCCCGTCCGGCCTCACCCATCCGCCGGGCGGCCCGGGGATCGGCGAGCACGGAGTCGAGGGCGAGCGCCAGACCCGCCTCGAAGTTCTCCTCGACCGGCACCAGGACACCCGTCACGCCGTCCTCGACCACCTCGGGTATCCCTCCGACCCGCGACGCCACCACGGCCGTTCCACAGGCCATCGCCTCCAGGTTGACGATGCCGAGCGGCTCGTACACCGAGGGACAGACGAAGACGGCGGCGTGCGTGAGGAGTTGGACGACGTCCGGGCGGGGCAGCATCTGCGGGATCCAGTACAGGCCCTGGCGTACGGCACTCAGTTCCTGGAAGAGATCACGGAACTCCCGGTCGATCTCGGGGGTGTCGGGGGCGCCCGCGCACAGCACCACCTGCACGGCCGGGTCGAGGTCCCGTACCGCCCGCAGCAGGTGGGGCACGCCCTTCTGGCGGGTGATGCGGCCGACGAACAGGACGTAGGGGCGGGCGGTGTCGATGCCGATGCGCTCCAGGACGTCCGTGCCGTGGTCCGGCCGGTAGAGGGCGGTGTCGATGCCGTTGTGCACGACACGCACCTTGGCCGGGTCCAGGGCGGGGTAGCAGGTGAGGATGTCCTCGCGCATGGCGCCGGAGACGGCGATGACGGCGTCGGCGGCCTCGACGGCGGTGCGCTCGGCCCAGCTGGACAGGGCGTAGCCGCCACCGAGCTGCTCGGCCTTCCAGGGGCGCAGCGGCTCCAGGGAGTGGGCGGTCATGACGTGCGGGATGCCGTACAGGAGCTTGCCGAAGTGGCCGGCGAGGTTGGCGTACCAGGTGTGCGAGTGGACGAGCTCGCGGCCTTCCAGGGCGGCGGCCATGGCGAGGTCCACGGAGAAGGTGCGCAGCGCGTCGTTGGCGCCGTCGAGCGAGGACCAGGACCGGTGACGCACGACGCCGCCCGCGGCGCCCTCTCCCCAGCAGTGCACGTCCAGGTCCGTGAGGGTCCGCAACTCCCGGGCGAGGAACTCGACATGGACGCCCGCGCCGCCGTACACGTCCGGCGGGTACTCCCGGGTCAGCAGTCCCACTCGCACGCAGAGCCCCCCGTCGTACCGGATACCGGCTGGTGCCCTTCATGGTCACCCAGAAGGGACGCTTGGGGAAGACCGCGGTTCTCAGCGGCGGCCCCGAGCCCCGCCCGGCGTCCGGCCCGGCGGGCGGTCGAAGCAGCAGTCGCCGCAGAGGCCGCCGCCGGGGAGCCGGTAGTAGAGGCAGCAGCTGCGGCGGCGCAGGGTACGGGGGTCGACGGTCGCGGACAGGTCGGGATGCGTGAACAGGTCGGCGGCGAGGGCGCGGGCCCGATCGGCCACGTCCGTACGGCCGTTGGCCTCGGCCCAGCGGTGCAGCTGGCGCCAGGCACCCGCGAGCGCCGAGCCCGCGTTCCCCCACAACAGGCCCTCCGACACGCGGTGTCGGGTGCGCAGAGCCGCCGTCAGCGGGGCCAGGTGGCCGTCCCGTACGACCTCGCCGATCGCCGCCGCCGGCAGGGCGCGCACCTCGGACAGCCACAGGTCGTCCGGAGCGCTGCCGTCCGGATCCCACCGCAGCAGCCCCGGGTCGAGGTCCGGCAGCTGCCCGTACAGCGCGGCGGCACCGAGCGAGACCGACCACAGACGGGCCGCGAGGCCCTGTTGCGCCACCGAGACAGCGATCCGGGGCTCGGGCGCCCGCAGACTCGCCGCGACCTTCCGGACGCGAAAATTCAGAGGATCCGACCAGACATCTCTGGGATCATCGTCCCGGGGAGACGCGTACGCCTGTGCGAGCGTCGGCAGCGGGGCACGCGGCGGTACGCCGGTGCGTAGTACGAAGAAGCCGCCGAGCGAGCCGAGCGCCGCGAGTTCCGGGTCGAGGTCCACGAACAGCAGTAGTACCAAGCCCCCTAGGGGTTCTCACCGGAGGGTCCCCCTCTCATGTCGCCCACCCAGGGGAGGACATGGGGCGAGTTGTACTCCATCGGCAGTACTACTCATTGCCTGCTCAGGTACGACGACGTGAACGGATGCGCGAGGCATCGTAGTGGGTATGAAGGCCGATCGTTCGCCGCGCCGGGCACAGCGCCCCCGCCGCACGCAGAGGAGGGACTCATGAGCGCGCTCGCGCTGTCCGTCCTGCTCTCGTTCGTCTCCGCCGTTGCGTACGCGGGCGGCGCGATCGTCCAGGAGCAGGTCGCGCTGACCTCTCCCGACCAGACGTACGCGCCGTTGCGCCGCCCCGGCTGGTGGGCGGCGGTCGCCCTGAGCGGCGTCGGCGGGGTGCTGCACGTGGTGGCGCTCGCCTACGGCCCGCTGAGCCTGGTGCAGCCGCTGGGCGCGCTGACCATCGTGTTCGCGCTCCCCATGGCGGCCGTCTTCGTCGGCCGCAAGGCCGGGGCGACCGCCTGGCGTGGCGCGATCATGGCCACGGTGGGCCTCGCGGTCCTGCTCGCGCTGGTCGGCTCGGCCGACTCGCAGTCCCTGAGTGACACCCAGATCACGGTGCTGGCCGTGGTGTCGGGCGGCGCGGTGGCGGCCTTCATGGTGGCGGGCCGCGCCGCGCACCGGCACCCGGCCGTGCGCAGCGTGATGCTCGCGGTGGGGTCCGGCATAGCCTTCAGCATGTCCTCGGTGTTCACCAAGACCGTCGCGGTGGACTGGTCGCACCAGGCCTCGCTCTCCGACCTGCCGAGCCTCGCCCTCATAGGTGTCTTCGCGACGGCCGGGATGCTGCTGTCGCAGGCCTCCTACCGGGGCGGCGGCCTCGCGGCGCCGCTGGCCACGCTGACGGTCGTCAACCCCGTCGTGGCGGCCGCCGTCGGCATCACGATGTTCGGCGAAACCTTCCGCTACGGCGAGACGGGCACCGTGCTCGCGCTGGCCTGCGGAGTCGTCGCGGCGGGCGGTCTGATCCTGCTCACGACCGAGCAGATCGGCAGCGCCCGGAACACCGCGGAGGTCGCCGCACCCGCCGCCGCGGAGACCGAGCCCGCGCCGGAAGGCGCCACGCCGGACTCCGCGTTGGAGGCGCTGCTGCTCGCGGCACTGCCCGAGCAGTCCGCGGGACCGCGCCACGAGGACGAGCCGACCGCGGGCCGCGCAGAGGCGTTCGGCGCGGGGTTCGAGGAGGCGTACGACGCAGAACTCGGGGAGGCGTTCGACGCCGGGCGCGGGGAAGCGTTCGACGCCGGGCTCGGGAACGAACTCGGCGCGGGGCTCGGAGACGGATTCGACGCGGGGCTCGGAAGCGGACTCGGCGCGGGGCTCGGGAAGGCGTTCGACGCCGGACTCGGAGCCGGGCTCGGGAACGGACTCGGGGAGGCGTTCGACGCCGGGCTCGGAGACGGATTCGGCGCGGACCGCGGCGAGGATCTCTTCGTACCGGCTCCGGCGATGGTGGGGGCCGCGGAGAGCGCGCCCGACCCGGCCGACTCACCCGAGTCGGCCGAGGAGGACGCGCTGCCCGCGCTGACCTATTTCGGCCCCCTGTGCGGGCCCTACGTAGTGGCGACGCCTCTGCTGGACCACCACCACCGCACCCGCGTCAAATCCTGACGCCGCCCGCCCTCAGGTAGGCGACCGGGTCGATGTCCGTGCCGAAACCGGGCCCCGTCCGCACCTCGAAGTGCAGATGCGGGCCCGTGCTGTTGCCCGTGGAACCGGAGCGGCCGATGCGCTGGCCGCCCACCACGCTCTGCCCGTCCTTCACCGAGATCGCCGACAGATGGGCGTACTGGGAGTAGCGGCCGTCGGCGTGCCGGATCACCACCTGGTAGCCGAACGAGCCGCCCCAGCCCGCACTGACGACCTGTCCCGCGGCGACCGCCTTCACGGAGGTGCCGGTGGGCACCGGGAAGTCGACGCCCGTGTGGTAGCCCTTCGACCACGAGGCACCGGCGGCGCGGTAGGGCGTGCCGGTCGCGGCGTGCACGGGGGCGACGAGCGTGTCGGATCTCTTGGCGGTGTCCGAGGACGTCTTGTGCGAGGAGGTCCGGTGCGGGGACGTCTTGTGCGTGGACGGCCTGTCAGGGGTCTTCTGCTTCTTCGACGCGGACGAGGGAGTGCTCTCGGTGTGCGCCGGGGTCTGGCCCTTGCCCCGCAGATTCAGCCGCTGGCCCGGGAGGATCAGGTCCGGGTCGGAGCCGACGGTGGTGCGGTTCGCGTCGTACAACCGCTGCCAACCGCCCTGGACATGGCGGGATCCCGCGATGCCGGAGAGCGTGTCGCCGTGGACGACGGTGTACATCTCGGCGGTGCCGGCCCGCGACTGGGGTGTGGTCTGCGGCTGGACGTCGCGCACGGAGCGCTTGGTGGTCTGGGGCGACGTAGCGGATCTGGTGGCGGTCCGCTCGGCGGCCGGGGTGATGTCGGGGGTGTCCCCGCCCCGGGTGAGACCGGCGCGCACCGAGCAGACCGGCCAGGCACCGGGTCCCTGGCCCTTGAGCACCTTCTCGGCGATGGCGATCTGCTGGTCCTTGGTGGCCTGATTCGCGCGCGGGGCGTAGACCTGCCCCCCGTAGGCCTCCCAGGTGGACTGGGTGAACTGCAGTCCGCCGTAGTAGCCGTTGCCGGTGTTGATGCTCCAGTTGTTGGTGGACTCGCAGGCGGCGACCTTGTTCCAGGTGTCCACGTCGGCCGCGTGTGCGACGCCGGTGCCGATCAGCGGGAGTGCCATTCCGGCGCCGCCCGCCGTGACGGTGAGTGAGGCGCGGTTGATCCTGTTCGGCTGATACCGGCGGTGCCGGCCGCGTACGGCCATGTGGGAGCCCCCTCGACATGCGTCAGGAGCGGCAAAAGTAAGCGCTGCGAACAGGCCATGACAAGAGCGCAATCGGCCGTGCTGCGCGCCCCGGGCGCCGCTCCCTCGCCCGGGGAGGCGGCGGGTCGTTCTTCTGCGTACACGTCTCCGACACGTCAGGATGGCCGGAGGAGTACTGACGAACAGGAACGACAGGATCACCGGCAGCGGCGATACCGACTCATACCGACCAATACCAGGACCTCTTACCGGATCTCTTAGGAGCCAACCGTATGAGCAACTCAGCCCAGATCGGCGTCACGGGTCTCGCGGTCATGGGGCGCAATCTCGCCCGTAACTTCGCCCGCAACGGCTACACGGTCGCCTTGCACAACAGGACCGCGGCCCGGACGCACGCGCTGGTGGAGGAATTCGGCCACGAGGGCGACTTCGTGGCCACGGAGACCGCGAAGGAGTTCGTCGAGGCACTGGAGCGGCCGCGACGTCTGATGATCATGGTGAAGGCCGGTGAACCGACCGACGCGGTGATCCAGGAGTTCGCCCCGCTCCTTGAGCCCGGCGACATGATCATCGACGGTGGCAACGCGCACTTCGAGGACACCCGGCGCCGGGAGCGCGACCTGCGGGGCCAGGGCATCCACTTCGTCGGCACGGGCGTGTCCGGCGGTGAGGAGGGCGCGCTGAACGGGCCGAGCATCATGCCGGGTGGCTCGAAGGAGTCGTACGCGTCGCTCGGTCCGATGCTGGAGAAGATCTCCGCGAAGGCGCCGGACGGCTCTCCCTGTGTGACCCACTGCGGTCCCGACGGGGCCGGGCACTTCGTGAAGATGGTGCACAACGGCATCGAGTACGCCGACATGCAGCTGATCGGCGAGGCCTACCAGCTCCTGCGTGATGTCGCCGGGTACTCCCCCGCGCAGATCGCCGACATCTTCCGCACCTGGAACACCGGCCGGCTCGACTCCTACCTGATCGAGATCACGGCGGAGGTCCTGTCGCACGTGGACGCGGCGACGGGCAAGCCGTTCGTGGACGTGGTCCAGGACCGTGCGGAGCAGAAGGGCACGGGCCGCTGGACCGTGCAGATCGCGCTGGACCTGGGCGTTCCGGTGTCCGGCATCGCGGAGGCGGTCTTCGCCCGCTCGCTGTCCGGACACGCCGACCTGCGCGCCGCCTCCCGGGAGCTCGTGGGCCCCCAGGCGAAGCCGCTCGGGGAGTCCGAGGCGGCGGCCTTCGCGGACCGGGTGGAGCAGGCGCTGTACGCGTCGAAGATCGTGTCGTACACGCAGGGCTTCCACGAGATCAGTGCGGGCAGCGACCAGTACGACTGGGACATCGACCTCGGTGCCATCTCCGCGATCTGGCGCGGCGGCTGCATCATCCGGGCGGCGTTCCTGGACCGGATCCGCGCCGCGTACGACGCCCGGCCCGATCTGCCGAGCCTGCTGTCCGACGAGACGTTCGCGCAGGAGATCGCGGCGGCGCAGGACGACTGGCGTGAGGTCCTGGTGGCCGCCACCCGCCAGGGCGTGCCCGCACCCGGCTTCTCCGCGGCCCTCGCCTATTACGACGCACTGCGCGCCGACCGGCTGCCCGCCGCCCTGACGCAGGGGCAGCGGGACTTCTTCGGAGCACACACCTACCGGCGCGTCGACCGGGAGGGCTCGTTCCACACGCTGTGGGGCGGCGACCGGTCGGAGGTCGAGGCGTAGGCAGACGTAGGGGTACCAGGCGTACGGGTACCAGACCTACGGGTATCCCGCGCCACCGAGGCCGTCCCATCCCTGGAACCCCGGGGGGGTGACGGCCTCTGCCGTTCACCCATTCACCCGGCTGTTCACGTGAGCGGGGGGCCCGGTTCGGGGTTCGGTACCGGCTCGGGGCCGGGCGGCACCGGGCCGGGGCTCGGCGGGGTCGGCCCGGGGCCCGGTGGGGTCGGCTCGGGCCCCGGCGGCTTCGGCACCGGGGTCGGCGGAGGGGTGGGCTTCGGTGGCGGGTGCGGGCCCGGATCCGGGGTCGGGTCCGGGAAGGGGTGCGGGTCCGGGAAGGGCTGTGGGCGGTCGGGGCCCGGCCCCGGCGTGGGACCCGGCTGCACCGGATCGGGGTTCGGATGCGTCATGGTGTCCTCCAGCCAGTCGATACGTCGGCCCTGGACTTGTCCCACGCGTACCCGTCCACCGCTCCCCCAGTCACCCCGTCGCGCAGGGCGTGCGGACCAGTTGGACCAGACGGATCCGGCCGGTCCACCGATGGCACGACCACCGATCGGCGCGCCCGCCCATGACGCATCCACCCGCGGAGCGTCTACGCGTGGTGCACCGCGTCCGCGCCGGCCGCGAGCCCCGGGCGGGGGCTGGACAGTACCGGGACCGCGGTCGTGGTCAGCCGCTGGGCCGGGGTCATGGACGCCTGGGCGAGGACGATCGCGTCGGCGTCGGTGACCGAGTCGGCGGCCGCCGCCACGCTGCGGACGTACCCGTCGATGTCGCCCGCCTCGAAACGGGCCCAGGCCCCGTCGACCAGCAGCGTTCGGACCTGTACGGAGCGCCCGGCGGCGCGGGCCTCCTCCTCGACGAGGGCGACCGTCGGCTCCAAGGTGCTCTCCGACGTCGCGACGACCACCACACGGGGGCCCGCGGCGACCGCGGCGGCGGCCATCGGACGGTCCACCCGGAGCACGGGTACCCCGGCGCCCGCCTCCTCGGCGACGGCGCCGATGGTCGAGCAGGTGCACAGGACGGCACGCGCCCCGTCGGCGACGGCCCGGTCGAGTGCCGCCCGCACCTCGCCGGCCACCGCGGCCGGGCCCTCGCGCCGGGCCCGGGCCAACAGTTCCTCGTCCACCATGTGCCGCAGTTCCAGCCCCTCGTGGTCCTCGTCGCGCAGTGCGTCGAAGACGGGGATGTGCAGGGGTGAGGTGTGCAGCAGGGCGAGCGGACCCGATCGGTTCATCAGAAGCGCCCGGGGTGCGTCTCGAGCCACTCCACCGCCGCCCCGAGCAACTCCGGGTCGGCCGCCGGAGCCTCCTCGGGGTGGCGCGCCGCCCACTTCACGACGTACGGGCACAGGGGCGCGACCACGATGCCCTCGCGCGCGGCGATGCCGTACAGCTCACGGGCGAGGGAGCCCGCGATGCCCTTCCCCTCGTGCTCGGGTTCCACGATGGTGTGCACGGGGACGAGGGCGCGCGCGGGGGCCTCGAGGACGAAGTACTCGATGTGGCCGACCACTTCGCCCCCGGCGATCGCCTCGAGGCGGCCGCCCGCACGGTCGTCGCGGATCTCCATGTCGCTCATGGGCAACTCCTCGCGTCCTCGGGTCGTCTGCTTGCTCAGCCGCTGCCCCGGACCCGGGGTTCAGACGGTGACCGCCTGCGGGCTGCGCTCCTGGTCCGAGCCCGGCACCGGTTCGGACGGATCGGCGCCGAGGGCCACGATCCGGTTGTCGTGGTCCACGTGCACGACCCTCGGCCGCAGTGCCCGCGCCTCGGCGTCGGAGACCTGAGCGTAACTGATGATGATCACCAGATCTCCGGGATGTACGAGATGGGCCGCCGCCCCGTTGATCCCGACGACCCCGGAACCGCGCTCGCCCTCGATGACGTACGTCTCCAGGCGGGCGCCGTTGGTGATGTCGACGATGTGCACGAGTTCACCCGGCAGCAGATCCGCGGCGTCGAGCAGATCGGCGTCGATCGTGACGGATCCGACGTAGTGCAGGTCGGCCTGGGTGACGGTGGCACGGTGGATCTTGGACTTGAATAGAGTACGCAGCATTTGGGTGCTCCTGCTGTTCGGCTCCCTGCCTGCTTGTGCAGGTCAAGGGCGGTTTTCACTCTACAACGGCTGGCTTCCCACTGATTTGCCGCCTGCTGTTCAGGCATCGACACCGACCGATTACTGCTCCGCTCCGCCCTCGGGGTCGACAGGCGGAACCAGGGTACGGGCAGGGTCATCGGCGGCGGCGCGGGGTGGACAGAACGGCGGTGAAGTCGCCCAGGGCCGCGAGGTTGTGGGCGCTGACGACGGCGTCGCAGTAGGGCAGTGCCGCAGCCATGCCGCCCACGAGCGGACGGTAGCGCGGGCTTGCCGTGCGCGGGTTGACCCATACGACGCGGTGGGCGACCCGGGACAGCCGTGCCATCTGGGTGGCGAGGTCGGCGGGCGCTCCGGTGTCCCAGCCGTCGGAGATGATGGCGACCACGGCGCCGTGCGCCATGCCGCGTCGGCCGAACCGCTCGTTGAACTCCGCCAGGCAGTCCGCTATCCGGGTGCCCCCGGACCAGTCCGGGGCCACCTGTCCGGCCCGCGCCAGGGCGTCGTCCGGCCCGGCCCGCCGGAGAACGGGCGTGAGGCGTGTGAGCCGGGTGGCGAAGGTGAAGACCTCGGCGTGGGCGGCGCGGGCGGCACAGTAGAGCAGTTGGAGCATCGCGCGGGCATAGGGCTCCATCGATCCGGAGATGTCGCAGAGCACGATGAGGTCGCGGGGGCGGGCGCGGGGCACGAAGCGGCGTAGCCGCAGCGGGTATCCGCCGGTGCGCCGGCTGACGGAGAGGGTGCGGCGCACGTCGATGCGCGCACCGTGGTGCGCGGTGCGGCGCCGGCGGGACGGCCGGGTCGGGGTGCGAAGCACGAGGGTGCGCATCACCTCGGAGAGCCGCGCCAGTTCCTCGGCGGACAGGTCCGCGAAGTCGCGGCCCGCGAGACGGTCGAGCGGACTGGCGGCGACAGGTACGGGAGCCTTCCGCGGCGGTGCGTCGGCATCCCGGTCTCGTCCGTCGGCGGTGTCCCTCCGGATGCCGGGGACGCGGCCGGGAACGGTGTTCGGGAGCGTTCGGGGCGGGTCGCCGGGTTGCCCGCGCTGTGCTCCGCGGTCGGCCGGGCCGCCGAAGACCTCGCGGAAGACCGCGTCGAACGGCTCGATCTGCTCCGGGTCGGACACCAGGGTGGCGAGCGCGCAGTGCCGCAGCTCGCGCGTCGTCGACGGTGCCAGCAGGGTGAGCGCCCGGGCGAAGCTCCGGGTGCGGTCGGGGCCCACCGCGATCCCAGCGTCGTGCAGGGCGGCGGTGAACGAGGCTGCCAGCTCCGGCAGGTCAGGCATCGGAGCCGGCCTCCGCGTCGATCAGCTCCGCCAGGCCCGCCCGGCGCACGGCCTCCAGGTCCTCGGCGTACTTGAGTACCGCCCCCAGCGTCCGGTCGGCGGCGTCGGCGTCGAGCACGGAGAGCCCCAGCGTGTGCAGCGCGCCCGCCCAGTCGATCGCTTCGGCGATGCCGGGCGGCTTGGTGAGTTCCTGCCGAGCGCGCAGGCGCGCCACCCCGATCGCCACGCGCGCGGCCAGCCACTCGGCCGACTCCGGCACCCGTCTGCGGATGATCGCGGCGACCCGTGCGGTGTCCGGGTAGTCGATCCAGTGATAGAGGCAGCGCCGTTTGAGCGCGTCGTGCAGATCCCGGGTGCGGTTGGAGGTCAGTACGGCCACCGGCGGTACCGCGGCCGTCCGGGTGCCGAGCTCGGGGATGGTGACCGCGGCATCGGCGAGCAGTTCCAGCAGGAACGCCTCGAACTCGTCGTCGGCGCGGTCCACTTCGTCGATGAGCAGCACCGCCGGCCGTGGTCCCGGGTGGCAGATCGCGGCGAGCAGCGGCCGTGGCAGCAGGTAGTCCTCGGAGAACAGGTCGGCGTCCCGCAGGGGCTCCCCGCGGGACTCGGCCAGCCGGATGGCCAGCAGTTGCCGTGGATAGTTCCACTCGTAGAGTGCCTCGGCCGAGGACAGTCCCTCGTAGCACTGCAGCCGGATCAGCGGCGTGTCGAGCACGGCGGCGAGGGCACGGGCCGCCTCGGTCTTGCCGACGCCGGGCTCGCCCTCCAGCAGGATCGGCTGCCGCATGCGCACGGCCAGCAGCAGCGCCGTGGCCAGGGCGTCGTCGGCCAGGTAGCCGACCGTGTCCAGACGCGCGCGCAGGGCGGGGACATCGGGTACGAGGGGGTCGAGGTCAGGCATGCGCGTACCGGGAGGGGTCGTCGGCGAAGGCGTGCTGGCACCCTGGCCCGCAGAAGTACACCGGGCTGCCGGCCCGGTCCAGTGAGAGGGTGGCGGGCGTGATCACCACGGTCATGCCGCACACGGGATCCATGCCCTCGGCCACGGCCTGGGGTGCGGCGGAGTCGGCTCCGTGGCGCGCGGCTCGCGCCGCCTGCGGCCGCAAGGCGATGATCTCGGCGTACACCGACAGTGCGATCTCCGCCGGGGTCCGTGCGCCGATGTCCAGGCCGGCCGGGGTGTGGACGCGCGTGCGTTGTTCCTCGGTGAGCCCCAGCCCGGTGAGCACCGCCGCGCCGCGCTTCGGACTGGCCACCAGCCCGATGTACGGGATCCCGGCGCGTGCGGCCTCGATCAGTACGGTCTCCTCGTCGCGGCCGTGCGTGGCGATGACGACGAGGTCCAGATCGGGCGGCAGCGGCTCCCCGGGCGAGGCCGGCCGGGCGTCGATGCCGAGCACACGACCGACGTCGAGCAGAGCCCGGGCGATGGGGGCGTGTCCGTAGACGTACGCCAGCGCCGGCGGGAGGTTGGCCTCCAGGAAGATGTCGAGCGTCCCGCCCGACAGGCAGGGATTGGCCACCGTGACCAGGCCTTCGCCCGGCTCCTGCGCGCCGTCGGCCCCGCTGTCCGGGGCGGGCGTGATCCTCAGCAGCAGCGATTCGCCGGTCTCCAGCACCCGCAGGCCCTGCAGTTGCACCGTCGTCTCGGCGCATGTGCCGCCCACGAAGCCCTCGACGGTGCCGTCGGGCAGTACCAACGCGCTGTCCCCGGGCTTGGCACTCGTGGGCCGTTCCGCATGGACGACAGTGGCCAGGACGAACGGGGTCCGGCCGTGCCGGAGCACGTCCGCGCGGGTCAGCAGTTCGGTGTTCGTCATCGCGTGGGCCTCAGGTGATCGCCAGGTCGGTGCGCAGCGGCCGACCCTGCGTGGCCCGCCACACGGCGGCGGGCGTCAGCGGCATGTCGACATGGCGTACGCCGAGCGGCTTCAGCGCGTCGACCACGGCGTTGACCACCGCGGCGGGCGAGCCCACCGTGGCGGACTCGCCGACGCCCTTGGCTCCGATGGGGTGGTGCGGGGAGGGGGTGACGGTCTCGCCGAGCTCCCAGGACGGGCACTCGACCGAGGTGGGCAGGAGATAGTCCATGAACGACCCGCCGAGGCAGTTGCCGTCCTCGTCGAAGGCGATCACCTGCATCAGCGCCATGCCGACGCCGTCGGCGAGTCCGCCGTGCACCTGCCCCTCGACGATCATGGGGTTGATCCGGTTGCCGCAGTCGTCCACGGCGATGAACCGGCGGACCTTCACCTGGCCGGTGTCCGCGTCCACGTCGGTGACGCAAATGTACGCACCGAAGGGGAAGGTGAGGTTCGGCGGGTTGTAGACACAGGTCGCGTCCAAGTGGCCCTCGACGCCCTCCGGGAGTTCCAGGTTGGAGTGCGCGGCGAGCGCGATCTCGGTCATGGTCCTGCCCTGGTCGGGGTCGCCCGTGACGAACCAGCGGCCCTTCTCCCATTCCAGGTCGTCCGGACCCACTTCGAGCATCGCGGAGGCGACGATCTTCGCGCGTTCACGCACCTTGCGGGCGACGATCGCGGCCGCTGCTCCGGACACCGGTGTCGAGCGGGATCCGTAGGTGCCGAGCCCGAACGGGGTCTGGTCGGTGTCGCCGTGCACCACCTCGACGTCGTCGGGCGGGATGCCCAGTTCCTCGGCGACGATCTGCGCGAAGGTCGTCTCGTGGCCCTGCCCCTGGGTCTGTACGGAGATCCGCAGGACGGCCTTGCCGGTCGGGTGAACGCGCAGTTCGGCGCCGTCGGCCATGCCAAGACCGAGGATGTCCATGTGCTTGCGCGGGCCCGCGCCGACGGCCTCGGTGAAGAAGCTGACCCCGATGCCCATGAGCTCGCCGCGCTCGCGTTTTTCGGCCTGCTCCCGGCGCAGGTCCTCGTAGTGCGCGATGTCCATGGCCAGCCGCAGGGCGCGCGGGTAGTCGCCGGAGTCGTACTCCCACCCCGTCTGCGTCTTGTACGGGAACTGCCCGGGCCGCAGCAGGTTGCGCATCCTCAGCTCGGCCGGGTCCGTGCCGAGCTTGTCCGCGAGCACGTCGACCATCCGCTCGACCAGGTACACGGCCTCGGTGACACGGAACGAGCAGGCGTAGGCGACGCCGCCGGGGGCCTTGTCGGTGTAGACGCCGGTCACGGTGCAGTGAGCGGCGGCCAGGTCGTACGAGCCGGTGAAGACGCCGAAGAAGCCGGCGGGGAACTGCGTCGGCTGTGCGGTGGCGTTGAACGCGCCGTGATCGGCGATCACACGGACGCGCAGGCCCAGGATCTTGCCCTCCTTCGTCGCCGCGATCTCGCCGTGCATGTGGTAATCGCGGGCGAAGGAGGTGCTCATGAGGTTCTCCGAGCGGTCCTCCACCCATTTGACCGGCTTGCCGGTGACGATCGAGCCGACGACCGCGCACACGTAACCGGGGTAGATGCCGACCTTGTTGCCGAAGCCGCCCCCGATGTCCGGGGAGATGATCCGGATCTTGTGCTCCGGGATGCCGGCCACCATCGCGTAGATCGTGCGGTGGGCGTGCGGGGCCTGGGTGGTGGACCACACGGTCAGCTTCCCGGTGATGGCGTCCATGTCCGCCACGGTGCCGCAGGTCTCCAGCGGCGCCGGGTGCACCCGCGGGTACAGCATGTCCTGCTCCACCACGACGTCGGCGGCCGCGAAGACCTCGTCGGTGCGCTCCTTGTCACCCGCCGACCAGTCGAAGATGTGGTTGTCGCTCTGATGTTCCTTGTCGTCGCGGATCACCGGCGCGTCCGGGTCGAGCGCCCGGAGGGCATCGACGACCGGCGGGAGCGGTTCGTACTCCACGTCGATCAGTTCGAGGGCGTCCCGGGCGGCGTAGCGGTCCTCGGCGACGACGAAGGCGACCTCCTGGCCCTGGAAGCGCACCTTGTCGGTGGCGAGCACCGCCTGGGTGTCGTACGAGAGCGTGGGCATCCAGGCCAGCCCGAGTCCGGCCAGGGTCTCCCCGGTGATCACGGCCTTGACCTTCGGGTGTGCCTCGGCGGCGCTGGTGTCGACGGACACGATCCGGGCATGCGCCAGCGGGCTGCGCAGGATCGCGCCGTACAGCATCCCGGGCAGCCGGACATCGTCGACGTAGGTCCCGTGGCCGCGGACGAACCGCGCGTCCTCCTTGCGGGTCATCCGTCCGAAGCCGACCGGCCGTTCCTCGGTGGTCGTCATGCCCGCACCTCCTCGCGGCCGGGCGCCGACTCGGTGTCCGCGGCCGCGTCCGCGGTCCGCGCCCCACCGCCGTGCTCGGCGGCCCAGCGGATGGAGCGCACGATGTTCTCGTAACCGGTGCATCGGCACATCTGTCCGGAGATGGCCTCGCGGATGTCCTCCTCGGACGGATCCGCGTTGTGGTCGAGCAGCCAGCGGGCGGTCATCATCATTCCCGGCGTGCAGAAACCGCACTGCAGCCCGTGGCAGGCGACGAATCCCTGCTGCACCGGGTCGAGTTCGGCCCCGTGCGCCAGGCCTTCCACGGTCCGCACCTCATGGCCGTCGGCCATCACCGCGAGCACGGTGCAGGACTTGACCGGCGTCCCGTCCAGCCAGACGGCGCACACCCCGCAGTTGGAGGTGTCGCAGCCCCAGTGGGTTCCGGTGAGTCCGAGTTCGTCGCGCAGGAAGTGCACGAGCAGCAGTCTGGGTTCCACGTCCCTCGTGTGCTGCTCGCCGTTCACGGTCACGGTGATCCGCATGTCACGCCTCCTGCCCCTGGGCACGTGCGGCGGCGGCGCGCAGCGCCCGCGTGGTGAGCACCCCGGCCAGATGCCGCTTGTAGTCGACCGGGCCGCGCTGGTCGGCCGTCGGTCTGCACTCCCGCGAGGCGATCCGGCCCGCCTCGGCGAAGCCCTCGTCGTCCGGCCGTCCACCGCGCAGGAAGTCCTCGGCCTGCTCGGCCACGAACTGTGGGGCACCCACCGCGGTCAGCCCGATCCCGGCCTCGGTGATGACCCCTCCGGCGATCTCCAGCACCGCTCCCGCGGCGACGACCGCCCAGTCGCCGACCCGGCGCTCGACCTTGCGGTAGGCGCTGGCGTGCGAACGGATGGGCACGCGGACCTCCACCAAGAGCTCCGCTTCGTTCAGCGCGGTCTCGTACGGCCCGCGGAAGAACTCCCTGATCCCGATGGTGCGCCTGCCTCCCGGGCCCTGGGCGACCAGGGTCGCCCGCAGTGCCGAGAACGCCGCGGACAGGTCCTCCGAGGGATCGGCCTGGCACAGCGAGCCGCCCACGGTGCCGCGGTTGCGTACGAGCGGATCGGCGATGACCCGTTCCGCGTCCCGCAGGATGGGGAAGTGCTCACCGACGACCGGTGAGGCGAGCAGCTCCGCGTGGCGGACCATCGCTCCGACGGCCAGGTCGTGCCCGTCCACCCGGATCAACGCCAGCTCGCCGAGGCCGTTGATGTCGATCAGGGCTTCGGGCTGGGCCAGCCGCAACTTCATCATCGGCAGCAGGCTGTGTCCGCCCGCCACCACCCGGGCCTCGGGGCCGTACCGTGTGAGCAGCTCGATCGCCTGCTCGAGGCTGGTGGCCGTCTCGTACTGGAAGGCAGCTGGTACCTGCATCGGGCCCTCCTCACACGCTGTGCCCGTCGCTGCATCGATGCTGCGCCCTTCCACACCGGTCGCGCAATGGCTGTATAAGCATTCACTTATCACCCTAAATGCGAGAAAATCGGATAGTGACCGTTACGCAGCTCAGCACCTTCGTGCTGGTTGCCCGGCTCGGTTCGGTGGGCGCCGCGGCGCGGACTCTGAACGTGAGCGAGTCCGCGGTGTCACAGGCGCTCGCCGCGCTGCGCGCCCACTTCGGCGATCCGCTCATCCGGCGCACCGGCGGTGGTGGGATGCGTCTGACACCCGCCGGGGCGCGGCTGCTGCCGGTCGCGTCGCGGATGGTCGCACTGAGCGCTGAAGCCGAGGCTGCGGTACGGGCGGCCCGGGGCGCGCCCGACGAACTGCGGGTCGTCGCCACGAGCGCGCTGGCCGAGTTCGTGCTCCCGTCGCTCGTGGAGGCCTTCGCCTGTCGCTCGGGGCGCAGGACCGAGACCTCGTTCGGGGTGGCCGCCGGCAACGAGATACGCGTGCTGGTGGAGAACCGGCTGGCCGACGTCGCGCTCGGGCCGTGTCTTGGCGCCGCCCGAAGGGGCGAACTGGTCAGCGAGCCGCTGTTCCGCACCCGGTTGGTCGTGGTGATCGGCGCCGGGTCGCCGCGGCCGCCCGGTCCGCCGCCGCAGTGGTCGTGGCTGGTCGATTCCTCCGGGACCGATCCGGACGCGGACTCCGGGCGACTGCTGCGTCGGCTCGGCGTGGTCGAAGGACACGTGCGGGTGTTCCCCAACCAGGCCGCGACCTGGGCGGCCGCCGCCGAGGGCGCGGGGGTGGCACCGGCGTTGGCTCACCTGGTGTCGCCCCGCATCCGGCGTGACGAGCTGCGCATACTCGAGACTCCTGCCACGCCGTCGGACGCCACGTGGCACGCCACCGTACTGCAGCCCGAACATCGTTCCCCGGCCACCGCCGCGTTCCTGCACTTCCTGCACACGCCCGCAGCGACCCGCATCATGCGCGCGCCCGGCACCGGCGTCCCACCCTCCCGGTTCCGGCCCCCGGTGTACGTCACGCTCTGGGGCACGTGAGAGAGCAGCCGTCGGCAAACCCGTGGCCAACCCGGCCACCCGCACCGCGCTCATCCAGGTGATACCGGACAGCGCGCCCAGCGACCCGGCGACCTAGACGCTGGTCAACACCATCCGCGACGACCGGGCGGCGATCCTGCGCGACACGGGCGCCACCGTCCAGGTCACCGGCAGCACCCCCGTGAGCGTCGACGTCGCCGCGAAACTCAACTCGGCGCTGATCCCCTTCGCCGCCGTCGTGATCGGGCTGTCGCAGTTCCTGGATGCTCAAACAGATCGCCTTCGCACTCACACGGACCCGGCACGCGGCCTGGTGGCTGCCGAAGTGGCTGGAGCGGCGCCTTCCCGCCCTCGACATCGAGGGCGACCGGCTCGGCCCCGCACCCGCCCCCGCCGTACCAGAATCCGTACCCCTCACCCCGTCGACGGCCGACTGACGACACCTCACTTCCGTCCCGCCGGATCCGGTGATCCGGAGATCCGGCGGGACGGCGGGACGGCGGGACGGAGCGTCGGCCGACGGTCCTACGGGATCGCCTCCGCCGCGACGGCGACCTCCGCCACGCCGTCCCGGTCCTTGCCGACTTCCCGGTCCTTGCTGATCTCCCGGTCCTTCGTGACGTCGCGGTCCTTCTTGAACTGAGTCCGGTACAGCTCCGCGTACCGGCCATCCGCCGTGAGCAACTCCTCGTGCGTGCCCCGCTCCACGATCCGTCCGGCCTCCACGACGAGGATCACGTCGGCGGTCCGCACGGTGGACAGCCGGTGCGCGATCACCACGGCCGTGCGCCCTTCCAACGCCTCGGTGAGCGCCTCCTGGACAGCAGCCTCCGAGGTGTTGTCCAGATGGGCGGTGGCCTCGTCGAGGATGACGACACGCTGGCGGGCGAGCAGCAGCCGGGCGATGGTCATGCGCTGGCGCTCGCCGCCGGACAGCCGGTAGCCGCGCTCGCCGACCACGGTGTCGAGGCCGTCGGGCAGGGAGCGTACGAGGTCTTCGAGGCGGGACCTGCGCAGTACGTCCCACAGGTCGTCCTCCGTCGCGGAGGGGCGGGCCAGGAGCAGGTTGGCGCGTACCGAGTCGTGGAAGAGGTGACCGTCCTGGGTGACCATGCCGAGGGTCTCGCGCATCGACTCGGCGCTCAGGTCCCGGACGTCGACGCCGCCGATGCGGACGGTGCCCTCGTCGGTGTCGTACAGGCGCGGCAGCAGTTGGGCGATGGTCGACTTGCCGGCGCCGGAGGAGCCGACGAGGGCGACGGTCTGGCCGGGCTCGGCGCGGAAGGACACGCCGTGCAGGACCTCGGCGCCGCCCCGGGTGTCGAGGGCGGCGACCTCCTCGAGGGAGGCGAGGGAGACCTTGTCGGCGGAGGGGTAGGCGAAGCGGACGTCCTGGAACTCCACGGCCGCCGGGCCTTCCGGGACCGTACGGGCGTCCGGTTTCTCCTCGATGAGCGGCTTGAGGTCGAGCACCTCGAAGACGCGCTCGAAGCTCACCAGGGCGCTCATGACCTCGACGCGCGCCCCGGCGAGCGAGGTGAGCGGCGCGTACAGGCGGGTCAGCAGCAGCGCCAGCGAGACGACGGCGCCCGGCTCCAGGCTGCCGCGCAGCGCGAACCAGCCGCCGAGCCCGTACACGAGCGCGAGGGCCAGGGCGGAGACCAGCGTGAGGGCCGTGATGAAGGCCGACTGCGCCATCGCCGTACGCACCCCGATGTCCCGCACCCGCCGGGCCCGCGCCGCGAACTCCGCGGACTCGTCCTCGGGCCGTCCGAAGAGCTTGATCAGCGTGGCGCCGGGCGCGGAGAACCGCTCGGTCATCCGGGTGCCCATCGACGCGTTCAGGTTCGCCGCCTCCCGTTGCAGGCGTGCCATCCGGCTGCCGGTCCGCCGCGCGGGCACCACGAACACCGGCAGCAGCACCAGCGCGAGCAGAGTGATCTGCCAGGACAGGGTGAGCATGACGGCGAGGGTGAGCAGCAGCGTGACGAGATTGCTGACGACTCCGGACAGCGTGTTGCTGAAGGCTCGCTGGGCGCCGATCACGTCGTTGTTGAGTCGACTGACCAGCGCGCCCGTACGGGTACGTGTGAAGAACGCGACCGGCATGCGCTGCACATGATCGAACACAGCCGTCCGCAGATCGAGGATGAGCCCCTCGCCGAGCGTCGCCGACAGCCAGCGGCCGAGGAGCCCGAGCGCCGCCTCGGCGAGCGCGATGAGTGCGATGAGCACGGCAAGGCGGATGACGGTGCCTTCGTCGCCGCCGGACACGATGGCGTCCACGACGCGCCCCGCGAGCACCGGCGTCGCGACGGCCAGCAGCGCGGTCAGCACGCTGAGCACCACGAACTGGCCGATACGGCGGCGATGCGGACGGGCGAAGGCGGCGATGCGACGCAGGGTCGCGCGGGCGAAGGGACGGCGCTCCTGCTGCGCGTTCATGACGCTGTACAGCTGGGTCCAGGCTGTGCTCTCCATGCTCATGGGAGTGACCGTAGGACCTCAAGCATCGTTGAGGTCAATGATTCCCGGACGAAGTCCACGAAGAACACAGTCAAGAACACGGTGAAGAACACGGTTAGGAATTCATGACGGCACCCACGACGGCGACGACACCTCCCGCACCTTGCCCGGCACGTCGTCCGCCGGACGCGCGCCCGCAACCCCCCGTTGGCGCGGCGTGGAGAACCTCTCCCGATGTGACAGCGGTTCGACTTCCCCAGAAGCTTCCCCAGGGATTCCCCCAAGGATCCCGACGCTTCCCGCTCAGGTCGGTCCTGTGCGTGATCCCGCTCGCCCTCGTCCTGGTGGTCGCGGTGCGGCATCGGTCCGTCCTCATGGAGGGCTTCGGCCATCTGCGCTCGGCCGAGTGGCCCTGGCTGCTGGCGGCCGCCGTCGCGACCTGCCTGACCTGGGTCGCCGCGGCCTCCGCCCGGCAGGGCGCGGTCATGCAGCGACTGCCCGCGCGTCGCCTGCTCGCGACGCAGTTCGCCGCGGGTGCGGCCAACCACCTGCTGCCGACCGGTCTCGGCGCCGGCGCGGTCAATCTGCGCTTCATGACCGTGTGTGGCGTCCCGCTCGCCCGCTCCTCCGCCGCGCTCGCGCTCTACATGCTCGCGGAGTCGATCGCCCGGCTGACCCTCCTGGTGGGCCTGCTCATCGCGTTCCCGGGAGCCCTGCACATCGGATCCCTCCTCCCCTCGGGCGCGATCGGCCCCTTGCTGCTCGCCACGGGAGTGGTCCTGCTGGCCACGGTGGCCACGCTTCTTCTCGTGCGACGGCTGCGCGGGGCCGTGTTGTCGTTCCTGCGCACCGCGCTCGGCGAGGCCCGCTCCGTGCACACCCGTCCGGCGCGCGCGCTCGCTTTGTGGGGCGGATCGCTCGCCTTCCCGCTGCTGCAGGCCGCCGGGCTGACCGCGGTGGGTCAGGCGATGAACCTGGCGGTGCCGCCCCTGCACATGGCTCTCGCGTATCTGGCGGCGACGGCGGCCGTCGCGATGGTGCCCACGCCGGGCGGCATCGGTTCGGTGGAGGCGGCGCTGATCGTCGCGCTGGTCGCGGCGGGCGGCCCGGTGGCCGTGGTGACGGCGGTCGTGCTGGCCTACCGGATCATCACGGTGTGGGTGCCGCTGCTGCCCGGGGCGCTGACGCTGGGGGCGCTGGTCCGTCTGAAGGTGATCTGAGCGCCACGGATCCGCGCCATGGATCCGCGCCGCAGGAAGCTCCGGAGTAACCTCCCCGTACGCCGCTCAGGCGAAGGCGTACATGGCCGGGAGAAGGGGACAGCACGATGTCGGTCCGGATCGAACGCCAGGGGTACGTCACCACGGTCGTCCTCTCCCGCCCCGCCGCCCGCAACGCCGTGGACGGACCGACGGCCGCCGAACTCGCCGAAGCCTTCCGGGAGTTCGAGGCGGACGAGACGGCCCGGGTGGCGGTGCTCTGGGGCGAGGGCGGCACGTTCTGCGCCGGCGCGGACCTCAAGGCGATCGGCACCGAGTACGGCAACCGGGTCGCGGAGGACGGTGACGGGCCCATGGGTCCCACCCGGCTGCGGCTGTCCAAGCCGGTCATCGCGGCGGTCGCGGGGCATGCCGTGGCGGGCGGTCTGGAACTGGCGCTCTGGTGCGATCTGCGGGTCGCGGAGCAGGACGCCGTCTTCGGCGTCTTCTGCCGCCGCTGGGGCGTCCCGCTCATCGACGGCGGCACCGTACGACTCCCCCGCCTCATCGGCGCAAGCCGTGCGATGGACATGATCCTCACCGGCCGCGCGGTCCCGGCCGCCGAGGCGTACGAGATGGGTCTCGCCAACCGGCTCGTCCCGACCGGCCGCGCCCGGGCCGAGGCCGAGGAACTCGCCGCGGCCATCGCCGACTTCCCCCAGTCCTGCCTGCGCAGCGACCGCGCGTCGGTCCTCGACCAGGAGGGCCTGGTCGAGGAGGCGGCCATGCGCGTCGAACTCCGTTACGGCATGGATGTGTTGGCCGAGGGCATGGAGGGCGCCGCCCGCTTCGCGTCGGGAGCCGGGCGGCACGGCTCGTTCACGGCGAGGTAGCGGGCCGGGTCCCGTACCGTGCCGCGGCCCCTCGGCTCGATCGGAGCGCTCTCGACCGGATCGGCCCCGGCCGAGACCCTGGTGACGGACCGACAGGTGTGGCCGGCAGGCGCGGTCGGCAGGAACGGTCTGCGGGTGTGCCGGAAGCGTGTGGGCCCGGTAACGGACGTACCCGTGAGTACGGCAGGATGAGAGGTCGCCCCGGACGACGAACACGCGTCCGGGCGTGATCGTGCATTCCCGGATTCGAGCAGGTGGCAAGTGACGACACAGCACATCCGGCCCGCGGGCCTTCCTCTCCGTCACACGGGAGGCGGCCGGTGAAACACTCCCTCACGCTGGACGACCTGATGATGGCCGGGATTCCCGTGGTGGCGGGTCTGCTGGCCGCGTTCCTGTCGCGCATACTGCTGCGCTGGCTCGGCAAGCACGCCTCGCGCACCCGGTGGAGCGGTGACGACTTCATCGTCGACGCGCTGCGTACGCTCGTCCCCTGGGGAGCGATCGCCGCGGGTGTCTCGGCGGCGGGCGCGGTACTTCCGCTCACGGCTCCGGTCGGACGCAACGTCAACAAGGTCCTGACCGTCGTCCTCATCTTCGTCGCGACCCTGACCGCGGCCCGGGTCATCACCGGTCTCGTGCGGTCGCTGGCCCAGTCCCGCTCGGGTGTCGCGGGCTCGGCCACCATCTTCGTCAACATCACCCGGGTCGTGGTGCTGGCGATGGGCTTCCTCGTCATGCTGCAGACGCTGGGCATCTCCATAGCCCCGCTGCTCACGGCCCTGGGTGTGGGCGGTCTCGCGGTGGCGCTCGCGCTTCAGGACACCCTCGCCAACCTCTTCGCGGGCGTCCACATCCTCGCCTCGAAGACGGTCCAGCCCGGCGACTACATCCGCCTCAGCAGCGGTGAGGAGGGCTACGTCGTGGACATCAACTGGCGCAACACGACGGTCCGTCAGCTCTCCAACAACCTGGTCATCATCCCCAACGCCCAGCTCGCGGGCACCAACATGACCAACTTCAACCGCCCCGAGCAGCAGATGACCCTCATCGTCCAGGTCGGTGTCGGCTACGACAGCGACCTGGACCATGTCGAGCGCGTGACCACCGAGGTCGTCGCCGAGACGATGACCGAGATCACCGGCGCCGTCCCGGACCACGAGCCCGCCGTCCGCTTCCACACCTTCGGCGACTCCCGCATCAGCTTCAGCGTCATCCTCGGTGTCGGCGAGTTCAGCGACCAGTACCGGATCAAGCACGAGTTCATCAAGCGCCTGCACAAGCGGTACCGGGACGAGGGCATCCGGATTCCGGCGCCCACGCGGACGGTGGCGCTGCAGCCGGGCGGGGCGGAGCTGCTGGAGGCGGGCATACCGCACCAGCGCGAGGCCACGTCGGGGAGGTAGCCCTGCCCCGAGACCTCGGAGGCTGAGGCGATGTGGTCCTCGGTGCTCACGGAGGAGCCCCGGTGACACTCGGCGGAGCACTCGACACGGACGGTCACCCGGGCGTGCTCCGGCAGCGGGCGCGCCGGGGCGACCCGCAACTTTTCACCCATGTGCGGATCGCGGTGACGTCGACCGACGCGGCCGCGGAGGCCGTCACTCTCGTGCGATATCCCATGATTCGCGGTCGTTCGGAAGGACGGGCCGGTCCAGGTGGGCGTTCGTCCGGCAGGAGTGCGAGGGCGTCGAGGCGGGTGCCTGCGGCGCGCCACCTCTTGTTCACGACGATGGCGGGCGGACCCCTGTCGAGTCGGGGTCGCTCACGAGATATCTTGATGTCGAGCAATGTTGCAGACGTGGAGCGGAGCACCCGGTGACTGACTCGACCATCATTTACACGCACACTGACGAGGCCCCGGCCCTGGCGACGTATTCGTTCCTGCCGGTGGTCCAGGCGTACGCCTCGCAGGCGGGTGTCACTGTGGAGACCCGTGACATCTCGCTGGCCGGGCGCATCCTCGCGCTCTTCCCCGAGTTCCTCGAGGAGGGTCAGCGCGTTCCCGACGCCCTCGCCGAGCTCGGTGACCTGGCCAAGACGCCCGAGGCCAACATCATCAAGCTGCCGAACGTCTCGGCCTCGATCCCGCAGCTGAAGGCCGCGATCGCCGAGCTCCAGGAGCAGGGCTACGCGCTCCCGGCCTACCCGGACGACCCGAAGTCGGACGAGGAGCGCGACATCCGCGCCCGTTACGACAAGGTCAAGGGCTCCGCCGTGAACCCGGTCCTGCGCGAGGGCAACTCCGACCGCCGGGCCCCCGCGTCGGTCAAGAACTACGCCAAGACCCACCCGCACCGCATGGGCGCCTGGACCCCCGAGTCCAAGACCAACGTCGCCACCATGGGCGCC
This sequence comes from Streptomyces olivochromogenes, assembly GCF_001514115.1. GTDB lineage: Bacteria > Actinomycetota > Actinomycetes > Streptomycetales > Streptomycetaceae > Streptomyces > Streptomyces olivochromogenes. The sequence continues at coordinate 598,893 of NZ_KQ948451.1, forward strand.
GACGACTTCCGCTCCACCGAGAAGTCCACGGTGATCTCCGAGGCGGGCTCGCTCCGCATCGAGCTGGCGGGCGACGACGGCTCCACCACCGTGCTGCGCGAGTCCGTACCCGTCCTCGCGGGCGAGGTCGTCGACGCGTCCGTCATGCACGTCGCGCCGCTGCGCGAGTTCCTCACGGCGCAGATCGCCCGCGCCAAGGCCGAGGACGTGCTGTTCTCCGTGCACCTCAAGGCCACGATGATGAAGGTCTCCGACCCGATCGTCTTCGGCCACGTCGTGCGCGCCTTCTTCCCCAAGACGTTCGCGAAGTACGGCGAGACGTTCGCCGCCGCCGGTCTGACCCCGAACGACGGTCTGGGCGGCATCTTCAAGGGCCTGGAGGCGCTGCCCGAGGGCGCCGAGATCAAGGCGTCCTTCGACGCCGAGCTCGCCGAGGGCCCGGCCCTCGCGATGGTCGACTCGGACAAGGGCATCACCAACCTGCACGTCCCCTCCGACGTGATCGTCGACGCCTCCATGCCGGCGATGATCCGCACCTCCGGCCACATGTGGGGTCCGGACGGCCAGGAGGCCGACACCCTCGCCGTCCTCCCGGACAGCAGCTACTCCGGCGTCTACCAGGTCGTCCTCGACGACTGCCGCGCCCACGGCGCCTTCGACCCGTCCACCATGGGCTCGGTGCCGAACGTCGGTCTCATGGCGCAGAAGGCCGAGGAGTACGGCAGCCACGACAAGACCTTCGAGATCCCCACCACCGGCACGGTCCGCCTCGTCGACCAGGCCGGCAACGTGGTCCTGGAGCAGGCCGTCGGCGCGGGCGACATCTTCCGCGCCTGCCAGACCAAGGACGACCCGATCAAGGACTGGGTGAAGCTGGCCGTCACCCGCGCCCGCGCCACCGGCGACCCGGCGGTGTTCTGGCTGGACGAGACCCGCGCCCACGACACGCAGCTGATCGAGAAGGTCAAGGCGTACCTGCCGGAGCACGACACCGAGGGCCTGGACATCAAGATCCTGTCCCCGGTCGAGGCGACGAAGTTCTCCCTGGAGCGCATCCGCAAGGGCCTGAACACCATCTCGGTCACCGGCAACGTCCTGCGTGACTACCTGACCGACCTGTTCCCGATCCTGGAGCTGGGCACCAGCGCCAAGATGCTCTCCGTCGTTCCGCTGATGGCGGGTGGCGGCCTCTTCGAGACGGGTGCCGGCGGCTCCGCCCCGAAGCACGTCCAGCAGCTGGTCAAGGAGAACTACCTGCGCTGGGACAGCCTGGGCGAGTTCTTCGCCCTCGCGGCCAGCTTCGAGCACCTCGCGCAGAGCACGGGCAACGCGCGCGCCCAGGTGCTCGCCGACACCCTCGACCGCGCGACGGCGACCTTCCTCAACGAGGACAAGTCGCCGACCCGTCGCGTCGGCGGCATCGACAACCGCGGCAGCCACTTCTACCTGGGCCTGTACTGGGCGCAGGAGTTGGCCAAGCAGACCGACGACGCGGACCTCGCCAAGGCGTTCGCCCCGCTCGCCGAGACGCTGACCGCGCAGGAGCGGACGATCGTCGACGAGCTGCTCGCGGTCCAGGGCAAGCCCGCCGACATCGGCGGCTACTACCAGCCCGACCCGGCCAAGGCCGCGACCGTCATGCGCCCCTCGGCCACCTGGAACGCGACGCTCGCGACCCTCGCCTGACACACCGTCGGCGCCCACGCGTCACCACCGCACCGCCCCGGCCGGGTTCTCCGGCCGGGGCGGTCGCGTGTCCGCCGACGCCGCTGCCTGCGACGGCTCACCCTTACGCGCGCAGGCAGGTGACATCGGCGGTCCACCTGGGTGATCACCGGTGGCGGGCCGGAACACCCGCTCTTAGCTTCGGCCTATGACGAAACGACAAATGGCCTACCTCGCCTGCACCGCGGCCGTCACGGCGTCGGTGCTGGGTGCCGCCCCGTCCGCCGACCACCGTTCGGTGCACCGGGTCCACCCCGGCGAGTCGATCCAGAAGGCCGTGAATTCCGCACACCCGGGGGACACCGTCCTCCTCTCCCCCGGCACGTACCACGAGAGCGTCCGCGTCACGGTGGCGAACCTGACGCTGCGCGGCTCCAGTGCCCGTTCCACCGTCATCGTGCCGGGCAAGGCCTCCGCAAGCAGCTGCGCCAAGGCCGGCAACGGCATCTGTGTCACCGGAACGGACAGCAAGCGCGTCAAGGGCGTCACCGTCAGCTCACTGACCCTCAGAGGCTTCGCCAAGCAGGGGCTGTGGGCGTCGGGCACCGACCGGCTGACGGTCCAGGGAGTGGTCGCCGAGAAGAACGGCCAGTGGGGCATCGCCCAGGAGCGCTCCGTGCGCGGGGTGTTCCGCAACAACGTCGCCCAGAACAACGGCGACGCCGGACTGTTCCTGTCCAACACGGTCAGCACCGAGGAGGGCGCCCGGGACACCCTGGGGACGGTCGTCAGTCACAACCGTCTGGCCGGCAACCGGATCGGCGTCACGGTCCGACGGCTGCGGAACCTGACCGTCGATCACAACGAGGCGACCGGCAACTGCGCCGCGGTGTTCGTCGTGGGCGACGAGAACAAGCCGCGCGTCGGGGCGCTGAGCGTGGTCCGCAACTACGTCCACGCCAACAACAAGTACTGCCCCAAGACCCCCCGTCTGCCCTTCCTGCAGGGCTCCGGGATCGTCCTCACCGGCGCCGAGAAGACACTGGTGGCGGAGAACAGGGTCGAGGACAACGTGGGCACCTCCCCGCTGTCCGGCGGCATCGTGCTCTACAAGAGCTTCGTGGGAGCCGTCAACAAGGACAACGAGATCCGCGACAACGTCGTGCAGCGCAACGGCAAGGCCGACCTCGCCAACCGCGACCGCGTCAAGGGCAAGGGCAACACCTTCCACGACAACACCTGCGCACACTCCGAGCCCGCCGGACTGTGCTGACCCCCCTCCCCCCACCAGCACGACCCCAGAAGCGAGGCACCACCATGACCACTGTTGATCCGGCTCCCCCGACCACGGTCGATCCGGCTCCCCCGCCACCGTCCATGCGGCTGCGGGAGCTCGCCTTCGGAGCCGCGTGCGCCGCCGCCGTACGCGCGGCCGCCCGCCTGGGCGTGGCGGACGCCCTGGGCGACACGCCCACGCGCGTGGAGGACCTGGCGGCGACGGTGAAGGCCCAGCCGAAGACCCTGCGGCGGCTGCTGCGCGCGCTGTCCTGCCAGGGGGTCTTCACCGAACTCCCGGACGGCACCTTCGCGCACACGGAGATGTCCCGGCTGCTGCGCGAGGACGACCCGCACAGCCTCCGCTACATCGCCCTGTGGTGCACCGAGCCGTGGACGTGGAACGTCTGGCCGAAGCTCGACGAGGCGGTGCGCTCCGGCCGCAACGTCTTCGAGGACGTGTACGAGCGGGAGTTCTTCGACTACCTCAACGAAGAGGCTCCGGAATCGGCGTACGTGTTCAACCGGGCCATGACGACGTCCAGCGAGCAGTCGGCGCGGGACGTGGCGAACCTGCTCGATCTGCGAGGCGTGTCCTCGGTCGCGGACATCGGCGGCGGTCAGGGCCAGGTCCTGGTCAGCCTGCTGGAGAAGCACCCCGGGATGCACGGCACGCTGCTCGACCTGCCGGGAGTGGTGCAGAACGCCGATCCCCGGCTGCACGGCGGCGGTTCGCTGGCCGAGCGGGTGCGCGTCGTGGCCGGGGACTGCCGTGAGGACATCCCGGTCCAGGCGGACCTGTACATCATCAAGAACATCCTGGAGTGGGACGACGACAGCACCCGCAGGGCGCTGGCCAACATCCGCAAGGCGGCGCGGCCCGGTGCCCGCGTCGTCGTCATCGAGAACCTCGTGGACGACACCCCGTCGATGCGGTTCACCACGGCCATGGACCTGCTGCTGCTCCTCAATGTCGGCGGTGCGAAGCACACCCGGCAGAGCATGGTCGACCGGCTGACGGACGCGGGGCTCGTCATCAACGAGTTCCGTCCGGTCAACGCGTATCTGCACGCCTTCGAGTGCACGATCCCCAGCTGATCCGGCCTTTCCGGCGCACCGGGAAAAACCCGAGGCCGCCGGCTCCGCGTCCATCGCGGGGTCGGCGGCCTCGGGTTGTGTCCGGGCGTTCGCCTCAGGAGATGGCGTCCCGCTCCCAGCGGTAGAAGCACTGGGCCATGGCGTCCTTGGGGCTGCGCCACGTCTGCGGGTCGTACGCGCTGACGTACGCCGACAGCTGCTCGCTGACGCTCCGGAACTCGGGGTGCCCGACCACCTTCGCGATGGCGGGCGCCGGGTCCTTGTCGGCTTCGATGAGGTGCATGTACACATCACCGAACTGGAAGAGGCTGCGCCGCTTGACGCCGATCAGGTGCGGCAGTTCACCGCGGTCGGAGGCGGCGAACACATCGGCGATCGCCGGGGCCGAGTCGGGCGCCATGCGCGCGACGATGAGGGCGTGGTGCATCGGATGTCCTTCCTGAGCTCCGGCTGTCAGCCGGGCAACGGCGCGTTCTGACGGTCGCGGGCGACCTTCTCGATCCGGTCCCGGATGAGCTCCATCTGGACGCGGGAGTTGCGGTTGATGTTGTCCGTCATCCAGGCGTCGTCGACCGGGGCCTCGGGCTTCATCGCGAAATCCTGCACCCAGTGCATGTGGGTGCCCTCGGGGGTCTCCTCGTACTCCCACCGGATGTTCATGTGGTCGAAGGGGCCCGTCTCGACGCGGCGGGCGCGGACCGTCCGCCTGACACGGTCCACGGTCCGCTCCGAGACCCAGCTCCAGACCTTGCCGTTCTCGTCCGGGTGCATGGTCAGGCGGAACTTCGTCGTGTCGCCGTCGCGGGAGAGCACCTCCAGGGACGCGTACTCGCTGAAGAGCTGAGGCCAGTTCTCGATGTCGTTGGTCATGTCCCAGACGAGGTCGAGAGGGGCGTCGATGGTGATGCTGTTCTCGGTGTGTCCTGCCACTTCAGGCTCCAGACTTGAGGGTGTTGTTGACGAGGTCGAGGAACTCACGGGGGGTCTTGCAGCGCTCGGCGTCGGGGGGCAGCGGGTGGCTGTACCGGTTCTCCAGCTCACCGACGATGCCGAGCAGGCCGAGGGAGTCGAGGCCGAGGGTGCCGAACGGGGAGTCCGACGACTTCTCGAGGTCCTTGGGATCGACGGAGACACCGGCCGCCTTCTTCATCAGCGAGGCCAGTTCGATGAGGGTCACTTCGGTGGTGATCATGGATCTGTTCTCCTTCCCGCCCGGTCCTATCGGGCGGAGTCACCGCCGCGGCGCACTACCAGCGCCGCGTTGGAGCCCATCAGTCCCCTGCTGAGGACCAGGGCCGTCTGCAGCTCGGCGGGGCGAGCGCTCGACATCACCAGGTCGAGGTCGTGGCAGATGTCGAACACGTTGGGGGTGGGGGGTACCTGACCGTTCTCCATGGCGAGCACCGCGGCCGCGGTGTCCAGCACGGGTGCCCCGCAGTAGGCCCGTCCGATGCCCGTCTTGGGCGCCGTGACGGGGACCCGGGTGCCGTGCTTGCCGAGGGCGTCGGCAATGGCCAGGGCTTCGGCGCGGTCCGCCTCCGGAACGCCCAGGGCGTCGGCGAACACGACGTCGATCTCCTCCGGAGCGCAGCCGGCCTCGTCGAGGGCGCCACGGATCGCGTGGGCGAGACCCTCTCTGGACCGCTCCCAACGGGAGGCTCCGGTGAACGTGGCCCCATGGCCGGCCACGGTGGCCCGGACGGCCGCCCCGCGCTCACGGGCGCGGGTCTCGTCCTCCACGACGAGCATGGCTCCCCCCTCCGCGGGAGCGAAGCCGCAGGCTCCCGCGGTGAAGGGCCGATAGGCCTGACCGGGATCCTCGGCGGTGCTGATCTCGGGGTATCCGAGCTGGCACACCATCGAGTACGGGGCGAGGGGGGCCTCCGCGGATCCGACGACCACCGCGCCGGTGCCGCGCCGTACACCCCGGGCGGCGAGCGCGATGGAGTCCAGGCCACCCGCCTCGTCGCTCGCGACCACGCCACACGGTCCCTTGAAGCCGCCCCGGATGGAGATCTGGCCGGTGCTGGCGGCGTAGAACCAGGCGATGGACTGGTACGGGCCCACGTACCGGGATCCCTGGCCCCACAGCTTCTGGAGCTCGCGCTGTCCGAACTCGCCGCCACCTGATCCGGCGGCGGTGATCACGCCGATGTCGTACGGGTCCGCGGGGTCACCGTGGCCGAGGCCGGCGTCGTCGAGGGCGAGCACGGTCGCTGCCATCGCGAAGTGGCTGAAGCGGTCCGTCTGGACGAGGAACCGCTCCTCGATGAGGGCCGCGGCGTCGAAGGCCCGGACCTCGCCCGCGATACGAAGCGGCAAATGCTCGCATCCCTCGCGGGTGATCCGGTCCAGGACGACGAGGCCTTCTCTGACGGACTTCCAGTACGCGTCGGCGCGCAGTCCGTTGGGCGCGATCACACCGATGCCGGTGATGGCCGCGCGCCGGGGGCGCTGAGTGCGCTGAGTGGTCATCGGTTCCTCCCACCCGGCCCGGTCAGGAGCACCGCGGACTGGAATCCGCCGAATCCGCTGCCCACGGAGAGCACGTTGTTCAGCTTCCGCGGGCGTGCGGTGCGCGGCACGTAGTCCAGGTCGCACTCGGGGTCGGGAGTTTCGTAGTTCGCCGTGGGCGGCACCACTTGGTGCTTCAGGGCGAGGACGCAGGCGACGACCTCGATCGCGCCGATCGCGCCCAGCGAGTGCCCCACCATGGACTTGATGGAGCTCATGGGCGTCTTGTAGGCGTGCTCGCCCAGGGACCGCTTGACCGCGGCGGTCTCGTGCCGGTCGTTCTGTCGGGTGCCCGAGCCGTGCGCGTTGACGTAGTCGATCAGGGTGGGGTCGAGGCGTGCCTGGTCGAGCGTGGTGTCGATCGCCCGGGCCATCTCCAGCCCCTCGCTGGTCAGACCGGTCATGTGGTAGGCGTTGCCGTAGGTGGCGTAGCCGCTTATCTCGCAGTAGATGTGCGCGCCGCGGGCTCGGGCGTGCTCGTACTCCTCCAGGACCAGTACCGCGCCGCCCTCGCCCATGACGAAGCCGTTGCGGTGGACGTCGAAGGGCCGGGAGGCGTGCTCGGGGTCGTCGTTGTCGGGTGAGGTGGCCTTGATGGCGTCGAAGCAGGCCATGGTGATCGGGGATATCGGAGAGTCCGACGCCCCGGCTATGCAGACGTCCGCCCGGCCCTCCTCGATGGTGTGGAAGGCGTAGCCGACCGCGTCGAGTCCGGAGGTGCAGCCGGTGGATACGGTCTGCACGGGTCCCTGGGCACCGAACTCCTCGGCGACGACCGAGGCCAGCGTGCTGGGCGAGAACGCCAGGTGCAGCTGCGGGTCGGCCGCGCGGTGGTCCACGTCCCACCGCCGGCCCCGTTCGCTGACCTGGACGTAGTCGTGTTCCAGGCGGGTGGTGCCGCCGACGGCGCTGCCCAGGGAGACCGCGACCCGCCAGGGGTCCTCCTTGCCGGTGTCGAGTCCGGAGTCGCGGACGGCTTCCCCGGCCGCGACCACGGCGAACTGGATGTACCGATCGGCGTGCCGGCTCAGCTCCGGGTCGAGGCCGTGTGCGAGCGGGTCGAAGTCGCATTCGGCGGCTATGCGGGAACGCAGGCCCGCCGGGTCGAACAGCGAGATGCCGCGGGTCGCGGTGCGGCCGTTGGACAGGAGGTCCCAGAACGCCGTCGCCCCGGTGCCGCCCGGAGCGACCACACCGATACCGGTGACGGCCACCCGCCGGGTCACTTTATGGCCCCACTTCGCTCGGACGGCTGTCCGTGGTCCGGCGCGGACAGGTCCGCCCCGGCGGTGGCGAACTCGGGGCCGGGCGCGGTGTCGTCGGTCACCTCCGTGTCGACGTGGCCGAGGCTCGGACGCGGAGCGAGCGGGCCCAGGTGGAAGACCATGCGGGCTTCCGTGTCGCCGACGTTGCGGAAGCGGTGCCGCATGTTGATCGGGATCAGCAGACCCTGATCGGGCCGCAGGGCGAAGGAGTCGCCGTCCAGGTCCACTTCGAGGGCGCCGTTGACGACGTACACGAACTCCTCGGAGTACGGGTGGTAGTGCTCACCGATGCGCTCGCCGGGCTGGATGAGGGCCAGGCCCATGAAGCCGCTGGTGGACCCCGCGGTGGCGGGCGTGAGCATGGCCCGGATGTCGCCTCCGCGCCTGCGGTTGGGTTCCGTCTCGCTCAGGTCCACGATGCGTGGATGCTTCTTGAACATGCTTGATACCTCCGGGTGGGGCAGTGACGTCCGGGGAGGGAGGGCCGCGGACGGAGCCGCGGCCCTCTGTCAGGAATCCGCCGAGCGGTCGGTGACGGGCATCATGTCGACGTGCGACAGGAGGCGGTTGATGTTGCGTTCCGTCTCCAGGGAGCCCTCGACGCCGATCGCGGCGCCGTCGAGGAGACGCTCCAGCTCCGCGGCCTTCTTCGCGCCCTTGACTCCGAGCGCGGCGACGGGGTCCGCGTCCAGCTCGCCCGTCACGTCGATGAGACGCACCACGATGTCGTCACGCTGGAAGACCGTGCTCCGGTACACCGGGCTCTTCGGGTCCTCCGCCGCGGCTTCGTCCTGGTGGGCGAGCAATCTGGCCAGCTCCATCCCACGGCCTGGCTTGGCCGGGTAGTAGAGCGCGTGGCGGCGCACGTCCTCGGGTTCCTTGCGGCCGGACGTCACGTGGTGCACGGACGGCAGCGCGGCCCGGGTGAAGAAGACCCGCGCCGAGTCGGGGTCCCTCAGGTCCCGGTCCTGCTCCAGGTACGGGTTGATGGCCTCCTCGACCGCCCGTACCTCGGGCTGACGGGCGACGTGACGCAGTGCCGCCATGAGGTCGCCCTCCACCTCCACCGCACGCACGACACGGTTGCCGTGCATGAAGAGGGAGGTGCGCCGCAGCCGCGTGGTGTCGTCGACCTGGGCCTGGGGGGACTCGTACCCGGCGAGGATCTCGGCGACCTTCGACTCGGTACCCGGCTTGACGGTGAAGGTGAGGGCATGGCGTGCCACACCTTCGCCCACCCGGGCCTCGACCTGCATACCCGCCTTGGCCGACTTCTGGGCGTGCGGCTGGGCGGGGCTGGTCTCCCGAAGGATGCTGTAGCGCATCGAGCGGGTGTCCCGGACGCAGTTGTGCATCGGCCGGACCGTCTCGACGTGCTCCTCGCTGTTCACCCATGCGAGGAAGGGCGGGGCGCTCTCCCATTCGCTGGTGATGAGCCACTGCGAGGGGTTCTCGATCGACTGGCACAGCTGGTCGCTGATGTGTCCGGGGACGGACGCGACCTGATTGCGCATGTGCTCGTACGCGTCGAGGAACTGCTCCTGGGCTCCTTCGTACAGGTCGAGCAGCAGGATCACCCGAAGCCTGGAACCGTCGAAGGCCGATTGCGATATACGTCCCGAAGTAGTCATCCGGCACACCTCTTCTCTTCTTCACGGAAGGTCAGGAACGACCGCCGTGTCCCAAAGACCGGGGTCGCCATGTGCCGATCGTTGACTCGACCCCCGAGGCGCGCGAGCCCGCCGGTGCGGACGAGTGAACTGTGTGCCATCCGGGTGCCCGAAGCGCGCGATCCGCTCCGCACAGGGCATGGAAACTGATGGCCGTTCAAAGCGGCCGGCATCCCATACCTGACTCACCTCGCGGGTGACGCTGGAGGCAATCAATGAACCGATTGGAAGAGGCCGGCGAGGTCGGTCAGCACACGCCGGTCCTCATCGTCGGCGGCTCCCTGGTGGGCCTGTCCACCTCGCTGTTCCTGGGCCGACTCGGTGTGCCGCACCTGCTGGTCGAACGCCATTCGGGCACCTCGATCCATCCGCGTGGGCGCGGCAACAACGTGCGCACGATGGAGCTGTTCCGGGTGGCCGGAGTGCAGCGGCGCATCGAGGAGGCCGCTTCGGTCCTGGCGGAGAACCACGGCATCATGCAGACCCCGACACTGGTGGGCGACGCCGGTGAGTGGCTGTTCAAGGAGATCGACCCGGGCGGCGGGCTCGCCCGCTTCAGCCCCGGTGCGTGGTGCCTGTGCAGCCAGAACGACCTGGAGCCGGTGCTGCTGAAGAGCGCCCGGGAGCTGGGCGGAGACCTGCGCTTCTCCACCGAGATGCTGTCGTTCGAGCAGGACGCGCAGGGGATCACCGCGCAGCTCAAGAGCCGGGAGACGGGCGAGCACAGCACCGTCCGCGCGGACTACCTGGTCGCGGCCGACGGCCCGCGCAGCCCGATCCGCGAGCGGCTCGCCATCGGGCAGAGCGGCCCGGGCGACCTGTTCCACAACGTGAGCGTCACGTTCACCTCGCGGGCTCTCGCCGACGTCGTCGGTGACCGGCGCTTCATCGTCTGCTACCTGACCGATCCGGAGGCCGACGGGGCGCTCCTGCCGGTCGACAACAAGGAGCACTGGGTCTTCCACGCGCCCTGGCACCCCGAACACGGCGAAACCCTGGAGGAGTTCACCGACGAGCGGTGCGCGGACCACATCCGACGCGCCGTGGGCGTGGCCGATCTCGATGTGCAGATCACCGGCAGGGCCGCCTGGCACGCCGCCGAGCGGGTCGCCGAACGCTACTCGGACGGCAGGGTGTTCCTGGCCGGCGACTCGGCCCACGAGATGTCCCCCACCGGTGCGTTCGGCTCCAACACCGGTATCCAGGACGGGCACAACCTCGCCTGGAAACTGGCCGCCGTGCTGGGCGGCTGGGCCGGCCCCGGACTGCTGAAGTCCTACGACGCCGAGCGCCGCCCGGTCGCGGAGGCGACCAGCGCCCGCGCCTCGTCGCGTTCGGTCGAGCACAGCCACCCCGGGTACATCCCCGCCCCTGGAGCCGCCGGCCCCGGTGGCAAGAAGGGCGGGATCCTCAACGTGGCGCTGGCCTACCGCTATCCGCGCGGCGCGGTCCTGGGTGCCGACCAGTCGGCGCCGATCGTCCCCGACGGCATGCGCCTGACCGGCGAGCCCGGCAGCCGGGCACCGCACATGTGGCTGAACCGCGCCGGCACCCGGGTTTCCACCCTCGACCTGTACGAGCGGTCCATGGTGCTCCTGACCTCGTCGGACAAGTGGCACAGCGCGGCGAAGGACGTCGCCCAGCGGCTGTCCGTCCCGCTCGACGCGTACCGGATCGGCAGCGGCGCCGACGCGGAGCTCTCCCCCGCGAGCGACACGGACTGGGCGGAGGTGCACGGGGTCACCGAGGACGGAGCGGTGCTGGTCCGCCCCGACGGATTCGTCGCCTGGCGCTCCGAGGGTCCGTCGGCGAGCCCCGAGACGGCACTGAGGGAGGCACTCACGGCGATCCTGGACCGGGGCTGACGGCTCCGGTCACACCGTGATCCCGACGTCCGCGTCGGCGCGGCGCGCCGGTACCCGTTTCGGGCGAGCCGAGGCTCTCACTCGGAACGGGTACCGGACCGCCGGTCCTCCTCGCGTGCGCGGTGAGCCTCCTGACCGCCGTCCAGCCATGCCTTCAGACCACGGTGTCCCCGGTACGTCAGGAGATAGTGGTTGGCGCGGAACAGCGGGCGAAACGGCACCTCGAGCCGGCGGATGAGTGCCTTGCGCGCCACCATGTCCTGCTCGAGGACCGCCCGGCTGCCGGTCCCGTGCGGGCGCACGCTCCACCCCGACACACCCTCCAGGTCCCCGCCGACCACCCCGCGCAACACCCTCGACTCCGTGTCCTCGAACGCGCCGGTGAAGCCCCCCCGTTGGGTGCTACGAGCCTTGGCGCGGGCGGTGGCATGGCCGTGCGCGGCGCGCTGGTCGTCTCCGGCGCGGCCCACGTCGGCAAGACCGCTCTCTTGGACCACACGGCGGCACGTGCCGCGGCCCACGTCCGCATGGAGCGCATCGTTGCCTCGGAGCGCAGCGGTCGGCTGCACACCTCACCAAGCGGGACATCGGCGCCCGCCTGTTCCTCAGCGCGCACACTTGACACGCTGCTGACAGAAGGCAGGCCGGTCGACCTGCTGATCAACAACGCGAGGTGTGCTGCCGCCAGCGAGAGTGGCATGTGCTCCGCGGCGACGCGGCCGCGGCTGTCCACAACCGAACGGATGAGACCCAGGTCACGCGGGGGCGCTGTCACACGTCTTCGGTCACCCCGGTCAATGGTTGTGTATCCACAACACAGCAAGGAGATCACCGTGGAATCGCGTCTCAACTTCTTCGGCCACCCTCTCGCGGGGAAGGTGCTGAAGCACATCAACTCTGCCAACAAGGTGATTGCGGACTCGACACTGCCGGTCGCGACCCAGGAGCTGGTGAAGATCCGCGCCAGCCAGATCAACGGCTGCGGGTTCTGCACCGACATGCACACCAAGGACGCCACGCACGCCGGGGAGACCCCGCAGCGCCTCAACCTGGTCGCGGCCTGGCGGGAGGCCAAGGTGTTCACCGACGCCGAGCGCGCCGCCCTGGAGCTGACGGAACAGGGCACCCGCATCGCCGACGCGGCCGGTGGGGTCACGGACGACGCGTGGGAGAACGCCGCCAAGCACTTCGACGAGGATCAGCTCGCCGCGCTGGTTTCCCTCATCGCTGTCATCAACGCCTACAACCGTGTGAATGTCATCGTCCAGCAGCCGGCCGGCGACTACCAGCCCGGCCAGTTCGGCTGACCGACCCCCGCCCCGCACAGTCCGCCTCCGCGCACCCCGACCCATGGGCGCGGAGACGGACCGCCACCGCGGGCCTGCTCCTGGGCGTCGGCGGAGCCCTTCCTGGCAAACCGGATCGCCCTCTGCGTCTCTGCGGGTTTGGGCGGGTTCTTCAACCACGGGAACCATCCATGAAAGCAGGCGCTGTGACCGATTCGCCTCTCGCGCAACTGCGGCCGATGCCGACCGACTGGCACCGTGCACTGGCCGTGGTGGCCCATCCTGATGATCTCGAGTACGGGTGCTCGGCCGCTGTCGCGTCCTGGATCCAGGACGGCCGTGAGATCGCCTATGTCCTCGCCACCCGCGGCGAAGCGGGCATCGACACGCTGGCACCGGCCGAAGCCGGACCGCTGAGGGAACGGGAGCAGCGTTCCAGTGCCGCCGCCGTCGGGGTCTCCACAGTGGAGTTCCTCGACCACCGGGACGGCACCATCGAGTACGGCATCTCCCTGCGCCGCGACATCGCCGCTGCCGTCCGCCGTCACCGGCCCGAGCTGCTGATCACTTTGAACCACCACGCGACCTGGGGTTCGGGTGTCTGGAACACCCCGGATCACGTGGCCGTCGGGCGCGCCGCCCTTGACGCGGCGGCGGACGCGGGCAACCGCTGGATCTTCCCGGAACTGGCCGAGCAGGAGCTGCGGCCCTGGAACGGCGTGCGATGGGTCGCCGTCGCCAACTCCCCGAACCCCACCCACGCGGTACGTGCGGACCGAGGCCTCGAACAGGCGGTGCTGTCGCTGCTTCAGCACCGTACGTACATCGAGGCATTGAGCGACGAGGATCCCGAGACGTACGCGCGCCGCTTCCTGATGGACAGCACCGGCGAGCACAGTGCGCGGTTCGGCGGGGAGCCGGCCGTCGTCTTCGAATTGTTCAGCCGATGAGCGTGACGTTCACCCCGGGCGCACCGCGCGTGAAGTAAGTGCCCCGTTCGTAGTGCCCGCCGTGGCACACGTTGCTGTCGCGGCCATGTCGGCCGCGTACGGCTGGCAGGCGGCAGGTCAGTCGGTGGGGCGCGGGGCCCGCAGGTGGGCCCGCTTCTCCAATTCCTCCTCGTCGACCAGTTCGAGCATGGGCTTGCCCGGCGCGCACATCATGGTCACGACGAACCGGGTCCGCGCATCGGCCAGCGCGTTGCCGTCCTGGTAGTGGATCGGGTCACCACCCGGTTCCCAGAACGTCCCACCGGCCTCGACCACGCGCTCGGGCTCGCCCTCGAGCTCGAAACGGACCGCGCCCTCGATGACGTACCCGAACGCCGGCCCCGAGTGGCGGTGCGGCGGAGTTCCCGGGTCTCCGGGCTCCCACTCGACGTAAATGGTCATCGCCGAGGCACCCTCCGGGACGGAGATCGGCGCGGCGTCCTGCAGCATCGTCACCGCCGTCTTCCACCCCTCCGACGGTGTCCGCCGGCCGGTCCCGTGCGCTGAGTCCTGGTTCGACACTGTGGTGCACCTCCACGCATCCATCACGCCATGGGATCGGCATACCGTCGGGCCGACGCGTTTTCGCGCATCCAGGTCCCATGGCCGTTTCCCAACTGATGACCAGACATGACCAGACGCACGGTGGATCTGTGACATGAGCGACCGTATCCGACCCTCGGGAGGACCGCTCGGCGGACGGAGGTTGTCGAGCGGTGTCACAACATCGGCGCCAACGCTGTCCTAGGTGTAGTGAGTCCCCTACTCCGTCGTGCGGGTCACACCGTTCTTCGAGTCGGTGGAGGACATGTCGCGATCGGCGACGTACGGCGAGGGCGTGCATGTTGCGCCCGTACTGATGCGATCTGTGTCGACGGACGACATCGCCGCGCTCGCTCATGTCGCCCTGGGAGTGCCGCTGTTCGGCGTGCTCGAGGTCGCCGGCCTGGAGGAGTACCACCTCGAGGGCAAAGCAGGCCGAGCCCGCCGTCCTGGCCGTACGGCACGGGCGCCGATGCGCGCGACAGCGGTGACCATCGCCCGAGGTCGGCAGCCACTCTCCCCTCGCTCAAGATCCTCCGGAGGAGGCGCGCACCGCTGCGGCAGCTTGTAGCATGGTGCTGCACTTCTGGAGGACACCTATGCGCGCCCGGGATGACGCAGACTCTCTCGACCAGGCAACGAGGGAATTCATGGCGGCGCGTCCCCACCTCTTCGGCATCGCCTACCGCGTGCTGGGGAGTGTCGTCGAAGCCGAGGACATCGTCCAGGACGCGTGGCTGCGCTGGCAGAACACCGACCGTGCCGACATCGTGGAGCCGACCGCGTTTCTGGCCACGGTCACTTCCCGTCTGGCGATCAACCTGGCCCAGTCGGCACCGAAGCGCCGTGAGTCGTACGTCGGGCCGTGGCTGCCGGAGCCGGTCGACACACGTGTGGATCCGCAGCTGGGTGCGGAACGAGCGGAGGCGCTCGACCTGGCGGTTCTTCACCTCATGGAGAGATTGAACCCTGTGGAACGAGCTGCCTACGTTCTGCGGGAAGCCTTCGACTACCCGTACAAGCAGATCGCGGACATGTTGGAGACGAGCGAAGCCAATACGCGCCAGTTGGTGAGCCGTGCCCGGAAACGTCTGTCGGCGGAACGCAAGGAGCCCGTGAGTCCTGCCGCTCACCGGCGGCTGCTGGAGGTGTTCCTCTCCGCAGCGCAGACCGGCAACCTGTCGGTCCTCGAGGACGTTCTCACTGAGGACGTGGTCAGCTACAGCGACGGCGGAGGGATTCGCGGAGCATCCAGGATTCCGGTCGTCGGACGTTCTCATGTCTCCAGGTACCTCGCCGCCTTCGCCCCACGCTTCTGGCC
This sequence comes from Streptomyces olivochromogenes, assembly GCF_001514115.1. Classification (GTDB taxonomy): domain Bacteria; phylum Actinomycetota; class Actinomycetes; order Streptomycetales; family Streptomycetaceae; genus Streptomyces; species Streptomyces olivochromogenes. Next base: position 614,384 of record NZ_KQ948451.1, read on the forward strand.
TCAGGCGGACGTTCGCTGGGTGGAGGCCAACGGCATGCCGGCCGTCCTTGTCTCGGCCGATGGACACAGCGTGGCTCTGCTGTGCGTCGATGTGTCGGAGCGCGGCATCGAACGCCTCATGTGGGTCATGAATCCGGCGAAACTGGAACCCTACGTGGCCTCGCTGGACAGCTGAGGCAACTCGGCGGTCCGTGCTGCGCCTGGACTGCCCGCAGGCGTCACAAGAGGAGCGACTTGTCGGTCAACTCGTTGTCCGGAATCTCGGATTCTCTGAGACGCGAAGGTAGCTCACCAACATGACGCTTTCCGCAGTTGCCTCTCCCCGCCCGTCCCTGTCCTGGAGCACTGACGGAGTCGCGTGGTGAACGACCAGTTCCGGTTGCCCGGTCTGTCCACCGACAAGGACTTCGAGGGCGATTCCTTCGCACCGCTCTACACCACGACGGTCACGGTGAGCGGTGGGACAGCGGCTCATGGCCGAGCCTCCGGGAGGGCCCGCTCGGACGACGGAGTCCTGGATCTCGACCTGCGCATGCCTGCCGAACTGGGCGGAGACGACCACGGAACGAATCCCGAGCAGTTGTTCGCCGCCGGCTTCGCGGCCTGCTTCCATGGCGCCGTCACCCTCGTGGCACGACAGGCCGCGCTCGACCCCACCCCGATCTCCGTCGAGGCGACCGTGGCGTTCGGGCGGGATCCGGAAGACGGCGGCTATGTGCTGCATGTCGACCTGGTGGTCACATGGCCGGACATCGATCCCGAGGTCGCCGCTCCCGTTCTGGAGAAGGCGGATTCGCTGTGCCCCTACGCGAGGATGGCACGGCAGGGAACGCCGACCACCATCACGCTGGCGGCAGCTGAACGACCAGACGGTGATCGCCCTCGATGACCAGGGGTTCGCCACTCCGTGGGGTTGACGTACAGCGTCTCATTGCCCTCGTAGATCAGCGCTCGGCCGACTTGCGGCGTGCCGTCTTCCGGCAGGAGATATGACCAAGAGACCCATGGTGTTGTGACAGCCGCCGCGCGTTCTGGTGGGCGACCGGTTCGATGCGACTCGGACATGGTTCTGGACCGCGTCCCGCCATGACATCTCGATGGCGCCGAGCGTGTCACAGATACCTCGGCGCCCCGGTCGTAGTGAGTGACAACCTTGGCGATCGGAGTAGACCGTGGCTATCACCGAACAACGTCTTGCCACCATGGTGCTGGTGATCGGCACCGGAGGAGCCGGGCTGCGAGCGGCGATCGAGCTGGCTGAGGCCGGCGTCGACGTCCTGGCGGTCGGCAAGCGTCCGAAGGAGGACGCGCATACCGCGCTCGCAGCCGGGGGAATCAATGCGGCGCTGGCCACCATGGATCCCGAGGACAGCTGGCAGCAGCACGCCGCCGACACTCTCAAGGAGAGTTATCTGCTGGCCGACCCTCGCACGGTCGAGATCGTCACCCAGGGCGCCGCCCGAGGCATCGAGGACCTGGACCGCTACGGCATGGCCTTCGCCCGGGAAGAGGACGGCCGGATCTCCCAGCGCTTCTTCGGCGCGCACAAGTTCCGGCGGACCGCCTTCGCCGGTGACTACACCGGTCTGGAGATCCAGCGCACGCTGCTCAGGCGGGCGGACCAGCTCGACATTCCGGTGCTCGACGGCGTCTACATCACCCGGCTCCTGGTACACGACGGCACTGTCTTCGGCGCCTACGGGTTCGACCTCGCGAACGGAAAGCGCTACCTGATCCACGCGGACGCGGTCATTCTTGCCGCGGGCGGCCATACGCGTATCTGGCGGCGTACCTCCTCACGGCGCGACGAGAACACGGGTGATTCCTTCCGCCTGGCGGTGGAGGCCGGAGCCCGCCTGCGCGACGCCGAGCTGGTGCAGTTCCATCCTTCAGGGATCATCGAGCCGGAGAACGCGGCCGGAACCCTGGTCAGCGAGGCCGCCCGGGGTGAGGGCGGGATCCTGCGCAACGCGCTCGGGGAACGGTTCATGAGCCGTTACGACCCCGTCCGGATGGAGCTGTCCACCCGCGACCGCGTGGCGCTGGCCTCCTACACGGAGATCAAGGAAGGGCGCGGCACGCCCAAGGGAGGCGTGTGGCTCGACGTCTCGCACCTGCCACGGCAGACGATCATGACGCGGCTGCCCCGGGTCTACCAGACGCTTCTGGACCTGCAAATGCTGGACATCACCCGCGAACCGATCGAGATCGCTCCCACCGCGCACTACTCGATGGGCGGGGTGTGGGTACGTCCGGAGGACCACAGCACCGATGTGCGTGGCCTGTACGCCATCGGTGAGGCGTCGAGCGGGCTGCACGGCGCCAATCGCCTCGGCGGGAACAGTCTCATCGAGCTGCTGGTCTTCGGCCGCATCACGGGCCGGGCGGCGGCCGCCTACTCTCAGTCGCTGACCGCACAGCCGCGGTCGGCGTCGGCCATCGCGGAGGCCCGCGCGGAGATCGACGATCTTCTCGCCGCCGACGGACCGGAGAACGTCCGTGCCCTGCAGCGCGCCATCCGCAACACCATGACCGAGCATGCGGGAGTCGTACGCGACGAAGAGGGCCTGCGCGCCGGGCTGGCGGAGCTCTCGGTGATCGAGAAGAGGATGGCGGACATCGGCGTCCACCCGGACATCGCCGGCTATCAGGACCTCGCGCACACCTTTGATCTCAAATCCGCCGCCCTGGCGGCCCGGGCCACTCTCGAGGCGGCTCTGGAACGTCGTGAGACGCGTGGCTGTCACAACCGCAGCGACTACCCCGAACAGGATCCCGCCCTGCAGGTCAATCTCGTGTGGTCCCCGACGACGGGCATCACTCGCGAAAGCATTCCGGCCGTCCCGGACGAGATTTCCGCGCTGATGGAGGAGGTCTCGACCGACGGAAAGCTTGCCGAATGACCGGCCCCGTCCAACCGGGCCGCTGAGGGCTGACAGGGGCAATCTTCTCGATTCCTCCGAACCAGCTGTCACAAAGAGAGCCGCTGCCCTGTCTCTTCTGATGCAGACGAAATTTGTTCGGGTGCCGGTGAGCAGCTCGTCACAGGGTGCGCGCCGCACCAGGAAGACTTCCGAGAGGATCCGTCATGAAGGTCGTAGTGATCGGTGGAACCGGGCTCATCGGCTCGCATCTGGTCGGCAAGCTCAACGAGCACGGGCACGACGCGGTCGCGGCCTCGCCCAACACCGGTGTCAACACCCTGACGGGCGAGGGTCTGGCCGAGGTCCTGGAGGGCGCCTCGGTCGTCGTCGACGTGTCCAACTCCCCCTCCTTCGAGGACGAGGCCGTCATGGACTTCTTCCGCACCTCCACGGCCAACCTCCTGAAGGCGGAGGCCGACGCCGGCGTGCAGCACCACGTGGCGCTGTCCGTGGTCGGCACCGAGCGTCTCCAGGACAGTGGCTACTTCCGCGCCAAGCAGGTCCAGGAGGAGCTGATCAAGGCGTCCGGCGCCCCCTTCTCCATCGTCCACGCCACCCAGTTCTTCGAGTTCATGAAGGGGATCGCCGACTCGGCCACTGACGGCGACACCGTGCGTCTTTCTCCCGGCAAGATCCAGCCCATCTACTCCGGCGACGTGGCCGCTGCCGTCGGCCGCACCGCCGTCGGCACTCCGGTCAACGGCGTGGTGGAGGTCGCGGGCCCCGAGGCGTTCCAGCTCGAGGAGTTCATCCGCACGGGGCTCGCCGCCACGAACGATCCCCGCGCGGTGGTCACGGACGCGCACGCGACGTACTGGGGTGTCGCACTGGAGGAGACCACGCTTCTGCCGGGCCCCGACGCGCACATCGCCGAAACCCGTTTCACCGACTGGCTCGCACAGCAGCAGTAGGTCCCACTGGTGGCCCCTGTCAGCGGGCGGGGGCCACCTCTTTTCTCCGGCCACGGGTCACGGGTCACGGGCCCGGCTTCCGCGTTCACGACAGGAAGCACGGGAGCCGCGATTTCTGCGCGACTCAACATGGCGATTCGGCTCCTTCATGGAAGTCCGGCACTGCGGCGACGACCGGTTCCGTATGGCCGGACACCTTCGGATCAAGAACCTCGAATGGAGCAGACAGCGTCCTGCTCCTCGGACACCGCTTCCGGGGTCGCGCGGCTGTCCACCGATTCCGGGAGCCAGGGACCGGCGCCGGACTCTCGACACCTCCGGGCGGACTGGACCACATTGATGGCCCGACGAACGGTTGTCGTCCCGAGCAGCGCCAACGGGCGCAGCACGACCGTGCGGTCCGTACCCTGCCACCGCAGCCAGGTCTCCTGGATGACGTCTTCGGCGTCGCTCGCGTTTCCGAGTATCTGCGCAGTCTTCCCGGGCCTCAACGCGACGCCCACTGCACGGCGTTCGGGCCGCAAAGCGGCGATGCGCCTGATCGGTTCCTCGTGGGCGTGGCCGCGTTGAGCCTGCTCGCGGAATCGACCGTGCTGGTCTTCGCCGTCAGCCCACTTCCGGCGAGGTTCTTGCCGGCCTTCCCGAACTGCTCGTCGCGGGGCTCGCCGCGAGCGACTCCCTCGAACCGTCTGAACTCCCAGTCGCCGCGGAGGGCGGTACGCAGGGCGTGAATGACCTGCTCGACCGCGGCGGTTGGGGACTGCGCGGGCCGGATGGGGGTGAGCATCATGAAGTCGTGCGGGGTGCCGTTGACGCGGATACTCGTGGTGGGAACGCCGACCTGGGTCAGCTTGCGGGCATACACCTCACCCTCGTCCCGCAGCACGTCGTTCTCGTCGACGATGACGAGCGCGGGCGGCAGTCCCAGAACCAGGCCATCGCCTTGGCCATGAGTGTCAGCGCCGCGGTCATGGTGCCGGTGCCGCCGACGGAGTCACCCGCGACGGCCGGACGGGAGGCGTCCAGACCTTCCTCCGCACCCTTCGCGGTGATCCAGCGAGCGGTCGCGTACGCCTGCTCGATGGCGACGGGGTACCGGGCCTCGGGCGAACGGGCGTACTCGACGAACACCACAGCGGCATTCGCCCTGACGGCCGGCTCGCGCACCGGGCGGTCGTGAGTGCCGGCATTGCCGACGACCCGACCGCCGCCGTGCACGTAGAGGACAACCGGCAGCGTGCCCCGGCTGCCGACGGGCTTGACGATGCGTACCCGCGCATCGCCGACCTCGGCGGTCACCGTGATCCACTTCTCGTCCACGTCGGGCTTTTCCACGGGCGCCGCCTGCAGGTCGTCCAGGACCTTCCGGGCACCCTCCGGGCCGAGTGCGTAGAGGAACAGCGGGTTGCTCGTCGCGTCCGCGAGCTTCTGCGCTTCCGGTTCAAGAACGCCTGTACGCGTATCAGGGCCGGTGACTGCTGGTGATCTCCTGGTACTCACGCGCGGTCGGCTTGGTGATCTGCGTGCCCTCGCCGTAGAAGTTCCGGCTGAGCACGGCACGCAGGCGGCGCGCGAAGCGGAATCCGCCGTCCGGGCCTTCCCCGTCGGCCGCGGGACCGGGACCGATCGCCTGGTATTGCTCGTGCTGTGTGAGGACGTGGAGTCGGTCTTGACCGAGCGGCTCGTGCACCTCGATGAATGCGCCGTTCGGCAAACGCTTGATGATGCCGGTCTCACGGCCGTGCAGCACTTTGTCCCGGTCTTGCCGCTGCAGGCCGAGTGCCCACCGCTTCGTTATGACATAAGCCGTGGGAGGCACGATGACAAGACTGACGCGCACGGCCCACGTCACTGATTCGACCGAGACATGGAAGCGGATGGCGATGATGTCGTTCGCGGCGCCGATCAAAGCCACCAGATAGAAACTGATCCACGAGACACCAAGTGCCGTTCGCACCGGGCGGTTGCGCGGTCTGTCGAGAAGGTACTGCTCGCGGCCGTCACCGGTCACCCAGGCTTCGACGAACGGATACACGCCCATGGCGAGGAAGAGACCCACGCCCACCGACAGCGGGATCAGGTTGTCCAGAGCCAGAGTGTGGCCCCAGAAGGTGATTTCCCAGCCGGGCATGACCCGCAAGAGACCGTCCGCAACGCCCATGTACCAGTCGGGCTGCGATCCGGCCGAAACCTGGTCGGCCCGGTAGGGGCCGTACCGCCAGACGGGGTTGATCTGTGCGACCGCCGCGGCGGCGAAGATGACGCCGGCGACCAGGAAGAAGAATCCTGTGGACTTCACGGCACGCACCTTGAGCGGCAGACCCACGACGTTCTTGTTGCTCCGCCCCGGACCTGGATACTGCGTGTGCCTGTGGTGGAGGGCCAGGATCAGGTGAGCGGCAAGCAGTCCCACCATGAGGGCGGGGATGAGCAGAACGTGGATGGTGTTGAAGCGCGCCACCAGATCCTCTCCCGGGAACTCGCCTCCGAAGAGGAACAAGGAAAGGTACGTTCCGACGATCGGGACGGAAAGGATCGTTCCGTTCACGACCGCGAGTCCGGTCCCGGACAACAGGTCATCCGGAAGGTCGTACCCCGTCAGACCACCGAACATCCCGAGGATCAGCAGCAGGAATCCGAAGATCCAGTTGAGTTCGCGAGGCTTACGGAAGGCACCTGTGAAGAACACACGCATCATGTGGACGAGCATGGCGGCGACAAAGACCAGCGCGGCCCAGTGGTGGGCCTGCCGGATCAGGAGGCCGCCACGGACATCGAAGGAGATGCGCATCGTCGAATTGAATGCCTCCGACACCCTTTGACCGCGCAGCGGTGAGTAGCTGCCGTTGTACTCCACCACGTTCATGGATGGGTGGAAGAACAGCGTCAGATATATACCCGTGACGATGACGATGACGAAGCTGTAGAGGCTGATCTCTCCCAGCGTGAACGACCAGTGGTCCGGAAACGCTCTTCGCGCCTTTTCCCTCACCAGACCGTAGAGACCCAGGCGCCCATCAGCCCATTCCGCTATCCGCTCGCCTTTATGTCGTGGCCGTACTTCGTTTTCCTGACTCGCGCCACCCACACCCCTACCACCATTCCTTGAATTGTCCGAAAGAGCCGCTTCGGTCTGCCCGTGTCATGCCGCCGTGACGACCGTGTCCTTCGTCCGACGGACCTCGCGTCGGCTCACCGCCCGGCGTTCGCTCTCCGTCATGCCACCCCAGATGCCGTCCACCTGTCCCGTCTGCACGGCCCAGCTGAGGCACTGCTGCGCGACAGGGCAACGGCCACAGACGGCCTTGGCCTCGTCGATCTGCACAAGCGTCGGGCCGCTGTTGCCTACGGGGAAGAACAGATCAGGGTCCACACGTAGGCAAGCTGCCCGTTCATGCCAATACACGGTGGGCCTCCTCGTTCAGCGGTCATGGAAAGAACACCTCCGAGTACGTGAAGAGTGGTACCGGACGCTGTCACATAAGACCGGACAACCGGCGCGTGTGTGACACGCCGCCGAGTTCAGCCGTCACTGCAGGTCGTGATCCACAGGAGCGCGCTGTCACAAGACCCTTGTGTGCCTGGTCAATCGGAATGAGTCGAGACGACGAAAGGCTCGATCGGCCGGGGTTGCGTGGGAGGAGGGATGACGTATGGACGAGGCCGACGTGGTGTCGATCGCGGAGTTGCTGGACGAGCGTCGATATCTCCTGGATGTGGCTTTCTGGATGTTGGGAAGTGCCGGTGAGGCGGAGTGTGTGGTCGATGAGGTCTACCGCCGGTGGTACGGGTTGTCGGGTGCGGCGCGCCGGGAGATCGCGCGGCCACGGTCCTGGCTTGCGAGGAGTACGGGCAGGAGTTGCCTGACCCGGCTTGCCCTGGTCGAGCGGTCCGGTGACACCGCTTTCGAGGCGGGGGCCGAGGAGGTCGAGGCGGACGTGGGGGTGGAGGTGAGTCGGGTTCTGCTGGACGCGTTGGGTTGCCTGTCGCCGGACGAGCGGGCCCGCGCCAGCCTTCGGGTGCGGCGTTCGGATCCCGTAGCGCCGTGGGAGCACGATGTCCTGGTCCGCGGGGTGGGTCGGGCCTGCCTCGGCGGAGATACCGGGCATTTGATGTCACTGTTGTGTCCGGACGTCACGGCGTTCTTCGACGGCGGAGGCAAGTTGCGGGCGTTGACCAGGCCGGTGCACGGGAGTCGGCAGGTGGCGCGGAGTCTGGTGACGTTGCTGGCCCGCCGGCCGCGCCTCGCTCTGACGGCTCAGTCCGTCAACGGTCGTACCGGCCTGGTCGCCCGTTACGGCCGTCAGGTCGCCGCGGTCATCAGCCTCGACGTAGCCGACCACTGTGTCGTACAGGTGTGGGTCATCCTCAACCCCGACAAACTACGCTCCTGGAACCGGCCTTGAGCCATGCGGTTGCCGCACTCACACTCCACCCGGCGCAGGCCTGAGGGGAGTTGTGGAGCGGGACCGTGAACTGAGGAACGCGGCGATCTTTCCTGGGTTGAACACCCACATCACCTTGTAGATGCCTTCCCTCTCCGCCGCTATGGTCATGAACGTGGAGGGCTCGCCCTCTCGGTGGATCATCGCGCCCATACGGCCGTTGGCAGCGACGAACTCGACACCCACGTTCCCCCAGAACCGCGGATACGCGGTCGCCAGATTGGCCACGCGGGCACGGCCCAGCAGGGGCACACGAGCGACGCCCCGGATACCGTTCCCGTCCGACAGACTGACTGCATCGGGGGTGAGCAGAGCTTCCAGCGACGCCACGTCCCCCGTTCGAGCCGCGGAGACGAAGGCGTTCAGAAGACGCCGGTGCTCGACCGTGTCCACGCTCTCCCGCTGCTCGTCCGACAGATGCCTGCGAGCACGGCTCACGATCTTCCGTACATTGACGAGACTGAGCTGAAGCATGTGAGCGATCTCGGGATAGCTGTAGTCGAATGCCTCGCGCAGTACGTATGCGGCACGCTCGGTGGGGTTCAGCTTCTCCAACACCAGCAGCAGAGCCAGTTCCAGGGCCTCGGCGCGCTGCGCGCCCACCTCCGGGTCCGAGCTCGTGTCGATGGGCTCCGGCAGCCACGGTCCGATGTAGGTCTCCCGCCGCACGCGCGCCGACTGCGCGACGTTGATGGCCAGTCGGGTCGCAGTGCTCGACAGGAAGGCCACCGGGCTCACCACCACCGAGCGCTCGGTCCTCTGCCAACGCAGCCACACTTCCTGGACCACGTCCTCGGCCTCGGCCGCGCTGCCGAGTACACGGTAGGCGATACCGAAGAGACGTGCCCTGTGCTGCACAAAGACCGAAACAGCCTCGTCAAGGTCACTGGCCCTGGGGGACGGCTCGTCTTGCATGATCCTCGGTCTCCGTTCCTCCGCCTGCGGCTGTCCACTGTCGGGGCCACGTGGCTGTCGCAGGTCACGACTGCTCCCATCGCATCCCCTTCATAGACCGAGGTGAGCCCGTCCCTGTGACAGGACTGGGCAGGGAAATACCGGCCGGCCGATGTCGGAGCAGCCGGCCTCGGGTGGAGACACGGTGCTTTCGCGGCCCATGACACAACCGTGTGATCAAACCCACGCGGCGCTCAACATCGAGATCACCGCTGAGGGACTTCAAGAGGAACTGGCCCGCCTGGAGCTTCAGAAGGAGGCGTTGGAAAGGGAATTGGCCGCGGTCGTGGCGCATCTCGGCTCGGTGCGGCGGACCCTCAGCGCCTTCGAGCCGCTGCTGCGTGCCCCGGCCGCCCCGCAGGCAGCCGTCCCCTCCCCCGAGTCCACGGACGCCGCGACCCCCTCCGCGGCACCCACCGCTCGGAAGGCCAGGAGCGGCAAGACCACCGAACGTCCCGTTTCCACCGATACCGACACGGACACGGACGGGCCGAAGCAGTACGGCAAGCTCACCGAACAGATCATGGAGTACTTCACCGAAGTCGGCGACCGCGACGTGCGGGCCCGCGATGTCGCCGCGGCTCTCGGCCGTGACAGCGACAGCGACAGCGACAGCGGGAGCATCAACGCGGTCCGCAGCACACTCGATCGCCTTGTCGGCACGTACCGCGTCCAGCGAACCGGCCGAGGCCTCTACCGCGCCCCGCGTTCCTGAGCGGTGTCCCGCGGGTCGCAGCGCAGGGCGGCGGTGGTCAGCCCGACGTCCCCAAGATCACGGCGACGCACACCGTGGTCATTGCCACGGTGACCAGGACCATGGCTATCAGCGTTCCCCGCAGCCATCGGCCGAAGCGGATGTGATGTTGCCCTTCCACCACGCTGATGCGAGCGGCAATGTGATCAGTCACCATGCCGGCAACGTATTTTTGCTCTTCGAGATACCACCGCTCGATATCCCTCTTCTGCCCATCGGTCAGCCCCTCCGTTCGCGCGGTGAAATCTGCCACGCGCCGATGAGCCGCTTCGAGATGCGCCTGTCGGTAGAGGAAGTTTTCGATGTCGTTCAGACCGCGTGCGGCCGCCTTGCTCGCGTCCATGGCGTACCTCCAGAAGAGGGTTAAGAGGACCAGTCACCGCGATACGGAGTCGGGCAGGTGGTTGCGCCAATCCCAGTAGTGGACGCGCGATACACGCGGGAGTCGGTGAGTACACGACGGCGGCCTCGTGCCCGTGGTCTCTGACCCTTGCAGCGGTCTCGACCCCCATGCGCCCACCGTCGTCGACCACGACACCTTCATGGGGGACTCTTTCCCTCTTGCTGCCGTCACTTCACATGGACGGGACAGCTCATCCATCTGTGACATCCGCCGTTGGGAGCCGTTCGATCAACGGCCCGTTGTTCCTTCATACGGCCGCGTTGTCACTCGCCCGGCTCTCGCCGGAACGCTCCGGATTCGCGCTCGTGACGAACGCGTCCCGGGGGTGCTGCACGGAGGCGAGGGAGACAAGATCCCGGCCGAACACGGCAGCGGTGAGCCAGACCGTGAGAACCCGGATCTTGCGCTCCCAGGAAGGCACGGCCAGGACGTGATAGCCCCGGTGCATCAGCCAGGCGGGAAGTCCCTTGACGACAAGGCTCTTGTACTGGAAGACGCCCTGCCCCAGCCCCAGTGTCGCCACCACTCCGAGACTGCTGTGGCGGTAGTTTCGGATCCTTCCCCCGTGCAGGTCGGCCGCGATGTTCTTGGCAAGGAGCCTGCCCTGCCGCACGGCATGCTGGGCGTTCGGTACCGTGCGAGCCTCCGGCACGGGCGAGGCCAGATCGGGAACGGCCGCGTCGTCACCGGCCGCCCACACATCCGGCACAGGCTCGCTGTCGGTGCCGACTCGAAGGTCGGGCCGGACCACGAGCAGTCCCCGCTCGTCGACCGGGAGATCGGTGTGGTTGTGCACGACGGGGTTCGAGGCGTTGCCGGCAGCCCAGACGATCAGCGCCGAGTCGAACTCCTCGCCGTTGGAGAGCACGACGTGCCCGTCTGCGGCGGAGACCAGTTGTGTGTTCAGGTGGACGTGCGCGCCACGGCGTTCCAAGGAGCGCACCACCCAAGCGCCGGGCTTGTCGCCCACCTCGGGAAGGATGCGGCCGCGAGCCTCCACCAAGTGGAAGGACAGGTCGTCGATGCTCAGCTCCGGATACGACCTGAGCATCGCCGTCGCCAGGGACAGCAGTTCACCGAAGCCTTCGACGCCGGAGAACCCGCCGCCCACGAACGTGACGGTGAGCAGCCTCCGCCGCTCGGCGCCGGGCTGCAGTGACGCTGCTTGATCGAATGCCGTCATGAGGCGATCGCGGATGGCCACCGCCTCCTCCACGTGCTTCAGGCCGATCGCCTGCTGTGCAAGCCCGGGGATGGGGAAGGTGCGGGTCACGGCGCCGGCGGTGACCACGAGGATGTCGTAACTCAGTTCGTGGTCGGCTCCGTTCGCAGGTCGGACGACGACCTTCCGGTCCGCGTCACGGATCTCGATCGCGCTCCCCGCGATCAGCCGGGTGTGGCGCAGATGCCGCCGCAAGGACACCGCGGCATGACGCGCTTCGACCGATCCGGCCGTCACCTCCGGCAGAAAGGGCTGATAGGTCATGTAGGGACGGGGATCGACAACCGTCACCCGAGCCTCACCCGCGCGCAGCCTCTTCTCCAGACCCCATGCCGTGTAGAAGCCCGCGTAGCCGCCACCGATGATCACAATCTCACGCATGATTCCCTCTGCCTGTTGGTCGACACCACATGGGTCGACACCACATAGACAGGGCGGGGCAGGCTCGTGTGACAGACGACGGTGGCGCACAGCCGGCATGGATCCGCTGCGAGGACGAAACGGGCGTGCCGGCCGTCCGTACCGTCGGCGAGCTGGAGGCTCTGCTCCGCCAGCAGCTCAAGGCGGTGCAGCACCGTGCCGATGAGCGGCACGCTCGACCCGAAGCCGGAGAATTCCACGCGAAAAGGGCCCCCACAGGCTCTCGCCTGCGAAGACCCTTCGCACCGTCGGGACGACAGGATTTGAACCTGCGACCCCTTGACCCCCAGTCAAGTGCGCTACCAAGCTGCGCCACGTCCCGGTGCGTTCACCCGCGGTGTTCCGCGTGATCCTGCAGGTAAACCCTACCGCACGTGAGGGGGCGGGCCCGCACACGTGGAGGTACGGCGGGTGCGGGGGTGCCGGGCGCGGTGCGCGCCGCGTTCGCCGGACCTACATCTTGCCGTCGGCGAGCTTCCACTCCCGGTGCAGTGTGCCCAGGGGGATGGCGTGCTGGATGACGGGGGTGCCGAAAATGGCCAGCTGGATCTGGAGGGTGCCGCTCAGGTCGAGGCCGCCGTAGAGGGCCCAGGAACCACTCGCCGCGACGTCGGACTTGGCTCCGGAGCCGACCGGGGTGGTCGCGGTGACCGTGCCCGCGGCCTCACCGCGCAGGTAGGGGGCCAGGTCGGCGGTGACGCCCACGGCGCCGTACAGGCCGACGGTGGCCTGTGCGCCGAGGGCCGCCTTCACGCTTCCGGCGGTCGTGACGGACGTACGGACCGGAGAGCTGTCCATGTGGGACTCGTTGACCGGTGTCCAGCCGGCCGCCGTGCCGAAGGTGCCGCCCGCCTTGAAGTCGCCCTTGAGGTCCTGTTCGACGTCGACGGTGACCCGGCCGTCGCCGCTGATCTCGAAGTAGCAGGTCAGGTCGAGGTTCACGACGACGGGGACGGGGCCGACCTGCAGGACCGGGTCGGCGTGCAGCTTCGCGAACGGCAGCCGGACCGGCTTGGCGGTGGCACCGGCACGCCCCTTGAGCGCCCACTGCGAGGTCCAGTCGCCGGAGACACCGAGGTAGGCCGCCCCCGGTCCGGAAGCGGTGGAAGCGGTGGAAGCGGTGGAACCGGTCGAGGCGGTCGAGGTCGTCGAGGCGGCGGAGGCTCCGCCTCCGTAGGAGAAGTCCACCTCGGGCTTGACCTGGACGAAGCCGGACACGGATGCGGCCGCCGAGGCCGGTGCCCCCTCGGCCGTGGCGACCTTCGTCGCGACATCGACCCGCAGGCTGCCCAGCGGGACCTTCGTCCCCTCGGGACCGGAGTGGATGTCTCCCGTCTTCGCCCAGGAGACCTTCACGTCGGGCAGCAGCCGCTCGACGTCGAAGGAGGCGGGGTCGACCGGGACGGTGCCCTTCGCGTCGTCGTCGCCCAGCAGCGCGTCCAGGGTCGTCGGCGCGGTCTGGACCTCGGTGCCGTCGGCCGTCTCACCGATCACCTTGGTGACCTTGGCGAGGAGTCCGTCAGGGGCGCCGGGCGCGGGGGCACTGGCGATGACGTCGCCGACGGCGGTACGGCCCGGCGTCGCGGTGCCTGCGGGGGTCGGGGTCCCGGTCGGGGACGGCGACGAAGTCCCCTTGCCGACCGTGGATATGACGGCTCGTCGGGTGTGGCTGTCGTACGACTTCACCTTGAGCGAGCTCTTGCGGGCCTTCGCGCCGGCCGAACCGGGGCGCGCGACGGCGGTCGAGGTGGCAGCCGCCGCGGGGGCGGCGGCGACAGCGAGCGGTTGGTCGCCGTTCGCGGTCGCGGTCGCGGATGTGCCGGCGTCCGGGGTCCGTGCGGCGGCGGAGCTCTGGCCGGGGTCCGCGGAGCAGCCGGCGGCGAGGAAGAGGGCGGAGGCGGCGAGCGCGGGCACGAGGGCGCGCGAGGGCCGCTTGCGGATGCGCAAGATCAGTCCTGAGGGGGGTGGGGGTGGCATGCGATTACCAGCGAGTAACTAGATGTGAGCATGCCATGAAGACGTGAAGCGCTGCTTCACGTTTCCACCCCCTCCAGGGTGATGTACGCCACGATCACGCGTCGAGAGCCGCCAACGGCCCCACCAACTCGCGTGAACGTCACGTCATTTGATGAAGCATCACGCGTTGGGGTCGAACGGGATGCCGGCCGGCTTCGCCTTCTCCAGGTGGTAGTTGAAGTTGCCGTCCTTGAGACCGAAGACGGCACTGCCGAAGTCGTAGGCGCTCAGCTTGTCGCGCAGACCGGCGGGGTAGCCGTTCCAGCCGACCAGGTCGGGGAACTGCCAGGCGTGGTAGTGGTTCTCCGGCGGTTCGTCGTTCGAGTTCGCGGGGCGGAAGCAGTGGGTGCTCAGACCGTCCTTGTGATAGACGACCTTGGGGTGGGTGCCGTCCCAACGGATCTGGTCACGGCCGTAGATGTTGAAGTTTCCGTGGGCGGAGGTGGAGACGTACTGCGCCTCGTTGTTCTGCACCCACACCACGACGTGTTCCCAGTCGTTGCGGTGCCCGCCGAGGCCGCTGCCGAGCACGGCCTGGTCCTTCTCGAAGTAGAGGCCGTACATGATGGCGCACCAGCCGTTGTTGCACTTCTCGCGTGAGTAGCCGTTGGTGTTGTCGAGGTCCGACGCGTCGTGGCATTGGCCGTTGAGGGCGCCGGACGGGTTGAGGCCGGGGTTGATCGTCCCGTCGGGGCCGATGGCGGGGGTGGGGTAGCAGCCGTCCGTGTCGTAGTCGAAGGCCGGCTGGAACGTCTGCTCCAGTCCGTCCGCGTTGGCGGGCAGGGCCTGGGGCGGAGCGGCGAGGGCGCTGCCGGGGAAGGCGACGACAAGGGCGACCGCACTGCCGAGGATGAGCGAGACCTTGCGGATGCGCGAGCTTCTCTTCACTGCGTCCTCCTGATCGACCGCGATGTGGGGGTGGGCAGGGCACACCCGGTCGATTTGGCATGCCCAGATCACCATTCCCCTTCTCGTCGACAACGCATGCGTCAGGGGGTGTCCGAGTGATGAATGATGAAGGGCCAACCATCGGATACTGAGGCCGAGTTGAGCGACGGCTCCCCGCCCGGCCGCCGGGACGCGAGGCGCGCGCGAGGAATCGGCGTTGCGGGTAGGGCGCGCAGGACGCCTACTGCAAGGCCACCCGATGGCAGCACGGCAGCTGCACGGCGACTGCCTCACGGGACCTGAGCCCGGTGAGTACCCGCGATCGAGCGCCGCTCCGACCGACCAACCAACCGATCAACACCAAATCGGCCGCACCCAGCACGTCTTGCTCGAAGGCGCCCCCGCGGACACGGCTACGCCCCGGACGTCACCTCGGCGGAGCCGACGAGGGCAGGCGTTTGAGCCACCGGGTGGCGAGTGGGTGGGCGAGCGTCGCGGCCGGGATTCCCGCCAGGGCGGTGACACGGGGCGCGTAGTCGGGAAGCGACCGGCTGACGGGTTCGAGGACCAGGGCCTGCACGACCACGAAGGCGGCGGTGGCCGCGAAGAAGCCCCCGGCCGACTCCTTGGTCCACCGCCGCCGTTCCCACGTGACGGTGGTGGACCCCGTCTCCGGGGGTGGCGCGAACGGGTCGGTCACGCTCCCGTTGTACCGGTCACCTCCGCTGTAGCGGTCACCGATCGGCACGACAGGACGCGCGATCGACGGCACCGCTGAGCGCCGTCGGACGGACGCACGACGGTGGCACGAGCGGCCGTCCGCGCGGGGCGGCCACAGAGGACGGCCACAGGGGCCCCCTCATCCGCGGGTCTCGGGCCCCCAGTACTCCGGGCCCAGACCGCGCCAGTCGATGAGGGGGGACACGGCCGCGGTCACGGGGTCCACGTCGAGACCCGCGCGTCGCAGGAATTCGGACAGGTCCTCCAGGTTGTAGGCCAACCCGAGGTTCTCGCCGTGCACTCGGACTCGGCGGCCACCGGTGTCACTCGGCGGAGCCACGATGACAGGCAACGGTTCGGACATGGATCCAGCCTCGCCTCTCCGGTCCCGGCCTGCATCCCGGCCCTGGAAGTGTGGGTACGTCATACCCGAATTCAAGCACGTGTTCGATTTCCAGCGCACGGCCACTCGTCACGCGCGCAGCCGGCGGTCACATCCCGGCGTCGGGAGCCTTGATGATCTTGCCGTTCTCGTCGATGGTGTGGGTGCTCCAGTAGGTGTCCCACTTGTCGCCGACGTGCTGCGGGACTTTCCCTTCGGGATAGCGGACGTACCCCTTCGGCGGTTCGTCGCCGTTGGACACGCAGGCGCTGCCGGTGCCACCCACCGTCATGACCGGGTACTCGCCACCACCGCAGCTCGCGTCCTCGATGGAGCAGCCGGTCAGCATCGCGAGGGTCACGCAGGCCAGCGCGAGGCCCAGGACGGACCGCGACGGGCCCCCGCTGATCACGGACGACGGTCGGTGAACTCGGCTTGTCATACGCACGATGGCTCCCTCTGGACGGCTTGTGGGACCAGCCTGCGCGAGACAAGGAAATCGATCATGAGTACGCGTACTCGGATGCGGTGGGCCGTCGTACCCGATTCCGCGTAGGCACGGGGGCGACCACCCCCACCCGACCGAGCCACCCTCAGACCGAACCGGCCTCAGGCCGAGCCCCCCTCGGCCTGGGTCACCCTCGGCCCGGATCGGCGATTCGGTTGAGCCACTGCTCCATGAGACCGCGTTCCGGCGCCGTCAGGGCGTCGGTCTGCGGGAGTACGGCCCGGAGGGTGACGGCGGCCGCGACGGGCCCGGGAGCGGGCACGGCAGGGACGTCCGTGGCGATCGCCGCGATGACCGCCTCGCGGGCGGTGCGGGACAGCTCCTGGTCCCGGCGGTCCTCGGGGGTGGCGATGAGCGTGAGCGTCGTACCGCAGCCGGCCCGCCTCGGCGATACGCCGTACGTGTTCGGCGAGGACCTCGAAGGCGGCGAGCGCCGCGGGCGAGGGCGTGCCGGGGCGGTACCGGCCGTACATCAGGGTGTACAGCGCCGGGTTGGCCAGGCCGAGGCCTACGTGCAGATCCCAGCCGGCACGATGGTCCTCGACCGGGTCATCGGTGGGTTTCCGGGCGGTCTTGCTGGTCAGCGTCACCGGAGCCAACGGCGGACTCGGCCGGCTGATCACCGAGCGGCTGCTGGAGCGCGTCCCCTCCGAGCGGATCGGCGCCGGAGCCAAGCGCATCCTCTACACCAGCCACATGGGCTCGAACCCGTCCTCCCCCTTCGCTCCGATGCGCGACCACGCCGCGACCGAGGCGGCGCTCCGGGAGTCCGGGGTCCCGTTCACCGCACTGCGCAACGGCTTCTACGCCTCCTCGGTCGCGATGCTGCTGGGCCACGCGCTCCAGACGGGCGAACTGGCCGCACCGGAGGACGGACCGGTCGCCTGGAACGGCCCACGCCGACCTCGCCGAGGCGGCGGCGCTCGCGCTCACCGGCGAGGGCCTCGACGGGACGACACCCGCGCTCACCGGCCCCGAGGCGCTCGACCTGGCCGACATCGCGGCGATCGCCACGCGGCTCACGGGCCGCGAAGTCCGCCAGGTGGTCGTCTCCGACGCCGACTACCGCGCCAGCCTGCTCGCCCGTGGTCTGCCCGAGGCGGGCGCCGACCTGTTCCTCGGCCTGTTCGCCGCGAGCCGGCAGGGACAGTTCACGCCGGTCGACCCCACGCTGGGCCGCCTGCTCGGCCGACCCACCACGGCCTTGGCGGACTTCCTGAAGACAACGATCGCACCGGCCGGCTGACGTCCGGGTTCCCCGTCAGTCGCGGCGGACGGCGGCCTCGTCCGCCGTGCGGACGGATCCGCGGGGTTCAGGCGCGCGTCCGCCAGCCGTGGTCGACCGGTCCGAGACCCGCGCCCAGGGCGAATCCCGCGGCGATCGCGCCGGTGACGTACTCCTTCGCCAGCCGCACCGCTTCCGGCACCGCCCGCCCCTGCGCCAGACCCACCGCGATGGCCGAGGCCAGGGTGCAGCCGGTGCCGTGCGTATGGCGGTTGTCGTGGCGCGGGGCCCGGAACCAGTGTTGTTCGGTGCCGTCGGTCAGCAGGTCGACGGCCTCGCCGGGCAGGTGGCCGCCCTTCACCAGGACCCAGCGGGGCCCGTACGACAGCAGTTGTTCCGCGGCCCGGCACATGTCGCGCTCGCCGGTGGCCTTGATCCCGGTCAGCTCGGCGGTCTCGTCGAGATTCGGGGTGGCCACCGTCGCGAGCGGCAGCAGGGCGGTCCGTACGGCGTCCAGCGCGTCGTCCGCCAGCAGCCGGTCGCCGTGCTTGGAGACGCTCACCGGGTCCACCACCACGGGCGCGCCGACGTCCGAGAGCAGTTCGGCGACGGTCTCGACCAGCAGGGGCGAGGCGAGCATGCCGGTCTTCACGGCCTGCACACCGATGTCGTCCACGACGCTGCGGTACTGCGCGCGCACCGCCTCGGCGGGAAGCTCCCAGGCTCCCTGTACGCCGAGGGAGTTCTGCGCGGTGACGGCGGTGAGCACGCTCATCCCGTGCGCGCCCAGCGCGAGCATGGTCTTCAGGTCGGCCTGGATGCCGGCGCCGCCCCCGGAGTCCGATCCGGCGATGGTCAGGACACGGGGCGGGGTGGTCGGCGTGTTCGCGGGCATGGTGGGTGTCACTCCGTACGAAGGGGGTGAGTGGGGGGGCGGGGTCAGCGGCGCAGGCGCAGCGGGGCGTAGACCAGCAGGGCCGCGAGGAACGCCACGCCGTAGGCGGTGTCGGCGCCGTGCAGGGCGTGCGCGACCGGGCCGACGTACAGGCTGGTGCTCATGAACGGCACCGCGGCGGCGAAGGCGGCGGCGAACGCCACGAGCGCGGGCCACCACGGATACCGGCGGGCGCTCTCGGCGGCCAGGTCGACGGGTGCGCCGCCGCGGGCCCTGGCCCGGGCGCGCCAGTCGACGGCGACGATCGCGACGAACCCGGGAATCCAGTAGCCGACGAACAGCAGGACGTTCTGGAAGCGGGCCGTGGTATCGGCGGCGTGCATCCACAGCACGAGCGGGAAGCCGAGGACGGCGGCCAGCGCGGCGGCGGCCGGGCGCGGCAGCCGTACGCCCATGGTCTGCAGGGCGAGCGAGCCGCTGTAGTCGTTCATGGCGTTGCTGCTCAGCGCGGCGAGCGCCACGGCGAGCA
Source organism: Streptomyces olivochromogenes (assembly GCF_001514115.1). Classification (GTDB taxonomy): domain Bacteria; phylum Actinomycetota; class Actinomycetes; order Streptomycetales; family Streptomycetaceae; genus Streptomyces; species Streptomyces olivochromogenes. Next base: position 633,580 of record NZ_KQ948451.1, read on the forward strand.
GGCCGAACGCGCCGAGGGCGCCGCCGCCGAGCAGGGTGTCGACGCCTCGGGCGGTCTGGTCGGTGAAGACGGCCGCGCCCCACAGTCCGAGGGCCTGGACGGCCACGAAGGACACGCCGATGCCGGCCAGGGTGTACCAGAACATGCGCGGGCGGGACGCCGTACGCGGCAGATAGCGGCTGAAGTCGCTCGCGTACGGCGCCCACGACAGCGCGAGGCTGAGTGCGATCGTGCAGGTCAGGACGAAGGCCCCGACCCGGTCGGCGCCGTGCGCGGTGGCGGCGGGGGTGGTGTGGGCACCGCTCAGGAGCTTCACGGTCAGGGCCACGAACGCGGCGGCGAGAGCGAAGGTCATCACGGTCTGGAGCCGGTGGATCACCTCGTAGCCGAGGATGCCGAGCGCCCCCTGCGCCGCCATCATGACGAGCACGCCCAGCCAGAACGGCCAGCCGCACAGCTGGGCCAGCGCGTCCCCGCCGAAGAGGCCGATCAGCGCGTCCCAGGCGATGGACGACAGCCACTGCAGGGCGCCGGGGACGACCACGGCCCGGCCGAACGCGAGGCGGGCGAGCGGCAGCTGTCCGGCGCCGGTCTGGCTCCCCCAGGTGCCGAGGTACGCGGTCGGTACCGCCCCCAGGAGGGTGCCCAGCACGACGGCGACGAGCGCGGTGGAGAAGTCCAGGCCGAGCGCGATGCCGACGGTGCCGGTGAACACGCCGGTCATGGTCAGGTTGGGGGCGAACCACACGGTGAACAGGCGGCCGGGGCCGCCATAGCGGTGGTCCTCCGGAACCGGGGCGATTCCGCGCGCCTCGACGTGCAGATCCCCCGGGGCGGTGGGCATCCGCCCGTCGAAAACGCCCTGCGGGCCTCCGACGGCCACCTCGCCGCGAGCGTTACGGGCATACGGCAACGACATGAGACATCCCTCCGCCAGTCCTAACTGGTTCAGGTTCGACGGGTGTGATCTCAGCCCTCGTGCGGGGCACCCCGTGTCCGGTTCGGCGGTCAGGATAGCCCGGCGGGCGCGGTCTGCCCCAGGGGGAGGGGTCCGCGCGGGGCCGTACGGCCCCGTGGCTACGCGTCGACGCTCGGCTCCCTGCCCTCGTACGCCGCCGTCAGCAGCGCCAGTACACCGTCCGCGGTGACCTCGCGCGGATTCGGGTACGGCTGCCCGGCGGCCTGCTCGGCGGCCACCGCCAGGTCGGTCTCCTTGAGGCCGAGTTCGGCGAGGCTCCGGGGGGCGCCGAGGCTTCCGGCCAGGGCCCACAGGGCATGGGGGACGTCTTCGGCGCCGCCCTGGGCGCGCGCGAGCGCTGTGAGGGCCCGGGGCGCGGCGGGCGCGTTGTAGGCGAGGGCGTACGGGAGGACCACCGTGTGCGTCTCGGCGTGCGGCAGGCCGAAGGTCCCGCCGAGGACGTGGCACAGCTTGTGGTGCAGGCCCATGGTGGTGGCGCCGAGGCAGGCGCCGCAGAGCCAGGCGCCGTACAAGGCCCAGCCGCGCGCGTCGAGGTCGCCGGGGGCGGCGGCCACCAGCGGCAGGGCCTGCGTCATCGCCCGTACGCCCTCCTCGGCCATGAGCGAGACGAGGGGCGAGGCGTCGGGCGCGTAGAGGGCCTCGACGGCGTGGGCGAGCGCGTTGACGCCGCTGGTGACGGTGAGGGGGACGGGGAGCGAGAGGGTGAGTTCGGGGTCGTAGACGACGCTGCGGGGCTGGACGGCGGGGTCGCGGCCGGTGCGCTTGGCGCCGTGCTCGGTGAGTCCCCAGACCGGGGTCATCTCGGAGCCTGAGTAGGTGGAGGGCACGGCGATCAGGGGCAGGCCGGTGCGCAGCGCGATCGCCTTGCCCAGGCCGATCGCCGAGCCGCCGCCGACCGCGACACACCCGTCGGCGCCGGCCGCGCGCGCCGCCTCGACGGCCCGGTCGGCGACCTCGACGGGTACGTGCATCCGGGCCTCGGCGTGCAGCCCCGCGCAGGCCTCGCCCAGGGCGTCCGCGACCGCGCGTGCCGTGCCCTCGCCCCTGCTGCCGCAGACCACCAGCACCCTGCGCAGCCCGAGCCGGGCGGCCTCGTCGGGGGTCGCGGAGACGGCGGCGCCGGGCCGGAAGACGATCCGCGCGGGCTGGGTCTCGTACGAGAAGTCGAGCGGGGTGTTCGTGTCGGTCATGGTGCTCATTCCGGTTCGAGTACGAGGTCGAAGCGGGCGTGGCGGAAGGGGTTCGGGAGGCCGAACTCCCTTGCCAGGGACGGGTCGTCGGTCTCCGTGAAGTCCTGGACCAGGCTCTTCTTGACCGCGAACACCGCGTCGGAGTCGAGGTAGTCGCTGCCCGCGACGAAGATGTGCGTGGTGACCGGGGCGTGGCCCTCGGCCGAGGCGATGAAGTGGATGTGGGCGGGGCGGTAGGGGTGCCGGGCCGTGGCGCGCAGCAGTTCGCCGACCGGGCCGTCGGTGGGGATCGGGTACGGGCTCGGTACGCAGGTGCGGAACCAGAAGCGGCCGTCGGCGTCGGCGGTGAACAGTCCCCGACCGTTGCCGGCCGGCTGGACGTCCGGCTGCTGTACGTCGTAGTAGCCCTCGGAGTCGGCCTGCCACACGTCGAGGACCGCGCCCGGCAGCGGGGTGCCCCCCTTGCCCAGTACCCGGCCGCTGACCACGCACGGCTCGCCCCTGCCCACCAGATCGATGTTCGCGCCGAGTGCGCGGATCGGCGATCTGGTCAGGTGGAACGGGCCGAGGACCGTCGACTCGGTGGCGCCCGGGTCGCGGTGGCCGCCCAGGGTCTCCACGAGCATGGAGACGCCGAGCACGTCCGACAGCAGGATGAACTCCTGACGGGTGTCGGTGCACCGCTGCCCGGTCGCGGTCAGGAATCCGATCGCGCGTTCCCATTCCGCCATCGTCGGCTCCGTCTCGCGCACGAAATCGTGCAGATGGCGGGTGAGCGCGCCGAGCAGTTCACGCAGACGCGGATCGGCCGTGCCGCGCAAACTGTCGACGACGGCGTCGGTGATGCCGTGCGTGAAGTCGGTCGGGGCCTCGACCGTGGCATCGGCCGTGGCATCGGCCGTCGTCGAACGGTTGGGTTCGTCTGTCATGCCGCTCCTCGTGGTGCTATCGGGACTGATCGCCGTCGGCGCCCGGGTCCACGAAGTGGAAGCCGGGCTCGGGAAACCTGGCGAACGCCCGGTGGGGCACGGACGAGGTGTAGGCACCCGCGAGGGAGGACACCACGCGGTCGCCGGCCCGCAGCCCCGGCGCCCGGACGTCCCGGACCAGGATGTCCCTGGAGGTGCTCAACTGGCCGGTGAGCGTGACCCGTTCGCGGCGTACCACGGGCCGCGGCCAGGAGTAGGGCCACACGTCCACCTCGAGTACGGACCAGGGCTGGTCGGGCCACGGCTGGTCGGGCCTCCTGGACGCCGATGTGCGCAGGTTCACCCCGCCACCGCGGACGACGGCGAAGTCCTCGCTTGCGCCGTGCTCGACGTCCAGCACCTCGCTCGCGTACCAGCCGCAGTACGCCGTCAGCGCGCGACCGGGCTCGATACTCAGGGTCAGTTCCGGGTGCGCGGCGACGAGTCGGGCGAGTCCCTCGCCGTACGACTGCCAGTCGAAACGGCGTTCGGGGTGTTCGTAGTCCACCGCCATGCCGCCCCCGACGTCCACCTCGGTGAGGCGCAGGCCGTGTCGCGCGGCGAGTTCCCCCGTCCAGGCGACGACGCTCTCGGCGACCGCGAGGTGTTCGGGGGCCTGCAGGCCGTTGGCCAAGTGGGCGTACACACCGCGCAGTTCGAGGTTCGGGTAGCTGCCGTCGGTGAGCAGACCGACGATCGTGTCCGCCTGTGCCGGGGCGAGGCCGGAGGTACTGCGGGCACGGTCGCCGTCGGTGAGCAGGTGGTCGGCCACCCGGAGGTCGAAGCGCGGCAGGACCGCCACCCGGCCGTCCGGAGCGTGCCGCTGGGCCAGCCCGGCCAGCATGTACAGCTCGTACTCGCTCTCCACGAGGAAACGCGTCACGCCCCGCTCCAGCGCGTCCAGGAGCTCCGTCGGAGTCTTGTCCTGGCCGCCGAAGGCCAGTGGATGCTCCGGCGCCGCCCGGGTGACGTGGGCCAGTTCGCTGTCGGTGGAGACCTTGTAGCCGTCGACGTACGGGGCGAGCGCGGTCAGGATCTCCGGTTCCCGGTTGGCCTGGGTCGCGTAGTACAGCTCGACGCGCTCGGGCAGTGCGGCCCGCACCGACGCGGCGTGTGCGCGCAGTGCCGCCAAGTCGTACACATAAGCGGGAAGTTCCGTGGGCGGCAGGGTCAGGATGCGGTCGCGCACCGCGAGTGAGGGTGTGTTCATGGGGCACTCCGGGTCGTGTGGTGCAGGATACCGTCGGCACGCGACGAAGGCGGCGGACGGGGACCGGAGTGACGGCCCGGCGGACGCAGGCGATCGGGGACATGACACGTGCCACGGCAGCCGTCGAAATCGACGGGACCGAGCGTCCGGTTGGGCGCGGTGGCCGGGAACCAGGAGACCGGCGGCGCCGTGCTCCCGCACGCCGACGCCTCCGCTCGCAGGGCCCGCGCCCTGTGGCATCCCACCATCATGCTGATCCGCGACTCCATACCCGAGGCCCCACTCGATCTCTACCCGGTGGGAGATCCTTCGGCACCTCGAGCGGTCGACGGTGGCCTGAACGCGACGCGGTGCCCGACCCCGGATCGGGGTCGGGCACCGCGTGTGGGTCGGTCAGCAGGTGGCGGAGGCCGGAAGGCCGCCGTACTGGTCGCCCTTGAGGTAGACGGCGCTCACATAGCCTTCGGCCAGTCGCACCCAGACGTCGTTGACGTAGCCGTTGTCGCGGATGGTCTCGCCGTGGGTCCAGCAGGAGGCGCCGCGCGGCTGCCCGGCGGCGACGTGCCCGGTGATGTCGGTGGTGGTCCAGGGCCCGGAGCGGACGTTGACGTTCACATACGGCGTGACGGCGTACGGCAGTCCCGCCGCCGCGGCCTGCGCCCCGGCCGCGCCGGTCAGCAGCAGTCCGGTGGCCAGCGCGCCGACCCCCGCCGTGGCGAACGCCTTGGTCCTCATCCTCATGGTCATACGGTCCTTCCCCGTGGTGGAGTCCGGACGTGTTCCCGGGCCGGGCCGTGCGACCCACCCGGTCACGCCCGGGCCCACCCTGCCGGGTCGACACCCGGGGACGGAACTTCTTTCGACGACGCTCGAAACGTCCGGCCACGACGGGCCGGTACGCGCCGGTGGCCCGGAGTTCGAAGCCGGCGCATCCGTCCGCGCGGCCCCACCGCGCGTCCGACCTGTCGCACAATGGGGCGATGATCGACGGTACTTCGCCGACAACCGCCCCACCGCCACCCGAGTTGGTCGAAGACGACGAGCTGACCGGCCATGTCGTGGTGGCCAACAGCACCATGAACCGCGAACGTGTCCTGACGGGCGTCAACAGCTACGCCCGCGAACTCGGCTTCTCCCCCGCCGAGTTCCTGCACGACCACGGACCCGACCCGTCCTGGCTGGACCTGTGCAGCGGAGAGGGACTCGCCCTCCGCGAGGCGGCGCGGCAACTCCCGCAGGCCGTCATCACGGGCGTGGACCTGGTCGGCCCGCTGCTGCGGACGGCCCTGCCCGACGGCCTCGAACTCGTCACCGCGGACCTCGGCCGGTGGTCGCCGGATCGCCGCTACGACCTCATCACCTGCGTCCACGGACTGCACTACATCGGCGACCGGCTCGCCCTGCTGGAGCGGGCCGCCTCCTGGCTCACCGGCACCGGCCTGCTGGTCGCCCATCTCGATCCCTCGACGCTGCGGCGCCCGGACGGCAGCGACGCGTCCCGACCGGTCCTGGCGGCACTGCGGGCCGCCGGCTTCCAGTACGCGGCCCGCCACCACCGCCTCAGCCTGCGGGGCGGCCGCCCCGTCACGCTGCCCTTCGCCTACCTCGGCGCCGACCCGCACGCCGGCCCCAACTACACGGGCCAGCCGGCCGTCGCCTCCTACTACCGCTGAGTTCCCGTCCGACCCCCTGAAACGAGGAAGAGGCCGTTTCGGTATGTCCGACAGTCTTGGCGAATCGGCCGCACTCAGGTGAGGTGTCACCCGAGTGCGGCCGAGCCGAATCAGCAGGTTGCGTTCAGACCGGCCCAGTTGGCACGGTCGTTGTAGCCGCCGTCGCCGGCGTCGCCGACCACCAGGTCGAGCACCCGGACACCGGTCAGGTCGATGTCGACCTGGCGGATGTCGTCGCGGGTCAGCACACCGCTGTCGAACAGCACCTGGCCGTCACCGATCACCTGGAAGGCCGACGTGCCGCCCTCCGGGCCGACGTTGCGCACCGCGTCGTCGATGCCGACGGTCGCGGTCAGCCGGCTGCACTGGTCGCCAAGGTAGTAGCGGACCGTGGAGGGCGAGGCGACCCCGATACCGGTCGGGTAGACCTTGCCGAGCATGCTGATCGGCGACCAGCCACCGACGCTCTGGTCGACCGTCGGGCTCATCCACCCGCTGGTGCCGCTGATCCACTGGTGGTGCGACAGTACGACGTCGCCGTCCGGCGCCGCCGGCGCGACAACTACCGCCGTGGTCGTCTCCTGCCGCAGCCGTCTCTTGCCGATCACCTCGTACGACGTGCTGGCGGTCAGCGCGGCGCTTCCCGGCGCGGCGGTGCCGGGCAGGGTCACGGTGAAGGCGAAGGTCGCGGAGTGGTTGGAGCTCAGCAGCTTCGGCGCCTTGCCGAGCGGACGGGCCGTCCAGCCGTCGGGCACCGTCAGCTCGACCCGCGGCGCGAAGACCGGCTGCGCACCGTCGTTGCGGACGGTGACCTCGACCCGGGCCTGGTCGCCGCCGGCGACGAGCGGGGCGGTGCCGGCCGGCACCGCGTCGCCACCGACCTGCGTCACCTGCGGCAGGCCGGCGACGACGTGCGGAACACCGGGCTTGCCCGTGGCCGGTCGGACCCGGAACAGGGCCGCGCCGTGGGCGGGGACGGCGGCACTGATGGTGCCGGCGCTCTCGGTGACCTGGTCGGTCCAGGCGTTCTTCAGGGTGAACCGGTGGCCGGACAGCCCGACCGACGACGCCTTCGTGGTGAGGGTCGCCGGGCTGTCGCCCCGGTTCAGCAGCACCACGGCACGGTCACCGTTGGCAAGACGCTTCACCCAGGTCTCCGTCGTACCGGCGGGCCCGACGCGGACGGCCTGGACACCGGCGGAGTCCTGGTTGATCGCGACGACGTCGCGGTCCTCGAGAATGTCGAGCGAGGTCTTGCTGAGCTTGCGGACGTCGCTGCCGATCATCAGCGGCGCGGCCGCCACCGACCAGAGCGTCATCTGGGTACGGAACTCCTCGTCGGTCATCCCCAGCTCAGGTCCGAGGTAGTCCGGGTCGTTGAAGTGCCCCGGCCCGGCGGCCTCGGGGTGCCGCGCGTTCGCGTCGTAGTTCCGCAGCACGTCCTTGTACTTGATCTCGCCGACGAAACCCACATCCGTGTACGTCCGCCAGGACTGCGCGATCGCCGGTGCATAGGTCCAGGAGTGCGTCGACTGCTGCTCCTCGGGGTAGTTGCCCCAGTCCGGGGAGGTCACCGGGTTGCAGAGGTTGAAGATCATGGGGCGCTTGCTGGCGTTGTTCCGCAACGCCTGCGCGAACTCGGTGTAGACGGTCTTCGGGTCGAGGTTCGCGGCGATCCCGCAGAGGTAGTCCGCCTTGACCGCGTCGAACTTCCAGGAGGCGAACTGGTCCGCGTCGCGCTGGTAGTAGCCGTGGCTGCCGAGACCGCACTTGCCCGGGATGTACGGGCCGGCGTCGGTGTAGATGCCGGCCTTCAGTCCCTTGGAGTGGATGTAGTCGACCAGCGGCTTCAGCCCGTTCGGAAACTGGTCGGGGTTGGGCACCAGGTCGCCGGCCGAGCTGCGCGGGGTCGGCGCCGCCCAGTTGCCGTCGATCCAGACGTACTGGTAGCCGGCGTCGCGCAGGCCGCTGCTGACCAGGTAGTCGGCTACTGACTTGACCTCGGCCTCGGTCGGGTCGCCACCCAGCGCGTAGTAGGTGTTCCAGCCCATGTACGGCGTCGGGCTCAGCGCCTCCTGAGGTGCTGGCGCCGTGACGGCGGCAGTGCCGGCCGCTGGGCTGGCGTGGGCGGATGCCGGCACGACCAGCAAGCCGGTCAGGAGGGCGAGGAGGACGGTGAGATGTCGTTTCACATCGGGACCTTCGCTGTCCGATCGATCAGGCGTGCCGACCCGTCCTGGTCGCGAGTCTGAGGCGCCTCTCCCTCGCGGAGGGTGCGGCGGTCGGTCTTCGGACCAGGCAATGCCTGTGCGCCTGCTGTTTGTTTCCAGGATCTTGCAGCGGTTGCCGACAGGCGTCAATAATAATTCCTAAATTAGGAGTTACTAGTTGGGCCTCGTCGGGTACCCCGACTTCCCTCCATCGGGCAGCGTGTGATCCTGTATCAGGTGTGACACCTGAGGAGATGCGCGAGGTCCGTCCTCGCCTATCCGATTTCGGCGTCTTGTGGTCTGGATGCGTGTCGGGATGCGGGGCTCTTCCGCCGCTATGCCGACGAGGGCGCCTCCATCGCCGGGCTGACCGCCACAACCGCCGGTCACGCCTGGAAGGCCGAGCCACCCCGCGCCCGGTCAAGACCATCGACAGGCCCCGCGAGGAATGGATCGCCATCCCCGTTCCCGCGCTCATCACCCCGCGACCTTCGAACGCGTCGCGGGCCGACTGGCGGACAACAAACGCTTCGCCTCCCGCAACACCAAGGTCCCCGCCCTACTGCAAGGCCTGGCAGCCTGCGCCACCTGCGGATGCGGCTACTACCGCACCTCAACCCGCCTGGACAACGACGTACTCGACCCCGTGATCGTCACCGGCTTCCACGCCAGCCGCACCCACAAGCTCACCCCAGGCCAGAAGGACGCCAACCGCGTCCTCGCCGTCGGACGCGCGCCAGTCGAACACGGCTTCGCGCACCTCAAGAACTGGCGGACCCTCACGAAGCTCCGCACCGACCCCCGCGCCACCCGCCTCCTGCGAGCCTTGGTCGTTCTGACGAACCTCGAAGTCAACCGCTGACAGACGATCTACTCCACAGGCTCCCGCCCACGACCAGCGTGAGCACCCTGAGTACCGGTCACACCAGCCCTTTAACCTGCGACTTCAAGTTGGCGGAGGCTCACTGATTCACCTTCGTGCGGCGCACTCGTGCGTCCGTCCTGCGACCTTTCAACAGGGTCACATTTGCTGCCACTTGTGGAACAGCCAGTCGTTCGCCCCGCGTGCGAAGACTTCCAGACGCCCGTCCTGGAAGGCTGCCGGACATGCCCCGCGCCTACCCCGCTGAGTTCCGCGCCCGCGCCATCGCGCTGGTGCGGGCAGGAAAAGAACAGAAGCAGACCGCCGTTGACCTCGGCATCCATCCGGTCACGTTGTCGAAGTGGTTACGCCAGGACGACATCGACAACGGTCGACGGCCCGGCAGGGTCTCGGAGGAGTCCGCAGAGCTGCGTGCAGCACGGCGGCGGATCCGCGAGTTGGAAACCGAGCTCGAGATCGTCCGCAAGGCCGCCAAGTTCCTCGGCGAGGACAAGCCGGCCCCAAAAGGCTCTACCCGGTGATCGCCCGTCTCGTCGATGCCGGGACACCGGTCGACCGATGCTGCCGGATCCTCGGGGTCGCCCGGCAGAACTACTACAAACACAAGCGCACCCCGACCACACCGCGGCAGCTGCGACGGAAGTGGCTGACCGGGCTGATCCGGGAGGTCCACGTCGCCTCACGCGGCACCTACGGCTACCGCCGCGTCCACGCCGAGCTCACCCTGGGCATGGGCATCCAGGTGTGCTCGAGGACTGTGTCGGTGCTGATGACACAGGCCGGGATCTACGGACTGCCCGGACCGGTGTGGATCAAGCGCCTGCGGGGTGTCGTCACCGCCGATGACCTGGTCAACCGGAAGTTCCATCGGCTGCGTCCCAACGAGCTGTGGGTCACCGACATCACGCAACACCGCACCAGAGAAGGGTGGGTGTACTGCGCGGCGGTCCTGGACGCGTTCAGCCGCAAGATCGTGGGCTGGTAGATAAGGTCAACCCCGCCCGGGTGACCGGCCGGCAGAAACTCCGCAAGCAGGCCGAGGACGAACTCCTCGCCCCACGCGCGCTGGCCCTGCCCGACTGGGAGACCCTCGTCGCACTGGCCCACGCGCTCGTGGCCGCCTCCCACGACCAGTACCGCGGCTGGGGAGACGTGGTCATCTTCGCCGCGTGCACCGCCGCACGCATCGGCAAGGTCTCAGGCTGCCGCGTCGAAGACATCGACACCACCCAGTGGATCTGGACCGTGCGGCGCCAGACCACACCCGCACCCGACGGGCTGACCGACAACGCCACCAAGGGCAAGCGGGCCCGCAAGGTTCCCATCGTCGAGGAGATCCGCCCCCTCGTCGCCCAGCGCATCCTGTCCGTCGGCCCCAATCCCGACGCCCGCCTGTTCACCGGCCCGCGCGACGGACGCAGCCCCACCGCCGTCCTGCGCGACGCCACACACTGGGACGACGTGGTCACCAAACTCGGCTACGAGCACCTGCGCCGCCATGACCTCCGGCACACCGGACCGACCTGGTTCGCCGACGCCGGAGTCCAAGTGCACGTTCTACACAGGATCGCCGGCCACGGGTCGCTGACCACCACCCAGCGCTACCTGCACCCGGACGTACACAAGATCACGGCCGCCGGGGCGGCGCTCTCCGCACACTTCAGCGAGCTGCGCGCACCGCGCACGCTGCCGAGTCCGATCGTCGTGACCCGCTGACCTCAGTCAAGGAGGCTGGTCCCCCAACTGGTCCCCAAGAACGGTCAAGGGCCGGTTTCGGATACCTCCGAAACCGGCCCTGACCTGCGACTGTCTCCAGTCGGGACGACAGGATTTGAACCTGCGACCCCTTGACCCCCAGTCAAGTGCGCTACCAAGCTGCGCCACGTCCCGGTGCGTTCACCCGCGGTGTTCCGCGTGATCGTGCGAACAGAACTTTACCCCACGTCGGGGGCTGCTCCGAAGGGGGCGCGGGGCGCGCGACAATCGGGGCATGAACGCAGCATCCGGAGGTCGGCGGGGCGACGGGCGGGATCGGGACACGACGGGGCGGGCGCGGAACGCCCGGCCGCGGGACGGACTGGGACGGCCGCTGCCGTACGGCGCCGACGGCGTGGAGCGGCAGCCGGAGGGACTCGTCCGCAGCCCCGGGGAGACGGTCACCGAGGCGCAGGCGCTGTTGGACGCGGGGAAGCCGTTCCACGCGCACGAGGTCTTCGAGGACGCCTGGAAGTCGGGCCCCGAGGGTGAGCGCACGCTCTGGCGGGGCCTGGCACAGCTCGCGGTGGGGCTCACCCACGCGGCCCGTGGGAACACGACGGGCGGTGCCCGGCTGCTGCGGCGCGGGGCCGGGGCGGTCGAGGAGTGGGCGGCGGGGGCGGCCGGCCGGACCCGTCCGCATGAGCTGGACCTCGCCGAACTCGCCTCCTGGGCGCGTGAGCTGGCATCGGTCGTGGAGCGTGAGGGCGCCGCGATCAGCGCGGTGGCATGGGCGCCCCGGCTGCGGGGGCGCCGGGACTGACGGGTGCGGTGCGTGCGCTGTCAGTGGCGTGCGGCAGACTCGGGGTGTGCGAAAGATTCATGTCATCGGCATCGGCGCGGGCGACCCCGACCAGCTCACCTTGCAGGCGGTCAAGGCGCTGAGGAGCACGGACGTGTTCTTCATCCTGGACAAGGGCGAGGTGAAGTCGGACCTCGTCCAGCTGCGCCGTGACATCCTCGACGCACACATACCGGAGGGGTCCTACCGCCTGGTCGAGGCGCGCGACCCGGACCGCGACCGGGCCGCCGGGGGCGCCGCCTACTCCCCCGCCGTCGGGGACTGGCGCAGTGCCCGCGCCGACATCTACCAGCGGCTGATCGCGGAGGAGCTGGGCGAGGACGAGAGCGGCGCGTTCCTGGTGTGGGGGGATCCCGCGCTGTACGACAGCACGCTCGGAATCCTGGAGGAGATCCTGGAGCGGGGCGCGGTGGCGTTCACGTACGAGGTCGTGCCCGGCATCAGCAGCGTCTCCGCGCTGGTCGCCCGCCATCGGACCGGGCTGAACCGGGTGGCACGTCCCGTCCAGATCACCACGGGGCGGCGGCTCGCGGAGGGCTTCCCCGAGGGGGTCGACGACGTGGTCGTGATGCTCGACGCCCATCAGACCTTCCGGCAGTACGCCGACGAGGACATCGACATCTACTGGGGCGCCTACATCGGTACGCCCGACGAGATCCTGGCCTCCGGTCCGATCGCCGAGACGGCACCGCGCATCGAGCGGCTGCGGGCCGAGGCACGGGATCGCAAGGGCTGGATCATGGACACGTATCTGCTGCGCAGACATCCGCGCGGCTAGCAGGGGCCGAGATCCAGCAGGGCCAGGGCCGACGGCACGTCCGGCGCGGTGGTCACGTCCGCGGGGAGCGGGGGGCGGCGTACGACGACCACGGGGAGGGCGAGGTCGCGTGCGGCGGTCAGTTTGGCGGCTGTCGCCTCTCCTCCGCTGTCCTTGGTCACCAGCACGTCGACCCGGTGTGCGCGCAGCAGGGTCCGCTCGTCGTCCGGTGCGAAGGGTCCCCGGGTGAGCAGCACTTCCATGTCCTGGGGCATCGGCGGCTCGGGGGGCTCCACCGTGCGGACGAGGAAGTGGAGCTCGGAGAGGTGGGCGAAGGCCGCAAGGCCCAGGCGGCCCGTGGTGAGGAAGACACGGCGGCCCAGGGACGGGAGGAGCGCGGCGGCCTCGGGGAGGGAGTCGACCCAGTGCCAGCGGTCGTCGGGACCGGGGGTCCAGCCGGGCCGGCGCAGCACCACGGCCGGGATTCCCGTGGCCGCGGCGGCGCGCGCCGCGTTCGCCGTGATCGCGGCGGCGAAGGGGTGGGTGGCGTCGACCACGGCGTCCACGCGGTGCTCGCGCAGCCACCGCGCCAGCCCGTCCGCCCCGCCGAAGCCCCCGACGCGGACGTCCCCGTCGAGCGCTCCCGGCCGGGAGACGCGTCCCGCCAGGGAGGTCGTCACGCGGACACCGGGGCGCGCCACCAGTTCGGCGGCGAGTCGGCGTGCCTCGGTGGTGCCGCCGAGGACCAGGACGTGGGAGGACATGGCGTCGAGCCTACGAGGCGGTCAGCGCAGCAGGAGCTGCACCCCGCCCACCACAGTCGCCCCGATGACCAGCCGCTCGAACAGGATCTGGTTGATGCGGTGCACGGCCCATTTCCCGAGGAACGCCCCCGGTACGACGAAGATCGCGAGTGCCGCGTCCAGGAGCAGCGAATGCCAGTCGATGAGACCGAGGCCCACGCTGAAGGGCACCTTGGAGACGTTCACGATCAGGAAGAAGAAGGCCGAGGTGCCCAGGAAGCCGAGTTTGCGGAAGCCGGCCGACAGGAGGTACATCGACATCACCGGGCCGCCCGCGTTGGCGACCATCGTGGTGAAGCCGCCGAGGACGCCGTACGAGCGGGCCTTGACCCGGCCGGCCCGGGTCGAGACCGAGTCGGGTTCCTCGTCCTGGGCGGCGGCCCGGCGGCGCCACATCGTCACCGCCGCCATCAGCAGCAGGATCGCGCCGATGGAGGTCCGTACCATCCCGTCGTCGGCCCACACCAGGAACAGCGTGCCGAAGACGACGCCCGCGGCGACCGCCGGGAACAGCCGCCACAGCGTGGGCCAGTGGGCGTGCCGCCGGTAGGTGAGCACGGCGAGCACGTCCCCGACGATGAGGAGGGGCAGAAGCACGCCGGTCGAGGCGCGGGCGGGCAGCACGGCGGCGAAAATCGCCAGGCTGACCGTGTTGGCGCCGCTCACGGCGGTCTTCGAGAAGCCGACGAGCAGGGCCGCGGCGGCGAGCGCCGCGAACTCCCAGATGGATATGTGCCAGAGCGTCATCGTGTTCATGCGGGAACCGATGCTAGGCGCACGCATGTCCCGGCGTAAGGACCGTCTCGCCAGGTGACCCCTGCGGCGGCGGGTGGGCCCGTGGATCGGGGCCTCGGAGAATGCCCCCGCCCGGCCCAACTCCCGTGGCAGACTGCTCGAACATCAACACGAGCGTGAGCAGAGGAGTGCCGCATGACCGCGACCGGGCCTTCCGCCCAGCGGATCGACACCAGCAGGCCGCACCCGGCACGGATGTACGACTGGTTCCTCGGCGGCAAGGACAACTACCCGGTCGACGAGGAGCTCGGGCGGCGGATCATGTCCACGGACCCGAGCGCCCCCCGCTCGGCCCGCAGCAACCGCTGGTTCATGCAGCGCGCCACCCGCTGGCTGGTCCGGGAGACCGGCATCCGCCAGTTCCTCGACATCGGCACCGGCATCCCCACGGAGCCGAACCTCCACCAGATCGCCCAGGCCGCCGTCCCGGACGCGCGGGTCGTCTACGTGGACAACGACCCGATCGTCCTGGCCCACGCCGAGGCCCTGCTGCGCGGCACCCCCGAGGGTGTGACGGAGTACGTGCAGGCCGACGCGCGGGAACCGGGGAAGATACTCGAACAGGCCGCCCAGGTTCTCGACTTCGACCGGCCCGTCGCGCTGTCGCTGATCGCGCTGATGCACTTCATAGCCGAGGAGGACGGTGCGTACGACCTGGTGGACACCTTGGTCGACGCCCTGGCGCCGGGCAGTTGTCTGGTGCTGTCCGCGCTGACCGGCGACTACGACCCCGTGACGGTCGCGACCGGTATCGCGGCGTACGCGGCGGGCGGTGTGACCCTCGTGGCCCGCTCGCACAGCGAGGTCAGCCACTTCTTCCGGGGACTCGACCTCGTCGACCCCGGGGTGGTGTCGCTGTCGAAGTGGCATCCCGAGCTCGCGCTGGACGAGGACGAGATCGGTGACGCGCCCGTCCCGCTGTACGGCGCGGTCGGTTTCAAGCCCCCCCGTTCCTGAGGCACTCGGCCATCGCGCCCAGGTCCCGGCCCGCCGCTCGCGCGGGCCGACCCGCTCGGCGGGGACCAGGATCAACTTCTGTTCCTCGCCGACGGGTTGAGGCCTGAAGGAACCCGCGGTGCAGCCGGCGTCCGCGACCACCCCACCCGATAGACCGCCGCTGACCTTGAGCTTGTACCGTGCGGGCGGTGGCGACCGGGGAAGCGGGAGGCGGGCTGTGGGAGCGGATCACCGTGTGGGGGATGTCCTGTTGGTCTCGTGCCCGTACACCGACGCACGGGTCACCCGTCTCACCCGACGGGAAGTGGTCGTCGAGTGGCCGTGGTGGGAGGTGGACCCGGACTGCGACTGGATCGAGTGGAACGGCCAGGTGGCCCTGGCCGGCGATCCGGCCTCGTACGACTGGGACTTGGAGCTGTTCCGCACCGAGCCGCCGCCCCGGCACCTCGAGGTCGGCGCGGTGTGCAAGGTCGGCATCCCTCCCACGGTGGTGCATGTGATGAGCGTCGAACGGATGGATCCACCGCTGGAGACAGGACGTCTCCCTCGTCTGGAGACGCAGGTGATGGTGCTGCGCACGGGGCAGTCGCACGATCCCGACCTGGAGTGGCAGGGCTACGGGATCGCTCCCGACGACGGGATCCCGATCGCTCTCGACCTGCTGTTCCGCCCGTACGCCTGCCTCGTGGCGGGTGACGAGGTCGCGGACGCCGCGGGGCGCGCCTGGCGGTTCGACGCGCCGTGGGACTGGCATCCGTTCGACGGTCAGGAGCCCTCCGAACCCGCCTGGCCGCTCAGTCTCCTGACCCGCGACGGCCGCCCCGACGACGCGGCGGCGACCGTCGTGGCGCGGGCGACGCGCAGCGGTTCGCATGAGCAGGAGCTCGCCCGCTGGGTGGAACTGACCCAGGCCAGACCCACCCGCCTCGTCGTCGTACGGGACTCGGCCCGGCAGCCGAACCGCTGACCGTCGAACGTTCCAACATCCTTTTTGCCCCGAGGGGTTCCGCCGGTTCGCGCGTAAACAGAAACGACGCTGCCGGCGACACCTGAGGATCAAGGAGCAGGGGACGACATGAGATTCCTGGAGCGTGAGCGCGCGGCCCTCGCCAAACTGCTGCCCGGCCTCGACGAGAGTCTGAGGGCCGTACCGCTGATGACACTGGAGGGGCCGAAAAGCCCCGGCATCGGGCTGTTCCGGGAGGCGGGCGGGCCGGGTCTGCTGGCCCCGACCGCCTTCCAGGGCCGGGGCGCCACCGCGTTGGAGACCCTGCGGGTGCAGCGCGCGCTGGGCAGTCGTTCGCCGTCGCTCGCGGTGGCGACGACGATGCACCACTTCTCGATGGCCACGCTGGTCGGGCTGAGCGACTCCGGCGAGGGGCTGGAGTGGATGCTCGTGCAGGGCGTCGCGTCCGAGAACCGGCTGATGGCGTCCGGCTTCGCCGAGGGGCGAAGCGGCACCGGCATCCTGTCGCCCTCCATGTCCGCCACGGTGACGCCCGAAGGGGTGCGGATCACCGGTGTGAAACGGCCGTGCAGCCTGGCCCGTTCCATGGATCTGCTCACCGCCAGCGTGATGGTGCCGTGCGAGGAGGGCGAAGGAGAGGAGCTGGCCGTGGCGCTGGTTCCCGCCGAGAGCGAGGGGCTGAGCGTCAGCGGCTTCTGGTCGAGCACCTTCCTGGCGGGCGCCGAGAGCGACCAGGTGACGCTGGACAACGTACTGGTTCCCAAGGAACTCCTGGTGCGCACGGCCTCGCCGGCCGGGGCCCGCCTCGACGAGGTGCAGACCGCCGGCCTGGTCTGGTTCGAGCTGCTGATGACCGGCAGCTACCTCGGCGCCGCGAGCGCCCTCGTCGAGCGGGTGCTGCTCAACGACCGGGTGCCCGACGCCGAACGGGTCCGGCTGCTGGTGGAGATCGAGGGCGCGACGGCGGCGGTCGAGGGCCTCGCCCGCCGGGTGGACGAGGGCGTGCCCGACGAGTCCGCGCTCGCCGACTCGCTCTACGCGCGCTACACCGTGCAGGACGCACTCGCCCGGATCGTGCCCCGGTCCGTCGAACTGCTCGGCGGCCTCAACTTCATGTCCTCGGACGAGGTCGGATACCTCGCCGCCTGCGCCAACGGTCTCGCCCTGCACCCGCCGTCGCGCTCACGGATGACCGGCCCACTGTCCGCATACCTCGCCGACGAGCCGCTGACCATCGCGTAACCCCAGCCGGCGCGAGCGCCCCGAAGGGTGCGCGAGGAACGGCGCGACAAGCCACAGACAACCCGCAGTCGCCGCCGCACAACAAGAACCGAGCTCATAGGCGCCCCGCACGCGCAAAACCCCAGCACCCCAACACCCACCCGCCCGGACACCCGCCCGCCCGTCCGTCCGGCAACACCTACGCTCACTCGACCGAGGGGATCACCGCCATGCCTCTGTCCCGGCCCCGGCCCAGCGCTCCGACCAGCTCGCAACCGCCCGCGAAACGCCCCACGATTCTGCTCACCGGCGGCGCCGGGGTACTCGGCAGAGCCCTGATCGAGGAGCTGTCGCCGGATTTCGGAATCGTCTGCCTGCGCCACCGCACGCCGGTGAACGACCACCGGGTCCGTGAGGTCCGCGCCGATCTGCTGGAACCCGGACTCGGCCTGACCCGGGCGGACTTCACCCGGCTCATCGCCGAAGTGGACCTGGTGGTGCACTCCGCCGCCGCCACCAACTGGAAGGCGGAGCCCGCCCAGATCCGGCGGGCCAACCTCGACGGCACGATCGCGATGCTCGGCCTCGCCGCCCGTGCCGAGGCTCCGTTCTTCCACATGAGCACCGCTTTCGTCGCCAACCCGCTGGCGCCGGAGGAGCAGGAGCGCTTCCCGGGTGCCGCCGCGTACCTCGCCTCCAAGACGGCGGCCGAACAGGTCGTGCGCGACGCCCCGGTGCCGGGCGTGATCATGCGCCCGTCGGTGGTGATGGGAGACTCCGTCACCGGTCGGATCGCCGGGATGCAGGGGCTGACGCGGGCACTGGGCTCCATCGTGAAGGGGCAGGTGCCGGTGCTGCCGGGAACGCCGGACGCACGGATCGACATGGTGCCCCAGGACATCGTCGCGCGCGCGGTGGGTGACCTGATGAGGGCCGGTGTCACGGGCGGCGAGTACTGGCTGACGGCCGGCACCGAGGCGCTGCTCCAGCGTGAAGTGGTGGACACCTGCCTGGAGTTCGCCGACCAGTGGGGACCGCGGCCGCATCCGCCCCGGCTCATCCCGCTGGAGTCGGTGCACCGGCTGCTGCTGCCGCTGATCGAGGGCCCCACGTTCCCGGAGTCACTGCGCCGCCGCTTCCAGACGTACGCGGAACTGCTGCTGGTCTTCCAGCGGGCCCTCCCCTTCGAATCGTCCCTCGGGTCGCCGCACTGCGGCACGGCCCCCTCGAAGGACGACCTCCGGCGGGCGCTCGTACGCAACCTGGCAGCCTGGTCCACCGGGCGCGGCGGCATGCGCACCCGCCTGCGTCCGGGGACCGCGCAGGACACGGCGGCGAGGTCCCAGCCTTCGCCGGCCACGCACACCCAGGAACTGGCCTCATGACCGCGGCCCCCGCCCCCGCCCCTGTCGAGACGCCGGACACCGCAACCGCGACACCGATCAACGGAACCGCGACACCGGCCGCCGGATCCGTGGCACCGGTCGCCGACCCCGCCACGGACCGTGCGCACATCGCCCGGCTCTACCGCGAGCACCTCTCCTCCGGCCGCTCCGTCCTCGGCACGGTGCTCGGCGGCATGCTGGAGACGGCGTCCGACGGCGCGTGGGTGTTCACCGAGGACGGCCGCCGCTACCTCGACTTCGGCGGTTACGGGGTCTTCATCCTCGGTCACCGGCATCCCCACGTGACCGCGGCGGTGCACCGCCAGGTGGACACCCATCCGCTGGCCGGGCGGGTCTTCCTCGAGCCCGTCGCGGCCCTCGCCGCCGAGGCACTGGCCGCACGGACCCCACCGGGCCTCGACCACGTCCACTTCGTGAACTCCGGCGCGGAGGCCACCGAGGCCGGTCTGAAACTGGCCCGGGCGCACGGCCACACCGCCCTCGTCTCCACCCTCGGCGGCTACCACGGCAAGACCCTGGGCGCGCTGACCGCCACCGCCAACCCGAAGTACCAGCAGCCCTTCCAGCCGCTGCTGCCGGACAGCACGGCGATCCCGTACGGGGACACGGCCGCGCTGGACGCCACGCTCGCCGAACTCGGCCGCCGGGCCTGCGTGATCGTCGAGCCGGTGCAGGGCGAGGGCGGCGTACGCATTCCACCGCCGGGCCATCTGGCGGAGGTGAGCCGGCTGTGCCGGACGTACGGGGCCTTCCTGATCGTCGACGAGATCCAGACGGGCCTGGGCCGGCTGGGTTCGTGGTGGGGCATGGACGCCGACGCCCAGGACGGCCCGCCGCCACAGCCCGACGTACTGCTCGTCGGAAAGGGACTCAGCGGCGGTGTCGTGCCCGTCGCGGCGATGGTCGCGACCGCGGCGGCCTACGGACCTTTCTCCCGCGACCCCTATCTGCACACCTCCACCTTCGCGGCCTCCCCGATCGCCTGCGCCGCCGCGCTCGCCGCGGTCGAGGCCCTGGACCGGGAGGGCGTCGTCCCGCGTGCCAAGGCCCTGGGCGAGCGGCTGCTCGCGGGCGTCCGGGCCGCCTGCGCCCCGTACGCCGGCGGCCTGGTGCGCGAGGTGCGCGGGCGGGGGCTGCTGATCGGCCTGGAGTTCACCGAGGAGCAGGCCGTGGGTGAACTGATCCTCGAGCTGGTCGGGCGCGGCGTCCTGGTGAACCACTCCCTCAACGCCACCCGGGTACTGCGGCTGACACCGCCCGCGATCGTCGGCGAGGAGGAGCTACGGCTGTTCCTCACCGCCCTGGCCGAGGCGCTGCGCGTCGTCGCGACCCGCCTCGGCTGACCCGTCCGCCATCGCCGACCCGTCCCTACCGTGGAAAGGCAACACCTCCCATGCGTCACGTGACCGTACGGCTGACCGCCCACGACGTCGACCCCGAGACCGCCTACCAGCGGATCCGTGATTTCCGCCGGTATCCCGAAGTCACCGAGACCGTCCGCGAGGTCGTGGTCCATCCACCCCATGACGACGGCACGGTGGTGTCGGACTGGACCGTGCGCTTCAGGAACGGTCTGATGCGCTGGTCGGAACGGGACGCGTTCTTCCCGCAGACGCGGACCATCGGTTTCACCCAGCTCACGGGCGACTTCGAGCTGTTCGAGGGCACCTGGCGGTGCGCGTCCGGCGAGGACGGTACGGCGGTGACCTTCGACGCCGTCTTCGACCTCGGGATCCCCACGCTGGCGGAACTCCTCGACCCGGTCGCCGACTCGACGCTGCGCAGCAATATCGAGCGCATCCTGCGCGGGCTGCTCGGCAGGGTCACGCCCGCCCCGGCCCAACTCGCCGACAGCGTCGCCCCCGCGCATGGCTGACCTCACCCTCGTGCCCCGCCAGCCCCGTCCCGACGGCCCGTCCACCGCGGGCTGGGACACCCTGCGGGACGAGCCCGGCCCCGACACGGTCCGCTGTCTCGGCCTCTACGCCAAGCTGACGGCCGGCGTCACGGTCGTCACGGCACTGGACGGAACGGGCCAGCCGACCGGGATGACGGTCTCCGCGCTCACGTCCCTGTCGGCGCGCCCGCCGCTGGTCCTCGCGTGTCTGCGCGGCACCTCCCGCACGCTGACCGCCCTGAAGCAACAAGGTGCCTTCGCCGTAAGTCTCCTGACGGATCATCAGCGGTCGGTCGCGGAACTCTTCGCCGACACCTCCGTGCCGCCCGCCAGGCGGTTCGAAAACAGCCCGGTGCGCCGGGTGCTCGGCCTGCCGGTCCTCGCCGACGCGCTCGCGTGGTCGGTGTGCCTGGTCGAGGACGTACGACCGTACGGGGATCACCACGCCGTCGTCGGACGGGTGATGGCGGTGGAGGTGAACGGCGGACGGCCGCTGCTCTGGCACGACCGGGCATTCCACGCGCTGCCCACGGCGACCACCGACTGAGCCCACCAGAAGTCAGGACGGAGGCCCGGCCGGGGTTCGCCCCGGCCGGGCCTCCCTCGTATCCACGACCACTCCGTACCACTCCCTACACACAACCGAGGCCAAGGAGGCCCCATGTCCCTGCCCCGCATTCCCGGCGTGAACTCCGAGAGCGCCGCGGCCGAACTGCTCAGGACGCCCGAGCGGCTGGCCGGCAACACCCAGTCCACCGCGCACCGGCTGGTCGCCGGACTCGACGGCGACCCCGAGACGGACGACTGGGGCCTGCCCCCGACACCGGAGCGTCCTCACCCGGTCGTCCTCGTGCACGGCACGCTCGGCGACCGGGAGTCCGTCTGGCGGACGCTGGCGCCCGCCCTCAGGACGGCCGGGCACCGCGTCTTCCGCCTCAACTACGGGGAACTGCCCACGCTCCCCCGTCTGTACGGTCTCGGGGACCTGCGGAAGTCCTCCCAGGAACTCGCGGAGTTCGTGGACCGGGTGCTGGTGGACACCAAGGCGTCGAAGGTGGACCTCGTGGGCCACTCGCAGGGCGGGATGCTCCCGCACTACTACCTCAAGTACCTCGGCGGGACGGGGAAGGTGCGCCGTGTCGTCGGGATCGCGCCCAGCAACCACGGGGTCGAGGTGGCGGGCCTGACGAAGCTGGTCCGCCAAGTCCCGGGCGTGCAGGCGGTCGTGGAGGACAAGGTGCTCTTCCGGATCAGCCCGGCCTTCACCCAGCTGCTGCACGACTCGGAGTTCGTGGGGGAGCTGGTGGCTCCGGGGGACACGGTGGACGGGGTCGACTACACCGTCATCTGGTCGACCCGGGACGAGCTGGTCCAGCCTCCGGAAGCCCAGCAGCTGAAGCCCGCCCGGCCGGAACACCCGGTCACCAACACCTGCTTACAGCTTCTCGCCCCGCAGAACCGGACCACCCACCTGGCCATGCCGTACGACCCGCTCGTGGTGCGGGAGACGCTCAAGGCGCTGGCCGGCTGAGTCCCGTACGACGACGAAGTGCCCGTACGGCGAAGGAGAGGACGCGAGGGAGGGGGTGGTGCGGGCCGACCGGGCCCGCACCACCCCCTCCCTCATGTGGTCGGCTCAGAACGCCGTGCAGCGGCCCTTCTCACCGGGCCAGAAGCAGACCTGGCCGATGACGTCGAAGCCCGCGACCCCGTCCGGGGTGATCTTGTCGAGCCGGGGGGTGGGGATCTGCAGCCCGTTGATTCCGTCGCCGGCGAGCGGTCCGCTCGTCACGGTGCGGTCCGGCACGGGGCTGCCCTGCTTGAGATCTCCCTTGAAGTAGAGACTTCCGACCTCACCCGTGTTCCAGGTGCCCACGCCGTTGCCCTCCACGGAGAAGGTCGGCGGGAGCACACCGAATCTTCCGGTGCCGTCGACACCGAAGACGATGTCGGTCAGCTCCGGCGCCGCTCCGCTGGGCGAGCGGCAGTCCAGGTATCCGATGTGCCCGGTCACCTCGGCCTCCTTGACCCGCACACTGAGCGGCGGGCTGAAGTTCACCTCGGCGTCGAGGCGGCACACGAGGTCGGGGACCGGTGCCGCCCGTACCGCGGCCGGTTCGGCCTGGGCGGTGGGGGCGGCCAGGGCCGTGCCCGCCAGGAGGGCGGCGGCCGGCACCGACCTCCTGGCGAGGCGGGACAGCGGGGACATCTTCGATTTCGTCTTGGCTGAGAACGTCATTGCGTCCGGTTTCCTTTCCTTCAGGCCGTGGCCGTGGTTCCACGGAGAACTTCGCTCGCGGAGCCGAGATGCTCGGCGAGGTCGCGGTACGACTCCAGGACGCCCGTCTCGACGTAAGGGATCTCCCGCTCGACGCAGAACTGCTTGACGAGCGGATAGGCGCGGCGCAGCGCCGCCCTGGGCATGCCGGGGAAGAGGTGGTGCTCGATCTGGTAGTTGAGGCCGCCGTAGAAGAAGTCGCCGATGTATCCGGTGGGCAGGGTGCGCGAGGTGAGGACCTGGCGCTCCAGCCAGCTCCACTCCTTGCCCACGCGGGTCGGCAGGCCCTTGTGGTTGACGGCGAAACCGAGGCCGAGCAGATACCCGAGGAGGACCTGGTGGACGGCGAGGAAGAGCAGGACGGACGGCCAGGGCAGGAGCACGAAGAGCCCGCCGAAGAACAGCACCGCGTGCAGCACCATCAGGCCGCCCTCCAGGAGCGGCTTGCGCAGCGCCCGGCGGCGCAGGGCGATGACGCCGGCGATCCGCAGCACCAGGGCTTCGAGGCCCAGCAGCGGGAAGAACAGATAGCGCTGGTTGGCCGCGAGGAAGCGGGCGAATCCCTTGCGGTCCTGGGCCTGTTCGGGCGCGAAGACGGCCACGCGCCGCAGGATGTCGGGGTCGAGCTCCAGGTGGTTGGGGTGGTTGTGGTGCCGGTTGTGGTGCTGCACCCACCAGCCGAAGCAGACCCCGAGCATCAGGTTGCCATGGACCAGGCCGAGGGCCTGGATGACCTTGCGGGACCGGGTGATCTGACGGTGTCCCGCGTCGTGCACGATGAAGGCGAGCTGCTCGTGCCAGACGGCGAGCCAGACCGCGGCCAGGACCACCTTCCACCAGGAGCCGCCGGAGTACGCGAGCGCGGCCCAGCCGAGGGCGTTCATCAGCCAGACCACCGCGATCCCGGTCACGTACTGGCCCGTGCGGGGCCGCATGAGCCCGGCGGCCTGGACGCGCCGGGTCAGTTCGCGGAAGTCCTCGTCCTGCGCGGCCGGTTCATACGGTGAGGAGTTGACTGCCGGGCTGTCGGTCATCGGTGTGCCACCGACCCTTCCGTTGTTGGACGCCCGCGATGCGGGCGGGTGTGCGCGGCCTGTTCACGGGGTCAGACCCATGTCGGTGAGGCGCGCTTCCTGGGTGACGCGCGACCATTCCGCGGCGGCGAGCATCCGTTCCTCGGCGGTGGTGTCGACCAGGCGGCGGCCCGGCCACAGCTCGTAGTCGCCGACGAGGTCGCGGTGCTGGTCCAGCCCCTGCTGATAGAGCCGTTCGCGGCGGAAGGTCATCTGCTGCACCGGAAGCTCGGACCACAACCGCATCCCGCGCGCGACGAGTTCGCCGATCCGCTCCAGGTCCTCGGGGTGTCGCCGGACGTGACGGCGGACGATCGTGGTGCCCACGGACAGATGCCGGATCTCGTCGATGCCCGCGGCGCGTTCGATCTCGGCGGCGGGCGCGTCGAAGGGCCGCCATTTGCGCTCACTCAGCTCCGCGGTGGGCGCGAGGACCC
Source organism: Streptomyces olivochromogenes (assembly GCF_001514115.1). Lineage (GTDB taxonomy): Bacteria > Actinomycetota > Actinomycetes > Streptomycetales > Streptomycetaceae > Streptomyces > Streptomyces olivochromogenes. Next base: position 657,841 of record NZ_KQ948451.1, read on the forward strand.
CCTCCACCAGGACGGTGAGGGTGATCACGCCGCCGATGTAGTCGCGTTCCTTCTCCATGACGGCGAGCCCGAACTCCTCCAGGGGGTTCAGGACGGCGTCCCGGTCGACCCCGGCGAGCGACTCCATGGTGGCCGCCAACTCGTCCTGTGGTACGCCCAGTTCGAGCAGGTGGCCGCGGAAGGCGTAGGCGTGGCGGGCCTCGTCCATCAGCTGGGAGGTGTAGAAGTCCATCCCGGCGAGGTCGGGGGCGTACGCGACGAGGAAGGAGATGGCGCGGGCCGCCTTCTCCTCCGCCATCGAGCGGAAGGCGAGCTCCTGCATGACGGCCTGGCGCAACGGCCCGTCCACCATCATGTGGTCCGGCACCGGCACGTCCGCGGAGCGGCCCAGGGGATCGCCGCCGAGGGTGCCTTCCGGTACGGCGCGGAACCAGTAGCCGAGGTCGCAGCCCTCCGGTGTCAGTTCGGTGCGCAGCGCGCCTTCCAGGAGACCCGGGGCGCGGTGCCGGTCGGCCTCCACCGGGAACTTCTCAACGGATGTGGTCATTTCAGCCTTTCTGAGTCATGGGGAACGGCCGGGACCCTGGAGCGGGTCAGACCGACTTGGTGAGGCGCATCAGCTGCCAGACGGCGCCGGGGCTCACCCGGCCCTGGAAGGCCAGGTACTCCGGTTCGATGAGCTGTGGGCGCCATTTGAGCTTGAAGGACTCCTGGGCGGCCGCCGGATAGACGGCGCGCCCCTTGGCCGCCAGCACCTCGACGCAGCGGTGCAGGAAGGCGCTGGTCGGGCCGGGTGCGGCCGTGTCCGGGCCGAGCTGGACGAACGGGGTGAAGCCGAGGTGCAGCCAGCCGCAGCCCTCGTCCTGGAACTGGCGCAGGGCGGTGGCGAACAGCAGCTCCACCGTGCCGGGCGGTGCGTCCGGGAGCCTTCGTGTGAGGTCGTACAGCCAGCCGGCGTGTTCGCCGAAGACCGGTGAGTACGACACGTAGCCGACCGTCCGTCCCTCGTGGACGGCGGTGAACAGGCGCCGGTGCGGTGCGCCGGGGCCGCCGCGTTCGCCGATCAGGAACTCGAGTTCCTTGACGTGCCGGCCCTTGGCGCGCAGCCAGGCGGTGTCCACGGCGTCGAGGGCCGCGGTGACCTTCGCGCCGTCCCGCTCCTCGGCGGGCACCTCGGTGACCGAAACCCCTTCTCTGCGGGCCCGGTTGACCATGTTGCGCACCTTGACCATGCGCTGTCCGCCGAGGCTGTATCCGTCGAGCGCGATGCTGAAGGAGGCGCCGAACTGGTTGACGACGAAGCCGTGTCCGGCGTGCAGTTCGGCCTGCGGGCGGGAGAGCTGGACGGCGGCGACCCGGCGTCGCTCGCGGCCGGCCCGTGCGAGCAGCGCGGTCAGCAGGCTCGGCCGGTCCTCCACCGCGCATACGGGCCCGCCCAGTTGGAACAGGTGCCGTCGGCCGGCCTGCCGGTACGGGACGAAGCCGTCGACACCGTCCGTGCGGAAGCGGCGGTTCCCGCTGTTCATCGCGAGGAAGGCGCTGCTGTGGCTGCCGTACCGGCGCAGCATCTCGTACGCCTCCGTGTCGGCCGGCGCCTGTGCGGCGCTCACCGCACCGCCGCCTGGTGCCAGGGGACGGTGGCGAAGTCCCGCAGCGGTCCCTGCACGGCGGGGTGCGGAACCGGCTCGAAGGACACCGTGAAGGACTTGGCGAAGTTGCCGAACAGCGCCCGGTCCCCGAAGAGATGGATGGGCAGGACCAGCAGCGCCCACTCCCAGCCGTACGCCAGGACCCAGGCACCGAGGACCGCGCCCTGCACGCTCAGGCTGTGCATGGTGTTGTAGAGCACGTAGTAGACGCGGGAGACCTGCTGGTCGGGACTGCGGTGGTAGGCGAGCGCGCCCGGCAGATAGCCGATGACGTCGACGTAGACGAACAGGACGACGGCGACCCACCAGCGCACCTCGGCCAGGTGCGCGAGGAAGAATCCCGCGGCCACCAGGAGCCCGAGCAGGTATTCCAGGCGCAGCAGCCGGTAGGTGGTGGGGGTCTGGCAGAGATTGTGGCCGTCCACGGTCACCGCCCGCCGACCGGGTTCGTCCCGCCGTCCGAGGCCGTCCCGTCGTCCGGGGTCACCCCGCCGTCCGAGGTCGCGCCGCCGTCCGGAATCGTCGCGGTGACCAGGATCATGCTGTCCTTCTCGCCCCCCGAGAACGCGGCCAGATGCGGGGCGAAGCGCTCGACGGCGTACGGCAGGGCCAGCAGGTCCGCGACGCGCGCCTGCCAGCCGTAGCCGCTCCACCACCGCTCCGCGTCCGCGAGGTGCCACACCCAGGGTGTCCCCGTGCCGGACAGGGCCTCCAGCCAGGGCTTCACGAAGGGCGAGTCGGCGGTGTCGGCGTTGAGACACTCGGCGCCGAGGCTGCTGCCCGGTGCGGAGAGCGCGCTCACCGTGCCGATCAGTCGCTCCACCGCCTCCGGTGCCAGGTAGAAGAGCAGCCCCTCGCACAGCCAGGCGGTGGGCCTGCCGGGGTCGAACCCGGCGGCGAGCAGCGCGCCGCGCCAGTCGCCCAGCAGGTCGGCGGCGACCGTGGTGCGCCGGGCGGTGTCCGGCGTACGTCCGTCGACGACCCGTGCCTTGAAGGTCTGTACGGCCGGCAGGTCGACCTCGAAGACATGGGTTCCGGCGGGCCAGTCGAGCCGGAAGGCACGGGTGTCGAGCCCCGCTCCCAGCAGGACGACCTGCGCGCGTCCCTCCCGGGTCGTGGCGAGCAGGTGGTCGTCGAAGAAGCGGGTGCGGACGGCCAGCCAGTCGGGCAGCACCTTCTGCAGGACGCCGGCTCCCGGCGGGGCGCCGGCCGCCCCGGCGGCGTTCAGGAACTCGCCCGCGAGCCGGTCGTCGAAGAGGGCGTCCGCCCGCGTGGATTCATGGGCCCGCATGCGGACGGTCCACAGGGCCGTCTCCGAGACCCCGTCCAGGGCGCCGGGAGCCGCTTCGCGCTGAGCGTCGTGTTGCTGCATGGGCATGGGTGATTCCTTTGTGCGTGCGGTTGACATGGGCTGTGGATGGGGCGGATCGCTGAGGGTGGATCGGATGGCGGGCGGGTCAGCGGGGCGTGCGGCGGCGGTCGAGGAACAGGGCCGCGGCGCCCAGCGCCATGAGCCCGCGCGAGGGTGACCAGGGCCGCTGTCCGCCCATGGACGAGGGCGTGTGCGGCTCGTGGAGCTGGAGCGCGAACTGGCGGTTGGCCGCGTCGGAGAGCAGCCCGCGCCACTGTTCGGGGGCGGACGCGGCGGCCGAGAGGAGGTCCATCGTGTTGCGGGCGGCCTGGTCCACGGAGAAGTACTCGCGGATCAGGGCCAGGATGATCCCGCGCGCCTCCGCCTTGAAGACCTCCGCGAGGGCGATGTCCGGCGCGAGACAGCGCACCGAACCCTCCAGGTTCGCGAAGGACTTGCCGAGCAGGGAGATGGCGGGCGCCGAGCCGATGCCCCGCCGGGTCGCCTTCTCCAGGACGGTGGTCAGGGACACCCCGAAGTTGATGTCCTCCAGGGAGGCGGTGGCGACCTTGGGGACCAGCGCGGCCATGTCGGCGGCGAACGCGGGCAGGTTCGACCAGGCGGTGACCCGGCCCATGTCGGCCCACGCGTGGGCGAGACCGTGGCCGTCGTTCTGCGCGATGGCCATGAGCAGAGGCAGCAGCTGGAGGCTGGTGCGCCGGTCGAGGCGGCCGACCATGCCCCAGTCGATGAGGGTGGCCGGGCCGCCGGGCAGTGCGAAGACGTTGCCCGCGTGCGGGTCGGCGTGGAACATCCGGTCGACGAAGTACCCGCGGTACATGAAGCGCAGCAGGTCCTTGCCGATGTCCGTGCGCTCCCGGTCGCTGAACGAGCGGCGGTCGAGATGGCGCACGGAGGTGCCCGGTGCCAGTGACTGGATCAGCACCTTGGGGGTGGCGTGGACGACCCGGGGCACGGAGAGCGACGGGTAGCGGCGGATGTTCTCGCGGGCCTCGTCCATGTTGCGGGCCTCGCCGGTGAAGTCCAGTTCGGGTTCCATCGCGTCGAAGATGGAGCCGAGCATCGCCTCGACGTCGATGACCTCGTTGAATCGGGGTGCGGTACGGGCGACGATCCGGGACGCCTTGCGCATCAGGGCCATGTCCGCGCGGACGGTGTCCCGGATCCCGGGCCGCTGGATCTTCACCACGGCGGACCGGCCGCCGGGCAGGGTCACCCGGTAGACCTGGGCCAGCGAGGCCGCCCCGAGCGGGCGGACCGTCTCGATGTCGTCGAAGCGGCGCTTCCAGTCCAGTCCCAGCTCCTCCTGGAGCACGGGCTCGAAGAGGGCGAAGGGCTGGACGTCGACCTGGTCGTGGAGGTTCTGCAGTTCGCCGATCATGGAGGCGGGCACCATGTCGGGCCGGGTGGAGAGGATCTGGCCGAGCTTCACATAGAACGGGCCGAGGCTTTCCAGGGCGTGCCGCACCGCCTTCGCACGGCGTGCCCCGTCCACGGAGGTGGTCCCGTCCCCGGCGGAGGTCTCGCCTTCCGCCGGGGAGTTCGCGTCGTGCCGGGACCGCCGGCGCTCCCGCGTCACCTGGCCGACCTCGTCGGCGACGAGGCTTCCCAGCACCTTCACAACCAGCCGGAGCCGACTGCCGAGCATGGCACCCATGTGTCACAACCTCCTGTGCCTGACGAGTTCCGTCGGTCATCCGTGCGATCGCCCACGCACGTGGGTCATGCGGCGCGATCACTCACCCGAGGTGAGGCGGTACGCGCCCGGTGAGCCCCGGTTCAGCGGCGGATCAGCCGCTCTTCCTCGCCGCCGGTGCCCGCCCGGCGCCCGCCATGGCGCCGGCCACCCCCTGGACGCCCTCCAGCACGTTCACCAGGGAGGCGACGAGCTCGGAGAGCTGGGCGATCTGCCGGGGCAGCGCGGCCAGGCCCTCCGCCATGTCGGCCGCGCCCGTGACGGCCGAGGCCGCCCCGCCGGCGACCTGTCCGAGCGCGCCCAGCGGATTGGCACCGCCGAGGGCGCCGAGCGGGTTCGCGCCGCCGCCGGTCAGGGCCGCGAGTGGATTGGGCGCCCCACCGCCCAGTGCGGCCAGCGGGTTGGGGGCCGCGCCGGCGAGAGCGGCGAGCGGGTTGGCGGCGCCGAGGCCGGCCGCGGCGTTGGCCGCGTTGGCGAGTGCGGCCACGGGGTTGGCCACACCGCCGAGGGCGGACAGCGCGCTGACCGTCCGCAGCACATCGCCGGGGAGCCCGTTCAGCGCCTGATACGGATTCCCCGGGGTGAGCCAGTCCGAGGAATGCGAATCATCGCCTTTCCGGTCGAGAATTTCGTCGAATGCCTTCTTGGTGCTGTCGGCGATATCACCGATGAAATCCTTGATGGTGTCCTGGGTGTTATTCTTGCTCACGGTCACTACCCTTTCCATCTCATCCGCACTCCCGGAATTCGGGAGCCGTTTTCGTCCCCGCTCCCGGCCTGCGCCGGACGCGGGAGGAAGGCGGAAATCCGTTATGCCGCGGCGCCGTCGAGGGCCCTGGCGCAGACCAGCCGCAGCCGAGCCCGCCCCCGGGTGAACGCGCCTTCGGCCGCCTTGACCGAGATCTGGTGCATGCGGGCGAATTCCAGCGTGGAGATCCCATGGGCGCGGGCGAGGACCACCTGTCGCTCCCGGCCCCGCAGCAGGTGCACCTGGCCGAGCAGCCAGCGCCCGAAGTCCTGGTCACACACGCCTTCGTCCGGCAGCTCGGGTCCGCCGACGTCCGCCGCGCGGCGCAACAGTCGCCGTCTCCGCTCCAGTTCGCGGTAGTGGTCCACACAAAGACGCAGGGCGACCGAGGTCAGAAAGGGACCGATCCGGTCCTGGTCGAGATTGCCGTGGGCCGCCGCTCTGAGCATCGCTTCCTGAACGCAGTCCTCCGCGTCCTGGGCATTCGGCAGCCGGCGGCGGACCAGCCTCATCAGTCGCTCCCGGTGACTGGCGATCACACCCCAGGAGAACTCGCGCCGCACCTCTTCCTGGGACTCGCGGCCCGCTCGATCAATCCCTGGATCGCCGATTCCGCGCTCATCTAAGTGGTCTAGCAATTCCCTGTGATTCATGACCCCGAGCTTGATTCCCTGGTGCGAATCGGAATATTCGCACGGCTTATCCCCACCCGTCGCGAAGGTTCTTTTCCGAGTCAACACACCAACAAACCATAGGGAATACGGACCACTCATCCGCATGGAAAACGGAGGACTGCGTTCCGGCGTACCCCATACCGTGCTACACATTTCATGGATGCATCTGCGGCACCTCACGTCTGCGGAAACGTCACGCCATGAGCGGGGCCGCATCAAAAGGGGGCCGAAATCACATCCGTTTCAGCGGCACGGGGGGCGATCGCGCCAAATTCCCCGACCGCGGACGGACACCCGGGGCCGACCTCGGACCACGGTGAGGGCCCGGGCACGGGCCGGGCCGCCGCGAGGGGCTACCGCCACCCCGAAAGTCGTCGCGGCCGCCTGGCTCGTTCTCGCCGCCGGGCTCGACGCCCTCGCCCCCCTCGGCGGCGCCCCCCAGCGGTCGCCCGCGCGAACCGCCCGGTTGACGATCCCGCGATAAAGAAGGTCATCGGACCGGGCGGGCCGACGGGTGGAGGCGATCGGACAGCCGCCCCACTGATACCCCAGGGGGTAAACTGAACAGCACCACCCCGAGGAGGACCCACCCCATGGCCATGTCCGTCGACGAGGAAGCCAGTACCGCGATCCTCAACCGCCTGCGCCGCGCCCAGGGGCAGCTCGCCGGCGTCATCGCCATGATCGAGGCCGGCCGCGACTGCAAGGACGTGGTCACCCAACTCGCCGCCGTCTCCCGCGCTCTCGACCGCGCCGGATTCAAGATCGTCGCCAGCGGGATGCGCCAGTGCATGGCCGCGGCCGACGGCGAGACGCCCCCGATGTCCGAGGCCGAACTCGAGAAGCTCTTCCTCGCCCTCGCCTGAGCCGGCACGGGAACGACGACACCACAGGAACGACGACTTCACGGAAACGACGACTTCACAGGAACGACGGACATCTCGGGAACGACGACACACCGACGCGACGTGGGCCACCCTGGCGGGTGACCCACGTCGCGGCTGTTGCCGGGGAGGCGTCAGACGGTGTCGATCGGATCGGTCAGCTGGTCGTGACGGCGGTGTCGTCGACGACGAAGCTGGTCTGGAGCGAGGAGTCCTCGACCCCGCTGAACTTCAGGGCGACGGTGGTACCGGCGAACGAGGACAGGTCGAAGGTCTTCTGTGTGTACCCCGTGGCCTTGTTGAGGTTGGAGTACGTCGCCAGCGTGGTGGTGCCCGCGGTGACCGTCAGCTTGTCGTACGCGGTGCTGGTGGTCGTCTCGGCGCTGTCGATGTGCAGGTAGAAGGTGAAGCTGGCCTTGCAGCCGGACGGGATCGTCACCGACTGGGAGAGCGTGTCGGTGTGCGTCGAGCCGTAGCCGTCCAGCCAGGCCTTGTACGAACCGGCGTGCGCCGCCTGGCTGCTGGAGTTGGTGATGACGCCGCTGGTCGCGGTCCAGGTGGTGCTGCCCGACTCGAAGCCCGGGTTGCCGAGCAGCTGGGTCGAGGTGCAGGTGCCGCCGCCTCCGGAGGAGCTGACGGTCCAGGTGAAGGACGCCGTTCCGGTGGCTCCGGTGCTGTCCGTGACGGTGACCGTGCTGCTGTACGTCCCGGCGGTGGTCGGCGTCCCGGTGATCGCTCCGGTGGAGCTGCTGATCGACAGGCCGGTGGGCAGCCCGGTCGCGGCGTAGGTCAGCGTGCCGGTGTTGGTGCTGCTGGCGGAGATCTGCAGGCTCACCGCGGTGCCGACGGTGGAGGACTGGCTGCCCGGGTTGGTGACGGTCACCCCGCTCGACGGCGGCGTGACATGGCTGCCGACGTTGATGCCCGCGAAGGCGTTCGCCACCCCCGCGTACTGGGTGGAGCTGGCACCGTACAGGGCGGTGGCCGCGTTCAGGGCGGCGGTGCGGGCGCCCGCGTAGTTGGTGCTGGACGTCATGTACGACGTCAGCGCCTTGTACCAGATCTGCAGGGCCGCGGCCCGGCCGATGCCCGCGACGGCGACTCCGTCGGAGGTCGTGCTGGTGTACGTGACGCCGTTGATGACCTTGGTGCCGCTGCCCTCGGAGAGCAGGTAGAACATGTGGTTCGCCGGGCCCGAGGAGTAGTGGACGTCCAGGTTGCCGACGCCGGAGTACCAACTGTCCGCGGAGCCGCCGTCCTTGCTCGGCTTGTCCATGTAACGCAGCGGCGTGCCGTCGCCGTTGATGTCGATCTTCTCGCCGATGAGGTAGTCGCCGACGTCGCTGGAGTTGTTGGCGTAGAACTCCACGCCGGTGCCGAAGATGTCGGACGTGGCCTCGTTCAGGCCGCCGGACTCACCGGTGTAGTCCAGGCCCGCGGTGTTCGAGGTGACGCCGTGGCTCATCTCGTGCCCTGCGACGTCGAGCGAGGTCAGGGCATGGGTGCTGCTGGTGCCGTCGCCGTACGTCATGCAGAAGCAGTCGTCGTCCCAGAAGGCGTTGACGTACGCCGTGCTGTAGTGGACGCGCGAGTAGGCGGCGACGCCGTCGTTCTTGATGCCGCTGCGGCCGAAGGTGTTCTTGTAGAAGTCCCAGGTCTCCTGGGCGCCGTAGGCGGCGTCCGCGCCGGCGGTCTGGGTGTTCGAGCCGGATCCGGTGCCCCACGTGTCGTCGGAGTCGGTCATCAACGTGCCCGTGCCCGACGTGCCGTTGTTGAGGCTGTACGTCTTGTGGCCGCCGCGCGTGGTGTCGTACAGCTGGTACGTCGATCCGGACAACGTGGTGTTCAGCGTGACCGTGCCGCTGTACTGCGTGTTGCCCGTGCCGGTCTTGATGCCCTGGTAGCGGTAGAGCTCCTGACCGCTGGTGGCGTCGGTGATGACGTGCAGCTGGCTCGGGGTGCCGTCGTCCTGGAGGCCGCCGATCACGGTCTCCCAGGCAAGCTTGGGGGTGCCGCTGCCGGCCCAGATCACCTTGCGGGCACTGTCGGTGGTGGGCTTCTCGGCGGCCAGGGACTTGGCGGCCTTCAGCGCCTTGCTCGCGGCGGCGGACTTGGTGAAGGTCGCGGTGGTGGAGGCGACCTTGATGGTCCGCTTGTTGTTGAAGGTGCTGCTCACCGTGCCGGCGGCGAGGGAGGCCGGCGGGGTGTGGACGATCACGTCGCCGCCCAGCACCGGCAGGCCGGCGTAGGTGCGCTCGTAGCGGGTGTGGAGCGTGCCGTCCTGGTCCTTGACGACGTCCTTGACGACCAGCTTCTCCTTGGCCCCGAGGCCCAGGGTGCCGGCGGTCGCCGTGGTCTTCTGTGCCGCGCTCTTCAGCAGTGCCGAGTGCTGGGCAGGGGTGAGCTTGGCCTCCAGGCCTCCGGCGCGCAGCGGACTGGGGTGGGGGGCGGCAGGCTTGGCGGTCGCGGGGACCGCCTGTATGCCGACGGCCAGGAACGCGGCGGTGGCCGCCAGCGCTCCGGCCGCGACCGCCTGACGGGGTATTCGTCTCACTCGTACTCCTACTGCTGCGGCCGCGCGTCGACGGCCGGTGACAGACCCGGGCAGACGGGATGTGCTGACCGGGACGAGCTGAGCAGTGCGGGGCCCCTGCGCAGACCGTGTGAGGCCTGTCCGGCAGGTGAGGAAGAAGAATGGCAGCTTGACCTAGACATGTCATGCAGACCGGAGGCAATCGAGGGTTAACCCTCGACGACGTTCACGTGGGGCGCACGGACGAGGTTCACCCGGGGCGCACGGGAGAGCGCCTTCACTCGGATGGCGGCGCCTGGCGGACCTCGCGGCCACCTCGGGTGCGTCCACCTCACCGGCCGCGACTTCGCCGGTGGCGTGACGACGGAGTACGCGAAGACGGAATGGGGATAAGCCCGGAGAGCACGGCATCGCGCCGGACCGTGCCCCAGGGTCGGCATCCCTCCTTGGTAGTACGACCGGGTCGCGCGTCTGCTCCTCAGGGAGAGGTGCGGGTGACCCGTGAGCACGACGCGCGTGAGCGCGGCGGCGTGGAAGCTGGTTGTACGAGTCCGAGGAGGCCGCCATGAACCGCCAGATCCGCATTCGCCCCAGCCGTCGCCCCGCCACCGGGCGCGAGGTGACGATCGACCGCAGGACACCGTCGGGTCGCCTGCTGCCCTACTGACGCGACGGCTGCCCTCCTGATCCGACGGCTGCCCTGCTCATCCGACGGCCTTCCCTAACGATCCGGCCAGTCGGCGTATCCGTTCCACCGCGCGCACGTTGTGGGTGATGACAATGGCCACCAGACTCCACGGCGAGCACTGCGCGCGGATCCGGAAGGGTTGAAAGTATGATCACCCAATGTCTGACATGACCGAGACCACGCCGGGCTGGCTGACGCCCGACGAACTCGAAAGCGCGCGCGCACGCATGCCGATCCTGTACGTCGAGGCCGTGCCGGTCCGCGTCGACGACAACGGCGAAGTCACCAGCATCGGACTGCTGCTGCGCATAGGGCCGGACGGGACGGTCAGCCGCACCGTCGTCTCGGGCCGGGTGCTGCACCACGAACGGGTCAGGGACGCCCTCCTACGCCACCTGGAGAAGGACCTCGGCCCGGTGGCGCTCCCCCGCATCCCGACCTCGCTCCAGCCCTTCACCGTCGCCGAGTACTTCCCCACGGTGGGCGTCACGCCGTTCCACGACCCCCGCCAGCACGCGGTCTCGCTCGCCTACATCGTCCCGGTGACCGGCGACTGCCGCCCCCGGCAGGACGCCCTCGACCTGGTCTGGTTCAGCCCCGAGGAGGCCTCGTCGCCGGCGGTCCTGGGCGAGATGCCGGGCGGCCACGGAGCCCTCCTCAAGCAGGCCCTGGCCCATGTGGGCCGGCTGTCCTGACGAAGGCCTCCGCTAGAGTCGGCGCCGTCCCCGGTCAGACCTGCTGCCGCGGGGGTGGTCCTGCGCTGGGGGATGACGGGCACGATGCGGTTCGAGCGGATGCAACTGGCCGGGTACGAGATCCAGGAGGTCCTGGGCCAGGGCGGGTTCGCCACGGTGTACCGGGCGCGACAGCTGGCCGTGGGCCGCGAGGTGGCGCTCAAGGTGGACAGCAGGGTGCTCGACTCGCCCCGCGACCGGCAGCGGTTCATGCGGGAGGTCACCGCCGCCGGGCAGCTGTCCGGGCATCCGCACGTGGTCCCGGTGTACGACGCCGGGGTATTCGGCGACAACCGCCCGTACATGGTGCTGGAACTGTGCCCCGGCGGCTCCCTGGGTGATCGTCTGCACCTCCAGGGCCCCCTGTCCGTGAAGGAGGCCCGCGACATCGGCGTGGGCATAGCCGACGCGGTGGCCGCGGCGCACACCGCCGGGGTGCTGCACCGGGACATCAAACCCGGCAACATCCTGATCAACCGGTACGGCGGTGTCGCGCTCGCCGACTTCGGCCTCGCGGCCATGCCCCGGCCGGACCGGGAACTGTCGGTCACCCGGGAGGCGTTGACCCCCGCTTACGCTCCGCCCGAGGCGTTCCACCTGGCCGAGCCGACCCCGGCCGGCGATGTGTACTCGCTCGCCGCCACGGTCTACGCCCTGCTGCGGGGCCGCCCGCCGCACTTCCCCGAGGACGGCACCCAGCTCAGTCTCGCGGAACTCATCGTGCGGCACACCTGGCCCTACCCCGACCTGCCGGGAGTGCCTACGGCCCTCAACGAGGTGCTCGGGCGGGCCCTGGTGGCGGACCCGGCGCGCCGGCTGTCCGACGCCGGGGCGCTGCGTGACGCGCTCGCCGCCGTCGACGTGGACAGCGCCGACCGGGTCGGCTCCGGTCCCGTACCCGCCGGCCGGACCACCACCGTCCCCGCGTGGCGGGACACCACGCCGCCGCCCGAGCCCGGTCCGCCGGGCACGACCACCGCCCCGGCGCCGCGGGACCGGGAGAAGAAGACGCGGCGCCCCCGACTGATCGCCGCGGTGGCGGCGGTGGCGGTCTCGGTGAGCGTCTCGGTCGCCGTGATCACCTACCGGGACGGGGGGTCCGGCACCCCCAAGTCCCCCTCGACCGCGTCCCGGCCGTCCGTCACCCCGTCCGCCGTGAACACGGGGTTCGGTGGGGTGTCGACCACCACCCGGGACTGCCCCGGCGCCGAGGTCGACGGCTCGGGCGGCCGGTGCGTCACGACCCCCGAGTGCTGGAGCGGCATCACCGACATCTCGGGGACGATCACCGTCAGCCTCGCGGACTGCCGGGTGAAGCACGTGTGGGAGACCTTCGCCATCGCCCCGCTGCCCAAGGACGGGATGACGAACAACGCCCGGGACCTGATCAAGCACCCCACCGTCAAGGCGCTGTGCTCGCAGGAGGTCATGCTGAAGTCCAGGACGGCCACCGGACGGGCCGTCACCGGCCGGTGGAGCACGGACATCCTGCCGCCGACCGCCCAGCAGTGGTCCGACGGACTGCGCGCCTTCCGCTGTGTCGCCCACGCGGCCACGGAGGACGGGGAGATCACCGACAGCCACTTCGGCTAGGTCCTGTCGTCAAATTCCCGTCGTCCGCCCGGAGGGCGGGCCCTGCGGCGTCATGGGGGTCCCCCCCTGCTCGAGCGGAGTCGAGAGCTTGGGGGAGCGTGCTCTCGGCGTGCCGGGCACAGGCCCTCGTACTGGATGTACTTGGGTCTGTGCCCGGTGCGGCGAAGGGGGTCCCTCCCTGTTCGAGCGAAGCCGAGAACTTGGGGGCGCGTGCATGGCGTCGCGGGGCGGACGGGAATGTGACGACAGGGCCTACGACGAGCCGCTGCCCGGTCGCGTCGTGAACGACGTGACCGGGCAGCGGCCTCAGGACGGCGTTTCCCCCGCCCGCTAGACGGTCACCGGCTGGAGCTTGGCGCGGAAGTGCCGCAGGATCGGGGACTGTTCCACGATCCGGTAGCCGTGCACGGACTCCGCGTTCTTGGCGATGGTCTCCAGGGTTCTGCCGACGTGGTCGTAATGGCTGCGCGTGTAGACGCGCCGCGGCAGCGCCAGCCTCACCAGCTCGTACGGCGGGCTCTTCACGGGGTTCCCGTCCTCGTCCTCCTCGCCGAGGTACAGCGACCCCAGTTCGGCCGACCGGATGCCGCCCTCCAGGTAGAGCCGGCACGCGAGGGCGTGGCCGGGGTACTGGTGGGGCGGTATGTGGGGCAGCAGCCGGCCCGCGTTGAGGTAGATGGCGTGCAGACCGGGCGGCTCGAGGATGTCCACGCCGGCTGCGCGGACCCGCTGGGCCAGGTGGTCGGCGCTCTCCGCCCGCTCGGCGAGGTAAGAAGGTTCGGTCACCTCCTGGAGGCCCTGGGCGATCATGTCGAGGTCACGTCCGGCCAGCCCCCCGTAGGTGGGGAACCCCTCGGTGGCGATGAGGAGGAGTTCACACTTCTGGGCGAGTTCCGAATCGTTCAGTCCGATGAAGCCGCCGATGTGGACGATGCCGTCCTTCTTGGCGCTCATCACACAGCCGTCGGCCAGACGGAACGCTTCTTCGGCGACCTGGCGCGGGGTGCGGTCCTTGTAGGCCGCCTCGTGCCGGGTGACCAGCCAGGCGTTCTCGGCGAACCGGGCGGCGTCCAGGATCAGGGGGACACCGTGCCGGCGGCAGAGTTCGGAGGTCCGCTTCAGGTTCTCCATGGAGACGGGCTGACCGCCACCGCCGTTGTTGGTGATGGTCATGACGACCGCGGCGACACGCGAGCCGGTCGTCTCGGTCAGTCCCCGCTCCAGGGCCTCGAGGTCGATGTTCCCCTTGAAGGGCTCCGAGCTGTCCAGGTTCCGCGCCTCGGCGCAGGGCAGGTCGCGGGCCACACAGCCCGCCAGCTCCACGTTGGCGCGGGTGGTGTCGAAGTGCGTGTTGGACAGGACGGTGTCGCCGGGCTTGAGGAGGTTGGAGAACAGGAGTCGTTCCGCCGCACGCCCCTGGTGGGCCGGCAGGATGTGGCTGAAGCCGGTCAGTTCCGCCACCGTGTCCCGGAAACGGTAGAAGGATCGCGAGCCCGCGTAGGACTCGTCACCGGCCATGCCCACGGCGAGCTGCGCCGAGGACAGCGCACCGGTCCCCGAGTCGCTCAGCAGATCGATGGTCACCTCTTCCGCGCGCAGATCGAACAGGTTGTAGTGCACTCGTTCGAGTGCCGCCTTGCGCTGCTGGGGGGTCGTGAGCGGGATTGGTTCGACGACCTTGATCCTGTACGGCTCCATCCTGATTTCTGCTCCTGCCTTTCCGTTTCCTACTGAGTGGAGGGTCTCGCACGGCTCGGTACCCGCCGTGCGATGGGGGAAGAACGTCTGAGGGGGCGGCTGGGCCGGCAGCGGCGGCCGTACCGCGTACGCCTCCGAGGAGATGTACGCGGTCACACGGGGCGGTCGGCCCCGCTCGTACACCAGCGCCAGATAGGCGATGAGCCCCACGCCGTCGTGCAGCAGCCGTGAGGTGACGGTGGCCAGCGACCGGTCGAGCGCCGCGGTGTCCATGCCGTGTCGGCGCAGCACGGCCACCGCTCGCGCATAGGCCTCCCCGTCGTGCCGGACGTAGTCCCTGACCGGCACGTGGAGGGTGAAACCGCTCGGCAGGCCGGTCCCGGACTCCGTGAAGGAGTGGCAGGAGAGCACGGGGCGCCCCTCCAGCCGTACGCCTTTCCCGGCGCCGGAGTGTTGCGGCGAGCTGTCGAGACCCGCCGCGATCCGCAGGAACTCCCGTACGGTCTCGGGCCGTGGCCCGGGGTCCGTGCGGGGCAGTTCACCCGCGTCGGCGGCGGCCAGGTTCCGATGGGTGACGTAGACCTTCACCCGGGGTGTCTCCCAGTCCCCGAGGTCGAGGGCGAAGAACGGATAGCCGTCGGCCCGGGGCAGCGCGGCGAACGCCTGCCGGTGTCCGAGCCTGTCCAGTGCCTCACGCACCGTCTCGGCGGCCCGGTCCACCCCGGACGCCGCCGGGTTCAGATAGACCTTGACCTTGGGGACTCCGCCGGGCCGCAACTCCAGGGCCAGCCACAGCGCCAGCGGGCCCTCGGGTACCGGCGGGAAGAACAGGTCCTCCAGCCGGTCGAGTTGGTCGGTGGCGAAGCCCCAGCGGTCCGCCATGGCCCGGACCACACGCAGTCCGACGCGCCCGTTCTCCGCCAGGCCTTCCGCGCCGTACCCCGGTTCCAGCAGCACGCGCAGGTTCGGGGGCGCGTCCGGCACGAAGGCGAGGGAGTACTCCACCGGCGTGTGGTCGTCGGACAGGAAACTCGGGTAGGTCGGCGGTTCGTCCAACGGACGCTCCGCGACGGGACCGAGACAGTCGGTCAGGACACGCGCGTAGATCTCGCCGTCGGACGGTTCGAGACCCGTGGCTTGGCACAGTCGGAGTAACTGGTCGGCCACGTAACCGCCGAGCGGTTGCGTTTCCGTGACCGGTCCACCCCCAGTACGGGAGGTGATCATCGGCCCTCCCGGCGGGTGGGCCCGGGAAGGAGGGCAAAAAGATACCCGCCTGTGCGGGCGGGTATCTCGCCATCCGGCTTGTGTGGTGCGACGGGTATGGCGCGGGGGTCGAAGCTCCCTTGGGAGGTCTGCCGTCGGGGGCGGAGCGTGGCTGCGGAGTGCTGTGCTGAAGTGGCGTCTGTGGTCGAGGGCTCCACGACACCTCCTTAACTTGTGATCAACACGATTGCCGCGCTCTTCCCTACCCCCCCGGTTGAATATTGATGCAGTGCGAGGATGTTGGCGGCTGTTGCGTATCTCACGCTTTCCACCAGGACAGGAACGAACTCCACAGCCCGCCACGCTCCTGCTGCCGGCCCTGCCCACCTCCTTGGTCGCTGCGCGCCGTGGTCTCCGGGCGGTGCTGCGGGTCGGGCTGCCGGGCGGCCCGTACGGGGGTGAAACGGGCCGGAAGCGCGGCCAGCGCCCGGTTGAAGGGACCCGGACGCCAGGTCAGACTGTCCTCGGGTACGGCCAGTTCGACGTCGGGCAGCCGGTTGAAGAGGTTCTCGATGGCCGTCACGGTGATGAGCCGGGCGGGGTCCTTGGCCGGGCAGGCGTGCGGTCCCGCGCTCCACGCCAGGTGGGAGCGGTTGCTCGACGCGTGACGGGACGCCGCGAGCGCCGGGTCGGTGTTGGCGGCCGCGAAGCTGACCAGCACGAGGTCGCCCGCCGCCAGCTTCTGTCCCCCGAACTCCATGTCGGCCGCCGGGTAGTGCGGCGCGTAGTTCGCCATGGGCGGGTTCTTCCACAGCGTGGTGTCGATGGCCTCTTCGATCAACCCGCCTGCCGCGTAACGGTCGTTGGTCAGCAGCAGGTGCAGGGTGTTGGAGATGAGGTTGCGCAGCGGCTCCGCACCGGCGCCCAGGAGCAGGACGAGCTGGTGGGCCATCTCCTCGTTGGTCAGGCGCGCCTGATGCTGCATCAGCCAGGAGGTGACGTCGTCGCCGGGCCGGGACCGCTTGAGGGCCACCAGCTCGCCCACGGCCTGACCCAGTACCTCGTTCGCCTTCTCGGCATTCACACCGTCGAAAATGCCGGATATACCGAAGAGGACCCGGTCGCCGATCTCCGCGGGGCAGCCGAAGAGTTCGTTGAACACGAAAAGCGGCAGCAGCTTGGCGTAGTCGTTGAGCAGATCGGCCGAACCACGGGTGTGGAACTGGGCGATGAGGTAATTGGAGACCCGCTCGGCGCTCTGGCTCAGCCAATGCGAATCGACACGCGCGAAGCTGTCCGTGATCGCCTGCCGCAGCCGCATGTGGTCGGCCCCGTCAGTGAACATGGCGTTGGGCCGGTACACCAGAAGCGGAAGCACCGGACTGTCCGGACTGATCTCACCTTCGTTGAAATCCCGCCAGCGGCGCGAGTCCTTCCGGAAGGCACCCGCGTTCTGGAGCAGCTGGAGCGCCGCCGAGTAATCCGTGACAAGAGTCGCCTCGACACCGGGGGCGAGTTCGACCGGAGCGGTCGGCCCGTAGTGACGCATGTACTCGTAATAGGCTTGCGGATCGGCCGCGAACTCCGCCCCGTGCAACGGCACCGGCTCGCCCGTGGCATGAGCCGGGCAGCCGGGTGGTGGCACGGGGGCGGTGGATTCAGTGTTCATGCTTGCTCCTAGCGGACACGGTCCTGCAAATAGTGAACGAGGGTGATCAGGGCGCTTGCTGATGAATTCTCGTCGCGAGCGTCGCAGGTGACGACCGGGGTGTCGGGGAGCAGGTCCAGCGCCTCACGCAGCGCCTCTTCGCCACGAATCGGCGTGCCGTCGAAGTGGTTCACGGCAATGGCGTAGGCGAGTCCGTACTGCTCGATCAGGTCGATGACGGCGAAGGAATCCGCCAGCCGCTCGGGGTCGACCAGCACGAGCGCCCCGAGAGCGCCGCGCGCCATGTCCTCCCACATCTGCACGAACCGCTGCTGGCCCGGCGTACCGAACAGGTACAGCACGACGTGATCACTGATCGTGAGGCGTCCGAAGTCCATGGCCACCGTGGTGGTGGTCTTGCCGCGGACGCCCTTGAGGTCGTCGATGTCCTCGCCGGCCTGCGTCATCGTCTCCTCCGTGGTCAGCGGAGGAATCTCGGACATCGTCCCGACGAAGGTGGTCTTGCCCACCGCGAAGTGCCCGACGATCAGGATCTTCACGGCGGTCTGCGCCGCTCCACCACGGACGTACGCCTTCTCATCCAAAACGGGCCCGGAGACCATCCAGCACCTCCTGAAGAATCTGCTCGTCGACCAGGCGGGCGCGCGCCACCGGCGCGCGCGTGATGAGGTAACCGCCTTCGGCGAGGGCATTGAGAAGGATCTTCACCACGCCCATGGGCAGGCGCAGGTGTCCCGCGATCTCGGCGACCGAGAGGTAGCCGCCGGAGCACATCTCCAGCAGGCTCTGTTCCTCCGGGGAGAGCCGGGCCGGCCGCTGCTGGTGGTCGGCGGCCGCCGTGACCAGCGTGATCAGGGAGAACTGGTCGCCGTCGGGAAGGTCCCGGCCATTGGTGATGACGTAGGGCCGCACTAACTCCGCGGCCTCGGGCTCCTGCCGCTCGGAATCGGTCACTGGCGTGCGCCGATGTTCTCGCGCGGCGGAGTCGTCAGCGCCTTGCCCAGCTGGCCGACGAGCTGCTGCATACGGAAGGTGATCTCCCCCATCTCGACGTCGGGAGAGGCCGAGACCGCGAGGTACGCGCCGTCACCGGCGGAGATCAGGAAGACCCAGCCACCGTCGAACTCGACGAGCGTCTGCCGCCACTTCAGATCGGACCCGTCGCAGAAGAACCCGATCGAGCGGCTCAGTGACTGCACACCGCTCATCGCGGCGGCGACGGTGTCCGCGTGGTCCCTCCCGACCCCCTTCGAGGACGCCATCAAGAGCCCGTCGGCGGAGACCAGGACCGCGTGCAGAGCCCCGGGAATCTCCAGGACGCCGTCAAGCATCCATGACAGATCGTTGTTCACGAAACCTCATGCCCTTCGCTGCTTGCGTCATGTGCGTTGCTCGTGCGGCCCGCGGGCTCCGGGAGCGCGGCTCGACCGGACTGCGTGCCGCGCTGGAAGGCACCCATGATCGAGGCGGTCTCCTCCTCGGAGCGGATCGGGGTGCCCGTGGTCATGGGGGCGCCCGTGGTTTCGGAACTCGGCGGCACGATGGCCATGGCCCGCCTGCGGCGGCGCTTGGGAAGACCGTCGGCGGTCGTGGACGCGGCCGCGGCGGGTTCCGGGCCGCTGGGGTTCAGCGAGGGAACAGTGCTCACAGTCTGTGCTCGCTCCTTTGGTTGCGGCATGCTGGTGAGCAGCTCGTCCGGCAGCAGGACCACCGCTCGCACACCCCCGTAGGGAGAGGTCGAGTCGACGGACACCGTGAAGCCGTAGCGCTCACAGAGCACACCGATCACCGCGAAGCCGAACTGCGGAGGATTGCCGAGCCCGGAGACACCCGAGGCCCGCTCACTCGAAAGGAGTTTCGCCGCTCGGGCCTTCTCCTCCTCGTTCATGCCGACACCGGCGTCGTCGACGACGATGCAGATGCCCTTGGGTACGGCACGGACATTGATCTCGACACTGGTTTCCGGTGCCGAGTAGCTCGTGGCGTTGTCGAGCAGTTCGGCAAGGGCCAGCGCGACCGGTTCGACGGCCCGGTTGGTGACCGCGAAATCGACCTGGGAAAGAATTTCGACCCGCTGGAAGTGCCGGATCCTGCCCTGCGCGCTGCGGACCACGTCGTAAACCGACGCGACGTCACGCTGCCGTCCCAGCCAGCCTTCGCAGAGCACCGCGATGGACTGGGCGCGCCGCCCGAACTGCGAGTTCATGTGGTCGATTTCCAGGAGGTCCTGGAGAATCACCGACTCGCCATACTTGCTCTGCAGTTTGGAAATGGCCAACTGCTGTTCGGCGGCGAGACCCTGAAGCGTCCGCATCGCCGATTTGAGCGCGGTTCTCGTTGCTTCTTCGGCTTGCTCCTGAGCCTTCTTCACCGAGGCCGAATATTGATTCTCAAGCTCAGCGTAGTGATCCCTGAGTTCTTGATTTCCCTGCCTTAAACTCCGCGCAGACCGCTTTCCGCGAATAATGGCGGTAGCTGCAAGCGGAGTACCAGCGATAAGAGCCCAGAGAGCCGGGTCCTGCATGTATTGCGTCATAAGACTCTCTTCAAGCGACTGACAGCCAGCTACTGAATTCCGTCAGCGCGGTGGGCCGACAGCCCACTGCGCAGGGTTTACCGTCCGGGCCGGACAGTTGGCCAGAAGAGTCGTTTGGCCGGAAGAGTCGTTTTGTGCACATAGCCCGCTCGGCAAGTGCGGCGATCGTATCATCGCCACATCTCATGACGGACCATCAATATGGGGAGTACTTGCGAACATTGATGAGTAGTCAGATCCTCAACGACATCCGAAAAGGGGGCTCTGCGGCTTTCGTCAATCAGTGCCCGGAGTGGACATCGGGGAGCGGGTGCCGCCGAGCGGGCGCGGGGGGACCCCACGCCCGCCGGGCTCGCGTTCAGTGCAGGTCGGCCGGCTCCTGGCTGTCGTCGAGGAAACCGCCCGACTGGTGCTGCCACAGCTTCGCGTAGGCGCCTTCCGACGCGAGCAGTTCCTGATGCGTGCCCTGCTCGATGATTCGTCCGCGGTCGAGGACGACGAGCTGGTCCATGGTGGCGACCGTGCTCAGCCGGTGCGCCACGACGAGCGCCGTCCGGCCCTCCATGAGCCGCCACAGCGCCTCTTGTACGAGGATCTCGCTCTCGGAGTCCAGCGCGCTGGTCGCCTCGTCGAGCAGCAGGATCGGTGCGTCGCGCAGGATCGCCCTGGCGAGTGCGACCCGCTGGCGCTGTCCGCCGGACAGCTTGACCCCGCGCTCGCCCACCATGGTGTCGAAGCCGTCCGACAGCGCGTCGGCGAACTCCGTGACATGCGCCGCCTCGGCCGCGCGACGGATCTCGGCCTCGGTGGCGTCCGGCCGGGCGAAGGCGATGTTGTCCCGCAAGGTGCGGTGGAACATCGCCGGGTCCTGCGGCACGTAGGCCATCAGGCCGCGCAGGTCGGCCTGGCGCAGCCTGCTGATGTCCTGCCCTCCGATCAGGATGCGGCCGGAGTCGATGTCCGTCATCCTCAGCAGCAGCCGGGCCAGCGTGGTCTTGCCCCCGCCGGACCGGCCGACGAGACCGATCTTCGCCCCGCTGGGCACCGCCAGGTCGAGTCCCTCGAAGAGCGGCTGCGCGCCCGCGTGGGCGAAGGTCACCTGCTCGAAGCGGACGTCGGCGGCCCGGGACAGCAGCGCTTCCGGCGCCTTCGGGTCGAGCACGGTCGGCGGCTTCAGCAGCAGTTCGGTGAACTGCGCGGCCTCCGTCATCGAGCTCTCCAGGCGACGGTAGATCTGGTTGAACTCGAACATGATCCGCGTCGCGTTGCTGTAGTACGTGAAGGCGACCACGACCGCCTCGACGCCGTGGCTGCCTCCGCCGAGCGCGACCGCGAGCAGCAGGCCCAGCGCGTTGGTCAGTACGGACATCGGCGCGACCAGTGTGTCGATGCGCAGGTTGCCGTAGTCCCACGACCTCAGCATGAGCCGCCGCGAGGCCGCGACGCGCGACCGGTGCTCGGCGGCCTCGCGCTCCTCGGCGGCGAACGCCCGGACCGTGTCCATGTTCATCAGGCTGTCGGCGACATGGCCCGACACCCGGGCGATCGCCTCCTCGCGCTGAGCGACGAGCGCCTGACGGCGGCGGATGAGGGGCAGCACGCACAGCCCCGTCAGTGCGATCATGGCCAGGAGTCCGACGACGAGCAGCGGTTCGTAGCGCCACAGCACCACCGCCCCGAACACCAGCGGCACGAAGCTGCCCACGACCTGGAACGTCATCGTGTCGACGAACTCCTCGAAGCGGGAGGCGAAGCTCAGCACCCGCTTGGTCAGTGACCCGGCGAAGTTGTCGTGGAAGAACGCGGCGTCCTTGGCGAACAGCTCGTCCATGCCGATGACGTACAACTGCTCGATGCCGAGGGCGTCGAGACGGTTCAGGCAGTGCAGGCCGAGGCGCCACAGCATCTCCGCGAGCAGCAGGACGCCGGCGAAGCCGAGGACGTACGGCAGCGTCGAACCGATGGAGACGCCGACGTCGCCGGCGATCCGGCCGACGAGCTTCGCGATGATCAGAGGCGCGATGTAGTTGATGCCGATGTTGCCGAGCGCCGGCAGCAGCATCGCGGGGGCGGTCAGCCGTCGGAGCCGGGCCAACTCCCGTCCGTAATAGCGAAGGGCGAGGAGCACCGAGCCTTTGCCCGGTGAACCCTCGCGCGATTCAGGCGATCCCATCCCAACCCTGTGTGGTCGTGCGGCAGCCTGCCGCGTGCTTCTCCGGGGAGTTTCCGTTGCCTCAGTGGCCGTGTGGAGCTTCGGTTTCGAGTGAGCGCGTTCGCTCGGGTCGTCCTCCGATGGGCGGGGTACGACGACGGGCCCGCGGCGACACCCACGTGCGAGTACGGCGGGCCAGGAATCGCAGTGTCCCGCGAGGGCTCCCGCGCAGTCCAAGCGTTTTTATCGGCCAACGGCGCACGTCGCACGCTTGCGCGACCCCAGCCGAACAGGCGTGTGCCCCTGAGCCGAGGCAGCCCGATCACCCCCGCCTCGATGCGCCCGGGCGTCTCTTTCCGCGCGGTCTCTGTCCGCGCAATTCCCCCGCAGGCCCACGAGAGATCCCGCTCCACCACGCGCAACGTGCTCGTCGTCGTCGCGCTCGTGTGGACCGGCCAACTGGTCGCACTCGTCCCCGCGTTGTCCGGCATCGCACGGGCCGACATCGCCATCCACTTCCGGACCACGGACATCACCCGGTTCACCCTGATGACCCTGCTGACCGGGACCTTCTTCCTGCCCTTCGCGGTCAAGGCCCCGGCCCTCTTCGGCACGAAGCGCGTCCTGCTCGTCGCCACCGACTACCGCGCGCTGCTGATCAGGCGCGGCATCGCGGGTGTCTACGCGGCCACCGCCCCGATCGCCTACGCGATCACCCGGGACGTGTTCCCCCGCCGCTGGGTGGGACTCGCCAGCGGGCTCCTGGCCGGCGGGGTCGGCCTCGTCGCCTTCGGCGGGCCGTTCCTGGCCGGCTGGCTCCTGGACAGTTACGGATTCCGCGGTGTGCTGTGGTTCATGGCCATCAGCACCGCCGCGAGCTTCGTGCTGGTGGCCGCCTTCGTGCCGGGGAGCCCGGTCCGTGAGGCGGGCGGCCGGACGGACTGGGGCGGCGGACTCCTACTCGGCGGAGGGATCACGGCGATCGTCCCGGCCGTCGGCGAGGGATCGCAGTGGGGCTCGGTCAGTGCCAGGTTCGCCGCCTGTATCGCCGGGGCGCTGATCACACTGGTCGCCTTCGTGCTCGTCGAGCGCCGGGTCGCCGACCCCCTGTTCCCGCCGTCCATGACACGGCGTCGGCCGGTGTGAACCATCCTCGGAGTGCCCTACGAGGACCACGAGTTCTTCCAGGAGCACGCCGGCGTCACCAACGCGCGGTTCAAGACACCGCAAGCGGCCGCCGCGACGACGAGGGAGCTGCGCCGCTACGTCTCCGGGCTCATCGAGGCCAAGATGGACGACCCCGCCGAGGACGTCCTGTCCGACCTCGGCGCGCGCGTCAAGGAGGCGATCTCAGCCTGGCGGAGGCCGCTCCCCTGGAGCACATCCTGCTCGTCGCCGGCCACGACACCAGCGCCAACATGATCACTCCGGGCACCGCGCTGCTGCTCCGGAACCCCGACCAGCTCGCGGCCCTGCCTGCCGCTGGCCCGTAGCGAACTCCACATCGTGTTCAGCACGCCGTTCCGTCGGGTGCCGACCCCGCGGCTCGCGGTCGACGTCTCGGAGCTGAAGTTCAAGGAGGACTCGCAGGCGTACGGCATCTACGCGCTGCCCGTCACCTGGTAGCTCCTGGAGGTCCGCAAAGGAGCGGACACGAAAAAGCCGTCTTCTCATCGCCGAGAAGACGGCCTCCGACCTGCTGTGAAGCTGGTCGGGACGACAGGATTTGAACCTGCGACCCCTTGACCCCCAGTCAAGTGCGCTACCAAGCTGCGCCACGTCCCGTTGCCCGTCTGACCTGGGGTTTCCCCTGGCTGAACGCGCACGGAAACAATACCGCACTCGGGGCGATGGTCGCGCATCCGTTTATTCGGGGCCGACCGGGGCGCGGGCCACGGGGCCGCGCGGGGGAAGACTTCGAGGCGACACTTGACCTGAAGTTTGATTGAGGTTGCACGATCGTCGGCATGACGATCATCGAGGCGGAACGCCACCACCAGTACCAGGACCTGCCCCGCCTGATGGGGCTGATGACCGGCGACGAGAAGCACGGACCCGCGGCGACGTCCACGCTGGACGCGCTGTGGGTGCTCTACGACCGGGTGCTGCGGGTCGGGCCCGAGCGGATGGACGATCCGGAGCGGGACCGGTTCCTGCTCTCCAAGGGTCACGGGCCCATGGCGTACTACGCGGTGCTCGCGGCCAAGGGCTTCGTGCCCGTGGAGTGGCTGCCGGACTTCGGCGCGTACGACTCGCCGCTCGGACACCACCCGGACCGGGTGCTGGTACCCGGCGCCGAGATCGGCAGCGGGTCGCTGGGGCACGGGCTGCCGATCGCTGTCGGCACCGCGCTCGGCCTGCGCGCGCAGGGGCTGGGCGAGCCCCGTGTGTGGGTGCTGATCGGCGACGCGGAGCTGGACGAGGGCAGCAACCACGAGGCGATCGCGTACGCCGGGCCGGCCGGTCTCGACCGGCTGCACACCGTGGTGATCGACAACTCCTCCGCCAGCCATGCCCGGCCCGGCGGTATCGCCGCCCGGTTCGAGGCCGCGGGCTGGTCCGCCCTGACCGTCGACGGCCGTGACCACGAGGCGCTGTACGCCGCCTTCACCGCGCCCCACCCGGGTCGCCCGCACGTGGTGGTCGCCCGGGTCGAGCCCAAGTCCGCCTGAGACACCCGAGGCATCTGAGGCATATGCGCCTTCTGAGGTACCTGAGATACCTGAGGCATCCGAGGCACGTAAGGCATCTGCGGCTCCGGACGCTCCCCCTCCCCTCACCCCGTCTCCTCATCCCGTACGCCCCTGAAAGGACCCCCTTCCGTGGACACCATGCGTGATCGTTTCGCCCCCGTCATGACGCGGCTGCTCGACGAGGACCCCCGGGTCGCTGTCGTCCTCGCCGAGATCGGCAAGGACGGTTTCACGGAAGCCCGGCGCAGGCATCCCGATCGGGTGATCAACATCGGGATCCGCGAACAGCTCCTGGTCGGGGCGGGCGCGGGCCTGGCACTGACCGGTCTGCGGCCCGTCGTGCACACCTTCGCCAGCTTCCTCGTCGAGCGGCCGTTCGAGCAGGTCAAGCTGGACCTCGGACACCAGGACGTGGGCGCGGTGCTGGTGAGCGCGGCCGCGTCCTTCGACTGGCCCGCCGGGGGCTTCACCCACATGGCACCCGGCGATGTGGCCCTGCTCGACACGCTGGACGGCTGGACCGTGCACGTTCCCGGCCATCCGGACGAGGCCGAGGAGCTGCTGCGGCAGGCGGTCGCCGCCGGGGACGACAAGGTGTACGTGCGGTTGTCCGTGCAGTCCAACGCGCAGGGTCTGCCGGTCGACGGGGCCCGTTTCCGTACCGTCCGGGAAGGGCGCGCAGGGGTCGTCGTCGCCGTCGGGCCGATGCTCGACGCCGTACTCGCCGCCACGGAGGGACTCGACGTCACCGTCCTGTACGCGGCCACCGTGAGGCCCTTCGACGGGCAGGCCCTGCGCCGCGCCACGGAGGCCGCGGGCACCGACGTCGTCCTCGTCGAGCCGTATCTGGCCGGTACGTCCACGGCCGCCGCGGGCGACGCGCTCGCCGACGTACCCCACCGTGTCCTCGGCCTCGGCGTCCGCCGGCGTGAGCTGCGCCGGTACGGAACCGTCGACGAGCACCTGACCGCGCACGGCCTCGACGCGGGATCCCTGCGGGAGCGGATCGGCGGCTTCCTGAGCGCCTCGGG
Organism: Streptomyces olivochromogenes; assembly: GCF_001514115.1. Taxonomy (GTDB): domain Bacteria; phylum Actinomycetota; class Actinomycetes; order Streptomycetales; family Streptomycetaceae; genus Streptomyces; species Streptomyces olivochromogenes. Next base: position 683,397 of record NZ_KQ948451.1, read on the forward strand.
CCGACCGCGCCCCTGAGTCCGCCCCGCGCGGACCCGCGCGGACCCGCGTGTCAGTCGGCCTTCGGAAGGCCCAGCTCCGGGTAGGCGTCGAGCAGCCGGGGCGGAGCCGCCTGGCGCCAGGAGTCGGCCAGGATGTCACGGAGTTCGTCGCCGTCCTCCAGGGCGGCGAGCCGGACCCTGACCCAGGCGAAACCCGCCTCGTGGTCGGCGATCCAGAACTTGCCGGGCTCCGCCTGGACGAGTTCGTCGCGCTCCTCCTTCGGGCAGCGCACCGCGATGGACGTCTCCTCCTCGGGCAGCGTGGCGAACATCTTCCCCGCGACCCGGAAGGTGGGCATGCTCCAGGCGATCTTCTCCGTGGTGTCCGGCAGGGAGAGGGCGGTACGGCGTACGTCGTCGGCATCCGGCATGGGAGGCACGGTAGCCAAAGGCACTGACATCGACAGGCGTCGGCGGGTTCGGTCGCTCCCGGCTCCCCGCCCGAGATGGTCGATGATTGAACCAGCTGCAATCGGATCGATACTGAACGTAATATTTTTCGAGCACCGGCTGCACGTTCGGGTCGCCCCGGACGCTTCATGGGTGGAGGCGGATGGTGCCTCTGGTGCCGGGGTGGGGACACGGCACCTTCGATCAGCACAGGTACAGGGGAGGACCCCGTGCAGCAGAGCGCTGCCGCGTGGTTGTTCGAGATCGCGCTTGGCATGAGGGTGTTCGGCCCGGACGTCGTCCGTGGCTGCCGTCGGCTGCTGACGGCCGGCGTACGGATCGGCATCACCGGACTGACCGGCACCCGCGCCCCGTCCCGCTCCGCCGAGTCGACCCGGGACGTCCCGTGAACGGCGACGGCGGGCCGGAGGAGACCGGCGGGGCCGTCGGCACACCGCGGGTGGTGCCCATCGACCAGTGGGACCCCACCGTGCAGATGGCGTACTGGGGGTTCCACCATCAGCGCCGCCAGGACTACATGCGCTACGCCTATCTCCAGCTCGGCTCCGACGCCGACGCGGAGGAGGCCGTGGACCTGACCTTCGACCAGGTCATGGACCGCTGGCCGCGGATGCTGCGGATGGAGAACCTGGAGGGCTACGCCTGGACGATCCTCAAGCGCCGCATCATCGACATGCACCGCAAGCGCCGACGCCGCCCGGAGCTGATGGAGATCGCCGCCTTCGAGGCGGCGCTCGCCGATCCGGCCGAGGATCCGTACGACACGCTCACCGACGCCATCGCCCTGTACGTCGCGGTCGGCTCCCTGAGCGAGCGGCAGCGGGACGCGATCCTCCTCTACTACGGCATAGGTTTCACGGCCGCCGAAGCCGCCGTACTCATGGGCAACGAGGAGGCCACCGTCCGCTCCCAGCTCCGTACCGGCCGGCGGCGCCTCGCCACCCTGCTCAAACTCCGCTGCCCGGAGCACTCCGACGGGAAGAACCCCTGATGAGCACCCTGCCGTCCGACCGCCGCACCATCGACGAACTGTTGGCCAAAGCGCGTACGCGGGATCGTTACGCCGACTACGACCTCGCGGCCTCCGAAGCCCGTCTGCGCAGCCGTCAGGCGGCCCGGCACCGCCCGCGCAACCCCGATGCCGCGCTCGTCCGAGCCGTGTGGACCACCCCAGAGGACGACCGCACCCCGGACGCGGACCGCGCCTGGTGGGACCTGAACGCCGTGAGCCTGCTGGTGCTGTTCGGGCCGGACGCCGACCGTCATCTGAGCGAGTTCATCGACAGCCAGTACGCGGACAAGACCGGCGCCCTGGTCTTCGCGTGCCTGCTGCACGTGGCGGGCGACAGCAGCGGGGCACGCTTCTGGTGGCGTTTCGCGGCGGGGGTCGGCCACCAGGTCGCCGAGTACTGCCTGTTCCTCGAACACGCGCACAGCGGCGAGTACCACGACGCCGACCACTGGCGCACCCAACTGGTGCGCGAGCACTTCGAACCCACCTACATGTGCGGCGACCGCGTCACCGCGCCGTTGGTCAATCCGGCGTTCATCGACCACGTCCACCCGCACATCGCCCGCCCGCACCACCCGGAGATCGGCATCGTCCCGCTCCCCCGGCCGCCTCTCGTGAAGGAGCTGCGCCACCTGACCTCCCTGCTGTAGCCGCGGCGGGAGCGGCGGCTCGTCACGCGCCGGGGACCGTCGCTCCCACCCGCTTGTAGAAGATCGTCGTCGGGCACAGCTCTCCCGACGGAGTCGCCGCGTAGTCGGGTATCGCCCCGAGCCGGGTCCAGCCCGCGGAGCGGTAGAGGGACTCGGCGGGGCTGTCGGTCTCGGTGTCCAGGTGCAGGAGGGTGATTCCGGCGGTGGCGGCCGCGTGCTCGGCGGTGGTCAAAAGGACCCGGCCGAGGCCCTGTCCGCGGCCGTCGCGGTGCACCATCAGCTTCACCAGCTCCGCGCGGTGGCGGCTGTTGGGTTTGTCGGGGAAGACGAGGCTGACGGTGCCCAGGATCCGGTCCGCGGTGTGCGCCACCCACACGGCGAGGCGTCCGGCCGACACCGAGTCCACGCGCTCCTCCCACCAGGCGACGGCCTTCGCCCGCTCCAACGGGGCGAGGAAGCCGATCGAGGCCCCGCCCTCCACGGTGTCGACCAGCAGTTCGGCCAACTCGCCCGCCGAGGCCCGAAGGCGCTGGGCGTCCAGCCGGGAGACGGTGGTCACGGCAGCACCACCACCAGCGCGTACCGCACGTCCTCGGGGCCGGGACACCGGAAGCGGGTGGGCCCCCAGACCCGCAGCCGCAGACAGTCCCCGGCGTCGAGCCGGTGTTCGACGTCCTGCGCGGTCACCTCCAGCGTTCCGTCGAGGACCCAGACGTGCTGCTCCAGGCCGGGCACGGGAGGCCGGTCGTAGGCGAGGTCGGCGCCGGCCCTGAGCCGCCCCTCGACCAGTTCGCCGCGCAGCCCTGCGTGCGGCGGGGACACCGATCGCCGTACGAATCCGGAGGCCTCGTCGGCCCAGACCGTCTGGTCGGCCGCCCGCACCACCGGAACGGGTTCCGCCTCGACCTCGCTGAGCAGCTGCGACATGGTGCGTCCGTACACGGCGCACAGCCGGTTCAGGAGCGAGGCCGTGGGGCTGATCTCGGCCCGCTCGGCACGGGACAGCGTGGAGCGGCTGACCCCGCTGCGCTCCGCCAACTCCCCCAGGGACCAGCCACGTTCGGAGCGCAGCTCGGCCAGCCGGGCCCCGAGCCGGACATCGACGACATCGAGCTCCCCATTGTTTCCCATATTCGGGATGCTATCCCAGATATGAACACAGCAGGGTGCCCCGCCGGCCGCCCCCTCCCGCCACTCACCTCAGTCCACCGTCGCGGCCTCCGCCAGCGCGTCCAGCACCGGGCGGATCAGCGGATGCCCCTCCGCGCCCCGGCGTACGGCCGCGAAGACCCGGCGCGTGGGCGCGACGCCGTCGACCGGTCGGACCAGCACGCCCGTGAGATCCATCCCGCGCAGGGCGGAACGGGGTACCAGGGCGACACCCGCGTCGGCCGAGGCAAGGGCCACGACGGCCCGGAAGTCGTCAGAGGAGTGTTCGAGACGGGGTTGGAATCCGGCGTTCTCGCAGGCCAGGACGACCACGTCATGGCAGGGGTTGCCGGGGTACGGGCCGATCCACGGGTCCTTGGCCAGCTCGGCGAGCGGGACCTCGGTGGCGTCGGCGAGCCGGTGTCCGAGCGGGACGACCGCGTCGAAGGGCTCGGCGTACAGGGCTACGGGGGTCAGGCGCGGGTCGTCCGCGTCCGGGGCGCCCCGGTACTCGACGGCGACCGCGATGTCGACCAGCCGGTCGAGCACCATCGGCAGACTGGCGTCGCCCTCGGCGTCCTGGACGCGGACGTGGATGCCGGGTGCCGTGCGGGCGAGGCGGGCCAGCGCGGGGGCCACCACCAGGCCGATGCCGGTCGCGAAGGAGGCGACGGTGACCGTGCCCGCCGAGCCCGCACTGTACGCGGCCAACTCCGCCTCGGCGCGCTCCAGTTGGGCCAGCACCTCGTTGGTGTGACTGAGCAGGATCTCGCCGGCCGGAGTCAGCCGTACGCCCTTGGCGCCGCGCTCGACGAGTCGGTGGCCGGTCTCCTGCTCCAGCGCGGTCAGCTGTTGGGAGACGGCCGAGGGGGTGAGATAGAGCGCGGCGGCCGCCGCCGTGACCGTGCGGTGGTCGGCCACCGCACGGAGGATGTGGAGCCGCCGCGCTTCGATCATGTGACCGATTCTCTCAGGTCACAGGCGTCTTTCAGCCCTCGAGCTCCGCACGGGCTGACACGAACGCGTCGACCGCCCGGTTCACGTCCTGCGTCGAGTGCGCGGCCGAGAGCTGGACCCGGATCCGGGCCTGGCCCTGCGGGACGACCGGGTAGGAGAAGCCGATCACATAGACGCCGCGCTCCAGGAGGAGCTCGGCCATGCGTCCCGCGACGGACGCGTCGCCGATCATGACGGGGGCGATCGCGTGGTCACCGGGGAGGATGTCGAAGCCCTCCGCGGTCATCCGGGAGCGGAACAGCGCGGTGTTCTCGGCGAGGCGGATGCGCAGGTCGTCGGCCGACTCCAGCAGGTCGAGCACCTTCAGGGAGGCCGCCGCGATCACCGGGGCGAGCGTGTTCGAGAACAGGTACGGGCGGGAGCGCTGGCGCAGCAGCGCGACGATCTCGGCGCGGGCGGCGACATAGCCGCCGGAGGCGCCGCCGAGCGCCTTGCCGAGGGTGCCGGTGATGATGTCGACGCGGTCCATGACACCGTGCAGCTCGGGGGTGCCGCGGCCGCCGGGGCCGACGAAGCCGACGGCGTGCGAGTCGTCGACCATGACCATGGCGTCGTAGCGGTCGGCGAGGTCACAGATCTCCTTCAGGGGCGCGACATAGCCGTCCATCGAGAAGACGCCGTCGGTGACGATCAGACGGCGGCGGGCGTCGGACGCGTCCTTGAGCTGTGCCTCCAGGTCCGCCATGTCGCGGTTGGCGTACCGGAAGCGGCGCGCCTTGGAGAGGCGGATGCCGTCGATGATCGAGGCGTGGTTGAGGGCGTCGGAGATGACCGCGTCCTCGGCGCCGAGGAGGGTCTCGAAGACGCCGCCGTTGGCGTCGAAGCAGGAGGAGTAGAGGATCGTGTCCTCCTGTCCGAGGAACGCGGACAGCCGCGCCTCAAGCTCCTTGTGCACCTCCTGCGTACCGCAGATGAAGCGGACGGACGCCATGCCGTAGCCCCAGCGGTCGAGGGCCGCGTGGGCGGCGGCGACGACCTCGGGGTGGTCGGCGAGGCCGAGGTAGTTGTTGGCGCAGAAGTTGAGGACCTCGCCGGGGCGGCCGCCCGCGGTGACGTTCACGGTCGCGGACTGCGGGGTGCCGATCACGCGCTCGGGCTTGTGCAGACCGGCGGCGCGGATCTCGTCGAGGGTGGTGCGGAGGTCGTCGCGCACGGAGTCGAACATGGAAGGGCTCCTAGGGGGTTACGCGGTCGGAGTGGCTCTTGCGGACGCTCACGCGCTCCAGTCGAGGATGACCTTGCCGCCGCGGCCGCTCGCGGCGTCCGCGAAGGCCGCCTCGTAGTCGCGGTAGCCGTAGCGGCCGGTGATGACCGGCGCGAGGTCGAGGCCGCCTTCGAGGAGGACGGACATCGCGTACCAGGTCTCGAACATCTCACGGCCGTAGATGCCCTTGATCGTGATCATGGAGGTGACGATCCGGGACCAGTCGACCGCGAACTCCTCGGCGGGCAGACCGAGCATCGCGATCCGGCCGCCGTGCGTCATGTTGGCGATCATGTCGCGCATCGCCTCGGGACGGCCGGACATCTCCAGGCCGATGTCGAAGCCCTCGCGCAGGCCGAGGGAGCGCTGCCCGTCGGCGATGGTCGACTCCGCGACGTTCAGCGCGAGGCTGACGCCGATCTTGCGGGCGAGGTCGAGGCGCTCCTCGCTGACGTCGGTGATGACGACGTTGCGGGCACCCGCGTGCCGGGCCACGGCCGCGGCCATCAGACCGATCGGGCCCGCGCCCGTGATGAGGACGTCCTCGCCGACCAGAGGGAAGGACAGCGCCGTGTGCACGGCGTTGCCGAACGGGTCGAAGATCGCGGCGACGTCGAGGTCGACCGGGACGCGGTGCACCCACACGTTGGCGGCGGGCAGGGCCACGTACTCGGCGAACGCGCCGTCGCGGCCGACGCCCAGGCCGACGGTGGCACGGCACAGGTGGCGGCGCCCGGCCAGGCAGTTGCGGCACTTGCCGCACACGAGGTGGCCCTCGCCGCTCACGCGGTCGCCCGCCTTGATGTCGGCGACGTCGCGGCCGGTCTCGACGACCTCTCCGACGAACTCGTGGCCGAGGACGAGCGGCGTGCGGATGGCCTGCTGCGCCCAGCCGTCCCAGTTGCGGATGTGCAGGTCGGTGCCGCAGATCCCGGTCCTGAGGACCTTGATCAGTACGTCGCCGGGGCCGATCTCCGGTTCCGGGACGTCCGTCAGCCAGAGCCCGGGCTCCGCCTTCTCCTTGACCAGCGCCTTCAAGCTACGGCTCCCGTGGTGAGGTCCCGGAGCAGGGCACGCCGAAGGGGCCCGTACCGGGGAGAGGGGTGATTTCCCGGAGAAATCTGCCGCACGGGTGCGCCATCGGTCCATCGAGGATTTCTTAAGCGCGGCCGCAGCTTTCCTTCACGCCTCCGGCCAGGGCTTTCCTTCACGCCTGCGGCCGCGGGCGTCAGATCCCCCCGGTGTCCTGTCTGCGCTCGATCTGCTCGACCAGTTCCGCCGCCATCGACTTGATGGTCTCCAGGCCCGCCTTCCCCCACGGGCGCGGTTCGAGGTCGACGACGCAGATCGTCCCGAGGGCGATGCCGGTGTGGTCGATGAGCGGGGCTCCCAGGTAGGAACGGACGCCGATCTCGTCGACGACCGGGTTGCCGGCGAAACGCGGGTAGTCGCACACGTCTTCGAGGACCAGCGCCCTGCGGCGGACCACCACATGGGGGCAGAAACCGTAGTCGCGGGTCATGTAGCGCCCGACGACCTTCACCGTGCCGTCCGGGGCGGCCGGGAGCGGCCGGGTGACCGAGACGTTTCCGTCCGGGGTGTGCAGGCCCGCGAAGAACTGCCGGTTCTCGTCGATGAAGTTGACCATCGAATACGGCACCGCGGCGACTTCGGCGAGCCGGTCCGCGAAGGCGTCGAAGGCGGGTTCCGTGTGCTCCCCCAGGCCGAGTCGGCGCAGCCGGCTGACCCGGGCGGGGGCGTCCTTGTCCTCCGGCGTCAGCAGCAGACGACCGGCCGGGCGCGGCGGGTCGTAACTCATCTACGGGCTCCCTGGTGTGGGGCGGGCGTCATGGTGTGGGCTCCGTGGCGGGGGACGTGGGTCGGGTGCGGGCTCAGCGGTCGAAGGCGTACGCCGGGTGCGGGCTCAGCGGATGGGTGCGTGCGTCGGTGCGTGGGCGAGGAGGTGGCGGACCAGGGTGAGCAGGGTCTGCACGCCCGAACTGGAGATCCGGGCGTCACAGCGCACGATGGGGATCTCGGGGTCGAGGTCGATGGCCGCGCGCACCTCCTCGGGGTCGTAGCGGTAGGCACCGTCGAACTCGTTGACCGCGACGATGAAGCCGAGACCGCGCTGCTCGAAGAAGTCGACGGCCGCGAAACAGTCCTCCAGGCGACGGGTGTCGGCGAGGATCACCGCACCGAGCGCGCCCTCGGACAGCTCGTCCCACATGAACCAGAACCGCTGCTGTCCGGGTGTGCCGAACAGGTACAGGACGTGTTCCGGATCGAGGGTGATGCGGCCGAAGTCCATCGCCACGGTGGTCTCGACCTTGTTCTCGATGCCGTCGAGATTGTCGGTCGCGGCGCTGACCGTGGTGAGCAGCTCCTCCGTGCTGAGCGGCGCGATCTCGCTCACCGCGCCCACGAAGGTCGTCTTGCCGACCCCGAACCCTCCGGCCACCAGGATCTTCAGCGCGGTGGGGAAGGGATCAGAGCTGTCGTCGTAGTCCATCGAGCACTGCCTCCAGAAGAGACCGGTCAGTGGGGTTGTGGTGGAACTCGGGCGGCTTGGTGGTCAGTGCCCCGCAGTCGACGAGGTCGGAGAGCAGCACCTTGGTGACCGCCGCGGGCAGCTTCAGGTGTGCCGCGATCTCCGCGACCGAGACGGGCGCCCGGCACAGTTCGAGTGCCTGGGTGTGCTCGGGGCCGAGGTAGCCCAGAGGTGTTGCCCCGGTGGCCATCACCTGCGACAGCAGGTCGAGGGCGGTGGTCGGCCGGGTCCGGCCGTTGCTGACCGTGTAGGGGCGCACCAGCCGTCCGGCCGCGTCGTCGAGCCAGGGCCCGTCGCCGGCCGCGGCCACGCTCAAGGCCTCATCGCCGGCGGTTCCACGGCGGCCTGCCGGGGCGCGGTCATCAGATACGGACGGACGCTCTTGACCAGCATCGCCATCTCGTACCCGAGCACCGCCGCGTCGGCCTCGCGGCCGGCGAGCACGGCGAGACAGGTGCCGGAGCCCGCGGTGGAGACGAACAGCAGGGTCGAGTCGAGTTCGACGACGACCTGGCGTACGTCACCGCCGTCGCCGAAGCGCAGGCCCGCGCTGCGGCCGAGCGAGTAGAGGCCGGAGGCGAGCGCCGCCATGTGGTCGGCGCTGTCCGGGTCGAGTCCGTGGACCGACTTCACGAGTCCGTCGCAGGAGAGGAGTACCGCGCTGTTCGTGTGCGGTACGCGCTGTACGAGGCCGCTCATCAGCCAGTCGAGATCGGATACATGGGCGTGGGCGGTCGGCGCGTCGCTCGCCATGGTGGATCGACTCCTTGAAGTACGAAGGTCTGCCGGAGCGGAGGGTGTGGGGGTGTGGGAGGGCGTGCGGGTGGGGGTCGTCAGGGGGGTGGTCATCCGGCCGTTGTGCTCCCGTCGTGCCGGGCCGTGTGGTCGTGTCCGGGCGCGGGTGCGTTGTCGCGGCTCCCGGGCGCCTCGTGCGGGGCGGGCGCGTGCGCCGTGGGGGTGTCGGCTATGCGGGGCGCGCCCGTGGAGGTCTGGTCGACGCGGATCACATCGAGCGGCGGCAGCGGGTCCAGGTGCCGCAGATCCGGGTGCGGCGGGTCCCGGTGCAGCAGGTCCGGGTACGGCGGGTCGGAGTGCGGCAGATCGGGGTGCGGCCGCTCCATGTGCGGTGCTCCGCCGCGCGGTGCCTCCGTGCGCCGTTCCTCGGCATGCTGGGCCTCCGCGAGCCCGATCCCCCGCTGGAACGCCGCCATCAGGCCGGGGTCGTGGCCGACGACCTGCTCCGAGTCCTGGCGGGGCACGGGCCCGTCGCGCAGTTGGGGTGCGATGTGCTCCTGGGCGCGTCGTTTGGGCAGCTGGGGCTTGCCCATGGTGCCGCGCACCGCGCCGTTGCGGGGGGTGGGTGGCATGGCCGCGTTCTCCGCGACCACGGGCCGGTCGTCGGGGCGGATACCGGGCAGGGCCTCGGCCGGGTTGGGCCGCTCCGCGCGGGCGCCGCGCACGGGGAGCGGCGCCGGGCCGCCGGCGCCCGTGCCGAGCGCGGCGGGCGGCATCTGGTCCCGCTGCGCCTGCCGCGGCACGGAGGCCACCGTCGCACCGGCGGACGGCACGGGCGCGGTCGGCCCTGCCGGTGGCCCGGCGGGCGGACGCGGGCCACCGGCCTTGAGCTGCTGTGCCTGCTGTGCCTGCTGTGCCTGTGCTTCCGATACGTCGCCGGGGGCGCCCGGCGCCGCGCCCAACAGCGCCTGCGGTACGACGAGTACGGCCTGGACACCGCCGTAGATGTTGGTCTGGAGCCGTACGTGGATGCCGTGCCGCCGGGCGAGCTGGGACACCACGAACAGACCGATCCGGCCGTCCTGGAGGAGGCTGGCGACATTCACCTGATCGGGGTCGGTGAGCAGCGCGTTCATCTTGTTCTGTTCACCCAGGGGCATGCCCAGGCCCCGGTCCTCGACCTCGACCGCGAGGCCGGAGGTGACGAGGTTGGCGCGCAGCAGGACTTGGGTGTGCGGGGCGGAGAACACCGTGGCGTTCTCGACGAGTTCGGCCAGCAGGTGGATCACGTCGGCGACGGCGTGCCCGCGCAGGGTGCCGTCGATCGGGGGCACCAGTTTGACCCGCGAGTACTGCTCGACCTCGGCGATCGCGGACCGCAGCACCTCGGTCATGGAGACGGGGTTGCTCCACTGGCGGCGTGAGACGGCGCCGCCGAGCACGGCGAGGTTCTCGGCGTGCCGGCGGATGCGGGTGGCGAGGTGGTCCACGTGGAAGAGGCCCTTGAGCAGGTCCGGGTCCTCGATCTCGTTCTCCAGCTCGTCGAGGATCGAGATCTCGCGGTGCACGAGGGACTGAAGCCGCCGCGCGAGATTGACGAAGACCTCGACCTTCTGCTCGCTGCCCGCCTGGCTGGAGAGCTGGGCCGCCTGCACGACGGCGGTGACGGCGCCGTCGTGCGCGCGGGAGAGGTCGGCGGCGAGCAGCTCGAACTCGTCGGCGTCCGGCTTGGGCCGTTGGCGCGGCTTGGGCGTGGGAGGGCTCTCGCCCCGGCGCAGGCCCTCGACGACAGCGCGCAGGTCGGCCTCGGTACGGGCGCTGCCGCGGCGCAGGGCACCGATGCGTTCCCGCACGGACGTGGCGGCCCGGTCGGCGCCCACGGCGGCGATCAGGATGCCCGAGAGGGCCACGCACCCGGCGCCGGCGAGCACCGCCCACAGGACGACGCCGGGGCGCACGCCGGTGGAGCGGACGGTGAACAGCACGGCCGCACAGCCGCTGAGCGCCACCGCGATCGGCGGCAGGACCGCCAGGCGCAGCAACTGGGGCCGTAGGCGGGTCTCGGGCTGCGGGTGGACCGTGCGGGCGACCGGCCGCCCGTGCCGCCCGCCCTCACGGCGGTCTGCGCGTGCGGCCGGTGCGCGGAGGTGAGACATCTGCGTCCTCGTACTGGTGCGTCGGGGGCCACGGGGACTCCCGCGGGTCTGCGCGACTCGGGCGTGCGCCATCGCGATGCCGGTCGAGAGAGCCGAAAAATTCGGCCCCGCGTCGCCCGACGGCAACTGACAGTAGTCGCCAACCCATCATGTGCGGTGGGCAGTTGACAAACTCCCCCGGAAGGCGTCCCGCTCTGGTATGAGGCCTCGCACGACAGACCGATATCCCCTTCGGACGCACGTTCCCTTGCGTCACCGATCCGATCAGAGCTGGTCAGAACCGGTCGCGAACAAACGGCGAGGGTCGGGGAGCAGCTCGCTCCCCGACCCTCGCCGTCGATCGGACATTCAGGAAATTCAGCTCGCGGGCACCGTCTCCGGCTCTCCGGTGCCTTCGGAAGCTTCACCCACGACATCACCCGGAGTATTGGAAGCGGAGACATCCGCTCCGGAATTCTCGACGGCGGGCCAGCCACCCTTCGGCGGCACGGCCACACCGCGCCACCAGGGCTCGGACGGGACGGTCTCGGTGGTGGGCTCGAAGGGCTGGCCGGGGCGGGGCAGCGCGACGCGGGCGCCCACCGCGTGCGCGGCTGCCATCGTGCCCTCGCCGGGCTCCACCCACGGGTGGGTCGCCAGGTTGAACGTGGCCCAGTGGATGGGCAGCATCACTCCGGTGGGGCGCCCGCCCTGGAGGTCCAGGTGGGTGCGCATGCCCTCCTCGGGCGTCATGTGGATATCGGGCCAGAACTCGCTGTACGCCCCGATCTGGATCATCGTGATGTCGAACGGGCCGTGCTCGGCGCCGATCTCCTTGAAGCCCTCGAAGTAGCCGGTGTCCCCGCTGTGGTAGATCCGGTGCTCGTCACCCGTCACCACCCAGGAGGCCCAGAGCGTGTGCTGGGTGTTGCGCAGGCCGCGGCCGCAGAAGTGCCGGGCGGGTGTCGCGGTCAGGGAGATGCCGCCGACCTTGGTGCTCTCGTTCCAGTCCAGCTCGCGCACGCGGTCGGGCGAGACGCCCCAGTGTTCCAGGTGGGCTCCGACGCCGAGCGGCACCGCGAAGACCGTGTCCGTGTCGGCCAGGGCCTTGATGGTGGGCAGGTCGAGATGGTCGTAGTGGTCGTGCGAGATGACGACGACGTCCACCGGGCCGAGCGCGGCAATCGGCAGGGGCACCGGGTGCAGCCGCTTGGGCCCGACGAAGTTGAAGGGGGAACAGCGCTCGCCCCATACGGGGTCGAACAGCACCCGGTGCCCGTCTATCTCGGCGAGCACGCTGGAGTGCCCCATCCAGGTGATGCGCAACCCGCTCGCCGCGGGCTTGGCGAGGTCGGCCAGCGTGGTGGGGTACACCGGCACCGTGCCCGCCGGGGCACGGTGGGCGCGCTCCTCCTTGCGGAAGAAGACCTTCGCGAACTCGAGCATGGAGCCGTCGGGGCGGGTCCGGGCACTCACCGGGTTCTGGAAGACACCGTCCGCGAAATTCGGCGATCTACGGATGCGCTCCAGGCGCTCACCGCCGGGGTCCGCGCCGAAGGCGGCGGGCTGCAACGCGCGGAGCCCGGAGCTCAACGTACGGAAACCGGTCACGGTACCTCCAAGTGGAGTCGGTCAGGCCTCCCATTATGGTCGGCCCCTCTGACAGCGCCGGGTCGACGGTGTCACAGCGCGATGTCCCCGGTACACACCGCAAGGTCCGGGCCCTGGTGCGTCACGTCTGGGGGTGACACGCCCGGGACCCGATGTCACGTCCGTGGGTGACCCCCATGGCCCGCGTTTCCCTAACCCCGCGACGCAGGATCTTCTTCCGCGTCATGGTGTGGTACTCGAAACACACCTACGGAAAGGTCCTCGCCCCCGGCCGGGCGCTCGCCCACAACCCGCGTGTCCTGCGGTCCGATCTGTCCTTTCTACCTTTTCCGTCCTTCAATCGACGGCCACCCCGCCCGCGGTGCCGGACGAACCGGCCGGCCGGGGGCGCGACCGCCTGGGCGAGCCCGCCTTCGTCGAACCGACGGCCATGGTGGCGGCGGAGAACCCGGGCTCGCGCATCAACTCCGCACCGGGCCGACCAGCCAGGGCTTCAATGACTCGTGCGACCCGCCGGCCGCCGCGCGCCGGCTGCCTCCGGCGAATTGGCGGACACCGGCGGGGACCCCGAGGGGCCGGCCTCGGGGCTGTCCGGCCGATCCCGTGACGGACGCGATTCCGGTGACGGCGCCGAACGCGCCCAGGGCGCACCCGCTTCCGTGGAGCGGGTGCGGCGGGCCGGACGGGCGGTGCACCGCAGACCCACTACTGATGATCCGTTCAGTAAATTGACAGACTTCGGAGTCGCTCCCGATACTGAATGGTGATTCAGTAAAGATACCGGTGGGTCTTCGGTCGCGCCGCTCGTTCCGCACCTGGAGGCGCCATGGAGGCCGACCGGCACACCGACCGGCGCACCGACTCGCGCACCGGCGTGCTCACCGGTGGCGAGGCGCTCGTCCGGGCGCTCGCCGCGCACGACGTGACGCAGGCCTTCGGCATCCCCGGCACGCACAACCTGGAGATCTACCGGCACCTGGCGGCGTACGGCGTCCGGCACACGACCCCGCGCCACGAACAGGGCGCCGGGTACGCCGCCGACGGGTACGCGCGCGTGACGGGCCGCCCCGGTGTCGTGATCACGACCACCGGTCCCGCGCTCCTCAACGTCACGGCCGCCGTCGGGCAGGCCTACTCGGACAGCGTGCCCCTGCTCGTCGTCTCCCCGGGTATGCCGCTTCGCCACCCCCGCCTGTCGACCGGGCTGCTGCACGAGATGCGCAGCCAGACCGAGGCGCTGCGGGGCGTCGCCGCGTTCAGCCACCGGGTCTCCTCGGTGGCCGAGATCGGCGCCGCCGTGGCGCGCGCGTTCACCCTCTTCCGTACGCGGCGACCGCGGCCGGTGCACCTCGAGGTGCCGCTGGACCTGCTGACGGCGGCCGAGACCGCAGGCCCGGTGCGGCTCGCCCCGGCCACCGCGCCGACCCTGCCGGACGCCGAGGCCGTACGACGGGCCGCGCGCGCCCTGCGGGAGGCGCGACGGCCCGCACTCGTGCTCGGCGGTGGCGCGCGCGGCGCCGCGACCGCCTGTCTCACCCTCGCGGAGGCGTGCGGCGCGCCCGTCGTGACGACCGCCAACGGCAAGGGCGTCGTACCCGAGCGGCATCCGCTCTCGCTCGGCGTCTCGCTGCACACTGAGTCGGTGCAGAAGTGGCTGGCGGGTCGCGATGTCGTCCTCGCCGTGGGCACGGAGCTGGCCGAGTCCGATTTCTGGTCGCCGCCGACCGCCCTCGGGGGCACGCTCGTCCGGGCCGACCTCGACCCGGACCAGATGCACTCCGGGCTGCCCACGGACATCGCGCTCGTCGGCGACGCGCGGGCCTGCCTGGAGGCGCTGTTGTCGGACATGGGCCTCCACGCGCGCGTGCGACACGACATCCCCGACCCACGAGGCGGCATCGACGGCGACGAGGTCGCGGCGGTGCGGGACGCGCGGTACGCCGGGAGTGCCGAGCGCGACGCGCGCTGGATCCCGTACCTGCGGGCGATCCGCGCCGTCCTGGCCGACGACGCGGTCATCACCTCGGACAGTGCCCAGTGCTGCTACTACGGCGCGCTCCCGCACCTCCCGCTGGGCCCCGCGGGACGCTATCTTCACCCGACCGGCTTCGGCACGCTCGGCTACGCGCTGCCCGCGGCGCTCGGCGCCAAGGTGGCGTGCCCGGAGCGCCAGGTGGTGGCGCTGAGCGGGGACGGCGGCCTCCAGTTCACGGTGCAGGAGCTGGCGACCGCCGCGCAGCTGCGACTCCCGCTGCCCGTCGTGGTGTTCGACAACGGCGGCTACGGGGAGATCCGCGACGAGATGGCCGCCCGTGGCGACCGCCCGACCGCGGTGGACCTCGCTCCGGTCGATCTGCCCGCCCTGGCCCGCGCCTACGGAGGACAGGGCACACGCGTGTGCCACCCCGACGAGCTGGCCCTCGCGCTCACCGAGGCGCTGCGCACGCCTGGTCCCACCCTGATCGCCGTCCCCGAGGAGACCCGATGACCACGCCCATGACCACGCCCCCGGCCGCACCGTCGGCCGCGCCGCTCACCCCGCCTTCGACCGCGCCCCTGATCACGCTCACCTGGACCGACCACGTCACGGGCAGACCGGGCTATCTCGTGGTCGACCGGCTCGTCCGGGGCGTCTCCAGCGGCGGTCTGCGGATGCGCGCGGGCTGCACCCTGGACGAGGTCGCCGGGCTCGCCCGCGGGATGACGATGAAGGAGGCCCTGCACTACAACCCCGAGGGCCGCTACATCCCGCTGGGCGGCGCCAAGGGCGGCATCGACTGCGATCCCCAGGACCCGGCGGCGTACGGCCTGCTGGTGCGTTACCTGCGCGCCATGCGCCCCTACATCGAGAGCTTCTGGACCACGGGTGAGGACCTCGGGCTCACCCAGGACCTGGTCGACCGGGCCGCCGAGGAGGCGGGGCTCGTCTCGTCCATCCAGGCCGTGTACCCGCTGCTCGACGACGAGACGACGGCCCGTCGGCGGCTCGCGGACGCCTTCGCGGTCGACGTGGACGGGATCGGGCTCGACGAACTGGTCGGCGGCTGCGGTGTCGCCGAGTCGGTGCTCGCGGCCCTGGACCGGGCCGGGGTGGCACACGCGGGGACGCGCGTGGCCGTGCAGGGCCTGGGCACCATGGGCGGAGCCACGGCCCGCTTCCTCTCCCGCGCGGGCCTCGCCATCGTCGCCGTCGCGGACGTCAAGGGCACGATCGCGAACCCGGACGGGCTGGACATCGACGCGCTGCTCGCGGCGCGGGACGCCTACGGCACGGTCGACCGCGGCGCGCTGCGCCCGGCCGACCAGGAACTCCCGGGCGATGCCTGGCTGTCCATGGACGCGGAGGTGCTGGTTCCCGCGGCGGTCTCGTACGCCATCGACACCGAGAACCAGCGGCAGATCGGCGCCCGCTGGATCGTAGAGGCGGCCAACATGCCCGTACTGCCCGAGGCGGAGGAACTGCTCGCCGCGCGCGGGGTCGTCGTGCTGCCGGACGTCGTGGTCAACTCCGGGACGAACGCCTGGTGGTGGTGGACGCTCTTCGGCGACATCGGCGCGGACGCGGACGAGGCGTTCGCGTACACCCGGCGTTCCATGCGCGACCTGATCGACCGGATGCTGGCCCGCGCGGAGGCCGACGGGACGACGCCACGGGCCGCGGCGCACGCCATCGTCGCCGACCGGCTGCCGGTGATCGCGGAGCGGTTCGGGTGGTACCGCTGACGGGCACCCGCCTCGTGGCCCTCCCGTCATTCCTCCTGGGGAATTGAGGCGCGGGGCCGGTGACAGCAGAGTCGGTGCAGCGAGGGCGCGCGAGCGCGAGTGACCGCCCCTCCCCACACGAAGTCCGACTCGCACCGGGAGCATCCATGTCCAGCATCGACCCGCAGGACCTGATCGAGCGCTACATCGGCGTCTGGAACGAGCCCGATCCCGAGATCCGCCGCAAGACCGTGGACGAACTCTGGGCTCAGGACGGTCTGCACGTCCTCCGGCCGCCCCAGCAGATGCGGGACGCCGCGGTGGGCCTCGGCTTCACCACCGCCGCCCTGGAGGCCCGTGGCCACGACGAGCTGCACACGCGCGTGACCCGTGCCCACGACGAATTCGTCGCCCCGGGGACCTACGTCTTCCGGATCCAGGAACCCGCCCAACAGCTGCGGGACGTCATCACGTTCCGCTGGGAGTCCTTCCACACCGGGGAGGGACGGGCCACGGGCGGTGGCCGGGAGTTCCTGGTCCTCGACGAGGACGGCCGCATCCGGTTTGACTACCAGTTCGTCGACTGACCCCGTCGAGCATTAGGGTTACCGCGTGGCGAGGGTGCGGTTGAGTGTGGCGGAACGGCGCGAGGAGTTGCTGCGCGCCGCCATCGAGCAGATCGAGGCGCGGGGCGTGGCGGCGGTGCGGATCGCCGACGTGGCCTCGGTGCTCGGCGTGAGCAACGCGTTGGTGCTGTACCACTTCTCCACCAAGGAGAAGCTGGTCGCCGCCGCGTTCACCTACGCGGCCGAGGACGACCTCGCCCATCTGCGCAAGCTGCTCGGCCGTCGTACGTCGGCGCTGCGCAGGCTGCGCGCCGCCGTGCGCTGGTACGCGCCGACCGGCCAGGCCAAGGGCTGGCGGCTGTGGATCGAGGGCTGGGCGGCCGCCCTGCGCGAGCCCGCGCTTCAGGAGGTCACGCGTGATCTCGACAAGCAGTGGAAGGCCGCGATCACCGAGGTGATCGCGGAGGGAGTGGCGGGCGGCGAGTTCGAGTGCCCGGATCCCACGGGCACCGCCCTGCGGCTGACGGCGCTGCTCGACGGGCTCGCCGTGCAGATGACCGCCTACACGGGAGCGGTGTCGCGGGCGCGGGCCCAGGAGTGGGTGGACGAGGCGCTCGCCCGGGAACTGGGGCTCGCGCGGGAGGCGTTGACGGCCGCGGTGCGCTGAGGCGTGCGCCGCGGCGCACGCCCGGACAGTTCAGTCGACCACGCCGACCCGACGCGGCCCGGCGACAGCCGCCGCGCCATGTCGACGCACGACGACGCCGCCGCGCCGCGATGGCCGCAGGCGCGGCGGCGAGTTCGGCCCGGACCCGCCTGGCGGGCACGCCGTCGAGGCGGGTCGGTGAGCGGCGGCATCTCCCGCCGCCCGGTCCGCCGGCTGCCGACGCACTGACGCACTGACGCACTGACGCACTGACGCACTGACGACAAAACGGACACGGACTCCCCCGCACACGCACACCAAAGACGAGGGCGAAGGCGAAGGCGGCACCGACGACGGCCCCGCTCCCCGCACATCACGTCTCCGGCCCCCGCGCCCAGTCCCTCCGAGCCACCGGCACGTCGGAGACCCGTCGTTCAGGCCACGGACTCGATCCGCATCTTGATGTCGTCCGGCGAGAGGCTGCCCTTGGCGGCCACGTGGTCGCCGGAGGACTCCCCGCGCAGTCGGCGCCCGATCCACGGGACGAGGTACTCGCGTGCCCAGTGGATGTCGTCGCGCCGGACCTCGAGCGTGCCGCGGGGCGGCAGTGGAGGCCAGGGCTGGTCGGGGTCCGCGGGCACTTCGAGGCCGAGGACCTGGCCGGCGCGCAGCGCGACCCGGGTGTGGCCCTCGGGCGAGAGGTGCAGGCGGTCGCCGTCCCAGGCGCGGCGGTCCTGGATCGTCTTCAGGGACCACAGGTCGAGGACCGGACAGCCGTACCGGTCCGCGATGGCCCTTACGTGCCCGTTGTACGTGGCGATCTTGCCGCGCAGATGCTTCAGCACGGGGACGGTACGGGTGTCGAAGCCGGTCGTCACCATGACGGTGCCGACGGCGGAGGTGAGGTCGGCGATCGCGCGCTCGAAGCGCTCGGCGACCTCGTCGGGGTCGGTGCCTGGCCGGATGATGTCGTTGCCGCCAGCGCAGAAGGAGACCAGGTCGGGGGCGAGTTCCTTGGCCCCCCGGAGCTGGTCCTCGACTATCTGGTCGAGCAGCTTTCCGCGTACGGCGAGGTTGGTGTAGGTGAAGTCGCCTTCGGGCCGCCGGTCGGCGAGGAGCACCGCGAACCGGTCGGCCCACCCGACGAAGGCCCCGTCGGGGCCGGGGTCGCCGACGCCTTCGGTGAAGCTGTCCCCCACCGCCACGTACGACCCGATCACTGATCTGTTGTCACTCTTCGAATCGTCTGCCACATCGGCCCATGATTCACCTTTCGATGTGAGCTACGCGACCGTAGGAAGGGGTTGACGGGTGGTGAGATAAGCCACTCGTAAAGTGTGACCGAACCCGGAATAAGGCCCTGTCAGGAGTGGTTGAACAGCCGCCACGCCTGGAAGCCCTCGATCCGGAAGTGGCTCCATGTGGTCCGGAACGCGAAGTGCCCGCTCGTGTACGGCTCCGGGTCGCCGTAGTCGAAAACGAGCCGTCCGTTGTTCCACCAGCGGACCGTGGAGCCGTCCGAGACGATCCGGACGCGGTGCGGCTCGTTGGCCGTGAGCAGCGGCTCCGTGTAGTCGTAGACGAGCGGGCGGACGCCCGGCTCCCCCACGTACCGGCGCAGCCGCGTGGTCGTGTTGGTGTTGGCGCCGTATCCGACGTAGTACGTCTTCAGGTAGTCGTATTCGGCCAGGGCGCCGCCCCGGGGTGTGGCGAAGAGGTCGTCCGGGGAGCGGACGTCGACGGCGTTCCAGAAGTTGTTGAGGTCGGAGACCCGGTCGTTCACGCCGCCCTCGGAGACCGGTGTGGCGGTGTACTCGATGACGTAGGGCCCTTCGAAGCGCTGCTTGAACCAGACCGTCGCACCGCTCGGTACGTCGATCTCCAGGACGCCGTGCGAGGCGGTGACCGTGCCGCCGTCCTGCAGTTCCGTGACCCACTGACCGAGACCGCGGCGGAAGCCGTCGCGGGCGATGAGCCGGCCACGACGGTGGCGCGGCGAGGCGCTCGCGGTGGTGGCCGGGACGAGTGTCGACAGCGCGGCACCGGCGGCGAGGGTCGCGAAGGCTCTGCGGGTGGTCATGAGGTTCCTTCCGTGCGAGCGGCGGTGGTGATGGCGGGCTTCGGCACCCGCCGGGTCTCGGTGCCCAGGTAGTAGTCCGTGTACGTCGACTGGAGATAGCCGCGCACGGTCCAGCCGAGGCGGTAGCCGGGGTTCTGGGCGAGCGTGTAGATACGGGTCTTCGTCGGTTCGGTGGTGGTGTACAGGCGCAGCGCGGTGTGGTCGCCGGTCTCGGCGAGGATCTCCTCGCGCCAGTCACCGAGAAGGTCGCCGTAGAACGGGGTCGCGTTGCGGGCGCCGGAGACGACACCGGCCGGGTCGAAGAGGCGCGTGCTGGTCTCGGCCTTCGGGTCCCACTTGTCGACATGCGTGTAGTCGAGGAGTTCGGCGCCCTTGTCGCCGTCCCACCAGATACGGAAGTTGACGCTGGGCGTGGTCGTGGAGACCTTTCCGTCCTGGACGTTGAAGACGCCCGCGCCGGGGCGGGCGACGTCGGCGGTGGAGGTCCAGTACTCGTAGCCGGGGTGGCCGGGGTCGATGTCGGCGGCGCTGCCCCTGCCGACGTCGAGGTCGGATTCGCTCGTCGGGTCGGCCGGGTGCTCGCCGGTCACCAGGCGCTGACCGGTGTCGGCGTCGTAGTAGTACCAGGGGAACCTCGATACGACGCCCAGTTCCGACTGCTGGATCGCGAAGCCCTCCAGGCCGGGCCGGTCGGGGTCGAGGTCGGCGATGTCGAAACGGTCGCCGTGTCCGGCGCCGTCGACGACATAGCGCAGCGTGCCGTCGCTGCCCACGACGTAGTTGCCGTCGGCGATCTCGTCCTTGCCGTCCTGGTCGACGTCGACGGTCCGGATCTGGTGGAAGCTGGTGGCGCCACTGCCGGCCGGGACGACGTACTTCCAACGCCGGTTCAGAGCAGTGCCGTTGAAGTCCCAGGTCTGGAAGAGGATCCGGAAGGCTCCGCGTTTGGCGCCGACCCGGGTGACCAACTTCGTGACGAGGCTGGGGTGTACGCCGTCGAGGTACGCGATGCCGAAGTGTCCGCCGGAGGGGCCGTCGGCGACGAGGTCGTCGGGCACGGGCTGCCGGGTGCGCTCGGTGCCCGTCTCCCCGTCGATCACCGAAATGAACTGGTCGGCGGGCGAGTCGGCGGTCACCTTCGCGCCGTCCGCGAACGTGGTCCCGTCGGCCGTGTGCACCAGCACCTCGGCCCTGCCGTCGCCGTCGAGGTCGTACACGGTGACGTTGTCGTCGTTGCGGTAGCCGCCGATCGGCGTCGAGCCGCTGATCGCGGCGGGTGCGGGGTCGTTGGCGCCGTTCCCGCCGACCTGGGTGTACGAGCCCGGGCCGAGGTCGACGCGCCACAGCCGCGCGCCGGTGAGCGTGTACGCCTCCAGGAGGTCGGGCTTGTCGCGGGTCTGCGCGAGTCGGCTGACGACGAGTTCGTAGCGTCCGTCGCCGTCGAGGTCGCCGGGCCAGGCGTGTTGCACGGTGTATCCGTCGGCGGCGGCCAGCGGAATCTCGGCGTAGCCCCGCGCGAAGTCGAGCGCCGCCGAACTCGGCTTCTGTTCATGGCCGTTGATGACGGCACGCACGGCGTAGGTGCCGGTGCCCCGGCTGTCGTCCTGGTACGTGGTCGACCGGGTGACCGGCGCCTGATTGAGCCGCCGTCCGCCCTTGTACACGTTGAACGCGATCGCGTCCCCGTACCTTGCGTACTCCGTGCCGAGTAACCGCCAGCTCAGGAAGGTGCCCTTGCCCGAGGGGACGGCGACCAGGCCGCGATCCAGGTTCTCCACGATCCGGCGCGGCGGCGGATGCTGTTCGGTGGCGCGTGAGGGCGCGGCGACCAGACCGGCCAGCAGCACGGCGGCGGTGACGACGCCGAGTCTTCGAGGTCTCACGATGGCGTGCTCCTTGCGGTGGCGACGACGGCCGCGATGCCGCCGTCGAGACATAGAAAGCGCTTACGGAGATCACTGTGGAGCCACTGCCGCACCGTGTCGAGACCTCGTGCGCCGGTGCCACAAGACCGCAATGTGCCGATCATGAAAGGACCACGCCGGGACGCGTGGCGAAACGCCCAGGGCCGGACCCCGCGATCGCGGGGTCCGGCCCTGGGAGACGTGAGAGGCGCGGCGGGCGTCAGCCGACGGCGACACCGTGCGAGCGCAGGTACGCGACCGGGTCCATGTCCGAGCCGTAGTTCGGGGTGGTGCGGATCTCGAAGTGCAGGTGCGGACCGGTGACGTTGCCGGTCGCGCCGGAGAGGCCGATCTGCTGGCCAGGGGTCACGGTCTGGCCCGCCGAGACGGACAGGGCGGACAGGTGGGCGTACTGCGAGTACCGGCCGTCGGCGTGCTGGATGACGACCTGGTTGCCGTACGCGCCGCCCCAGCCGGCCGATACGACGGTGCCGGCGGCGACGGCCTTGATGGTGGTGCCGGTCGGGACCACGAAGTCCACGCCGGTGTGGTAGCCGCTGGACCACATGCTGCCGGCGACCTTGTAGCCGGTGCCGATGGTGGCGCCCTCGACCGGCAGGGTGTAGCCGGTGGCGGTGGCCTGGGCCTTGGACGCCTCCGCCGCGCCGGACGACCCGGTGGCCGACTGCGCCGACGATCGCGTGGACGTCTTGGCCGACGACTGCGTGGACGGCTTGGTCGACGGCTTCGTGTCGTCGGTCGACGTGGCCCTCTCGCCGATCGTGAGCTTCAGGCCGGGGTGGATCAGCGAGGGGTCGCTGCCGATGACCTGGCGGTTGTCGGAGTAGAGCTTCTGCCAGCCGCCGCTGAGGTGCTGCCGCTCGGCGATCCTGGCGAGCCAGTCGCCGGCCTTCACCGAATAGGTCTTCGTCGAGGCCATGGAGGCCGTCGCGGTCTTTTCCGAAACCGTCGCGGTCTTTTCGGAAACCGTCGCGCCGGAAATCGTCACGGTCTTTTCCGGAGTGGACGAAACCGCGGCCGTCGGCGTCACGGCATGGGCACCGGCGGCCCCCATCAGCGGCAGCGCGAGCGCGGCGCCACCGGTTCCGGCCACGGCGATCGAGCGTGAGAAACGCTGGGACTTGGGTCGGCGGTGCTTACCCTTCGCGGGCATGAAGAATTCCTCTCCGGCGCCTGCGAGGTGAGCTGTCGGGTGCGGGCTGGAGATGCCCGGCCACGCGGCTGCGCGGCTATACCCCTAGCCGTTCCGGAGACCGGAACAGGCGTGGTACCTGTGGGTCCCCCGCTCCTGCCGGATACCGGTGGGTGTGCGGATACCGGGCGGCGGCAGGATTGGGCGTCCGTCCGGATTGAGGGCGAACGTAAGCGACATGGGGGCGCATCGCCAACCATGTGGCTTTTCTCTGCGCATTCCATTCGTGATCCATGCCGGAATTCCGGTCACCCTCCGTGGACAATGATCTCCCCCGCCCCTCGATCCGCCCGGAAATTCGGGCGGATCGAGAAAGCGGGGCCGCAACGCATCGTCACGAATATGACGCTGCTCACGCCCGTCACACCACGGTCCCTTATTCCAGGGCCAGTTGGAATTAAGGCACCAATACCGGCAGAACGCTCAGATACGACGCAGTCGGACAACTGCCGCATCGAAGTCCCCGCGCAGCCCCGTCCGCAACCCGTGATGCAACAGCACCGCACCTCGATGAGTTTCGCCCGTTTCCCGGCATTCGTACGCGGCGCTCGGATCGAGTCCGCGCAACCGGAGCGGGGCGACCGGCTCGCCGTGATGCTGGGCCTGGAGCAGGGCCAGGACGACGGTCTCGTCGCCGTGGACGTACTGCACCGCGCTCAGCCCGCCCTCCGGAGGCCGCAGCCGGTAGAGGTCGCCGCGCTGCACGACCGGCCGGATCTCCTTGTAGAGCTCCACCCACTCCCGCGCCTCGACGAGCTCCGCCTCGCTCCAGTCGGCCAGGTCACCACCGACCCCGAGTACCCCGGCCATGGCGCTCACGAACCGGAAGCGCAGCGAGCTGATCCGCCCGTTGAGCTGCGCGTTCGGACTGTCCGTGACCCAGGCGGCCATGATCCGGGCCGGGTGGATCTGGCTGAAGCCGTGCTGGATGGCGAGCCGGTCGAGCGGGTCGGTGTTGTCGGAGGTCCACACCTGGTCCGTACGCGCCATGACGCCGAGGTCGATCCGGCCGCCGCCGCCCGAGCAGGACTCGAAGGCGACCCCGGGGTGCTCGGCGCGCAGCCGGTCCAGGAGCCCGTACAGGGCCTCCACATGTTCGACCCACAGCTTCTGGGGGTACGGCTCACCGGGCCAACCGGCGTCCGTGAAGCAGCGGTTGAAATCCCACTTCACATAGTCGATCGGGGCGCTCGAGAGCAGACCGTCGAGCTGCTCCCACAGGTACTCCTGGACATCCGGGCGGGCGAGGTTGAGTACGAGCTGGTTGCGGAACTCCGTCCTGGTCCGCCCCGGCTGGAACTGCACCCAGTCGGGGTGCGCGCGGTACAGCTCGCTGTCCGGATTGACCATCTCCGGCTCGACCCAGATCCCGAACTGCATGCCGAGCGCGTGCACGTCGTCGGCGAGCGGCTTCAGTCCCTGCGGGAAGCGCTCCGGGTTGGGGGTCCAGTCGCCGAGCCCGGCGCGGTCGCTCGTCCGCGCCCCGAACCAGCCGTCGTCGACCACGAACAGCTCGACGCCCATCTCCGCGGCCCGCCGGGCCAGCTCCCGCTGCCGCTCCTCGGAGATGTCGAAGTGGGTGGCCTCCCAGGAGTTGAAGAGCACCGGCCGGTCCTGGTCCGCGTCCGGGATCACGTACGCCCGCTGGTACGCGTGCCATGTCCGGCTCGCCGCGCCGAAGCCGCCGTCGCTCCACAGCCCCGCGAAGACCGGGGTGGTGAACGACTCCCCCGGCTCCAGGCGCAACAGTCCGGAGTCGTCGTACCCCGCGCCGCCGGAGATCTGCACGCGCGCGTCGGGGAGTTGGGCCACGCAGATCCGCCACGAGCCCGACCAGCCGAGCGCGCACCCGTAGACCTCGCCGCTCTCCTCATTCGCCCCGCTGTCCAGCGCGACCCATGGCAGGTGCTGGTGCCCGGTGTGCCCGCGGCGGCTGCCGATGACCTTCTCACCGTAGGTGAGGGGGGAGCGCGCGAGCCGGGACTCGGCCGCCCACCGCCCGTGCAGCTGGGAGAGGAGCCAGCCGTCGCGCTCGGGCAGCGTCCAGGTCGCGGAGTCCGCGCGCAGCAGCTCCAGGGAAGGTCCTTCGTTGGCCAGGGTCACCCAGCGCTCGACGACGTCGCCACGCATCCGGTAGTGCAGGGTGATGCCGAGCCCGTCGTCCGCGAAGCGCAGCCGCAGTTCGTCACCGTCGGCCTCGTACGCCTCGAAACGCCATTCGGTGCCGCGCCGCTCCTGCGTCCGTACGGACAGCGCCGGACGCACGAAGCGGGGGCCGCCCTCGACGGGATACTCCTCGCGCCCGTCGAGCCGGGACTCGAAGGGCCGGTACGGCGGGCCGGGCAGGGCGGCGAGCGACTCGGCGTCGGCGCGGGTGATGCGCGGCCCCCAGTGGAGATGGAGCAGTTCGTCGAGGTCGGTCAGCCGTAGTGCGTAGCTGCTCGTGGGACCCGAAAGAAGCCACGTACGACCATCTTCGCCGATTTCGATCATCAAACCCTCGCAGATTCGAACAGCCGCGCTCAATCACCAACATCATCAACGGCGTCTCACCCGGGAGGCAACGGCTGTGGACAACTTCATTGCCTGAGGAACCCATGTCGTATCGTCGAAAGCGCGATTCCCGTCGGCGAGCGTCGCCGAGCAGCGCCGGCGGTCCAATGGGAGGAGCCCCCGTGACGCAGCAGGTCCCGTCGACCGAGCCGGAGCTGGCCGGAGTGCGCAACTTCCGAGACGTGGGCGGCCTGCCCACCGTGGACGGCCGGCGGGTGCGCTACGGACGGCTGTTCCGCAGTGGTCATCTCGCGCACGCCACGGAGGAGGACGCCGCGTTCCTCTCCTCTCTCGGGCTGCACACGATCTTCGACTTCCGCAATGCCGCCGACCAGAAGCTGGAGGGGCCGGACGTCGAGCTGCCGGGTGTACGGAACGTGAACCTTCCGCTCACCGACCCTGCCGACGGCGGCGAGTTCTGGAAGATGGTCCGCGACGGCGACATCGAACAGCTGCGCGGGCACCTCGGCGACGGCAAGGGGGCGAACCGGATGATCGGTTCCTACCGCACGATCGTCAAGGAGCGCACGGCCGAGCACTCGCACGTGCTGCACGCCCTGGCCGAGGACAGCGTGCCCGCGCTGATGCACTGCGCGGCGGGCAAGGACCGCGCGGGCCTCTCCATAGCCGTGACGCTCCTCGCCCTCGACGTCGAGCGCGACGCGATCGTGGCCGACTACCTGGAGTCGAACGCGACGCACCGCCGCTACAAGGTGCGCCGCAACGGCTCCTCGGAAACGGCCCGCTCCCCCGAGGTCATGGAGCTGCTCAGCCCTCTGTTCGACGCCCGCGCCGAGTATCTGACCGCGGCCTTCGAGACGATCGAGGAGACCTGGGGCGGCATCGACACCTACCTGGAGCGGGGGCTGGGGGTCACGCCCGAGCAGCGGGAGCTGCTGCGCGAGCGCCTGCTGGACTGAACCCCGGCGGCCGGCCTGGGGACCTGCACCCTGGGCTACTGGTTCTGCCCGCCCAGCTCGAACAGCAGATAGATGAAGGCCGCGAAGAGGTGGCCGACGGCGATGTAGATGAAGAGACGTACCCACAGGGCGCGGGGGAACTTCTCGACCATGCGTCGCCGAGTGGCGGGGTCGGCGGATTCCGTGGGCTCCGGGGGTTGCGTGGATTCCGTCATGACAGCTCTCCCATGGTCGGGTGCCCTGCCGCCGGGCCGAGGCACAGCGCGGCGGTGGGGCTCTGCAGCAGGGTGTGTACGAAGAGGAGTTCGGCCCCCGCCTGATCGGCGGCCGCGATGCGGTGCGGGGTCAGCGAGTCGAAGTGCGCGCTGTCCCCGGGCGCGAGCACCTGGGCGGTGTCCCCGAGGCGCAGCCGCAGCCGCCCCTGGAGGACGTAGAGCCACTCCTCGCCGGGGTGGACGCGCACGATGTCGCCCTGCGAGCCGTAGGGGACGTGCACCCGCAGGGCCTGCATTCCGCGGCCCGGGGAACCGGCCTGCCAGTAGGTCCAGCCGCCCGCCTTCGTCGGCTCCATGTCGGCGGCCCGGACGATCGCGTCCCGTTCGGCGACCGTCTCGCCCAGCAGCTCCGAGACCGTCGTACCGTAGATACGAGCGAGTGCGAGCAGCATCGGCAGCGAGGGCTGGCGCTGTCCCGTCTCCAGTCGGGAGAGGTGGGCAGCCGAGAGGCCGGCGGTGCGGGCCGCGGCCTCCAGGGTCAGCGAGGCCCGGCGGCGCAGCGCACGTAGCTGCGGTGCGACGGCGGGCAGCGCCTCGGCTGCTGCGGACTCGGGCGGCGTGGCGGCCGCCCCCGACTCGACAGGGCTCATGCACTCCATTGAGCCGCACCCTTGCCTCTCGGGCAAATTTCTTGCCCCAGAGGCAAAACCGGCGGGCCCGGTCGAGGCGGGCCCGCACTTCGAACCCGCCCCGATCCGTACTTCGAACCCGCCCCGATCCGGGCGGACCCCTGTTTCGAGCCCGCCCAACCTCCTCGTGCCGCGGGGCTAGCGGTTGGCGACCGCCTGCTTGACCAGGGTTTTTCCGAAGTCCCACATCAGGCCGCCGCCGCTGTGCGCGTCGTCCATCACGGCGGTGAAGGCCTCCACGAACCGGTCCACATCCCGTTCGCCGATGATCAGCGGCGGGATGAGCTTGATCACCTCCAGGTGGTCGCCGGAGACCTGGGTGAGGATGCGGTGCCGCTGGAGCAGCGGGACGACGACCATCTGCGCGAACAGGCCCTTGCGCGCGGCCTGCAGCATCGTCCAACGACTGCGCAGCTTGAGCGACTTGGGCCGACCGAACTCGATGCCGATCATCAGGCCCCGGCCGCGTACGTCGCTCAGCAGCTCGTACTTGTCGATGAGCGCCGCGAGCCGGGACTTGAGCTGCTCTCCCGTGGCCCGGGCGTTCGCGACGATCTGTTCGTTCTCCATCACGGAGAGCACGGCGAGGCCGGCCGCCATGGCCTGCGCGTTCGAGCCGAAGCTCGCCGAGTGCACGAGGACCCGGTCCATGGACGAGTAGACCTTCTTGAAGATCCAGTCCTTGCCGAGCGTCGCGCCGACCGGCACATAGCCGCCGGACAGCGCCTTCGCCACGCACACCAGGTCCGGTTCGACGCCTTCCTCGTGCTGGTAGGCGTAGAAGTCCCCGGTCCGCCCGAGGCCCGTCTGCACCTCGTCCGCGATGAGCAGCGCCTTGTGCCGGTGCAGCAGCTCCTGCGCGGCACGCAGATATCCGGGTGGGGCCTCGTGCACGCCCTTGCCCTGGATGGGCTCGACGATCAGCCCGGCGACATCCCCCTTCTTCAGCTCCCGGGCCAGAGCGTCCAGGTCACCGAGCGGAACGGCGGTGTCGGGCAGCAGCGGGGCGAAGCCGTCGCGGAAGCCGTCCTCGCCGTTCACGGACAGCGAGCCGGTGGTCAGCCCGTGGAAGGCGTGGGAGCAGTAGAGGATCCTCGGCCTCCCGGTGGCGTACCGGGCGAACTTGAGCGCGGTCTCCACCGCCTCCGTACCGCTGTTGCCGAAGAACACCCGGTCCAGGTGGGGACTGTGGGCGAGCAGCCTCTCGGCGAGGAGCCCGGGCAGCGGCTGGCAGTCGAAGCGGGTGAGGTCGGCGAGCGAGGCGTCCAGGACGTCGTGCAGCGCCTTGCGGACGACGGGGTGGTGGCGGCCCAGCCCCATCACCCCGAACCCGGCGAGCATGTCCAGGTAGTCGTTGCCGTCCGCGTCCCAGAAGTGCGCTCCCTCGGCCTTCTCGTACACCTTGTCGAAGCCGATGGTGTGCAGCATGCGCGGGAGCTGGTGGTTCAGGTATTTGGTGTGCAGCTCGTAGCGCTCGGCTCCGCGCTCGGCGAGGAGCGCGCCGAGGTCGAACTCCCCCTTCTCCGCAGGGTCGGTCATTCCTGTTTCTCCTTGGACAACTCATCCTCGAACGGCACGTCCTTCGACAGCGCGTCCTTGACGGCCAGACCGGCGCTGATCCGCCCGGCGATCTCGACGGGCGTGAGACCTATGTCGGCCAGCACCTCCCCGCGCTTGGCGTGCGCGAGGAACTGCTCCGGGATGCCGAAGCGCCGTACGGGTACGTCGACCTCGGCGTCCCCGAGCGCCAGCGCGACCGCCGCGCCGACGCCGGCCGCCCGGCTGTTGTCCTCGACGACCGCGACGAGCCGGTGCTCGGCTGCGAGGCCGGGCAGCGCGGGGTCGACGGGTTTGACCCAGCGCGGGTCGACGACCGTGCAGCCGACCCCCCGGGCCTCCAGCAGTTCGGCGGCCTGGAGGCAGACCGGCGCCATGACGCCGACAGCGACCAGGAGCACCTGCGGGGTGTCGTCGGAGCGGTGCAGGACGTCGAGTCCGCCCAGGTGGTCGACCGCGGGGATCGCGGGGCCCACCGACTCCTTCGGGAAGCGGATCAGCGTCGGCGCGTCGTCGACGGCGACCGCCTCCCGCAACTGGGCCCGCAGCTGGTCGGCGTCGCGCGGCGCGGCGATCCTGAGGCCCGGCACGACCTGCAGGATCGACATGTCCCACATGCCGTTGTGCGAGGCCCCGTCGACGCCGGTGACCCCCGCCCGGTCCAGCACGAAGGTCACTCCGCAGCGGTGCAGCGCGACGTCCATGAGGAGCTGGTCGAAGGCCCGGTTGAGGAAGGTCGCGTAGACGGCGACGACCGGGTGGAGACCGCCGGTGGCGAGCCCGGCCGCCGACACCGTGGCGTGCTGTTCGGCGATCCCGACGTCCCACACCCGGTCGGGGAACCGCTCGGCGAACTTCCCGAGCCCCACCGGGTGCAGCATGGCCGCCGTGATCGCCACGACGTCGTCCCGCTCCTCGCCGATCCGGAGGATCTCGTCCCCGAACACCGAGGTCCAGGACGGCCCGCCCGAGGGCGCGAGCGGCTCGCACGTCAGCGGATCCATCACACCGACCGTGTGGAAGTGGTCCTCCTCGTGCGCGAGCGCGGGCTCATAACCGCGCCCCTTCTCGGTCAGGCAGTGCACCAGCACCGGCCCGTGGAAACGTTTCGCGCGGCGCAGCGCGGACTCCACGGCCCTGAGGTCGTGCCCGTCGATCGGCCCGACGTACTTGAGCCCCAGGTCCTCGAACATGCCCTGCGGTGCGAAGGCGTCCTTGAACCCCTTCTTCGCGCCGTGCAGCGACTCGTAGATCGTGGGTCCGACGACGGGGGTGCGCAGCAGTACGTCCTTGCCCCAGGCGAGGACCTTCTCGTAGCTGTCGGTCGTCCGCAGGGTCGCGAGGTGGTTGGCGAGGCCACCGATGGTCGGCGCGTACGAGCGTTCGTTGTCGTTGACGACGATGATCAGCGGGCGGTCCTTGGCGGCGGCGATGTTGTTGAGCGCCTCCCACGCCATGCCGCCGGTCAGCGCGCCGTCGCCGATGACCGCGACGACATGGCCCTTCTCGCCCTGCACCTGGCGGGCCTTGGCGAGCCCGTCCGCCCAGCCGAGCGCCGTGGAGGCGTGGCTGTTCTCGATGATGTCGTGCTCGGACTCCTCACGCGAGGGATAGCCGGACAGGCCACCCTTTCCGCGCAGCTTGGAGAAGTCCTGGCGTCCCGTCAGCAGCTTGTGTACGTAGCTCTGGTGGCCGGTGTCCCACAGAATGCGGTCGACGGGTGACTCGAAGACCCGGTGGAGCGCGATGGATAGTTCCACCACCCCCAGATTGGGTCCGAGGTGACCGCCGGTCCTGGCGACCGCGTGCACCAGGAACTCCCTGACCTCATCCGCCAGTTCACCGACGTCCGCCTCGGACAGCGCCTTCAGGTCGCGTGGTCCCCGGATGCTCTCCAGAATCGTCACGCTCGGGCCCCCTCTCGGTCCGTGCTGATCAGCTCACGGTGACGGCGGGTTCGCCGGAGGCGACGCCGTCCTTCTCCATCTGCTCGGCGATCTTCATCGCTTCCTCGATGAGGGTCTCGACGATCTTCGACTCGGGCACGGTCTTGATGACCTCGCCCTTGACGAAGATCTGCCCCTTGCCGTTGCCGGAGGCGACCCCCAGGTCCGCCTCCCGCGCCTCGCCGGGGCCGTTGACGACGCAGCCCATGACCGCGACGCGCAACGGGACCTCCATCCCCTCCAGACCGGCCGTGACCTCGTCGGCCAGCTTGTAGACGTCGACCTGGGCGCGTCCGCAGGACGGACACGAGACGATCTCCAGGCGGCGCTGCTTCAGGTTCAGCGACTCCAGGATCTGGAGGCCGACCTTGACCTCCTCGGCGGGCGGGGCGCTCAGGGAGACCCGGATGGTGTCCCCGATGCCCTCGCTGAGCAGCGCCCCGAAGGCGACGGCGGACTTGATCGTGCCCTGGAACGCCGGACCGGCCTCCGTCACACCGAGGTGCAGTGGATAGTCGCACTGGGCGGCGAGCTGCCGGTACGCGTTGATCATCACCACCGGGTCGTTGTGCTTCACCGAGATCTTGATGTCCCGGAACCCGTGCTCCTCGAAGAGGGACGCCTCCCACAACGCCGACTCGACCAGCGCCTCGGGAGTCGCCTTGCCGTACTTCTGCAGCAGCCGCCGGTCGAGCGACCCGGCGTTGACCCCGATCCGGATCGGGGTCCCGGCGTCCGAGGCGGCCCGCGCGATCTCGCGGACCTTGTCGTCGAACTGCTTGATGTTGCCCGGGTTCACCCGCACCGCCGCACAGCCCGCGTCGATGGCCGCGAACACGTACTTGGGCTGGAAGTGGATGTCCGCGATCACCGGGATCTGGGACTTGCGGGCGATGGTCGCGAGAGCGTCCGCGTCGTCCTGCGTGGGGCAGGCGACGCGGACGATCTGGCAGCCGGACGCGGTGAGTTCCGCGATCTGCTGCAGGGTGGCACCGATGTCCGACGTACGCGTCGTCGTCATCGACTGCACCGAAACGGGTGCTCCGCCCCCGACCGCCACCGCTCCGACCTGGATCCGCCGCGAGACACGGCGTTCGGCGATCGGTCGGACCGGCACCTCGGGGAGGCCCAAGGAAACGGCGGTCATGTCGTCACCCGCGGCTTTCCGTGAAGGTCTCGCGGGCGGCCCTGATCGACTCCTTGAGGGAGCCCATGGTGGCGAGCACAGCCGTCGGTTCGTAGCCGCAGTGCGCCATGCAGTTCGCGCACCGCTCGTCCTTGCCGCGCCCGTAGGAGTCCCAGTCGGTTTCCTCCAGGAGCTGCCTGTACGTCTGCACGTACCCGTCGCTCATCAGATAGCAGGGCCGCTGCCAGCCGAACAGCGAGTAGCTGGGGATCGCCCACGCGGTGCACGGGAAGTCGACCTTGCCTTCCAGGAAGTCCAGGAAGAGCGGGCTCTGGTTGAGCCGCCAGCGGCGCCGGTTGCCGCCCGAGAAGGCCTTCTTGAACAGCTCCCGGGTCTGCTGGACGCCGAGGAAGTGCTCCTGGTCGGGCGCCTTCTCGTAGGCGTAGGCGGGCGAGAGCATCATCTCGTCCACCTTCAGGTCGTCATTGAGGAAGTTGAGGACCTCGATGACGGTCTGCGGGGTGTCGGTGTTGAAGAAGGTCGAGTTGGTGGTGACCCGGAAGCCGCGTCGCTTGGCCTCCTTGATGGCCGCGACCGCCTCGTCGAAGGTGCCCTCCTTGGCCACCGACTCGTCGTGCCGCTCGCGCAGCCCGTCGATGTGCACGGCCCAGGCGAAATACGGCGAGGGCTTGAACTTGTCCATCTTCTTGCGCATCAACAGCGCGTTCGTGCACAGGAAGACGAACTTCTTCTTGGCCACCAACTGCCGCACGATCTCATCGATCTGCGGGTGCATCAGCGGCTCGCCGCCGGCGATGGACACCATCGGCGCGCCGGATTCGAGGACCGCTCCCACGGCTTGGGCAACGGGCATGCGCTGCTTGAGCACCCCCGCGGGGTGCTGGATCTTGCCGCAGCCCTCGCATTTGAGGTTGCAGGCGAAGAGGGGTTCCAACTCGACCAGCAGCGCGAACTTGTCCCGCTTCCTGAGCTTCTGTTCAAACAGGTACGCAGCGACCTTCATGGACTGCCGAAGCGGCATGGCCATCTGGCTCACCTCCGGGGGAGCAACAAAGAACGGTGCCATTCAAAGAAAGCGGGAAGGACGGCACGAAGAACACGGAAAGCTGATATTCCACCGCGCACTGTGCCGATTCGGACGAGTTCATGTTCTGGAGCGTCCACGACCACCCGTACGGCCGCAACCGGGCGCAGGCCCGCCCGCACGGCGCTGTGGAGCGTGGCCGCGGATTCCATGTCGACCGCGATCGCGCCGGTCGCGAGCAGCTCCGACCGCTCGTGACCTCGGACGACGTGATCGGAGCCGGTGAGTGGCCCGGTGTGGACAGTGCGCCCGGGCACGGTACGCACGAGTTCCTTGACGAGCAGTTCGGTGCCCACGCACGGGGTGCTGCCGCGTGGGTCCCGGGTCTCCTCGGCGACCACCAGGTCACCGGGGTGCATGCCCGGGGCGAGCCCCGCGCAGAAACCCGTGGCCAGGACGGCGGCCTCGCTCAGCGCCGGGTCGGCCAGGATCCGGGTGAGCGAGCGTTCGGCGGCCTTGGGCCCCATGCCGGTGCGCAGCACGGTGACGGGCCCGTCGGCCCCGGTGCGGTCGCCGATGCGCAGGGCGAGGTGCTCGATGCCGAGCGCGCAGGCGATCAGCAGCGGGGCCGGGTCGGGCTTTGTGCTCATCAACCCCCCTTGACCTCGGCGAACGACTCGCCGTGGACGAAGCTCGGTTCGCCGTGGACATAGCGGCCGAGCGCGGTGAGCGGGAAGACCTGCCGGTAGAGGTGGTAGTTGATCGAGAAGTCCCACGGGAACCCGGTGCCGGTGAAGTACGGCTCGTCCCAGGAGCCGTCCGCCAGCTGGGTCTCCGCGAGCCAGGCGATCCCGCGTTCCACCGCCTTGGAGTCCCGCTCCCCCGCGGCCAGCAGGGCGAGCAGCGCCCAGCCGGTCTGGGAGGCGGTCGAGGCGCCGCGTCCGCTCCACTCGGCGGCCTCGTGGTAGGAGCGCAGGTCCTCGCCCCAGCCGCCGTCGTCGTTCTGGACGGTTTCCAGCCAGGCGACGGCCCGTCGGATCGCCGGATGCGAGGCGGGCAGTCCGGCGGCCACGAGCGCCGGGAGCACCGACCCCGTTCCGTAGACGTAGTTGACGCCCCAGCGCCCGAACCACGAGCCGTCCGGCTCCTG
The DNA here is from genome assembly GCF_001514115.1 of Streptomyces olivochromogenes. GTDB lineage: Bacteria > Actinomycetota > Actinomycetes > Streptomycetales > Streptomycetaceae > Streptomyces > Streptomyces olivochromogenes. The sequence continues at coordinate 717,223 of NZ_KQ948451.1, forward strand.
GTGGGCGAGCAGCCACTCGATGCCCCGGCGGGTGCGCGGGTCGTGCGAGAGCCCCTCGACCGCGAGCATCTCCACCACATGTGCGGTGACGTCGGCGGACGGCGGGTCGATGACCTCCCCGAAGTCGCAGAACGGGAGCCGGTTGGGGAAGGCACTGGTGTTGTCGACGTCGAAGGCGCCCCAGCCGCCGTCCTTGGACTGCATACCGAGGTTCCAGCGCACCCCGCGCCCGATGGCGTGCTCGACGCGCTCCGGGTCGTGGTGGCGGACGCGGCGCAGCGCGAGGGCGACCTCTGCGGTGTCGTCGATGTCGGGGTAGTTGTCGTTGTGGAACTCGAAGGCCCAACCCCCGGGCGGAAGGTGGGGCCGCTTCACCGCCCAGTCCCCGGGCCGCACGATCTCCTCGCCGAGCATCCAGTCGGCGGCCTTCACCAGCTGCGGATGGTCGGCGGGCAGGCCCGCGTCGGCGAGCGCGATGGTGGCGAGGCAGGTGTCCCAGACCGGCGACTGACAGGCCTCGATCATCCGGGCGCCGTCCTCGCGCCAGACGGCGAACCGGTCCAGCGACGCCAACCCCTCGCGCATCACGGGGTGTTGGAGGTCGTAGCCGAGCAGGTGCAGCGCGATGACCGAGTACACCGCGGGCGGCTGGATGCCGCCCCAGCAGCCGTCGTTCTCCTGCCGTTCGATGATCCAGCGCGCCGCCGTGTTCATCGCGGCCCGGCGCACCCTGCGCGGGACGACCTTGCGGTACTGGTGCAGGGCCTTGTCGAGACGCTGGAAGGCCCCGTCCCAACTCGCCACGGGAGCGAGGGGTTTGACCGGGTTGGGGTCGCCCGCGTCGGTGTGCAGCTCGTCGAGCGGGAACGGCGCGGGCCGCACCGGGCGCTTCGCCGAGACGATGGTCAGCGGCACGATCGTCTGCCGCGCCCAGCAGCCGAAGTCGTAGATGTTGAGCGGCATCCACTTCGGGAAGTAGATGAGTTCCGGCGGGAGTTCGGGCAGGTCGTCCCACTTCCACCAGCCGAACAGGGCGAGCCAGATCCGGGTGAAGACGCGGGCCGAGGCGATGCCGCCCCGCTCACGGATCCAGGCGGCCGCCCTCGCCATGTGCGGCTCGTCCGGGCCGTCCCCGGCCAGCCGCAAGGCGACGTACGCCTCGATGGTGGCGGAGAGTTCGCCCGGGCCGCCGTAGAAGGTGGCCCAGGTGCCGTCCTCGCGCTGCTCGCCGCGGATGAACAGTCCTGCGGCGCGTGTGGTCGTCTCGTCGCGGATTCCCAGGAACTGACGGAGGAGCAGGTCCTCGGCGTCCATCGTGACGTTCGTCTCGAGGTCGCCCTTCCACCAGCCCTCCGCGTCCTGCCGTGAGAGCAGGAAGTCGGTGGCGCGCTGCATGGCGTGCGTGGCGACGTCTCGGGTCTCGACTGTCCCGGCCGCCACGGGAGTCGTCTCTGGGTGGATTTCGCTGGCCGCGGCAGCGCGGGGCGGCAGTGCCCCGGTGCTTCCGTCGGTCGTCGCTGTCATGGCTTCCCCTTCGTGCAGTGGTACGACTCTGCTGGGTCCGCCGTCGGCCGGTGCGTGTGTCCTCCGCGGCACCGGCCGGCGACTACGCGAGGTTTATTCGACCGATAGTGATCATCTCTTCCGTACGACGACGAAGTCGGCGAGCGCCACGAGCTGGGCCCGCACCTGGTCGGGCATCTCCACGGCGTCCAGTGCTTCGATGGCGATGGTGTGCTGGCGGCGTGCCTCCTGGGCGGTCCACTCGCGGCCGCCCGCCTCCTCGATGAGCGCGGCGCGCACCGCGAACTCCTCCTCGGAGAAGTTCTCGAAGTCGCTGGCCTTGGCGTCCTCGGCGAGCAGTTCGCCGAGCCGCTCGGAGGCGGGCCCGCCCGCGGCGAGCGCCGCCACGACCGGCAGGGACTTCTTGCGCTGGCGCAGATCGCTCCAGGTCTGCTTGCCGGTGGCCTCCGGGTCGCCCCAGATGCCGAGGAGGTCGTCGACGGCCTGGAAGGCCAGGCCGAGGTGGTAGCCGTACTTCTCCAGCGTGTCCGCGGTGCGGTCGTCCGCGCCGCCGAGGACCGCGCCGATGGAGCAGGCGCAGGCGAGCAGGGCGCCCGTCTTGTTGCCCTCCATCTCCAGGCACTCCTCGACGCTGACGCGGTCGCGGTGCTCGTAGGAGATGTCCTGGGCCTGGCCGTCGATGAGGGCGCGGGTGGCGCTGGTCAGGCGGCGGGTGGCGCGGCCGGCCTCGACGGTGCCGAGTTCGAGGAGGATCTCGTTGGCCAGCGCGAACAGGGCGTCGCCGACGAGGATCGCCTGGGCGGGGCCGTGCACCTTCCAGACGGTGTCGCGGTGGCGGCGCTGTTCGTCGCCGTCCATCAGGTCGTCGTGCAGCAGGGAGAAGTTGTGCACCAGCTCGACCGCGACCGCGCCGGGCACGCCGACCTCGGGGGCGGCACCGGCGGCCTGCGCGGAGAGCACGGCCAGCGCGGGGCGCACGGCCTTGCCGCCGTCGCCGTCCGCGGGGTTGCCCTGGGCGTCGATCCAGCCGAAGTGGTAGGCGGCGACGGTGTCCATGGGCGACGCCAGGCGGTCGACGGCCGCCTTCAGCACCGGTGTGGCCAGGGTCCGGCCGCGCTCCAGGAGCGCGGTCACGTCCACCGCGTCGGCAGCCTTGTCGGCCGGGGGCACAGTGGGCACAGTCTCTCCTCTTGTTGCGGTACCGGGGGTGCGGGGGTCCGCCGCGCGCTCGTCGAGCATCAGGCCGCCTCCTCGAACGTGAGGAGGTGGTCGCGGGGCCGGCCCAGGGCGCCCAGTGCGGCTCGCGCCGCACCGACGCCGCTGCGGACCGCACTCTCCATGGTCGCGGGCCACCCTGTGGCGGTCCACGCGCCGGCCAGATACAGGCCGGGGGCTCTGGTGCGAGCGCCGGGCCGCAGCCGCCCGACGCCTGGGGTGGGGGCGAACGTCGCGGTGCGCTCCCTGGTCACGAAGAAGTCCTTCACCTCCGCGCCGCGCGCGGCGGGCAGCAGCCGCTCCAGCTCCGGCAGATAGCGCTCGCGCAGGACGGCGACAGGTTCGTCGATCTCGTCCTGGGCGGCCGACTGCGACAGGGCGAGGTACTGCCCTTCCCGCAGCCCGGACGCGTCGGTGCGGTCGAAGACCCACTGCACCGGGGAGCCGAGGGCGGCGAAGAACGGTCGCGCGAGCACCTTCCGGTCGTAGACGACATGGACGTTGAGGATCGGCGCGGTGCCGATCTCCAGCAGCCGTTCGGGGGCGTCGAGCGCTCCCTCGGGCAGCAGATCGTGGGCCTCGCGCTGGGGTACGGCGAGGACGACGGTGTCGGCGTCGAGCGTCTCGCCGGGAACCTGAACGCTCCAACGCCCGTTCTCGTTAGGGGAGATGGAGGTGACGCGTGTACGGACTTCGGTACGCACGCCCGCGGAGTCGAGCGCCTTGCGGGCCAGCGTGTCGTGCAGTTCGCCCAGCGGGACGCGTGCCCAACCGATGTCGGCCGCGCCCGGGTCGGACAGCAGACCGGTCTTGAACACCATCGCGGCGAGCCCGAGCGAGGAATCGCCGGCCACCGCGTTGAGGGTGGCGACCCCCACCAGGTCCCACAGTGCCTCGACGGCACGCTCCGACTGACCGTGTTCGGCGAGCCATTGGCCGAAGTTCTGGTCGTCGAGGGCCGGATCGTCGAGATCGAGCGCTTTGAGCGCCAGTGCGGCACGGCCGACCTTGGCGCGCTCGGCGAGCGACAGATGCTGATAGGTCGCCAGGCTGCGCGCGAGATGCAGAGGTACGGGCAGCGCGGTGCGGCCGATTCTGCCGAGCCGCCGCCCGGGTTTCGCCTCGGCGTCGAGAACGGGCACGTCGAGACGATCCTGCAGGGGCGCGAGCGAGGCCCCGTCGATGCGGTCGAGGAACCAGCGGTAGGCGGTGCAGCAGCGCAGATACACATGCTGTCCGTTGTCCACGGTGAGTTCGCCGCGCTGGAAGGAGAAGGCGAGCCCGCCGAGCCGCGGCCGGCCTTCGAGCAGGGTGACACGCACCCCGGCGTCGGCCAGTGCGAGCGCGGCGGTGATTCCGGCCAGCCCGCCGCCGACCACTACGGCGCCGGCCCCTTCCGGGCGGCCCGAAGCCCCCGTGGGCTGCGTGTCCTCGCTCATCGTGCACCCTCCCCAGCGGCCGTGCCGCGGTGATTGAACGGTGCACGGCAGGCCATCGCAGTCAGGGACGCCACCTGACGCCGGAGGGTTGCGTGCCGCTTTTCTCCGGTCGAATCACCTTGGCCCATATTGTCCATCAGGTACGCCTCCTGACGGTACGCCGGGAGACATGCCGGGCGTCCAGACCGGAGAGGCCGCGCACGGCGACGTACGCCTTCTCGCGCCCCGGCAGCGAGACGCGGCCGCGCAGCACGGCCTCCGGCTCGCGCTCGATGCGGTCGAGAAGCCGCCGGTAGATGCCGGCCATGGCCGCGACACAGGCGCCGCTGCGCCGGTCGAGCATGGGCAGCAGCCGGTAGCCCTCGGCGAAAAGGGTGCGGGCCCGTCGTACTTCGAAGTGGACGAGGCCCGCGAAGTCGGAGCCCTCGGGCGGGGTCGGGCCGTTGAACCCGGCCGAGCAGCCGAACTTCGCGAGGTCGTCGGCGGGCAGATAGGTGCGCCCGCCCGCGGCGTCCTCCCGTACGTCCCGAAGGATGTTGGTGAGCTGGAGCGCGAGCCCGAGCGTGTCCGCATACTCCGGCGCGCGCTCGGCGCCGCGCGCCCCCGGTTCCGTACCGAACACGCCGAGCGAGAGCCGCCCGATCGCCCCGGCCACGCACCGGCAGTACACCTTCAGGTCGTCCCAGGTCTCGTACGTCTCACCGCGTACGTCCATCAGGACGCCGTCGATGAGTTCGTCGAGGCCGCCCAGCGGCACCGGGAAGTACGCGGCGGTGTGGCTGAGGGCGACCGCGACCGGGTCGGTGTCGTCCTCGTCCACCCGGCCCTCGCGGACCCGGGCGAGCAGAGCCCGGGTGTCCTCGAGCCGCGCCGCCTTCACATCCGTTGCCAGCGCGCCGTCGCCGATGTCGTCGACACGCCGTGAGAACGCGTAGAGCGCCGACATCGCACGACGCTTGGGCGTCGGCAGAAGTCTGATGCCATAGGCGAAATTACGAGCCTGCTGACCGGTCACTGCCTCGCAGTAGCTGTAAGCGGCGAGTACCGGTGCGGACACGTGTTGTTCCGACTCCACGGTCCGGATCACCCCTCTCCTCGCAGAGTCACTCCCACCTCGCGCAGCAACTGGAGCTTGCCGGGCTTGGGCGGGCCGGGAAGTACGTCGTATTCGGCGGCGGCGATCGCGCGGATCGCCGCCCTTCCCCCTGCCACGAACCCCGCGAGCAGCAGCTTCAACCTGCCGTGGACGCTACCCACGAGGGGGGTGCCTTCATTCAGGAGGTGGAGCGCGCGTTCTGCTTCGTATGCAACCAGCGCGCGCACCGATGCGCCCGCTGTGGCCGTGGCGAGATCCGCCTCCTGGACATGGAAGCGCTTCATGTCCTCGGCCGGCAGGTAGATGCGGTCGCGGCCGAGGTCCTCGGCGACGTCCTGGAGGTGCTCGACGATCTGCAGTGCCGTGCACACCGCGTCCGAGTGGCGGATCCGCTCGGGCGTGGAGGTGCCGGTGACGGACAGCACCAGGCGGCCGACGGGGTTGGCGGACAGCTCGCAGTAGGCCACGAGGTCGTCATAGGTCTCGTAACGCTTGATCAGCTGGTCCTGGCGGTTGGCCGCGATCAGCCCGAGGAAGGGTTCGGGGGTGAGGTCCGCGCGGCGGACCGTGGGCTGCAGGCGGCGCAGCAGCGGGTGGTGCGGCGTCGAGTCGAACACGCGGTGCAGGTCGGCCTCGAAGGCGTCCAGGAGTACGAGACGGTCCTCGGCCTCTTCGGGCGACACGCCGAGCAGCCTGGCGTCCGCGCCACCCGGGGCGAGGTCGCCGTCACCGATGTCGTCGACGAGGCGGGCGAAGCCGTAGACGGCCATCAGATCGTCGCGCCAGGCCTGGGGCAGGAAGAAGGGTGCCACGGGGAAGTTCTCGCCCGCGGCCTTGTCGAGCGTTCCGCGCTCCGTCTCACCAGTGCGCGCCGTACCGGCTTGGGTCACCGCTCGCCGCCCGGCGCGGGGACGGCACACGCGTCGCGGAGCTGGAGAGTTTCCGTAGCCATTGCCGTCACATCTCCCGTTCTACACTGCCGACCCAATAGTGCCCATTTCGGACACGCCGCCCGGGACTCCGCGCGGCGCGCCGGTGCCGGGTGTCGCGCAGTATCGCCCCACTTGCCGCGATTCAGCACCGGTACAGCTTACGTTGTACAACGCAGCAAGGTTCGTCGGGGTGTCCTGCACATCACAACAACACACCGATTGGTGTCAAGATTCCTAAGGCCAGCAGGAGTTGGCGTTTCCTTTGCAGACGCAGGGCCCCGCCGAATCGTTGCGGCGGGGCCCTGGAGACTACGAGCTACTTGCCCGTGAACTTCTCGTACTCCTTGAGGACCTCTTCGGTCGGACCGTCCATCCGCAGCTCACCGCGCTCCAGCCAGAGCACGCGGTCGCAGGTGTCGCGGATCGACTTGTTGTTGTGGCTGACCAGAAACACCGTGCCCGCGCTCTTGCGCAGCTCGCGGATCCGCTGTTCGGAGCGCCTCTGGAAGGAGCGGTCGCCGGTGGCGAGGGCCTCGTCGATCATGAGGACGTCGTGGTCCTTGGCGGCCGCGATGGAGAAGCGCAGCCGCGCCGCCATGCCGGAGGAGTAGGTGCGCATCGGCAGGGTGATGAAGTCGCCCTTCTCGTTGATGCCCGAGAAGTCGACGATCTCCTGGTAACGCTCCCTGATCTGCTCGCGGGACATGCCCATCGCGAGCCCGCCCAATATGACGTTGCGTTCGCCCGTGAGGTCGTTCATCAGGGCCGCGTTCACGCCGAGCAGCGAGGGCTGACCGTCGGTGTAGACCTTGCCCTTCTCGGCGGGCAGCAGACCGGCGATGGCACGCAGGAGCGTGGACTTGCCGGAGCCGTTGGAGCCGATCAGGCCGATGGCCTCGCCGCGGTAGGCCGTGAAGGAGACGCCCCTGACGGCGTGCACCTTGCGTACGCCCCGCTCCTCGCCGCGCTTGATGATGCGGCTGAGGGCGGCGGTGGCGCTGCCCTTGCCGGTCTTGGCGCCGTTCACGCGGTAGACGATGTGCAGCTCGTCCGCGATCACGGTCGGGATGTGGGATGTCTGCTCAGCCACGGCCGTACCTCTCTTCCGCCTTCCAGAAGTACACGAACCCGCCGGCGGCGACGACCACGGCCCAGAAGGTGGCGATGGCCCACACATGGGGCGGCAGGTTCGAGGCGCCGTAGCCGTCGATGAGGGCGAAGCGCATCAGGTCCATGTAGATCGCGGCCGGGTTCACCTGGAGCGCGCGGATGAACCACTCGGGCCGTCCGACGAGCATGTTGCTGATGGAGAACATGACGCCCGAGGTGTACATCCAGGTCCGCAGGATGAACGGCATCAGCTGGGCGAGGTCCGGAGTCTTGGCGCCCAGGCGCGCCACGATCAGCGCGAGGCCGGTGTTGAAGAGGAACTGCAGCACCAGCACCGGGACGATCAGCAGCCAGGACAGACCCGGCACACTGCCGAAACCGATCACCACGACGAACAGCACGATCATCGAGAACAGCAGCTGCTGGAGCTGCTGGAGCGCGAAGGAGATGGGCAGCGAGGCGCGCGGGAAGTGCAGCGCGCGCACCAGCCCCAGGTTGCCCGAGATCGCACGGACGCCCGCCATGATCGAGCTCTGCGTGAACGTGAAGACGAACACACCGGTCACGAGGAACGGGATGTAGGTGTCGTGCGACATGCCCCGGCTGGCCTTGAGGATCACGCCGAAGATGAAGTAGTACACGGCCGCGTTCAGCAGCGGCGTCGCCACCTGCCACAGCTGGCCGAGCTTGGCCTGGCTGTACTGCGCGGTGAGTTTCGCCTGCGAGAAGGCGAGGATGAAGTGCCGCCGCCCCCACAGCTGACGCACGTACTCGACGAGTCCGGGCCGGGCGCCGCTCACCGCGAGCCCGTACTTGTCGGCCAGGTCGGCCGCGGAGAGCCCGTCATCGGGGGACGGACGGTCGCTCAGCGCGACAGTTCCGTCATGCGTTGTCTCACTCACAAATGGAAACTTTCGTCTTCATGATGCGCACGGCCTGGTCGGGCAGGGGCTGAGGGCACGGGACACCGGGGTACGGCGAACGTGCTCCCGGGAACGAGCTTGTCAGATGGTGTAGCCGCTTGTCAGATGACAGGAGGACGACCGAGGCGGGTCAGCCGCCACACCGTACGCCACTTCATGGGCCGCCGGGGTCCGCAGGGACTGGTCCAGCCCTCCTTGAAACCGCCGAACCACGCCTTGAGTGCAGGTCCCGAGGGGCGGCGGGCCAGGGTCAGGAGCATCCAGACGCCGAGGTAGACGGGGACGAGCGGCGCGGGAAGGTTTCGGCGCGCGAGCCAGACACGGTTGCGGGCCACCATGCGGTGATACACCGCGTGCCGCGAAGGGGCGGTCGTGGGGTGGTACAGCACCATGTCGGACCGGTAGTCGATCATCCAGCCCGCGTCGAGGGCCCGCCATGCCAGGTCGGTTTCCTCGTGGGCGTAGAAGAACTCGTCCGGAAGTCCGCCGACCTCGGCGAAGACCTTCGTACGGACCGCGTTGGCGCCACCGAGGAAGGTGGTCACGCGCGAGGAGCGCATCGGGTCAGAGGCGCGCAGCCGCGGCACGTGACGGCGCTGGGTCTCCTTGGTCTCGGGGTCCGCGATCCGGAAGCTGATGATGCCGAGCTCGGGGTCGGCGGCGAAGGCCAGGCGGCACAGCTCGGCGGTGTCGTGGGTGGCGAGGAGGCCGTCGTCGTCGAGGAAGAGCAGGATGTCGACGTCCGTGCCACCGGGGCCGAAGGCCTCGATGCCCACGTTGCGGCCGCCCGGTATGCCGAGGTTCTCGGGCAGCTCTACGGTGCGTACGCCGTGGGGGACGTCCGGGACGGGCGAGCCGTTGCCGACCACGACCACCTCGACCCGGTCGCCGTCCTGCTTGGCGACGGAGTCCAGCAGGGCTCGGAGCTCGTCGGGGCGGTTGCCCATGGTGATGATGACCGCGCCGACCTTCATCGCCGTACTCACTTCAGCCTGCTGGAGGCGAGGATGGACACGAGGTGCAGCACGGTCTGGAGGATGGCGATGCCGGCCAGGACCGCGACGCCGAGGCGGGTGAAGAACAGGTCTCCGCGCACCGAGTCCACGATGGCCAGCACCAGGATCAGCAGGGACGCCTCGATGCCGAGGACGAGCCGGTGGAACTTCAGCGCGGCGGCGGCCTTGCGGGCCAGCGCCATGCCGGAGGAGCGCGGCTCGGACGCCGACTCCTTGACCGGCGGCAGGCCGCCCTGGTGACGGGCGACGCCGACGAGGTCGGTCTCGGCCTTGATCAGGATCGCGCCGAGGGCCGCCAGGGTGCCGAGGAAGGCCCAGAGCCAGTCGATCCGCCCGGAACCCCAGGGATCGGCGGCGCGCAGGCCGAAGCCCACGAGCACCGCGGCGTCGGTCAGATAGGCACCGACCCGGTCCAGGTAGACCCCGCCGAGCGAGAACTGCTTCTTCCAGCGCGCCACCTCACCGTCGACACAGTCGAGCAGCAGGTAGAGCTGGACCATGAGCACGCCGAGCACGGCGCCCGGGATCCCCGGCACCAGCAGGGCCGGGGCGGCGAGCACGCCGAAGACAGTCATCAGGTACGTGAGCTGGTTGGGCGTGATCCTGGTGTTCACCAGGTAGCGGTCGCAGCGCAGCGAGATCTCTCGCATGTACAGGCGTCCCGCCCAATGCTCACCGCTGCGCCGGTCCTTCACCCCTGCGGGATGAACGACGGGGCGGAGTTCAGCTACTGATGGCCTTGGCATAGTCGGAGTAGATGTCCTTGATCTGGTTGGTTTTCAGGTCGAGGTGTTCGAGGATCGTGTATCGGCCCGGCCGGGTCTGCGGAGCGAACTCCACGACCTGGACGAACTCGTCCACGGTGAACCCGATCTCCTCGGGCAGCACCGGCAGCCCGTGCCGGTGCAGCACCTCGGCCATGTACGCCGACTCCTCGTGCGCCCCCCGCAGGTACATCGCGAAGGCCGCGCCCAGACCGCACTGCTCGCCGTGGCTGGCCGCGCGCTTGGGGAAGAGGAGGTCGAAGGCGTGGTTGATCTCGTGGCAGGCGCCCGACGAGGGCCGTGAGTCGCCCGACACCGACATGGCGATCCCGCTGAGGACCAGTGCCTCGGCGAGCACCTGGAGGAAGTCGTTGTCGCCGATGCCGCCGGGGTGGCGCAGTACGGCCTCTCCGGCCTGGCGTGCCATCGCGGCCGCGAGACCGTCGATCTTCTCGCCGTTGACGCGGTTGGCCAGCTCCCAGTCCGCGATCGCGGAGATGTTGGAGACGGCGTCGCCGATGCCGGAGCGCACGAACCGCGCGGGGGCGTCGCGGATCACATGGAGGTCGATGACGACCGCGATCGGGTTCGGCACACCGTAGGAGCCGCGGCCCGCGTCGTTGTCGAGGGTCGCGACGGGCGAGCACAGGCCGTCGTGCGCGAGGTTGGTGGGCACGGCGACCAGTGGGAGGCCGACGCGCGCCGCGGCGAACTTCGCGCAGTCGATGATCTTGCCGCCGCCCAGGCCCACGACCGCGTCGTAGTGACCGGCCTTGATGGCACCGGCCAGCCGGATCGCGTCGTCGAGGGTGCCGCCGCCGACCTCGTACCAGGTGGCGCCGGGCAGGGCCGGGGCGATCCGCTCGCGCAGCTTCGCGCCGGAGCCGTTGCTCACCGCGACGGCCAGCTTGCCGGAGTGTGAGATCCGCTGGTCGGAGAGCACGCTCGCCAGGTCGTCCAGGGCACCCGGGCGGATGTCGACGACGACCGGTGAGGGAATGAGCCTTGTCAGTACTGGCACGCGATCTCCCGTCCCTTGGCGAGGTCGTCGTGGTTGTCGATCTCGACCCACTTGACGTCACCGATCGGCGCCACGTCGATCTTGAAACCGCGGTTGACGAGCTCCTGGTAACCGTGCTCGTAGAACTGCTGCGGGTCCGTCTCCCACACCGTCTTCAGCGCGTCGGCCAGGTCGGCGGCGGCGGCGCCCTCGATGAGGGTGACGCCGATGTACTCGCCGGTGGCCTCGGCGGGCTCCATCAGCTTGGTGATCTTCCGGACGCCCTTGTCGGGGTCCACGACGACCTTCATCTCCTCGTCGGCGAGCTTCTTCACCGTGTCGAGGGCGAGGATGATCCGCTTGCCGTCGCCGCGGGCGGCCAGCAGCGTCTTCTCGACGGAGACCGGGTGCACGGTGTCGCCGTTGGCGAGGATCACACCGTCCTTGAGTGCGTCACGGCCGCACCACAGGGAGTAGGCGTTGTTCCACTCCTCGGCCTTGTCGTTGTCGATGAGGGTGATCTTGAGGCCGTACTTGGCCTCCAGGGCGTCCTTGCGGTCGTACACGGCTTCCTTGCGGTAGCCGACGATGATCCCGACCTCGGTCAGACCGATCTCGGCGAAGTTGCCGAGGGTCAGGTCCAGGACCGTGATGCTGTCCTCTATGCCCGCGGGGCCCACCGGCACGAGAGCCTTTGGGAGGCTGTCGGTGTAGGGACGCAGACGCCGACCGGCGCCGGCCGCCAGCACGAGGCCGATCATGCGGGTTCTCCTTCGTCGTGTACGGCGGGGGCCCCGGAGGACACCCAGAAGCGGATGCTCTCGACGAGCACCAGCAGTGCCACGGCCACGGCGAGCGCCGTGAGCGCGACCTTGAACTGTGCGGCGGTGAGCAGCACGGCCAGGACGGTGACCAGCAGAGTCCTGCCTTCGTGCCCGCCGATCGCCCGCACCAGCCAGTGCGGGGGGGCTCCGGCGTTGCCGCGGATGCGGTACACCGTGTCGTAGTGATGGTAGGCGACGGCGGCCACCAGGCCGAAAGCCGCGGGCAAGGCCCCGTTCACCTCCGAGCGAGCGGCAAGTATCAGCACGGTGAGGTATTCCGCTGCCCGGAAGAGTGGCGGCACGAGCCAGTCGAGGGGGCCCTTGAGAGGGCGCGCGACCGCGCGACCCGCGCAGGCCGCGTAGACGAGGGCTCCGACGATCAACTGCCAGTTTCCGAACGGCCGGAACGACACGTCGACCAGCAGGATCACGGTGCCCAGTGCGGCCCAGAGCGGCGCGGACCAGGCGCGGGCCTTCGCCCGGCGGACCGGTCCCGAGGCCACAGCCTCGGCGATGGGGCCCGAGTCGGCCAGGTCCGCCAGCGCCTGCGCCGCGCGGTCGGTCCGCCGCGCCTTGCGAGTCAGCGAGCGCAGTACCCGGCCCGCCGTGGTGTACGTCGCCGCGAAGGCGCAGCCGGCGAGCAGCGCGTAGAAGGTGATACGGGGGGTCGTCAGCGCCGTGAGGACGGCGATCATCGCCCATCGTTCGCCGATGGGCAGCACTATCATCCGGCGCACCCAGACCGTCCAGCCGACGCTGTCGAGCTTGTCCGAGAGGGCGGCGGTGGGGCTGGTGTTGGCGGTGGCGTCGTGGTTCGCCTCGTTGAAGGAGAAGTCCACGACGTGCCGGCAGGTCTGGAGGATCATCGCGCCGAGCGCCAGGGCCCATACGTCGTCGCCGCCGCGGGCGGCTCCGAGGGCGAGGCCCGCGTAGTAGGCGTACTCCTTGGCGCGGTCGAAGGTCGCGTCCAGCCAGGCGCCGAGTGTCGAGTACTGGAGCGAGTAGCGGGCGAGCTGCCCGTCCGTGCAGTCCAGGACGAAGGAGAACAGGAGCAGCAGCCCGGCCGCGACGAATCCGGCGCGGGTGCCGGTGGCGGCGCAGCCCGCGGCGATCAGCGCGGTGAGCAGGGAGGCGGTGGTGACCTGGTTCGGGGTCAGGCCGCGGCGGGCGCACCAGCGGGCGATGTAGCGCGAGTACGGGCTGATGCAGTACGTGGTGAAGAAGCCGTCACGGGCCTTGACCGCGCTGCGCAGGCGTACGGCCTCGTCGTCCACGGCGGAGACGGCCTGCCGGGCCTCGTTGCGCTCCTGCGGGTCGGTGGGGACCGTGGCGACGAGCGTGCCGAGCTCGGGGCGGAACACGGCGACGCCGTCCGCGTCGAGGGCCGCGGTGAGGCGTTCGGCGAGGTTGTCGGTGGCGACGGCGAGGCCGCCGGAGGCGGAGCTCTCACGGGCCACGGCACGGGTCAGCGCCCGGCGGGCCTCGGGCTGTACCGATACGGCGCCGGGCAGCGCGGAGGCCGCGAACCGTGGGTCCGTGAGGCCGAGGCGCAGTGCGTGCAGGTGCCCCACGAAGCGGGCGTCGACGACGGCGACCCGCTGGTCCGCCGGTACGGCGGCCAGCAGTGTCTCGGCGTCACCGGCTTCGCCGGCGAGCCGCACGTCGAAGCCGAGCGACCGCAGATCGCCCTCGAGCGACGATCCGGGGACCGGCTGGCCGGTGAGGATGGCGGTCGACAGCGAACTCACTCCCTGGGTGCCGACGCGGCCTCGCGCCGGGCGTGTACGTGGTGGGAAGGCCCCGGCCCCAGGCCCGAGGGGGCTCAGGCCGCTGGGCGGCATGTCGGCAGAGGCTATCGGATGATGAGAAGCAGGCGTTCATCGCCCGTTCACTGCGTGATCAACCCCATCTGCATGCCGCCTCCGCCGCGATCATCATCGGTGATCCGGGGGCCGTGCCACAAACCCGCACTCGCAGAACGCATGATTCGCGTCATTGATCGCGACACCCCTCCAGATCGTCCCGTAGTGGGGCAGGACGGTCGGATCGGTGGCCGGCGGCGGCGTCACCGGCGGCGGACCGACATAGGGTGGTCGTCCATGACATGGCTGATCACAGGCGGGGCCGGATACATCGGGGCACACGTGGCGCGGGCGATGGCGGAGGCCGGGGAGCGCGTCGTCGCCCTCGACGACCTCTCGGCCGGGGTTCCGAACCGGCTTCCGGAGAGCATTCCGCTGGTGCAGGGTTCGTCGCTGGACGGGGACCTGCTCAAGCGGGTCCTCGCGGAGCACGCGGTGACGGGTGTGGTGCATCTCGCCGCGCGCAAGCAGGTCGGCGAGTCCGTGGCCCAGCCGACGCGCTACTACCAGGAGAACGTGGGCGGGCTCGCGACGCTCCTGGAGGCGGTCGCCGGGGCCGGCGTCAAGCGCTTCGTCTTCTCCTCGTCCGCCGCCGTCTACGGCAACCCGGATGTGGACCTCATCACGGAGGACACCCCCTGTGCGCCGATGAGCCCGTACGGCGAGACGAAGCTCGCCGGGGAGTGGCTGGTCCGCGCGACGGGCCGGGCCCACGGCATCGCGACCGTGTGCCTGCGCTACTTCAACGTGGCGGGTGCGGCCACGCCCGAGCTGGCCGACACCGGCGTGTTCAACGTGATCCCGATGGTCTTCGACCGCCTCACCCGTGACGAGGCCCCGCGGATCTTCGGCGACGACTACCCGACGCCGGACGGCACCTGCGTCCGTGACTACATCCACGTCGCCGACCTCGCCGAGGCGCACCTCGCGGCGGCCCGGCGGCTGGCCGGCGGCGCGACGGGCGACCTCACGGCGAACATCGGCCGTGGCGAAGGCGTCTCGGTACGTGAACTGCTCACGCTGATCGGCGAGGTCAGCGGGGACGCCCGGCGGCCGGTCGTCGAGCCGCGCCGGCCGGGGGACGCGCCGCGCGCGGTCGCCTCGGCCGACCTGGCCGCGCGGGAACTCGACTGGAGCGCGCGGCGCGGGGTCCGGGAGATGGTGGAGTCGGCGTGGCAGGGGTGGGTGCTGCATCACCCTCGGGCACAGGATTAATGATCTTGAGAGCGCTCTGACCTGCGGATCGTTTCCGCAGGTCAGAGCATATGACAACGGTGTTCAGTACCGCGTTGCCCGATACCCCCCACCCGTAGTTGACTGTGATCCCGGGCAGAGCACAGGAGGGGGTTTCCATGGGGGCTGGACACGATCACGGGCACGCCCACGGCGCGCCCACCACCGGCACGGCGGCAGCCGCGTACCGCGGGAGGCTGCGGGTCGCGCTGTCGATCACGCTCACCGTGATGGTGGTCGAGATCATCGGCGGCCTCATGGCCGATTCCCTCGCGCTCGTCGCCGACGCGGCACACATGGCGACGGACGCGGTGGGGCTGGGCATGGCGCTCCTCGCGATCCACTTCGCCAACCGCCCACCCAGCGGCAACCGCACCTTCGGCTACGCGCGGGCCGAGATCCTCGCCGCGCTGGCCAACTGTCTGCTGCTGCTCGGTGTCGGCGGCTACGTCCTGTACGAGGCGATCCACCGCTTCGTGACACCCGCGGACACCGAGGGCGGTCTGACCATCGTCTTCGGTCTGATCGGTCTGGTCGCGAACACGATCTCGCTCATGCTGCTGCTGCGCGGTCAGAAGGACAGTCTGAACGTGCGCGGCGCCTTCCTGGAGGTGGTCGCGGACGCGCTGGGTTCGGTGGCGGTGATCATCTCCGCCGTGGTGATCATGACCACCGGCTGGCAGGCGGCCGACCCGATCGCCTCGATCCTCATCAGCATCATGATCGTCCCGCGTACCTGGAAGCTGCTCCACGAGACGCTCGACGTGCTCCTGGAGGCGGCGCCCAAGAACGTCGACATGGCGGAGGTGCGCGCCCACATCCTGGCCCTGCCCGGCGTCGAGGACGTGCACGACCTGCACGCCTGGACCATCACGTCGGGCATGCCGGTCCTGTCCGCCCATGTGGTCGTCAGCTCCGAGGTCCTGAACGCCATCGGCCACGAGAAGATGCTCCACGAGCTCCAGGGCTGTCTGGGCCACCACTTCGACGTGGAGCACTGCACCTTCCAGCTGGAACCGAGCGGGCACGCGGAACACGAGGCGAAGCTCTGCCACTGAGAGGCTCCATGGGGAGGCTCGTGATCCGGTGGGCCCTCAAGAGGGTCTGGATCCGGCGAGCTCTCAAGGGGCTCCTGATCCAGCAGACAGCAGGTTCTTAATTCGCGGGTGCGGTCGGTGGCTCCGGTGCTAACGTGGCCGCCGATTCCAGGAAGAGGTGGGTTGATGACTGTCGTGTTCGGTGCCGCTGCGCGCGGCGACAGGTGCGTCCCCATCCTCCGGGTCCACGGCTGACCCACGCCGAGCGGCGTGCGCGGCGGCCCGGGCCCCCGCATCCAAAGGTTTCCCACGTTGTCCGAGCATCACGACTCGTCCGACCGCAACGCCCGCCACGAGGCCTTCTTCAGCCTGCGCCACCGACTGCCCAGGCAGAGCCCCGGCTCCGACGCCACCACCCGTCACCTGCTCTCACTCGCGGGCCCGCTGCCCGCCCGCCCCCGCGTGCTCGACCTGGGCTGCGGCCCCGGCCGCTCGGCGCTGCTCCTGGCCGCCGAGGCCGCGGCCGAGGTGACGGCCGTCGACCTGCACGAACCGTTCCTCGACGAGCTGCGGACGGCCACCGAGGCCCGAGGGCTCACCGCCTCGATCGACACCGTCAACGGGGACATGGGAGATCTCACCCACCCCGACGGCTCGTTCGACCTGGTCTGGGCCGAGGGTTCGGCCTATCTGATCGGTTTCGACACCGCCCTGCGCCACTGGCGGCGACTGCTCGCCCCCGGCGGCACGCTGGTCCTCACCCACTGCGTGTGGACCACCGACACGCCGTCCGACCAGGCCCGCGCGTTCTGGGAGGACGACGCGTTGCGCACGACCGACCAGGACACCCGGGTCGCGCGCGACGCCGGGTACTCCGTGCTGGGGGTGTACCTCCAGCCGGAGTCCGACTGGGACGAGTACTACGACGCGCTCGGCGTCCACGCCGACGTGGCCGATGTCACCCGGCCCGGCATGGCCGAGGCGGTGGCGGGCGCCCGGGCGGAGATCGCCATGCGCCGCGAGCACGGGAGGGAGTACGGCTACGTGGGCTATGTCCTGCGTCCGGTCGCCGTCGGCGCCTGACGCGTCCCGTCCGCCCCGGTGCGCGTCCGTCGCCGTACGGCGGGTGCGCCGCGCACCGCGGTGAACCGGCCGCGGACTACGGCATCCGGCCCGGGTTCGGCGGGCCGGACGAGCACCGGCTCCGGGGCGCCGGGCGAACATCTGATGGCCCCTGTCCTGGACGGTTCCCCGTCCGTGGCACCGGGCACGATCAAGTGTCCGGCCGCTTTCGGTGACCGACGGACGTCGGCCGCGTGTCCCGCTCCGGGCTCCCGGAGCGGGACATGCGGGGAGCCGCGAAGTGCCGGGAGTGCCGGTTTCGTACGGCAGACTTGGGGCTCGAAGACCGATGCGAAGGATGGGTATGCCGATCACACCTGCCACCGCGACGCACAGTTCGTCGAACGGCACCGTTGAAGCGATCTTGCTCGAGTTGGTCGACGAGGACGGCAACACGATCGGCACGGCGGAGAAGCTCGCCGCCCATCAGCCACCGGGACAACTGCACCGGGCCTTCTCCGTGTTCCTCTTCGACGAGCACGGCAGGCTGCTGCTCCAGCAGCGCGCCCTGGGCAAGTACCACTCCCCCGGTGTCTGGTCCAACACCTGCTGCGGCCACCCCTACCCCGCCGAGGCGCCCTTCGCGGCGGCGGCCCGGCGGACGTACGAGGAGCTCGGCGTCTCGCCCTCGCTGCTCGCGGAGGCGGGCACGGTCCGCTACAACCACCCGGACCCGGAGTCGGGCCTGGTGGAGCAGGAGTACAACCACCTCTTCGTCGGCATGGTGCAGTCGTCGCTGCACCCCGATCCGGAGGAGGTCGGGGACACCGCGTTCGTGACCGCCGCCGAGCTCATGGAGCGGCACGCGAAGGACCCCTTCTCGGCGTGGTTCCTGACGGTCCTGGACGCGGCCCGTCCGGCGATCAGGGAGCTGACGGGCCCGTCCGCCGGCTGGTGACGGACCCGTCCCCGCGAAGACTCCCCGAGAGCGCCAAGCCCTAGACGATGCTCGCAGTGAGCGGCAGGGCGGCCCAGATCACCTTGCCGCCACTCGCCGTGTGCTCGACGTCGCACACCCCGCCCGACTCCCTGGCGACCTCCCGCACCAGCAGCAGCCCACGGCCGCCGGTCTGGCCGTGGTCGGCCTCCAGGGCGGTGGGACGGTAGGGGTGGTTGTCCTCCACCGAGACCCGCACCCACTCGGCTCCTACGGCCACCTCCACGGCGAGCATCGGGGACAGCAGTGCCGCGTGCCGCACGGCGTTCGTGACCAGTTCGGAGACGATCAGCAAAAGCCCGTGGACGAGGTCGTCCGAGACGGGCACTTGTTGACGGAAGAGCAGGTCACGAACGGCGTGTCGTGCCTGCGGAACCGAGGCGTCGATGGCGGGAGCGGTGAACCGCCACACCCCCTCGTACGGCAGCGGACCCGGCGGTCTCCGATCGGGAGGCACATCCCCGGCGCCTTCAGGGCGGGAGTCGAACCCCCGCCCGTGGTTCTCCATCGTCCGGTCGCCACCCTTGCGCTCGATTGTCACCACACGTCGAGTGTTGGTAACGCACTGGTCCGGACCGCATCCCTGAACAGAAGTCAGCGACTATCGACGGCTTCCGACCGTTGACGCATGGCACGGTCGGCCGCGCGACCACTCCTGTCCGTGTGGTGTCTGTTTCGAGAACTATTCGGGTTGTACGGGTTGGGCGCCGGGCTCGCCCGATTCGTCCGTCAGCGGTCGCGCCCCGAGACCAGATGTACGATGCGCCGCCCGCCGAAGCCGGTGGCGAACAGGCCCAGCCCGTCGAAGAGCAGCGCGAGCGAGAAGAAGCAGCCGATCACGTACTTGCTGCTGCTCGGCCAGTTGTCCAGCACCAGGATGCCGAGGAGCAGGTCGAAGGCGCCCTGCAGGAGGGTCCAGCCGAACTGCGCGCCGCGCACCACGAGGCTGCCGACCAGCCGGAACACCCCGCCGGTCAGGAACAGCAGGGCCGCGAACATGGTGAGCGCCTCGGCCGCCGCGTCCGGGCGGCGGATCACCACCACTCCGGCCGCGATGTTCAGGGCCGCGACCACCACCCCGAGCCAGAAGAAGTTGGTGCCGCGGGCCTGCACGGCGTGCAGCAGTCCGACCGCGCCGCCGATCAGCAGCAGCCAGCCGAACAGGATCATCGAGGTCAGGGTCGCGACACCGGTGTAGACGAGCCCGACGAGCCCCGCGAGCACCAGGATCACGCCGAACGCGGCGGTCCAGCTGAAGCCGCGGTTCAGTTTCGTGGTCGCGTCGCTCGGCGCCCCGTCTGTGGTCCTGGCCATCAGCGCCTCCTCGCGCCCGGCCCCTTCTTGATCGTACGTTCGAGGGTTGCGGATAGCATCCGGCGTATGGAGCCGCAGCTGCTGCACAGCGTGGGCGACGGGGTCGCCACCGTCGTCATTCACCACCCGGCCAAGCGCAACGCCATGACGGCCGACATGTGGAGGGCGCTGCCGCCCCTGCTCGACGGGCTCGCCGCCGACCCGGACGTCCGCGTCCTCGTGCTCACCGGTGAAGGCGGCACCTTCTGCGCGGGGGCCGACATCTCGACGCTGCGGGGCTCCTCGGACGAGGCGCAGGGGCTCGCCGTGAACGCCGAGGAGGCGCTCGCCGCGTTCCCCAGACCGACGCTCGCGGCGATCCGCGGGTACTGCGTCGGGGGCGGGTCCCAGCTCGCGGCGGCCTGCGATCTGCGGTTCGCGCAGGAGGGTGCTCGGTTCGGAGTGACGCCGGCGAAGCTGGGGATCGTCTACGCGGCCTCGGCCACCCGGCGGCTGGTGTCGCTGGTGGGTCCGGCGACCGCCAAGTACCTGCTGTTCTCGGGCGAGCTGATCGACACCGAACGGGCGCTGCGCACGGGTCTGGTGGACGAGGTGCTGCCCGAGGGCGAACTCGACAAGCGGGTCGGGGAGTTCACCCGTGTGCTGGCCGCGCGGTCGTTGCTGACGCAGGCGTCCGCCAAGGAATTCGCCCATGGGCGGACCGATCGGGACGCGTACTGGGCCGAGCAGGCGCGCGGGAGCGACGACACCGCGGAGGGCGTCGCCGCGTTCCTGGAGCGCCGGCCGCCGCGCTTCACCTGGACCACGCCGGCGTCCACCGCGACCGCTGAGCCGTCGACCGCGACCGCTCCGCCGTCCACCGCGACTAAATCGCCGTCCACCGCGACTACTCCATGATGAAGCGGCTCTTCGCCCGGAACTCCGCCACGAGATGTGCGGGAGCCTTCTGGGGGGACCCGGCGTCGTAGGGCGGCTGCGGGTCGTACTCCGTCAGCAGCTGTACGGCCTGTGCGTGTTCGTCGCCCGCGATCCGTCCGAGCAGAGCGAGCCCCATGTCGATGCCGGACGACACGCCGGCCGCGGTCACGTACTTCCCGTCGAACACCACCCGCTCCCCGGTCGGCTCGGCACCGAACCGCTCGAGGTGGTCGAGGGCCAGCCAGTGCGAGGTGGCCCGGCGGCCCCCGAGCAGCCCCGCGGCGGCCAGCAGCAGGGAGCCGGTGCACACGGAGGTCGTCCAGGTGCTCGTGGCGTCGGCGGCGCGCAGCCAGTCCAGCAGGACCGGGTTGTCCATCTGCGGGGTCTGGCCCGGCCCGCCGGGGACCACGACGATGTCCGGGTGCGGCACCTCGGCCAGGGTCCTGTCGGCGGTCAAGGCCAGGTTGCCGCTCTCGTTGCGGACGGGGCCGGTGTGCTCGGCGACGAAGACGGTCTCCGCGTCGGGCAGGCGGCCGAGGGTCTCGTAGGGTCCCACGGCGTCCAGGGCGGTGAAGCGGTCGAAGAGGACGATGGCGATCTGCATCGGGTTCCTTTCCAGGGCTGGGTGGGGCGGGGACGTCAGGTACGGGCTGGTCGACGGGTGGAGGCCGGTCACCCGGTGGGGGCGGGGCGGAAGCGGCGCCGGTACTCCGCCGGACCCGTGCCGAGCGTCTTCACGAAGGCACGGCGCATCGCCTCGGGGGTGCCGTAGCCACAGGCGCGGGAGATCTCCTCGACTCCGTCGGCGGTGTCCTCCAGGAGGCGCCGGGCGTGTTCGAGGCGGACGCGGTCGACGTACCGGCCCGGGGTCATGCCCGTCTCGGTCTGGAAGGCGCGGGCGAAGTGCCGGGGCGAGAGCCGGGCGCGGACGGCGAGCGACTCGACGGACAGGTCGCCGCCGGGGTGCTCGGTGATCCACTGCTGGACCTCGCGGAGCGGTTCGCGCCGTGCCGTCTGCGCGGCCAGCTGGGCGCTGAACTGGGCCTGGTTGCCCGGGCGCCGCAGGAAGACGACGAGGTGGCGGGCGACCGTCAGGGCGGCCTCGCGGCCGAGGTCCTCCTCCACGAGCGCGAGGGCGAGGTCGATGCCGGAGGTGACGCCGGCCGAGGTGGACACCTGTCCGTCCCGCACGTAGATGGGGTCGGGGTCGACCTCGATGGCCGGGTGGTCGCGGGCGAGCTTGTCGCAGTACGCCCAGTGGGTCGTCGCGCGGCGGCCGTCCAGGAGGCCCGCCTCGGCGAGCGGGATGGCGCCGGTGCAGACGGAGACCAGGCGCTCGGCGCGCGGCCCGTGCGCGCGCAGCCAGTCGGTCAGCCGGGGGTCGGGGCGCCGGGTGCCCCGGCCGCCCGGGACCAGCAGGGTGTGCGGGGCGGGCGCGTCGGCGAGGGTGTGGTCCGGGACGAGGGTGAGGCCGCTGGTGGTACGCACGGGTGCGCCGTCCAGGGAGGCGGTGTGGATGCGGTACGAGCCGCCGTGGAAGGCCTCGGCGCCCGCGAAGACCTCCACGGGGCCCGTGACGTCGAGGCTCTGCACATCGTCGAAGAGAACGACCAGGACGGTTCGCATGGTCTCGATTCTTGGCGGGCGGGGTGATGGCCGCAATGACGAGTACCCCACCTTTCCTGCCATTGCCCCTCCCGCCTTTCCTGTGCCCTCGCCCGTCCCGCCTTCCCGGCGTACCGACTAGTCGGTAACCTTCGGGCATGACCACACCTCTGCCGGAGCGCGCCGGGCGGCGCTGCCACAACGTCCTCAACCCCCTGCACTCGACGCACTACTTCTCGCCGGATCTGGGACGGGAGCTGGCCGACATCGGGATCGAGGACAGCAACGGCGCGTACTTCGCCGTGCGGGCCGCCGCCATGGGGCCGGTGGGTCCCGGCACGGTGACGGCGACGTTCTACAACTTCCGCCACGAGCTGGTGGCCCGGCATGTGCCCGAGGTGTGGAAGAAGGCCTCCCCGGAGACCGTCCTCGCGGCACGCGCGCGTGCCGTCGACGCGACCTGGCGACGGCTCCTCGGCGAGGACGTCCTCGCCTCCAAGGAGGTCGCCGAGGCGGCGGAGCTCGCCCTGCGGGCCGCGGAGGCCTGCACCAGGACCGCGCGGCCGCTGTACGCGGCGCACGCCGACCTGCCCGTGCCCGACGCGCCGCACCTGGCCCTGTGGCACGGGGCCACGCTGCTGCGCGAGCACCGGGGCGACGGTCACCTCGCGGCGCTGCTCGACGCGGAGCTCGACCCGGTCGAGGCTCTGGTGAGCCACACCGCGACCGGCAAGGGTATGGCCCCGAAGTGGGCACTGGGCACGCGCGGCTGGTCGCGGGCGCACTGGGACGCGGCGGTCGAACGGCTGCGCGAGCGCGGACTGCTCGACGCGGAGGGCGAGTTGACCGAGGCGGGAGTGGCCCTGCGCCAGGAGATCGAGAGCCGCACGGACCGGCTGGACCGTGCCCCGTACGAGCATCTGGGCGCCGCGGGCGTGGAGCGCCTCACCGAGCTGGCCCGGGGCATCCTCATGCGGGCGCTGGCGGCGGGCGCGTTCCCCGAGGGCATGACCGGCAAGGGCTGACAGCGCCGATCGGCGCCCTGATCCCCCGTTGTCGGTGTCACCTGCCACAATTGCCGCGCAACCTCAGTGGAGAAGGCGGTACGGGATCGTGACGACACCCCTCGTAGGGTCCATCGAAGGCAGGATCGCCGAGGAGCTCGGCGTACGGGAGCGGCAGGTCAAGGCCGCCGTCGACTTGCTCGACGGCGGGTCGACGGTGCCCTTCATCGCCCGCTACCGCAAGGAAGCGACCGAGATGCTCGACGATGCGCAGCTGCGCACCCTCGAGGAGCGGCTGCGCTATCTGCGGGAGCTGGAGGAGCGGCGCACGGCGATCCTCGAATCGGTGCGCGAGCAGGGCAAGCTCACCGAGGAGGTCGAGGCGCAGATCCGGGGCGCCGAGACGAAGGCGCGGCTCGAGGACATCTATCTGCCGTTCAAGCCGAAGCGGCGCACGAAGGCGCAGATCGCGCGCGAGGCGGGCCTGGAGCCGCTGGCCGAGGGCCTGCTCGGCGACCCGTCGGTCGACCCGCTCGCCGCGGCGACGGCGTTCGTCGACGCGGACAAGGGCGTCGCCGACCCGCAGGCCGCGCTGGACGGCGCCCGGTCGATCCTCACCGAGCGGTTCTCGGAGGACGCCGACCTGATCGGCGAGCTGCGCGAGCGCATGTGGGTGCGCGGGCGCCTGGCCGCCAAGGTGCGGGACGGCAAGGAGGAGGCGGGCGCCAAGTTCGCCGACTACTTCGACTTCGCCGAGCCCTTCAAGGCACTGCCCTCGCACCGCATCCTCGCCATGCTGCGCGGCGAGAAGGAGGAGGTCCTCGACCTCGTCCTGGAGCCCGAGGAGCCCTCCGAGCAGCCCGGTCCCTCCTCGTACGAGGGGATCGTCGCCCACCACTTCCGGATCGCCGACCGCGGTCGTCCCGGCGACAAGTGGCTCACGGACACCGTCCGCTGGGCCTGGCGGACCCGCATCCTCGTGCACCTCGGCATCGACCTGCGCCTCCGACTGCGCACGGCCGCCGAGGACGAGGCGGTGAACGTCTTCGCGGCGAACCTGCGGGATCTGCTGCTCGCCGCCCCGGCGGGCACCCGCGCGACGCTCGGACTCGACCCCGGATTCCGTACGGGTGTCAAGGTCGCCGTGGTCGACGCGACCGGCAAGGTCGTGGCGACGGACGTCATCTACCCGCACGTCCCGGCCAACAGGTGGGACGAGGCCATCGCCAAGATCGCCCGCCTCGCCAAGGAGCACGCGGTCGAGCTGATCGCGATCGGCAACGGCACGGCGTCCCGCGAGACCGACAAGCTCGCCGGTGAACTCATCACCAAGCACCCGGAGTTGAACCTCACCAAGGTGATGGTCTCCGAGGCGGGGGCGTCGGTGTACTCGGCGTCCGCGTTCGCCTCGCAGGAGCTGCCCGACATGGACGTGTCGCTGCGCGGCGCCGTCTCCATCGCGCGCCGCCTCCAGGACCCGCTGGCCGAACTGGTGAAGATCGACCCGAAGTCCATCGGCGTCGGGCAGTACCAGCACGACCTGTCCGAGGTGAAGCTCTCCCGGTCCCTGGACGCGGTGGTCGAGGACTGTGTGAACGGCGTGGGCGTGGACGTGAACACGGCCTCCGCCCCGCTGCTCGCCCGCGTCTCCGGCATCACCTCCGGGCTCGCGGAGAACATCGTGGCGCACCGCGACGCCAACGGCCCCTTCACGTCCCGTACCACCCTCAAGAACGTGGCGCGGCTCGGCCCGAAGGCCTACGAGCAGTGCGCGGGCTTCCTGCGCATCCGGGGCGGGGACGACCCGCTGGACGCGTCCAGCGTGCACCCGGAGGCGTACCCCGTGGTGCGGCGGATGGTGAAGACGGCGGGCAGCGAGGTCGCCTCCCTGATGGGCAACACCGGTGTGCTGCGCTCGCTCAGGCCGACCGACTTCGTGGACGAGACGTTCGGTCTGCCGACCGTCACGGACATCCTGAAGGAGCTGGAGAAGCCCGGGCGCGACCCGCGGCCCGCCTTCAAGACGGCCACCTTCAAGGAGGGCGTCGAGAAGATCGCCGACCTGGCCTCCGGGATGGTGCTCGAAGGGGTCGTCACGAATGTGGCCGCGTTCGGGGCCTTCGTGGACATCGGCGTCCACCAGGACGGTCTGGTGCATGTCTCGGCGATGTCGAAGACGTTCGTGAAGGACCCGCGCGACGTGGTGAAGCCGGGTGACATCGTCAAGGTGAAGGTGCTCGAGATCGACATCCCGCGCAAGCGGATCTCTCTCACGCTGCGGCTCGACGACGAGGCGACTGCGTCGGATCAGCAGGGTGGGGGTGGGCGTCCGCAGCGAGGCGGGCGGCCTCCGCAGCAGCGCCAGCAGCAGCGTCAGGCGCGGGGCGGGGCGGGCGGAGGCGGTGGTGGCGGCGGTTCGCGGCAGGCCGCTCCGCCGCCGGCCAACAGTGCGATGGCCGACGCGCTGAGGCGCGCCGGGCTTGTCGATCCCAAGAAGGGCAGGCGCTGAGCGGCTGAAGGTACGCGGGGAACTGCGGGTCGTTCGTGGCTGAGCGCGCCCACGCGGCGGAGCCGCATATATGTCACAGCCCCGCGCCCCTTTCGGGGCGCCGCACGAGCCCCGCTCCCTAAAGTGTCCGTATGGTCGGCTCGCGTGTGATCACCTGGGAAGTCACGGAGAGCAAGGGGCTCGAGACCTCTTGGATCACGTCCGGCGCCCGCTCTCTGCGGGCGCGCGGGCGTGCTGTCGGGACGGTTCCCGAGCCGTACTGGATCTCGTACGAGCTCGACACCGTAGACGGGTTCGTGACCCGGCGGCTGTGTGTGAGCGCCGAGACGGCCTCGGGCGCCCGCTCGCTGGACCTGCGGCACGACGGTGAGGGGCACTGGACGGCGGACGGGGACTGGCTGCCCGACCTCGGTGGCGCCCTCGACTGCGACCTGGGC
Source organism: Streptomyces olivochromogenes (assembly GCF_001514115.1). GTDB lineage: Bacteria > Actinomycetota > Actinomycetes > Streptomycetales > Streptomycetaceae > Streptomyces > Streptomyces olivochromogenes. Next base: position 743,044 of record NZ_KQ948451.1, read on the forward strand.
CTGTGCCCGCTCACCAACACGATGCCGGTGCTGCGCCACGGGCTGCATCGCGGCCCGGGTGAGCGGGAGTTCCTGATGGCCTGGGTGTCGGTGCCGGACCTGGCCGTGCGGGCGTCACAGCAGACATACACACATCTCGGGCGCACCGGGGACGGCGGGCGCGTGCGTTTCTCGTCCGGTGACTACCGCAGCGATCTGGAGTTCGACGCGGAGGGGTACGTCGTGGACTACCCCACGATGGCCCGCCGGCTGGCCACGGCGTAGGTCAGCGCTCCGTCACCTTGCCCGCCGCCACTTCCAGCCGGCGCGTGGTGTGGACCGCGTCGAGCATGCGGCGGTCGTGGGTCACGAGCAGCAGGGTGCCCTCGTACGAGTCGAGCGCCGCCTCCAGCTGTTCGATCGCGGGGAGGTCGAGGTGGTTGGTCGGCTCGTCGAGGACGAGGAGGTTGACGCCACGGCCCTGGAGGAGGGCGAGGGCCGAGCGGGTGCGCTCGCCGGGAGAGAGGGTGGCCGCCGGGCGCAGGACGTGTTCCGCCTTGAGGCCGAACTTGGCCAGCAGGGTGCGGACCTCGGCCGGTTCGGTGTCGGGGACGGCGGCGCTGAACGCGTCGAGCAGGGACTCGGAGCCGTGGAAGAGTTTGCGGGCCTGGTCGACCTCGCCGACGACGACGCCGGAGCCGAGGGTGGCGTGACCGGCGTCCAGCGGGACGCGGCCGAGCAGGGCGCCGAGCAGGGTCGACTTGCCCGCGCCGTTGGCGCCCGTGACGGCGACCCGGTCCGCCCAGTCGATCTGGAGGGTCGCGGGGCCGAAGGTGAAGTCACCGCGCCGCACCTCGGCGTCACGCAGGGTGGCCACGACGGCGCCGGAGCGCGGTGCGGCCGCGATCTCCATCCGCAGCTCCCACTCCTTGCGCGGCTCGTCGACGACGTCCAAGCGCTCGATCATGCGCTGGGTCTGCCGGGCCTTGGACGCCTGCTTCTCGCTGGCCTCACTGCGGAACTTGCGGCCGATCTTGTCGTTGTCGTTGTTCGCCTTGCGCCGGGCGTTCTTCACGCCCTTGTCCATCCAGGAGCGCTGCATCTGGGCGCGGCCTTCGAGGGCGGAGCGCTTGTCGGCGTACTCCTCGTAGTCGTCGCGGGCGTGCCGGCGGGCGGTGTCGCGCTCCTCCAGGTAGGCCTCGTAGCCGCCGCCGTAGAGGGTGATCTGCTGCTGGGCGAGGTCGAGTTCGAGCACCTTGGTGACCGTGCGGGTCAGGAACTCGCGGTCGTGGCTGACGACGACGGTGCCCGCGCGCAGCCCGGAGACGAAGCGTTCGAGCCGCTCCAGACCTTCCAGGTCCAGGTCGTTGGTGGGCTCGTCGAGGAGGAAGACGTCGTAGCGGGACAGGAGCAGGGAGGCGAGTCCGGCGCGGGCCGCCTGGCCGCCGGACAGGGACGTCATCGGCTGGTCGAGGTCGACGCCGAGCCCGAGGGTGTCGGCGACCTCCTCGGCGCGCTCGTCGAGGTCGGCGCCGCCGAGGTCGAGCCAGCGCTCCAGGCTCTCCGCGTACGCGTCGTCCGCGCCCGGCGCGCCGTCGACGAGCGCCTGCGTCGCCTCGTCCATCACGCGCTGGGCCTCGGCCACACCGGTGCGCCGGGCCAGGAACTCCCGGACGCTCTCGCCCTCCCGCCGCTCCGGCTCCTGCGGCAGATGGCCGACGCTCGCCGACGGCGGGGACAGCCGCAGCTCCCCCTCCTCGGGCGTGAGCAGTCCGGCGAGCATCCGCAGCAGGGTGGACTTGCCCGCGCCGTTGGCACCGACGAGTCCGATCACATCGCCGGGCGCGACCACGAGGTCGAGCCCGGAGAAGAGCGAGCGGTCGCCGTGTCCGGCGGCGAGGTTCTTGGCGACGAGAGTGGCAGTCATCAGGAGGCCGATCCTAACGGCCCGGCCGCCCCGGCTGCGTCCCCGTTTCCCTGCGGGGCCACGTCCCGGTTTCCGTGCGGGGCCGCACCCCCGTCCCGGTGCGGCCCGCTCAGTGGACCATCGCCTCCACCAGCACACTCCCCGAGGTCCGGGCCACGAGGAACGACTCCCCCTTCACGGCCTTGGCGTCCAGGGTGATCCGGTGTCTGCCCGCCTCCAGAATCCCGTCGAAGACCTCCTGTGTATGCGTGCGGTACAACCGGTCGAGGCGGTACGCGGTGATCTGGACCCGACAGGTGGAGGTGACCTCGATGCCCGCCTCGCCGTCGGCGGCGACCAGGCGGGTGAGGCGGCGCAGCTCGTGGGGACTGCGGTCCAGGGCGTGCTCGATCTGCGCGACGAGGAGCGGGACGATCGGAGCCAGTCCGTCGACGTGGGCGACCTCGACCCCGGCCCGCTCGAAGGACCGCCGTACGGCCGCGCGCTCCTGTTCGCCGATGGCGCGCCCGAAGGCCACCGCGCCGTACCCGCGGAGTTCCTCGGCCGGGACGTCGGTGGCGTCGCGGGTGATGTCGGCGCCGATGCCGATGGAGCGCAGGGCGGCGGCGAGCTTGGCGAGCACGGCGACCCGGGCGCCGATGAGCAGGACCCGGCGGCGCGCCCCGGGGTCGCCGAGGAGCAGCGAGTTCAGGGCGCTGCGGTACTCGGCGCCCTGGAAGCGGAACGGCCCTATCCCGTGATAGCCGTTGAGTTCCAGATCGGCGTGTTCGCCGGTCTGCCAGGCGAAGTCGCGCCACACGTAGTCGTCGCAGGAGTCGTCCTTCTCGATGACGGCGGTCACGGCACCGCATTCGATGCCCTCGCACTCGGGACAGCCGTAGATCACGTAGCGGCCGTCGTCGAGCGGCGCCTCGGCCTCCAGGAGGAGGCTTCGGACCTGGGCGGTGAAGATGGCGGGTGGTACGTCGGAGGCGAGCGGGGACACCGCGTCGAGGTCGGAGAGCTGGTACAGCAGCGGGCGGCCGTCGACGATGAAGTCGACGAAGTCCCGGTGCACTTGGTAGTCACCGTTGGCGAGGACTCCACCGGCACGCATCGCCGGTGCCAGGCCGAAGGTCGCGTACTCGGCAGACATGCTGTGAGTATCCCCAGACTGGGAGTGATGTGAGCACGGCATGACATATTCCGCTAACGTCCCGGCATGGACAACGCGCGCAGCGATGACGTGATCGTGGTCGGAAGCGGTGTCGTCGGGTTGACGACGGCGCTCGTCCTGGCCGAGCGCGGCCGGCGGGTACGGGTGTGGGCGCGGGAGTCCGGCGAGCTGACCACCTCGGCCGTTGCCGGCGCGCTGTGGTGGCCGTACCGCATCCGGCCGAAGGCGCTCGCGGGCGAATGGGCCCTGCAATCACTCTCCGTGTACGAGGAGTTGGCGGCCCGGCCCCGGGAAACGGGCGTACGCGTGGTCGAGGGCGTACAGGGCGAGACACGACTGGACGCGCTGGAGCCGTGGGCCGCCCGGGTGCCCGGGCTGCGCGCGGCGACGGTCGAGGAGTACGCGGGTACGGGGCTGTGGGCGCGGCTGCCGCTGATCGACATGCCGGTGCATCTGCGCTGGCTGCGCGAGCGGTTTCTGCGGGCGGGCGGGACGATCGAGACACGGACGGTGACGGATCTCGCGGAGGTCGAGGCGCCGGTCGTCGTCAACTGCACGGGCCTTGGCGCCCACACGCTCGTACCGGATCCGTCCGTACGGCCCGTGCGCGGGCAGCTCGTGATCGTGGAGAACCCCGGGGTCCATACCTGGCTCGTGTCGACGGACTCGGACGCCGGGACGACCACCTATGTCTTCCCGCACCCGGACCGGCTCGTGCTGGGTGGCACGACCGACGACGATGACTGGTCGCTCACGCCGGATCCGGCGGCGGCCGAGGCGATCGTCGAACGGTGTGTGGCGCTGCGGCCGGAGATCGCCGGGGCGCGCGTGCTGGGCCATCGGGTGGGGCTGCGGCCGGTGCGCGACACGGTCCGGCTGGAGCGTGAAGTACTGCCCGACGGGCGGGTGTTGGTGCACCACTACGGCCATGGCGGCGCGGGCGTCACGGTGGCCTGGGGCTGTGCGCGGGAGGCGGCCGGGCTCGCGCTGGGCGAGGAACCGGCCGCCGTGCGCCCTTGAAGGGGGTCAGTGGATCAGCGGGTCTCCCCCGGGACCCGGAGGGCACTGCTCGGATCGCGTACGCCGTCGAGGCCGGCCGTGCTCGCGGCGGCGGCGGAGCCCGCCGTCGCCCTGGCGAAGGCCTTGGCGCCGCCGACGAACGGCACGCGGGCCGACGTACGGGACAGGTCCAGCGTGAGGGTCGGAGTGGTCGACGGGGGGTCGATGAGGTCCTTGTCGGTGCCCGCGACGATCAGGGCGAGCCGGTGGCCCGCCGGGACGACGTGGTCGGTGGCGGCCAGGTCGAGCGTGATCGTGTACGCCTTGCCCGGGGTGAGCGGGACGCCCTTGAGGTCGGAGGCGTAGTTGCCGAGGTCGGCCCAGCCGCGGCTGAGGACCGTGGCGGCCACGTCGGTCTTCTTCGCCTGGGTGACCTTGTAGCAGGAGCTGTCGCCGGTCGTGCTCGGACCCCAGCAGGTGCGGTCGGTGAGGGTGGTGATGCCCTCGCCGCCGTCGGCGTAGTCGCGGATGGTGTCCGGGCCCAGGTCGACCAGGACCGCGGAGAGGTGGGCGGTCGAGGTGGTCGGCGTGGCGGTGACGGTCACCTTGGAGGAGCCGGACAGACGCAGGTCCTGGGTCAGCGGCTTGGTGACGAACCCGGCCTTCTCGGGGGTGGACCGGTCGATGTGCGCGGCCCAGTCGGTCTCGCTCAGCTTCGGGTCGTCGGTGAAGGCCTCGGTTCCGGAGCCCGTACGCAGGCCGAGGGTGCCGACGCCCGTCTGGGTGCCGGTGCCGGGGCGCAGTGTCGTCGTCTGCGTCCCGCGGGGCGGCCAGACGCCGGCGGTGGCCCACTGGTCGGGGTGGCGCTCGATGTCGGCCATGGGCTCGTCGTCGATGCCGTTGTCGTAGCCGAGGAGTTCGTGGTCGAACCAGCGGTGCAGGGTGTCGACCCACGCGGCGCGGCGGAAGTCGAAGGGGTCGACGTGTCCGGTCTGGGAGAGCCAGATCTTGCGCTCGACGCCGTTCTTGGCGAGGGCACTCCACCACTGGCCGAAGTTCTTGGTGCGGACGTTGAGGTCCTGCATACCGTGCACCAGGAAGACGCTCGCCCTGACCTTGCTCGCGTCCTTCACGTAGTCGCGCTCGGTCCAGAACTTGGTCCAGTCACCGGTGCGCGGGGCCCCGTCGACGATCTTCTGCTGCACGGCGGCGCACTTGGCGGTGGCCTCGGGGCTGTCGACGTAGCCGGAGAGCCAGTCCGGGCCCGAGTCGTAGAGCGGGGCGCCCTTGGCGAAGTAGTAGTCGTACCAGGAGGAGATGGCGCTGATCGGCACGATGGTCTTCAGGCCCTTGACGCCGGTCGCGGCCACACCGTTGGCGATGGTGCCGTCCCAGCTCTTGCCGATCATGCCGGTTCTGCCGTTGGTCCAGGTCGCCTTGGCCCGGTCCGCGCCGGTGCGCGTCGTGTAGCCCTTGGCCCGGCCGTTGAGCCAGTCGACCACGGCCTTCGCGGACTGGATGTCGGAGCGGCCGCCGACGTCCACACAGCCGTCGGAGCGATTGGTTCCGGCCAGGTCGACGCCGACGAAGGCGTAGCCGCGCGGCACGAAGTAGTTGTCGTAGAACAGCGGCATCTGGACGACGTCGCCGTTCGCGTCGTACGTCTTGAGCTGGCTCTCGTTGCCGCGCCCGCAGCAGGAGTAGTACGGGCTGGCGTCCATGATCACGGGAACCTTGCGGCCCTGCTGGGCGAGTTCGCGAGGCCGGACGATGTCGACGGCGACGCGGTCGGTCTTCCCGTCGCCGTCGCCGTCGAGGCCGGTGTCCACCCAGACGGATTCACGGATCGCGTTCTCGTACGAGTAGACCGGGGTGCTCTCCCGGGGCACGCCGTGTGCGGCGGCGGGGGCGAGGAAGACGGCCACCAGGGCGGCGGTGGCCGCCGTCGCGAGCGATCTCCAGGTCGTGAAGCGCATACGGCGCGCTGGTTTCGGCATGCGCGGAAGGTACCCCGGTCAACTCCGGTGCAAAAGAGGGTCCGTGGAGGCAGCCGGGTCCGAATCGGTCATGTCGGCCGAATGGCGATCGTGTGACAGGAGGGGCGATGGACAGGGTGACGGCACCGGGAGTCAATAGGCTCCGAACCGTCCTCGTTCCCCCACGACTTGGAGCTCTTCGTGCACCGCAGACTCATCGCCCCGGGCGCGCTCGCCGCCTCCCTGCTGCTGGCGATCCCGGCATCGGCGGCGGACTACACCCCCGGGGCGCCCGGTATCGGCGACCCCTACTACCCGGCCTACGGCAACGGCGGATACGACGTCTCGCACTACGACCTGCGGCTCCAGTACCAGCCGGCCACCGACGAGTTGCAGGGAACGGCGACCCTCCTGGCCACCACCACGCAGGACCTCTCACGCTTCGACCTCGACTTCCTGCTCGACGTGAGCGAGGTGCGGGTCAACGGGGCGAAGGCCTCCTTCACCACCTCGGGCCAGCACGAGCTGGAGATCACCCCGGCGACTCCGCTACCCAAGGGCACGCCCGTCACGGTCGTCGTCCGTTACAGCGGGGTGCCCTCGACGAAGAGCGCGTACGGCTTCTCGACCTGGCACCGCACTCCGGACGGGGCCGTCGCGGCGGACGAGCCCGAGTCGGCCTGGTGGTGGTTCCCCAGCAACGACCATCCGAGCGACAAGGCCACGTACGACGTCTCGGTGGCCGTGCCGGACGGTACGCAGGCGATCTCCAACGGCACGCTCCAGTCCACGAGTTCACGGCTCGGCTGGACCCGCTACAACTGGCGGTCCAACAAGCCACAGGCGACCTATCTCGCCACACTCGCCATCGGAAAGTTCGACATCACGACGGGCACGACGGCCGGCGGCGTCCCGGTCGTCAACGCGTACAGCAAGGACCTCGGCGACAACGACGGGGCCGCGCGGGCGAGCGTCGAGCGGACCGGGGAGATCGTCGACTGGCTGACCGGCTACTTCGGCCCGTACCCCTTCAGCTCGGTGGGCGGATACGTGCCGAACACCACCACCGGGTACGCGCTGGAGACCCAGACCCGCGTCTACTACAGCCCCCGGCAGTTCGCGAACGGCTCCAACACCTCGGTGGTCGTCCATGAGCTGGCGCACCAGTGGTACGGCGACGACGTGTCCCTGAAGGGCTGGAAGGACATCTGGATCAACGAGGGCTTCGCGCGGTACGCGCAGTGGCTGTGGTCCGAGCACGAGGGCGAGGGGACGGCGCAGGAGCTCGCGGACTACGTGTACGCCTTGCATCCGGCGGACGACGCCTTCTGGAAGGTCGCGCCGGGTGACCCCGGTCCGGACAACCAGTTCGACACCGCGGTCTACGACCGGGGGGCGGTGGCGGTGCAGGCGCTGCGCAACGAGGTCGGGGACGACACGTTCTTCGCCATCCTGAAGGGGTGGCCGCGGGAGCACGCGTACGGGAACGCGTCGGTCGGGGACTTCCAGAAGTACGCGGAGAAGGTGTCGGGCAAGTCGCTCGCCACGCTCTTCGACACCTGGCTGTTCGAGCCGTCGAAGCCGGCGACGGCCGCGGCGCGGGGTGCGTCGATCGCGGTGGCTCCGGCCACGGCTGGGGCTCCGGCGCGACCCCGGTCGTGGAAGAAGATCGCGGCGACCGATTCCGTCCACTCCGGCTGAACCGGTAGCCCGGGTCCCTGAGCGGGGCCCTCGCCCACTCGCCCGTCCCTCTCCCTTTCAGGGGCGGGCGAGTGGGGGCCGTTCACGTACGGGCGTCAGTTGCCCTGCTCCACCGGGGCCGCGATCCGCTCGCCCACGATGCGGCTCGCCAGCTCCGAGGCCAACTCCGACACGGACATGCGGAGTTCGGCGTCGGCCGCCGCGCACTCGGACTCGATGCGGGCGCGACCGTCGGCCACCACGGCGTCACGTTCACGCTGCCCGTCCGCGCGGGCCTCGGCGATCAGGGCGGAGCCCTGTTCGAGGGCCTGCTGGCGGATGCGGGCGGCTTCGTGGCGGGCCTCGGCCAACAGGGCCTCGGTTCCGAGACGCTCACTCTCGGCGCGGGCACGCACGGCTTCGGCGCGCTCCTTGGCGCCGTTGATCGCGTCGTCCCGCAGTTCGAGCGCCCGGTTCATCCGCGGGAGCACGCGGGCGACGAGCACGTAGATGAAGGCGAACAGCGCCAGGGCGTAGCCCAGGTCCTGAACCTTCGGGTTGAGTGGACCTATCGGGTAGGGGATGAGTTCCATGGCCGTGACTTACCCGCTCATGCGTGCGAACCAACGCGCATCTGCGCCAGAGTTGACCGAAAACAGCCCCTCCGGCCGACCCCTCTGACCGACCGCGCTGGTCCGCCATCGGCGCGAGAAGGCGCGCGCCCAGCCTTGGGCCCCGCTCACTCTCCGTGGTCGTACACCGTCACCGCCACCCCCCGCTCCACCAGCCGTCGCATGATGAGCGGCTCCACCCGGGACCAGTTGCCACCGGCCAGACCGCAGCCGATGCGGGGCATGTGGACGGACGCGTCGAGTTCGGCGGCCTTGGTCGCCAGGTGGGCGAGGCCCGTGTCGATCGCCTCGTAGCGGACGGGGACCCCCTTGCTGCCCGTCCTGATGCCCCGCTGGCCTATCAGGTTCGCCACCCACACGTACTTCTCGACCTGGACGAACTGGGTCGCGCCCAGTCCGAAGTCGTTGTGCGCCCGGTCCCGGTGCCATGCCCGGTACGCCGCCTCCGGCTCGGGCCAGCGGCGGGACAGGGCGAGGACGAAGCCCTTCCCCCAGCCCCCGATGTCATTGCAGACATGGGCGATCAGCTTGACGCCCTTGACCGACGGAGCGGTGGCGTCACCCCGGACATACGTGATCTCCGACATGACGCCACCGTAGGCGCCGCCACTGACAACAGCGTCCGACCTGCTACTTCGTCAGCTCGCTCAGTTCCTGGTCCGTGGTCTTCGAGACCCGGTGGCGGATCGCGAACCAGCCGCCGACCAGCAGGGCCGCGATCACCGGGATGAGGAGCAGGGTCTTGCGGCCGACCTCGGGGTCGTTGCCCATCAGGCCGAGCACGGCCAACAGGAAGGCGATGGTGACGATCTCGGTCACGGGGCTGCCGGGGAGCCGGAAGGACGGGCGGCTGACCAGGCCCTCCTTGGCGCGGCGGACGAACACCAGGTGACAGACCATGATGATCACCCAGGTGCTGATGATGCCCAGGGACGCCACGTTCAGGACGATCTCGAAGGCCTGGCTGGGCATGAGGTAGTTCAGGCCGACGCCGAGCACACACACCGCGCAGGTGAGCAGAATGCCGCCGTACGGGACCTGGTTGCGGTTCATCTTCGCGGTGAACCGGGGCGCGGAGCCCGCCATCGCCATGGAGCGCAGGATGCGGCCGGTGGAGTACAGGCCGGAGTTCAGGGACGACATGGCCGCGGTGAGGACGACCAGGTTCATGACGTCACCGGCACCCTGGACGCCGATCTTCGACAGGACGGTGACGAAGGGGCTCTCGTCGGCCGAGTAGACCGACCCGGGCAGCAGCAGCGCGAGCAGGACGACCGAGCCGACGTAGAACAGGCCCACACGCCACATGATCGAGTTCACCGCGCGCGGGACGACCTTCTCCGGCTCGGCGGTCTCGCCCGCGGCGACGCCGACCAGTTCCAGGGCCGCGTACGCGAAGATCACGCCCTGCATCACCAGGACGACCGGCATGATCCCGTGCGGGAGCAGACCGCCGTGGTCCGTGATGACGCTCAGGCCGGGCTTCTGGCCGCCCACGTCGTGGTGCGTGGCCAGCAGGAAGATGCCGACCAGCATGAAGGAGACGAGGGTGGCGACCTTGACGATCGCGAACCAGAACTCCATCTCGCCGAAGATCTTCACCGAGATCAGGTTGACGGCCAGGACCACCGCGAGGGCGATCAGCGCCAGCACCCACTGCGGGATGTCGGTGAAGAAGCTCCAGTAGTGCGTGTAGAGCGCGATCGCGGTGATGTCGGCGATACCGGTCGTCGACCAGTTGAGGAAGTACATCCACCCGGCGACGTACGCACCCTTCTCGCCGAGGAACTCGCGCGCGTACGACACGAAGGACCCGGAGGAGGGCCGGTAGAGGACCAGCTCGCCGAGCGCCCGCACGACGAAGAAGGCGAAGACTCCGCAGACGAGGTAGGCGATCGCCAGCGCGGGTCCCGCGTTGTGGAGGCGGCCGCCGGCGCCGAGGAAGAGCCCGGTGCCGATCGCGCCGCCGATGGCGATCATGTTGACGTGGCGGGCCTTGAGGTCCTTGCTGTAACCGGCGTCGCCCGCGTCCGCGGGCGTGCGGGCCGCGTCGGTGCGGGATGCGGCCTTGGCCGTGTCTACGGCGTCCTTGCTCACGCGTGGATCTACTCTCTGGTGCGCCCACGCACCGAGTGCGCGGGTTTCCGGATGTGCCTCGGCCCGCACCGCCCCTGACGCGGCACAGACCAAGGAGCCACCTTCCCCGAGGGATCCCCGGGATGCGATGGCACAGCTCACACCGCGGAACATCTCACATGGTGATCAAAGGGTGCAGAACTCTTCGAGAGCGCTTTCACAGGACCGGTGAGACAGCAATACTGTTGCACCTGATCGCTGCACCATCGCTGCACCATCGAAGAGGCGAGGACCTGCCATGACGACGGACACCGAGGAGCCGACGCTCACGGTCGACGAGCTGGCCGCACGCGCGGGCGTCACGGTCCGTACGGTCCGCTTCTACAGTTCCAAGGGGCTGCTCCCGCCGCCCGTGATCGGACCCCGCCGGGTGGGGCACTACAGCCAGGAGCATCTGGCCCGGCTCGCGCTCATCGAGGAGCTGCAGCGCCAGGGCATGACGCTGGCCGCGATCGAGCGCCATCTTCAGCGGCTGCCGGCCGACCTGAGCGCCCAGGATCTCGCCCTTCACCGTGCCGTGGTCGCCTCCTGGGCGCCGGACGCGGCGGAGGACGTGACACGCGAGGAACTGGAACGGCGGGCCGGCCGCCCCCTGGGCGAGGAGGCCCTGGAGCGGCTGGTCGCGATGAACATCATCGAGCGGACCGAGGGCACATCCGGCAGCTTGGACGGCTCGGACTCTCCGGACTCCCTGGCCTCCCCGGAGTCCCCGGAGTCCCTGGCCTCCTCGGACTCCTTCCGTGTGGACCCGGCGCTGCTGGCGCTCGGCGTCCAGCTCCTCGACGTACCGCTCGCGCACGAGTCGATCCTCGCCGCGCGCGGCGTCCTGCTGGAGCACTCCCGCGCGGCGGCACGCGAGCTGTCCGCGTTGCTGCGCGAGGCGGTGGGCGAGCACGAGTCGGTGGCGGCGGTGAAGTCCCTCTCGGCCCACATGCAGCCGCTGGTGGTGCAGGCGCTGCTGACCACGTTCCAGCGCTCGCTGAAGGCGGAGCTGCGGGAGTGGCTCAAGGAGTCCTGAGCCGCTGAGGACTCCTGGGCCACACCCGCACGCCTCCTGCTCGGCGATACGTCAGCTGTCGCTGAACCTCTCGCCCTTCTGCGCCTTCTCGACGAGCAGCGCGGGCGGCGTGAACCGCTCCCCGTAGCGCTCGGCGAGTTCACGCGCGCGTGCCACGAATCCGGGCAGACCTCCGTCGTAACCGTTGATGTACTGGAGCACACCGCCGGTCCAGCCCGGGAAGCCGATCCCGAAGATGGATCCGATGTTGGCGTCGGCGACGGACGTCAGCACGCCCTCCTCCAGGAGCCGAACGGTGTCCAGCGCCTCGGAGAAGAGCATGCGCTCCTGCATGTCCTTGAACGGGATCTCGTGCCCGGGCTTGGTGTAGTGCTCGCGCAGGCCGGGCCAGAGCTTGCCGCGCTTGCCGTCCGCACCGTACTCGTAGAAGCCCGCGCCGCCGCTGCGCCCGGTGCGGCCGAACTCGTCGACCATGCGGTCGATGACCGCCTCCGCCGGGTGCGTCTGCCAGGTGCCGCCCGCCTCCTCGACGGCCTGCTTGGACTCCTTGCGGATCTTGCGCGGCAGGGTGAGCGTCAGCTCGTCCATCAGGGAGAGGACCTTGGCCGGGTAGCCCGCCTGGGCCGCCGCCTGCTCGACGGAGGCGGGCTCGATGCCCTCGCCGACCATCGCGACGCCCTCGTTGATGAAGTGGCCGATGACGCGGGAGGTGAAGAAGCCGCGCGAGTCGTTGACGACGATCGGGGTCTTCTTGATCTGCCGTACGAGGTCGAAGGCGCGCGCCAGTGCCTCGTCGCCGCTCCGGTCGCCCTTGATGATCTCGACGAGCGGCATCTTGTCGACGGGCGAGAAGAAGTGCAGTCCGATGAAGTCGTCCTGCCGCTCCACGCCCTCGGCGAGCACGGTGATCGGCAGGGTCGAGGTGTTGGAGCACAGCAGCGCGTCGGGCTCGACGATGTTCTGGATCTCCTGGAACACCTTGTGCTTGAGGGCCGTGTCCTCGAAGACGGCCTCGATCACGGCGTCGCAGCCGGCCAGGTCGTTCGGGTCGGCGGTCGGCGTGATGCGGGCGAGCAGCTCGTCGGCCTTCTCCTGCGTCGTACGGCCCCGGGAGACGGCCTTCGCGCAGAGCTTCTCGGAGTAGGCCTTGCCCTTGGCCGCCGCCTGCGCCGACACGTCCTTCAGGACGACGTCGATGCCCGCGCGGGCGCACGAGTAGGCGATGCCGGCGCCCATCATCCCGGCGCCGAGGACGGCGACCTTGCGGACCTTGCGCGGCTCGATGCCCTGGGGGCGGTTGGCGCCGGAGTTGACCGCCTGGAGGTCGAAGAAGAACGCCTGGATCATGTTCTTCGAGGTCTGCCCGGTGACCAGCTCGGTGAAGTAGCGGGCCTCGATGACCAGCGCGGTCTCGAAGTCGACCTGGGAGCCCTCGACGGCGGCCGCCATGATGTTGCGCGGGGCCGGGTAGGGGGCGCCGTTCAGCTGCTTCCTCAGGTTGGCCGGGAAGGCGGGCAGGTTGGCGGCGAACTTCGGGTTCGACGGCGTGCCGCCCGGGATCTTGTAGCCGGGCTTGTCCCAGGGCTGCCGCGACTCGGGGTTGGCGTCGATGAAGGCGCGCGCCTTGGCGAGCATCTCCTCGGAGGTGGCCGCCACTTCGTGGACGAGCCCGTTCTCCAGGGCCCGCTGCGGGGAGTACTGGGTGCCCTGGAGGAGCACCTTCAGCAGCGCGTCGGTGATGCCCATGAGGCGGACGGTGCGGGTGACGCCGCCGCCCGCGGGCAGCAGGCCGAGGGTGACCTCGGGCAGGCCGATCTTGGAGCCGGGGGCGTCGAGGGCGACGCGGTGGTGGGAGGCGAGGGCGATCTCGTAGCCGCCGCCGAGGGCCGCGCCGTTGATGGCGGCCACGACCGGCTTGCCCAGGGTCTCGATGCGGCGCAGGGAGGACTTGATGGCCGTGCCGGTGTCGAAGGCCTCCTGGGCGTTCTCCGGCCCCGCCTTGATCATGTCCTTGAGGTCGCCGCCCGCGAAGAAGGTCTTCTTGGCGGAGGTGTAGATGATGCCCCGGATGGAGTCCTTCTCGGCCTCGGCGCGTTCGGCGATCGCCGCGATCGAGTCCTTGAAGGCCTGGTTCATGGTGTTGGCGGACTGGTTGGGGTCGTCGAGGACGAGGGTGACGACACCGGTCTCGTCCTGTTCCCAGCGGATGGTGGTGCTCTCGGTCATGAGGAGGGTCTCCGTAGAAGCCGTTTAAGCCGTGGAAGTCTGGGGGTCCCGCCGGGGGTTACAGGCGCTCGACGATGGTCGCGATGCCCATGCCGCCGCCCACGCACAGCGTGGCGAGGCCGTAGCGCTTGTCCTGGCGCTCCAGTTCGTCGACGAGGCTGCCGAGGATCATCGCGCCGGTGGCGCCGAGCGGATGGCCGAGCGCGATCGCGCCGCCGTTGACGTTGACCTTGTCGAGGGACAGGCCCATGTCCTTCACGAAGCGCAGGACGACCGCGGCGAAGGCCTCGTTGATCTCCACGAGGTCGATGTCGTCGATGGTCAGCCCGGCCTTGGCGAGCGCCTTGCGGGTCGCGGGCGCGGGGCCGGTGAGCATGATGGTGGGCTCGGAGCCGGAGACGGCGGCGGCGACGATCCGCGCGCGGGGGGTGAGGCCGTGGCGCTCGCCGACCTCCTTGGAGCCGATGGCGACCAGGGAGGCGCCGTCGACGATGCCGGAGGAGTTGCCCGCGTGGTGGACGTGGTCGATCTCCTCGACCCAGTGGTACTTCTGCAGCGCCACGGCGTCGAAGCCGCCCAGCTCGCCGATGTCCGCGAACGAGGGCTTCAGCTTGCCGAGCGAGTCGGCGGTGGTGCCGGGGCGCATGTGCTCGTCGTGGTCGAGGACGACGAGCCCGCTGCGGTCCTTCACGGGGACGACGGACTTCTCGAACCGGCCGTCCTTCCAGGCGGCGGCCGCGCGCTCCTGGGAGAGGGCCGCGTACTCGTCGACGTCCCGCCGGGAGAAGCCCTCGATGGTGGCGATGAGGTCGGCGCCGATGCCCTGCGGCACGAAGTTGGTGGCGATGTTGGTCATCGGGTCGGCGAACCAGGCGCCGCCGTCCGAGGCCATGGGCACGCGGGACATCGACTCGACGCCGCCCGCGAGCACCAGGTCCTCCCAGCCTGAGCGGACCTTCATCGCGGCCAGGTTGACGGCTTCCAGGCCCGAGGCGCAGAAGCGGTTCTCCTGGACGCCTGCGACCGTGTCGGGCAGTCCGGCGGCGATCGCGGAGATACGGGCGATGTCGGAGCCCTGGTCGCCGACCGGGCCCACGACACCGAGCACGATGTCGTCGATCGCGGCCGGGTCCAGGCCCGGCAGGCGGCGCTGGATCTCGTGGATGAGGCCGACGACCAGGTCGATGGGCTTGGTGCCGTGCAGGGCGCCGTTCGCCTTGCCGCGCCCGCGCGGGGTGCGGATCGCGTCGTACACGTACGCTTCGGTGCTCACTGATAAGCCTTTCGGGGAGGGTGCGGAGGATCAGCCGAGCAGGGAGCGGCCGATGATCTCCTTCATGATCTCTGTGGTCCCGCCGTAGATGGTCTGGATGCGGCCGTCCGTGAAGGCCCTGGCGACGCGGTACTCCGTCATGTAGCCGTAGCCGCCGTGCAGCTGGAGGCAGCGGTCCGCGACGCGTTTTTGCAGTTCGGTGGCCCACCACTTGGCCATCGAGGCGTGCACGGCGTCGAGTTCGCCGTTCGTGTGGTCGACGACGCAGCGGTCGAGGAACGCACGGGTGACGGCGCACTCGGTCGCCATCTCGGCTATCTCGAAGCGGATGTGCTGGAGCTTGGACAGCGGCCGTCCGAAGGCCTCGCGCTCCTTGACGTACTGGGTGGTGATCTCCAGCAGGTACTCGGCCGCCGCGATCCCGGCGACGGCGATGCCCATGCGTTCCTGCGCGAGGTTCGTCATGAGGTGCACGAAGGCGCCGTTGAGCTCCCCGAGCAGGTTCTCCTTGGGGACGCGTACGTCGTGGAAGAACAGCTCGGCCGTGTCCTGCGCCTTCTGCCCGATCTTGTCGAGATTGCGGCCACGCTCGAAGCCTGCCATGCCGCGCTCGACGACGAGCAGAGACAGACCGTGGGCGCCGCCCTCCGGGGTCGTCTTCGCGACGACGATCACCAGGTCGGCGAGGATCCCGTTCGAGATGAAGGTCTTGGAGCCGTTGAGCAGCCAGTGGTCGCCCCGGTCCTCGGCGTGCGTCCTGATGCCCTGGAGGTCGGATCCGGCGCCCGGCTCGGTCATCGCGATCGCCGTGATGAGCGAACCGTCGCAGAACCCCGGCAGCCAGCGCCGCTTCTGCTCCTCGGTGGCCAGGTCCGTCAGATATGGCCCGATGATGTCGTTGTGCAGCCCGAGGGCGAGACCGGCGGCCCCCGCGCGCGTGAACTCCTCGGCGAGTACGGCGCTGTAGCGGAAGTCGGCGTTGCCGCCGCCCCCGTACTCCTCCGGTACGGCGAGGCCGAGCAGCCCCTGTTTCCCGGCGGCGCGCCAGGCCTCGCGCGAGACGATGCCGTCCTTCTCCCACTGTTCGTAGTACGGCGTCACCTCCTTGGCGAGGAAGGTGCGCACGGTCGCCCGGAACGCGTCGTGCTCGGCGCCGAAAATCTGCCGCTTCATGCGCGAACGACCTCCTAGAGCCAGCTCTTGACGGTCTCGACCAGTCGGGCCGGCTCCGGCCCCACGGGAGTGATGTTGAGCATGTCGACCCCCGCCTCCCGGAAGGCCTCGACACGCTCGCGCACATAGCTCTCCGGCCCGCACAGCGAGATCAGCTCGCAGAGCTCGGCCGGTACGGCGGCCTCGGCCTCCTTCTTCCGACCGGAGAGGTACAGCTCCTGGATGAGCCGGGCCTCCTTCTCGTAGCCGTAGGCCACCGCGAGGTCGTTGTAGAAGTTCTTGCCGGGGGCGCCCATGCCGCCTACGTAGAGGGCGATTTTGGGTCGCGCGAGTTCCCGTACGGCCGCCGCGTCCTCGCCGATGGCGAGCAGGCCGCCCGCGACGGTCCGCAAGGGGCCGAGCGCCGGGTCCCGCAGTGCGGCGCCCTCCGCGAGGGGGCCGCCCCACATCTGGTGGGCCTTCTCCGGGATGAAGAGGGTGGGCAGCCAGCCGTCGGCGAGTTCGGCGGTCATCCGGACGTTGGCGGGCCCCAGGGACGCCACGTACAGCGGGATGTCGGGGCGCACCGGCTTGGTGAGGAGCTTCAGGGGCTTGCCCAGGCCGCCGGGGCGGGGCATGTCGGTGATGCCGTGGTGGTCGATGACCTCGCGGCGCAGGATGCGGCGGGTCAGCTCGATGGCCTCGCGGGTGCGGCCCAGTGGCTTGTCGTACGCCTTCCCGTGCCAGCCCTCGACGACCTGCGGGCCCGAGGCACCGAGCCCCAGCATGCCGCGGCCGCCCGAGATCGCGTCGAGTCCGGCGGCGGTCTGCGCGAGCAGCGCCGGGGTGCGCGAGTAGACGTTGAGGATCCCGGAGCCGATCTTCATGCGCTCGGTGCGGGCGGCCAGATAGCCCATGATCGTGGGCGCGTCGAAGCCGTAGGCCTCCGCGACCCAGACGGCGTCCAGACCCGCGGACTCCAGCGCGGCGACCTCGTCGGCGGCCTGCCGGGGGTCGCCCGCGTAGTCGAGCGGGAGGGAGAGCTCCATCAGTCGCCGTCCTTCATCGAGTCGTCCTTCACGAGGTCGTGCCGCGTCAGCCGTGGTACGTCCCAGTCGCGGGCCACGTCCGCGGTGTCGGCGCCCGGCAGGGCGGGGCCGGTGCGGACGGAGGTGCGGGTCAGGGAGAAACGGGGTGCGGGGGCGGGCTGGGTGATGCCGCCGTGGTCGGTGAAAGTGCCGCGGGCGGCGAGGTGGGGGTGGGCCGGCGCCTCCCGCAGCGACAGGACGGGGGCCACGCAGGCGTCGGAGCCCTCGAAGACCGCGGTCCACTCGTCCCTGGTGCGGGTCTTGAAGCGGGCGGCGACCGCCTCGCGCAGCTCGCCCCAGCGGGCCAGGTCCTTGCGGGCGTCGGCGTACTCCTCGATGCCGAGCAGTTCCACGAACTCGGCGTAGAACTGCTTCTCCAGGGCGCCCACCGCCATGTACTTCCCGTCGGCCGTCTCGTACGTGCCGTAGTACGGGCAGCCGCCGTCCAGGAGGTTGGCGCCGCGCCGGTCCTGCCAGCCGCCCGCGGCGAGCATGCCGTGGATCATCGAGGCGAGGTGCGCGGCGCCGTCGACGATCGCCGTGTCCACGACCTGCCCTGCGCCGGTGGCTCGTGCGTGGTGGAGCGCGGCGAGGACGCCGACGACGAGGTAGAGCGAGCCGCCCGCGTAGTCGCCGACGAGGTTCGCGGGGACCGTGGGCGGCTCGTCCGGCCTGCCGATCATGCCGAGGGTGCCGGTGAGCGCGATGTACGCGATGTCGTGCCCGGCACGCGAGGCGAGCGGGCCCTGCTGGCCCCAGCCGGTCATCCGGCCGTAGACGAGCCGGGGGTTTCGGGCGTGACAGGTCTCGGGGCCGACGCCGAGACGCTCGGCGACGCCGGGGCGGTAGCCCTCGACGAGGATGTCCGCGCGTTCGACCAGATCGAGGACGCGGGCGGGGCCGTCCTCGGCCTTCAGGTCGATCACGACCGACCGCTTGTTGCGGTTGGTGATGTCGTACTCCGGGTTGACGGCGAGCCCTGTGCCGCCGGGCCGGTCCACGCGGACGACGTCCGCGCCGAGGTCGGCGAGGAGCATGGCGGCGAACGGGCCGGGGCCGATGCCCGCCAGCTCCACCACCCGCACTCCGGCCAGCGGGCCGTACGCCGGCGTCCCTGCCACTGCCATCGAGCCCCCAGCACTGTGACACCACTGATGTGACATCAGAGATGTTAAGAACGTGTTCCACGCCGGGCAAGCCCCCAGCGAGCAAGCGCTTAGTTAAATCCCGGGTGTCGGATCATGCCGAAACGTCATGAAACAGGGCACGTCAGCGGCGTATGCCGCCGCACGGCCGGCGCGCGTTCCCCTGCACGGCCACGGCCACCTCCGACCTCTAATTCGACCTCGTCGTTCGGCTGCTCGTACCTCACGCTAGCCTCAGCCACCGACAACGGCGCTTCGCGCACGACAGATGGGGTGTCATGAGCAGGCTGAACGGGACCGCTCGCACGTACGACATCGTGCTCTTCGGAGCCACCGGGTTCGTCGGGGCTCTCACCGCGGAGTACCTCGCCGCCCACGCGCCCGAGGGGCTGCGCTGGGCGATCGCGGGCCGCGACGAGGCAAAGCTGGCGCGGCTGCGGGAGCGGCTCTCCGGCGCCCCCGACATCCTCTTGGCGGATGTCGCCGATCCGGCGTCGCTGCGTGAACTCGCCCGCGGCGCGCGCGTGGTGGCGACGACCGTAGGGCCGTACATACTGCACGGCGAGGAGCTGGTCGCCGCCTGCGCCGACGCGGGCACCGACTATCTGGACCTCACCGGCGAGCCCGAGTTCGTGGACCTGATGTACGTCCGGCACGACGCACGCGCGCGGGAGACCGGGGCCCGCCTGGTGCACGCCTGCGGCTTCGACTCGATTCCGCACGACCTGGGCGCCTACTTCACGGTGCGGCAGCTGCCCGAGGACGTGCCGCTGCGGGTCGACGGTTTCGTCCGCGCGCAGGCGATGTTCTCGGGCGGCACGTTCGCCTCCGCGCTCACCCAGTTCGCGCGCGGGCGGCACATCCTGGCCGCGGCGCGGGATCGCGGGCGGCACGAACCACGGCTGGTCGGGCGGCGGGCACACGCGCCGCTGAGCACTCCGCGGTTCGCCAAGGAGGTCGGGGCATGGGCACTGCCGCTGCCCACCATCGACGCCCAGATCGTGCAGCGTTCGGCGCGGGTGCTGGAGCGCTACGGGCCCGACTTCCGCTACCGCCACTACGCGGCCGTCGAACGGCTGCCGGTCGCGCTGGGCGGGGTCACGGCCGTCGGCGCGGTGTTCGCGGCGGCCCAGGTGCCGCCCGCGCGGCGCTGGCTGTCCGACCGGATCAAGCCGGGCGAGGGACCCAGTGCCTCGCGGCGGGCGAAGAGCTGGTTCTCGGTGCGGTTCGTGGGCGAGGGCGGCGGGCGCCGCGTGTTCACGGAGGTCGCGGGCGGCGACCCCGGCTACGGCGAGACCGCCAAGATGTTCGCGGAGTCCGCGCTGTCCCTCGCCTTCGACGACCTGCCGGAAACGGCCGGACAGGTCACGACGGCGGTGGCGATGGGCGACGCGCTCATCGAGCGGCTGCGCGGGGCGGGGATCACCTTCAGGGTGGCCGCGTCCCGGTAGGACCGTCCGGAAGGTCCGCCCCCTAGAGCGGCCAGCCCAGCACCGTGTAGATCATCCCGCCGATCCAGCCGACCCCGGCGAGGACGGAGAGGACGAGCGCGGCCATCACGGTGCGCTCGACGGGCTGGGTGGCGCCGGTGGCGGGCTTCGGGGAACGGTGCGTCGTCATGCGCAACAGCCTGCCGATCATGACGGCGCCCCCGCATCCGTACAGGTACTCAGAACACGTACTCAGGGCACACACTCAGTCAACGGGTGAGGCTCCTGAGGGAGTTGTCTCCTTCAGGGCCCGTCGGCACAGGGAGTCCGCGCTGCGGGTGGTCTCCGGGAGGCGGTACTTCGGGGTGAGCGCGAGGGTGTGCGCGCAGGCGTTGTCGAGGCTCACCCGGTGGCCGACCGAGACGAAGACCGGCTTGACGCCGTCCTGGGTGCGCAGTGCCCGACCGACCTCCTCCGGGCCCGTCGGTTCGCCCGCGAGCAGCGGGGAGGCGCTGCCGCGCCGGGCGCCGGGCTCCTCGTAGGAGAAGGTGAACGGGTTCTTGGCCACCCCGATCGTGGAGAGCCCGGTGAGTACGCCGAGGTGGCTGGCGAGGCCGAAACGCCGGGGGTGGGCGAGACCGTAGCCGTCGCAGACCACGAGGCCCGGCGGACACGGCAGCGCGTCGAGCACGGCCAGCACGGTCGGGATCTCACGGAAGGCGAGCAGCCCGGGGACGTAGGGGAAGGAGACCTGTCCGACGGCGGTGGCCTCGGCGACGACGGCGAGGGTCGCCGCGTCGAGCACGACGGCCGCGGCCACGACGACGTCCCGCTCGTCGTCGTACGCCACGTCGACGCCCGTCACCCTGCCGGTGCCGGGCGGCGGC
This sequence comes from Streptomyces olivochromogenes, assembly GCF_001514115.1. GTDB lineage: Bacteria > Actinomycetota > Actinomycetes > Streptomycetales > Streptomycetaceae > Streptomyces > Streptomyces olivochromogenes. The sequence goes on from NZ_KQ948451.1 coordinate 763,748, forward strand.
CCGGGTTCGTCGAGCACCACGCGCCCCCGCAGTTCGTCCTGCACGGCGCGGGCCTGCTCCTCGGTCGCGGGCCAACCCGCGGGAATCGGTACGGTGTTCAACGAGGTGTTCATGGTGCCGACGAGCCTAAGCCCACAGCACCGGAAGGGGCCTTGGGGCGGTCACTTGTCGCCCAGCGCGCGCCTCAGCTCCTCCTTGTTCATGTCCGACCGGCCGTGGATGTCGCGGCGCTTGGCCTCCTCGTACAGCTGGTCGTACGTGGGGCCCTGGGCGCCCTGGTGGGAGCGCAGGCCGCCACGTCTGCCGGAGGAGATGTCCTCGGTGGACGTGCGGCTCGCGGTCTTCGACTCGCCGGCCCGGGCGCGCTCCTTGTTGACGGTGCGCGCGGCGATCTCCTCGGCGCGCTCCCTGCTCTCTCCCCGGTCGAGAGCGCTCTCCTTGATGTGCTCGTACTGGCGTTCGCGCTTGGGGCTGGAGCCACGGGGCATGGCGGCTCACTTCCTTCCGTGTCGCCGATCGCTCGCTTGCGCGTCGGCGACACGGGTACCCCACTCGCCACGGGCCACGCGGCGGTCAGCGCTCCAGACGTGCCACCCGGCCCTTCTCCCCGGAGGCCCAGCAGCCCAGGTCGGGGGTGCAGTCCACGGTGTCGTACGAGCCGGTGTCCAGGGTGCGCCAGGTGCGGCCGCCGTCGGTCGTGAGGTCGGTGCCGGTCGGGCCCACCGCGAGCGCGGAGGTGCGGCTGTGCGGGAGCCAGGCGACACCGGAGCGGTAGGCGGGCGGCGGCTGGGCGGCGGGGGCCCAGGTGCGGCCGCCGTCGGGGGTGAGGGCGGCCGCCTGGGGCGATGCCTGGTCGGCGCGGTAGTCGCCGCCGACCGCGAGGCCGTGGGCGCGGTCCCGGAAGGCGAGGGCGAAGACGCCACGCGCCGGGTCGCCCGCCGGAATCGGCGTCTCGGCCGCCTTCCAGGTCAGTCCCCGGTCGGTGGAATGCAGCACACGCGCGTGTGCGCCCCCGCCGGTGGCCAGCCAGGCATCGTGCGATCCCGCGCTCACGAGGCACTGCCCACTGGCGGCGAAGCCCGCCTCGCCGTCCTGCGCGGCGGGCATCCCGTCGCTGGGCAGCACCTTCCAGGACCGTCCGCCGTCGCTGGTGGACAGGATGCGGAACCTGCCGTCCACGGGGTCGCTCATCGCCAGGCCGTGGCGCCGGTCGAAGAAGGTCAGACAGTCGTAGAAGGCCTTCGCGTCGGTGTTGCGGAAGGACTCGGTCCAGGTCGCGCCGCCGTCGTCGGTCCTGAAGACCCGGGAGGCCTCGCCCTCACCGATGGCGAGGACCACCGCGCGCCGCGCGTCGAACGCCTCGATGTCGCGGAACTCCAGGTCGGCGGCGCCGGGCGGCGAGACGTTCCGCCAGCTCGCGCCGCCGTCGGTGGTGCGCAGGACGGTGCCCTTGGCGCCGGCCACCCAGGCGGTGTCCCGGCTGACGGCCGACAGCCCCCGGAAACGCACGTCACTGCCACTGTCCTTGAGCGCCCAGTGGGCCGCCTTCCCCGCCTCGTGTGCCTGCGCGGGCGCCGCCGTCAGCGCGGCGGCGAACGCCGCCGCGCACAGTCCCACGGTGACCGCCCGACTCGTACGTCTCGACTTCCCCAAGCCCCTCATGGCGGGCGAAGCTAGCCCACTCCCCGGGCGCCGTCCAGATGCCCTCCGCGGGAACCCGGGGGCCCCGGTTGGTGTCCTCTCCGGTATCGCGGGCATGTCGGAACGAGAAATGGATCACTACGTGTCACCGAGGTGAATGAACTCGGTGACGGAGGTCACTTGCGTTTCAGGTGCACTGAATGGCTCATTCCGTCGTCTCATACATTGCCCGGCCTCATCCGCCCGGAGTTCGTCCAGCCGTCACAAGGGAGCAAGGCGTTGTCCACCGTCATCGAGCAGCCCGTAGAGGCCCGCCTCGTCGCCGCCGCCCCGCGGATGCCGAGCATTCCCGCAACGCTCCACTACGACCGGAGCGACCCCTTCGCCGTCCGTATGACCTTCCCCGCCCCGGCCACGCTGGAGGGCGTGGAGGTCTGCTGGACGTTCGCGCGCGAGCTGCTCGCGTCCGGCATGGAGGACTCCGTGGGGTACGGCGACGTACGGGTGCGGCCGTACGGCTACGACCGCACCGTTCTGGAGTTCCACGCCCCCGAGGGCACCGCCGTGGTGCATGTGCGCTCGGGCGAGGTGCGGAAGTTCCTCCAGCTCACGACCGAACTGGTACCCGTCGGACTCGAGCATCTCCAGGTCGACCTGGACCACGACCTGGAGGAGCTGATGCGGGGCACCTGCTGAGCGGCGCCCCCGCCCTCAGCGAGCGCCGCCCAGCAGGGTGTTGAGCTCGGCGTAGTCGAGTCCACCGGTCAGCGAGTCGTAGGTCCCCGCGCTCAGCAGCTCCCGCGCGGCACGGCGGACCACGGCGTGCGCGGCCTGCGCGATGCTCGAGCCCGTGCTGATCCGGGCGACCCCGAGCGCGGCCAGCTCGGCGACGGACGGTGCGCCGGGGCCGACCAGCACATTGAGCGGGCCCTCGACACCCGCCACGAGCGACTTCACCGTCCCCGGGTCGACGGCCCCGGGAACGAAGATCCCGTCGGCTCCGGCGGCAAGGAAGGCGGCGGCTCGCTGCAGGGTCTCCTCGATCCCTCCCGCGCCCCTCAGAACAGTGTCGATGCGCGCGTTGATGAACAGCGGGACACCCGCCGCATCGGCTGCGGCACGGGCCGCGGCGATACGCTCCGCCTGCTCGGCGACCGGCCGCAGCGGACCGCGGCCGCCGTTGCCGTCGCCGACACCCTCGCCGTCGTACAGCGCGTCCTCGATGTTCACGCCCACGGCGCCGGCCGCGAGCACCGCGCGGATCGTGTCCCCGACGCCCGCGGCGTCCTTCGCGTAGCCGCTCTCGATGTCAGCGCTCACCGGGACCCGGACCACGGCGGCGACGCGTGCGACCGCGCCGAGGGCCCGGTCCCTGTCCAGCCGGTCCCCGTCGGCCGTTCCCAGGTCCCAGGCGAGCCCCGCGCTGGTCGTCGCCACGGCGGCCGCGCCCGCCTCCTCGACCAGGCGCGCACTCGCCGTGTCCCAGACGTTCGGGAGGACGAGTGGGCGGCCGGGAGTGTGCAGGGCGCGGAAGACGAGGGCGGTTTCGTGGGTGGGGTTCTGGTTCGTCATGGGGACGATCCCATCACCGGTGGCGGGGCAGGGGCTGGCAGGAATGCGACGTGTGCGTGAGAGGCCGGGAAGCACGGTCGGGTGCGGGTTCGCCCGGAGGTTGCTCGCGCAGTTCTCCGCGCTCCTTCCCGGGCGCCTCAGCCCCCCGTTGCCGCGCCCGAGGTCGATGCCGCCGTGGCCGCCACGACGATCGCGGTGCGCACCTCCTGGATGACCTTCTTCAGCGCCGGGGCCGCCGCTCCGCTGCGGTCCGTCAGCTCCTCGATGCGCTGCCTGTAGAGCTTGCGGTCCTTGCCGGACGCCAGCGTGCGCAGTTCGGCCGCGGCGGCGAGGGCGACGAGGGCCGCGTCGCGGTCGGAGACGTCCTCGACGGGCAGGGGCCCCTGCAGCACGGTCCGTGCCTCCTCCCGCAGCGCCTCCACCGCGGACACTCGCTCCAGCTCGTACTCCACGGACGGGAAGAGCCCGAGCACCCGCTTCTTCTCGGCCCGCAGGTATCCCTCGGCGGCGAGCTGCGCGCGGACCGCGTCCAGGGTGACGCGTGCCCGCAGGGTCACCCACGCCTTCCATTTCCGGGGCCGGGACTCCTCCACCAGTTCCAGGAGCCCGTCGAGGACCAGGTCCCCCGTATGGGCGTCGGCGTCGACCGGTGTGGCGATGCCGTCCACGTCGGCGAGCAGTCCGCGCTGGGCGAGCTCCGTGAGGGCGCCGGCGCGCACCAGATGGTGGAGGTGGGTCGCCCCCGTGACCTTGAGCCTCGTGGTGTCCCAGGCCAGCAGATAGAGCCGGGCGGGCAGCGACAGCGAGCCGTTGGGCACGAGATCTCCTTCGGGGTCGAGGTCGGGGCCACGTTAATGCGTTGACAGCGTTCAGGGCCGTTCCTACGGTGTACAGCGGTCCTGTTGTCGTCGATTGGAGAAGGACGTTGCTCGTCTGAGGTCTGAGACACCGCGTCACACAGTGGGCTTTCGTCGCCCCCGTGTGCGCAGCGTGCGACCTCGGCGTATGAGCCGTCCTCCGGTCTACGGGGCCTTTTGCCCGCCCTCCTGACTGGATCGTCGTCACCTCGCGGTGTCCCGAACGCGTGCCCCTGACCGCACCCAGTAATCGCGAGGCCCTCATGTCTTCTTTCCCCACCTCCCTCAGCTGCACCTCCCTCTCCTTCGCCTGGCCGGACGGAACCACCGTCTTCGAAGACCTTCAGATCGCCTTCGGCCCTGGCAGGACCGGGCTCGTCGGCGTCAACGGATCAGGGAAGTCCACCCTGTTGAAGCTGATCGCGGGCGAACTGACCCCGGCCGACGGCACGATCCGCGTCGCCGGCGAGGTCGGATATCTGCCGCAGAACGTCACGCTCGACACCGCCCTGCGGGTCGACGAGGCGCTCGGCATCGCCGCCACGCGTGCCGCGCTGCACGCCATCGAGGCGGGCGACGTGGCCGAGGAGCACTTCGACGTCGTCGGCGACGACTGGGACGTCGAGGAGCGGGCGCTCGCCATGCTCGGCGAACTCGGACTCGGGCACGTCGAGTTGGACCGCACCATCGGCGAGGTCTCGGGCGGCGAGTCTGTACTGCTGCGCCTGGCCGCGCTACTGCTGCGCCGACCCGACATCCTGCTGCTGGACGAGCCCACCAACAACCTCGACCTGTACGCGCGCCGGCGGCTGTACGCGGCCGTCGAGGCCTGGTCCGGGGTCATGGTCGTGGTCAGCCACGACCGCGAACTGCTGGACCTGGTCGACCAGATCGCCGATCTGCGCTCGGGCGAGGTCACCTGGTACGGGGGCAACTTCTCCGCGTACGAGGAGGTCCTCGCCGGCGAGCAGGAGGCGGCGGAGCGCATGGTGCGCGTCGCCGAGGCCGATCTGAAGCAGCAGAAACGCGAACTGGTCGACGCGCAGGTCAAGCTCGCCCGTCGCAAGCGCTACGGGCAGAAGTTGTTCGAGCAGAAGCGCGAGCCGAAGATCGTCATGGGTGCGCGCAAACGGGCCGCCCAGGAGTCGGCGGGCAAGCACCGCATCATGCACGAGGAGAAGCTCGCCGAGGCGAAGGACCGGCTCGACGACGCGGTGGAGGCCGTACGGGACGACGACGAGATCCGTGTCGACCTGCCGTACACGGCCGTACCGCCGGGCCGCACCGTGCTCACGCTGGAGAACCTGGAGCTGAAATACGGCGCGCGCGTGAACGGCGTGTTCGATCTGCGCGGGCCCGAGCGGATCGCGCTGATCGGGCGCAACGGCGCGGGCAAGACGACGCTGCTGCGGACGATCGCCGGGGAGCTGGAGGCCGTGTCCGGCCATGCGCTGGCTCATGTGCCGCTGCGGTTCCTGCCCCAGCGGCTCGATGTGCTCGACGGGGAGCGGACCGTGGCCGAGAACGTGGCCCGTTTCGCGCCCGCCGCGACCAACAACCGGGTCCGGGCGCGGCTCGCCCGCTTCCTGTTCAAGGGGGCGAAGGCCGACCAGCAGGCGGCGACGCTCTCCGGCGGCGAACGCTTCCGGGCGACGCTCGCGGCGCTCATGCTCGCCGAGCCCGCGCCGCAGCTCCTGATGCTCGACGAGCCGACCAACAACCTCGACCTGGCGAGCGTCCGCCAGCTCACCACGGCGCTCGAGTCCTACGAGGGCGCGCTGATCGTCGCCAGCCACGACCTGCCGTTCCTGGAGTCGATCGGAATCACACGCCGGCTGCTGCTGGAAGGAGGAGAACTGAAAGAAACCACGGCGGAAGCTGTCGGGTATCCGACATAGCGCCGGGCCCGGAGGCTGACTAACGTCGCTTTCGGGCACCGCCCCGCGTCACGTTCGGACGCGGGTCCACCCGGCGTCCGGTCGAAGGGTGCCGAGTCGGGGGCTGTTGTGCGCGCGAACGGCGCTGCATGATGTGCGCCGATGCACCCTGCCGATTCGGAGACCGCAGTGCCCAGCCAGAAAGCCCTCATCCGCAGGCCCAGTCCCCGTCTCGCCGAGGGACTGGTGACGCACATCGAGCGCGAGAAGGTGGACGTCGACCTGGCCGTCGAACAGTGGGAGGCGTATGCCGAGGCGCTGCGCACGCACGGCTGGGAGACCGTCGAGGTCGATCCGGCCGACGACTGCCCCGACTCGGTGTTCGTCGAGGACGCCGTGGTCGTCTTCCGCAATGTCGCGCTGATCTCCCGCCCCGGCGCCGAGTCCCGTCGCGCCGAGACAGCCGGGGTCGAGGAGGCAGTGGCCCGACTGGGCTGCTCGGTGAACTGGATCTGGGAACCGGGCACCCTGGACGGCGGCGACGTCCTGAAGGTCGGCGACACGGTGTACGTGGGCCGCGGCGGGCGCACCAACGCGGCCGGGGTCCAGCAGCTGCGAGCGGCCCTCGAACCGCTCGGGGCGCGGGTCGTGGCCGTACCCGTGAACAAGGTGCTGCATCTGAAGTCGGCGGTCACCGCGCTGCCCGACGGGACGGTGATCGGCCATGAGTCCCTGGTGGACACGCCCTCGCTGTTCCCGCGCTTCCTGCCGGTGCCCGAGGAGTCCGGGGGGCATGTCGTGCTGCTCGGCGGCGGGAAGCTGCTGATGGCAGCGAGCGCCCCGAAGACGGCGGAGCTGCTCGCGGGCCTCGGTCACGACCCGGTTCTCGTGGACATCAGCGAGTTCGAGAAGCTCGAGGGGTGTGTGACATGCCTCTCGGTACGGCTTCGGGAGCTGTACGTCTGAGCACTCCCGCTCCCCGCTGGGACCCCCACTGATCAGGCACTCTTTACAGCGAACTTAACCTACGGTTTCGTAACCTACGGATACGTAGCCTACGATGCCGTAGGTTTTGTCTCCCGCTCGGTGACCCGCCGAGCAACACGCTCGGCAACACACCCGGCAACACCCTCAGTAACTCGCTCAGTAACTCGCTCAGTATTTTCACGTCCCCCTGGAGCACCCGTGACGATCACTTCTCCCCACCTTGGCAGCCCGGCCACCGCCTGGACCGACGCTCGGCTGCTCTACGCGTTGGAAGAAGTGGTCGAGACCGAGCTCAACCGCCATCTCAAGGTGGCCAAGGACTGGATGCCGCACGAGTACGTGCCGTTCAGCGACGCCCGGAACTTCCCCGGCTTCTTCGAGGACGGCGAGGCCTGGAACAAGGAGCAGTCCAAGGTCACGGAGATCGGCCGGATCGCGCTGGTCGTCAACCTGCTGACCGAGGACAACCTGCCGAGCTACCACCACGAGATCGCCGCGCTCTTCGGCCGTGACGGCGCCTGGGGCACCTGGGTGCACCGCTGGACCGCCGAGGAGGGCCGGCACGGCATCGTGATGCGCGACTACCTGCTCGCCTCGCGCGCCGTCGACCCCGACAAGCTCGAGGCGTTCCGCATGTTGCACATGAACGAGGGCTTCGAGTCGGACAACCGCCACTCGATGCTGCACACGGTCGCGTACGTCGCCTTCCAGGAGCTCGCGACCCGCGTCTCGCACCGCAACACCGGTCACCAGTCGGGCGACCCGGTCTGCGACCGCATGCTGGCGCGCATCGCGACCGACGAGAACCTGCACATGGTCTTCTACCGGAACCTGCTCAAGGCCGCGTTCGAGCTGGCCCCCGACCTGACCATGCAGTCCGTGCGCGACGTCATCGTCGACTTCCGGATGCCCGGACACGGCATGCCCGGCTTCGAGCGCGCCGCCGCGCAGATGGCCATCGGCGAGGTCTACAACATGCGCATCCACCACGACGACGTGCTGCAGCCGGTGCTGCGCCACCTGAAGGTCCTGGAGATGGACGGCCTCGGCCCCGAGGGCCTGCAGGCCCAGGAGGAGCTCGGCTTCTTCATGGGCGGCCTGGACGCGGAGGCCTCGAAGTTCGACGAGAAGCTCGCGGCCCGCAAGGCGCGGATGGCCGCGCGCGCCGCCGGCTGACCCTCTCCGGTCGAAGCCGCCTCACTCGTACGCCGTCACCTGGTCGAGCGCCGCGTCCCGCACGTCGGCCACCGGGTGGCGGCGCAGTGCTCTCAGCTGCTCCCGCCAGGGCGTGGCCCAGCCCGTGCGGGCGCCGATCGCCCCGGTGACGGCCGCCGCGAGCAGCCCCTGGCCGTGCCCGCCGTGCGCGCCCAACCGCCGCACCACCTCCAGCAGGACGTCGGGATCCCCCTCGTGCGCCCGCCGTCGCAGTCGCTCCCCGAGCTCCTGGGCCGTCCGTGCGGCCAGCGCCGGGCGTCCCTCGGTGAGCGCGGCCAGGCGCTCCAGGTCCCCCGGTTCCCCGTCCAGGTCCAGGTGGAACGCCGTGATCGCGGCCGCCTGCGGTACGAAGGCGTCGTACCCGGCGAGCAGCTCGCCGGCGGCGAGGGCCGCCGGCCGGATGGGCCGCGGGGCCGTTCTGGCCCGCTGGGCGAGGTACACGACGAGGTGGTCGACGCGCCGCCTGGCCGGTCGGTCGCGACGCTCGCCGGCATCGGCGCGGCCGATCTCCTCCGTCGCGGCGGCCGTCTCCGCCTCCGCCAACGTCCGCAGCGCCTGCTGAAGGCCCCGGCCGCCGCGTGGTGAGCCCGCCGCCGCGGTCACCAGACCATTGGCCGCCGCGTGCCAGCTGATGCGTCCCGTCAGATCGGTGACGGCGTCGGCGAGGACCGTCGGCGACTCGGGGGACCAGGGCGCCCAGCGGGCCAGAGCGTCGAAGGCGAGGGTGGCGGTCTCGGGGTCTTCGGTGGACGACACCTCGCGAACCAGCCCGGCGTACCGCTCGCGTTGGGGCTCGGGCAGGTCCAGCGGGGTGACGCGCAGGATCGCGGTGCGCAGGACCGGCTCGGCGCCCGCGGCGTCGCGCAGCATGCCCCAGACCGGTTCCTCGGCGAGCAGACCGCCCGCGAAGGCCACGATGGCGGCGCGGACGTCGACATGGGTGCCCGGCGCCGCGTACGCCTCGGTCAGCAGCGCCGCCGCCCGTGGCATCGGGAGCCGTACGGCGGCGAGCCGGGCGGCCTCCTTGCGGCTGGTCACCTTGGCGCGCGGCGCGAAGAGCACCGCGCGCAGTTGCGCGGCCAGGAGCGAGGGTGCCACGTACCGGGACGCCTGCGTGGCCGCGTAGACCGCGACCCGGGCCCGCTCGCCATCCGCGTGCGCCAGCAGCTCGGGCAGCGCGTCGGCGGGCCGGTCCGTCCGGGCGAGTGCGGCGAGCGCCGCCTCGGCGAGCAGCACGTCCGGGGACCCGGTCCAGTGGCGTACGAGATCGGTGCCGCGGCCCGGGACGAGGGCGCACTGCGCGACGGCGGCGGCCCGTTCGAAGAGCGGCAGCGCGGCGTCCTCGGCCTGGTCCGCCAGCTGTCGTGCCACCGCGCGCTGTTGGCGTGGCACCCAGCGCCGTACGTCACGGTCCACCGGTACGGTCCAGGGGGTGCCCTTGGTCAGAAAGCGGCCGTAGGGGGGAGTCTCGGCGAGCAGCGGGTCGAGCAGGTCGGTGCGGCGTCGGGTGACGATCCGCAGGACGGGCCACAGCGCGCCCGCGGACGGTTCGAACGCGAGGACGCGGGCCACCCGTTCGTCGCGGGTCGCGGGGGGCTCGAGCCACAGTTCGACCGCGTGGCGCATGGTCGCGTCGTTGCCGTACCGGATGGCCTGCCAGAGGAGTTCCTGAAGTTCGGGCATGCCGGCGGCGCGCCGCCCGACCGCGCGGGCGATCGTGAAGGCGAGGCTGTAGTCGGCCTTTTCGGCGCCCGCCTCGATCCAGGGGCGCAGGGCCTCGTACACCTGGTGCTCCTGGCCGCGCCGCAGGGCCGTGTCGAGACGGCCGAGGTCGGCGCGACCGGTGTTGCCGGAGATCCGGACCAGGGTGCGCAGGGCCCAGTTCACCAGCTCACGCCGTCCGCCCGCCGCGTGCTCGCGCAGTACGGACAGGGCGAGGTCGCTGAGATTCTGCCGGGTGGCGGGCGAGGAGTCGCGGGCCTCGACGGCGTCCGCGGTGATGCGGTCGAGGTGCGGCTCGGCGTCCTCGGTGAACAGCGCGGGCCGCACCCCGGACAGTGCGCCGAGCGCGGCCGAGCGCACCGGGTCGTGTTCGTTGCGCAGCCGGGCCATCTCCTCCAGGACGGAGGTGACGGCGGCGTGGTCGCCGGAGCGGGCGGCGTTGCGGATGAGCAACGGCCAGGCTTCGGCGCGGTCTTCGGCGGCCGGGCGGCGGGTGGCCTCGACGAGCCGTTCGCGAGCTTCCGCGACGGGCAGGAAGGACTCGGCGAGCAGCAGGGAGTTCCAGAGGGCGCCGTGCTCGCGTGCGACGGCCGCCATGCGTCGGGCCTCTTCGGCGACACAACTGCGGGGCAGCACCGCGAGGATGAACACGTCGACGGTGGCGTGTCCGGCTCCTCGGCCTTCCAGCGCGGCCCGGTAGAAGGCGTGGCGTCGCGCCGGCGGCAGCGCCTTGACGAGCGGCGCGAGATCACCCCAGTCGGCCAGGACCCGGCTGAATGCCAGGAGTTCGGGCGCGTCGGAACGGGCCAGCCTGCGCAGCACGGTGGGCCTCAGGGCCCTGTAGCGGCGCGCGGCGAATCCGGTGGGGGTGAGCAGCAGGCGCAACAGCCCGCTCGGGTCGGCCGCCGCGAACCGCGGGAAGTGGTCGTGCAGCGGGAGGGGCAGGGTGGCGGGCCCGAAGCGTTCAAAAAGGTCGAGCACGCGCAGGGGCTGCGTCGCGACCGTGGCGGCCACACCTGGGACGTACCGGCCCCACCAGGTGTCCCGCAGGGCCTCGGGGAGCGCCGCCAGTTCGCCTTCGGCGACGTCGAGAAGGGTGCCGGGATGCCGCTTGGCGAGGGTCTTCCAGCCGGTGACGGCGTGGAAGAGTTCGGGCAGCAGGCGGGCGACCGTCTCCGGCGCGCAGCCCGGCAGCAGCCGGGCCGCCTCGGCGTCGCCCCAGTCCCGCCGCAGCCCCGGCAGCAGCCGGTCGGCCAGTGCCGTGCGCCGTCCCGCGACGATCGCGCGCAACAGCTCCCTGCGGACCGCCTCCGGGGCGTCGGCGAGCGCCGACTCGTAGGCGGAGTCGGGCACTTGGAGGCTGTCCGCGACCCGGAGAGCCTGTCCGCGCACGAAGGCGTCCCGGTCGGCGATGCGGTCCGCGATCCACTCGGTGTCGCGGCCGACGGCGGCCGCGACGACGGCGATCCCCCGTTCGTACGGTCCGCGTGATTCGAGTTCTTCCAGCACGGGCCGCAGCGGCTCCTGCTCCTTCACCCGCAGGGCGAGTTCGCGCATGCGCTGGGGGAAGGGCAGCGGGTCGAGGGCGTTGAGCAGACTTTCGGCGTGCCGCTGCGGGGTGCGATCCATGCGGGGATTGTGCCCTGCTGAGGCGCGCGCGGCGTACTGGTTTCCCGGTGCGCTCCGGCGAACCGGGGCCATCGTCGGAAACCGTGAGGGGAAGGGGGCGGGGCGGCTGGATTCGAACCAGCGTGTTCCGGTTTTGGAGACCAGGTGCGCCTGCCTCTGCGCTACGGCCCCGCCCTTGAGTCCGAGCGTAGCGGCGCCGTGCGGTGGACGCTGCGTACGGCGGCGATGTCGGCCGGGACGGACGGCATCGGGATGTGCGCGCTGAGCGCGTCCAGACGCCGCTTCACACTGGTCGCGATGGACTGCCCCAGCACGAACCGGGTGGCGGTAGCGGCGCGCGGGGCGGTGTCGAGGAGACGGTGGGCCTCGCGGCTGCGCATGCCGGTGTGGGCGAGGACGAGATGGGTGAGGCGGTGTTCGGCGCTCGCGAGGGTGTGCGCGATGTCGGTGGCCGCCGTGAGGTCGACGTGGTTGTCGGCGGCGCCGAGCACCGCGGCCGCCCGCACCCGCCCGAGGTCGAGCAGGGTGACCCCCGCCGCGGTCGCCGCCGCCACCAGTCGGGCGGCGGCGCTCGGCCCGATGCCGTTGCTGGCGACGGAGAGCCGGGTGAGCCGTCCGTGCGGCGCCCGCGCCAGCGCGTCGGCGAGGCGCAGCGCGCCCGCGTCGCCCAACCCCGCTGCGGATACGTAGAGTTCGTCGAGCGCGCCCTCGGCGATGAGCGCGGACAGCGGCACCGCACCCGCCGCTCCGAGCGGATTGCCGCCCACGAACAGCCGCTCGATGCGGCGGCCGTTCTCCGTCGCGGCGAGGAGGGCGTCGGCGAGGACCACGGCGCCCGTCGCGTCGAGCCCGGTCTGCACGAGGTCCAGTGTGCGCAACGACCGTGCGGCCTCGACGAGTTCGGCCACGGCCCGCCCTCCCCCGCTGCCCAGCGGGTTGCGTTTGAGCCAGACGCCCGTGACGACCCACGGCGAGGCGCGCAGGTTGTCGGCGATGCGGCAGGCGCCGCCCGCGGTGATCCCGTTGCAGCCGAGGTACAGCGTCTCGACCTCGGCGCGCGCGGCGACCGCGGCGGCACCCTCGTCGCCGAGCCCGTCGGTGCCGAGCAGCAAATGCCGTACGGGAGAAGGCTTGTCCGAGACGGCGGACAGGTCGGAGAGGGCCTCGGCGACCAGCGCCGCGCCCCGCGCTCCGAGTCCCTGCTTGCACAGGTCGAGGCGCCCGTCGGGCAGCGCCGTACCGGCCGTGAAGTCGAGCCGCTCACCGGCCGGACGGCCGTCGCGCAACCAGTCGAGCAGCGGGGCGAGTTCGGTCAATGGGCGCGCTACGACCGCCGGTACGCCCGCGAACCGCGGGTCCCGCTTCCGCTCCGGCTCGGTCACCATTCCGCCTCCCGGTAGTCCTTGAGGAACACCCCGGACACGGGTGCGCCCGCCTCGCCCCGCACGATCGGGTCGTACACCCGGGCCGCTCCGTCCACGATGTCGAGGGGGGTGCGGAACCCCGCGCCCGCCATCCGCTCCTTCTTGGGAGCGGGGTTCTCGTCGGTGATCCAGCCGGTGTCGACGGCGCACATGTGCACGCCCTGTTCGGCGAGTTCGGCGGCGCTGGTGCGCGTGAGCATGTTGAGCGCGGCCTTGGCCATGTTGGTGTGCGGATGGCCGGCCGTCTTGTTGCGTACGGCGAAGCGGCCCTCGACGGCGGTGACGTTGACGACATATCGCCGCGGGTGGGGCGAGGCGAGCAGCAGGGGCAGCAGCCGGTCGCAGAGCAGCGCCGGGGCGAGCGCGTTGACCAACTGGGTCTCCAGGACCTCGGCCGGGTCGAGTGCGCCCAGCCGGGCCGACCAGGAGTTCTCCGGGGAGGGGTCGGGCAGCAGCCCTGCCTCGTCGGCCTCCCGCAGCGCCGCGGGGAGCGCCGAGGGACCACCACCGGCCAGCGCCCGCATCGGCGTGAACCCCGGTGCCTCCCGGGCCCCTTCGGGCAGTCCGGCGCGCTCCCCGGCGGCCAGCAGCGCGTACGAGTCGGCGGGCCGCCGTACCGTCTGCGCGGCGTTGTTGACCAGGATGTCGAGGGGCTCACCCTCCTGCCTCAACTGCTCGCAGATCCCCAGTACCTGGCGCGGATCACGGAGATCCACCGCCAGCACCGTCAGTCGGTCCAGCCACTTCGCGCTGCCCGGTTCGGCGCGGAAGCGACGCATGGTGTCGTGTGGAAAGCGGCTGGTGACGAGGAGTTCGGCGCCGTCGCGCAGCATCATCAGGGCCAGCTGGAAGCCGATCTTGACCCGGCCTCCGGTGAGCAGCGCGCGACGGCCGCTCAGGTCGGTGGTGAGCGCACGCCGGGCGGTGTTGTCGGCGGCGCAGTCGGGGCACAGCCGGTGGTAGAAGGCGTCGACCTGTCGATAGGACGTCTTGCAGACATAGCAGGAGCGGGGCTTCACGAAGAGGCCGCCGCCTCCGGGGCGGGCGAGCGGTGCGTCCTCCCGCCGGTCGAGCGCTCCTGTCGCGGTCGCGGCCATCACGGCCGCGTCGGCGGCGGAGAGTTCGGCGCCGCGCACCTTGCGCCTGCGCATCCGCCCGTCTCGCGCGAAGGACGCGGCGACCTGTTCGGCGCGCAGCCTCACCGGGTCGTCGACGGGCAGTGCCCGCAGTTTGCCGACCGTACGGTGGAACGCCGCCAGTTCGTCCTGTGTGATCGCGCCGCCGTCACCCATGTGTCCCCGCCCCGCGTGTGCGCCGCCGTGGTCCTGACCGGATTCGAACCGGCGTATCCGCCTTGAGAGGGCGGCGAGTCTGCCTCTGCTCTACAGGACCCTGCTGTCCCGATCCATTCCGGCCCGATCCATTCCGGCCGGACGCAGCCCGGACGACCGGATTCGAACCGGCGTATCCGCCTTGGCAAGGCGGCGAGTCTGCCTCTGCTCTACGCCCGGGTGCGCCACGGCGATCCTAGCCACCGCCACCGGTTCGCCCCACCGAATTACGGCAGGGTCCCGGACCGAGCAGGACACCGGACCGGGCAGGACACCGGACCGGGGGCAGGTCACCGGGGCGAGGCGCCGGACCAGGACAAGGCGCCGCCCGGACGCGGCTGTTCACGGCGTCCGGTGCGGAGCCCGGCGTCGTCGGGGCCGTTCTCGGCGTCGTAGGGGTCAGTTCTGGTCCGAGCGCCGGAGGCTGAGCCGTTCTTTCTCGGACAGGCCGCCCCAGACGCCGAAGCGTTCGTCGTTGTTCAGCGCGTACTCGAGGCAGGCGGAGCGCATCTCGCACATCCCGCAGATGCGCTTTGCCTCACGCACCGAGCTGCCCGGCTCGGGAAAGAAGAAATCGGCCCCGGTCTGCGCGCACAACGCCTGCTCCTGCCAGGCGGAGTCGGCCGGGGTCATGGTGTCGGTGTGCATGTGGAGGATCGTGCCGCGCGGCGAAAAACGTTCGATCAACGTGGGATCAACGCCACGTTCCGAAGTGCCAGGCGGCTCGCCGCAGCGCATGAAAACAAAACAAACATAACCGATCACCCAGGGTAATCACCATGGTCTCTCCTGTCCGTGGTGGGAGTCCTGGCAGCGATTGTCAGTGGGCGGTGCCAGACTCGGCAGTACAGGCAACGGGACCCCTCAAAGGAGGGCACAACATGCTCACCACCCGTTTTGTCACCGGCGCTCCGAACTGGCTCGATGTCGGCACCCCCGACATCGACGGCGCCTCATCCTTCTATGGCGGCCTCTTCGGCTGGCAGTTCCAGTCCGCAGGGCCCGACGCCGGCGGCTACGGTTTCTTCCAGCTCGCCGGAAAGACCGCCGCGGGCGGTATGCAGACCACCGAGGAGCAGGGCCCGCCCTCCTGGACGGTGTACTTCCAGAGCCCCGACGCGCAGGCCACGGCCAAGGCGGCCGAGCAGGCCGGCGGCAGTGTGATCGTCCAGCCCATGGACGTCATGAGCCAGGGTCACATGGCGATCCTCGGGGACGAGGCGGGTGTGCCCTTCGGCATCTGGCAGCCCGGCCTGACCAAGGGCATCGACGTGGCGGGTGACCCGGGTTCGCTGTGCTGGGTCGAGCTCTACACCCCGGACGAGCCGGCGGCCGCGGCGTTCTACAACTCCGTGTTCGGCTGGGAGACCTCGGCCACCGCGTTCCCCGGGGGCACATACACCTGTATCAACCCCGCCGGGGCCGAGGAGTCGGACATGTTCGGCGGCGTCGTGCCGCTGGCCGACGACCCGACCGAGGCCCAGTCGGGCGCGTACTGGCTGCCGTACTTCGAGGTCACCGACACGGACGCCACCGTCCGCAAGGCCCAGGAGCTGGGCGGCACGGTCCGCATGCCCGCCACGGACCTGGAGGGCGTCGGCCGCATGGCGAAGCTCGCCGACCCGTACGGGGCACGCTTCGCGGTCATCAAGAGCGCGGTTCGGGAGAGCTGAGCGTACGAGCGAGGCCGGTGGGGCTCCTGCACGTGGGCCCCACCATCCCCTCTCCAGTCCTGCCCTGCTCCGCTGCACTCCGCCCGGAAAACGGGGAATACTCCCCAGTTCTCGGTTCGACGATATCATCAGTTCCGGGGAGCACTCCCCGGAACTTCCGAGAGGCGACACGATGAAGGTCGACGTGAACGGGCCCGATCCGGTGCGGCGGCGCGACGCGCGGCGCAACCGCGCGCTGCTGGTCGAGGCGGCCCGCGAGGTGTTCGCCGCGCAGGGCCTGGACGCGCCGCTCGATGTGATCGCACGCCGGGCCGGTGTCGGAAACGCCACGCTCTACCGGCACTTCCCCAGCCGCGCCGCGCTGGTCGACGCGGTCTTCAGCGACTCGCTCACGCAGACCATGGACGCCGGAGACCGGGCCCGCACCGCCGAGGACGCCTGGGCGGGTCTGCTGGGCTACGTCGAAGAGGTCTTCGAGGGCCTCGCCACCGACCGCGGTGCCAACGATCTGATGACCACCCACCTGGAGGGCGTCCACTCCCTCGACTCCGTGCACGCCCACAACCGGGAGACGGTGGAGGTGCTCCTGCGCCGCGGCCGCGAACAGGGCACGGTCCGCGACGATCTCACCACCGAGGACCTCCTCGTCGCGCTGGCCGTACTCGGCCGCGCCGTCCCGGCCCTCACGAGCACCGCCCCGGACGCCTGGCGCCGCCCCCTCGCCCTCCTCCTCGACGGACTGCGCGCCTCCCCCACCGCCGCCCCGCTGCCCGAGCCCTCGCTCACCCCGCCCCAACTCGGCACGTTCCTCGGCAACTTGGGACCGCACCGGGACTGACGGAGGCGAACGGAGGTAAACGGGGGCGAACCGCGGTAGGCGGGCGCAACCCAGGAGCGGTCCTACGCGGAGACCCGTCGCACCAACGTCGTCGGCAGCACCACGCCGGCCGGGCCACCGTCCGCCCCCTGCTTGCCCGTGCGGCGACCGAGGTCCCGCAGCAGCAGTCGGGCCATCAACCGGCCCATTTCCTCTATGTCCTGACGGACCGTCGTGAGCGGTGGGTCCGTCTGTTCGGCGACCGGCAGCATGTCGTCGAACCCGATCACGGCGACGTCGTCCGGCACCCGCCGCCCCCGCTCGCGCAGCACCCGCAGGGCTCCCGAGGCCGTCAGGTCGTTCGCCGCGAACACCGCGTCGACGTCCGGGCAGCGCTCCAGCAGCTCCCGCATCGCACGCTCGCCGCCCGCGGGCGTGAAGTCGCCCTCGACGACGAGCCCCGGATCGGCGTCGCCCATGACGTCCCGGAAACCGTCGAGCCGGTCGACGGCGGAGGTCTGGTCGAGGGCGCCGGTGATGTGCGCGACGCGGGTGCGGCCGAGTCCGACGAGATGGCGCACGGCCTCGCGGGCGCCGCCCCGGTTGTCGCTGTCGACGTAGACGGCCCGCCGCGCGCCGTCGCCCCAGCCGGGCCGCCCGCCGAACACGGTCGGCACGCCCGCGCCGTGGATCAGCTGCGGCAGCGGGTCGTCGAGGTGCAGCGAGAAGACGAGCGCGCCGTCGACATGGCCGCCGGCGAGATAGCGGCCGACGCGCGCGTGGTCGTCACGGCCCTCGGTGAGCAGCAGGACGAGCTGCGAGTCGTGCGCGGTCAGCTCCTTGCTGATGCCACGGAGCTGAAGGGCGAAGAAGGGGTCGGCGAAGACCCGGGTCTCCGGTTCGGCGATGACGACGGCGACGGCGTCGTGGCGCCGGGTGACCAGGCTTCGGGCGGCCTGGTTGGGGACGTAACCGAGCTCTTCGACGGCCCGTCTGACCCGCTCGACGAGCGGTTCGCGCACTCCGTCGCCGCCGTTGACGACGCGCGAGGCGGTGGCCCGTGAGACCCCGGCCCGCGCGGCCACGGCCTCCAGCGTGGGGCGCGACGCTGTCTCGGTCACCTCAGGGCTCCTCCTCGGCGGTTGCCATGAAGGATAGCCCCAGGCAGCACGCGATGAGAGCGCTCCCCGACCGACGTCCACTCCGCCGAAAGTCCATTGCGCGGGCAGTTTCCCCGGGCGAGGATCACGCCATGACCATGAGAAAGGCCCATGTCGCCTGACCGCCCGGCCACCCGCCTGGCTCCGTACGCCCGTCTCCCGCGTGTCTACCGGGACCGGCATGTCCTGCACAGCACGGTCGACGCCTACGGACGCGTCCACTGGCTGCTCACCGAGCGACCGCCCGACCCCCTCCGCGAGAATCCGTACGACGCGCTCGTCGTCACGGTCGAGGAGGGCGGGCGGCCGTACGAGACACAACTCAGTGCGGTACGAGCACGGTTCGCCCGGTTCGACGCGCTGCCGGACGGCGGCTTCGTCCTCGCGAACGCCCGCAGTCGGCGCGATGAGGAGCATGTCCAGGTGTTCGACGTCCTGGGTCGCACCTCGCACACCTTCCGCGTGGGCGACGCCATCGAGGATCTCCTGGTCGACGAGGCCGGTGACATCTGGGTCGGCTACTTCGACGAAGGCGTCTTCGGTGACGACGAGTTGAGCCGACCGGGCCTGCGACGCTGGAGCAGCGCCGGCGAACCGCTCTGGGCGTACAAGCCCGGTCCCGACCACGACGAGATCTGCGACTGCTACGCCCTGAACGTCGGCACCCGGGCTGTCTGGGCCTGTCCCTACACCGACTTCCCTCTCCTGGAGATCCGCGACAACCACGTGGTGCGCGCCCGCGCGAACCCGGTGCGGGGCGCGCACGCGTTCGCCGTCCATGCCGACCGCGTGGTGTTCCTCGGCCCCTACGGCGAACCCGACCGGATCGTCGACTGCCGTCTGACCGAGAAGACGGTGGAACAGGTCGCCCACGGCCGCCTGCTCCGCCCCGACGGCGGTGACCTCGGCAGCCACCACCGGATCGTCTGCCGGGGCCCGCGTCTCTACGTGCGGAACGAGTCCTCCAGCGACTGGGCGGTGCTGGACATCAGCGTCATCTGAAGCGCCCTCCCGGTTCCGCGGGACCCGTTGTCAGTGGCGTGCGGCATGCTGTGATCAGTGGCAGCCGTACGCCACTGACCACGGGGGAGGTTCATGTGTTCACGGGGATCGAGGATGTCGACTGGGCGTCGATGGGACACGCCTATACGGACTCGGCGACGGACGTCCCTGAGCTGCTGTGGGGTCTCGCCTCGGACGACCCTGCCCGGCGGGACATCGCGCTGGACGGGATGTACGGGGCGGTGCACCACCAGGGGGATGTGTACGACAGCACGGTCGCGTGCGTGCCGTTCCTCTTCGAGCTGGTCGCCACACCGACGGTGGCCGACCGGGGCTCGATCGTCGGACTGCTGCGCAGCATCGCGGGAGAGAAGGAGCCGGACGCGGAGGAGTTGGGCGGCGTCTTCGAGGACGAGGAGGAGGACGCCGCGTGGATCCGGCCCTTCATCGAGGCGTCGGAGCTGATCCGCGGGCGCGCCGGCTTCTTCCTCGAACTGCTGGACGACCCCGATCCGCAGTTGCGTGCGGCGCTTCCGGGCGCGCTGGCGCATCTGCACTCCGACCCGGTGCGGGTGTTCGCGGCGCTGCGCGGGCGGCTGCCCGTCGAGGAGAACCCCGAGGCCGCACGCTGCCTGGCTCGCGCGCTCGGCAGACTGTCCGTCGATCACGCGAGGACGCTCGGCGCCGAGGCGGGACCGGTGCTGCGGGACCTCGTGGACCGCACGTCCGATCCCGAGCTGCGCATGACCGCCTTGGCCCAACTGGCGCTCAGCGCACCGGACTCGCTGCCGCGGAACACCACGGAGCTGGCGTTGGAGGTGATGCGGCTGGCCTGCGAGGCCAAGCACGGCCCCGACGGGGACGCGGAAACGGAGGCGGAGCCGGAGCGGCCGCGTACGGACACGATGGTGTCGTATCTGCGGGAGCTGGAGGCCGGTCATCGCGAGAGCATCGACGCCGATGTCGCCGACGATCTCCTGGAGGACCTGCACCGGGCACTCGGCGACCGCACGGAGACACGCTTCGAGCTGCTCAACAAGCAGTTGTGCAGCCAGGACTGGGGCCAGCGCATGGCGGCCGTCCGGATGGGCGGAATGCTGCTGACGGGCTGGCGCGCGCCGAACGATCTTCCGGTGTTCCTGCTCGCGCGCCAGGTCATCGAGGAGGACGACCACCTCTCGAAGAGCGCGCTGAGCGAGCTGGGGTACGTGGCGCCGATCGCCCAGGTCGTCGGGGACATGCTCGCGGCGTGCGCAGAGGTGTGGGCCGACGAGTGGGAGCCCGTGGGGTGGCAGTGGACGCTCTTCGGCAGGACGCTCGAGGCATTGGCCCGGCAGGGGGATGCGCGGGCCGTTCCGGCGCTGGTCGAGGTGCTGGAGGAGGGCGGCGACGTCCCGGAGTATCTGGCCGGATGGATCGAGGCGATCGGTTCCGACACGGCGGCAGCACTGGAGCCGGTGCTGCACCGCAGGCTGTCCGCTCTGCCGCCCGGTGAGTGGAGCCGTGAGAAGGACCGTCTGATCGACGCGCTGCGTGTGCTCGCGCCGCCCGAGGCGTTGCCGCTCTTCCTCGGAATGCTGGAAGAGGAGTCGGGCCGCACGACACACTGGCGAGCTCTACGTGTTCTCGCGCGGTACGGACGGTCGGCTGACGGAGCGATTCCGCGCATACGGGAGTTGGTGACCGACGCCGCCCTCTCGGCCGACGCCCGGCTGGACGCGGCGGAGGCGCTCTGGGCGGTGAGCGGCGAATCCGGACCCGTGCTGCCCGTCGTACGCGAGGGACTCGACTTGGACTGGTGGTCCGGGAGGTCCGCGGCGCTGCGGATCATAGCCGCGCTCGGCCCGGCGGCCGCCCCGCTGACACCGCGCTTGCGGGAGCTGATGGCAGCCGGTGCCGGCGGTGCCCCTGCGGCCGTCGCCCTGTGGAGAGTGACCGGCGACGCCGACGGGGTGCTGATCGAGGCATGGACGGCGACCCCTGCCGGCCGCCCGGAAACGGCGGCCTGCCTGGTCGAGATGGGTCCGGCCGCGGCACCGGCACTGCCCCTCATACGCCGGGAGTTGGCATCGCCGCGCCGCCACCGCAACGACAACTCCCAAGGGAACATGCGCTACGACGTCGCCTCCGACGAGGCCCTGCTGAGGGACTGTCGCCGGCTGGTGGCGGCGCTCGACGGGTGACACGGCGCCACCACGCCCAGCCATCGACCGCCCCCGAGGCGGGTGACGATCCGGCGGACAGACCCTAGCCGTGCCCTAGCCGTCCTCGCGCTTGGCCCGGCTCGGTTGTACCCGTTTGGGCTCGCCCGGCATCTTCGGGTACTCGGGGGGATACGGCAGGTCCCCGAGACCGTGGTCGTGTTCGTCGCGGCTGGCCAGCTCCAGGAGCGCTTCGAGGGAGAAGGCGTGGTCGTCCATGTCGGCGTGCACGTCGCCGAGTTCGGCGAAGCGCTTGGGCATGGTCGCCAGGTCGAAGTCCCGGGGACGCGCTTCGGCCACCTCGTCCCAGCGCAGGGGCGCGGAGACGGGGGCGTGCGGGCGGGGCCGTACCGAATAGGCGGAGGCGATCGTGCGGTCCCGCGCTGTCTGGTTGTAATCGACGAAGATCTTCTCGCCGCGTTCCTCCTTCCACCAGGCGGTGGTCACCTGGTCGGGCATCCGGCGTTCGAGTTCGCGCCCGGCGGCGATCGCGGCCCGGCGGACCTGGGTGAAGGTCCAGCGCGGCGCGATCGGGACGAAGACGTGCAGCCCTCGGCCGCCGGACGTCTTGGGCCAGCCGCGCAGATCGCCGTACTCGTGCAGGACCTCGCGCAGCTCATGGGCGGCGCGCACGGCGTCTTCGTAGTCCGTGCCGGGCTGTGGGTCGAGGTCGATGCGGAGCTCGTCGGGGTGGTCGACGTCGTCGCGGCGCACCGGCCACGGGTGGAAGGTGAGGGTGCCGTACTGCGCGGCCCACACCACGGCCGCGACCTCGGTGGGGCACATCTCGTCGGCGGTGCGCCCGCTGGGGAAGGTGATGTGCGCGGTCGGGATCCAGTCGGGCATGTTCTTGGGCGCCCGCTTCTGGAAGAAGCTCTCGCCCGTGACGCCCTCCGGGTACCGCTCCAGGGTGGTGGGGCGGTTGCGCAGGGCGCGCAGGATGCCCTCGCCGACGGACAGGTAGTACTGGGCGAGGTCCAGCTTCGTGAAGCCGCGCTCCGGAAAGAAGATCCTGCCCGGGCTGGACAGACGTACGGTCCTCCCGGCTGCGTCGAGTTCCACCGCATCGGCCATGCGAGCCACGGTAGGCCCAGCCCGCACACCTCGCACACCGGGCGAAAGGCATCGTGTCGCCGCAGAATCGAAGCATGGATCTGCCGGTGATGCCGCCCGTGAAGCCGATGCTCGCCAAGTCCGTGGCGAAGATCCCGCCGGACATGCAGTACGAGGCGAAGTGGGACGGGTTCCGCGCGATCGTGTTCCGCGACGGCGACGAGGTCGAGCTCGGCAGCCGTACCGGCAAGACGCTGACCAGGTACTTCCCCGAGCTGGTGGCGGCGTTGCGGGAGCGGCTGCCGGAGCGCTGTGTGATGGACGGCGAGATCGTGATCGCCAGGGAGGGCCGGCTCGACTTCGACGCGCTCACCGAGCGCATCCATCCCGCGGACTCCCGGGTGCGGATGCTGGCGGAGAAGACTCCCGCCTCCTTCGTGGCCTTCGATCTGCTGGCACTGGCCGACGAGTCGCTGCTCGACGTGGCCCTCGGCGACCGGCGGGCCCTGCTGACGATGGCACTGTCCGGGGTGACGGCCCCGGTTCACGTGGCACCGGCGACGACGGACCGCGAGGTGGCACAGCGGTGGTTCGAGCAGTACGAGGGCGCGGGCCTCGACGGGGTCATCGCCAAGCCGCTCAACCTGCGCTACCGGCAGGACGAGCGGGCCATGTTCAAGATCAAGCACGAGCGCACCGCGGACGTCGTAGTCGCGGGGTACCGCCTCCACAAGAGCGGACCCGTCGTCGGTTCCCTGCTGCTCGGTCTGTACGACGACGGGGGCACCCTCCAGCACGTGGGGGTGAGCGCCGCCTTCCCGATGAAACAGCGGGCACAGCTGGTGGAGGAGCTGGAACCGCTGCGCATGGAGGACGTCGAGCGGCATCCGTGGGCGGCCTGGTCGCAGGAGTCGGCGCACGAGTCCGCGCGGCTGCCGGGCGCGCCCAGTCGGTGGTCGACGAAGAAGGACTTCTCCTGGGTGCCGCTGCGGCCCGAGCGGGTTGCGGAGGTGGCGTACGACCACATGGAGAACGGCGTGCGGTTCCGGCACACGGCCCGCTTTCGCCGCTGGCGCCCGGACCGCACCGCGGAGAGTTGCACGTACAGCCAGTTGGACGAGCCCGTCGGGTACGACCTCGCGGAGATCCTCGGCCCGCAGAACTGACGCTGTCACCCGCACAACCGACCCGCGGCCCGATCGGTCCAACAAGTGGGCTGATCGGCTCAACTCGGCACGCGCGAGCAGAAGTGGGCGGGTATGGCCACCGATGAACCTACGAGCGCACAATCGATGGCACGGGACAGGGTGGCACGTTGAGCATGCGACAGATGGCGCGGACGCGGCGCGGCGCGATGACGGCGGCGCTGCTGACCGTCGCCGCGGCGGGCTCCGTGATGACGGGCTGCTCCTCGGGCAGCAGTGCCACCGACGACGGACGCGCCCCGGCGCCGAGCCTCAGCCAAGGGCAGGAGACGGGGCCGGCCCAGAGCCCCTCCAGTACCGTCGGCGCCGGTCCCGTACTCGCCGTGAAGATCGACAATGTGAGCGCGGCACGCCCTCAGACGGGTCTCGACGCGGCGGACGTCGTCTACGCAGAGCAGGTCGAGGGCGGTCTGAGCCGGCTCATGGCCATCTACGCGAGCAAGCTGCCCAAGGCCGTCGGGCCGGTGCGCAGTGCGCGCGAGTCGGACCTTGAGCTGCTGCGCCAGTTCGACATGCCGACGCTCGCCTTCTCGGGTGCCCAGCACAAGCTGCTGCCGGTCATCGCCAAGGCACCCCTGCATGCGGTGTCGGCCGATCAGGGCTCCAGCGCGTATTACCGCAGTGCCTCCAAGGTCGCCCCCCACAACCTCTTCCTGCACCCGAAGCAGCTCATGCGTTCCGCGCCGGGGGCCGCCGCCCTCACCACCGGGTTCCACTTCGGTGCCGCCCCGGCGGGCGGCAGCCCGGAGACCTCGCGCACGGTGCGCTTCCCCGCGGCCCGCTTCACCTTCGCCTGGTCGGCGAGCAAGCACCGCTGGCTGGTGTCGATGGACGGGACACCGACGGTGACGACGGACGGGAAGCGGGTGGCGCCCGCGACCGTGGTCGTGCAGTACGTGAAGGTGCACAACTCCAAGTACCACGACGTCCTCGGCAACAACACGCCGTACACGGAGACGGTGGGCTCGGGGACGGCGAAGGTGCTGCGCGACGGCAAGGTCTTCGACGTCGACTGGAAGCGCCCGACCGCCGGCGGCGGCACGAACTTCACGACCACCGACGGTGCGCCGATGAACTTCGCGAAGGGGCAGGTGTGGGTGGTCTTCGCCAAGGCATGACGACGAAGCCATGACGGCGAACCCGTGACGACGCAACCGTGACGACGAAACCGTGACGACGAAACCGTGACCGCGGCGGGCGACGGGACTTGTCAGGCTCATCAGGCTGTCGGGCTCGTCGGGCTCGAAGGGCGGCGGGGGCTACCCGATGACCACCACTCGTGCCCACGCGGGCGGTGCGTCCGGTGTGTAGTCGGGATCGTCCTCGTCCCCCGACCCCGCTGCCGACTCCCGGGGGAACAGACCCACCACCGTCCGGCACGGTGGCCGGTCCGGCCACGGCGTCTGCCCGTCCGTCAGGACCACGACGACGTCCGGTCGGGGCTGCGCCCGGAGTGCCTTGGCGAAACCCGTGCGCAGGTCCGTGCCCCCGCCGCCCACCAGCGGTATTCCCTCGGCACGGCACAGCGCGTGCGCGACCGGGGCCGCCGCGTCGCAGGGCACCACGGTGACCAGGTCGCGGCGGCCGCCCACGGCGCGGGAGATGGCGGTGACCTCGAGAAGCGCGCTGCCCAGTTCGGCGTCACTGACCGACCCGGAGGTGTCGATGACGACGCAGACCCGCGGCGGCCTGCGCCGCAGGCTCGGCAGCACGGCGCCGGGCACCCCGGCCGAGCGCCGCGACGGACGTCCGTACGTGTAGTCCTCGCCCACGCCGGAGCTGGAGGCCGCCGAGCGGACCGCCGCGCCCAGCAACTCGCGCCAGGGCTGCGGCGGGTGGAACGCTTCGTCCGCCCACCGCCGCCACCCGTTCGGGGTGTCTCCCGGACGGGCGGTGATCCCCTGCGCCACCCGGAACCGCACCGCGTCCCGTTCCTGCGGGCTGAGGCCGTGGGCGCCGTCCGGGCCGAGGTCCCACTCCCGTTCGAGTCCGTCGGCGCCGCTTCCGCAGTCCAGCCAGGCCAGGCTGTGGGTGAGCGTCCCGAGGTGGAACTGGCGCAGGTAGTCCTCCATGAGCTGTCCCTCGGGCAGCTTCAGGAACCCTGGCGTGACGGCGCCTTCGGGCCGGAGCAGTCCGTCGCCGAACGCGTCGTCGTTGATCTCGCAGTCCGCGGCGATGTTCATACGCAGCCGTTCCCCCGGGCCGGTCAGTCCGCGCTCCCGCGCGACCCTGTCCCCGCGCCCGTGGTGGTCGCGCAGGAGGTGCGACACCTCGTGCACCCATACCCCGGCCAGTTCCTCCACCGGGGTCCGGTCCACGAATGCCGGCGAGGCGTAGCAGCGCCAGTGCCGGTCGACGGCCATCGTCGGTACGCGCCGCGACTCCACGGTGTGCAGGGCGAACAGCGCCGTGGCCAGGTAGGGCCGGACCCGGGCGGCGTGCAGCCGGGCGGCGAAGAGCTTGTCGAGGTCCAGAGTCCCCGGTGCGGGCGCGGTCATCGTCGGGCCTTCGTGGCGGCCGCGGTCCGGACCGCCGCCCGGTCCGCCCGCCGGGACAGGGACACCGCGCCGGCCAGCCGCTCGATCGCTGCCGGAACGTCCCAGTCCTCCTGGCGCAGCGAGGCGAGTGTGGTCGCGGGGACGACCACCAGGTCCGGGGCTCCGGTCTCCAGCGCCCGCACCAGGAGCGCCCATGCCGCGTCCCAACGGGACTTCTCCGGCCGCCCGCGGACCGCGGCCACCACACCGTCGAGCACGGCTTGGCGGAGGTCCCCCCGCTCGGGCAGGTCGGCACCCGCCGGGTCGGCGAGCAGTGTCTCGGGGTCCGGGAGGTCCATCCGGTCCAGGCTTGCCAGCAGTTCCAGCCCGGGACCGTCCCCCACCGTGCCCCTGACCAGCAGGGAAAGCACTTCACGGGAGGAGCCGGCCGCGGTGGCGAAGGCGATGAGGCCCAGAGTCATCTCCCAGCTTCGGGGCGACGGCCAGGGACCGCCCCGGCGCGTCTCGCTGCTGGGCAGCCGGTGCACGAGCCCGGGGCGGGCGGAGAGGAGCCCGCACACCGCGCGGCGGGCGAAGTCCACGGCCTCCGGCAACCGCTCCGGGTCGAGCCGGGGCAGTGTCGCCCGCGGCCATGTGCCCCCGAGGCCGCGCACCACGACCTCGTGGTCGTGGGTCCACTGAAGATGCACGAACCGGTTGGCCAGCGGCGGGCTCAGCTCCCAGCCGTCGGCGGCCGAGGACCGCGGATTGGCGGCAGCCACGATCCGGACCTCGGGCGGCAGTTGAAGGGCGCCGATCCGCCGCTCCAGGACGAGGCGGAGCAGGGCGGCCTGGACGGCCGGTGGCGCGGTGGACAGCTCGTCCAGGAACAGCAGCCCTCGGCCCGCCCGTACCAGTCGCACCGCCCAGTCCGGCGGAGCCATCGGGACACCCTGCTGCGCGGGGTCGTCGCCGACGATGGGCAGTCCCGAGAAGTCGGACGGCTCGTGCACGCTGGCGATCACGGTGGTCAGCGGAAGGTCCAGGGCCGCGGCGAGCTGGGTCAGGGCCGCGGTCTTGCCGATCCCCGGCTCACCCCACAGGAGCACGGGCAGGTCGGCGGCCACGGCCAGCGTCAGTGCCTCCAGCTGGATGTCGGGGCGCGGTTCGGTGCCGGCGTCACGCAGCAGCGCCAGCAACGCGCCGGCTACCTCGATCTGGGAGGCGGGGGCCGGGTCGGCAGGAGTGCCGGTCGGAACAAGCGGTGCATATGTCTGCATATTTCATCACCTTTGGGTCGTGGTGGAACGGGTGGGTGGGTGCTTGGTGGGTGGTCCGATGGGTGCTTGGTGGGTGCCCGATGGGCGCTCGGTGGGTGTGATGGGTGGCCAGGTGGGCGCAGGGGGGAAGGTCCCCGAGTCAGCGAGCGGCCGTGTGGCGCGGGTGCGCTCGGTGCCAACGGGGGCGGTCGAGGCCTGGGAGCAGACGGCCGGATCCGGGGGCAGGGCCGGTCATGCCCGCCCTGAACAGGCCGTACGTGATCCGCCGTAGCGCGGCCGCCTCGAGCTCGTCCCGTAGCGGGCCGCTGCGCAGCACCGCGTCCGGACCCAGCAGTCCCTCGACGACGTCCAGCGCACCGGCGATGTCGCCATGGATCAGGCGTTCGCGGACCCCGGTGAGGCAGTCCGGACGACGGTGGGCCTCGTCGATGGCCCGCAGGCAGGGAAGCGGCGTACCGGTCAGCGCGACCAGCAGTTCCTCCCGGCGGATCTCGGCCGGGTCGTGGTCCAGCGGCGCCAGCACCCCGTCGACCTGGCCGATACGGTGCTGGGCTCCCCGGCAGTCCACCAGGCGCGGCTGCCCGGCCCCGCCCGGTGTCAGGGAGGGACCGGCCGGGCCATGCTCCAGCGCCCGAGTGGAAGCGGTCGGCGAGTGATCCGGTACCAGGGCCGAGGCGACCAGCGGATGCAGCCGATCGACCTCGATCGAACCGGTGCGGATCAGTTCCAGGTCGGGCAGCAGCCAGGTGGCCGCGTCGGGCAGGACGGGCAGCGCGGAGACGCTGCCGTCCGTGGGCGCCGCCGCGATCCGCACACCGTGCAAACCGACGCCGTCCCTGTCCGCGAGCACGTCCAGGATCAGCCGGTCCCGGGCCCCGAGCCGCACGGCGACGGTACCGGTCGTCCGCCCCTGGGCCTGGAGCACAATCCCCGCCTCGGCCGCCCAGCGCTCCACGGCACACCCGCGCCCCCGCAGCGCGATTCCCGGCGGATCCGGGTTCTCGGGGCGGCCGTCGGCGGGCACCAGGTCGGCCCCGGACCGCACGCGCAGCTCATCGGCCCTGCGCGCGTCCCACAGATGGCGGTGCAGGTCGAGGCGGAAGCGGCGGCTGGGACGGGGGTGCGGATGCCGGCGGACAGCGGCCTCGAAGTGGGAGCGGTCGTGAGATCCGTCGTGCGGTCCGTCCCGAGATCCCTCCCGAGATCCGTCCCGGGGTCCGGCGTGCGGTGCGGCCCACATGGCGAGGCTGATCCGCTGACCGCCGTCCGCCCAGGCCGGTGGAGTCCGCACGACGAGGTGCACCGGGCCTACGCCGTCACGCTCTTGGTTGTCGTAGCGTGCCAGCGCGATGGTCAGACCCGGGCGCAGCAGCCCGTGCGGAGCGATCCTCGGCATGTGCCAGCGCAGCAGGTCGGGAGCCAGCTGGCGGAGATCGGCCCGGACCCGAGCGGCGAGGTCGTGGCCGTAAGTACGCGCCACGGAACGCAGGTTGAGATCGATATCGATGCCTGCGGCGGCGCACGCCCCCGCCCAGTCCCCGGCACGGCGGCGGGCGGTCGCAGTCTCGATCATGGTGGGCGGCACGGCGAACTGTCGCACGGGCAGCCAGAAGGAAAGGCGGGAATGCCCATTCGCGGTCTGAGTGAGCATCAGCACTCACCTTGCGCGGATGGGACCCCCATTCTGCCGACAGAGTGAGTGGTCATCGCGCGGAGCCTAGCGCCCCTGACCGTGATCTGTCAGATGTTTTCGCCTGGAGTCGCCTGGAGTCGCCTGCTGTCGCCTGATGCCGCCTGATGCCGTCTGATGCCGTCTGATGAAGGAACGCCTAGCATTGCGTGGTGAGGGGTTCCGTCGGATTGCGCAGCCCCTCCGCGGCGTCCGAGACACGCTGGATGAGGTCGAAGAACACGGTCTGCTCCTCGGCGGAGAGCGGGGCCAGGAAGACCTGGTTCATACGCGCCGTGCGCACGGTCAGCTTGCGGTGCGTACGCGTCCCCTCGTCGGTGAGGCGCAGCAGGAAGCGGCGGCCGTCCTGCGGATCGCGCACCTTGTCGAGCAGGCCCCGACGACTGAGCCGGCTGATGACCTCGGCGATGGTCGACCGGTCCAGGCCCACCCGCTCCCCCACCGTGCGCTGATCCAGTCCCGGCTCCGCGACCAGCGCGTTCAGGACCGCGAACTGCGGTGAGGTGATCTGCTCGGAGACCATCGTGTTCCACAGCAGATAGTGCGCCTGCTGGAGTCGCCGGGCGAGGTGCCCGGGGTGGGTGGTGAGGTCCACCGCGGCCATGTGCGCTCCCCCTGGGTGAGTCCGTCATTTCGTTGGTGCACTGAACGATACCGCGCATCACCGGGATGCATACAAGCGCGTCCAGGGCCGTACACCCACCGATCTCATGGAAGTCTTGACGACTAGGGCCGCTGATGGCAGCGTGAGTGAAACCTCGCAGAAATAATCAGTGCCCTGAGTAATTGAGGGTCTGGACGCTTGGAAGAGATGGGGCTTCACGGATGGACAAGGTGGTCGCCACAGCCCTGGAGGCGGTGGCCGATGTGCCGGACGGCGCGACCCTGGCGGTCGGCGGTTTCGGGCTGAGCGGTGTGCCGAACGTGCTGATCGAGGCGCTGTACGAACGCGGAGTCGGCGGTCTGGGCGTGGTGTCCAACAACTGCGGGGCGATGGAGTCCGGGCTCGCGGTGCTGCTGTCCGCCGGCCGGATCGCGCGGGTGACCGGCTCCTACATCGGGGCGAACAAGGAGTTCGCGCGGCAGTATCTGGCGGGTGAGCTGGAGGTGGAGATGATCCCCCAGGGCACGCTCGCGGAGCGGTTGCGTGCGGGTGGTGCGGGGATCCCCGCCTTCTACACCCCGGCCGGGGTCGGCACCCAGGTCGCGGACGGCGGCCTGCCCTGGCGCTACGACGGCTCCGGCGGGGTGGCGCTGGCGTCGCCGCCGAAGGAGGTGCGCGAGTTCGACGGCACCGAGTACGTGCTGGAGCGCGGCATCCGCACCGACTTCGCGCTGGTCCGGGCGGCGAAGGGCGACCGGCACGGCAACCTCGTCTTCAACAGGTCCACCCGGAACTTCAACCCCCTCGCGGCGATGGCGGGCAGGGTGACGATCGCCGAGGTGGAGGAGCTGGTCGAGCCCGGCGGGATCGACCCGGACGCGGTGCATCTGCCGGGGATCTTCGTGCAGCGGGTGGTGGCCCTCACCCCCGAACAGGCCACCGCGAAGATGATCGAGAAGCGGACGGTGAGCGGCTGATGGCGTGGACACGCGAGGAGATGGCGGCCCGTGCGGCACGCGAACTCCAGGACGGGCAGTACGTCAATCTCGGCATCGGGCTGCCGACGCTGATCCCCAACTACCTCCCGGCGGGCGTCGAGGTGATCCTGGAGTCGGAGAACGGGATCCTCGGCACCGGCCCCTACCCCACCGAGGACCAGGTCGACCCGGACCTCATCAACGCCGGCAAGGAGACCGTGACGGTCCTGCCGGGCGCCTCCTTCTTCGACTCGGCGCTGTCGTTCTCGATGATCCGGGGCGGGCACATCGACGTGGCCGTGCTCGGCGCGATGCAGGTGTCCGCGGGCGGTGACCTGGCGAACTGGGCGATCCCGGGGAAGATGATCACCGGGATCGGCGGCGCGATGGACCTGGTCCACGGTGCCCGCACCGTCATCGTCGTCATGACCCACACCGCCAAGGACGGCACCGCGAAGATCCTTCGGGAGTGCGCGCTGCCGCTCACCGGCAAGGCGTGCGTCAACCGGATCATCACCGACCTCGGCGTCCTCGACGTCACCGACGAGGGGCTGGTGCTCATCGAGACCGCGCCCGGCGTCACGGTCGAGGAGATCATCGCCAAAACCGACGCCGAGCTGACCGTCGCGGAGGGCCCGCAGTGAACACCGTGTACATCGTCGACGCCGTACGAACCCCCATCGGCCGCTACAACGGGGCGTTGGCGTCCGTCCGCCCGGACGACCTCGCCGCCCACGCCATCCGGGAACTCCTGGCCCGCACCCCCGACCTGGACCCCGCCCGGATCGAGGACGTCTACCTCGGCAACGCCAACGGCGCCGGTGAGGAGAACCGCAACGTCGCCCGCATGGCCGCCCTGCTCGCCGGCCTGCCCACCTCGGTACCCGGGGTGAGTGTCAACCGGCTGTGCGCCTCCGGACTCGAGGCCGTCATCCAGGCCGCCCGCGCGATCGCCGTCGGGGATGCCCACATCGCCCTGGCCGGCGGCGTGGAGTCCATGACCCGCGCCCCCTACGTCCTGCCCAAGAACGACCGGCCCTTCCCCGCCGGACACACCGAGCTGTACTCCACCACCCTCGGCTGGCGCATGGTCAACCCGAGGATGGACCCCCAGTGGACCGTCCCGCTCGGCGAGTCCGCCGAACTCATCGCCGACAAACACAAGATCAGCCGCGAGCAGCAGGACGCATACGCCCTCGCCTCCCACCGCAAGGCCGCCACCGCACAGGCGAACGGCCTGTTCGACGGCGAGATCACCCCGGTACCGATCCCGCAGCGCAAGGGCGACCCGGTCGTCCTCGCCGCCGACGAATCCGTCCGCCCCGACGCCTCCCTCAGCGCCATGGCCAGGCTGAAGCCCTCCTTCCGCACCACCGACGGCACGGTCACCGCGGGCAACGCCTCCCCCCTCAACGACGGCGCCGCCGCCCTCCTCCTGACCGACGAGGAAGGCCTCAAGGCCACCGGCCGTGAACCTCTCGCCCGCATCCGAGCCACCGGCGTCTCCGCGACCGACCCCCAGTACTTCGGCCTCGCCCCCGTCGAGGCCGTCACCCGCGCCCTGGCCAAAGCCGGCAAGACCTTCGCGGACCTGTCCGTCCTCGAACTGAACGAGGCCTTCGCCGCCCAGGTCCTCGGGTGCCTCGCCGAATGGCCCGAGTTCGACCCCGCGATCCTCAACCCCCAGGGCGGCGCGATCGCCCTCGGCCACCCCCTCGGCGCCTCCGGCGCCCGCCTCGCCGGCACCGTCGCCCACCAGCTCGCCCGTCAGGGCACCGGCACCGGCATCGCCACCCTCTGCATCGGCGTCGGCCAGGGCCTCGCCCTCGTCCTCGAACGATAGGAAGTCGACCATGGCCCTCACCCAGTCGGACATCGACGTCGAGATCAAGGATCTCCAGGACGCGTACGACAAGGCGGTCGCCGGCGGAGCGCTGGTTCGAAACCACCCGTCGCGCGACTACCCCCCGTACCGCAGCTCCCTGCTGCGCCACCCCAAGCAGCCGCTGGTCGCCGTCGACGGCGGCGACCCCGAGACGGTCGAGCTGTCGGGTCCGGTGTTCGGCGTCACCGACATCACCGAGCACGACAGCGACCTGACCATCCAGCACCGGGGCGAGCCGATCGGCGAACGCATGACCGTCTCGGGCCGGCTGCTCGACCGCGACGGGCGTCCCGTGCGCGGTCAGCTCATCGAGATCTGGCAGGCCAACGCCGCCGGTCGTTACGCCCATCTGCGCGAACAGCACCCGGCGCCGCTCGACCCCAACTTCACCGGTGTCGGGCGGACCCTGACGAACGATCAGGGCCGGTACAGGTTCACCACGATCAAGCCGGGCCCCTACCCGTGGGGCAACCACACGAACGCGTGGCGGCCCGCGCACATCCACTTCTCGGTCTTCGGTACGGCGTTCACCCAGCGGCTGATCACCCAGATGTACTTCCCGAGCGACCCGCTG
This sequence comes from Streptomyces olivochromogenes, assembly GCF_001514115.1. Classification (GTDB taxonomy): domain Bacteria; phylum Actinomycetota; class Actinomycetes; order Streptomycetales; family Streptomycetaceae; genus Streptomyces; species Streptomyces olivochromogenes. Next base: position 796,601 of record NZ_KQ948451.1, read on the forward strand.
TTCCGCTACGACCCGATCCTGCAGTCCGTGACGGACCAGGCGGCCCGCGACCGTCTGATCGCCACCTACCAGCACGATCTCTCCCAGCCCGAGTTCTCCATGGGCTACGAGTGGGACATCGTCCTCGACGGTCCCTCCGCCACCTGGATCGAGGAAGGCCGTTGACCATGACCGAGCGGTTGCTCCCCACCCCGTCCCACACCATCGGCCCCTTCTACGGCCACGCGCTGCCCTTTCCCGACGGCGGCCGGGTCGCGCCGCAGGGCCACCCCGAGGCGATCACCCTGCACGGGTACGTGCTCGACGGCGCGGGCGAGGTGATCCCGGACGCCCTCCTGGACTTCTGGCAGGCGGCTCCCGACGGCTCCCTCGAGGGTGCCCCCGGTTCGATGCGCCGCGACCCGTCGACGGGCGGCTTCCTCGGCCGGGGCGGCGTCGACTTCACGGGCTTCGGCCGGGTCGCCACGGACGCCGACGGTCGGTACGCGCTGCACACCCTGCCGCCGGGCAACGCCGGGCTTCCGTACCTCAGCGTGTGTGTGTTCGCGCGCGGTCTGGTGCACCACCTCTTCACCCGCGCGTACCTCGCCGACGGCGCCGACCCGCTGCTCGACTCGCTCCCTGCCGACCGGCGCGCCACGCTGATCGCGGCCGAGGGCGCGAACCGGACGTACCGTTTCGACATCCGCCTTCAGGGCGAAGGCGAAACGGTCTTCCTGGAGTTCCAGTGACAGCTGCCGGCCCGGTCCGTTCCGAGTCCGATGCCGAGGCCGAGGCCGGGCTGCTCGCCCCCGGGTGGGCGGGCTCCCCCGCGGCGTCCGTAACCTCGGACGGCGCGTTTCTGGGGGCGCTCCTCGACGCGGAGGCGGCGCTGACCCGCGCTCAGGCGGGGCTCGGGCTCGCGCCGGACTCGGCGGCGTCGGCGGTGTCCGCCGTGGCCGCGGCGGACCTCGACGTCAGGTCGATCGCGCTGCGCGCCCGAGGCGGCGGCAATCCGGTGATTCCGCTGGTCGCGGATCTGACTGCGGCGGTCGGCAAGGAGTACGGGCCCTACGTCCACCGGGGTGCGACCAGCCAGGACATCCTGGACACGGCGCTGATGCTGGTCGCCCGTCGCACGCTGGACCTGGTCCTGGCGGATCTGGAGCGGACGGCGCGGGCCCTGGGCCGGCTCGCCGCCGCGCACCGGGACACGGTGATGCCGGGGCGGACCCTCACGCAGCACGCCGTACCGACGACCTTCGGGCTGAAGGCGGCGGGGTGGCGGTCGCTCGTGCTGGACGCTCGGGACCGGCTCGCGGGTCTCCGGCTCCCGGCCCAACTGGGCGGCGCCGCCGGGACGTTGGCCGCCTTCGCGGCCTTCGGCGCCGAGGATCCGGGCGCGCTCGTGGCGGCGTACGCAGGTGAACTCGGGCTCGCGGAACCGGCGTTGCCCTGGCACACCCTGCGGACACCGATCGCCGACCTGGCCGGCGGCCTGGCCTTCACGGCCGGGGCCCTCGGCAAGATGGCGGCCGATGTGCTCACCCTCTCCCGCACGGAGATCGCCGAGGTCGCGGAGGGGAGCGGTGGCGGCTCGTCCGCGATGCCGCACAAGGCCAACCCGGTGGCGGCCACCGTGATCGCCGCCTGCGCGCGGCGCGCGCCGGGGCTCGCCGCCACGCTCTACGGGTCGATGGTCGCCGAGGACGAGCGGCCGGCCGGTGCCTGGCACGCCGAGTGGGAGCCGTTGCGCGAACTGCTGAGGCTGGTCGCGGGCGCCGCCCACAACGCCGCCGAGCTGGTCGAAGGGCTTCGGGTGAACGCGGACGCCATGCGCGATCACCTCGCTCTCACCCATGGGTTGATCGTCTCCGAGCGCCTGGCCGTCGAACTCGCTCCGGTGCTCGGGCGGGCCCGCGCCAAGGAGCTGCTGAGCCGGGCCGCCGAGCGGGCCGTGGCGAAGAACCGGCCCCTCGTGGACGTACTCGGCGAGGAGCCGGAGCTCAAGGAGCTCGACCTCGTGGAACTCACCGACCCCACCCGCTACACGGGCTCCGCGGGAGCCCTCACCGACCGTGCTCTGGAGCGAACGTGACCCGCACCCTGCTCAACCACCTCACCGAGGGCCCCGAGACCGCTCCCCCCTTGCTCCTCGGGCCCTCGCTCGGCACCTCCCACGCCCTGTGGGACAAGGTCGCGCCCGAACTGTCCGCCGGTCACCGGGTGGTTCGCTGGGATCTGCCGGGGCACGGAGGGTCGGCGCCGGACCTGATCGGGCCGGGAGCCACCGTCGGCGACCTCGCCGCCCTGGTCCTCGGCCTCGCCGACTCGCTCGGCATCGAACGCTTCGCCTACGCGGGCGTCTCGCTCGGCGGCGCGGTCGGTCTGCACCTCGCAGTCCACCACCCGGAGCGTGTGTCGTCCCTCGCCGTCATCTGCTCGTCGGCGCACTTCAACGGCTCCAAGCCGTGGGAGGAGCGTGCGGAGCTGGTACGCGGGGAGGGGCTGGCCGCGCTCGCCGAGAACGCGAACTCCCGTTGGTTCACGCCCGGTTTCACCGTGCAGCGGTTGATCGAGGACCACCGGAACGCGGACCCGGAGGCGTACGCCGCCTGCTGTGACGCGCTCGCCGCCTTCGACCTGCGCGAGCGGCTCCCCGAGATCTCCGTGCCCACCCTGCTGATCGCGGGCCGCCAGGACCCGGCGACGCCGCCCGCCCATCTGCGGGAGATCGCGGACGCGGTGGCGAGCGCCACGCTCGTCGAGCTTCCGGGAGCCTCGCACCTGGCGCCCGCGCAGTGTCCCGCGGCGGTCCTGACGGCGCTGCGGGCCCACTTCGACGGGGGCGCCAAGCGGGGCATGGAGGTGCGGCGCGAGGTGCTGGGCGACGCCCATGTGGACCGGGCACAGGCCCGGCAGACCCCCTTCACCGCCCGCTTCCAGGACTTCATCTCGCGCTACGCCTGGGGCGAGATCTGGACCGACCCGACGCTCTCACGCCGCGAGCGCAGCATGATCACCCTGACCGCGCTGGTCGCACATGGTCACTACGACGAGCTGGCCATGCACGTCCGGGCGGCGCGCCGCAACGGGCTGACCCCGGAGGAGATCGGCGCCGTACTGCTGCAGACGGCCGTGTACTGCGGTGTCCCGGCGGCGAACTCGGCGTTCGCGACGGCTCAGCGGGTGCTCGCCGAGGAGGAGGGCGACGACAGCACAGGGTGACCCTGCCGGTCCGCTCCGGCCACCTCGTCCTCGCGCACGGCCTGGCGGCTACCTCAGCCCTCGCCCTGTCGCCAGGACCTCCTCCGCCCTCGCCACCAGCCCGTCCGCCCCGCACGAGCGCGCCAGCGTCAGGCCCTTGCCGAGCTCCGAGACCGAGCGCGCCGCGATGCCGTACTCGACGCGGGCCGCCGCGTGTTCGTACTGGCAGGGCGAGGCCTCCAGGTAGGTGACGGCCTGGGCGGCCAGGCGTACCGCACGCTGGCCCGATTCGAGGGCCGCCGCGCAGCGCAGTGCCTCACCGATCGCGGTGTCCGTGCCGAAGCGCTCGGCCTGGCGGCGGGCGTCGGTGGCCAGTGCGGCGGCGCGGGCCGGGTCGTCGGAGGCGAGCGCGCGGGCGAGGTCGAGCGCCCAGGGTCCCATCACCGTGTTGTGGTGGCCGCGCGCGGCGGCGGCCTTCTCGGCGGCCTCGAGTTCGTTGATGCCGTCCTTGACGCGGCCGACGGCGAGCAGCAGCCGTCCGCGTACGGAACGGGTGTCGGGCAGCACGATGGTGGACGGGTACGGCGGTGCGAAGCCGTACTGCTCGGCGATCGCCCAGGCCTCCTGGACGTCCCCGCGGGCGAGCAGTGTGTCGACGAGGCCGCAGGTGGCAGACCAGTACAGGGGCAGCCCGCGCCCGACCCGCTCGGCGATGCGCAGCGACTCGCGCAGGGTGGTCTCGGCGTCCCTGAGGCGGCCTCGCCTGCGGTGGGCGAGACCGAGGAAGGCGTGCGCCAGGGCGAGGTGGCCGCCGCTCCATCCGGCGCTCGTGTAGGAGCGCAGCGCCTCGGAGAAGAGGCTCTCGGCGCGGTCGAGCCGGTCCGCGTAGGCGTACGAGCTGCCCAGCATCATGAGGAGTTCGATGCCCCACTCGGTGTCGGTCCAGCCGAGTCCGGGCGCGAGGCGGCCGTTGACGAGGGCGCGGTCGCAGAGTTCCACGACCTCCTCCGCGCTCTCGCCGCGGGTCATCGCGTCGAAGCCGCGCAGTATCAGCAGGGCGCGCTCGGAGTTGTCGCGTCCGGTGCAGGTCTTGACGAGTTCGGCGAGGCTTCGTGAGCGTCCCGGAACGTGGTCCTCGCCCGCGTGGATGCCCTCCCACATGTAGTGGACGGCCTGAAGCCGCATCCGGGTGGGGCCCGCGTCGAGCCGGGCGGCCTCCGCGTCGACCGTGCGGACGGCCTCGTCCAGCTGGTCGTTGTGGACCAGGGCCTGGGAGAGGCGGAAGACGGCGTCCACCCGCAGATCGCCGTCGAGGCCGGGCTGGTCGAGCGCGGTGCGCAGATGGCTGATCGTGGTGGCGGGAGCGGTCAGGAGAGTGGCGCAGCCCAGTTCGTAGAGCACACGCGCGTGGACCTCCGGAAGCGGGGGTTCCGCCAGGGCGCGCTCCAGGCAGCGCCTGGCCGCGTCGGGCGCGCCGACGGCGAGGTGTTCGCGGGCGGCCTCGCGCATCTGCTCGACGAGTTCGGGGTCGTCGTCCGGGTGTACTTCGAGGAGGTGGCGGGAGGCGGCAGCGGCTCCGCGCCCCGATTCGGTGACCGCCCAGGCGGCCTGGCCGTGCATCGCGGTGCGCAGCGCGTCGGGGATCGAGCGGTAGACGGCGCTGGCGATGAGGGGGTGCACGAACTCCAGGTCACCGCCGGCCAGTTCGCTGCTCGCGGGTTCGGTCGCGGTGAGGATGCGGGCCGCGCCGAGCAGTTCGGCGCAGCGCACGGCCTCGTCGCGCTGCATCCCGGCGAGCTGGGCGGCGAGGTCGAGGGAGATCCCGGTGCCGAGGATCGCGGCCGCCCAGGCGAAGCGGGTGGCGTCGATGCCGAGTCCTTCGAGGCGGGCGACGAGTCCGCGACCGCGTGCCGAGCGGTTCAGGGCGCGCAGTTCGGCGGCGGAGGCCTCGACCGGTTCCAGCTCGCTGTCCTGCACCTTGGCGAGCAGTTCGACGGTCTCGTACGGGTTGCCGCCGGTGACCGCCCACACCTCGCGGCAGAACGGGGCGTCCGCGTGCTCCCCGAGCGTGGCGCGCGTCAGTCCGGCGGTGGCGTCGGGCGTCAGCGCGCTGAGCGTGAGGACCGGTCGGGCCGCGGCGGCGACGGCCTCCAGCTGGCGGGCCCGCTCACCGCTGACGTCACCCGGCCTGCGGGCGACCACGACGAGGACGGGCAGGTCGTCGAGACGCTCGGCGAACGCGACCAGCCACTGCAGCGTCTCCTGATCGGCCCAGTGCGCGTCGTCGAGGATCAGGACGAGGGGCCACTCGCGCTTGGCCAGCCGCCGCACCGCCGCGACCAGTCCGTCGCACACGCCCTGCGGGTCGGCCTGGCGCTCGCCCGGTTCGGCGATGCCGAGCGCGGGTCCGGCGATGTCGTACCAGTCGCCCAGGTATTCGCGGGCCTCTTCGGGCATCAGCGAGACCATGGCGGGCTGGAGGAGCTGCCGTATGACGTTGAAGGGAACGGAGGTGACGGTCTCGCCGCCGCGAGCCGACCACACCGTGCAGCCGTGGGCCTCCGCGATCCGACGCGCCTCGGCGAGCAGCGCGGTCTTGCCGATGCCCGCCTCGCCGCTGAACACCAGCAGACTGCCGGAGGACGAGGCGTCCGCGCGCAGGGCCTTGACGGCCTCCACCACGTCGGCGATCTCCGCCTCGCGCTCCCACAGGGAGGACGAGGCGGCCGGTCCCGGCCGTGCCTCCGTCATGCCGCTACCTCCCCAGGTCGCCCGTACGACGTACAGACATCGAGCCTAGCCGTCCGGAAGCCGATGTGGAGGCGGGTCGGCGCTCCTGTTGCCGAGACGGGTGACGGGAGGTGTCCGCAGGCGACGCGATGGGGCGCCGACCAGCCGTGGTGAAAGTTATCGACAGTCAAAAACCCTCAAAATGGCGCTAATTTTCCAAGGAACAGCGAGAAGGAACAGCGAGGAGGAGGGACCCATGAGCGACGCCCGCGTGCACGACTCCGTCCCGCACACCGCCGGTCCCCCGCGCCCGCGGCGCGGGGCTCTGCTGGCGGGTTCGGTCGGCAACTTCGTCGAGTGGTACGAGTTCGGGGTCTACGGCTACTTCGCGACCGTCATCGCGGCCCGGTTCTTCACCCCGGAGGGCGGCAGCGAGACCGAGGGGCTGGTGAGGACGTACGCGTCCTTCGCGCTTGCGTTCTTCTTCCGGCCGGTGGGCGCGGCGCTGTTCGGACGGCTGGGCGACCGGATCGGGCGCCGCCCGGTGCTGATCCTGGTGATCGCGCTGATGACGGGCGCCACGACGCTCATCGGCGTGCTGCCGACCTACGCCACGGTCGGTGCCCTCGCGCCGTGGCTGCTGACCTTCCTCCGGGTGGTCCAAGGGCTGTCCGCGGGCGGGGAGTTCGGGGGCGCGGTCTCGGTCATGACGGAGTTCGCACCGCCGGGCAGGCGGGGGCTGTACGGGTCGTGGCAGTCGTTCACGGTGGCGCTGGGGCTGCTCGGTGGTGCGGGTGTCGCGGCGCTGTTGGCGACGGTGCTCAGCGAGGGGCAGTTGAGCGACTGGGGCTGGCGGCTGCCGTTCCTGCTGACGCTTCCGCTGGGGCTGGTCGCGCTGCGGCTGCGGCTGCGATTGGAGGAGACGCCGGCCTTCCGGCACGAGGGGAAACGGGAGCGCCCGCCCGGGCGCGAGGTCGCGCGGGCCGTCGTCCTCGGAGCGGGGCGCGTGATGGGCTGGTCGGCGGCCGGATACACCTTCCTGGTCGTGCTCCCCTCGTACCTCCAGAACACCCTCCACGCCGGCTTCCGGCAGGCGCTGCTCGCCACGATCCTCGCCAACCTCGGCTTCGCGGCCACGATCGTCCCGGCGGGCCTGCTCAGCGACCGGATCGGGCGGCGCCCCGTGCTGCTCACCGGCGCCGTCCTGGTCGTGGTCCTTTCCATCCCACTGCTCAACCTCCTCCAGGACACGGGGACTTCGAACGCGGTGAAGGGTGTCGCCGTGTGCGGGGCGGGTGCCGTCGTCGGGTTGATGGCGGGACCGGGGCCCGCCATGCTCTCCGAGATGTTCCCCACGAGCGTCCGCCACACCGGCCTGGGACTCGCCTACGCCCTGTCCAATGCCGTGTTCTCGGGCTGCGCGGGCCTCATCATCACCGAGACGATGAAGCGGACCGGAAGCGTGGACATCCCCGCGTACTACGCGGCGGCGACGTGCGCCGTCAGCGCGCTCGCCCTGGCCACGCTCCCCGACAACCGAGGGAGTTGAGCACGTGCGGGTGATCGGCCTGATGTCCGGGACGTCGTACGACGCGATCGACGCGGCGGCGGCCGAACTGACCCTCGAAGGTGAGGACCTCACTCTGCGGCCGCTCGGGATGGTCGGTGAGCCGTACGACGGCGCACTGCGCGAGGCGCTCGCGGCGGCGCTGCCCCCGGCGGCCACCACGCTGGCCGAGGTGTGCCGCCTGGATACCCTGATCGGGCAGGCGTTCGCCGCGGCGGCGGTCCGGGCCGACCGTGAACTGTGCGACGGCGGAGCCGAGTTGGTCGCCTCGCACGGGCAGACCGTCTACCACTGGGTCGAGGACGGGCGGGCGCGCGGCACGCTCCAGCTCGGTCAGCCCGCCTGGATCGCCGAGGCGACCGGGCTGCCGGTGGTCGCCGACTTCCGCCCCAGGGACATCGCGGCCGGCGGTCAGGGCGCGCCCCTGGTGAGCCTGGTCGACCTGCTGTGGCTGCGCGGCAGGGCGGGGACTCCGGTGGCGCTGAACCTCGGCGGCATCGCCAACCTCACCGCGCCGGACGGCACCGCCTTCGACTCCGGGCCCGGCTGCGCCCTCGTCGACGCGGCCGTGCGGGGACTGACCGGGGGACGTCTGCACTACGACGTGGACGGCGCCCTCGCCGCCCGCGGCACCGTGCACGAACCGTTGCTGGACCGGCTGCTCGCGGAGCCGTACTACGCGCTGCCCGCGCCCAAGACCACCGGCAAGGAGCTCTTCCACCTCGGCCATCTGCGCGACGCGCTGACGGGGTTCGGCACGCTCACCGCCGAGGACGTCATCGCGACCCTCACCCGGCTCACCGCCCGTACGGTCGCCGACGCGGTGCGCTCGGTGGGTGCCACGGAGGTGATCGCCTCCGGCGGCGGCACCCGCAATCCGGCACTCATGGCGATGCTGGGAGTGGAGTTGCCGGGAGTGCCCGTACGCACGTCCGACGCTCTGGGCCTGCCGGCGGCAGCCAAGGAGGCGTACGCCTTCGCCGTGCTGGGTTTCCTGACCGTGCACGGCCTCACGGGCACCGATCCGGTGAGCACCGGGGCCCGGCATCCGAGTGTGCTCGGCTCGATCACGCCGGGGCGCGGCGGGCTGCGGCTGCCGCCGAGGGCGGGAGCGGCGCCGGTGCGACTGGTCCTGGCATGACATCCGCTGGTCTTGGCGCGACATCCGCTGGTCTTGGCGTGACGCCCGCCGGTCGTCGTGACGAGGCACCCGGCGGCGCTTTCGAGGCGTTCTTGAAACGAATCTTCCGGATCCCTCTCATCCGCCTTTCACCCACGGCTCATACGGTGGGTCCATGACGCAGGTGACTCCTCCCGGTTGGTATCCCGACCCGGGGCAGACAAGTGACAGTCCCGCCACCGAACGCTGGTGGGACGGCAAGACATGGACGGACCAGACCCGCCCCCTCGGGTCCGCCGCCGCATGGGGTCCCCCGACGCACCCGCCGGCCGCCGGACCGTATCCGGCGCTCGCTCCGGGCGCCCCGCGGCGCGGACTGCGTACCGGCATAGCCGTCGCCGCCGCGATCGCGGTCCTCGCGGGCATCGGGGGCGGGGTGTACGCCCTGACCAAGAGCGACGGCAACGACGGGAACAGCGCCACTTCCCAGGCCCCCGGCGGGCAGAACGGCGGCCAGGGCGGATTCGGCGGCCAGGGCGGCGGCAACGGGGGCCTCGAGGGCGGACCGGGCGGCGGCTCCGGGGGCTCGGGCGGTTCCGGGGGCCAGACCCCGGCACCGGGCCAGTCCGGGCAGCCGCAGCTCGAGGACGGCTACGCCACCGACCTGATCAGCGGCATCAGCGTGCCGGTGCCCGACAACTGGACCGGCGGGAGCACCACGACGGGTGCCGTGCTGTCGACCAAGGACACCTACAAGTGCCCCGGCGACACCTCGAAGGACTGCCAGCGGGGCGGCGCGTACTCGGCAACCGCCGCAGCACAGAAACTGAAGTCCACCACGGCGGAGGCGGCGGCCAAGGAGGACATCTCCAAGAACGCCACCGAGTCGTACGGCAAGGGCTACGGCACGATCACCTCGCACACGGAGCTCGCCTCCAAGGCGGTCACCGTGGCCGGCGAGAAGGGCTATCTGGTCCGCTGGAAGGTCGTCACCAGCAAGGGTGACGACGGCTACGTCGAGTCGCTCGTCTTCCCGTCCCCCGCCGACTCCAAGTCACTGATCGTCGTCCGCTTCGGCATCGACGTCAGCTCCAAGGCGCCCAAGGAGTCCGTGATCGACGACATCACCAAGGGCATCAAGGTGGCGTCGGGAGTGAGCGGCAACGGGCAGAACGTCTAGCCCGTACATCCGTCCCCCGGACATGGATCGGCCGGGTGGGGTGCCCCTCCGCTCAAGAGGAACCCCACCCGGCCGGGGGTGCGCGCCGCCCCCGTCCCCACGGTGCGGCGCGTGCAGGCCGACGTCCGGTCATCCCGCGGACGGCGACCTGAGTCTCAGGTCAGGCCGAGGGCCGGAATCACGACGGCCTCGACGAATTGTGTGAGATACGCCGCATCGGCGTTCCGCCCTTCCAGCACGGGACGAACCCGCACCACACCGAAGAGCTGCGCCGGGATGAACTCCAGCGCCGGGTGGTCCGCGGCGACCTCACCGCGGGCGACCCCGCGGGCGAGGATCTCCTTGACCGCGTTGATCTCGGGCTCGACGAGCGCGTCGCGCAGCGCCTCCTGCAGTTCCTTGTCCTGGAACACGGCGTGGCCCAGCGCCTGGTGCAGCTGACTGTCACGGCCCGACCAGTTCCCCGCGGCCCGCGCCATCGCGCGCAGGTCCCCGGCGAGCGTGCCGGTGTCGATGCCCGAGAAGCGCGGACAGCTGTTGGCGCGCAGGGCGGCGGCCACGAACTGCGGCTTCGTCTTCCACTGGCGATAGAGCGTGGACTTGCTGCACCGGGTGCTCGCGGCCACGCCCTCCATGGTGAGCGAGTCATAGCCGCACTCGCGGATCTGCTCGAGCACGGCGTCGTAGAACTCCTGCTCACGCTCAGGCGTGATCTTGGAGCGGCGCGAGGCGACGACCGTCTCCGGTCCGTCCGCGGCCTGCGACGTCATGGCTCATCTCCTCGCTCGGGTGGGTGGCTCGCCTGGTGTTCCGCTTCTCACAGTGTATATCGATACGCCACTGTACCGGTACGGGTCCGTATCGGTACAGTGGCGTATCGGTACACGTTCGTATCGGTACACTTCCGTATCGATGAGCCTTGGACAGGACCCACTCCGCTGTCGAGTGAATCTCGAGTGATCGAGTGGATTCTGTCCTGGGCTCACCGCGCACCACCCCAAGCAACACCGTCAGCAAAGGGGCCGGGGGATGGAATCCCGAACCGAGCCTGCGGAAGCAGAACCAGAGCCGGCCGCGGCGATACGGCGGCCGTCGCCGCACAGCACCGCGGCACGGCCGCCTCTCGTACGTGAGCTCCTGCTCGTCGTAGGACTCTTCGTCGTCTACAAGGTCGGCAGGCAGGTGGCCGACGGCCACACCGCCGAGGCCTTCCGCAACGCGAACCGCGTGTGGGACTGGGAGCGGACGCTCCACCTGCCGGGCGAAGGCTCCGTACAGGGCGCGCTGCTGCACAGCGACACCCTGGTGCACCTCGCGAACACCTACTACGCGACCGTGCACTTCCCGGCCACCGTGGCCTTCCTGGTCTGGATGTACCTGCGGCGCCCGGTCCACTACGTGTGGGCCCGCCGGGTCCTGGCCGCGGTCACCGCCGCCGCCCTCGCGCTGCACCTCACCTTCCCGCTCGCCCCGCCCCGGCTGCTGGCCGCCGCGGGCCTGGTGGACACCGGACAGGTGTACGGGCCCACGGTCTACGGGGCGCACCCGGCGACCGACGAGATGGCGAACCAGTTCGCGGCGATGCCCTCGCTGCACTTCGGCTGGGCCCTGATGGTGGCGATCGGCCTGATCGCCGCGACCCGCTCCCGCCTGCGCTGGCTGTGGCTGCTGCATCCGCTGCTCACCCTGCTGGTGATCGTCGGTACGGCGAACCACTACTGGCTCGACGCGATCGTGGCAACGGCGCTGCTCGGCGTCGCGCTGGCCGTGATCCGGCTGCCGCGCGGGGCCGGGGCGACCGAGGCGCACGGCCTGGTCGCCGCCGACGAGGCGTATGACGAAGCCGACGGCGACGCCGGGAATTCCGGCGGGGCCGGCGGTGCTGGCGAAAAGGAATCCGTACCGCAGCTCGTGGGGGCAAGACGATGAACGCCACACTCGCCGCCGTGGTCCTCTCACTCTTCTCGGCCGTGGCCTACGCCGCCGCGGCCGTGGCCCAGGAGCGACTGGCCTCCCGGACGACCGACTCGGGCATGCTGCGGCTGCTGGGCAGCGGGGCCTGGTGGTGGACCGTCGTACTGAACGCCTCCGCCGCGCTGCTGCACGTCGCCGCGCTGAAGTACGGCACGCTCACGCTCGTACAGCCGCTCGGCGCGCTCACGCTGGTGGCCGCGGTGCCGCTCGGCGCACGGGTCGCCGGACGGCGGGTCAGCGCGGTCGAGTGGCGCGGTACCGCGCTCACCCTGATCGGACTGTCCGCGCTGCTGGTCACGGCGTCCGGGCCCGCGCCCGACGACGTTCTGAGCGTGCCGCAGGCGCTGGGCGTGGCCGCCGCGACGGCCGCCCTGATCGGCATGCTGTCGCGGCCCGGCACCCGGCCGGGGCTGCGGCACGCGACCGCCTCCGGGTTCGCCTCGGGTGTCGCCTCCGCTCTCACGCAGACGGTGACCGTGGCCGTGACGGACCGCTCCGGCCCGTTGCTCAGCGCCCAGGTGATCGTGGTGGCCCTGCTCGTCGCCGCCTTCGCGGCGGGCGGACTGCTCCTGTCGCAGACCGCCTACCGGGGTGGTCTCGGCGCCCCGCTCGCCGTCGTGACGCTGGCCAACCCGGTCGCCGCCGCGGCGATAGGCCTCTTCCTGCTCGGGGAGCAGTTGCAGGGCGGCCCGGCCGGCCTGCTGCTGGCGGCCATGGGCGCGGGCGTGGCGGCGTGGGGTGTGGTGACGCTGTCCCGCTCGGTGCCGGAACCTGCGCTGCCGGAACCCCTGGTGGACGCCGAGGACGAGCACCCCGTCGCCGCGGTGCTGGCGCTCGAGCCCGGATCGGCGGCGTACGAACCCTCGTTGCTGCCGAAGCAGCCCGGCTCGGGTCAGCTGACGCCCCTCTAGGGCTCCCGCAGGGCTCTTGGGAGGCTCCAGGAGAGGGCTCTTGGGAAGCTCCAGGAGCGCGCACGACAAAGAAACGCACAGACAAGAAGGGTGGCCGCGGAGAGTTCCGCGGCCACCCTTCTTGTTGTGCGTCGGTTCAGCCCAGCCCGCGGGAGTCCTGCTTGAGCGCCGTGTCGACGGTGAGCGCCGTCGCGACGACGAGGCTCAGCAGGGGCTCGGGAAGCTGGTAGTGGATCTGAAGGACGTAGTTGTCCGCCGTGGTGAACATCGTCTTGGCGAGGCCTTCCCAGGTCTTGGTGATCCGGGCGACCTCGTTGTCCGTGTGGTCGACGATGGCGAAGTTCCAGGCGCGCCAGTTCTCCGCCTTGATCGCGCCGACCTGCTGGCCGTTGACGTTGATCGCGAAGTTGATCTTCCCGATCATGTTCTGCTGCACGATCTCGCCGACCGGCTGTCCGTCCGGACGCTCCACGACCACCCGCGACTTGATGAACTTCGCGGGACGCGTGAGCCGCAGCACCGGCTGCCCGTAGGCGTCACGGATCTCCAGCTTGTGCGTCATGTACTGGTCGAGGCTGGAGACGAAGCGGAGCGCCTTCTTCAGACCGCTCTGACCGACCTCGACGACCGCACCGAGCTGGTTGCCCTGCTGGTCCATGACCTTGTACTCGTTGGTCAGCTCGATCAGCTTGGCCTTCTGGTTCACCACCAGGACCGGCTCGGTGAACAGGGTGCCACCGCCGGCACCGCCACCCGCGACACCCGCCTGCTGGTGCACCTGCTGCTGCACGCGAGGGTCGGGACCGGCCGCCGGCTGTCCGTACGGCTGCTGGGCCTGCTGCGGAACCGTCTGACCCGCCGGGGCCGCCTGGTCCGCATTGGTGTGCTCGGTCCATTGCGAGCCGTCCCAGTAACGCAACGTCTGGGGCGCACCGTGCGGATCCGGGTACCAACCTGCAGGAGTGTTCGAATGCGTGGTCACCGGGGCACACTACCGTGAGTTGGCCGGAAATTGACCAGAGCCGAGATATCCATCAGAGGGTGACGATCGCCGGGTCGCTCACACCCGCGTGACCGTTCTCGACATGTCCGGCGAACCGCCGCAGGAACCCCGCGTCCGCCGTGGACACGACGGTCAGGTCGTACCAGCGCCGGCTCGCCCGCAGGTCCACCGTGTGCCGCACGGTCGCGCCCGCCCGCACCTTGAACGAACTCGGGCGCCCTCCGTAGGCATGGGTGAGCTTGAGCTCGACCGTGCCGGAGCCCTTGTTGGTGAAGGTCAGCTCCACGTTCTCGCCGACGTGGCGCGCGGTGACCTCGGGTCCCGCGGTCTTGCCAGGGCCCTTGAAGACGCGCAGGAAGCCGTTGGGACCGTGCACCGTCAGGTCGTACGAGCCGCCGGAGTACGCCGAGTTCCAGGTGTCGGAGACGGTCTTGCCGGCCTCGGTGGTGTACGTCCAGGGGCCGTCGGTGCGGTTGCCGGAGGTGACGAAGAAGGCCGCGCCGGCCTTGGCGCCCGAACCGAAGGTGAGCGTGAACTTCCCGGCCGCCGCGTCCGCCGAACCGTCCACGAGGGGCGCGTACCTGAGCGGGCGGGCCGGGCGCGAGCCGCGCTCCTGCCGGGGCAGCACGGGGTTCGCGGGCGGGGTCGGCACGTAGTCGGGGTGCCGGTCGTGGTCCGGCGGCTGGTAGCCGTCGGTGTCCGGCAGCGCGACCGGCTTGGTGTCCTTGCACGAGAAGTCGAAGGCGGCGGTGAGGTCGCCGCTGATCGCACGCCGCCAGGGCGAGATGTTGGGCTCGTGCACGCCGAAGCGGCGCTCCATGAACCGGATGATCGAGGTGTGGTCGAGGGTCTCGGAGCAGACGAACCCGCCCTTGCTCCAGGGCGAGACGACGAGCATCGGCACCCGCTGGCCGAGTCCGTACGGTCCGGCGGCACGGCCGGCGTCGCCCTTGTAGAGGTCAGGGCCGACGTCGACCGTGGACTTGCCCTGCGCGTCCGACTGGGGCGGGAACGGCGGCACGAGGTGGTCGAAGAAGCCGTCGTTCTCGTCGTAGGTGATGAACAGGGCCGTCTTCGCCCACACCTCGGGGTTGGACGTCAGCGCGTCCAGGACCTGGGCGATGTACCAAGCGCCGTAGTTCGCGGGCCAGTTGGGGTGCTCGGTGAACGCCTCGGGCGCGACGATCCACGAGATCTTGGGCAGCTTCCTGCCCTTGACGTCGGCCTTCAGCTGGTCGAAGAAGCCCTCGCCCTTGCGGGCGTCGGTGCCGGTGCGGGCCTTGTCGTAGAGCGGGTCGCCGGGCTTGGCGCCCCGGTACTGGTTGAAGTACAGCAGCGAGTTGTCGCCGTAGTTGCCGCGGTAGGCGTCCGGGATCCAGCCCCAGGAGCCGTTCGCGTCGAGGCCGTCACCGACGTCCTGGTAGATCTTCCAGGAGACCCCGGCCGCCTCCAGCCGCTCCGGGTACGTCGTCCAGTCGTAGCCCACCTCGTCGTTGCCGAGGACCGGGCCGCCGCCCTTGCCGTCGTTGCCCGTGTAACCCGTCCACATGTAGTAGCGGTTCGGGTCGGTGGAGCCGATGAACGAGCAGTGGTACGCGTCGCAGATGGTGAACGCGTCGGCGAGCGCGTAGTGGAACGGTATGTCCTCGCGCGTCAGGTACGCCATCGTCGTCGACGACTTGGCGGGCACCCACTTGTCGTACTTGCCCGCGTTGAACGCGGTGTGCCCGTCGCTCCAGCCGTGCGGGAGGTCCTGGATGAACTGCAGGCCCAGGTTGTCGGCGGCGGGCCGGAAGGGCAGCACCTCCTTGGTGCCGTCCGACTGGTGCCAGACCGACTTGCCGCTGGGCAGCGTGGACGGGCGGGGGTCACCGAAACCGCGGACGCCTCTGAGCGAGCCGAAGTAGTGGTCGAAGGACCGGTTCTCCTGCATCAGCACGACGATGTGCTCGACGTCGTCGATCGTGCCGGACCCGTGGTGCGCGGGCAGGGCGGCGGCGCGCTCGATGCTGTTCGACAGCGCGGTGAACGCCGCGGTACCACCGGCGAGTTGGAGGAAGCGGCGTCGGTTCACTTGAGGCATGACTGGGTGACCTCTTGTCCTGACGTGGTGCTGTGGATGGGACCTGCGCGGGGGGAGTGTTCCAAGAGGAACGAATGTCGGGGAAGACCCCGTGGCGTTGGTGTGACGCACAGGGGTCTGCGGTGCGAACACCAGAGCGCGTGCCGTCCGCGCCGATGCGCGGTCTCAGGCGCCCTTGCGGAGCAGGACGGCCCCGGTCACGGATTCAGGCACCCTTTCGGTCCGAGACGGCCCGAGTGACGGATTCACGCACCCTTGCGGAGCAGGGCGGTGATCTCCAGGCCGGTTTCCCGGTCCAGCCTGCCCGGGCAGTCCACGCCCAGCGCGAGGGCCAGGTCGCGGCCGTGGAGGTCCACCGCGGACTCGACGAGCTCGGCGAAGGCGTCCATCGCCGACCGGCCCCGGCGCGCTCCGATCATCGCCAGGCCCAGCGCGATCAGGGCGGACGGCCACCACCAGACGGCGACCAGCAGGTACGGCAGGCTCCAGGCGGCGAGGCGGACGGCAGCGTCGTAGACCTCCCGCGCGGTGCGCAGCTCGGTCCGGGTGTCGGCGGACAGGACGAGCCAGAGCCGGGACCAGGCCGAGTCGAGGTCGAGCCGGTAGGCCTGGTGGACGCGCAGGTCGAGGGCGCGGACGCGATCGCCGGTCCAGCAGGCGTGGGCGGGCTCCACCAGGGAGATCCGGTTGCGTACCGCGGCGAGTCGCGCGAGCTCGCGGACCGTGCCGGGGCCGAGGGGCGGCCCCTGCTCGACGGCTCGCGCGTCCACCCGCGCGTAGGCGTCCTCGGCCGCCCGCCACCTCCCCCGCCGACGCTCGGTCAGCCGCGCCCCGAGCGGCCGTAGCGGTGGGGGCCAGTCCCCCGTCCAGAGCCGCTCCACCGCCCCGCCGAGCGCCTGGGCGAGGAGGCCGAGCCCGGCCGAGGCGATCACCGTCGCGGAGGCCGCCAGCACCACACCGCCGGTCGACCGGCTCGCCGGATGCCCGGCCAGCTCGTCGAGCGCGCGGGTGACCCGGCCGACGTCGTACCAGTGCGCCTGGCCCAGCAGCCGCCCCGCCCCGGCGACCGCGAGGAACAGCAGCCCCGAGGGGACGAGGTGGGTGAGCCAGCGCGCGGCCAGGTTCTTGCCCAACTCGGCGAGCACGGCGTTCATGACAGCCTGCGGCGGCGCATCGGCTCGCCGTACAGACGGCAGGTCTCGGGCACCGGTTGGTTCCGGGCCGGGGCCCGGCGGTCACAGCGGTCCTCCGGGCAGACGTACGCCTCCACCACCGGGTGCCCTTCCACGGCGGCCGGCAGCCCGCCGATGCCCGCGCCCCGGGTGAACGCGCGCAATCCGGTCGCCACCCCGCAGCGGCGCAGGAGTCGGTGGAGCGCGGCCTGTGGACCCGCCGGGTCGTCGCTCCCCCGCAGCGCCCCGAGGATCTCCTCCAACTCCGGCCGGCGCTCGGCCGGCACAAAGCCCCTGATCTCGTCCAGCCGGGCGCAGATGTCCGACCGCACCGCCCTCGACCCGCCGTCCCCGTCGCCGCCGCTGTCGCCGGTGCGGATTTCCGCCATCCTTGCAACCTCCTTACATGGCAACCGAGTTGAGAGGATACTGGGCGATCACCGACGGTCACGGGGGGTGATGCCGATGTTCTGGCGTCGACGCACGCGGGCACGAAGAGCGGAGCAGGACGGATCGGACGGACCGCGGTTCACGTTCCGGGCGATGCCGTCGGAGGCCGAGCTGCGCCGGGCGGCCGAGACGGGCTCCCCGCAGGCGCTGAACCAGTACGGCGTCAAGCTGCGGCTCGACGGGCGCCTCGAGGAGGCCGTCGAGGTACTCACCGAGGCGGCGGAACAGGGCAGCCAGGACGCCACCGCCAATCTCGCCCTGACCCTGCTCTCACTGGGGCGCGACGACGAGGCCGCCGCATGGTTCGACCGGAACGGGCCGATGGGCGCGCTGATGGCCCGGCGCATCCGCGAGAAACGCGACGAGCGTGACGCTCCGGGATCTCCTGGGCAGCACGGTTCCTGATGTCCGCCCCGTACGACCTGTTCGGCGCACCCGGGTACGAGCAGTTGCTCGCGGTGCTCGGCGCCGCCGAGGAGTCGCACACCCGGTACGAGCGCACCGGCCGGCTCCCGGACCTGGAACGGGCCCTGGTCCTCTTCGACGCCGTGCTCGACAGGACGCAGAACATCGACCTCCGCAGCGCCGCCATGAACGGGGTCGGCACATCCCTGTGGTCCCGCTACGAACGGTTCGGCGAACCGGCCGACCTGGACGGGGCCATCACCCTGTTCCGCGAGGCCCTGGCCCCGTACGGGGCGGAGGTCACCGTCGCCACGCCCTCCTATTGGACGAACCTCTCCGGCGCGCTGCGGCTGCGGTGGCTGCGGACGCACGACGCCCGGGACCTGACCGCCTCCGTCGACGCGATCCGAACAGCCCTCGACTCGACGCCGCCCGTAGGCGCGCGCCGCTCCAACCGTCTGGACAGCCTGGGTGACGCGCTGCTGAGCCTCTATCACCTGCACGGCGACTCCGCCGCGCTCGCGGAGGCCGTCGGAACCTTCCGGGCGGCGGTGGCCTGCGCCGCGCCGGGCACGGAGGAGCAGACCTGGGCCCGCTCCAACCTCGCCGAGGCGCTGCGTCTGCATCACCACCAGTCCCCCGACGGCGCCCCGGAGGCGCTCGACGAGGCGGCTCTGCTGGCGCGGGCGGTCCTCGCCGCAGTCCCGCGGCGCCATCGGCTGTATCCGCGGTTCCTGTCGAACCTCGCCTCGATCCTGGCCGAGCGCCATCAGGCCCGGGCGGACACCGCCGACCTGCGCGAGGCAGCCCGGGCCGCCCGCCGTGCGGTCGCCGCGACGCCGGCGGGACATCCCAACCTGGTGCAGCGCAACGCGGTGCTTGCGACCGTACGACGTCTGGAACTCATCGGCGCGGCAGATGTCGACGCGCCCGCGCCCAGGGTTCTCGACGGCGGCGGACGCCGTTCGACGCGCCGCGAACGGCGGGCCGTGCGCGCATGGGTCCGGGCCACCGCCGAGGCGTACGCCACCACTCCCGAAGGACACGCGCTGCGCGGGCTCGCCCTGCTGAACCACGGTTCCGCCCTGGGCACGCAGGCGGTGACCGAGGGCGATCCGCACGCCCTCGCGGCGGCGATCGACCTGCACCGCAAGGCCGCGTCCGACCCGACCATGGACGTCAGCGTCCGGGTGGGCTGCGCGCACCTGTGGGCACTGAGCCTCATCGGCGGCGGCGAGGGCCGCTCGCCCGACAACCACGCCGCGGCCATGGAGCCGTTCCGGCTCGCGGTCGAACTGCTGCCGCGCACGGCGTCGTACCGCATCGGACGCATGGACCGCGCACGCCGGTTGGGCAGGTTCGCGGGTCTCGCGCAGGACGCGGCGGCCTGCGCGCTGGAGCTGGCCGACCCCGAACTCGCGCTGCGGCTCCTGGAGCAGGGTCGTGGCGTGCTGCTCGCCCAAGCCCTCGACGCCCGCACGGACACCACGGACCTGCTGAGCCGTCTGCCGGACGAACTCGCCGCCGAGTACGCCCGGTTGATCCCCCAGCTGGACCGCCCCGAAGCCGCCGCCTTCATCTCGTCCGGACCGGCCGGGACCGGTGCTGGCCACCCGGCCCCCGGCACCCCGCTGGCGGGCGAGGACCGGCACGCCCTGGCCGAGCGGTGGGACCGGCTCGTGGCGGCGATCCGACGCGAGCCGGGCTTCGGGGACTTCCTGCGGCTCCCCCGCACCGCCGAGATGCTCGCCGGACTCGGTGACGAGGGCCCGGTGGTGATGGTCAACGTCAGCCCGCTGCGCTGCGACGCGCTCGTCCTGCGCGAGGGACGGGTGCGGTGCGTACCGCTGACGGGGCTCAGCCATGCGGAGGTGGTCCGCCGGGCCGACGCCTTCCTCGTCGCCGTCCGTACGGCGGGCGACGCCGGCCAGCCCTTGTCTCGCCAGCGTGACGCCCAGTCCGAGATCCGGGAGACGCTCGCCTGGCTGTGGACGGCGGTGGTCGAACCGGTCCTGGACGCGCTCGGGATCCGCGCCGACGACGAGCCCGGCGGGGAGTCCCCGGGACGGATGTGGTGGATCCCCACCGGCCCCTTGACCGCCCTGCCCCTGCACGCGGCCGGGCGCCACGAGAACGACCGGGACAACCTGCTCGACCGTGCCGTCAGTTCGTACGCCCCGACCGTCAACAGCCTCGTCCACGCCCGGCGCCGCCAGACCGCACGAGCGGACCGGCGGCCGACCGCCCCCACGGCCCCGCTGGTGGTCGCCGTGCCGGCGCCGCCGGGCGCGGGGCTCGTGCCGCTGGAGGGCGCGCGGGCGGAGGCTGCCCTGCTGGCCGCGCGACCGGGCGCCCGTCTGCTCCTGGACGAGCAGGCGGTACGCCGGACCGTGCTCGACGCGCTCCCCCACCACCCCTGGGTGCACTTCGCCTGCCACGCCGTCGCCGCCGACGACGCGGCCGCGACCGGCCAGGTCCTGCTGCACGACCACGACACGGCCCCGCTCACCCTCACCGACATCGCCCGGCTCCGGCTCCCGGCCGCGGAGCTGGCGTACCTCTCGGCGTGCGAGACCACCCGCGGCCGCGGCGAGTACGCCGACGAGGCGCTGCACATCACCGGCGCCTTCCACATGGCCGGCTTCACCCACGTCATCGGCACCCTCTGGGCCGTCGACGACGAGACCTCCCGCGAACTGGCCGACCACTTCTACTCGGCCTTCGCGCCCCGACACCCCTTCCCCAGTCGGACGGCGTACGCCCTGCACACCGCGGTACGCGCCCTCCGCGACGCCGACGAGGGCTACCGCCTGAACCCGAGCCTGTGGGCGCCGTACATCCATGTGGGGCCGTAGGCGCATCGGCCTGAAGCACACGTATGCCGGTCACCGCCGCCCGGCTGCCTACGCGGCGAGCCTGCCCGGCGAGGGCTGCGGGGTGGCGCCGGCGCCCATGGCGGGCATGCGCCGCTCCTCCTGGTGCGTGCCCGGGCGCCCGGCGGCCGCCCATGCGGCGTACTCCTGGCGGACGTAGGGGCGGCCGCTGAGGTCGAGCGTGATCGCATCGGGGTGGTGCGGGCCGGCCACCAGGCCGGGATGGCGGCGGTCGTACAGCACGAGTTGCTCGGCGGTTTGCGCGGCGGCGCCGACCGGGCCGGGGCCCTCCAGGGCCATCCGGTCCATGAGAGCAGCCCTACGCAGCAGCCAGGCGCGTTCGGCGGCCGTCGCGTCGAGCGGCGGGCCGGTGACGGTCCGGACTCGGCGGCCGTCGCGTTCGGCCCCGAGGGCGAGCACCTGATGCATCTCGCGACGCAGGTCGGGGGCGTTCGCGTACGCCTCGTGCGGAGGCGGTGCGTCGATGGCCTCGGCGGTCTTCGGGGTGACCCTCATGCTCACACCTCCGCCCGTGCACCAAGGCCGCAGCGTTTGCAGAGCACCGTGGCATGGTCGGGGTCGCCGTGGTCGAGGACCGGCAGGTTTGCCGGGGAGGGCACGAGTACCTGCGCCGGGCCCGGGCAGCGATCGACGGGGCACGGCTTGTGGGTCGCGAAGGCCCAACCGGCGGAGGCATCGGGTGATCCGGGGCCGGTCATGCCGAGCACCTCAGGCAGGCGCGGACTTCGCGGCCGCTGCCCGTCTGGTGGACCTCGGTGGACTGTGCGAGGTACTGGACGATGCCGGTGCCGCGGCCGTGTTCGTCCGGGGCGATGTCGGGGCGAAGGTGCTCCACGGCCATTCCGGAGTCACTGACCACGATGTGCAATGTGCCGTGGTCGAGGACGAGCAGCAGGGTCATGCGCTCGCGCCCGTACTGGGCGGCGTTGGCGGCGAGTTCGTCGACGATGAGAACGGCTGAGTCCCGTTCGCTCGCGGGCACGCTCCAGGTCTCCAGCAGATCGGCCGCGAAGTGACGAACGGCGGAGACGTGCACCTCCTGCGCGGGCAGAGTGAGCAGCGCCTGGTGACTGCAGTGCCGGGTGGGCGGCGAGCTCGGGCGGGGGGAATCGGTTACAAACATGATCATCTGGCTCTTCCGTGGATGTGCGGAGACCGGAAAATGGAGGACCGCCAACGACTTCGAGGGGCGGTCGGTAGGCCGGATCCTGCAGGGGAGCGCTCATTCAGTTCCACGGACGGCGCATGCCGAACGGTTCGGGATATTCCCGCCTTTTGCTCAACTTCTTGCGCGTCAGGTCAATGCCGACGGCCGGGCCGAGTTCACTCGCCTCCGCAGGAGCGCGGTGCCGAATCCGGCGAGCAGGGGCACCGGCAGCACCTCGGCCAGACCCCCTTTTGAAGCCCAGGGCGCTGTCACCCACACACGCAGCCGACGCGCCTTTCCTCCGGGCGCACCGTGAGGAGTCGGCCGGATACGCCGGGAGCCCGCCCGACGCATCGTCGGGCGGGCTCCCGGCCCCTCACGCCTGCATCGTGACCAGCTTCTGACCGTTGCCGGCGACGATCTCAAAGTGCTCGATGGCTCCCGGAGACATGGCAACCGCTCCGGGGATCGTGGTGCCGGGAGGGTACTGGCCCGCCCGCCAGGTAGCGCCGTCCGCCCTGGCCCCGCCCGGCCCGACCGCCTGCAGCCGGCAGGTGATTCCGGCGGGCGCCCCCTTGGCGGAGACCAGCAGGACACTGCCCCAGGCGGTGGGCGAGACCTTGACCGAGGCGGTGACGCCGGTGACGGGGTCGCTTCCGGCGAAGGTGCGGAAGGCAGTCGGCGCGGTCGGCCCGGGCTGCGTCGCCAGGCTACCCACCGTTCCGGTAGTCGCCAGCCATGTGCCGCCGACCGCTGCCGCGATGAACGTCAGGGAGGCGGCGGCGCCGGCCAGTTGCAGACGCCAGGTCCTGCGGCGCCGGGCCGCGGCCTGCTGGAGCAGCCTCTCCAGCACACCCGCCTGCGGCGCCGCGGGCGGGGTGGGCGGTACAGGCGAGGAGCCCTGAGCGCTCTGTGCTGCCCGCGCCACCAGCCGGTCGGCCAGGTCTTCGTCGGCCACCGGCACGGTCCGGCCCGCAGCTTCGGCTTCGGTCACCGTCGCCATCAGCGCGGGCAGTCCCGCCAGCTGGGCGTGTTCCGCCTGGCACTCGGCGCATCCCGCGAGGTGGGCGCGCGCTTGTTCCATTTCCGCCGGGGGCAGCGTGCCCAGGACGTACCCTCCCAGCGCCAGCCTGAGGGCGTCGTGCTCCGCGCTCATGCTCATGGTCGCCACCTCCTGCATGTCACGGTCATGGCTCGATGCCCCGTTCCAGCAGCGCCAGCCGCAGGGCGTGCAGGGCGTAGTACGTCCGCGACTTCACGGTGCCCAGCGGGATGCCCAGCACCCGGGCGGCCTCCGCCATGGTGCGGCCCCGGTAGTAGGTCTCCAGCAGGATCGCGCGATGGTCCGGGGACAGCGTCCGGATGGCATCGGCCACCGCCCAGCTCTGCAGAACCTGCTCGATCTCGTCCTCGCCCGGTGCCTGCTCGGCTGCTCGCTCCAGCGCCTCGCCGCCGACCTCGGCCGGTCTGGCCTGCCGGGCCCGGTGGGCGTCGATGACCAGGCGCCGGGCCACCGTGCACAGCCAGGCCCGGGCCGGGCCGCGTGCCGGGTCGAACGCGGCGGGATGCTGCCACGCTCGCAGCAGCGTCTCCTGCACGACATCCTCCGCCCATTGCCAGTCTCCTGAGGTCAGCCGCAGCACGTAGTGGAACAGGGGCCCTGCGTGCTCCGCGTACAGAGTGCGCAAGAGTTCCTCGTCTGCGGTCGAAAGAGTCCCTTTACCAGAGACACGGTGCGCGGAGTCATCCGGATCGGTCCTTTGATCACGTTTTCGAGAACTCCAGGGCATAAGCCGATCATCGCGCATATGTATTGCTTTGTCCCGTAACGCACGGCGTGGCACCGGTGGCACTCCGCGAGCACTACGGGCGGCACGCTCCTGCCGCGTCCGACGCGACCACCAGGACCACGCGAGCGGGGCGCCCGGACTGACCGATCTTCGGCGATCGCCAAGAAGCGTCATAAAATGTACATATCTACCGAACCAAGCGCCCCCGCCGCCCGTGAAGCCATACAAGAGCCGATTTACGCGGCGCACCCACTCAGGGCGCCGGCCACACTCGCCCGGCTCACACGACGACAACGGTCCTGCGGAGCGCTCGACGCGCTCGACGCGCACGACGCGCCACTTGCGGCCCCGGATGAGGAACTGCCGCATGTCACCGGCGACTTCGCGGCACGCAAGGGCGGATGCACAGCTGCCTTGATCAGTGAGGAACGCACACCATGTACCTGAACTTTCGTACACCAGGCCGACGATCACGCCTCGCGGCCGGTCCTGCCGTCGCCACCGCCGTCGCGTTGGGACTCCTCAGCGCATGCGGCCAGTCGCCGCATTCCTCGTCCACCGGAGCCGACGCCATCACACCCGGTCCGGGTCAGCACCAGATGGCCGGGATGCCCGGTGCCGTCGGACCGGGGAACACGGCGGCCTCCGCTCCCGGCACCTCACCCGCGCCCATGCCCATGCCCAGCATGAGCATGCCCATGAGCCCCCCGAGCACGGGCGCGGCGGCCGCACCGGTGAGCGGGGACGCCGTGGCGATCAAGAACTTCGCGTTCGCCCCGGCCACGCTCAAGGTCAAAGTGGGCACGACGGTGACCTGGACCAATCAGGACACCGATGCCCACACCGTCACCAGCACGGGATCGGGCGGCCCGTTGCGTTCGGCAGCCCTGAACACCCACGCGACCTACAGCTACACGTTCACCAAGCCCGGCACGTACTCCTACCTCTGCACCATCCATCCGTTCATGACCGCCACCGTGGAGGTGACCCGATGACCGGCTACGACGACAGTCACGACAGCGCACCGGCCGACAATACCGAGCAGCCCGCCACGGAGCACGGCATGTCCCGGCGCCAACTCATGCGCCACGCGGGGTGGTTCGGCGGCGCCGTGGTACTGACCGTGGCCAGTGGAGAGGTGATCAGCCGCATCGCCGACTCCCGGGAGACCAACTCCAACTCCATGGCCGCCGTCGGCGCCACCGAAGCGGCGAACAGCTCGCTGCGGTTCGTCCAGGTCTCCGACAGCCATATCGGGTTCCAGGGCCCGGCGAACACGGACGTGGTCGGCTCATTCACCGAAGCGATCAACCAGGTCAACTCGCTCGGATTCCGACCCGACTTCGTCATGCACAGCGGCGACCTGACCCACCTGTCCACGGCCGGCCAGTTCGACCAGGTCAAGCAGATGCTGACCGGTATGCAGACAGACCGTGTCTTCACCGTGCCGGGCGAGCACGACTCCATCGGCGATGCGGGCCGCGCCTACCGGAAGACCTTCGGCATGGGCACGCTCGGCGACGGCTGGTACAGCTTCGACACCCACGGCGTGCACTTCATCGCCCTGGTCAACACGCTGAGCCTGGAGAAGCTCGGCCATCTCGGCAACGACCAGATCGACTTCGTCCGCAAGGACATCGCCGGACTGTCGTCGGACACCCCCATCGTGGTCTTCAGTCACATCCCGCTGTTCGCCATGTACCCGCGGTGGGGCTGGAGCACCGACGACGCCCTCAAGGTCATCGCCCTCCTGCGCCGCTTCTCCTCCGTCACCTGTCTCAACGGGCACGTCCACCAGCTCTTCACCAAGACAGACGGCAACATCACCTTCCACTCCGCCACCACCACCGCCTACCCCCTGCCCAAACCGGGCCGCGCCCCCGCCCCCACTCCGCAGGTCGTCCCCGCCCGGCAGCTCAAGGCCGCACTCGGCATCCGCACCGTCGGCTACCGCCAGGGCGACCGCGAGCTGGCCGTCAAGGATCAGAGGCTGGCATGAACACCCAAAGACTCCTCGCCCCCACCCTGCGATCGGCGAGCGCCGCCACCCTCGCCGCCGGCGGATACATACACGCCCGGCTCTACGTCGACGAGTACCGCTTCGTCCACATCATCGGCCCCTTGTTCCTGCTCCAGGCCAGCGCCTCCTTCGCCCTCGCCGCCCTGCTGCTGTTGGGAACACCACCCCTGCTTCTGAGGGCCGCCGCGGCCGGCGTCACGCTCGGCGCCCTCGCCGGCTTCATCGCCTCACGCACCGTGGGTGTCTTCGGATTCACCGAACACGGCCTGCAGCCTGCCCCGCAAGCCCTCCTCAGCCTCCTCACCGAGACCGGCACGCTGCTGCTCCTGTCGATCTGGCAGATGACCGTGACAAGACAACACCGCGCCGCCCGAACACCCGTCAGGACACCCGTCCGGGAGCGGGCCACCAACTGAACCACCACGTCCAAGCCGCTCGGGACGGCCCAGAGCCGACTCGGGACGGCCCAGAACCAAGGAGTACCCCCATGCACCTGCAACCGCGCCCAGGAACCGCCGGGCCGAGCCCGCACCTCCGCGAACTGAAGGATGCCGTGCGCACCCTGCTCTGCCTGGACGACGACACCGCCGTCATAATCCGCCAACTCACCTGCAGCGAACCCGGCTGCCCACCCCTGGCAACCGTCGTCGCCGTGGTGCCGATGGACGGCGAGGCCCACCGCTGGACACTCCACCGCCCCGCCGACCAGATCACCGAGAACGACCTGCGAGCCACCCTGCTCCCCCACCGACCGAACCGACCGGAACAACCGAACGGCTTCCTCGGACCAACTCTCTGAACAGCGTCGGAACCAGGAAGGTCCGACGTTGGTGTGCGGCGCCCGCAGCGCGGCCACTTCCTCGTCCGAGAGCTGAAGGCCAAGGGCGTCCACGGGAGGTTCCGACCGTTGCAGGGGCGGACGTAGAGGTCACCGCCCGCGACGTCCTCGGTCGCAGCCGACGCTCACGCTCCTGGCAGCTGTGATCAGTGCGAGGTACGGGTGCTGGTGCGCGGGCCGTCGTACTCGGCGTCGGTGACGTGCTCCAGCCAGTTGACCTCGTCGCCCTCCCACAGGGCGATGTGCTCCATGAACTGGTCCGGAGTCGCGCCGTGCCAGTGCTCCTCGCCGGGCGGGCAGCCAATGGTGTCGCCCGGGTGGGCCTCGATGATCACTCCGTCCCGGGTGCCGATCAGGGCGACTCCGGACACGACGTGCAGGGTCTGGCCCAGGCTGTGGCTGTGCCAGGCGGTGCGGGCACCGGGGGCGAAGCGGACCATGTTGGCCCGCGCCCGGGAGGGCTCCTCGCCCCGGTGGATCACGTCCGCCCAGGCGTCGCCGGTGAACCACTGGGCGGGCAGCTTCATGGTCGCGGGCTTCTTGAGGATCTCCACAGTGGTACTCCTTGCGTCGGCCGTCGCAGGGCGGCCGTGAGTGGGTGATGAGAACGAGGTCCCGCGGGTGGGACGGGGTCAGGCCGCGCGGAACACTTCCCGGGCCACGGTCAGGGCGGACATCGCCTTGGGCCAGCCGGCGTAGAACGCCATGTGGGTGATCGTCTCGATGAGTTCCGCCTCGGTGACGCCGTTCTGCCGGGCCAGGGGGAGGTGGAAGGTGAGCTGTTCGCTGCTGCCGCTGGTGATGAGGCTGGCCACGGTCACCAGGCTGCGGTCCCTCGGCGACAGCTCCGGGCTCTTCCACGCCTGCCCGAACAGCACGTCCTCGCTGTAGGCGGCCAGCGCGGGAGCGACGTCCCCGAACAGCTCCCGCGGACCCGGCTGGGTCGTCTTCTCCGTCATCGTTCGTGTCCTTTCCACGTGTCCACGTGTCCACATGTCCACGCGTCTCGGTGGCGTTCATCGCTCCGCCGGCGGCGGGGCGGCGCCGGCGCAGCCTGCGCCACAACCGATGCAACCGCAGGTCACACGCGCGTGGAAGAACTCGTTGATACGTGTACTGGCAGTACACCCCACCGCCGGAGACACCGCCGAGGAAGCCGACGTAGCCTCGAAGCCATGGACAACCGGAGCGAGGTACGCGAGTTCCTGACCAGCCGTCGCGCCAAGATCACGCCCCAGCAGGCGGGGCTGCCCGCCTACGGCGGCAACCGGCGCGTCAAGGGGCTGCGCAGGGAAGAAGTCGCACTGCTCGCCGGCGTCAGCGCCGAGTACTACGCCCGCCTGGAGCGCGGCAACCTCTCCGGCGTCTCCGAGACCGTCCTCGACTCCCTCGCCCGCGCCCTCCGGCTCGACGAAGCCGAGCGTGCCCACCTCGACGACCTGGCCCGCACCGCCAACAGCACCCGCCGCGCACCCCGCCGCCGGTCCTCCCAGCCCATCCGCCCCAGCCTTCAGCACCTGCTCGACGCGATGACCGAGGCACCGGCCTTGATCCGCAACGGCCGCCTCGACATCCTCGCCACCAACCGGCTCGGCCGCGCCCTGTACGACCCGGTCTTCGCCGACCCGGCCCGGCCCGTGAACCTCGCGCGGTACGAGTTCCTCAACCCCGGTGCGGCCGACTTCCTGCCCCAGCTGGAGTTCCAGGCGGCCAGAGCGGTGGCGCTGCTGCGCACCGAGGCGGGACGCGACCCGTACAACCGGGAGCTGACCGACCTCGTCGGCGAACTCTCCACCCGCAGCGAGAAGTTCCGCACCCTGTGGGCCGCCCACGAGGTGCGACTGCACCAGACCGGCGTCAAGCACTTCCACCATCCCGCGGTCGGCGAACTCTCCCTCCCGTTCGAGGCCCTGCCCATCCCCACCGAACCCGGCCTCACCCTCACCGCCCTCAGCGCCGAACCCGGCACCCCGTCCCACGACAGCCTCAAACTCCTCGCCAGCTGGGCCGCCACCCTCGACCAGGACGGCCAACCGGACACCGCGGCCGCCGGCGGCGAACAGAGCGCATAGCGCGAGCCTTCCAACGCCGCCCTGGCGGTTGCACAGCCCACACACGGGTGCCGGGTCGACCTCGTCCGCCCCCATGACCGACGGAAGCCAGACCAACACTCTGACCAGCCTCTTCACGGAAGCCCTTCCGCCTGACAGAAGCCGCCTTGCCGAGCCACCGCGCACCTCACGACTCTGTTCCCAACCACGGCACGCGGGGCGACGGCGCCCCGCCGACAGGGACGGGAACGCCATGCCTCACATGACCGCCTTCGCCAGGAACCAGTGGTACGTCGCCGCCTACTCGCACGAGGTCGGCCGGGAGTTGCTCGGGCGGACGATCCTCGGTGAACCGCTCGTCTTCTATCGGACGGAGGACGACGGGACGGCCGTCGCGCTGGCGGACCGGTGTGTGCACCGCCGCTTCCCGCTCTCGGAGAGCCGGCTCGACGGCGACCGGATCGTGTGCGGGTACCACGGGTTCACGTACGACACGACCGGCAGCTGTGTGTACGTGCCGGGGCAGAAACGCATACCGCGCACGGCCCGCGTCGCCGCGTACCCCGTCGTCGAACAGGACTCGTTCGTCTGGGTCTGGGTCGGCGACCCGGCGCTCGCCGACCCGGACGACGTCCCCCGCGCCCGGCACATGGACTCGCCGGACTGGACCACCGTCTGCGGCATGGAGCCCATCGACGCCGACTACGGGCTGCTGGTCGACAATCTGCTCGACCTCTCGCACGAGACGTATCTGCACGGCGGTTACATCGGCACCCCCGAGGTCGCCGAGACGCCGATCACCACCGAGGTCGACGAGGGCGCGGGCATCGTGCGGGTCGGCCGGCACATGGACGACGCCGAATGCCCGCCGTTCTACGCCCGTTCGACCGGCATCGAGGGCCGGATCACCCGCTGGCAGGACATCGAGTACCACGCGCCGTGCCTGTATCTGCTGCACAGCCGGATCGCCCCGGTCGGGGTGCTGCCCGAGGCGGACGGCAGCGACCCGAACGGCTTCCACACCGAGATCACCTACGCGATCACTCCGTCGAGCGACGGCCATGTCTACGACTTCTGGGCGGTCTCCCGGGACTTCGCGAGGGGCGACGAGGAAGTCACCACGTTCCTGCGGGACTTCAACCACACCGTGGTGATGCAGGACGTCGACGCGCTCAACCTGTTGCAGAAGACCCTCGGCACCGAGCGGACGGGCTACCAGGAGCTGAGCATCAACATCGACACCGGCGGTCTCGCGGCCCGCCGCATCCTCGCCCGCCTGGTCGAGGAGGGCGACAAGCCGATGGAGAAGGTCCTGTGACCACGCCTCCCCGCTTCGCGCCCCGCGAGATCTACCGCATCGACTGGATCCCGGGCACCGACGTGCTGCACGGCACCTGTCACTGCGGTGCCGAACACAGCGCCCAGGACCCGATCGAGATGTGGGAGTGGATGCTCGGCCACCCCGAAGGACATCGGCCCCAGGAGTCACGGGGGCTTGGATCATGACCTCCTACGAAGCTGAACTCGTCGTGGAGGAGCGGGAGTTCGTCGCCGATGGTGTGCTCTCCCTCACCCTGCGCCATCCGCTCGGCGAGGAACTCCCCGCCTGGGAGCCCGGCGCCCACGTCGACGTCGTGCTCGGGGTCGGCCTCGAGCGGCAGTACTCGCTGTGCGGGGATCCCGCGGACCGTCGGGCGTGGCGGATCGCGGTGCTGCGGGAACCGGACGGGCGCGGCGGATCCTCGTACGTGCACGAGCAGTTGGGCGCGGGCGACAAGGTCCGGGTCCGCGGCCCGCGCAACCACTTCGCGCTCGCGCCCGCCGCCCGCTACCGCTTCGTCGCGGGCGGCATCGGCATCACCCCGATCCTGCCGATGCTCGCCGCGGCGCAGGCGGCGGGCGCCGAGTGGACGCTGCTGTACGGCGGGCGGACCCGCGACTCCATGGCGTTCACCGGAGAGTTGGAGCGGTACGGGGACCGGGTGACCGTCGCTCCGCAGGACGAGTGCGGACTGCTGGACCTCGACTCCGTCCTGACCGGCGTCCCCGAGGGCACGCTCGTCTACTGCTGCGGTCCCGGCCCGCTGCTGGACGCCGTGGAGGCGCGCTGCCCCGCCGGGCTGCTGCGCGTCGAGCGTTTCCGGCCGAAGGTCCAGGAGACGGGCGGGGACGGCGAGTTCGAGGTGGAGCTCGCGCGCAGCGGGCGTACGCTGACCGTCCCCGCGGACGTCTCCGTGCTCGACACCGTGCGCGGCGCGGGCGTCGAAGTGCTCTTCTCCTGCACCGAGGGCACCTGCGGGACCTGCGAGACGGATGTCCTCGAAGGGACCCCGGACCACCGGGACTCGGTGCTCACGGACGAGGAGCGGGAGACGGGCGAGACCATGCTGATCTGCGTCTCCCGGTGCCTCGGGAAGCGGCTCGTGCTGGACTTGTGAGCCGCGGGGCCCCGGAGGCCCGTCTCGGCGCAGGTCCGTCTCGGCGCAGACTCGACCCACCAACTGTCAACAATATTGTTGGCCAAAGCCATTGACCCCGCCGTACGAGGGCTCTACCTTCCCGCTGAGCACCCATTGCGGTGCGCGCACAGCCTGTCGGAACAATGTCGTCTGCACAGGAGGAGCCATGCGTCGTCTGCTCGCCGGTCTCGCGGTCGGATCCTTTCTGGTCGCCGCGTCGGCCTGCGGTTCGTCCGGCGGCGGTGGCGCCTCGGACAAGAACGCGTCGTCCGGCGGTACCACCACGGTCAAGGTCGGGGTCATCCCCATCGTCGATGTCGCGCCCCTCTACCTGGGCCAGCAGAAGGGCTTCTTCAGCAAGCGCGGCCTGAAGCTGTCCATGACGACCGCGCAGGGCGGCGCGGCGATCGTGCCGGGAGTGGTCAGCGGCCAGTTCCAGTTCGGGTTCAGCAACATGACCTCGCTGATGATCGCCCAGAGCCAGAACGTGCCCGTGAAGGCCG
>NZ_KQ948451.1:828108-1191872 GCF_001514115.1 Streptomyces olivochromogenes
TCGTCAACGGGGTCGCCTCGACGGGCGTGGCGGGCAAGGACTTCGGCGCCATCACCGTGAAGAAGGGCAGCCCGATCAAGTCCGCGAAGGAACTGGAGGGGAAGAAGGTCGCCGTCAACACGCTGAAGAACATCAACGAGACGGCGGTGCGCGAGTCGGTGCGCAAGGCGGGCGGTGACCCGTCCAAGGTGAAGTTCGTCGAGCTGGCCTTCGATCAGATGCCCGCCGCCCTGGACAGCGGCCAGATCGACGCCGCGATGGTGGTCGAGCCGGCGCTCGCCACCGTCAAGGGCCAGGGCGCCACGGAGATCGCCTCGTCCCTGGTCGACGTCGCCAAGGACCTCACCGTGGCGATGTACTTCACCTCGACGCAGTACGAGCAGAAGAACCCCGACGTGGTGAAGAAGTTCCAGGAGGCGACCGCGGAGTCCCTCGCCTACGCCGACGCCCACCCGGACGAGGTACGCCAGGCCGTCACCACGTACACGAAGATCCCGGCGGCGACACTGGCCCAGGTCACCCTTCCGAAGTGGCCGGCCAAGGCGAACCGTGCGTCGATCGAGGCGCTGGAGAAGCTGGGCGAGCAGGACGGGCTGTTCAAGTCGACGCCCGACCTCGACAAGCTGCTGCCGTGAGGGGTGCGAACGCCGCCCTGGGCGCTGCCGGGCTCGCGGCCTTCCTCGCGCTGGGCGAGGCGGTGCCGCGGCTCGGTCTCGTCAAGGAGGCGTACTTCCCGCCGACCAGCCGCATCGCCGACGCGCTCGGCCAGGAGGTCACCGACCACGCCTTCTGGACGGCGCTCGGCGACACGCTGACCGGCTGGGCGCTGGGCCTGGCGATCGCGGTCGGCGCGGGTGTCGTCGTGGGGCTGCTCGTCTCGGTCGTGCCCCATCTGCGTGAGGCCACCGCCTCGACGATCGAGTTCCTGCGCCCGATCCCCTCCGTCGCCCTGATCCCCCTCGCCGTCCTGCTCTACGGCACCGAACTGCGCTCCGTCCTCCTCCTCGTCGTGTACGCCTCGTTCTGGCAGGTCCTCGTCCAGGTCCTGTACGGCGTCCAGGACGTCGACCCGGTGGCCGAGGAGACGGCCCGCTCGTACGGCCTCGGCCCGTGGGCACGCGTCCGGCACGTCCTGTGGCCCACGGCCCTCCCGTACGTCATGACGGGCGTCCGGCTCGCCGCCGCGGTGGCCCTCATCCTCGCCGTGACCGCCGAACTCGTCATCGGAGCACCGGGGTTGGGCGCGCGGATCGCGGTCGCCGAGACCTCGCAGGCGGTCCCCGACATGTACGCGCTGGTGGTGGTCACCGGACTGCTCGGGCTGCTGATCAACGTGGGCGCCCGTACGGTGGAGCGGCGGGCGCTGGCCTGGCACCAGTCGGTGCGCGGGGAGGTGATGGTGTGAGGCTCTTCCTGCTGCGGCTGTTCTTCGTCGTCGCGTTGCCCGCGCTGCTCGTCGCGCTCTGGTGGCTGGCGTCCGACGGCAGTACGAACGTGTACTGGCCGCCGCTGCGCACGATCCTCAGGACCTTCCCGGACGTCTGGACGAGCGAGCGGCTGCGCTCCGACCTCGTGCCCAGCGTGCTGCGGCTGCTCGCCGGGTACGCGGCGGCGGCCGTCGTGGGCGTGGCGCTGGGCACGGTCATCGGCTCGTACCGGCGGGTGCGGGCAGTGTGCGAGCCGGTCCTGGAGTTTCTGCGCGCGGTACCGCCTCCCGTCCTGGTTCCCGTCATCATGCTGTTCGCCGGCATCGGCGACACGATGAAGATCGCCGTGATCGCGAGCGGCTGTGTCTGGCCGATCCTGCTCAACACGGTCGAGGGCGTGCGGGCGGTCGACTCCGTGATGGCGGAGACGGCGCGTTCGTACGGCATCACGGGCGTGGCCCGGCTGCGCAGCGTGGTCCTGCGCGCGGCGAGCCCGCAGATCTTCGCGGGACTGCGCCAGGCCCTGTCCATCGGGATCATCCTGATGGTCATCAGCGAGATGTTCGCGGCCAGCAACGGCCTCGGCTTCACCATCGTCCAATTCCAGCGGAGCTTCGCGATCCCCGACATGTGGACCGGAATCCTCGTTCTGGGCCTGCTCGGTTTCCTTCTCTCGGTCGTCTTCCAACTGGTCGAGCGCCGGGTGCTCGGCTGGTACCACGGTCTGCGCGCGGTGTCCCGGCGGTCTCCGTGAAGCTCGCGAAAGGGCGGTCCATGCACGCGTCTCTTGTCGTATCCGGCCTGAACAAGGTCTACGAGGGTTCCGGCCGCCGGGTGGAGGCGGTACGGGACCTCACCTTCACCGTCGAGGCGGGCGAACTCGTCTGTCTGGTCGGCCCGTCGGGATGCGGCAAGACCACGCTCCTGAAGTGCATGGGCGGGCTGCTCACGCCGACGGCGGGCGAGGTACGGCTGAACGACCGCCCGGTGAGCGGTCCGCCGCCGGGCATGGCGTTCGTGTTCCAGGAGTACGGACGCAGTCTGTTCCCCTGGATGCGGGTGCGGGAGAACGTCGAACTGCCCCTGAAGCAGAAGCCGTTGAGCAAGGCTCGGCGTCGGGAGCTGGTCATGGACGCGTTGGAGTCGGTCGGGCTCACGGATGCCGCCGGGGCCTACCCGTGGCAGCTGTCCGGCGGGATGCAGCAGCGCGTCGCGATCGCCCGCGCGCTCGCGTACGAGCCCGCCGTCCTGCTGATGGACGAGCCGTTCGCGGCGGTCGACGCGCAGACCCGGGCCGATCTGGAGGACCTGGTGCGGGGCCTGTGGCGGGAACGCGGCATCACCATCCTGTTCGTCACCCACGACATCGACGAGGCCGTGTATCTCGGCGAACGGGTCCTGATCCTCTCCGCCTCCCCCACCGTCGTACAGGAGCAGCTGAAGGTCGATCTCCCGGACGAGCGGGACCAGTTGCACACCCGGGTCGCCCCGCGCTTCGCCGAGCTGCGGACCCATGTGTACGAGCAGATCCAGGCGGCGAAGCGCGGGGGGACCGATGCCGGTCCCCCCGAAAAGACGCTCACCTGAGTGACGCTCAGCCGCGCAGCCAGACCGCCGTGTCCTTCGGCAGTCGCCCCTGTGGGTCCAGGGGGCCGCTGCCGAGGAGGAGCCGGGAGTGGGCGGGGAGGTCGGCGGGGGTGTCGGCGAGGTTCACGACGCACAGCAGCCGCCCCTCCTTCCCGGGCCGGGCGAAGGCGAGTACCCCCTCGGGCGCGGGCAGCCAGGTGAGCGGGCCGTCGCCGAACTCCGGTCTGATCGTCAGGGCCGCGCGGTAGAGGGAGAGCATCGAGCCGGGGTCGGCGGCCTGGAGGTCGGCGGCGTACGCGGACCAGCCGCTCGGCTGCGGCAGCCAGGGCTCGCCGCCGAAGCCCGCGTACGGCGCGTCGGCCGTCCAGGGGAGCGGGACCCGGCAGCCGTCCCGGCCCGGGTCGGTGCCGCCGGAGCGGAAGTGCATCGGGTCCTGGATCCGGTCGCGGGGTATCTCGGCCTCGGGCAGACCCAGCTCCTCGCCCTGGTAGAGGTAGACGGCGCCAGGCAGGGCGAGGGAGAGCAGGGCCCCGGCGCGGGCCCGGCGGGTGCCGAGAGCGAGGTCGGTCGGGGTGCCGAAGGCCTTGGTGGCGAAGTCGAAGCCGGTGTCGGCGCGGCCGTAGCGGGTGACCGTACGGGTCACGTCGTGGTTGCACAGCACCCAGGTGGCGGGCGCGCCGACCGGGGCGTGTTCGGCGAGGGTCTCGTCGATGGACGTCCGCAGGCGTCCCGCGTCCCAGGGGCAGGACAGGAAGGAGAAGTTGAAGGCGGTGTGCAGCTCGTCGGGGCGCAGATAGCGGGCGAAGCGCTCGGTGTCGGGGAGCCAGACCTCGCCGACGAAGATGCCGTCGTAGGCGTCGGCGACCGTGCGCCAGGAGCGGTAGATGTCGTGGAGCTCGTCGCGGTCGACGTACGGATGCGGGTCGCGGCCCTCGACGAAGTCGGGGAGGTCCGGGTCCTTGGCGAGCAGGGCGGCCGAGTCGATGCGGACGCCCGCCACGCCGCGCTCGAACCAGAACCGCAGGATCTCCTCGTGCTCCTGGCGGACGGCCGGGTGCGCCCAGTTGAGGTCGGGCTGCTCGGGGGTGAAGAGGTGGAGGTACCAGGTGCCGTCGGGCAGCCGGGTCCAGACGGGTTCGGTGGAGCCCGCGAACTGGGACGGCCAGTCGTTGGGCGGGAGTTCACCGTGTTCGCCGCGTCCGGGACGGAAGTGGAAGAGCTCGCGTTCGGGTCCCCCGGCCAAGGCGGCCCGGAACCAGGGGTGTTGGTCGGAGACGTGGTTGGGCACGATGTCGACGAGCGTGCGGATGCCCAGCTCCTTCGCCTCGGCGATGAGTTTCTCCGCCTCGGCGAGCGTCCCGAAGGCCGGGTCGATGACACGGTAGTCGGCGACGTCGTAGCCGCCGTCCTTCATCGGGGACAGGTACCAGGGGTTGAACCACAGGGCGTCCACGCCGAGTTCGGCGAGATACGGGAGTTTGGCGCGGACGCCCGCGAGGTCGCCGGTGCCGTCGCCGTCCCCGTCCGCGAAGCTGCGGACGTACACCTGGTAGATGACGGCGGAGCGCCACCAGTTCTGGGCATGGGTGGGCTGTCCCACGGTGCCTGCCTTTCTGTTGCGGGATCGGTGTCAGCCCTTCGTGCTGCCCGCACTGATCCCGGCGATGATGTGCCGCTGGAACACCAGGAACATCAGGACCATGGGGATGCTGGCGATCACCATCGCGGCGATGAGCACGGTCAGCTGGATGTTCTGCGACAGCTGGACGAGGGCCACGCTGATCGGCTGCTTGTCGGTGTCGGAGAAGACCATCAACGGCCAGAGGAAGTCCTGCCAGACGGCGACCAGGGCGAAGATCGACACGACGCCCAGGACGGGGCGGGACATGGGCAGCACGATGGACCAGAGGGTACGCAGCCGTCCGGCGCCGTCGATCTCGGCGGCCTCCAGGACATCGCGCGGGATCTGGTCGAAGAAGCGCTTGAGGAGATAGAGGTTGAAGGCGTTGGCCACGGCGGGCAGCCAGATGCCGAGCGGGTCGTTGAGCAGGCTGGTGTGGATCAGCGGGAGGTCGGCGACGGTCAGGTACTTCGGCACGACCAGCGCCTGCGCCGGGACCATGAGGGTGGCGAGGATGCCGCCGAGGATCACCTTGCCGAAGGCCGGCTTCAGCTTGGAGAGGGCGTACGCGGCGGCCGTGCAGAACACGAGCTGGAGCAGCCAGGCGCCGGCGGCCTGCACCACCGTGTTCCACAGGTGGGTCGGCAGGTCCATCAGGTCCCAGGCGTCGGTGTAGCCGCTGAGATGCCATGCCTTGGGCACGAGGGTCGGCGGGGTCCGCGTCACCTCGTCCGGGGACTTCATCGCGCCGGTCACCATCCAGTAGACCGGGAAGAGGAAGGCGAGGGCGAAGAGCAGGACGACGGCCGTGAAGACGGTCCAGTAGAGGGCCTTGCCGCGGGGGCGGGCGAGGGTGAGCGGGGAGACCAGGGTGCGGGTGCCGCTGCTCATGAGTACTCCTCCCCCGCCGAGCGGGTCAGCCGCAGATAGACCGCGGAGAAGAGACCGAGCAGCACGAGGAGCATGACGCTCAGCGCGCACGCGCCGCCGAAGTCGTTGTAGAGGAACGCGTACTTGTAGATGAGGTAGAGGACGGTGACCGTGGCGTTCTCGGGGCCGCCGCCGGTGATGACGAACGGCTCGGTGAAGACCTGCATCGTGGCGATGATCTGAAGCAGCATCAGCATGAGGACGATGAAGCGGGTCTGCGGGATCGTCACATGCCGGATGCGCTGGAGGATGTTCGCGCCGTCCAGTTCCGCCGCCTCGTACAGCTCCCCCGGGATGCCCTGGAGCGCGGCCAGGTAGATCAGGACCGTGCCGCCCATGTTGGCCCAGGTCGCCACGATGACCAGGGAGATGAGCGCGGTGTCGGCGCCGTTGGACCAGTTCGAGGTGGGCAGGTGCAGAAAGCGCAGCGCCTCGTTGGCGAGGCCCGCTCCGGGATCGTAGAACCACTTCCACAGCAGGGCGCTGACCACCGGCGGGATCATCACCGGCAGGTACACCACGACCCGGAAGAAGGCCTTCGCGTGCCGGAGTTCGTTGAGGACCAGGGCCATCACGAACGGGACGGCGAAGCCGATGAGCAGGGCGAGGAGCGTGAAGGTGAACGTGTTGCGCCAGGCCGCGGTGAACTCCGGGTCGTGGAAGACACGGGTGAAGTTGGCGGTGCCGACCCACTGGGGCGATGAGCCCGGCGTGTACTTCTGGAAGGCGATCACGACCGCGCGGATCGCCGGGTACCAGGAGAACAGCGCGAAGCAGAGCAGGCCGCCGACGAGGAAGGCGTACGCGCGGGACTGGTCGGCCAGGCGCCGGCGCCACGGGCCCCTCGCCCGGCGCCCGGCCGACCGCGGCACCTCCGGCGCGCCGACGGCGGCCGGAGGAAGCACCACGGGCTTCGATGCGGTCTTCATGCGCCTGGTCAGCCCCGGGCCAGGATGGAGTCGATCTTTCCGGAGGCGTCCTTCAGGAGCTGGTCGATGTTCGCGTCCTTCTTGGTGAGGACCGCGGAGACGGCTCCGTCGAGGACCGAGTAGATCTGCTGCGCCTGGGGCGGCTCGATCTTCATCTGCAGGCTCTGGTTGCCGTCCAGGAAGGCCTGGTAGTTCTCCACGGGCACATTGGCGTTGGCCTTCTTGACCTGCTGGTCCTTCGCGTCGGCGGCGCCGGTGAAGAGCCGGGGCTCGGGGAGGCCGACGGGGGCGTTGTTCTGCTTGGCGCGGGCGTAGTCGCCGAGGAAGCCCGCTCCGGGGGTGAGGAACATGTGGTCGAGCCACTTCAGGCCGGCCTTGATCTGCTCGGGGCTGTCCTTCTTGTTGAACATGTAGCCGTCGCCGCCGATGAGCGTGCCCTTGCCGCCGGGCATGGGCGCGAGGGCGAGGTCGTCGTAGTTGCCGCCCTTCTCCTTGACGAGGATCGGGATGTTGTCGGGCGCGGAGAGGTACATGCCGAGCTTGCCGGAGCCCATGAGCTGCTGGACGTCGTTGATGACGAGGAGCTGCTTGCTGCCCATGGAGTTGTCGGTCCAGCGCATGTCGTGCAGGTTCTGCAGGACGGCCTTGCCCTCCGGGGTGTCGACGCTGGCCTTCTTGCCGTCCGGCGTGACGACGTCGCCGCCCTGCGAGTACATCTCGGCGGTGAAGTGCCAGCCGCCCTGGTTCTGGGCGCTGTAGTCGGCGTAGCCGACGGTGCCGCCGCCGAGCGCGGCTATCTTCTTGGCGTCCGCGCGCACTTCTTCCCAGGTCGCCGGGGGCTTGTCGGGGTCGAGACCGGCCTTCTGGAAGAGCTTGCGGTTGTAGATGAGTCCCATCGAGTAGCCGGTGCGCGGCACTCCGTAGACCTTGCCGTCGACGGTGTAGATGTCGCGCAGTTGCTGCTGGATGGTGCCGTAGCTCTTGAGGTCCTTGACGTACGACGTGATGTCGGCGGCCTGGTTGATGTCGACTACGTGCTTGGAGTCGGTGAAGTACGTGTAGAAGACGTCCTCCATCTGGCCGCCGGCGAGCTTGGCGTCGAACGTCTTGGGGTCCTGGCAGGGGAACGCGTCGTGCGCGACGACGTCGATGTCCGGGTTCTGCTTCTCGAACGCCTTGATGTCGGCCTCGAAGAAAGAGCGGTCGACCTTGGCGCTCTTCGGAGGCATGCAGTTGACCGTGATGCGGGTCTTGCCACCCGCGGAGCCGTCGTCGCTGCCACCGCAGGCGGTGGCGGTGAGCGCGAGGGCGGACGCCGTGAGCACTACGAAGGTACGGCGGAACCCGGTACTTCTCATCGGTGGACCCCTTTGGGCAGGAGCGAGGAAGGCCCACGGAGGCACGCCACCTTGATCTGGCGCACCGCCGTGTGCTGGCGCCGCACACTCAAGCACCGCCGACAAGGGTCCGCAAGATGTCGCGCAGAATCTGGAATTATTTGACAGCGGAGTGGATCTCAGGAGCGTGGCGCTTGCGCGGTGGACCCCCGGACCACCAACTCCGGCTCGAACAAAAGTTCTTCGGCGGTGACGCTGCTCCCGCCGATCTGCGCGTTGAGCAGCTCGACGGCCGCCCGGCCCATCGACTCGATGGGCTGGCGGACGGTGGTCAGGGGCGGCTCGGTGCAGTTCATCAGCGCGGAGTCGTCGTAGCCCACGACGGACACCTGTGACGGCACGCCGAGTCCCTTGCGACGGGCGGCGCGTACGACACCGAGGGCGAGCGGGTCGCTGGCGCAGATGAAACCGGTGACCCCGCGGTCGATGAGCCGGGCGGCCGCCGCGTGGCCGCCCTCGATCGAGAACATGGACCGCGCGATGTGCGCGTCGGGCAGCTCGGGGGCGAGCGCACGGGCCGCCGCCAGCTTCCGCGCCGAGGGCATGTGGTCGGCGGGCCCGAGCACCAGACCGATGCGCTCGTGACCGAGCGAGACGAGGTGGCGCCAGGCCTGCTCGACCGCCACGGCGTCGTCGCAGGAGACGCACGGGAAGCCGAGGTGCTCGATGGCCGCGTTGACCAGCACCACCGGGATGTTGCGGTCCGCGAGCTCCCGGTAGTGCTCGTGCGGGGCATCGGCCTGTGCGTACAGTCCGCCCGCGAACACCACGCCGGAGACCTGCTGTTGGAGCAGCAGCTCCACATAGTCCGCCTCGGAGACGCCGCCCTTGGTCTGGGTGCAGAGCACCGGCGTCAGCCCGAGCTGTGCGAGCGCCCCGCCGATCACTTCGGCGAACGCCGGGAAGATCGGGTTCTGCAGCTCGGGCAGGACGAGCCCCACGAGCCGCGCGCGTTCACCGCGCAGCTGGGTGGGCCGCTCGTAGCCGAGCACGTCCAGCGCCGAGAGCACCGCCTGCCGGGTGGAGTCGGAGACGCCGGGCTTCCCGTTGAGCACCCGGCTGACCGTGGCCTCGCTGACCCCGACCTTCTTCGCCACCTGAGCAAGTCGTCGCGTCATGCGCGCAAGAATAGCGCAAGAAATGCAAGCTGCTTGCGTAACACCCACCGGGTCCGGTCGGACCTAGTGGGCCGCCCACAGGCCACGGACATGGCCCAGGTGCCGGGTCATGACCCTCCGTACGGCCTCGGGGTCGCGGTCCACGAGGGCGTCGAGGAGTTCGAGGTGCTCCTCGGCGGAGTCCTGGAGGCGGCCCGCCTCGACCAGGGCGTTGAGGCCGTACAGGCGCGAGCGCTTGCGGAGGTCGCCGACGACCTCGACCAGGTGGGCGTTGCCCGCGAGCGCGAGCAGACCGAGGTGGAAGCGGATGTCCGCCTCGACGTAGGCGATGAGGTCACCGGCCGCCGCCGCGGTCACGATCTCCCGGGCGGCCGGGCGCAGCGCCTCCAGGGAGACCGGGTCCGCGGTGGTGGCCAGCTGCACGGTGGTGGGGATCTCGATCAGCGAGCGGATGTGGGTGTACTCGTCGAGCTGCTTCTCGGAGACCGCGGTGACCCGGAAGCCCTTGTTGGGCACCGTGTCGACGAGACCCTCCTTGGCGAGGTCGAGCATGGCCTCGCGTACCGGTGTCGCCGAGACGCCGAAGCGGGCGGCGAGCGTCGGCGCGGAGTACACCTCGCCGGCCCGTAGCTCGCCCGCGATCAGCGCGGCCCGCAGGGCGTCGGCGACGCGCTCGCGGTAGCTGCTCTTCTTGCCGCCGAGGACGGGCAGGGCGGCGGGAGCGGCGGAGGGTGCGCTGCTGCGCGTGGCGGGCATGGGTCGACTCCTCGTACGGCACGGGGCACTGGTGCAATGTCATG
This sequence comes from Streptomyces olivochromogenes, assembly GCF_001514115.1. GTDB lineage: Bacteria > Actinomycetota > Actinomycetes > Streptomycetales > Streptomycetaceae > Streptomyces > Streptomyces olivochromogenes. Next base: position 837,918 of record NZ_KQ948451.1, read on the forward strand.
CGGTACCAGTATCGCTAGAGCACGAAACCCGCAGGAAAGGGGTCGGTCGGGTCCAGCAGGTACTGGGCGGTGCCGGTGATCCAGGCGCGGCCGGTGAAGCTGGGCAGCACCGCCGGGATTCCGGCGACCTCGGTCGTGCCGAGCAGTCGTCCCGTGAACTGCGTCCCGATGAAGGACTCGTTCACGAACTCCGTGTGCAGGGGGAGTTCACCGCGGGCGTGCAGTTGCGCCATGCGCGCGCTGGTGCCCGTACCGCAGGGCGAGCGGTCGAACCAGCCGGGGTGGATCGCCATGGCGTGGCGCGAGTGACGGGCGGTGGCGCCGGGCGCGTACAGGTGGACGTGGTGGCAGCCGCGGATGGACGGGTCCTCGGGGTGGACCGGCTCGTCCTCGGCGTTGACGGCCGCCATCAGCGACAGTCCGGCGGCGAGGATCTCCTCCTTTCGTGACCGGTCGAAGGGCAGGCCGAACCGCTCCAGCGGCAGGATGGCGTAGAAGTTGCCGCCGTACGCGAGGTCGTACGTCACCGTCCGGCCGTCGGGCAGGGTGACCTTGCGGTCGAGGCCCGCCGAGAAGGACGGCACGTTCTTGAGCGTGACCGCGCGGGCGGCGCCGTCCTCGACCGCGACCTCGGCGACGACGAGGCCCGCCGGGGTGTCGAGCCGGATCGTGGTGACCGGCTCGACGACCTCGACCATGCCCGTCTCCACCAGGACGGTCGCCACGCCGATGGTGCCGTGCCCGCACATCGGGAGGTAGCCCGACACCTCGATGTAGAGGACGCCGTAGTCGCAGTCCGGGCGGGTGGGCGGCTGGAGGATGGCGCCGCTCATCGCGGAGTGGCCGCGCGGCTCGTTCATCAGAAGCTGCTTGATGTCGTCGCGGTGTTCGCGGAAGTACAGCCGCCGTTCGTTCATGGTCGCGCCGGGGATGGTCCCGATGCCGCCGGTGATCACCCGGGTGGGCATGCCCTCGGTGTGCGAGTCGACGGCGTGCAGGACGAGTCTGCTGCGCATGGGATCTCCGTAACTCCTGCTGTTCGCTGGGAACTTGGCGTATTCGAGGAGCGGCGCTCAGGCGAGACCGGCGGCGAGGGCCTTCTCGGTGGCGGCGCGGACCGTGGCCTCCTGCTCGGGCAGCAGCGGGACGCGCGGTGGACGCACCCGCCCGCCGTGCCGGCCCACGATGTCCATGGACAGCTTGATGGCCTGGACGAACTCGACCTGGGAGTCCCAGCGCAGCAGGGGGTGCAGCCGTCGGTAGAGCAGCCGTGCCGTGTCGAGGTCGCCCTCGACGGCCGCGTGGTACAGCTCTACGCTCGCGGCGGGCAGCGCGTTCGGGTAGCCGGCCACCCAGCCCTTCGCGCCCGCGACGGCCAACTCCAGCAGGACGTCGTCGGCGCCGATCAACAGGTCCAGTTCGGGGGCGAGTTCGGCGATCCGGTAGGCGCGGCGGACGTCGCCCGAGAACTCCTTGACGCCGTGGATGTACCCCTCCGCGTGGAGCTTCGCGAGCAGTTCGGGCACCAGGTCGACCTTGGTGTCGATGGGGTTGTTGTACGCGACGACCGGGATGCCCGCCTCGGCCACCGCCTCGTAGTGGGCGAGGACGGAACGCTCGTCGCCGCGGTAGGCGTTCGGCGGCAGCAGCATCACGGAGCGGCAGCCGGCGTCGCGGGCCTGCTCGGCCCAGCGGCGGGCCTCGGCGGAGCCGTAGGCGGCGACGCCGGGCATCACGCGGGAGCCGCCGATCGCCGACACCGCCGTCTCGACGACCTTGGCGCGCTCCTCGGGCGTGAGTACCTGGTACTCGCCGAGCGAGCCGTTCGGTACAACGCCGTCGCAACCGTTCTCGACGAGCCAGGCGCAGTGCTGCGCGTAGCGGTCGTAGTCGACGGAGAGGTCGTCGTGCAGCGGGAGCGCGGTGGCGACGAGGACGCCGCGCCAGGGACGGTTCTCGGTGGCGGTCATGAGCGGTTCCCTCTCCGTGGTGTGTGACATTTCACTGATGTGCGGTCGTGATGGGGCGGGGCGGTACGAAGGTGGTCAGTCGTCCTCGGGATCCCCGGCCCTCGCCAGCACCCCGAGCGGTACGGGGCGTGCCAACAACCGCCGAGCGGGCGTCTGTTCGCATCCGGCGAGTCCGGCGACGGCGGGCTCGCACATCCGGCCCTGACACCAGCCCATCCCCGCGCGGGTGAGCAGCTTCACGGTCCGTACGTCGCCCGCGCCGAGCTCGTCGACGGCTTTCCTGACCGCACCGGCGGTGACCTCCTCGCAGCGGCAGACGACGGTCTCGTCGGTGACCTGATCCGTCCAGTGCGCGGGTGGCGCGTAGACGGTGTCGAGCGCGGCGAAGAACTCCCGTGCTCTCCTGCGTGACCTGGCGGCGCGCGCCCATGTGTGCGGGTCGGGCCGCGTCCCCGTCAGCCGGGCCGCGGCCGAGCGTCCCGCGATGTGTCCCTCGGCGAGCGACAGCGCCGCGCCGCCGATGCCGGTGGTCTCGCCCGCGGCCCATACGCCCGGCACGTCGGTGCGCTGCTCCTCGTCCACGGCGACGTTCAGGCCGTCGATACGGCAGCCGAGCGACTCGGCGAGGTCGATGTGCGCCAGCATGCCGTGCCCGACGGCGAGCGTGTCGCACGCGATGCGCCGTTCGGTGCCGGGCCCGACCCGTCCGTGGGTGTCGAGCGCGGCGACGGTCACGGCGTCGAGCCGCTGCTCGCCGTGTGCCGCGACGACGGTGTGCCGTGGGAGCACCTTGACGTGGTGTCGCAGGAGTCGGGCGCCGTACCGCACTCCCTCGGCGACCTTCGCGGGGTGTGCGGCCAGTGCCACGGGCCGCCGCAGGAACGCCTTCGGGTCGGCGGACTCGACGAGGGCTGCGACCTCGACCCCCGCGGCGGCGAGCCCGGTCGCCACGGGCAGCAGCAGGGGCCCGGTCCCCGCCACGACCGCCCGCTGCCCGGGGACGACGAGGCCGCCCTTCAGCATGGCCTGCGCACCACCGGCGGTGACGACCCCGGGGAGGGTCCAGCCCGGGAACGGCAACACCTTCTCGTACCCACCGGTGGCGAGGAGCACGGCGTCGGCGCGGACGGTGACGGGCTCCTCCTGGAGGGGGCCGAGCAGCGCGTGCACGACAAGTTCCGCACGTTCCACGGGTTCGACGCACCACACGTGATGGTCCGCCAGATGCCTGATCGTGCCCGCCTCGACCCGCGCGGCCAGTGCGTCCCCAAGGCGCCGCCAGGTCCGCCATCGGTGGTGCAGGGCCTCCGGGCGCCGGGCCCCGAGTCCCGCCGGGGGCCGCCGGTAGAACTGGCCGCCCGCTCCGGCCGCCGAGTCGATCAGCGTGACCCGGACACCGTGCGCCGCGGCGGCCAGGGACGCGGCCAGCCCGGCCGGTCCCGCTCCGATCACCGCGAGGTGCGGTCGTTCAGTCGCCATGGCCCGTCCCCTCCTGCGTACGGATCGTGTCGCCCGCTCGGACCGGCACCAGGCAGGCCCGCTGGTTGGGCCGGTCGTTGACGGTCACCAGGCAGTCGAAGCAGACGCCGATGCCGCAGAAGACGCCGCGCGGGCGGCCCGCGCCGCGGGTGGCGCGCCAGGAGGTGACGCCCGCCGCCCACAGTGCGGCGGCGACGGTCTGCCCGGGCAGGGCCGTGATCTCCCGGCCGTCCAGGGTGACGGTGAACGCGGGACCCGGCTCGGCCCCGACCAGTTCCAGGGGATTCACCCGGCCTCCTTCGGGAAGCGGTCGGGCCGGAACGGCGTGAGGTCCAGGTCGGGCGTCCTGCCCGCGACGACCTGCGCGATCAGCCGCCCGGTGCCGGTGGCGAGGCCGATTCCAGCGCCCTCGTGCCCGCAGGCGTGGAAGAGCCCAGGCACCCGTGGATCGGGGCCGATCGCGGGCAGGTGGTCGGGCATGTACGGCCGGAAACCCAGATACGTCCGCAGGGCCCGTACGTCGGTGAGGAACGGGAACAGCCGGGTCGCCCCGGCCGCCAGCGCCCGTACGGCCGGCAGCGACAACGACCGGTCGAAGCCGACCCGTTCACGACTCGCGCCGATCAGGATCGGTCCCGCCGCGGTGCCCTCCACGACGGGTGAGGTCCCCAGCGCGGCCGAGTCGCTGGCCACGTCGGCGACGTAGTCCGCGGCGTACACCTTGTGCCGCACCCGGCGCGGCAGTGGTTCGGTGACCAGTACGAAGCCGCGTCGGGGCAGAACGGGCAGGAAGACGCCCGCGAGGGCGGCCACTTCGGCGCCCCAGGTGCCGGCCGCGTTGACGACCACCGGGGCGTGCAGGTCACCACGGTCGGTCCGCACGCCGCGTACCGCCCCGTCCGCCGTACGCAGCACCTCGGTCACGGTCCGCCCCGTCAGCAGCCGCGCCCCCGAGGCCCGCACCAGGTGCGCCGCGGCGAGTGCCGGCATCACCTGGGTGTCCTGCGGGTAGTGCACGGCGCCCGTGAGTCCGGGTGCCAAGTGGGGTTCCAGGGTGTGGAGTTGATCGGCGGCGACCGGCACCGCCTCGACCCCGGCGGCTCGTTGTCCCGCCGCGAAGGTCTCCAGCGCGGTGAGCCCCTCGGGCGTGGCGGCCACGACGACGCCCCCTTTGGCCTCGTACTCGAAGGCCTCGCCCAGCTCCTCCGCGAGGTCGGCCCACAGACGCCCCGACAGCAGGGCGAGGTCGAGTTCGGGCCCGGGTTCCTTGTCGGAGACGAGCAGATTGCCCTCACCCGCGCCGGTGGTCCCGCCGGCCACCGGGCCGCGGTCCACCAGAGTGACGTCGAGGCCCGACCGGGCCGCGTACAGCGCGCAGGCCGCGCCGACCATTCCGGCTCCGACGACCACGACATCACAGGTCAGCCGCTCGCTCACACCAGTACTATGTCACATGCTTCTCTGGTCGGGAAGCAGCCGGGAACAGTCCACGGCGTATGTCGGACACGGGAGTTCGCGGGGTGGCCGGCCCGCACCACCCTCCCGCTCCCGTTCACACCCGGCTCCCGGACGCCGTGTCGGCTGACAGCCGCTGGGCCGCGTAGATCGGGAGCACGGAGAGCAGGACGAGCACCGCCGCCACGACGTTCACGACCGGTGCCTGCTGGGGCCGCGTCATGTTGTTGAAGATCCAGATCGGCAGGGTCTCGATGCCGGGCCCGGCGGTGAACGTCGTCACCACGATCTCGTCGAAGGAGAGCGCGAAGGCGAGCAGTCCGCCCGCCAGCAGGGCCGAGCGCACCAGCGGGAAGGTGACGTCGGCGAAGGCCCGGAAGGTGTCCGCACCCAGATCCATCGCCGCTTCCTCGTACGAGCCCGAGGTACGCCGAAGCCTCGCGACGACGTTGTTGAAGACGACCACGATGCAGAAGGTGGCGTGGCCGACGATCACGGTGAACAGGCCGAGACCGACGCCGAGTGGCTCGAGTACCGTACTGAACGCCGAGTTGAGCGCGATGCCCGTGACGATGCCGGGCAGCGCGATCGGCAGGACGACCACGAACGAGATGGCGTCGCGGCCGAAGAACCGGTGCCGGGCCACGGCGAAGGCGACCAGCGTGCCCAGCACCAGGGCGATGGCCGTGGCACCGAGGCCCGCCTTCACCGAGACCCAGAGCGCCGCGCGGGCACCCTCGTTCTCCCAGGCGACCGACCACCAGCGCAAGGTGAGTCCGGACGGCGGCCAGCTCGCGCTGCGGTCCGGGTTGAAGGAGTTGACCAGGACCAGCGCGAGGGGGACGTAGATGAACGCGAAGCCGACCCCGGCGGCGACGCGGAGCGCGATGCGCGCGGAACGGGAGAGTTGCACGGCGGGCTCCTCAGAGACTGCTCAAGGCGCCCGTGCGACGCATCGCGAGCAGGTAGAGCACGATGACGACGACGGGGACCGTGCCGAGCGCGGCGGCCATGGGCAGGTTCAGTTCGATGTTGGAGTAGACGAGATTGCCGATCAGCTGGGTCTTGCCGCCGACGATCTGCACGGTGATGTAGTCCCCGAGGCTGAGCGAGAAGGTGAAGACCGAGCCGGCCGCCACGGACGGCAGCACCATCGGGACCACGACCGAGCGGAAGGTGCGCCCGGCGCGGGCGCCCAGGTCCGCCGAGGCGTCGAGCAGGTTGGCGGGCAGCTGCTCCAGTGCCGTGTGGATCGGCAGGATCATGTACGGCAGCCAGAGGTAGGTCAGCGCGATGATCGTCGCGAACAGTCCGAACCCTGGGCCGCTGAGTCCGAAGGGCTTCAACATCCAGTCGGCGAACCCTCCCTGGGAGAGGATCAGCCGCCAGGCGTACACCTTGACGAGGTAACTCGCCCACAGCGGCGTGAGGATGGCGACCACGAGCAACGGCCGCCACTTGGGCTTGGCGATGCGGGCCGTGTAGAAGGCGACCGGGAAGGCGATCACCGCGGACAGCGCGGTGACGGCGAGCGCCACACCGATGCTGCGCAGGATCACCTGCCGGAAGACGGGCGTCGTGAACAGGGCATGGAAGTTGTCGGTCGACCAGACCTTCACGACCTCGGAGGTGAAGGAGTTGGTCGTCCAGAACGCCGAGACGAACAGCACGGCCAGCGAGCCGAGGTAGAGCACGGCCAGCCACAGCAGCGGCGCGGTGAGCAGCAGGGACAGCCTGAGCCGCGGCCGGCGGTGCAGGGTCCCGGCGAGCCGCCGGACGGGGGACCGTCCGGCGGCCTGCGCGGTGGAGGTCATCGGTTGTCTCTCAGCCCTTGATCTCGGTCCAGGCCTGGACCCACTTCGCGTACGGCACGCACTTCACGTCGGTGCGGCCGTCCAGGCACTGCTCGATGGGCGTGTTCCAGAAGGCGATGTTCTTCCAGTAGGTCTCGTCGGCCGCGTGGAAGGTGTCGCAGAAGGACTTGTCGCTGGTCTCGGCGCACGCCTTGGAGTTGGCCGGGGCCTCACCGAAGTACTCGGCGACCTGGGCGTTCACCTTCGGCGAGATGATCCAGTCCATCCATTTGTAGGCGCAGTTGGGGTGCTTGGCCTTGGCGGAGATCATCCAGGTGTCCGACCAGCCCGTGGAGCCTTCCTTGGGCACGAGGGCCTTCACCTTGGCGCCCTCGTCCTGCGCGAGGTTGGCGATGACCTGCCAGGTGGTGCCGACCACGGAGTCACCGCTCTTGAAGGCGGAGATCTCCTTGAGGTAGTCGCTCCAGTACTCCCCCACGTTCGCACTCTGCTTCTTCAGCAGCGCGACGGCCGCGTCGAACTGCTTCTGGTCCAGCGCGTAGGGGTCCTTGATCTTCAACTCCGGCTTGGTCGCCTTCAGATACAGCGCCGCGTCGGCGATGTAGATCGGCGAGTCGTACGCCGTCACGTGCCCCTTGTACTTCGAGGCGTCGTCGAAGACCGCGGACCAGGAGGTGGGGGCGGGTGTGACCTTCTGGGTGTTGTACATCAGCAGGTTGGCGCCGCGGCCGTGCGGGATGCCGTACATCTTGCCGTCGACGGAGTTCCAGGCCCCGTTCTTCAGGCCGCTGAAGACGTCCTTGTAGTTCGGCACGAGGCTGGTGTTGACCGGGGCCGCGTCGCCGGAGGCTATGAGGCGCAGGGACGCGTCGCCGGACGCGGAGACGGCGTCGTACTGGCCGGTCTTCATCAGCTTGACCATCTCGTCGGAGCTGGCGGCGACCTTGGAGTTGACCTGACAGCCGGTCTGCTTCTCGAAGTCGCCGACCCAGTCGACCTTGGGGTCGTTGGAGCCGTCCTCGACATACCCGGCCCAGGCGACCAGGTTGACCTGGCCCTCGGTCTTGCCCAGCTTCGACTGCGCCTTGAGGTCGGGGGGGTTGAGGCCGGTGGCCGAGGAGGAGCCCGAGTCGGACGATCCGCAGGCGGTCGCGGCGAGGAGCACCGCGACGGCGGCCACGAGTCGCGCCCCGGAGACGAGCGAAGAATGAGGGGCTTGGAGGGTTCGGTTGAGGCGCACGACGTACTCCATACGTGATGGGGGACTGAGCGTGGGGGGCGTCAGCGGGGGGTGGGGACCTTGAAGGTGTGCCGGTGGTGCCACCGGAGCCGGACCCGGGTGCCGCGATAGGCGGCGACGTCCTCGGAGGAGGTCTCCAGGTTCTGCTGGAGCGCGGTCAGCCGTCCGCCCGCGTCGAGGTCCACCAGGAAACGGGTGGCGTCGCCCAGATAGACGACCTCGACGACGGTTCCCGTGGCGGTGGAGTGCTCCGGTTCGTCGGCCTCGGCGGACTCCTTGAGGACCCGGATCTTCTCGGGCCTGATGCTGTAGGTGCCCGAGGCGCCCACCACCTGCTGTGCGGAGTCCCCTTCGAGCAGGTTGGAGGTGCCGACGAAGCCCGCGACGAAGGGGGTGGCGGGGCGTTCGTAGATCTCGGCCGGGGTGCCGACCTGTTCGATGCGGCCCTGGTTGAAGACGGCGATGCGGTCGCTCATCGTCAGGGCCTCCTCCTGGTCGTGGGTGACGAAGACGAAGGTGATGCCGACCTCGCGCTGGATCGCCTTGAGTTCGACCTGCATCTGCTCGCGCAGCTTGAGGTCGAGGGCGCCGAGCGGCTCGTCGAGCAGCAGCACCCGGGGGCGCCCGACGAGGGCGCGGGCGAGTGCGACGCGCTGGCGCTGACCGCCGGAGAGCTGGGAGGGGCGGCGGGCGCCGAAGCCTTCGAGGCGTACGTCCGCGAGCGCTTCGCGGGCCTGTTGGAGCCGCTTGGCCTTGGGCACCTTGCGGACCTTGAGGCCGTACGCGACGTTCTGCTCGACGGTCATGTGCGGGAACAGCGCGTAGTCCTGGAAGACGGTGTGCACGTCCCGCTCGAAGGGGGCCAGCCCGGTGACCTCCTGGCCCGCCAGCTCGATCCGGCCCGCGGTCGGGCTCTCGAAGCCGGCGATCATCCGCAGGACGGTCGTCTTGCCCGAGCCGGACGGGCCGAGCATCGAGAAGAACTCACCGTCGGCGATGTCCAGGTCCACTCCGGCCACGGCGGTCGTCTCACCGAACACCTTCCGCAGGCCCTGGAGCCGGATCGCTGTTGCCTCCATGGGCGGGAACCTTTCTGGTGCACTGGCGCGTTGACCGGAAAGATATGAAGTCATAGTTCAAAGCTCAAGACCCCCTTACAGTAAAGGTTGAGTCAACGCACAAGGTGGTGGCCGTGAAGCAGTACGTGAACAACAACGCCGAGGGTGCCCGCAGAGCCGTTTTCACCCCCGTGGACAACCGGGCCCGGGTGGACACGGTCATCCGCAGGCTCAGCGACGCCATCGAGCTCGGGCTGCTCGCCGACGGGGAGCAGCTGCCCGGCGAGATGGAGCTGGCCGGGCAGCTCGGCGTGTCCACGGTCACCCTGCGCGAGGCCCTGATGGCGCTGCGCCAGCAAGGGCTGGTCACCACCCGCAGAGGGCGCGGCGGCGGCAGCTTCGTCTCCCTCCCCGAGGTCCCCGGCGAGGAGCGGCTCAAGGTGCGGCTGGCCGGCTGGAGCACGGAGGAGCTGCGCGATCTGGGCGACCACTGGGCCGCCCTGTCGGGCGCGGCCGCCCAGCTGGCCGCGGAGCGCACGGAGCCGGGCGACCTGCAGCAACTGCGGCGCACACTGGACGAGTTGGCGTCCGCCGAGGACGCGGCGGCGCGCAGCCGGGTCTACGGCCGGTTTCATGTCGAGCTCGCGGCGGCGGCCCAGTCCGCCCGGCTGACCCGCGAGCAGGTCGCGCTCCAGACGGAAGTGGGGGCGCTGTTGTGTCTCGTGCTCGGGGACGACGCATATCGTGAAGAAGTCGCAGACCGTCACCGCTCCGTAATCTCGGCCGTGCAAGATGGGGCCCACGCATCGGCCAGAGCGCTGGCCGAGCGGTGCGTCCAGGCCTCGACGGCACGGCTCATCGCCGTCCGCCTCGCGATGCCGCGCGCCGCGTCCGGTCCCCGTCCGCTGGAGGGCACCCATGAGCAGGAGCCCCGGTCCGGCCGGCGCCACGGCGACGCTTGACGCGACACCGGAGGCGGCCGTCGCCGCCCAGGTCCGCTCCACCCTTGAGGCCGTGTTCGAGGCGGTTGCCGAGACCCGCGCCGACACCACGGCCCGGCTCACCGGGGTCGCCGCGCAGGGCCGTCGCCCCGCGACCGTCGACCTGGCCGCGCTGCGCCCGGGGCTTCACCTCCGGCTCGCCCGGCAGAAGTTGGTGTCGGGCGTCGGGTTCGTCGCCTCGCCGGGACTGCTGAGTGACGTACCGGCGTGGCTGGAGTGGTGGCAGACCGGCTCCGACGGGGACGTACGGCCGCTGCTGCTCGACCTCGACCCGGCGCACTCCGCGTACTCCGACTACACGCACTGGGACTGGTTCGCCCTCCCCCGTGACACCGGGCAGCGGGCGGTCGCCGGGCCCTATGTGGACTATCTCTGCTCCGACGAGTACAGCCTGACGCTGTCCGCGCCCGTGCAGGTTGAGGGCCGGTTCGTGGGGGTCGCGGCGGCCGACGTGTATCTGCGGCACTTCGAGGCGGCGGTCGTGCCGCTGCTCCAACAACTGCCCGGGGCCGCCCACCTGGTGAACGGGCGCGGGCGGGTGGCCGCGTCCGCCGATCCCGCGCATCTGGCCGGATCGCTCACCAAGGGCCCGGACTTCGGGTCCGTACTGGCGCAGGCACGGACCGCGCGCCACGACGGGATGCGGCTGATCCCGTGCGACGGAGTGCCCCTCGTGCTCGTGGTCCTGGACCCCTGAGCGGGCCCAGACCCCGGACCGCCGAGTGCGCTCACACCACGCGCAGCTCCGCCGCGCCGTTGCGCGTCCTGCGCGGTCCGGCCGCCATGGGCCGCGCCTCGCGCAGGACCAGGGTCATCCGCGTGTATCCCATGTCCTGAAGGGTCTTGGGGGTCTCGCCGACGATCCGGCAGTCCGTGCGGCCCCAGCGGGGATCGGGGTGCACCAGCGGCCGTACGGCGCCGTCGTGCTCGACGGCGACCGGGCCGACGGCGCGGATCCAGTGCGGCAGGCCCTGCCGGTAGGCGGCCTCCATGATCGGGTCCTGGGCGATGTCCCGGCGGATCGACTGGAGTCCGCGGTCCTGACCGTGGCGCTCCACCGCCGCGGCGAAGTGGGCCAGCATCGGCAGGCACCAGCTCGACTCGTGCTCGCCGAGGACCGTGGCCGCGTCCGGGTGAAACAGGACGAACCGGAGGAAGTTGTCACCCGGCATGGCGGTCGGATGGGGGCCCACGCCGCCGAAAAGTGTCTCGAACGCGGCGTTGGACAACACGACGTCCCAGCGGTGGTCGAAGACGACGGACGGGAACGCGACGGCCTCCAGAAGAGCGGCGTAGTCCTGGAGATACGCCTGAGCCTCGAGACTCTCGGGGACAGGTCGCGGCTGGGACCGCTGCCATCCTGCCTGGTACGCCATCGGGAGGTCACCCCTCTTGCCTCTGCGGCCTTCACGCGGCGCCCCGATCCTGCTGCCCCGAGCTCAGCCATGTCAACTATCGTGGCATTTGGCGCTTGTTGACGGCTGATTCGCGCCACAGTTGTGGCGACAGCTGGATGTGAGTTCGAGCGAGCGGCTACTCTCCCGTTGGTCCCTGACCCTTGTGAGAGAGACCTGAGAGACCTGAGCGAGACTGAGAGAGACGTAGGAGATCAGTCGGTGACGGATGGCTTCGAAGTTCCGGGCGCCACGGCGACGGTTCTGCTGCCGGCCGTCGTGGCCCGGGTCACCGCACTCGCCGACCGGCTCGATGTGCAGCACTCCGAGGTTTTCGACGTCCAGCGCCTGTCGGCCGAGTCCGGCGTGCCCCAACCCGTGGTGCGGGCCCTGCTGGGCGGCCGCCCCGCCGGGGAGCCCGATCTCCAGGCCCGCTTCCTCCAGCGCCTGGACCTGTTGCGGCGTACCCGGCTCAAGCCCAATGGGCGCAAATACACCCAACAGGAGATCGCCGACGGCGCCGGAATGTCGCGTCAACAGGCGGGCGCCCTCATCAACGGCGACCGGCGCCCCACCATGGAGCACTGCGACGCCATCCAGCGCTTCTTCCGGGTGCACGCGGGGTTCCTGACGGCCGAGGACTCCGAGGCGCTCGTGGGCGCCCTGCAGCGCTCGGAGCAGGAGCTCCTGCAACAGCTCGCCGACCGCGAGCGCAAGGCGGCCGCGGCCGCCGACGACCCGCTGGAGCGACTGCTCCAGGACCACGGGGTCCGCGGAATCGCCTGGCGGGCCGCGCAGTTGCCCACCGACCAGCACCGCGACAAGGTCGCCGAGTGGCTGGACATGCTCTTGGAGAGCGTCAAGCGGCCCGAGTCGTGATCCGGGGGAGAACTGTGGGCATCGGAAGGGACATGCGCCGCCTGTGCGGCGAGTTGGTCGCGGAGCTCTCGCTCCCGGCACCGGCGGAACCCGGCGAGCTGTACGCCGCCCTGTGCGACGCCATGAGCAGACGCCGCGGCCGTCCCGTCCAGTTCCGTACGGCCGCGTTCCCGCCCGGCACCGCCAGCGGGCTGTGGCTCGACATGGCCGACCAGGACCTCGTCGTCATCGAGGAACGCACCGCCCCCGACCACCAGTTGGTGATCCTCGGCCACGAACTGTGGCACATGAAGGCCGGGCACTGCAGTCACCACGTCGAGGGCGCCGCCGTCGCGGCCCGCTTACTCAGCGACACCGCCGATCTGCAGGCGACCGTCCTGAGGGTCGCCGCGCGCACCCGCTTCGACCTCGCGGACGAGAAGGAGGCCGAGAGCTTCGGTCTGCTGCTCGCCAGCAAGTGCCGTACCTGGCTTGCCGGTTCGCCACTGCGCGGGCCGGTGAGCCGGGACGGTCTGGCCGGCCGCATCGAGGCGTCCCTGGGGTACCGCGGACCGCAGGGCTGAGGCGCCTTCCCGGACATGGACGGATCCAGCTACTACGTCCCGGCCGTCGCCATGGGCGTCGCCCTCGCCGTCAAGGCGCCCACCCTGATCCGCGGCTGGCGCGACCCGCTGCTGCGGTCGGTGGGCGTCCTGCTGGCGCTGGCCTGCCTGGTGTTCCTCTTCGCGGCCCCGCCGACCATCGCCGAGGTCAATGACCTCACCGGTATCCCCAACGTCTCGGCGCCCCTGGTCTACTGCCTGCTGAGCGTCTTCAGCGCGTCCTGTCTGGTGCTGATCATCCACTGGCGCGGCGGACCCCCCGAGGTCACCCGCCGGCTCTCCCGCCGCTGGATCACCGGGTACGGCGTCGTCAGCGTGGCGCTGGTCGTGCTCTACCTGCTCGGGGACTGCCCCGAGGAGCGCCTGCGGGACCTCGACACCTACTACGCGAACACCCCGTTCATCCGCGAGATGATCGTCCTCTACCTCGTGGCGCTGACCGTCGCGGGTGTCGCGATGAACGTCATGTGCTGGCGCTGGGCCCTTCAGGTGGACGGCTGGCTGCGCGCCGGGCTGCTGACGATCGCGGTCGGCTTCCTCTTCAACGTCCCCTACTCGGCGACCAAGTTCGTCGCCGTCGTGGCCCGCTGGAACGGCGCGAACCTGGACGGTCTGAGCACCGACGTGGCCCCTGTACTGGCCTCCGTCGGAGCCCAGGTCAGCGCGGTCGGCTTCCTGCTCCCGCTGGCCTGCCAGCGCATCGGGGACAGCTGGACCACCTGGTCGACGTACCGCAGGCTCGGACCGCTGTGGCGCGAGCTGAGGACGGTCTCGGCGCACGCGGAGCACGCGGTGCGGATCTCCTGGTGGTCCTCCGCCGAACTCCAGGTCACCCAGCGGGAGTCCGACATCCACGACGGCATGCTCAGCCTGTACCCCTACTTCGACTCCGCGGTACGCTCCCTCGCCTACGACGCGGCCGTGACGGCGGGCTCCGAGCCCGCCCAGGCTCAGGCCGAGGCCGACGCGGCGATGGTGACGGCGGCGGTGCGGGCCAGGACGGCCGACCCGGAGGGCAGGGTCATCAGCGCGGCGGAGGCCGCCACCACCCCCGCCGCTTCCGCCGAGGGTCCACGCGACCTCGTACGGATGTCGATGGCCCTGCGTCAGTCACCCGTCGTCGCGGCCGTCCGAGGACGGGCCGCGACCAGGTCAGAGAGCGACTTCCATGAGCAATCCCGCTAGCGCGGCAGCAGGCGACAGAGCTACGGCCCCCCGGCGGGCCGTCGTCATCGGCGCGGGGACGGCCGGTCTGCTGGCCGCCGCCGCCCTGGACCCGTACGCCGAGGTCACCGTCGTCGAGCGCGACGTCCTGCCGAACGGGCCCGCGCCGCGCAAGGGCCTCCCGCAGGCCCGGCACGCCCATCTGCTGTTGTCCGGCGGCGCCCGCGCGATGGAGGAGCTGCTGCCGGGAGTGACCGCCGCCTGGCTCGCCGCGGGCGCCCGCCGGATCCCGATGCCCACCGGATTCGTCTCGCTGACGGCGCGGGGCTGGCTGCGGCGCTGGCCCGAGACGGAGTTCATGATCTCGTGCAGCCGTGATCTGCTCGACTCGGTACTGCGCGACCGGGTCGCCACGAAGGACCGCGTGACCGTCGTGGACGGCACGGAGCTGCTCGGTCTGGAGGGCGACGCCGCCCGGGTGACGGGCGTGCGCGTACGGATGCGCGACGGCGGGCAACGGGTGCTGCCTGCCGACCTGGTGGTGGACGCCTCGGGGCGCGGCTCGCGCTCCACCCTCTGGCTCGACGCGCTGGGTGTCGCGCCGGCGCCGCTGGACGAGGTCGACTCCGGACTCACCTACGCCAGCCGGATCTTCCGGGCACCGGCGGGCACCGAGGACTACCCCGTCGTCGGTGTACAGCCCGACCCGGCGCAGCCTGTACCGGGTCGCTCCGCGACGATCGTGCCCGTCGAGGGCGGACGCTGGCTGGTGACGCTGTCGGGCACCCGCGAGGGACAGCCGACGGACTCCGTCGAGGAGTTCGAGCCGTTCGCGCGCGGCCTGCGGCACCCCGTGGTGGGCGAGCTGATCGCGCACGCCGAGCCGCTGACGGACGTCGCCATCAGTCGCAGCACGATCAACCGGCGGCGCTTCTTCGAGAAGGTCAAGGGCTGGCCGGAGGGGTTCGTCGCGCTCGGCGACGCCGTCGCCACGTACAACCCGGTCTACGGGCACGGCATGTCGGTGGCAGCGCAGGGCGCGCTGGCGCTGCGCGGCGAGCTCGCCGAGCACGGCATCGCGGCGCCGGGGCTCGCGCGGCGGGTGCAGCGGGCGGTGGCCCTTCCGGTGACGATCGCCTGGGAGCTGGCCACGGGCACGGACATCCGCTACCCGGGCGCGATCGGCGAGCAGCCCGGGCTCACGCGGAGGTTGCTGGGGCGCTACGTCGACCGGCTCCTGCGCACGGCGGCGGGACACCCCCTGGCGGCCCGGGCGTTCCTGGCCGTGTTCACCCTCTCCGCTCCCCTGTCCACGCTGGTCGGACCGAAGGTCGCCGTCGCCGTGCTGCGCGGCCCGCGGCGCTCTGCCCTGACCGCCCCGCCCTTCACGACCGAGGAGCGGGAAGCGTTGCTGAGCGTCCCGGAGCCGTCGGGAACGCCGGCGGCGGGCTGAGCGGAGCGCGGGCGTCCGGCGGCGGTGGGTGTCAGGTCGCGCTGCGTTCGCTCGCCTCGCGCAGGTCGCGCTCCACCGCCCGGTTGTGGGCGGTGTCGGGCCGGCCGGCCGTCGTGCCGGGGCGGCCCGCGCGCAGCAGTTCGCGCCAGTGCTCGCGGCTCCAGTCGGCCGGGCTGGTGGTGCTGGTGAAGTCCTCGACAAGGTCGAGGAAACGGGCCGGGTCGCTGTGGAAGGGGAAGTGGCCCGCGCCCTCGAAGATCTCCAGCCGGCTGCCCGGCATGGCCTGGTGCGCGCCGTACGCGTGTCGCACCGGCACCACGCTGTCCCGGTCGCCCCAGAGCAGCATCGTGGGCATGCCCTCGGTCAGATAGCAGCGGTCGAGCATGGTCACCGCCTGCCCGCGCCAGTCGACGACCGCCCGCAGGGTGCGGATGAACGCGCTGCGGGAGGTCGCGTCGGGCAGTGCGTCGACGAGGTTGAGCAACTCCGGCGCGTCCTGGCCCAGATCGGTGTCCAGGAGCCTCATCAGACGCAGGAACAGGCCGACTTGGATGCGCATGCCGGGCAGTCGCAGCGCGGAGAGCATGAGGTGGGCGCCCGGCAGCGAGACGGCCCGCAGTACGGGGTTGACCTCGCCGCCGACGCCGCCCGCGCTGACCAGGATCAGCCGTTCGGTGCGCTCGGGGAACTGGTAGGCGAACTGCATGGCGACACCGCCGCCGAGCGAGTGCCCGACCAGGGTGGCGGACTCGATGTCGAGCGTGGTGAGCAGATCGCGCACCCCGTTGGCGTACGCGGCCACCGAGTAGTCGGCGCGCGGCTTGTCGGAGGAGCCGTGGCCGAGCAGGTCGGGCGCGATCACCGTGTGGGAGCGTGCGAGGTCGGGGATCAGGTCCGCCCAGGTCGCCGAGGAGTCGCCGATGCCGTGGATCAGGACGAGCGCGGGGCCCTCACCGGCCACGCGGTAGGCACGACGGTAGCCGTGCACGACGCGGTGCTGCAGACGCAGCTCCGCGTCACCCACGGAGCGCAGCCGCGGGTTGCGCCGCGCACGCCGAGGCGGTACGTCGACCACGGGCTCACCTCCTGTTCCGGGCCGCCGTGAAGGCGGCTTCCCTGCCGCCGAGAAGGCGCTTCCCGGCTCTTCTCACCACCCTAGGGCCCCTGTCCCACAAGGGATTTCCGTGATGTTTCACCTCCGCTAAGCGGGCGAACCCGCACGCATCGAAACCGCATTGTCAGTGGCGGTTGGCAAGCTGGGGGCACGTACCGCCATGTACCGCTTCGACCAGCCGACCCGGGGAGAGCCGTCCGATGCCGACCGCCGTACTGACCGACCACGAACGCGCCGCCGTGCAGGCCTATCTGCGTCTCCTCCAGACCGTACGAGCGGCGTTCGACGGTCCGCCGGACGGGCGTCGACCACCCGTGGTGCCGCCCGCCGCGCTCGCCGAGGCGGAGCAGGCGCTGGCGGCGGCCGGGCTCGCGGGCAACGAGGAGGAGTTCTTCCGGCTGCTGCACAGCTGGTGCCCGGAGCCCGGAGGCCGCCTTGCCTAGGCGTCGGCCCCGGTGTGCGGGACGGTGACGGCCGTGGCCAGCAGGCCCCTGCGCACGGTCCAGCGTCCTTCGAAGGACTGTATGCGTCGCCCGTTCACCAGCGGTCCCGGCACGAGGAGTTCGGCGCGCAGGACGCCGGAGCGCGCGGGGCCGTCGTCCGCGAAGAGTTCGATGTCCGCCTCGAAGAAGTCCAGCCACTTTCCGGTGAGGGGGTACCACGCCTTGTAGACGGACTCCTTGGCGCTGAACAGCAGCCGGTCCCAGTGCACGGAGGCGTCCTGCCGCGCCAGCTCGCGCAGCCGGTCGTTCTCCGTGGGCAGGGCCACGGAGACGATGACGTCGTCGGGGAGTTCCTCGTGGGTTTCGGCGTCGATGCCCAGCGAGGCCAGGTCGGTGGCGCGGACGAGGGAGGCCGCGCAGTAGCCCTCGCAGTGCGTCATGCTGCCGATCAGCCCGGCGGGCCAGACGGGCGCCCCGTGCTCGCCGCGCGGGACGGCCTGCGCGGGCACGCCGAGCTTCTCCATGGCCCGGCGGGCACAGGCACGCACGGCGGCGAACTCACGGCGCCGCTTCTCCACGGACCGCGCCACGAACTCCTGCTCCCCGGGGTACAGCGGCGCGTCCCAGTCCTGGTCGTCACCGTGTGTCTCCACGGTCACGACCGATTCCGGGAGCAGCTCCTCGATCACCGGTTCCGACCTCCATCGGCAGTACGTGGCGCAGGGTGTCCGGCGGGCCGGGGCGGGGCCGCCACTCCCGGGGGTATCCCACCGAGACCTCTTCGAAGCGGACGCCCTCGTGGTGGGTGGTCCGCGGGATGTGCAAATGACCGTAGACCATGACCTGGGCGCGGAAGCGGCGGTGCCAGTCGGCGGTCAGCCGGGTGCCGCACCACATGGCGAACTCGGGGTAGCGCAGGACATCGGTCGGGTGACGGTCCAACGGGTAGTGGTTGACCAGGACGGTGGGCAGGTCCTCGGGCAGCTCGGCGAGCCTGCGCTCGGTCTCGGCGACCCGGGCCCGGCACCAGGCCTCGCGGCTCGGGTAGGGGTCGGGGTGCAGGACGTGCTCGTCGGTGCAGATCACGCCGGTCCCCTCGGCGTAGGCCATGCCCTCGTCCTTGGTCGCGCAGCCCGGCGGCAGGAACGAGTAGTCGTAGAGCAGGAAGAGCGGTGCGACGACCGCGGGGCCGCCCGGCCCGTCCCAGACGGGGTAGGGGTCTTCGGGGGTCGTGACACCCAACTCCCGGCACATGGCGACGAGATGCTCGTAACGGGCGACACCGCGCAGCTGCACGGTGTCCTTGGGGTGGGTCCACAGCTCGTGGTTGCCGGGCACCCAGACGACCTTGCGGAAGCGTCCGCTGAGGGTTTCGAGGGCCCAGTGGATGTCGGCCACGGTCTCCGAGACGTCACCGGCCACGAGGAGCCAGTCGTCGTCGGTGTGCGGGCGCATCTTCTCGACCAGGGTGCGGTTCTCCGCGTACCCGATGTGCAGGTCGCTGATGGCCAGCAGGTTTCCGTGTCCGCCGGCCGTCGACCGCACCCTTGCCACCTCCGAGAAAAGGACTGGAAACACAAGAACACATTCGCCCCCGCGGGACAAGGACGGCCCGCGCGCCGGGCCTCGCGCCCCGGCGCGTCGAGCCTGATTCCGGGGTCTCGGGAAATCCGTAACACGCCCGTAGCGTCACACCGGGCTCGCGCCCCTTATGATCGCCCCAACACAACCGCCACGAACCCTTCTCCGGGTATGGCGGTTTGCTGTTCCTCCCTCTCCCTTGGCCGGGCACGGCCTGCTCCGCCGTGCCCGGAACCCTGAAAGGCGGCCTGCATGGGTTCTCGCGTACGCGTCTGGCTCAACCGCACGTACGCGGAGAACGTGTTCTTCATGGACCAGCTGCGAAGTAATCCGCAGCTCCGCCCGGTCGAGATCCATGCCACCCACGGCGATCCCGACTCCCCCGTGCTCGCCGCCGCCGACACCGCCGCCATGGAGCCGGAGGGCCTCTCCCCCGCCGCCTACGTCGAGTACGCCCTCGACCAGTGCGCGCGCCACTCCATCGACGTGTTCGTGCCCGTGCTGCACCAGGCGGCGATCGTGGCGCACCGCGCCGAGTTCGCGGCGCTCGGCACGGCCCTGCTGGCGCCGCCTTCCGAGGCCGTGGCCGTCTTCCTGGACAAGGCCACCGCGTATCAGGCGGTGCAGGCGGTGGGCGTGCCGGTGCCGCCGTGGTGGCGGGTGCGCACCGAGGAGGAGCTCGTCGCCGCGGTCGAGACCCTGGAGGCCGAGGGTCACAAGGCCTGCTTCAAGCCGGCGGCGGGGGCGGGCGGAGTGGGCTTCCGCGTCATCACACGCTCCCCCTTCTCGCTCGCGCACCTCAATGGATTTCCGAGCCCGTACGTGCCGCTCGACCTGGTCGTGGAGGCGGTGCGGGCGGCTGACGAGCCCGTCGACTGGCTGGTCATGCCGCTCCTGGGGCAGCCGGAGGTGTCCGTCGACTGCCTCACGGCGCCGGACGGCCGGGTCCGTATGGCGGTGGGCCGCACGAAGAACGGACGCCGTCGTGGTTTCACGCTGCACCCTTCGTTCATCGAGCCCGCGCGGCTGCTCGCGGAGGCGTTCGGACTGCACTATCTGACGAACATTCAGTTCCGGATGCTCGGTGACGACCCGGTTCTGATGGACGTCAACACCCGCCCGGCGGGCGGTCTGCACCAGCTCTCACAGTGCGGCATCAACGCCCCTTGGGCGGCAGTGCAGTTGGCGCTCGGCGAGGAGCCGGGCGAGATGGTGCCGCCGCTGCTCGGACAGGACTACACCGTGCTCGCGGGCCCCCGTCCGGTACGTCCGGTCTCGCTCCCGCACCAGCGCACCGACGCGCCCGCGTCCACCCTGCCCGCCGTGCCCGCCCCGGCCCCCGCCACGGAGGCCGCGCCGGCGTCGGAGCCCGCACCCTCCCATGCGTCCAAGGCCTCCAACGCGACCACGGCCGCCATCGCCCCCGCCTGAGCCTTACGCCCCCTGCCTCCACTCCTCACCCTCCCCCCCCTCGCGTCCCACCCTCACCACCCGCTCACCGGTCTGGACCAATTCCGCGCAACGCCTTGACAGCGGGATTGGTCCATACCAACTTGGTTGCGCACCCCTCAGCACTCCCGAAGCACTCCCGAACACCCCCATGCCTCAAGGGAGATCGCGTGCGCATCAACCTCAGAACAGACCTCAGGCGTTCCAGACATCGCGTCCTCGCGCTGCTCGGCACCGCCGCCCTGGCGCTGGCCGGAGCGGTCGCGCTGCCCACCACGGCCCAGGCGGCCAACATCCTGTCCAACCCCGGCTTCGAGTCGGGCAGCCTCTCCCCCTGGTCGTGCACCGGGAACCTCGGCTCGGTCGTCTCCAGCCCCGTGCACGGCGGCTCCAAGGCCCTGGCCGGGGCGGTGAGTTCGAGTGACAACGCCCAGTGCAGCCAGACCGTCTCGGTCCAGCCGAACACCACGTACAGCCTCTCGGGCTGGGTGCGCGGCAGTTACGTGTACCTGGGCGTGGACGGCGGTGCCTCGACCTGGACGACGTCCCCGTCGGCGTACAGCCAGCTCAGCGTCTCCTTCACGACCGGCGCCTCGCAGACCAGCGCCAAGATCTACGTCCACGGCTGGTACGCGCAGGGCACCTACTACGCCGACGACATCAGCCTGGACGGTCCGGGCGGTGGAGGCGGCTCCGACACCCAGGCGCCGACCGCGCCGACGAATCTGACCTCCACCGGCAAGACCTCCTCCAGCGTGTCCCTGTCGTGGGGCGCGTCGAGCGACAACGTGGGCGTCACCGCGTACGACATCTACAGCGGCTCGAACCAGGTGCTGAGCGTCTCGGGGACGAGCGCGACGGTCAGCGGTCTCGCGTCGAGCACCGCCTACACGTTCACGGTGAAGGCGCGGGACGCGGCCGGGAACACCTCCGGGGCCTCCAACTCCGTGTCCGTGACCACGGACGCGGGCGGTGGCGGCGGCACCGGCTTCAAGCAGGCGGCACCGTACCTCTACCTCGGCTGGGGCGACCCGCCGAGCGCGACCTCGGTGATGAGCTCGACCGGCGTCAAGTGGTTCACGATGGCGTTCATGCTCGACTCGGGCGGCTGCAACCCCGCCTGGGACGGCAGCAGGGCGCTCACGGGCGGCAACGACCAGACCGTCATCAACCAGATCCGCTCCGCCGGCGGTGACATCGTCCCGTCGTTCGGCGGCTGGCAGGGCAGCAAGCTCGGGGCCAACTGCTCCTCGGCGAGCGCGCTCGCCGGTGCGCTCCAGAAGGTCATCGACGCCTACGGGCTCAAGGCGATCGACATGGACATCGAGAACACGGACGAGTTCGAGAACGAGGCCGTCCAAGCCAAGATCCTGACCGCGCTGAAGACCGTCAAGGCCAACAACCCGGGCCTGAGGACGATCGTCACCTTCGGCACCTCGACGACCGGCCCGACCTACTACGGCAACCGGCTCATCGAGCAGGCGCAGTCGCTGAACGCGGGCATCGACGTCTTCACGATCATGCCGTTCGACTTCGGCGGCGGCTCCGACATGTACGGCAACACCGTCAACGCCGCCGAGGGGCTGAAGGCCAAGCTGAAGTCCACCTTCGGCTGGGACGACGCCACGGCCTACTCCCACATCGGCATCTCCGGCATGAACGGTCTGTCCGACCAGCAGGAGAACACCACCCCGGCGATCTGGACCCAGATCCGCGACTGGTCGAACTCCCACCACATCGCCCGTCTCGCCTACTGGGCGGTCAACCGTGACCGGCCCTGCCCCGGCGGCGGCGTGGTGAGCAACTGCTCCGGCATCAGCCAGAACAACTGGCAGTTCACCTCCATCACGGCCGGGTTCACCGGCTGACGCTCCCGGCGTGGGGGTATCCGGCCGTCAGACGGTCGGGTACCCCCACGTGTCGGTGGCTGTTGAGCGGGACCCGCGGCAGGGTCGAGCCTGAGCGCACGGACGAGAGCACGAAGACGGGCGAGTCCACCAGCCGCGGGGCGGGCGGGACGACGTACGCCAGGCCGTCGGCGCCCTCGGGACTCCGGGGCGACGGCACCCCGTCGAGGGTTCGCCGCGGCGGGCGCACCGCCTCCGCCATCAGCCTCCCCCGGCGCCTCAGTCCCTGGCCGATCGCGGACATGCGCGGGGCGCGCGGAAGAAGCGCCGTGGTCACGGCGGGTACGAAACCCGCCGCGACCAGGCCTTTTACCGTTTACTCAATACCTCATGGGAACTGGGGTCACGCCTTCGCCACGGCCAGCCGCAGCGTCTGCACCTCGAAGGGGCGCAGCGCCACCGCGACCGCGTTCCCGTCCGTGTCCGCCGTGGTCAGCGGGCGCTCCAGGAGGTCGGTCACCTGGGCCCCCGCGAGCGGGAAGCCCGTGCGCAGGGTGCCGCTGGCGCGACCGCCGCGGGACTCGTAGAGGCGTACGACGACATCGCCCGAGGCGTCGTCGGCGAGTTTGACCGCCTCGACGGTCACGCCCTCCCCGTCCACGGAGACGACGGGCTCGGCCGGACCGGCCGAATCCGCCACCCGCAGCGGCAGGTTGAGCGCGTAGCCCTCCGCGATCGCGTCCTCGATGCTCGCGCCCGGCAGCAGCGCGTAGGTGAAGCGGTGCTTGCCCTGGTCGGCCTCGGGGTCCGGCACCCGCGGGGCGCGCACGAGGGACAGGCGTACGGTCGTGGTCGTACCGCCGTCCTCGCGGACCGTGCGGGAGACGTCGTGGCCGTACGTCGAGTCGTTGATGACCGCGACGCCGTAGCCGGGCTCGGCGATGTGCACCCAGCGGTGGCCGTAGACCTCGAAGCGGGCCGACTCCCAGCTGGTGTTGGTGTGCGTGGGTCGCTGGACATGGCCGAACTGGATCTCCGCGGAGGAGTGCGGGGCCCGGATGTCCACCGGGAAGGCCGCCTTGAGGATCTTCTCCGCCTCGTGCCAGTCGATCTCGGTCTCGACGTCGATCCGGCGGCTGCCGGCCCGCACGGTGATCGTCTGGACGATCCGGGAGCCCTTGCCGAAGGCGCGCTCCACCTTGAGCGCGCCGAGCAGCGGGCCGTCCTCGACGACCGTGACGGACTCGGCGTCGAGCAGGTCCGTGTAGCGGTTCTTGTAGTGCTTGTCGATGTCCCAGGCGTCCCAGTAGTTCGGGAGGTCGCTGTGCAGACGGAGCAGGTTGCCCTTGTCGGCGAGGACCTCGCGGTCGGCCGTCAGGTCCCGTACGGAGGCCAGCGTGCCGTCCTCGGCCAGCTCGACGCGGACCAGGCCGTTGTCGAGGACGCGGCCTTCGACGGTCACCGGCCGCGGGGGCTCCTGCGCGCCCAGCAACGCGCTTGCGCCCGCGGGGACTTCGGCGTACATCGGGATGCCGACGGAGGTGCGGACCACCTCGGCGCGGTCGACCGGGCTGGTGTTGAACACCCGGGTCTCGCCCGTGCCCAGCGCGGCCACGGCCTCGGCCGTGATCGCCTCGACCTCCTTGGCCACCCGCGCGTACTCGGCCTCGGCCTCCCGGTGCACCCAGGCGATGGACGAGCCGGGCAGGATGTCGTGGAACTGGTGGAGCAGGACCGTCTTCCAGAGCCGGTCGAGCTTCTCGTACGGGTAGGAGTAGCCCGGCGCGTTCAGTGCGGCGGTGGTCGCCCACAACTCGGCCTCGCGCATGCGGTGTTCGCTGCGCCGGTTGCCCTGCTTGGTGCGGGCCTGCGAGGTGTAGGTGGCGCGGTGCAGCTCCAGGTACAGCTCACCGGACCAGACTTGATCCTTGGGGATCTCCTCGCGGGCGGTGGCGAAGAAGGCGTCCGGGTGCTCGATGCGGACCTTCGCCGAGCCCTCCAGGCTCGCGAGCCGCCGAGCGCGTTCCATCATCTCGCGGGTGGGGCCGCCACCGCCGTCACCGTGGCCGAAGGGGGCCAGGGACGTCGTACCGCGGCCCTTGTCCTGGTAGTTGCGGACGGCGTGCGCCATCTCCTTGCCGGAGAACTCGACGTTGTAGGTGTCGACGGGCGGGAAGTGCGTGAAGATGCGCGTGCCGTCGAGGCCCTCCCACCAGAAGCTGTGGTGGGGCAGCTTGTTGGTCTGGTTCCAGGAGAGCTTCTGGGTCAGGAACCAGTCGTTGCCGGCGAGCTTGGCGAGCTGCGGGTAGGCCGCGTTGTAGCCGAAGGAGTCCGGCAGCCAGACGCCCTTGGTCTCGATGCCGAAGTGCTCGATGAAGAACCGCTTGCCGTGGATGAGCTGGCGGGCCAGCGCCTCGCCGCCGGGCAGGTTGCCGTCGGCCTCCACCCACATGCCGCCGACCGGCGCCCAGTTCCCGTCGGCGACGGCCTTCTTGATGCGCTCCCACACGTGCGGGTAGTTGTCGCGCACCCACTCGTACTGCTGGGCCTGCGAGCAGGCGAAGACCAGCTCCTCGTACTCCTCGGCGAGCGCGGTGACGTTCGAGAAGGTGCGGGAGGTCTTGCGCTTGGTCTCGCGGATCGGCCACAGCCAGGCGGAGTCGATGTGCGCGTGCCCCGCGGCGGAGAGGGTGTGGGCGCTGGCGTGGGCGGGCTTGGCCAGGGTGGGGGCCAGCACCGCGCGGGCGGCGGCGGCCGTCCCGGAGATGTCGTCCAGGTCGAGGGCGTCCATCGCCCGGTCCAGCGCGATCATGATCTCGTGCCGGCGCGGGTCGAGCTCGCCCAGCTCCAGCATCAGCTCGCGCAGCACCTGGACGTCGAGGCCGAGGTGCCAGACGTTCTCGTCGAGGACGGCGATGTCGGCGCGCTTGAAGGTGTAGAGCGGCTTGTCGCCGGCGGTGAGGCGGTCGCCGAGCGGGGTCGGGCCGGCGAAGTCGTTCGCCAGGATGTCGGGGTTGGAGGCCGCCTCGACCAGATAGTGGATCTCCTCGCCGCCCGCGGCCGGGTGGGCGATCGGCACGTACTGGTTCTGCGGGTTGACCGCCTTCAGCGGGACCCCGTCCGGGAGGTGGACCAGCGCCTCGGCCTGGTTGCCGGGCCAGTCGCCCACGAACCCGAGGTCGAAGACGGCCTCGACGCGCTTGCCCGTCCAGTCCGCGGGAACCGACCCGCGCATCCGGAACCAGGTGGTGCCCCACGGCGGACCCCAGGGGGTGTCCATCGCGAAGGGCTTGTACGGCGCCGCGGCGGCCTCCTCGAAGGGGACCGGCTCGCCGGGCGCCTGCCAGGCCTCGACCTCGAAGGGCACCGAGGCGGCGTAGATCGCGGGCTTGATGCGCTGGTCGTGGACGCGTGCGACGCGCTCCTCGATCCGGCGGCGTTCGTCGTGCATGTGAGGTCTCCAGGAGCCAAGAAGCCAAGAAAGGGGGAAAGCGCTTACTTAAGGTACGCCAGGCCCGGATGGACCGACGTGTACCCCTCGACCAGACGGCGGGCCACGTTCACGGAGTCGACGAGCGGGTGCAGGGCGAAGGCCTTGACGGCGGTCGTGCGCGAACCGGACTCGGCGGCGGACAGGACCTCGCGCTCCACCGCCTTGACCGCGCAGACCAGTCCGCTGGCGTGGTCGGGCAGCGGGTCGACGGCGACCGGGTGGGCGCCGTTGGCGTCGACGAGGCAGGGCACCTCGATGACGGCCTCCGTGTCGAGCACGCCCAGCGTGCCGCGGTTGCGGACGTTGAGGATGAGCGTGGTGCGCTCGTCGCGGGCGATGGCCCGCATCAGGGCGAGCGCCACCTTCTCGTAGCCGCCGGAGAGGTCGTCGGCGTCACGCTCGCCCGCGCCCGCCGCGTCCCGGTTCTCCGCCATGTAGGTGGCCTCGCGCTCGGCCCGCGTACGGTCCCAGGCACTCAGCGCGGCGGTGTCCGGGCGCTTCATCTCGGCGTAGAACTGCTCCTGCTGGTCGCGCAGGAACGCGCCGCGGGTCTTCTCCGCCTGCTGGTAGGCCCGGACGGCCTCGCGGTTGAAGTAGTAGTAGTGCAGGTACTCGTTCGGGACGGCGCCCAGGGACTGCAGCCACTCCACGCCGAAGAGCTTGCCCTCCTCGAAGGAGCCGAGCAGCTCGGGGTCGGCGAGCAGCCGCGGCAGTTCGTCGCGGCCCGCGACGCGCAGCCCGCGCACCCAGCCGAGGTGGTTGAGGCCGACGTAGTCGATCCAGGCCTCGCGGGGGTCGGCGCCCAGGACCGTGGCGATGCGGCGGCCGAGGCCGACCGGCGAGTCGCAGATGCCGATGACGCGGTCGCCGAGGTGACGGGACATGGCCTCGGTGACCAGTCCGGCCGGGTTGGTGAAGTTGATGACCCAGGCGTCGGGGGCGAGCCGGGCCACCCGCCGGGCGATGTCGACGGCCACGGGGACCGTGCGCAGGCCGTACGCGATGCCGCCGGCGCCGACCGTCTCCTGGCCGAGGACGCCCTCCGCGAGGGCCACCCGCTCGTCGTCGGCACGTCCCGCGAGGCCGCCGACGCGGATCGCGGAGAAGATGAAGTCGGCGCCGCGCAGGGCGTCGTCGAGGTCGGTGGTGAAGGACACCTCGGGGGCGTCCGGCAGGTCCTTCGCCTGCTCGGCCAGCACCCGGGCGACGGCCGTGAGCCGTCCGGCGTCCACGTCGTGCAGCACGACATGGGTGACGCGGCCCTCGGCGCGGTCCCCGAGGAGTGCCCCGTACACGAGCGGCACCCGGAATCCGCCGCCACCCAGAATCGTCAGCTTCACGCCGTTTCCGCCTTTCCTGTCACGACCACTTGCACGCCCGCCTCTTCCAACGACGACCGCGTCGCCGGGTCCAGCGGGCCGTTCGTCACCACCACGTCCAGCTCCTCGGGGCCGCAGACCCGCGCCATCCCCGTACCCGGGAACTTCGCGCGGTCGGCGAGCAGGACGACCTTGTCGCCCGCCTCGATCATGGCCCGCTTGACCGGCACCTCGACGACGGTGGTGTCCATCACCTGCCCCCCGGGCCGTACCCCGCTGGTACCGAGGAACAGCCAGTCGGCGTGCAGTTGTCGCAGGTTGTCCTCGGTGAGGAAGCCGACCAGGGAGCGGTACTCACGGCGGACCATTCCGCCGAGCAGCACCAGTTCTATGTCCTCGTCGTCCACCAGCTCCTCGTAGACCACCAGATTGCTGGTGATCACGGTGATCCGGCGGCCGTGCAGCTGCCTGGCCAGCCGGTAGGCGGTGGTGCCGATGTCCAGCAGGACGGACTGGCCGTCCTGGACCATCGAGGCGGCGCGCTCCGCGATGGCGTCCTTCTCGGCCACACGGACCTCGGCGACCTCGGCGAAGGGCTGGTCGCCCTCCTCCACGACCGCCCCGCCGTGCACCCGCGTGAGCAGGCCTTCCTCCTCCAGTTTCAGCAGGTCACGGCGGACCGTGGCGGGGCTCACGCCCAGCTGTTCGGAGAGATCGGTCACGGCTGCGGGCCCGCCGGAACGCAGGGCCCGCAGGATGAGTTGATGTCGTCGCTCTGCCAGCACCCTGTGAACACTACTCGTCATTCCCAATCATTTCTATGCTCAGTTCTGCTCGACTCTTGCCAAATTGGCCAGAGGCGCGCACGATCCTGTGCACCGCTTGCAGACTTTTGACGAGAGGATGTGCTCGTGGGTGACGAACGGCCCGATGTGATGCTGACCGGGCTGCTCTTCTACGACCTCGTTCTCACCGGACTGGGGAAGCCTCCGACGGCCGGCGAGGAGATCTGGACCGAGGGAATGGGCGTGAGCCCCGGCGGCATCGCCAACCTGGCGGTCGCGGCCTCCCGGTTCGGCCTGCGCACCTCCCTGGCCACGGTCTTCGGCGACGACTACTACGGCGCGTACTGCCGTGAGGTCCTCGCCGGCCAGGAGGGCATCGACCTCTCCCTGTCCCGCACCGCGGACGGCTGGCACACTCCCGTCACCGTCTCGCTGGCCCACGGCAACGACCGGGCCCTGGTCACCCACGGCCAGGAACCGCCGTACTCTCAGGACGAGTTGATGGGCGACCCGCCCGAGGCGCGCACCGCCCTCGTGCACATCGAGGCCGAGCCGCGCGGCTGGCTCGCCAAGGCCGCCGCGGCCGGCACGCAGATCTACGCGGACGTCGGCTGGGACCCCACACAACAGTGGTCCCGGGACCTCCTCGACCAGCTCTCCCTGTGCCACGCCTTCCTCCCGAACGAGACGGAGGCGATGGCGTACACGCGCACCGAGAGCGCGGTCGCGGCCCTGGGCACGCTGACCGAGCTGGTGCCGGTCGCCGTGGTCACCCGGGGCGGCGACGGCGCGGTCGCGGTGGACCAGACGACGGGCGAGTACGCGGAGGTGCCCGCCCTCCCCGTCGATGTCCTGGACGCGACGGGTGCCGGAGACGTCTTCGGCGCGAGCTTCGTCGCCGCCTCGCTCGGCGGCTGGCCGCTGGAGGAACGGCTGCGCTTCGCGGTGCTGGCCGCGGGCCTGTCCGTACAGCGGCACGGCGGTGCGCTTGCCGCGCCCGGCTGGT
This sequence comes from Streptomyces olivochromogenes, assembly GCF_001514115.1. Classification (GTDB taxonomy): domain Bacteria; phylum Actinomycetota; class Actinomycetes; order Streptomycetales; family Streptomycetaceae; genus Streptomyces; species Streptomyces olivochromogenes. Next base: position 866,464 of record NZ_KQ948451.1, read on the forward strand.
ACGGCGTCCACCGCTGGTGGCAGTCGCTCGAAGACCGTGAACTGCGGCGCGCGTACGGCTTCCTGGCCGACCGCGTCCCGGCGGACCCGGGCCCGCCCGTCCGCCCCGCCCCCGTGACCCCGCCCGACGCCACGCGTCGGCCGGGCGCACCCCGATGACCCCACGCGCAACACCCCGCAAGACCCCCCGCATGACACGCACGACACGCATGACCCCACGCATCGCAACGCGAAACACCCCACGCACGACCCCCTGCAAGACCCCACGTAAGACCCCTCGTACGCGAAGACCGAAAAGATCCGAAAGGCGGTGGGAGCTGTGCGGCTCTCACGAAGGGGCCTGCTGCGCGCCGGCCTGGCCGGTACGGCCGCCACGGCGCTGGGCGGCCTGGCGACCGGCTGCGGCGTTCCGACCGGCTCGACCGGGCGCAACATGGTCCTGTGGTACTGGAGCGGCGGGCTGAGCCCGAAAGTCGTCCAGGACGCCAAGGCCCGCTACGACAGCGCGGTGAATCTGCAGGCCATCCAGATCGGCGGCTACTACCGCTCGAAGCTGATGACCACGATGACCGGACGCGCCCACATCCCGGACATCGCCGGGCTCAAGGGCGAGGACATGGCCTCGTATCTGCCCAACTCCGACCAGTTCGTGGACCTGCGCACGCTCGGTGCCGAGAAGCTCAAGGACCAGTACCTGCCCTGGAAGTGGGATCAGGGCATAGCCCCGGACGGTTCGATGGTGGGCTTCCCGATCGACTGCGGTCCGGTCGCGCACTACTACCAGCCCGCCGTCTTCCAGAAGGCCGGACTGGCGTACGAGCCCGAGGACGTGTCCAAGGAGCTGGCCACCTGGGACCAGTTCTTCGCGGCCGGCGAGCAGCTGAAGAAGCGCCTGCCCGGCACGTTCATCCTGACCGACGCGCTCAGCGTCTTCGGCATCTCGGTCAACCAGACGACGAAGCGGTTCGTCGACAAGGACCGGCACTTCATCGGCGACCAGGAGCATGTACGCACCGCCTGGGACCGTTCCGTCGAGGCCACCCGTCGCGGACTGGTCTCGAAGATCATCAACGGTACGGCCGACAACACCTCGGCCACCGAGCGGGGCCTGCTGCCCAGCCAGCTGAACGCCTCCTGGGCGGCCGGTGACATCAAGCTCAACGTGCCGAAGACCAAGGGCAAGTGGCGGGTGGCCGCGTGTCCGGGCGGTCCCTCGAACATCGGCGGCTCGTTCCTCGCGATCACCAAGGCGTGCCGGGAGCCCGAGAAGGCCTTCGAGATGATCACCTGGATGCTCGACGCGGGCAACCAGGCGCAGGGCTTCGTCGACTCGGTGCTCTTCCCCTCGACCCCGGCGTCCTACGCGATGAAGAAGCTGCGGGAACCCGACGCCTTCTTCGGCGACCAGGTCACCATGGACGTCTTCGGTCCGGCGGCGCAGAACATCCCGGTCGCCTTCAACAGCCCGTACGACGTCGCGCTGAGCACCCCGATCAACGACGAGCTGCGGAACTTCTCCGTCCTCGGCAAGGACCCGGACAAGGCCTGGAGGGACGCCATGAGCAAGTGCCGGCGCATCGCGGACCACCTGGGGGTGAGTTACTGATGGCTACCGCACCCGTGGTCGACACGCCCCCCGCGGCCCTCGCCGAGACCCCCGTCACCCACCCCAAGAAGGGCATCCTCAGCTACTGGCGGCTGTACGCCGCGATCTCCCCCTTCTATCTGCTGTTCCTCGCCTTCGGTCTGATCCCGGTCGGCTTCTCGTTCTATCTGTCGTTCCACCGCTGGGACGGCCTCGGCTCGATGGAGTTCGCGGGGCTCTCGCAGTACCGCTATCTGCTGTCGGACACCCAGTTCTGGACCTCGATCGGGAACACGATCATCATCTGGGCGCTGGCGACCTTCCCGATGATCTTCCTGGCGATGGTCACCGCCGTGATGCTCAACTCGGCCGTCCGCTTCAAGAACCTCTACCGGTTCGCCTACTTCCTGCCGAACGTCACCTCGATCGTCGCGGTCGCGATCATCTTCGGCTCGGTCTTCTCCACCAACTTCGGCCTGGTCAACGCGTTCCTGCAGGCGATCGGCCTGGACCAGGTGGCCTGGCTGAACACACCGTGGGGCATCAAGGTCGCCATCGCCACGCTGATGACCTGGCAGTGGACCGGCTACAACGCGATCATCTTCCTCGCGGGGCTCCAGACGATCCCGGGCGAGCTGTACGAGGCGGCGCGGATGGACGGCGCCGGACCCATCCAGACCTTCTTCCGGATCACGCTGCCACTGATGCGTCCGGTGCTGCTGTTCGTGCTCATCATCTCGACGGTCACGGGCCTGCAGACCTTCTCCGAACCGCAGGTGCTGCTGCAGACCACGGACAACAACTCGTCGTTCGCGGGCGGCCCCGGCCACTCCGGCCAGACGATGGTCCTCTACTTCTTCCAGCAGACCTTCGACAACAACGACTTCGGTTACGGCGCCGCCGTGGCCTGGGGCATCTTCCTCGTCGTCATCATCTTCTCGATCATCAACTGGCGCCTGGTGCAGCGCCGGGGCGAAGACTAGGGAGGCCCCACCATGGCAATCCTCAAGGGTTCATCGGCCTCCATGAAGGGGGCGGGGCGCACGTCGACCATCAAGGGGTCACAGCGCCGGGGCATCGCGCTCCACCTCTCCCTGATCATCGGTCTGCTGCTCTCGGTCTTCCCGTTCTACTGGGCCGTGATCATGTCGACGCACTCGTCGACGGAGATCTTCTCCTACCCGCCGAAGCTGCTGCCCGGCTCGCACTTCCTCGAGAACGTCCGCCACCTCTTCGACAACGTCGACTTCTTCGGGTCGATGTTCAACTCGCTGCTGGTCGCGTGCTCGGTGACCGTCCTGGTCCTGTTCTTCGACTCGCTGGCCGCGTTCGTGTTCGCCAAGTTCCAGTTCCCGGGCCGCCGGGTGCTGTTCGCGCTGATGATGGTCATCTTCATGGTCCCGGCGCAGCTCCAGGCGATCCCCCAGTTCGTGATCATGGCGAAGCTGGGCTGGATCGGCTCGATGACCGCGCTGATCGTCCCGGCGGCGGCCAACGCGTTCGGCATCTTCTGGATGCGCCAGTACATGAAGAGCGCGATCCACGACGAGCTGATCGACGCCTCCAAGCTGGACGGGGCGGGCTTCCTGCGCCAGTACTGGCACGTGGCGCTCCCGGTGGTCCGGCCGGGCCTCGCCTTCCTCGGCATCTTCACCTTCATGGGCCAGTGGAACGACTACGCCTGGCCTCTGATCGCCCTCACCAACCCGGACAACGTGACCCTCCAGGTCGCGCTCTCCCAGCTGAACGGTGTCCACGGCACCACCGACTACGGAATGGTCATGACCGGCGCACTTCTCGCCCTCATCCCGCTGCTGATCGTCTTCGCGATCGGCGCCAAGCAGATCATCGCGGACCTCGGCAAGGGGGCCATCCGCTGATGAGGGACCCGCTGTTCGCGCTCCGCCCCTGGGAAGCACCTGAGGTGACCTCCTGGGGGCGGTTGCCCATGAACGCCGTCGACCGCCGGGCCGGGGCCCTCTCACTGGACGGCTCCTGGCGCTTCCAACTGCTGCCCACACCCACCTCGGCCCCCGGTCTGGCCTGGTCCTCGCTCCAGGTGCCCGGCTCCTGGACCACCGAGGACACCGACGACCTGCCGCAGTACACCAACTTCAAGATGCCCTGGGGCGAGTTTCCGCCCGCCTCGCCGGACGCGAATCCGACGGGCGTGTACGAGCGCGCGGTGGACGTCCCCGCCGAGTGGGCCGGCCGCCGGATCGTGCTCCAGGTCGGCGCCGCCGGGAGCGTGCTGCTGGTCCATGTGGACGGGCGCCCCGTCGGCGTGTCCAAGGACTCGCACCTCGCGGCCGAGTTCGACCTCTCCGACGTCGTACGCCCCGGAGAGCGCGCCTCGCTGCGGCTCACCGTCGTCAAGTGGTCGGACGCCTCGCACCTCGAGGACCAGGACCACTGGTGGCACGCCGGGATCACCCGCTCGGTGCTGCTGTACGCGACCGATCCGCTGCGACTGGCCGACGTGACCGTACGGACGCGGTGCGACGGCGGCCTGCGGGTCGACTGCCAGGTGCGGGACGCCGGGGGCGCGCTGCCCGAGGGCTGGTACGTCACCGGGGAGCTGGACGGCCGGCTGCTCACCCAGGACGCCGAGTACGAGCGGTTCAAGGAGGAGGACGGCCGGGTCTCCGACTTCCTCGGCGAGGCCCGTCTCACCGCGGTCGTCGAGGGCGTCCGCGCCTGGACCGCCGAGACGCCCGAGCTGTACGACCTGACCGTACGGCTGCACCGCGCCGACGGCTCGGTCGCGGACACCTCGCACCACCGCGTGGGCTTCCGCGAGGTCGCCATCCGCGGCCGGGACCTGCTCCTCAACGGCGAGCGGGTCTACATCCGGGGCGTCAACCGGCACGACTTCCACCCGCTGACGGGCCGGACGGTGTCCTACGACGACATGCGCGCCGATCTGGTGACGCTGAAGCGCTTCGGGTTCAACGCGATCCGCACCGCCCACTACCCGAACGACCCGACCCTGCTCGACCTCGCGGACGAGCTGGGCTTCTACGTCGTGGACGAGGCGAACATCGAGGCGCACGACCACGCGCACGAGATCGCCGACGACCCCCGCTACCTCGGCGCCTTCGTGGACCGCGTCTCCCGTATGGTCCTGCGCGACAAGAACCACCCCTCGGTGATCATCTGGTCGCTGGGCAACGAGTCCGACTACGGCGCGGGCCACGACGCCGCCGCGGGCTGGCTGCGCCGCCACGACCCGTCCCGGCCCCTCCAGTACGAGGGCGCGGCGAAGCTCGGCTGGGCCGACCCGAAGGTCGCCTCCGACATCGCCTGCCCCATGTACGCGCCGCTCGAGGACTGTGTCGCGCACGCCCTCTCCGGGGAGCAGACCAAGCCGCTCATCCAGTGCGAGTACTCGCACGCCATGGGCAACAGCAACGGCACGCTGGCCGACCACTGGGCCGCCATCGAGTCAACCCCAGGGCTTCAGGGCGGTTTCATCTGGGAGTTCTGGGACCACGGCATTCTTCAACGCGTGAACGACGGAAGACCGGCCGGGCGCGGTGGCGCCGGGCTGTATGACAACGGTGTCACCGCGCCGGGCCACCGCTGGGCCTACGGCGGCGACTTCGGCGAGACGGTCCACGACGGCGCCTTCGTCGCCGACGGGGTCGTCTTCCCCGACCGCACGCCCAAGCCGGTGATGTTCGAGCACCGGGAGATCGCGGCGCCGGTGCGCCTCGCGTACGTCGGGGGCGAGCTGCGGGTCACCAACCACCAGCACTTCCGGGGCCTTGAGTGGCTGGCCGCCGAGTGGGAGCTGTCCCTCGCGGAGGGCGGCACGCTGACGGCCGCGGCCGAGCTGCCCGACGTACGGGCGGGCGAATCGGTGGCCGTGCCGATGCCGTTCACGCTGCCGCGGGACGGCGGCGAGGCCTGGCTGACGCTGCGGGTGACCACGGCGGACGAGGAGGCATGGGCACCGCGCGGCACGGAGGTGTGTGTGCCGCAGGTGCGGCTCAGGGCGGCCACCCCCGTGGGTTCTGTCGCGACGGAGGACTCCCCTGTCGAGGTCGACGAGGACGGGCTGCTCGTCCATCCGCTGCTCAGCGCGGCCCCCGTGCTGTCGCTGTGGCGGACACCGACCGACAACGACGAGCTCGGTGGCATGGCGGTGCGCTGGCGGGCGTGGGGGCTCGACGCGCTGGAGCGCAAGCTCGTCGACGTACGCCGCGAGGGCGGGAGCGTCACCGTGGTCGCCGAGTACGCGACCCTGGCGGGCGCCGTACGTCACGAGCAGGTGTTCACCCGTGTCGAGGGCGGGGTGCGGATCGAGGAGACGGCGCAGTTGCCGGCCGCGCTCGACGACGTACCTCGGGTGGGCTCGGTCTTCGAGACGGTCGCCGGGCTCGATGTCCTGGAGTGGTACGGGCAGGGCCCCTGGGAGTCCTACCCGGACCGGAGCACCGGCGCTCCGGTGGGCCACCACTCCCTCCCCGTGGACGAGCTGTTCACCCCCTATCTGCGTCCGCAGGAGAGCGGGGGGCGGCACGGTGTACGCCGCTTCACGCTCTCGGCGCCGGACGCCACGGGCTTCGCAGTCGCGCTCGACGAGCCTCGTCAGGTGACCGTGACCCGCTACCGGGCCGCGGATCTGGCGGCCGCCACCCATCACGACGAGCTGGTGCCGCGGCCCGGCTGCGTGGTGCACCTCGACGCCGCGCACCGGGGGGTGGGCACGGCCTCGTGCGGACCCGACACCTCGCCCGGCTACCTCGTCCCGGCCGGCACCCACCGCTGGTCCTGGACGCTGCGCGTGCTCTGACCCGCGCGCGGCGCGCCGCCCGACCCACCGGCCCGACCCGTTCGACATGACTCGACGCTCGACCTGACTCGAACTCCCTCACTGACCTTTTCGCACCTTCATGGAGCAGACGTGTGCACTTCGCATGACCAGGCGACGGAGGCCGAGCAGGCCGGCGCCGGCAGACGCAACTTCCTGCGGGCCACGGCCCTGATCGGCGCGGCGGCCACCACTTCGGTGGCCCTGCCCGCGGTGACGGCGCAGGCGGCGACGCGTGAGGCGAACTGGCGGTCCGACGCCGACAGCCGCCGCTTCACGCTCGCCGTCATGCCCGACACGCAGTACCTCTTCGACGGGCCGAGCATCAACCCCGCGCCGATCGAGGCCTCTCTGCGCTATCTCCTGGAGCACGGGAAGGACGAGAACATCGTCTTCCTCTCGCACCTGGGCGACATCACGGAGAACGGCGGCCAGGCCGAATTCGCGGCCGCGGGCAAGGCCTTTGAGCTGCTCGACCGGCGCGGCGTCGGCTACAGCGTGCTCGCGGGCAACCACGACATCAGGTCGTCCACGGACGACCAGCGGGGCGCGACCCCCTATCTGGACGTCTTCGGCCCGCAGCGCTTCCGGAGCAAGCGCACCTTCGGCGGGGCCTCGCCGGACGGCTACAACACCTTCCACCTGTTCAGGGCTGCGGGCAGGGAGTGGCTCGTCCTCGCCCTGGACTGGCGGCTGTCGGCGCAGGGCTACGCGTGGGCGAAGGACGTCATCGCCCAGCACCCCAGGACGCCGGTCATCCTCACCACGCACGAGCTGGTCGTGGACGACGACACCCTGTCCTCGTACGGGCAGCAGCTCTGGGACCAGTTGATCCACGACCACGACCAGATCTTCCTGACCCTGAACGGGCACTACTGGCCCGCCGCCCGCGCCACCCGCACCAACGCGGCCGGGCACGACGTCCACCTCCACCTGACGAACTATCAGAATCGTTACTACGGCGGCGCGGCGATGATCCGCCTCTACCACTTCGACCTCGACCGCGACACCATCGACGTCGAGACCATCTCGCCGTGGATCCTGGGCCGGGCGGCCAAGGGGCTGGGCGAGCTGGAGCGGCAGGAGATCGAACTCAGCGGTGACGCCGACCGGTTCTCGGTCGGCGTCGACTTCGAGGACCGCTTCGCGGGCTTCGCGCCGGTGCCCGCCCGCCCGGCGCGCCCGGTGTCCGAGATGCTGGTCCGGGGCACACTCGCGTACTGGCGCTTCGACGGGCACACGGACGGTACGGCGGCCGAGGGCACGGTCCGCGACCGGTCCGGGCACGGCAACGACCTGGCCGTGGTCAAGGTCGGCGACAGCGCCCTCACCTGGTCCTCCGCCCACCACCCCGACCAGCCGGGCCACGGCAGCCTCGTCTTCGAGGGTGGCAAGCCCCCGCTGAAGGGCGCGTATCTGCGCACGGTCGACGGTGCGCCACTCAACTCGGCCACCTTCAAGCGCGGTTACACCATCGAGGCCTTCTACCAGCTCCCCGCCGACTGGGACGCCTCGCACAACGCCTGGGCCTCGCTGATCAGCCGGACCGGCACGGGCGGTGGCGCGGGCAAGACCGCCGACGACCCGGACGAGCCGCTCGCCACGCTCTCCCTCTCCGACGGGCCCGGCCCGCAGTGGGCCGTCCGGCCGCTCAACCAGCAGGGCATCGTCACCAACTGGGGCGACGAGACGGCCCGCGAGCAGTGGTGGCACGTCGCCGTCGTCAACGACGGATCGCACACCACGATGTACGTCCAGGGCTGCCCGGTCGCCCGCAACCCGCACACCGTCGCGGTCGGCCTCACCTCGCTCGGGCTGCCCTGGCTGCTCGGCGGCTACGAGTACGCGGGCAGGATCGACCAGATCCTGCACGGACGGCTCGGCGACGTACGGATCGTCGAACGGGCGCTTCCCGTCTCGCAGTTCATGAACCACTGAGCCGTCTCGGCCACCGGTGACCCGAAGACCTTCCGACTCCCCGAGGGAGAAGTTCCGCATGTCCGAGCAGCAACTGCCCGCCTGGGCCGATCCATCCGTCTCCCCCGCCGCGCTGGACCCGCAGGGCGTGTCACGGCGCGGGCTGCTGCGCAGCGCCGGCCTGTTCGGGGCTGCCTTCGCGGTGGGCTCGCTCGCCACGCCCGCGACGGCCGGCTCCCGGCGCCTCGGCGGCGACGACCCGCGCCTCGCCTATCTCGTCGGCGACCACCACGTCCACTCCGTGTACAGCCACGACGCGAAGTACACGTTCTCCCAGCTCGCCCAGGCGAGCGCCAGGTACGGCCTGGACTGGATGGTCTTCAATGAGCACTCCAACTTCGGGCACGCCAACTACGGCGCCCAGTTGGAGCACCAGGAGATCCTGAAGGCGCGCGCCGCGAACCCGCGTCAGCTGATCTTCCAGGGTCTGGAGTGGTACATACCGGGCGCCGAGCACGCCACGGTCTTCGCGGCGCCCGGCCGGCACGAGGTGGATCTGCTCACGAAGTTCGAACTCGCCTACGACGGCAAGCTGCTGGGCTACACGGCGGGCTCGCCGACCAGCCCCGACACGGTCCGCAACGAGGCCCACGCGGTCAAGGCCATCAAGTGGCTCGCGGAGCAGCGCCGCACCGGTTACGTCGACGATGTGCTCGTCCTCGCCAACCACCCCACGCGCCTGGGCATCGACTCCCCGCACGAGATGCGGAACTGGCGGGACGCGGCGCCCGAGATCATGATCGGCATGGAGGGCGCGCCCGGCGCCCAGGGCGGCGGCATCCCCGGCTGGGTCGGCTCGGGCCAGCAGCGCGGCGAGTACACCAACAAGCCGTCCGCGGACTCCTTCGCCGGGTACCCGGAGAACGCGTACGTCCTGTACGGCGGCTTCGACTGGATGACGGCGACCGTCGGCGGCATGTGGGACGCGATGCTCGCCGAGGGCAGGCTGTTCACCATCACCACCAACTCCGACGTGCACCGCGTCGTCTTCGACACCTGGAAGAACGGCGACTGGGCGCCCGGGCAGAACTTCGACAACACCGGGCACATTCCCGACCCGGTGAACACCGACTCCCAGCAGCCGGGCGGCGACTTCTGGCCCGGCCAGTTCAGCCGCACCCACGTGGGCGTGACCCGCTACGGCTACCGCGCCGTGATGGCGGGCCTGCGCGCGGGCCGCGTCTGGCTCGACCACGGGCATCTGCTCGACGGGCTCGACGTCCGGGTGAAGCGGGACTGCGACCACGGTCCGGGTGTCACCATGGGTGGCCGGATCCGCGTCCGCAAGGGCGAGAAGCTCACGCTGTCGGTCACCGTGACGACCGCCTCGCGCGCCAACCCCCACGGGATCCTGCCGGAGTTGGCGCACGTCGACGTCATCCGTGGCGCGGTGCGCGGACCTGCCGCCGACCGCGACGACTGGCGCGCGCCCGACACCAAGGTCGTCCGCACGGTGGACGTGAGCGGTCGCAAGGGCACGTACACCCTGCGCATCCCGCTGGTCGCCGGAGACGAGTCCTTCTACGTCCGGCTGCGCGGCAGCGACGGCAACCGCAACGGTACGGGCTACCTGGGCGCCTCGATCGACCCGCACGGCCCGATTCCGCACGTGCCCGGAAACGGTGACCCGTGGGTCGACACGTGGTTCTACGCGAACCCCGTGTTCGTCGACGTGGTGGGCGGCCGGTAGGGAGAACGGCCGCCCGACGTGGACCGTCAGGCGTAGAAGCGCGACAGGCTCTGGAGGACGGCGGCGGGCTTCCCGCCGCCGTCGATCTCTATCGTCCCGTCGACGACGATCTGCACCCCGCCCGGCACGTCCTCGACCGAGGCGAGCCTCGCGACCAGCCGGATGCGCGAGCCGACCTTCACCGGGGCGGGGAAACGCACCTTGTTCAGACCGTAGTTGACCTTCGTCGACACGCCCTCGACCTCCAGCAGCCCGGTGAAGAGCGGGATGAAGAGGGAGAGGGTCAGATAGCCGTGCGCGATGGGCGCGCCGAAGGGGCCCTCGGCCGCCTTCTGCGGGTCGACGTGGATCCACTGGTGATCGCCGGTGGCGTCGGCGAAGGTGTTGATCCGCTCCTGGGTGACCTCGATCCACTCGCTGGTGCCGAGGTCGCCGCCGGCGAGCTTCTTGAGTTCGTCGAGGCCGTTCACGGTGATGCTCATGTGTACTTCCCTGCTTACGAGTCGGTGGTGCCGTATCGCGTGCGGACACGGGCCTTGAGGAGCTTTCCGGAGGCGGTGCGCGGGAGTTCGTCCACGACGACCACCGACTTCGGGATCTTGTACTTGGCGAGGCGTCCGCCGAGCGAGGCGAGGACCTCGTCCGGGTCGAGCTTGACGCCCTCGCGGGGGACGACGACCGCGCGCGGCACCTCGCCCCACTTGTCGTCGGCGACTCCGATGACGGCGCACTCGACGATGCCGGGGTGGCCGAGGAGAAGGTCCTCGATCTCGGCGGGGTAGATGTTCTCGCCGCCCGAGATGATCATGTCCTTGATGCGGTCGACGATGAAGACATAGCCGTCCTCGTCGACCCGGGCGGCGTCCCCGCTGCGGAACCAGCCGTCGGCGAACACCGCGGCCGTCTCGTCGGGCAGCCCCCAGTAGCCGGGCATGACGTGCGGCCCGCGCACGACCACCTCGCCCGTCTCCCCGACGTCGACCGGTGTGAAGTCGGGCCGTACGACCCGGACATCGCTGAAGAAGTGCGGCACACCCGCCGAGCCCGCCTTGCCGACCGCGTGTTCCGCGTCCAGGAAGAGGGTGCCGGGCGACGCCTCGGTCATGCCGTAGCCCTGCAGGAAGGTGAGCCCGCGCTCCTGGTAGGCGGCGATGAGCGGGGTCGGTACGGGTGAGCCGCCGCAGGTGAGGATGCGCAACGAGGACAGGTCGGCGTCGGCCCACCGGGGCTGCCGGGCCACCTGGTCGAACATGGTCGGCACCCCGAACATGAAGGTGATCCGGTGCCGTTCGATCAGGTCGAGGGTGGCCACCGGGTCGAAGGACTCGACCAGGACACAGGTGCCGCCCTTGAGCAGCACCGGCAGGGTCAGCATGTTCAGCCCTGCCGTGTGGAACAACGGGGCCGAGATCAGGGCGCGTTCGTCGGCGGTCAGGTCGTGGTCGACGAGGACGTTGACCGCGTTCCAGGTCAGATTGCCGTGGGTGAGCATCGCGCCCTTGGGGCGGCCCGTCGTGCCCGAGGTGTACATGATGATGCACATGTCCTCCGCGGTGACGGGCTGGTCGATCGGCTCCTCGGCGGCCTGGCCGATCAACTCCTCGTACCGAGGGCCGACTTCGACGAACGTCCGCACGTCCGCGTTGCCCGGCAGCCCCGCGACGAGTCCGGCCATCGACGGCGCGTACACGAGGACCTTGGCGCCCGAGTCGCTGAGCTGGTGGGCGATCTCGGGTCCGGCGAGGCGGGGGTTGAGCGGCACGAAGACCGCGCCGAGCGTGCCCGCCGCGAAGAGGGTTTCGAGGTAGGAGGGGTGGTTGGGGCCGAGATAGGCGATGCGGTCGCCGCGGCGCAGGCCGAGCGCGCGCAGCGCGTGGGCGAGGCGGGTGGTGCGGGCGTACAGCTCGGCATAGCTGACGGTGGTGTCGCCGTGGATCAGGGCGGTGCGGTGCGGGGTCTTGCGGGCCCGGCGTGCGGGCCACGACCCCAGTCCCTCATTGCGCATCTGTGGCCCCTTACGGTGTCAGCCCGAGCAGCCGGGCGGCGTTCTCCTTGAGGATCTTCGGCTTGACCTCGTCCTTGATCGTCAGCTTGTCGAAGTCGGCGAGCCAGCGGTCGGGGGTGAGGACGGGGTAGTCGGAGCCGAAGAGCACCTTGTCCTTGAGCAGCGTGTTGGCGTACTGCACGAGCTGCGGCGGGAAGTACTTGGGCGACCAGCCGGACAGGTCGATGTGCACACCCGGCTTGTGGGTGGCGACGGCCAGCGCCTCGTCCTGCCAGGGGAAGGAGGGGTGCGCCAGGATGATCTTGAGGTGCGGGAAGTCGGCGGCCACATCGTCCACGTGCAGGGGGTTGGAGTACTTCAGCCGGATGCCGCCGCCTCCGGGAACCCCGGCCCCGATCCCCGTCTGCCCGGTGTGGAAGAGGGCGATGGTGCCGGTCTCCTCGATCACTTCGTACAGCCCGTACGCCACCGACCTGTCGTTGGGGAAGAAGCCCTGGATGCTGGGGTGGAACTTGAAGCCCTTGACCCCGTACTCCTCGACGAGCCGGCGGGCCTGCTTGACGCCGGCCTTGCCCCGGAAGGGGTCGATGGAGGCGAAGGGGATCAGCACGTCCGGGTTGGCGGCGGCGGCCTCGGCGACCTCCTCGTTCGGGACGGGCGCGGTGCCGGTGGCGGACTCGGCGTCCACCGTGAAGATCACGGCGGCCATCTTCCGCTCGCGGTAGTAGGCGGCCGTCTCCTCCAGGGTGGGCTTCCGCTTGCCCTCGACCTTGAAGTAGGCGCTGGAGGCTTCGTGCAGATCGTCCTCGAGCGAGGCGTGGCCCTTCGAGGACACCTCCGCGTGGGTGTGGACGTCGATCGCGACGAGTTCGTTCGGGTCCATCACGCCTCCGGAAGCTTCGGCGCGGGGATCCCGACGGTCTGCGGCTCGGCGCCGACCGACGTGGCCCACGCGTCGGCCAGGGTGTCGGGGGTCCAGCCGCCGTCCGCGTACGCCGCCCTGACCTCCTGCGGGTGCGACCAGAGTGCCACCTTGTCACCGCCGATGCCGATGGCCTGGCCGGTGACCCCGCGGGCGGCGTCGGAGGCGAGGAACGGGACGAGGGCGGCGCAGTCCTCGGGGGTGCCGAAGCCCTCGCCCTTGCGGAGGAAGTCGGGCAGCGGCTCGCCGTTCCTCATGGCCTCGACGTACGGGGCGAACGCGGGAATGGTCTCGGTCATCGCGGTGGCGGCGACCGGCACGATCGCGTTGACGGTGATGCCCGCACGGCCCAGCTCCATCGACCAGGTACGGGCCATGGCGGCGATGCCCGCCTTCGCGGCGGCGTAGTTCGTCTGGCCGAAGTTCCCGCGCTGCCCGGCCGGCGAGCCGACCAGGATCAGCGAGCCGCCCTCGCCCTGCTCGCGCATGCGCACGGCAGCGGCGCGGGCGCAGGTGAAGGTGCCCTTCAGATGCGTGGTGATCACCGCGTCGAAGTCCTCGTCGGTCATCTTCCACAGCACCTTGTCACGCAGGATGCCCGCGTTGGTGACCAGGACGTCGAGCCGTCCGAACTCCCGCACCGCACGGGCGACGAGCCGGTCGGCCGCCTCGGTGGTGCCGACCGGGACCACCTCGGCCACGGCCTTGCCGCCCGCGGCGCTGATGGACTTCACGGCCTGTTCGGCCACGGCCTCGTCGACGTCGTTGACGACCACGCGGGCGCCGACGGCCGCGAGCGCGTGTGCGTAGGCCAGGCCCAGGCCACGGCCGCTGCCGGTGACGACTGCCACCTTGCCGGTGAGATCGATGCTGGGCACGAGGGGGTCCCTTCGACGCTGAGGGTCCGCAGCGCGGCGTGCGATGCCGGGCTGCGACTACGAGATCGAAGCTAAGGACAATAATTGTTGACGTCAATAGTTGTTGCCGACTCATCCGTGCGGCATGCTGTGCGGAGTACGGCGCGATGCTGTACGCAGTACGGCATCGCGCCGTACCCGGCACGAATGAACCGCCCCGCCCGGGGCCCGGCCCAGGGAGCCCGTCATCGCAGGCCAGCAGCACGCCACCAGCCCGGCCACCGGCCCCGTCCCCATCGACGCCCAGGAGCCGTGGATGCGCGGACTGCACGCCGACACCGGCTATCTGCTGTACCGGCTGGGCCTTCGCTCGGGGCAGCTGTTCAACACCTTCCTCCAGGAGTCGGGACTGCGGCTGCGCCACTACGCGCTGCTGCGCTTCCTGGCCACCTCCGAGGGCGCGCTCCAGCGGGAGCTGAGCTCGCGGCTCGGCTACGACCCGAGCGCGATCGTCGGACTCGTCGACGACCTGGAGAAGCTCGGTTTCGCCGAGCGCCGCCCGTCGCCGGACGACCGCCGCAGCCGGATCGTCGTGCTCACGGACGACGGCCGAGCGTTCCTGCGCGACACGGACGAGGCGGGCCTGCGCGTCACGAACGACCTGCTCCAGCCGCTCGCCCCCGCCGAGCGGGACGCCCTGCACACGCTCCTGCAACGGGTCGCCGAAGCCGAACTGAACTCATGACCACGCTGTCCGCTCCCGACCGTCTGCTCGCCGTGCTCGCCGCCTTCGACCACCAGCACCCGGCACTCTCCCTGACGGGAATCAGCCGCCGGGCCGGACTGACCCTCACCACCGCGCACCGGCTGGTCGGCGCCCTCACCGACTGGGGCGCCCTGGAGCGGGACGCGGACGGCGTCTACCACGTGGGCCTGCGCCTCTGGGAGATCGCGGCCCTCGCACCCCGTGGCCTCGCCCTCCGCCAGATCGCGCTGCCGTACCTGGAGGACCTGTACGAGGCCACGCACGAGAACGTGCAGATGGCGGTCCGCGACGGCTCCCAGGTCGTCTACATCGAGTGGATCTCCGGACGCTCCGCGGTCGGTGTACGCACCCAGGTGGGCGCCCGCTGGCCACTGCACGCGACGGGCGTGGGACTCGCACTGCTGGCCCACGGTGACTCGACGTCCCAAGAGGCCTACTGCTCGGGGCCGTTGGCCGCGTTCACCCCGCACACCCTCACCGACGGGGCTCGCCTGCGCCGCGCGCTCGCCGAAGTCCGCCGTACCGGCGTGGCGGTGAGCAGCCGTCAGGTCACCGACGACGCCCTGTCGGTCGCCGCTCCGGTGCGCGGCGCGGGCGGCGCGGTGGTCGCGGCGGTCTCCGTCGTGGTCCCCGAACACGACGCCCAGGTACCGGCGTTGATTCCGGCGGTACGGCTGGCGGCGCGGGGGATCTCCCGCGCCCTGGGGTGGCAGCCGCAGACCCGGCCCGAGCCGGGCACCTGAGGCTCCCTGGAGCCGCGGTACATGGGTCAAACGGCGCTTCGCGCATTGTCGTACGCCGTTCCTTCAGGCCGATTCTCAGGCGCTCTTCACGTAAATCTCAGGCGGCAGCCCCGGGTTTCAAAGAATCGCCCCAGGAAGGCGGCGCAGGATGCACCAGCAGTCGTGGTGGTCATCCAGGAAAGGCGTGCCGTGGGCTTCGCGAAGAATTCGAACCGGTCCGAGCGGTGGACGGCGAACCGGTCCGAGCGGCAGGCCTGGTCGCGGCGCGGGGTCCTGGCCGCCCTCGGCGCCGTACCGGCCGTGGGCATCCTCACGGGCTGCAGCGGCTCGGCGGACGCCTCGGAGGGAGCGGACGCGAAGGCGGGCGCGACGGCGGGCGCGAGCACGAAAGCCGAGGTCAAGACCCCGACGGTGACCGTCACCCCGGCCGACGGCACGAAGAAGGCCGGTTTCACGAGCCCGGTCGAGGTCACCGTCAGCGACGGCACGCTCGCGAGCGTCGAGGTCAGCGGAAACGACGGCTCCACCCTGGCCGGATCCTTCAATGACGCCCGTACGAAATGGACGTCCACGAAAAACCCTTACTCGGGCACCAAATACACGGTCACGGCCACGCCTAAGGGCGCCGCCGCGCAGAGCGCGAGCTTCGTCACGAAGCAGCCCTCGGGAACGTTCGTGGGTTATTTCACGCCCGAGGCGAATTCGACCTCCGGTGTCGGCATGCCCGTGTCGATCAACTTCACCGAGGCCGTGAAGGACCGGGCCGCCGTGGAAAAGGCGATCACGGTGACGGTGGAGCCCGCGGTCGAGGTGGTCGGCCACTGGTTCAGCGACACTCGCCTCGACTTCCGGCCCGAGGAGTACTGGGCCGCGGGCACGAAGATCACGCTGAGCCTGCGTCTGAAGGACGTCGAGGGCACGACCGGCGTCTACGGCACCCAGTCCAAGGACGTCACCTTCCACATCGGCCGCCGTCAGATCAGCACGGTCGACCTGGCCAAGAAGACCATGACCGTCGAGCGCGACGGCTCCACCCTCGCCACCTACCCGGTGAGCGGCGGCGACGCCGACCACACCACCTGGTCCGGGATCATGGTGATCAGCGAGCGGTTCAAGCAGACCCGGATGGAGTCCTCGACCGTCGGGCTCGGCGACGAGTACGACATCTCGGACGTCCCGCACGCCCAGCGCCTGACCACCTCCGGCACCTTCATCCACGGCAACTACTGGGCCTCGACCTCGGTCTTCGGCTCCACCAACACCAGCCACGGATGTGTCGGCCTGCACGACGCCAAGGGCGCGAACGACAGCTCCGTGCCGGGCTACAAGTTCTACGCCGGTTCGATGCTCGGCGATGTCGTCGTCGTCAAGAACTCGGGCGAGAAGACCGTCGAGGCGTCCAACGGCCTCAACGGCTGGAACCTGTCCTGGTCCGACTGGAAGGCGGGCAGCGCCCTCTAGGCGCCGCCGGGCCCCGCACATCCCACTCTTCATTCCCTGAACTCCCGCACAGGGAAAGGAGTTTCTCGGCTTTACCTCTTGACGCTCGGAGTGACAGAGAGCACATTGGCCGCGCACCCTGCTTGAGAGCGCTCTCAAGCACACCCGCGCACCCCCACTCCGTACCGAAGAGGCATGCATGAGTGAACCCTCCGGCACACCTGTCAGACGCGGCCCCCTGCGGCGCGTCATCCTGGCCGCGGTCGGCACGCTGACCCTGGCCGTGGCCGCGGTCCTCCCCGCGAACGCGTCCGCGCCCACTCCCCCGGCCGGCTGGTCCCAGGTCTTCGTCGACGACTTCAACGGGGCGGCCGGCTCCGGCGTCAACACCTCCAACTGGCAGTACGACACCGGCACCAGCTATCCGGGCGGCGCCGCCAACTGGGGCACCGGCGAGGTCGAGACGATGACCTCCAGCACCAACAACGTGGCGCTCGACGGCAACGGCAACCTTCTGATCACCCCGCGCCGGGACGCCTCCGGCAACTGGACCTCGGGCCGTATCGAGACCACCCGCACCGACTTCCAGCCGCCCGCGGGCGGCAAACTCCGCGTCGAGGCGCGCCTCCAGATGCCGAACGTGACCGGCGCCGCCGCCAAGGGCTACTGGCCCGCCTTCTGGACGCTGGGCGCGCCCTACCGCGGCAACTACCAGAACTGGCCGAGCGTCGGCGAGCTGGACATCATGGAGAACGTCCAGGGCCTCAACACCGAGTGGGCCACCATGCACTGCGGCACCAACCCGGGCGGCCCGTGCAACGAGACCAGCGGCATCGGCGGCAACACCCCGTGCGCCGGCACCACCTGTCAGGCCGGCTTCCACACGTACGCCATGGAGTGGGACCGCTCGACGAGCCCCGAGGAGATCCGCTTCTACCTCGACGGCGTCAACTTCCACACGGTCAAGGCGAACCAGGTCGACGCGACCACCTGGGCGAACGCCACCAACCACGGCTACTTCGTCATCCTGAACGTGGCGATGGGCGGCGGCTTCCCCGACGCCTTCGGCGGCGGTCCGGACAGCGGCACCGAGCCCGGCCACCCGCTGGTCGTGGACTACGTCCAGGTGCTGCAGGCCAGTGGGAGCGGTACCACACCCCCTCCGACCGGCAACCGTGACGCCTACAGCGCCATCCAGGCCGAGTCGTACGACAGCCAGTCGGGCACCAGCACCGAGGCCACCACGGACACCGGCGGCGGCCAGGACATCGGCTCACTGGCCAACGGAGACTGGGCGCTGTACAAGGGCGTCAATTTCGGCTCCACGGCGGCCACGCAGTTCATCGGGCGCGTGGCGAGCGGTGCGGCGAGCGGGGTCAGCGGTCTGGTCGAGGTGCGCCTCGACAGCCGTACGAGCACCCCCATCGGCAGTTTCGCGGTGGGCAGCACCGGCGGCTGGCAGAGCTGGCGGACGGTCCCGGCCAACATCACCGGCGTCACCGGCACCCACGACGTCTATCTGACCTTCACCAGCGGCCAGCCGGCCGACTTCGTGAACGTCAACTGGTTCGACTTCGGGCACTGACGAGGAGGTTCCTCGACGAGCGGCGCGAGGAGTGAAGGGGGCGGGCCCGCGGGCCCGCCCCCTTTCTTCGGTGCGGTCTCAGCGCAGCTCCGCCCGGAACACCACCGGGCTCGTGCCCGTGTGCTGGTGGAAGAACTTGGAGAAGTTCGCCGAGTCGGGGAAGCCCACGGCGACGCCGATGCGGCCGATGGGCATCTCCGTGTGGGCCAGCAGCCGCTTGGCCTCCAGGACCACCCGCTTGTCGATGAATCCCTTCGGGGTCTCACCGGTGGCCGCGCGCACCGCGCGGACCAGGGTGCGGCGGGAGTAGCCGAGGGCGTCGGCGTACGCGCTGACGCTGTGGTTGGTGGCGAAGTCCTTCTCGACCGCGTCCCGGAAGCGCGTGAAGGTGGTGTCGCTCTGCTCGCGGGCCGCTTCGGCGGAACTGGCCGCGAGATGGGCGAGGCGCAGCAGGAACGCGGTGAGGGAGTGCCGCAGCACCGAGGTGTGCAGGCTGAGCGGCAGCGTGGTGGTGTCGACGTACTCGCGTTCCAGCTGGGTGAGCGAGTGCTCCAGGGCGGCCAGTTGGGCGGCGCCGGGACGCAGCAGCGGCGGCTGGTCGTAGCGGTAGAGACCGGTCGCCTCGACGGTCGCGCGCGGCAGGAAGCCGGGCTGCATGATCAGGACGGTGCCGCGGTAGCGGTCGGTGCGGGAGAAGCGGTGCACCTGACCGGGGCGGATCCACAGGATGTCGCCCGGGGACGCCTCGTACTCGGCGAAGTCGATCATGTGCCTGACCGGGCCCTCGTGAAACAGCATCACGACGTGGAAGTCGATGCGGTGCACGCGTTCCAGCGGGGCGTCCACGTGCCAGACGCGCCCGGTCCCCATCGCGCCGACCTGCATACCGACGCCGGACAGACTCAGATCGACCGGGAAGGGGAAGGTCCTGATCCCGTCCCGGGTCCCGCCTTCGCCCCCTGCACCGCCTTGGGTGGTTCTGTCTGTCATGTCCCTCTCGCGTCGAGTCGCTCCAGCACTCCGTGTCCCATTTTCACCGAAGGCTGACACGCGGGCACCTTCCCTGGCAAAAGTCAGACTTTTAGTTTTGAAGGCGTTCCACCAGCGATTCCCGATCCAGTGAGGACTTCTTGAAGATGAGTACGCAGAGCCCTGACGGCTTCGAATGGACCGAGCTGGACGGCCGGGCGGTCGACACCGCCCGCATCCTGGCCGCTGACGCCGTTCAGAAGGTCGGAAACGGCCACCCGGGCACGGCGATGAGCCTGGCCCCGGCCGCGTACACGATCTTTCAGAAGGTGATGCGACACGACCCCGCCGACCCGGAGTGGACCGGCCGCGACCGGTTCGTCCTGTCCCCCGGCCACACCTCGCTGACCCTTTACACGCAGCTGTTCCTCTCCGGCTACGAGCTGGGTCTTGACGATCTGAAGGCGTTCCGCACGCACGGTTCGAAGACGCCGGGTCACCCCGAGTACGGGCACACCGCGGGCGTGGAGACGACGACCGGTCCGCTGGGGCAGGGTGTGGCGAACGCGGTGGGCATGGCGATGGCCGCCCGCTACGAGCGCGGTCTGTTCGACCCCGAGACGCCGGAGGGTGAGTCGCCCTTCGACCACACCATCTGGGGCATCGTCTCGGACGGCGACCTGGAGGAGGGCATCTCCGCCGAGGCCTCCTCCCTCGCGGGCCACCAGAAGCTGGGCAACCTGGTCTTCGTCTACGACGACAACCACATCTCCATCGAGGGCGACACCGCCACCGCCTTCTCCGAGGACGTGCTGAAGCGCTACGAGGCGTACGGCTGGCATGTGCAGCGCATCGAGCCCTCGGCCGACGGCGACATCGACGTCCGCGCGCTGTACACGGCGCTGAAGGCGGCGCAGGCCGAGACCGGACGGCCCTCGATCATCGCGATGCGCACGATCATCGCCTGGCCCGCGCCCAACGCCCGCAACACCGAGGCCTCGCACGGCTCCGCGCTGGGCGCGGACGAGGTCGCCGCCACCAAGCGTCTGCTGGGCTTCGACGCGGAGAAGTCCTTCGACGTCGCGGACGAGGTCCTCGCCCACGCCCGCCAGGCCCTGGACCGGGGTGCCGAGGCACACGCCGCCTGGGACAAGCGGATCGCCGGGTGGCGCACCGCGCAGCCCGAGCGGGCCAGGCTGTTCGACCGGATCGTCGCCGGCCAGCTTCCCGAGGGCTGGCAGGACAAGCTCCCGGCGTTCGAGGCGGGCACCTCCGTCGCCACCCGCGCCGCCTCCGGCAAGGTCCTGCAGGCGCTCGGTTCGGTGATCCCCGAACTGTGGGGCGGCTCCGCCGACCTGGCCGGCTCCAACAACACCACCATCGACAAGGCGTCCTCCTTCCTGCCGAAGGGCAACCCGCTGCCGGAGGCCGACCCGTACGGCCGTACCGTCCACTTCGGCATCCGCGAGCACTCCATGGCCGCGGAGATGAACGGCATCGCGCTGCACGGCAACACCCGCATCTACGGCGGCACCTTCCTGGTCTTCTCCGACTACATGCGCAACGCCGTACGCCTGTCCGCCCTCATGCAGCTCCCCGTCACGTACGTCTGGACGCACGACTCGATCGGCCTGGGCGAGGACGGCCCCACCCACCAGCCGGTCGAACACCTGGCCTCGCTGCGCGCCATCCCCGGTCTGAACATCGTCCGCCCGGCCGACGCCAACGAGACCGCGATCGCCTGGGCCGAGATCCTCAAGCGGCACGCCACCCACCCCGCCCCGCACGGCCTGGCCCTGACCCGCCAGGGCGTACCCACCTACGAGGCCAACTCCGAGGCCGCCAAGGGTGGTTACGTGCTGCGTGACTCCTCGACCGGGACGCCCGAGCTGGTCCTGATCGCCACCGGCTCCGAGGTGCACCTCGCCGTCGAGGCGCGTGAGCTGCTGGAGGCCGAGGGGATCGGCACCCGGGTCGTGTCGATGCCGTCCGTGGAGTGGTTCGAGGAGCAGTCCCCGGAGTACCGGGCGAGCGTCCTGCCGCCGTCCGTGAAGGCTCGCGTGGCGGTCGAGGCGGGCATCGGCCTGACCTGGTACCGCTACGTCGGTGACCACGGACGCATTGTCTCCCTCGAGCACTTCGGCGCCTCCGCCGACGCCAACACCCTGTTCGCCGAGTTCGGCTTCACCGCCGAGAACGTCGCCGCCGCCGCGCGGGAATCCCTTGCCGCCGCCCGCGGTTGATCCGATCGCACGAAGGAAGATGATCACTGTGACCGAAGCAGCCGCGACCGCGGTAACCCTGAAGCGCCTCTCCGACGAAGGCGTCTCCATCTGGCTGGACGACCTCTCCCGCAAGCGCATCGCCTCCGGCAACCTCGCCGAACTCGTAGCGACCAGGCACGTGGTGGGCGTCACCACCAACCCCTCCATCTTCCAGGCCGCCATCGGCTCCGGTGAGGGGTACGAGGAGCAGCTCGGCGACCTGGCCGAGCGCGGCGTGACGGTCGACGAGGCCGTCCGGATGATGACGACGGCCGACGTCCGCGCCGCCGCCGACATCCTGCGCCCGGTCCACGACGCGACCGCCGGCCGTGACGGCCGGGTCTCCATCGAGGTCGACCCGCGCCTCGCCCACAACACCGGGGCGACCGTCGCTGAGGCCAAGCAGCTCTCCTGGCTCGTCGACCGCCCGAACGTGATGATCAAGATCCCGGCGACGAAGGCCGGCCTCCCGGCGATCACCGAGGTCATCGGCCTCGGCATCAGCGTCAATGTGACGCTGATCTTCTCCCTGGAGCGCTACCGCGAGGTGATGGACGCCTACCTGGCGGGCCTGGAGAAGGCCAAGGCGGCGGGCATCGACCTCGCCACCATCCACTCCGTCGCCTCCTTCTTCGTCTCCCGCGTCGACAGCGAGATCGACAAGCGGCTGACGAAGGTCGGCACCGACGAGGCCCTCGCCCTCAAGGGCAGGGCGGCGCTCGCCAACGCGCGGCTCGCCTACGAGGCGTACGAAGAGGTGTTCGCCTCCGCCCGCTGGACCGCGCTCGCCCCGGCCGGCGCCAACAAGCAGCGCCCGCTGTGGGCCTCGACGGGCGTCAAGGACCCCTCGTACAAGGACACGCTGTACGTCGACGAGCTGGTCGCGCCGGGCACGGTCAACACCATGCCGGAGGGGACGCTCAACGCCACGGCCGACCACGGTGACATCCACGGCGACGCGGTGACCGGCGGCTACGCCCAGGCGCGCGCCGACCTCGCCGCCGTGGAAGGGCTCGGGATCTCCTACGACGAGGTGGTCAACCAGCTGGAGGACGAGGGCGTCTCGAAGTTCGAGGCGGCCTGGGAGGATCTGCTCGACGCGGTCGCGACCTCGCTGAGCAGCAAGGGAGTTGAGGGGGAATGACCGAGCTTGAAGCGCTTCCCGACGGTACCCCGCAGGATGCGGCCACCACGCCGGAGGGATCTGGTGACACGACCGTGGAACCGGTCGGTGTGAAGGCGGTCGATGTGACGGCAGTCGATGTGAAGGCGGAGGCCAAGAGCAACGGCCCCGTTCCGGTGGCGGACTGGGAGAACCCGCTCCGTGACCCCCGTGACCGCCGCCTCCCCCGTATCGCGGGTCCCTCGGGCCTCGTCATCTTCGGTGTCACCGGCGACCTGTCCCGCAAGAAGCTGATGCCGGCCGTCTACGACCTCGCCAACCGCGGTCTGCTGCCGCCGGGCTTCTCACTCGTCGGGTTCGCCCGCCGCGACTGGGAGGACGAGGACTTCGCGCAGATCGTGCACGACTCGGTGAAGGAACACGCGCGCACCCCGTTCCGGGAGGAGGTCTGGCAGCAGCTCGCCGAGGGCATGCGGTTCATCCCGGGCACCTTCGACGACGACACGGCGTTCAAGCAGCTGCGCTCCGCCATCGAGGAGCTGGACGCGGCCCGGGGCACCAGCGGCAACTACGCGTTCTACCTCTCCGTGCCTCCGAAGTTCTTCCCGAAGGTCGTCCAGCAGCTCAAGAGGCACGGGCTCGCGAGTCCGCCGGAGGGTTCCTGGCGGCGCGCGGTCATCGAGAAGCCGTTCGGCCACGACCTCGAGAGCGCGCGCGAGCTGAACGCGCTCGTGCACGACGTGTTCGACCCGGAGCAGGTCTTCCGCATCGACCACTACCTCGGCAAGGAGACCGTCCAGAACATCCTGGCGCTCCGCTTCGCCAACCAGATGTACGAGCCCATCTGGAACCGGTCGTACGTCGACCACGTGCAGATCACCATGGCGGAGGACATCGGCATCGGCGGCCGGGCCGGCTACTACGACGGCATCGGTTCGGCCCGTGACGTGATCCAGAACCACCTGCTCCAGCTGATGGCGCTGACCGCCATGGAGGAGCCGATCGCCTTCGACGCCGAGTCGCTGCTGACCGAGAAGCTCAAGGTCCTCAAGTCGGTGAAGCTGCCGGAGAACCTGGGCGAGCACACCGTGCGCGGCCAGTACGCGGCGGCCTGGCAGGGCGGCGAGAAGGTGCGCGGCTATCTGCAGGAGGAGGGCATCGATCCCAAGTCGACGACCGACACCTATGCGGCCGTCAAGCTGGAGGTCGACAACCGCCGCTGGGCGGGCGTCCCCTTCTACCTGCGCACCGGCAAGCGCCTCGGCCGACGGGTGACGGAGATCGCGGTCGTCTTCCAGCGCGCCCCGCACTCCCCCTTCGACTCGACCGCCACCGAGGAGCTCGGCCAGAACGCGATCGTCATCCGCGTCCAGCCCGACGAGGGCATGACGGTGCGCTTCGGATCGAAGGTCCCGGGTACGTCGATGGAGATCCGGGACGTCACGATGGACTTCGCCTACGGCGAGTCGTTCACCGAGTCCAGCCCGGAGGCGTACGAACGGCTGATTCTGGATGTCCTGCTCGGCGACGCCAATCTCTTCCCCCGCCATCAGGAGGTGGAAGAGTCCTGGAAGGTCCTCGACCCGATCGAGGAGTACTGGGAGACCCATGGCAAGCCCGCGCAGTACCCCTCGGGCAGCTGGGGTCCGAAGGAAGCCGACGAGATGCTCGCACGAGACGGACGGAGCTGGCGCAGGCCATGAAGATCGACCTGACCGACACCACGGCAAGCAAGATCAACAAGGCGCTCGTGCAGGGGCGCCGCGCCATCGGCACCCCCGCCGTGGGCATGGTCCTGACGATGGTCATCGTCACCGACGAAGAGAACGCGTACGACGCGATCAAGGCCGCAGAGGAGGCCTCGCG
Organism: Streptomyces olivochromogenes; assembly: GCF_001514115.1. Taxonomy (GTDB): domain Bacteria; phylum Actinomycetota; class Actinomycetes; order Streptomycetales; family Streptomycetaceae; genus Streptomyces; species Streptomyces olivochromogenes. The sequence continues at coordinate 891,071 of NZ_KQ948451.1, forward strand.
CGAGCACCCCTCGCGCACCCTGGTCGTCATCAAGCGGCACGCCCGCACCCCGCGCGACCGCACCAACTCGCGCCTCGACGCCGAGGTCCGGGTGGGCGCCGACTCCGGTGCCGGTGAGACCGTCGTGCTGCGGACCTACGGCGAGGTGTCCGACCACGCCGACTCCGTGGTCCTGCCGCTGCTGCTGCCGGACGCGCCCGTCGTCGTCTGGTGGCCGGTGGACGCCCCCGAGGTGCCCGCCAAGGACCCGCTGGGCGCCCTCGCGCAGCGCAGGATCACCGACATGTACGCCGTCGAGGCCCCGCTCACGGCCCTGCAGGCCCGCGTCAACTCGTACGCGCCGGGCGACACCGACCTGGCGTGGACCCGGCTGACGCCCTGGCGCTCGATGCTGGCCGCCGCGCTCGACCAGGCCCGTACGAAGGTGATCTCGGCCGCCGTCGAGAGCGAGGCCGACAACCCGAGTGCCGAGCTGCTCGCCCGCTGGTTGGGCGCCCGGCTCGAAGTGCCGGTCGAGCGGGTCGTCACCGCCGGTCCGGTGGTGACCGCGGTGCGGCTCGGCACGAAGAACGGCGAGATCGTGATCGACCGGCCCGAGGGACCGCTGGCCACGCTGTCGCTGCCCGGACAGCCCTCCCGCACCCTCGCGCTGAAGGTGCGCAGCACTTCCGAGCTGATCGCCGAGGAGCTGCGCCGCCTCGACGCGGACGAGATGTACGCCGTCGCCCTGCGGGGCGAGAGCGGCACCAAGGAGACCCCCCGTCATGTCTGACTCCCCCAAGCTCACGCGGCGTCCGGAGTGGGTGGCCCTGGAGGACCACCGCGCGGACGGTCTGCTCCACCCGCAACTGCGTGAGCTGTTCGCCGCCGACCCCGCGCGCGCCGAGCGCTATGTCGTGCGGGTCGGCGATCTGCGGATCGACTACTCCAAGCACCTGATCACGGACGAGACCCTCGCCCTCCTCCAGGAACTGGCCACCGCCACGGATGTGTTCGGACTGCGGGACGCCATGTTCCGCGGCGAGAGGATCAACGTCACCGAGGACAGGGCGGTGCTGCACACCGCCCTGCGGGCCCCGCGGAACGCGGTGATCGAGGTCGACGGGGAGAACGTCGTCCCTGGCGTGCACGCCGTGCTCGACAAGATGGCCGACTTCGCCGAGCGGGTCCGCGCCGGCGAGTGGACCGGTCACACCGGCAAGCGCATCAAGAACGTCGTCAACATCGGTATCGGCGGCTCCGACCTCGGTCCGGCGATGGCGTACGAGGCGCTGCGGGCCTTCACCGACCGCTCGCTGACCGTGCGGTTCGTGTCGAACGTGGACGGCGCCGATCTGCACGAGGCCGTCCGCGACCTCGACCCGGCCGAGACGCTGTTCGTCATCGCCTCGAAGACGTTCACCACGATCGAGACCATCACCAACGCCACCTCGGCGCGGGCCTGGCTGCTCGCCGCGCTCGAAGGCGACGAGAAGGCCGTCGCCAAGCACTTCGTGGCGCTGTCGACGAACGCCGGGAAGGTGTCCGACTTCGGCATCGACACGGCGAACATGTTCGGGTTCTGGGACTGGGTCGGCGGACGCTACTCCTTCGACTCGGCGATCGGCCTGTCGTTGATGATCGCGATCGGCCCGGACCGGTTCCGGGAGCTGCTCGACGGGTTCAGGCTCGTCGACGAGCACTTCCGTACGGCTCCCGCCGAGGCCAACGCGCCTTTGCTGCTCGGCCTGTTGGGCGTCTGGTACGGCAACTTCTTCGACGCCCAGTCGCACGCCGTACTGCCGTACTCGCACTACCTGTCCAAGTTCACCGCCTACCTGCAGCAGTTGGACATGGAGTCCAACGGCAAGTCGGTGGACCGCGACGGCCACCCGGTGGAGTGGCAGACCGGTCCTGTGGTGTGGGGCACGCCCGGCACCAACGGGCAGCACGCCTACTACCAGCTCATCCACCAGGGCACGAAGCTGATCCCGGCCGACTTCATCGGCTTCGCCAACCCGGTCGACGAGTTGGAGCCCGAACTCGCCGCCCAGCACGACCTGTTGATGGCGAACTTCTTCGCGCAGACCCAGGCCCTCGCCTTCGGCAAGACGCCCGACGAGGTGCGCGCCGAGGGCGTGCCCGAGGAACTGGTCCCGCACAAGACGTTCAAGGGCAACCACCCGACGACGACGATCCTCGCGAGCGAGCTGACGCCGTCGGTCCTCGGGCAGCTCATCGCCCTCTACGAGCACAAGGTGTTCGTCCAGGGCGCGATCTGGAACATCGACTCCTTCGACCAGTGGGGCGTCGAACTCGGCAAGGTCCTCGCCAAGCGCGTCGAACCCGCGCTCACCGAAGGCGCCGACGTGCCCGGCCTCGACCCCTCCACCGCCGCCCTCGTGGCCGCGTACCGCACTCTCCGAAAGAAGTGACTGTCATGCAGCTCGGACTCATCGGCCTCGGCAAGATGGGCGGCAACATGCGCGAGCGGATCCGCCGCGCGGGCCACACGGTCGTCGGCTACGACCGCAACCCCGAGGTCTCGGACGTGAGCAGCCTCACCGAACTCGTGAGCGCGCTCGAAGGCCCGCGCGTGGTGTGGGTGATGGTCCCCGCCGGCGGCGCCACGCAGTCCACCATCGACCAGCTCGGCGAGCTCCTGGAGCCCGGTGACACCGTCGTCGACGGCGGCAACTCCCGCTGGACGGACGACGAGAAGCACGCGGAGGAACTGGCCGCCAAGGGCATCGGATTCGTCGACGCGGGCGTCTCCGGCGGCGTCTGGGGCCTCAAGAACGGCTACGCGCTCATGGTCGGCGGCGACGCCGAGCACATCGCCAAGGTGCAGCCGGTCTTCGACGCCCTCAAGCCCGAGGGCGACGCCGGCTTCGTGCACGCCGGCAAGGTCGGCGCGGGCCACTTCTCCAAGATGGTCCACAACGGCATCGAGTACGCCATGATGCAGGCCTACGCCGAGGGCTGGGAGCTCCTGGAGAAGGTCCACTCCGTCACCGACGTGCGCGAGGTCTTCCGCTCCTGGCAGGAAGGCACCGTCATCCGCTCCTGGCTGCTCGACCTCGCTGTCAACGCGCTGGACGACGACGAGCACCTGGAGAAGCTGCGCGGCTACGCGGACGACTCCGGCGAGGGCCGCTGGACCGTCGAGGCGGCCATCGACAACGCCGTCCCGCTGCCCGCCATCACCGCCTCCCTCTTCGCCCGGTTCGCCTCCCGCCAGGACGACTCCCCGCAGATGAAGATGATCGCGGCACTGCGCAACCAGTTCGGCGGCCACGCCGTCGAGTCGGCGAAGTAACGACCATGGGCGACCTCCTGCTGGTCCGCCACGGTGAGACCGAGTGGAGCGTGTCGGGTCAGCACACCAGCTGGACCGACCTCCCCCTCACCCAGCACGGCGAGGAACAGGCCAAGTCCCTCGCCCCGCTGCTCGCCGGCCGGACCTTCGCCCTGGCCCTGACCAGCCCGCTCGGCCGCGCGATACGCACGGCGGAACTCGCGGGAGTGTACGGGGCCGAGGCCGATGCCGATCTGCACGAGTGGGACTACGGCGCGTACGAAGGCGTCACGACCGTCGAGATCCACCGCACCCGGCCCGACTGGTTCCTGTGGAACGACGGCGTGCCGCCCGGCCCCGACGGCCGTCCCGGCGAGTCACCGGCGGAGGTGGGAGAGCGCGCCGACCGCGTGCTGTCCCGCGTCGGTCCTGCGCTCGCCGACGGCGACGTGATCCTCGTGGCACACGCCCACTTCCTGCGCGTGCTGACGGCCCGTCGGCTGGGGCTGTCCCCCGCGGACGGGCGGCTGTTCCAGCTCGCGACGGGTACCGTCAGCCGGCTGTCCACCGAGCACGGGCATCCTGTGATCGCCGAGTGGAACGCCACCGGAACTTCTGCGGCGGTTCGCTAGTTTCTACATTGCTGTAGAAATCGACGAGGTCACGGTCCGCCCTCCGGGGCGGGCCGGACCTCTCGCCCTTTGGGCAGTGGCATCGTCATCGGCGGCGCCGACGGCGACTTCGACAAGATTGAGCAGGTCGTCGTGCGCGAGGCGTGCTTCACGCTCGACCTGCCGCCGCACGAGTTCGACCTGTAGTTCCCCAGCGGTCCCGGCCGTGCCACCTCGACGGCCGGGACACGTGAGGTGGCTCAGGCGCCGCGCGTGGCGCGCCCGCGCCACTTCACGTACTCCGCCTCCGGGTCGCCGGTGCGGGACCAGGGCATCCTGCTGGCACGCACCCCCAGGGTCCGGAAGAGCGGGGCCGCGAGATCCCACTGACCGGCGTAACTGGCGGCGTGCGCCAGATAGTTGAGGTCGCGCACCTCCTCCGGCGTGGGCTGGCCGTCCGGGCGTGCGGCGATCCAGCGCTGCCAGGTGTGCCGTACGTCGTCGACGGCTCCCTCGTGGTTCCAGTGCCCGTCGAGGTCGACGGGCACGTCCGGCCGCCCGTTCGCCTCCTCCTGGAGAAAGCGGTACTCCTCCACGCGGGCGAACTGCACCAGGACCGGCAGCGCGCAGCCCGGTGGGGCGACGGCCGCCGCGTCGCGGGCGAAGTCGTACATCAGGCCGTGGGTGCCGTGCCAGCGCGCCGAGTAGTAGCGCAGCACGTGGAGGTGCCCCTCGATCGTGTAGGGGTCGCGGGCGTGCAACTCGTCCCACCAGCGGCCGAGTTCCTGGCGGCGCACCCCGGCGGCGTAGAGCCGGGCGACGGAGATGAGGCAGATCCAGGGTGTGGGGTCATCGGGGTAGGCCTCGGCGCCCTGCAGACAGGCCATCACCGCCCGGTCGACGCGCCGCTGCTCGACGGGTACGCGCCCGCCCGCGGCGGTGGCGAGGGTGAAGGCCCTGGCCACCTCGGTCGCGGCCCGCAGTACCAGGGCGTCGGGGCTGCGCGGCTCCGCGGCGAGCCAGGACTCGACCGCGGAGTTGCCCGCGCACGCGGGCGCGAGCAGCCGGATCCGGTGGGCGCGCACGGACCACGCGGGGCCGGTCACCCGCAGCAGATCCCGCAGACCCTGCCAGCGCCCGTTGGCGATGTCCTTGCGTGCGGTGGTGAGGGGCGCGTCCCCATAGTCGGGGTCGAAGTCGGGGGTGAAGCGGTCTCCCGGCATGGGCTCCCTCTCAGAACGTGAAGCACTGAAACCGGCCTCGGAGCCGGAGGCCGATTGCTCCACGTCCTGGGCAGCAGACTGGGGGCGATACCGCGCTGCCGCTGTCATCGGCCGACGGTCGCTCCGCAGAGGTGTTCCGCGGGTGGTGTGATGATAGCGGTGGTCATTGGTGTTTCAATGTCAACTGACGGGTAATATGCGCCGCCTGGGGCTCGGACGAGCGGCGTCGTGACGCGAGTGGCGGCGTGACGCGGCCGAGGGGTCAGCGCCCCGGCCGGCGCGGCAGGTGCTGCGCGGCCAGTCGCACCGGGGCGTTCTGCGCTCCGTAGCCCCGGTAACCGCCGTCACGCTGGACGAGCTCGAAGAAGACGCGGCCGACCGTTTCCGTGTAGCAGTGGCGGAACTCGCCCTCCGCGTCACGGTCGTAGAGGATGCCGAGTTCGCGGTACGTCTCCGGCTCGCCGTCGGCGAACTCATACCGTGCGGCGAGGTCGTCGTAGTAGTTCGCGGGCATCGCCAGCAGTCGGCCGCCGGCCTCGCGGAAGCGGCGGGCCGCGGTGACCACGTCGTCGGTGGCGAGGGCGATGTGCTGGGCGCGGGCGCCCTCGTCAGTGGGGGCGGGCCCGACGCCGAGGGCGATACGGACGCTGCCGTCGGCGTTGGTGACCGCGCGGCTGCGGTGCAGTCCGTAGGGGTCGGCGACATCGACGCTGTCCTGTGCGCTCAGCCCGAGCACACTGCGGTGGAAGAGGGCCGCCTCGTCGAACTGGTGCCAGGGCTGGGTGAGGGCCAGGTGGTCGATGCGGGCCACGTACTGCGGGAGTCGTTCGTGCGGGACCGGCACGAAGTCGCCCGTCCACCCATCGGGTTCGGGATGCCCGGAGCGATCCGTGACACAGAAGAAGAGTTCGGTGCCGTCGGGGGCGGCCACCGCGTCCAGCGGTGCGTCTTCGGGGGCGCGGCGGCGGGGCAGGACCGGGGCGAGGAGGGATTCGGCGCGCCGGGACGCGGCGGCCGGGTCCGGGGACTCCAGGCCGACGGCGGCGAGGGAGGTGCCGTCGCGCCGGGCGGCCGGTCCGGTGTTCACGAGGACACGGGCCTCGCCGTGCTGCCAGAGATCGACGGGCTTGCTGCGGTGCCTGGCCCTGCGGGTGAAGCCGAGGGCGCCGAGGAGCGCGGTGACGGGTTCGACGTCGGGGGTGACGAGCTCGGCGAAGGCGACACCGGTCGCCGCCACGGGCGCGGGCGGGGCCGCGAGTCCCGTCGCCTCCTGGAGGACGAGGAGGGAGCGACGCGCGTCCACGGCGGTCGGCCCGGCCTCGGCCTGCCGGAAGACGTCGTTGAAGACCTCGAGGGAGAGCGGTCCGCGGTATCCGGCCCGCAGGACGTGTCCGAGGAACCCCGCGATGTCGAAGCCGCCCTGGCCCGGGAAGCAGCGGTAGTGGCGGCTCCACTGCAGGACGTCCATCGCCATCAGGGGGGCGTCGGCCAGTTGCAGGAAGAAGATCTTCTCGCCGGGTATGTCCTCGATCCCCTTGGGGTCGCCGCCGCGGGCGAGGATGTGGAAGCTGTCCAGGCAGGTGCCGAGGGCGGGGTGGTCCGCGGCTTCGACGATGCTCCAGGCGTGGTCGTACGTACTCACATGTCGGCCCCACGCGAGCGCCTCGTAGGCGACGCGCATGCCGAAGTCCTGTGCGAGGTCCGCGAGCCGGCGCAGCTGGTCGGCCGCGAGCGCGTCGTCGTCCACGGCGAGCGGGGAGACGCTGGAGCAGACCAGGACCGTGTCGGTGCCGAGGCGGCGCATGAGTTCGAACTTGTGCCGGGCCCGGCGCAGATTGCGGGCGAACTCCGCCTCGGGCACCGCTTCGATGTCCCGCATCGGCTGGTACAGGTCGATGCTCAGACCGAGGTCCGCGGTGCGGGCCCGGATCTCCTCGGGTGTGAGGGGGCTCGCGAGCAGATCGTTCTCGAAGATCTCCACCCCGTCGAACCCCGCCCGCCCCGCGGCCGTGAGCTTCTCGGTCAGGGACCCACTGAGCGAGACAGTGGCAATGGACGTACGCACGTCGATACTCCTTAGCTGTCGCTCCACACACGGGCCCGGCGAGGCCCGGGCCTCGTAAGGGGCGCGGGGCTGTGACATGTGCGGCTCCGCCGCGTGGGCGCGCCCCGCACCCCGCGCACCCGCCCCGCAAGGGGCGCGGGGAACTGCGCGACCAGCCCCCACGCCCCCGCACCCCGCCACACAACCCGAGCCACCCCACCCATCAGGCGCCCTCAGCCGCCAACACCCGCACCCGGTACACCCGCCAGCTCAGCAATGTCCGCCAGCATCCGAACGGCATCCGGCTCCCGCCCCGTGAACAGCCGAAACGCGTCCGCCGCCTGGAACACGGCCATGCCCCCGCCATCCAGCGTCGCGCACCCCACCGCCCGGGCCGTGCGCAGCAACTCGGTCTCCAGCGGCCGGTACACCACCTCGGCGACCCACAGACCGGGATGCAGCAGCTCGGCCGGGAACGGCAGCCCGGGATGGGCCGCCATCCCGGTGGGCGTCGCGTGCACCACCCCGTCGGCCAGGCCGAGCAGCCCCCCGAGCGCGTCCGGCGTCGCGGCCGCCGCCCGCCCCGCACCGAAGTGCCGGTTCAGCGCGGCGGCGAGATCCGCCGCCCGGTCCGGCATCGCGTCCACGACGGTGACGTGCCCCGTGCCCAGCGTCAGCACGGCGTGGGCGACCGCCGCCCCCGCCCCGCCCGCGCCCAGCTGCACGACCCGCTCCAGCGGGACATCGGGCAGCCCGCGCGCGAAGGACGCCGCGAACCCGGTGACATCGGTGTTGTGCCCGATCGCGCGGCCCCCCTCGAAGACGACGGTGTTGACCGCGCCGAGGGCCGCCGCCTGCGGAGCGAGCTCGTCGAGGTGGTCGATGACCAGTTGCTTGCAGGGGTGCGTGATGTTCAGCCCGTCGAAGCCGAGGTCCCGCGCGGCCCGTACGAGATCGCCTACCGCCTCCGGCCCGACCCCGAGCACGTCGATGTCGATCAGCCGGTACAGATAGCGCAGTCCCTGCCGGTCGGCCTCGCGCTCGTGCAGCGCGGGGCTGAGCGAGGGGCCGATACCGGAACCGATGAGGCCGACGAGATACGTGTCCATGGTCACGGCGGACCTCCTGAGCGCTCACTAATGTACGAACTAGTACGTTAGCTATATCAGCATCCCGAGCTCGCGTGAAGGCCCGCCCCGGAACTCGGGACCACGGCGGCAGACCCTGCTTCTACAATCGCGGGCACCGACCCCCTCGCCCGAAGGAAGCCGATGACCAGCGTCGAAGAACCTGCACGGCCCGCCGGGCGCATCCGCGACGCCGCCCGGACCAAGGCCGAGATTCTCGACGTGGCGACCCAGGAGTTCTCCCGCGCCGGCTTCGCCGGTGCCCGCGTCGACGAGATCGCCGCCCGCACCCGCACCACCAAGCGGATGATCTATTACTACTTCGGCGGCAAGGAGCAGCTGTTCACGGCGGTTCTGGAGCGCGCGTACTCCGTGATCCGGATGGCCGAACAGGAGCTGGACGTCGAGCACTTGGACCCGGTCGCGGCCATCCGCAGGCTCGCCGAGCTGACCTTCGACCACCATGAGGCGCATCCGGACTTCATCCGGCTGGTCAGCATCGAGAACATCCACGAGGCGGAGCACATAGCGGCGTCCGAGGAACTCGGGACGATCGGTTCGCCCGCGCTGGAGGTGATCCGCCGCATCCTGGAGACCGGCCGGAAGTCGGGGCTGTTCACGGCCGACGTCGACGCCGTGGACCTGCACGCGATGATCAGCTCGTTCTGCTTCTTCCGGGTCTCCAACCGGCATACCTTCGGCGCCCTCTTCGGCCGTGACCTGGTCGCCCCCGACCAGCGGGAGCACTACCGGACCATGCTCGGCGACATGGTCATCGCCTATCTGACGGCGGACCGCACGCAGGACTGAGAACGGCAGGACCGTCCCCCCGCTCCGTGCCCCTCTCCGGGGCCGGGGCGGGGCACGGCCGGGAGGGATCCTTCAGCACGACCTCTTGACACCCGGGAAACGTGGGCGCAACATCCGTACCCATCCGCTACTAACTATCCAGTGGGTTAATTAGCCGGACGCGCAACGTTGAGCAGACCTCCCACCGTCGAGCAGACTCGTCGCATCCGGCACGGCCGACCCGTACACCCCCAGGGCCCCGGCACCTCTCCCCTCCGTCACTCCGTCACTCCCGTCCCCGGAGTTCCCTCGAAGGAGCACGCCGTGTCTGTCCCCGCCGTCCCGCTCGACGCGCCGCCCGGCCAGCCCCGGAAGGCCGCCATGGCCGCCTGGATCGGCAGCGCCCTGGAGTACTACGACTTCTTCATCTACGGCAGCGCCGCGGCCCTGATCTTCCCGAAGGTCTTCTTCGACGCGTCGGACCCGGCCACCGCGACCCTCCTCTCGCTGGCCACGTTCGGCGTCGCGTACGCGGCCCGCCCGGTCGGCGCGCTCTTCCTCGGCCACTTCGGCGACCGGGTCGGCCGCAAGAAGATCATGGTCTTCACGCTGATCCTGATGGGCCTGTCGACGTTCCTCATCGGCTGTCTGCCCACGCGCGCTCAGGTCGGCGGCCTCGCCCCGGTCCTGCTGGTGCTCTGCCGCGTCCTCCAGGGCATCTCCGCGGCCGGTGAGCAGGCGAGCGCCAACTCCATGACGCTGGAACACGCGCCGCCCCACCGGCGGGGCTTCTTCACCAGCTTCACCCTCAGCGGCACCCAGGGCGGCCAGCTCCTGGCGACCCTGGTGTTCCTGCCGGTCGCCGCGCTGCCCGAGGACCAACTGCTCTCCTGGGGCTGGCGCGTGCCGTTCTGGGCGAGCGTCGCGGTCGCCGTGGTCGGCTATGTCATCCGCCGCACCCTCCAGGAGACGCCGGCCTTCACCCAGCAGGCCGCGAGCGAGGGCGTTCCCGACCTGCCGCTCCTCGTGCTCCTCCGCGAGCACTGGGCGGACGTCCTGAGGGTCGTCGCGGGCGCCCTGATCGCCTCGGTCAGCACGATCTTCACGGTGTGGGCGCTGGCGTACGGCACGAGCGACTCGGTCGGGCTGTCGCGCACGCAGATGCTGTGGGTGGGCGCGCTCGCCAACATCGTCGCCCTCGGCGCGATCCCCGCCTGGGCCACGCTCTCCGACCGGATCGGCCGCCGCCCGGTCTTCCTGATCGGCGCCGCGGGCAGCGCCGTGCTGATGTTCGCCTACCTGTGGGCCATCTCGACCGGCTCGTACCCCCTCGTCCTCCTCTTCGGCATCCTCGCCTTCGGTGTCGTGTACAGCGCGGCCAACGGTGTCTGGCCGTCCTTCTACGGCGAGATGTTCTCCACCCGCGTCCGGCTCTCCGGTATGGCGATCGGCACGCAGATCGGCTTCGCCGTCGCCGGGTTCGCGGTCACCTTCGCCGCGCGGATAGCGGGTCCGGGCGGCGACGACTGGTCGTCGGTGGCGCTGTTCACCGCGGCGCTGTGCATCCCGCCGGTGCTCGCCGCGGTCACGGCCCGCGAGACGCACACGGTGCCGACGGAGGACCTGGGCGAGCGGTCGCACCAGGACGCCGCGAAGCGCGAGGCCGTGAGCGCCTGACCGCCCGACGGGGGGCACGGTTGACAGCTGACGTTTTCGGCAAGAACATCGGCCGGTACCAGCGGACAGAAACGGCGCGGTTACACAGAGCCACTCCGCGCACCCCGGCCGGGTTCAGGGGCGGCCGGTGTGCGCGGAGATCCTGTCGACCCTCGGCTCACCGTTCGGGCCCCGTCCAGCAAGGGACCTAGTTCGTCGTTCACGGCAGTCAGGGCCCGTACGTCCCGTTCGGTCCTGACGATGAGGAGTGCCCCCTCCAGGGCGCTGATCATGACCGTTGCCGCCAGGGAAGTAGTGCTGGAGCGATCCGCGCGGCGCCCGAGCATGCGCGGCGACCTCACGCATCCCCGCCGCGCTGACCCCGTCGCACCGGATGAGCTGTGCCACGCTGATCGGGTCCCGGTCTCCGGGTCGCGGGTCCCGGCGGGGGCCGGGCGGCTGGTGGCGACGAGACCGTGGCACAGGGCCACGGCGGGTCCGACATGGTGGCCGTGCTCCGCGCAATCGAGGCCCGCAGCGACGAGGGAGCGGGTTCAGCGTCCGCGGGGGACGCCGTACGCGCGCTCCACGTGGAGCCGTAGGACGAGCCGGCCGTCGCTGACCATGGCGGCCCGGTAATCGTCCCAGTCGGGGTGCTCGCCTCGGACCGCCCGGTAGAGCCGCACCAACTCCTCGACGGTCTCGTCGTGGGGGTCCCGGGCGACGGGAGTGAGCTCGGCGGTCCCCTCGGCGACCGTGTACGCCCAACGGTCCTCGGCGGTCACATGGTAGGAGGCCCGCGGGTCCCGGCGCAGATTGCGGGTCTTGGCGCGGCCGTCCGTGACCGAGACCCGGACGATCCGCTCATCGGGATCGTAGGCGTGGTTCACGTTGGACAGCTGGGGCCTGCCGTCCTTCTTGAGGGTGACCAGCACCCCGCCGTCGTACTCGGAGAGCAGCTTGAGCAGCGTGTCCTGCGTCGCGTCCTGAGTCATGTATCGCTCAACCCCGGGGAACGCATGGCCATTCCCGTCACGTAGACACCGTCTAGCAACACGATAGACAGTGTCTACGAGTACTGGTAGACAGTGTCTATGAATGAAAATGAAGCGGACACGGGGCTGCGGGCCCGGTTGATCGAGGTGGGCGTGGATCTGGTGTCCACGGCGGGAGCGCAGGTTCTGACCCTGCGGGAGATCGCCCGTCGCGCGGGCGTCTCCCACGGTGCCCCGCGCCGCTACTTCCCGACCCATCTGGAACTGCTCTCCGCCATCGCGCGCCGGGGCTTCGCCGACCTCGGGGCCCGGGCGACGGAGGCGCTGGGCGACGGAGGGGCAAGTCCCCGCGCCCGGCTCACGACGCTGGGGAGGGTCTATCTCGACTTCGCCTTCACTCAGCCCGGGATGTACGAACTGATGTTCCGCCACGATCTCCTGGAGAGTGGGAAATTGGGGCTCCGGGAGACCAGCCTGCCGCTGTTCGGCGTCCTGGTGGACCTGGTCGGCCGGGCACGCCCCGAGGCCGACGCCGCGCTCGTCGCGGGCGCCCTCTGGGCGAACCTGCACGGGATCGCCCAGCTGTGGGGCTGGGGCAGCCTCCAACTCGCCACCGGAGCCACCGACTTCGTACCCCTGTTGGATGCCGCGCTGGACGCGCACCTCGGACCGGAGGAGCGGTGAAACCCTCGGCGCGGCGCCGTCTCACGCTGACCAACAGCGTCGTCGGGGCCGTGATCGTCGCGCTGGACGGAACCGTCCTCACCGTCGCTCAGCCCACACTGCGACGCGACCTGGACGCGTCGTTCGCACAGGTGCAGTGGACCAGTACCGGCTATCTCATCGCGGTGGCCAGTCTGTTGGTGTTCGCGGGCCGACTCGGGGACCGGTACGGCCACCAACAGGTCTTCGCCGTGGGGATGGTGGGGTTCGCGGCGGCGTCGGCGGGGATCGGTCTGGCGCCCGACATCCGCTGGGTCATCGGACTGCGGGTCGCCCAGGGGGTCTTCGGCGCGCTGTCGCAGCCCGCCACGCTCGGGATGCTGCGCGCGGCCTACCCGCCCGACCGGCTCGGCATGCCCATCGCGCTGCGCACCAGCGCCATCGGTCTCGCCGCGGCCGCGGGCCCCCTCGTCGGCGGGGCGCTGGTGACCCAGCTGGGCTGGCGTGCCGTCTTCTTCCTCAACGTCGTACCCGCGCTCGTCATCGCCGCCCTGGCCCTGACCGTCCGGGACGCGCCCCGGGCCAAAGGCTCGGCGGCCGGACTCGACCTGCCCGGCGCGGCGCTGCTCGCGGTGGCCCTGGTCGCCCTGGTGCGCACGCTCGTCGCGCTGCCGGAAACGGGCCTGACCACGACGACCGTGCTCGGGCCGCTCGTGGCGACGGTCGCGGCAGCCGCGTTCGTACGGCACGAACGGCGCGCGGCGAGCCCGCTGATGCCGCCCGGCCTGCTCGGCTCCCCCACGGTCGGCGCGGCGCTCGGCACCCTCGTGTGCGCCTCCGCCGCGCTGTTCGGCACCCTCTTCGTCAGCACCTACTACCTTCAGGACGTGCTCGGCCTCGACCCGCTCCAGAGCAGCCTGCGCGCGCTCCCGCTGGCCGTGATGATGGTGCTGGGCGCGCCGGTCTCCGCCGTACTGCTGCGCCGCTACGGCCCACGCCGCACGACCGGGACCGCGATGCTGCTGCTCCTCCTCGGCGTCCTGCTGCTGTCCCGGCTCGACCGCGCCTCGACGGACCTGACGATCGGCGCCGGATTCCTGCTCCTGGGCGCGGGGTTCGTCGCGGTGATGGTGAGCGCGACGGCCGTCGTCGTACGCCGCGCGTCCGCCGGGTCGGCCGGGGTGGCGGGCGGGCTCCAGCAGACCGCGATGAACATCGGACCGACGGTGGGGGTGGCCGTCGCGACCACGCTGGTCGGCCTGGCCGGCTTCGGCATGGGCCCCGCGCTGACCGTCCTCGCGGCCCTCACGGCGGTCGGCGCGCTGTCGGCGCTGCGGCTGCCGGGCCGCGGCGACGCACCGGTCGCCGAGCGGCGACCCGCCGGTCACCCACCCGGCGACGCCACTCGCGAAGTCCGTACGAGACGATGAGGGCGAGCGAGACGATGAGGACGAGCGAGTCCGAGAGCCGCAGTCCGGAGGAGAACCATGGGACATCTGCGACAAGAGATCGAGCCGAGCGAGGCCGGCCTTGATCCGAAGGCGCTGGCCCGCCTGGACCAGCACTTCTCCCACCTGGTCGACGACCTCCGGCTGCCCGGCTACCTCGTGTCCGTGTCCCGGCACGGCCGGGTCGCGCACCTCACCACGTACGGCCACCGCGACCGCGAGGCCCGACTCCCCGTCGAGACCGACACCTTGTGGCGGATCTACTCGATGACGAAGCCGGTCACCTCGGTCGCCGCGCTGATGCTCCTGGAGGAGGGCCGCTTCCGGCTCGACGACCCCGTCGCCCGTTTCCTCCCCGCCTTCGCCGACCCCCGGGTGTACGTCAGCGGGTCGGGCGCCGACATGAAGACCCGCCCGGCCGGTCAACCCCTCCTGATCCGGAATCTGTTGACCCACACCTCGGGTCTCACCTTCGGCTTCTACCACTCCCACCCCGTCGACGCGCTCTACCGCGAGGCCGGTCTGGAGTCGTCGGTGGCGCCGGGCGCGGACCTGGCCGGGACCTGCGACGTGTACGCGGGCCTGCCCCTGCAGTTCGAGCCGGGCACCGAGTGGAACTACTCCGTCTCCACCAATGTGCTCGGCCGCCTGATCGAGGTGGTGTCGGGGCAGGACCTCGACGAGTTCCTCGCCGAGCGGATCTTCGGGCCGCTGGGGATGACGGACGCCGGGTTCTGCGTCACCGACGAGCAGGCCGGGCGGCTCGCCGAGCTCTACGGCGAGGACACCGAGGGCCGCATCACCCCGATCGCCGGGCTCCCTCTGCACGGCCGCCCGCGCTTCCTCTCCGGCAGCGGCGGCATGGTGGCCTCCGCGTACGACTACCACCGCTTCATGGAGATGCTCCGCCGTCGCGGCGAACTCGACGGGGCCCGGCTGCTGAAGCCGGAGACCGTGGACACGATGGCCGCCAACCACCTCCCGGGCGGCGTCGACCGCCGCACCTTCGGCAGCGCGCTGCACAGGGAACCCGGCAACGCGGGGCTCGGCTTCGGCCTCGGGGTCTCCGTCGTGGTGGACCCCGAGATCACCCGGTCGCCGTCCAGCGAGGGCGCGTTCGGCTGGAGCGGGGTCGCCAGTACGACCTTCTGGGTCGACCCGCGCCACGACCTGACCGTGCAGTTCTACACCCAGGTCCGCCCGTCCTCGTCCCACTCGATCTATCCCGAGCTCAAGCGGCTCGTGCACGAGGCGGTGCTCGACTGAGCCCGGCTACCCCGCGCGCAGGGTGAAGGGCACTCCCTCCCGGGCGAGTTCGGCCAGCCACTGTTCGGAGCGCTGCGCCGACTCCGCGGCGCGGGCGAGCCCCGGCGGGAGCGAACCGTCCAGGATGTGGCGGACCCCGAGGGCGAGCGTGCGGGAGACACAGCGGGCCATGGCGCTCTCCTCGGCGGTGCCCACGAGGTCGAGGAGGTAGCGCCCCGACCAGGTCGCGCCGGAGCCGCCGCGCACGTCGAGACAGACGGCGAGGACGACCCGGTCACGGTCCGCGTCGGTGGTCGGATAGGTCTTGGCCAGCTCCTGGGCGAGGGTCGTGATCCGCCGGTCGTCGCCCGCCTTCAACTCCTCGAAGACCGCGTCCCAGGCCCGCAGCCAGCCGTCGAGGCGCAGGGTGCCGCGCACGAAGGTCTCCGGCTTCCAGGTGCCGGGAAGCCCGTACTGCTCGACGAAGGGCACGCTGTCGCGGTTGGGGTAGACCTCGAAGGCCTCGCCGTCGATCAGGTGGGGGCGGGTGGCCTCCCAGGGGCGGTCGGCGGTGGTCTCGGTGCCGTCCTCGACATAGCGGGCGGGCGAGCGCAGAGCGTTCAGCACGCCCGCGGGTGCCCAGCTGAAGCGGTACTTGAAGTCGTTGGGCACGGCGGGGACGCCGCCGCAGTACGAGGTGAGGCGGTACGAGGCGGCCGACCCGGCGCCGATCTCGGCCTCGGCCCGGGTGATCAGACTGTGCGCGAAGAGGTGGTCGATGCCCGGGTCGAGCCCGCACTCGGTCAGCACCACCACTCCCGCCGCCTCGGCCGCAGGCACCTGGTCGAGGACCGCGTCCGACACATAGCTGGAGCAGGCGAAGTGGGCGCCGCGCTCGACGCAGACGGCGAGCAGCGGGGCGTGTTCGGGTGCGGGCAGCATGGAGACGACGACGTCTCCGGGGGCGAGCTCGGCGGCGAGCGCCGCCCGTGTGTACGCACGGGGCTCGGCCCGCCCGGTCAGACCCAGCGCCTCCAGGCTGCGCGCCGCACGCTCCTCGGTGCGGTGCCACAGGCGTACGCGGTCGGCGGCGTCGCAGGTCGCGGCGAGACCGCGGCCGGTGGACAGGCCCGCGCCGATCCAGTGGACGGTGCCGCTCGCGGCCGTCACCTCAGACATCACGCGACTCCCCTTCCGCTGCCTTCTCTACGTGCTCTGTCTTCTCGACGTGCTCTGTCTTCTCGACGTGCTCTGTCTTCTCGACGTGCTCTGTCTTCTCGGCTTCCTCAGCTACCCCGGCTTCCTCTGCTTCGAGGGCGCGGCACGCCTCGTGGAAGCGGTCCAGGCAACGCCCCCACGGGCCGCCGACCCCGAACTCCAGCAGCTGGGGCAGCAGCGACGCCGAGAAGTCGACGCTCGCCTCCAGCGGCAGCAGCGACGGCAGATTGTCGATGGCGATCAGGTCGAGGGCGGGCCGCTCGCGGATGCGGCGGGCGGGGTGCGTCCAGTCCGTCGTGGTGTCGTAGATCGGCAGTACGTTCAGGGGGGAGCCGACGTCGCAGGTGACGTCGCACAGGGTGCGCAGCCGGCGGCCGGGCTCGTCGAGGTCCTTGTCCGTGAGGAAGGGCGGGATCGGCCGGGTGGTGAGCACGGTGTTGACCATCAACTCGTGTGCCAGCAGCGCCGGTCGGTCCAGTTCACGGGTCTCGGCGAGGTCCCAGCTGGTGGGCTCGACCCCGGCCACGCCCAGCGCCACCCGGGCACCCCGGCCGCTGCGGCCGAGCGCGCCGATGACGAGGGCCCGCATCTCCCCCTCCTCGGAGGCGAGTTCGGCGTCCAGCTCCTCCTTCGACGTGGGCCGCAACGGGCCCTTGAGGCTGCCCCGGTGGTGCAGCACCGCCAGGGCGGCGCCCAGGTATCCGGCCCAGTAGCCGAACGCGGCGAGCCTGCGCCCGTCGTCGTGCACCAGGTACTCGATGTCCAGCAGGGCCCCGCCCCCGGCGATGAACCTGTGGAGCAGAGCGGCTGCCCCCGGCTGCCGCTTGTAGGCATGCCCGAAGAAGACATGACGGTGTGCCAGTTCGGGTGGTCCGTCCGGGAGTTCCTTCAGGCCCACGACTACGGCGTCCGGCGGCGCCGACACCCAGGAGCCTGCCTTCGCGACCCGGCACCCGGCGTCCTCGTACGCCTCGATCGGAAAGACCCGCTGCGGCGACTCCTCGACCGTGAGCGTCACGCCGCTCTCCACGAGCCGTCGGGCGTCCGAGGGCACGATCGGGGTACGCCGTTCGGTCGTACGGATCTCGTGGCGCAGCCACAAGTGGAGCTCGGTCATACGAGGTTGACCTCCGGGCGCGGGGCGTCGGCGGTGAAGCGCTCGACGCTCAGGGGGCTGATGTCGACGAAGGGTACGCGGCCCAGGTACAGATCACGGATCACCTCGCCGACCGCCGGTCCCTGGAGGAAGCCGTGGCCCGAGAACCCGGTCGCGTACAGGAAGCGTGCGCACGAACGCGCCTCGCCGATCAGGGCGTTGTGGTCCGGAGTGATCTCGTACAGGCCCGCCCAGCCGCCCGTCCGGCGCAGGTCGAGCAGGGCCGGGGCGCGGCGCTCCATCGCCTCGGACAGGCGGGGGATCCAGCGGTCGTGGGACGTGGTGGCGAAGCCGGGGATCTCGTCGGGGTCGGACATGCCGAGGAGGAGGCCGGGGCCCTCGCTGTGGAAGTAGAGACTCGTGGTGAAGTCGATGGTCATGGGAAGGTCGGGCGGCAGGCCCGGGACGGCTTCGGTGACGGCGATCTGGCGGCGCAGCGGTTCCACCGGCAGGTCCACGCCCACCATCGCGCCGACCGCCCGGGACCAGGCGCCGGCCGCGCAGACGACCGTGTCGGTGGCGATCCGCCCCTGGCTGGTGACGACCGCGGTGATCTCGTCGCCGCGGGTCTCGATGCCGGTGACCTCGCGGTGCCGCAGCACGGTCGCGCCGTACCGGCGGGCCCCGGCCGCGTAGCCCTGCACGACGGACTCGGGCGTGCAGTGCCCGTCGTCCGGGGAGAAGGCCGCCGCCAGCAGCCCGTCGGTGGTGATCAGCGGGGACAGCCGCTGGGCCTCGGCCGGATCGATCAGACGGCTGGGCACCCCGAGCGCGTTCTGCCGCCGTACGCCGTCCTCGAAAGCGGCGACCTCCTCGGGGGTGGACAGCAGGAACAGATAGCCGACCCGGCGCAGCCCGATGTCCTGGCCCGGTTCCTCACCGAAACGGGCGAACGCCTCCAGACTCCGGGCACCCAGCTGGATGTTCAGCTCGTCGGAGAACTGCGCCCGTACCCCGCCCGCGGCCCGCGAGGTGGACCCGGAGGCGAGTTCGTCTCGCTCGACGAGGACCACGTCCGGTACACCGGCCCGGGCCAGGTGGTAGGCGATGCTCGTGCCCATCACCCCGCCGCCGATGACGACGACCCGCGCGCTGCCGGTCATCCGCGCGCCTCCCGGGCACGAGCGGCCGCGATCACGGCCCAGGCCGCGGCGGCGTCCTGGATGCCGAGCCCGACGCTGTTGTAGAAGACGATGTCGTCGGGGTGGGTGCGGGCCTGGTGGCTGCCGGTGAGGACGCCGCCGAGCGGGATCAGGTCGGCGCGGGTGAGCACTCCCTCCCGCAGCGCGTCCACGATCGGTCCGGCGTGCTCGGCCGCCGTCTCCGGGTCGTCGACCACGACCGCCGCCGCCCGCCGTACGACCTCCGTGTCGACCTCGCTGCGGGTGGGCTCGAAGGAGCCGACGCTGACGACCGCGCACCCCGGCGCCAGCCAGGCGCCGCGTACGACGGGTGTGCTGCTGAGCGTGCAGGCGGCGACCATGGGCAGGCCCGCGACGGCTTCCTCCGCCGTGTCGACGGCCTTGGTCGCGACCCCGAGTTCCGTCGCGAGGCTCCGCGCCGCCCGCGCCCGTCGGGCCGGGTTCGGGCTCCACACCCGTACGGACCTGAGGTCCCGCACCCGGGCGACGGCCCGCGCGTGGGCGAGGGCCTGGGTGCCGGAGCCGAGAAGGCCCAGCTCCGCGCTGTCGGCGGTGGCCAGCGCGTCGAGGGCGACGGCGCTCGCCGCGGCGGTGCGCAGGGTCGTGACCGCCGTACCGTCCATGACGGCGGCGAGTTGCCCGGTCACCGGATCGAGCGCGTTGATCACGGCGTGCACCGTCGGCAGCCCGGCCGCCGTGTTGGCCGGGTTGACACTGCCGAACTTGGCGACGGCCCCGGTGTCGACGGACAGCCGGGCGAGGTAGGCGAAGACGACGCTGTCGTCGAATCGGCTGGGGTGCATGATCTTGCCGGGGAGCTCGGCGGTGCCGTCACCGAGCGCGGTGAACGCCGCGCGCTGCGAGGCGATCGCCGCATCGGTGTCCAACAGCTCCGTCACCCGGTCCCGGGAGAGGTACAGGACGTCGTCGGTCATTCCTTGTACCTTTCCCCGCGCGCACCTCTCTCACCACAGCCGGCGCCTCCGGGTGACGCCCTCGGGCGCCCGCGCTCAGGAGGAGTGGGAGACCACCACGTCCAGATGCGGCAGGAAGTGGTCGAGTCGCTCCCGCTTGGTGCGCAGATAGGTGATGTTCTGCGGGCACGGCGGTATGAGCAGCGGGACCTGCTCGGCGACCTTGATGCCGTTGCGCTGGAGCGACTCCCGCTTGCGCGGGTTGTTCGAGAGCAGGCGTACGGAGCGGACGCCGAGGTCGTGCAGGATGTCCGCCGCGACCCGGTAGTCACGGGCGTCGACCGGCAGGCCGAGGGCGACGTTCGCCTCGACGGTGTCGAGGCCCTCCGACTGGAGCTTCATCGCCTGCAGCTTCGCGAGCAGTCCGATGCCGCGGCCCTCGTGGCCGCGGAGGTAGACGAGGACGCCACGGCCCTCCGCGACGATGGCGCGCAGCGCGGCGGCGAGCTGGTCACCGCACTCGCAGTGGGTCGACCCGAAGGCGTCCCCGGTGAGGCACTCCGAATGGAGCCGGGTGAGGACTCCTTCCTTCGTGGCGTCTTCCCCGCTGTTGCTGAGATCGCCGACCTCCCCGTAAACCAGGGCCACTTGCTCCTCTCCGCGATCGTGATCCAGGAAGCCGACCGCCTGGAAGTCGCCGTACACGGTGGGCAAAGGGGCATTCACGACTCGTTCGACACCTGTGAGGCGTGCGGTCCCGGCGAGTACTCCAAAGTTATCTGTCATGATCTGGTTCCTAAGCAGAGTCGAAAGCAGCGTCGAAAGGCCGTGAAACATGAGTGGTTCGGGAACGCGCTCGGCGGTATCCGGTCTGTTGCCGGCGGACACCACGGAGGATGTACGCGAGCGGGGGGCCGGTGTCGCCCGTGAGGTCGCCGTGCTTCCCGTCGGGAGTTTCGAACAGCACGGTGCCTACCTTCCGTTGGCGACGGACACGCTGGTCGCGTGCGCCGTCGCGGAACGGATCGCCGCCGCTCATCCGGTCCATCTCCTTCCTCCGGTGACGATCTCCTGCTCGCACGAGCACGCGGCCTGGCCGGGTACCGTCAGCATTTCCGCCGTCACGCTGCACGCGGTGGTGCGGGACATAGCCGCATCGCTGCGCCACTCCGGCGTCGACACCCTGGTGCTGGTCAACGGGCACGGCGGGAATTACGTGCTGGGCAATGTGGTTCAGGAATCCGTCGGCACCGGTACGCGTATGGCGCTTTTCCCGGCCATGGAGGACTGGGAGGCGGCGCTGGAACGGGCAGGCGTGGAGACCTCGTTGCTCACCGATATGCATGCCGGTGAAATCGAGACCTCCATTCTTCTGCACACGCATCCTGAATTGGTCCGGCCCGGTTACGAGACGTCCGACTTCGTCGCGGACGACCGACGTCATCTGCTCACCCTCGGAATGGCCGGCTATACCGAGTCCGGCGTCATCGGCCGTCCCTCGAAGGCGTCCGCCGAGAAGGGGAAGGAGCTCCTGGCGGGGCTGACCGAGGCCTTCGGGGCGTACTTCTCCTTGGTGACGGCGAAGACGCTGCCCACCGCCTCCGACGCGGCCCCGGCCAAGGGGACTTCCGGAGTGTGAACTTCGGCGGTCTCTGACGCTCGGCATTGATCGTGCCCTCCTGCGTTCTCCTGCCGGGGGCGCCGCAGCGCCGCGAACCACCGGACGACCAGGACCGCGACGCCGGGCAGGGCGGCGGCGAAGCTGAGCACTCCGTAGATCACCGCGACGCTCAGGCCCATGCCGGCGCCCAGCCCGGCGGCGCCGAAGGCCCAGGCCATGACGCCTTCCCTGGGGCCCCAGCCGCCGATGTTCAGCGGCAGGCCCATGGCGAGCAGGGCCAGCAGGGCGAGCGGCAGCAGTACGGCGACGGAGGCGTGCGATCCGGCGACGCGGGCGGCGAGCAGGAACATCGCCAGATGTCCCGCCAGCACCACGACCGACGAGATGAGCACGCCCGGCCAGTTGCCGCGGGCGAGCAGCGCGCCGCGCGCCTCGGTGAGCGCGGCGCGGACGGCCCCGTAGCGCCGGGACGGGCCGGACTGGGCTCTGCCCCTGCGGACCGCGCCCGCCGTGACGACTCCGCACACCGAGACGATCGCCAGGATCAGGGCGAGCCTGCGGGCGTCCGCGAGGACCGGTGACGGGAAGGTGAGCAGGACCACCGCTCCGGCGGCCACCAGGACCGCCTGGCCCGCGGTCCGTTCGAGGACCACGGCGCGTACGCCGCGGCCGACGTCCCCGGTGCTCTGGCCGTGTCGTACGGCGCGGTGCACATCGCCGAGGACACCGCCGGGCAGCGCCGCGTTCAGGAACAGCGCGCGGTAGTAGTCCGCGACGGCGCCGCCCAGCGGCAGCCGGATCCGCAGTCCACGTGCCACCAGGCACCAGCGCCAGGCGCTGAACACGGTGGTCAGCAGACCGAGCCCCAGCCCCGCCAGCAGGGTCGGGCCGTCGACCCGTCGCAGGCCGTCCAGGAAGACACCGGTACCGAGCCGCCAGAGCAGCACACCGAGGATGAGGACACCGGCGACGGAACCGATGTGCGTGCGCAGCGAGCCCCCCTTGCGGCGGGCGGGGGTCGGGTCGGCTTCCTGCCGGGCCGGGGACGTCTCGGCGTCGACGTGAACCGCGCCGGGGCGGGAACGGAGGAGCTCCGTCACGCCGCGGGCCGGCGCGTTCGACTCGCCGTCGGCGTGCGGCTCACCCGGCTCGCCCTCGGCGTGCGACTGACCCGCCTCGCCACTGGTCGTTGCCGTGTCCGCCGGACTCACGTCGCCGCGCACCGAAACCAGGTCCGCGTCGGCGTGGGCCCGGACAGCGGTCGCCGCACCGCGCGGGCTGGACGTGCCCGCGTCCACGCCGACCGCCTCCGCCGTCCCCGCCCCGGCGCTCACGCCGCACCGCCGGTCGGCCGCGGCAGCGCCAGTACGTCGCTGTGGTGGACCTGCACGCGCAGCTCACCCGCGGCGCAGGCGGCGAGGCGGGACTGCAGATACGACTCTGCACGGGCGGCCAGCGCGGGCCGCTCCTCGACGGCCGCGCCGACCCACCCGCGCAGCCACTCCGCCGTGAGGTCGGCCTCGTCGGCGCCGAGCCGCCAGGGGCTCGGATGCACCCGTACCGTCGCGCCGTGCCGGTCGAAGGCCTCGCAGGCCGCCGTGATCGCGTCGGGGCCGAGCAGTTCCCCGCGCCGCTGGTGGGCGTTGAACGCCTCGGCGAACTCGGCGTCCAGCGGATCGGCCGGTGTGAACTCGACGCGCCCCACGACGGAGAGCGTGAGCAGGGCCGGCACCCCGGCGCCCGCGCAGGCCGCCGCGAGCCGGTCGATCTCCTCGCGGGTCAGCACGTCGAGCAGGGCGGACGCCGTCACCAGGGACGCCCCGGTCAGCGCGTCCGCGGTCAGCCGGCCGATGTCACCGCGCTGGGTGGTGACCGTGACCCGGCTGCCGTCGGCGGCCGCTTGCGGTGCGCCCACGGTCGCGAAATGCAGCAGATAGGGGTCCCGGTCGTGCAGGATCCAGTGCTGGGCGCCGTCGAGCCGGGGGGCGAGCCAGCGGCCCATGGAGCCGGTGCCGCAGCCGAGGTCGTGGATCACCAGGTCGCCGGCGCGGCCCGGCCGGTTCGCCAGCCGGATGCGCAGCGGGTCGAGCAGTTCGGGCGCCCGTGCGGCGGCGTCCGCGGGCTCCCGCAGCTGGAGCCACTGAGGGGCGTAGCGGGGCACGTCGTCGTCGGGCGCGCTCACGCGCTGCCCCGGAACCCCGGACACACCACCCTGCACGCCCACCTCCGACACGCCCTGTTCCGGAACTCCCGACGGAGTCGCAGTCATGCTCATGCCGCCCTCCGAGGCTGCTGCGGAAGACGTCCCAGCACACCGGCCAGGCTGCGGGCGGTGGTCGCCCAGCCGTCCAGTGCGGCCCGGCGACTGCGCGCGGCGGCCTTGAGGCGGCGGCGCACATCGGCCTCGCCGAACCAGCCGCGCAGTTCCGCGGCGAGCGCCGCCGGGTTCTCCGGGGGTACGAGGATCCCGGGGACCCCGCCGTCGGGCGCGCGCCCGACCGCCTCGGGGAGACCGCCCACGTCGGTCGCCAGCACCGGGATCCCCCGCGCGAGCGCCTCCGTGACGGCCATGCCGTACGTCTCGGCGTAGGAGGTGAGGACCATGAGGTCGGCCGCCGCGTAACTCGCGTCGAGTTCCGCGCCCGCCTGCGGTCCCGCGAGGTGCAGCCGGTCGCCGAGCCCGTACTTCCCGATCAGGCCGCGCAGCTGGGCGACGTACGTCGGGTCCTGGGTGAGTCCGCCGACGCAGACGCAGCTCCAGGGCAGGTCGGTGACGGTGGCGAGGGCCTCGATCAGCCGGTGCTGGCCCTTGCGTGGGGTGACCGCGGCGACGCACAGCAGCCGGGAGACGCCGTCGGTACCGGAGGCGAGGGGCGCGATGTCGGCGCCCGGGGCGGCGACATGAACACGTTCCGGGGCGAGCCCGTGGTGGGCGACCAGCCGGCGGACGGCCCAGTCGCTGGTGGCGACGACGGCGGACACGGCCCGCAGCGTCGCCCGTTCCTTCGCGTCCAGCTCGGCGGCCACGGCGGGCGCGAGCCCGGTCTCGTCGCCGAGCGGCAGGTGCACCAGGACGGCGAGACGCAGCCGTTCAGCCTCGGGGACGACGATCTCGGGGACGCCGCAGGCGACGAGACCGTCGAGGAGGACGACCGAGTCGTCCGGGAACTCGCTGAGCGTGCGCGCCAGCTCCGTACGGGCGGAGGCCGACGGCCGGGGCCAGCTGCCCGCGACGGCGTGCTTGTGGACCTGCCAGCCGAAGCCGGGCAGGTCGAGGCAGAGCCGGCGGTCGTAGGCGTTGCCGCCGCTGGGCGCGGACGCGTCGTCGACACCGCCCGGCATCACGAAGTGCACGGAGCGCAGGGACATGGGGATGATCTCGGCGTTCTTGAGAGCCGTGTGCTGCACGGGCACGTAGTTCAGGGAAGCCTGGTCGTCGTTCGCGGACGCCTGGCCGGTCTTCGCGGACGCCTGGCCGGTCTTGGGGGACACCTGACCGGACTTCGCGGACGCCTGGCCGGACTTAGGTGGCACCTGGCCGGACTTGGGGGAGGCCTGGTCCATGGTCGTGTCGGTCACAGTGCACGCTCGTAACTCGCCCAGGCGATGTGCGACTCGTGCAGGGTGACCGTGATGCCCGCGAGGCCTTGGGCGCCCTCGCCGAGGGCCCCGGCGTGCACGCGCTCGGCGAGGCGGTCGGCGATGACCTTGGCCAGGAACTCCGTCGAGGTGTTGGTGTTCTTGAAGTCCGGTTCGTTGTCGAGGTTGCGGTAGTTCAGCGCGCTCACGACGGCGCCGAGTTCCTGCGTGGCCAGACCGATGTCGACGACGATGTTGTCGTCGTCCAGCTCGGCCCGGCGAAACGTGGCGTCCACCAGGAACGTCGCCCCGTGCAGGCGCTGCGCGGGCCCGAAGACCTCGCCACGGAAGCTGTGGGCGATCATCAGGTGATCGCGGACGGTGATGCTGAACAACGGACGACCCTCCAGGTGCGGCACGTCTGATCCCCTGCCGGGACCATGCCGTGTAGTACGGCTTCCCCGTTCTCCTTGTTCAGCTGCCTGTTCCCCTTTCTTTGCAGTTTTTGGAGGTCAGGCAGGTTGTTCAGTGCTCAAGCGCCTTCGTAGACGACTCGATGGCACAGGCCGGGTATCGATCCGGAGGCCAACTTCGCCATCACGTCGGGCAGTTCGTCGAAGCCGCACTCACCGGTGACGAGCGCGTCGAAGGCGGGCTCGGCGAGCAGTTCCAGGGCGAGTGCCAGCCGATCGGCGTACGTCCGACTGGCGCGCCGCGCCGGGGAAACGGAACCCACCTGGCTGCTGCGCACGACCAGGCGCCGTGAGTGGAAGGCCTCGCCCAGCGGCAGGCTGACCCGCCGGTCGCCGTACCAGCTCATCTCCAGGACGGTGCCCTCCTGGGCGAGCAGCTCCAGCGAACGGGTGAGCCCTGCCTCGGTGGCGCTGGCATGCACGACGAGGTCGCACTCGCCCGCGGCGTCCGCGGGGAGCGCGAAGTCCACGCCCAGGGCGCGGGCGATGTCGGCGCGCGCGGGGTCGGCGTCGACGAGCTGGACGCGTACGCCCGGGAAGCGGGCGAGGAGCGCGGCGATGGAGCAGCCGACCATGCCGCCGCCCACCACGGCGATCCGGTCGCCGACCAGCGGTGCCGCGTCCCACAGGGCGTTCACCGCGGTCTCCACCGTCCCGGCGAGCACGGCGCGCGGGGCGGGGACGGAGTCCGGTACGACGGTCACGGCGCTCAGCGGCACGACGTACCGCGTCTGGTGCGGATACAGGCAGAAGACGGTCCGGCCGCGCAGACCCGCCGGGCCTTCTTCCACCTGGCCGACGCTCAAATAGCCGTACTTCACAGGTGCGGGGAAATCCCCGTCCTGGAACGGTGCACGCATCGAAGCATGCTGACTTTCCGGAACGCCGCCGCGGAAGACGAGAGTCTCGGTGCCCCGGCTCACTCCCGAGTAGAGCGTGCGCACCAGCACCTCCCCCTCGGCAGGGGCCGGCAGGGCGACCTCGCGTATCTCGGCGTGGCCGGGCGAGCTCAGCCAGAAGGCACGAGCTGTGAGTTCCATGAGCGTCCCCCTGAACGATTCAGCAGATCTTCACGTACGGACCAGTGACAAGCCGCGCACTGTACGCGGCGTTGATCGACTCTGTCATACGGCCGGAGGATGTGCGGTGGCCCTGAACAACACGTACGACGCGAGGCTCTTGGCGCAGGAGACCACGGTGGGAGCGGGTCTGCAGCTCCTGGTGCTGGCTCTGCTGGGCACGGCGATCGGGATGGGGCCCGCGGGCTGGCTGACCGGTCTGGCCTTCGCGCTCGCCACCTGGGCGGTTCTGACCCGTGCCCTGCGCCGCTCACGGCCCCGTTCCTTCGGCCCGGCCAATCGGGTGACACTCGGCCGGGCCATCCTGGTCGGCGGGGTCACCGCCCTGGTCGCGGACTCCTTCGAGAGCTCGCCCCCGGTCAGCCTGCTCGTCGGCCTCACGGCGGTCGCCCTGATCCTCGACGGGGTGGACGGCAAGGTCGCCCGTCGCACCGGTACCTCGACCGCGCTGGGCGCCCGCTTCGACATGGAGGTGGACGCGTTCCTGATCCTGGTGCTGAGCGTGTACGTCTCGATGTCGCTCGGCCCGTGGGTGCTGCTGATCGGCACCATGCGGTACGCGTTCGTGGCTGCGGCCCGGGTGCTGCCCTGGCTGAACGCGGCCCTGCCGCACAGCATGGCGCGCAAGACCGTGGCGGCCCTTCAGGGGATCGTGCTGCTCGTCGCGGGCGCCGGGATCATGCCCCTGGAGGGCAACGCCGCCGCGGTGCTCCTCGCGCTCGCCTCGCTCGTCTGGTCGTTCGGCCGCGACATCACCTGGCTGTACCGCCACCGCCACCCGGTCGAGGAGCGGGAGCAGGCACAGGAGCGGGAGCAGGAGCAGCAGGTGCGGGTGCAGGAGACGGAGCGGGTGCAGGAGCAGGAGCAGCAGGTGCGGGACGACGTCCGCGAGCTCGTCGAAGCGTGAGGCCGCGGCGACGGGCGGAGCGTCACCGAGGGCGGAACCGGTCGATAACGATTCGGCAACCGCACGCTCTACCGCGTCGTAGGGTTCGGACAGGTGAAAGACCGACTCGTCATCAAGGGCGCCCGCCGGCACAACCTGCGTGACATCTCCGTGGAGTTGCCCAGGAATGCGCTCATCGTCTTCACCGGGGTATCGGGCTCGGATAAATCCAGCCTGCGTCTGCTGTACGCCCGCGTCGGACGCCCGAACTGCCCCGAGTGCGGGGAGCCGGTGGAGCGGCAGCCGCCCCAGCAGATCGTGGACCGGCTGCTCGCGCAGGGCGACGGGGTGCGCGTCCAGGTGCCGGCTCCGGTGGTCCGGGACCGCAAGGGCGAGCATGCGGACGTGTTCGGGCAGTTGCGGACCGACGGGTTCAGCCGGTGCGGGTCGACGGGGAGGTCCATCCGCTCACCGGGCCGCCGCCGCTGGACAGGCGCGGGAAGCACTCGCCCGACGTGGTCGTGGACCGGCTCACGGTGAAGGCGAGTGCGCGACAGCGGGGTGTCTGCCCCGAGTGCACCGGCCTGGGCTCACGGACGGAGGTCGACCCCGAACTCGTCGTACCGGCCGAGGAGAAGTCACTGTCCGAGGGCGCCGTCGCGCCGTGGACGAACACCAGTGGCGCCGAGTACTTCACCCGGCTGCTCGAAGCGGTGGCCGCGGCGGCCGGGTTCAGCGCCGCCACCCCCTCGCGTCAACTGCCCGCCACCGCGAAGAAGGTGGTGCCGCAGGGTTCCGGGAGCAGGTCCACATCACCTGTCGGAACCGGTTCGGGCGCGAGCGTTCCCACCTGACCCGGTTCGAGGGCATCTTCCCCCATGTCACCCGCCGCCACACGCGGGAGGACGCCTCACGGGAGCGGTTCGCGGGCTGTACGCACGAGGTGCCCTGCCCGGCCTGCGGCGGCGCCCGGCCTGCGGCTGCGGGACCGTGGCAACACGGTGATCGTCGTCGAGCACGACGAGGAGACCGTGAAGGCCGCCGACCGGGTGGTGGACATCGGGCCGGGCGCGGGCGCGCACGGCGGACACGTGGTGCACTCGGGTACCGCGCGCGAACTCCTCGACCATCCGACCCCCCTCACCGGCGCCTGTCTGGCCGGCCGACGGCGGATACCGCTGCCCGCGGCACGCAGGCCCCGCACGAAGGGGCGCGCGATCACGGAAGCTGTTCGCACAGACTCCGGAGGCGAAGGTGCGCGGCCACCGGCCGGGCCGATTCTCCTTCCATCTCAAGGGCGGTCGCTGCGAGCACTGGTACGGCGACGGCACCCTCAAGGCCGAGATGAACTTCCTCCCCGACGTCTACGTGCCGTGTGAGGTGTGTCACGGAGCGCAGTACAACCGGGAGACCCTGGACGTACACTTCAAGGGCAGGTCCATCGCCGACGTACTGGGCATGACCATCGAGGACAGCCTGGGTTTCTTCGCGGAACACGCGATCATCTCCCGGCACCTCAGGGCGCTCCAAGACGTGGGTCTGGGCCATGTGAAACTCGGCCAGTCCGCCACGACGCTCTCCGGCGACGAGGCACAGCGCGTCAAGCTCGCCGCCGAACTGCAGAAACGCACCAAGGGAAGAACGCTCTACGTCCTCGACGAGCCGACCACCGGCCTGCATGTCGACGACGTCCGCCAACTGCTGGCCGTGCTCCACCGACTCGTCGACCAAGGCAACACGGTCGTCGTCATCGCGCACGACCTCGACGTGATCAAGACCGCCGACTGGACCATCGACATGGGCCCCGAAGGCGGCCACCGCGGCGGCACAGTGATCGCCGAGGGCACCCCCGAACAGGTGGCGGCCCAGCCTCGGTCCTACACCGGGCAGTTCCTCCGACCGCTTCTGGAGAGGAGTTGAGCGCCATGGACACGGACACTCAGGCATGGGAACTGGAGTCGCCCAATCCCGCCGCGTATGCGGACGAGGACGACGACGCGCCCAGCCCCCGGCTCACCTCCGGCGGCGCCACGATCGATCAGGTGCGCGACTACCTCAAGCAGATCGCGCGGGTCTCCCTCCTCGACGCCGAGAAGGAGGTGGAGCTGGCGAAGCGGATCGAGGCGGGCCTGTTCGCCGAGCGGAGGCTGACGGAGGAGCCGCACATCAGCCCCGAATTCCAGCGCGAACTGGAGATTCTCGCCGCGGACGGACATGTGGCGAAGTCCCATCTCGTCGAGGCGAACCTGCGCCTGGTCGTCTCCATCGCCAAGCGGTACAGCAGACGGGGAATGCTGTTCCTGGATCTGATCCAGGAGGGAAACACGGGACTGATCCGCGCGGTGGAGAAATTCGACTACACCAAAGGGTTCAAGTTCTCGACCTATGCGACCTGGTGGATCCGGCAGGCGATTTCACGCGCCCTGGCCGACCAGAGCCGGACGATCCGCATTCCCGTCCACATGGTCGAGGTCATCAACCGCATGGCCAAGGTCCGCCGGGAAATACTCCAGGACACCGGGGCCGAACCCACACAGGAACAGCTCGCGGACAAGCTGGACGTCCCCGTCGAGAAGATCACCGAGATAGAGGGCTTCAGCAAGCAGCCGGTCTCGCTCCACACCCCGCTCGGCGAGGACGGCGGCACGGAACTCGGTGACATCCTGGAGGACAGCGAGACCATCTCCCCCGCGGACATGGTCACCTTCCTCCTCCTCAAGGACGCCATCCAGGCCGTCCTCGCGAACATGACCGCACGCGAGGCCGGGATCATCTCCCTGCGCTACGGCCTCGTCGACGGGCAGGCCCGGACCCTGGAGGAGATAGGGCAGGTGTACGGGGTGACACGTGAGCGCATCCGCCAGATCGAGTCCAAGACGATGTCCAAACTGCGCCACCCCTCCCGCTCCCAGGCCCTACGGGACTACCTCGACGTCAGCTGATCGATCCCCCACTCCCAATGCGGTGCTCACGCATGAGTGCCCTCCCTGGCCGTCCTGGGGGGATCGATCGGGCGGCCGCGGGTCACGGCCGCCGGTGAGCGGTTGTCGGCGTACTGATCACGCCCGTCGCCTACGAGCCGCCGTGAAAGAAGCCGGACTTCAGGTCCGTGATGATGGCGTCAAGTGGTTGCCCACTGACGATGAACGCTCCGCTCCAGGGCCCGCTGAGTGCGAAGAGCAACGCCAGGCTCAGCCCGACCACACTCGCCACACCTACGATCAGCAGTGACGTTCGCAGGCTGCTGCGGAAGACCAGTGCGCCGGAGTTCACGATCAAGGCCAGTCCGCTGACGACCAGCGTGACGACGTAGAGCGCGGGAACGTCGCGCGAGGCGGCCGCAACGCGGGCGCGACGACTACTGGTGACACCGTCCATGGAAGCCACCAGCTCCGTGCCGGCCGGGGTTCCCACCTCGGGCCGGGCCGCTTCGGCGCGCACACTCCGCTCCAGCCGTGCGATCGCGTGAGCGGTGGCGGGGTCGTCACCGGACGCCGCTGCTGCAGCCTTCCACTCCCTGGCACGCGTGGTCTGCAAGTAGTCCAGCAGCGCCGCATGGATAGGCTCCGACTGGACTCGCGGACTCGTCGCCGCCCAGGCCAGGCGGGAGGCCGCGGCCGCCTCGTCGCTCACCAACCCCTCGGCCGCGCGCAGGTAGCCGGCCTCGCTGGCCAGTGTGAGTGCCGCGAAGATCGCGAAGGCGGCGCCGAGTGTCGGCATCAGGGGCGTGGCGATCTGCGGCACCCGATCCCGTTCCTCGACCGGTACGAGCGCCCGGACGCCGACCCGCGCCGCGGCCGCGACCAGTAGGGCAAGCAGGAGCCCGCCCACAACCAGCACCACCGCCGGCAGCGAGGTCAACCAGTTCACCACATCACCTACAGCGCGTTCCCGCGAGCGCCCCGCAGCGGCGGCACACCGGCCCCCGCAACCTGGCGCTCTTCGATCACTTTCAATGAACGCTCCATGATCACAGCTTGAAGACCTTTGACGCTCGCGACGCCCGGCACGGCATCTCTCTTTCGTTGGCCAAACAGCCGAATGCGCCCCGTACGAGGCGGTACCGACAACGACCGCCACGCCCGTCTCACTTTCCGTCTCATTCAGCCTCGTTCACCGTCATTCAGCCGAGACGGGAAGCCGATCCCAGTCCGGTGGCGAGCCAGTTGGAAAGTCCTGCGCCCCCACGCATGGTGGCCGACTGTCCGTCAATCAGCTGAAAACGCCATGGCCCACGTGGTACCGCTGGACGAGGGAGGTGCCGTCCGCTTCCTTGCCGAGTATTCGTTTGAGTTGCTCGGGCTCAGGGGGCCTTTGGCCTGGTCAGCAGCCGACGGCGGTGTCCCCGCGGAACGCCCCGGCCACCACGGGGACCAGCTGCCGCTCGATCTGCTCGGCGGACATGGCGGCCAACTCGGTGCCGATGGGGGCCAGTGCGAGCCAGTTCAGCAGGCCGGCTGCGCATCGCGTACGGAAGATCAGTTCCTGCTCGTCGACTCCGGGAAGGTTCGCTGTCAGCACCCGGAGGGCTTCCCGGCGACTCTGGTCGAACTTGCCGTTCAGCCGCTCCCACCCCTCGGGCGGATCGATACCGACGCGCGCCACAGTCCGCATCACGGCCAGGTCTTGTCCACCGGCCGCCAGTGCGCGCACCATCGGCCGGGCGAAGGCTGCCGCCAACTCCTGGAGCGTCGACGTGGAGCCAAGGGGATCGAGCTCTTGGATCTGCGCGTCCAGATACCGTTCCAGCGCGTGCTCTATCGCCGAGTCGCAGAGCGCCTTCAGCGACCCGAAGTGGTAACTCACCGCGGCGACGTTGGCTCCGGCGCGATCGGTGATCTCGCGAAGTGTCACGCCCTCCTGGCCTCGCTGCGCGAGCAACTCCAGGGCGGCCGTCTGCAGGCCGTCCCGCGTGCGCTGACCGGCCTCTCGGCGCAGGTCCGTCTTTTTCGCCTGTATCACAGCATGAACTCAAGCAGCTGCTTGAGTTCATTGTCAAACAGCCGCCTCGCTGAGCAACGGCACTGAAGCCTCTGTTCGGCGACGCGGATTGGGGCGGGGGCGGTCGGCACAGCAGTACGTAGGCGCGGATGCGGCGTTCGAGGCGATGGAGGACCGACACCGCACCGGCCGGACCGGGAACCGGATCAGCGCCGAGCCCGGCCGCCTCCG
The DNA here is from genome assembly GCF_001514115.1 of Streptomyces olivochromogenes. Lineage (GTDB taxonomy): Bacteria > Actinomycetota > Actinomycetes > Streptomycetales > Streptomycetaceae > Streptomyces > Streptomyces olivochromogenes. The sequence goes on from NZ_KQ948451.1 coordinate 923,389, forward strand.
CGAGGTCACCCCCATCGACCTGACCAGCCGCAACACGGCCGCGTGGGCACACGCCTCCGCGGCTGCGCGACCACACAATTTAAACAAGTGCTTGACAGCCTGTGTGGCCGTTCATAATCTCAAGCGAGCGCTTGATTTACTAAGCACCCACGAGAGACCGTTGCGACGGATCTCGGATCCTGAGAACAAACCTGGAGGAACACGACATGAAGCTGCTCAGCCGGAAGTCGATCACCGCCACGGCCGCGATAGCGATCCTGGGTGGTCTTTCCATCGCCGCTGCGCCGACGCAGGCCGCAAGCCCCGTCCACAACAATGCAGCGGTCCACAGCAGCACGGCGGCCCACGCCGACCTGACCCCTGGCGACCTGGCGAAGCTGCCGCTGACGGACCGCCACCTGACCAGGCACGAGAGGGCCAACCTCGCGGTCGTCCTGCGCGACTACCACGTGGCGGAAGGCAACAGCCTGGACGTCAACACGTTCGTCAACAGCTTCGCCAAGGACGGCGTCTTCAACGACATGGTCCCCGGCCAGGCATACCGGGGCAAGGCGCTCGGTGACGTTCTGCCCTACATGGCCAACCTCTTCCCCGACGTTCACCGTGAACTCAAGCGCATCACCGTGAACGGCGACGTGATCAGCATCGAACTGTCGATCCAGGGCACGTTCGAGGGACCGCTGCAGTCACCGGCGGGCACCGTCAAGCCGAACGGCGCGAAGATCGACGTGCCTACGGCCGACTTCTGGTACCTGCACAACGGCAAGGTCGAGAAGTTCAACTGCTTCGTCGGGTACTCGACCATGTACTCCCAGATGGGCGTGAACTTCGACTGGGCCTCGGCGGTCAACAAGCACTGAGTCGTTCCCCGGCGGGTGATGCCCGGCGCCACCAGCCGCGCATCACCCGCCGAGCAGCAGCGACCAGGCCAGCCCTTGTCGCCACACCAGCACTGCGACTTCGGCCTTGCCGCACCCCGGGCGCGTCCCGTGAACGGAGGTGGCTCGGCTCAGGCGGTGGCGGTCAGGGGGGCAGTGGCTTCCCAGACGAACCCGTCCGGGTCGCTGAACGGGCTGGCGGCGCTGGAGAGCACGAGCCTGTGTGATCCGGTGCCGTCGGCGGGGACACCCGCATCCTTGGCGAGAGCACGGCGCTTGTACAGGGCCAGCTTGACGGGGCCCGACCCGGTGGCGAACTCGACGTACTTGCCGCCGAAGCTCTTGCCCACGGTGAGGCCCTGCTCGACGTAGAACTGCTTGCTGGCCTTCACGTCCTCGACGCCCAGCAGGAGCACGAGCTCCTCGAAGTCCCGGGCGACCGGGCCCGTGTCCTTCTTCGCCGACGTCGCGATCTTCCAGATCGTGCCGTCCGGGGCCTGAACGACGCCGCCGTAGCCCCACAGCGACTTAGAGGTGGGCTTGAGGGCGGTGGCGCCGGCGTCGAGGGCGGCGCCGACGAAGGCGTCGACGTTGCCCGGCTGGGACACCACGAGCGACAGGGTGAAACCGCGGAATCCGGTCGTGGGGGCTTCGGAGGCGCGCAGGCGCACTTGCGACGAGTCCAGTCCGAAGACGGTGGAGTAGAAGCGCGCGGCGGCCGTGGTGTCGGCCACCTCAAGGGTGACGGCGTCGATGGAGTTCATGACTTCGACGGTAGGGGCAGCCGGGTCACCGACGCTTCTCGAAAACTGCCCGGTCTGGCCGCGGCCCGGGGCCACGGGCCTGAGTGGCCCTCAACCATCGTCCCGCCCCCACCCGAACCGTGGTCGGCGTCGAGCAGCCGGGCCGGTACGACGCGCACCGGCCGCGTTCTTTCAGGAACGAGCCAATGCCGCGGACCACACGTAGGACACGACTCCGAGCCGCAGGAACAGCCACACGCCCCCAGAGCCAGTCCCGAACGACCGGACTCTACGAAATCGCGGCGCGTCGGGGAAGAGCGCTCAACGCCATCTGTTCAGCGGCGGAGTACGGCAACCAGAGCATCCAGGCACGAACTCGGACCGGACTCCCGCAAGCGGGTGTCGCAGGTTCGAATCCTGCCGGGGGCAGAGAGAAGGGTCGGCCGGGGCACAGAGAGAAGGTCGGCTCAGGAGGGGGTTCCTCCCAGGCCGACCCTTCGGGGGGCGTGTCAGGCGGGTGGGCATCCGAACCAGTTCACCTTGCCGTCGTCGGAGGTATAGCCCATACAACTGATGGTTTTGTTGTGCAGGGTCTCGGTCCGGGCAACCCCTCCGTCCAGAGTGTCCCTCTTGTAGTGGGTCCGTACGAGGGTGTCGATCTCGATGGTGAACCAGCGCCTCTTGTTGTTCGGGATGCTGCAGTGGTGGCCGGTCAGGTTGCGGCTGGGCCCGGCGCTGCTCCACATGTCCTGTTCGGCGCGGTCGCAGTGCGCGCGACCGGAGGCGCCGGCGGTGCCAACGCCGGTACCGAGCAGGGCCGTCGCGCCCGTGACCACCGCCGCGGTAACGCCGAGCAGCCGCTTCAGAGTGAGGTTCATCGATTGGTCCTCCTGCCAGGTGTGGTGACGGCTCGGAGTCGCCATGTCACCTCGGTGTGATCATTGCATTTATCCGGTATGTCCGGCCTGTTGGCCGACGACACACTCCCCCGACCCGGTGACGTCGGTGACGCCAATGCAGCAGGCCGCAGTCACACCACAGGACCCGCCCCGGCCACCGCGGCAGGACCTCGAGCGTCTCCGTCAACTCATCGCATCCAGGCGTGGGTTCCGCGCCCGCAAACAGCCGAATCTCTTCATGAGAGTTCACTTGCATAAAGAGAGTGAACCCTCTAACTTCATGAGAGTCGACTCTCGCCACGCGATGACAAGGAACTCACCATGACCACCCCCACCTCCACCCCCTCCACCCCCTCCACCCGCACCATCGAGCTGAACGGCGGACTGTCCGTCACTGTCGAGGAGTACGGCGAGAACACCGAGGGCACCGGCGTGCTGATGCTGCACGGCGGTGCCGGCCCGCGCACGGTGGCCGGCATCTCGTCCGCACTGTCCGAGCACGTGTACGTCGTCACGCCGACCCACCCCGGCTTCGACGGCACTCCCCGCCCGGAGCGGTTCGACACCGTCGCCGACCTGGCCGTCGCGTACCTGGATCTGCTCGACACCCTGGACCTGAAGGGCGTCATGGTGGTCGGCAACTCCATCGGCGGCTGGATCGCCGCCGAGATGGCCCTGCGCGACAACCACGGCCGGATCGGCGCGCTGACCCTGCTGAACGCGGTGGGCATCCACGCCCACATGAAGGAGAACCGGGTCGTCGACCCGCGCACCCTGGCCCCGGCCGAGATGAGCCGGTTGTCCTTCGCCAACGCGCGGTTCCGCCCCGACTTCGCCTCGTTCAGTGATGCGCAGCGGGCCACGGCGGTCGCCAACCAGAAGACCCTCGCCGTCTACGGGGGCGAGGGGTTCACGTACGACCCGAAGCTGCGCGGCCGACTGCACCGGGTGACCGTGCCGGTGCTGGTCGTCTGGGGCGAGGAGGACGGCATAGCGCCCCTGAAGTACGGGCGCGGCTACGCCGACTCGTTCCCCAACGGGCACTTCGCCCCGATCCCCGACGCCGGGCACTTCCCGCAGATCGAGCAGATGGGACGCACCCTCGGGGCCATCGGCGACTTCGTCGGCACGATCGTCAAGCCCGGCGCTTCGGACTGACCGCCTCGCACCCCGGCCCGCCCCGTCTCGTCCCGTCCCGCCTCTCTGCCCGCCGCGCACCGGAGCCCCAAGCCCGGCTGGAATTTCGTGGTCGCTCAGCAGTCTTCGACTCGCGCAACGGCGCGGAGGTCGAGACGGACGCGGAAGATATTTCCCATACCTTCCGCCGGACAGGCTCTGGACGGGCAAAGAACCCCCAGGTCAGGGACCCGGGGGTTCTTTGTTGACCGAAGCAGTGCCGCAGGCTCGGACAACTGAGCCGAACCGCCTGTGTTCTGCGGCGTCAGAAGCGGCGTTGTCCCTGTCCCTATGCTGCGCCGCTGATGTCGGCGGCGATGAAACGCCGGTGGAGCGGACTGAAGTCCGTCTCGGGTGTACCGCTGATGCCGGCCTTCTGGATCGCGGGTGCGAGCCGTTCGGTGAAGAAGGTCTCGAATGCCTGCCGGGATTCCCACACATCGGTCACGTGGAACCCCTGGTCATCAAACCAGGCAACGTGCACCTGGCCACCAGCCGCCGGGGTCTCCTCCCAGCCGACCACATCCCGCACCGTGTCGTACTGCTCCGGTGTGACCCCTGCCCAATGCATCGACATCACCACAGCCATGTCCAGCCCCCTTGCTGCTCGTAGTGCCACACGCGGTTCTCGGCACACACCTCCGCGACGGCCGGTGGCGTCGCCCCTGCCGGTACCAGCGCTGAAATCGTTCCACCCCACGGGCCTTGCCTGACAGAGCGCGCGGAGGCGTACCGGCGCCTGCGGGAACGACCGCGGGCGCCCTCTGCCGCGATGAGTTTTGGTCGGCGCGCGAGTCTGTTCTGGTGAGCGTCGCGGGACGTCGTGCGACGCTGCCCGGCACGAGACACCACGGAGGACCCCATGACGACCACGCCGAGCGACCCGACCACCGCGCTGCCCGGCCGGCCGCCCGTCGTCGACCTGGCCACCTGGCAGGCCGCCCGTGACGAGCTACTGGTCCGCGAGAAGGCCCACACCCGCGAGGGCGACGCCCTCGCCGCGGCCCGGCGCCGGCTGCCGATGGTGGAGCTCGACGGGACGGTCGAGGTCGTCGGACCCGACGGCCCGGTCCCGTTCCTGGACCTGTTCCAGGGCCGCGACGAGCTCGTGGTCTACCAGCACATGTGGCACGACGGCGCGCCGCACCAGGGGCAGTGCGAGGGCTGCACCACCACGGCCTGGCACGTGAAGGACGCCGTCTACCTCAACGCCCGCGGCGTCTCGTTCGCCGTCCTGACCTCGGGCCCATGGGACGAGGTGGCCCCCTACGTCGAGTTCATGGGCTACACCCAGCCCTGGTACTCGGTGCGCGGTGTGGACGCACCGATCGGCGGACGAATGGGGCACATCGCCTGTTTCCTGCGCGACGGCGCCCGCGTGTTCCTCACGTACTCCACGACGGGCCGTGGCAACGAGCCGGTCAACGGGTCCTTCGCCCTGCTCGACATGACGCCCTACGGCCGCGGCGAGGCATGGGAGGACAACCCCGAGGGCCGGACCGTGATCGGCGATGTCCGCGAGGGGCACCCGTCCGAGGGCCGCCAGGCCTGCTGGTACTGGCGCTCGGACGCGGACGGGAACGCCACCTGGGGGCCGACCAGCCGGCCCGTGCCGCAGTGGACCCGCCCCGGCGCGACCCCCGTGGAGACCCTCGGCCGGCACGGCCACCACCACTGACGCGCCTTCGTCGACGGCGTCGGTGAAAGGAGTCCGCGTCCAGTGTCGTCCGAGTGCCGGTACCGCTATCTGCTTCGCCACTCCTCGGCCAGCAGTTCGTACGAGCGCACCCGGTCCGCATGGCCGTGGGCGATGGTCGTAATCAGCAACTCGTCGGCCCCGGTGGCCTCCTGGAGCTGTTCCAACTGGTCGGCGACATGTGCCGGGGAGCCCACGAACTGGGTCTCGACGCGATCCGCGACCAGCGCCCGGTCCTCGTCGCCCCACACATGGGCGCGGGCTTCCTTCGGCGTCGGGAACTCGATGGCGCCCTCGGCGGTGCGGATGCTGCGGACCCAGGGGCCGTAGCCGGTGGCGAGTTCGCGCGCGGTGTCGTCGTCCTCGGCGACGACCACGTCCGCGGACACGCTGACGTACGGCTTGTCGAGGACGTCGGACGGCTGGAAGGCGGCGCGGTAACCCTCCGCCGCCTCCAGCACCGTGGCCGGACTGACGTGGTAGTTCGCCGCGAACCGCAGCCCGTTGCGGCCGGCGACCGTGGCGCTCTGACCGCCGCTGCTGCCCAGGATCCACACCTGTACGTCCGCGCCCTCGCCCGGGACGGCATGCGCCTCGACGCCGTCCGCCGACCGGTACGTCCCGGCGAGCAGCGCGAGGATGTCGTCGATCTGCTCGCCGTAGTCCTGCGACCGGGCGTGCGGCTGCTGGAGCAGCGTGCGCTGGAGGGCGATACGGGGTGAGCCGAGCAGATGCTCGAAGGAGAACCGGGGCGGGATGCGGAGACCGCCCGGGGCGCGGCCGCCGACCACGGGGGTCGCGGTCGGCAGCGGGTCGGTGGGCGCTCCCGGCGGGCGCCCGCCGGAGCGGCCGAGGCCCAGGTCGAGGCGGCCGGGGTGCAGGGCGTCGATCAGGCCGAACTCCTCGACCGTGGAGAGCGCGGTGCGGTGCCCGAGTTGTACGGCGCCCGAGCCGAGCCGGATCGTGGAGGTGGCGGAGGCGGTCAGGGCGAGGACCACCGCGGGTGAGGTGCCGGCGACTCCCGGGTTGAGGTGGTGCTCGGCGAACCAGTAGCGGGCGTACCCGAACCGCTCCGCCTGCCGGGCCAGGTCGATGGAGTTGCGCAGGGCCTCGGTCGCGGTGGAGCCGGAGGAGATCGGGACGAGGTCGAGGACGCCGAGGGGGATGTCGGACATGGGGCGGGGCTCCTCAGCGGTCGGCGGGGACGGACGTGGACGCGGGGGCGGACGCCGGCTCGGACGCCGGCTTCGCCTCGGCCTCGGGTGTCGCGAGCACCGGCCCCCACGCGAACGGCGGGTCGGGGATCTCGCGGCGCAGTACCGGAGCGACCTCCGACTGGAAGCGCTCGAGGGAGTCGCGGTGCTGGGTGTCGCCGAGACCGCTCGCGTCCGCGTGCAGATGCAGCACCGTGTGTCCGAACCGCTCGTGGTAGCGGTGCACCTTGTCGATGATCTGCTGGGGGCTGCCGATGAGTGCCGAGCTGCGCTCGACGAAGTCCTCCAGCGTCGGGAAGACCGGCTCCAGGCCCAGGCTCTTCTGGAAGGCCAGGTTCCCCTCGAACACCGGGCGGTACGCGGCCAGCGCCTCCTGCGACGTACGGGCCGCGTAGAGGCCCGCCGTGCCCGCGCCCACCGCGATGTCGGCCGGGTCGTGGCCGTAGTGCTCCCAGCGCTCGCGGTAGTAGCGGATCAACTCGGCGTAGGGCTCTATGGGATTGGTGACGTTGGCGGAGAAGAGCGGGTCGCCGTAGCGGGCGGCCAGGTCGACCGACTCCTTGCTGGTCGCACTGCCGTGCCAGACCCGGATCGGCTGCTGGTACGGCCGGGGCCACACCTCCGCGTCCTTGAGTTCAGGGCGGAAGCGGGTCTCGGCGGTCACCTTGTCCTGGCGCCAGATCTTGCGGAACACCTCGTAGCTCTCGGCGTTGCGGTCCCACTGATCCTCGGGGGTGACGTCGAAGAGGTCGCGCTGGGCGGCACCGTTGCCCTTGCCGATGATCAGGTCCAGGCGACCGTCGGAGAGGTGGTCGAGGGTCGCGTAGTCCTCGTACGCGCGTACCGGGTCGAGCAGGCTGAGCGTCGTCACGGCCGTGAACAGGCGGATGCGCTTGGTGAGCGCGGCGACGTGGCTGAGCACGACGGGCGGCGAGGACGAGATGAACGGCCGCTCGTGCCGCTCCCCCACGCCGAAGCCGTCAAAGCCCAGCTCCTCGGCGAGCAGGGCGTTGTCGAGGACCTCGCGGAACCGGTCGTGGGTGGGCTTCTGCACGCCGGTGATGGGGTCCGGCCGGTGCACGATCAGGGTGATGGCGAGGAATTTCATGACGCCGCACGCTCGTCACGCACGTTGTCCGGGTGGGCGAGGCCGAGGTGGTCGCGCAGGGTCGTGCCCTCGTACTCGGTGCGGTACACGCCACGCTCCTGGAGCAGCGGGACCACGGTGTCGGCGAAGGCGTCGAGGCCGCCGGGGGTGATGTGCGGGACGAGGATGAAGCCGTCACTGGCGTCGGCCTGCACGAAGGAGTCGATGGTCTCGGCGACGGTGGCCGGGGAGCCGACGAAGGCCTGCCGGTTGCCGGTCTCGATGACCAGATCGCGGATGGACCACTTGTTGGCGGCCGCGAGCTCCCGCCACTCGCGGGCGGTGGCGAGCGGGTCGCGGTACATCCGGACCTGGGCGCGGCCCCGGGCGATGGTGTGTTCGCCGAGGTCCGGGTCGATGTCGGGCAGGGGGCCTTCCGGGTCGTACGCGGACAGGTCCCGGTTCCAGACGAACTCCAGGTGCTTGATCGCGGTGGCGCCGCTGACCTGCTGGCGGCGCACCTCGCGGGAGATCTCCTCCGCCTCGGCGTCCGTGTCGCCGAGGACGAAGGTCGCGGCGGGCAGGATCAGCAGCTGGTCGCGCGTACGGCCGTAGCGGGCGAGGCGTCCCTTGACGTCCGTGTAGAACGCCTGGCCCTCCTTGAGGGTGGCGTATCGGCTGAAGATCGCGTCCGCGCTGGAGGCGGCGAACTCGCGCCCCTCGTCGGAGTCTCCCGCCTGGAAGATCACCGGGCGTCCCTGCGGGCTGCGCGGGACGTTGAACTGCCCCTGGATGTCGAAGTGTTGGCCCTGGTGCACAAAGGCTCCGGCCTTCGCGTCGCGCAGGAAGGTGCCGGTCTGCGCGTCGGCGACGATCTCGTCCCCGTGCCAGGAGTCGAACAGCTCGTTCGCCGTGGTCAGGAACTCCTTGGCCCGGGAGTAGCGCTCCTCCTGCGGGAGGAATCCGCCGCGGCGGAAGTTCTCACCGGTGAAGGCGTCCCAGGAGGTGACCACGTTCCAGGCGGCGCGGCCGTCGGAGAGGTGGTCGAGGCTGGCGAACTGGCGGGCCACCTCGTAGGGCTCGTTGAAGGTGGAGTTGATGGTGCCGGTCAGGCCGAGGTGTTCGGTGACGGCGGCGAGCGCGGTGAGGATCGTGAAGGTGTCGGGGCGGCCGACGACGTCCAAGTCGTAGACCTTGCCGCCCTGTTCGCGCAGTCGCAGCCCTTCGGCGAGGAACAGGAAGTCGAACTTGGCGCGTTCGGCGGTGCGCGCGAAGTGGGCGAAGGAGCTGAACTCGATGTGGCTGCCGGCCTCGGGGTCGCTCCACACGGTGGTGTTGTTGACGCCGGGGAAGTGCGCCGCGAGGTGGACCTGCTTGCGGGGCTTGTCCTGTGACGTGCTGCTCATGAGTGGGTCCCTCCGGCTCAGGCGGTGGCGGCGTAGCGGTTGGCGGGGCGGGAGAGGCCGAGCAGCCCGCGCAGGGTGTCGGCCTCGTAGGACTGCCGGAAGACGCCCCGGCGCTGGAGTTCGGGCACGAGGCCCCGGGTGACGGCGGGCAGGTCGTGGCCGAGGACGGCGGGCCGCAGCCGGAAGCCGGACAGCCCCGCCTCCGCCAACTCCTGGAGCAGATCGGCCAGTTGGGCGGGTGTGCCGGTGAAGATCCGGGCATCGCCGGTGTACGGGTATCCGGCCAGGGCGTCGAGACGCTCGCGGCGGGCCGCTGCGGCGGCCGGGTCGTCGTCCAGGAACACCACCAGGTCGCCGAAGACGTGCAGGGGTTCGTCGGCGCGGCCGGCCGCCCTCTGCTCGGCGCGGATCTCCTCGACGATGGCACGGGCCTGACCGGCGTCGTGCGGGGTGACGTAACCGATGTCGGCGGCCCGGGCCACCAGCCGGTAGGGGACGGTCGCGTGGGCCAGGGCGCTGACGACCGGCTGGCCCTGCGGCGGGCGGGGGGTGATCGAGGGGCCCTTGACGCTGAAGTGCTTGCCCTCGAAGTCGGTGTAGTGCAGTTTGTCGCGGTCGACGAAGCGTCCGGTGGCGACGTCCCGGATCTCCGCGTCGTCCTCCCAGCTGTCCCAGAGCCGGCGCACCGCTTCCACATAGTCCGCGGCCTCGTCGAAGAGGTCGGTCGTCAGCTCTCGCACAGCCGGGCTGTCCAGGTCCTCGATGCGCAGCGGCGGGAGCGTACGGCGGCCGAAGTGCGCGGCCTCGTGCGCGCGGGCCGACACCTGCACCCGTACGCCCGCACGGCCCGTGCTGACGTAGTCGAGGGTGGCGATCGCCTTGGAGATGTGGAAGGGCTCGGTGTGGGTGACGACGGCGGTCGGGACCAGCCCTATGTGGCTGGTCAGCGGGGCGACGCGGGCGGCGATCAGGACGGCGTCCAGGCGCCCGCGGACCTGGTCGGTGCGGCTGTCTGGCTCGGTGACGTGCGAGGACTGGAGTCCGAGGGCGTCCTCGATGGTCACGAAGTCGAGGAGACCTCGCTCGGCCTCGGTGACCAGGTCCGTCCAGTACCCGGCGGTGAGCAGCTCACGGGGGCGGGCCACCGGCTCGCGCCAGGCGGCCGGGTGCCAGCCGGCGCCGTCGAGTGCGACGGCGAGGTGCAGATGGGGGGACGAGGGGGAGGAAACGGGCAGCGAAGATGATGCGGACACGGAGGGGTTGCCTTCCTGGTCGACCGTACGAGAGCGCGGCCCTCGGGGCGGAGGGCACGGCGGCGGGGTGACAGGTCAGGGACGACAGAGCGCGCCGGCCACGCGCTGGAGATCGATGTGCGACCGGGAGTACAGGTGCACACGGCGGCGCGGGACGAGCGCCATGACGCGGAGAGCGGACCCGCTTCGCACGTCCCTCACCTCCGCTTCCGTGTCCCGGCGGGCTCGTGGCCGCGCCGACATCGTGGATCCCTTCAACACAACGGTCCGCCTACGCCGTCTGTTCCTGCTGGGCGCCCGGAGTTCGGACGAGGAGGAACTCCGAGCGGCGGCGCAGGGTGAAGCCGATCGACTCGTAGAGCCGGATCGCGCCGGTGTTGGTCGCGGAGGCATGCAGGAAGGGCGTGTCTCCGCGCTCCCTGATGCCGGCCGCGATCGCGCGGACCAGTCGCGTGGCCAGGCCCTTGCCGCGGTGGTCCGGGGCGGTGCAGACCGCGCTGATCTCCGTCCAGCCGGGCGGTCGCAGCCGCTCGCCGGCCAGGGCGATGAGCCGGCCGCGGTGCCGGATGCCGAGGTAGGTGCCCAGTTCGACCGTGCGGGGCAGGAAGGGCCCCGGCTCGGTCAGGGCGATCAGGTCCAGGATCTCGGGGACGTCGTCGGGCCCGAGCCGCACCGCTTCGGGGGCGGGCTCGGCGCGCAGCGCGGTGTCGACCAGTTGCACGCCCTGGCCGTGCTGGACCGTTTCCCAGCCCTGGGGCGCCGACTTCGCCCCGGTCACGGGGGTGACGGTGCCGGGGCCGACGAGCGCGGCGAGGTCGTCCCAGGCGCGCGGGTCGGCCGGGTCGGCGAGGGCGGTGAACGGGGAGACGTCCAGGGGGTAGCGGGCCGCACGTCCCACGCGCTCGGCGAGGTGGGCGTGCGGGCCGGTCAGCGCGGCCCAGGCGGCGTTGTCCAGGATGTGGGGCGCCGCCGGGCTCTGCGGCGGGGTCGGTCGGGCAACGGTGGACATGGTGGCGTCGGACCTCCGGGAAGCGGTCAGGAGTTGTCGAGCGGGAGGCCGGGCGGGTTGATCTGCGAGGTGCTGACGGCCTCGTTGGAGAGGTTCCAGGCGGCGAGCCACTTGGCGTACTGACCGTCCTTGATGAGGTGGTTGATCGCGTCGGCGACCGGCTTGGCCAGCCCGCTGTCCTTCTTCGCGGTGGCCGCGATCAGTCCCTGGAGCGTCGCGCCCGCGCCGGAGAACTTGCCCGCGTTGCGGGTCGGGTTGGGTGTCTTCGCCGTCTGGGTGATGTGGTACGAGATACCGGGGTTGGGTCCGAAGTAGGCGTCGATCTTCCCGCTGGACAGCGCCAGATAGACGCTGTTGTTGTCCTGGAAGTACTTGACGGTGAGCTTCTTGCCCTCCTTCGCGAGCTTCGCCTTCCACTCCAGCAGGAGCTTCTCCTGGTTGGTTCCGGCGCCCACGGAGACGGTCCGGCCGGCCAGGTTCTCGTAGTCGCCGGCGAAGTTCCAGGTGCTCTTCTTCGGCACCTCGAAGGCGAGGTTGTCCTGCCGGTAGGAGGCGAACTCGTACTTCTTCTTGCGTTCCTCGGTGTCCGTGACGTTCGTGAAGGCGACATCGACCTTGCCGCTGTCGATGCCGACGAACAGGTTCTCCCAGGTCGAGTTCTTCACTTCCGGCTTCAGTCCGAGGACGGCGGCGACCAGTCGGCCGAGGTCGGGTTCGGCACCGGTGAGGGTCTTCTGGTCCTGGCCGACGTACGCAAGCGGCGGGAACCCGGCGGGCAGCGCGCCGACGCCGATGACCAGCTTGCCGCTCTTGGCGACCGACTTGGGCAGCTCGGCGCTGATGGACTTGACCTCGGACACCTTGAGGTCGGTCTGCCGTGCGGCGCCGTTGGAGAGCGCGCCGACGGTGACGGTGCCGGAGGCCGCGCTGCCGGAGGTGGTGGCGGCGTCGCTCTCTCCCCCGCACGCGGCGAGACCGGCGGCGAGGGTGGCGACGGCGGTGGAGGCGGTGAGGCCACGGAGGAGTCTGCTGCGGAGGGTGAGGGTGCGCATGGCTGTCCTTGTCCGATGTTCGTGAGTGAAGGTGAGGTGGGTGAAGGTGAGGTGGGTGAAGGCGTGCGGGATGAAGGCGCGCGGGATGAAGGAGGTTCAGAGGACCTTGCTCAGGAAGTCCCTGGTCCGCTCGTGCGTCGGGTGGTCCAACACCTCGGTGGGCGAGCCCTGTTCGACGACGCGGCCCTCGTCGAGGAAGACGATCCGGTCGGCCACCTCGCGGGCGAAGCCGATCTCGTGGGTCACGATGACGAGCGTGGTGCCGCTGGTGGCCAGGTCCTTGATGACGGCGAGTACCTCGCCGACCAGCTCGGGGTCGAGGGCGGAGGTCGGCTCGTCGAAGAGGATGACTCCGGGCCGCAGCGCGAGGGCGCGGGCGATCGCGACCCGCTGCTGCTGGCCGCCCGACAACTGGCGTGGATAGGCGCCGGCCTTGTCGGCCAGACCCACACGGTCGAGGAGGGTGCGCGCGAGCTCCCTGGCCTCGGGCCGCTTCAGCCGTCGGGTCGCCACCGGCGCGGCCGCCACGTTGTCCAGCACCGTCAGATGCGGGAACAGGTTGAAGTTCTGGAAGACGAACCCGATCCGGCCGCGCTGGGCCAGGATCGCCCGCTCGGTCAGCTCCTTGAGCCTCTCGCCATGTCGGCGTACGCCGATGAGCTCGCCGTTCAGGCTCACATGGCCGATCTCGGGCTTCTCCAGGTGGTTGATCACCCTGAGGAGGGTGGACTTGCCGGAGCCGGACGGGCCGAGGATCACGGTGACCTCTCCGGGCCGCACCGTCAACTCCACGCCGTTCAGCACGCGTTGGGCGCCGTACCACTTGTGCACATCGCGTACCTCGACGGCGGCCGGTCGGATCTCGAGCGTCTCGCCGGTCATATCGCCGCCTCCTTACGGACCCGGGCCCGCAGGTCACGCAGACCGGTGCGGACCTTCTGCAACGGGGTCGGCGGGAGGGAGCGCAGCGCACCCCGCGAGTAGTACCGCTCGACGTAGAACTGGACGACGGACACGACGCTCGTGAGGATCAGGTACCAGGCGGTGGCGACCAGCAGCAGCGGCACGATGTCGCCGGGGTAGGTGGAGCCCATGCTCTGCACCGAGCCGAAGAGGTCGAGCAGCGAGACGTAGAAGACCAGCGAGGTGCCCTTGATCAGGCCGATCAGCTGGTTGACGTAGTTCGGGGTGATGGAGCGCAGTGCCTGCGGGAACACGATCCTCGTGAACTGGTAGCCCTTGGGCAGACCGAGTGCGGAGGCCGCCTCGTGCTGGCCCTGGTCGACGGAGAGGATGCCACCGCGGACCACTTCCGCCGCGTACGCCGCCTCGTTGAGGCTCAGTCCGACGACCGCGACGACCATGTCGGTGGCGAGCCGGGACTCGTCGAAGGTGAAGAAGGCGGGGCCGAAGGGGACGCCGAGGCTCAGCGTCTTGTAGAGCGCGCTGAAGTTGTAGAGGAACAGCAGGACGACGATGAGCGGCACCGAGCGGAACAGCCAGATGTAGACCCAGCTCACCGCGCGCAGCACAGGGCTTTCGGAGAGTCGGGCCAGGGCGAGCAGGATGCCGACGAGCAAGCCCAACACGGCGCTGTAGAGCGTCACTTCGAGGGTGATGAGCAGGCCGTCGAGGATCGTGGGACGCAGGAACCAGTACTGGAACCGGTCCCACTGGAAGAAGGGGTTGGTCGCCAGCCCGTGGACGATCTGGGCGACCACGACGAGCACGATCGCCGAGGCGATCCAGCGGCCGGGGTGGCGCAGGGGCAGCACGCGCTGTGCCGCGGCCGGGCGGGGCTCCGTCGTGCTCAACGGCACGGCGGAGCCCAGGGATTCACTCATGGAGGGCTCCAACGAATGCGGACACACCGCCGCCGGCCCGTACGACGGCGGTGCGCGCGGGGACAGACGGATGTCAGGGGGTACGGAGGAAGGAGAGGCTCACCGGCAGCACGCCGACAGGGCGGCGGGCGAAGGGGGTCGAGCCGTGCGGACGTTCAACGCCGCGGAAGGCGGAAGCGGTCAGCCCTGACAGAGACAGCGGGCGCCGCGGGAGCTACAACACAGTGCGGCGGCGGGGCAGCCGTGGCGCCGCGAAGCGGTCGTCCCGTCAGCTGCGTACATCGCGTTCACCGTCACCATTCCGCCCCGCTGGGCCTTGAGCGCACCGGAGTCGATCCGGTCCGATGCGGCGTAAGTTAGGCATGGCCCCAAACGAATGTCAACGCGCACCGGCCGGAATGACCACGTGGTGAGACCGCGCATATGCCTTCTTGACTGCTCCGCGGACCGCACGGAGACTGACGGGGACGGTCACGATTGTCAGCGCCCGTCGTGCGGGTTTCTCCCGTTCGACGCGGTTATCGGCCCCGGCCCGCTGACAGGCAACCCTTCCACCGCGACGGGGTGCCCCGGGTGACGACCGGGTCCCGCCGGTGCGGTGGGACAAGCGCGGTCTCGCCTCTCGCGAGCCCCGGACACGGGAGCGATGGGAATGGCCAGGAGGAGCACGAACGGTCTGACCAGGCGCCTGCACATCGATCTGCAGCGGGTCTCCAGCGCGTACTAGTCCAGGCGGTCCGTCCAGCGCGTACTGGTCCACGCGGTCCGTCCGGTCAGGCATGTCCCACGATCCGGACCGGCCCGTACGTCAGCGCAGTCACTCCGTTCCGCCACCGCCGCCCAACGGGCCGCGGGGGCTTCGACGTTGCCTGGAGAGTCATGCCCAAGACAGTCTCGCTCGCCGCTCCTCGCCCCCACCGCATCCGCAGCCGCATCGGCGTCGGCCTGGCCGGCGGTTTCTACCCGGCACCGCACCGCTATCAGCTGTACCTCGCCGAGGGCTGTCCGCGTTCGCTGCGTATCTCGGTCACCCTGGAGCTGCTGGGGCTCCACGACTCGGTCGCCACCACGCTGCTGACGCTTCCCGCCGAGACACCCGAGGCGTTCGCCGCACTGCGCGGCGCGTACGAGGCCACCTGGCACCACTACGACGGTCCGCTCACCGCGCCCGCGCTGTGCGACCGTTGGAGCGGACGGATCGTGAGCAACCACACGCCGGACATCCTGCGTGACCTCGCCGGGCTGCCGGTCTGCCAGAGCGACACCCGCCTCCCCCGGCTGAACCCACCGGCCCTCACCGCGGACATCGACGCCTTGCGCGAACTCCTCGACCGGGACGTCACGCCCACCGCGCCGCCGCTTGCGCGCACGGCGGCACTCCAGTCGCTTGACCGGCAACTCGCCTCGCACGTCTACGCGTTGGGCGACGAGCTGACGGCCGCGGACGTCGACCTCTGGGTGGCCCTGACCCAACTCGGCCCGACGGAGTCCCTTTCCCCGTACGGTCGGCTCCGCGCCTACGTACGTCGGCTCGACGCCCACCCGGCCTTCCACGGCAAGGTGCGCTGAGCGCGTACGCCAAGGTCGCCGGGGCCAGTGGGGCCGTAGGGCCCGGGCCCCGGCGCCGCGTCGGCTCAGCCCTTGGCGCGGGTGAAGACGAGCGTGCCGGTGACGGTCGTCAAGCCGCGGATCATGCCCATCTGGTTCCAGCCCATGTCGAACTGGTCGCGGTCCACGGTGAACTCCGCGGTGAGCGTGACGGTGTCGGCGCTCGCCCCGGTCACCCGGCCGGTGACGGGCTGCGGCCGGCTGATGCCGCGCACGGTCAGCTGCCCGTTGATCTCCACGGTGTCGTCCTGACCGAGGACGGCGTCGCGGACGGCGAAGGTGATCGTGGGGTGGCGGTCGGCGTCGAAGAGGTCGGCGGAGCGAAGGTGCTTGTCCCGCTTGGCGTTCTTCGTGTCCAGGGACGCGACATCCAGGGTGATGGTGCCGCGAGCGGTCCCGTCGGACTGGACCTCGCCCTCTCCGGCCACTCCGGTGAAGGTGCCCTTCACGGTGACCATGCCCCACATCGTCTTGTGCTTGATGGCGACGGTGGTACGGGCGGGGTCGAGCTGCCACAGGCCGGTTTCGACGGCGACGGTCATGAGAGTTCTCCAGACGGTTACGGGCGGTGCACAGGGGTGCGCGACGCACGAGGGCGCGCGGCACACGGGGACTGTGGGGACAACGCGGTCATCCAAATTTGGATGACTCCACGCTAGCCGGTTCTTCAAATTTGGACAACCGGTAGACTGTGACACTGTGGCCGACCCTTCCGCCCCCGCTGACCTGCCCGAACGCGAGCCGTCGGGCGACGGTGAGCTGCTGCCCGCCCCGCTGCGGGCCTGGATGCGTCTCCTGGCGGCGGCCGGGGCGATCGAGCAGCAACTGCGCACCCGCGTCAAGGACACCCTCGACGTCTCGCACGACGAGTTCCTGGTGTTGTGCCTGCTGGCCGACCAGCCCGGATCCAGCCTGCGGATGACCCAGATCGCGGAACTGCTGGGCCGCCCCAAGACGCGGCTGACCTATCAGGTGGCGTGTCTGCAGCACGCGGGACTGATCACACGGCGCTCGGCGTGCGGCGACCGGCGCGGTATCGAGGTGGCCCTCACGGACAAGGCGCGTCTGCTGCTGCGCGAGTCCACGGGCCCGCTGGCCGATGCCGTCTCGCAGGCCATCGCGCAGACGGCCTGCGCGCAGCGCTACGAGGAACTGCACGACTTGCTGCCGCCCTCGCCGCATCCCGGTGCGGACTCCGGGCAGGTCGAGGGTGGCGACGCGTCCCCCGAGGGGCCGGGGAAGTAGCCCCTCAGGGGACGGACCGGCGGATCAGAACCCGGGGAAGACGCGTCGCAGGTCATCCAGGGTGAGGCTGTCGCCCTTGAGGGTCACCTCGTTCGGGGTGTGGGCGGCGGCATGGCGGCCGGTGACGAGCCGCAGCCACCACTCGGCCGGTGCGCTCAGGACGGCGTCGGGCTCGGCCGGCTCGTCGGTGAGCGCGACCGCGTCCACCAGGTCGAGCCCGAACGCGCGCCGAGGAGCGGTGGTGTGGACCGCGAGGCGAACCTGCCGCCCGCCGAGGGCCTCGACCTTGCCGAGGAAGCCGATGAGCAGTCCGGCCTGGTCGAGGAGCGGCTCGACCGCGGCGGGCGCCAGGACCGCCGTACGGTCGAAGGCCACCTCCACGTCCCAGGTGTGGTGGGTGAACTCGCCGAGCCGCAGACCCGCCACCGTCGCGACGTCCACGGGCGCGGGCAGGAAGCCGAGGTCGACCCGGAGTTCGGCACGGGCCCGCGGGTCGAGAGACTCGTACCCGCGCACCAGCGCCTCGTTGGCGGTCACGAAACTCTCGGCGCGCTCGACCGGGGACATCGCGTCCCAGCGCGCCCACACCGACTTGTTGAAGTCGCCGTCCTTGGGCCCGGTGCCGTTCAGCGCGCCCTCCAGGGAGGCGAGGCCGATCTCCGCGCCGCTGCCCAGGTGGCTGAGGACCTGGGACACGTCCCACTCCGACGCCCCGGACGGCCGGGTGAGGTCGGCGGTGGCGAGCCCGTGCACCACGGCGGTCAGGTAGTCGTGTCCGCCGCGCAGGGCGTCGATGGTCTGGTCGGCACGGTCGTTCATGTCTCAACTCCGTTGGCGTGGAAACGGTTTGTGTCGGTACGGAGGGATCAGGGGTTCACACCGCGGTCTGGAAGGACCGCTTGGAGAAGCCCATCATGAAGCCCTCGACAGTGGCGTGCACCGCCCGGTCGGCACTTCGCCCTTCGTCAGCATCGCGCGGGTGAGGAAGGGCGCGAGCCGGGCGCCGAGTTCGAGGAGGCGGCCGGGGTCGTGGGTGGGCAGGCCGAGCTGGAGCACCGGGATGTCACCCAAGGGGTACATGGCCATCAGCGGCACCCATGCTCCGTGGTCGAGGCCGCGGGAGGGGTGCTCGTACAGCGAATCGCCGTCCGGCATGGTCCCGGCCACGCGGTGCGCGAGGGCCACGCTGGGACCTGGCTCGCGGCAGCGCGTCGATCAGGAACCGGTCGTACGCTCCGGCGGCCACCTCGGGATCAAGGAGGGAGTTCATGCCGGTCCTTACATGAGTGAGGGTGCTCCGGCCTGCGGGGTGAGGTCCATTAACTTGAACATTCAACTTTGACCCTAGGTCATCCCACTTGAGACGTCAACCAAACGGCCGCGGACGGTGACGCCGGGGGCCCGAAGAAGGGCGCCGTACGCGATCGGAAGTAGTCCGAACTCCGTATGCGGGATCGGACGCCGGTCGGACGCGGTGGCCGACGGGCTTCACTAGGGTCGGCCACAGTCCACGGTCAGGTGCAGCTCAGCGGTGGACCGTCCGGAGTTCGGGCTGCCGCCGAAGGAGTCCACCGCGTGTCGCACCATCCCTCCACCCCCTCGCCCCGCGACCGGATCACCGGCCCCCACCCCGCCCGGCACACCGCGTTGCTCCTGCTGCGCGGGTACACCGACGGCGACGCGCGGGCCGTCGCCTCGGCCCTGGACACCCTGGACGATTCCGCCCTCGACGACACGTACACCTACCTCTGTGCCGTCATGGACGTCACCCTGCGCCTCACCCTGACCGCCCAGCCCGCGGCCCGTGATGTGGGCCGGGCCGCCGAACAGGCGGCCACGGCGGCTCCCCCGCACTACGAGTTCGCCTTCGGGCAGGCGGTCCGGGCCTGGGCGGCGGGCGACACGCAGGCCCTGACACGCACCGCCGACGCGGACCTCCCGGGGGCCGTGCATCTGCTGGCCGTGATGACCGTGGCCCTGGGCGTCTCCGTCCTCGACCACGACGGCCTGAACGCCCTGCTCGACTGCCTCCCGGAGGACCCGCGCTGATCGCGACCACCGCCTGATCGGCGCTCCCCGGTCGGCGTCATCCGGTCAGCGCCACCCGAACCACACCGTCCACCCCATGGCGGCCGCCCCTTCAAGGCGGCCGTCCGCTCAACGGCGCTCGCCCGTTCAACGGCGGCCGTCCGTTCAACGGCGGCCGTCCGATCAAGGGCGACCGCCCCCGTGGCGCCGCGCCGACTCGTTCTCCTGGGCCATGCGGCGCAGCGCCATCAGCGCGGGTTCGAGCAGGACCGTGAGCAGCAGCGCACGCTCGGCCAGTTCCAGCGGGTCGTCGATCCCGTCCAACTGGTCGAGGTCGAGCACCGCGGTGTGTTCGGCCAGCCGGGCGTACGGCACGAGCGCACCCCGGTCGAGCGGGACCCCCAGGCCGCGCAGCGAGCCCAGCGTCTCGGCCAGAGCCACCCGCGCGGGCGCCGAGTCGTGGACGTCCCAGCCCAACTCCTCTACGAGCCCGTCGACTTCGGCCCGTCCGGTGGAGTCCTCCGCGGAGTCCTCGAAGGGCCCGATCGAACCGAGGGCGAGACCGAGCAGGCGATGGGTGTCTCCGGTGTGCTCCGCCAGGGCTCCCAGGACCTCCCGGGTGGTGCTGACGGACAGCCCCCGTACGCCGGTCAGCGCGCGGATCAGGCGCAGCCTGCGCAGATGGTGCCCGTCGTACTCGGCCTGGGTCGCCGACCGTTGCCGGCCGGCCGGGAGCAGCCCCTCGCGGAGGTAGTACTTGATCGTCGTGACGGAGACGCCACTGAGGCGGCTCAGCTCGGAGATACGCATCGGGTCGGCTCCGCTCTGGTCATTGGATACCTCTACTGTCTAACATGGATAGCGGAGGTATCCAATGGGCGCTCCCCTGGGCCTCCGTCCGTTGGGCGCGCCCTGGGGCCTCCGTCCGTCGTCCTGCCTCTGTGGAAGAAGGCGCCACCGTGCCCACGCTCCCCTGGACCACCGTCAACGCACCCGCACCGGACTCCCGGGCGTTCGTCATGGCCTCGCGCTTCGAGGTCCGTTCCTTCCGTGACGTACCGCGTTTCTTCCTGCGGTCCCTGGCCGCGTGGAAGCAGGTGAAGACCGCACCCGGCGCCTACGGCGCCACGCTCGTCGCCCAGCCGCTCAAGCGCACCTTCTGGACGCTGTCGGCCTGGGAGGACAAGCGGGCCCTCTACACCTACGCGAAGACCGAACCGCACCGCTCGATCATGACCGGGCTGCGGTCCACGACGAGCGGCTCGGTCTTCACGTTCTGGGAGCTTCCGGCCTCGCAACTCCCCCTCGACTGGGCGGACGCCCGACGACGGCTCGCCGAGCAGGAGCACGCCGATGCCACCGGCGAGCGCGGACCTTCGGGCACCGGACCCGGCACCGCCTGACACTGCCCCGGCTCCTCCCCACCCTTCCCCGCCTCTCCCCCCGACCAACTCTTCATCGCCCAACTCTTCATCGCCCAAGGAGACGTACCGTCATGACGCTGTCCGAGCAGGACCCGGCCCTGGACGACCCTTCGGTCGCCCCGGCGCGCGAGCCACGAAGGGTGCCGCTGTGGCTCGCGATCGTCGCGTGCAGCGTGCCCATGTTCATGGTCGCGCTGGACAACCTCGTCGTCTCCACGGCGCTGCGCACCCTGGCCGTGGATCTGGAGGCGTCCACCCAGCAGCTCCAGTGGTTCGTCAACGCGTATGTGCTCAGCTTCGCCTGTCTGCTGATGACGGGTGCCGCCCTGGGCGACCGGTTCGGGCGCCGGCGGGTCTTCGTGATCGGCATCGTCGTCTTCACCCTGGCCTCCGCCGGCTGCGGACTGGCCGACAGCAGCGCGCAGTTGATCGCCTACCGCGCCGTCCAGGGCTTCGGTGCCGCGGCCGTGATGCCGCTGTCGCTGACCCTGCTCTCCCAGGCCGTGCCGGAGCGGCTGCGCGGCCTCGCCCTCGGTCTGTGGTCGGGCATCAGCGGGCTGGCGGTGGCGATGGGCCCGGTGGTCGGCGGCGCGGTGGTCGACGGGCTGGACTGGCGATGGATCTTCTGGATCAACGTGCCGGTGGGCGTCGTGGCCGTACCCCTCATCCTGCTCACCCTGCGCGAGAGTTCACTTCCGGGCGTCCGCCTCGACCTGGTCGGGATGGTGCTGGCCGCCGCCGGACTGTGCGCCGTGGTGTGGGGCATCGTGCACGGCGACACGGACGGCTGGACGTCGGCGAAGGTGCTGGGGGCGTTCCTGGGGGGCGCGGTGCTCCTCGCCGTCTTCGTGGCCTGGGAGGCACGGGTTCCCGAGCCGATGCTGCCGCTCTCGTTCTACCGGGTACGGGCCTTCACCCTGACCAACGTCGTCTCCGCGGCGATGTACTTCGGCGTCTTCGGTTCGCTGTTCCTGCTCGCCCAGTACCTCCAGATCGTGCCGCAGCGCACACCGTTCGAGGCCGGAGTGCGCACCCTGGCCTGGACCCTGATGCCCATGTTCGTCGCCCCCGTCGCCGGACTGCTCTCCGACCGGGTGGGCGGCGGCAGGCTGATGGCCCTCGGGCTCTTCCTCCAGGGCGTGGGTCTCGGCTGGATCAACGTGGTCGCGGACATCGACACCCCGTACTCCTCCCTCGTCGCCCCGATGATCGTCGCCGGTGTCGGTATGGGTCTCGTGTTCGCCCCGACGGCCGCGGTCGTCCTCGGGTCGGTCAGCAAGGAGCACGCAGGCAAGGCCTCCGGCGCCAACACCACCGTCCGCGAGATCGGCGGCGCCCTCGGTATCGCGGTCCTCAGCTCGGCCTTCGTCGCCCACGGCGGCATGGGCACGCCCCAGCGGTTCATCGACGGTCTGCACCCGGCGGTGTGGGTCGGCGTCGCGGTCGTCCTCGTGGGCGCGGTGTGCGCGCTGGCCATCCCGCGCGGACCGCGACCGGAGGGGGCGGGCGCGTGAACTCCGCTCCGCGCGGCGCTGAGCAGGAGGCGCGGTGCCCCCGCGGCGTTCCGTGCGCGGCGCGTCGCTGACCGCCGCGCCGCCGCAGCCTCCATCCTGGGCGGGTGCGGGCGCCCGTACCCGCCCACGCAGGTCCCGCGCCGCACCCACCCACGGAGAGCCATGGCCGCCGACAGCACGCCCCCCGCCGACGACTCCCGCGTCCGGGCAAGCGCCGCCGCGCTCCTGCGTCGGCCGAAGCTGTGGCTGGTGCCGACCGTGCTGTGCGGGCTGCTGGCGTTCCTGCTGTCAATGCTCTACATGGGCGGCATCGTGAACCCGAACGGGGAACTGCACGGCCTGCCCATCGGCATCGTCAACGCCGACCAGGGCAGACCGCTGCCCGGGCAGACCACGAACCTCGGCACACAGGTCACCCGCTCCCTCACCGCCGACACCTCCGGCAAGGCCGACTGGCAACCCCTCACCCGCGCCGAGGCCCAGGACAGACTGGCCTCCGGCAAGATCTACGGCGCCCTGGTCGTCCCCGCCGACTTCACGACCACCACCGCCACCCTCACCACCGCGAACGCCACCACCCGGCCCACCCTGACCGTGCTCACCAACCCCGGCATGGGCAGTCTCGGCTCCTCCCTCGCGAGCCGGATCACCCAACAGGCCGCGCAGCAGGCCTCCCTGGCCATCGGCATGCAACTGATGGATTCCCCCGCCACCGCGGGGGCCGACGCCACCACCCGCCTCGTGCTCGCCGACCCCGTCGCCGTCGCCACCCAGGTCGGCCACCCGATCGGCGAGCACAGCGGTCTGGGACTGAGCGCGTTCTACTACACCCTGCTTCTCGTCCTCGCCGGGTTCCTCGGCGGCAACGTCATCAGCAACGGCGTCGACACCGCCCTCGGTTACGCCGACAACGAGATCGGGCCCTGGCACGCCCGCCGCCCCACCGTGCCCATCAGCCGCACCCAGACGCTGCTGCTGAAGATGGTCATGACCGCGGGGATCACCCTCCTGACCACCACACTGGTCATGATCGCCACCGTCGGGATCCTCGGCATGGACGCCTCGCACCTCCCGCTGCTGTGGATCTACTCCTACTGCGCGTCACTGGCCGTCGGCCTGGGCGTGCAGGCCATCAACGCCGCCTTCGGGGGCATCGGCCAGCTCGTCTCCATGTTCGTGTTCATCGTCCTGGGCCTGCCCTCCTCCGGTTCCACCGTCCCCCTCGAAGCCGTCCCGGGCTTCTACCGTTTCCTGAGCCTCTTCGAACCCATGCGGCAACTCAGTGTCGGCGTCCGCGCCATCCTCTTCTTCGACGCCCGCGCCGACGCCGGCCTCACCCGCTCCTGGATCATGATCGCCGTCGGCGCCGCCGTCGCCCTCCTCTTCGGCCTCACCATGACCCGCTACTACGACCGCAAGGGCCTGCACCGCTTCACCCCCCAGCCCTCCGACTGATCGCGCAGAGGACATCACGCGAGAGGGGAGACCACACCCTGGGAGCGGGACCTCGTCAAGGCCCGGTCGTGGCCCTCCTCCCCTCCGGCGTCGCAGCCCACGGCCAGGGGAAGCAGGGCCAGGCTCCCGGCGACCGCACACGGACCCGTCGTGCTTGGACCGGATCCTGTCGAGGTCGGTGTCCACCAGCGCCGCCCGTAACCATCCGCCGCAGCCGCGCGTGTTCGGGATCGTCCATCGTGATGAAGCTGATGGAGCGCTCCCCGGCGACGGGACCGTGGCTCCGCGGAAGCCGTACGGACGGGATCAGTCGCGGCAGATCTCACCCCGCTGCCGGCGCGGGCAGGGTGTGATCGGTGCCAGCCACAGCGCGACGACGGCATCGGTCAGGCCGAGTGCGGTGTCGTGCCAACTGGACCGTGGCGTGGGGGTGTTGTCGGCGAGGGCGCGCTCGCGCTCGGCGCACATGTGCACCATCAGCTCCCGCGCCATGTCACTGCGCTCGGCGTGCACCTCGACCGGCAGGTCGGAAAGGCACCGGTGCAGCCGTTCCAGGACCATCCGCAGCGACGGGGAGCTGAGGGTCTCGTCGATCACGATCCGGCGCAGCGCCGGGTCGGTCATCACCTGCGCGGTGAAACGGGCGTACCAGGACGGCCGGCCGAGCTCGGCCAGATGTTCGGTGAGGGGGCGCACCAGGCAGGCCACCCAGTCCCGGATGTCGGCGTTCTCCTCGTCGATCTCGGCGAGCAGCCGCAGGCGCACCTGCTCGATCCGTACGAAGTGCTTGCGCACGATCGCCCGCACCAGGTCGGCCCTGGTGCCGAAGTGATAGCCGACCGCGGCGTTGTTGCCCTGCCCCGCGGCCTCGCTGACCTGGCGGTTGGAGACCGCGTACACCCCTTGCTCGGCGTAAAGTCGCTCCGCCGCGGTCAGGATCGACCCCCGTGTCGCACTGACCTGTTCGGCCCGTACGGTTCTGGCCGCCATGGCCGGTCACCACCTCACCGGGACTTCGCGCAGCCCTCCGACGACCAGTCCCTCGAGCCGTCGCAGTTCCTCGACCGGAACGGCCAGGTCGAGCGAGGGAAGCCTACGCAGCAGTACGTCGAGGACGGCTCCCAGCTCGGTTCGGGCCAGCGCCTGTCCGAGGCAGGAGTGCGGGCCGACGCCGAACGCCAGATGGGTGTTCGGGGTGCGGTCGAGGATCATCTCCCCGGCGTCCTCGAAGGCGGTCTCGTCCCGGTTCGCGGCGGCCATGCTGCACAGCACGGTGGTGCCCTTGGGCAGTACCGTGTCGCCGACCTCGGTCTCCTCGCCGATGTAACGCGGCATGCCAAGTCCCGGGTTGGCGTCCATGCGCAGCGCCTCCTCGACCGCGGGGCGCACCAACGAGGGGTCCGCGAGCAGCCGCTCCCAGTGCCGCCGGTCGGCCAGCAGCATGGCGACCATCTTCCCGATCATGTTCGCCGTGGTCTCGTGCCCGGCGACCAGCAGGCCCTGGCCGGTGTACACCAACTCCTGCTGGGTGAGCCGGTATCCGGTCGGGTCGGTGGCCGTGAGGAGGTCACTGAGCAGGTCGTCGCCCGGGTGCGCCCGTTTGGCGGCGACATGGGCGGTCATGTAGGCGACGAACTCGGCCTGTGCCGCGTCGATCTCCGCCTGCCCGTACTTGGTGAGGTTGAGCAGGGTGTCCGACCAGTAGGAGAACCGGTCCCGGTCCTCGTCGGGGACGCCGAGCAGATCGCAGATCACCCACACCGGCAGTGGAAAGGCCAAGTGGGCCTTCAGGTCGGCGGGTTGGCCGTGCTCCACCATGGTGTCGAGGAGCCTCTCGGCCATCGCCTCCATCCCCGGGCGCAGCGCGGCCGTCCGCTTGGCGGTGAACCACTTGCTCACCGTCCGCCGCCAGCGCCGGTGGGCCTCGCCGGTCTGCGGCATGGCGTTGGACATCTCGTCGTTGAAGGCCCCGCCCGATTCGGTGGCGGAGATCCGGGCGGCGTCGTCGGCGTTCAGCAGGCGGCTGAAGCGCGGATCGGACAGCACCTGTCTGACGTCCGCGTAGCGGGTCAGCAGGGACGCCTCGTCGCCGCTGGGCAGCGTCACGCGCGCCACCGGGCACCGCTGTCGCAGTCTCGCCCATTCCTCGGGGGGTCCCAGCGGTGTCGCGCCGGGGATCGGATAGGTCAACGTCGGCTCGTCGTCATATACGTCCATCGCGGTCTCCTCCGTCTCCTCCGATTCAGCCGTCTCCACACGATCAGGCAACCCCGGCCAGTAATCTAAGTCAAGCAGCTGCTTTAAAATCTGGCCATCGCAGCACCCAGACGGAGGCTCCGCCATGTCCGAGGCCCTTGCCCACCCCTCCGGCTCCGGGACGAGCGGTCCGCCACGGCCGGACACCGTCGTGGCGGTGCTGGCCTTCGCCGGGATCGTCGTCTCGCTGATGCAGACCCTGGTGATCCCCCTGGTCCCGGAGCTTCCGGGGTACCTGGGCGCCTCGGCCTCGGACACCACGTGGGCGATCACGGCCACCCTGCTCGCGGGCGCCGTCGCGACCCCGGTGGTGGGGCGTCTCGGTGACATGTACGGCAAGCGGCGGATGCTCCTGGCGAGCCTCGCCATGCTGGTGGCCGGATCCACCGTGTGCGCGCTCAGCGACAGTCTGGCCCCGATGGTCGTCGGACGGACCCTGCAGGGCCTGTCGGCCGGTGTGATCGCGCTCGGGATCAGCATCATGCGCGACGAACTGCCGCCCGAGCGGCTCGGCGGGGCGACCGCGATGATGAGCGCCTCGCTGGGCATCGGTGCCGCGCTCGGTCTGCCCGCGGCCGCGTTCCTCGCCGACCACGCGGACTGGCACCTGCTGTTCTGGACCGCGGCGGGCTTCGGCGTGGTGGCGGCCGTGCTCGTCGTGACGCTCGTACCGGAGTCGTCCGCGCGCACCGGCGGACGCTTCGACCTGGTGGGCGCGGCCGGGCTGTCGGCCGCGCTGCTGTGTCTGCTGCTGGCGATCTCCAAGGGGGCCGACTGGGGCTGGGCGAGCGCCACGACCGTCGCCCTGTTCACGGTGGCCGTCGCCGTGCTGCTGGTGTGGGGCCGCTGGGAGCTGCGTGCGCGGCAGCCGCTGGTGGACCTGCGGACCACCGCGCGGCGTCAGGTGCTGTTCACCAATCTCGCCTCCGCCGTGTTCGGCTTCTCGATGTTCGCGATGGCCCTGGTGCTGCCGCAGCTCCTGCAACTGCCGAAGGCCACCGGCTACGGCCTCGGGCAGTCGATGATGGTCGTCGGCCTGGTCATGGCGCCCAACGGCCTGGTGATGATGGCCACGGCGCCGCTGTCCGCGCGGATCTCCAGGACCAAGGGGCCCAAGGTCACGCTGATGCTCGGCGCCCTCGTGGTCGCCGCCGGCTACGGACTCAGCGTCACGATGATGTCCGCCATCTGGCAGCTCGTCCTCGTCTCCAGCATCATCGGGGCCGGCGTCGGGCTCGCCTACGGCGCGATGCCCTCGCTCGTCATGGGGGCCGTACCCGTCTCCGAGACCGCCGCGGCCAACAGCCTCAACACACTCATGCGGTCCATCGGCACGTCGGTCTCCAGCGCGGTCGCGGGTGTCACCCTGGCCCAGCTGACCACCACGTTCGGCTCCGTGGCCCTGCCCTCCGAGAACGCCTTCCGGGTGGTCATGGCCATCGGTTCCGGCGCCGCCCTGGTCGCCTTCGGCTTCGCCGCCTGCCTGCCCCGCCGAAGCCCGCTCGCCGGCACCCCGTCGGCGCCGGTGACCGGGGATCCGTCCACGCCCGCGGACACTTCCGAGGGCACTTCCGAGGGGACTTCCGCGGGGACTTCCGCGGGGACTTCGACGGGCACTTCGGCGGACACTTCGGCGGGTACGGCCGTGGAGACGAGGCCGTAGGCCGCGGGCCGACGGGGCCCGCACGGCGACGCGCGGGCCCTCGTGCGGGCGGTGCTCAGAACGACGGTTCGCCGTGGACGACTTCCTTGGCATCGGCGTCCGTCGCCCATGCCCACGCCCGTATCGCCTCGTGCCAGCTGGTGCCGGTGGCAATGGACTGCCGCCAGGGACGCATGGCCTTCGGCGGCATCCCGACCGCGAGGGCTCCCGCCAGCCGGTCACCGGTGCGGTAGATGGCCAGGAACCGACGCTCGCTCATCTCGCCCTCCACCACGACGGTCTCGTCGTGCCCGCGCAGATGACCGAACGCCTGCACCTTCATGTCGTACTGGTCCGACCAGAAGTACGGCATCGGGGCGAAGGGCCTGCGGGCCTCGGGGTGAAGCAGGTTGTAGGCGGCGGTGACGCCCTGCTCGGCGGCATTGGTCCGATGCTCGATCCGCATCGACGTACCGAACAGCGGGTTGTACCAACGGGCGACGTCCCCCGCCCCGTACACCCCCGGCCCGGCCGCGCAGAACTGGTCGCACACCAGGCCGTCGGCCACCTTGAGGCCGCTGCCCTCGAGCCACCCGGTGTTCGGCACACACCCGATCGTGACCAACACCTCGTCGGCGTCGACGAGTTCACCGCCCGCGAGCCGCACACCGTCCTCCGTCACCTCGGTGACGGTCACACCGGTCCGCAGATCGACGCCGTGCTCCAGGTGGGCCGCCGAGAACACCCGCCCGACCTCCTCGCCCACCGCGTGCGCCAGCGGAACCGGGGCCGGTTCGAGGAGTGTGACCTCCGTGCCCATGCCGCGCGCCACGGCGGCGGCCTCCGCACCGAGGAACCCGGCACCGACGATCACGAGTCGCCGCCCGTGCCCCAGCCGTTCCCGCAGGGCGAGCGCGTCGTCCACCGTGCGCAGTACGTGCGCGCCCTCGCCGGGGAGCCTGCGCGGGCGTACCCCGGTGGCCACGATCAGACCGTCGTACGCCAGTCGCGTGCCGTCGGCCAGCAGGACCGTACGAGCGGCCGCGTCGAGAGCCGTCGCGGCGACCCCCAGCCGCAGATCGAGATCGAGCCCGTCCAACTCCGCCTGCGCGCGCAGCGCCAGCCGCTCGGGCTCCCACTGTGCGCCGAGGACCTGCTTCGACAGCGGCGGCCGATCGTAGGGCGCGTGCGGCTCCTCACCGACCAGGGTGAGCGTGCCGTCGTACCCCTCCCCGCGCAGGGTCTCCACCGCCGCGAGCCCGGCGGCCGAGGCGCCGACGACCAGAATCCGCCTCGTCTGTCCAACAGCCGGATCACCACGCCTTTGTGTGTCGGCCATGTCACTCCTCGGTCGTGGGTTCCGGCCTCGACCAGGGGCCGGAACAAGGTGGTCGAAGACCCGGTTGTGGACCTGGTTGTGGATCTGGTTGAGCCCAGGCAACCGAACCGGGCTGACGCCCTCCGGCCTTTTCCCTGACTTCAAGCTGACGTGACCGAGGTCACACGGTCACAGTGCCTCACAGGGTGGCGCGGCCTAACCAGTAGCCGAAGCCCCGGCGGGTGTGGATGAGGGCCGGTTCCTCCTGGTTCACCTTGCGTCGAAGGCGGGACACGAGCTTCTCGATCGCGTTCTCGGCGCGGACCTCACCCCAGACGTGGCGGCTGATCTGGTTCTTCGAGAACACCTGTTCCGCGTTGACCAGCAGATGCCGCAACAGCCGGTACTCGGCGGGGGTCAGATCGAGCGCCCGCTGTCCGCGCCGCGCCTGACAGGCCGCGTCGTCGAGAACCAGGTCGCCGTAGCGCGGCGAGCCGTCCCCGCGCCCCGCGCCCCTGCCGCGCAGCAGTACCTGCGCCCGGGCCAGCACCTCGACGATCCGGAAGGGCTTGGTGACGTAGTCCACTTCGCCCAGGCCCAGATCGGGGATGAGACTGCCGAGGGAGTCGCACTCGGTCAGGAACAGCACGGGCGGTGGCCCGGTGGGCGTGAGCCGGTGTCTGCGGGGGACGCCGCCCAAGTCGGTCAACGTCGTGTCGAGGACCACCAGGTCGAAGCGATGCTCGGAGAGCCGGGCCGCCAACTCGGCGCCGTCGGCGGCGACTTCGACGTGATAGCCCGCCAGTTCCAGTGTGGTCGAGAGCAGTTCGGTGATTTCGGGGCCATCGGCGACCACGAGGACATGCTGACCCTGCCCACGCACCGGCGACCGCCGCTCACTCACGTATCCGTACATGGAAAGACCATTCGTGTAGGGCCGGACTTCACGCGGGAGCGGCACCGAGCGACGAGAGGGGTGCGGTCGGAGGTCTGCGCCGGGTCAGCCAGGCGGCGGGGGCGGTACTTCGGACGCGTGCGGGTGAGGGGAACGGCGCACTCACGGGGACTCCTCCGCGGGTCGCCGCGGGCGGGGGGTGCGGTGGCCGTTGGCGGTTCGGCGGGGTGCAACGGTCGCTGTCGAACGGTGCGGCGGGCCCTGCGAGTTGCCGCTGAGCGGGTTGGCTGCGCGTGATGCCGAGCGGTCGAACGGGGCGGGGTGTGCCGGGCGGTCGCGGGGGTGGGGTGCTGCCGGGCGGTCGTCGAGGTCGAGGAGCGCGCACCTGGGCTGTTGGTCGCGCCGGGGGTGGGGTGCCGTGCGGCTGAGTTGTCGGTCGCGCCGGACGCGGTGCGGTCGAGCGGCTGAGTTGTCGGTCGCATCGGGCGCGGGGTGTCGAGCGGCTGAACTGTCGGTCGCGCCGGACGCGGTGCGGTCGTGCGGTCGAGCTGAGGTCGCGCTGTGGAACGGCCCGCTCGGGGTTGCCCCCTGGGCACTGCCCTTCCGTTCGTTCGGACAGACCCGTCGCACCCCCTCCCCACCTCAGGCCCGGTGGCCTTCGGCCTGGCCGAGCCGAGCAGGTCACTCCCCTTCGCCCGGACCGGGGAGCCTGTGTTCCACACCGGACCCACCGTGGGATCAGGCCGGGCGGGCAGCCCCGGCCGGCTCCCGGGGGGTCTCCTCGTCCTCGATGGCGTAGGAGAGGAAGTCGTCCACCATCCGGTGGAACAGGGTGGCGAGCTGCTGCAACTCCTGCGGCGACCAGTCCGCCAGAGCCATCTGCATACCCCGCGTACTCGCCTCGCGGATGCGGTGGACCGCCTCCTCGCCTGCCGGGGTGATCTGAATGCGCTGCGCACGACGATCGTCGGGGTCCGGAACCCGGGTCACGAGACCGGCCTTCTGCAGCTGCTGCACCTGACGGGTGACGTGGGACGCCTCCACGGCCAGCCGGGCCGCCAGCTCGCCGGGGCGCATGGGCTCGGAGTCGGCGATCTGCCGCAGCAGCGCCGTCGCGGCACGGTCCAGCGCCACTCCGGCCAGCGCCATCAGCCGATCGTGCTGGCGGATCCCTCTGGCCAGGTAGGTGATGCGGCTCAGGGCGCGCTCGATCTCCAGCGTGGCGGTCGATACGGGGACGTCTGCGGGCGGCGGTGTGGGCATGGGTCCAGTCTAGCGTCTGATTGCCTGAGTCAAGTAACTTAGCAAACCATTTGCTTGACTCAAGTACTTCACATATGCTTGCCTGACTCAAGTAAGCCAGTAGCCGGGGGCTGACACACAGACCGAGGCCCCCTCCAGCGGAGGCGACCTCGCCGCGCCGAACCCGTGGGGACGGGGGACGGCGCAGTCCCGGGCCCGGCGGCCGGTTCACTCCCTCGTCCACCGCCGGGCCCGAGGGCACCGACCCGCGCCACCTCTCCCCTGTCCGGCGAGGTCGTCGCTGATCCGACCGGGTCGCGAACCGCGCGCACCGGTCACGGCCCGTCCGAGCCGGAAGCAAGCAACTGTCGCAGCGTCTTCAGAAAGCGAATCCCTCCATGGCCACCATGAAGTCCGTACAGACCGGCCCCGTCAACGCCATCGACATCGTCGAGGTCGAGCGCCCGGTACCCGGTCCCAAGGACGTCCTCATACGCATCCGCGCCTGTGGCATCTGTGGAACCGACACCTTCTTCCTGCACATCGGCGGCGCGCCCTTCGGCCCCGACGGCTCCATGGTCTCCATCCCCCTCGGTCACGAGCCCGCGGGCGAGATCGTCGAGGTCGGCGCCGAGGTCGAGGACCTGAAGGTGGGCGACCGTGTGGTGGTCAACCCCCAGGCCGCCCCCTCCGGCATCATCGGCTGCGGCGGCAGGTTCGGCGCCCTGGCCGAGTACCTCCTCATCGAGAACGCCGAGATCGGCAGGAGCGTCGCCGTCTTCCCCGGGACCGTTCCCTTCGACGTCGCGGCCCTCAACGAGCCCATGGCCGTCGCCCGTCACTGCGTCAACCGGTCCGGGGCCGAGCCGGCCGACAAGGTCGTGATCTTCGGTGCCGGGCCGATCGGTCTCGGCGCGGCGATCTGGCTGAAGCTGCGGGGGGTCCAGCACGTCACGGTCGCCGACGTCATCCCCGAGCGCCTGGAGACCGCGCTCGCCGTGGGTGCCGACGCCGTCATCAACTCCGCCGAGGAGAACGTGACCGAGCGGCTGACCGAGCTGCACGGCCACGCCGCGAACGCGCTCGGGCAGCCCCGTCCCGACACCGACATCTACATCGACGCGGCCGGTGTCGCCGCCGTCATCAACACCACGGTCGAGTCGGCGAAGTGGGGAGCCAAGCTGGTCATGGTGGCCGTGCAGAAGAAGTCCGACGCGGTCGATCTCGGCGGGATGCTCCGCAGTGAGCTGACGCTCATCGCCTCGCAGGGCTACCCCACCGAGATCTTCGAGGTCACCCCCGAACTCGTCGAGCACCACGAGCGCTTCGCCAAGCTCATCAGCCACCGCGTTCCCTTCGGTGACGCCAAGCACGCCTTCGAGCTCGCGCTGACGCCGGGTGCGGCGGAGAAGGTCGTCGTGACCTTCGACGACGAGCGGTAGTCCCGGGGAGCCTGTCGGGTGGGACGAACTACTTCCGGTTCCTTCCGACTACTTCCGGCTCCTTCCTATCGACGCGGGGCCCAGCAGGAGGTTGGGGTCGGTGGACGTGGTGTAGGCGGCGCTGAGCACGTAGAGCGTGCCGTGGCGCAGCGCGACGGAGGTCGGGTTCTGCAGGCCGTCGGCGGCGGTGAGTACGGTCGACGAGGTGCCGTCGCGGCGGATGCGTACGACGGTGTTGGGGCCGTTGAGCGCGGCCAGGATCTCGTCGCCGCGGCCGGTGAAGGCGAAGTCGTCGATGCCGGTGAGATCCGTCGCCCGGGTCCGGACGGGGCCGGGCCCGCCGCCCGGCCCGAACGGAATGCGCAGCACGGTGCCCCGGTCGAGGTTGGTCGCCCACAGCGCGTTGCCGTGGATCTTCAGACCGTTGACGCCGAGGAAGCCGGTCGCGGCGAGTTCGGGAGCGGCGGACCAGGTGGCCGGTTCGCTGCCGGTCGAGCCCTTCGTGGGGACGGTGTAGATCTTCCCCAGTACGGAGTCGGCGACGTGGAGCCTGCCGCGGTGTTCGTCCAGCACCAGTCCGTTGGGCAGGCCGTCCGCGGGGAGGGCGGCGATGCGCTGCGGGGTGCCACCCGGGCGCAGTCGCCACAGGCCGGTCAGGTCCGAAGTGCCGGTGGCGTAGAGGAAGTACAGGGTTCCGTCGTGGGCCCGGGCGATGCCGGTGGTCAGGGCGAAGCCGAGGACCGGGGTGTGCACTCCGCCGTCGGCCGGGGCCGGCAGGGTGGCCAGGACGCGGGTCGTGCCCGCCATGCTGACGGCGGCCACCTGCCGGGCGGCAGCGAAGGTGACGTCGGCCGTGCCGTCGGGCTCCAGCGCGATGTTCTCGGGCATCTGCCCCCGTGCCAGGTCGAAGTGAGCGGCGATACGGGGCTTCGCGAGCGGCCCGGTGGAGGCCCCCGCGGGGGACGCGGTGAGGGCGGTCACGGCGGTCATTGCGGCGGCCGCGACCATGGAGGCGAGTGCGGTCAGTTTCCGTGCGGTCGGTTTGGTTCTCATGTTTCTTTCGCTGTTTCCTTCGCGATGGTTTTCGGGCGCACGACGGACGGGCCGACCGCCGCCGTGCTGTGGGTGAGGAGGGTCATGGCGGCCCGGGACGGCGAGTCGGCCTCGGTGGTCGCGACGACGACGTACTGGCCCTGTTCGGTGTGCAGCGTCTGCTGGGTGACGTCCATGGCGCCGACCAGCGGATGCCGCATCGCGTAGACCGCGACGTCGCTGGTCTTGACCCGGTGGTCGGCCCACATCGCCGCGAACTCGGCGCTGTTGAGGGTCAGTTCACCGACGAGGGAGGCGAGTGCCGGGTCGTCGGGGTACTGCCCGGACGCCAGGCGCAACGTGCCCACGACGGCCCTGGCCTTGGCCGGCCAGTCCGCGTACAGATCGCGGGTGTGGGCGTCGAGGAACACCAGCCGGGCCATGTTGGGACGCTCACCCGGCCGGTCCGGGCCGTCCGGGTCGAGGTGTCCGGCGTACAGCGCGTGCCCGGCGCGGTTCCACGCCAGTACGTCGCTGTGCCGGCCCGTCACCACCACGGGCACCTCCGGGAGCACGCCCAGGAGTTGGGCGACCGCGGGTGAGACCCGTTCCGGCGCCGGACGGCGCGTCCGGGGCCGGCGTCGGGCAGCGGCGGACAGCTCCCGCAGGTGCCGTCGTTCGGCCTCGCTCAGCCGCAGTGCCTGGGCGATCGCCTCCAGGACGTCCGGGGAGGCCTGGGACTGCCCCTGCTCCAGCCGCGCGTAGTACGACTCGCTCACCCCGGCGAGCCGGGCCAGTTCCTCGCGCCGCAGCCCCGGCACGCGACGGCGTTCGCCGTACGTCACCACGCCGAGGTCCTCGGGCCGCAGCTGCGAGCGGCGCGCCCGCAGGAACTCACCCAGCTGTCGTTTTCCGTCCATGCGCCGAGTATTGGGCTCCCCCGCGAGGGCCAACCACACCCTGATCGGGATACCCGAGGGCTCAGCGCTCCGTGAAGGTCACCTCGGCCGTGGCGTGCGCGGGATCCCGGTGGGTGGCGACGGACAGGTCGGCACGGTCGTCGCGGGGCGTCCCTCGGGCCAGCAGGTGTTCGCCGGCGAAGACGGGGCTGCGCAGCCGGTAGGACAGAGAAAGGACCTGCCGGGAGGGGGCGTCGCGGCGGACCAGTTCCAGCATCAGGAGGGCCAGGAGCGGGCCGTGCACGACGAGCCCGGGATAGCCCTCGACGTCCCGGGCGTACGGCGTGTCGTAGTGGATGCGGTGGGCGTTCGCGGTGAGCGCGCTGAACCGGAACAGCAGGGGCGGGTCGGGGTGCAGCGGAAGGTGCCAGTGGCCGTCCGGCCGGGGAGTCGCCGAGGGGTCGGGCGCCGCCCGGGTGTGGGGGGTCGAGGTGCGGCCGGAACGGTAGACGATGTCCTGTTCCTCGACGAGACAGGTACGGCCGCGCTGGCGGAGTTCGTGGCGCTGGGTCACGAAGAGGAGTTCGCCGCTCCTGCCCCGCTTGGTGGTCACGGCCCCCAGGCTGCTGACGCGCTCGGCGCGCTCGCCGAGGCGCAGCGGCTCGTCGACCGTGCACCGCCCTCCGGCGACCATCCGCTGCCGGTCGGGGACCGGCGGGAGGAAGTGCCCGTGCCGGGGGTGGCCGTCGGCTCCGAGGTCCCGCTGGGCCGGCCAGCGCAGGAAGTAGAGCCAGTGCCACAGGGGCGGCAGGGGGTCGCCGGTGGTGGCGACGGGCGCGGGCTCGTCCAGGAGGGCCGACAGCGCGGCGACGGGGGCGGCGTGCAGGTCGTCCACGTCGGTGACCGCCTCGGGGGCCCACGACTCCACGTAGGAGCGGAGCGGGCCTGGGGTGCGCTGCATTCCTCCATCATGTGCGCTGAGAACGCGTATCCGTCTCCGGTATGGAGCCATCACGGCTTGCTATTTCACCGAGGCCTCCATGAGCGACCATGATGGCATCACGGCCGCGTCGCCGCGGTCTCCCGGCCAGCCTCTGGAGGTCGCCCCATGACCGAGCTCTCCGAAGCGCTTCCGCTCTCCGGCATCACCGTCGTCAGCGTCGAGCAGGCGGTGGCGGCGCCCTACGCCACCCGTCAGCTGGCCGATCTCGGCGCCCGGGTGATCAAGGTGGAGCGCCCGGGAGGCGGCGACTTCGCCCGTCGCTACGACACCACCGTGCACGGCGAGTCCAGCTACTTCGTATGGCTCAACCGCTCCAAGGAGTCCCTGACCCTGGACCTGAAGTCGGCCCGGGGCCGGGACGTCCTGGAGCGACTGCTCGCCGGTGCCGACGTCTTCGTACAGAACCTGGCGCCGGGCGCGGCCACCCGGCTCGGGCTGGACTCCCCGGCGTTGCGGGAGCGGTACCCGTCTCTGATCCCGTGCACCATCTCCGGATACGGGACCAGCGGGCCCTGGGCCGATCGCAAGGCGTACGACCTGCTCGTGCAGTGCCAGACCGGGCTGGTCTCCCTGACGGGGAACGAGCACGGGTCGGCCCGGACCGGGGTGTCGATCGCCGACATCGCGGCCGGGATGTACGCCTATTCGGGCGTCCTCACCGCCCTGTTCACGCGCGCCACCACGGGAGTCGCCCGCGCGGTGGAGGTCTCGCTGTTCGAGGCGCTGGCGGAGTGGATGGGGCAGCCGGCGTACTACACGCGCCACGGCGGCACCCAGCCGCCACGGCTCGGCACCCAGCACGCCACCATCGCCCCGTACGGCGCCTACCCCGCGGCCGACGGCAAGGACGTGCTCTTCTCGATCCAGAACGAGCGCGAATGGGCCGCGCTGTGCGAGCGGTTCCTGGGGCGCCCGGAGCTCGTCGACGACCCGCGTTTCGCCACCGGCTCGGACCGCGTGTCCCACCGGGAGGAGCTGAACGCGATCGTGGCCGCGCGGTTCCGCGCGCTGGACAGTCAGGAGGCGATGAAGCTGCTGGACGCGGCGGGGATCGCCAACTCCGGTGTGAACACGGTCGAGGAGTTCCTCACCCACCCCGTACTCGAGGAGCGCCACCGCTGGCAGGACGTACGACTGCCCGGGGGCGCGGGGCCCGTGCCCGCGCTGCTGCCGCCCGTCGACCTGGCCGGGGTCACTCCCCGTATGGACGCCGTTCCCGCCGTCGGCGAGCACACCGACACGATCCTGGCCGCGCTGGGACACAGCGCGGCCGACATCGCCGCCCTCCGGGCCGACGGCGTCGTCTGAATGCGCGGCCCGGCGCTTCCTCTCCCCCTCTCCGCGCGCGTCCCCAAGGAGCGGCACAGCATGAGCACCCTCGACGTCCTGTCCGAGGACGAGCGGCTCGTCGTCGCCGTCGTGCGCGAGTTCGTCGACAAGGACGTCAAGCCGGTAGTCCGGGAACTCGAACACGCCAACACCTATCCCGAAGCCCTGATCGAGCGGATGAAGAAGCTCGGGATCTTCGGGCTCGCCGTCCCCGAGGAGTACGGCGGCACACCCGTCTCCACCTCCTGTTATGTGCTCGTCACGGAGGAGCTCGCCCGCGGCTGGATGAGCCTGGCGGGCGCCATGGGCGGCCACACCGTGGTGGCCAAGCTGCTGCTGCGGTTCGGCACCGAGGAGCAGAAGCGCCGCTGGCTGCCGCGGCTGGCCACCGGTGAGGTCCGGGCGATGGCCCTGACCGAACCCGGCGGCGGGTCCGACCTCCAGGCGATACGTACTCTCGCCCGCAGGACCGCGGACGGCTACGTGGTCAACGGCTCGAAGACGTGGATCACCAATGCGCGGCGGTCCGGGCTGATCGCCCTGCTGTGCAAGACCGATCCGGACGCCACCCCCGCCCACCGGGGCATCTCCGTCCTCCTCGTCGAGCACGGCCCCGGGCTCACCGTCTCGCGCGACCTTCCGAAGCTCGGCTACAAGGGCGTCGAGAGCTGCGAGTTGTCCTTCGAGGACCACCGCGCCCCGGCCGACGCCGTCCTGGGCGGAGTCGAGGGCCAGGGGTTCGCCCAGATGATGAAGGGGCTGGAGACCGGGCGGCTCCAGGTCGCCGCCCGCGCCCTCGGCGTCGGCCGGGCGGCCCTGGAGGACTCGCTCGCGTACGCACAGGAACGGGAGTCCTTCGGCAAGCCCATCTGGCAGCACCAGTCGATCGGCAACTACCTCGCGGACATGGCCACGTCCCTCTCCGCCGCGCGCCACCTCACCCTGCACGCCGCACGCGAGGCCGACGCCGGCCGGCGCGTGGACATGGAGGCGGGCATGGCCAAGCTGTTCGCCTCGGAGACCGCCATGCAGATCGCCCTCAACGCCGTGCGCATCCACGGGGGTTACGGCTACTCGACCGAGTTCGACGTGGAGCGCTACTTCCGGGACGCCCCGCTGATGATCGTCGGCGAGGGCACCAACGAGATCCAGCGGAACGTGATCGTGCGCCAGCTCGTCGAGCGGGGTGGGCTGGAGTCCTGAGCCGGTCCCGCCCCGCTCGCGAGCCGGTCAGGGCAGGTCCCGGTCCGCCGCCTCCAGCGCCGCCAGGTCACGCGCCGCGAAGCGGAGGTGCTCGCCCCTACTCGATGGCGTCGAGGAGGGCGAGCGCGCGCCGGGTGAGCAGGGTGGCGGCGTGCTCGTCGTACGACGGCAGGCTGTTGTCGGCGAACAGGTGCTGCTTGCCGGGGTAGAGGAACAGTTCGGCGGCTTCGGGGGCCGACTCGACAAGCGCGCGGGCCGCGTCGAGGTCGCCCTCGCCGGCGAAGTACTCGTCCGCCTCCATGCCGTGGATCTGGACCGGGACCTGCCGCGGCCAGTCGCCGCCGAACTCCGAGGCCGGGACGCAGGAGTGGAACAGCAGCGCGCCCTTCGCGCCGGTCCGGTTCTGGGCGAGGTACTGCGCCGGCAGGACACCCAGCGAGAAACCGGCGTACACCAGCTCGGCGGGCAGCTCGGCCGCGGCGGCCCGGCCGCGCTCGACGAGGGTGCCGAACCCGATGCCCTGGGCGTGCGCGCCGCCCTCCTCCAGGTTCTCGAAGACCCGCCCTTCGTACAGATCCGGCACGTGGACGGCGTGTCCGGCTCCCCTGAGCGACTCGGCGAACGCGTGCACGCCGGACGTCAGTCCCTGCGCGTGGTGGAACAGCAGTACGTCAGCCATGTCGGCCCCCTCCGTCGGCGCGCAGCCCAGGTGACTCCGCGGGACCGAGTATGGACCGGGGCACTGACATCGCCCGGCGGTCGCCGCGCACCCACGCCAAACACCTCGTCCGGTGGGCGGGCGTGGTGTTCGGCGGGCGCCCGGAGCAAGGCATTCCGCATTCCGCCCATCGGATGCGCGCCGCGACGGCGGAGTGCTCCTTTGCCGAAGTGCACGCCCCCTGAGCGCACTTGTCCCTGTTGATCCACGACGGGTTAGGTAAGCACCATGCTGCTGACCGGCAGCTGACGTGGGGAGAGGTGGTTGTGATGTCAGCTGCTGTGGTCTGTGGGATCGGCACGTGTCTGCCGGAGCGTGTCGTCAGCAATGACGACCTGGCGGCCCGGCTGGACACCTCGGACGCCTGGATCCGTTCCCGAACCGGCATCGCACGGCGCCGGATCGTGGAGCCGGGCACCAGTACCGGTGATCTCGCGGTGGCCGCGGGACAGGCCGCACTGGACTCCGCGGGGCACGGCGCCGACTTCGTCTTGCTGGCGACGACGACCCCGGACCGTCCCTGCCCCGCGACGGCGCCCGAGGTGGCGCATCGCCTCGGGCTCGGCGAGGTACCGGCGATGGACGTCTCGGCGGTCTGCTCGGGATTCGTGTACGCGGTCACGGTGGCGAGATCCCTGGTGGCGTCCGGGACCTGCGCCCGCCCGCTGGTGATCGGCGCCGAGGTGTACACGTCGATCATCGACCCGCTCGACCGGGACACCGCGGTGATCTTCGGCGACGGGGCCGGGGCGGTCGTGCTGCGTGAGGGCGGGGCCGCGGAGTCGGGAGCGCTGCGCGCCGTCGACCTCGGCAGTGACGGCTCGGGCGGCGAACTGATCACGGTGGTCGCGGGCGGCTCCCGCCGTCCCCGTGCCGACGTCGAACTCCCGCGCTCCCAACGGTACTTCCGGATGCAGGGTCGTACGGTGTACCGGCACGCGGTGCACCGGATGACCGCCTCCTCGCGGCTCGCGCTGGAGCGGGCCGGCTGGTCGCCGACGTCGGTGCGTGCCTTCGTCGGCCATCAGGCCAACCAGCGGATCCTCGACGCCGTGGGCGACCGGCTCGGCATCGGCGCCCCGCACCGCTTCGGGAACATCGCCGAGGTCGGCAACACCGCCGCCGCCTCCATCCCCCTCGCCCTCGCGGACACCGCCGCACGTGACCTCGTACGGCCCGGCGAGCGCAGCCTGCTCACCGCCTTCGGCGGGGGCCTGACCTGGGGTTCCATCGCCCTGTCATGGCCGGCCGCGGTGCCGGTCCAGCGGCACCTGCCGGTCCCCGCCGCGCGCCGGCCGGCCATGGTCCCGGCTCCGGCGTCGGTACCCTGTCAGAACGGACCGCGGCCGTGACACCCGTCGGCCACCCGAGTGGATCGGTCGGATCGGATGAGTAGTCGTACTCATGCCCACTCGCGGACGCAGCCGCCATCGTGATGTCCACGCCCCTCCGGCACCCACACGGAGAACGGAGAGGGGAACCGCGCCACCGGCTTCGTCCGACGGAGGACATCATGAACATCTCGCGCCGCACCCGCACCGCGCTCACCCGCACCGCGCTCACCCGGGCCACGGACAACTGGCTCTCCCGTGTCTACCTGGCCGCCGTCACCGCCACGACCGGCTACGTCCTCTTCGACGCCCTCTTCGTCGACCACCCCGACGCCTCCATGGCCGCCGTGGTGCCCTGGCTGCTGACCGCCCCGCTGAGCCTGCTGTACACCCTCCTGCCCGACGGCATCCTCTCCGGCACGAGCACCGGCGTG
Organism: Streptomyces olivochromogenes; assembly: GCF_001514115.1. Taxonomy (GTDB): domain Bacteria; phylum Actinomycetota; class Actinomycetes; order Streptomycetales; family Streptomycetaceae; genus Streptomyces; species Streptomyces olivochromogenes. The sequence goes on from NZ_KQ948451.1 coordinate 963,664, forward strand.
TTCACCGCGCTCTACCTCGCGGGGATCGCCTTCGCCGCCCTCGCGAACGCCGCCTTCATGGGCCATGTCGTCCACCGGCTCCGCCAGCCGTTCCCCGGTACCGCACCCAGCGCCTGAAGGTCGACGCCCGGCGGGCGAGGCGGGCGTCGGTCCCGCCTACTTCACCCCGCCCGCATCCAGCAGCGGCGCCACCGTCGACGTGGTCAGCCCTTCCAGCGTCTCGATCCCGGCACCGGCCCGGGCGCTCGCGCCGTCGAACACCAGCATCAACTGCCGGGCGAGAAGCTCGGGGTCGCGCGCACCACCCAGCTCGGCCTGCGCACGGAACACCTCTTTCATACGCCCCTTCGCACCGCCCGCGACCACCGACGCCGGGTGCTCGGGGTCCTTGAGTTCGACAAGCGCGGCGAGGAAGGGGCAGCCGCGGTACTCGGGCCGCACCGAGGCCGCCTCCATCCGCTCGAAGATGCCCAGGATGCGCTCGCGCGGCGTCCCGGCGGTCTCCGGATCCGGCGCGAGCTGCTTCTCGTACTGCGGAATCCGCCGTTCCAGGCTCGCCGCGAGGACGTCGTCCTTGCTGTCGAAGAGCTGGTACATCGACCGCTTCGAGACACCGGCCGACCGGCACAGCGCCTCGATGCCGACGGATACGCCCTCGCGGTAGACGAGGTCGGCCGCCGCGTCCAGCAGCCGGTCCCTGGTGGACGCCTTGTCTGTAGTGGCCATAAGGGCAGGTTACCGCGCGGGACGAGACAAGGAAACCGATCGGTCTCCACGGGCCGCGTGGGCGCAATCACACGTGACACAGCCACTGAACAAGCGCTTGGATAGTGCCGTTCGGACCGTGTGTCCCACCCCGCCGTGCCGCGCTGGAGGCCCCGTTGCTGTTCACATCCGTCGACGATGTCTCCGCGCGTCTCGCCGAGACCGGCTATCTGGCCTCGCCCGCGGTCGCGACCACGGTCTTCCTGGCCGACCGCCTGGGCAAGCCGCTCCTGGTGGAGGGCCCCGCCGGGGTCGGCAAGACCGAACTCGCCAAGGCCGTCGCCCAGGTGGCCGGGGCGCGACTGGTCCGGCTTCAGTGCTACGAGGGCGTCGACGAGTCCCGGGCGCTGTACGAGTGGAACCACGCCAAGCAGCTGCTGCGCATCAGCGCGGGCCGCGACGAGACGTGGGACGAGGCGCGCACGGACATCTTCAGCGAGGAGTTCCTGCTGGCACGCCCTCTGTTGACCGCCATCCGCGGCGACGATCCCAAGGTGCTGCTGATCGACGAGACCGACAAGGCCGACGTCGAGGTGGAGGGATTGCTGCTGGAGGTGCTCAGCGACTTCCAGGTCACCGTCCCGGAGCTCGGCACGATCACCGCGACCAGCCGGCCCTTCGTGGTCCTCACCTCGAACGCGAGCCGTGAGCTGTCGGAGGCGCTGCGCCGCCGTTGCCTCTTCCTCCACATCGGCTTCCCGGAGGAGGAGTTGGAGCGTCGCATCGTACGGCTGAAGGTGCCGGGTCTGGACGCGGCGCTGACGGAGTCGGTGGTGCGGGTGGTCGGCGCACTGCGCGAGATGGACCTGCGGAAGGTCCCCTCGGTCGCCGAGACGATCGACTGGGCGCGCACCCTGCTCGCGCTGGGCGCCGACACCCTCGACGGGACCGTCGTACGTGACAGTCTCGGCGTGCTCCTCAAGCACCAGGACGACATCCTCAAGGCGGCCGCCAAGCTCGACCTGGACGCCATGTGAACGCGCCGGCGGGTGTCACCGAGCGGCTGACGGGACTGGTCGGCGCGTTGCGGGCGCACGGCGTGCGGATCGGCACCGGCGAGACGGTGGACGCCGCGCAGGCGATGGCGGCGCTCGGCCTGACCGACCGGGAACTGCTGCGTGAGGGCCTCGCCGCCACCCTGTTGCACAGCACGGGGCAGCGCCGGGTGTTCGACCCCGTCTTCGACCTGTACTTCCCGCGTCTCGTCGGGGGGCCGATGTCCGAAGGGCGCGAGAGCGACGCTCCCGCCGCCGACCGGGAGGAGCTGCGCGACCGGCTCGCGGCCGCGCTCGCCGCAGGAGACCGGGAGACACTGGAGCGGCTGGCGATCGAGGCGGTGGACGGCTTCGGGGGATACGGTTCCTCGCCGGGGTCGGACGGCTGGTCGTCGTACCAGACGCTCGACCGGCTCCGCCCGCAGACGCTGATGGCGCGCGTCCGTGACAGCGTCCGGGCACGGCAGGAGGGAGCGGCGGGGTTCGCCGACCGGCTGCTGGAGGACGAGATCCGGCGGCGTATCGAGGTGTTCCGCGCGCTGGTCGCCTCGGAGGCGCGGCGCCGGGTCGCCGAGCGGCGCGGCCGGGACGAGTTGGCGCGGCGGGCGGTGGCCCCGACCGCCGACCGGGTCGACTTCCTGTTCGCGGGGCGGGACCGGCTCGCCGAGCTGCGCAGGACGGTGCAGCCGCTGGCGCGCAAGCTGGCCACCCGGCTCGCCGCACGCCGCCGCCGTGCCGCGCGCGGCACCATCGACCTGCGGCGGACCCTGCGCGGTTCGCTGTCCACCGGCGGGGTGCCCATGAAGCCGGTGCTGCGCAGGCGCCGCCCCGTCCGGCCCGAACTGGTGCTGCTGTGCGATGTGTCGGGCTCGGTGGCGGGCTTCTCGGACTTCACGATGCTGTTGGTGCAGGCGCTGCACGACCAGTTCAGCAAGGTGCGGGTGTTCGCCTTCGTCAACCGGATCGACGAGGTGACCGGTCTGCTCGTGCACGGCACGGCCGATCCGGAGGGGCTGGGTGCCCGGATCCGCTCCGAGGCGACGCTGACGGGCTGGCACGGCAGCAGCGACTACGGCGTCGCGTTCGGCGAGTTCGCCGAACGGTACGTCGACGCGGTGGGACCGCGCACGACCGTGTTCGTCCTCGGCGACGCCCGGACGAACATGGGCGACCCGAATCTGCCGGCCGTCCGTCGGTTCTCCGAACGGGCCCGCCGTGTCTACTGGTTGAACCCCGAGCCGCTCTCCCAGTGGGGTACGGGCGACTCGGCGGCGCCCGAGTACGCCGAGCTCGTCGAGATGCACGAGTGCCGCAACGTACTGCAGCTCAGCGGGCTGATCGGCCGACTGCTGCCGGTCTGACCGCCGGGGCGGAACGGGACCGGCCTCCTCGTCTCCGTTACGCGGCCAGCTGCGGGTACATCACGCCCAGATCCTCGGCCAGCTGTGCCTTGACCTGCCGGGTGAGGTCGTCCGCCAGCACCTCGAAGGCACCGGACTCGATGCCGTCGAGGGCCTGTGCCGCGACGCCCTCGGGCGAGGACTTCGGCGCGTCCACGTGCGCGGCCATGTCGGTGTCGACGTAACCGACATGCAGGCCGGTGACGTCGATGCCGCGCGGCTTCAGGTCGAGGCGCAGGGAGTTGGTCTGCGACCAGAAGGCCGCCTTGGAAGCGCTGTAGGAGCCCAGGAGCCCCACCCACGACAGCACCGAGTGGACGTTGAGGATGTGGCCGCCGCCGTTGCGCTCGATGATCGGCACGAAGGCGCGCGTGACGAGGAGAGGGCCGAAGAAGTTCGTCTCGAACTCGCGGCGGACGTCCTCGACGGGCGAGTCCAGGAAGTTCGCGTTCACGGACGCGCCCGCGTTGTTGATCAGTACGGTGACGTCCTGCGCGCGCTCGGCGGCCGCGGCGACGGACGCGGGGTCGCTCACTTCCAGCGCCAGCGGCACCGCGTCGGGGTGGGTGACGGTGCGCGGGTCGCGTGCGGTGGCGTACACCTTCGACGCGCCGCGCTCGTAGAGAGCCTGCACGAGCGCGCGGCCGATGCCGCGGCTGCCGCCGGTGACCAGGACGACCGAACCTTCGATGGATGTCATGAGAACTCCCGAAGCCACGAGGAAACCGATCGGTTTCCCTTCAGCGGAAGAGTAAACCGATCGGTTTCCAAGAGCAAGGCGGGAGGCGAGGAGGGGGGCAAGGCGGGGCAAAGGAGGGGGCGAAGAGCGGACACGAAAACGGCTCGCCCCGATGGACGGGGCGAGCCGTTGACCGTGTCCGGATCAGGACGTGACGCCCACCGTCTCCACGGCGGTCTCGTCCGCCGCCGCGGCGTCGTCGTCGTCGGTGGCGGCGGCGTCGGCCGTCTTCCCGACCGTGTACTCCTGGGCCGCACCCTTGGTCAGACCGACCAGCGCCACGGCCACGATCAGCACGAACGCGACCCCGGCGATCGCGAAGCTCAGCGTGAACTGGCTCTCGGCGGGCAGCGCGGGCGCGCCGGCCGGCAGGTGCTGGATCGTCTTGGACGCCAGCAGCGAGGTGATCACGGCGCTGGCGATCGCGCTGCCGACGGAACGGGAGATGGAGTTGAGGCCGTTGGCGATGCCGGTCTGGTGGTGCGGCACGCTCGCCACGATGAGCGCGGGCATGGCCGCGTAGCCGAAGCTGATCGCGACACCGATCAGCAGGCCCGCCAGGATGATCGACGCGGAGGTGTCGTGCGCCAGGGTCAGCCACGCGAAGCCGGCGACCCCGAACACCGCGCCCACGGCGAGGGTGAACCGCGCCCCGATCCGCCCGACGAGGATCCCGCCGAACTGTGCGGCGAGCAGTGAGATCAGCGTGGTCGGCAGCAGGTACTCGACCGAGGCGCGCAGCACCGAGGCGCCGAATCCGTACCCGGTGAGCTCCTTCGGCATCTGCGCCAAATACGCGACGCCGATGAACTGGGAGAACATCGCGAAGCCGAGGAAGAGGCCGGCGAGGTTCGTGAAGAGCACCGGACGGTGGGCGAACATCCCCATGTCCACCATCGGCGCGCGGACCTTGCGCTCGACCAGGACCCAGACGCCCGCCATGACGACCGCGGCGACGAACAGGCCGATGGTGCGGGCGGAGGACCAGCCCCACTCGTGTCCCTGCGAGATCGGCAGCAGGAGCAGGACGAGCAGCGCGGCGAGCGTTCCCGCGCCGAGCCAGTCGGTTCGGCCGCCGGTCGTCGCACGCGAGGAGGGGACGCGCAGGACGACGCCGACCAGGGCGAGGGCCGCGAGCCCCACGGCGAGCCAGAACACCCGGTGGTAGTCGGGGTCCGAGCCCCGCGTGAGCAGTCCGGCCGCCACCAGGGCGAGTCCGCTGCCGACCGCGAGCGTGCCGCTCACCAGCGCCATCGCGCCGTGCAGCTTCGCCGGGGGTATCTCCTCGCGCAGGACCGAGAGGGCGAGCGGGAAGATCGCGGTGGCCGCGCCCTGGAGCACCCGGCCGACGATCAGCCACAGCAGCGAGGTGGTGGTCGCCGCCAGCACCGAACCGGCGATCATCAGCAGCAGAACCCCGATCAGCGTGGGCTTCTTGCCGTGCATGTCGCCGAACCGGCCGAGCAGCGGGGTGAAGACCGCGGCGGACAGCAGGGTCGCGGTGGTGACCCAGCTGACGTTTGCGGTGGTGGTGCCGAGGTCGCTCTGGATGATGCTCAGGATCGGTACGACGAGGGTCTGCATCATCGAGACGATCATGGCCGCGAGGCCGAGGACCAGGACGAGTGAGAGGTCGCCGGTGGGGCGCTTGGGCGCCACGCGATCTGTGGGTGTCACGGTGTTCTTCCGTTTGGTCAGGACGTCGAGCAATCACGGAGAGTGATGCCGCGAAACTTGAGGACCGCAAAGCTGTAGAGACTGGAAGTTTGAGGTCCTCAAGTAACTTGATAGAGGTAAGCATCGAAGGTTGAGGTAGTCAAGTTTCGGGTTACGCTGGATCCATGTCCGCGACATCTGGAACGAACCGCTCCACCGAGGCGTCCGACACCGGACCCCTCACCGTCTCCAACGTCATGCTTCTCGACACCCTGTGGGCGTCGATGGTCAGCCTGTACGCGGATCTCACCAGCGCCGCCGCCGCGCACGGCCTCACCTACAGCCAGGCCAAGGCACTCAACGTACTGCGCCAGGGCCCGGCTCCGATGCGTGCCCTGGCGGGCACACTGCGCTGCGACGCCTCGAACATGACCGGGATCATCGACCGGCTGGAGGCCCGCGGTCTCGTCTACCGCGAGCCCAGCCCCACCGACCGGCGGGTCAAGAACGTCGTCCTCTCGGAGGACGGGGCGGCCGCCGTGTCGAGCATCCGCGACGGCATGCACGGCACCCACCAGGCCCTCGACTCACTCAGCGACGCCGAGCGGACCACCCTCGAAGGCCTGCTCTCGCGCCTGTTCGTCACCAAGGACGACCGGGCCTAGGGAGGGACCCAGGGATTTCCCCGAAGAGCCGGGGTGCGGCGCGGCCCTAGCCTCGCTGGTGATCGGCCGGGGTGGCAGGCGAAACCCCGGGCAGACACCAGGGGGTGGTCGCGGTGGGCAGTGCCGATGTGATCGCCGATGTGTCCGACATCCTGGTGCACGTCCTGACCGCCGCGGTACGCGAATCCGACGCCCACGCCCGGGTGCGGCTCGTCGAACTCGTCGGGCAGCAGCGCGGCGGCGGCCATGGAGCGCTCGGCCTCGAACTCTTCCTGTACGAGGTCGCCGAGGACCCCAGCGCACGCAACCGCCCGTCCCGCCACACCGTGGTCGAGGATCCGGGCACCGGTGCCGTCCGCCAGGAACGGCGCAGGGCGGACATGGCCCTGCTGCTGCGCTATCTGCTCATCCCGACCGGCGGTACGCCCGACGCCCAGCAGCGGATCCTCGGCCGGGCGATGCGGGCGCTGTACGACGACGCCATCCTCCAGGGCCCGTTGCTGGTGCCGGCCGCGCAGAGCAACAGCGTGGCCGACGCCGGGGAGTCGCTGAAGCTGCGGCTGGCTCCCCTGTCGCTCGACGAGCGGGCCAAGGTGTGGTGGGCGATCTCGCAGCCGTACCGGCTCTCCCTCAACTACGAGGTACGGGTGGTCAATCTGGCCTCCCGGGACATCACCACGGAATCGGCCGTCATCGGCGGCGACATCGGTGTCGGGTCGAGCGTGGGAGGCCGCCCGTGACGGCCGGGGGCCCGGCGGTGGACACCGTACGGATCGCGGTGGGGCCGGTCTGTCTGCTGCCGTGGGACACCTTCACCGGACGTGCCCCGGTCCTGCCCGTCACCGCCCTCGTCGAACGCCGGACGCGCGACGGGCAGTGGGCCGCCGAGGACGACGTACCGGTCGTGACGACCCCGAGCGGCGCGATCGTGCTGCCGTCCCTGGCGAGCCCGCGGCCCGTGCCCGCGCCAAGTGCCGCACAGCGACTGCGGATCCGGCTCGTCTCGCCGTATCTGCTGGACGCCGAGCATCCGGCCGGCGTGGAGTTCGACGCCCCGGCGTACGCGGCGCCGGCGGTGACCCGGACACGGCTGTACCCGCTGCCCGCCTACCCGTTCCCGCCCGGCACCCGGCTGCTGCACGGACGGGTGCGGCACGGCGGGAGCCCGGCGGCGGGAGCGGCGGTCGTCGGCCGGGCCCGCGCGGACGCGGAGCATCTGCCGCGGGTCGCCGCGTGGACGGAGGTCGCGGCCACGGCCGGGGACGGCGTCTTCCGGCTGCCGCTGCGGCGGGTCGGCAGCAGGCCGCAGCAGCCCCCGCCGGATCCCGCCGCACCCGACGCCGAGTGGTTCACGGTCACGGCGCTCGCGGAGCCGGGCCGGACGGGCGGCCCCGAGGTGTCCGTCCAGCTGACCGCCCAGGACATCCGCGGTACCGAGCAACTCATCGAGATCCCGTAGCGGAGTAGCGGAGGAAGCCCCGATGCCCGAATACCTCAGCCCAGGCGTCTACGTCGAGGAGATCTCCACCGGCCCGCGGCCGATCACCGGAGTGGCCACCAGTACCGCCGGCATGGTCGGGCTGACCGCCCGGGGCCCCGACTCGGGCAAACCCAAGCTGGTGACCAGCCTGTTGCAGTTCCACCGGCTCTTCGGCGGCTTTCTGCCCGAGCCGGACCCGGCCGGTGTCCGCGCGGCCGACGCGAACGGCATCCGGTGGTGGCTGCTCCCCCTCGCGGTGAAGGGGTTCTTCGACAACGGCGGGCAACGGCTGTATGTCAAGAGGGTCGTCCCCGCGGACGGCGCCGCCGCCCAGGCGTCCGCGACGCTCCACGACACCGCCACCCCGCCCGCGCCGGTCCTGTCCGCGCAGGCGGTACAGGCGGGTGAGGGAGGCAACGGCCTGCACGCCGTACTGCGCCTCGCGCGGTCCGCCGGCTATCCCGTCGTCGCACCCGCCGCGGCGCCCTCCGGTGTCCCCCCGGCCACCGTGACGCTCGCCCGCATGGGTGCGATCGGCGACGGCGACACCGTCCTCCTCGTCCCCGCCGACCGCGCGAAACAGCCCAGCCTGCACACGGTCGTCTCGCACGCGCCCGCCGGGAGCGACGTCACCCTCACCCTGGACCGCCCGCCCCAGGCGGCGGCCGTCGCGGGCGACGCGCTCGTCCTGGCCGGGTTCCGGCTGGAGATCATCGACGCGCCGCCCGGTGTCCCGCGGGCCACCCGGACGATCCCGCCGGCGTCCCAGGCGGCCTCCGCCGATCTGGCCACGCTCGCGCAGGACGTCGGTGCCGACCCGGACGCACCGCTCACCCTCACGATCGGCGCGAGCCCGCTGCCGTATCTGAGCACCCGTCTCTCCCGGACCGATCCGGGCCGGCCGCTCGCCACCCTGGATCTCGTGAACGGCGACAGCGGCGGCGCCACCCTCACCGCCGCCGACTACATCGGCGTGGACGGCGGCAGCGGGAACCGGACCGGCATCCAGGCGCTCGAGGACATCGACGAGGTCGCGATCTGCGCCGTACCCGGGGTCTGGGAGCCGACCGTACTGGACGGGCTGAAGACGCACTGCGAGATCCTCGGTGACCGGTTCGCCGTGTTCGACGGACCCCCCACGACCGATCTGGAAGTCATCAGGGGCTTCCGCGCCGCGCTGTCCACCGACCGGGCCGCCCTCTACCACCCCTGGCTGCACGTGCCGGATCCCACGGGCACCGGCAGCGCGGACGCACCCCCGTCGGGGCACATGATCGGCGTCTACGCCGACACGGACGTCAGGCGCGGGGTCCACAAGGCCCCGGCCAACACCGTGGTGCGCGGCATCGTCCCCGGGGCCGGCCTGGCCGCGGACGTCACGAAGCGCGAGCAGGACACCCTCAACCCCTTCGGGATCAACGTGCTGCGCGCCTTCCCCAACCTGGGCCAGCGGGTATGGGGCGCGCGCACGCTGGCCGACGACACCCGGTGGCAGTACGTCAGCGTCCGGCGGCTCTTCCTCTTCATCGAGGAGTCGCTCGACGAGGGGCTCCAGTGGGTGGTCTTCGAGCCCAACTCCGAGCAGCTGTGGGCCTCGGTCCGGCAGACCATCGGCGCCTTCCTGACCGGGGTCTGGCGCGGCGGCGCGCTGGCCGGCACCACCGCGGAGGAGGCGTTCTATGTCGTCTGCGACCGGACGACCATGACCCCGGACGACCTCGCCCAGGGCCGACTGGTCTGTGAGGTCGGGGTCGCCCCGGTCTTCCCGGCCGAGTTCGTCGTCGTCCGGATCCAGCAGGCGACCCGCGAGTCGACGACCTCCTGACCCGTACCGAAACCGAAAGAGAGGGGTCGGCCGTGCCGCCCGTTCAGCGTGACGATCCGTACGGTGCCTACAACTTCCTCGTGGAGGTCATCGGCATCGCCCCCGACGGCCATGACGTGACGGCGTCCTTCACCGAGGTCACCGGGCTCACCGTGGACATCCAGCCGATCGAGTACCGCGACGGCAACGCGAAGAAGCCCCATGTGACCAAGCAGCAGGGCCTCGCGAAGATGTCCAATCTGGTCCTGAAGCGCGGCATCACCGGCCATCCGGAGTTCTGGAACTGGGTCAAGTTGTCGATGAACGGCAGGACCGAGCGTGCCGAGGGCGCCATCACGCTCCTCGACGAGAACCGCAGCGCGGTCATGCGCTGGAACTTCCGCCGCGGCTGGCCGGTGAAGTACACCGGCCCCTCACTCGGCGCGACCAAGAACGAGATCGCCATGGAGACGCTCGAACTCTGCGTCGAGGAGCTCGAGATCGCGTGATCGAAGGGCTCTGGACCGCGTGGTCGAAGAGTTCTGGATCGCCTGAACCGAGCTCAGGATCGCGTGACCCGAGCTCAGGATCGCGTGGCCCGAGGTCTGGATCGCGTAACCCGAACTCAGGATCGCGTAACCGGGAGAACATCGCGCAACCGGGGGAACACCGTGCCCGCATCCGCCCTAGAACCGCCGCCGCCCGCCCACCCGTCACCACCATCGCCACCATCGCCGCCCTCGCCACCGTCGCTGCCGTCGCCACCGTCGCTGCCGTCGCTGCCGGGAGTGACCGCGACGACGGTCGCGGCGGCCGATCCCGTCCAACCACTGCGCACCGACGTCGCCTGCTTCGCGGGGCGCACCCGGCGCGGCCCCCTGGCCTCCCCGGTGCGCGTCACCGACTGGGCGGCCTACACCGCCGTCTTCGGCGGCCTGGACGCCGCGCTCGATCTGCCGTACGCCGTACGCGGCTACTTCGCCAACGGCGGCACCGCGCTGTGGGTGCTGCGGACGGAACCGGCCGGACCCACCGCGGCCGCGGCCGCCTGGCCGGCCGGGGCGCCCTCCCCGTTCGCGCCCGCGGCGGGCTGCCGGATCGAGGCGGCCTCCCCGGGCGGCTGGGCCGACGGCACCCGGGTGACGGTCCGGCACCGCCCGGCCGGGGCCGCCGGGCAGCCCCAGGTGCTGGTGCGGGTCGATTCCCCCGGGGAGTCCCCCGAGTCGTTCGGCTGGCTGCGGGCCGCCGAACTCCCCGCCGCCGTGAGCGCGCTCTCCCGGCTCGTCCGGCTGGTCCCCGACGGCCTCGCCTCCGTGTCCCCGGCCGCCACCGCCCACGCGGGCACCCACGCGGTCACCCTCGCCGGTGGGACTCCCCTCCCCGGCGGCCTCGGCGACAGCGGCACCCTGGCCGACGCCTACGCCGACGCCGTACGGGCCATGGCCCAACTGCCGGAACCCGCCCTGTTGGCCCTGCCCGACCTGGACCGCTGCGGGGTCGGCGAACAGCACCGGGAGGAACTGGCCGATCTGCTGGTCGAGGGCTGCGCGCAGGCGCTCGACCGACTGGCCCTGCTCGACCCGCCCCGCACGCCCGGCACGGACGCCGATCCGGTGGCGGCGACGCGCCGGGCCACCGACTGGATGGAGGCCCTGCGGCAGCGCCACGACACGGCGGGGCTGCAGGCCTGCGCGGTGCACTGGCCGCCGCTGCGGGTGCCCGATCCCCTGGCCACCGTGCCGCCCGCGCTGCGGACCGTGCCCGCCTCCGGCCATGTCGCCGGAACGGCGGCCCGACTCGACCGTGAGCGGGGCGCGTTCGCGACCCCGGCCAACGCGTCGCTCGAGGATGTCGTCGACCTCGCACACGTCCTGCGCGCCGAGCAGGAGACGGCCGTGTACGCCTCGGGCGCCAATCTGCTGCGCTGCCCGCCCGGCCGGGGACCGCTGGTGTGGGGCGGGCGGACCGCGGTGCCGCCGGCGCGGGCCGGGGGCGTGGGCGACGGCTGGTTCATCGCCCACCGCAGACTGCTGCACCGGCTGGTGCGGGCGGCCCGCGCGGTGGCCGAGCCGCTGCTCTTCGAGCCCGACACCCCCGGTCTGCGGCTGCTGCTCGTGCAGGGGCTGACCGAGGTGCTGCTCGGTCTGTTCGAGGCGGGCGCGCTGGCCGGGGAGCGGCCCGCGGAGGCCTTCCGGGTGCGCTGCGACGAGGGGCTCAACCCGCCGGACCTCGTGGCGCTCGGGCAGCTGGTCTGCCAGGTGGAGGTGGCTCCGGCCGCGCCCATGGAGTTCATCGCCGTCCGGCTGCTGATGGGCGGGCGGGACCGGCTGGAGGTGGTGGAGGCATGACCGAACAGGCCCTGGAGTTCTTCACCGAGCCACTGCCCAAGTACCGGTTCCTGGTGGTGCTCGGGCCGGCCGCCGCCCATCTGCCGCCCGAGCAGGCGGCGTTGCTGCCGCTCACCGCCCAGGGTGCCTTCCAGCAGGTCACCGGGCTCGGGGCGCAGCTGGAGGTCACGGCGTATCCGGAGGGCGGGGTCAACGACCGGCTCCGGCAGTTCCCGGTGCGCCACGCGTGGAACCGGATCGTGCTGCACCGCGGGGTGGCCCGGGGTCCGGGCCTGTGGGCCTGGTACCGGGCCGGGCTCGGCAATCCGCTGGGCGCGCGGCGCAGCGGCGCGGTGCTGCTGATGGACGCGGCCGGGGTGCCCGGCGCGGTGTGGGCCTTCCGTGGCGGCCTGGCCTCGAAGTGGACGGGCCCCGATCTGCACGGGGAGCGCAGCGAAGTGGCCCTGGAGCAGCTGGAGATCGCGCACGAGGGGCTGGTGGCGGTGGAGCAGGCGGTACCGGAGCTGGGCTGACATGGACGGCCGCCCACGTGACGGGGTTCGGGAGAGAGAAAAAATGCTGACGATTCATCACCTTTCCGTCGACTTCGAGGTCGGCGGCGACGACACGGCGGTCTTCGCCCGGCTCTTCGCGGAACACATCCGGGAGTGGTCGCAGCGGCAGGACGACGTCAGGGCCCGCGGCCGGCTGCTGGCCCGGGAGGCGTCGCTGACCGGTGAAGGACCGGCCCGCGAGTCCTCCGGCGGGCCCGCTGCCGGTTGCTTCGGGGGGTCCTGATGACTCCGCCGCCCGGCCTGCCCACGGGGCGGGACACCGCGCCGACACTGGCCACCCTGGTCGTCCGGCCGCCCGACTCCGTGTCCGGGCCCGCGCAACCGCTGCTGACGCTGCCGGTCAACCCGACCGAGTACGCGGTCTCCAAAGCGGTGACGTTCGCCGAGATCGGCATTCCGGGCCTGGACGCGCCGCCCCTGCAGTTCGTACGGGGCGGCGCGCGGACCCTCAAGCTGGACGCCCTGGTCGACGCCGCCGAGGAGCCGGAGCCCCGGGAGCGGAACGTGCAGCGGCGCTGGCTCGACGACTTCCAGAACCTGACCCTTCGTCAAAGTTCCACGCACGCACCGCCGGTGGTGACCTTCGCCTGGGGTGCCAATCCCCCCTTCACCGGGGTCGTGGACAGCCTCTCCTTCACCTATGTCCTCTTCGACCGGGACGGTACGCCGACCCGGGCCAAGGTGTCGTTGTCGCTCAAGGAGTTCAGGACGGCCAAGGAGCAGCAGCTCAGCACGGCGACGAGTTCACCGACCGTGCGCAAGGTCTGGACGGTGCGGCGCGGTGACACGCTCTCCTCCATCGCCGCCGCGGTGTACCGGGACTCCGGACGCTGGCGGGAGCTGGCGGCCGCCAACGGCCTCGCCGATCCACGGGCGCTCGCTCCCGGCACGGCGCTCGTCGTGCCCGCGCTGGAACGGGGGTGAGGGGCGATGGCACCGCCGGCGAACGCGCTCGCGACTCCGCTGCCGGCCGACTCGTACGCCCCGTGCTTCGAGGTCGCGCTGGACGGCTCCGAGATCGCCGCCCAGATGCGTGACTGCGTGCTCGACATCCAGGTGGTCCGTGAGCTGGACAAGACCGGAACATTCTCGCTGGCGCTGAGCAACTGGGACGAGCTGAGCCGTCGGCTGCGTTTCGACGACCCCAAGCACTTCGCCCCCGGTCAGCTGGTGGAGATCCGGCTCGGCTACACCTCGCTCGGGCGGCCGCTCGTGGTGGCCAAGGGCCAGGTCACCACGGTCCAGTCGGACTTCCCCTCGTCGGGACCGCCGACCCTGCAGATCACCGGCCAGGACCGCACGACACGGATGAAGGAACGCAAGCCGCGGCCCAACGACGTGAAGAAGTTCCTGAACCTCGCGGACTGGCAGATCGCGCAGAAGATCGCGGAGCGGCACCAGCTGGAGCTGGTGGCCGAGAAAGAGGGCGTGGTGCATCCACTGGTGACGCAGGACAACCTCGACGACGTCTCCTTCCTGCTCAAACGTGCCAAGGGCATCGACCGGGAGTGCTATGTGGCGCCCTGTCCGCGGACCGGCGTGGAGAAGCTGTACTTCGTCTCCCCCGCCGACGGCCGGGCGGGCTCGACGGCCCGGCAGCCGCGCACCTTCGACCTGTGGTACGCGGTCCCTGCCGGCGGCGCCCGCTCGGATCGGGCGGAGCAGGGCCCGGCCGCGACCGGGTCTCCCGAGCCCAATCTGATCTCGTTCCGGCCGACCGTGACCCTGTCGGGGCAGGTCGCCAAGGTGACGGTGCGCGGCTGGGACCCCCGGACCAAGAAGGCGATCGTCGGCATCGCCACCCAGGCGGACCTGCGGGCGGAGCGCGACGCCGGGCGCAGCGGGCCCGCGGCGGCGGCGCAGGAGATGGGCGACCGGGAGGAGGTGATCGTGGACCGCCCGGTCGGCTCCGAGCAGGAGGCACGGGCGCTGGCGGTGAGCGTGCTGCGCGGGAAGTCGTACGAATTCGTCACCTGTGCGGGGCAGTTGGCGGGAGTGCCCGATCTGGTGCCGAGCGACTCGCTGCGGATCGGCGGGGTGGGGAGCCGGTTCGGCGGCACCTATTACACGACCAAGGTGACGCACTCCTTCAACTCCTCAGGTTTCCTCACCTCGTTCGAGGCGCGTCGCACGTCCGAGGGGCGGTGACGGGGCGATGACGGCCATGCCCGGACAGACCGTGGACAAGAGGTATTTCGGTGTGGCGACCGGAATCGTGGAACGGGTGGAGGGCGACCCGGAGAAGGAGTGCCGGGTGCGGCTCACGCTGCCGTGGTACGACGGCGCCACGATCAGCGAGTGGTGCCGGGTCGCGCAGCCGTACGCGGGCAACGGGTACGGGGCGAGTTTCGTACCCGAGAAGGGCGACGAGGTGCTCGTCGCCTTCGACCAGGGCGACATGCGCTACCCCGTGGTCATCGGCTGCCTCTACAACGGCGTCGACAAACCGCCCACGCACCGCACCGGCGGCCGGGACGAGAAGCTGCTGCGGACCAAGCACGGTCATGAACTGGCCCTGGACGACAGCGCGGGCCGTCAGGCCGTACGGCTCACCTCGTCCGCCGGGCACCGCGTCGAACTCTCCGACGCGGACAACTCGGTGGTGGTGCGCACCGCCTCCGGCGGCAAGGTGACGGTGACCGCGGACGGCCAGGTGGAGATCAGCGCCGGGTCGGGTCCTGTGACGGTCAGCGGAGGTTCGGTGACGGTCACCGGTGACTCGGTGACGCTGGACGCGCCGCAGGTGAGTCTGGGCACCGGCGCCGCGGAGCACGTGGTCTCGTGGGAGCGGTTCCTGTCGTGGTTCGTCCCGCACACCCACCTCGTCGCACCCGGCGTCACGGGCCCGGCGATCCCCGCGACCACGCCTCCGCCGATGTCGACGACCGTGCGGGTGGCCCCGTGACCGGCGGGGCGGAGGCCTTCCTCGGGCGGGGCTGGCGCTTCCCGCTGCTGCCGGACGCCTCGGGGCGACTGGCGTACGCGGCCGGTGAGGACAGCGTCCGCGACTGTCTGCTGGTGCTGGTGCGCACCGGCCTCGGCGAGCGGGTGATGCGACCCGAACTGGGCACTCGCGCACCGGAGTTGGTTTTCGCTCCCGGCAGCGCGCGGACCCTGCGCGAGCTGGAGGACTCGGTGCGCTTCGCCATCCGGGACTTCGAGCCGCGGGCGGCCGTGGACGACGTACGGGCGCAGGCGCAGCCGGGCGAGGAGTGGCGGGTGACGGTGTCCGTCGACTACCGGGTCAGGGCGACGGGCCGGCACGAGACGCTGGTCTTCCCCTATTACCTCGACGGCGGCGCGGGGCTGGTGGGCGGCGCGGGCGCGTTCGAGTCGGGCGCGGGCGCGTTCGAAGCGGGCGGGTTCGCATCGGGCGGGGGTGGCCTCTCATGACCCTGGCGCCGCTGCGGCTGGACGATCTGTCCTGGGCCGATCTGGTGGACGCGGTCCGCTCACGGATCCCCGCCGAGTCAGCGGGCCGCTGGACCCTGCACGCCCCCGTCGACCCGGGCATGACCCTGCTGGACCTGCAGGCGTATCTGCTGGAGCAGCAGATCTACCGGCTCGACCAGGTTCCGGACGCGGTCGTGCACGCGGTGCTGCGGCTGCTGGGGGTGCCCGGACCCGCCCCGGCGACCGCCGCGGTGACGGTGCTTCAGGTCGTGCCGGAGGAGCCCGGCGCCCGGCTGCGGATCCGGGAGGGCGCCTCCTTCGGCCGGGAACCGGGACGCGGCACGGACTTCCATCTGGAGGGGGGCCTGGACGTGCTGCCGGTGCGGGTGACCGGGCTGTCCGTGCGCGACGCGTCCGGTGAACGGGACCGCACGGCCGATCTCGCCGCCGGACGCCCGGTGCCGCTGGCGGGCGCCCCCGGCCGTCCCGCCCGGGTCCGCGTGCGCCTCTCCGTGTCCGGTGACGGCTTCCCGGACGGCGGAACGCTCGCGCTGCTGGTCACTGTGGAGGAACCGGCGGGACCGTGGACCGGGAGCCCGGCCCCCGAGGGCTGGAGCGCGCGGGCGGTGCCCGACGTACCACCACCGGCTCGACTCCATTGGTCGTACGGGCCTGTCGGGGACGTACGCGCCCTGCCGGCCGGCGCGGTGGTGGACGGCACCGGGGGGCTGCGCCGGTCCGGCCTTGTCCGGTTGACGCTCCCGGCCACGGCGGGCGGCACCGAACGCGAACTGCTGCTGGACACACCGGCCGCGACCTTCGCCGCACCACCACGGCTGCTGGGCCTCGCCCCGAACACGGTCCCCGCGCACCACGCGCGGCGCGTCCGTCTGGAGGAGGGCCCGGACGGCCCCGTGGCGCGCCGGCTCGTCGACCGGCCGCGGCTTCCGGGCCTGGTGGTCGCCCTGCCCGAGGACGCGGCCGGGCGGCTCATCGACGTCGGACGGTTCACGTTGTGGGAGAGCGACGACGCAGGGAAAGCTCGCGCCCACGACTGGGCGGCCGTACCGGATCTGGCGTTCAGCGGGCCGCTGGACCGGGTGTTCACCGTGGACCGGGCGTTCGGGGCGCTGCGCTTCGGCGACGGTCTGACCGGACGGATCCCCCGGGTCTGCCGCACCGGGTCGGCGACGGTGTTGTGGGCGGAGTACCGGCTCGGCGGCGGTCCCGCCGGCAACGGCGGCGCGGATCCGGCCGTACGCGCCGCCCTTCCGGCGGCGCTGCTGGCCTTCCCCGCGCTGGCCGGGTTCGCCGGTCCGCGACCGGTTGCCGGGGCCCCATCCCCGCCGGGGGACTGGGTGTTCACCGGCGTCCCCGAGGACACCGAGCCGCCCGGCGCGCCGTGCACCGCGCGCGCTCTCGTGCCGTCCGCGGGCGGGGCCGAGCCCGAGTCCCCGGCGGCCACGCGCCGCCGGGCGGCCGTCGCGCTCGGCGTCGTCACCCGTGCCGTGACCGCCGCCGACCATGAGGAACTCGCCCTCTCCACCCCCGGTGTCGCCGTCGCCCGCGCCCACGCACTGGTCGGCGTCCACCCGGCGCATCCCGGGCGGAGGGTGCCCGGCGCCGTGACCACCCTCGTCGTCCCCCGGGTGCCGCGCGCCCCCGGCGACGTCGCCGCGCCCGACGCCGTGCCGCTGCCGGTGCCCGACCCCGGCGCGCTGAGCGCCGTACGGGCCCGGCTGGAGGCGGCGCGGCTGCTGGGCGCCGGGGTGTTCGTCGCGCCCCCGCGCTACCGTCCGGTGCGCGTGCGCGTCACCCTCGCCGCGGACACCGCCCGCCGGCACCTCCTCGACACGGCGCTGCGCCGCCACCTCGACCCGCTGGTCGGCGGCGACGGCACGGGCTGGCCGTTCGGCGGGGTCCTGCGCCCCTCGGCGCTGCAACGTACGGTCGAGCGCGCGCTGGAGGCGGCGGGCGACCGGACCCCGGTGCGAGCCGTCGCCGTGGCCCTGGACGAGGGACCGTACGAGTCCTGCGGCGATGTGCCGCTGCGTCCCGGCGAACTTCCCGGCCCGGTCGAGGTCCTGGTGTGCGCGACCCCGCCGTCCGGCCCCGTCCCTCGGGAGGTGCGCGCGTGAACGCCCAGGACCCCGGCCCGCCCGCGCCGGTCGATCCCGCCGCCCGGCTCGCCCCCGCGGTGGACGAGCCGTGGTGGACGCTGTCCGCGGGTGCCGCGCGGCCGACGCTGCTCGACGCGGACGGCCGCCCGGTACCGCTGGGCGTCACCCGCGACGACCTGGTGGCCGCGCTGCGCGCCCGGGTCGGCGGCTTCACCCCCGAGTGGACCGGTACGGGCCCCGACGACGCGGGCGAGGCGCTGCTGCGGCTGTTCGGGCTGCTGGCCGAGGCGGCGGCCGGACGCGTCGACCGGCTGCCCGCCAAGCTCCTCGTGGAGCACCTGCGGATCGCCGGGGTCTCCCCGCTGCCCGCCTCGCCCGCCCAGGTCCTGCTGCGCCTGACGGCAACCGCCTCCGCCGGCACGGGAGTTCAGGTGCCCGCGGGCTTCCAGGCCGGCGCTCCCGGTGAGGACGGCACCGAAGTGGTGCTGGAGACCGTGGACGACATGTGGGTGTCCCCTGCCGAGCTGACCTCCCTCGCGGTGGGCCGCCCCGCCACCGGCACGCTGCCTGGGCCGGTCGACGAGGTGCTGCCGGGTCAGGGGTCGGCCGCCGACGGATTCCTCCCGTTCGGGGCCCGGGGCACGGCCGGTTCGGCGCTGTGGCTGGGGTTCACCGCCCCCGAGGCCGTCGAGGGCGGGCTGTCGCTCGCCTTCGTCGCGGCGCCGCGCCCGGGCGGTCCCGCCGCGGCGGCCCGCGGAACCGTCGCCCCGCCCGACGCGCCCCCGCCGCAGCTGCGCTGGTCGGTCCTGGACGGCGACACCTTCCGGGCGGCCGATGTCGTGGTGGACCACACCGGGACGCTGGCCGGCACCGGGACCGTACAGCTGCGACTGCCCACGGGATGGCGGCCGGGGCGGCCGCCCGGCGGGCCCCAGCTCCCCGAGGCCCGCTGGCTGCGGGTGCGGCTCGCCGGAGGGTCGTACGCCGAGCCGCCGCGGCTCGTCGCCGTCCTGCCGCACACGGTGCTCGCCGCGGCCGTACGGACCGTGCGCGACGAGGTGCTCGGCCCCGTGCCGGTGGATTCCCGGGAGCGGGACGGCGGCGCGGGCGTACGGCTGCGGGTGGCGACGCCGCCCGTGGTGCCCGGCTCGCTGACCGTCACCGTCGCCGACGACCCCGCCGCGCCGCTCTTCCCGGTCGGGGAGGCGACGGCCGACAGCCTGCGGGGCCCGGGGCCCGTGTGGCGCGAGGTGCCCGATCTGACGCTCGCGGGCCCCGCCGACCGGGTGTTCGCGCTCGACGCCGAGACCGGCGTGCTCACCTTCGGCGACGGCGTGCACGGCGTCGCGCTGCCACCGGGAGCGGGGAACGTACGGGCCGTCGGCTACCGCACCGGAGGCGGCAGGCGGGGTGCCGTCGCGGCGGAGACGGCCACCGTGCTGCGTACCGCCGTGCCGGGAGTGGCCTCGGTGACCAATCCGCTGCCGGGGACCGGCGGCACGGACCCCGAGCGGTTCGACGCCACGGTCCGGCGCGGCGCCGCCGAGATCCGCACCGCCGGGCGGGCCGTCACCCCGGCCGACCACGCCCTGCTGGCGTTGCAGGCCCCGGGTGCCCGGGTCGCCCGCGCCCACGCCGTGCCGGGGCACCACCCGGACCACCCCGGCGCACGGCTGCCCGGCATCGTCGGCGTCTATCTGGTGCCGCCGGACGAGGACCCCGCCACCGCCGGGGCGCCGCTGCCCACGGCCGGGGACCTCGAAGCCGTCGCGGACCATCTGACCCGCGCCCTCGCCCCGACCGGCATCACCGTCGTGGCCGCCGCGCCCCGTTACGTCCAGGTCGACGCCCGGATCGTGCTGGCGCTCGCGCCGGGCGCCGACCCGGCCGCGGCCGTACGGCGGGCCGAGGACGGGCTGCGCCGCTTCCTGCATCCCCTCGACGGGGGTGCCGCGGGCGACGGCCGGCCCTTCGGAGCTCCCCTCGTCCACACCGAGTTGCTGCACAGACTGCTCACCGACGACGCGGTGACGGCGGTGCCGCTGCTGACGCTCACGGTGGACGGGCGGCCGGTCCCGCCGTGCGCCGACACACCGCTGCAGCCGCACGCGCTCGTCCGTGCCGGACGGGTGACGGCCTCCGTCGTCGCCCCCGCCACCGACCGGAAAGGGGGGTGACTGTGGACATCCGCACCGACGCGCCCACCCATCTGCTGCTGGACGCCGCCTCCGGCTGGCGCCCGGCCGAGGGCGCCGCGGCTCCGCTGCCCGCACCCGTCCAGGACGGCGACGCGCTGGTCGTGCCGCCCGGCGTGACCGAGGCGGCCCTGGTCACCGTCCCGCTCGACAGCGGAATCTCCCGGTGCCGCTGGCACCGGATCCGGATCGACGCCGATGTCCCCTCGGGCAGCGCGCTGGTCGTCCAACTGGCCACCACCGGGGACGATCCCGCGGGCGTACCTGGACCCGAGGACTGGCAGTCGGTCACGGGCGGGGCCCACGACGTCCTGGTCGACCAGCCGCCGGGCCGGTTCCTCGTCGTACGACTGCTGCTGGGCCGCGCCGAGGCCACCGCGCCCGGACCCGCCGTACGGCAGCTGCGCCTCGACCTGCCCCGTGCCACCTCCGCCGATCTCCTCCCGGCCGTCTACCGCGAGGATCCGACCGCCGACGACTTCACCGAGCGGTTCCTCGCCCTGTTCGATTCGGTCGTCGAGACCCTCGACCGGGCCACGGAACGCGCGCCCGCGCTGCTCGACCCGTCCGGAGTGCCCGACGGCGTACTGCCGTGGATCGCGGGCCTGCTCGGCCTCGACCTGGGCCCCGACCCCGATCCGGCGCCGGGCGCGAGCGCGGGCGGCGGATCGGGGAGCGGCACGCACCCCGGCGCACTCGACCCCGGTACCACGCAGCTCCCGCCCGCCGTGCTGCGCCGACTCATCGTCGCGGCACCCGAGTTGCGCAGGCGGCGCGGGACACCCTGCGGGCTCGCCCTCGCGCTGGAGATCGTGCTCGGGGTGCGCCCGGCGATCCTGGAACCGGCGGGCGCGCCGTGGGGCGCGGTGGGTCGCGACACCCGCGTGGGCGAGGTACGGCTGTTCGGCCGGTCGGCGTCGCGGGTGCGGCTCGGCGGGCCCGCGGTCCTCGGTTCGCGGCTGGCCGGGAGCGGCGGCCGCGGGGGCGGAGCGCCGCTGCGTTCACTCGGTGACCCGGACGACGACCCGCTGTCCGACACCGCGTTCCGTTTCCGCGTGCTCCTGCCGCCGCGTGCGGCCGCCACCGCCCGGTGTCCCGCGCCGCCCGCCGACGCCACCGCCCAGGTCGCCGCCGACCTGGTCGAACGGCTCGCCCCCGCGCACACCACGGCCACCGTGTCCGTCGGCGGGCACGGCTTCACCGTCGGCGAGCGCAGCGCGGTCGGCGTGGACACCCTCCTGGTCGCGCCCGCGGCCTCCCCGGCGGGCGCGGCGCACCTCGGCGCGGACAGCGTGCTCGGGGCGGACCGTTCGGGGCGGCGCGGTATCCGGCTGGACGGCACATCGGGTGCGGGCGTCCGCACGGTGGCCCTGAACGAGGACGACACGGGCGGGCGTCCCGGCCCGTACCCCGCGGGACACCCCGGCCCGCACGCCGGGCGACACCCCGATGAGAAGACCGGCGGACACCTCGGTGAGAAGACCGGCGGGCACCCCGGCGAGATGACCGGCGGACACCCCGACGAGACGACCGGCGGACACCCCGACGAGAAGAAGGGCAGGACCTCATGACGGCTCCTCCGACCGGGCGTGACGGCGCCCCACCGACGGGCCGGCGGCGGCTGACGTACTTCCACGGCCAGTTGCTGTCCGCCCAGGACCTCCGGCAGGAGCAGGAGCAGTTCCTCGCCCGGCTGCGCCTGCACAACCTGGCCCTGCACGGCTACGGCGTGGCCCACGGGCTCTGGACACGCCCGGTGCCGGTGCCCGACGGCACCTGCCCGGATCCGCGGCGCACGGCGCCCTGGTTCGAGGTGACCGACGGAATGGCCGTCGACCGGAACGGCGACGAACTGATCGTGCCGTGCGGCACGCTGCCCCGGCACGACCTGTGGCGGCTGCTCGACGAGGACGAGCGGTGCCGCGCTCTGGAGGACATCCGGTCCGGCACCGACGGCGTCACCGTCCATCTGACCATCCACCACTGCGAGGAGCCGGTCGACAGCGTGCGCGCCGTCTACACCGAGTCCTGCGAGGGCCTCCCGCGCACCGCCTACGCCCATATCCGCGAAGGATTCACCCTGCGGGCGACGACCCGGCCCCCGCACCCCGATCCCTGCGATCCGCCCTGTCCCTGCGCGTCACCCGCCGACGGCGCGTCCCCCGCGCACGGATGCGGTGACGGCAGGGCCGTGGGACCCGGCCTGCTGCTCGCCCGAGTGGACCACGTCCGTCCCGATCGCGCCCTCACCCCCGAGCAGATCCACCCCGAGGTCCGCCGCCCCCTCGCCCGGCGTCCGGCGACCGTCGTCACCAGCGTCTCCTGGCCGCACGGCGGCCGCCTCACCACCCAGCAGGCACGCGCCCTGCTCGGCGGAGACGGCCTGCGGATCGAGTTCTCACGACCGGTACGCACCGCGACCCTGGCCGAGGAGGGCGTCGCGGACCTGTTCCAGATCACCGGCGGCCGGGGCGTCCACGGCACCGTGATGCGCTTGGAGACCCGCCTCGAACGGGAGTTGCCTGACGGCGTGACCGATGCCGCCCACGAGAGCGGGAACGCCGACCACAGCGCCGTAACCGTCGAGACCTGTGAGACCGCGACGGCGATCAGGATCCGGCAGACGGACCGCGAGTACCTCAACGACGGCGACCGGATCCATCTGGTGCTGCGCACCCCGTTCGTCCTGGACGTCTGCGGCGACCCGGTGGACGGCACCCACACCGGCGGCCTGGTGCCGCGGCCGGGCGGCCCGCCCGCGCATCGGCCGGGACTCCTGCCACCCGACGGCTCGGGCCCCCGCACGTCCGGCACGCCCGCGGGCGCGGCCGGCGTCTTCGAGAGCTGGATCTTCATCGACAACCGACGACCCGACCACGACCGGGGGTTCGAGGGCGAGCACTCCCCTGACACCGGCGCGGACGCCCGGGCCGGTACGGCGCCGGAACCCCCGGCCGAGAACGGCGACACCGACGGCGCGACCACGGAGGAGCGGCCATGACCGGCTCCGGCACCCACACCACCGGACCTCACCCCACCGGACCCCGCGACTGCGGCTGCGGATGCGGCGCAAGCCCCACCGCCACGGCCCCCGCCGCCCTCGCCCCGACCGCCGGATTCCGCGCGGGCGGCCCCGTCCGCCCGGTGTTCTTCGCGGGCCAACTCCTCACCGAGGACGACCTCGGTGGCCTCGCCACCTGGACCACCGGCCGCGTCCGCGTCCACAACCGGCTGCGTTACGTCTCGGCCGACGGGTACGGCGCGGTCCTGTGCGGTCTGTCCGTCGGCTGCGACTCCTGCGCCCGCGGCACGGTGCGCGTCGGGGAGGGCCACGCGGTGGACGGCGCGGGCAACGACATCCCGGTGCGGTGCGCCGAGGACGTCGATGTCGTGGCGCTGGCCCGGGAGTTCCGCGCCACGGGCGGCGGCTGCCCCGACCCGTGCCCGCCGGGTCCCGAGCGTACGTACGGTCTCTTCCTGCGCTACGAGGAGGAGTTCGCCGAGCCCGCCGCCCCCTACGATCCCGGCGACGGCTGCGCGACGGTCGCGTGCGTACCCACGCGGGTGCGCGAGGGCCACCGCTACTCCGTGGGCTGCGTCCCCGAGCCGCCGCGGGACCGGCTGTGCGCGCTGCTGCGGCGCCGGTTCGGTGACGACCGGGGGTTCCTGGCCGCGTGCGAGAGCGACACGACTCGGCCCTCGGCGGACGACCTCACCGACTGGCTCACCGCCCGTCTCGACGTCAACGGCGATCTGTGCGACCGCGGTCCGCTGGCCCTGCTGTGCGACGTACCCGCCAAACCGCCCGGCAACGGCGTTCAGCACAACCGGCTGCGCAAGGTGTACGCCTGGCGCGCCTTCGAGGCGTATCTGCGCTCGGCCGTCCGCTCGCTCGTGGTCGTGCCCTGCCCGAGCGGCTGCGTCCCCGAAGTGCTGATCGGCGAGGTGACGCTGGACGGCTGCGACGTCGTACGGGCCGTACCGGCCGGACGGCGTGGCGCCCATCTGCCCGATCCGGCGGAACAGCGGTGGCGGAGCGGGCTCGCCCGGCTCCTCGCACACGAGGTCGGCACGGCGGATCTGCTGGTGTTCCTGCTCGACCTGCTCGATCTCACCGGCTGCCTGCCGCGGCCGACCACCGAGACGTGAACCGCCCACCGGGACGCAAGCCGCCCACCGAGGCGTGAAAGGAGCAGACCATGCCGGCACCTCTGCGCCCGCAATTCCACGAGGGCCAGATCCTGGCCGCCGACGACCTGTCGGCCGTGGTGCGCTACGACCGCGATGCCGCCGCACGCCACCACCGGCACCTGCACACCTGGGGGATCGCCTCGGGTCTGGAGGTGACGGTCCGCGCACGGGCCGGATCGGACGTCTACAAGACGGTCGTCGTCGGCGGCGGCACCCTCGTCGACCCGTCCGGCCGCGAGATCGTGGTACCGGCCCCGGTCGAACTCTCCACGCCCGACCAGGGGTTCACGATCGTCGACCCCGCCAACACCGCTCCCCGCCCGCTCATGCTCATGTGGAGCGACGAGCCCGCCACCGGTGGCACCGCGGTGTCCTCCGGTGCCTGCGCGGCGAACGGCGCCGCCGCGCGCACCACGGAGGGCTTCCTCCTGCTGGTCGGCGCCCCCGGCGACGAACTCGACCTCGGCGAGCAGCAGGCGCCCGCGCCCGACGCGGGACCCGACCGCCTCGGCGGTGGCGACCGGGGCCGGGTGCTGCTCTCCTTCGTCACCTGGGCCACCGACGGCGAGGACGGCGGGTTCACCGGGGTGCTGCCCCGGGCGAACGGGGTCGGCCGCAGGTACGCGGGCGTCCTCGCCGACCGGGTGTCCGCGCGCGGCGGCACGCTGGAACTGGCCGCCGAACCCCGCCCGGTGGCCGGAAAGGTGGGGGTCCGGATCGGCGGCGCGGACGGCAGCCTGGACATCGGCCGGTTCAACGCGGCCGGCGCGCTCGCCCCGGCGCTGCGCGTCCTCGGCGACGGCAGCACCCGGATCCTGGGCGATGTGCGGGTCTCCGGCGGGCTGACCGTCGGCGGCGCCGTGGACAGTCCGCTGGTGAGCGGCAGCGTCCTCGTCCAGTCCGGCACGGCGACCCACGGTGTGATCCTGCCGCTGCCCCCGCCGGTGACGGTGGATCAGGTGGACTCGGGCGAGGTCGTCCTGCACGTCCAGGTGACGCCACGGCTCCAGACGTACGGTGCTCCCGCCGAGGGCGGTGCCGACCCATCCGGCTTCGGCGCCCTGCCCGTGGTGCTGCGCTGCGAGGTGGACTCCGAGCGCCGGCTGAGCTGTCTGATCGCCTGGTACACGGGGCTCGGCACCGCGCGGACGCTCGACCTGTTCTCCGTCCTGCCGGGCACCGCCGACTACGTCGTCCTGGCCACCCGGCCCGCCGCCCACCCCGCCACCTGATCCGAGAGCGAGTCAGTCATGACGATCGCGGTACCGGCCCCGGCGGCCGGGCACACCTCCGGGCGGACGAGCGGGCGGACCACCGAGCCGACCGTCACGGTCGTCCGCCTGAAGCACACCGGCCATGTGGTCGCCGCCCTCACCAGGACCGGCACCGCTCCCCCGCCCGTCGCCGGGCACCTGGCGGGCGGCGCCCTCCCGCTGGCCGTCCCGGACGCCACCGGCCTGGTCCTGGTCCCGGCGGACCTCCTGACGGCCGAGGAACTCGGCGCGCCACCCGGGCTGCTGACCACGCCCTGGCACTGGTACGTGGACACCGGCGACCCGCAGGCCGCCGCCCCGGCGACAGCGCGGCTCGCGGAGGTCTCCGGTGACATCCCGACCGTCGACCACGACGCCGGGTCGCTGCGGATCACCTCGCCGGACGACGCGAACGCACCCGTCCTCCTCCTGGTCCATCCACCGGCCCAGTGGGGCACGGGCACCGCCGCCCACATCACGATCGCGGCCCATCTCGACGGGACCGGGACGGCCGTCCTGGGCGACGGCGCCGTCGGACAGAACGATCACGCCCTGGTCTTCGTCCGAGGCCGACCGGTGAGCGTGTACCTGACCGGACTGCTCGGCTGACACCCGGCCGCGTACGGATCAGGTCGCGTACGGATCAGGTCCCATTCGGACCGGGTCCCATTCGGACCGGGTCCCATTCGGACCGGGTCCCATTCGGACCGGGTCCCATACGGATCAGGCCGCGTACGGATCACACGACGACGGAGAGGCGACGGGCATGACGACGCTCCCCACGGAGGCGACGGCCGACGGCGGCGACGGGCTCCTCGACGCGCTCGGCGGCTGCACCGTGCTCGGCTGCCGGCTGCGCGTGGTCAGGACCGACGGCTGGAGCTGGGGCCCCGACCCCTCCGAACTGGCCCGGGGCGCGGTCGCGTTGCTCCCCCGCGTGCTGCGGACCCACCTCGCCGACGCGCTCCACCGCACCGGCCTGCCGATCGCCGCCGCAGGTGTCGCCCCGCAGTCCGGCCCCGTACCGCAGGACGTGGAGGTCACCGTCCCCGTGCGCATCAGGGCCCACACCTCGCTCGGCGAACTCTCGGCCGCGGCCACGCGCGCGCAGGCCCTGGGCGACACGTCCGCGTCGCCCGGCCCCGGCGCTGCGGTGCCCCTCCACCGCGGCCACGCGGGACGGGTGCCCCCAGACGGACCCGCCCACCTCCGCGCGGCGGGATCGCCGACCGACGCCGAGCCGAGTGCCGCGGCCCACGACACCGTGGAATCCGAGGTGGTGCGGAGCTCGGGTCTGCCCATGGCCGCACCGCCCTTCGACCGTGACCGGGTGCTGGTCGGCCTCCTCCACGAGGCGTCCGCCTGCGGGGTGCTGGACACCGTACTGGCCCGGCTCGGAGCGGAGACGCTACGGCTGCTGCTGAGCGCCCTCGACGCGGCGGGACGCCGTACGACGTCCGCGCCCGGCCCGCCGCCGACGGCCCCGCCGACACCGGCACCCGGCGCCACCGAAGACGCCCTCGGAACGGTCGCGCCCTCCGCGCCACCCGACCCGGACGCCCTCACCACCGCCCTCCTGGCGGCGCTGCGATCCCTGCCGTCCGCCGGGCGGGACACACCACGCACCGTCACCCCCACCGGCCCCGAGCCCGCCCCGGGCGCCGACGGCACACCGCACGCGCGCACCGCACCGGTCCCCGGCCGGTCGCGGGAGGAGCACCACTTCGGCCCCGCGTCCGGCACGATCACCAACACCGACCGCGCACTGCCCTTCCTGCTGCTACCGCCGCTTCACGACCGCGGCTATCTGCAGGGGCTGACGGCCGTCCTCACCGGCGGGGGCGCGCGGGACGCCGACGGCGCGGCCTTCGCCGCCTGCCTCGCGCACAAGGTGCTGCCGCCGCCCGTGCACGGCTGGTTGCGCGCACCCGGGGACGCGCACGCGGTCGCCGTCTTCGCCGGGGCGACGACGACCGCCCAGGGCACGCCCGACACCTCTCCACCGGACCTGGAACGCCGACTGGGCCCGCTGCTGCCCCTGCTCGACGCCCGGCTCGGGCTGCAAGCCGCCCAAGGGCACACCGCCACCAGCCCGTTGCTGCTGCACGCCCTGGCCGCGGACCGGCTCCTGCTGCTGGACCTCGACGGCCTGTACCCGGTATGGGAGGCCGCGCTCCCCGCGGAACTGCTCCGGCCCTGGGAACTGGCCGGCCGGCCCCTGGTCCTCCTGCCCGCCCGGTCCGTCGCTTCCGGGGCCACGGGGCTGACTCACGCCCTGGACGCCCTGGGCATCGGTTTCGTGACCGATCTGCCGCCCGCGCGCGGCGAGCGGCTCAGCCGGGTGCCCGGTCCGCGCCGCTGCTGGACCAACACCGGGGCGCGGCTCCCGTCCCGTTCCGCTCCCGACGACACGCTGGTCGGGGCGGCACGCCGACTGACGTACGAGGCGTCCCGCGCCGCCCGTTTCGTGGAGGCGCTGGTCGAGCTGCGCCCGGCGGTGCGCGCCGGCCGGGCCCCGGCGGTCGAACGCTCGACGACGCTGGCCGTCGGGGTCGCGCTGGCCGACCTCGCCTGGACGCTCTGGTCGCAGCGGGAGGCCACTGATCCCGTCGACGCCCTCGACCGCTTCGCCGACCTGGGGGCCCGTGTGCTGTTCCACGACAGCACGGTCGAGATACGGCTGCCGCTGGGCGCGCGCCATGCCGACCTCTACCGGCACCGGCTGCTCGCCGATGTGCCGGACGTGCCGTGGTTCGGCGGCCGGACCGTCGTCTTCACAGGAGGGTGAGATGCCGAACGGACCCGTGCGGCCCCAACCGGCCGTCGTGGCGGCCCACTTGGCCCTGCGCCAAGGGGCCGTCCACCGCGCGCTGCGGAAGGCGGCGGCCCGCCGTGCCAAGCGTTCCGCGCTGCTCGCCGGGGTGGAGCTGTCCCCGTACTGCGTCACCGACCAGCAGGCCGGCCTGCTCCTGGACCTCACCGATCCCGCCGACGTCCACGCGTCGTCCGGTCCTGCCGAGCAGCCCGGCGCCCAGCCGGAGGCGGAGCGCGAACTGCGCCGCCGGGCGGCCGCCGAGGGGGCCACGCTGCCGCTGGACGCGCTGGCCCGCGCCGCGGAGCTCGACTCCTTCGAGTGCGAGGCGCTGCTGCTGTGCCTCGCCCCGGCGCTGGCGCCCGAACACGCCCCGCTGTTCGGCTATCTCGTCGACGACCTCGACCAGCGCCGTCCCACCGCCGAGCTGATTCTCACCGTGCTGGCGCCCACGCCCGCCGAACGCTTCGCACGACTGCCCGCGCTGGGCCCGTACGGACGGCTGCGCCGCTTCGGCCTCCTGCTCCAGGAGGGCGTCCCCGACCCGTACGGCGGACCGGAACCCTCCGGCGCCGATCTGCTGCGCCCGCTGCATGTGCGCCCCGAACTGCCCGCGTTCCTGCTGCACGGCCTCGGCGATCCCGGACTGCTGGCGCACGACCCCGGCCGGGTGCTCGCACCACGGCCCCTGCTGCTCGACACGGAGACCCGCACCCACGCGGCACGGCTGGGCGCCCACCTCGCCTCCCACGCGGCGGGCATCGCCGCGCTGTGGGGGCTGCCCGACGGCAGCCGGCGCGACGCGGCGTGCGCCGTGGCGCGGCAGGCGGGGCTCGCCCTGCGCCGCACCCCGGACCTGGAGCTGTGCCGCAACCCCGACGACGTACGGGCCGCCCTGGGCCGGGCACTGGCCGCGGCGGCCGTGCTCGGCAGCGGGCTGTGGCTGCCCACCGACGACTTCCGCGCCCTGGACGCGGAGTGGGCCGCGGCGGCGGCCGTCGACCTGCTGACCCGGGCGGGCGTTCCGGTCGTGCTGACCGGCCGGACGCCGTGGCGTCCGCTCGCTCTGCTCTCCTCGGGACGGTACGCGGAGGAGTGCGCGGGCGAGCCCGGCTACCGGGAACGGCGGACGCTGTGGAACACCGCCACCACCGGAACGGACCCGGGCCCGGACCCCGCGCTGCTCGACGGCCTGGCCGCCCGCTTCCGGCTGACGCCCTCTCAACTCCGGTCGGCCGTCGGGCTCGCCGAGTCCGGCCGCATGCCACTGGACGAGGCCGTGCCCCGGGTCCTGACCGCGGCCCCGGCCCGGCTCGCCGAGGTCCGTACGCCCGCCCGCGGCCCCTCGGACCTCGTACTCCCCGTGGAGCAGGAACGGCAGATCGACGAACTCGCCGCGGCGTTCCGTGCCTGGCCCAAGGTCTCCGAGGAGTGGGGCTTCGGCGGGCAGCACGGTGGGGCCGGACTCAAGGCCCTGTTCACCGGCGAACCCGGCACGGGCAAGAGCCTCGCCGCGGAGGTGCTCGCCGGTGCGCTCGGCGTGGATCTGCTCCGGGTCGACCTCGCGCAGACCGTCTCCAAGTGGGTCGGCGAGACGGAGAAGAACCTCGACGAGGCCTTCGGGCACGCGGAGGCCACGGGCGCGCTGCTGCTCTTCGACGAGGCCGACGCCGTCTTCGGCAAACGGGGCACGGTCAGCCGCGGCACCGACCGCTACGCCAACCTCGAGGTCGGCTATCTGCTGCAACGTCTGGAGCGCAGCCCCGCGTTGGTCGTCCTCACCACCAACCTGCAGGGCAACCTGGACGAGGCCTTCACCCGCCGCTTCCAGTTCGTGGTGCACTTCACCCGGCCCGGCGAACGGGAGCGGACCCGGCTGTGGCGGATGGCGTTCCCCCCGAGCGCCCCGCTGGACCCGCTGCTGAGCCTGGCGGGACTGGCCCGGCTCGATCTCACCGGCGCGGGCGTCATGGCCGTCGCGCGCTCCGCCGCGCTGCTCGCGGCGGAGAACGACAGCGCCGTCATCGGCCGTGAGCATCTCTGCGAGGCGATCGCGCGCCAGTTCCGCCAGGAGTCGCGGCTGCTGCGCTCCGGCGAACTGGAAGGGGCGCTCGGCCCGGCGCCGGTACGGGTCCCCGACACGGCCGACCGCCACGACGCGCAGGGCCGGCCATGAGCACCCCCACGCCCGGCGCATCGACGCCCCCGCCTCCCGTGACCGGCACGGGCACCGACCCCGCCCGGCCGTCCCCCGGCACACTCAAGTCCCTGCGGAAGCGCCCCGCGCCGACAACGGGCCGGGCGCGTGGGGCACGTACGGCGGATGGGGCGCGTACGGCGGACTCCGGTTCCGCCGCTCCGGCGGTACGAGTGCTGGGGGCGGCCTCCGCTCCGGCGCGGACGCCCGAACGCGCAGCCGCCGCTGCCAAGACCACGGCACGGACCCTTGGCACGACCGGCGCCCCGGCGCGGGCAGACGCATCCTCCGCCTCCGCGGCGCACCCGCTCACGCCCGCCCGGCGCCCGGGCCGGGCGCACCCCGGCGTCGGGAACGCCGCCACCGTGGCGCTCGCCGCCCGCGGCGCCGGGGCGTCGGCCGGGCACGCCGAGGGCGGGGCCCCCGGACGGGCCGTCGCAGGCAAGAAGGCCGACGTGCCGGGGCTGCGCCGGATCGCCGACCGGGTCACGGCGGGCAAGCGCGCCCTGACGCGGCACCCCGCACCCGCCGCCGAGGCCGCGGCGGCCCAGCGCGCGGCGGTGGCGCCCCCGGGCGAGCGGGCCGCGTTCGCCGGGCAGGAGCGGGCGGCGGCGATCGCCTCGGCGCGGGCGAAGCCCTTCGCCAGGGCCGAGTTCATCGCGAAGTTCGAGAAGCGCATCAAGGACCAGCAGCCCACCACGCCAGAAAAGGCCGAGGAGTTCGCGGACCCGTCCCGTGCGGACACGCTCACCCCGCAGCTCTCCGGTGAGGCGCACGCCGCCGCGCAGGCCTCGTCCGGTGAGGTACGGGCGACCGCGGCGACGCGGCCCGACCCCACGCGCGTACCCGAACGTCCCGCGGTGGCGCTGAAGCCCGACCGGCCGCCGCCCGTGCCCGCCCCGCCCCGCGCGGCGGACGCCGTACCGGCACCGCTACCGACCGCCGCGGTGGACGTCTGCGCGCATGCGAGCGGTACGACGGACGCGATGGACAGGGCGGGTCTCACCGACGAGACCCTGGCGGACGCCAACGAGCCTGCGTTCTCCACCGCCTTGCGGTCGAAGAAGGCCGCCGAGGAGGACTCCGCCGCGGCGCCGGGTTCCTTCCGCGCCAAGGAGGCGGCACAGCGGTCCGCGGCCGAGCGGCGGGCGGCCGTCGCGGGCGGTACGGCGATGGCCGCCATGGCGGGGCTGCGGGTCGCCACGGGCACGTCGGTGGGCGGCGGCAAACAGGCGGCCCAGGCGCGTACGCAGGCACGCCGCGCCGAGGTCACGGCCGAACTGACCGCGATCTACGAGGAGACGAAACACGCTGTCGAGGCCGCGCTCGCCGGCCTGGACGACACGGTCCGCTCGCTCTTCGACGAGCGGGCGGGGCAGGCCCGGAACCGGTTCCTCGCCGCGTGCAGGAAGAGCTGGTGGGACTTCTTCACCGGTGCTCCCGACTACGAGAAGCACGCGGCCGTCTACGCCGCCGAGATCCGGGGCGTGGTCGACGAGATCGCCACCGTCGTCGAACAACGCGTCGACGAGGCCCGGCAGAAGGCCGCGGACGGCCGCCGTCGGATGGCCGACCGTGTCGCGGGCCTGGAGCCCGCGCTGCGCGGGTTCGGGGAGCAGGCGGCCGCCGGATTCGCCGCGCGGTTCGACGCGTTGGAGGCGTCGGTCGACGAGAAGGCGGACACCGTCGTCGACCTGCTCGCCGAGTCCTACGCGCAGGCGCAGGAGGCGACGAACGCGGCGCTCGCCGAGGTGAAGCAGGGCAACAAGAACCTGTGGGACCGGGCCCGCGACGCCGTGGTGGGCGCGGTCAAGATCCTGATCGACCTGAAGAACCTGCTCGTCGGGGTGGTGCGACGGGCGGCCGGAGTGGCCGATCGGATCGTACGGAACCCCATCCGTTTCCTCTCCAACCTCGGTGCCTCGGTCAAGGCGGGCCTGACCGGGTTCCTGTCGAACATCGTCACCCACCTCAAGGCTGCCCTGAAGGACTGGCTGTTCGGCAATCTGGCCGCGGCCGGGGTGGAGCTGCCGGAGCAGTGGGATCTGCGCGGCATCGTGAAGACGGTGCTGTCGCTGTTCGGGATCAGTTGGGCGTTCATCCGTTCCGAGCTGCTCAAGCACATGCCCGAGCCGGTGCTGAACACGGTGATCGGCGCGATCAGGGTCGTCGGGGTGATCAAGGACAAGGGTGTCGGCGGTCTGTGGGAGGAGATCAGGGAGAAGATCGGCGACCTCAAGCAGCAGGCCTTCGAGATGATCAAGGGCTTTGTCGTGGAGACCGTCCTCAAGGCGGGCGTCACCTGGCTGCTGTCCCTGATCACTCCGGCCGGCGCCCTGGTCAAGGCGGTCATGGCCGTCTACGACTTCCTCACCTTCCTGGTGGAGAAGGCCCGCGCCCTCGCCGAGTTCGTCAACTCGATCCTCGACACGCTGGAGGAGATCTGCGACGGCGTCTCCCAGAAGGTCGCCACCAGGATCGAGTCCTCCCTCGCCCGCTCCCTCCCCCTCGCCATCGACCTCCTCGCCCGCGTCCTCAGACTCGGCGCGATCCCCGCGAAGATCAAGAACGTCCTGGAGAAGATCGGCACCCCCGTCCGCGGCTTCATCTCGAAGATCATCGCCAAGGCCGCCGCGTACGGCAGGAAACTGATGGCAGGCGGAAGGAAGGCCCTGGGAACGCTCGTCGGCAAAGCGGACCGGCGGTCGGCGGCGGAGAAGGAGCGAGACGTCAAGGCCGCGGTCAGGCTCGGCGTCACCGCACTCAACAAACTGAAGGGAACCCACTTCGACGGGAAAGTCCTCAAGACCGCCCTGCTCGCCATCCAGCTGCGGTACCGGCTCACATCCCTCAAGCCGGTCGAGGACGACGGCGTATGGAGTGTGAAGGGAACCCTCAATCCGACGGCCAGGGAACTGACCAAGCTGTCGGCCCTGGCCCCTCCCGGCACACCCCAGTACGGAGCACTGGACAGCGCCGGCCGCGCCACCGGGATCACCGCGACACTGACCGCGGATTCGATCGGCGGCTCGACCAGGCCCTCGGTCGACCCCGCCGGCTGGGAGAGCGAAAAGGGGTTCCACCGCTCCCATCTGCTCGGCGCCCAACTGGGTGGCGCCAACAACCAGAAGGAAAACTTCGTCGCCTTGTACGCGCGGGCGAACACTCCGGAGATGCGCGGCCACGAAAACGCGGTGCGAAAGGCCGTGGAGGTTCCGGGACAGCGGGTGGTGTACATCGTCACACCCGAGTACAAGAAGCAGAACCTGCGCGGCGCCGAGCGGAACGACAACAAACTGCTCCGGCCGACCAAGGTGCACATCAAGGCCATGGCCATGGGAAAGAAGGCCTACAACCTCACCGAGACGGTGAAGAACGTTCCCTGAGGGCCGCCCCGTAAAGGATCTTTGGCGTGGGCCCCGTCCAGCGCGCCACGGTGACCGGGCCGACGGACAGCCTCATCAGGGATATCCTCGCGCGGTGTCGAACAGAGCGATAGCAGCCGGAGTAGGTCTCGCGCGGGTGATGGCGCACTGCGGGGGCAGCCCTGCGGCAGCCGTGCACTATCTGGCGGGTGCCGTCGCCTCCGCGCCCGAGAACCCCGAGCCCTATGCGGTTCTTGCCGAGTTGTGGGCGGACAAGCCGTCGGAGCTGGCCGAGGTCGTTCGGGATGCCGACTCCTTGAGGACGGTGCTGGCCCAGTCGTACATCAGCTTCCTTCAGGGCGACATGGACACCGCGGCGCTGGCCATCGGATCGGTCACGGGTGTGCAACCCGACATCGCATGGGCCAAAGCCCCCTGGTTCAGCGATGAGCGATTTCTCGGTGTGGTGAGTGCCGACGCGCTGGCCGAGGCCGCCATGCGGACGATGGACTACGGCCGTGTTCTGGACACCGAAGGCGTGCGGGAACGGTTCCGGCCCTGGTTCGATGCCATCGACGTGGTCTCTGCCAGCCGGCCGTCGCCGGAGGCGTTGGCCAAGATGGCGATCCTGCTGCGGACATGCGGTCTCACCGATGCGTCCTTCGCCCTCTGCGATCAGGCGGACTCCGTCGAGCGGATCATGCTGACGGAAGTCGTGCGAGCGGGCACGTGGCGCAAGCTGGGTGATCCCGAACAGACCACGGCGGCGTTCGAGCGCGCTATCGCCCTGGACCCGGCCAACTGGTCGCTCTATCTCGACCTGGCCGACGTGCGCGCCGAACAGGGCGACTTCACCGCCGCGGTCCGGCTGATCGATCAGGGACTGAAGCACGAGCCGGCTGAGCTCACCCTTCGCGCGGCGGGGGCCGCCTACGGGGCGCGCCTCACCGGCTCGGCCGCCGAACTGAGCGAACTCATCGAACTGGCGCCGAATCTGCCGAACGACTCGTACCGGCACCTGCTGATCGATCACGCCTGCGCCGGTCCCGCCCTGCCGTCCGAGCTCGTGGCCGCGGCCCGCCGCATCCAGAACAGCTGAGACTCCGCTCCTCGACGAGCAACACCTCCAGCCAGTTCCTCAGGAGTAGTTGGCCGCAGCGGTCTCCTCCTCGGCGCGGAGTCCGGGCACGCCCGTACGGCGAGGAGTGAGTTCCCACAGCGGGGCAACCTCCAACGGGGGCCAGGCGGTTGTCCATTCGTGCACCCCAACCATTCTGTGGCAGCACCTCGCGAACACCGGCCTCGAAAGCCACTCGCGACGGTTGCCCTCATCGCGACCGCGGTCGCCGCCCTGCTGGCCGGCTGCTCCTCCTCGACGAGCCCTTCGGTCCCCGGGTCGGGCGGCCCGGACGGAGGCCGGAACCCCACGTGCCGCCGTGCGCCGACTGGACCGGCTCGACGGTTGGTGCGAGCGGGCGGGCGGCACACAGGAACTGATGCGCATCGTGCGTCCGGCCAAGGACGGGCAGGTGGCACGGAGCAGCTACGCGTGCCTCAACAACGCCCCGCCGACCGTGATCCGGCAGACCACCGAGATCCTCGCCACCGCCGCCGTCAGCCGCTGATGCGACGCGTGGACGCAGGTGGCTCAGCCCCCGGAAACCGCGTCGAACGTCCGCGCCAGCTCGCTGCGCGACCGCACCCCCAACTTCCGGTACACATTGCCCAGATGGAACTCCACCGTCTTGGGACTGAGGAACAGCGCCGCCGCCGTCTCCTTGTTGGTCGCGCCACCGGCGACCAGCGTGGCGATCCGCCCCTCCTGCTCGGTGAGCCGCGTACAGGTCGTACGCCCGGTGCGGGCCCCCGCCGCGCGCAACTCACTGCGGACCGCCTCCTCCCACGGCACCGCGCCGAGCACGGAGAAGACCGACAGCGCCTCCTCCAGCGCGTCCCGCGCCTGCGGCGTACGCCCCGTACGCCGGAGCCACTGCCCGTGGCAGAGCAGGGTCCGTGCGCGTTCGAAGACGACGGCGCCGCGCGCATGCCATTCCAGGGCCTCGTGGAAGGCCGCCTCGACCGCGCCGGGCGTGCCGTGCCCCTCGGCCTCCAGCAGCAGGGCGCGGCAGCGGGCGCTCACCGCGAGCGCCCAGGACGGCCCCGAGCGCCGCATCTCCGCGTCGAAGCGCCCGTGTTCGCGCTCCGCCTCCCCGATCCGCCCGCTGCGCAGATACGCCTCGACCAGGTTGGCCGCCCACGGGGCCACCGACGGATCCTCGATGCCCGCGCCACGCGCCAGGGCACCGGCCCGTTCGTAACCGGCCACGGCTTCCTCGTACTTGCCCGCACCGAGGGCCAACAGACCTTCCGCCACGGCGATCTGGCCCATGACGAGTTCAAGGCCGTGCGCTCGCGCGACCCCGGCGGCGCGGGCCAGTATCGCCCCGCACTCCGCGACCCGGCCCTGGGCGGCTTCGAGCCGGGCGAGCGCGACCAGCCCCTGGGCCAGGGACGCGGTCTCCTGTCGCTGTTCGGCGTAGCCGACGGCTTCCGTGGCGTCGGCGCGGGCGCCGTGCCAGTCCCCGGTCCACAGCCGGATCCAGGCCCGACAGCCGAGCGCGGCCGCCCGCTGGGACGGGTTCGCGCCGCCTGCCGTGCCGCCGTGCGGGGCGGGCGGGTCGCCCAGCACTCGGTCCAGCAGCACGCAGGCGGCCTCGTACTCCTCCAGCCAGCCCAGGACTTCCGCCCGGCCCACCAGCACTCGCGCGGCCTCGCCCGCGGTCTGCCCCAGCAGCAGTTCGCGGGCCTGCCCGCGCTCGCCGCGCAGGGCCAGAACCTGTGCGAGATGCACGGCCGCCGCCTCCGCGAGGTCCCCGCCGCACAGGCGGGTGAGCCGGTACGCCTGCCACGCACTGCCCAGCGCGGCCCGGCTGTCGGCCGCGTGGACCGCGGAATCGACCGCTTCCAGCAGGAGTCGGGCCGCCCGGTCGGGCTCCCCGGTGAGCCGTCCTGCCGCGTCGCGCAGCACCCGGTACGCGGTCCTTGGGTGACCTCCCGCACCGGGCCGACGCGCCTGGAGGACGGCCAGTTCGCGGCGCAGGCCCGGGGCACGGGCGAGTGCCATCGCCTTGCCCAGCAGCATCTGTACGTGTTCGGCGGCTCCGGCCCGCTGCCGGCAGACCGCGGCCAGACAGAGCAGCCGGGCGGTTTCGTCGTGGTCGTCGGCCAACCCCGCGGCGCGCTCGTACAGTTCGGCGCCAGCGTCCGGGTCCGTCTCCTCGGCGTCGCGCGCCGCCGCCTCGACGGCCCGCGCCACGTCCGGGCTCGGGCAGGTGTGCGCGGCGGCGAGGTGGCGGCCCGCGACCGGCCCGCGCAGTACCTGCGCGAGCACATGGTGGACGGTGCGCCGACGGGACGTAGGGGCCTCGTGGTAGGCGACGAGGCGCAGCCGTCGGTCGGCGAAGACCAGTCGGCCCCTGCGCAGTTCGACGACGCCCTCTTCCTCCGCGGGCAGCAGCGCGTCGGGGGCGTGTCCGAGCAGTTCCAGCGCGCGCTGCAGATCGCCGCTCGGGGCGTCGCCGGCCGCGGCGGGTACCAGCAGGGCGGCCCGGGTGGGGTCGGGGAGCCGGGCCAGCGTCGGGAGATGGGTGTCGCGCAGCCGTTCGCCGGGGGTGAGCGGGTCGTCGAGGAGCAGGTGCCCGGAGCACTGGCCCGGGGAGAGGACGGCCGGCAGTTCGGTGAGGGCGAGCGGGTTGCCCTCGGCGACGGCGAGCAGTCGGTCGGCGACGAATCGGCGCAGCGGGTGCGGGGCGGACCGCTGGAGCAGGGTCCGCGCGTCGGCCGGGTCCAGTGGTCCGAGCCTCAGCTCCGGTACGCCGGTGAGGGCGGGGCGCAGGGCGGATCCGGCGGCGGAGCCGCGGTGTTCGGCCGTGAGGAGCAGGACGATCGGCTCTTCGGCGATGCGCCGCGCCACGAAGAGCAGTGCCTCCCTCGACGGGGTGTCGAGCAGATGCGCGTCGTCGATCGCGAGCAGGAGAGGACGCCGTGCGGCCGCGGCGCCGAGCAGTCCGAGCATCGCCGCGCCGACCGCGAGCCCGGTGTCCCCCGGCCGCTGCCGTCCGGTGGCCAGCAGATGGCCGAGCAGGTCGCGCTGGGGTGCGGGCAGTCGTGGCAGATCGCAGCGGTAGGCCTGGACGACCTGGTGCAGACCCGCGTAGCACAGCCCCGATTCGGCTGCGGCGCCCGCGAGGTACACCGCCCGGACGGTGTCGTCGAGGGTGAGGATCCTGCGGAGCAGCGTGGTCCGTCCCAGCCCCGGTTCCCCTACGACGAACAGCGCGCCGCCGCGCCCGGACGCCGTGTCACGGAGCAACCGGGCCACCGCGGATGCTTCAGCGATCCTCCCGAGCACATTCTGCGCGGCGGTACGGGACTCAGACGCGTGGCCCCGCGTCGCCGGTGCCGCTTCCCCCCTGCGTCAAGCTTGGCACGCACCACTCCGCCGGAACCCGGAAATACCCAGACATTCACCCTTCCGCTTTAGCCGAGCGGTGGCGGCACCCCTCTCGGACGCGGCGCGGATTGTACGTGTCACGCATCCCCGGACCAGGAAATTTCTGGCCTGTTTTTTACCATCCGGTTGGTGTGAGAACGGTCGCCGGGCCCGCGACCTCCGCCTCTTCATTCGGCTGATCAACGAAACAGTACGCCGTAACCAATCGTGTCCGAATTTGAAACGACGAGTTCACAGGCTCGCAAGTTTCCCCTGTGTCCATAGCGGAGAACCCGCAGATCACAGGGGTTGAAAAGGTTTCCTCCCTTTCTGCGAGACGGGCCAAGAGGTGCGCGTGATGGACGAACTGCGTGTGCTGTCGATCTATGAAGGATTCTTCTCGGGCGGGGCCCGGATCGTGCACAGTGATGTGGTGCTGGGGCTCCATGAGGGTGGCCAGCGGCATGCGGTGCTGAGTGTGAATGGCGAAATGTATCGGGAGGAGACCCGGCAGCGGATGGAGGACGACGTCTGCTACCGGTCACTGACCGCGGCGGGCGTGCCGGTCACCTCGCTGGGCCGCACCCCCGGGACACCCGGCGGCCCCGAGAACTTCACCGGGCCGGAGCTGGCCGCCACCACCCGGGCGGTGGCCGCCGCGGACGTCATCCTGTCCCTCAAGGAGCAGCCGCTCGGCCTGCTCAACCAGGCCGGTCTGCCCCGGCGGCCCGTCGTGGTCTGTCTGCACCGCTCCGACCCCGAGAACCAGGGGGCGGCCCTGGACGAGCTGCGGACGGCGGTGGCCGACGGCCGGATCGCCGCCGGGATCTGTTGCGCCGAGTCGACGCGCGCCGCGTACGCCGCGGCCGGGATCCCGCCCGGCCTGCTGCACGTCATCCCGAACGGCGTGGATCTGCTGAGATTCCGCCCCGACCCGTTCAGACGCACTCTGCTGCGGACGTCGCTGGGCATCCCGGAGCGCGCGCCCGTGATCGTCTTCGCGGCACGCTACGCCACGATGAAGAACGTTCCGCTGTTCCTCCGGGCCGCCCGGGCCTGGCTGCGCCGAGAGCCCGATGGCCACGTCCTGATGTGCGGCGCGGGCATGACGCGGGCCAACGACTGCCTGCGTGAGG
Organism: Streptomyces olivochromogenes; assembly: GCF_001514115.1. GTDB lineage: Bacteria > Actinomycetota > Actinomycetes > Streptomycetales > Streptomycetaceae > Streptomyces > Streptomyces olivochromogenes. Next base: position 1,003,224 of record NZ_KQ948451.1, read on the forward strand.
ACATCGCCACCGCGTTCGGCGAGGACGCCCCGCTCGCCGACCGCCTCTCCCTGCTCGGTGTACGGCATGACATGGAGACCGTCTACGCGGCCGCCGACGTGGTGTCGCTGACCTCCGCCAGCGGCGAGGCCGCACCGCTGTGTCTGATCGAGGGCATGATGTGCGGGGCCGTTCCGGTCGCCACCGATGTCGGCGACAGCGCCTCGATCGTGACCGGGCACGGCTTCCTCACCCCGCCCGACCCCGAAGCGATCGCCCTGGCCTGGTCCGAGGCGGTGGCGCGTGGCGCCGAGTTCGCACCGGCCCTGGCCCTCAGCCGCGAACGGTTCAGCCGCACCCGGATGATCGCCGCGTACGCCGCGCTCATCGAACAGGTGCGCAGCAGGTCGGGCCGGGTGCCTCTCCCAGAACCCTTCTGAGCGAACCCGCCGGGAAGGGGCGCCCCCGGGGCGCCCCGGGACCTGCGTACGCCCCGCGCGTCAGGCCTCCTTCTCGCCCAGTTTCTCGACGTACTCCTGCGCCTTGTCCACACCGGTCTCGATCTTGTCGGTGTATTTGCCGTCCGTCTTGTCGTCGATGATGTCGCCGGCCTTCTCCAGTCCGTCGGAGATCGTGTCGCCGTGGGCCTCGGCGACTTCCTCGGCCTTGTCCTTGAGGTTCTTCAGGTTGTCGAACACGCGTGACTCCTTCTCCGGCGGCACCGCCTGATCAGGGTCACGATCCCACCCGGCCCGCGGCGGCCAACAGGCCCACGATGCGGCGCCCTTGAGCAACGGGAGCGTACGGCCGCCCGGACCACTCCGGCCCACCGAAGCCCGACGCGCCCCCGTGCGCGGGTGCACCGGTGCCCGGGTGCCCGCCGCACAACACCTCATTCGTGGCAGGTTCTGGACAAGAATTGGGTAAGCCCCGGGACGCTCACCCGTCCCTCGTGGTCCTGTCTGTCCCAAGGCTGTGTCAACGCCGTTCGGGAGGACCACGTGCCAGTACCCACCCGCAAGAGACGATGGCTCACGATCTGTGCCGTCACCGCGTCGGCCGCGCTCGTCGCCCTGCCCGCCGGCGCCGCGCCCAGCCCGGACGCAGGCCGCCCCTTCGGGGCGCGCACGCTCGCCCAACTCGCCGCAGGCCGCGCGCAGTCGACGGGCGGCATCACCCCGAAGGAGACGGCGCAGGACTCCGATGGCGGCAACGAGTCCGGCGAGATAGCCGAGGGGGCCGACCAGTACGCCGAGGCCCGCACCTCACCGGGTGTCGTCGCCCCGGGAGCCTACGGCGCCGCCTGGAGCAGTCTGAACAACTTGCCTTCCAACGGCGGGAATTGGCGGAACGTCACCGATCTGCCGTACAACTCGGACGACCCGCGCTACCGCGACTTCGACTCCAACTCCAGTGGCGGTTCGGGCAACGTCACCGGCCGCCTCGCGGCCATGGCCGCCGACGACGACGGGTACGTCTACGCGGGCAGCGCGGGCGGCGGCGTATGGCGCTCCCGGTCCGGCGGCGGACACTGGGAGCCCATCAGCAACCGGCTGTCCTCGCAGTCCACCGGCGCGCTGGCCCTGGACGGGTCCGGGCGGCTGTGGCTGGGCACCGGTGAGGCGAACACCAACGCGGACGCATACCTCGGCAGCGGGGTGTATGTGCTGACCGACGCACACCACGGCACGTTCTCCGCGCGCAGCCGGGTCGGCGGCGACGAGCTGGAGAGCACCACCATCCACCAGCTGCGCTTCGGCGGCGGGAAGGTGTGGGCGGCGACCAGCGAGGGCGTATGGAGCCACTCCACCAGGACACTCGGCGGCGCCTGGAAGCTGGAGTTCGCCCCCAACCCCGACTACCTCCCCGGTGGTTCACTGGCGAAGGATCCTTCCGCCCCGTACAAGAACCTCGCCAACGACATCGCGATCGACCCGCAGGACCCCTCCAAGGTGGTTCTCGCGGTCGGCTGGCGCAGCGGTGACGACTACAACGGCTTCTACACCAAGGTGCGGGGCGCCTGGACGCGGATCACCAGCGGTCTGGGCGATCTGCCGTCCGACGCGGACAACGTCGGCAACGTCACCTTCGCCCGGTCCGCCGACGGCTCGCGCTACTACGCCGTCGACCAGTCGCCGGAACAGCTGAACACCAACCCGGACAGCGGCCTCGAGGGTATCTACGTGGCCAAGTCCGGCTCTCCTTTCGGCCCTTGGACGAAGGTCGCCGACTACAAGCAGCTCGCCGCGGACGGCTCGGCTCTCACCTCCAGCGGCTACATGCCCGGCGTACAGGCCTGGTACAACCAGTTCCTGACCGTCGACCCGGCCAACGCGCAGCATGTGTACGCGGGTCTGGAGGAGGTCTACGAGACCAAGGACGGCGGCGGCACCTGGTCCACCGTCGGCCCGTACTGGAACTTCGGTTTCCCCTGCTGGAGCATCGACCCCGCCAAGCAGACCGGCGACTGCAACGCGACGACCCACTCCGACCAGCACGGGGTCGCCGTCGGCCGCTACCACGGCAGGAGTTACGTGTACGTCGGCAACGACGGCGGAGCCTACCGGCGGCCGCTCGACGGCGCCCAGGACTCCTCCGGCCACGCCACCGACTGGACGTCCCTGAACGACGGCACGATCGACACGCTCCAGTACTACTCGGTGGGCATCGGCAAGGACCTCGCCCACGGCGGCGTCTCGGTCACTGGTGGCCTGCAGGACAACGGCCAGTCCGTCCTGCGCAGCGACGACAAGGTGATGGGCTCCGACTTCGGCGGCGACGGCGGCGACACGCTCACCGACCCGGCCGACGGCTGCGACATCGCCGAGGAGTACGTCTACCTCGCCGTCCAGATCACCCAGAACTGCGCCGTCAACGACGGTTCCTGGGTCAACGACGCGAGCAAGGTGACCTCGTACAACGTCGCCCCGGCCGACAACGCCACCAGCGAGGCCCGCTTCATCGCCCCGCTCGCCGCCGACATGAAGAACAGCTCGACCTGGATCGCGGGCGGTCGGCACGTGTGGGTGCAGACGCACGGATACGCCATCCGCAGCGGCTCCGAGTGGACCAGCGTGTACGACCTCGGCGCGGGCCGCACAGCGACCGCCGTCGCCGCGTCGGGCGGCAAGGTGTACGCGGCCTGGTGCGGCCCCTGCAACAACCAGGGCTTCGCGCGCGGAATCTCCGTCGGCAACGCGGACGGCACGGGCTGGCACGACGTGACCCTGCCGGTGGACGCGACCGTGCCCAACCGCTACCTCAGCGGCTTCGCCGTCGACCCGAAGAACGCCGACCATGTGTACCTGGAGGTCAATGGCTTCTCCCGGCACTGGACCGAGGGACCCGGCGCGGGCGTGGGCCATGTCTTCGAGTCCAAGGACGGCGGCACCACCTGGACCGACATCTCCGCGAACCTGCCCGACGTGCCGACCAACTCCGCGGTCGTCACAGCCAACGGGGGCCTCGCCGTCGCCACCGACCTCGGCGTGGTCTACCGTGCCCCGGGCCGTACGACATGGCAGCGCGTCGGCCGGCTCCCCGCGGTCGCTGTGCTCCAGCTGAAGCTGAGCCCGGACGGCGGCACGCTGTACGCGGCCACGCACGGCCGCGGCATCTACACGATCAAGGTGCGCGACTGCGGCTGACCCGCACGCACGAAGGAGGGGTGAACTCGCCGCCGTAAGCGGCCGGTTCACCCCTCCTTCGCGTACGGGACCACGCTCATCCGGAGCGTGAACGCGGTGCGCGCCGCGCCCGCCACGTCCGGAGCCTTCGCCGTCACCGTGATCCCGGCCGCCCCGCCCCGCACGCTCGCGCAGCGCAAGGTGGCACGGCCGGTCCCGTCGGCGTCGACGCGCCATCCGGAGACCAGCACCACTGCGGGCGCCGCACTCCGGACGGCCGTCCATCGCCGGTCGTCCGCACGCGGCCGCAGGGTGAGCGAAACCACCGTCCCGGCCCGCACGCACAACCGCCGTTCGACCGCGTCCCCGGGCGAGACGGTGACCTCCACCCGCCCGGCGAAGCAACTGGCCACCGCGGCGGCGGATCCGGGGCCCGACGCCGACGGTGCCCCTCGCCCCGGCTCCGCCGTCCCACCCGTAGAAGCACTCGCGGAGGCACTCGTGGACGCACTCGTGGGTCCGGACGACGGCCCCCGGCCTGCGCCTCCCGATCCACCGCACGCCGCGAGCAGCACCACTCCGGCGACCGCCGTCCAACCGGCCCACCACCGCATCGCGCACCTCCGCCCGTCCGGCCCGTTACCCGACGAGCACCAGCATGCCCGCCTCCCGGGAACCGTGCGGCGTGAGCGCAGAACAGGCGTGCTCGCGTCCGCGTCAGTCGCCGCGCACGGCGGCGAACACACCGCCGTCCACGAGGATGTCGACGCCGTTCAGGAAGCCGGCCTCGTCCGACAGCATGAAGGCGACGACACCGGCGACATCCTCGGAGCTGCCCGTCCGGCCCAGCGGGGTCGCGTCGATGAGCCGCTGCATGGAGGCGTGGGTCGCCGCCTCCTGCCGGCCCTGTGGGGTGTCGATGATGCCCGGCGAGAGGGAGCACGCCCGGGCTCCCACCGCTCCGAGGCGTACGGCCTCCTTCCGCGCGAAGCGGTGCACGCCGTGCTTGGCCCACGGGTACGCCATGGCGGTGTTCTCGATGGTCGGCCCGAGGGCGTCGTGGATCTTGTCGAGGAATTCCGGGTCGAGCGGGTCGTCCAGGATCGCGGCGACGGCTGGATCGGGGTCGATGCGCGCGAGCAGCGGGGACATCGAGGCGAAGTAGACCATCGCCGTGCCGGCGGTGGCGAGCGGGCGGAGCGTCTCGGCGATCAGCGCGGTCCCGACGAGGTCGCCGACACCTGCGCCGAGTTCAAGGCCGCCCGTTGGATGGCCTACCGCGCCGCCTGGCTCGCCGACCAGGGCTGTCCGCGCGGTACGGAGGCCGCCATGGCGAAGCTGTACGCCTCCGAGGTCGCCAACCGTGCGAGATCCAGCGCAACGTCATCGCCAGAGCGCTGGTGAAGCAGGCGTGAGCCGGCCATGAGGAACGGTCGGGTCCCGCGGTGCGCCTGAGCGCACCGCGGGTCCGGGTCAGCCGCCGACAGCGGCCGGCTGCCACTCCGGCTCGGGGTCGAGCGGCAGGTCGGGACGGTCGCGCTGGAACGCGGCGGCCCGCTCCTCCACGTCCGGCAGCGCGTTGTCGGACGCGCCGAAGCCGCGGAACAGGGTCGCGCAGTACTCGCGCGAAAGGAACGCGGCGTCCCACTGCCCCTCGGGGCGCACCCATGGGTAGGTGTGGTGGTGCAGGTTGAGGAACAGCAGGGTCGCCAGGCGCGGTGGGAGAGCATGGCTTCTTCGACTGGACCGGGTCCTCGTGCGTGAAGAAGAGCTCCACCACATCGGTGTGCACAGCCACGATGAGGCCCGAGTCGTCGGCCTCCCGTCAGTGGTGTCCGACCAGCGTGGTGACGACGTGGTCGACGGCGTCGGCGTACAGGTCCGGGCGCAGGACGCCCAGGACGGCCGCCGCCGCGGCCGCCGTCAGGAGCCAGGGCTCCCAGCGGCCGTTCGACGGACCCGTCATCGGACGCGCTCCGCGATCCTGGTCGCCCGGCCGAGCAGCCACTCCAGTGGTCCGCGCGCGAAGTGGCGGGACCAGAGGGTCGCGAACACGGTCACGGCCACGAGGAAGCCGAGCAGCACGTGCAGCGGGGCACCTGGCAGTTCCTCTATGCCCAGGGCGCGGATGCCGACGAGGTGGAAGACGTACGCGGTCAGGGACATCGTGCCCACCGCGATGACCGGAGCGGCCAGTCGGCGAAAGCGCGGGAGGGCGTCGGTGGCGGCGAGGCAGGCGGCCAGGACCGCGATGGCCACACCGGTGTTGGCCACGACCGAGAGGGTCGTCTCGCTGTGCGGCGAGGCCGCCAGCAGCCAGGCGGGGGTGGTGCCGGTCGGATAGCCCGCGGTGTCGGACCACCAGGCCGACATGACCGAACCGCCCTCGCCCCAGGCGGAGGCGCGCAGTGCGGAGGCGGCGCCCGGGACGAGGTGCAGGGCCAGGAAGGAGCCGCCGTAGCCGAGGACGGCCAGCGACACACCGGTGATCGCGAGGCGTGCGCGGACGACGGTGGAGGCCAGGTCCAGCCGGGCCACGGCCATGCCGGCGACGACGAACGGGATCCAGGCCAGGGCCGGGTAACCGCCGGTGAAGAGAAGCGAGACGATGCCGTCCGCGTCGGCGGGCCAGGCCCAGATCCCGCCCGGACCACCACCGTCGCCACCGCCCGGGTTGAGGGCCTGCTGCACCACGTACAGGATCTGAGGCAGGATCAGCGCACCGCTCAGGGCGATGACCGCCAGTGGTCGGGCGCCGAGTCGGTACAGCGGCAGGACCAGTAGGAAGTACAGGCCGTAGAAGGCGAGGATCACCTCGACCGGGGTGCCGGTCAGGGTGAGCGCGGTGCCCAGGACCACCAGGATGAGGGCTCGGATCACCACCTTGGCGACCGCCTGGCGGCCCGCCCGGCCGGTCTTGGGGGTACGGCGGCCGGTGATCAGCACGATCGAGAAGCCGGCCAGGAAGGCGAAGAGCGCGGAGGCCCGGCCGTGAGCCAGTTCCATGAAGAAGCCGGTCGATCCGCCCTCGGAGGGATCGGGGCCGACGTGGGCCGCGTACATCCCGAAGACCGCGAGCCCCCGGGCGAGGTCCACTCCGATCAGGCGCCCCACCGAGGGCCGGATGTCGGGGAGTTGCGTGGTTTGGGACGCCTCAGGTCGGGGCGGTGCCACGAGCGCCGTGTCGTGTGCGTTCTGCGTCATGGATCACAGGCTCGAGAGGAACGCCGGTCGCGCAGTATCCGGCAGGCGTCCGGTCCACACCCCCCGGACGACTGGAACCGACCCGCCGGGTGGCCGGGCCGTTCCGCCGGAGCGCCGCACCGGGCTTTTCCCGTTCTACGGTCACAGTGACGACAATCGACATCGAGGACATCGATGGCATCGAGGACGAGGCGGAACGCACGTGATCCGGGTAGTGGTGGTGGACGACGAGGCTCTGGTGCGGTCCGGCTTCGAGCTCATCCTCGGCGCGGCCGACGACATCGAGGTCGTCGCGACCACGACGGGCGCGGAGGCGGTGGACGCGGTACGGCGGGAGGCACCGGACGTCGTACTGCTGGACATCCGGATGCCGGACGTCGACGGTCTGACCGTACTGCGGCACCTGCGGGCGCTGCCGGACGCGCCCGTGGTGGCGATGCTGACGACGTTCGACGCCGACGAGTACATCCTCACCGCGCTGCGCTCGGGGGCGGCCGGCTTTCTGCTCAAGGACACCGAGCCGGACCAACTCGCGCAACTGGTACGCACCTTGCACGCGGGCGGTGTCGTGATGTCACCGAAGGCGTCCCGTGCCGTCTGGCAGAGCCACCCGGGCGCGACCGCCGCGGACGACGAGGAGGCCGCCCGCGTCGGACGGCTCACCGAGCGGGAGCGCGAGGTGCTGGTGCTCATCGCGGAGGGGCTGTCCAACGCCGACATCGGCAGCCGCGTCCACCTGAGCGCGGGCACCGTCAAGGACCACGTCAGCGCGATCCTGACCAAGCTGCGCGTGAACAGCCGGGTGCGGGCCGCGCTGCTCGCACAGCGGGCGGGCCTGCTGGACGGGCGGAACGGGTCGGAGGACCGGCGATGAACGCGGACACGCCGTGGTGGGCGCGGATCCCGGATCCGGTCGTCGATGCCGTGGTCGTCGCCGTGGCCGCCGTGGACGTCCTGATCAACCTGGGGGACTCGAGCCGCCTCGCGACGGTGACGACAGCCGTCGCCTGTGCCGCGCTCGCCCTGCGTCGCCGTTTTCCGCTCACGGTGTTCCTGTTCACGCTCCCGGCCAGCCTGATGGTGGACATCGTCTTCGCCCCGTTCGCCGCGCTGTTCACCCTCGCCGAGCGCTCCCGCGACCGTCGACTTCTGGTCGCGGCCGCCTTTCTGTTCGCCGCCGCCTCCGCCGTGCCCTGGCCCCTGGGCAACGTCGGTTCACACGAACGCGCCTGGACGCTGATCTACTTCTTCTACACCCTGGCCACGGCCGCCGCCCCCGTACTGCTCGGCCAACTCGTCCAGGCCCGGCGGGACTTGGCCGACCGGCTCATGGAGATCGAGACGGCACGCGAACACGAGCGGCTGCTGCACTCCCAGGCCGTCCTGGCCCGGGAACGTGCCCAGCTGGCCCGCGAGATGCACGACGTCGTCTCCCACCAGGTGAGCCTGATCGCCGTACAGGCGGGTGCCCTTCAGGTCGCCGCCAAGGATCCGCACTTCAAGGAGGGTGCCCGCACCATCCGTTCGCTGAGCGTCGACACGCTCGACGAACTGCGCCACATGGTCGCGCTGTTGCGGGCCTCCGGGGGCCGCGTCGGCGAACTCACCCCGCAGCCCACACTCGCCGACCTGCACAAGCTCGTGTCGACCAGCTGCATCGAGGCGACCCTGACGGGTGAACTCCCCTCCCCGATCGCCACCCCCGCGCAACGCGCCCTCTACCGCACCGTGCAGGAATCCCTGACCAACGTACGCAAACACGCGCCCGGCGCGGCCGCCACCGTCCACCTGTGGCACTCCGACGACCGCTTCGGCGTTACGGTGACCAACAACGCCCCCACCCGCCCCTCCCTGCCCCTGCCCGGCTCCCAGCAGGGCCTCGTCGGCCTCCGCGAGCGCGCCGAACTCCTGGGCGGGGCCTTCGAGTCCGGGCCCACCCCCGACGGCGGCTACCGCGTGACGCTCCGCATCCCGACGGACGCGGACTGAGCGCGACGCCGTGGCCCGTACGCCTCGGGACAAAGGCTCGCGCCCGTACCGCACGTCGGCTTCGGGCATGCGGTACGGGCGTGGTGTGCGACGGTCGCCCCGGGCGTCGTCAGCCCTGGCGGGCCTTGAAACGCGGGTTCTTCTTGTTGACGACGAAGACCACGCCCCGTCGACGGACCACCTGGGCCCCCGGCTTGGACTTCATTGAACGCAAGGACTTGCGCACCTTCATGGATCTGTTCTCCTCGTGCTGTGAACGGTCAAACCCGCCGTCAGTGCCGCGGCGAGGCCGTACGGCCGTAACGACGCTCGAAGCGCTCCACGCGGCCTGCGGTGTCCAGGACCCGCGAGGTCCCGGTGTAGAACGGATGGCTCGCCGACGAGATCTCGACGTCGATCAGCGGGTAGGTGCCCCCGTCCTCCCACTCGATCGTCTTCGACGAGTGCGCGGTCGAACGGGTCAGAAACGCGATGTCCGCGGCCCGGTCACGGAAGACGACGGGACGGGATTCGGGGTGGATGCGGGGCTTCATGAGGTTGCCTCCCTTGTGACGGTCGACGGTTCTATGACGGTCGACGGTCTTCGGACGGTCGATGGTCCTGTGACGGTCGACCGTCCTGTGACCGTCCGCCCGGTGGCGCCGGGCTCCGCTCAGCGCTCCTCCCGGAACGGAACGTGCTCACCGACCACCGGGTCGTACTTGCGCAGGACGAGCCGGTCGGGGTCGTTTCCGCGGTTCTTCCGGGTCACGTAGGTGACGCCGGTCCCGGCTGTCGACCTCAGCGTGACGACGGGTCGCGCGCTGTTGCGTGCCATGAGGTCCTCCTTCCGCCCACATCACGCGATCTTGACTCGCGCATGTCAGCTACGTGTGGTGTAACAGCGGACCTGGTCGGCGCATTCCCGGGGGCTGGGGCAGGAGGTGGAGGGAGGGAGGCAGGGGGTGGCGGGGAGCGGTACGAGGGGGCGGCAGGGAGGCTTGGGGCGAAATGAAACAAGCCCCGCCTCCGGAATACAGGAGGCGGGGCTGTGGAGCGCCGGGCAGGCCTTGCACCTGCATCTCCCCGCAGGAAGCGGGGCGTCTTTCCTTGGACCACCAACGCGAGGCCGACCGCCGAAGTCTTCCGGCGGGCTGCTCAAGATCAATCATAGCCCAGCCGGAGCGGTGCATGACACCGCCAGGGTTGCCACGTGTCCAGGAAGGCTCAGGAGTCCTCGGCGGCGATCGCCGCCGCGCGCACGGCAGGAAGCCGAGGCGGCTGTCTCCGCGCACAGGCGCCCGTCCGAAGACACACATGCGCCGCGCGCGCCGCTACGCGCCCTTGTGCTCCTGCGGTGCGTCGCCAGAAAGTACCTGTTCCGAAGACCGAAACCGCACGGCGGGACGAACGGGGAGCGGTGTGAGCGAGCAGCCCGAGGCCGATGCCAGTCTCAACGAGTTGAGGGACGGCCTCAAGGAGATACGCGAGGCGCAGCAGCGCCGCGAAGGCGACCTGAAGGCCCTGCACGACCGGTTCGGCACGCTGTCCGGGGGCCTGGAGGTCCTGGGCGGCAGAGCCAAAGAGCTCGCCCTTCAGGTCGAATCGGTGAGCTCCGCCACCGAAGAGCTACGGGAGGGGCTGTCCCGGACCCAGTCCGAGCTCGGCCAGGTCAAGGCCGAACTCACGGACTTCCGGTCCCAGTACGAACGCGACCAGGCCGTCCTTGCCGCACAGTTCGAGCTCGACCGGATCACCGAGGAGTGGCAGCGCAGGTTCGGCAACCGGGAAAAGGTGCGTTCTCTCGCTCGTGGCCTGGTCAAGCAGCTGACCCCACAGCTCGTGAAGAGCGGGGTGCTGAGGACCGACAACCTCCGGCTCTTCGTGGAGAAACACCTCGTCCACGACCCCGACTTCTGGCTCGCCCACGCAACCCTGGCGGTCGCCGCCCGCCTGGACGGCGACGACGAGGTCCGGCTCACCGCGATGGGGCAGGCGCAAGGGCTCGACCTCGGCAAGGCCAACCTGTTCTTCTCGCTCGCCGCGGCGAGGACGGGCGAGCACGAACGGGCGGGGAACTGGATGGACGGCTACCTTCAGCACGCCGTCGACCCGGATCGACTCGGCAGGGACTTCCTCGTGGTCCTCGACGCCGTCGCCAGCCGCGAACTCGGCGACCTCGCACACAGCTACGCCCGGCAGGTGATGGTGCGCTGGGGCACCGAGGCGGCGGCGGGCGGGACGGCGGCCAGGGCGAGTGTGCGACGGTGGACACCCCAGCTGCGCAAACTCCTCGCCTCACCCGGCGACCGGTTCGAGTCCCTGGGCCAGGCGTACGACGGGGACTGGCCGGCGCTCCTCGAACACTGGCGGCTCGCCACCGTCACCACAGGCACCCTCGCCCACCTCCGCAAGGAGTTCCCACCCCCGACCCGCACGGCGTCCACCCCCGGACGTGTCCGCTACGCCGAGACGGCCATCGACCGCCTCATCGGTCATCTCGAACCCGATGAGGCCGCGCTGCACACCAAGAAGGAAGCGCTGCGCCGTTTCATCGAGCACCGGGGCAACGAGGAGGCGGCACAGGAGGAGCACGAACTGCGTCAAGGGGCGGACGCCGAGGTCATGGACTTCACGACACTCCTCGACAACGCCGTTTTCAAACCGAGCCAGATCGCACTCGGAGACGACGCCCGCCGCCTCGCGCTCATGCAGATGCTGCCCAACCTGTGCACCGCCGCCGGGGACCTGGTGGCGGCCTCGCTGAGCCACCGGCCTCAGAGCATCCGTATCGTGATCCAGGGCTGGCACACTCGCCTGCCGACCGACCCCGCCGCGTCCATCGACGGGAAATCCCTGGCCGACGCGCTGGAGACCGAACTGCTCGAACGCACGGAGGCGGACGCCGCGGCTGTCGACCGCAACCTGCCGCGACGCGTAGGGGGCACCGCCGGTGGCCTGTCCGCCCTCGTCCTGGCCCCCTTCCTCCTCGGCGGCTTCCTCCTGGCACTCGCGTTGCTGGTCGGCGCCTTCGCCGGAGTGTGGGGGCTGTTGGACGTGACGCGCGTACCGGCCGAGCGCGGCAGGATCCGCGAGGCCGGCGTGGTGCGGCGGCAAAGTGCGCAGCGCCGGTTGCAGGATGTGCTGAGCCGGCGCATCGAGTTCTTCGCCGAATGGAACGAGCACGTCGCGCGGCTGCCCGAGCTGTGCGCCTGGGACCCGACGGGCAAGTGACGCAATCATGGAATCAGGACGTGTCCTCGACCGGCGCTACAAGCTGGAGTCACCCCTCGGCCGCGGCGCCCAGGGCTCCGTCTGGCTCGGACTCGACCTCCGCCTGAACCGGCCGGTCGCGGTGAAGGTGGCCACACTGCACCGTCACCCCGGACAGGGCGAGCACTCCGAGGAACTGAACCGGCGCGTCGAGCGATTCCGCAAAGAGGCTCAGGCGATGGCGCGCATCCAAAACCGGCCCCATGTCGCCGTCATCTACGACCACGGCGAGGACGGCGACATCCTGTACTCCGTCATGGAGTACATCGAGGGCAGGCCGCTCTCCGCCCACACAGGGCAGGGCCGGCACCTCACCCTGGAACAGACCGTGCGCTGGACGAGGCACATCTGCGACGGCCTCGCCGACGCCCACGAGGCGGGCGTGGTGCACAGGGACGTCAAACCCGGCAACATCGTCATCGACACCACCGGATCCGCCAAGGTCGTCGACTTCGGCCTCGCCCGCTTCATCGACGCGTCCTCTTCGCACGGTCCAGGGTGGGGCACCGTTCACTACGCTTCCCCCGAACGGCTCCGTGAGGAATCCGGCAGCGCTCTCAGCGACCTCTACTCACTCGGCTGCGTCGTGTACGAGATGCTCACCGGCTGGTCTCCCTTCGGCCACATCTCGGATCCCTATGCCGTCATGTGGCACCACGTGGAGAAAACGCCCGCCCCGCCAGGCGCGCTGCGTCCCGGCATCCCCAGGGCTCTCGACTCCCTCGTACTGAGACTGCTGGAGAAGTCACCCGGGAACCGGCCACCCGACGCCCGAGCCGTGGCCCGGGCGGTCCAGCAGATCGAGTACGTCTCGGACGACTCCGCGGATCCGCACGTCGACACGCGCCATATCGCCGAGATCCAGAACCTGGAACGGTTCATCCAACTGCACGCCGACGGCCCCCGGGCCTCGGACACGGACGTCCTCGACGCACGCGCCCGGCACGCCAGGCTCACCGGCGAGTCGGGCGATTCCCGAGGTGCCGCCGCGCTCTGCCAGCGCCTGGGGCAGGACTGCGCGCGCCTGCTCGGCCCCGATCACCACCGTGTCTTCGAGGCCTACCGGGAGGCGTCGCGCTGGAAAGAGGGCACCGGCTGAAGCTCCGTATGTCCCTTGGTACGTCACTCCCTACGTCCTGCTGGTGTCAAAAGGGCTAGAGGTACGGGCTACAGGTACGGGCTAGAGGTACGAGCTACCAGGTGACCGGCAGCGCGGCGACGCCGTACGCCATCGCGTCTTCCTTGAAGTCGATCTCCTCCAGCGTGGTGGCCAGTCGCAGCGTGGGCACGCGCCGGTAGAGCGTGCCGTAGACGACCTGGAGTTCCACGCGGGCGAGTTGCTGGCCCAGGCACTGGTGGACGCCGAAGGCGAACGCGTTGTGCTGGCGGGCGTCGCGGAGCAGATCGAGGCGGTCGGGCTCCGGGAAGGCCTCCGGGTCCCAGTTGGCGGCGGGGAGGGAGACGATGATTCCGTCCCCGTCGCGGATGACCTCGCCGCCGATCTCGATGTCCTCCAGGGCGATCCGGCGCTGCCCGGTGTGGGCGATGGTCAGGTAGCGCAGCAGTTCCTCGACCGCTCCGGCCACGACCTTGGGATCGTCCGTCTCGCGCAGCAGGGCGAGCTGCTCCGGGTGCTCCAGCAGCGCGAGGGTGCCCAGCGCGATCATGTTCGCGCTGGTCTCGTGCCCGGCGATGAGCAGGATGACGGCCATGAGGGACGCCTCCCCCATGGTCAGTTCACCGGCCTCGACCAGGGCCGCCAGGTCGGACAGCGTGTCCTCGGCGGGGTTCTCCGTCTTGGCGTGGATCTGCCGGGCCAGGTACGCGCCGAGCGCGACGCTCGACTCGCGGTCCTGCTCGGCCGATGACGTCTGGCTGACCGCGACGGTGGCGTGGTACTGGAAGAACTCATGGTCCTCGTAAGGGACTCCGAGCAGTTCGCAGATCATCAGCGTGGGAATGGGCAGACCCAGCGCCTGGACCAGGTCGGCCGGCTTCGGCCCGGCCAGCATCGCGTCGATGTGCTCGTCGGTGACCTTCTGGATGGCGGGGCGCAGGGCCGCCATCCGCTTGGCGGTGAAGGAGGAGGTCAGCATCCGGCGGAGCCGGGTGTGGACGGGGGCGTCCGTGTTGAAGAGCGTGTCGGGGTGGTGGTGCGCGTTCTCCGCCATGGCCTTCTTCGGGAACGGAAAGCCGGGCCGCTTGTCGTCGACGCTGACGCGGGGGTCGCCGAGGACGGCCCGCAGGTCTTCGTGGCGGGTGATGAGCCAGGGGGTGCTGCCGTCCCAGATCCGCACCTTGCTGATCGGCTTCTCCTCGCGGATCTCCGCGAGGACCGGCGGCGGGGCGAACGGACAGGCGGCCGCCCTGGGCGGCACGAACTCGGGGATCTCTTCGGCGGCGCCGCTCGCGGTTCCGGTCGGTGTCTCAGCCATGTCACTCCTCGGTGGGGGGGGGGCTCCCCCGGAACGGGGAGCGGGGTCTCAGAGGGGCTCTGGGGCCTATGAGATCGGAGCAGACTGACGGCTACGGGCCACTTCACTGACGGGAACCTGACGTGACTCGGATCACGTGTACGCGCCCCCCACCTCGGCGCCGGCAGGCCATGACGCGGCGCGGCATGGCATGGCGGCGAACGAACCTCAGTCCTGCGCGGTGGGACGCACCACGATGTCACCTACGTCGACACCGTCCGGCTGCTCGACGGCGAAGGCGACGGCGCGGGCCACCGCGGCCGGCGGGATCGCGATGCTGTCCATCTTTTCGACGATCTGGACCTTCACCTCGGCATCCATGCGGTCGGCGAAGTCCGTACGGACGAACCCCGGCGAGACGACGGTGACGCGCAGTCCCTCGCCGGCCTCCTGGCGCAGGCCCTCGGAGAGGGTACGGACTGCGTTCTTCGTGGCGGCGTACACCGACTGGAGCGGAGTGACGCGCAGTCCGGCGGTGGACACGATGTTGACGAAGTGCCCGAAGCCCTGCTCCCGGAAGACCGGCAGCGCTTCGGCGATCCCGTACAGCACGCCCTTGAGGTTGACGTCGATCATCTCCTCCCAATCCTCGACGCGGAGGTCGTCCAGGGGGGAGATCAGACCGACTCCGGCGTTGCTGACGAGGACGTCGAGCTTGCCGTACCGCTCGCGGGCCAGTCGTACGAGGCCGGACAGATCCTCGCGCCGCGTCACGTCCGTACGGACCCAGGCGGCTTCACCGCCCGCCTTTTCGATCCGGGCGGCCAGGGCCTCGAGACGCTCCGCACGGCGCGCCCCGAGGACGACCCGGGCGCCGCGCTCGGCGAGCAGGAGCGCGGTCGCCTCACCGATGCCGCTGCCGGCACCTGTGATCGCCACTACCTTGCCTTCGATTCCCGACATGATCGACAGTCCTTTCGCAGGGGGAACGAGGGCATGTCACACCCATGCCCTACAGTGAAAGTGGAGGCGCCGCCACTTCGACCACCATAAGCGGAGGCGCCGCCACTTAGCAACGGGAGAGCGAGGAGCGACGCCGATGGCCCGCGATACAGGACGTCCACTGAGGGCTGACGCACAGCGCAACCGGGAGAAGATCCTGGCCGCCGCGGTACGTGTGTTCACCGAGGAGGGGCTGGACGCGCACTTCGAGCGCGTCGCCAAGGAAGCGGGCGTGGGCACCGGCACCCTCTACCGCAACTTCCCGACCCGCGAGGCCCTGATCGAGGCCGCGTACCGCAACGAGGTGTCCCGGCTGTGCGAGGCCGTCCCCGGGCTCCTGGCGACGATGCCGCCCCACGAGGCCCTACGCGCCTGGACGCGTCGCTTCATCGACTACGCCACCGCCAAACTCGGCATGGCCGACGCCCTGCGAGCCGTCGTCGCCTCGGGAACCAACCCCTACGCCGAGAGCCACGAGCTGATTCAGGCCGCCCTCACCTCCCTCATGAACGCCGCCACCGCCGCCGGCGCGATCCGCACCGACATCAGCCCGACCGACATGTTCGCCGCCCTCGCCGGCATCGCCCTCACCTCAGCCGGCCCCGACCAACGCGAACAGGCGGAACGCCTCCTCGACCTCACCCTGGACGGCCTGCGCCCGCCGCCGCCGCAGGCGCCCGCCAACTGACGCCGACGCCCCGTGCGGGGTGCGACCAGCGCCGGACAGGGGCGACGGGTGAAGGCCGGGGCACCGACGGACCCGGCAGCCATCCGAGCCACAACGCAAAGGAAAACGCGGCCTGCTGGGAGCCGCCGCGGCCATGAGAGGCACTTCGGTGACAGCCGATCACCACCCGCGGACGAACTTCGTCTTCGCTCCGCCCGTGGAGAATCCAACCGCATGGCAGGCAAGCCCGGAGACGTTCAGGAACGCGCTGACGCAAGCATTTCCCGATGCCTTCCTGGAGCCCCTCACTTCCTCTCTCCGCGACGCGCCTGCCCTGGACTTCGAGATCGAGGTGGCGCCGGACGTCCTCGTCATGACGTCTTCATCAGGGGGACGGCGGCCCCTCCCGACGTCCGCCGATTCCACGGAAATCGATGCCGTACTCCGCAACCGTCTGCCAACTGCCGAACCCGAGTGCCCCGCCCCACACCACCTCTCAGCGGTACTGCTCAACAACCTCGCCGCGCTCCTACTCCTTCTCCTTGCGCCGCAGCGTCGCCGAGAGGTGGTGCTGCAGCGGCTGCCCCACCGCCGCGAGCTCATGGACGAACGTGAGCGTGTCGTCGTCGGTCAGGACGTAGGTCCGGCGGGTTGCGTTGACCTCCTTGGCCGTGGGCGTGAGGGCCACCTCGTGGGTGGAGAGGTCGACCGTGTTGTCGGCCGCCCGGCCGACGGCGATCTCGGCGATGCCGGTGGGCTGGGTGATCAGTGCCTCCACCCGGCCGTCGGGCTGGAGCCGCCACCAGCCGCTCTCCCGAGCCGACGGGCGCAGCGGTGTGCCATCGGCGTCCAGCAACCAGGCCCGGGCCTCGTAGCGGAGGAAGGGCCGGCCGTCATGACTGAAGGTGACCTCCTGCGCGTACGCGAACTCCCCGGCGAGCGTGGGATACCCACCGCGACCCCGCCCGCGCCAGGTACCCAGGAGTCCGATCACCGGTGTGAGAAGCGCCTGCGGGGCAGGCGCTGCATCCGATCGGTGGACGTCGGGGTACGGATACTCCGGTGCGGGGTCGAACACGGTGTGCGCTCCTGGGATCGGGTCCGGTGCCGGGCCGAAGCCTAGGCCGTCGATGTCGCTCCCCGCGGCGACGGCGCGAAGGACTGTCCGCCGGCTCGTCACAACTGGGAGCCCAGGGGCACGCGATCTCGTCTGCGGACGCCGCGGTCAGCACGGTCGCCGTGCACACGGACGACACCCAACCAGCCTTCTCCATACGCACATTCAGGGAGGGACTCAGCTCCAGGCGGCGCGGCGCGCGGCGGACCACATACGCCACGACATCTCGACCTCCGCCGTTCCGATCGTGCCTGCACTCGCCTCCCGACAGGATGCCGAACCGCGCCTTCCCCGCGGCAAGACCCGGCCGTGAGTCCGGGCTCAGCCCGTGCTGGTGGACTTCGTGCCGGACGGGGTGACGGCGTACCACGTGTTGCCCTTGGCCTGGCCGTTCGTCTGTCCGGCCTGTGTGTCGCCCACGTATCGGTACAGCGGCCAGCCGCCGAGGGTGAGCTGTTTCATGCCGTTCCGGTGGACCGTGCCGAGCAGGCTCTTCTCGACCCCCATGGTCTGTACGGAGTCCTGCACGATGACGGGGATCCACGTCTTCGTGCACTCGCCGGCGCACGTCCACTTGGACGGATTCGCCTCGTCCTTGTCGTAGCGGTAGAGGGTCAAACCCTTGTCGTCGGTCACCACGCTGCCGATGTCGTTGACCGTCTTGGCCATCACCATGGTGGTTGTGGCCGGGTCGCCGGCGGCAACCGGTGCGGAGGGCGTGGATTCCGAGGCGGTCGCAGCCGAGGTCGCGGACTCCGAGGCGGCCGTGGCGACCGGAACGGTGTTGCCGGGGCTCGTACCGGCGGACGCCTTTTCCGTCGAGCTGCCGCACGCCGCCAGAAGGAACGCCGAGGCGAGCCCTGCGGCCGAGAGGAGGACGATGCGTCGCTGGATCACGGAGTTTCCCTTCGGCGGTCGTTCTGCTTACTCCCTTCGTACGTTGGGTAACTCCCGCCCACTCAGCCACCGGTGGCACATGGCGAAGGCTTGACCGACCGCGACGGAGAACTCAGGGAGCTTGGTTGGCGGTCGGCAGGGCGGCGGCGGACTGGTCGGCAGTGACGGGGGTGCCGACGTCCATGCGGCAGGAATGCAGCAGGCCCGCCCACGGCCGCCGTGCAGCCGACCAGGACGGGGGCGGCGTTCACTGCTTCGTCTGTCGACCCATGTTGCGCAGAGCCCTGCGCAGAGCGGCCAGTTCTTCCTCCGACATGTTCTCCACGAAGTGGAGCAGCGCGGCCGAGCGGTCCTTGCTCTCCCCCAGGCCGTCCTCCATGAGTGCGGCGGTAGGCCTCACGGCTGCGACGGGGCGGGCCTTGTTGATGTCGTCGACGACCTCGCGCACGGTCGCCGGACGGCCCCACGTCCAGAGGCGGTCCATGATCTCCGCCTCCAGATCCCCCAGCCGCCGCATGGCCCGGCTCCCTCACGCCACCGAATACGTAGCGCCATAGTAGACGGCTGACCTGTCGCATTTCCGTGGGCAACATGCTCAGCGGCCCTTGACGGCATGCAGCAGTGTGACGCCGAGCCACGGGCCGCCGTACCAGTACCCGGGGCCGAGTCCGCGCAGCGTGCCCTGGCCGAGGTGCGCCGCGTACTTCCTGGCCATGGGCCAGAAGTCGGCGACGATCAACTGCCCCCCCGGGCGCAGTACCCGCATGGCCTCGTCCACCGCGCGGTATCGCGCCTCGGTCGACGGGATGTTGTGGATCGCCAGCGCGCTCGTCACGACGTCGAAGGAGCCGTCCGCGAACGGCAACGCGGTCATGTCGGCCGTCTGTACTTCCACCCGGTCGGCGACCCCTGCCGCGGCGGCGTTGGCGAGCGTGACTTCGGGCCGGTTGCCGCTCTGGTCCTTTCCGGACCACAGGTCCACGCCCACGGCGTGTCCCGTCGGCAGCCGCCTGGCCGCCTCGATCAGCACCGCGCCGCGACCGCACCCCAGGTCCAGCAGTCGCTCATCACCCTTCAGTCCGACCTGGTCCAGCTCCCGCCTCCAGATGCGCAGCTTGCCGTGCAGTGTGGTGTGCAGATAGATGCCGGTGCTGGCAAACAGTGCCGTCCCCGCGGTCGCCATCGCGTTCCGTCCCGGCCGCGACCGGCCGGCGGCCAGGCAGCAGGCCGCGCCGACGGCGGCGAGTGTCGCGGGGAACGCTGGAGCGTCTACGCCGTAGCGCGGCCGTTGAAAGCGCGGCGGTGGGGAGTCATCCCGGTTCTTGGACATACGCGCAGTGTCACAAGCTCAACTGCCGGGCGGCTTGTAGAAATGTTCCCCCGCGGCAGGCGCGCCACCGGCCGCGCGTCGCGCCTGCCGGGTGCAGACCGTCCGGTGTCGGATACAGACCGTCTGATGTCGGGTACAGACCCTCGGGAACAGACCGTCGGGTCAGGGCTTGGACAGGTATTCGGGGGCGGCCCACGCCACGTCGTCGACCGCAAGCCACGGCGCAACCGCGACGGCCGTGGGTGTCACACCCGCGAACGCCATGACATCCCGATGGAGGTGGGACTGGTCGGCGTAGCCGATCTCCGCCGCCACCCGTGCGGCGCTGACACCCGCGGCCAGACGGTGGGCCGCATGGTCGAAACGGACAAGCTGAGCGGCGCGTTTGGGGTTGAGACCGATCTGGGCCCGGAACCGGGACCACAGTCGCTTACGGCTCCAGCCGACCTCGCCCGCCAGCCGCTCGACCCGCACCCCTCCCAGGTTCGTCACCATCTGCCGCCATACGAAGGCGACCTCAGGATCGATCGCTCGGCCTGCCTCGTGTCGTCGAACGAACGCCGCCTCCGCGATCGCGAACCGGTCGTCCCACGACCTGGCAGCGCGCAGTTGCTCCTGGGTGCGGGCGGCATCGCGGCCCCAGAGGTCGTCGAGGGAGACCATCATCCCGCTCAACTCCGAAGAGACGCCCAGCACCGCGTGCGCGATCACCGGCGACAGACGCACCTGCAGGCTTTCGATGTCACGGCCGCGTCCTCGAAGGCCGCTGGGCACGAGTCCGACGACGACACTGCCGTTCTGCTGCCGGCCGTTGGTGTCGTCGACGGTGAGCGGCTCGTCGCCGAGGCTGACGAGCACCGTGACAGCCGGGAACGGGATCACGCTCAGGTCGACGAACTCCGAGGTACGAGCGCGGAATCCGGCCATGCTGACCCCTGGCAGCAGGCCGGGCCGGGACGGGGTGGCGATGTCCCAGATCGCCGCAGCGTCACGAGCCGGGTCGGCGGATCGCATGTCGCCAAGCTACGCGACATTCGTCCAAGACGGGATGTCGCGGACGCGCCGACACTGACGGCTTCCGCAAGCACGGCGGACCAGAAGGGACCACTCGTGATGCGCTCGCCGATTGACCCGCTCGACCCGCTCAGCCCGTCCGACCCGTCCGACCAGTTCGACCCGTCCGACCCGTCCGACCCGTTCAACCCGTTCACGTCGGCCGTCGAACTCGCCGCGGCCATACGCCGAAGGGAGGTGAGTCCGGTCGAGGTCGCCGATTGCTATCTCGAGCGGATGGACCAACTCGACCCCCGGCTGAACGCCTTCTGCCACCGGGCCGACGACGACGTCCGCAGAGCCGCGTCCGCCGCGGCTGATGCGGTGGTGCGAGCCCCGTCGGCCGAAGACCTCCCGCCGTTCCATGGCGTCCCGCTGCCGATCAAGGATCTACTCGATGTGGCCGGATGGCCCACCACCCATGGATCCGCCGGTGCCGGGCGGGCACCGGCCACGGCATCGGACCCGGTCGTGCGGCGGTTCGTGGACGCGGGGTTCATCCTGCTCGGCAAAACCACCACCTCCGAGTTCGGTGCCCTGCCCTTCACCGAGAACGAAGCCCTGGGCATCTCGCGCAACCCGTGGGACCCGGATCGCACGCCGGGCGGATCGTCGAGCGGAGCGGGCGCTGCCGTCGCCGCCGGGATGGCGCCCCTCGCCCACGCCGAAGACGGCGGCGGGTCGATCCGTATCCCCGCGTCGTGCAACGGTCTCGTCGGCCTCAAACCCACCCGCGGCCTGGTCACCAACGCGACCGTCAGCGTGGAGGGTCTCGGCACGAGCGGCGTGCTCACCCGCACGGTGGCCGACACCGCGGCCGCCCTCGATGTGCTGGCGCGTCATGATCCGGCCGCGTGGTGGTCACCCCGGACCCCGCACAGGTCCTTCGCCGCCGCGATGCAGAGGGACATGCCGACCGGGCTGCGGATCGGTGTGCTCACGGACTCCCCGATCGACGGGATACACGTGCACCCGGCGTGTACTGAAGCCGTCACCGTCACGCTTCGGACGCTCGAAGCGGCTGGTCACGACATCGTCGACACTCGCCTTCCGCTCCCCCGGACCGACGAGTTGGTGGCGGCGTTCACGACCATCTGGAACGTCGGCGGCAGCGGGATCGTGCTCGCGGACCCTGACCGTGTCGAGCCCCACAATCGTGCCCTGCGTGACGCGGCACGAGCGATCGACTCATGGTCCTACGCGGAAGGGGTGAGGCAGACCCAACAGTTGTCGCGGCGCATCGTCGAAGGCTTCCTCGCCGGCTTCGACCTCCTGGTCACGCCCACGATGGCGTGCCTCCCGCCGCTCGTCGGTGCCTGGCGGGCGGGCGCCGACGACAACCCCCTGATGCCACTGCTGAACAGTTACCCGATGGGGGTGTTCACGTCGGTGTTCAACGTGACAGGCCAACCGGCGATCTCCCTCCCCGTCCACCACGACGACGCCACCGGCTTGCCCGTCGGCATCCAGATCGTCGCCGCACCGTGGCGCGAAGACCTCCTGCTCCAGGTGTCTCGCACCCTCGAGCTCGCACACCCCTGGACCGATCGCCGCCCGCCCGTCGGCTGAGCAGGGAGGCGATCAGTCCATCGGGGACCGGATGAGCGTCTGCTCCCGCTCGGACAGTGCCTGGAGCCGGTACTCCCTCGGCGAGAGCCCGTACGCGGTGCGAAAGGCGCGGGTGAATTCGGAGGCGCGGGGGAAGCCCCAGCGGGCGGCGACGGCGTGGACCGGCGTGGTGCGCAGCGAGGAGTCGGCCAGGTCTCGGTGGGCGTTCTCCAGCCGTCGGCCGCGGATCCAGGCCGCGACCGTTTCGCCCTGCGACTGCTGCTGAAAGATCCGGTACAGGTAGCTGCGGGAGATGTGGTGCGCGGCGGCGACCGCGGACGGCGTCAGCTCCGGGTCGTGGAGATTCTGCCGGATGAACGCCTGGATGCGTTGCGCTGTGGCCCGCTGACGGGTCTCCTGCGGAAGGGCGGCCTCCGCGTCCAGTACCTGGGCGAACCAGGCCGACACCAGGTCGAGTACGACCGTACCCAGGCGTGGCGCGTCGGACGGCTGAAGCGTTTCGGCCTGCCGGTCCAGGCCGACGAGGAATTCGGTCAGCAGAGCGCCGGTACCCTCCCGCCCCGACAGCCCCCGGCCCAGCAACTCCCGGACGCGGTGCGGCGGCAGGGGCAGCAACGCCTTGGGGAAGTCCACGCCGACTCCCTTGACGGCTCGGCGGTCCCGGTCGTCCACCGGCCGGAGGTCGTACGGCCGCGAGCCGTCGACCATGTGCAGGTCACGTGGGCCGAACGTGTCGGTCCGTCCGGCGTGCTCGAGAGCCAGGTCTCCATCGAGCAGCAGCGTCAGGTGGTACAACTCGGGGTCGGACCGACGCACCATTTTTCCGCTCCGCCGGTAGCGGGTCGGCAGGAACGACGACGGCCATACGGTCACCGGCCCCAGCTCCATCAGCCGGTACTCCGCCCAGTAGTCGGCGGTGTGGGCACTGATCAGGTCGCTCGAGCGCGTCCGGCCGACCAGTTCCCGCCAGTACTCGAATCTGTCTTCCGCAGGCACGTCCTCGCTGCGGAACACGGTCCCGATCATTCCGTCCCATCTCCCCTGGCTCCTGGCTCCTGGCCCCGGGGCCAGGGGCGCCCGTGTCGACAGCTGAGTCACTTCGCCGCGCGCATCAGCAGATGGCCATGGCGGAACTGGCGTTCCTCCTCGCGCGGCGCACGCAGCATCCGGCCGACCTCGACGAACCCGGCTTCACCGGCCAGCCCCGCGAGGTCGTCGATCGGCCATCGGTACGCCGTCACCACTTTGTGGTCGAACGCTGTGACCGGCTCACCCTCCGACTCGAAGAACGCGAGCGAGAGATGGCCGTCAGGCGCGAGCAACCGCCGGAACTCGGCGAAGTACGAGGGCACCTCCTGCGGTGGGGTGTGGATGACCGAGTAGTAGGACACGATGCCGTTCAGCTTGCCGTCGGCCAGGTCCAGGGCGTCCATGGAGCCGACCTCGAACCGCAGGGCCGGGTATGCCTCGCGGGCGAGATCGATCATCACCGGCGACAGGTCGACGCCGAAGACATCCAGCCCCAGGTCCCGCAGGTGCGCGGTGATGCGCCCCGGGCCGCATCCCAGCTCCGCGACGGGCCCGGCGCCGGTGGTCCGTACGAGGTCGGCGAACGCGGCGAGCATCGCACGATCCAGCGGAAGAGCGTCGAGATCATTACGGAAGCGTTCGGCGTAATGGACTGCGACGGAGTCGTAGGCATCCGCTGTCGCACCGAGATGCGGGGAGGGTTCACTCACGGAGGAGGGTTCAGTCACAGAGGAGGGTTCGGTCACAAGCGAGGACACTAGCTCGTCGCGCGGGGCCATCTCCTCATGGGCAGACAGGAGTTGGTAGAAGCCCTGTTCCATGCGAAGGGGGCACGTGCGGGTCATCGGGCGCGGTGGTGGCGGAGGGCCGGCAGGGCCAGGAGGATGCCCAGGACGAGTGTGGCGGCGACGACGCGCAGGATGCCGCCGAAGCCGAGGCCGGTCAGAGCTCCGGTGAGCTGCGGGCCCAGGCTGGCGCCGATGAACATGCTGCATCCGTAGAGGGCGACGGCCGCGCCGCGGGCGTGCGGGGCGGTGGCGTTGATGGTCTCGACGACGGCGGGTGCCGCTGCCGCGACGGCTGCCACGAACAGGAGCAGCGCGAGGGCGAGCGGCACGGTGTGACCGCCGAGGAAGGAGCCGGCCGCGACGGTGAGGGCGGCCAGCGCGAACGCGAGGACCGCGCGCAAGGGTGCGGCCAGGCGCTGGAGCAGGCGGGCGAGTACGGGGATGGCGACCAGGGCGGGCAGCGCGCTGGCCCGCAGGGCGAGGATCGCGGAGGAGTTCCCGGCGATGCCGGACGGCCCGGCGATGGCCACCGCCGTGTAGATGGCGACGAAGGAGGACATCAGGGCCACGGTCGACAGGTAGAGGGCGACCATGCGCGGCCGGCCCAGTAGTCGGGGCATCGCCGCGAACGCCTGGCTCAGCCCGCCGCCGGTGCCGTGGCGGAGGGTGGGCCGCAGGACGCGGCGCACCGGGATCAGGCTCAGGGCCATGAGGGCGGCGCTGAGCCAGAAGACCGCGCGCCAGCCGAGCCCGGCCGCGACGGCCTGGGCACCGATCTGCAGGAGCACGGCGGCGGCGAACATGCCGCTGGTGATGCAGGTCAGGGCGGTGCCGCGGCGTTGTGGCGCGATGTGGTGGACGACGTAGGAGAGCGCGGCGGGCGCGAAGGTCGCGGTGGTGAGTCCCTGCAGGCTGCGCAGGGCGATGGCCGTGGGGAGGTCGGGGGCGGCGCTGACCGCCAGGGTGGCTGCCGTGGCGGCCACGAGCCCGGTCGTGATCACGGCGCGCGAGCCGTAGCGGTCGGACAGCGGACCGGCGAGCAGAAATCCGGCGGCGTAGGCGAAGCCGAACGCCGTCGCCGTCCAGGTGACCTGCTCCGGTGCGGTGCCGAGCGCGGTGGCCATGGGGTGCAGCAGCGCCAGGACGGTGTACATCTGGCCGACCATCAGGACGCCGAGTGCGGTCAGCAAGGCGATGGTCGGGGCGGCGGGCGCCCAGGAGGGCGGCTGGTCAAGGGTGTTGGGTGCGATTGCCGCGGGCCCCGGGGACTTGGTGGGAGTGAGAGGAAGGGACGTGGTGGGAGTGGGATGGGACATGGGAACTCCAGAAGGGGGCGTCCGGTCGCCGCCCCGCGGGTTTGTGCGCGGCACGATCGGCCGTTGGCAGCAACGGGATCGGGTGAGTGCCCCCCGGCCGTGGGAGGAACGGCCGGGGGACGATGGAGGGGAAGGGGCAGGTAGCGGGGAGATGCTCAGACGGCCGGGGTGTTCAGCACGTACTCGCGCGAGGCGTGCACCTCGCTGCGCAGGGCGGCCAGGTTGACGTCGAGGACCTGTCCGTCCCACTTGCGGGGCTCGCCGTTGATGAGGACGGCGGTGATGTTGCGGGCGTCGGATCCCAGTACGAGGGTGCCAATGGGGTCGTTGAGGGGCATGTTGTTGAGGTCCTCGGCCTGGACGACCAGCAGGTCGGCCTTCTTGCCCGGGGTGAGTGAACCGGTGACGCCGGCCAGGCCGTTGGTGCGGGCGCCCTGGAGGGTGGCGAAGTCGAGGACGTCGTGGGTGGTGATGCGGGAGGGCTGCTGGTCGGTGCCGTGGACGGCGTTGACCGCGCGCATCCGCTGGATGGCGTGCAGGGCCCGCATCTGCGTGAACATGTCGCTGGCGAGGGCGACTTCGACGTCGATGCTCAGGCCGGGGCGGATGCCGACGGACAGGGCCTCGTCGACGGCGGGGATCGCCGTCTCGAGGCCGATCTGTGCGTCGGACGTGGGGGCCAGGGCGACCGTGGTGCCGGTCTCCCCCATCGCCTTCCACGCCTCGGAGGTCAGTCCGGTGGAGTGGATGAGGGTGACGTCGGGGCCGAGAACGCCGTCCTTGGCCCAGCGCAGGACCGCTTCGGAGGAGGACGTGCCGAAGACGGCGTCCACGCTCACTCCGATACCCAAGTCCTTTGCCACGCGGGCGAGTTCAGGACCGTAGGCGAGTGCCGGTCCGGCGATCTCGTCGGTGGCAAGGGTCGCCAGGCGCAGCGTGAGCAACTGGTCGTCGCTGCTGAAGTACTGGTCCTTGATACGGGTCAGGTCGCCGGGCCACTGTCGGTCCCATTCGCCGAAGTGCGGGCCCATGGAGGCGTGCACGCCTCGGATGCCGGTGTCGCGGAGGGCCCCGATCGCGGCGTCGGAGTGTTCACGGGTGCGGGAGTTGTGGGAGAAGTCGAGCATGGTCGTGATGCCGCTGTCGATCGCGGTCAGGGCGGCCAGTCTGGTGCCGATGTACATGTCCTCGGGCCGGTAGACCGTGGCGTAGCCGGCCAGGGTGGCCATGACGTAGCCGCCCAGGTCGTCGACGTCCGGCATGATCCGGCGCAGCTGGGCCTCCCAGGCGTGCCGGTGGGTGTCGACGAAGCCGGGGGTGAGGATCGTGCCGGTGGCGTCGACGACCACCGCATCGTCAGCGGTCAGGTGCGCCCCGATCGCGGCGATGG
Source organism: Streptomyces olivochromogenes (assembly GCF_001514115.1). GTDB lineage: Bacteria > Actinomycetota > Actinomycetes > Streptomycetales > Streptomycetaceae > Streptomyces > Streptomyces olivochromogenes. The sequence continues at coordinate 1,029,846 of NZ_KQ948451.1, forward strand.
CGTCACCCTCGACGAGGAGGTCGCCGCGGTCGATGACGCCGAGGTCGGGGTCCATGGTGACGATGGTCGCGCCGGTGAACAGGATGCGCCGCCGGTCGGCGGGCCGACGCCGGAGCTCTTCGAGCACGGCGGCGCCGGCGGTGTCGCTGAGGTTCATGAGGGGCCTTCTTTCGGTACGACGGAGAGGGCAGGGGATGAGGGTGGGGGCGAGGGATGAGGGTGCGGGCAGGGGATGAGGATGGGGACGGGGACGGTCAGCCGAGCTTCATGACGTAGCCCGCGTGGTGGAGTTCGTCGCCCTGGAACTCTCCGTAGGCCCAGAAGCCGAGGTCGTCCAGGTAGTCGATGCGGTCGCCGTCGATCCAGTACCGGCCCTGGTAGGCGTGCGGGCGGCCGCCCCGGGTCTCGTCGTAGCGGCCGTCGGCGGTGAGCTCCTGGTGCAGGAAGTCGTGTCTGTCGATCCAGATGCCGACGCGCGGGCCGCCGGTCAGGTCATCGGAGGCCGGGATGCCCGCCTCGGGGGCGGTGGCCCGGCCGGGGGCGTCGGTGCCGGCCCACAGGACGGGCCGACCGGCCGCGACCAGTGCGCGGACCTGCTCCGGCCGGGTCATGAGTGTGGCCACCGCGCTCGGTACGTCGGCGGCGAGCTCGTCGGGCACCACCAGGAAGTCGGGGGTGTTGCCCGGGGTCAGCGTCGCGACGTACGCCGAGCGGTGGCCGCGGCCGCCGGCCAGCGCGACGGTGTCCACGACCGCGGGGGTGATGGTCATGCCGGTGCAGTCGACGACGATGGCGTTGTCGTCCTGTGCCGCGGTGACGATGGCGGGGCCGACCCCCACGACCAGGGAGCCGACGAACAGCAGGTCGGCGCCGGTCATGGTCCCGATCAGCGGGTCCAGTGTCTGGATGCGGGCGTTGGTGAACAGGATGGGGCGGCCCTCGTCGTTCGAGAGGATCTCGTCGAGGGCCTTGGGGTTCCAGCTCACCGTGTCTGTGTCTGTGTCAGCGTCTGTGTCCGGGGCACTACCGGTGCCGGTGCCGATCTCGGTCTCAGTGTCGGTGTCGGTGTCGGTGTCGATGTCGGTGTCGGTGTCGGTGATGCTCATTGCGTGCTCCTCGGTGGAGTCGGCTCATCGGTCCGCCCGATGCGCGCGGCGAGCGCCGGTGCAGGTCCGAGGAGGATGTCCGGCAGCTACCGCGGCTGCCTGACCACCAGGTTCGTCGCGCTGCGGAGTCGGAACCAGGCCGCCGTGTCCCCAGGTGTCGGGCACCCACCATCCGTACCGTCGCGTACGACGGAGGTGGGCATGCGGCGGTCTCGGACGGCACGCGCCGCTGCCGCCCCACACGACGGACTCCGCCGCTCGCGATAGTGGGTGCGCGGCACCCAGGAAGCCCTCACCTGGGGAGACGGCGGCCTGGTTGTCACCGGCCGCCGGGCGGACCGTAGAGCCATGACCAGCAACGACACGCCCCGCGACCCGCACCCGTACGTCGGGATGTGGGTGACCGCGGACGGTTTCATCCGCCAGGAACTGCTGCCGAACGGCCGCTACGACGAGGCCCGCGGCAACCGCCGGAGCGCCTACACCGGCAGCTACACCGTCACCGGCAGCCACCTCGACTACGTCGACGACACCGGCTTCACCGCGACCGGCGACGTCCGCGACGGCGTTCTCTTCCACGAGCACCTGGTGCTCTACCGCGAGGCTCGGCCATGACCATGTCCACCAGCCGGAGCCGGTCATGCGGACCCGGCACCACGGGCACTTCATCAACGTCGACTCGATCGGCGCCCACCAGGTCTCCCCGACGGCAGAGGATGCGTACTTACCGCAGTGTCGCCATCCCGGCCTCGTCCGTCGCGGCGGCGATCGCGTTCGCCATGGACCAGCCTGCCGGTGTCGACGTCAGCGAGATCATCGTCCGTCCCACGGCCGGCCGGACGTGAGCGGTTCGGTTGTCCCGTCCCCGCAGAGTGATGGGGACGGGACGGTGTCATCGGCTCGCGCGGGCGTCCGGGCCGCGTTGTGCCGGGGCTCCGGACGGTCGGCCCGGGAACGGAGTTCCGCGAAGGCAGCCGCGGTGGAAGAGGCGGGCTCGGCCTGGTAGACGACCAGTTGCTGATGCGGAGCGCCGTTGACCGTGAATGCCGAGAACTGGATCTCCAGAGCACCGACCTCGGGGTGTGCGAGGTTCTTCGCCTGCTGGGTCTTGCCCTTCACCTCGTGCCGTGCCCACAGCTCGGCGAATTCCGGGCTCTTCGAGCCGAGCGTGTCGACGACCTCGGTGATTCGCGGGGAATCGGGGTCGTATCCGTAGGCCGCGCGGATTTCTGCGACGCAGGAGTTCGCGGCCCTCTCCCAGTCCTGGTAGAAGCCGCGCCCGGTCGGGTCGAGGAAGACCATGCGGGCCAGGTTGTCGAACCGCTGGAATCCGCTGTGCAGGGCCGCGGCGAGCGCGTTGTGCGCCAGGACGTCCAGGGCAGGTCCCAAGACGAAGGCGGGGGTGTCGGGCCAGTTGTCGAGCAGTTGCAGGAGCTGCGGGCTGATCCTGTCGTGACCGACGGAAGTGCTACGGCGCTCCTGAGGTGCCCTGGTGAGTCTGCGCAGGTGGTCGAGTGCCTCGTCGTCGAGGTGGAGGGCGGCGGCGACCGCGTCGATCACCTGCGGCGACGGGCTGGTCTCGCGGCCTTGTTCCAGGCGCATGTAGTAGTCGGAGCTCACACCCGCGAGCATGGCGACCTCCTCACGGCGCAACCCCGGTACCCGTCTGCGGCCGTGCTCCGGCAGTCCCACGTCCTGCGGCTTGAGCGCTTCACGCCGCGCCCTGAGGAACTCCCCCAAAGGAGTGCCGTCGCTCATGAACCCCACCTCGTCATGATCCGGGTCATGGCGTCATTCTCCTTCGCGTCCGCCTGGGTGGGGAGTCGTGATCCTGGCCCTGGCACACCCAGGAAACACCGGGTCGGCGCGTACGCGGTCTCAGTCGGTGCCCATCGTGGTGCCCTGCCCGGGCACGGGGCCGGTGCTCAGCGAGCCGAGCAGGGCGAGGGCGTCGGCGGACGTGCTGCCCGGTTCGGCCTGGTAGACGATGAGCTGCTGGGTGGGGGCGCTGTTGACGGTGAACGCCTCGTAGTGCAGTTCCAGGTCGCCGACCTGAGCATAATGGAGACAGTTCACCGACGAGCTCCCGCAAACGCGGGTCCTCAGGGTCGATGCCGGCCGCCCGGCGCAGGGTGGCCACACTCGATTCGGCGGCACGGTCCCAGTCACGGTTTCACCGGCGCCTCACCACGGTGGACACATGTTCCGCATGGCCGCCCCCGCGCCGACCAGCGGGCTGCGCATCGCCACCCGGGGCTGGTCCGACAGACGCCGTCAACGGACAGCGGTTCCCAACCCCACGCTGTCCTTCACGACGGTGTCCACACTGTCCATGAGCCGCATGGCCTCCGCCTCCGTGGCCGTGGGCGGGACCACCAGCAGGTCCCACCGGCCGCGGCCGGGCGCCAGCAGGCAGACGGTGGACGGGGTGCGCTGCTGGGTGTGCGTCCGGCTCAGGCGTACCACCTGGTCCGCGACGAGCAGCCGCGCCGGGAACGGGGACCATACGGCCCCGTCCACCAGAACGCTGCTGACCTGCCCCCAGGACTGCGGCAGTCCGGCCAGCAGCCGGGGGAGTTCGGACGTCAGGTCGGGCGAACGGGGCCACCAGGCGCCGTCGATGCGCCGGGGCATGTGGCCCTGTACCGGCTGGGCCACCAGGCGCAGGCGCACGGCCGACGATGAGGAGAGCGGGGGCGGCGGCGCGAGTGTCATGAGAACTCCTGGAGGGGACGCGGTCGATCGGGTTCACGCACGGCGGGCGGCGATACGGTCCGGGGTGGGCCAGCGCACGTCTCTGACCCAGCCGAGGCGTTCGAAGAGGCGGATGACGGCGGCGGACGGGTCGAGCTGGCCGCGGTCGACGCCGTGCCGGGCGCTGGTGGGGTCGGCGTGGTGGAGGTTGTGCCAGCTCTCACCGAAGGAGAGCAGAGCCAGGGGCCACAGGTTGGTGGCGCGGTCGTGGCGACGGGTGCGGAACGGACGGTCGCCGATCACATGGCAGAGGGAGTTCACGCTCCAGGTGACATGGTGGAGCAGGGCGATGCGGACAAGTCCCGCCCACAGCAGGGCGGTCAGGGCAGACGTCCAGGTGCCGCCGATCAGCCGGCCCGCGACGAAGGGCAGGGCGACAGTGAGCACACACAGGGCCGGGAAGGCCCGGGACACGGCCCGGATGTCGCGGTCGGCGACGAGATCGGGAGCGTAACGCGCCGTGGACGTGGGGGCGTTGCGGAACAGCCAGCCGACATGGGCGTCCACCAGACCCCGCAACTGGCCGCGCACAGAAGTGCCGTAGCGGTACGGAGAGTGCGGATCGCCCGGCCGGTCGGTGAAGGCGTGGTGGCGACGGTGGATGGCGACCCAGCCGATCACGTCGCCCTGGAAGCTCATCGACCCGGCCACCGCGAGCGCGATACGCAGCGGCCGTACGGCTCGGTAGCTGTTGTGGGTCAGGCCCCGGTGGAAGCCGACCGTGACGCCGAGGCCCGTGACCGCGTAGAGCACCACGGCTAGCAGGACATCGACGGGTTGGATCAGGCGCCCCCACAGCAACCAGCCGGCCAGGCCGAGAGCCAGGAACGGCAGGAAGACGATCAATGCCGTGATCGCCAGGGACAGCCGCTCGCTGCCGGTGCGCTCGGGGGCCGTTCCGTCTCGCGGGAAGGGTGCCGTCCCGTCGTACTCCGGGGGCGGCAGGGTGCTTTCCGGCGCGGCGGCGGACGGGGAACGGAGGGACTGGAAAGACATGGGCGGTCCTTGACCTCGGTGACGACAGTGCGGCCGGGGTCTTGGGCTGCGCCTCTTCGACGATGGATGCGAACGGCACAGCTGAAAGCGGATGCGTGTCGCACGGGCAGTGGATACATGGGGCTTACATGGGGGTTACATGGGGCTTACGTGGGGCTTCGAGTTGCTTCGAGAGGCTTCGAGTGGCTTCGACGAGTCACTCATCAGAGTTCACGCCCCAGTCATACGCGAGCAGCGCCTACCAGTTCCGCGCCTGGCGGGTGATCGGGGCGGTCGGAGTTGATACCGGGATCCCGCGGTGCGTGTTCGGCCTTGTGCGACATCAGGTGCCGCCTCCCTTCGCATGACGGCGGGTCGTCAGTGGCCACGGCGCGTGGCCCTGACCGTCAGGGGCCGGCGGGCGGCGGCGCCGGTCCGCGTCGACCTGTCGTTCGGCGGCAAGCGCCTCGAAGAGGCTTCGGGCTTCGACCATCGCCTCGCGCATTTCCTCGGTGCCGCTCTGGTCGCGGGCCGCCGCGTGGATGCTGCGGTAGCCCTGAACGAAGTAGGCGTGGTGGACGGAGAGGGCAGCCAGCTGCTCCTCGAACTGCTCGCCGTCCGGGAAACCACGATCCCTTGCCAGGCGCGCCAACAGCGCATCCGCCTCGGTGACGGCCTTCTGCGGTGAGTCGACGAACCGCTCCTGGACTGCCTCCCACTGGGCCACGTAGTGCTGGCGGACCTCGGGCGACAGCGGCTGTTCCTGGAGGGAGCCGTGGCGCCGCACGCGCTCGCCGAGTTCCCGCTCCGCAGCCCGGACATCACCGTCTTCACGGGCGACGGCACACTCGTACTCGGGCCCGAACCGCCGCTTCAGCCCGCGCCCGCCGCTGCCCCGGGCTCGCCCACGTCCGGTGTAGCGGAGAGCGACCAGGACAATGACGAGCACAGCGATGACTACGCCGGTGATCAAGACTGTCTTCCTTGGGTTGTCTCGGCTCGCGGGTCGGTGTGCTTCATTGCCGTCAATTCCCGTCGGTTCATTGAGCGTCGATGCCTGCCGGGTGGCACCCACGCGACCCGCGGGGTGGGATCGGGCCCCGAACATGAGTTACGTGCTGTGGTGCCAGTGGCCGCCAGGGCTGCGCCCACGCCGACGAAGCCGACGATCCCGAAGACCGGCGGAAGGAAAGGGATCCAGAGCGGCATGGCCGGGCCTCCACACGGTCACAGGGACAGATCCTGCGTTCCGCGGGGGCCGGGCGAAGCGGAAGGTGGAAGGCCTTGCCCGGAGATATCCGGAGCGATGCAACCCCACACCTGCTGTCAGTCAACGCCTGGCACCTTCCTTTGTCAACGTCATGTCGACACGGGTGAGTTCCGAGTGCTGGGCAGAGGCCGCTGGGGTGGACGGAGCCTCGGCGGGGGCTTCGACCGGTTCGGCCGACGGCAGGACATGGTCCTCCCACCAGGACAGGCCCATGACGGTGGCGAGCAGGACGAAGGGAGTCGAAGCCGGAACGATCAGCGCGTACATGCGTACCGCCTGCGGTGGGATGCGTGCGACGCGGCGGGCAGTAGATCGTTGCCCGTACGGGAGCACATCGAGGCTGCGCCGGGATCGCGTAGCGACGGCGCGTGCGGGAGCGGCCCGTTGGTAGCGGGGCAGGTTCCGGCACTGATGCGCGAGGTGCGCCCTCGAAGGGGCGCGAGAGGTGATCGACGCCGCCGGGGTCATGGGCCGCACCAGGCACGGTAGCCCTCGCCACACTCCCTGAACAGGCGTCAAGTGGCCATCCTGTTCCGGTGGAAGGGGCTGACGTGGGGTGCTGTCCGCAACCTCTGGGCAGGGATACGCTGTTCGAACAGGCCCCGGCCCCCGGCAGTGATGCGTTGTTCCGCCCCGGGAAGGCCCGCCGTGTTCGTCTCGCTTCTCATTCTCCTCATGGCCCTGTTCGACTTCGGCTTCCTCCGCCGCGAGTGGCGCAACCTCGACGACGTGCTGCCCGACGACGTGTCGGCCGCCGACCAGGAGGACGGAAGCGATCTTCAAGCTCTGCGTGGTGAGGCACGCGTCATGCACCAGGTGACCACGCCTCATGAAGATCAGTTGTTGTCGACGGCTGTGGCCTCGGCACGGGATACGGCTTTGGCGGCCGAAGTCCTTGAACTGCGGTCCGTAAATGAACAGTTGAGGCGGGCGCTGGCGAGCCGTGCGGTGATCGACCAGGCGCGCGGCATGGTGATGGCCCTGACACCGTGCTCCAGCGCGAGGGCCTGGGATCTGCTGGTGGACGTGTCGCAGCACTGCAACGTCAAACTCAGGGACGTGGCCGCGGCCCTGGTCGCCACGTCGAAGGGCGAGGCGCTCCCGGACCAGCTGCAGCGGGAGCTGCGCCGAGCGGTGCGGCGTGCTCATGCCGCAGACCTGCGGTGACACCGGACACGCCCGGTGGACGGCACCGGGAGCTGCGGGCTCAACCCTCCGGTGCCTTCGTCCAGGCCGGCCGTCGGACGCCCCTCCTGTGTAACCCGTCTCGTGGCTCTCAAACACCGGCCTGCCTCTCCCGTGCTCCCGCAGCTGTCGACGGCCAGGTTCCGCACGTGGACCGGGACCTGGATGAGGTACGGGCCATCCGTCAGGTTCTCTCGTTCGACCGGGTCCAGGCCGCGCCCTGCATGTTCTCTGCCCGCGCCCCGTAGGTAGCCCTGCGTGGCGGAAACCCTGTTTGAAAGTGGGCTGTCCGGGGAGCCGTCCGGTGTGCTTCAGACCGGAGGCACGCCCGTGGGAGCAGCTTCGGCTGCTCCCCAGTGCGCTGCGGTCGACCGGCTCCCACGGTGAGTGATGCCACTGATCAGGGAGGCACGTACCCATGACGTACCCACGCACGCGGAGCCCGGGAAGCACCCGTCCCTACAACGACGCGCCGGACACCGACGCCGCGTTCCGCCGTATCGCCGCCCTGCCGGACGGCCCGGAGAGGTCCGCGCTACGGCAGGAGGTGGTGTGCGCCTGGATGCCGATGGCCGTACGGCTGGCCCGGCGCTTCCGCCATCGCGGTGAGACCTTCGAAGACCTCAAGCAGGTCGCCCAACTGGGCCTGGTCAAGGCGGTGTCCCGCTTCGACCCGAGTCTCGGCACCGCCTTCCAGGGCTTTGCCATACCGACGATCCTCGGCGAGGTGAAGCGGCACTTCCGTGACGAACTCTGGGTCGTGCATGTGCCGCGGCGCGTACAGGAGCTGCGCGGCCAGGTCCGCTCAGCCGACCATGAGCTGTGCTCTTCGCTGGGCGGAGGTACACCCGCGGTCCACGAGATCGCCGCACACACCGGGCTGACCGAGGCAGAGGTACGGCTGGGCCAGGAGGCGCCGGAGCCCTTCACCGCCCGGTCCTTGGACGCCGTGCCCGGCCGCTCCGAGGGCCACCCTCTGGCCGACACCCTCGGTGGCATGGAACCCGGCTTCGACCGGGTCGTGGACCGTGAGGCGCTCCGACCCCTGCTGCGGGCGCTGCCCGAACGTGAGCGGCAGATCCTGTACATGAGGTTCTTCTGCGAGATGACACAGGCCCGCATCGGCCTACAGCTCGGTGTCTCTCAGATGCACGTCTCCCGTCTGATCACCCGCACCTGTGCACGTCTGCGCGACCAGGTGACGGCCGACACCCACGATCCCAGGGGGGCACCGTGACGACGTCACGGCAGCACGGGCGACAATCGGGCTGACGGGGCCCTACGAGGCCGCTGTTGCCGTCGGTCGACTCCGAGGGCACTCCTATTCTCCGAGAGGCGCGCCGCGATGAGCGAGCAGGACAACCAGGCCGTACACCATCCCGCGGTGGTCGCGCACCACCAGAGCCGTGCCGGGGACGTCCAACTGCGTATCGCCGATGCCATCACCAAGTTCGCCGGTTCAATGCCGTTCGTCTATGCCCACGCGGTCGCTTTCGCGTTGTGGATGCTCTTCTTCGAGGCCAACCCCTGGCCCACGTTGACGCTCGTGGTGTCACTGGAGGCGATCTTCCTGTCGGCGTTCGTCATGATCGGCCAGAACCGGCAGGCTGCCTTCCAGCAGATCAAGGCCGATCACGATTTCATCGAGCAGGAGTTGGAGCTCAAGACCAACACCGAGCTGACCCGCGCGATCCATGCCATGACCACGGAACTCCACAGCCGTTTGATCGAGGACCGCGCGGAACAGTAGCGGGCCCGGGTGGTCAGGCACCCAGACCGGGGAGGGGTTCGGAGTCGTCGATGAAGGCGCGGGCCACGTCGGACAGGCGCCGATTGCGGGAACGGGCATAGCCGCGCAGGGCGGTGAAGGCCTGTTCCATGTAGATGCCCCGGCGTTCGGCGAGCTTTCCCTTGGCCTGCTCGATCAGGACGCGGCCGTTCAGCGCCGTCTGCAGCTGTTCGTCGAGGACGGTGCTGCGCCGGCTGGAACGTTCTCCCGGGCTGATCGCCCCCATCCGCAAGGGAGGCGCGAACAACGCACGCGCTCCGGCTTCCACGGCCGCATCGGCGAACACGGCCCAACGGTGCCGCAGTTCACCAGTCAGCGGATCGGGCGTCAGGACGGCCGAGCCGTGCAGGAAGGCGTCCACGCAGGGCCCTTGCCCCAGCGTGAGCTGAAGCTCCTCCAGCTGTTCACCGATGCCGTCGGTACCGCACAGCGGATGGCTCGCGGCGGTCCCGGGCATCGCGGACAGCCCGGCCCCGCCGACCGGGAGCGCTGCCAGGCCGCGGTACACACGTCCACCACACCGATCCCGGCACCCCGCCTGGCCGCCTGCTCGGCGACCAGCACCTGGATCCGGGCCGATCGGCCGTTGGACCTCACCCCGGCCACCGTGTCCAGGCACCGTGCGCAAAGTCCCCCAGCCTCGCGGCAGTTCGTTTCCCGACGGGAAGGACCAGCACCCGCAGCACCGTGGCGCTTACCGGCTTCCAGAGCCACCAACGTGGCGCCGAGTGACGCCTGGTGGTCGGTCAGCAGCCGTTTCTGCAACCGGCGGGCCATGTCCTGGTCCTGCGGGTGCGGATGCGGACGCGGACGCGGACGCGGATGTGGGCGGACCTGGAAGTCGGAGATCGCGAAGACGCGGCCGAACCAGGCGAGTTGCTCAACCCGGTTCAGTCCGCCGGCCCGGCGGTCCGGGTGTCCAGCGCGGCGCAGAGCCAGTCGTGCGCGGCGCCGGCGGTCGGTTCCGACGGACTGGACAGCTCGGCGGTGAGTTCCCAGTAGCGGTCGATACGGGGATCCGCGGCCAGCAGGCGACTGAGTCCGCGGCGGAAGGCGGGAGTGTCCCGCATGCCGCGTGAGCGGGCGTAGGCGGAGACGAAGCAGTCGAGTGCCTCACCCTCGTGCGGTGGCCGTTGTGCCAGCAGTTGCGGTGATGCCAGCGCATACGCCTCGACAAGACCGTCGTAGAGCACGGCCGGGCGGCCCCCGTCGGGCCCGTGTGCCGCGGGCTGGCCGTGACCGGTGCCGGGGCAGGGGGCGGAGACGAGGGCGTGCAGCCGGGTGAAGGCCAGCACCTGGGCCGGCGTCGGGCCTTCGGGGAGCTGGGGAACCGCGTGCTCGACGACGGCGGAGACCAGCCGGGCCGGGAGCCGCGGCGGCAGCCAGCGCCGCCAGAAGCGTGCCAGCGCGGCCGTGCTGGGCGGGACGGACACGGCGCCGATCAGCCGCAGCCGCTCGGCACGTTCCTCGGGGGCACAGTCCTGGAGCAGTTGGAGGGCTGCCTCCTGCCAGCGCAGGGCAGCCAGCCGCGAGCCGATCTGCCGCAGCTGCCCCGCGACGACGTCCTCCAGGGTGTCCTCCTGGTCGAGGATCCGGCCTACTTCGGGGACCGGCAGGTCGAGGGTGCGCAGGGAGCGGATCAGGTGGAGCCGGTCGAGTGCCTCGGGGCCGTACCTGCGGTGGCCGCCTGCGCTGCGGGCGGCTTCGGGCAGCAGACCGCGGTCCGAGTAGAAGCGGACGGTCTTGACGGTGACACCCGCGTGCTCGGCGAGCTCTCCGATGCTCCATGTGCTTTCAGGGCCCACGACTTGAACCTCCCTCAGGGGGAGTTCCTACCGTACCCACGAGCGCGGACGGCCGGTACGGACGGCCCTGCGAACACGGCGTGCGAGGAGACATCGATGACGGCATTCATCCTGGTGGCGGGCGCCCATACCGGCAGCTGGATATGGCAGGCGGTGGCCGATCGGCTGCGGGAGTCGGGGGCACAGGCGTATCCGGTGACGCTCACCGGCATGGGTGACCGCGGCCATGCGGCGGGACCTGACACGGACCTGGAGACGCACATCCACGATCTGCTGCGGGTGATCGACCGGACGGACGCGGCAGAGGTGGTGTTGGTCGGTCACTGCTACGGCATCTACCCGGTGCTCGGCGCCGCCGACCGGCGCCCGGAACGGATCGCCCGGATCGTCCACCTGGATGCGGGCATGCCCCAGCACGGCGATCAGGCCCTCACCCTGGTGCCCGACCAGGCGGTCCGCGACCGGCTGCTGCACCGGGCCGGGCCGGCCGATGACGACTGGCGGATTCCCCCGCCGCCACTTGAGGAGTGGCAGCGCTGGGGCAGCGTCGCCGGCCTCTCACCCGCCGTACTGGCTCGGCTGGCGGGAGACGCCGTACCGCAGCCGGTGAGCACGCTCACCCAGCCGCTCCGCCTGTCGAAAGCGGTCTCCGAGCTGCCGAAGACCGGCGTCCTGTGCACCGCCAATGGTTCGAGCATCGCCATGGTCGAGGCCCTGGTGGGACTGGGGGACCCGCGCTTCCAGGTGCTCACCGACCCGCGGGTGAGCTTCTTCGAACTCGACACCGGGCACTGGCCGATGCTCTCCTGCCCCCACGAGGTGGCCGAGACACTGGTGCGGGCCGCCGCGGGAGAAGGGCACCGGGTGGCCGCGGCGGTGAACGAACAGCCGGCGCACCTTCGCCCCTTCCTGATGGATGTACCGGAGCGGACTCGCGAGCGGCTGGGACGGGTCGATCTGTACCTCCCCGACGACCTTCCCGACGACCTCGCTGAAGCCGACCGCCCGCGGCCGGCGGTGGTGTTCGTCCACGGTGGCCCGGTCCACCCCGATGTGCGGCCGACTCCCCGGGACTGGCCGGGCTTCGTCGGCTACGGCCGGTACGTGGCGGGTTTGGGGGCGGTCGGCGTGACGCTGGACCATCGGCTGCACGATCTCGCCGACTACGGTCGGGCCGCCGAGGACATAGCCGAAGCGGTCGACCTCGTACGGGCCGATCCGCGCGTCGACGGGGACCGCGTGGCGCTGTGGCACTTCTCCAGTGGCGGGCTGTTGGCGGCGGACTGGCTCGCGGCGCCCCCGCCGTGGTTGCGGTGCGTCGCGGCGAGCTATCCGATACTCGCGCCGCTGCCGAACTGGGGGCTTGTCGATTCCCGGTTCCGTCCGGCGGACGCGGTGCGTACCGCGGGGCGGTTGCCGATCGTGTTGACCCGGGTGGAGCTGGAGCGCCCGGAGATCGCGGTGACGGTCGAGGAATTCCTGGCCGTCGCCGAAAAGTGCGACGCCGCTGTCGAGGTGATCGACGTACCGCTCGGCCACCATGGTTTCGAGACCATCGACCATACCGAGCAGGCGCGCGACGCCGTGGAGCGAGCGGTGCGATCCGTGCTGGGTCACCTGCGGCGCTGAGACATCCCTCGACGATGACGTCGACTCCCAACACTTCGGTGGTGAAGGGCCCCCGGGCGGGCAACGAAGAGGAGGCACTCGCCGTGCGCCGCGCGGCCCTTCCAGCGCACCCCCGTACACGCGGTCTTCCATCCACTGCAGGCCACCGCCACCCGCAACGGAAGTCCACAGACAATTCAGTGGGCGCTCGGCCGGCTGCACGAACGACTGCCGGCCAACCCCGCCGGCGCCCGGGAACTGATCTTGTGCCTGCAAGAGGCCGGACAGCACGATGACGCCTGGCAGGTAGCCGTCGACCTCCTTGACGACCTGGGTAAGTACCTGCTCCAGGACCTGATCGAACAACGGCGCACGACGCACCCGGCCGACGTGACCGGCTCCTACCGGCGCTTGATCGCCGGGTATCTGGCGGAGACCGGCAACAAGTACCGCTACCAGTACGCGGTACGCCACCTCAAGGCGCTGCGCGCGCTCCACCAACAGCTGGGCACCCCAGGCGAGTTCGCCGACTACCTGCATGCCCCGCGTGCCAAGCACAAACGTAAGACCAGCTTCCCCGCCCAGGTGGACAAGGCCGGACTCGGCGGTTGACGGCGGGTACGCGAACGTCGCCGGGCTGCGGGTGCGGCGGCCGGAGACGGATCAGCCAACCGCGCCACGGCGTCGTGCCGTGATGACACCCGCCGCCACTGGTGCGCGGGCCAACCTGCGCGGCACCCCCTGCGTTCGCCTGCCGGCCGGGGAGGCTTTGGTCAACGCCATGGCCCAGGGTTGGAGCGAGTGCGATGTGCGGGCAGTGCGCGCCACGATCCACAGCGCGGACGGGTCGGCGCTGCTCGCAGCGTTGCGGAGCCGACCGGTGCGGGCGGTGCTGCAGTCGGCCGGCGACGGCGTCGCGGCCTCGGCCGCCCGACGGGTGCCGGGCGCGGACGCGGTGGCGGCCGAGTTCCTCAAACACCTCACTGCCCGCGGCCGGGACGGTGACGCTGAACTGGCCGACCTGCTGCGCGGCTCCGCCGAGGGGGGGCCCGGCACCGCTGTCGCGCTCTCTGCCCGCTGCCCGCTGCCCGTGGACCTGGAGGAACTCGCCACGCTGTTGGAAGGCGACTGATGTATGGCGGCGGCCATCTCGACCTGGCCACCGGCGACTGCTACCCGCAGGCGATCGAATGGCTCAAAGGCGAAGCCGACGCACGGGAGGATGATCCCGACCGCTGGCTGTACGTGCCCTGCCACGGCTCCCGCCCGGGCTACCGGGACATGGAGCTCCTCATCGACACACTCGACGATGACGATCTCGCCGAACGGCTGCGCATCGCCATCACCGGCCGGGGCGCCTTCCGCCGCTTCGAAGATGTCTTGGCGTCAGGCGACCAGGCATGGCGCGACTATCACCGGCCGAGTGACGAGCGGCAGCGCGGCCGGGCCCGTGCCTGGCTGGCCGACCAGGGCTACTGCCCACGACTGCCTTGGGAAGCCGAACCGGCCGGCCCACGGCTCCCTGACGCCTCCCCGGCCCCGCTCCTGAGCTGAAGCGAACACCTCGGATGCGCCAGTGCGCTGGTCGTGCTCCCGCACCCCAACGGGCATCTCAGCCACAGGCGAAGTCATCCCGGACGATACGCGTGACCGCACCCGCTCTCCGTCCAGGGCCGACCGAGCCCGACCGTCGGCCTCGTACGCGGGAGGTGAGACGAATGGAGGGGCGAACCCTCGCTCTCGACACCGATCAAGGCGTCGGGCGATCCGGCATGCCGGCCACCTGGGCGGGTGAGGCCGCCCGGCCCTCACCCGGCTCCGAACCCGGTGCGCCCGACGGGCCGCGCTTCGCGTTCTACGGCCGGGTGTCCACCGAGGAGCCTCAGGATCCGGAGGCATCCCGGGGTTGGCAACTGCTCCGAACCTCACCGGCGGTGGACGCTGACGGCATAGCCGCCGCCGTCGTAAGGGTCAGCGTCCCAGGCGGCGAAGCGGTCGACGAGGGTGAGGCCGGCCGCGGCGCAGCAGTCGTCGTACTCTGGCAGGGTGATGCTGGGCGGCACCGGGAGGTGGGCCTCGTCCAGGCCGAAGCCGGCGACGATCAGACCGCCCGGGCGCAGGGCGGCGGCCAGGCGCTCGACCACCGTGGCCTCGGTGCCGGCAGCGAGTAGCGGGAAGATGTTTCCTGCGGCGACCACGAGATCGAAGTCCGCGGTGATGCCGAGCTGGGCCGGGTCGAACCTGGCCAAATCGGCCTGGAACCAAGGCAGTTCCGGCGCCTCCCTCTGCGCCACTGCCAGCATGGACGCATCAAGATCCACCCCGACACAGTCGTACCCTTGCTCCGCAAGCCGGATCATGACCCGTCCGGTACCGCACCCGGCGTCCAGCACCCGCGCTCCAGCAGGCACGAGCGCCGCGCAGAACCGCGCCTCACCGTGCATATCCTTCCCGCTACCGGCCAGGGCCGCGAACCGCGATGCGTAGTCCTGCCCGGACGTCCCCCCGGTCAACTCCTCCCAACGGCTCATGGCGGCAAGCATAGGCCGACCGTGTGCCGCTCGAAGATGCGACTCAGCTCGCGACGCTGAAGGCCGTCGCAGAAGAGCTCGGCAGTGGCTCCACGAGGACGCCGCGAAAGTGGGTGCGGCAGGACCGGATCGGCTCCGGGCAGCGGCCGGGGACCATCACGGAGGAGTCCACACAGCTCAAGCGGTCACGTTCGGGCGCTGGCTCCATCCCGCGCGCTCGCAGGATCTCCCCTACCGTGGAAGGTGCGGCCTTGATGCCAAGCACGTCGCCGTGAGGGCGCCGACACCCCCAGGAGCTGTTTTCGCGGGCCGAGCACAGGACGAGAGGCTGGATACTGCGACGGGTCGGCGGCCTGCCAGGCCGCTTGCGACGGGAGGCGTCGGCGTGACGACGGCGCATGAGGTCACGGTGCGACCTCAGGACCGTGTCCGGGGACACGATCAGGCGTAGCTGCCTCAGCTTGAGCCTCGGGAGCCGGTGGAGAAGCGGTGCCAGGAAAGCGCGGTCCGCCGGAGTGACACGCCCATCCGGCCATCACTGACCGTTCGCAAGGTGGTCCATGGGCCGGCGGGGTTGGCGGTGACGCCGAGCAGGTGCGCACGGCGGCTGCCGCGTTCGAGCATGACCAGGGCGTAGATGCGTTTGCAGGAGACTACGCGCCATCCGTCAGTCGAGCAGGGCCTTGGCGACGCGCTCGGCGGCGCGTGGCCTTCACCACAGTTTGCTCATTTAAGGACGGATGAACGCATATAAGTAGTTTTATAGCTAGCTGTACTCCCTCGGCATCCGGCTCCAGGGATTCAACGACCAGTGACACGGGAGAAGCGTTTGATCACGGCACGTAAAGGACGCACCCGGTTGGTGGCTGCGGTCGGTGTACTCGGCGGTGTGCTCTCACTCACGGCCCTCGGCGGTACCGGCAACGCCGCTACCAGCGGTAACGACGCCGGGAATCACCCGAAACCGCAGGCCCGGGCGGATCAGGCGGCCACCCAAGAGGCTTCCGACGCCCGAATAAAGATCACGCCCCGGCAAGGTGCCTACGACGTCGGGATCAACGACCCCGTCAAGGCCACCGTCAGCAACGGCATGCTCACCAAGGTGACCATGACCGCCATCGCGACCGGTGCCGAGGTTCCGGGCACCCTGTCCGCCGACGGCACGTCCTGGAAGCCGAACGGTCGGCTGGAGCGGGCCACCAAGTATCAGGTCGCCGCGGAGGCCAAGGACGCCAAGGGCCGCTCCGTCACCGGGAACGCCACGATCACCACGGTCTCCCCGGCGAACAACTTCATCGGGCACCTCTCCCCCGAGGACGGCTCGACCGTCGGCGTGGGCATGCCGGTGACGGTCAACTTCGACAAGGCGATCAGCAACAAGGCCGCCATGGAGTCGAAGATCCAGGTCAGCTCCAGCAGCGGCCAGCAGGTCGTCGGCCACTGGTTCAACAACGACCGCCTGGACTTCCGCCCCAAGGACTACTGGAAGCCCGGTTCCACCGTCACCGTCACGCTCAACCTCCACGGCATCCAGAAGACGGTCACGTTCGAGATCGGCCGGAGCCAGATCAGCACGGTCGACGCCAAGACGAAGCAGATGACCGTCGTACGGGACGGCAAGACGATCAAGACCATCCCGATCTCGTCCGGCAGCACCGAGCACCCGACGTACAACGGTCAGATGGTCATCTCCGAGAAGTTCAAGCAGATCCACATGAACGGTGCGACCGTCGGCCTCACGAAGAAGGACGGCAAGCCCTCCTACGACATCGAGGCCGTACCGCACGCCATGCGCCTGACCGCCTCGGGCACCTTCATCCACGGCAACTACTGGGGTACCGACGCGGTCTTCGGCAAGGTCAACACCAGCCACGGCTGCGTGGGCCTGAAGGACGTCAAGGGCGGCGGCGACGGCAAGCAGCCTGCCGCGTGGTTCTTCGACAACTCGATGATCGGCGACGTCGTGATCGTCAAGAACTCCGAGGACAAGACCACGTTGGCCCCCGACAACGGCCTCAGCGACTGGAACATGTCATGGAGCGAGTGGGTCGCGGGCAGCGCGACCGGCTGACGCCACGTCACTCCCCAAGCATCTGAACCTGAATCCCTTCCGCCAGGCGGCGGGCGACGCCGTGTCGCCCTGCGCCTGGCGAGAATGTCGTCCGTGCAGGCCAGGGCGCTTATGTGACGGTGCTGCAGGATGATCGCTCGTGTTACTTCGTCTCGCGTACTTGGCTGTCACCCACGCTTTCGCTGCCGTGCGGCTGCTGCCGATGAGCGACCGGGACAAGGATGCGGAGATTCCCGTTCTGCGCCACCAAGTCATGGTTCTCGAGCGGCAACTCGGTGCGGACAAGGTGAAGTTCGGCCCGAAGGACCGCGCTTTCCTCGCCGCTCCGCCGGCGCCGCTACCTCGGGAGGTCTTGCGCCGACTGCGACTGTTGGTCCAGCCGGACACCGTGCTGCGCTGGCACCGCGACCTGATCGGAGCGGCGCCATGCCCGCTCCTGCCGACCCAAGACTGACGCGCTGCTGGCGTGCGACTGGGTCGCCCGGGCCGCCCGAAACTTGGTCATGGACCTGGAGGACGCCGGAGCCACCGTCAGCTACCTGATCCGGGACCGGGACGCGAAGTTCCCAACACTCTTCGACCAGATCCCGGGCAACACGGGTATCCACGTCGTGCTCACCGGGGTCCGCATGCCGCGGATGAACTCCCTGATGGAGCGTTGGATGCAGACCTGCCGCCACGCACTCCTGGACCGCACGCTGATCTGGAACGAGCGGCACCTGGACAAGGCGGAGATCTACCGCCAGCCCGGGCTCGCCCTCACCTACGACTCCGGGAAACAGAAAGTGCTGGTCGAGATGAATCTCAACCAGCACTCTGCGACAACCCGTGGGCTACCAGTCGGTGTCCGAGGGGGGACTTGAACCCCCACGCCCGATAAAGGGCACTAGCACCTCAAGCTAGCGCGTCTGCCATTCCGCCACCCGGACAAGGTGTCTGCCGCCTGGCCGGGGGTGTTCCCCGCGGCGACATGGACAACAATACCAAGGTTTCGGAGTGCCTTTCACCTGCATATCCGGGTCCTGGAGGTGACCGCACGGGGCCGAAGGAGGGGCGTCCGGCCGACTACCAAAGGTGATGAAAGGATCACCCAGGGTCTACGCGGGGGAGCCGAGGAGTCTCGGACCCGCACCGTCACTCCGCGATCCGACTCTCCTCCATCACCAGGATCCGCAGGGCCCGCACGAGCGCGGCCGCCGCCTCCTCGTCCAGCGGGTCGAGGAAGCGCCGCTCCATCTCGAGGCGCGCACGCTCGGCCCCGTCGAGGCAGTCCCGGCCCTCGGGCGTCAGCTCCACGATGTTCTTGCGCCGGTCCTGAGGACTGCGGCGCCGCTCGACCAGCCCGTGATCCTCCAGGCCGTCGACGAGCGCGACCATCGTGGTGCGGTCGACGCCGAGCCGTCCGGCCACCTCGACCTGCGACAACGGGTGCTCGGCGGCGAGCACCGCCAGCACCGCGAGCTCATGGCCGTCGATCCCGAAGGGCGCCAGCGCCTCCGCGGACGCCCGCACCAGCCGCTGCTGGGCGTGCTTGAGCAGATAGCCGAGCCGGGACTCAAGGGGCACGGGAGGTACATGACGCTCGGGAGGTACGGGAGGTACGGGAGGGCGCTCACCGGTCATGCCGGGAACTGTACCCAAGACTGATTGTCAGCTCAGCTGATGATTGTCTACGCTGAGCGATATGAGCGATCAACGTGTGCGCTTCGGTATCAAGACCACCCCCATGCACGTCTCCTACGACGACATCCGCCGCGTCTGGCAGGAGGCCGACGCCCTGCCCGAGATCGAGGACGCCTGGCTCTGGGACCATCTGCTTCCGCTTCGCGGCCCCAAGGACGGCCAGATCCATGAGGGTTGGACGCTGCTCAGCGCCCTGGCCGCACAGACCGAGCGGCTGCGGCTCGGGCTCCTCGTCACCAGCAACCGCATCCGCCCGCCCGCCGTCCTCGGGAAGATGGCCTCGACCGTGGACGTGGTCTCCGGCGGACGGCTGGTCATGGGCATCGGTGTCGGCGGCACCCACCAGCCGCCCGACGCGGGCGGGATCGCCGGCGAGAACCCGGCCGTCGCCGAGTACGAGGCGTACGGGCTCTCCCTCGTCCCGCCGGGCGAGGGGGTCGCCCGGCTCGGCGAGGCGGTCGAGATCCTGCGCCGGATGTGGACGGAGGACGACCCCTTCGATTTCGAGGGGCGTTACTACCGGCTGCGGGGCACGCGGAACGAGCCCAAGCCGGTGCAGCGGCCCGGGCCGCCCCTGCTGATCGGCGGCTGGGGGACTCGACTGCTGCGGCTCGTCGCCGAGCATGCCGACATCTGGAACATCCCCGGGCCGCCGCACAACAGCGTCGAGTTCGTCGCCGAGCGCGGTCGGGTGCTGGACGCGCACTGCGCGGACATAGGACGGGATCCGCGTGAGATCACCCGTTCCGTACAGGTCGTCGTCTCCTACGACGACCCCGCCGCCACCCGCGCCACCGTCGCCGACCTCATCGGCATCGGCGTGAACCATGTCGTGCTCGGTCTGCCCCAGCCCTACCCGCCAGGCGTCGCCCGCTGGCTGGTGGACGAGATCATCGCAGGAGTCCGCAGGGGTCCGAGAGAGCAGGCGGCGCCCTGAGGCGGGTACCGCCCACCCCACCTCACGGAACGAGCTGGTACTCGGGGAAGTTGCCCGGCAACCGCTCCCCCACCGGCCCCTGCGTGACGGCGCGCACGAGCAGCTCGCCGCCGACGAAGGCGCCGCGCCAGGACGCGCCGAGGCCGCCGAAGAGCTCGTCGCGGTCGCCGCGGGAGCGGGGCTTGCCGCGGCCGACCTTGAACGCCCGGATCTGCGGGGCCAGTCGGGCGTACGTCGCCTCGTCGTCCGTGGACAGCGTGGCGACGAGCGCGCCGTTCGACGCGTTCATCGCGGCGAGCAGCTCCGCCTCGGTGTCGACCAGGACGATGGTGTCGACCGGGCCGAAGGGCTCCGCGTGGTGCAGCGGTGAGGACGGCGGCGGGTTCAGGAGCGTGACCGGTTGGACGTACGCCGCCGTGTCCTGGCCGGGCAGGAAGCGTGCGTCGGTCAGCTTGCCGCGGTGCAGCGGGACGGCGCCGCGGTCGATGGCCTCCGCCACCTGGTCGTGCAGCTCCTTCGCCTTGGCCGCGTTGATGACGGGCCCGAAGTCCAGCGCGGGGTAGGGGTCTTCGGGGTGCTCGACGGCCAGCGGGTGACCGACCCGCAGGGTGCGGACGGCGGGGAGATAGGCGGCGAGGAACTCGTCGAACAGCGTGCGCTGGACGACGAAGCGCGGGTAGGCGGTGCAGCGCTGCTTGCCGTAGTCGAAGAGCTTGGGGATGACGGCTGTCAGTGCGTCCCAGTCCGTGTGGTTCCAGATGCCCCAGGTGTTCAGTCCCTCCTGTTCGAGTACATGGCGCTTGCCGAGGTCGGCGACGGCGGTGGCCACCGCTGCGCCCGTGTCACGGCCGCCGACGAAGGAGACGCAGCCGATCTCGGGGGCGCGGACCAGCGCCTCCGACAGCTCGCCTCCGCTGCCGCTGACGAGGGTGACGGGGATCCCTTCGCGTGCGGCGAGCGCGCCGGCCAGGGTCAGGCAGGCGACGCCGCCGTCGGTCGGGGTCTTGGCGATGACCGCGTTCCCTGCCAATGCCTGTACCAGCATTGCGTGAACGAGCACGCTCATCGGGTAGTTCCAGCTCGCGATGTTGGACACGGGCCCTTCGAGCGGAGCCCGGCCGTCCACCATGGGCTCGATGCCGTCGACGTACCAGCGCACGCCGTCGATCGCCCGGTCCACGTCGGCCTGCGCGAGTCGCCAGGGCTTGCCGATCTCCCAGACGAGGAGGAGGGCGAGCAACTCGCGGTGCTCGGTCAGGGCGTCGAGGGTGGCCGCGACGCGCGCCCGTCGTTCGGCGAGCGGGACATGGCGCCAGGCCCGGTGCTGGTCGAGTGAGGCCCGTACGGCCTGGTGGGCGGTTGCGGCGTTCAGGCGGGGCGGGCCCGCGATGGGGCTTGCGTCGACCGGACTGGTGGCGGGCAGCGCCCGGCCGTCCGCCCGCCAGGAGGCGTCCCAGAGATTGAGGACGCGGTCCTCCTGGAACGCCTCGGGGGCGACGGCGAGGCAGCGCTGCCAGGCGTCGGCCCAGGACGTACCGGACTTCAGGACGAGGGGGGTGTTGAGGGTGGATGCCATTCGGATGTCTCCGCTCTCGGTGCACAGTCGGGGGCGGGAAGTGCCTGGCTCCTGCCGAGCGGCATGGTGCACGGGCCCGGACGAGGAGCGGTCGCATCCGTGCGGAGGAGGACGGTGGTCGCGTCCGCACGGAGGAAAGGGTTCGTACGCGCGGGGTGGTCGCGTACATACGGAGGAAGGTACTGAGGAGGCTCCGCTCGTGACAGTCACCTCGCATCAACTATGAGTGACGTCTCATCTCACCCCTGTGCGGCGACACGCTCCGATTCCAATCGGTTCAGCACCAGCCGGGCCGTCTCGGTCGGTGTGCCGCCCACCCGTACTCCGGCCGCCTCAAGGGCCTCCTTCTTGGCCTGCGCGGTGCCTGCCGAGCCGGAGACGATCGCGCCCGCGTGGCCCATCGTCCTGCCCTCGGGCGCGGTGAAACCGGCGATGTAGGCGACGACGGGCTTGGTGACGTGGTCGCGGACGTACGCGGCGGCCCGTTCCTCGGCGTCGCCGCCGATCTCGCCGATGAGGACGACGAGTTCGGTGTCGGGGTCGTCCTGGAAGGCGGCCAGGCAGTCGATGTGGGTGGTGCCGACGACGGGATCCCCGCCGATGCCCACGCACGTCGAGAAGCCGATGTCGCGCAGTTCGTACATGAGTTGGTACGTCAGCGTGCCCGACTTGGACACCAGGCCGACGCGCCCCGGCTTGGTGATGTCGGCGGGGATGATGCCCGCGTTCGACTGCCCCGGAGTGATCAAACCCGGGCAGTTGGGGCCGATGACGCGGGTGCCCTTCGTGGCGGCGTACGCGTGGAAGGCGACGGAGTCGTGGACGGGGATGCCCTCGGTGATGACGACGGCGAGCCCGATGCCCGCGTCGGCGGCCTCGGTCACGGCGGCCTTGGCGAACGCGGGCGGTACGAACACGACGGTGACGTCGGCGCCAGTCGCCGCGATCCCCTCGCGCACCGAGCCGAAGACGGGCACAGCCCGGTCGTCGAAGTCGACGGTCCGGCCCGCCTTGCGCGGGTTGACCCCGCCGACGACGTCCGTGCCGGCGGCGAGCATCCGCCGGGTGTGCTTCATGCCCTCGCCGCCGGTCATGCCCTGGACGAGAACCTTGCTCTCCTTGGTCAGAAAGATGGCCATGTCCTGTTCCTCCTTCAGCCGGCGATGGCGAGTCGGGCCGCGCGGTGTGCGGCCTCGTCCATGGTGGTGGCCTGCTGGACCAGGGGGTGCGCGCGGCCGTCGAGGATGGCGCGGCCGCGGACGGCGTTGTTGCCGTCGAGGCGGACCACGAGGGGTTTGGTCAACCGCACGGTCTCCAGCGCCCGCACGATGCCGTCGGCGACCGCGTCGCAGGCTGTGATGCCGCCGAAGACGTTGACGAAGACCGATTTCACGGCCGGGTCGGAGAGGATCACGGAGAGGCCGTCGGCCATGATCTGGGCGGAGGCCCCGCCGCCGATGTCGAGGAAGTTGGCGGGGCGGGCGCCGCAGCCCGCGACCACGTCGAGCGTCGACATGACGAGGCCCGCGCCGTTGCCGATGATGCCGACCTCGCCGTCCAGTTTGACGTAGTTGAGGCCCTTGGCCGCGGCCGCCGCCTCCAGGGGGTCGTCGTGCGCGGCCTCCTGCTCACCCCAACGTGCCTGGCGGAAGCGGGCGTTGTCGTCGAGGGTGACCTTGCCGTCCAGCGCGAGGATCTGTCCCCGGGCGGTGCGGACGAGGGGGTTCACCTCGACGAGCACGGCGTCCTCGCGGGTCAGCACCCCCCAGAGGCGCACGAGAACGTCGACGGTCTCCGGGGGCAGCCCCGCGGCCTCGGCGATCTCGGCCGCCTTCGCCGAGGTGACACCCACGGCCGGGTCGACGGGAACACGCGCCACCGCCTCCGGGCGGCTCGCGGCCACCTCCTCGATGTCCATGCCGCCCTCGGCCGACGCGATCGCGAGGAAGCGTCCTGCGGCGCGGTCGAGGACGTAGCCGACGTAGAACTCGCTCTCGATGTCGACCGGTTGGGCCAGCATCACCTTGCCGACCGTGTGGCCCTTGATGTCCATGCCGAGAATCTGACGTGCCGTGAGCTCGGCGGCGGCCGGGTCGGCGGCGAGTTTGACGCCGCCCGCCTTGCCGCGCCCACCGGTCTTCACCTGGGCTTTCACGACGACTCGGCCGCCGAGTCGGCGGGCGATCTCGCGTGCTTCCTTGGGCGAGTCCGTGACCTCCGCCCTCGGCACCAAGATGCCGTGTTCCTCGAAGAGTTCCCTTGCCTGGTGCTCGTACAGGTCCATCACCGGCTCCTGACTGCTGTGTCTATCCGGGGAGCGACTCCCAGACCCCCGGAAAATGCCGCACACCCCCTGGACACCACCCACCGGATGCGGGATAACAAGCTTCATACAGTATTCGTCGACTGTATGCAATGTACCGCGAGAGCGTTCCAACCCCCTACGAAGGGACAGGACTTCGCCATGCCCGACGACATCAGCCAGGACTTCATCTCCGGTGGGCATCTGGTCGCCAAGGCACTGAAAGCAGAAGGGGTGGAGGTCATCTACACCCTGTGCGGCGGCCACATCATCGACATCTACGACGGCTGCGTCGACGAAGGCATTGAGGTCGTCGACGTCCGTCACGAGCAGGTCGCCGCCCACGCCGCCGACGGCTACGCACGCATCACCGGCAAGCCCGGATGCGCCGTCGTCACGGCGGGCCCCGGCACGACCGACGCCGTGACGGGCGTCGCGAACGCCTTCCGCGCCGAGTCCCCGATGCTGCTCATCGGCGGCCAGGGGGCGCACACCCAGCACAAGATGGGGTCCCTGCAGGACCTGCCGCACGTCGACATGATGACGCCGATCACCAAGTTCGCGGCTACGGTGCCGGACACGGCGCGCGCCGCCGACATGGTGTCGATGGCGTTCCGGGAGTGCTTCCACGGCGCGCCCGGCCCCTCCTTCCTGGAGATCCCGCGCGATGTCCTGGACGCCAGGGTGCCGGTGGAGAAGGCCCGGATCCCGGCCGCCGGCCACTACCGGGCCTCGACCCGCTCGGCCGGTGACCCCGAGGCGATCGAGAGGCTCGCCGACCTCCTCGTGCACGCCGAGAAGCCGGCGATCCTGCTGGGCAGCCAGGTATGGACGACGCGCGGCACCGCGTCCGCCATCGAGCTCGTCCGCACCCTCAACATCCCGGCGTACATGAACGGCGCGGGGCGCGGCACGCTGCCGCCCGGGGACCCGCACCACTTCCAGCTCTCGCGCCGGTACGCCTTCTCCAACGCCGATGTCATCGTCATCGTGGGTACGCCCTTCGACTTCCGCATGGGCTACGGCAAGCGCCTCTCCCCGGACGCGACCGTCGTGCAGATCGACCTCGACTACCGGACCGTCGGCAAGAACCGGGACATCGACCTCGGCATCGTCGGCGACGCGGGCCTGATCCTGAAGTCGGTCACCGAGGCGGCCTCCGGGCGCCTCAACGGCGGCGCGTCGAAGCGCAAGGAGTGGCTGGACGAGCTGCGGGCCGCCGAGCAGACGGCCATCGAGAAGCGGCTGCCCAGCCTGAAGTCGGACGCCTCGCCGATCCACCCGTACCGCCTGGTCAGCGAGATCAACGACTTCCTCACCGAGGACTCGATCTACATCGGGGACGGCGGCGACATCGTCACCTTCTCCGGGCAGGTCGTCCAGCCCAAGTCACCCGGGCACTGGATGGACCCGGGCCCGCTCGGGACGCTCGGCGTCGGCGTCCCGTTCGTGCTCGCGGCCAAGCAGGCACGGCCCGACAAAGAGGTCGTCGCCCTCTTCGGGGACGGCGCCTTCTCCCTCACCGGCTGGGACTTCGAGACCCTCGTCCGCTACAACCTCCCCTTCGTCGGCATCGTCGGCAACAACTCCTCCATGAACCAGATCCGTTACGGCCAGGCCCAGAAGTACGGCCTGGAGCGCGAGCGGGTCGGCAACACCCTCGGCGACGTCCACTACGACAAGTTCGCGCAGATGCTGGGCGGCTACGGCGAGGAGGTCCGCGACCCCGCCGACATCGGCCCGGCGCTCCAGCGTGCCCGGGAGTCGGGCAAGCCGTCGCTGATCAACGTCTGGGTCGACCCGGACGCGTACGCCCCCGGAACCATGAACCAGACGATGTACAAGTGAGGTGCCCCCGATGACCCCGATCACCCCGATCACAGGAACGTCGACCAAGGCTCTCGAAGGCGTCCGTGTCCTCGACATGACGCACGTCCAGTCGGGTCCGTCCGCCACGCAGTTGCTGGCGTGGCTGGGCGCGGACGTCGTCAAGCTGGAGGCGCCGACCGGTGACATCACCCGCAAGCAGCTGCGCGACCTCCCCGACGTCGACTCCCTCTACTTCACGATGCTCAACTGCAACAAGCGGAGCATCACCCTCAACACCAAGACCGAGCGTGGCAAGGAGATCCTCACCGAACTGATCCGGCGCTCCGACGTCATGGTCGAGAACTTCGGACCGGGCGCGGTCGACCGCATGGGCTTCACCTGGGACCGCATCCAGGAGATCAATCCGCGGATCGTCTATGCCTCCATCAAGGGGTTCGGGGACGGCCCGTACACCAACTTCAAGGCGTACGAGGTCGTCGCGCAGGCCATGGGCGGGTCGATGTCGACCACCGGTTTCGAGGACGGGCCGCCGCTGGCGACGGGAGCCCAGATCGGTGACTCGGGCACGGGCGTGCACGCCGTGGCGGGGATTCTCGCGGCGCTGTACCAGCGGGAGAACACCGGGCGCGGGCAGCGGGTCAACGTGGCCATGCAGCATGCCGTGCTCAACCTCTGCCGGGTGAAGTTGCGCGATCAGCAGCGACTGACACATGGCCCGCTCGCTGAATATCCCAACGACGACTTCGGCGTCGAGGTTCCCCGCTCCGGCAACGCGTCCGGCGGCGGCCAGCCGGGCTGGGCGGTCAAGTGCGCTCCGGGCGGCCCCAACGACTACGTGTACGTCATCGTGCAGCCCGTCGGCTGGAAGCCGATCACCGAGCTCATCGGACGGCCGGAGCTGGCGGACGACCCCGACTGGGCGACTCCTGAGGCCCGGCTGCCACAGCTCACCAAGATGTTCCAGCTCATCGAGGAGTGGTCGGCCACGCTCCCCAAGTGGGAGGTGCTGGAGAAGCTCAACGCCCACAACATCCCGTGCGGCCCGATCCTGTCCACCAAGGAGATCATCGAGGACGAGTCGCTGGTCGCCAACGAGATGGTCGTGTCGGTGCCGCACCCCGAGCGGGGCGAGTTCGTGACCGTGGGCAGCCCGCTGAAGCTCTCCGACTCCCCCGTGGACGTGACCAGTTCGCCACTGCTCGGCGAGCACAACGAAGAGGTCTACATCGGCGAGCTCGGCCTCGGCGACGAGGAACTTCGCCTGCTCAAGTCGAACGGGGTGATCTGAGTGATGGCCGAAGACCGGATGCTGAGGGTGCGCACGCTCCTCGACGCCGTGCGGGCCGAGGGGCGGACCGCGCTCACCGCGCCCGAGGGAAAGGTGATCGCCGACGCGTACGCGATCGCCGTCCCCGGCGAGGAGCTGGCGACGGACGTCGACGAGGCGGTGGCGTACGCGGCGCGCTTCGGCGGGCCCGTCGTGATGAAGATCGTCTCGCCGGACATCCTGCACAAGACCGACGCCGGCGGCGTGATCGTGGGCGTCGAGGGCGCGGCGGACGTACGCGCCGCCTTCCACAAGATCGTCGAGAACGCGCGGGCCTACGACCCGGGGGCCCGCATCGAGGGCGTCCAGGTCCAGGAACTGCTCCCGCAGGGGCAGGAGGTCATCGTCGGCGCGGTGACCGACCCGACGTTCGGGAAGGTCGTCGCCTTCGGGCTCGGTGGGGTGCTGGTGGAGGTCCTGAAGGACGTCACCTTCCGGCTCGCCCCCGTTGACGCCGACGAGGCGCTGTCGATGCTGGACTCGATCAGGGCGGCCGAGATCCTGCGCGGGGTGCGTGGCGCGCCGCCGGTGGACCGGTGGGCGATCGCCGAGCAGATCCGCAGGGTGTCCGAACTCGTGGCGGACTTCCCCGAGATCGCCGAGGTGGACCTCAACCCGGTGATCGCCACTCCGGAGGGCGCGGTCGCCGCGGACATCCGCGTGATCCTCGCGGACTCGGTCCCCAAGGAGCGGCGCAGGTACACGCGCGAGGAGATCCTCACGTCGATGCGGCGGCTCATGGAGCCCTCGTCCGTGGCCGTGATCGGTGCCTCCAACGAGCAGGGCAAGATCGGCAATTCGGTCATGCGCAACCTCGTCGACGGGGGCTTCGCCGGCGAGATCCACCCGGTGAACCCCAAGGCCGATGACATTCAGGGCCGCAAGGCGTACAAGAGTGTCACCGACGTTCCCGGTGAGGTGGATGTGGCGGTCTTCGCGATCCCCGCCAAGTTCGTGGCCTCGGCCCTGGAGGAGGTGGGACGCAAGGGGATCCCCAACGCGGTACTGATCCCCTCCGGGTTCGCGGAGACCGGCGAGCACGAGCTCCAGGACGAGATCGTGGCCATCGCCGAACGGCACGGCATCCGGCTGCTCGGGCCGAACATCTACGGCTACTACTCGACGTGGCAGGACCTGTGTGCCACGTTCTGCACACCGTACGACGTGAAGGGCGGAGTCGCGCTCACCTCGCAGTCCGGTGGCATAGGAATGGCCATCCTGGGCTTCGCGCGCACTACGAAGACGGGTGTTTCCGCGATCGTCGGGCTCGGCAACAAGTCGGACCTGGACGAGGACGACCTGCTCACCTGGTTCGGTGAGGACCCGCACACCCAGTGCATCGCGATGCACCTGGAGGACCTGAAGGACGGCCGTGCCTTCGTGGAGGCGGCGCGCGCGACGGTCCCGAAGAAGCCGGTCGTCGTCCTGAAGGCGGGGCGTACGGCCGCCGGGGCGAAGGCCGCCGGCTCGCACACCGGCGCGCTCGCGGGCGACGACGCCGTGTACGAGGACATCCTGAAGCAGGCCGGCGTCATCCGGGCCCCCGGGCTGAACGAAATGCTGGAGTACGCGCGCGCGTTGCCCGTACTTCCCACCCCCAAGGGCGACAACATCGTCATCATCACGGGCGCGGGCGGCAGCGGTGTGCTCCTGTCCGACGCGGTGACGGACAACGGCCTGTCCCTGATGGAGATCCCGCCGGACCTGGACGCGTCCTTCAGGGCGTTCATCCCGCCCTTCGGGGCCGCGGGCAACCCGGTGGACATCACCGGGGGTGAGCCGCCGTCGACGTACGAGGCGACGATCCGGCTGGGCCTGGAGGATCCGCGCATCCACGCGCTCGTCCTCGGCTACTGGCACACCATCGTGACCCCGCCCATGGTCTTCGCCGAGCTCACCGCGCGTGTGGTGGCCGAATTCCGTGAGCGCGGCGTCGAGAAGCCCGTGGTGGCGTCGCTCGCGGGTGACGTCGAGGTCGAGGAGGCCTGCCAGTACCTCTACGAGCGGGGGGTCGTGGCGTACCCGTACACGACGGAGAAGCCGGTGGCCGTGCTCGGCGCGAAGTATCGCTGGGCGCGGGCGGCGGGCCTTTTGGGGGGCGGTTCATGAGGTGAACCAGGGCGGGGGCGGCCGACGGTGCGCGTCGGCCGCCCCCAGGACCCGTGCGCACACGAAAGGCATTTGGACAGGGGGCGCTGGCCAGATCTTTCGACGCAAGGGGTGCTGAACCGACATGACAACCACCGACCTATCGACATCCGTCCCCTACAGGGAGGTGACGGATCGCAACGGCCGCCTGTACCGCATCGGTGAGACCGATCGGGACATCATGGGGCGACCACGCTGGACCATGGTGCTCTTCCCCTGGATGGGGATGCTGGGCATCAGCTCCTCGGAGTACGCGTTCACCTCCGCCGAGGACACCCTGCACGACGCCCATCTCTGGGGCAGTGGGCACATCTTCTGGCTGATGGGCGTCTGGATATTCTTCCAGGCCGCCGTCGCCTTCCCGGCCGGGCAACTGCGTGAGAGCGGACGGCTGCCCGCGCGGTACGCCATGATGCTCGGCGCGCTGGGCACGGTCCTGGGGTACCTCTCGCTCGCGTTCGCGCCGCATGTGACCGTCGCGTACATCGGCTTCGGCATGTTCAGCGGTATCGGCGCCGGCCTGGTCTACGCGACCTGCGTGAACATGGTCGGCAAGTGGTATCCGGAGCGCAAGGGCGGCAAGACGGGCCTGGTCAACGGCGGTTTCGCCTATGGCTCGGTGCCCTTCGTCTTCCTGTTCACCTCGTACATGGACCTCGGCAACTACCAGGGCGTCCTGGTGACGGTGGGCCTGGTCTGCTGTGCCGTGGTCGCCTTCGCGGGCTGGTTCTTCAAGGACCCGCCCAAGGGCTGGTGGCCCCCGCACGTGGACCCGCTGAAGGTGTCCGACGACCCGAGGATCCGCCGGGCGCTGGAGAAGAACCCGCCGGCGGCGAAGCAGTACACCCCCAAGGAGGCCGCCCGTACGCCCGTTCTCTGGATGATGTGGTTCTGTCTACTGTGCACCGCCGGGATCAACATCTTCGGCATCGCCTTCCAGGTGCCGTTCGGCAAGGACATGGGGTTCGCAGGTGGAATCGTGGCCACCGCGATGTCCCTGAAGGCAATCGTCAACGGCACGGGGCGCGGCGTGATCGGCTGGATCTCCGACCGCTTCGGACGCCGCAACACACTGATCATCGTCTGTCTGGTGCTGGGCTCCGCTCAGTTCGGGGTGCTGGTCTCCGGCCAGATGGGCAGCATGCCGTTCTTCCTGTTCTGCTCCATGGTCTCCGGATTCGGCGGCGGGGCGATCTTCCCGCTGTTCGCGGCCATGACGGCGGACTACTTCGGCGAGAACAACAACGCGTCCAACTACGGCATGGTCTACAGCTC
The DNA here is from genome assembly GCF_001514115.1 of Streptomyces olivochromogenes. Classification (GTDB taxonomy): domain Bacteria; phylum Actinomycetota; class Actinomycetes; order Streptomycetales; family Streptomycetaceae; genus Streptomyces; species Streptomyces olivochromogenes. The sequence continues at coordinate 1,060,018 of NZ_KQ948451.1, forward strand.
GAAGCTGATCTCGGGCCTCGTGGGCTCGGGCATGGGCGCGGTCGTCGTCGGCGCGTGGGACTACCACGGGGCCTTCGTGCTCGCGGGCTCCATCGGCCTCGCCTCCGCCGTGCTGGCGCTGTTCCTCAAATCACCGGACCGGCCCAAGGCCCAAAGGATCGTCCCCAACCCGCAACCGCTCGGCGAGGAGATGGCGTGACATGACGACAGAACCCATCGCCACCCAGGGCGCGGCCACCGCCGGCGCCTCGAACCGCTCGTACCGCGAAGTCACCGACGCCCGGGGCCGTGTCTACCGGATCGGTGAGACGGACCGCGACATCCTCGGCCACTCCCGCAAGTTCATGGTGTATCTGCCGTGGATCGCCATGATGGCCATCAGCGTCTTCGAATACGCGTACGGCTCGGCCGAGGACACCCTGTCCCACGCCCACGGCTGGACGCAGAGCAACACCTTCTGGATATTGAGCGTCTGGGTCTTCTTCCAGGCCGGCATAGCCTTCCCGGCGGGCTGGCTGCGGGAGCGGGGCATCCTCACCGCCCGCAGGGCCATGTACATCGGCGCGGTCATGTGTGTGATCGGCTTCCTGGCCCTCTCGCACCTGAGCAACGTGCTGCTGGCCATCCTGGGCTTCGGCGTCATCGGCGGCCTCGGTTCCGGCCTGGTGTACGCGACGTGCATCAACATGGTCGGCAAGTGGTTCCCCGAGCGCCGGGGCGCGCGGACCGGATTCGTCAACGGCGGATTCGCGTACGGCTCCCTGCCGTTCATCTTCATCTTCAACTACGCGTTCGACACCGGGAACTACCACCGTGTCCTGGACCTCATCGGCTGCTACGTGATGATCGTCGTGCTGTCCTGCGCGTTCTTCTTCAAGGACCCGCCGAAGAACTGGTGGCCCGCGGACATCGACCCGCTGACGTACGGCGGCGACAGCAAGACCTCCGCCGCCCTCGCCAAGAACCCTCCCGCGGTGAAGCAGTACACGCCCAAGGAGGCCGTCAGGACGGGGGTGCTGCCCCTGATGTGGATCACGCTGGTCATGACCGCGGGCGTGTCGATCTTCGGGATCTCCTTCCAGGTCGACTTCGCCAAGGAGGTGGGATTCGGCCCGCTGGTGGCGGCGTCCTCCATGGGCATCATGGCCGTCATCAACGGCATCGGCCGGGCCGTGGTGGGCTGGCTGTCCGACACCTGGGGCCGCAAGCTGACCCTGGTGTTCGTCATCGTCGTGCTGGGGCTCGCGCAGTTCGGAGTGATCTGGGCCGGTGACATCAAGAGCGAGTGGCTGTTCCTGTTCTTCGCCTTCCTCTCCGGGTTCGGCGGCGGCGCGTTCTACCCGATGTTCGCGGCCCTGACCCCGGACTACTTCGGCGAGAACTACAACGCCACCAACTACGGCCTGGTGTACAGCGGCAAGCTGATCAGCGGCCTGTTCGGCGGCGGTCTCGGCTCGATGGTGGTCGCGGCCTGGGGCTACAACGGCGCGTACGCACTGGCCGGCGGTATCTCGATGCTGGCGGCGGCGATCGCGTTGCTGCTGAAGCAGCCGGGGCGCGACAGCGACGTGCGCACTCCTCAGCCGCAGCCCGCGAGCTGAGAGATCTCCTGGTCAACGGACTGAAAGGTCTCCTACCGGCACAGAGCACCAAGCACAGAGCACAGAGCACCGATCGGGCGGCCCTCCCCACGTGGCGCGTTGTGGGGAGGGCCGCCCGGTGCACTGCCGCGAAGCTAGTGACGCCGCTTGCGGAGGGCCGCGAGGTTGTCGTAGCCGATCTTCGCGTGCGTGAGTGACTGCCCGGCGTCCGTGGCGCTCGGGGCGTTGTCCTGCTCGACCATCGGGTTGTGGTAGTTCCGGTCACCGACGCGCGAGAAGAACGTCGTGTAGTCGATGACGCCGGTGCCGAACGGCACCATGTCGTAGCCCATGCCGTTCGTCGTGTTGACGACGCCGTCCTTGGCGTGGAAGAGCGGGTAACGCTTGTTGTTGCGGACGACGAGCCCGGCGGGATCGAACACCTTCTCCTGGGTGGAGCCGTCGTGGGCCGTGTACGTGTGGAACTTGTACTGGGCCACGTGCGCCCAGAAGATGTCCATCTCCAGCCAGACCACCTTCGGGTCGGTGATCTTCAGGAAGTACTCCAGCTTGCGGATGCCGGAGCTGCGGGTCGGGTTGCCCTGGGCGTCCAGCGGGCCTCCGTCGAGCAGGAAGCCGTACGCCGCGTCGTGGTTGTGGGTGTACAGCTTGAGGCCCTCGCGGCGGGCGATCTGGCCGAGCGCGTTCCACTTGTCGGCGGCCACGTCCCAGTCGGCACGGTAGGCGCTGCCCGTGGGGTCGCCACCGGTACCCATGTGCGCCATGCCGAGGATGTTGGCGATCTCCAGGTGCTTCTTGAAGGTGTCCAGGTCGGCCGTGGTGAGGGGCCAGGACGGGGGTATGAAGCCGTGGTTGCCCTGCGCCCGCAGCCCGTACTCGTCGAGCCAGGAACGCAGCAGCTTGGCGCCCTGCACGGACTCCAGGCTCGCGCCGCCGGGAGCGTTGGCGTGCTGGCCGTATCCGGCGAACTCCACCTGCCGGTACCCGAAGCGCGAGAGCTGCTTGAAGACCTCGCGGAATCCGGAGGGCAGGTCGGTGGCGAGCGGGTCGCGGCCCGTGGCGTCCCGGACGGTGTAGAGGATGATGCCGCGCTTGTTCGCGGGGACGAGCACGTCACCGCCGTGGTCGTGGCCATGGTCGTGGCCTCTGCCGCGGTCCTGGGCGAAGGCTGGTGAGGCGCCGAGGACAGGGGCGGCGATCGCCGCGGTCGCGGCGGCGGTGCAGGTGCTCAGAAAACGGCGGCGGTTGAGGCCGAGCGCGCGGCGCAGGGCTTCGCCGGTGGCGGGTTCGTCGTTGAAGGCGGTCACGGTTTCTCTCTTTCGGATCGGTGTACGGCTTTGACGGGTGCCGTTGGGTCTGCTGCTCGTGCGCAGGTCAGAGGTGTGCGAAGCGCTCACCGGACCCGTTGTCAGTGGCGCGTGCTTCACTTTCCGTAGTTGCTCGTCACGCCCTGTCAGGTCTCGTCAGGTGAGGCCGGCCAGGTCGAGCAGCAGGGATTTCACTTCGGTGGCCGCGATGCGGCCGGGAGCGATGTGGGGGGTGGAGCAGATGAGGAGCGGACCTTCGTCGTCGCTCGTGGGAAGGCGGCCATGGCTGCCGCGAATAGGTGAGGGGTCCAGCGGCACGACCGCCATGCGGTAGCGCAGTCCGAGCTTCTTGCGGGCCAGTGCCGTGGCCGCCTTCACCTTGACGTAGGGGTCGAGGGGATCCATGAAGAGTTCGACCGGGTCGTAGCCGGGTTTGCGGTGGATCTCGACGAGCTGCGCGAAGTCGGGCGCGCGGGCGTCGTCGAGCCAGTAGTAGTACGTGAACCAGGCGTCCGGCTCCGCGACGGCGACGAGTTCGCCGGAGCGCGGATGGTCGAGGTGGTGGGTCTTCTTGCCCTCGTCGTCGAGGAGCCGCTCGATGCCGGGCAGGCCGGCGAGGGCTGCCTTGGTGGCCTCCAGGTCCTCGGGGCGGCGCACGTAGACATGGGCGATCTGGTGGTCGGCGACCGCGAAGGCCCGGGAGGCCATCGGATCGAGGTACTCCATGCCGTCCTGCGTGTGCACTTCGAGGAGTCCGGCGCGGCGCAGGGCGCGGTTGATGTCGACGGGGCGGTCCGCGCGGGTGATGCCGTACTCGGAGAGCGCGACGACGGTGCGGCCTTCCGCCTTCGCGTCGTCGAGGAGGGGAGCCATGGCCGCGTCGAGGTCCGCGGCCGCCTGAAGGGAGCGCGGGTCGTCGGGGCCGAAGCGCTGGAGGTCGTAGTCGAGGTGAGGGAGGTAGCAGAGGGTCAGGTCCGGCCGGCGGGTGCGGTTGATGTGGCGGGTCGCGTCGATGATCCAGCGGCTGGAGACGAGGTCGGCGCCGGGACCCCAGAAGTGGAACAGGGGGAACGTGCCGAACTTCTGGGTGAGTTCGTCGTGCAGGGCCGGGGGCCGGGTGTAGCAGTCGGGTTCCTTGCGGCCGTCGGCGTAGTAGACGGGACGGGGAGTGACGGTGATGTCGGTGCCGGCGCCCATGGCGTACCACCAGCAGATATTGGCGACCGTGTAGCCGGGATGCGCGCGCCGGGCGGCGTCCCACAGCTTGTCGCCTGACACCAGGCCGTTGTGCTGCCGCCACAGCAGTACGTCGCCGAGCTCGCGGAAGTACCAGCCGTTGCCGACGATGCCGTGCTCGGACGGATGGGTGCCGGTGAGGAAGGTGGACTGGGCAGCGCAGGTGACGGCGGGCAGGACGGTGCCGAGCGGGGCGCGGAAGCCGGACTGGCCGAGGGCCTTGAGGTGGGGCATGTGGTCGAGGAGACGGGGGGTGAGGCCGACGACGTCCAGGACAAGGAGAGGAGTGGGGCCGGCCGGCTCCTGTGGTGGTGGGGTCACGGCAGCTCCTTGAGGCCGAGGTCCGTCAACAGGTCCCGGGCGAGGGTGAGTTCGGCGGCGATGCCGTCGGCGAGCTGGGCGCGGGCACGGGGGCGCAGCTCCGGCGGGAGTGCCTGCCAGGTGTAGGTCTCGACCTCCAGGTGGTGGGTGAGGGGATGCGGGCCGCCGACGAGGCGGGTCAGTGCGGCCCGCAGGACGGGGAGTGTAGAGGTGAGGGGTGCGGCGGGGGCCGCGTGCAGCGGGACGTGGAAGTGGGCGCGCCACGGGGAGGCGTCGGGCAGGGCGTCACCGGCGAGGGCCTGGCCGAGGTCGTCGGTGCCGCGCAGGCCGGCGGCGGTGAGGGTGCGGGTCTGGTGCAGGAAGCGGGGTTCGTCGAAGGCGGCGAGGGCCGCGCGGACTTCGGGGAGATGGGGGTGTTCGGCGTGCAGGGCGGCTGAGAGCTGGGATTTGACGATGGGGACGCGGGCCTGTGTGAGCGCGTCCAGGGCGGTGTGCGGGTCTTCGAAGGAGGTGGCGAGATGGCAGGTGTCGACGCAGATGCCGATGCGGTCGTGACCGATCGCGGTGAGTGGGGCGAGGGCGTCACGGGTGGTCTCGACGGTGCAGCCGGGTTCCGGTTCCAGGCCGATGCGCAGGGAGCGGCCGGTGAGTTCGTTGAGGGCGTCGAGGCGTTCGGCGAGCGTGGTCAGCGCGGTGTGCGCTGCCGTCGCCCGCTCCTGGTCGTATGCGGTGCGCCAGGCGAGGGGCAGGGTGGAGATGCTGCCTTCGGTGACGTCGTCGGGCAGGAGCTGGGCGAGGACTCGGGCCAGATCGGTGGTGTGGGCGAGGCGTTCGGGGTCGGCCCAGTCCGGCTGGTAGACGCGGTACTTGACCTCTTCGGCTCCGAAGCCTTCGTAGGGGAAGCCGTTGAGGGTGACGACTTCGAGGCCGCGGCGTTCGAGTTCGGTGCGCAGTCCGCGCAGCGCGGAGGGGTCGGTGACGAGGGCGTGGGCGGCGTCCCTTGCCAGCCACAGGCCGATGCCGAGGCGGTCGCGGCCGAGGCGGCGGCGGACGGGTTCGCAGTGGTCGCGGAGTTGGGCCAGGACGCCGTCGAGGGTTTCGGCCGGGTGGACGTTGGTGCAGTAGGCGAGGTGGACGGTGGAGCCGTCGGGGTGGCGGAAGCGCATCGCTCACTCCCCGCCGCGCAGGATGGAGTTGCCTTCGTGGGTGACGTCGGGGGTGGTGACGGCGAGGCTCAGCCGTCCGCTGAGGCCGTAGAAGGCGACGGGGTTGCGCCACAGCACTTGGTCGACGTCGTCCTCGGTGAACCCGGCGGCCAGCAGGGCGTCGGCGACGCGGCGGGTCTTGAGGGGGTCGCTTCTGCCCCAGTCCGCGGCCGAGTTGACGAGCACCCGCTCCGGCCCGTACTCCGCCAGGACGGCGACCATGCGTTCCTCGTCCATCTTGGTGTCGGGATAGACGGAGAAGCCCAGCCAGCAGCCGCTGTCCTTGGCCTCCTTGACGGTGTTCTCGTTGAGGTGGTCGACCAGGACGCGGTCCGGGGACAGGGCGGACTCCCGGACGACGTCGAGGGTGCGGCGCAGGCCGGCCTGCTTGTCGCGGTGCGGGGTGTGGACGAGCGCGGGGAGCTCGTGGTCGGCGGCGAGTTGCAGCTGGGCGGCGAGGGCGGTGTCCTCGGCGGGGGTCATCGAGTCGTAGCCGATCTCGCCCACGGCCACGACCTGGTCCTTGACGAGATAGCGCGGCAGTTCGTCGAGGACGGGGACACAGCGGGGGTCGTTCGCCTCCTTGGGGTTGAGGGCGAGCGCGCAGTGGTGGGCGATGCCGTACTGGGCGGCGCGGAAGGGTTCCCAGCCGAGGAGGGAGTCGAAGTAGTCGAGGAAGGAGGCGACCGAGGTGCGGGGCTGGCCGAGCCAGAAGGAGGGCTCGACGAGGGCGCGGACACCCGCGGTGTGCATGGCCTCGTAGTCGTCGGTGGTCCGTGACGTCATGTGGATGTGGGGGTCGAAGATGCGCATCAGGACTCCTTGCCGGATGTGCGGTCGGTACCGCACGGGCCTGCGGGGGCGGCGGTGGGCTCGGTCAGGGCCAGGACGCGGTGCAGGTCCTCGGGGACGGGACGGTCCGCGGCGGTGCGTTCCCGCGCGTAGTCGCCGAGCATCCGGGCGAGTTCGGCGTCCGCGTGGGCGCGCGGCGCCAGGTCGGCCACGACGTCCACGGGTACGCCGGTGAACAGGCATTTGAGGACGGCGTGCCGCCAGGTGTGGGCGTCCAGGTGGCGGGCGGCGTACGGGCCGAGGGCGGCGGCGACGAGCCGGGTGTCGTTGGTGCGCAGGGCGTCCTCGACGAGGGGCAGCGCGTCGGGGCCGGGCACGAGGTGGGGCAGGGCGTGCAGGACGGCCCGGCGTTCGGCGGCCGTGCCCTGCCGGTAGACGCGGGCGAGTGCGTCCGGGTCGGCGTGGGCGGCGTGCAGGAGGAGCACGCGGGCGGCGTCGGCGTGCTCGGGGCCGCAGCGGCGGGCCGCCTCCGCGATGCGCAACTCCCAGACGGAGATGGGTCCGTGGGTGCCGGGATGGTCGGCGGCCTCGTCGAGGGCCTGGTCCAGCCAGGCGCGGGCGGGCGGGGCGAGGGAGGTGTTCAGGCGGGCGTGCAGGGCGGCGAGGGTGGGTTCGGCCGGGTGGTTCGCCGTGCTGCCGTGGGACGCGTGCGGGTGGTGGTTCACGGGGTGCTCCCTTCGGCGCCTGCGGGGATCGCCCGGGCCGCGCGGTGGAGGAACGGGAGGGACCGTGCGGCGAAGTGGGGGCCCGCGTGGGAGTGGCGGGGCAGTTCGACGACGGTCAGCGCCTGGTAGCCGGTGGCGGCCAGGGCTTCGAGTACGGGCGGGAAGTCGATCTCCCCGTCCCCGAACGGGAGGTGTTCGTGGTGGCCGCGGCGCATGTCCTCGATCTGGACGTGCCGCAGCCAGGGGGCGGCGGCGCGGACGCAGTCGGCGGGTGGCAGGGGTTCCAGGCACTGGCAGTGGCCGATGTCGAGGGTGAGGCCGAGGGCGGGCGGGTCGCCGAGGATGCGGCGCAGGTGGTGGAAGTCGGCGAGGGTGGCGAGGAGATGGCCTGGTTCGGGTTCGACGGCGAGCGGGATGCCGGCGTGGGTGGCCGCGTCCAGCACGGGGGTGAGTGCCTCGGCGAGGCGCTTCCAGGCGGTGTCCTCGGCTGTGGCGGCCGTGGCGGCCGGATTGGCCGGGTCGGCTGGGGTGGGCGGGTTGGCCCTGTCGGCCAGGTGCGCCGGGAGTACGCCGCTGAAGCAGTGGACGGCGTGGGCGCCGAGGTCGGCGGCGATGCGGACTGCGCGGATGAGGAGGTCGACGCGGCGGGCCCGGTCGGCCGGGTCCGGGTCGAGGAGAGAGGGGCCGTGCTTGCGGCGCGGGTCGAGCACATAGCGGGCGCCGGTCTCGACGGTGACGCCGAGTCCGAGGGTGTCCAGCCTGCGAGCCACCTTCCGGGTGCGGGCGGCGACGTCCGGGGCCAGCGGGTCCAGGTGCATGTGGTCGAGGGTCAGGCCGACGCCGTCGTAGCCGAGGTCCGCGAGGAGGGCGAGGGCGTCGTCGAGGCGGAGGTCGGCGAGACCGTTGGTGCCGTAGCCGAAGCGGAGGGGGTGGGCGTTCGTGGCGTGGGGCCGGGGGTTCGTGCGGTGGGGTGTCGGGGTCATGTGACGCTCACCTTCCTCGCGAATCTGCGGGCCGCCGGGGCGAGGGCGGCCGTGAGAAGGGCGGAGGCGAGGGCGCCGGAGCGGGCCGCGAGCGCGGCCTGGAGGGGGATCATCGCGCGGATTCCGCCGCCGACGGCTCGCTGGGTGAGCGGGGGTGAGGGGTTGAGGGTGGCGTGGAGGAGGGGGCGGCCCGAGGTGGTGAGGAAGGCGGCGGCAAGGACGGTGCGTAGGGGGTCCGCGGCGGGGTGCCGGGAAGGGTCCGCGGCGGGGTGTCGGGAGGGGGCCGCGCCCGAGGCCCCCGGGGTTCTCGTCAGCCTCCAGGCCAGCATGCCCGTCGTGGTGAGCGCGGCGAGCGGTGCGAGCGGCGAACCGCCCCGGGTCTCGCCGCGGGACACCGTGGTCACCGCGAGGGTGTGGGTGGCCAGGGTCAGGGCGGAGGGCAGGGCGGGGCGGGCGCTGCCGCCGGTGGCCGTCGCGCCGAGGAGCAGGTCCAGGCCCCGCGCGGTGGCCATCGCCGCCGGCCCGGCGGGGGTTCGCTTGAGCGCGAGGTCGTATGCCCAGACGGTGGCTGCGAGGGGGGCCGCGACGGCGAGGGCCGGGCGTCCGGCGCGTGCTGCCAGGGCCAGGCCCGCCGCCGTGAGGGCGCCTGCGGCGACGAGGGCCCCGGACGGGTGGATGCGTCCGGAGGGCAGTGGGCGGTGGGGGCGTTCGAGGGCGTCCTCGGTCTGGTCGGCCCAGTCGTTGAGGGCCATGCCCGCCTCGTACAGACAGAGGGAGGAGGCGATGGCGAGCAGGGTGCGGGGGTTGGGACGGTTGCCGGTGGTGGCGGCGCCGGCGAGAGCGTCGCCCGGGACGGTGAACAGGGCAGGGAGACGGAGGAGTTCGGCCCAAGCCCTGGCCTTCGTACCTGTCGGCGGGCTCGGAATCGGGCTCAGGTTCGTGGTGGTGGGTCGGTCCGGCCTGGGCGAGCGCGGCGTCATCGGGTCTCCCCGGGGAGTGCGCGGAGCCGTAGCGCGAACCCCGCCAGGGCGGCGTACTGCTCACCCAGCGCCGCGGGCCCGTCGCCCACCGGGTCCTTGAAGTAGAAGCCGAGTTCGCTCAGGGGGCCCGAGAGACCGGCCTCGTGTGCCCGGGACACCAGGCGCGCGAGGTCGAGGACCAGGGGCGCCGCCAGTGCGGAGTCGCAGCCCTGCCAGGTGGTCTGCAGGATCATCCGGGTGCCGAGGAAGCCGTCGAAGGCGATGTGGTCCCAGGCGGTCTTCCAGTCGCCGAGGGCCGGTACGTCGTCGATGTGGACCTCGCCCTGCGGGGCCGCGCCCAGGGTGTCCGCGAGGACCCGTTCCTTGCCCGCGTTCTTGGCCGCGGCGGCGGCCGGGTCGGCGAGGGACGCACCGTCGCCGCCGCCGAGCAGATTGGTGCCGGACCAGGCGCGGATCGCCAGGGCGCGCTGCGCGAACATCGGGCCGAGCACCGACCGCAGCAGGGTCTGGCCCGTCTTGCCGTCGCGGCCGGCGTAAGGGAGACGGGCGGCGCGTGCCGCCGAGGCGAGCGCGGGGTGGTGCAGGCCGGTGGACGGGGTGAAGTTCACGTAGGGGCAGCCGGCCGCCAGCGCTGCCGCCGCGTACAGCGAGCTCGGGGGCAGGGCGGAGCCCACGGGCGCGGGTTCGGTGGAGGCCACGTTCAGCACGACCACGCGGGTCAGGCCCCGTCGTCGTACGAAGTCGCGCAGATCGGCCGCGAAGGCGTCCACGAGCTCGGAGTCGTCCCGTGTGTCGCCGGGGGCGGGGCCGCCGGGGCGGATCTCCGCGTCGGCGGCTTCCAGTTCGGCCGCGATCGCCGAGGGGAGTCCGGGTGGCAGCACACCACCGGCGGCCAGGGCCTCGGCCCGTTTCGGCAGTGGGCAGTCCACGGTGTCGTGACCGCCGAAGACGAGGGAGGACAGGGTGGGCAGGCCGCACTCGGCGAAGAGGGATGTCTCGGTGACCATGCCCGTCGGGGGGTGCAGGCCGGCGGTGAGGGCCGCGCAGCCCGCGATGACGGTGGTGGCGACGGAGCCGCGGGCTCCGATCAGCCACACCCCCACCCGAGGTTCGGAAAGGGACGCGGGCATGGGGGACATGGGCAGCCTCCTTGTCGTACGTCAGCCACACAGGGGAGAGGAGAGAGAAAGAAGAGAGGTGGGCGAGACGGCGGGCGGGGGTCCGGCGTCCCCCGCCCGCCGCCGGTCAGTCGCCCTTCGTGGGCAGTTCCTTGATCCGGACGTCACGGAAGGACACCTGGTCGTAGGCTCCGTGGTTCTGGAGGCCGATGTGTCCGTCGCGCAGGCTTCGTACCGGATCGGTGTTGGTGAAGTCGTTGATCTTCACGCCGTTGAGCCAGACGCGGAGGTGCTCGCCCTCCACGCGGATCTCGTACGTGTTCCACTCCCCCGGCGGGTTCAGCGCGCGGTCGCGCTTCTTCAGGTCGGCGGACTGGAAGCTGTACACGGCCCCGGTGGTGCGGTCGGGGGCGTCGGTCGCGTCGATCTGGACCTCATAGCCGTTGTTGACGGCCGACCAGGGGTCGTCGGACTCCGGAAACCCGACGAACACTCCGGAGTTGTCGTCCCCGGCCACCCGCCAGTCCAGCTTCAGCGAGTACGAGCCGAACTCGGAACCGGCGTACCAGAGCATCCCCAGGCCGTCGTGCGACGTCAGCGTGCCGTCGTCGCTCAGCGAGAACGAGCCCGGGCCCGCCTGTTTCCACGCCGCCAGCGACTGAGCCGTGCCGTCGAAGAGCGGCCGGTAGCCGTTCTCCGGGCGGCAGTCGGCCTGGGCGGCGCCGATGGCGTACCGGATGCCGCCCAGCAGGTGCTGCCGGAAGGCGGGTTCGGCGTACGACTCCTTGGTGTGGCCGCCCCCGGTGTAGAAGGCGCGGCCGCCCCGGTACTCCTGGCACCAGGCGATCGGATGGTCGCCGCTCATCGTGCCGCCGGTGTACGAGGACTCGTCGAGCGAGGCGAGGACGTGGGCCCTGTCGCGTGGGTTCGAGCGGTAGTTGTACCACTCGTCCGTGCGCTCCCAGGATCTCGGGAGCCCCGAGGTCGCCGGATGGGAGCGGTCCTCGACGGTGACCGTCGCGGGCTGGATCGCGGGGTGCGACTGGAAGTACGCGCCCGCGAGGCCGCCGTAGAAGGCCCAGTCGTACTCGGTGTCGGCGGCCGCGTGGATGCCCACATAGCCGCCGCCCCGCTTGATGTACCGCTCGAAGGCGGCCTGTTCGGTGGTGTCGAGGACGTCACCGGTCGTCGAGAGGAAGACGACGGCGTCGTACCGCGCCAGGTTGCGTGGCGTGAAGGCGCCCGCGTCCTCCGTGGCGTCGACCGCGAAGCCGCCCGTGGCCCCGAGCTCCCGTACGGCCGCGATCCCCTCGGGGATCGAGTCGTGCCGGAAGCCCGCGGTCTTCGAGAAGACCAGCACCCGGCTCCTGTCGAGGCCGTCCGCGCCCTTCGACGCCGCCGGTCCCGACACACACCCGAGGAGCAGGGCGGCAGCGGCACCCACGGTCAGCATGCGTAGCGATGTGCGCATGACCATCACCCCCCGTCAGCTCGTCGTGAAGGTGAAGTCGTCCACGTCGTAGAGCGCTCCGGTGCCGCTTCCCTTGAAGACGAGGTAGAGCGTGGTGGTGCCGCGCGGGGCGTGCGCGAGATCGGCGCTCACGTCCTGGAAGGTGTCCCAGCCGCCCGTCACCGGTACGGTCGCCCGGCCCAGCGTGCGGCCGGTCGGGGAGCCCGCGCGGATCTCGAGGGTGCCGCCCGCGCCGGCGGAGGCGACGCGTGCCGTGATCTTCTGGGCGTCGCTCAGGGAGTAGGGCGTGAAGGAGATCCAGTCACCGTTGTCGATGTCACCGACGGTCCTGCCGCCGTGCGCGGTGGTCTTCGACTGGACGGTGATGCCGGAGGCCTTGCCGTAGTGCTCGGCCTGGCGGTGCTTGGGCTGGAGCACGTTCTGGTCGTGGGTGGTCAGCGGTGCCTGGCCGCCGCCTCCGCCGTCGGTGTACTCGGCGTCGAGGACTCCGAAGATGTTGGCGTCCTGGTCGTGGCCGCCGTCGGCGCTGGTCTGGAGGGTGCCGGAGCAGCCGTTCGCCGAGGTGAGCGGGTGGCCGTGGCTGTCGTGGCCGAGGATGAAGGTGACCTTCACCTTGGCGCAGTCGATCGCTCGGCCGTCCTCGGGGTCGGTGACCTTCACCTTGAACGGCACGGGGTCGCCGAAGCTGAACAGCTGGCCGTCACGCGGTTGTTCGATCACGACCTTGGGTGCGGTGTTGCCGACCACGATCCGCACGCTCGCGCTGCCGGTGCGGCCGGTCGCGTCCTTGGCGGTCACCGTCGCCGTGTAGGTGCCGTTCGCCTTGTACTTGTGAGAGGGGTTCGCCGCCGTCGACGTACCGCCGTCACCGAAGTCCCAGCTGTAGGTGAGGGCGTCGCCGTCCGCGTCGGACGAACCGGCCGAGGAGAAGCTCACCTTGAGCGCGGCCTGCCCCGAGGTGCGGTCGGCCGCGGCCTGCGCGACCGGCGAGTGGCCGTCGGTGGCGTTCTCGATGCGGTAGAGGCCCGAGTTCTCGTCGCCGCCGAACCAGGCGGTGCCGTAGTCGAGGACGTACAAGGCGCCGTCCGGTCCGAAGGCCATGTCCATCACCTGCGTGCCGGTCCACGGGACGGAGTTGATGGACTGCACCGTGCCGGCGGAATCGCTCGCGATCCGCTTGATCCAGCGGCGGCCGAACTCTCCGGCGAAGAAGTTCCCGTCGTACGCCTGCGGGAACTTCACGGGCGAGTCGAGCGAGGCGTCGTAGTGGTAGACCGGGCCGCCCATCGGGGACTCCGAGCCGCTGCCGAACTCCGGGACGGAAGCGCCGTCGTAGGGGATCCAGGCGGGCTGGGCCGGGGGCAGGTCCGTCAGTCCCGTGTTGTGCGGGGAGGTGTTCTTCGGGGCGTTGCAGTCGAAGGCGGCGCCGGAGGTCTTCGTCGCGAAGTCGTAGTCCACGTAGGCGTCGTTCTTGCCCGTGCAGTACGGCCAGCCGAAGTTGCCGGGGCCGGTGACGCGGGCGAACTCGACCTGGCCGCCGGGGCCGCGTGCCGGGTCGGCCGCGCCGGCGTCGGGGCCGTAGTCACCGACGTAGACGATGCCTGTCGCCTTGTCGACGCTGAAGCGGAACGGGTTGCGGAAGCCCATCGCGTAGATCTCGGGCCGCGTCTTGTCCGTGCCGGGCGGGAAGAGGTTGCCGTCGGGGATGGAGTACGAGCCGTCGGCGTTCACCTTGATGCGCAGGATCTTGCCGCGCAGGTCGTTGGTGTTGCCGGCTGAGCGCTGGGCGTCGAAGACCGGGTTGCGGTCGGGGCGCTCGTCGATGGGCGTGAAGCCGTCGGACTGGAAGGGGTTGGTGTCGTCCCCGGTCGACAGGTACAGGTTCCCCGCCGCGTCGAAGTCGATGTCGCCGCCGACGTGGCAGCAGATGCCGCGGGTGGTCTTGACCTCGAGGACGTTCTTCTCGCTCGCGGTGTCGAGGGTGCCGTCCGTCTTGAGGACGAAGCGGGAGAGGCGGTTGACGCCGTCGAAGGGTGCGAAGTCGGCCGCCGTGCCCGTCTCGGGGGCGTCGCCCGCCGGGGTGTTCAGGGGCGGCGCGTAGTAGAGGTAGATGAAGCGGTTGTCGGCGAAGCCCGGGTCTATGCCGACGCCTTGCAGGCCTTCCTCGTCGTGCGTGTAGACGTCGAGTTTGCCCGCGATCCTGGTGTTTCCGGCCGCGTCGGTGAGGCGGAGTTCGCCGTCGCGCGAGGTGTGCAGGACCGAGCGGTCGGGGAGCACGGCGAGCGACATGGGCTCGCCGACCTCGGGCTCGCCCTTGGCGAGGGTGACCTGCTGGAAGTCCTCCGCCGCTGCCGTGTTCCCCGGGTCGGCGACGGCTGCGCCGGCCGGGGGTGCGGTGAGGGTGAGCGAGGCGGCCGCGAGCAACGCGCCGCTCAGCAGGGCGAGCGCTCGCCGGTATGCGGGGCGTCGTCTGTGGGTCTCGGTTCTGTCGGTGCGGGTGGCGCGGTCTTTCCCGTGCACGAATGCCTCCAGAAAGGGGCTGGTTGTACGAGCGGGTGCTTGCGCCGGGGTGCGCCGTCACCCCGGAGACACAGGAGAAGTCAGTCGTTGCCGCCGAACGCCGCGTCGAAGGATGCCGACGGCGGCTCGAAGTCGTACGCCTTGAGACGGGTCAGGGCCTCTGGTGCGCCCTGGAGCCGGTCCATGCCGGCGTCCTCCCACTCGACCGAGATGGGGCCCGTGTAGTCGATGGAGCGGAGCATGCGGAAGACGTCCTCCCAGGGGACGTCGCCGTGCCCGGCCGACACGAAGTCCCAGCCGCGCCGGGGATCTCCCCAGGGCAGGTGCGAGCCGAGGCGGCCGCCTCGGCCGTCGAGCCGCTTGCGGGCTTCCTTACAGTCGACGTGGTAGATGCGGTCGCGGAAGTCGTAGAGGAAGCCGACCGGGTCAAGGTCCTGCCAGACGAAGTGCGAGGGGTCGAAGTTCAGTCCGAACGCCGGTCGGTGGTCGACCGCCTTGAGCGCGAGCTGTGTCGTCCAGTAGTCGTAGGCGATCTCGCTCGGGTGGACCTCGTGTGCGAACCGCACGCCCTGCTCGTCGAAGACGTCCAGGATGGGGTTCCAGCGCGTCGCGAAGTCCTCGTAGCCGCGCGCGATCATCGACTCGGGGGCGGGCGGGAACATCGCGACCAGGTGCCAGATCGCCGAGCCGGTGAAGCCGACGACCGTGTCGACGCCGAAGGCCGCCGCGGCGCGCGCGGTGTCGGCGATCTCGGCGGCGGCTCGCTGCCGTACGCCCTCGGGTTCTGCGTCGCCCCAGATCCGGGCGGGCAGGATCGCCCGGTGCCGCTCGTCGATGATGGCGTCGCAGACGGCCTGGCCGACCAGGTGGTTGGAGATCGCCCAGCACTTGAGGCCGTACTTGTCGAGGAGCGCGTGCCGGGAGTCGATGTACGAGGGGTCCGCGAGCGCCTTGTCGACCTCGAAGTGGTCGCCCCAGCAGGCGAGTTCCAGGCCGTCATAGCCGAAGTCGCGGGCGAGGCGGCAGACTTCTTCGAGGGGCAGGTCGGCCCACTGGCCGGTGAAGAGTGTGAAGGTGCGCGGCATGTCCGGGGCCTCCTCAGACCGCGATGGGTGTGTAGACGGAGTTCTTCTCGGCGCTCTCCTCCACCGCCGCGAGGACGCGCTGCACCCGCAGCCCGTCGGCGAAGGACGGTTCGGGGCGCCGGCCGGCGGCGATGGCCCGCACCAGGTCGCGGGCCTGGTGGGTGAAGGTGTGCTCGTAGCCGAGGCCGTGGCCCGGCGGCCACCAGGCTTCCAGGTAGGGGTGGTCGGGCTCGGTGACGAGGATCCGGCGGAAGCCCGCGTGCGTCCCGGGTTCGGTGTGGTCGTGGTACGAGAGCTCGTTGAGCCGTTCCAGGTCGAAGGCGAGCGAGCCGCGCTCGCCGTTGAGTTCGATGCGCAGGGAGTTCTTGCGCCCGGTCGCGAAGCGGGAGGCCTCGAAGGAGGCGAGGGCGCCGGAGGCGAAGCGGCCGGTGAACAGGGCGGCGTCGTCGACGGTGACCGTGCCGACACCCCCGGCCCGCGGGCTCGTCTCCGATACGGCGCTCAGTCCACTCGACGCTCCGCCGGGCAGCGGGCGCTCCCGTACGAACGTCTCGGTGAGCGCGGAGACCCCGACGACCGGCTCGCCCGCCAGGTACTGGGCGAGGTCCACGATGTGGGCCCCGAGGTCGCCGAGCGCGCCCGATCCGGCGAGTTCCTTGCGCAGTCGCCAGGTGAGCGGGAACTCCGGGTCGACCAGCCAGTCCTGAAGGTACGTCACCCGTACGTGCCGCAGGGCTCCGAGCCGCCCCTCGGTGACCATCTTCCGGGCGAGTGAAGTCGCGGGCAGTCGGCGGTAGTTGAAGCCGACCATGGACATCTGACCGCGGGCGAAGGCTGCCTCGGCGGCCTCCGTCATCGCCTCCGCCTCCTCGACCGTGTTCGCGAGGGGCTTCTCGCACAGTACGTGTTTGCCGGCGGCCAGGGCGGCGAGGGCGATCTCGGCATGGCTGTCGCCGGGGGTGCAGATGTCGACGAGGTCGACGTCGTCCCGGGCGATCAGGGCCCGCCAGTCGGTCTCGGCCGCCGCCCAGCCGTGCCGGTCGGCCATGGCCCGCACCGCGCTCGCGTCACGGCCGCAGACGGCGGCGAGGACCGGGCTGCGCGGCAGGTCGAAGACGCGGCCCACGGTGCGCCAGCCCTGGGAGTGGGCGGCGCCCATGAAGGCGTAACCGACCATGCCCACCCCGAGCGTCGGCTTGTCCGCCGTCGCCCCGGCCGCCTCGGCCCCGGGCCCGGAAGCGAGCCCCGCCTCCAGCCGGGGCCCGGAAGCGAGCCCCGCTTCGGCCCCGGGCCCGGCAACGAACCCCGCCTCCACCCCGGCTGCCTCGCCCTGGTGCGGCTGTCCCATACGGATGTCCTCCTCGTCGTCGTGACGCTGTGGGGGGTGTGAGCGGGGCGGATCACCTGAAGCCGGTGGCCATGTACTGGCCGACGTTGTCCTTGTCGACGACGGCCGAGTAGAGCGTGAGCGAGACCGGGATCTCGAACTCGGCGAGCCCGCCGATCGCCTTGCCCTGACCGAGCGCGCGAGCGAGGTCGATCGCGGAGGCCGCCATGGTCGGCGGGTAGAGGACGGTCGCCTTCAGGACGCTGTTGTCGGCCTGGATGGCCTGGAAGGCGGAGAGCGCGCCCGCGCCGCCGACCATCAGGAAGTCCTCGCGCCCGGCCTGCTTGATGGCACGCAGCGCGCCCACGCCCTGGTCGTCGTCGTGGTTCCACAGGGCGTCGAACTTCGGCTGGGCCTGGAGGAGTTGGGCCATCTTGGCCTGTCCGGACTCGACGGTGAAGTCGGCGGCCTGGCGGGCGACCTTCTTGATGTTGGGGTAGTTCTTCAGGGCCGCGTCGAAGCCCTGGGTGCGCTGCTTGGTGAGTTCCAGGTTGTCGAGCCCGGCGAGTTCGATGACCTTGGCGTCCTGCTTGTCCTTCAGCTTCTCGCCGATGTAGTGGCCGGCGCTGAGGCCCATGCCGTAGTTGTCACCGCCGATCCAACAGCGGTACGCCTGCGGGGTGTTGAAGATCCGGTCCAGGTTGACGACCGGGATGCCCGCGCGCATCGCCTTCAGGCCGACCTGGGTGAGCGCCTTGCCGTCGGCGGGCAGCACCACCAGGACGTCGACCTTCTTGTTGATCAGTGTCTCGATCTGGCCGATCTGCGCGGCCGTGTCGTTGGAGCCCTCGGTGATCTCCAGCGTAACGTCCGAGTACTTCTTGGCCCGGCTCTTGGCGTTGTCGTTGATCGCGTTGAGCCAGCCATGGTCGGCCTGCGGACCCGCGAAGCCGATGGTGACGTGCTTGCCGGGCTTGTCGTCGGCGGCCGGCCGGCTGTCCGCGGCCGGCTTCTCGTCCTTGGTGTCGTTGCTGGTGCAGCCGACCAGGAGGGCGCCGGCCGAGGCGGCGGCGGTCCCGAAGAGGAGCCCTCTGCGGCTCGTGAAGCTGGTGGAGCTCGTGGATTCTGGCATGGCGGTGGGCCCTTCCCGTGTCAGGTGCTGCTTGCTCCCGTGTCAGGTGCTGATTGCTGCCGTGTCAGGTGCTGTGTGCTGCCGTACGCCGCTGGACCAGGACCGCGGCGACGATGATCGCGCCCTTGGCGATCTGCTGGACGTCGCTCTGCAGGTTGTTCAGCGCGAAGATGTTGGTGATCGTGGTGAAGATCAGGACACCGAGCACCGAACCCGTGATGGTGCCGCGGCCCCCGCTGAGCAGGGTCCCGCCGATGATCGCGGCGGCGATGGCGTCGAGTTCGTACAGGTTTCCGTTGGTGTTCTGGCCGGAGCCGGACAGGATGATCAACAGGAAGGCGGCGATGCCGCAGCACAGTCCGGAGAGCAGGTAGAGGTACAGCCGCTGGCGCCGTACGTCGATGCCGGCGAGCCGGGCCGCCTCCGCGTTGCCACCGACGGCGACCGTGCGGCGGCCGAAGGTGGTGCGGTTGAGAATCAGCCAGCCGATGATCGTGACGACGGCGAAGACCAGGACCAGCGGTGGGATGCCGAGAATGTACGAGTCGCGTTCGCCGAGTTTCAGGATCCCGTCGATGGTGACGATCTGGGTCTTGCCGTCGGTGATCTGGAGGGCGAGGCCGCGGGCCGAGGCGAGCATGGCGAGCGTCGCGATGAACGGGACCATCCCGCCGTACGCGATGAGCAGGCCGTTGACCAGGCCGCAGCCCACACCGACGAGCACCGCGGTGAAGAGGATGCCCGCGAAGCCGTACTCCTGGGTGGCGACCGTCGTGGCCCACACCGAGGACAGCGCGACGATCGCGCCGACGGACAGGTCGATGCCACCGGAGGTGATGACGAAGGTCATGCCGACGGTGACGACGCCGATCACCGAGGCCTGGGTGAGGACGAGTTGGAGGTTACGGGTGTCGAGGAACTCGTCGGGCTTGGTGATACCGCCGATGACGATCAGGGCGACGAGCACGCCGAGCAGCGAGAGGGTGCGGACGTCGGCGCGGGCCGCGAGGGTGCGCCACGCGGGGAGTTCGCTCATCGGCGGCACTTTGTCGGTGCTGCCCCGGGGCGGGGACACGGGCTGCGTCATGACGCCGGGCTTCCTTCCATGACAAGGTCGAGTACGCGGTGTTCGTCGAGCTCCCGGGCGGGCGCCGTGTGCACGACACGGCCCTCCCGGAGCACCAGCACGCGGTCGGCGAGTCCCAGCACCTCGGGCACCTCGCTCGACACGAGCAGGACGGCGAGGCCTTCGTCGGCGAGGCGACGGATGACCGCGTACAGCTCGGCGCGGGCGCCGACGTCGACACCGCGGGTGGGTTCGTCGAGCAGCAGGACACGGCAGCCGCGCAGCAGCCAGCGGGCCAGGACGGCCTTTTGCTGATTGCCGCCGGACAGCGTCCGGATCGGGACGGACGGGTTGTCGGGACGCAGCGACAGCTCGCGTGTCGCGGCCCGGGCGGCGCCTCGCTCAGCGCCGCGGTCGATCCAACCCCCGCGTGAGAAGCGGGACATGGAGGACACGGACACATTGCGGGTGACGGACTCCAACATCAGCAGGGCCTGCGCCTTGCGCTCCTCGGGGGCGAGTCCGAGTCCGGCGCGGACGGCGGCGCGT
Source organism: Streptomyces olivochromogenes (assembly GCF_001514115.1). Taxonomy (GTDB): domain Bacteria; phylum Actinomycetota; class Actinomycetes; order Streptomycetales; family Streptomycetaceae; genus Streptomyces; species Streptomyces olivochromogenes. The sequence continues at coordinate 1,079,436 of NZ_KQ948451.1, forward strand.
ACGCTGCCGGTCCGCAACGTCCGGCCATCCACACTGACTTGACCGGCCGTCGGTTTGCGGGCTCCGTAGATCGTCTCCAGGATCTCGGAGCGCCCGGAGCCGACGAGCCCGGCGAGGCCGACGATCTCGCCGGGGCGCAGTTCTAGGTCGAGGGGCTCGAACTCACCCGCGCGTGCGAGCCCTTGGACCCTGAGCACCGGCTCGGACGAGGGCCCTCGCGTGGGCCGTTCCGGGAAGACGTACTCGACGTTGCGGCCCGTCATCAGCGCCACCACCTCACGCGTCGGGGTGGACTTCGCGGGCAGTCCGCCCGCCACCGCGCGGCCGTCCTTCAGTACGGTCACCCGGTCGCCGATGCGACGGATCTCCTCCAGCCGGTGCGAGATGTAGACGACGGCGACGCCGTCCGCGGTGAGGTCGCCGACGATACGGAAGAGGTTGTCGACCTCGTCGGGGTCGAGGGCGGCGGACGGTTCGTCCATGACGATGAGGCGTACGTCGTGGGAGAGTGCCCGCGCCATGGAGACGATCTGCTGCTGGGCGGCCGACAGCTCACCGACGAGGCGCGCCGGGTCGATCTCCGGATGGCCGAGCCGGCGTAGCAGCTGCGCCGTTGACGCCTTGGCCGCCTTTCCCCGTACGACGAAACCGGCGGCGGTGGGTTCATGGCCGAGGTGGACGTTCTCGGCCACAGACAGGCCCTCCACCAGGTCCAGTTCCTGGTAGATGGTGGCGATGCCGAGGCGCATGGCGGCGATCGGGGAGCGGAGCGTGACGGGTTCGCCGCGCCAGCCGATGGTGCCGCCGTCGGGCTGGTGGGCGCCGGCCAGGACCTTGATGAGGGTGGACTTTCCGGCCCCGTTCTGGCCGAGCAGACAGTGGACCTCGCCGGCCTGGACGTCGAGGTCGACGCCGTCGAGGGCCCGGACTCCGGGGAACGACTTGGTGATGCCGGACATGGTGAGCAGCGGTGGTTCTGGTGCCATGACGGTTCCCCTTGGCGGGCGTGCGGGCCGGTTTCAGGGCGGTGCGCTCGCGGAGCGGGCGTTTTCGGGCAGGGCAGAGCAGGGCGCTGTACAGGTGGGGTGCTTGGGTGAGATGACCTTTGGTGCGGCTCTGGAAAGAGTGCTTCGTGCGGCTCTGACAGGAGTGCTTCGTGCGGCTCTGGAAGAGTTACGCGGGCGAGAACAGGTGGTCGCTGATGAGTCGGGCCGCGCCGATGACCCCGGCGGTCGGCCCCAACTCCCCGAGCACGATGGGTAGATTGCCCGTCGCCAGCGGCAGCGACTGGCGGTACACCTGGGTGCGGATCGCGGCGAGCAGCGTGTGGCCGAGGCCGGTGACGCCGCCGCCGATCACCACCAGGCCGGGGTTGAAGAACGAGACGAGGCCGGCGATGACCTGCCCGGTGCGGTTGCCGCCCTCGCGGATCAGGGCGAGGGCGGTGGCGTCGCCCGCGGCGGCCGCGGCGGCGACGTCGACGGCGCTCAGCGTGCCCGCCGCCTCCAGCCGCGCGGCAAGCTCCGCCGAAAGCCCCTGCTGGGCGGCCTCCGTGGCGTCCCGGGCGAGCGCGGCCCCGCTGAAGTGGGCCTCCAGGCAGCCCCGGTTGCCGCAGGCGCACGGACGTCCGTCGGGCACGGCCTGGATGTGCCCGATGTCGCCGGCGCTGCCCGTCGTACCGCGGTAGACCTCACCGCCGACGACGATGCCGCAGCCGATGCCGGTGCCGATCTTGACGCAGAGGAAGTCGCCCACGGAGCGTGCGACGCCCGCGTGCTGTTCCCCCATCGCCATCAGGTTCACGTCGTTGTCGACCATGACGGGGCAGCCCAGGTCCTGGCTGAGCGCCTCGCGGACCGGGAAGCCGTCCCAGCCGGGCATGATCGGCGGTGCGACCGGAACGCCCTCGGGGAAGCGGACCGGACCCGGGACGCCGATCCCGGCGCCGTCGAATTCCTCCGCGAGCCCGGACGACCTCAACTTGGCGGCCATGGACAGGACTTGCTCGAAGACGGCGACCGGCCCCTCGCGGACGTCCATGGGCTGGTTGATGTGCCCCAGGACCTCCAGTTCCGCGTTGGTGACGGCCACGTCGATCGAGGTGGCCCCGATGTCGACGCCGAGGAAGCGCAGCGCCGGGGCGAGCCGGATGTTGTGGGAGCGGCGGCCGCCGCGGGATGCGGCGAGGCCGTCGGCTACCACAAGCCCGGTCTCCAGGAGCCGTTCCACCTCGACGGCCAGTTTCGACCGGGAGAGGTCGATCTGGTCGCCGAGCTGGGCCCGGGAGTTGGGGCCGCCGTCGCGCAGCAGGCGCAGCAGTCGCGCCTGGTGCGCGTTCGCGGGTCGTGCCGTCATGCGTCTCACGAGCCCCTCCCCGCCTCAATCGGCCAGTGTCCAACGGGTTTTGGCCACATCACCGTGGCTTGCTTTCGATGGGAACGTAGCAGTGGCTGCCGGGAGTGGGAAGAAGTTGCGCAGAGATTGCCGTCAACTTTCTCCACTGAGTGGACAAAGAGAGACCCGGACGTAGCCCGTCCGGGTCACAGGGGGAGCTCACGAATGAGGTGGGTTACTTCTCAGACGGGCTGCTTCACGATGGGCTGCGTCCCGGTGGGTTACTTCTCGCGCTCGTGGTACGTCTTGCGCGTGTGCTCCGTGTGGGCGCGCATGACCTGGGTGGCGCGGGGTTCGTCGCGGGCGGCGATGGCCGCGATGAGGTCGCGGTGCTCGATCCACGACTGGTGGCCGCGCTGCCGGGCGACCGGGGTGTAGTACCAGCGGACCCGGCGGTCGACCTGGGCGGCCAGCTCGGCGAGGACCGCGTTGCCCGCGAGCTCCATGACCTTCGCGTGGAAGCGGGCGTTCATCGCGACCGCGCCGTCCACGTCGTCGGCGGCCACCGCGCGCTCGCCCTCGGCGCACAGCTCCTCGAGCGCGGTGATGCCGGCGGTGCCCGCGTTGGCGGCGGCGAGCCGGGCGGCCTCGGCCTCCAGCAGCGTACGGACCGTGAGGAGCTGGTCGGCCTCCTCCTCGGTCGGCTCGTGCACGAAGGCGCCCTGGGCGGGCCGAAGATCGACCCACCCCTCCGTGTTCAACCGCTGGAGCGCCTCGCGGACCGGCTGCCGGGAGACGCCGAGATGCCCGGCGAGCTCGCTCTCGACCAGGTGCTGGCCCGGCTGGAGGGCGCGGGTCGTGATGAGTTCGAGCAGCGCCTCGTAGACGCGGTCGCGCAGCGGGCCTGGCCGTTCGAGCCTGGGCACCGCTCCTGGCGGCAGTCCTGTCGACAACATCGGGGTCCCCTCCTGCCGAGCCATCCCGTCACCGTCACCGTCACCGTCGCCGTCACCGGAAAGCACGTGTCAAAAGACAGTAATCAAAAGCCAGTATCGATTGTCTTTCGTCTACAGTCTACGGCGCACCATGGCCAGGCCCGGGGAGAGTCGAACGCGTCACACCCGGTTGTCCGCCCACGTCAGGGGCAGCGGACGACCTGTCCCGCGTACGAGAGGTTGCCGCCGAAGCCGAACAGGAGCACCGGGTCGCCGGTGCTGATCTCGCCGCGTTCGACGAGCTTGGAGAAGGCGAGCGGGATGCTGGCGGCGGAGGTGTTCCCGGAGTCGACGACATCGCGCGCGACGACGGCGTTCACGGCGCCGATCTTCGCGGCGAGGGGTTCGATGATGCGCAGGTTCGCCTGGTGCAGGACGACCCCGGCGAGGTCCTCGGGCGCGAGACCGGCCCGCTCGCAGGCCTGCCGGGCGATCGCCGGGAGCCGTGTCGTCGCCCAGCGGTAGACGCTCTGACCCTCCTGCGCGAACCGCGGGGGCGTGCCCTCGATGCGTACGGCGTGCCCCATCTCGGGCACCGATCCCCACAGCACCGGCCCGATCCCGGGCTCGGTGCCGGGAGCGGCGGCCTCGACCACCGCGGCCCCCGCCCCGTCCCCGACCAGGACACAGGTCGTACGGTCGCTCCAGTCCGTGACCTCGGACATCTTGTCCGCGCCGATGACGAGGGCGCGGGTCGCCGCCCCCGCGCGCACGGCGTGGTCGGCGGTGGCGAGCGCGTGCGTGAAGCCCGCGCAGACCACGTTGACGTCCATCGCGGCCGGGGAGGGCACGCCGAGGCGGGCGGCGACCCGGGCCGCCATGTTCGGGGAGCGGTCGATCGCCGTGGAGGTCGCGACCAGCACCAGGTCGATGTCGCCCGCGGTCAGACCGGCGGCCGCGAGGGCTTTGGCCGCGGCGTGCGCGGCCAGCTCGTCGACGGGCTCGTCGGGACCGGCGATGTGGCGCGTGCGGATGCCCACCCGGCTGGTGATCCACTCGTCACTGGTGTCGACCAGGCCCGCCAGGTCCTCGTTGGTGAGTACCTTGGCGGGCTGGTAATGGCCGACGGCCGCGATGCGTGAGCCGTTCATTGGGGGGTCTCCCTCGTTGCCTTGGGTAGGGGGATCCTCCAGTCTGATCAGTGACTCGCGGGTACGACGGCAGGTGTTGCCACAGGAAAGCGGCGTCAGGCTTGTCGGCTTCTGTCAGACCTTCGGACGCCCTGCCAACGTCCGCACACACGCCCGGTTGCACGGTCCGTACGCCGGGCGTCACCCCGTGAACAGTTGCTTGGCCTTCAGGACGAGCTCGTACAGGCCGTAGCAGAGCGGCGCCCCCACCCACAGCCAGGCGAAGGCGATCAGTGGAATGGGGGTCCCCCCGCTCGTGCGAAGCCGAGAGTGGGGGAGGTCAGGCGGACTGCTGGGGCTGGACGGAGTCGTCATCGGCGGCCTCCCTCGGGGCGGGGATGTGGTGGCGGGCGTGGACGGGTCGCACCAGCTCATTGGCGACGAACCCGATGACCAGCAGTCCGATCATGATCAGGAACGAGGTGTCGTAGAGCTGCGCACCGTGTTTGCCCGCCTCCTTCTGGTGGTCCGCGATCCAGTTGACGATCAGCGGGCCGAGGACGCCGGCCGTGGACCAGGCGGTGAGCAGCCGGCCGTGGATGGCGCCGACCTGGTAGGTGCCGAAGAGGTCCTTCAGGTAGGCGGGAATCGTCGCGAAGCCGCCGCCGTAGAAGGAGAGGATCACCAGGGCGCAGACGATGAACAGGGGCTTGGAGGAGTCCCCGAACTGCGAGATCAGCAGATACATGATCGCGCCCACGCCGAGGTAGACGCGGTAGATGTTCTTGCGGCCGATCAGGTCGGACGTGGAGGACCAGCCGATCCGGCCCGCCATGTTCGCGGCCGAGAGCAGCGCCACGAAGCCCGCGGCGGCGGACACCGACACCGGGGTGGAGGTGTCCGCGAAGAAGTCCGTGATCATCGGGGCGGCCTTCTCCAGGATGCCGATGCCCGCGGTCACGTTCATGCAGAGCACGACCCACAGGCACCAGAACTGCGGGGTGCGCACGGCGCTGTTCGCGGACACCTGCACCCCGTCGAGCGGCGCGGGTCCGGCCTTGACCGGCGGTTTGTCGCCGCGCGGCACCCGCACCAGCAGGACGCCGAGCGTCATGAAGACGGCGTACGACAGCCCGTGTACGAGGAAGGCGAGCGCGATGCCGGAGGAGTCGGAACCGAAGGACTTCAGCATCTGCGCGGACCATGGCGAGGCGATGAGCGCACCGCCGCCGAAGCCCATGATCGCGATGCCGGTGGCCATGCCGGGCCGGTCCGGGAACCACTTGATCAGGGTCGACACGGGTGAGATGTAGCCGATGCCGAGGCCGATCCCGCCGACGAAGCCGTAGCCGAACACGATCAGCCAGTACTGCTCGGTGGCGGCGCCGAGCGAGGCGATCAGGAAGCCGGTGGAGAAGCAGACCAGGGCGACGGTCATCGCCCAGCGCGGTCCGTTGCGCTCGACGAGGGTGCCGCCGAACGCGGCGGACAGTCCGAGCATGACGATGCCGAGCTGGAAGGGCAGCGCGCTCTGGGTCCCGCTGAGGCCGAGCGCGGATTCGAGCGGCGGCTTGAAGACGCTCCAGGCGTACGCCTGGCCGATGGAGAGGTGGACGGACAGTGCGGCGGGCGGGACGAGCCAGCGGCTCCAGCCGGGTGGCGCGACAGGGGGACTCATGATCCCGGACGATAGGAAGCGGTTGCCCGGTTGTGAAGCCGTTCGACACCAACTCGTCGACGGTATGCGGTGAGCGGTATCCATCGCGCGACGAACGGTCGGCGGGCCCTCACGGTGGTCCACGTTGGTGCGGCCACGAGCGGTAGTCGGCGAGCCAAGCGTTGATGAGTCCGGGTCTTGGCGCCGGGCCGATTCCTTGTTGGCGACTATGCCGATGGGTAGTTGGCGAGCGGGGACGTGATGCGGGCTCGGGTGGGTGACGGGCCCTGGTGTCCGGCTCGTTGCTCGTGGGTGCGGTGCCCACGGCCCGCGCGTGTTCGACCGGTCCCGCGTCGAGGTGCGGCCCTGGCACCGACTCAAGACATTGGTTCCACGAAGTTCTCGCACGGCTTCCGATGCAGGCGGTCGGACGGTACTTCAGGCGGAGGCGGAGGCCACGAAGAACGGAATGGCGACGAGGAAGCGGCCGGCCTCGGCGCGTCGGCGCTGTTCGGCGAGCCACTCGTCCGCCTGGTCACGGCCGACGGCGCCGCCGGCGCAGGCCGGCTCGGCGAGCCTCGCGAGCAGCGGCAGCATCGCGGGGTCGGTGAACACGCCGGTGTGCACCTCGACCGTGACATCGTCGAATCCGCCAGCCGGGAGCAGGCTGCGGTACTGACGGAGACCCGTCCGGCACTGCCGACCCCCGTTTCTCCCCGGACCTGGTACCCGTCTTCAGCACCCCGAAGTTCGTGGGACCGGAGCCCGGCGGGACGGGCAGATCCGCTATGTCGGCCCCTCAAGCGTGGACCGTCCCGCCGGATCCGACTTCCCCTAGGACTGACTCGACGACTCTCGTTCCCGCGTCCTCGTACCGCTCGGCGCCGCCGACACCGATGTGGGGGCGCGCTTCCTGGGCGGGTGCCTGGCATCCGTGCGTGAACGGACCGACCGGCTGCAGGAGGTGATCGTCGACCCGGGCCGCGCGCTCGGCGCCGACACCCACGACAAGGACGTCCTCGTTCTCCCCTCGGTCCCTCAACTCCCGCTCCTGGAACGGGTGGACGCGGTAACCTGCCACGCCAGTCACAACAACACCATGTGCGAGGCCCTCTGGCACGCCGTCCCCCTCGTCGTAGCTCCCATCCGCGATGACCAGCCGGTCGTGGCCGGACAGGTGACCGACGCGGGCGCGGGCGTCAGGGTCCGGTTCGGCCAGTCAACGCCGGGCGGCTGGGCACCGCTCTGGACGCCGTACTTCACGATCCCGCCCATCGCGCGGCAGCCGTCCGGATCCGCACGGCGTTCCGCGCGGCCGGCGGCAGCGGGGCGGCCGCGACCCACCTGGAGCGGTCAATGCGCGCTCCCAAGGAGGACCAGTGAGCAACGACCGCAAGAACCGCACCCACGAGCACGAGCCCGCGTCCCCGGGCCGAGCCGAGCAGGTCGCCGCGCTGCGCCCGGTCTACCGGGCAGACCTCGCCGAAGGCCTGGACCGCTTCTTCGAACCCCCGCGCGACACCTGCCCGTGGTGCGGCTCGACCCGGTTGGCGACGCGGCTGCGCACCTCGGACCTGATCCAGCACAAGCCAGGCCGCTTCGTCCTCGACCGGTGTGAGGGATGTCGGCACACCTTCCAGAACCCGCAGCTCAGCGAGGCCGGCCTGGAGTTCTATTACCGCGATTTCTATGACGGCCTGGGCGAGAAGCAGCTCGCCATGACCTTCGCGAGCCGGACGAAAATGTACGTGCAGCGTGCCGAGTCCCTGGTCCCCTTCGCCCCCACGCCCAAGGACTGGCTGGACGTCGGCACCGGTCACGGCCACTTCTGTGAGGCGGCCCGCACTGTCTTCCCGGACACGAGCTTCGACGGCCTCGACTTCACCGACGGCGCCGAACTCGCCGAGCGCGCCGGACGCGTGGACCACGGCCACCGGAGCAGCTTTCCCGAGCTGGCTGAGCAACTCGCCGACGGCTACGACGTCGTCAGCATGTTCCACTACCTGGAGCACAGCACGGAACCGGCCCGCGAACTTCAGGCGGCGTACCGGGCCGTCCGACCCGGCGGCCACCTGCTGATCGAGGTCCCGGACCCCGACAGCCGCTATGCCCGCCTTCTCGGCCGCTGGTGGCTGCCCTGGCTGCAGCCGCAGCACCTGCACTTCGTCCCGGTCGAGAACCTGCGTGCTCGTCTCACGGATCTCGGCTTCACGGTGGTCGCGGAGCAGCACGCCGAACCCCACGACCCCGTCGACCTGCTGGCCGCCGTCTGGTTTGCCCTGGACGCGGTCGCACCGCGTGACGACCTGCCCTGGCTGCCGGTTCCGCCGTCCCGCCTTCAGCGCATACTGCGCGCCATGACAGTGATCGCCGGCATCCCGGCCTTGCTCCTGGGCAGGCTGCTGGACCGCCTCGTCGTCAAACGCGTGGCCCGGCCCCTGGGTCTTTCCAATGCCTACCGGCTGGTGGCCCGCCGGGACTGACCCTCGCGACCCGTACCGTCCTGCGACGCCCTGCTGCGGGGCCCGGCGCGACCACGCACCGGGCCCGGCAGGCCGCGTACTCTCGGCTCCATGCCCCGCCATACGAAGAAGCCCCGCCGGCTGGTCGTCGACGGGCGGGCGTACCTGTGGACGCTCCGCCACAGCCACCACGTGCTGGACAGCGGCCTATCCGCGGACTGCCGCGAGACGCTCACGCTGTACCCGCAGCCGGTCGGCACCGGCGGCCCGCTGCGCATCGTCTTCGCGGAGGGCCCTGGCCGATACGTCCCGGGCGGGTTCCCCATGGGCTCCGGGGACGTGGGGTACGTCCGGGGCGGCTCCCTGAACCTGCACGAACCGGGCGCCGTCCGGGCCCTGCTCGATGCGGCGTCGGCCCGCGGGTGGCAGCCGGGAGAGCTGTGGGCGGTTGAGGTCGACGGCTGGCCCCTGCTGGAGGCGGCGGCCGCCGCGCGAGCTGGTGACGCCCGGTCCCGCGGGTAGGGGGTGACTCCGGCCTCCGCTCGGACAGGCCCACCGCGTCGCGATCACTTCCCTACGTTTCCTACGTTCTTCCACGGGACTGGGCGAGCCCTTCGTGTGGTTGGACCACTCAGGAGCGTCGGGTGTGGCTTTGACATCCGGGGCGGCCGCCGCATCCGGCCAAGAGCCGTCACGGCCCCCCGCACGGATTGGGGGCAGCACGGAGGACCGGACAGAGCCGCTCTCCTCTCCGGGAATCCCCGAGAGGAGAACACCCCTCGTGACCGTTCTTCACTTCTCCCCGGCCCTTATAGGCCGAGATGACCACCCGCAGGGTGACCGCACCAGCCCGGAGCCGATCGTCGCCCCATTCGACGCTGAGCACCTCCCGCGGGTGCTGCAACGCGGACGCTTCTTCCCCGCTGACGCCTGCTTCGGCCTGGTCTGCGGCATCCGACTCGACAGCCCACACCCGTCGACGTACTGACCACTGCCGACCGGCGGCGGCCGCGCGCTCCGGCCGGCTCACCAGCCCATTCTGAGCCGCATCGCCGGCTCCGAGTGAGTCCAGGTCATCCAGATGGCCACGGGCATGCTGTTTGAGGAAGCCGCATACCTCCTCGGCGTCCCCGAACGTGGTCCGTCGAGGTGCTGCGCGAAACCTTGCCGCCCGAAGTTCCATACTGTAGACAATATTTCGTCGACAGAGTTCGGCAGTTCCTCGGTACCCTCGACCGAACGGAGCGAGCCACAGTGAAAGTCGCCGTTCTCGGCGCCGGTGCGATCGGCGCCTACGTCGGCGCCGCGCTGCACCGCGCAGGCGCCGATGTGCACCTCATCGCCCGTGGACCGCATCTTGCGGCCATGAGGCGGCACGGAGTCCAAGTCCTCAGTCCGCGTGGCGACTTCACCGCGCGCGCCCATGCCACCGACGACCCGGCCGAGGTCGGCCCGGTCGACTACGTCCTGCTCGGCCTGAAGGCCAACTCGTACGCGGCGTGCGGGCCGCTGATCGAGCCTTTGCTGCACGAGACCACGGCGGTGATCGCCGCCCAGAACGGCATCCCCTGGTGGTATTTCCACCGGCACGGCGGCCCGCACGACGGCCACCGTGTGGAGAGCGTGGACCCGGACGGCGCGGTCAGTGCGGTGCTCGCGCCCGAACGGGCCATCGGGTGTGTCGTGTACGCCGCGACCGAGCTGGAAGGGCCGGGCGTCGTACGGCACTTGGAAGGCACCCGGTTCTCCGTCGGCGAGCCCGACCGCACCCTCTCCGGGCGGTGCAATGCGTTCAGCGAGGCCATGACGGCCGGCGGCCTCAAGTGCCCGGTCGAACGGGATCTGCGCAACGACATCTGGCTCAAGCTGCTCGGCAACATCTCCTTCAACCCGATCAGCGCGCTGTCCCGCGCGACGATGCGGCAGATGTGCCTGCACGGCGGCACCCGCAAGGTCATCGAGATCATGATGACCGAGACGCTCGCGGTCGCCGAGGCGCTCGGCTGCGAGGTGGGCGTCTCCATCGAACGGCGGCTGGCCGGCGCCGAGCGCGTCGGCGACCACCGCACCTCCACTCTCCAGGACCTGGAACGCGGCAAGCCGCTCGAACTGGACGTGCTGCTGTCGGCGGTCGTCGAGTTGGCGGACATCACCGGCGTCGAGGTGCCCACCCTGCGCACCGTCCACGCCATCTCGGACCTGCTCGCGCTGAGGAGCGCCGCATGAGGAAACGGGAATCGAAGATCTACGCCCGGCTCACGCACCCCCTGGTCCGTGACGCGCGCGACGAGCCCTTCCGGCGGGCCACCTGGGACGAGGCCCTGACCCGCGCGGCGGCGGGACTGAGCGCCGCCCGCGGCGCCTTCGGCCTGTTCTCCTGCGCCCGCGCGACCAACGAGATGAACTACGTGGCCCAGAAGTTCGCCCGGGTCGTGATGGGCACGAACAACGTCGACTCCTGCAACCGCACCTGTCATGCCCCGAGCGTCGCGGGCCTGAGCGCCGCCTTCGGTTCCGGCGGCGGCACCTCCTCGTACGCGGAGGTCGAGGAGACCGACCTCATCGTGATGTGGGGCTCCAACGCCCGCTTCGCCCACCCGATCTTCTTCCAGCACGTGCTGAGGGGGATCAGGAACGGCGCCCGGATGTACGCGGTCGACCCGCGCCGTACGTCCACGGCCGAGTGGGCGGAGAGCTGGCTCGGTCTGAACGTCGGCACCGACATCCCGATGGCCCACGCGATCGGCCGCGAGATCATCCACGCGGGCCTCGCCAACCACGCCTTCATCGAGCGGGCCACCAGCGGCTTCGAGGAGTACCAGGCGCTCGTCGAGCCCTGGACGCTGTCGCTCGCCGAGAAGGTGACGGGCGTACCGGCGGCGGCGATACGGCAGTTGGCGCACGCGTACGCCCGCGCCGAGCGCGCCCAGCTGTGCTGGACCCTCGGCATCACCGAGCACCACAACGGGACCGACAACGTCCGCGCGCTGATCAACCTGACCCTGCTGACCGGGCACGTGGGCCGCCACGGCTCCGGGCTCCAGCCCCTGCGCGGGCAGAACAACGTGCAGGGCGGCGGCGACATGGGCGCCATCCCCAACCGCCTCCCCGGCTTCCAGGACATCCTCGACCCCGCGGCTCGGCTGAAGTTCGAGTCCGCCTGGGACACCGTCATCCAGCCGCACTACGGGCTGAACCTGACGGAGATGTTCGAGGCCATGGAGGAGGGCACGCTCAAGGCGGTCTACTGCATCGGCGAGAACCCGGCGCAGTCGGAGGCCGACAGCGAGCAGGCGGTACGGCGGCTCGGCGCCCTCGACTTCCTCGTCGTCCAGGACATCTTCCTCACGAAGACGGCCCAGTTGGCGGACGTGGTCCTGCCCGCGACCGCCGGCTGGGCGGAGACGGAGGGCACCACCACCAACAGCGAGCGGCGCGTGCAGCGCGTACGCGCGGCGGTCACACCGCCCGGTGAGGCCCGCGAGGACATCGACATCCTCTGCGACCTCGCCACGCGTCTCGGGCACGACTGGAAGTACACCGACGCCGAGGCCGTCTGGAACGAGCTGCGGTCGGTGTCGCCGGACCACTACGGGATGACGTACGAACGTCTGGCGGAGCACCAGGGCATCCAGTGGCCCTGCCCCGACACCGCGCGCCTCGAACCCACCTATCTGCACGGCAGGTTGTGGGCCTCGGACCCCGCCGAGCGGGGGCGGCCCGCGCCGTTCGGGATCGTCCAGCACGACCCGCCCGTGGATCTGACGGACGAGGAGTATCCGATCCGGCTCACCACCGGACGGCGGCTCGACTCGTACAACACCGGTGTGCAGAGCGGTGGTTTCGCCTCGCCGTTGCGGCGCGGCGAGTATGTCGAGCTCTGCCCGGAGGACGCCGAGCACTACGGGGTCGTGGTGGGCGAGGAGGTCCAGGTCTCCTCGCGCCGGGGATCCGTCGTGGCACCCGTGTGGATCGACACCGCGCTGCGGCCCGGCCTTGCGTTCATGACCATGCACTTTCCCGACGAGGTGGACACCAACCAGCTGACGATCGAGGCGAACTGCCCGATCGCGGGGACGGCGGAGTTCAAGGCGTCGGCCATCCGGATCGAGAAGCTGCCGGTCGCGACTCAAGTGAGGTGATGTGGTGGATCTGCACTTCGGTGACAGCAAGCCGACGGACGAGGAGCGGGCGGCGATCGACGCGCTGCTCGGTCCTCCGGAGTCCTCGTGGGAGGGCGCCGCCCGCGATGAGATGAGGGCCGCCGACCTCAGGTGGGCCCGCGGCGGCCGGGAGGCGCGCGAGCGCCGCGACCTGCTGTTGCCGGGGCTGCACGCCGTCAACGACCGGATCGGCTGGGTCAGCGAGGGTGCGCTCGACTACCTGTGCCGCCGGCTGACCGTGCCGCCTGCGGAGGCCTACGGGGTCGCGACCTTCTACGCGATGTTCTCGGTGAGACCGCGCCCCGCGACCGTGCTCCATGTGTGCACGGACCTCGCGTGCGCGGCGGCGGGCGCGGCGGAGCTGTGCGCCGGGGTCGAGGCCCGCCTCGGGCCCGGCAGCGGCGTCGGCGTCCAGCGCAGCCCCTGCCTGGGGTTGTGCGAGCGCGCTCCGGCGGCCCTCGCGGTCAGGGCGGGCGATCCGGTGCGTACGGCCGTGTCGGCGCCCGCCACCGTCGCGCGGGCGGCGGAGGCGGCGAGCGCCCCCGACTCGGCGCCCGAGGAGCCGCCCGCGGCCTTCGCGGTGCCTCAGTCGGGCGATCCCTCCCTCGTGCTGCTGAGCCGTGTCGGTGTGGTCGACCCCGCCTCGCTCGACGACTACCGGGCACACGGCGGGTACGCGGCCCTGCGGCAGGCCTTCGCCCTCGGGCCGGCCGGGGTCATCCGCGAGGTCACCGACGCGGGCCTGGTCGGGCGCGGCGGCGCCGCCTTCCCCACCGGCCGCAAATGGCAGGCCACGGCGTCCCAGCCCGACCGTCCGCACTACCTGGTGTGCAACGCCGACGAGTCCGAGCCGGGCACCTTCAAGGACCGGGTCGTCATGGAGGGCGACCCGTACGCCCTCGTCGAGGCGATGACCATCGCGGCGTACGCCGTCGGGGCGCACAAGGGTTACCTCTATCTGCGCGGCGAGTACCCGCGCGCCCTGCGCCGCATGGAGCACGCCATCGGGCAGGCACGCGCGCGTGGTCTGCTCGGCGAGGACGTCCTCGGCCAGGGGTACGCCTTCGACATCGAGATCCGGCGGGGCGCGGGCGCGTACATCTGCGGCGAGGAGACCGCCCTGTTCAACTCGATCGAGGGGTACAGAGGAGAGCCGCGTTCCAAGCCGCCCTTCCCTGTGGAGAAGGGTCTGTTCGGCAGACCCACTGCCGAGAACAACGTCGAGACCCTGGTGAACGTCCTGCCGATCCTGACGAGGGGGGCCGAGGCGTACGCGGCGATCGGCACCCCGGGCTCCACCGGCCCGAAGCTGTACTGCGTGTCGGGCAGCGTGGACCGGCCCGGAATCTACGAACTGCCGTTCGGGGCGACGCTGGGCGAGCTGCTGGCGCTGGCGGGCGTGCGTGAACGGCTGCGCGCGGTGCTGCTGGGCGGCGCGGCGGGCGGCTTCGTACGGCCCGACGAACTCGACATCCCGCTCACCTTCGAGGGCACCCGGGCGGCGGGCACGACCCTCGGCTCGGGCGTGGTCATGGCCTTCGACGACACGGTCCCGCTCCCCCGCCTCCTGCTGCGCATCGCCGAGTTCTTCCGCGACGAGTCGTGCGGGCAGTGCGTGCCGTGCCGGGTCGGGACCGTACGGCAGGAGGAGGCGCTGCACCGGATCGCCGAGCGGAGGGGCGCTGCGGCGGCCGACGACCTCGCCCTGCTCAGGGAGGTGGGCCGCGCGATGCGGGACGCCTCGATCTGCGGTCTCGGGCAGACCGCGTGGAACGCCGTGGAATCCGCGATCGACCGCTTGGGGGCCTACGAATGACCGCGATACCGCTGGGAGTGCCGCGTCGGCTCGTCGAGTTCACCCTCGACGGGCAGGAGGTCCGGGTTCCGGAGGGCTCGACGATCCTCGACGCCTGCCGGGCGGCGGGCAAGGAGGTCCCCACCCTCTGCCAGGGCGACACGCTCACCCCCAAGAACGCCTGCCGGGTCTGTGTCGTCGAGCTCGAGGGCGCCCGTACCCTCGTCCCGGCCTGCTCGCGCAAGGCGGAGGCGGGCATGGAGGTGCGGACGGACACCGAGCGCGCCCGCCACAGCCGCAAGCTCGTCATCGAGCTCCTCGCCTCCTCGGTCGACTTGTCGACCACTCCGGAGGTGGCCGGGTGGATCAAGGAGTACGAGGCGAAACCGGACCGCTTCGGCCCCGACGCGGCGCGCCTCGACGAGGAGCCGAAGATCGACAACGGCCTCTACGTCCGCGACTACGACAAGTGCATCCTCTGCTACAAGTGCGTCGACGCGTGTGGCGACCAGTGGCAGAACACGTTCGCGATCTCGGTCTCCGGGCGCGGATTCGACGCCCGGATCGCTGTCGAGCACGACGCCCCGCTGACCGACTCGGCGTGCGTGTACTGCGGCAACTGCATCGAGGTGTGCCCGACGGGAGCACTGTCCTTCAAGTCGGAGTTCGACATGCGCGCGGCGGGTACATGGGACGAGTCGGCGCAGACCGAGACGACGACGGTGTGCGCGTACTGCGGTGTGGGCTGCAACCTCACCCTGCACGTGCAGGACAATGAGATCGTGAAGGTCACCTCCCCGCACGACAACCCGGTGACCCACGGCAATCTCTGCATCAAGGGCCGCTTCGGCTACCAGCACGTACAGAACCGGGACTGATCAGGACATGGGACGAGTCACGGAACGACGCAAGGTGATCCGCATCCGGGACGGGGCCATCTCCACCCGCCCGGACACGCTCGTCGCCGAGGAGCCACTGGAGATCCGCCTCAACGGGAAACCGCTCGCGATCACCATGCGCACCCCGGGCGACGACTTCGCGCTCGCGGCGGGCTTCCTCGTCAGCGAGGGGGTCTTCGGCCGGGCCGACGAACTGCAGAACATCGTCTACTGCGCGGGCGCCACGGTCGACGGCTCCAACACGTACAACGTCGTGGACGTCCGGACGGCACCCGGAGTCGTGCTGCCCGACATCACCCTGGAGCGCAACGTCTACACGACCTCGTCCTGCGGCCTGTGCGGCAAGGCGAGCCTGGACGCGGTCCGTACGACGGCCCGCTGGGCCATCGACGACGGCGCCGACGCTCCCCCGGTCCGGCTGGAGCCCGCTCTCCTCGCCGGCCTCCCCGACCGGCTGCGCGAGGCCCAGCGGGTCTTCGACCGGACCGGGGGTCTGCACGCCGCGGCCCTGTTCACGGAGGACGGGGAGATGCTCGACGTACGGGAGGACGTGGGCCGGCACAACGCGGTCGACAAGCTGGTCGGGCGCGCCCTGCAACGCGGCGACCTGCCGCTCTCCCGCATGATCCTGCTGGTGTCGGGCCGGGCCTCCTTCGAGCTGGCGCAGAAGGCGGTCATGGCGGGCATCCCCGTACTGGCGGCGGTCTCGGCACCGTCCTCGCTGGCGGTGGACCTGGCCGCCGAGACCGGGCTGACCCTGGTGGGCTTCCTGCGCGGCCCCTCCATGAACGTGTACGCGGGCGAGCACCGCATCGCCCTGCGGGCCGCGGCCGCCCAGGGCTGACCGGCTCCCCGCGGCACGGCGGCGGGGCCCCGACCGGCGGGGAGCGCCCCCTGCGCCGTAGGGGCCCCGCCTCAGCCCGCCGCGACCGGGCTCACGACTCCTCGGCCCGCGCCGGGTCGGCGAGGGGGGCGAGCAGGGCGAAGGCGGTGATCAGAGGCGAGTGCCGGCTCGCCTCCCAGGCGAGCAGCACCTCGTCGCGCTCCGCGTCCGGCACCGGTACGTAGGTGATGTCCGGGCGCGAGTACTGCTCGGCGACGGACTCGGGTACGAGCGTGATGCCGGCCCCGCTCGCCACGGACTCGAACTTCTCTTCGATGGTGCGGATCGGCAGCTCGCCGGGTCGGGGGTCGGCGTACCTCAGGCGCGGTTCGTCCGCCAGGTCGGCCAGGGCGAGCTCCGGTTTGCCCGCGAGCCGGTGGTCGGCGGGGAGCATCGCCACGCGCGCCTCGCTGAACAGCGGCAGCAGCGTGAGGCCCTGCTCGCGGATCGGGCGGCGTACGTAGGCGAGGTCGACGGTTCCGTCGAGGATGAGCCGCTCCTGGTCGTCCCATTCGACGCGGCGGGCGAGCGCCTCGACGTCCGGGTGGGCGGCCCCGAAGGCGCGCAGGGCGCGGGTCACGACGACGCCTGCCCGGAAGCCGACGACCAGCCGGCGCGGGCCGCCGGCGGCCCGGCGCACCCGGAGCCTGGTGGCGTCCGCGGTGGCGAGCAACTGCCGGGCGTCGTCAAGGAGTTGGCGCCCGGCCGCCGTCAGGGTCACACCATGACTGTCGCGTTCGAGGAGCGGTGCGCCCAAGTCCTTCTCCAGGGCGCGGATCTGGCGGCTCAGGACCGGCTGAGCGATGTGCAGTCGCTCCGCCGCGCGGCCGAAGTGGAGCAGCTCGGCGACCGCCACGAAGTAGCGGACCTTCCGCAGGTCGAGGTCCATGGCCGCCCCTTCCGTCGTCGCGGTGGCGATGCCTTCAGGGTATCGCCCCTGGCGAAAGAGGATGAGTCTGCGAGGAGAGCGGGTCGTGGCCGTCGGCGGCACGGCGGGCATCGGGCTCGCGGTGGCGGAGGCCGGAAGGAACCTCTCCCGCGCACTGGCACTGGAGCCGGCGCCGATCCGGGCCGACGTGGTCTCCCCCGGCGTGGTCCGCACCGAACTGTGGCGGGAGCTGCCGGAGGCCGACCGCGAGGGCCTATTCTCATCCGCCGCGCAGTCACTGCCGGTCGGGCGGGTCGGGGAGCCCGAGGACGGGGCGGAGGCGTACCTCTGCCTGATGCGCGGCCGGTACAGCACCGGTTCGACCGTCGTCGTGGACGGCGGCACGGTGCTGGTGCGACCGCGCAAAATCCCCTGCCCCGCTCCGCGCCTCAGCCCGCGCTGAAGTGCACCTGCGCGGTGGTCACGACCGTGCCCAGGCGTGGGAAGTCGAGGCGGACCGACGCCTCGTGTTCGGGCGCGGTGAGGGCCGCCATCGCGTCCTCGGCGAACACGAGGTCGTAGCCGAGGTCGCCGGCGGCGCGGGCGGTGGACTCGACGCCGAGGTTGGTGGCGATCCCGCCGAAGACGAGGGTGGAGATGCCGCGCTCCCGCAGTCGCTCGTCGAGACCGCTGCCCTGGAACCCGCCGATGGTCCGCTTCACGACCTCGAGGTCACCCTCCACCGCGAGCCCGGCGACGAGTCCGCTGCCGGGCGGCTGCTCGGGCAGCCCGGGCCGTTCGCCCCGGACGAGCACGACGAGCGCGCCCGCCTTGCGGAAGGTGGCCGCCAACTCCTCGGCGGCGGCGAGGACTTCGGTGCCCTTGCGAGGTTCCACGGGCAGTCCGACGATGCGCTCCATCAGATCCACGAGCACCAGGGCGGTGCGCGCGGGGTCGAGGGCGAGCCGGGGTTCGGTTTCGGGTGCGGTCATGACGGAACGTTAGCCTTCATCAGCCGTCCGTACCGGAAATCCGGATCAACAGGCCCATGAACTGCTTCCGCTCGGCCTCCGAGAGTGGCGAGAGGAGCGCGTCGTTGGCCTCGCGCGCCACCCGCTCGCAGCGCGCGAGGAGGCGTGCGCCCTCCTCGGTGATGGACACCGCGTTCTTGCGCCGGTCCCTGGGGTCGGGTTCGCGCAGGACCAGGCCCGCGCCCTGGAGGTCGTTGAGAACACCGACCAGGTCCTTGGGGTCGAGCCGGATGCTGCGGCCCAGTTCGGCCTGGGCGACGGGGCCGAGGTCGGAGACGGCGGAGAGCACCACGTGATCCCACATCTTCAGGCCCTCGGCCGCCAGGGCCTCGGCGACGAGGGCACGGCCGCGGGCGGCGGTGCGGCCGAGGAGCCAGCTGGGGAGGGAGCGGATGGCGGGCAGGGGGGCGGAGGCGGACATGGGGCCAGCCTAGCGAATAACCGTTGGGCATCCCAACGAATCTCGGATACCGTTGGGAATCCCAACGACCCGAGGACTCATCCCCTCATCCCCTCACCACTCACCCCTGGAGGTGCGATGCGTCGCGTCCGATACGAGCACACCGGCGGCCCCCTGTTCCTGGAGGACGTCCCCGTACCCGCCGCCGGACCCGGCGAACTGCTGGTGCGCACCGAGGCGATCGGCGTCACCCTCCCCGTCGTCCGCAAGGTCACCGAGGCCGCGGAGCCGATCCCGCTCGGCGGTGAGATCGCGGGCGACATCGTCGCCGTCGGGGCGGGCGTCACCCGTTTCGCGGTGGGCGACCGCGTCACCGGACTCTGCTTCGGGCACGGGTACGCCGACCATGCCCTGCTGCACGAGACCATGGCCTCCCCCGTCCCGGCGGGTGCGAGCGCGGTCGACGCCGTCGCCCTCGTCCGCAGCGGGCTGGTCGCGCTCGGCGCCCTGGAGGCCGCGCGCCCCGCACCCGGCGAGGCGGCGCTGATCACCGGCGCGGCGAGCGGGGTCGGCCATCTCGCCGTCCAACTCGCCCGGCTGCGGGGCGCGTCACGTGTCGTCGGGGCCGTGTCCGCGCTCGCCCTCGGCAAGGCGGAGTTCGTGCGAGGTCTCGGCGCGGACGAGGTGATCGCGTACGACTCCGAGGACTGGGGCGAGCCCGTCGACTACGTTCTCGACGCGGTCGGCGGCGACCTGCTCACCCCGGGCGTCGCCGCCCTCGCCCCGGGCGGGCGGCTCGTCGCGTACAGCTCGGGCGGCGGGAGCGTGCGGGCGTACGACCTGCTGGTGGGCGCCAAGTCCGTGATCGGCTTCCAGATGGCCCGGATCGCACGGAACGAGCCGGGGCGGTACGAGCGGTGGCGCGAGGAACTGTGGCGGCTGTTCGCGGAGGGAGCGCTGCGGCCCGCCGTGCACGGGGAGTTCGCCCTGGAGGACGCGGCGGAGGCGCACGCGGCGATCGCGTCACGGAGCAACCTGGGGAAGGTGGTGCTGCGCCCCTGACAGACAAGTTCAGATTTGGCGTGAACACGACCGGTGCTCGCTTCTTGTGGGGCCGCTGAGGGCCCAAGTAGCGTCTGTGGCACACACATTGGACGTCGGATGTCGGATGTCGGATGTCCAGATCACCCTGGTTGCCCAGACACACGAAGGGCAGGTCGCACCATGTCGGCACGTCTGCGCGCACGTCTCAGATCCACCCTGACCGCAGTCCTCACGGCCGCCGCACTGTGCGTGCTCGCGCTGCCGAGCCCCGCGAGGGCCGACGCGGCGGACGCATCCGGTGTATCCGGTGCGTCCGGTGCGTCCGGTGCGTCGTTCGAGCAACAGGTGCTCTTCAGGGCCTCCCAGGATCCCGGCTACGCCTGCTTCCGCATCCCGGCCGTGGTGCGGAGCACCCACGGCACCCTGCTGGCGTTCGCCGAGGGGCGCGTGCACGACTGCGGCGACGCGGGTGACATCGACATCGTCGTCAAACGGTCGACCGACGGCGGCCGGACCTGGGGACCGCTCCAGGTCGTCAACGAGGGGGCGGGCGACACCCACGGCAACCCCGCCCCGATCGTGGACCACGAGACCGGTCGCATCGTGCTGGCGGAGACGTACAACACGGGCCGCACCGACGGGCGCGGTTGCGACGTCCCCTGCGACCGCACCCCGCATCTCCAGTACAGCGACGACGACGGCCTCAGCTGGTCCGCACCGCGCGACCTGAGCGCCGAGATCCTCCCGCCGAACTGGAACTCCTGGTACGCCACCGGCCCCGTGCACGGCATCCAGCTGACCCGTGGCAGGCACGCCGGGCGGCTCGTCTTCGGCGTCAACACCGAGACCTGGAGCGACAGTCGGGTCACCGCCAACAACGCCGCCCTCATCACCAGTGACGACGGCGGCGATCACTGGCGGATCGGCGCGAGCGACTCCTGGCCGATCGCGGACGACGGCACCTTCCGTCAGAAGCCGTCCGAACTGACGCTCACGGAACGCGCCGACGGGTCCGTCCTCGTCAGCGGGCGCGAGCAGGACGGCACCGACCTCGGCCACCGCACCCAGACCGTCAGCCGCGACGGCGGCGACAGTTTCACTGCGCCCTTCCGCGACCTCCCCGGCCTCTACGCGCCCCAGGTCCAGGGCTCCGTACTCCGCCTCGGCGACCGCATCCTGCTGGCCTGCCCCGGCGACCCCGACCGCCGCCGGACCATGATGATCCGCTCCTCGTACGACGGCGGGCGCACCTGGGACAGCGTGGACCGCGGCACGGTCGTGACCACCGACTGGTCGGGCTACTCCGACCTGGTCGGGATCGGCGGCGGCGCGGTGGGGCTGCTGTACGAGGGCGGCGCGGTCGACGCACGCGACGAGGTCCGCTTCGCCCGCTTCACCGAGGACTGGCTCACCCCGCGGCGCGGCCCCGACCCGACGACCGCCGACCTCGCCCGGCACGCCGAACCGGCCGCGGTCCTCGGCGGCGCCGGGGAGACGGCGGGCGTGCGCGGCGGCGCGCTGGAGTTCGACGGCGCCGACGACGCCGTACGGCTGCCGTATCAGGACCGGCTCCCGCTCGGGACGAAGGACTTCACCGCGTCGCTGTGGTTCCGCTACACGGCCACCGGCGGGGAGCAGCCGCTGCTGTGGATGGGCGGGATCGGGACGACGCAGCCGCAGGTGTGGATGCGTGCCGAGCCCGCGTCCCACCGGATCACCGCGCTGATCACCACGAGGAACGGAGCCGCGGCCCCGACCTCCGTCTCCGTGCGCACCGCGAGCGCCTACAACGACGGACAGTGGCATCATCTGGCCCTGCGACGGGGCGACGGACTGCTCACGCTCTCCGTCGACGGTACGGCGGTCGGCGCCGCGGACGTGCCCGGGTCGGTCAGCCGCAACTCGCCGTTCGGGGTCCATGTCGGGCAACGGATGGACAGCCGGGCGTACTTCACGGGAGCGATCGACGAAGTGCGCGTCTACGACCGGGCGTTGAGCGACGACGAGTTGTCCGCGCCGCCCTCCGGGGAAGTGACCCGGGACACCGTCCTGTATCTGCCCATGGACCGGGTACGCGGCGGCCACTAACGTCCCGTCCGTGCCCGACGACTCACGAGCACGACGACGGCGGACCGGGGCCGGCCTCGGTGTCCTGCTCGCCCTGGTCTGCGCGGCCGTGCTGCTCACCGCCCTCCCCGACCACGACCGGGAGGGCGGCGGCGCGTGCACGGCCCGTACGCTGCGGTCCTGGAGCGCGGACGCGCGGCTCACGGCCGAGTTCGCGCGGTACGGCGACGACGCGAGCCGTGTCGACGACTGGACCGGCGGCGACGGCACGCACTCGGTGCGGCTGCCGGACGGGCGGGTGCTGTGGCTGTTCTCGGACACGTATCTGGGCCAGGTGCACGGGCCTCCGAACCCGGTCGGCGAGTCGTACGCGTGGCGCGACACGAGTGCGCCCCTGGTACGGAACTCGGCCGTGGTGATGTCGAAGGACGGGCGGCTGGAGACGACGCTGCCGACGCCGGTGTTCCCCGACCCCGGGCCGGGGCGGTGGCGGTGGCCGGTCGCGGCCCGTGTCGAGCCCCGCTCCCCCGGCTCCTCCGAGCAGGTCGTCCGCGTCCTGCTGTGGACGCGTACCGCCGGCCAGGCTCCCTGGATCTACGGCGTGCCCACGTCCACCGAGGTCGCCACCCTCTCGCTGCCCGACCTGCGACTGGAAGGCGTCACCACGGTCCTGGACCAGAGTTCCGTGACGGATCCCTCCCGGCGGGTGCTGTTCGGCACCTCGACGGTCGACGCGGGCGCGTGGACGTACGTCTTCGGCGGCGACGACGGCCAGGCCGCCTCGCGCCCCGCCTCGCAGGCGTACGTGGCGCGGGTGCCGCGCGGCCGGCTCGGGCAGCCGGCGGCCTGGGAGTACTGGGACGGCGGCGGATGGGCGGTGCGGGCACGGCCGGGGCCGGTACTCGGGGACGAGCGGCGCACGGGGGTCGGCAGCGCGTTCACGGTGGTGCGGGACGGCGGGACGTACGTCCTGTTCACGATGGCGGCGGGCACCGCGGGCCTGACGACGATCACCTCGTACTGGGCGTGCGCGCCGACCGGCCCCTGGCGGGGGCCCACCCGGAGTTTCGGTCCGCCCCTGCCGCAGGGGCAGGTCGCCGCGTACAACCCGCAGGTGCACGCGGCGCTGAGCGACGGCGACCGGCTCGTCCTGAGCTATGACGTGAACTGGCTGGACACGACGGGCGGTGTCTCGGCGCAGGCGAACCTCAGTCGGAACGTGGCGCTGTACCGACCTCGATTCGTGACGCTGCGACTGGGGGCACCGGGGTCGTAGCCGCCTCGGGGTCGTGGGCGCGGCGCTTGGCGATCACCGCGCACACCATCAGCTGCATCTGGTGGAAGAGCATCAGCGGCAGCACGGCGAGCGAGGCGTGCGCGCCGAACAGCACGCTGGCCATGGGAAGCCCCGAGGCGAGGGACTTCTTCGACCCGGCGAACTGGATCGCGATGCGGTCCTCGCGGTGGAAGCCCAGCGCCTTCCCGCCGTACCAGGTGAGCGTCAGCATCACCGCGAGCAGCACGGCCTCGACCGCGAGCAGTCCCGCCAGTCGTACCGCGCTGACCTGGTGCCATATGCCCTGCACCATGCCCTCGCTGAACGCGGTGTAGACGACCAGCAGGATCGAGCCGCGGTCGACGTACCCGAGGACCTTCTTGTGGCGCGTGATGAACCCGCCGATCCAGCGGCGCAGCACCTGCCCGGCGAGGAACGGCACCAGCAGTTGGAGCACGATCTTGACCAGCGAGTCCGCGGAGAAACCGCCGCCGCTGCTGCCCAGCAGTGCCGCGGCGAGCAGCGGGGTGACGACGATGCCAGCGAGGGAGGAGAAGGAGCCGGCGCAGATCGCGGCGGGCACGTTGCCGCGGGCCATGGAGGTGAAGGCGATCGACGACTGGATGGTCGAGGGGACGAGCGTGAGGAAGAGCAGACCGGTGTAGAGGTTGTGTGTCAGGAGCACCGGTTCGAGGCCGCGGGCGGCCAGGCCGAGCAGCGGGAAGACGACGAAGGTGCAGGCCAGGACGGTGACGTGGAGCCGCCAGTGCTTGAGGCCCTCGACGGCCTCACGGGTGGAGAGCCGGGCCCCGTAGAGGAAGAAGAGGAAGGCGATGGCGGCCGTGGACGCGCCCGACGCGACGTCGGCGCCCGTACCCCGTGCCGGGAGCAGGGCCGCCAGGCCCACTGTCCCGAGCAACAGCAGGATGTAGGGGTCGATCGGCATCCAACTCGGCCACTGCAGGCGTTTCACGGTGCTCCACTGCTCAGACGTCGTACGGTGCGGCCCCGGGGCAAGGATGGTCCCCGGGCGGGTCGTGCCCTCTCCATCGTCCTCTTCCGGCCCGCGATCGGGAATCCGTCATACCGTTCTGACTGTCATCGCGATTCGCGATAACGTGGGGGTGTGTACGACCCCTCCCAGCTGCGTACCTTCCTCGCGGTGGCCCAGACCCTGAGCTTCACGCAGGCCGCACGGCGGCTCGGGCTGCGCCAGTCGACCGTCAGCCAGCACGTACGCCGCCTGGAGGACGCGGTGGGACGGCAACTGTTCTCGCGGGACACGCACTCCGTGGAGCTCACCGAGGACGGCGAGGCGATGCTCGGCTTCGCGCGCCGCATCCTGGCGGTGCACGAGCAGGCGACCGCCTTCTTCACGGGTACCCGGCTGCGTGGCCGGCTGCGCTTCGGCGCCTCCGAGGACTTCGTGCTGACCCGGCTCCCGGAGATCCTGGAGGGCTTCCGGTACGACCATCCGGAGGTGGACCTGGAGCTGACGGTCGAGCTGTCCGGCACGCTGCACGAACAGCTCGCGGCGGGCAGGCTGGACCTGGTGCTGGCGAAGCGGCGGCCCGAGGACCCGCGCGGCGAGCTGGTCTGGCACGACCGCCTGGTGTGGATCGGCGCGGAACGCCTGCGGCTCGACCCCGACCGTCCGGTCCCCCTGATCGTCTACCCGCCCCCGGGCATCACCCGCGCCCTCGCCTTCGAAGCCCTGGAGCGCCAGGGCCGCGCGTGGCGCATCGCCTGCACCAGCGGCAGTCTGAACGCCCTCGTCGCGGCGGCCCGCGCGGGCCTCGGCGTGATGGCCCACTCGCGCGGGCTGATCCCCCCGGGCCTCGTCCGCGTCCCCGACCGCGCGGGCCTGCCGGAACTGGGCGAGGTCGACTTCGTCCTGGTGCACGGGCAGCGGCGGACGTCCGCGCAGGGGGCGGCGGACGCCCTCGCGTCCGCGATCCTGGGAGGCGGGGACCGGCTGCTCGGGGGCGGCGGGCCTAGCGGGTCGGTCTCGCGTACGTGAGTTGCTTGATGCGGCGCAGGAACGGGGTCGTCTCGACGTGCTGGACCCCTTCGAGGGTGCCGAGGCGGCCGCTCAGGTAGGCGTAGAGGCCCGCCGTGTCACGGGCGACGGCGGTGACGACGATGTTGGAGGGACCGGCCGTCGCCGCGGCGAAGGCGATCTCGTCGTGGGTGGCGAGGGCCTCTCCGACGGAGTGCAGGGCTGCCGGGGCCGCGGTGATCCACAGGACGGCGGCGCAGGCGTAGCCGAGGGTCTCGGCGTGGTACTCGACGTCGACGTACACGGCGCCGGAGGCGAGAAGTGCGGCGAGGCGGCGCTTGACGACGGACTCGGAACGGCCGGTGGCGCGCTGGAGTTCCGGATAGGTGGCGCGTCCGTCGCGTTCGAGCGCGGCGACCAGCGGCTCGTCCTCGGGGTCGATCCGGACGGGCCCCGAGGGGTCGGGCAGTCGCGGCCGCAGCGCGGCGATCTGCTCGTCCGTCAGTGCGTCGAACCTGCTGATCCAGCCCGTCGGACCGCCGAAGAAGCGGTTCAGGATCTGGTGGGCGCGGATCTCCATGATGCTCGGGGTGCGCGGCAACTTGCCGAGCAGCAGGTCGTCGTGGTCGCCGGGGCTGCGCGGCCGGGTCATGCAGACCACCTCGGTGCCGCCCGAGGCCAGTCCGATCCACGCGGTGTCCGGCCGCTTGGCCAGCGCCTCGGCGATCGTCTCCGCGCTGTCGGGCGCGCAGCGCAGCCGTAGCATCCACTGGCTCTGGCCGAGCCGTTCGGCGTCGCGCACCGCGACCACCCGCAGGCCGCCCTCGGCGGAGAGTCTGCGGAAGCGGCGCGCGATGGTCTGGTCGGAGACGCCCAGCACCGCCGCGATCCGGCTGAAGGGCGCGCGGGCGTCCAGTTCCAGCGCGGCCACCAGTTGCAGATCGAGCTTGTCGAAGGTGTGGGATTCCATCTCCATGGGGGCCGTCCTTGTCGGATTCCGGCGATCCGGCGCCTGAGGCCACCGCGATCACCCCTCGGGAGCTCATCGTACGGAGGCATTCGCATCCGCGGCACGGGGTTCTGGAGGAGTTGAGGACATGCGTACATGGGGGCCGCTCACGGCGGTGTGCCTGGGGACGTTCATGTTGTTGCTGGACGTGACGATCGCGGTCGTCGCGCTGCCGGACATGGCACGGGCGCTGCACGCGTCGCTGAGTGATCTGCAGTGGGTGATCGACGGGTACGCGCTCGCGCTCGCCGCGCTGCTGCTGGGAGTGGGGGCCGCCGCCGACATCCTGGGACGGCGCCGGGTGCACGTGGCGGGCGTGGTGCTGTTCGCGGTGGCGTCGCTGCTGTGCGGGCTGGCGTCCGGGCCCGGGATGCTGGTGGCCGCGCGTGGGCTGCAGGGGGTGGGCGCGGCGGCGATGTTCGCGACGACCCTGCCGCTGCTCGGCTCGGTCTACCAGGGGCGGCAGCGGTCGACGGCGCTCGGGGTGTGGGGCGCGGTCAGCGGCGGCGCGGCGGCGGTCGGGCCGGTGCTCGGCGGGCTGCTCACCGAGGGGCCGGGCTGGCGGTGGATCTTCTTCGTGAACCTGCCGGTGAGCGTGGCGTCGGTGTGGCTGACGCTGCGGGTGGTGCCGGAGTCGCGCGGACCGCGGGGGATGCGCATCGACTGGGCGGGCACGGTCGCCTTCGCCTGCTTCGCGGGGGCGACGACGTACGGGGTGGTGCGGGCCGGGGCGGACGGCTGGACGTCGGGGGTGGTGACGGGCTCGTTCGGGACGGCGGCGCTGGCGCTGGTCGCGTTCGTCCTCGTCGAGCGGCGGGTCGCCCACCCGCTCCTGGACCTGTCGCTGCTGCGCAAGCCGGCGTTCGTGGGCGTGATGGCGGGCGCGCTCGCCTTCAACGGGGTGGCGTTCGGTGTGATCCCGTACCTGTCCATCTGGATGCAGACCGTGCTGGGCATGAGCCCGGTGCGCGGCGGGCTCACCCTGCTCCCGCTGACCGGCGCGACGATGGTGGTCGCGATCCTCGCAGGGAAGCTGTTGCACGGGGTTCCGGCGCGGCTGACGATAGGCGGCGGGCTGCTCCTGGTCGGCTCGGGCGCGTTCTGC
Organism: Streptomyces olivochromogenes; assembly: GCF_001514115.1. Classification (GTDB taxonomy): domain Bacteria; phylum Actinomycetota; class Actinomycetes; order Streptomycetales; family Streptomycetaceae; genus Streptomyces; species Streptomyces olivochromogenes. Next base: position 1,106,493 of record NZ_KQ948451.1, read on the forward strand.
CAGGCCGTGCTGGACGCGGGTACGAGCTGGACGGTGCTGGTGCCGGGCCTCGTCCTGGTCGGCATCGGCACGGGCTTGGTGTCCCCCGCCATCGCGGGCGCCGCCCTCGCCGCCGTACCGCCGGAGCGGGCGGGCATGGCGGGCGGCGCGGTGAACACGGTCCGCCAGCTGGGGTACGCGCTCGGGGTCGCCGTCTTCGGCACGGTGCTGACCTCCCGCATGCAGGACACGCTCTCGCACGACGCGGCCCACACCCTGGCCGGCGGCGGCGCCGGGGCACTGCGCGGCCCTCTCTCCGAACACACCCTGCGGGCCGCGTTCGCCTCGGGGCTCGATACGGCGTCGGTGGCGGCGGGCGTGACGGGGATGGTCGCCGGTGCGCTGGTACTGGTGTTGGTGCGGACGCCGCGCGCTGTGACGGACACGGCCGAGGCACCGGCGGAGCGGGCGACGGCGTCCCGCGCATGACACCGGTGAGGGCCCGGTCATGACACCGGCGGAGCCGGTCCCGGAACCACCGGGACCGGCTCCGGCGGTAGCCGCGGAGCACGGAATCGAAAATTCCGTGTCCGGTATCCGGCGCCCCGTGCCCCGTAGGAGGGTCGTACAGATTCCGTGGAGATTACGGGATCGAAACCTACGGAACCGTAAGGGATTCTGTCCGGCCCTTCCCCATGTGCGGGCATTTTCTCGGCTGACCTGTGCATATGCCGCACACACCCCGGCCGGCCCCTGTTCCGGCCCCCCTCCCGCCCGACGGCGCGGTGGGGTAGCTTTCACGGCGCTGTGCGGAGCGCCACTAGGAGCGGGATTGCGCGAGTTCACCAACCCTCCGTCGGCGTCGGCGCCGCCGGTGGGCGGCCTGGCCGACGTCGTGTTCGACCATGCCCAGGAGGACCCGCTGCACATCGCGCTCGGCCGCAAGGACGAGCAGGGTCAATGGCGCGACGTGACGTCCGCCGAGTTCCGCGACGAGGTTCTCGCCCTTGCCAAGGGGCTGCTCGCCCAGGGGATCCGGTTCGGGGACCGCGTCGCGATCATGTGCCCCACGCGCTACGAGTGGACGCTCTTCGACTACGCATTGTGGACGATCGGCGCACAGGTCGTGCCCGTCTATCCGACCTCCTCCGCCGAGCAGGTCTTCTGGATGCTGTACGACGCCCAGGTGTCGGCGATCATGGTGGAGCACGAGGACCACGCGATGACGATCGCCACGGTCGTCGACCGGCTGCCGCAGCTGCACAAACTGTGGCAGCTCGACGTGGGCGCCGTGCAGGAGCTGTACGAGGCGGGCGCGCACCTCGACGACGAGGTGGTGCACCGGCACCGGCGCGCGGTCACCCCGGAGTCGATCGCGACGATCATCTACACCTCGGGCACCACCGGGCGCCCCAAGGGCTGTGTCATCTCCCACGCGAACTTCATGTTCGAGGCGGACACCGTCATCGAGCGCTGGGAGCCGGTCTTCCACTCCAAGCGCGGTGACGAGGCGGCCACCCTGCTGTTCCTGCCGCTCGCCCATGTCTTCGGGCGGATGGTGCAGGTCGCCGCGGTCCGCGGGAAGGTCAAGTTCGGGCATCAGCCGCAGCTCAACGCGGCGGCGCTGCTGCCGGACCTGGCCGCGTTCAAGCCGACGTTCTTCCTCGCGGTGCCGTACATCTTCGAGAAGGTCTTCAACGCCGCCCGCCGCAAGGCCGAGAAGGAGGGCAAGTCGGGCCCGTTCGAGAAGGCCGTCGACGTCGCCGTGCGCTACGCGGACGCCGTCGAGGAGAAGGCCTGGGGCATCGGGCCCGGCCCTTCGGCGAGCCTGCGGATGCAGCACCAGTTCTTCGACAAGGTCGTCTACTCCAAGGTCCGGGGCGCCATGGGCGGCCGGGTGAGGCACGCGATGTCGGGCGGTTCGGCGATGGACCGCCGGCTCGGACTGTTCTTCGCGGGCGCCGGTGTCGTCATCTACGAGGGGTACGGGCTCACGGAATCCACGGCCGCCGCGACCGCCAACCCGCCCGAGCAGACCCGGTTCGGCACCGTCGGCCAGGCGATCCCCGGGACCACCGTGCACATCGCGGACGACGGCGAGGTCTGGCTGCGCGGCGCGAACGTCTTCCAGGGCTATCTGAACGACCCCAAGGCCACCGACGCCACCCTGCACGACGGCTGGCTGGCCACCGGCGACCTGGGGTCCCTCGACGAGGACGGCTATCTCACCATCACCGGGCGCAAGAAGGAGATCCTGGTGACCTCCGGCGGCAAGAGCGTCTCGCCGGGCGTCCTGGAGGAGCGTGTGCGCGACCATCCGCTGGTCGCCCAGTGCATCGTGGTCGGCAACGACCGGCCGTACATCGCGGCGCTCGTCACCCTCGACTCCGAGGCCGTCGATCACTGGCTCCAGATGCGGGGCAAGACGCGGCTGTCCCCGTCCGACCTGGTGCGCGACCCGGACCTGGAGACCGAGGTGCGGCGGGCGGTGGTCGCCGCGAACACCCTGGTCTCGCAGGCCGAGTCGATCCGTACGTTCCGGATACTGGCGAACCAGTTCACCGAGGAGCACGGCTTGCTGACGCCTTCGCTGAAGTTGAAGCGGAAGGCGATCGAGAACGCGTACGCGACGGAGGTGGAGGCGTTGTACCGGGCGTGAGCCCGCCGCAACGCCTCGGTCCGGCTAGTTGATGCTCACCTTGAAGATCTTGTCCGAGCCGTCCGCCGCTCCTCCGTTGTTGTCGCAGTTGGTGGTGGAGAGCCAGAGCTGGTCGGCGCCGGGCACCTTGGTGACCGTGCGCAGGCGGCCGTAGGTGCCGACGTAGTACGCCGTCGGCGTGCCGACGTTCTCCGTGTCGCCGGTGATGGGGACGCGCCACAGCCGTTCGCCGCGCAGGGACGCCATGTAGACGACGTTGCGGACGATCGCGATGCCGCTGGGTGACGCCTCGGAGACGTTCCAGGTCGCCTTCGGGTTGGTCATCCCGGAGACACTGCAACTGCCCTCGCAGGTCGGCCAGCCGTAGTTGGCGCCCGGTTTGATGAGGTTGAGTTCGTCCTTGGAGCTGTTGCCGAACTCCGCCTCCCACAGGCGGCCGTTGCGGTCGAAGGCGAGGCCCTGCGGGTTGCGGTGCCCGTAGCTGTAGACGTAGTTGCCGAACGGGTTGCCGGGGGCGGCCTTGCCTTCCGTCGTCATCCGCAGGATCTTGCCGTTCAACGACGTCTTGTCCTGGGCCAGTTCGGGTGTCTGGGCCTCGCCGGTGGAGACGTACAGATAGCCGTCGGGACCGAAGGCGAGGCGTCCGCCGTTGTGGTAGCGGTTCTTCTTGATGCCCTGGAGGAGGACCGTGTAGTCGGTGAGGGTGCTGCCGTCGTAGGTCATGCGGACGACGCGGTTGCCCTCGGAGGCCGTGTGCATGAAGTACACGTAGTGGTTGGTGGCCCATTTCGGGTCGACGGCCACGCCCAGCAGTCCGCCCTCGCCGTTCGTGGTCACGGCGTTCGGCACGGTTCCGACCTGGGTTCTCGTGCCGTCCTTGGTGACCTTCCAGACACGGAAGTCGTCCCGCTCGGTGACCAGCGCCGTCTGCCCGTCGGGCATCCAGTACGTGCCCCAGGGGATCGTCCAGCCGCTGGAGACGGTCCCGATGGACGAGGGGACCCCGCCGTCGGTGGCGCAGGCCTTGGTCGTGAAGGTGACCGTGTTGCTCTGCGGTGACACGTTGCCGGCCGCGTCGCGCGCCACCACGTTGAGCGTGTACGGGCTGTTGCAGGCGAGCCCGGTGAGCGTGGTCGACGTAGCGGTGACGCTCTTGTAGACCGTCGTGTCGCTGCGCACGTCGTAGCCGACGACCGCCTTGTCGTCGGTCGAGGCTCCCCAGCTCAGGTCGGCGCTGGTGGCCGTGACGTTCGACGAGGTGAGGGTGCCGGGCTTGGTGGGTGGGGTGGTGTCGGAGCTGGTCCGGGTCGTGCAGTCGACGACCGGACTGGCCTGGGAGGCGTTGCCGGCCGCGTCGCGGGCGATGACGGTGAGGTTGTAGGTGGTGTTCGGACTCAGGCCGGTGAGCACCTTGGAGGTCGCGTCGCCGGCCGCCTCGCCGAGCTTGTTGCCGTGCTCGTAGAGGTCGTACGCGGCCACGCCGACGTTGTCCGTGGAGGCGCCCCAGGAGAGGGTGAGGGCGTCTTCGCCGATGGCCGAGCAGCTCGGCTGGCCGGGTCGAGACGGGGCCTGGGTGTCCGCCGCCGCAGCAACGCTGACGCGGTCGAGGTTGGGGCCGCCGTTCGCCGTGGTGGCGGTCGCGCGGATCTTGTTGGAACCCGCGTTGAGCTGGATGTTCACACTCTTCGTCGCCCAGCTGTTCCAGTCGGTGGTGGCCGGGAAGGAGACTCCGGAGGCGACGCTCGTGCCGTTGACGGACAGGTCCATCGGGCGGTCGACGCTCGTGCCGTTGGCGTAGCGCAGGGCCAGCGAGGAGGTGCCGGCCGTGGCCGCGCTCACCGTGAACTCCACGTACGAGCCGGTGATGTTGGTGTAGTCGACGAAGCCGGTGCCCGTGTAGCCGGTGTGGTTGGTGGCGACGGCGCCCTGCGAGATCGTGGCGTCCTCGGCCTGGTAGTCGGTTGCCGCCTGCGCCGCCGTGCCGGTCAGTGCGACGAGCGGCACGGCCAGGAGGAGCGAGAGGCACCAGGGCAGCGCTCTGTTGGGTTTCATGGGTTCGTCCCCTCAGCCCGTGTACTGGGCGAAGACTTTGAGGTAGTCGTACGGCTGCTGAGACACGCCGCTGCAGGAGTCACCGTCGGAGCCGGAGCCGCAGGCCCGGTCGCGGTTCACGGACCAGTAGGTGAGGCGCCCGATGTGGTGCTGCTGGGCGTAGGCGAGCATGGTCTTGAAGTCGGCGAGGCGGACCAGTTCGCCGGAGTCGTCGGTCTTGCCGTTCATGGACGACAGGCCGATGTGCGCGTACGCCGTCGCGTCGCTGTATCCATAAGCCGACTTGACCCGTGCCTTCAGGCCCTCCATGGCCCGGGTGGTGAGCGTGCCCATGTTCGTGGTGCCGCCGCCGAAGTCGAACGGCATGATGCACCAGATGTCGTTCGCGAGGCCCGAGGCGGCGCCGCGCTTGATCATGTCGACGCCGGTGGAGTCCGGGCCGCTGGTCGTCGTGCCGAAGGTGATGATCGTCTTGAGTCCGGAGTTGCCGGCCTTCACGATCTTCAGTGCGTCGATCACGCGCTGCCGGACGGTGGCGTTGCTCCACTCGGTGTTCTCGATGTCGATGTCGATGACCTTGAGGCCGTAGGCGTTGATGACCTTCTGGTAGGCGCCCGCGAGCGCCGAGGCGCTGGAGCACTTCTCGCCGAGTTTGGCGCCGCTCCAGCCGCCGATGGAGACGACGACGTCACCGCCGGCCGCACGGATCGCGTTGATCTTCGACTGGTCGTTGCCGCCGGTCAGCGGGCGCGAGCCGTCCCACTTCGGGTTGCAGGAGCCGTCGGAGAGGACGAACGCGAGCGTGAACCATTTCACCCCGGTGGCCGACATGACCGACGTCGGGTTCTGCGGGCTGCCCCAGCCGAGGTACTCGTAGGGCGCCACCGCCATGCCCGGTGAGGCCGCGGCGGCCTTCCGGGCGGTGCTCACCGGCTTCACCCGGATCAGGCGCGTCTCCCCGGGGCGCAGGGTCGCGCTGTACGAGTCGGCGATCGTGCCCTTGTGGGAGCCCGACCACAGGTCCGTGACGTCACCGGAGCCGGTGAAGCCCACCTGCGACCAGTTCACACTCACCGTGGAGTTGCCGGACGTACCGGTGTTGAAGAGGGCGACGACATACTGGCCGTCGCTCTCCTTCTTGCTCCAGACCTGCCTGACGCCACTGCTCACGATCCGCTTCGCGGCGACGCCGTCCTGGTCGACACCGATGAGGCGGTCGTTGGTCAGCATCGGTTTGTCGACGGAGTCGAGGTTGGTCAGGTCCGTGCCGAGCAGCAGGGGCGCGCCCGCCATCGCCCACAGGGTGAGGTGCGAGCGGCGCTGGTCCGCGGTGAGGCCCGCCTGGTCGCCGTTGCCGATCTCCAGGGAGTCAAGGTCGTTCCAGCCACCAGGACCTGCGTACTGCTGCCAGTTGGCGGCCGAGGTGAAGCGGGCGGACACATGCGACCAGTCGGTCAGCGGATAGCCGCTGCCGTTGTCGCCGGAGCCGCAGTAGCACTCGACGTCGCCCTGGGTGCGCCAGCTGTTCGCCAGTGACTTCCAGGTGGAGGCCTGGGCGATCGGCAGGTTGTTGGAGAGGGCGAAGGTGATGGGTCGGCCCGTGGCCCGCAGCGCCTTGTCCCAGGTCTGGACGTCGGGGATGTCGGCGCTGCCCACCCCGTCGATCTTCAGGTAGTCGACTCCCCAGGAGGCGAACTGCTTGGCCCATGAGTTCACGAACTCCTGGGCGCCGGGCTTCCCGTAGTCGATGTAGTACATGTTCTTGCAGTTGTAGTTCTTCTCGGTCTTCGAGGTGTCCGCGATGTCGGCCGCGTGGTACGAGGTCCCCTCGATCGGTGTGTTCCTGGTGACGGCGTTCTTGGCGATGCCCGGCGTCACATAGAAGCCGAACTTCAGGCCCTTGGAGTGGATGTAGTCGGCCAGCGCCTTGATCCCGGCGGGGAATTTGGCGGTGTCGACGGTCCAGCGCCCGTAGGAGTCGACGACGAATCCGTTCGCGTCGCACTTCTGCCAGAAGTCGTCGAGGTTGATGTACACGAAGCCGTGGTCCTTGAGCCCGCTCGCGACGAGCGCGTCGGCCTGGGCCTTGATCTTCGCCTCGGTCGGCCACCGGCGCACGAAGCTCCAGCTGCTCCAGCCCATGGCGGGGCGCAGGGCCTGGCCGTTGTCCGAGTACGTGTGGACGGTGGCCGCCGGGGTGGCGTACGACGTGCCGATCCAGGCCTCGTCGATCCGCAGCCGCTTGTAGCGGGTGGTGTCGGTGGACGCGGCCCAGGTGGTGTCGACTTCGAGGCGTACGTAACGGGCGTTGGCGGCGGTCAGGTCGATGCCCTGGATCCCCCGCCTGCTGGCGAGCTGACCGGTCTTGACCGCGCTGCCCCAGGTGGACCCGTCGTTGCTGAGGAACACCTTGTAGTCCTTGATACGTGCGGACTGCTCGGTGTCGGAGCGCGCGTAGGCGACGGAGTCCTCGCGCTGGTTGAGGCCGATGTACTGGACCTTCTTCGCGCTGCCGAGGTCGAAGGTGAGGTTGACGGGCAGCGTCTTGTTGCTGTCCCAGTAGGTGAGGTAGTCGCCGTCGCCCGCGGCCGCCGCGCCGTGACCGCTCGCCGAGGCGCTCGCGGACATCGTGACGCCGGACGCGATGCCCTGGCGGCCGGCCGTGGTGACCTTGAAGACGGTGTCGTACGGGTCCCAGTTCGCCAGTCCGTTCAGGGTGAGCACGCCTCCCGACTGGGACCACGAAACAGCCGCGCCCGTACGGAGGTTGGTGACGGAGGCGATGCGGTAGCCGTTGTCGCGGATGCGCAGGGTGCTGGTGCTGGGCGGGGTCAGTACGTGGATGTACTGGAGGCCGGGGTCGGTCTTGCTGACCGTGGTGACACCGTGGGCCCCGTCGTTCCAGAAGCCGGGCTTGAGGCCGCCGTACATGTAACCGCCGCCCTCGGTGCCGTGCAGTGACTGCCAGATGGGGCCGAGATAGGAGTTGGCGAAGTTGTTGAAGGCCTCCTGGTTCGTCGGGAACTTGCCGTTGACCTGCGCGGTCTCGGCCATCAGGGCCTTCACGGAGGAGCCCGCGTTGGTGATCAGCCTGCCGAGGGTGAGCATCTTGTCGACGGACGGGTTGGAGCCGTCGTACCACCACGCCCCGCTCGACGGCAGCTTGAAGTCGGCTTCGGTGAGGCGGGGCCCGGCCGTGTAGACGGCCTGGGGATAGTCGTAGGACGGGGTCATGCCCGTCTTCTGCTCATTGCTGATCATGTCCATGATTGGCGTGTCTTCGTTGTTGTTGCTGAGCGTGTAGTTCGGGCGCTTCTGCTGGATCTGCGCGTAGAGGTCGTGGCTCTCCCAGTACGCGTTGTCGTTGTCGATCCAGAAGCCGCCGAGGTCCGGATAGCGGTCCATGACCTCGAAGAAGTTGTCGTAGCTGAAGCGGCCGAAGCCGTCGCGGGTGGTGAGGTCGACGTCGGTGCCCTTGTAGGCGGAGTACGCGGCCGAGTCGAGCCACTCGTGGCCGCCCTCGTCGTGCCACTGGGGGTCGTCGGTCATGTAGAGGATGACCTTGAGGGCCTTGGCCTTGGCGGCGGTGATGAGTTCGCCGAGGAAGTCCCGCTTGGTGGAGCAGCTGCCGGGGATCTTCGAGGGCCAGGGGCGGGCGTAGCCGAGGCGGCTGTGGAAGGTGGCGAGGACGAGGTACTGGGTGTGCAGTTTCTGGGCCTCGTTCACCCAGTAGTCGGGAGTCCAGCCGCCGTTGGTGACGTCGTTCTCCCAGGCGGTGCAGCTGGTGTGGGCGGGGGCGGTGCGTTCGCCCCAGTGCAGGAAGAGTCCGCCGACGGAGCCGCGCAGGAAGGTCTGGCGGGGGTTTTCGAGGTCGAGCGGCTTCAGACCTGTGTGCGGCCGCTGCACGGCGGTGGTCGCCGTCGCCGTGCTCTTGGCCGCCGTATCACAGTTCTCACTGGAGCCGCCGGCGGAGACCCGCAGCGCGCCGCCCGAGGTGTTGTGACTGTCCGTCAGGCAGTAGCCGGTGACGTTCTGGAAGCCCATGTCGTGGGGTGAGTCGCTCCCCCGCTGGGCCGTGAACCGGGTGAGCCTGATCCCGTTCGCGGCGTTCGCGATGACGGCCGGGCGTCCGTCGTCGGCCGCGTACTTCACCGAGCTGTCCGTGAAGGTGACGTTGTCGGCGTTGTGGACGTACCAGCCGTAGGCGGGCCGCGTGCCGATGGCCTTCGGGTTGTAGTCGCCCGGGTCATTGCTCGGCACGGCGGTGGACATGGTGCCGTTGCCGCCGGGGACGGTGATGTCGACGTTGGTGAAGGTGACCCCGTTGATCCGGTGGCCGCTCTCGCCCCACAGCGTCGGGCTGAAGGACGGACTCACCCCGGTCGCCGTGATGTTGTCGTACGTGACGTTGCTGATCGACCCGATGCCGGGACTGTTGCCGCAGCGCTTTCGGGTACCGATCTTCTGCATGATGGGCGAGTGGACGCCGGTCATGGTGATGTCGCGGTAGTGGACGTCGGAGATCTTCGCGCCGTCCATGGAGACCATGCCGAGCCCGGACTTGTTGGAGCCCTCGATGCGGATCTTGGCGAACTGGTAGTCGGAGAAGTCTCCGCAGGTCTCGGACCCGAACATCAGGGCGTTGCAGCACACCGCCGACAGATACGAATCGCTGACCCGCACATGGCCGTTGGGGAGCTTGGCGCCGAGCGCGTAGTCGCTCTTGAAGACGAGGGCGTCGTCGTTGGCCTTGATATTGGCATTCGTGACCGTGACGTCGGTCGTGCTGATGATGTTCCAGCCGTCGCGGTCGCTCGCCGTGTCGATGGTCAGGTGGTCCGAGGTGACGTTCGTACAGCCGTTGATGAGGGCCGCGAAGTGGCCGCCGCGCCGCAGGGTGAGGCCGTCGCCGAGGCGCAGGCCGTCGCAGCGGGTCAGCGAGAGGATCTTGTCGGCCTCGCCGGACTTGGGGTTGCCGGTGATGAGGTTGCCGAGGCCGTCGATGACGCCCTCACCGACGAAGCCGATGTGTGTCAGCCGGTCGCCGTAGATCATCGCGTTGTGGAAGTGGCTGTGCCCGTAGTCCTGGTAGGCGTCGTTGGGGTTGGCCTCGGGCGGGTCGTAGGTGTCCGCGCTGGAGCCCTGGATCGTCGCGCCCTTGTCCACCTGAAGAGTGACCTCGCTCTTCATGTGGATGGTGTTCTTGGACTTGTACTGGCCGGCGGGGAAGCGGACGGTGCCGCCGCCCGCCGCGTTGGCGGCGGTGATGGCCTTGTTGATGGCGGGGGTGTCGTTGGTGGAGCCGTCGCCCTTGGCTCCGTAGCCGTGGACGTCGAAGACGGCGGCGTGGGGCGTTTGGGTGGACGTGGACGTGGACGTGGACGTGGACATGGGTGAGGTGGCGGTTCGGGGGGCCGCGAGGGCCTCGGGGTGGGTCAGGCCGAGCAGGACGGCGAAGGCGAAGAAGACACTCGCCGCCCAACTCCTTTTTCTCATGGGGGGTTTCATGGAACGGCTCCTCATACCAGTTGGTAGCCGCGCAGGTCGGTCAGCAGCAGGTAGCAGTCCTGCAGGGACCCGGAGGTGTCGCCGAGGGACCGGTAGATGCCCCACTTGGGGCGCACCCGGTCGGCGAGGAAGGTGTCGACGCCCGACTTGGACGCGTCGATGACGGTGGTGGAGCCGTTCTTGAGGATCCAGCGGAGGGTGCCCGCGGAGCCGTTGCCGACCTTGATCTGGAAGTCGACGTCGATCCATTTGTTCTGCAGCGGCTCCAGATCGGTGCGGCCGATGAGGATGTCGTCGATCGCGAGCTTCAGCTCGATGGTCTGCACCCCGTTCACCCGGCGCAGTGACTGCACCACGATCGGCGAGGTGCCGGTGCCGGGCTGCTTCATCTGCATGATGTGGGTGAAGGTGGTGGTCGCCTTCAGCGAGCTCGGGATGTACATCGAGTACGTGACCCGCCAGGTCTGGCCCACGGTCCACTTGAGGTAGTCACTGCCGCTCCCGTTGCGCAGGCCCGTGACTTCCTGGCGCTGGCGGTCCGTCGAGGTGTCGCGGTCGACGGTGTGCATGTTGAAGCGCCAGTTGTCGCCGGTGGCGAAGATGTGCGGCCGGCCCGCGGGGTGCGAGTCGGCGCGGTCGTCCTCGATCGTCTCGAAGGCGCCGAGCTTGTCGCCGCTCGCCGACGGGGACCACTTCAGCTGCCAGGAGGCGGCGTGGGCGGCGGTGGCCGTCGCCGGGATGCCGACCGCGGCGCCGCCGAGCGCCGCGCCGAGCAGGGTCCTTCTGGTGGTGCTCATGGCTGACTCACCTCGTCCTGAGTGGGTGGGCTGTGAGCTGTTCGTTCATGATCAGAAAGGCGCCGAGGCCGTGGAAGTCGTTCGTGGCCCGGTCGCGGGCGATGTAGTACGCGTAGTCGCCGACATTGGTGCCGATGGAGATGTCGGTGAGGTTGGTGCGGCCGTCGGAGCCGACCGAGATCCTGGCGAGGACGCCCTGGTATCCGCGCCCGGCCACGGACGCGTAGTGCGGGTCGAGGTAGCCCTGCTGGGCGCCGCGTGAGAGGGCGTAGGTGAACATGCTGGAGCAGGACGTCTCGGTCCAGTTGTCGCTGCGGGAGCCCTTGTCGATCACCTGGAACCAGCGGCCGGTGGCCGGGTCCTGGTACTTCTCCAGACCTGCGGCCAACCTCCTGAAAATGCTGACGAGTTGGGGCCGTCTGGGGTGGTTGACCGGGATCGCGTCGAGCACGTTGACGATCGCCATCGCGTACCAGCCGACCGCCCGGCACCAGTGCTCCGGGGCGAGACCGGTCGCCGGGTCGGCCCAGCCCGCCGTCTTCGACTCGTCGTAGGCGTGCTTCAACAGGCCGTTCGCCACCTGGAGATGGTTGCCGTAGACGTAGAGCTGCTTGGCGGCCTCGTCGTTCGCGTAGGTCGTGTCCCCGAACTCCTTGCCGTACTCGACGAGGAACGGGTTCACCATGTAGACGCCGTCCGACCAGAGTTGATGGGCCCGGCTGCTGGTGTCGGCGTGCCAGAAGCCTCCGTCGGAGGTGCGCGGGTAGGTGTTCAGACGGCTTCGGATCTTCAGGGCCGCCTTGCGGTAGCGGTCCTGGCCCGTCTCGTGATGCAGGATCGTCAGCAGCCGGCCCGCCTGCATGCTGTCGAGGCTGTTGAAGCTCTGGCCGATCGAACCGTCGCTCGACACGAAGCGGTCGACATAGCTCTTGATGTAGGTGAGATAGCGGGCGTCGTGCGTGCGCCGGTACGTGAGGTACTGGCCGTAGAGGTACAGCCCGACCGGGTACGACCAGCCGCCGATCGTGCTCGGGGTGTAGCGGGCCATGGTCGAGTCGATCAGGGCGACGGACCAGTCCTGGGCGGCGGCGGGCCTTCCCACAGGCGCTTGGGGTAAAGGTGCCGGGGGTGCGGTGGCGGCCACCGTGGTCAGGCCGGCGGTGGTGAGCACGCCCGCCATCAGCGCTGCCCGCAGTCGTCGTCTCATGTTCCTCCCTCTCGGTAGGCGTAGGCGGAGTTCCTGAGCGGGGCCTCGTCGACGAGCGCGCGGACGAGGTGGTGGTCGGGTGCGTGGCGGCAGGCCGGGTCGGTGCGGGAGGCGTCGCCGGTGAGCGCGTACGCCTGGCAGCGGCAGCCACCGAAGTCGGTCGTGCGCAGGGCGCAGCCGCGGCAGGGGTCCGGCATCCAGGTCTCGCCCCGGTAGGCGTTGAAGGCCTTCGACTCTCGCCAGATCCAGTCGAGCCGGTGTGCGCGCACGTTGGGCGCGTCGAGTGCGGGGAGTGTCGCGGCGGAGGGGCACGGGAGGGCGGTGCCGTCCGGGGCGACGGTGAGGGAGACGGCGCCCCAGCCGCCCATGCAGGGTTTCGCGGTGGCGTCGAGCAGGTCGGGGGCGACCCAGACCAGCTCCAGGGAACCGGTGAGTTGTTCGCGGCGGCGGCGCACGGTGACGCGGGCCCGTTCGACCTGGTCCCGGGTCGGCAGCAGGGCGGTGCGGTTGCGGGCGGCCCAGCCGTAGTACTGCGTGTGGGCGAGCTCGATCCGGTCGGCGCCCCAGGCGAGGGCGAGCGTGATCAGGTCGTCCACGGCGTCGATGTCGGCCCGGTGCAGCACGACGTTCAGACCGAGTGGCAGCCCTGCCGCCCGTACCAGCCGTGCGGCGCGCTCCTTGGCGCTGAACACGCGTGCTCCCGCGATGAGTTCGGCGGCCTGGGGATCGGTGTGCTGCACGGAGAGCTGGACGCAGCGCAGTCCCGCCTCCAGCAGCTCCGCGAGCCTTCGCTCGTGCAGGCCCACACCGCTGGTGACGAGCTGGGTGTAGAGGCCCGCTGTGTCGGCGGCGGCGACGATCCGGGCGAGATCGCGCCTGAGGAGGGGTTCGCCGCCGGACAGGTGGGTCTGGACAACACCCAGGTCAGCGGCTTGACGAAAGACGTCGGTCCATTGTTCGGCGGTCAGCTCTCTTGACCGACTGATCAGTTCGACGGGGTTGGAGCAATACGCGCAGCGCAGCGGGCAGCCGTGGGTGAGTTCGGCCAGCAGGGCCCAGGGGGGATCGACGGTCGCGGTCATCGCAGCCAGCCTTCCTCGTGCAACGCCGAGAGGAATCGGGGCACTTCGTCGGCGACCGGCGCGCCGGGGAACCGTTCGGCGAGCGCGGCGACGATCTCGGGCACCTCGCGCCTGCCGTCACAGAGCCGGACGACACTCCCTGCATGGCCGCGCAGCACGACGACGCGTTCGGGCATGAGCAGCAAGTCGGTGTCGCGGACGGGATCACGACGGAGCATCACATGGCGGGCGAGAACGGGACGCCAGGTCATGGCGGGCTCCCTGCGGGGCCGGGCACCACCGGGGTGTCCGTCTGCACGGGTGCACCGGGGTGGCGGGCCGGGACCTTCGCCGGCATCGACACACCCAAGGTCCCTGCCTGCGCCGCCGCACCCGAGGTCCCTGCCTGCGCCGCCGCGCCCGAAGCCCCGGAAGCCACGTCGCCGCCGGCCACGTCCCGCGCGGCGCGGGGACGCCGCTGCGCGGGCCCGCGCACACGCGGACTCGCCACCGAATCCGACGGACCCGGCGAGACGGCCCCGGGCGGGATATCCCCTGACGCCGACTCAGATATGAGGGGCGAGGTATCTTCCGGCGCGCGCTCGGACGCGGGCGGTGAGGCATCTCCCGACGCGCGCTCAGACACGAACGCCGAGACATCCCCCGACGCATGCTCAGACACGAGGAGCGAAGCATCTCTGGGTACACCTTCAGACACCAGGGACAAGGCATCCCCCAGTACACGCTCGGACACAAGCCGCGAGGCATCCCCCGGCGCGCCCCCAGACACGACAGACAAGGCATCCCCCGACACCCCGTCCGCCGTGCCCGTCGGCAAGGAGTCGCTCGCCGAGTCCACCGCGTCCAGGAGCGCCCACAGCACCTCGCACTTGAACGTCAGCGCCGCCACGGCCCGTTCCTGCTGTTCACGGGTGCGGGCCCAGCCCTGGACCAGGGCGAGCGCCTCCTCGCTGTCACGGCCGCCCTGCCCGATGCGGGTACGGAAGTACGCGAGCCCTTCCGCCTCGATCCAGGGGTAGTACCGCTCGAACGCGGCGATCCGCGTGCGCATCAGCCCTGGTGCGGACAGCTCCGTGAGGGAGGCGGCGACCGCGTCGAGCGCAGGGCGCAGGCGGCAGAAATTGACGTAGCCCTCGACCGCGAGGCGGACGCCGGGCAGCACCCGGGCGGTGTCCCACAGCGCCGGCCGTTCGAGGCCGGCGGCCTCGCCCAGCCGCAGCCAGCGTTCGATGCCGCCCTGACCGGCGGCCGTGCCGTCGTGGTCCTGGATCCTGCGGACCCACGCCCGCCGCAGTGCGGGATCGTCGAACTTGGCCAGGATCAGGGCGTCCTTGACGGGGATGTGGCGTTGGTAGTGGAAGCGGTTGATGATCCAGCGGCGCAGCTCGGCCGGGGTCAACTCGCCTTGGCGCATACGGACGTTGAAGGGATGGCGGTCGTGGTAGCGGTCCTCGGCGACGGCACGCAGCCGCTCGGTGAACTCGGCGGTTCCCCAAGGGGCCGCGCCACCGTCGTCGCGCACCGGTGTCGCGGTCATGGTTCGACAGCCGTGGGGCTAGGCCGTACGTGCCGGGTGCGGCCCGGCGGGTGCCGGTTCGGCCACCGGGCCCAGGCGGTCGCCGAGGGCGTACGCGGTGACCTCCAGGGCGGTCTCGACGACTTGATACCCGGGGGTCTCCCAGACCCTTTCCTCCGATGTTTCCCGAATGACCTGCTCCGCGCGGCGGCCTTCGAGGGCGCTCTTGTTCATGTGCGCATACCTGCTTTCCTGATGGGTGGGGGGTGTAGAGCCCAGACAGGTGCTGGTGTTCACATGCGTGCACCGAGTTCATGAACCCGTTCGGTGACGCCCTACAGAGTGGTCGGATGACGGAACCCGGTCAATGGTCCGGACCGATAAGGTCGGATCCATTTCCGGCCAATCTCCGACCCTCACCAGGAATCCACGGCAAATCCGCCGGTCAGGAATGCATAACGGCCGGTGATCGTTGACCATGGGAGTACCAACCGACGACTTAAGGATCGAGAGCTCGTGAGCAAGGTCCCCCCGATCATCCTGAACAACGGCGTCGAGATGCCGCAGCTGGGCTTCGGTGTCTGGCAGGTCCCGGACGACGAGGCGGAGCAGGCCGTCGCCACGGCGCTGGAGTCCGGATACCGCAGCATCGACACCGCGGCGATCTACGGCAACGAGGAGGGCACGGGCAAGGCCATCGCCGCCTCCGGCATCGCCCGTGAGGAACTCTTCGTCACCACCAAGCTCTGGAACAGCGACCAGGGGTACGACTCGACGCTCCGCGCGTTCGACACCTCCCTGGAGAAGCTCGGCCTGGACTACCTCGACCTGTACCTGATCCACTGGCCGCTGCCGACCCGGGGCAAGTACATCGACACGTACAAGGCCTTCGAGAAGCTCTACTCGGACGGCCGGATCAAGGCCATCGGCGTCTCCAACTTCTACCCGGAGTACCTGGAGGAGCTGATCGAGGCGACGTCCGTCATCCCGGCCGTCAACCAGATCGAGCTGCACCCGCACCTCCAGCAGCACGCGGTCCGCGAGTACCACGCGCAGCAGGGCATCGCCACCGAGGCATGGTCCCCGCTCGGCTCGGGCAAGGGCCTGCTGGAGGTCCCGGCGATCATCGCCATCGCCCAGAAGCACAACCGCACCCCGGCCCAGATCGTGCTGCGCTGGCACATCCAGCTGGGCAACGTCGTGATCCCCAAGTCCGTGACCCCGTCCCGGATCAAGGAGAACATCGACGTCTTCGACTTCTCGCTCGACACCGAGGACATCGCGGCGATCAGCGCGCTGAACGAGGACCGTCGCGTGGGTCCCGACCCGGCGACGTTCGACATGGGCTGAGCCCGACCCTCAGGGGCTGACCTGCCCCGACCCCGCCGTCGGCCCGGACGCGCACCGCGTGTCCGGGCCGACGGCGTCTTCCCACGCACGCGCCGACGCGCATCCACACCCCTCCACGGCGGTTTCAGTCTCTGGACCGGACCAACTCCGCCGGAGGGCTTGACGCGGTCATGCAAGAGGGCCACCTTGTAGCGCAACCCGGTAAGGAAACTTTCCTAACAGAAGGGTCCCCCACAGTGCGCTCTCGAACACTGACCCTCGCGGCCGTCGCCGGTGCCGCGCTCCTCGCCACCGCGGCGCTCCCGGCCAGCGCGTCGGGCTCCGTCACCCCCCGTTCCGCCCAGGAGGGTTCGGTCAGCGCGGCCGACCTGCTCGCCAAGGTGACGTCCTGTTCGCAGATATCGAACGGCAAGTACAAGACCGACGACGAGACCTCGGCCACCATCCCCGTGTGCGGCAAGAACGGCGCGGTGTTCTGGAAGGCCGACATGGACATCGACTGCGACGGCCAGGTCACCGGCAAGTGCAACGGCGACGCCGACCCCTGGTTCCAGGACGACACGGCGTTCCACCAGTCCGACGGGAAGCCGCTGCGCGCCGAGTCGCTGCCGTATGTCGTCGTGCCCAGCACCAGCAGCATCTGGAAGTACACGAGCTACGGCATCAAGGGCGGCGGTGTCGTCGCCGTGATCTACAACAACAAGGTCGAGTACGCGGTGGTCGGCGACACCGGGCCCACGAAGATCATCGGTGAGGCGTCGTACGCCACGGCGAAGGCCCTCGGTATCGACCCCGACCCTGCCACGGGCGGGGCCGACTCCGGCGTGACGTACATCCTGTTCAAGAACTCCCAGGTGTCGCCGATCGAGAGTCACAGTGCGGCGGTGTCGCTCGGGGACTCGTTGGCGAAGCAGTTCCTGCAGAACAACTGAGGTCTCCGTAACAACTGCGGTTTCCGCAACGACTGAGGTGCCCGCGGGTCCGACGTCAGTTGGGCTGGCCGATCGGACGTACCACCACGGTGTTCACATCGACGCCCGACGGCTGTCCGATCGCCCAGACGATCGACTCGGCGAGCTGGTCCGCCGTCAGCAGATGACCGGGTGGCAGACTCCCGTAGCTGTCCCAGAACGGGGTCTCCACCCGGCCCGGCGAGATCAGGGTCACGCCGACACCGAACTCGGTCACCTCGCGGCGGGCGTTCTCGGCGAGCCCGGTCACGGCCCACTTGGTGGCCCCGTAGATGTTGCCGGGGCCGTGGACGTGGCCCGCCACACTCCCGACCAGCACGATCCGGCCCCGCGTCTCCTTCAGGGCGTCGATGGAGGCCCTGATCAGCAGCGCGGGACCCAGCACATTGGTCAGCACCATCTCGGACCAGCCCGCCGGATCACCGCCGGCGACGGTGTCGTGCGTGGCGAAACCCGCGTTGGCGACGACGGTGTCGAGGCGCCCGAACTCCTTGAGCGTCAGCTCGACCGCGGCCAGCACCTGGTCGTAATCGGCCGCGTTCCCGACGACCGTCAACAGGCCCTCGGGGTTCCCGAGTTCCTCGGCAAAGGCACGCAGCCGATCCGCACCCCGGCCGGTGACCGTGACCCGGTGGCCGGCATCGAGCAGTCGCCGCGCGGCCGCGGCGCCGATGCCGCTTCCGCCACCGGTGATGAGTGCGACAGGTGAGTCGGTCATGGATACCCCCGCTTGTTGTATGACGACCAGCGGGAGTACATCACTTGGAGCTCCCTCGAAGTCAAGGCCGGCACCGCCGACCTCCCTCAACACGTCTTCCGGTAGGGCACGTCGGGCAGATATCTGCGCCACTCGGCCCGGGTCGCCCCGCCCCCCGCCCGGGCACACACATCGGCCACCGCGCGGTCCGGCGCCAACTTCACCGAACGCAGAGGAAGATGAGCTGTCGCGATGCGCAACTCCCCTGCACCCGGGGTGAATCCGATCGCGAGGACGGGTCCGTCACCGGTCGGCAGGGTCGCTCCCGCCAGTCGCGGGGACGCCGTCTCCCACACATGGACCGAGCCGTCGTCCCGGCTCGCGGCCAGCAGCGAGCCGTCGGCCGAGAAGGCCAGGGCGGGCCGCTCGACGGTGGAGTCGGCGACTGCGAGGACGGCGATCCGGTGCCGGGCGCCCGCGTCCCACAGGGTGAGGCGTCCCTGGGTGTCGGCGGCGGCCAAGAAGCGTCCGTCGGGGCTGAAGACCGCGGTGCGCAGGAGATCCTCACCCTCGAACCCCCTCCTGCGCCTGCCCGTCTCGACATCGATCAGGACTCCTTCGGCGGTCACGACCGTACGCCCTGCCGGGTCGATCGCGGCGGGGCCTTCGCTCCGTCTTCCGACGACGTGGGAGACGGGGTGCGCGCCCTGACGGGTGACGCGGATCCCGTCGCGGGTGCTGACGGCGGTGTGCACCGTGCCGTCCGCGGCGACGGCACGCACCGCGGGCCGCACCGCGGGTTCGGCCGACTTCCCGTCGGCGTCGAACGCGGCGTCGGTCCGCGCCTTCTTCCGCCACGCCGTACTGATGAGCCCGTGCAGCGAGAGGGTGCGTACGACTCCCGCCCGGGAACCTTCGCGGTAGCGCAGCACACCCTCGCGCGGGTCGAGCCGGATGTCGGTGACGGCGGGGGTCTCGACGGGGAACGTGATGAGCGGTCGGCGCGGCCCGCCGTCCGCCGGGGCCGGGCTGTCCGTACGCCACAGGGCCAGGCCGGCCGAACCCCGGCTGAGGGCGTAGGCGCCCGTGGGGTCGAACTCCACCGAGCTGACGCCCTCGCCGGGCATCGGCAGCAGGGGACGTCCCCGGTCGGCATGGAAGTCCCAGGTGACGACGCCGTCCGTGGTTCCCGCGGCCAGCGCGCGGTTGTCGGGGGTGAAGGTCAACTCGTCCGACCGGCACAGCAGCCGCTGCGTCCGCGCGGGCGGATCGGTCACGACCCGGCGCCGCTCGACGACGTCCCAGACGCGCAGTTGTTCACCGTCGTGGGTGCACCAGGCCAGGAACCGGTCGTTCGCGCTCAGTACCGGCAGCGGTCCGTCCGGATCGCCCCCTGGATACCGGAGGAGGACCCGCTCCCGTCGTACGTCCCACACCTCGACCGTGGCCCGCTCGTCTCCGGTCCCCCGCCCTCCGCGCCGTACGACGAAGGTGCGTCCGCTCGGCCCGAACGCCCCGTCGGTGTCGGTCCAGGGTCCCGGCGCGATGCGGTGGCTCTCGCCGTGGGACAGGTTCCTGACCGTCGCGCCGTCACGGCCGCGGTACGCGATCCAGCGTGCGTCGGCGCTGACGTCGGTGATCCCCTCCGAAAGACCGGGCAGCGCGACCTCACGCAGTTGCCGCTGACGGCTTACGTCCCACTGAACGACCTTGTCCCGTACGACCGTTGTGTAGATCCGGCCGTCCGCGCTGAGCCAGTACGGCGCGTTGAGGGCGCGGATCTGTGCGGGTTGGGTGAAGGCGGCCTGGTCGCTCTGGGCGGCGGCCGTCCGGACCGCCTCGCGTGTCTCGGGCAGGTCCGCGGTGCGCCAGGCCGCGAGCGCGAGGCGCATCGCCGTGCGCGGATCCGTCGCCCTGAGCGTGTCCGCGAAGACGGCGACCCGGCGGGCCTCCGCCTCGTCCCGTTGCCGTGCGCTGGCCCCGCTCTGCCGCCAGGCGGCCACACCGGCCACGACGGCGAGGCAGAGCAGCACGGCGAGGGACATGGTCAGACTCCGCAGACGGCGGGCCGCACGGGCGGCGGCACGAACACCCGACTCGTACGCCGTCACGCTCGCGGACAGGAAGTCCCGCTCCAGCGGGCTCAACTCCCCCTGTTCGGAGCCGAATTCCTCCCGCGCCGCCGTCAGGCGCACTCCCCGGTAGAGGGCTCCGGCGTCCCGGTCCAGCTGCTGCCAGGTGCCCGCCGCCTCGGTGAGCCTGCGATGCAGCCGCAGCCTTTCGCGGTCCTCGTCCACCCAGCCGCGCAGCCGGGGCCAGGCACTGATCAGGGCCTCGTGCGCGAGGTCGACGGTGTCGCCGTCGACGGTCAACAGGCGTGACGCCACCAGTTGTTCGAGCACCCGCGCCGTGGTGTCGGCTTCCCCCAGTTCGTCGCGGTGGACGGGCCGCCGGGTGTCCTCGGCCCCGTCACCTGGGTTCACCAACCGCAGCAGCAGCGCCCGTACCGCGGCCGCCTCGACGGGGGTGCAGTGCGCGTACACCTCCTCCGCGGTGTGCGCGACGGCGCCCTGGACGCCGCCGATCGCCTCGTACGCGGTCAGCGAGAGGGTACGGGCGCTGCGGCGCCGCCAGATCTCGCGCAGCGCGTGGGCCATCAGGGGCAGGCCGCCCGGCTCGTCGGCCACGTCCGCCACGATGCGGGCGGTGAGGGCGCGTTCGACGACGACCCGTCGCGCGGCGGCCGGCCGGACGACCGCCTCGCGCAGCCGCTGCGGGGTCATCGGCCCGACGAGCAGGGTGGAGTCGCGCAGCGCCTCGGCGAGCGGGCCGTGTTCGGCGCACCGCCCGTAGAAGTCGGCGCGGACCCCGATGATCACGCGCAGTCCGCTGTCCGGGTCCAGTGCCGTGAGCAACCGCTCGATGAACAGGGCCCGTTCACCGGGGTCGCCGCAGAGCGCGAAGAGCTCCTCGAACTGGTCGACGACGAGCAGGGTGTCGCCGGGCGCGTCGTGCGGGACGAACAGCGCGTCATGGGTGCGGGCCGGGTGGGCGCCGGGGGTGAGGATGCGGATGGCGGCGGGGGCCGGAGGGTGCGGGGCGGACAGCGGGGAGGGGACGGCGGACGGAGCGGGCTCGGTGGTCGTGGTCCCGAATTCGGACACGGGGGGCCTGCGTTGTCCGGGGAGCGCTGCGCGCGTCCGTACCGGGGCGGCCGGCTCCGCTGCACTCGCGCCGGCCGATGCGCGCAGCGCCGGTATCAGCCCCGCCCGTAAGAGGGACGACTTGCCGCTGCCCGAGGCGCCGACGACGGCCGACACCCGGCTGCGGCCGACGAGTCGCAGCAGTTCGGCGATCAGGTCGTCGCGGCCGTGGAAGCGGTCCCGGTCGGCGGGCTCGAAGCGGGCGAGTCCCGGGTACGGGCCCTCGGCATCGTCCGGTGCGGGCGTGCCCGCGTCGTCCGCGAGCGCCGCGCGCCAGCGCCGCTCCCACACGGAGGGGTCCCCTCCGCACGCGCTGACGTACGCCAGGAGCACCGGCAGTGTGGGCAGTTTCTCGCCCGCCGCCGCGGCGGACAGTGTGGGCCCCGAGTAGCCCGCCCGACGGGCCATCGCGCGGTAGGTCGGAGCGCCCGCCTCGTCACGGAGCCCCCGCAGCTCGAAGGCGAACCGCGCCGCCGCGCCCTGCGCCGGGTCCAACGGCTTCTCTCGGCGTCCCACCGGTGACTCCCCCCCGTCCGCGGCGGCCCGATCCGTCGGCACCGCTCCCCACCCGCATTGATAGGAGCCCCGCGACGGGGCTGCCCATCAATCGTGCGGCGGCTGGACTCGGCGGTGCACGTCCTCGGGACCCCGTCGGAGGGGACCGCGAGGCATCGCCCACGCGCCGGAGTCAGCCATCGCCACCACACACACTTCCAGACCGCCACTCGTCCCCGCACGGTTGCCGTCGCCCGCCCCACGCACCCCGCTGACGGTGTTCGCCCCCGCCCTGCTCTCGCTCGCCCTCGGGCTGTGGGGCGTACGGCGTGGCGGCAGCATGTGGCGGGACGAGGCGGTGACGTACGACATGGCGCGGCGGTCGCTGCCCGACCTGTGGTCGACACTCGCTGATGCCGACGCCGTACACGGTCTGTACTACCTGCTCATGCACCTGCTGTTCGAGGTCACCGGCGGGCTCGACCCGCTCCTGGTGCTCCGGCTCCCGTCGGTCCTCGCCACGGCCGCGGCGACGGGAACGCTGGCCCTCCTCGGACAGCGGCTGGCCGGGCCCCGCGCGGGTCTCCTCGCGGGGTCCGTCTTCGCGCTGCTGCCGCAGGTCCAGCGGTACGCGCAGGAGGGCCGGTCGTACGCGATCGTGTGCGCGCTGGTCGTGTGGGCGACGTATCTGCTGGTGCGGGCGGTGGCGGGCCGGGACGGCCGGACCTGGATCGCCTACGGCGCGGTGCTGGTGGCCGCCGGGCTGCTGCACGAGTTCGCCGTACTGGCGCTCACCGCGCACGCGGTCGCCGTGCCACGCGCCGCCCGCCGGGCCTGGGCCGGGGCGGCGGCGGTGGTCCTCGTCACGGTGGCGCCGCTCGCCGTCCTGAGTGCGCGGCAGTCGGATCAGGTGTCGTGGATCGGCAGACCGGGCGCCGGAGCGCTCGCGGGGTTCGCGGGAACGGCCGCCGTCGCCCTGGCTTGCGCGGCGATATGCCGATACCCCACCTCGCGCGCGCTCCGGGGCGTCCGGCTGCCCGCCCTCGCGCTCGGGCTCCTCGTCCTGCCCGCCCTGCTGCTCCTGCTGGTCTCGCTGGTCAGCCCCCTGTACGTGGACCGCTATGTGCTCTACGGCCAGAGCGGCACCGCCCTGTTGACCGGCGCGGCGCTGGACCGGCTCACCCGGGCCCGGCGGACCCGCGCGGCGGCGCTGACCTGCGCGGGCGCCGCCGTTCTCGCGCTGCTCCCCGTCACCGTGCAGCTGCGTACACCGCAGAGCCGGGTCGACGACGTGGGCGCGATCGCCCGGGCCGTCGCCGAGGCCGGTGCGCCGGGTGACGGGGTCCTCTACCTGCCGGCGCGACGCCGGGTGTGGTCCCTGCCCGACCCCGGATCCCTGCGCGGGCTGCGCGATCTGGCCCTGGACCACGCACCCGCCGCCTCGCACACCCTGTACGGCACCGAGGTTCCGGCGCCGGTCGTCCGCGCCCGCATGCTCACGGCGGCCCGTATCGTCGCCGTGAGCGATCCCGCGGGACAGCCGCTCGACGCGGCCCCGGGCGAGATCGTCAAACGACGGGTCCTGGCCACGTACTTCGAGACGTGCGGCACGCACCGGGTCCAGGGCGCCCGGGTCACCGTGTACGCACTCCCGGGCACGTGCTGACCGGACGGAACTACTCCGGCTTCACCGCGACGTGCACGGTGTGCGCCGCCAACAGGAAGACGTCCGGCCGGTGGTGGACGCTCGCCTTGTCGTCCGGGTCGAGGAGACGGTCGAGGAGGGCGAGGTCGTCCGCGTCGAGGCCGGCCGCGAGGGCGTCGCGGCGGTGGGTGAGCGAGGTGACGACGAAGGCGCGCGTCTCGTCCGAGACCGGGGCGGGCAGGTCGACGAGGAAGGTACGGCTCGCGGTGTGGCGCAGCCCGACGGCGGTCAGCAGGGCGGGCCAGTCCTCCGTCTCCCGCACCGCTCCGGGCAGTTCGTCCCGCATCCGGCCGAACCACTCGTCGTGGACCGCGTCGATACGGGACTGGAGGCCGGGGCGGCCGATGCCGATGTCGCGCGGGAAGTAGCGCATGGGCAGACCGCCCTCCATGAGGGCGAGGGTGCCTCCGGGCGCCAGGGCGCGTGCGAAACCGGCGAGCGCGGCGCGCTGGTCGCCCACGTGGTGCAGGGACCTGCTCGCCCACAGCAGGTCCGCCGGGTACTCCAAGTCGCCGAGCCCCTCGCCGAGTTCGGCCCGCAAGGTGCTGAGGCGGTCACCGACGCCGAGCCGGTCGGCGCGGGCGCGGGCCCGCTCCAGCAGGGGCTCCACCTCGTCCACGGCCACGACCCGCGCCGCGGGGAAGGTGTCCGCGAGGAGACAGGAGATGACACCGGGGCCGCTGCCCGCGTCCACGATCAGCCCGGTCCCGGACCGCTGGTCCCGCAGCCAGCCCGCCGCCTCGGCGTACTGCGGGCTGAACAGCTCCGCCTCCTGCTCCAGCATGGGGAGCATCTCGGCGAAGTCCATGTGGGTGTGGTCATGAGCGTGCCGGTCGCTCTCGTGGTCGCGGTGGTGGTCGTGTGCCATGGTGGTCCGCCTCTCGTCCGGGTGCGTAGACAGCGTGCTCCCCAGCTCCCGGAAACAGCCAACGATGTTGCTCGAACGGCAAACCCGGCGGCAGAAAAACCTGATGCGTGCGAAGCGGCGCGTCCCCGAGCATGGCCCCATGGACGACGACTTGGTGGAGCGGTTCCTCGAGGACGGGTTCGTGAAGATCGAGGGCGCCTTCCCGCCGCGCGTCGCCGAGAGCTGCGCCCGGCTGCTGTGGAAGGAGACGGGGTACGACCCGGACGACCCCGGCACCTGGAAGGACCCCGTGCACTGGGTGAGCGGCATGGCGCAGGGCCCGTTCGCCGCCGCGGCCAACTCCCCCGCTCTGCACCAGGCCTTCGACCTACTGGTCGGCGAGAGACGCTGGGAGCCGCGCTACGCGCTGGGCAGCTTCCCGCTGCGGTTCCCGCACACGGAGGAGCCGGACGACGCGGGCTGGCACATCGAAGGCAGTTACCTCCCCGACGGCGAGACGCTCTACCACTCCAATCTCCGCTCGCGGGGCCGGGCCCTGCTGATGCTCTTCCTGTTCAGCGAGGTGACCGAGGCCGACGCCCCGACCCGTATCAGGGTCGGCTCGCACCTCGATGTGCCGCCGGTCCTGGAGCCGTACGGCGAGGCCGGGGCCTCGTTCCTCGAACTCGGTCCGAAGGTGGCCGAGGCCTCCGCGCACCGCCCGCTCGCGCACGCCACCGGCCGCCCCGGGGACGTGTATCTCTGCCACCCGTTCCTGGTGCACGCGGCGCAGCCGCACCACGGCACGCGCCCGCGTTTCATGGCGCAGCCGCCGCTGTATCCGGCGGTGCCCTACGAGCTGGAGCGGGCGGACGGCGACTACTCGACGGTGGAGTTCGCGATCCGCCGGGGGCTGGCCCAGGAGGCCTGACCCCCGGCGGATCACCAGGTCGGACGCCCTACAGCGGCGGATACGCGTTCGTCATCAGCTGCTGGAACTGCGCCGAGAACCAGTGCCCCGACAGCGGTGCGTTCGGCAGCGCGCCGGACATGTTGTTGTTGTTCCGGGGGTTGCCCGTGTAGGTCGGGTCGCACATCCGGTCGAAGCCCTTGCCCTCGTCGTTGGCGATGGCGGAGCTGGAGCCGTCGGACTCACCCGGGGGCTTCATCCACACATAGGCGTCGATCCCCGTGGCCGGGGAGGCCTGCGGGCGCTCACCGAGACCGGCACCGGCCTGGTTGCACCAGTTCCCGACGTGGATACGGCGGTCGTAGCGCCCGCCGTCGACGTAGGTGTCGACGCTGGTCGTCGCGCCGGGACCGGTGGGTCGGGCGGTGCCGCCCCAGCCGTTCCTGGAGGTGTCGATCAGCATGCCGATGCCGGAGTTGAAGCCGACCGACACGAGCTGGTTGCGGAAGCCCTGGGCGAAGGACAGCTCGTCGACATAGCGGTTCCAGTCGACCCACTTGGACTGGCGGACGGAGGTGCCGTTCACCGTGTCGTTGATGGTGAAGTTGTTCTCCTTCAGGGCGCTGTAGTTCGCCGTGTTGGTGATGAACCCGGCGACGTCGTCGACCGTGGCGCCCTCGCTGGTGGCCGCCTGCTTGAACAGGGTGGCGGACGGGGCGAAGTTGTCGTCCCAGCCGATCCAGCCGTGGTGACCGGCGTCGAGGTAGTTGTAGACGTTCGGGATCGCGCCGAGCTTGGCCAGCGCGTAGCCCACGCCCTTCACGTAGTTGCCGTTGGCGAGCATCGTGTCGCACTGCGGGGTGGCGGTGGCCCGGCTGCCGGTGTTGGTGACGAGGTTGGGCAGCGAGTCGATCTCGATGGTCGTGACGATCCGCAGCGAGGCGTACTTGCTGTCCGCGAGGATCGCCGCGATCGGGTCGATGAACTGCGTCTTGTACTTGTCGATCTCCGTCGGGCCGAGCTCTCCGTTGGAGGCGAGGGCCGCGCAGTCACGTCCGGGCAGATCGTAGACGACCAGCTGGACGACCTCCTCGCCGCTGCCCTTCTGCGCGAGCGCCGCGTCGAGGTGGGCGCGCAGGCCCATGCTGCCGCTCGCCCCGTTGATCGCGGCGATCCGGTCGAGCCAGACACCGGTGGGCTGGTTGGAGATCCGGCTGCCGCCGGTCTCCGCCGCCGCCTTCGCGGACCACTCCGGGTTCACGTACACCTTGGCTCCGGCGTACGGGTTGTCGACTCTCCCGGAGGGGTCACTGCCCCCTCCGCCGCCTCCGCCACCGCTTCCGTCGTCGACGTTGCAGGTCACCCCGTCAAGGGTGAAGGAGGTGGGCAGCGCGTTGGTGCCGCTGTAGGAGGCGTTGAAGCCGAAGCTGACCGAACCGCCGGTCGCCAGCGTCCCGTTGTAGGTCTCGTTGGCCGCGGTGACGGCGGCGCCGCTCTGGCTGATCTTCGCGTTCCAGCCCGAGGTCACTTTCTGGTTCCCGGCGTACGCCCACTTCACCGCCCAGGAGGACTTGGCGGCGCTGTTGTTGGTGACCGTGACGGCGGCGGTGAAGCCGGTGTCCCACTGGTTCTGCACCTTGTAGTCGACGGTGCAGGGGATGGCGGCGATCCCGGCGGCGTCCGGGGGAACGGCCGCCACGGCCGTTCCCGAGGCGCCGGCGAGCAGGACGAGCGCCCCTAAGAGCGCGGATTTGGTACGACTCATGAGTGCGGGTTCCCATCTCTTCTTGCGCGGGTGTCCGTTGACTGCTTGCACGGGTGTGCGTCTGGTTCCTGCGCAGGTGAGCGTCTGATTCCTGCGCGGATGTGCGTCTGATTCCTGGGCCGGTTATCCGTTGAGGGCGCGCAGATGATCACGCAGCCCGACTCCGTACGACGTGGGAGTGCCGTCGTAGTCGGAGATCAGGGAGGGACCGGAGGAGCAGTCCCAGGTGTTCCAGGTCCAGCCGAGGTAGGAGAGCCCCCGGTCGTCGAACCACTTCATCGCGGTGTCGACGAAGCCGTGGGAGCAGGTGTTCTCGCCGATCTCCCCCGCCACGAGCGGGACTTGGGCCGCCACCGGGGCGAGCGTCGAGTTCCAGCAGCTCTCACTGGCACACGTGTTGAAGTTGTACGTGTGGAAGGCCGCGACGAGGTTGCCCGTCGGATCGCTCGGCTTGTACGTCAGCCACTGGCTCAGGTCGTTGGAGTACGCGAGCCCGCCGGCCAGGACCAGGTTCCTGGCGCCGGTACCGCGCACCGCGTCCACCAGGTCCTGCATCCCGGCGACCTCGTAGCCGATGCCCGGGCAGGTGCCGCCGTCCTTCCAGCAGGCCCACGCCTGGGCGGTGGTGGAGGTCGCACGGTCCGGGTAGGGCTCGTTGAACAGGTCGAAGGCGACGGCCTGGTCGTCCTTGAACGCACCTGCGACCGAGGACCAGAACGCCGGGCTGTACTGCGCGTCCGGCATCGGCTTCTGGCAGGTGGCGTGCACGTCCGAGCAGCCCGCCGAGTTCCCGGTGTACTGCCCGTAGTTCCAGTGCAGTTCGACGAGCGGGGTCATCCCGTGCGCCTCGACCCTGGCGACCAGGTCCTTGACGGCGGAGATGTAGTTGGCGCCCGCGTACTCCGGTTTGATGTTGGACAGGCCGAGCCAGCACTCCTCGTTGAGCGGAATGCGGACCGTGTTGGCCTTCCAGTCGGCGATGGCCTTGACCGAGGCGTCGTCGACGGGGCCGTCGAAGATGCCGTATCCCTGGACACACATGAACTCGCCGCCGGAGCGGTTGACTCCGAGCAGCCGCCGCGTCGTGCCGTCGGCGTCGACGAGCCTGTTCCCGGAGACATACAGCTCGGGTGCCGTACCGGTCGTGGGCGGCGGGTCCGTCGGGGTCGGCGACGGCTCCGTGTCCACGTTGCACGTGGTCCCGTTGAGCTTGAACGTCGTGGGTACGGTGTTGCTCCCCGACCACGAGGCGAGGAACCCGGCGCTGACACTGGCCCCTGAGCCCAGCGAGCCGTTCCAGCTCTCGTTGGCCGCGGTGACCGTCGTGGCGGACTGGGACCACTTGGCGTTCCAGCCCTGACTGACCTTCTGACCGTTCGCGAAGTCGAAGGTGAGACTCCAACCGCTGAGCGCGGCCCTGTTGTTGGTGATCTTCACGGCGCCCTGGAAGCCGGTGTCCCACTGGCTCGTGACGGAGTAGTCCACCGTGCACGCGGGTGTGGCTCCTGAAGCCGTGACGACCGGCGCGATCGCGGTGCCCACGAGGGCGACCGCGGCGCCGACCACTAAAAGTCCTGAACGCGGAGGGTGTCGCATGAGCGACTCCTTGCAGCTCGGGCGCGTCGTGACGGACGCGTCGACTGATGGAACCGCTCCCACTGGTGCGGATGAAGTTAGCGCCAAGTGCCGGTAAAGGACAGAGGCGTCGCACTGTTGATCAATCGAACAATTTCGACTCTTCAAGCACCTTGACCCCTTCGACCCCCCTCTCCAATATGGGAGCGCTCCCACTGGTTCAAGGCTTGTTGCTGCTCCGCCCCCACTTCTCCGAGCCGCAAGGAGGAACCAGGACATGCACCCAAGTTCCAGAAGCAGACGCCGGAGGGCCCGGCGGCTGTGGACCGCCGTAGTGGCCGCCCTCGCGCTTCCGCTCACGATGCTCGCCAATGGTTCAACTCCCGCTCAAGCAGCGGGAGTTCAGTGCAGTGTCGACTACAAGACCAATGACTGGGGCTCCGGCTTCACCGCGGATCTCACGCTCACCAACCGGGGTACGGACCCGATCAACGGCTGGACCCTGACGTACGACTACGCGGGCAACCAGACGCTGGCCAACGGCTGGAACGGCACCTGGTCGCAGTCCGGCAGGACGGTCACCGCGAAGAACGCCTCCTGGAACGGGACGATCGCCGCCGGGGCAGCGGTCTCCACGGGCGCGCAGTTCACCTACAGCGGCACCAACACGGCGCCCGCCTCCTACGCGATCAACGGCACCACCTGCACCGGCGCCCACCAGCCGCCGGTCACCGTGCTGACCAGCCCGGCCGCGGGCGCGGTCTACACGCAGGGTGACGCGATCCCGCTGGCCGCGACCGCGGCGGCCGCCGACAACGCGACGATCGCCAAGGTCGAGTTCTACGACGACACGACCCTGCTGGGCACGGACACCAGCTCCCCCTACACGCTGTCGACGTCCAGCCTGGCCGTGGGCAGTCATTCGCTGGTGGCCAAGGCGTACGACAGCCTGGGCGCTTCCGCGGCGTCCACACCGGTCGGCATCACGGTCGCCTCGGGGCCCGCCGTGGTGGCTTCACCGACCCAACTCGGCGTGCAGCAGGGCAAGTCGGGCACCTTTGCCGTGCAACTATCGAAACAACCGGCCGCGAACGTGACGGTGACGACCGCCCGTACGGACGGCAATACGGGCCTTTCCGTGACCGGCGGCGCCTCGCTCACCTTCACCCCGGCCAACTGGAACACGGCACAGAACGTGACCGTCACCGCCGACGCCTCCGGGACCGGCGCCGCGACCTTCACGGCCTCGGCGACCGGGTACGCCAAGGCGACGGTCACCGTGACGGAGCTGGCCGCGTCGAAGGCGTACGACGCCCGTTTCCTGGACCTCTACGGCAGGATCACCAACCCGGCGAACGGCTACTTCTCGCCCGAGGGCATCCCCTACCACTCGGTGGAGACGCTGATCGTCGAGGCGCCGGACCAGGGGCATGAGACGACCTCGGAGGCGTACAGCTATCTGATCTGGCTGCAGGCGATGTACGGGA
Organism: Streptomyces olivochromogenes; assembly: GCF_001514115.1. Taxonomy (GTDB): domain Bacteria; phylum Actinomycetota; class Actinomycetes; order Streptomycetales; family Streptomycetaceae; genus Streptomyces; species Streptomyces olivochromogenes. The sequence continues at coordinate 1,136,298 of NZ_KQ948451.1, forward strand.
AGGTCACCGGCGACTGGTCCAAGTTCAACGCCGCGTGGACGACCATGGAGACGTACATGATCCCCACCCACGCCGACCAGCCGACGAACTCCTTCTACAACGCCTCGAAGCCCGCGACCTACGCGCCGGAGCTCGACACCCCGAACGAGTACCCGGCCAAGCTCGACACGGGTGTCTCCGTCGGTTCGGATCCGATCGCGGCCGAGCTGAAGAGCGCGTACGGCACGGACGACGTGTACGGCATGCACTGGCTCCAGGACGTCGACAACGTCTACGGCTACGGCAACGAGCCCGGCACGTGCGAGGCCGGACCGACCGCGACCGGACCGTCGTACCTCAACACCTTCCAGCGCGGCGCGCAGGAGTCGGTGTGGGAGACGGTGCCGCAGCCGACCTGCGACGCCTTCAAGTACGGCTCCACCAACGGCTATCTGGACCTCTTCACCGGGGACTCCTCGTACGCCAAGCAGTGGAAGTACACCGACGCGCCGGACGCCGACGCGCGGGCCGTGCAGGCCGCGTACTGGGCCGACGTGTGGGCCAAGGCGCAGGGCAAGGGCGGCGATGTGTCCACGACCGTCGGCAAGGCGGCGAAGATGGGTGACTATCTGCGCTACGCCATGTACGACAAGTACTTCAAGAAGATCGGCAACTGTGTCGGCCCGTCGACCTGCGCGGCCGGCACCGGCAAGGACGCCTCGCACTATCTGCTCTCCTGGTACTACGCCTGGGGCGGCGCGACCGACACCTCGGCGGGCTGGGCCTGGCGCATCGGCTCCAGCCATGTCCACGGCGGCTACCAGAACCCGCTGGCCGCGTACGCGCTCAGCTCGTACGCCGACCTGAAGCCCAAGTCCTCGACGGGGGCGACCGATTGGGGGACCTCCCTCACCCGGCAGCTGGAGTTCTACCGCTGGCTGCAGTCCAACGAGGGCGCCATCGCGGGCGGCGCGACCAACAGCTGGGCGGGCCGTTACGCGACCCCGCCGGCCGGGACGCCGACCTTCTACGGCATGTACTACGACCAGCAGCCGGTGTACCACGACCCGCCGTCCAACCAGTGGTTCGGCTTCCAGGCCTGGTCCATGGAGCGGGTCGCCGAGTACTACCAGCAGACGGGGAACGCGAGCGCGAAGGCGATCCTCGACAAGTGGGTCTCCTGGGCGCTGTCCAAGACCACGATCAACCCGGACGGCACCTACCAGATCCCCTCCACGCTCCAGTGGTCCGGCACGCCCGACACATGGAACGCTTCAAGTCCCGGCGCCAACACCGGACTTCACGTGACCGTCGCCGACTACACCAACGACGTCGGTGTGGCCGCCGCGTACGCCAAGACCCTGTCGTACTACGCCGCCAAGTCCGGCAACGCCCAGGCGAAGACGACGGCGAAGGCACTCCTCGACGGCATGTGGAGCAACTACCAGGACGGCCTGGGCATCGCCGTCCCGGAGACCCGCGCCGACTACAACCGCTTCGACGACACGGTCTACGTACCGAGCGGCTGGAGCGGCAAGATGCCGAACGGCGACACGATCAACTCCACCTCGACCTTCAGCTCGCTCAGGTCCTTCTACAAGAACGACCCGAACTGGTCGAAGATCGAGGCCTATCTGGCGGGCGGAGCCGCGCCCTCCTTCACGTACCACCGGTTCTGGGCCCAGGCGGACATCGCCCTGGCCATGGGCTCGTACGCGGAGCTTCTCGAATAGTCCCCGCCGGGCGCTCCGCGGGTCGGGCGGTACTTGAACTGCGGGCCGGTTGTGGCTGGTCGCGCAGTTCCCCGCGCCCCTGGCGGGCGCGAGGCCCCGCACCGCGCCTCTCCGGGCGCCCGAAGCTCCGCGTGCGCGGTCTCGTCACCTGACGACGAGGCCACCTGGCCGGGCGGCCCCCACCCGCACTGGGGGCCGCCCGGTCGTCATGCCCTCCTTCAGAGAGGACCCCACCGTGCGAAGAACCCGTATCCTCACGGCCGTGCTGGCACTGGCCGCCGGCCTGCTGGCGGGCAGTCCGTCCGCCCTCGCCGCGAGCACCCCGACAACGACGCTCGCCGCCGACACGTACACCTGGAAGAACGCCCGGATCGACGGCGGCGGCTTCGTCCCCGGCATCGTCTTCAACCGCTCCGAGAAGAACCTCGCCTACGCCCGCACCGACATCGGCGGCGCCTACCGCTGGCAGGAGTCGACCAAGACCTGGACCCCGCTCACGGACTCGATCGGCTGGGACCGTTGGGGCCACACCGGGGTGGTCAGCCTCGCGTCCGACTCCGTCGACCCGAACAAGGTGTACGCGGCGGTCGGCACGTACACGAACAGCTGGGATCCCGGCAACGGTGCCGTGCTGCGCTCCGCCGACCGGGGCGCGAGCTGGCAGCGGACCGATCTGCCCTTCAAGCTGGGCGGGAACATGCCGGGCCGGGGCATGGGCGAGCGCCTCGCGATCGACCCCAACCAGGACAGCGTGCTGTACCTCGGTGCGCCCAGCGGCAAGGGTCTGTGGCGGTCCACGGACTCGGGTGTCACGTGGTCGCAGGTGACCAACTTCCCGAACGTCGGCAACTACGTGCAGGACGCGACCGACACCAGCGGCTATGCCTCCGACAACCAGGGAATCGTCTGGGTCACCTTCGACGAGTCCACCGGCACCTCCGGAAGCGCCACACAGACGATCTACGTCGGGGTCGCCGACAAGGACAACGCGGTCTACCGCTCGACGGACGGCGGCGCGACCTGGTCCCGGCTCGCCGGGCAGCCCACCGGCTACCTCGCCCACAAGGGCGTCCTCGACGCCACGAACGGCTATCTCTACCTCGCCTACAGCGACAAGGGCGGCCCGTACGACGGCGGCAAGGGCCAGCTGTGGCGGTACGCGACCAGGACCGGGACCTGGACGAACATCAGCCCGGTCGCGGAGGCCGACACCTACTACGGATTCAGCGGACTGACCGTCGACCGGCAGCATCCGGGCACGGTGATGACCACGGCGTACAGCTCGTGGTGGCCCGACACCCAGATCTTCCGGTCCACCGACAGCGGCGGCACCTGGACGAAGGCCTGGGACTACACCTCGTACCCGAACCGCTCGAACCGCTACACGATGGACGTGTCGTCCGTGCCCTGGCTGACCTTCAACGCGAACCCGTCACCCCCCGAGCAGTCCCCCAAACTCGGCTGGATGACCGAGGGGTTGGAGATCGACCCGTTCGACTCCGCCCGGATGATGTACGGAACGGGCGCGACGATCTACGGCACCGAGAACCTCACGAACTGGGACAGCAACAGCCAGTTCACGATGCGGCCCATGGTCCAGGGCCTGGAGGAGACGGCGGTAAGCGACCTTGCCTCTCCCCCCTCCGGAGCCCCTCTCCTCAGCGCCCTCGGTGACATCGGCGGCTTCCGGCACACGGACCTCACCAAGGTGCCGTCGATGATGTACACCTCGCCGAACTTCACCACGACGACGAGCCTCGACTACGGCGAGGCCAACCCGAACACGGTGGTGCGCGTCGGCAACCTCGACTCGGGCCCGCACATCGCCTTCTCCACGGACAACGGCGCCAACTGGTTCGCGGGCACCGACCCTTCGGGCGTCAGCGGCGGCGGCACGGTCGCGGCGGCGTCCGACGGCAGCCGCTTCGTGTGGAGCCCGGTGGGCGCGGGCGTGCAGTACACGACCGGCTTCGGTACGTCGTGGTCGGCGTCCGGCGGCATCCCGTCCGGCGCGATCGTGGAGTCGGACCGAGTCGACCCGAAGACCTTCTACGGGTTCAAGTCCGGCCGGTTCTACGTCAGTTCGGACGGCGGCGCCACCTTCTCCGCCTCCGCCGCCACCGGCCTGCCGAGCGGTGACAGCGTGCGCTTCAAGGCGCTGCCCGGCGCGAAGGGCGACGTGTGGCTGGCGGGTGGCGCGAGCGACGGCGCGTACGGGCTGTGGCACTCCACGGACGGCGGCGCGAGCTTCACCAAGCTGTCGAACGTCGACCAGGCCGACACCATCGGCTTCGGCAAGGCGGCGACCGGCGCCTCGTACCAGACGCTCTACACCAGCGCGAAGATCGGCGGGGTGCGTGGCATCTTCCGCTCGACGGACAAGGGCGCGAGCTGGACCCGCATCAACGACGACGCCCACCAGTGGGGTTGGACCGGCAGCGCGATCACGGGAGACCCGCGGATCTACGGACGCGTGTACATCGCGACCAACGGGCGCGGAATCATCTACGGCGACAGCTCCGACACCGGTGGCGGGGGTGGCGGCACGGATCCGACGCCCCCGCCGACGGGCGCCTGCGCGGTGACGTACAAGATCACCAACCAGTGGTCGGGCGGCTTCCAGGCCGACGTGGCACTCACCAACACCGGCACCACCGCCTGGAGCGGCTGGTCCCTGAGCTGGCCCTTCACGGACGGACAGCAGATCACCCAGGCGTGGAACGCCGATGTCACCCAGTCGGGCACGAGCGTCACGGCGAAGAATGTGAGCTGGAACGCGAACGTGGCGACGGGTTCATCGGTGAGCTTCGGCTTCACGGGAAGCTGGACGGCGGCCAACACCAGACCCACGGCCTTCAAACTGGGCGATCAGACCTGCACGGTGAGCTGACGGGAACGGGGGCGCGCGCCGGCTCCGGCGCGCGCCCCGCTGCTCACGGGGTGTAGACCGTCGGCCGGGGCGCCGTCGCCATCCCGTCGCCGATGTAGAAACTCGGGTGCGGGGGCTGGTTGTAGGCCGTGTTCTGCCAGGCCAGGGCCGTGCGGTACTGGGTGTCGTGGAGGAGGGTGGTGATCCTTGTGGTCGTCTCGTAGGGGGTGGAGTAGATCCTGAGGGCCGTGTTGTCGGTCGTCGGCCAGACGACCTCCTCGCGCCAGTCTCCGAGGATGTCGCCGGACAGTGACGGAGTCGCCTTGGTGCTGTTGTTGGAGTGGACGCCCGAGCCGGTCAGCAGGCGGGTGTCGGACGAGGTGCCGTACTTGTCGATGTGGGTGTCGTCGAGGAGTTCCCGGACGGGGTCGCCGTCCCACCAGGACAGGAAGTTGACGCTGCCCGGCTTGCGGGTCGCCACCACCGTGCCCTGCGGGTTGCGGACGCCGTCGGCGTGCGAGGACCAGGACTCGGCGCCCGCGCTGCCCGCCCAGATGTCACCGGAGACACCTCGGCCGTTGTCACCGTTGGCCGCCGTGGACCAGAGGATCGCGCCCGTCCTGGCGTCCGCCATCCAGGACGCCGGTTTCGAGGAGTCCTCGTCGACCTTGAACTCCTCCAGACCGGGACGGGAGGGGTCGAGGTCGCCGACGTGCATGGCGTCGCCGTGCCCGTTCTTGGTGGTCCACAGGCCGTTGCCGTTGTCGTCCACGGCCATCGAGCCGTACACGATCTCGTCCTTGCCGTCCCCGTCGACGTCCGCGACCGACAACTGGTGGTTGCCCTGGCCGTCGTAGCCCTTGCCGCTGTTGGTCGAGGAGTTGGTGTCGAAGGTCCAGCGTCGGGTGAAGGCGCCGCCCCGCCAGTCCCAGGCGGCGATGACGGTACGGGTGTAGTAGCCGCGCGCCATGATGAGGGAGGGCCGGGAGCCGTCCAGGTAGGCCGTTCCCGCGAGGAAACGGTCGACGCGGTTGCCGTACGAGTCGCCCCAGGAGGAGACCGTGCCGCGCGCCGGGACATAGTCGACGGTGCCCATGGCGGCGCCCGTCTGCCCGTTGAACATGGTCAGGTACTCGGGCCCGGACAGCACGTATCCGCTGGAGTTCCGGTAGTCGGCGGAGGAACTGCCGATCACCGTGCCCCGGCCGTCCGTCGTCCCGTCCGCCGTCTTCATGGCGACCTCGGCCTTGCCGTCGCCGTCGTAGTCGTACACCTGGAACTGCGTGTAGTGCGCGCCCGAGCGGATGTTCCTGCCCAGGTCGATGCGCCACAGGCGCGTGCCGTCGAGCTTGACGCCGTCGATGACGGTGTTTCCGGTGTAGCCGGACTGGGAGTTGTCCTTGGCGTTGGTGGGCTGCCACTTGAGGACGAAGTCGAGCTGGCCGTCCCCGTCGAGGTCGCCGACGGAGGCGTCGTTGGCCTCGTAAGTGTAGGCGACTCCGTCGGGAGTGGTGCCGCCCGCGGGCGGGGTGATGGGCACGTCCTTGTATCCGGTGCGGAACTGCACGGCGTGGACGGAGTCGGCCTGCTCGACGCCGTCCAAGATCGCGCGGACCGTGTAGTCGGCCTGGGCGGGCGCGCCCGAGTGGAAGTAGTTCGTGGAGCCGGTGATCGGCGTCGGGTTGACCAACGTACCGGCCCGGTAGACGTTGAACGACACGTCGTTCGGGTCTGTGCCGAGCCAGCGCCAGCTGACCAGGTTGCCGCTGTCGGTGTGGACACTGACGACGCCCCGGTCGAGGGACTCCACCTGCCGAGCCGTGGCCGCATGGGCCGTTCCGGTGCCGAGGGCGGTGAGTCCGGCGGCGATCAGGGCGGCCGAGGCCACCAGGGCCGAACCGATGGCGCGTCTGCGGTGCTGCCTGTGCGGGTGCTGCACGATGGTTACCTCCTGAGAGGACAGACTGCTTCTGTCCCCTCAGTTGCCGCGACGGGCAGGTGGGTTGCCGCCTTTCGGCAAGCATTCGCAAGCGCTCTCTACGCGTACAGGCGGGCCAGCGCCGCCACCGTGCGCGCGATGCGCTCCCGCAGTTCGGCGGGCTCCAGTACCTCGATCGCCGCGCCCAGTCGCAGGAATGCGTCGTGGGCCTGGTCGATGGACTCGATGGGGACGGTGGCACGCGTCCAACCATCCGTATCTGTATGGCCGTTGACCTCGGCGGCCCGGGCCGCCGGGCCGGTGAGAACGGTTCCCGGCGCGATCCGGATCAAGGCCTCGGCGCCGTGCAGCCGGTCGTGGAACTCCTGTTGGTACGCCGTCCAGTACGCGGCCAGGTCGAACGCCTTCGGGCGACTGAACTCCTCTGCCGTCGAGGTGAGTTCGAGAATCTGGTCGACGCGGAACGTGCGCGGACCGGGGCCCGCGACGACGTACCAGCGGCCCGCCTTCAGGACCAGGCCGTACGACTCCAGGCGGCGCCGCACATCCGTGGGCTCGCGCCAGCGGCGGTACAGGACGTGCAGCACCCGCGCGTTCCAGACGGCGTCGGCGACGGCGGGGAGGTACGGGGTGTCGTCGGCGTCCGCGTACCAGCCGGGGGCGTCCAGGTGGAAGCGGCCGCTGATCCGGTCGGCGTGCGTACGCAGCTCGCGCGGGAGGGCGGCGCGCACCTTCAGCTGGGCGGCGGCCAGGACCGGGCCGAGGCCCAGCTCGGCGGCGGGGCCGGGGACGCCGGCCAGGAAGAGGGCCTCGGCCTCCCCCTCCGTGAGGCCGGTGAGACGGGTGCGGTAGCCGTCGAGGAGACGGTAGCCGCCGGCGTGCCCCGCGTCGCCGTACAGCGGGACGCCCGCCGCGCTCAGCGCCTCGACGTCCCGGTAGACCGTGCGCACCGAGACGTCGAGTTCCTCGGCGAGGTCGGCGGCGGTCATCCGGCCGCGGGTCTGGAGCAGCAGGAGGATCGAGACGAGCCGGCTGGACTTCACTGACACAGGATGTCAGTGAAGTCGGCCTAGCGTGCGGGGCATGGCTTCCACGACCTTGCCGAACTCCTCGAACCCCCTGAACTCCCCGAGCTCCCCGAACGAACGGAACGAACCGAACTCCTCCGCGTTCAGGGAGAAACTGCTGACGGTGCCGCCGCCCATCGAGGTGGCGGGGCGACGGATCAAGCGCTACCACGTCACCGCGGACCCGGCCGGTATCGCGCCCGACGTCGAGGCGGCGGCGTACGCGATGCTGCCGGAACTGCTGCCGGAGCCCGACGGCACGCCGCCCGCGACCTTCGTCGTACTGCACCGGGGCGGCGACGACGGCGCCTACCTCAACGCGTACAGCTGGGTGTGGGACAACGTCCTGCACTTCCGCGGCGCGTCGGCGGGCCAGCCGGTCCTGGGCTGCCCGGACCGGGACCCCACGCACTTCGTCACGCCCGACCTCCCCTGGATCGGCTGCGTCTGGGAGCTGCCGCCGATCCTGCACGAACGCGACGCCTGGGTGCGGCACATGCTCGTGCCCGACACCCCCGACCTCGACGCCTACCTCGCCGATTCCCTCCCCGAGGGCACGACTGGAGACCGCTCATGAGCAGCCCGCACGACTTCGACTTCTTCCACGGCGAGTGGGACGTCCGCCACAGGCGTCTGACCGACTTCCTCGACCCCGCCAGCGCCTGGGAGGAGTTCGGGTCCACGAACCGCTGCTGGAGCCTGTTCGACGGGGCCGCGAACATCGACGAGATGACGGTGCCCGCTCAGGGCTGGCAGGGGCTCACCCTGCGGCTCTTCGACCCGGTGGCGCGGGTGTGGTCGCTGAACTGGTCGTCGAGCCGCAGCGGGAAGCTGTTTCCGCCGGTGGTGGGGCGGTTCGGGTCCGACGGGCGCGGTGAGTTCCACGGCGACGACACGCACGCCGGGAAGGACGTGCGGGTGCGGTTCGTGTGGTCGGGGATCTCCCCGACCACGGCCCGCTGGGAGCAGGCCTTCTCCGTGGACGAGGAGAAGACATGGGTGACCAACTGGGTCATGGAGTTCGCGCGGCGGGGATCTTCCTGAACGCGCGGAGCGCGAACCGCGGGTCGGGGCGCGGGACTTCCTGATCGGGCAGCGCTTCGAGCAGCGTGACGAAACGCTCGGTCAGCGGGTCGTCCGGGGCGATCCGGGTGAACCAGCCGCGGCGCAGGTCCGCCACCGTGCTGCGCGGGCTGCGGCCCTGGCCGTGGCCCCGGAAACGGGCCCGACCGGCCGGGGTGAGGCCGTGCTCGACGGCGTACGCCTCGACGTCCTCGGGGCGGTCCTGGGCGGGGCGGCGCGGGCGGGAGGCGAGTACGGCGTCGATGTCGCTGCCCACGTCGTGCGCGGCGGCCTTGTCGACGGTGGTGACGTACACCCCGCCCGGGCGCAGGACCCGCGCGCACTCGGCGACGATGGCGCGGACGTCCTCGGCGCCGTCGACCAGATGGAGCAGCCAGACGCTGGTGACGGCGTCGAACGAGGCGTCGGGGAAGGGCAGTCGGCGGCTGTCGGCGCGGATCACCGCGCCCGGGAGCCGTGCCGCAGCCATCCGGGCCATGCCCTGCGCGGCGTCCGCGCCCGTCACCCGGAGTGCCGGGCGGGCGGCGGCGAGGCGGCGGGTGACGATTCCGGTGCCGCAGGCGACGTCGAGCAGGGCCTGTACGTCGTCGGGGACGAGGCCGAGTACGGCGTCCGCGGCAGCGGCCGCTCTGGGCTCACCGCCCCTGCTGGCGTCGTACGCGTCGGCTTCCTTGTCGTAGTCCAGCATGCGGATCAGTGTGCGCCATGTCCCGGAGCGAGTGCCTCCACCCTGCGGGCGAGCTTGAGGTCGAGCTCGGTGACGGCTCCGCCGACGCTGTGGGTGTTCACGGTGAGGGAGATCGTGTTGTAGCCGAGGGTGAGGTCGGAGTGGTGGTCGAGCTCCTCCTGCACCTGGGCGATGTGTACGACCATCGCGGTCGCGGCGAAGTGGGAGGGGAGGTGGTAGGCGCGGGCGAGGTGGTCGCCGTCCAGCGACCAGCCGGGCAGCTCCGCGAGCTGATCCTCGATCTCTTTCTGCGACAGGGGTTCGACGGGCATGGCCTCGCTCCGTTCTTCTTGCGGTGGGGTGCGGTGGGGACTGTTTCTCAGCCTGCCACAGTCCCCCGACCAGGGCTCTGCGGCGCCCCGTCTTCGACTGCGGGTGTGTGGGGGCTGGTCGCGCAGTTCCCCGCGCCCCTGGAAACCCGGGCCGTCCGGCGTTCGAGGACCAGGCCCACACCGGGAGCGTTCCTCGGTTACGGTCGGCGTATGTCCATCGTCGCCGCTGGTCCGACCAGGCCCTCAACCACCCCTGCCGGCAAAGGCGTCGGCCCGCTGCTGCGCGGCTGGCGGGAGCAGCGCCGGGTCAGCCAGCTGGAACTGGCGCTGCGGGCCGACTCCTCGGCCCGCCACATCAGCTTCATCGAGACCGGCCGCTCGCGCCCGAGCGAGGAGATGGTGCTGCGGCTGGCCGAACACCTCGACGTCCCCGTACGGGAACGCAACGCGCTGCTGCTGGCCGCCGGCTACGCGCCCCACTACCCGGAGACCCCCCTCGACGACCCCTCGATGGACGCCCTGCGCCAGGGCATGGAGCAGTTGATCCAGGGCTACGAGCCCTACCCGGCGCTGGTGGTCGACGCCACGTACACCGTGCTCGCCGCCAACCGTGGCATCACCATGCTCCTGGAGGGCGTCCGCGAGTCGCTGCTCACGCCACCGCTGAACGCGATGCGGCTGACCCTCCACCCGGAGGGCCTGGCGCCGCGGATCCGCAACCACCGCGAGTGGCGCGACCACCTGCTCGCGCAGATGGAACGGCAGATCGCGCTGGACCGCTCCGAGCCACTGCGTGCGCTCTACGAGGAGGTGGCGGCCTACCCCGTACCGGAGCGGGAACAGGAAGGGGGACTGGATGGCGGCGTCGAGCCCGTTCCCTATTTGGCGCTCCCCCTGCAGATCGAGCACGGCGGGCGCGTGCTGTCCTTCATCTCCTCCATATCCACTTTCAACACCCCGATGGACGTCACCGTCGCCGAGCTGGCCATCGAGACGTTTCTGCCCGCGGATCCGGCGACGGTCAAATACCTTCAGTCACTGGTCTCTTGACGGAGTGTCGCCGATCCGTTTGAGTGGGGGCTTCGGCGCTTGGGGAGGGCGTGGCGTGAGTGAGCGGCGGGCTGCGCCCACCGTGGGGCAAGTGGTGCTCGGGCGGCGGCTGCAGGAATTGCGCGAGGCCACCGGGCTGAGGCGGGAAGAGGCCGCACGTGTCCTGCGTGTCGCCCCGGCGACGGTGCGGCGGATGGAGATGGCCGAGGTCGCCCTCAAGATCCCGTACCTCCAGGTGCTGCTGACGACGTACGGCGTGGCCGACGACGAGGTGGCCGCCTTCGTCGCGCTCGCCGAGGAGGCGAACCAGCCGGGCTGGTGGCAGCGGTTCCACGATGTGCTGCCGGACTGGTTCAGCATGCACGTCAGCCTGGAGGGCGCCGCCCGTCTGATCCGCTCGTACGAGCCGCACTTCGTGCCCGGGCTGCTGCAGACCGAGGAGTACGCGCGCGCGGTGCTGGAGGCGGGAACGGTGGGCCAGACGGGGCCCGAGGCCATCGAGCGGCATGTGACGCTGCGTATGACGCGGCAGCAGCTGCTGCTGGGGCGCGAGCACCGGCCCCGCCTCTGGGTGATCATGGACGAGACCGCGCTGCGGCGTCCGGTGAGCATCCGTGGCGAGGTCATGCGGGACCAGATCGACCGGCTGCTGCGGGAGATGGAGAGCGAGGACATCTCCGTCCAGGTCGCCGAGTACGCGAGCGGCCCGCATCCGGGGACGTACACCTCCTTCGCGCTGTTCCGCTTCGCGGAGCCGGAGCTGCCCGACATGGTCTACAGCGAGTACCTGACCGGTGCCATCTACCTGGACTCGCGCGCCGAGGTGGCCACGCACCTGGAAGTGCTGGACCACATGTCCGCCCACGCCGCCTCCGTGCCCCGCACCAAGGAGATCCTGCGGGAGATCCGGGACTCCTACTGAGAGGTTCCCGGAGGGGGGTTCTTGGCGAGGAGTTTCCAGGGAGGGGCTCTCCGAGAGCCCCTCACCTCGATGGTCCTTATGCCGCGCCGCCCCTCGTCTCCCTCTCGTCGTCCACGATCTCGGCGTCCACCACACCCTCCTCCTCCGCCGCCGTGGTGTGCTCGGCGGCCGGCTCCTCCCGGGGTGTCTGCTGGGCCTGGGCGTACATGGCCTGGCCCATCTTCTGGCTCACCGAGGCCAGGTTCTCGACGCCGGTACGCAGGGCGGTGGTGTCGCCGGCGGAGTCCTCCAGGAGCCGCTTGAGGTCGGCGACGGCGGACTCGACCTCGGGTTTCGTCTCGGCGGGGATGCGTTCGTCGTTCTCGCGGAGGAACTTCTCGGTCTGGTAGACGAGTTGTTCGGCCTGGTTGCGGGTCTCGGCGGCCTCGCGGCGCGCGCGGTCCTCCTCGGCGTACTGCTCGGCCTCGCGCATCATGCGGTCGATGTCGTTCTTGGCGAGCGCGGAGCCGCCCGTGACAGTCATCTTCTGTTCGCGCCCGGTGGCGAGGTCCTTCGCGGAGACGTGCATGATCCCGTTGGCGTCGATGTCGAAGGCGACCTCGATCTGCGGGACTCCGCGCGGCGCGGGCGGCAGCCCGGCGAGGTCGAAGACACCGAGCTTCTTGTTGTACGCGGCGATCTCGCGTTCGCCCTGGTAGACCTGGATACCGACCGAGGGCTGGTTGTCCGCGGCCGTGGTGAAGATCTCCGAACGGCGGGTCGGGATCGTGGTGTTGCGCTCGATGAGCCTGGTCATGATGCCGCCCTTGGTCTCGATGCCGAGGGACAGCGGGGTGACGTCGAGGAGCAGGACGTCCTTCACGTCCCCCCTGATGACACCCGCCTGGAGGGCCGCGCCGAGCGCCACGACCTCGTCCGGGTTGACGCCCTTGTGCGGGTCCTTGCCGGTGAGTTCCCTGACCAGGTCCGTGACGGCGGGCATCCGGGTCGAGCCGCCGACCAGGATGACGTGGTCGATCGCGGCCAGCTTGACGCCCGCGTCCTTGACCGCCTGGTGGAAGGGGGTCTTGCAGCGGTCGAGCAGATCGGCGGTCAGCTCCTGGAACTGGGCGCGGGTCAGTTTCTGCTCCAGGTGCAGGGGCCCGTCGGCGGTGGCGGTGATGTAGGGCAGGTTGACGGTGGTCTCGGAGGAGCTGGACAGTTCGATCTTGGCCTTCTCGGCGCCCTCGCGCAGCCGTTGCAGCGCCATCTTGTCGTGGCCGAGATCGATGCCGTACGAGGCCTTGAAGCGCTGTGCGAGGTGTTCGACGATCCGCTGGTCCCAGTCGTCGCCGCCGAGCCGGGTGTCGCCGTTGGTGGCCTTGACCTCGATGACGCCGTCGCCGATCTCCAGGAGCGAGACGTCGAAGGTGCCGCCGCCCAGGTCGAAGACGAGGACGGTCTGCTCCTCGCCCCGGTCGAGGCCGTAGGCGAGGGCGGCGGCCGTCGGCTCGTTGATGATCCGCAGCACCTTCAGGCCCGCGATCTCGCCCGCCTCCTTGGTGGCCTGGCGCTGGGCGTCGTCGAAGTACGCGGGCACGGTGATCACGGCGTCCGTGACGTCCTCGCCGAGGTAGGCCTCCGCGTCCCGCTTCAGCTTCTGCAGGACGCGCGCCGACAGTTCCTGGGCGCGGTAGCGGGTGCCGTCGACGGAACCCTGCTCCGGGAAACGCCAGCTCGCGTCGCCCATGTGGCGCTTGACCGAGCGCGCGGTGCGCTCCACGTTCGTCACGGCCTGCCGTTTGGCGACCTCGCCGACGAGCACCTCGCCGTTCTTGGCGAAGGCCACCACGGAAGGGGTGGTGCGCGCGCCCTCCGCGTTGGTCACGACGGTGGGGTCGCCGCCTTCCAGGAGGGCCACCACCGAGTTCGTCGTACCGAGGTCGATCCCGACCGCACGTGCCATGTCCGTCCCCTTCCGCCAGGGCGCTGCCCACCTTCAAGCACAAAACTTGAGTGCGCTCTTGTCAATGGGGCGGACATGACAGCGCCGCGGGCCCTACGCGGGGACCGCGGCGCCGTACTACTCGGGGACGTCAGGCCAGCTTGGCCGTCAGGGTGATCGTCGTGCCGGTCAGCGCCGCGCTGACCGGGCAGTTCTTCTTCGCGTCCTCGGCCGCCGCGACGAAGCCGTCGTTGTCGAGGCCCGGCACCGTGCCCTCCACGGTCAGGTGGATGCCGGTGATGCCCTCGCCGGGCTGGAAGGTGACGTCGGCGTTGGTGACGAGCTTGGTGGGCGGGGTGCCCGCGCCCGCGAGGGCGTGCGACAGCGCCATGGAGAAGCAGCTGGAGTGGGCGGCGGCGATCAGCTCCTCGGGGCTGGTCTTGCCGTTGGCGTCCTGCGCCCGCGACGCCCACGTCACCGGCTGCTGGCCGATGCCGGAGGAGTCGAAGGTGACGACGCCGCTGCCCTCGAGCAGGTTGCCTTCCCACACGGTGTGCGCGGTGCGCGTGGTTGCCACGATGATTCCCTTCGATGGGGTCCCGTTTTCGGGGTTCGTGCGCACCATCCGATCACACCTGCGCGCGACTCACCCAGAATGACGGCTCACCGAACCGCGAAGACGGCTCACCGAGACCGCGAAGACGGTTCACCGCACCCGGAAGACCGGTCCCCGCGCCGTGAACGGGAGCCGCGCGCCCTGCGGAATCAGATACGCGTGCTCGCGCCGCACCCGCAGCACGTCGCACCAGCCGTCCGTGATGACCAGCAGCGGCGCGCCCGGCGGGAAGTCGTCCGCGCGGTGCAGCAGATCGATGCCGGGCTGCAGCACCGTACCGCCGCGCCCGTGCACCCGTACGCGACCGGCGATCTCGGTGACCGGAAGATAGCCCGCGTCGTGCGGCGCCGCGTCGCAGAACACCACCCGAGCGGCCGGTACGTCCCGGGCCTCGGCGTACGAGGCGATGGCGCCCAGCGCCTTGCCGAGCAGCGTGCGGTCCATGGAGCCGGAGGTGTCGAGGACGACGCCGAAGGTGCAGCGGGCGATCTCCTCGGGCGGGAAGTACCGTCCCGCGCGCGGGATGTCGGGGGTGGACGCCTGACGGCGCGAGGGGCGCGCGTACGTCCGTACCGGCTCGGGGCGGGGCACGAACTCGTCGAACCAGCGGGCCAGGCGGGCGTCCCAGGGCAGCGGCGGATGTTCGAGCGCGCGGATCTCCTCGACCAGACCGCCCGGCAGATAGCCCCGCTCCAGCTGCTGGTGCAGGTCGAAGCCGTGGCTCAGGCCGCGCCGGTAGAGCTCGTCCAGGTCCACGTAGTCGCGCGGGGAGCCGAGCGGGGCGCCGAGGATGTCACCCGCGCCCTTGCCGCGCAGCGTGGACAGCCGGCGCATCCGGCGCAGGTCCTTGGCGATCCGGTCGTACACCTCCTCCGCCGACAGATCCTTCAACTCCGCGTCGTACAGGAGCCCTTCGGGCATCGTGCCGACCTGCATCTCGCACAGCCAGCCGTTGATGACGTAGTCGGCCGCGATGTTGAAGAGGTACGGGTCGCGGGGGCCGCAGCGGTCGCCGTGCCGCAGGGCGGCGTGCAGCATCTCGTGGGCGAGGACGAACCGCCATTCCTCGTCGTCCAGTTGACGCAGCGGGTTGACGTAGATCTCGCCCGCCTCCGCGTTCACGGCGGCGACGGAGATGTCGTGGGCGCGGGCCAGTTCGGCGTCGGCGACCAGGGTGATGCCGGCCGCGATGCCGCCGAGCAGCGGGTAGGAGGAGATGAACCAGCTCAGCGCCCGCTCCCAGGGCTGCAGCCGGGTGGGCCCGCCGCGCATCGAACCGCGGCGGCCGCCGGCCACGTCCATCGCCGTGGCCACGGTGCGGGTCAGGGCGTGCGCGAACTCGAGCTGCCAGTCCGGGGCCCGGCCGCCCTTCCAGGTGTCCCACGGCACCAGCAGCTGGTCCGGCTCGCCGCCGGCCGTACCGCAGCGCTCGTACGGGGCCGGAGTGCCGTCGCGCCGCCAGCGGGCGGCGAGTTGCTCCTCGTCGCCGTCGGGGTACGTGGGCGGCAGGTCCTCGGGGGTGAGGCCGATGGGGAAGCCGAGCAGGAAGCGGTTGACGACCGCGCAGCGGGCGGCGAGAGCGTGGCGGTCGGGCTGCTCGCGCGTCTTCGGCGCCGCCGGGACATGGCCGAAGCCCAGGTGGATGACGGCGTGCGCGACCGCCCAGGCCCACTCGACGGGTTCGGCGCGGCGGGTGGGGTGGACGTGCAGCACGCCGTTGGAATCGACGCGGACGAGACCGTCGCGGGGCGAGTCGGGGCAGTCCTCCTGGCGGCAGGTGCTGAACCCGATGGCGGCGAGCGCCCGGTTGGCCCGCACCAGCCGCATGCCCTCCGCGAAGGCCTCCGCCGCCAGGTCCTTCTTCGGCTGTCCCTTGCCGCGGCTCGTCGGGGTGCGGCTCACTGCCGCGCCTCGACCAGCCGGGGCATGTCGCGGGCCGCCTCGACCAGGAACCAGGCGGGCAGCAGGGGATTGCCGTCGGTGTCCGGGGCGATGACGCCCTGCGCGACCTCCACGGAGATCTCCGCGAGCTGCACGAGCAGCGACTTGGCGCGGTACGCGGTCTGCTGTCCGCTCGCCGAGAGGTGCTCCTTGCTGGCGGGCAGCTCCTTGACGAGCCGGCCGCGGAAGGACTCGGCGAGGTAGTACAGCAGGTCGCGGTCCTCGGGGCGGTGCGGCCAGCGGGCGTCGCCCTTGACGATCGCCTCGATGCCGAACCGGCTGCGCACGATCTTCACATAGCCGCAGAAGGCGACCGCGTGCGCGGGCGTCAGGGTGCCGTGCGCGATCACCTTCAGGGTCGGCTCGTCGAGGGCCGGCCCGAAGGAGTGCAGCGCGTCGGAGAGCATGTGCCAGGAGCGGGGCGTGGAGAACGGCTCCTCGGTCTTCGGCGGCTTGGACCACAGGTGGTCGGGCCGGTCGGTGAGGTGGTCCACGACCCAGGGGTGAATGCCGTTGACGGCGGCCCAGGCGAGCCAGTCCTTGGAGGAGGCCTCCAGGTGCACGTGCGTGAGGCGGTTGATCAGCGCGGAGGCGATCGGGCGGGCCAGCGCGTTGTCGGTGGCGCGGTTGCCCGCGCCGATCACGATCGAGCCCTTGGGCAGCTCGTAGTTGCCGATGCGGCGGTCCAGGATCAGCGAGTAGAACGCCTTCTGCACATCCGGCGTCGCCGCGTTCAGCTCGTCCAGGAAGAGGCAGTACGGCTCGTCCCGGGCGATCGCCTCCGGCGGGCAGAACACCGAGCGCCCGTCGCGGATCTGCGGGACGCCGATCAGGTCCTCGGGTGCGAGCTGGGTGCCGAGCAGGCTGACGCACTCCAGCCCCAGCGACTCGGCGAACTCCCTCACCAGGGAGGACTTTCCGATGCCGGGGGCGCCCCAGAGGAAGACCGGCCGCACGGTCGCGAGACCGAGCAGCAGTTCCGGTATACGGGCGGGGGTGACGGTCACGACTGCCTGCACGCAGCATCCTCGGGGGTCGGGAAGTGCCCCGCGGGTGCGCGGTGCTCCATGCGAACAGTGTGTGCGCGGGGCTCGCCGACCGCAGCCCATTTTCCGCCGCCACCGACCGCAGCCGTTTTCCGCCGCCCCGGCCCGGTCCCCTGGCCGTGGCTCAGGCGGCGCGCTCGTCCGCGGGCGCCGCCAGCGGCACTTGGGGGCCGTCGCACTCGCGCAGCCAGCGCCGCAGTACGCGGTGCACCTGCTCGGCGCCCACGAGATCCGCGTCGTCCTCGACCGGCACGGACAGGGCCACCGGTGACAGCAGGAAGGGGCGTGCCTGGGCCCCGCCGAGTCCGCCGTGCGAGCCGATCTGCTCCTCGAAGGCGAGGACCTCGCCCTCCTTCGGGTCGTACGCGGAGTTGACCATGATGTCGGCGACGTGCGGGAAGGAGTGCGTACGTCGCACGGCGTCGGCGGCGCCGGGGCCGAAGTCGGCGAGCGGGCCCGGGCGCGCGTCGTCGAGCTTGTCGACCGGCACCTCCGCGCCGTTCGCGCCCAGCACGAGTCCGCCGTACTCCTCGCTGCGGACCAGCACGAAGCCGACGCCGGGGTGGTTGGCGAGGGTCGACAGCAGCGCGGGGTGGCGGCGGTCGATCTCCTCCCGGCTCATCCGGTGCGGCACGTCGGGGAAGGAGACCAGGCCGAGGTTGCCCGAGGCCAGCACGACGGGCTCGGAGCGGCGCGAGGGGCGGTGACGTTCGCCGCGCTCCTCGACGGGTCTGCGCAGCGCGGCCCGCACCGCCGCCCGCGCCTCGGTGCCGCTGTGGGTTCGCTGCGCCCGGCGCGGCACGGGCAGCCCGCAGCCGGCCCGGACCAGGTTGCCGAGGCTGAGGCCGTAGCGGGTGAGGAAGGTCTCGCCGGGGCTCTGGCCGTGATCCGACAGCACCACGATCCGGTAGGGCCGCGGGGCGTGTTCGGCGACCTTGGCGACCAGGGCGAGGGACCGGTCGAGGCGCTCCAGGACCTTCTCGGCGTCCCGGCCGCGCGGCCCGGAGTGGTGGGCCACCTCGTCGTACGCCACCAGGTCCGCGTAGACCGCGTTGCGCCCGGCGAGCATGTCGCCGATCACCGCGGCGACGACGACGTCCCGCTCGACGACGGTCGCGAAGGCGCGTACGAAGGGGTACAGCCCGCCCCGCTTGACCCGGGGCCGCCGCTTCTTCATCCGGGCCCACGTGGACTGGCCCATCTCGCGCAGCACCTCGGCGACGAAGGACATGGCCGTACGGACGGCGTTGGCGGGGTCGCTGAAGTACGCGAAGTAGCCCGAGCGGGAACGGTTCTCCCGGCCCCTTCGCGCGGCCATGGACAGCACCAGAGCCAGCTGGTCGGCGCCGCCGCTGAAGAGGTTGCCGCGGCTGGCGCCGTCGACGGTGAGCAGGCCCCCGTCGCCGGTGTACTCGATGGCCCGGCGCTGGAGTTCGGCGGCGCTGGAGGGCCGGTTGCACACCATGACCTCATGCGTGTCCTTCTCGTACCAGCGGAAGGCCGGCACGTCGTGGTTGCTGCCGTGCAGGATGCCGAGCTGGCTGGCGCCGGTCTGGCTGGACCAGTCGGTGCGCCACGGGGTGAGCCGGTGGGTGGGGCAGCCGCCCTCCCCGGGGCCCTCCAGCCACTGCGCGACGGTGGGCATCAGCCCCTTGGCGACCGCCTCCTCCAGCACGTCGTGGCCGACGCCGTCGAGCTGGAGGAAGACGGCACCGGGGGTCGAGGGCCAGGCCTGCCCGTCACCGCGTCTGCGGCGCCGGTCGGCGAGCCGGTAGAGCCTGCGCCGGTAGGCGTCGTCGTCCCGGACGGCGAGGGCACCCCCGGTGGCCGAGGCGACCGCGGACATCACGGCGGCGACGACCACGGCGGTCTCGGGCGCGGCCTCGCCCTGCCCGGAGGGGTTGATGCGCAGGGCTATCAGCAGCAAGGAGCCGTTCAGGAAGAAGACGAGCAGACCGAGCACGAGGGCGGGCACCAGGAGCAGTGCCCGTACGAGCAGGGGCCACACGAGCGAGGAGAGCAGACCGAAGACGGCCGCGCCGACCCCGGCGGTGACGGCGATCCGCGTGGCGCTGTCGCCGTTGCTGGACTCCAGCTGGAAGTCGGGCAGCACACCGGCGAGGACGAGCATGGTGACCGTGGACACGGCCCACACCGCGATGCTCCGCCACACTCCGCTGAGAAGTCGCCGCCAACGCCTTCCGCCCACGCCCTGTCCACCTCACGTCCCGGCCCGCCCGGTGTGCGAGGCCCGCTCCCACCCTGTCACAACGGTCGAGCGGCCCCCGGTGTCCCCCTCAGCGGCCGTCGTAGCCCGCGGTCGGCATCGACAGGCGGCGGTGGACCCGGGCCTTCATCTGGGCGTCGTACGACGGTTCCGCGCACCCGACCGTCTCGATCCGCACGCCGCGGCGGGCGCACTCGGCGTTGAACTCGTCCACGGAGGCGAGGGCGCGCTCCAGGACGCGGTGGCTCGGCGCGACGAACAGGTCCACGAGGCCCGCCTCGACGTCCGCCCACAGGGTGCGGTGGTCAGGGCGCAGACCGCGGACGAGGAGCTCGCGGGTGACGACGTAACCGCGCTCGGCGGCCCAGCGGGCGCACATCGCGTACTGGCTGCGGGAGTCCACGAGGAAGGGGTCCGCGTCGAGCTCCTCCAGGGGCGTCAGGCTCGCGATGGCCGTGACGCGGACCAAGGTCGGCACTGCGGAGGCGCTGCGCGCGTGTCCCATGGCGTCCCCCCTCACCTCCGGGTTTCGCCGCCGACCCTACTCCTGCACGTAGGCTCGGGGGGAGTCGCACGGAGGAGGCAAAGAAGTGCCGGTGGAGATCACCTGGTGGGGGCACGCCACTTGCACGCTGGAGGACTCCGGCACACGCGTCCTCACCGATCCGCTCTTCGCGCGCCGGCTCGCGCACCTGCGGCGCAGGCGCGGGGCGCCGCCCCCTCCCGAGGCGGCGGTCGCGGACGTGGCGCTGGTCTCGCATCTGCACGCGGACCATCTCCATCTGCCCTCGTTGCAGCGGCTCGCGCCGGGCACTGTGGTACTGGTGCCGAAGGGCGCGCCGCGCGTGGTGCCGGCGCTGCGCAGGCTGGACCATCTGCGGTTCGTCGAGGTGGCGCCCGGGGACCTGACCGAGGTCGGTGACCTGGTCGTACGTACGGTGTCGGCGCGGCACGACGGGCGGCGACTGCCGGTCGGAGCGCACCGCTCCCCCGCGCTCGGCTTCGTGGTGGAGGGCGAGGCGCGGACGTATTTCGCCGGGGACACCGGGCTGTTCGAGTCGATGGCCGAGGAGGTCGGGCCGGTCGACGTGGCGCTGCTGCCGGTCGGCGGGTGGGGCCCGTTCCTCGGGGAGGGACACCTTGACGCGGGGCGGGCCGCCGAGGCGCTGGCTCAGCTGATGCCGAGGAGCGCGGTGCCGGTGCACTACGGCACGTACTGGCCCATCGGCATGGACAGCGTGCGCCCCCATGAATTCCATGCGCCGGGTGATGAGTTCGTGCGCCTGGCTGGGGAGCGTGCGCCCCAGGTGGCGGTGCACCGGCTCGAACACGGCGAGAGCGTGCGCCCGGAGGTCGCGCGGTGACACCTCTGACCGCCATGGGCGCGGCCCCCGCGATAGTCCTGTCCGCCAAGAGCACCACCCCGGCCCTGTTCCTGTCCGCCACGGGCGCGGCCGTGTCACCGGAGAGCACGCAGCAGGCGATCGGCTATCCGTCGCTGTTCGTGCTGGTGCTGATCGGCGCGCTGGTCCCGGTGGTGCCGACGGGTGCGCTGGTCAGTTCGGCGGCCGTGGTGGCCTTTCACGAGACGGCGCCGTTCGCCCTGCTGCTGGTCTTCGCGGTGGGCTCGCTCGCGGCGTTCCTCGGTGACGTGGCGCTCTACTGGCTCGGCCGGCGCGGCATGGGATCCAAGAACGGCTCGCGCTGGCTGGAGGCGATCCGGGTGCGCGCCCCGGAGGACCGCCTCACCCAGGCCCAGGAAAAACTGGACGACCACGGCGTCGCCGTCCTCGTCCTGTCCCGCCTCGTCCCGGCGGGCCGCATACCGGTGATGCTCGCCTGCCTGCTGGCGAAGATGCCCCTGCGCACCTTCGCCCGCGGCGACATCCCCGCCTGCCTCGCCTGGGCGGCCACCTACCAGGTCATCGGCATCCTCGGCGGCTCCCTCTTCGACGAGCCGTGGGAGGGCGTGGTGGCGGCGGTCGTACTCACACTGGCGATCAGTGCGGCGCCGGGGGTGTGGCGGAGGGTACGCGGAACCGCGCCGCGATAGCAGCAGCGCCCCTGGAAGGGGCGCGAGGAACTGCGCGAGCAACCACGGCACCCGCAGGCACCCCACCACCGCCATCACCCCAGGACCCGAGAACCCCCCACCGCCAGATCCCACAGATTCCCCCGCTCCAACCCCAGCCGCTCCCAAGCCGCCTTCACCCGGGTCAACGGCTCCAGCACGGGCTCCGCGGACAGCACGAACGTCCCCCAGTGCATCGGCGCCATCCGACGAGCCCCCAGGTCGACAGCCGCCCGAACAGCTTCTTCCGGGTCACAGTGGACGTCACTCAACCACCACCGGGGGTCGTACGCCCCGATGGGGAGCAGGGCCAGGTCTATCCCCGGGTACCGCTGCCCGATGGCCGCGAACCAGTGCCCGTACCCCGTGTCCCCCGCGAAGTACACCCGCTGTCCTTCGGGCGCCGTCAGCACCCAGCCGCCCCACAGCGTGCGGCAGGTGTCGGTGAGACCGCGCTTGGACCAGTGGTGGGCGGGGACGAAGTCGAAGCGCACGCCGGCGAGTTCGACCGCCTCCCACCAGTCCAGTTCGGTGACCCGGGTGAACCGGCGGCGCCGGAACCAGCGCCCGAGTCCGGCCGGCACGAACACCGGTGTGTCGCGCGGGAGTCGGCGCAGCGTCGGCGCGTCCAGATGGTCGTAGTGGTTGTGGCTGATGACGACCGCGTCGACGCGCGGCAGCGCGCTCCAGGCCACGCCGACCGGGGTGATCCTGGCCGGGGTGCCGAGGATCTTGCGGGACCAGACCGGGTCGGTGAGGACGGTGAGGCCGCCCATGCGGATCACCCAACTCGCGTGCCCCGCCCAGGAGACGGCGACGGTGCGGGTGCCCACCCGAGGCAGCGGCCCCGGTTCGAAGGGCAGCAGTGGAATGTCGGCGAGCCCCTCGGGCCCCGGTCGCGGCGCCCCCTCACGGGCGAACCGCGCGAAGGCCCGCAGTCCCGGCAGCGGCGCGGTCAGCCGGTCGACGAACGACCGCGGCCACGCACGGCGCTCGCCGAGCGGACGGGGTTCGGCGAGAGGTGGGGGCTCGACGGGCGGACGGAGAGGACCGACCAGTGGGGAACGCCCCGCCGGCGGGGCCATGGAGGACGCCGGCTCCTCGGCGTCCTGCGTGTTCGTGGACACGGACGTACTCGTGGATATGGACGTGCTCGTGGATATGGACGTGTTCGGGGATATGCGCGTGCTCGTGCTCGTGGTCGACTGGGACTGCTGCGTCATCGAGGAGGCTCCCATCGCTGAGCGTCGTCACGGAGATCGTCGAACGCCGACCCCAGGAGGGTCAACGCGCGTTGCACCTGTGGCAGTTCCAACGGTGAGGGTGAACTGAGGCATTCCGCCCGCTCCTCGTCGGTGGTGCCGAGCAGCGCACCGGTCTCCAACCGCACGCGCAGCGCCTCGAGGTCGTCCCCGAAGCGGTGGCCGCCCGGCGCGGGCATGCCGAGCCGGGCGGTGAGGAAGTCCTCCAGTTCCTGTGCGTCTCCGACGCCGAGGGCGGTCAGCGCGGAGCTCAACGGACCGAGATCCACGTACAGATGCCGGCCGGCCTGCGGCGGCCGTGCGAGGGCCCCCGACCCGATCACCGCGCCGTGCGCGGCGAGAGCCACACGCGCGTGCAGGCGTACCGCGGCGGTCAGCCGCTCCGTGACCGCGTCCGGCTCCCCGAGGGCGTACGCGGCCGCCGCCGCGACCGGTTCGGCGACCCGGGCACCGAGCACGGTGAGCACGTCGAGGACGCGGGCGCGCAGCCGAAGTCCCTCGTCGGTGTCCGGGAAGCGGGCGACGGCGGCCGGCCAGCCCTGCGGCAGGAAGGCGCCCGCGAGGTCCGTGAGCACGGTGACCTCGCCGGGGAGCATCTCGGCAGGGCTGAGCAGCACGGTGTCGTGCGGCCGGTGCAGGGTGTCGCGCCACGTCTCGTCGCTGACCACGTGCAGTCCCTCGCCCACCGCGGCCTCCACGGTCTCGTGCACCACCTCGGGCGGTGCGACGGTGGCGGTGGGGTCGTCGGCGACGGAGATCACGAGCAGGCGCGGGTCGCCGCCCTCGGCGCGGACCCGGCGGACGGTCTCCAGGAGTGCGTACGGATCCGGCAGGCCGCCGCACTCCGCGGGCGTCGGCACGTGGAACACGGACCGGCCCAGGAGGCGGACCTGCGGTGCCCACCAGGCGGCGCACGGGCGCGGCACCATGACGTCGCCGCCGAGTGCGCCGGTCAGCGCGAGGAGCAGCGCCGGGGCGCCGGGGGCGGCGACCACCCGGTCGCGGTCGGCGGCCAGGCCCCGCCGGGTCCAGTAGCCGCAGGCGGCGTCGAGGAGCGCGGGGCCGCCGCCGGAGGGCTCGGCGTGGGCGTGGCCCGCCGCGTCGGCGAGCACGGCGCGCAACTCGGCCAGTACCGGCAGGCCCTGATCGGGAAGGGGCGGCCCGTAGCGGACCGGACCGTGTCCTTCCGGAACCGTCCGCCGCATACGTGCCTCCGTGCAGTCCATGGTGCCGTGCCCTGTCGTTACCGGGGCTCCCGCCCCGCCATGGGCGCCCGGCCGGGTTGCGCCCGTCACAGCGTCAGCGGTGGGAGGAGCCCTTTTGGCGCAGCCGGTGGGCGGCCGCGCCCAGCGCGCCCACGATCAGGACGCCGCCGGTGATCAGGGCCGGGACGGAATCGGTGAAGGTGCCGCCCTCGCCGCCCTGCACTCCGTACTGGGCACCGGTGGGGCGCTCCTCGGTGTCGTGACCCGCGCCGGTGTCACGCCCGGTGCCGGTGTCGTGACCCGCACCGGTCTCGCGCCCGGCGCCCGTGTCATGCCCCGTACCGGTGTCGTGCGTCGCACCGGGGTCACGACCCGTACCGGTGTCGTGGGTCGCCCCGGTGTCACGACCCGTACCCGTGTCACGACCCGTACCGGTGTCGTGGGTCGCCCCGGTGTCACGACCCGCGCCCGTGTCACGTGGCGCACCGGTGTCACGAGGCGCACCGGTCTCGCGCCCCGCAGCCGTGTCACGTCCGGCACTTGTGCCCGCGCCCGGGCCGATGCCCGCGCCCGAGCCGATGCCGGTGCCGGTGCCTGCGCCCGTTCCTGTGCCGATGCCTGCGCCTGCGCCTGCGCCATGGGACACGGTGTACGAGGCGTTCCACGGCCGCTCCTGGCCGCCCGGCGCGACGGGACACACGCCGTTGACGCCCCATTGGGCCTCACGGTCCCCGGCGACGGAATCGCTGTTGAACTGCTCGCCGGCCCCGGCTGCCACTCCGAACCCACCGACCGCTCCGGATCCACCAACCACTCCGGATCCGGCGTCGGCAGTCCCACCCGCCGGGATACGGGCCGTCCCGCGGTACGAGGTGGCGCCGCCCGTCTTCTCGTCGCCGCCGGTGACCCGGTGCAGCTGGGCCTTGCCCCCCTCGAAGCCCTGGGAGTGGGCGTCGATGGACTCGGGCTGGGTGCCGCTGATCGCGTCGCAGGTGACGGAGATGGAGAGGAGACCCCCGGGGCCCACGGAACGGGGATCGACCTCCGCGCCCGGATCCGCGGACGCGGCCGTGGCGGCCGCCCCCAGGGCGGCGCAGGCCAGGGCGGTGGCGGACAGGACACGGACGGTACGGCACATGGGTCGGACTCCTTCGGACAGACACTGTCTGAAGGGGGCACGGCCGTCGCGCCCCCACCCCATCACAGCCCGCCCCGGCGCGGGGCGCGCGCGGCCGGACACCATTCGCGCGACACGGGCGCCCGAGCGGGTGACAGCGGCAGCTCGGCAGACCGGGTCAGTTCGCCAGGGAGACGAGCTCCCGTTCCAGGCCGCGGCCGCGCTTGTCCACGACGGCCGAGGCCACGTCGGACAGTTTGCGCTGGGTCGCCTGCGAGACGCGGCGCAGTACGCCGAAGGCCGCGTCCGCGTCGCAGCCCAGTACGTGCATGACGATCCCGCACGCCTGGTCGACGACGGGCCGGGTGCGCAGCGCGGCGCCGAGCTGGTCGAGCTCGGTGAGCGCGGCCCGGTAGGAGCGGTCACGGACCAGGCAGGTGACGGCGAGGTCGCCGAGCGCGCGGGCGGGTCCGTGCGGGGCGTCCTCCAGGGCGCCGGGCCGGAAGCTGTAGAGGCTGAGGGTCACGGTCAACCCGGAACGCCGGAAGGGAATCGTGACACTGGAGCGGACACCCGAGTCGAGGGCCATCGCGCGGTACGCCGGCCAGCGCTCCTCGCGCAGCAGGTCCGCCGAGTCGACGGGCTCACCGCGTTCCAGCGCGGCGGGGATCGGACCGTCTCCGGAGCGGAGTTGGACCGAGACGAGTGCGGCGAGGTCGGGGTGGGTGACCGCGGCGGGGCGTTCCGGGCCGCCCTCGGAGACCATGCAGCTGGCGCCGCAGCAGTCGGTGGTGCAGCGGGCGGCCTGCTCGGCGAGCTCCGACAGCCGCCTGCCCGGAAGCGTGGATTCCGGCGACCGCGTTCCCAGGTGCCCGAGTCGACCGCCTTGGCCGCCTTGGCCCCCTCGACCGCCCGCGCCGCGCCGATCGTTTTGACCGCGTTGCTCAAGTCGCCCCGCATCCAGCATGGTTCACCCCTCCTTCCTCCGCGCCTTCCCGCTCACCTGCGCGGAAAACAGGCCCGACGGGTTACACCCCCGCCACACCCGGAACCAATCCTTCGGGTTACGTTCATCGCATGGCGCAGACGGACGAATTCGGTGAAGAACTCGCGGATTTCGTGCGCCGCGTGGCGGAGCTCAAGGCGGCTCGATCGGTACCGGCCGACGACCTGCCGACGGTGCTCGATGCGGCGATCTTCGAACTCGACCACGTGGCGGGCAAGTTGTGGCCCTGGTACGAGAGTCTGTCCTCGACGGGCCCGTCCGGCGTCGCCTCGGTCGACCGCCAGGAGCAACAGCTCCTCAAGGCGCTCTTCCAGCGGGTGCCGGTGCCTGTCGCGCTGGTGGACCGCGAGACGGTGGTGCGCAGGCTGAACCTCGCGGCGACCTCGTTCACCGGCGTACGCGCCGGCTACGCGACGGGGCGGCCGCTCACCGGATTCCTCGCGCACGCCGACCGTGCCGCGTTCCGCTCGCAGGCGGCGGCGGTGGCGCGCGGCGAGGGCGACCGCAGTCTCACCGTGCACCTCCAGCAGCAGCCCGCGGTGCCGGTGCGGGCGACGCTCACCGCGCTGCGGCCCAGCGGCGAACCCCGCACCGCCGTCCTCGTCGTCCTGCAGCCCGCGGACAGCCGGGTGCCGTCCCCCGAGCGCGTACCGGGCCCGGTACCGACCCTGACCGAGACGACCCGGCACGCGGCGCTGATGGACCTGGTGGACGCCATGACCACGGCGCTGCTCAGCGGTCCGGTCGGCGATCCGGCCGGGGTACTGGAGCGGGCGGCCGGGGTACTGCACGGGCGGTTCGCCGACTGGGTGGTGGCCGACGTGGCGGGAGCGGCGCGGCTGTCCCGTACGACGGTGCTGGCCCCCTCCGACAGCGGGGAGGGGGCCCGGGACGTGGCCGCTCAGGATCCCGCCGTGTGTCCGCTCGTCGTCGAGGCGGCCCGGGGCGGATCCACGGCGCTCCCGGTGCGCCCCGAGGATCCGGACGCCTTCGGCCGTGACACCTCGGGCGCCCCGATCCTCGTACGCGCGAACGTGACGTCGCTGCTGTGCGTGCCCCTGACCACCGCGCCCGGTCCCGTACAAGGCGTGCTGACCCTGTTCCGCAGCGGCGCCCGCCGGGCGTTCTCGATGGCGGAGGCCCAGGCGATGGACATGATGTCCCGCCACCTGTCCCTTGCGATGAGCACGCCCCGGTAGCGGCTGGAGTCCGCGTCCGCGACATGATCCGCCGGACAGGGCCTACTAGGCCGCGTCGCGCATCACCTGGTCGCGCAGCCGGTGGCAGCACCGGCTGATCAGCCGCGACACGTGCATCTGCGAGATCCCGAGTTCGTCGGCGATCCGGCTCTGCGTCATGTCGCCGAAGAACCGCATGTAGAGGATGGTGCGTTCACGCTCGGGCAGGGCCCGCAGCCGGGGCTTGACGGCCTCGCGGTCGATGACGACGTCGAGCGCGGGGTCGGCCGAGCCGAGGACGTCGCCGAGCGAGTAGCCGTCGTCGCTGCCGGAGACCTCGGCGTCCAGGGAGAGCGCGGTGAAGCTCTCCAGGGCCTCCAGGCCGGCCCGGACGTCCTCCTCGCTCATCCGGGCGTGCTCGGCGATCTCGGCGACGGTGGGCCTGCGGCCCGAGATGGTCCCCGAGAGTTCCTGGACGGCGAACCGCACACGGTTGCGCAGGTCCTGAACGCGGCGCGGCACGTGCAGGGTCCACATGTGGTCGCGGAAGTGCCGTTTGATCTCGCCGGTGACGGTCGGCACGGCGTAGCTCTCGAAGGCGTTGCCGAGCTCGGGGTCGTACCGGTCCACGGCCTTGACCAGACCGAGCGCCGCGACCTGGCGCAGGTCCTCCAGGCTCTCACCGCGGTTGCGGAACCGGCCCGCGAGCCGGTTGGCCATCGGCAGCCAGGCCTCGACGATCTGCTCGCGGAGCGAGTCGTGCTGCCGGCCCGGAGGGAGCGAGGCGAGCCTGCGGAATGCCTCCGTGGTGTCGGGGGCGTCGTCGTGCGGATGGCGTTTCGCGCTCACTTGGTTTCGCATGGTGCGTCGCAACTCCCTTGCAGGTGCCTTGGGTTGGACGGTCACCGAGGGAGCGCACGGGTGCGTCGAACGGCACACCCGTGGCGAGGACTTCCCCGCTCCCACGGACGTGCCTCCTGTCCGAAGCACTTGAATTCCGCCTGCCCCCGCCTGTCCGAGGCAAACACCGAGGCAAACACCCGCGCCTGTCGGCGCCTTGGGCTCAGGGAAGGGCGAGCAGGTACTCGATCACGGCTCGCAGCTCCTCGTCCTGGAGGAAGGCCTCGTAGTTCCGTTCCTGTGCCAGGCGGCCGTCGAAGCCCCGTACCGTCCGCAGTGCGGCGCGTGTCGCGGGAGTGAGGGTGCCGATCCGGGCCAGCGCTCGCAGCGCCTCTCCGAAGAGCCAATAGTCGTCGCCGCCGTCGGCGATCGGCAGGACGAACTCCTCCAGGACCAAGATGCTCGGCTCGGGCTCGCCCGTGCACGACCAGAGGGCGAGCGCGGCCTCGATCCGGCGAAGGCCGCCGGTGTTCTCCATGATGTGCCGCACCCGGTCGGCGTACGGCACGGCCGCGGGACCGAACTCGGTCAGCAGGTGGACAGGCCCGTAGTAGGGACCCTCCTCGGTCAGCACCGCGTCGCCGATGAGCCGCAGCGCCGCCGTACGGTCTCCGCCCATCTGCGAGGCGGCCCACGCCGCGTTCCAGTGGTACCCCGGCCAGTTGAGCGGCTGACAGGCGCGCAGGGCGGCCTCGGCGGACGCGGCGCCCGGCCCCATCGCGGCCAGCACCTCGACGATCGGAAGCGAGCCCCTGTCGTCGTCCATCAGCGCCAGTACCTCCGGCAGCGCGGGCAGCGCGTCCGGCCCCCACGCCTTCAGGACCTTCAGGAAGGCGCCGGTCAGCGGGCCGTGGTCGCCGTTGTGCGCCGCGTGGTGCCGCATCACCTCCCGCAGTGCGGGCAGCAGGACGTCGGCGTGCGCCCGCAGCGGGACCAGCACGGCGTCGACGTCCGGAAGTCGCGGGTCGCTGACGCAGTAGCCACGTCCGTAGAACTCCCGATAGGGCTCGTAGAGGCGCTCGACGAGCCCCGGCATCGCGCACGGGTCGCCGATCCGGGTGAGCGCCCAGCGCGCGTAGTCACCGACGGTCCCCTCCAGGCAGGGATCCTCCCCCGGGTCGTCGAGCAGCGTTGCGAGCCGGTCGGCGTAGCGGGCGGACTGCCGGCCGAGCACCGCCAGAAGGTGTGCCGCCCGCAGACGCACGGGGTCGGCCGGGTCGTCCAGCAGCCGGCCCGCCACCGGCAGCAGCGCGGGCGCCGCGGACGGCCTGAGCACCAGCAGCCGCCATGCCTCGTCCAGCACCGCCCCGGACAGTTCGGTGTCCCCGGTGCGGGCCGCCGCGTCGGCCAGCCGGACCACGAAGGAGGCGGCCGTCCGAGGGTCGTGGTCGAACAGCTCGGCGGCCCAGGTGACGACCGCTTCACGGCTGAAGGGTTCCTCGACGTCCGACACGTACCAGATCTCCTCGAACCTGGGCCGTACGGCGAGGTCGGAGAGTGTCTCCACCAGCAGGTCGATCCGCCGGACCGGCTCCTGCGGGTCGAGCTGCGCCCAGGCGATCACGGCCGCGACCTTCATGACGGGCTCGCCGTCACGCAGGACGCCGTCGAGCACCGCCCGTACCTCCTCGACCGACCGGGCATCCGCTCCCGCCGCCTCGGCGGCCACCCATCCCAGCCGCAGCAGCACCGGCAGACGCATCGCCGGGTCCGTCTCGGCCCGCCACCGCTCCAGGAGCGGTACGACACCGTCCGCGAGGGGAATGGCCTCCCGCCGCACATCGGGGTCCGGGTCCGCGAGCAGCGCCAGGACCGCGCCGCGGTGGCGTCTCCACTGCGCCGGCCACCCCTCGTCCACCAGGTCCGGCCGGGCCTGCTCGGCCGCCCGCTTCAGGGACACCAGCAGTCCTACGAGGTCGAAGCGCGCGCCCGTCCCCGGGTCGGCGGCGAGCGCGACCAGGAAGGGCAGTGCGGCGGTCGCCGCGGAGGGCACCCGGCCGTTGCCCGCGAACAGGCAGGAGTACAGCGGGTAGAAGTGCTCCTCCGTCGCGGCCCCGCCCGCGAGCGCCAGCCGCCGCAGCGCGCGGGGCACCTCCTCGACCGGGTGCCGGGGCAGCGCCGATTCGAGCCGGTCCCACGGCACCGCGTCCAGCGCCTCGAGCGATATCCCCGTCACTGCCACCCCCATGACCTCGGAGAACCGGTTCTCCGGCCGTCATCATGCCGCCTGGCGGTGGAGCTCGTCGTGCCGTTTTCCCACGGACGTGTCGCCCCCGGGTCCATGGGTACGCGATCACCGTCCCCGATCCCCTGGAGGGAGTCATGTCGTTCTTCGAGCGCGGCCGTCCGGTCGCCGCGATCTGTCACGCCCCCTGGATGCTCGTCGAGGCGGACGTGGTCTCGGGCCGGGTCCTCACGTCCTGGCCGAGTCTGCGCACCGACATCCGCAACGCGGGCGGCACCTGGGTCGACCGGCAGGTGCAGGTGTGCGAGCAGGGGCCCAACACCCTGATCACCAGCCGCGAGCCGGGTGACCTCGAGGCGTTCGACGAGGCGTTCCTGGAAGCGTTCGCGCGGCAGGCCGCCTGACGGAGTGTCCGCCCCAGCGGAATCCGGCACCATCCGGCGCACCTCGGTTCACCGGCGACACCGGGGACAGCGGGGACCGAGGTCGACGGGTGCGCGCGGCAACGGGTGTGCGGGCCGGGTGAGTTCGAGCCGACGTCGACACCGCCGCGTGCTCCGCGGGTCGCCGGCTCGGCGCCGCACGACGTCGTCACTCATGCGCTCCCTGACGCCCCGACCCGTCATGTCGCCCCGACCCGTCATGTCGCCCCGGCTCGTCGTTCAGCACTCCGCCGCGAGGCCCCGCTCCCGGGCCCCCTCGCGCGTACGGCCCGCGGCGATGGGGCGGCGCGGATGGCGGCGCAGGTACTCGCCCTCCAGTTGCGCCATGCGCATGTTGTGGGTCCGCAGGGCTTCGTTCGAACCGTGCAGCAGTGTGTCGTGGCGGGTGCGGTGGATCGTCTCCAGCTCTTTCATCAGCTGCTGGTCGTCCAGTCGGTCCGGGTCGACTCCGGTCATGGTGGTACCCCGCTCGTCGTGTCCTGCGGCGCGGTCCGGGTGGCCGCCGGGCAGGCGCTGCCGTGCGCGGCGCCCGAGCGGCGTCCGGGAGGGAGCCGTGGATCTCGCGTCCTCACTCCACTCTACGAACTTCCCGGCCCCCGGTCCTCCGGGAAGCACCGGAGGACCGGGGGCCGGGACCGAGTCCTGGCGGGCCCGAGCCGTACCGGGCCCGAGTCCTACCGGGCCCGCTCGACGCGCCGCTCGTCCCACACCGGCTCCGCCGTCTCCCGGATCCTGCCGTCCGACCCGAAGACCAGATAGCGGTCGAAGGAGCGTGCGAACCAGCGGTCGTGGGTGACCGCGAGCACCGTCCCCTCGTATGCCTCCAGGCCCTCCTGGAGCGCCTCGGCCGACTCCAGGTCGAGGTTGTCGGTGGGCTCGTCCAGCAGCAGGGCCGTGGAACCCTCCAGCTCCAGCAGCAGGATCTGGAAGCGTGCCTGCTGGCCGCCGGAGAGCTTCTCGAAGCGCTGCTCGGCCTGGGCGGTCAGCTCGTAGCGGCGCAGCCGGGACATGGCGGCGCCCCGGTCCTGGGAGTGCTCGCTCCACAGGATGTCGAGAAGGATGCGGCCCTGGAGCTCCGGGTGGGCGTGCGTCTGGGCGAAGTGTCCGGGCACGACGCGCGCGCCGAGCTTCCACTCGCCCGTGTGCGCGACGGTGTCACCGGCGAGCAGGCGCAGGAAGTGCGACTTGCCGGAGCCGTTGGAGCCGAGCACGGCGACCCGCTCGCCGTAGAAGACCTCCAGGTCGAACGGGTTCATCAGCCCGGTGAGCTCAAGTCCCTTGCAGGTGATGGCCCGTACGCCGGTACGCCCGCCGTGCAGTCGCATCTTGATGTCCTGCTCGCGCGGCGGCTCCGGCGGCGGCCCTGCCTCCTCGAACTTCCGCAGCCGGGTCTGCGCCGCCGCGTACCGGGACGCCAACTCATGGCTGATGGAGGCCGCCTGGCGCAGATTCAGCACGAGCTTCTTCAGCTGGGCGTGCTTCTCGTCCCAGCGCCTGCGCAGCTCCTCGAAGCGGGCGAACCGCTCCTGTCGCGCCTCGTGGTACGTCGCGAAGCCGCCGCCGTGCACCCATGCGTCGGCGCCGGTGGGGCTGGGCTCGACGCTGACGATCTTCTCGGCGGCGCGGGACAGCAGCTCCCGGTCGTGAGAGACGAAGAGAACGGTCTTGCGGGTCTCCTTGAGCCGTTCCTCCAGCCAGCGCTTGCCCGGGACGTCGAGGTAGTTGTCCGGCTCGTCGAGGAGCAGTACCTCGTCGGTGCCGCGCAGCAGTGCCTCCAGCACCAGCCGCTTCTGCTCTCCTCCGGAGAGGGTGCGTACCTGTCGCCACTGCGCCTTCTCGTACGGGACGCCGAGCGCGGCCATCGTGCACATGTCCCAGAGCGTCTCGGACTCGTATCCGCGTACCTCGGCCCAGTCGGAGAGTGCCTGCGCGTAGCGGAGCTGGGCGGCCTCGTCGTCCACGGTCATCATGGCGTGCTCGGCCGCGTCGACGGCCTTGGCGGCCTCCTGTATGCGGGGCGGCGCCACGGAGACGAGCAGCTCCCGTACGGTCGTCTCGTCTCTCACGGACCCCACGAACTGACGCATCACGCCCAGGCCGCCGGTCACGGTGACGGTGCCCCCGTGCGGCTTCAGCTCCCCCGAGATCAGCCGCAGCAGCGTGGTCTTGCCCGCTCCGTTGGGGCCCACCAGGGCGACGACGGACCCTTCCCCCACCCGAAACGACACATCGCCGAGCAGCGCCCTCCCGTCGGGAAGGTAGTACTCAAGATGTGCGGCTTCGAGATGTCCCATGGGGAGGCATTCTCCGGCCCCCCGGCCCACGGAGCAAACGCATAACCCCACCGAGCCCCCGCCGCCCCATCCCCCAGGGGCTCCGCCCCTTCGACCCCGATCGCCCGAAAGGCTCGTCCTCAAACGCCGGACAGGCTGAAAACGCGCGCCAGCACCCTCAAGGGGCGCGGGGAACTGCGCGACCAGCCCCCACCGGCCCGCAGCCAACCGAATCCGGTGGACGGGGGCCGCGGGGCGAAGCCCCCGCCCAGGGGCGCGAGGAACTGCGCGACCAGCCCCCACCGGCCGTCAGCCAACCGAATCGAGTGGACGGGGGTCGCGGGGCGAAGCCCCCGCCCAGGGGCGCGGGGAACTGCGCGACCAGCCCCCACCCACCCGCGGCCGACAGCCCCACCCCGGGGGTCTGGGGGCGGAGCCCCCAGGTTCGGGATGGGACGGGTAGGGGCGGCGGGGGCGAGGAAACGGCGGTTCGGCGGGTACGGGGAGGTCATGACCGTCACCCCGGACATCGACCTCACCACCCGCCCCTCAACCCACCACACCACCCTCCGCAACCGCTTCCTCACAGCCGACTCCCGCCTCTTCGAAGCCATCGCATCCCGCCACTGGCCAGGCTGCGACCCCCTCCTGCCCAAACTGAGCCGCAGCGCGAACCACGGCCTGCTGTGGTTCGCCACAGCGGCGGCACTCACAGCGACCCGCACCCCCCACGCCCGCCGAGCCGCCGCCACCGGCCTCGCCGCCCTCACCCTCGCCTCCGCCACCATCAACACCGTGGGCAAGCGCTCGGTGCGCCGCCCCCGCCCACCCCTCGCCCCGGTCCCCCTGGCCCGGCAGCTGAAGCGACAGCCGATCACCACCTCGTTCCCCTCGGGCCACTCCGCGTCGGCCGCCGCCTTCGCCACGGGCGTGGCACTGGAGTCGCACGGCTGGGGCGCCGCGGTGGTACCGCTCGCCACCGCCGTGGCCCTGTCCCGCGTCTACACCGGCGCCCACTTCCCGAGCGACGTCCTCGCGGGCGCGGCGCTGGGCACGGCAGCCGCGTACGCCGTACGAGGCCTCCTCGCACGCCACCGCCGACCGTGACCCGTCCGGACACCTCACCCCGTCAACGCCCGAGCCCCACCATTCGAGTTGTCCACATGACAAGACGCGGGTCTCACCATGCGACATGCAGGCGTACGGTGATGCTCAACCGACGAGACGACGCGAAGGGGAAACGGTCATGTCGAAGTCGCAGGAGACCGCCGTCTACACACACGGCCACCACGAGTCCGTACTGCGTTCGCACACCTGGCGCACGGCCGCCAACTCGGCCGCCTACCTGCTCGACTCGCTGAAGCCCCACATGAAGATCCTGGACATCGGCTGCGGCCCGGGCACCATCACCGCCGACCTGGCGGCGCTGGTCCCCGAAGGCCACGTCACCGCCGTCGACCACGCCCCGGGAATCCTGGACCAGGCCCGCGCCGTGGCCGCCGAACGCGGCCTGGACAACGTCGAGTTCGGGGTCGCGGACGTGCACGCCCTGGACTTCCCGGACGACACCTTCTGCGTGGTCCACGCCCATCAGGTGCTCCAGCACGTGGGTGACCCGGTGCAGGCACTGCGCGAGATGTACCGGGTCACCAAGCCGGGAGGTTTCATCGCCGCCCGCGACGCGGACTACTCGGCGATGGCCTGGTACCCCGAGGTGCCGGGCCTGACCGACTGGCTGGACCTGTACCTGCGCGTGGCCCGGGCCAACGGCGGCGAACCGGCGGCCGGCCGCCGTCTCAAGTCGTGGGCACTGGCGGCCGGCATCAAGGACATCACGGCGACCTCGGACACCTGGACCTTCGCCACCGAGGACGAGCGGGAGTGGTGGGGCGGGCTGTGGGCCGATCGCACGCAGGCCTCGGCGTACGCGGAGCGCGCCACGGACGGCGGACACGCGACCACCGCGCAACTGCGGGCCGTCTCGCAGGCGTGGCGGGAGTGGGCGCGGCAGGAGGACGGCTGGTTCTCCGTCCTGCACGGAGAGATTCTCTGCCGCAAGGAAGCGTGATCCGCCTGCGCCTCTCTTCGGCGCCTGACTCAGCGGCTGCGGCTCAGCGCACGATCGCCGTCTCCACCAGCAGCCGCGCCGCCGCCGCGATCGACTCCGCGTCGATACCCGCGGCGTGCAGTTGCTCGGCGGGGGTCGCCGAACCCGGCATCGTACGGACGGCGAGGCGGACCAGGCGCGGCACCGGACGGCCGTCGAGGAAGGCGTCGAGGACCGCGTCGCCGATGCCGCCCTCCTCGCGGTGGTCCTCGACGGTGACGAGGCAGCCGGTCTGTTCGGCGGCCTCGCGCAGGGTGTCGCGGTCGACGGGCTTGACCGAGTAGAGGTCGATGACCCTGGCCTGGATGCCCTCGCGGTCGAGCGACTCGGCGGCGGCCAGCGCCTCGTGCAGGGTGACGCCCGCGGCGACGAGCGTCAGCCGGTCCTCGTCACTGGCGCGCAGTACCTTGCTGCCGCCGACGGGGAACTCCTCGGTGGGGCTGTAGATCACCGGGGTGTCCCCGCGTGAGGTGCGCAGGTAGCGGATGCCCTCGCGGTCCGCCATCGTGGCGACGAGCTTGGCCGTCTGGTTGGCGTCGCACGGGTAGAGCACGGTCGTGCCGTACAGCGCCCGGAACATCGCCAGATCCTCCAGGGCCATCTGCGAGGGGCCGTCCTGGCCGATCGAGACGCCCGCGTGCGAACCGACGAGGTTGATGCCGGAGCCGCTGATCGCCGCCATCCGGATGAAGTCGTGGGCCCGGGTGAGGAACGCCGCGAACGTGGTGGCGTACGGCACCCAGTCGCGCGCGGCCATACCCACGGCGGTCGCGACGAGTTGCTGCTCGGCGATGTAGCACTCGAAGAAGCGGTCGGGGTGTTCCTTGGCGAAGAGCTCGGTGCGGGTGGAGTCGCCCACCTCGCCGTCCAGGGCGACGACGTCACCACGGGCGGTGCCGAGCGCGGCGAGCGCCTGTCCGTAGGCGTCGCGGGTGGCGACCTTGTCCCCGGTGTCGTAGCGGGGAAGTTCGAGGTGGCCGGAGCGGACGGCGTGCAACACCCTTGCCGGGGGCGGCTGTTGGACCTCCACGTGCAGGTTGCGCACTCCGCCGAGTTCGGCGATCGCCGCCTCGGCGTCCGGCAGCGGTTTGCCGTGCAGGCCCTCGCGGTCCTGGACGGACTCGACACCCTTGCCCTTGAGCGTGCGGGCGATGATCACGGTCGGCTGTCCCGCGGTGGACTCGGCCTCGGCGTACGCGCGGTCGATGGCGTCGACATCGTGCCCGTCGATCTCCACGGTGTGCCAGCCGAAGGCCTGGAACCGGCGCGCGTACGCGTCGAGGTCGTGGCCGTGCCGGGTCGGGCCGCGCTGG
This sequence comes from Streptomyces olivochromogenes, assembly GCF_001514115.1. Classification (GTDB taxonomy): domain Bacteria; phylum Actinomycetota; class Actinomycetes; order Streptomycetales; family Streptomycetaceae; genus Streptomyces; species Streptomyces olivochromogenes. Next base: position 1,172,753 of record NZ_KQ948451.1, read on the forward strand.
CCCAGCCGGTTGACGTCGATGATCGCGACGAGGTTGTCGAGGTGCTCGTATCCGGCGTGCTCGGCGCCCTCCCAGACGGATCCCTCGGCGAGTTCGCTGTCGCCGCACAGCACCCACACCCGGTAGCCGGTGTGGTCGAGCCGCTTGCCGGCCAGGGCGATACCGACCGCCACGGGCAGCCCCTGGCCGAGCGAGCCGGTGGCGGTCTCGACCCACGGGAGCCGTCGGGGTGTCGGATGCCCTTCGAGGCGGCTGCCGAGCCTGCGGAAGGTGAGCAGTTCGGCCTCGCTGATGGCCCCGGCCGCCCTGTACGCGGCGTACAGGAGCGGTGAGGCATGCCCCTTGGAGAGGATGAAACGGTCATTGCCGTGGTGCTGGGGGCGCTCGAAGTCGTAGCGCAGGTGCTTGGCCAGCAGGACCGCCATCAGGTCGGCCGCCGACATCGAGGACGTGGGGTGCCCGGATCCCGCGGCGTCGGCAGCGCGCACGCTGTCGACACGCAACTGCTGTGCCAGTTCCTTGAGTTGACGGGTTTCCATGGCGTTCACGGTGGTGTTCATGACTCTCCTTCCGGACGGCGCGCGAAGTCGCCGGGGGAACCGGCCACCCGTGCCGGTTCCGGCGAGGCGGTGTCCAGCGCCGCGGGTGACGGCCCCGGCGAGGGGGCCGGACAGGGGCATGCCCAGGGGGTTGGCGGCGACAATGCGGCCGGGTCCACCTGTCGGGTCACGTGGTCCCGGAGGTGCAACGCCTCGGGCAGTCCACGGAAGCCGTGCGCGTACTCGGCGACACCGGGCACGGGCAGCAGCTTGTTCACGCCGCCGACGGCCAGCACGAGACGATCGTACGTCAGCGTGGTGACACGGCGTGGCTCCAGGATGTCGGCGGGACCTGCGGCAGCAGGGGCGGATACAGAAAGTAGTCGGTCGGGTCGAGCAGTGTGATGTCGGGGTCGACTCACGGTTTCGCCTCCGGCGATGTCGCTCGTACCTCATCGGGGCTTTCCGCGTCCCCGTGGTCGGGGCGCCCAAACCCGGGGGCTCCGGTGTTTCCTCCTCGCCCCCGGGGTCACTCCGCCGTCCGCAGGAGACGTCCGAATCGATCTCGCCCTCCGGCGTGCCCAACTAAGCTCGTCCGTATGGAGATTCTGGGAGCCACGTTGCGGATCTGCGTCGACGACCTGGAGGCTTCGGTCCCCTTCTACGAAAGACTTGCGGGTGGGCGGGCCCTGCGGTTCGAGCGCGGCGGTGTGTCGGTGGCGGCGGTGGGCTGTTTCCTGCTCATGAGTGGACCCGAGGCTGATCTGGAGGTCCTGCGGAAGGTCTCCGCGACCATCGCCGTCAAGGACGTCGAGGACGCGCACCGGGTGCTCAGTGAGCTGGGCGCTCGGATTCTGGCGGGCCCGGTGGGGACGCCGGTCGGGCGCAACCTGATCGCCATGCATCCGGACGGTGCGGTGTACGAGTACGTGGACCGTGGATCCCCGACACCCTGACCGCCCCGCCCCGAATCGCTTGACTGCGGGCCGGTGGGGGCTGATCGCGCAGTTCCCCGCGCCCCTCAAGAGCGCTGGCGCGCATCTTTCAGCCCGTCCGGCGTTTGAGGACGAGGACGGCTAGTCGGGGGTCGGGCGCATGCGGAAGTCGTAGTGGGGTGGGAGTGGCTCGTCCGTCAGTCGGGTCCACAGGGCGGTGATGGTCTCCGCTCCCTCCCGCAGGTCGGCGACCTCGAACGCCTCGTCGAAGACGGCCCGCGCCCCGTCCCGGTCCCCCTCCGCGAGGAGCAGCTCCGCCTCGAGCAGACGGAACCGGCCGCGCGCCCGCGTGGCGGGCCGCAGTCGGTCCCGGACCCGCCGCGCCTCCCCGGTACGCCGCACCGCGAGCAGCGCACCCACCGCCTCCCGCCCGAGCGCGGCCGTGGCCGCGGTCCAGGCCGGACCGTCGTCGCGCCGCTCCTGGCACAGGTCGTCGAAGGCCTCGGCGTACCGGTCGGCGGCCCGTTCCCGGTTGCCGGCCTCCTGGTCGGCGACGGCCAGACACCGCAGCAACGGCCAGAGCGACGGGGCGAGTTCGAGCGCCCGCTCCCAGCTGCGCACGGCCTGCGCCAGGTCCCCGGCATGCCACTGCGCGACGCCGAGGTGGTACTCGGTGAGCGGTTTGGCGGGCGCGGTCTCCAGCATGTCCCGCCAGTGCGGAGCGACCAGGCTCTCACCGGGTGGCCCGGCCCGGCGCGGCTCCGGAAAGGCGCCGGTCCGCAGGAGTTCCACCCAGGGTGCCTGCGGCTCCCCCAGCGTGGACTCCTCGAACGGCGTCCCGGGCAACTTGTGGGAGGCGCGCAGCACTTCGAGCGCACCCCAGCCGGACCCGACGGCCAGCACCTCACCGGGCTCGGTGTCGGCGTACGGCAGCCACGCCTCGTACGCCGCGTCGACGTCGCTCCGAGGCAGGACCTCCGACAGCCGGCGTTCCGTCTCCGCGCGCGCGAGCGCCCAGTCCGCCCCGTGCACCGCCCCCGCGTCGGTCGCGAGCGGCCCGTACGCCTCCAGCCAGGACACCTCGCTCTCCGCGTCCAGCCGGACATGCTCCAGCTGGGTCCGGGCGAGCCCGGCCTGGATCTCGCAGTAGCCGCCGGTGCCGGGTTCGGTGAGCCATTCCTGCCAGCGCCGTCCGCCCGGACCGGAGCCCCAGACGAACAGCTTGCGCCCGCGCAGCACGTCGGTGGAGGTCTGCACGAGCCCGTCGCCGTTGTCGTCGAGCGCGGCGATCCAGCGGCGCTGCCCGTCGGGCACCTCGTAGAAGTAGTCGGCCGGGAAGACGCTGCGCGGCGGATACGTGCGGTCCACCCCCTCGTACTCCGGTACCGGCACCCGCCGCAGCCGCCGCTCGTACCCGAAGTGCCAGGCCTCGTCCGCGGGGGCCAGCACCCGGCGTTCCTCGGGGACGGCGATGTTGGACCACCAGTACAGGGGCGCGGGCCTCTCGTGCGGGTTGCGGACACGGACGCCGACATGGAGGAAGTCGGAGCCGTCCGGGAGCCACAGGTCGACCTGGAAGGGCACGTCGCGCAGCCGCTCCCACTCCCACAGGCGGAGCATCTCGCCGCCGTCGGGGGCGGGGACCCGGGCGGCGTGCACGGGGGCGCAGGACAGGGTGGTGTGGCCGGTCGCGCCGATGTTCCACTCGATGCCGCCGGAGAACCAGGCTCCGTTGAGGGCGAAGCAGGCGGGCTGCACCACCGGGTTGCGGTAGAGGAGCTCGCACTGCGAGGGCTTGTGGAACAGCGAGACCACCCGGCCTCCGTAGCCCGGCAGCACCACCGCCCGCAGCCGGTCGTTCTCGATCACGATCGTGTCGATCCCGCGCGGCTCGCGCCGTCTGTCGTATCCGTCCCGGATGCGCTCGGGCAGGACGCTCCGCAGCGGCTCGTAGCGGATCTGCCGGGCCATGTCGCGCGGCAGGTCGGCGCCCGCGCGGTCGTCGACGCGGTGTGTCTCGTCGAGCGGCCGCAGGGGTGGCAGCGGGTTGTCCGGGCCCAACTCCGCGACCGGCAGGGTCAGTACGTCACGTCGGATCGTCGTCACGATGACCATGGAACAGCGACATCGACCACCTGACCAGGGTGTCCGCTCGTCAGGATTCCGCAAAGGCGACGACGATCACATCGGTGAACAGCGCGCCCGCCGTGCCGACAGCTGAGAACAAGTAACGAGTCGATGGCCCCGTCGGCCGCCCCCGGTCAGTCCGTGCGCTGCTGCGGTGCGGACTGACCGGTGCCGCTCTCGGTGAGAGCCGTGTGCGCGGCCTGCAGCAGTTCGTCGGAGATCGGGTTGCCCCGGGTGGCGCGGGCGAGGACGAGCGCGCCGACCATGGTGCAGAGCTGGGCCATGCCGTCGTCGTCGCCGGTGGCCAGCCGAGCGGCGCGGTTCCGTACCCCGTTGATGTAGACGTCCTGGGCGCGGGCGGCCTGGCCGGGCTCGCGCCCCAGGTCGGCGGCGAATCCGGAGACGGGGCAGCCCTCCCCGGGGTGATCGCGGTGCCAGACCGAGAGGTAGTCCTCGATCAGCGTCCGGCGGGCGGCCTCGTGCTCCCCCGCCTGCTCCTCGGGCGCCACCGCCGAGTGTGCCGCCTGCTCGTCGAAGGCATGCGCGATGGCCTCGTCGACCAGGTCCTCCTTGGAGCCGAACTGCTTGTAGAAACCGCCGTGGGTGAGCCCGGCGGCCTTCATCAGGTCGGCGACGCTGACCGCGGTGCCTTTCTCGCGGAACATCCGGGAGGCGGTGGCTACGACGCGCTGCCGGTTCTCCTGCGCTTGCGCCTGGGACACGCGGCCCACGGAATCACTCTCCTCAAATGGATGTCACTTGCCATCTATCTTAGCCCCTGTTTAGATTACCGACGACATCTATCCGATGCCCCTCCGTCCCTCGACCGCAGAACCACCGACCGCCCTGGAGACCCCTTTGGCATCGCCACCCGCCCCCACCGAGTCCTCGACGCCCGCGGCGCCCGCGCCCACCGTGCCGCCCGCACCGTCCGCCCGCCGGACGGTGCCGGTACGAGCCTGGCTGCAGCCGGCGATCGTCGGACTGATCGTGGTATCGGCCTTCGTCGCCTGTTACGTGGGCCTCCAGCGCGACCCCGAGCCGCACGGCGTGCCGCTGGCCGTGACCGGGCAGCAGCTCGCCACCGAGGTCCGGCGGACGCTCGGCGACCGCGTCGACGTGCACCAGGCGGCCGACGCCGGCTCGGCGCGCCGCGCGGTGCTCCACCGTGACGCCGTCGCAGCGCTCGGCCCCAGCGGTGACGGCGGACTGCGCCTGGACGTGGCCGGAGCCAACGGCCTGTCCACCACGAACGCCGTCACCGGCCTCGCCGCCACCTATGCGAACCGGGCGGGGCAGCACCTGGAGACCGCGGACGTCGTCCCGCTGGCCAAGTTCGACAGTCGTGGGCTGTGCGGCTTCTATGTGGCCTTCGGGGTGACCCTCGCCGGGTTCGTCCTCGCCCAGAGCACCCTGGGCCTCGGCAACGTGCTGGCCCTGCGCCACCGGTTCCGGCTGATCTGGGGCTTCTCCGCGGCCTGCGGCACCATCGCGGCCGTCATCGCCGGACCCGTCATGGGAGCCCTGCCGGCACCTTTCCTGCCCCTGGCGGGCACGCTCGCGCTGCTGGCGGCCGCGGCGGCGTTCACCACCAAGCTGCTCGGCACCTGGCTGGGCCCGCTCGGCGTCCCGGTGGCCACCCTGCTGCTCCTCACCGTCGGCAACTCGACCAGCGGCGCCACCATCGGCGTCGTCCTGCTGCCCCGTCTCGCCCGCGTCGTCTCGGGTCTCCTCCCGCCCGGCGCCGCCATACGGGCCGTCGCCGACCTCAGCTACTTCGGCGGTGCCCACGTCTCCGGCCCACTGATCACCCTCGCGCTGTGGGCCGTGATCGGGGCGCTGCTGGTGGGCCTTCGGTCCCGGCAGCTCTCCGCCCGCTGACGCTCTGAACACCTCAGCACATCTCGACCCACCTCAACTCAGATGTTCCCTCACTCCGAAGGAGATCGACCGATGCTTGCCAACAACCTTGTTCTCATCGCCGGCGCCGGTGGCGTGGGCCGCACGGTCCTCGAGCAACTGCGCGCACAGGGCGTACCGGTGCGCGTGATGGTCCGCCGCGACGACGATCGTGCCGCCGGACCGCGCGCACTCGGCGCGGAGGTCGTCGTCGGCGACCTGACCCGGCCCGAGACCGTCGCCGCCGCGCTGGAGGGTGTCGGGCGGATGTACTTCGCGATGCCCGTGTCGCCGGACCACCTGCTGGCGGCAACCGTGGTGGCCTCCGTCGCGAGGGAGGCCGGAAAGCTGGACGCCCTGGTCGGGCTGTCCCAGATGACGGTGTCGCAGATGACCGCCACCAGCACCGAGGAGTCGCACCAGCAGCGGCTGCACTGGCTGGCGGAGCAGGTACTGAACTGGTCCGGCCTGCCCGTGGTGCACATCCGGCCGACGTCGTTCCTGGACACTCCGCTGTTCACCTCGCTGGCGGCGCGGTCGATCCGGGAGAACGGCACGCTCGCGCTGCCGTTCGGTGCCGGGCGCACGTCGCCGGTCGCCGTGGAGGACGTCGCCCGGGTGGTCGCCACCGTGCTCCGCGACCCGGCTCCGCACGTCGGGCAGGTCTACGAACTGACCGGACCCCGCTCGGTCGACATGAAGGAGCTGGCCGGGGAGTTCTCGCGGGCGCTGGGACGACCGGTGACCTACGTGGACGTGCCCCCGGAGAAGTGGGAGGCCGAACTCCCGAAGCTGGGGATGCCGCCGCACCTCGAACAGCACGTCGCCGTCATGGGCCGACTGCACCGTGAGAACCGCTACGACCGCACCGCAGACGGCGTCGAGCGGGTGACGGGCGTACCCGCCCAGACGATCGAGGCGTTCGTGGCCGCCCGCAGGGACTTCTACCTGGGCTGAGCCGCCTCCCGGCCAAGGCCGGCCCGGGGCGACCGCGGTCGCGGGGCCGACCTGGCCCTCTTGACCGTGTCCGCCCGAGGTTCAGCTCGAAGGGAGCATCTCCGAGGTGATCGCCCATCGCTCGTGGTCGCGCCACGCCCCGTCGAGGTAGATGAAGTCCGGCGAGAACCCCTCGAGCCGGAATCCGCAGCGCCGTGCGAGGGCGATCGAGGCCGCGTTGCGGGGCTGGACGTTGATCTCCAGGCGGTGCAGCCCCATCGCCCCGAAGGCGTACCGGACCACGAGCCCGAGCCCCTCGGCCATCAGTCCGCGCCCCGTGGCGTGTGCGAAGGCGCCGTAGCCCAGCGCCCCGCACAGGAAGCCGCCTTCGACGATGTTGTTGATGTTGATGAAGCCGGCGATCGCCCCGTTGTCCCGTTCGCAGACCAGGAACCCGGCCTTCGTACGGTCCTCGATGAGCCGCCCCGCATAGGCGGCGTAGGCGTCGACGCTGCGGGGCGGGAAGAGCCAGGGCTGGTGCAGCGCCTTGCTCTCCCGGGCCCGTGCGGTGAACTCGGCACCGTCCTCGTAGGTGAAGTGCCGGATGCCGACGCGGGGGCCCTCGGCAAGATAGGCGGAGGCGTTCTCAGGCATCCCGACACAGTACGCGACGGCGACCCTCACGACAGGACCTAGGTGAGCGCCGGCTCCTCCAGCGTCAGGGTCCCCGCGTCCGCGTCGAGTTCGGCCCGTACCCCGAAGGGAATCGTCAACGCGCCCTCGCCGTGCCCGAATCCGAACTCCTCGACGACCGGCACCCCGAGCCCGCCGAGCCGGTCGGTGAGCAGCGTCCGCACGCGCTCGTACGGCGAGCAGCGCGCCCAGGAGCCGAGCAGGATCCCGCTGACCCCGTCCAGCCAGCCGGCCCGCAGGAGTTGGGTGAGCACCCGGTCCAGGCGGTACGTCTCCTCGCCCACGTCCTCCAGGCACAGCAGGCCGCCGCGCGCGGAGGTCCGCACGTGCGGGGTGCCCAGGTCGGCGGCGAGCATGCTCAGGCATCCGCCGAGAAGGACGCCCGAGGCGCGGCCGGGCACGAGCGGTGCCGCGTCCCCGCCGGACTCGATCACCCGTACCGTCTCCGGTTCGAAGAGCGTCGCCCGCAGATGTTCCTGTGCCCGCGCGTTCTTGACGAAGTCGACGGCGGCGACCATCGGCCCGTGCAGCGTCGCCAGCCCCGCCCGGCCCGCGAACGCCTCGTGCAGTGCCGTGATGTCGCTGAAGCCGAGGAGCACCTTGGGCCCGGCGGCCCGTATCGCGTCCCAGTCGAGGAGGTCGACCATGCGCTGGACGCCGTAGCCGCCTCGGGCGCAGAGCACCGCGGCCACGTCCGGGTCGCACCAGGCGGCCTGGAAGTCGGCGGCCCGGTCGGCGTCGGTGCCCGCGAGGTAGCTGAACTCGGGGTGCCGGTCCAGGACATGTGGTGCCACGACGGGTTCGAGGTCCCAGCCGCGCAGGATGTCGAGGCCCGCGGCCAGCCGCTCCTCGACCACGGGCCCGCTGGGAGCGACGACGGCGACGCGGGCCCCGGGGGCGAGACGGGCGGGACGGGTCAGGGCTTTCACTGGGTGGACTCCACGATCGGTGGGACGGATCCCGTCGGCGCCGCGACGGGCTCTTGTGGGGCGGTGAGGTGCAGGGTCGGGATGCCGGGCGGACGCAGGCCGAAGACCTGGGAGTACAGGGAGAGTTCGGCCTCCAGGGCCCGCACCATGGAGTCGGCCCGCCGGAACCCGTGCCCCTCTCCCTCGAAGGTGAGGTAGGCGTGCGGTACGCGTCGCCCCGACGACCGGGCCAGCCTGGCCAGGAACCGTTCGCACTGCGCGGGCGGACAGATGACGTCGTCCAGGCCCTGGAGGAGGAGGAAGGGCGCGGTGATGCGGTCGGCGCGCTCGGTGGGCGAGCGTTCCACGTAGCGGCCCGGCACCTCGGCGATCGGCCCGATCAGCGTCTCCAGGTACTGCGACTCGAAGTCGTGGGTCTCCCCCGAGCCCCATTCGCCGAGGTCGAGGACCGGATAGAGGATCGTGCCGCAGGCGTAGACGTCGGTGCTGGTCAGGGAGGCCGCGGTGGTCCAGCCGCCCGCGCTGCCGCCGCGGATGGCGAGCCGGCGCCGGTCGGCGGTGCCCTCCTCGGCGAGGGCGAGCGCGACCGCCGCGCAGTCCTCGACGTCGACGACGCCCCACTGCTCGCGCAGCCGGTTGCGGTACTCCCGCCCGTGCCCCGCCGATCCCCCGTAGTTGACTTCGGCGACGCCGATGCCGCGCGAGGTGAAGTAGGCGATCTCCAGGTCGAGGACGAGGGGCGCGCGGCCGGTGGGTCCACCGTGCGCCCACACGACGTAGGGCGGCAGTTCGTCGCCGGGTGCCACGTGGTCGGGGTGGTGCGGCGGGTAGATGTGGGCGTGGACCTCGCGCCCGGCGGGGCCGGTGAAGGTGCGGATCTGCGGCTCCGGGTAGTGCGCGGGGTCCACCGGGTCGGCGTGGCCGGCGCCGATCACCCGGGCGCGGCCGGTGCGGGCGTCCAGTTCGACGACCTCGTACGCGCTGCGGGGACTGGCGGCGACGCCCACGATCCGGCTGCCGTGGACGGCGAGTGTCGGGGTGAACTCGGTCCAGGGGCCGGCCGCGTCGACGACCTCGCCGGTCTCCGGGTCCAGTATCCCGAGCGCGGTGGCGCCCCGGCCGTGCACGACGGCGACGAGTCCGCTCTCCAGCGGCGCGAACCAGCGGTACCCGATCTTCCACAGCGGCCCGCCGAACTCCTCCTCCCGGGGGCAGACGGGCGTGTCCTCCCCGAGCCGGTAGAGGTTCCACCAGCCGGTGCGGTCACTGGCGTACAGGAGGGTGCCGTCGGGGGTCCAGTCCGCCTGGGCGATCGACTCCTCCGGTCCGCCCGCGACGGGCCGCGCACCGTGCAGGGTGCCGTGCTCGGTGACGTCGGCGAGGATCAGTTCGGTGCCGTCCCAGGGCATGCGCGGGTGGTCCCAGGCGAGCCAGGCCGCCTGCGCGCCGTCGGGCGAGAGCCGGGGGCCTGTGACGAACCGGTGGCTGCCGTCGGTGAGTTCGCGCACCGCGTCGAGGTCCTGCGCCGCCGACCCGTCGAGCGGCACCGCGGCCACGACCCGTCGTACGTCGGTGGGTCCGTCCCCGGTGAACTCCTCCAGCACACACCACACTTCGCCCAGCTCTGGACGCAACCGCGGGTCCACCCAGCGCAGTCCGCCACCCACCGGGGACACGGGGGTCAACGGGCGGGGCCGCGCGTCCGGGGCATCGGGCTCGTAGGCGTAGAGCCGCTGGTCGGCGAAGTTCACGAACACCACGAACGGCCCCTCGGGGCGCATCTCGCCGGCCCAGGGCTGTCCGCCGTACTCGATGACCCGGCTGCGCACGTTCCAGGGGGCCGGCAGCACCGGCTCCTGCGTGCCGTCGACCTGTCGGCGTACGAGCGTGCGCCGTCCGCCCTCCGTGGGCCGGGGCTCGGTCCACCACGCCTCGTCGCCGACGAAGCCGACGAACTCGGGATGCCCGTCGTGCGCGGCGGCGAGCGCCGCGTCGATGGGCGAGGGCCACGATCCGTACGCCAGGTTCTGCATCCTGTCCTCTCTAGGCCGTGCGCAGAAAGCGGTCGAGGACGCGGACGCCGAAGTGCAGCGCCTCGACGGGAACGCGTTCGTCGACTCCGTGGAAGAGGGCCTGGTAGTCGAAGCCCTCGGGGAGCTTGAGCGGGGCGAAGCCGTAGCCGGTGATGCCCAGGCGCGAGAACTGCTTGGCGTCCGTACCGCCCGACATGCAGTACGGCACCACGTGCCCCTCCGGCGCGAACTCCTCGACGGCGGCACGCATCTTGGCGTACGTCGGCGAGTCCACCGGCGACTGGAGGGCCACTTCGTGGTGGTCGAACTCCCACTCCACGTCCGGTCCGGTGAGCCGGTCGAGGGTCGTGCGGAACTCCTCCTCGCCGCCCGGCAGATAGCGGCCGTCCACGTGGGCGACGGCCTCCCCCGGAATCACGTTGACCTTGTAACCGGCGCTGAGCATGGTCGGGTTGGCGCTGTTGCGGACCGTCGCCTCGACGAGCTTCGCGGCGGGCCCGAGCTTGTCGAGGAGCCCGTCGACGTCGTCCAGGTCGGCGTCGACTCCGTACAGCGTGGCGAGTTCGCTGAGGGCGGCGCTGACGGTCGGGGTGAGCCTGAGGGGCCACTCGTACGCGCCGATCCGGGCGATCGCCTCGGCCAGCCGGGTCACCGCGTTCGCCCGGTTCACCTTGGAGCCGTGCCCCGCCCGCCCGCGCGCGGTGAGCTTGAGCCAGCCGGTGCCGCGCTCCCCCGCCGCGATCGGGTACAGCTCCCGGCCCGCGCCGTCGTGGAAGGTGAACGCCCCGGACTCGCTGACGCCCTCGGTACAGCCCTCGAACAATTCCGGATGCCGGTCGGCGAGGAACCCGGAGCCGTCCTGCGCGCTGGCCTCCTCGTCGGCCGTGAACGCGATCACCAGGTCACGCCGGGGCCTGACGCCGAGGCGCGCCCACTGGCGTACGACCGCAAGGATCATCGCGTCCATGTTCTTCATGTCTACCGCGCCGCGGCCCCACACAACCCCGTCGCGGATCTCTCCGGAGAACGGGTGCACGCTCCAGTCGTCGGCCTGCGCGGGCACCACGTCGAGGTGACCGTGGACGAGCAGCGCGTCGGCGGACGGGTCGGTTCCTTCGATTCGGGCGACGACGTTCGTACGGCCCTTGGTGCGCTCCAGCAGTGCGGGTACGAGCCCCGCTTCGGCGAGGCGCGCGGCGGCGTACTCGGCGGCGGGGCGCTCCTGGCAGTCGCCGCCTCCCCGGTTGGTGGTGTCGAAGCGGATGAGATCGGAGGTGAACCGTACGACCTCGTCCAACGCCTGCTCGTCCACGGCCCGCTCATCCGTGGCCCGTTCGTCCACAGCCCACTCGTTCATGGCTCTCTGCTCAGCCATACTGCTCCTCCACCGCGGCCGAGACGATCGTGGTGACCGCCTTGAAGGTGCGAATCCCCTCGTACATGGTGTCGCTGGTGTACACCACCTTGCGCTCCCCGACGCGCCGCACGCCCGGCACGACGGTGGCCGCCATCGACAGGTGTTCAGCGTCGAATTCGAGCGCCACCGTGAACGGGCCTCCCACCAGCGGTTCTTGACGTACCGCCAGGGCTGCCGCCGCCTTGGCCGCGGCCCGGATGTCGGCGGCGGTCCTGGCCGGTGTACGGCAGACCGCCGTGTACCGCGACACATGGTCCTTGACGGCGACCTTCAGTGCCTCCGGCGCGTAGCCGAGCGCGTCCTCGCAGGTCAGGTCGTCGCCGGTGACGAGCACGACGGGCACCCCGTACTCGGCGACGACATGGGAGTTGAGCAGTCCCTCGCTGGCCCGTACGTCGTTCACCCACACGCCGGTGATCGAGTTGGGGAGGTAGGTGTGGGCGAGGACGCCCTCCGTGCCGGCGCCCGTGTGGTAGCCGACGAACGCGATCCCGTCGACGTCTCCGTGCTGGACGCCCTCCACCATGGACAGCGTCTTGTGGCGTCCGGTGATCATCTCGGCCCGGTCGTCGAGCTGCTCCAGCAACAGATTGCGCATGGACCAGTGGGCCTCGTTGATCAGTACCTCGTCGGCGCCGCCGTCGAAGAAGCCGAGGACGGCGGCGTTGACGTCCGAGGTGAACATCGGCCGGCAGCGCTCCCACTGCGGGCTCCCCGGCAACACGTCGGCAGGCCAGGTCACCCCGGTGGCGCCCTCCATGTCGGCGCTGATGAGGATCTTCACGACACACCCTTCCGGCACAGGTCAGCGGCTGTCTCCATGTCGTGTCACGTTACGTGGCGCCGCACGGCCGGGCCAGGAGGCCGCTCCCGGACGTCAGCACGCCGACCGGACCCGACCGCCCCGACCGGTCCCGTCAGGGTTTCACGGCGACGGCGCCGTGCTGCGGGAGGGCGGCGCCGGCGCCCGCGCGGTCACGGACGGTGATCGGCGGGTTCGCGTTCTCGTTCCAGAACCGCATGCCGCGACGTTTACACGGTCCGCGACCACCGCCTGGTCGACGGGGTGGTTGTCCCGGCCGCCGATCCAGGAGTTCCGGACGCCCGGATCAGTCCTCGTAGACGCTCAGCACGACACCGTCGAGTTCGATGCGGCGCGGGGTGCCGCCCTCGCCCCGGACGAGGGCGTCCAGGCAGCGCCGGAAGAGTTTCAGCTCCTCCTCGTCGAGGACGGCCGCGGCGAGGTCGAGGAGTTCGGTGAGTGCGCCCTCGGTCAGTATCTCGGGCAGCTCACCGGAGAGGAGGACGACGGACTCTCCCGTACTGCCCCGCACCACTGCGGTGGTGGGTCCTCCGTGCACGAACAGCACATGTCCCCCTGGGTGACACAGGGGTCGTGCGGCTCACGTGCCCCGAGCAGAATGAGAGACTAGCTGCGGATCTTGGGGGTTTCGGCCGTTCTGGATTCTTTTACCGGGAACCCGGGGAAGCGGAACCGGAGCACTCGGACGGGCGTCTTCGCCGTACGGCCCTTGACCGGGCCAAAGCCTCCGGGGCGCCTCCGAGGGAGCGACCGTACGGACCGAACCGAGGTCAACGTCCCTTTGACGAGGGGCTCCGACATCCGACGCAGACCCCCGCGGCGCCACCGCCGACCGAGTCCACCCGCCCCTGCGACGCCACACCGCCCCCCATCACCCGAATGCAAGCCGCCCTCGTAGACGCGGACGCCCGGCCACGCACCACCCACCGCGCGCGGCGCATCCCGTCGACCCCGGAGGCACGGGTGCCACCGCCCGCCACGTCGCGTCGACGAGGCCCGGCGGACACGAACCCGCACGCCCCACCCGACGCCGAACGACCCGGCGGGCCGGCCACTCGCGCCCGGCGTCGCGCCCCGGCAGGACCTAGCCGCGTCGTGCGTCGCGGCCCAGCAAGGACTCGACCAGGGCGGCGACATGGCGGCGGTCGTCGGCCGAGAGTTGCTGGACGCTGGCGATGAGCAGGTCGACCTCGGGGTCGGCGGGCGCGCCGGGCGCGCCTTCGGCGGGCGGGGCGTCGGCCGCGTAGACATGAATGCCGCACGCCTCCGCGGCGGCCCGCCGCACGGTGTCCAACGACAGTCCAAGCCCCTTGGACAGCCCTTCCAGCGTGCTGGGCTGGGGCATGCGCACCACCCGCTCGGCCGTGGCCAAGTGGTGGACGGTGGAGCGCGGAATGCCGCCCCGACGTGCCACCTCGCCGTAGGACCAGCCTTCGCGGTCGAGGCGATCTCTGATGATCTGCTGCAGTGCGTTGGCCACCGATGGTCACTTCCTGCTCGCCGCCGGGCGGAACTCTTCCAAGCGGGATCGATTCTACGGGGGGCTTCGCTCCGGCCCCAGAAGTCTTTCCCCGAACCGCTTGCGCGGCGAGCTCCGGGGCTACTACTGTCCAATCTCGTTGGACAGCACGTCCGACCAGATTGGACAGAGTTTGGGGGGAACCAGCCTGTGTCCGATCGGAAATGCCCATCCCTGAGGGGGAATTGATCATGATGGACAACCGTGAACTCGACACCGAGACCGCCGAGCTGCTGCCGGGTCGCGAGGCCCTCGGTCGGCTGAAGTTCAGCTTCGGCAAGACCGTCAACGTGACCAAGCACGTCGCCAACATCGACGCCTCCAACCAGTCGGCCGCCCTGAACGACCACTCCAGCTGGTCGGACGCGTCGTCGGGCGCCTCGCAGGCCATCAACGTCCACCAGTAGTCGGCACCGGAGGCTCGCCCGCCTCCGCGTCACCGGATGCTCGCCCGCATCCGCCGCTGTGCCATCACCACACCCGCATCAACGAACCACGTCCCGAAAGGACATCCCATGAGCATGGACATGAACGAGCTGCAGTCCGAGTCCGCCGAGCTGCTTCCCGGCCGCGAGGCCCTGGGCCGCCTGAAGTTCAGCTTCGGCCGCACCACCAACGTGACCAAGCACGTCGCCAACATCAGCGCCCACAACGAGTCGGCCGCTCTGAACGACCACTCCAGCTGGTCGGTGGCGGAGTCCAGCGCCAACCAGGCGATCAACGTCACGCAGTAACACCCGCCGCGCACAACGGCTGTTCGGCGGACCGCGCCCGGGGGCGGGCGCGGTCCGCCCTTGGGGGGGGAAGGACCAGAAATGACGGCACTGGGGGACGGGCCCGCGTTGCTGTACGACACCGGGTCGCCGGTGCCGGGACCGGGGGGAATCCCGGTCACCTACGAGCAGTTCGCCACGGGAAGCCTGCCGGTTGTCGGCGCCGGCGTCGAGGCACTGCCGGTGCCTCGACTGAGTTCCGGGCTCAAACTGCACGGGGAGTACCAGGGTTCGGGCTTCACCGAACCGAAGTACATCGCGCGCCGCGGAGACGGCCAGGTCGTGCAGCTGTCACGGCTGCTGTACCTGGTCGCCTCCGCGATCGACGGCGTGAACGACATCGAGACCATCTCGCACCGGGTCAGCGCCCGCTACGGCCGCGAGCTCAGCGCCGACAACGTGCGTTTCCTGGTCGAGGAGAAACTCGACCCGCTCGGCGTCACCGTGCCGGAGGGCAAGGAGGAGGACGAGGTCTCGGCGCCGCGCTCCGACCTGCTCCTCGCCCTCAAGGGGCACCGGATCATCTTCAACGAGCGCAGGTCGGGCCGGATCGCCCGCTCGCTGGCCTGGCTGCACCGCCCCACGGTGGTCGTGCTGATGCTCTCGGCGGCCGTGGCCATGGACGTCTGGCTGTTCGGCTTCTTCGGCGCGGTGGAACCCGTGCTCCAGGTCCTCGACCAGCCGGTCCTGATGCTCGTCGTGTTCGGGCTCACCGTGGCCTCGCTGGTCTTCCACGAGTTCGGCCACGCCTCGGCGTGCAGATACGGGGGCGCACGGCCGGGCTGCATCGGCTGCGGGCTCTTCCTCATCTGGCCGTCCATGTACACCGACGTGACGGACATCTACCGGATCGGCCGGGCCGGACGGCTCCGCACCGACCTGGGCGGGGTGTACTTCAACGTCGTCTTCATGCTCGGGATGGCGGGCGCGTACTTCGCGACCGGGCAGCAGTTCTTCCTGGCCACGGTCTATCTCGGGCACTTCGAGATCCTGGAGCAGCTGATGCCGGCCGTCCGGCTGGACGGCTACTACATCCTGGGCGACCTCGCCGGCGTCCCGGACCTCTACGGCAAGATCAAACCGATTCTGCTGAGCACGGTGCCGGGCCGGCGCGGCAAGGCGGCGCGCGCCGAGGTCGTCGGGCTCAAGAAGTCGTCCCGGACCATCATCACCACCTGGGTCCTGACCATGGTGCCGCTGCTGATCGGCGAGCTCGGGTACGCGCTGTGGAACCTGCCGCGGATCGTCGCGACGATGGTCCGCTCGCTCACCGACCAGGTCGTGGGAACCGGGGACGCCTTCGCGGGCGGTCAGATCGCCGCGGCCCTGATGGGCGTGATCGGCTGCTTCATGCTGCTGTGCCCGATGGCCGGCGTGGTCTATCTGTCGCTCAAAATGGGCGGCCGGGTCTTCCGCGCCGCGAAGCGGTCGACGGCGGACAAGCCCCGGCTGCGGGTGGCACTGTGCGCGCTGGCACTGCTGGGCCTCGGCTCGCTGAGCTACGCGTGGGTGTCCGGTGTGACACCCGAGCCGCTGCCGAAGCGTCCGCCGATCGCGCCGATCCTCCAGCCCGGCGTGTCCACGGCCGAGCCGCCCGCCAGGCCCGCGACCGCGCCCCAGCCGCACACGTCACCGTCCGACACCTCGGCGGCCCTGCCGTCCGGGTCCGCGTCCTCCGGCTCCACGGCCGCCACCGCGCCGAGCGCGTCGGCCTCGCCCAGCGCGGACGCCTCCGCCTCCACGTCACCCGGCGCCTCCCCGTCCACGAAGCCGACCACACCGGCCGGCGGTCCGGGCACGACGGGTTCCGTCTCGGCCGGTCCGCCCGCGGGTCCGTCCGAGCCGCCCGGCCCGTCGCCGTCCGTCTCGTCGTCCGCGCCGGCGCCCTCGACGGATCCGCCGACGCCGACCGAATCCGTCAGCGCGACCGGCCCACCGAGCCCGGCCACCCCGTGACCGCCCTCGGCGATCACCGCCCGGTGGCCGTCGTCCCGCCGAACCACGACCGCAGGAGACCCATGTGAGTATCCATCCCAACACGCACCGCAAGCCTCGCCCAGCCGGCCGGGGCCTCTCCCAACGAGCCATGCGCATAGGCCTGTTCGCGGCCGGCGCGGCCGGTATCGCCGCGGCGGTCCCGGCCCAGGCCGCCACCGCCGCGGCGGGCTCGGTCGCCCGCCACGCCGTCGCGGAGGACCACACCTTCAGTCACGCCGACCGGGCGCATCCGACCCAGGTCAAGGACTCCTTCACCGTGCGGCAGCTCGGTACGGCGAAGGCGGTGGGTGTACGCAACCAGGCGGGCGCGGTCTCCGTCGGCTGCTCGGTCGACGCGCACTGCCGGTCGGTCGCGCTGTCCTTCCAGATCGTCACGCTGGCGGGCCAGAACACCCACCTGAACGCGGTGAACCTCAGCGACGCGACCAACGAGCACTGCGACGGCTGCCAAACCCTCGCCGGCGCCTACCAGTTCGTGGTGTCCACCGCCCGTCCGTTCACCCTGGACGCCACCGCGCAGCGCAAGCTCGCCGACATCCACCGCAGGCTGGACGACCTGACCCGGTCCAAGATCCCGGCGGCCGACCTCAAGACGCAGGCCGACTCGCTGGCCGCGGAGGTCACCGCCGTCCTGCACGACGCGGTGGCAGGCGCACCGAAGGCTCCGGACGCGCCCGCCGTCGCGGTCCACCGTCACCTGGACGGCTGGCCCGGCCACTGACCCAACGGCCACCATGAAGGGGTACGGCGTCACCGACCGGCAGGTGACGCCGTACCCGTGCGTCCGGCTCAGTCGGCCGTGCGTCCTGCCACCAGCCACTTCGACGGCAGCTCGATCCGCGCGCCCTCGGGCGTGAACTCGGTGGTCACGAGGGGGAGTTCACCGCTCGCGAGGACGGTGAGGCCCGCCGCGCGGAGGTAGTCGGGGACCGCGTCGTCGGACACCTCGCCGGGCGCGATGCCGTGCCGGAAGATGGGGGCCAGCTTGGGCGGCGGTCCCTCGGAGCTCCGGGCCAGGCCCATCAGGACCGGCCGGGCGGCTTCGGAGAGTTCGACGAGAAAGGCCCGGCCGCGCTCCCCCACCAGGGTGGCGAGGGCGTCCACCAGCGGCTGGCGGTCGTCCGGCTCGCACTGGTGGAGCACGCCCCGCATATAGACGTTGGCGTCACCCAGCTCCGCGTGCAGGGTCTGCGCCTCGGTCTTCTCGGCCGCGTCGAGCAGCCGGTACGTCGCCTGGCCCGCCGGATCGGCGAGGCGGGCGTGTTCGAGAGCGGCGGCCGAGAGGTCGGCGCCGACCACATGCCGGAAGCGGTCGGCCAGGAAGCGGGTCTGGGTGCCGTTGCCGCAGCCCAGGTCCACGACCGGCAGATCGTGAGCCGACAGGTACGGCTCGAAGAGGGCGAGGTGGACGCCCGCGGTCAGTGCGGGATCCGCGTCCCAGAAGACGGCTCCCTGTTCGTCGGGGGCCTCGCGCCAGAAGCCCTCCCAGGCCTCCCTGTACCGATGTGTCACGCTCATGCCCGCTCCCCAGGTCGCCACCGCGGCCCGCCGTGGATGACGGGCGGGATCGGTCTATCGCGCCGGGCGTGCGTCGACAAGCGTGCGGCGCATTCCTGCACGGTTCATTTCGATCCGTGCACGCCGGTACGCGCCCCCCCGGGGGGGCAGTGCCCGGGGGTCAGCGTCTCGGGTCAGCGTCTCGGCAGGGTCAGTTCGAACCAGACGGTCTTGCCGGTGCTGGTGCGGCTCGTGCCCCACTCGCGGGCCAGCGTGCTGACGATACGCAGACCGCGGCCGAACTCGTCGCCGGGGCTCGCGCTGAGCAGCGTCGGCAGGGTGTGGTCGTCGTCGGCCACCTCGCACAGCAGGGTGTCGCCGCGTACGAGCCGCAGTTCGATCCGGCGGCTGTGCGTGTGCCGTACGGCGTTGGTCACCAGCTCGCTGACCATCGACTCGGCCGGGTCGGCCAGCCGGGCCAGGCCCCAGTCGTGGAGCTGTTCGCGGACCACGGAGCGGGCCCGGCGGGCCTCGACCGGGTCGAGCGAGAGCCGCCACTCGGCGACGTCCTCGGGTTCGATGCCGTTGAGCCGGGCCATCAGCAGCGCCACGTCGTCCTTGCGGCCGCCACGGGTGTTGAGGGCACGGATGATCGTGTCGCAGGCGTCGTCCATGGACGCGGCCGGGTGGGCGGCGGACTCGCAGAGCGTGGCGAGGCCGACGCCGATGTCCTCGCCGCGCACCTCGACCAGGCCGTCGGTGCACATCACGAGCCGGTCGCCGGGCGCCACCGGCACGCGTACCGCCTCGAAGGGCACGCCGCCGACCCCGATGGGCGCTCCGGTCGGCAGGTCGAGCAGTTCGCTGCGGCCGTCCCCGGCACGGACCAGGACGGGCGGGATGTGGCCCGCGTTGGCGATGTGCAGCTCGCCGGCGATGGGGTCGTAGACCGCGTACAGACAGGTCGCGAGGTAGTGCTCGCCGAGCCGCTGGGCCAGATCG
>NZ_KQ948451.1:1191897-1305607 GCF_001514115.1 Streptomyces olivochromogenes
TCGAGGTTGCGCAGGAGTTGGGCGGGCGGCAGGTCGAGCGCCGCCATGGTCTGCACCGCCGTACGCAACTGGCCCATCATCGCCGCCGAGTTGAGGCCGTGGCCCATCACGTCGCCGACGACGAGGGCGGTGCGGGAGCCGGGCAGTTTCACCGAGTCGAACCAGTCGCCGCCGACGCGTCCCAGCAGGGTGCCGGGCAGATAGCGGGTGGCGATGTCGCAGCCGGCCATGCGGGGCGCGATGTGCGGCAGCATGCTGTCCTGGAGGGTCTCGGCGACGCTCTCCTGGTAGGTGTACATGCGCGCGTTGTCGAGGACGAGGCCCGCGCGGGCCGCGAGTTCGGCGCCGGTGACCCGGTCCATGTCGTTGAACTCGACGCGCTCCGGGTGGCGCAGCAGGATCATGAACCCGAGGACCACGTTGCGGGCCTTCAGGGGCACGACCAGCATGGAGCGATGGGTGATCAGCGGCCTGATGTCGCGCTTCTCGAACTGCGCGGCGATCATGTGCCCCATCTGCTCGCTGATGCGCGGCACGAGGACGGGTTCACCGGTGGTCATGCACTGGAAGAAC
Organism: Streptomyces olivochromogenes; assembly: GCF_001514115.1. Classification (GTDB taxonomy): domain Bacteria; phylum Actinomycetota; class Actinomycetes; order Streptomycetales; family Streptomycetaceae; genus Streptomyces; species Streptomyces olivochromogenes. The sequence continues at coordinate 1,192,471 of NZ_KQ948451.1, forward strand.
GGTGTGTGCGCGGGGAACGGCATGGCCTCGCCGACCGGCACGACGTCGTCCCAGCGGCCCGGCTCGTCGGTGTGTTCGAGGGCGACGCGGTGCCACATGGTGGTCGTGTCGGGCACACCGTCGGGGAAGCCCTCACCGGCGACGACCTGTTCGCGCAGATAGGTGCCCGCCACGTCCGTGAAGCGCGGCACCACGGCCCGGCTGACCTCGAGGATCGTCTGCGCGAGGTCGAGCGAGGTGCCTATGCGCCCGCTGACCTCGTTGAGGAACTCCAGGCGCTCGCGGACGGCGACGTACTCGAGGTCCTCGCCCTCCTCGTCCTGGAGCTCCTGCGGCAGGGGCTCGCCGGTGGCCGCCGCGCGCGCCGCCCACTCACGGCGCGCCTTGCGTTCGGCGCGCCGGGGCACGCCCCAGTCGGGAGTCACGGGCACCCGGTCGTTCTGGCTGAACTCCAGGACGGGGTAGCCCAGTTCGAGGACCTGGGCGACGATGCGGGCGCCCTCTCCCACGCTCATGCTGGGCAGGATCTCGGGCAGTCTGCGGGCCAGTTTCTCGGCGCCGGGGAAGTCGGTGTGCAGCGCGAAGCCGGGCGCGATGCGCTCGATGGCCACCTCGTCGTCCTCGTGGCGCAGCGCGTCCGCGTCGGCGGCGAGCACGAGCAGTCGCTCCGGTCCGGGGCCGACCAGCGGGTACGCCCACCACAGGACGTCCACGCGGTCCCGCTCGGGCACGGTGAGCCGGGCGCGTCCGGCGGCCGGGTAGGAGAACCGTCCACCGAGGGAGGACTCCAGGCCGGGGCCGAGTCCGTCGTACGCCGCGTACGCCCCGTAGGGCGCGATCTCGTCCTCTTCGGGGAGCACGCCGGAGACGGGGAGCAGGTCGACGGCGGGGCGTCCCACCGCGTCCTCCTTGGACACGCCGAACTGCCGCCGGGCGCCGGTGCTCCAGTGCGACACCAGTCCGTCGCGGTCGACGACCACCACGGCCAGCGGGATGCGCCCGGCCCCGGTGTCCTCCACCGCGTCGTCCCCAGCTCCGCGGCTGTGCGGTGCGCCCGCTTCGGTGCCACTCGCGGTGCCACTTTCCGTGCCACTTGCTGTGCCGCTGTCCATGGCCGAGGCCCTTCCTCCCCACGGCTCCGCAAGATCTGTGCCGCCTTCACTACCGTACGGCTGCGGCCCGTCGCGATGTGTGGCAATACGGGAATTGACCTTTCCAGGGGGCGGCTCCGGCGCACCGCCCGCCTCCGCGAAGGTTCCCGCGGCGGCCGTTCAGTCCTCGTGGCCGAGCTGCAGATCCCGCTCCGTGCGCCCCCCACCGGCCACTTGCAGCACGGTGGCCACCGGCGGATAGCCCGCCGCGATGACGGTGTACTCGCCGGAGGACAGGTCGACGAACCGGAACGCCCCGTCCGGACCGGTGGTGAGGGTGTCCACCACGTTCCCCGCGGCGTCCAGGAGCGTCACCCGCGCGTCCTCGACGGGCCGGCCGCCGCCCGCCCGCACGGTGCCGCGCAGCACGGCGCCGCCCGCGAGTTCGACGTCCTGGCGGGTCTCGCGCGAGGCCTGCACGCTGACGGGAAGGGCGGCCGGGCGGAACGCGGGCGCGCTGGCGGCGAGGGTGTACTCGCCCGCCACCAGCTCCGTGATGACATAGCCGCCCTCGCGCCCGCTGCGGGTGGTGGCCACGACTTCCCCGTGGACGTTGGTGAGCGTGACGGTGGCGTCGCGCACGGGGCTGCCGTCCGCGGTCAGCACGCTCCCGGCGAGGCGTCCGGCGCCGCCGAGGACGACGTCCAGTTCCACGGGACGCTCGCCGATGGTCACCGAGACGGCCTGCGGCTGGTGGCCGCCGGCCGCGGCGATCAGGACGTACGACCCCGATCCGGGCGTGGACAGCGCGTACCGGCCGTCCTCGCCGCTGGCGCCCCGCCCGATCTGCTGTCCGGCGATGTCGATGAGGGTGAGCGCGGCGCGCGGCACGACGGTCCCGTCGGGGTGCTGCACGGTGCCGCAGACGGGGATCCCGGCGGCGTAGGACGAACGGGCCTGCGGGATGGGGGCGTTGACCCGTGTGGCTTCCGGGTCGGCGATGGGGGCGTTGTGGGACACCAGCGGTTTCTCCTTGAGGAAGCAGGCGATGAGCAGGCCCAGGACGAGCACCGGGACGAGGTAGAGGAAGATCCGCGGCATGGCGTCCGCGTAGGCGTGGACGTAGGCGTCGCGCAGGGCCCCGGGCAGGGAGTGGACGAGCTGCGGGGTGATGGACTCGGGGTCGGGCAGGCCGGTGCGCGGGGGCAGGCGGTCGGCGAGCGCCTCCGAGAGCCGGTGGGCGAACAGCGTGCCGAAGATGGCGGCGCCGACGCTGCCGCCGATCTGCCGGAAGTAGTTGTTGGCGCTGGTCGCGGTGCCGAGGTCGGCGGGGCGCACGGAGTTCTGCACGGCGAGGACCAGGACCGGCATCACCATGCCGATGCCCGCGCCGAGGATGGCCATCCAGATGCTGTACTGCAGGCGGGGCGTGTCGACTTCGAGGCGGGACAGCAGCCACATGCCGAGGGCCGACAGGGCGCTGCCGAGGACCGGATAGATCTTGTAGCGGCCGGTGCGGCTGATGAGCTGTCCGCAGATGATGGAGGCGCCGACGATGCCGCCCATCATGGGGAGCATCAGGAGTCCGGACTCGGTGGCGCTCGCCCCGTCGACCATCTGCAGGAAGGTCGGCAGATAACTGGCCGCTCCGAAGAGGGCGACGCCGATGACGAGCCCCACCAGCGCGGTGATGTTGAAGACGCCGTCCTTGAACAGCCTCGGCGGGATGAGGGGTTCGGTGGCGAAGCGCTCGGCGACGAAGAAGAGGACGGCCGCGACGAGCGCGCCCGCGCCGAGCCCCATGATGACCCGTGAGCCCCAGGCGTACTCGGTGCCGCCCCAGCTGGTCAGCAGGACCAGGCAGGTCGACGCGGCGGCCAGCAGCAGCACTCCGAGTACGTCGACGCGTCCGCGCGCGGGGGGCCTGGGCAGCTTCAGCACGACGGTGACGACGGCCAGGGTGAGCAGGCCGAAGGGCACGTTGATGTAGAAGCACCAGCGCCAGGAAAGGTGGTCGGTGAAATAGCCGCCCAGGAGGGGGCCGGCGACGGAGGCGAGGCCGAAGGCGGCGCCGATCAGGCCCATGAAGCGGCCGCGCTCGCGAGGCGGCACGATGTCCGCGATGATCGCCTGCACGCCGATCATGAGGCCGCCCGCGCCGATGCCCTGGATCGCACGGAAGGCGATCAGCTGGTCCATGCTCTGGGCGCGTCCCGAGCACGCCGAACCGGCCACGAAGACGACGATCGCGAACTGGAAGACGCCCTTGCGGCCGAAGAGGTCGCCGAGCTTGCCGTAGACGGGGAGTCCGACGGTGGAGGTGAGCAGATAGGCGGTGATCGCCCAGGACATCCTGCCCAGGCCGTGCAGCTCACCGACGATCTTCGGGAGCGCGGTGGCCACGATCATCTGGTCGAGGGCGGCGAGCAGCAGCGCGAGCATGAGCCCGAAGAAGACCAGCCGCACCTGGCGCGGGCTCAGCCGGGCGGTCCCGGGGGCCGGTGGAGGGGAGTGCTGCGGAGGCGCGGCAGCCGGTTCGTCCTGCACCAGAGTGATCCCGCCCACGTACCGCTCCCCTCGTCGCGCCCACCGCACAATTCCCGCTTATCGCGACAACTGTGAGCAAGCGCGACGAGTTACGGCGTACCGCCGCGTCGCGAGGAGATCCACTCGAACCGGTGAGGGTGACAACGCGCCCCGGAGAGTTGCCTCTTGGGCCGTGCGGCCGTCAAAGAGGCGGACGTCCCGGCTACTTCTGCGTCTCGGTGGCGAGCTTGTCGAGCACCAGGTCATAGATCCTGCCGAGGCCCTTGGGCGCGAAGGTCTTCTCGAAGAAGCCGCCGATGCCGCCCGCGCCGTCCCAGACGGTGGTGACGACGACGCGGGACTTGCCCTCGCCGGCCGGGGTGACCCGCCAGGTGGTGACCATGGAGGAGTTGCGGTCCTTCTCGACGAGCTCGCCGTCGGTGGGCTCGGTGACCTCGAGCAGGCAGTCGCGCACCCGCTTGCTGGTGGCCTGGAGCTTCCAGTGGACGAGGGTGCCCTCACCGTCGCCGCCCTCGCGCACCTCGTACTCGCTGAAGTGCTCGGGCAGCAGCTTCGCGCGCGTGCCGCTGTAGTCGGCCAGGGCGTCGAACACCGCCTCCGCGTCCGCCGCGATGACCCGTTCCGTCGTGGCCTCGACCTGCGCCATTGCACTTCCTCCAGCACTTGGTGACTCGGGGTGTGCGGCAAGCCAACCACCCGGCGGCCCGACCCCCCAAATCGGGGCCCCGGAATACCGGTCGCACGATCAAGGGAACATGTGTTCTATTCTGTGCCCAGTGCTACCGAGGAGGCGTCATGCGCTGGGACAACCTCACAGCGGACCCCGCCGGGGACCGTGCCCGGGACGCCGCGCTGTTCGGCGCGGACGCGGTGACCACCCGTACGTTCGACAGCCCGGAGTTCCGTGGCATCACGTTCCACGAGATCCGGGCCCGCTCGATCGTGAACCGGGTACCGGGGGCCTCGCGCATGCCCTTCGAGTGGACGGTCAACCCCTATCGGGGCTGCACACACGCGTGTGTGTACTGCTTCGCGCGCAAGACCCACAGCTACCTGGACCTCGACACGGGACTCGACTTCGACTCCCAGATCGTGGTGAAGGTCAACGCGCCGGAGCTGCTGCGCCGCCAGCTCGGCTCGCGCCGCTGGCAGGGCGAGCACATCGCGATGGGCACCAACGTCGACTGCTACCAGCGGGCCGAGGGCCGCTACCGGCTGATGCCCGGCATCATCGCGGCCCTGCGCGACCACGCGAACCCCTTCTCGATCCTGACGAAGGGCACACTGATCCTGCGCGACCTCGACCTGCTGAAGCAGGCCTCCGAGGTCACCGACGTCGGGATCTCGGTCTCCGTGGGCTTCACCGACTCCCAGCTGTGGCGCACCGTCGAGCCCGGCACCCCGGCCCCGGAGCGCCGCCTGGACGTCGTGCGCACCCTCACGGACCACGGCATCGGCTGCGGCGTCCTGATGGCCCCCGTGATCCCCTTCCTGGGCGACAGCCCGGCCCAACTGCGTGCCACCGTGCGGGCGATAGCGGCCTCGGGGGCCACCTCGGTGACCCCGCTGGTACTGCATCTGCGGCCCGGCGCCCGGGAGTGGTTCATGGCCTGGCTGGAGCACTACCACCCGTATCTCGTCCGGCGTTACGAGCGGCTGTACGCGGAGGGCGCCTACGCCCCGAAGTGGTACCAGCGCCGGATCACCCGTCAGGTCCACGAGCTGGCCCAGGAGTACGGCATCGGTCCCACGCGCGCGGGGATGCCCCGCAGGATCGCCGCGCCCTCGGAGCCGGCCGAGCCCGTGGCGCCCGCCACGCCGGAGCCGACCCAGCTCACCCTGCTCTGACCACGGCGAACGGCCGTTGCCCGGCCCGTTCCTGACGGCATCCGGGCGCATCACACGGCTCAATTGGGTCAAGACTTTCCAGAACGAGTTCTTCCGAGGCCCCTTTCCGGGACTATGCGGCGAAGGCCGTGGCGTGCACGGCTCAAAATCCTCCGTCCTCGGGAGGCTCTGTGAAGAAACGCGCAGCTGCTCTGTGCGGGGCAGCCGCCGTACTGGCCGGGATGATCACCTCGATCCCCGCCGACGCGAGCGCCGGTTCCGCGACCGCACCGCGCACCACCCTCACCACCGCGAAACCCACCTGGAAGAAGTGCGGGACCAGCAGCTATCCGACGCTCCAATGCGCGTCCCTGAAGGTGCCGCTGGACCACTCCAAGCCCCACGGCCGGCAGATCACCCTCGCCCTCTCACGCGTCCCGCACACGGCGAAGACGTACCAGGGGCCTCTGCTGGTGAACCCGGGCGGTCCCGGCGGCAGTGGACTCTCGCTGGCCGGATTCGTCGCCTCCTCGCTGCCGAAGGCAGTGGCGGCGCAGTACGACGTCATCGGCTTCGACCCGCGCGGTGTCGGTGCCAGCAAGCCCGCCCTGGACTGCAGGCCCGGGTCCTTCAACCCGGTGCGCCCGGACTCCGTGCCCAGCACCCCCGCGATCGAGAAGGCCAACCTCGACCGCGCCAAGGCCTTCGCGAAGGCGTGCGGCAAGAAGTACGCCGACCTGCTGCCGTACATCGACACGGTGAGCGCGGTCCGGGACATGGACTCGATCCGCGCCGCGCTCGGCGCCAAGAAGATCAACTACTTCGGCTACTCGTACGGCACCTACCTCGGCGCCGTGTACGCGAAGCTCTACCCGCAGCGCGTACGCCGTCTGGTGCTCGACTCCATCGTCGACCCCACTGGTGTCTGGTACGAGGACAACATCGGCCAGGACTACGCCTTCAACGACCGCCACCAGGCGTTCATGGCGTGGGTCGCCAAGCACAACGCGACGTACAAGCTCGGCACGGACCCGGCCAGGGTCGAGGCCAAGTGGTACGCCATGCGCAAGGCGCTCGCCAAGAACCCCGCGGGCAAGAAGGTGGGCGCCTCCGAACTGGAGGACACCTTCATCCCTGGCGGCTACTACAACGGCTACTGGCCCTCCCTCGCCGAGGCGTTCGCGGCCTACGTGAACGACAAGAAGACGGCCCCGCTCGTCGCGGCCTACGAGAACCTCGGCGCCATCGACGCCTCCGGCGACAACGGCTACAGCATCTACACCGCGGTGCAGTGCCGTGACACGTCCTGGCCGCGCGACTGGAACCAGTGGCGCAAGGACAACTGGGCGGTGTACGGCAAGGCGCCGTTCATGGCCTGGAACAACGCCTGGTACAACGCGCCGTGCGCGTTCTGGCCGACGAAGACGCTGCGGCCGGTGAACATCGCCAACAAGGCGCTGCCGCCGACGCTGCTCTTCCAGGCCACGAACGACGCGGCCACTCCCTACCAGGGCGGCGTGACGGTCCACCACGCGCTGCGGGGCTCCAGCCTGGTGGTCGAGCAGGGTGGCGGGAACCACGGCATCACGCTGAGCGGGAACGCCTGCCTGGACAAGTACCTGGCGGCGTACCTCACCAACGGCAAGGTGCCGCACGGCAGCGGTGTGGCCGACGCGGTGTGCAAGAAGCTGCCGGATCCGGAGCCGCAGAGCACGAAGGCGGCGCTGTCCACCGCCTCGGGCGGTGCGTCCTCGGCCGGCGCGACGCTGCACGGGCTGCTCGGCCACCGCGGCTGAGCACGCCCTGCCGGCCCGTCGGGGGCGTTGTCAGACCCATGGTCCACCATGGACGCATGAGTGAGCTGACCCGCATTCCCGCCCCCGACGGGGTCGCCCCCGCCGCCGCGTACTCGCATGTCGTCCTCGGTACGGGCCGCTTCGTGGCGGTCTCGGGACAGCTCGCCCTGGACGAGGACGGCAAGCTCGTCGGCGCGGGCGACGCGGCGGCGCAGGCCCGCCAGGTGTTCGAGAACCTGCGCCGCTGTCTGGCCGCCGCCGGGGCGACCTTCGACGACGTCGTCAAACTCACCTTCTTCGTCACGGACATGGCCCACATGCCGGCCGTCCGCGCGGCCCGCGACGCCCACATACCCGCGGACCGCCTCCCGGCCGCGTCGGCGGTCCAGGTCGCCGCGCTGGTCCGCCCCGAGTTCCTGATGGAGATCGAGGCGTACGCGGTGGTGGGCGAGTGAGCGCGCTCCCGGTCCGGATCCGGGAGATGGTCCTCTCGGACTGCGAGCGGGTGGCCGAGATCCGTATCCGCGGCTGGCGGACCGCGTACCGGGGGCTGATGCCCCAGTCGTACCTCGACGCGCTCAGCGTGGCCGAGGACGCGGCCCGGCGGCGCGAGCGTTTCGGGCGGGGCGGCGGCGCGGTCGTGAACCTGGTCGCCGAGCGGGACGGCGAGGTGGTCGGCTGGTCCTGCCACGGCCCGTACCGGGACGACGAAGCCCGCGGCGACGGCATCGGATCGGCCGAGTTGTACGCGATCTACGTCGATCCCGAGCGAGCCGCGGCCGGAGTGGGCCGCGCGCTTCTCACGGAATCGATCGCCCGCTGCACGACCGCGGGGCACGAGCGAATGCTGCTGTGGGTGCTTGAGGGGAACACCAGGGCGCGTCGGTTCTACGCACAGGCCGGATTCGGTCCCGACGGCGGCGAGGAGCCCTTCGATGTGGACGGTGTCGCGGTGCCCGAGGTCCGGTACGCCCGCACCCTCACGCGCCCCGGCACCGGGGCGCGCCCGTAGCGGGGGAACATCTTTGCGGTTCCGACCGTTCCCGTGCGGACGTCACGGACTACGCTCGAAGGGCCGGGTCCGGGGCGCGACGACACGGTGAGCACGGTCGACGAGGCGCTGCGGGAGGCGGCCCGTCGGCCGCCCGCCGTGTCACCCGGGCAGTCGGGCCAGCGCGCGCACCGCCGCCTCGGCGAGTGCCGGATGGGCGAGCGCCTCGCTCAGGACGGGTCTCGCGCGGACGTCCCCGAGCGCCCCGAGCCCCTCCACACAGGCCAGGGCGACCGCGCGGTAGGGGTCGTGGGGGCGCAGCCTGCGCCCCAGGGTGGTGATCAGCGCCGGTACGGCCTCGGGGGCGCGCAGCTCGACCAGGAGCCGTACGGGATGCAGCGCGTAGGCGACGCGCAGTTCGTTGGTGGCGAGCGCGGCCGCCGCGCGGGCCGTGCGCGGATCGCCGAGACGGGCGAGCGCGTGCGCCGCGGACGTGCAACGCTGCGGGTCGCGGTGGTTCAGCAGCAGGACGAGTGCCTCGAACGCCCGCCGGTCCCCGGCGAGTCCGAGCCTGAAGGCGACCAACTCCCTGGCCCACAAGGGCTGTCCGGGCGCGGTCAGCGCGTCGGCCAGCACATTCGGATCCTCGGTCGCCACGAGCCGCTCGTACTCCGGCGAAGCCCCCGCCTCGTTTCGTAGACGCTCCGTGAGTGATCGCAACTCTTCGTCCATGAAGCCGAGCCTAGGCGCGCTCCCCGCCGCTCCGGGACCTACATCACAAACTCGGGGGCTGGCGCGCTCGTTACCGGCGGGTTAAGCTCAGACGAGCGAGTTACCCACTCGCGTCTTGCTTGCGGTGGCCTGGTGACGCAGCCGCCGTGAGAGCAGTCGGTTCGGTACCTCAGGTACCTCTGTACGACACGGCTCCGGGACAGGGCCGGTCGGCATCACCGTTCCCCGGGTACGCCCTCGCGGGCACCCCCCTCTGGACGGCACCGGGCGTGTGCGCTCGTCAGCCCGGCAACACCCGCACTCTCCGCACTCCGTGCGCCTCCTCGGCGTACCTGCGTGCGCTCCTCAGTCGTCACCCTCTTCCTGGAGTCCCGCGATGGCAACTCCCCTGTCCGACACCCCTCTGTCCCCGCTGAAGACCATTGCCGTCGTCGGCCTCGGCACGATGGGCACCGGCATCGCCGAGGTCCTCGTCCGGGCCGGCCGCGACGTCATCGGCATCGACATCAGCGAGGCCGTGGCCGCCCAGGCCCTGGCCGCCCTCGAAGCCTCCACCGCCCGCGCCGTGCGACGCGAGCGCCTCAGTGAGCAGGAGCGCGCCGACGCCCTGGCCCGCTTCCGCACCTTCACCGACCTCACGGCCGCCGCCGACGCCGATCTGGTCATCGAGGTGACCCCGGAGTCGTACGACATCAAGCAGCAGGTCTTCCGCGCGCTGGACAACATCGTGCGCCCGGACACCATCCTGGCCACCGGCACCAACGCCCTCTCGGTGACGCGCCTGGCCGCCGACTCGGCCCGCCCCGAGCGCGTCCTCGGCCTGCACTTCTTCAATCCGGCCCCGGCGATGAAGCTGGTCGAGGTCGTGTCGTCGGTGCTGACCGCCCCCACGGCCGTGACCGCGGTCACCAACCTCGCGCTCGACCTCGGCAAGGAGCCCGTCGCGGTCGGCGACCGCCCCGGCTTCGTCGCCGACGGGCTGCTGTTCGGCTACCTCAACCAGGCCGCCTCGATGTACGAGGCCAAGTACGCCTCCCGCGAGGACATCGACGCCGCGATGAAGCTCGGCTGCGGGCTGCCCATGGGCCCGCTCGCGCTGCTCGACCTGATCGGCGTCGACACCGCGCGTACGGTCCTGGAGGCCATGTACGCCGAGTCCCGCGACCGGCTGCACGCCCCCGCGCCCATCCTCAAGCAGCTCAGCGAGGCGGGCCTGACCGGCCGCAAGTCGGGACGCGGCTTCTACTCCTACGAGGCCCCCGGCAGCCCGACCGTCGTGCGGGACGCGCTGACCCCCCTCTCCGGCGGCCCCGAGGTCCCCGGCCGCACCGTCCGCTCCGTCGGCGTCGCGGGCTCCGGGACCATGGCCTCCGGCATCGCCGAGGTCTTCGCGAAGGCCGGGTACGAGGTCGTCCTCGCCGCCCGCACCGAGGAGAAGGCACAGGCCGCGAAGGCCCGCATCGGCAAGTCCCTGGCCCGCTCGGTCGACAAGGGCCGGATGACCGCCGAGGCCGCCGCGAGCACCCTGGACCTGATCGTCCCGGCGGGCTCGTACGACGCCTTCGCCGATGTCGATCTGGCCCTGGAGGCGGTGGCCGAGGACCTGGAGGTCAAGCAGCAGCTGTTCGGAGTGTTCGACAAGGTCTGCAAGCCCGGCGCGATCCTCGCCACGACCACCTCCTCGCTGCCCGTCGTCGCCTGCGCCCGTGCCACCTCACGCCCCCAGGACGTGATCGGCATGCACTTCTTCAACCCGGCCCCGGCGATGAAGCTGGTCGAGGTGGTCAGGACCGTCCTGACCGCGGACGACGTGCACGCCACGGTCCGCGAGCTGTGCGGGAAGATCCGCAAGCACCCGGTGGACTGCGGGGACCGGGCCGGTTTCATCGTGAACGCGCTGCTCTTCCCGTACCTGAACAACGCGATCAAGATGGTCCAGGAGCACTACGCCACCCTCGACGACATCGACGCCGCGATGAAGCTGGGCGGCGGCTACCCGATGGGGCCGTTCGAACTCCTCGACGTCGTCGGTCTGGACGTCTCGCTCGCCATCGAGAAGGTGCTGCACCGCGAGTTCCGCGACCCGGGTCTCGCCCCCGCGCCGCTCCTGGAGCACCTGGTGGCCGCGGGCTGCCTCGGCCGCAAGACGGGCCGCGGCTTCCGCGAATATGCCCGCCGCTGAGCGTCCCGGCGACCGGCTGCCCGACACCGCCGACTGGGGCGGACTGCTCGGCCCGGCCGCGGACCCCCTGCCCGTCGAGGGCGGGGGGTTCCCCGGACATGCGCGTTCCCCTGCGCACATGCAGTACGTTCGGGTCATGTCCCAGCCCGCCAAGTCCTCACGTACACCAGCCACGCCCGACGCTCCGGAGAGCGCCGCGGGCAGTCGCGCCGCCGCCCAACGGCTCAAGATGCGCCGAGAACTGGCGGCCGCGGCCATGGAGCTGTTCGCGACCAAGGGGTACGAGGCGACCACCGTCGACGAGATCGCGGCCCGGGCCGGGGTGGCCCGCCGCACGTTCTTCCGCCACTTCCGCTCCAAGGAAGAGGCGATCTTCCCCGATCACGACGACACCCTGATCCGCGCGGAGGCGGTCCTCAACGCGGCTCCGGCGCACGAGCACCCGCTCGACACGGTGTGCCGCGGCATCAAGGAAGTCATGACGATGTACGCGGCCCAGCCCGAGATCTCCGTCTCGCGCTACAAGCTGACCCGCGAGGTACCCACGCTCCGGGAGGCCGAGATCGCCTCCGTGGCCCGCTACGAGCGGCTTTTCACCCGCTATCTCCTGGGCCACTTCGACGAGCACGCGCACGACGACGACGCCAACGACGATCCGCTGCTCGCGGAGGTCGCCGCGTCCGCCGTGGTCACGGCCCACAACCATGTCCTGCGGCGCTGGCTGCGGGCGGGGGGACAAGGCGACGTCGAGGCGCAGCTGGACCACGCCTTCTCCATCGTCCGCAAGACCTTCGGGACGGGGATCGGGGCCGGGCGGGAGACCACGCCCCGTACGGCGCCGGCGTCCACCTTCACCGAGGGTGACGTCCTGGTGACCGTGGCCCGGGTCGACGCGCCCCTGGACCAGGTCATGCGGACCATCGAGCAGGCCCTGCGAGAGCGGTCGTAGAACGCGGGTCACAGGGGCCTCCCGGCCGCCGGGGGCACGGTCCCACCCGGACTCACGCGCGCCCGGAGGACGGGCCGAGCCCCCTCCTGACGGCTCGGCCGGGGACGAATCCGGGGGGGCAAGCTCGGGGCGCGGCACGGTCTTGACGGGTGGGTCTTCACCCTCGCCGAGATCGAGGAACCGTCCACGCGCGCCGTCCGCGCACCGCGATGGCCCTGTACCTGGCCTGCCCGGCGGACACACTCCGACGCCGGCCCGGCACGCCACCGCCCCAGCCGGACGGACGGGCACTGCGAGTCGTGGGCCGAAAAGTGCCGCCCTCGGACATCTACGCCCTCTGGTCGCGTCGCCCGCGCCCCCGGCTCCACCGCCGAGCACCCCCGTCATCGACCGCCCGGCGCCCCCGATGTCCGGGGCTCCCCGGGACGCCTCGCCGGCCCTCCGCAACGCCGACTCACCCCGACCGCGCCCCCGCACGCGCCCCCACACCGGAACCCCCACGCCGTGCCGCCGACACCAGGCGTTCTCCGAAGCGGCCCGCCACCCCGCCCCTCCGGCCCGCGTACCGGCCCTTCCATACCTCCCCTGACCAGTGCGTTTTGATCGATCATCGGTCGATCTGATCGATCATCGCTCACGTGTTACGTAAAGATTTCACCTGAGCGAAACTCATGGCACTCCGTGCCTTGCACGGTGACACGGCGTGCCATACGTTGATGTTGTCCGGGCGGCCGGCGTGCAGAGACCTTTCGTACGCCGGCTGTCCCCGCAAGCCACTGGCGAGCGCGCCCGGACGCCTGCGTCACAGGCAACCTTTTGCGCCAACCCAGCGCTGCCACCGCACCACCACCTTCGCCGAACCGACGGCACACCCCTCACTCCCAGCAGCAGCACCGACGTAACCCTCAAGTGTCTTCCCTCAAGACGCTCATCGCCGGAGGCAACACCGTGAAGGACATCCTGGACGCGATTCAGTCGCAGACGGCCACGTCTGCCGACTTCGCCGCTCTTCCGCTCCCCGAGTCGTACCGCGCGATCACCGTGCACAAGGACGAGACGGAGATGTTCGCGGGGCTCACCACCCGCGACAAGGACCCCCGCAAGTCGATCCACCTGGACGACGTGCCGGTGCCGGAGCTCGGCCCGGGCGAGGCTCTGGTGGCCGTGATGGCCTCCTCCGTCAACTACAACTCGGTCTGGACCTCGATCTTCGAGCCGATGGCGACCTTCGGCTTCCTGGAGCGCTACGGCAGGCTCAGCGAGCTCACCAAGCGCCACGACCTGCCGTACCACATCATCGGTTCCGACCTCGCGGGCGTCGTCCTGCGCACCGGCCCCGGCGTCAACGCCTGGAAGCCCGGTGACGAGGTCGTCGCGCACTGCCTGTCCGTCGAGCTGGAGTCCAGCGACGGGCACAACGACACGATGCTCGACCCCGAGCAGCGCATCTGGGGCTTCGAGACCAACTTCGGCGGCCTCGCCGAGATAGCCCTCGTCAAGTCCAACCAGCTGATGCCGAAGCCCGACCACCTGTCGTGGGAGGAGGCCGCCGCTCCCGGGCTCGTGAACTCCACCGCGTACCGGCAGCTCGTGTCGAGGAACGGCGCCGGCATGAAGCAGGGCGACAACGTCCTCATCTGGGGCGCGAGCGGCGGCCTCGGCTCGTACGCGACGCAGTTCGCGCTCGCCGGTGGCGCCAACCCCATCTGCGTCGTCAGCAGCGACCAGAAGGCGGACATCTGCCGGGCGATGGGCGCCGAGGCGATCATCGACCGCAACGCCGAGGGCTTCAAGTTCTGGAAGGACGAGCACAACCAGGACCCGAAGGAGTGGAAGCGGTTCGGCAAGCGCATCCGTGAGCTGACGGGCGGCGAGGACGTCGACATCGTCTTCGAGCACCCGGGCCGCGAGACCTTCGGCGCCTCCGTCTACGTCACCCGCAAGGGCGGCACCATCGTCACCTGCGCCTCGACCTCGGGCTACAACCACGAGTACGACAACCGCTACCTGTGGATGTCCCTGAAGCGCATCATCGGCTCCCACTTCGCCAACTACCGCGAGGCCTGGGAGGCCAACCGGCTGGTGGCCAAGGGCAAGATCCACCCGACGCTCTCCAAGGTGTACTCCCTGGAGGAGACCGGGCAGGCCGCGTACGACGTCCACCGCAACCTCCACCAGGGCAAGGTCGGCGTGCTCGCGCTGGCGCCCCGCGAGGGCCTGGGTGTGCGCGACGAGGAGAAGCGCGCCCAGCACATCGACGCCATCAACCGCTTCCGGAACGTCTGAGGTCCCGAGATGACTGAGCGTCAGAACGCCGCTGGACGGCGGGAGAAGGACCGGCCGTGGCTCATGCGGACCTACGCCGGTCACTCCACCGCCGAGGCGTCCAACGAGTTGTACCGGCGCAACCTCGCCAAGGGGCAGACGGGTCTCTCCGTGGCCTTCGACCTGCCCACGCAGACCGGGTACGACCCCGACCACATCCTCGCCCGCGGCGAGGTCGGCCGGGTCGGGGTGCCGGTCTCGCACCTCGGTGACATGCGCCGTCTGTTCCAGGACATCCCCCTGGAGCAGATGAACACCTCGATGACCATCAACGCCACCGCCATGTGGCTGCTGGCGCTCTACCAGGTCGTCGCCGAGGAGCAGGGCGCCGACATCACCAAGCTCCAGGGGACGACGCAGAACGACATCGTCAAGGAGTACCTGTCGCGGGGTACGCATGTCTTTCCGCCGGTGCCCTCACTCCGGCTGACGACGGACATGATCGCGTACACGGTCTCCCACATGCCCAAGTGGAACCCGATCAACATCTGCTCCTACCACCTCCAGGAGGCGGGCGCGACCCCCGTCCAGGAGATCGCGTACGCGATGTCGACGGCCATCGCCGTGCTGGACGCCGTCCGCGACTCGGGGCAGGTGCCCGCCGAGAAGTTCGGTGACGTCGTCGCCCGTATCTCCTTCTTCGTGAACGCGGGTGTCCGGTTCATCGAGGAGATGTGCAAGATGCGGGCGTTCGGGCGGATCTGGGACCAGGTCACGCGCGAGCGCTACGGCATCCAGGACGCCAAGCAGCGTCGTTTTCGCTACGGCGTCCAGGTCAACTCGCTCGGTCTGACCGAGGCACAGCCGGAGAACAACGTCCAGCGGATCGTCCTCGAGATGCTGGCCGTGACGCTGTCGAAGGACGCACGCGCGCGTGCCGTGCAGCTGCCCGCCTGGAACGAGGCGCTGGGGCTGCCCCGGCCCTGGGACCAGCAGTGGTCGCTGCGCATCCAGCAGGTGCTGGCGCACGAGAGCGACCTGCTGGAGTACGAGGACATCTTCGAGGGCTCGCACGTCATCGAGGCGAAGGTCGCGGCCCTCGTCGAGGAGTCGCTCGCCGAGATGGACCGGATCGACGAGATGGGCGGGGCGATGGCCGCCGTCGAGTCGGGCTATCTGAAGTCGCAGCTCGTCTCCTCGCACGCCGAGCGCCGGGCCCGGATCGAGGGCGGCACCGAGAAGATCGTCGGCGTCAACATCTACGAGTCGACCGAGCCGAACCCGCTCACCGCCGACCTGGACGCGGCGATCCAGACCGTCGACCCGGCCGTCGAGGCCCGCGTGGTCGCCGCGCTCCAGCAGTGGCGCGACACGCGCTACCAGCCGCCGTTCAACCACCCGCGCCCCTGCAAGGCGCTGGAGCGGCTCAAGGAGGCGGCCAAGGGCACCGGCAACCTCATGGAGGCCACCCTGGAGTGCGCCCGCGCCGGGGTCACGACCGGCGAGTGGTCCGAGGCCCTGCGCGAGGTGTTCGGCGAGTTCCGCGCCCCCACCGGTGTCTCGTCCGCGCCCGTCGCGGTCACCGCCGAGGAGGGCACCGCGCTGGCGCTGGTGCGCCGCAAGGTCGAGGAGACCGCCCGCGAGCTCGGCGTCGGCAAGCTCCGCTTCCTGGTGGGCAAGCCGGGCCTGGACGGGCACTCCAACGGCGCCGAGCAGATAGCCGTGCGCGCCCGCGACGCCGGGTTCGAGGTGGTCTACCAGGGCATCCGGCTCACGCCCGAACAGATCGTGGACGCGGCCGTCGCCGAGGACGTGCACGGCGTCGGTCTGTCCATCCTGTCCGGCTCCCACGCCCAGTTGGTGCCCGACGTGCTGGAGCGGCTGCGCGAGGCCGGCGCGGCCGACATCCCGGTGATCGCCGGCGGGATCATCCCGAACGCCGACGGCGAACTGCTGCGCGCCGCGGGAGTCGCCGCGGTATTCACACCGAAGGACTTCGACATCACCGGAATCATCGGCCGTATCGTCGACGAGATCCGCAAAGCGAACAAGCTCGACCCCCTGGAGGTCCCCGCATGACCACGCCCGTCAACCGCCTTCGCCCGCGGCGTTCCTGCCTGGCCGTGCCCGGCTCGAACCCCCGCTTCCTGGAGAAGGCCCAGGGCCTCCCCGCGGACCAGGTCTTCCTGGACCTGGAGGACGCCTGCGCCCCGCTCACCAAGCCCGAGGCGCGGCACACCATCGTGAAGTTCCTGAACGAGGGCGACTGGACCGGCAAGACGCGGGTCGTGCGGGTGAACGACTGGACGACGCACTGGACGTACCGCGATGTCGTCACGGTCGTCGAGGGCGCGGGCCAGAACCTCGACTGCATCATGCTGCCGAAGGTCCAGGACGCCCAGCAGGTCGTCGCGCTCGACCTGCTGCTGACGCAGATCGAGAAGACGATGGGCTTCGAGGTCGGCAAGATCGGCATCGAGGCGCAGATCGAGAACGCGAAGGGGCTCGTCAACGTCGACGAGATCGCGGCCGCCTCACCGCGTGTAGAGACCATCATCTTCGGCCCGGCCGACTTCATGGCCTCCATCAACATGAAGTCGCTGGTCGTGGGCGAGCAGCCGCCGGGCTACCCGGCTGACGCGTACCACTACATCCTGATGCGCATCCTGATGGCCGCCCGTACGCACGACCTCCAGGCGATCGACGGCCCCTACCTCCAGATCCGCAACCAGGAGGGCTACCGCGAGGTCGCCCGGCGCGCCGCCGCCCTGGGCTTCGACGGCAAGTGGGTGCTGCACCCGGACCAGGTCGCCGCGGCCAACGAGATCTTCTCGCCCTCCCAGGAGGACTTCGACCACGCCGAGCTCATCCTCGACGCATACGAGTACTACACGTCCGAGGCGGGCGGCAAGAAGGGCTCCGCGATGCTCGGCGACGAGATGATCGACGAGGCCAGCCGCAAGATGGCCCTGGTCATCTCGGGCAAGGGCCGGGCGGCCGGCATGCAGCGCACGTCCAAGTTCGAAGCCCCGGAGGCCTGAGCACCATGCAGTTCGGACGCACGTACGAGGAGTTCGAGGTCGGCGCGGTCTACAAGCACTGGCCCGGGAAAACGGTCACGGAGTACGACGACCACCTCTTCTGTCTCCTGACCATGAACCACCACCCCCTCCACATGGACACGAACTACGCGGAGCGGACGACGGACTTCGGCAGGAACGTCGTCGTGGGCAACTACATCTACTCGCTGCTGCTCGGCATGTCCGTCCCGGACGTCTCCGGGAAGGCGATCGCCAACCTGGAGATCGAGTCGCTGAAGCACGTGGCGCCGACCTTCCACGGCGACACGATCTACGGCGAGACCACGGTCCTCGACAAGACGCCCTCGAAGTCGAAGAGCGACCGCGGGATCGTCCACGTCGAGACCAAGGGCTACAAGCAGGACGGCACGCTGGTGTGCGTGTTCCGCCGCAAGGTCATGGTGCCGACCGAGACGTACATCAAGGAGCGCGGGGGCGAGCAGCCCGGCCGTCCGGAACTCAAGCAGCAGGAGAAGTAGCCATGGCGCGACTCGCCCAGACCGCCGGTCTCACCGACGTCCAGCAGGAGATCCTCTCCACGGTCCGCGACTTCGTGGACAAGGAGATCATCCCGGTCGCGACCGAGCTGGAGCACCGCGACGAGTACCCCCAGCAGATCGTCGACGGCCTCAAGGAGTTGGGCCTGTTCGGCCTGATGATCCCCGAGGAGTACGGGGGCCTGGGCGAGTCCCTCCTCACCTACGCGCTCTGCGTCGAGGAGATCGCCCGCGGCTGGATGTCGGTCTCCGGCATCATCAACACGCACTTCATCGTGGCGTACATGCTCAAGCAGCACGGCACGCAGGAGCAGAAGGACCACTTCCTGCCCCGGATGGCGCTGGGCGAGGTGCGCGGCGCGTTCTCGATGTCGGAGCCGGCTCTCGGCTCGGACGTCTCCGCGATCACCTCGAAGGCGGTCAGGGACGGCGACGAGTACGTCCTGAACGGTCAGAAGATGTGGCTGACGAACGGCGGCTCGTCGAACCTGGTGGCCGTGCTCGTACGAAGTGACGAAGGACACCCGGAGGGCACCGCGCCCCACAAGTCGATGACGACCTTCCTGGTCGAGAAGGAGCCCGGCTTCGGCGAGGTCCGCCCCGGCCTCACCATTCCCGGGAAGATCGACAAGATGGGCTACAAGGGCGTCGACACGACCGAGCTCATCATGGACGGACTTCGCGTTCCGGCCAATCGGGTACTCGGCGGCACCACTGGCCGAGGGTTTTACCAAATGATGGACGGAGTCGAGGTCGGCCGCGTCAACGTGGCGGCACGTGGTTGCGGTGTCGCACAGCGTGCGTTCGAGCTGGGTGTCTCCTATGCCCAGCAGCGTCACACTTTCGGCAAGCCGATCGCGCAGCACCAGGCCATCCAGTTCAAGCTGGCCGAGATGGCTACCAAGGTCGAAGCGGCCCATGCAATGATGGTGAACGCGGCCCGCAAAAAGGACTCCGGGGAACGAAACGACCTCGAAGCAGGGATGGCGAAGTACCTCGCCTCCGAATACTGCAAGGAAGTGGTCGAGGACGCCTTCCGGATCCACGGCGGCTACGGCTTCTCCAAGGAGTACGAGATCGAGCGCCTCTACCGCGAGGCGCCGATGCTGTTGATCGGCGAAGGTACCGCCGAAATCCAGAAAATGATCATCGGGCGCCGACTGCTCGAAGAGTATCGACTCCAGGGTTAAGCAGGGTTGGATGTCCTGGTTCGGGGTGTTTTCTTCGAGAAGAAGATCACACCCCGTCAATACTCTTCGGCCGCCGACTCGGCTTCCTGGCTTGCCCAGTTGCGGCCCGCGCCCGGTACGATCCCGGGAAAGCCGCCGTCCCCCGTTCCAGCGCGGCATCATCCGCTACGAAGGTCATCCATGCCCCACAGCCAAACCTCTGCACCTCGCGGCCGGGTCCGCCTCGCGCGCGGAGCATCGCCGTGGCTTCTCCCGACCGTTGCCACCGCAGCACTCAGTCTGGTCAAGGCACGCCGCTCCGGCGCCGCCAAGGCCGTGGCCGTACCCGCCACCGCGCTCGCGGCGGGCATGCTGTGGTTCTTCCGCGACCCCGAGCGCGAGATCGCCCCGGGCCGGGTCATCTCGCCCGCCGACGGTGTGGTGCAGAGCATCATGCCGTGGAAGGACGGACGCACCCGCGTCGCGATCTTCATGAGCCCTCTGAACGTGCACGTCAACCGCGCGCCGCTCTCCGGCACGGTGACCTCGGTCGAGCACATCCCCGGTGGGTTCGTGCCGGCGTTCAACAAGGAGAGCGAGAACAACGAACGCGTCGTCTGGCATTTCGACACCGAACTCGGTGACATCGAGATGATCCAGATCGCCGGCGCGGTCGCCCGCCGTATCGTTCCTTATATCCCGCAAGGTACGAAGGTCGAGCAGGGCGACCGGATCGGTCTCATCCGCTTCGGCTCGCGCGTCGACATCTACCTCCCCGAGGGTGTCGAGGTCGATGTGGAAGTCGGTCAGAAGACCGTGGCTGGGGTGACTCGAATTGACCGTGATTGATCCTGAGACTCAGGCCGGCTGGGTGCCGGAGGCCGACGAGGTGGACGACGAGGAGGAGATGCCCCTCTCTCTCCGCCTCTCAATAGCGGACACCCTCACCCTCGGCAACGCCACGTGCGGCTTCATGGCGGTGTACTTCACCACCACGGGCATTCTGATCCCGCACCTCACCGGCAGCCAGGAGTCGGGCATGGCGCGCCACAGCGCCGCCACGGCCGTCATCCTGATGCTCTGCGCCGCGGTCTTCGACCTCTTCGACGGCCTCGTCGCCCGCAAGCTGCGCTCCTCCCCCATGGGCGCGGAACTGGACAACCTGTCGGACCTGATCAGCTTCGGTCTGGCGCCGGCGTACTTCGTCCTCGTCTACGGCATGGTCGCGGACGACGCGCACCAGAGAGTGGCGGCGCTCGGCGCGATCGTGGTGTTGCTCGCGGTCGTCCTCCGCCTCGCCCGCTTCTCCTGCGTCACGGTGAAGGACGGCACGTTCCAGGGCATGCCGTCGCCGTTCGGAGCGCTGACGGTGGTCTCGATCGTGCTCCTGGAGCTGCCCTTCGCGGCGACGCTGATGGCGATCCTCGGCACGGCATGGCTGATGGTGAGCCGGGTGGAGTACCCGAAGCCGCGGGGCCGCCTCGCGGTGGCGATGCTCTCCTGGATCGTCCTGTCCATGGGTCTGCTGGCGGCGTGGGCCTTCGACGCCCCCAGCGGTCAGCTCCTGCTCCAGACCGGCTGTGCGCTGCAGCTCGTCATGGGTGCGGTGATTCCGCTGTTCGCGACGGCTCGACGGGTGAACAACTTCCGCGACAACCGGCGTGAGGCACGGGCGGCGCAGCTGCCGTAGCTTTTCCTCGTACACGCCCGAAGGGGCCCGAACCGGACAACCGGTTCGGGCCCCTTCGTCATACCTCGTCGTACCCCGGGACGGGGCGGGTCGTACCCAGGAAACGGGTCAGGTCAGGAAGTCACGGGCGATGTTCTGGGCCACCGTCTCCAGGATCGGTCCCGCGTCGGAGATGCACCGCGCGATGTCGGGCTCGACCTCCGTGAGGGGGTACGCGCGCCGGATGCCGGCCCTGCCGAGCGCCTCCGGCCGCAGTGCCAGGCGCCCGCACACCGCGACGACCTCCTTGCCCGCGGCACGGGCGGCCGCGGCCACCCCCGCCGGAGCCTTGCCGTGGAGGGTCTGTTCGTCGAGGGACCCCTCACCCGTGATCACCAGGGTGGCCCTCTCCAGCGCGGGCGCGAAGCCGAGGACGTCGAGCATCACCTCGATACCGGGACGGAACCGCGCGCCCAGGACCAGCGCACCGTAGCCGATGCCACCCGCGGCCCCCGCTCCCGGCGCCGCGGCGTACTCCGTGGCCCTGGACCCGATCGACTTCTCCAGAACCGCGGCGAAGTGCCCGAGGGCCGCGTCCAGGATCTCCACGTCGTCGGGGCTCGCCCCCTTCTGGGGGCCGTACACGGCGGGCGCGCCCTTCGGCCCGGTGAGCGGGTTGTCCACGTCGCTGGCGAGGACGAAGTCCACGGAGGACAGGCGGGGGTCCAGGCCGGACAGGTCCGCGGTCGCCACGTCACTCAGCGCCGCACCGCCGGGAGCCACCGGCTCCCCCTCCGCGTCCACGAACCGCGCCCCGAGCGCGGACAGCATCCCCGCCCCGCCGTCCGTCGTCGCGCTGCCGCCCACGCCGAACACGATCGTCCGGGCCCCGGCGTCCAGCGCGGCCCGCAGGAGCTCCCCGGACCCGTACGTGGACGACGTCAGCGGCGCGAACACCCCGGCGGGCAGTCGCTGCAATCCGCTCGCCTCCGCCATCTCCACCACCGCGGTGTCGCCGCGCAGCGCGAAGGCGGCGGTGAGCTCGTCGCCCAGCGGGCCGGCGACCCGCACCTCCCGCCGCTCGAACCCGGCAGCGACCGCCGCGTCCACGGTCCCGTCGCCGCCGTCGGCCACGGGCAGCGCCTCGACCTCGACATCCGGCACGACGCGGCGCAGGCCGGCCATGACGCGCTCCGCGACCTGAACGGCGGTCAGCGACCCCTTGAACTTGTCCGCGGCGATCAGCACACGCGGAACACGCGCGGTGCCCGCACGTGTCGTCTTCACAGCAGAGTCCGCCACCTTGCATTCCCCTTGCTTTCCGGCCTCGCACACGTCAAGGCAGTCGCGCCGCTGCGACCTTAACCGGAGGACGCCCCCGCCGTCATGCCCCGACCGGACCGCGGAACACCGCACGCTCATGCCCGGAATTGGGTAAACCGGAGCTATGACCCCTGTGGGCACCGAACTCGCGGACCGCGTTCTCGGGGGCTGGCTGGGCCGGATCGCGGGCAACATGCTCGGCAAGCCGGTCGAGCAGGGCGACCACTGGACGCGGGACCGTATCGACCGCTATCTGCGACAGGCCGCCGCCCTGCCGCTCACCGACTATCTTCCCGAGCCCGCCACCGACGGTGACGCCGGCGAGTTCGAGCTGCGGCCCGAGTGGCGGCAATGCGTGCGCGGCCGCATCCACGGCAGCTGCCGTGACGACGACGTCGACTACGCGATCCTGGGCCTGCACCTGCTGGAGACGCACGGTTTCGGTTTCAGCACCGAGCAGGTCGGCGACCTGTGGCTGCTGCGGCTGCCGTATCTGCAGACGTTCACGGCGGAGCGGGCCGCGTACCGCAACCTCGCCAACGGCATCAAACCGCCGCTGACGGCGACGTACGACAATCCCTATCAGGAGTGGATCGGCGCCCTGATCCGCGCCGATGTCTACGGCTGGACCAGCCCGGGTGCGCCGCGCCGGGCAGCCTCCCTCGCGCGTCGGGACGCCGTGCTGTCCCACACCGGCAACGGTGTGTACGGGGCGATGTGGGCGGCGGCGCTCGTCTCGGCCGCGTTCACCGCGCCCACGGTCCGCCACGCACTGGACACGGCGCTGACCGTCATTCCCGCGAGCAGTCGCCTCGCCCGCACCGTACGCCGGGTGCTCACGCTTCACGAGACCCGGATGACCTGGGAGGACACGCTCACCACGGTGTCCGAGGAGACCGCAGGGCTCGGCTGGATCCACACGATCCCGAACGCCGCCGTCCTCACGGCCGGGCTGCTCTACGGCGACGGCGACTTCACCCGGACCATCACGCTGACCGTCCGCGGCGGCCTGGACACCGATTCGAACGGCGCGACGGCGGGCTCGGTGGCCGGGGTCCTGTGCGGGGCCGGGGCCGTTCCCGCGCAGTGGAAGGACCCGCTGGAGGACACCGTACGCAGTGCGGTGTTCGGCTTCGACGGCGTACGGATCAGTGAGCTGGCGGCACGAACGGTCGCGCTGGCGGAGGCGGAGGGCGAGGCCCAGGGCGGGTCCGGTACCGGGCCCGACGCCCGGGACCTGTCCTAGCCGACGAGTGTCGGGGCCGTCGGGGTCCGGGTCACCCATGGCGTCGTCGTCGAGGTCCGGGACACCCATGGCGTCGTCGTCGACCTCTCAATCTCGTACGTACGCTTTGGGAATGACCACTCCAGACTTCGCCACGTACATCGCGGGCCTCCCCCGTGTCCTCGCCGGTGCCGCCGCGCTCTTCCGCGACGGTGACGGCCGGGTGCTGCTCGTCGAGCCGAACTACCGTGAGGGCTGGGCCCTTCCGGGTGGCACCGTCGAGTCGGACGACGGAGAGACCCCGCGCCAGGGCGCGCGCCGCGAGACCGCCGAGGAGATCGGGCTCGACATCGAACTCGGTCCGCTGCTCGCGGTCGACTGGGTGCACGGGACGGCGCGGCCCCCGCTGGTCGCCTACCTGTACGACGGCGGAGTCCTCGGCGAGCGGGAGCTCAAGGCGATCCGGTTGCAGGAGGAGGAACTGCTGTCGTGGCGGCTGGTGCCGCGGGAGGAACTGGCCGAGTATCTGCCGGGCTCACTCGGCCGCCGGGTCCTCGCCGCGCTGGACGTACTGACGGAGGGCGGCGGAACCGCGGAGCTGGAGAACGGCCACCGGGTGGGCTAGTCGCCCATCGGCTACGGCGAATTCGCCAACTTCACTACCTTCACGGGACATTGATCGGCACAATGCCCGTGTGCCGCACTACGACTACATGGAGTTCGCCCTCGACGACGGGGCCCACGTCCGGCTCGAACTCGCGGCCGCGGGGGAGGCGTCGGCGGCCCCGGCCGTCGACGCCGATCTGCCGGGCGGCATTTCCGGGGTGGTCCCGGTCGGGCGTGGCGCGCGGGTCGCGTCGCTGGCGACGGACGGTCTGCGCAGTGTGCTGAGCCCGCTGGGGCCCATCCTGCAGCAGGTGCACGACGCGATCCGCGGGATACCCGACCCGCCGCACGAGATCTCCGTCGACTTCGGCATCCAGATCGGGCAGGACCTGAAGATCGGCATCGTCGGGGCCAACGGCCAGGCCAGCATGACTATTTCGGCGACCTGGCAGCTGCCCCGCCGGACGGAGCCGTGACCTGGTTCGGATCGCCGGACGACCCGTCGTCCGGCGACGCCCGCGGTGCGCTGGTGCGCGTCCTGTCCAGCGATCGCGGCCGAACCGCGGGGGCGGGTGTCTACCTCTCCGGCCGCAGGCTGCTGACCTGCGCGCATGTCATCAACCTGGCGCTCGGGCTGCGCAGCCTCAGCCCGCACAACCCGGGGGAGGTCACCCTCGACGTGTCCTTCCCGGTGCTGTCCGCCGTGGATCTGCACCAGGCCCGGCTGGTCGCCTGGATACCGCCGCGGTCGCCGCAGTACGGCCCGGTCGCCGACGGCTCCCTGGAGTGGGACGGCGATCTGGCCGTCCTCGAACTCGACGAGGCGCCTCCCCCGCCCGTGAGCCCGGTGCGCTGGCTGGAGATGGAGCGCGGCCAGCAGGTGCGGGCCTGGTACGGCGGCGGGCAGCCGTTCTCGTACGCCGACGCGCGGGTGGGGGCGTACGACGGCCGGATCTGTTATCTCGACGGACAGTTGTCCGGCGCGGCGGTCGACGAGGGCTACAGCGGCGGGCCCCTCTGGTCGGTGACCGACCGGGCGGCCGTCGGCCTGGTCGTGGGGCGGATCACCGCGCCCGACGGGGTGTTCTCGGCCCAGCACACGCTGCGGCGCAGCTGGGGGCTCGGCTGGCAGTCGGTCCTGCGGGAGCTGGCCCGAGTGGGGGCGGCACCCGAGCATGTGAACGGCAACCGGGAGCGATCGGCCGCGACCCTCGCCGAGGCCGAGTCGGTGCGCGACATGATGGTCGGCCCCCTGCACAGCCTGCTGGGCGACCCGCGGGCGCGCGCCGACCACGCCACCGTGCTCGCCGCCCAGCTCGCGCTGCGGGCCCCGGGCGACGGGAGCGCGCCGACCGTGGAGGAACTCGCCCATCTGCTCAGCGGCACGGAGCGGGCGCTGCCCACGCTCGCCGAGTCCCTCGCGCCCAAGGTGGCGGACGATCCGCGCGGCCGGGCCGAGCTCGACCGGCTGCTCGCCCTGGGCCGGCTGACAGAGGCCGCGCGGCTGCTGTCGGTGGCCGAACACCGGGCGCTTGTGGTCAAGTTGGAGCATCTCACCGAGCACGATCCGGGCCTGCTGCCGCGGGCCGCGACCGCCGCGCTGCCCTACGTGGACCTGCCGCGCTCGCTGCAGGCGGCGCGCCTGGCACCGTCGGCCGTGCCCGCGGTCGTCCACGAACTGGAGGGCTGGTACGGGGACGGCTCGCCCGTGCCCGACGAGTCGCCCCGGCTGCCCGCACTGCTGCGGGTCGTCGAGTACGTGGCGGCGGAGACGTCCGGCGATCTGGCCCGGCAGGCGCTGCGGGAGTGGAGCGCCCGGGTCGCCGCCCGCCTGGGCATTCACTCCTCGGCGCTGCAGGAGCGGCGCGGTGACGCGGACCGCTGGTCCCGGCGGTCCGCGCCGGCCGGTGTACGGGTCCTGGTGGAGCTGGACCGGTACGCCAAGGACCCGGCCGACCACTACCGCTGCTCGGTGTGGCGGCTGCGCCCCGACGGCACCCCGGCGCGCGCCGCCTCGGAGTCCGACCGGCCGCGCACCGGACGGGAGATCGCCCGGCTGATCCGGGAGGTGGCCGGGGGCGCGGAGGGCGCCGGGGACGGGGTCGCGCTGGTCGCCGTGTCGGTGCCGCCGGACGCGCTGGAGCTCGCGCTCGACGAGTGGGACGGGGCGGGCGCCGAGGAGTACATCTCCGCGCGGCTCGGTGAGGACTTCCACCTCGTGCTGCGCTGCCCGAAGATCCGGCGGCGCTCACGCACCGGACCCGCCGATCTCAAGCGGCGCTGGAACGCCCGTCACCAGAGCGACACCCTCCTCGCGGACCACAGGATCGGCGGCCGGGCGGGACTCATCGGGCTGCTGAAGACAACCCATCGGGACACCGCGCGCGTCCTTGTGCATGGAAGCACCGAGCACCGCGGCGAGTTGCTGCCCGTGTGCCTGGTGATGGGGGTGCCGGTCGTGCTCTGGGACCGGGCCGTCCCCGGTCCGGACGACTGCGCCCCGCTCGACGCCCTGGCACCGCACGGTCCCGTGGACGGACTCCCGGAGCGCGTACGGCACTTCAGGGTCCGCGCCTACGCGGACCGGGCGGTGCCCGCGCGTCCCGCCCTGGTGTGGGAGGACATCGAGCTGCCGCTGCCCGACGAACTCCAGCTCGCCGACCCCTCGGAAGGAACGGAGCGGACAGGATGACCCAGCAGACGCAGGACGGGTGGCGGCTGTTCCGCGGTGACCGCGTGGCCCGTGAGGTGGAGTTCCCCGAGGCGCCGCCCTGGCGGCAGTTCGGCGACGGACCGGGCGGCCGCCCGCGGCACCGTCCGTATCTGATCGGGCGCACGGAGGCGGACGTGGTCAGCGCCGCCCTCCATCTGCGCCGCCCGCTGCTCGTCACCGGGCACCCCGGAACCGGAAAGTCCTCGCTGGCGCACGCCATCGCGCACGAGCTGTCCCTCGGACCGGTGCTCCAGTGGCCCGTCAACAGCCGCTCGGTCCTCAAGGACGCCCTGTACGGCTACGACGCGATCGGCAGGCTGCGCGAGACGCATCTGCGCCAGGAGCGCGGGGACCCCGAGCCCGACATCGGCACCTATGTGCGGCTCGGGCCGCTCGGTACCGCCCTGGTGCCGCGCGACCGGCCGCGGCTGCTGCTCGTGGACGAGCTCGACAAGGGTGACGTCGACCTCCCGAACGATCTGCTGACCGTGTTCGAGGAGGGCGAGTTCGAGATACCCGAGCTGTCCCGGCTGCCGGAGACGCAGTCCGAGGTGCCGGTGCTGACCCATGGCTCGGGTGGCGAGCGGGTCACCGTGACGCGCGGGGTGGTGCGCTGCCGGGAGTTCCCCGTCGTGGTGATCACCAGCAACGGCGAACGGGACTTCCCGCCGGCCTTCATGCGCCGCTGCGTACGGCTCGATCTGCCGGACCCGGACGAGGCCCGGCTGCGGGACATCGTCGCCGCGCACCTCGGTGAGGACGCGCTGTCCGACGTGGACGACCTGCTGCACGCCTTCCTCAACCGCCGGGCGCCTGGCGAACTCGCCACCGACCAGCTGCTCAACGCCGTGTTCCTGCGCAAGGGCGGAGTCGATCTGGACGCCGAAGGGCTGCTGGACGCCGTACTCCACCGCCTGGGCGGGATGGTCTAGCGTGCGCGGGGGCGACGGGGGCGACGGGGGCGACCCGCGTGACGTCGGTGGCGGGTCGGGCGGCTCGCACGTTGCGGGTGCCCCGCCGATCCTGCCCCCGTTGAGCAAACTCGGCCGGCTGGCCGGTCACGAGCTGTCGATCCATGAACTGCTCGACACCCTGTGGCTGGCGACGCGGCTTCCCCCGGGAGCCGCGGCGCCGCTCGCGAACGCGCTGGCCGCGGACGCCGTGCCGCCGCCGGGCACCGGCGCGGGAGACACCGAGCGCTCCACGCCCGGCCCCGCCCCGGCCGAGCTCGACTCCCCCACGCCCGCCACACCGGCGCAACCGCCGCCTCCCGCCCAGCTGTTGGGTGCGCTGCACGCGGCGGCAGCGGCGCGCAGCGCACCCGAGTTCGCGGACCTCGCCGCGCCGGGGCTGCGTGGCGCGCCCGGCGAGGGCGCGCTGCCCGTACGGGTCCCCGAGGAGAAGGCGCTCGGGTCGGACGAGCTGCGCCTCAGCCGTGCGCTCCGGCTGCTGAAACAGCCCCAGCCCGGGCCGTTGAAGCGGGAGTTCGACGAGGAGGCCACGGCGGCCGCCATGGCCGAGACGGGGCTGCCCGATGTGGTGACCCGCCCCGCCCGGCAGCGCTGGCTCGACCTCACCCTCCTCATCGACGACGGCATCTCGATGCTGCTGTGGCGGCGGCTGGCGATGGAACTGCGCGCCCTGCTGGAACGCCTCGGCGCCTTCCGCGACATCCGTGTGCACGGCCTGGACACCCGGTCGGCGGGGGCGCCGCTGCTGCGCTCCCGCCCCTTCGACCCGCACGCCCCGCTGCTCTCCCCCGCGTCGGTCGCCGACCCCTCGGGCGGCACGCTGGTGCTGGTGATCAGCGACGGCGTCGGCGCCTGCTGGCGGGACGGGCGACTGCACGCGGCGCTGGAACGCTGGGCGCACCAGGGGCCGACGGCGATCATGCACGCGCTGCCCTCCCACATGTGGGACGGGTCGGGCATCCGCTCGGAGCCGTGGCTGGTGACGACCCGGCGGCGCGGCGCGGCGAACGACACCTGGGAGGTCGCCGACCCGCTGCTGCCGCCGGGGCTCGGTGACGAGTTCCCCGGGGTCCCCGTCCCCGTGCTGGAGCCCTATCCCCCGGCGGTCGCCGCGTGGGCGCGGCTGGTGGCCTCGCCGGGAGGCAGCGCGGAGCTGCCCCTGCTGGCGCCGCTGCAGGCGAAGGCGCCACGGGCCGGGGCCGACACCCGGGGCGGTGGCGCGGCGGACGCCGTGCTCAGGTTCCGGGACGCCGCGTCCCCGGGGGCCTACCGGCTGGCCGCTCATCTCGCGGCGGTGTCCCCGCTCACGGTGCCCGTGATGCGGCTGGTGCAGGCGGCCGTGCCGTGGCGGGCCGACACCGCGCATCTGGCCGAGGTGTTCCTGGGCGGTCTGATGCGTCAGGTGGAGCCGGTCGACGAGCGGCTGCCGGCGCAGCACCGCCGGTTCGGTTTCGCCGGCGAGGCCCAGGAGATCCTGCTCGACACCGCGTCCCCGATCGATCTGCTGCGTACCACCCGGGCGGTCACCGCGCGGCTGCGCACCCTGGTGGGCCGCTCCCCCGACTTCCCCGCCTGGCTCGCCCACCCCTCCGGGACGGGCGAACTCCTGCCCGGGACACGGCCGTTCGCCTGGCTGGAGGACCGGCTCCTCACCCACCTGGGTGCCAAACCGATGGCGGCGACGCCGCCGCGCAGCACCGAGTACGAGGAGGTGCGGCTGCCGTCGGGCCTGGAGGCGGCCCCGTCGTGGCTGCCGCTGCGGTTGCAGGACCTGCATACCCTGGGCCCGTACTCGCTGCTGCAACGCGACGGCACGGGCGGCAAGCCCACCGCGTACATCGGGGAGGACGAGGAAGGGCAGCGGGTGCTGCTGCGGGTGTCGCACTCCTTCGACTCGCCCGTGGCGCGGGAGTTGCTCGACGTGGAACGCCGGGCGCTGCGCCGTATGGACGGGATGTACGCGCCCGCCGTGGTGCGCAGTGACCTGGAGGGCCCCACGCCGTGGCTGGCGCTGCGTCTGGACACGCTGAGCGGTGGTCCGCCCGCGCCCACGCTGCGTGCCGTGCTCGACGCGGCCGGGGCGCTGCCCGGGACTCCGCTGTTCACCTGGCTGGGCTGGAACCTGGCGCGGGCGCTGACCCGCTGCCACCACAAGGGCATCGTGCACGGCGCGCTGACCCCGGGCACCGTGCTGGTCACCGAGTCGACGCTGCACCTCATCGGCTGGACGTCGGCGCGCATCGACGGCGCGTGGAGCGCGTCGACACCGTCCACGCCGGCCAACTCCCCCTACCGGGCGCCCGAGGTGACGTACTGGGGCGAGTCCCGGATCACGGCGGGCGACGTGTACGCCCTGGGTTCCATCCTGTTGCAGGCCGCGACCGGCCGGCCGTGGCGCTGGTACGAGAACGACGCGCTGCGCAGGAGTCCGCAGCTCGCGCAACTCGACGGGACGATCGCGGAGTTGCTGCTGCGCTGTGTCGAGCCCGAACCAGCGGGGCGGCCGACCGCCCGCGAGGTGGCGGACGCCTTCGGGGCGCTGCTGCCGGGCGGGGTGGAGTGGGAGGACGTGGAGGGCGGCACGGGCGGGGACGACGACAGCCCCGCCGTCGAGCCGGAGACGGCGAGCGACGAGGAGGACGACCACGAGCAGTGGATGCGCACCATCCGCACTCCCTTGCCCGAGCCCCTGCGGATCGCGCTCGTGGGTGTCAAGGACGGGGTCGGCTGCACCACGACCACGATGGTGCTGGGGGCCGTACTGGCCGACCAGCGGCAGGAGCGGGTGCTCGCCATCGACGCCGACCGGCACACGGGCAGCCAGGTCCGGATCGGCGGGCGGGTCTTCCGCAACACCCTGGCCAGCCTGTCGGACCTGGCCGAGTCGCTGCACGAGGTGCGGCACTTCGAGGATCTCCAGTTGTTCCTGTCGCCGCACCGCTCGGGGCTCCAGGTTCTCGCCAACGACTCCGTCTCACGCATCGCGTCGGTCGGCCAGTTCACGGACTACGACTTCCACCGGGTGACCCGCACCACCCGGGACTACTTCGACCTCACCCTGGTCGACTCGGACAAGTTCATGCCCACGGTGCTCAGGGCGGCCGACCGCGTGGTCATCGTGTCGCGGGCCGACCCCGCCGGTCTGACCCAGGCGCAGCAGGCCATGGACCGTCTTGTCACCCTCGACCTGCCGGATCTGGTCCGCGAGGCCGTCGTCGTCCTCAACCACAGCCGCCCCGCGGCCGGCTGGACGCTCGACGCCGCCAGTATCCGCGGCCTGAGCTCCCGCTGCCGCGGCGTCGTCATGGTCCCCCGCGACGGCCACCTCACCATGGGCAGCACGGTCGAACTCTCCTGGCTGACCCCCGAGGCCTACAAGGCGTACCTGCGCCTCGCCGCCCTCCTGTTGGGCCCCCGCCCGATCTTCCCCTGACCCCGGCCGGCCCCCGGTTGAAGGTGTCGTGCCAGGCGTTGGTGCGTTCGATGTGACAACGCCGATTGCTCGTCCGGCCGAAAGGGCCACGGCACTTCACGATCAAGCGGCCTGCTCGTCTGGGGTGCCGCCGAGTGCCGCCGGCCATGGCATCCGGTGGACGAGGCTGTCGCGCAGCGCGGTGAGGATCGCGACGCGCTCCTGCCGTTCGGTGAAACTTGTCGGTCACGCGCGCAGGGCGGCCAGTAGTTCGTCCCCGGCGGGGTAGGGGCGTTCCTTGGGCAGCAGTGCGGCCGCGGCATCCAGCTCGCTGCGGCTTACGAGCTCGTGGACCTCTCGGGCGAGCGGAGTCACGTCGCTGACGGCCACGGTCCACTCGTCCGCGTAACGCTTAACGGCCTCACCGGAGAGCTCGCACACCTTCGCCAACGGCAAGCCGCTGGAGCTGATCTCGGGCCCCGAGCTTGTTGACCTGCTGCATCGTCATGGGCTGCGTGGGCGCCTGGGTGAGGGCGGCCGTCAAAGCACGGCACCGCCGACGCCAGCGACCCCTGACACTCGATTGCCCCACGACTACAACGTCCTGGGCAGGTCGTGGACCGGCAGCGTGGCATTGGATGTGTGTGCTCTGGTCTGCCGTGGCAACCGAGTCCTCAGCGACGATCACTTTGTTTTCTTCAACAACCCGCAGACAGCCGACGGTTCCGTGAGGACTCTGGCCCCCACAGCACCTGACAAGGCCGCGATCTGCGTCTCGTTCGACGGCTTGCCGGATGAGGCTGACCGGTTCGTCCTTGTGGCCGCGATCGACCCAGAGGCCAACCCGGACGCCGACCTCTCCGGATTCACGGACGCCCGCATCCGTCTGCTCGACCCGCGGCTGACCGAGCTGGGACAACTTGAGGTTTCCGACGGCCGGTCCGACGAGACCGCCTTGGTGCTCGGCTCCTTCCGTCGAAGGCCGAACGGGGATTGGGACTTCGTCCTGGGCGGCAAGGGCTACGCCGGTGGCCTGAAGGAACTCGTGCAGGATTTCGGCATCGAGGTGGACTAGAGGGACTTCGTGTACAGCAGCTGGCTGTGTCCTAGGTCTGTGAACGCTGCTTGATGACCCAAGTCAAGCAGCGTTCACAGACCATTGCGCCGTCGCCACTAGTGGCAGTCGAAAATCGGTGGTCACCTGACCTGGCCGAGCCCACGCTGTACGCCATGGAAGAACCGCACCGCAGGATCCGCGCGCTCCACACGGCATCCACGATCACTGTCTACCAGGCGTACTCGCTTGAGATCGGACTGCCCGCCATCCGCGACGGCCGATTTCCCGCTGCGTGGAAGCCTGGCCGCATGACGTGGATCAAACCCAGTTTCATATGGATGATGTACCGCTCAAACTGGGGCACGAACACCGGGCAGGAGACTGTCCTGGCCGTCGAGATCACTCGCGACGGCTTCGACTGGGCGCTGCGCCATGCCTGCCTGTCGAGTTACGTTCGCGGACTGCATCCTGATCGCAGCGCCTGGCAGCGCGACCTCAAGCGCGCACCGGCCCGTGTCCAGTGGGATCCCGAACGCGATCTGCACCTGCGTCCCCTGCCGTACCGCTCGCTACAACTGGGGCTCTCGGGTGAGGCATCGTCGCGTTACGCGGACGACTGGATCGTGTCCATCAGTGACGTGACTCCACTCACCAACGAGATCCACGCACTCGTCAAAGACGGCGAACTGGACTCAGCGACCCGACTGCTCCCCCAGGAGCAGGGATACCCCGCCGGCGAAGAACTACTGGCCCACCTGCGTCCCTGACCGGCAGTCCGGGCACAACCGCCGGCATCACCCACGGGTCACATGGCAGCACAGCTCTGTGAACGCTGCTTGGTGATCCATGTCAAGCCTCGCTCGTAGCCGATTTGTCTGCAGCATGGTGGGCGCTGGTACCCGCACGGGGATTGATGCCCTTGGCCGCTCGGTCGAGATGCGGTGGCTATGGCGGAAACAGCCATTCCATCGCGGCAAGGCTCTTGTCGACGTACTTGCCCTGTTCCGTCTCGATGCCGTGTGCCAGGTCCTCGAAGACACTGCACCTGGCATAGAACACGGCGCGCGCGCTGAGAGCCGCGAGGTCGTTGGCGTCGGTTCGATAGCTGCTGATGGCGGCGCGGGTAGCGGCAGGGCCGAGATCGCGGTAGAGCAGCCCGAAGTCGTAGGCCGGATCGACGACGGCTGCATCGCTCCAGTCGATGATGCCGGTCACCGTCCATGCAACAGGGTCGATGAGAACGTGTTCGATCCCCAGATCGTTGTGGGAGAACGTTGGGGTGCATCCGCCGGACGGTGGTGCGGCACCCAAGAACGCCTCGACGGGTCGGCGGTGCGCCGCCGGTATGTGCCCGGCTACCGTCACATAATTCTCGGTGGCCTCATGCCGCCACTCGGCCAGCGGCTGGTGGTCCGCGTCCACCAGATCGACCAGCTGATCGATCGGAACAGCATGCAGCGCAGTGAGGAGCTCGCCGAGCGTGGCGGCGATCGACGTGCCGTGGGTCGATCGCTGGTGCCGCGGCATATCCAACAGCGGCGTGCCGGGAAGCTTGTAGTAGGCCAGACATCCCTGTTCCGCGACTGTGAACGTCGGTTCGGGGACGGGCAGCGGCGAGATATCGCCGACGGCTGCAAGCACGCGGGCCTCGTGGCCCACCAGGGCGGTCCGCCGTGCCAGGTCGGGCTCCTTACTGAAGCGCACGATCAGCTCACCGTTGACCTCGTACGCCAGGTTGTCCAGGCCCTCGCCAAGCGGCACAACGGAGTCGATCTGATAGTCGAGCATGTGCGTCACCACGACGCTGCGGACGTCTGCGACGCGGTCGCGGCTGCGACTGGTCATCTGCCGACCTTATCGATCGATCGCATGAGGCCGGCGGTGGTCATCGGGTGGCCGCGCGGTCGCCGGCCAGGCCCGCAAAGGCGCGGATGGCCTCTCTTCAGGCACGGGAAAGGGGCTGTGAACGCGGCGTTCGCCATGGATGCCGAACTCACCTCCAGGGCGCCCGCTGGGCTGGGTCCGTGCGGCCGTCGTCACTGCGAGGCAGTTGTGAGCTGAGCGGTGATTTTGGCCAGAGCCTTTTCGGCGGGGTGCTGCTTGATGAGCCCCTCACGACCTGCGGCGCGAAGCTCCACCACCGCTACCCCTTCGGGGCCTGCGGCCACAACAGCGGTCACAATGGTGGGGTTCAGGCCCCCAATCCCTACACCGACTATCGCTCGTACGGCGATGCCCCCGTTGTCTCGGGCTTCCACGCCCAGCAGATTCCCCATGTCGGCCAGAGTCGTGTGGACCAGCTGGAAGACTGCCGTCACCGTTCCGGACAACTCGACAAGAGTGGTACTGACATCCTTCTTTGTCCATTTGAAGCCTCGAGCGGCTCCACGAGCACCGCCCCGCGCCCCTGCTCTGCCCAAACCGTGCGTTCCGGTGGCCGCCCCTCCAGCGGCAGCTCCTATTGAGCCGCCCTTCGCACCGAGTTGCATCAGTGCGGCGAGCAAGAGCTCGTTCTCGCTGGCCTCATCAAACATGCCCGCCTCCTCAGAGCCAACAAGACATGGCTCTACAACCAAAGTCACCCAGTCTTACCACTGGCCAGCAGCCTCCTCCAGATCGGCTGCCGTATGTGGCTTCTCCGCGTGGTGCATGCCTTCGTTGTGGGCGCGCGACCTCGACCCGGAAGTCGGCGAGGACCACGAACGGGTGGCGAGCCTGCCCGGAGGGCTAACGCACTTTGATGCCACCCCTCCGCAGCTCAGCCGGTGTGCCGGTCGGTGGAGAGCAGCCACTGCCAGCGTTGACGTTCCGTGACGAGGGTGGCGGCCACGAGGAGAGACACGAGGACTGCCGCATAGACGGGCCATGCCAACCATGCGGCGCTCGCGGCGGCAGTGAGCTGGAGCACCACGAGCAGGATCGTGACCGTACCGGAGACAGGGATGATCACCTGCGCCTTGTCTCCCGGAGTGGAGAAGACGGTCGGGAGGCCGATCAGTACCACCACCGCCAAGACGGCAAGCAGCCATGAGTACTTGGACAAGGCCCAGGGAGTGGCCACCCAGGCGACGAGTTCCGTGGCGAAGCGCAGGACGGATGCGATGCGGTCGTCCGGTCTCTCCATGTTCGCCCCCCCCCGCAAGCAGTGTCGACCACCAGCGGGAGATCCTACGACCATGGATGGGGCTGTGAACGCGGCTTGGTGATCCATGTCAAGCCGCGTTCACAGACCTCTTGCGACTGCTGGGCTGTGGCAGCCACGGCACCGGAAGCCGATGGCTGGTCTCGTCCCAGACCGCTCCTGGAATGGGAGAGGCCGGCGCAGTCACTACAAGGCGTCGAACGGGGGCACGATGCGGACGACGATGATGAGTGGCGCGCGCGGGGCCACGAGGAAGTAGAACCATCCGCCGGCCGCGTCCATACGACGTAGGCCGCCCGGTCTTGGGCCGTTGCCGAGATCACTGACGTCGATTCCCGTATTGGCGAGCTCGACGAGTTGGCCGGCCAGGCGTTCGACTTCCGCCACGACGTGGGCCGGGAGGCCGCCTGCCACGTGGTCGTGATCAGGGTCGTATTCCCAGTGCCAGTCCGGACTCACCGGGTCGAGAGACCGACGGCCGCGTGGGCTTCATCGAGAAGCCGTCCGATCTCGGCGGCGGCTTGTCGTGCCTGCGCGGCGTCGCCCGCTTCAGCGGTGTCCTCCCAGCGGCGGAAATCTGCAGCCAGGCTGGGCTGGCGTTGGATGTAGACATAGACGGCCCACTGGGTGATGAATCGCCTGAGAGGGGCAAGATCGGAACCCTGTCGGGACTGGTCGGCCGCCTGGTCCAGCTCCCGCGTGAAGGCGGGGAGCGAGGCAGGCGCGATCTGACTGACGGCCTGCCGTAGCGTGGCGACCGTTGCAGGCGGCTGAGGGATGAGCGGTTGCTCAGCGGCTGGGGTGGTCATGGCTGCTCCCATGGGCGCGATTCTGTCCCACGCCTCAGCCTAACGGGCAGGAGCACTTTCGCTCCGCTCGAACGAGTGAGGGAGAAGCGATTCAGCTGTCGCACGGACCGGCCCGAGGGCGGGAGGTCGGGTGAGTCCGTTCCTCATCCCTGCAGGTGGGCGATGAGCTCGTCCTGCCCGGTGTAGAAACTTTCCTGGGGCGGCAGCCGGGCGGCTGAGTCCAGGTCGCCGCCCCTGACGAGGGCGTGGACCTCGTGGACGAGTGGGGTGACGTTGCGGATGGCGACCGTCCACTCGTCCGCGTGGCGTCGCGCTGCCTCACCCGAGAGGCCCAGTTGCAGGGTCCGGTACGGCAGGGGCCGCAGCCGCAGGTCCCGCTCGGGGTCCCACTGCACGCGCGCGGGCGCCCGCTTCAACTCCTGCTTCCAGGCGGCCTGGTTCTCGTGCAGCCCGCGCGCATAGTGCGAATGGCACGCGTGGCGCAGCGCCCACTCGAAGCCTTCACGGGTGATCTCGACGGCCAGAACAGTCTCCTGCCCCTCCTTCGAACCCCAGCCGCAGCGGTACATCATCCACAGAATGCTGGGCTTGATCCATGTCAACCCTCGTTCACAACCCTTTCTGCAACCGGTGCGCACAGCGGACCAGTACTGGTGGGCGCGCCTCGTTGGCCTGCACCTACGCCACTCGATGATTTGGATCAAAGACCCCACCCAGAGCGGCCCTTGATCACAGCAGATATGCGCACTCGCCCCGAGCCTCATGCCTCACCCGTCGAAGCGGGACCAACGGAAACGGTGTTCGAGCAGCGGCGTCAGGGTTCCGCGGTGGAGCGCGCCGAAGTTCACGACCGCCTCGTTCTCGTCGCGGCTGACCTGTGTAAGCAATCCCGGGGCCACGAAGAATCTCTCGGCCGTGTAGGTCGGTAGGAACGGACTCAGGGGTATGGGACGCAGCATGCTCCACAATGCGTCGAGGCGCGCGGTCGGCATGCAGTAGGTCCATGCGTGGTAGGGAGCGGCATTCATGGCTTCGTAGAGGGTGAACTGCAGGAGGAAGCGGCTCAGCGGCTCCTCTTCAAGGATCGTTTCCGGATCCGCAGCACCGGGGTCCTCGGTGAGCCACACGCGGGGATCGGCTTCGCCCGGTTTCTCCCGTGGCCACGGGATGGACCAGTCCATTCCGGCCCCGTTCCACATGGCGAACACCAGCCGGTCGCCGAGCGGTCCGGAAGCACGCCGGGGCTGTTTCAGTACCGGGTCGTGGAATCTGTGGAGTGCCGGGCGAAGGCGGGCCAGGCGGTGGAAGGCTGCCAGCGCCTCCGGCAGGTCGCCCATTTCGCCCGCGGCGCTCCGGTCCTCGGCCGGCTCCGTCTCCTCGGCGGGAAACCAGCCGAGGACGAACGACTCCAGAGCCCGGATCGGATCCGTTTCCACGTGGTCGACCCAGTCCACCCCTGGCACCGGCCCGGGTGCCGGGACCGGTCGTACCACGTCCAGCATCTCGCGGCTCAACGGCCGGTCGAGCTCCAATTCGGCGTGGTCGAAGCTGGCAGGTGCATACGACGTTCCTCTGCAGAGCGCGGTGCCGAGGGGAAGACAGCCCTGGTCCAGGCGGGTGAAGAGGTGGATGGGCAGCGGCCCCCGGAATTCGAACCGTGAGTGGAGCTCCGGAATCCTGTCCCCGCGCAGTAGCACCTTGGTGGAGTCCTGGACGCCGCTGACCCCCGGGGTGTCCCCGGCCGCGACGATTACGACGGTTGCGTCCGCCCCTGCCCCGATGAGAGCCGGGCCCATCTCGTACCGGTGGAGCCGGGCTCCAGCGACGGACAGTGCTGCCGCCTCGGTGATCAGTGGCGGAAGCGTCTGCGGCATGTGGGCACCCTATCCAGGAAGAGGACAGGGCGATTAATCATGATTCGATACGCGCCCTTTAGACGGCTGATCTGTAGATGGCCCGGACCGGATCGATCTTCACCAATGCGCCCTTCGACGCAAGCTGGCGGAGAACTCGCCGCGCTTCCTTCTCCGCGGCCCGCTGGTCGGCTGGCTCATACCCGGAGTCGCGCAATGTAGTCACGGCTCGCTGCGTATCCCAGATCCCGCCCAGAGCCCCGACCGCCTTGGCGACGACGTCCTCGTGTGTCTGTGGTACATCGGCCATCGATACCCCTCCTATGGAGTCGTCAGCCTGACAACTCGGTACGTCTCAGCCGTGCAAGGAGTCCGTGGACGCGGCTTGATGATCCATGTCAAGCCGTGTTCACAGTCCTTTCTGTCACGAAGGACGGGCGGCACTTTGATCCTGCGCGACGAGCGGCGCTATGACCCCACGCCGCCCGTTGATACGAAACAGGACGAGAGCTCGGTCGGTGCGCTTCTTCCTCGGCATGCAGTTCGGGGTGACGGCTATGTCTGCTGTCCGGGCGGCGGTCCAGCGACCGCCGGGTCCAGATAGGCCGGGCCGGGTAGGCCTTTGCGACGCATTGCGATCCCGGTCAGCGCCTCGAAGATGGCCCTGCGGGCATTCATTGTCGTGGTGTAACCGGGATCGAGGTGCGGAGCGACCTCGACGATGTCCATGCCCACGACTGGCGTCTCGTGACAGATCCTGCGGATGGCAGGAAGCAGTTCGCGGTTGGTCAGCCCAGGTGGCTCCGGCGTGCCGGTGCCGGGCGCGAAGGCCGGGTCCAGCACGTCAATGTCCAGCGACACGAACAGATATTCCGGCCCGTCCAGCGCCTCGTCGATGGCCTGTTGGAGGACCACGTCGAATCCGCGACGGTCGATCTCGGCCATGAAGTGTGCGCGCAATCCGTGCTCGCGCATCCAGTCGAACAGTTCGTCGTCGGGCGCGATCGCGCTGCGAAGACCGATCTGGATGAAGTTGCGTCCGGGGATGTGTTCGTCCTCGATCAACCTGCGGATCGGTGTGGCGTGTGAGACGAGATGGCCGAACAAGTCGTTGGAACAGTCCGGATGCGCATCGAAGTGGATCACTCCGATCTTGCCCGCGCCATACACGTCGGCCACAGCTGCGGCGTCCGGCCACAGGATCGAGTGGTCTCCGCCGAGCACGATCGGGATCGCGCCCGTTCCCGCGATCTCGCGGACCAGTGTGCGGATTGGTTCCATGGAGTTGTCGATGCTGAACGAGTCCACCGCGGCATCGCCGTAGTCGACCACCGTCAGCTCCTCGAACGGCTTGATACGGGTGCTGGGGTTGACGAGCATCTGAGGAGTGTTGGGCAGGATCCGTTCATCGGCCCTGATCGCACGCGGCCCGTAGGCGGCCCCCCGATGCCCGGTGGACATGTCCACCGGCGCTCCGACGACTGCGACGTCGACGTGGCCGGCACGCAGGTCGTCCGGGTTGAGGCACAGCGGCAGCCCGAAGAACGTGGCAATCCCGGCGTAAGCGGGTACGAACGCATACCGCTGCAGGTTGATCGGCCCAGGCTCGCGCCTCGGGTCGGACGTACGATCGAGTCCCCGATTCCAGGCATTCGGGGGTACGCCTTCCATGAGCGGTTCCTTTCGATCCCGTCCGGACAGCCGCCCGGTACGAACGACGCCCGGCTGCTACACAGACGTCACTCAACTCGGCCTGCGGTGATTCACCGGGCACGTCGGTAGGACAGGCCGCAAAGGTCAGTCGTTCGGACTGGTGATCAGGAGGTCGGCCGTATCACGACAAGACATCCGGGGTGGGGCATTGGCTCCTGGCGACCCTCTCCAGGGCTTTCGCTCCGGTGCGAGGGACAAGGTCCCGTCATGACACCGCCAGTACTTCTCCACGGATACCGTGGGCAAAATCCGTGTTGGCTCGAACCACCTGCTGAGATCCAGACTCATGTTGTTCCGCCTCTCGGCGCCTGCCTCTCGAATGCGGGCGCTCCCATGCCGCACCACTGACAGCGCCGGTCTCCTCACCACGGACTTGATCGCCGAGGCCTCCCCGCGCCGCCCCACTCGGTTCCGGACGGTACGCCCCAGCAGCCGAGCAAGTTCTGAGTGATGCCGCTGCCGTCGTCTTCAGGCACTGACAGGGTCTGTGAAAGCGGCTTGATGACTCACGTCATGCGATCCCGCTTCCACATGGCGGGGAAACGGCCGTCCCGGACGGGGGGCAGGCGGTGGGTATGCCTGGTAGACGGTGATCGTGGACTCTGCGTAGGCCGCTCGGATCCCGCATCGTGGTTCTTCCATGGCGTACCGCGTGGGGTCGGCAGGTTCAGGTGGCCGCGGATTTTCGACGGCCGTTCACCGCGACGAGAGCAGCTGCGGCAGTACCGTGCTGGTTGCCAGTGCCGCGGCCGTTGCGGCCCGCCGAGTAGCAGCGCGGTGGCGCTGCGGCTTGAGAATTCAGTCGAGGAGCCACTTCAATGGCGCCGTGACCATGGCAGCGATGGACAGCAACGGAAATGTCGCCGGACGCATCTCACTCGGCGACGTCATCGCACAACTGGGCAGGCACAGGCCGGTCTTCCACTCCGAAGCCGATCTTCAGCACAGCTTCGCGCGGGCCCTGTGGGAACTGTCGCCGGATGTGCACTCCAGGCTTGAGGTACCGCAGCGGGCGGGGAGCAAGGCCGAATATCTGGACCTCCTGTGCATCGGCCCGTCGGCCCGCACCGCGATCGAGTTCAAGTACTTCACCCGGAGATGGACGGGCACGGTGGGTACTCCCGCCGAGGACTACGCCTTGAAGGGGCATGCCGCCGCGGACCTCGCCCGCCTGCACTTCGTGCGGGACATAGTCAGGCTGGAGCGCTTCTGCCGCCGGTCCGACCAGAACGGTCTTGCCATCATGCTGACCAACGACGCGTCCCTGTGGACTCCGCCCGGCGCCGGCCGCGGGCAGACTCGGGATCGAGAGTTCAGAATCCACCAGGGGCGTGAACTTGTCGGCACGCTGCGGTGGGCCGAGGGCGCCTACGAGCGGAACACGTGCACGTTGCGGGGTGCCTATCCCCTCGATTGGGAGCCGTACTCCGCATTGGACGGAGCAGGGGGAGAGTTCCGGTATCTCGCCGTGTCCGTCAGCCCGTTGTCGGACGTGACTGACGACGGGCCCTCGCATGTGTAGCGGGCTCGACGCCGAACTGCTGCGTATTGCTCTGGTACTGACCGCCGTCGTGGCATGACGGTAAGTGCCGCCGGCCCGCAGCCAGGAGGCAAGGGCTGTGTGCGCGGGACATGTCCCTCGGCCGACCAGCACAGCCGACGCGCGAGGGGCACGCTCCGATATCCACTCGCTCTGACCATGCAGGCGTCCTACTCTCGGCCCATGGGCAGCCCTCTAGTCGCCATCCTCAGTGGCGCAGGTATTTCCACCGATTCCGGAATCCCCGACTATCGCGGGCCGAACGGGCTGTGGCGGCGCAATCCCGAGGCCGAGAAGCTCGTCACGTACGAGTACTACATGGGCGATCCCGAGATCCGGCGGCGGTCCTGGCAGATGCGACGCGAGAACCGCGCCCTCCAAGCCGAGCCGAACGCCGCGCACCGGGCCGTGGCCGACCTGGAGCGGACCGGCGTGCCCGTACGGGTGATCACCCAGAACGTGGACGGACTGCACCAGCTCGCCGGCATGCCCGCACGCAAGGTCATCGAGCTGCACGGGACTGCGCGGAGTTTCGTGTGCACCAAGTGCCACAAGCGGGGCCCGATGGAGGACGCGATCGCCCGCGTCGAGGCCGGCGAGGATGATCCGCTGTGCCTGGAGTGCGGCGGCATCCTCAAGTCGGCGACCGTGATGTTCGGCGAGCGGCTCGACCCTGTGGTCCTCAGCGAGGCGGTCGCCATCACCAAGGCGTGCCAGGTGTTCATCGCCGTAGGAAGCAGTCTGCAGGTGCAGCCCGCCGCCGGGCTCGCCGGTGTCGCCGCCGATCACGGAGCCCGGCTGATCATCGTCAACGCCGAGCCGACGCCGTACGACGAGCTGGCCGACGAGGTCGTACGGGAACCGATCGGCACCGCCCTGCCCGAACTCCTACGCCGACTGAGCTCCGAGAGCAACTACTGATCGACCCGTCAGATCTAGCTCCACCAACGGGATGCCATCACAGCTGTTCTGTCAGCCTGCTTGCGGTGTGCACCTGCCAGTACACCTTTGGCCGGGAATACGAGTGGCACGTGGTGTCGGCGGATTGCCGCCTGTTCGGGCCGACATTGGATCGCGGCTCCTGCTGTCGGGTTTCGGAGCGCACGCGACCACCCCACCCCGGGCACCGGGGCCGACGGGCAGACGCGAGGCATGGACGACGACCAGGCCTACGGGCGTAGTTTTACGAACAATCTGGACGAGGCAAGGAACGCACGGCGCTGATGACCAGCCCTTCCCACGTGGACAACGACCGCGGCTGCCTGCGCCTGGTCCTCGCCGTCCCACTGATCCTGCTCACCCTTGTCGCCGCGTACTTCTGCTGGACGGCATTGGCCATCCGTCCGTCCGGGCCCTGGGACGACGACGCGTACGCAGGCATCGTGCTCTCGTGCGTCCTTGCCATCGGGGCTGCCGGTGCGGTGGCAGTGCTGTGGCTGCTGCCGTCGGTGCGACGGATCATGGGGTGGTGGTGGGCGGGCCCCGCCGTGCTGTTGGGTGTGATCGCAGTGATCCGATGGGTGACGGGTGGTTGAGCCGTCCAGGGTGCGTTTGAGAAGTGGATCAAGCTCTGCCCTGATCGCCTTGCCACCTGCCCGTAAGGAAGTTGGAAGTCGAGAAGCTCGTGACGTACGACTTCTCCATGGGTGATCCGGAGATCCGGCGGAGGTCGTGGCAGATGCGGCGCAAGAACGAAGGCACAGGGAGCCAGCGGCGAAGAGAGCTGGCGCAGTGAGCTAGAAGAGTGCCGTGCCGCTCTCGAAGTCCAGCAGGCGCTGCTTGCGGTCCAGGCCGCCGCCGTATCCGGTGAGGCTTCCGTTCGCGCCGACCACGCGGTGGCAGGGCACGATGATGCCAATGGGGTTCTTGCCGTTGGCGAGGCCGACCGCGCGGGAGGCGCCCGCGTTGCCCAAGGCATCGGCCAGTTCGCCGTACGAGCGGGTCTCGCCGTAGGGGATCCGGCACAGCTGCTCCCAGACGCTGCGCTGGAAGGGGGTGCCGGACATGCGCAGTTCGAGGGTGAACTCCTTCAACTCGCCCTCGAAATAGGCCTTCAGCTGGTCGGTGACCTCGCCGAAGGGCGTGTCGTCGCGTTCACCGAAGGTCTCCTCCGGCGGGCGGTGGCGCTGGCCGACCATGTAGAGGCCGCACAGGACGCCGTCGTCAGCGACGAGGGTGAGGGGGCCGTACGGGCTGTCGATGACCGTGTGCTGTTTCACAGTTCGTACCTTCGAGTCGTTTGAAGCCATGCGCATGTGAAGCCATGCGCATGTGCTTGAAGTCGCTTATACGGGGAGGAAGTTGATCGGGTGGCTGTCCGTCGCCCACAGGTACTGGACCGCGTACGCCCGCCATGGGCGCCACGCCGCCGCGCGCGCCGTCAGGGCGGCGGGGGTCGACGGCAGGCCCAGCTCCTGGGCCGCGCGCCGGATTCCGAGGTCGGTGGGGAGGAAGGCGTCGGGGTCGCCGAGGGCGCGCATGCCGATGACGTCGACCGTCCAGGGGCCGAAGCCGGGGAGGGCGAGGAGGCGCGTGCGGGCCTCGGCCCAGTCGCTCTCCACTCCCAAGTGGAGGGTGCCGTCGGCGAGTTGGCGTACGAGGGTGGTGAAGGTGGTGCGGCGGGTGCTCGGCATCGCGAGCGACGTCGGGTCAAGGGCAGCGAGCGCCTGAGGGGAGGGGAAGAGGTGGGTGAGGCCGCCCTCGGGGTCCTCGACGGGTTCGCCGTGCG
Organism: Streptomyces olivochromogenes; assembly: GCF_001514115.1. Lineage (GTDB taxonomy): Bacteria > Actinomycetota > Actinomycetes > Streptomycetales > Streptomycetaceae > Streptomyces > Streptomyces olivochromogenes. The sequence continues at coordinate 1,236,358 of NZ_KQ948451.1, forward strand.
CGGTGACCAGACGGGCCGCGTGGGTACGGGCGGCGGCGGTGGAGACCTGCTGGCCCAGGACGGCCCGTACGGCGAACTCGGCCTCGTCGACCGTGCGCGGCACCCGGCGACCGGGAGCCTTCGCCACCAGGGGCGCCAGCACCGGATCCGTCCGCAGCTGGTCGTCGACGGCGACCGGGTCGGCGTCCAGGTCGAGCATGCGGCGGCAGCGGCTGATCGCGACGGGCAGGTCGCGCAGGTCACTGAGGGTGAGCCGGCAGGCGATGTGGTCGACGTGCGGGGTGAGCCCGACGATCCCGTGGCCGTAGGGCAGGCGCAGGGTGCGCCGGTAGGCACCGTCGCGCCACTCCTCGACACCGGGTACGGCGGTCGCCGCGAGGTGGCCGAAGAGGTTGTCGGGGTTGAGCGGAGCGCGGAAGGGGAGCCGCAGGCTCAGGACCCCCGGGGTGGCCGGGGCGCGCTTCTTCGGCACCCGGTCGCGCAGCTCGCTCGGGGCGAGGGCGAAGACCTCGCGCACGGTGTCGTTGAAGGTGCGGATGGAGGAGAACCCGGCCGCGAAGGCGATCTCCGCCATCGGGAGCGCGGTGGTCTCGATGAGCAGCCGGGCGGTCTGGGCGCGCTGGGCCCTGGCGAGCGCGAGCGGTCCCGCGCCCAGCTCGGCCAGCAGCTGCCGCTCGACCTGGCGGATGCTGTAGCCGAGCCGGCCGGCCAGGCCCGGAACGCCCTCGCGGTCCACGACCCCGTCGCCGATCAGACGCATCGCGCGGGCGACGAGGTCGGCGCGCTGGTTCCACTCGGGCGAGCCGGGGCTGGTGTCCGGACGGCAGCGCTTGCAGGCCCGGAACCCGGCCTGCTGGCACGCCGCCGCGCTCGGGTAGAACGTCATGTTCTCGGGTTTCGGGGGCACCACCGGGCAGCTCGGCCGGCAGTAGATTCGCGTGGTCAGGACCGCTGTGAAGAACCATCCGTCGAAGCGCGCGTCCTTCGACTGGACAGCGCGCACACAGCGCTCCATGTCGGTGTGCATCCCATTCCGCATGCCTCAAGCATCGGGCACCCGCGAGGCCTGGGCTGGCGAGAATCCGACATCAACCTCACAGCGCCCGAGGTCGGCCTCCGTCCGTCCGACGCCATGCGGACTCCCTCAGCAGCCGCAGCCCGTTCAGCCCGACGAGCACGGTGGAGCCCTCGTGGCCCGCGACGCCGAGCGGCAGCGGGAGGTGTCCGAGCAGGTCCCACAGGACGAGGACCGTGATGAACGTACCCGCGACAAGGAGATTCTGGACCACCAGGCGGCGGGCCGCGCGGGACAGCCGTACGACCGCGGGGATCGCCGCCAGCTCGTCGCGGACGACGACGGCGTCCGCCGTCTCCAACGCGAGGTCGGAACCCGCCCGGCCCATGGCGACCCCCGAATGGGCGGCGGCCAGGGCGGGCGCGTCGTTGACGCCGTCGCCGACGAACAGGACCTTGCGGCCGGCGCGTTGGAGCTCTCGTACGGCCGTGACCTTGTCCTCGGGCAGCAGGGAGGCGCGTACGTCCGTGATGCCGGTGGCGGTGGCCACCTGGGCGGCGGCGCGCGGGTTGTCGCCGGTGAGGAGGACGGGTGAGGTGCCCGTGAGGGCGGTGAGCCCCGCAGCCGTCTCGGCGGCGTCGGCGCGCGGGCGGTCGGCCAGGACGAGCGTGCCGACGAGGGCGCCGTCGCGTTCCACTCGGACGACCGTGCCGCCTTCGACGTCGGCGCCCGTGCCCGTGCCCGTGTCCTTGCCCGTGCCCGTGTCCTTGCCCGTGTCCGTGTGCGTATCCGCATCCGCATCCGTGTCCATGTCCGTGTCCATGTCCAGGCCCGAATCGGGGCGGCCGACCGTGACGACCCGGCCGTCGACCGTGGCGGTGACGCCGTGTCCCGGCTTCGCCGCGAAGTCGCGGGCTGGGGCGAGGCACAGGTCCCGGGCGCGGGCGGCGGCGACGATCGCGCGGGCGAGCGGGTGTTCGCTGGGGTGCTCGGCGGCGGCCGCCAGCGCCAGCAGGGCGTCCTCGTCCAGCCCCGATCCGGTCGCCGGGCGTACGGCCGCCACCTCGGGCGCGCCCTCCGTCAGCGTCCCGGTCTTGTCGAGGGCGGCCGTGTCGATCTCGCCGAGGCGTTCCATGGCGAGCGCGGACTTGACCAGAACGCCGTGCCGGCCGGCGGTGGCGATGGCGGAGAGCAGCGGGGGCATGGTCGCGAGGACGACCGCGCACGGCGAGGCGACGATCATGAAGGTCATCGCCCGCAGCAGCGCGCCGGTGAGGTCCGCGCCGAAGGCGAGCGGAACGGCGAAGACGGTGAGCGTGGCGGCCACCACGCCCATCGCGTAGCGCTGTTCGATCTTCTCGATGAACAACTGTGTCGGCGCCTTGGTGCGCGAGGCCTCCTCCACGAGGGTGACGATCCGGGCGATCACGGAGTCGGCGGGGTCGCGCTCGACACGGACGCGTAGGGCTCCGGTGCCGTTGAGGGTGCCCGCGAAGACCTCGTCGCCCGGGGTCTTCAGGACCGGCAGCGGCTCGCCGGTGATGGTCGCCTGGTCGGCCTCGCTCGTACCGTCGAGGACCCGTCCGTCGGCTCCGATCCGCTCCCCCGGCCGGATCAACAGCTCGTCACCGACGGCGAGTCGGCTCACCGGGACGGACTCCTCACCGTCGGCGGTCACCCGGGTCGCCGTCGCGGGCGCGAGGTCGAGCAGACCGCGTACGGAGTCGGCGGTGCGGGCGGTGGCCAGGGCCTCCAGGGCGCCGGAGGTGGCGAAGATGACGATCAGCAGAGCGCCGTCCAGGACCTGTCCGATCGCGGCCGCTCCGAGGGCCGCGACGATCATCAGCAGATCGACGTCGAGGGTCTTCCCGCGCAGCGCCCGCAGCCCCTGCAGCGCCGGTTCCCAGCCACCGGCGAGGTAGGCGATCGCGTAGAGCGGCCCGTACGTCCAGCCGGGCGCGTCGGCGAAGTACAACGGGAGCGCCGGCAGGAAGGCGGCGGTCGCGAGGAGCGCCCAGCGAGCCTCCGGCAGCGCGAGGACGCGGGTGCGGCGGCGCGGGGCCGTGCGGGCGGTTGCGTCGAGGTCGGGGACGGGCGGCGAGTCAAGAGTGGAGGACACCCTGGCACCATACAGGAACACATGAAGACTCATTCATACCTTCATGTGCGATGGGTAAGATACGCCCATGGGTCATGGAGCCGTCACCACCGCGCAGGACGCCGCCGCTCAGAACGTCGCCACGCGCGTGCGTCTGGACGCGGCCAATGTCGCGAAGGTGGCCACCACGCTCCAGGCCCTGTCCACCCCCTCACGGCTGCTGATCCTCGCGCGGCTGCGCGAAGGGCCGCTTCCGGCGACGGAGCTGGCCGCCGAGGTGGGCATGGAGCAGTCCGCCTGCTCGCACCAGCTGCGGCTGCTGCGCAATCTGGGCCTGGTCGTCGGCGAGCGCCGCGGCCGGTCGGTGGTCTACGCACTGCACGACCACCATGTCGCCGAACTCCTCGACCAGGCGGTCTACCACGTGGAGCATCTGCGGCTCGGCCTCAGCGACGCGTCCGAGTAGCGCGGACGCCCCGGCCGACGGCCATGCGACAGATGCGGCCGCTGTACGCCGCCGGGTTCACGAGGACCGGGATCAGGCGCCTACGACGTAGAGGACCGGGATCAGGCGCCTTCGACGTAGGGGAAGACGCGGGTGAAGTCGGCGCCGGGTTCCGCCGCGGCGAAGCTCTCCCACAGGGCGCCGGTGGCCCAGGTCGAGACCCACCGATCTGCCGAAGGCGATCGCCTCGCTGGTCGCGGCGAGCGTGGTGGCCGCGAGGAAGTTGTTCGCCAGCTTCAGGGCCCCGGCCATCCGACCCGGAAGGGTCAGCCGGTCTCCTCGCCCTGGGCGATCTCCACCTCGTGGTGGAAGGCGAGGACGCCGGTCGCCGCCGCGGAGGCCGAGACGGTCGCGCAGGCGACGAGGAGGAGGGCGATCCAGGTGGCGGCGCGGGGGCGGCGCCCGGGAGCCGTGAGAAGGGCCGCGACCCGCTGGGGTACGGGTCCGGTGGTCGCGGCGGCGGCGAAGTCGGGGCGGGTGGAGCGGGCGGCCGTGGTGGCGAGGGCGGCGCGGGCGATGGCGCGCGCGGTCAGGCGCCGGTCCCCCACCGCCGTGGCGGCGGCCTCGTCCGCGGCGCGTTCGGCGGCGAGCGCGATGCTGTCGCGGACCGGGCGCAGCCCGGGATGGCAGTGCGCGGCGATCTCGGCCGCGACGAGGAAGCGGTGGTGGTTGCCCGCGTTGTGGGCCCGCTCGTGGGCGAAGAGCACCTCGCGCTCTTCGGGACGAAGGCTGCGGAGCATCGCGGTGGTCACGACGATGCGGTGCGGGCGGCCCGGCAGCGCGTACGCGTCCGGGTGGGGCGATTCGATCACGCACAGGTCGCCCGCGGCGGGTCCGCGGTCGGCCTGGCTGCGGGCGGTGCGGAAGGCGCGCAACTGGCGCAGGGCGGAGCGTACGAGGGTCGCGGCGCCCACGGTCAGGAGGCCGGTGGCCGCCGCCGCCAGGGGCAGGACGATCAGGTTCGACGGGGTGCGCAGGGGGTGGACGAGGTCACCCAGGCCCGCCAGGACCGGCAGTTTGAGCAGGCCGGTGAGGAGCAGCGCGCCGAGCGCGGCCACGGAGGCGCCGGCCAGCACGAGGACCGTGAGGGTCAGTGCCCACAGGGCGGCGACCGGCGCGAGGCGTTCGAGGCAGCGGCGGGCAAGCCCCGGCAGCGCGAAGGGCAGCAGAAGCGGGACGAGCAGCGGAATGATCAGCAGAGTGGTCATTGCTCACCCGATTCCAGTGGCTCACCCGATTCCAGAAGATCGCGCAGGAGCCGCTCGTCGTCGGGGCTGAGCTGGGCGACGAACCGGGCGAGCGCCGTCTCCCGGTCCTCGTCCCGGTCGAGCTCGGTGTGCATGCGGCGGGCGGTGAGGCCGTGCGGGTCCTGGACGGGGAAGTAGGCGAAGCCGCGGCCCTGCCGCTCCCGGCCGACGATCCCCTTCTCGTGCAGCCTCGACAGGATCGTCGTCACCGTCGTGCGGGCCAGCCCCGAGCCGAGTTCCGTCTGGACGCGGCCCGGAGTCAGGGGTGCGCCGGCGGCCCAGAGGGCGGCCATGACGGAGGCCTCGAGCTCACCCGCCGGTCGGCGTTCGTCCTTCGCGCTGGTCATGGGAACGATCCTCACCCCGGTATCGTCTACAGTTCAGTAGACCGTCTACAGGATTGTAGTCACTCGGGTGCCGTCACGACTGCGCCCGCCCGTCCAGTATGAGAGGGCTCCCGGCGATGGCCGCACCTTTGTTCGCAGCGTCACAGCTCGGATCACAGCTCGGGTCCGAGCTGGCGGTGAACATCCTCAGCGCCCAGTCCCTGCTCGCCGCCTTCGGTGTGCTGGGTGTCGGCGTGGTGATGTTCGCGGAGACAGGGCTGCTGATCGGCTTCTTCCTGCCCGGTGACTCGCTGCTGTTCACGGCGGGTCTGCTGTGCACGGGGTCGGGCCACGGCGGCCTGAAGCTCTCGCTGGGGCCGCTCCTCGTCTGCGCCGCCGTGGGCGCGCTGGCCGGCTCCCAGTGCGGATATCTCATCGGACGCAAGGCGGGCGGCGCGCTGCTCGCCCGCAGCGGCTCGCCCCGGCTGCACGAGGGGGCCAAGCGCGCCGAGGAGCTGCTGGAGCGGTACGGCCACGCGAAGGCGATCGTGCTGGCCCGCTTCGTCCCGGTCGTACGCACGGTGCTGAACCCGATGGCGGGCGCCCTCCAGGTCCCCGCCCGCACGTTCACCGTGTGGCAGGTCGTCGGCGGTCTCGTCTGGAGCATCGGCCTCACCCTCGCGGGCTACGGACTGGGCTCGTCGATTCCGAACGTCGACCGCTATCTGCTCCCGATCATCGCCGTGATCGTCATCGTGTCGCTGATCCCGCTGGCCGCCGAGTTCCGCCGCTCCCGCAAGGCCGCAGCCGCGACCGCGACCGCGGAGAAGGGCACCCAGGGATGATCCTCGCGTTCAACGGGTCGTCGATCGACGGCTCCACCTACACCTACGTGGTGAATCTCGCCCATGAGTCCCCGTCCTGGCTGGACAACCTGGTGTCCGCCTGGTCGACGTACGGGCTGGCGCTGTTCGCCGTTCTCATGCTCGTGGGCTGGTGGCAGGCCCGTCGCAGCAGCGCCCGGGAGGCGATGGTGGCGCTCGCGGTGCCGGTGATCGTCGTCGTGGCGTTCGGGGTGAACTCCCTGTTCAAGATGGTCGTGCGCGAAGACCGTCCCTGCCAGAGCCTGCACGTGAAGACGCTGGAGGCGTGTCCTGCGCCGGGCGACTGGTCCTTCCCCAGCAATCACACGGTCATCGCCGCCGCGGCCGCCGTGGCCCTGCTCCACGTCTCCCGTCGCCTCGGCACCATAGCCCTGCTGGGCGCCTGCCTGATGGCCGCCTCCCGGGTCTGGGTCGGCGCGCACTATCCGCACGACGTGGTCGCCGGTGTCCTGGTCGGCACGCTGATCGCGATGCTGCTGACGACTCTCCTGCGCAGACTCTCCGACCCGCTGGCGGCCCGGCTGACGGACTCGCGGCTGCTGCGGCCGTTGCTGGTCTCGGCGTAGACCCACGCCCACGGCTAGGAGTCGAGCCACGAAGCTACGGCTACGGCTACGGCTACGGGGAACAGGCAAGCACCCTTCCGGAGCGGCCGATGGCTGCCGGAGCGGCTGAAGGCTGAAGGAGGGCCATGCGGCACACGATCCTGGTCGTCGAGGACGACCACGCCCTGCGTGACGTCCTGCTGCGCGGGCTGCGCGACGAGGGCTTCGACACCGTGCCCGCCCCGGACGGGGCGACCGCGCTGCGGCTGGCCGGGGACGACATCGACGCGGCCGTGCTGGACGTCGGGCTGCCCGACGCGGACGGGCGGGACGTGTGCCAGGCGATCAGAGCCAATGGCTTCCTCTCGCCCGTCATCTTCCTGACCGCCCATCACCACCTCACGGACCGGCTGGCGGGCTTCTCGGCCGGCGGCGACGACTATCTGCCCAAGCCGTTCCACCTGACGGAGCTGGCCGCCCGGCTGCGGGCGGCGCTCAAGCGCAGCGGACCGCTCCCGGCCACCACCGCCGGGGACCTGGTCCTGGACCCGGTCGGGCACAGCCTCACCGTCCGGAGCACCCGGGTCGACCTCACCCCGACGGAGTTCCGGCTGCTGGCGGTGCTGATGGCGGGGGCCGGGGACATCGTCCGCAGGCGGGAGCTGGTCAGGGCCGGCTGGCCGGAAGGCGCCCAGGTCAGCGACAACACGCTGGACCAGTATCTGACCCGGCTGCGCCGCAAGCTCCGGGACGGCGGCAGCGCGCTGACCATCACCACGGCGCGCGGCATCGGCCACCGGCTGTCATGAGGGCGTTCGCCTCACGATGGTGGCCGCGCACCCTGCGAGGCAGGCTCTCCCTGGTCGCGCTCACCACGGCGACGATCCTGATGGTGATCCTCACGGTCGCCTTCAACACGGTCGTACGCCGTCACCTTCAGCACCAGGCGGACGACGAGCTGCGCACCCGGGCCGCCGCCGTCGCCGCGACCGTCGTCACCGACGGCTCCCGGGTGCGGGTCCTGGAGACTCCGGGCGAGGAGCTCCTCGACACGAACGTGTGGATCTACTCGGGCGGCCGGCTGCTCGAGAAGCCCCCGTCCGCCACCGCCACCAGCCCGTTGACCCGCGCCGCCGGCCGGATCGTGGCGCGCGGCGCCAGTCACTGCGTCACCGTGCACAGTCACGACGAGGTACGGCTGTGCTCGCGCCCGGTGCCCGGTGGCAAGGGCTCCGCCGTCGTCGTCACCGCACTCGACCTCTCCCCGTACCGCGGCTCGGCCGACACGATGCTCTTCGCGTCCCTCGCCCTCGACGCCGCGATGCTCGCCTGCACCTACGCACTGACGCGGCTGGCGGTGGGCCGCGCCCTGCGTCCCGTGCGTTCGATGACCGAGCACGCCACCCAGTGGAGCGCGATAGCCTCCCAGGAGCGCTTCGGCGCCGTGACCCGTCCCACCGAACTCGCCCAGCTCGGCGGTTCGCTGGACGCCCTCCTCGACCGCATCCGCGCGCTGCTGCGGCACGAGCAGCAGCTCACCCGGGAGCTGTCGCACGAGCTGCGCAACCCGCTCGCCCGGATCATCGCCGAGCTCGACTGGTGGGGAGCCCGCCCCCGCTCCGACGCCGACACCAGGACCACGCACGCGGCGATCGCCGACGCGGCCCAGTCCATGCGCACGATCTGCGACACCCTGCTCGACGAGGCCCGCGACAGCGCGGCCACCGCGCCCGGCACGGCCGACGTGCTGCCTGTGCTGCACCGCCTGGTGGACCGCCTCGGGCCCACGAAGGTGGGCGTCGAGGTCGTCGTCACCGCCTGCGACGCGCGGTTGTCGGCCGGGGTGCCGGACGCCCTTCTGGAGCGCATCGTCAGCCCGCTGCTCGACAACGCCCTACGGCACGCGCGCACCCGGGTCGAGATCCTGGCCCGCGCCCGGCCCGGCGGCGTACGCGTCGAGGTGGGGGACGACGGTCCCGGCGTACCGGCGTCGTTCGCGGCGCAGCTCTTCCAGCCCGGCCGGCGCGCCGATCCCGAGGACGGACACGGCGGAGCGGGCCTCGGGCTGCCGCTGGCGCGACGCCTGGCCCGCTCCGCCGGCGGCGAGGTGGACCACGAACGGCGCACCTCCGGCGCGACGTTCGTGGTCACGCTTCCCGCGGGTTGAGCACGTCATCCCGCCTGAAGACCTGCTCGCGGCCCCTGCTGGAGGCTGAACTCCCGCTTACTGGAGGCTGAGTTCCCGCTCGGACTCGGTGACGTCCTTGCGAGTCATCGACAGGTACACCACCAGAGCGAGGATGACCGCGAGGAACAGCACGCTGGTGATCGTGGTGCCCAGGCCCAGGCCGCCGTCGCCGGTCGGCTGCGAGAGGTAGTCGCCCATGGAGGCGCCCAGCGGGCGGGTCAGGATGTACGCGATCCAGAAGCTCAGCACGGCGTTCAGGCCGAGCGCGAAGTGCGCGACCGCCACCGCGGCGATGGCAAGGCCGAACAGGATCGCGGACACCCAGTATCCAAGGGCCATCTTCTCCGCGACGAGGTCACCGGCCGCGGTGCCCAGCGCGAAGGTGAACAGCACGGCCAGCCAGTAGTAGGCCTCGCGGGACACCGTGTCGATGCTGTGGATGGACAGCGTTCCCTCGCGGCGGTACCAGATGGCGAAGACGACGGCGAGGGCGACGGCGAACACGGTCGTGCAGGTCGTCAGCGACACGCCCAGATTGTCGGTGAGGTTGTCGCTGATCAGCGTGCCGACGACGCTGATCAGGGCCACGGCGAACCAGTACACGCCGGGCCGGTAGGCCTTCGTGCGGAACTGGACGACGAGGACCCCGGCCAGCAGCGCGCTCATCAGCAGCGACACGCCGGTCAGGCCCATGCCCAGGTTCGAGTTCAGGAAGTCCGCCGCGGTCTCGCCGACCGTGGTGCACAGCACCTTGATGATCCAGAAGTACGCGGTGACCTCGGGAACCTTGTTCCAGCGGAGGCGGTGGCCGGGGGCCGCCCCACTGCGGACATAAGCCCCGGGCGTCTCAGAAGTCTCAGTCATGAGGCCGACCCTGCCAGCGGGACTCTGAACACATCCTGACCACCGGGTGGCGGGGGCGACGGGGGGACGAGCAGCGTGAACGTCGTTCAGAGGACCTTGCGGCGGGCCAGTACGGCCAATGCCAGCAGCCCGGGGATCAGGGGCAGCCACACCGTCAGCAGCCGGTAGCCGAGGACCACCGACGCCGCCGCGCTGCCCGGCGCTCCGGCCAGCGTGAGGGCCACGGCGAGCGCCGCGTCCAGGGAACCGATCCCACCGGGCGTGGGCAGGAGTACGGCGGCGCTGCTCGCGGCGAGATAGGCCAGCGCCACCTGGGCCGGGGGCCGCGGCAGTTCGAGGGCCTGGGCCACCGCGACGACCACGGTGGCGTGCAGCGCGGCGAAGGCCAGCGAGCCGCCCCACAGCGCGGCCGCACGCGCCGGGACCTCGTGCACGGCGCGGACGTCCGCCAGCACGGCCCGCAGCGCGCGTCGCAACGGTCCGCGCAGCAGTACGGCGACGGTGACCGCCACCGTGAGCACGATCGCGACCGCCGTCGCCGACATGTGCGGCACGCGGAGCAGGCCGGGGCAGGCCAGCGCGAGTACGGCGATCAGGAGACCGCGTGAGACGGCCCCGGCGGTGGCCTTCACACCGAGCGCGGTCGCCGACCGGACGACCGGCAGACCGCACCGGGTCAGGAAGCGGAGGTTGACCGCGCCCGCGCCGAGGCCCGCGGGCAGCACGTGGTTGGCGGCGGAGGCCGCGAACTGGACGGCCACCAGCTGCCGGGCGGGCAACGGCCGGGTCACCGCCCCTTGTTGGGCGAGAGCCGAACACACCCAGGTCGCCGCGGTGGCGACGGCAGCCACGAGGAGCCAGCCGCGGTCGGCGACGGCCAGCCGGCCGGCGCCGGTCTCGATCACGGGCCAGTGGCGCCGGCCGAGACAGACCGCGCCCACCACCACGGCGAGGGTCACCACGGCGTGCAGGGAGACCCGCCTACTGACGGTTGTCACGGCTGTCGTCGGCGCCGGGCGGAAGGAAGGGCATGTCGCTCAGCCTGCCTGGGCGGCGGGGGCGACGTACAGCATCAGCCGGCCGACGCGGTGCGCTTCCCACGTGCGGGCGTACGTGGGTGGCTTTTGGCCCGGTGTGGTCAGTACGCCGACCGGGAGCCGCTGTCCGGCCCGCACGATGGCGTCGACGGTGGTGTTGGCGTTGTGGCCGACGGTGTCGACGGAGGAGCACCCGGTGTAGAAGGCGATCGGGACGTCCTCGTAGCCGGTCAGCATGCAGGGCGGCTTCACCCCCAGCCGGTGCAGCTGCGTCGCGGTGTCGGCCCAGTCCTCGTGGGAGACGGTAGTGCCATGAACGGTGTGCTGCAGCACCGCGAACTGCACCGCGAGATGCCCGGCCAGGCCGAGCGCCACCAGGGTGGCGGCCACCGGTCGCCTTCCGCCGCCGGGCGCGGTCACCAGGTGGATCAGGGCGTCGGCGGCCGGGATGGCCAGCAGGATGTACACGGGCAGCAGGAAGCGCGGCGCCGCGTATCCGATCATGAAGAGGTACGGGAAGCCCACCAGCGCGGCGCAGGCCAGGGGCAGCAGGCTGTTCACCCCGCGCCGGGCCTTGACGGCGATCACCGCTCCGAGGACGGCCACGACGGGCAGCGCGAACCACCACAGCATCACCGGCGGGGCGGGCATCGCCCCGGTGCAGGGACGGCACAGGACGCGCCCGCCGAGGCTGCGCATCTGGTCGCCGAAGGCTATGTTCCAGCCCAGGCCGCCCTGGATCTTGGACCCGTCGGAGAGCCGCTGGGCCAGGCCGCCGTAGCTGACATACGCCTCGACGACCCACTCGCCCGCGCCCGCGACCAGGCCCGCGACGAGCACCACCAGCAGCCTCGGGCGCCGCCAGCGGCGTACGCACACGACGAGGAAGAACAGGGGCAGGGTCACGTAGACCGCGTCAGTGGGCCGCATCCACGCCATCAGCGCGGCGCTCAGGCCCACACCCCACAGCGCCGCCCGGTCCAAGCGGTCGGCCTGGGCGCGCTGGAAGCAGCCGACGCAGGCCAGGGCGCCGATCGCGACCCAGTAGTTGGGCATGGCCTGCGGGCCGTAGAAGAGGGTCACCCAGAGCGTGGCGAACAGGGCGCCCGCCGCCGCCAGTACCCGCGTCGGGAACAGTCCGCGCCAGGCGCGCAGCGCCACGAACAGGCCGAGTCCGGAGAGCACCGCGAGATAGACGCGCAGCAGGGCGGTGGACGAGGACCAGGACGCGATCGGTGCCACCAGCAGCGACACTCCGCGGGCGCGCGGGGCGCTGAAGAAGGCGGCGGGGGAGTGTGAGCCGACCTGGCTGACGTAGACGGTCTCGTCCCAGCCGAGCCCCATGCCCGGCCGTACGAGGATCAGTTGGGCCAGGGTGAAGGCGCCCGCGACCAGGGCCAGCCACTGCTGGCCGTGCGGCCGTCTGAAGACGCGTCCCGTCGGGGGCGGACTACGGCGATCAGCGCCGACAAACGGACGGTTCACAGTCTTGGCCATTATCCACCCTTCACCCTACATTCTGTAGGGTCCTTCACCCTACAAGACGTAGAGTGAAGGGGGAAGTTGAGCAAAACACAGTCAAATTACCGTGGAACAAGCGGGGACGCAGGGGATGTCGGGGATGCCGCCCGGGGCCCACCCTCATACCCCCCGCTGAGCGCATTCGTACGCCCTCACCACCCCCCGTACCCCTACGCGCTGTAAGGTGACGGACATGGCTCGCACAGGCCCCCATGGCCGAGCGGAACGACGCAGCGCCGGTGAGCTGGAGAGCGAAGTCCTCGCCGCCCTTTGGGCCACCGACGAGGCCCTCACCCCGGCCGACATCCAGGGTGAGATCGGCGGCAACCTCGCCTACAACACCGTTCACACCATCCTCAAACGCCTGTACGACAAGGGTCTGGTCCTGCGTGACGTCGACGGCCGGCGGGGCGCGTACCGGCCCGCCAAGAACGCCGCCGAACTGACCGCCCAAGCCATGCACGAGGCGCTCGACCGGGGACCCGACCCGATCGCGGCCCTCCAGCAGTTCGTCACCGGCCTGAGCCCCCAGGAGGAAGAGGCCCTGCGGGATCTCCTCAGGGGGAGCGGGACGTGAGGGTCGACGTCTACATCCCCCTCATCCTGCCGCTGCTCCTGACGGCCGTCGCGTCGCAGGTGGGTCTCAAGGTCTCCCCCGCGCTGGCCGCCCGGGTCCTCACCATCGCCGCCGTACTGGCCGCCACCGCCTCCACCTGGGCGCTGCTCCTGCTCGCCGCCACCCTGGTCAACGAGGCGCCGCACGTGGCCACGGAGGCCGGCGAGGACGGGCGGCGGCTGCCGGACCCGGTCCCGGTGGCGATCGCCGTCGCCGCGATCATGCTCCTGTGGCTGATCGGCTTCCGGCTCGTTCGCGCCCTGCGCGCCCACTACGCGACCCGCCGCGTCCTTGAGCGACTGTGCGAGGGACATCCGCCCGACAGCGAACTCATCGTCGCCGCCTCCTCGACGCCGCGGGCCTTCGCGATCCCGGGCACGCCGGGCCGGATCCTGGTCACGGCCGCCATGCTCGGGGCGCTGGAACCGGCGGAGCGGCGCGTACTGCTGGCCCACGAGCGCGCCCATCTCGCCCACCGCCACTCGGTACTGTCGACCGCGGTGACCCTGGCGGCCGCCGCCAACCCGGTGCTCGCACCCGTGCGCACCACCGTCGCCTTCCTGGTGGAGCGCTGGGCCGACGAGGAGGCCGCGCGGCGCGTCGGGGACCGCCGTACCACCGCCCGCGCCCTCGCCCGGGCCGCCCTTGTCGCCCAACGCGCCCGGCCGGGCTGCGCCCTGAGCTTCTCCGAACACGCGGTCACCCGCCGGATCGCCGCCCTGCAGACGGCCCCGCTGCCGAACCTGTGGTCCATCGGCGTGGCCGTCCTCGCCCTCGGCGCCCTGCCCGCGTTCGGCGCGCTGGACGCCACCGGCGATCTGCTGCGCCTGCTCGGCGAGAGCCTGCCGGGATAGGCCTTACGGGGACAGAGCCTGTCTTTCGGTGAGGCCCGGCTCGCCGGTCTCAGGTGGCGAGCGTCCTGCGCTCCCGCAGGTGGGCATAGCCCATGAGAGCGACGAGCACCGCGAACAGCACGGCCGACGAACCCGCCGTACCGAGGTCGAGGCCGCCCTTGGCGGTCGGCTTGGTGAGGAAGTCGCCCGCGGTCGCGCCGAGCGGACGGGTGAGGACGAAGGCGATCCAGAACAGCAGCACGTTCGGCACCGCGGGGACGCGCATCAGCGCGACGAGGACCGCGAGCAGCCCGGTGACGAGCAGCGCGCCGCCCGCGTAACCGAGCCCGGAGCTGTCCGACAGGAAGTCGCCCATCGAGGTGCCGAGGGTGTTCGACACGAGGATCGCCGACCAGAAGAGGGCCTCGGCCCGGAAGGTCACGATGTCGCGGATGACGAACGTCATCCCGGTGAACTTCCAGACGGTGAAGATCACGACCAGCAGCGAGATCAGGATCGCGGCGCCCACGGGGTACCCGAGTCCCAGGCCCTGCGGACCCCAGCCCAGCGAGGTGGCCCCGTCGGAGAGGTACTTGGCGCTGGCGTCACGGTTCATGAAGTCGGACATCGTGGTGCCCGCCATGCTGGTGGAAAGGATCACCGTCCAGTAGAAGAAGGGGTTGTAGCGGCGCGACCTGAGCTGCACGACCAGTGTGACCACGAAGATCAGGAACAGCAGGATCGTGGTGAGGAAGTAGCCCAGTTTGAGGGTCTGCGCGAAGAGGTCACCCGCGGTCTCGCCGAGTGTCGTCGCGGCGATCTTCATGATCCAGAAGGCCAGGGTCACCTCTGGCAGCTTCTTCATCACGGAGGCGCCGGGGTCGACGGCTTGGGGGTCGGCGACGAGTTCCGTCTTGTCCAACGTTCGCTCCTGGGGGGTGCATCGACGCCCCCCAGGGCCACGGCCGAAGGAGGGCGCGTGTCCATTGGCTCAGTTGGCTCAGTGTTGCGCAGGCCTGCGCGCCACGCCGATCAACGTGGCGGTCGCAGCCTGAACGCATCCTGAACGCGCGATCAGGCCTCCGGGAGGTCGTCCCGCGTGGGCACCCCTCTCAGGCTCCTGGTTGATCCGTTACGGCTCAGTGCGCCGGCCGGGTGAGGAGCGCCAGGGCGCGGACGTGGGCGACGTGGGCGGTGGCGGGCAGCCGGGTGAGGAGTTCGCGGGCCCTGCGGGCGTGGTCGTCGGCCATCGCATGCGCGGTGTCCAGGGCTCCGGTCCGCTCCAGCACGGCGCGGATCCGGCACAGGGCGAGCTCCGGTTCGGTCTCGTCCAGCAGGGCGTGGCGCAGCGCCGCGCGGCTCTCGGGGTCCGCGCGGCGGTGGGCGATCAGCACGGGCAGGGTGGGGCGGCGGTTGCGGACGTCGCTGTCGGAGGGCTTGCCCATGGCGCGCGCGGCGATCGGGTCGTACGGCAGCACGTCGTCGCGGATCTGGAAGCAGATCCCGAGGTGGTCGCCGAAGTCGCCGAGCAGTTCCGTCGTCGGGGCGTCACCGCCGCCGAGAATGGCGCCCACGCGGCAGGCGGCCGCCAGCAGTACGGCGGTCTTCGCCCGGGCCATCGCCACGTACGCGCCGACGCCCAGTTCCAGGTCGCCGCGCATCGCCAGTTCGTCGAAGGCGCCCCGGCAGATCGCCACCCCGGCCTCGGCCTGCACGGCCATGGCGCGTTCGACGCGGTCGGCGGGTACTCCCAGGCGACGGCACTCGGAGAGCGTCGCGAACCAGGAGAAGAACAGGGCGTTGCCCGCGACGACGGCCTGGGCGGGTCCGAACTCCGTGTGGACGGCCGCGCGGCCGCGCCGCTGGGTGTCGCGGTCGATGATGTCGTCGTGCAGGAGGCTGCCGACGTGCGCCCCCTCGATACCGACCGCAGCGGGCAGCACCGCGCCCAGCTCCCCACCCACCGTGAGCGCCGCGTGCAGCACCAGCAAGGGCCGCAGGAGCTTGCCCGGCGGGATCATCGCGTACCGGTGCACGGCGTCCAGCCCCACCGAACGCCCCGGCCATCGCCGACCGAACTCCGCCTCCAGAAGCTCCGCGAACTCGACTCGGGGCGAGGGGGGATCGGGCGGAGATCCGGCTGGCCGCACGGACATGGCGCCGGGGCCGGGGTTGGGGTTGGGGTTGGGGTTGGGATTTGGGCCGGGGTTGGGGCGGGGGTTGGGGTTGGGCGCAGGGTCGAGGCGGGGGTTGGGGTGCGGGTGCGGGTTGGGTACAGGGTCGAGGCGGGGGCCAGGGTGGGGGTCGGACACAGGCCCGCGTTGGGGCTCGGGCCCGGGCTGGGGCTGGAACCGGGGGCCGGGGTGGGGACTGGGCAGAGCCGCCCCCGAACCGAGTCGAGGATCCGGCTGAGCCCCAGGACCGGGATGAGGACCGGGCTGAGCTCCCGAGCCGAGGCGAGGCTCGGGCTGAGCCCCAGGACCAGGACGGGGACCGGGCTGAGCCTCCGAGCCGAGTCGAGGATCCGGCTGAGCCCCAGGACCGGGACGAGGACCAGGCGGAGCACCCGAGCCGGGCTGAGGCTTGGGATGACGCTGGGGTCCACGTCGGGTATGGGGCTGGCTTTCGGATCGGGCCTGGGGCTGGGCCACGGACCGGCCTTCGGACCGCGCCTCGGGCTGGGCCTGGGGCCGCGCCTCGGGCTGGGCCTCGGACCGCGCCTCAAGGCGGACCTGGGGTCGCACCTGGGGACGCGCCTCGGACCGGGACAGGGAAAGCTGGGCTTCGGATCGGTCCTCGGGCCGGGGCTGGGACTCGGACCGCGCCTCAGGGCGGACCTGCGGCCGCACCTCGGACCGGGCCTGGGGCCGGGCCTCGGACCGAGCCTCAGGACGGACCCGAGGCCGCACCTCGGGATGGGACTCGGACCTCACCTCAGGGCGGACCTGGGGCCGCACCTCAGGCTGGGCCTCGAGGCGGAGCCGGGGCCGCACCTCGGACCGCACCTCGGGCCGGGACAGGGGCTTCACGTCAGGCCGGGCCTCGGGCTGGGCCTGGGGCCGCGCCTCGGGCCGGGTTTCGGGCCGGAGGCGGGGCCGCGGCTCGGGATCGGACCCGGCGTCGGCCGGGGCGTCCTCGCTGGGCGGTTCGGTCATGGAGGCTCCCCCGTCACCGCTTGCGTGAGCATGGCGATGTACCCCACCCCAACAGACTCGCCACCGCGCCGGAACGGCTCACGCGCATCCCGTGGCGGCACGCCCTCGCCCCGCTGCCGGAGGTCGTGCTCCCACACCACCCGATCAGACGGTTTCACCGCACGAACGCGACCAGAGTCAGTGATAGTCGACCGGTCGTACAATTGCGTCATGGGACGAACCAGCGACGCCAGGGAAAAGATCCTCAGCGCCGCGCAGTCACTCATCGAGCTGCGCGGCTACTCGGCGCTGGGCGTGGCCGAGATCTGCAAGGCGGCCGGCGTGCCCAAGGGCAGCTTCTACTACTTCTTCGCGTCCAAGGAAGCCCTCGCCCTGGCCGTGCTCGACGAACACTGGGACGCCCAGAAGAGCGCCTGGGCACGCGTCCTGAACAGCGACGAGGAACCCCTGCGGCGGCTGTACCGGCTGTTCGAGGAGACGGAGGCCGGCCAGCGCGCCGGCCAGCAGAGCTGCGGCACCGTGTCCGGCTGCCTGTTCGGGAACCTCAGCCTGGAGATGAGCAACCACACCGAGCCCATCCGCACCCGCCTGCAGGAGATCTTCGACGCGCAGGTCGAGATGGTCGAGTCGGTCATCACCGAGGCTCGTGAGCGCGGGGAGGTCACCACCCTCGACAGCCGGGAAGCGGCACGGGCGGTGGTCGCCCAACTGGAGGGACAGGTGCTGTTCGCCAAGCTCTACAACAACACCCGTCGGCTCAGCCCCCTGTGGGCGAACTGCCTGGCCCTGCTCGGTGCCCGCGCACCACAGGAGGCCGTGGCGGGCGCCTGACGCCCGCCACCGCACCATTCAGAGGGGCTCAGAGGGCATTGACGTCGACGACCGCCTTGGCGAATGCCGCAGGGGCTTCCTGCGGCAGGTTGTGACCGATGCCCTTCAGCGTCCGGTGGTCGTACGCGCCCGTGAAATGGTCGCGATAAGAGGCACCGTTTCCCGGCGGCGTGAAGGGATCCAGTTCGGCGTCAAGGGTGATCGTCGGCTGCGAGATGGCGGGACTCTGGGCAAGTCGCTTTTCCAGACGATCGAATCGCGGGTCGCCCTTGGCCAGACTCAGTCGCCACCGGTAGTTGTGGATCACGATGGGAACCCAGTCCGGATTGTCGAAGGCGGTCGCGGTCCGATCGAACGTGGCGTCACTGAAGTGCCATGTCGGGGAGACGTTCTTCCAGATGAGTTTCGCGAAATCGTGCTTGTACTTCGCGAGACCGAGCCGTCCCCTTTCGGTGGCGAAATAGTATTGATACCACCACGCCCATTCGGCCTTTGGCGGCAGCGGCGCCTTTTGGGTTTCACGGTTGGTGATGAGATAACCGCTCACGGAGACCAGGGCCTTGCAGCGCTCCGGCCAGAGCACCGCGATGATGTCGGCCGTCCGCGCTCCCCAGTCGAAACCGGCGAGGATCGCCTTCTCGATCTTCAGCGCGTCCATGAGCGCGATGATGTCGAGCGCGATCACCGACTGCTGGGCGTTACGGAACGTCTTGTCCGAACGGAACCGCGTGGTGCCGTGACCGCGCAGGTACGGCACGATCACCCGGTAGCCCGCCGCGGCGAGCCTGGGAGCCACATCGACATAGCTGTGAATGTCGTAGGGCCAGCCGTGCAGCAGAACGACCGGGGGTCCGTGAGCGGGGCCGGCCTCCGCATACCCGATGTTCAGCTCTCCGGCATGGATCTGCTTCAGCGGGCCGAAAGAGGCAGGTGTTCCGGCCTGAGCCGCGGGCGGAATCGCGGACTTTTCTCCGTCGGCCGCGGAGGCCGACGCAGAGGATGAGGCGGAGGCCGATGTCTCCGGGAGCGCCGGCAGCGAGGCTCCGGCTGTTCCTATGGTGAGAATCCGGGAAAACGTGCGCCTGTCTATGGCATTCACCTTTCTTGACCGGTGCGTGACCAGCGGGGAATCGACAAGGCCCGGATGTCATGATTGACATCACGCTTGACGTCATGAACGACGTCATGTGCCGTCGCCGCCTCGCCAGATGTTGTCGAAGGCCGCGTCCTCGATGCTTCGCCGTTGCCGTACCGCTTCCAGTTCCGTCACCGCGCCGTTGACGGCGGCCAGTACGGTAAGGACCGAGTCGTCGACGAGACCCGCGGCCTCCTCGGTCGACTCGTCGTGGATGCCCACGGCGGCCGCCAGGACGGTGAGAATGGGCTCGCCCGCGGTCCAGCGTTCGTCCGCGTGGCTGCGGTCCGGCGAGTCGGCCGCTTCCGTACGGCCGCCACCGAAGGGAATCCAGCGGTGGCGCGGCCGGGCGAGCTGTCCCTCCGCCTCCAGGTCCGCGCGATAGGCCGCGGACAGTCCACGGCCCCGGCGCCACAGCCAGTCGTCCACGGACTCGTACGGCCTCTGCCGGACCAGCGACGCCACGGCCCCGTCCAACAGACGGTCGCCCATGGTCCACTGCGCGCCGGGCACGATGCGGTCGTCCTCCAGCGTGATGGCCTGGGCCTCGATGAGATCGACCAGTTCGGCTCCCGCGAGGGCCAGCGACAGGTCGCCCTGCTCGACGGGCGGGCTGGACGGGACGTCCATGGCGATCATCAGCAGGTCCCGCGGTGTGGTCATGACGCACTCCACGTCTGAGTCATCGGCGACTGCCCGCGTCCGCGGCGGATTCCGTCGGTGCGGGCTGTCGTACCGGGGCAGTAGCTCGCACTACCACCATGTGGTGCGGGAAGCCGATGCGCAGCACGGCGGCGGCCACGGCCGCCACGAGAACCACGGAGGCGGCCAGGATCAGGGCCTGCTGATAGCCGTGGTGGAGCAGGGGCGCGACCACCAGCGGGCCGAGGATCTGGCCGACGGAGTATCCGGCGGTCAGGAGTGCGACGGAGCGGGGGAACTCCAGGTGGGCCCCGGTGGCGAGGGCGAGGGTGCTGACCCCGATGAACGTCGCGCCGAACAGCACCGCGGAGACCAGGGCGGCCGGCGCTCCGCCGATCAGCGCGGGCAGGGCGATGCCCACCGCCTGGACGACGAGCGCGGCGAGCAGCAGGTCGGGGCGGGACCAACGGCGCCCGAGCCGGGCCCACAGCGCGGAGGAGGGCACGGCGGCCAGACCGACCAGCACCCAGGCGCCGCCGCCGAGCGGTCCCGGGGAGCTCTGCTCGATCGCGGCGACCAGGAACGTGCCCGCGATGATGTAGCCGATGCCTTCCAGCGTGTAGGAGGCGAACAGGGCGGTGAACCAGCGGTGCGTGCGCGGCCCGCGGCTGTCATCCACGGCGGCCGCAGTGACTGTGGTGGCCCTAGCGGCCTGGTCGGCCTGGATGGCCTCGGCGGCCTGGGTGGCCTCGGCAGCCTGGGTGACCTGGGTGGCCTCGGCGGCCTGGATGGCCTGGGGCGTCGTGGGAGGCGTTTCGGGGCGGAGCTTCCACGAGGCGGCGGAGAGGACCGCGGCGAGCGCCGCCGAGGCCCACCAGGCGGTCCGCCAGTCGGCGACGGGGCGCAGCAGCAGCACGAGCAGACCCGACAGGGCGATGCCGGCGCCGACCCCGCCGAACGCCCATCCGGGCAGATGAGCCGGGTACTCCCGCAGGTGGCTGAGGAGCGAGCTGACCGCGATGACGAAGATCAGAGCGCTGGCAACCCCGGCCAGCAGCCGCAACGCGAACCACACGGCGGTGTCGTGGGTGGCGGGCATCGCGGCCAGGGTGCCGGTCAGCACGACGAGCGAGGTGCGCAGCAGGGCCCGCGAGCGAACCACCGCGGGGGCCAGGATGCCGACGAGCGCGCCGAGGAGGTAGCCGATGTAGTTGGCGGTGGCCAGGTTCGCGCCGTCGGCTGCGGACAGCCCCGCCCCGGCGTGCATCAGCGGGAGGATCGGCGTGTAGACGAACCGGCCCACCCCCATGCCCGCGGCGAGTGCCGCGGCGGCCTGGGCCACGTGGCGCCAGGGCGAGTGCGGCGCGCCGGCGCTTCCGGCCGGGGAGGCGCGCAGGGCTCGTACGCTCATGACGAAGTCCATGTCGCACCGGTCCCCGCCGTCACCGCGCGGCGTCGTTCCGGCCCGGGTCGTTGGGGTGGGACTCGAGCGCGGTGACGGTGAGGCTCATCCACGGGCGCAGCGGCAGCGTGCCGAGCACCTTCTCGTGGAGTTCGTCCTCGTCACCGGCACACCAGATGCCGATGCTGCGCAGCTCGCCGACCGGGCGCCACAGCCGCGCCAGGTTGCCGGTGGCGGCCAGTTCCCGGGCACGGACGGCCTCGGCGGCGCGCCGCCGGTCGACCTCGTCCTGAGTGGTGCCCTCGGGGATCGTGGTGGTGATCTCGACCAGGAACTCTCGCATGGTCCTGCTCCGCTCGGTGGGGCGTCCGGCGGGCACCGGAACGCCGCGTGGGGTGATGGTGGCCGGCCGGAGGACCGCTGAGGTCGTCCGCCGTCAGGTCCCGCCGGGCCGCACTCGGTCGGGCTTCCTATGGACTCCATCGTCCGCCTGCCACCGGGGCGATGCCACGACAGGCTTCCTCCCTGCTGAGAGGCGGGGCCTCGCACCGACGTAGCATGACCAGCGTGGAGTTGCGCCAACTGCGGTATTTCGTCGCCGTCGCCGAGGAGCTGAACTTCGGCCGGGCCGCCGAGCGCCTGCTGATCGCGGGGCCCTCTCTGTCCCAGCAGATCAAGGCGCTCGAACGCGACCTGGGCGTGCGGTTGTTCGATCGCGATCGCCGCTCGGTGTCCCTCACGGCGGCCGGTTCGGCCCTGCTCCCCCACACCCGCGCCCTGCTCGAGCGGGCCGACGACCTCCAGCGGCGGGCCGGTCGACTGTCCGGATCGGAACCGGTACGGCTCGGCTACGTCAACTGGCTCCCGTCGGACCTCACCGCCCGCACCGCCACGGTGGCCCAACTCCACCTCGACGCCTGGGTCGCGCCCTCGCACACCCAGGCGGCCCGGGTCGCCGCGGGCGGCCTGGACCTCGCGGTGTGCTGGGTGCGGACCGAGGACCTGGAAGAACGCGGCCTGCGCGCCCGGCTCATCGGCGCCGACCGGCTCTACGCCGTCGCGGGCGGCGACGACACGAGCGACGTGGCCGCCCGGGACACCGCCGTCCTCCTCGACGCCGACACCACCTCCTGGTCGTCCTGGAACGTCTACGCCGAAGAGCTGGCCCAGGACACCGGGGCCCGCGCGGTACGCATCTCCAACGGCGGCATCACCGGACCGGCGTTCTTCGATCACGTCCGTCGCTGCAGTCGCCCGGTGGTCAACTCCCCCAAGGGTCAGACCACCCCGCTGCCGCCCGATCTGGTCCAGCGCCCGGTCACCGCACCGGAGATCTACTGGACCTGGTCGCTGGTCTGGCGCGAGAACGAGGACCGCCCGGCCGTCCTCGCCGTCGTCGACGCCCTCTGCGGCGGCGTGGGCGACCTCGGCATCCGTGCCCCGGGCGCCTGGCTGCCGGACGGAGATCCGCACCGGTAGGGCCATCGGCCCACTGACCTGGACTGGGAGGCCGCGCCTACCAGCAGCGAGGAATTCGGTCCTGGCCAGGACCCTGTTGACCTTTGACTTCTCCACTCCGCCCCGCCTAACTTCCAAATAGTCGACCGGTCGGCTAGTAGCCGAATCGGCGACCCACCAAGAAGCCCCCGCTTCATCGCGGAATCACGGAACCCGGAGAAGATCAGCATGAGCTCTCAGAACCAGAAGGTCGCCGTCGTCACCGGAGCCTCGCAGGGCCTCGGCGCGGGCATTGCCGAGGCGTACCGCAAGCTCGGGTACGCCGTCGTCGCCACCTCACGCACGATCGCTCCCGCCGACGACGCGGGCATCGTGACCGTTCAGGGTGACATCGCCGACCCCGCCACCGCCGAACGCGTCATCGCCACCGCGGTCGAGCGGTTCGGCCGTGTCGACACCCTGGTCAACAACGCGGGCATCTTCCTCGCCAAGCCCTTCCACCAGTACACCCAGGACGACTACGCCGCAGCGACCGGCGTGAACCTCACCGGCTTCTTCCGCATCACCCAGCTGGCCGTCGAGCACATGCTCGCCCAGGGCGGCGGCCACATCGTCAACATCACCACCAGCCTGGTCGACAACGCCGACTCCAACGTGCCCTCCGTACTCGCCTCGTTGACCAAGGGCGGCCTCCAGTCCGCCACCAAGTCCCTCGCCATCGAGTACGCCACGCGCGGCATCCGCGCCAACGCCGTTTCGCCGGGCACCATAAAGACCCCGATGCACGCCGAGGAAACCCACGCGGCCCTCGCCGGGCTGCACCCGGTCGGCCGGATGGGCGAGACGAGCGACATCGTCGACGCCGTGATCTACCTGGAGAACGCCCCGTTCGTCACCGGCGAGATCCTCCACGTCGACGGCGGCATGAGCGCCGGCCACTGACGGAACACGACAAGGGGAGAATCCCGATGAACAGCACGACGGACAGCGACACGGAAGCCATCCTGCGCGGCGTCCTCGACCAGTGGAAGGCCGCCGTCGACGGGCACGAGCCGGAGCAGGTCGCCGCCCGGTTCACCGAGGACGCGATCTTCCAGGGCCTGCACCCCTACAGCGTCGGAAGGCCGGGCGTCGCGGCGTACTACGCCTCCCAGCCCATCGGCATGGCCGCCGCGTACCGGATTCTCGAGACCAGACGCCTCACCGACGACCTCGTACTCGGTTATCTGAGCGTCGACTTCTCCTTCATCGACCGCCCCACCCTCAACGTCAAACTCGGCGTACTGGTGCGACGCGTGGGGGAGACCTGGTACATCAGCCACTACCAGGTGTCACGGCTCGAGTAGTCCTGCTCCCTTACAGGGACTTCACCTACAGGGACTTCACCCAGGCCGCGGTGTCGCCGGGGCGGCCGAAGCGAAGGGTGTCGAGGGGCGCGAAGCGCGGGTCGCCGGTGCGGCGGGTGATCTCGCGGCGCCGGTTCGCGTGCTGGGACCAGGCCCACCAGAGGGGGTGTTCCCGGCTCAGCCAGCCGGTCCAGGTCTCCCTGTTGCCACCGAACAGCGGCTCGCGTGTGACGGTGCGGCGGACCGAACGGCGCAGGACGCGGGGCAGGACGACCCGTTTGGGATAGTCCAGCCATATCACCGTGTCGGCCCGGTCCCACATCAGGTCACGGACCTCGGGATAGCCGAGGGAGTCGATGATCCAGCGGGGTTCGGCGGTGATCCGCAGTACGTCCTCGCTCAGCTTGTCGTTCACCGCCCACCCGGCGCCGGTGAAGTACAGCGCGTCCATCTCGTGGTAGGGCAGGCCGAGGCGACCGCTCAGGCCCCGGGCGAGCGTGGACTTACCCGCACCGGTACTGCCCACCACCAAGATCCGCCGCATCCCCGCACCCTACCGAGCCGGACCCGTCCGTGAGAAAGGGGGAGTCAGCGGACCTGCGCGGCGAACGCCTCGTACGCCGGCTCGTCGAAGAGGACGAACGTGACCTCCTCGACGGCCGTCGGCGTGGTCCGTACCGTCTCCACCGCGATCCGGGCGGCGTCGTCCATCGGCCACCCGTAGATACCGGCGGAGACGGCCGGGAAGGCGACCGTGCGGGCGCCGAGTTCGTCGGCCACCTTCAGCGACTCCCGGTAGCAGGAGGCGAGGAGTTCCGAGCGGTCCTCCTCACGGCTGAAGACCGGGCCGACCGTGTGGATCACCCACCGCGCGTCCAGCTCGCCCGCGGTGGTGGCGACCGCCCGGCCCGTGGGCAGGCCCTTGCCGTAGTGCGAGGCGCGGAGCCTGCGGCAGTCGGCGAGGACGGCGGGGCCGCCACGTCGGTGGATGGCCCCGTCCACGCCTCCCCCGCCGAGCAGCGACGAGTTCGCCGCGTTGACGATCGCGTCGGCGCTCTGACGGGTGATGTCTCCCTGGACCAGGGTGATGGCGGTCATGACGGCCTCGGCCTCCTCGTATGCGGTCTTCGATCCTCGCCGCATCGCGCTCCGGCCGCCACGCGATAACCGACTGTCAGACGACCACTCCGTCGATCTCGAAGGTCTGCACGGACGCGGCGGAGAAGGCCGCCGTCAGCGTCTTGCCGCTCAGATAGGTGTCCGAGTGGGCGGTGTAGAGGTCGCCGCTGCCGGAGGTGACGGTGTTCCAGCGTCGTACGAGTCCGCCGCTGCCCCCGCTGACCTGGCTGAACTTGGACAGGTCGAAGGTGAGGTTCTGCGCGGCGCCGGAGTTGACGGCCACGATGACCAGACGCTTCGCGCTCGCGTCGTACGCCGCTGCCGCGTATCCGACACCGGTGTCGATGATGGTCATGCCGGGACGGATGTGCCGGCTGAACTGGGCCATCACGTAGTACTTGGTCTGGACGGTCGTCGGCTGGAGAGTGCTCTGGTCGTAGGCGATCATCGCCCAGCCGGTGCTGGGGTCCATCACCTGCCAGTAGACCCACGCGGTCGGGTGCAGCCAGCGGAAGTCCAGGCAGAGGTTGCTCGCCAGGGTGAGGCCGGTGGCGTCGGAGTCGCCCGTCTCGGAGTTCCACAGCCGCTTGCCCGCCGTGGTGACGACGTCGGTGTAGAGGAGGTCACGGCGACCGCCGGAGCCCTGGTAACCGTGCACGTTGACCCGGTTGACCTGGGCTTTCGTGGTCGAGCTGAAGGAGTTCCAGGTCGTGCGGGCCAGGTCGTAGTTCGTCTCGTCGGACGCGGAGACCAGGGTGCCGGTCAGACCCCGCTTGTCGAGTTCGCTGCGCAGATACGGGAGGACGGCCGCCTGGACGGTGGCGTCCATGTGGCAGCCCTCCTGGGTGCCCGTCGCCGTCCACCAGCTGGAGGAGGGCTCGTTGAACGCGTCGACGGAGCTGAAGTTCACACCCCAGTTGTTCTTCGCGTAGAGCGCCACCGCGGCCAGGTGGGAGGCGTGCTGGCGGTAGTTCCAGGACTGGAGGTTGTTGCCGCCGCCGGACGCGCCGGACGGGTTGTGGTTGAGGCACATCCACCACATCGGCGAGTTGGCGAACAGCTCGCTGACGGCGCCGCGTTGGGTCGCCTTGACCAGGGCCGCCCGCTGGTTGGCGTCGGCCGTCCAGTCCCAGGCGGAGGAGGTGGGGTCCTCGTTGTTCCAGTCCTGCCAGTACCCCTCGATCTGCTTGAACGCGGGAATGTTGGCGGAGGCGACCATGCTCTCGCCGCTCACGGTGTTCCAGCTGCACGCGCCCAGGTTGTAACGGGCGATGTTGAGGCCGAGGCCCGGCAGCGTCTTGCCGCCGTACGCGACGGACTTGGTGGTGAAGAAGATGTCGGCGAAGTCGTCCCGGGCGCCGAACACATTGGCCCACCAGGCGAGGGAGGTTCCCCAGCCCTCCCAACTGCCGTACGTCGTACCCGGGTTGACCCCGATGGTCGCGTCGGCCCGAGCGGTGCCCGTGGCCAGCGCACTGCCGAGCAGCGCACCACCCGCCGCGGCCAGCACCGATCTGCGCTTGATCATGTGGAAGTCTCCTGTCACGGTCATGCCACGGCCCCATCGCATGATCGGGCCGGGGCTGGACGTTGTCGAGACGCGTGACAGCGCTTTCTTCCTGTGAAACGAGACACGGATGTGACGGCTTGCGCCGCCTCTGGTCAGGGCTGGCGGCCGCCTCTGATCACGACTGGTGGTCGCCGCTGGTCAGGACTGGCGGTATCCCCCGATCAGGACTGTTGGCCGCCCCTGGCCAGGACTGGCGGCATCCGCTGGTCAGGACTGGCGCAGGCGCCGCCACACGGCCTTCGCCGCGTTGTGGCCCGACATGCCGTGCACACCGGGGCCCGGCGGGGTGGCCGCGGAGCAGATGAAGACGGCCGGGTGCGGTGTGCTGTACGGGAACAGGGAGAGCTTGGGGCGCAGCAGGAGCTGGAGCCCGGAGGCGGCGCCGCAGCCGATGTCGCCGCCCACGTAGTTGGCGTTGCGCGCGGCGAGTTCGGGCGGGCCCGCGGTGGCGCGGGCCAGTACGCGGTCGCGGAAGCCGGGTGCGAACCGCTCCAACTGCCGCTCGATCGCGTCCGTGAGGTCACCCGTCCAGCCGTTCGGAACGTGTCCGTACGCCCAGAAGACCTGCTTGCCCTCCGGGGCCCGGGAGGGGTCGACGATGCTGGGCTGCACCGTGATCAGGAAGGGTGCGTCCGGCGCCCGGCCCTCGCGCGAGGCGGCGCGCAGGGCGGTGGCGATCTCGGCGCGGCTCGCGCCCACCTGCACCGTCCCGGCGGTGCGTGCCTCCTCGGCCGTCCAGGGGACGGGACCGTCCAGGGCGTAGTCGATCTTGAAGACGGACGCCCCGTAGCGATAGTCCTCGTAGTACCGCCCGAAGCCCGCGATGCGGGACAGCGCGGAGGGCGAGGTGTCGAAGACGTAGGCGCGGGCGGGCGGCAGGTCGTCGAGACGCTTGACCTCGTAGTCGGTGTGGACGGTGCCGCCGAGGTCCTTGAGGTACGCGGTGAGGGCGTCGGAGATGGACTGGGAGCCGCCGCGGGGCACGGGCCAGCCGCGGGCGTGCGCGGCCAGCGCGAAGACCAGGCCGACGGCGCCGGTGGCGATGCCGTCGAGCGGGGCCATGACGTGTGCGACGAGACCGGCGAACAGCGCCTGGGCCCGCTCGTCCCGGAAGCGCCGCATGAGCCAGGTCGAGGGCGGCAGCCCCGCCAGGCCGAAGCGGGCGAGCGTCACCGGGTCGCGGGGCAGGGCGGTCAGTGGCAGGGACATGAAGTCGTGGGCCAGCGTGTCCCACTTGGGGAGGAAGGGGGCGACCAGTCTGCGGTACGCACCGGCGTCGCGCGGGCCGAACGAGGCCGCCGTCTCGGCCACGGAGCGGGCGAGCACCGCCGCGGTGCCGTCGGGGAACGGGTGTGCCATCGGGAGCTTCGCGTGCAGCCACTCCAGGCCGTACCGCTCCAGGGGCATCGCGCGGAAGGCGGGTGAGTTGATGCCGAGGGGGTGGGCCGCGGAACAGGGGTCGTGCCGGAAGCCGGGGAGTGTCAGCTCTTCGGTGCGGGCGCCGCCGCCCACGGTGTCCCGTGCCTCGAACACGGCCACGGAGAAGCCACGGCGGGCCAGCTCCACGGCAGCCGTCAGTCCGTTCGGCCCCGCACCCACCACGACCGCATCGAGCATCGACGGCACCTTCGGACTCCTTTGTCAGCCGACGGCCACTGGACATCAGGATATGCCGGGGGACTGACAGCCTTGATGGCGCGGGGGGTTGGGAGACCGGGAGTCGTCCGGCGGACGGGGGCCACCGGGGTCCAAGAAGCCATCCGCTTTCGATGATGAAACGCTCTGGTCGAACAGGGTTCGCCTTGTGCCTACGGGGCCACTGGTGTGAGACAGGCGCTCGCCCGGAAGGATCCCGAGATGCTCGCCCGGACGGATCCCGGACTTGCACCCCCGGCGCGTCGGTGGGGTCAGAGGCCGGCGGTCAGCAAGCCCCGTACCCGTCGGGCCGTGGTCTCGTCGCGGGCCGCCGTGAAGGGGAGGGTGTTGCCTCCCGTGATGCGGAAGGGTTCGCCCGTGAGGGTCAGGTGGGCGCCGCCCGCCTCCTCGACGAGGAGCAGGCCCGCCGCATGATCCCAGGCCGCCTCCCAGGAGAAAGCTGTCCCATCGAGCTCACCACGGGCCACGGCCAGATACTCCAGCCCCGCCGAACCGCAGGGACGCGGGCGCACGCCCTCGGTGTGCAGGCCTAGCAGAGCGCGCTTCTGCTCGTCGGTGGTGTAGTCGGGGTGGGAGGTGGCTATCTCGAGGTCACGGCCGGGCGTGGGCGCACCCGGGCGCAGCAGCTCGCCGTCCAGGCGGGCACCCCGGCCGCGCACGGCGACGGCGAGCTGGTCGCGGGCCGGGGCATAGGTCCAGGACGCCTGGACGACCCCGCCCACGGCGAGCGCGACGAGCGTGCAGAAACCGGTGTCGCCGTGGACGAACTGGCGGGTGCCGTCGACCGGGTCGACGATCCAGACCGGGGCCTGCCCCTGGATCGCGTCGTACGTCGCCGGATTGGCGTGGACCGCCTCCTCGCCGACGACGACCGAGCCGGGCAGCAGCTTGGCGAGCGCCTCGGTGAGGTACTCCTCGGCCTTGCGGTCGGCGTCCGTGACCAGGTCGTGCGGGCCGCTCTTCTCGTCGATCTCGTCCGCGGTCAGCTGCCTGAAGCGCGGCATGATCTCGGCGGCGGCCGCCTGCCGGATCGCCTCTTCGACGTCGGACGTGCGGCGCGCGAGAAACTCGTCGATGGTTTCGATGTCTTCGATCATGGCTCCATGACAACACGCGCCACTGACAATCCCCGCCCCCCGGGTGCACTCCGGGTGGAATCGCCGTGAATTCCCGGAGTTGCCGATCAGCGTCCCACCGCGTACCCCTGCATCCCCCGCGGGTTCGCCGCCGCCGACAGCACACCCGTCTCCGGATCCCGGGCGACCGCGCACAGCCGGCCCTCGGACCAGGCCTCCGCGACGTGGACGTCATGGCCGCGACGGCGCAGCTCCTCGACGACCGCCTCGTCCGTGCGGGACTCGACGGTGAGGCTGCCGGGGCGCATGCCGCGCGGGTAGAACGAGCCCGGGAAGCTGTCGTTGTGCCAGTTCGGGGCGTCGATCGCGCCCTGGAGGTCGAGCCCGCCACGTACCTCGGCGCGCAGCGCCACGGCCAGGAAGAAGTGGGTCTGCCACTGGTCCTGCTGATCGCCGCCCGGGGTTCCGAACGCCATGACCGGGACTCCGTCGCGCAGCGCCAGCGAGGGTGTCAGCGTCGTACGGGGACGGCGGCCGGGTGTGAGGGAGTTGGGCAGCCCCTCGTCCAGCCAGGCCATCTGGAGCCGGGTGCCGAGCGGGAAGCCCAGCTCGGGGACGACGGGGTTGGACTGAAGCCAGCCGCCGCTGGGGGTGGCGGCGACCATGTTGCCCCAGCGGTCGACGACGTCGAGGTGGCAGGTGTCGCCCCGGGTCCCGCCGTCCCGGGCCACCTCGGGTTCCCCCGCGGCCCCGGCGACGGTGGGTTCGCCCGCGCCCGGTACCGCCAGCGCGTCGAAGCCCGGCTCCCCGGCGGCGACCTCGCGCGCGTGACCACTGATCGTCGGGGTGCGCCCTCCGGGACTGCCGGGACGCAGCTCGCTGGAGGCCTTGTGGCCGATGAGGGCGCGCCGCTCGGCGTTGTACTCCTGCGACAGCAGCTCGTCGAGAGGCACCTCGGCCGCGTCCCCGTACCAGGCCTCCCGGTCGGCCATGGCGAGCTTGCAGCCCTCGACGAGCAGGTGGACGTACTCCGCGGAGCCGTACCGCGGCAGCCGGGGCGGGAGCAGGGCGAGCTGCTGGAGGAGGACCGGGCCCTGGCTCCAGGGGCCCGCCTTGCACAGGGTCCAGCCGTGCCAGTCGTACGTCGCGGGCGCCTCGTAGCTCGCGGACCAGGAGGCCAGGTCGGCGGCTGTCAGGGTGCCGGTGTGGCGCTGTCCGCTGGTGTCCATGGTGGGCCGCCGGGCCTGCCGTACGAGGGCCTCGGCGATGAAGCCGGAGCGCCAGACGCGGCGCGCGGCCTCGATCTGCGCCACGCGGCCGCTCTCCCCGGAGACCTCGGTGAGCAGTCGGCGCCAGGTCGCGGCGAGGGCGGGGTTGCGGAAGAGTTCGCCGGGGCGTGGCGCCTTCCCGCCGGGCAGGTACACCTCGGCCGACGAGGTCCACTCCGTCTCGAAGAGTGCGCGCACCGACTCCACGGTCTCGCCGACCCGCTCCACGGGCGGGTGCCCGTCCTCCGCGTATCCGATGGCGTACTTCATGACGTCGGCGAGAGACCTCGTGCCGTGGTCGCGCAGGAGCAGCATCCACGCGTCGAAGGCGCCGGGCACGGCGGCCGCGAGCGGTCCGGTGCCGGGTACGAGATCCAAACCGAGTCCCCTGTAGTGGGCGATCGTCGCCCCGGCGGGCGCGACGCCCTGCCCGCACAGCACACGCACCTCGCCGCCTGCGGGGGCGAGGATGATCGGGACCTCGCCGGCGGGTCCGTTGAGGTGCGGCTCGACCACGTGCAGCACGAAGCCCGCGGCGACGGCGGCGTCGTACGCGTTGCCGCCGTCCTCCAGGACGGCCATCGCCGACTGCGAGGCGAGCCAGTGCGTGGAGGACACCATGCCGAAGGATCCTTGAAGCGTGGGTCGAGTAGTGAAGTACATCTCTCACCTCGGTGTTTGCGCGCGTCGGCCGGTACCAACAGTCCTCCGGACGGGCTGTGGGAGGAATCTGGGGAGGTCCGGCTCGGCTCCGGTCGCCCTGATCAGGCAGCAGACTACCGATCGGACGTGCTCTCGCTTCGGCGCCCGTGACTCTCACGCCCTGACACCCGTCCGCGCGTCGAGGCGCCGTCCGGGACGGAGCCTCGACGCGGTTCTCACCGGGCGGAGACGCTCGGTCAGACGACCGGCAGCTTGCCCTTGTCGGTCGTCACCGTGCCGAGGTAGGTCGCCGTCCTGCCCTTGACCCAGTACACCTTGACGCGGACCTTGTGGCCCTTGGCGATCCGGGGCGAGATCCCGCAGTCCTTGACGGAACTGGTCTCGCAGGTGTTCCGCCGCTTGCCCGTGGTCGCGTCATAGGTGACCGCTCGGATCGAGTGCCCGTCCTTGGCCGAGTCGATCACGTCGGTGAACTGAGTTCCCCCGGAGGAGTTCCGCGGCTCGAACACCACGGTCGCGACGGACTTGCCGTTCTTCTTGAACGAGCCGACGTAGTTGCCGCCGGCGAAGGAGGTTCCCGTTCCCAGTGCCAGTGCCAGCCCGGTGGCGGTGACGGCTATGCCGACGCGGGCCATGATGTGCCTCTTCATTACTCTCCCGTTGACGTGCTGTGCCGCTGAGTTGGTGGCTCGCGGACTGTAGGTCATACCTCTTTGTGAGCCAGGAGTTCAACTTGAGCCACGTTCAGCCGGGCGGCCGCCGACATGAGCCGGTCGTGCTCGTCCTGACGTAGCGTGAGCCGGAACGAGTCGACCGTGTTGATGAGGTGGTCGACCGCGATTTCCGCCTCGTCGCTCGCGACAAGGTCGCGGACCGGATCGAGGGCCCGCACGGTTTCTTCGCCGGTCATGAGGTCCACGCACCCCTCAGTTCGCGCTCCCCCGTGCCGTCACCAAGCCCGACTCATAGGCGAACACCACCAGTTGGGCCCGGTCGCGGGCGCCCAGTTTCGTCATCGCCCGGCTGATGTGCGTCTTGGCGGTGAACGGGCTGATGACCATGTGTGCGGCGATCTCCTCGTTGGTCAGACCGCGCGCGGCGAGTGCCGTGACCTCGCGTTCGCGGCGGGTGAGGCACTCCAGGCCGGGCGCGGTGGCCCGGTCCGGGGGCCGGGCCACGAACTCGCCGATCAGGGTGCGGGTCACGGACGGGGACAGCAGCGCCTCTCCCCGCGCGACGACCTCGATGGCCTGGAGCAGGTCGGCGGGCTCGGTGTCCTTGAGCAGGAAGCCGCTGGCCCCGGCCCGCAACGCCTCGAAGACGTACTCGTCCAGGCCGTAGTTGGTGAGCATGACGACACGTACGGCGGACAGCTCCGGGTCGGCGGCGATACGGCGGGTGGCCTCGATGCCCGACATCACCGGCATCTGTACGTCGACGAGGGCGATGTCCGGCAAGGAAGCGCGCACCAGCGCGAGGCCCTGCTTGCCGTCGGCGGCCTCGCCCACGACCTCGATGCCGTCCTCGGCGTCGAGCAGGGCGCGGAAACCGGCGCGCATCAGCGCCTGGTCGTCGACGAGCGCGACCCTGATCACGGCACCTCCTCCGGTATGCCCAGCGGCAGTTCGGCGCGCACCGAGAAGCCGCCCTCCGTGCGCGGTGCGGCGTGCAGGGTGCCGCCGAGGGCCGAGACACGTTCGCGCATACCGGTGAGGCCGATGCCGGGGGTGGGCGGACGCGACGGGTCGGCGCCGCCGTCGTCGTCGACGGATATCGTCAGGTCGTCCGTGCTGTAGTCGAGTTGGACGGCCACCTTGGCGGGGCCCGCGTGGCGCGCGGCGTTCGTCAGGGCCTCCTGGACGATGCGGTACGCGGCACGGTCCACCGTCGCCGTGAGCGGACGCTCGTCGCCGCTCACCGTCAGCTCCACGGCGAGACCGGCCGCGCGAGCCCGCTCCACGAGCAGCGCGGGGGTGCCGGTCGGCTCATCGGTGCGCAATACCTCAAGGGTGGCCCGCAGTTCGCGCATCGCCTCGCCGCCCGCCTCCTGGATGGCGAGCAGCGCGGGCGGGACCTCCTCACCGCGTTTGCGGGCGAGGTGGACGGCGACGCCCGCCTGAAGCTTGACGATCGAGATGCTGTGCGTGAGCGAGTCGTGCAACTCCCTGGCAATCCGCAGCCGTTCCTCACCCGCGCGGCGCAGGGCCGCCTCCTCACGGGTGCGTTCCGCTTCCATCGCGCGTTGCTCCGTCTGGCGCAGATACGCCTGCCAGTTGCGGTCGGCGAGGCCGGTCACCAGGGCGCACAGGAACCAGCCGGCGAGCAGGAGAGAGCGCTCGGCGCCTGCGCGTGCCGTGAGATCCGTGGTCACGAACGCCGCCAGGAACAGGGCACTCGCGAGCGCCGCCACTCCTCGGTGACCCGCTCGGGCCGCCGTGTGGACCGCGCCCAGCACCGGGAGGGCGGCGAGGGTGCCGGGGTGTGCGTGCAGGACGTACGCCGTCGTGGTGACCGTACTGACCGCGAGTACCCGGCGCGGGGCGCGGCGGTAGGCCGCGAGGGCGAGGGAGCCCACGGTGATCAGCGCGTAGTCGGCGGGGGTCGCGCCGTCGTCGACCGCGGCCGCGGTCATGACGAGGGCACCGACCACGACCGCGAGGGCCGCGTCGGCCAGGTGCCTGCGCGTCCCCTGGTCCAACGCCATGTTCCGCACGATAGACGGCCGTTCGGACAGTGGCGTCAGACCTGTGGAGGGGGCCCGGCGTACTCCGGCTGGAGTAGATCACAGCGCGCGCGGGGCAGGTGGGGGTAGTTCAGGATGCCTTCGGGTGGACGACGACCGGGGACGGCTCCCTGAAGGAGGGTGGCGATGGCGGCCGAGCCGGCGGCCCCGCGCTCGTTCCCTACCAGGAGGCGTCCCATGCCCAGTCCCTTCCGTTACACCACCCCGTCTCCGCCCAGGTCCGCCACCGGACGTGTCGCGGGCGTCTATGCCCAGCTCGCCGACGACTTCGGCATCGAGCGCGCGGCGACCTTCGTCGTGCTCTCGCCCGCTCCCGGTCTCATGGCTTCCGCCTGGGCGTTGATGCGCGAGTCGCTGATCGCGGGCGAGGGCAGCCGGACGGGGAAGGAACTCGCGGCGCTCGGGGTGTCCGTCGCCAACCGGTGCCCGTTCTGCGTGGACGCGCACACGATGTTGCTGCACGCGACCGGGGACCACCGGCTCGCGGAGACGGTGGCACGCGGGGACACCCCAGCCGACGAGGAGCACGCGCGCGTGCTGGCATGGGGCGGGGCGACCCGGACCCCGGGGGCGCTCGAGTTGGCGCCGTACCCCTTCCCCGTCGCGCACGCCCCCGCCTACATCGGCACCGCCCTGTCCTTCCACTTCATCAACCGCGTGGTGTCGGCGCTGCTCACCGAGAGCCTGCTGCCCGGCAACGCGCAACGGTTCCGGGCGGTGCGGAGTCTGGCCGGGCGGTCCGTCGCCCGGACGGTGCGCCGGCGACCCGCGCCGGGTGCGGGCCTGGAACTCCTCGACGACCCCGGGCCCGGTCCTGACTGGGCGCGCGGGACCACCGTCGGCCCGGCCTACGCCGCGCTGCGGGCCGCCGCCACCGAGGGAGAGGGTCTTCTCGACGAAGCCGACCGGATCCTCGTACGGGAGACGCTCCGGGACTGGGACGGCTCGCATCCGCCGCTCGCGTGGGACGGACTCCCCGACCGTTCGCGGCCCGGGGCGCGGCTCGCGCTGCTGGCCGCGCTGGCCCCGTACCGGATCACGGACGAGGACGTGACAGCCTGGCGCAAACCCATCCATACCGACCACTGTCTGGTGCATCTGGTGGCGTACGGCGCGTTCGCCGCCGTCGACCGGATCGAGAGCGCGCTTCCCGTCCGCACGGCCGAGGAGACCTCATGACACGGATCGCCAACTCTGCTCAGACGCGGGCCTGGAACGGCACTCTCGGCACCCCTGCTCGACCAGGCCCGCGCGACGACCGCCGCGGAGGGGATCACCAACGTCGCGTACGAGCTCGCCGACGCCCAGATCCACCCCTTCCCGGCCGCCGGATACGACGTCCGGAGTCACGCGCCTTGAGCCTTTTCGGGAAACTCCTGGACGAACCGGACGCCGCGACGGTCGCCGTCCAGGCCGCCATGGCCTCCGTGTCCGACCCGGCGCGCATCCGCGAGGTTCTGCACGGGTGGGACGACGTGACGGTGACTCCGGTCGCGACGGAGACGACATGGGGGCGCGACGCCGCGGACGCCGTCGACTTCATCCTCTCCCGCACGCCCTGCCGGACGGTCGACGCGGACACACGCACGGCCCTGCGGGACACCTTGCACCCTTATGAGACGGATCGCGGTGTCCGACTCCAGGCGGCGGTGTGGCTGATGACGGCGAAGTGGCGGACAGACGGTTCCCAGTGAGTCACTGTCACCACACAGGTACGGAGTGAGTTGGCACTTCCGCCCCACAGGCAGGCATGTGACACTGGCGTTCCGTCCGCAGTGTGGACTCCCTCCGCACCGTCCCCCACGAGAAGTGCGCCGTGCATTCTCTTCCTCTGCCACTCGCCCTCACCGCGCGCCTGCTGCCGGTCGCGGTCCTCGCCTGCACGGGCTGGGTCATGTCGTCCGGCACGTCGACGACGACTCCGGCCGCCACCGACCACAAGTCGCCCCAGGCGACGCAGTCCCCGTCGGGCCCCGCGGCGACGGCGGTCGCGAAGAAGTACACCGCGGCCCCCGCGCCCTGCACCGGCGTGACGGAGAAGACGGTCAAGGCCCTTGTCCCGGGCGCCAAGACGGCCGGCCAGGAGATTCCGTCGACCGACAAGTCGGTGCGCCGCACCTGTTCCTGGAACGCGCTCAAGGGCTTCGACTACCACTGGCTGGACGTCTCGTACGAGATCAAGGATTCGGACGAAGCGGCGCAGAAGTCCTATACGGGGCGCGTCGCGGACAAGAGCGGCGGAGGTGCGGTTCCCGGCCTCGGCGACTCGGCCTACTCCGTCGTGAACCTCACAACCACGGACAAGCAGCAGACCCGTGAGGGAGTGGTGATCGTCCGCGCGTCCAACGCGCTGGTGGCCGTCACGTACAACGGCAGCAACTTCGAGACGAAGAAGGCGCCCAGTACGGACGAGATCAACAAGGGGGCCATCAAGGCCGCCAAGGACGTGGTGGCGACGCTGGAGAACGGCCAGAAGGGCTGACCGTTCTCCAACCGCCGCACCCCTTCCTCACGCGTCAGACGGCGATCTTCTCCTTGCCCCGCAGCAGCATCAGCACCAGGTACAGCACCATCGACGTACCGAGTCCGACCGCCCAGCCGTAGTCGGCCAGGGACTTCAGCGCCGGGATGGGCCGTCCGTCGATGAGCGGGTGGAAGTCGGCGCCGCCGACGGCCAGGACGCCTCCGGTGAGGAAGGCGACGACGGCCCGCCAGTTCCAGCCGCCGTCGTACCAGTAGCGGCCGCCCGTGCGGTACAGGTCGGCGAGGTCCAGCTTGGTGCGGCGCAGGATCCAGTAGTCGGCGATGAGGATGCCGGCGACGGTGCCGAGCAGACCGCCGACGAGGCCGAGCCAGGTGAAGATGTAGCCCTGCGGGTCGGAGTACAGCTTCCAGGGGAAGATCAGCACGCCGAGGACGCAGGTGGCGAGTGCGCCGGTACGGAAGCTGATCTTCCGCGGTGCGAGGTTGGAGAAGTCGAAGGCGGGCGAGACCAGGTTGGCCGCGATGTTCACGGACAGGGTCGCGACCAGCACGGTGACCAGCGCGTAGAGGAGGCCGAAGACGTTGTCCGTCTTGGCGGCCAGCTGGACCGGGTCCCAGATGGCCTCGCCGTACACGGCCTGCGAGCCCGAGGTGACCATGACGGACAGGAAGGCGAAGAGCGTCATCGTGGTCGGCAGACCGAGCGCCTGACCCCAGGTCTGCGCCTTCTGGCTCTTGCCGTACCGCGTGAAGTCGGGGATGTTCAGCGACAGCGTGGACCAGAAGCCGATCATGCCCATGAGCGAGGGCCAGAACAGCTTCCAGAAGTCGCCGCCCCAGCCGAGCTTCGAGGGCTGGTCGAGCAGTGGGCCGAAGCCGCCCGCCTTGCTGCTCATCCACCACAGCATCACGCCGGCGCCCAGGAGCACGAAGGGCGCCGCCCAGTTCTCGAAGCGGCGGATCGTCTCCATGCCCCGGTAGATGATGGCGACCTGGAGCACCCAGAAGATCGCGAACGACAGCCACATGGTCCACGCGTAGCCGCCGACCTTGGAGGCGTTGGCCCAGCTGTCGCCGAAGAGCTTCCCGGCGAGGAAGTAGATCGCCTCGCCGCCGATCCAGGTCTGGATGCCGAACCAGCCGCAGGCCACCAACGCCCGTACGACAGCGGGCAGGTTGGCGCCGCGGACACCGAAGGAGGCGCGGGCGAAGACGGGGAAGGGTATGCCGTACTTGGGACCGGCATGCCCGGTGAGCAGCATCGGGACCAGGACGATCAGGTTGGCCAGCGCGATGGTGAACACGGCCTGCTTCCAGTCCATGCCGACGGCTATCAGGCCGGAAGCAAGGGTCCAGGAAGCGGTGTTGTGGGCCATGCCGACCCAGAGCGCCGAGAAGTTGTACGTGGTCCACGTGCGCTTCTCGACCGGGACCGGCAGCAGGTCCTCGTTGGCGTAGGGGCCGCTGGGCGCGGGCGCGTCGGGCGCGATCTCCACCCGGCCGTCGGTGAGCGTGACTTGAGCGACGGGCGGGCCCTCGCTGGGGACGGTCTCGGTCATGGGCAGGCCAATCAAGTGAGGAGTGACGGGAGAGGCCGTGCGGGTGACGCCGTGGGGGGTTGTGCGGGTGCGGTGGTGCGGTGATCCCCTTCCCCGGACGGAGGGAAGGGGACGTGCGGGGAGGGTGAGCGGTGGCCGGGGTTCGGCCGGAGGTGCGGTGGGCGGCCGGAGGCCGGCCGCCCGGAGCGGAGTTGTCAGCCGTTGACGGCCGGGATGACCTTCGACCCGTACGCGTCGATCACGGCCTCCTGCGCGTCGTGCATGTCGTACACCGCGAACTGGTCCACGCCCAGCGCGCGCAGCGCCTTCAGCTTCTCGATGTGCTGCTCGGCCGTGCCGATCAGACAGAACCGGTCGACGATCTCGTCCGGCACGAACTTGGTGTCGGGGTTGTCGCTGCGCCCGTGGTGGGAGTAGTCGTAGCCCTCGCGGGCCTTGATGTAGTCGGTGAGTTCCTCGGGCACGGCGGCGGAGTGCTCGCCGTACTTGGAGACCAGGTCGGCCACGTGGTTGCCGACCATGCCGCCGAACCAGCGGCACTGCTCACGCGCGTGGGCGAGGGCCTCCGGCGAGTCGTCCTCCGTGATGTACGCGGGCGCGGCCACGCAGATCTTCACCTCGGAGGGGTCACGGCCCGCCTCGACGGCCGCTTCCTTCACGGCCTTGACCATGTACTCGGTGAGATAGAGGTCGGCGAGCTGGAGGATGAACCCGTCAGCCTCCTCGCCGGTCATCTTCAGGGCCTTGGGACCGTACGCGGCCATCCAGACCGGGAGTTCGGCACCCGGCCTGACCCAGGGAAACTTGACGACGGTGCCGCCGAGGTCGGCCTCCTCGCCGCGGCCGAGGGCACGGATGACCTTCATCGCGCCGCTGATGCGGGCGAGCGTGTTGGGCTTGCGTCCGGCGACACGCATCGCCGAGTCGCCGCGCCCGATGCCGCACACCGTGCGGTTGCCGTACATGTCGTTGAGCGTCGCGAAGGTGGAGGCGGTGACCTCCCAGGTGCGGGTGCCCGGGTTGGTGACCATCGGGCCGACCGTCAACTTCTCGGTGTTCGCGAGGATCTGACTGTAGATCACAAAGGGTTCCTGCCACAGCACGGCCGAGTCGAAGGTCCAGCCGTACGTGAAGCCGTTCCCCTCGGCGCGCTTCATCAGGTCGATGACGCGGGAGGCCGGGGGGTCGGTCTGCAGGACGAGTCCGAAGTCCATGGCGCCACTCCTAGGCGTTCAGAGAAGGTACTGACAGGTGGAGCGGGGGGTGTAGACGCCGTGCCCCGCGCGTCCGGTGAACTCCCGCTCGGTGATGACCGGTTCGCCGCGCGAGAGCACGGTCTCGACCTGCCCGGTGACGCGCTTGCCCTCGTAGGCCGAGTAGTCGACGTTCATGTGGTGGGTCTCGACCGACATGACCTGCTCGGCGTGCGGGTCGTAGATGACGATGTCGGCGTCGGCGCCCGGCGCGATCGTGCCCTTCTTCGGGTACAGGCCGAACATCCGGGCCGGGGTGGCGCAGGCGATCTCGATCCAGCGGCGGCGCGAGATGTGCCCGTCGACGACGGCCTGGTGGAGCAGGTCCATGCGGTTCTCGACGCCCGGGAGGCCGTTGGGGATCTTCGAGAAGTCGCCCCGGCCGAGCTCCTTCTGGCCCACGAAGCAGAAGGGGCAGTGGTCGGTCGACACGACCTGGAGGTCGTTGGTGCGCAGGCCCCGCCACAGGGCGGCCTGGTGCTCCTTGGGCCGAAGGGGCGTGCTGCACACGTACTTCGATCCCTCGAAGTCCGGTTCCGCGAGGTTGTCGGTCGACAGGAACAGGTACTGCGGGCAGGTCTCGCCGAAGACGTTCAGGCCCTCGTCACGCGCCCGTGCGATCTCGGCGACCGCCTCCTGCGCCGAGACGTGCACGACGTACAGCGGAGCGCCCGCGACCTGGGCGAGCTTGATGGCGCGGTGGGTGGCCTCGGCCTCCAGGAGCGCCTTGCGCACCTCGCCGTGGAAGCGGGGGTCGGTCTCGCCGCGCGCCAGCGCCTGTTCCACGAGGACGTCGATCGCGATGCCGTTCTCCGCGTGCATCATGATCAGGCCGCCGTTCTCGGCGGAGCGCTGCATGGCGCGCAGGATCTGGCCGTCGTCGCTGTAGAAGACGCCGGGGTAGGCCATGAACTGCTTGAAGGAGGTGACGCCCTCCTGGACCAGCAGGTCCATCTCCTTGAGCGTCTCCTGGTTGACGTCGGAGACGATCATGTGGAAGGCGTAGTCGATGGCGCAGTTGCCGTCGGCCTTGGCGTTCCAGGCGTCGAGGCCCTCGCGCAGTGAGCGGCCGACGCTCTGCACCGCGAAGTCGACGATGGTGGTGGTGCCGCCCCAGGCCGCGGCCCGGGTGCCCGTCTCGAAGGTGTCCGAGGCGAAGGTGCCGCCGAAGGGCAGCTCCATGTGGGTGTGGGCGTCGACGCCGCCCGGGATGACGTACTTGCCGGTGGCGTCGATGGTCTTCTCGGCCGTCCACGACTCGGCCGCCGGGGTGCCGGTCGCGGCGAGGGCGACGACCCGGCCGTCCTCGATCAGGACGTCGGCGTGGATCTCGTCGGACGCGGTGATGACGAGGCCATTACGGATGACGGTACGGCTGCTCATGCTCCCTCTCTCCTGCCGTGCGCTGGATCTCTCCGGCCCTGCGCTGGATGCGGTGCGCTGAAAACTGCGGGTCACTCGTGGCTGGTCGCGCCCCCGCGGTGGAGCCGCGCCATGCCACAGCCCCGCGCCCCGTCCGGGGCGCGGGAAGCCCGGCGGACTCCAGAGCCCCGCCGGGCTACGGCGTGGTCAGCGGCTCGTACGCGTCGGGGCGGCGGTCCCGGTAGAACTGCCAACGGTCGCGCACCTCGCGCAGCTTGGCCATGTCGAGGTCGCGGACGACGAGTTCGGTCTCCTTGTCGCTGGCCACCTCCCCGACGAACTGGGCCTCCGGGTCGACGAAGTACGACGTTCCGTAGAAGTCGTTGTCGCCCAGCTCCTCCACGCCCACGCGGTTGATGGCGCCCACGAAGTACTCGTTGGCGACGGCCGCCGCCGGCTGCTCCAGCTGCCAGATGTAGGAGGACAGTCCGCGCGAGGTGGCCGACGGGTTGAACACGATCTCGGCGCCCGCAAGGCCCAGCGCACGCCAGCCCTCCGGGAAGTGCCGGTCGTAGCAGATGTAGACGCCGATCCTGCCGACGGCGGTGTCGAAGACCGGCCAGCCGGCGTTGCCGGGACGGAAGTAGAACTTCTCCCAGAAGCCCTCGACCTGCGGAATGTGGTGCT
Organism: Streptomyces olivochromogenes; assembly: GCF_001514115.1. Lineage (GTDB taxonomy): Bacteria > Actinomycetota > Actinomycetes > Streptomycetales > Streptomycetaceae > Streptomyces > Streptomyces olivochromogenes. The sequence goes on from NZ_KQ948451.1 coordinate 1,277,446, forward strand.
TGCGGTACTTGCCGAGGTACGAGCCGTCCGCGTCGATCACGGCGGCCGTGTTGTAGAGGACGCCGGGCTGCTCCTCCTCGTACATCGGCAGCACGAGGACGATGCCCAGTTCCTTGGCCAGCGCCTGGAAGCGCCGGACGATCGGGCCTTCGGGGATCTGCTCGGCGTACTCGTAGAACGCCTTGTCCTGGACCTGGCAGAAGTAGGGCCCGTAGAAGAGCTCCTGGAAGCACAGCACCTGTGCGCCCTGTGCGGCGGCGTCGCGGGCCGCCTGCTCGTGGACCTGGATCATCGACTCCTTGTCGCCGGTCCAGGCAGTCTGGAAGACGGCGGCGCGGATCACTCTGCTCATCGGGACCTCCGGTCGCTCGGTGTGCGAGGAGCCTAGGAAGCCCGGACCACGGCTTTGAGTTGCACCGTGTCACGTCTGAGGCGCTGTGCCGTTCCACGGTGTCACCCCCGCGTTGTCCCATGTTTCACCTGAGTCGTCCCGTGTTTCACCGTTGTTGCGCGTCGTGTGCGAGCAGTGCGATGTGTACGGAGGCGGCCTGCTCGAAGTCGTCGAGGTCGACGCCGAGCCGGGCCTCGATGGCCTCCAGTCGGCGGTAGAGCGCGGGCCTGCTGACGTGGTGGAGCTGCGCGGTGCGGGACTTGTTGCGGCCGGTCGCGAGGTAGGTCCGCAGCACGGGCAGCAGCTCCGACTCGGCATCGGCCCCGCACAGCAGCCCGTCCAACTCCCGTTCGGCGAAGGACTGGACGTTCGGGTCGTCGCGCAACAGCCGTATCAGGCCCCGCAGATGGACGTCACGCAGCCGGACGAGCACCGGCTGGTCCTGGTCGGCGGGTGCGTCGGCGGCGGCCTCGGCGACGTGCAGGGCCTCGCGCAGGCCGCCGGGAACGTCGTCCCAGGCGGTACGGGGCGAGGCCGCCGCCACGGTCGTTCGGGTGCCGGTCTCATGGCGCAGCCGCAGCGCGAAGTGGGCGGCCAGCGCCTCCGCGTCCTGATCGCGGGCGAGGCTGAGCAGCACGGCGGTGGCCCCGTCGACGAGCTCGGCGACCAGCCCGGGGAGCCCCAACAGACGCAGCACGCGATCGAGTTGACCCAGGTCGCCGTCCCGTACCACCAGCGGCACGAAGGACCGGCGGTTGACGGGCAGCCCGGCCGCCCTGGCCCGCGGGAGCAGCTGCCGCGCCGGTACGACCCCGCTCACCAGGTCGGTCAGCAGGCCCTGCGCGGACTCCTCCTCCCAGGTGTGCACGGAGCCACCCAGCATCCGGTGCAGGACCAGGGCCTCGGCGGCACGGTCGGCGAGCAGCCGCCCGGTGGCGGCGTCGCCCCGGTAGCCGCACAGCACGATGCGGCCCCATCTCTCGCCGCGCCCGCCCAGCTCGGCGCGGATCCAGCCGTCGCCCTCGCTGCCGCCCGCCTGCCGGGCGATGCGCTCCCAGTCGCGCAGCACGTCGTCCACCGCGGACCGCTCCCCCGCCGTGGCGAGGACGCGGTGGGCGAGGTTGGTGACGACGACCGGGCACGCGGCGTGCACGGCGATCTCGTCGAGCATCCGTTGCAGGGGCGCGCCCGTGGTGATGAGCCCGGTGAGCGCGGTCCGTACGGCCTCCGAGAGGCTCACCGCCGCGAACTTGCTGCGCACGAGCCGGGACTGGACCTCCTCCGTCAGCTCGGCGAACGGGAAGGGCCGGTGGAGGACCACCATGGGCAGCCCGCAGCGCTCGGCGGCCCGGCGCATCACGTCCGGCGGGGTCGGGAAGGCCCGGCCGAGCCCGAGGACGACGGCCGCGGCCTCCGCGCGGTGCAGCGAACGGATGTACTCGGCCTGCGCGTCCGGGTCGCCGGCGAGCAGGACCCCGGTGGTGAGCACCATTTCCCCGCCGCTGAGCATCACGCCCACGTCGGCGGCCTCGGCGACGTGCACCCAGCGCACGGACCGATCGAGATGGCCCGCGCCGGCCACCACCTCGGGCTCTCCGGCGAGCACCCGGTCCAGGGCGAGGACCTGGCGTACCGACAGGGCGGGTTCCAAGGCGGTGGCGGTGGTCATGGCACGTTCCCTTGCTCAGAACTTCTTACTGGATACACCTCAGCGCGTGCTCGAGAATCGCCGCGCCCTCCTCCGCCTCCGCGACGGTGAGGGAGAGCGGCGGTGCGATGCGCAGCACGCTGGTGTTGTGACCGCCGCCCTTGCCGATCAACAGGCCGTCCTGGCGGGCCGCTTCGAGTACGGCCGCGGCACCTTCGGGGTACGCCTCGTCGGTGCCGGGCCTGACCAGCTCGACGCCGATCATCAACCCGCGCCCGCGCACCTCCCGTACGTAGTCGAGCGGCACGGAGATCGCCCGCAGCCGCTCGCCGAGCAGACCGCCGACGCGCCGGGCGTTGCCCTGGAGGTCGTGTTCGAGGAGGTACGTGAGGTTCGCCAGGCCCGCCGCCATCGTGATCGGCGAGCCGCCGAAGGTCGAGATGGAGTTGGAGTCGAGGCAGTTCATGATCTCGGCGCGCGCGACGACGCCGCCGATGGACATGCCGTTGCCGATGCCCTTGGCGAAGGTGAGCATGTCCGGCGGGCCTGCGGCGGCGTGCGCCTGCCAGCCCCAGAAGTGCTCGCCGGTGCGGCCCCAGCCGGTCTGCACCTCGTCGGCGATCCAGAGGATGCCGTGCTGGTCGAGGACCTCGCGGAAGGCCGCGTACAGGCCGTCGGGCGGCGCGGTGAAGCCACCGACGCCCTGGATGGGTTCGGCGATGAGGGCGGCGGGCGGGCGGACGTGGCCGAGCAGGTCCTTCAGATCGTCGACGCAGGCCGCGATGAACTCCGCGTCGCTGAGATCGGCGTACGGGCCGCGGGTGCGGACGCCGCCGTGGACGTACAGCGTCTGGAGGGGCGAGAGGGAGGTCGGCGACCAGCCCTTGTTGCCGGTGATGCCGACCGCGCTGAAGGAGCGGCCGTGGTAGCTGTTGCGCATCGCCAGGATCTGGTTGCTCTGCCGGTGGGCGGTGGCGAGCAGCAGGGCCGTGTCGTTGGCCTCGGTGCCGGAGGTCGTGAAGAAGACGCGGGCGTCGGGGATGCCGGACAGCTGGGCGATCCGCTCGGCGAGCTCGACCATCGGCCGGTTGAGGTAGAGCGTGGAGGTGTGGATGATCCGCCCGGCCTGCTCACTGACGGCCTTGGTGACCTCGGGCAGGGCGTGCGCGGTCATCGTCGTCAGGATGCCGCCGAAGAAGTCGAGGTACTTGTTGCCCTGGGCGTCCCAGACGTGGCGGCCCTCGCCGTGGGTGATCTCGATCGGGTCCTCGTAGTAGAGGGCCAGCCAGTCGGGCAGGACGGCCTTGTGGCGCGCGTACAGGTCGCTCACGGCTGCACCAGCCCCTCGTAGGCGTCGGGCCGCCGGTCGCGGTAGAACGCCCACTGCTGCCGGACCTCATCGATCAGGTCGAAGTCGAGGTCGCGGACGATCAGCTCCTCGGTCTTGTCACTGGCCGTCTCCCCCACGAACTGTCCGCGCGGGTCGACGAAGTACGAGGTCCCGTAGAAGTCGTTGTCGCCGTACTCCTCCTGCCCGACCCGGTTGATCGCGGCGATGAAGTACTCGTTGGCGACGGCCGCGGCGGGCTGTTCCAGCTGCCAGAGGTAGGCGGAGAGGCCGCGGGAGGTGGCGGAGGGGTTGTAGACGAGCTGGGCGCCGTTCAGACCGAGCTGCCGCCAGCCCTCGGGGAAGTGGCGGTCGTAGCAGATGTACACGCCGATCCTGCCCACCGCGGTGTCGAAGACCGGCCAGCCCAGGTTGCCCGGTTTGAAGTAGTACTTCTCCCAGAAGCCCTTCACCTGCGGGATGTGGTGCTTGCGGTACTTGCCGAGGTAGGTGCCGTCGGCGTCGATCACGGCCGCGGTGTTGAAGTAGAAGCCGGACTGCTCGACCTCGAACACGGGCACGACGATGACCATGCCGGTCTCGCGCGCGAGCTCCCGCATACGAGTGACGGTGGGCCCGTCGGGCACCGGCTCCGCCCAGCCGTAGTGCTCGGGCTCCTGGACCTGGCAGAAGTAGGGGGCGTTGAAGACTTCCTGGAATCCGATCACCTTCGCGCCCTGCCGGGCCGCCTCGCGGGCGTGCTCCTCGTGCTTGGCGACCATGGATGCGGTGTCGCCGGTCCAGGTGGCCTGAACCAGAGCGGCGCGTACGACGTTGGCCATGAGCTGCTCCTTCGACGAGACGTCAGAGAGCCTCTACGCCCGTAGACAAAGGCGGTAGAGGCTCGAAAGTAAGCCCAGCGGACAGCCTTGCCAAGACCATCGCCGTTAACCCGCTGAGTCGATCACGTTTCGCACCCCTGTGGGTGAGCGGTCGATCCGGTGGGCGACGGCCCGACGGACCTTCGACGGGCTCGGGAATGCCTTCCCTGATGGCTCAGGCGGTGAAACCGGCCACCCTCAGCGCGTGCACCAGGTCCCAGTGGCGCTCCTCCGAGACACCCTTGGCGGCCGCCAGCAGCAGCGGCACGAGGCGTCCCGGGTCCGCCTCCGCGCTGCGAGCCGCCTCCTCCGGGGTGCGGACGCGGACGTACGCGTCGAGCAGCGCCCGGATCTCGCGCTGCCGCCCCCCGTCGGCCAGGCTCAGCACGGCGGTCCCGATCTCGGGAGCGGGGCGGGCGACGCCCTGGCGCAGCATCTGCCGGCCGTCGGCGCTGCGGCCCGCCGCGACGAGCGCGTCCGCGGCGCCGACCAGCCGGTCCGCGGGGAGCGAGGCGGCCTCCCACAGCAGGGTGGCCCAGTCCGCGTCGAGGCCCGCCCGGTGCAGTTCGGCGGCGAGCAGCGGGAAGCGGGCGGCGGGCCAGTAGGCGGCCTCCACGAGCACGGCGTGCGCCTCGCCGCTGCGCCCCTCACGGCGCAGCCGGGTCAGGGTCTGGACGGTCTCGGCGGTGGCCCGCCGCGCATCCTCGTCCAACACCTCGGTGCGCGGCTGCGCGGGCGCCTCGGCGGCACCCGCGAAACGGGCTCCACGGGGGCTACGGCCGCTCGGCACGGCCGGGGCGGACACGGGCGGCGCCGCCGTCTCCGGGACGGCCACAGGGGCCGCCTCGGCCTCCATCATCCCGGCGAAGCGGGCGCTGCCGCGGGGGCGCCGCCTGGAGCGCTGCTTGGGGACGGGGGCGGCACTCGGAGCGGGGGCGGGGCCCGGGCCGGGGGCGGCGCCCAGGTTGGCGGTGGCACTGGCACTGGTACTGGGAGTCGTGCTGGTACCGGCCTGGTCGTACGGGCCGGTACGGGCGGCCGCCGAGTCGCTTCGGGCGGAACGGGCGGCCGCCGGATCGAACGGTCCGGAACCGGGGGTCGCCGGGTCGCGCGGCGCCGTGGGAGCGGGGGCGGGGCCGGAGCGGTCGCTCGCAGCCGGGTCCGCGAAGCGCGGGCGCGGGCCGGACCGCTCCGGCGGGATCGTCGGGCGGTCCGGGGCCGCCGTCCCTGGCGCACCGGGCCGCGTCTCGAGCGCGCGCTGGTCGGCCGGCTCCGCGACCCGGACGACGCCCCCGCCCGCGTCCCCCGAAAAGTCGAACGCGCCCGATACGTGGGTACGCAGGGCGCGGCGGTCCAGGTTCTCCATCCGGTGGCGGAGTTCGGCACATCGGGCGGTGGCCCGTTCGTGGTCGTCGTGGGCCCAGGCGAGGTCGATCCGGACGGTGTCGGCCTCCTCCTGGGTGGTGACCGCGTGCAGCTGCCGGCTCAGTTCGGCCTGACGTTCCGCGGAGTAGCGCTGTTCGCGGAGCATGACGTCGAGACGGTCGCCGAGGGCGTCCCGGCCGCCGGGCCGGCCGTCGTAGGCGGTGAGCGAGGCGCCGTGCAGGGAACGGGCGCGCTGGGCCTCCTGGGCCACGGCCTGGGGGCCCTGCTCCGCGGCGAGGTCCTGGAGGAGCGCCTCCACGACGTCCCACGGCGGCACTTCCCAACCGTCCAGGCAGGCCCGCATGCCGTCGGGGTCGCGCTGCCAGAACACCGCGCACCAGCCGCCGTCCTGATCGAGCCGTTTCATCAGCCCGCTCAAATAACTCGCGAACTCCCGTACTTGACCCGGGAGTTGTTCCACAGCCATCACACAACTCCCCACCCGACTGGTGTACTCCGGTCCGGTAGAAAACACCCCTCGTGTTACGGAACGGCTACAGGGAGTTTTCGGACTGGGCGCAGAGTCCTGTGATCGATGTCATCCATGGACAGCCCGAGCGCCCGCGCCAGCGCCGCCACGGTGAAGAAGGCGGGGGTGGGGGCCCGTCCGGTCTCGATCTTGCGCAGGGTCTCGGCCGAGATCCCGGCGGTCGCCGCGACCTCCACCATGCTGCGGCCACCGCGGGCCTCGCGCAGCAACTGCCCGAGACGCTCACCGCGTTCGCGCTCTTCGGGGGTCAGGGGGTTACGCACCATGACCCCATTCTAATACCGGTATAGTAATTGGCATGGTGGAACTCAAGACGGACACGTCGATCGACGAGATGTACGAAGCGGGCCAGGTCGTGGGCCGGGCGCTCACGGCGGTGCGCAAGGCGGCGGACGTGGGGGTCTCGTTGCTGGAGCTGGACGAGGTCGCCCACCAGGTGCTGCGTGACGCGGGCGCCGGCTCCCCCTTCCTCGGCTACCGGCCCTCGTTCGCACCCACCCCCTTCCCCGCGGTCATCTGCGCCTCGGTGAACGACGCGATCGTGCACGGCATCCCGACCGGTTACCGGTTGCGGGACGGCGACCTGGTCTCCATCGACTTCGGGGCCGAACTGGGCGGCTGGGTCGGCGACTCGGCGATCAGCTTCATCGTGGGCGAGCCCCGCGTGGCCGACGCGCGGCTCGTGGAGACCGCCGAGCGGGCCCTCGCGGCGGGCATCGAGGCGGCGGTCGTCGGCAACCGGATCGGGGACATCGCGCACGCCGTCGGCACGGTGTGCCGCGCGGCCGGGTACGGCATCCCGGACGGCTTCGGAGGCCACGGCGTGGGCCGTCGCATGCACGAGGACCCGTCCGTCCCGAACGAGGGCCGCCCGGGCCGCGGCCTCCCCCTGCGCCACGGCATGGTGCTCGCGATCGAGCCCATGCTCATCGGCGGCGGCACCGACGGCTTCCACGCGGCCCCCGACGGCTGGACGCTGCGCACCGACGACGGCTCCCGCGCGGCCCACACGGAACACACGGTGGCCATCACCCGGACGGGCCCACGCATCCTCACGGCACGCTGATCGCCACCGGCGCGCCGACGTCGCCGAGCGCGAGGGCGCCGCTCGCTACGACGCCGGTCGCACCACCATCGCCGAGCCGCCACCGCGCCGTACCTTCTCGGCGGCCGCCAGCCACCGGCCGTCGGGGAGGCGTTGGACGCCCGTCGCGGCGCCGATCTCGGGGTTGAGCTTGAAGGAGTGCCCGAGGGCTTCGAGCCGGGTCCGCAGGGCGCTGTCGTACAGGCCCGGTTCGAGTTCTGTCTGGGCCGCGTTGCGCTGGCTGGCGCGCGGGGCGGCGATGGCGTCCACCAGCGGCAGCCTCCGGTCCAGGAACTCCGTCAGGGTCTGCAGGACGGTGGTGATGATGGTCGCGCCGCCGGGCGAACCGAGCGCCACCACGGGCTGGTTGTGCCGGTCCAGGACGATCGTCGGGGAGATCGACGAGCGCGGGCGCTTACCGGGGCCGGGCAGGTTCGGGTCGTGGACGGCCGGGTTGGCCGGGGTGAAGGAGAAGTCCGTCAGCTCGTTGTTGAGGAGGAATCCGCGCCCCGGAACGGTGATCCCGCTGCCGCCGGTCTGCTCGATGGTGAGGGTGTAGGAGACGACGTTGCCCCACTTGTCGGCCACCGTGAGATGGGTGGTGTTCTCGCCCTCGTACGTCGTCGGGGCGGCCGTGCCGCCGGTGGAGCAGGCCGCCGGACTGCGCGGGTCGCCCGGTGCGAGCGGGCTCGTCAGGACCGCGTCGTCCTTGATCAGGCAGGCGCGCGAATCGGCGTACTTCTGCGAGAGGAGTTCCTTCGTGGGGACGTCCTCGAAGGCGGGATCGCCCACCCAGCGCCCCCGGTCCGCGAACGCGATCCGGCTGGCCTCGATGTAGTGGTGCAGGTACTGGACCTCGCTCGCCTTCGAAAGGTCCGTCTTCTCAAGGATGTTGAGGGCCTCGCCGACCGTGGTGCCACCGGAGGAGGACGGGGCGATCGAGTAGACCTTCCGGCCGCGGTACGACGTCTCCGTCGGCGCCTGTCGCTTCGCGCGGTAGGCCGCCAGGTCCTTCGACGACAGCTTGCCCGGGCGGGCGTCGTAGCCCGAAGCCGGGTCCACCGGGGGCTTGTTCACGGTGGCGACGATGTCCTTGCCGAGGTCGCCGTGGTAGATCGCGCCGACACCCTTCTTGCCCAACTCCTCGTAGGTCTTGGCGAGATCGGGGTTCGTGAAGATCGATCCGACCACGGGGAGCGAGCCGCCGGGCAGGAACAGCTTCGCGGTGTCCGGGAAGTTCTTGAAGCGCGCCTGGTTGGACTCGGTCTGCGAGCGGAAGGTCGCGTCGACCGTGAACCCGTCGCGCGCGATCCGCTCCGCGGGCTTCAGGACGCTCCCGAGCCGCTTGCTGCCCCAGCTGTCCAGCGCCGTCTGCCAGGTCGCGGGCGTGCCCGGCGTGCCCACGCTCAGCCCGCTGGTGACGGCGTCCGCGAAGGCGAGCGGCCGGCCGTTCTCCAGGAAGAGCCCCGAGTCGGCGGTCAGCGGCGCGGTCTCACGGCCGTCGATCGTATGCACCGTACGGGACTTGGCGTCGTAGTAGACGAAGTAGCCGCCCCCGCCGACGCCGGAGGAGTACGGCTCGGTGACGCCCAGGGCCGCCGCGGTGGCGACCGCCGCGTCCACGGCGTTGCCGCCCTTCTTCAGGACCTCGATCCCGGCGGCGGAGGCGTCGGCGTCGACGCTGGCCACGGCACCGCCGTAGCCGACGGCGACCGGCACCTTCGCCGGGGTGGCACGGGAGGAAGCCGTCCCTGCGGCAGGTGGCGCCGCCGCACCGACCGACACCACCGCGGCCGAAACCGCCAAGACCGCCAGATTCCGCGCAACAGGGCGACGCATCCGTACCTCCAGTCAACAGCCGTCCGCGCAGCGTAACTTCACCGCACCCCTCCCGTCAGGACCCCCTCGAACACCGGTCCGCACTCCCGATACCATGCGCGCCCATGAATGACGACGTGCGCAACATCGTCCTCGGCGTGGTCGCCGCCGCCATCAGCGCCGCGCTCGGCTGGCTCGCCCGCACCTACCTCTGGAAGCGCAGACTCCGGCGCAAGCAGGCGTTCTTCGGGCTGCCCGACAACTCCGAGTCGCTCCTGGTGGTGAACCGCGAGGCGGGCGGCCCGGAGCTCACGGTGATGCGCTTCGACGTGTTCGCGCTGCTCGAACTCGCCGCGCTGATCAAGGACTGCGGCGCACACGCCCAGGTCGTCGCGCACGACGCCGCGCAGCAGGGGTTCGGGGAGCGGACCGAGTTCTGTGTGGGCGGGCCCTCGTCCAACCGGCGGATGGCCGCGCACCTGCACTCCCTGCTGCCGGGCATCCAGGTGAACACCGACGCCGAACCGGGCCCGGACCGCGGCGCCTTCCAGATCGGCAGCGAGCGCTACCTCCTGGAGCCGGGGAAGGGCGAGTACGTGATCCTCGCCCGACTGATCGCCGGACAGGAACGCGGGACGCGGCCCGTCTTCCTCTTCTGCGGGCAGCGCGCGATCACCAACCAGGCGGCGACCCGTTATCTCGCCCGCAACCACGAACGGCTGGCACGCAAGCACGGTGGCAACTCCTTCGTACTGCTGCTGAAGGTGGTGAACTCGCACGCGTACGGGCCCGATGTCGTCGAGCTCGTCGCGGATGTGACCCCGGCCGCCCAGACCCCGCTGCCCACACCTGTGCCGGCTCGCAACTCCCACCGCGCCTCGTAGATCTCACCTCGCCTCGTAGATTTCACGGCCCTCGAACAATCTTTACCCGTGCGTAACTTACCGACGGGTTACTTCCGGTAAAGCAGCGAGGTTACCGTCGGGTCACATTCTACTGACACGAGTGAGGAGTGGCCCGTGGGACACCATCGTCATGCCCTGCGCACGTCCGCCGTCGGTGCCGTATCCGCAGCCCTGATCGCCGGTACCGCCCTCGGGCTCGCCCCCACCGCCCAGGCGGCCTCAGCCTCCGTCCGCTTCGTCGACATCGCCGGAGACGGCGGCACGGTCCTCAAGGCCAATGTCGTCACCCCCGCGGGCGCCGACGGCAGCCGCAGGTACCCGCTCCTCGTCATGCCGACGAGCTGGGGCCTGCCCCAGGTCGAGTACCTCGCACAGGCCCAGAAGCTCGCCGACTCCGGCTATGTGGTGCTCACGTACAACGTGCGCGGCTTCTGGCAGTCCGGCGGCGAGATAGAAGTGGCGGGACCGCCCGACGTGGCCGACGCCTCCAAGGTGATCGACTGGGCGCTGGCGAACACCCCGGCCGACGCCCAGAAGGTCGGCATGGCGGGCGTCTCCTACGGCGCCGGGATCAGCCTGCTCGCCGCCGCCCACGACAAGAGGATCAAGGCGGTCTCCGCCATGAGCGGCTGGGCCGACCTCATCGACTCGATCTACTCGGGCCGCACCCAGCACTCCCAGGCCACCGCCCTGCTCGGCGTCGCGGGGACTGTCACCGGGCACCCGAGCGCCGAACTCCAGCAGACCCTCAAGGACTTCTTCGCCTCGAACCTGTCGAAGGAGCAGGAGATGATCGCCTGGGGGAAGAAACGTTCCCCCGAGACCTATGTCGACCAGCTCAACAAGAACGGCGCGGCCGTCTTCATGGCCAACGGCTGGGGCGACACGATCTTCGCACCCAACCAGTACGCCAAATTCTACGAGGAGTTGACCGGCCCCAAGCGCCTGGAGTTCCGCCCCGGCGACCACGCCACCGCCGAGTTGACCGGTCTGTTCGGGCTCCCCAACGACGTGTGGACGGACACCGGCCGCTGGTTCGACCACTACCTCAGGGGCGTCGACAACGGCATCGACCGTGAGCAGCCCGTCCAGCTCAAGCCCCGCACCACCGGCGCCTACGAGGGCTACCCCGACTGGAAGTCGGTCGGCGCGACCAGGAAGAAGATCGCCCTCGCGGGCACCACCACGATCCACACCAACGTCGACTCGGGCGCGGACGGCGGGATCATCTTCCTCTCCAGCATCCTCGACCAGATCGCCCAGGTGCCCCCGATGGCGTCGATCCCGCTGCTGCCGCGCCGCTGGGCGGCCGTCTGGCAGTCGGAGAGGTACGGGAGCGTCCAGCGAGTGCGCGGAACCACCACGCTGCACACCACGCTCACTCCGACCAAGGAGAGCGGCACCCTCGTCGCCTACCTCTACGACGTGGGCCCGCTCGGCCTCGGCAAGCTGGTCAGCAACGCGCCGTACACCTTCCACGGGCAGACGCCCGGAAAGCCGTTCGGCGTCGACCTGGAGCTGTACTCCACGGCCTACGACGTCCCGGCAGGGCATCGGCTCGCCCTGGTCGTCGACACGGTCGACCCGCTCTACATCGAGCACAACCCGTCCGGCGCGCAGCTGACCTTCTCCTCACCGGCGAACGACCCGTCCTACGTGTCCGTTCCCCTGCGCGAGCAGTGATCTCCGGCTGCTGGCGCCGGCCGGGTCTGGCCCTGTGAGCTGCTGCTCCCCCTACAGTCGCGGGGCTGTGGGGGGACCCCCACCCGGCAGCAGCGTCCCTGGTTCGGCCGGTGCCACATTCACGGCCTCGGTCTTGGGACTGCGCTGCTCCCGCCGGGACACCCACTGGGCGAACCAGGAGAGCAGCATGCACATCCCGATGTAGATCGGCGAGATCACCATCACCACGGGGATGAACGGCAAATCGTAGTCGAGGTTCGAGGCGATCAGTTTCCCGGCGTGGAGAAACTCCTCGTAGGTGATGAGATAGCCGAGCGAGGTGTCCTTCAGGGCCACCACGAGTTGGCTGATGATGGCGGGCAGCATGGCCCGCACGGCCTGCGGGACGAGGACGTACGTCATGACCTGGGTCTTGCGCATGCCGAGCGCGAACGCGGCCTCCCGCTGGCCGCGTTCGACGGAGTTGACGCCGGAGCGGAAGACCTCGGCGAGCACCGAGCCGTTGTAGAGGGTCAGCCCCGCGACCAGCGCGGGCAGCGGCTGCACCTTCAGCGCCACGAAGATGAAGAAGATCATCACCAGTACGGGCATCGCGCGGAAGAACTCGACGACCAGCGCGCAGACCCAGCGCACCGGACGGTGGTCGGACAGGCGTCCCGTCGCGAGCACGGTGCCCAGCGCCAGCGAGAGCACCGCGGCCATCGCGAAGGCCTTCAGCGTGTTGCCCAGTCCCCGCAGCAGCAGTTCCTGGATGCCCTTGTACTCGAACGGCATCCACTTCGTGTAGGTGAACTGGTCGGTGTCGAAGAGGAGATAGAGGATCCAGCCGACCAGGGCGAGGATCAGGGCGGTGGACACGGCCGCGTAGAGCCGGTGCCGCTGACGGGTCCTGGGTCCGGGAACGTCGTACAGGGCGGTGGATTCAGGGGCGGTGGCGGTCATCGGGCGACTCCCCAGCGCTGTTCGAGGTAGTTGAAGATCGCGCTGATGGTGAGGGTGATGATCAGATAGCCGACGGCGATCCAGATGAAGGTCCAGACGATGTTGTAGCCGAGCTCGCTCAGCGTCTTGTAGGTCCCGAGCAGTTCGTTGACGCTGAACGCCCCGGCGATCGCCGAGTTCTTGGCGAGGGCGATGAGCGTGGAGCCGATGGGCGGGATCACGGACCGGAACGCCTGCGGCAGGACGACCACGGACAGCGTCTGGCTGAAGGTCATGCCGAGGCTGCGGGCCGCCTCGCCCTGTCCCTTGGGCACGGTGTTGATGCCCGAGCGCAGCGCCTCGCAGATGAACGCGGAGGTGTAGCAGCCGAGCGCCAGGATCGCGAACACCTTGAAGGGCAGCACGAGTCCGAACCGGGGCAGCCCGAGCAGCACGGCGAAGAACAGCAGGGTGAGCGGGGTGTTGCGCAGCACGGTCACCCACACCGTGCCGAAGGCCCGCAGGGAGCCGACCGGCGCGACCCGGAACGACGCCATCAGGAAGCCGAGCACGAGGGCCAGCACGCTCGCGTAGACGGTGAGTTCGACCGTGCCGAGGAATCCCTGGGCGAAGGTGTGGAAGTTGTCGGTCAGTACGTTCACATCGGCCTCGCTCAGCTCGCCGGGTAGCGGTCGATGGCGGGCGGGGTGGGCGCCGGCACTCCGGAGAGCCCGAGCGTCGCCTCGTACGCCCTCTTCCAGTCGCCGTTCTTCTCACGGGCCTCCAACGCGTCGTCGAGTGCGAACCGCAGCGCGTTGTCGTCGCGCGGCACGCCGATGCCGTACGGCTCCTTCGAGAACGGCCTGCCGACGACCTTGAGTTCGTCGGGCACCTTCGCCGCGTAGCCGATCAGGATCGCGTCGTCGGTGGTGACGGCGTCGACCTGGTAGGTGAGCAGGTTGTCGACGCAGACCGAGTAGGTGTCGTAGGCGACGAGCGTCGCCCTCGGGTAGTCGGTCTGGATGCGCTGGTACGGCGTCGAACCGGCCGCCGAGCAGACGCGTTTGCCGGCGAGGTCCTGGGGGCCGTGGATGTCCTTCTCGTTCTTGCGTACGAGCAGCGACTGACCGGCCATGTAGTAGGGGCCCGCGAAGCCGACGAGTTTCTTGCGGTTGTCGTTGATGGTGTAGGTGCCGACGTAGAAGTCGATCTGACCGTTCTGCAGGGCGGTTTCGCGGTTGGCCGAGGCGATCGTCTTGAAACGGATGGTGCTCGGGTCGAAGCCGAGCGAGGCCGACATCATCCTGGCGATCTCGATGTCGAAGCCGGAGTAGGTGCCGCTCGCCGGGTCCTTCTCGCCCAGGTACGGCTGGTCCTCCTTGACGCCGATGTTGAGGTAGCCGCGCTTTCTGGCCCTCTCCCAGGTGGGCGAGGAGGGGAGTTCGAAGCCCTCCGCCACCTGGTAGTGGGGCAGCTTGCCGGCGGCCGGTCCCTTGGTGGGCGGACTGCCCTCCTTGCCGCAGGCGGCCGTCAGCAGCGCGATGCACACGAGGGCGGCCACGGCCAGGCGCGCAGGTGTCGTACGGATCATGGTCGTACTCCCCCGCCTAGTGCTTGAGGATCTTGGAGAGGAAGTCCTTGGCGCGGTCGCTGCGCGGGTTGGTGAAGAACTCCTCGGGACTGCGGTCCTCGACGACGCGGCCGTCGGCCATGAAGACGACGCGGTTGGCCGCGGAGCGTGCGAAGCCCATCTCGTGGGTGACGACGACCATGGTCATGCCGTCGCGCGCGAGCTGCTGCATGACTTCCAGGACCTCGTTGATCATCTCGGGGTCGAGTGCCGAGGTCGGCTCGTCGAACAGCAGGGCCTTGGGGTCCATGGCGAGGGCGCGGGCGATGGCCACGCGCTGCTGCTGGCCGCCGGAGAGCTGCGCCGGGTACTTCGGGGCCTGGGAGGCGAGGCCCACACGGTCCAGGAGCTCGAGGGAGCGCCGGTCGGCCTCCTCTTTCTTGCGGCCACGGACCTTGATCTGGGCCAGTGAGACGTTCTGCAGGATCGTCTTGTGGGCGAAGAGGTTGAAGGACTGGAAGACCATCCCGACCTCGGCGCGGAGTCCGGCCAGCGCCTTGCCCTCGTCCGGCAGCGGCCGGCCTTCGAGCCTGATGGCGCCGGACTCGATGGTCTCCAGCCGGTTGATCGCCCTGCACAGGGTCGACTTGCCCGACCCCGAGGGGCCGATGACCACGACCACCTCCCCCTTGCCGACGGTGAGGTTGATGTCCTGGAGGACATGCAACTCGCCGAAGTGCTTGTTCACGTCCTGCAGTTCGATCAGAGGATCGACAGCCATGCCCGGCCCTACCCACTCTCAGCTGTGTCGCAGAAGCCGCAAACTATCCGGGCAGGGTGACCCCCCATACGCGACACGCACTTTTCGGGCATTAGCCGTATTTATGAAGTTTCTGGTTTACGGCGTCACGGCGGGACGGGCTATCCCTCCGACACCTCCGCGTACAGCTGGGAGAGTTCGGGGGCACCGCTGGACGCCCAGGTGTGGCCGGAGGCGACGACATCGATCTCCCGGCCGGAGGCCAGCCGCACCGCCGGGTGGCCGTTGGGCCAGACCTCCCAGCGGGCGCCGGGCACCGTGCGCACGATGACCGAGCCGAGATAGAGCCCCGCGTCGTTGCCGAGCCATGGCAGGCTCTCCTCGTCGTCGCGCCAGCGCGGCAGCAGCTGGTCCAGCGCTTCCAACGAGGCGACGGAGTCGTCGAGTTCGACGCCCGCCTGATGGGCCTGCGAGCGCAGCAGCTCGCACTCGGAGAGGAGTTCGGCGACGCCCTCGGAGTCGTGATCACCGTCGGAGAACACCGCGACGCCGAAGGCGGGACCGTGCTTCTTGCGCCAGGTGCCCAGGAAAGGGATGTTCATACGCCCAGCGTGACATTCGCACTCCGGGTCGCACCACAGGCGCGCCCCGGGGGCCTTCACACGTCGAGGTCCACCACGACCGGCGCGTGGTCCGACGCGCCCTTGCCCTTGCGCTCCTCGCGGTCCACATAGGAGTCGGTGACCGCCTTGGCGAACGGCTCGTTGCCGTAGACCAGGTCGATGCGCATGCCGCGGTTCTTGGGGAAGCCCAGCTGACGGTAGTCCCAGTACGTGAACGGGTGGTCGTACTTCAGGGGCCGCGGGACCACGTCCGACAGGCCCGACTCGCGCAGCGCGGCGAGGGCCGCCCGCTCGGCCGGGGTGACGTGGGTGGCCCCCTCGAAGAGGGAGATGTCCCAGACGTCGTCGTCCGTCGGCGCCACGTTGTAGTCGCCCAGCACGGCGAAGGGACGGCTGCCCGCCGCGTCGCCCGCGACCGCGGCCTTGAGGGCCTCGAACCACTGGATCTTGTAGGCGTAGTGGGGGTGGTCCACCTCGCGTCCGTTCGGCACGTACACCGACCAGACGCGGACCGGGCCGCAGGTCGCGGAGACGGCCCGGGGCTCCTCCACGCCCTCGTAACCGGGGTCACCGGGCAGCCCCTTGACCACGTCCTCCAGGCCGACGCGGGAGAGCACCGCCACTCCGTTCCACCGCCCGGTCGCGTGGACCGCCGCCTCGTAGCCCAGCTCGCGCAGCTCGTCGACGGGGAACTGCTCGGCGGCGACCTTGGCCTCCTGGAGGCACAGCACGTCCGTGCCGCTGCTCTCCAGCCAGGCCAGCAGCCTCGGGAGGCGAGCGGTGATCGAGTTCACGTTCCAGGTCGCGATGCGCATGCCTCACAACCTACCGGGCGGGTACGACAACGGGCCGCCGCGCCCGCCCGGCGCCCCCGCTCTCGGGTGTGCTCAGACGTCCGCCGACGCCCCCGGCGCGAGCCGCAGGTGCTCGGAGCCGCCCAGGGAGCCGATCTGGTGGTCGTAGATCGGGCGCGCGAGGTCCGTCAGGAGCGCGTCGTGGATGTCGTACGCGCGCTGCGGCTTCACCTCGCGGACGTAGTCGATGACCTCGGCGATCTTGTTCCACGGGGCCATGACCGGGAGCATCAGCGTCTCGACCGGCTGCTCGGGGACGGTGAGGGCGTCGCCCGGGTGGAAGACGCGTCCGCCGTCGATGAGATAGCCGACGTTCGTGATGCGCGGGATGTCCGGGTGGATCACGGCGTGCAGTTCGCCGTGCACCTGGACGTCGAAGCCCGCGGCGGTGAACGTGTCGCCGTGACCGACGGTGTGCACACGGCCCGGGAAGGCCGCGGAGATCTTCTCCGCGACCGACTTCAGGGTCCAGATCTCGGCCGCCGGGTTGGACTCCAGACCGGCCCGCAGCCGGTCCTCGTTGAAGTGGTCGAGGTGCTCGTGCGTGACCAGGATCGCTTCCGCGCCGACGGCCGCGTCCTCCTCGGTGAAGGTCCCCGGGTCGATGACGAGCACCCGCCCGTCCTTCTCGAGACGGATGCAGGCATGCGACTTCTTCGTGAGCTTCATGGGTCCATCCTCCCCCTCCGGATGCCACGGAGGGCTGCTGAAACAGGTGCTCCCACTACCAGGCTCAAGATCACTCCTGGGGGGTGGTCTCCTCCCGGATGACCTGCTGCGCCACCTTGAAGGCGCTGTTGGCGGCCGGGACACCGCAGTAGACGGCCGCCTGGAGGAGCACCTCCTTGATCTCGACCGGGGTGAGGCCGTTGCGGAGGGCGGCGCGGGTATGGAAGGCCAGCTCGTCGAGGTGACCGCCCGCGACCAGCGCGGTGAGCGTGACACAGCTGCGCGAACGCCGGTCGAGGCCCGGCCGGTCCCAGATCTCGCCCCACGCGTAGCGCGTGATGAACTCCTGGAAGTCCCCGGAGAACTCGTCCGCCGAGGCCAGCGCCCGGTCCACATGCGCGTCGCCCAGCACCTCGCGGCGCACCTTGATCCCGGCGTCGTAGGGGTCGGGCCTGCCCAGAACCGCGGGCTGGACGACGGGTGGGGCGATCTCGGCGACGGGTCCGACCGGCGGGGGTGCCGTGAGCACCGGCTTGACCGGGGCCGCCGGGATGGCCATCTGGCCTGTGGTCGAGTCGTAGGCGGGCTGCCAGGCGGTGGAGAAGTGTCGTATCAGCAGGTCGGTGACCGCGGCCGGCTGCTCCACGGGAACCAGGTGCGAGGCGCCGGGTACGACGGCGAGGCGGGCGTCCGGTATCCCGGCGACCAGCGTGCGGGCCTCGGCGGGTCCGGTGACCTGGTCGTCGGAGCCGACGAGGACGAGGGTGGGGACGCCGACGCGGCCCAGTTCGGCGCGTACGTCGAACGCGGCGAGCGCCTCGCAGGCGGCGATGTAGCAGCCGGGGTCGGTGGTGCGCACCATCTGCACGGCCCACTCGGTGATCGCGGGCTGCGCGGCGGCGAAGCCGGTCGTGAACCAGCGCTCGGGCGAGGATCGCGCGATCGGGTCAAGACCGTTGCTGCGCACGATCACCCCGCGCTGGCGGAACTCGTCGGCCGATCCGAAGCGGGGCGAGGCGGCGATCACGGCGAGCGAGGCGATCCGCTCCGGGTGGCGCAGCGCCAGCTCGATACCGATGGCCCCGCTGAACGCGCAGCCCGCGTAACCGAAGCGCTGCACGCCGAGCCCGTCGAGGGTGGCGAGCAGCCGCCCCGCCAGTTCGGTGACGGAACCCGCCGGGTAGGCGGGGGCGCCGCCGTGGCCCGGCAGGTCGAACCGGAAGATCCGCCAGCTCTTGGACAGCTCCGGTATCTGCCGGTCCCACATGTGCCAGGTGGTACCCAGTGAGGGACCGAGGATCAGGACAGGGGCGTCTTCTGGCCCGTCGAAGCGGTATTGCAGGGTGTTCATCGGTGTCTCACTCACCCGCCTGACCCTTTCATCTGTCACGACAGCCCCTATGAGCGGGGTCCTGGCTGTAACTATCTGACCAGGTGGAAGACCTGTGAACGACGGCGATTTTGGTTCAGGCCACGATTCCGTGAACGATCTTGGCGCAGTTCGATGACGGTCAGGCTTCTCGCCGCAGACCTGGCCTCCTCGCAACGAGTCTCGATGCAAAGCAGCCGACCTCAAGATCATTCACGGGATTGATGCTGTTGGTGATCTTCAGGTGGAACCACGGTGCGTGCGAATAGCCGCTGGTCGCGTGACGGGCGGTTGAGCCGGGCTGTTGGCCGGGGGCGGCCGAGAGCACGTCCGTTAGCTGCAAATCCGGCAGCCCCGGGGGTACAACACCTCCGTGCCAACAGGCCCGCGACAAGATCACCAACGACATCCGGAAAGTGAGTCAGAACCCAAACCCGGAGCCACACGCGAGGGCGGCATCGCCGGACGAGCCTGCATCGAGCACGTCCCGGACGGAAGCGGGCACCATACGGGGCGTGGATCACCAACCAACACGTCGGCCGCGACCGCCTCGACCACGCCCAACTCGTTGCCCTCACCCACCTCCCAGTGCAACGCGCGCAGTAGCGGACTGGCCTGCGATGATGACGGCGTGCCAGAGCCAGGGACCACTGCCGTCGTCATTGTCTTGCCCGATGCCGCCCCGCTCCTCGATGCGGCGTGGCGTATCGACCCGGCTCTGGTGCGTCGTGGGGTGCCGGCGCACGTCTCGCTCCTCTACCCGTTCGTGCCGGAATCGGCGCTGACAGATCAGGACGAGAAGGGCGTGCGTTCCCTGGCTGCAAGTTTCCCGGCAGCTGATCTGCTCTTGGAGGAGGTCGTGACGGAGTCCGGCTTCGTCGCCGTCACCGTTCCGGGACTCCAAACGATCGTCGATGCGTTCCGCACCCAGTGGCCCGGGTTGCGCCCGTACAAGGGCCGCTTCGGGGCGCAGCCCGCCGCCCATGTCACGGTCGCTATGGGTGCGGACAACCCGACAGCTGCCGCCCATGTCCGCGCTGCGATCGGCAGCCTGCTGCCGCTGCACACCCGTGCGACGGCGGTCCAGCTGGTGGTGCCGACGGAGGAAGGCTGGCAGCCGCGGTTCACCGTGCCGCTCGGCGTCCCGGACGGGCCGTAGACACCGCCCGCCAGTCCCTCGCCCCTGGCCGGCGAACACAGCCCGAGGCCGGCACCCCATCCTCGGCCGCGCCCTGGGCCCCCGCGACCTCCTGGAGTTCCTGCGGCGGGCAGGACTGGACCCGGAAAACGTCCGCCTGGACGACCCGCTGCTCATCGAGTGGCGCGGCGGCGGGCCAGCCGTCTGGAGCCCCGATCCCTCCGAGGAGTGAACACAGCAGTGCGAGCCGCCACCCGGCGAGGGCGACGGCCCGCACTGCTGCGCTACTGCTGTTAGCGGGGCATCGCAGGCCCGTTCGCCTTCTCCGGCTACTGCGCCCCGGCGTCGGCCGTCTTTGGCTGAGGGGTGATCCCCGATCAGCGGCGGCCGGTGGCCAGGATGACGAGGAACTGGCCGCCGCCCGCCTCGATGTCGGCGGTCACCGGCAGCCCCGGTAGCAGTCGAGAGAACCGGTCCACCAGCCAATCCGCCGCCTCTTGGGCATCCTTCCTAGTCGGACAACGGCCCACCGTCTCGCGGCCCCCCTTGCGCTCCAGCCTGTCGCCAACGGCGATCAGCGGCGCGGGTTCGACTACGTACAGGCGCTCCGGCCAGGCGATGACCACCTTGACCGCACCCTTGCGGCTATTGCACCCGCGGTGCGCGAGCCGCTCGGCGACCTTGGCCTTCCGGTCGGCGGTCCGGCTGTCGACGCTGGGGCCCCGCGGGTCGTTCACTGACTCGTCGGGGTCGACCGCTTCGTCACACACCCAGCATCGCCAGCCGTCGCGCTCGGCCACATCATCAAGAAGACTCATCCGAGCAAACTAACCTGCCCGGCCGCCACCCGCGCACCAGGGCCCCGGTCGGCCAACAGCGCTGCGACACCAGGCTGGCTCTATAGACGACGAGTGGGTTCTGGCACACGTTCCGGATGTCGTTGGTGATCTTGTCGCGGCCTGTTGGCACGGGGCTGGTGCTCCGGGAACCGCACAGGGCGGTGCACCTCCTCGCCAGCGGCCGACGTCGGGGCGATCTCCCCCAGGTGGAGACAGCACGGTTCCGGCCAAGCGGAGGCATCGGGCTGATCTTTCCATCCGGTTCCGGGCGCACCCCGCAGATCAACTTCCTAGACTGGTGGTGCTGTTGGAGCTGGAGGGAAAGTTGTGACTGCCAGAGGATCGACGCCCCCTGTTGCGGCGGCTGCCCTGCTGATGCTGGTGACGAGCTGCACAGGCGCCTCCTCGGACAGGAGTGACGGACGTCCGGCCCCGTCTGCCATATCCCGACCTGTCATAGACAGGGCTGAGGCGAAAGAGGTCTTCGCCGCCTACGACCGCACCAACGCCCGTGCCGATACGGCGATGGACGACGCGGCCCAAGGGCAGGTACAAACCGGCGTGCTGCTCAAGGAATCGCTGGCCGCGTACTAAGTGCATCGCAAGGCAGGAACGAAGGACGAAGTCGCCCACCTGGTCCGTCCCAAGTTCCTGATCCCGTCGGAGAAAGCCGACGCCGGCTTCCCGCGCTTCTTCGCCGTACTGAGCAAATGGAAGGGTCAGGAGAAGGACCGCTCGTCACAGCTGTTCTACTTCGCACAGACTCAGCCCGGCGGACCGTGGAAGGCCACCGCCTCCATCTGGGCGCTCACCGAACCACTCAAGAAGCCCTCCGCCACCGATCCCGCGCCGGGTCCGACGTCGACCGAAAAGGGCCGCACCATCGTGCGGATGAAGCCCAAACAACTTCCCGCCCTGCGCCGCAATCCGGACGACACCGTGCAGCTGTCTCCGACCGGATCAGCGGAGCGCTCCGTGCGTGGCGCCTTCGCGGACTACCTCACGTTCGATCCTCCGCAGGGAAAACTCGCGGATCGGCGCTTCGCCCGCGGTCCCATGACCAGCGATCTCGTGAAGTTCTTCAATGGATGGGCGGACCCCGAACTCGAGCGCAGCCTGTCGTACCGGCCGGCGGGCACCGCGCTGCCGGTGCTGCGCCTGGACTCGGGTAGTTCGCTGGTGGCGTGCACCCTGCAGCAGACGCACCGGGTGGCCGGAGTCGGTGCGAGCGGAACAGTGGTGTTCGAAAAGGACTCGGACACCCAGATCATGCTCGGAGGCGGACCGGAGTGGCGCGAAGCCACGTCGATCAGCAGCATGACGGTGCTGCTCGAGGTGCCAGCCAAGGCAGGTGCTGCGGCGACCGTCCTGTCCTGCGACTGCTACGACCCGACCCTGTTGTCGGCGACCGGAGTGCGATGACGTCCTCAACGTCGGGCCAAGGCGCCGCAGGACAGCTGCTGCACCTGAGCCTCGACGTGGGCGCGATGCGGGAATGATGTCGCGCCGGGCCTTCACTTGCCCGTCCGCCGAACACGGAGTCCCCGCCAGCACCATCAGATCGGGGCTCCTCAAATCACAGCCCCTACGAGCGGGGGCCTGGCTGTAGCTGTTTGACCAGGTGGAAGACCTCCCGGGCCGCATAGCGCTTGAGGCAACGGACGATTTCGCGCCGGGTCTTGCCCTCCTTGATCCGACGCTCGTAATAGTCCTGGGTGCGCGGGTCGACCCGCAGGCGGGTGAACACGATGCGATGGAGCGCGGCATTGGCCTGACGGTCGCCGCCGCGGTTGAGGCGACGGACCTGCCGACGTCCCGAGGAACGCTCGACGGGGCTCACCCCGCACAAGGCAGCGAAGGACGCCTCGCTGTCCAGCCGTTCCGGGTTGTCCCCCACCGTGATCAGCAGAGCGACAGCCGTGTCCGGGCCAACCCCCACCACATCGAGCAGCTGCGGGGCATGACATTCCACGAGCCGGGCCAGCCGAGCGTCCACCTCGCGGATCTCCTCGGAGAGCTGTCCGATCCGGGATGCCAGCAGGCCCAGCGTGATCCGGGTGGCCTGCAGCACCGACTCCTCGCCTGCCCCCTCGTGACTGCTCGCGTCGGTGAACCGCGCACAGGTACGGAAGAGTTCGGCATTGCCCAGGCCGGCCAGCTCTTCCCGCAAGGCGGGATCGGCGGTGACGATCACGGCCTTGAGCGGGTTGATGGTCTGGGTGCGGGCTTTCACGGCCGACGCCTTCGTGAGCTTGTACATCCTGGCGATCTGCACCGGCCCGTCGCCCGATTTGGCCCGAGCACAGGCCCGCCCGCTCAGCACGGCTCGCGCCGCATTCTGGGCATCGAGCGGATCCGACTTGCCGCGCCGACGGCGATCTGCCCGGTCCATCCAGTTCACGTCAAACACGTCCACGCCCTGGGCCAGCAGGTAGCGCGTCAGGGACGCCCCGCAGGAGCCGGTCCCCTCCACCCCGGCCCGCCTCACGGCTCCCGACCTTCTGGCCCACTTCAGCAGAGCGCGGTAGCCGGCCGCGGTGGCCGGGAACTCGTCAGTGGCCAGCACCGCCCCCGTCAAGGAGAGCACCGAAGCCACATGGGCATCCCGGTGCGTATCCACTCCCAGCACCACCTCCCCCGCAGGGCGGCGACGGCGGGGCTTCGGAGCAGGCAACGTAGTGGACATGGTCGAACTCGCCATACCCGATTCCCTTCCCGGTCCGATGACGTGTCGCGTTGCCGGTACCGGGCCGCGTCGGGCGGTCAGAATCGTGAGGACGCCACAGCGATCGGCAGGCCCCTATCGGGACACGCCCCGCCAGTCCGGTACCGACAACGCACCATCCCCGGCCAACGGCCGACACTGTGGCAGCGGGACACTTCGGTCAGAAATATCATGAGTCAGGCCCCGGGCCCGGGACAGCACCCGCCCATCCTCCCGCTGCCATCTCTGCCGCGCTCAGGGGCCGCAGAAGATGCTCAATCCCCCTCACGCAACACCCCGGAACCTGATCCCAACCGACCACAACAGCGCACGCAGACAAGCGGCACGTTCAAAATCAGGCCCAGCACGTTGACGGCGAGTCCCCGCTTCCTGCCGGGCGTCTTCGCGTTCGCGTCCAGTCCCGTCGTCGCCTTCGGCACCCCGGCCGCCACGCGGACGGACTGGGTGTCGATGATCACCAGGGACGGGTCCTCTAATCGTCTGGACCGCTCCCGCACCTGGCAGCGCAGGATCTCCTGGATCCGCTTATCAAGGCCGTCCTGGCGCCACAGGTGAAGTAGTAGAACACCGCCGACCAGGCCGGGAGGTCGTGTGGCAGGAGCCGCCACTGACAGCCCGTCCGGTTCTGGTAGAGCAGCGCGTTCACGACCTCGCGCAGGTCGCGGGAGCCCGGGTCCCCGGTCACCGACCGCGCCACCCGCTCCTGCTTCCACGCGGTGACCAGCGGCTCGATCAACGCCCACTGCTCGTCGGACAAGTCGGTTGCGTACGGCATCCGTTCATGTCCGCGACTCCATCATGCACACGACATGACGCGAGCGTGGAACTGTCCCATAACCCACAAACAGGCGACACCACATCACCAGCAACAGGACTTAACGCCCTCTCGCAACCCGAGGATGACGACGTAGCCGTCGCCTTGTCCGGCATTTGCCCATGTGGGGGACTCGAATGCCTTCTTGGGCGAGCCCAGAGGTTTTATCTCAAGCTCAGTCTCGCGGTACGCAGGCTCAATGTGCGGAAACGGCGGCTGCCGGTACTGCCGCCCGCTCCGGTCGACGCCGACGAACCCGTACTCCAGTCGGCGCGCCTGCGGCGCCTCCGTGAACACCACAGCGGTCACCCGCCCACCCGCGACCGTCATCTTCGCGTCCCACGAGGCCCGGTAGGCACCGGTGATCACGTTCGGCCCGGGCCGCCCTGACGCGTGCCGCTGAATTCTCATCCGTAGCAGCATCGCGTGGTGCCGAGTGTTCGCCCGCGTACGCGCACGAACAGCGGGCCCCTGCCACGCCAACGACGCGGCCACCGCCACCGGATCACGGAAGGCTGAGGCATCCGGGTGGGTGCTCGGGTGCGGGTTCAGGGGAACGGGGCTCGTCACCGGCGGAGCCTATTTGCTCCCTCGGCCCCACCCTCCGCCCTGCCCTGCCCTGCCCTGCGGAATCTTGAACGGAACTTTACTGCCGCTTGACGCCGCTCTCAGCTGCGAAGCCTGCCCGCCACTTAGGGTCTTTGGGCTGGTGAGGCAACGGAGGGGACGGGCGCAACACCATGGGCGACAAGGGCAGTGGCGGCGACGGCGAGATACTCGACATCAAGATCGCCGATCTGAAGAAGACGGCTCCGCACTTCCACACGCACAGCACCGATCTCGCCAAGGCCCTGACCAAGCTCAAACTGGCACTGTCGGCGGCCGGTTCGCCGTGGGGCGACGACGATCAGGGCCGCGCCTTCCACGAGGCGTACGGCCCGAACGTGAAGAAGATCGAGAACGCCTCCGACATCCTCGCCCAGGGCCTGGCCAGCATCCACGACGCGTTGACGGACATGGCGGACGGCCACATCGACAACGAGGAACTCGTCCGCTCGATGTTCAGCAAGATCAAGGCCACCCCGCACGACGGAAACGGCACCCAGCAGTGAGCGGTGCCGCCGACAAGGCCAAGGAGATCATCCAGGACGTCACCGGTATGTGGTGGCCGGATGCCGACGAGGGTGGGCTGCGCGACGCGGCCAAGGCGTGGCGAGACTTCGCCGACGACATCGAAGAGGTGACGGCCGCGGCGAACAAGTCCGCCCGCGGCATCATCGAGCACAACAAGGGCGAGGCGATCTCCGCCTTCGACGACCCGTACTGGCGACGCTACTACTACGACGGCCACGGCTGGCTCCAGGACATGATCGACGGCGCCCGTGACATGGCCAAAGCGCTCGACAAGTACGCCGACGTCGTCCATGCCGCCGTCAAGCGCCTGGAGCACGAGCTGGAGATCGTCGGCGCGACGATCATCGCCGGCACGGCACTGGCCGTCTTCACCTTCGGCATCTCCGAGGCCGCCGCGACGGCGGCCACGGCCACCATCGTGGAACTCGCCGCGACCCTCAGCGTCACCGTCTCCACCGAGATCGCCACCATCGCCGGTACGACCCTCGCCACCGCCGCCTTCGCGGGCATCGAGTCTGTCACCGTCGACCTGGCCCTCACCCAGCCGATGTCCATCGCTCTGGGCGAGAGCAAGGGCCTCAGCCTCGACGAGGTACGCCAGGCCGCGCTCTACGGAGCCCTCACCGGTGGCGCTTTCGGTGGCGGGGGCGCCACCGTGAGGGCCGTGCGGGGCGCCGGCGGATGGACAGAACTGCTGGGTGGCGTCCGCGTCGCCGGGCTCGAACCCCAGGTCGCGCTGCCCGGCGGACTGACGGCAAGTGCCGACGACCTCGGCCTGCTCATGAAGGGCGACGGCGAACCCAACGCCTGGCCACGCAGCAAACGCAAGGGGGCGCAGAAGCCGAAGTACACGACGGACCTCGCAGCGGACGAAGGCAAGAACGGCGCGCATACCGGCGCCCGTCACGTCGAGGTCACCACCCGGGACCTCCGGGCCCGCCTGCGCGGGGACCCTGAACTGGACGCCGCCTCCCGGTACATCGACCACGCCTCGGCCCAGAAGCACACCCAGGCGGTAGTCCTCAAGCGGCAGAAGCAGATCGAGGACTGGTTGAACAACGGGAAGCCGGCGGGGAAGAAGGACTTTTCGGCCGAGCTGGGAGAGCCCACCGGAATGAGCTTGTCTCGCACCCACTTCAAGAACGGACTGCCCCCAGAATGGGTGACGGGGGCGAAAGTCGTCCTCAAGAAGGACCCGACCGTCCCTCTGGGCTACCGCGTCCTGACCTCCTACCCCGAAGCCACCTCGTAAGACCGCAACCAGACAGGTCCACAGCCCATGGCGCCCATCCACGACCGCTTCACGGAACTGCACGACCTCCTACAGGCGTACGAATGGAGCGGCAACACATTCGACGACACGATGGAAGCACCCGGCGCAGCGCTCACCTCCTACCTGCGTGTCGTCGCGGCCAAACCCCAGCGTGCGGCAGCCGCAGTACGCGAGCTCGACGATCTGCTCGCCGTCGGCCTGTTCAGCGACGAGGTAGCCGACGACGTCGACCTCCTTCCGCACATCGAACCGCCGTCAGGCGTGAGCGTCGAGGACTGCCTGCGGGTCATCCGCCATCACCTCAGCCACTTCCTCGCGAAGCCGCCGGCCGACGGTTCCACCCACCGCCCGCAGACTGCCTGGGAGTGGCGTGAGCGGTTCCCCGCGCTCGCCCACCTTCTGGGGTCCTACTTTCACCAGGACTTCTCCGCCGAGTACCAGTCGCACGCTGAGGCCGTCGACGACTACCTGGCCCTGGAGTCCCCGGAGGACCACCGAGCCGCGGCCACGGACATCGACGCGTTCATCGCAGCCAACCCGAACGACGACGACCTGACGGAAGCCGCCCGTGTACTCGGTCTGCGCATCGCGCCTCCAAAGGGAGTTCCACTGCGCCAGTGGCTCATCGACATCAGGGACATCCTCACTCACCACACTGCCGCCTGATCCCGCCCGGCGCGGCCGTCAGAACCGTGGTGCCCCGGTACTCGCCCCCCAACGGATCAACACCCCCCATGATCCGCTCAAGTCACCGCTGACCAGGCGGGCCCGTCACCCGCCAGCGTCCGTCGCTCCCTGTTCCGCCCGCGCGAGGGCTTGCAGCCGAACGGAGCGCACCACCGCGAACGCGCCCACCGCCGCCTCCCCCAGAGACCCCCCGGCTGACGCGCGCCAGCCGGGGTTCTGCATCGCCTGTCCTGTCACAGACGCCCCTATGAGCGGGGTCCTGACTGTAACTGTCTGACCAGGTGGAAGACCTCCCGGGCCGCATAGCGCTTGAGGCAACGGACGATTTCGCCCGCGCGTGGGCCGTGAGCGGGGCCGCCTCGTGGGAGACTCCTCGCCGACCTCCTCGCGACTGCTCACGTCGGTGAACCGCGCACAGGTACGGAAGAGTTCTCCGCAATCACCGTCCCCGTAGCGGAGTTCAAAGCCAGGGCCTGCGAGAACAGTTAACGCCACGGCGTCTTGCGCCAGGCCAGCCACTCACAAGACCGCGATCAACAGCTGGAGTACTAGGCGACATACGCGACCTCAGCGCCTTCGGCGACGCAACATTCGACGTCGTATTCCATCCGGTCTCTAACCTATTCGTACCAGACTTGGCACCGGTGTGGCGTGAGTGCTTCCGCGTCCTGCGATCGGGCGGAACTCTGCTCGTGGGCTTCCTCAACCCTGATGTGTACTTGTTCGACCACGAGGCGCTCGACGAGCGCGGCGAGCTGATCGTCGTGCACAAGCTGCCCTACAGCGATGTCACGCAGTACTCCGCCGAGGAACGCGCCACGAAGTTCGGCGCGTATGTCCCTCTTGAATACAGTCACACCCTCACCGACCAGATCGGCGGGCAACTCGCTGCGGGGTTCGTCCTCACCGGCTTCGCGGAAGGGCCGCACCAATCCAACGCATCCGCTCAATACATGTCGAACTATTTTGCGACGCTGGCG
The DNA here is from genome assembly GCF_001514115.1 of Streptomyces olivochromogenes. Classification (GTDB taxonomy): domain Bacteria; phylum Actinomycetota; class Actinomycetes; order Streptomycetales; family Streptomycetaceae; genus Streptomyces; species Streptomyces olivochromogenes. Next base: position 1,305,454 of record NZ_KQ948451.1, read on the forward strand.
GTCAAGCCGGGCTGACCCAGCCGTGGGGCCGGCCGAGACGACCGTGTCTCCGAATGGCCAAGTGGAGCGCTGTGCCAGCCCGACCCCCACTAACTTCCCTACGTTGTCCTGCGGGACGTGGTGAGCCCTTCGTATGGTTCATCCACCCAGGGGT
>NZ_KQ948452.1:0-348139 GCF_001514115.1 Streptomyces olivochromogenes
ACGAGCCGCAAGGTCGGGGAGGGGGGCTCGCAGCCGCATGTGCGGCAGCTGCATCTACCCGCGCGCGCAATTCCGAAGTGCGGAGGGAGACGCAGTCGTGACCGAGGCATGGCATCGAACAGATGCCCCGCATCCTCTGGGCCGTCCACGCGCCGGAGCCCGCCGTGGCTAGCGGGGAGGGCGACGACCGCCAAAATCGCCGCGGGCTCGGTCCGCAACGGCCCGCGAGCCGTCGTACGGAAGACGGCGCGAGCCGTCGTGCGGAAGACCCTGCGAGCCGTCGTACGGAAGACTCCGCGAGCCGTCGTGCGGAAGACACGGAGAACGAGACCCCCGCCGAGCGAACCACTCAGCTCCGCCTCCCGCCCGGCATGGACGAGACCACTCAGCTTCGCCTCCCGCCCCGCGCCGAGGAGACCACTCAGCTCCGCCTCCCGCCCGGCGCCGAACGTCCCGCCGAGAAGACCACTCAGCTTCGCGTACCGACTCCTGCCGAGATCGAGGCGCGCTCAGGCGCGGAGGACCCCGCACCACGCGCCGATCGCGGGACGGCTTCCGGCCGTCGCGGCACCCGTCGCAAACCGGCCGCGCCCTCCGCGCTCGCCGGACGCTGGGCGCGCATCGCCCGCCGTCTGAAACCGGCGTACCCGCGCCCCGGCCGCACCGGCTGGCGACGCTGGATGCCCTCCTGGCGCCAGTGGCTGGGAGGCTGGGGCCTGGCCATCGGGCTGAGCGGAACGTTTCTGGTGATCGCCTATGCCGCGACAGACATACCCCAGAACCTCAACACGTATGCCACCCAGCAGGACAACGTCTACTTCTGGTCCGACGGGACGCCCATGGCCCGTACCGGGTGGGTGCGGCGGCAGGCGATGCCGCTGAAGGACATACCCCAGGACGTGCGCTGGGCGGTGCTGGCCGCGGAGAACCAGAGCTTCTACTCCGACCCGGGCATCTCCTTCAAGGGCATCAGCCGTGCCCTGGTGCGCACGATCGGCGAGGGCAACACCGAGGGCGGCTCGACGATCACCCAGCAGTACGTCAAGAACGTCTACCTGAACCAGAACCGCTCGGTGAGCCGCAAGTTCACCGAGGCGATGATCTCCCTCAAGCTCGACCAGAAGATGAGCAAGGACAAGATCCTCGAGGGCTATCTCAACACCAGCTGGTTCGGGCGCGGCACGTACGGCATCCAGCGCGCCGCCCAGGCGTACTACGGCAAGGACGTCGGCGAACTCAACGCCAGCGAGGCCGCGATGCTCGCGTCCCTGCTGAAGGGCGCGGGCCTGTACGACCCCACCCTGAGCCAGGCGAACCACAAGCGCGCCGTGGAGCGCTGGTCCTGGATCCTCGACCGCATGGTCAAGATCGGCAAGCTGTCGCCGGCCGAGCGGGCCAAGTACACGAAGTTCCCCGAGCCGACCACGCAGTCCCAGACCTTCGACACCGGCAAGCAGAGCGACTACCTGGTGGAGCTCGCGACCCAGTACGCCAAGAAGGCCGCGCACATCTCGGACCAGCAGTTCGACCTGGGCGGCTACCAGATCTACACGACCTTCGACCGGAAGCGGGAGACGGCGCTCGCCGACGCCGTGACCAAGGCCCGCAACAAGGCCCTGAAGGACGACCCCAAGACGGCGAAGACCGCCCACTACGGGGCCTCCTCGGTGGCCGCCGACGGCAAGATCCTCGCCGTCTACGGCGGCCCAGACCACCGTACGCAGGGCTACAACGAGTCCAACGCGACCACCGTCCCGGCAGGTTCGTCGTTCCTGCCGTTCGTCTACGCGGCCGGACTGGAACACGGCGTCCACAAGACCCGCGACAGTACGGCGACACCGGTCACGCCGGAGACGCTCTACAACGGCGACGACAACATCCCCGTCACCACACCCGAAGGGCCCTACTGGGACCGCGCCAACAAGAAGGTCGCCGCCCACAACGACGGCAACAAGTCCTGGGGGCAGATCAGCCTGCGCAAGGCGCTCGCCGAGTCCGTGAACGTGCCGTTCATGCAGCTCGGCATGGACACGGGCCTGGACAAGGTGCGGCAGACCGCCGAAGCGGCCGGGCTGCTCTCGTCGACCATGGGTCCCCAGGTGCCCGCGCTGTCGCTCGGCAACTCCACGCCCAGCGCGATCCGGATGGCCAACGCCTACGCCACCTTCGCCGCGGGCGGGTCGCACACCGAGCCGTACTCCGTGCGACGCATCACCCGCAACGGCTCCCAGGTCGCCCTGGACACTCCCCGCCCCAAGCGCGCGGTGAGCGCCGAGGTGGCCCGTGAGGTCACCGAGGGGCTCACGGACGCCTTCGGTACGGCGCACCCCACCGCGGCCCTGAGCGCACCGGAGACGGCCGGGAAGGCCGGCACCACGGCGGACGACACCGCCGCCTGGTACGTCGGCACGAACCGTTCCGTGTCGACCGCGATCGTCCTCTACCGCATCGACCTGACCAAGAGCCTCGAACCACTGCCGCTCAAGGGGCTCGCCGGCACGTCCGCCGACGACGTCCCGTACGGCATCTGGGCCGGCGCCATGAGTCCGCTCGGCTGACCGCGACGGCCACGAGGCCGCACACCCCGACGGCCGAGAGGCCACCGCGCATCCCGACGGCCGAAAGGCCCCCGCCCGCTCCTTCCACCCCCCTCGCAGAATGTGCCCCGTATGAACTCGAAGCACAGCGGTCACCGCCGCCGCGAACCCGCGCCCGCTCCCGGTTCCGCCCGCCAGGGTTTCGTGGCCATGGCGGCCTTCCTCGTCGTGACGTCGACGACCGCCACCTACCTGGCCCTGAACCACTCGGACAACACCACACCGGCCGCCTCGGCCGGCGGTCCCCGTTCCGGGGCCAGTGCCACCAAGACGACCAAAGAACCCCCGTGGGACGGCAAGACGAAGGTGCTCGGGGACGGCTCCACGTCCTACACCGGGCCGCAGAAGGGCCAGTTGAAGCCCGTCCCCCTCAAGCCGGGTGAGAAGCCGCCCCAGTTCGTCGTCTTCTCCTGGGACGGCGCCCTCCAGGGCGACGACAAACTCTTCACGCACTACCAGGAGTTGGCGAAGCAGTACAACGCCCACATGACGTTCTTCCTGACCGGCATCTATCTGCTGCCCAAGGACAAGAAGACGCTCTACAACCCGCCGATGCACGCGCCGGGCGCCGCGGCGATCAGCTACGCCACCGACCAGCACATCCGCGACACGCTGGAGGAGCTCGGCAAGGCCTACAAGGCGGGCAACGAGATCGGCACCCACTTCAACGGTCACTTCTGCGAGGACAAGGGCGGCGGGGACTGGAGCGTGGCGGAGTGGGAGAGCGAGATCAACCAGTTCTTCTCGTTCGTCGAGAAGTGGAAGACCAACACCGGCTACACCGACCTGCCGGCCCTGCCGTTCGACCCCACGAAGGAGGTCAACGGCGGGCGCGCGCCGTGCCTGGAGGGCCAGAAGAACCTGCTCAAGGCCATGAAGGCGACCGCCAAGGACTACGACTGGCGCTACGACGCGAGCTCCTCGGGCAACCTCCAGATATGGCCCAACAAGAAGGAGGGCGTCTGGGACTTCCCGCTGCAACTGCTCCCCTACGAGGGCGGCAAGTACCAAGGCCTGTCCATGGACTTCAACTTCCTCGCCAACCAGTCCGGCGACTCGACCGAGGGCGACCCGGCCAAGTACCCCGAGTGGGAGCAGGAGACCGTCGCGTCGTACATGGACGGTTTCAACCGCGTGTACTACGGCAGTCGCGCACCGCTGTTCATCGGCAACCACTTCGAGAACTGGAACGGTGGCATCTACATGAAGTCCATCGACCAGGTCGTCAAGAACGTGTGCACGAAGAAGGGCGTTCGCTGTGTGTCCTTCCGTGAGCTGGCCGACTGGCTCGACGTGCAGAAGCCCGAGACCCTGGAGCGCCTGCGGAGTCTGGATCCCGCGCAGTCCCCGGACTGGTCGACGGTGGTGAAGTAGCCGTGAACGGCACCCCAGCTTTCGGTGCGTCAACTTACCCTTTTTTCAAGGGAGTTGACCTGGGCGTGCACGAAATCCCCCCGGGTTCACCACAGTTGAGGAGGACGTGTAAAGATTCCCTCCCCGGCATCTGATCGGGTGTAAGGAGATCATCAGTGAGATCGAAGATGTTGAGCCGTTGCTCGACCCTGACGGCGATCGCCGTCTCCGCAGTGCTGCTGCCCCTTTCCTCCGCCCACGCGGCGACCGCGTCCGTCACCGTGGACCGGGCGACGACCGACGCGTTCGGCCGGATGGCGGACGCCGTGCTCACCGACCGCACGGCGGCCCTCCTCGACAAGAGCCAGGCGGCACCCCGCACTGCCCTCGCGTCGAAGTCGACGGGAGGCGTCAAGCTGACCGCCGCGCTGACGAAGGCGGAGGACACCGCGGTGACCTCCCTGCGCGGCACCCGCTCCCGCCTCGCGGCGCTGGGTGAGGCCTACACCGCCGCCGACACCAAGGTCACCGTCGACAGGACGCGCAGGTGGGGCAAGGTGGCCACCGCCTGGGTCACCGAGACCACCGTCCTCACGTACAAGAAGATCCACGGCGACGAACCCGACACCACGGGCTTCGACGCGCACCACGTCCTGACCTTCGCCGCCCAGCCGGACGGCACCTGGAAGCTCTCGGGCCTGCGCACGACCGACAAGGGCGCCCGCCAGGTCAACGAACCCGTCACCGCCGCCCCCGCGCGCAGGACCCCGATGGCCGTTGTCGACGCCCCCCCGGCAGCGACCACGTATCCCGCGCCCGCCAACCCCAAGAAGCTCACCGGAGGCGCGTACGACTACGCGGCGATGGCGACCTACGCCGAGAAGTACTGGAAGAACTACAACGCGGCCTACCGGAAGTTCAACGGGGTCGGCGGCGACTGCACCAACTTCGTGAGCCAGAGTCTGCTGGCGGGCGGCTGGCAGCCGATCAGCACCGTGACTCCGGAGGAGTACGACACCTGGTACTACGTCGCCAACGGCCAGTCCGACTCCTGGGCGGGCGTGAACGAGTGGTCCTGGTTCACCCAGACCGCCGCGCGCACCACGCCGCTGGCGAACGTCTACCAGATGGACGTCGGTGACGTCCTGCAGGTGGACTTCGACAAGGACGGGGCCAAGGACCACACCATGATCACGTCCTACCGCAGCTCCAGCGGCATGCCGTACCTGACGTACCACGACGCCGACACCTACCGCCGGTCGCTGTCGAGCATCATCGCGTCGTACCCGACCTCGGCGTACTACGCGTACCGCACCTGATCAGCTGATCACCTGAGGTGACTCAGGGGTCTGTGGTCCTGGGCGGCTCGGCGGCCTTGGTCTCCGATGCCCTGGTCTCCGATGCCTTGGATTCTGCCGCCTTGGATTCCGCTGCCTTGTTCTCGGACGGCGTGGTCCCGGACGATCCGGTTCCCGTCTCCACGGCTCTGGTTTCCGTGCCGCCCATGGCCTCGGGCGTCGGCGCGGCCCTGTGCGACTGCTGCAGGGCCGTTGCCGAGGCAGACTCCCGCAGCGCCTGGATCCGCTCCGCCCGCTCGGCCTCCTCGGGGTGGCGGGCTTTGTAGTACGGGTTGTCGTGCGGCAGGGCCGAGCCGACCCTCCCGTACATCCCGAAGAACATCAGCAGGACGCCGACCACAAAGCTGAACAGCACGTTCTGGATGTGGAAGGCGAGGAAGTTGTAGCGGCCGTCCAGCAACGCCAGGTTCAGGAAGCCGTTGAGGATGAACAGGACGCCGAAGACCATGTTGAGCGTCGAGGCGAAGTTCCCGCCGATCACCATGCCCACGAACAGCAGCAGCCCCACGCAGATGGACAGCACACTGAGCGAGCCGTTGGTGTTCAGCCCTATGACCCTGTCTCCGTGGGTGGTGAAGAAGCCGACCTGGTTGGTCAGGCCCAGGATGCCGAAGGCGAGCAGGAAGAGGCCCATCAGGCCCGCGCCGATCCGGTAGAACGTGTTCAGCCGGTGATCGACCGGCAGATGGTCGTCGAAGGCGATGCGTCGTCGGGTTCCGGGACGAAGTACGTGCGTGGCCATGTCCGCCTCCCTCTCCAGCTAGCGGAGGCCGTACGTACATCCCAGCATCCGCCCGCAGGCCGGGGACCGCCAACACCGGGGACCGGGATTGCGGGTACTCGGGGACCGGGAGCGCCGGTACTCGGGGACCGGGACCGTCGGTACCGGAGGCCGGGACAACCGGTACCGGAGGCCAGGATCGGCGGTACCAGAGGCCGAGGCGACCGTCACCCGAGACCGGGGTCGCCGGTACCGGAGAAACTCAGACCGGGCCGCCGCGCTCCTCGCGGATCTGGGAGACCACCCGGGCGGCCGTCGCCCGTACCGCCTCCGTCTCGGTCAGGAAGTGCCAGTAGTCGGGGTGGCGCCCCTCCAGCGCGGCCACGGCACGCTCCAGCCGGGCGACGGAGTCGTCGAGCGGGCGGGCGTGCCGCGGATCCGGGGTGTTGCGGCCCGCCATGGCCAGGCGCTGGGCGTCCCGGATGGCGAAGCGGGTGCGGTCGATCTCCTGCTGGGGGTCCTTGGACACGGCGTTCAGCCGTCGCAGCCGGTCGCCGGCCGCCGACACGGCCTCGTCGGTACCGTTCAGCAGCGCGCGCACCGTGGACAGCAGCGAGGTGGCGTCCGGCCAGCGCTGCGCGTCGCGCGCGGCCTGCGCCTCCTTCAGCTTGAGCTCGGCCTGCCGTACGTTCTCGGCGGCCTGCTCCGGTACGTGCTGCAGGTCCTGCCAGCACGCGGCCGAGAACCGGCGCCGCAGCTCGCTCAGCACCGGCTCCACCTGCCCGGCGCGCGTGGTCAGCGCCTGGGCGCGGGTGCGCAGCGACACCAGCCGGTGGTCGGTCTCCGCGGCCCGCTCCGGCAGCCGCTCGGCCTCCGCGCGCACCGCGCCGGCCTCCCGCGAGACCCGCTCGGCGCGCTCCAGCGTCTCCGGTACGCCGTGCTGTCCGGCTCCCTGGTTGAGCTTGGTCAGCTCGGGCCCGAGCGCGGCGAGCCGGCCGGCCAGATCATCCGCTCTGAGCCCTGTCTTGCGTACGTCATCGAGGGCGTTCGAGGCGGCGAGCAGGGCCTGGCGGGCGCGCTCGACGGCGGGCGCGAGCCGGGCGAGCTGCGTCTCGGCCTTCCCGAGCAGCGGCGCGAGTCCCTGCCCGAACCGGTCCAGGTCCTGTTTGACCCGCCCCAGCTGGTCCTTGGCGGCGGTGAGTTCGGCGCGGGCGCGGGTGGCGACCGACGCCTCCAGCTCGTCCCGGTCGAGGTCGTGGGCGTCGACGGCCTCGATGTACTTCCCACTGGCCTCGTCGATGCGCCGGCCCAACGCCTCGAAGTCGGAGACGGCGCGGCGGGCCGCGGGGGAGTCGTCGACGGCGACGATGGTCTCGATCGAGATCCGCAGATCGCGCTGGGCGGTGTCCAGCTCGTAGAACGCGGCCGCGGCGGCGTCCTTCGCGGCCTGCGCCTCGGCCCGCTGACTCTCGGCGCGCCCGCCGAACCAGCGCCGGGTGCCGCCACCGGCGAAGGCCGCGGGCAGGACGAGGGCGGCGAGGAGCGGGAGGGTGACGAGGGTCAGCACGTCACGGCATCGATGGGGCTGACGGCGTACCGACTGCGCGCGTGGCGCAAACGGCGTGTACGGCTCTGAAGGTGTCGCCGTCACATCCCTCTCCCGTGCTGTGATCCGCCTTGCCCGGTGTCATTCTCCCACCGGTTAAGGACGAACACACGGGCCGGTTAGTTCGCGGTTCGTACTGTGATGCTTCCGTCGTTCGCGCGGGCGGACACCACGTGCGAACTGGCCGGGTCCCGGGGCACGGACACCCGCACGGATCCGTCCCCGCTCCTGGCCGTCACCCGATAGGTACCGTGGGGCAGCCCGATGTTGAGCGAACCGTCCTGGCTACGGGCCTCGACCAGGTCGGGTACGACGCCGAGTTCGAGCTGTACGGACCCGTCCGAGGTCTGGGCGCGCACGTGGCGCGAGTCGATGCCGAGGGCGTGGATCGAGCCGTCGGCGCTACGCAGGTCCAGCGCGCCGGAGGAGTTCGTCACGCGGACACTCCCGTCCGACGTACGGATCCCGAGCGCCTCCTTGAACCCCTCGGCCCGTACGCTCCCGTCCCCGTCCACGACCTTCACCGCGACACCGCGCGGTACGACGATCCGGTGCTTGGCGCTGCAGTCGGCGACCACGCCGGAGCACTTCATCCGCAGCGTCAGCCGGTCGTCCTTCATCGCCCAGGTCGCGCGCGGGTCCCCACCGACGACGTTGTGCCCCTGGAACCACCGGGTGACCTCGACCTTGTCCGCCTCGGCCGACTCGGCGACCACGAGCTCCAGCGCGGAGTCGTCCGAGTCCACGGTGAACGTACGACCGTGCAGCGCGAACGCCCGATGCTCGGGATGCCTGTCGTCCCCGGCACTCGCCCCGCAGCCTGCGGCGGTCGCGACGAGAACGCCGACGGCACCGGCGACCACCGCGGTCCGCGCGGCCGTCTGTGTCCGAGTCCGAGTCATGAAGATCTCCCCCTGGGATGAAACGCCGACGCGCTCCGATGCCCTTCGACGTCTTTCGACCGTACGGTTCCGGGGTCCGCCGGGGGATCCGGGCCGCTCCCGGACCGGGGGTGGGGTTATCCCCCGGATACGGGTTTGCGGGGCATCCCCCCGGGCAATGTAGGCTGTCGACTCGTCCTGGGCGCGTAGCTCAGCGGTAGAGCGCCGCCCTTACAAGGCGGATGTCGGCGGTTCGAAACCGTCCGCGCCCACCAGTCTCAGGACACGAACAAGGCCCAGGTCAGCCGGTGAGAATCCGGTGATCTGGGCCTCTGTCGTTTCCGGCCGCCGAGGGGCGCCGTGCCACTTACGTGCCAGATGGGCCGCGCGGAGGTCGCTTCACCTTCCTGATCTGACCGTCCACGTAGTCGGCGATCTGGTGGTCGCGCCCGTTGACGAGGTGCTGATAGACCAGCGCGGCTCGCACCGACGAGTGGCCCATCCGGTGCATCAGCTCGCGGGTGGTGGCGCCACCGGTCGCGGCGAGGGTGTTCCCGGTGTGCCGGAGATCGTGGAAATGGACGTCACCGAGGCCGGTTGTCTTGAGCGCGCGGAGCCAGATCCGACGGAAGTTGTTGCGGCGGAGGACACCGCCGCGGGCCCCGACGAAGACGAGACCAGTTCGGCCGGCGGAGGCATGCTCGGCCAGCTGGTGCGCCAGCTCGGGCACGAGCGAGGCCGGGAAGGCCACGGTGCGGACACCGGCCGCGCTCTTGGGCGCCTTGACCGTCAGGCCGTCTGTCCGAGTCTCGGCGTATGAGCGGCGGACGGACACGGTGCGGGCCTCCAGGTCGATGTCCCGGCGCTGGAGAGCGGCCAGCTCACCGAAGCGGAGCGCCGCGAAGGCGGCCAGGAGGATCAGGGCGCGGCAGTGAGGCGGAACGGCGTCGGCGAGCCGGTACACCTCGGGCACGGAGAGGAACGGCCGCTCGGTGTGGGTGACCGTCCCCGCGCCTTTGACCCGGCACGGATTGCGCCCGATCAGCCCGTCATCCACGGCCGTGTTCATGATGGCGCGGAGGACCTGATAGGCCTTGGCGACGGTTGCCGCGCCGACTCCGGCGTCGAGGAGATCGGTACGCCAGCGCCGTACCTGCGGCGTGGTGATCTCCCGCAGCGGGATCGCACGGAACGTCGGCAGGATGTGCCGATTGAGAACGCCTGTGTTGCGCTCGCGGGTGGTGGCCGCGTAGTCGCGATCCTTGATCCAGGCCTCCGCGAAGTCACCGAACGCCACCTTGACGTCGGGGTTCTGCCAGTTGCCGTCGAGGATCTTCGCTTCCTGCTTGACGAGCCAGCGGTCCGCGTCGGTCTGGGTGGCGAAGGTCTTGTCCGCCGTGCGCATCAGCCCGTCGGGGCCCCGGTAGCGGGCCTGGAAGCGCCCCGACGGCAGCTTGCGCACAGACCCGAAGCGGCGACGACGCCCCTTGGCGTTCGGCATCAGGCCACCGCCTTGAGGTGCGAGGCACGGCCCGTGATCGGCTCCACGGTGTGCTCAGTGATGTACGCGTCCACCGCACTCTCCGGGATGCGAACGTGACGGCCGACCTTCACGAAGGTGATGCGTCGCTCGGCTATCAGACGACGGGGGAAGCGCGCCGAGGTGCCGAGCACTTCGGCCACCTGGTCGACGCTGAGGTATCGGTCATTCACGCTGCGGCTCCTTCCATGGCGAGTTGGTCGCGTAGGGCTTCGCGGGCGGTTTCGCGGTTGTGCTGGAGGTCGCGGGCGATGGTGGCGGCGAGGGCGGATTCGCCGGGGGTGTGGCCGTGTCCGGCGTATTGCCAGTCGGCGAGGACGAGGACGGTGTCCGGCTCGCGGTCGTCCAGGCCGAGGGCTTGGCGTTCCTGGGCGGCGCGGAAGTCGGCGCGGGCCTGGCGCAGCTCGCCGAGGGTGGTGGAGTAGCGGCGGGACTTGGAGGAGAAGTGGCCGCGGAAGCCGAGCATGTGAGCCCAGGCCCAGAGGCGGCGGTCCGGGTAGAGCGGATCGAGGTGCTTGCATGCCTCGATGAGGCGGCGGGTGTGGTCGGGGACGTGGTGGCGGTCGAGTTCGGAGAGTTCGCCGATGCGGCGGTCGAGGGTGCCGGTGTTCTCGGCTGCTTTGGTGGCGTACTTGGCGACGTAGGAGGCGACGGCCTGTTCGGTGATGTCGGAGCCGTCGCCGAAGGCCTTGACGGGGCGGACGTCGAGTTGGGTGCCCCAGCGGAAGGTGCGGGCGGGCTGGTCGGCGGCGGCGGGGACGGAGACCGAGGTGTAGGAGTGCGCAGTGGCGGCGCGGATGGCGTCGGTGAGCAGGCCGACGCTGGCCCAGGACGGGGGCGGGGTGTCGGGTCCTTCGGGGCCGTCGATGCGGATGACGGCGTGGAAGTGGAGGGCGCCGCGCTTCTGGAATTCGGCGACCTTGCCGTAGGAGAGCCGGGCCGACTCCTTGAGATCCCGTTGTGTGAGCCCGGCGCGGGCGGCGATCTCGCGGCGGAGCCGGTTGGTGAAGCGTTGCCACAGGTCGCCTGCGTGGTTGTTGAAGAGGACGGCGCCCGCGTAGTCGTAGGTGGATGGGTTGAGCGCGGTCCCGAGGGCCGGATCGGCGGGGGCGTGGTGGGTGCCGCAGCGGCAGACGCCATGGTCGGGGCGGTTGTGGACGGGGCCGAAGGACGGGGCGGTGAGGGTGGCGAAGACGCGGGGGTGATCGCGGACCGTGGAGGGGATGTCGCGGCGGTCGTCTCCGGCCAGGCCCGCGCGGATGAGGTGGTAGGTGTCGCCCGCGTACGTCCAGGCGCAGGACGGGCAGCGGGATGCACGCCGGTTGCCACAGGCGACCCGGAGCCGTCCGCCGGGCTCATTCTCGGTCGTGTAGTGGTGGAGGGTTTCGCCGGTGGTCTTGTCCTTGGTGAGGGTCCAGCCGGTGAGGTGGATGGGGTCGGCGCATCCTCCGGTGCGCTTGATCTGGTCGTGCCAGCGGTCGAAGTCGTCGGCCGAAGCCACCCTCAGCAGGTCGCCGAGGGTGGTCGGGTCGAGCAGCGGGTTAGGCACGGGCGCCCTCCCGTGCTCGGGTGGTGCGGGCGGTACCGGTGCCGTGGCAGGCCGGGCAGTGCGCGGTGATGGTGCGCAGGTGTCCGCGGTGGTCGCGGCCGCCGAGGGTGATGGCGGCGGAGGCGAAGCCGTCGCAGGCCGGGCAGATCCGGGACGGCGGGCGGGTGCGGTGCGTCATGCTGGGGGTTCCTTCCGGTTGCGAGATCGGGATGGGGCACGGCTCCCGGGCGGCGGAGACTTGGCGGTTGAGGCCGCCCGGGGGCCGGTCAGCGGCGCTTGCCCTCGGCACTGATGAGCGAGCGGATCACTAGGGCGCAGATGGCGACGGATGCGCCGGTGATGGCGATCGCGAGGAGCATCGAGACGAGGACAGCGCCGACGACCAGGACGACGGCGGTGCCGCTGCCGACGAGGGCGATGACGGCGCTGGGGGTCAGCTGCACGGTCGGCCGAGCCGGAGCCGGGGCCGGGGCCGGAGTGACGACCGGGGCGGGCGCGGGGGTCTGCGGGGTGTGCTGGATGACGGCGGTCGGCTCGACGACGGCGGGCGGGGTGACCAGGCCGGTGGGCTGGGGCATGGTCGGGACCTTGGGACGGAACATGGCGGTTCTCCCTTCGCGGGTGGTTACTTGACGGCGGTGTCGATGGCGGGGGCGAGCAGGCTGTCGGCGAGGAGGTAGCCGCCGAGGAGGAGCACGGCCACGAGCCACCAGGGCGGGCGGATGAGCTTGATGCCGAGCCAGCCGACGACCAGGAGGGCGAACCAGAGCGGGACCTGCACGGGGTGCCTCCCTTAGCGGACGGTGCAGCGGTGGGTGCGGGCGGCGAGCTGGGCGGCGGACTGGCTGGAGTAGTCGGCGGACCAGCCGCAGCGGTCGTTGGTGCACACGGCGGCGTGTTTGGTGTGGCCGTGGCGGTCGCGGTGGGTGCCGATCTGCACGGGGCCGATCCGCATGACGGAGTGGAAGTGGTCGCGGGCGGGCATGGCGGTCAGTCCTTCCGGGTCAGGTGAGTTGGGTGGCGATGGCGTCGGCGAGCTGGGGCGGGACGCCGAGGCGGGCGCGCAGGGTGTCGGTGTCGATCCGGGTACCGGTGCGGGCGTGGTGGTCGTCGGCGACCTTGCGGGCGTGGTCGACCAGAGCCGCCGGGACCGGCGGAACCGGGGCGGGCAGGGCCGGGGCTTCCTCGGCCGCGGGGACCGGGGTGGCCTCCGGGGCATTGGTGGGGAGGGGTTCGACGTCGATCTCGGGTTCGGGCGCGGGTGCCGGCGGAACCGGCACCCGGTCCCCGGTGGAGTGGGCGAGGAGGGTGCCGCCGAGGAAGGCGAGGGCGGGCCATCCGGCGATGCCGAACCGCAGCCAGGCGGGCGGGTGGGCGAGGTCGAGGAATCCGGCGGTGGCCACGTTCGCCCCGAGCGAGGCGAAAAGCGCGATGACGAACCAGCACCAGGCCAGCCGGGACGGACCCTCCGAGCGGAGCCGTCGCCAGGCAGCGACCAGGAGCAGGTCCACCGAGATCGGATAGGCCCACGCCTTCCACCCGTCCTGTCCGGCGGCGTCGGCGAGGTCGTGCAGGTGGGCGAAGGAGAGCGCTCCGGCGATGACGGCCTGGACGAGGACGGCGTCCACGCGGAGCGCGGGCCGGGCGTTCATGACGGATCTCCGGGGTAGTCGGGGCCGTCGGCGGGGTCGTAGCCGGGCGGGAACGTGCCGGGCGGCGGCTCCGGCAGGGACGCGGCCAGCGACGGGCCCACGGCCTCGATGAAGTCGTCGTCAGCGCCGAGCATGTCGGCGTAGAGGGCGAGTTGGCCGAGCAGCAGGACGGTGCGTGCGAAGTCGTCGCAGTCGGGGCACATGGAGTGTTCTCCCTTCCTCGGGCATGGAGGGGGTAGGGACCTGGCGCGATGCGGTCGCGCCGACCGGGGAAGCGAGAGAGGTCAGGCGGTGGCGGGGGCTGTCTTGGACAGCGGCACCCGGTCCGAGGGCAGCGCGGCGGTGGCGGGCCGGAAGGCCGCGAGGGCGGGCAGGTCCGGGGTGCGGTCGGCGTGCTTGTTGCAGAGGTTCACGGCCTCGCGCAGCGAGGTGTGCGGGGCGCGGATACGGGCCCAGCCGCCCGATGAGTCACCGGTGACGGCGATGCCGGGGGCGTCGGTGGGGATCTGGATGGCGGCGAGGACGGCGTCCGGGGAGATGTCCCCGAAGGCCATGTTCGCCGAGGATTCGTCGTTGACGCGGTGGGCGGTACGTCCGGTGAGCTGGGCGCGGAGCATGGTGATTCCCTTGCCGAGTTCGGAGCCGAAGCGTTGCCCGCAGATCTCCAGGTAGATCCCGGCGGCGCGGCCGAGCTGGGCGAGGCGGACGAGGGCGGTGATGATCCGGTCCCGGCGCTTCTCCTCGTCCTTGCTCGCGTAGAGGGCGAGTTCGGCGACCTCGTCCACGAGGACCACGACCGGGACCGGGCGCAGGTGGTCGGGCAGGTCCCAGATGTCGGCGGCGATCTCCGCATCCGGCACGTTCACGGTGATCCGCTGCTCAGCCCGTATGAGCTGGTAGACGCCCTCCATATGGGTGACGAGGGCTTCGAGGAGGTCGAGGGCGGTGTCCGGGTTGTCGGCGAGCGCGGAGAACCGGCGCGCGAGGGGGAAGAGTTCGACGCCCTGTTTGCAGTCGATGCCGACGAGCGCGACGTTCATCGGGGCGAGACCGGCGACCAGGTTGCGCTGGTAGACGGACTTGCCGGACTCGGTGGCACCGAGGGTCAGACCGTGCGGGACGGCCCGGTAGTCGCGGTAGTGCACCGCCCCGTCCTCGCGCAGGGCGACCGGCACCCGCATCGGCTCATGGTCGGTCTTGGCGGGCATCTGCACCCGCTTGAGGACGTCATAGCCGGTCATCCGCACCTCGACGACGCCGGAGCGCAGTTCCCGGGAGGTGACGCCGTACATGGAGAAGGAGTGGCGCAGCCGGTCCGTGGCGGCGGAGACATCGAAGGCGTCCTGTCCGGGGCGGAGCTTGAGGCGGAGCACCAGGCCGGTCCGGGTGGGGCGGATGCGCAGGATGCGAGGTGCCCGGGACTCGGGGACGGGCCGGTTGGCGACCCGGGCGACGGCCAGGCGCCAGCGCGACGGCGGAACCGTCAGCCCGCAGGCGTCCATGACGGAGGTGTAGCGGACCAGGACCCGCAGGGCGGCGAAGGCGGCACCGAAGGCCAGCCAGTACCAGGCGGGGCGCCGCCACCGCAGGATCAGTGCGGAGGTGACGACCAGCAGCAGGGCGACCGTTAACGCGGTCATGATCAGGCTGCCTTCGACGTCGAGGCAGCGGCGGCGAGCGAGGTGACCGCGACCGCGCGGAACGCGATACCGTGCCGCTTCTGCCCGTTGAACTCGTTCTCCCACGCCGAGGCGACCAGCCCGGTCAGCGCGACCGGGGTCCCCATGGTCAGGTCCTCGGAGACGCCGGGCTGCGGAACGGTGAGCTTGAGGATCTCCACCTCGTCGGGCGTGGAGAACATGACCTCCACTGTCATCAGGGTCACGCCGTCCTTGTCGAGGGCGATCTCACCGGTACGGCGGTCCTTGACCTTCGGCTGCGGAGCCTTAGCGACCATCACGGTCGCGTTGGTGGTGTCGACGGGAATCTGACGCATGATGGAACTCCCTTTCAGGGGCGGGAGCGGCGTACTTGCTTGGCGGTGGGTCGCCGCTCCTGTGCGTTGACGGGTGGCCTGCAGCAAAGCCGCGGGCGTTTGCGCTTCAATCTGGTGCGCACCAGTAGGTTGCATCTGGTGCGCACCAGATGTCAAGCGTTGTCGTCGGTCCGGCTCTTCAACTCGCCTTCCTGTGACGTTTCTAGGGAACCGTTTCTGCCAACGCCCCGGTAGCCAACAGGGGTTAACACCCGGCTCGTTAACCCCTGCCGACCTGCGCGGATGTGAGGCATGCTGCTATTAGGGCTTGGCAACCACAGGCAGGGCGAGGCGACGTGACGAACGGACTCAAGGCAGCGCGGAGTGCACGAGAGTGGTCGCAGGAGCGGTTAGTTCGAGAGATCGAACGTCATGCGCATCAGCACATGCTCACCGTCGCGTCCACGGCCAGCCTGCGCGTCTACGTCTCGGAGTGGGAGAACGGCCGCCGTTCGATCTCAGCTCGCTATGCGAAGATCCTGCGCGCTCTTCTCGGCATCACGGACGACGAACTGCATGGCAGGGCCGAGGCGTTGGCCGTGCCTGTCGTGGCTGACGGATACGACGAACTCATAAGCCGGATCGACGCCGCCCGCAGCGTCAGCCTCACCATGGTGACGACGTTCATGGATCAGACGGAACTGTTCAGGACCATGGACCGGCAGATGGGCGCCGCGAGCCTTGTCGACCCGATGACGGGGCACCTGACGAAGCTCGAGGACGCGCTCACCTTCGCCGTACTTCCGGAGACCCGGCGCCCGGTCGCCCTCGCGTTGGCGGGGGCTGCAACGCTGGCCGCATGGCAGGCACTTGATGTGGGCGCCGTGGAACGAGCCTGGCGACACTATGAGTTGGGCAAGCGAGCGGCACAGGAGGCTGACGAGCCGATGTACCTCGCGCACGCCACGGCCGAGCAGGCGTATGTGCTGTGCGACGCGGGCCGGGCCACCGTCGCGGTCCAGCTGATACGGGACGCCCAACGCGTCGGCGGCAAGACGATGTCCCCACGACTCATGGCCTGGTTGTACGCGGCCGAAGCCGAGATCTGCGCCCGGGCGGGGTTGCCGGACGACTGCCGGCGGGCGCTGGAAAACGCGATGCGACACCTGCCGCCGGGGGAGGAGGCCCGAGACGCGGACATGCTGAGCATCTTCTTGAACGAGGGGCACCTCAGCAGGTGGCGCGGTAACGCACTCGCTCTGATAGGCGACGACGAAGCGGTGACGAGCCTGTACGACGCCCTTGATTCCGCAGACCCCACCTTCATACGAGCGTCGGCGGGACTGCGGTGTGATCTCGCCCAGGCGCACATGGCGCGCGGCGAATACGACCAGGCGCACGAGCACCTGCGGCAGGCCCGACTGCTGGCGAGCCGTACCGGGTCAGTGCGTCATCGTCGCCGGATCGAGCAGCTCACGCAGCGGTTGTAGGCGCGGCTCCAGCACCCCGTGAGGCGAGCACGTGCAGGAGAGCCACGAGCGTCCCCGAGCCCATGAGCTCACCGCGGGCCATCAGCCCGGGAATGTCCGCGAGAGGCACCCAGGCGACGTGCCCCGCTTCTTCGAGGTCGGTCGGTTCTCCGACGAGCTTCGCGCCCTGACCGACGTAGATCTCGTGAGGCGAGTCGACCATGCCGACCATGGGCTGATAGGTGACCACGTGCTCCAGGGCGTCCGGCCGCCAGCCGGTCTCTTCCTCGACTTCCCGCAGCGCGGTCTGAGCCGGGTCTTCTCCCTCGTCGACGATCCCGCCGGGCAGCTCCCAGCCGAACGAGTCGGGGACGAAGCGGTAGCGCCAGAGCATCAACACGCGGTCCTGGTCGTCGAGGACGGCGGCGATGGCGACGTGATGCAGCCGTACGACGTGATGCTCGAAGCGTTCGACGCCGGGCGGTTCGACGTCCACGAGACTGAGCTTCACCCAACGGTTGTCGTACACGGTCCGCTCACCGTGAATCTGCCACGGCTCCACGTCTGTTGGCGTCTCAGTGCTCACGGACCGGTCCGGCACGCGGTACGAGCTACGGCCGTGCACCTCGATGGCGCCCTCGGCGATGAGCTTGGCCAGCACCTGACGAAGCGCCGTACGGCCGATGCTCAGCTCTTCCGACAGGGTGCGCTCAGAGGGGAGCTTGGAGCCAGGCTGATACTTGCCCGTTGAGATCCACTCGCGAATCGTGAGGTAGACCCGCTCCGACTTCGGTCCCATCCTGTGAGCACGCTCCTTGTCGTCGTGTTATGCCATCTGGCACAACAAGCCTAGCCGTGTAGCTACAAACACGAGTAGCTCTGTAGCTACGGACATGCGTAGGTTGCCTCGACATCGACGATCAGACGGGCGCGGTAGAACTTTCCCTACTTCATCAAGCACCCGGCTGCGCTCCGCTCCGCCGGGCGGGCTTCCCGGCTCCGCTCGGGGCGCCGCTCCTGCCTTCGGCCCGCTCCGCCCCGGCTGCGCCGACGCCCGCCCACTGTGGATAGGCCCGGAGGCCATGAGTCGAGCACCCGACACGTTCGCGGCCCACGGTCGCAGACGATGCCTCCGGCGGGGGATCGGCCGGCACCGGGTGGGAGGGGGCGCCGTTCCCGGCCGCGGGCACATCGTGGCGAGCGTGGTGGTCTCCCATCCCGTCCACCGTCGACCCAGGCAGAGCCGAGCAGACGCGGCCCATGGCGTCCAGGTCGTTCGTACAGTGGCGCGCTCCACCTGGACGCCATGAACCACGCCCGCTCCACGGTGTGTGGGTCGACGGCAGACGGGATGGGAGCTGGGGTAGGTGTGTGGTTGAGGTGGTCAGGTGAGGGTCGACCGGATCCGGTCAACGGCACGCAGCACCTCACCTCTGTTCTTTGCGCTCTTGATCCAGGTTGGTAGCCGCGCGACAACCGTCATCTTCTTGACCTGCGCATCCCATGGGGCCCTTTCGCGCAACGGCGCCTGTACGAACTGCCGGAGCAGCTCCAGGTGCTCTGGGTTGTAGGCCCACAACCAGCCGTGCCGCGTCTCTGCCTGCAACCACAGCGGCAGCCCGAAGTACGGATCTGTAGCTTCACCACGCCCCCGGAAGAGGCGAAACCCTCCCGCGGCCGCATCCCGAGTCAGACCGCACGCCCGACAGACGAGACGGCGGCGCGCGAACACCGAGGGGAGCGAACCATCGGTCGCAGGCACCGCCGGGGCAACGTGTGCAATCCCGGCGCACTTCGGACAGCGCACGAGCACATGGTCAATGAAGTGGTACTTCGTGTGCCGAGCGTCTCGGAACCGCAGTGGCGGGAGCATGCCGCCAGTATGCGACCCGTCCACCTGCTCATGCTCGGAATATCCGTGCCCCTCCCGTGCCCGATCAGGCGGGGAATCACGGGGAACAACGGTCGCTCACAGCGAGGAGCAACGAAGAGAGCCTCCGACCGATCCTGCTGGTCAGAGGCTCTCAACCACTGCGGTGGGTGTGGGATTTGAACCCACGGTGACTCGCGCCACGACGGTTTTCAAGACCGATGCAGTCGACCCACCCGCTGAGACCCCCGCGCCCTTGCGACAGCTAGCTCCGGCAGAGCGAGGTCAGCCCGCCTGAACCCACCAGATCAGCCATGTAACGGCGGTGCCACCGAGGGTATAGGCGGCGCCCTTCAGGGCGTTCAAGAGAAGAATGCGCAGGTAGCGGCGGCCACGGCGGCGCCAACGAGTCGTAGAGTGTGGAGCAGGGCTTTCCGTAGAAGGAAGTCCGAGGGAGTGCTTGTTCAAGGGGTACTCCGTAAGTCCAGTGATGTGTGCTGGCGATGCCGCACCGCTCCGCCCAGGCGCCAACCAGATGCGGAGCGGTGCGGCCTTCATTCCTTCGGGGCAGCGTCCGAAGAAATTCCAGTGGTGGTCTCTTCGCCGATCGTCGGCTCGCCGAGGGCGCGAGGGGTGAAGGGGGGCCACAAGCTGTACACGGGGCGACAGCCCCGTCCTGATCGCATCTTGAGGGTGTCGAACCACTCCTCGTCGACTTGAACGAGAATTCCGTGCTTCATCAGCTCTCGGATGCCCTTGCCGGCGCTGTCGGCGGAGATGCCGTACCACTCGGGCATCCGCTCCTGAGGAAGAGTGAACTTGAGCTTTCTCTGGCTCGAGGCGATCAGGAGCATGGCTTTGCCGGGAAGGGAGAGATTGTTATGCCAGCCTTTGTCCCAATATTCGAACGGAAGCTGGAAGTAGGGGTCTCCGAGGCCTTCACCCGGAATCGTGTACGCCTGGCCAGAGCCATCCTCGTGCAGTTTTGTGATAACCGACTTGCCACCCTCGCCCCGAGCTCGGGTGATGAGCCCCAGCTCCTTAAGGACCTTCCATGCGCGAGACACGGCGGTCATTCCTGCTGTCTCATCAAAGATGCCGACTGACCGGGCCCAAGTCGTGGACCACTCGGTAACGGAGAAGTCGCCGGCGCTTGTCACGGCACTGAGCAACAAGTACAGGTCCAGGGGTCGCTTCGCGGAGCGACGCACCAAATCGGCCATAGCTCCGGGTGACTTCGTTCCGCCCTTGCCCGCCTCCCTCTGTAGGAAGGCTCGGCGGATAGGCACCGTGCGGGTGGGGCGCAGAGAGCGATCAAGGATGAGCTTGATGGTTTCAGGCTGCCCTAGCGGGGTTGGCGCCTGCGCGGGGGATGAGTTGGAACCGGGCTGAGTGGTCGTCATGCCGTTATTTTGGCACGCACTTGGCACCCAGTGGCGACCTGAAGAGACACCTGGGGCTGATTCGACTTGCCGCCTGAGCGGGTGCCATACGATGACTTTATGATGACTCGTAAGACACCTGGTAAGACGACAAGTTACGATGACACGTTATTGGGCTCGATTGCGGGGCGTCGATGAACTGGCTATCCAGCACAGGAGGCTTGACTCGCGGGGGGCCCACCGCGAACTTGTCTATGTTCCCTTGGGCCCCAGGCGTTCACGCGGTTGATGCCGTAGCGGCGCCTCCGTCTGCAGGTGTCGAGGGTCATTAGTCGCCGGTGAGTGTCTAACTCCGTGACAACGCCGATGCATAGCCGCACGTGAAGGGCGCTGTGACCAAGGGAGCACACCCACCCAAGTTGCTTCGGGGCGAACCAATCCCCGTGCCACAGCCGTGCCACATCCCGCGGTCAGCCACGGTCAACGACGGGTCGCCGCAGTCGAGATGCGCTGTTCACCTGGGCTGCCGCAACGGCCGTAGTGACCTGGGCGAACATACCGACGACCACGCCCGCCCTTACAAGGCGGATGTCGGCGGTTCGAAACCGTCCGCGCCCACCAGGCAAAAGACCCCCAGCCGATCATGGCTGGGGGTCTTTGACATCCGGATCTGACATCAGCGCCGGGACTACTCGCGCTGTAGGCGCCGCGTGAGCAGCCGGTCCATGTGGCTGACGGCCTCGCGCTGGGTGTCCTGGACGACATGGGCGTAGACGTTCATCGTGACGGCGATCTGGCTGTGCCCCAGGATCTCCATGACGACGCGTGGCGCCACGCCAGCCGCGGTGAGCAGGGTCGCGCAGCCGTGCCGGGCATCGTGCAGTCGGATGACCCGCAGGTCCGCGTTCTTGGCGACCCGGGTGAAAGAGCGGTAGACGTTGCGCGGTTCGATCGGGCGCCCCGTTCGCGTGGTGAAGACGTGGCCACTCTCTTCCCAGCGATCACCCGCACGCTCACGCATCGCGGTTTGCCGCATGCGCTGGTACCTCAGAGGCGCCACGCAGATGGCCGGCAGTGGCAGCACCTGCCTACGACGTCGGCCCTTGGCATCGTCCTCGTATGCCTCCCCTCCGACCCGTTGCCGCTGCTTGCGGATCCTGATCTCGCGCTTGTCGAGGTCGACGTCCTGCCACCGGAGTCCGATGACCTCCCCACGACGGAGGCCGAGCGCGATGGAGAGCACGAACGCCGGGTAGAGCGGATCAGTCCGAGCCGCGGTGAGGAAGGCGAGCGTCTCGTCCAGACTCCAGGGATCGAGACTGCGGGACTCGACCCGAGGCGCGTCGACGAGGGTGACGACGTTCCTGGCGATCAGCTCCTCGCGGCAGGCGGCCGAGAGAGCGGTACGCCTGTCGAAGAGACTCCAGGTCAGAGCGCTTCTTTCGACGGCGTGACCGGCTCGCCGGACTTACGTACTACAGGCAGCACTCCAACGAAGTTTCACCTATAGGTTGATGTAGATCCGGCGCTCTCCGGAAGCCTGGCGCTCACGGCATGACCCGAAAGACGGGGCCTGCGAGCCAGGACCGACTCACCGGGCGGCCGGCTCCGGGGCCGAGACGGCGGGGCTGCGGGAATCGGCGAGACGGGTCTTCAGAGTCTGGGCGCCGAGGGCGAGGCAGACCCCGAGCAGCAGGACGTAGAACACGCCGATCTTGCGCAGGTCGTCGAGGAAGTACCACACCGACGTCAGCCCCGTGAACCAGAACGACATCAGTGCGAACCCGCCCGTGCGCTCGTCTCGGTAGCCGGCGGTCAGGCACGCCCCGGCGACGAGCCCCAGCAGCAGGGCGATGACGACGTACCGCGTCTCCCAGCCCATATTGGCGCGGGAGAACTCCGACCACACCGCCACGGCCTCCGCCACCGGAGCCCAGGCCACGGCACACGCCAGGCGGGCCGACCACAGCAGCAGTACACACCCCGCGAGGCCGCTGAGCAGCGCGACCAGAGGGAAGTGCTCAGTGGCGATCATCTCGGACCGCGACACCACCACCGCGAGGGTGCTTCCGAGGAGTGCGACCATCCCCTCCGGCGTGGGCTGGAACACCACCCGGCCCAGGGACCTGATCCCATCCGATCGCCTCGCAGCCCGGTCGTGTCGCGGAGCCTCTGCCGGCTCGGGCCGGTCCGCCTGAGCACGGGGATCCATGGCGGTCGGGGTCGGCATCGCGGGCGCCGTGGGTATCTGCGCGTACTCCGCGACTCGATCCAGTTCCGCCTTCATCTCCGCCGCGTCAGCGAACCGGTCCTCCCGGCGCTTGTGCAGCGCCCGCAGCACGACCGCGTCCACGCCTGGCGGCAGTCCCGGGCGCAGCCGCGACGGTGGTACAGGTTCCTGCGCCAGGTGCTGGTGCATCACCGAGAACGGCGACTCCCCGGTGTACGGAGGGCGGCCGGTCAGCAACTCGTACAGCAGGCAGCCCACCGCGTACAGGTCCGTCCGGTGGTCCGTGTCGCGGCCTTCGATCTGCTCCGGCGCCAGATAGGCGGGCGTACCGACTGCCACGCCCGTCCCGGTCAATCGGGTCGCCATCTCGCTGAGCGCCTTCGCGATACCGAAGTCGAGGACTTTGGCTATCCCGGCCCGGGTGAACATGACGTTCGCCGGCTTGATGTCCCGGTGCACTATGCCGTGGCCGTGGCTGTGCCGCAGGGCCTCAAGCACCTGCCCCGCCGCGTCGACCGCCTGCTCGGTCGGCAGCGGTCCGTCTCCCAGTACCTGGGCGAGGGTCCGACCCTCGACGTACTCCATGACCAGATACGGCACGGCGAAGCCGTCCACCGCGTCCTCGCCCACGTCGTACACGGTCGCTACGCCGGGATGGTTGAGCGCGGCGGCCGCGTGTGCCTCGCGCTGGAACCGGGCGAGGAACTGCGGCTGCCGCACCAGCTCGGCGGAGAGCGTCTTGACCGCGACGGTACGGCGCAGGCGGTGGTCAACGGCCCGGTGCACCGTGCCCATCCCACCCTGGCCAAGCTGCTCCACCAGCTCGTACCGCTGCCCCAGCGTCCTGTGCTCCACCGCGTTCCCCCAACGGGCCGTCCACGTCCTCTGCGTGTCGACGCCGGCAGTCCGCGGTTCGCAGATCGCGTTCGACACATGGAAGGAGACGCTGGACGCCGGGTACCGTTCCCATCGGATGACGTGATCAGAGCCTCATACGCAGGCGACCACGAGGCACAGGCCTCTTACAGCGCATCTTTCGATGGTGTGATCGGCGTGCCAGACTTACGGCATGGGGGCAAAACAGACCACGGGAAGTTGATCCACTCACCGTTGGACAGCACCCCGCCCGCCTCGGACGACCGACTGACCTGCCGAGCAGATCCCAGACCGTCCAGCCCGTAGTTCGCATCGAGGGGCACGCACCACAGCACCCCCGCTCGGGCCGTCTCTGGGCCGTACGGGGGTGCTCGACAACAACCAACGCTGACAACCGTCGACAGCTAAGTCGCAGGTCGCGGCGTTGGTCGATTACATGACCGCAGGTCACAGACCCGGCCCGTCACTTCTTCGGCTACTGATCGAGCCCGGAGACGCTTGACGTCGCCCATTGAGACTCCGCCGACCGCGATGTTTCACGGAACGTTCCACGATCTTGCGAGACCAGCAATTACGCCTTGCAGGCTTGACGAAAACTCTGTACGGCGTAGCTCTCCTACGTCTCTACGGGCTTGATAGGTAAAGAGTACGCAAAGGTCGGAAGCGTACGCGCCTCCTCAGTGACCCCAAAGCCCCATGCGAGGGCCTGACAAGGGTGCACGCGGTGATGCACGAGTACACATCCAATTCCCGGACTCCACGGCCCAGTTCGGGCGGCAACATGGGTTCAGACATGAAGAGGCCCACCCGAGCCGCGCAAGCTTCCCAACGTGAGCGGCAGAAGTGGGCAACGAACCTTGGAGGTCCAGCTTGAGTGTCCCCCTGTTCACCCCGCGACTGTCAACTCGCACTCCTCGGTCGGTCTTGGTTATCACCGTGATCATCTGTCTTCTTCGAGTCGATCCGCAGGTACAGGAACTGATCACGTCACTAATCGTCCTCAACGCGCTCTGGTTGGCCCATATGAGTATGGGCAGCGTGGCGCGGAGCCTGCCGGACGCACAGCAAGCAAGTACCGCAACCACAGCGACCGTTCGCGTCCCGCAGTACCCGTCTGAAGCCATCGCGTGACCGGTATGACCGCCATCGGCCGATCCACATAGAGCTACGGATCAGAAGGTGTCTGACATCTACGGATGACATCAACGACGCCGGACGGAGACGCACCCCAGCGTTCTCGTCCGGCCATCGTGTCAGCGAGCGGTTGCGGCCGGAGCGGACCCGGAGCGAACTTACAAGGCGGATGTCGGCGGTTCGAAACCGTCCGCGCCCACCAGTCTCAGGACACGAGAAAGGCCCAGGTCAACCGGTACGCATCCGGGGACCTGGGCCTTCTTCTTTGGTGGCGGGTCGGGGCGGTAGGCCTGGCTGGGCCGGTTGACGCCGTTCTCCCATCGAGAGATCTGCACCGTCCGCTTGCCTCGGGCTCGACCCTTGATGGCTTACCGGACCGTGCCCGGCGGCCCTTTGCCCTCCAACTCGGTGGCGATGCGTGCGCGTTCTGCGCCGGGTTCCAGTTGAGCAGTTGGGTATTCGGCCCAGTCTTCACTATTCGAAGTGGAGAGAAGCGTACTCATGGGTTCGTGGGGCTGAAAGGCCGCGTGTTGGCTTCAATGACCCAGGCCGCGTGTGGTTATATCGCGACAGCGAAGGTGATTTGCCGGGTGATGGCGGATATCTACTCCACAGTGGCGGAATACGTTTCATGACAGATAGCAATGAAAATGAGCGTGCGGGACGATCACACGGGAACTTGAGTAGGCGACGCCTTCTTCAAGGGACAGCGGGCACCTTCGGTGCCGCTCTGGCATCTGCCGGCATCTATGAGATGATCGACGGCATTGCGAAACCACCCGATCGGGCCGCTGCCGCCGACAGCCCGACCATGCAGGAACAATATATCCTGCAGAACGAGCAGGTGGTCATGGTCAATGGCTCGGGTGTGAAGAGTAGAAATGGCGCGATTGCCGTCCGGGTACCAGCCCTGCACGATCACGTCATTACCGCAAGGCTGAATGTGCCGGCGAAAGCCAAGGCGTTGCAGGAGGCGCAGCACCACCTCGAGTCCGCCCTCCTGGATCTGGAACGCCAATTTCCGCCCACTCCCACAGGAGTGGCCACCACGGTGGCCTGGGGACTTCCCTACTTCCACCACTACATCCCCACCCTGGGCAAGACATCAGGATTCTTCAAGGCGGGAACACGCTACCCAGCGTATCTGCCGGTCGATTTGATGACGTCCAAGGCGGATGGCCATACCGTATATGCGCTGCAGGAAGCCAGGACGTTCCCCAGTGACCAGCCCCCGCCTGGCTTCGGGCCGGTCCGCTTGGAACAGAATGATGTGGCCGTGCTGCTCCGCAGTGACTCGCTCGCCAATATCAAGGAAGCCCAAAAAGCCCTCTTCGGGTCTGGAAACAACCAGGCGGGCAGCTTGTTCAAGGTGACGAGTATCCGCCAGGGTTTCTCCGGGGGCGGTTTCTACGGACAGCAGGGCCTGCCGAGCAAGCTGGCGCTGGCAGCCAATATCCCCGGTGCACAGTCGATTCCTCGACAGGCGCAGGGATTCCTCGGCTTCGCCACCACCCTGGACTCGAATATGGGACCCGGCAACATCGCCAATCTGGAGACCCTGCCCGGCTTCACCGATCAGTGGCCCAATGGTTACTTCAAACAGGGGACCACCATGCATCTCTCGCACCTGTTTCAAGATCTGGTGACCTGGTACGAACGGAACTTCCCTCAGTACGCGGATCGTGTCCAGGCGATGCTTCAGCCCGGCCTCTCGCCCGCGCCCGCGCCGGGTACGCTCGCCCTTCAACCGCCAGGTCAAAGTGAGGCCGAAGTGGCGCAAGGGGTCCAGCGGTACCACGCCTACGGCCACACCGGGAGCATGTCGAAGGTGGACAGCACCACGTCATCGACGACCAGCAATTACGGGAAGGCCTACCCGGCGGGGACGACCATTCCCGTGCGCGGCGATTTCGACACGCTGGACAATCCATTCCACTACACATCCGATCCGGCGGCAGACCACTACAGCAAGAAGCCGGCGGCCGGGTTGCACTTCATTTCGTTCCAGCCGACGACTGCCATGTTCAATCTCGTTCGGCTCTCGATGGACGGCCACTATCCCGATATGACACTCCCTGTCGCACCGCGCAGCCCCCACGCCGGCATCAACTCGGTCCTGCAGACGACCCACCGGCAGAACTATCTGGTTCCACCACGTCGCCATCGCTCCTTCCCGCTCGCCGAGTTCCTCGCCTGACACGAGCCGCGCGCCTCGCCCGCGGGGCTGTTGCCGCGGTCCGGGAGCAGTTCGGCGAACCCTGTGAGTTACGTGCGGATCTTGCCCCGGCGTCGTGATCTTGATCGCGGTGGAAACTCAGGTGGCCTCAGCGCACCATCTGGGTACAGTCGGGCGGTGCCCGAGCTGAAGCGACTACATGCCGACGACGCCCCGGCGGTCCTGGTCTTCGAGCTGGCGAACCGCGCCTACTTCGCTGCCTCGGTCTCCGATCGCGGCGACGAGTACTACGACCAGTTCACTGACCGGTACAGCGCCTTGCTGGCTGAGCAAGAGGCTGGAATCTGCGCCTTCTACGTGCTCGTCGCCGAGGATGGCTCGGTTCTGGGCCGGTTCAACCTGTACGACCTCAAGGACGGCACTGCCGAACTCGGCTACCGGGTTGCGCAGCACGTCGCCGGCCGCGGCGTGGCGACCGCGGCCGTCCGGGAGCTGTGTGGGCTGGCGGCGGCGCGGCACGGACTGCGCACTCTGCGGGCGGCCACTGCCGGCAACAATGTCGCGTCCCAGAAGGTGCTGACCAAGGCCGGGTTCGTTCCGGTTGGCCCGGCCGACCCGGCCGACATCGGTGGCAAGCCAGGCACTTGGCATCAGCGTGACCTGGAAGTCCAGCCGTAGCCCCGGCGCAGATCGCCGATCTCTCGGGCCCGTGTGTACTAGGCAGCTGTGACCGTCTCCACGACGGCGTCGAAGTACTGCCATCCGTCTACTTCGATGACCTGCTCGGACGCAAAGAGGGCCGAGGTCGGCGCAACCGCGTCCAGGAGGCGGCGGACCGTTCCCGGCTCGTACAGGTTGAGACAGCTGTGGTCCGGGAGACGCACCACGGTTCCGGACAGGAAATAGCAGTTCGAGATGATCCGGTCCGAATCCGGGCGAAAGATCAGGGCCAGTCGGCGTCGCGTGCCCTCGGGGTAGAGGGAGAGCGTCAGACGGCAGTCCTCGTAGGCGGGCTTCACCCGCTGGCGGACCGTCCAGTACCAAGTGGTGTCGTCCACGACGAGGCGGCGGAGGCGTCGGTCGTTCTTCACCAAGACACCGTAAGCGGCCGACCTGGTGTGAGCATGGGGATTTAAGCTCCGCCGGCCTCACACCGTCGAGTTCCCCAGCGCTGTCATGCAGCTCGAACCCGGCGCCGGCTCACCCACGCGTAACCCGCCAGTCCGACCGAGCCGCGCGCCATGAGGTCGGCCCACAGCGATACGTCTTCGCTGTGCAGGGCCACCCGCAGGACCAGGGCTGTGAGCACTCCCGCAACCACCAGGGCCGAGGCGTAGCCGATCAAGCCGCTGTGGTTCCGGCCCAGCCACGTACCCAGAAGCCCGGACGGAATCTGCACGAGCACGTGGAAGGCCACGCACGCGAACAACATTGAGGCGAGGATCGCAAAAGGGGGCACATCTGCTGATGGATCACTCACTGGTGCCGCGCCGTAGGCGTCGAGAGCCCAGGCCGGAGGGATCAAGAAGCTGCACAGCAGGATCACACCACTCAGATGCATGGCGCCCAGATGCAGTGCGACTTGGCGCACGCTTCCTCGCCGCGCGTCACGCCAACCAGGCCGACTGGTCATGCCCGTGTTCATGCGCCCCCCTCGCCCGTCACAGCCAGGCCGTCCGACTCACCATGAGCTTACGGGTGCCCGGGGTTCCGGGGGCGAGGGTGCTGTCATGCGCGCCGGACGACCAGCACGGCCACGTCGTCGAGGTGGTCCACCGCGACCGCGGCGTCGAGGACGCGGTCGGCGGTCTCCTCGGCGTTCAGTCCGTCACGGAGGGCCGCGCCGGCCAGTGTTCCGGCTCGCTCCAGTCCGGCGTCCAACGTGAGGCCCGGCCCTTCGACCACGCCGTCCGTGACCATGACGAGCGCGCTGTCCTCGTCCAGGGTGAAGATCTCCTCGCCGTACTCGGTGTCGGGCACCACTCCCAGGACCGGGCCGCCCGGCAGCTCACGGACGCTGTGGCTGCCGTCCTTGTGTGCGCACAGCAACGGCACGTGGCCGGCGCTGGTGCCGATGACCTGTCCGTCGCGTGGGTCGAGATGCAGCATGGTGCAGCTGGCGAATCGCGGGGGAACCATCGTGGTCAGCAGCTCGTTGGTGCGCATCAGCACGGTCCCCGGATCCCGTTCCTGGGCGGCGATCGCCCGCATGGACAAGCGCACCTGTCCCATGAGGGCGGCGGCGTCCACGTCATGCCCTTGAACATCGCCGATCTCCAGGGCGACCGCGCCGTCGGGCATCTCGAAGGCGTCGTACCAGTCTCCGCCGATGTCCAGCCCGTCCCGGCTCGGCCGGTAGCGGGCGGCGACCTCCAGGCCCGCGAGATGCTCGGGCAGCCTGGGGAGCATGGTCTTCTGCAGCGCCGCGGCCAGCTCGACCCGCGCCTGCTGCAATCTGATACGCCGCAGCGCCTGGCCCGCCAGGTCGGCCAGGGTACCCACGAGGGTCCGCTCGTCCAAGGACGGCCGGTATCCGCTGCTGTAGGTCACCAGCCATCCCCCGAGCGGTTGGTTGCCGGCCTCGACGAGGGGCATGATCGAGACGGCGTAGTCGGAGCCGAGTCGGCCGAG
Organism: Streptomyces olivochromogenes; assembly: GCF_001514115.1. Classification (GTDB taxonomy): domain Bacteria; phylum Actinomycetota; class Actinomycetes; order Streptomycetales; family Streptomycetaceae; genus Streptomyces; species Streptomyces olivochromogenes. The sequence goes on from NZ_KQ948452.1 coordinate 29,001, forward strand.
CCGCGGAAATTCGGCCCCCTGTGGCCAACGGCGGATGTAATCCTCCCGGTCGAGGATGAACTGCGGCTTGCCGGTGCGGATCGCCTCGGGCAGGGCGCTCGGATGGTCCAGCGGCAGGCCGTGCAGGACGCCGGCCTCCCACGTGGCTATCCCGGCATCGGTGGAGACGCGCAGGCGGCCTTCGTCGACGAGTGCGAGCAGGGCGCCGCTGGCACCGAAGGTCGCGGCGAGCCGGGTCAGGACGACCTGCTCCAGCTCCTGCTCCGTGGCTGCGGTGATCAAGGCGGAGGAGAAGTCGGCGATGTCCTTGGCGCGCTGTCGCTCGGCAGTCAGTGCGGCCTGCGCCTCCTCCTTGCGCTTCTCCTGCTTGGTGTCGTCGCGGATCAGCCCGAAGATCCGCTCGGGGCCGTCATATCCCAACTGGATCCGACGGGTCTGGGCGGCCAGTTGGTGCCAGCCCTCGTGCTGGGGGAGGTACCGCACCCTCACCCAGGGGGACTGCTGGGTGGAGGCCGAGCGCAGGAGCTGCCGCAGGGCCTCCTGGTCGTCAGGGTGCACGGCCGATATCACTCTGGAAAGCGACGTGGTGGGATCCGGGAAGAGCGCGGCCACGGCCGGTGCGCCACCGAGCCACTCCAACTGGTGGTCATTGGGTGAATACATCCACAGGCCGAGGTGGGCGGCCGTGGTGGCCATCCGGAACGGGATCAACAGGCTGGTCAGGTCGTTCCGTGCGTCCAGTGCGTGCACCCAGACCAGCTGCTCGTCAGTGGCGGGATCCTTCACCGGCCGCGCCTCGATCAAGCTGGCAACGGGTGCTCCGTCTCGCGCGGGGAAGTCCAGCACCCGCATCGCGACCGCCTTCGTCTTGGCGGCGTGGGTCACGAGACTCTCGGCCGACATCCGCTGGCCTGCGGGCCACAGATCAGCGAAGTCACGTCCCAGGCACTGCACCGCCGGCCTGCCCAGCGCCGTGGCCATCGCGGCGTTGAGGCTGCGGATGACACCGTCCAGCGTCAGGAGAGCCGCCGGGCCGGCCGAGTCAAGGAGTTCGTTCGAGGTGTCCATCTGCGGCTCCCTGACCCATTCCGAAACAGCCCCTTCATCCATAATCGCGCATTTTGTCGCGCCGTCGGGCCCGCCAGGTTCAGGACGTGAGTGGCTATCCTCATCCGCCATGCGTGCTGCAGTGATCGTGTCCAAGGCCGTACTTGTCGTTCTCGGCACGTGGGTGGTTCTCGTGGTGGGCTTGGGGCTGGTCGCGCTCCTGCCTGATCGCGTGCAGTACTACGCGATCTCCCCCCTCACCATGTTCCTCTGGGTGTGCGCCCTTGTGGTGTGCCCCGTGATCTCCTGCCTGGTGCTGCGCCGCTGGATCAGGACCGTGCCGGGCATGCCGAAGCGGGACCCGTGAGCCCCGGAAATTCGGTGGTTGCGCCGGCGGGTGCTGGCCATACTGCGGCCATGGATCCCGTGACTCTGGAGACCGCGCGACTTCTGCTCAGGCCCTTCGGCCCCTCCGACGCGGACGCGGTGTACGCGGCCTGTCAGGACGAGGACATCCAGTACTACACTCCGGCGCCGTCACCGTATCGGCGTGAGGACGCCGAGAAGTACGTCGGGGAGACCGCGCCCCAGGGCTGGGCCGGGGATCGCGACCACATTCTGGGTGCCTTCCGGTCTGACAACGGTGCCCTCGTCGGTTCGTTCTGTCTGACGAGGCTCTCCGAGGGGGTCTACGAACTCGGCTACTGGGCGGCCAAGGAGCAGCGCGGCCGGGGGTACTCCGCGGAAGCGGCCCGGGTTTTGTGCGACTGGGGTTTCGCCGTACTCGGGGCACACCGGATCGAGTGGTGGGCGATGGTCGGGAACGTGCCCTCCCGCGCACTCGCCGAGAAGCTCGGCTTCACCGTCGAGGGAACCCTGCGCCATCGCACCGTGGTCAGGGGTGAACCGCGTGACTGGTGGGTGGGCGGACTTCTGAAGCCCTGATGATCGACGGTTCTGATGATGGTCGAGAGCTCGGATGGTCGAGAGCCCTGACGGTCGAGAGTCCTGAGACGGTCGAGAGTCCTGACGGTCGAGCGTCCGGCCTCGTCATTCCTCGGCGAAGACCAGGTCGTCGATCGGGTGGGTCATGCGTACCGTCCCGCCGTTGACCTCGACCACGTGGTGCAGGCCGGTGAGGGTCTTGGCGGTGGGGCCCTGGGAGAGGATGCGGAATCGGTCGCCGCCGCCGAAGAGGTAGCTGGGGAAACAGTCCAGCGAGGAGTCGGGCGCGAAGCGCAGGTGGTCCGCGAGGCGGCGGAAGAGCTTCGGCAGCAGCACCAGGTCGTCCATGAGGGAGGACAGGCCGGTGATCACCGCCCCGTCGGTCGTCATGTCCTTGGCCCATACGCCGAGACCCGCCGACCTCGCCTGCTGGGACACCGCGGTCAGCTCGGCGCGCAGGTCGGGGAAGAGGTTCGAGTAGAAGGTCGGGAAGACCAGGCCGAGCGCGAGCAGATGGTGGTTGGCGGTGGTGCGGAGCAGCGGTACGTCCACGGTGATCAAGTCGCCGCTCTTCTTGCCCGCGGGTGGTGCGCCGCGACCGGCCAGCGCGACGCAGCGGCTGTGTACGTCGATCGTGCTCGCCAGGATGAAACCGGGCACGCTCTCCGGGGTACTGGCGGTGACCTTCTCACCCGCGTGCTGGACGGTGGTGAAACCGAGCCAGCTCAACAGCTCGTCCCGGGCGGCGTGGGCTCCGAGGTCCAGCGGCTGGTGCACCTCGTGCGGGCCCGTGCCCAGATAGTGGGTCTCCAGCGCGTCGATCGCGTCGAGCCGCAGGTTGGCGCCGCCGCGGCTGTTCCGGTGCGTCTTGTCGATCTTGTGCGTGCCGGGGATGTCGTACCAGAAGGCCGCGTCGTGTGGGTCGAAGTGGACGGTGTCGCCGTCCGGTTTCGCGTTCAGGATCCGGTAGTCGCCCTCGATGAGGAGCATGGGCATGAGTACCTCCGCGTCAACGCCGGTGACTCATTGTTGCCACGCGGATGCTCCTCCGTACCCGGAGTGACGCGGATTTACGACATCTGTGCCGGGCCTTCGTGGGCGTGCTTCAGCATCGCGCGGGCGTCCACCGTGTCCGGTGGGGCGACCTCCGACCAGAAGCGGTGGCAGGTGACGAAGACGGCGAGTTCTCGTTCACGTTGGCGGAGCTTCTCGACCTCGGCCTGTTCGTCGGGTGTCCAGCCGGGGGAGGCGGGGCGTTCCACCTTGCGCCAGCCCTTGTCGTCGCTGAAGCCGTCCAGGGGCTCCACCGACCAGGGGAGCCTCTTGAGCAGGGCCAGGAGCTCCGCCCGGACCTGATGCAGCTCCTCCTGGCCTGCCAGGAGGTCACTCGGGAAGTCATAGGTCGCAGCCACACGGCAATGGTACGCCTGTTCGAATTTGAGGTGCGAGTTCCTTCGGGGACTTCACGCGAACGGGTGGGCCGTCCGCGGCGGATGACTTCCTGTCGTGGCGGCCCGAACTGTCAGTCGCCGTCGGCGAGTTCACGGCTGCGCGCGTTGGCTCGGTCCACCTCGGCCATGTGCTCCTCGGCCCAGGCCCTGACCACGGCCAGCGGGCCCTCCAGCGACAGGCCGAGCGGAGTGAGCCGGTAGTACACGCGCGGCGGCACCGACGGCTCCACCCTGCGGCCGACCAGGCCGTCGCGGGTCATGCCCTGGAGGGTGACCGACAGCATCTTCTGTGAGACCCCGGGCATCCTGCGCTGCAGTTCCGCGAAGCGCACCTCCTCCGGGGACGCCTCCGCCAGCACTTTGACGGCCATCGACATCCACTTCGTACCGATCCGGTCGAGCAGGCGACGGGTCGGGCACTGCGGATCGAACAGATCGCCGCGAGTCCCGTCGCGGGGCTGTGGCGGAGGAGGGGTCATGAGGGGGTCACCTGGGGCTCACTACCTGTCGTGGAAGTGCGGTCTTGGCGTCTCCAGGTTAGTTACCTAGCGTTTGGTTGTCACCATTGGTAACCGCCCCCTCGCACCTGGAGGTCTCGTGTCCGTCGTACTCCGGCAGGTCAAAGCCAACGGCGTCGAACTCAACGTGGCCCTGGCCGGCGAGGGCCCGGCCGTTCTGCTGCTGCACGGCTTCCCGCACACCTGGCGGCTGTGGACCCACGTCCTGGACGGGCTCGCCGGGCGGTACCGGGTCATCGCGCCGGACCTGCGCGGATGCGGCGCGAGTGAGCGCACGGCGGGCGGCTACGACGCCGGTACGCTCGCGGCCGACGCCGAAGCCCTCCTCGACGCCCTCGGGGAGACCTCGGCCGCGGTGGTCGGCATCGACGCGGGCACCCCGCCGGCGTTCCTGCTCGCCATGCGCCGCCCCGACCTCGTCCGGCGGCTCGTCGTCATGGAGTCGCTGGTGGGCAGGCTGCCGGGTGCCGAGGAGTTCCTCGCCCACGGCGCGCCGTGGTGGTTCGGCTTCCACGCGGAACCCGGCCTCGCGGAAACCGTCCTGACCGGACACGAGGACCGGTACATCGACTGGTTCCTCGACGCGGGCACCCTCGGACAGGGCGCGGATCCCGACGTCCGTGACGCCTTCGTCCATGCGTACACCGGCACCGAGGCCCTGCGCTGCGCCTTCTCGTACTACCGAGCCCTGCCCGAAAGTTCCCGGCAGATCCAGGAAGCCGTCCGTACGGCCCGGCTGACCGTGCCCACCATGGCCATCGGCGCCCACCCCGTGGGCGGCGCGCTCGAACGACAACTGCGGCCGGTGACCGACCACCTGCTCGGCCACGTCATCGAGAACTGCGGACACATCATCCCGCTGCACCGCCCGGACCGGCTCCTCGCCCTGCTGGAGCCGTTCCTCGCCCCGACGGGATCAACGGGATCAACGGGATCAACGGGATCAGGGGGTCAGCTCCAGCATCATGGCCGACGGCAGTGACGGGTTGGCCGCGGCCGCCTCTGCCACGCGCTCCTCGGCGTCGCTGAGCAGTTCGACGATGACCGGTACGGGCAGGGACGGGTGGGCGGCGGCCAGCGGTCGCGCCTGTCGGTCGGTCAGGCAGGCGAGCAGGGACGGCGCCGTCGCGTTGCGGTGGCGGGCCACCTCGCGGAACGCCTTCTGGACCGGTGGGTCGTGTCTCGTCACGTGCTCCAGGAGGGACGGCGACGCGTCCGGGTTCGTCGCCACCTTGGCCAGCACCCGGACTCCGTGACGGTCGATCATGTCGCGCAGCCCGGTCTCGGAGAGGCCGGGGTGCGGGGCGATGGACTTGAGCACCTTCGCGTCGGTGTCGGCGGCCAGCGCGTCGCGTATTCCGGGCGGCAGATCACGTCGTGCGGCCAGGAGCATCCGTACGGCCGGATCGGGAGACGTGGCCAGGCTCTCGACCTCGGCAGGGGTGGCGGCGGCGATCCGTGGCAGCAGGGTCGCGCCGATCTTGGTGGTGCCCGCCAAGGAGCTGAGCAGGTCCAGTGGCACCCGGGGATTGTGGGCCAGGCTGCGCCGTACGTCGGGGCTCACGTCGGTGGCCAGCGCGCGCAGGTGCGTGGCGTCGACCGTGGGGTTCTCGGCGAGGTCGGCCCGTGTGCCGGGCAGCGGGTCGTCGGCCAGCCGCCCCCATACCTCCAGGGGCAGATCGGGGCGGGCGGCGAGCGACCAGCGCAGCAGCGCCGAGGAATGGCCGGCGAAGCCGGCGGCGGCCCGGGCGGGAGTCGCCGGGTTGCTCAGTGCCTGCCGCCACATGTCGTGCACCGTGGACTCGTGGGAACCGGTACAGAACGCGCCCCGCGGCAGATCGTCGGCAGGGTGCGGGTGCGGGTGCGGGTGAGCGTGAGTGGCTGGAGTCCGCTCTCGGTCGCAGACCAGGCAGCGCAGCGCCGGAGGCAGCCCGTCCCCGGTCAGCAGCATCTCCAGTACGGCCGGTGGTGTCGCCTCGTTGGCCGCCACCGCGCGGCGGACCTCCGCATGCGGGTGTCGCGCGAGCCGGGCGGCCATGTCCGGGGTGGTCCACAGCGCGAGCTCGGCCACCACCGCGATCTCGGAGTCGGCGGCGAGCGTGTCCGTCACATCGGGGGGAAGGTCCGGGCAGGCGGCCAGCTTCTCGCGGCGCTCGATGACCGGATCCGTCGCGAAGCGGCGCGCCCACTCCGGGAGGCCGGCCCCCGTGTCGAGCAGGGCGAGCGCGGCTTGCGGCTGGGCCACGGGATCGATGTCGGCGGACGTCAGCCGTCCCTCGTACGCGAGGTATACGGCGGTGCCCTCGTCGAGGGCGGCCAGGGCGAGTGCCTGGGCGTGGCTCAGGTCCGGGCGGGCGGCGAGTTCCATGGCGATCTCGTCGTCCGCGACCGCGATCAGCCGGTCGACCAGCTCGGAGGGGAGGGCCGGGTTGGCGGCGAGCCCGCGCAGGATGTGGTTCACAGGGGCACATCCTGCCCGGGGCGGCCGGGAAGCGCCCGTGGATTTCCTTCCGGCCCCGCCGGCTCCCCTTGCCGACGGGATTGCTCAGCCCAGACTGCGCAGTTCGAACTGGACAGTCTGGGCTGAAGGTTCTAGCGTGGGGGCATGGACGACAGCAGGGACGGCGCCGAAGGCGCGGACGGTGTCGACGGGATCTCCGGATCCGCCGCCCGCGCCGCGCGGGATCTGCGGGTCGCGTTCAACCGGCTGCGGCGGCGGATCCGGGAGGTCGCCGAGACGGAGGGGGAGGCGCAGGACCTCACGCCCTCCCAGGTGTCCGCGCTCACGCTGGTGAGCAAGAGCGGCGCCGCCACGGCCAGTGGACTTGCGGCCTCCGAGGGGGTGCGCCCGCAGTCGATGGCCGCCACGCTCGCCGCGCTCGACCAGTACGGGCTGATCGAGCGCAACCCCGACCCCGGGGACGGCCGGCGGCAGCTCGTCACGCTCACCGACGCGGGACGCGAGCGCATCGAGGGCACCCGGCAGGCCCGTGCGGAGTGGCTGGCCCGGGCCTTCGAGGACCGCTGCACGGAGGCCGAGCGGCAGACCGTCATCGAGGCCATGGCCGTACTGGACCGGCTCACCCGGCCGTGATGCCCAAGATATCCGGACTCGCTCGCTCCGACCGGCCCTCGCGCCCCCGCCCCGCGGACTCCTTCGACCGGCGGCTGATCGCCCCGATGGTCCTCGGATCCGTACTGAACCCCATCAACTCCGCGATGATCGCGGTGGCGTTGGTGCCGATCGGGGCCGCGCTCGGGGCACCGCCCGCGCAGACGGCCTGGCTGGTCACGGGGCTCTACCTGGCCACCGCCGTGGGGCAGCCCGTCATCGGACGGCTCGTCGATACGTACGGACCTCGTCGTCTGTATCTCATCGGGACGGCGCTCGTGGGGATCGCCGGGCTGCTCGGCGCCCTCGCCCCGAGCTTCGGCGCGCTGGTCGCCGCCCGGGTACTGCTCGGAGTCGGCACCTCCGCCGCGTACCCCGCCTCGATGAGCCTCACCCGAAGTGAGGCCGAGCGCACCGGGCGGGACAGCCCGGCCGGAGTACTGACCGCGCTCGCCGTCTCCGCCCAGACCGTCTCCGTCGTCGGCCCCACCCTGGGCGGACTGCTGATCGGTGTGGGCGGCTGGCGCACCATCTTCCTCGTCAACGTGCCGCTGTCGGGGGCCTGTCTGGTCCTCGGTGTGCTGCGGCTGCCGAAGAGCCCGGGCGGGCGGCGGGAGAGGCGGAGTGTCGATCCGCTCGGCATGGCGCTGTTCGCCGGCCTGCTCGCCGCCCTCATGTTCTTCCTGATGAAACCGCGGGCCGACCACTGGTGGCTGCTCGCCCTCGCCGTCGGCGCGGCAACGGCCTTCGCCCTGCGGGAGGTTCGCGTCACGGAGCCGTTCATCGATCTGCGGGTGCTCGGCGGCAACATCCCCATGCTGGCGACCTTCCTGCGCCAATTCCTCAGCTTCACGACGGCGTACGCGTTCCTGTACGGCTTCACGCAGTGGCTGGAGGAGGGGCGGGAGCTGTCCGCCGCCACCGCCGGACTCGTACTGCTGCCCCTGTCGCTCAGCGCGCTGGCCGTCTCCGCCGTCACCGGGCGCCACGAGGCGATCCGGGGCAAGCTCGTCGTGGGGAGTCTGGTGCAGATCGCCGGGTGTGCCGCGCTGTTGGGCGCGAACTCCGGCAGTGCGATCTGGCTGCTCGGCGCCGTCGGGATCGTCATGGGCATCCCGCAGGGCCTCAACGGCCTCGCCAACCAGAACGCCCTCTACCGGCAGGCCGACCCCGCCCGCATGGGCTCCGCGGCCGGACTCCTGCGCACCTTCATGTACCTCGGCGCGATGGTCGCCTCCGCCGCCGACGCGGCCGTCTTCCCCCATGGCGCCGACACCGGGGGCCTGCACGACCTGGCCCTCTTCATGCTCGCCGGAGCCACGCTGCTCCTGGCGGTGACCCTGCTCGACCGATCCCTGCGCACCCCCGCGCCCCCCACCCCCCGAAAGGCCTGACCATGGCTGTCACCACGCTCGACCCGAAGACCGCGCTCGTCGTCATCGACCTGCAGAACGGCATCGCCGGAAACCCCGGTCTCGCCCCGCACCCGGCCGCCGAGGTCGTGGAGCGGTCGGCCCGGCTCGCGGACGCGTTCCGCGAGCAGAGCCTCCCCGTCGTCCTGGTCCGGGTCACCGCCGCCGCCGACGGCGCGGACGGCGTCCCCGGTCGCATCGACGGCCCCGCCCGCGCCCCCCGTGTCTGGCCGGAGGGCTGGGACGTCCTCGTCGACGAGCTCGCCGGTCACCCGGAGGACATCGTCGTCACCAAGCGGAACTGGGGCGCGTTCTACGGCACCGACCTCGACCTGCAGCTGCGTCGCCGCGGGATCACCCAGATCGTGCTGGTCGGCATCGCCACCAGCATCGGCGTCGAGTCCAGCGCCCGCGCCGCCCACGAGCACGGCTACCACGTCACCCTGGCCACCGACGCGATGTCCGACATCGACGCCGAGACCCACCGCAACAGCGTCGAGCGGATCTTCCCGCGTCTCGGGGAGACGGGCACGACCGACGAGATCCTGGAAGTGCTGGCCAAGACCCACGCCTGAGCTGTAGTCAGGGTGAACCGTAGACAGGGTGAGCTGTAGGCGGGGTGAACCGTAGACAGGGTGAGCTGTAGGCGGGGTGAACCGTAGTCGGGGTCAGTGGCGGCGGTTGCCTTCCGGCTCCGCCAGCTCCTCCAACTCCCGCACCAGCCCCCGCGCCACCGGCACGGCCACCCCGTGCCGGTCCGCGGCCCGCAGCAACGCGCCGCCGATCGCGTCCAGTTCGAGCGGACGGCCCGCCTCGGCGTCGCGCTGCATGGAGGACTTGGTGTCCGGCGGGAAGGTGTCGTAGCGGGCGAGGGCCACGGCCGGGTCCGCCGGGCCGCCGCACGCCCGGCTGACGGCGGCCGTCTCCGTCACCAGGGCCGTCAACTCCTCGCGGTGGCGCGTACGGACCTCGCCCAGCGGTACTCCGTAACGGGTCGTCAGCAGCGCGAACGGCGCGAGGAACGACATCTTCGCCCACAGCGTCGCCGCCTCGTCGTCCACCACGCGGACGGTGGGGCCGGTGGGGCCGGTGGGGTCGGCCGCCGCCAACACCCCGGCGAGCGCGTCCAGTCGGCCGCGCGGCACGCTCGCGCCGGTCAGGTCGATCTCGGCGAAGGGGCTGCCGTGTTCGATGACCCCGGGGGCGGTCCGGGTCGACTCGACGCGGATGACGGCGGGGGCGACACGGGCGGCGCCGTAGCGGGCGCGCAGCGTCGCGGGGTGTTCGACACCGTTCAGGAACGGGACCAGCAGGCCGTCGCCGAGCACCTCCGGCCGTACCCGCTCCAGGGCCGCGTCCAGCGCCGTGTGCTTGACGGTGATCAGGCAGGCATCGACCGGTTCGCGCAGTTCGGTGTCGGCCTCCACGGCCGCCGTGAAGTCCCCGAACCGGCCGCTGCGGACGCGGATGCCGTCCGTGCGCAGCGCCCGTGTCGTCCCGTCCCCGGCCAGGCAGATCACCCGGTGTCCGGCCCGGGCCACCAGCGCCGCCAGCAGTCCGCCGACGCCGCCCGGGCCCAGTACCGCCACGGTCGACCGTTCCTGAGACCGTTCCTGAGACCGTTCGGCGGCCCGTTCCTTCGGCTGGTCCTTCGGCTGGTCCTTCGTCATGGCTGTTCGATCCTCTCGTCGGTCGGCCCCGGAAGGTGGCCGCCTCGACGTAGATCATCCCGCTACGGCAGCCGGACCGACACCCCGGGCTCCAACAGGTGCAGCCGGTCGGTGAGTCCGGCCTCCGCGAAGGCCTTCGTCAGCGTGGCGCCGTCCTGCGTGAAGTGGCCCCAGTGCTCGAAGTGCAGCGGTACGACGTGCCGGGCGCCCAGGATCTCGGCGGCCCGCGCGGCGGCCTCGCTCGTGAGGGTCAGCGGGGCGTCCGGCACGAGCGGGGTGCGGGCCGCGCCCGCGAACAGCACGGCCACGTCGAAGGGCCCCTCCCGCCCGGCGATCTCGGCGACCACGTCCAGCGAGGCGTTGTCCCCGCTGACGTACACCTTCGGGAGTCCCTCGCCCGAGAGCACGAATCCGGTGACCTCGCCGACGATCGGTTCCGAGCCCTCGGGACCGTGCAGCGCGGGTACGGCGGTCACCCGGAGCGCGCCACCGTCCGGGCGCGACAGGTCGACGTGCTCCCAGGCGGGCAGGGCCCGCACGGGCGCGCCGAGCCGGTCGTACGCCGCCGCCGTGGACAGGGTCAGGGGCGCACCGGAGAGGTACGTCCGCCCGGACGTGTCGAGGTTGTCCGGGTGCTGGTCGTGCGAGAGCAGTACGGCGTCCACCGCGCCGATCCGCGAGGCGGTGAGCGCGGGACCGGCCGTCTTCACCAGCTTCCGGGTACCGATGGGGTACTCGCCGGGCGCGTCGAAGGTCGGGTCGGTGAGCAGCCGGATTCCGCCGAGTTCGACGACGGCGGTGGGCCCGCCGACGTACGTGATCTCCACTGGGGTCATGTTCCGCACAATCGGTGACGTGGGGGGCGTATTCCCGACCGGGTCCTCTGACCGCGGCGTACGCGCGAGACTGGACGCATGTGCCGCAGCATCAAGACACTCCGCCCGCCCGTGCTCCCCGAAGAGGCCACCGAGGAGGAGATCCGGGCCGCCGCCCTCCAGTACGTCCGCAAGGTGTCCGGATTCCGCGCCCCGGCCGCCCACAACCGTGAGGTGTTCGACCGCGCGGTCGAGGCGATCGCCGCCGCCACGACCGAACTGCTGGACGGTCTGGAGGTACGCGGGGCCGCTCAGCCCCAGCGCGCCGCCGGATAGCGCCCCACGCGCCCCACGCGTCCACGCGTCCGCGGCTTCGTGGGTCAGGCGCCGGCGCCCGACTCCTCGGGCGTGGGACGGCGCATCAGGTACGCCGCGCCCGCCCCCGCGCCGAACAGCGCCAGGAACGACACCCCGGTCGCGAACCAGCTCGCGCCCAGCCACTGGCCGCCGAAGTAGCCGAGGGCGACGCTGTAGGCGGCCCAGGCCAGGCCCGCCACGATCGACCACGGCAGGAACTCGCGGACCCGGCGGTGGGCGGCGCCCGCTCCGAGCGAGACGACCGAGCGTCCGGCGGGCGCGAAGCGGGCGAGGACGACCAGCGCGCCCCGGGCGCCGCCGCCGCGCGCGAGGACCGCGCCGAGACGTTCCTGCGCGCTGGACAGCCGGCGCGAGCGGGCTATGGCCCGGTCCAGGCGTTCGCCGCCGCGCCAGGCCAGCCGGTAGGCCACCAGGTCGCCGAGGACCGAGGCGGTGGCCGCGGAGAGGGTGAGCGCCATGATGTTGGGCACCGCCTGCCCGACGGCGGCCCCCGCGGAACCCGCCGCCGCTGCCGTGGCCGCCGTGATGACGAGGACGCCGCTCGGCAGGACCGGCAGGAAGACGTCCAGCAGGACCGAGACGGCCACCGCCGCGTAGATCCATGGGCTGCCCGTCAGCGGCCCCACACTCTCCAACACCGAAACTCCCCTGTACTCCCCCGTTGGCACGACCTCGCCGCTACGTCGCGGGGGAGCGGCAGGCGGCCTGTGACAGCCATACAGCGTACGCGGCGGGTGTGACAGGAGGGTCACTGGGGGTTCATGTGCTCCTCAGGGCGGGAGCGAGTAGGGGAGGGGCGAAGTCAGGGCGGGGACGAGTGTCGGAGGAGTGGGACAACGATGGTGGCAGGGATGATCGCCGGCGCCGTGGCGTCGGCCGTACTGGCGGTGGGCGGCGGCGCGGGAGCGGACGGCTACTGGATGACGACGGACGCGCGGTTCGCGCCGCCCGGCGCCTTCGTTCCGTCGGCGGCGCTGACGTACGACATGCAGGTCGTGCCGGCGGCAGGCGGGATCGAGGTGAGCCAGCTGATGGACGAGCGGGGCGCCACGACCGTACGGCTGCGGGTGACCGGAGTGAAGGCGGGCCACGCGTTCGGGGCGCGGGTGCACCAGAAGTCCTGCGCCGCCGATCCGGCCGCGGCGGGCGGGGTCTACCAGCACCGCGAGGACCCGGCTCACACCGATCCCGACAACGAGGTGTGGCTGGACTTCACCGCCGACGAGAAGGGGGCGGGTGACGCGAGGACCCGGCACGACTGGGGCTTCAGGCCGGGCGGGGCCGGTTCGGTCGTGCTCTACGACGGGCCGGGCGCGGGAGGTGCGCGGCTGGCGTGCTTCACCGTCCCGTTCGGCTGGGTCGCCGGGACCGCCTGAGCGAGGGCGGGTCGCCGGACAGGCCCCGGGGCGGTACGGGACGGGGCCCACCTCCGGGTGAGGTGGGCGCCGTCCCGGGTGGCGGCCGGGTGGCGGCCGGGTCAGGCCGCGACGGGCTCCGAGGCCCGCTCGTCCGCACGGGACGCGGCCGTGCGCCCGGCGAAGAGCCGGTCGAGGCCGAGCGCGCCGGAGCCGGTGAAGACCAGCAGCAGCATGGTCCAGCAGAACAGCACGGAGAGCTCGCCGCCGTTCTGGATCGGCCACAGGGCCGCCGACTGGTGCACGTCGAAGTACGCGTACGCCATCGAGCCCGACGCGATGAACGCCGCGCCGCGGGTGCCGAGGCCCAGCAGCACCAGGGCGCCGCCGACGAGCTGGATCACGGCCGCGTACCAGCCCGGCCAGGTGCCGGACGGGATGGAGCCGCCGTGGGTGCCGGCCGCGCCGCCGAGGACACCGAAGAGCGAGGCGGCGCCGTGCACGGCGAAGAGCAGGCCTATGACGATGCGGAACAGGCCGATGGCGTACGGCTGAGCTCTGTTGAGGCGGTCGGTCATGTGGGGGACTCCTTCGGTCTGGTCCGGTCCGTGGGGGACCGGATCCTGGGGGCGGAACCGAGTGAGTCACCAAGGTTAGGTGAACCTAATCAATGCTTGCAAGTTCAACATTTAGCCATACTCCGGGTTCCGCTTGGGCTTCCGTTTCCGCTGTCGCCGCACGTAGCGCGGCCCGCGCCACCGCGTCGGCGTCCGAAAGCGTGACCGAATCCACACCTGGCCGGGCCCCGGCCGCGGTCACCCAGTGCACGCCCTCCGTAGGTACCCCGAAGGCGAACCGCCGTATGTGCGCGCGACCTTGACGGTCAATCAGACGGTAGGGGCGCGGTGTTACGTCCAGCCCTCCGGTTTCGTAACCGTCGCTCGTGTGCGGGCGGCACCCGCCCGTCCTCAGCAGCCGGGTGAGCAGCTCGTCGCCCGTCCGCCTGAGGTCCGGTTCCGGCAGTCGCGCCTCTATCAGCGTCGTCGCGCGCACGGTCGAACCCGGCACGTCGGGGGAGTGCGCGACCCACGCCCCGTCCTCGGCCCGCACCTCCAGCCGGGGGCCCAGGACGTCCAGGACGCCCGCCTCGATCAGCGCGGCCATCTCCTCGACGCGGCGGCGGGGCGGCCCGATGGAGAGGAAGGCGTTGAGCGGTGTGTACCAGCGGTCCAGGTGCGCACGCCGCGAGCCGCCCGGCAGGCCCCCGTGGTCCACGATCCGCCGCACCTCGTTGCGCAGGTCGCGCAGTACGTCCAGGGCGGCCTTCAGGGGACCGTCGACGTTCCCGAGCGCGGCCTGCTCGGCGTCCTCGCGCAGATGCGCCAGCAGCCAGGAGCGCCAGGCACCGGGCGTGGCGAAGTCGCGGCCGGCGTACGGGCGCGAGACGCGGTCCCAGCACCAGCGCTCGCCCTCCGGGACACCGAACTCGTCGAGAACGAGGGCCTCTTGAGGGCTCCGGTGCGGGGCGGCGAGGAAACGGTCCCTGAACTCCAGCAGCCTCGGACGCTCCCACCGCCCGGCGCACACCCCCTCGTAGTAGACCGTCTCCACCTCCTTCGCGATCAGCGGCCATATCTCGCCCAGGAAGTCCGGCGCCTCACCGGAGTCGGCGCGCTTGCGGAAGCCGGCGATGACCTCGTCGGTGAGGACGAGGGGGAGGTGGCGGCCGTAGGGGCCCTTCGCGTTGTCGCCGCGGGCCTGGTAGGGCACACCGCGGCGCGAGCCCGCGTACAGGCGGGGCTCGCGGCCGGAGGGGGAGTAGCGCAGGCCCTCGGCGGTGCGGGTGAAGCGGCCGCCGCGGCCCGTCGTGAGCAGGGCCATGTGGTCGAAGAAGTTGAGACCGAGGCCGCGCAGCAGGACCGGTTCGCCGGGAGCGGGAGCGGCGGCGGACAGGTCGACGTCCGCCGGGTTGGCGGGCGGGATGTGGCGCAGGCCGTGCCGTTCGGCGTACGCCGTGAGGTCGCGCAGGACACGGTCCGGGGCCGCCGACAGATGGCCCTGGGCGAGGACGACCGCGGACAGCTCCGGCAGTGCGCGCCCGTTGTCGAGGGTGAGGGTCTGGCGGCCGTCGGGGTCGTCGTCGAGCCGAACCGCGCGCGCCGGGTGCACCTCGACGCGCACCCCGGGCGGCGCCGCGCGCACCACCTCGGCGAACACCCACTCCAGGTAGCGGCCGTAGTGCGCGCGGGTCGGGTAGTCGTCCGGGCCCAGCTCGCCGCCCGCCCAGGTGTGCAGGCTCGGCCCGGGGCGCACCGGGCCCGAGCAGTCCACGCTGTCGTCGGTGAAGAGGGTCACCTGCGAGGCCACGGTGTTCATCAGCAGATGCGGGGACTGCGCGGTGCGCCAGACGCGGCCGGGACCGGGCGGCGACGGGTCGACCATGTGGACCGTCAGCCGTGCTCCGGGCGGGAGCAGCTCCGGCGCGGAGGCGCACAGGCGTTCAAGGACGCTGGTGCCCCGCGGTCCCGCGCCGACGACGGCGAGGGACACATCGACGGCAGGGGTGGTCCCGGACGGCGCGGCGCTCACTGCAGACAAAGGTGTGACTCCCGGGCATGGAGGGCGCATGACGGCGAACCGCCTGCTGGGAGCTCCACGGGAAGGCCCCCTGGAAGCGGACGGTCCGCCTCATCATGCCGTCGGCGCGAACCCGAACCGAGCCCCGGGCGGGAGGATCGCCGCCCGCTGTGGGATGCGTCACGGGTGCCTCACGCGGCCCTCACGTACCTCTCGCACGGCTATCACGCTTGCTTCACAAGCGTGTTGTGAACGACAGGGGATGTTCACGAAGCGATCTCGGACTCCATGACCGTCCGCAGCCGGGCGGCGCCCGCGCCCTTCCCCGCGCGGGCCTGCTCCAGTCGAAGCCGGGCCGAACGTCCGTGCAGGGTCAGGGTCATGAGCTGGTTGCCGAACCAGGGGCCGCCCGTCCTGCGCCAGTCGACGGGCGGCCGGTCGCACTTGCCGTGCCGGGTGAACCGGCGCCCGATCGCCCGGCCGACCGCGCTCCACCCGAAGCGGAAGCCGAGCCGTATGGACAGGGGGATGGAGTTGTGGACGGGGGAGCAGGTCAGCTGGAGGACGCGGGCGTCGGGGGAGCGGGGGGAGTCGGGCGCCCCTGGGGTCCCGGAAGGCCACTGGGGCTCGGCGATGTAGGCGTGGTGGACGTCTCCCGACAGCACGGACACCGTCGCCGGGGCGTCCGGCCCGGAACCGGCCTCGGCGATCAGCTCCGCGAGCGCGGCGAAGGACGCGGGGAAGGCGGCCCAGTGCTCGAGGTCAGCCCGTTGGCGCAGTTTCTCCCCGAACCGGGCCCAGCGCGCGCCCCGTTCACCGCGGCACAGGGCGGCGTCCCATGTTTCGGCGTCGTGTATGAGGTGGGGGAGCAGCCAGGGCAGTGAGGTGCCGATCAGGAGGTGGTCGCAGGAGCCCGGCGCGTCGAGCGCCTGCTCGCGCAGCCACCGCTCCTCGCCCGCGTCCAGCATCGCCCGCTGGTCCTCGGCCAGCACGCGGGCCGCCCGGGTGTCCACCATCAGCAGCCGTACGCGGCCGAAGTCGCGGCGGTAGCTCCAGCGGGCGGAGGCCGGGTCGGCGTCGGACTGGGCGGCGAAGGCGCTCAGCACGTCGGTGCCGTCGGGGGTCTCGCGGACTGCGGCGTACAGGGCGTCCTCGGCGAGTTCGCGCGGTGAGAGGTTGCCGAGGTGCTGGTGGACCCAGTACGACATCAGGCCGCTCAGCAGCCGCTCGCGCCACCACACCGTGGCCCGCATGTCCGCGAGCCAGGAGGCGCTGGTGTTCCAGTCGTCGATGACGTCGTGGTCGTCGAAGATCATGCAGCTGGGCACGGTCGACAGCAGCCAGCGGACTTCCGGGTCGAGCCAGGATTCGTAGTAGAGGCGGGTGTACTCCTCGTAGTCCGCGACCTGGTCGCCCGGGGGGTCCGCGAGGTTGCGGCGGGCGCCGAGCCAGCGCTGGGTGGCCTTCGAGGTCTCGTCGGCGTACACCTGGTCGCCCAACAGGAGCAGGACGTCCGGCCGTTCGCTCTCGGGCTCGCCCGCGATACGGGCCGCCAGCGTGTCCAGCGCGTCGGGTCCGACCGGGTCCTTCTCGTCCGCGGGCGGCGCGGCCCAGCGGCAGGAGCCGAAGGTGACTCGGACGGCGTCCTCCTCGGCCCGGGTGCGGACGACGGAGGGCGGGAAGGGGGAGCCGGGCAGTGGCCAGACACCGGCGCCGTCCAGAAGCACCTCGTAGGTGGTGTCCGTGCCCGGGGTGAGACCGCTCACCGGCACCAACGCGTAGTGGTGACCGGCGACTTGGAAGGTGCGGGCCGAGCCGCGGGCGCCGTCGGCGCAGCGCACCTCGACGGTGCACGGACGGCTCGCCTCGACCCAGAAGGTCGCGGACGAGCCGTCGACGTACCTCAACAGTGGTCCCAGGCGCAGCTCCGCCAAGGTGATCACCCCTCTCCGTCGCCCCGTACGGTACGGAACGACGGAGATGAGCGGGGAGGTTCCGGGAACTGCGCCGGTTTCCGTGGGGGGAGGGGACCGGTGGGGATCCGTGGGGGGAAAGGTGTGGGGATCAGCAGCCGCTGAGGACCGAGCTGAGCTTGCTCTTCTCCGCCGAGTCGACCTTGAGGTTGTAGTAGTACTTCACCTGGACCCAGGCGCGGACGTAGGTGCAGGCGTAGGAGCTGAGCGGGGGCATCCACTCGGCCGGGTCCTGGTCGCTCTTCTGCTGGTTCACGTTGTCCGTGACGGCGATGAGCTGCGGACGGGTCACGTCGTTGGCGAAGGCCTGGCGCTGGGCGGTGGTCCAGGCGCTGGCGCCGGAGTCCCAGGCCTCGGCTAGCGGGACGAGGTGGTCGATGTCCAGGTCGGAGGCGGCGGTCCAGGTGGCGCCGTCGTAGACCGAGTACCAGCTGCCGCTGGTGGCGGTGCAGGCGGAGTTGGTGACGACGTTCGAACCGTCGCGCTTGAGGACGTACTCACGGGTGTTGCAGGTGCCGCTGATGGTGATCCAGGTGGGGAAGAGATCACGGTCGTAGCCGGTGCGGCTCTCCGTCGCCACGGTGAGCGAGGCGAGGTAGGTGCGCGCGGTGGCGGCGCTGACCGGCGTGGGGAGCGCGGCGGAGGCGGTCGGGCCGTTGAAAAGCCCGACCATGGCTATCAGGCCGGTGAAGGCTGCGAGTATGCTCAGCCGTCGACGCGCGTAGACCTTTGGCATGCGAACTCCCTTGAGGTGGGGGGACGTTGGGGCGAGCGGGCCCATGCTCGCGGTGCCGCATTTCCGGAAGGTGTGAGGCAGGTAAGAAGCTAGTGACGTGGGCATGACATGCCAAGGGGTTCGGGGCAATCGGTTTCTGTGGATCGGGGAAGGCGGGCTCCGAGGGTGCGGCGGTGTGGCCGGTCCGAGGGGCTCGGGACCTTCGGCCCTGTCCGGCCCGTTTCGTCATCCCGTACGATGGGTGGCGCAGAAGGGGAGTAGCTCTTCGCCGGACCGTCGACATACTGCTCAGCTCGTCTGAGCCGGCGCCCGGAGGCAGACCGTCACGGTCGGCCAGCGAGACCTTCGGCAGAGCAGTGCACTGTCCGCGCGTACGTCCTCGCGCGGGCGCCGATGTGTGCTGCCGTGCCGAGGTGTCGCGTAGCAGTCACAGCACTCTCGGTGGGGCAGCCCCGACCGATTGAGGGATTTTGATCAGCATCACCGTGATGGCGCTCGTCTTCGGCGTCGTCTTCCTCGCCGAGCTGCCGGACAAGACCGCGCTCGCCGGGCTCGTCCTCGGCACCCGCTATCGCGCCTCGTACGTCTTCGCGGGCGTCGCCGCCGCCTTCGCCGTGCACGTCGCGCTCGCCGTCGCCGCGGGCAGTGTGCTGACCCTGCTGCCGCAGCAGATCGTGCACGCGATCACGGGTGTGCTGTTCCTCGCCGGTGCCGCCGTACTGCTCCTGAAGAAGGGCGAGGACGAGGAGGAGGTCCGCGATCCCGCGAACCAGAGCTTCTGGAAGGTCTCGGGGGCGGGCTTCATGCTCATCCTGGTCGCCGAGTTCGGTGACCTCACGCAGATCATGACGGCGAACCTCGCGGCCCGGTACGACGACCCGCTCTCGGTCGGCCTCGGTGCGGTGCTCGCGCTCTGGGCGGTGGCCGGACTCGGGATCGTCGGCGGCAAGGCCCTGATGAAGCGGGTTCCGCTGGAGCTCATCACCAAGGTCGCGGCCATGCTGATGCTGGCGCTGGGCGTCTGGAGTCTGTACGAGGCGGTGGCGGCCTGAGCCGACGGTGCCCCGCTTGTCGGGGTGCCGTCTCGTCGGGGTGTCGTCGAGGGGGTCGGCGCTCGTCCGTCGGGGTGTCGTCGAAGGGCTTGGCGCTCGTCCTGGCCGGAGGTGGTGGCGCCGGTCCCTCTCGTTTTGTATCGTAGAGAAACAAAGTGGCTCCCGTCCGCACTCCCTGACCGGCGGGCGGGGCCGCCTTGTCTCCTGGGGACCCGGTGTTGATCCAGTTGATCCAGTTGGTCCAATGGACACCCCGGCCCCTTCCCCCATGCTCTGGAGCCTGCCGATGACGGCCACCACCGTTCTGACCGCCCGCGCCCTCCTGCTCGACATGGATGGCACCCTCGTCAACTCGGACGCCGTGGTCGAGCGCTGCTGGCGCCGCTGGGCCGAGCGGCACGGGCTGGACGGGGACGAGGTCATGAAGGTCGTCCACGGGCGGCAGGGGTACGCGTCGATGGCGGTGCTGCTGCCGAACCGGCCCATGGAGCAGAACTACGCCGACAACGCGCGCATGCTCGCCGAGGAGACCGCGGACATGGACGGGGTCGTCGCGATTGCGGGTGCCGCGGAGTTTCTTGCCTCGCTGGGCGGGGTGCCGCATGCCCTGGTCACCTCCGCGGATGTGGGGCTGTCCACGGCGCGGATGGCTGCCGCCGGGCTGGGGCTGCCGGATGTGCGGGTCACCGCGGAGTCCGTCGGTGCGAGCAAGCCTGATCCCGAGGGTTTTCTGAAGGGTGCTGCCGAGTTGGGTGTGGCGCCTGAGGACTGTGTGGTCTTCGAGGACTCGGGGGCCGGGATTTCTGCTGGGCGGGGGGCCGGGATGCGGGTGGTCGGGGTGGGGCCCCGGGCCGGCTTTCACCGGCCGGATGTCGTCGTGCGTGATCTGACGCAGGTGCGGGTGGAGGTCGGCGGGGGCGGGACGATACGCCTGCACATCGCCTGACACCCGTTTTCCTCGCCCCCGCCGCCCCTACCCTCCCCCAAGCTCTCGGCTTCGCTCGAGCAGGGGGGACCCCCATCATCCTCAACCTGGGGGCTCCGCCCCCAGACCCCCGGGTGGGTTCGTCGGCTGCGGGCCGGTGGGGGCCGATCGCGCAGTTCCCCGCGCCCCTGGGGGGCCGGGGCTGCGCCCCAGACCCCCCATCGGCCTGACGGCCTCGTCTTCAGACGCCGGACAGGCATGAAAGATGCGCGCCAGCGCCCTCAAGGGACGCGGGGAACTGCGCGCCCAGCCCCCACCGGGCCCGCGGCCAAACGAATTCGGGCGGGCGGCCGATGCGGGGCGCAGCCCCGTTTTAGGGCGCGGGGAACTGCGCGAGCAACCCCCACCGGCCCGCGGCCGAGCACATCCGGGTGGGTGGGGGATCCGGGGCGCAGCCCCGGCCTCAGGGGCGCGGGGAACGGCGCGATCAGCCCCCACCCACCCGCAGCCGAAGAACTTCGGGTGGGGTGAGGATCCGGGGCGCAGCCCCGTTTTAGGGGCGCGGGGAACTGCGCGATCAGCCCCCGCCGGGCCGCAGTCGAAGAGCCCGCCTAAACCCCTACGGCGTCTGCGTTTCGCCCTCGAGGCTTGCTCGTGTTGCCGCCCCGTAGACCCCGGACTTGTCGCCCGTGATGCCACGGGCCCACTGGTAGCGGCGTACCGCGTCCTCGACCTGGCGGGAGTACGTGCCGTCGGACTTTCCGGTGTAGAGGGACAACTGGCGCAGGCGCAGTTGGAGTTCGGTGACCTCGGGGCCCCGGTCGCCGCGGCGCAGGGTCTGGGCGGGCTGATCGCCCGTGGAGCCCTGGCCCGGCGCCAACGAGGCAGCCGCGGTGGGCGTGGGTGTGGACGACGGCGAGGGCGTGGGCGACTGTGATCGCGTCGCCGTCGCTGTCGCCGACGCCGAGGGGGACGGACTGGCGCTGGACGATGGGGAGGGCGTCGTCGTCGTTGCGGTGGTTGTGGGGGACGTGGCGCCCTCGGGGGCCGACCCCGAGCCCGATCGCGACGACGGGGACGGCGGCGCCGACGTCGGCGTCGGTGAAGGGTCCGGGACGCTCGCCCGTACGTCGTCCGGCAGCGCCCTGTCCCGCGCGGGGGCGTCGTACGAGAACAGCCCGCTCGCGAACCCCGCCGCCGCCACGACCGCCACCGCGGCCCCGGTCACGGCCAGCAGGGCCGTACGCCGTCGGCGCCGAGGAGGTTCCTCCGGAAAGGAGGCCGGCGGTGGGTACGGGGGCTGGTTCGCGGAGTTCGCGGAGTCGACGTGTTGTACGGCGGTGAGGGCCTCCGGCGGCACCGTACGCAGGCGCATGGTGGCGGGGGCCGACTCGTTCGCCGTCAGGTCCACGTACGGGCGGATGCGCAGGGGATCGAAGTCCTCCGCCGCTGCCGCCTCCGCCGTGCGCGCGTCGCGCAGGGCGTCGGACGCGCGCCGGGTGCAGGCGCAGGACGGGGTGCCGTCCGGCGTCCGGGGCGCGGCGCACTCGGGGCAGACATGCCCGTTCGGTTCAGTCACGCGTTGGGTCCCTCCCCCTGAGACTCGCCCCCTCGGAACCCCCGAGGTTAGTCACATCCACCACACCTTCTCCCAGGAGCCCCCGGAATCCCTCCTTCCGCACCTGTTACAAGCTTCAACAGGCCATAACCCGCCATACCGACCACCATGGAGGGTGACCGAGACCCCAGGGGCTCATGGGAGGTCCGCATGACGGGCGAGACACCCGGTGATGTGCACGGCCCGGACGCGCCACCGCACGACCCCCCGTACGGCGTGAACGAGTCGGCCGTGCGGAGACGCTCGGCGGCCGCCGTCGACGCCAAGGAGGCGCCGGTGCACGGCAGCGTCGTCGTCTCGATCGGCGCGCTGCTGCTCGGCATGCTGCTGGCGGCCCTCGACCAGACGATCGTGTCGACCGCGCTGCCCACCATCGTCAGCGACCTGGGCGGGCTCGAACACCTGTCGTGGGTGGTCACCGCGTATCTGCTCGCGTCGACGGCGGCCACTCCGCTGTGGGGCAAACTCGGCGACCAGTATGGCCGGAAGAAGCTGTTCCAGGCCGCGATCGTGATCTTCCTCGTCGGGTCCGCATTGTGCGGAATGGCCCAGAACATGGGCGAGTTGATCGGCTTCCGGGCCCTTCAGGGCCTCGGTGGCGGTGGGCTCATCGTGCTGTCCATGGCGATCGTCGGCGACATCGTCTCGCCGCGCGAACGGGGTAAGTACCAGGGGCTGTTCGGGGCTGTCTTCGGTGCGACGAGCGTGCTCGGGCCGCTGCTCGGCGGGCTGTTCACCCAGCACCTCAGCTGGCGCTGGGTCTTCTACATCAACCTGCCGGTCGGCGTGGTCGCGCTCATCGTGATCGCGGCGGTCCTGCACATCCCGAGGAAGTCCGCCAAGCACGTCATCGACTACCTCGGCACGTTCCTCATCGCCGCGGTCGCCACCTGTCTCGTGCTCGTGGCCTCGCTCGGCGGAACCACCTGGGGGTGGAGCTCGCCGCAGATCATCGGTCTCGCGGTGCTCGGTGTCCTGCTCGCCGTGGCCTTCGTGGCGGTGGAGCAGCGGGCGGCCGAACCCGTCCTGCCCCTGAGGCTCTTCCGCATCCACACCTTCTCCCTCTCCGCCGTCATCAGCTTCATCGTCGGTTTCGCGATGTTCGGCGCGATGACCTATCTGCCGACCTTCCTCCAGGTCGTCCGGGGAGTGAGCCCCACCCTGTCCGGCGTGTACATGCTGCCCATGGTGTTCGGGCTGCTGCTGTCCTCGACCGTCTCCGGGCAGATCGTCAGCCGTACCGGACGCTGGAAGGTCTTCCCCGTCGCGGGCACGGGTGTCACGGCGATCGGTCTGCTCCTGCTCCACAAGCTCGACGAGCACAGCGGCACCGGCGAGATGAGCGTGTACTTCCTCGTCTTCGGCCTGGGCCTCGGCCTGGTCATGCAGGTCCTGGTCCTGATCGTGCAGAACGCGGTCTCGTACGAGGATCTGGGCGTCGCCACCTCAGGCGCCACCTTCTTCCGCTCCATCGGCGCCTCGTTCGGCGTGGCCATCTTCGGCACCGTCTTCGCGAGCCGCCTCGGCGACAACCTGGTGGCCGTGCTGAGCGGAAGGCAACTGCCCGCCGGCATCTCGCCGAACAGTCTCAAGGCCGACCCGAAGGGCATCGCCGACCTGCCGTCCGCGCTCCGCCAGCCCGTCCTGCACGCGTACGCCTCGTCGATCACCGACGTCTTCCTGTACGCCGCCCCGGTCGCCGTGCTCGGCTTCGTCCTGGCCTGGTTCCTGCGCGAGGACAAGCTGCGGGGTTCCGTCACGGCGCCCGACATCACCGAGACGCTCGCCACCAATCCGGTGGAGCGGTCGTCGTACGACGAGGTGTGCCGCGCGCTGTCCGTGCTCGGCACCAGGGAGGGGCAGCGGGAGATCTACGAGAAGATCACCGAGCGGGCCGGGTACGACCTGCTGCCCGCCGCGAGCTGGCTGCTGCTGCGGATCAAGAAGTACGGCTGGGCGGAGCCCGCGCTGCTGGCCGAGCGCAGCACCGTACCGCTGCCCGTCGTACTGGCCGCGGCCCGGCAGTTGGAGGAGCGCCGCTTCGCCGCCCGCGGAGGGCTCGACCTCGTCCTGACGGACGAAGGCCGCGAGGTCGCCGGGAAGCTGGCCAAGGCCCGTGAGGAGTCCCTGGCGGAGCTGCTCGGCGACTGGTGGGGCCCGGACCGCCCGACCGATCTGACCAAGCTGGTGAAGGAGCTGAACGGCGAGCTGTGCGGGTCCGACGGGGAGCGGCCGCACGACGGGACGGTGTCGCGTACGCATCCGCGCGGGACGCCGGCGTGAGTCCGGACACCGGCGTGACTCCTCCGTCGGACTTCAGGGCGTCGGCTTCTCCAGCTTCTTCGTGAACCAGTGGTCGGCGTAGGTCTCGTCGTTGTGCGGCTCGGTCTCCTCGTAGCCGTGCCGCGCGTACAGGGCGCGTGCCTCCACCAGGTCGCCCCGGGTGTCGAGGATCAGCCGCTCGGCGCCGAGGCCGCGCGCCGCCTCCTCGGCCGCCGTGAGCAGCACCGCCGCGCCGCCTCTGCCGCGCAGGTGCTCGCGCACGAACACGCGCTTCAGCTCACCCGTGGTGGCGTCGAGCATCCGCACCCCGGCCATGCCGCCGGGGTCGCCGCCGTACCGCGCGACCAGCAGCACCCCGCCGGGCGCCCGGAACTCGGCACCCGGGGTCGCCGCGATCTCCCGCTCCAGTTCCTCGGGGTCGGTCCGGTGCCCCTCGTGCAGCAGGTACCAGCGGTCGCTGACCTCCGTGTAGTAGGCGCGCCACAGTGCGGCGGCGACGGACGAGTCGAAGGGCTCGGGGGCGATGATCCAGGTCATGGTCGTCATTGTCGGGAGGCGTGGCCCCCCTGCCGCAAGCGGATTTCGGCGGGGCGCCGGCGGGGGGTCCGTTTGAGTACGGGGTTCCGGGCAACCCGGTCCTCGAACCGGCCCGTCGGGTCGAGAACCCCGGAAGGCACCCATGTCCACAGGCCTCATCATCGCTTTGATCGTGATCGTGGCGGTCGCCCTCGTCGCGGCCGTGCTGATCCTTTTGGCCCGCAGGCCGCAGGGCGGGAGCACACTGCGGCGGCGCTTCGGGCCCGAGTACGACCGGGCCGTCGCCCAGCACGACGGCGACGCCAAGGCCGCCGAGCGTGACCTCGCCGAGCGGGTGAAGCGACACGGCTCGCTGCGTGAACGGCCGCTGGAGCCCGCGGCCCGCGACGAGTACGCGGCCCGCTGGGGAGCCGTTCAGGAACGCTTCGTCGACTCGCCCCAGGAGGCGGTGGCCGAGGCGGACCGTCTGGTCGCCGAGCTGGCCGGTGCACGCGGCTTCCCCGACGGCGAGCGCTACGAGGAGCAGCTCGACGCGCTCTCCGTGCACCACGGACACCATCTGCACGGCTACCGGCGCGTCCACCAGGCCACGTACGCCCCCGCCGGGGGCGCCGACGGCAGCACGGAGGAACTCCGCGCGTCCATGGTGGAGGCCCGCGCCCTCTACGAGGAGCTGCTGGCCCCGGTTCGCGAGGACGCCCGCCAGGACACCGCCGACACCGCCCCTGCCGCGGCATCCGTCCGGGACGAGCGTTCCCACCGAGCCCATGTTCCGTCGGTACTGACCAGGCGTCACGCGAAGGGGAGTTGAGGAAGTGAAGAAGATGACTTCGGACAACGGCAATGAGAACACTCCGCGCCGTGAGGCGATGACGGATCGCGGCGACGTCGACCCCCTCGTCCACCGGCACGCCCAGGACGCCCAGGTCGCTCCGTCGGCCGGATCCGGCACCCCTGCCGACCCGGCCGTCCGCGACCCCGGCGAGGCCCCCGGCGGTGGCGAGGCCCCCGGCGGTATGGGGTCCCGCGAGACCGCGAACCCGTCCCGCTCGACGGCCGGCGGCATGCGGAGCATGCCCGCCGACGACCGCGACACCCGCGCCGGACAGGGCGCCGACATGCGGGCCGGGCAGCAGGAAGGCATGCGCGCCGCGCCGCCGGATTCCGCCCGCGCCGGGCAGGGCGGTGACCCCACCCGCGCCGGCCAGTCGCAATCCCTGCGCGCCGAGGAAGCGGAGTTCGCCCGCGGCACGCAAGGTGAAGCCACTCGTGCCGGGCGGCAGGAATCGGCCCGTGCCGGGCGGCAGGAATCGGCTGCCGGGCAGAGCGGTCCCACCCCCGCGGGGCAGCGCGGTACCGGTCCGCAGGGGGACGGCGACGGGGCGTTGCTGTCGCACGACGAGTGCGACAAGTACTCGTTGCGGATGCAGCACGCCGTCGGTGGGTTCGTGGACGGCCCGCGGGCGTCCGTCGAGGAGGCGGACCACGTCCTGGAGGAGCTGACCACCGAGTTCACGGACGCCATGACCCGGCGCCGCCGCAACCTGCGGACGACCTGGCAGGCGGCCGGTGAGAGCGACACGGCCGACACCGAGAAGCTGCGGCTCGCCCTGCGCGACTACCGCGAGGTGACCGAGCGGCTCCTGCACCTGTAGGGGACCGAGCAACTCCCGCACCGGTCAGGAGGCCGAACCGACGAGTACCACCGAGTCGAGTACCACCGTGAGGCCGCGCCCCGGACCATGTTCCGGGGCGCGGCCCCACCCGTCGACGGGGTCATCCGGTCCGGCGCTCGCGCCACTCCCGGACGATCTCGTCCACGTCGTACGGCTTGAGGCCGAGGGGAGGTCCCGGCGGCGGCTTGAACATGACCTCGCGGATCTTGACGTTGATGTCCTCGACGATCCGGCGCACGACGCGCTCCGAGGGCGCCACCGAGGCCGCCGCGAGCGCGTCCTCGGCCTCCTTGCGCAGGGCCAGCGTCGGCGGCAGCACCGACAGCCCCTCGCGGGCCATCTTCCGCTTGATCCACCACAGTTCGTCGTACGGCGTGTCGGTCACGCCGGGCATGGGCTTGCCCGCACCGGGCAGGTCCGCGAACTCGCCGCGGGCCTCCGCCTCACGGATCTGTCGGTCGACCCAGGTCTCGAAGCTGACCCCGGGTGGCTTCCGTTCGGTCATGCGTCCATTGTGCCGTACGACACACGATCGGACGATCGGGCGATTTATCATGCGGCGGCGGCGCGTCAACCACACTCGGTACCAGGGGGGTTGAAGCGCCGCGGACCGGATGAACGCTGGAACTCGAAGGAGCGCACGTGCTCGAACTCACCATGGCCTCGGTCACCGGGGCGGACGCTGGTGCGACGGCCGGAATGCTGATGGCCGACGCGCCGAGCGACCCCGGAGCCGTGCTGCGGGTGGGCCGGGACCGGGCCGTGTGCCGGCTCGCGACCCCCGACGACTGGCTGTTCGTGTCCCGGGTCCACCTGGAGTTCCTGTGCGGCCCGGACGGTACCTGGCAGGTCACCTGGCTGCACGGGTCACGCCCGGAGCCCTCCGCCGAGGTACGGCTGACGCTGGCCGGACTGCCGACGCAGGCCGTCCCGTACGGCGGGACGGCGAAGCTTCCCGCGGGCGGCTCGGGGGAGATCGTCATCCTCGACCGCACAGGACCGCACAGCGTGAACGTGGGTTTCTACCACGAGACCTGAGTCCCCCCAGGGCGCGAGCCTGAGTCCCCCCGGAGCGCGAGCCTGAGCGCCCCGGAGGGGAAAGCGGGCGTCAGGCCAGCACGCGCGCCAGCGCGAACCCGTCGTACCCCTTGCTGCCCACCGTCTGGATCGCCGTACCGCTCAACTTCGGGTGGGCGGCGATCAGTTCGAGGGCGGCCCGGGTGCCCCGCACGCTCGGTTCGGTGCTGCCCACCTCGGTGACCCGCCCGCTGCGCACGACGTTGTCGACGACGATCAGGCTGCCGGGGCGGGTGAGCTTGAGGGCCCACTCGACGTAGTGCGGGTTGTTCACCTTGTCGGCGTCGATGAACACGAAGTCGAACGGCTCCGGGTTCTCCTCGGCCAGCTTCGGCAGCGACTCCAGCGCGGGTCCGACCCGCACCTCGGAGATCTTGTCGAGGCCCGCGCGGGCGAGGTTGCGGCGGGCGACCTCGGCGTGCGTGGCGTCGTACTCGAAGGTGATCAGCCGGCCGTCGGCCGGGAGCGCGCGGCCCAGCCAGATGGTGCTGTAGCCGCCGAGGGTGCCGATCTCCAGGATGCGGCGGGCGCCCTGGATCTCGGCGAGCAGCTGGAGCAGCTTGCCCTGGTTCGGTGCGACGGCGATCTGCGGCAGCCCCGCGGCGTCGCTGTCGCGCAGGGCCGCCGTCAGTGCCTCGTCGGCGGGGGAGAGGAGGGTGGCGAAGTAGTCGTCGACTTCGTTCCAGAGCTGCGACTCGCTCATGAACCATGCCTTTCGTATGCCTAGTTAGATGTCCTAACTAGTCCCGCGGCCCAACCTACACGGCGGGCGCGGAGCCCGGCAGCGGGCGACCCGCGGACTCGGTCATGAACCACACCGCCACGCCACCGACGACGGCCGCGGCCATCATGTAGTAGGCGGGCATCATCATGTTCCCGGTCGCCCCGATGAGCGCCGTGGTCACCAGCGGGGTCGTACCGCCGAAGAGCGAGACGGAGACGTTGAAGCCGATGGACAGCGAGCCGTAGCGGACCTTCGTCGGGAAGAGCGCCGGGAGCGCGGCGGGCATCGCGGAGGTGAAGCAGACCAGCAGCAGGCCCAGCGCGCCCATGCCGAGCGCGACCGCGAGCAGACTGCCCTGGCGGATCAGCAGGAGCGCCGGTACGGACAGGGCGAGGAAGCCGACGCAGCCCGCGGCGATCACCGGGCGGCGGCCGATCCGGTCGGTCAGCGCGCCCGCGAAGGGCTGGACGATCATCATCAGCGCCATCACGCCGAGGACGACCAGCAGGCCGTGCGTCTCGTCGTACTTCAGCTCGCTCGTCAGATAGCTCGGCATGTACGACAGCAGCATGTAGTCGGTGACGTTGAAGACCAGCACCAGGCCCACGCAGAGCAGCAGCGCGCGCCACTGGCCCGCGACCATCTCGCGCAGCCGCACCTTGGGGCGGTCCGCCTCCTGCTTCGAGGCCTTGGCCAGTTCCGCCGCGAACGCCGGGGTCTCCTCCAGGCGCATCCGCAGATATAGGCCGATGATCCCCATCGGGCCCGCGATCAGGAACGGCACGCGCCAGCCCCAGGACAGCAGGTCCTCGGTGGACAGGAAGGCGGTCATGAGGGTGACCAGGCCGGCGCCGCCGATGTATCCGGCGAGGGTGCCGAATTCCAGCCAGCTCCCGAAGAAGCCGCGCTTCTTGTCGGGCGCGTACTCGGCGATGAAGGTGGAGGCGCCCGCGTACTCGCCGCCGGTGGAGAAGCCCTGGACGAGCCGGGCCGCGAGCAGCAGCAGGGGCGCGCCGACGCCGATCGTGGCGTACGAGGGGATCAGGCCGATCGCGAAGGTGCCCGCCGCCATCATGATCATGGTGAGGGCGAGGACCTTCTGGCGGCCGACGCGGTCGCCGAGCGGGCCGAAGACCATGCCGCCGAGCGGGCGGACGAGGAAGGCCGCGGCGAAGGCGCCGAAGGTGGACAGCAGCTGCGCGGTGGGGTTGCCGGAGGGGAAGAAGACCTTGCCCAGCGTCACCGCGATGTAGCTGTAGACACCGAAGTCGAACCACTCCATCGCGTTGCCGAGGGCCGCCGCCTTGACGGCCCGCTTGACCAGGGCCGGATCGGTGACGTACGCCTCGGGCGGCGCGGGGGTCCGGGGTCGGGGTGCGGCGGGGGTGACTGCTGTGGCGGACGGCAAGGGCATGCCCTTCGTAGGGGACGGGGACGTGGCTCACCCGGAAGTGGGCCGAAAAGCGACCATAGGGGCACTCGTCCGCATCACGTGCCGTAGGCGACTCGATGCATAGTGCAAGTAAATGTGCCGTACGCAGGGGTGTAGGCCTGGTCGCGCGCCGCTTTTCCGCGGTCTCTTTGTGAGCTAAGTCGCGGGCGAAGGGGGGAGCCGGAAGCATGCGCGCACTAACGTCATCCGGACAAAAGGCGGGAGGCCGTCAGGTGAAGAGGGGGTTGCCTGCGTCTCTCAATCCGGGCGTGCGAGCCTCGTAGGGTCCGGGCCGGGTCCGGACGCACGGGACACGCGGGACGAACGGGACGAACAGGGCAGACGGGGTGGGAGGGTCGGCGGGGCGTGGCGAACGTTGAGCACGGCGGGACAGCGGGCAATGCCTTCGGGGCGGGGGCGGCGGAATCGGCGAGAGCGAGACTGCGCGCGATCCGGATCGGGCTGTGGGTGATCGCCGCGGTCCTCGCGATACGGCAGGTCACCGTCGTGCTGAGCACCCCGAAAGGGGAACGGCTGACGGACCTGGAGACCTGGGTCGGACCCGACGGCGTCCTGCATGTGAAGGGATCGCTGTACGACTCGACGCAGTTCACCGGCACCCCCTTCGGAGGATTCGTCCTCAAACCCCTCACCCGCGCCGCCGAACAGGCGCTCGGCTGGGGCTGGACCTTCGGCAGTCTCTCGCTGGTCGTCGTGCTCGGCCTGGTCGTCGCACGCGCTCTGCCCCAGCCGGTGAGCCGGCGCACCGCCCTGCTCGCCGCACCCGTCGCGATCAGCCTGCTGATGCTGTCGCTGCCGGTGCGCAACGCCCTCTACCTCGGCCAGACCAGCATCATCCCGGTGCTGCTCGTCCTGCTGGGCTGCTTCGCCGTCCGGGGCGAGCGCGCCGTCGGCCTGCTGATCGGTGTAGCCGCCGCCCTGCAGCCCACCATGCTGGTCTTCGCGCCGCTGCTCTGGTTCACCGGGCGCCGCCGCGCCGTCGAGTCCACCGCGATCACCTTCACCGGCCTCGGCGCGCTCGCCTGGGCCGTGATGCCGCACGACTCCACCACCTACTGGGTGCACCACCTGGCGGGCGTCGGCCTCGGCGGGGACGCCGACGACCTCTCCAACCAGTCGCTGCACGGCGCGCTGCTGCGGCTCGGCCTCAACGGCCCGCTGGAGATCACCCTGTTCCTGCTGCTGGGCGCCGCGGTCGCCGTCATCGGCCTGCGCCGCGCCATTCGCTACGCACGGGACGGGCAGCTGCTGCTGGCCGTGGCGATCACCGGCTGTGTCGCCGTCGTCGTCTCGCCCACGTCCTGGCAGCACCAGCTGCTGTGGGTGCTGCTCGCGCTGGTCGGCAGGGTCGGCAAGAAGACCTCGGACCGCCCCATGTGGCCCGTCGCCGTCATCCTTGTCATGACGCTGCCCGCGAAGATGATGCTGCCGAACATGGCGGCGCTCTTCCCGCTGCGCGACAACGTGGTGCTGCTCGCCGCGCTCGCCGCCGCCACGGTCGTTCCGTTCCTCTCCCGCACCTCGGAGTACTACCGGGCGCCGATCCCCACCGACTACGTCCGGTCCGTCCCCACCCGCTGGAAGCGGGTGCCGCTGCTCCCCTTCCTGGGCCGCGTGTTCACCCGCCCGAACCTGCTGCTCGAACTGCTCCTGATCCGCGTCGGCTACTCCGCCTACCAGCAGGTCAGGCTCGCCGCGACGGGCGGCACCAACGCGGGCGGCCGGACCACCGCCGAACACCACGGCGACCAGATCCTCTCCATCGAGCGGTTCCTGCACATCGACATCGAGCACTGGGTCAACCACGCCGTGTTCAAGGTCGAGTGGCTGCGGGACTTCTTCGACTTCTATTACGAGTCGTTCCACTTCGTCGTCCCGCTCACCGTCCTCGCCGTGCTCTACGTCCGCCGTCCCGGCGACTACCGCTGGGCGCGCTCGGCGCTGGGCTTCGCCACCCTGATGGCGCTCCTCGGCTTCTGGCTCTTCCCGCTCGCCCCGCCGCGCCTGATGCCGGGCCTCGGCGTCATCGACACCGTGCACGGCGTGCAGGACTTCTCCAAGCCGGACTACGGCACGCTGACCGCGCTGACCAACCAGTACGCGGCGATGCCCTCGCTGCACTTCGGCTGGTCCCTGTGGTGCGGAGTCGTCATCGCGGTCCTGGCGCCCAAGTGGTGGATGAAGGCGCTCGGCCTGCTGCACCCGCTGTTCACGGTCTCCGCGATCGTGGCGACCGGCAACCACTGGGTGCTGGACGCGGTGGGCGGCGCGGCCGTCGTCGGCGCGGGCTTCGGCCTGACCCACCTCCTCCAGGGGCCGCGGCCGAGGCCGCTGATGAAGCCCGTGGAGGTCAGCATGAAGGATCCGGTCCCGGCGACGAGCCGTACCCCGAGCTGATCCGGTACTCACCCGGCTCGGTCACCGTCAGCCGCGTGAACTCGCCGTCCCGTGTCAGGCAGCCGCCCGGCGCGCGCAGCCACGGCGAGTACGCGATCCGCACGGTCACCGGGCCGGGCACCGGCACCCGTACGTCCACCTCGGCGCTCGTCGTGCGCAGCACGGAGCCGGGCGCCGACACCAGCGGCACGGCGTCGCGCACCCGCAGCACCTGCCAGTTGGCGTCGCTCCACACCGGCTCCAGCCACGCGGGCCGGCTCCTCACCAACTGCGCCTCCGCCTTGGCGAACCCGTCCGGCTTCCCCGCCGGCAGCACGACGAATCCCACCGCCCAGCGGTCCAGCCAGGCCCGATAGGTCGCCTCCGAGAACGTGCCGTCGTAGAAGAGCCGCCCCCGCTCCATGTCCAGCTGACGGTTCCAGCCGCGCGCCAGGTTCACATGCGGGGCGAGCGTGGAGGCCTCGCGGTGGTTGCGGGCCGGGACCACCTCGACACGGCCGCGGCCGGCGCCGAGCCGCTCCAGCGTCCGTACGACGCCGTGCGTGTCGGCGGCCCAGGCGGGCACGGTCGTGGACACCAACAGGTCGGCCACGGTCTTCTGCCCGATCCAGGCGACGGAGAGCACGAGCGCCACCACCAGCGCGCCGCGCCGCACCAGGTGCAGCCCCCTGGGCGCGGTGAGCAGCGCGGCAAGGAGCGCGGCGGGCGCGAACAGCTCCGCGAGCCGCTCCACGTTCGTCCCCACCGGGGAGGCGATCAGATACGTCAGCACGGTCCCGACCGCGTACACGACCCCGCACCACCGGGCCACCCGCCAGCCGCGCGGGGCCAGCGTGGCGACGGTCAGCCCGAACAGCACGGGCGGCCAGATCCGGTCCAAGGACATCAACTGCTGTCCGGTGAAGGGGAACAGCAGCGTGGTCGCCCCGACGACGACCACCGGCGGCACCAGCAGCGCCCCGGCCCGCACCCGGTCCCGTACGGCGAGATGTCCTGCGCCCACCACCACCAGGAACAGTCCGGCCACCGGGCTCGCCATGGTCGCCAGTGCCGCGTACGCCGTCGCCGGCAGCGTCCGCCGCTCGCCCGTCAGCAGCAGACAGGCGGCGAGACCGAGGGCGACGCCCAGCGCGAAGGTGGTGCGCCCCGAGGCGACGTTGCACCACAGTGCGAGCGAGGCCAGCAGCGCGGGGCCCACCGGCCGCGGTATCCCCGTGCGGGCGATCAGCACGGCGGCCAGCCAGGTGGCGGCGAGTCCGGAGACCACCGTCACCGGGCGCACACCCAGCCCGGCCATCAGATACGGCGAGATCAGGCTGTAGTTGGCGGTGTGCATCCCGCCGTACCAGAAGAGGTTGTACGCCGATCCGCCGTGCCGCGCCACGAACTCCGCCCACGCCACCTGGGCCGCGAGATCACCACCACCGGTGGCGAGGAAGCCCCACCACACCGCGTACAGCGGCAGCACGGGGAGGGTGACGAGGAGGGGGAGACGGTGGCGGAGCCAGAACGCGTGAGGCGGGCGTCTTCGGCGGACGGCCGGATGGTCGGGCCGGACGGGAGTCAGCTCGGCAGAGACCACAGTGCACCGGTTCCGTTCGAAGCGTCGGTTGTCTTCGGAGTGGGGGGATGGCTGAGCCACCGGTGAAGACGTGAAACGCAACGGAGACGTTCATCGGAGGTTCGGATATTCGTCTCGGGGGAGGCAGGGGCGGGGCGTAGGAGGGATGCCCCTGCCTCCCGCGGGACGGGCCGACGGACACCGGGAGTCCGTCGGCCCGAGCGTGCGGTGCGGTCAGCCGGCGTCGACCTGGAGTTCCTTGACGCCGTTGATCCAGGCGGAGCGCAGTCGGCGCGGGTCGCCGACCAGGGTCAGGTTCGGCATCGCGTCGGCGATCGCGTTGAAGATGAGGTCGATCTCGAGGACGGCCAGGGACTTGCCGAGGCAGTAGTGGGGGCCTCCGCCGCCGAAGCCGAGGTGGGGGTTGGGATCGCGGGTGATGTCGAAGGTGTCCGGGTTCTCGAAGACCTCGGGGTCGTGGTTGGCGGAGGCGTAGAAGATGCCGACGCGATCGCCCTTCTTGATCTGCTTGCCGCCGAGTTCGGTGTCCTGGGTGGCGGTGCGCTGGAAGGAGACGACCGGGGTCGCCCACCGCACGATCTCCTCGGCCGTGGTCGCCGGGCGGGTGCTCTTGTACAGCTCCCACTGCTCGGGGTGGGTGAGGAAGGCGTGCATGCCGTGGGTGATGGCGTTACGGGTGGTCTCGTTGCCGGCGACCGACAGCATCAGCACGAAGAAGCCGAACTCGTCGGAACGGAGGTTGCCCTCGTCCTCGGCCGCCACCAGGGTGCTGACGATGTCCTTGGCCGGGCACTGCTTGCGGTCGGCGGCCATGTTCATGGCGTACGAGATCAGCTCGGCGGCCGACTCGGCACCGACCTCCTCGGTGATGGCGTACTCCGGGTCGTCGTACGCGATCATCTTGTTGGACCACTCGAAGATCTTGATGCGGTCGTCCTGGGGGACGCCGATCAGCTCGGCTATCGCCTGGAGGGGCAGTTCGCAGGCGACCTCGGTGACGAAGTCGAAGGGTCCCGAGTGGGCGCGGGCGCCCTCGACGATCGCGAGGGCGCGGGAACGGAGCCGTTCCTCCAGCGCCCGGATGGCCCTTGGCGTGAAACCGCGTTGCACGATCTGGCGGACACGGGTGTGCTCGGGCGGGTCCATGTTGAGCAGGATCAGCCGCTGGGCGTCGATCGCGTCGCGCTGCATGTGCTCGTGGAAGCGGATGATCGCGGTGTTGAGGGAGGAGGAGTAGATCTCCGGGTGCGTGGAGACGTACTTGACGTCCGCGTGCCGGGTCACCGCCCAGTAGCCCTCGTCCTGGAAGCCAGCCAGACCGGCCGGCTGGGGGATCCAGCGGACGGGTTCGGCCCGGCGCAGTTCGGCGAACTCCGGCAGGGGCACGCGGTGGTGCAGCAGATCGGGGTCGGTGAAGTCGAACCCGTCGGGCAGCGCGGGACAGGGCATCGGCTACCACCCACCATTCTGACGGTCCATCAGGAATCCGGAATTGCCGTGAAGGTAGTAACGGGTTCTACAAGTCGCAAGAGGTACGGCGCCCCGAATTCCGTGGGGAGTTCGTGCAGATCACGACTTCGAGCGCTGCACGACCCTTGCGGCGCGGGGGCTCCGATCCGCAGACTGCACACAGAACTGGTACGCGTTCTAGTTCTGCGCGGTGGGTGGGCCGGGACGCCCCGCGCTGCGCGGGTCAGCAGGGCCTGGCCGCCGGACAGGCCTGAGGAGAGGACGAGCCCCCATGGCCGCGGAACCCGTGATCGTCGAAGCCGTACGCACCCCCATCGGCAAGCGAGGTGGCGCGCTCGCCAACCTCCACCCCGCCTATCTCCTGGGCGAGACCTACCGTGAACTCCTCGGCCGCACCGGCATCCACGCCGACTGCGTCGAGCAGATCGTCGGCGGCACGGTGACGCACGCCGGCGAGCAGTCCATGAACCCCGCGCGCACGGCCTGGCTCGCCATGGGCCTGCCGTACGAGACGGCGGCGACGACGGTCGACTGCCAGTGCGGCTCCTCGCAGCAGGCCTCCCACATGGTGGCCAACATGGTCGCGGCGGGCGTCATCGACGTCGGCATCTCGTGCGGCGTCGAGGCGATGTCGAGGGTGCCGCTGGGCTCCGGCTCCAAGCACGGCCCCGGGAAGCCGTTCCCGGACGAGTGGAACGTGGACCTGCCCAATCAGTTCGAGGCCGCCGAGCGCATCGCGCGTAATCGTGGCCTGACGCGCGAGAACGTCGACTCGCTCGGGCTCGTCTCCCAGGAGCGCGCCGCGAACGCCTGGGCGGAGGAACGCTTCAAGCGCGAGACCTTCGCCGTCCAGGTGCCGACCACCGAGGACGAGCAGCGGGCCGGACAGGGCATGTGGCGCCTCGTCGACCGCGACGAGGGACTCCGCGACACGTCCATGGAGGCGCTGGCCGGCCTCAAGCCGGTGATGCCGACCGCCGTCCACACGGCGGGCAACTCCTCGCAGATCTCGGACGGTGCGGCGGCGATCCTCTGGGCGTCCAAGCGGATGGCTCGGGCGCTGAAGCTGCGCCCGAGGGCGCGGATCGTGGCCCAGGCGCTGGTGGGCTCGGACCCGCACTTCCATCTGGACGGCCCGATCGACGCGACCCGCGCGGTGCTGGGCAAGGCCGGGATGTCCTTGAAGGACATCGACCTCGTGGAGATCAACGAGGCGTTCGCCTCAGTGGTGTTGAGCTGGGTGCAGGTCTTCGAGCAGGACCTGGAGAAGGTCAACGTGAACGGCGGTGCGATCGCGCTCGGGCACCCTGTCGGGGCGACGGGTGCCCGGCTGATCACTACCGCCCTGCACGAACTGGAGCGACGGGACAAGGAGTTCGCGCTGATCACCATGTGCGCGGGCGGCGGACTGGCCACCGGGACGATCATCCAGCGGTTGTAGTCCACGAGACGAAGGTGGCGAAGGCGGCGGGGGCGATCGTGAGGATCGGTCCCGCCGGGTTCTTTGAGTCGCGTATGGCGACGTTGGTGGCGCAGGGGGCTTCGGCGATTTCTACGCAGGAGCCGCCGGTGTCGGTGCTGTAGCTCGACTTACGCCATTGGGTGCTGGTCAGACGTGAGTTGCTCTCCATAGCGTTCCTCCATCACGTGCCGGATCAGCGTCGCCGAGTCCTTGACGGACAGGGCCGCAGCCTGCAGGTGATCGTAACGGAGCGACCGGGACTCGACTGAGTCAGGATTCGCGGTCGCATGCCCCGTCTCG
The DNA here is from genome assembly GCF_001514115.1 of Streptomyces olivochromogenes. Taxonomy (GTDB): domain Bacteria; phylum Actinomycetota; class Actinomycetes; order Streptomycetales; family Streptomycetaceae; genus Streptomyces; species Streptomyces olivochromogenes. The sequence goes on from NZ_KQ948452.1 coordinate 65,546, forward strand.
TAGTCCTCGCTATAGACGATGGTGGGATCGTTCGAGAAGCGGAAGAGGTCGAACGATCCCGGGAATCCGGCGTGAGTGCCCACCGTGAACGGCAGCACCTGGATGTTCACGCGCGGGCTCCGCTCGAAGGACAACAGCCGCGACAGTTGGCCGTGCATGACCTCCGGGCCGCCAATCTCCTGGTAAAGCACCGTCTCGCTGAACACCGCCCAGAGCACCGGCGGCTTGGCCTTCTCCAGGATGCGCTGTCGCGCCAGACGTGCGGTGGTCCGGTTGTCCAGGTCGCTGTCGTCCACGGCGCCGAGCACCGCCCGTGCGTACGCCTCCGTCTGGAGCAGTCCGTGCACCAACTGGGGTTGGAACACCTGGATCTCTGCCGCCCGCGCCTCCAACTCCGCCACCTGCCTGAACCAGGCCGGGAGTTGGCTGCGCAGCACCAGATCCACGAGCCGGGACAGCAGCCCGTCCGTCCCGAGCGCCGCATCCGTGCGCTCGCTGAATTCTGGTGTCGGCAGTTTCCGCGCCGTCTCGATCTGTCCGACCAGAGAGCCGGTGTAATTGATGACGGCGCCCAGTTGCTTCTGGGTGAGCCCAGCCGCCTCCCGATACCGCCGCAACTCGAAACCGTAGTAGTCGAGCGGGGACGCGCCCGGGTCGAGGATGTTGATATGGGTCACGTACGGCCCCTCTCGCGCGCAACTCGGTCCACTCCGAGACCCGTTGTATTCGTGCCGTAGCCGAGCGTAGTCGCGCGAGGTCAGTCTCGTAGCGTGAACGAACACATTCCCCCCACCCTCCTGGGCCCCCGCCCCGCCCAGTACGCGATGCGGATCACCGTCGGTGCCCACTCGGCCCGGCACATCCGGCGGATCGTCAGGTCGCTGCTGGAGGAGTGGGACTTGGCGGAGTTGGCCGACTCCGTGGAGCTGGCCGTGAGCGAGCTGGTCGCCAACGTCGTACGTCATGTCCCCGACCGGCGCTGCGCGTTGCTGGTGCTGCGGCAGACGGCAGGTGTGAGGGTGGAGGTCGCGGACGGCTCCCCGCAACCACCCCGCGTGCCCACCGGGTTGTCGCCGGAGGCGGAGGGTGGGCGCGGGCTCGTACTGCTCGACGCAGTGGTCGACAAGTGGGGTGTGGGGCCCGGGCCCGGGGGCGGCAAGACGGTCTGGTTCGAGTGCCGACCGGCTCGGCCGCCGGGCCAAACCCGCGGGGCTGCGAATCACTCATGGTGATGATGGTTGTGCGAGGGAACCCGAACATCCGTTTTTGTCCCCTGATGATGAGCCTCACATCCAAGTCGCACGACCCCGGGGCATATGCCCCGGGGGGCCTTCGTGCGGCCCGAAGGAAGGGGATCGACCGCAGTGAGCAATGAGAAGGCGGCCCGCGAGCAGCAGTACGTCGGTTCGATCGGGCTGATGGCCCCGCTGGACCAGCCGAAGCCGCCACCGGCCGCGGCGCCGGACGAGACGTGGCACTTCGGACGGCACCTGAACGCCGACGAGGAGGGCCAGGAAGGCTACGTGCCGGTCTACGACGGCACCGCCTGGGTGTACTACGGCAAGGGCCACAGCGGTGTGCGGCGGCCGGTGCTGATGTCCGACGGCTTCAACATGGGGCCGAGCAGCCTGGACGAGCTCTACCACGGCTTCGAGCGGGGCGAGTACCCGCTGATGAGCCAGTTGCACGAGCGCGGGCGGGACGCGGTCATCTTCGGCTACGGGGAGCGCTCCGCGTCGATCCTCGACAACGCCGGGTACGTGATCGAGGCGATCACGAGGCTGATCGACGAGCGCACGGGCAACGAACCGCTGGTGGTCGGCGGGTTCAGCATGGGTGGTCTGGTCACGCGCTACGCCCTGGCGCGGATGGAGACCCAGAAGATGGATCACCAGACCGGGCTGTACTTCTCCTACGACAGTCCCCACCGGGGCGCGTGGGTGCCGATCGGTCTGCAGGCGTTCGCGCACTACATCAAGCGCGGCAACCCGGCCAACAGCGCGCTGTCGGACCAGATCAACAGCCCGGCCTCGCGCGAGCTGATGTGGCGGCACATCGAGACGGTGGACGGCACTCCCGGGCAGGACAAGGCCCGCTCCGACTTCCTCGCCGCCCTGGACCGCGTCGGCGGTTGGCCGATGATTCCGCGGAAGATCGGTGTCGCCAACGGCACCGGAAACGGCCAGGGCACGGGGATCGCGCCCGGCGCGGAGGCGTTCCGCGCCACCGGGATTCTGTTCCCCGGCACCACCATCTACACCCAGTCCGAGGGCGACGACGCCGTGGTCGCCGAACTGAAGGCGAACTTCGGTAAGGACGAGACGATCACCACCGACGGGTTCCCGGAGATCGACGGCGCTCCCGGCGGGACGCTGGCCTCCTTCGGTATCGCCGCCAACGTCATCAACAAGCTGATCCCCGGCAGCGCGGTGGCCCCGGTCCCCGAGATCTGTTTCGTGCCCTCGGTCAGCGCGGTGGCCGTCCGCGACGTGGACACCACCGCCCTGCTGCACACCAACATCAATGACCTCCCGCCCAGCGAGAGCGAACTCGACGCGTTCCTGTGCGCCTCGAAGAACGAGGACCACACCAAGATCACCGAAGAGCTGTGCACCTGGTTCCTCGACCAGCTGTAGCCCGGCCCGCTCGAAGGCCCCGGACTCCGTGACGGAGCTCGGGGCCTTTTCGCGCGTTGGGGGAGTCCGCGTCCCTCTGGCCACGGACCGCTGAGCCCGTACGGACCCCGTCACTCCCGACCGGACGTCGCGACCGCCAGTACCCCCGCCAGCACTGCCGCGAGCAGCAGAGGGATGCCCAGGCCGTGGTGGATCACCAGCCATGCGCCGAGCGTCGCGCCCACCATCATGGCGATGACGGCCGCCGTACGCCGGGGGGAGCGGTGGCCCGAGCCGTCGCCGGCCGCGGACTCGGAGGCGAGGCCGGTCAGGGTCATCGTCAGGACGGTGGTCGTGAGGTCCGGCACACCGAGTTTGCGCACGGTCGCGTTGCGCAGGCCCATGGCGAAGGCCGTGAGGGCGATCAGGGCGTAGGTGGTCGCGGTGGCGCCCGGCGCGACGAAGGCGACCACCGCGGACGCGCCCACGAACACCGCCTCCGCGGTGAGCGTGACCTGGGCCCAGGTCCTGCGTGAACCGCCGCCGTAGCGCCCCGCGATCCGGCCTCCGACCGCGGCGCCCACCAGGAAGCAGGCCAGCGAGGCCGAGGTGTGCGGGATCGAGAAGCCGGGGGCGCCGGCCGCGGCGAAGCCGAGTACCACCACGTTGCCGGTCATGTTCGCCGTGAAGACGTGCCCGAGTCCGAGATAGCTCACCGCGTCGATCAGCCCGCTCACCACGGTCAGCGACAGCAGCACCACCACCAGACGCACTCCGCGCGCCTCGGGGTCGGCGGGCCGCGGCCCGGTGTTCCCGGCGCCCTCTGCGCTCTGATCGCTCATGGGGGCTCCGGGGGGAGGTGGCGGGCACGGCGTGCTCAAGTCCACCACGGACGCGAAGGGACTCCCGGACACCGGGGCGCCCCGCGTGTCCGTCCGGTGCGCCGCGCCCCTGGGGCAGCCGTGCCCGTGAGGTCCTCCGCGGTGCCCCTGGTGTCCTTCCGTCCGAGTGTGCCCCGGAGTCACCATGGCTCCTTATACCTCTGGGGACAACGGAAGCGGGCGCTCAGGCGTACGACGGGAGCCCGGTGGATGAAGAGGTGGGTGGAGGGGCGTATGGACAGGCGGCAGCACGGCGAGGGCGGGCGCTCACGGGCGGGATCACCGGCACGTACCGCGCCTCTGCCACGCCCGGTCTCCCCGGGTCCCCACCAGGTCCGGACCGGGTCGGACGCCACGCCCACGACGCCCGCCGAGATGGCGGCGATCCAGCGCACGGCCGGCAACCGGGCGGCGTCCGTGTCCGTGCAGAGGGTGGGGGAGTCGAGCACGAGCGCGGCTCCCGCCGCCGAGGAGTCCGGCCGGGAGGACCAGGGCGCGGCCGTGATCACGCGGCTGAGCCGGTCGATCGAGGGCCATGTCGTCGTGGCGAAGATGAAGGTGAACCCCCTGGCGCCGGGCACGTGGTGGCCGGAGCACTGGATGCCGGAGGGGCCCGCGCGCCTGAAGCGCACCCTGGAGCGACGGGTGATCAGCGGCGAGCTGTTCGGCGCCCAGGACCTGGAGGACATCAGGACGCTCTCCCAGGTGAACCCCCAGTGGCTCGCGAAGGTGGGAATCGGCACCTTCAAGGAGTCCGAGGACTACATCAAGGGCGACCACAAGGACTGGCTGCGGAACCTTCCGGGCAAGCGCATCCTCGCCGCGACCCTGGCCTTCCAGCGGAACGCGCCGGGCACGCGCGCGGCGGGCGCGCCCACCCCGATCGCCCCGGACTACACCCTCGGCCGTTTCATGACCACCAAGGCTCCCGGGGTCTCGGACGTGGAGAAGCAGCCTCTGCTGGCCGAGCGGGACGAGCAGATACGGCAGACCGCCGTCGACACCCTGCACCCGGCCGGACTCCCGTCCGAACGCCTCCACCCCGACGCGGACAAGGCCGAGACGGTGAAGCACGCGGCGAAGGACGCGAAGGCCCGTGACGTCTTCACCTCCGTCCTGCTCCTGCTCCAGCACGGGCTGAAGACCTACGACCCGGGGGCGGAGGTGGCGGCGCATGTCGACTACCGCGAGGGTGACGTCGTGCGGGCGCTCGCCCACGGCGGCCGGGTCAACATCCGCATCCCCGCCCTGCGCGCGGGCGAGTCGCCCCAGTCGTTGACGGACTTCCTGGGCGTCACGGACGGGGGCCGACGCGCGGGCTTCGTCGACAAGCGTGATTTCGCCACGCACCGCACCGCCATCGAGAAGAACAAGAAGGGGGGCGAGCCGGGCAAGTTCCAGGAACAGGGCGGCATCGGTGCGTCCGTCACGAACTATCTGACGCCGGCCGTGCCCCATGTCGGGCCCGAGCGTCCGCTGCTCATGGGCATGGACATCTCCGGCGGCGGGTTCGGCTCGCAGGACTGGAACGGCGACGTGGTCCTGCCCAACGGCTCGTACGGTCACATGCTGCTGATTCTCACCCCGCCCACCGCCGCCAAGGACGGGTCCCTGCTGGTCGGCATCGAGACGATCAAGCCCCATGCCGAGAGCCCGGTCGGCTATGTGCACAACGCCCGGTCCACCGAGGCCACGGCCAACCCCGAGTCGGTCCTGCACGGTCACAAGGGGGACAAGGTCGGCACCGGCGGACTGAAGCGCAACGAGCGCCTGGTGGAGCTGCGGGAGCTGGGGAAGGCCCAGGGAAGCGGGGACTGGCGCGCGTTCCTGGACCAGATCAAGCGGGAGTGGCTCGACGAGCTGGAGAAGAACAAGGACGACGTCGCCGAGCAGCGGAAGATGTACGAGCGGCTCGTCGGCCGGCGGCAGCACTTCTACGAGCAGACCGAGCAGACCGAGCAGAGCGAGCAGGCTGAGTAGACCGAGCAGACCGTGTGGGCCGATTCGTTCGATGTTCGGTGGGCATGGCGAAGGCGGCGGCCCCGGGGATCGGGGGGCCGCCGCCTTCGCGTATACGGGTGCCGTGTGGCGCCGGGGGTCACCGGTGGGCCACTCAGTACCAGTTGTGGGCCTGCCAGAAGTTCCAGGCGGCGGCCGGGCTGCCGTAGCGGGAGTTCATGTAGTCCAGCCCCCACTTGATCTGGGTGGCCGGGTTCGTCTTCCAGTCGGAACCGGCGGCCGACATCTTCGAACCGGGCAGGGCCTGGACCAGGCCGTAGGCGCCGGAGGAGGAGTTCGTGGCGCTGGGGTTCCAGCCGCTCTCGTGCTCGACGATCTTGCTGAAGGCACTGAACTGCGCGGCGTCCGGGATCATCTTGTGCGCGATCGCCTGGGCGGAGGAGGCCTGACCGGTGGCGGCCTGAGCGGGCGCCGCGGCGAGGACCATGCCGGTTGCGGCGGCAGCCACGGCGGCGGTGGTGAGGACCTTCTTCGGGGAAGCGGCGATGTTGCGGATGAAGGAGACGGACACGCGGAGAACCTCTCTTAGGAAACAGGGCGGTCGCGGTGCGCCCTGTTCCACACGACGTGTGGTGGAGGCGTACATCGGCGCCGCGACCCGGGAGGGTTCGTGGCGCCTGGCGACTGCTTCAGAGAAACAGGCTCAGGGGGGTGTCCGCAATGACCCCTTTTACTAGTGGTGGTCGCATCCGAGGGAAACGCCCCTTGTGTGACCTGGGTCTCAAACCCCAGGTCAGAGGGGTTGACGACGCGTCCATGTCAGGCCTTTGAGGCTACTAAGCCGCCTCGTATGTGACGTGGGTCCTATGGGGTGCTTCACCCCGCGAGTGGCGGAAGGTGTGCGGGCGGCTACGGGGCGCGTCCGAGTGGTGTGACCTGGGCCGCACGTCACCGGGGTTCGAAGGTGACCGGGGTCTCAAAGGCGGCCCGCCGCGTCGCCCGGCGCAGCGCCTTGAGGACGGGCGCGCCGAGCGCGAGGGTCAGGACGACGGTGACGACGGCCCGGCCCAGGTCCCAGCCGAGGGAGGTGGCCAGGCAGTAGGCGAGGAAACGGGCCAGGTTGGCGGTCACGTCGGCATGCGGGTCGAAGGCGACGTTCGAGGCCAGCGCGCCCATGAAGGGCCAGCCGGCCAGGTTCATGACCGTGCCGTACGCGAACGCGGCGCAGAACCCGTACGCCGCGAGCAGGACGAGTTCCCCGCGCCCGCGCAACCGGTCGGGGCCCGGCAACAGTCCGGCGCCCATCGTGAACCAGCCCATCGCGAGCATCTGGAACGGCAGCCACGGACCCACCCCGCCCGTGAGCAGCGCGGAGGAGAACATGGTCACGGACCCGAGCACGAACCCGAACCCCGGTCCGAGCACCCGGCCGCTCAGCACCATGAGGAAGAACATCGGCTCGATCCCGGCCGTCCCGGCGCCGATCGGCCGCAGCGCGGCGCCGGTCGCGGCCAGCACTCCGAGCATGGCCACCGCCTTCGGGCCGAGCCCGGACTCGGAGATCGTCGCCGTGACGACCGCGACGAGCAGCACCAGCAGCCCCGCGAACAGCCAGGGCGCGTCCTGCGCGTGCGCGGCGACCTGCGAGGTGGGATCGGCGAAGAGCGGCCAGCCGAACCCGGCGACCCCGACGGCGCTCACGAGACAGAGGGCGGCGAGGGAGCGGGGGCCGAGGCGGACGGCTCTGGTCCGGGGCCGTCCTTTTGTCGGCGTCATGCGAGGGCCTCCCTGACCTGGGTGACCGTGAGCCACGGCTGCGGCGCGAGCACCTTCGTGACCTGGGGGGCGAAGGACGGGGAGGCGACGACCACCTCGGCCGTGGGGCCGTCGGCGACGATCTCGCCGTCCGCGAGGACGACGACACGGTGCGCGAGCTCGGCGGCGAGTTCCACGTCGTGGGTGGCCAGGACGATCGCGTGACCCTCGGCGGCCAGGCCGCGCAGGACCGTGACCAGACGGGCCTTCGCCGCGTAGTCCAGACCGCGGGTCGGTTCGTCGAGGAGCAGGAGCGGGGGGCGGGCCGTCAGGACGACGGCCAGCGCGAGCGCCAGCCGCTGCCCCTCCGACAGGTCGCGGGGGTGGGCGTCGTCCCCGATGTCCGGCAGCAGCTCGGACACCAGGGCCCGGCAGGTACCGGGCTCGGCCGCCGCGTCCTCGTCGGCCGCCGCGCACTCGGCGGCGACCGTGTCGGCGTACAGCAGGTCGCGCGGTTCCTGCGGTACGAGACCCACCCGGCGTACGAGGTCCCGTGGTGCCGTCCGGTGCGGGACCGCGCCCCCGACCAGGACCGAACCGGCCGCCGGTGCGACCAGCCCGACCAGCGTGCCGAGCAGGGTGGACTTCCCGGCCCCGTTGCGGCCCATCAGCGCGATGATCTCGCCGGGGGCGGTGGTGAGGTCGACGCGCCGGAGCGCCTCGACGCGGCCGTGGCGGACGGCGAGGGCTTCGATCGAGGCCGGGGCCGTCGCCTGTGGAACCGTCGCCCGCCGGGCTGTCGGCCGCGGGGTCCTCGGTAGCAGGGTCCTCGGTTGCAGGGTCCTGGGCTCCGGGGTCCTGGGCTGCGGGGTCCTGGGCTCCGGGGTCCTCGGCTTGGGGACGAGTTCCGTCAGCCGCTCCCGCAGGGCCCCCGCCCTGCGCCGTGCGTCGCGCACCGTGAGGGGGAGCGGGGACCAGTCGGCCAGTCGGCCCAGGTCCACCACCGGCGGGTACACCGGGGAGACGGCCATGATCTCGGACGGGGTGCCGAGCGTCGGCGCGGCGCCCGGGGACGGGAGCAGGGCGACCTGGTCGGCGTACTGGATGACGCGTTCGAGGCGGTGTTCGGCCATGAGGACGGTCGTGCCGAGGTCGTGGACGAGGCGTTGCAGGACGGCGAGGACCTCCTCGGCGGCGGCCGGGTCCAGGGCCGAGGTGGGCTCGTCGAGGACCAGGACCCGTGGGTGGGGGGTCAGGACCGAGCCGATGGCGACGCGCTGCTGCTGGCCGCCGGAGAGCGTGGCGATCGGGCGGTCGCGCAGATCCGCCAGGCCCAGCAGGTCCAGGGTCTCCTCGACGCGTCGGCGCATCACGGCCGGAGCGAGGCCCAACGACTCCATGCCGTAGGCGAGTTCGTCCTCGACCGTGTCCGTCACGAAGTGGGACAGCGGGTCCTGGCCCACCGTGCCGACCACGTCCGCGAGTTCGCGCGGCTTGTGGGTGCGGGTGTCCCGCCCGGCGACCGTGACCCGGCCGCGCAGGGTGCCGCCCGTGAAGTGCGGCACGAGACCGGACACCGCGCCGAGCACGGTCGACTTGCCGACGCCCGAGGGCCCCACGAGCAGGACGAGTTCACCCTCCGGGACCTCGAAGTCCACGCCCTGGACGGTGGGTTCGACAGCTCCGTCGTACGTCACGGAGACATCCTCGAAGCGGATCATGAGGGGTCCTTGGGGGTGGAGGGTTCCCGCGAGTGGGGTGTCGGGGCCACGAAGGCGGGGAGCAGGCCGAGCAGGATCGCCGCCGCGGGCCACAGGGGCAGGGCAGGGGCGGTCAGCGGGACGACGCCGGGGCTCAGGGACGCGGCGTCGTACGCGGCGGAGACGATCAGTCCGGCGGCGACCGCGACTCCGGAGCCCGTCACCAGCCAGGCCCGTACGCCCCACACGTCCGGGCGGTAGCGCGTGCGGACCGAGCGGCGCCCGCCCAGCCACAGCCCGCCGAGCGCCGCGGCCACTCCGGCGAGCAGCACGGGCAGGCCGTAGGTGCCGCCCTCGGCGGTCAGCACTCCGTACGTGCCCGCGCAGACGCCGAGCAGACCGCCCAGCGTCAGAACGGTGGTCGTACGGCGGACGGCGGGCGCCACCTCGGCGGTGCGGCCGTAGCCGCGGGCGTCCATCGCCGCCGCGAGGGCGACCGAACGCTCCAACGCGCCCTCCAGGACCGGGAGTCCGACGTGCAGCAGACCGCGCAGCCCACGGTCGGGGCGGCCGCGCAGACGGCGGGCGGCGCGCAGCCGCTGGACGTCCGCGATCAGGTTCGGCGCGAAGGTGAGCGCGACGACCACCGCGACGCCCGCCTCGTACAGGGCGCCCGGGAGTGACTTCAGCAGCCGTGCCGGGTTCGCGAGGGCGTTGGCCGCGCCGACGCAGATGAGGAGCGTGGCCAGTTTCAGGCCGTCGTACAGCGCGAAGAGCAGGCCCTCGGCGGTGACCCGGCCACCGACTCGGATGCCCTGGGCCCAGTGGGGGAGGGGGAGTTCGGGGAGGGTGACGAGGAGGTGGGTGCCGGGGATGGGGGAGCCGAGGAAGACGGCGAACGCCAGCCGGATGCCGAGGACGGCGATGCCGAGTTTGACGAACGCGGTGTAGGAGCGGGCCCAGGGGGCGTCGGTCCGGCGGGCGGCCACCACGTAACCGGCCACGGCTATGAGGAGGGCGAGCAGGAGGGGGTTGGTGGTGCGGGAGGCGGCGGTTCCCAGGCCCAGGGCCCAGATCCACCAGGCTCCTGGGGGGAGGGCGTTGGAACGGTGTGCCTTCGGCGCGCGTGTCATCGTCGGTGGCCGTACTCAGGGCCGGCGGCGGCGGGTCTGCCAGACTGCCGCCCCGCCGAGTGCGGCGACCGCGACGACTCCCGCGAGCAGGCCGAGCGACGGGCCGTGCCGGGCCGGCTCGGACGTGGACGTGGACTTGGCTTTGGCGGTGGTGGGGCTCGGGGTGTGCGGGGTCGCGACCTGCTCGCCGCAGCCCGTCCCGGGGTAGCCCGCGATGGCGCACAGGAGGGCGTTGGTGTCGTAGCGGAGGGGTTTGGCGACCGTCGCGAGGGCCTCGGCCGTGGTCGCGTCGGCGGGGACGCGGGCGCAGACCGTCCGCGGTGCGGGCGGTGTCTCGCCGCCCGGGGCGTCCGCGGCCGTGCCGGAGTCGATGACGAGGGCCACCCGCTTGTGGCCCGCCCGGGCGGGCGTCTTCGCGCAGATGGACGCGAAGTCGGCGTGGCCGCGCGGCTTGGAGGCGTCCTGCGAGTCCGCGCTCACCGCGAAACGGAAGCCCTGTACGTCGCCGTCGGACGGGCGCGCGGTCGACGGGCCCTGCGTCGCGTACGTCCACTTCCCGCCGGTCAGGTCCCAGAACGACCAGTAGCGGTAGCCGACGGCCCGGGCCTGTCCCGCGCCGCCGAGTACGAGCAGGAGCAGGGACAGGACCAGCGCGCACGTCCGACGGCGGCTCACGGCTGCTGCTTCTTGTTGCGGGCGCTGATCAGGAAACCGATGCCGATGCCGCCGACGAGACCGACGCCGATGATCCACCAGACGCTGACGCCGCTGTCGTCCTTCTTCGCGGCTTCCTCGGCGGACGCGGACGCGGAGGCCGTGGGCTCGGCCGGGACGGACGCGGGCGCGGGGCCGGTGGCGTTGAGCTGCTTGACGAGGTCCTGGCCGCCGAAGTCGCGCGGGTCGAACGTCGCCGCGTCGGCGGCGAGGACGAGCTGCGCGTACGCGGCGGGTCCGGCCTGCGCGGCCCACTGCGCGGAGTGGGTCTCCAGCCAGCGCATCGCGTCGGCCGCCTTGTCGCCGTGCCCGGCGGTCGCGAGCGCGACGACCGCGTCCGCCGTGTTGCCGTAGTCGGGCTGGTTCTTGGCGCCGGGCATCACCGACGTGAGGTGCTTGTCCTTGGCGAGCGCCTTGACGAGGTACGCGGCACCGTTCTGGGCCGCCCGCTCGGGGCTGTCGGCGGCCTCGCAGGAGAGGGGGTCGGCCGCGGGCTTCAGGGGCTCACCGGCGAGGCCCTTGCCCAGGGCTCCGACCACGGCCGCCGCCGTCGCGTCCGCGTTGGCCGCGAGCTTGCCCTTCTTGTCCGGCTGGTAGGCGAACGCGCCCGCGTCGGCCCCGCCGCACGGCATCGACAGCTTCACGAGGGCGTCGTACGGCGACTTGCCGCCCTTGGAGACGTCCGCCGGCTTGGTGCCCACCGCCGCCAGCGCCCCGATCACCACGGACGTGGAGTTCGCGTCGCTCGCGCCGCCCGCCGTGTAGCCCCAGCCGCCGTCCTTGTTCTGCGCGGACTTCAGCCAGGCGACGGCCTTGCCCGTCTCTCCGTCGTGGCCGCCGAGCGCGGCGAGGGCCTGCACGGCCGCCGAGGTGCTGTTGGTGTCGACCATCGTCTTGGCGTCGCACTTCGCCGACGCGTCGGCGCGGTACGCCGCGAACGCCCCGCTCGCGCACTGCTGCCCGGCCAGCCAGTCGACGGCCTTCGCCGCGGGCTTCACACCGACGGTGTGCTGCGCGAGCAGCGCGAGGGACTGCCGCCAGACGCCGTCGTAGGTGGGGTCGGAGGTGCCGTAGAGGCCGGAGGGTATCGCCGGGGCGGGCGAAGGCGAGGCGCCCTCGGCCACGGCGGCCGGGGCCAGGGCCGTACCGATCACTACGGTGGCGGCCAGTACCGCGGCGCTGCGGCGAACAATCATGACTCTCCCTGCGGAAGCCGGGCAGCACCGGGCGCAGGCTTGGCCCCGAGCGGCTCCGGCCCCGTATCCCTCGACGGTGCCGGCCACCGACGGGCTGCCGGTGGCACGAGCCGGTCACGTCCCGCACGAGGCGATCCGGCTCGCCACCCTGCGGCTTCGCGCGGGCGGTTCACGGTTGCGGGTCAGCGCCGGAATTGCACCGGCTTCTCCGCGTACGGGTGTGATGACGACCTGCTTACTGTACCGGCCCGTAGGAATCGCCTGAGAAGTGACTGTGAGCGCCCCTCGCGGGCCTAGGCTGCGCTGTCGATGTGCTCTGTTCGAACACGTCGAAATTCGCCGGTCCCGGGGGGCCTGGAGTCCAGGGGGACGAACATGCGCGGCACTGTGGACGAGAGGGATCAGTGGCTTTCATGGACCGCCTCCTCGTGACCGACTCGGCGGAGAGCCTGCTGCTGCGCATGACGCCGGCCAGGTGATCCGGGCCCAGGACGCGGAGCGTCGCGAGGCGTGGCGCGATCTGTGGGACCAGCTGGCCGCTCACGTGGACTCGATCCCCGCGCACGAGTACGAGCGCCAGCGCCGCGTCGGGATCCTGCGCGGACACAGCGTGGACTCGACCCACCCGCCGACCCACCTGCGCCGGGCCTGCCTGCTCGCCAGGCCCGCCGTGGCCGCCGCGGTGGTCACGGACGACGAGCGCCAGCACACCCTCGACACCGAACTGTCCCCGTCCCGAGCCCGCCTCGCCCGCCAGGTACTCGCCCGGTAGGAGATACGTCCGTCACGGCACGGGTGCCGGAACCGTCGCCTCCGTGGGCTGGCACAGGACCAGGGCGAGATCGTCGGCGAGGGCGGTGCCGGTGTGGGCGAGCAGGCGGGCGTGCAGGGTTCGCAGGGCCTCGTCGGGGAGCACCTCGCGCAGGGCGAGCGCCGCCTCGCCGAGGAGCGGGAACGGGGCGCCCTCCGCGTCACGGGCCTCGGTGAGGCCGTCGGTGTAGAGGAGCAGCCGGTCGCCGGGCTGGAGCCGTACGCGGTACTGGCGAGGATCGGGACCGAGGCCCAACGGCGGTGTGGGGACGAGGGGTTCGAGGAGCTCGATGCGCCGGCCGGAGCGCAGCGGGGGCGGATGGCCGCAGTTGACGAGCCGCACCTCGCCCGGCGCGAACTCGGCGAGCACCGCGGTGACGAAGTCCTCGGGACCCAGTTCGGGGGTGATAAGGGCGTCGAGTTCGGCGGTGAGGGTCGTCAGGTCGGGTGCGGTGTAGGCGAGTTCACGGAAGGCCGTGAGGGTGTCGGCGGTCAGCCGGAGCCCCTCGACGCCGTGGCCGCGTACGTCGCCGACGAGGACCCGCAGGCCGTACGGCGTCACCGCGACGTCGTACAGGTCGCCGCCGACGGCCGACTCGTGGGAGGCGCTGTGGTACCGGGTACAGACCCGGGTGCCGTCGAAGGTACGGGAGATGGGCCGCAGGATCGCCGCCTGGGTGACCCGGGCCACCTCGCGGGCCCGCGCCAGCCGGTCGTGGAGACGGTCGCGCTGCCGGGCCGCGTACACGGTGAGCGCGCAGCCGACGAGGAGCCCGCCCCAGCGGATGCCGAAGCCGGTGCTCGGCACCGCGTCGTCGCCGATCCCCATGGCCAGGCCCAGGACCGCCGACCAGCAGCACACCAGCACGGTATGCCGGACGCCGAGCCGGGCGCAGGCCAGCAGCGGGCCGATGAGCAGCAGGGTGATGAGCGGCGGTACCCGGTCGAAGAGCAGATCCGGCACGGCGATCAGCAGACAGGTGACGAGCGGCGCGAGCAGCGCCCGCCGCTCCCGCTGTTCTCGATGTCCTTGCTCATCTCGGTCGTCTCGGTCGTCTTGGTCTTCTCGGCGATCTCGCTGCTCCTGCTCGTTCGTGCCCATCACCCGACGATCTCCGAACAAAGACCGCCGCACCCTCACCAACAGGGAGTTGATCGCATCTCGTCGAAAGGTGCCCGGAACTGTCGTGGTGCCGGCGCTCTTCTGTCCGAGTTGTCGGACAGCCGCCGGAGCCGGTGGTGATCCGTCCAGACTGGTCGTCGTGCCCGACAAGACGACCGAGCCGACGCATCCGACCGGCCCCGGCCCCGGCAATCTGCCGCCCGAGACGCACAGCTTCGTCGGACGGCGGGAGGAACTCCGCTGGCTGGAGACGGAGTTGGACCCCACGGTGGGCATACACCGGCTCCTGAGCGTCGTCGGAGTCGGCGGAGTCGGCAAGACGCGGCTCGCCCTGCGCGCCCTGGGCCGGGTCCAGGAGGCGTACCCCGACGGCGTCTGGCTGGTGGAACTCTCCCCCCTGCACACCGCGGGCCTGGTCGGCCTCGCCGTCGTGGAGGCGCTGCGGCTCACCGACCAGTCCACCGGCCCCGTCACCGAGGTGGTGGCCGAATGGGCCGACGGCAAACGGCTGTTGCTCGTGCTCGACTCCTGCGAACACGTCCTCGCGGACTGCGCCGCGCTCGTCGAGACCCTGCTGCCCGCCCTCCCCGGCCTGCGGGTCCTCGTCACCAGCCGCGAACCGCTCGGACTGCCCGGCGAACTCGTACTGCCCCTGGACCCGCTGCCGGTCACCGACGACGCGGTCACCCTGTTCGCCGACCGCGCCGCCCTCACCGGGTTCACCCTCGACGACACCGACCGCCCCACCGTGGAGGCCGTCTGCCGCCGCCTCGACGGCATCCCGCTCGCCCTCGAACTCGCCGCCGCCCGCCTGTCCGAACTGTCCCTGGCGCAGCTCCACGGCCGGCTCGGCGAACGCCTGCCGTCCCGGCTCGACCTGCTCAGCGCCCCGCGCGACGGCGCCGGACCGCCACGCCACCAGACACTGCGCACGGCGATCGGCTGGAGCCACGAACTGTGCGCACCGCTGGAGCGGCTGCTGTGGGCCCGGCTCTCGGTGTTCGCGGGCGGCTTCTGCGTGGGCGCCGCCGAGGAGGTCTGCGCGGGCGGCCCGCTGCCCGCCGGACGGATCGCCGCACTGCTCGCCCGGCTCGTCGAGCAGTCCATCGTGCAGCGCCACCGCACCGACCCGGCCCGCTTCCGACTCCTCGACACCGTCCGGGAGTTCGGCGCCGACTGGCTACGCGCCCTCGGCGAGGAACACGCCGTACGGCTGCGCCACCGCGACCACTTCCGGCGGCTGGTCCGCCAGGGATGGACCGAGTGGAACACCGGACGGCAGGTCGCCTGGTGCGAACTCACCCTCACCGAGCACGCCAACCTCCGTGCCGCGATGGACTGCGCGCTCGCCGAACCGGACAGCCGTTTCGTCCTGGAGATGGCGACCGACGTCGGTTTCCTGTGGCGGCACTGCGGCTATCTGCGCGACGCCCAGCACTGCCTGGATCTCGCGCTCGCCGCCCACCCGGGGCCCGGCCCCGACCGGACCCGCGCGCTGTGGGTACGCGGCGCGGTGGCGCTGCTCCAGGGCGATCTGGAGGCCGCGGCCAACTGGGCGGAGCGCTGCACGGACGCGGCGGACGCGCGGGCCGATCCGGCGACCGTGGTGGCCGCCGCGTGCCTCACGGGCAGCCAGTTGGCCCTGAGCGGGCGGCTGGCCGAGGCGATCGACGTGCTGTCCGCCATGCCTCGACTGCCCATCAGGGAGGACGGGTTCGGGGGCGCCCAGCTCCACGTCCGGGTGGTGCTCTCCTTCGCGTACCTGCTGAGGGGCGAGTACGGCCGGTCGCGCGCGGTGGCGGAAGAGGCGCGCGAGGCCAGCGCGGCGTGTGGGGAGTCGTGGGCGGCCGCCTTCGCCTACGTGATCGTGGCGCAGACGGACCTGGCCCGCGGTGACGTCCACGCGGCCGTCGGCAACGCCCGCACCGCGCTGGCCGGGCACGGCCTACTGCGCAACACCGTCGGCGCGGCCATGGCGCTGGACGTCCTGGCCGCCGCGGTCGTCGCGGCCGGCGACGGCCTGCGCGCCGCCCGCCTCCTCGGCATCGGCCAACGCGTCTGGGAACTCACCGGCCGGGCCCAGATGGACTCGCCCGACCTCCTCGCCACCCGCCGCTCCCACGAACTGCGCATCCGCGCGCAGGTCGGCAGCGCCGCGTACGAGAAGGCGTACGAGGAGGGGCGGGGGATGGCGTACGAGGAGGGGCTCGACTACGCGGCGGCGGGCGAGTGACGGGGGGTGGGGCCACCGAAGGGCAGGAACAGGGTGCGGGTGGCGAGGAGCCACGTGTCGTCGACCTTGCGGAACATGTCCTCGTAGTGCCCGATCTGCACCGGAGGTCCGGCCGGGACCATGCCGCCGGTGTGGCCGTCGACGCGGTAGGTCGTGAAGTACGAGGTGGCCCGCGCTTCGGTCGGTGAGACCACGGTGACCAGGACGTTCGTCATCATGCGGCGCGAGAGCCGGTCCGCGGGGCGCGCGCCGAAGTACGCGCGCAGGGCCCCACGCCCCTCGACGAGCCGATCGCCCTCCGGCCACCGCCAGACGCCGTCCTCGGTGAACAGCTCGGCAACGGAGGCGGGTTCACCGAGGTCGAGGCGGTGGACGAAGCCGAGGACGAGACGCTCGCAGGCGCGCTCGGCGAGAAGTCGGTCGAGGGCGGGCTGTTCGAGAGGGTCCATGAGCTGTTGCTATCAGCTCCGGGCCGACCGTCTCCAACGCATTACGGCGCCCCGCGAACCCACTGCAGCGCCCCTCGAACGCGTTACAACGCCACGTACGTCACCGGATCGCTCCCCGTCACCGCCTCCGCCCGGCCCAGTTTCACCAGGCGGCGCACATGGGCCTCGGCCTCCGACACCGCGATGTTGCGGGAGGTGAAGGGGATCTGGTCCCACGGGCGGTTCCACTCCATGCGCTCGGCGAGCTGCCAGGAGGTGAGCGGGGTCGACAGGAGGGCGAGCAGGCCGGTGAGCCGGTCCTCGTGGTGTGCGAGCAACTCCCGTACGCGGCCGGGCGCGTCGGTGAAGGCGTGCTGGTGGGCCGGGAGCACCTCGGCCGGGTTCAGCCGGCCGACGCGCTCCAGGGCGTCCAGATAGTCGCCGAGCGGATCGGCGACCGTGGCGTCGTCGGGATCCTCGTACAGGCCGATGTGCGGGGTGATCCTCGGGAGCAGGTGGTCGCCGGAGAAGAGGCGGCCGTTGCCGGGGAGGGCGGCCGGGTGGGTCTCCTCCAGGTGGAGGCAGACGTGGCCGGGCGTGTGACCCGGGGTCCAGATCGCGCGCAGGCGGCGGCCCGCCAGGTCGAGGAGCTCGCCGGGGACGATCTCACGGTCGGGGAGCGCGGGGGTGAAGGCGGGCAGGCCGGTGGAGAGCCGGGCCGTGCGGGCCGCGCGCAGCAGGGCCACGTGCTCCTCGGGGGCGCCGGAGGACGCCAGCTTGTCCGCCATGTAGGAGAACCAGCGGTCGGGCCGGTTCTCCCGGGTCCGCCGCACGATCGCGGTGTCCAGCGCGTGCATCGCGATCCACGCCCCGGACGCCTCCCGCACCTTGCCCGACAGACCGTGATGGTCGGGGTGGTGGTGGGTGATGACCACACCGTGCACCTCGGCGACGGAGACGCCGCAGGCGTTGAGCCCGGCGGCGAGGGCGTCCCAGGAGGCCGGGTCGTCCCAGCCGGTGTCGATCAGCACGGGGCCCAGGTCGGTGTCGACGAGATGGACCAGCGTCGTGCCGAGCGGGTTGTCCGGGATGGGGACCCTGATCGACCGTACGCCCCCGCCGTGATCGGTCACCTGCGTCATGGGTCCCCACCAATCGCCGTGTTCTCGCCACTATAACTAGAACCGATTCCATTGGGTGCTCGAACCAACCGTTCTGTCATGGGTCCGGCCCGTGGACTCCGCCGACCGGAGCTGGTATCAGTTCTCATATCTGATGAAGCGTCAGAAACCAGGGAGGCGGTCGGTCATGACCGAGCTCGTGGAGCACGGACAGTTGTTCATAGGCGGGGAGTTGACGGACCCCCTGGGCAAGGACGTCATCGAGGTGATCTCGCCGCACACCGAGGAGGTCATCGGCCGCGTCCCGCACGCGTCGACCGAGGACGTGGACCGGGCGGTCGCCGTCGCGCGCCGGGCCTTCGACGAAGGACCCTGGCCCCGGATGAGCCTCGACGAGCGGATCGAGGTCGTCACCCGGATCAAGGACGGGATCGCGGTACGGCACGAGGAGATCGCCCGGGTCATCTCCTCCGAGAACGGCTCCCCGTACTCCTGGAGCGTCCTCGCGCAGGCCCTCGGCGCGATGATGGTGTGGGACGCGGCCCTCACGGTCGCGCGGAACTTCACGTACGAGGAAGCACGCGACGGCGTCCTCGGGCGGATCCTCGTGCGGCGCGAGCCGGTGGGCGTGGTCGCGGCCGTGGTGCCGTGGAACGTGCCGCAGTTCGTGGCGGCCGCCAAGCTCGCGCCCGCGCTGCTGACCGGCTGCACGGTCGTACTGAAGCCGTCGCCCGAATCGCCCCTGGACGCCTATCTGCTGGGCGAGATCGCGAAGGAGGCCGGGCTGCCGGAGGGTGTCCTGTCGATCCTTCCCGCCGACCGCGAGGTCAGCGAGTACCTGGTCGGACACCCCGGCATCGACAAGGTCTCCTTCACCGGGTCGGTCGCGGCCGGCCGGCGCGTGATGGAGGTCGCCTCGCGCAACCTCACCCGCGTGACGCTGGAACTGGGCGGGAAGTCGGCGGCGGTGGTCCTGCCGGACGCGGACCTCGCCACCGCCGTCCCCGGAATCGTCTCGGCGGCCTGGATGAACAACGGGCAGGCGTGCGTCGCGCAGACCCGGATCCTGCTGCCGCGCTCGCGCTACGACGAGTTCGCGGACGCCTTCGCCGCGGCGGCGGGCGCGCTCGTCGTCGGGGACCCACTGGACCCGGCCACCCAGGTCGGCCCGCTGGTCGCCAGGCGCCAGCAGCAGCGCAACCTCGACTACATCCGCATCGGCCAGGAGGAAGGCGCCAAGATCCTCACCGGCGGTGGCCGTCCGCACGGCCTCGACCGGGGCTGGTACGTCGAGCCGACCCTCTTCGGAGACGTCGACAACTCCATGCGGATCGCCCGGGAGGAGATCTTCGGGCCGGTGATCTGTCTCCTCCCGTACGGCGACGAGGACGAGGCCGTGAAGATCGCCAACGACTCCGACTACGGGCTGAGCGGCAGCGTCTGGACGGCGGACGTCGCACACGGCATCGACGTCGCGCGGCAGGTCCGTACCGGCACGTACTCCGTGAACACCTTCAGCCTCGACATGCTCGGCCCCTTCGGCGGCTACAAGAACTCGGGGCTGGGGCGGGAGTTCGGGCCCGAGGGGTACGGCGAGTTCCTTGAGCACAAGATGATCCACCTGCCGGCCGGCTGGGAGGCCTGAGGATGGGCGACCGCTGGGGGGTCGAGGTCGACCGCTCCGTCTGCATCGGCTCCGCCCAGTGCGTCCACCGCGCCCCGGAGGCCTTCCGGCTCGACACCGCCATGCAGTCGCATCCGGCCGAGCCGGAGACCGACGCGAACGAGAGGATCCTGGAGGCGGCGGAGAGCTGTCCGGTGGAGGCCATCATGATCACGCTGCTGGGCAGCGGGGAGCCGGTGTTTCCACCGGAGGACTGAGGTCGGGCGCGATGTTGAAAAAAAGTCCCTCTTTGGGTGGTTTCATTCCGCTGTAGGCGTTCTATGCTGGTAGTGGCCTACGAGGCGAGTGAGGGAGTTCAACCGGAGTAGCCGACTTTGGCGAGAGGCAGCAACTTCCGCCGGGGCCGACGTCGACGGTCGGGCTGAGAGGCCTGAAGGTAGTAGTCGGACCGGAAGGCGACCTCCATTACCTGATCCGGACCATGCCGGCGAAGGGAACCCGTCTCGTAGGTTTTCTCGCGCCTTCGTGCACCGGCACCATGCCTAAAGCTTCTCGGTCGGCTCGGTCGGCTCGGTCGGCTCCGTCAGGTCGATCAGGCGGCACACCGTCTCGATGTCGATCTTGACCTGGGCGATGGAGGCACGGCCGGAGAGCCAGGTGATCAGGGCCGAGTGCCAGGTGTGCTCGATGACCCGGACCGCGGAGAGCTGGGCGGGGCTCGGGTCGTCCAGCCCCATCGCGTCCAGGATGATCACCGTGGTCTGCCGGGACACCTGGTCGACCTCGGGGCTCACACTGCGGTCCGCGAAGGTCAGCGCGCGGACCATGGCGTCGGCGAGGTGCGGCTCGCGCTGCAGGGCGCGGAAGGCCCGCATCAGCGTCTCCGCCACCCGCTCCGCCGCCGTGTCCCCGGCCGGCGGCTTCTTGCGGAGGGTGCCGTGCATGTGCTCCAACTGGTCCTGCATGGTGGCGACCAGCAGATGCACCTTCGAGGGGAAGTAGCGGTACAGCGTGCCGAGGGCGACCTGCGAGGACTCCGCGACCTCGCGCATCTGCACCGCGTCGAAGCCGCCCCGGCTGGCCAACTGCGCGCTCGCGTGCAGGATCCGGCGGCGGCGTGCTTCCTGCCGCTCGGTGAGTGGGGGAGAGGCCGGCTGCGCGGCGGGTCGCGCGGACTTGGCTTCCACCTTGACTTCCGCAGGCATGGGTCCCGTTCCGTGGTTCAGCTGGAGGAGCGACGAGACAGCATGGCAGACACTTCCGTGGGTCAGAACACATCCGTCATGTCATCCGCTCCGACGCTTCCGTCGTGGCGCGGATCACCTGATCCACTGCTCACAGAGACGCTACCTGCCGGTAGATTCAGTGCTCCTCGAACGATCAAGTCTGAAACTTGTTCTAGATTAGCGTCCCGGCGTAATCTCGCGGGAAAGTGCAGGGAGAAGGGGGCCGTAAGTGACCGCTGAGGCCATGGAGGCGGGCCCCGGAGCGGGCGCGGCCACCAACGGTGACGGACCGTTGCGCATCGCGCTCCTCACGTACAAGGGGAACCCGTTCTGCGGCGGTCAGGGCGTGTACGTACGGCACCTCTCGCGCGAACTGGCCCGTCTCGGCCACCGGGTCGAGGTCATCGGATCCCAGCCGTACCCCGTGCTGGACGAGAACCTCCCCGAGCTCAGCCGCAACCTCACCCTGACGGAACTGCCCAGCCTCGACCTGTACCGCCAGCCGGACCCCTTTCGCACCCCGGGGCGCGAGGAGTTCCGCGACTGGATCGACGCGGTCGAGGTCGGCACGATGTGGACCGGCGGCTTTCCCGAACCCCTGACCTTCTCCCTGCGCGCCCGCCGCCATCTGCGTGCCCGGCGCGGGGACTTCGACGTCGTGCACGACAACCAGACGCTCGGGTACGGGCTGCTGGGCGACGTCGGCGCGCCGCTGGTCACCACCATCCACCACCCCATCACCGTCGACCGCCAGTTGGAGCTCGACGCCGCCGAGGGGCGCCGGCGCCGCGCGTCCGTACGCCGCTGGTACGCCTTCACGCGCATGCAGAAGCGGGTCGCGCGCCGTCTGCCGTCCGTGCTCACCGTCTCCGGCAGCTCGCAGCAGGAGATCGTCGACCACCTGGGCGTCGCCCGGGACCGGGTCCACGTCGTGCACATCGGCGCGGACACCGACCTCTTCTCGCCCGATCCGTCCGTGCCGCAGGTGCCGGGCCGGATCGTCACCACGTCCAGCGCGGACGTGCCCCTCAAGGGGCTCATCCACCTCGTCGAGGCGCTCGCCAAGGTGCGCACCGAGCACCCCGGCGCGCATCTCGTCGTCGTCGGTAAGCGTGCCGAGGACGGGCCGGTCGCCCAGGCCATTGAGCGGTACGGCCTCGAGCGCGCCGTCGAGTTCGTCAAGGGCATCTCGGACGCGGAGCTCGTCGACCTCGTACGGTCCGCCGAGGTCGCCTGCGTGCCCTCCCTGTACGAGGGGTTCTCCCTGCCCGCCGCCGAGGCGATGGCCACGGGGACGCCGCTGGTGGCCACCACCGGCGGGGCGATCCCGGAGGTCGCCGGACCCGACGGCGAGACCTGCCTCGCGGTTCCGCCCGGCGACTCGGGGGCGCTGGCCGCCGCGCTGAGCCGGGTGCTGGGCGACCCGGAACTCGGGGTACGGCTCGGCGCCGCCGGACGCGCGCGGGTGCTGGACCGCTTCACCTGGGCCCGCGCCGCCGAGGGCACGGTGGCCCACTACCGCGAGGCGATGGCCCTCTCCGACGCTCGGCTGCGCTCCCGCGCGGGGACCCCCGTCGCGCCCCGCACGCCGGTCCGCTCCGCGCCCGCCAGGACCACGGCCGACCAGACGGACGCCCAGGCCGCCGCCGTGCCGAGTGCCGTCGCGCCGGACGCCCCCGCCCCGGCAGCCGTCGCCACGGTCGGTGCGGGCGCTGTTTCCACCCCCGGCGCCGTCTCCACCCCCGGCCCCGCAGGGACTCCCGGCCCCGTAGATTTCGGCCCGGCGACGGGCGTCACCCCCACCTCCGATCGTGAAAGCAGGGCCACGTGCTGACCGTCGACTTCTCCCGGTTCCCGCTCGCCCCGGGCGACCGCGTACTGGACCTCGGATGCGGTGCCGGCCGGCACGCGTTCGAGTGCTACCGGCGCGGCGCCCAGGTCGTCGCGCTGGACCAGAACGGCGAGGAGATCCGCGAGGTCGCCAAGTGGTTCGCGGCGATGAAGGAGGCGGGCGAGGCCCCGGTCGGCGCCACCGCGACCGCGATGGAGGGCGACGCGCTCGCGCTGCCCTTCCCCGACGCGTCCTTCGACGTCGTGATCATCTCCGAGGTCATGGAGCACATCCCCGACGACAAGGGCGTCCTCGCCGAGATGGTGCGCGTGCTGAAGCCGGGCGGGCGCATAGCGATCACGGTGCCGCGCTACGGCCCGGAGAAGGTCTGCTGGACCCTGTCCGACGCCTACCACGAGGTCGAGGGCGGCCACATCCGCATCTACAAGGCGGACGAACTGCTGGGCAAGATGAAGGAGGCCGGGCTCAAGCCGTACGGCACCCATCACGCCCACGCCCTGCACAGCCCCTACTGGTGGCTGAAGTGCGCGTTCGGCGTCGACAACGACAAGGCGCTGCCCGTGCGGGCGTACCACAAGCTGCTGGTCTGGGACATCATGAAGAAGCCCCTGGCCACCCGGGTCGCCGAGAACGCGCTGAACCCGCTGATCGGCAAGAGCTTCGTGGCGTACGCGACCAAGCCCCACCTGCCCCTCGACTCCGCCGCGGTGGACGCTTCGTGACGACTCCACGCACGCCCCGGACGGAACACCTCGTCCTGCCCGGGGTTCTCACCGCGGAGGAGGCCGCCGCCACGGTGCGGGCCGTCCTCGGGGTGCAGCGACCCGACGGCGCCATACCGTGGTTCCGCGGGCACCACCTCGACCCGTGGGACCACACCGAGGCGGCCATGGCACTGGACGCGGCGGGGGAGCACGAGGCGGCCGAGCGGGCGTACGAGTGGCTGGCCCGGCACCAGAACCAGGACGGTTCCTGGTACGCGGCGTACGCCGACGGGGACGCGGACGACGTCACCGACCGCGGCCGGGAGACCAACTTCTGCGCCTACATCGCGGTCGGCGTCTGGCACCACTACCTCGCCACCGGCGACGACGCCTTCCTGGACCGGATGTGGCCCGCGGTCTACGCGGCCGTGGAGTTCGTGCTGCGCCTCCAGCAGCCCGGCGGGCAGATCGGCTGGAAGCGCGAGGAGGACGGCACGGCGGTCGAGGACGGCCTGCTGACCGGGAGTTCGTCCATCCACCACGCGCTGCGCTGCGCGCTCGCCATCGCCGAGCAGCGTGAAGAGCCGCAGCCCGACTGGGAGTTGGCGGTCGGCGCGCTGCGGCACGCGATCCGCAGGCACCCCGAGCGGTTCCTCGACAAGGACCGCTACTCGATGGACTGGTACTACCCGGTGCTCGGCGGCGCGTTGACCGGCGCCGAGGCCAAGGCCCGGATAGCGGAGAGCTGGGACCGCTTCGTGGTCCCCGGGCTCGGCGTCCGCTGTGTCGTCCCCAACCCGTGGGTGACCGGCGGTGAGTCGGCCGAACTCGCCCTGGCGCTGTGGGCCGTGGGCGAGTCCGACCGTGCCCTGGAGATCCTCCAGTCCATCCAGCACCTGCGCGACCCGAAGACGGGCCTCTACTGGACGGGCTACGTCTTCGACGCCCGGACGATCTGGCCCGAGGAGCTCACCAGCTGGACGGCCGGCTCGCTGCTCCTCGCCGTCGCCGCGCTCGGCGGCGACGAGCCGACGTGCGCGGTCTTCGGCGGCGAGCGCCTGCCGCTGGGCCTCGACGCGGAGTGCTGCTAGGTCCTGTCGGCGGCCCGGCGGGGTCGGCTCAGTGGCGGTGCATGCGGTTGGCGATGGCGTGGCCGATGAAGAGGTACACGACGGCGGCCAGGCCGTAACCCGCGACCACGCGTGCCCACGCCCTGTCGAAGGTGAACAGGTCGCGGGACCAGCCGGCCAGCCAGCTCGCCACGTTGTGGACGAACTGGACCAGGTCGTTGGCCCGGTTCGCGTCCAGGAGGTACATCAGGATCCACAGGCCGAGGATGACGGCCATCACGTCGGCGACGATCGCGATGACCGTGCCCGCTTGGTTGGAACCGTTGCGATATCGAGGGGACATGACCTCCGGGTTGCCGCGTATCCGTGGATGAAACCCGTGGGGGACGGAACCCGAACGCCTCGCTCGAGTGGCGCGGTGGCCGTGTTCGGGTGAGCCTGCTGGAAGAGCCGTGTCTCCCGGAAACCGGGAGAACCGTTCCCTTCCCCGGAGGACCCCGTGCCCGTACCGATACGGCGCCTCGTCGTGGCGCTCACCGTCTGTTGCGCCCTGCTCGCCGGCGCCACGGCCTGCGGCAGTGGCAGCAGCGCCACCAAGGACACCGCCGCCGTCGTGGCGGCCGCCACTCCGTCCAGCAGCAGCACCGTGGAGAAACAGAAGCTCTCCAAGACCCGCTTCGTGGCGAACGCGGGCCTGGCCGCCGGAGCCACCTACCAGTGGATCGTGAAGCCCTGGAAGGCCGGCAAGTTCAAGAAGGGCGCCAAGGGCCGAAGGACCGCCCTGATCAAGGCGGCCCTGGCCGGCACGTTCGCGTACAACCGGCTCAAGGCCGCGAAGAGGAACGCCGAGGGCGACCCCACTCTCTCCAAGGCTCTCGCCCCGCTCAGCGCCGGCATCGACTCCCTCAAGAACCTGCCGTCCAAGCTCCGCAAGGGCGACTCGACGGACGCGACCGCGGGTGCCTTCGGCGACATCATCAACAAGGTGAAGGACGCGGGCAAGAGCGCGGGCGCCCCGGTCACCGACAAGGTGCCCTCGGCTTCGCAGCTGTCCGGCGGCTGAGCCCCGCCCGGCCCCACCGCTCCTAGGAGTTGAGCTCGGCGAGGACCCGTAGCGAGTGAGGGTCCGGTGACAGGGCCAGCAGGTCCGTCACCGGGCCCTTGCGCCACAACTCCAGCCGCTCGGCGATGCGTTCCCGCGGTCCGACGAGGGAGATCTCGTCGGCGAACGCGTCCGGGACGGCGAGCACCGCTTCCTGGCGGTGTCCGGCGAGGAACAGCTCCTGGATGAGCCGGGCCTCCTCCTCGTACCCCATGCGTGCCATCAGATCGGCGTGGAAGTTGCGCGCCGCGTGGCCCATTCCGCCGATGTAGAAGCCAAGCATCGCCTTCACGGGCAGCAGCCCTTTGGAGACGTCGTCACAGACGCGGACATGGGCCATGGGCGCGACGAGGAAGTCGGCGGGGAGATCGCTCAGCGCGGCCTCGTAGGCGCCTGGGCGGGTCGGCGACCAGTACAGCGGCAGCCAGCCGTCCGCGATCCGGGTCGTCTGCGCGATGTTCTTCGGCCCCTCGGCGCCGAGCAGGATCGGCAGGTCGGCGCGGAGCGGATGCGTGATCGGCTTCAGCGGCTTGCCGAGCCCGGTGCCGTCCTCGCCGCGGTAGGGGTGCTTGTGGAAGCGGCCGTCGAGCTCGACGGGCCCTTCGCGCCTGAGGACCTGGCGTACGACATCGACGTACTCCCGGGTCGCGGTCAGCGGCGACTTCGGGAACGGACGGCCGTACCAGCCCTCCACGACCTGTGGCCCCGACAGCCCGAGACCGAGCATCATGCGCCCGCCCGAGAGGTGGTCGAGGGTAAGCGCGTGCATCGCGGTGGTGGTGGGGGAGCGGGCGGCCATCTGCGCGACGGCCGTGCCGAGCCGGATACGGGTCGTGTGCGCGGCGATCCAGGTCAGCGGGGTGAAGACGTCCGAGCCCCAGGACTCGGCGGTCCACACGGAGTGATAGCCGAGCCGCTCCGCCTCCTGGGCGAGCGGCAGATGGTCCGCGGAGGGGCCGCGCCCCCAGTAGCCGAGTGCGAGGCCGAGCCGCATGAACCCTCCAGGTGTGTGGTCCTGACGGTACGTCAGTCACGTGCGGGCCAGCCGACTGTACGGCAACGGCCCCCCGCCCGGAAGGACGAGGGGCCGTAGAGGGCCGTACGGGAGCGGACGCGGCAGGTCAGCCCCGCTGGATCCCGGAGGTGTCCTGCAGCACACCGCGGCGGCCGTCCTGCGTCTGCGCCACCAGGTTCGCGCCGCGCTGCTCCACGGCCAGGTACCAGGTACCCGGCGCGAGTTCGGCGATCGGCGCCTGCGAACCGTCCTCCGCGAACAGCGGACGCGGCACCGGCACGGCGAACCAGAACGGCGAGAAGTCACCGGCGGGCGGCTGCGGTTGCGGGGCCGGCGCCTGCTGCGGCTGGCTGGGCTGAGCGCCGAACGCCTGCCCCTGCTGCGGCTGACCGCCGTAGGGCTGACCCGGCTGCTGGGCACCCGGGTACCCGTAACCCCCCTGCGGCTGACCGCCGTAGGGCTGGGGGGCGGCGGGCTTCGGGGCGGGCACGAGTCCGACCTGGAGCGCGGGGACGAGAGGGGTGGCGATCGCGGCGGCCGCCATGACGAGCGTCGCGATGAGGGAAAGGATGAGGCCGGCGCCGGGGCTCACACTGCCGCTCCCGCCACCCGCCGGGTCGAAGATGTTCCCCAGCGCGCTCCACGCGGCGAAGACGGTGAGGGCGACACCGAACGGGCCGAGGTCGAGTCCGGCGACCTTCGGCACCCGCGGCAGGGCGCGCGAGGCGACGACCAGCCCGGCTCCGAAGATGCCGGCCAGGAGCACGCTGAACACGAAGGGGCCGCTCGACCAGATGCCGGGGCTGTCGTAGCTGTACTTCTGCCCGGCGACGTTGACGTCGTCGATCGAAAAAATGTCGAGGAACGACGCGATGAACAGCAATACCGCTGCTCCGATCACCACGCCGTCGCCTCGAGTGAGGGAGCGGATATTCACTTCAGGTCCTTCGTCAGTCGTCTCGTCGTCGGTGGAGGCGTCGCTGACACCATGTCGCCGTAAGGCCCTGGTGTGAAGCGCGGGGGTGGCCCCTCATCGTAGGGATGACACTATCGCCCGTCCGAACAGGGTGTCCGTCGGGTTCGATCCGCCCATCACTACCCGCGCAGGAAACTCACGATTCCCTCAGAGATCCCACGCGCCGCCTTCTGCCGCCATGCGCCGCTGGTCAGCAACGCAGCGTCCTTGCTATCGCGCATGTTGCCGCACTCGATGAACACCTTCGGAACCGTTGACAGATTGAGACCGCCGAGATCACTGCGGACGTCGAGTCCGGTGCCGCCGCCGATGTAGTTGGAGGGCGCGCTGCCGGTGTCGCGGACGAAGTTGCCCGCGATGCGCTCGCCGAGATCGCGCGAGGGGGCGACGATCGCGCGGGTGTCGGCGCCGCCGGAGTGCACGGACGCGGGGAGGATCACGTGGAAGCCGCGGTTGCCTGCCGCGGAGCCGTCCGCGTGGATGGAGACGACCGCGTCGGCGTGCGCGTCGTTGCCGACGCGGGCCCGCTCGTCGACGCACGGGCCCCAGGAACGGTCGCCGTCCTGGGTGAACTTCACCGTGGCGCCCTCCTGTTGCAGGAGCGTACGCAGCCGGCGGGCGACGTCGAGCGTGAACCGGGCTTCCGTGTAACCCGCGTTGGTCGACGTGCCGGTCGTGTCGCACTCCTTCCAGTTGGTGCCGATGTTCACCTTGCGGTTGATGTCGGCCGAGTGCTGGAAGTTGCCGGGGTTGTGGCCCGGGTCGATGACGACGACCTTGCCCTTGAGGGGGCCCGCGGCGGCGGGCAGGTCCGAGGTCGCGGGAGTGGCGGGGCCGGAGAAGGTCGAGCTCGGCGGCTTCCCGTCGTCCGTGCCGGACGCGCTCGGTGTCCGCGCCGCGGCGGGGGCGGATCCGGGTGCCGCGGAGGAGGACCCGGGTGCGCCGGCCGAGGTCGTCGAGGTGGCGGACGTACTGCCCCCGCCGCCCGAGTCACCCACGGCCTGCCACACCAGCCACCCCACCAGCGCCCCCGGCACCAGCGCGGCGACCGCCACCGTCATCGGCCCGCGCCGGGAGCGGCGGGGGCCGGGAGGATCGAAGTCAGGACCTACGTACGACACGTCAGCGACTCTAACCGCGCGCTCAGATCCCCGCTCCCGTTCGCCGCAGGACGCGCAGTGAGTCGGTCGCCGAGACCTCGGTGAACGCGCCGGACTCCAGGGCCCGGAGGTAGACGCGGTAGGGGGCCTGGCCGGTGAACTCGTCGGCCGGGTCGGGGAACACGTCGTGGATGAGAAGCAGGCCGCCCTCCGCCACGTGCGGCGCCCAGCCCTCGTAGTCGCCGGAGGCGTGCTCGTCCGTGTGGCCGCCGTCGATGAAGACCAGACCGAGGGGTGTGCGCCAGAAGGCGGCGATCTGCGGCGAACGGCCGAC
The DNA here is from genome assembly GCF_001514115.1 of Streptomyces olivochromogenes. Classification (GTDB taxonomy): domain Bacteria; phylum Actinomycetota; class Actinomycetes; order Streptomycetales; family Streptomycetaceae; genus Streptomyces; species Streptomyces olivochromogenes. The sequence goes on from NZ_KQ948452.1 coordinate 94,217, forward strand.
CATCGCGACCACCTGGTCCTCCAGACCCGCCTTGTGGAGGGTGCGGCGGAAGGTGGGAAGGGTGTCCATCCGGCCGATCTCGGGGTCGACCGTGGCCGGGTCGTGGTACTCCCACCCGGGCTGCTGCTCCTCGCTGCCCCGGTGGTGGTCGACGGTGATCGCCGTCACCCCGGCCGCGCGCGCCGCGTCCGCCAGCAGGATCGTGGAGCGCCCGCAGTACGTGCCGACCTCGAGCAGGGGCAGTCCGAGCCGGCCCGCCTCGAGGGCGGCCTCGTACAGCGCGAGCCCCTCATGGAGCGGCATGAACCCCTTCGCGGCCTCGAAGGCGGCCAGGATCTCCGGCTTGGGTGCCGCGGGCGTGGGGTCCTGCATCGGGGGTCCTCCATCGGGTGCGAACGGCGGCGTCACACATCTGCCTGTGCGGGTCCGCGTGTACGTGCTGTGCGGGTCCGCGTGTACGTGCCTGTGAGCGCCCCATGCTGCACCACACCCCCGCCGCAGCGGCGACGGGGGTGTGGTGCGGACGGGCCGGGCCCCAGGGCCCGTCGTCCGGATCAGGTCGTTCGGATCAGGCCTGGGCCGCAACGGTCTCGCTCGGCAGCGCGAGGTCCAGCTCGACGGGGCGGTCGTCGCCGGAGTGGGTCGCCGAGGAGGCGAGCGGGCCGTGGCCCGGCGCCCTGGCGGCGAGGACGTACGCGCCCTCGGCGGGCACGGCGAGCACGTAGCTGCCGTCCGCCTCGGAGAGCGTGGCGCCCGCCTGGCGGCCGCGCCGGTCGATCAGGGTGACCTTGGCACGGGCGACCGTGCCGCCGTCGGCGTCCAGCACCCGGCCGCGGAAGCCGCGGAGCACCTCTTGGGCGCGTTCCAGGGCCGCGTCCTCCTCGCTGCTCGCGCGCAGCTGCGGCTTGGTCGCCTGGCGCCGGCCCGGCAGCAGCAGGGCGAAGAGCAGACCGATGGCGACCGCGCCGGTGGCGATCAGGAAGGAGACCCGGAAGCCGTGCATGGTGGGGACCTCGAGGCCGCCGACGTTGTTCGCGGTGTTGGCGAGCACCATGCCGATCACGGCGCTGGAGACCGACGTGCCGATCGAGCGCATCAGGGTGTTGAGGCCGTTGGCCGCGCCCGTCTCCGAGGCCGGGACGGAGCCGACGATCAGCGCGGGCAGCGAGGAGTAGGCGAGGCCGATGCCCGCGCCCAGGACCACCGAGATCACGATGGTCTGCCAGGCGGCGCTCATCAGACCGAGGCCGGCGCCGTAGCCGATCGCGATGATCAGCATGCCGAGGATCAGGGTGACCTTGGGGCCGTACTTGGCGGAGATCCGGGCGTAGACCGGTGCGGTGAACATCATCGTCAGGCCGAGCGGCGCCACGCACAGACCCGCGACCACCATCGACTGGCCGAGGCCGTAGCCGGTGGCCTTCGGCAGCTGGAGCAGCTGCGGCAGGACGAGCGAGACGACGTAGAAGGAGACGCCGACCATGATCGAGGCGAGGTTGGTGAAGAGCACCGAGCGGCGGGCGGTGGTGCGCAGGTCGACCAGCGGCGCCTTCACACGCAGTTCCATCACGCCCCACAGGAGCAGCACGACGGCCGACGCGGCGAACAGGCCGAGCGTGGTGGTCGAGGTCCAGCCCCAGTCGCTGCCCTTGGTGATCGGCAGCAGGAAGAGGACGAGGCCCGCGGAGAGGCCCGCCGCGCCCAGTCCGTCGAAGGTGCCCTCGGCGCGCATCGGGGACTCCGGTACGGCGACGAGGGTCAGGACGATCGCGACGACGCCGAGACCGGCGGCGAGGAAGAAGAGTGCGTGCCAGTCGGCGTGCTGCGCGACCAGGGCCGCGACCGGCAGCGCGAGCCCGCCGCCGACGCCGATGGAGGAGCTCATGAGGGCCATCGCCTCGCCGAGCTTCTCGCGGGGCAGCATGTCGCGCATCAGGCCGATGCCGAGCGGGATCGCGCCCATGGCGAAGCCCTGCAGGGCGCGTCCGACGATCATCACCAGCAGTGCGCTGGTGAAACCGGCTATGAGCGAGCCGACGACCATCACGGACAGGCTCGCGAGCAGCATCCGCCGCTTGCCGTAGAGGTCACCGAGCCGACCCATGATCGGCGTGGCCACGGCTCCCGCGAGCAGCGTCGAGGTCATCACCCAGGTGGCGTTGCTGGGTGCGGTGCCCAGCAGCTCCGGCAGGTCCTTGATGACCGGAACGAGCAGGGTCTGCATCACCGCGACAACGATGCCCGCGAAGGCCAGTACCGGCACGATCGCGCCGCCGGGCCTCCGGGTGGGCTGGTCGGTCGTCGTGTGCGTCATTACGTGAGGCCTCCAGGCCAAAAGAGAGAGGGAGGAAGAAGGGGGGAAGGGCGGTGGGCGATCCGTGCGGGAGCGCGTGCGGGATACGTGCATGTCGAACCAGGTGCGCCCGGGCAACTATTCCGATGCTTCGGCGTACTAACAAAATCTTGACCTTCCCATGAAGAACTGACCCGGCGTCAGACCTGGCGGGTAAATGAAACGTGTTCTAGTCTGCGCGCCATGAAGGCCTACGTCGCCGGGGTCGGGATGACCAGGTTCGAGAAGCCCGAGACCCGTGATTGGCAGTACTGGGACATGGCGCGGGAGGCGGGGAGTGCCGCGCTCGCGGACGCCGGGATCACGTACGCCGAGGTGGAACAGGTTCCTGTCGGCTACTGTTTCCAGCCCTCGACCGCCGGCCAGCGCGCCGCGTACGAACTCGGCCTGACCGGCGTCCCCGTCTACAACGTCAACAACAACTGCGCCACCGGATCGAGCGCGCTGATGCTGGCCCGCCAGTTCGTCGAGGGCGGGATCGCGGACTGCGTACTCGCGCTGGGCTTCGAGAAGATGAAACGCGGGGCGCTGGGCGGCGGTGCGGACGGGGGAGACTTCTCGACGTCCCCGGTGGCCCGCCACTACGGCGTCATGGCCGCCCGGCACGGCTTCGAGATGTCCCCGCCCACCGCGCAGATCTTCGGCGACGCGGCGCGCGAGCACATGGAGAAGTACGGCACCACCGAGGCACAGCTCGCCGCCGTCGGCGCCAAGAACCACCGCCACTCGGCGAACAACCCGTACGCCCAGTTCCAGGACGTGTACGGGGTCGACGAGATCCTCGCCGCCCGGGTCGTGCACCGGCCGCTGACGAAACTCCAGTGCTCGCCCACCTCGGACGGGGCCGCCGCCGCGGTCGTGGTGTCCGAACGGTTCCTGGAGCGGCACGAGCCGGCGCACCGGGCCGTCGAGATCGTCGCGCAGGCCATGACCACCGACACCGACGAGTCCTTCGCGTCCGGCTCCTGCGTCGACGTCGTCGGACAGCCGATGTCGCGGGAGGCCGCGCGCCAGGTGTACGAACGGTCGGGACTCGGCATCGACGACGTGGACGTCGTGGAACTGCACGACTGCTTCTCCATCAACGAGCTGCTGACCTACGAGGCGCTCGGGATGTGCGAGGAGGGGGAGTCCGGCAAGCTCGTCGAGTCGGGGGCCACGACGTACGGCGGGCGGTGGGTCGTGAACCCGTCCGGCGGGCTGATCTCCAAGGGGCATCCGCTGGGGGCGACCGGGATCGCCCAAGTGGCCGAGCTGGTGTGGCAGTTGAGGGGCGAGGCGGGACCCCGGCAGGTACCGGGCGCACGGGTCGGGCTCGCCCACAACATCGGGCTTGGCGGGGCGGCGGTGGTCACCCTGCTGCGGGCGGCGGGCTGAGTCACCGCCCGACCGACGCGGCCGGGCCTAGGTCCTGTGGCCCAGGGCGAGTGCGGCGAAATCCCGATGCAAGGACCGTAGGGCGGTTGAGAGCATGACACTCATGCTTCGAGCCGCGGAAGACACCCGAATATCAGCTCGCGTCGCGCCGCCCACCTGGCTGGTGGTGGCGCTCGCCTGCGCCGGACAGTTCCTCGTGGTGCTCGACGTGTCCGTCGTGAACGTGGCGCTGCCGTCCATGCGGACCGACCTGGGGCTGAGCGCGCCGGGCCTGCAGTGGGTGGTCAACGCGTACGCGATCGCCTTCGCCGGGTTCATGCTGCTCGGCGGGCGGGCCGGTGATCTGTACGGGCGCAAGCGGATGTTCCTGGTCGGGCTCGCGCTGTTCACGGTGGCCTCGCTGGGCGGCGGGCTCGCCCAGGCGGGCTGGCAGCTGCTGGTCGCGCGGGCCGCGCAGGGGCTCGGAGCGGCGGTGCTCGCGCCCTCGACGCTGACGATCCTCACCTCGGCGGTCCCGGAGGGTGCCGCCCGCGCACGGGCCATCGCGACCTGGACGGCGGTCGGCGCCGGGGGCGGGGCGGCCGGGGGTCTGGTCGGCGGGCTGCTGGTGGACGGGCTGTCGTGGCGGTGGGTGCTGCTGATCAACGTGCCGGTGGGCGCGGTGGTGCTGGCGGGCGCCGCACGGTGGCTCGTGGAGAGCCGGGCCGGGGACGGGCGGCGGCTCGATCTGCCGGGCGCGCTGCTGGTGACGGCGGGGCTCGCGACCCTCGCGTACGGGATCGTGCAGACCGAGGCGGAGGGGTGGGCGGCGGCCGCGACCCTCGTACCGCTGTGTGCCGGGCTCGCGCTGATCGGCCTGTTCCTCCTGGTCGAGGCGCGGACGCGGGTGCCGCTGATGCCGCTGCGCCTGCTCGGTGTGCGGGCGGTGGCGTCGGCGAACGCGGCCATGTTCGTGTGCGGCTCCGCGATGTTCTGCATGTGGTTCTTCATGACGCTGTACGCGCAGAACGTGCTCGGCTACTCGCCGCTGGGCGCCGGGTTCGCGCTCGTGCCGAGCTCGCTCGCGGTGATCCTCGGCTCGAAGCTCGCACCGCGGCTCATGCCGGTGGTCGGGGCGCGCAACGTCGCCGTCATCGGGTCGCTGCTCGCCGCGGCGGGCTTCGGCTGGCAGTCGACGATGACGGCCGACGGCTCCTACCTGACGGCGATCATGTTCCCCGGGATCCTGATGATGGCGGGCGCGGGGCTGGCCGCCACCCCGCTCGCCTCGCTCGCTACCTCGGGCGCGGCGCCGGGGGACGCCGGTCTGGTGTCCGGGCTGGTCAACACCTCGCGCACGATGGGTGGTTCACTCGGACTTGCCGTCATGTCGACCATCGCGGCCTCGCGTACGGGGAGCGGCTCGTCGGCCCAGGCGCTGACGGAGGGATACGCGCTGGTCTTCCGTACGGGCGGGTACGTACTGCTCGGCGGGGCGGTGCTGATGCTGCTGTGGCTGCCCTCGAAGATCTCCGCTCGCTGAGGCCGCCGAAGATCTCCTGCCGCCGAGGCAACGGAATCCGGTGCTCGTGGACTCCTTTGTACATCTAGGAGGTGCCCATGGGGGATCGGAAGCAGGCTCGGGACGAGGAGTTCCAGCGCTTTGTCATCGGCCGCTGGCCGCGGTTGATGCGTACGGCATTTCTCCTTACGGGGGAGCAGCACGCCGCCGAGGACCTGGTCCAGACGACGCTGGAGCAGGTCTATGTGGCCTGGCGCAGGGTCGGCGCGGCCGACGACCCGGAGGCCTATGTACGGCGCGTGATGATCAACGCGCATGCCCGGAAACACCGCAGAAGGCTCAAGGAGTTCCTGGCGCCGAAGGACGACTCGGGGCTCACGCACGAGCTGCCCGACCAAGGTGACCGCATCGCCCAGGCCGACGACCGCAGCGCCCTGCTGACGGCGCTCGTCCAACTGCCGCCGCGCCAGCGCGAGGCGGTGGTCCTGCGGTACTGGGAGGACCTGAGCGAGAGCCAGGCGGCGGAGGCGATGGGCTGTTCGGTGGGCGCGGTGAAGAGCAACGCGGCGAAGGGGATCGCGAAGCTGCGCGCCATACCGGGCCTGGCGGACATGGTGACGCACGGAGGGCGGAAGTGATGAGCGCGGACCGGGAGACGAACCACGACATGACACACAGGGACATCGCCCTCCTGCTGGCCGACGCCGCGGACGAGGCGGAGATCGGCATAGCCCCCTACCAGGCGGTGGTGCGCGGTGGCCGCCGCCGCAAGGCCCGCCGCTGGGCACTGGCGGCAGCGGCGGCGCTGGTGATCGCCGGTTCGACGGGGACGCTGGCGCTGGCCGGGGTGACGGGCGGCGACGCGCAGAAGGTCGCGCCGGCGGCGACGCGGCCGCCCACCGGCGAGGAGCGCCATGTGTACGAGCCGCAGCGGACCACGCTGGGGAAGGGGTACGGCGGCGGCAATGACTGGGAGGTGACCATCGACGTGTGGGGGGCGCCGAAGGACGGTGCGGAGGCACAGCGCCAGTGGACCGCCATGGAAGATGACGGCGGGACGCCGATGGGAGCGCGAGATGCCGAGAAGCTGATCGGCAACGCCTGGTACTTCGTGCACGCGAGGGTGGGCGACCGGACGTCGATGGTGATGACCGGCCAGTTCGAGAAGGGCGACACCCTGTCGGGCGCGGAGTTCGAGTCGGGTGCGATCCGCATGCCGTCCAGTGAGTCCGTCCAGCCCGGCGCACCCAACCGGCTCGTGATCGGCGACGTCGCCCCGACCGCCCGGCATGTCACCTGCACGTGGAACGACGGCACGACGACCGAGGTCCCGCGCGCGCCCGAGGGCGCCGGCTTCGGCCCGGACTTCAAGCCGTACATCCGCCCTGTCAAGGGCTCCCAGCCGAACTGGTTCGTGTGCGTGGCCCCGGAGGGCACGAGCTACAAGTCGGTGAAGGTGACGGGCTGATGTGAGCCGGCCGGAGATGGGCCGGCCGGAGAAAGGAGGGGCTACAGCCAGCCCTGTTGGCGGGCCTCCCGCATCGCCTCCATGCGGTTGCGGGTGCTCGTCTTGCCGATCGCGGAGGAGAGGTAGTTGCGGACGGTCGACTCGGAGAGGTGGAGCTTGGAGGCGATGTCGGCGACGGTGGCGCCGTCCACCGAGGCCTTCAGGACGTCGCACTCACGGGCGGTGAGCGGATTGGGTCCGGCGCTCAACGCGGCGGCGGCGAGCGCCGGGTCGATGACCGTCTCACCGGTCAGCACCCGCCGGATCGCCTCGGCCAGGTCCTCCACGGGGCCGTCCTTGACCAGGAACCCGGCGGCGCCCGCCTCCATCGCGCGCCGCAGATACCCGGGACGGCCGAAGGTGGTGAGGATCAACACCCGGCAGTCCGGCGCCTCTTCGCGCAGTACGGCGGCGGCGTCCAGGCCGCTCATCCCGGGCAGCTCGATGTCCAACAGGGCCACGTCCGGGCGGTGCGTCAGCGCCGCGTCCACGATGGCGTCGCCCGCCGCGACCTGGGCGACGACCTCGATGTCCGGCTCCATCCCCAGCAACAGGGCGAGCGCGCCCCGCATCATTCCCTGATCCTCGGCAAGCAGGACACGCACGGACTTCGTGGGCCGGTGGTCCCGGGGCATCTCGTTCACGGGGCCAAGCGTAAGGCGGGGGAAGGCGCGTGACCCGTCGTGGTGCGCACTTCGCCGGTCATTAAAAACTCTCCATGGTTCGACTCCGCGCGTCTTGACGGCCCTTGACTCCGGGCAAACAATCACCTCGACATTCCGCGATCGCCTTTGCCGTTCCTGTGCCGAGCCGATATTCGCAAACGTTCGACATTTCGACCGGGAATGGTTCGGTATTTCGATCGAACGATGTCCGGTATTTCGACCGGATACCCGCACTGTCCTACCAGGAACGGAAGAGGTGCATTGTGTTACCAGGATCGTCGCGCCCGAGAAGCGCCGTGCTGGCCGTGCTGTCGGTGCTGGCGGCCGTCGTCGCGCTCGCCGTCGGCACCCCGGCGGCCACCGCCGCGGGATCGCTGCCCTGTGACGTCTACGCCGCCGCGGGCACGCCCTGTGTCGCCGCGCACAGCCTCGTCAGAGCGCTCTACTCGTCGTACAACGGCTCGCTCTACCAGGTGCAGCGCGCCTCCGACAGCGCCACCGCGAACATCGGTCTCCTGGCGGCCGGCGGGTACGCGAACGCGGCGGCACAGGACTCCTTCTGCTCCGGTACCACCTGCATCATCACCAAGATCTACGACCAGTCCGCGCGCCACAACGACCTCACCGTCGAGGGCGCGGGCGGGGCGGGCGCGGCCGACGTCGGGGCGCCGGCGGACGCGCTGCCGGTGACCGTCGGCGGCCACCAGGTCTACGGCCTGGAGATCTCGGCCGGCATGGGCTACCGGGACAACTCCACCTCGGGTGTGGCCACCGACGGGGCGGCCGAGGGGATGTACATGGTGACCTCCGGCACCCATGTGAACGGCAGCTGCTGCTTCGACTACGGCAACGCCGAGACCAACAACAAGGACACCGGAAACGGCCACATGGACGCGATCAACTTCGGCACCGAGTGCTGGTTCTCGCCCTGTTACGGCCAGGGCCCCTGGGTGCAGGCCGACCTGGAGAACGGCCTGTTCCAGTCGGACTCCGGCTACAGCAAGAACACGTCGAACACCGGCACCGGGTCGATGCCGTTCGTGACCGCTTTGCTGAAGAACAACGGTCAGGACCATTTCGCGCTGAAATACGGAAACGCCCAATCGGGCGGCCTCACGACCACTTATTCCGGGGGTGAACCCACCACCAGCGGTTACTCGCCCATGCATCAGGAGGGCGCGATCGTCCTGGGCACCGGCGGCGACAACAGCAACGGCTCCATCGGGTCCTTCTTCGAGGGCGTCATGACCTCGGGCATCCCGACGGACGCCGCCGACGACTCCGTCCAGGCCAACATCGTCTCCGTCGGCTACGGCGGTGCGACCGGCAGCACCGGCTCGCTGACGGCCGGGTCGGAGATCTCGCTGCGCGCGACCACCTCGTGCTGCACGACCGACTACATCCGCCACCAGAACAACGCGGCGGTCATCTCGGCCATCACGTCGAGCAGTTCGACGCTCGACAAGAGCGACGCCACCTGGATCGTCCGCAGGGGCCTCGCCGACAGCTCCTGCTATTCCTTCGAGTCACGGAACTACCCGGGCGACTTCCTGCGCCACTACAACTTCCAGCTCTACCGGCAACCCATGTTCGGCACCACGCAGTTCAGACAGGACGCCACGTTCTGCGCCGGGACCGGCAAGAGCGGGACGGGGACCTCGTTCGCGTCGTACAACTACCCGACGAGATACCTCCGGCACTACAACTACAACGTCTACATAGCGAGTGACGGCGGCTCGAACACCTTCGACAGCGCCACCTCGTGGACGGACGACGTGAGTTGGGCGGTCACGGCTCCCTGGGCGCCGTAGCCACCGAAGAGGACGCCAGGTCCGCCGCCTCCACCGGGAGTTCGGCGGTGACCGTGAAGCCGCCGCGCGGCGACGGGCCGGCCCTGAGCGACCCGCCCGCCGCCGCGAGGCGTTCCGTCAGGCCCTTCAGACCGGTGCCGCCGATGCCCTCGGCGGGACCGGTCGCGGAGGCGCCCGTGCCGACGCCGTCGTCCGTGACGGTCAGGCGGACATGGCCGCCGAGTACGCCCGCGACGGTGATCTCGCAGCGGGTCGCGCCGCTGTGCCGTACGACGTTCGTCACCGCCTCCCGGACGACCCAGCCCAGCAGGGCCTCGTTCTGCGGGGTCAGCGGGGCGCCGGACTGGCGGACCACGGGGTCGACGCTCGCCGCGGACAGGGCGGAGCGGGCCCGGTCCAGTTCCGTGGTGAGGCTGCCCTCGCGGTAGCCGGTCACCGCCTCGCGGATCTCGGTCAGCGCCTGCCGGCCCACGGACTCGATGTCCGTGATCTGCGTGAGGGCCGCGTCCAGGTCGCGCGGGGCCAGCCGGCGGGCCGCCTCCGACTTCACCACGATGACGGAGAGCGTGTGGCCGAGCAGGTCGTGCAGGTCGCGGGAGAAGCGCAGGCGTTCCTTCTCCACGGCACGGCGGGCCAGCTCCTCACGGGCGGCGCGCAGCTCCCGTACCGCCTCGGAGAGGGAGAGGATCGCGGCCGTCACCATGGTGGACAGGAAGGTGCCGTACGCGACGTTCACCGCGTCCCAGCCCGCGCGGACGAAGGAGACCACCGCCGCGAGCGCGGTCAGGCCGAGACCGATCTGACCGAGCCGCGGGCCCCGCAGCACCGCGCCGGTGGCCAGGCCGAGGAGCGGGAAGAAGTACAGCCAGCTGCCGCCGTACCCGAGGGCCAGCCCACAGGTGACCAGGCCCATCAGGACGAGCGCCACCTTGGTGGAGCGGGCCTCGCGGGCCTCCTTCACGAAGGAGCGGAACGTCACGTAGATATAGAGGGAGTTGAAGGTGAACAGACCCAGGCCGCCGATCCAGGGGTTGGCGGTCTTGCCCTGGAGGAGGTTGGAGAAGGAGCCCATCCCCATCAGCAGCCACGGCAGCAGCGCGAAGCCGGTGGGCGGCGGGCCCGGGTTCTCGGGCATCTTCCCGCCGCTCTTGCGGGCGGCCCGCTGCTCGGCCTTGAAGCGTTCCATGTCGGCCCGCCAGCGCGTCCGCGCCGCCCGCCACTCCTTCACCTGGCAGGTGACCTCTCGTATCCAGGACATGTCCCCGCTCCCCCTTCGGACGTTCCGCTTCAGATGGTCCGCGCGGCCCTGCGGTACGAGACCACAGCGTACGAACCGAAGGCCAGTAGCCAAGCCGTGAGAACCGCCACCGCACCGAGCGCCGGTGCGTCGCCTCCGGCGACGGACGCGCCGAGCTGGGCGATGCGGTTCGTGGGGGTGAAGCCGGACAAGGACCGGAGCCAGCCCGGGAAGAGCGCGAGCGGGAACCACAGACCGCCGACCACCGAGAGCCCCAGGTTGCACACCATGTTCGCGACGCCGGTCGTCTGCGCGGTGAGCCGGTAGCCGTTGCCGAGGCCGAGCAGGGTGAAGGGTATCGAGCCGAGCCACAGCAGCACCGCGACCGCGGCCCACTGCCAGACCTCCAGCCGTACGCCGTTGACCAGGCCGCCCGCCGCCAGCACCGCGGCGATCGCGGGCAGCACGGTCACCGAGCCGGTCAGCGTCCGCCCGAGCACCACCTCGCGCGGGGTCATCGGGGTCACCCGCAGCTGCCGCAGCCAGCCGATCCCCTTGTCCTCGGCGACCCCGCCGCCGGTGTTCAGGGCCGAGCCCACCGCCCCGTACGCGGCCATGCCGATCATCGAGCCGGTCTTCCAGCCGCCGTCACTGGCGCCACCGAGGTTGGTGAACAGGAGGTACATCATCACGGGCATCGCGATACCGCCGATGACGAAGCCGGCGTCGCGTAGCGTCCGGCGCACTTCGAGGCGCAGATAGTCCAGCATCACACCGTCTCCAGGTAGTCGAGCATCACACCGTCTCCAGAACATGCGAGGTGAGCGCCATGAACGCGTCGTCCAGGGACGCGGGGACGACCTCCAGGCCGCGGATCGCGCCGAGCTCGGCCAGCGCGAGCACCGTCGCGTCCGAGTCGTCCGTGCGCAGCAGGGCCCGGTCCCCGCGCACCTCCACCGACACCACCCCGGGCAGCAGGGTCAGCCCCTCGGTGCCCCGGCCCGCGAGGTCGAAGGCGACCAGGTTGCCGCCCACCGACCGCTTGAGCTGCTCGCCGGTCCCGTCGGCGACGAGCCGGCCGTGGTCGATGACGAGGATCCGGTCGGCGTGCGCGTCGGCCTCCTCCAGGTAGTGCGTGGAGAACAGGACGGTGTGGCCACGCCGCGCATAGGACCGCATCGAGTCCCAGAACGCGCGCCGCGCCTCCACGTCCAGCGCGGCGGTCGGCTCGTCGAGCACGATCAGGTCGGGGTTCCCGGCGAGCGCCATCGCGAACCGCACCCGCTGCGCCTGTCCGCCGGAGAGCCGGTCGACGCGCCGCCCGGCCAGATCCGCGATCCCCGCGAGCTCCAGCGCGTCGGCGACCGGGAGCGGCGCGGGATAGCGGCCCGCGACGAAGGAGACCAGCTCACGGACGGTCACACGGGGCACCGGCCGGGTCTCCTGAAGCATCGCGCCGACCCGCCCGGCGCGCACCGCCGCCGACGGGGGGCCGCCGAAGAGCGCGACCGTCCCCTCGTCCGGCTCGTCCAGACCGAGCAGCAGGGAGATCGTGGTCGACTTCCCCGCACCGTTGCGCCCCAGCAGCGCCACCGTCTCGCCGCGGCCGATCTCCAGATCCACCCCGTCCACGGCGCGCACCGTGCCGAACGCCTTGACCGCCCCCGTGAAGGACACGGCGCGCTCTGTCCCACCTGTCTGTGTCATGCCTGAGACGGTACGAACCCGCGGCCCTCGCCCGGCAGATGCGCTTGTACGGACTCCGGCAGGACAAATGTCACGGCCGGGCGAACGGACCATTGACCTGACAGGGCGTCAGGAGCCTTCACAACTGCCGAGTGCTGGGCTATACAAGGGTCGCCGGACTGGAACGCGTTCTAGATCGGCCAGTGTCGACCTCGGTGCGGCCGACGGTGCGGACGGCCGCACCGAGGTCTTTCGCGCTACTGATCAGGAGCCCCATGCCCATCGACGCCGCCAAGGCCCTCGCCGCGGAACCCCGCAGCGGTGAGATCACCTGGGACCGCAAGGACGTCCAGCTCTACCACCTCGGCCTCGGAGCGGGCGTCCCGGCGACGGATCCCGACGAACTGCGCTACACCCTCGAATCGAAGCTGCACGTCCTGCCGAGCTTCGCCACCGTCGCGGGCGCCGGTTCCCCCGGAGTGATCAGCGGCCTGTCCATGCCCGGCGTTGACGTCGACCTCGCCCGCGTCCTGCACGGCGGCCAGACCATCGCACTGCACCGCCCGATCCCCGTCGAGGGCAAGGCCCAGGCCACCGGGCGGATCGCCGCCGTGTACGACAAGGGCAAGGCTGCCGTCCTGGTCATGCGCACCGAGGTCGCCGACGCCGAGGGACCGTTGTGGACGAACGACGCCCAGATCTTCGTACGGGGAGAGGGCGGCTGGGGCGGCGACCGCGGCCCCTCCACCCGCCTCGAGGAGCCCGCCGGTGCGCCGGACCGGACCGTCGAGCGCCCGATCCGCGAGGAGCAGGCGCTGCTCTACCGGCTCTCCGGCGACTGGAACCCGCTGCACGCCGACCCCGAGTTCGCCAAGCTCGCCGGGTTCGACCGGCCGATCCTGCACGGGCTGTGCACGTACGGGATGACGCTCAAGGCGGTCGTCGACACGCTGCTCGGCGGGGACGTGGCGCGCGTCCGCTCGTACACCACGCGCTTCGCCGGGGTCGTGTACCCGGGGGAGACCCTGCGCATCCGTATGTGGCGGCGGGAAGGCAGCGTCCGGGTGGCCGTGAGCGCCGCCGAGCGGGAGGACGCGCCGGTCCTCGCCGACACCGTCGTCACGCACTCCTGAGCTCAGCCCGTCAGTGATCAGCCCGTTGTCGAGGGGAGCCGCACCATGCGCGCAGCCGTACAGCACGAGATAGGCCAGGACAAGCTGGAAGTCCTCGACGACATCGAGGCGGTGGGCTTCGGGCCGGGCAAGGTGCGGATCCGGGTACGGGCCACCGGCCTGTGCCACTCCGACCTGTCCGCGATGAGCGGCGTACTGCCGCAGCCCGCGCCGTTCGTACCCGGCCACGAGGGCGCCGGGGAGATCGTCGAGGTCGGCGAGGGCGTCACCCACCTCAAGCCCGGCGACCGGGTCGTCGTCTGCTGGCTGCCCGCCTGCGGCGTCTGTCCCGCCTGCAAGCGCGGCCAGAGCCAGCTGTGCCTGGCCGGATTCATGAACGCAGGCACGCCCAACTTCAGGCGCCCCGGCCAAGACGTCTTCGGCTTCGCCGGTACCGGCACCTTCACCGAGGAGGTCGTGGTCGACGCGGGCTCCGCCGTGCCGATCCCGGACGACGTGCCCTTCGACATCGCGGCCCTCATCGGCTGCGGAGTGACGACCGGCCTCGGCGCCGCCCTCAACACCGCGGACGTGACGGCCGGTTCCTCGGTCGCCGTGATCGGCTGCGGGGGCGTCGGCATCTCCGCGATCCAGGGCGCGCGCCTCAAGGGCGCCGCCGAGATCGTCGCCGTCGACCCGGTCGCCTCGCGCCGGGAGGCCGCGCTGCGGTTCGGCGCGACGAAGGCGGTCTCGCCCGACGAACTCCCCGGCGCGAAGCAGTCGGTGACCGGCGGCGAGGGCTTCGACTACGTCTTCGAGGTCGTCGGCCGCTCCGCCACCGCCCGCACCGCCTACGAGAACACCCGCCGCGGCGGCACCCTCGTCATCGTCGGCGCGGGCGCCATGGACGACTTCCTGCAGCTCAACATGTTCGAGCTGTTCTTCGACGAGAAGCGGATCCTGCCGTCCATGTACGGCGGCGGAGACGTCCTGCGGTCCTACGAGCGGACGATCGCCCTGTGGCGCGCGGGCCGCATCGACCTGGAGAGCCTGATCACCCACCGGGTGCCGCTGTCCGGGATCAACGAGGCCCTGGACCAGATGCGGACGGGAACCGCGCTGCGTACGTGCATCGAGATCTGACCCCCACGGCCGCTGCCACCTGACCCCCACGATCGCCCCCACGACCGCCGCCACGATTGCTGAGGACTTCGATGCCACTGCCACTTGAAGGGCTCGCCGCGATCGTCACCGGCGCGGGGCGCGGGCTCGGCCGGACCGAAGCGCTGGAACTGGCCCGCCTGGGTGCCGCCGTCGTCGTCAACGACTACGGGCAGCCCGGGCGGGACGGCTCCGGCGCGGCCTCGGCCACCCCCGCCGAGGAGGTCGCCGCCGAGATCCGCGCCGCGGGCGGCCACGCCCTCGCCCACACCGGGGACGTCTCCGACCGCGAACGGGCCCGCGAGCTGGTCGACCTGGCGACCGGCGAGTTCGGAAAGCTGGACATCCTCGTCAACAACGCGGGCATCCTGCGCGACCGGATGGTCTTCTCGATGTCCGAGGACGAGTGGGACTCCGTCATCCGCGTGCATCTGAAGGGGCACTTCAACACCACCCACTTCGCCTCCGTGCACTGGCGGGCGCGGTCCAAGGCGGCGGACGGGCCGGTGTACGGGCGGATCGTGAACACCTCCTCGGAGGCGTTCCTCGCGGGCTCGGCGGGGCAGCCCAACTACGCCGCGGCCAAGGGCGGCATCGTCGGGCTGACGACCTCGACCGCGCTGGCGCTCGCGAAGTACGGCGTGACGGCGAACGTCATCTGCCCGCGCGCCCGGACCCGGATGACCGAGGACGTGTTCCACGGGTTCGAGGTGCCCGAGCAGGGCCTCGACCCCCTCGCCCCCGAACATGTCGCGCCCCTCGTCGGCTACCTGGCCTCACCCGCCGCCGCGCACGTCAACGGACAGCTGCTCGTCGTGCACGGCGGCATGGTCGCGGTCGTCGAACGGCCGCGGGTGGCAGCCAAGTTCGACACCAAACAGGACGCCTTCACCTACGACGAACTCGACGCACTGCTCGGCCCGTACTACGCGGAGCGGCCGGCGGGGGAGACGTTCGCGGCGGCGGAGGTACTGGGACTCAAGCACGCCTAGCCCGCCCGACAGGGGCGGGTGTGCGGGCCGGGACAGGGAGCCCCACACGGAACGGCCCCGCTCGCGCCGAGCGCGAGCGGGGCCGTATCGCTGGTTCTGCTTACCGTCAGGCCGATGGGTTCTGCTGGTCGGACGGCTTGCGGTGGCGGCCGTGGGGGGTCGCCTCGTCGTCCCGGCCGGAGACCGGGCCGCGGTGCTTGCCGTGGCCTTCGTCCTGGACCGTCGCCTCGTGGGCGTCGGTGGCCGGCGGTTCCATGGTGCTGGTTTCGCTCATGTGGAAGTGTTCACCCCGTCAACAAGATCCTTCTTTGCAGCCGGGGGATTCTAACCGGTCGCTCAGGCGGGAACGGGAGCGGGTGACCTGTTCTCGCCCCCAGGCTCCCCTTCCGCCCGGAAGGCCTCGTCCTCCGGCGTCGGACGGGCGGAAAGGGGCCGCCTCTTCACGGGGGACTGTCCGCCCAGCGGTGCCTGTTGGAGGGGGACCGGGCGCGCCGCGGGCCGTTCCGGCGGAGCGGGTGCCTCCGCCGTCACCACCGCGGCGGGCGCCGTCACCTTCGTCACCCCGCACGGCACCGACCCCGTCGTGTACGGCAGTTGGAGGACCCCTTCCCTGGTCCACAGGCCCGCGCCCGCCAACCAGCCCTCCGGGGCCGCGAGATGGTGGACCTGGCGCTCGACCGGCCGCCACACGCCCACCCAGCTGCCGGCCGGGCCGTCGATGCACAGGGCCACCGCGCAGCGCTCCGGCGTCAGTACCTGCCCCGGCTGGATAGCGAACGGCGTCACCGTGCAGTCGGTGGCGCGCAGACAGTCGGGGAAGCGGATCGGCAGGGTGCTGCCGAGGACGCCCCAGCCGAGGCGGTCGTGGCCCGGGGACGGCGCGTCGGAGCGGACCAGCAGCAGTCCGCTGTCGGCGTCCGCGAGCAGCAGCCGGTCGTCGCTGTCCTCGGCGATCTGCAGCAGTGGCGTTACTTCACCGCCGCGCCCCAGGTCGACGACCACCGTCTTGGTGCGGCCGTCCAGGCGGCGGTCCAGGGCCAGCAGGCGCCCCGTGCCGTCCAGCCAGACCCCGCCCGAACAGCGGCCCGGCACCTCGGCCAGGTGCTCGGGCCCGAACGCCCCGCCCGCCACCAGCCACACCGCCGTGGAGTCACGGCCCGCGGTGAGGGCGTACGCGTGCTCCCCGTCCGGCGCGGGCGGCAGCAGCCACAGCCGGGTGTCCTCGTCGTGGCACTCCACCGCGCCGAGGAGCAGCTCCCCGGTGCCGGGCCCGGTCGGGTACAGCAGCGAGAACGTGTGCCGCCCGTCCGCGACGCGGTGGATCAGCACCCGCCCGTCGGACATCGGCATCACCTCGGTGCCGGGCTCCTCCGGCTGGTGGGACGGCAGCGGTACGGCGTAGGGCTCGGGGCCGTCCAGCGTCCAGCGCTCCGGGAACCAGCACTCGCCGTCGAGGGCGAGGCGGGCCGCGTAGGTTCCGTCCGCGGCGATCACACAGGTGGGGCGGGCGATCACATCCATGGGGCGGGCGGTCGCGTCCGCGGGGTGGGCGGTCGCATCCGTGGGGCGAGTGGCCCGCTCGTCCCCGGGTTCCGCCGCAGGCTCGGTGGCACAGGCCGTCATCGTTCGGTCACCTCCGGCGACGAAGCTAGTTTTCGCACGCACAGACGTGGGACCGGCGGGCGGGCGCTTCACACATAAGGGTGGCCGTCCCGCGATTCGCCTGAGGGAACGGGGACGCGTGTGCTGAACGGTGCGGGGAGAAGGGGATGAGGCCCGGATCGCCGAGGGCCGCCCGCCGCCGGGATCCCTGGTCGCGCACCCCGGGACCGGTCCGCGACCGGTGGGGCACCGGCCCGAGCCAGGTAGCCTTTCCCCGTGCCCCGTCTGTCTGAAGTCATCGCCGCGCTCGACACCCTCTGGCCCCCCGAGAGGGCCGAGGGATGGGACGCGGTCGGCACCGTGTGCGGCGAGCCCGACCAGGAGATCACCCGCGTCCTGTTCGCCGTCGACCCCGTGCGGGAAATCGTCGACGAAGCGGTGAAGCTGGGCGCGAACCTGCTGGTCACCCACCATCCGCTCTATCTGCGCGGGACGACGACGGTCGCGGCCGACACCTTCAAGGGCCGGGTCGTGCACACCCTCATCAAGAACGACATCGCGCTGCATGTCGCCCACACCAACGCCGACCGCGCCGACCCGGGAGTCAGCGACGCCCTCGCCGGGGCGCTCGACCTCCGGGTCGTACGGCCGCTCGTACCGGACCCCACCGACCCCGAGGGCCGCCGCGGCCTCGGCCGCGTCTGTGAGCTGGACCACCCGCTGACCGTTCGTGAACTCGCCGCGCGCGCCGCCGGGCGACTGCCCGCCACCGCGCAGGGCATCCGCGTCGCCGGTGACCCCGAGGCCCTCGTACGGACCGTCGCGGTCAGCGGCGGCTCCGGCGACAGCCTCTTCGACGACGTGCGCGCCGCGGGCGTCGACGCCTTCCTCACCGCGGACCTGCGCCACCACCCGGCGTCGGAGGCCCGCGCCCACAGTCCTCTCGCGCTGCTCGACGCGGCGCACTGGGCCACCGAGTGGCCCTGGTGCGAGCTGGCCGCCGCCCAGCTCGACGAGATCTCCGACCGCAAGGGATGGGGCCTGCGGGTCCACGTCTCCAAGACGGTCACCGACCCCTGGACCGCCCACGCGGCGTCCACCGAAACACCTAACGCAATGGGAGCCCCCAACTGAACGCCGCGCCTGCCGACCAGATCCGACTTCTCGACGTCCAGGCCCTCGACGTACGCCTGCAGCAGCTCGCGCACAAGCGGAGGTCCCTTCCCGAGCACGCCGAGATCGAGTCGCTGAACAAGGACCTCACTCAGCTGCGCGACCTGCTCGTCGCCGCGCAGACCGAGGAGAGCGACTGCGCCCGCGAGCAGACCAAGGCCGAGCAGGACGTGGACCAGGTGCGCCAGCGTGCCAACCGCGACCAGCAGCGCCTGGACTCCGGCGCCGTCACCTCCCCCAAGGACCTGGAGAACCTCCAGCGCGAGATCACCTCCCTCGCCAAGCGGCAGGGTGACCTGGAGGACGTCGTCCTCGAGGTCATGGAGCGCCGCGAGTCCGCGCAGGAGCGGGTCGCCGAGCTGACCGAGCGGACCTCCTCCGTGCAGTCGAAGATCGACGACGCGACCGGCCGCCGGGACGCCGCCTTCGAGTCCCTCGACGGCGAGACCGCCTCGGTGACGAAGGAGCGCGAGGTCGTCTCGGCCTCCGTCCCCGCCGACCTGCTGAAGCTCTACGACAAGCTGCGCCAGCAGCAGGGCGGCGTCGGCGCCGCGCGGCTCTTCCAGCGCCGTTGCGAGGGCTGCCGTCTGGAGCTCAACATCACGGAGGTCAACGACGTGAAGGCGGCCTCCCCGGACACCGTGCTGCGCTGCGAGAACTGCCGCCGCATCCTGGTGCGTACGTCCGAGTCCGGTCTGTAAGGGGCGCGGGGCGTGCGGGAGTTCATCGTCGAGGCGGACGGCGGTTCCCGGGGCAACCCGGGACCCGCGGGGTACGGGGCCGTGGTCATCGACGCGGCCACCGGGGAGACACTGGCGGAGCGTGCCGAGTACATCGGCATCGCCACCAACAACGTCGCCGAGTACCGGGGCCTGGTGGCGGGCCTGCGCGCCGCCCACGAACTGGACCCGGCCGCGCGCGTCCGGGTCCGGATGGACTCCAAGCTCGTCGTCGAGCAGCTGTCCGGCCGCTGGAAGATCAAGCACCCGGACATGAAGCCCCTGGCCGCGGAGGCGGCCCGCGTCTTCCCGTCCGACCGGATCACCTACGAGTGGATGCCGCGCGAACAGAACAAGCACGCGGACCGACTGGCCAACGAGGCGATGGACGCGGGCAAGCGGGGCGAGCAGTGGTCTCCGTCGGAATCGACGGCGGAACTGCTGACGCCGGGTTCTGCAGCGCCCCGAAAGGGGCGCGGGGAACTGCGCGACCAGCCACACGCGGCCCGCACTTCCACGACTTCCGTCTCCACCCCGTCACCCCGCGGCGAAGCCGCGAAGTCCGAAGACGACGCACGGGCCGCGCACAACGTGGCCACCCCGGCACCGTCGACCGGCTGGGGCTCGGCCCCCGACATGGGCGCCCCCACCACCTTCGTGCTCCTGCGCCACGGCGAGACCCTGCTCACCCCCCAGAAGCGCTTCTCCGGCAGTGGCGGCACCGACCCGTCGCTCTCGGACGTGGGCCGGGAACAGGCCGAGCGCGTCGCCGCCGCGCTGGCCGCACGCGGCACCGTCCAGGCGATCGTGGCGTCGCCACTCACCCGTACCCGCCAGACCGCCGCCGCCGTCGCCGCCCGCCTGGGACTGGACGTCGCCATCGAGGACGGCCTGCGCGAGACGGACTTCGGCGCGTGGGAAGGCCTCACCTTCGGCGAGGTGCAGGAACGCTACCCCGACGACCTGAAGACCTGGCTCGCCTCCCCGAAGGCCGAACCGACCGGCGGCGGCGAGAGCTTCGCGGCGACCGCCCGCCGTATCGCCACCACCCGCGACAAGCTCATCGCCTCCTACGCGGGCCGCACCGTCCTCCTCGTCAGCCATGTCACCCCGATCAAGAGCCTCGTTCGGCTCGCGATCGGTGCCCCGCCGGAGTCCCTGTACCGGATGGAGCTGTCCGCGGCCTCCCTGTCGGCGGTGGCGTACTACGCGGATGGCAACGCCAGCCTGCGCCTCTTCAACGACACCTCTCACCTGCGCTGAGCGACCTGGACCGGGAGGCCACCTGCGCTGAGCGACCTGGACCGGGAGGCCACCTGCGCTGAGCGACCTGGACCCGGAGGTCACCCGCGCCGAGCGACCTGGACCCGGAGGTCACCCGCGCCGGGCGGCCCGGGTCCGCAGGATCTCGGCGGTCTCCCGGTCCGCCGGCAGGAACGCCTCCAGGTGGAGCTCGGCGAGCGTCACGTCGACCGCGGTCGCGAACGACGTCAGCGTGGTGAGCAGCCTCAACTCGCCCTCCGCACACCGCAGTCGCAGCGGCACGGCGAAACCGAGATAGTCGGCGCCGGGCTCACTCGCCGGTACGTAGTCCGCCAACTCCTCGGCCAGGGAGCCGAGTCGGGGATCGGGGCTGCGCACGGCACGGGCCCGCAGGTTCTCCACGATGTGCTGCCCCCACGCGTCCAGGTTCACCACCCGCGCGCCCATCCCGCGCGGATGCAGCGCGAGCCGCAGCACATTGACGGGCGGCGCGAGCAGCGCGGGGTCCGCGCCCTCGGTGAGCACGTCGAACGCCTCGTTCGCCGCGACGAGTTCACCCCGCGGCCCCGCCACCACCGCCGGATACGGCAGATGCCCTTCGAGAATGCTGTCCAACGCCTCCCGTACGGGCTTCAGCGCGACCGCGTCGAGCGGTGACTCCGCGAACGCGGGCGCGTAACCGGCCGCCAGCAGCAGCGAGTTGCGCTCCCGCAGCGTCAGGCCGAGCGACTCGGCGAGCCGGATCACGATCTCCCTGCCGGGCACCGACCGTCCGCGCTCGATGAAACTGACGTACCGCTGGGTCGTCCCCGCCCGTGAGGCGAGCTCCAGCTGACTGACCCGGCGCGCGGTGCGCCAGCGCAGCAGCTCCCGGGCGAAGGGCGGGGGTTCGGTCACCGAGGCGGCGGTGCTGATGGTCATGGCTCAGTTGTACGTCACGGGTACGACAGTCCCGCCATACCTCACGGGGAATTGAGCGGCGTACCCCGTCCGAGCAGCATGGACGCATCCACGGAGCACACCCAGGGAGCCGACATGCGCGCCTACCACCTCGAAACGCCCGGCACCGTCGACGGCATCGCCGCGCGCGAGACGGACCGCCCCGAGCCCGGCCCCCGCGACATCCTCGTCCGGGTCCGCGCCGTCTCCCTCAACAAGCGCGATCTGCTGATCCTGAACGGCACCTATCCGCTGAAGGCCGTGCCGGACGTGATCCCGCTGAGTGACGGAGCGGGCGAAGTCGTCGCGGTGGGCGCGGAGGTGACCCGGTTCGCGGTCGGGGACCGGGTGGCGAGCACGTACTTCCCGAAGTGGATCGACGGCCGGATCACGCCCGCGCTGATCGACCAGCCCGGCGCCACCCTGCCCGGCATGCTCACCGAGTACGCGCGCCTCGACGAGAACGCGGCGGTGCGGGTGCCCGAGCACCTCGGCTGGGAGGAGGCCGCCTGCCTGCCCTGCGCGGGCGTCACGGCCTGGCACGCGCTGACGGGCGGTGACGCGGTGGTCCCCGGCGAGACGGTGCTGACACTCGGCACGGGCGCGCTCTCGCTGTTCGCCGTGCAGTTCGCGAAGATGCTGGGCGCCGAGGTCGTCGCCACGACATCGAGCCCGGAGAAGGCCGAGCGACTCAAGGCCCTGGGCGCCGACCACATCGTGCGGTACGCCGACCACCCCGCGTGGGGACAGACGGTCCGCGACCTCACGGGCGGGCGCGGCGCGGACCTCGTCGTCGAGACCGTGGGCCCGGAGACGATCGAGCAGTCGGTCCGCGCCTCGGCGCTCTACGGCAGGATCGTCCTGGTCAGCGCCAACAGCCCGCGCAAGGCCTCCTTGGAGATCACGACGGACGCGCTCGCGTCGAGCCTGGTGACGATGCGGCGGCTCTTCGTCGGCAGCCGGACCCACTTCGAGTCCATGAACCGCGCCCTCGCCCTGCACGGCACCCGCCCGGTCGTCGACCGGGTCTTCGGCTTCGACGAGGTCCACGAGGCGTTCCGCCACTACGAGTCCGGCGTGGCCTTCGGCAAGGTCGTCATCCGCGTGGCCTGAGCGCGGCCGCCTCGCGCGCCAGGCTCTCCACGCGCGCCCAGTCCTTCGCGGCGATCGCGTCCTCGGGAAGCATCCACGTCCCGCCCACGCAGCCGACGTTGGGGAGGGCGAGATAGTCCGGCGCGTAGGTGGGGCCGATACCGCCCGTCGGGCAGAACCTGGCCTGCGGCAGCGGTCCGGCGAGCGACCTGAGGTACGCCGTGCCGCCCGCCGCCTGCGCCGGGAAGAACTTCATCTCCCGCACCCCGCGCTCCAGCAGCGCCACCACCTCCGAGGTCGTGGACACCCCCGGCAGGAACGGCACCCCGGACGCCTTCATGGCGTCGAGCAGTACGTCGGTCCAGCCGGGACTGACCAGGAAGCGGGCGCCCGCGGCCACGCACTCCGTCACCTGCCCGGGCGTGATGACGGTGCCCGCGCCGACCACCGCGCCCGGCACCCCGTCCGCGATCGCCCGGATGGCGTCGAGCGCGCACGGCGTCCGCAGGGTCACCTCAATCGCGGGCAGCCCACCCGCTACGAGTGCCGTGGCCAGGGGTACGGCGTCCGCGACCTCGTTCACCACGACGACGGGAACCACGGGGGCGAGATCCAGCACGGAGACGGCGGGAACCGAGGGCAGCGGTGAGCTCATGGGCTCATCGTGCCCGCGCTCTGCAACATGCGCAAAGAGCGTTGCATATGCTGCAACGCCTCCGGCCCTGGTGCACCCGGGCCGCTCCAGCGCACCTCGTTCAGCTCCAGCGCACCCCGTTCAGCTCCAGCGCACCCCGTTCAGCTCTAGTGCACCTCGTTCACCAGCACATCGAGCGCCCAGGCCGTCCCCGCCCGCGCGGGCGCCTGCACCTCCACCTCGTACCCCAGGTCCCGCAAGGTCTCCACCAGCTCCGCCGGATCGGCGGGCGCGGCGCCCGCCGCCAGCAGACTCCGTACGATCCGCCCCTTCGTCGCCTTGTTGAAGTGGCTGACCACCTTCCGGGTGGGCGCGTGCAGCACCCGGACCGTCGCCGTCCGCCCGGCCACCTCGCCCCTCGGCTTCCACGCACCGGTGTACGCCGAGGACCGCAGGTCGAGCACCAGCCCGTCGCCGGCCGCCTCGGGGAGCGCGGCGGCCATCGGCGTACGCCAGTGCGCGCCCAGCGCTCCGAGCCCCGGCAGCTTCACCCCCATCGAGCAGCGGTACGACGGGATCCTGTCCGTCACCCGGACCGCGCCCCACAGCCCGGAGAAGACCAGCAGCGAGCGGCTCGCGCGCCGCTTGGCCGCCGTGTCCAGCGAGGCCAGGTCCAAGGCGTCGTACAGCACCCCCGTGTAGATCTCCCCGGCCGGGCGCGCGCCCGAGGTGCGCAGCTGCGTGTTCTTGGCGATCTCGCCGCGCAGGCCCTCGCTCAGTCCGAGCACCTCGCGGGCCTTCTCCTCGTCGCCGGCGCACAGCTCGGCCAGCTCGTCGAGGACCGCCCGACGCGCCTCGGTGAGCCCGGGCAGGGACAGCGACTCCAGCTTCAGCGCGGTTCCCCGGCCGGAGGGTGCCTTGCCCTCGGAAGGCGGCAGCAGCACGAGCACGGTGGTGTTCTCCTAACGGTGGGTGTGGCCCGGCGCCAGCCTAAGGGGTCCTCCCGGACGCCGAACGCGCTCGGGGCGCCGCTCGTATGCCCGTCCACTCGGGGTGCTCCCCGTATGCCCGGCCGTTCGGGCGCCGCCTGGACGTCCGCCCGCTCGGGGTGCCGCCCAGAGGCACGCGACCTACGCTCGACCCATGCCGTGCCGCCACATCCGCGCCACCTGCGTACCGGGGGCTCCTCTGCAGGCCGCCCTGTCCGCCCTGCGGACCGGTCTCGGTGTGCCCGGGAGCTTCCCGCCCGGCGTACTGGAGGAGGCCGCCCGGCCACCTCGCCTGCCGGCCCACGACGCGACGGACATCCCCTTCCTCACCATCGACCCGCCGACATCCACCGACCTCGACCAGGCGATGCACCTGTCCCGCCGCGAGAACGGCCGCGGCTACCGCGTCCGGTACGCGATCGCCGACGTCGCCGCCTTCGTCGCCCCCGGCGGCGCCCTGGACACCGAGGCGCACCGCCGCGTGACGACCCTCTACTTCCCGGACGAGAAGGTCCCCCTCCATCCGACCCGGCTCTCCGAAGGCACCGCGAGCCTCCTGCCCGACCAGACCTGCCCGGCCGTGCTCTGGACGCTTGACCTGGACGCGGACGGCCGCACGGAGAGCGTCGACGTACGCCGGGCCCTCGTCCGCAGCCGCGCCAAGCTCGACTACGCGCACGTACAGAAGTCGATCGACGACGGCACGGCGGAGGAACCGCTCGCCCTCCTCAAGGAGATCGGGACGCTGCGCGAGCGTCTGGAGGCGGAGCGCGGCGGGATCTCGCTCAACGTCCCCGAGCAGGAGATCGTCGAGACGGACGGGACGTACGAACTCGTCTACCGCGCCCCGCTGCCCGCCGACGCCTGGAACGCGCAGATCTCCCTGCTCACCGGGATGGCGGCGGCCGACCTGATGCTCGCGCACGGCACCGGCGTCCTGCGCACGCTGCCCGCCGCCCCCGACGGCGCGGTCGGCCGCCTTCGCCGCACGGCCAGGGCCCTGCACATCGACTGGCCGCACCACGTCTCGTACGCGCGGCTCGTCCGCTCCCTCGACCCGCACCTGCCGCGCCACGCGGCCTTCCTCCAGGAGTGCACGACGCTGCTGCGCGGCGCGGGCTACACGGTGTTCCGGGGCGGCGCCCTCCCCGACGTCACCTCGCACGCCGCCGTGGCCGCGCCCTACGCCCACTGCACGGCCCCCCTGCGCCGGCTCGTCGACCGCTACGCCTCGGAACTCTGCCTGGCCGCCGCCGCGGACGAACCACCCCCCGACTGGGTCCTCACCGCCCTCGACACGCTCCCCAAGGAGATGGCCGAGGGCTCCCGACGCGCGGGCACCGTGGAACGCGAGTGCGTCGACATCGTCGAGGCCGCGCTCCTCAAGGACCGGGTCGGGGACATCTTCGACGGATGTGTGGTGGACGTGATGGAGCGTCAACCCACGGTCGGCACCGTCCAGTTGGAGTCACCCGCAGTCGTCGCCCGCATCGAGGGCGGTACCGGGACGCTGCCGCTGGGGGAGCGGTTGCGGGTCCGCCTCACCCAGGCCGACCTGGGGACGGCGAAGGTACGTTTCGCGCCCGCGTGAGGGCCCGTGCGAGTTCGTCGGGGTCGTCCGCGTGCAGCCGTACGAGACGGATCCGACGCTCCCGGCCCAGGAAGGTGAAGTGCGGTACGGGGGCGGCCAGTTCGATGGTCACGTCGGTCTGGGCGCCCACGGCGAGGTTCAGTTCGCCCTCGGCGGCCTCGTGCGTGGTGCGCAGCTCGCGGCGTACCACCGCGATGTCCGCCAGGGGGATCCGCAGGTCCACGTGCGCGCGGTCGCGCACGCGCAGGTGCGTGGAGTCGAGGATGTGCGGCCGCGTCACGCAGGCCGCGTACATGCCGACGACCATCAGCACGGTGTAGACGTCGAGGACGAGGACGACCGCGTGGACGACCGGCCACCCGCGCAGCAGCACCGCCATCCCGACCGTCTCGACGACGCACACGAAGGCGAGCCCCCCCATCATGGCGCCCAGGCCCCGCGCGTATCCGAAGGGGCGGCCGTCGCCCGTGCCGTGCGTCCGCCGGGTCACCCACAGCAACAGGCTCGCGAACAAGCGCAGTTCATGCCGCAGGAGTGCGCGCGCGATCCTCATCGCCCACGCTCCGTGAACATCCGCATCGCGCGCCGGATCGCCTCCGCCTGGGCCGGGGCGACGTCGGCGTACAGGGCGCGCAGAAAGCTGTCGTCGAGGCCGGGAGCGAGGTCGTTCTCCGAGAGCAGGGAATCGGGCAGGCAGTCGGCGAGTGCCCGGGCCGCCTCGTCCACGCGCGGGTCGGCCGGGTCGTCCGGGTCGGCGTCGGCGAGCGCGTCGAGGAGCGCGTACACCTCGTGCGCCCGTGCCACGGCGGCGGGCGTCTCGAAGGCGCTGCCCAGCGCCGCCATCAGCCGCTGCCGGCTCTCGGGCGAGGCCACGGTGTCGATCAGAGCGAGCACCTCGCGGTCCCTGGTGGCCATGGGGGACTCGGGGCCGTGCGCCATCCCCGTGAGCAGCGCGGCCAGTTCGGGAGAGACGGGGCCCTCGGCGGGCAGGTTCCCCTCCCGGTCCAGCAGGGCGCGCAGCCGGTCCCGCCGCTCCCGGATCGCCGCCTCCTGCCGGGCGAGATCGGCGTCGAGCTCCTCGAGCACCTCGGCGAGATCGCGCCCCGCGTCGTCCGCGAGCACGTCCCGCACCTCGGTGAGCCCCAGTCCCAGCTCGGTCAGCCGCCGGATCCGGGCGAGCACGACGGCGTGCCGCAGCGTGTAGTCCCGGTAGCCGTTGGGGCGCCGCTCGGGCTCCGGCAACAGTCCGAGATGGTGGTAATGCCGTACCGTCCGCGTGGTGACACCGACGGTGACGGCGAGTTCTCCGATCCTCATGCCCTCAGTAGAAACGTTGACGTTGCGGCAAGGTCAAGCGAGGAGATCCCCGGCGGCATGGAAACGCGGGCCGGCGGCGTTGCACCTTCGACGAGACCAGGGGAGGCGGCCATGGGGGCAGGACGTGAAGAGGCTCGCTGGACCCGGGCCACTGTCGGCCGTGACGGCCCGCCCCTCGACCTGCTGACCGCACACTTCGACCAGCACCGCTACGCGCCGCACGCCCACGCCGAGTTCACCATCGGAGTCTGCGTCGGCGGCTCCGAGATCATCGACTACCGGGGCGGCCGCATCCGCACCGGCCCCGGCTCGATCGTCGTCCTGGCTCCGGGCGAGATGCACACCGGCGGCCCGGCCGCCTGCGACGGCTACGCCTACCGGGCCCTGTACGCCGAGCCTTCCCTGCTCACCGAGGGAATCCTGGGCAGCCCCCCGCACTTCCGGGACCCCGTCCTCGACGACCCCGAACTGGCCGCCGCCCTGCGCACCGCCCACACGGACCTGAGCGCCTGCCCCGATCCCCTGGAGACCGAGTCCCGCCTCCCCTGGCTGCTGGCCGCCCTCGCCCGTCGCCACTCCACGGCCCGCCCGGCGTGTGACACGGTCCCGGGAGCGGCCCACATAGCCCACGCCGTACGCGACCGCCTCGCCGACGAACTCCAGGCACCCCCGTCACTCGCCTCCCTCGCCACCGACCTGGGCCTGTCCCGCTACCAGCTCCTGCGCGCCTTCCGTACGACGATGGGGATACCGCCGTACGCCTGGCTGGCCCAGTACCGGGTGAACCGGGCCCGCGCCCTGCTGGAGAGCGGCCTGCGCCCCGCCGAGGTCGCCCCGCTCGTCGGCTTCGCGGACCAGGCGCACCTGACGCGCTGGTTCCGCAGGGTGCTCGGGGTGACACCGGCGGCGTACCGAACGAGCGTGTCGCCGACGGCGTAGCGCAACAGCGTTCAAGACACCTGACCGCACGGCAGCCGAAACTCCCCCCATGACTGCACGCGGCTGGTTCCTGTTCTCCCTGATGGGAGTGGTCTGGGGCATCCCCTACCTGATGATCAAAGTGGCGGTGGACGGTGTGTCCCCGTCGACGGTGGTGTTCACGCGCTGCGCGGTGGGCGCGGCGTTGCTGCTCCCCTTCGCGATCCGCCAAGGGGGCCTTACCCGGACCGTACGAACGTACTGGCGCCCGATGCTGGCCTTCGCGTGCATCGAGATAATGATCCCTTGGTGGACCCTCACGGACGCCGAGCGCCACCTGTCCAGCTCCACGGCGGGCCTGCTGATCGCCGGGGTGCCGATCGTGGGCGTGGCCGCGGCCCGCCTCTTCGGCGACACCGAACGCCTCGGCGCCCGCAGGATGACCGGCCTGGCCCTCGGCCTGTCCGGCGTCGCGGTCCTCACCGTCCCGCACCTGACCGGCGGCGACGCCCGCTCACTGGCCGAGGTACTGCTGACGGTGGTCGGGTACGCGACCGCCCCCGTCATAGTCGCCCGCCACCTCAAGAACGTCCCCTCGCTCCACCTCACGGCCGCCTGCCTGACCCTGGCGGCCCTGGTCTACGCCCCCGCGGCAGCCGCCACCTGGCCCTCCTCGCCCCCCTCCCCGCAGGTCCTGGCCTCCCTCGCCGGCCTCGGCGTCATCTGCACCGCGGTCGCCTTCGTGGCCTTCCTCGAACTGATCAAGGAGGCGGGCCCGACGCGGGCGATGGTGATCACGTACGTCAACCCGGCCGTCGCGGTCGCCGCGGGCGCCGCCTTCCTGGACGAGAGCCTGACCCCCGGCGTCCTCGCGGCCTTCGCCCTCATCCTGGCCGGCTCTGTGCTCGCGACGGCGACGGCGAAGGCGACGTCAGCGGCCGGACCAAGACGCACCCCACGCCCGGTACCATGGTCCACACGGCAGACGAGCCGGGCGGACGGCCGCGTGGAGGTCCTTGTGGACCTTCCCGAGGAACGTCCGGGCTCCACAGGGCAAGGTGGTGGCTAACGGCCACCCGGGGTGACCCGCGGGACAGTGCCACAGAAAACAGACCGCCGGGGACCTCGGTCCTCGGTAAGGGTGAAACGGTGGTGTAAGAGACCACCAGCGCCTGAGGTGACTCAGGCGGCTAGGTAAACCCCACCTGGAGCAAGGTCAAAAGGAAACACCTCGGTGTTTCTGCGCGGACGATCGAGGGCTGCCCGCCCGAGTCCGCGGGTAGACCGCACGAGACCGGCGGCAACGCCGGTCCTAGATGGATGGCCGTCTCCCCGGCCGCCGCGAGGCGCCCGGGCGACAGAACCCGGCGTACAGCCCGACTCGTCTGCCATCGGGGCTCAGCCGGGATATTTGGTTGGTCACGGGATCTCGAATATGAGGTTGACCGCGGCTGTCCGAGGACCTGCTCGAAGGCTGCACTCGAACGGGTATTCGCCTTCGGCGGGTTCGGGCCGCTGAGGATGTCGATGACGCAAGACTTCTGCTGGGCAGTGCAGGGCAAGCTGAACCGATGCGTCGACCGTCGGGGCAAGGCCGCCACCAACGGCTTGGCCGTGTGAGTCGATCACACTGCCGGACTCGGCGGCGCTGCCACCTGCGGCGTGACGCGGCGGACCCGCTGAAGCCGCGCCCCAGCAGCGCGGGAGCGCCTCCACCCTCGAGCCGTCTCCGCTGTCGTCGACCGCCGGCCTCCGAGGACCTACTGCGAGGCGTTGCACGGCCCTGTGGCGGCTGTGTCCGATGGAGGACTTGAAGCAGCAGCCCGCGCTGGCCGGGCGGCTGTAGAGGTCGTGGGACCGGGCGATGGAATCGGTTGTGTGCCATTCGCTGTTCCGGAAGGGGCTGCTGGCCAGGCACACCGAGGCCTTGTGACCGCTGAGATAACCGTTCTGTAGTTAACGCTTCACGCATTGGTGAGCTGACCGTAGAATTCCGCATCCAGGGGGATCAGCGGGACTTGTGCGGCCACCAGGACAGTACGGACGTCCGTGGCCGCGCTTTGCGTTGGTGGCAGTGGGGACTGCCGTCGGCGCTGGTGCTCCGTCGGCCCAGAAGCGACAACATCGGGGACCAGCGTGACGAACTCGCGTGACTTCGGGGGCAGCCAGGAACTCGACCGCCTCAAGGCGATGCTCGAGAGCTGGCGCACCTCTCTGGTGGACCTGAGCGGCCGCAACCGGCTGCTCAATTTTCGCCACACCAAGTCGGCGACATTGGAGATCTCGACTCCATCCGCACAGGAGCTCATCAAGGGCCTGGCCCGCGGCTGGGACTTCGCGCCGCTCCCGGACGAGGAACCGGAGGCCGGTGAGGGCTTGCGATCCAGCGATGTGGTCCTCACGAAGAAGGACGACCGCACCGACGGAATCGTCACCCAGAAGACCACCGCGCCTTCCCTCCTGCGCGCGTTGAACAGCCTTCGCACCAAAGCGACGCAGGTCTTCAACGATTACGGTCTGTGGACCCTCAACCTTGGCGTCGGCATGCTCCGCTGGCGTGAGGACGGGGCTGAGACAGGCAGCGACGCACCCCTGGTCCTGATGCCGGTGGTCATTGAGCGCGCGCGCAACGGCAGGATCCGCATCAGAGCGAGCGACGACGAGGAACCGCGCCTCAACCCGGCCCTCAAGGTGAAGCTGGAGCAATTTCATATCGACTGGACGCCGGTCGGCGAACAGGATCCTTCGGACCTGCAGGCGGTGCTCTCCGCCGCGGCTCGCGCGGTGGCGGGCAAGGCCGGATGGCAGATCTCCGACCGTGTGGTGCTCGCACTCTTCGCCTCCCACAAGGAGTCGATGTACCAGGACCTGCTGGACAACGAGGATCGCGTCCTCGGCAGTGACCTCGTACGGGCGATGGCTCTCGGTCCGAACTCCGGCCTCGCCTCCGACCGTTTCGACTTCGAGGAGATCGAGCTAGAGCGGATTGACGAACTGAGCCCGCCCGAGGACAGTCCGCTGGTGCTCGACGCCGACGCCTCGCAGCGGCAGGCCGTCGCCGCGGCCGTGGCCGGACAGTCGTTCGTCCTGGACGGCCCGCCCGGCACCGGCAAGAGCCAGACGATCACGAACATGATCGCCGGTTTGATGCACGCGGGCCGCAGTGTGCTGTTCGTCAGTGAGAAGGCGGCGGCCCTCGATGTCGTCCTCGATCGGCTGAAGTCGGTCGGACTCGACTCGTACGCCCTTGCCCTCCACAGCCACAACACCAGCCGCAAAGCAGTGGCTCATGAGCTGGGACGGGCGCTCGCGGAGGAACCGCGCGCACCGCAGCTGTCACAGCAGACCCTGGCCCAGGCCAGAGAGCTGCGCCTCGTGCTCAGCGCCTATGCCGAAGCGATGAACGAGGTCCGCGACCCGCTGGGACGGACCCTGCACGACGTCCTTGGCCGGGTCGGCCGACTGTCCGAGGCGCCGGTGGCCTACCTGAGTCATGGTGAGGACACCCGCACGGGGGCAGAGGCGACGTTTCGCGCCGAGACGCTCAGTGGCGAGGATCTGCGCCTGATCGTCGAGGCGACGAAAGCCATCTCCCATACTTGGGAGGCGGTCGCCGATCCGTCGTTCCCCTGGCGTGATCTGCGGGCCGGCCTGCCCCATCCCCGCCCCGTGCTGGAGCAGGCCCAGGCGGCGCGGGATGCGCTCGCGACGGCGACCGAACGCTACCGGGATCTCGCGCCCGACGGAGTACCACTCACAGATCAGAGCGGAATCGACCGTCTGATCCTGCTCCTACGGCTGCTCGACGTGCGGAGTCCCGTGCCGGAAGCTTGGCTGACCACGGATGCCTTCGCCGATGAGGTGGACGACCGGGTCGACGCCTTCCTGGCAGAACTGCGCAAGGTGCAGCGCACGAGCACTGTCGTCCGAGCGACAGTGGGCGAGCGGTGGCAGGAACTGTCCACCAGGCTGACGGCTGCACCGGGGGAGGCCGAGAAGACGCTTTCCGCTATGGCGCCGCGAGGCCTCGACCTTGCCGGACTCACGGAGGAGCGAGCGCGACAGTTCGCCCGGGAATTCGATGCGACCGCGGGTGTGCTGGAGCGGACCCTGCAGAGCCTCACCCGAGTCAGCCAATTGGCCGGGCTCACGAATCCCAGCACCCCTGAGGAAGCACATCATCTGTGCGACGTGATCGCCGTGGCCGGCACCGAACACCGCCCTGTTGAGCAGTGGTTGGTCCCTGATGGCTCAGCGCGGGCAGAGGAGGCGGCGGTCCGGGGCGTTGCCGACGCACTGAGCGACTTCTTCGCACGACGGGACCAGGTGCTGGCCGCCCACGCTCTCGCGACGGACCACGCGGGCCCGGGGTGGGCCGAGCTGCGCCCGGAGCTGAGCTCGGAACGACCGGCCAATGAGCAAGCGCTCGCCGCACTGGATCCGCCGGGAGCCGACATTGCGTCGCTGACCGGACGCGAGGCCGCGGAGCTGGCCGAGCGGTTCGGCACGCTCGCCGACACCCTTGAGAGGGCCGCCGAGCACGCCGACTCGGTGGCCGAGCGACTCGGGTGCGACCGGCCGAAGGCGACGTCCGAGGCGGAGGACCTGGCCACGCTCGTGGAGCTGGCCACAGCCTCGGACCGCGCGCTCGAAGCATGGCTCGACCCCCGGGCACTTTCCGGTGTCCAGGCAGCCGTCGCGGAGATCTCCTCGGCCGCCGATGACCTGGCTGCCGCGGAGGAGGCGGCGCGCGACACCTTCCTGCCCGAGGTCGTTTCCACGCCCGAACTGCCCGAAGCGGTCCACCGGCTCCTGGAGGGGCGCCAGGGACTTGCCGGCATGATGTCCAGCGGCGTCCGGGCCGACCGGAAACTCGTGGCCCGGCTGACGCACGGCGGCTCGTGGCGTAGCGAGCTGTACGACAAACTGTCACTCGCCGACGCCTGGTGCGCCGCGTACCGGAAGCTGCGGTCGCTGGCCACGACCCACACCGAGCTGATCGGCCGCTATCGGGGCACGGCGTTGCCCGATGTACCGGCACTGCGCAAGGCACTCGCGCACGCCGAAGTGGTCCACGCACTCGCGCCGGAAACCGTTGCCGACCTTTACCGCCGGAGTCTGCTCGCCACTCACCTGGCCGACGGCCGAGAGCCGCAACGCGCACTCGTCGAGCTGGGAACGGTGCTGCGCAGCCATCTCGCCACGTGGCGAAGGGATTTGGGCAGCCCGTCGCTGGCACCGCATGCGGCCGATCTCACCAAGCAGCCGCTCGGCGACGACGCTCGCTGGCTGCGCGCCCACCTCGCCCCGTTGCAACAGGCCGTCGCGCTGTTGGACACCGTGGCGTCGGTCGGTCGCCGGGACCATGGCCCCGGTTCCGAGCACACGCTTGCCTCAGCGCGTACGGCGGTCGCAGCCGCGCACGCGGCGCAGAAGGAGACGGCTACGTTCGCTGCTCAGGCCGTAACCGACCGCAACCTTCTCGGCCCCTGGTACCGGGGACTCGACACGCAGGCGGACGATCTGCACGACGCCGCGCCCAACGGTGTGACGGGCTACGAGCCCGTCGGGCAGCTTCTGCGCCGCGGCCTTGACCTGACGCGACAGCAACCGGGCCCATACGCCACGGAGCAACAGCGCGATTTGCTGGGCCGGTACGTCCCCGGAGGGCACCCCCACACCGAAGCTTTGCAGGCCGCCCTGGACTCCGCCCGGCTGATCGCCCGCCTCGCATGCGACACGCTCTCGGAACCAGCGCGCCGGACAAGCCTCGTCGAGGTACTGGCCGACGGCCGGACCCAGCCGCGCGACCTCCTCACGCAGACGGACCAGATCCGCCGTGACCTGGACCTCTGGCAGGAGTACACCGGGCAGCCCCAAGTCGCGACGGTCGGCACAGCGCTTGCCGCCCGACCCCTCGAACGAGCGGCGAGCTGGCTCCACGCGCACGTGGAGCCCTTCGAGGACGCGGCCGACCTCATCCGCTCAACCGCCCGCGTCATGGACGAGGAGACAGGCCTCACCCTGTCTCGGGCCAGGGAAGCGGTGGCCGCCGTCGTCTCCGCCCGAGCCGCCGAGTCCTCTTTCATGGAGAACGACGCCACGCACCGTAACCTTCTCGGTTCCCTCTACCAGGGCATCGATACCGACCGTGATGCGATCCTGGATGCCCTGGACTGGGCCCAGAAGGTCCGTCGTACCGCACACGGCGGCCACTCCGCGCCCCTGCCGCGAGCGGCGGCCCGGCTGATGCTGGCCGCGTCGGCCGACCCGTCCGTCGCCGACCGCGCCGGCGACTGGCGTGGTCAGCGCGAGGCACTCGCCGGGTACTTCGAGCCTGGGCGGGCTGACGAGCTGCGACGCGAACTCGACGAGTCCCTCACCGCGGCTCAGTCCCTTCTGTCCCGCCTCGACCGCGACCCCTTCGGCCCGGAAGCATGGACCAGTTGCGCCGACGCACTGACCCTGCTGCGCCGCTACCACCTCGACGGGTTGCCTGACCAGCTGGCACGCCGCGAGGTCTCCGCCGAGGATTTTCCCGCCGCTATGGAACGCGCGGTGCTCACCGCGTGGGTCGAGTACCAGCTGTCCACCGATCCGAGGCTGAAGCCGATGCGGGCCGTGGAACGCGACCAGTTGGTGGAGCGCTTCCAGAGGGCTGACCAGGGCCTGGTGGCGGCGGCACACGCCGAGGTCATCGCCGCGTGCAACTCCCGCCGTCCTCGCCGGACATCGGTGGGCCAGGCCGCCGTGATCCGCCGTGAGGCCGAGAAACAGCGTCGTCACATGCCCGTACGGCTCCTGCTGCAGCAGACCCGCGACGTCGTACGGCTGGTCAAGCCCTGCTTCATGATGAGTCCGCTGACGGTCAGCCAGTTTCTGCCGTCAGACTTCGAGTTCGATGTCGTGGTCTTCGACGAGGCATCGCAAGTGCTGCCTCAGGATGCGGTGAACTCCGTCTACCGGGGCAAGGCCCTCATCGTGGCGGGCGACCAGAAGCAACTGCCGCCGACCTCGTTCTTCAGCGCGGGCGGCGACAGCGACGACGGCGACGAGTGGGACGAGGACGCCACCGACGGCTTCGAGTCCATTCTCGACATGTGCAAGGCCAGCGGAGTCCTGCGCGGGCTGCCCCTGCGCTGGCACTACCGAAGCCGGCACGAGAACCTGATCGCTTTCAGCAACCACGACTTCTACGACAACTCCATGGTCACGTTCCCGGGCGCGCTGGAACAGGGACCGGACATCGGAGTGGAGTTCATCAAGGCGGACGGCGTCTACGACCGCGGTGGGAGCAGCGACAACACCCTCGAGGCCGCCAAGGTGGCCCAGCGCGTCATCCACCACTTCGACACCCGCCCCGAGCACACCCTCGGCGTGGTCGCGCTGTCGAAGGCGCAGGCGGAGGCGATCGAGGAGGCGGTGCAGAAGGCGAGGGCCGCCCGCCCGGACCTCGACCACCACTTCACGGAGGGCCGACTCGACGGTTTCTTCGTCAAGAACCTCGAAACCGTCCAGGGCGACGAACGCGACGTCATCATCCTCTCCATCGGTTACGGTCCCGACCACCGCGGCAAACTGCTGTCGACGTTCGGCCCCATCAACAGGGAGGGCGGCTGGCGACGCCTCAACGTGGCCGTCACCCGCGCCCGGCGCCGCATGGAAGTCATCGCCTCCTTCCACGGAGGCGATCTGCCGGACAGCGCCAACAGGAGCGTGCAGCACCTCAAGCGGTACCTGCAGTACGCCCAGCACGGTCCTGCGATCCTCCAGACCGAGGCCGCCGATCCGGACGCGGCTCCGGAGAGTCCCTTCGAAGAGGAGGTCATCGACGTCCTGCGCGGTTGGGGGTATGAAGTCCAGCCGCAGGTGGGGGTCGCCGGTTTCCGCATCGACATGGCGGTACGGCACCCGGGCGCGCCCGGCACGTACGCGCTGGGCATCGAGTGCGACGGCGCCATGTATCACTCCTCGCGATCGGCTCGGGACCGCGACCGGCTCAGGGAAGCGGTCCTGCGCGACCTGGGTTGGAGGCTGCACCGAATCTGGGGTACGGACTGGTATCGGAACCGGCGGGATGCGATGGCGCGGCTGCGGGCCTCGGTCGAGGCGGTGTGTGCGGAGGATCCGCACGCGGTGCGAGCGGCGTCCCCCGTGGGGGCGGTCGGTAGCCGCGGCGATCTCGGCAATGGTGATGGCGCGGCGGGGCTCGCGGACGGTCCCCTGAGCGCGGAGCTTGGGGAGCCTGTTGAAGTGGCGGGGGGCTCGGCGGTCCCGCGAGTGGAGTTCGTGACGGTCGACGTCGGTCCTGCGCCCTGGAGCCGTCCCTACCAGGAGGTCGACCTTGACCTGTTGGCAGAGGTACGTGACAGGTCGAGCAGCCAGCGAGGCATGTCGGGCGTGGAGTTGCAGGACCCGGACGCCCTCGACGTGGTGGCGGACGTTGCGCTGTGTGTGGTCGAGGTGGAAGGGCCCGTCGAGAAGGAAGTGATCTACACCCGGGTCCGTCTCGCGTGGGGCCTCGGACGGGCTGGTCAGGTGATCCGCGATCGCATCGACCGAGCTCTTCGCCGTCTGCTCAAGCAGGGCAAGATCGTCCACGTCGGTACGGCCTACGACAGGCCCGGCCACGAGACGGAGTTCGCCCGCACGCCGACCGAGCGGTGCGCCCGACGAGTGGCTGAGGTTCCTGTCGCGGAGCGGCAGCTCGTGCTCAGAAACGTGGTCGACGAAGGACCGGGCGTGCACCGCGAGGATCTGCTGCGGGAGGTCGCTCGCTTCTTCGGATGGGCGCGGCTCGGAGCCGATATCCGGGACGCGCTGACGGACGACATCGACGCGTTGATCGCCGCCGGGGACTTGGTCGAGTCGGAGGGCGGCCTGATGCCTGCGAAGGGTTTTTGATCCAGAGAGCAGAGGCCTTGCACTCCGGCCTCCGGACGCCAGGAGGGGAGACCGGGTAGGGCTTCTGCTGCCGCCACGGCGACCACGCGTACGACTGTCAGTACCGCCAGGTACCCTCGAACACATCGTCAACGCGGCCCGACGGGCTTCCGCTTCACTCCGGTGGAGTCTCGAAGGACATGCCCCCACCCGCACGAGTCTTTTCGTGCTGTCTGGGGGAAGTCCTTGCTGTTCCGCGCGTCCGCGAAAACGGTCGCCGTCATGGCACTCGACGGTTCGCTGTTTTTGCACCTCACTGACCAGTTCGTCCACACGCACGGCTATCGGCCGGGCGCTTCGGAAGTGCGTTCCTGGGAACGCAGCATCCCTCTTCTCGTCGCCGCGTTGAACGACGCAGGCCTGGGCGACGTCGAGGTCATGCTGGAGTACGCGCTACCGCTGAACAGCAAGCGTGCCGACGTCGTTCTCGCCGGAGTGCACCCGGTCACGGGTGAGCCGTCGTACGTCGTGGTGGAGTTGAAGCAGTGGAGCCAGGCGCTGCCTCATGAGGACGACCCCACCCTGTGCCATGTCGACGCCTACGCGCATCCGGTTCTCAACCCCATCGAGCAGGTGCGCCGCTACTGCGAATACCTCGTCAATTTCAACGGCGCGGTGGCCGAACACGGGCACCGGGTGGCCGGCGTTGCATATCTGCACAACGCCACCGAGTTCGGCGTGAGCGGATTGCGGGAGATCGAGAGTGACGGCCAGGGACTGCTTTTCACCGCGGAACGCCGAGGAGCCTTCCTCGACCACCTGCGAGCGAGGCTGAGCGACAAGCACCCGGGGGCCCAGGCGGCGGACGAACTCCGCGCAGGCGCCACGGTGCCGTCGAAGCAGCTCATGTCCGTGGCCGCCGAGGAGGTGCGGGACCGCACCCAGTTCGTCCTCCTCGACGAGCAGCAGGTCGCGTATCGCGTGGTGCTCAACGCGGTGGAGAAGTCGAAGCACGCCGACCGCAAGGAGGTCGTCATCGTCACGGGCGGCCCCGGCACCGGCAAGAGCGTGATCGCGCTCCAACTGCTCGGCGAGCTGTACCGGCGCGGAGTTCCGGCGCTGCATGCCACCGGCTCGCAGTCGTTCACCAAGACGATGCGGAAGATCGCCGGTGCCCGTAAGCGCGAAGTGCAGGATCTCTTCAAGTACTTCAACAGCTTCATGACCGCAGAGAAGAACAGCTTGGGCGCCCTGATCTGTGACGAGGCCCACCGCATCCGGGAGACCTCGGCCAACCGCTACACCCGTGCTGAGAATCGGACCGGCAGGGCCCAGATCGACGAGCTGATCGACGTCGCCTACGTACCCGTGTTCTTCCTCGACGAGCACCAGGTGGTGCGCCCCGGGGAGATGGGCACAGTGGCCGACATCGAGGAGGCGGCGGCGAAGCGGGACATCCCGTGTCACGTCGTCCCTCTGGACAGCCAGTTCCGCTGCGGCGGCAGTGACGCGTACCTGCGCTGGGTGGTACGGCTCCTCGGCTTGGAGGCCGGGGGCCCGGTCACCTGGGAATCCGACGGCCGAATGCAGCTCCTGGTCGCCGACAGCCCTCAGGAAATGGAGGGGTTCTTGGAGGCCCGACGAGCCGAGGGCTACGGCGCGCGCATGTCCGCCGGCTACAGCTGGCGCTGGTCCCCGGAGCCCAAACCTGGCGCTCCGCTGCCGGCCGACGTCGTGATCGGCGACTGGGCCCGCCCGTGGAACCTGCGCGGTGACCGATCCGTGTCCGGGGCTCCCCCGGCCGCCCTGTGGGCCACCGACCCGGCAGGCTTCGGCCAGGTCGGCTGCGTCTACACGGCACAGGGCTTCGAGTACGACTGGTCCGGCGTCATCATCGGCCCCGACCTGCTCTGGCGGGAGGATCGTTGGGTGACCGACCGGGCAGCGTCGAAGGACCCCGTCTTCAAGCGGTCCACCTCCGACGCCGACGTGGACCGCTTGATCCGCAACACCTACAAGGTGCTTCTGACCCGGGGCATGGTGGGCACGGTTGTGTACGCGACGGATCCCGAGACGCGGGAAAAGCTGCGGGAGTTGGCGGGTGGAGCGACACGACAGGCCGTGTCGGTCTGACGCGAGCCCGATCCTGCTGAGTTCGGCGCATGGAGTGGCTCACCTCTGATGCCCATCGAGGGTGGCAGAGCGGCACGGTCGTGTGACCTGCTCAGCTCCGCGTGATCCTGCTGAGTTCGCAGAGAGTTCGGTGGTAGTCCAGGTGTGCTTCGTCTATGGGATGACCGTTGCGCTGACGAAGCCGTCCCACTGATTCATCCCCGTGCGTGTGCCTCACGACGCCGTCGACATCGACGTAGATTTCGAGCCCGTCGAAGAGCACGTGGTGATTGGGGCACAGGCAGAGCAGGTTCGGCAGCTCGTCCGGACCGTCGTGAGGCGTTCCGAGACCCCGTATGTGAGCGGCCTCGCTGTACGGTCTGCGCTTGTACTGCAGGCGTGTCTCGCAGATCTGGCAGGCGTGGCTGTGCAACTCCTTGACCCGCGCGGCGATCGCGGCGTCGCGAACAAGCTGTGAGGAGGTGCGCGTCCGTCGTGCGGCTGGACCGGTCGCACGTTCGGTCGCGGCGGCACCCTCTTGGCCGTCAGAGTCCTCGTCGACCAGGCCATCAGCCGTGGCGTATCCGGCGAGGCCTACCCGATCTAGCAACTCACGCTGGTCGACACCGTCGAAGTACGTGCTGCACAGCTTGATCACGGCCTGCAGGCGGATAAGGGGGTCCCTCAGCAGCTCAGCGCTTGTGTGGGTCAGGCCGGCGACGGGCTGGTGCGTGTCGAGGGCGCCTGTTCCAGGGGCAGTACCGGCGTCACGCTCCATCCCGTGCACCTCCCAGAGGTCGCTGCCACGCAGGTGCCAGAAGGGGTACTCGGGGGTGACTTTGGAACCGGGGAGTCCGAACTCGGCGAGGAGCGGACTCACCTCCGTCCGGAAGAGGGCCCACGGTGTCAGGCGTGGCCTGTCCGCGGAAATCCGGGATATCGCCCACAGCAGGGCCAATGGCTGGTGGCGGCTGGGCGTTTTGCTTCCTGGTTGACGATGAGTGCGGAGGGAGCCGAGCCGCTCCAGCAGACCCTCCGCGGTGAGCTGGTCAGCTGTGGCTGAAGGCGGCGTCAGCGGTGACGGAACCTCCGGCCTGCTCTTCGCCGGTAGGAGTGGGAGAACGCTGCGGTAGCTCTCGGGGGACCGCAGAGTAAGGCTCCGCAGAGGTGCTCGAACCTTCATCCGGCGCAGCACGGGCGCTGCGAGGACAGGAGTGGGAAATTCCTCGACGTCACCCAGCGCCATGATGTGTTCCCAAGTGGCGTTGTCACTGTCGGCTCCCCAGACCCTCCGTGCCACAGGCGAGCTGGTGAACAGGTCGAGAATGCGTGCGCGAGCGAAGAAATGGTTCGCCGTGTAGAAATACACATCGTCACCGACGCGACGATCTCGCAGTGCCCGCACTTTTTCGTTGTTGGCTTCTGCGGTGGGAGTGGCACCCCACAATCGAGCGATTCCGTCTGGATACAGGGCATTCAGTGTGGTCGCCTGGTCCCCGAGCACATCCTGGATGTCCGAGATCCGGATGCCCTGGTGTACCGACTTGGCGAAGTTCTGTGCCCCTCGAAGCCGAGCCCCGCCGCGAGGCTGGAGGAGTATCTGTGGCTCTGCCTGCTGTGGGCGGTCCGCAGCGGTGCTTCCGTCCTCCACGGTGAAGCCGAGTGCTCGCAGACGCTGTGCCACTGTGCGTGCACCTCCGCTGAAGTCGTCGGCCGACAGCAGAGCTCCGACTGAGTACAGATGAGCTACGCCGGCTATGGCCTTCGAGTCGTAGTTGTCTCCGTCTACGACCAAGACGTATGTCAATGCCCTGCCGAAGCCGTAGCGGCGGCGGAACGTTTCGCGTCCCAAGCCCTGACACTCCGCGACTGCAGCCAGCACGCCTGCGCGCGTGATATCCCCAAGTCCCATGTCGAGGACATTAGTAGGTAGGTATGACAAGTGCCGCCGTGTGCCTGCCTGTTGCCTCGTTGCTGGCCGCCTGTGCCCTCACCTGTTGCGCATGGGGGTGCAAGCGCAAGGATCTGCTGCGACTGGCGCGGTAAGTTTGCTCGGCCAGAAGCGGAACGTTGAGCGACCTGGTGCTTCTTTGCTTCCTGCTTCATGCGACGTGTTCCCGATGACGCATCACGTGGACGGCTCGTGATCCATGAACGGCCACCAAAGGGCTCCTGCCCCGCCCATACACGGGCGACAGGGTGTCACCGAACCGCTGGCGAATCGGAGCTCGACAGACTGGAGGGACAGTCCGGAGTCACCACCGATCCTGGAACGGTTCAGTGTCCCTGTCGGCCTCGCGCACAGCGATGGCCGGATCTGAGCCGGAGTAGTCCGGCAGGCGCGCATCCAGGAGTTGCGTCCGAGTACCGAGAGCGATGCATGGATGTCAGCCCGTCCCACGACCAGCACACCAGTCGGAATACATGAACTAGTGGGCCAGGAAAGGGAGTTCGATCGTAGGATGTGCCGCGATTGATCCCCTCCCCGGTTGAAGGACGTACACGACTCATGAGCGACCCTGTGACGACGCCCGAGCCGGCGGAGCAGCAGAAGATCGATACGTCGGTGCCGCACTCCGCCCGTATCTGGAACTACTGGCTCGGCGGCAAGGACAACTACCCCGTCGACGAGGCGGCCGGTGACGCGTACACCGAGGTGTTTCCCGGGATCGTCACCATCGCTCGCTCCAGCCGTGGCTTCCTGCGTCGCAACATCGCGTATCTCGTCTCCGAGGCGGGTATCCGGCAGTTCCTGGACGTCGGCACCGGCCTTCCGACCGCGCAGAACACCCACGAGGTCGCCCAGGGGCTCGCTCCCGAGGCACGGATCGTCTACGTCGACAACGATCCGATGGTGCTCGCCCACGCCCGCGCCCTGCTGTACTCCACGGAGGAGGGCGAGACCGCCTACATAGACGCCAACGTGACGGACACAGACCGCATTCTTGAAGTCGCCGCCAAGACGCTGGACTTCGGTCGTCCCACCGCGCTCATCCTCAGCAACATCCTGGGCCATGTCGCCGACTACGATCAGGCCCGTTCCATCGTCACCCGGCTGATGGAAGCCCTGCCCTCGGGCAGTTACCTCTCCATCAACGACGGGTCGCGCGGCATCGACCCGGTCTTCGAGCAGGCCCAGGACGCCTACAACAACAGCGGCGCCGTTCCGTACAACCTGCGCTCCGTTGATGAGATCACCGCGTTCTTCGACGGTCTGGAGCTTGTCGAGCCCGGTGTCGTCTCGGTGACGGAGTGGCGTCCGGAGCCCGGTTCGGGCGTCCCGGAGGTCATCGCCGAGCACGGTGGACTTGCGCGTAAGCCGTAACGACGTAAGCCGTAACGACAGGAGTGGTGCGGTCAGGCCGACGGTACCGGGTCGGCCGTGCCGGAGGCGGTGGCCGATGCGGTCGATGTCGAGCGCACCTCACGCGATGCCCAGGCCGAGATGGAACGGCAGGAAGAACAGCACCAGGCGGCGGCGCACGCGGAACACGCTGTGGTCTCACGGGGCAGTTGGTGCCGGAAGGGCCCCTGCGCCGCAATGGGCTACCCACTGCGCACAACCTTCCGGAAGGCCGCCGGTCTGAACAGACACACACCTACGCGAGCTACCGGGGGGTAGTCATGCGACGGATAGGTACTGCACTGGCCGCGATGATGCTGGCGGGCGGCGGCCTGTTGGCCGGCACGGTTCCGGCGGTGGCCGCGCCGACGGCCGTGGACTGTGCCGTGACGTGGGGAAGCCTGGACAAGACCGGTGACTCCGTTGCCTCCAGGCGACTGACCGACGTGAGGACCGGACAACACGACTGCTTCGACCGCCTGGTCTTCGACGCCCAGGGCACGGCGGCCGACCCCATCGGCTACACCGTCCGCTACGTCGACGTACTGCACCAGGACCCGAGCGACGTCGTGGTTCCGATCAAGGGCGGAGCCATTCTGGAGATCTCGCTGTTCTCCCCGCGCTACGACCCGGCGACCGGACAGCCCTACCCGCCGCTTCCGTCCGTCGACGTCACCGGGTACCGGACCTTCCGGGAGTTCAAGTTCACAGGTGGCTCCGAGGGCTACACCCAGGCCGGACTGGGCGTCCGAGCCCGGCTGCCGTTCCGGGTCTTCCAGACGGCCAACCATCTCGTGGTGGACGTGGCGCACACCTGGTGATCCCGTACGGCCGGGGGTGCGCCCGCCTCTTGTCGAGCGGCACGTCGAATACGTCGATGCCCGCGCCTACGCCGACCAGGCCGGGCAGGCGGTGTCCGCGATCGGGGCGCTCGCCGGAGTGGCTCACCCTCGCCGAACAGGCCCGTGCAGTGCACGCCATCTGCAGCGCCTCTGGTCACGCGAAACGTCCGCACAGTCCAGAGGCCGCATCCACGAATCGCGCAGCCGTTCCTGGCGTGCAACCCGCCTCGTCTGCCCTCCAGCCCCCGGAAGGGGCAGATGTCAGAGCGCGTCGACCCCGCTCACCCTCCAGCCGTCGGACGTAAGGGCCACCGTCATCCGCACCCGGTTCAGGTCCACGCGGGAGCCCGAGACCTGGGTGCTCGTGGTCACCTGGTTGACGAAGAGGAGGACCACGGCCCGGTCGGCCGAGGCCGAGATCACGGAGGCCGCCGGGGAGCCGCCGATGGGCTGCGCCACCGTGGCCTTCACCACCCCGTGGTACTTCCTGGCCGTCGGCCCGACCACCGTCGTGGTGGTCTTCCGGTACTCGTCGCTGAAGTGCCCGGTGAGCAGG
Source organism: Streptomyces olivochromogenes (assembly GCF_001514115.1). Classification (GTDB taxonomy): domain Bacteria; phylum Actinomycetota; class Actinomycetes; order Streptomycetales; family Streptomycetaceae; genus Streptomyces; species Streptomyces olivochromogenes. The sequence continues at coordinate 137,592 of NZ_KQ948452.1, forward strand.
GCGCGGGCCGCGGCGAAGTCGCGGTCCAGGTGCCTGTAGTCGTACGACAGCACGACCGGCGCCGCCTGGCGTGCGGCCGCGAGTGCCTGACCGCGCGCCTGTTCGGCCCGCACGCCCTCCCGGTAGCGCCACCCGAGAACGGTGGCCGCGACCAGGCCCGCCAGGAGCAGGACACACAGGGCGGCGGTGAGCAGCCGCCGCCGACCGTGCCGCGTAGCCGTACCGGGGCCGGGCTCGCCCCCCTCCCGCGGTGGGTCCACCTCGAAGCACTTCGGCGAGGGCTCGGGCGGGTCGTCCCAGCCGTCCTCATCGGGGGCCTCGATGAGCACGGTGCGGCCGGCGGTCGGTGCCTCGGGCCGTCCCGGGACCTCCTCGTCAGTGGACGCCGGGTCCGGTTCGAGGTGGCCGCGCTCCGCGCGCTTGGCCGCCGCGCGGGCGGCCGCGGTCATGGTGTGCCGGGTGCCGGATCCGGAACCGGAGCCGCGGCTTCGGGTGGTCGTCTTCGCCACGGTCTTACTCCTCATGTCCTCATGGGTCGTATGGCGGGGAGGGCGCGGTCAGCCGACGAACTCGACGTCGGAGGTCAGCCAGCGGCCGTTTCGGTGCACCAGGTCGAGCTGTAGGCGGTAGGTGCGCGCCTCGCCCTTGGGGGCGGCGGTGTTGGTCACCTTGCTGTCGGCGACCACCAGGGCGCGGGCCGAGTGCTCGTCGGAGCGGACGATGCCCGCGTCGAGGACCTGGCCCTCGGACACGGACTCGTTCGCGGCGACGAGCTTGGTCAACTGCTCGGTCTGCGCGGCGAACTGCTTCTTGAAGTCGCCGGTGGCGCCCCGGAGGACGTTCGCGCTGTCCCGGTCGTAGTGCCGGTAGTCGAGCGAGGTGAAGTTCAGCGCCGACTGGCGGGCCGCGGCCAGGATGTCCTGGCGCCGCTGCGCCCTGTCGTGCTGGTCGTAGAGCCCAAGGACCAGCCAGATCGTCAGCGCCGTCGTGAGGACGGTCGCCACGGCGAGCGCCACCGACCACACCCTGCCCGACCACGCTCCGCTCGGCAGGGTCTTGCCCGACACGGTCACGCTCATGGTCCTGTTCATGGTCCCGCTCATGCCATCGGCCCTACTAGCAGCCATTGCCACGACTCCTTTCCGAACACCGCCTGTTGGCCGCCCGTCGAGCCGATCTCGACGGGCCTTCCGTCCGGGCCGGTCGCGGTGCCGGTCTCCGGGTCGTAAGGCGTGATGTACGGCGTCACGTACGCCGTTTGGTCCGCGCCGCCGGAAGTGGTCGACGCGCCGGGGGCGTTCTGCGCGCCCCGCACCGACGTCTTGCTTCCGCGCGGGGCCGTGCAACGCGCGTCGGTGTTCGCCTCGCGCGTGCTGGTCTCCGAGGGGTCGCGCCGCGTTGTCCCGTATCCCTGGGTGCACGGCGGCGGGTCGTCGGCGTTCACCACCAGGCCGAAGTGGGTGGTGCCGTCGCCCGGGACGACCGTGTAGCTGCCCGCGACCAGTGCCGGGAAGGTGACCAGAGACTGCTCCACGCCGGGCAGGTTGGCCAGCGTTACCTGGCCGCCGCTGATCAGATTGGCCAGCAGGACCGACAGTCGCGGTGAGATGTTCTTCAGCAGCGAGTTCACCTGCTGCGCGGCCGGTGTCGCGTTGCCGATCAGCTTGCGCAGGTCTCCGTCGCTCGACTTCAGCTGTGCCGTGAGAGCCGCCAGGTCGTGCGCGAACGACTTGATGGACGAGCCCTGGTCGGACTGCGTCTTGAGGACCTTTCGCGAGTCCTCGATCAGCGAGATCGTCTGGGGGAGTGACTCGGAGGCCGACTCCACGAGCGCGTTGCCCGAGTCCACCAGTCGGCTCAGATTCGGGCCGGTGCCCGAGAAGGCCTTGCCCAACTCGTCCACGGTGACTCGCAGATCGTCCTTGCCGACCGAGTTCACCAGCCGGTCCAGGCTCAGGACCAGGTCCGTCGTGGGCAGTGGCACGCGCGTGCTGCCGCGCGGGATGGCGCTGCCGTCGAGGAGGTATGGGCCATGCGAAGTACGTGGCTGTAGATCTACGTATTGCTCGCCCACCGCCGAACGGTTCGCCACCACGGCGAGGGTGTCCGCCGGGATACGTGGCGTGCCGTCCTTGATGTCGAGAGCGACCGAGACGCCGTCGGAGCCGGTCAGGCTCAGCGCGCCGACGCGGCCCACCGGCACCCCGCGGTAGGTGACCTCGGCGCCGGGGAAGATGCCCCCGGAGTCGGCGAAGTCCGCTCGCACGGTGTAGCCGCGGCCCAGGACGTCGTCCACCAGGCCCGTGTACTCGGCGCCGACGTACGACACCCCGACGGCGGTGATGGTGGCGAAGGCGAGCAACTGGGCCTTGACCGTACGGGTGATCACGGCTGAACCCCCTTCAGCATCAGCTCCGCGAGCGCGAGGTTGATCCCCTCGGGCAGCCCGCGTTGGGTGGTGTAGCTGCTGGTGCACACCGGCGGGCACAGCGGCCCGCCCCCGCCCGACGGGGCCGACGGGCCCGACGGCACCGAGGGGGACGACGGCAGGCTCGGTGTGCTCGGCAGCGCCGTGGGCGTCGGCACGCTCGGCAGATCGGGCATATCGGGCAGATCGGGCAGATCGGGCAGATCGGGGAGATCGGGGGGATCCGGTAGGTCGGGAGTGTCGGGCTTCTGGGAATCGCCGTTGCCCCGGCCGGAGTTGCCGCCCGTCACGTTCCCGTAGATGCCGGCCAGGTCCAGATCCGCGGTGATGTCGAGGTTGACGTAGTCCCCCTTGACGGCGTCCACCGCGTTGCGCGGGAACGGGTAAGTGGTCAGCAGCTCCAGGGAGTTGGGCAGATCATCGCCCGCCTTGTTCAGCTGCTGCAGGACCGGCCGCAGCTGTTCGAGGTTCGCGACCGTGTCGTCGTGCGAGGCGTTGACCACCTTGGTGCCCGTCTTGCCCAGCTTCGACAGGGCGGTGAGCATCCTCGTCAGATCGCGGCGCTGGTCGGCCAGGACCTTCAGCGCGGGTGGCATCGTGTCGACGGCCTGGGCGATCGTCTTCTTCTCCTTGCCGAGCCGCCCCGCGAGCCGGTCGACGGCCTCGAGGGCGTGGACGATGTCCTTCCGCTGGTCGTCCAGGCCGCCGATGAAGGTGTTGAGCTCCTTGAGCAGCGATCTGACCCGGTTCTCCCGGCCGTCCAGGGCCTTGTTCAGCTCCACGGTGATCGTCTTGAGCTGGGCCACCCCGCCGCCGTTGAGCAGCGCGGAGAGCGCGGACAGCACCTCCTCGATCTCCGGGTTGCGGCCGCTGCGGGACAACGGGACGCGGTCGCCGTCGCCGAGCCGGCCCATGGGGGCCGTGCCGGTCGGGGCGGAGAGCGCGACGTACTTCTCGCCGAGCATGCTGGTCTGCCGCAGCTCGGCGACCGCGTTGGCGGGCAGCTTCACCGAGTCGGCGACCCGCAGCCGTACCCGCGCGTGCCAGCCGTCCAGTTCGACCTTCTCGACCGCGCCCACGGTGACGTTGTTGACCTTCACCGCCGACTGCGGCACCAGGTCGAGGACGTCGCGGAACTCGACGGTGACGTGGTACGCGTGGCCGTCGGCGGCGGCTCCGCCGGGCAGCTGGACGTCGTACCAGCCGTTGAACTCGCAGCCGGACAGCAGCAGCGAGCCGACCGCGGCCCACGCGACCGCCCCGACCTTGCGCAGTGCGCTCATGCGCTCGCCCCCAGAATTCCGCCGAGCGTCCGGTCGACCGTTCCCGTCACCGCGGAGCCCTGAGGCGCCTTCGGCAGGGAGTCGAAGAGGTCTTTGAGCTCCTTGCAGTCGGGGTTCTTGCCACCTTCGTCGCCGGTCGTCTTCAGTACGGAGCACAGCAGCGAGGCCGGATCCTGTGCCTGCTGAGCGTTGTTGCGGGTGTCGAGGGTGCCCGAGGACGGGTTGTAGGCGTTGTTCAGGTTCGACAGACCCGTGGGAGCGACCTCCAACAGCTCGGCCAGCGCGGCCCGTTGGGTGACGAGCACCTTGGTCACCTTGCTGAGGCCCCGCACGTTCGAGGTCAGCGACTTCTTGTTCTTCTTCACGAAGGCGGACACGTCGCCGAGCGCCGGCCCCAGGTTCTTGATTGCGTCCGCGAGGTCCTTGCGCTCGCCCGCGAGCTGTCCGGCGACCTCGGCGAGGCTGGTGTTGAAGGACCGCACGCTCTTGTCGTCGGCGGCCAGCGCAGCCGTGAACACCTGCAGGTGCCGCACCGTGCCGAACAGGTCCGTGCGGCCGTCGGACAGCGTGGTGACGGCCTTCGAGAGGTCCTCGACCGTCTGGTTGAGGTTCTCGCCCTGGCCGTCGAGGTTGTCCGCGCTCACCCCGAGCAGCCGCGACAGCGAGCCGTCCTTGTTGGCGCCCTGGGGACCGAGCGCGTCGGCCGTCGTGTGCAGGCTGTCGAAGACGCGGTCCAGTTCGACCGGTACGGCCGTCCGCGTCTCGGGGATGACGGCGCCGTTCCGCAGGACCGGGCCCTTTCGGTACACCGGCAGCAGTTGTACATAACGGTCGCTGACCACCGAGGAGTTGATGACGGCGGCCTTGGCGTCCGCCGGCACCTTGCGGCCTTCGTCGTACTTCAGCTCCACCCGCACCCGGTCGCCCTCCGGCGTGATCTTCTCGACCTCGCCGATGCGGACGCCGAGGACGCGGACGTCCGAGCCGGGGTAGATGCCGACGGTGCGCGGGAAGTACGCGGTGACGTGTACGGACTCGGAGCGCGGCCACAGCACGTAGGTGAGCGCGGCGACGAGGGCGAGTGCGGTGACCACGGCCACGCGCCTCTTCAGGTTCTTCACTGGGCGCCTCCCGTGCGCGGCACCACTGGAGCGGCGACCAGGTTCTGGACGTAGCTGTCGAACCAGCGGCCGTTGCCGAGGGCGTTGCTGAAGACCCGGACGTAGGGCGCGAGCAGCTTGACGCTCCGGTCGAGGCTGGATTGGTTCCGTTCGAGCATCCGCACCACGGTGTTCAGGCCCTTGAGCGCGGGCCCGATCTCCTTGTCGTTGTCCTCGACCAGGCCGGAGAGCTCGATGCCGAGCGCGGCGGAGGTCTTCAGTAGCTTGTGGATCGCCTTGCGCCGCTTGCTGATCTCCTTGAACAGCTGATCGCCGTCCTTGACCAGCGCGGTGAAGTCCTCGGAGTGCTCGGCCAGTACGCCCGTGACACCGTTGGCGTGGTCGAGGAGTTCGCCCAGCGCCTTGTCGCGCGAGGCGACCGTCCGGGAGATCTTCGACAGGCCCTTGATGGATGCCCGTACCTCGGCGGGCGAGTCCTGGAACGTGGTGGAGATGGTGTCCAGGGCCTTCGCCAACTGGTCGGTGTCGACCTTCTCCGTCGTGGTGGTGAGATCGCTGAACGCCTGCACGACGTCGTACGCCGGAACCGTCCTCTTCAGCGGTATCTCGCTGCCGGGCCTCAGCTGTCCCGGTCCCTTGGGATGCAGCGCGAGGTACTTCGCGCCGAGGATCGTCTTGACCCGGATCGAGGCACCGGTCTCGGTGCCGAACCCCGGATCGCCCTTGATCTCGAAGGTGACCTTGACGTGGTCACCGTCCAGATCGACGTCCTCGACCTTGCCGACCTTGACGCCGGCGATCCGCACCTCGTCGCCGGGCTTGAGGCCGCCCGCCTCAGAGAAGGCCGCGCTGTACGTCTCGCCGCCGCCGATCAGCGGCAGGCTGTCGGCGTTGAACGCGGCCACGGTCAGCAGCGCGAGGAAGGTGAGACCGACAGCTCCGATCACCACAGGGTTTCGCTCACGGAACGGGGTGAGGCGCGGACGGCGGATCCGTGGAAGCCGTATCCGAGGCGGGTCGATGCGGACTTTCACCAGGGGTTCGGGGCGGCGGGGGCGGGGTGCCCGGCGCGGCAGGAGCCGTATCTTCGGGAGCTTCGGCGGGTCGATACGGACCTTGACCAGCGGCTCCGGGCGGCGCTTACGGGTCCCGCGCGGAAGGAAGTGCTTTGTCATGCGCCGCACCTCGCCCTCGCTACGTGCAGCTCGGGAGTGAGCACCTGCTTCGTCTTCGGGAGCACGATCCGGCCGTCGAAGTCGCAGAGGTAGAAGTTGAACCACGAGCCGTAGGACGCCGTCCCCGTCAGTGCGTTGAGCTTGTTCGGCAGCCGCTTCAGGACGCCCTCCACGGTGTTCTCGTTCTTGTTCAGCGTTCCGGTGAGATCGGTCAGCTCGGCGATGTCGTCCTTCAGGGGCGGACGCGCGTCCTTGAGCAGCCCCGAGGTGGCGTCCGTCAGATCGCCGATCCCCACCAGGGACTGCCCGATGGGCTTGCGGTCGGCGGACAGTCCCGAGATCACCCGACGCAGCTGCTTGAGCAGCCCGGAGAAACGGGCGCCGCGCTTGTCCAGCGTCTCCAGCACGGTGTTCAGGTTGTCGATCACCGAGCCGATCAGCCTGTCGCGGCCGGCCAGCGTCGTGGTGAGCGAAGCCGTGTGCGCGAGCAGGCTGTTGACGGTGCCGCCCTCGCCCTGGAGGGTCCGGATGATCTCGGTGGCGAGCTGGTTGACGTCCTGCGGGCTGAGCGCCGCGAACAGTGGCTTGAAGCCGTTCAGCAGCGCGTTGAGGTCCAGCGCGGGCTGGGTGCGCGACAGCGGGATCGTGGCGCCGGGCTTCAGCCGGGTGCCGTCTCCCGCGCCCTCGGTCAGGGCGACGTAACGCTGTCCGACCAGGTTCCGGTAGCGGATGACCGCGCCGGTGCTGTTCAGCAGCGGCCGGTCCTCACCGACAGTGAAGGTGACCTCCGCCAGCGTCCGGTCCTTGATCCGGAGGCCCTCGACCTGGCCGACCCGCACCCCGGCCACCCGGATGTCGTCGCCCTTCTCCAGGCCCGTCACGTCGCTGAACACCGCGTGGTACGTGTGCTCGGGGGTGAAGGAGATGTTGACGATGGTGGCGGCGAGCAGGGCCGTCGCCAGGATCGTCACCAGGGCGAAGAGGCTGAACTTGATCAGCGGGGCGGTGGCCTGCCGGGCTCCTGACGTCCTCGTGGACCTCGTAGTCCTCGCGGTCTTCATGATCCTCGTGATCCTCATGCGACGCTCACCGCCGTCCCGCGCGCCATCGGTCCGAACAGCAGCGTCGCGACCGGCGGTACCTCGTCGGTGGGCACGCCCATGACGGGCGCGACGAGCGAGCCGACGGCGCGCTGTTCGGCCCGGGTGGCGGAGACGCCGCCCGGAACGGGCGAACTGCCCTTCGCCGAACCGTCATTGAGGTGGACCCCGGGCGCGGGCACCGGCGGATGGGGCAGGTCGCGGCAGTTGGGCCCCGACCGATCGTCGTAGCGCGGATACTCGCCGGGTTCGTACGCCCCCTGCTGGCGGACGACTTCGAGCGTGATGTGCATCTTGCCGCCCCGGAAAGCCTGCTCGGATGCCTGCTCCTCGCGCACCAGGCCGGCAAAGAGGCACGGGTACTCGGGTGAGTAGTGGGCGAAGAGGTCGAGCGTGGGGCGGGAGACCCGGCCCAGGGTGATCAGCCGGTCGCCGTTCGCGTCGAGGAAGTCGTCCGCGGTGCCCGCGGCAGTGGCCGTCGTGGTGAGCGCGGACGCGAGCCGGTCCCGCTGCTCGACCAGGGTGCGGCTGGTGGTGACGGTGTTGCGCAGGATCTCCATCAGGTCGGGAGCCGCGTCGCCGTACACCTCGGCGACATCGGCCAGCCGCGCGAAGTCCTCGGTGAGGGACGGCAGGTGCGGATTGAGCCGGTGCAGATAGCCCTCCACGCGCGTGAGGTTGTCGCCGATCCGGTCGCCGCGCCCCTCGAGGGCGGTGGCGAACGCGGAGAGCGTGGCGTTGAGCTTGCCGGGCTGCACGGTCCGCAGCAGCGGCAGCAGGTCGTTCATCAGCTGCTGGAGCTCTATGCCGACGCGGGTGCGGTCCTGGGTGATGACATCCCCGGCGCGGATGGGCCGAGCTGATGAATGCGCAGAGCGCGCGGGCGCGACCAGGTCGACGTACTTCTCGCCGAACAGGGTCTTGGGCAGCAGGCGTGCGTGCACGTCGGACGGGATGGACGCGACGTACTCCGGCTTGAGCGCGATGTCGAGCGTCGCCTTCGTCCCGTCGGCGTGGACCGCGCGCACCTCGCCGACCAGCAGCCCGCGCAGCTTGACGTCGGCGCGGGGATCGAGCTGGTTGCCGATGCTGTCGGCCTCCAGCTCGATCCGTACGGCCGGGGTGAACACCTGCTGGTAGACGGCGACGGACAGGGACAGCAGCAGCGCGAGCACGGCGAGGAACACGACGCCGTACAACCGCAGTCTCAGCACTCTCATACGGCTCACCCCGCAATCCGTACGGTCGTGTTGGCGCCCCAGATCGCGAGCGACAGGAAGAAGTCCAGGACGTTGATCGCGACGATCGAGGTGCGCACGGCACGGCCCACGGCCACGCCGACGCCCGCCGGGCCGCCGCTCGCGTAGTAGCCGTAGAAGCAGTGCACCAGGATGATCAGGACGGCGAAGACGAGCACCTTCCCGAAGGACCACAGCACGTCGGCCGGCGGCAGGTACTGCTGGAAGTAGTGGTCGTAGGTGCCCGCCGACTGCCCGTAGTAGCCGGTGGTGATGGTGCGGGCGGCAAAGTACGAGGACAGCAGCCCGACCACGTACAGCGGGATCACCGCCACGAAACCGGCGATCATCCGGGTGGTCACCAGGAACGGCAGCGAGGGCACGCCCATGACTTCCAGGGCGTCCGTCTCCTCGCTGATCCGCATCGCGCCCAGCTGCGCCGTGAACCCGGCACCCACCGTCGCGGACAGGGCGAGCCCCGCCACCAGTGGCGCGATCTCCCGGGTGTTGAAGTACGCCGAGAGGAACGCCACGAAGTTCGAGGTGCCGAGCTGGTTGAGCGCGGCGTAGCCCTGGAGGCCCACCTCCGTGCCGGTGAAGAACGACAGGAAGGCGATGACGCCGACCGTGCCGCCCACGACGGCGAGGGCGCCGCGTCCGAAGCTCACCTCGGCGAGCAGCCGCAGGATCTCCTTCTTGTAGCGGCGTACGGTGCGGCCCGTCCACGCCAACGAGCGGCCGTAGAAGGACAGCTGGCTGCCCAGTTCCTCCAGACGATTCAGCAGCGCCATGACTCAGCCCCTCTGCGGAACGACTTGGAAGTACACGGCGGTCATCACGAAGTTCGTCACGAACAGCAACATGAAGGTGATCACCACCGACTGGTTCACCGCGTCGCCCACGCCCTTCGGGCCGCCCTTCGCGTTGAGTCCCTTGTACGAGGCGACGATCGCGGCGATCGCGCCGAACACCAGCGCCTTGATCTCCGCCGCCCACAGGTCGGAGAGCTGGGCGAGCGTGGTGAAGGAAGCGAGATACGCGCCCGGCGTGCCGTTCTGCAGGACGACGTTGAAGAAGTAGCCGCCCGCGACGCCCACCACCGACACCAGGCCGTTGAGCAGCACCGCCACCACCATCGACGCCAGGACCCGCGGGACGACCAGCCGGTGGATGGGGTCGATGCCCAGCACCTGCATCGCGTCGATCTCCTCGCGGATCTTCCGCGCCCCGAGATCCGCGCAGATCGCCGTGCCGCCGGCGCCCGCGATCAGCAGCGCTGTGACGATCGGCGAGGCCTCCCGCAGCACCGCGAGGACCGAGGCGGCCCCGGAGAAGGACTGGGCGCCGAGTTGCCGGGTCAGGCTGCCGATCTGCAGCGCGATGACCGCGCCGAAGGGGATGGACACCAGGGCCGTCGGCAGGATGGTGACGCTCGCGACGAACCAGGCCTGCTGGATGAACTCCCGCGCCTGGAACGGCCGTCGGGGCATGGTCCGGACGACGTCCAGCGCCATCGCGAAGAGGTTCCCCGAGTGCCTCAGCGCCCCGGTGGGTGACAGCCTCATGCGCCGGTCACCGCCTTCCGGTGCAGCTCGGCCTCGCGCCTCGCGATCGCCTCCCAGCGGGGCGGACGGGCGATGCCGGGGCCCGGCATCAGGCGCGGCGTCATGTCGTTGCCGACGTGGCGGGGTTTGCGGTCCGCGTCGCCGAGCCGCGCCAGCTCCTGCTCGACCTGCGCGGCGTCCTTCTCCTCCGCCATCCCGATCGGCCCCTGCATCCGGCCGTTCAGAAACTGTCGTACGACGGGCTCGTCGCTGGTCAGCAGCTCCTCACGGGGCCCGAACATGACCAGCTCACGGCGGAACAACAGCCCGATGTTGTCCGGCACCTGGCGGGCCGAGGCGATGTCGTGCGTGACGATCAGGAACGTCGCGTTGATCTGCGCGTTGAGGTCGACGATGAGTTGGTTGAGGTACGCGACGCGCACCGGGTCGAGGCCCGAGTCCGGTTCGTCGAACAGGATGATCTCCGGATCGAGGACCAGCGCTCGTGCCAGCCCGGCCCGTTTGCGCATCCCACCGGAGATCTCGCCGGGCAGCTTCCCCTCCGAACCGATCAGCCCGACCATGTCCATCTTGTCCAGCACGATGCGCCGGATCTGGCTCTCGGACTTGCGGGTGTGCTCGCGCAGCGGGAAGGCGATGTTGTCGTACAGGCTCATCGAGCCGAACAGCGCGCCGTCCTGGAACAGCACCCCGAACAGCTTCCGCACCTCGTACAGCTCGTGCTCGCGCAGCTTGGTGATGTCCCGGCCCGCGACCTTCACGGAACCCCGGTCCGGCTTCAGCAGTCCGACGAGCGTCTTGAGGAACACCGACTTGCCCGTGCCCGAGGGGCCGAGCATGACCGAGACCTCCCCGGCGGGCAGCGTCAGTGAGACGTCCTGCCAGATGACCTGGTGACCGAAGGACTTGGTCAGCCCTTCCACACAGATCTCGACACCCATCCGGTCCACCCTTCGGCCGTGGAGCAGCTCCGACATCTGCTCTACGGGGAGGGGCTGGGCGTCCGTCGCGACGGAGGCGGATTTTTTTCGGGGTCTTGCGGCCGGGTTTCCGGCGGCTCGACGGCCGCGCTTTTCCGCTGGTTCTACGGCAGTCCTTTTTCCGGCGGTTCTGCGGCAGCTTCAGGCGGTTCTACGACAGCTTTCCGGCGGTTCTACGGCAGCGCGGTCGGGGTCGGTACGTCGAGCGGGGCGGAGGACGTGGCGGGAGCCTCCGGGAGGGCCGGAGGCGTCGTCGGGACCGTGTACGTGGCCGGCAGATCGGGGAGTCCGGGCACGCTCGGCAGGTCGGACACGCCGGGGACGTCGGGGACGGACGGCACTGGCGACAGCGAGGCGTCCGGCAGCGGTGGCACCGACAGAGGCAGCAACGACCGGTCGTCATCGCCGGGCGGCACCGTCGGCGTCGCCGCGTGGGACGCCGAGGCGGCCGACAGATCACGGGCGTTCGGTGCGGCCACCGGGCCGACGCCGTCGGGCCGGACGGTCTGCGTGGTCGCCTGGGCCATGCGGGACACGGAGGGTCGGGGAGCCGTGCCCTGCCTGTCCCCGTCGTGGACGTACGGCAACACGAACCCCGCCACCACCAGGGTCGCGGCCGTCGAGGTCACCGCCACGGCCTGCGCGTGTCCGCCCGCGCGCAGCTTGCCGCGCCCCCACAGGAACAGGACGAGGCCCAGCGTTCCGGCCAGCGAGTTGCGCAGCGTGCGCCGGGCCCGGGCGAGCAGCGACTCGACGGTGCGATAGCTCAGCCCCATGCGCACGGCGACCTGTCCGACGTCGAGGCCCTCGGACTTCAGCCGGAGCGCCTCGGCCTGGCGCGCGGGCAGCTCCCCGCTGCGCACGGCCAGCCACCTGGCCTCGGCCCGGTCGCACACCGCCTCCTCGACGGGCACCGGACCCGGCGCGGCGAGCGTGGGGCTGCGGTGTACCTCGGCCTCACGGTTGACCTGGCGATACCGATCGACGCACAGCCGCATGGTCACGGTCGTCAGCCAGCCGCCGAGGCGCTCGTCGTCCAGGTCGGGGCGCTCCGCGGCGCGGAGCATGGCCTCGTGCACCGCGTCCTCGGCGTCCTCCGGGCTCATCGACCTGCGCCGGGCCACCTTGAGCAGTTGCTCGCGGTGGCTCCACATGCGCTGCCAACGGTCGTGGGCCGCCTGTATCTCCGCAGGCATGTCCGGCATGTCCGTCGCCATGAGGGCCCCTTTGCGCTCACCCGCCGGTCCTGTGCCGTCCGGCGGGTGGTGACATTACCGCCCGGTAGTCGCGGTTGTGGAGGGGGCGGAGGCCGTCGAGTCCCCGCTGTTACTGGTCAGCGGACCGCCGCTGGGCAGCAGGTCGTCGCCGGGCAGTTCGATGTCCGTGACGGGCGAGGGGAGTTGGGGCTTCTCCGGCGGAGTGGCTCCGCCCGCCGGACGGGACGTGCCGGGGGTCGGCGAGGGACGTGCGGACGGTGTCGGGGAGGGGACGGCGCTCGGACGGGCGGACGGTGTCGGCGAGGGCTTCGGCGTGGACGGTGGCCGCGACGGCTCCGGGTGCGCCGAAGCCCTCGCGGAGCTGTCCGGCACCACCCGGTACCCATCCAGGAAGTACGCGTACCAGGCCCTGACCGTGCGCAGATACGTCTCCGAGTGGTTGTAGCCGAGGACCGCCCGGTCCAGCTCGGCCGGGTCGGAGAGGTCTCGTCCGCCCGCACACAGGTAGTGCCCGGCGGCGAGCGCCGCGTCGAAGACGTTGTCCGGGTCGGCCCGCCCGTCGCCGTTGCCGTCCGTGCCCCAGCGGGCCCAGGTCGACGGGATGAACTGCATCGGTCCGACCGCCCGGTCGTAGGCCGCGTCCCCGTCGTACGCGCCGCCGTCGGTGTCCCGCATGACGGCGAAGGCGCCGCCGTCCAGCCGCGGCCCGAGGATGGGCGCCACGGTCGTACCGTCCGCTGTCACCCGACCGCCGCGCGCCTGACCGGACTCCACCTGGCCGATCGCGGCCAGCAACTGCCACCGCAGCCGGCAGCCGGGCGCGGTGCGTGCGAGTTCCGTCTCGGCGTGCCGGTAGGCGGCGAACACGCTCGCCGGCAGCGCGGCACCCGCCGCCGACGCCTCGCCCCTGCGTTCCCGGGTCCGCAGCGGCGGGAGGTCGGTGCGGTACCGGGTGTCGCCCGACACGCTCGGCCCCTGCTCGGCGGGCGCCTGCCGTGGGGGTACGGGGGCCCGTGCCGGGACCGCCCCCGGCGCCTGTGACGCGGTCAGCGCCGCCATGGCCGCCGCCGCGATCGCCGTACCCCTGGCGCCTCTGACTCTGTGCCCTGCCACGTCGCGTTCCCCTCCCTGTGAGCTGATGTCGTCTGCTCTACGGGGCGGGGCGGCGGGTCCGTCGCGCGGAGCGGGCCGATTTCGGGAAACGGGGTCCGCACGCGCGTCCGTCAAGATCTCCCCGGGCGGCCGGGGCGGTGCGGTCTCGAGGACCCGGCGGACGCGTGGCCGACGCGAGGGCTTCGCGGTGTCAGGCCAGTGTTTGCGCGGGCCGGCCGAGGACTTGACCCCTGCAAGCCGCACCGAGCCCGGCTTGCTCGATGAGCTCCTCGGCCGCGCGTCCTTGATCGCGGATCCGCCCTTCCCTAATGACGCCTTCCGTAATCAGTTTGCTGCCTCTGGTGCAGCCCCGGTTGAGGGCTGAGCGGGGGATGCGGAAGCAGTGAGCACAGGGCGTGGAAGACCGATCTCCGCCCACACGACCTTGCCGGACGGCGGCCATGGCTCAGTGCCCCACCGGGCCGTCAGCGCGTCGACGAGGAGCAGCGGGCTCTGACGCACCACTAGGGGCTTCGAATCAACAGTTCATAGCTGGCTCCGTATGCACGGCAGGTCAGCCGCGTACCAACAGTTGGGGCGCACCTTGTCTGTCCGTCGCGTGGCAGGATCGCGGTTACGGCTTCCGGAGCCGTGTGCGCAGTTCCACGCCAACCAGCCAATTGCTCCGCTCGCAGAGAGCTCGTGCTCCTTCCTATCTTTGAGCTGACGGGACATCAAGTACGTAACCTGGGCAGGGTGGATAGAGCTAGGCGCAGCCTCACCGAGGCGAACCTCAAGGCGATGGCAGGTCCTCGTTCCTTCGAGCGCGGGCTCGGGTATCTCGATGCGGTGTCCGGGGTTGAGGTCGGTGACGGCTGGGTCAGCGCGACCGTCCACGGTACGGAGCGGTACGAGGTGGAGCTGGCCTTGGACGGGCCCGGCGGGTTCGGCGGCGAGTGTGACTGTCCGTACGGACTGGAGGGCAACTTCTGCAAGCATCTGGTCGCTCTCGGTCTGACCGTGATTGCTCAGTCGGAGAGCCTGCCGCGGCAGCGCGAGGCGGCCCGGACCCGTGTGCGGGACCTTGACGTCTGGCTGTCCGGCCTCTCCAAGGACGAGTTGCTTGCCCTGGTGCGGGAACAGATCGACGCGGACCGGCAGTTGCGGCGTCGGCTGGAGCTGCGGGCCGTGAGTGCGCGCGGGGACCTCGCCGCGGTCCGGGAGCGCATCCGTGAGTTGTTCGACATCGGCCCGTTCGCGCAGTACGGGTACGTCGAGTACGGCGATGCCCGCGCCTACGCCGACCAGGCCGGGCAGGCGGTGTCCGCGATCGGGGCGCTCAGCGGCTCGGGGCGGGCCGCCGACGCGATCACCCTGGCGCGGGAGGCGATGCGGCTGCTGGCCGAGGCGGTGGAGAGCGTCGACGACTCCGACGGAGGGCTCGGGCAGGTCGGCGCGGCCCTCGCCGACGCCCATCTCGACGCGTGCCGTGTGGCGCGCCCCGACCCGGAGGAGTTGGCCCGCTGGCTGGTCGGCCATGTGCTCGGCGACTTCGACGGCATCACCGATATCGATCCGCTCGACTACGCGGATGTCCTCGGCGCAGGAGGGATGAGCGTCCTGCGAGAGCTGGCGACCCGGGCGTGGCGGCGCAAGCGCACCGGCTGGGCGGAGAAGTACCTCATGGAGCGCCTGGCCAAGGCGGGAGGCGATGTCGACGCGGTGATCGCCGTGCACGCGGCCGACCTCGCGGCGAACGGCCACACGCATCTGGTCATCGCCCGCGAGCTGGACACGGCAGGACGCTCCGACGAGGCGCTGCTCTGGGCGGAACGCGGCGTCCGGGAAGCCCGGGACCTCGGCGCCGTCGACACCGCCCTCGTCGACGATCTCTGTGGGCGTTACGCGCAGGCGGCCCGGCTCCCCGACGCCGTCAGCCTGCGCCGCGACCACTTCGGCGCCCGGCGCTCCCTGCTCGCTTACCAGCAACTGCGCGCCGCCGCACGGGCCGTTGACTGCTGGCAGGCCGAACGCGTGGGCGCGCTGGCGTTGTTGCGCGAGGATGCGGGGCGGCGGCACGGGGGTTGGTACGGCGGGCCCGTCCTGGTTGACGCTCTGCTCGACGACAAGGATGTCGAGGCCGCCTGGCAGGCCGCCATCGAAGCCGATGCTCATGACCGGCAGTGGCTCACACTCGCCGACCAGGCCTGCGCAGCCCGTCCCGCCGACGCGCTCGGCGTTTACCTGCGCCTGGCCGAGCCGCTCACGCTGCAGACCGGCAACGCGGTTTACGAGCAGCTCGTCAGCATGCTGCTCGGCATGCGCGACTGCCACCGCCGTCTGGGCACACCGGACGAGTTCAGCGCGTATGTCGCCGCCCTGCGCACCACCCAGAAACGCAAGCGGAACCTCATGCGCCTGATGGAACAACACGGTCTGTGAGCAGGGGCGGCGGCAGCCGCACGCCCCAGCTCACCCATCAGACCCTGGGTGGCTTCAGCCCGAGGTGCCCCGCCCTGCCTCCTGGCCCCCCGCCGCCCAGGACGCGAGGAAGCGCAGGCCCTCATGCGTGGGCGTGTCGGGGGTGGCGGTCCAGATGATGAGTTGTTGGTCGGGGTCGGTGCTGGCGGTGAGGGTGTCCCATTCGAGGACGAGGGTGCCGGCGATCGGATGGTTGAGGGTCTTGGTGCCGGTGGTGCGCGCGGCCACGTGGTGGGCGGACCACCAGCGGCGGAAGTCGGGGTCCTGCTCGGAGAGGTCGTTCACGAGGGTGGTGAGGCGGGGGGAGCCGGCGTTGTGGGCGGCCTCCATGCGGAGTTGGGCGACCGTCGTGCGGGCCGTGGTCTCCCAGTCCGCGTACAGCTTGCGCATGGCGGGGGAGAAGACCATTCGGGCGTAGTTGCGTTCCTCGGCAGGGATCTGGGCGAAGTCGCCTATCAGGGCGGCGGCCAGGGGGTTCCACGCCAGTACGTCCATCTGGCGGCCCAGGACCATGGCGGGGATGGAGACGAGGTCGTCGAGCAGCCGCCGTAACTGCGGCTGGACCTTCTGCACGCCTTGCGGGCGCGGGCGGGCGGGCTCTTTGCCGGCCAGCTCGAACACGTACGCGCGCTGGTCCTCGTCCAGGTCCAGGACGCGGGTGATGGCGTCCAGGACGGGCTCGGACGCCTGGATGCGGCCCTGTTCCAGGCGCGTGTAGTGGTCGGTGCTGATCGCGGCCAGCATGGCCACTTCCTCCCGGCGCAGGCCCGGCACCCGCCGGACGGTCCCGCCGGGCAGCCCCACGGAACGGGGGGTGAGCTCCGCGCGCCGGGCCCTGAGGAATTCGCCCAGTTCGGTGGATGCGTTGCGCGTCATGGCCCCTATTTTCGCAACTTTCGCAGGAACCCGGGCGGCGACCCCGGAGGGAGCGTCAGGAGCGGTGTTCGGAGAGTGCGTGTGTCGCCGTGGTCAGGAAGTCGTTCAGGTGTCCGTCGCGGCGGCTCTCGAGTACGGCGAGGCAGATCTCGGTCAGTGGGGCGTCGGTCACCGGGCGGTTCACGAGGTCGGGGCGTGCGTACGAGCGGGCGACACTGCGCGGCAGCAGTGCGATGCCGCGCCCGGCCGCGACGAGTTCGAGTTTCTCCTCGACCGTCGCGGTGCGGCGCGCCTGGAAGTCCAGGATCGTCTCGCCTTCGAGGGCGGCCAGGGTCAGTCGGCGGCGGGACGCCAGGGGGTGGGTGGTGGGGAGGCATACGACCTTCGGTTCGCTGCCCACCGGGATGGTGTGGATCCCCTCCGCGTCGAAGGGGTGGCGCAGGAAGCCGACGTCGGCCCGGCCGTCCCGGAGCGCCTCGCTCTTCTCGTACCAGTTCAGGTGGAGCAGTTCGATCTCGACGTCGGGGTGGGACCGGGCGAACGCGCGGACCGCGGGGGAGACGCTCAGACCGGGGGCGAAGCCGACGACCAGACGGTCCTCGCGGGCGGCGCCGTGCACCCGGCGGGTGGCGGCCTGCGCGGCGGCGAGTACGCCCGGCGCGTCTTCGTAGAGTTGCCGGCCGGCCGGGGTCAGACGCACGCTGCGGGTCGTACGTACCAGCAGCACGCAGCCCAACTCCTGTTCCAGCGCACGGATCTGACGGCTCAGTACGGGCTGTGCGATGTGCAGTTGTGCGGCGGCGCGGCCGAAGTGCTCGTGCTGCGCGACGGCCGCGAAGTACCGCAGTTTGCGCAGGTCCAGATCCATGCCCTGAGGGTATCAATGTGCCCGAAGAGGTATTGGACGCGTGATGTGCGGCGCGCGCAGAGTGACCGGGTGTGGTGTTCGGGCAGCCCGTTCGCCGTTCCTCAGGAGGTTCCTTTTCGTGATCGTCATTACTGCGCCCACCGGGCAGATCGGCCGCCAGGTCCTCGACATCGTCCTGGGTGACGTTCTCGACGGCGGGGAGTCGGTTCGCGTGATCGCGCGCGATCCCTCCCGGCTCGCGCCGCGGGTACGTGAGCGGGTCGAGGTCGTGGTCGGCTCGCACGGCGACCCCGACGTCGTCGACGCGGCGTTCGCCGGAGCGGACAGCGTCTTCTGGCTGGCGCCGCCGAACCCGCGGGCCGCGCGGGTCGAGGACGTCTATGTGGACTTCAGCAGGCCCGCTTGCGACGCCTTCAAGAGGCAGGGGGTTCGACGGGTCGTGGGGATCTCGGCACTGGGGCGCGGGGTGCCAGGGAACGCCGGGCTGGTGTCGGCGTCCCTGGCGATGGACGACCTGATCGCGGGTACGGGGGTGGGCTACCGGGCGCTGACTTTGCCCTCGTTCATGGACAACATGCTGCGCCAGGTCGAGGCGATCACGAGCCAGGGCGTGTTCTTCCAGCCCGTCGCCGGGGACCTCAAGGCGCCGACCTGTGCCACCCGCGACATCGCCGCCGTGGCCGCCGGGCTGCTGCTCGACCACTCCTGGAGCGGGCAGGACGAGGTCCCGGTGCTCGGGCCCGAGGACCTGTCCTTCGAGGACATGGCCCGGATCATGTCCGAGGTGCTGGGGAGGCCGGTGCGGTTCCAGTACGTCCCCGTCGAGTCGTTCAGGGACACACTGACGCGGCGGGGGATGTCCGAGGCGATGGCGCAGGGCATGGCGGACATGATGACGGCCAAGGACCGTGGCCTCGACAACGCCGAACCGCGCACCCCCGCGGCCACCACTCCCACCACGTTCCGCCAGTGGTGCGAGGAGATCCTCAAGCCGGTTGTTCTCGCCTGACGGCCGCGACGCACGAGGGCCGCGACGCGCGGGGGCCGCGACGCGCGGGGGCCGCGACGCACGAGGGCCGCGACGCGCGGGGGCCGCGACGCACGAGGGCCGGACGGCGGCCCCGAGTCCTCGCGCGCGCCGTCCGGCCCTGCTGCGTCCGGCGGTCAGACCTCGCGTACCTCCTCCAGGCGTACGGGCCGGTGCTCGGCCAGCGAAAGGGCGCAGGCCTCGGCGATCCAGCCGGCCTCGATGGCGTCGGCGACCGTGCACGGCGAGGTGGCGCGGCCCGCGACGACCTCCGTGAAGGCGGTGAGTTCGGCGCGGTAGGCGGGGGCGAACCGGTCCATGAAGAAGTCGTGCGGCGGGCCCGCCGGGAAGGTGGCGCCGGGCTCGACGGAACGCAGCGGCAGCTTGTCCTCCAGGCCCACGGCGATGCTGTCGCGCATGCCGTGCAGTTCCAGGCGGACGTCGTAACCCCGCGCGTTGTGGCGGGAGTTGGAGACCAGGGCGATGGTGCCGTCGTCGAGGGTGAGGATCGCGGAGGCGGTGTCGACGTCACCCGCCTCGGCGATGTACTCGGCACCCCGGTTGCCACCGGCCGCGTACACCTCGACCACCTCGCGGCCCGTGACCCAGCGCACGATGTCGAAGTCGTGCACGCTGCAGTCGCGGAAGATGCCCCCGGAGACCGCGACGTACGCGGCGGGCGGCGGCGCCGGGTCCAGCGTGGTGGACCGTACGGTGTGCAGCTTGCCGAGTTCGCCGCTCACCACGGCCTTGCGGGCGGCCGCACAGCCCGCGTCGAAACGCCGGTTGTAGCCGATCTGCACCTCGACACCGCTGTCCCGGACGCTTTCCAGCACGTCGAGGCTCTCCTCGACGGTCCGCGCCACCGGCTTCTCGCAGAACACCGGGATGCCCGCCTTGACCGCGGCGAGGATGAGCGCGGGGTGCGCGTCGGTGGCGGCCGCGATGACGATGCCGTCGACCCCGGCGGCGAGCACCGCCTCGGGGGAGTCCACCGCCGTCGCCCCGAACCGCTCCACCGCCGCCGCGGTGGCCGCCGCCACAGGGTCGCTGACGACCAGGGTGTCCACCGCGTCGAGCCCGGCGAGGGTCGCCGCGTGGAAGGCGCCGATCCGGCCCAGTCCCAGGATGCCGATACGCATGAGATTGCTCCTAAAGCCAGTGAGGGTGTGCCCGCCGAGAGGGGGAGGCGAGAGGGGAGGGGAGGAAGGGAGAGGCGAGAGGGGAGGGGAGGGGAGGGGGGGAGGGAACGAGGGGGTGTGCGGTGAGGGGCAGGGGATCAGTCGAGTCCGCCGAAGACGATCTGGTCCCAGTCGATGACCGAGCCCGTGACCACACCACTGCGGTCGGAGAGCAGGAAGACGACGAAGTCGGCGATCTCGTCGACCTGGCCCAGCTTGCCCATCGGCTGGGTCTTCGCCGCCTTCTCCCGCCAGTC
Source organism: Streptomyces olivochromogenes (assembly GCF_001514115.1). Lineage (GTDB taxonomy): Bacteria > Actinomycetota > Actinomycetes > Streptomycetales > Streptomycetaceae > Streptomyces > Streptomyces olivochromogenes. The sequence continues at coordinate 157,481 of NZ_KQ948452.1, forward strand.
GTCGCCCGCGCCGTGGAAGGTGCGCTGGGTCTCCTCCTCGCCCTCGGTGTCCGTCCAGCCGATGTTGAGGCCGTTGATCCGGACCCGGTCCCAGCGGTGCGCGTGGGCGGCGTTGCGGGTGAGGCCCATGAGCCCGGCCTTGGCGGCGACGTACGGGGCGAGGAAGGACTGCCCGCCGTGGGCCGAGGACGTGATGATGTTGACGACGGTGCCCGGCGCCCCGCGGTCCACCAGGTGCTGGACGGCGGCCTGCATCGCGAAGAACGGCGCCCGCAGATTGATCGCCACGTGCGCGTCGAACAGTTCCGGCGTGGTGTCCAGGAGCGTGCCGCGTGACGTCAGTCCGGCCGCGTTCACCAGGCAGTCGATCCGCCCGTGGGCGGCCACGACCTGCTCGACACTGCCACGCGCCTGCGCGGGATCGGTCAGATCGGCCCGTACGAACGTGGCACCGGTCTGAGCGGCGAACTTCTCGCCGAGCTCGGTGCGGCGCCCGGTGAAGGCGACCGTGGCACCCTCGCGCAGCGCCGCGCGCACGATGCCCGCGCCGACGCCCTGGCTGCCGCCGTTGACGAGGACGACCTTGTCCTCGAGCAGTTGGTTCATGAGTGTGCTGCCGCCTTCCGGCGCGGTGACATTTCTGCCAGTCTCATGAGGTCGGGACCGTCAATCAATCCGCAGAGAACCATCAAAAACCCCTCATTGATCTCCTCGATCTTGATCTCCTCGATCTGATCTCCTCGATCACGGGACGCAGCGAAGGAACCCATGGGACATCCGTATACGATCCGCGAGATCGCCCGGCAGGCCGGCCTGAGCGAGGCGACGGTCGACCGGGTCCTCAACCATCGGGGCGGCGTGCGCGAGAGCACGGCGCGGGAGGTGCAGCAGGCCATCAAGGACCTGGACCGGCAGCGCACCCAGGTCCGCATCGGCGGCCGCACCTTCATGATCGACATCGTGATGCAGACCCCGGAGCGGTTCTCCTCGGCGGTACGCGACGCCCTGGAGGCCGAACTGCCGTCCCTGCACCCGGCGATCGTCCGCTCACGGTTCCACTTCCGTGAGACGGACCCCGCGGCGGAGCTGGTGAAGGACCTCGACAGGATCGCCGCGCGCGGTTCTCAGGGAGTGATCCTCAAGGCCCCGGAGGTCCCCGAGGTCACCGCCGCGGTCGGCCGGCTGGTGGCGGCCGGCATCCCGGTGGTCACGCTGGTGACGGATCTGCCCAGCAGCCCGCGGCTGGCGTACGTCGGCATCGACAACCGGGCCGCCGGAGCCACCGCCGCCTACCTGATACGCCAGTGGCTCGCCGACCGTCCGGGCCATGTGCTCGTCACGATCAGCCGGGGGTCCTTCCGCAACGAGGAGGAGCGCGAGATGGGTTTCCGCAGCGGGATGCGCGGCGGCGGGCCCCTGCGCCGACTGGTCGAGGTCACGGACAGCGACGGGCTGGACTCCACTCAGCGGGCCCTGGTCCTGGCGGCTCTGGAGCGGGATCCGGAGATCAACGCCGTCTACTCCATCGGCGGTGGCAACACCGCGACCATCGACGCCTTCGCGGCGCTCGGCCGGGGCGTGCTGGCCTTCGTCGCGCACGACCTGGACCACGACAACACCCGGCTGCTGGCGGAGGGGAAGCTGTCCGCGGTGCTTCACCACGACCTGCGCCAGGACATGCGGCGCGCCTGCCAGACCATCATGCGGGCCCAGCAGGCGCTGCCGGACGAGGGTCCGTTCCTGCCGTCGGTGATCCAGGTGGTGACGCCGTACAACATGCCGCCGTACAACGTGCCGACGGTGTGAGCACCCCGTACCCGCGGGTAGGGGACGGATCCCCTACCCGCGGGATACAGGCGGACGTCTACGCGGTCGGGCCCAACGGCTGTCCCGCGGGGCCGCTCTCCCGCGCGTGCGCCGCGCCGCCGATGTCCGTGCCCGCCCAGGACAGCGCCGTCCAGCCTTCCTCGGGGGAGCCCTCCAGGATCACGATGTCGGTGTTGTCGAGCCGGTGGTCGGCCGCGAAGGACATGTCGACGTTGTGCGCCCGAGCCGCCGTCCACACCCGGATCGCGGCGCCGTGGCTGACCATGGCGACGCTGCCCGCGCCGGTCGCCGCGGCCTCCGCGACCACCGCGTCGAACCGGCCCAGCGCCTCGGTGCCGTTCTCGCCGCCCGGCATCCGCAGCCCGGTGTCCCCTGCCACCCAGGCGAACGCCGTCGTGAAGTACGTCCTGGCCGCCGCGGTGTCGCCGCGCATCATCTCCAGGTCCCCGGCCTCCAGCTCACGGATGCCGTCGCGTACGACCATCTCGAGGCCGCGGGCGCCCGCCAATGGGGCGGCCGTCAGCTGGGTGCGGGTCAGTGTGGAGACGTACAGCAGGTCGATGTCCACGTCCGCGAGTGTCTGGGGCAGTGCGGCGGCCTGCTTCTCGCCGAGGTCGGTCAGACCCGGGCCGGGGACGGCGGTGTCCAGGAGGAAGGCCACGTTGGACGGGGTCTGGCCATGGCGGATGAGGATCAGGCGCATACGGTCACCTTCTCAGACGGCGCTACGACGGACGCGACGGCCCGGGCGGGCGGTGCAGCCCTGCGGGGCAGAGTCGGCCCGCAGGGCAGAGCCGCCCTGCAGGACGGAGCCGCCTTGAAGGGCAGGCCCGCCCTGCAGGACGCAGCCGCCTCGAAGGGCAGAGCTGCCCCGTAGGACGGAGTAGCCCCGCAGGACGGAGCCGCCTCGCAGGGAAGAGCCACCCCGCAGGACGGACCCGCCCCGCAGGGCAGACCCGCCCCGTGCCCCGGCCGCCCGCCCCGTGCCTCAGCCGCCGATCGTGAACCAGGTCGCCCGGGACTTCTTCCACTCGGGGTGGGTGAGGTCCTTGGCCTCCGTGCCGTCGCCGTACAGGTCGGCGGAGCCGTCGTCGGTGATCAGCTGGGCGCGGGCGCCCGGAACGGTGAGGTCCGGGACGTCGACGACCGACTCCCAGCCGCCCGGGTCCGACGTGGGCAGGTCGAGCCGCTTGACCGGGGCGTGCGCCGGGTCGCCGTCCCAGGAGTAGAGGGCGTACGGGTCGGAGTTGTCGTCGGCGGCCCAGGAGCCCGCGACGATCAGGTACTGGTTCGCGGCGTTCTTGCGCAGGTCGCGCACGGAGAGGCCGCCGAGGTCCAGCTCGATCGGCGTCCCGAAGACGGCCGTGGCACCGCTGCCGACCACCTTGTCGATGTTCGTGACGGGTACGAGGAGCGCCTTGCCGTCGGCGACCGCCGGGGCGAGCGGCGCGCGGAAGCCGAGGTACGCCGTCGTCGTCGACCCCGGCGCGAACTCCAGCCCCTCCACGTTGAACCCGTCGATCTGCTTGGGGACCTGCCCGTCGGCGGTGCCCGCCGCGAAGCCGTAGCGGTCGCCGTGGGCCTCGTCCCAGGCGACGAGGTCGTCGCGGAGCTTGCCGTACGAGCCGCCGTACGACAGCACGGTGGCCGCGCCCGAACCGCTGACCTTGGTGGTGAAGACGGTGTTGCGGGCGGACTTGTACTCGCCGTCCTTGTTGTTGCCCAGCGAGCCCGTCCAGTAGATCGTGTCGCCGACGCGCGCGGCGCCCTCGATGTCGATCTCCTTCGAGACACCGAGGTTCGAGCTGAAGTCCCAGGTCTTCACGGGCGCGCCCGAGGCCGAACGGTCGTACAGGCGCAGGGTGTTGGACTCGTCGTCCGCCACCACCGCATAGCCGCCCCCGACGTCCACGGCGGCGGAGGCGTCGCTGGAACCCGTGAAGTACCTGCTGTCCGCGGCCTGTTGGACGGCGGCCGACGCGGCGTAGTGCAGGGTTTTGGTGGCGGTCTGGCCGTCCACGCCGGTGACCTTCACGGTCAGGTCGGTGTAGCCCCGGCCGCGCGCGGCGACGGCGACCTGGCGGGTGGCGCCGGTGCCGGTGACCGTGACGTCGGCGGTGGTCGCCACGGAGGTCTTGCTGCTCTTGGTCACCGTGACCGTCAGGGCTCCGGCGTCCGCGCCGCTCTGTGCGACCGTCACCTTCACGACCGGATCCCCGCTCGCCCCCACCGCGCCGGACAGATAGGCCGCCGACAGCGACAGCGTCGGAGTCCCGAAACTCGCCGCTCGGGCCTGGCTTCCCAGCCCCATGGCGGCGAGCGCGAGCACCCCACTGGCAACGGCGAGCGTCCTGCGGCCACGGGGGAGAAGGTAGTCCTGCACGGGGACCCTTTCGTCGGCGTGATGTCGACGAGAAGGCTCGGCCGTCCCCACCAACTGCCGACGGCCCGCACACGTCCACGGGGTGAACAAGTGAGGGCGCGGCTCACGGAGTTGGATCAGTCCCGAGCGACCGCTCCGTGACGCCCGCCAGATGGGCCATGAAGACCTCCCGCGCGTCCGGCGTCAGCGTGCGCAGGGCGACCAGGGCCGTGATGACGACGTCGCAGAGCTCGGACCGTACGTCGTCCCAGGTGTGGTCGGCCCCCTTGCGCGGGTTCTGGCCGGTCGCGCCGATCACCGCCTCGGCGACCTCGCCGACCTCCTCCGACAGTTTCAGGATGCGCAGCAGCAGGCCCTCCCGGCCGCCGTGCGTGCGGTGGGCGTCCAGCCAGGAGTGCAGGTGGTCGATGGATTCCCAGACGTCGTCGTCAGCCATGGGGCAAGCTTCCCGCACCGTCGGCCGTGCGCCCCGGTCCACGCGTGCCTCCGCGCATGCGCCTACTCTTCGAACAGGGCCTCCTGTTTGCCCTCGGCCGCCTCGCGCACCCTCTTGTTCCGGGCGCCGACCACGGCCAGCGTGGCCGCCGCCGTCACGCCGAGCGCGAGGGGGACCATCCAACAGCGGTTCACGGTGTGGCCGAGCGCGTGGTCCAGCGAGAGGCGGCCGGGGCCCGCCACCGCGAGGCCCGCCGCCGTCAGGGCCAGCGACGCCGCGTACTCGTAGCCGCCGTTCATCGCGAAGAACCCGTTGGGCAGATGCACCGCGGCCGCGCCCACCATTCCCCCGGCCGCCGCCGCACCCGCCGCGGGGGTCGCGAGGCCCAGCGCCAGCAGGGTGCCCCCGCCGGCCTCGGCCAGCCCCGCCGCCACCGCGCTCGCCTTGCCGGGCGTGTAGCCCATGGCCTCCATGGCGGTCCCGGTCCCTTCCAGGCCGCCCCCGCCGAACCAGCCGAACAGCTTTTGCGTCCCGTGCGCGGCCAGCACTCCGCCCGTGCCCAGACGGAGCAACAGCAGTCCCAGATCACTTCGGTCGTAACAGGTCACGGTGGCTCCCAGAGCAGACGGACGGCGGCAACGGTCAACGGTTCCTCCCGTGTCTCCACCGTCGCACCGATGACGTGTGACCGACGTGTTCGGGGTGTCGTTCGGGTGGCGGGCGCCCGGGACCGGTGTGAGGGTGACTCCCATGACGATTCAGGTAGCGAAACTCAGCGACCCGGCCGTCCGGGCCTTCGTCACCGCTGTGAACGCCCATGACCGTGACGCCTTCCAGGCCGTCCTCGCACCCGGCGCGACCATGTCCGACGACGGTGCCGACCGGGACCTCGCCGACTGGACCGATCGGGAGATCTTCTCCTCCCGCGGCCACATGGAGGTCGACAACGAGTCGAACGGCGGCCGTGCCCTCATCGCCCGCTACAACAACGACACTTGGGGCGAGATGAAGACGAGGTGGAGCTTCATCGTCGACGACGGCGGCAGGATCACCCGCTTCGAGACCGGCCAGGCGTAACCTGTCGGCCTCTACCAGCTGCACCTCTCGGGCGCGACGCGCGAAGGCCGCTCACCGCCGCGCAGCCGGCCGAGGCCGACCGCGTGCTGGGACGGTGAGCGGCCCCGGGACGCGTCTACTGCTGGACGTACTGCTGGGACAGGGGGCGCCGGCCCCCCTGCTCGGTCAGTGTGATCTGCCCGGCCTTGATGGTCGCCAGGCGCGGCGCCCGGCGGGCGATCGACGAGTCGTGGGTGACCATGATGAAGGTCAGCCCGTACTCGTGCCACAGCCCTTCCAGCAGGCCCATGATGTCGTCGCGGGTGCCCTCGTCGAGGTTGCCGGTCGGCTCGTCCGCGAGGAGTACCTTCGGCTTCTTGACCAGCGCGCGGGCGATGGCGACACGCTGCTGCTGACCGCCCGACAGCTCGGACGGCGCATGCGTCAGCCGCTCGCCGAGACCGACCGAACGCAGCGCCTCGGCGGCCCGCTCGCGCCGTTCCGCGGGCTTCACCCCGAGCGGTACGAGCGCGGTCTCGACGTTCTCCTGCGCGGTCAGCGTCGGGATGAGGTTGAACGACTGGAAGATGATGCCGATCTTCTCGGCACGCAGCCGGGTCAGCTTGGCCTCGCTGATGGAGGCGAGGTCGACGCCGTCCAGCTCGACACTGCCGGCGGAGGGACGGTCCAGGCCGCCGATCATCTGGAGCAGGGTGGACTTGCCGCCGCCCGTGGGGCCCTGGATGACGAGCTGGTCGCCGTCCTCGATGGTGAGGTCGATGCCACGCAGCGCCTCCACCGTGTCCTTGCCCCGCGTGTAGCGCTTGGTGACGCCGGTGAGCTTGTACATGAGGTTCTCCGAAGGTGAAGCAGGCGTTGAAGTGGGAGAGGGGAGAAGAAGGGGTGGGGCGCGAACGGGATCGCCCGCGGGGGACTAGGAGACGCTGCGCAGCGCGTCCGCCGGACGCATCCGCGAGGCGCGCCAGCCGCCCATCGCACCGGCGATCAGACCGCCCGCGATGGCCAGGCCCGCGGCGAGCGCGATGGTGGTCACCGAGACCGGCGCGGAGAGCGCGATCTCCATGGTGTTCTTGACCGCCTGCTGCCCGGGGCCGCCGCCGCCGGGGCCGCCGCCCATGCCGCCACCGCCGCCACCACCGGTGTTGCCGAGCTCCGCGGTCAGCTTCGGGCTGATCGCCGTCACCGCGTACGCCGCGCCGAGGCCGATGGCGATGCCGAGCGCGCCGCCGATCAGACCGTTCACGATGGACTCGCCGACGACCTGCCGGGTGACCTTGCGGGAGGGCCAGCCGAGCGCCTTGAGGGTGCCGAACTCACGCACCCGGCGGGACACGGCGGAGGAGGTCAGCAGCGCCGCCACCAGGAACGCGGCCACGAGCACCGCGATGGACAGCCACTTGCCGACGCTGGTCGCCAGGTTCGAGGCGGTCGACAGGGAGCCGGAGACGGTGGAGGCGAGGTCGGCGGAGGTGGTGACCGTCGTACCCGAGATGTTCTTCTGGATGGTCGTCTTGACCGTGGTGATCTGCTTGGAGTCGGTCGCCTTGACGTAGATCGTGGTGACCTTGTTCTTCGCGTCGCCCAGCGTCTGCGCCTGCTTCAGCGGCAGGTAGACGTCGGTCGTCGACTCACTGCTGTCCGGCGTCGCGATCCCGATGACCGTGTACTTGGTGCCGGAGATCTTGAAGGTCTTGCCGACCGTGTACTTGTTCTCCTTGGCGTACGACTTGCTGACCACCGCGACCTTCGCGTCGGTCTGCGTCGCCGTGAAGGTCTTGCCCGAGGTGATCTTCGAGGTGGCGAGCGGGCCGAGGTCCTGGTTGGTGACGTCGACGCCCGCGACCGAGTACGAGTTCACGTCGAAGGAGGCGCCGCCGCCCTGCACCTGGGGCGCTCCCGTGCTGCCGCCGCCCTGGCCGCCGCCGGGGCCGCCCTGCTGGGAGGAGCCGCCGGACGTCGAGGACTTCGCGGTGCCCTGGGTGAAGGAACCGTCGACCTTGGTGACGTTCAGGCTCAGCGCGCCCACCGCGCTCGCCACGCCCTTCTGCGCGGAGACCTTGGTGACCAGGGAGGAGGCCAGGGACTGTCCGCCCTGCGTCATCACGCGGTCCGAGCTCTGCTTGGTGGAGCTGCTCGACTTGGCGTTGAAGTCGAACTTCGGTCTGCCGGACGAGTTGCTCGAAGGCGCCGCCTGGGCCTTGGTCACCGTCATGTCGGTGCCGAGCCCGTACAGCGACTTCAGGACCTTGTCCTGCGCCTGCTGCATGCCGGCCGACACCGAGTTGACGGTGATGACCAGCGCGATACCGAGCGCCAGACCCATGGCGATCACCAGGGCCGCCTTCTTGCGCCGGCTCAGCTCACGCTTGAGATAGATGCCAAACATCCCGTTCCCCAAAGGTTCTTGGCGCCCGCTGTGGGCGCGGCCACAAGCTATGGAGAAACCTTTGAGCGGGGCTGAGTAAGAGATGTGTGAGAGCTGAGAAAGTAGGGCCCGGAATCAATATTCCGTAAGACAGCTGATTCCTAAGGTCCGGAGGGGCTATTGCCAGGAAACCCCTGTTGGGTGGGGTGCTGAGGGCAGGAGTCGGCCGGACGTAGGGGCAGGGGTGTTCCCTCGCCCTGCCTTTGGGTGCGCTGTGGCCCTTCTTTGGGACCCCGGCGCGTGGCGACTTCGAGACCCCGGCGTACGGACGTGCGAACTTCTTTTGTACGGTCCCGGGATGCGCGATTCCTCTCCCGTCCCCCCGCGTGCCGCTCAGCTGTCCCGCCGTGCCGCCCTCGGCCTCGCCGCGGCGGTCCCGCTGGCCGCGGCCTCTCCGGCGTCGGCCGCCACGCCCGTGATCGGCGGTGAGCGGCTCGCCCGCGCCGGCGTCCAGGTAGGCGCCGCCGCGGGGCTGCCCAAGCGGCTCACCGCACGCTCCTGGCTCGTCGCCGACCACCAGAGCGGCGAGGTGCTCGCCTCATACCACGCGCACACGCACCTGGCGCCCGCCTCCACGCTGAAGATGCTCTTCGCGGACACCGTGCTGAAGAACTTCGAGCGGACCGAGCGGCACCGGGTGACCGACGCCGACCTCGCGGACATCCCCGCGGGCTCCAGCATGGTCGGCGTCAAGCCCGGCATCACCTACACCGTCGAGCAGTTGTGGCTCGGCGTCTTCCTGCGCTCCGGCAACGACGCGGTGCACGTCCTCAGCCACATGAACGGCGGCCTCGCCAGGACGGTCGCCCAGATGCAGGCCAAGGCCCAGGACCTGCAGGCCCTGGACACCCATGTGGTCAGCCCCGACGGCTTCGACCACAAGGGGCAGGTGTCGTCCGCGTACGACCTGACGCTCTTCGCCCGCCACGGCCTCGCCGACGCCGACTTCCGCGCCTACTGCCACACGAAGACCGCGAACTTCCCGGCCGGCGGCAAGAAGACCTTCCAGATCCAGAACACCGACCGCCTGCTGACGGGCGCGTGGGGTGTGCCGACGTACGACGGACTCATCGGCGTGAAGAACGGCTACACCAGCAACGCCGGCAACACCTTCACCGGCGCAGCGACCCGCGGCGGGCGGACCCTCCTCGTCACCGTGATGCACCCCAAGAGCGGCGGCAGCGGCGTCTACGAGGAGACGGCCGCGCTGCTCGACTGGGGGTTCAAGGAGGGCGCCAAGGCCCGGTCCGTGGGCACCCTCGTCGATCCGCTCAGCGAGGGCGGCGCCTCCGCGGCCCCCACCCGGAAGGCGGCCAGGGCGGCGGCCGGAGCGCCCGCGGCGGCCGCGGACGGCGGCGGCTCGTCGTCGTGGGGGCTGGTCGGCGGGGCCGGGGGAGCGGTCGCGCTGCTCGCGGGCGGGGCGTACGCGTGGCGCAGGCGGCGGCGTGTGGCCGGGGACGAGGCCCCGGACGGACGCCAGGAACGTCATGACGGTCAGGATCGTCGTGACGGTCGGGATCGTCGTGACGGTCGGGATCGTCGTGACGGTCAGGAACGTCAGGAGCGTCACCAGGGCTGACCGCGGTCGCCGCTGGGGGTCGGCCGTTATTGGGACAGCCGTTCCGAGGCCCGGAGCTCACCTCACGGTCCCACGCGAGGTCCACCCCCACCCGGGCCGCGGAACGGCTGCCACCACCCCCCTCGGTGTGGACCGTGGTCGTACCGAAGTCCTCCACTCCAAGTGTGAAGCTCTGGTGGAGAAGCCACGAGCATAAGCCCGCCACCGGCCCGAACGGTACGGAGATTCAGCTTCCGTTTGTGTAGGTTGAGCCGTTGACGAGCCGTCGACGAGCTGTCCGGGGCCCGTCAGCCACGCCCGACATACGGCATCGCGGTGGCCAGTACCGTCGCGAACTGCACATTCGCCTCCAGCGGCAGCTCCGCCATGTGCCGCACCGTGCGTGCCACGTCCGCCACGTCCATCACCGGCTCGACCGCCGTCTCCCCGTTCGCCTGCAACGCTCCCGTCTGCATGCGCTCGGTCATGTCGGTCGCCGCGTTGCCGATGTCGATCTGACCGCAGGCGATCCGGTACGGACGCCCGTCCAGGGACAGCGATTTGGTCAGCCCCGTCAGCGCGTGCTTGGTCGCCGTGTACGCCACCGACAGCGGGCGGGGCGTGTGCGCCGAGATCGAGCCGTTGTTGATGATCCGGCCGCCCTGCGGGTCCTGCTCCTTCATCTGCCGGTACGCGGCCTGCGCGCACAGGAACGCGCCGTTGAGGTTCGTGTTCACGACGTGCTGCCATGCCTCGTACGGCAGTTCCTCGACCGGGACACCGCCGGGCCCGAACGTCCCCGCGTTGTTGAAGAGCAGGTCCAGCCGCCCGAAGCGCTCGCGCGCGGCGTCGAACAGGGCCGCCACGTCGTCGGGGCGCGAGACGTCGGTGCGTACGACGAGGGAGGGCGCCTCGGGGACGAGGGCGGCCGTCTCCTCCAGCGTCTCCGGCTTGCGTCCGGCGAGCGCCACCGACCAGCCGGTGCGCAGCAGTTCGACGGCCACCGCACGGCCGATGCCGGAGCCCGCGCCGGTCACCACCGCGATCTTCGCCTGCGAGGCGGGCAGGGCGTTCGAGTCGTTGAGGGCATTCATGGGCCCGCAGCGTAATCGGGAGGGGCTGCCGTGCGGTGTCGGCGTCCTGGTCGGACCGTTCTGGTCGAATCGTCCTGGGCGGACCGTCTTGGGCGGACCGTTCTGGTCGGCCCCTCCTAGTCGGTCTCTCCGGGGTAGCGGACGCCGATCTGGGCGCGGATCGTGTCGAGCGTCCGCATCACGGCGAGGCTGCCGTCCAGGGGGACGAGCCGTGACTCCTTCTCGCCGGCCCGCAGGGCGCGCATCACCTCGGCGGCCTCGTGCTTGAGGCTGGTGCGCGGGCCGTGCGCCGGGTCGGCCGTGAACTCCTCGGGGTCGCGGCCGTCGCGGTGCAGCACGAGCCGGTCCGGGAAGAAGAAACCGCCCGGGACGTCGATGCGGCCCTCGGAACCGGTGACGGAAGCGGAGACGGGGGTGCCGCCGTTGACGGAGCAGTGCACCGAAGCGAGAGCGCCGCTCTCCCAGGTGAGCAGTGCTCCGGTCTGGAGATCGACGCCCTCGTCGGAGAGCACCGCTCTCGCGGTGATGCCCGAGGGCTCCCCGAGCAACAACTGAGCGAACGACACCGGATAGACGCCGAGATCGAGCAGCGCGCCACCGCCCTGCGCGGGGTCCCGCAGCCGGTGCGACGGCGGGAACGGGCCATTGATCCCGAAGTCGGCCTGAATCGTGCGGACTTCACCGATCACACCGTCGTCGACGAGACCCTTGAGCCGCCGGACCAGCGGATTGCAGTACATCCACATGGCCTCCATCAGGAAGCGGTCGTGCTCCTTGGCGAGCGCGACGAGTTCCTCCGCCTCGCGCACGTTCAGCGTGAACGCCTTCTCGCACAGCACATGGCGTCCCGCCTCCAGACACATCCCGGCGGCGACCCGGTGCGCCGAGTGCGGAGTGGCGACGTACACGACGTCGACGTCCTCGTCCGCCGCGAGCGAGGCCCAGTCCCCGTAGGCCCTCGGAATCCCGAACCGCTCGGCGAACGCCTTCGCCGAGGCGTCCGTCCGCGAGGCCACGGCCACGACCTCGGCGTCCGGCATGTCCACCAGATCCGCCGTGAAGGCCGCCGCGATCCCGCCGGTCGCCAGAATCCCCCACCGCACCCGCTCGCCCACGCCCGTCATTCCCGGCCCTTCGCTCTGCCACTCGCTCTGCCACGTGAAGTTCTGTGACCCCGAACACTCCGTTCGAACTGAGAGCATAGGTGGCGGATTACTCGAAGAGGGAGGGGCTCATGCCCGAGCGCGGGCACACCAGGCGGGACCCGAAGGGCACGGAGGCCCCGGAGGGGCACATACCGAACACGGCGGTGGCCGACGCACCCGCGGTGGCCGACGCACCGGCGGCGCCCCAGGCGCCGGACCCCGGTGCACTCCGCCGCACCGGACTGCTCGTCACCCTGATCCTCGGCGGACTCACCGCCACGCCCCCGCTGTCGATGGACATGTACCTCCCGGCCCTGCCGGAGGTCACCCGCGCACTGCACGCCCCCGCCGCCACCGTCCAGCTCACGCTGACCGCCTGCCTCGCCGGGATGGCGCTCGGCCAGCTCGTCGTCGGACCGATGAGCGACAAATGGGGCCGCAGACGCCCGCTCCTCGTCGGCCTCGTCGTCTACGTCCTCGCCACCGCCCTGTGCGCCCTCGCCCCGAACGTCGAACTCCTCGTCGCCTTCCGCCTCGCCCAGGGCCTCGCGGGTGCGGCCGGCATCGTGATCGCGCGAGCCGTCGTACGCGACCTGTACGACGGCATGGCGATGGCCCGCTTCTTCTCCACCCTCATGCTGATCTCCGGCGTCGCCCCCGTCGTCGCGCCCCTCATCGGCGGCCAGATCCTGCGCGCCACCGACTGGCGGGGCGTGTTCGTCCTCCTCACGGCGGTCGGCATCGCACTCACCGCGCTCGTCTGGCGGAAGCTCCCCGAGACCCTCGAGCCCGCGCAGCGCCACGGCGGCGGCGTCGGTGAGGCGCTGCGCGCCATGCGCGGACTGCTCGCCGACCGCGTCTTCACCGGCTACACGCTGGCGGGCGGGTTCGCCTTCGCGGCACTGTTCGCATACATCAGCGCCTCTCCTTTCGTGATCCAGGAGATCTACGGCGCCTCCCCGCAGACCTTCAGCCTGCTCTTCGGGATCAACTCCGTCGGCCTGGTGATCGTCGGCCAGATCAACGGCAAGATCCTCGTCGGCAGGGTCAGCCTCGACAAGGTCCTCGCGGTCGGCCTCGCCCTCATCGCCCTCGCCGCGACGGCGCTGCTCCTGCTGTCCACGGGCGTCTTCGGCAAGGCAGGACTCGTCCCGGTGGCCGCGGCCCTCTTCGTCCTCATGTCCGCCATGGGCCTCGCCATGCCCAACACCCAGGCGCTGGCCCTGATGCGGGTACGGCACGCGGCCGGTTCCGCGTCCGCGCTGCTCGGTACCTCCTCCTTCCTCATCGGCGCGATCGCCTCCCCGCTCGTCGGCATCGCCGGGGAACACACCGCGGTCCCGATGGCCGTCGTCCAACTGGCGGCGGTACTGGTGGCGATCGTCTTCTTCGTGGGACTGTGCCGTCCCTGGCAGACGGGACACACTGCGGACGGAAAGGCGGCGGGCAGCTGAGCGCACCGAGACTGCGCGTGGACACCCCGGAACGGGCCGGACTCGACCCGACGGAACTGCGCCACCTCGTACGGGACGTCCGCACGCTCACCCGTGGGCCGCGCCCCTGGACGGCGGGCCTCGTGCTGGTCGCGGGCCGCGGCCCGGTCATCGCCGTCGAGGAGGCGGCGGGCTGGGCTGTGCGCTACTCCTCGTACGACGAGAAGACCGACACCGGGGTCGAACTGCCGCCCGGGGACCGGCGGCCGATGACCGTCGACACCCCCTTCGACCTGGCCTCCCTCACCAAGCTGTTCACGGCGGTCGCCGCGGTGCAGCAGCTGGAGCGGGGCACGCTGGGGATCGACGCGCGGGTGGGGGCGTATCTGCCGGAGTTCCGCGCGGCCTCCGCCCACGACATCACCGTACGACAGCTGCTCATGCACACCTCCGGGCTGCGCCCCGAACTCCCGCTGTGCGACTGCCCGGACGACGCGGCGCGCCTCGCCCTGCTGCGGGCCGAGGCCCCTTCGTCGCCGCCGGGCGAGTACGTCTACTCCGACCTGAACCCGCTCCTCCTCCAGCACGTCCTGGAACGCGTCACCGGCCGCACGCTCGACGTCCTCGTCCGCGACGGGATCACCCGGCCGCTCGGGATGACCGCCACGTCCTTCGGGCCGTGCGCGGGGGCGGCGGCGACCGAGGACCAGCGGCGGCCGTGGGGCAAGGCGGACCGGGGGATGCTGCGGGGGGTCGTGCACGACGAGAACGCCTGGGCGCTCGGTGGGGTGGCCGGGCATGCGGGCCTCTTCTCCACGGCCCACGACCTGGCGATCTTCTGCAGGACCCTCCTCGCGGGCGGCTCCTACGGCCCCGCCCGCATCCTCGGCCCCGACCTCGTCGAGCTGATGCTCACCCCGCCGGGCCTCGGCTTCGCCGTCGACCAGCCCTGGTTCATGGGTGCGCTGGCCGGGCGGGGCGCCGCGGGGCACACCGGTTTCACCGGTACGTCCCTCGTACTGGACCCCGCGACGGACACGTTCCTGGTGCTCCTCGCGAACACGGTGCATCCCCGCCGACGCGCGCCGGACAGCGCGCCCCGGGCGGAGGCGGGGACGCGGCTGGCGCGGGCGGTACGGGGAGCGTGAGCGGGGGTTCTGTTCACTGCGGGTGCGTCGTGGCTGGGCGGTAGTTGTTTGGCTGCGGGCCGGTGGGGGCTGGTCGCGCAGTTCCCCGCGCCCCTCAGAAGCGCTGGCGCGCATCTTTCAGCCCGTCCGGCGTTTGAGGACGAGGCCGTTCAGGCCGATCGGGGGTTTGGGGGCGGAGCCCCCAAGTGAGGATGGGACGGGTAGGGGCGGCGGGGGCGGGAGACCCGTTGCGGCGACCGTAGAATCGGCGGGTGAACGTCCCCGTACATCCCGCCGAGACCCTGCGTACCGCCCTCGCCGGACTCCTCGACGGCCTCCCGCCGAAGGCGGCCACACAGGCGGTCGACCGGCTGATCGCGAACTACCGGGGAACGACCCCCACCCACACCCCGGTCCTCCGCGACCGCTCGGACGTGGTCGCGTACGCCGCCTACCGCATGCCGGCGACATTCGAGGCAGTGCGATCGGCGCTGGAGGCGTTCGCGGACACGGTCCCGGAGTGGACGCCGGCGAGCCACGTGGACGTCGGCGGCGGCACGGGCGCCGCGACCTGGGCGGTGAACGCGACCTGGGCGGGCGCCCGCCCCGTGACCGTGCTCGACTGGGCCGAGCCCGCCCTCGCGCTGGGTCGCGAGATCGCCGCGGCGAACCCGGAACTGAAGTCCGCCGAATGGCACCGCTCTCGTATCGGATCGGCGCTCACCATCGAGAGCACTGATCTCGTCACCGTCTCCTACGTCCTCGGCGAGCTCACCGACGCCGACCGCGCCTCCGTCGTGACCGCCGCCGCGACCGCCGCCCAGGCCGTCGTGATCATCGAGCCCGGTACGCCCGACGGCTACACGCGCGTCATCGAGGCGCGGGACCGTCTGATCACCGCCGGGTTCCACGTCGCCGCCCCCTGCCCGCACAGCGCGGCCTGCCCGATCGTCCCCGGCGAGGACTGGTGCCACTTCTCCGCCCGGGTCGCGCGTTCCTCCCTGCACCGTCAGGTCAAGGGCGGCTCCCTGCCCTACGAGGACGAGAAGTTCAGCTACGTCGCCGCCACCCGCTTCCCGCCGGCCCCGGCCCCCTCCCGCGTCGTACGCAAGCCGCAGATCCGCAAGGGCCAGGTACTCCTGGACCTGTGCGGCCCCGACGAGGCCCTGCACCGCGAGACGGTGACCAAGCGTCACGGGCCGCTGTACCGGGCGGCCCGCGACGCGGACTGGGGCGACGCCTGGCCACCGCCGCCCACGGAGGACTAGCAGCCGGAGCTCAGCACCTCAGCACCTCGGCTCCTCAGCACCTCAGCTCCTCGGCTCCTCGGCTCCTCCGCTCCTCCGCTCCTCAACACCTCAGCTCCTGTGTGCAGCACTTCACGCTGCCGCCGCCCTTGAGGAGCTCGCTCAGGTCGATGCCGACGGGCTCGAAGCCGCGTTCCCGCAGCGGACCGAGGAGCCCCGTCGCTGCCTGCGGCAGCAGCACGTGCAGGCCGTCCGAGACCGCGTTGAGGCCGAACGCGGCGGCATCCTCGGCACCGGCGACCAGCGCGTCGGGGAACAGTCGCCGCAGCACCTCCCGGCTGCCGGGGGAGAAGGCGGGCGGGTAGTACATGACCTCGTCCGTCGTGTCGTCGAGGACGGCGAGGGCGGTGTCGAGGTGGTAGTAGCGGGGGTCGACCAGGTCGAGCCCGATCACCGGTCGCGCGAAGAACTCCTGGGCCTCGCCGTGCGAGAGGGGGCTCGCGCGAAAGCCACGGCCGGCGAGTACGTAGGAGGCGGTGACCGCGAAGTCGCCCTCGCCCTCGTTGACGTGGACCGGCTCGTGGACGTGCGGGAAGCCGTGCGCGCGGAACCACTCCAGGTGGGCCGCCGCCTCCGGTTCGCGCTCGCGGTGCGCGAAGCGGGCGCCCAGTACCCGGCCGTCGACGACCGTCGCCCCGTTCGCGGCGAAGACCATGTCCGGCAGGCCGGGGCGCGGGGTGAGTTCCTCGACCGTGTGGCCGAGCGCGAGGTAACGGCTGCGCAGGTCCTCCCACTGGGCGACGGCGAGCGGCACGTCGACCGGCTTGGCGGGGTTCATCCACGGGTTGATGGCGTAGGTGACGTCGAAGTGTGCGGGTGGGCACATCAGATAGCGCCGGGGTGTGGCGCGGCGGGGAGGCTGCAAGGAGGGCTCCTCACGTACCGCAGGGGCAGGTGATGCCCATGGTGCGGTCCGCGGGGCCCGTCGGCCCCCTGGCGAACGGGTGGACTTCGCGGGGCCACGACGGTTCTCGCCCCCGCCGCCCCTACCCGTCCCGTCCGTACCTGGGGGCTGCACCCCCAGACCCCCGGGTGGGTTCGTCGGCTGCGGGCCGGTGGGGGCCGATCGCGCAGTTCCCCGCGCCCCTGGGGGGCCGGGGCTGCGCCCCAGGCCCCCCATCGGCCTGACGGCCTCGTCTTCAGACGCCGGACGGGCTGAAAGATGCGCACCGGCGCTCTTGAGGGGCGCGGGGAACTGCGCGCCCAGCCCCCACCGGCCCGCAGCCGGTCACGAGACGCCCCGTCTTGTCATCCTGTTAGATTCGCCCCATGGCCCACACGCCCCGCCCCGCCGCCAAACCCACCCCCGCCAAACCCACCCCTGCCAAACCCACCCCCGACTCCACCCGCCGCAGCGAGAAGTCCCGTCGGGCGATCTTCGACGCCGCCCTCGCCCTCGTCGGCGAGGTCGGCTACCCCAAGACCACGGTCGAGGGCATCGCCGCCCGCGCGGGCGTCGGCAAGCAGACGATCTACCGGTGGTGGCCCTCGAAGGCCGCGGTGCTGCTGGACGCCTTCATGGACCTCGGCGAGCGGACCGCTCGTGAGGCGGGCCACGAGTCGTATGACATCCCCGACACCGGCGATCTCGCGGCCGACCTCAAGCAGGTCCTGCGCGCCACCGTCGACGAACTGCTGGACCCCAGGTTCGAGATCCCCGCCCGCGCCCTGGCCGCCGAAGGCCTCGTCAACGAACCGCTCGGCGCCGAGTTCGTGGCGGGGCTCCTCGAACCCCAGCTCCAGCTCTACGTGAAGCGGCTGCGGTCCGCCCAGGACAAGGGCGACCTGCGCCCGGACATCGACCCCCGCATCGCCCTGGAACTCTTCGTCTCCCCGCTCGCGCAGCGCTGGCTCCAGCACACCGGTCCCATCTCGTACGCGTATACGGACACCCTCGTCGACTACGCGCTGTACGGCCTCGCTCCACGGGGATGAATCATGCCAAAGCGCCCCGGATGGGGGGCTCTGTCCATTCGGGGCGCAGGAGGGTGGGACCATAGAGGTTGTCGAAGGCGTTCGTCGGCACGATTGGTTGAGAACGTGAACGCGAATGACGTGAACGCGATGAACGTGAACGTGATGGACGTGGACGCCGCGACACGACCGCTGTCGGCACAACTGCTTGGCTAGGGGATTGATGAGCGCAGAGTTCGGCCGCCGCTCCGGTGCGCAGGGCAGGATCTCCCAGTGGCTGCGTGGTCGCCGTCCGAAGGGTGCGACAGAGATCGCTGCCGACGGCGGCCGTGAGGCCCTGCTGATCGCCGCTGCCGCCGCGGGGCTGCCGCTCGCGCAGGCCGCGTACCCCTCCGGCTACCGCTGTTCCTGTGACCGCGTCGGCTGTCCCACCCCCGCGCGCCACCCCGTCTCCTTCGCCTGGCAGACCCAGTCCACGACCGACCGCGCCCAGATCGAGCGGTGGGTCCGGCATCAGCCGCAGGCCAACTTCATCACCGCGACCGGCATGGTGCACGACGTCCTCGACGTGCCCGTGGACGCGGGCCGCAAGGCGCTGGAGCGGCTGCTCGCCTCAGGTGTGGAGGTGGGGCCCGTCGCGCAGAGCGGTGACGGCCGCATGTTCTTCTTCACACTCACCCGCGGTACGCCCGAGGACGAGGACGAGTGGTGGCCGTGCGAGCTGGACTCGCACCCCGAGACGACGGACGAGCACCCCGGTCTGCGCTGGCACTGCCGAGGCTCGTACGTCCTCGTGCCGCCGGCCCAGCTCCCCGGTGGTCTGACGGTCGACTGGGTACGGGGCCCGGAACACCCCCTCCCCGACCCCCTGAGCCTGCTCGAGGCCCTGACGGACGCCTGCGCCCGTTACGTGGGCGAGAACGAGTCGGACGACCAGCTGGCAGCCTGGCCCCACCGCAACTAGTCCACCGAACCTGGCCATCGCGACTGGCCCACCGGAACCGGCCTCACCGGAACCGGCCGAGCCTCCCCGGCTACCCGCCCTTCGCCCCCGTCAGCCCCTCGATCCGCCCCAGTACCGCCACCTGTCGCTTCTGCGCGCTCTTCCCGGGGTCCAGGACCGCCTGGTTGGAGACGAACTCCAGGGTCAGGGACTGTTTGATGTCACCGGTGGTCAGGGCCTTGACGTCCGCGCTGGGGGCCGGGATCTCGGTGCCCTGCGCGGCGGTCTGCTTCTCGAAGCGGCGGGTGGTGAAGAAGACCAGCGCGCCGCCGTCCGCGGTGCGCAGCCCCACCGGGGCGTAGTCGCCGGAGGTCAGCGGCTCGTCGATGTACTGCCGGGCGAGACCGGGCTTGGCGGCGTTCTTGGCGCGCTGGGTCCGCCACTGCGAGGTGTGCAGGCCCGGCGCGAAGGTGTCGCCGCCGCTCTGCAGATACGTGGTGTACGACTGGCTCAGCCTGTTCGGCTCGACGGCGAGAGCCGTGTCGTCCCCGGTGACGGGCTGCGCCCAACCGTCCTTGTCCTGCTGGAACTTCGGTACGTCGGCGGCGGCGAGGACGGTCAGATACGAGGCCTGCCACACGTCGTTCGCGCTGCCCCGGGTGAAGACGAGCAGCCAACGGTAGCCCGCCACACCCTTGTTGGCCGCGGCGTCGGCCACGAACCAGCGCGGCCAACCCGCCTTCGCCGGTATCGAGAACTTCGCGTCGGTCAGCGACAGCGGCGAATAGGACGGGTTGCCGCCCGGATTGTTCTTCTGCCCGGCCGTCAGCTTCGCCCCGTCGATGGCGCCCAGGGCGCCGGTGACGCGGTCCGCGTCCAGGGAGCTGTCGTTCGCCTTGTCCGCCTTGTTGTAGGCGGCGGTGAAGTCCTTGAGCGCACGGGCGGCCTCGGTCCGGGTTGCCGTCGGTACGACCTCCCGCTCCCCGTGCACCACCACGCAGCCGCTCGCCGTCAAGGACAGAACGGTCACCGCCCCCGTTGTCAGGGCGAACCGGTTGAGACTACGAAGCCTTCGTGGGCTGCGACCCGCGCGATCCCTGCTCATCAGGTACCTTCACCTTCCCCTTCCCGGAGGCGAACCCTACCGGGGCGAGGAAGATCGCGAGTGTCGGGACCAGGTACAGCGCCCACACCGTGACCTGAAGGACCGTCGGGTCGGGCTGGAAGTTCAACACGCCCTTGAGGAGCGTGCCGTACCAGCTGTCCGGCGGGATCGTGCCACTGATGTCGAAGGCGAGATTCCGCAGCCCCGGGATCCAGTCGGCCTCCTGCAGGTCGTGGACGCCGTACGCGAGCACACCCGCCGCGACCACCACCAGCATGCCGCCGGTCCAGGTGAAGAACTTCGCGAGGTTGATCTTCAGGGCGCCCCGGTAGAAGAGCCAGCCGAGGAGGACCGCGGTGGCCAGGCCCAGGGCGACACCGATCAGCGGGCGCGGGGTGCCGTCGCTCGCCGCGTGCACCGACGCCCACACGAACAGCGCCGTCTCCAGGCCCTCCCGGCCGACGGCCAGGAACGCGGTCGCGACCAGCGCGCCCGTGCCCATCGCCAGCGCCGCGTCCAGCCTGCCGTGCAGTTCGGACTTCAGATGCCGGGCGGTGCGCCGCATCCAGAAGACCATCCACGTCACCAGGCCGACCGCGACGATCGACAGCGAACCGCCGAGCGCCTCCTGCGCCTCGAACGTCAGCTCCTGGGAGCCGAACTCGAGCGCGCAGCCGAAGCCGAGCGCGAGCGCGATCGCGACGCCGATGCCCATCCAGATGGGCTTCAGGGCGTCCTTGCGGTCGGTCTTCACCAGGTAGGCGATGAGGATGCAGACGACGAGACTGGCTTCCAGCCCCTCGCGCAGGCCGATCAGATAGTTGCCGAACACGGGCTACGCCTCCTTGGAGAACAGCGCGCGCCCCCACCAGTCGTCCTTGTCGAGGACGCCGGGCGGGACGGCGAAGACCGCCGAACTCACGTGCTGGATGTACTCGTTGAGCGCGTCGGAGCGCGCGAGGCTGCGCTGCACCGGGATGAAGCCCTTGCGCACGTCACGCTGGTAGGCGAGGAAGAACAGCCCGGCCTCCAGCCTGCCGAGGCCGTCCGTGCCGTCCGTGAAGGAGTAGCCGCGGCGCAGCAGGGTGACACCGTCGTTGGAGTCGGGATGCGCGAGCCGTACGTGCGCGTCGGGCTTCATCGCCTTCAGGAACGGCTCGTCGCGCTCCTTGGCCTTGCCGACCGGCGCGCCCTCGCCCTTGTCCCGGCCGAAGACGTCCTCCTGCTCCTGCAACGAGGTCCGGTCCCAGGTCTCGATGTTCATCCGGATGCGGCGCGCCACGAGGTACGAGCCGCCGGTCATCCAGGCGGGACCCTCGCCCTCGCCCACCCACACGAACTTCTTCAGCCGGTCCGGCTCGGTGCCCGCGATGTTGCGGGTGCCGTCCTTGAACCCCATGAGGTTGCGGGGGGTCTGGGCGTCGGGGGTCGTCGAGGAGGTCTTGCCGAAGCCGAGCTGCGACCAGCGGACGGCGACCTTGCCGAAGCCGATCCGGGCCAGGTTGCGGATCGCGTGCACGGCGACCTGCGGGTCGTCCGCGCAGGCCTGGACGCACAGGTCGCCGTCGCTGCGCGACTTCTCCAGGTTGTCACCGGGGAACGGCGGCAGGTCGACGAGGGCCTCCGGCCGCTGCCCCGTCAGCCCGAACTTCTCGCCGTACTTCTCGAACAGCGAGGGCCCGAAACCGATGGTCAGCGTCAGCCGGGACGGCTTGAGGCCCAGGGCCTCGCCGGTGTCGTCCGGCGGTGCCTCGGCCAGTCCGCCGTACGCGCCCTCACCGACCGCGTGCCCCGCGGTCATCCGGCGCGCGGCGGCCGTCCAGTCCTTCAGCATCTGGACGAACTCGGCGCGGTCGTCCGTCTTCACGTCGAACGAGGCGAAGTGCAGCCGGTCCTGCACCGGCGTCGCGATGCCCGCCTGGTGCGCGCCGTGGAAGGCGACCGCGGCGCCGGTCTCGGCACCCGCCGGGTCCACGTCGTTGCCGGTACGGGTCATCGCCACCGCGCCGCCGGCCGCGGCGGCCCCGAGCGCGAGCCCGGCACCGCCCCAGCCGATCAGCGAACGCCGGGAGGGCGAAGGTCCGCCCGCTGCTTGTGTGGTGTCGTTCGTCATGATGCGCCCCGCCTACTTCACAACAACCGCGGCGAGCTTGGACAGCGGCTCGGCAAGCGCGTTGACCGCGTCCGAGAGCTCCTTGCGCTGGTCCTTCGTGACCTTGTCGTACGACACGAAGCCATCAGAGGTCTTGTCCGTGCGGTACTTCTCCAGCAGCGTGTTCAGCGCCGAGAACTGCTTGTCGAGCTCGGTGGTCAGCGCCTTGTCGTTCTGCTGTGCGACCGGCTTGAGCAGCTCGTACGACTTCT
Source organism: Streptomyces olivochromogenes (assembly GCF_001514115.1). Lineage (GTDB taxonomy): Bacteria > Actinomycetota > Actinomycetes > Streptomycetales > Streptomycetaceae > Streptomyces > Streptomyces olivochromogenes. Next base: position 179,619 of record NZ_KQ948452.1, read on the forward strand.
GCGCGCCCTCGACGTTGCCCTTGAAGTCGCTGAGGTCGGTGTGCGAGTAGCGGTCCTCCTCGCCGGTGACCTTGCCGGTGGCGACCTCGTCGAGGAGTTCCTTGGCGCCGTTGGCCATGGAGGTCGGGGTGATCTCGGCCTTGCCGACCCGCTTCTGCCAGTCCTTCAGGTCGGTGACCAGCTCATCGGCGAGGGTCTTCTGCTCGGCGCCGACCTTCTTGTCCACCCAGAGGGCCTTCTCCAGCGCGTGCCAGCCGGTCCACTTCTGGCCCTTTTCCAGGTCGTTGACGCGGGTGTCGGTCTTGGGGTCGATGTCCCCGAAGGACTCGGCGATCGGCTCGGTGCTCTCCCAGCCGAAGCGGGAGGGGGCGTAGGCCTGCTTGGCGGCCTCGATGTCGCCCGCCTTGATGGCGTTGGCGAACGTCTCCACCTTCGGGATCGTCGCGTCGGCCTGCTCCTGCGCGTACTCGCGGTAGGCGGCCACGGCCTTGTCGAGGCGCGGGTCGCGCTTGGCGACCGTGCCACCGGTCACGGCGAGCTTCTGGCGGACGCCGAGGCCCTTCATGCCGGGGCGGCAGGCTATCTCGTACGAACCGGCCTTGACCTCGGCGGTCAGCGTGTACTTGGTGCCCGGGCCGATGTTCTCCTTCTCGGAGACGATCCGGTCGTCCGGGAAGAGGATCTCGACCTCGGTGGCCTTCGAGCCCTTGTTCTCGATGTTCAGGGTGACCTGGCCGGCCGGGACGGACTTCGAGGAGGTCTCGCACTTGGAGTCGGCGGCGGTCACCTGGATCGCGTCACCGGACCCGGCGTCGCTCTTCTCGGTGCAGCCCGTGACGGCGGCCAGAGCGGCCGCGGTCGCGGCGGCGGTGACAACTGAGAGTCGGACGGCTCGCATTCAGGCTCCAAGAGAACGACGGACAAACCAGGCGGAAGGTCCCCGCTGGCATGGTGAGGCTGGCCTAACTTACCTGAGGCTTACCTCACTCCTACCCACCCCTACGGTGATTCAGCTCTCACAGTTGACCCACAGACACGGCCTGATCACGGTGGCTCAAACTGAACCCCATGGAAAGGTCAAGCAATGGTCAAGCGTCTCGCTCGGCGGTCACGGCGCCCCGTTCGGGAGACACCAGGACGGCACCCGTCCGGGGGTGCGGGAACACCTCAACTGACTGGCGGTAGACCTCACTCAGCAACTCGCCCGTGAAAACCTCGGCCGGCGGTCCCTCGGCGGCGACACGACCGGCGCACAGAATCGCCACCCGGTGCGCGTACGCGGCCGCGAGCCCCAGATCGTGCAACACCACGACCACCGCGTCACCGGCGTGCGCCCTTGCCCGGCACACCCGCAGCACCAACTCCTGGTGCCTGAGGTCGAGGGCGGCGGTCGGCTCGTCGAGCAGCAGCACAGGAGCGCGCTGGGCGAGCACCCGGGCGAACGCGACCCGCGCCCGCTCACCCCCGCTGAGCGCGGAGAAGGGACGCGACGCGAACCCGGTGACCTCCGTGGCCGCCATGGCCTCGGCGACGGCCACGTCGTCGTCCTCCCGGCTCGCGCCCGCCCAGGGCGCCCGGCCCATCCGTACGACCTCCTCGACCGTGAACGGGAAGGAGAGCGTGGCCGACTGGGGGAGCACGGCCCGGCGCAGGGCGAGTTCGGGCGCCGACCACTGCGGGGCGGGGCGACCGTGGATCCGTACCACTCCCTCGGCGGCGCGCAGATCGGCGGCCAGGGCTCCCAGCAGCGTGGACTTTCCCGCCCCGTTGGGACCGACCAACGCGAGGACCTCGCCCGCGCGGGCGGTGACGTCCACACCGCGCAGGACCTCGTCGGCACCCAGACGCACCCGCAGGCCCTCGGCTTCGGCGAGTACGGCGCCGGGGGCGGCCGGGGGAGGGGGTACGGGGCGCGCCGCACGCGGGAACCTCATGCCCAACCTCCTTGCCTGCGGCGGGTCCTGCGCAGCAGCCAGAAGAAGAACGGGCTGCCGAGCAGGGCGGTGAGGACGCCGAGCGGGAGTTCGGCGGGCTGGGCGACGGTGCGGGCCGCGAGGTCGGCCGCGAGCAGCACGACGGCACCGCCCAGCGTGCTGCCCGGGATCAGGAACCGGTGTCCCGGCCCCGCCACCATCCGCAGCAGATGCGGCACGACCAGCCCCACGAAGGCGATGATCCCGGAGACGCTCACGGCCGCCGCGGTGAGCAGCGCGATGACCAGGACCAGGACGATCCGCAGTCGCTCCACGTCCACCCCCAGGTGCCGGGCCGGGCGTTCACCGAGGGCCAGCAGGTCGAGGCGGCGCGCGTACAGCGGCGCGAGCGCGAGGCCGACGGCCGCGCACGGCAGCACGGCGAGGACCTTCGGCCAGGTCGCCTGTGCCAGCGACCCGAGCTGCCAGAAGGTGATCTGGCTGACGGCCGCGGTGTCCGCGAAGAAGAGGAAGAGCCCGATCAGCGCGCCCGTGAAGGCGTTCACGGCGATCCCGGTGAGGATCAGCGTCACGACCTCGGTCCGGCCGCCGGAGCGCGACATCGCGTAGACGAGCAGCGCGGTGGCGAGCCCGGTGACGAAGGCGACGGCGGGGACCGTCCAGGTGCCGAGGAAGTTCAGGCCGAGCGCGAGGGAGGCGACCGCGCCGACCGCCGCGCCCGACGAGACGCCGATGACACCGGGTTCGGCCAGCGGATTGCCGAACACGCCCTGCATCAGGGCGCCCGCGCAGCCCAGCGAGGCACCGATGAGCAGCGCGAGCACGATCCGCGGGAAGCGGACGTTCCACAGCACCGACTCGGGGACCCGGCCGAGCGCGGAGCCGCCGAGGCCGACGCGGTGGGTGACGGAGGAGAGGACGTCGCCGGTGGGGATCGGATAGGCGCCCAGCCCGGCGGCGACCGGGACCAGGACGAGCAGCGCGACGACGAGGCCGACGGTCAGGAGCCAGGCGCTGCCACGGGTCTTCTCGCGCACGGCCTTCTCACGTACGGCCTTCTCGTGAACGGCCTTCTCGTGAACGGGGTTCTCGCGCTCGGGGTTCTCGCGCTCGGGGGGCTGGGCCCGCCGCGCCGGAGTGCCGACCGCGACCGCGTCCGCGTCCTTCGCCACCGTCACCTGGCATCCCCGTACAACTGCTCCACCAGCGACTTCAGCACCTGGTCCGTGCGCGGTCCGTAGTTGAGGAGCACCCCGTCCTCGATCGAGACGACCCGGCGCTCCATCCCGGCCGGGGTCTGCGCCACCCCGGGGATCCTGACGAGCCCGTCGATCCCGCCGACGGACTCGAGTCCCTTGGTCATGACGAGGATCGCGTCCGGCGCGGCCTGCGCCAGCGCCTCGGTGGTGATCGTGCTGAAGTCCTTCTTCAGCCCCGACTCCGCCCCCGCGTCGATCGCCCCCGCCGCTTCGAGCAGCGAGGTGGCTCCCGAGTCCTTGCCGCCGATGAGATAGACGGAGGCGGAGCCGCGCAGATAGAGGAAGGCGACGCGCGGATGATCGGCGTGCGCCGGAATCCCCTTGCGCACGGCGGCGATCCGCCGCTGCGAACGCTCGGTCAGTCGCTTCCCCGCGGCCGGCACGCCGAGGGCGTCGGCCACCGCCTCGATGCGCGGACCCACGTCGTCGAGGCCCTTGGCCGGGGCGACGACGAGGACCGGGACGCCCGCGTCGCGGATCTGCTCCATGGCCTCGTCGGGCCCGGTCGTGGTCTCGGCGAGGACGAGGTCCGGCTTGAGGGAGAGCACGCTCTCGGCGGAGACGTCGTGGCCCCGGGTGACGACCGGGAGCTTCCCCGCCTGCGCGAAGGTGGCGGTGATGTCACGGGCGACGACCCGGTCGCCGAGGCCGAGAGTGAAGGCGATCTCGCTGAGGCTGCCGGAGAGGGGGACGATCCGGTCGGCCGCACGGACCGTCACCCGCTTCCCGTCGAAGGAGTGGACGGTGACGGGCAGTCGGGGATCCGGGGCGGCGCTCAGGGGCTCGACACGGTTGGCGGAGGGGGTTGCGGACGTCTTCGTCCTCTTCCCCGCCGCGGTGCTCCCGGCGGAGCCGGCACATCCGGTCGCGGCCAGGGTGAGGGCGAGTGCGGACAGCAGCGCGCCCGCCAGTCGCGCGTACGGCCGTCGCGCGGCGCGCGTGCGCAAGCCTCGCGCCGCCACTCGTCCGCGCAAGCCTCGCGCCCCCACTCGTCCGCGCCGGCCTCGCGCCGCCACTCGTGTGCGCAAGTCCTGCGCCGTCCTCGTCATTCCGCCGGATCCTCTCGCTCCTCTTCCGACCCCCGTTGCGCGTAGCTTAGGTTAGCCTTACCTTCCTCGCTACTGGCTCGTCGGATTCCGGAGGACATCCATGCCCCTGCGCCTGAGGGCCCCGGTCGCCGTGGTGTGCACCGCCGTACTGGGCGCCCTGCTGGGAGCGCTGCTCCCGGTCACCGCCGCCCATGCCGCGAGCCGCGCAGTGCAGGGCGGCCGGCTCGACTGGGGCATCAAGTCCTCCTTCCAGGGCTATGTCACCGGGCCCATCGCCAAGGGGAGTTACTCCCTGACGGGCGGCGCCGCGACCGTCGGCAGCGGCCAGTTCCGCTTCCACTCCGCCACCGGCGCCTACGACGGCGCCACGGGCGCCTTCCGGGCTTCCTTCTCGGGCGGAGTCCACTTCCTCGGACACAAGAAGGACGACGGGACGTACGAGCTCGACCTCACCCTGAGCCGTCCCACCGTCCGTATCGCGGGCGGCGGGGGCACGCTCTACGTCGACATCACCAGCAAGGCGAAGGGCACCGGGACGGTCACGACGTCCTCGCAGGTGCCCTTCGCCTCCCTCTCGCTCGGCGGTATCGACATGAAGGGCGGCGGCACCGCCGTCCGCCTCAACAACCTTCCCGCCACGCTGACTTCACGGGGCGCCGCCTCCTTCGCCGGTTACTACACGGCGGGCACGGCCCTCGACCCCGTGACCCTCTCCGCGGACGTCCGGGCCGCGCCCACCGCGTCGAACACCCCGAAGGCGACGAAGTCCCCCGCCCCGAAGCGGACGTCGAAGGACACCTCGGGCGCGATCGGGAGCGGCGCCGTCGACTGGGGCGTGCGCCGCACCTTCCGCGAGTACGTCACCGGAGACATCGCCGAGGGGAAGTGGACCCTCACCGACGGAGCCCAGGACGGCGGCGCGCTCTTCCGCTTCCCCGCGGGCAAGGGAACGTACGACCAGAAGAAGCGCACCCTGGACGCCACCTTCGAAGGCGCGGTCCGCTTCACCGGGAAGCACGGCCTCGACCTGCGGCTGAGCGGTGTGCACGCCACCGTCGAGGACGGCAGGGGCACGCTCTACGCCGATGTCACGAGCGTGGACTTCAAGGCGGCGAAGGTCCCGCTCGTGACCTTCGCCCCCGTCGCCGCCAAGGACTTCACACCGAAGGCCGGACTGGTCGAACTGGCCGAGGCGCCCGCCGAGCTGACCGCCCAGGGTGCCAAGGCCTTCGGCGGCATGTACCAGGCCGGTACCGAGATGGACCCCGTCACCCTGTCCGCAGCCCTCACGGACGACGCCCGCCTCCCCGCCCTCCCCGACCTGGGCAGCGCCGAGTCGCCCACGCCGGAGACCGAGAGGAAGACCGCCACCGCCGGCCCGAGGACCGAGAACACCGCGAGCAGCACCTCGGACGGCACCCCTGTCCTGCCGATCGGGCTCGCCGCGGGCTCACTGCTCGCGGTGACCGTCGCCTTCGCCGTCGTCCGCAGACGCCGTACGCGCCCGGCATCGGCATCCACCCCCGCCTCCGCCACCTCCGCCCCGTCCGATTCCGCGGACGAGGACTGAACCACTCGCTGCCTCCGCCTGTCGGGCGGAGCCGAGTCCATCCCCAGAGGAGACCCACGACCATGGCCGCCAACCGCCGCCGCCCTCTCGCTCTCGCCGCCGCCGTGGCGGTCGCCCTGGGGGCCGCGGCCCTCGCCGTGCCCCACGCGTCGGCAGCCGAAGCCCCCCTCAAGGACTACGAGTTGACCTGGGGCATAAAGCAGTCGTACCGCGCCTATGTGACCGGAATGGCGGCCGGCACCTTCACCCCCACGGACGGGGCGACGCAGGCGGCCGACAACGGCGCGTTCACCTTCACCGGCGGCACCGGCAGTTACGACTCCACCACCCACGCGGTGAGACTCGGCTTCGCGGGCAGCCTGAAGATCGCCTCCGCGGCCCACCACTTCGAACTCACCCTGTCCGACGTCAGGTTCGACAGCGGCGCGGCCGAGATCACCGCGGACGTGACCAGCAACGGCACCACACAGAACGACGTCCCGCTCGCCGACGTCACCGTGACCCGCGAGATGACGGGCATGACGACCACGCTCACCAAGGAGGCGGCGACCGTCCTCGGCAGCGCGAGCTACGAGGGGGCGGCCGGGGACCCGCTGACGGTCACGCAGAAGGTGACGCAGAGCCCGACGCCCACGGGGTCGAACTCGACCTCTCCGACCCCGAGTTCGACCCCGACACCCACGTCGACGGGATCAGGGACCCCGTCCTCGTCCCCGTCGACGACGATCTCGTCCTCAGCCTCCACCTCCACCTCACCCTCGGCCACGGTTCCCGCTTCCGAGAGCCCCGCCGCGCAGGGCGAGATCGTCGACGGCACACTCGGCTGGGGAGTGAAGCAGTCCTTCCGGACGTACGTCGTGGACGGCGTCGCCAAGGGGAAGGTCACCGCGTCCGGCGGCGCGACCCAGGCCACCGGCAACGGCGCCTTCACCTTCCCGGACGCCTCCGGCACCTATGACACCGACGCCGGCACCCTTTCTGCCTCCTTCGCGGGCGCCGTGAACTTCAAGGGACATGAGGACAACGGCAGTTACGGCCTCGACCTCACCTTCAGCGACCTCAAGGCGGAGCTCGACGGCGGTTCCGGCGAACTGACGGCCGACGTCGACAGCCTCGGCGAGAAGTCCGAGGACGTGGTCCTCGCCGACCTCGAGGCCGACTCCACCGAGCTGACCGTGCGGGACGACGTGATCGCCTTCGACGACGTCACGGCCACCCTGACCAAGGCGGGGGCGGAGGCGTTCGGCGGCTTCTACCCGGCCGGCACCGAGCTGGACCCGGTGAACCTGTCGCTGGCGGTGAGCGAGGACGCCCAACTGCCGGGCGATGACGGTGAATCGGACAACAACGGTTCGACCCCATCCTCCTCTTCCTCCTCGGGCACCACCGGCGGCACGGGGACGACCGGATCCACCACGGGCGGTGTGAGCGGGGCACTCGCCTCCACCGGCTCGGAGGTACCGCTCGGCGCGCTCGGTGCGGCGGCGGCGATGACGGTCGCGGCGGGCGCGGGTGTGGTGGTCGCGGTGCGCAGGCGGCGCACGGCGTAAACGAGTGGGCACGGGTGATGTTTGAATGCGCGGGTGACTGATTTCGACGTACTGCGCGTCTTCTGCGGGCCCGGTGGTGAACACGGCAACGAGCTCGGTGTGGTGCGCGAGGGTTCGGTGATGCCGGATCCGGAGGAGCGGCAGGCGTTCGCCGCGAAGCTGGGGTTCAGCGAGACCGTGTTCGTCGACGACCCCGAGCGCGGGGTCGTCGACATCTACACCCCGACCCTGCGGCTGCCGTTCGCCGGGCATCCCTGTGTCGGGGTGGGGTGGCTGCTCGACATTCCCGAACTGGTCACGCCCGCCGGGATGGTCGGGGTGCGGCTGGACGGGGAGTTCAGCTGGATCGAGGCGCGGGCGGAGTGGGCGCCGGGGCGTACGTTGCGGCAGTACGGGTCCGCCGGTGAGGTCGACGCGCTGGCCGTGCCGGAGCCGGGGGAGTGGGTGTACGCCTGGGCCTGGGAGGACGAGTCGGCCGGGCGCGTACGGGCCCGAGGCTTTCCCGGACGGGACGACGGCATCGTGGAGGACGAGGCGACGGGGGCGGCGGCGCTGCTGCTCACCGACCGGCTGGGCCGGGCCCTGAACATCGTCCAGGGCGCCGGCTCCCAGATCCTCACCGCGCCGCAGCCGGGTGGGTGGGTGGAGGTGGGGGGCCGCGTACGACTGCTCCGAGCCTGAACGTCCCTCCGGGTGCGGTTGTCGCCTGCGGCCCGGTGGGGGCCGTTCGCGCAGTTCCCCGCGCCCCTACGGGATCGGGGCTGCGCCCCGAATCCCCGGCTGCGTGGGGTTCGTCGGCCGCGGCCCGGTGGGGGCTGGTCGCGCAGTTCCCCGCGCCCCTAGGGGATCGGGGCTGCGCCCCGGATCCCTGGCCGCGTGCGGTTCGTCGCCTGCGGGTGCGTCGTGGCTGGTCGCGCAGTTCCCCGCGCCCTTCAGAAGCGCTGGCGCGCATCTTTCAGCCCGTCCGGCGTTTGAGGACGAGGCCGTTCAGGCCGGGCGGGGGTTTGGGGGCGGAGCTCCCAAGGATGGGACGGGTAGGGGCGGCGGGGGCGGAAGAAGTCGTTGGGTGCCGGGTCAGGCGGTGAGGGGGAACTCCTCGCCCAGGGCGTGGAAGACCGCCGTGTTGAGGGCGAACGCCCGCCTGCACTCGGCGACGATCCGCTGCCGCTCCAACTCGTCCGCCCGCACCCCGTCCAGCAACTCGCGATACCCCCGCTTGAACGCGGCCGGATTACCGATGTCCTCGAAGACATAGAAGCGGACGCCGTCACCCTTCCGAGCGAAGCCCCAGGTCTGTTCCGCCTTGCCCCGGATGATCTGACCGCCTGAGAGGTCGCCGAGGTAGCGGGTGTAGTGGTGGGCGACGTACCCGCCGGGCCACTCGCGTGCACACTCGGCGACCCGCGCCGCGTACGCCTCGGTGGCGGGCAGCGCGGTGAGCGTCGCCCGCCAGTCCGCACCCCGCAGATGCGTGAGGTCACGCTCCAGCGCACCGCGACGCAGCAACTCCGTCCGGATGAAAGGCCCGGTCACCGGATCGGACGCCAACCGCTCGGCGTCCGCCTCCAGCGCCTCGTACACGAACCACAACTGCTCGGTGTACCGCGCGTACGCCTCGACACCGAGCCTGCCGCCGAGCAGGTCGCTCATGAACGTCGAGGTCTCAGCCTCCATGTGCTGCTCGTGCGACGCGGTGCGGATCAGCGTCGAGAACGCCGTATTCATGGGACCTCCGGTGCCGAAGAGGACGAGAGCCAGTCAGAATCTTGTATGGTTAGGCTTACCTAAGTCAATGGGTTCTCGACAGTTTACCGACAGCCTGTCGGTAAAAACGTACCCCGTCGGGCGACAAAAAATGCCCGCCCTGTGATCAGGGCGGGCGAGGTGTGACGAGCGATGAACCACGAGCTAAGAGCAGCTATGGGCAGCTATGAGCTATGAGCACGTGGCTACGGCAGCGTGAGGATCTCCGTACCGCTCTCCGTGACGACCAGCGTGTGCTCGAACTGCGCCGTCCGCCTGCGGTCCTTCGTCACGACGGTCCACCCGTCGTCCCACATGTCGTAGTCGTGCGTACCGAGCGTGAGCATCGGCTCGATCGTGAAGGTCATCCCGGGCTGGATGACGGTCGTCGCGTGCGGACTGTCGTAGTGCGGGATGATCAGTCCTGAGTGGAACGAGGAGTTGATCCCGTGCCCCGTGAAGTCCCGCACGACCCCGTATCCGAACCGCTTGGCGTACGACTCGATCACGCGCCCGATGACGTTGATCTGGCGGCCCGGCTTGACCGCCTTGATCGCGCGGTCGAGGGATTCACGGGTCCGCTCGACGAGGAGCCTCGACTCGTCGTCCACGTCCCCGACCAGGTACGTCGCGTTGTTGTCGCCGTGGACGCCACCGATGTACGCCGTCACGTCGAGGTTGATGATGTCGCCGTCCCGCAGCACCGTGGAGTCGGGGATGCCGTGGCAGATGACCTCGTTGACCGAGGTGCACAGGGACTTGGGGAAACCGCGGTAGCCGAGGGTGGACGGATAGGCGCCGTGGTCGCACATGTACGCGTGCGCGACCCGGTCCAGCTCGTCCGTCGTCACGCCCGGCGCGATGAGCTTCGCCGCCTCGGCCATCGCCTGCGCGGCGATCCGCCCGGCGATCCGCATCGCCTCGATGGTCTCGGGGGTCTGTACCTCCGGACCGGTGTACGGCGTGGGGGAGGGCTTGCCCACGTACTCGGGGCGCCTGATGTTTCCCGGAACGGGACGGGTGGGAGAGAGCTCTCCTGGTACGAGCAGCGACTGGCCAGACATGCCAGCGAGTCTAACCAGCGGGCATGGGGGCACTATGTCCGTGGCGAAAGGAGCAGGTCATGGCCCTCTTCAAGAAGCGGACCGTAGGGAAGCCGGGCGAGTGGTACTACTGCCTCGTCCACCAGAAGGTGGAGGAGGGCCCCGAGTGCCCCGCGAAGGACCGCTTCGGCCCGTACACCACCCGCGAGGAGGCCGAACACGCGATGGAGACCGCCCAGGAGCGCAACCTCGAGTGGGAAACGGACCCCAAGTGGCACGACGCAACGGGCCCGGCCCCAGAAGACGACTGACAAGGCCCGCGACACCGGCCACCGAGACGCCGGGTGCTCAGCCACCGGGACGACGTGAGGGCGCTGAGCCATGGGGCGGCGCGCGGACCCGCGGGCGCCGACGGCGGCCGGCCCCCGCGGGCGACCCGCACCACCCGAGCGACCGTCACGGGTGGTGCGGGTGGTGCGGGTGGGAAGGCATTGCCCGGCCCCGCTCCCACGCGGACCGCACCCCCGACCCAGATCGACGCCCGTACCCCCGTCCGTCCGGCCGCCCGCCGGGATCTACCACCGCGCCGCGGGCGGCGCCGTCAGCTGGTCTGCGAGGCGGGAGAGCCGGTCGCGGAACCGGCGCCGCCCCCGAGGTGAGGGCAGGGAGTTCTCCCCGGCCGCCGCGCTGACGAGGTGCTGCACGGTGTCGAGGTCGAGTTCCTGATCCGGCGGCACGGTCAGCGACTCGTGCGCCATCGCCCCCAGCTCCCGGTCACCGGCGTCGAGCGCGAGCACGGTCGCCCCGGCCCGCCGTGCGTCATGGACCCGCTCCAGGAGCGGCGCCCCGGGTGCGGCGGGCGACACCACGAGCAGCGTCTCGCCGCGCCGCGCCGCCTCGATACGGCCGAGGCCCACGGCGAGATGGGCCGGGTCCGAGGCCCGCGCCCCGTGCCGCACCAGCGTCGGCGACAGCTCCGGCGTCCCCGACCAGGCCGCCTCGTCCACCAGATGTGCGGCCAGGTGCCACGGCTCGTACTCCGCCGTGCCCACGAGGAGCAGCCCGCCCCCGTACGACACCACGGACCCTCGCAGGCCCTCCGCGAACCGCCGCGTGGCACCCAACCACTCGGTCCCGGCGAGGACTTCGCGCAGCAACGCGACCCGTACGGCATCCATGCGCACGCATCCTGCCGCAATCGTCAACTGATCAGGCGGAGTTCACCATGAATTCGCCCAAGTGGGGCAGATCCCGGCGCATGACGGAAACAACCGGAACCACCACGGCAACAACCGCGGTCACCAGCATCCCCTTCCACGCGGGCCGCGAAGGCTACGCGAGCTTCCGCATCCCCGCCGTCGTCACCACCCGTACGCCCACCCTGCTCGCCTTCTGCGAGGGCCGGGTCGACTCCGCCGCCGACCACGGCCACATCGACATCGTCCTGAAGCGGTCGACGGACGGCGGCCGCACCTGGGGCCCGCTCCAGGCCGTCGCCCGGAACGGGAAGGACCTCGCGGGCAACCCCGCCCCCGTCGTCCTCGACACCGGCCGGATCCTGCTCGTGCACGTCCGCGCAGCCGCCGGCGCGACCGAGGACGCCATCCTGCGCGGCAGGGTGAAGCCCGCCGACGGGCGCCGCGTCTGGGTGCAGCACAGCGACGACGACGGCGTCACCTGGTCCGCCCCGAAGGAGATCACCGGGCAGGTGAAGAAGGCGGACTGGCGGTGGTACGCGACCACGCCCGGGCACGCCGTCCAGCTCGGCACCGGCCGGGTCGTCGTCCCCGGCAACCACACCCTGCCGCCCACCGGTACGGACACCGGCACCGAGGCGAAGTACAACAGCGGCCACTGCCTGCTCAGCGACGACCGCGGCGAGACCTGGTCCCTCGGGTACGTCGACGAGAACACCGACGGATACGTCAACGCCAACGAGACGACCGCCGCCGAACTCCCCGACGGGCGCCTCTACTTCAGCACCCGCAACGACTCCCCGTCCCCCGGCAATCGCGCGGACGCCCACTCCACGGACGGCGGCAGGACCCTGGTCAAACCCTTCCGGCCGCAGGCGGGCCTGGTCACCCCCGTCGTCCAGGGCAGCCTGCTCCAGCTCCGCGACCCGGACCTGCTGCTGTACTCGGGGCCCGCCGACCCCGCCGCCCGCGCCCTGATGACCGTCCGCGCCTCCGCCGACGGCGGCACCACCTGGCGGCCCGCGCACACGGTCGACGGACTGCCCGCCGCCTACTCCGACCTCGTCCGCGTCGACGGGGCGACCGTGGGGCTCCTCTACGAGACGGGCGACTTCGGGCCGTACGAGACGATCACCTTCCGCCGAATCCCCGTGACGGCCCTCACCTGAGCCCCCGAAGCCCCCGAGGCGGGAACCGCGACACGTAAGGTCGGCCCATGACCTCTACTGACAGTGCACAGAAGGCCCCCGCGAAGGACCCCTGGGACCTTCCCGACGTGTCCGGACTCGTCGTCGGCGTGCTCGGCGGCACCGGCCCCCAGGGCAAGGGCCTGGCCTACCGGCTCGCCAGGGCCGGCCAGAAGGTGATCATCGGCTCGCGTGCCGCGGAGCGCGCGCAGAGCGCCGCCGAGGAGCTGGGCCACGGTGTCGAGGGCGCCGACAACGCCGAGTGTGCGCGGCGCAGCGACATCGTGATCGTCGCCGTACCGTGGGAGGGCCACGGCAAGACCCTGGAGTCGCTGCGCGAGGAGCTGACCGGCAAGCTCGTCGTCGACTGCGTCAACCCGCTCGGCTTCGACAAGAAGGGCGCCTACGCCCTGAAGCCGGAGGAGGGCAGCGCCGCCGAGCAGGCCGCCGCCCTGCTGCCGGACTCCCGGGTCGCGGCCGCCTTCCACCACCTGTCGGCCGTCCTCCTCCAGGACCCGGAGGTCGACGAGATCGACACCGACGTGATGGTCCTCGGTGAGGAGCGCGCGGACGTCGAGATCGTGCAGGCGCTGGCCGGCCGCATCCCCGGCATGCGCGGTGTCTTCTCCGGCCGGCTGCGCAACGCCCACCAGGTCGAGGCACTGGTGGCGAACCTGATCTCCGTGAACCGCCGCTACAAGGCCCACGCCGGCCTCCGGGTGACGGACGTATAGCGGGCGTACGGGCATGGGGGACATGAGGGACACTGGACGCCGTACGACCTCGTAGATCTCGTAGATCTCGTAGGTCTCGTAGATCTAGATCTCGTACGACGTCATAGATCTCGTACGACCTCGTCCGAACCGTCCCGACAGGAGCCGACCCCCCATGCCCCGCCTCGCCCTCTACGCCCTCGCCGTCTGCGTCCTCTCCGTCGCCGCGGCCGTCGTCTCCTTCGTCCAGGGCAGCTGGCTGGGGATCGTGTGGGTGCTGCTGGCCGGACTGTCGTCCAACATGACCTGGTACTACGCGCGGCGCGGCAGGTCCGTCAGCTGACCGAGCAGAACTCGTTGGTGCCCTGCCAGAAGCGGTAGAACTCCTGACCGCAGTACGTCTGGATCTCGTTGATCCCCAGGCTGTCCAGGATCGAGTGGATCACGTCGAAGAAGGCCGTGTTCACCGACGGGATCCACAGCACCGCGAACACGAACAGCAGACCGAACGGGGCGAACGGCTCCACCTGGCGCTTGACGTTGTACGACAGCCAGGGCTCGATCACGCCGTAGCCGTCCAGGCCCGGGACCGGCAGGAAGTTCAGCAGCGCGGCGGTGACCTGGAGCAGGGCGAGGAACGCCAGCGCGTACTGGAAGTCCCGCGGCACGCCGTCCAGGGCGTGCAGCCAGAACGGCGCCGTGCACACGACGGCGAACAGCACGTTCGTCAGCGGACCCGCCGCCGAGATCAGGCTGTGCTTCCAGCGGCCCTGGATCCTGTTCCGCTCGATGAAGACCGCCCCGCCCGGCAGGCCGATCCCGCCCATGATCACGAAGATCACCGGCAGCAGGATGCTCAGCAGCGCATGCGTGTACTTCAGCGGGTTGAGCGTCAGATAGCCCTTCGCGCCGATCGAGATGTCACCGCTGTGCAGGGCGGTGCGCGCGTGCGCGTACTCGTGCAGGCACAGGGATACGATCCAGGCGGCCGTCACGAAGAGGAACACGGCCACACCAGGCTGCTCGGCGAACCCGGTCCATGTCGCCCACCCGGTCACCGCCATCACGGCCACGATCCCGACGAAGACGGGGCTGATCCTCCGGTCGCTGCTGCGACGGGAAGCGGCGGTGGTCATGGGGCTCCTCGGACTGGTACGCATGGTGCTTGGCCTGCCCGACCGTACCGGGCTCAGGGGGAAAACGTCTCGCGGTCGGGCATTGGTTCCGGAGAGGGTGGGGGCCTGAGACAGTCAGGCCACCGGAGACAATGGACCCCCATGCCACCGGAGACAATGGACCCCGTGCGCTACCGCATCCTCGGCACCACCCAGGCACTCCGCCCCGACGGCACGCCCGTCGTGCTCGGCGGGGCGCGGCTGCGCGCCCTCCTGACCGTGCTCGCGCTGCGGCCCGGACGGACCGTGCCCGCGGCCGTTCTGGTGGACGAGGTGTGGGACGGCGATCCGCCCGCCGACGCACCGGGCGCGCTCCAGGCCCTGGTGGGACGGCTGCGCAGGGCGCTCGGGCCGCAGGCGGTGGACTCCGGGGACGGCGGCTACCGGCTGGCCGCGGGCGCCGACGACATCGACCTGCACCGTTTCGAGCGGCTCGCGGGGGAGGGCGTTCGCGCGCTCGCCGACGGCGACCCCACGAAGGCGGCCGAGGCCCTCGACGACGCCCTCGCCCTGTGGCACGGGCCGGCCCTCGCGGACCTCCCGGACCGGGCCGCCGAGTCGGCCCGCTGGGAGACCCGCCGTCTCGACGTACGGCGTGCCCGGTTCACGGCGGCCCTCGCCCTCGGCCACGCCGAACAGTCCCTGCCCGAGCTCACCGCCCTGTGCGACCTCCATCCCCTGGACGAGCCCCTGCACGTCCTGCGTCTGCGCGCCCTGCGCGACGCGGGCCGCCCCGCCGAGGCCCTCGCCGCCTACGAGTCCGTACGGGAGCTGCTGGCCGACCGCCTCGGCTCCGACCCCGGCCCCGAACTGCGCGCCCTGCACGAGGAGTTGCTCAGCCCGGCCGACGGTGGCGGCAGGGCGCACGCCCAGGGGCCGCGACCCCGCTCCGCGGATCGGGCCGAGAGCCGGGCCGAGAGCCGGACCGAGAGCCGGACCGCACCGGCCGGGCGTGGCCGCTCCGCGTCCCCGCCCCCCGGCAACCTCCGCGCCCGGCTCACCTCCTTCGTCGGGCGGGCGGCGGACATCGACACGATCCGGGAGGATCTCGCGGCGGCTCGGCTCGTGACGTTGCTCGGCCCCGGTGGGGCCGGCAAGACGCGGCTGTCCCAGGAGGCGGCGGAGAGCGTGGCGGACAGCGCGCCGGACGGCGTGTGGCTGGCCGAACTCGCACCGGTCGACGACCCGACAGCCGTGCCCGAGGCCGTGCTCACCGCCGTCGGAGCCCGCGAGACCGTGCTGCGCGGCGCCGGCGCGGAGGAGATGCGGGCCGCCGCCGACCGGCACGACGACCTCCATCGGCTCGCCGAGCACTGCGCCAAGCGCCGCATGCTGATCGTCCTCGACAACTGCGAGCACGTCGTGGACGCCGCCGCGCGTCTCGTCGAGGAGCTGCTCGAGCGGTGCCCGGGTCTGACGGTGCTGGCCACCAGTCGCGAACCCCTCGGCGTACCGGGGGAGTTGCTGCGCCCCGTGGAGCCGCTGCCGGAGCCGTTCGCGCTGCGGCTGCTGGCCGACCGGGGGGCCGCCGCCCGTCCGGGATTCCGGGTCGAGGACGACCCCGAGGCCACCGCCGAGATCTGCCGCCGCCTCGACGGACTGCCCCTCGCCATCGAACTCGCCGCCGCCCGGCTGCGGATGCTCACCCCGCGTCAGATCGCCGACCGGCTCGACGACCGGTTCCGCCTGCTGACCTCCGGCAGCCGTACCGTCCTGCCGCGCCAGCAGACCCTGCGCGCCGTCGTCGACTGGTCCTGGGACCTCCTCGACGAGGACGAACGGGACGTGCTGCGGCGGCTGTCCGTCTTCGCGGGCGGCTGCGACCTCGCCGCCGCCGAGGCCGTCTGCGGACCGGCCGCCCTGGAAGCGCTCGGCTCACTCGTCGACAAGTCCCTCGTCGTGGCCGCCCCTTGGGGGGACGGCGAGATGCGCTACCGGCTCCTGGAGACCGTCGGCGAGTACGCGGGCGAGCGGCTCGACGAGTCGGGGCAGCGCCCCGCCGCCGAGCGCGCCCACCTCACGCACTACCGCGAAGTGGCCCGCACCACCGACCCCCGGCTGCGCGGCCCGGGCCAGCGCGCCGCCATCGCACGGTTGGAGACCGAGTCGGAGAACATCCGCGCCGCCCTCCAGCACGCCGTCGCCGCCCGCGACGAGCAGGAGGCGCTCTGCCTGGTCCTCTCCCTGGCCTGGTACTGGCAGATGCGCGATCTGCGGCAGATGGCCCGCCACTGGTCCCGCGAGGTCATGGCCCTGGGCCCGGACCCCTTCGCCGAGCCCGCGCGGCCGGCCGCCCCGCTGCTGGAGGGCTGCACCGACACCCCGCCGCCGATGCGCCCCGAGGTCCTCGAAGAGGCCCGCCGCGGTGTCCACCTCGTCCATCTCTCCTGCATGGACATGGACATGGCGGCCTGGGACTCCCCGCAGGCCAAGCGGAAACTGCACGTCATCAGCGAGACCTACCGCCCGGGCCAGCCGCAGACCTGCCGCAGCCCCGGCAACCTCTGGTTCTACGCCGTGATCCTGACCGGCGCCATCGAGCGGATGCGCGCCGTCATCGACGCGACCGTCCAGACCTGCCGCGAACTCGGCTACGAGTGGGAACTCGCCGTCGCCCTCCAGATGCGTGCCAACATCCTCGCCAACCGGGCCACCTGGGCGGGCGACGCGACCCGGGACGCCGACGAGGCACTGGAACTCTTCACCCGGCTCGGGGACGCCTGGGGCGCCGCCGAGGCGCTGTCCGCACGCGGTGAGGCCCACGAGCGCCAGGGCGAGTTCACGCTCGCCGCCGCGGACTACACGGAGGCCATGACCCACGCCGAAGGGCTCGGCGCGCACGCCCAGACGGCCGTCCTGAGCACCCGGCTCGGCGGTGTGCTCATCGAGTCCGGCGACACCGAACGCGGCGAGCGGTTGCTGCTGGAGGTCCTGGAGCGCGGCGACGGCGCCTACAACGAGGCCATGCCCGCCTCCCGGCTGTACCTGGCGATGTGGCTGGCCCGCAGCGGCCGGGTCGCCGAGGCACGCGAACACATGCGGATACTGCGCGAGAACTTCGAAGCGGTCACCTTCGTGGTCTTCGACGGCTTCGTGGTGGGCGTCGAGGCCTGGCTGGACGCGCTCGAGGGGCTGCACGAGTCCGCCCTGGAGAAGGTGCGGCAGGCGCTGGCGCGGGCGAGCGACCCGTTGTCGCAGATCATCGCCCCGCACATGCCCTCCGCGCATCTGACCACCGCCGCCATCGCCCTCACCGGCCTGGACGGCGGCCGCCGCGTCCGCGACGCGGCCGTGCTGCTCGGGGCCGCCGACCACATGCTGCCGCCCGGCCACTTCGTGGGCCCGATGGAGGACCAGGTGCGCGCACAGGCGGAGGCCGACGTACGGGCCGTACTGGACGACGCGACGTACGAGGCCGCGTACGCCGAGGGCGGCGGGCTCTCCCTGGAGGAGGCCGCCGCCCTCGTGTGACGCGGACCGGGGGTGACACGGACCGGGGTTTGCGTGGTCCTGTGCGCGAACGTCAGCTCTTGGTGCGGAACTTGTGGATCGCGATAGGCGCCATGACCAAGGTGAGCCCTGCCGTCCAGGCGAGGGTCACCCACAGGCTGTGCGTGACCGGGCCGCCCACCATCAGGCCGCGCGTGGTGTCCGCGAGCGCGGACAGCGGGTTGTAGTCGGTGAAGTTCTGCAGCCAGCCGGGCATGGTCCGGGTCGGCGAGAAGATGGACGAGCCGAACTGCAGGGGCATCAGCACCAGGAAGCCCATCGCCTGCACGGACTGCGCGTTCTTCATCGTCACCCCGAGGACCAGGAAGATCCACATCAGGGACGAGCCGAAGAGGACGGAGAGCCCCACGGAGGCGAACAGACCCGGCCAGTTCGTGATGTCGAAGCCGACCAGCACGCCGACGATCATGAGGATCGTCGTCGCGACGAGCATCCGCATCAGCTCTACGACGATCTTGGCGAAGAGCACGGAGCCCTGGCCGATCGGCAGGGTGCGGAAGCGGTCCATCACCCCCTTCTGGAAGTCCTCGTTGAAGCCGGTGCCGACGGCCGTGGCGATGTTCATCGCCGTCATCGCCATCAGACCCGGCACCACGTACTGCACGTACCTGTCCTGCCCGCCGCCGAGCGACTGCCCGATGGAGCCGCCGAAGACGTACACGAACAGCAGGGTGAAGATGACCGGCATCAGGACGGCGTCGAACATCGACTCCGGGTCCTGTCGGATCCACAGCAGGTTGCGGCGGACGAGCGCGCCGATGTGGCGGGCGTGCGCGCGGGGCGAGATACGGGGGTCGCCCTTCGCGGCGAGGGGGGCTTCGGCGACGGCGGTACTCATGCGGAGACCTCCTCGTAGGCGCGGGTGGGGGCGGCGTCCTGCGGGGCACTGGCCTTGTGGCCGGTGAGGGACAGGAACACCTCGTCCAGGCTGGGCAGTTCGGTGGAGATGGAGCCGATGGTGATGCCGCGCGCGGTGACCGCGCCGACCACGGCGGTGAGCTGTTCGTCGCTGAGGATCGGGACCAGCACGGTGCCGGTCTCGGTGTCCACGACCGAGGCGGCGAGACCGGTGAGCCCCAGCTCGTCGAAGAGCGAGGCCAGCGGGCGCAGCTCCAGCGGGTCCACCGGGCGGATGCGCAGCGTGCGGCCGCCGACCCGGGCCTTGAGCTCGTCGATCCGGCCGCTGGCGATGACCTTGCCGCGGTCGATGACCGTCAGCTCGGAGGCCAGCTGCTCGGCCTCCTCCATGTACTGGGTGGTGAGCAGCACGGTGGCGCCGTCCGCGACCATCCGCTTGACCTCCTTCCACACCTCGTTGCGGGTGCGCGGGTCGAGCCCGGTGGTCGGCTCGTCCAGATAGAGGACGGACGGGTGGCCGATCATGGAGGCGGCGAGGTCGAGACGCCGGCGCATACCGCCGGAGTACGTCGATGCCGGGCGCTTGGCCGCCTCGGTGAGCGAGAAGCGCTCCAGGAGCTCGTCGGCGCGCCGGCGGGCGTCCTTGCGGGGCAGGTCGAGCAGCCGCCCGATCATGTAGAGGTTCTCCCAGCCGGGGAGCTTCTCGTCGACCGAGGCGTACTGGCCGGTCAGCCCTATCACGCGGCGCAACTGGCGGGGCTGCGTGAGCACGTTGTAACCGGCGACGGTGGCCTGGCCGGCGTCGGGGGTGATGAGGGTGGACAGGATACGGACGAGGGTGGTCTTGCCGGCACCGTTGGGACCGAGCACCCCGAGGACGGTTCCCTCGCGGACGTCCAGGTCCACGCCGTCCAGAGCCTTGGTCTCGCCGTAGTGCTTGACCAGCCCCCGCACGGAGACGGCGCTGCGGGCGCCGCTGTCGGGGTTCTTGTCGATTCGCGTCATGCCCATCAAGGTGCCAGCGCCCACCGACAAACCACCTACAGCTCGCCTACAGCGCCGTACGCTCGCCGATATATCGCCGACAGTGGTGGGTCTTTACGGGGGTCTGGGGGCGGAGCCCCCAGGGGATGGGAACGGGTAGGGGCGGCGGGGGCGAGAACAAACGGGCGCAGCCCGCCGACGGGGGAAATCGGCGGGCTGCTTGGTGCCGCAGTGGTTCAGTGACCGTCCGGCGCTCAGTGGACCGAGTGCTCCTCAAGAGGGAACGTTCCGCCGACGACGTCGTCCGCGAACGCGCGCACCGCGTTGCCCATGACCTCGCGCAGATCGGCGTACTTCTTCACGAACTTCGGCACCCTGCCGCCGGTGAGGCCGAGCATGTCGGTCCACACCAGGACCTGCGCGTCGGTCTCCGGACCCGCGCCGATGCCGACGGTCGGGATGTGCAGGGTGCGCGTGACCTCGGCGGCGAGCTCCGCCGGGACCAGCTCCAGGACGACCGCGAACGCGCCCGCGTCCTGGACCGCCTTGGCGTCGCGCAGCAGCTGCTGGGCTGCCTCCTCGCCGCGGCCCTGGACGCGGTAGCCCATGGAGTTCACGGACTGCGGGGTCAGGCCGATGTGCGCCATCACGGGGATGCCGGACTCCACGAGCAGCTCGATCTGGCGGTGCGAGCGCTCGCCGCCCTCCAGCTTCACCGCGCCGACCCCGGCCTCCTTGACCAGGCGGGTGGCGGAGCGCAGGGCCTGGACGGGGCCCTCCTGGTACGACCCGAAGGGCAGGTCGCCGACGATCAGGGCGCGGCTGGTGCCGCGTACGACCGCGGCGGACAGCATCGTCATCTCGTCGAGGGTGACGGGGACGGTCGTCTCGTACCCCAGGTGGCAGTTGCCCGCCGAGTCGCCGACGAGCATGACCGGGATGCCGGCCTCGTCGAAGACGGACGCGGTCATCGCGTCGTAGGCGGTGAGCATCGGCCACTTCTCGCCGCGCTCCTTGGCTGTGGTGATGTCGCGGACCGTGATGCGGCGGGTGCTCTTGCCTCCGTACAGCGCCTTGCTGCTGTCGGTGGTCGCCCGCGCACCCTCCGCGGGCTGCTTCGGGGCAGCCGAAAGCTGCGTCATCGCAACGGCTCCTTCTGTCATCTCGAGGCGCCCTGACGGCGTCCCCGGACCCCCTACATGGTGGCACCTCGTGCCACCGGGGGCCAGACCGGGTCGAGCGATGTACGTCTCGGGTGGACCCGCGGCATACGACTCGGGTGGACCCGCGGTATACGGATCGGGTGGACCGTAGACCCATCTCTTCGTAAGGTCTCTGTAAAGGATTTACGATACGAGACGGTCCCGTATCGGAAATCGCTAGGCTCGGCCCATGACAACTCCCGCAGCCCACGTCGAACGGCGCGTGCCCGAAGCGGTCCATCGGCGCCGCTGGGCCATTCTCGGCGTGCTCATGCTCAGCCTGTTGATAGTGGTGCTGGACAACTCCATCCTCAACGTCGCGATCAAGACGATCTCGACGCCGGCGCCCACCGGACTCGGCGCCACCCAGAGCGAGCTGGAGTGGGCCATCAACGCCTACACGCTCGTCTTCGCGGGGCTGCTGTTCACCGCGGGCCTCCTCGGCGACCGGCTCGGCCGCAAGAACGTCCTGCTCGCCGGACTCGCCGTCTTCGGCAGCGGCTCCGCGCTGGCCGCGGAGGCCGGCTCACCCGTCCAGCTCATCGTCTTCCGCGCGCTGATGGGCTTCGGCGCCGCCTTCGTGATGCCCGCCACCCTCGCCGTCCTCATGAACGTCTTCGAGCGCGAGGAGCAGCCCAAGGCCATCGGCATCTGGGCCGGCGGTGTCGGCATCGCCATCGCCATCGGCCCGATCACCGGCGGCGTGCTCCTCGCCCACTTCTGGTGGGGCTCGGTCTTCCTGATCAACGTGCCGATCGTGCTGCTCGCGCTCGGCCTGATGTTCTGGCTGGTCCCGGACTCGCGCGACCCGAGCCCCGGCCGCATCGACCTCGTCGGTGTCGTCCTGTCGGTCATAGGGCTCGTCCTGCTCGTCTACGGCATCATCAAGGGCGGCCAGCTCGCCTCCTTCACCGACGCGAAGGTCCTCGCGACCATCGGCGCCGGAATCGCCGTCATCGTCTGCTTCGTCGTCTACGAGAAGCGCAGCGACCATCCGTCCATCGACATCTCCTACTTCAAGAACAAGGTCTTCTCGGCCGCCATCACCGCCATCGCGCTCGTGTTCTTCGCGATGATGGGCGTGACCTTCTTCTCCGTCTTCTACACCCAGAGCGTGCGGGGCTACTCGCCGCTGAAGACCGGTGTGCTGCTGCTGCCGCTCGCCGCGGCCCAGCTCTTCTTCGCACCGCGCGCCCGCCTCGTCGTCGACCGCTTCGGCAACCGGGCCACGTGCACGGCGGGCCTGCTGCTGCTCGGCGCGATGCTCGGCGCCTTCGCGACCCTGGACGCGGACACACCGATCTGGCTCCTCGAGGTCATCTTCTTCCTCATGGGCACGGGCATGGCGCACATCATGACCCCGACCAGCGTCGTCATCATGCAGGCCCTGCCGCGCGAGAAGGCCGGCTCCGCCTCCGCCCTCAGCAACGTCTTCCGTCAGGTCGGCGGCGCCCTCGGCATCGCGGTCCTCGGCTCGGTCCTCTCCTCGGCCTACCGCAACGGCATCGAGGACAAGCTCACCCTCCTGCCGGCCGGCCTGCGGCACACCGCGGGGGAGTCCATCGAGGCCACCCTCGGCGTCGCCGCCAAGCTCGGCCCCCGGGGCGACGCCCTCATCACCCCGGCCAACGACGCCTTCCTGCACGCCATGCACGTCACCGCCCTGTGCGGTGCGGGCATCGCGCTGGTCGGTGCCGTCATCGTGGCCCTGTTCCTGCCCGGCCGCAGTTCGACCCCGCAACAGGGCAAGGAGGAGACGGAGTTGGTGGCCGCCGAGCACTGACGGGGCGCAGCAGGGAGAATTGCGCCAGCACCACCAAGGAAAGGAGCGACACGTGAGCCTCGCGGACAGCCCAGCCAGGCAAGAGGGGTCCCCCCGGGGGCGTCCCCGCAGCGAGGCCGTGGAGCGCTCCATCATCGAGGGCGCGATAAAACTCCTGGAGGACGGCGTCCCCCTCGCGGAGATCTCCATCGAACGCCTGGCCAGGACCGCGGGCGTCGGCAAGGCGACCATCTACCGCCGTTGGAGCGGCAAGGAGGAACTCTTCGTCGACGTCATGCGCGCCACCGAGCCCCCGGACACCGAACTCCCGGGCACCTCGATGCGCGACGACCTGATAGCCCTTCTGGAGCCGCTGCGCCAGCGGGGCCTGGCCAGCCGCTCCTCGGCGCTCCTGCACAACGTCTACGCCCAGATCAAGTCCAGCCCCAAGATCTGGGCCGCGTACCAGGCGATCGTCATCGAACCGCGGCGCCTGACCACCTTCGAGGTCCTGCGCCGCGGACAGCGGGACGGCGAGCTCCGCGACGACGTGGACATCGAGGTCATCAACGACCTCTTCGTCGGCCCCATGCTGGTACGCGCCGTCATGCGCCCGGACGCCGAACTCCCCGAGGACCTGGCCGAACAGATCGTCGACACGGTACTTGCGGGACTGCGTCCCGACCGGCCCTAGTTCGTCCTCTCGTTCATCCTCGCATTCATCCTCTCGGCCGATGCGCCGAATGTGCGCGTTTCGTCACAGAGGCCGCGCTCCGCCCCGTATTCGGAACTCCGAACACCGAGTTGTTCGTCCTCGTGCCCGTACGGCCGTCCCCGGACGGCGAGATCGACGCCGATCATCCCCTAGGGTCGTAGCCGAGGGGCTGACGGTGTGCACGGCAGGTTGTGAGGCGACGGTATGGCGCAGGCGTACGTGACGGAGACGGGCAGCGACGGCTCGGGACCCGAGCGTCGAGGTCCCCGGCTTCGGCGCCTGCTGGACAAGCTCCGGCGCTCGCTGGGCTCCTGGCGCGGCGACCGCGGCATCTGGCGGCGCGGACTGATCCTGGCCGCGCTCGCCCTGATCCTCGCCCTGGTGATGCTGCTGCACGCGCAGATCCCCAACCGGATCGGCAACCTCGGCAGTCTCACCGAGACGTTCCTGCCGTGGCTCGGCATCCTCATCCCCGTCCTGCTGGTTCTCGGCCTCGTACGGAAGTCCGCGAGCGCCCTGATCGCCGTCGTGCTGCCCGCGATCGTCTGGCTGAACCTGTTCGGCGGACTGCTCACCGACCGGACCGGTGCCGGCGGCGACCTGACCGTCGCCACGCACAACGTCAACGCGGAGAACCCGGACCCTTCCGGTACCGCCCGCGACGTGGCCGCGTCCGGCGCCGACGTGGTGGCCCTGGAGGAGCTGAAGGCCACGGCGGTCCCCACGTACGAGAAGGCGCTCGCCCCGACATACAGGTACCACTCCGTCGAGGGCACCGTCGGGCTGTGGAGCAAGTACCCGATGACCGGCACCGAGCCCGTCGACATCAAGCTCGGCTGGACGCGTGCGATGCGCGCCACGGTGACGACCCCGAACGGCCAGGTCGCGGTGTACGTCGCCCATCTGCCCTCGGTCCGGGTGAAGCTGCAGGCCGGGTTCACCGCCCGCCAGCGCGACCGGAGCGCCGACGCGCTCGGCGAGGCGATCGCCGCCGAGTCACTGCAGAAGGTCGTCCTGCTCGGTGACCTCAACGGCACGATGAACGACCGCGCGCTGAACGCCGTCACCTCGCAGATGCGCTCCACCCAGGGCGCGGCGGGCAGCGGCTTCGGGTTCAGCTGGCCCGCGTCGTTCCCGATGG
Organism: Streptomyces olivochromogenes; assembly: GCF_001514115.1. GTDB lineage: Bacteria > Actinomycetota > Actinomycetes > Streptomycetales > Streptomycetaceae > Streptomyces > Streptomyces olivochromogenes. Next base: position 204,210 of record NZ_KQ948452.1, read on the forward strand.
CCCGGATCGACCAGATCATGGTCAAGGGCATCGAGCCGGTGACCTCCTGGACCCTGCCCAGGACCGGCAGCGACCACCTCCCGATCGCCGCCCGGGTCAAGCTCGCGGCAACCGGGTCTTAACCTCCTGGAATACTGGGCCTGCGAGACTTTGTTCCACAGGTGAACTTAGAGAGCCCGTGCACACCGGTGTGCACGGGCGCGTCCGTGCGCGCATGTGCCCCAGGCCACTGGGGCGCACGCCCACGAACCCGGGCTCGTCCCCGCCCGTCCTGTTCTCCTCTTTGCACTCCGCTCCTCTGAAAGGCCCCTCATGCCTCTGGCCCTGCTCGCCCTAGCCGTGGGCGCCTTCGGCATCGGTACCACCGAGTTCGTGATGATGGGCCTGCTGCCCGACGTCGCGGACGACCTCCACATATCCATCCCCAGCGCCGGACACCTCGTCTCGGCCTACGCCCTCGGCGTGGTGATCGGCGCCCCGCTGCTCGCCGCGGCCACCGCCCGGATGTCCCGCCGCAAGGTCCTCATCGCCCTGATGGGGCTCTTCGTGGCCGGCAACGCGCTCTCCGCCTTCGCCCCCGACTACCACTGGCTGCTCGCCGCCCGCTTCGTCAGCGGTCTGCCGCACGGCGCCTTCTTCGGCGTCGGCGCCGTCGTCGCCACCAACCTCGTCGCCCCCGAGCGCAAGGCGCGCTCCGTCTCGCTGATGTTCCTCGGCCTGACCGTCGCGAACATCGCGGGCGTCCCCGTCGCCACCTTCATCGGCCAGCACTTCGGCTGGCGTGCCACCTTCCTCGGCGTGAGCGCGATCGGTCTGGCGGCGATAGCCTCGCTCGGGTTCCTGATCCCGCGCGACCACACGCACGGCCCCACGGGCGGCCTGCGCGGCGAACTGGCCGCCCTGCGTTCGCTCCCCGTCTGGCTGGCCCTCGGTACGACGGTCGCGGGCTTCGGCGCCCTCTTCTCCGCGTACAGCTACATCACGCCGATGCTCACGGACTCCGCCGGGTACGCCGACTCCAGCGTCACGCTGCTGCTCGCGCTGTTCGGCGTCGGAGCGACGGTCGGCAACCTCGTGGGCGGCCGCCTCGCGGACCACTCCCTGCGCGGCACCCTCTTCGGCGGGCTCGTCTCGCTGGTCACGGTCCTCGCCCTCTTCCCCGTCCTCATGAGCGCCCAGTGGAGTGCGGCCGTCGCGGTCGCCCTCCTCGGTGCCGCCGCCTTCATCACCGGCTCGCCCCTCCAGCTGATGGTCATGGAGAAGGCCTCCGCCGCGCCGTCCCTGGCGTCCTCCGCCAACCAGGCCGCGTTCAACCTCGCGAACGCCGGCGGTGCGTGGATCGGCGGCATCGCGCTGGCCGCGGGCTTCGGTACGACGTCGCCCGCGCTGGCGGGTGCTCTGCTCGCCGTCCTCGGCCTCGCGGTCGCCGCGACGGCGTACACCGTGGACCGCCGCCGCGCCGAGGTCCCCGCCCCCACGCCGGGCCGCCTGGTCGCAACCCACGTTCCCCCGCACCCGGAACACGCGAATCACTGACCTGCTTCGCCCGTAAGCGCCGGACGAGCGCAGGCTTTCAGGGGCGCGGGGAACTGCGCGACCAGCCCCCACCGGCCCGCGGTCAAAGAACTCACCCGGGGGGTCTGGGGGCGGAGCCCCCAGGTCCGGGACGGGACGGGTAGGGGCGGCGGGGGCGAAACACCCCCGCCGCCCCTACGGCGTCACGCGTGCTCGCGCCACCGATTGGTGATCGGAAGCCGCCGGTCCTTCCCGAACCCCTTGGCGGAGATCTTGGTGCCCGGCGGATACTGCCGGCGCTTGTACTCCGCCGTGTCCACCATCCGCAGCGTCTTCACCACCAGCTCCCGGTCGAACCCCGCCGCGACGATCCCGTCCGCCCCCTCGTCCCGGTCCACATACCGCTCGAGGATCGCGTCCAGCACGGGATAGTCGGGGAGGGAGTCCGTGTCGACCTGGTCGGGACGGAGCTCCGCGCTCGGCGGCTTGGTGATCGAGTTCTCGGGGATCGGCGGGGTCTGCCCCCGCTCGGCCGCCGACCGGTTACGCCACTCCGCCAGCCGGAAGATCGACGTCTTGTACACGTCCTTGATCGGCCCGTACGCGCCCACGGAGTCGCCGTACAGCGTCGAATACCCCACCGCCAGCTCGGACTTGTTCCCCGGCGCCAGCACGATGTGCCCCTCCTGGTTGGAGATGGCCATCAGCATCGTGCCCCGCAGACGCGACTGGAGGTTCTCCTCGGCCAGCCCGGTCAGCCCCAGCGACGACATATACGCGTCGAACATCGGCTCGATCGCCACGGTCCGGAAGTTCAGCCCCGTCCGCCGCGCCAGCTCCGCCGCGTCCCCCTTGGAGTGGTCGGAGGAGTACTTCGACGGCATCGACACCCCGTACACGTTCTGCGCACCCAGCGCGTCGCACGCGATCGCGGCGACCAGCGCCGAGTCGATGCCGCCGGACAGTCCGATCAGCACGGACCGGAACCCGTTCTTCGCGACGTACGCCCGCAGCCCGACGACCAGCGCCGAGTAGACCTCCTCGTCGGCGTCGAGCCGCTCCGCGTACCCGCCGGCGAGCTCCGCCTCGTACGCGGGCAGCGGCTCCTCCGACAGCACCAGCCGCTCGATGCGCAGCCCGTCGTCGACGACACCCGTCACCGGCTCGGCGGCGCCCGCCGGCAGTTCCAGGTCCAGTACGACGCACCCCTCCGCGAACTGCGGCGCGCGTGCGACGACCTCCCCGTCCCGGTCGACCACGATGGAGTCGCCGTCGAAGACCAGCTCGTCCTGCCCGCCGATCATGGCGAGGTAGGCGGTGGTGCAGCCGGCCTCCTGGGCCCGCTTGCGCACCAGTTCGAGGCGGGTGTCGTCCTTGTCGCGCTCGTACGGCGAGGCGTTGATGGACAGCAGCAGTCCGGCTCCGGCGGACCGGGCGGCCGGCACGCGCCCGCCGTCCTGCCAGAGGTCCTCGCAGATGGCGAGGGCCACGTCGACCCCGTGCACCCGCACGACCGGCATGGTATCGCCGGGCACGAAGTAGCGGAACTCGTCGAACACGCCGTAGTTCGGGAGGTGGTGCTTGGCGAAGGTCAGCGCCACCCGGCCCCCGTGCAGCACGGCGGCGGCGTTCTGCGGGGCGCCGGCCGGCTGCCCGTACTTCGGCTGGGCGGTCTCGGACCGGTCGAGGTAGCCGACGATCACCGGCAGCTCCCCGAAGCCCTCGTCGGCCAGCCGCGCGGCCAGCGCGCGCAGCGCCGCGCGGGAGGCCTCGACGAAGGACGACCGCAGGGCCAGGTCCTCGACGGGATACCCGGTCAGCACCATCTCGGGGAACGCCACCAGATGCGCTCCCTGCTCGGCGGAGTGCCGGGTCCAACGGACGATCGCCTCGGCGTTGGCGGCGAGATCGCCGACGGTCGAGTCGATCTGATTCAGGGCGAGGCGTAGTTGAGGCACGGGCCCAGTGTAATCGTCAGAGCGACACAATGGGGTGTGGGGCGCCCCACGTGCAGACGCCCGGACCTCCGGCGCGGCGGTGCGGTGCGGTGCGGTGAACAGCGTCGGCCGTCCCCACCGCGCCAGGCTCCTGGTCGGCCCGTCCGGGCGGCTTACCCTCACGGGGTATACGGCCCCGCTGGGCCGTCCGCCCGCCCGCCCGGAAACGCGGACGCCCGCCCCTCGACGAGGGGCGGGCGCAGCGGAGATGCGACGGAGAACCGTCAGTGACCGTGGTTGGAGCGGTACGACTCGACGTAGCCCGAGGTGGGCGTGCCCACACCGGTGACGTCGTCGTAGCCGCGCACGGCCTTCAGGGAGCTGTCCTTGCCGAGGCTGCGGACGGAGGTGAGCAGACCGCCCGACGCGTCGAAGGAGTTGGCGAAGTCCACGCGCGCCACGGCGAGTTCGGAGCCCGTGGGGGTGTCCGTCACGTCGTGGTAGGCCTTGGAGCCGTACTTCGCGTAGATCGACGGGTTGGCGAAACCGATCGCCTTGCCGCCGCGCGCCTCCTGGGCCAGGGCCTGGACCGCCGCGATCACCGGCGCGGCGAGCGAGGTGCCGCCGATCCGGTACTCGCTGTACTGCTGGGACCCGTCCGGGAAGGTCTGCGTCTGGCCGACCTTGAAACCGGTGTTGGGGTCGGCGACCGCCGCGATGTCCGGCACGGTGCGCATGGCCGTCGTGCCGTTGGCCTTGGCGAGCGCGCCGGGCACGACAGCCTTCTGGTAGAAGGGCTGCGCCACGGTCTTGCTGGTGCCGCCGCCCGCGCCCGAGGTGAACGCGCCCGGGAAGCCGGTCCAGCTCTTGCCGTCGGCCGCGAGCGAGGCCTTCTCGGTGCCCCAGCCGGTCTCGAACTGGTACTTGTCGCCCTTGCCGACCGCCAGCGACGTACCGCCGACCGCCGTCACCCACGCCGAGTTGGCCGGGGTGTCGACCTGCTTCGTGCCGGTGTTGGCGACCTCGTCACCGTTGTCACCGGAGGAGAAGTAGAAGCCGATGCCCTCGACCGCGCCGAACTGGAAGGTCTGGTCGTAGGCGGCCGCGAGGTCCGGCGTCTGGTTGGCCTCGATGTCGCCCCACGAGTTGGAGACGATGTCGGCCAGGTGGTTGTCGACGATCTTGTTCAGCGAGTCGAGCAGATCGTTGTCGAAGCAGGACGCGGCACCCACGTAGGTGATGCTCGCGTCCGGAGCGACGGCGTGCACGGCCTCGACGTCGAGGGTCTCCTCGCCGTACCAGCCGGCCGCCCCGCACGCCTCGGTCTGCGTGTAGGTGCCGGGCAGCACCTGACGCAGCTGGCTGCTGCTGTACGCCGAGTCACCGTGCTTCTTGGCGTACGTGGCCGCGTCGAACGCGATGGTCGGCGAGGCGTACGCGTCGGTGATGGCGACCCGCACACCCTTGCCGGTGCGCTTGCCCGCGCCGTAGGCGGCGCGCAGCTGCTTGCCCGTGTAGCCCTGGATCGCGTACGGGATCTTCGTGCCGTACGCGTCAGGCAGGGTGCTCGCGGTGTTCGAGCCGAAGTACGAGGAGAACGGTCCGGCGTTCTTGAAGACCGCGTCCGGGGGCGGCAGCGTCTCGTCGTGCGTCGCCTTGTGCGGGGCGTTGTCCAGGCCGGTGACGGTCAGGACGGCGCCGTTGAGGGCGGCCGGCGCGGAGGCCGTCTTGGACGGCGCGCGGTAGGTCTTCTTGCCCTTGGTGTAGTTGTGCAGCTGGGTGCCGAACGCCTTCTCGGCGGCGGCCACGTCACCGGTGACGGAGACGTAGTGCTGCGTGGTGCCGGTGACCTTCAGGCCCGCCGACTTCAGCCACGAGGTCACCGCGGCGACCTGCGCCTTGGTGGCACCGAAGCGGGTCTGCGTCTGCTTGGCGCTGAGGTACTTGCCGTACGAGGCCGAGTTCGGGTCGGACACGGCCTTGGCGTACGCGGCCAGACCGGCAGCGTTCCGGCCGGCCAGGTAGACCCGGGCGGAGACCTGGGAGTTGTCGGACGCGGCCCCCTTGTCCGCCTTCGCCGTGGCCCACGCGGGCTTGGTGCCCGTGAGGGTGTCCCGGCTGGGACCGTCCGCGGCGTTGGCCGTGGGTATACCGAGCGCCAGCGCGCCGGCGAGCAGCGGCAGTGTCGCTGCCATGCTCACCCCGGCGCGCATGGTGGCGCGATTGGATCTCATAAAACCCCCTGCGATGCGGTTCGTCGCATGTGTGGTCGTTCGTGATGTGCGAAACCGTGTGCCGGAATTGAGGACGCACGGAATGGATCACGCTGGGGTCACTCTGGCGATGAACCGTTCATGCCAGGGGAATGAGAAGGCCAAGGAAACACCAAGTGGCCGCGAATAAAGGGTGTTTGGGGCGGTATGACGTCACCCTCGCCCCGGGTGTAGGGATATCCCTCGTTTTCTTGTAAAGGGGTTCCCAACTTCTGTATGCGTATTGCGACATCGGCGGGTTCGTGGTTCGCCCCGGCGACGGCAAGCGCTTCGCGGTTCGGGGTGTGCGGCGACTTTGAGGCGGCCGGGACGACTGGGAAGGCTGGGGTGGCAGGGGCGGCCAGAGCGGCAGGGGTGGCAGGGGTGCCAAGGTGTAAGGGTGGCAGGGGTGCCGAGGGCGGCGCGGTCGTCTTCGGCCCCGCGGCGCGGCCATGCCCGCCCACATCCGGCCGACCGGCGTGGTCACCCACCCGGCGGAGAAAGACGGACGGGTCCGGGATTCGACACCCCGGACCCGTTCACGCACAGTCGTTCACACGCGGCCGTTCACGCCCAGCCGTCCTCGGCCTAGTCGCGGGCCTTCGCGCCCCGCTCCTTGAGCATGTCCGCCATCAGCTGGATCTCCGACTGCTGCGCGTCGACCATGCCCTGGGCGAGCTTCTTCTCCACGCCGACGGTGCACTTGGCGACGCAGCCCTCGGCCATGTGGATGCCGCCCTTGTGGTGGTCGGTCATCAACTGCAGATAGAAGACCTCCGCCTGCTTGCCGTTCAGCGTGTTCAGCTTCTTCATCTCGGTGTTGGTCGCCATGCCGGGCATCAGCGCGCCGTCCTTGCCGGACGCCATGTCGCCCATGCCCATCCACGTCATGGGCGCGTCCGCCGACACCTTCGGCAGCTCCCACAGGTCGAGCCAGCCCAGCAGCATGCCGCGCTGGTTGGCCTGCGTCTGCGCGATGTCGTACGCGAGCCGCCGTACCTCCACGTCGTCCGTACGGTCGCGCACGATGTACGACATCTCGACGGCCTGCTGGTGATGGACCGCCATGTCCCGGGCGAAACCCGCGTCCGCCGAGTCGGCCGACGGCACCTTCGTCCCCGAGGACCCCGAACCGTCGCTCTCGGCGACCGCGTACGTGATCGCCCCGGCGGCCACCAGCACCGCCGCCGTGGTCCCCGCGATCCAGCCCACCTGGCGCATCTGGCTCACTGCGACAGACCGTTGGTGCAGGCGGCGCCCGGCTCGGGCGTCTGCTTGCCCTGCACGAACTCCGAGAAGAACTTGTCGACGTTCGGGTCGCTCGAGCTCGTCACCGTGCGCTGCTTGCCCCACGCGCTCAGCATGATCGGGTCCTTCTGGTCCTCGACAGGGCTCATCAGGGTGTACGGCGTCTTCTTGACCTTCGCTTCGAGCGCCTTCACGTCGGCGTCGGAGGCCTTGCTGTTGTACGTCACCCACACCGCGCCGTGCTCCAGCGAGTGCACGGCGTTCATGTTGTTGATCGCCTTGCCGTAGACGTCGCCGTTGCAGTTCATCCACACCGGGTTGTGGTTGCCGCCGACCGGGGGCTCCATCGGGTACTTCACGGTCTTGGTGACGTGGTTGCGGGCCAGCGTTCCCGACCAGGTCTCCACGCCGTCCTTGCCCGTGACGAAGTGCCCCGAGCCACCCTTCGAGTCGCTCGCCGAGGTGCTGCTGTCGTCGGACTGCGACTTGACCAGGACGACACCGCCGACGACGAGACCGGCGACTATGACCGTGCTGGCCGTGATCGTGAGGATCCGGTTACGACGCTCCCGGGCACGCTCGGCCTTGCGCATCTCTTCTATGCGCGCCTTGCGCTGCGCGGAGGTGGTGTTCTTGGCGGAACCCATGGCGAGTCCTTATGGGGATGGGACGGTCGGGTCCGCTGATCGTAATGGGACGAGGGTGCCCAGTACGAAGGGAGGGCACAGAATGTCCAAAGGAGACACCCTGTGGCGCAGCCCCGCAAAGGTGGGAGGCGGCGCTGTCCGGATGATCCGTGGATAATTTGAGCGGCAGATGCGTATTAACTACGCTGGCGGCATGAGGCTGCTGCGCTCCACCGACCTGGCCCTGCGTGTCCTGATGCGGCTCGCCGTCGCCGACGGGTCGACTCCCACCACCCGCGAGGTCGCCGCGGACATGGATGTCCCCTATACCCATGCCGCGAAGGTCGTCGCCGAGCTCCAGCACCTGGGACTGCTCGCGGCCCGCCGCGGCCGCGGCGGCGGCCTCGGCCTCACCGAAGCGGGGCGTACGGCTTCGGTCGGCGCGATCGTCCGCACCTTCGAGGGCGACGGTGACGTGGTCGACTGCGAGGGGGCCGCGCCCTGCCCGCTCCACACCGGCTGCCGACTGCGGGGTGCGCTGCGGCGGGCTCAGGAGGCGTTCTTCGCCTCGCTGGACCCCCTGACGGTGGCGGACATGGTCGCCGCACCCACGGGGCCACTGCTGCTGGGGATCTCCGGCAGGCCGATCTCGGCTTTGACATCCGATGACGACTGACACCTAGCGAAATCTGTTATCTGTCATCTGATATCTGACGTCTGATATCTGACACCTGACACCTGAAGTCCGCCGCCTGCTATCTGCCGCCCGCCGTCAGTCATCCGCCTCAGCCCTGCGCAAGCCAGAGATCCGGCCCGAACACCTCGTAATGAATGTCGGCCGGAGCCACCCCCTTGTCGATGAGCTGCCCCCGTACCGCCCGCATGAAGGGCAGCGGCCCGCACAGGTACGCGCGTGTGCCCGACGCGACGGTCACGGAGGAGAGGTCCGCGCGCCCGGGGCGGCCGGCGCCCTCGGCGTCCTGCTCGTACCAGAAGTGGACGGCGGCGTCCGCGAGCTTCGCCGCGTACGCCTCGTGGTCGGCGCGCAGCGCGTGGTCGGCGGGGGAGCGGTCGGCGTGGATGACCGTGACGGGGGCGCGGTGTCCGGTGAGCGCGAGCTGTTCCAGCATGGCGATCATCGGGGTGACGCCGATGCCGGCGGAGGCGAGCAGCACCGGCGCGTCCGTGTCGTCGAGCACCAGATCGCCGTACGGCGCGGAGAGCTCGATCGTGCTGCCGACGTGCACACGCGTGTGGAGGTGGTGGGACACCTCGCCGTCGGGGCCCGAGGCCTCGCCCCGCACCCGCTTGACGCCGATCTGCCGTACGGGGGAGCCGGGGGCGCTGGAGAGGCTGTACTGGCGTATCTGGTGGGCGCCGTCCGGCAGCTCGACGCGTACGGACACGTACTGGCCCGCCCGGAAGTCCGGCAGCGGCCCCCCGTCGGCCGGGCGCAGCCGGAAGGTGGCGACGTCGGCGGTCTCCTCGACGCGTTCCACGACCTGCCAGACCCGCCATCCACCCCTCCCGTCGCCGTGCTGTGCGTACAGCCGCCGCTCGATGGCGATGAGGGCGTTCGCCATCAGCCAGTAGACCTCGTCCCAGGCGGCCTCGACCTCGGGCGTGACCGCGTCGCCGAGGACCTCGGCGATCGCCGCGAAGAGGTGCTCGCGCACGGTCGCGTACTGCTCGGGGGCGATCCCCAGGGAGGCGTGTTTGTGCGCGATGCGGTTCAGCAGCACGTCGGGGCGTTCGTCCGGCCGCTCGACGAGGTGGGTGGCGAAGGCGGCGATGGATCCCGCGAGGGCCCGGCGCTGGGTGCCGGAGGCCTGGTTGCCGCGGTTGAAGAGGTCGCGGAGCAGTTCCGGGTGGGCGGCGAAAAGCCTCTCGTAGAAGCGGTCGGCGATCTCGCCGATGGCGGCGCCGACGGCGGGGAGGGTGGCGTGGACCGTGGCGGAGGACTGCTCGGACAGCATGGGGGGCTCCTCAAGTGCCTGGGGCGGAACGGCAAGTGCCTGTGACGGAGCGGGGGTTGTGCTCCCCGTTTCTGCTCTGCACAGTAATAAAACTTGCATCTGAGATGCAAATTAAAGCTCACAAGGAGAGAGTCTGGGGGCCGACCATTACAGACAGGCGGATGAGCAGGCAGTATGGGCACCAGAGCAGGACACCTGCCGTACGCGAGGCGTTCAGACCGCGGTCGCCCGGGCGATCATGGTCCGCAACGCGCATGAAATGGTGTTGTGGTGGGATGCTCAGGTGCCCCGACCGTCCCCGAGGCGTGGGAGCAGGCGGCCTGACCAGCAAGGATGGGTGGAAGCGGAAGATGGACAAGCAGCAGGAGTTCGTGCTCCGGACACTGGAGGAGCGGGACATCCGGTTCGTTCGGCTGTGGTTCACGGACGTGCTGGGCTTCCTCAAGTCGGTGGCCGTGGCTCCGGCCGAGCTGGAGCAGGCCTTCGACGAGGGCATCGGCTTCGACGGCTCGGCCATCGAGGGCTTCGCCCGTGTGTACGAGTCCGACATGATCGCCAAGCCGGACCCGTCGACGTTCCAGGTGCTGCCGTGGCGCGCGGAGGCCCCCGGCACGGCCCGCATGTTCTGCGACATCCTGATGCCGGACGGCTCCCCGTCCTTCGCGGACCCGCGCTATGTCCTCAAGCGCGCCCTCGCGAAGACCTCCGACCTGGGCTTCACCTTCTACACCCACCCGGAGATCGAGTTCTTCCTGCTGAAGGACCGCCCGCTGGACGGCTCGCGCCCGACCCCGGCCGACAACTCCGGCTACTTCGACCACACCCCGCAGAACGTCGGCATGGACTTCCGCCGCCAGGCGATCACCATGCTGGAGTCGATGGGCATCTCGGTCGAGTTCTCCCACCACGAGGGCGCCCCCGGCCAGCAGGAGATCGACCTGCGCTACGCCGACGCGCTCTCCACGGCCGACAACATCATGACGTTCCGCCTGGTCATGAAGCAGGTCGCGCTGGAGCAGGGCGTCCAGGCGACGTTCATGCCCAAGCCCTTCTCCGAGCACCCCGGCTCTGGCATGCACACGCACCTCTCCCTCTTCGAGGGCGACCGCAACGCGTTCTACGAGTCGGGCTCGGAGTACCAGCTTTCGAAGGTCGGCCGCTCCTTCATCGCGGGCCTGCTGAAGCACGCGGCGGAGATCTCCGCCGTCACCAACCAGTGGGTCAACTCCTACAAGCGCATCTGGGGCGGCTCGGAGCGCACCGCGGGCGCCGGCGGCGAGGCCCCCTCGTACATCTGCTGGGGCCACAACAACCGCTCCGCGCTCGTCCGCGTCCCGATGTACAAGCCCGGCAAGACCGGCTCCGCACGCGTCGAGGTCCGCTCCATCGACTCGGGCGCGAACCCGTACCTGGCCTACGCCCTGCTCCTGGCCGCCGGCCTGAAGGGCATCGAGGAGGGCTACGAGCTCCCGCCCGGCGCCGACGACGACGTCTGGGCCCTCTCCGACGCCGAGCGCCGCGCGATGGGCATCGAGCCCCTGCCCCAGAACCTCGGCGAGGCCCTCACCCTCATGCAGCGCAGTGAACTGGTCGCCGAGACCCTCGGCGAACACGTCTTCGACTTCTTCCTGCGCAACAAGAAGTCGGAGTGGGAGGAGTACCGCTCCGAGGTCACCGCCTTCGAGCTCCGCAAGAACCTGCCGGTGCTGTAAGCGCAGGTCAGCGCGGCTTTCCCGCCAGAACGGCACGTAGGGCCGACGGTCACCGACCGTCGGCCCTACGGCGTCTTACAGGCCCTGGGCCGTCTGTGGGCCGTCAGGCGGTGAATCGGTGCCCGTGTACATGCTGTCCACGGCCTTCCGGGTCCGGCTGTCGCTGCTCGGCATGAACTGCGTGTATACCCGGAGCGTGAACCCCGGACCGGTGTGCCCGAGGTACGTAGTCAGTGCCTTGATGTTCTCGCCGGCGTCCAGCCGGCCGCAGCCACGGCAACGTCACTTCCACCGGAGGGACCGTCTCCCGATGCCGCTCGAGTACGTGGGCGACGCGGTGGGACAACGGCACGTCGCGCACCTTTGCAGTGGCTCAGCGAGCAGCGATTCGGAGACCGGACAGGCCCACTCCGTCAGCTCCGGCAAGCTGCGGACGCTTCTCTCGAACCGGCGCGGTGCGGACCGTCCGCACCTTGCCCTGCCCCCTACTTGCCGGCACGCCGGCGGCTTCCAGGTTGTCGAGAGCCTTGGTCACCGTGGGCCGCGAGACTCCGAACCTTGTAGCCAGCGCGGACGCGCTCGGGAAGGCTGCCCCCACCTCAAGGCCCTCATCCGCGATGATGTCGCGCATCAGGTCCGCGGCTGACGGAAGCTCCGTCAGCTCCGGGTCGTTCGCGACCGGAGCCTTCACCGCGTCCGCGACCTTGAGAAAGGTCCCCCGAGGACTGGCATGCTCCGACACTCGCCCTCCCTCTCCCTGTGCCATCAAGCCGGATGCACCTCTTCCTCGGCGCGGAGACTCGCCTGCGTGCCTCAAGGGCTGGGCAGGTGACCGAGTGCGTGGGCAAGAGCCAGCGCAGCCAATGACATTCCGTCCTCAATGCGCCCCTGGGCTACCCAATGCCATAGCTCTCGGATGTGGAGCCAGCGCACGGCGGCAACTTCTTGCACGTCAACTACTTGCCCTGTGGGCTCGTTGACCCGTGCGAGCACTACGGCAACCCGGTTCGCCAACATTCCTGAATCTGGTGTCATAACGCCCAAGAGTTCGAATTCAGTGTCTTGCACACCAAGCTCTTCGTGGAGTTCCATCCGGGCAGTGACGAGGGGGTCGTGATCGTGGGAGAAACCGCGAGGAAAGCCCCACTGCCATGATCCCACCGGGTAGCGATATATGTGAACGAGTCCGACATTCATTCCATGGATGGGCAGTATCACGACGCCTGGACCTTCGCCACGGTTTGTGATTCTCAGGTACCGGCCATGGGTGCCGTCCGGGAACTCCACCTCGTCATCGAAGACCTCGGAGAAGCGATTCGCGTAGGCGAGGACCTCGCGCTTTCGGCGGATGGGCTCGGGGCCTCCCGGGTTTCTCAAGACTGATAGCCCCTCACGTCGACGACTCTTCCGAGTGCATGGGCTCGGCGCCGCGTGCCCTGCCAGCGGCGGGCGGACTGAACTCCCTCTTTGGTCATGGTGGGGGCAAGTGCCCCGATGGCTATTGCGGAGAATTCGAGAACGCTCGGAAATTGCCAGAGCGCGGCCGCAATTGCAGGTCCGGTGGCACCACTTCCGGTAAGGAAGACCTGAACTCCAAATTTTCCTACGAGGCCGGCATCACCCTGACCGCCGAGGATGGAGGCGACGCAGGCAAGATGAGCATCAAGTGCCTTTCGGGCGGCTGTAGCGTTCTCCGCCGCAGCCAACTTGTCCATCCCTTTCCAGAAGGGCGACCGGGCCCGGCCTGAACCTCCCCGCTGCGCCCGAGCATCAAGGAGGGCGGCGATTGCGTCTACCGCATTATCCCGCAGATTCGAAAACTGGCCGAGGGTCCGACTCTCCGTGACGGTTGCTTGCGAATTGAGCCGCACCTCGAACAGTGGATGTTCCTCTGATTCGCCTGCCGATACGTCCTGATGTGGCAACCAAGCTGGTCGGTACGTTGCGGAACGATATTGCGCGATCGCCAGCTCTTGCGCGATCGCGCGTGAGATGAGGATCCGATCCCCGACGGATACGTCAGTACTGAAGGTCGCGGGCGCAATTCCGATAGAATCAGCCACGATCACATTGTGCAAGGTGTCAACGAACTCGATTACTAGATTGAGAGTACTTTTGCTTCCGACGATTTCCTCCGGTGTCCGACGATCCGGATCGTCGGGCCACGGGTCTGGGATTCGCAAACGACTGCGTTCATTGAACGCCCCAGAACGCGTAGGATCAAGACGGCGAATCGCGCTCACGAGCTCCGCATGTACCTCACGGAAGGGTTCGGGAAGAGATTGCGCCGCTCGGCCCATCGGGGATGTCTCCGCAATGGTGGAGGTGAGCAGCTCTCCCAGCCCCAATGGTGCAGCTGGGGGATTCGCCCTCACTCGGGGCAGACCTCGGAATTCCGTGCGAATCTCGTTCAGCGCCTGCGCCCGGATGTCTCCTATCCAGTCGCTGTTGAGTAGGCGATCAAAGCTCTCGGACTGCCAGCGAACATGATGAGAATCAAGACCGTATTGTTCCGGCTTGTGGAGTTCCGGTAGCAAAGAACTCAAAAATGGATGATTCTTGTCGAAGGCGCGACCAAGAATGCTTGTTGCGGCGTCTTCGAAGGAATTTGCCCTGAAGAGATGAAGCCGAAAGGGGTGTTCGTTGATGGCTGTCGCATTGCGGGCCTGTAGCACTGTGTGTGCGACACTGAGGAATCCAGTGGAATCAAACGCATAAGACTGTGGAACGACGACATCGCGCCCAAGTGCAAGCGTCATGAGTACTTCGATAAAGACCTGAAGCTCGTGGTCGTCCCGTCGCTGCCGCTCGGAGTCCGAGATGCCAGTCGGACCTGGCCAGGGCATCCGAACAGAGTCGAGTGACTCCAGGTACTGGAGATCTTGACCGCTTGAGAGAGTCATATCCGCCCCTGAGGTGCCAAGCCAGCCCCGCCGCTACTCAACGCTACCGCCAGTCGCCCCGGAGTGTGCACATGAAGCTGCGCTCCCGGCAGATTTCTACGCCCGTCAACTAGGGCCTGCCCACGGTCTTGACGGGCGTCTGCCTGACATGACGAGCGCCCATCAGTGTGGGACGGATGTCGGCTGAGTGTGCCATTTGGTGTGGTCAGCCACGGTCAATGACGGCTCGCAGCAGTCGAGATGCGTCGTTGACCGTGGCTGCAGTCCATGCGTGCGGGACTTTCCCTAGGCCGCAGGTGGGAGCGGGGTACAGGGATCGACTCGGGCGCGGCGCGCGCCGGGACTCAGGCAGGCGGGGGCCTGGCCATGCCGGCGCGTGGTGTGTTTCTCGACGAGTCCGTGCTCGCCTGCGTAGTCCTGCAGCAGTTGCCGCAGGTGGTGCCGGGCCCGGTAGATGCGGGAGCCGACGGTGTTCGTGGTCACGCCCGTGAAGTCGGCGGTCTCCTGATAGGTGAAGCCCTCGACGTCACAGAGGTAGATGGTCACCCGTTGCTCGGGGGAAAGGGCGCGCAGGGCTGCCCGGACGTCCGGGTCGCCGAGGCGGTCCAGCACCTCGGCCTCGGCCGAGCGCAGTCCCGGCGGCATGTGGGACTCGGCGTGGACCTGCTGCCAGTCCTCGATCTCGTCGGTGCGGCTGCGCGGCGGCTCGCGCCGTGCCTTGCGGTGGTTGTTGAGGAAGGTGTTGATCAGGATGCGGTCGAGCCAGGCTCTGAGGTTGGTGCCCTGCTGGAACTGGTCGAAGTGCGCGTATGCCTTGGCGTAGGCCTCCTGCACCAGGTCTTCGGCGTCGTCCGGATTACGGGTCATGCGCAACGCGGCCAAGTACATGCGAGGGCGGAATTCCAGGGCACATGCGAAGCCGGTGATGGACGTGGGCATCGATGGTTTCCTCCTTCGACTCACTGCACGTGCGTTGCCGTTCCGCGGGGTGTGGGCCGTACATGAGCCGCCGCGTGGTCCGAGGCGCTCGTCGTTGGGGTCTCGTCGTCCGCCGGCGTGGCCGTGTCCGACGTGCCGGCCGGCTTGCCGGACAGGGTGTGGTTACGGGACAGGCGGGTCACAGCCGTCGCCGCCAGTGCGAGGCAGAGGAGTTGGAGGGGCAGCCACCAGCCGCCGCGCAGGGTTTCGCCGTAGAGGGTGATGCCCAGGGTGAGGCTGACGAGGGCGTCTCCGAGGGTCAGTGCCGGCTGGGAGGCGATCAGTGGTCCGGACTGTAGGGCGTTCTCCAGCAGGAACAAAGAGCACACGCCCGTCGCGGCGAAGGCGTAGGTCTGCCAGGAGGTGAAGAAGGCGGCGATGCCCTCACGGCTGAGGGTGTCGGTGGAGGACTTCATCAACGCGGCGGTCAGGGCGTAGCCGATGGCGGCGGCCAGACCCATGCAGGCGGCGCGGCTTGGGCCCACGCGGCGCCTGACCGCGAGGGTGCACAGCACCGCCATGGCTCCGAGGCAACAGGCCATCACCGCTGTCCACAGTGAGGCGGGGGCTTGGAGGGTGCCTCCGCCGGGTGCGGCCGCGAACAGTCCCAGGCAGAGACTGACGACGATGCTGCCGACAGAGAGCCAGGTCGCCCGGGGCATCGGGTGACGGAAGGCGATACCCGCGACGAGCAGGGTGAACGGCAACTCCAGCAGGAAGACCGGCTGTACGACGGCCAGGGGGCCGGTGGCCAGTGCGGCGCCCTGAAAGAGTGCCGCGAGGAGGACGCCTCCGATCCCGAGCACCCAGACGGGCGTGCGGAGCAGGTCCCACATCAGGCCGATCCGGAACCCGTCGGACCGCGGGACGATCAGGGCGGCCCGACGCTGCATCACGTTTCCAAGAGCGTTGCTCGCGGCCGCGAGCACGGCGCAGACAAGCGACACGGCGATCAGCACGACGACCTCCTCTGGGCGGACGGCGGACGACGGACGGCGGACGGCAGCCGAAGTTCACGTTCGCGGTCCCGGCGGCGCTCACCGCGCGGGAGGACGTTCGCGCCGATGGCGATGGCGATGGCGATGGCGATGGCGGTGATCAGCACCGAGGTCCCCAGCGTGTACGCGATCGCGTTCGCCGCACCCACGTTGTCTCCTTCTTGCCGGCGCCGTGCCCGTCCGCGCTACGCGCTCTTGGTGCGCAGCTCCTCCAGTGACGCTGCCGTCAACCGGTGTGGTGTCCGGCCGGGTTCGACCAGGACGACGGTGGAGGCCGCGGCGTGGGTCAGCGCGGCGGTGAAGCTGCCGTCGGTGAACTGTGCCACCGGTCCGCGCGGGGACCGGCCGATCGCGATCGTGTGTGCTTCGACGTCGGCGGCGTGCTGGGCGAGGACCCTGCCGGCCGTGGCGTGGTCACCGATGCTGGTGAGTACCTGGCCGGTGGCGGTGACGCCGTGTGCGGCGAGGTGGTTGAGGTGGGCGAGCACTGCGGCGCGTGCGTGGTCGGCGTCCTCGGTGTCGATGGCCTGCTCCTCGATCACGGCGGTCTCACGGACGTGGACGACCTCCAGCGTGCTGTCGGTGTCGCGGGCGATCGCGGCGGCCTCGTCGACGATCAGGGCGGCGTCCTCGGTGGCGCCGACCGCCACGATGACCGGGCGGTACCCGGGCTCCGGGGTGGCCCCGACACGCTCGAGGGTCGGGCGCACCGTCTCGCCGTGGGCCTCGTTCTTCTCCGCAGCGCTGACCAGCTTGTGGCCCGAGGCGAGGACGAAGACCGCGAGGATGAAGGCGGCGCCGCCGAGGTAGAACGGGACGCTCAGGCTGGTGGCGTCGGCGAGCTTGCCGGCGACGAACGGAGCCAGGCCGCCTCCGATGAACCGGACGAAGCCGTAGGTCGAGGAGGCGACCGATCGCTCGACCGGGGAGACGAGCATGACGGCCTGGGTGGTGAGGGTGTTGTTGATACCGATGAACGCGCCGCTGACGATGACCGCGACGATCACGGCGACGGGGCTGTTGACGCCGACGGCGATGACCGTCATGACGATGCCGAGCCCGATCAGGTTGCCGTAGAGCACCGGGGCGGTGCCGAAACGTGCCTGCAGGCGGGGGGCGACGAACACGCTGAAGGCGGCGACCAGTAGGCCCCAGCCGGTGAAAACCAGGCCGAGCTGCTGGGCGTCGAGCTCCATGGGGTACGGCGCGTAGCCGAGCATGGTGAAGAATCCCCAGTTGTACAGCAGCGCCATGATGCCCATGGTGAGCAGGCCGCGGTGCCGCAACGCCTTGAGCGGGGCGGCCAGTGAGCTGCGGTGCTCGGGTTTGGGCAGCGCGGGGACGAACGCGATCGTGGCGATCAGGGCGACGGCCATGAGTACGGCGACGCCGAAGAACGGTCCGCGCCAGCTGATGGTGCCCAGTTCACCGCCGAGCAGCGGGCCGACCGCGATGCCGAGACCGAGTGCGGCTTCGTAGAGGATGATCGCTCCGCCGAAGCCGCCGCTGGCCGAGGCGACGATGACCGCCAGGCTGGTGGCGATGAACAGGGCGTTGCCCAGGCCCCAGCCTGCGCGGAAGCCGACGATGCCGCCTATCGAGCCGGAGGCGCCGGCGAGTGCGGAGAACACGACGATCAGTACCAGGCCTATGACCAGCGTGCGCTTGGCGCCGATCCGGCTGGAGACCCACCCCACCACGAGCATCGCGACCGCGGTCACGACCAGGTAGCTGGTGAACAGCAGCGACACCTGACTCGGTGTGGCATGGAGGTTCTTCGCGAGCGAGGGAAGGATCGGGTCGACCAGGCCGATGCCCATGAACGAGATGACGCAGGCGAACGCCACGGCCCAGACAGCACGTGGCTGCTTGAACAGGCTCGCCGTTGTCCCATGCGTTGCGCTCATTGCCTATTTTCTCCCGGAAGGTTGTCTCTCATCGATGCCGACGGTCACTTCGACGCCTGGGCCTGGATCAATCGGGCGAGCGCGGGGAGGGCGATGGCCACCGCGGACCGCTCCTGCGGATCAAGCCGGTCCATCAGCTCGCGCAGAGCCTCCGCGCGCTCGGCATGCCGCTCTCTGACCACGTCGGCTCCGGCGTCGGTCGCTTCGACCAGCACGCCTCGCCGATCGTCGGTGCTCGCGATGCGGCGCACCAGCCCGTCGCGTTCCATGCGCGTGACCAGCTGGGTCATTCCGGGCTGGGAGACGCCCTCTCCGCGTGCCAGCTCGGTCACCCGCTGAGGTCCCTCGCGGCCGAGGCGGCCCAACACGGACGAGGCCGCCGAGCTCAGACCTCCGGCCGTGCTGACCTGACGCACGTACCGGACCAGCTGCTCCAAGGCGACGATGAGCTCTTCACCGGAGCCACCGGGATCCATAACGTTGTTATGCATAACTGCATTATGAAAGTGGGGTGAGTCGATCGTCAATGTGACCTGGATCTCACTCCTGATGGGTCGACAGCCCCTGATCCGCCGTCAGGAGCGGTACGTCTTGGCGAGGGTTTCCTGGACCGGGTCCTCGGCGAGGTGCCGGCGGGATCGTGGCGAGCGCCGGGTTGCGGTGGGTGAAGGTTCTTGGCGCTGCCTACTGCTTAATGAATAGCCGGCCAGATGTAGAGCATCGCGACGACGCAACCCGTGAACGAAAATGCGACCCAATATAAAGAAAAAGTATTCGGGTCGTCGGTGCGGCAATGACGTTCCTGTACTGCGGAGTTCGGCGCAGAGCCGCCCGTTCGTCCACACGACGGGTCGGTGTACCCAGAAACGCATCGGGCGCCGCAGAGCCGAAAAGGATGTTGAACGTCTCCAGTTGATAGGACCAGGCCCCGTCACATCTGCCGACGAACCGGTAGTTGATCTGCCATTGCAGCCACTGGCCGGGAGCCAGGCGAACGGCGGGCGGGCGTCGGTTGCGTCGTGGCATGGCAAACATGGTTGCCTCTGGTGGATCCACGCGCAGCACCCCATCGACCTCGCGGAGGATCGTCCCCGGCGCCGACAGATCCCGTACCTGCATATGAGGCTCGAAGGAATCGGACTCCCGCATGGCGACCTCGTGGAGGGCGGAACTCAGACCGGGAGGCAGCAAGAAGACCGTCGGGGCGGCGTTCCTCAGGGCAGCTTCAGGACCGCCGCGCGACTTCTTCGTCCATGACGTGCGCACCCGTTGAACGACGGCATCCATGGGCTCGATCATCCGGCATGACGCCGCACCGCGGCCACCGAGTTATGTGCCGTGCCAGACCTGTGCCAGATCGGGCGGGGAACAGCGTGCGGAGACGCCGAGGAGACGTTCCACCTTCAGGCCGCGGTTTTGGCGGTGACCCGGGCGCGCAGTGTCTCGCGGACGGTGGGCCATTCGTCGGCGAGCAGGCTGTAGTACAGGGAGTCGCGGCGGGTGCCGTCCGGGCGGCGCATATGGCTGCGCAGGGTTCCTTCGTGGACCAGACCGAGGCGGGCCAGGGCCTGCTGGGACCGCACGTTGAGGTTGTCGGTGCGCAGGGCCAGCCGGGCCAGGCGCAGGTCTTCGAAGGCGTGGGCGAACAGCAGCAGTTTGGACTCGACGTTGTAGGGGCCGCCCCAGCAGGAACGGTCGAACCAGGTCGCGCCGATCTCGGTGCGGCTCTCGGCCAGGTCGAGGTCGTACATGCTGGTCGAACCGATCACGGTGCCGTCGTCACGGCGCTGCACCGCGAAGCAGCGCCGCGTCGGGTCCGCTGTCATCTCGCCGAGCCACTCGCGCAGTTGGGCCACGGTCTCGGGTCGTGCCCGGGGCATCCACCGCCAGACCTCGGGATCGGACGCCGACGGGAAGAGGGCCTCGGCGTGGTCGGGAGACAGGCGGACGAGGCGGACGACAGTGCCCTCAAGCGGCTGGTTGGTCACCGGAGCAGAATAATCCGGTGGCCGGTGGCGATCTCCTCCTCATGGGCCTCCACGTGGGCCTCCGCATGGGCCTCCGCATGGGCCTCCACGCGGGCCTCCTCGCAGGTCTCCTCATGGCCTCCTCGCGGGCCTCCTCGTTTGAGTGCGACAGGGGCCGTACGGCGTCACGCCGTCACCTTCGTGAGGAACGCCGCCAGGTTCGTCACCGTTCGTTGGATCTTCTCCTCCAGGGTGAGTGACTCGTGCAGGCGGGCGCCGGCGCCCGCGTCCTTCTTGCCTCGTACGTACAGGGAGCAGGAGAGGTCGCTGCATATGTAGGCGCCGACCGAGTTGCCCTGCTGGCCTGCCTTGCCCGCCTTCGGGGCGACCATCAGGGAGACGCCGCCGGTGTGGGTGGTCAGGCACATCGAGCACATGCTGCGCCGGGTCTGCCAGGAGGTGGGGCTGGGGCTGCGCAGGACCAGGGCCTTCGGGTGGCCGTTCAGTTCGAGGACGAGGTAGGCGCGTTCGGGGGACTGGGGGTCTCGCCAGCCGAGGTAGTCCAGGTCGTCCCAGGGGTGGTCGGCCAGGTCGCGTGGGACGGACAGACGCTTCGCCTCGCCCTTGGTGCAGTTCACGAACGCGGCGCGGATCTCTTGTTCGGTCAGCGGCTTCATGAGGGACATGGTAAATTGCCTAAAAATCTTAGGCAAATATATTAGTCGTTGTGGTGAATGGGAGGAAGGTTATGGCTCGCGTCGGGCTGACCACGGAACGTCTGGTCCTCGCGGGGGCGGAGCTGGCCGACGAGGTCGGCTTCGATCAGGTGACCGTCTCGGAGCTCGCCAGACGCTTCGACGTGAAGGTCGCGAGCCTGTACTCGCACGTGAAGAACTCCCAGGACCTCAAGACCCGGATCGCCCTGCTCGCACTGGAGGAACTCGCCGACCGGGGCGCCGCCGCGCTGGCCGGACGAGCGGGCAAGGACGCCCTGGCCGCTCTCGCGAACGTCTACCGCGACTACGCCCGGGAGCATCCCGGCCGCTATGCCGCCGCCCAGTTCAGGCTCGATCCGGCAACGGCCGCCGCCAGCGCCGGTGGGCGGCACGCGCAGATGACGCGGGCGATCCTGCGTGGCTACGCGCTGACGGAGCCGGACCAGACACACGCCGTCCGACTGCTGGGCAGCTTCTTCCACGGCTACGTCAGCCTGGAGATGGGGGGAGGGTTCAGCCACAGCGCCCCCGACACGCAGGAGACCTGGGTGCGGATGCTGGACGCCCTCGACGCGCTGCTGCGGAACTGGCCCGCGAGCGCGGCGGCGACGGCAGCGACAACAGCGACAGCAGCAACAACAGCGACAACAGGGGCAGAAACCGGGCCTGCATCCGCCCACTGATCGTCCCGCCCGAATCGTCCCTCCCGTCGATTCCGGCACCCGAGAGTTTTGATGGAGACACCGAGGCCATGACCACCGACCACGACTGGATCACCACACCCATCACCGCCGACCTCCTGCGCGGTGCCCTCGACCTGGAGCCCACCGAACGCGGTCTCCTCCCGCACCGGCTGCCCGCCCGGGCCCGCAGGCAGATCCCCGACGGACAGCTCGCCATGGCCGAGGCCCAGCCCTCCGGCGTACGGCTGGTCTTCCGTACCCGGGCCACCGCCGTCGAGCTGGACACCTTGCCCACCAAACTCGTCTACGTGGGTGCGCCGCCCCGTCCGGACGGGGTGTACGAGTTGGTTGTCGACGGCCGGCCGGCGGGGCGGGCGAGCGTGATCGGCGGCAGGACGATGACCATCGACATGGCCACCGGAGCGGCCTCGACCCGGCCGGGAGCGGTCGGGACGCTCCGTTTCGACGGTCTGTCCGACGGCGTCAAGGACGTCGAGATCTGGCTGCCGCACAACGAGAGCACCGAACTCGTCGCCCTGCGCACCGACGCCCCCGTCGAGCCCGCGCCGGACCGGGGACGCAAGGTGTGGCTGCATCACGGCAGCTCGATCAGTCACGGTTCCGACGCCGCCGGGCCCACCTCCACCTGGCCCGCGCGCGCCGCCTCCCTCGCCGGTGTGGAACTGATCAACCTGGGGCTGAGCGGGAGTGCTCTGCTCGATCCGTTCACCGCGCGGGCCATGAGGGACACCGCCGCCGACCTGATCAGCGTCAAGATCGGGATCAATCTGGTCAACACCGACGCGATGCGGTTGCGTGCCTTCGGACCGGCGGTGCACGGCTTTCTCGACACCGTCCGTGACGGGCATCCCACCACGCCGCTCTTGGTCGTCTCGCCTCTGCTCTGTCCCATCCATGAGGACACGCCCGGGCCCACCGCCCCGGAACTCTCCGATCTCGGCGCGGGGCGGCTGCGGTTCCTGGCCATGGGAGATCCGGCGGAGCGCGCGAGCGGGAAACTGACGTTGCGTGTCATCCGCGACGAGCTGGCCCGGATCGTGGAGCAGCGGGCGGCCGAGGATCCGAACCTGCACCACCTGGACGGCCTGGACCTCTACGGCGAGGCCGACTTCGCCGAGTTGCCGCTGCCCGACCAGCTCCACCCGGACGCCGTCACCCATCGCCGTATCGGCGAACGCTTCGCCAGGCTGGCCTTCACCGCCCAGGGTGCCTTCGCCTAGTTCACGTACGCGGGAGACACCGCCGCGGTGCTGATGCGGCGCGGCTTTCCCGTGCCGTCGGACGGGACGGTGTAGAGGTCGGCTCCGTAGTCGCCGGGGAGGGCGTAGACGATCGTGCGGTCGTCGCGCCAGACCACCTGGTCGTCGACGCTGCGGGACTCGGCCAGCGGGGTTTCGCGCATCGTGCGCAGGTCGAGGACGTACAGGTGCCAGGGGGCGTCCTTCGACAGGCCCGGCACGCGCTTCTTGTAGGCGACGCGCGTGCCGTCGGGGGAGAGGGACGGGCATTCGACGTTGGTGTGGAGGGTCGTGAGGGTGCGGGCCAGGAGGTCTCCTCGGACCAGGTACGTCCTGCCCTTCGTCGCCAGCGTCGCGTAGAACGTGCGGTCGTCGGCCGCGAACGTGACGCCCCAGAAGTTGACGTCCGCCGCGTGGTACGTCCTGCCGTCCTTCACGACCCGGAACGCCTCCAAGGAGGGGGTCAGTTTCCCCGTTCTCGTGTCCACGATCGCCGCGCGCGTGGAGAAGTTCGTACCCGCGTACGAGTCGCCGCCGACGAAGGCCGTCCACGCGGCGTACCGGCCGCTGGGGGAGACACGGGCGCGGGACGGGATGCCGGGGACGTCGTAGCGGGCCGTCTGGCGCAGGCGCGTGTCGAGGATGACGGCCCGGTAGGTGTCCTGGACCGGGCCGTGCACCGACTGGAGGCAGACGCCGGTGCCCGCGGCCGCGTAGAAGCGGAGGCATTTGACCTTCGACGCGGTGCGGGGCCCCGAGGGGTTGGATGCCGGGACCGTCGTCAGTTCGTCGCGGTGCGGGCCCCAGGCCATGTTCCGGAAGATCATGCGGCTCCCGGACCCGGTGGTGAGCGCGACCGTGCCCGCGGTGACCCTCGGACCGCCGGGCTGGGTCTGGTTCTTGCGGTCCGCGCGGGCCGAGGCGTGCAGGACCGAGGCCGTGGCCACGCCCGCCAGGACGACCAGCGCCGAGATCAGGACCAGGATGCGGGTACGCAGGGTCATGCGAGGCCTTCTGAAGGGGCGGAGGGGGTGGGACGGCGGAGTGTGAGCGCGAACAGGGCGCAGAGTGCCAGCGCCACCGTCGACGCCGTGAGCGCCGTACGGTCGCCCCAAGCCGTCCACGCCGCGCCGAAGCCGAGCGAGCAGACGAAACGGGCCAGGGCCTGGCCCGTCTGTACGAGGGCGAGACCGGACGAGCGCAGTTCCTCGGGCACGCTCTCCGAGGCCACCGCCATCAGTACGCCGTCGGTGGCGGCGTAGAAGCAGCCGTGCAGGAGCAGGACGGCGTACGGCAGTGCCGTTCCGTGCCAGGAGGTGAGCAGGAGGGCGTACGCGAGGAGCAGGGCGCCGTGGCCGGCCAGGAACACCCGCCAGCGGCCGACCCGGTCCGCGAGGCGGCCGAGCGGGACGGCCAGGAGCAGGAACGCCGCCGCCGTGCCGAGGGGCAGCAGCGCGAACCAGCGGTCCGGTACGCCCAGGCGCCGCTGGAGGAGCAGGTAGACGAAGGAGTCGCTGACCGTCGCGAGGCCCAGGAGGAGCGCGCAGAGGGTGACGCGGCGCAGGTCGGGGCGGGCGAGAAGGGCGAGGGCCGCGCGCAGGGTGGGGCGGGGTGCGGTGTCCCCGGAGGTTTTCTGCGGTGCCGTCCCTGTTCCTGCCCTTGTCGCCCTTGTCGCTGTCGTACGCGCGCCGTTCGGCACGAACAGCACCAGGACCAGTACGCCCACCACCGCCACGCAGAAGCTCACCGTGAACACCGCGTCGTACCCGTCGACCGTGGCCCGCAGGATCAGGAAGGCCACGAGGGGACCGAACAGCGCGCCCGCCGTGTCCATCGCCCGGTGCACGCCGAACGCGCGCCCCCGTGTCTCCGGCGTGCTCGACAGCGAGATCAGCGCGTCGCGCGGGGCCGTGCGCAGGCCCTTGCCGGTGCGGTCGGCGGCCAGGATCAGGCCGATCGGGGTGAGCGTGTGGGCCAGGAGCAACAGGGGCTTGCAGGCCGCCGAGAGGGCGTAGCCGAAGCCCGCCACCCACTTGTGGCGGCCGCCGCCGCGGTCGGCCAGGTGGCCCCCGATCAGCCGGACGAGCGCCGAGAAGCCGTTGTAGATGCCGTCCAGGAGGCCGAAGCCCAGCGGGGACAGGCCGAGGCCCGTCACCAGGTACAGGGGCAGTACCGCCGTGACCATCTCCGAGGAGACGTCGGTGATGAGACTGACCGCGCCGAGCGCCAGCACCGTGGGCGCGACCGCGGCACGACGCCGTCCGGCACGAGGCCGGACGGCGCCTTCCGCGGACGCCGCACTCGTGGAGGCGCGGCTGTCCGCCACATACATCTCAGGACGTCCAGATGCCGGTGATGTCCTTGCCGGAGGCGGCGTTGCCCGCGTGTGTCGACAGGCCCTGCGAGTCCTCCAGGGTGCGCAGCAGGTCGTAGTGGTTGTAGGTGGTCGAGCTGGTGGATCCCGCGGTCACCTGCTGGCCGTAGAAAACGGTCGGGATCTTGTTGCCGCTGAGCCGGTTGTCCTCGTCGAAGGTGACGACGAGCAGGCTGTTGTGGGTCTTGGCCCAGGTCGCGTACGCGCCCAGCTTGTTCTTCAGCCAGGTGTCACCGGTCGACACCGAGCAGTCGTGCATGTCGCTGCACAGGTTGGGGACCACGAAGGAGACCTGCGGAAGTGTCGTGTAGTCCGTCGGGAACTGGGTGAAGGTCTTCGCGGACGACGTCGGTACGTTGCTGAAGCCGAACCACGGGTTGTGCTTCTGCGCGTAGTT
Organism: Streptomyces olivochromogenes; assembly: GCF_001514115.1. Taxonomy (GTDB): domain Bacteria; phylum Actinomycetota; class Actinomycetes; order Streptomycetales; family Streptomycetaceae; genus Streptomyces; species Streptomyces olivochromogenes. The sequence continues at coordinate 229,658 of NZ_KQ948452.1, forward strand.
GCCGCTGCTGCACGTCGTGGAACCCTGGCTGGGCAGCGTCTCGTTGTAGCTCGCCCAGGTCCTGCCCGCCGCGATCACCTCGGAGGCGAGGTTCGCGGCGGAGGAGAAGCCGGGGGTGACACAGCTGTCGTCCGTGACGCCCTGGGTGGAGCCGGAGAAGAGGGCGTAGTAGTTGGGCTGGCTCGGGTGCGTCTCGGCGTACGACGAGGTGAGGTTGGCGCCGCCGGTCCTGAGCGAGTTGATGTACGGGGCGCTGGAGGAGCCGATCACCTGGCTGTACGCGTGGTTCTCGAAGACCACGACGACGACGTGGTCCGGGGTCGGTACCCCGGCCGCGGCGTGCGCGGTCGTGGAGCCGCCGAGGCCGGTCCACAGGCCCACCGCGGCTGCGGTGAAGGCGAGGGCGGACGCCACGACGGCACGACTGCGGCGGTACACGTTTCTGCCGGACACTTCAGACCTCCGGTGGGGGGAAGACGACGGTGGCGGTGCGGACAGAGCATGCACACGCCAACATTCCCCTGCGCCAAGCCGCCCAACCGGCGGGGTGAAGACCTGATGAACTGCTCACCTCCCGGCCTGCGCGGTCGCTGCCGCCCCGCTCGCCTTCTGGCATTTCGTACCCTCCTCGCCGCTCGCACGGGCCACATCCGAGGACACCTCCTACGGAAGCCGATTCCGGCACGGGGCGCCACCGTGGGGACCGGGGTTAGGCTCGGCCTCGTACGACCTTGATCGGACCGGTCGTGCGACCTGATCCGACGGGAGGGCCCAGGATGATGGCGCCGGGGCGCAGGAGCAGTACCTTCACGCGGCTGCTGCGACACGGCTTCACCGATCCGTCGGCCGCCGAGCGGCTCCTGGACGGCGCGGAGCTCGAGCCCGTACGGTCCGATCCGGTGCTCCTCGACGCGCTCGGCGCCACCGCCGATCCCGATCTCGCACTGCTCGGGCTCGTCCGGCTCGTCGAGGCGCAGGACGGTCACAACGCCGAACGGGAACTCCTCGACACCCTGATCGCGGCCAAGCCGCTGCGCGACCGGCTGCTCGGAGTCCTCGGTGCCTCCGCGGCCCTCGCCGACCACCTCGCCCGGCACCCGCGCGACTGGCAGGAGCTCGTGACGTACGAGCCGCAGGACCTCCACCCCGGGGTACGGGAGTTCGAGCGAGGGCTGGCGCAGGCGACCGACCCCGTCGCCCTGCGCGTCGCCTACCGGCGCTGCCTGCTGTCCATCGCCGCACGTGACGTGTGCGGCACCACCGACCTCGCCCAGACCGCCGCCGAACTCGCCGACCTCGCCACGGCCACCCTGCGCGCCGCGCTCGCCATCGCCGGCCGCGCCGCGCCCGACGACGCCGCGCTGTGCCGGCTCGCGGTGGTCGCGATGGGGAAGTGCGGGGGGCACGAGCTGAACTACGTGTCCGACGTCGACGTCATCTTCGTGGGGGAGGCGGTGGACGGGGCTGACGAGCGCAAGGCGCTGCAGGCCGCCACCCGGCTCGCCTCCCACATGATGCGGATCTGTTCCGAGACCACCGTCGAGGGCAGCATCTGGCCCGTCGACGCGAATCTGCGGCCCGAGGGGCGGAACGGGCCGCTGGTACGGACCCTGAGCAGTCACCTCGCCTACTACCAGCGGTGGGCCAAGACCTGGGAGTTCCAGGCGCTGTTGAAGGCCCGGCCCGTGGCCGGGGACCTCGGACTCGGCGAGGAGTACGTGGCCACGCTGGCGCCCCTGGTGTGGCACGCCGCGGAGCGGGAGAACTTCGTCGCCGACGTACAGAAGATGCGGCGGCGGGTCGTGGAGAACATCCCCGTCGCCGAGATCGAGCGCGAGCTGAAACTCGGACCGGGGGGACTGCGCGATGTCGAATTCGCCGTACAGCTCCTCCAGTTGGTGCACGGGCGGGCCGACACCTCGCTGCGCAGCGGGACCACGCTGGACGCGTTGAAGGCGCTCGCGGCCGGTGGGTATGTCGGGCGGGCCGACGCGGTGCAGCTCGACGAGGCCTATCGGTTCCTGCGGTCCATGGAGCACCGGATACAGCTCTACCGGCTGCGACGGACCCATCTGGTGCCCGAGGACGATGCCGATCTGCGGCGCATCGGGCGGTCGCTCGGGCTTCGGGCCGATCCCGTCGTCGAGCTGAACCGTGAGTGGAAGCGCCATGCGGCTGTCGTACGGCGGCTGCACGAGAAGTTGTTCTACCGGCCGCTGCTGGACGCCGTGGCCCAACTCGCCCCGGGCGAGAGCCGGCTGAGCCCGAACGCGGCGCGGGAGCGGCTCGTCGCCCTCGGGTACGCCGATCCGGCCGCGGCGCTGCGGCATTTGGAGGCCCTGGCTTCGGGGGTCTCGCGGAAGGCCGCGATCCAGCGGACCCTGCTGCCCGTGCTGTTGGGGTGGTTCGCGGATTCCGCCGACCCCGACGCCGGGTTGCTGAACTTCCGCAAGGTGTCGGACGCCCTGGGCAAGACCCCCTGGTATCTGCGGCTGTTGAGGGACGAAGGGGCCGCGGCGGAGAACCTGGCGCGGGTGCTGTCGGCCGGGCGGCTCGCTCCGGACCTGCTGATGCGGGCGCCGGAGGCCGTCGCGCTGCTCGGCGGCGACGGGGACGGGGGCGGGCTCGAACCGCGCGGCCGTGCCCATCTGGAGCAGGAGATCCTCGCCGCGGTGAGGCGGGCCGACGGGGGCGAGCAGGCGGTGACCGCCGCGCGTGGTGTGCGGCGGCGGGAGCTGTTCCGTACGGCCGCCGCGGACATCGTCGCCTCGTACGGCACCGAGGAGACGCCGGCCGTCGCCGATCAGGGCGCGCTGGTGGATCAGGTGGGCGGGGCCGTGTCCGACCTGACGGCGGCGACGCTGGCGGGGACCCTGCGGGCCGTGGTGCGGGACAGGTGGGGGGACACGCTGCCCACGCGGTTCGCCGTCATCGGGATGGGGCGGTTCGGGGGGCACGAGCTCGGCTACGGGTCCGATGCGGATGTGCTGTTCGTGCATGAGCCCCGGGAGGGTGTCGACGAGCAGGAGGCCTCCCGGGCGGCCAACGCGGTTGTCTCGGAGATGCGGCGGTTGCTTCAGGTCTCCAGTGCGGATCCGCCCTTGCTGATCGACGCCGATCTGCGGCCCGAGGGGAAGTCCGGGCCGTTGGTGCGGACGCTGAACTCCTACCAGGCCTACTACCGGCGGTGGTCGTTGGTGTGGGAGTCGCAGGCCCTCTTGCGGGCCGAGTTCGTCGCGGGCGACGAGGACCTGGGGCGGCGGTTCATCGAGCTGGTCGATCCGTTGCGGTATCCCGCGGAGGGGCTCGGTGACGACGCCGTACGGGAGATCCGGCGGCTGAAGGCCCGGATGGAGTCGGAGCGGATGCCCCGTGGGGCCGATCCGACGCTGCACACCAAGCTGGGGCGGGGCGGGCTGTCCGACGTGGAGTGGACCGTGCAGCTGTTCCAGTTGCAGCACGGGTGGGTGGAGCCGGGGCTGCGGACCACGCGGACACGGGAGGCGCTGGGCGCGGCGTGCGCGGCGGGGCTGGTGTCCGGAGAGGACGCCGTCATCCTGGACGAGGCGTGGGTGCTGGCCACGCGGGTGCGCAACGCGGTGATGCTGGTGCGGGGGCGGGCCGGGGACACGTTTCCCTCCGACGGGCGTGAACTCGCCGCGGTCGGGCGGTACTTGGGGTACGGGCCCGGTCATGGCGGCGACATGCTCGAGGACTACCGGCGGATCACTCGGCGGGCTCGGGCCGTGGTGGAGGTGCTGTTCTACGGGGCGTGAGCCTTGGGGGCCTGCCGCGCGGTGGGCGGCACGGCCCCTTCCGTTCGGGGGCGGGTGCGGGTGGCTGCCACTCCGGCCAGGACCACCGCCATGCCCGCCAGGGTGCGGGGGCCGAGCGTCTCGTTCAGGACCAGGGCGCCGAGCGTCACGGACACGACGGGGAGCAGGTAGCCGACCGTGGCCGCGCTGGTGGGGCCCTCTTCGGCGATCATGCGGTAGTTGAGGTAGAAGGTCAGGCCGGTGGAGAAGACACCGAGGACGGTGACCGCCAGCAGCGCCGTGGTGTCGGGGTGGGTGGGGGCCGCCGTGGGGAGGGCCAGGGTCGTCCACGCCGTGGCCATGAGGAGTTGGGCCGCCGATACGGCCAGGGGGGCGCCGCGGGGGGTGAGGTGGCGGGCCATGTAGGTGAAGGCGATCGCATAGCTGGCCGCGGCGGCCAGGAGGGCTCCGGCGCCCCAGCCGGCCAGACCGCCGTGCTGCCAGGGGGCGAAGATCAGCAGGACGCCCGCGAAGCCGAGGAACAGGCCGGCCAGGCGCAGGGGGTGGAAGGCGCGGTCGGTGCCGAGAACCGCGCCCAGGAGGAGCGACCAGAGGGGAGTGGTCGCGTTCATGACGCCCGCGATCCCCGAGTCGACCGTCTGCTCGCCGAGCGCGAAGAGGGCGAAGGGGATCGCGTTGCAGAACAGCGCCGCGACGGTCACATGGAGCCAGAGGGCGCGGGAGCGAGGGAGGCGCTGGCGCGCCCCGCGGGCCAGGAGCAGGAGGACCGCCGTGCCCAGGGCGCAGCGCGTGAGGGTCAGGTGGGCGGGGGACATGCCGTGGTCCAGGGCCAGTTTGATCCAGAGGAAGCCCGAGCCCCAGAGGAGCGCAAGGCCGGCCATGCGGAGAGAGGAACGGAGGGGGGAGGAGGGCGAGACGGTGACGGGGCTTGCCATGCGTCCTACCGTCCGTGGTTTTTGGATTGAGGACAAGTGAAGTGTTTTGCACGCACTGTTAAGGTGTGCTTCATGCTTGATGTGCGGCGTATGCAGGTGCTGCGGGCTGTGGTCAGCAGCGGGTCGGTGACGGCGGCCGCGGCGGATCTGGGGTACACGCCGTCCGCCGTCAGCCAGCAGATCGGGGCGCTGGAGAAGCAGGCGGGGACCGAGCTGCTGGAGCGGGTCGGGCGCGGGGTGCGGCCCACCGCGGCGGGGCTGCTGCTGACCGAGTACGCGGACGCCATCGGGCGGCAGGTCGCCGAGGCGGAGACCGCCCTCGCGGATCTGCGGGCGGGGCGGACGGGTCGGCTCGCGGTGCGGTACTTCGCCACGGCCGGGGCCGCGCTGGTCGCTCCCGCCGTTGCGCGGTTTCGGCGTGAGCACCCCGGCGTGCGGGTGGAGTTGAAGCTGATCGATGTGGAGGATCCGCTGCCCGATGTGAAGGAGGGGCGGGCCGATCTCGCCCTGGTGGTGCGGGCCGACGGTACCGGTCCCGAGGGCATACGGCTCGTACGTCTGCTCGATGATCCGTACCGGGTCGTGCTGCCCAGAGGGCATCGGCTCGCGGGGCGGCGACTGCTCGAACTGGCGGAGCTGGCCGATGAGCCGTGGGTCGGGAGCGAGTGGCCGGGGCCCTGCCTCGACGCCCAGTTGGACGCCTGTGCCACTGCCGGGTTCCGGCCCTCGTTCGCGGTGCAGAGCGAGGACTACGCCACCGCTCAGGGATTCGTGGCGGCCGGGCTCGGAGTGAGTCTGATTCCCCGGCTCGGGCTGGGGAGCCGGCACCCCGGCGTGGTGGTGCGGAAGGTGCGCGCCCCTGAGCCGGTGCGGGTCCTTTACGCGGCGGTACGGGAGACGGGTCCCGGCGCGGCCGAGCGGCCGGCACTGCGCGGACTGCTGGACGCGCTCCGGGGCGCGGCCCACCCCGACCGGTGACGGCTCACCCCGAGCGGTAGCGGGTTCGTGCGGCTCCAGGCGCCGGAGAGTCGCGAGACGGGACGTATCGCCCCGTTCGACGACAGCTCCGGGTCGTCAGGTCTCCAGCGGCACCAGGGGCGCGCCACGCGTCCCGGGAACCCAGCGGGGCAGGGCGTACGGCAGAGCCCCGTACCAGAGGCGGGCGACCGCGAAGCCGAAGGCCAGGCACAGCATGCCGCCCACCGCGTCCAGCCAGAAGTGGTTGGCGGTGGAGACGATGACCAGCAGCGTGGCCGCCGGATAGAGCAGGCCCAGGACACGCACCCACGGCACCGAGGCCAGGGCGAAGACGCTCAGACCGCACCACAGGGACCAGCCGATGTGCATCGACGGCATCGCGGCGTACTGGTTCGACATGTGCTTGAGGTCCCCGGAGGCCATGGAACCCCACGTGTGGTGGACGACCACCGTGTCGACGAAGTCGCCGCCGATCATCAGGCGGGGCGGGGCCAGCGGGAAGAAGTAGTAGCCGAGCAGGGCCACCGCCGTGGTGGCGAAGAGCGCGAGGCGCGCCGCCGCGTACCGGCCGGGGTGGCTGCGATAGAGCCACACCAGGACGCCGAGCGTCACGACGAAGTGCAGCGTCGCGTAGTAGTAGTTCATCCCGACGATCAGCCATGTCGCCGAGTTCACGGCGTGGTTGACCGACTGCTCGACGGCGATCCCGAGATGGTGCTCCAGGCGCCACAGCCAGTCGGCGTTGCGCAACGCCTCCTGCTTCTGCTCGGGCACGGCGTTGCGGATCAGTGAGTACGTCCAGTAACTCACGGCGATGAGCAGGATCTCGAACCAGAAGCGGGGGCGACGCGGGGTGCGCAGCCTGCGCAGGAACGCCTTCCCCGCGTTCTCCTCCGCGACGGGGCGTGGAGCGGCCCGGTCCTGGCCTTCCAGTGTCGTCACGGTCGTCTCACCCATAGGCACAAAGTCTGCCAGAAAAGCGTTCCGCGACCGATCATCCCTTGGTTGGGTCCTGGCCGCACGTTCTACGACAGGAGGAGTCCTACCCGCAACGTACGGGCTCCTCCTCAGGGACGATTCCGGTCCCCAGGGGCCGAAGCGGTCGAACCGCGCACCACCAGCTCCGGCATGAACACGAACTCACTGTGCGGCGCCGGAGTTCCACCGATCTCCTCCAGCAACGTCCGCACGGCCGCCTGTCCCATGGCCGGGACCGGCTTGCGTATCGTCGTCAGGGGTGGGTCGGTGAAGGCGATCAGGGGGAGTCGTCGAAGCCGACGACCGATATGTCCTTCGGCACCTCCAGGCCCCGCTGGCGCGCCGCCCTTATCGCGCCGAGGGCCATCATGTCGCTCGCGCAGACCACCGCCGTGCACGCCCGGTCCATGAGGGCGGTGGCCGCGGCCTGACCGCCCTCCAGGGTGTACAACGAGTGCTGGACCAGTCGCTCCTCGATGTCGGCCGGGCTCAGCCCCAACTGCTCCTGCATCGTGCGCACGAAGCCCTCGATCTTCCGCTGCACGGGCACGAACCGCTTCGGACCCAGGGCGAGTCCGATGTTGGTGTGCCCGAGCGAGACGAGGTGCGTGACCGCGAGGGCCATCGCCGCGCGGTCGTCCGGGGAGATGAAGGGCGCCTGGACCTTCGGCGAGAAACCGTCGACCAGGACGAACGGCACGCCCTGGGCGCGCAGCTGCTCGTAGCGCTGCATGTCCGCCGAGGTGTCGGCGTGCAGACCGGAGACGAAGATGATGCCGGCGACGCCCCGGTCCACCAGCATCTCCGTCAGCTCGTCCTCGGTGGAGCCGCCCGGCGTCTGGGTGGCGAGGACCGGGGTGTAGCCCTGACGGGTCAGGGCCTGGCCGATGACTTGCGCCAGGGCCGGAAATATCGGGTTCTCCAACTCCGGAGTGATCAGGCCCACCAGGCCCTCGCTGCGCTGCCGCAGCCGGACCGGGCGCTCGTAGCCCAGGACGTCGAGCGCGGCCAGGACGGACTGGCGGGTGGTCGCGGCGACGCCCGGCTTCCCGTTCAGGACGCGGCTGACAGTCGCCTCGCTGACCCCCGCCTGGGCTGCGATGTCGGCAAGCCGTGTGGTCACAGGATTGGACTGTACCGGTCGCATCTCAGACTGCCCACCAGACCGTTGAATCTGCGGGCAGTTCGGTCGTTTCGGCACCCGGCTCGACGTCCGCGCTGGCGAGCAGCAGGGTGCCCGGGGTGGGCAGCGGGAGGGGGGCCGCGGTGAGGTTCACCGTGCAGACGAAGGAGCCCTCGGCGGTGTCCCGGCGGAAGGCGAGGACCCCGTCGGGCGTCGGCAGCCAGGTCACCTGGCGGCCCGCGCCGAGCGCCGGGTGCTCGCGGCGCACGGCGAGCGCGCTGCGGTAGAACTCCAGCGTCGAGGTGGGGTCACCCTCCTGCGCCTCGACCGTGAGGTTCTTCCAGGAGGCCGGCTGCGGCAGCCAGCTCGGGCCGCCCTCGACCGGGCCGAAGCCGAACGGCGCGGCCTCGCCGGACCACGGCAGCGGCACCCGGCAGCCGTCGCGGGTGCCGTCCTGGCCCGCGCTGCGGAAGAACGCCGGGTCCTGGCGGACCTCGTCGGGCAGGTCGACGACCTCGGGCAGCCCGAGCTCCTCGCCCTGGTAGAGGTACGCCGAGCCGGGCAGCGCCAGCATGAGCAGGGTCGCCGCCCGGGCCCGGCGCAGACCACGCGCCTCGTCCCCTTCCGCGAGACGCGTGGAGTGCCGTACCACGTCGTGGTTGGAGAGGACCCAGGTCGCGGGCGCGTGCACGGCGTTCATGGCGCCGAGTGAGCGGTCGATGACCTCGCGCAGGTCCGCCGCGTTCCAACCGGTGGTCAGGTAGGAGAAGTTGAACGCCTGGTGCAGCTCGTCCGGGCGCAGGTACAGCGCGCTGCGCTCGACGGTCGGCGTCCACGCCTCCGCCACCGCGATGCGCCCGCCCGTCTCCCGCCCCCGCCCTTCCAAGGAAGGCCCTTCGGGCCCTGTCTCATTTCCGGTGTACTCGTCGAGGATGCGCCGCCAGCTGCGGTAGATCTCGTGCACGCCGTCCTGGTCGAAGTACGGCACGGCCTCGGTGCCCAGCAGCCTGACCTGCTCGTCGTGGCCGATGTCCGGCAGACCCGCCGCCTTGACGAGGCCGTGGGCGACGTCGATGCGGAAGCCGTCGATGCCGAGGTCCAGCCAGAAGCGCAGGATGGAGCGGAACTCGTCGTGGACGGCCGGGTGGTCCCAGTTGAAGTCGGGCTGCTCGGGCGCGAACAGGTGCAGGTACCACTCGCCGTCCTCGACGCGGGTCCAGGCCGGGCCGCCGAAGATGGACTCCCAGTCGTTGGGAGGCAGTTCGCCGTTCTCACCTTTGCCGGGACGGAAGTGGAAGCGCTCCCGGATCGGCGAACCCGGGCCCTCGCGCAGCGCCTGCTTGAACCACTCGTGCTGGTCCGAGCAGTGGTTGGGCACCAGGTCGACGATCACCCGCAGCCCCAGCCCGTGCGCGTCCCGCACCAGGTCGTCGGCGTCCGTGAGGTTGCCGAACATCGGGTCCACCGCGCGGTAGTCGGCCACGTCGTAGCCCGCGTCCGCCTGCGGGGAGGCGTAGAAGGGGGACAGCCACACCGCGTCGACGCCGAGTTCCTTCAGGTACGGGAGCCGGGCCCGGACGCCGGGCAGGTCACCCATGCCGTCGCCGTTGCCGTCCGCGAAGCTGCGCGGATAGACCTGGTAGATGACCGCGTCGCGCCACCACTCCCGGCGCCCGGAGGCGGCGGAGGAGGCGTCGGTGGGCAGTGCGTCGGTGACGTGCTGGGTCATGGATTCCCTTAGGGGTGCGGGGGGAACGACGGAGGCGCTTGCTGCGTACGAGGGGTCCGCTAAGTGCGGGCGGGCCGTCAGGATTTCGTGCCTCCGGCCGTCAGACCGGAGACCAGGCTGCGCTGCACCAACATGAAGACGAGGGCCGCCGGAAGGGTGATGATGATCGCCGTGGCCGAGGTCCACGCCCAGTCGGGCCGCTGGTCCTGCGCGAAGGTGCGGATGCCGACGGCGAGCGTGTAGTGGTCGGACTGCATGAACTGCGTGGCGTACGCGACCTCGCCCCAGGCGGTGAGGAAGCTGTAGAACGCGGTCACGGCGAGGCCCGGCTTGGCCAGCGGCACGATCAGCCGCCAGAACGTGCCGAACGGGGTGAGCCCGTCGACCCGGCCCGCCTCGTCTATCTCCTTGGGGATGGTGTCGAAGTACCCCTTCATCATCCAGGCGCAGAACGGCACCGCCGTCGTCGCGTACGCCAGGATCAGACCGAGGTAGTTGTCGAGCAGGTTCAGCTCGGACATAAGGAGATAAAGCGGCACGATCAGCACGATACTGGGGAACATCTGCGTGACCAGGAAGGTCCACATCAGCTGCCTGCTGCCGGGGAACTTCATCCGGGACACCGCGTATCCGGCGGTCGCCGCGAGGAAGACGCCGAGCACGGTGGTGCCGCCCGCCACGACGACGGTGTTCAGGAACCACTTCGGCAGGTCCGTCTGGGACAGCACATCGCTGTAGTTGTGCAGGCTGAGGTGCGAGAACACCTCGCTCGGCTGCTGCCAGGCGTTCTTCGGGCCGAGCGAGATGAACAGGATCCACATCACCGGGAAGGCCGCGATCACCGTGGCGACGATCAGCGTGCCGTGCAGGGCGATCGAGGAGCCGAGGCTGCGTTCCTCGCGGCCGCGGACCTTGCGGGGGGTGGCCACGGCGGACCGGCCGGCGGTGGCGGTCGCGGAGGACTCGTGGGTTGCTGCGGTCATGGCGAGGGCTCCTTACGCCTGCTCGGACTTCAGGGTGCTGCGGCGGTAGAAGGTCGAGAAGGCCAGCAGGAGGGCGAGGATGATGATCCCGTACGTCGCCGCGCCCGCGTAGTCCGAGATGCCGGTGAACGCCTTGCGGAAGGCGAAGGTGACGAGGATGTCGGCGTCGCCGCTCGTGTTGTTGCCCAGCAGCAGATAGATGACGTTGAACATGTTGAACGTCCAGATGCAGCCGAGCAGGATCACCGTGTTCGACACCGGGCGCAGACCGGGCAGCGTCACGTTGACGAAGCGCTGCCAGGGGGAGGCGCCGTCCATCTCGGCGGCCTCGTACAGCTCCCTGGGGATGGACTGGAGTCCGCCGAGCACCGCGACCATGTTGAAGGGGATGCCGATCCAGACGTTCACCATGATGACGGCGATCTTCTGGGCGAGCGGGGTGCCGAGCCAGTCCTGGGCCGGCAGGCCGAACGCGGTGATGATCTCGTTGAAGACGCCGTACTGGGAGTTGAGCATCAGCCGCCAGGCGAAGACGCCGATGAACGAGGGGACGGCCCAGGGCAGGATCAGCATGGCGCGGTAGAAACCGCGGAAGCGGACCTTGCGGTTGAGCAGCACCGCGAGGCCCATGCCGATGCCGACCTGGAGGGTCACGCAGGACACCGTCCAGATGACCGTCCACAGCAGGCGGGGGTAGAAGTCGCTGTCGGCGCCCGACAGCACGTGCCAGTAGTTGTCGAGGCCGACGAACTTGTAGGTGGCCGGGCGGTGGAAGGCGCCGATGGTGGACGCCACGTTCGACTCGTTGGCGTCGGTCAGCGACTGGTAGATGCCGTACCCGAGCGGATACAGGACGAGGACGGTGAGGACGATGGCGACCGGGGTCACCATGGCCCAGGCGTACCAGTACTTGTCCCAGGACCGCCGGAGCGCCGAAACGCGTGGGGGGCGCGCGGCGTTCTTGCCGGGCGCTGGCTGGTCGGTCTTCTCGGTGCTCGCTGCGGTCGTCATCCTCATCGGCTCTTTCGCGGCGGAAATGCGGAGGTCTGGGGCTCGGGAGATCCGGTGACCCGGGGTCCGGTGACCCCGTGGCCCCGGTGGACCCGGGGGTCTGGTGGATCTGAGGCTCGGTGGGCCCAGGGCCCAGGTTCCGGGGTCCGGGCCCCGGTGGGCCCGGGGTCCGGAGGCCGGGTCTGGTGGATCCGGGATCCAGGGTCCGGTGACCTCGGATCCGGGACCCGGGGTCTGGTCAGCCCCTGGGGCCCGGTGGGCCCGGGATCAGGTGGGCGCCGAGATCCTGAGGGAACCGGTGACCGCAGCCCCGGGGGAGCCCCGTTCGGGGCGGCAGCGGGGAAAACGTTCCCCGGGGCTGCGCGTTCTTCGGTTACCGGTGGATCAGGGGTTGCCCGGTCAGCCGATGGTGTAGCCGGGCAGGAGCTTCTGGAACTCCTTGGCGGTGGCGTCGAGGCCGGCCTTGACGTCCTCGCTGCCCTGCAGGATCTTCACGTAGTTCTGCGCGAGCGGCGTGAAGAGCGAGCCGACCTGCGGCAGCGCGACGCGCGGACGGGCGGTCTGCTCCAGGATCGGCTTGAAGCCGGCGATCTTGGCGTCCGCCGTGACCTCGGCCGTGTACGCCGACTTGCGGGTCGGCAGCGTGCCGGTGCCCTTGGCGATCTCGACCTGGCTGTCGGTCGAGGTCATGAACTGGGTGAAGAGGTACCCGGCGTCCAGGTTCTTGGAGCCCTGGTAGACCGCGAGGTTGTGACCGCCGGTCGGCGCCTGGGCCTTGCCACCGGGGCCGGCCGGGACGGGCGCGTAGCCGAGGTTGGTCTCCTTGCCCTTGAAGGCGCTGCCGCTCAGGTCCTCGCTGACCGACCAGGGACCCTGGACCAGCATGGCGACCTTGCCGGTCTTGAACGCCGTCTGCATGTTCTGGTAGGCGTTGGCGTAGTCGACCTTCATCGACGCCTCGTCCTGGATCTTCTTCGCCGTGGTGATCGCGGTGACGGCGTTGGCGTCGGAGATGGTGATCTTCTTGGCCGAGGTGTCGGCCATGTCCGCGTTGTTGCTGTAGAGCAGCGGAAGCAGGAAGTACGAGTCCGGGTTGAGGTAGGTGCCGTACGCCCCGGTCTTCTTCTTGATGGTCTTCGAGTCGGTGATGAACTCGTCCCAGGTGGTCGGCGGCTGCGCGATGCCGGCCTTCTTCAGGAGGTCCTTGTTGTAGAGGAGACCCAGGGTGTCGGTGACCGAGGGGACGCCGTACGTCTTGCCGTTGTACTTGGCGGTGTTCAGCGGGCCCGAGTTGAAGTCCGAGGTGTCCTTCAGCGCGATCGTGCCGTCGAGCGGGGCGATGTAACCGAGCGAGGCGTACTCGGCCATCAGGCCGACGTCGGTGCGGACGACGTCCGGGGCGCCCTTGCCGCTCTTCGCCGCCGACTTGAACTTCTGCTCGACGTCGCTGAACGGGACGCTCTGGTAGTTCACCTTGATCTTCGGGTACTTGGCCTCGAACTTCTTGATGAGAGCCTTGTACGTCGGGGCTTCGGTCGCCGCGTCCGATGTGTCCCAGTACGTGATCGTCCCGGAAATGTCGCCGGCGGCCTTCGGCTTGCTCGACGAGTTGTCGTCGGAACCACCACAGGCAGTCGCGGTCAGCGCGATGACGGTCACCGCGGCGGCGATCGATATGCCACGTCGCATATGAACTCCTAGAAGAGGGTTTGCCCGGATCTTCCCTTGGGAGGACCGCGGGTGCCGTCTGTCCCATCGACGGCCGCCGGGCTGGGGAGGAAACTAACAGCGCTGCAAGTCCTTGCGAAAGACGTTGCAAGGAAATTTCCGCAAGATCCCGCAAGCGTGACGTTCCCGTTACCGCAAGGTGTCGCAAAGGGGTCGCAAAGAGGAAAGCGCCGTATCGGGTATGTCCGATACGGCGCTTTCGGTACGGGCTCTCGTACGGCCTTCCGCGCGGCTCGCGGAGGCCGCTCAGCAGCTGGTCTTGCCCGCGTAGAGCGCCAGCGCCGTGTTCGTGCCGAGGGTCGCCGTGAACTGCCCGGAGCTGTTCACCGTGACGCTGGTGTTGTTCTGGACATTGCAGTACGTCCCCGCCGCGAGGGATGTCTGATAGGTCCGGGTCAGCGAGCCCGACTCGTGGTTGATGGCCACGTACCCCTTGGCGCCGCGGCCGAAGGCGATCGCGTCGTTGCCGTCGTCCCACCAGTCGGTGACCGACTGGCCCCGGGTGGCGTTGCGGAAGGCGACCATCGACTTGATCTCCGGCCAGGCGTGCTGGCACTTCCAGCCGTCCTGCCAGCAGGCGTTGACGGTGCCGCCATTGGGCGGGCCGGCGTCCACGTCCGACCACTCGTAGCCGGAGTTGATGTCCGGGGCGCCGTACGGGTAGGCGAGCATGAAGACGTTGGCGAGGGTGTAGTTCGCCCCGTCCTTGTAGTTGAGCGTCGAGCCGTTGCGCTCGGTGTCGTGGTTGTCGACGAACACGCCCGCGACGGAGCTGCTCATATAGCCCCAGCCCTCGCCGTAGTTCTTCAGGTAGGCGAGGTTCTCGTTGTTGAAGACCCGCTTGAGGTCGTAGGCGTAGCGGAACTCCTGCACGTCGCCGTTGCCGGTGTACTCGGTCGGCTGGACCGCCTCCCCGGCGCCGTAGATGACCTCCTGCTTCCAGTACACCGAAGGATTGGTCAGCCGTGACTTGATGTTGGCGAGGTCGGCCGCCGGGATGTGCTTGGCCGCGTCGATGCGGAAGCCGTCCACGCCGTACCCGAGCAGGCTGTTCATGTATCCGGCGATGGTCTTGCGGACGTACTCCTCGCCGGTGTCCAGGTCGGCGAGCCCGACGAGCTCGCAGTTCTGCACGTTGGCGCGGTTGGTGTAGTCGCTGACCGTCGCCGTGCAGTCGTCCATGTCGTACGAGGAGTACAGGCCGGGGTAGTCGTACTTCGTGTACGAAGATCCGCCGGTGCCGGTGCCGGAACCCGCCGCCATGTGGTTGACGACCGTGTCCGCCACGACCTTCACGCCGGCCGCGTGACAGGTGTTGATCATGTTCTGGAAGGCGGTCGCGTCACCGAGCCGCCCGGCGATCCTGTAACTCACGGGCTGGTACGAGGTCCACCACTGCGAGCCCTGTATGTGCTCGGCGGGAGGTGAGACCTGGACGTAGCCGTAACCGGCCGGGCCCAGCGTGTTGGTGCATTCCTTGGCGACCGAGTCGAATTTCCACTCGAACAGAACGGCGGTGACGTCCTTCGTGCCGGGCGGGGAAGCCGCCGCGACACCCGGGGGGAGGGCCACCGAGACCGCCAGGCCCGCCGCGAGGGCGAACGAGGCGGCAAGTGTCTTCCTGGCCATGTTTCTTGCCATGTGGGTGCTCCTGCACTTCGTCGTGCGGGTGGGGGGAACGGAAGCTATCCGTTGGTTCGGGTTTCAGCAAGATGTCGAAAGAACTTCCAACACGTGTATTGACGGGGCCCCTTGACCGCGCCCACTCTCGCACCGCGGTCAACTCGCTTCCCCAGCAACCCAGTTGACCGCGTTCCCGCACCTCCGTCCCCCGCAAGGAGTTGCCGTCATGCGCTGGATCAGATCACGGGCGTTACCCCTGGCCACAGCCGGACTGCTGGCCCTCGGCGGAGCCGCCGCGCTGCCCGCCCCGGCCGCCCACGCCGCCGTCTCCGACACCGGCATCCCCAACGGCGATGTGATCGCCAACCTCTGGGAGTGGAACTGGAAGTCGGTCGCCGCCGAGTGCGTGAACGTCCTCGACCCGGCCGGCTACGGGGCGGTCCAGGTCGCCCCGCCCGCGGAGTCGTTGAAGCAGACGAACTACTACTGGTGGGATGTCTACCAGCCCTACGCCTACAACCTGAACAGCCGCTTCGGCACCGCGGCCCAGTTCAGGACCATGGTCGAGACGTGTCACGCGGCCGGCATCAAGGTCTACACGGACGCCGTGATCAACCACACCGCCGCCCAGACCGGCACCGGCTACAACGGCACGGTCGTCACCAGCAAGTACGACACCCCCGACTACGACCCCGCAGACAGCGACGACTGCACGAAGACCATCTCCAACTGGTCCGACCGGTACGAGGTCCAGCACTGCGAACTGCTCGGCCTGCCCGACCTGGACACCGCCGAGAGCGGCGTCCGCACGAAGATCATCGGCTTTCTCAACCAGCAGATCGACCTGGGTGTCGACGGCTTCCGTGTCGACGCGGCCAAGCACATCGACGCCGCCGACCTGAGCGCCGTCGTCGCCGGACTGCACACCACGACCTCCGGTGCGGCGCCGTACATCACGCAGGAGATCTACCCCGGCACCCCGCCCGCGCAGGACGAGTACTACGGCACCGGTGACGTCCTCGACTTCACCTTCGCCGCGCAGATGAAGTCCCAGTTCCAGGGCGACATCGCCAACCTGTCCAGCTTCGGCAGCAGTTGGGGCCTGACGGCCGAGGCGAACTCCAACACCTTCGTCACCAACCACGACACCGAGCGCAACGGCTACTCGCTCAGCTACAAGGACGGCGACACCGCGGTCCTCGCCAACGTCTTCCAGCTGGCCCGGGGCTACGGCCGCCCGTCCGTCTACTCCGGCTGGACCTTCAGCCAGAGCGACGAGGCCCCGCCGAACTCCGCCGGTTTCGTCACCGACACCGACTGCGCGAGCGGCTGGTACTGCCTCGACCGCAACACCGCGGTCTCCGGCATGATCGGCTGGCACAACGCGGCGAGCGGCTACGCGGTCGCCAACTGGCAGTCCCCGTCCTCGAACGTCATCGGCTTCGGCAGGGGTGGCGCGGGCTTCGTCGCCATCAACAACAGCTCCGGCGCCAGCACGTACACATACACGACGGGCCTGGCCGACGGGGCGTACCCGAACGTGATCGACGGTGGCGCGACCACCGTCACCGTCACGGGCGGCAAGGCCTCCCTGACCGTGCCCGCGAAGTCGGCGGTCGCCTTCTACGACCCGAACTACATCTGCACGGTGAACTGCGGCGGAGGCAGTGGCGGCGGAGGCGGCGGTGGTTCCACCAGCGTCACCGCGACCTTCGACGAGTACGCCTCGACCACCACCGGCACCGACGTGTACGTGGTCGGTTCGGTCGCGGCGCTCGGCAGCTGGAACACGGCGAACGCGGTGAAACTGTCGTCGTCGGGCTACCCGATCTGGAAGGCCGACGTCTCCGTTCCGGCGAGCACGAGCATCGAGTACAAGTACATAAAGAAGGACTCGTCCGGAAACGTCACCTGGGAGTCCAATGCCAACCGGGCACTCGCGACGGGTACGTCGGCGGTCGAGGTCGACAACTCCTGGAACGTGGCCGACACCGACGCCACGGACGTGACCTTCGGAGTGAACGCCACCACCGACTACGGCACCAACGTGTACGTCGTCGGCTCCATCCCCTCCCTCGGCTCCTGGAACACCGCCGACGCGATCCCGCTGTCCTCGGCGTCGTACCCGTACTGGGGCCGGCTGGTCATCGTGCCCAGGTCGACGTCGTTCGCGTACAAGTACGTGAAGAAGGACTCCTCCGGAAACGTGACCTGGGAGTCCGGCAGCAACCGTTCCTACAGCACCGGTTCGGGAACGGGCTACAGCGTCAGCGACACCTGGCGCTGAAAGTTCTTGCTCAGAGTTTCAAGACTCTTGCTGTAAAGCTTGCGTGGGCGATACCGTCGCGCCGGTCGCCCGGCATCGAGGCCGTGTCTCGGTCAAGCCGGTCCCAAACGAGCCGTTTTGAGCCGTATTCACTAGGAGTTCACGCCTGTGGCCCTGATACCGAGATGGCCGGCGCCCTGGGCGCGCCGTACCGCACCGCGCAGACGGATCGCGGCCGTCGCCGTGGCCACCCTCGCGGCAGCGTTCCTCCAGCCGATCGCGGCGCGGGCGCAGACCCCGCCCGCGCCGCCCTCGGACGCGAAGCTCGCCGCCGAACCTGCCCGGCACGACGACACGCGCGAGCAGTTCTACTTCGTGATGCCGGATCGTTTCGCCAATGGGGACACGTCCAACGACCGGGGCGGGCTGACCGGTTCGCGCCTCAGCACCGGGTACGACCCCACCGACAAGGGCTTCTACCAGGGCGGCGACCTGAAGGGGCTGACCGGCAAGCTCGACTACATCAAGAAGCTCGGCACCACCGCCATCTGGATGGCGCCGATCTTCAAGAACCAGCCCGTGCAGGGCGAGGGCAGCAACGCCTCGGCCGGATATCACGGTTACTGGATCACGGACTTCACCCAGGTCGACCCGCACTTCGGCACCAACAAGGACCTCGCGACCCTCATCTCCAAGGCGCACGCCAAGGGCATGAAGGTCTTCTTCGACGTCATCACCAACCACACCGCCGACGTCGTCGACTATGAGCAGAAGTCCTACGACTACCTCTCCAAGGGGGCCTTCCCGTATCTGACCAAGGACGGGAAGCCCTTCGACGACGCCGACTACGCGGCGGGAGGCGCCCGGTTCCCGTCCGTGGGCGCCGGGTCCTTCCCCCGTACGCCCGTCGTGCCCGCCGCCAAGAAGACCGCCAAGGTGCCGTCCTGGCTCAACGACCCGACGATGTACCACAACCGCGGCGACTCCACCTATGCCGGCGAGTCCACCACCTACGGCGACTTCTCCGGCCTCGACGACCTGTGGACCGAGCGTCCCGAGGTCGTCAGCGGCATGGAGAAGATCTACGAGAAGTGGGTCAGGGACTTCGGCGTCGACGGCTTCCGGATCGACACCGTGAAGCACGTGGACATGGAGTTCTGGACGCAGTGGGCCACCGCGCTCGACACGTACGCGGCGGAGCGGGGCCGGAAGAACTTCTTCATGTTCGGCGAGGTCTACTCCGCCGACACGTCGATCACCTCCCCGTACGTGACCCAGGGCCGGCTCGACGCCACCCTCGACTTCCCCTTCCAGGACGCGGCACGCTCGTACGCCTCCCAGGGCGGCAGTGCCAAGAAGCTCGCCTCGGTCTTCGGTGACGACTACAAGTACACGACCGACAAGGCCAACGCGTACGAGCAGGTCACCTTCCTCGGCAACCACGACATGGGCCGCATCGGGTACTTCCTGAACCAGGACAACCCGAAGGCCACCGACGCCGAGCTGGTGAAGAAGGACGAGCTCGCCAACGAACTGATGTTCCTCAGTCGCGGCAACCCGGTCGTCTACTACGGCGACGAGCAGGGCTTCACCGGCGCGGGCGGCGACAAGGACGCCCGCCAGACGATGTTCGCCTCCAAGGTCGCCGACTACCTCGACGACGACGAGCTCGGCACCGACCGCACGCACGCGAGTGACGCCTACGACACGAGTGCACCGCTCTACAAGGAGATCGCCGCTCTCTCGAAGCTCCGCAAGGACAACCCGGCCCTCGCGGACGGGGTGCAGACCGAGCGGTACGCGGCCGACGGGGCGGGCATCTACGCCTTCTCCCGTACGGGCGGCAACAGGACCGAGTACCTCGTCGCCCTCAACAACGCGGGCGAGGCGAAGACGGCGACCTTCGCGACCGGCTCCGCCGGCATGACCTTCCAGGGGATCTACGGGACCTCGTCCCGGCTGACGAGCGACGCCGACAAGAACGTCACCGTCACCGTCCCGGCGGGTTCCGCCGTCGTCCTCAAGGCGGCCCGCCCGCTCGGCGCCCCCGCCACCAAGCCCTCGCTCACCCTGAAGGCGCCGGACGCGGGCGCCACCGGCACCGTCGAGCTCGGCGCCGACGTCACCGGCGGTCAGCTGGACCGTGTCGTCTTCGCCGCCCAGGTCGGCAACGGGAAGTGGCGGACGCTCGGCTCCGCCGACCACGCCCCGTACAAGGTCACCCAGGTCATCGGCAAGGACGTACCCGCCGGAACCGCCCTGCGCTACAAGGCCGTGGTCGTCGACTCGGCCGGGCGGACCGCGAGTGCGACGGCCACAAGCACCACCGGAGCCCCGCCCGCCCCCGAAGTCCCCACCGCCTCCTCACGCGACTACGCGATCGTCCACTACAAGCGCACCGACGGCGACTACACCGACTGGCGGCTGTACGCCTGGGGCGATCTGGCCGACGGCGAGTCGACGACCTGGCCCGCGGGTCACGACTTCATCGGCCGGGACGCCTACGGGGCCTTCGCCTACGTCAAGTTGAAGCCAGGCGCCTCCAGTGTCGGCTTCCTCGTCATCGACAAGGACGGCAACAAGGACGTCGCCACCGACCGCACGATCGACGTCACCGAGACGGGCGAGGTCTGGGTCGAGCAGGGCAAGGAAGCCGTACAGACCCAGCGGCCCGACTACCCGGCGCAGGACACGACCAAGGCCGTGGTGCACTACCACCGTGCCGACGGCGACTACACCGGCTGGGGACTGCACGTCTGGACCGGGGCCGCGACGCCCACGGACTGGTCCAAGCCCCTGGAGCCGGTGAAGACCGACGCCTATGGCGCCGTCTTCGAGGTGCCGCTCGCCGCGGGTGCCACCAGTCTCAGTTACATCCTCCACAAGGGCGACGAGAAGGACCTCCCGACCGACCAGTCGCTCGACCTCACCGCGAACGGCCACGAGGTGTGGCTGGTGAACGGCCAGGAGAAGTACCTGCTGCCGCAGCCCGCGGGCAGCGCGGCCGCACTCGACCTGACCACCTCCAAGGCGGTCTGGATCGACCGGAACACGGTCGCCTGGAACGGCTCCGAGGCCGCGGCCTCCACCCAGTTGCTGTACTCCCACGACGGCTCGATCGCCGTCAAGGACGGGACGCTGACCAGCGACGACGAGCGCTGGCTCCGGCTGTCGAAGACCACCCTCAGCGACGCCCAGAAGGCCGCGTTCCCGTACCTCAAGGACTACACCGCCTGGTCCGTCGACCCGCGTGACCGGAGCCGGGTGAAGGAGGCCCTGAACGGTCAGATCGTCGCCTCGGGGCGGGCCGCGAACGGCGCCGTGCTCGCGGCGACCGGCGTCCAGATCGCCGGCGTACTGGACGATCTGTACGACGCGACGAAGGCACAGCTGGGTCCGACGTTCCGCGACGGCCGTCCCACGCTGGCCGTGTGGGCGCCGACCGCCCAGAGCGTGGCGCTGGAGCTCGACGGATCCACGGTCGCCATGAAGCGCAACGACACCACCGGCGTCTGGTCCGTCACCGGCGCGAAGTCCTGGCGCGGCAAGCCCTACCGGTACGTCGTGAAGGTGTGGGCGCCCACCGTCCGCAAGGTCGTCACCAACAAGGTCACCGACCCGTACTCGCTCGCCCTCACCGCCGACTCCGAGCGAAGTCTCGTCGTCGACCTGAAGGACAGGTCACTCGCCCCGAGCGGCTGGTCCTCCCTGAAGAAGCCCAAGGCCGTGCCGCTGCGCGACGCCCAGATCCAGGAGCTGCACATCCGGGACTTCTCGGTGGCGGACAAGACCGTCCCCGCGAAGGACCAGGGCACCTACCTCGCCTTCACCGACAAGAACAGCGACGGGTCCAGGCACCTGCGGGCCCTCGCCGCGTCGGGCACCTCATATGTCCACCTCCTGCCCGCCTTCGACATCGCCACCATTCCCGAGAAGAAGTCCGACCAGGCCACCACCGGCTGCGACCTCGCCTCCTACCCCGCCGACTCCCAGAAGCAGCAGGAGTGCGTCGCCGCGATCGCCGCGAAGGACGCCTACAACTGGGGCTACGACCCGTACCACTACACGGTCCCGGAGGGCTCGTACGCGAGCGACCCGGACGGCACCGGCCGTACGGTCGAGTTCCGCCGGATGGTCAAGTCGCTGAACGAGGACGGCCTGCGGGTCGTCATGGACGTGGTCTACAACCACACGGCCGCCAGTGGTCAGGCGGACACCTCCGTGCTCGACAGGATCGTGCCCGGCTACTACCAGCGGCTTCTCGCCGACGGGTCCGTCGCCACCTCCACCTGCTGCGCGGGCACGGCCACCGAGAACGCCATGATGGGCAAGCTGGTGGTGGACTCGATCGTCACCTGGGCCAAGGAGTACAAGGTCGACGGCTTCCGCTTCGACCTCATGGGGCACCACCCCAAGGCCAACATCCTGGCCGTCCGCAAGGCCCTCGACGCGCTGACCCCGGAGAAGGACGGGGTCGACGGGAAGAAGATCATCCTGTACGGGGAGGGCTGGAACTTCGGTGAGGTCGCCGACGACGCCCGTTTCGTGCAGGCCACCCAGAAGAACATGGCCGGGACCGGCATCGCGACCTTCTCCGACCGGGCACGCGACGCGGTGCGCGGCGGCAGCCCCTTCGACTCCGACCCCGGTGTCCAGGGCTTCGCCTCGGGGCTGTACACCGACCCCAACTCCTCGACCGCCAACGGCACCTCGGCCGAGCAGAAGGCCCGGCTGCTGCACTACCAGGACCTCATCAAGATCGGGCTCAGCGGCAACCTCGCCACCTACCGCTTCACCGACACCGACGGCAAGGAGGTCAAGGGCTCCGAGGTCGACTACAACGGCCAGCCCGCCGGATACGCGGCGGCACCGGGTGACGCCCTCGCGTACGCCGACGCGCACGACAACGAGTCCCTGTACGACGCCCTCACCTACAAGCTGCCCGCCACGACCGGCGCGGACGACCGGGCGCGGATGCAGGTCCTCGCCATGGCGACCGCCGCCCTCTCCCAGGGCCCGTCGCTCTCCCAGGCGGGCTCCGACCTGCTGCGCTCCAAGTCCCTCGACCGCAACTCGTTCGACAGCGGTGACTGGTTCAACGCCATCCACTGGGACTGCCGGGACGGCAACGGCTTCGGACGCGGACTGCCGATGGCGGCCGACAACGCGTCCAAGTGGCCCTACGCCACACCCCTGTTGAGCACCGTCAAGGTGGGATGCCCGCAGATCGAGGGCAGTTCGGCCGCGTACCAGGACCTGGAGCGGATCCGTACGACCGAGAGCGTGTTCTCGCTGTCCACCGCCGGGCAGGTGCAGTCGAAGCTCTCCTTCCCGCTGTCCGGCAAGGACGAGACGCCCGGCGTGATCACGATGGAGCTCGGCGACCTCGTCGTCGTCTTCAACGCGACACCGAAGGCACAGGAGCAGACGGTCGGCGCCCTGGCCGGGACGGCGTACGCGCTGCACCCGGTGCAGGCGGCGGGCGCCGACCCTATCGTCAAATCCTCCACCTACAAGGCGAAATCGGGCACGTTCGCCGTTCCGGGGCGCACTGTGGCGGTATTCTCCCGGACCTCCTGAAAGGGCATTATCTTGGTGGGGCAGACCTCGAACCCGGTCTGCCCCACCGGCGTGTCCAAAGGCTGGCAGATGGACGTCAACGGCAAGCGGACAGACACGACCGTCCTGGTCGTGGACGATGTGGCGGCCAGTCGGTACGCCATGAGCGCCGTGCTGCGCCGCGCCGGTCACCAGGTCGTCCCGGTGGCCAGCGGCTCCGAGGCGCTCGTCGAACTCGACGTACGGCTGCGCAAGGGCACCCTGCCCGACGTGGCGCTCGTCGATGTGGAACTGCCGGACATGAGCGGCTTCGAACTGTGCCGTCGGCTCAAGGCCCGGCCCCACATGGCCGGCCTGCCCGTCGTGCACTTCTCGGCCGCCGCCGTGGACGCGGGTGATCGCTGCCGAGGCCTCGACGTGGGCGGCGAGGCGTATCTGACGGTGCCCGCCGAGCCCGAGGAGATCGACGCGGTGGTCCGGGCCGCGGTGCGCGCCGCCCGGCTCAGGGCCGGCGACCAGGCGTTGGCACGGCGGCTGACCCGGCTGGCGGAGACGGTCGTCGCCATTCAGACGGCGCGCTCCCCGCAGGAACTCGCCGATGCCGCCGCCGACGGCGCCGCGCGGCTCACCGGCTCGCCCGCCGCCGTCTTCGTCCTCGGCCCGGACGAGGAGCTGTACCGCGGCACCTCACGGGACCGTACCTCGCTCGCGATGCCCGACGAGGGCGCCCACCGGGCCGTGGCCGGTCTGCTTCGACGGCTCACCCGGGGGCAGTCGGGCGTCCAGATCACCACGGTGCCCGCGCCGCTGTGGCCGGCCGGGTTCTTCCGGCCGGGCGTGCAGCACGACGCCCGCCTGGCGCTGATCCCCATCCAGGAGGGCCGGGCCTCGGTGTGCCTCGCCACGCCCACCCGCGGGATGCGCCGGGTCAGTCCCGAGGACGAGGCCCTGCTGGCCCGGCTCGCCGAGGCCACCGCGCTCGCCGCCGAACCGCTGCTCATGTACCAGGTCGAACGGCACGTCGCCCTCACCCTCCAGCACAGCTTCCTGCCCCAGCCGCACCGGCTGCCCGAACTGCCGGGCGTCGACGTCGTGGTCCGCTATGTGCCCGCGTCCGCGGAGACCGAGATCGGCGGCGACTTCTACGCGGCCCTGCGCACCGGCGAGGGCGTGCTCACCGCGGTCGGCGACGTCGTCGGGCACTCGCTGGAGGCGGCCACCGTCATGGTCGAGATCAGGCACGCGCTGCGCGCCTACAGTGTCGAGGAGAGCGACCCGGCCGTGCTGGCCGAGCGCCTCGACCGGATGCTGCAGCGCTACCACCCCGGCATCACCACGACCGTCTGCCTGGTCCTGGTCGACCCCGCCACCGGACGCACCCGCATCGCCAACGCCGGCCACATCCCGCCGCTGATCATCCGGGACAACGGAGGCGCCGACTACACCAAGGCCGCCGGCCCGCTGCTCGGTGTGGGGCTGCCCCACCCGCCGCCCACGGAGCTGTTCCTCGAACCCACCGACCGGCTCCTCATGGTCACCGACGGTCTGATCGAGACCCGGGGCACCGATCTGGCGGTCTCGATGGAGCACCTCCGCGCCGCCGCCACCGGCGCCCTGCCCGGCCTGGACGCCCTCTGCGACACCCTGCTCGACTGCTTCGGCCGGGACCGCGAGGACGACATCGCACTGCTGGCGCTGCGGCTAGGGTGACCGGGAAACCCTAGAACAGGAGTGCCCATGCCGCAGATCACCGTCGACTACTCCTACTCGCTCGACGACGCCTTCGACCAGCGCGGCTTCGCGCTCGCGCTGCACCCGGTGGTCGTCGAGACGGCGGCCGCGCGCATCGAGGCGTGCAAGACGCGGTTCCGATGCACCGATGAAGAGGTGGTGGGGGCGGGGGAGGACGGACACGCCATCGTGCACATCACGCTCGCCCTGCTCCCGGGCCGCACCGACGAGACCAAGGCCAAGCTCACCGAAGCCGTACTGGAGCTGCTGCGCAAGCACATCGAGCCCACCGACGGGGTCTCGACGGTGCACGCGTCCGCCGAGGTACGCGACCTCGACCCGTCGTACCGGAAGTACGAGGAGTAGGGGCCGCCTGGCCTACGGGGCCGGGGGTGAGGCCAGCGAGATCAACCGGACGGCGAGGTCGGTGAACGGCCCGTCGCCCGGGTCGCCCTTGAGCGCCCGGCGCAGCAGCGCGCCGAGCTCCTCGTCGTGCGTGGCGCTCACCGCCGCCAGCGCGGCGAAGTCCTGCACGAGCTGCACCTCCAGCTCGCCGCGCGGAATCCGCCGCCCGTCCAGCCAGATCAGCGCCGTCGACTCGACGAGCGAGATCCAGGAGCGGATCACCAGCTCCAGGCGGGCGGGCGGATCCTCGACCTTCAGATGCGACAGGATCTGGACATAGGCGGCCTGCCGCACCGCGTCGACGAGCGCGTTGGTCTTCGAGGAGCCGACCGCGGGACCGCCGCGCATCAACGCCGAGAAACCGGGCCCGTGGTCGTCCACGAAGTCGAAGAAGCGGCGCATGACCCGCAGCAGCCGCGAGCCCAGCGGGCCCTCCTGCGGCTCCACGAAGCGGCTCGCGAGATCGTCCGAGGCGCGCTGCAACGCCGCCTCGTACAGGCTGAGTTTGCCGGGGAAGTAGTGGTAGACCAACGGCCGTGAGATACCCGCGGCCGAGGCTATCTCGTCGATGGAGACCTCGTCGGGTGAGCGTCGGCTGAAGAGGTCGAGGGCGACGCCGATCAACTGCTGTCGCCGCTCCTCGACACCCATCCTGCGGCGTACCCCGGTTGTCATACGAACACCTTACCGATCGGATCCGGCCCCGAACGGGCCGGTCCGGCCATGGTCGTTCACATGTCCAACACGATGCGATCACCGAGCGCCCGCGAAACACAGATCAGCATCGAGTCACCACGCTCCGTATCGGTGAGCAGTTCGTCGCGGTGCTCGATCTCCCCCTCCAGCACCCGCTGTTGGCAGGTCCCGCAGAATCCCTGCTCGCAGGAGTAGGCGGTGTCGGGCAGTTCGGCGCGTACGGCGGCGAGCACGGTGGTGTCGGCGGCCACGCTCACCGTACGTCCGCTGCGGCGCAGCTCGACCTCGAAGGTACCGTTGCCCTCGGCGGAGGTGCTCGGCGTGAACCGCTCCAGGTGCAGCGCCGCACCGTCGGGCAGTCGGCGTCCGACCGCCTCCATCAGCCCCTCGGGGCCACAGCAGTGGACGGCCGCGCCCGCCGGCACGTCCGCGAACAGCGCGTCGAGATCGGGCCGTCCGTCCTCGTCCTCGGCCACGACGGTGACCCGGCCGCCGCGCAGCTTCCCGATCTCCTCCAGGAACGGCATCGACGCGCGCGTCCGGCCGCCGTACAGCAGCCGCCACTCCGCGCGGTCCTGGACCGCCCGCAGCATCGGCAGGATCGGTGTGATCCCGATGCCGCCCGCGACGAAGACGTACGCGGGCGCCGGCGCGAGGGGGAACCGGTTGCGCGGCCCCCGCACCTCGACCTCCATGCCCACCCGGAGCTGTTCGTGGACCTCGCGCGACCCACCCCGCCCGTCCTCGACCAGCCGGGTCGCGACGGTGTACGACGAGGTGTCCTCCGGGTCCCCGCACAGCGAGTACTGCCGTACGAGCCCCGAGGGCAGCACGAGGTCGAGGTGGGCGCCGGGCTCCCAGCGCGGCAGGTCGTGCCCCTCCAGGCGCAGTTGTACGACCCCGTCGGCGACCCGCTCGTGCCGGGTGACCGGCAGCCGCAGCGCCCGGGAGCGCGGCCGGCCGGAGATCGGCTCCTCCAGGGCGGGCAGCGGCCACAGCGGCGAGACCTCGATCCGGCGGCGCAGCGCCCGCCGGACGAGCACGGCCGCACCGGCGACGGCGACGACGGTCCGCAGCCGGGGCGTCATCCGGCTCTCCTCTCGGCAGCCGTCGCTGCCGGTGACGAGGCGAGATAGGCGACCGCCTGCTCGGTCGACCCCTCCTGGGAGGGGTGGTAGGTGCGGCTGAGATAGCGGGGAATGGACTTGAGCATGTCGCCGGTCGACGGCAGCACACCTCGCTTCCCGCTCAGGTAGAAGTCCTTGAAGCTCGCCCGGCCCGCCGTGAGGGTCGGGTCGTTCTCCATGAAGAACCGCGCCCCGCGCTGCCACAGGAAGACCAGGGCGGTGAAGGCCGTGGCCCAGGTCCGGGCGCGGCGCCGGTAGCTCCCGTCGACGTGGAGGAAGAGTTCGAAGGCCACGGACCGGTGCTCGACCTCCTCCGCGCCGTGCCAGCGCATCAGGTCCAGCATGGTGGGGTCGGCGCCGCGCCGGTCCAACTCCTCGGCGTTCAGGATCCAGTCGCCGAGGAAGGCGGTGTAGTGCTCGATCGCCGCGATGATCGCGACGCGCTCCATCAGCCACCACCTGCGGGCCCTGCCCGGCGGCAGGGTGCGGTCGCCGAGCAGCTTCTCGAAGAACCAGTCGACCTGGGCGGTGTACGGCGTCGGGTCGAGCCCGAGTTCCCTGAGGTGGGGGAGTACCTCGTCGTGGGCCTGTGAGTGCATCGCCTCCTGCCCGATGAACCCGATGACGTCCGCGCGCAGCCGCTCGTCCCGGATGTAGGGCAGTACCTGCTTGTACACGTGCACGAACCAGCGCTCACCGGCCGGCAGCAGCAGGTGCAGCACGTTCATGGTGTGCGTGGCGAACGGCTCCCCCGGTACCCAGTGCAGCGGCGTGTCCTCCCAGGAGAACGACACCTTCCGCGCCTTGAGAGGTATCCGCTCGGACTCGACCGGCCGGGGCAGCCGGGCGGCATGCTTGTTAGACATGCCGTCAATGTACTGACGGGTAGGTGCCGGGAGAACCCCCGTGCGCCCACTTGTTGACGCGAAGGCCGACCATGGCCAGTCCGGGGAGGGGGCCTAGCGCAGTCCGCTGACCGCCCGCCCGTCCGTCAGCGTGCCCTTCAGTCCGGCCTGGTCCCCCTGCTTCGTCCGTACGGCGAGCAGCGCGCCCCGGGCCGACCCGCTCACCCCGCCCGTCGTGCTGATCGAGGCGGTGTCCTTGCTGCCCGCCGCGAGGAGGTACCAGTCGCCCGTGCCCGACTTCCACAGCACGCCCGCCAGCACATGGGGGTCACGGCTGCCGCACGCGGGCGAGTTCTCGGCCTTCGCCGCGACGGCGCCGTACGCCCCGTCCGGGGTGTGGAACTGGGCCAGGACACGGGTGCCGTCGCCCCGCCAGGTGTCGGCCCGGGTGCAGACCCAGGCGGCCTGCCCGCTCGCGTCCGGCAGCGGCTGCTGCGCGTACTGCCAGGCGTTCACGGACCGCACGCCCTGGGAGCGCACGGCGGCCAGGGAGCAGGCGAACGGCGCCCAGTTCCGCAGCGCCGCGGGGCCCGCGGCCTCGTGGGGTGCCGCGGGCGGCCCCGAGGTGAGATGGGCCGGGATCAGCTCGCCGAGATCGGTCAGCAGGTGGGGGCCCGAGGCGTCGGTCACCTGCATGACGTTCCACGCGGTGCAGGTGCCGGTCGGGGCAGAGCCGGCCAGCGGTGTGCTGACACCCGCGGCCGAGAGGGTGAGGGGCGTCGGGCCCGCGGTCGGCTTCATCAGGTCGCGCTCGGCGGCCCCGGTCACCCAGGGGGCGGTCAGATAGCGGACGTTGCCGTCGGCCCGGTCCAGGACCAGCGCCTCCGCCTCGGCCCCGGTCGCGCCGTCGACCCGGGCGAAGTCGAGGGCCGCGCCGCCCGTGCCGGAGCGCGGCTCGGCGTACCGGGCGATGCGCAGTCCGTCGTAGAAGAGCACCACGCGCGCCTGGTCCACGTCACCGGCGTACAGCAGCTGCGGCGGTCCGGCCGGGGCACCCGAGGGGGTGCCGGGCGTCGCCGAGACCTGTACGGACTCGCCGGGCCGGGCCCAGACGGCGAGCGCGCGGCGCAGCAGCGCGGTGTCCCCGGCGAGGTTGCCGCGCGCGGGCCACACGGAGAAGTCGGTGCGCGCGGACGACCGCCACGCCGTCGGGGCGACCCGCGTCACCTTCCCGGGGTCGAGGGCGGCCTCGGCGGCCGGGTTCTGCGCGTACGACGGGGCGGCGGCGCCGTCGGGTCCCCAGCCGCCGCTGGGCAGGGCGAGCAGCGCGCCGCAGACGGCCGCCGCGACGCCGGCGGCGAGCGCGGCCTTCATGTGCTGTCTGCGCCGCATCAGGTCGGTGGGCCGGGCGTGCAGCGAACAGGGGTCGAACTCGGGGGACAGGAGCAGGACGTCCCTGGCCTCGACCCCGCCCGCCTCCTTGAGCGCCGCGCCCGGGTCGTCGACGCCCGCCGCCGTCAGCACCTTGCGCACGTCGGGGTCGGGCAGCTTCTCCAGGCCGCGCAGGACGTACGCCGCGCGGGCGGGACTGGACAGGGCCGACAGCCGCTGGTCCAGGGCGAGTTCGTCGGCGCCGCCCGAGCGCGGGAAGAGCCTCAGGCCCCACACCTGGGGCAGCAACGGCGGCAGCTGGGACCGCTTGGGCCAGGCCGCGCGCCGCAGCGGCACACCGGCCTCCAGCGCCGTACGCACGACCTTGAGGCGCACGAGGGCGTAGCCGGGGTCGCCGTCGCGGCCGGTGGCCTGGGCCGGGATCAGGGTGGCAGTCGTGCGTCCCCGGGGCAGGGCGCGCTGGGTGAGGGCGTGCGCGGTCAGCACCCGTCGGTTGCGGCCGAGGCTCGGCGGCAGCACCAGATAGGCGAGCCGGACGAGCCGCGGGTAGTGCTCGACGAGAGCGGCCTCGGCCTGCTCGACGTCGACGACCGGTCCTGGGGAGGCTGCGGAGCGCTGGGCTACATCCTGTGACTGCACGTTCAGCAAAACGAGCGAATCGGTGGATGGTCACCTGGCTCCGGAGAGTTACTCCCCGGGGTGTACGAGCAGCCGCGCGTAGTTCGCCATCGACCGCTGGTAGCGCGGCAGATGGGGCGCGAGGGCGGCGATCACCAGCGAGAGGCCCTCGCGTTCGCGGCCCAGGTCGGCGAGACAGAGCGCGAGAGTGGCGCGTACGGCATCGTCCAACTCGTCGGAGGGCGCGTCGAGTTCGGGGGTGAGGAGCTTGACGCCCTCCTCGGCCTGCCCGATGTTCCGCAGCGAGCTGGAGAGTTGGATCTTGGTGCGGCGGCCGCGGTAGCCGCCGAGGCCGCGGGCGAGGGCCTCCCGGTACAGCGGTACGGCCTGGTCCGAGTGGCCGGTGGAGTCCCAGGCGCAGGCCCGCTCGAAGGGGCCGACGGGGCTGTCCGCGGGCAGTTCGGCGACCAGCGCGTCGATCACCGCCCGGAAGTCCGCCGCGTCCGCTTCCGCATAGTCGTCGAACGTGGCCCAGGCCGCCGCCGTACGCTCTTCCCAGTCTTCGGTCACGGCCACACCTTCGCACACACGTGCCCGTTGCGGCATCGGCATTCCCACCGGATGCCTTTCCGTCCGTAACGGGGGAGATTGAGCACTTGGCGCGCCGCAGCCGTATCGAAGACCAGGGCCCTCGCCGGGGCTCTCGACGGCGTGGGCGCCGACAGGCACCGGAGGAACGTATGAGGTTGACACGCGAAAAGCTGAGCGGGCACGGCCTTGCGGTCGTCGCGGCCGCTGCCCTGCTGGCGCTGACCGGCTGCGGCGGGTCGGGCGGGGGAGGAGCCAAGAGCGACTCGGCCGGCCAGGTCCCGGCCACCGCGACCGGCAGTCTGGAGGATCTGGCGGCCGAGGTGAAGTGCAAGCCGGACATACAGACGGACGCCGACGAGATCCGCCAGGCGATCTGCAAGAACACCGACGGCAAGTTCGTCCTCGCGACCTTCGCCACCGACCGCGGCCAGCGCGAGTGGATCAACGACGCGAAGGACTACGGCGGGTTCTACCTCGTCGGCGCCAAGTGGGTCGCCGTCGCCGACCAGAAGGTGGTCACGGCGCTGCGCGGCACGCTCGGCGGTGACATGGAGGTCGGGACCGACCACAGCCAGCATTCCTCCCACAGCGGCTGAGCCGCACGCACGGCACACGCACAGAAGGCCGGTGGCGGGATCTCCCGCCACCGGCCTTCTCAGTGCCTTGCTAGCTCTTCGACGAAGCGACTACTGCCTTCGGTGAAGGGGCTGCTACCTGCACTGCCTGCCACCGTTGATGCAGTTGGCGATCTTGTTCGCCAGGTTGTTGGTGGTGACGCTGATGAAGTCGTCGTGGTCGGTGGCCGCCTTGTGGAGCTGCTCCGGGAAGCCGTCCACCGCGTACGCGTTCTTCACCACGCCGTTCTGGATGGTCGGCGGCGCGATGTTGTACGTCAGGCGCATCGTCAGCTGCGGGATCGCCTTGAAGCCGTTGCCGCAGACACCGCTCGCGGGGTCGGGGAAGGCCACGTGCGTACGGTGGTTGGCGCTGTCGATGTTCTGGCCGTCCCAGCAGCTCTGGAAGGCGAACGTGCGCACCACCTTGCTGCCCTGCGGGCAGATCGGGTACTGCGACGTCAGCTGGACCTTGTTCTCGAACCCGGTGCAGCTCCAGTGCGCGTTGGCGTTCGCCAGACCGTTGGTCGTGGTCTTGGCGTCACCGGTGATGATGCGCAGGAACTGCGGCATCGCGACGACCTTGCTGGCCGGGCTGCCGACGTACTTGATCTGGGCCGAGACGGGGGTCAGGATCTTGCCGACGTTGCCTTCCTTGCCGCCGCCGTCCTTGTTCTGGTCGAAGTCCTGCGTGCCGTTCTGGATACGGACCACGGGCCAGTAGTACGACGACAGGTCGCTCTTGTTCTGGCAGCTGGTCCCGCCCTGCAGGAACGTCTGGTTGCTGGAGAACGCGTTGACCTTCTGGTTGCCGACGTAGTCGTGCAGGTGGTGCGCGCCGTTGGTCACGCCGGGCGCCACGATCACGTTGTCGGTGTTGAAGTTCTTGTTCGCGTTCACACCGCACTGGGTGGTGAACGTACCCCGAGAGGCGTTGGCGCCCTTCTGCGGCTTGCCCTGGACGTTCGGCGCGACCTTGGTGATGTCGACGAAGTCGGCGGCGACGGGACCGTTTCCGGCCTGGCCGCCGATGTTGGCCGGCGCGCTCGCGCTCGGAGCCGGGCTGGCCGCGGCGCCGCCGTTGTTCTGCTGGCCGCCGTTCTGCTGACCGTTGTTCTGGCCACCGTTGTTCTGGCCGTTGTTGTTCTGACCCCCGTTGTTC
Organism: Streptomyces olivochromogenes; assembly: GCF_001514115.1. Classification (GTDB taxonomy): domain Bacteria; phylum Actinomycetota; class Actinomycetes; order Streptomycetales; family Streptomycetaceae; genus Streptomyces; species Streptomyces olivochromogenes. Next base: position 261,528 of record NZ_KQ948452.1, read on the forward strand.
TGCTGGCCGTTGTTCTGGCCACCGGCGGTGGTCTGGGCCTGGTTGGCGGTGGTGCCGGTGCAGGCGGCGAGACCGTCCAGCATGGTCGGCGCGGCGGCGCCCACCCGAGTGAAGTCGATCTTGATTCGGCCGATGACCGCGGAGCGCTTGTCCTTGAGCGGCGACAGGATCGCGTTCTGGACGAAGCCCGCGTCATTGGCCTGAGCCTGACGCGACGAGGCCAGCCGGGCGTAAGCCTCGGTGATCTGCTTGTCGAGCGTGGCCAGCTCCGAGTCGACGTTCGACTTGGCGTTGGCGGGCACACTGGTCAGTTTCTGCCCGACATCGGGGCAGGAGATGGTGGCGACCTGAGCGGCGGCAGCCTTGGTGGTGTTCGGGCTCGAGTTGGACTCGTGCGCCGAAGCGTAGAAATTCGCCCAGATCAATCCGCCCCCACCGATCGCGAGCGCCGCGGATGCGGCAACCGCGCGAACTGCCAGCGGCGAACGTCGTTTGCGAGTGTTGCGTCCCATGGAACTCCTCTGACTTCCTTGCGGGGCATCGAGGCGCCCGACAGGAGTGAAGCGGCGTCCATCAGTACGCAGGTGACTCCTGAGGCGTTCAGAAACCCTCGAAAATCTTAGAAGTTCGTGAGGTCATTTCCGGCACAATGGGCTCAGAAGCGCATGTTTTTCGAGGAGTTGATCTCGGGAAACAGGTTTGAATGATATTCAACGGCGTCGGCGGGTCCCTCTTCGTCAGTGGCTTCCGTGATCCAAATACGCCAGTACGGCGAGTACGCGGCGGTTGTCATCGTCGGAGACCTCCAGCCCCAGTTTGGTGAAGATGTTGGAGGTGTGTTTGGCGATCGCCCGTTCTGTGACCACGAGTTGGGCCGCGATCGCCGCGTTCGAGCGTCCCTGTGCCATCAGTTCGAGCACCTCCAGCTCGCGGGGCGTCAGCCGCCCGAGGGGCTGCGCGGTGTGGGAACGCCGCGCCAGCAACTGCTGGATCACCTGCGGATCCATCGCGGTCCCACCCGCGGCGACCCGCCGTACGGCGTCGATGAACTGCTCCGCGTCGAACACCCGGTCCTTGAGCAGATAACCGACCCCGCCCGTGCCGTCCGCGAGCAACTCTCGTGCGTACAGCTGCTCCACGTGCTGGGAGAGCACGAGCACCGGCAGCCCCGGGCGCTCCCGACGGGCCTGGAGCGCGCACTGCAGCCCCTCGTCCGTGTGCGAGGGCGGCAGCCGTACGTCGACCACGGCGACGTCCGGCGCCAACTCGGCCAGCGCCCGGGTGAGTTCGGGCCCGCTCTCGACGGCGGCGGCGATCTCGAAGTCGTACGCCTCGAGCATCCGGACCAGTCCGTCGCGCAGCAGGAACAGGTCTTCGGCTAGGACAACGCGCAAGGGATCTCCATGGTCACCATGGTGGGACCGCCCGCGGGGCTGCTGACGGCCAGGACGCCGTCGAATGTACCGAGCCGCCGCTCGACGCCGGTGAGCCCCGAGCCGGCGCCGACCCGGGCGCCGCCCTCCCCGTCGTCGGTGACGGTGACGCGGAGCATTCCGTCCCTGTGCTGGAGGTCGACCCAGAGGCGCTCGGCACCGGAGTGTTTGACCGCGTTGGTCAGTACCTCGCTGACGGCGAAGTACGCGGCGGACTCGACGGGCGCGTCGGCGCGGCCGTCCATGTCGACGTCCACCTCGCTCACGAGAGGCAGCCGAAGCACCAACGCCCTTACCGCGTCGCCGAGTCCACGCTCCGCGAGCACGGGGGGATGAATACCCCGTACGAGGTCGCGCAGCTCGGTGAGCGCCTCGGCGGAGGACCGGCGGGCCTGGGCGAGCAGTTGTCGGGCCTTGGCCGGGTCCTTCTCGATGAGGACCTCGACGGTCCCCAGGTCCATCCCCATGGCGACCAGTCGCGCCTGCGCCCCGTCGTGCAAGTCCCTCTCGATGCGGCGGAGTTCGGCCGCCGACGTGTCCACGGCGGTACGCCGGGACTCGGTGAGGACGCGGACCCGTTCGGCGAGTTCGCCGTCGCCGGAGGCGAGGACGGAGCGGGTGAGGAGGAAATGGACCCGCAGGAGGGCGGGGGAGAGGACGTAGGAGGCGACGAGGAGCGCCGCGCCCAGTGCCCCCGCGAGGAGGGCGGAGCCCTGCCCCGACACCGGCACGAAGCCGTACCACCAGCCCACGTGCGTGCCGTCCGTGAAGACCCGCCACAGGCCGGCCGCCAGCGCGAAGCCCTCCAGGGGGTAGAAGAGGAGGGCGGCGGGCAGCAGCGCGGTCACGAATCCGGCGGTCATGTCGACCACCAGCCAGCCGAGGTCGCGCCAGGTCGCCGGGTCCCCGAGCATGCGGAAGCAGCGCGTCCACGGGGTCGTGTCCGCGGGCAGGCTCCGGTACGTGGACGGAATCCGTATCCCGCACCACTCGGCGGCGATGATCCGCCGCCGGTCCGCGAAGGCCCGTACGCCGGTCAGGACCCAAGGGGTCGTGACGATCCCCACCCCCGCCGGGACGAGCAGGATCGACACGACGGACAGCACGAAGAGAACAACCGCTCCGGTGAACCCCCCGACGGCCAGCACCAGCCCTCGTCCCCCGGCGACCAGTACCTCCGGTCCGCGCGTCCGTATGCCCCTGCCGCTCCACATCTCCATACCGCCAGTCTCACCGACCCGTCCCGCGGGGTCACGGGGCCGAGCACCAGGACGGGGGTGGTGCCAGGTGCACCCCGGGGCACGTCTTTTCCTCGCCCCCGCCGCCCCTACCCGTCCCATCCATACCCGGGGGCTCCGCCCCCAGACCCCCCATCGGCCTGAACGGCCTCGTCCTCAAACGCCGGACGGGCTGAAGGTCTTCAGGGGCGCGGGGAACTGCGCGACCAGCCCCCACCGGCCCGCAGCCGAACGAATCCGGGCGGGCCGGAGATCCGGGGCGCAGCCCCGGCCCAAGGGGCGCGGGGAACTGCGCGGCCAACCTCCACCCACCCGCAGCCGAAAGACCACCCCACGGGGTCTGGGGCGGAGCCCCAGGAGGATGGGACGGGTAGGGGCGGCGGGGGCGAGGACGAGGGTGGCGCTACTGGGTGAGTACCTTTGTCTCCAGGTCCGAGGGGAGGCCCACCGGGGGACGGTCCGGGCGTTGGGGGGCCACCCCGCCGATGCCCTGGAGCCAGGTCCACGTGTCCGCGACCGTCTCCGAGACGGGCCGGCACCGCAGTCCCGCCCCCACCGCCCGGGACACGTCCGCCCGATGAAGAGCGTCATGCATGTCGGACCCCACCGGCACCCACACCGGCAACTGCGTCCACGGCTGGATCCCGGCGTCGAGGACCACGGAAGGCTCGGTCCAACGGAGTTCCGCCCGCGCCCCGGTGACCCGGACGCACGCGTCGAGCAGCTCCCCCATCGTCGTATGCCCCTGCGGACTCATCAGGTTGTACGCCCCGCTCACCCCCGCGTCCACCGCCCTGAGGATCCACTCCGCGAGATCACGCACATCGACGTACTGGAGGGGGAGAGACCGTGGGCCGGGCGCGAGTACGGGACCGCCCTGGGCGATCCGGGTCAACCACCACGGCAGGCGCCCGATGTTCTCGTACGGCCCGAGGATCAGCCCGGACCGCACGAGCAACGAGCGCTCCGCGCCGAACGCGGACACGGCGGCCAGCTCGCCGCCGAGTTTGTCCTGCGCGTAGTCGGTCTCTTCCGCGTCCTCGGACGCCCCTTTCACGAGCGGCGCGTCCTCGGCGTAGTCGGCGGGCGGAGCCCACGCGTAGACCGAGCAGGTCGACACGTACACATACCGCCCGGCCCGGTCGGCCAACAGCCGTGCGGTGTCGCGAACGGCCCGCGGCGCCGCCGACCAGGTGTCGACGACGGCATCCCACTCACCATCGGCGGACGCCTCGGCGAGCGCCGCGAGCCCGTCGGGGGCGGTGCGGTCCCCCAGCAAGGACCGCGCCCCCGCGGGCGGCTCCCGGCGCCCGCGGTGGAAGACGGTCACCTCCCAGCCACGGCCGAGCGCCGCCTCCACCACGGCCCGCCCCGCGAAGTCCGTACCGCCCAGCATCAGCAGTTTCTTGGGTGTCATACGGAGGACTCTGCCCGCACGGTCCGCCGGACGGAACGGGAATCTGCTGACAGAAGAGTTCCCGAGCGGCGGAGCGGGTCAACGCCCCGTCGGAGGCGCGTACTTGTACCCCACCCGCCGTACCGTCTGGATCGCCTTCCGGTGCTGCGCCCCCAGCTTGCGCCGCAACCGCGCGACGTGGACGTCGACGGTCCGCCCGTCGCCCACGTGCCCGTAGCCCCACACGGTGGTGACCAGCTGGTCGCGGGTGTGCACCCGGTGCGGATGCGAGACGAGGTGCGCGAGCAGCTCGAACTCCAGGTAGGTGAGGTCGAGCGGCTGCCCGTCGACCTCGGCGGTGCGCTGCACGGGGTCGATGCGGACGAGCGGGTCGTCCCCCACGGCGGCGTCGGTGGGGGCGGGGGAGTCCGGGACGGCGACCGGCAGCAGGGGCTGCTGGTCGGCCGGTACGAGGACCAGGTAGCCGATCATCGGCGGCTGGCCGGGGAGTACGGGCAGGGTGTGCGGGGGAGCGGGCAGCCAGGTGGCGCCCGGCGGCAGGAAGTCCGCGACGTCGACCACCTCGTCCCGGTGGACGGCACGGAGTCGGTGCCGCGCGGGGGCGGGGGCGGGTGCCGGTGCGGACGTGGTCGCGACGGACGAGAAGGAACGAGTGGTCGCCATGAGAGGTCAGCTCTTTCGCGCGAGAAGTTCGTCGGGAAGGTCGACGACCGCGAGTTCGTGGTCGGGGCCGTCGAGGACGTACGTCGTGCGCGCTGGCCGAAGGCCGGGGGTGTACGGCTTTAGAGGGCCGGCGCGTTCGTCGCGCGGCAACACACCCGGTCGAAGTCGTGATGCTGACGGGAAGGCCAGAAGGGCTCCAGGTCGGGGCGACCCGTCGCGGTGTACTTCTGGAAGCTGGCCATGCCCCCATTGAAGCAGAAGCCGGAGCCGGGCAGGAGACTCCTCTCACAGGTCGGACGCGTCCTTGGCGTGAACTTGACGCCGTACGACGGGCTGACCTCGTACGACGGGGTCGACGTCGTACGACGAGGCCGATGTCGCGCAACGCGAGGAGGCGCCCACCGTGACGGTGGACGCCTCCTCGCGTGGTGTGCGGGGCGGATCAGACCTGGCCGGCCTTCTCCAGGGCGGTGCAGCAGGTGTCGACGAGCAGGCGCGTGACGACGTACGGGTCGACGTTGGCGTTCGGGCGGCGGTCCTCGATGTAACCCTTGCCGTCCTTCTCGACCTGCCACGGGATGCGGACCGAGGCGCCGCGGTTGGAGACGCCGTAGGAGTACTCGTTCCACGGGGCGGTCTCGTGCAGACCGGTCAGGCGGTCGTCGATGCCGGCGCCGTAGTTCTTGACGTGGTCGAGGGGCTTCGAGCCCTCGCCCAGCGACTCGCACGCGGTGATGATCGCGTCGTAGCCCTCGCGCATCGCCTTGGTGGAGAAGTTGGTGTGCGCGCCGGCGCCGTTCCAGTCGCCCTTGACCGGCTTGGGGTCGAGGGTCGCGGAGATGTTGAAGTCCTCGGCGGTGCGGTAGAGCAGCCAGCGGGCCACCCACAGCTGGTCGGAGACCTCCAGCGGCGCCAGCGGGCCGACCTGGAACTCCCACTGGCCGGGCATGACCTCGGCGTTGATGCCGGAGATGCCGAGACCCGCCTTGAGGCAGTTCTCGAGGTGCGCCTCGACGACGTCACGGCCGAAGATCTCGTCCGCGCCGACGCCGCAGTAGTAGCCGCCCTGCGGGGCCGGGAAGCCGCCGACGGGGAAGCCGAGCGGGCGCTCCCCGTCGAAGAAGGTGTACTCCTGCTCGATACCGAAGATTGGCTCCTGAGCGGCGAACTTCTCCGCCACCTCGGCCAGCGCGGCACGGGTGTTGGACTCGTGCGGCGTCATGTCGATGTTCAGGACCTCGCACATCACGAGGATGTCGTCGCCGCCGCGGATCGGGTCCGGGAAGGTGGCGACGGGCTTGAGTACGCGGTCCGAGGCGTGACCCTCGGCCTGGTTCGTGGAAGACCCGTCGAAGCCCCAGATCGGCAGCTCGACGCCCTTGGCGTCGTCGCCCAGTATCTTCGTCTTGGAACGGAGCTTGGCCGTCGGCTCGGTGCCGTCGATCCAGATGTACTCAGCCTTGAAGGTCACGGGCCACATCCTTCGGGGTGTGTCTTTGGGCGCACTGCGGGTGCTGCGGCGCTGCGGCACTGGGGCGCCGCGGTACTGCCCGGCAGCCTGTCAACAGGCGATTTCCCGATCATTGCTCGAATGTGAACCCCGTGTTACCGGGTGTCTCTGTGCTGCGACTCGCTCGCCGAGAGCTATTCCCGACCGCTGTCGGCGGCCCGCTCGCGAAGCCCGCGAGCACACGCGTCGGCCCACCGTGGTCCTCCCGGTCCCGGTGGCGGCGGCTCGTATGCGATGGGTTTGCGGACGCGCACCGGACTCTCCGCCCCGTGAACTCGCTCTACGTGCCGGTCCTGCTGTTCGTGGCCGCGAACAGCAGGACGCACGGCCCGCACCGGGCGGCGGTCCGGGCCGCGGGGCTGCTGCCGCACGCGGCCCGGCCGGTACCGCCGCCCGTTCGGGCGGAGTTCCTCAGTCGTCAGGTGGAGGCGCTCAGCCCACCTTCTCGATGCGGGCCCGGCGGATCAGGAACTTGCCCGGCTCCCGGACCTGCTCGAACGCCGCGTTGTTGAGCAGTACGCAGCTGCCCGACACGGAGGTGACCTGCACGGTCGTGGACTTGTTGTTGTCCAGGTTCGTGACCTTGAGCTTGGTCCCGGCCGGGAACTGGTTGCTGGACGCGGCAGGGGCGCCCGCCTCGCCCGAGAGGGTGACGGTCGAGCCGTTGCAGACCTGCTGGCCGGCGGCGGCGCCACCACCACCCGTCCCCTGCGCGGGTGCGGTGGTCTGCTGCTGCGCGGGTGGGGTCTTCGCCGGCTGGGCGGACTGCGCGGGCTGCGTGGTCTGGGAGCCCTGAGCCGACTCCCCAACCGCGCAACCGGACGCCTTCTGCTGCACCTTGATCTGTGCGATGACCGCCTCGCGGTTGGCGATCCGCGCCGCCGACTGCGCGTCGGGATTGGCCCGTTGGCCGTCGATGAACTTCTGGTTGTTGCCGAGGGCGGTGGTGAGCCCCTGGCAGACCGTCGAGTCCGCGGCGGACAGGGTCCGGCCGTTCTCGGTCTGCGCCGCGTTGGAGTTGGCCGCCATGGCGAAGGCGCCACCTCCGGCCACGGCGGCGGCACTGACCAGCAGTGCGAGCTTCTTCTTGGGGCTGAGAGTCCTTCTACGCGACATGCACGCCTCCTGTCCGTGGCCGCCTCGTGCGACGACCGGATGTGATCCGTGTGCCGCTATGTACGAGATGCCGAACAGGGTTACTCAATGGTTCACACGAGTCAGTGAAGTGGCCTGGGTCACATGTCACATGCGAGTCAAGGCGTCCCGAACCGCTTCCTCCGTGCGTGCCACGACGGCCGTCCCGTCGTCCGCCGTGATGATCGGGCGCTGGATGAGCTTCGGGTGCTCGGCGAGTGCCTTGATCCACCGCCCACGCGAACCGGCGTCGCGTGCCCACGATTTCAGGTCGAGCTCCTTTGCGACGGCCTCCTGCGTCCGGGTGATGTCCCATGGCTCGAGGCCCAGCCGCTCCAGTACGTCCTGGATCTCGTCCTCCGTGGGTACGTCCTCCAGGTAGCGGCGGACGGTGTACTGCGCCCCCTCGGCGTCGAGCAGGCTGATGGCGCCGCGGCACTTCGAACAGGCCGGATTGATCCAGATCTCCATGCAGCACACGTTACGTGGGACCCCCTTTTCCGCCGGTGTGCGGGAAGCTCCCTCGTTCCTCTCCATGAGGCCGACACCGCGCGGTTCATCACAAGATCATCACTCCATCTCCATGCCTCTGTCATATGCCACACCCAGGTAATAGCGTCATCCCACCCGAAAGCACAGCCAGGGGGGACGAGATGACTGACCCGTACACAACGCTGCCTGCTCCACGCCCGCCGGACACGCGGCCCTGGCGCAAGCGCAAGCGCGTGTGGGCGGCCGGGATCCTTGTGTTCGGTCTGGGAGCCATGGGTGGCACCCAGAGCGCGCAGGACGAGGTGGACGCGGCGAAGGCTGCGGCTGCCAGGCCCCGTCCGACGATCACGGTGACCGCCACGGCCACGGCCACCGCCACCGCCACCGTCACCGTCACCGCGACGCCGAAGCCGCGGGCCACCGTGACCAAGACGGTGCGGACGCCGGGCCCGACCAAAACGGTCACCGAGGCCGCGCGGGACGCCGGGGTGGACACAAGCGGGAGCAGTGACACCGGCACCTGCTCGATCGTCTCCAACTCGGGCAACTGCTACGAGGCGGGGCAGTACTGCCGGAACAGGGATCACGGCGCTTCGACGACGGATGCCGGTGGTGCGGGCATCACGTGCGCCTACCGCAACGGGTGGCGCTGGACCTACTCCTGACGGCGTGAGCCGCCCCTTTCCCGGTGGGTGACGAACGGGTCCCCGTCGTGCCCACCGGAGGGTCTGTTCGAATTTGCCGCCGCCTCACGCGCATCTCGCGGAACTGCTGTGACGCGGCGGCAATTCCCTTGCTCACCTGGATGTTTGCTGGACTCTGCGGACTCCCTGGATGTCAGTGCCGGGCAGTAAACTGGAAGCAGTGTTCGAGGGTGTCGCCGGGGGGTCCGGATGGCGCCCTGACCGCGACAGGAGGATGCCTGTGCCCGCTGCCGCACTGAAGCCGCTGCCCACTCAGTCCACGTCCAAGAGGGCGGTCCTGATGGACCTGCCGTACGAGCCCGTGGCGAAGCGCCCGTTGCCGCCGGGGCGGCCTCGCGAGTGGTACGTCACGCACAACCGCCGGCTCAAGGCGATGCGTCTCGCGATCGCTCTGCTCGACTCCGGTGTGTACGTTCCGAATCAGGCCCGCAACGAGAAGATCCGCAGTACTGCGGAGGCGATCGGTGTTCATCCGCCGTCGGACACCACGTGCCACATGGTGCGCGCGCTGATGCGGTACGCGCGCTGAGCGCCGGGGCGGCGGGGCCGAGGTTCCTCGCCCCCGCCGCCCCTACCCATCCCGTCCCCGGGGGCTCCGCCCCCAGCCCCCCCATCGGCCTGAACGGCCTCGTCCTCAAACGCCGGACGGGCTGAAAGACGCAGGCTGGGGTGGGTGGGTCATCGGCCTCCGGGCTCGTCCTCGAACGCCGGATGGGTTGAAAGACGCGGGCTGGGGTGGGTGGGTCATCGGCCTCCGGGCTCGTCCTCGAACGCCGGACGGGCTCAATGATGCGGGCCGAGGTGGGGTGTGGCTTCCGGGCTTGCCCTGGAACGCCGGACGACCCGAGGCTTTTAGGGGCGCGGGGAACTGCGCGCCCAGCCCCCACCGGCCCGCAGCCGAGCGACCAGGGGTGGGTGGGGATTCGGGGCGAAGCCCCGCTCAGGGGCGCGGGGAACTGCGCGAGCAACCCCTACCGGTCCGCAGCCGAGCGGCCGGGGGTGGGTGGGGATTCGGGGCGAAGCCCCGCTCAGGGGCGCGGGGAACTGCGCGAGCAACCCCTACCGGTCCGCAGCCGAGCGACCAGGGGTGGGCGGGGATTCGGGGCGAAGCCCCGCCCGGGGGCGCGGGGAACTGCGCGAGCAACGCCTACCGGTCCGCGGTCGAAGGACCACCGGGATCCGGGGCGAAGCCCCGGCCGAGGGGCGCGGGGAACTGCGCGATCCGCCTCCACCCACCCGCGGCTGAACGGCACACCGAGGGGCCGGGGCGGAGCCCGTTCCCTCCGTCACTGCCCCGTCGTCAGTTCCTTCTCCAGGGGGGTTCGGAAGCGGGGCGTGATCCGGGTCGGGCCCAGCCAGGCCCGTAGCCGGTCGGCCTCCGTCTCGATGGCGGCCAGTGCCTCCCGCCCCACCCCGGCAGGCTCCAGCACCCGCCACACCAGGGCCCCATCGGCCCGCTGCGCCCACCCCCCGACCACCCGCCCGTCCCACCACACCGTCGGCCCGACATTCCCACTGCCGTCGAAGAGGGCGGGGCGGAGGGAGGGGGAGAGGTACCAGTCCCGTTCCTGCCACCCCATGGCCGTGGGATCGAGCCCGGGCAGGAGCGCGGCCCACGGCGCGGCGGGGCCGGGGACGGGGGCGATGTCGTCGGCGGTCACATATCCGGTGACCCCGTCGTCGAGCGACACGGCCACCGCCCCGATCGCGGCCAGCGCCCGCCGCACATCGGTGACCTTCCACCCCGTCCACCACTTGAGGTCGGCCTCGGTGGCGGGCCCGCACACCGCGAGCCAGCGGCGCAGCAGCTCGGGCTGGGCCTCGGAGGGCGGGAGTTCGGGATGCGGCGGTGCCACGGCCCAGCGGAACTGGGTCGACGTCCAGGACCCCAGCGGGCGCCCCCGCACCACCCGCCCCTCGACCCCGAGCACCCGCATCAGCCGGGACGACACGGTGTGCGCGCTCTCGTAACTCCGCCCCGCGCCGTACGTGAACTGCTCCCTCAACCGCGGCTCGTCCTGGACGAGTTCGTTCACCGTGGCCTGCCCGCGCCGCGCCAGCGCGGCGAGCGCGGACGCCTCCACCTCGGCGAGCCACTCCTCGCTCAGCCGCCCGTCGCTGCCGCTCACCAGGTCCTTGATCAGCCCGGCCCGGGCCTTCGCGGCGATCGCGAGCCCCGTCGAGGCGTGCACCACCGCGGCCAGCTCGGCGGGGAACACGAACACGGTGTGCCGCATGCCGTGCATCCGTACCAGCGTCCGGTCCTCGTACAACGCCCGGTCGAGCTCCGCCACCGTCTTCCCCGCGTCCGCGAGCCGCGCGCCCACCGCCAGGTACACCGTCGCCGGATCGGTCCCGTGCAGTGCGACCAGGGACCTGGCGACCTCCTCGGGACTCGCCGCGTGCGCCGTCCCCGCGAGCCGGTGCCGCAGGGCGAGCCGGGCCCGCCGCTCCGCCACCGCGATGTGCCGCCGTTCCTCGCCCACGCCGCCTCCCTCTCGTAGCTGCCGTCCCCGCATCCTCTCGCGCCTCACCCGATCGGCGCCCCCGCCATGCGTACGCCCCTGCTCACGGCCTTGACTGAAGCGGGAATCCGCAGCGGACCGTCGGGAGACGACATGGCGCGGCACGTGAGGCAAGGGATATGCGGGATACGAGGGATACGCGGGACAGGCGGGGTGCACGGGGTGAGTGGGATACGGGCGCCCGGCGTACGACGGACCGGCCCGTGGCCCGTGCCCGTCATGCTCCTGCTGGCCCTCGGCGCCTCCCTGACCGGCTGTTCCCACGGCACCACCCCGTCCGACATGGCCTCCGCCGCCTCCTCCCTCGCGTCCCAGGCCGGCGACTCGCTCGCCTCCGCGACCGCCGAGGCCGGGCGGAAGTTCGACGAGTTCAAGAACGGCCTTGACGCCAAGGACGAGGTGAAGCTCGGCGACCGGGTGACCATCGACTCCGCGGGCCGGGCCACCGTCAAGGCCACCGCCACCAACCCGACGTCCGCGGCGAAGACGTACGCGGTCCAGGTCGACTTCCGCGACAAGGGCGGCAACCTCCTCGACACGGTCGTCGTCACCCTGAACGACGTCCCGGCCGGCGCCGCCAAGGACGCCACCGCCCGCAGCACCCGCAGCCTCTCCGGCGACGTCACCGCCGACGTGGCCCGCGCCGTACGGACCTGACACCCGCGAACGCGCCTCCCACTCCGGCGACCATCTCGTCGTCGCCGATGCCTCAGCCGTACAGTTCGAACAGCCCGGTCACATACGCCGTCAGCCGTTCGCCCAGCAGTTCGGGGGTCAGGTCCGCGCGCCCGAGTTCCCGCCACGGCACCGCGAGCTTCTCGGCGTCGGGGGAGTAGGCCAGCGCGTCCAGCAGCCGCCAGTACAAGTGCTCCTCGGCGTCGGCCGGTCGGCGTCCGCCGTGTGCCTCGTACCGTGCGCGGAACCCCAGGCCGTACGCCTCCCCGTGGAGCAGCGCGAGAGCCGTGGAGCAGTGGGCCACGTCCAGGTCGGCGGGCCCCCACGAGGTCTCCACCCAGTCGACCACCCCGCTGATCCGCAGTGTGTCGCCCGCGCCGGTGAAGAGCACGTTGCCGGGATGGAAGTCCCGGTGCAGGAAACACCCTTCGTACGCCGGGGGTTCGCGCCGGATCACGTCCACGGCCCGCTCCCACAGCGCGCCCCGGGGCGCACGGACGCGTTCGGGCGAGGTCCATGCCTGGTACGGGCGCGGGCGGTCGGCAGGAACCACCGCGTGGATACGGGCCAGTTGGCGGGCCAGCAGGTCGATGCGCCGGTCCAGGTCCTCCTCGTCGACCCGTACCCCGCCCGGCAGCGAGGACATCAACAGCGAGGGATGGTCGCAGTGTTCGGCGGCGGCGTCGACGGCGTGGAGCTCGGGCGTGGGTACGTCCTCGTACGGGGCGAGCAGGGTGAGGACGGACGCCTCGCGGGCCAGCAGGCCGGGCGCGTGACGGCGGTAGAAGGGCTTCACGAACGACCGCAGCACCAGACCCGTACCGTCGTCGAGGGTGAGCCGGCGCATCTGGGAGCTCCAGCCGCCGCGCAGGGCCGTGGACTCCCGTACGCTCCTGCCGGCCGGAAGCTGTTTGGCCACCCAGCCGCGGGTCGCGGTCCACCCCCGCTCGCCAAGGCCCACGAGTACGGCGTCCACGAACCGCGCCCGGTCGGTGGGATGTTCGCGCAGCCACAGGCCCAGCATGTGGTCGGCGTCGGGGAACTCGAGCCGGGTGAACTGGGCGCGGGCGGTGAGCGCGTCCGTCACGGCCTCGGTGACGGCGGGCGGGATGACGGCGTCCGTAGCGGGTACGGCGAGGACCGCACGGCCGTCGTACCCGCGCAGCACGTCGAGCGCGGGGGCCTGCCGCCAGCTGTCCGGCGCCCGGATGATCTCGCTGAAGCGGCCTCCCCCACTCTCGACTTCGCTCGAGCGGGAGGTACCCCCATCCTCCCCGAAGGGAACCTGCCAGGCCTCGGCGCCGTACACCGCGGGCGCGCACAGGCCCAGCGCCACCACGCGCCGCCCGTAGTGCCCGGCGAGATCGGCCACCGTCTGGCCACTCATGCTGAACCCGACGAGGATCAGCGGACCGTCCGCCGGGACCGACGCGTCGATGACGGAGACGGCCTGCTCGAAGCGTCGGCGCAGGCTCAGGTCCTTGAGTTCGCCCGAGCTCTCACCGTGTCCGGAGAAGTCGAGGGCGAGGCCCCGGCAGCCGCGTGCCACGAACTCCTCCAGCAGCGGGAGCAGCCGCTCCTTGTTGCCGAGGCCCGCGCCGTGCAGCAGGACGACGGTGGCCGCGGCGCCAGGGCCGTCGTCACCGCCGCCGCTGACGCAGCTCAGTCGTTCACCGTCATGGCCGTGTGCGAAGGAGGCGAGCATCCCCCCATTTACCCACGCCCGCTTTTCCTCTCTCTACGTACCGACGGTCCCCGGCCAGGTCACAGACCTGGGGCGCCCCAGATCGGGAACCAGCGGCTGAGGTCCTGCTCGATCCGCAGATCGTCCGCGAGCGTGGCCTTGACCTGCAGTTCCAGCGCGTTGTCGCGCCGTTGGGCCTCGCCGGCCAGCGGTGCGAAGGGATAGAAGGTGCCGCGCTTGTAGAGGTAGACGAGTCCGAGCCGCCGCTGCCCGGTGTCCTGGAAGCCGGCCACGGAGCAGAGCAGCTGCGGTCCGAAGCCGCTGCCCTCCAGCGCGCTGTTGACCGCGTGCAGATCACTGACCAGCGCGGGCAGATCGTCCGGTTCCCGCCGTGAGACCAGCCACGAGTACCCGTACTCGTCCCGGCGGACCTCCACCGGCGGACCCGTGCGCTCGGCATCCGCGTCGAGCAGCTCCTGCACCTCCTGGTGTGCCTGGGCGAAGGCCCCGCCCTCGACGCTCGCGAAACACACCGCGCCCGTCCCGGTCGGGGTGAAGCCGGCGGCGGCCTGCAGGGTCAGGGCCGCCGACGGCAGCCCGAAGAGCTGGTCGAGATCGGGCGCGACGGCCTTGGTACGCCCGAGCAGGATGTCCAGGAACCCCATGCAGTCGGCCGCCTTTCCGGAAGGGACGAAGGGCCACGGCCCAGGAAGAGCAGGGTGGGTCGGGAAGGGCCAGGAAGGGCCAGGGAGGAGCAGGAAGAGTCAGGCGGTGTTCTCCGGAGTCGCCGCCTCACCCAGCTCCGCCGAGATCCTGCCCAGTTGTTCGAGCCGCTGCTCCAGGCTGGGGTGGGTCGAGAAGAGCTTCGCGATCCCCGGTTCGGCACCGAAGGCCGGCGTGAAGTAGAACGCGTTGAACGCCTGCGCCGTCCGCAGGTCCTTGGTCGGGATCCGCGCGATGTCCCCGGAGACCTTCGTCAGCGCGGACGCCAGCGCCGAGGGCCGGCCGGTGAGCAGGGCGGCGGACCGGTCGGCGGCCAGCTCGCGGTACCGGGACAGGGCCCGGATGAGCAGGAAGCTGATCGCGTACACGGCCGCGGAGACGGCCATCACCGCCATGAAGATCGCCACGGTGTTCTGGTCCTTGCGGCCGCGCCCGCCGAAGAGCTGGGAGTAGAAGGCGAACCGCACGATCAGCCCGGCGATCACCCCGAGGAACGAGGCCACGGTGATCACGGCGACGTCCTTGTGCGCCACGTGCGACAGCTCGTGCGCGAGCACGCCCTCCAGCTCGTCGGGCTCCAGCCGCCGCAGCAGCCCGGTGGTCACGCACAGGACCGCGTGATCGGCGTTCCGCCCGGTCGCGAACGCGTTCGGCATGTCGATGTCCGACACGGCGACCAGCGGCTTCGGCATGTCGGCGACGGCACACAGCCGGTCGACGACCCCGTGCAGCTGCGGATACTCCTCGCGCTCCACGATCCGGCCGTGCATCGCGTAGAGCGCGATCCGGTCCGAGAACCAGTACTGCGCGCCGAGCAGCAGGGCCGCGACGACCACGACCAGCACCCAGGATTTCAACAGCACGATCAACGCGGCGACGAAGGCCACGTACAGCAATCCGAGCAGGAACAGCGTGACCGTCATGCGTACGGTCAACCGCGGATCGCTCCGGAACCGGCTCTGCATCTGCATCACCCCCGCAGTAAGGCACTCGTCCCGCTGTCCAGTGTGCACCTGCGGATGCCCATGGAGCGGTTCCGAACAGCCCTAGGAGGGGCAAAGGCCACCTGTGGGATTCCGGGCAGGAACTGAGGGATTCCGTCCAAGATGCTGAGTGGTCGATCGCCGACTAGCCTTTATTCGCGAGCAGCTCTTCATGAAAAGAGCCGCCACCGGAGTACGCCCGCTGCACGCGTCGGCGGCATGAACGTACTCCCTGTACTCGGGCGAGCATCGCGCCGGACCCGCTCCGTCGCGGTCACGGCCATCTGCCATCCGTCTCGTGCCTCCGAAAGACCGCACGAGGGGTGCAAGGAGGATTCATCCATGAAGGCACAACGTGCGAGGCGCTTCTTCGCGGTATCCGCCATCGGCGTTCTGATGGCCGGAGGCGCCGCGATCGGCGCAGCAGGTACGGCCTCGGCAGCTGCCCCGGCCCAAGCCCACTCCCAGGTCACCACCAACGGCTGTTCCAACTGGGGTGGCCGTGGCAACTGTGGCTTCGGCTTCAACAACGGTTTCAACACCGGCTTCAACCGTTTCGGCTTCAACAACGGTTTCGGCTTCAACAACGGATTCGGCTTCAACAACGGCTTCAACAACGGCTTCAGCAACGGCTTCGGTGGTGGAGTCGTAGTGATTGTGGTGCCCTGACCGGACCACGGCCGAGGGCCGCCACCTGTACATACAGGTGGCGGCCCTCAGTTTTTCAGGCGTCTTTCAGACGTCGTGATCTTCAGACGTCGTGATCTTTAGCTGTCTGATCTTTAGACGTCGTAGTACAGCTCGAACTCGTGCGGGTGCGGACGCAGCTGCAGCGGCGCGATCTCGTTCGTGCGCTTGAAGTCGATCCACGTCTCGATCAGGTCGGACGTGAAGACGTCGCCGGCGAGAAGGAACTCGTGGTCGGCCTCGAGGCGGTCGAGGACGGCCGGGAGGGAGGTCGGGACCTGGGCGACGCCCGCGTGCTCCTCGGGGGCGAGCTCGTAGAGGTCCTTGTCGATCGGCTCGGCCGGCTCGATCTTGTTCTTGATGCCGTCCAGGCCCGCGAGGAGCAGGGCGGAGAAGGCGAGGTACGGGTTGCCGGAGGAGTCGGGCGCGCGGAACTCGACGCGCTTGGCCTTCGGGTTGGAGCCCGTGATCGGGATACGCATCGCGGCGGAGCGGTTGCGCTGCGAGTACACCAGGTTGACCGGCGCCTCGAAGCCCGGCACCAGGCGGTGGTACGAGTTCACCGTCGGGTTGGTGAACGCGAGCAGCGACGGGGCGTGCTTGAGGATGCCGCCGATGTAGTAGCGGGCGATGTCCGACAGACCCGCGTAGCCGGCCTCGTCGTAGAAGAGCGGGGTGCCGCCCGCCCACAGCGACGAGTGGACGTGCATGCCCGAGCCGTTGTCACCGAAGATCGGCTTCGGCATGAAGGTCGCGGTCTTGCCGTTGCGCCAGGCGACGTTCTTCACGATGTACTTGAAGAGCTGGAGGTCGTCGGCCGCGGCGAGCAGCGTGTTGAACTTGTAGTTGATCTCGGCCTGGCCGGCGGTGCCCACCTCGTGGTGCTGGCGCTCGACCTGGAGGCCGGACGCGGCCAGCTCCAGGGAGATCTCCGCACGCAGGTCGGCGAAGTGGTCGACCGGCGGGGTCGGGAAGTAGCCGCCCTTGTAGCGGACCTTGTAACCACGGTTGTCCTCGAGGGCGCCGGTGTTCCAGGCGCCGGCCTCGGAGTCGATGTGGTAGAAGGCCTCGTTCGACTTGGTGTCGAAGCGCACGCTGTCGAAGACGTAGAACTCGGCCTCGGGGCCGAAGTACGCGGTGTCGGCGATGCCGGTGGAGGCGAGGTAGGCCTCGGCCTTCTTCGCCACGTTGCGCGGGTCACGGGAGTACTGCTCGCCCGTGATCGGGTCGTGGATGAAGAAGTTGATGTTGACCGTCTTGTCGCGGCGGAAGGGGTCGACGCGCGCGGTGGACAGGTCGGCGCGGAGCGCCATGTCGGACTCGTGGATGGCCTGGAAGCCGCGGATCGAGGAACCGTCGAACGCGAGCTCCTCGGCCGGGTCGAAGGCCTCGGCCGGGATCGTGAAGTGCTGCATCACGCCCGGCAGGTCGCAGAAGCGGACGTCGACGAACTTGACGTCCTCGTCCGCGATGAACTTCTTGGCCTCGTCGGCGTTCTGGAACATCCAGCTCCTCCTACTCCCGCCCACAGTGGACCGGGGTGGTAGTTCGTTCGTGCGGCCAGTGCGGTGGCACACGCTGGAGCCGACCATAGGGATGGGGGATTTCTCCAGCGTGACCCATTTGTTTCGCCCAAGTTAACCGACCCGGGGTCGTCAGGCCCCTCCTGTCCGCATGCCAAAACGGGCGCAGTACCGTGGACGGGTGGACAACAGGCAAGCAATCGGATCGTGGCTCTCCGGACCCCGCGCGGCCCTGGAGGACGCCGGTGCCGACCTCGGATACCGGGGCGAACAGCTGGGTCTGCCGGAACAGGGGCCCGGCTCCATCGCCCGCCCCGGCCGCAGGCTGGCCGCCCTCGCCATCGACTGGGCCCTGTGCCTGTTGATCGCATACGGACTGCTCACCCACGGCTACAAGCCGGGGGCGACGGGCAACTGGGCCCTGCTCGTCTTCTTCGTCCTGGGCGTCCTGACCGTCGGCACGGTCGGCTCCACCCCGGGCAAGCGCCTCCTGGGCCTGCGGATCGTCCCCGAGGGCGGCGGCCGTCTCAACCCGCTGCGCGTCCTGCTGCGCACCGCCCTGCTGTGCGTGGTCATCCCCGCCCTGATCTGGGACCGCGACGGCCGCGGCCTGCACGACCGCATGGCCCGCACGATCGAGGTCCGGGCCTAGCAACCGGGCACCGGGCCGTACGACGACACCAGGCCGTACGACGACACCAGGCCCTACAGCGACACCAGGCCGTACGGCGAGTGGTACGACGATGGGGGCGCCCGGAGTGATCCGGGCGCCCCCATCGTCGTAACTCTGCTCAGAGGAGTGTCAGCGGGCCTTCGGTCCGCCGCGCGGCATCCGCATGCCCTTGGGCATCGGACCCTTCGGAAGGGGCATGTTGCTCATCAGGTCGCCCATCGCGCGCAGCCGGTCGTTGGTGGCCGTCACCTGCGGGCCGGTCAGGACGCGGGGGAACTTCAGCATCGTCGTGCGGAGCTTCTTGAGCTCCACCTGACCCTCACCGGAGCCCACGAGCACGTCGTGCACGGGCACATCGGCGACGATCCGCGCCATCTTCTTCTTCTCGGCCGCCAGCAGGCTCTTCACCCGGTTCGGGTTGCCCTCGGCCACCAGCACGATGCCGGCCTTGCCGACCGCGCGGTGCACCACGTCCTGGCTGCGGTTCATCGCCACCGCCGGAGTCGTGGTCCAGCCTCGGCCGATGTTGTCCAGCACGGCCGCTGCTGCGCCGGGCTGGCCCTCCATCTGTCCGAACGCGGCTCGCTCGGCCCTGCGCCCGAAGACGATCGCCGTCGCGAGGAAGGCGAGCAGAAGGCCGAGAATGCCCAGGTAGTACGGGTGGTCGATCAAGAGGCCGATCGCGAGGAAGACACCGAAGGTGACGATTCCGACTGCCGCGAGTACAAGACCGATCTTGGAGTCGGCCTTGCGAGTCATCTTGTAGGTCAGGGCGATCTGCTTGAGTCGCCCGGGGTTAGCAGCGTCCGCTGCAGTTTCCTTCCTCGCCATGCCACGAAGTCTACGTGGCCCGACAAGCGCCGACGACGGCAGTGTCCGGGCAGGCTGCGGCAGCGCCCGCACGGGGGGTCCGGCGACGGCTACGAACGCGTCGCCACGGACTCCAGCACGCGCTGCGCCTCGACCCGGTCCTTGGCGCGGCGGCGGTCCTCCAGGACGGAGGTCCAGGCGTTGCGGCGGGCGGTGCGCTGGCCACTGCTCATGAGCAGCGACTCGACGGCACGGAGTGCATCGGTGAACGACGGGATGGCTGTGGCGCGTACGGGCGCGGCCTGCATGATGGAGGTCCCCCCTCGGGATGGCGGCTCTGGACGGGGCGGTACGTGGCGTAAGACCAGGGTCACTGATTGGTGTTACCAGGGCGTGACCGACCGGTCAAACACCAATGAAGCCTTGATGCGGCGGGCCTCCAGCATGACGCCGTCCTGACGCCTGTCCCCATCTGCGCGGACGGTCCGTAGCGCGGTGAATTGGCCACATTGTGGGGGGAGTTGCTTGTGCGCCGATTCACACGCGAGCGGTGGCACTGAGTGCCACCGCTCGGGTTGTAAGGCGTTTCAAATTATGTCGCCCGCACTGCTCCGTGCGGGTGATCAGACCGCCTGCGAGGCGACGTACGCGCCACGCTTCTCGATGGCCATCTGGTACAGCCGACCGGCGCGGTACGAGGAGCGCACCAGCGGGCCCGACATGACACCGGAGAAGCCGATCTGCTCGGCCTCCTCCTTCAGCTCCACGAACTCGTGCGGCTTGACCCAGCGCTCCACGGGGTGGTGGCGCACGGAGGGACGCAGGTACTGCGTGATGGTCACCAGCTCGCAGCCCGCCTCGTGCAGCTGCGTGAGGGCCTCGCTGACCTCCTCGCGGGTCTCGCCCATGCCGAGGATGAGGTTCGACTTCGTGACCAGACCGTAGTCGCGCGCCTCGGTGATGACCTTCAGCGAGCGCTCGTAGCGGAAGCCCGGGCGGATGCGCTTGAAGATCCGGGGGACCGTCTCGACGTTGTGCGCGAAGACCTCCGGGCGGGACGAGAAGACCTCGGCGAGCTGGGCGGGCTCGGCGTTGAAGTCGGGGGCGAGGAGTTCGACCTTGGTGCGGCCGGCCTCGCGCTCCGCCGTCTGCTGGTGGATCTGGCGGACGGTCTCGGCGTACAGCCACGCCCCGCCGTCCTCCAGGTCGTCGCGGGCGACGCCGGTGATGGTGGCGTAGTTCAGGTCCATCGTGACCACGGACTCGCCCACGCGACGGGGTTCGTCGCGGTCGAGTGCCTCCGGCTTGCCCGTGTCGATCTGGCAGAAGTCACAGCGCCGGGTGCACTGGTCACCGCCGATGAGGAACGTGGCCTCGCGGTCTTCCCAGCACTCGTAGATGTTGGGGCAGCCCGCCTCCTGGCAGACCGTGTGCAGGCCCTCGCTCTTCACGAGGTTCTGCATCTTGGTGTACTCGGGGCCCATTTTCGCCCGGGTCTTGATCCACTCGGGCTTGCGCTCGATGGGGGTCTGGGCGTTCCGGACCTCCAGGCGCAGCATTTTGCGTCCGTCGGGTGCGACTGCGGACACATCGGCTCCCTGTAGCTTCGATTCTTCGGCGTACACCAGGGTACGCCCGTACGGTTCTCGGCCCCCGCGGTGGGCAACCTTGCGGACCGGGGGTGCATTCCCGGGGGTTTCCTCGCCCCCGCCGCCCCTACCCGTCCCATCCCGCCCCGGGGGCTCCGCCCCCAGACCCCCGGGTGGGTTTGTCGGCTGCGGGCCGGTGGGGGCCGATCGCGCAGTTCCCCGCGCCCCTGAGGGGCGGGGCTGCGCCCCGGCCCCCACCGGCCTGAACGACCTCGTCCTCAAACGCCGGACGGGCTGAAGGCTTTCAGGGGCGCGGGGAACTGCGCGAGCAGCCCCCACCGGCCGTCAGCCGAACGACTGCGGACGGACGGGGACGCGGGGCGGAGCCCCGGGCTGAGGGGCGCGAGGAACTGCGCGAGCAGCCCCCACCGGCCCGCAGTCGGGCCACGTCGGGCAGGCGGGGGATCGGGGCGGAGCCCCGGCCTGAGGGGCGCGTGAGGGGACGTCCGCAGGCGGCATACGTCAGGCCGAGGCCCGTTCGACCTCGCGGGGGCGCAGGTCGGCGTGCTCCAGGACATCGCGCAGGTGCTTCTCGGCGACCGGCAGAACCTCGGCGATGGTGACCTCGCGCCCCAACTCGTACGCCAGGGACGTCACCCCCGCGTCCCGGATCCCGCACGGGATGATCTTGTCGAAGGAAGACGTGTCCGGATTCACGTTCAGGGCGAAGCCGTGCATCGTGACGCCCTTGGCGACCCGGATCCCCATGGCGCAGATCTTCCGGTCCTCGCGCCGCTGCCCGGCGTTGGAGGGCGCGTACTCGGGCCCGTTCAGACGGGGGTCGAACTCCTCGTCCGCCAGCCGCGGGTCGAAGTCGAGGGAGAGCCCGCCGACGGAGGGGCGTGAGGCGACGGGGTCGCCCAGGACCCAGACGCCCGCCCGGCCCTCCACCCGGCTGGTCTCGACGCCGAACTCGGCGCAGACCCGGATCATGGCGTCTTCGAGCCGCCGCAGGTGCGCCACCACGTCCACCGGGCGCGGCAGCTTCTGGATCGGGTAGCCCACGAGCTGCCCGGGTCCGTGCCAGGTGATCTTGCCGCCGCGGTCCACGTCGACCACGGGCGTGCCGTCGAGGGGCCGTTCGCTGTCCGCCGTACGCCGGCCCGCCGTGTAGACCGGCGGGTGCTCCAGGAGCAGGCAGGTGTCGGGGACCTCGTCCAGGAAACGGGCGGCATGCACGCGGCGCTGCTCGTCCCAGGCCTCTTGGTACTCCACGGCCTCGGCACCGAATCCCATGCGGACGAACCGCAACTCACTCACGGCAAGCGCCTCCCTAGAAGCCTCAGAACCTTCAGAACCTGTGGTGTGGCAACCGGCGGGCCCGTTGCGCGGCAGGCGAAAGAACCTTTCGTCAGGTACGTAACGCGCCCACGCCACTGTACGTCCGGGCCGCGCGCGTCAGCCCAGCGGTCAATCCTCACACGATCGGATGAATGTATGCCGATGCCTGCGATCACGCGCTTACTCTCCGCTACATTCGCGCCGTCCACGAGGCCATAAGGGCTGCTCACAGGCAATCCGGGCACCCAGTGATGCCCGGAAGGCAGGAGACCGCACCGCAGATGACGGAACGACCCGCGCAGCGCACTCCCAATCGCCAGCTCGCCGCGCTCATCGCAGAAGCGGGGTTCTCCAACGCAGGTCTCGCCCGTCGCGTGGACCAGCTCGGCCTCGAACACGGACTTGACCTGAGATATGACAAGACATCGGTGACGCGGTGGCTGCGCGGGCAGCAGCCCCGCGGCACCACACCCGCCCTCATCGCCGAGGTGTTCACACGGCGCCTCGGCCGCCGCCTCACCGCGCAGGACCTCGGGCTCGACGCCTGCGCGCCCGTCTACGCGGGCCTCGAGTTCGCCGCGACTCCCGAGGAGGCCGTCGACATCGTCAGCGGGCTGTGGCGCAAGGACTCCGGCAGCCACGCCGAGCTCCGCAAGATCGCCTTCACCCCGGCGGGACTCGTCGTCCCCAGCCGCGACTGGCTGATCGGACGGGCCGACGACCGGGTGAGCCGCGGCGACCCGGCCGCCGCGCGCATCCCCGCCCAGGGCCGCCCCGCGGTCCCCCGCCAGCGCAGCCAGACCGAACGCGGCCCCGGCCAGAAGGTCACCGGCGGGGACATCGCCGCACTGCGCTCGGTGGGCGAACTGTTCCGCGCCCTCGACCACGCCTACGGCGGCGGCCACGCCCGCCAGGCCCTGGTCCGCTACCTGGAGCACGAGGCCGAGCCCATGCTGCGCGGCGCGTACGGCGAGCAGACCGGGCGGCGCCTGTTCGCGGCCGCCGCCGACCTCACCCGCCTCGCCGGCTGGACCTCGTACGACATCGCCGCGCACGGGCTCGCGCAGCGCTACTTCGTGCAGGCGCTGCGGCTGTCGCAGGCGGCCGGCGACCGGGCGTACGGCTCGTACGTCCTGGTCACCATGAGCCGGCAGGCGGTCTACCTCGGCCACGGGCGCGAGGCCGTGCAGCTCGCCCGGGTCGCGCAGCAGGGCGTCGGCTCGTCCGTGCCGCCCGTCGTCCAGGCGCTGCTGCACTCCGTGGAGGCGCGCGGGCACGGCGTACTCGGGGAGGTACGGGCCTGCACGGCGTCACTGGTGCGCGCCGAGCGGGCCCTCGAATCCGTCCGGCCGGGGGACGAGGCCCCGCACTGGGCACGGTTCTTCGACGAGGCGCAGCTCGCCGACGAGTTCGGGCACTGCCACCGGGATCTGCAGCAGTACCGGGCCGCGGCGCAGCACGCCGAGCGCTCGCTGCAGTTGCGGGCGCCCGGCTTCGCGCGCAGCCGGCTGTTCTGCCGGGTGGTGCTCGCCTCGGCACGGCTCGGGCTCGGGGAGCTCGACCAGGCCTGCCAGCTGGGCGCCGAGGCCGCGGGGCAGGCGGCGGAGATGCGGTCGGTCCGGGCCGTCGAGTACGTACGGGACTTCGAGCGGCGGCTCGAACCGTACCGGGACGCGGCACCCGTCCGGGGCTACCGGGATCGGGTGGCGGCCCTGGGCTGACTCAGGCCGCCGTTTCCAGACGCTCCTCCGCCGCGGCCGGACGGGAGCCCATGTCCCTGATGAGGGCGTGGGCGGCCCGGCGGCCCGAATGCAGGGCGCCCTGGACCGTGCCGGTGTCCCGGTGGTCCCCGCAGACGTACAGGCCCGCCAGGAGGCGTACAGGGCGGCGCAGGTCGTGCGGCGGGGGCATCGCGGGGACCGCGTCACGGGTGTGGTGGACCGCGAGGAGTTCCCAACGGGTCGTCGACGTGCCGTAGAGGCGGGCCAGTTGGGCGCGGACCGCGGTGTCCAGATGGGCGGCGGCCGGGGGAGTGCCCAGCACCGTCGAGGAGACGAGCGCCCGTCCGGCGGGGGCGCGGGACGGGTCGACCTGGCTGATGACCGCTGTCTGCGCCACCGGGCCGCTCCGGTCGGCGTCCAGCAGCAGGGCCGGGTCGGTCAACGGGGGCTCGTCCGTGGTGTGGTGCAGGACCGTCACCGGATGGAAGGCCGGGACGCGCAGACCGGGCAGCAACCGGGCCGCGGCGCGGGCTCCGGTCGCCAGCAGGATGGCCCGGCAGGTGAGTTCGCCGTGGTCCTTCGTCGTGACGGTGGTCGTGGAGACCGCGGTGACCTCGACGCCGGTGTGGACGGTGCCCGGGGGCAGGGAGGCCGCCAGGAGCTCCGGCAGGGTGTCCGCGCCGCCCTCCGGCAGGCACAGCCGGCCCGACGCGAACGAGTGCAGGGCCAGGTCGGCGGCGCGGCTGGAGGTGGTCAGGGCCGGGTCGCACAGCAGTGCGGCGAGCAGGGGGCGCAGAAAGCCGTCGACCGTACGGGGCGGCAGACCACGGGTGGTCAGCGCCTGTGCGGTGGGGAGGTCGGGGCGGCCGAGGAGGCGCTCGGGTGGTGTGACGGCGAGGCGGGCGAGGGCGGTGGCCAGGCGGGTCTGGTCGAGGTGGCCGCCGAGGGGGCCGGGGCGGGAGGACTGGCTCCGGGGGAGACGGGGGGCGCTTGCGAGGGCGCGTGCGGCAGTGAGTGCGCCCCTTGCGCTCCGGGGGGTGGTGGGGGCGGCGGCGCGGTGGTGACGGCCGTCGCTGTGCAGCAGCACGCCCGGGGAGAACGGGCGCAGGGCCAGGGTGTTCAGGCCCGGGGTGCGGTGCAGTTCGGGGTACGAGGTGGACAGGAGCCGGCCGATACGGTCGAGCCGGAAGCCGTCCACCTTCTCCGTCGTCATGCGGCCGCCCACGGTGGGGGCGGCCTCCAGAACCTTCGTCGTGAGGCCCGCCCTGGTCAGGTGCTGGGCGGCCGCGAGTCCCGCGGCTCCGGCCCCGACGATGACGACGTCCACATCCGCCTTGCATACGGGCTCTAGCACGTACCCCTCCTCGAGGTTGCGCGGCCGGTGGGAACGTCATGCCCCCAACGGGCCCTGGGGATACCCGAGTTCGGGTCGAGGGTAGGTGCGTCCGGAGCCGTGGACAGTCGCGCGTCGGGCGTGCACGGTCGCATGGGGGTGCACGGTTTCTTTGTCTGCGGGCCCGGTGGGGGTCGGTCGCGCAGTTCCCCGCGCCCCCGAGGCGGGGCTCCGCCCCGCATCCCCGGGGCGCCCGGATCGGTTTGGCTGCGGGCCGGTGGGGGTTGCTCGCGCAGTTCCCCGCGCCCCTGGGGCGGGGGCTTCGCCCCGCGTCCCCGCCCGTCCGCAGTCGTTCGGCTGACGGGCGGTGGGGGCTGGTCGCGCAGTTCCCCGCGTCCCTGAAGGCCTTCAGCCTGTCCGGCGTTTGAGGACGAGGCCGTTCAGGCCGATGGGGGGCTGGGGGCGGCAGCCCCCAGGGATGGGACGGGTAGGGGCGGCGGGGGCGAGGAACGTCTGTCAGTGCAGGGCCGCTCGCAATGCTCCCTCGATCGTCGGGAAGGCGAAGGTGAAGCCGGAGGACAGCAGGCGGGTGGGGTGGACGCGTTGGCTGCCCAGAATGTCGCCGGACATGTCGCCGAGGGCGAGGCGCAGGAGGGGAGCCGGGGTGGGGAAGACGGTGGGCCGGTGCAGGACGCGCCCCATCGCCTCGGTGATCTCCCGGTTGGTGAGGGGCGTCGGCGCGGTGAGGTTCACCGGCCCGGACAGCGACGGCGTGTCGATGAGATGCCGGATCGCGGCCACCTCGTCATGCAGGGAGATGTAGCTCCAGTACTGGCGGCCGTCCCCCATCCGCCCCCCGAGCCCCGCCTTGAAGAGCGGAAACAGCTTCCCCCACGCCCCACCCTCACGGGCCACCACCAGCCCCGTACGGGCGAAGACGGTACGGACACCCGCCTCCCGCGCCGGTGCCGCCGCCCCCTCCCACGCGACGCACACGGAGGGAAGGAATCCCTCCCCGGGCGGCGCCGACTCGTCCACCTCCCGGTCGCCCGTCTCGCCGTAGAACCCGATCGCACTCCCGTTGACGAACACCCCCGGCCGCTCGTCCAGAGCGGCCACCGCCGCGGCCAGCGTCGCCGTCCCCCGCACCCGGCTGTCCAGGATCTTCCGCTTGTACGCCTCGGTCCACCGCCGCGAAGCGACCCCCGCCCCCGCGAGATTGACCACCGCCGTGCACCCGGCGAGCCCCCCGGCGTCCATCCGCTGCCCGTCCGGATCCCACCGCACCTCGTCCTTCCCACGGGGCGCACGCCGTACGAGACGGACTACCTCGTGTCCGTCCGCGGTCAGGGAGCGCGTCAGCGCGGAACCGATCAGGCCGGACGCACCGGCGATCGCGATACGGGACCTGCGGGAATCCGGAGCGAGCGGTGAGTCGTTCATGCGCCCATCCTGCCGCGCGCGCCGGGAAAGCACGGGACGGGACCGCGCGGGCCCGCCGTAAAGTGACCTTCATGCCGGTACCGCACATACGCATCGCCACCCTCGACGACGAGGACGCGCTCGGCCGTCTCGACCGCGCCACCTGGTCCACCCTGCACGCCGTCCAGCCGCGCCCCCAGCCGCCGTACGAACCCTTCTACAACGAGCGGTTCGGCCCCCGGGACCACCACGTCGCCGAACTCGACGGCGTCCTCGTCGGCTACATCCGGCTGGGCTATCCCACGCCCCTGGCCTGCAACTCCCACGTCCGGCAGATCCAGGGACTCGTCGTCGCCGAGGAGGCGCGCCACGCGGGCGTCGGACGAGGGTTGCTGCGGGCCGTGATGGACGGGGCCCGACGGCAGGGCGCCCGGCGGATCACGCTGCGCGTCCTCGGGCACAACACCCCGGCACGGAAGCTGTACGAGTCCGAGGGCTTCGAGGTGGAGGGCGTCCTGCCCGAGGAGTTCCTGCTCGACGGCGACTACGTCGACGACGTGTTCATGGGCCGCTCTCTCTGAGCTACGAGGTGATCAGGTCGCCCGTGTCCACCGATGTCGTCGCGGCCGCCGCACGCTTGGCGTCGCCCGCGATCTCGTCGGCCGTCAGGACGTAACCCGTCTCGTTGTCCGAGGTCGAGCGGGCGAACACGACGCCGTACACCCTGCCGTCGGTGGTGAGGAGCGGGCCGCCGGAGTTGCCGGGGCGGACGGTGGAGCGGATCGAGTAGATCTCCCGGGTGACCATGCCCGAGTTGTAGATGTTCTGGCCCCGCGCGTTGATCCGGCCCGCGACCGTCGCCGCCTGGAGATCCAGACCGCCGTCCTGCGGATAGCCCGCGACGACCGCCGAGTCGCCGCGTTTGGCGCTGTCGTCGAAACGCAGGAGGGGGATCCTGAGGTCCGGTACGTACAGGACCGCGACGTCCTTGCGCGGGTCGAAGAACACCACCCGCGCCGAGTACACACGGCCCACGCCGCCCACCCGCACGGTCGGGTTGTCGATGCCCGCCACCACGTGGGCGTTGGTCATCACGTGCTGCGCCGCGTACGCGAACCCGCTGCCCTCACGGCCCTGGTTGCCCGCGGCGCCCTCGATCTTCACCGTGCTGCGCTTGGCGGCGCTCGTCGCGGCCGCGGTGACGCTGTCGCCGGAGGGCTTCGCGACACCCGCCGTCGGCTCGTTCTCGAACGGGTTGAAGACCTGCGGGAAGCCCGCCTCCGTCAGCGCCGAGGTGGCCCTCGAGAACCAGGTGGGCGTGGTGTCCGGCATCGCTGTCTGCACGGCGCCCAGCAGCGCGGAGTTGCGGATCGACTGGGTGATGAGGGTGGACGAGGAGGCGCCCAGGACGCTCGCGGCGACCCAGGCCACCAGCAGCACCGCCACCGTGTTCGCCGCCGCCCCGCCGACCCCGTCGGCCACCCGCAGCGGCCCCCGGTCCAGCTCGCGGCGCAGCTTCAGCGCCAGCCGGCCCGCCAGCTCGTGGCCCACCACGGCGGGCACCAGCACCGTCAGCACGGCCGTCACCGTCGCCGCCGACGTCCCCGCCGTCACCAGGTCCATCATCCACGGCAGCACCCATACGCCGATGACGGCGCCGCCCACGAAACCGGCCAGCGAGACACAGCCGGCGACCAGCCCGCGCCGGTAGCCGGACGCCGCGTAAGCAAGGATCACCAGCAACAGCAGGATGTCGAGCAGGTCCACGGAGCCGCCTTTCTCTTGGGCCCCTTAGTACGTGTGGGGCAGGCCCAGTGATCAGGCACGCGCGCGTGGAGCCGGGATACGGCCACGTGTGCGTGGACCTGTAAAAACGTCCCGGACCAGGACGATGGTTCCACCAGGTGGCACAGCACACATCGCGGAGGGATCGGAACCGGGTCAGGGTGGCTCCATGCGTGTCTTCCGAAAGGCGCGGGGGGCATGGACGCGGCTCGCACGGCGGGTGTGGGCGCGGCGTGCCGCCGTCGTCGTGCTCGGGTGCGTGCCCGGCCTGCTCGCCGTGCTCGCGCTGGTGGTGTGTGCGGAGGGGGTCGACCGGCCGGTCGACCCCGGGCGCGAGCGGCCGGTGGCCGCGCCGCTGCCCGCGGGTCCGCATCGCGCGGCGCGACCGGTCATCGTGCCTCGGTCGCGGTGGCTGGACGCCGGCAGCACGCACACGCAGCCGCCCGCCCGCTACGACGACCACGTCGTCGCGGTCTTCGTGCACCACACCGACTCACCGAACGCGTACCAGTGCGCCGACGTGCCCCGTATCCTCCGCGCCCTCTACGCCGGTCAGACCGGTGTCCGGCGGTGGGACGACATCGGGTACAACTTCCTCGTCGACCGCTGCGGCACGATCTACGAGGGGCGGGCGGGTGGGGTCGACCGGGCCGTCACCGGAGCGCATACGCAGGGGTTCAACCACGGCACCGCGGGGATCGCGGCCATTGGTACGTTCGGGGCGGGGACGCCGGTGCCGCGGGCGATGACCGAGGCGATCGCCGCGTTGGCGGCGTGGAAGCTGGGGCTGTCCGACGTGGATCCCCGTGCCAAGGTGCGGCTCGTCTCCAGCAACGACCTCAGCCGCTACACCGCCGGTACGAGTGCGGTGCTGCCCACGCTGGCCGGCCACGACGCGGGCTTCATGACCAACTGTCCCGGCGCCGCGCTGACGTCCCAACTCCCCCGAATCCGCGCCCGAGCCGCCAACCTCCAGGGCCGCTGACCACGCCGGTGCACTTCGGCTGCGACCCGGTGGGGGTTGCTCGCGCAGTTCCCCGCGCCCCTGAGGCGGGGGCTTCGCCCCGCGTCCCCCCGCCCGGTTCGTTCGGCGGACGGCCGGTGGGGGCTGGTCGCGCAGTTCCCCGCGCCCCTAAAAGCGTCAGCCCGTCCGGCGTTTGAGGACGAGGAACGCGTTCACAGACGGACCACAGTCGAGTCAACGGTGTCTCAGATCGCTGCTCTCTAGTGTCCTTCTCGTAACAGCCGACTGGAGGTGGGGAAGATGAGCAGCAGGCGTACCGAGAAGACGGGCAAGGCGAACAAGGCGGCCGGCGTGGGGGGTTGGAACACGGCTTTGCGGACCCCGTGGACCGTGGCCTGTGCCGTGGCGACGGTCCTCGTGGGACCCGCCGCGGCCACCGCCTCGGCACTGGACCGAGCCAACGCCGCACCCCCGTACCACGCCCACGAGAACCACGAGAACCACGAAAACCACAAGAACCACGAGACGCACTTCCCGTACGTCACCCCGTACGCCACGTTGCCTCAGTCCCTGAAGCGCTCCCACAGCCTGGGATAGCGCTCGGCCAGCACGGACTCGTTCTCGAAGTCGAGCGGCGTACCCTCCGGCTCGGGCGACGCGGGCGGAATGCCCAGGTCGGGCGCGACGACCCCGGTCAGCTGCTCGTACGCCTCGTCCGCGGCGTATCCGAGCTCCTCACCGTCCCCGTCGAGGTCCTCGTCGAAGTCGTCCAGGAGGTCGGCGAGCCCGTCGGGATCGTGCATCGCGCCCTCGAAGACCTCCCGGCCCTGGCCGATCAGCCAGCACCGGAAGAAGTCGAAGGCGTCGTCGCTCACCCCGTCGAGCAGGACCCACGCCGCGCCCCACAGATCCCAGCGGTAGGCGCGGTTGTAGCGGGCCTCGAAGTGACGGGCGAAGTCGAGCACGGCGTCCGGGTCCAGCTGGACGAGTCGTTCGACGAGCAGGTCGGCGTGGTCCTCGGGGTCGCCCTCGACGGCCTCGCGGGTCGTGTCCACCAGCTCCCAGAACTCCGTCTCGTCCATCACGGGTCCAGCATCGGGCCTGAACGGGAGTGACGCACGCGGAGTGCCGCAGATTGTTATGCGTGCACATGCCGACGGTAAAACCGCGGGCTACGAGGCGTTTTCCCGGTACAGCGCCGCCAGCCGCACCGCGTCCCCCGCGAATCGGTCCCGCAGCGCCGCGGGCGAGAGCACCTCCACCTCGGGCCCGAGCCCCGTCAGTTGCCCATGGGCGACCTCCTCGGACTCGACGGGGAGAGTGACCGTCACCCAGCCCCGCCCGTCAGGGTCACCGCACCCGCCCAGCGCCTGTCTCGCGGACGCGGGGTCGACGACGTACGCAAGTCTCCGCACGCCCTCCGGAGACAGCCGTACGACGGCCTCCGCCCGCAGGATGGAGCGTGCGAACCGCTCGGCCCGCTCCGCCCAGAACCCGGGCAGGTCGAACCCGTCCTCGCGGGTGAAGCACTCCGTGGCGGGCCGCACCTGCGTGAAGCGGTCGAGCCGGTAGACCCGGAAGGGGTCGGATCCGGCCGGCCCGGGCTCGGGCACCCGCGCGCACAGGTACCAGACGCCCGCCTTCAGTACGAGCCCGTACGGTTCGAGGACCCGCTCCACCTCGGCCGTCCCGCGCCGGTACCCCGCGGTGATCCGACGGTCGTCCCAGACCGCCTCCGCGACCGCGGGCAGCAGCTCGGGCGTCTCGGGCTCGTTGAACCACGCGGGCGCGTCCAGATGGAACCGCTGGCCCGCCGCCCGCGAGGCGTCCCGCAGGGAGGGGAGGAGGGCGGCGGACACCTTCAGGCGCGCGGCGGAGGCGGCGTCCTCCAGACCCATGTCCCGCAGGGCCCCCGGCACCCCGCTCAGGAACAGCGCCTCCGCCTCCGAACGCGCGAGGCCCGTCAGCCGGGTGCGGTAGCCGCCGATCAGGCGGTAGCCCCCGGCCCTGCCCCGGTCCGCGTACACCGGAACCCCCGCCTCCGACAGTGCCTGCGCGTCCCGCGTGATCGTCCGTTCGGACACCTCGAGCTCCCGCGCCAGCTCGGCGGCCGTCATCGACGGCCGTGACTGGAGCAGCAGCACCATCTTGATCAGGCGGGCAGCACGCATACGGCCATGATGCCGGGCCCCACTGACAGCGAAGGGGCGCCGCCGGAACGCCGAAGGGCGCGGCGGCCGTAGCCACCGCGCCCCTCGCGAAACACACGAAACGAAACGCAGGAAACAGGCGGACCGTCAGAGTCCGTAACGCTCCCGCGCCTCCTTCACCGCGGACGCCTTGACCTCGCCCCGCCGTGCCAGCTGCGCCAGCGCCGCGACGACGATCGACTGCGCGTCGACGCCGAAGTGGCGACGGGCCGCCGCACGGGTGTCGGAGAGGCCGAAGCCGTCGGCACCGAGCGAGGAGTAGTCCTGTTCGACCCACTGAGCGATCTGGTCCGGGACCTGGCGCATGTAGTCGGAGACCGCGAGCACCGGGCCCTCGGCGCCGTTCAGCGCCTGGCGGACGAACGGCACCCGCTCCTCGCCGCGCAGCAGGGCCGCGTCGGCCTCCAGCGCGTCGCGCCGCAGTTCCGTCCAGGAGGTCGCGGACCACACGTCGGCGGCCACGCCCCACTCCTCGGCGAGCAGCTTCTGCGCCTCGAGGGTCCAGTGGATCGCCGTGCCGGAGCCCAGCAGCTGGATGCGCGGGGCGTTGGCGACGGGGGACAGGCCCGCCGACTCGGCCGTGTTGAAGCGGTACAGGCCCTTGACGATGCCCTCGTCGATACCGAGGCCGGCCGGCTTGGCGGGCTGCGGCATCGGCTCGTTGTAGACCGTCAGGTAGTAGAAGACGTTCGAGTCCTCGCCCGGGGCCGCCTCGCCGTACATCCGGCGCAGACCGTCCTTGACGATCGTCGCGATCTCGTACGCGAACGCCGGGTCGTAGGACAGGGCGGCCGGGTTGGTCGCCGCGATGACCGGGGAGTGGCCGTCGGCGTGCTGGAGGCCCTCGCCCGTCAGCGTCGTACGGCCGGCCGTGGCGCCGACGAGGAAGCCGCGGCCGAGCTGGTCGCCGAGCTGCCACATCTGGTCGGCCGTGCGCTGCCAGCCGAACATCGAGTAGAAGATGTAGAAGGGGATCATCGCCTCGCCGTGCGTGGCGTACGCGGTGGACGCGGCGATGAAGTCCGCCATGGAGCCGGCCTCGGTGATCCCCTCGTTGAGGATCTGGCCGTCCTTGGCCTCCTTGTAGTACATCAGCTGGTCGCGGTCGACCGGCTCGTACGTCTGGCCCTTGGGCGAGTAGATGCCGAGGGAGGGGAAGAGGCTCTCCATGCCGAAGGTGCGCGCCTCGTCGGGGACGATCGGCACCCAGCGCTTCCCGGTCTCCTTGTCGCGGACGAGGTCCTTGACCAGGCGGACGAAGGCCATCGTGGTCGCCACGTTCTGCGAGCCGGAGCCCTTGTCGAAGGACGCGAACGCCTTGTCGGCGGGGGCGGGCAGCGGGGCGAGCGCGTGCGTACGGCGGGCCGGGGCCGGGCCGCCGAGGGCCGCGCGGCGCTCCTGGAGGTAACGGACCTCGGGGGAGTCGGCGCCCGGGTGGCCGTAGGGGACCACGCCGTCGACGAACTGGCTGTCGGAGATGGGCAGCTCGAGCAGGTCACGCATCTGCTTGAACTCGTCCGTCGACAGCTTCTTCATCTGGTGGTTGGCGTTCTTGGACGCGAAGCCCTCGCCGAGCGTGAAGCCCTTGACCGTCTGGGCCAGGATCACCGTCGGCGCGCCCTTGTGAGCGAGGGCGGCGCGGTAGGCCGCGTACACCTTGCGGGACTCGTGGCCGCCGCGGGAGAGGTGGAAGCACTCGGTGATCTTGTCGTCGGTGAGCAGCTTCGCCATCTCGACGAGCGCCGGGTCGGCGCCGAAGAAGTCCTGGCGGATGTAGGCGGCGTCGCGGGTCTGGTACGTCTGCACCTGCGCGTCGGGTACCTCGCGTAGGCGGCGTACGAGCGCGCCCGTGGTGTCGAGCTGGAACAGCTCGTCCCAGGCCGAGCCCCACAGCGACTTCACGACGTTCCAGCCGGCGCCGCGGAACTGGGCCTCCAGCTCCTGCACGATCTTGAAGTTGGCGCGGACCGGGCCGTCGAGGCGCTGCAGGTTGCAGTTGATGACGAAGGTCAGGTTGTCCAGGCCCTCGCGAGAGGCGAGTGCGAGTGCCGCGGTCGACTCGGGCTCGTCCATCTCGCCGTCGCCGAGGAACGCCCACACGTGGGACTGCGAGACGTCCTTGATGCCGCGGCTGGTCAGATAGCGGTTGAAGCGCGCCTGGTAGATCGCCGACAGCGGGCCGAGGCCCATCGAGACGGTCGGGAACTCCCAGAGCCAGGGCAGGCGCCGCGGGTGCGGGTACGACGGGAGGCCGTTGCCGCCCGCCTCCTGGCGGAAGTTGTCGAGGTGCTGCTCGGTGAGCCGGCCGTCGAGGAAGGCGCGGGCGTAGATGCCGGGGGAGGCGTGGCCCTGGATGTAGAGCTGGTCGCCGGAGCCGGGAGCCTCCTGGGACTCCTTGCCCTTGAAGAAGTGGTTGAAGCCGGTCTCGTAGAGCCAGGCCGCGGAGGCGAAGGTGGCGATGTGGCCGCCGACGCCGTGTTTCGCGCCCCGGGTCACCATCGCGGCCGCGTTCCAGCGGTTCCAGGCGGTGATCCGGGCTTCCATCGCCTCGTCGCCGTCCACGACGGGCTCGGCGGCGGTGGGGATGGTGTTGACGTAGTCGGTCTCAAGCAGCTTGGGCAGCGCGAGACCGTTGCCCTCGGCGCGCTCCAGCGTGCGGCGCATCAAGTACGCGGCACGGTGCGGCCCGGCCGCCTGGGTGACGGCGTCCAGGGAGGCCTGCCATTCGGCGGTCTCCTCGGGGTCGCGGTCCGGGAGCTGGTCGAGCTCGCTCGGCTGGATTGCGGTGGGGTCGGTCATTGCGCCGCCTTCCGGATGCGGAGGGGGGTTCCCTCATCGGCAAGGGGTTTTCGGGGGTGCCCTTATGTCTTTGGCAGGACAGGGCGGCGGGCTCCGGTGGGAGCCCAGCGCTGACTGTAACTCCCTGATCGATGATCGATCAAAGGGTTGAAGGCGAAAACCTCTTCGTAGCGCAAAAGTCGGCACGGGGTGCCTTGACGGCAGGCACGGGGTGCCTTGGATTCCCAGGGTTTCCCCAGGTGAGCGTGGGTGCGCTCGGCTGTGTCACGGGCGCGGCGCGCAGCCCAGCACATGCGCCTTCACCAGGTCGGCGATCAGCGGATCCCGGCGCCGGAAGGCGTCCACGAGCGCCTCGTGCTCCTCCGCGTACGACTGCTGGACGGTGCCCAGCCAGCGGATGGACAGGGCAGTGAAGACCTCGATGCCCAGGCCCTCCCAGGTGTGCAGGAGGACGGAGTTGCCCGCGGCGCGCACGAGTTCGCGGTGGAAGGCGACGGTGTGACGGACCTGACCGGTGCCGTCCGACAGCCGGTCGGCCTCGTACAGCGCCGTGACGTGCGGTTCCAGGGCCGAGCAGTCCTGGGCGAGCCGCTCGGCCGCCAGCTCGGCCGCGATGGCCTCCAGACCGGCCCGTACGGGGTAGCTCTCCTCCAGGTCGGCGGCGGTCAGGTTGCGCACGCGCACACCCTTGTTGGGCGCCGACTCGATCAGCCGCAGCGACTCCAGTTCGCGCAGTGCCTCCCGCACCGGGGTCTGGCTGACCTCCAGCTCGGTCGCGATCCGCCGCTCGACGATCCGCTCACCCGGCTTCCAGCGCCCGCTGACGATCCCCTCCACGATGTGCTCGCGGATCTGTTCGCGCAGCGAGTGGACGACGGGCGCGGTCATGAGGGGCTCCTTCGTTGGGGGTGGGCCGGCCCCAAGGGCGTTTGACCTTTAGACAATAAGGCCGCAGCCCCGTCGGAGAGAGGCGTACGGGGGCGCTTTCATGCAGGTGAGACGAGACTTACACGCTGTCAGAGCGGCCGCGGACGTAAAGACCCGTACCGGGTGGGGTCCGGAGGCGTCACGTCCGTGTCACCCGGAGAACCCGCGGGCCCCGCACGGAGTGTGGGTCGGCACAGGGGTTTCGGCGCGGGGGTCTCCACGGGGGGCTCCCGCGAACGCCAGGGGGTCGGCATGGGCGGATGGGGACGGAAGCGGGCGCTGCGCTGGGCTGCGGTCGCCGGGGCGGTCGCGGCCGTGGCGGCGTGCGGGCCCGTGGACACGGGGGCGGCCGTGCGGCCGAGTGCGACGCGGGCCCACGGCACCTCGGTCGGCTCCGGCGGGGCGTGTGTCTTCGTCAAGCCGGACGGCGCGCAGAAGTTCGGGCATGTCGGCTGGGGCTTCCGGATCACCGGCACCGACCGCTGGGTGTACGGCGCGGTGGAGAACCCGTCGAACGCGCTCTACACCCCGCCCGGCGGCGACATCGGCGCCTGGCACGCGGAGGGCACGTACGCGCGGATGCTCGGCGACATGTCACGTGACGCAAACCACCCAGGGAAGTCCACGCACCCGTACAGCCGCTACCGCTGCACGGACTCGGCGACCAGTGACGTGAACTCCGCCCGCGCCATGATCCGTACGGTCGAGAAGCGGGGCTTCCTCGTCGGCGTCGACCCGCGGACGGGGGACCTCGGCTCGCGCGACTGCCTGGACGCCACGTACGACGTCCTCAGGGCGTACCGGACGCGGCATCTGACACCCGCGTACCCGACGGAGATTCCGAACCTGTGGGTGGAGACGTTGGTGCTGTGGTCGGACAGCGCGCTGAAGCCGCGGTGACCTGCGGCGGAAACGCGAAGCCCCCGTCCGGAAGGTTCCGGACGGGGGCAGCGCGCGAGCGGGGGTGGTTACAGGCCGAGCTCGACCTCGAACTCGCCCGCCTCCAGGAT
Organism: Streptomyces olivochromogenes; assembly: GCF_001514115.1. Classification (GTDB taxonomy): domain Bacteria; phylum Actinomycetota; class Actinomycetes; order Streptomycetales; family Streptomycetaceae; genus Streptomyces; species Streptomyces olivochromogenes. Next base: position 297,503 of record NZ_KQ948452.1, read on the forward strand.
CGCCTTGACCGCGGTCAGGTAACGGGCCGCGTCGGCGCCGTCCACCAGACGGTGGTCGTAGGAGAGCGTCAGGTAGGTCATGTCGCGGACGCCGATGACCGTACCCTCCTCCGTCTCGATGACGGCCGGACGCTTGACCGTGGCACCGATGCCGAGGATCGCGACCTGGTTCGGCGGCACGATGATCGTGTCGAAGAGCGCGCCGCGCGAGCCGGTGTTGGAGATGGTGAAGGTCCCGCCGGACAGCTCGTCCGGAGTGATCTTGTTCGCCCGGACCTTGCCCGCCAGCTCGGCGGTGGCCTTGGCGATGCCGGCGATGTTCAGGTCGCCCGCGTGCTTGATGACCGGGGTCATCAGGCCCTTCTCCGAGTCCACCGCGATACCGATGTTCTCGGTGTCGAAGTAGGTGATCGTGCCCTCGTCCACGTTGATCCGGGCGTTGACGGCCGGGTGGGCCTTCAGCGCCTGGGCCGCGGCCTTCACGAAGAACGGCATCGGGGAGAGCTTGACGCCCTCGCGGGCCGCGAAGGAGTCCTTCGCCTGCGCGCGCAGCCGCATCAGGCGGGTGACGTCGACCTCGACGACCGAGGACAGCTGGGCCTGCTCGTGCAGGGCCTTCACCATGTTGTCGCCGATGACCTTGCGGATGCGGGGCATCTTGACGGTCTGACCGCGCAGCGGGGAGACCTCAAGGGCCGGCGCCTTCTTGGCCGCCGGGGCGGCGGCAGCGGCCGGAGCCGGGGCAGCGGCGGCGGCCTTCGCGGCCTCGGCGGCGGCGAGGACGTCCTGCTTGCGGATACGGCCGCCGACGCCGGTGCCCTTGACGGAGGCCAGGTCGACGTAGTTCTCCGCGGCGAGCTTGCGCACCAGCGGGGTCACGTACGCGCCGTCGTCACCGGCGAGCGCGGCGGGCGCGGGAGCCGGGGTGACGGGCGCGGCAACCGGCGCGGGGGCCGGAGCCGGCGCGGCGGGCGCGACCGGGGCGGCGGCCTGGACCGGAGCCGGGGGCGCGACCGGGGCCGCCGGAGCGACCGGGGCCGGGGCGGGCGCCGGAGCCGCGGGGGCGGCCGGGGCCGGGGCGGCAGCGGCGGGGGCCGGAGCCGCGGGAGCCGGAGCGGCGGCCGGAGCCGCGCCCGGGGCACCGATGACGGCGAGCTTCGCGCCGACCTCGGCGGTCTCGTCCTCGCCGACCACGATCTCCAGCAGCACGCCGGCGACCGGCGCGGGGATCTCGGTGTCGACCTTGTCCGTGGAGACCTCGAGCAGCGGCTCGTCCTCCGCGACCTCCTCGCCGACCTCCTTCAGCCAGCGGGTGACGGTGCCCTCGGTGACCGACTCGCCCAGCGCGGGCAGCACGACGTCGGTACCGGAGACGCCACCGGCCGGGGCGGCGGGAGCGGGAGCGGCGGCGGGGGCCGGGGCGGCCGGGGCCGCGGGGGCCTCGGCGACCGGGGCGGGAGCGGCCGGAGCCGGGGCGGCCACGGGCTCGGCGGCCGGAGCGGGGGCGGCGGCGGGCGCGCCCGTGCCGTCGTCGATGACGGCCAGCTCGGCGCCGACCTCGACCGTCTCGTCCTCGGCGACCTTGATGGAGGCGAGGACACCGGCGGCGGGGGAGGGGATCTCGGTGTCGACCTTGTCGGTCGACACCTCGAGCAGCGGCTCGTCGGCCTCGACGCGCTCGCCCTCGGCCTTCAGCCAGCGAGTGACAGTGCCCTCGGTGACGCTCTCACCGAGCGCCGGAAGGGTTACGGAAACCGCCATGGTTTCTGTTGCTCCTTACGAATGGTGCGGAAGTCTGTGGTCGTCGTCGCGCCCAGGGGCGACGCGATGACTGAAATCAGCCGGGGACTGGATCAGTCGTGCGAGTGCAGCGGCTTGCCCGCGAGGGCCAGGTGGGCCTCGCCGAGCGCCTCGTTCTGCGTCGGGTGGGCGTGGATGAGCTGGGCGACCTCGGCGGGCAGCGCCTCCCAGTTGTAGATCAGCTGGGCTTCGCCGACCTGCTCGCCCATGCGGTCGCCGACCATGTGGACGCCGACCACGGCACCGTCCTTCACCTGGACGAGCTTGATCTCGCCCGCGGTGTTGAGGATCTTGCTCTTGCCGTTGCCCGCGAGGTTGTACTTCAGGGCGACGACCTTGTCCGCGCCGTAGATCTCCTTGGCCTTGGCCTCGGTGATGCCCACGGAGGCGACCTCGGGGTGGCAGTACGTCACCCGGGGGACACCGTCGTAGTCGATCGGAACGGTCTTGAGACCGGCCAGACGCTCCGCCACCAGGATGCCCTCGGCGAAGCCGACGTGCGCGAGCTGGAGCGTCGGGACCAGGTCGCCGACGGCGGAGATGGTCGGGACGTTCGTCCGCATGTACTCGTCGACCAGGACGTAACCGCGGTCCATCGCGACGCCCTGCTCCTCGTAGCCGAGACCGGCCGAGACCGGGCCGCGGCCGACGGCGACGAGCAGGACCTCGGCCTCGAACTCCTTGCCGTCGGCGAGGGTGACCTTGACACCGTTCTGGGTGTACTCGGCCTTCGAGAAGAAGGTGCCCAGGTTGAACTTGATGCCGCGCTTGCGGAACGCGCGCTCAAGAAGCTTGGAGGAGTTCTCGTCCTCGACCGGGACGAGGTGCTTGAGGCCCTCGATCACCGTCACGTCGGTGCCGAAGGACTTCCACGCGGAGGCGAACTCGACGCCGATGACGCCGCCGCCGAGCACGATCGCGGACTGCGGGACGCGGTCCAGGACCAGCGCGTGGTCGGAGGAGATGATCCGGTTGCCGTCGATCACCAGGCCCGGCAGCGACTTCGGCACGGAGCCGGTCGCGAGCAGCACGTGGCGGCCCTGGATGCGCTGGCCGTTCACGTCGACCGAGGTGGGGGAGGACAGTCGGCCCTCACCCTCGATGTACGTCACCTTGCGGGACGCGATGAGACCCTGCAGGCCCTTGTACAGGCCCGAGATGACCCCGTCCTTGTACTTGTGGACGGCCGGGACGTCGATGCCCTCGAAGGTGGCCTTGACGCCGAACTGCTCGCTCTCGCGGGCCTGGTCGGCGATCTCGCCCGCGTGCAGCAGGGCCTTGGTGGGGATGCATCCCCGGTGCAGGCAGGTGCCTCCGACCTTGTCCTTCTCGATCAGGGCGACGTCCAGGCCCAGCTGCGCCCCGCGGAGCGCCGCGGCGTAACCGCCACTGCCACCGCCGAGGATCACTAGGTCGAAAACGGTGCTGGCGTCGTTCGCCACGTCACGTCCTCCATGCATGTGCGCCACGCCGGTCTCCAGTGACCGGTCGGCGGCTGGTGTCCGGCCGCTCTTCTTCGGCCCTGTGGTGGGGGCCCTGTCCTGCCGAGAACCCATCTTCGCACTTGTCCGGAGCGTTCGAGACGCCGGGCCTGTGTGTGAGAAGTCGCACTGTCCGAATACGGGCGGTACCTCCGCGCCCCGAAAGGGGACACGGAGGTACCGCGTGACCGGCCACGCATCACCCGCGGCCGTGAAGCACCGCTAGCCGAGATCGCCCGCGGCGGTCAGCTCGGCGAGCCGCACCAGCGTCCGCACCGCAGAACCCGTACCACCCTTCGGCGTGTAGCCGAACGGGCCGGACTCGTTGAACGCGGGCCCGGCGATGTCCAGGTGCGCCCACGTGATGCCCTCGCCCACGAACTCCTTCAGGAACAGACCGGCGACCAGCCCGCCGCCCATCCGCTCACCCATGTTGGCGATGTCGGCGGTCGGAGAGTCCATCCCCTTGCGCAGGTGCTCCGGCAGCGGCATCGGCCAGGACTCCTCGCCGACCTCCTCCGCGGCCTCGACGATCGCCGTACGGAACGCGTCGTCGTTGGCCATCACGCCGAAGGTGCGGTTGCCGAGCGCGAGCACCATCGCACCGGTCAGCGTCGCCACGTCGATGATCGCGTCCGGCTTCTCCTCGGACGCCTTCCACAGCGCGTCGGCGAGCACGAGACGGCCCTCGGCGTCGGTGTTGAGGACCTCGACGGTCTTGCCGCTGTACATGCGCAGCACGTCACCGGGGCGGGTGGCGGAACCGGAGGGCATGTTCTCGGCGAGCGCCAGCCAGCCGGTGACGTTGACCTCGAGGCCCAGGCGCGCCGCGGCGACCACGGCGGCGAAGACCGCCGCCGCGCCGCTCATGTCGCACTTCATCGTCTCGTTGTGCCCGGCGGGCTTGAGGGAGATGCCGCCCGAGTCGTAGGTGATGCCCTTGCCGACGAACGCGAGGTGCTTGGTCGCCTTCGGCGAGGTGTACGACAGCTTCACCAGGCGGGGAGCGGCGGCCGAGCCCGCGCCGACGCCGAGGATGCCGCCGTAGCCGCCCTTCGCCAGGGCCTTCTCGTCCAGCACCTGCACCTTGATGCCGTGCTCCTTGCCGGCGGCGGTGGCGACGGCGGCGAAGGCCTCGGGGTAGAGGTCGTTCGGCGGGGTGTTGATGAGGTCGCGGGCGCGGTTGAGCTCCTCGGTCACGGCGGTGGCGCGCGTGAGGGCCGCCTTGTACGCCGCGTCCCGGGGCTTGCCGCCGAGCAGCGTGACCTCGGCGAGCGGGGCCTTGCCGTTCTTCGCGTCCTTGCCGTTCTTGCCGTTCTCCTTGTAGGCGTCGAAGGCGTACGCGCCGAGCGCCGCGCCCTCCGCCAGGACGCCCGCGTCGGCGGCGTCGGTGATCGGCAGGGCGAAGACGGCCTTCTTGGCACCGGCGAGCGCGCGGGCCGCGGCACCGGCCGCGCGGCGCAGCGCCTCGGCACTGTACGTGTCGTCCTTGTCCGGGACGGCTCCCAGTCCGACGGCCACGACGACGGGCGCCTTGAAGCCGGTCGGCGCGGGCAGCTTCGTCACCTCGCCCTCGCCGCCGGATGCGCCGAGGGTCTCCAGGATCCCGGCGAGTGCGCCGTCGTACGCCTTGTCCACGGCCTCGGCACCCGGTGCGACGACCGGGCCCTTGGCGCCCTTCGCGACACCGACGACGATGGCGTCGGCCCGCAGGCCGGACACCGCGGCGGTGCTGAGAGTCAGAGCAGTCACTGTGGTGAGATCTCGCTTCCATTGATTTGCTGCGGCCGAGTAGGGATGGGTCGACCGGGCCCTGACGAATGACCCTAGATCCGGCCTCAGGGAGTGTCTTTACCTGGGGTGGCACATACTCGGGACGAGCCTACGCGCGCCGCCGGGTTTCGCTCATTCCTACGCTCGCTGGAAGTTCAGCCGAGGGAGAGCGCCACGAGGGCGGTGGTCGCCGCCGTCTCGGCGAGGCCGCCGAAGACGTCGCCCGTGATGCCGCCGAAGCGGCGTGTGCAGTGGCGCAGGAGCAGTTCGGCACTCGCGCAGGCGGCGAGGACGGCCAGCGGGGCGCGTACGAGGTCGTACGTGCCGAGGAGCGCGCCGGCGCCGGCCGCCGCGACGGTGACGGCGAGGGTCATCAACAGGGCGCCGCGCACGGGCACCGTGCCCGCGACCGCGGCACCCAGGCCGTCGGGGCGGGCCGCGGGCACCCCGGTGCGCGCGGCCAGGGTGAGGGCGAGACGGGCCGCGGTCGCCGAGACGACGGCCGCGAGCACCCCCCGCGCCCACGAGGTCTCGTAGGCCTGGAAGAGCGCGGCGACCTGCGCCAGCAGCACGAAGAGGAGGGTGATCACGCCGAACGGGCCGATGTCGGACTGCTTCATGATGCGCAGCGCGTCCTCGGCGGGCTTGCCGCTGCCGAGGCCGTCCGCGGTGTCGGCGAGCCCGTCGAGATGCAGACCACGGGTGAGCGCGGCCGGTACGGCGGCGGTGGCGACGGCGGCCAGCAGCGGGCCCGCGCCCATCGCGAGCAGTGTCACGCCCACCAGGGCCGCGCCCGCCCCGACGACCAGCCCGGCGACGGGGGCGCACAGCATTCCGCCGCGCGCCGCCTCACGGTCCCAGCGGGTGACCGTGACGGGAAGCACGGTCAGGGTGCCGAAGGCGAAGCGGAGGCCGTGGGAGAGAGGGGTCCTGGACACCGGCGCAGGGTACCCGGGGAGGTGGTGGGCCGACCGGGGACGGGTGCGGCGGCCGGGCGCGAGAGCCGCGGATAAAGTGCGCAATATGGGTCATTGGTTGCAGAGGAACATCATCGAACCGGGAAAGCTGCCGCTTCTGCTGGCACTGGCCTCCTTCGTGCTGACCTTTGTGATCACCCGTGTCATCGTCCGCCTCATCCGCGCGGGCAAGGGTCCGTTCGGCAACGTCAAGGCGGGCGGTCTGCACATCCACCACGTCGTGCCCGGTGTCGTCCTCACGGTCATCGGCGGCTTCGGCGCGGTGGCCAGTTACCGGCACGGCTTCGGCGCCGCCCTGTTCGCGGTGGTGTTCGGGATGGGCGCCGGGCTGGTGCTCGACGAGTTCGCGCTGATCCTGCACCTCGACGACGTGTACTGGAGCGAGCAGGGCCGCAAGAGCGTCGAGGTCGTCCTGGTCACGGCGGCCCTCGTCGGCCTCGTGCTCGGCGGGTTCCTGCCGTTCGGGGTCAACGACATGACCCAGGAGGAACTCCAGGACCGCGGCGGGGTCATCGTGAGCGTCGCCGTGAACTTCCTCTTCGCCCTGCTCGCCCTGAGCAAGGGCAAGGCCCGCATGGCGATCTTCGGCGTGATCGTCCCGTTCGTCGCCCTCATCGGAGCCGTCCGGCTGGCCCGCCCGGTCTCCCCGTGGGCCAAGCGCTTCTACCAGCACAGGCCGCGCGCCCGGGCCAGGTCGATGCTGCGCGCGTACCACCACGACCGCCGCTGGTTCGGCCCGCGCCGCAAGCTTCAGGACTGGATCGGCGGAAAACCGGATCCCGTCCGGCCCCTGCCCGGCCGCCGGTGACGGCGACGGCGGCCGTGGCGGTGGCGGTGACGCAGGATCGAGATCCCGTACAGCACGAAGACCGCGGCGAGCGCGGCGATGTGCTCCTTGCCCGCGAGGTTCCCCTTGAACGCCACCTCGATCACCATCGCCACGACCACCCCCCACCCCGTCCAGTAGGCGCGATAGCGCCAGGCGACGAAGACGGCGAGACCGACCACGGCCGCCGAGGGCCCGGTGTCCACGACCTGCGCGTCCGTCACGGGCAGCCCCAGCGGGTTGCCCGGGCTCAGTGAGATCGCCACGCGCGCGTAGAGCGTGCCGGCCAGCGTGGCGGCGTACGCGATGACGAGCATCCGCCACCAGCCCAGACAGATCTCGGCGATCCCGAACACGACGAGAAGTTGCAGCAGCGCGCCCCACACCGGCAGGTCGAGGGCCGGCACGAACAAGGAGAGCGGGGTACGCAGCAGGGCGAGCCAGAGCGGCTCCTCGGCCCGCACGGAGCCGATGTCCTGCACGAACTGGAAGCCCCAGGGCTGGTTCTGCACGAACTGGAGGAGGGCCGTCAGACAGACGGCCCCGAGCGTCACCGGCATCGCCCGCCAACGCTGCCCGGCGAGTGCCTCGCGCACGGTGACGTACAGCAGTCCCCATTCGGCGCGGGCGAGGCGGGCGAGGGTGTTCATGCAGCGGTCCCCGCCCGTCCTGCTGTTCCGGTCCCCATCCGTCCCGCTGCTCCGGTCCCCGTCCGGCAGGCTTCCCCCGTCTGTCCGGCCACCCTCATCGGTGCGACTCCAGGTGCCTGCGGTGCAGCCACTTCGGCAGTCCGGGTGCTTCGAGAAACCCCTCGGCGCGCGCGGCCGCGAGGCCGATGCGCAGCAGGTCCGCGCTCTTCTCGAAGAGCAGGAACCGGGGTTCCCAGATCGGCCGGTACTTGGCGTTGGCCCGGTACAGCGACTCGATCTGCCACCAGCGCGAGAAGAAGCTGAGCAGGGAACGCCACAGCCGCAGCACCGGTCCGGCGCCGAGGCGTCCCCCTCGTTCGAAGACGGAACGGAACATGGCGAAGTTGAGCGAGACCTGGGTGATCCCGATGTCCTGGGCGCGGCGCAGGAGTTCGATCACCATGAACTCCATCAGTCCGTTCTCGGCGTCCCGGTCACGCCGCATGAGATCGAGCGAGAGCCCCCGCGGCCCCCACGGAACGAAGGACAGCAGCGCCCGCAACTCCCCCTCCCCGTCGGTGCATTCCAGCATCACGCACTGCCCGTCGCCCGGGTCGCCGAGCCGTCCGAGCGCCATGCTGAACCCGCGCTCGGTGGCCCCGTCCCGCCAGTCGTCGGCACGCCGCAGGAGGTACGCCATCTCGTCGGCCGGGATGTCCTCGTGCCGCCGGATGCGCACCTCGTACCCGGCCCGCTTGACCCGGTTGTAGGCCTGCCGGACCGTGCGCATGGCGCGTCCCTCGAGGGTGAATTCGGCGGTCTCGACGATCGCCTCGTCACCGAGTTCGAGGGCGTCGAGCCCGTGCCGTGAGTAGACGGTCCCCGCCTCCTCGCTCGCTCCCATCACCGCCGGGATCCAGCCGTGCGCGCGGGCCTCGGCGAGCCAGGGCTCGATGGCGCCGGGCCACGCCTCCGGGTCGCCGATCGGGTCGCCGGAGGCCAGCGAGACCCCGCCGACGACGCGGTACGCGACCGCGGCCTTGCCGGTCGGCGACCAGATCACGCTCTTCTCCCGGCGCAGCGCGAAGTAGCCCAGCGAGTCGCGGTCGCCGTGCCGGTCGAGCAGGGTGCGCAGCCGTTTCTCGTCGTCCTCGGAGAGCGGGTCGACGGCGCGGCGGGAGCGGAAGGCGGCGTAGAACACGGCGAGGACCAGCAGGGTGCTGAGCACGTTGATGGTGACGTTGACCCAGTTGGCGATCTCCAGGCCGCGGAAGCGGGAGTCGTCGGCGGCGACGGAGACCAGCCGCAGGGCGCCGTAGCGCCAGCGGTCCCAGAAGGTCGAACGGTAGGCGTCCTGCGCGCTGTTGGTGACCGTCACCAGCAGCGCGGCGAGCAGGGAGGCGACGAGCAGTCCCCCGACGGCGACGGCCGCGGCGAGCTTGGGGTTCGACCGGTCGCCCTTCGCGTAGAACTCCCGGCGGCCGACGACGAGCGAGATGACGAAGGCGGCGGTCAGGGCGATCGAGACCCAGTTCTGGGCGTACTGGCGGATCTCCGGGAACGTCATCGCGACGGCGAACAGCATCAGGAACAGTCCGCTGAGCACGAAGTTCAGGATCCACGCGGCCCGTTTGCGGCGACGCATCGTGATGGCCAGGAACATGGTGAACACACCCGACGCGAATCCCGCCGTCAGCAGGTACGGGGTGAAGAAGTTCTCGGTGTTGTGGCGCCGTACGTCCTGCCCGAGCGACACCCACGCGGCGCTCAGGAAGTTGATGAACGCGACGGCCCGCAGGTACCAGACCGCGAAGGCGGCGGCTCTGCGCGACGCGCCCGTGGACAGGTGGTCCCCTTCACCCTGACGGGCCGGGACCCGCTCCTGGTCAGCGGCAATTCGGGCATCTCCCATAAAGGGCGATGATATGGGGCGGGGTGCGTCGTGCGGGGGAGGGGCGGTACGGGTGATGCGGGCCGGGGGTTTGTTGCGGGGTGGGTTTCGCCAGTAGTTCCTCGGCTGCGGGCCGGTGGGGGCTGGTCGCGCAGTTCCCCGCGCCCCTGAAGGCCTCGGGGCGGACGGCGTTCGAGGGCGAGGCCGGAGGTTGCCCCGCCCACCCCGGCCCGCATCCTTCAGCCTGTCCGGCAGTCTGTCCGGCGTTCGACGGCGAGGCCGTTCACTCGTTCTGGTCGGAGACCTCAGTCTCGGGGTCAGTCTCGGGGTCAGTTTCGGGCTCGGGCTCGGGGGTCGGCGTTTCCGGGAGTTCGGCGGAGAGGGCCGCGGCGGCCTGGACGAGGGGGAGGGCGAGGAGGGCTCCCGCGCCCTCGCCGACCGTGACGCCGTGGTCGAGGAGGGGTTCGAGGGCCATGCGGTCCAGGGCCTTCGCCTGGGCCGGCTCGCCGCTGTTCTGGCCGGCCAGCCACCAGTCCGGTGCCCGGAAGGCGACCCGCTGCCCCACGAGGGCGCACGCGGCCGAGACGACCCCGTCGAGGATCACCGGCATCTTCCGCACCGCGCTCTGCAACAAGAACCCCGTCATCGCCGCGAGATCGGCGCCGCCCACCACCGCGAGCAGCTGCAGCTGATCCCCGAGCACCGGCCGAGCCCGCCGCAAGGCGTCCCGTACGGCCGCGCACTTGCGCATCCACGCGAGGTCGTCGATGGGCCGTCCGCCCCGCCCGGTGACCACGGACGCGTCGGTCCCGCACAGCGCCGCGACCAGCACGGCCGCCGCGGTGGTCCCGCCGACGCTCACATCGCCGAGCACCACCAGATCCGTACCGGAGTCCGCCTCCTCGTCCGCGACGGCGACCCCCGCCAGGAACGCGGCCTCGGCCTCCTCCAGGGTCAGCGCGTCCTCGACGTCGATCCGCCCCGACCCGCGCCGCACCCGATGCCCTGCGACCTCCGCGGGCAGCTCCTGCGGATCGCAGTCCAGTGCCATGTCGACGACACGGACCGGCACGCCGAGCCGGCGCGCCAGCACCGCCGCGGGGCTCGCGCCCTCCAGGACCGCCCGTACCAACTGGTCGGCGGTGCCCGCGGGCCGCGCCGACACACCGAGTCCGGCGACCCCGTGGTCGCCCGCGAACAGCACCGCACGCGGGTGCTCGATCGGCCGCACCGGCACCGCGGACTGCGCCGCCGCCAGCCACTCACCCAGTTCGTCGAGGCGGCCCAGCGCCCCGGGCGGCACGATCTGGCGCTCCCGGCGCGCCTCGGCGTCCCGGCGCACGCCTCCGTCGGGGCGCTCGATCAGATCGGTGAAGTCGTCGAGATTAAGCGAGCTCATTCGCCGAACAGTACCGGCAGCGATCGAACACGTCCGCGCCACGTCGTTGCGCCCCGGATCGCGATCCGCTACGTACCGTTTGTGTCGGATTGTCGTACGGCTCGCTCGCCCGCCCCCGCGGTCCCCCACCCTGCCGTCCCCAGGAGCGTCCATGCCCCCCACACCACCCCCGAGCGCCGAGCGCCGCGCCGCCTACGCGGCCGAACTCGCCCAAGGCACCGACCGGTTCCACGAACCGCGCCGGGAGGACTGTCCCTGGTGCGGCTCGAAGCGGCTGCGCACCCGGCTGCGGACGCCGGACCAGGTGCAGCGCAAGCCCGGCACGTTCGTCGTCGACGAGTGCGCGGACTGCTCCCACGCCTTCCAGAACCCCCGGCTCAGCGCGGAGGGGCTGGCCTTCTACCACCGGGACTTCCACGAGGGGCTCGACGGCCTCACCGACCGGCTCCTCGGCGCCCGCGGCAGCAGAGGGCGCCATCGGGCCGCCGCCCGCGCGCTGCTCCGCTACGCCGAACCGGAGAGCTGGCTGGACGTCGGCACCGGGCACGGGCACTTCCCGGCCGTCGCCCGTGAGGTCCACCCGTACACGTCCTTCGACGGCCTCGACCCCACCCGGCGGGTCGAGAAGGCGCGGGCGGCCGGGCACATCGAGGAGGCCCACCGCGGCCGGCTCACCGACCCCCGGATCATCGGGCGGCTGAGCGCCCGCTACGACGTCGTGAGCATGTTCCACCATCTGGAGCACACCCGCGACCCGCGCGAGGAACTGCGCGCCGCCCTGACGGTCCTGCGGCCCGGCGGTCACCTCCTCGTCGAAGTGCCGGACCCCGACTGCGCGTTCGGTGCGCTGCTGGGCAGGTGGTGGGTGTCGTACGGCCAGCCGCGCCATCTGCACCTGATGCCGCTGTCCAACCTGCTGGGCGAACTGGAGTCCCTCGGCTGCGAGATCGTCGCGACGGACCGCCGCGAACCGCACATCCCGTACGACCTCGCCGGCGCCCTCGCGCTGGCCCTCGGCCGGGTCCTGCCCGACCTCGACGCCCCCTGGCGTCCCACCCCGCCGACCACGCTCCAGCGCACCCTGCACACGGTCCTGGCCCGGGCGAGCGTCCCGCTGCTCGCCTCGGTCTCCGCCCTGGACCACGCGATGGCCCCGGTCTTCCGCCGCACCCGCTTCTCGAACGCCTTCCGGATCATCGCCCGCACACAATCCTGAGCCCCGGTCAGGACTGGTCGGCCTCGGTCGGAACTGGTCGGCCCCGGTCAGCCCCGCAGGGCCAGCGCCTGCCCCGCCACCACCAGCAGCACGTGCTCGCACTCCGCCGCGAACCCCGCGTTCAGGCGGCCGAGTTCGTCGCGGTAGCGGCGCCCGGAGGCGGTGGCGGGGACGATGCCGGAGCCGACCTCGTTGGAGACGGCGACGAGGGTGCGGCGCGTGTCGCGGACGGCGGAGGTGAGTTCCTCGACGCGGGCGCGCAGCGCGCGTTCGCCGCCGCCGGCCCACTCCGCGTCGTCCCACGCGTTCACGGAGTCCATCGCGTCCGTGAGCCACAGCGAAAGGCAGTCGACGAGGAGGGGAGGCCCGGAGCCCTCCAGGAGCGGCACCAGGTCGCAGGTCTCCACCGTGCGCCAGGAGCCGGGCCGCCGCTCACGGTGGGCGTGCACGCGCGACGCCCACTCGTTGTCCCCGTTACGGGACCCGCCCGTCGCCACGTACAGCACCCCGGGGAAGGACTCCAGACGCCGTTCCGCCTCCACCGACTTGCCCGAGCGCGCCCCGCCGAGCACGAGGGTGCGGCGCGGTACGTCGGGTACGTCCTCGTAGACGCCCACGTCCAGCGTCGTCCCGTCCGGCACCGCCCGCGCGCCCGCCGCCGCGAGCCGCCGCCGCAGTTCGGGGCCCGGCGGCACGTCGTGGTCGAGGTGGACCGCGATCACGTCCGTCGTCGGCCCGACGGCCCCGACCGCGCGCAGCTTCGCCAGGGCGTCCGGCCGCCCCACCACATCGGCGACCACCATGGCGTACGAGTCGCCGTTCTCGTCGAGTCCCGCGGGTGCCGCGCCCGGCGGCAGATACAGCAGCCGCTGTCCGTCCGGTCCGGTCACCGCGTACCCCGTGCCGGGCGAGTCCATCGGCACCGCCCGCACCCGGTGCCCGGTCAGCAGCGCCAGTTCGCTGCCGTCGGGAACCCGTACGGGCTGTGGCAGTCCGGCCGGCACCTCGACGGCGGGCCCGTCGTGCGGATGCGAGAGCAGGACCTGCCGTACGCCGCCCAACGAGTGCCCGGCGCGGGCCGCGGCGAACGCGGCGCCGGGCGTGAGGTCGAGCAGCAGGGTGCCGTCCACGAGCAGCGCGGTGGCCGCCCGCGCGTCCTCGCCGAGCGCACTCGCACAGGCCGCACAGGGACAGTCGGGACGGGGCAGGCCTTCGGGGGCGCCGGTGCCGAGCAGAGTCAGTTCCACGCCCTGATTTTCCCGTGTCACCGTGGGTGGCGCGCGTTCGGGTACAGCGCCCGTAGACGCGCGGGAGCGTTCACGACCCGCGACGCGTGCCGCGACTCGCGATCTTCTGTTCCACACCCGGCTCAGCGCCTAGGCTTCGGACGGGAGCCGGATCTTGTGCGGCTTCCGCTGTGCAGTGTGCTCATACCTGGGAGGCGTACATGGCGGCATGGACGTGGCGGTTCGAGAAGTCCGACGGGACAGAGGTCCAACCCGCGGTACAGCCCGAGGAGTTCACCACACAGGGGGACGCGGAGTCCTGGATCGGCGAGGTCTGGAAGGACCTCCTGGAGGGCGGCGCGGACCAGGTGTTCCTCTTCGAGGACAGCACGAAGATCTATGGACCGATGAGCCTGCACGCCGAACCGGAGTAGGCCGGCCGGGGTTGCCGGGACCGCTCCCGGCAACCCCCTTCACCGTGCGTCAACCCCTCGCCGTCGCGTTCACTCCGTACCTACTGCTCACCCAGCCGCACACCGACCGTCCGCTCGGCCCCGTCCCGGACGAACGTCACCCGCGTCCGCTGGCCCGGCTTGTCGGCCGCGAGCGCCTCGGCGAGCGAGGTGAGGGTGGTGATGTCGTTCGTGCCGATCCGGGTGATGATGTCGCCGGGCCGGATGCCCGCCGTGTCGGCCGCGCCGCCGGGCTTCACCTCGACCACGGCGACACCCGCGGGCGCATAGGTCTCGTCGAGCACGGTACGGCCGGTGATGCCGAGCGCGGCCCGTCCCGAGTCGGTGACCTTGCCGGTCTTGATGATCTGGTCGGCGATCGTCCGCACCATCGAGGCGGGGATCGCGAATCCGATACCGGGCGCCGTGCCGCCCCCGAGGCTCGGGTCCGTCGCGGCCAGCGTGGGAATGCCGATGACCTGCCCGTTCAGGCCGACGAGCGCGCCGCCGCTGTTGCCCGGGTTGATCGCGGCCGACGTCTGCACCATGTTGGCGATGGTGGCCCCCGTCCCGTCGCCGTTGCCGCCCTCGCTGACGGTGCGGCCGGTCGCCGACACGATGCCCTCGGTCACGCTGGACGACAGCCCGAGCGGCGAGCCCATCGCCAGCACGATCTGGCCGACCTGGACCTTCTCCGAGTTCCCGATGGTGGCCGCCTTCAGCCCGCTCGGCACCTTGTCCAGCTTGATGACGGCGAGGTCCTGGCCCGGGTAGGTGTACACGAGGTTGGCCGTCAGCACGTTCTGGCTGTTGGCCGTCGTCACCCTGAACGTCTTCTCGGTCCCGACCACGTGCGCGTTGGTGACGATGTGTCCCCGGTCGTCGTACACCACCCCCGAGCCCAGTTCGTCGCTGGCCTGGATCTGCACCACCGAAGGCAGGACGTTCTTGATCACCTTCAGGTACGCGTTCTGCAGGTCGTCGGCCGCGAGCGGGACGAAGGCCTGCGTCGTCCCGTCCTTCGTCCCGTCCTTCTTGACGGGCGACCCGGCGTCGGAACAGCCGGAGAGCAGGGCGGCGGCGCAGGCGAGGACGGTGATGACGAGGGCGGTTATGGGGAGCAGCGGACGCGACACGGGGGCACGGGTGACAGCCATGTCCCGAGTGTCCCTTTCGCGGCTCTGCTCCGGCTCGCGGTGCAGGGCCGAACAGGGGGCGACCAGGAAGCGATCGGGACAGCGATCAGTCCGGTACGCCGCGCAGACGCATCAGCCGCGCAGACGCGTCAGCCGCGTACGCCGCAGAGATGCAGCAGGGCCGCCACCTGGCGATAGGGGTCCGTCCGTCCGGCCCGCTCCTCGGCGGCCAGGAGAGTCTCCGCGTCCTCGGGGACGGGGGTCCCGTCGGGCGCCGTGTCGGTGAAGACCCGCACGCCGTACCAGGCGTGCAACGCCGCCCCGATCCCCGCGAGCGTCGACGTCAGCGTGGCGAGCCGGTCCGCGCGGACGGCGAGGCCGAGCCGATTGACGTAGGCGTCCGTGTCGAACGCGGCCACGGTCGCCGTCCAGTCCCCGGACAGGCCCGGCCGCATGGCCAGCGCGTCGGCGTTGCGCACCAGCAGCGAGAGCAGCCCGCCCGGCGCCAGCATCCGCGCCAGCCCCGCGAGGAGCGGGTCCGGCTCCTCCACGTACATGAGTACGCCGTGGCACAGCACCACGTCGAAGCTGCCGGGCAGGAAGTGCACACCCGTCTCGCGGCCGTCGCCCTCGATGAGTCGCACCCGGCTCCGGATGCCCTCGGGCTCGGCGGCCAGCGCCTCCCGGGCCACGGCGAGCATCTTCGCGTCCTGCTCGAGGCCGGTCACCTGATGCCCGGCCCGGGCCAGCCGCAGCGCCTGCGTGCCCTGGCCCATACCGACGTCGAGCACCCGCAACCGCTGTCCCACCGGGAACCGGCCGGCTATCTGCTCGTCGAGCTGCCGGGCCACCAGCTCCTGTCGTACGACATCACGCAGTCCGCCCAGCTTGCTCAGCCAGGCATCCGCCGCGCCCCCGGAGAACGATGTCGCGCTCAGGGCCGCTCTCCGCGCTTGACCTGCGGCTTCGGCAGCCGGAGGCGACGCATCTGGAGAGTGCGCATCAGCGCGTAGGCGACCGCGCCCTTCTTGGGCACGTCGGGGAAGCGGGCGGCCAGCTGCTTCTTCAGGCGGATCGCGATGCCGATCGAGTCGACCACGATCATCACGATCACCACGAGCCACAGCAGCAGCGCGATGTTCTGCAGCGAGCCCACCCGCACCATGCTCAGCACGAGGATGACCACGGCCATCGGCAGGAAGAACTCCGCGACACAGAAGCGCGAGTCCACGAAGTCGCGTGCGAACTTCCGCACCGGCCCCTTGTCACGGGCGGGCAGATAGCGCTCGTCGCCGTTGGCCAGGGCCTGGCGCTGCTTCTCCATCTGGACACGACGATCGTCGCGCTGCCGCTTGGCCGCCTCCTTGCGCGTCGTCGGCGTCTGGGCGACGCTGCGACGCTGGGTCTGGGCCTCACTGCGCTTGGGCGTGGGGCGGCCCTTGGGGGCCTGCGGGTCACGGGTCTGCTTGGAGTCGGTCACCTGCGCCTTGTCGGCGGGGGCCTTCTCTTCCTTGGCACGGCTACGGAACACAAAACCCAAGGGTACGGGGTGCGGCGGCATGGACGTCGTTCGAGTGGGGAACGATCCGGCAACACCGTGCGTCTGTAGTGGGACAGAGGGGACGTTGTGTACGGGTGGACCCCGAGTCCCACCTACTCCCTACGCCGGAGCGGTGCCGTACGCAGTCGTCCTTGGGGATGAGCGCATCCATCCCCGAACAGTGCGGTAATGGATGCAGGGCCCGTACTGTGGGTTCTGTTGCAGTACCTGGAGCTGGAGTCCGTCAGAAGGGGGCGCGCGAAGCCCATGAGCGGTGTCATGAAGCGTATGGGGATGATCTTCCGCGCGAAGGCGAACAAGGCCCTTGACCGGGCCGAGGACCCGCGCGAAACCCTCGATTACTCGTACCAGAAGCAGCTGGAGCTGCTGCAGAAGGTGCGCCGCGGCGTCGCGGACGTGGCGACCAGCCGCAAGCGCCTCGAACTTCAGCTGAACCAGCTCCAGAACCAGTCCACCAAGCTGGAGGACCAGGGCCGCAAGGCGCTCGCGCTCGGCCGGGAGGACCTGGCCCGCGAGGCGCTCTCCCGCCGTGCGGCGCTCCAGCAGCAGGTGACGGACCTGGAGACGCAGCACCAGACCCTCCAGGGCGAGGAGGAGAAGCTCACCCTCGCGGCGCAGCGGCTCCAGGCCAAGGTGGACGCCTTCCGCACCAAGAAGGAGACCATCAAGGCGACCTACACGGCGGCCCAGGCGCAGACCCGCATCGGAGAGGCCTTCTCCGGCATCTCCGAGGAGATGGGCGACGTCGGCATGGCGATCCAGCGCGCCGAGGACAAGACCGCGCAGCTGCAGGCCCGCGCCGGCGCCATCGACGAGCTGCTCGCCTCCGGTGCGCTCGACGACCAGTCCGGTCTGGCCAAGGACGACATCCAGAGCGAGCTGGACCGGCTCTCCGGTGGTACAGATGTGGAGCTGGAACTGCAGCGCATGAAGGCCGAGCTCGCCGGTGGTTCGCCGCAGCAGGCGATCGAGGGCGGCACGGGACAGTCCACGTCGCAGTCCCAGCCGCGGGACACCCCGCGCTTCGACAAGCAGTGACCCACACCTAGGGCGCCTGAGGAGGGCGACATGATCGTACGGATCATGGGGGAGGGGCAGGTGAGGTTGGACGACAGCCACCTCACCGAACTGAACAAGCTGGACGACGAGCTGCTCGCCGAGATGGAGAGCGGTGACGAGGCCGGCTTCCGCCGCACCCTGACCACTCTTCTGGACCAGGTCCGCCGCCTCGGCGCTCCGCTTCCCGACGACGCCCTCGAACCCTCCGACCTCATCCTGCCGTCCCCCGACGCGACCCTCGACGAGGTGCGCGCCATGCTGACCGACGAGGGCCTGATCCCCGGCTGACGGTTCCCTCCGGGGGCAGAGCTGGGGAAGCTCCTCAGCTCCGGGGCCGCCCGGCTCGCCCACGCAGTTCCCCGCCCCCCTGACCGAGGCTGCGCCCCGCGTCCCCCGCCCACCCGAAGTCCTTTGGCTGCGGGCCCGTGGGGGCTGGTCGCGCAGTTCCCCGCGCCCCTGAAAGCCCTGGGTCGTCCGGCGTTCCAGGGCGAGGCCGGTGACCGCACCCCACCCACCCCGACCCGCATCACTCAGCCCGTCCGGCGATTGAGGACGAGGCCGTTCAGGCCGATGCGGGGCTCTGGGGGCGGTAGCCCCCAGGGACGGGACGGGTAAGGGCGGCGGGGGCGAGAATCGTTGGGGTGCGGTGGCGACCGTTCCGCCCCCTGCAAGGGCCCCGTACCGTAAAACGGGTGAGCACCCTAGAGCGCACGAAGTTCAGACTCCGCGCGCACCCGATGGCACTGGACGCCGCTCTGGCGACCGGCGTACTCGTGACGATGATGGCCAGCTCCTTCATCGACCCCCACGGGGAGAACGGAGCGGCCTGGGGCACGCACACCCCGAACGTCCTCAGCCTCATCCTCATGGTGCTCAGCGCCGCCGCCCTGGTGTTCCGCCGCCGCGCTCCCAGAACCATCCTCGCCACGACCGGCGCCTTCTCCGCCGTGGAACTGGTCGCCAGCGACCCCAGAGCCCCGGTGGTGATGTCCGCCGTCGTCGCCCTCTACACCGTCGCGTCGGCCACGGACCGCCCCACCACCTGGCGCGTCGGCCTGCTCACGATGACGGTGCTGACGGCCTGCGCGATGCTGGTCGGCCCCCTGCCCTGGTACGCGCAGGAGAACCTCGCGATCTTCGCCTGGACGGGCATGGCCGCCGCCGCGGGTGACGCCGTGCGCAGCCGCCGCGCGTTCGTGCACGCCATCCGCGAGCGCGCCGACCGCGCCGAGCGCACCCGCGAGGAGGAGGCCCGCCGCCGGGTCGCCGAGGAGCGGCTGCGCATCGCCCGCGACCTGCACGACGTCGTCGCCCACCACATCGCCCTCGTCAACGTGCAGGCCGGAGTCGCGGCCCATGTGATGGACAAGCGCCCCGACCAGGCCAAGGAAGCCCTCGCGCACGTCCGCGAGGCCAGCCGCTCGGCCCTCAACGAACTGCGCGCCACCGTCGGCCTGCTGCGCCAGTCCGGCGACCCCGAGGCCCCCACGGAACCCGCCCCGGGCCTCGCCCGCCTCGACGAACTCGCCGACACCTTCCGCAACGCCGGACTGCCCGTCGAAGTCGCCCGCGCCGACCACGGCACCACCCTGCCCGCCGCCGTCGACCTCGCCGCGTACCGCGTCATCCAGGAAGCCCTCACCAATGTGCAGAAACACGCGGGCCCGGAGGCGAAGGCCGAGATCAGCGTCGTACGCGTGGGACCGAACGTGGAGGTGACCGTCCTCGACAACGGACCCGGGCAGGACGACGGCCCCGAGGAGGGCGGCGGGCACGGGCTGCTCGGGATGCGCGAGCGGGTCACCGCGCTCGGCGGCACCTGCACGACCGGTCCCCGCTACGGAGGCGGCTTCCGGGTCCATGCGATCCTTCCGGTCAAGAACCGCACCGCGCCCGCCCTGGGGGACTCCGCATGACCATCCGTGTCCTGCTCGCCGACGACCAGGCGCTGCTGCGCAGCGCGTTCCGTGTCCTCGTCGACTCCGAGCCCGACATGGAGGTGGTCGGCGAGGCGTCCGACGGCGCGGAGGCGCTGCGGCTCACCCGGGAGGTCCGCGCCGACGTGGTGTTGATGGACATCCGGATGCCGGGCACCGACGGTCTCGCCGCCACCCGGCTGATCAGCGCCGACCCGGGGCTCGCGCACGTACGGGTGGTCATGCTGACGACCTTCGAGGTCGACGAGTACGTGGTGCAGTCGCTGCGGGCCGGCGCCTCCGGCTTCCTCGGCAAGGGCGCGGAGCCGGAGGAGTTGCTGAACGCCATCCGGATCGCGGCGGGTGGCGAGGCACTGCTGTCCCCGGCGGCCACCAAGGGGCTGATCGCCAAGTTCCTTGCCCAGGGGGACGGTTCGGACGAGGGCCGGGACTCCGCCCGGGCCGAGCGGCTCGAGGCGCTCACCGGGCGCGAGCGCGAGGTGCTCGTCCAGGTCGCGGGAGGACACTCCAACGACGAGATTGCCGAGCGGCTCGAGGTCAGTCCGCTCACCGTGAAGACGCACGTGAACCGGGCCATGGCCAAGCTCGGCGCCCGCGACCGGGCCCAACTCGTCGTCATCGCCTACGAGTCGGGCCTGGTACGCCCGAGGGTGGAGTGATCCTGGTACGCCCGAGGGCGGAACGGTCTCCGCGTTACGGCAGCGCCGGCATCGTTCGCTACGGCAGCGCCAGCATCCGCTCCAGCGCCAGCTTCGCGAACGCCTCCGTCTCCTTGTCCACCTCGATGCGGTTGACCAGGTTGCCCTCGGCGAGGGACTCCAGGGTCCACACCAGGTGGGGGAGGTCGATGCGGTTCATGGTGGAGCAGAAGCAGACCGTCTTGTCGAGGAAGACGATCTCCTTGTCCTCGGCCGCGAAACGGTTCGCCAGGCGGCGGACCAGGTTCAGCTCCGTGCCGATCGCCCACTTGGAGCCGGCCGGGGCGGCCTCCAGGGCCTTGATGATGTACTCCGTGGAGCCGACGTAGTCCGCCGCCGACACGACCTCGTGCTTGCACTCGGGGTGGACGAGGACGTTCACGCCGGGGATGCGCTCGCGGACGTCGTTCACCGAGTCCAGCGAGAAGCGGCCGTGGACCGAGCAGTGGCCGCGCCACAGGATCATCTTGGCGTCGCGCAACTGCTCCGCGGTGAGGCCGCCGTTGGGCTTGTGGGGGTTGTAGAGGACGCAGTCCTCCAGGCTCATCCCCATGTCGCGGACGGCGGTGTTGCGACCGAGGTGCTGGTCGGGGAGGAAGAGGACCTTCTCACCCTGCTCGAACGCCCACTCCAGGGCCCGTTGGGCGTTGGAGGAGGTGCAGATCGTGCCGCCGTGCTTGCCGGTGAACGCCTTGATGTCGGCGGACGAGTTCATGTACGAGACGGGCACGACCTGCTCGGCTATCCCGGCCTCGGTCAGCACGTCCCAGCACTCGGCGACCTGTTCGGCCGTCGCCATGTCGGCCATGGAGCAGCCGGCCGCGAGGTCGGGGAGGACCACCTTCTGGTCGTCGGACGTCAGGATGTCCGCGGACTCCGCCATGAAGTGCACACCGCAGAAGACGATGTACTCGGCCTCCGGGCGTGCGGCGGCGTCGCGGGCCAGCTTGAAGGAGTCGCCCGTGACGTCGGCGAACTGGATGACCTCGTCGCGCTGGTAGTGGTGGCCGAGCACGAAGACCTTGTCCCCGAGTTTCTCCTTGGCCGCGCGGGCCCGCTCCACGAGGTCCGGGTCGGACGGCGAGGGCAGGTCTCCGGGACACTCCACGCCGCGCTCGCTCCTCGGGTCGGCCTCACGGCCGAGCAGCAGCAGGGCGAGGGGCGTCGGCTGTACGTCGAGCTCCTGGGTCTGGGCGGTGGTCACGACACGCACCCTTTCTGTTCTGCGGCTCGCTTGGATCACGGGGCGATCCAGCGGGACATTCGGACTAGCCTTTTCGTCGAAATGACGCTATCTATCATAACCGCTTCACGTCATGTTGACGACGGCCATAGTGTCGATGTGACGTGAATCCCGGAGGTTGTCCACAGGCCGCTGTCCGCGCTGCGGCGCGTGTGCGAGCATGGGAGACGAGAACGGAAAGACCACAGAAAGACAGACTCTCGGCCCGGAATGAATCCGCGGCCCCGGCGGTTGCAGACGTCGGCAAGCAGTCTCCGTACAACCCGGGAGAGAAGCAGATGTCCGTATCGGACGAGAAGACCACCGTGAGCGACGGCATCATGCTGTCCGACTCCGCCGCGGGCAAGGTCAAGGCCCTGCTCGACCAGGAAGGCCGCGACGATCTGGCGCTGCGCGTCGCCGTTCAGCCCGGCGGCTGCTCCGGTCTGCGCTACCAGCTCTTCTTCGACGAGCGCTCCCTCGACGGCGATGTCGTCAAGGACTTCGGTGGCGTCAAGGTCGTGACCGACCGCATGAGCGCTCCGTACCTGGGCGGCGCTTCCATCGACTTCGTCGACACCATCGAGAAGCAGGGCTTCACGATCGACAACCCGAACGCGACGGGCTCCTGCGCCTGCGGCGACTCCTTCAGCTGAGTCCCGGCCGACTGCTGAACAACGCGTACGAAGGCGGCGTCCCCCTCCGACAGGGACGCCGCCTTCGCGCATCCGGGGCCCTACGCGGAGCCACCCAGCCCGCTCCCGTGGCTACCGTGCCTGAGGCGTCTTCATCGCGGCGCCGGCCACCTTGCCCTCCGGGATCGGCGTGCCGTCCGAGCCGACGACCTTCCGGTCGCCGAGCGGCTGGTCGAGGTGCACCGTCTTCTCGTACACCTTGGCGATGAGGATGCAGATCTTGCCCTGCCACGGTGTCTCGGTCACCTTGACGGTCACCTTGTCCGTGCTCTCGCTCGCGGAGGCGGAGTAGTCCGCGCACACCCCGCCCGTGAAGCTCACGGTCAGGTCCTTGCCGTCGGCCGTGTAGCCCTGCACCTTGACGTCACGGGACGTCGGCGCCGCGGTCGGCCGCGGGCTGGGGGTGGCGGTCGGCGCCCGGGTCGGCTCCGGTGAGGGCAGGTACTTCGGGTCGACCGCCGGATGCGTCACCGTGAAGGCGGAGTCCGTGCCGGTCGGCCGTACCTCGAACAGCCAGGACGGCACCAGTGTCTGGTGCCCGGACACGAAGTGCGAGGCCAGCCCGAAGACGGCCTTCTCGACGGCCACCGACTCCCGCTTCGGCATCGCCGTCGACGCGCGGCACGGCGTCTCGTCACGGTCCTTCAGCGGTACGGCACTGGCGCAGCCGCCGGGTCCCACGCGCCCGCCGCCCGGCGTCGCGAGAGAGGCCGGGCCGTTCATCAGATCCAGGGTCCGGCTCGCGCTGATCACGGGATACGTGTCTCCCTCGGCCGGCATCTTCAGCAGGCCGTTGCCGCCCACCACCTGGCCGTCCGGGCCGACCTGGACGCCGGTCGTCCAGCCGTACGTGGGTAGGCCCCCGACCTTCGGGTCCGCGTTCACCACCCGTACGGCGCCCATGAGCTCGCTCGCGTCCAGCTTGGCGTCGTCCTGGCCCAGCGCCTTCAGCACGGGCACGGCGGCCTTCCTCGCGGCGGCCTCGGTCACCGCGTGGCTGCTGGGGGAGCCGGGGTCGCTCGTGCACACGGCGCCCTTGCAGTTGTCGGTGCCGGGCGCGTACCGGTTGAACGTCCAGGTTCCGGGGGCCTGCTGGTTCACCTGGAGGCTGGGTCCCGAGCCGTCCTTGTCCTGGCCGACCTTCCAGGTCTCGCCGGTGAGCTTCGGGGTGCCCGCGATGTCCAGGGCCTTCGCGAGACGAGCCACCTCGGCCGCCGTGACCTCGCCCTTCGCCGCGTAGACGGGCGCGGAGTCCGGACCGGCGGGCAGAGTGCCGTCCGCGTGGTAGGTCGCGCCGTAGGGATTGGGCTCGCCGGGCGCGATATCGCCCGTACCGGCCGTGCCACCCGTACCGCCCTCGGTGTAGCCGTCGAGGACCAGCGGCGGGGGAGTGCCGTCGGCGCCGGGGCTCGCGGAGCGGTCGCGGTCGCTCCCGCCGCCGGACGCGGTCGCGGCGAAGTAGGCCCCGCCGCCGCCGACGAGCAGCACCGCGGCCGCGACGGAGGCGACGGCCGCCGGGGAATGGCGGCGGCGCGGCTTCACCGGCTCGCCGCCGTCCTCGGGGGGCTCGGGCGCTTCGGTCTCGGGTCGCTCGGTGCTCACCGCATCGCTCCTTCTGGTCGTACACCGCATCCCCTTTACGGGGGACAGCGATGGGACGCAGCGGGGGAGCGCACGGTTCCCTGCGGGCGCCGTTCGGGGCCGCCCTTTTCGAGGACCTTCGGGTCCTGTCAGTCGCCGTAGTCGGACATCGCGTCCAGCAGACGGGCGGACGCGGGAGGCACGGTCACCCCGTGGATGCGCGACGGGGACACGGGAAGGTCGGGACGGGAGATGATCGGGTCCGGTGCCGCCCAGTCCCGGGCCACGGCGCCGTCGCCGCGCAGCGACGCCAGATCGCCTTCGAGGTCGTGCGGAGCGGAGCCGTGGATCTTGCGGTTCTTCATGACGGAACCGTATGCACGCCGAGTGTTACGAAGAAAGACCTACTATCGGGTAGTTTTGACCGCTTCAGAGGGCACGGGTCGACCGGGTAGCGTGAACTGTCAATCCCCTTCCGTCGCAGGAGCGTGTCCTCGCCGTGCGTATCGCAGTCACCGGCTCCATCGCCACTGACCACCTCATGACCTTCCCCGGCCGTTTCGCCGACCAGTTCGTCGCGGACCAGCTGCACACGGTCTCCCTGTCCTTCCTGGTCGACAACCTCGACGTACGCCGGGGTGGCGTCGGCGCGAACATCGCCTTCGGCATGGGACAGCTGGGCACCCGGCCGATCCTGGTCGGGGCCGCAGGCTCCGACTTCGACGACTACCGGGCGTGGCTCGACCGCCACGGCGTCGACACCGACTCGGTCCGGATCTCCGAGGTGCTGCACACCGCGCGCTTCGTGTGCACCACGGACTCCGACCACAACCAGATCGGCTCCTTCTACACGGGCGCGATGAGCGAGGCCCGGCTGATCGAGCTCAAGTCGGTCGCGGACCGGGTCGGCGGCCTCGACCTCGTCCTGATCGGCGCCGACGACCCGGAGGCGATGCTCCGCCACACGGAGGAGTGCCGTTCCCGCACGATCGCCTTCGCCGCCGATTTCTCGCAGCAGATCGCCCGTATGAACGGCGACGAGATCCGGATACTGCTGGACGGGGCGACCTACCTCTTCTCCAACGAGTACGAGAAGGGGCTCATCGAGTCCAAGACCGGCTGGAGCGACGAGGAGATCCTGTCGAAGGTCGGTCACCGTGTGACGACCCTCGGCGCACGGGGCGTGCGCATCGAGCGGGCCGGTGAGGACCCGATCGAGGTCGGCTGCCCGGACGAGGAGCGCAAGGCGGACCCGACGGGCGTCGGCGACGCGTTCCGCGCCGGTTTCCTCTCCGGCCTCGCCTGGGGAGTCTCCCTGGAGCGTGCCGCCCAGGTCGGCTGCATGCTCGCGACGCTGGTCATCGAGACGGTCGGCACCCAGGAGTACCAGCTGCGCCGCGCCCACTTCATGGACCGCTTCACCAAGGCGTACGGCGACGACGCGGCCATCGAGGTCAGGGCCCACCTGGCCTAGTCGGGACCCCGCCCGGCCGACCCGTCTAGGACACCCGGCGGACCACATAGGCGAAGCCGTGGTCCGCCGGCTCCTCCCCGACGTAGTCCTGCCCCCGCATCTCGCACCACGCCGGGATGTCCAGCCGGGCCGCCTCGTCGTCGGAGAGGACGCGAACCGTGCCGCCCACCGGCACGTCCCCGATGACCTTGGCCAGTTCGATGACCGGGATGGGGCAGAGCTTGCCGAGGGAGTCCACCACGAGCTCGTCGGAGTCGGAGGGCGACGGGGAGGGCGGCGCCGACGCCGTCGGGGCGCCGAGCTTCTCGCGTACGTCCGCGACCGCGTCCGGCAGCACCGACAGGAACCGGTCGACGTCCTCGGACGGCGTACCCGGTGGCAGCGAGACCCGGACGTTGCCCTCGCTCAGGACGCCCATCGCCTTCAGGACATGGCTCGGGGTCAGCGTGCTGCTCGTGCAGGAGGAGCCGGAGGAGACGGAGAAACCCGCCCGGTCCAGTTCGTGCAGGAGCGTCTCCCCGTCGACGTACAGGCAGGAGAAGGTGACGATCCCCGGGAGACGGTGAACCGCGTCCCCGACCACCTCGACGTCCGGGACCAGTTCGGGCACCCGTACGCGGATCCGTTCCGTCAGTTCCCGCAGACGCGCGGCCTCCGCGGCCGCCTCCGCCCGTACCGCGCGCAGCGACGCCGCCGCGGCCACCACGGCCGGGATGTTCTCGAAGCCCGCCGCCCGCCCCGACTCCCGCTCGTCCACGGGCCCTTGGGGAGCGAACCGCACCCCCTTGCGCACGACGAGCAGTCCGACCCCCGAAGGGCCGCCCCATTTGTGGGCACTTGCCGTCAGCAGGGACCAGTCGCCCTCCACCCGGCCCCAGGGCAGTGACTGCGCCGCGTCCACCAACAGCGGCACCCCCGCCGCCCGGCACGCCTCCGCGACCTCCCGCACCGGCTGCTCCGTGCCCACCTCGTGGTTGGCGGACTGGAGGCACGCGAGCGCGGTGTCGGGGCGCAGGGCGGCGGCGTAGGAGGAAGGGGAGACGGTGCCCGCGCGGTCGACGGGCACCGTCGTCACCGAGCCGCCCGCCGCCTCGTGGACCTCTGCCGAATGGAGTACCGACGAGTGTTCGACGGCTGACACGATCAGGTGGCGTCCGACGCGCCGGCGGCCCGCCAGCGCACCCTCGATCCCGGAGTGCACCGCCCGGGTGCCGGACGAGGTGAAGGTCAGCTCGTCCGGGCGGCACCCCACCGCCTCGGCCGCCGCCTCGCGCGCCGCGTCGAGCAACAGCCGGGCCCGCCGCCCCTCCCGGTAGAGCCGCGCGGGATCGGCCCACCCCTCGTCGAGCGAGGCCTGCAGGGCCTGCCGGGCGACGGGATGGAGAGGAGCAGCGGAAGCAGCATCGAAGTAGGCCACACCCCAACGCTAAAGCCCCGGTCAGGGCAGCGCCCCAAGGGGGCGCGAGGAACGGCGCGACAAGCCACAACGATCCCGCAGCCGCCGTGATGTCCCCCGTCCCGAGCTCCTGGGCGCCCCAAACCTCCGTCAGAAGTAGCCCGGAGCAGGGCAACCCACCCCCTTCGGTTGACCCGGCGGCGCGTTGGGCACCCTCCCCGCGCGACCCCAAATAGCGTCCAGTAGGGTTTGGTCCGCATAAACATCCAAACCCCTGCCCGACGCAGGGCGGCGACCGACCAGCGAGAAGGCCGCAGCCAACCGCGCGGGCGAGACTCTCGGGAAGGCGCTACGTGAGTCCCAACGGCTCCGACCGCTCGCCGCGGCGCCCGATGCGGCGGAAGCTGCTGCAGGCATTGACTGCGGGCCTGGTCCTGGCGACCGCCACCGGTTGCACATACAAGGACTTCCCCCGCCTTGGTATGCCCACCCCGACCACAGAAGAGGGTCCGCGGATCCTCTCCCTGTGGCAGGGGTCCTGGGCGGCCGCGCTCGCCGTTGGCGTGCTGGTGTGGGGCCTGATCCTGTGGAGTGTGTTCTTCCACCGGCGCAGTCGCACCAAGGTCGAAGTTCCTCCGCAGACCCGGTACAACATGCCCATCGAGGCGCTGTACACGGTGGTCCCGCTCATCATCGTCTCGGTGCTGTTCTACTTCACCGCCCGCGACGAGACGAAGCTCCTCAGCCTCAAGCAGAAGCCCGACGTCACGGTCAACGTGGTCGGCTATCAGTGGAGCTGGGGCTTCAACTACATCGAGGACGTTCCCGGTGTCACCGGCAACGCCAAGATCGACCCGAACCTGGCCGCCATTCCGGACCGGTTCAAGAAGGACTTCCCGGCGAACGCCGGCGGCGTCTACGAGGTCGGTACGCCGGGTGAGCGGAACCCGCAGACGGGCAACCCCGGTCCGACCCTCTGGCTGCCCAAGGGCAAGACGGTCCGCTTCGTCCTCACTTCGCGTGACGTCATCCACTCCTTCTGGGTGGTGCCGTTCCTGATGAAGATGGACGTCATCCCGGGCCACACCAACTCCTTCCAGGTGACCCCCAACAAGGAGGGCACCTTCCTGGGCAAGTGCGCCGAGCTGTGCGGCGTCGACCACTCCCGGATGCTCTTCAACGTGAAGGTCGTCTCCCCCGAGCGCTACGAGGCCCACCTCAAGCAGCTCGCGGCGCAGGGACAGACCGGTTACGTCCCGGCCGGCATTGAGCAGACGGGCCACGAGAAGAACCGGGAGACGAACAACCTGTGAGCATCCTCAACGAACCTCAGGGTGCCGGGGCAGCCGAAGACTCGTACGAGAACGAGCTGCCGGTGCGCCGCAAGCAGCCGGGCAACGTCGTGATCAAGTGGCTCACCACCACTGACCACAAGACGATCGGCACGCTCTACCTCGTCACGTCGTTCGCGTTCTTCTGCATCGGTGGCGTCATGGCGCTGCTGATGCGCGCCGAACTGGCGCGCCCCGGCACGCAGATCATGTCGAACGAGCAGTTCAACCAGGCGTTCACGATGCACGGCACGATCATGCTGCTGATGTTCGCGACGCCGCTGTTCGCCGGTTTCACGAACTGGATCATGCCGCTGCAGATCGGCGCGCCCGACGTGGCGTTCCCGCGGCTGAACATGTTCGCCTACTGGCTCTACCTGTTCGGCTCGCTCATCGCGGTCGGTGGCTTCCTCACCCCGCAGGGCGCGGCCGACTTCGGCTGGTTCGCCTACAGCCCGCTGTCGGACGCGGTCCGCTCGCCGGGTGTCGGCGCCGACATGTGGATCATGGGTCTGGCCTTCTCCGGCTTCGGCACGATCCTCGGTGCGGTCAACTTCATCACCACCATCATCTGCATGCGCGCCCCCGGCATGACGATGTTCCGCATGCCGATCTTCGTGTGGAACGTGCTGCTCACCGCGGTGCTGGTGCTGCTGGCCTTCCCCGTGCTGGCGGCGGCGCTGTTCGCGCTGGAGGCGGACCGAAAATTCGGTGCGCATGTGTTTGACGCCGCCAATGGCGGAGCCTTGCTATGGCAACACCTCTTCTGGTTCTTCGGCCATCCAGAGGTGTACATCATCGCTCTACCATTCTTCGGCATCATCTCCGAAGTCATCCCGGTGTTCTCCCGCAAGCCGATGTTCGGCTACATGGGCCTGATCGCCGCGACGATCTCCATCGCCGGTCTGTCCGTGACCGTGTGGGCGCACCACATGTACGTCACCGGTGGCGTACTGCTCCCGTTCTTCTCCTTCATGACGTTCCTCATCGCCGTACCGACAGGCGTGAAGTTCTTCAACTGGATCGGAACGATGTGGAAGGGGTCCTTGAGTTTCGAGACCCCGATGCTCTGGGCGGTCGGCTTCCTGATCACCTTCACCTTCGGTGGTCTGACCGGTGTCATCCTGGCCTCGCCGCCGATGGACTTCCACGTCTCGGACTCGTACTTCGTGGTGGCGCACTTCCACTACGTGATCTTCGGTACGGTCGTGTTCGCGATGTTCTCCGGATTCCACTTCTGGTGGCCGAAGTTCACCGGCAAGATGCTCGACGAGCGCCTCGGAAAGATCACCTTCTGGACGCTGTTCGTGGGCTTCCACGGCACGTTCCTGGTGCAGCACTGGCTGGGTGTCGAGGGCATGCCGCGTCGCTACGCGGACTACCTCGCCGCCGACGGCTTCACCGCGCTGAACACGATCTCGACGATCAGCTCGTTCCTGCTCGGCCTGTCGATCCTGCCGTTCTTCTACAACGTGTGGAAGACCGCCAAGTACGGCAAGAAGGTCGAGGTCGACGACCCGTGGGGTTACGGCCGCTCGCTGGAGTGGGCCACGTCCTGCCCGCCGCCGCGCCACAACTTCCTCACGTTGCCGCGGATCCGTTCCGAATCCCCGGCCTTCGACCTGCACCACCCGGAGATCGCCGCTCTCGACCAGCTCGAGAACGCCGGTCACGGTGAGAAGGCCCTCGCTGGTGGCAAGGAGGCCGGCAAGTGAAGGTCCAAGGCAAGATGTTCCTCTGGCTGGCTGCCTTCATCCTCGTCATCGCCATCGTCTATGGCGTGTGGTCGAAGGAGCCGGCCGGCACCACGGCGCTCTTCCTGGCCTTCGGCCTGAGCGTGATGATCGGCTACTACCTGGCCTTCACGGCCCGGCGGGTCGACCAGTTGGCGCAGGACAACGACGAGGCCGATGTCGCGGACGAGGCCGGCGAGGTGGGCTTCTTCAGCCCGCACAGCTGGCAGCCGCTCGCGCTCGGCATCGGCGGCGCACTCGCCTTCCTGGCCGTCGTCTTCGGCTGGTGGCTGCTGTACTTCGGGTTCCCGCTCATCCTGATCGGCCTGTGGGGCTGGGTCTTCGAGTACTACCACGGTGAGAACCGCACCCAGTAGCACGCACGCGGTCCCGTAGCGATCGCTGGACACCCCGGAAGCCCGGATTCTCCTGACGGAGAGTCCGGGCTTCCTCTTTTGCCGTACGTCGTATCCCCCGACCGGCTCACTCGCCGTGCCATGGTTGACGGGTGTTCATAGCGTGAGTCCATGAATCACGCACCGCGAATCCGCACGGTCGTCAGCCGCACCACGCTGGTGGTCGCCCTCGGCGCGGCCGCCGCTGCCTGCGGCGGAAGCGGCCACCCGCTCTCCGCCAGGCCGTACGACGCGGCGGGTCAGCTCTCCTTCACCGACGTGGTCGGCGACAGCCGCAAGGTCGACCCGGACAAGCCCCTGGAAATCACCTCCAAGGGCGACGAGGAGCGCATCACCGATGTGACGGCCGTCGACGCGTCGGGGCGCTATGTGGCGGGCGAACTCGCCGCCGACGGCTCCCGATGGCACAGCACCTCACCACTGGCCGCGGGCGCCCACTACACGGTGCACGTGAGCACGGAGGACCAGGACGGCGCCCCCGGCCGCCAGATCGTCGACTTCGAGACCACCGCGCCCACCACGAACAAGCCCCTGGGCGTGACCCTGGGGCCCGCCTCGGGCGAGTACGGCGTCGGTCAGCCCATCACCGCCGAACTCAGTGCCCCGGTCAAGGACAAGGCCGCTCGCGCGATCGTCGAGGGCGCCCTGAAGGTCGACTCCGTGCCCGCCGCGGAGGGCGCGTGGCACTGGGTGGACGACAAGACGCTGCACTACCGCCCCAAGGAGTACTGGCCCATCCACGCCACCATCCAGGCCCACAGCAACCTCAAGGGCATCAAGGTCGCCGACCGGCTCTGGGGCGGCGACGCGAAGCCCCTGACGCTCACCACGGGGGACCGCTTCGTCGCCGTCACGGACGCCGCCGCGCACTCCATGACGATCTACAAGAACGACCAGGTGATCAACCAGATCCCCGTCACCACCGGCAAGCCGGGCTACGAGACCCGCAACGGCGTCAAGGTCGTACTGAGCAAGGAGCCCTACGTACGCATGCGCGGTACCACCGTCGGCATCGCCGAGGGCAGCGCGGACTCCTACGACCTGCCCGTCTACTGGGCGACCCGGGTCACCTGGAGCGGCGAGTACGTGCACGCCGCGCCCTGGTCGGTGGGAGAGCAGGGGTCCGCCAACGTCAGCCACGGCTGTACCGGGATGAGCACCAGCAACGCCGAGTGGTTCTTCAAGAACGTCCGACCGGGCGACATCGTGAAGGTGCAGAACTCCAACGGTGACGCGATGACCCCGTTCAACAACGGCTTCGGCGACTGGAACGTCGCCTGGAAGGACTGGCGCAACGGCAGCGCCCTGACAGCGGGCACCCCAGAAGGCCCGAAGTTGACGGACCGGGCCCGCCTGCGTCCCGAGTCCGTGTGACCCAGACCCCCGCCACCGCGCCCCGAAAGGGGCGCGGGGCCTTGTTCTTCCGCGGCTCCGCGCTCTCAGGCGCCCTGGAGGGCCTTGCGACGGAGCAGCGAGGCCAACGCGGACGCGAACTCGACCGGGTCCACCGGAAGGGTCACCGCCGCGTCCGCACGGCTCCACGTGGCCAGCCAGGCGTCCTGAGGCCGCCCGATGAGCACCAGCACGGGCGGGCAGTTGAAGATCTCGTCCTTGATCTGCCGGCAGACGCCCATGCCGCCCATCGGAACCGCCTCACCGTCCAGCACACAGACGTCGATCCCGCCCTTGTCCAGCTCCGTCAGGACGGCGGCGGGCGTGGCGCACTCGATGAACTCGACCTGGGGGACGTCGGGGGCCGGTCTGCGGCCGGTCGCCAGCCGCACCTGCCCCCGGGTGTTGGAGTCGTCGCTGTAGACCAGCACCGTGGCGGTCGGCTGCATTGTTCCTCCACGCATCTAAGAAGCACGGCATTGCTCGGGAACTCCTGGTACCGATGGCGCGGATGCTACCCCCTCGAACACCCCGTCAACACCGGTTCGGACAGGGCTTCGATGGGCCATACGGGCTGGACACACCCCATCAACACCCCGAACGGCACCCCCGGGCGTGAGGGCGGGATAAGCGACCGACATAATGTCGGTCGTGGCGACAGCAACGACAGTAGAAACCGGGCACGCGCACCCGTCGGTCAATCGACCGAACCTCACCAGCGTCGGAACCATCATCTGGCTGAGTTCCGAGCTGATGTTCTTCGCGGCCCTCTTCGCGATGTACTTCACCCTGCGATCGGTGACCGGGCCGGATCACTGGAAAGAGATGGCGGGCCATCTCAACATCCCGTTCTCGGCCTCGAACACCACGATCCTGGTGCTCTCCTCCCTGACCTGCCAGCTCGGCGTCTTCGCCGCCGAGCGCGGGGACGTGAAGAAGCTCCGGATGTGGTTCATCGTCACGTTCGTGATGGGTGCGATCTTCATCGGCGGTCAGATCTTCGAGTACACCAATCTGGTCAAGGAGGACGGCATCTCGCTCTCCTCCGACCCGTACGGCTCGGTGTTCTACCTGACCACCGGCTTCCACGGCCTGCACGTGACGGGTGGCCTCATCGCCTTCCTGTTCGTTCTCGGCCGCACCTATGCGGCCAAGAGGTTCACTCACGAGCAGGCGACCGCCGCCATCGTCGTGTCCTACTACTGGCACTTCGTCGATGTCGTCTGGATCGGCCTCTTCGCCACGATCTACTTGATCAAGTAACCGGGCGGCGTCCGCGGCGAACCGATCGCACGCGACGAACCGATCCATTTCCAGAAGCATCGACGCAGAAGATCCTGACACCGGGGTAATCCGTGAAAAAGCTCTCCGCACGACGACGCCATCCGCTGGCGGCGGTCGTCGTCCTACTCCTCGCGCTGGCGGCCACCGGGGGGCTGTACGCCGCGTTCGCACCCGCGAGCAAGGCGCAGGCCGATACGACCGCCCAGTCCCTTGCCATCGACGAGGGCAAGAAGCTCTTCTCCGTGGGCTGCGCCAGCTGCCACGGAACCGGCGGTCAGGGGTCCTCCGACGGGCCGAGCCTGGTGGGTGTGGGCGCCGCGGCGGTCGACTTCCAGGTCGGCACCGGCCGCATGCCGGCCCAGCAGCCGGGCGCACAGATCGCGCGCAAGAAGGTCATCTACTCGCAGGCCGAGATCGACCAGCTCGCGGCGTACATCGCCTCGCTCGGCGCCGGTCCCACGATTCCGACGAAGAGCCAGGTCAGCCCCGAAGGCGCGGACATCGCCAAGGGCGGCGAACTCTTCCGTACGAACTGCGCGCAGTGCCACAACTTCACCGGCAAGGGTGGCGCGCTGACGCACGGCAAGTTCGCGCCGAGCCTTGAGGGTGTCGACCCCAAGCACATCTACGAGGCCATGCAGACCGGCCCGCAGAACATGCCGTCCTTCCCCGACACCACGCTGTCGGAGAAGAACAAGAAGGACATCATCGCGTACCTCAACGCGGTCAACGGTGACGACACCGAGAGCCCCGGCGGTCTGGAGCTGGGCGGCCTCGGGCCGGTCAGTGAAGGCCTCTTCGGCTGGATCTTCGGTCTTGGCGCCCTGGTCGCCGTCGCCGTCTGGGTCGCCGCTCGGACCGCAAAGGCCAAGAAGTCATGAGTAGCCAAGACATTCCAGAAGAGAACCTGCCCGCTGAGCAGGTCGACGAGCACGGTCACGGCGCGGTAGCCCTCGCGGACGAGACCAACCCGTTCGCGGACCCGGGCCTGCCGCCCCACGAGCACCGCATCCAGGACATCGACGAGCGGGCCGCCAAGCGGTCCGAGCGCGTCGTCGCCATGCTGTTCACGTTGTCGATGCTGGCCACCGTCGGCTTCATCGCCTCGTACGTGGCGATCCCGAGGGACAAGTCGATCTTCGTCTTCCCGCTCGGGCACATCAGCGCGCTGAACTTCGCGCTGGGGATGACCCTCGGTGTGGCGCTGTTCGCGATCGGCGCGGGCGCGGTCCACTGGGCCCGCACCCTGATGTCCGACGTGGAGATCGCCGACCAGCGTCACCCGATCGAGGCGGAGCCCGAGGTCAAGGCCAAGGTCCTGGCCGACTTCAAGGAGGGCGCCAAGGAGTCCGCGCTCGGCCGCCGCAAGCTGATCCGCAACACGATGTTCGGCGCGCTGGCCCTGTTCCCGCTCTCCGGCGTCATGCTGCTGCGTGACCTGGGCCCGCTGCCCGGCACCAAGCTGCGCCACACGCTCTGGTCCAAGGGCAAGCTGCTCGTCAACATGAACACGAACGAGCCGCTGCGCGCCTCCGACGTCGCCGTCGGCTCGCTCACCTTCGCCAAGCCCGAGGGCCTGGAGGAGCACGACGAGGACTTCCAGCTCCAGATCGCCAAGGCCGCCCTGATGATCGTCCGGCTCCAGCCGGAGAACATCAAGGACAAGCGCGAGCTCGCCTGGTCGCACGAGGGCATCGTGGCGTACTCGAAGATCTGCACCCACGTCGGTTGCCCGATCTCCCTGTACGAGCAGCAGACGCACCACGTGCTCTGCCCCTGCCACCAGTCCACCTTCGACCTCTCCGACGGTGCCCGAGTGATCTTCGGCCCGGCCGGTCACGCCCTGCCGCAGCTGCGCATCGGTGTGAACGAACAGGGCTACCTCGAAGCGCTCGGCGACTTCGAAGAGCCCGTCGGTCCTGCCTTCTGGGAGCGCGGATGA
Source organism: Streptomyces olivochromogenes (assembly GCF_001514115.1). GTDB lineage: Bacteria > Actinomycetota > Actinomycetes > Streptomycetales > Streptomycetaceae > Streptomyces > Streptomyces olivochromogenes. The sequence goes on from NZ_KQ948452.1 coordinate 332,030, forward strand.
GCACTACCACCACTTCCGACTCGCGCCCCTCGCGCGAGAAGGCCCCGGCCGGCGAGAAAGTCGCCGACTGGGCCGATGGACGGCTCGGGATCTACTCCCTGGCCAAGTCCAACATGCGCAAGATCTTCCCCGACCACTGGTCGTTCATGCTGGGTGAGATCTGCCTCTACAGCTTCATCATCATCATCCTCACGGGTGTGTACCTGACGCTGTTCTTCCACCCGTCGATGAACGAGGTCACGTACCACGGCAGCTACGTCCCCCTGCAGGGACAGCTGATGTCCGAGGCGTTCAACTCGACCATGCACATCTCCTTCGAGGTGCGCGGTGGTCTGCTGGTCCGGCAGATCCACCACTGGGCGGCGCTGATCTTCCTCGCCGGCATGTTCGTGCACATGATGCGTGTGTTCTTCACGGGTGCGTTCCGCAAGCCGCGTGAGGTCAACTGGCTGTTCGGCTTCCTGCTGTTCGTCCTGGGCATGTTCACCGGCTTCACCGGTTACTCGCTCCCGGACGACCTGCTCTCCGGCACCGGTGTCCGCTTCATGGAGGGCGCGGTCCTGTCCGTGCCGGTCGTCGGCACGTACCTGGCGTTCTTCCTCTTCGGCGGCCAGTTCCCGGGCGGCGACTTCGTCGCGCGGTTCTACTCGGTCCACATCCTGCTGCTGCCGGGCATCATGCTCGGCCTGGTGGTCGGCCACCTGATCCTGGTCTTCTACCACAAGCACACGCAGTTCGCGGGTCCCGGAAAGACGAACAACAACGTCGTCGGCATGCCGCTGCTGCCGGTCTACATGGCCAAGGCCGGAGGGTTCTTCTTCCTGGTCTTCGGTGTCATCGCGGCCATCGCGGCCATCGCCTCGATCAACCCGATCTGGTCCATGGGCCCCTACCGTCCGGACATGGTGTCCACGGGCGCCCAGCCCGACTGGTACATGGGCTTCTCCGAGGGTCTGATCCGTGTCATGCCGGGCTGGGAGATCAACCTCTGGGGTCACACGCTCGTGCTGGGCGTGTTCATCCCGCTGGTGATCTTCCCGCTGGTCCTGGTCGCGATCGCGGTCTACCCGTTCATCGAGTCCTGGGTCACCGGCGACAAGCGTGAGCACCACATCCTGGACCGCCCGCGCAACGTCCCGACCCGGACCGCGTTCGGCGCCGCCTGGATCAGCTGGTACTTCGTCCTGCTCGTCGGTGGTGGCAACGACATCTGGGCCACGCACTTCCACCTGTCGATCAACTCGATCACCTGGTTCGTGCGTATCGGCTTCTTCGTGGTGCCGGTCATCGTGTTCGTCATCACCAAGCGGGTCTGCCTCGGCCTCCAGCGCCGGGACAAGGACAAGGTGCTGCACGGCCGCGAGTCGGGCATCATCAAGCGCCTGCCGCACGGTGAGTTCATCGAGGTGCACGAGCCGCTCAGCCAGGAGGCTCTGCACACGCTCACCGCGCACGAGCAGTACCAGCCCGCCGAGATCGGCGCGACGGTCGACGAGAACGGTGTCGAGCGCAAGGTGAAGGGCTCGGAGAGGCTGCGCTCCAAGCTCAGCGAGGGCTTCTACGGGGAGGACAGCCAGATCCCGAAGCCCACGGTCGAGGAGTACAAGGAGATCACGAGCGGCCACGGCCACCACTGATCTTCCGACCGGTTGACCGGTCTTCACTGATCGCCACGGCGAGAGCCTCCGTCCATTGCCTGGACGGGGGCTCTTTGCCGTCTCCGGGCCTGGATAGGGTGTTCCCATCCACACAAGGAGTCCCTTTGCCGGGACGACGGACCCAGGAGCGGCTTATGAGCGCTGTGAACCCCGCTGGAGGCAACACCGCGGCGGGCCGTTCCTGGCCCGTGGTGCTGAACGGCCTGCTCGAGGGACGCGACCAGAGCGCGGACGACACGGCCTGGGCGATGGACCGGATCATGAGCGGCGAGGCGACGGACGCGCAGATCGCCGGGTTCGCGGTGGCGCTGCGGGCCAAGGGCGAGACGGTCGAGGAGATCTCCGGTCTCGTCCGGACGATGTACGAGCACGCCAATGTGATCGAGGTGCCGGGGGACACCGTCGACATCGTCGGTACGGGCGGTGACGGCGCGAAGACGGTGAACATCTCCACGATGTCGTCGATCGTCGTGGCCGGGACCGGCGCCAAGGTCGTCAAGCACGGCAACCGGGCCGCCTCCTCCGCGTCCGGAGCCTCGGACGTCCTGGAGAAGCTCGGCGTCAATCTGGACCTGACGACGAAGCGGGTGGCCGAGGTCGCGGAGGAGGCCGGGATCACCTTCTGCTTCGCGGTGAAGTTCCACCCGGCGCTGCGTCATGTCGCGGCGGCCCGGGGGCAGTTGGGGATCCGGACCACGTTCAACGTGCTGGGTCCGCTGACGAACCCGGCGCGGGTGAAGGCGCAGGCCGTCGGAGTCGCGGACCTGCGCATGGCGCCGATCGTGGCGGGCGTGTTCGCCGAGCGCGGCAACTCCTCGCTCGTCTTCCGCGGCGACGACGGCCTGGACGAGCTGACCACCACCGCGACGTCCCGGGTCTGGGTCGTCCGCGACGGCAAGGTCACCGAGGAGCGCTTCGACCCGCGTGACGTCGGCCTCGAACTCGTCCCCGTGGAGGCCCTGCGCGGCGCCGACGCGTCCTACAACGCGGACGTCGCCCGTCGCCTGCTCAACGGCGAGACGGGGCCCGTACGGGACGCTGTGCTCCTGAACTCCGCGGCGGCCCTCGTCGCCCTGTCCCCGACCGACGCGCCGCTCGCGGACCAGCTCCGCGCCGGGATGGCGAAGGCGGCGGAGGCGATCGACTCGGGGGCGGCGAAGCGAACGCTGGAACGCTGGGTGGCTGCCAGCCAGGCGTAGGCCTCCGGAGGGGCCCGCTGCTTCGTCCGCGGGCCGGTGGGGGTTGCTCGCGCAGTTCCCCGCGCCCCCAAGAAGATCGCGCTCGGCGTCCCGGTATGCGGACGCCGGGTTGCGGGGGGAAGATCTTGTGGCAGGATGCCGTATCAGGTCATGAGCGACAGCCATCAGGCCCCGGCCGGCTGTCCGGCAACCCTCCGTCCGTGGCGGGGTGCCCCGGGTGAAGACCAGGCCGTAGGCAGCGAGGTCTACGGCAAGCGCGGACCCCTCGAGAATCCCAGGGGTCCTGGTCGTTCGAGGGAGCCTTCTGTGAGCAAGCGAATGCGATAGGGCGTAGAGCCCCTCTTCCGCATACCCCTTTTGCCTTTCCTCCCTGCGCCGAGCCGTGCAGTCGCACACGCGTACCCCCGTGCACCCGGCCCGCGCAGCGATTCCGCCTGCCTCTCACAGGAGCTCGCCATGTCTGTCTCCACCGCTGCCGCCGACCAGACCGTTTGTGCCCCTCTGCCCGTTCTGGGCCGCGATGTCACCGTCCCGCTCGTGACCGGCGGTGAGGTCACCTACGCCGCGCTCGACTACGCCGCCAGCACCCCCGCCCTCCAGCGGGTGTGGGACGACGTCGCCGCGTACGCCCCGTACTACGGCAGCGTGCACCGCGGCGCCGGGTACCTCTCCCAGCTGTCCACCGACCTCTTCGAGAACGCCCGCAGGACCGTCGCGGAGTTCCTCGACTGCCGGGGCGACGACCAGGTCGTCTTCACCCGCTCCACCACCGACTCCCTCAACCTGCTCGCCGCCACCCTTCCGGCCGACTGCCAGGTGTTCGTCTTCGAGACGGAGCACCACGCCTCGCTGCTGCCGTGGAAGGACGCCCGGGTCACCTACCTCAACGCGCCCCGCACCGCGCAGGAGGCCGTCACGGCCCTGGAGCGGGCCCTCGCCGCCCGCGACCCCCACGGCCCGGCCCTGGTCTGCGTCACCGGCGCCTCGAACGTCACCGGCGAGCTGTGGCCGGTGCGCGAGCTGGCCGCCGCCGCGCACGCGCACGGTGCCCGGATCGTCCTGGACGCCGCCCAGCTCGCCCCGCACCACCCGGTGTCCGTGCGGGACCTCGACGTCGACTGGGTCGCCTTCTCCGGGCACAAGCTGTACGCGCCGTTCGGTTCCGGCGTGCTCGCGGGCCGCGCCGACTGGCTGCGCGAGGCCCAGCCGTATCTCGCGGGCGGCGGCGCCAGCCGCAAGGTCACGCGGCGGGTGGACGGCGGCGTGGACGTGGAGTGGCACGAGAGCGCGGCCCGGCACGAGGCCGGTTCGCCGAACGTGATCGGCGCCTACTCCATCGCCTCCGCCTGCAAGGCGCTGACCGAGGCCGGTTTCGACACGCTCGTCGCCCGCGAGGAGCAGCTGATCGCGGCCGTCCGCGCCGGTCTGGCCGAGGTGCCCGAGGTCCGCGTCCTGTCGCTCTTCGGCGACGACGCCCCGCGCGTCGGCGTCATCTCGTTCGTCGTCGAGGGCTGGAACAGCTCGCACTTCGCGGCCGCGCTGTCCGCCGAGTACGGGATCGGGGTGCGGGACGGTCTCTTCTGCGCCCACCCGCTGCTGCGGACGCTGCTCGGCAGCGATCCGCAGACGCAGGGGGAGTGCGGGGCGCCCGAGGCGGCGCCCGGGGAGAAGTCACTCAACGCGATCCGCGTCAGCTTCGGGGCCGGTACGCCCGACGAGCATGTGGAGCGGTTCGTGCGCGCGGTGAAGGAACTGGTGCGGGACGGGGCGAAGTGGAACTACCGCACGGAGGACGGCCGCTGCGTCCCGGCGGTCTGAGGCTGGCTCGGGGGTGCGTGGGGGCTTCGCCCCCTGGCCCCGTGGTTCTTCGGCCGCGGGCCGGTGGGAGCCGGCCGCGCAGTTCCCCGCGCCCCCGGTGCGGCCCTAGCTGTCGAGGCCGATGGCGAACGCCGCCTCCAGGTCGTGCTGGGAGTACGTGCGGAACGCGACGTGGGTGTCCGTACCCTCGACGCCGGGGATCTTGCTGATCTTGCCGGGGATGACGTCCGCCAGGTCGTCGTGGGCCTTCACCCGGACCATGGCGATCAGGTCGTACGTGCCGGTGACGGAGAAGACCTCGCTGACACTGTCCAGCGCGGCGATCGACTCGGCGATCTCGGGGATCCGGTCCACGCTGGTCTTGATGAGCACGATCGCGGTGATCACGGCTGGTTTTCTCCCTCGGGGGCTGCTGCTGGGGTTTTCACTCTAGTCGGCCGCCCGAACCGCACCCACGCGTAGACGAACCCCAGCGAGAAGCCCACCAGGTGGGCCAGATAGGCGACCCCGGGGCCCGAGGGGCTGCGGCCCGCCGCCAGCCACTGCAGGGTCACCCAGAAGGGCAGCACGACCCAGGCGGGGAAGCGCAGCGGCAGGAAGAAGAGGAACGGGAAGAGACTGGTCACCCGGGCCCTGGGGAACAGGTACAGGAACGCTCCGAGGACCGCGGAGATCGCCCCCGAGGCGCCGACCAGGGTCTGCTCGGAGCCGGAGTTGGCGATCGCGTAACCGAGCAGAGCGAGGTAGCCGCAGACCACGTAGAAGACGGCGAACTGGACGTGGCCCATGCGTTCCTCGGTCATCGCTCCGAAGACGTAGAAGAAGAGCATGTTGCCCAGGAGGTGGAGCCAGCTGCCGTGGATGAACAGGGCCGTGGCCGGGGTGAGCCAGGCGCTCGGGGTGCCGTCGAAGAGCTCGGCGGGGATCACGCCCCAGCGCCGGAAGTAGGCCCGCTGGGCGACCACCAGCGCGTCCCCGGTGCCGAACGACGGATTGAGTCCCGAGGCGGGGCCGATCAGGAAGATCAGGCAGCACAGGAAGATCAGCCCGTACGTCACCGGCGCGGACTGAGCGCGCATCGTCCTGCCGACCGCCGTACCCCAGGTGCTGATCATGGAACAGAGCATGACGTAACCGGACCGATGCGCACAGAGTGCCTCGCCGCCATGGACGGCCGAGCGTCGAGTACCCGCCAGGCCGTAGGGTAACGAGCCACACGCGCCGGACACCGGTGTCGGACGGACACTAGAAGGAAAGCGACTGCCACATGACGGTTCCCCTCCCGACCGCCGAGACTCGCTGGCGCTGCACACTCTGCGGCAACCTCACGCGATTCGACGTGACCCGCTCGTCCAAGGTCGTCGAGTATGTGCACCTCGACCTGGCCGGTGAGCCGAACGTCGAGGAGCGCAAGGTGGTCAGTGAGACCATCGAGTCGGTGCGCTGCCGGTGGTGCAACGCGGTGGACCAGGTGGAACTGGTGGACAGGCCGGGTGCCGGCTCCTGAGGGAGCGGGCCCCGCACAGACATTGGGGTGACGGATGGTGGAGACCACAGGCGGGGAGCCGGACGACGGCACCGCTGAGGTGCTCGACCGTCCGCTGCCCGACGGTGTGCGCCGGCGGGTCGTACAGATCGTGTCGGACGGGTTCGGCGGGCTGACCGTCGCCGAACTGCCCGCCCAATTGCGGCAGTATGCGCGGTTCGCCCCCAATCGGCGCGCGAAGTTCGCCGGCAACGCCATGGCTGCCGCGCTGGAGACCGATCCGCTGTTCCGGCAGCGTATCGCCGAGAAGCTCAGAGAGGCGCAGCCGGAGCTCGCCGGTGCCCTCGACTCGTGCGCGCCGCCGCCGGCCGCGGATCCGCTCGACGTGGCGGCCGCGGCCTATGTGCTGCGCCCCACGGGCTGGGTGAAGCTGGTGACCGCCGCGGGCGAGGAGGCCCTGCGGGCGGACGCCGAGCGCGCGGACGACGAGAGCCGGGCGGAGCTGGAGCGCCTGCGCGAGGAGCTCGCGCAGGCACGTGGTCAGACCAAGGCCGAAACCGAGCGGTTGCGCACGGAGTTGGAGTCCGCGAAGAGGGAAGCGGAATCGCTTCACCGCAAGTTGCGCGGCGCCCTCAGCGACGTCAAGCGGGGCGAGGCCGCGCTGCGCAAGCTGCAGGGCGAGATGGACACCGCGCGGGCGGACGGGCAGGCCCAGGTGTCCGCCGCCGAGAGCGAGACCCGGCGGCTCAAGGCGCGGCTCTCGGAGGCCGAGGCGGCCCTGGAGGCCACCCGCAAGGCGGCGCGCGAGGGTCGCAGCGTCGAGGACATGCGCGTACGGCTGTTGCTCGACACCGTGCTGGAGGCGGCCCAGGGGCTGCGCCGGGAGCTCGCGCTGCCGCCCGTGTCCGTACGGCCGGCGGAGACCGTGGACGCGGTCGAGCCGGGGCGCATGACGCCCAAGGACATCGCGGCCCGTGCCCTGTCCGAAAATGATCCCGCGATCCTCGACCAGCTGCTCGCGCTGCCGCAGGCGCATCTGGTCGTCGACGGCTACAACGTCACCAAGACCGGCTATCCGCAGATGCCGCTGGAGAAGCAGCGGCTCAGGCTGCTGGGGCAGCTCTCGCAGCTCGCCGCGCAGACCGGTGCCGAGGTGACCTGTGTCTTCGACGGGGCCGAGCTGGCGGCGCCCGTGCTGCTCGCGCCGCCGCGCGGGGTGCGGGTGCTGTTCTCCAAAGCGGGTGTCACGGCGGACGAGTTGATCCGCCAGCTGGTGCGCGCCGAGCCGCCCGGGCGGCCCGTCATCGTGGTCTCCACCGACCGTGAGGTGGCCGACGGGATCGCCAAGGCCGGCGCTCGCCCGGTGGCCTCCGTGGTGCTTCTCAAGCGCTTTTCGCGCGGCTGAAACGGCCGTCGGCGATCTGCGCCGTACGCCCCAAAGAGCCCGTACGTCCCATCTGCAACATCCAGGCGTTGTGCCCGAATTGGCGAAACCTTCACGCAACGTAGCGTCAGCCCCACATCACTGCACGTGAGTTGAGTGCAAAGAATGCGCTGGGTGACTAAGAATTTTCAGGTTTGGATTTGAACTGATCACAGGAAGGTCACTAGGGTCTGGGCTCGAACCTCCACTCGGGTGATCACTCATTGGGAGTGACGGTGGGGGGACACCGCCCGTCGGCGTCTCGGCAGGCGGCTGGAGGAAGAAGGAGCTCGCCTTCGTGGCGTCCCACCGTCGACCCAAGCAGCCGAGCCGCACCCGTGTGACCGTGCTCACCACCGCCGCAGCCGCTGCCGTAGTTCTCAGCGCCAACGCCGCCAACGCCGCGCCCAGCGAGAAGCCGAGCAAGGACGAGGTCAAGAGCAAGGTCGACAAGCTTTACGAGGAGACCGAGCAGGCCACCGAGAAGCTCGACGGGGCCAAGGAGAAGCAGGACAAGCTGGAGAAGGAAATCAGCACCCTGCAGGACAACGTGGCCCGCGGCCAGGACGAGCTCAACGCCCTGCGCGACGGGCTCGGTTCGATGGCCAGCGCCCAGTACCGCACCGGCGGCATCGACCCCTCCGTGGCGCTGTTCCTCTCCTCGAACCCGGACGACTACCTGGACAAGGCGTCCGCGATGGACCAGCTGAGCAGTCAGCAGGTCGAGGCGCTGAAGAAGGTCCAGGAGAAGCAGCGTTCGCTCGCCCAGCAGCGGCAGGAAGCCTCCGCGAAGCTGAAGGACCTCGCCGACACCCGTACGGAACTGGCCAAGCAGAAGAAGACGGTCCAGACCAAGCTCGCCGCGGCGCAGAAGCTCCTCAACTCCCTGACGGCCCAGGAGAAGGCGGCTCTCGACGCGCAGCAGTCCCGCGCCACCCGCGCCAGCGAGCGCACCGTTCTCGGCAACCCCGGTACGCCCGCGTCCGGGCGCGCCGGTGCGGCCTTCTCCGCCGGACAGACCAAGATCGGCACGCCGTACGTCTACGGCGCCACCGGCCCCGGCTCCTTCGACTGCTCGGGCTTCACCTCGTGGTCGTACGCCCAGGCCGGTGTCTCCATCCCGCGCACCTCGGAGTCGCAGGCGACCATCGGCACCCGCATCTACTCGCAGAGCGATCTGCAGGTCGGCGACCTGGTCTTCTTCTTCGGCGACCTGCACCACGTCGGCCTCTACGCGGGCAACGGCCAGGTGCTGCACGCCCCGCGCACCGGAACGGTCGTGCGCTACGAGTCGATGAGCACCATCGGTGGAGCGTTCCAGTTCGGCGTCCGGGTCTGATCCGGCTCCCCGAACCCTCCGAGATCCTTTCGAGGCCCCCTCGACATGCCGCCCGAACGGGCGAATCGCGGTAACTCCCGCTGACCCCACGCCCCGTCGGTGACCTGCGTCTCCGGCGGGGCGCCGCGTTGTGCGCCCTCGAGGTCTTTGGCCGGTGCGTAGTCGCACGGCTACTGTCTGGCGCGTTTCCCCCAACTCCGGGGGATCGTCAGCGGAAGGGAGAGCGGCTACTCGTGGGGTCCCATCGCCGCCGTCCACCGTCCGGGTTCGACCGGGGCGTCAACGCCGCGGGCATCACCGGCATCGCCGTGACCGTGATGTCCGTCGCGGCCGCCGCCCTCGGGGCCGTACCGGCCGCCGCAGCACCGAAGGACGACACCCGGGCCGAGGTGGACCGCCTGTACACCCAGGCGGAGAAGGCAACCGAGGCGTTCAACAAGGCCGACGAGCGCGCGGGAACCCTGCGCAAAGAGGTGAGCACGACACAGGACCGCATCGCCCGGCAGCAGGAGCGCATCAACACCATGCGGGACGCGCTCGGTTCGCTCGCCGGGGCCCAGTACCGCGCGGGCGGCCTCGACCCCTCCCTGGCGCTGCTCTTCTCCGACAACCCCGCCGAGTACCTCGACAAGGCCGCCGCGCTCGACCGGATCAACGCCCACCAGGCGGGCGAACTCAAGGACCTCCAGGTAGCCATGCGCGACCTCGCCCAGGTACGCGAGGAGGCGACCGCCGAACTCGCCGAGCTGGAGAAGAGCACCAAGGCCGTCGCCCGGCACAAGCGGACCGTCGAACAGAAACTCGCCAAGGCGCGCATACTGCTCAACTCGCTGCCGTCCGCCGAGCGCGCCGCCTACGACCGGGCCTCCCGCTCCGGACGCTCCGACCTGCCCGAACTCGGCGGTGTCACGCCCGCCTCGGGGCGCGCCGCCGCCGCCCTCGCCGCGGCCCGCTCCGCACTCGGCCGCCCCTACGTGTGGGGCGCCAACGGGCCCGGCGGATTCGACTGTTCGGGCCTCATGCAGTGGTCGTACCGGCAGGCGGGCGTCGGTCTGCCGCGCACCTCCCAGGAACAGCGCTACGCCGGACGGCAGGTGCCGCTCTCCCAGGCGCAGCCCGGCGACCTCGTCACCTACCGCTCCGACGCGAGTCATGTCGCGATGTACGCGGGCAACGGCCAGGTGATCCACGCGCCCTACCCGGGTGCGCCGGTGCGCTACGACCCGGTGGGCATGATGCCCATCTCGTCCGTGACGCGGGTCTGACCTCCGCGCCCGGGCGCCGTACGATCGGGAACGTGGCTGGTCGAAGGCGTGCGTCGCGGGCGGGGTGCTCCCTGGTGCTGCTGCTGGCCGTGCTGGTGGGCTGCGGCGGCGGGCCGTCCCCGGACACCGCGTCCGCCGATGTGCAGCGGGTCCTCGACCGGCGGGCGGCCGCGGTCCTGGACCGGAACGAGTCGGCGTACCGGGCCACGGAGGAACCGTCCGGCTCGACCGCGGAGTTCACCCGGCTGCGCGCGGTCCCGCTGGCCGCCTGGTCGTACCGCCTGACGGACCTGCACCGCTCCGGCGACCACGCCACCGCGGGCGCCGAGCTGCGCTACCGCATCGAGGGCTATGACAGGGCGCCCGTCACGGCGGCCCGCACCCTGCGCCTGGTCCGCGACGGCGGGAGCTGGCGGGTCGCCTCCGACGTGCCCGCCGAGCGGGCCAGTCAGCAGTTGTGGGAGCAGGGGGCGGTGACGGTGGTACGGGGCGCGCACAGCCTCGTCCTGGGGGTCGGGCAGTCCGGTGAGCGGCTGCGGGCGTACGCCGGCCTCGCGGACCGCGCCGTGCCCGCCGTGACGGACGCCTGGGGCGCCGACTGGCCGGGGCACGTCGTCGTCCTCGTACCGAAGTCGCTGGAGGGCATGGCGGGGCTGCTGGGGGCGCCCGCGTCCGGGTACCGGGGGATCGCGGCGGTCACCACGGGAGAAGCGGGCGGGACGGCCAGGGCGCCCGCGGACCGGATCATCGTCAACCCCGATGCGTACGGCCTCCTCGGCGACTTCGGCAAGCAGGTCGTGCTCAGCCACGAGACGACGCACGTGGCCACCCGCGCCCACACCACCGCCGCCACACCCCTGTGGCTCTCCGAGGGCTTCGCGGACTGGGTCGGCTACCGCGGTAGCGGCCGTACGGCGACGCAGGCGGCGCCGGAGCTGGAGCGGGCGGTGCTGGACGGGCACGCACCGGCCGCGCTGCCGGACGACAAGGACTTCGGGTTCGCCGGGGACGCGGCGCGGCTGGCGCGGGCGTACGAGGGCGGCTGGATGGCCTGCAGGCTGATCGCCGACCACTGGGGCGAGGTCCGGCTGAACGAGTTCTACCGGGCCGTCGGCGACCACAAGAAGCGGGCGGGGGCCGTCGAGGGCGCGCTGCGGGACGTACTGCACACGACGCCGGAGAACTTCACGCGGCAGTGGCAGGCGTACCTGAAGGCGCAGCTCGGCTGAATCGGCTCGCCTGCATCGGCTCGGCTGCATCGGCTCGGTCGAATCAGCCCGTCGCCGTGTCCAGTCGGGCGATGGCCTCGGCGAGCCACTCCCGCTCCGCCTCGCCCGTCGCCCGCGCCACCCGCAGCATCCCCTGCCGGAACAGGTCGCCGGCCTCCTCCGCCCGTACGGGCTCGCCGTCCCGGTAGAAGAAGCTCGCGGGCGTCAGCAGGAAGTCCTGGCGGCGGCGCAGGACCGCGGCCTGCTCCCGCGGGTCCGGGAGGTGGCGCAGGAACGCCAGCAGGGTGTTGAAGCGGACGTGGTCGGTGATCTCGGCCTGCTTGGGGTGGCGCAGCCGCTCCAGGAGGTCCGCACGGCCCTGCTCGGTGAGCGACAGGATGCGACGCGGGGCGGCGCCGCTGCCGGGCTCCGTGTGCTGGTCCAGCTGCCCTGCGGCCACCAGGCGGGTGATCGCCGGGTAGAGCGCGCCGTCGCTGACCGGGCGGACATGGCCGCTGAGTGCCTTGATGCGCTCCTTCAACTCATAGCCGTGCAGGGGCTCTTCGAACAGAAATCCGAGGATCGACAGCTCCAGCATGCGGGGCGCTCCTTGCTTGCGGGTGCCGGGCGTCCATGGTACCTCTTATCGAGCTACCTCTAAACGATGTACATCTAAGTGAGGTAGCTCGATAAGAGGGAATCAAGGAAAACCAAGGGAATCGAGGGACTCATCGGTGAACGCCCACCGGAAGCAGCTCATATCGCTCGCCCACCCCGTGTACCTCTCCCTGCTCGCCTCCGTCGCCGCCGGGATCATCAACACCGTCTGGGTCTCCCGGCTCGGCGGTCCCGCCGTGGCCGCCGTCGCCGTGGCGACCAACACCGAGAACGTGCTCCTCGGCGTCGCCCTGGTCTTCGCCTCCGGCACGACCGTCCTCGTCGCCCACGCCAGAGGGGCCCGGGATCCGGGCGCGCTCCGGGCGGCCGTACGCGGCGGAGGGGCCCTGTGCGCGGTCGTGACGCCCGTGGTCGCGGTGGGCGGATACCTGCTGCGCGAACCGCTGGCCCGGCTGGTCCTGGGCGGCGACGGGCGCGCCCTCGCCCTGGCGGTCGCCTACCTCGGGATCTCCCTGCCGGGCATCGCCGTCTTCTTCGCGCAGAACCTCGTCGACGGCATCCTGAAGGGCGCCGGTGACACCCGCACCCCGATGCGCCTCGCCCTGCTGGCCAACGGGCTGATCCTGGGCCTCGACCCGCTGCTCATCCACGCGTACGGCGTCCGGGGTGCCGCCGCCTCCACGGTCCTGTGCCGTTGCGTGGCCCTCGCCGCCGGCCTGTGCGCCCTGCGCCGCAACGTGCCGCTGCGCGAGGCCGCGGCCGTCCGCCCCGCCGAGCCCACCGGCCCCGCCCTGCGCCGCACCCTGCGGACCGGACTGCCCATGTCCGCCGACTTCACCGTGCGCCAGGGCGGGGCACTGGTCCTGGTCGCGATCGTGGCCCGGCTCGGGGTGACGGCCGTGGCCGCGTACTCCATCGCGTACAAGGTCATGTACGTCGCGACCATGGCCTTCTACGCGGTGCGACAGGCCGCCTCGATCCACACCGCGCACACCCGGGGCACCGGCCGGGACGAGCGGGGCGCGATCGGGCGGCAGGCGGTGATCGTCTCCGGGGCGGTGGGCCTGGCGGCGGCCGTCCTGCTCGGCGCGTTCGCCCCCTGGATCATGCGGGCCTTCGGGGCCGGGGGCGCGGTCGCCCACGACGGTGTGCTGTTCCTGCGCTGCGTCGGCCCGTACCTGCTGCTGATGGCCTGCTTCATCGCGCTGGGCGGGGTCTTCGAGGGGAGCGGGGGAGCCCCGTTGTTGCTGCGGGTGACACTGCTCGGCACGGCGGTCCAGCTGCCGCTGGCGTACGCCCTGTCGGGGCTCGGGCTGCCCGGGATCTGCCTGGCGCTGGCGCTGTCCATGGCGGTGCAGTGCACGGCCGTCGGACTGCTTCTCGCCCGCGCCCGCCGCCGTCAGGAGGAGCTCAGGCGCTCCTTGCTGCGGGTGGCCTGAGCGGGCAGGGGCGGGGCCGGGTCGGACACCGTGCTCCACCACAGTTCGAGCGCGGCGAGCAGGGCCGCGATCACCAGCAGGCCGTTGCGCAGGAAGAGCAGGGTGATGCCCAGCCGGTCGCTGCCCACGACGTGCGAGAACCAGATCGGGAACTCCAGGACGGTCACGAAGCATGCGGCCAGCACCAGCCCGACCGGCAGGGTCATCCGGCTGCCCCGGAAGCACAGGCAGACCGCGCCGATCCCCACCAGCCACACCATGTACTGCGGGCTGATGACCCGGCTGGTGGCGGTGAACATCAGTACCGCCACGAACGCGGCGTCGGCGAGCGTGTGCGGCGCGAAGCGCTGGGCGCGCAGCCGCCACAGCAGCAGCCACGCGAAGGCGATCGCGGTGAGCGCCAGGGCCAGCCTGCTCACCACGTCGACGTACGGGCCGAGGAACTCCACCGAGCCGTAGTTGAGCAGCACCTGACCGTCCCAGCCGAAGTGCCGGCCCACATGGAAGACGAGGGAGCCCAGCGACTCCACCTCGGTGCCCCGGTCGCGCTGGAAGGTCAGGAAGGAGAAGGCGCCGGGCATCGACAGCCCGAACAGCACCGCGATCCCGCCCGCGGTCACCGCCGCCGCGGCCCACGCGCGCCGCTTCACGGCCCCCAGGAGCAGGAGCGCCGGCCACACCTTCACCAGCGCCCCGAAGCCCACGAGAGCGCCCATCACCCGCGGATGGCGGGCTCCCGCGAGGAGCGCCGCGACCGCCACGGCCGTCACCATCACGTCGTAGCGGGCGTAGACGGTCGGTCCGAGCAGCGGGACGCCGATCACCCACACCCAGGCGCCGCGCAGCGTCTTGCCGGGGCGCCGGCCGGCGTAGTGGAGCAGCGCGTACACCACCAGGTCGGCGACGAAGGCCAGCAGGAAGAAGGCGTGCGCGTAGTCGAGGAAGGGCAGCAGCCCGGGGGAGAGGATCGCGAGCGCGGCGGCCGGCGGGTACTGCCAGGTCACGTCGTCGAGCGGGAAGGTGCCGGTGCGCAGGATCTCGTACCAGCCCTGGTAGATCACCGAGACGTCACTCGTGACGTCCGGTCCCGGGAAGACGAACACCTTCGAGACGAAGAGCAGAAGCAGCAGCCTGGTCAGGCCCCAGGTTCCCAGCAACGCGTAGGGAACCCCTTCCCCCCGTGTGCCCTTCATGCTCACCTGGCCCTCGTTCGTCGGCTGTCTTTGCGGTGGTGCGGTGGTGCGGTGGTGACATGGTGCGGTGGTGCGGTTGTGCGGAAACATGATGACGTGCGGGGCTGTGCGAGGCCCATGAAGCGCGGCCGTACGGAGCTGTGACCACCGGTGGAATACAGCTTCGCCGCTGTGGACCGCTCGCGTGGGGATTCGAGGGTTTCGGTAGTGTCGAACGCGATGCACAAGACCTTGATCGTGACCAACGACTTCCCGCCCCGCCCCGGCGGCATCCAGGCGTTCCTGCACAACATGGCGCTACGACTGGATCCCGAGAGGTTCGTAGTCTACGCGTCCACGTGGAAGCGGAGCCGGGAGGGCGTCGAGGCGACGGCCGCCTTCGACGCCGAGCAGCCCTTCACCGTCGTCCGGGACCGTACGACGATGCTGCTGCCCACACCGGGCGCCACCAGGCGCGCCGTCGGGCTGCTGCGCGAGCACGGGTGTACGTCGGTGTGGTTCGGGGCGGCGGCCCCGCTCGGCCTGATGGCGCCCGCGCTGCGCAGGGCGGGCGCCGAGCGCCTGGTGGCCACCACGCACGGCCACGAGGCGGGCTGGGCCCAGTTGCCCGCCGCACGGCAGCTGCTGCGCCGTATCGGCGAGTCCACGGACACGATCACCTACCTCGGCGAGTACACGCGCTCGCGCATCGCGTCCGCGCTGACGCCCGAGGCCGCCTCCCGCATGGTCCAGCTGCCTCCGGGGGTCGACGAGAAGACCTTCCACCCCGGCTCGGGCGGCGACGAGGTCCGCGCCCGCCTCGGTCTCACCGACCGCCCGGTGGTGGTCTGTGTCTCCCGTCTGGTCCCGCGCAAGGGCCAGGACACGCTGATCCTCGCCATGCCCCGCATCCTCGCCAAGGAGCCGGAGGCGGTGCTGCTGATCGTCGGCGGCGGGCCGTACGAGCAGGACCTGCGCAAGCTGGCGTACGACACCGGGGTCGCCGCCGCGGTCCGCTTCACCGGCGCGGTCCCCTGGTCGGAGCTGCCGGCCCACTACGGCGCGGGCGACGTCTTCGCGATGCCCTGCCGCACCCGCCGGGGCGGCCTCGACGTCGAGGGCCTGGGCATCGTCTACCTGGAGGCCTCCGCGACGGGCCTGCCGGTCGTCGCGGGCGACTCGGGCGGCGCCCCCGACGCGGTCCTCGACGGCGAAACGGGCTGGGTCGTCCGAGGCGACTGCCCGGACGACTCCGCCGACCGCATCATCACCCTCCTCGCCGACCCCGAACTCCGCCGCCACATGGGCGAACGGGGACGGGAGTGGGTGGAGCGGAAATGGCGCTGGGACCTGCTGGCGGAGAGCCTGAAAGAGTTGCTCTAGGGCCTGTCCGGCGGATCAGGTCGCAGGAAACGGGCGGCGTCTCATCGCCGCAGATGTGCGTGCCAAGCCCCGCGTCTGCGGCATGATCCGCCGGACAGGCCC
>NZ_KQ948452.1:348571-349971 GCF_001514115.1 Streptomyces olivochromogenes
TAGTAGTGCTTCGTTAGGTCTTTCCGTTAGCGCTGATCAAGAGCATGTTGGGTGTGTGGACGCGCATGAAGTGAACCGTATGCGGGCGGCGTTAGGGATGTTCGTGGCGGATGTGTTCGCCTCGATGCCGCGCAAGGATCAGCGGGCCAAGGGCGATTGCTATCTGCGTGGGTTGATGCTGGACGGCCGGCGCAAGTCGATCCAGCCGATGGCCCAGCGGCTGCCGGATGGGGACATGCAGGCTCTGCAGCAGTTCGTCAGCCAGTCGCCATGGCAGTGGACGCCGGTGCGGCGGCGGATCGCCGAGCGGTTGGTCGAAGTGGTCCGTCCCGAGGTGTGGGTGATTGACGATGTGTCGTTTCCCAAGTGCGGGCGGGCATCGGTCGGGGTGGCCCGGCAGTATTGCGGAGCGCTGGGCAAGCGGGCCAACTGCCAGGTTGCTGTCAGCGTGCACGCGGCTACCGACACTGCCTCCTGCCCCTTGGAATGGGAACTGTTTCTGCCCGAGGAATGGGCGGATGACACCCAGCGGCGCAAGGCCGCGGGGGTGCCCGATGAGGTGGGGCATGTGACCAAGCCCCGGCTGGCTGTGGGTCTGCTGGACCGGCTGGCCGGCTGGTTGCCTTCCGTGCCGGTGATCGTGGCCGACTGCGGCTACGGCCGCAGCGTCGGCTTCCGTCTGGCTCTGGAGGAACGCGGCTGGTCCTACGTGGTGGCCGTCGAGCCCAAGGAGATCGCCCGCCCGACCGGCGCCGAGCCCCATCAGCCTCCCTACAAAGGGCTGGGCCCGCCCACCCTGCCCCGCTATCGCGAGCCGGCCCGCCCCTTACGGGACCTGATCGATTCGGACACCCGCTTTGAGGACATCACCTGGCGTGAGGGCAGCAAGGGATCGATGACCTCACGGTTTGCAGTGCTTGAGGTGCGGCCGTCGGGCAAGGAAGCCTCCCGGGCCGCCCAGGAACACGCCGGCGGACGCAGCCGGTGGGACGGAGTTCTGCCGGTGCGGACTCTGCTGGTCGAACAGCCCGCAAAAGCCACGGAACCCACCGCCTACTGGATGACCAATCTCCCCGCCACCACCCCCATCGCCGACCTGGTGCGATGGGCCAAGATGCGCTGGCGCATCGAGCACGACTACCGCGAACTCAAACACGGCCTGGGCCTGGACCACTTCGAAGGCCGCACCTGGCGCGGCTGGCACCATCACGTCACCCTCGTGACCGCAGCCCAGGCCTTCCTCACCCTGCGGCGGTACGACCCAAAAGCCCGCACAGCGGCCTGACTCTCTACCAAGTCCTCGACACGCTCCAAGACCTGCTGCGGTGCTGGACCGGCACCTGCACCACCTGCGGCCGCCCCCTCACCAGAACCAGAACCTAACGAAGCACTACTAGGTG
>NZ_KQ948452.1:350459-827204 GCF_001514115.1 Streptomyces olivochromogenes
CGCGACCGGTCACAAACACCCCGCACTCTCCCCACTCGCCGCGAGGCCCACTGAAATCCCGGCAAAAACCCTAGGCGGAAGCAAATAATCCGCCGATGCTGCGCTCATGACAGAAAAACTGACTCATCATCAGATGAGTAACCGTCAGCTGACAAACCGTCACCTGACGAGACGCCAGATCCTGGGCATGGTCGCCCTCCAGACGGCCGCCGCCGCCGGCCTCACCCGCGTAGGTCTCCAGTCCGCCCACGCGGCAGAGCCCGCCGCAGTCGACACCGCGCCCGCCATCGTCATCGGATCGGGCTACGGCGCCGCCGTGGCCGCCCTCCGCCTCGGCCAGGCCGGCATCCGCACCCTCGTCATAGAGATGGGCAAGCTCTGGAACACCGCCGGCTCCGACGGCAAGGTCTTCTGTTCCACCGCCGCCCCCGACGAGCGCTCGATGTGGTTCCGCACCCGCACCGAGGCCCCGCTCGCCACCTTCCTGTGGCTGGACGTCGTCAACAAGGACATCGGCCTCTACCCGGGAGTCCTGGACCGGGTCCACTACGACAACATGTCGGTCTACGTCGGCCGAGGCGTCGGCGGCGGCTCGCTGGTCAACGGCGGAATGGCCGTCACGCCCCTCCAGTCCTACTTCGCCGAGCAGTTCCCCACGGTCGACGCCACCGAGATGTACAACACCTACTTCCCGCGGGCCCGCACCATGCTCGGCGTCAACACGGTCGACCCCACCTGGTTCGAGTCCACGGAGTGGTACCGGTTCACCCGCACCTCCCGCAAGGCCGCCGCCAACGCCGGTCTGAAGACGACCTTCGTCCCGAACGTCTACGACTTCACCTACATGCAGCGCGAGGCGGCCGGCACCGCCACCAAGTCCGCACTCGCGGCCGAGGTCATCTACGGCAACAACTACGGCAAGAAGAGCCTCGACAAGACCTACCTCGCGGCAGCGCTCGGCACCGGCAACGTCACCATCCACACCCTGGAGAAGGTCCGGGCGATCAGCAGGGCCACGGACGGCACGTACACCCTGACCGCCGACCGGATCGACACCACCGGCGCGGTCGTGGAGACCAAGCAGTACAGCTGTACGTACCTCTTCCTGGGCGGCGGCAGCCTCGGCACCACCGAACTCCTCGTCCGGGCCCGGGAGACGGGCACACTGCCGGCCCTGGACGCGAGCGTCGGCACCGGCTGGGGCACGAACGGCAACGTGATGACGGGCCGCGCCAACCACATCTGGGACACGGTCGGGGCGAACCAGTCGACGATGCCGGTCATGGGCATCGACGACTGGGCCAACACCGCCAACCCCGTCTTCGCCGAAATCGCCCCGCTGCCCATGGGGTTGGAACACTGGATCAGCCTCTACCTGGCGATCACCAAGAACCCGGAGCGCGCGTCCTTCACCTACGACGCCACCACGGACTCCGCGAAGCTCGGCTGGACCGCCGCTCAGAGCGCGGTCTCGGTGAGCATGGCCAAGAAACTCTTCGACCGGATCAACTCGGCCAACGCCACGATCTACCGCTACGACCTCTTCGGCAACAACAAGACCTTCGCCGACGACTTCTGCTACCACCCGCTGGGCGGCTGTGTGCTGGGCAAGGCCACGGACAACTACGGCCGAGTCAAGGGGTACCCGCACCTCTACATCACCGACGGCTCGCTCGTGCCGGGCTCGATCGGTGTGAACCCGTTCGTCACGATCACCGCGCTCGCGGAACGCGGAATGGCGCGGATCCTCGCCGAGGACACCGCGCCATGAGAACCGCCCGGTCGGGCCGTCAGCCCCGGTAGATGGCCTCGATCTCGTCCGCGTAGTCCTTCGCCACCACGTTGCGCTTGAGCTTCAGGGACGGCGTGAGGTGGCCCGACTCCTCCGAGAACTGGGAGGACAGAATGCGGAACTTCCGCACCGATTCCGCCTTCGACACCGCGGCGTTGCCGTCGTCGACCGCGTCCTGGATCGCCGCGATCAGATCCGGGTCCTCGCGCAGCGACGCCGCGGTGGAACCCGCCGGCTTGCCGTGCTCCTCGGCCCAGCGGCCCAGGAACTCCTCGTCGACGGTGACCAGCGCGCCGATGAACGGACGCCCGTCGCCGACCACCATGCACTCCGCGACCAGCGCGTGCGCGCGGATGCGGTCCTCGATCACGGCCGGCGCGACGTTCTTGCCGCCCGCGG
Organism: Streptomyces olivochromogenes; assembly: GCF_001514115.1. Taxonomy (GTDB): domain Bacteria; phylum Actinomycetota; class Actinomycetes; order Streptomycetales; family Streptomycetaceae; genus Streptomyces; species Streptomyces olivochromogenes. Next base: position 352,651 of record NZ_KQ948452.1, read on the forward strand.
TGACGATGATCTCCTTCTTGCGGCCGGTGATACGGAGGTAGCCGTCCTCGTCGAGGGTGCCGATGTCACCCGTGTGGAACCAGCCGTCCGCGAGCGCCTCGGCGGTCGCGGCCTCGTTGTTCCAGTACTCCTTGAACAGGTGCTCGCCGTGCAGCAGCACCTCGCCGTCGTCGGCGATCCGGATCACGGAGCCGGGCAGCGGCTGGCCGACCGTACCGATCTTCGTACGGTCCCAGGGGTTGAAGGCGGTGGCCGCGCAGGACTCGGTGAGGCCGTAGCCCTCCAGGACCGTGAAGCCGATGCCGCGGAAGAAGTGGCCCAGACGCTCGCCGAGCGGGGCGCCGCCGGAGATCGCGTACTCACCGCGACCGCCCAGCACCGCGCGCAGCTTGCTGTAGACGAGCTTGTCGAACGTCTTGTACTTGATCTTCAGGCCGAGCGACGGGCCGGAAGGGGTGTCCAGGGCGCGGCTGTAGGCGATCGCCGTGTCCGCCGCCTTGTCGAAGATCTTGCCCTTGCCGTCCGCCTGCGCCTTGGCGCGCGCCGAGTTGTAGACCTTCTCGAAGACCCGCGGCACACCGAGGATCAGCGTCGGCCGGAACGCGGCCAGCTCGTCGGTGAGGTGCTTGATGTCGGGGACACAGCCCAGCTTGATCGGCGCCATCATCGGCGCGACCTGCACCAGCCGTCCGAAGACGTGCGCGAGCGGCAGGAAGAGGAGGACGGAACACTCGCCCGTACGGAACAGGGGGCGCAGCCGCTCCACGATGTTGCCGCACTCCGCGAAGAAGGCGCGGTGGGTGAGGACACAGCCCTTGGGACGGCCGGTCGTACCGCTCGTGTAGACGATGGTCGCCGGGTCGTCCGCCTTGGCGAGCGAGCTGCGCTCCTCGACGGTGGCGTCGCTGACGTCCTGGCCCGCGCGCCCCAGTTCCTCCACCCCGCCGGCCTCGATCTGCCAGACGTGCTTGAGGGCGGGCAGCCGGTCGCGCACCGACTCCACGGAGGCCGCGTGCGTGTCCAGCTCGACGATGCAGGCAGTCGCGCCCGAGTCGCCGAGTATCCACTGCACCTGCTCGGCCGAGCTGGTCTCGTACACCGGCACGGTGATCGCGCCCGCGCTCCAGATCGCGAAGTCGAGCAGTGTCCACTCGTAGCGGGTACGGGACATCAGGGCGACCCGGTCGCCGGGCTGTACGCCCGAGGCGATCAGACCCTTGGCCGCGGACCGCACCTCGGCAAGGAAGGTGGTGGCGGTGACGTCCGTCCACGTGCCGCCCACCTTGCGGGCGATGACAGCGACGTCGGGATGCTGCGCGGCGTTTCTGCGGACGATGTCGGTCAGGTTTCCGTCCGCAGGGACCTCGTACAAAGCCGGAAGGCTGAACTCGCGCAAGACTGCTGCTCCTCATAGGGCGCCGACGCCACGACGGTGTGTGATGCGACGGAGCGGTCCAAGGCTCGGGCAGGTACCCAGGAACATCATTGTTGAAATCCTGAGTACGACTGGACTGCCCGGACGTTACCCATCGGTACGGCTTTTTCGATAGGGGGTCCTGCCGAGATGTTCCCTGCGTCACACAGGTTGGCGCGTCGCACCCGATGGCGTTCCTTCACGCACAGTAGTCCACGCTCTTCTTGCCATGCCAGTAACCGCAGGTCCGACCGCCTCTATTCACGTTTGCCGCACACGCCTACGCTTGATCGTCATGGCACCCACACCAGGCGGTAACCGCAGAACGCGCATTCATGTGGTCAGTGACGTGCACGGCAACGCGCGCGACCTGGCCCGGGCCGGCGACGGCGCGGACGCCCTGCTGTGCCTCGGTGACCTGGTGCTCTTCCTCGACTACGCCGACCACGCGCGTGGCATCTTCCCCGACCTCTTCGGCGCCGAGAACGCCGACCGGCTCGTCGAGCTGCGCACCGCCCGCCGCTTCGCCGAGGCGCGGGAGTTCGGGCGGCGGCTGTGGGACGGCATCGGGATGGACCATTCCGTGGCCATCGAGAAGGCGGTGCGCAAGCAGTACGCCGAGCTGTTCGCCGCGTTCCCGACACCGACGTACGCGACCTACGGCAATGTCGACATGCCCCCGTTGTGGGCGGAGTACGCCGGACCCGGCACGACGGTCCTCGACGGTGAGCGGGTGGAGATCGGCGGCCGGGTCTTCGGCTTCGTCGGCGGGGGGCTGCGCAGCCCCATGCGGACGCCCTACGAGATCGACGACGAGGAGTACGCGGCGAAGATCGAGGCGGTCGGCGAGGTCGACGTGCTGTGCACGCACATCCCGCCGGACGTACCGGAGCTGGTCTACGACACGGTGGCGCGCCGCTTCGAGCGCGGCTCCCGTGCCCTCCTCGACGCGATCCGCCGCATCCGTCCCCGTTACTCCCTCTTCGGCCATGTCCACCAGCCGCTCGCGCGCCGGATGCGGATCGGGACGACCGAGTGCGTGAACGTCGGCCACTTCGCGGCGTCGGGCCGCCCGTGGGTCCTGGAGTGGTGAACGCCAGGTGGGGTGGCGATGGTTCGGCGGGCGCGCGGTAGCCTTCACGCTGCACACACGTGCGTACCACCCTCCCTCACCGGACCGCATCTGGAGGAGCCACCGCGATGGCGGAACACACCAGCTCGAGCATCACGATCGAGGCGGCACCGGCTGATGTCATGGCGGTCATCGCCGACTTCGCCCGCTACCCGGACTGGACGGGAGAGGTGAAGGAGGCGGAGGTACTCGCCACGGACGGGCAGGGCCGCGCCGAGCAGGTACGTCTCGTCATGGACGCCGGTGCGATCAAGGACGACCAGACCCTCGGGTACACCTGGACCGGCGACCACGAGGTCTCCTGGACCCTGGTCAAGTCCCAGATGCTCCGCTCCCTGGACGGCTCGTACATCCTCAAGCCCGCGGGCGCCGGCGCCACCGAGGTCACCTACCGGCTCACGGTCGACGTCAAGATCCCCATGCTGGGCATGATCAAGCGCAAGGCAGAGAAGGTCATCATCGACCGGGCGCTGGCAGGTCTGAAGAAGCGAGTGGAGTCGGGCGAGGCGGGCTGATCCCGCTCCGCCCCGCCCCTCGGGGGCGCGGGGCGGAGCCCCCGGGCCGAGGAGGGGACGGGGCAGGGACGGCGAGGGCGCTCGACGCAGGTAGCGTTCATGCAATGCGCACCATCCTGATCACAGGCCAGGGCGGCACGGGCCGTACGACGGTCGCGGCGGCCACCGCGCTGAAGGCCGCCCGCGAGGGCACCCGCACCCTCCTGCTCACCGCCGACCGCACCGACACCCTCGGCGCCGTCCTCGGCGTACCCACCGGCACGGAACCCACCGACACCGCGCCCCACCTCACGACCTGGCGCCCCGACGCGAACGCCCGCTTCCGTGCGGACCTCACCGCCTTCCAGGACCGCGCGACCACCGCCCTGGACCTGCTCGGCGCCGCCCGCCTGGACGCCGAGGAACTCACCCCCCTGCCCGGCGCCGAGGAACTCGCCCTGCTGCGCGCCCTGCGTGACGCGGCGACCTCGGAGACGTACGACCTGCTGGTCGTGGACCTCCCGCCGACCCCACAGGCACTCGCCCTCCTCGCCCTCCCGGAGGAGCTGCGCCGCTATCTGCGCCGACTGCTCCCGCCGGAGCGCCAGGCGGCCCGCGCCCTGCGCCCCGTCCTCGGCCGCCTCGCGGGCGTCCCGATGCCCGCCGAGTGGCTGTACGAGACGGCGGCACGCTGGGACATCGAACTGGCCGCCGTCGCGGCGGTCGTCGAGGACCGCGCCACGACCGTACGGCTGGTCGCCGAACCGGGCCCGGCCGGCACCGACGCCGTACACGCCGCCACCACCGCCCTCGCCCTGCACGGGCTGCGCGTCGACGCGCTGGTCGCGAACCGGGTACTGCCCGCCGCCAGTGCGGACGCCTGGCTGGGCGCCCTCGCCGCCCAGCAGCGCAAGGCGCTGGACGAGTGGCAGGAGACGTACACCGTCCACGAGGTCGCGCACCTCGGCCGCGACCCGCGCGGCACCGACGACCTCGGCGCGCTCCCCGTGCCCGGCGTCAACCGGGCGCCCGTCCCGGTCGAGTGGCCCGTTCTCGACCACCTCGCCGACGACGGCGTCCTCGTATGGCACATCCCGCTGCCCGGCGCGATACGCGAGGAACTGGACCTGATCCGCCGGGGCGACGAACTCGTCGTCACCGTGGGCCAGTTCCGCAGGATCGTGCCGCTGCCGTCCGCGCTGCGCCGCTGCACCGTGGCCGGCGCCGCCCTGCGCGAGGGGGAACTCAGGGTGCGTTTCGCGCCGGACCCGGATCTGTGGCCCCGGACACGGTGAACGGCGTACCCCCGTTCGGGTACCGTCGAAAGGAAGAACCATAGGCAGGAGTCCGCCATGAGCGAAGAGCGCCCCACGTCCGACGCCGCTCAGGAGGCGAACGACGAAGCGCGCGCGAGCGACGCCGACGCCTGGGCGAAGGCGTGCGCCGAGGACCTCGCGGCGGAGAAGGCCCGCCGCCGCGCCCAGTACGGTCCGCCGCCCGGCTCGGCCGCAGAGGAACTGCGCAAGCTGGTCGACGCGGTCGCCGACAAGCTGTCCGGACTGAACTCGCCGCTGTTCGGCGCGGTCGCCTCCGGCACCGCCCAGCAGATGGTCAACCAGGTCGTACAGCAGGCCAAGGCCGCCGTCGAACCGGTCATAGAGCGCAACCCCGATGTCTTCGATCACCTCGCGGCCGCGGGCAACGAGCTGCTCGCCGCCTACCGCTCGGCCGTCGAGGCCCAGGAGCGACGCTGGACCACCCGGGAGCGTGGCCCCCGCGACGAGGGGACCGGTCCGGGGGAGCGGATTGATTTGGACTAAAGGCTGCTCGGGTACGGTTGGCCGTAGCGGGGCTCGACCGAAACTGAGGGATTCATGGGACTCACCATCGGCGTCGATATCGGCGGCACGAAGATCGCGGCCGGTGTGGTCGACGAGGAAGGCAACATCCTCTCGACGCACAAGGTGCCGACCCCCACCACGCCGCAGGCCATTGTGGACGCCATCGCCGCCGCAGTGGAGGGCGCGCGCGCAGGTCACGACATCGTCGGCGTGGGCATCGGTGCCGCCGGATACGTGAACCGCCAGCGCTCGACCGTGTATTTCGCGCCCAACATCGACTGGCGGCAGGAGCCGCTCAAGGCCGAGGTCGAGGCGCGCGTGGGGCTGCCCGTCGTCGTCGAGAACGACGCGAACGCGGCGGCGTGGGGCGAGTACAAGTTCGGCGCGGGCAAGGGCCACCGGAACGTCATCTGCATCACCCTGGGCACGGGCCTGGGCGGCGGCATCATCATCGGCAACAAACTGCGCCGCGGGCACTTCGGCGTGGCCGCCGAGTTCGGCCACATCCGCATGGTGCCGGACGGTCTGCTGTGCGGCTGCGGCTCGCAGGGCTGCTGGGAGCAGTACGCCTCCGGGCGCGCCCTCGTCCGCTACGCCAAGCAGCGGGCCAACGCCACCCCCGAGAACGCGGAGATCCTGCTCGCGCTGGGCAACGGCACCCCCGACGGCATCGAGGGCAAGCACATCTCGGTGGCCGCTCGCCAGGGTGACCCGGTGGCGGTGGACTCCTACCGCGAGCTGGCCCGCTGGGCCGGCGCCGGCCTCGCCGACCTGGCCTCGCTCTTCGACCCCTCCGCCTTCATCGTCGGCGGCGGTCTCTCGGACGAGGGCGAGCTGGTCCTCGACCCCATCCGTAAGTCGTACAAGCGCTGGCTCGTCGGCGGCAACTGGCGCCCCGTGGCCGAGGTGATCGCCGCCCAGCTCGGCAACGAAGCGGGCCTGGTGGGCGCGGCGGACCTGGCCAGGGAGCCCGACCCGATCATGTAACGCCGCGTGTGCAGTCGTAGGACCCCGCCCGCCGCGCCCTTCAGGGGCACGGCGGGCGGGGTGCTTCAGGGGTGGTGGGAACTGCGCGCCCAGCCCCCACCACCCCGCAGTCGACAAACGACCGCAAGCGTTCCGGCTCCCCCCAGCGGCGCATCCACGTATGTTGATCCACATGGCGACGACGACCCCGCTGCCCCGCTCCCGCACCGAACCCGACGGTTCCGCCGTCATCCGCGTCCTGAGCTACAACATCCGCTCGATGCGCGACGACACCACCGCCCTCGCCCGCGTCATCCACGCCTGCGCCCCCGACCTGGTCCTCGTCCAGGAAGCCCCCCGCTTCTTCCGCTGGCGCAAGAAGCTGGCCCGGCTCGCGGCCGCGTCCGGTCAGACGATCCTGTCCGGCGGCGCGACCGCCGCGGGCCCCGCGCTCCTCTGCTCGATGCGGGCCACCGTCGAACGCACCGAGGACGTCCTGCTGCCCCTCACTCCCGGCCTGCACCGCCGCGGCCTCGCCACCGCCGTCGTCCGCTTCGGCGCCGCCCGGCTCGGCGTGGTGAGCTGCCACCTCTCGCTCCAGAAGGACGAGCGGTACACGCAGAGCGGCCTGCTCCTCGACCGCCTCGCCGCCCTCGGCACCCCGCACGCCCTCGTAGGCGGCGACCTGAACGAACGCCCCGACGGCCCCACCTTCACCCGCCTCGCCGCCGACCTCCAGGACTGCTGGGCCACCGCACCCTGGGGCACGGAGTACACCTCGACGCCCACCGACCCCCACCAGCGCATCGACGCGATCTTCGCCACCCGCGGCATCGAGGTCCTCGGCTGCGGGGTCCCGTACGGCCACCCCGGGGTCACGGAGAGGGACCTGAGGGCGGCCACGGACCATCTGCCCGTGCTGGCCGCCCTCAGAGTGCCCGCCGCGTAACCGGCCGCGTCAGACCACCGCGCCCCGCCCGGGATCGTCCTCGTCCTCGTCGTCGGGCTTCATGCGCGCCACGAGGGTGGCGAAGCCGCCCAGGAAACCGCCGATGCCGACCGTGGCGAGCCACCACGTCATGTCCCAGCCGAGCAGGATGGTCAGCAGGAGCACGATCGGGCCACCGACGACGGCGAGCCAGGCGAACTTGGCCGTGGTGTCCGCGGTGGGCAGCGGGGGCGGCTCAGGGGGGACGAAGTGGCCCTCGTCGTCCCCGTCGAAGTCGTCCTCGGAGGGCTCGGGCGCCTGGTAGTCGCGCGGACCGCCGACGCCGGGCGCGAAGGAGACGGAGCCGCCGAGGGGCTTCGCCGCGGCGGGCGACTCCCCGGCCTCGTCCCCGGCCCCGTCCTTCTCGCTCGTCCCGACGGTCCCGCCGGTCTCGTTCTTCTTGCCCTTCTCGGGCCGCTCGGATGCTTCCTTGCCGCCCGGGGCGTCGTTCGTCACCGGGTCGAGGAGCGCCAGGTCCTCGATCGACTTGAACGGCTTCGCGCCGGGCGGATCCGGCGGTTCCTCGCCGTACCCCGCGACGATCGCCTGCCACGCGGCGTCCTCGTCGAACGGCACACCCTGCTCGTCACCGAGAGGCTCGCCGACGGGTACGCCCTTCTCGTCGGGCTCGCCGCGCTCCGCGTCGTGCTCAGCCACCAGTGGCCGTCCCTTCCTGCTGACCCACCTGACCCGTGCCGGCCCGCTTGCCGACACTGGGCGCGAGCCGGGCGATGAACGCGTAGCTCTCCTCGAAGATCCGGTCCGCGTCATGGTCCAACGTCGCCACGTGGTAGCTCTGTTCCAGCAGGATCTCCGTCACGTCGGTGGACGACACCCGGCTCAGGATCCGGGCGGAGTCGACGGGCGGCACCACATGGTCCTGAGGGCTGTGCAGCAGCAGCATCGGCTGGGTGACCTGGGGCAGTTCACCGTCGACCATCCGGTAGAAGTTCCGCATGGAGTGGGCGGCGTGCAGGGGCACCCGGTCGTAGCCCACCTCCGCGACGCCCTCCTTGGCGATGTCGCTCGTGATGCCGCTCACCGTCCGCACGAGGTGGCGGAGCACCGGGAGGGCGTGGGCCGCCGCCCCGTGCACCTTGTTCGCCGGATTGACGACGACGATGCCGCTCACCTCGTCCCCATGCTTCGCGGCGAGCCGCAGGGTCAGCGCGGCGCCCATGGACAGACCGAAGACGAACACCTGGGCGCAGCGCTCCCGCAGGGCGCGCAGCTCGCGGTCCACCTCCGCGTACCAGTCCTGCCAGCCCGTGAGCTGCATGTCCTCCCAGCGCGTGCCGTGCCCGGGCAGCAGGGGCAGCGCGACGGTCAGACCGCGCTCGGCGAGATACTCCGCCCAGGGGCGCAGCGACTGCGGGGAACCGGTGAAGCCGTGACAGAGAAGGACACCGACCTCTCCGCCCTCGTGGCGGAACGGCTCGGCTCCAGGAAGGACCGGCACTTCGGTCTCCTGTTCATCAGACGGGCGGAATGCGAGGCGTACTTCACCGTACGCGACGGCACTGACACCGACCAGGGTCGTCGAGGCCTTTGACAGTGCTCCGGGATAAGGTCTGACCGACGACACAGGAGGCATTCGGTTGATCTACGGCGCCATGAAGTTTTCCATCGGAGGGCCGCTGAAGCTTGCCTTCAGGCCCTGGGTGGAAGGCCTCGAGAACATTCCCGCCGAGGGCCCCGCCATCCTGGCAAGCAATCACCTGTCGTTCTCGGACTCGTTCTTCCTGCCCGCGGTCCTCGACCGCAAGGTGACCTTCATCGCGAAGGCCGAGTACTTCACGACGCCCGGCGTCAAGGGCCGGATGACCGCCGCCTTCTTCAAGGGCGTCGGCCAGCTCCCGGTGGACCGCTCCGGCGCGCGCGGCGCGGGCGAGGCGGCCGTCAAGAGCGGCATCGACGTCATCGAGCGCGGTGAGCTGTTCGGCATCTACCCGGAGGGCACACGCTCGCCCGACGGGCGGCTGTACCGCGGCAAGCCGGGTGGCCTCGCGCGCGTGGCGCTCGCCACCGGCGCCCCGGTCATCCCGGTCGCCATGATCGACACCGAGAAGATCCAGCCGCCGGGCAAGGTGATGCCCAAGCTGATGCGCCCGGGCATCCGCATCGGCAAGCCGCTCGACTTCAGCCGCTACAACGGCATGGAGCACGACCGTTTCGTGCTGCGCGCGGTGACCGACGAGGTCATGTACGAGATCATGAAGCTCTCCGGCCAGGAGTACGTCGACATCTACGCGACGGCTGCCAAGCGGCAGATCGCGGACGCGGCGAAGGCCGAGAAGCAGGCGCTCAAGGAAGCCGAACAGGTGCAGAAGGAGGCCGCGAAGGCGGCCGAAGCCGAAACCGAAGAAGGACGGGCCGGCACCTAGACGCTTGCGTCGGGGGACGGTGGGGGTGGGGGACATGGCCAAGCGCGAGAGAGTCATGAGGATGTCGGTCGAGCAGCCGCTGTGGCGTGCGCTCACCGCCTACCGCGTGCTGACGATGCTGTACGCGATCGGGCTCTTCGCCACCGCGTTCCGCAAGTTCGCCCACCCCTGGGTGGCCATCGGGTACTACGCGGTCCTGTTCGTCTGGACGCTCGCCACCCTGCCCAGGGTGGCGAACGCGGCGAGCTGCACCAAGCGCTTCCTCGCCGTCGACCTGACCATCGCGCTCACCGGCATCATGCTCACGCCCGTCGCGGACACCCACCACCGCGTGGTGACCGGCGGCCCCACACTCCCGTCGATATGGACCGCGGGCTCCGTCCTGGCCTTCGCCATCAAGGGCGGCTGGCGCTGGGCGGCCTTCGCCTCGACGCTCGTCGCGGCCGTCAACCTCGTCGAGCGCGGTGCCCCCACCCGCGACACGGTCCACAACGTGATCCTCGTCTGGGTCGCCTCCATCGCCATCGGATACGTCGTCGAGGTCGCCCGCGCCTCCGAGCTCACCCTCGCCCGCGCACTGGAGATCGAGGCCGCGACCCGCGAGCGCGAGCGCCTCGCCCGTGACATCCACGACGGTGTCCTGCAGGTCCTCGCCATGGTGCAGCGGCGGGCCTCCGCGCTCGGCGGCGAGGCCGCGGAGCTGGGCCGGATGGCCGGCGAGCAGGAGGTCGCGCTGCGCACCCTGGTCTCGGGCGGCCTGGTGCCCGTCTCGCGGGTGTCCGAGGACGCCACGCTCGGCGCGGTCGTACGGGCCGTCGAGGAACCGGACGACGACCAGGACTCCCGGGGCCCTGTCGACCTGCGCGCCCTGCTGGCCCCGTACGCGAGCGCGCGCGTGACCTTCTCCGAGCCCGGCGCCCCGGTTCCTCTCCCTCCGGCCGCCGCCCGGGAGTTGGCCGCCGCCGTCGGTGCCGCCCTGGACAATGTCCGGGGGCACGTCGGAGAGGACGCCCGGGCCTGGATCCTCGTCGAGGACGAGCCGGACGAGGTGATCGTGACCGTACGCGACGAGGGCCCGGGCATCCCGGCGGGGCGGCTCGCCCAGGCCGAGGGGGAGGGGCGGCTCGGTGTGGCCCTGTCGATCCGGGGCCGGCTGCGCGACCTCGGCGGCGCGGCCGAACTGATCTCGGTGCCCGGCCAGGGCACGGAGGTCGAGCTGAGGGTACCGAAGGTTTCCAGGGTTTCACGGGGGAAGGCGGAGCAGCGATGACGGAGGTCACCGACGTGGTGGGACAGGGGCCGATCAAGGTCATGGTGGTGGACGACCATCCCATGTGGCGCGACGCGGTCGCCCGCGACCTGGACGCGTCCGGTTTCGCCGTGGTCGCCACCGCGGGCGACGGCGAGCAGGCGGTGCGCCGTGCGCGGGCCGCCGCGCCCGACGTCCTGGTGCTCGACCTGAACCTGCCCGCCAAGCCCGGAGTCCAGGTCTGCAAGGAACTGGTCGGCGGCAACCCGGCGTTGCGCGTCCTCGTCCTGTCGGCCAGCGGCGAGCACGCGGACGTCCTGGAGGCGGTGAAGTCCGGCGCCACCGGCTATCTGCTGAAGTCGGCGTCCACGGAGGAGCTGATCGACGCGGTGCGCCGTACGGCCGTCGGCGACCCGGTGTTCACGCCGGGCCTCGCGGGCCTGGTCCTCGGCGAGTACCGCCGGCTGGCCTCCGAGCCCGCCCCCGCCGCGGGCGCCGACGAGCCCAAGGCCCCGCAGCTCACCGACCGCGAGACCGAGGTGTTGCGCCTGGTCGCCAAGGGCCTGAGCTACAAGCAGATCGCCGAGCGCCTGGTCATCTCCCACCGCACGGTCCAGAACCATGTGCAGAACACCCTGGGCAAGCTCCAGCTCCACAACCGGGTCGAGCTGGTGCGCTACGCCATAGAGCGCGGTCTCGACGAGGCGTAGACCCCGACGAGTGGGCGGCGTAAACCCTGGTTGACCCACCATCGAGTGAAGGCGAGTGATCAACACCCGCACAATTCACCGGAATTGTCCTTCCGCCCCATGCCGAAGTGACCTGGATCACTATTAGCGTGAGTCCCCTCAGGCAATCGCGGCGAAGGGACTTTTCCATGCGGGTCGGAGTACTGACCGGAGGCGGCGACTGCCCCGGACTCAACGCCGTCATCCGGGGCATCGTCCGCAAGGGCGTACAGGAGTACGGATACGACTTCGTCGGCTTCCGGGACGGCTGGCGCGGACCTCTCGAGAACGACACCCTGCGGCTGGACATCCCCGCCGTGCGCGGCATCCTGCCGCGCGGTGGCACCATCCTCGGCTCCTCGCGGACGAACCCGCTCAAGCAGGAGAACGGCATCCGCCGCATCAAGGAGAACCTCGCCAAGCAGGAGGTCGAGGCGCTCATCGCGATCGGCGGCGAGGACACGCTCGGCGTCGCCGCGCGCCTCACCGACGAGTACGGCGTGCCCGTCGTCGGCGTGCCGAAGACCATCGACAACGACCTGTCCGCCACCGACTACACCTTCGGCTTCGACACCGCCGTCGGCATCGCCACCGAGGCGATCGACCGCCTGCACACCACCGCCGAGTCGCACATGCGCGTCCTCGTCTGCGAGGTGATGGGCCGTCATGCGGGCTGGATCGCCATCCACTCGGGCCTGGCCGGTGGCGCCAACGTCATCCTCATCCCCGAGCAGCGCTTCGACGTCGACCAGGTGTGCGCCTATGTGACCTCGCGGTTCAAGGCCTCGTACGCGCCGATCGTGGTCGTCGCCGAGGGTGCGATGCCCAAGGACGGCCAGATGGTCCTGAAGGACGAGTCCCTCGACTCCTTCGGCCATGTACGCCTCTCCGGGGTCGGCGAGTGGCTGGCCAAGGAGATCGAGAAGCGCACCGGCAAGGAGGCCCGCACCACGGTCCTCGGGCACATCCAGCGCGGCGGCACCCCCAGTGCCTTCGACCGCTGGCTCGCCACCCGCTTCGGGCTGCACGCCATCGAGGCCGTCCGTGACGGCGACTTCGGCAAGATGGTCGCCCTGCGCGGCACGGACATCGTCCGGGTCCCGATCGCGGAGGCCACGGCCAAGCTGAAGACGGTCGACCCGAAGCTGTACGAGGAGGTCGGGGTCTTCTTCGGCTGAGGCGCCCCTCCCCGCGATCCCGCCGGCCGTACGGGCCTCCCGACACCCGTGCGGCCGGCGTCCTCCACCACGGCTGCCACGACTACACGGAGGGCCGCCGCTCCGACAGCGCGCCGGCGCCCCGCAGCCGACCGACCAGCTCCCGCACGACGGCCGTCCCGTTCAGCGTCAGTACCGACTCCGGGTGGAACTGCACACCCGCGAACCCGGGCCCGCGCAGCGCGTGCACCTCACCGCCGTCGGTGCGGCTGACCTCGATGCCATGGGCCGACAGCTCGGCCGCCGTCTCCTCGTCGCAGTGCGCCACGAAGCTGTTGTAGAAACCGACGGTCTCGGCCCGCCCGAAGAGATCGATCTCCGTCTGCGCGCCCTGGTACGGGACCTCCTTGCGTACGATCTCCAGGCCCAGCTCCGCCGCGATCAGCTCGTGCCCGAGACAGACGCCGAGCACGCCGTGCGCGTGCCCCCCGATCACCTCGGCGGTGAGCTCCCGCAGGAACCGCATCTTGGGATCGTCCAGGTTCAAGGGGTCGCCCGGGCCGGGGCCCAGGACCAGCGGCCCCTCGTGCGCCCGCACCGCCTCCCGCAGCCCCGGTTCGTCGTAGCGCCGCACGGTCACCTCGAGTCCCGAGGACCGCAGCACATGCGCGAGCATCGCCGTGAAGGTGTCCTCGGCGTCCACGACCAGCGCATGGCCCTCCAGCTCACGCGCCTGCTCCTGCATCCGCAGCCAGAACGGCGCGAGCGAGGCCCGCCGCCCGTCCAGCGCCGCCCGCACCCGGGGATCGTCGGCGAGCCTGGGCCGTACGCCCTCCGCGCGGGCCCCGGCCTCCACGACCCCCAGCGCCGCCAGCACCCCCGCGGCCTTCGCGTGCGTCTCGGCGACCTCGCCCGCCGGATCCGATCCCCGGACGAGGGTGGCGCCGACCGGCACCCGCAGCCGCCCGTCCGCGTCGATGTCGGCGGTCCGGATGAGGATGGGCGAGTCGAGGGTCTGGGCGCCGCCTGCGTCGCGGCCGATGAGGGCCAGCGCACCCGCGTAGTAGCCCCGCCCGCCGACCTCGTGCCGCTCGATCACCCGGCACGCGTTCTGCACCGGCGACCCCGTGACGGTCGCCGCGAACATGGTCTCCTTCAGGACCTCGCGCACATCCATGGAGGACCGGCCCCGCAGCTCGTACTCGGTGTGCGCGAGGTGGGCCATCTCCTTGAGCCGCGGACCGATCACCACGCCGCCCATGTCACCGACCGTGCACATCATTTTGAGCTCCTCGTCGACGACCATCGAGAGCTCCTCGATCTCCTTGCCGTCGGCGAGGAAGCCGAGCAGGTCGTCCGCGCTGGGCCCCCCGGCCGGATAGCGGTACGTGCCGCTGATCGGGTTCATCACGACGGTCCCGCCCGACATCCGCACGTGCACCTCGGGGCTCGCGCCCACAAGCGTGCGCTCCCCGGTGTGCACGACGAACGTCCAGTACGCGCCCCGCTCACCGACCAGCAGCCGCCGGAACAGGGCCAGCGCGTCGGCCCGCCCGAACCCCGGGATCGCGCCCTCGTACGTACGCCGGATCACGAAGTTCGCGCCCTCGCCGCGTCCGATCTCCTCCTCCAGCACGCGCCCGACGATCCCCGCGTACTCCTCGTCGGCGACGTCGAAGCCCCCGCCCGTGACACGCACCTCGTGCGCCGGCAGCTCCGCCAGCGCCCGCTCCAGCGGCAGGACGTGCGTCTCCTCGGGGGTCAGCACCGCGAGCGGCGTGCCGTCGTCGCGGACGTCGAAGCCACGCTCCCTGATCTGGCGGAAGGGGACGAGCGCGAGTCCCTCGCCGGGGAGGTCGGCGAGGCGGTCGCAGGTGCTGACCGGTCCGAGCAGCAGCTCGACGGTGTCGTGATCGTGACCGGGGGTGCGGCGCCGCAGCAGGGCGAACGGGCGGGGATCGTCCAGCAGGTCGAGCAGGTTCATCGGTCCTGTTCCTTCTCTCGGATTGAAGAAATCTCGGAGAGGAACGGCCCGTGTCCGCAAACACCGAAGGCCGCCCCTCGGGCGGCCTTCGCGAAGTCTTGCGTACGCGCAGTCAGTGGGCCGCCGGATGAGCGGTCCACCACCAGTTCTGGGTCGAGTGCGCGAACATGCGCCGCACCTTACCCGACGTCAGGGGCGGGCAACAGCGTGAACCGTCCACGCCCTGCGTTCCTGTCGCTCGGTCACCGGCCATGGATGGCATGGCTCAGGAAGCCCGACCGAGGAGAGAACCATGTACGCAGCCCGTTCCCCCCGGCACCGCCGAGGCGGCGTCCGAACGCTCACCGTGTGCGCCGCCGCCGCGGCCCTCGCCGCCGGCCCGCTCGGCACCGCACGCGCGGCCGGGACCGACGACACCGTCAAGGTCACCTACCGCGGCCACGAGTTCACCGTCCCCGCCTCCTGGCCGATCGTGGACCTGGAGAAACACCCGGACGTCTGTGTCCGCTTCGACCGGCACGCCGTGTACCTCGGCACGCCCGGCGACCAGCAGCAGTGTCCGGCGGGGGCGAGGGGACGTACCGAGGCGCTCCTGATCCAGCCGTCCGTCATCAAGGGCCGCACCGCCAGCGAGAACCGCACGGCCCGAACGTTCCGGGTCACCGCCGACCGGATCGCCGTGACCGCCGCGTACGCGCAGGACCGTACGAGGATCCAGGACATCCTGCGCGACGCCGGTCTGCCGGACGCCGCCGCGGGGACCGACGAGGGCGCGGGCGTGCCCGCCGCGGCGCCGCTGCCCGCCGACGCGACCTCCTTCCGCGGCGAGGGCTTCGACGCCTGCACCGCGCCGGGCCAGACGGCGATGGACGCCTGGCGGGACGACTCCGACTACGGGGCCGTCGGCGTCTACATCGGGGGGATCAACCGCGCCTGCGTCCAGAGCAGACTTACCGCCGCCTGGCTGCGGACGCAGTACGCCAACGGCTGGCGGTTCATCCCGCTGTACGTCGGCCGCCAGCCCTCCTCCGGCGGGAGCAGCTGCGGTGGCGGCTGCGAGGCGATCACCGACCCCGTGCCGCAGGGCACCGAGGCCGCCGACGACGTGGTCAAGCAGGCGACCACGCTGGGCTTCCCCAAAGGCACGGTGCTCTACAGCGACCTGGAGCACTACACCCGCGGCTCCACCGTCACCAGCCGGGTGCTGTCGTACCTCGACGCCTACACCGAGCGCCTGCACGCACTGGGCTACCGCTCCGGTGTCTACGGCAACACCTCGTCCCTGGTCACCGACCTCGTGGCCAACAAGAGCCGCGTCACCCTGCCCGACGTGCTCCACTTCGCCCACTGGAACGGCGAGTCGACGACCACGGACTCGACGATCCCCGCGGACCTGTGGGCCGACCACCAGCGCGTCCACCAGTACAAGGGCGACACGACCGAGACGCACGGCGGCGTGAAGATCTCCATCGACCGCGACCGGCTCGACGTGGACTAGGGCCTGCCCGCCCGCTCCGGACGGCCGCGGGGACCTGCCGTACGGCCGCCCGGAGCGCGTCCCGATCGAGCGCGGTCCGTCTCAATTGATGGGCATTGGGATGGACGCCCGACACGACCCCGTAATGTTGTCAGGGTGACCGTGAACGCTAAGCCCAGCGCAAGCGCTGGCAACACCTGGCGAGACCTGCCCGCGGCGCAGCAGCCCGAGTACCCCGATGCCGAGGCTCTGCGCGATGTGATCGCGGACCTCGAGTCGTATCCGCCGCTCGTCTTCGCGGGCGAGTGCGACCAGCTGCGCGCCCGGATGGCGTCCGTCGCCAAGGGAGAGGCGTTCCTTCTCCAGGGCGGCGACTGCGCCGAGGCCTTCGACGCGGTGTCGGCCGACCACATCCGCAACAAGCTCAAGACCCTGCTCCAGATGGGCGCCGTACTCACGTACGCCGCCTCGGTGCCGGTCGTGAAGGTCGGCCGCATCGCCGGCCAGTACTCCAAGCCGCGCTCCAAGGGGACCGAGACCCGCGACGGCGTGACCCTGCCGACGTACCGCGGCGACTCGGTCAACGGCTTCGACTTCGACGAGAAGGCCCGCATCCCGGACCCCGAGCGCCTGAAGCGGATGTACAACGCCTCCGCCTCCACGCTCAACCTGGTGCGCGCCTTCACCACCGGCGGCTACGCCGACCTGCGCCAGGTGCACGCCTGGAACCAGGACTTCGTGAAGTCCTCCCCGTCCGGGCAGCGCTACGAGCAGCTGGCGCGGGAGATCGACAACGCGATGAACTTCATGCGGGCCTGCGGGACCGACCCGGAGGAGTTCAAGACCGTCGAGTTCTACGCCTCCCACGAGGCCCTGCTCCTCGACTACGAGGCGGCGCTGACCAGGGTCGACTCGCGTACGGGACAGCTGTACGACGTCTCGGGCCACATGGTGTGGATCGGTGAGCGCACCCGGCAGCTGGACGGCGCGCACATCGAGTTCGCCTCGCGGATCCGCAACCCGATCGGCATCAAGCTCGGCCCGACGACGACGGCCGAGGAGGCGCTCCAGTACATCGACCGCCTCGACCCGGACCGCGAGCCCGGCCGGCTGACCTTCATCGTGCGGATGGG
Organism: Streptomyces olivochromogenes; assembly: GCF_001514115.1. Taxonomy (GTDB): domain Bacteria; phylum Actinomycetota; class Actinomycetes; order Streptomycetales; family Streptomycetaceae; genus Streptomyces; species Streptomyces olivochromogenes. Next base: position 369,598 of record NZ_KQ948452.1, read on the forward strand.
CGCCGACAAGGTCCGCGACAAGCTCCCCGAGCTGGTCGAGAAGGTCACGGCCTCGGGCGCGGTGGTGGCCTGGGTGACCGACCCGATGCACGGCAACACCTTCGAGGCGGCCTCCGGTCACAAGACCCGCCGCTTCGACGACGTGCTCGACGAGGTCAAGGGCTTCTTCGAGGTCCACAAGGGTCTGGGCACGCACCCGGGCGGCATCCACGTCGAGCTCACCGGTGACGACGTCACCGAGTGCGTGGGCGGCGGCGACGAGATCTTCGTCGACGACCTCCACCAGCGCTACGAGACGGCCTGCGACCCGCGTCTGAACCGCAGCCAGTCCCTCGACCTGGCCTTCCTGGTCGCGGAGATGTACAGGGACCAGTGACGGGTTCGCCTGTTACACCTGAGTGAAGTGGGGCGCGGATCACATACGATCCGCGCCCCCTCCCACTTTTGCGGTTCCTGAGTGATGGGTAAGGTTAGGTTTGCCTCACCGGTCAACGGGACGGCATCAGACATCAATCCCGCCGGGAGGTGAACCGCGTGTACGTATGCAGTTGCTTCGGAGTCACCGAACAGCAGGTCAGGCAGCACGCGGAGAACGGCGCCTGCACGCCCCGCCAGATAGCCTCCGCCTCCAAGGCGGGCACGGACTGCGGCTCCTGCGTCCGCAGCATCCAGGCGATCCTCGGCCGTGGCGCCTGCCCCCGCCGTGAGCTGGCCGAACAGGGCAAGCCGGTACTGACCGAGCTGTCCCCGGCGCAGAGCCTGGAAGAAGCCGCCTAGCTCTCCGGCTGCTCGATCACCTGGGCGATGTAGAGCGCCTCGCCGAGCTTCTCCACCAGCTCCAGCTGGGTGTCCAGGTAGTCGATGTGGTGCTCCTCGTCCTCGAGGATCGACTCGAAGATGTTCGCGGACGTGATGTCGCCCTTGTTGCGCATCACCTCGATCCCGCGCTTGAGGCGGTCGATCGCCTCGACCTCCACCTGCCGGTCGGCCTGGAACATCTCGGTGACGGTCTGCCCCACCCGGACGTGGAAGAGCCGCTGGTAGTTCGGCAGGCCCTCCAGGAAGAGGATCCGGTCGGTGAGCACCTCCGCGTGCTTCATCTCGTCGAATGACTCGTGGCGCGTGTACTTCGCGAGCTTCGTCCAGCCGAAGTTCTCCTGCATCTTCGCGTGCAGGAAGTACTGGTTGATCGCGGTCAGCTCACCGGTCAGCTGCTCGTTGAGGAATTCGATGACCTCGGGGTCGCCCTGCATCGCAGAGGCTCCTTCCAAGCGAGGGACTGGGCAGATTTCGCCGCATCCTTGCATCGGCATCCCAGGTCGTCCAGTAAGTGCACACTTAGTACGAGTTGCACGATTCCGTACTGGGCTGGTCATGTGCACTGTCCTGGGTCTGTCAGGATGGAGTCATGGGTCAGCCGGTGGGACGTGGAACGGGAGAAGCGGCACAGTCGGAGCTTCCGCCGGGGCAGCGACTGCAGCGCGGCTGGCCGGTCACGCACTACGGTCCCGTACCCAAGTTCCGTCCCGAACGCTGGGAGTTCAGGGTCTTCGGCGCCACCGCCGACGGTGAGAAGCACTGCTGGGCCCACGAGGAGTTCACGGCCCTGCCGTACACCTCGGTCGTGGCCGATCTGCACTGCGTCACGAAGTTCAGCATGATCGGGGCCGAATGGGGCGGTATCCCGGCGCGCACGATCCTGGAGATCGCCCCGCCCGCGCCCACCGTCACCCATGTCATGGTCTGGGCGGAGTACGGCTTCAGCTCGAATCTGCGCCTCGACGACTTCGTCTCCGACCGCACGATCTTCGCCACCCACAAGGACGGCGAACTCCTCACCGCCGAGCACGGCTTCCCGCTCCGCCTCGTCGTCCCCCACCTCTACGCCTGGAAGGGCCCCAAGTGGGTGCGCGGCGTCGAGTACATGACGGCCGACCGCCGCGGCTTCTGGGAGGAGCGCGGCTACCACAACGTCGGCGACCCCTGGCGCGAACAGCGCTACTCCTACCAGGAGGAGCCCGGGGACGGCCCCGAGCTCTGACCCGGCCCGCCTTTCGGGGCGGCGTCAGCCGTCCCTGAGTTTCTTCAGGCGCTCCACGTCCGCCGCGTGCCCCTCCTTCCCGCCCGGCGTCTCGATGACCAGGGGTACGCCCTCGGTGGCGGGGTGGGTCATCAGCGCGCGGAACGGGTCCTCGCCGATGTGGCCGGAGCCGATGTTCTCGTGACGGTCCTTGTGGGCGCCGACCACGTCCTTGGAGTCGTTGGCGTGGATCAGCTTGAGCCGGCCCGTGCCGACCGTGTCCACCAGCAGGTCGAGCGTCTGGTGCATGCCGCTCGGCCCGGTCAGGTCGTGCCCCGCCGCGTAGATGTGGCAGGTGTCGAGGCACACGCCCAGCTTCGGATGGGCGTCCAGCGCCTCGAAGTACGGCCCGAAGTCCCAGGTGCGCGAGCAGAGCGAGGCGCCCTGGCCCGCGGTCGACTCCAGGAGCAGATACGGGTCGTCGTCGTGCGTCAGCTCGTCCAGCAGGGGCAGCAGATGCTCACGTACCTGCTGCAGCGCGACGGACCGTTCCCGCCCCCCGGTGGCGCTCCCGGTGTGCACGACCACGCCGAGCGCCCCGATCTCCCGGCCGCGCCGCAGGGAGTGCCGCAGCGATTCCACGGACTTCTCGACCGTCGCCTCGGTGTGCGAGCCGAAGTTGATCAGATAGGGGGCGTGGACGTACGCGGGTATCGACTCGGCGGCGCAGGCCGCCCGGAACTCCTCGTCCTGGCGGGGACTGCCGACGGGCGTCGCCCAGCCGCGCGGGTTGGCGACGAAGACCTGGACGGTCTCGGCGCCCATCTCGCGTGCGTAGGTCAGGCCGACGGAGCTGAGGCCGCCGGCCACGGGGACATGGCCGCCGACGGGGTTGCGGAGCTGCTTGCTGGTCACGCCCTTCAGGGTGTCACGCGCACCCGGACGGCCCGTCGGCGGACCTCGCTGCCGTGGCCCCGGCATGGCCGAGGCCTCAGCGCTGCCGTGGTCTCAGCGCTGTGGTGGACCCAGCGCTGTGGTGGTCTCAGCGCTGCCGTGGTCTCAGCGGATCTCGATGGAGATCGTCGACCCCTTGGGCGCGGTCTTGCCGCCCTCCACCGACTGGCTCTTGACGTGGTCCCCGAAGAGCCCGAGCAGCCCGCGGTCCTCGTTGACCTGGAACCCGGCGTCCTCCAGCGTCTTCGTCGCGTCGTCCACGCTGTCGCCCACCACGTCCGGCACCGAGACCAGCTCGGGGCCCTTGGAGACGGTCAGCGTGACGGTGTCGCCGTCGGCGACCTGGCTGCCCGCCTTCGGCGACTGCTGGGCGATCTGGCCCTGGTCGAACTCCGAGTTGACCTGCTGGGTGGCGATCTTCACCTTCAGGCCCGCCTGCTCCAGCTCCGAGGTGGCGTCCGCGACGGACGCGCCCGTGACGTCCGCGACCTCCACCGGGCTGCCCTTGCTGACGGTGAGGGCGATGGCCGAACCGGCGTGCCGCTCCGTGCCCGCGCCCGGATCCGAACTGATCACGAAGCCCTTGAGAACGTCCTGGTTGAACTCCCGGGTGACCATGCCCGCGGCGAGCCCGTCCCCCTTCAGGACCTCCCGCGCCTTGAACAGCGCGAGTCCCGTCAGGTCGGGCACCTTCACCGTCTCCGGGCCGTTGGAGATGGTCAGCGTCACGGAGTCGTTGTCCCGGATGCGGGCGCCTGGCGCCGGGTCGCTGCTGATGACGGCGCCGCGCTTCACGGTGTCGCTGTAGGCGTGCTTGACCTGCCCGACGTCGAGACCGGCCTGCTCGATCCGCGTCTTGGCCTGCGCCTCGGTCTTCGCCAGCAGTAGCGGGACCTTGGTGAACTGGCCGGAATTGATGTACCAGACGCCCGCGCCGAGCCCGAGCACCAGTACGACCGCGGCGATGATCGCGAGCATCCCGCGCCGGGGCCGTGAGCCGCGCCGCGGGGGAGCGGGCGGTCCGGACTCGAACCGGCTGGTCTGCTCGAACCGACTGGTCCGGTTCACCGGGTCGCCGCCGCCGTCGCCGGCGCCGCCATCCTCGTAACCCTCGTTCACCGGCAGCAGGCGGGGCACGGAGAGCGAGCGCGGGATCACGCTCGTACGGTCGCCCGCGTTGTCGTGCCCCACGGCGAGCGCCTGCGGGGGTATGGCGTCGAGCTGCTCGGCGGTGAGACCGGCCCGCGCCTGGAGGACCTGGCCGAGCAGCGCCACCGCGTCGTGCGGGCGCACCTCGGGGTTGCGGGCGGTCGCCGCGGCGACCAGCTCGTCGAGGGCGTAGGGCATCGAGGGCACGGCGGCCGAGGGCGGCGGCACATCCGCGTGCAGGTGCTGGTAGAGCACCTGGGCGGGGGAGTCCCCGGAATACGGCTTGCCGCCGGTCAGCATCTCGTAGAGGACGACCCCGCAGGCGTAGACGTCGACGCGGGTGTCCGCGGTGCCGTGCTCGATCTGTTCGGGGGCGAGGTACGACACGGTGCCAAGGACGGCCCCTGTCGTGTTCGTGACGGTGTCCACGGCCCGGACGAGGCCGAAGTCGGCCACCTTGACCCGGCCGTCGTCCCCTATCAGGACGTTCTCCGGCTTCATGTCGCGGTGCACGAACCCGGCGCGGTGCGCGGCGCCGAGCGCGGCGAGGACCGGCTCCAGGACGTCCAGGGCGGCCCGCGGTTGCAGCGCCCCGCGCTCGCGCAGCACGTCGCGCAGGGTGCAGCCGGCGACGTACTCCATGGCCAGATAGACGTACGACCCGTCCGCGCCCTGGTCGAAGACCTGCACCACGTTGGGGTGCGCGAGCCGGGCCACCGACTTGGCCTCCCGGATGAACCGCTCGACGAACGAGCCGTCGGCGGCCAGCGTCGGGTGCATCACCTTGAGCGCGAGCACGCGGTCGAGGCGGGTGTCCAGGGCCCGGTAGACCGTGGCCATCCCGCCGACCGCGATCCGTGCGTCGACGCGGTAGCGGCTGTCGAGCACTTGCCCGACAAGCGGGTCCTGAAGGGTCGTATCCACGCAGGCGAGTCTACGAGCCGCCACTGTCACCCCCACCCTTCCGGCCAATTCCGGAGCGGGACTGCAGCCGACCTGTGACGGATCTCGCACGCTTGATCGATCCGGTCCGCATGCCGTGCACAGCGCATGTAAGGCACCCTGCACCGCCACCCCCCAGCCGCCAACAGCGCCCCGCCCCCACAGGCGCCGCACACTTTCCAGCCGACTGGAAACGGGCGGTGCGCGGGCGGGAGAATAAACACACCAGCGCCGGGTGCCTAGAAAGCAGGACGCTCAGGATCCAACCGCGCCAGCCCCTCCGCAGGAGACGACGCGGAGGCGAAGTGCCGCCGAGGAATCCGGCCCGCACGCCAGGCGAGCCGCCCGGCTTCCACCGCGTGCTTCATGCCCTCGGCCATCAGCACCGGCTCCTGCGCCCGGGTCACGGCCGACGCCAGCATGACGCCCGCACACCCCAGCTCCATCGCGAACGCCGCATCCGACGCCGTACCGGCCCCCGCGTCCAAAATCACGGGCACACGCGCGTGCTCCACGATCAGCTGGAAGTTGTGCGGGTTGCGGATGCCGAGACCGGACCCGATGGGCGACCCGAGCGGCATGACCGCCGCGCACCCCACGTCCTCCAGCTTCCGCGCGAGCACAGGGTCGTCGTTGGTGTACGGCAGCACGGTGAACCCGTCGTCGACCAGCGTCTCGGCGGCGTCCAGCAGCTCGATCGGATCCGGCAGCAGGGTCCGCTCGTCGGCGATGACCTCCAGCTTGATCAGCTCCGTACCGAGCGCCTCCCGCGCGAGCCGCGCGGTCAGCACGGCCTCGCCCGCGGTGAAACACCCCGCCGTGTTCGGCAGTACCCGGATGCCCAGCTTGTCGAGCACGGACAGCACCGAGCCGTGCGCCGCGGGATTCACCCGCCGCATCGCCACCGTCGTCAGCTCCGTGCCAGACGCCACGAGCGACCGCTCCAGGACGTCGAGGCTGGGCGCACCCCCCGTACCCATGATCAGCCGGGACGAGAAGGACGTACCTGCGAGGACAAACGGATCGTCGGCCATGGTTCAGCCTCCTTGGACTGCGGTGAGGACTTCGACGCGGTCTCCCTCGGAGAGGGCCGTGGACGACCACTGCGTGCGCGGGACAACGGTTTCGTTGAGCGCGGCGGCGACGCCGGAGGGCGCGACGGTGAGGGTGGCGACGAGCGAGTCGAGGGCCGTGTCGGCGGCGACGAGCCGTCGCTCTCCGTTGACGAAGATGTTCATACGGTCTGCTCCGTGAGTGCGGTGCTGAAGCGCCCGGGGGTGAAGGGGCGGGCCTCTTCCGGGAGCTCGCCGGTGGTCAGGACGTGCGCCATGACGTCCCCGGTGACGGGCGTGAGCAGGACGCCGTTGCGGTAGTGCCCGGTGGCCAGCAGCAGCCCGTCGAGCGCGGTAGGGCCGAGCAGCGGCGCGTTGTCGGGCGACCCCGGCCGCAGGCCCGCGCGCGTCTCGGTGAGCGGCAGCTCGGTGATCCCGGGCACCAGCTCGTGGGCGTCGCGCAGCAGTTCGTAGACCCCGCCCGCGGTCACCGTCGTGTCCCAGCCCAGCTCCTCGCTGGTGGCGCCCACGACGAGCTCACCGTTCTCCCGCGGCACCAGATAGACCTGGCTGCCGCGCACCACGGCCCGCACGGTCCGGTTCAGGAACGGCGCGTACCGCTTCGGCACGGTCAGCCGCAGCACCTGGCCCTTCACGGGCCGCACGGGCGGCAGTACCTCGGCGGGCACGCCCGGGAGCTTCCCGCTGAGGCTCCCGGCGGCGAGCACCACCTGCCCCGCCGCCAGCTGCTCACCGCCCGTCGTGACGACCCCGGCGGCCCGGTCCCGTACGACGGTCAAGCGCTCCGCCCACGTCCGGTGGAACTCCACTCCGGCCCGCTCGCACGCCGTGACCAGGGCCTTCGCGAGTCGGCGCGGGTCGATCTGGTGGTCGCCGTCGACCCGCAGCCCGCCGCGCACGCCGGGCGCGAGCATGGGCTCCAGACGGCGGCACTCCCGGCCGCTGAGCCACTCCGATTCGAGCCCCGAGCGGTGTTGCAAGGCGTGCAGTTCGCGCAGGTGAGCCCGGTCGTCGGCGTCCAGCGCGACGGCCAGCGTGCCGCACCGGCGGTAGCCGAGGTCCTGGCCGCTCGCCTCGGTGAGTTCGGCGGCGAAGTCGGGATAGCGGCGCGCGGAGGCGAGGTTCAGGCCCAGCAGGGTCTGCTCGCCGTAGTGCAGCTCGGTGACGGCGGCGAGCATTCCGGCGGCCACCCGTGCCGCCCCGCCGCCCGGCTCGGGGTCCACGACCGTGACGGTGAACCCGCGCTGCGCGGCCCGCCAGGCGGTCACGAGACCGATGATCCCGCCCCCGATGACGAGGACGTCTGACGCACGTGCGTCCGATGACGGCGCATCCGAGGAACGTGCAGGTGTACGCGTAGGCGACATGGGCGTCCAGCCCCTCCCTTCGCCGGCATGACCCGGATCAGGTTCGTACGGTCGGAGGCCGCCAGCCTCCCTCTCAGCCCGGTGCGTCCAGGCTCCCGCGAGTAATCTTTTGTGCCGGGGTCCGGGGGTCGCCCCCGGAGATGCAGCACATTGGCCACCCTAGCCCGCTGCCGTATGTCTCAGTAAGGGAGCCTCCGTCCATGGCCCGTACGCTCGACGGCCTGGTCCTCGCCCCGGTCGCCGACCAGGCCCCCGGGCAGGTCGGCACGCGCACCCGGTTCACGTACCACGAGAAGGACGGCGAGATCTGGGCCGAGTACACGGGCGGGGACGTCGCACGCGGTCACCTCGTGGGGACGCGGGAGGGCGACCGCCTCGACTTCCGGTACGTGCAGCTGAAGCACGACGGCAGCACCTCGTCGGGCCACTGCGTGTCCGTGGTCGTGGAGCTGCCCGACGGACGGCTGCGCCTGGAGGAGACCTGGGAGTGGGAGTCCCAGGACGGGAGCGGTACGAGCGTTGTGGAACAGGTCACTGCGCACGTCCCCTGACTGACAGATTGTCAGTTGTCTATGGTGATCAGGTGAGCGAGCAGACGCGGGCACAGGTGCGGGCGCAGGGGCGTACGGCACGGCGGGTCGTCATCGTGGGCGCGGGCATGGCCGGCGTACAGACGGCGGTCGCCCTGCGGGAGCAGGGTTTCACCGGGGATGTGACGCTGATCGGCGCCGAGCCGCACCAGCCGTACGACCGGCCACCCCTGTCCAAGGCGGTGCTGCTCGGCAAGGCCGAGGGCTCCGCCTTCGACATCGACTTCGAGGCGCTGGACATCGAACTGCGGCTCGGCTGCGAGGCGCTGGGCCTGCGCCCCGCGGACCACGAGCTGGACACCGAGGCAGGACCGGTGCCCTACGACGTCCTGGTCCTCGCGACCGGCGCGGAACCGATCCAGCTGCCGGGCGCGGAGGGCGTCCCCGGCGTCCATCTGCTGCGGACCCTGGACGACGCCGAGCGGCTGCGCCCCGTGCTCGCCCAGCAGCACGACATCGTGGTCGTCGGGGCGGGCTGGATCGGCGCGGAGTTCGCGACGGCGGCACGTGAGGCCGGGTGCGCGGTCACGGTCGTCGAGGCCGCCGACCGGCCGCTGGCGGGCGCGCTGCCCGCGGAGGTGGCCGCGCCGATGACCGCCTGGTACGCGGACTGCGGCGCGTCGCTGCGCACCCACGCGCGCGTGGAGCGCGTCGAGCCCGGCGCGGTGGTCCTCGACGACGGCTCGCGGGTGCCGGCGGGCGCCGTGGTCGTCGGCATCGGCGCGCGCCCCGCCACCGCCTGGCTGGCGGGCTCCGGCATCGAGCTCGGCGCCCACCGGGAAGTGGTCGCCGACAACCACCTGCGCACCTCCGTGCCGGACGTCTACGCGGTCGGCGACTGCGCCTCCTTCCCGTCGGGCCGCTACGAGGAGCGCCTCCTCGTCCACCACTGGGACAACGCCCTCCAGGCGCCGCGCACGGTCGCGGCGAACATCATCGGCGAGGCCCCGGCGGCGTACGACCCGGTCCCGTACTTCTGGTCCGAGCAGTTCGGCCGCTTCGTCCAGTACGTCGGCCATCACGCCCCCGCCGATACGACCATCTGGCGGGGCGACCCGTCGGGCGCGGCCTGGACGGTGTGCTGGCTCCGCGAGAGCCGCCTCGTCGCCCTGCTGGCCGTGGGGCGTCCCCGTGACCTGGCCCAGGGCCGCCGCCTGATCGAGGCGGGCATGCCCATGAACCCGGACATCCTGGCCGACCCGTCCCGCCCTCTGAAGGACGCCGCGGCCTGACCGCCCGGTTTGCGTCGCCCGGACGGCGGTCCGGGGGGCGCCCGGGTACCGAGTGTCAGTCCGGGATGGCAGGCTTGTCCCGTGACCGAGATTGACGCAAAGATCGATGCTCTCGTCCCCGCCTGGCTCACCCTCCCCGACATCGCCGAACAGCTCGGCGTCGAGGTGACCCGCGTCCGGCAGTTGGTCAAGGAGGGCCAGCTGATCGCCGTACGCCGTGGTGAGAACCGCGCGCTGCACGTCCCCGCCGCCTTCATCGACGGGGACGAGCAGAAGGTCGTCAAGGGCCTGACCGGCACCTTGACGCTCCTGCGGGACGACGGCTTCTCCGACGAAGAGATGCTCGAGTGGCTCTTCACCCCCGACCCGAGCCTGCCCGGCACCCCCGCGCAGGCTCTGAGCGAGAATCGCGGCACGGAGGTGAAGCGCCGCGCCCAGGCGCTCGCCGTCTGATTCGAACGACCGTCCGGCGTACGGACCACGGCCGGCCCCGGACCACCCCGGCCGCCGCGGTCCGTACGCACCGCACCACGTCCGTAGGGTGCGTACGACATCCGTACGCACCCGCACCACGGGGGACACACGCATGCCCGAGAACGCCGCCCGGACCCGCCTCGCCGACGCCCGCGTCTACCTCTGCACGGACGCCCGCAAGCGCCAGGGCGACCTCGCCGACTTCCTGGACGCGGTCCTGACCGGCGGCGTCGACATCGTGCAGCTGCGCGACAAGGGCATGGAGGCCGCCGAGGAACTGGAGCACCTCCAGGTCTTCGCGGACGCCTGCGCCCGCCACGGCAAGCTCCTCGCGGTCAACGACCGGGCGGACGTCGCCCACGCCATCGGCGCCGACGTACTCCACCTGGGCCAGGGCGACCTCCCGGTCCCCGCCGCCCGCGCGATCCTCGGCGACGAGGTCCTGATCGGCCGCTCCACGCACGCCGAGTCCGAGGCCGCGGCAGCCGCCGTCCAGGACGGTGTGGACTACTTCTGCACCGGCCCCTGCTGGCCCACCCCCACCAAGCCAGGCCGCCACGCCCCGGGCCTCGGCCTGGTCCGTTACACGGCCTCCCTCGCCACCGACCGCCCCTGGTTCGCCATCGGCGGCATCGATCTCGGCAACCTCGACGAGGTCCTGGAGGCGGGCGCCCGCCGTGTCGTCGTCGTACGGGCGATCACCGAGGCGGCGGATCCCGGCGCGGCGGCGGCGGAATTCGCGAAGCGGCTGCGTCAGGCGTAAGCGGCGGCGGTGTCAGGCACGGGCCGTGCCCCGGGGCGCGTCGATGGTCCGAGCGACCATCGGACCGGTTGTCCCCACAGGTGTCCGAGGGGTGGACAAGAAGTCGACAAATCGGACAATTGGCGTCGGTTCGGTTGGGAGACCGCCGCCCCCTGACTAACCTGCGGGTATGGCCCTTGGATCTGCTTCCACCAGGACTGATCGCGCACGCACCGTGCGCGACATGCTCGCCACCGGCAAGGCGACGTACTCGTTCGAGTTCTCCGCGCCGAAAACCCCCAAGGGCGAGCGGAACCTGTGGAACGCGCTGCGCCGCGTCGAGGCCGTCGCCCCTGACTTCGTCTCCGTCACCTACGGTGCCGGTGGCTCCACCCGCGCGGGCACGGTCAAGGAGACCGAGCAGATCGTCGCCGACACGACGCTCACCCCGGTCGCCCACCTCACCGCGGTCAACCACTCCATCGCCGAACTGCGCAACATCATCGGCCAGTACGCCGACGCCGGCATCCGGAACATGCTCGCGGTCCGCGGCGACCCGCCCGGCGACCCGATGGGCGAGTGGGTCCCGCACCTCAAGGGCCTGACCTACGCCGCCGAACTCGTCCGTCTCATCAAGGAGTCCGGCGACTTCTGTGTCGGCGTCGCCGCCTTCCCCGAGATGCACCCGCGCTCCGCGGACTGGGACGTGGACGTCGCGCACTTCGTCGACAAGTGCCGGGCCGGCGCCGACTACGCGATCACCCAGATGTTCTTCCAGCCCGAGTCGTATCTGCGCCTGCGTGACCGGGTGGTGGCGGCCGGCTGTACGACACCGGTCATCCCGGAGGTCATGCCGGTGACGAGTGTGAAGATGCTGGAACGACTTCCAAAGCTCAGCAACGCTTCATTCCCGGACGTCCTGAAAGAGCGGATCCTCACAGCCAAAGACGATCCGGCGGCTGTACGCTCCATTGGGATCGAGTTCGCGACGGAGTTCTGCGCGAGGCTGCTGGACGAGGGAGTCCCCGGACTTCACTTCATCACGCTCAACAACTCCACGGCGACGCTGGAAATCTACGAGAATCTGGGCCTGCACCATCCGCAGCAGGCCTAGACCGGTCGCACCCACGTACGACACACTGCGTAGCGGCCACTGGGAGAGGGGCGTACATGGGCTGGACGGTCCTCTATATCGCGTTCGGCATCGTCGCGTTGTGGCTGCTCGGCGAGGTCCTGCTGCAGTACAAGGCGCGGCTGCGCTGGCGCCTGCTCGCGTTCGTGGGCTTCCTCGGTGTCGTCTTCGGCGTGCTGATTCCCTCCGTGATCGTCATCGGGCTCGGCGCGGCGGCCTTCGCGGTCGGCCAGACGTACGTCACCCTGTCGTTCCGCCGCGGGTTCGCGGAGGGCTGGGCCGTGGGCAACCGGCAGGCCGCCGACAGTGGCGACGGCAAGGGCTTCGGCAAGAGCAAGCGACGCCGCGGTGAGGACCACCAGGACCCGGCGCTGGAGGTCTCCGACCTCGAAACGGCCGAGGGCGCCGAGGCCAGGGCCGAAGGAGTGGCCCGAGGCGCGGCGTATGCCCAGGGCGACGACTTCACCCGCGAGGACGACGTGTTCTCGCCCGCGCACTCCGACCGGTTCATGCCGCCCGGCTCCGGCGACCTGACAGCCGCCGAGGCCACCGCCGTGTACGAGCCCCAGCCCCTGCCCGACGACACCGGCTCCTACGGCGTCTACAGCGACACCGCCTACGCGGCCGCCACCGAGCAGTCCTACGCCGCCGCGGCCCAGTCCCAGGACCAGCAGGCCTACGCGTACGACGGCTATTCGACCGGGTACGACCAGCAGCAGTACGGCTACGACAACGGCCAGCAGCAGTACGCGGCCTACTCCGACCCGTACATCGGCACGCAGACCTACGGCGGCGCCTCGTACGACACGACCTACGGCGGCGGCGACCAGCAGTACACGCAACAGCAGCAGGGCTACGGCCAGGACCAGTACGCCACCGGCGGCTACGGCGGCGAGACCCCGGCCGGCGGTGTCTGGGTTCCGCAGCAGCGCAACACCGACGACCCCTACGGCGGCGAACTCCCGCCGGAGCAGCCCTACCCGTACCAGGGCAACGGCAACGCCAACGGCGCCGGGTACGACGAGCAGTACCGGTACTGAAGGCCGCCCTCCCCGGGCGGCCTTCGGCGGGCCGGTGCGCTCACTGAGAGCCCCGGAACTGCGGTCCCTCCACGATCAGTCCGGACACCAGGGCGCCCGACATGCCCGCGTGCGGGAGGCCACCGCCCGGGTGGGCCCAGCCGCCGACCACGAACAGCCCCGGCATACGGGTGGTGTTCGACGCGTGCAGCAGCCCTCCGTCCGCCGCGGCGAGCGCCGGTGCGGGGACGGCGCCACCGTCCGCGGCCGTCTCCTCCGCGAAGTCGGCCGGAGTGCGGACCTCGTGCCACAGCAGACGGTCGCGCAGGCCCGGTATCGCGCGCTCGGCGACACCGAGCACCCCCTCCACGTCTGCCTCGGACACCGACAGGCCCGACGGGACGGTGACGCTCAGCGTGACCGCCTCGTGCTCCGCGCCCGGCGCGAGGGCGGGGTCGTCCGGGCGCGACACCGTCACGGTGGGCGAGGAGGAGAACCCCGGACGCTCACCGAAGAGGCGGTCCAGCTCCTCCGTACGGTCCGCCGCGTGCACCACCGTCCGGTGTGCCACCCCCTCGGGACGCCCTCCGCGCAGCGCCAGCAGCACGGTCAGCCTGCTCGGCGCCCCGCGCTGCGGCGCGATCTCGTCACCGCCCCGTAGCGCCGTCCCGGGGACCAGGGTGTCGAGCGCTCCGGGCGCGACACCGGCGACCACGAAGTCGGCGTCCGCGACCTCGCCGTCGGCCAGCTCCACACCCGTCGCCCGGCCGTCCTTCTCGACGATCCCGGTGACCTCGGCACCGAAGACGAACTCGACCCTGCGGGCCACGCACCGCTCGTACACCGCGCGCGCCAACTCCCGTATGCCGCCGCGCACATACCAGGTGCCGAAGGCGTGCTCCATGTACGGCAGTACGGCCGCGCTCGCCGGGGCGACGCGCGGATCGAGCCCGTGGGCGAGGGCGTGACTCTCCAGCAGCGCCGTGAGGCGCGGGTCGCGCAACTCCCAGGCGCCGACCTCGGCGAGGGTCGTGGCACGGCGGGTGCGCAGCAGCTTCTTGTGCGGCACCGAGGGGTAGGGCTCGCGCTCGGCGAGCACCGACCAGTTCGGCCACAGAGGCTCCTCCAGGAGCGGCCTGCGGGTGCGGTCCCAGGCCTCGCGTGCCCGCACCAGGAAGTCGCCCCACCGTGCGCCCGCGCCCGCCCCGAGGGCCTCGTCGAGGGCGGTGACGACGCCCGCGCGCGAGGCGTTCGGCAGATCGACCTCCGTGCCCTCGGCGAAGACATGGCGCGAGGACGGGTCCACCTGGACCAGCTCGACGCACGCCTCCAGGGGCTCCTTGCCCGTCTTGACGAACAGATCGCGGTAGACCGCGGGCAGGGGGAGCAGCCCCGGGCCCGTGTCGAACGTGAAGCCGTCGCGCTCGAAGCGGCGCACCGCCCCGCCGTACGTCGCCGCGCGCTCGTACACCACCACCCGGTGGCCCGCGACGGCCAGCCTGGCGGCGGCCGCCATCGCGCCCATCCCGGCGCCGATCACCGCAATCCGTCCCATGCCAGCGACTTTATCGGCCGCCACTGACAGCCCGGCCCGCGGTGCTCAGTCGGGTGGCTGTCCCACCCGCTCGGCCAGGCGTTTCTCCTCCCGGCGCTGGGCCCTGCGGCGCAGGAACCGGCGGATCCGTGAGATCAGGAAGAAGAGCGCCAGCAGTCCCGCGAGCAGCAGCACGCCCGCGATGATCGCCGCGGCCTCGGGGTGGAACATCGCGAAGGTCAGGATCCCGGCGACCCCGAGATCCTCGGCGGTGCTCATGACGAAGTTGCTGAACGGCTCCGGCGAGGTGTTGATCGCCATCCGCGTCCCGGCCTTGACCGTGTGGCTCGCCAATGCCGTCGAACCGCCGATCGCGCCCGCCGCCAGATCGGAGAGCGAACCGCTCTGCCCGGCGAGCAGCGCGCCGACCCACGCCCCCGCCGCGGGGCGGATCACGGTGTGCACCGAGTCCCACACCGAGTCCACGTACGGGATCTTGTCGGCGACCGCCTCGCACAGGAAGAGAACGCCCGCTGTGATCAGGATCTCAGGGCGTTGAAGGGACTCCGGGACGTCGTCGCTCAGACCGGTCGCTCCGAAGATGCCGAGGAGCAGCACCACCGCGTACGCGTTGATGCCACTGGCCCAGCCGCTGGTGAAGACCAGGGGGAGTACGGACACGGACGCGATCGTAACCAGTTGACGACGGCACGGCCTGGGCATGAGTGCGTACGACTGAGTATCCGTACCTAGTGAGTGAGATGAGTACGCGCGCGGATGGGGCCCGACCTGCGCGAAAGAGAGAGTGGAGGCACGGAAAGGGGCGCGGCTCCGGCACCGCCGACACGGGGCGGCGGAACGGTCCTCGCGCCCTTGGCCGCTCCTTCCGCCGACTCCGTCGGCGGGAGCGAGGCACGGGGGAACCCGGGGGACGACCGAACGGGGGCCCAACGGGGAGTACGGGGGAGTACGGGGGAGTACGGCCAAGCGCCGGTTCGAGGTGGCCCGCGGGGGACGCGGCCACCTCGGACCGGCGCTTGGCCGTACTCCCGTTTCCGTACCGAGCTCCGTCAGCTCACCGGTTGCCGCTCACGCGGCCCTGGAGCAGCCGCGACAGCGCCGCGTGGACGTCGTCGAGGGAACGCTCCGGCTGGAAGGCCTGCCAGTCCAGGGCGGCCACCAGGACCATCCCGACCAGCGCGGCGGCCGTCAGCGGAACGTCGATCTCGTCGCTGAGCTCGCCGTTCGCCACCCCTTCGCGCAGCACGCCCTCGACGACCGCGACCGCCTCCTGCCGGACCACCATGAGCGTGGACTGCCAGGCCCGGTTGGTGCGCCACAGCTCGGCCACGTAGAGCTGGGTGAAGGCCGGGTAGCGGTTGATGAAGGCGAGACCGGCCCTGATCATCGCGTCCAGTGCGTCGACCTTGGTGCCGCCGTCCCGCTCGGTGCGCTCGGCGGCCTCCCGCAGGGAGGCGGTGAGGAGCCCCACGCCGTGCCGCAGCAACTCCTCGAAGAGGACGGACTTGCTCGCGAAGTTGTAGTAGACCGTGCCTTTCGCGACTCCGGCCCGCTCGGCGATCTCGTCCACGGTGGTGGCGGAGAACCCCTGTTCCGCGATGAGGGTGACCGCCGCCTCGTAGAGCTTCTGCCGGGTCGCCTCGCGACGGCCGCCGCCTGCCGTGGTGCTGCTGCTTTCCATGGCCCTGATTGTCACAGGCTCAGCTCGGGGTGCAGACGGTCGAGGGTCCACACCTGCTTGCGGTGTGCCGACAGGGCGGTGAGCGCGAGCGCGCCCGCGGTGAACGCCGTGAGGACGGCGCACGCCTGCCAGACCGGTCCGAGACCGCCGCCCGTGATGAGCCTGCGGAGGGCCTCGACGACGTAACTCATCGGCAAGAAGGGGTGGATCGCGTTGAAGAAGCCCGGACTGGTCTGGACGGGGTACGTGCCGCCGGCCGAGGTCAGCTGGAGCATCAGGAGGGCGAGTACGAGAATCCGGCCCGCCGCTCCGAAGCGTGCGTTCAGCCACTGCACGAGCGCCGCGAAGCACGCCGTCACCAGGCACAGGAAGCCGACCGTCCCGGCCGCCCGCACCATCTCCAGGCCGATCGCCCAGTGCAGCACGGACATCAGGGCCACCGTCTGGAGCACGCCCAGAGCGGCCACCGGCAGCCAGCCGGCCAGCGCGATGCGCCAGGCCGAGGCACCCACCGCGAGCGCGCGCCGGTTCAGCGGCTGGATCAGCATGTAGGCCACCATCGCGCCCACCCACAGGGACAGCGGGATGAAGTACGGGGCGAAGCCGGTGCCGTAGTTGGGCGCCTTGTGCAGGTCCTTGGAGGCGAGCTTCACCGGGTCGGCCATGACCTGGGTGCGCAGGTCGCGGTCCTGCCGGTCGTAGTCGGGGATCTGCCCGGCGCCGTCGTGCAGCCCGCCGGCGAGCTGCCCCGAGCCGCCGACGAGCTTGTACATGCCCTCGTCGAGGGTGCCCGCGCCCGTCTTCAGCTTGCCGACCCCTGTGTCGAGGTCCGCCGCGCCGGTCTTGGCCGTGCCGAGCCCCGTGCGCAGCTTCTTGGCCCCCGCGGCGACCTTCTCGGCGCCCTCGTTCAGCTTGTCGACCTTGGAGGCGGCGTCGGTGAGGTCTTCGGAGAGGTGCGGCGAGCGGTCGGCGAGGGCCTGGGCCTGCTTCTGCAGGGTGCCCAGGTTCTTGTCGAGCCGGTCGAGATCGCCGTTCTGGTCGCCGATGAGCGTGTTCACGTCGTCGGCGACCTCGGCCACGTCCGCGGCCGCCTGCCGGGCCTTCTTCAGGTCGGGGCACGCGGCGTCGGGCAACGGCAGGGTCTCGCAGCGTGCCCTGTAGACGGCGCTCAGCGCGTCGGACGCCGTATGGGCGCCCTTGGCGGCGGCCGGGGCCGTCTTCACCAGCGTGTCGAGGTTGTGGCGGATCCCCGCGGCGGAGTCGGCGACGAGCCGGGCCGTGTCGCCGATCGACTTCTCGTTGTCCTTCAAGAAGGGCCCCACCTTGTCCGCGACCCCGTTGACCTTCTCGGCCAGCGCCCCCGTGCCGTCGGCGACCTGCCGCGAGCCGTCCGCCAGGTCGCCAGCGCCCTTGTCGAGCTTCCGCAGGCCCCCGGAGAGCTTGCCACTGCCCTCCTTGGCGTCCTTCAGGCCGTCGGCGAGGTCCTCGGAGCCCTTCCGGGCCCTGCTGATCCCACCGCTGAGTTTGTCGGCCCCCTTGGCGGCCTTCTCGGTCGCCCCGTGGATGTCCGAGAACGAGATGAAGATCTTGTCCAGGAACGACCGGGAGGCTTTCGTGGACGCCGCCGTGCGCACCTCGCCGAACACCGTCCGCGAGATCTGCCCGACGATGTAGTTGTTCGCGTCGTTCGTACGCACCTGGAGGGCGCCCGTCTCCGGAGCCTCCCCGGAGCTGGAGGCGATCCTCCGGCTGAAGTCGGACGGCATGGTCAGCGACAGGTAGTACGTGCCGTCCTCGACACCTCGGCGGGCCTCGGCCGCGCTCACCTCGTGCCACTCGAAGGTGTCGCTGTCGCGCAGCCCCTTGGTGATGTCCTCGCCGGCCGAGAGCTTCTTGCCCGCGACGCTCGCCCCCTTGTCGTCGTTCACGAGCGCCACGGGGATGCGGTCCAGCCGGCCGTACGGATCCCAGAACGACCACAGGTAGAGGGCGCCGTACAGCAGCGGCAGCAACAGGAGCGCGACCAGCGCGGCGCGCGGGAGTCTGCCCCGGCCGAAGCGCCTGAGCTCAAGAACGGCCAGTCTCGGCGAGCGCATCGGCCGTCTCCTTGTCGTCGGTCTCGCTGGTGTGGTCGGTCGGGCGGGTGGACACGCGGACGGCTCCGTCGGGAGCCTCGCCGCACACCGCCACGACCGTGGTGCCCGACTGGGCGATCGACTTCAACAGGGCCCAGACCTCGGCCCGTTCGGCATCCGACAACTTGAGGTCGGTGTCGTCGACGCCGAGCAGCCCCGGGCGGCCGACGAGGGCCAGCGCGACGGACAGCCGCAGGGCTTCGAGCCGCTCCAGGTCGCGTACGGCGGTCCGGGAGCCCTTGGGCAGGGCCTCCCGGTCCAGGCCGGCGGCGGCCAGCGCGGAGTCGATCCGCAGCTTCCCCTCGGCCGCCCGCTCGGCTCGCGGACGCAGCGGCCCGCGCAGGGAGTCCTTCAGAGACCCCCCGAACCGCCGCTGCAGCAGCGCCCGTTCCAGCAGGTGCTCCCCGACGGTCAGGGCGGGGTCCAGGTCGGTGACGCCCGGGACATGGGCCAGCGCGCTCGCGCGACGCACCGCGGCCATCTGCCGCGGCAGCGTGGCCCCGCCCACGGTGGCCGTCCCCTCGGTGGACCGCATCCGGCCCGTGAGCGCGAGCAGCAGGCACGTACGGCCCGAGCCGGACGGCCCCTCGACCGCGATCAGCGAGCCGGGCCCCGCATCGACACCGACCCCGCGGAACGCCCGGCCGCGAGGGCCCTCGAGTCCGAAGTCCCTGGCCGTGACACCGAGTCCGTGCGGACCGTCCACAGCGTCCCCATCCCCTGAACATTTTTGAACTGACTGGTCAGTGCAAAAACTAACCCGAACCTTCGATCGAAGCAAAGGCCCAGGTCAGAACGGATTGTCAGTGGCATACCTCACGATGGGCACATACGGCCACAGTGCCGTCACACAGACGACAGGAGGTTCGTCATGGCCACCTCTTCCGCAGCAGCCGCCCACCGGCGCCGCGCCACCGGCCCTGCCCCCTCACTGACCGGCCCGGCGAGCGACGTGCACCCCGTGCTCCGCCGGACCACGGCCCCGCCCGCCGCCCTCGACCTGCTCGCCCAGGCCCGCGCCGGCCTCGACGAGGCGACCGCCCTGGAAACACCCAACGAGCGCTACGCGACGGCGCACTTGGCGGCCCTGCGCACCGCCGCCGCCGTCCTCGCCGCCCGGGGCCGCCCGGAGCCCACATCCCGACGCCGCGCCCGCATCCGGAGCGCCTGGGAAGTGCTCCCCGAGATCGCGCCCGAACTCACCGAGTGGAGCGCCCTGTTCGCCTCCGGAGCCGAGCGGCGCGCCCGTGCCGAGGCGGGTATCCGGGGCGCGGCCGGCACCCGCGACGCCGACGACCTGATACGCGACGTGGCGATGTTCCTGCGCCTCGTCGAGCGGATGCTGGTGCTGCAACCCGTGCTGCCCCAGCCCCGTCGCAACGGAGAGGAGGAGGGGGACGGAGACGGGGAGGGCAGGGAGCACAGGGGGGACAGGGAGGTCCCGGACGCGAGCTGACTCCGTGATCCGCCGCGCGATCCGAAGCCTGATCCGATGCCTGATCCGACGCGTGATCCACCGGGTGAGACGCAGGGTCGGGTACGACGGCGGAGGCAATAGGGTGGAGGCGCCTGAAGCCTCCTGCCGGGAGGCCCCCCGATCGCTCCGCCGCGCAAGAGGCGGTGCCGCTCCGAGGAGTCAACTGCCGTGCCGGACCCGACGCGCCCCCGCGCTTCTCTCCGTACCGCCGTGGTCTGGGAGGTCCTCAAGGACGCTCTCGACCGTCGGGTCAAGGCCACGGGGCGGGAGTCCCTGGACGTCCTCGACACCGGAGGCGGCAGCGGCAACTTCGCGGTGCCCGTGGCCCGCCTCGGCCACCGTGTGACCGTCGTCGACCCCAGCCCGAACGCGCTGTTCGCGCTGGAGCGCAGGGCCGCCGAGGCCGGGGTCGCCGACCGTGTCAAGGGTGTCCAGGGTGACGCCCACGGCCTCTTCGACGTCGTCGAGCGCGGTGGCTACGACGTCGTGCTGTGCCACGGGGTCCTGGAGTACGTGGACGACCCCGCCGACGGCGTGCGCAACGTGGTGGACGCGCTGCGCCCCGAGGGCGTTCTCAGCCTCCTCGCGGCGGGCCTGGGCGGCGCCGTGCTCGCCCGTGCCCTCGCCGGCCACTTCAAGGAGGCCAGGCAGGCGCTCGACGACCCGGACGGACGCTGGGGCGAGGGGGATCCCGTACCCCACCGTTTCACCGCCGACCAGCTCACCGCGCTCGTCGAGGGCGCGGGTCTGCGCGTCGGCGCCGTGCACGGCGTACGGGTCTTCGCGGACCTGGTCCCCGGCGTCCTCGTGGACACCGAGCCAGGTGCCGTGGAAGCCCTCCTGAAGCTCGAGGCGGCGGCCGCCGAACTCCCCGCGTTCCACTCCGTGGCCACGCAGCTTCATGTGCTCGGTGAGGCGCAGGGGGCCGACGAGGGGTGAGCCGCCTCTCATGTTGCGCCCCTGATCAGGGGCGGGGCGGCAGATGGAGTACGCCACACGCCACCCGATCGGGCGCTCGGCGCCGTATGATCGAGGGAGACCGTCCGGCATGACGGGCCGGTTGCTGGGGAATGCACGCCTCAGTGAATCGGGGTGCCATGGCGGGTTCCGGTTGGCGAATTGGCGCAGAGGGGCGGGTTTCACGGGGGCGATTCCCTGCCTATCCTGAAGGGGACCCCCGGTCGCCCCGGCGACTGCACGATGAGGAGGACGCCGTGCCGCTCTCGGAGCACGAGCAGCGAATGCTCGAGCAGATGGAGCGAGCGCTGTACGCCGAAGATCCCAAGTTCGCGACAGCGCTTGAGGGAAGCGGGCTGCGTACGTACACCCGGCGACGGGTCTACCAGGCGGTCGCTGGCTTCCTGGTGGGTATCGCGCTCCTCGTGGCCGGAGTGGCCTCCAAGCAGATCTGGGTAAGCGTGGTGGGCTTCCTTGTCATGCTGGGCTGCGCGGTGCTTGCCGTGACCGGTTGGCGCAAGGCTCCCAAGCCGGGTGAACAGCCGGCCGCGCCCGGCGCACCCGCCGCACGCCACCAGGGCCGACAGCGCCGCTCCATGATGGACCGCATCGAACAACGCTGGCAGCGACGCCGAGACGAGCAGGGGCAGTAGCCCCGCGGGGTCAGTAGCCCTGCGGGCGCCCGCAGTCGAAGACAACGCGTGAGGGGGTGTCCCACCCGGGCCGGGTGGGACACCCCCTCAGCCGTACCCCGAGAGGGCGTCTTGCCCGCGCCGGCATGCAGCGCCGACGTGAAGCGCCTGCGTGACCCCGACGTGAAGCGCCCCTGCGCGACGCCGACGAGAACCGAACCCGCGTGACGCCGACGAGAACCGAACCTGCGCCTGTGGACGCCGGCCGCTGCAGGCGGGTCGCCACCGGCGGCTTCCGTCCCGGTCGCGCACCAACCACATGTGGCCCGTGTCCCCGGCCGGGGACACGGGCCACACATGGTTCAACGCGACGTCAGCTGTTCTGCCCCGAAGGACGTCGCAGCAGGGACTCTCTGCGCGCCGCCAGCCGGGCCGACAGAGCCGTCCAGTAGGCCGACGCCGCCCAGGCCACCCGGACGGCTGAGCGGGGCGCGAGCAGGGCGCGCAGGCGGGCGGTGCGGCTCGCCCGGGCGCCGAGGGCGTCCGTGACACGGCGGGCGTCCTCCGCGAGCCCCGCCGTCAGCCGGGGGTGCGGGGCGTACAGCACCTGCTCGACCGCCGCGGCCAGCCGGTGCACCGCATCCGACGCCTCGGCTTCGAGGAGCCCGAGTCGCACGATCCGCGCCGCGGCCTTGCGTGGTGTCTGGGACTCGTCCGGCACGATTCCGTAGTCCCACGCCGTATCGGTCACCTCCAGCCACGTCGCCAGCGTGTACGCGGGCGCGTCCGCCTCACTGCGGCCGTGCGCACCCAGCCGCACGTCCCGGAGCCGCATCCGCCACAGCATCGGCAGCAGCGGTATGGCCAGCAGCAGAAGCCCGGCCAGTGTGTACAGCAGGATCTGGAGCCGCGGAGTGCCGTCGTCCTTCGAGCCCACCGTGGCCGGCGCGGACTGGCTCGGGCACGCCTCCAGCTTCTTCTGCTCGGCCAGGCAGTTGCCGCTGGCCGAGGGAGCGGTGGACGGCGCCGCGGACGTCGACGTGGACGGCTTCGGCACCGCCGACGAGTCCGACCCGGGCGTGTCCGTCTGGGTGTACTCCGGCACCGAGCCCCGGTTCGGGGTCGGCTCGAAGCGGGTCCAGCCCACCCCTTCGAAGTACAGCTCGGGCCAGGCGTGCGCGTCCCGCAGCCCCACCGACATCGAACCGTCGGACTGCGGGGAGCCGGGCGTGAAGCCCACCGCGACCCGGGCCGGAATCCCCAGCGTGCGGGCCATCGACGCCATCGCGAAGGAGAAGTGGACGCAGAAGCCCTGCTTGTCCTTCAGGAAGCGCGCGATCGCGGCCGAGCCGGTGCCCACCTGCACCTGGGTGTTGTAGGTGAACCCGCCGTTCACCGCGAAGTAGTCCTGGAGTTTGACCGCCTGCTCGTAGTGGTTCGTCGAGCCCGCGGTGACCTTGCGCGCCGTGTCGGCCACCACCGCGGGCAGCGACGACGGCACCTTGGTGAACTCGCGCTTCAGGACCTTCGACGGCTCCGGCGCGTTCGCCAGCTGCTCCGCGGTCGGCTGCACGATCAGGCTCGTCACCTGGTACTGCACGCCGCGTGTGTTCTGACCGTGGTCACCGACGAGCGTGCGCCCGACCGGTTCGTACCGCCAACTGCCGCTGATGTTCACCTTGCTGACCGGGTACGGCATGGGCAGCCAGTCCTGCGCGTACCAGTCGGCCGCCGAGATGCGGGTCTGGATCTCGCTGCGCTGGACATCGGCCCCGAGGCCGATCGGCGTCGGGAACGTGTCCGGCACGTCCTGGATGTGTCGCTGGGCCGGCTTCCACGCCGTGCCGTCGAAGTCGTCCAGGGACACGATCCGCAGATACATGTCCTGGGTGTCTTCGGTGTTGGTGCGATAGGACATGACCTGGCGGTCCTCGTCCACGTTCAGGCTGTCGCGGAGCGAGACCAGCGGGTTCACCGCGGAGATCGTGCCGCCCCCGGAACCCGAGCCGACGCCCGCCCCCGCGCCGCCCAGCAGACCGCCGTCGAGGGCGGGCAGGGCGAGCGGCACCGCCAGGGCGACGCCCAGCGCGACCACGCCGATGCGCCGCCC
The DNA here is from genome assembly GCF_001514115.1 of Streptomyces olivochromogenes. Lineage (GTDB taxonomy): Bacteria > Actinomycetota > Actinomycetes > Streptomycetales > Streptomycetaceae > Streptomyces > Streptomyces olivochromogenes. The sequence goes on from NZ_KQ948452.1 coordinate 392,839, forward strand.
CGTGCGGACCGGCGCGACCGTGCCCGAGGAGGCGTCCAGCCCCTGTGAGCGGGGCGCGCCGCCGAAGACCCGGCCCCACTGGGAGAGCCGGTCGCGGCCCTCCGCCAGGAGCAGCATCAGATAGCCCGTGGCCGCGAGCAGGAACCACAGCCAGGCCCAGCCGCCGCCCGACAGTCCCGCGGCGACCGAGTACAGCGCGAGCAGGGGGAGTCCGGCGGGGGCAGCGCTGCGGAACGTCACCGCGAGCGTGTCCACCGCGAGCCCGATCACCAGGACACCGCCGATCAGCATCAGGCGGATGCCGTCGGACAGCGGCGCCGGAATCGCGTACCGCCCGACGTCGTCCGTGCCCGCCTGGAGCAGATCGCCGAGATGCCGGAACGCCTCCGGTCCCGGGACGAAGCCGAGGAGCGCCTGCTGCTGGGCGAAGACCAGCGTCAGCAGCATCAGCGTCACCAGCGCCTGCGCCGCCACCGTCAGCGGCCTGGCCAGCGGAACCCGCCGGGTCAGCGCGCCCACACCGGACTGCAGGGCCAGCAGGAGCACCGCCTGGAGGAACCACGTCGCCGGCTTGACCAGCGGCAGCAGCGCGCACGCCGCCATCAGTGTGGCCGCCGCCGAATACAGCGTCAGCCGAGCCCGCCCGCTCATGATCGTCCACCCCCTGCCGTACTCCCCGTCGAGGCGGCGCCCGCGCGCTGCTGGTCCGCCTGCCGCCACAGATCGGCGAGTTCCGCCCCCCGTGGCACCGTCACGGCGGTCCAGCCCGCCTCGCGCAGCATGCGCAGTCGATCCTCGCTCCTGTCCAACGGGCCGGGGACGTCGGTCGGTTCCCGCACCCAGGTCTCGCTGTCCAACAGGAAGGCGACGGCCCCGCCGCTGCGCTGGCGCATCTTGGCGAGCACCGTCGCCTGCTCCTCGTCGAGGTCGCCGAGAAAGGCGATCAGCAGCCCTTCGTTACCCCCACGCAGGACGTCGTAGGCCCGGGAGAGCCCGGCGCCGTCCGAGTGGTCGATGACCGCGAGCGTGTCCATCATCAGTCCGGCCGCGTCCGCCGACTCCTGGCTCGCGCCAGCGAAGCCGTCGGCGCCCTCGCCGGGCACCGAGTTGCCGTCGTCCGTCAGCAGCCGCACCGAGAAGCCCCGCTCGAGCATGTGGACCAGCGTCGACGCCGTGCCCGACACCGCCCACTCGAAGGCGGAGTCCGGGCCGGCGCCCTCGTAGGAGATGCCCCGGGTGTCGAGCAGCACCGTGCAGCGGGAGCGCTGCGGCTGTTCCTCGCGACGGACCATCAGTTCGCCGTAGCGCGCGGTCAGGCGCCAGTGCACCCGGCGCAGGTCGTCGCCGTAGCGGTAGCCGCGCGGGATGATGTCGTCCTCGCCTGCCAGCGCCAGCGAGCGCTGCCGCCCGTCGCCGTACCCCTTCGCCTCACCGGTCAGCCGCACCGGCGGCAGCGGTTCCACGCGCGGGATGACCGTCAGGGTGTCGTACGTCGAGAAGGAACGGGTCAGTTCGCACATCCCGAATGGGTCCGTCAGACGCAGTTGCAGCGGACCCAGCGGATAGCGGCCGCGCAGGTCGGAGCGGACCCGGTAGGACACCTCGCGCCGGCCGCCCGCCTCCACCCGGTCCAGGACGAACCGGGGCCGCGGGCCGAGCACGTACGGCACCCGGTCCTGGAGCATCAGCAGGCCGGTGGGCAGCCGCGAGACGTTGTCCATCCGCAGATGGACGCGGGCCTCGGAACCGGCCGGTACCCGCCCGGGGGAGAGCCTGCGGCTGCCCGCGACCCGGTAACGCGTGCGGTACAGCACGGTCGCGCAGACCAGCGGCAGGACCGCGAGAAGCAGGCCGACCCGGAGCAGATCGCTCTGCCCCAGGACGTACGCGCAGATCGCGGCCGCGATGCCGGCGGCCAGGAAGGAGCGTCCACGGGTGGTGAGACCGGTGAGCGCGGTGCGCAGCCCGCCCTTGTCCTCCTCGGCGTCGCCCGTCCCCCCGGGCGTCATCACAGCCTCCGGGGCGGCTGCTGGCCGTACGCGGGCGCGCCGCGGCCCATCGTGAAGCCCGGCTGCTGCTGGGGTGCCGCGGGAACGGCGGTGTGCTGAAGGATCTCCTGGACGACCTGCTCGGCCGTACGGCGGTTCAACTGCGCCTGGGCCGTGGGGAGCAGACGGTGGGCCAGGACCGCCACGGCGAGTGCCTGGATGTCGTCCGGCAGCGCGTACTCCCGGCCGCTGAGCGCCGCGGAGGCCTTCGCCGCGCGCAGCAGATGCAGCGTGGCACGCGGCGAGGCGCCGAGTCTGAGGTCGGGGTGGGTGCGCGTGGCGGCGACCAGATCCACCGCGTACCGCCGGACCGTCTCCGCGACGTGGACCGTGCGGACCGCGTCGATCAGCTTCACGATCTCGTGCGCGTGCGCCACCGGCTGGAGGTCGTCCAGCGGGGAGACCCCGCCGTGGATGTCCAGCATCTGGAGCTCGGCGTCCGCGCTGGGGTAGCCGATGGAGACGCGGGCCATGAAGCGGTCGCGCTGGGCCTCCGGCAGCGGGTAGGTGCCCTCCATCTCGACCGGGTTCTGCGTGGCCACCACCATGAAGGGGCTGGGCAGCTCGTAGGTCTGCCCGTCGATGGTGACCTGGCGCTCCTCCATCGACTCCAGGAGCGCGGACTGCGTCTTGGGAGAGGCGCGGTTGATCTCGTCGCCGATCACGATCTGCGCGAAGATCGCACCCGGTTTGAACTCGAAGTCCCTGCGCTGCTGGTCCCAGATGGACACACCCGTGATGTCCGAGGGCAGCAGGTCGGGCGTGAACTGGATACGCCGCACCGAGCAGTCGATGGACCGTGCCAATGCCTTGGCCAGCATGGTCTTGCCGACGCCGGGGACATCCTCGATCAGAAGATGTCCCTCGGCGAGCAGCACGGTCAGCGAAAGCCGTACGACCTCAGGCTTGCCTTCGATCACTCCTTCCACCGAACTGCGGACACGCTCCACAGTGGCGGTCAGATCTGTAAGGCTCGCTCGATCGTCATAGGTCGTCACCCGGCCCTCCTCGGCCCGTTCTCGGGCCGACGCCCTGTGCGGACCGGCCCACCCCGAAACACGGACACCACGCGCGAGAAGTTCCGCGTGACGCCACAACCGCATTCTTGTTGCCGTTACCGGTTCGTGTCACTCGCCTGTGGATAACTGGCTGCGATATGTCAGGTCTTGCGACTCTTTGGGTGCCGGTGGGTCGGGGCTTTTTCGTGAAGTGAGGGTCCCACGAGGGCCCCAGGAAGTTTTACGAGGGGCCCGGTGGGAGTGTTCAGGCGGGGTCGATCTCGCGCAGCAGGCCCGTCGTCACGTCGAAGACGAAGCCGCGCACGTCGTTCGTGTGCAGGAGGAACGGTGAGGTGCGCACGCGCTGCATCGACTGCCGTACGTCCTGTTCGACGTCCCGGAAGGCTTCGACCGCCCAGGCGGGGCGCTGGCCGACCTCCATCTCCAGGTCGTGCCGGAAGTCCTCGGTGAGGGACTCCAGGCCGCAGCCGGTGTGGTGGATGAGAACGACGCTGCGGGTGCCGAGCGCCCGCTGGCTGATGGTGAGGGAGCGGATCACGTCGTCGGTCACGACGCCGCCCGCGTTGCGGATGGTGTGGCAGTCGCCCAGCTCCAGGCCGAGCGCGGCGTGCAGGTCGAGCCGGGCGTCCATGCACGCGACCACCGCGACGTGCAGCACGGGGCGCGCGTCCATCCCGGGATCGGTGAACGCTCCGGCGTACTTCTGGTTCGCCTCGACGAGACGGTCGGTCACGCCACCGCTCGTGGTTATGGCGTCTTCGGGCTCTGTGGGTACGGATGCAGAAGTCGTCATAGCTATGACGTTACTGGTCAGGTACGAAGTAGTCCTGCTGTGAGAAGGGACAAAGAACGTCATCGTGTCTTGTTGTGAGGTAACCCACATGGGTGTTTAGAGATCGCCCGGATAGGTGATTTTTGCCGATTCGTAGCTTCGATCGAGGGTTCATGGAGGAGTGGTCCGCGACGCGCATGCCGGTTGATTGACCGCGAGACACCGTGGACTAAAGTGACGCGAAGCGGGAGGCGAGGCTCTCCCTGCTGGACTGCTTTCCCCTGGAGACCCGGCGATTTTCCGGCGTCTCCCCCCGCGTGCGCGGCGCGTACGTACGGCTCGGCCTCCTCCCGCTCCCGGTCGGCTGACGCCACTCACCCGGCGCCAGCAGGCCTCCCCTTCTCGAGCGGGTGGGGACCCGGCGGTGCGTACGGCCGCGCCGGACCTGAGAGGGCCCCTTGAGCCAGAGTCGACACGTCCCGGTGATGCTCCAGCGGTGCCTGGACATGTTGGCCCCGGCCCTCACCGAGCCGGGCGCCGTGGTCGTCGACTGCACCCTGGGACTCGGCGGCCACAGCGAGGCGCTGCTGACCCGGTTCCCCGAGGCCCGTCTCGTCGCCCTCGACCGCGACAAGGAGGCACTGCGCCTCTCAGGAGAGCGGCTCGCCCCCTTCGGTGACCGTGCCACCCTCGTGCACGCGGTCTACGACGAACTGCCCGAGGTGCTCGACCGCCTCGGCATCCCCCGTGTCCAGGGCGTCCTGTTCGACCTGGGCGTCTCCTCCATGCAACTCGACGAGGCCGACCGCGGCTTCGCCTACGCCCAGGACGCCCCGCTCGACATGCGGATGGACCAGACGACCGGCATCAGCGCGGCCGAGGTGCTCAACACCTACCCGCCGGGCGAACTGGTGCGCATCCTGCGCGCGTACGGCGAGGAGAAGCAGGCCAAGCGGATCGTCTCCGCCGTCGTGCGCGAACGCGAGAAGGAACCCTTCAGCAACAGCGCGCGGCTCGTCGAGCTGATCCGCGACTCCCTGCCGCAGGCAGCCAAGCGCACCGGCGGCAACCCCGCCAAGCGCACCTTCCAGGCGCTGCGCATCGAGGTCAACGGGGAGCTCAGCGTCCTGGAGCGGGCGATTCCCGCGGCCGTGAAGGCGCTCGCCGTCGGCGGCCGGATCGCCGTCCTGTCGTACCACTCGCTGGAGGACCGGCTGGTCAAGCAGGTGTTCGCGGCCGGCGCCGCCACCACCGCGCCGCCCGGTCTGCCGGTGGTGCCCGAGCGCTACCAGCCCCGGCTCAAGCTGCTCACCCGCGGTGCCGAACTTCCCACCGAGGAAGAGGTCGCCGAGAACCGGCGAGCGGCTCCCGCACGACTGCGCGGGGCCCAGCGCATCCGCGAGGACGCCGAGTGAGGCACCAGGAGGGGGAGATCGAGTGAGTAGGAAACCCGAACTCAGGGGGCGGGCCGCCCGGCTCGCCCGGCTCCTCCCCGCCGGCGGGGGCCATGCCGCCCGCACCCCCTTCGTCCTGCTCGTCGTGCTCCTGCTCGGCGGCGGCCTGATCGGCCTCCTCGTGCTGAACTCCGCCCTGAGCGAGGGCTCGTTCCACCTGGACGACCTGCAGAGGGACACCAAGAGCCTCACCGACGAGGAGCAGGCGCTGCAGCGGGACGTGGACACCTACTCCGCGCCCGACGCCCTCCAGCGCCGCGCCCGCGAGCTGGGCATGGTGCCCGGCGGCGACCCGGCCTTCCTCAACCCGGACGGCAGCGTCAAGGGCGTCCCCGGAACGGCCGCCCACCAGTCCTCCGCACGCAACCCGGTGGTCCGCCCGCCCGAGGTCCTCGCCCTCACACAGCCCACGGCCCCGGCCACCGGCGCCCCGGCGGCCGCCGTCCCCTCCGCAGGCGTCGCCACCCCGCGGATCCCGACCCCGCAGACCCCCGCCCCCACCCCGTCCGCGCAGCCCTCCTCGACCCCCGGCAGGTGACGGAAGTGTCCGACAGGGAACCGCCGCGCCGTCGCGTGCCCGGCCCCGCCAGGCCCGTACGCCCCGGCGGCCAGCGGCGTCCGGGCCCCGGCGCCCGCCCCGCACGCCGCCCGGGCGCGCCCCGGCCCGGCGGCCCACAGGCCCTGCGGCTGGGCAGCCCCCGTCCCCGGCTGCGCATGGTCAGCCTCACCCTGACACTGGTGATGATCGCCTTCGTCGTACGCCTGCTCCAGGTGCAGGCCGTGGACGCCAACGCCTACGTCGCGAAGGCCGAGCAGAACAGGTACGTCGGCCGCACCCTGGCCGCCACCCGTGGCGGGATCACGGACCGCAACGGCGTGGAGCTCGCGACGAGCGTGGACGCGTACGACATCACGGCCGACCCCACGATGTTCACGCAGGACACGACGAAGGTGACGGACGCGCCCGAGCAGGCCGCGGCACTGCTCGGGCCGATCCTCGGCCAGGACGTGGACACCGTCGCCAAGAAGCTCCGTACGAAGAACACCCGCTACACACTGCTCGCGCACCGCCAGACCCCCCAGGTCTGGAAGCAGATCAAGGACCTGAGGAACACGCTCGCGGTCAAGGCGGAGACCGACAAGAGCACCGTCAACTTCCTCGCGGGCGTCGTCGCGGTCCCGGCCAGCAAGCGCGTGTATCCGAACGGCGCTCTCGCCGCCGGGATACTGGGCTGGGTCAACGCCGACGGCAAGGGCGGCGGCGGAGTCGAGCAGAAGCTGAACAAGGAACTCGCCGGCAAGGACGGCAAGATCCGCTACGCCCAGTCCGGCGGCCGTCAGGTGCCGACCGCGGGGTCGACGGAGACACCCGCCGTGGCGGGCTCCGACGTCGAACTGACCATCAACCGCGACATCCAGTGGGCCGCGCAGAACGCCATCAGCGAGCAGGTGAAGGCGTCCAGGGCGGACCGCGGGTACGTGATCGTGCAGGACGCCCGCAACGGCGAGATCCTCGCCATGGCGAACTCGCCCGGCTTCGACCCCAACGACCTCACCCAGGCCGACGCGGCGGCCCTGGGCAACGCGGCCCTCCAGGACGCGTACGAACCCGGCTCCACCGCCAAGGTCATGTCGATGGCAGCCGTTCTGGAGGAGAACGCCGCAACACCCGAGACGCACGTGGTCGTGCCCAACCGGCTGCACCGCGGCGACCGCCTCTTCCAGGACGACGTCGACCACAAGACCTGGAACCTGACGCTCAACGGCGTGCTCGCCAAGTCCAGCAACATTGGCACCATCCTGGCGACCGGCCAGCTCGGCAAGACGCAGAAGGCGGCGAACCAGGTCCTCTACTCGTATCTGCGCAAGTTCGGCATCGGCAGCTATACCGGGCTCGGCTTCCCCGGCGAGACGAAGGGCATCCTGGCGCCCGCCGACAAGTGGTCGACCTCCCAGCAGTACACGATTCCTTTCGGCCAGGGCATGTCGATCAACGCGATGCAGGCGGCCTCCGTCTACTCGACGATCGCCAACGGCGGCGTACGCGTCGAGCCGACACTGGTGCGCGGCACGAAGGGGCCCGACGGCCTGTTCACCCCGGCCTCCCAGCCCAAGAAGACGAGGGTCGTGAGCGAGAAGACGGCGAAGACCCTCGCCCAGATGCTGGAGTCCGTCGTGGACGACGAGCAGGGCACCGGCGCCAAGGCGCGCATCCCCGGCTACCGGGTCGCGGGCAAGACGGGTACGGCCAACCGCGTGGATCCGGCCACCGGCAAGTACCACGGCTACACCTCGTCGTTCGCCGGCTTCGCCCCCGCCGACAAGCCCCGGATCACCGTCTACTGCGCGATCCAGAACGCCACCAAGGGCAGCTACTTCGGCGGCCAGATCTGCGGACCCATCTACAAGCAGGTCATGGAGTTCGCGCTCAAGACCCTCCAGGTCCCGCCCACCGGAGCGGGGGCCGCCAATCTGCCCGTGACCTTCACGCCGTGATCGATTCCGGCCATATCCCCTGATCAGGACTTGATCAGGGTCCGGCCAGGACCCGGACAAGACCGCACGCACAACGGACCAGGAACCAGCTCGTGACAACGATCACCCCGGATTCCGGGAACCACGGCTCGCCACGCCCCTCGCTTCGCTCGGGCGGGGGTGCGCCCGGTACGCTCACCGCCGTGCCACACGCTGATCAGTCCCAAACCACCCAGAAGGGCGTTCCTGTGACATATCCGGGGCCGCCGCGACCGGTCCAGAACTCCGCCACACCCCTCGCGGAGCTCGCCGATCAGCTGGGTGTCACCGCCCCGGCGCCGAGTGCGGAGGTCACGGGCATCACCCATGACTCCCGCGCGGTGCGCCCCGGAGACCTCTACGCCGCGCTGCCGGGTGCCCGCCTGCACGGCGCCGACTTCGTGACGCAGGCGGCCGGTCTCGGCGCGGTCGCCGTGCTGACCGACCCGACCGGCGCCGAGCGCGCCGCCGCCACCGGGCTGCCGGTCCTCGTCGTCGACGACCCGCGCGGCCTGATGGGAGAGCTCGCGGCCACCATCTACGGCCACCCGGGGCGCGATCTGCTCCAGATCGGTATCACCGGCACCTCCGGCAAGACCACCACGGCCTATCTCGTCGAGGGCGGCCTGAAGACGCTCCGCTCCACAGGCCTGATCGGCACGGTGGAGATGCGCATCGGCGAGGAGCGCATCAAGTCGGAGCGCACCACCCCCGAAGCAACCGACCTCCAGGCGCTGTTCGCGGTGATGCGCGAGCGCGGCGTCGACGCGGTCGCGATGGAGGTCTCCAGCCACGCGCTGGTCCTCGGGCGGGTCGACGGCTGCGTCTTCGACATCGCCGTCTTCAACAACCTCAGCCCGGAACACATGGAGTTCCACTCCGACATGGAGGACTACTTCCGGGCCAAGGCGCAGCTGTTCACGCCGCAACGCAGCAAACTCGGCGTCGTCAACCTCGACGACGAGTACGGGCGCAGGTTGGCCGAGGAGGCCACCGTCCCCGTCGTCACCTTCTCCGCCGAAGGACACCCGGACGCCGACTGGCGCGCCGAGGAGGTCGAGGTCGGCCCGATGGACTCGGCGTTCGTCGCGGTCGGCCCCAAGGGCGAGCGGATCACCGCCAAGTCGCCGCTCGCGGGCCCCTTCAACGTGGCGAACACCCTCGCCGCAATCGTCGCCCTCGCCGTCGCCGGGATCGACCCGCAGACCGCCGCCGACGGCATCGCCGCCGTCCCGGGCGTGCCGGGCCGCCTGGAGCGCGTGGACGCGGGACAGCCCTACCTCGCGGTCGTCGACTACGCCCACAAGACGGACGCCGTCGAATCGGTCCTGCGCGCGCTGCGCAAGGTCACCGAGGGCAGGCTGCACGTCGTGCTCGGCTGCGGCGGCGACCGAGACAAGACCAAGCGGATGCCGATGGGCGCCGCCGCGGCGCGGCTCGCCGACACCGCCGTACTGACATCGGACAATCCCCGCTCGGAGGACCCCCTCGCGATCCTCGCGACGATGCTCGCGGGCGCCGCCGAGGTGCCGGCGCACGAGCGTGGCGAGGTCCAGGTCTTCGAGGACCGGGCCGCCGCCATCGCCGCCGTCGTCGCCCGGGCGCGGCCCGGCGACACCGTGCTGGTCGCGGGCAAGGGCCACGAGCAGGGCCAGGACATCGCCGGGGTGGTGCGTCCCTTCGACGACCGCCAGGTGCTTCGCGAAGCTATCCAGAAGACCCAGGGATGAACTTGTGATCGCCCTCTCTCTCGCCGAGATCGCAGCAGTCGTCGGCGGGCAGACGTACGACATACCGGATCCGGCGGTACAGGTCACCGGACCGGTCGTCAGAGACTCCCGTGAAGTGGAGCCAGGCAGCCTCTTCGTCGCCTTCGTCGGCGAGCGCGTGGACGGCCACGACTTCGCCGAGGCCGTCGTCGCGGCGGGCGCGGTCGCCGTACTGGCCTCCCGGCCCGTCGGCGTGCCCGCGATCGTCGTCGAGGACGTGCAGGCGGCCCTGGGCGCCCTCGCGCGTCACGTCGTCGAACGCCTCGGCGCGACCCTCGTGGCCCTCACCGGCTCCGCGGGCAAGACCAGCACCAAGGACCTGATCGCCCAGGTCCTGCGGAGCAAGGCGCCGACCGTCTTCACGCCCGGCTCGCTCAACAACGAGATCGGGCTGCCGCTGACCGCGCTGAGCGCCACCGAGGAGACCAGGTTCCTCGTCCTGGAGATGGGCGCCCGCGGCATCGGCCACATCAGCTACCTCACGCACCTGACGCCACCGAGGATCGGCCTCGTCCTGAACGTCGGGACCGCCCACATCGGTGAGTTCGGCGGCCGCGAACAGATTGCACAGGCGAAGGGCGAGCTCGTCGAGAGCCTTCCGCCGTCGGAAGCGGGCGGTGTCGCCGTCCTCAACGCCGACGACCCCCTCGTACGCGCCATGGCGTCCCGCACGAAAGCGCGCGTGATTTTCTTCGGAGAGTCCGGCGAAGCGGACGTACGTGCCGAGAACGTCCGTCTCACGGACGCTGGACAGCCCGCATTCAGGCTTCACACACCCTCCGGGTGCAGCGATGTGACCATGCGCCTGTACGGTGAGCATCACGTGTCGAACGCGCTCGCCGCGGCCGCCGTCGCCCATGAGCTGGGCATGTCCGCAGACGAGATCGCCCTCGCGCTCTCCGAGGCGGGCTCCCTCTCCCGCTGGCGGATGGAGGTCACCGAGCGCCCGGACGGCGTGACGGTCGTCAACGACGCCTACAACGCGAACCCCGAGTCCATGCGAGCCGCCCTGCGCGCGCTCGCGGCAATGGGCAAAGCCGCACAGGCACAAGGGGGTCGGACGTGGGCGGTGCTCGGTCAGATGGCCGAGCTCGGGGACGAGGCGCTCGCCGAGCACGACGCGGTCGGGCGGCTCGCCGTCCGACTCAACGTCAGCAAGCTCGTCGCGGTCGGGGGCAGGGAAGCTTCCTGGCTCCAACTGGGCGCATATAACGAGGGTTCGTGGGGTGAGGAGTCGGTGCACGTGTCCGACGCACAGGCGGCTGTCGACCTGTTGCGCAGCGAGTTGCGCCCGGGGGACGTCGTGCTCGTGAAGGCGTCCCGGTCGGTCGGGCTCGAACGGGTGGCGCAGGCGCTGCTCGACGGCGGTGCCGAGGGTGAGGTCGCGGCCCGATGATGAACCAGATCCTGTTCGCAGGAGTCATTGGTCTGTTCCTGACCCTGATCGGGACCCCGCTGCTGATCAAGCTGCTGGCCCGCAAGGGCTATGGGCAGTACATCCGCGACGACGGTCCGAAGGAGCACCACAGCAAGCGTGGTACTCCGACGATGGGTGGTATCGCCTTCATCCTGGCGACGATCATCGCGTACTTCCTGTCCAAGGTGATCACGGGCAAACCGCCGACCTTCTCGGGTCTGCTGGTGCTCGGCCTGATGGCCGGCATGGGCCTGGTCGGCTTCCTGGACGACTACATCAAGATCGTCAAGCGGCGTTCGCTCGGTCTGCGGGCCAAGGCGAAGATGGCCGGTCAGCTGATCGTCGGCATCTCCTTCGCGGTCCTCGCGCTGCAGTTCGCGGACAACCACGGCAACACCCCGGCCTCCACCAGGCTCTCCTTCGTGGAGGACTTCGGCTGGACCATCGGCCCGGTGCTCTTCGTGGTCTGGGCCCTGTTCATGATTCTCGCCATGTCCAACGGCGTGAACCTGACCGACGGTCTTGACGGTCTCGCCACCGGCGCCGCGACCATGGTCTTCGGCGCGTACACCTTCATCGGCGTCTGGCAGTTCCAGGAGTCCTGCGCCAACGCGCAGACCCTGACCAACCCGGCCGCCTGCTACGAGGTACGAGATCCACTCGACCTCGCGGTCGTCGCCTCCGCCCTGATGGGAGCCTGCTTCGGCTTCCTGTGGTGGAACACCTCGCCCGCCAAGATCTTCATGGGTGACACCGGCTCGCTGGCCCTCGGCGGCGCGCTCGCCGGTCTCGCGATCTGCTCGCGCACGGAGCTGCTGGTCGCGCTCCTCGGCGGCCTCTTCGTCCTGATCACCATGTCGGTCGTCATCCAGGTCGGCTCCTTCCGGCTCACCGGCAGGCGCGTCTTCCGCATGGCACCACTCCAGCACCACTTCGAACTAAAGGGGTGGTCCGAAGTCCTTGTCGTGGTCCGCTTCTGGATCATCCAGGGCATGTGCGTCATCGTGGGTCTGGGCCTCTTCTACGCAGGATGGGCAGCCAAGAAGTGACCGACTGGCAGGGTAAGCACGTCACCGTCGCCGGGCTCGGCGTCTCCGGTATCCCGGCGGCCAAGGTGCTGCACGGTCTCGGCGCCGTCGTCACGGTCGTCAACGACGGCGACGACGAGCGCTCCCGGGCGCAGGCCGCGGAGCTGGCGGCGCTCGGCATCACCGTGCGCCTCGGTGACGGCGCCACCCTGCCCGAGGGCACCGAGCTCATCGTCACCGCGCCCGGCTGGAAGCCGGACAAGCCGCTGTTCGCCGCGGCCGCCGCGGCGGACGTCCCGGTCTGGGGCGACGTCGAACTGGCCTGGCGGCTGAGAGGTCCCGACGCGGCCCCCTGGCTGGCCGTCACCGGCACCAACGGCAAGACCACGACCGTGCAGATGCTCGCCTCGATCCTGAAGGCGGCCGGGCTGCGCACGGCCGCGGTCGGCAACATCGGGGTCTCCCTCCTCGACGCGGTCCTCGGCGAGGAGCGGTACGACGTCCTGGCGGTGGAGCTGTCGAGCTATCAGCTGCACTGGGCGCCGTCACTGCGCGCGCACTCGGCCGCCGTGCTGAACCTGGCACCGGATCACCTCGACTGGCACGGCTCCATGGAGGCGTACGCCGCCGACAAGGGCCGTATCTACGAAGGCAATCGGGTCGCCTGCGTCTACAACCTCGCCGACAAGGCCACCGAGGACCTGGTGCGCGAGGCGGACGTCGAGGAGGGCTGCCGGGCGGTCGGCTTCACCCTCGGCACCCCCGGACCCTCCCAACTGGGCGTCGTGGAAGGCATCCTGGTCGACCGGGCCTTCGTCGAGAACCGGCAGAAGAACGCCCAGGAACTCGCCGAGGTCTCCGACGTCAACCCGCCCGCCCCGCACAACGTCGCCAACGCCCTTGCGGCGGCGGCCCTGGCGCGCGCCTTCGGGGTGCCCGCCGCGGCCGTACGGGACGGGCTGCGGGCCTTCACGCCGGACGCCCACCGCATCGCGCACGTCGCCGACGTGGACGGCGTCGCGTACGTCGACGACTCCAAGGCGACCAACACGCATGCCGCGGAAGCCTCTTTGGCGGCCTACGAGTCGATCGTGTGGATCGCGGGCGGACTCGCCAAGGGCGCGACCTTCGACGAGCTGGTCGCCAAGTCGGCCAAGCGACTTCGGGGCGTCGTGCTCATCGGCGCGGATCGGGCTCTGATCCGTGAAGCCCTTGTGCGACACGCGCCGGAAGTACCCGTCGTCGACCTCGACCGGACCGACACTGGGGCGATGCTCGCGGCGGTTCGGGAGGCGCGGGGGCTCGCCCGCGAGGGCGACACGGTGTTGCTGGCGCCGGCCTGTGCCTCCATGGACATGTTCGCCAACTACAACAAGCGCGGGGACGCGTTCGCGGAGGCGGTCCGCGAACTCGGCGCGAGCGCCTGACGGCGGGTCTCGGACGGTCCGGGCGCGCCCGGGATCCTTGGGAGGGACGCGTGACGCCATGGTGGGGACCTCCATCGCCCTGTGGGACGCCCTCCCGGGGCATGGCGGACGGAGCCGGTGATGGCCAGTAGCCGTACTGGCCGTCCCCCCGTCCAGCGTGCCCCACGGCGCCCCGCCGGACGCCCCCGTTCCCCGCGCGACAACCCGCTGCGCCTGCTCGTCCTGCGCGCCCGCAAGGCCTGGGACCGTCCGCTCACCGCGTACTATCTGATCTTCGGCAGCAGCCTGTTGATCACCGTGCTGGGCCTCGTGATGGTCTACTCGGCCTCGATGATCACGGCACTGCAGCTGTCGCTGCCGGGGTCGTTCTTCTTCCGCAAACAGTTCCTCGCGGCCTCCATCGGCACCGTGCTGCTCCTGATCGCCATGCGGGTACCGGTGAAGCTGCACCGGGCGCTGGCGTATCCGATCCTGGCCGGCTCGGTCTTCCTGATGATCCTCGTGCAGGTCCCGGGGATAGGGATGTCGGTCAACGGCAACCAGAACTGGATCTCCCTCGGCGGCTCGTTCCAGATCCAGCCCAGCGAGTTCGGCAAGCTCGCGCTCGTGCTGTGGGGCGCCGACCTGCTCGCCCGCAAGCAGGACAAGGGCATGCTCGCGCAGTGGAAGCACATGCTGGTGCCGCTCGTCCCGGGCACCTTCCTGCTGCTCGGGCTGATCATGCTCGGCGGCGACATGGGCACGGCGATCATCCTCACCGCCATCCTCTTCGGACTGCTGTGGCTGGCCGGGGCGCCCACGCGGCTGTTCGGCGGCGTGCTGGCGGTCGCCGTGACCATCGGTTTCATCCTGATCAAGACGAGTCCCAACCGGATGTCCCGGCTCGCCTGCATCGGCGCCACCGAACCCGGCCCGAACGACACCTGCTGGCAGGCCGTGCACGGCATCTACGCGCTGGCCTCCGGCGGACTGTTCGGTTCCGGCCTCGGTGCCAGTGTGGAAAAATGGGGACAACTCCCGGAAGCGCACACCGACTTCATCTTCGCCATCACCGGGGAGGAACTGGGCCTCGCGGGGACGCTGTCGGTGCTCGCCCTCTTCGCGGCTCTAGGCTATGCGGGTATCCGCGTGGCCGGACGCACGGAGGACCCCTTCGTGAGGTATGCCGCGGGAGGCGTGACCACCTGGATCACGGCCCAGGCCGTGATCAACATCGGTGCGGTGCTCGGTCTGCTGCCGATCGCCGGAGTCCCGCTCCCGCTGTTCTCCTACGGAGGGTCCGCCCTGCTGCCGACCATGTTCGCCATCGGGCTGCTGATCGCCTTCGCACGCGACGAGCCCGCTGCGCGGGCGGCGCTTGCGATGCGGCAACCCCGCTTTGGTAGAAAGCGTGCTGCGGTGAGAGGCTCCGCGGGGGCCGCGGGGCCTCGGAGATGGAACACGATGCGACGGCGTGCCTCGGCGGCGCGTTCGTCCGGAGAGCGGTGAATTTCGGTGCATGTCGTACTCGCCGGCGGGGGGACCGCCGGCCACATCGAGCCCGCGCTCGCCCTCGCGGACGCCCTGCGCAGGCAGGACCCGACCGTGGGGATCACGGCCCTGGGCACGGAACGCGGACTTGAGACCCGGCTCGTACCGGAGCGGGGCTACGAACTCGCGCTGATCCCCGCCGTTCCGCTGCCCCGCAAGCCCACACCCGAGCTGATCACCGTCCCGGGGCGGCTGCGCGGCACGATCAAGGCGGCCGAGCAGGTCCTGGAGCGCACCAAGGCGGACGCGGTCGTCGGCTTCGGTGGCTATGTGGCGCTGCCCGCCTACCTCGCGGCCAAGCGCCTCGGCGTGCCGATCGTGATCCACGAGGCCAATGCCCGGCCGGGCCTCGCCAACAAGATCGGTTCCCGGTACGCGGCGCAGGTCGCCGTCTCGACCCCGGACAACAAGCTGCGCGGCGCCCGCTACATCGGCATCCCGCTGCGCCGCTCGATCGCCACCCTCGACCGGGCCGCCGTACGCCCCGAGGCGCGCGCCGCGTTCGGTCTCGACCCCTCGCTGCCGACCTTGCTGGTTTCCGGCGGCTCGCAGGGCGCACGGCGCCTCAACGAGGTCGTCCAGCAGGCGGCTCCCTACCTCCAGCAGGCCGGTATCCAGATCCTGCACGCGGTCGGCCCGAAGAACGAACTGCCGCAGGTCCACCAGATGCCGGGAATGCCCCCGTACATCCCGGTACCGTACGTGGACCGGATGGACCTCGCGTACGCCGCGGCCGACATGATGCTCTGCCGCGCGGGCGCGATGACCGTCGCCGAGCTCTCCGCCGTCGGGCTGCCCGCCGCCTACGTCCCGCTGCCCATCGGCAACGGCGAACAGCGACTGAACGCCCAGCCGGTGGTCAAGGCCGGTGGCGGCCTCCTTGTCGACGACGCGGAGCTGACACCTGCGTGGGTTCAGCAGAACGTGCTGCCCGTGCTGGCCGACCCGCACCGGCTGTACGAGATGTCCCGCGCCGCCAGCGAGTTCGGCCGCCGGGACGCCGACGACCTGCTCGTCGGCATGGTGTACGAGGCGATCGCCTCTCGCCACCGCTAGGACCGTATGAGGGAAGGCAGGGAGCGTGGCCGGACCGACGACCGCCGAGCGCGGTGAACGGCAGAAGCTGGAGTCCGGCTCGCCCCGCCTCAGGCGGTTGCGTCGCCTTCGTATGCTCATCATCCTTTTGATCACGGTGGTGTTGGTGACGGCAGCCGCACTCTGGCTGCTCTACGGCTCGTCGTGGCTGCGGACCGAGAAGGTGTCGGTCTCCGGGGTGCGGGTCCTGACGGACCGGCAAGTGCGCGACGCGGCCGACGTGGCGGTCGGATCGCCGCTGATTTCCATCGATACCGACGCCATTGAGGCGCGATTGCGCCGGAAATTGCCCCGAATTGACTCGGTTGATGTCGTCCGTTCCTGGCCGCACGGAATCGGGCTGAAAGTGACCGAACGCACCCCGGTGCTCATTCTCAAAAACACCGGAAACGGCGGCAAGTACATCGAAGTGGACGCCAAGGGTGTGCGTTTCGCGACGGTTTCGGCTGCGCCGAGGGGTGTGCCCGCACTGGAATTGGCGGTGTCCGGAAAGTCCAAGGCGGCCGTTCTGCGTCGCTTCCCGGTCGACCGGCTGGTGCGCGAGGCGGTGGGGGTGGCGGGGGACATTCCGGCCGCCGTCCGTCGCGACACCCGGATCGTCAAGGTCCGTTCGTACGACTCGATCTCGCTGGAGTTGGGCGGCGGGCGCAGCGTGGAGTGGGGGAGCGGCGAGAAGGGCCGCGCGAAGGCCAGGACGCTCACCGCTCTCATGAAAGCAGCTCCAGGGGCCCGGCACTTCGATGTGAGTGCCCCCATCGCCCCTGCGTCATCGGGCAGTTGACGCACATCAGCGCAGGCCAGCACCCTGGTTGGGCAGCGCTACGCCTGATCACATAGGGTGAAAAGAAAAACGGGAGGTTCGGCGTGTTCGTTGAACGTGCGCCACTTGTCGACTTAGTGTCCTGTTCGGAAGAGTCCAAGGAACAGACACACTGGTAACCCTAAACTTCAGCGTTAGGGTTCGGGTCGGCGTTCGGACCGTCCCATTCGGCATCAGTCGTCGGATCGCGAGCGTGCGAGGCGACGACACGTAACTCGAGGCGAGAGGCCTTCGACGTGGCAGCACCGCAGAACTACCTCGCAGTCATCAAAGTCATCGGTGTCGGCGGCGGTGGTGTCAATGCCATCAACCGGATGATCGAGGTCGGTCTCAAGGGCGTCGAGTTCATCGCCATCAACACGGACGCGCAAGCTCTGTTGATGAGCGACGCCGACGTCAAGCTCGACGTCGGCCGCGAACTCACGCGCGGACTCGGCGCCGGAGCCAACCCGGCCGTCGGCCGCAAGGCGGCCGAGGACCACCGCGAGGAGATCGAGGAGGTCCTCAAGGGGGCCGACATGGTCTTCGTGACGGCCGGCGAAGGCGGCGGCACCGGCACCGGCGGCGCGCCCGTCGTGGCCAACATCGCCCGCTCGCTCGGCGCCCTCACCATCGGCGTGGTCACCCGCCCCTTCACCTTCGAGGGGCGGCGCCGGGCCAACCAGGCCGAGGACGGCATCGCGGAACTCCGCGAAGAGGTCGACACCCTCATCGTCATCCCGAACGACCGGCTGCTGTCCATCTCGGACCGCCAGGTCTCCGTCCTCGACGCCTTCAAGTCGGCGGACCAGGTCCTGCTCTCCGGTGTTCAGGGCATCACCGACCTCATCACCACGCCCGGTCTGATCAACCTCGACTTCGCCGACGTCAAGTCCGTGATGTCCGAAGCGGGTTCCGCGCTCATGGGTATCGGCTCGGCCCGCGGCGACGACCGCGCCGTGGCGGCGGCCGAGATGGCGATCTCCTCGCCGCTCCTGGAAGCCTCCATCGACGGCGCACGCGGCGTCCTGCTCTCCATCTCCGGCGGCTCCGACCTCGGCCTGTTCGAGATCAACGAGGCCGCCCAGCTGGTCAGCGAGGCCGCACACCCCGAGGCCAACATCATCTTCGGCGCGGTCATCGACGACGCGCTCGGCGACGAGGTGCGGGTCACCGTGATCGCCGCCGGCTTCGACGGCGGCCAGCCGCCGGCCAAGCGGGACAACATCCTCGGCTCCACCTCCGCCAAGCAGCGCGAGGAGCCCGCGCCGGTACGGGCCGCCGAGAGCCGTCCGTCCTTCGGCTCGCTCGGCAGCGTCACGCCGAAGGAGGCCCCGGAGCCCACCCCGGAGCCGGTCAACGAGGTCCAGGTCGCTCCGCCGGTCCCGCCGTCCCGCGCCTACTCGGACAGCGCGGCCGAGGAGCTGGACGTGCCGGACTTCCTGAAGTGATAGGACATCGCTCCGAAACGAGCACCGTGAGCGGCGCGCACTTCGCCTTCACCGACCGGTGGGGCGGGGTGAGCGCCGTTCCGTACGAGGAGCTCAACCTCGGCGGAGCGGTCGGCGACGACCCCGACGCCGTACGGACCAATCGTGAACTGGCCGCCAAGTCGCTCGGACTGGACCCGGCCCTGGTCGTCTGGATGAATCAGGTGCACGGGCCGGACGTGGCGGTGGTCGAGGGACCGTGGCTCTCCGCGGAGATCTCGTCCGTCGACGCGATCGTGACCGCGCGGCGCGGGCTCGCCCTCGCCGTCCTCACCGCCGACTGCACGCCGGTTCTGCTGGCCGACCCGGTCGCCGGGATCGCGGCCGCCGCCCACGCGGGACGGCCCGGCATGGTCGCCGGGGTCGTCCCCGCCGCCGTACGGGCCATGGTGGAACTCGGCGCCGAGCCCGAGCGGATCGTCGCCCGCACCGGACCCGCGGTCTGCGGCCGGTGCTACGAAGTACCGGACGAGATGCGCGCCGAAGTCGCCGCCATCGAGCCGGCGGCGTACGCCGAGACCAGCTGGGGCACTCCCGCGGTCGACGTGACCGCCGGAGTGCACGCGCAACTGGAACGACTCGGGGTGTGCGACCGGGCGCAGTCGCCGGTGTGCACGCTGGAGTCGGACGACCACTTCTCGTACCGACGGGACCGCACGACCGGGCGGCTCGCGGGCTATGTCTGGCTGGACTGATGGGGCATGACGGACCGTAAGGCTCAACTCGCCGCAAATCTGGCGAAAGTGGAAGAGCGCATCACGGCGGCCTGTGTGGCCGCCGGGCGCAAGCGTGAAGAGGTGACCCTGATCGTGGTCACCAAGACCTATCCCGCGGGCGATGTGCGGATGCTGTCGGAACTCGGAGTGCGCAACGTCGCCGAGAACCGGGACCAGGACGCGGCGCCCAAGGCCGCGGCTTGCTCGGATCTGCCCCTCTCGTGGCATTTTGTCGGTCAGTTGCAGACCAACAAGGTGCGTTCTGTGGTCGGTTACGCGGATGTGGTGCAGTCCGTGGACCGTGCCCGACTTGTCACAGCCCTGTCGAAGGAAGCAGTGCGGGTGGAGCGCGAGGTGGGCTGCCTCATCCAGGTCGCACTGGACGCGCAGGAGAGCGGCCGGGGTGAGCGGGGAGGCGTCGGAGTCGGCGGAATCGAAGAGTTGGCCGACCTCGTCGCCGGGGCGCCCGGGCTCCGGCTCGACGGACTGATGACCGTCGCACCGCTCACCGGGGCGTACGCCGGTCGCCAACAAGCGGCGTTCGAGCGGCTGATGGATTTGTCGACTGCTATGCGCCGCACGCATCCGGCTGCGAACATGGTGTCTGCAGGGATGAGTGCGGACCTCGAGCAGGCCGTGGCGGCCGGAGCGACACATGTACGCGTCGGTACGGCGGTACTCGGAGTCCGACCCGGGCTCGGGTAACGTCGCCAAGAAGTCGGACCACAGCAGAAAATATGGTCATTACCGCCACTGGCGGGCATAACGACCTCGTGGATCGCGGGCACTTGGCAATTCGTCAGCCGATCCACCACAGAGCGGAGGACTCAGAGCATGGCCGGCGCGATGCGCAAGATGGCGGTCTACCTCGGCCTCGTGGAGGACGATGGGTACGACGGCAGGGGTTTCGACCCCGATGACGAGTTCGAGCCCGAGCTCGACCCGGAGCCCGAGCGTGACCGGCGGCGGCACGAGCCGCCCCACCAGTCGCATCAGGCACACCAGGCACATCAGTCCCAACGGGATGAATCGGTACGAATGGTGCAGCCTCCGGCACCTCGCGATCCGGTGCCGCATTCCGCTTCGCTCACTGCGGAATCCAGCCGTCCGGCGCGGATCGCGCCCGTGGCATCCATCACACAAGAACGCGCAAGCCTGGAGAAGAACGCACCGGTGATCATGCCCAAGGTCGTGTCGGAACGAGAGCCGTACCGGATCACCACACTTCACCCGCGGACCTACAACGAGGCCCGTACCATCGGGGAACACTTCCGTGAGGGCACCCCGGTGATCATGAATCTGACTGAGATGGATGACACAGATGCGAAGCGACTTGTCGACTTTGCGGCCGGTTTGGTGTTTGGTCTCCACGGCAGCATCGAGCGGGTGACGCAGAAGGTGTTCCTGTTGTCGCCTGCTAACGTCGATGTCACGGCGGAGGACAAGGCCCGCATCGCAGAGGGCGGGTTCTTCAACCAGAGCTGAGACGCAGGACCGGATCAAGGTACGGAAACAGGGGAGAGGTAAGCACGGATCATGAGCGTGGTCGGGCAGGTTCTCTACATCGCGCTGACGTGTTTCCTCGTCGTGTTGATTTTCCGGTTGGTCATGGACTACGTCTTCCAGTTCGCCCGCTCATGGCAACCCGGCAAGGCGATGGTGGTCGTTCTCGAGGCCACCTACACTGTCACCGATCCACCGCTCAAGCTTCTGCGGCGGTTCATTCCGCCGCTGCGTCTCGGGGGCGTGGCGCTCGACCTGTCCTTCTTCGTACTGATGATCATCGTCTACATCCTGATCTCCGTCGTGAGCCGGCTGTGAACGATACGGTCTTGCCGAATGCCGACGACTACGTTGAGGTGAAGAGATGCCGTTGACCCCCGAGGACGTGCGGAACAAGCAGTTCACGACCGTCCGCCTCCGAGAAGGCTATGACGAGGACGAGGTCGATGCCTTCCTCGACGAGGTCGAAGCCGAACTGACGCGACTGCTCCGCGAGAACGAGGACCTGCGCGCCAAACTGGCGGCGGCCACGCGCGCGGCTGCGCAGAACCAGCAGCAGGGCATGCGCAAGCCGCCTGAGCAGCAGGACCAGCAGGGCCCGCCGCAGGGCATGCGAGGTCCCGGCGCCCCCGTGCCCGCCGGCATATCGGGCCCGCCGCAGCAGCAGATGGGTGGCCCCATGGGTGGGCCGCCCCAGCTGCCGAGCGGTGCGCCGCAGCTGCCCGCGGGCCCCAGCGCCCAGGGTGGCCAGCAGGGCCAGGGCCCCATGGGTCAGGGTCCGATGGGCCAGGGCCCCATGGGTCAGGGTCCGATGGGCCAGGGCCAGATGGGCCAGGGCCAGATGGGCCAGGGTCCCGGTCAGCAGATGCAGCAGCAGATGCCGGGCCAGATGCAGCCCCAGATGCAGCAGCAGATGGGTGGCCCGATGGGCGGACCCATGGGTGGCCCCATGGGCGGTCACGGCCCGCAGATGCCGCAGCAGGGCCCCGGTGGCGACAGCGCCGCGCGTGTCCTCTCGCTGGCTCAGCAGACCGCCGACCAGGCGATCGCCGAGGCCCGCTCCGAGGCCAACAAGATCGTCGGCGAGGCTCGCAGCCGCGCCGAGGGTCTCGAGCGTGACGCCCGTGCCAAGGCCGACGCGCTGGAGCGGGACGCGCAGGAGAAGCACCGCGTCGCGATGGGCTCCCTGGAGTCCGCCCGCGCCACGCTGGAGCGCAAGGTCGAGGACCTGCGTGGCTTCGAGCGCGAGTACCGTACGCGTCTGAAGTCCTACCTGGAGTCGCAGCTGCGCCAGCTGGAGACGCAGGCGGACGACTCGCTCGCCCCGCCGCGCACTCCGGCCACGGCGTCCCTGCCGTCGCCCTCCGCGCCCTCGATGGCTCCGGCCGGCGCGAGTGCGCCGTCGTACGGCGGTCAGGGCATGGGCGGTGCCCCGGCACCGGCGGCGCCCTCCTACGGCGGGCAGCAGCAGATGTCGCCGGCCATGACCCAGCCGATGGCTCCGGTACGGCCCCAGGGGCCGTCGCCGATGCAGCAGGCTCCCTCGCCGATGCGTGGGTTCCTCATCGACGAGGACGACAACTGACGGCCTGGAGTACGCCTTAGGCGTCGGCAGCGTTCAGGGCGGAGCCCCGGATTATTCCGGGGCTCCGCCCTTTTGCCGTGCTGTTTCGGGCGGGGGAGATTCGGTCGGGCGTGCGGTTCCTTGGGGCATCTGTACGGGGTACGCAACGCCGAAGGCCGGGGCCCACCAAGATCTTTGGTGGGCCCCGGCCTTCGTTCTTCGGCTGCGGGTGGGTGGGGGTTGCTCGCGCCGTTCCCCGCGCCCCTGAGGCCGGGGCTTCGCCCCGGATCCCCCGCCCGCCCGGATGTGCTCGGCTGCGGGCCGGTGGGGGTTGCTCGCGCCGTTCCCCGCGCCCCTTGAGGGCGCTGGCGCGCGTCTTTCGGCCTGTCCGGCGTTTGAGGACGAGGCCGTCAGGCCGATGGGGGGCCGGGGCGCAGCCCCGGCCCCCCATCGGCGCGGGGAACTGCGCGATCGGCCCCCACCGGGCCGCAGCCGACGAACCCGCCCGGGGCTACGCCTTGCGGAGGCGGAAGGTGAGGGACAGGCCCTCGTCGGTGAACGGGTCGCCGTAGGTGTCGTCGGCCTCGTCCTGGGCGAAGTCGGTGGCGAGGACCTCGTCGGCGATCAGCGCGGCGTGCTCGTTCAGGGCGGCGATGACGGCCGGGTCGGTGGACGTCCAGCGCAGAGCGATCCGGTCGGCCACGTCGAGGCCGCTGTTCTTGCGGGCCTCCTGGATCAGCCGGATCGCGTCACGGGCGAGGCCCGCCTGCCGCAGCTCCTCGGTGATCTCCAGGTCGAGGGCGACCGTGGCACCCGAGTCGGACGCCACCGACCACCCCTCGCGCGGGGTCTCCGTGATGATGACCTCGTCCGCGGCCAGCGTCACCGTCTCCCCGTCGACCTCCACCGAGGCGGTGCCCTCGCGCAGGGCGAGGGAGAGGGCCGCCGCGTCCGTCTCGGCGATCACCTTGGCGACCGCCTGGACGCCCTTGCCGAAGCGCTTGCCCAGCGCGCGGAAGTTCGCCTTGGCCGTGGTGTCGACCAGCGAGCCGCCCACCTCGGAGAGGGAGGCGAGGGAAGTGACATTCAGCTCTTCGGTGATCTGCGCGTGCAGCTCCCCGTCGAGGGACTCGAAGCCGATCGCCCCGACCAGCGCGCGGGACAGCGGCTGGCGCGTCTTGACGCCCGACTCCGCGCGCGTGGCGCGGCCCAGCTCCACGAGACGCCTCACGAGGACCATCTGTCGCGACAGCTCGGGGTCGATGGCGGACAGGTCCGCCTCCGGCCACGAGGACAGGTGTACGGACTCGGGGGCGCCCGGCGTCACGGGGACGATCAGGTCCTGCCAGACCCGCTCGGTGATGAACGGGGTCAGCGGGGCCATCAGCCGCGTGATGGTCTCCACGACCTCGTGCAGGGTGCGCAGCGCGGCCTTGTCGCCCTGCCAGAAGCGGCGGCGGGAGCGGCGCACGTACCAGTTCGAGAGGTCGTCGACGAACGCGGAGAGGAGCTTTCCGGCACGCTGGGTGTCATACGCCTCCAGTGCCTGGGTGACCTGGTCGGTGAGCGCGTGCAGCTCGGAGAGCAGCCAGCGGTCGAGGACCGGACGGTCGGCCGGAGCCGGATCGGCCTCGGAGGGGGCCCAGTCGGAGGTGCGGGCGTACAGGGCCTGGAAGGCGACGGTGTTCCAGTAGGTGAGGAGCGTCTTGCGCACCACCTCCTGGATGGTGCCGTGCCCGACGCGGCGGGCCGCCCAGGGGGAGCCGCCGGCAGCCATGAACCAGCGCACCGCGTCCGCGCCGTGCTGATCCATCAGCGGGATCGGCTGCAGGATGTTGCCCAGGTGCTTGGACATCTTGCGGCCGTCCTCGGCGAGGATGTGGCCCAGGCACACGACGTTCTCGTACGACGACTTGTCGAAGACGAGGGTGCCGACCGCCATGAGGGTGTAGAACCAGCCGCGGGTCTGGTCGATGGCCTCCGAGATGAACTGCGCCGGGTAGCGGCTCTCGAAGAGCTCCTTGTTCTTGTACGGGTAGCCCCACTGCGCGAACGGCATCGAACCCGAGTCGTACCAGGCGTCGATGACCTCCGGCACGCGGGTCGCCGTCCGTCCGCAGCCGTCCTGCGGGCACGCGAAGGTGACCTCGTCGATGAACGGGCGGTGCGGGTCCAGGTTCGACTGGTCGGTGCCCGTCAGCTCGGAGAGCTCGGCGCGGGAGCCGACACAGGTGAGATGGCCCTCCTCGCAGCGCCACAGCGGGAGCGGGGTGCCCCAGTAGCGGCTGCGGGACAGCGCCCAGTCGACGTTGTTGTTCAGCCAGTCGCCGAAGCGGCCGTGCTTGACGGAGTCCGGGAACCAGTTGGTCTTCTCGTTCTCCTGGAGGAGACGGTCCTTGATGGCGGTGGTGCGGATGTACCAGGACGGCTGCGCGTAGTAGAGGAGCGCGGTGTGGCAGCGCCAGCAGTGCGGGTAGCTGTGCTCGTACGGGATGTGCTTGAAGAGCAGACCGCGCTGCTGGAGGTCCTCGGTGAGCTTTTCGTCCGCCTTCTTGAAGAAGACACCGCCGACGAGCGGGACGCTCTCCTCGAAAGTGCCGTTCGGGCGGACGGGGTTCACCACCGGCAGTCCGTACGCCCGGCACACCTTGAGGTCGTCCTCGCCGAAGGCGGGGGACTGGTGGACCAGACCCGTACCGTCCTCGGTCGTCACGTACTCGGCGTTGACCACGTAGTGGGTTTCCACGTCCGTGGGGAACTCGACGAGCTCGAACGGACGTTGATACGTCCAGCGCTCCATCTCGGCGCCGGTGAAGGTCTCACCGGTGGTCTCCCAGCCCTCGCCGAGCGCCTTCTCGACGAGCGGCGCGGCGACGACGAACTTCTCCTCGCCGTTCGTCGCCACAACGTAGGTGACCTCGGGGTGCGCGGCGACCGCGGTGTTGGAGACCAGCGTCCACGGGGTCGTCGTCCACACCAGGAGCGAGGCCTGGCCGGCCAGCGGACCGGAGGTGAGCGGGAAACGGACGTACACGGACGGGTCGACGACCGTCTCGTAGCCCTGCGCCAGCTCGTGGTCCGACAGACCCGTCTCGTCGCGCGGGCACCACGGGGCCACGCGGTAGTCCTGGACCAGCAGACCCTTGTTGAAGATCTCCTTGAGCGACCACCACACGGACTCCACGTACTCGGGGTCCATCGTGCGGTACGCGTCGTCCAGGTCGACCCAGTAGCCCATGCGGTTCGTGAGTTCGGTGAACGCGTCGGTGTGACGGGTCACGGACTCGCGGCACTTGGCGTTGAACTCGGCGATGCCGTACGCCTCGATGTCCTGCTTGCCCGTGAAGCCGAGCTCCTTCTCCACCGCGAGCTCGACCGGGAGGCCGTGGCAGTCCCAGCCGGCCTTGCGGGCCACGTGATAGCCGCGCATGGTGCGAAAGCGCGGGAAGACGTCCTTGAAGACGCGCGCCTCGATGTGGTGGGCGCCCGGCATGCCGTTCGCGGTGGGCGGGCCCTCGTAGAACACCCACTCAGGGTGCCCCTCGGACTGCTCAAGGCTCTTGGCGAAGATCTTCTGCTCGCGCCAGAAGTCGAGCACGGCGTGCTCGAGGGCGGGCAGGTCGACCTGGGCGGGCACCTGGCGGTACGTCGGCGTTGTCATCAGCGAGCTTCCTCCGGCGGACTTTCTGCCTTCCGTCCGGAGGGACGAGAGCCTGAGCAGCCATCTCCTGGATGCTGCGGACGCCGTGCGCGGCGCGCTCCCGCGGTACCACCCTCCTTGGCTCCCCGGTGCGTGCTGTGCACCAGTGAGCCCCCTCATTGGGGTCGCGATGCCGGTTCTACCGGCCGCTGCTCGCTCGCTGCGGCTTTCTTCCGGCGGCTCCGGGGTGATCTTCGCGTCGCGCTCGCCCCCGGGCTTCCACCGTCCCCGGGTCGCTCCTGGCTGCGTACGCCGCTACTCGTCCCCATCCATGCTTCTCGCTGCGCCCAGTGTACGGCGCCGCGCGGACAGCGGCCGACCGGTTTTCAGGGGTACGCCGCCGGGGCCGCCCGGGGTGGTGCCGCGGCCGGCGCGGCGACTCGAACGGCGAGGCACGGGCGTCCGGATTCTGGGACGCCGGACCTGGCGGATTACCCGGCGGGGAGCTGGGCACAACGCATGCAGGTTCCTCGCGAGGGACCCGCGGGGCGGACGAAACGTTGGTGCGCCCGGTTGCCGCGGACCAGAAGTCGATTTATCGTCCCAGCACGATTTGCGCGCAAAATCACAATATGTGAAGGGGCCGCGGCCATGGTGGCGAAGAAGACCGCCGTACAGCAGTCGGCGTCCGACAGATCCACGGGTCCGGCGGCCAAGGATGTGGGCGGGAAGAAGAGCGCGTCGGTGGCGCACGCGGCCAACCCGGTGAACACCGCCACGAAGACCGCCGCGAAGCCGCCTACCAAGACGGCCACGAAAGCCGCTGTCGGCAAGAAGGCGGCCACCGGGAAAGCGGTCGCTACGAAGGGAGCCACCAAGAAAGCAGTCACCAAGAAAGCGGTCGCCAAGAAGACGGTCGCCAAGGAAGCGGTCGCCCGGAAGGCGGTGGCCAAGAAGGCCGACGGGAAGAGCGTGGCCAGGAAGAGCAGCGGTACGGCAAGGAAAAGCACCAGCACGGCGAAGAAGTCGGTCGCTTCCGCGGCCGAAGGTGCGGCCAAGGCCGCGAAGACGACGGGAGCCACGACGGTGGTTGCGAAGAAGACTCCTGGCACGGCCACGGCGGCGCAGAACCCCTCTGCGGTCCCCAAGGCGCGGATCGCCGCGGTGGAGCCCGGCGAGCTCGCGGTACGCCCCGGTGAGGACCCCTGGACCCCGGAGGAGGTCAAGGAGGCGCGCGCCGAACTCCAGTCCGAGGCGCTGCGGCTGAGCACCGAGATCTCGTCGTCCGAAGAGTCGATCGCGGGCCTGATGCGCGACTCCGGCGACGGCGCGGGCGACGATCAGGCGGACACCGGCACGAAGAACATCACACGCGAGCACGAGATGGCCCTGGCGGCCAACGCGCGCGAGATGCTGGAGCAGACCGAGCGAGCGCTGGAGCGGCTCGACGCGGGTACCTACGGGCTCTGCGAGAACTGCGGCGATCCCATCGGCAAGGCGCGGATGCAGGCCTTCCCGCGAGCCACCCTGTGCGTCGAGTGCAAGCAGAAACAGGAACGCCGCTACTGATTCGCGCGGGAGGCCTCCTGAGCACGTGGGCGCCGGGGGGTGTGCCGTACCCTCGTCCTCAGTCAGGCACCTAGGTCGAGGGACTCACTCACGTGGCAGAGGCGGAGCGCATCATCGGTACGCCGGATACCCCAGGAGCGGGGGGCGCCGAGCCGGAGCAGTCCGGCGTGGAAGGGACCGGGGCCCCGGCCGAGGAGCCCAGGGGCAGGCGCAGGATCGCCGTCCTGTTCACGGTGGCCGCCCTGGCGTACGTCCTCGACCTGGTCAGCAAGCTGATCGTGGTCGCGAAGCTGGAGCACCACGCGCCGATCGAGATCATCGGGGACTGGCTGAAGCTGGAGGCGATCCGCAACGCGGGAGCGGCCTTCGGCGTCGGCGAGGCGTTCACGATCATCTTCACGGTGATCGCCGCGGCCGTGATCGTGGTGATCGCACGGCTCGCGCGCAAGCTCTACAGCCTGCCCTGGGCGATCGCGCTCGGTCTGCTGCTGGGCGGTGCGCTCGGCAACCTGACCGACCGGATCTTCCGCTCGCCCGGGATCTTCGAGGGCGCGGTCGTGGACTTCATCGCGCCCAAGCACTTCGCGGTCTTCAACCTGGCCGACTCGGCGATCGTCTGCGGCGGCATCCTGATCGTGCTGCTGTCCTTCCGCGGGCTCGACCCGGACGGCACGGTCCACAAGGACTGATCGGTCCGTGCGGGCCGATCGGCCCGCACGGAGTGGCGTACGGGACGTCTGGACGGACCTTTGGAAGGACGTCCGGAAGGACGTCCGGAGGCAGGTCCACGGGCACTGCTGTTCGGGTGATGGTCCGGCGGTGTCCGACCCGTCCGGCATACTCGACGGGTGAGCACCATTCCCGAGATCCGCAACCTGCCCGTGCCCGACGGCCTGGAGGGCGAGCGCGTCGACGCCGCCATCTCCCGCATGTTCGGCTTCTCCCGCACGAAGGCCGCCGAGCTCGCCGCGGCGGGGAAGGTCACGGTCGACGGCTCGGTGGTCGGAAAGTCCGAGCGGGTGCACGGCGGCGCCTGGCTCGAGGTGGAGATGCCGCAGGCTCCCGCCCCCGTGCAGATCGTCGCCGAGCCCGTCGAGGGCATGGAGATCGTGCACGACGACGACGACATCGTCGTGATCATCAAGCCGGTCGGTGTGGCCGCGCACCCGAGCCCCGGCTGGAGCGGTACGACGGTGATCGGCGGCCTCGCGGCGGCCGGGTACCGGATCTCGACCTCGGGTGCCGCCGAGCGGCAGGGCATCGTGCACCGGCTGGACGTCGGCACCTCCGGGCTGATGGTCGTGGCCAAGTCGGAGCGCGCGTACACCTCACTGAAGCGGCAGTTCAAGGAACGCACGGTCGACAAGCGGTACAACGCGCTGGTCCAGGGGCACCCCGACCCGATGAGCGGCACCATCGACGCGCCCATCGGCCGGCACCCGAACCACGACTACAAGTGGGCGGTGACGGCCGAGGGCAAGCCGTCCGTCACGCACTACGACCTGATCGAGGCCTTCCGGGCGGCCAGCCTGCTCGACATCAAGCTGGAGACCGGCCGCACCCATCAGATCCGTGTCCACATGGCGGCCCACCGCCACCCCTGCGTGGGGGACCTGACCTACGGCGCGGACCCGACGATCGCCAAGCGGCTCGGTCTGACCCGGCAGTGGCTGCACGCGGTGCGGCTCGGCTTCGAGCACCCCGGGGACGGGCAGTGGGCGGAGTTCGAGAGCGACTACCCCGAAGACCTGCAGAAGGCGCTCGACAAGGTGCGTGAGGAGAGCTACGCGTGAGCGGCTCGGACGGGGCGCGCAGCGGGTCCGACGTGGCGCGGGGCGGCTCCTACGCGGTGCGGGTGGCCGAGGACGCCGCGGACCGTGAGGCGTGCTTCGCGGTGCGCAAGGAGGTCTTCGTCGGCGAACAGGGCGTCCCCGAGGACATCGAGTACGACGCGTACGACGCCGGTGCCCTCCATGTGCTCGCGATCCGCGAGGACGGGGTGCCGCTGGGCACCGGGCGGCTCCTGTACGGCCCGGAGGCCGCCGCGAAGACCGACGGCGACCTGACGGTCGGCTCGCTCGGCCGGCTCGCCGTGACGAAGGCGGCGCGTGGGCTCGGCGTCGGCGTGGCCCTCGTACGGGCCATCGAGGACGCGGCACGCGCGCGTGGGCTCGCCGCGGTGGACCTGCACGCACAGACACAGGCGATGGGGTTCTACGAGCGGCTCGGGTACGTGGCGTACGGCGAGGAGTTCCTCGACGCCGGGATCGACCACCGGGCGATGCGCAAGGCTCTGTGAGACGGGGTTCGTCGCACACGGGTTGCCGGGAGGGCATTGTCCTAGGCGCGTGGCACGCTTGGGGTCTGGCTCTTCCTTGATCGCCTAGACCTTGCCGGAGCGCTGACCGTGGATCAGTTGGCCCTGTTGTTCGTGCTGCTACTCGGGGCCGTGGTGAGCGTCCCGGTGGGGAACCGGTTCGGGCTGCCGGCGCCCGTCCTGATGACGCTCCTCGGGATCGTGCTGGCCGTGCTGGACTTCGTGCCCAACGTGGACGTGCCGCCGGATCTGATCCTGCCCCTGCTGCTGCCTCCGCTGCTGTACGCCTCGGTGCGACGCACCTCGTGGAGACAGTTCACCGCCAACAAACGGCCGATCTTCCTGCTCGCCGTGGCGCTGGTGTTCGTCACCACGGCGGCCGTGGCCTTCGTCGCCAGTGCCATCGTGCCGGGGCTGCCGATCGCCGCCGCCGTCGCCCTGGGTGCGCTGGTGGCGCCGCCCGACCCGGTCGCCGCGACGGCCGTCGCGGGGCAACTCGGGCTGCCCCGCCGACTGGTGTCGATCCTGGAGGGCGAGGGGCTCTTCAACGACGTGACGGCCATCGTGCTCTACCACGTCGCGATCGCCGCCGCCGTGAGCGGCACCTTCTCGCCGTGGCGGGCCGGGCTCGATCTCGTGCTGTCCGCCGTGGGCGCGGTCGTCATCGGGCTGGCGCTGGGGTGGGCGGCGAACAAGCTGATGTCGCTGCTCGGTGACGCCACGCTGCAGATCGGGATGACGCTGCTGGTGCCCTTCGCGTCGTACGTCCTGGCGGAGGAGCTGCACGGGTCGGGGGTGCTCGCCGTGCTCACCACCGCGCTGTTCCTCGCGGAGTACGCCACCGATGCCGACGACGTCATGACGCGGCTCGCCGGGTACACGTTCTGGGACGTGGTGGACACGCTGGTCACCGGGGTCGCGTTCGGGCTGATCGGGCTCGAGCTGCACAACGCGATCAGGACGGCGTCGGGGCGGTGGGGCGAGATGCTGGGCTGGGCCGCCGCGGTCGTCGCCGTGGTGGTGTTCGTACGGCTGGCGTATCTGATGCCGGCGACGTGGCTGACGAAACGGCTGCATGCGAAACGGGACTACGACGAGGAGATTCCGACCTCGTGGCGGGAGACCGTGATCATGTGGTGGTCGGGGATGCGGGGGGTCGCGTCCGTGGCGCTTGCGCTGGCCATTCCGCTGAAGATGGACGACGGGTCGCCGTTTCCCGACCGGGACGAGATCATCTTCATCGCGTTCGGGGTGATCATGGCCACGTTGGTGCTCCAGGGGCTCACGCTGCCGTGGCTGGTGCGCAGGCTCGGGGTGCGGGCCGACGAGGATGTCGAGAAGGCGTTCGAGAAGGAGCTGGCGGTTCGGGCGGCGAAGGCGGCGAAGCGGAGGCTCAAGGAGATCGAGGAGGTGGAGGAGCTGCCGGAGGAGTTGTCCGAGCAGCTGATTCGGCGGGCCTTCGACATCGGGACGCGGATCAGTCCGGATCTGGGGGACGAGGAGCGGCGGGAGGCGTATGAGCAGCGGGCTCGACGGGTGAAGCGGTTGCGGCGGATTCAGGGGGAGATGTTGAGTGCTGCGCGGCATGAGGTGTTGTCGGCGCGGAGTGAGCCGGGGGCGGATCCGGAGATCGTGGACCGGGTGCTGCGGCACCTGGACGTGCGCAGCTTGCGTTGAGGGTGTTCTCCCGCCCGCGCACCGCCCGTTTCCAGCCCGCTGACAAGTGACGGTCGCCTGTGGGGGTGATTCGCCGTCGGCGGCTGCGGGGGAGAGACACCACGGATACTCTGCGCGGCCTGCGGCCTGCGGCCTGCGGCCTGCGGCCTGCGGCCTGCGGCCTGCGGCCTGCGGGCGGTGCGGGCGGTGCGGGCGGTGCGGGGGGGCGAAGGGTGCGGGGGTGGGGTCCTGGGTGGTCAGCCTCGGCCTGGGCCCGTTCGTGGGGGGTCGGGGGTGAGGGGGGTCGTGGGGGCGGTTATCGCGCCGTCGGTGTCGTCGTGGTCCGGGCGGTGGGGGCGGCCGTTGGGCCAGTGCAGGGGCAGGATCGCCTCGGCCGTGTTGACGCGGGGGAGGGCGTAGGGGTGTACGTCGGTGAGCCAGCGGATCATGCGCTCGCGCACCGTGACACGTACCGTCCAGATGTCGTCCGCGTCCTTCGCGGTCACCAGGGCGCGCACCTGCATGGTGTTGGGGGTGGAGTCGGTGACGGCGAGGCCGTAGTCGCGGCCGTCCCAGGCCGGGCACTCGCGCAGGATGTCGCGGAGCTGCTCGCGCATCGCCTCGACGGGTGCCGAGTGATCGACGTGGAAGAAGACGATGCCGGTCATCTGGGGCGTGCCGCGGGACCAGTTCTCGAAGGGCTTGGAAGTGAAGTACGAGACCGGCATCGTGATCCGGCGCTCGTCCCACGTGCGTACCGTCAGGAACGTCAGTGTGATCTCCTCGACGCTGCCCCACTCGCCGTCCACGACGACCGTGTCACCGAGGCGCACCATGTCGCCGAAGGCGATCTGCAGCCCGGCGAAGAGATTCGCCAACGTGGACTGGGCGGCGACACCGGCGACGATGCCGAGGATGCCGGCCGAGGCCAGCAGCGAGGCACCGGCCGCGCGCATCGCGGGGAAGGTCAGCAGCATCGAGGCGACGGCCACCACGGCGACGATCGCGGACACCACCCGTTGGATCAGCGTCACTTGCGTGCGCACCCGGCGGACCCGCGCCGGGTCGCGGTGGGCGTTCGCGTAGCGGGTGTAGGAGGTCTCGACGATCGCCGTCGCGATGCGGATCACGAGCCACGCGGCGGACCCGATGAGGATCAGGGTCAGGGTGCGGCCGACGCCGACCCGGTGTTCCACGAGCAGCTTCGCCTGGTCGTACGAGCCGCGTAGCAGGGCGGCGAACAGCACGAGCTGGAAGGGGACCCGTGCGCGGCGCAGCAGGCCCCACAGGGAGGTCTCTTCGTGTCGGGCGTCGGCCTTGCGCAGTACGCGGTCCACGGCCCATCCGATGAGCAGCGTGAGCACGACCGAGCCACCGACGACGATCAGGGGACGCAGTACGTTCTCCATGCCTGAGACCGTAACCGGCTTGGGGCCGCCCTGAACATGTCGCCCCGGTCCCCGGGCCTCGATCCGGCGCTGTCAGTCCTGGCTGGCACCATGGGGCGCATGAACATCATGCTCTTTCACTCGACCTACGGGCCCCGGCCCGCGGTGCGCGCGGCGGCCGACCGGCTGCGTGCCGCGGGGCACGAGGTGTGGACGCCGGACCTCTTCGAGGGCCGCACCTTCGAGACCGTGGAGGAGGGCATGGCCTTCAACGACGGGATCGGCAAGGAGGAGCTGCTCAGACGCGCCGTCCTGGCCGCCGCTCCCTACTCCGACCGCGGCCTGGTGTACGCGGGGTTCTCGCTCGGCGCCTCCATCGCGCAGACCCTGGCGCTCGGCGACGAGAAGGCCCGTGGGCTGCTGCTCCTGCACGGCACGTCGGACATCGCCGAGAGCGCGTCGGTGGACGAGCTGCCGGTCCAGTTGCACGTCGCGGAGCCGGACCCGTTCGAGACGGACGACTGGCTGAGCGCCTGGTACCTGCAGATGGGCAAAGCGGGCGCCGACGTGGAGATCTACCGGTACGCGGGTGCCGGGCACCTTTACACCGACCCCGACCTGCCCGACTACGACGAGGAGGCCGCCGAGGCCACCTGGCGGGTGGCGCTCGGCTTCCTCGACTCGCTGTAGCGCTCCGGCGCACCGGGGCGACAGGCTGTCCAACAGACGGGCCCGGGTCATCTGTTGGACGACCCGGGCCTGCCTGTTCAACCTCGGTCAACCGCGCCTACCGGCGTGGTGGAGCGTCGGAGACCCTAGCCCGGGAAGCACTCCTTGGGCGGGTGCACCTGCGAGGGGAAGTGACCGGACCACACCCAGGACGTCGGCTTGGAGTCGTAGATCCTGAACCACCGTTCCCCCGAGGGGGTCTTGGTGGTCGAGCACTGGATCCGCAGGGTCGTGCCCCGCGGCTCCGTGCGGTACCTCGTCGACGAGGAAGTGGGCTGGGCGTATATGGGAGAGCTTTCCGCCGTGGTCAGGTTGACGAACGCCGGTGCCGCTGCCGCCGTGGCTTCCTGCGCCTCGGCGGATGTGGCGGTGAGTCCGGCGAGGGCCAGGGCGGCGCCGAGCACTGCGGTCTTCGTCAGGACACTTTGGGGGGTGGCCATGTGACTCCAATCGTGAGGGAACTGACGGACCGTCGGTATGACGATCAGATAACGCGCCTGACGCTATCAAGATCTTCCGCACGCCCCGAATCGTTTTCTACACCGGGTCGTAGGTGCGCTCGACCTTCTGGGTGCCGGTGCGCGTGCGGTATGAACGAGCCCAGGACGAGGTCGCGTTGGCGTTCGTGCGGTCGGACAGGACGTAGTAGTCCATCTGCGCGCGGTCGGCGGTGATGTCCAGGACGCCGTATCCGTGGCGGTCGGTGTCGACCCAGTGGACGTGCCGGTTGGCGATCTGGATGAGCGGGGCGGCGATCGCGGAGACCGTGCCCTCGGGGACCTTCACGATGTCGTCGAGGTTGTCGGAGGTCACCGAGGTGATCACGAACTCGGTGGCGGCCGACGCGGACAGCGGGTACGTCCCGGCGTCCACCGGCACGTCGTTGGCCCAGGACATGTGGATGTCGCCGGTGAGGAACACCGTGTTGCCGATCGCGTTCGAGCGCAGATGGGCGAGGAGTTCACGGCGGTCGTCGGTGTAGCCGTCCCACTGGTCGGTGTTGACGCCGATGCCGTCCTGCGGCAGGTCCAGCAGCTTGGCGAGCGGCTTGAGCAGGTCGGCGGTGAGCGAGCCGATGACGAACGGCGCGATCATCACGGAGTTGCCGACCAGTCGCCAGGTGGTGTCGGACGCCTTCAGTCCGGCCTTCAGCCAGTCGAGTTGGGCCCGTCCCGTGATCGTACGGTCGGGGTCGTCGACCGTGCCGCTGGCCGTGGACGCCTGCTGGGAACGGAAGGACCGCAGGTCGAGCAGGGAGAGGTCGGCGAGCTTGCCGAAGCGCAGCCGGCGGTAGGTGGTGCCCTCGATCGCCGGGCGTACCGGCATCCACTCGAAGTAGGCCTGCTTCGCGGCGGCCTGACGGGCCGTCCAGGTGCCCTCGGCGCCCTCGGTGTGGTTGACCGCGCCACCGGACCAGGCGTTGTCGGCGAACTCGTGGTCGTCCCAGATCGCCACGACCGGCGCCTTGTGGTGCAGGGCCTGGAGGTCCGGGTCGGTCTTGTACTTGCCGTGCCGGGTGCGGTAGTCGGCGAGGGTGATGATCTCGTTCGCGGGGGAGTGCGGCCGGACGACCGTGCCGCGCGCCGCGTACTCGCCGGACTTGTACTCGTAGATGTAGTCACCGAGATGCAGCCAGGCGTCCAGGTCGTTCCGGGCCGCGAGATGGCGGTACGACGAGAAGTAGCCCGCCTCCCAGTTGGCACAGGTGACGACGCCGAAGCGCAGGCCCGCCACGGCGGCGTTGGCGGCCGGGGCGGTGCGGGTACGGGCGACGGGCGAGTCGGTGCCGCCCGCGGAGAAGCGGAACCAGTAGTCCGTGGCCGGTTCCAGGCCGCGGATGTCCGCCTTCACGGTGTGGTCGGAGGCGGCCGTCGCGGTGAGAGAGCCCTTGGAGACGATCGTGGTGAACGCCTTGTCCTTGGCGACGGTCCAGCTGACTTCGGTGTCGGGGCCGACGCCGGAGCCGGGTATCGCCGCGGAGGTGGGCGTCACCCGGGTCCACAGCAGGACGCCGTCCGGGAGCGGGTCGCCGGAGGCGACGCCGTGCAGGAAGGCGGGGGCGTCCGTGGCGGCGCGGGCCGGCAGGGCGGCGGCGAGCGGGCCGGCCAGGACAGCGGTCGCCGCCGCGGCCTTGACGACCGTACGGCGGCGCGGCGAGGGAGAGTTGAGGCCCTGGAACGCCTCGGATGATCTGTATCGACTGGTCACGACCGAACAGGTTACTGATCGGTACGCGCGAGAGCGGGCGAACCTCGAAAGTTCGCCCGCTCTTCACGCGGAGGCCGAATTCTCCGTCGGCGTCAGCCCTTGAGAGCCGCGTCCACCACCTTGTCGAAGTCGGCCACCGTCAGGAGCGGGGTGCCGTTGTTGAGCTGCTTGCCGTCCATGACGAAGCCCGGGGTGCCGGTCACGCCCTCCTTGTTGTCGTCGAAGGTCTTCGACATGGCCATCGCCCAGGCGTCGTAGGTGCCCTTCTTCACCGCGTTCTGGAACGCGGTGTTGCCCTTCAGCGCGGGAACGGTGTCGGCGACCTTGAGGAGGTAGGCGTCGTCCTTGAACTTGTCGGTCGTCTCGTCCGGGTGCCACTTCGTCGAGTACAGCGCGGTCTTGTACTCGAGGAACGCCTCGGAGCTGACGTTCAGCGCGGCGCCCAGGGCGCTCAGCGCGTTCTTGGAGCCCTGGCCGTTGTCCTTGTCGTCGATGAACGTGGCGCCGACGTACTGGAACTTGAACTTGCCGTCGTCGGTGTCCTTCTTCACGGTCGAGCCGACGGTCTGCTCGAACTGGGCGCAGACCGGGCAGCGCGGGTCCTCGTAGACCTTGAGGGTCTTCTTGGCGGTGCTCTTGCCGATGACGACAGTGGTGCCCTTGGTGCCGGTGGTGTTGGCCGGGGCGACGACCTTGGCGTCCTTCAGGCCCGCCCAGTAGCTCGGCTTGTTGTTCTGCACGACCGCGTAGCCGACGCCGCCGGCTATCGCGAGGACGGCGACGATGGAGCCGGCCACGATGGCCTGGCGCTTGACCTTGTCGCGCTTGGCCTGGCGCTCGCGCTCGAGGCGCAGCTTCTCCCGGGCCGCCGTCTTCGCCGCCTGGCTGTTTCGCTTGCTCATGTTGGTGATCTCCATGGGGGACGCGCACACGTCGTACGCGGAATACGTATGGGGGACTGCTGGTGCTCAAGGGCTGTCGCGCAGAAGCGAGGGCTCAGGCGAAAGCGGCCGAGAGCGGCGGTCCACGCCGTCCCAGGGAGTGCACGAACAGGCGGGTGCGGGCGCCCGCGCTCCGGCGCGCGGGGCGCGGCAGCCGGCGTACCGGGGCGAGCCGTACGGTCACCGCGGCGACCGCGATCAACAGGGGCCGGAAGGTGGCCGCGGCCACCGCGCGCAGCAGCTGGTCCAGGGCGCGGTCGCCGCGGCGCAGCCAGGCGGCCGCGAGCAGCCCGACGCTGACATGGGCGGCGAGCAGCAGCCAGGCGGCGGCCGGGTCGGTCTGTGCGAGCAGGGTGGCGGCATGGTCGCCGCTGCCGCCGGTCACGTGGGCCAGCGGGCTGCCCACACTGCCGCCGCCGCACAGCACGTCGAAGCCGACCGAGCGCAGCGGGCCCGCGACGGGGCCGCCCGCCCTGCCGTAACAGACGTGCTGGCCCGTGGTGAACACAGTGTCGGCGGTCAGCTCCAGCGGGATGAGCAGGGCGGCGATCCGGCCGAAGCCGCGCTCGCGGCCCGCCAGCGCGTACGCGATGACGAAGACGGCCGCGGCGATCGCCGCCATGGTGCCCAGCGGCAGCGGGACCCGGGACAGCAGTACGTGCGACGCGGTGGAGAGCGTCACGACGACAGCCGTGAACAGTGCCGCGCGCACGGCTCTGAGCTGGGTCCCGGATATGTCCATAGCGGAGCCGAGTGTCCCACGTGCTCCCGTAAGGGCCCCCTAAAGGGTTCCTATGTGTTACGGGAGCGTTGTGGGTCCGTCGTCCGGGGTGCCTACAGGCCCGGGATCCGGCCGTTGCGGAACAGGTCGACGAAGATCTGGTGGTCGGCACGCGCGCGTGCGCCGTAGCTGTGCGCGAAGTCCACCAGGAGGCCCGCGAAGCCCTCCTCGTCGGCGGCGATCGCCGCGTCGATGGCCCGCTCGGTGGAGAACGGGACCAGCTCCGAGTGGCCGCTCTCGTCGTCGGCCGCGGCGTGCATGGTGGCCGTGGCCCGGCCGAGGTCGGCGACGACCGAGGCGATCTCCTCCGGGTCGTCGATGTCGCCCCAGTCCAGGTCCACCGCGTACGGCGAGACCTCGGCGACGAGCTGGCCGGCGCCGTCCAGCTCGGTCCAGCCCAGCCACGGGTCGGCGTGCGCCTGCAGGGCGCGCTGGGAGATCACCGTGCGGTGGCCCTCGTGCTGGAAGTACTCGCGGATCGAGGAGTCCGTGATGTGCCGGGAGACGGCCGGGGTCTGGGCCTGCTTGATGTAGATCACGACATCGTTCTCCAGGGCGTCGCTGTTGCCCTCCAGAAGGATGTTGTACGAAGGCAGTCCGGCGGAGCCGATGCCGATGCCGCGGCGGCCGACGACGTCCTTCACCCGGTAGGAGTCCGGGCGGGCCAGGGAGGACTCGGGGAGCGTCTCCAGGTACCCGTCGAAGGCCGCGAGCACCTTGTAGCGGGTGGCAGCGTCGAGCTCGATGGAGCCGCCGCCGGGCGCGAAGCGGCGCTCGAAGTCGCGGATCTCGGTCATCGAGTCGAGCAGCCCGAAGCGGGTCAGCGAGCGGGCGTCACGCAGCGCGTCCAGGAGCGGGCCCTCGGCCGTGTCCAGGGTGAAGGGCGGCACCTCGTCGCTCTTGGCGCCGGTGGCCAGGGCGTGGATGCGCTCGCGGTAGGCGGCCGCGTACACCTTGACCAGCTCGGTGATCTGGTCGTCACTGAGCGCCTTCGCGTACCCGATGAGGGCCACGGAGGCGGCGAATCGCTTGAGGTCCCAGGTGAAGGGGCCGACGTACGCCTCGTCGAAGTCGTTCACGTTGAAGATCAGGCGGCCGTTGGCGTCCATGTAGGTGCCGAAATTCTCGGCGTGCAGGTCGCCGTGGATCCACACGCGGGAGGTGCGCTCGTCCAGGTACGGTCCGCCGCGCCTCGGCCCGAAACCGATCTCCGCGGTGAGGTCGTGGTAGAAGAGGCCCGCCGTGCCCCGGTAGAACGCGAAGGCGGAGGCCGCCATCTTGCGGAACTTGACGCGGAACGCGGCCGGGTCGGCGGCCAGGAGCTCGCCGAAGGCGGTGTCGAAGACGGCGAGGATCTGCTCGCCGCGTTGCTCGGCGCTGAGCTGCGGGACCGACATCGCTGGGTGCCTCCTGGTGCAGGTGGTGCTTGACATGGGGAAGGACGTGTCCGTCCGCCGGGACGGATGCTTCCGTCCTCTCCCAACGGACGAAGGTACGCGGGAGTGCCCGCGCACCGGGGACGAACGGTACGCGCGCGTGCCCCGCGCCCCGGATGAAGGTACGGGTGATCGGCCCGCCCGTCACCCGACCACCGCCCCTCATTGAGGCGCTTCGCGCCCAGTGTTCGTCTCCAGTGTCAGTGGCGCGTCATAGACTTCGACGCTGTCCCCCCAGACTGTCCGCAGCCTGTCGACGATTGTTCTTCTTGGAGGCCGAAGCCGTGTCAAAGCCGCCGTTCACGCACCTGCACGTCCACACCCAGTACTCGCTGCTGGACGGTGCCGCGCGGCTCAAGGACATGTTCAACGCCTGCAATGAGATGGGCATGACGCACATCGCCATGAGTGACCATGGCAACCTTCACGGGGCCTACGACTTCTTCCACACGGCGAAGAAGGCGGGCGTCACACCGATCATCGGCATCGAGGCGTACGTCGCCCCGGAGTCCCGGCGCAACAAGCGCAAGATCCAGTGGGGCCAGCCGCACCAGAAGCGCGACGACGTGTCCGGTTCGGGTGGTTACACGCACAAGACGATCTGGGCGGCGAACCGGACCGGCCTGCACAACCTCTTCAAGCTCTCCTCGGACGCGTACGCCGAGGGCTGGCTCCAGAAGTGGCCCCGGATGGACAAGGAGACCATCTCCCAGTGGTCCGAGGGGCTCATCGCCTCCACCGGCTGCCCCTCGGGCGAGCTGCAGACCCGGCTGCGCCTCGGCCAGGAGGAAGAGGCCTTGAAGGCGGCCGCCGAGTACCAGGACATCTTCGGCAAGGACCGCTACTTCCTGGAGCTGATGGATCACGGCATCGAGATCGAGCGCCGGGTCCGTGACGGACTCCTGGAGATCGGCAAGAAGCTCGGCATCCCGCCCCTGGTGACGAACGACTCGCACTACACGTACGCGCACGAGGCGACCGCCCACGACGCCCTGCTGTGCATCCAGACCGGCAAGAACCTTTCCGACCCGGACCGCTTCCGGTTCGACGGCACCGGCTACTACCTGAAGTCGACGGACGAGATGTACGCCGTGGACTCCTCGGACGCCTGGCAGGAGGGCTGCCGCAACACCCTCCTGGTCGCCGAGCAGATCGACACGACCGGCATGTTCGAGGCGAAGAACCTCATGCCGAAATTCGACATCCCCGAGGGGTTCACCGAGGTCACCTGGTTCAAGGAGGAGGTGCGCCTCGGCATGGAGCGCCGCTTCCCGGGCGGCGTCCCCGAGGACCGCCAGAAGCAGGTCGAGTACGAGATGGACGTCATCATCCAGATGGGGTTCCCGGGGTACTTCCTCGTCGTCGCGGACTTCATCATGTGGGCCAAGAAGCAGGGCATCGCCGTGGGCCCGGGCCGTGGCTCGGCGGCCGGTTCGATCGTCGCGTACGCCATGGGCATCACCGACCTCGACCCGATCCCGCACGGTCTGATCTTCGAGCGGTTCCTGAACCCCGAGCGCGTCTCCATGCCCGACGTCGACATCGACTTCGACGAGCGCAGGCGCGTCGAAGTGATCAGGTACGTGACCGAGAAGTACGGCGCCGACAAGGTCGCCATGATCGGCACCTACGGAAAGATCAAGGCGAAGAACGCCATCAAGGACTCCGCGCGTGTCCTGGGCTACCCGTACGCCATGGGCGACCGTCTCACCAAGGCGATGCCCGCCGACGTCCTCGGCAAGGGCATCGACCTCAGCGGCATCACCGACTCCTCGCACCCGCGCTACAGCGAGGCCGGCGAGATCCGCGCGATGTACGAGAACGAGCCGGATGTGAAGAAGGTCATCGACACCGCCAAGGGCGTCGAGGGCCTGGTCCGGCAGATGGGCGTGCACGCCGCCGGCGTCATCATGTCCAGCGAGCCCATCGTCGACCACGCCCCGGTCTGGGTACGGCACACCGACGGCGTGACCATCACGCAGTGGGACTACCCGCAGTGCGAGTCGCTCGGCCTGCTGAAGATGGACTTCCTCGGCCTGCGCAACCTGACGATCATGGACGACGCCGTCAAGATGGTGAAGTCCAACAAGGGCGTCGACCTCGACCTGCTGGCCCTCCCGCTCGACGACCCGACGACCTTCGAACTGCTCCAGCGCGGCGAGACTCTCGGTGTCTTCCAGTTCGACGGCGGCCCCATGCGCTCGCTGCTGCGCCTGATGAAGCCCGACAACTTCGAAGACATCTCCGCCGTCTCGGCGCTCTACCGTCCCGGCCCGATGGGCATGGACTCGCACACGAACTACGCGCTCCGCAAGAACAAGCTCCAGGAGATCACGCCGATCCACAAGGAGCTGGAGGAGCCCCTCCAGGAGGTCCTGGCGGTCACCTACGGCCTGATCGTGTACCAGGAGCAGGTGCAGAAGGCCGCCCAGATCATCGCCGGGTACTCGCTCGGCGAGGCCGACA
Organism: Streptomyces olivochromogenes; assembly: GCF_001514115.1. Taxonomy (GTDB): domain Bacteria; phylum Actinomycetota; class Actinomycetes; order Streptomycetales; family Streptomycetaceae; genus Streptomyces; species Streptomyces olivochromogenes. The sequence continues at coordinate 434,115 of NZ_KQ948452.1, forward strand.
TCCTGCGCCGCGTGATGGGCAAGAAGAAGCCCGACGAGCTGGCGAAGAACTTCGTCCTCTTCCAGAAGGGCGCCCGGGACAAGGGCTACAGCGACGAGGCGATCCAGGCCTTGTGGGACGTGCTGGTGCCCTTCGCCGGCTACGCCTTCAATAAGGCGCACTCGGCCGCGTACGGCCTGGTCTCCTACTGGACCGCCTACCTGAAGGCGAACTACCCCGCCGAGTACATGGCGGGTCTGCTCACCTCGGTCAAGGACGACAAGGACAAGTCCGCGATCTATCTGAACGAGTGCCGGCGCATGGGCATCAAGGTGCTGCCGCCCAACGTCAACGAGTCCGAGCAGAACTTCGCCGCCCAGGGCGACGACGTGATCCTCTTCGGCCTCTCCGCCGTCCGCAACGTCGGCACGAACGTCGTCGAGTCGATCATCAAGAGCCGCAAGGCCAAGGGGAAGTACGCCTCCTTCCCGGACTACCTCGACAAGGTCGAGGCCGTCGCCTGCAACAAGCGCACCACGGAATCGCTGATCAAGGCGGGCGCGTTCGACACCATGGGGCACACCCGCAAGGGCCTCACCGCGCAGTTCGAGCCGATGATCGACAACGTGGTGCAGGTCAAGCGCAAGGAGGCCGAGGGCCAGTTCGACCTCTTCGGCGGCATGGGCGACGAGGACACCAGCGAGCCCGGCTTCGGACTCGACGTGGAGTTCACCACCGACGAGTGGGACAAGGCCTATCTGCTCGCCCAGGAGCGGGAGATGCTCGGTCTGTACGTCTCCGACCACCCGCTCTTCGGCCTGGAGCACGTGCTGTCCGACAAGGCCGACGCGGGCATCTCCCAGCTCACCGGAGGTGAGCACGCGGACGGCGCGGTCGTCACCATCGGCGGCATCATCTCGGGCCTCCAGCGCAAGATGACCAAGCAGGGCAACGCCTGGGCGATCGCCACGGTGGAGGACCTGGCCGGTTCCATCGAGTGCATGTTCTTCCCGGCGACCTACCAGCTGGTGTCGACCCAACTCGTCGAGGACGCGGTCGTCTTCGTCAAGGGCCGCCTCGACAAGCGCGAGGACGTGCCGCGGCTGGTCGCGATGGAGCTTCAGGTCCCCGACCTGTCGAACGCGGGCACCAACGCACCCGTGATCCTCACGATCCCGGCACTGAAGGTCACCCCGCCGATGGTGAGCCGCCTCGGCGAGATCCTCAGCCACCACAAGGGCGAGAGCGAGGTGCGCATCAGGCTCCAGGGCCCGCGCAAGACCACCGTGCTGCGGCTCGACCGGCACCGGGTGAAGCCGGACCCGGCGCTGTTCGGTGACTTGAAGGTGCTGCTGGGCCCGTCCTGCCTCGCGGGCTGACGGGACCAGCCGACAGGATCAGATGATGTACGCGAGGGGCGCATCCGTTTCAGGATGCGCCCCTCGGTGTGTGCCTGGGCTTCAACAGCCCCTACGCGTGGCCTCAGTTGTGGCCGAAGCGCTTCTGGTGCTTGCGGGCGACGTCCGCGGGGCTGCCCTGGGCCTGCGACATCGGCGTGTGAGCCTCCGTCGAGGACCGCTGCGCCTGCTCCTGCGCACGCTCGGCCTGCGAGGAGCGGTCCTGCTGGCCGCCCTGCTTGCGGTTCTTGTTCTTGGCCATGGTGATTGCCTCCTGTGGGGCCCTAGGGGTCAGGGCCGGATCCAGATTCACATTCACATAGCCTGACAAGCAGTGCATTTCGGAGAATTACCGTGCGTAATAAGCCCTGTCGGAGCGTTATCCCCCGATTCGCCACGCCGAAGATCGAGTTCGGGCCGTTAACCTCCGCGCCGTCGGGCAGACTCGAAGGAAGCCCGAAGCAAACCTCCCGGAACCGGAAAGAGGGTGGACCGCGTGGACCGCTGCATCGTCCTGGTGGACGCCGGGTATCTGCTCGGGGCTGCTGCCAGTCTCCTCGCCGGGGAGCCTTCGCGATCCCGGATCACCGTCGACCACGCCGCCCTCATCCAGGGCCTGCGCGAGCGCGCCGAGTCCGACACGGAGCGGCCCCTGCTGCGCATCTACTGGTTCGACGGCGCACCCGACCGCGTTCCGCAACCGGAGCACCGCCGGCTGCGCGTGATGCCACGGGTCACGGTGCGCCTCGGCGCGCTGACCCGCAGCGACGGGCGGTGGGCGCAGAAGGGCGTCGACGCCGCCATGCACGCCGAGCTGACCGAGCTGGCCCGCAACCGTGCCTGCTCCGACGTGGTCCTCGTGACCGGCGACGGGGACCTGCTGCCGGGCATGATGGCCGCCAAGGAGCACGGCGTCGCCGTACACCTGTGGGCCGTGCAGGCCGCGGACGGCGACTACAACCAGTCCGAGGACCTGGTCGCCGAGGCCGACGAGCGCCGGGTGCTGGACCGGGCGTGGATCACCAAGGCCGTACGGGCCAAGGACCTCGGCGGGATCTGTGCGCCGCAGCCCGTGCCGCGCCCCGAGATCGCCGCGATCCTCTCCGCGCCGCTGCCCGACTCCTCGCTCGCCGGTGCGGCCGAGCGGCCCTCCGAGACCGCGGAGCACAGCCCCGCCGCCGAGTCGCAGAACGGGGCCGAGGAGCGGGTTCCCGCACCCAAGGGCGTGCCCACGCCGAAGGACCTCGCCGCACTGCGCGCACCGGGCGTCCAGGCCCCCCAGCACCCCGCGAGCGCGACGCTGCGGTGGTCGTCCGACAAGGGGTGGATCGAACGCCCCGGGGGCGCCACGGAGTCCACGGAGGCCGCCGCGCTGCCCACGCTCGCCCAGCTCACCTCCGCCGAGCAGCGCTGGGCCGACCGCGAGGAGGACATCACCACGGTCGGCGGCGACCCGTACGAGGTGGGGCAGGTCTTCGCACGCCGCTGGATGGAGCGGCTCACCGACCCGAGCCATCTGCAGAAGCTGTCCACGATGTACCCGCGGGTACCGCACCGCGTGGACGGCGAGCTGCTGCGTTACGCGGCGCGCTTCGGGCTGCTCGCCCACAAGGACGACCAGATCGACGAGCACGACCGGTATGCGATCAGGGCGGGGTTCTGGCGGGAGATCGATGTGCGTACGGCGGCGGAGCACGCCCCTGCCGGGGAGTGAACCGGGGGAGCCCTCGAACCCCGGGTGTGTCTCCTGGGAGCGGGTGGGTGGGGGCGCTTCTCCGGCGCGCCAGACCCTTGAGACCCGGTCCAGGATGACTCGTGGACCGGCCGAGGCGAGGGCCCCGGGCGCATAACGGGGCATCGGACCCCGTAGGCTCGTCCTTCGTGAGTACGCGCACGGCACAGGCAGTCCGGAACGGGCACAGGGGCGATGTCGTGTGCTCGGTGCGCGCGCTGACCAAGACCTACCCGGCCGTCCGCGGACGCCGGGGCACTCCCGGTACGCCCGAGGTGCGGGCCACCGACGGGGTACGGCTGGACATCCGGCGCGGCGAGATCTTCGGCCTGCTCGGGCCGAACGGCGCCGGGAAGTCGACCCTCGTACGCCAGCTGACCGGGCTCATGCGCCCCGACAGCGGCAGTGTCGAGATCCTCGGGCACGACATCGTGCGTCACCCCGAGCGGGCGGCGCGCATCCTCGCCTACCTCGGACAGGAGTCCACCGCCCTCGACGAGCTGACCGTGTCGCTGGCCGCGGAGACGACCGGGCGGCTGCGCGGGCTCGAACTGCGCGAGGCGCGGGCCGAGCGGGACGCCGTGCTCGACGAGCTGGGCCTCACCCCGATCGCCTCCCGCCCCCTGAAGAAGCTGTCCGGCGGACAGCGGCGGCTGGCCTGCTTCGCCGCCGCGCTGGTCGGGCGGCGGCCGCTGCTCGTCCTCGACGAGCCGACCACCGGCATGGACCCCGTGGCCCGGCGGGCCGTGTGGTCCGCCGTCGACCGGCGCAGGGCCGAGCACGGCGCCACCGTGCTGCTGGTCACCCACAACGTCATCGAGGCCGAGACCGTGCTCGACCGGGTCGCCGTTCTCGACCGGGGCCGCGTCATCGCCTGCGACACGCCGGCCGGGCTGAAGGAGCGGGTCGCGGGCGAGGTGCGGGTCGAACTCGTCTGGCGCGAGAGCGCCCCGCTGGACGTGCCCGAGGTCGCCGCGCTGCGCGCCCGGGCCGTCGAGTCGGGCCGCCGCTGGACCCTGCGGCTCGCCCCGGAGGAGGCCCGCGCGGCCGTCGCCACGGTCACCGGAGGCGCCGCGTTCGCGGCGCTCGACGACTTCACGCTGGCCACGCCGAGCCTGGAGGACGTGTACCTCGCGCTCGGCGGCAACGCGCAGGGGTTGGTGAAGGCGTGAGCGCGCGGGGTCCGGAATCCGTAGGGGAGTCTGTACGGACGCGGAGGGGCGTCGTGGGTGTGGGAAGCGGCGTGGGAAGCGGCGTGGCAATGTGCGTCGGAAACAGGGACAGGACGGCTGCCGGAGTGAAGAGGAGCAGCTCGACGTGAGTGTCGTACCCGCTGAGGTGCTGCCGGGCAGTGCGCTGTCCGTGGCCGAGGACGCCGTTGACGCCGCCGAACTCGGGCCGCGGGCGCGGCTGTGGCCCTCCCTCGCCGCCATGTACCGGGCCCAGCTCTCCCGCGCTCGCGTGGCGCGGATTCCGCTGCTGTTCGTGGCCACGGTCCAGTCCGTCGGCATCATGGTCATGATGCGTGGCGTGGTGGACGGCGGGGGCGAGGCCCGGTCCATCGTGGCCGGGGCGTCGGTCCTGGTCGTCGCCTTCGTCGGGCTCAACCTGCTGGCGCAGTACTTCGGCCAGCTGCGGGCCGGCGGCGGGCTCGACCACTACGCGACCCTGCCGGTGCCGCCGGCGGCCGTGGTGCTCGGTGCCGCGGGCGCGTACGCGTCCTTCACCGTGCCCGGGACCGTGGTCACCGCCGTCGTCGGCTGTGTGCTCTTCGGGCTGCCGATGGCGCATCTGTGGGTGCTCGTCGCGGTGATCCCGCTCGCGGGCGCCGCGCTCGCCGGGCTCGGGGCGGCGCTCGGACTGCTTGCGCCTCGGCCCGAACTCGCCACGCTGCTCGGGCAGTTGGGGATGTCGGCGGCGCTGTTGCTCGGGGTGCTGCCGGCGGACCGGCTGCCTACGGTGGTGCAGTACGGCCGTGATCTGCTGCCCTCCACCTACGGCGTCGAGGCCTTCGCGCGGAGCTTCGGGGCGCACCCCGACTGGGCCTTCGTCGTCGGTGACCTCGCCGTCTGCGCGGGCGTGGGGGTGGCCTCGCTGGCGGTGGCGACCTGGGCGTACCGCCGGGCGGCCGTCCGGTGACGCGGCCGACAGCCGGGCCTGGCACGATGTCAGTGTGACCGCACCGCTGACTCCGCCTCCGCCGCCGCATCAACCGCCCTCCGACGACGCCCATCCCTGGCAGGCTCCGCCCGCCGGCGGCGTCGCGGGGACCGTCGGGTACGAGCAGGACGGGCCCGGGATGAAGACCGAAGTGCTGGAGGCCGTCGTCGTCACGGTGGCGGTGGCGCTCGCGGGTGTGCTGCTCGGTGTGCTGTGGTGGTGGCTGGCGCCGCATGTGCCGCTGATCGCGGACGACAGCGCGGTGTATCTGAAGGACACCGAGGGTGAGCAGGCCATCGGGGTCGACGGGACGTTCACGCTGCTCGCGTTGGCGTTCGGTGCGGTCAGTGCGGTGGTGGTGTTTCTGGTGCGGCGGCGTGGGGGTGTGCCGCTCGTTGTCGCGCTGGCGGTGGGGGGTGTGCTCGGGTCGCTGCTCGCCTGGCGGATCGGGATCTGGCTCGGGCCGACGCAGAACGTGGTCGCCCATGCCAAGGCTGTGGGCAAGGGGGTGACGTTCTCCGCGCCGTTGAAGCTCGGGGCGAAGGGGGCGTTGCTGGCGTGGTCCCTGGCGGGGCTGGTGGTTCATCTCGGCCTGACCGCGTTGTTCGGTCCCCGGGACCCGGATCCCTACGCGAGCCCGTACGGGGCTCCGACCTCACCGCAGCCTCCGACGGTCTGAACCGGGGGCACGAGCCCTGAACCGGGGGCGCGAGCCGCTTTTCCTCGCCCCCGCCGCCCCTACCCGTCCCACCCCCAAGGGCTCCGCCCCTTCAACCCCGCCAGGGGCGCTGCGCCCCCTGGACCCCCGCACGGCCTGAACGGCCTCGTCCTCAGACGCCGGACGGGCTGAAGACGCCGGGCGGGCCGGAGATGCGGGGCGAAGCCCCGCCCTGGGGGCGCGGGGAACTGCGTGCTCAGCCACCGTCGGCCGTCAGCCGAGCGGCTTCAGGGGGACGGGCGCGTGGGTCATGGAGGGCGGTGGCCGTGGTTCGAGCGGCCCTTCTTCGTGCGCCACTTGCGTTTGCGGGTTCGTTTCGACATGCCTCTTGTGCTTAACGCACGACGACGCATCCGTCGAGGGGTCACGCACGGGCGACCGGCGCGGACACCGCTTCCGTGAGGTGCGCCAGGTCGTCGGGTGCGAGCTCCACCTCAAGGCCCCGGCGGCCGGCCGAGACGCAGATCGTGGCGTGGTGGTGGGCCGAGGCGTCCAGGACCGTACGGAGTCTCTTGCGCTGGCCCAGGGGGGAGATGCCGCCACGGACATAGCCCGTGGTGCGCTCGGCGGCCGCCGGGTCGGCCATGGCGGCGCGCTTGCCGCCCACCGCCGTGGCCAGGGCCTTCAGGTCCAGGGAGCCCGCGACGGGGACCACGGCGACCACGAGGGAGCCGTCCACGTCCGCGACCAGGGTCTTGAAGACACGGTCGGGAGAGACGCCCATCGCCTCGGCGGCCTCCTCACCGTACGAGGGGTGCGCGGGGTCGTGCTCGTAGGCGTGGACCGTGTACGCGACGCCCGCCGCCGTCAGGGCCACCGTCGCCGGCGTGCCCCCGGACTGCTGCTGCTTCTTCGACTTCTTCGCCAAGGTGCCGAGGCCTTCAGTTGAGACTTGTCGGGTTGCGCGTCAGTTCCGCCGCGGGCAACGACGGCAGATTACGGATGATGGCGGTCTCGGCGCGCAGGAGTTTCAGCTCTTCGTGCAGGCGGGTGGCCGTGTCGGGGGCCTGGAGCAGCTTCTGCTTGGCCGGGATGTCGAGCATCACGGCGGCCGCCACCAGGTAGGAGACCACCGCCGGGTCGTCCGGCAGGTCCGCGCCGGTGGACAGTGAGCGTTCGCGGGCGCCCGCCAGCCGCTTCTGGTACTGGCGGAAGGCCCGCAGGACGCCCTCGGCGAGCGCGCCCGCCTCCTCGCCGGGTTCCTCCGGAAGTTCCTCCAGTTCGGCCGTCAGGAACGGGCCGGAGGCGTCCACCGACAGGAGCCGTACCCGTGTGGTGCCGGTGGCCAGTACCTCGAAACTGCCGTCGGCGCGCTCCCGGATGGTGGCCGCGTCCGCGACGCAGCCCACCTCGTGGAAGGCCTTGAGCGGGTCGTCGCCGAACCCGGCCGTGGGACCGCGCTGCGGCAGCGCCGTCTGGTCCGGCATGCCGGGTGCGGTGTGCGCGACCTCGTGGCCGTCGCGGATGGCGACGACGGCGAACCGGCGCGGTTCGTCCTCGGGGGTCTTCAGCAGTTCGCGCATCATGGCGCGATAGCGCTCCTCGAAAATGTTGAGGGGAAGCACGAGACCCGGGAACAGTACCGAGTTCAGGGGGAAGAGCGGGAGCCGGACGGTGGTCACGACGCGAAAGCCTAATGGTCGCCGGAGCGAGCGCGTCCGCCGTGCTCACTCCGTGGATGGAGGGGGATGTCCGAGGCGACCTCCAGGCGGACTCCGTCGCGCAGTTCCAGGAACTGGCCCAGCGGGTCGTCGGAGACCCGGTCCCAGGGGAACGAGGTCGCGTACGGGCCGATCAGACGGAGCTGGTCCAGGGCGTCCTGCCAGCGCTCCAGCCTGATCAGGACGTAGGTGAGGAGGTTGCGCACCTCGGCGGGCCACGGGTCGGCGGGCGCGTATGCCGCCGAGACCGCGATCGCGAGGTCGGCCGCCTCGTCGAGCCGCTCACGCGGGATGACGGCCCGGCCGCCCTCGGTCAGATAGGCGAAGGCCGCGCGCACCGGAAGCGCCTGTACGAGTGAGCCGGGCAGCGCGTCCTGCGCGGCCCGCTCGGCGAAGTCGAAGCACTCGCGGTGCGAGCCGTACCAGGCGGCCGACAGGTACTTCAGGGCGGCCACGTGGCAGCCGTAGTGGTGCGGGGAGCGGCGTACGGCCTCGGCCCACAGCTTCTCGAACTCGGTGTGCCCGGCGTTGGTGCCACGGGCGTGGTCGAGCGCGATCCGCCAGGGCACCGGGTCGCGCGGGTCGCCTTCGGCGGCGGCGGCGATCAGCGGGCCGACCTCGCGCAGCAGCTCGGCGCGGGCGGGCGACTCCCACCAGCGGCGCACCGCGAGCTCGGCCTTGACCAGGAGCGCGTCCGGGTCGTGCGGGGACTCGCTCTGCCAGGTCTGGAGCCACTCGTCGCGGGTGCGCGCGAAAGCGGCGAGACGCCTGGCGTACCGGTCGCGGTTCTCCCACTCGGCGGCCTCGCGGGTGGCGGCGAGCAGTTTGGCCGCGATGTCGTACTCGCCGCGGGCCGCCGCGACGAGGGCCGGGGCGAGCCGTTCGTCCGGGGCGTCCAGCAGTACCTCGTCGTCGGCGGGCAGTCCGGCGGCGAGGCGCGAAGTGTTCTTGACCATCCGGGCCGTACGGATGAACGCGCGCAGCAGTGCCATGGTGTCGACCATTGAAAGCCGCAGGTCGGAGCTGTACCAGAGGGTGCGCGGTGACACTTTCGTAACCCTCGTTTGGTTGTATGTCAGATGGTCAAGGGTGAGTAAAAAGTGACTGTTGTTCTACTATTGAACACCTGTCAACAGTATGGCCGGATGCCGCCCCACCAGGCCCCGCCAGGCCCCATCAGGCCTCTCAGCTGCGGCGCAGCAGCCGGGTCGCCCCCGCCGCCACCGTCGTCGCCAGGATCCAGCCCAGGAGGATCACCACCGCGGCCAGCCACTGCCAGGCGCCGCGCAGCTGCCAGACGTCCACCTGGCCGAGGTCGATCACCGGCAGCAGCAGGTCGAGGGCGAACAGCGCGGCGTTCCACGGCGGATGCCCGCCGTTCACCGGGGTGTGGGTCGCGTGCGAGAAGGCGATCGAGGACATCGCCCACAGCACCGCCATCCACAGGGCCGCCCGGCCGGGCCGGTACCCGTAGGCGACCGTCCAGTCCTGCGCGTATCCCCACAGCTTGGCCGCGAGCGGCAGGGTCTCGCGGCGGCGGCGCTGCTTGGCGAGCAGCACCTCGCGCGCGTCCTCGTCCTCGCCGGAGTCGCGCAGCACGGTGGCCAGCCGCTCGTACGGCTCCGGGCTGTACTCCGCGGTCGCCGCCGCCACCCACTCCAGGCGCCGGGTCAGCGGGAAGCCCCCCTGCGGTACGAGGTTCTCGTAGCTGAAGCCGCCCATGTGGAGGTTGCCCGGGCCCGGCCAGCTGTCGGCCCGGTCGACGAGATTGACGATCCGCGCACCCGACAGGACCACCTTGCCCCGCTCGGGACGCTCCCCGAGGAAGCGCAGCTCGGGCGTCTGCACCCGCAGCAGGGACAGCCCCTGGTCGTCGTCGAAGGTGAAACGGGCCCGCTCGAAGTCGAGGGCGTCCCCGAACCGTCCGTCGTCGAGGCGGATCCCGCCCTGGCACTCGAAGGGCTGCACCAGCGTTCCGCGCGCCGGGGTGGTGCCGCTGGTCAGCAGGGGATTGCCGAGGCCCGCGGGGGTCATGTAGAGCGTGCGGTTGACGGTCAGCTGGGGAGCGTTCAGGGCGAGCCGCGAGTACGGGTTGGTCAGCTTGCTGCCGCGCAGGCTGAGCGAGACACCGACGGTGGCGCCACGCAGGCTCAGCTCACCGTGCGACTCCAGCATCTCGGCCTGCAGGTCCTGCCCCACGGTCATGCCGTCGCCGGTGAGTGAGCGGCCGCGCCGGTCCCGGTAGACCACGGCCTGGTTGAGCAGCAGATCCGTACCGATCTGCGCGTCGGTCAGCCGCACCCCGTTGTGGAAACGGCAGCGGGGCAGATGCAGATCGCCCTCGGTGTGCACCCGGGCCGCCTCCAGGCGCGGCACCGAGCAGTTGACCAGACGTACGGTCGTGAAGTGCGCCTCCGGCAGCAGGACCTCCTTCTCGAACCGGCAGCCCTTCAGCTCGACGTACGGCACCACCGTGCCGCCCGCGAGGTCGAGGACGTCCGTGATCCGCACACCGGTCAGCTTCAGGGAGGCGACCCGGCCCTGGAGGGCGGGCGGCCCGTCGAGCAGCAGCCATGCCACGATCCGGGCCCGGACACTGCGCTCGGGCCCCCAGGGATGGCCGCCGTGCGGATCGTCCACGGTCATGTCCCCGCTGCGCAGGTCGTACACGCTGCCGTTGCGGAAGGCCTGCCACATCCCGGCCTCGGCGGCGGTCAACTCGTCCGGCAGGTCCCCACCGCGGACGCCGGCACCCTCGGTCACGTCACGTCCCTCCCTCCCCAGCTACTGGCGGGTTTCGTACAGCCGTTCATGCCCGCTGTGTGACGGGCCGAACGCTATTGGTGACGGAGATCTCCAGGGGGAGCCTGGGACGGCTTGTATCAGCCATTGATACAGGCGTCCGGCGCCTTATCGCCGTCTGAGAGAATTGGGACCGTGCTGCAATCTCTTCGTATGGCCCGAATCGATCTGCGCGGCGACGCCCTCCCCGAGGGCTCCGCCCTGCGCGACCTGCTGCCCCGAGCCGACTTCGACGTATTGGCCGCCCTGGAGAAGGTGCGTCCGATCTGCGAGGCCGTGCATCATCGTGGCGACGCGGCGCTGATCGACTACGCGGAGAAATTCGACGGGGTGCGGCTGGCCTCCGTACGGGTCCCGGCCCAGGCCCTCGCCGAGGCCCTGGAGCAGCTCGACCCGGCCGTGCGCGCGGCCCTGGAGGAGTCCATCCGCCGCGCCCGCCTCGTCCACCGCGAGCAGCGCCGCGCCGCGCACACCACCCAGGTCGTGCCGGGCGGCTCGGTCACCGAGAAGTGGGTGCCGGTCGAGCGCGTCGGTCTGTACGCGCCCGGTGGGCGTTCGGTCTACCCCTCGTCCGTGATCATGAACGCGGTTCCGGCGCAGGAGGCCGGAGTCGCCTCCATGGCGCTCGCCTCCCCGCCGCAAAAAGAGTTCGGGGGGCTCCCGCACCCCACGATCCTCGCCGCCTGCGCCCTCCTCGGCATCGACGAGGTGTACGCGGTCGGCGGCGCCCAGGCCGTCGCGATGTTCGCGCACGGCACCGAGTCCTGCCCGCCCGCCAACATGGTCACCGGTCCCGGAAACATCTGGGTCGCCGCCGCCAAGCGCTACTTCACGGGCAAGATCGGCATCGACACCGAGGCCGGTCCCACCGAGATCGCGATCCTCGCGGACGAGACCGCCGACCCGGTGCACGTGGCCTCCGACCTGATCAGCCAGGCCGAGCACGACCCGCTCGCCGCCGCCGTCCTCGTCACGGACTCCGTCGAGCTGGCGGAGGCGGTCGAGAAGGAGCTGGAGCCGCAGGTCGCGGCCACCAAGCACATCGAGGACCGGATCGTCCCCGCGCTCAGCGGCAGGCAGTCCGCGATCGTCCTCGTCGACGGCGTGGACGAGGGCCTGCGGGTCGTCGACGCGTACGGCGCCGAGCACCTGGAGATCCAGACGGCGGACGCGGCCGCCGTCGCCGGCCGGGTGAAGAACGCGGGCGCGATCTTCGTCGGCGCCTGGGCGCCGGTGTCGCTGGGCGACTACTGCGCGGGCTCCAACCACGTGCTGCCCACCGGCGGCTGCGCCTGCCACTCCTCGGGGCTGAGCGTCCAGTCCTTCCTGCGCGGGATCCACATCGTGGACTACACGCGCGACGCCCTCGCCGAGGTGGCGCACCACGTGGTGACGCTCGCGGAGGCGGAGGACCTGCCGGCCCACGGGGCGGCGATCAAGGCTCGTTTCGGGTGGAAGGTTCCAGAGAGCAAGTGACCGGTATCGACGATCTTCCCGTACGGGACGAGCTGCGCGGCAAGTCCCCCTACGGCGCGCCCCAACTCGACGTGCCCGTAAGGCTGAACACCAACGAGAACCCGTACCCGCTGCCCGAACCGCTCGTCGAGCGGATCGCCGAGCGGGTCCGCGAGGCCGCCCGCAACCTCAACCGCTACCCCGACCGCGACGCGGTGGAGCTCCGCACCGAGCTGGCCAAGTACCTGACGAGGACCGGCGGGCACCGGGTCGACGTCGAGAACGTCTGGGCGGCCAACGGCTCGAACGAGGTCATCCAGCAGCTGCTGCAGACCTTCGGCGGCCCCGGCCGTACGGCGATCGGCTTCGAGCCCTCGTACTCGATGCACGCGCTCATCGCGCGCGGCACCGGCACGGCCTGGATCTCGGGTCCCCGCAGCGAGGACTTCACGATCGACCGGGCCGCCGCCGAGCGGGCCATCGCCGAGAGCCGCCCGGACGTCGTCTTCATCACCACCCCCAACAACCCCACGGGCAACGCGGTGCCGCGCGAGACGGTCCTCGCGCTGTACGAGGCGGCGCAGGCCGCCCGGCCCTCCATGGTCGTGGTCGACGAGGCGTACATCGAGTTCAGCCACGGCGACTCGCTGCTGCCGCTGATCGAGGGCCGGCCGAATCTCGTCGTGTCGCGGACGATGTCGAAGGCGTTCGGCGCGGCCGGACTGCGCCTCGGCTATCTCGCCGCGCACCCCGCGGTCGTCGACGCGGTCCAGCTCGTACGGCTGCCCTACCACCTGTCGGCCGTCGCGCAGGCCACCGCCCTGGCCGCCCTGGAGCACACCGACACGCTGCTCGGGTACGTCGAGCAGCTGAAGGCCGAGCGTGACCGCCTGGTCGCCGAACTGCGTGCGATCGGGTACGAGGTGACCGAGTCCGACGCGAACTTCGTCCAGTTCGGGCGATTCGACGGCGAGGGTGGCTCCCACGAGGCCTGGCAGAAGATCCTCGACCGGGGCGTCCTGGTCCGGGACAACGGCGTACCGGGATGGCTGCGGGTCTCCGCCGGCACCCCGGCCGAAAACGACGCGTTCCTGGACGCGGTCCGTGAGTTGAAGAAGGAGCAGAGCGCATGAGCCGCGTCGGAAGAGTGGAGCGGACGACCAAGGAGACGTCGGTCCTCGTCGAGATCGATCTCGACGGGTCCGGCAAGGTCGAGGTGTCGACGGGCGTCGGTTTCTACGACCACATGCTCGACCAGCTCGGCCGGCACGGTCTGTTCGACCTGACCGTGAAGACCGAGGGCGACCTGCACATCGACTCGCACCACACCATCGAGGACACCGCCCTCGCGCTCGGCGCCGCCTTCAAGCAGGCACTCGGCGACAAGGTGGGCATCTACCGCTTCGGCAACTGCACGGTCCCGCTGGACGAGTCCCTCGCCCAGGTGACCGTCGACCTGTCGGGCCGCCCGTACCTCGTGCACACCGAGCCCGAGAACATGGCGCCGATGATCGGCGAGTACGACACGACGATGACCCGGCACATCCTGGAGTCCTTCGTCGCCCAGGCCCAGATCGCACTGCACGTGCACGTGCCCTACGGACGCAACGCGCACCACATCGTGGAGTGCCAGTTCAAGGCGCTCGCCCGGGCGCTGCGGTACGCCTCCGAGCGCGACCCGCGCGCCGCCGGCATCCTCCCCTCCACGAAGGGCGCGCTGTAAAGCCATGACAGGTCTCAACACCATCCTCATCGTCGTCGGGCTCTTCCTCCTGGGCGGTGTCTACTCCTTCGTCAAGCAGAAGATGCCCGCGAGTCTCATCGTGCTGCTCTCCTTCGGCGCCGCGATGTGTCTGATCGCGGGCGTCATGAGGCTGGAGGTGTGGAATTGACCGCTCCTAAGAAGGTCGTCGTCTTCGATTACGGCTTCGGGAACGTGCGTTCCGCCGAGCGTGCCCTCGCGCGCGCGGGCGCCGAGGTCGAGATAACGCGTGACTTCGACAAGGCCATGAACGCGGACGGACTGCTGGTGCCCGGCGTCGGCGCCTTCGCCGCCTGCATGAAGGGCCTCAAGGACGCCCGCGGCGACTGGATCATCGGCCGCAGGCTGTCCGGTGGCCGCCCGGTGATGGGCATCTGCGTCGGTATGCAGATCCTCTTCGCGCGCGGCATCGAGCACGGCGTGGAGGCCGAGGGCCTCGACGAGTGGCCCGGCACGGTCGAGCCGCTCCAGGCCGACATCGTGCCCCACATGGGCTGGAACACGGTCGAGGCCCCGGCCGACTCCCGGCTCTTCTCGGGGCTCGACGCCGAGGCGCGCTTCTACTTCGTGCACTCCTACGCCGTCCACGACTGGTCCCTGGAAGTCGGCAACCCGGCGCTGCGCGCCCCCCTGGTGACCTGGTCGACGCATGGCAAGCCCTTCGTGGCGGCCGTCGAGAACGGCCCCCTGTGGGCCACGCAGTTCCACCCCGAGAAGTCCGGCGACGCCGGAGCCCAGCTCCTCACCAACTGGATCGGAACACTGTGAGCAAGCTCGAACTCCTCCCCGCCGTCGACGTCCGCGACGGCCAGGCCGTCCGGCTCGTGCACGGCGAGTCCGGGACGGAAACTTCTTACGGCTCCCCCCTCGAGGCCGCCCTCGCCTGGCAGAGCTCGGGCGCCGAGTGGCTGCACCTCGTCGACCTGGACGCCGCGTTCGGCACCGGCGACAACCGCAAGCTCATCGCCGAGGTCGCCGGCGCCATGGACATCAAGGTCGAGCTGTCCGGCGGCATCCGCGACGACGACACGCTCGCCGCGGCCCTCGCCACCGGCTGCACCCGGGTCAACCTCGGCACCGCCGCCCTGGAGACCCCGGAGTGGGTCGCCAAGGTCATCGCCGAGCACGGTGACAAGATCGCGGTCGGTCTCGACGTACGCGGCACGACGCTGCGCGGCCGCGGCTGGACCCGCGACGGCGGCGACCTCTACGAGACGCTGGAGCGCCTCAACGCCGAGGGCTGCGCGCGCTATGTCGTCACGGACATCGCCAAGGACGGCACGCTGCAGGGCCCGAACCTGGAACTGCTGCGCAATGTGTGCGCCGCGACGGACCGCCCGGTGGTCGCGTCGGGCGGGGTCTCCTCCCTGGACGACCTGCGCGCCATCGCCGAGCTCGTGCCGCTGGGCGTCGAGGGCTCCATCGTCGGCAAGGCCCTCTACGCGAAGGCGTTCACCCTGGAAGAGGCGTTGGAGGCGGTAGCCAAGTGAGCGACGTACGACGTGTCACGACCGGCGCGCCCTGGGAGGACGCCTTCGGCTACTCCCGCGCGGTGGAGCTGCCGAACGGCCTGGTGCTGGTCGCCGGCTGCACCTCCGTGATCGACGGAGCGATCGTCGACGGCGACCCGTACGAACAGGCGGTCAACTCCTTCAACGCCGCGTTCGCCGCGTTGCAGCAGCTCGGCCTCGGCCGTGACGACGTCGTCCGTACGCGCATGTACATCACCCACGCCCGGGACGTGGAGGAGGTCGGACGCGCCCACAAGGAGCTGTTCGACACCGTCCGTCCCGCCGCGTCCATGATCATCGTCTCCGGCTTCGTGGACTCGCGACTGGTCGTCGAGGTCGAGGTGGAGGCGTTCCGCTCCGGCGGGGAAGACGGAGTGTCCGCAGCATGACCCTTGCCGTACGAGTCATCCCATGCCTGGACGTGGACAACGGCCGGGTCGTCAAGGGCGTCAACTTCCAGAACCTGCGTGACGCGGGCGACCCCGTCGAGATGGCCAAGGTGTACGACGCCGAGGGCGCCGACGAGCTGACGTTCCTGGACATCACCGCGTCCTCGGGCAACCGCGAGACCACCTACGACGTGGTGCGCCGCACGGCCGAGCAGGTCTTCATCCCGCTCACCGTGGGCGGCGGCGTACGCACCGCCGAGGACGTCGACAAGCTGCTGCGGGCGGGCGCCGACAAGGTCGGGGTCAACACGGCCGCGATCGCCCGGCCCGAGCTCATCCGGGAGATCGCGGAGCGGTTCGGACGGCAGGTGCTGGTGCTGTCGGTGGACGCCAGGCGCACTCCCGCGGGGACCTTCGAGGTCACCACCCACGGCGGGCGCAAGGGCACCGGCATCGACGCGGTCGAGTGGGCCCACCAGGCCGCCGAGCTGGGCGCGGGCGAGATCCTGCTCAACTCGATGGACGCGGACGGCACGAAGGACGGCTACGACATCGAGATGATCGAGGCCGTCCGTAAGCACGTCACCGTGCCTCTCATCGCCAGCGGGGGCGCGGGCCGGCTCGCCGACTTCCCGCCCGCCATCGCCGCGGGCGCCGACGCGGTGCTCGCCGCGTCCGTCTTCCACTTCGGGGATCTGCGGATCGGCCAGGTGAAGGAGGCGCTGCGGGGGGCGGGGCGACCCGTTCGCTGACGTCGGCGGTGCACCCAGTGCGCTGAGCCCCGGTCACCGGGTGGCCGGGGCTCGCTTGTGGGCAGATGCGAAAGATAAGTTGCGCAAAATCTGTTGTGCAATTTTTCTTTCGTATCTACGGTTGGGGACATGGCAAGCAAGGAGAACCGCCGGATCACGGACATGGGCACGCTCAAGGCGCTGGCCCATCCGTTGCGGATGAAGCTCTACCGGGGGCTCATCGTGGCCAGGGTCGCCACCGCCTCCCAGCTGGCGGAGCAGGTGGACGAGGCCGTCTCACTGGTCAGCTACCACCTGCGCAAGCTGGCCGAGCACGGCGTGATCGAGGAGGCGCCGGCACAGAGCGCCGACGGTCGGGAGCGCTGGTGGCAGCCCGCCTCCGACGGGGTCAGCATCCGCGACGAGGACTTCCGCGGCGCGCCGGAGAAGGCCGCTGTGTACACCGCGGCCAGTCGGCTCTTCTCCGAGCAGCGCGCCGACCTGTACCGCCGTTACCTCGACGAACGCGCTCACTGGACGCCCGAGTGGAACCGCGCCGCCGAGTCCTCCGAGTCCGCGATGCGGCTGACGGCCGGTGAGCTGTCCGAGCTGGTCGCGGACATGCAGGCCCTGTTCAAGGCCTACACGGAGCGGGGCCGGGCCGCCGAGGAGGCCGGTGACACCGAAGGCCGCGAGAACGTCGCGGTGCACACGTACGCCTTCCCGTTCCGCGTCTGAGCCGCGTCCGAGCCGGGTCCGGTCCAGGTCCCGGTCCGGGTCCGAGCCGGGTCTGAGAGGACACACCCCATGAGCGTCACCGCAGTGCGGTCGGGCGCGGCCGACGAACGGCCCGCCCACCGTGACCCCAACGTGCTGCGCTGGCTCGGCGCGTACACCTCGTCGGCGATCGGCGACAACGTCTACTACATCGCCCTGTCCTGGGCCGCCGTCCAGGCCGGGACACCCGCGCAGGCCGGGCTAGTGACGGCCGCCAGTGCCGTGCCCCGCGCCCTGCTGATGCTCGGCGGGGGAGTGGTCGCCGACCGGTTCGGGCCGCGTCGCGTGGTCGTCGGCAGCGGCGCGGTGCGCTGTGCCCTCGTCCTGACCGCCGCCGGGCTGCTCCTCGCGACCAGCCCCGGACTCTGGGCGCTGGGCGCGGTGGCCGTGCTCTTCGGGGTCGTGGACGCCGTCTTCCTGCCCGCCGCGGGCGCTCTCCCCGCCCTGCTGGCCCCCCGGAGCCAGCTCGCCCGGGTCCAGGGCATGCGGGGCCTCGCGACCCGGCTCGCCACCGTCCTCGGCGGCCCGCTCGGCGGCCTGGGCGTGGCCCTCGGCGGTACCGCCGGAGCGTTCGGACTGGCCGCGCTGCTGATCGGGGTGTCCCTGCCGATGCTGCTGACCATACGGGTCGGGCGGTTGCCCGCGGACGACGACAAGGCGCGCGGAGCGGTCATGGCCGAACTCCGGGACGGGCTCCGGCGCATCCGCCGACACCCGGTGCTCCGCCCGTTGGTGCTCGCCATCGCCGTCTCCGACCTGGGGTTCGTCGGACCGATGAACCTCGGCCTGACCCTGCTCTCGCAGCAGCGCGGCTGGGGGTCCTCCGGGATGGGCTGGGTGCTCGCCGGGTTCGGGACCGGCGCGGGTGCGGCGTCCCTGCTGCTCGCCCTGCGGGGGTGGGTGCCGCGCGCCGGACTCGTGATGGCGGTGACGGCCGTCGCGAGCTCGGTGGCCATCGGGGGGCTCGCGCAGGTGGAGTCCGTCGCCGCCGGGGCCTGCGTGGCCCTGTGCGTCGGACTGCTGGCCGGGCTGGGCGGGGCCCTGAGCGGCGCGCTGGTGCAGGCGCAGACCGAACCCGCCTACGCCGGTCGTGTCATCTCGGTCTCGACCCTGGTCGGCTTCGGCGTCGCGCCGCTCACCTTCCCGGTGGTCGGCTGGGCCGTCGACCGGTGGGGCACCGGCCCGGTCTTCACGGCCTGCGCCGCGATCTGCGCCCTGAGCGGGATCATCGCCCTCTGCTCCCGGCCTCTGCGCCGCGCCGAGCTGCCACGCTGAGCAGGCCGCTCGGGGCCCTGGCAGGTGCGGCGGTCCGGAGCCGCACCCGGTTCGGTGAGCTCGCTCAGAGACCCAGCTGCTTCGTCTCGCTCAGTTTCGCGATCGCGTCCTTGTCGCCCTCCAGCTCCACGTCGGCCGTCTTCTGCCGGCCGAGGGCGAACATCAGCAGCTCCGAGGGCTCGCCGGTCACCGTCACCACCGGTGTGCCCCGGTGGGCGACCGCCGTCTGGCCGTCCGGGCGGCGCAGCACCAGGCCGGTCGGGGCGCCACGGCCGGCGAGGCGGGCGGTGCGCTCCAGACGGGACCACAGGGCGTCCTGGAAGACCGGGTCCAGCGGGCGCGGCGTCCAGTCCGGCTGGGCCCGCCGCACGTCCTCGGTGTGGACGTAGAACTCGACCGTGTTCGACGCCTCGTCGATCTGCTTCAGCGCGAAGGGCGAGAAGCGGGGCGGGCCCGTACGGATCAGCTGGATCAGCTCCTCGTACGGCTTCTCGGCGAACTCCGCCTGCACCCGCTCCAGACGCGGCGCGAGCTGTTTGAGCAGCAGCCCGCCCGCGGCGTCCGCGCGGCGCTCGCGCACCACCACGTGCGCGGCGAGATCACGGGTGTTCCAGCCCTCGCACAGGGTCGGGGCGTCCGGGCCCTCGGCCTCCAACAGGTCGGCGAGGAGAAGTCGTTCACGCTTGGCATGGGTCGACATGCCAGCAAGCCTACGACCGCCCCAGGAGCCCGCCCAGTGGACATCGGCGTTCAGGGGCGCACGGTCCGGCCTGTGGACAACCGGCGGGTGCGTCCCACGGGCGCGGCACAATGGTCGGCATGACCAGCACGCCCCAGCCCAGCAGCCCCAACGGCCTGGATCCCGAGATCGCCGCGCGCCTCAAGCGCAGCGCCGACGGACTCGTCCCCGCCATCGCCCAGCAGTACGACACCGGTGAGGTGCTGATGCTCGGCTGGATGGACGACGAGGCACTGCACCGCACGCTCACCACGGGCCGCTGCACGTACTGGTCGCGCAGCCGCCAGGAGTACTGGGTGAAGGGCGACACCTCCGGCCACTTCCAGTGGGTGAAGTCCGTGGCCCTGGACTGCGACGCCGACACGATCCTGGTCCAGGTCGACCAGGTGGGCGCCGCCTGCCACACGGGCGCCCGTACCTGCTTCGACGAGGACGTGCTCCTCAAGGAGGCGGCCTCCGTGGACACCCAGGACGCCGATTCCGGCGTACCGTCACTGGATCAGTAAGGTCAGCCGCCATGGACCTCGAGACGTTCCGCAAGCTGGCCACCGACCGCCGTGTCATCCCCGTCAGCCGCAAGCTCCTCGCCGACGGCGACACGCCGGTCGCGCTGTACCGCAAGCTGGCCGCCGAGCGCCCCGGCACCTTCCTCCTGGAATCCGCCGAGAACGGCCGCTCCTGGTCCAGGTACTCCTTCATCGGCGTCCGCAGCCAAGCCACCCTGACCGCGCGCGACGGGCAGGCCCACTGGCTCGGCACCCCGCCCGTCGGCGTCCCCGTCGACGGGGACCCGCTGGCCGCCCTGCGCGCCACCATCGAGGCCCTGCACACCCCGCACGGAGAGGGCCTGCCCCCGTTCACCGGCGGCATGGTCGGCTACCTCGGCTACGACATCGTGCGCCGCCTGGAGAAGATCGGCCCCGGCGAGCGGGACGACCTGCAGCTCCCCGAGCTGACCATGCTGCTCACCAGTGACCTCGCCGTCATGGACCACTGGGACGGCTCGGTCCAGCTGATCGCCAACGCGATCAACCACAACGACCTCGACACGGGCGTCGACGAGGCCTACGCGGACGCGGTCGCCCGCCTCGACGCCATGGAGGCCGACCTCTCCCGCGCGGTCTCCCAGCCGCCCGCCGCGCTCCCGCCCTCCGAGCTGCCCGAGTACACCGCCCTGTGGGGCGGCCCGGACTTCCAGGACGCCGTCGAGGACATCAAGGAGCGCATCCGGGCGGGCGAGGCCTTCCAGGTCGTCCCCTCCCAGCGCTTCGAAACGCCGTGCACGGCAAGCGCGTTGGACGTCTATCGCGTACTGAGGGCGACCAATCCCTCCCCGTACATGTACCTCTTCCGCTTCGACGGCTTCGATGTCGTCGGCTCGTCTCCCGAGGCCCTGGTCAAGGTCGAGGACGGGCAGGCGATGGTGCACCCCATCGCGGGCACCCGGCCGCGCGGCGCCACCGTCCAGGAGGACCAGGCCCTCGCCGACGAGCTGATCGCCGACCCCAAGGAGCGCGCCGAGCACCTGATGCTCGTCGACCTGGGGCGCAACGACCTGGGGCGGGTCTGCGAGCCCGGCTCCGTCGAGGTCGTCGACTTCATGTCCATCGAGCGCTACTCGCACGTGATGCACATCGTGTCCACCGTGACCGGACGCGTCGCGGCGGGCCGTACGGCCTTCGACGTGCTCACCGCCTGCTTCCCGGCCGGCACCCTCTCCGGCGCCCCCAAGCCGCGCGCGATGCAGATC
Organism: Streptomyces olivochromogenes; assembly: GCF_001514115.1. Lineage (GTDB taxonomy): Bacteria > Actinomycetota > Actinomycetes > Streptomycetales > Streptomycetaceae > Streptomyces > Streptomyces olivochromogenes. Next base: position 454,953 of record NZ_KQ948452.1, read on the forward strand.
ATCGACGAACTCGAACCGTCCCGGCGGGGACTGTACGGCGGCTGCGTCGGCTACCTCGACTTCGCCGGCGACTCCGACACCGCCATCGCCATCCGCACGGCCCTGCTGCGCGGCGGCACCGCGTACGTCCAGGCGGGCGCCGGAATCGTCGCCGACTCGGACCCCGTCGCCGAGGACGACGAGTGCCGCAACAAGGCCGCCGCGGTCCTGCGCGCGGTGCACACCGCCAACCGGCTCGGCCGGTAGCGGGCGGCGGAATCCGGGTTCTGCCGTACGAGTTCGGGCGATAGGACGAGGGTCACGTGAACCCCGGGTGACGGTTCGCCCGGGGTTCAGGCGATAGTGGACTACGTGACAGCTGTACCTTCCCCCCGATCCGAAGCCGCGGGACCCGCCCGGTCCGGCCGCCGCAGCCTTGCCGTCGCCCTGCTCAGCGGCGCCCTCGGCGCGGCCGTGGCGCTGCTCTCCACCCGGCAGAGCTGGTCGGAGGGCACCGCGACGGTGGCCGGCGGCGCCTTCCCGCTGACCGCCAAGGGCAGCGACGTCACGGGCGTACCCGCGGCGCTCGCCATAGTGGGCCTCGCCGCACTCGTCGCCGTCTTCGCCGTCCGCAGCTCCGGGCGCTACCTCGTCTCCGCCCTGCTCGCGCTCTCCGGCGCGGGCACGGTCGTGGCGGCGGTGCTCGGCGCGAGCGACAGGTCCGCCCTCGACGAGAAGGCCGCGGCCGCCTCCGGCGACACCGCCGCCACCGCGAACGCCCTCAGCCACACCGCCTGGCCCTACGCGGCCGCGGCGGGCGGCGCGCTCATCCTCCTCGCGGGGCTGCTCGCGCTGCGCTACGGACGGCTGTGGCCCGCGATGTCCGGCCGCTACGAGCGCGACGGCACGCCCCGGCCGCGCAAGGCCAAGCCGGTCGACCCCGACCGGCCCGAGGACATCTGGAAGGCGCTCGACCGGGGCGAGGACCCGACGGGACCGGATCCCGCCGGGACCTAGGACCGGAATCGGCAGACCGGGCCGGGCCCTTCGGCCCGGGACATTGGTCGTGACGTGCAGAATGTGACGTGGCAGTCGCCACCCCGCGCTCCCGCCGCAGGCGTGTGTACGGGAGAATGGACGATGAGCGTCCGACTCACACACGTAATCAGCAACGAGGAGCAAGTCATGGCGGGCAGCAGCCACGGTCACACCCCGGCCGCCTGGACCGGTGTCATCATCGCCTTCATCGGTTTCTGCGTCGCGGGTGCCTTCATGGTGATGGCCAACCCGCTGGGCTTCTGGGCCGGCATGATCATCGTCGTTCTCGGCGGTGTCGTCGGTATGGCCATGCGCGCGGCGGGCCTCGGCCAGCCGAAGAGGACCGCGGCCCCGGCCGTCGCGCACCCGGTCCGCGAGGCCGTCGGCGCCGAGAGCTGACCCCCAGGGCTTCTCGAGAGGCGGTCCCGGCACTCCCGCCGGGACCGCCTCTCGCGCGTCCGCCCCGGGCGCGCCGCGCCCGCGACGAGCGCGGCACGCCCGGGACGGGCAGAATGCGACGGGTGAACGCCGAAACCCGGAGGGTGACGCGGCCCCGACCTGCCCAGTGGGTCGTGCCGCGGCGGCTCGTCGTCCCCCTGGGGACGCTCGCGGCCGTCGCAGGCGCCTTCGCGTTCGTCGGGGCCGTGGACCCCAACCAGCCCGGGCACTACCCCGTCTGCCCGCTGCTGCGCTACACGGGCCTGTACTGCCCCGGCTGCGGCGGTCTGCGCGGCGCGCACGCCTTCGTGCACGGGGACTTCGCGGCGGCGCTCACGGACAACGCGCTCGCCTTCGCGGGCTACTTCGTCTTCGCGGTGGTGTGGACCCTCTGGGCGGTCCGCTCGGCGCGCGGACGGCCGCTGCGCATCGACCTGGGGCCCGTGCACCTGTGGAGCGCGGGCGTGTTGCTCCTGGTCTTCACCGTTGTCCGGAACCTGCCCTTCGGCGGCTGGCTGCACCCTTGATCAAATGGCAAACGTCCAGGTAGTGGGACCGGCGTCAACCGGATGTGAAGCCTAGCCCTTCCTCCGGATACCATCGGGAGTGACCCATCACGGCCGTCGGGACGACGACCTGGGGTCGACAGGCTCAACCGTTCACCGTCAGGGAAGGGGGCCGCTCGCGTGAGTGTGCTCGACGAGATCATCGACGGAGTCCGTGCCGACCTCGCGGAGCGGCAGGCGCGCGTCAGCCTCGACGAGCTCAAGGAGCGCGCGGCGAAGGCTCCCGCGGCCAAGGACGGCCTGGCCGCCCTGCGTGGCGACGGCGTCAAGGTCATCTGTGAGGTCAAGCGCTCCAGCCCGTCCAAGGGCGCGCTCGCCGCGATCGCCGACCCCGCGGCCCTGGCCGCGGACTACGAGGCGGGCGGCGCGGCCGTCATCTCGGTCCTGACCGAGCAGCGCCGCTTCGGCGGCTCGCTGGCCGACCTGGAGGCCGTCCGCGCCCGGGTCGACATCCCCGTGCTCCGCAAGGACTTCATCGTCACGTCGTACCAGCTGTGGGAGGCCCGCGCGTACGGCGCCGACCTCGCGCTGCTGATCGTGGCCGCCCTCGACCAGGCCGCCCTGGAGTCCCTCATCGAGCGCGCCGAGTCCATCGGGCTCACGCCGCTCGTCGAGGTGCACGACGAGGACGAGGTCGAGCGGGCGGTGGACGCCGGGGCGAAGGTCATCGGCGTCAACGCGCGCAACCTCAAGACCCTCAAGGTGGACCGCACCACCTTCGAGCGGGTCGCTCCCGAGATCCCGTCCGGCCTCGTGAAGGTCGCCGAGTCCGGCGTCCGCGGGCCGCACGACCTCATCGCCTACGCCAACGCCGGCGCCGACGCGGTCCTGGTGGGCGAGTCCCTCGTCACCGGCCGCGACCCGAAGACGGCGGTCGCCGACCTCGTCGCAGCCGGGGCCCACCCCGCGCTGCGCCATGGACGGAGCTGACACCCCGGTGCACAGCGCGCCCCACGCCACCGCCGTCCCCCGTCCGGGCCCACGCCCCGACGGGGGAGTGGCGTGCGTGCGGGCGGCTGCCGCAGGGGCGCGCGATCCCTACGCCCGCCTCGCCCGCGGCTGTCGGCCGCGCGGCTGCCGGGCACCGGCCCGCCGCGTCCACGGGCGCCGCGTGCGGTATGTCATCGGTGACGAACCGGGCCAGGTCAACGGCATGCGATGGCCCGCCGGCGCGCGCGTATCAGGCGCCGTTCCGGGCCCGCCGCACCCCGCGGTGAGCTGACGGCCCCGACTCCCTCGTGCCACGTCGTGGCGGCTGCTCGCCGTCGCGGCTCGGCCGCGGGCTTCCCGGCCGCCGCTTTCCGTATGCCCCGGCTCGTTTCCCGAGGATTTCGTCTCCGGGAAACGGCGGACGGGTGGGAAGCGAACGGTGTAGTCCGGGCGACCTGTGCGTGCGCGACCGACGTGACCCCTGTCGACCTGCAACCGGGGCTTTCGCCCCTGCGAGGTATCCGCATGCCCAGCGAGTTCTTCATTCCCGACCCCGAGGGTCAAGTTCCCACCGCCGAGGGGTACTTCGGCGCGTTCGGCGGCAAGTTCATCCCGGAGGCGCTGGTCGCCGCCGTGGACGAGGTCGCCGTCGAGTACGACAAGGCGAAGGCGGACCCCGAGTTCGCCCGCGAGCTCGACGACCTGCTCGTCCACTACACCGGGCGCCCGAGCTCACTCACCGAGGTGTCCCGCTTCGCCGAACACGCCGGTGGCGCGCGTGTCTTCCTCAAGCGCGAGGACCTCAACCACACCGGGTCCCACAAGATCAACAACGTGCTCGGTCAGGCCCTCCTCACCAAGCGGATGGGCAAGACCCGCGTCATCGCCGAGACCGGCGCCGGTCAGCACGGCGTGGCCACCGCCACCGCCTGCGCGCTCTTCGGCCTCGAGTGCACGATCTACATGGGTGAGATCGACACCCAGCGGCAGGCGCTCAACGTGGCCCGCATGCGCATGCTCGGCGCCGAGGTCATCGCCGTGAAGTCCGGCTCCCGCACCCTCAAGGACGCCATCAACGAGGCCTTCCGGGACTGGGTCGCCAACGTCGACCGCACGCACTACCTCTTCGGGACCGTCGCGGGGCCGCACCCCTTCCCCGCCATGGTCCGCGACTTCCACCGTGTCATCGGCGTCGAGGCCCGGCGGCAGATCCTGGAGCGTGCCGGACGGCTCCCCGACGCCGCCATCGCCTGTGTCGGCGGCGGCTCCAACGCCATCGGCCTCTTCCACGCCTTCATCCCGGACGCGGACGTACGCCTCATCGGCTGCGAGCCCGCCGGGCACGGCGTGGAGACCGGGGAACACGCCGCGACCCTGACCGCCGGCGAACCCGGCATCCTGCACGGCTCGCGGTCGTACGTCCTCCAGGACGAGGAAGGGCAGATCACCGAGCCCTACTCCATCTCGGCGGGCCTCGACTACCCGGGCATCGGACCCGAGCACTCCTACCTCAAGGACAGCGGCCGCGGCGAGTACCGCGCGGTCACCGACGACGCGGCCATGCAGGCCCTGCGCCTGCTCTCCCGCACCGAGGGCATCATCCCGGCGATCGAGAGTGCCCACGCGCTCGCCGGGGCCCTGGAGGTCGGCAGGGAGCTGGGCAAGGACGGGCTGATCATCGTCAACCTGTCCGGGCGCGGCGACAAGGACATGGACACGGCCGCCCGCTACTTCGGCCTGTACGACACCGCCGCCGACGCCGTCGTCGAACCGGACGCCGACAGTGACACCGCCGAGATCGAGGGGGACGCCAAGTGAGCGGCAACATCCAGCTGTTGAGCGACACCCTCGCCGCCGCGAAGGCGGAGGGGCGCTCCGCTCTCATCGCGTACCTGCCGGCCGGGTTCCCGACGGTCGACGGCGGGATCGCGGCCGTCAAGGCCGTCTTCGAGGGCGGCGCGGACGTCGTCGAGATCGGTCTGCCGCACAGCGACCCCGTTCTCGACGGGCCCGTCATCCAGACCGCCGACGACATCGCCCTCAAGGGCGGCGTCAAGATCGCCGACGTCATGCGCACGGTCCGCGAGGCGCACGGGGCCACCGGGAAGCCGGTGCTCGTCATGACGTACTGGAACCCCATCGACCGCTACGGTGTCGAGCGCTTCACCGCCGAACTGGCGGAGGCGGGCGGCGCGGGCTGCATCCTGCCGGATCTGCCCGTCCAGGAGTCGGCGCTGTGGCGTGAGCACGCGGAGAAGCACGGCCTCGCGACCGTCTTCGTCGTCGCGCCCAGCAGCAAGGACGCCAGGCTCGCCGAGATCACCGCGGCGGGCAGCGGCTTCGTGTACGCGGCCTCGCTGATGGGCGTCACGGGCACGCGGGAGTCCGTGGGGGCCCAGGCCCAGGACCTGGTGCGGCGCACCAAGGCCACCACCGAGCTGCCGGTCTGCGTCGGTCTCGGTGTCTCCAACGCCACCCAGGCGGCCGAGGTGGCCGGCTTCGCCGACGGTGTGATCGTCGGCTCGGCCTTCGTCAAGCGGATGCTCGACGCGCCGGACGAGGCCGCGGGCCTCGACGCGGTCCGCGCCCTCGCGGGCGATCTGGCGAAGGGCGTGCGCGGCACGGCCTGAGACACCTTCCGCCGCGTACGCGTCCTGTTGCGTACGTAACGGACAATCCGCTCACTCGAACGGGTGGACCTGGGACCGGGGAGGCGCGCTGCGCCTCCCCGGTTCGTTCTGCCGGTTGTGAGCGAGAAGAACCGTGACGGAAAGCGCACCGCCCGCGAGCGGATGGCGGTCGAGCGAGAGAAGCAGAGGTCCGCGGACAAGCGCCGCCGGGCGCTGATCGTGGGCGCGTCGGTGGTGTGCGTCCTGGCCCTTGCCGGGGTGGTGGGCGTCCTGGCCGCGAACTCGGGCAAGGACAAGAAGAGCGCCGCGTCGGGTCCGGCCGTGTCGCCCTCGGGTGCGACCGGCAAGGACGGCCTCGCGATCCCCGTCGGCAAGGACGGCGCCAAGTCGACCCTCACGGTCTGGGAGGACTTCCGCTGCCCGGCCTGCCAGGCCTTCGAGACGGTGTACCGCCCGACGATCCACGAGCTGGTGGACGCAGGGAAGCTCAGGGTCGAGTACCACCTGGTCACGCTCATCGACGACGGCAGGGGAGGCAGCGGCTCCCGGCACGCGGCCAATGCCGCGGCCTGCGCCCAGGACGCCGGAAAGTTCACGGCGTACCACGACGTGCTGTACGAGAACCAGCCCAGCGAGACCACCGACGACTTCTCCAGCGACAGCAAGCTCATCGAGCTGGCGGGCAAGGTCGACGGCCTGGACACCCCCGCTTTCCAGAAGTGCGTCAAGGACGGCACGCACAACAGCTGGGTCGTGAAGTCGAACGCGGCCTTCCAGAGCAGCGGATTCCGGGGCACGCCGACCGTTCTGCTGGGCGGCAAGAACATCTACGAGGACCAGACGATGACCCCCGCGAAGCTCAAGCAGCTGGTGGAGGCGGAGAACAAGGCCTGAGTCCCGCGTCGGCCCTGCTCCCCCGGCCCGGACACGGGCCGGGGGGCGGCTCATGTCGTTGCTCACGTCCTGACCCGAGTTGTGGCCTCTGTCACGATCCTTGTCACGGCCCGTGTCAGGGCCTCTGTCGGGGTCCCTGTTATGGACCCGTAGCCGGGCTGCTTGCCGTGGGTCCGGTCCGGCAGGGTAGCGTCGACCCTGCCATGGATATCGCCTACATTCCCAGCCCGTCGCACGGTGTGGTGCACCTCGGCCCCATCCCGCTGCGCGGCTACGCGTTCTGCATCATCATCGGCGTCTTCGTAGCCGTCTGGCTCGGCAACAAACGCTGGATCGCCCGGGGTGGGCGGCCCGGCACGGTGGCCGACATCGCGGTGTGGGCCGTCCCGTTCGGCCTGGTCGGCGGCCGGCTCTACCACGTGATCACGGACTACGAGCTGTACTTCAGCGACGGCCGTGACTGGGTGGACGCCTTCAAGGTGTGGCAGGGCGGCCTCGGCATCTGGGGCGCGATCGCGCTCGGTGCGGTGGGCGCGTGGATCGGCTGCCGCCGACGCGGCATCCCGCTCCCCGCCTGGGCCGACGCCCTCGCACCCGGCATCGTCTTCGCCCAGGCCATCGGGCGCTGGGGCAACTGGTTCAACCAGGAGCTGTACGGCAAGGCGACGGACGTGCCGTGGGCGCTGCACATCACGTCCTCCACGGACGGACGCGTGCCGGGGTACTACCACCCGACGTTCCTGTACGAGTCCCTGTGGTGCATCGGCGTCGGCTTCCTCGTCATCTGGGCGGACCGCCGCTTCACGCTGGGCCACGGGCGGGCGTTCGCGCTGTACGTCGCCGCGTACTGCGTCGGCCGCGGCTGGATCGAGTACATGCGCGTCGACGACGCCCACCACATCCTGGGCCTGCGTCTCAACGACTGGACCGCGATGGTGGTCTTCCTCCTCGCGGTGACCTACATCGTGGTGTCGGCGCGGCTGCGGCCGGGACGCGAGGAGGTCGTCGAGCCGGACGGGGACACCCCCGACGGGGATGCCGTCGCCCTCGACAAGACGGCCGACAACAAGGCCGAGGACAAGGCCGACAGCAAGGCTGACGACGAGTCCGACGAGACGACCGACAAGAAGTCCGACGACAAGAAGTCCGACGACAAGAAGTCCGACGGCAAGAAGCTCGACGGCAAGAAGCCCGACGCGAAGACGGACACCGAGTCCGACGAACCCGCGCAGTCCAAGGAGCCCGCGGAATCCGAGGAGCCCGAGGAGTCCGTGGAGGCGGCGCGGGGCGAGGCCGAGTCGGCCAAGAAGGTCTGACTTCCTCCAGTACGTCGAAGGGGGGTGCCGCGTCCTGGGACGCGGCGCCCCCCTTCGCTCATTTCCGGCGGGAGAGCGCCAGCGTGCGGCGGGCGCCCGCCACGACCGCCGCGTCCACGAAGCGGCCGTCGGGCAGGGCCTGGGCGCCCGGCTCGGTGGCGGCGGCTTTCACGATGAGCTCGGCGGTCTCGACCTCGGCCGGGGTCGGGAGATAGGCGTGTTCGATCACCGGGAGCTGGCGGGGGTGGATGGCCGCACGCCCGAGGAAGCCCAGGGTGCGCCCGTGGGCGCAGGAGGCGGCCAGGCCTTCCAGGTCCCGGATGTCCGGGTAGATCGACTGTGTGGGCGGCGCGAGGCCGGCGGCCCGGGCGGCGACCACGATCCGGGCGCGGGCCCAGTCCAGACCCGCGTCCTCCCGAACGCCCAGGTCGGCCCGTAGGTCCGCCTCCCCCAGCCCGATGCCGCGCACCGCCGGATGGGCCGCGGCGATGGTGAAGGCGTGTTCGACACCGAGGGCGGTTTCCAGGAGGGCGTACAGGGGGATCGCGCCTCCCTCGGAGGGGGCCGAGTGCTCCGCGACCCGGACGACATCGGCCGGGGAGGTCACCTTGGGCAGCCGGAGGCCGGAGAGGCCGGGGAGCGGGGCGAGCGTCCTCAGGTCGGCCTCGGCGAGGGGACCGCTCAGCGCGTTCACGCGGACGTGGACCGGGACCGGGGGAGGGTCCGAGAGCAACTCGGCGGTGGCGGCGCGGGCGTACTTCTTGCGGTGCGGGGCGACCGCGTCCTCCAGGTCGATCAGGACGACGTCCGCGCCGGAGACGAGGGCCTTGGCCACCACTTCCGGGTGGTCTCCGGGGGCGTAGAGCCAGGTGAGCGGGAGGGCCGGGATCCTCATAGGGCGCCTTCCGATCTGAGGGTGGTGATCTCGTCCTCGGACAGGCCGAGTTCGGTGAGGACGGCGTCCGTGTCGGCGCCGTGGGGGCGGCCCGTCCAGCGGATCGCGCCTGGGGTGGTGGAGAGCCGGAAGAGCACGTTCTGCATGCGCAGGGGGCCGAGTTCGGGGTCGGTGACGGTGGTGATCGTGTCCAGGGCCGCGTACTGCGGGTCCTCCATCACATCCCGTACGTCCTGGACCGGGGCCACCGCCGCCTCCGCCTTCTCGAAGGCGTCCAGGACCTCGGCGCGGCGGTGGCGGGCGATCCAGGAGCCCACCGCCTCGTCCAGGACGTCCGCGTGGCGAGCCCGGTCGGCGCCCGTCGCGAACCACGGTTCCTCGATCAGCTCCGGGCGTCCGACCAGCCGCATCAGCCGCTCGGCGATCGACTGGGCGGAGGTCGAGACGGCGACCCAGGAGCCGTCCGCCGTGCGATAGGTGTTGCGGGGCGCGTTGTTCGCGGAGCGGTTGCCGGTGCGGGGCTGGACGTAACCCAACTGGTCGTACCAGACCGGCTGTGGGCCGAGCACGGTGAGGATCGGCTCGATGATCGCCATGTCGACCACCTGGCCGCGGTCCGAGGCGTCGCGGGCGCGGAGCGCGGCCATGACGGCGTACGCCGTCGCCAGGCCCGCGATCGAGTCGGCCAGGCCGAAGGGCGGGAGGGTCGGCGGGGAGTCCGGTTCGCCGGTGATCGCCGCGAAGCCGCTCATCGCCTCGGCGAGGGTGCCGAAGCCGGGGCGGTGCGCGTACGGGCCGAACTGGCCGAAGGCGGTCACGCGGGCGAGGACGAGGCGGGGGTTGGCGGCCGACAGCTCCGCCCAGCCCAGGTCCCACTTCTCCAGGGTGCCGGGCCGGAAGTTCTCGATGATCACGTCGGCGGTGGCGGCGAGGCGCAGGAGGGTGGCGCGGCCGCCGGGCCTGGACAGGTCGAGGGTGATGGTGCGTTTGTTGCGGCCGAGGAGTTTCCACCACAGGCCGATGCCGTCCTTCGACGGGCCGTGGCCCCGGGACGGGTCGGGCTTGGCCGGGTGCTCGACCTTGACGACCTCCGCGCCGAAGTCGCCGAGCATGGTGGCGGCGAGCGGTCCGGCGAACAGGGTGGCGAGGTCGAGGACGCGCAGTCCGGTGAGCGGACCGCGACGCGTCCCCGCCTCCGAGTCCGTATGCCCGCTCATGAGGTGTGCCGGGTGTTCGAGGCGGCCTGGGCGTCGATCTCGGAGCGGTACGGCATCGAGGACGAGGCGCCGACGCGCTGCACCGACAGGGACGCGGCCGTCGACGCCCATGCGAGGGCGGCGCGCATCGGCCGGCCCTCGGCGAGCGCGACCGCCAGGGTGCCGACGAAGGTGTCGCCCGCGCCGGTCGAGTCCACGGCGGTGACCCGGGGCGCGGGCACGGTGAGGGGTTCGGCGCCACGGGCCGCGTACAGACTGCCCGCCGCGCCGAGGGTGACCACGACTTCCGGTACCTGGTCGAGCAGGGCGGTGGCCGCTTCGCGGGGGTCGGTGACTCCGGTCAGCGCGGCGGCCTCGTGTTCGTTGGGCACCAACAGGTCGATGGAGGCGAGGAGTTCGGGCGGCAGGGACTGTACGGGGGAGGGGGTCAGGATGGTCCGGACGCTGTGACGGCGCGCGGCCTCGGCGCCCGCGAGGACGGCGGCCAGCGGGATCTCCAGCTGGAGCAGCAGCGCGTCGGCGCCGGCGATGAGGACCTCGTCGCCCGGGGCGAGGTGGTCGACGGTGGCGTTGGCGCCGGGGACGACGACGATCGCGTTGCCGCCCTCGTCGTCCACGACGATGTGCGCGGTGCCGGACGGGCCCTCGGTGGTGCGCAGGTGGTCGGTGTCCACGCCCGAGTGCTCCAGGGTCGTACGGAGCTGGGAGCCGAAGGCGTCGGCGCCCACCGCGCCGATCATCGAGACGTCGGAGCCCGCGTGGGCGGCGGCCACCGCCTGGTTGGCGCCCTTGCCGCCGGGGATCGTGCGGAACTCCCGTCCCGTCACGGTCTCTCCGCGCTGCGGGGCCTTCGCGACGTAGGCGACGAGGTCCATGTTCGTGCTGCCGAGCACGGCGATATGGGTCATGGGTGACGGGTCTCCCGGTGCGTGAGCTGGTGGGTCAGCTGGGCGAGGGTGTCGAAGCCGATGCCGTCGAAGCCGGCGACGGAGGTGGCGAGGCGGTTCTTGAGAGGGGTGGTCCAGCGGTCGGGGAGGGCTGCGGGGGCGCCGGTGAGCAGGCCCGCGACGCTGCCCGCCGTGGCGCCGTTGGAGTCGGTGTCCCAGCCACCGGACACCGCGCGGCAGATGGAGCCGGAGAAGTCGCCGTCCGCGTGGGTGAGGGCGGCGGCGATCAGGGCGGTGTTGGGGAGGGCGTGGACCCAGTGGTAGGCGCGGTGGGTGGTGTGCAGTGCGTCGACGACCGTGTCGAAGTCCTCGGTGGTGCGGGCGAGGTGGACGGCGTGGCGGATCGCCTCGGCCAGCCGGGAGGCGGGGGGCACGACGGTGAGGCCGGTGCGCAGGCAGGCGTGGATGTCGCCGTGGCCGGTGGCCGCCTCGGCGATGGTGGCCGCCGTGAACATCGCGGCGTACACGCCGTTCGCGGTGTGGGTGAGGGTGGCGTCCCGGTGGGCCGCTTCCGCGGCGGCGGCCGGATCGCCCGGGTTGGTCCAGCCGTGGACGTCGGCGCGGATCAGGGCCCCGATCCATTCGCGGAAGGGGTTGCGGTGGTGGGCCGTGTGCGGGGGTTCGATGCCGGTGAGGAGGTTGCGGTAGGCGACGCGCTCGGCGGTGAACGTGCGGCCGGCGGGGAGTTCGTCCAGCCAGAGGCGGGCCACGTCGGCGGTCGTGAAGTCCCTGCCGTACCGCTGGAGCAACAGGAGGTTCAGGAGGGGGTAGTTGAGGTCGTCGTCCTCGGGCATGCCGTCGATGTTCTCGGCGAGGGAGGTGGCGGCGGAGCGTCTGTTCCAGGGGTGGGTCCGGAGGAGGTCGTCGGGTACGCCCCGGGCGGTGAACCAGGTGCGCAGGGGCCAGTTTCCGGCGGCCCGGGCCAGGTCGCGGATCCCTTCGAGGGGGAGCTTCTCCACCGGTTTGCCGAGCAGGCAACCGGCCGCTCTGCCGAGCCAGGCGGCTTCCAGGTGGGCCTGGGTGGGGGCCGGCGCGGGCACGGGCCGGGCGGGCCAGTCCGGGCAGTGGGCCCTGATCTGCCCCAGGTCTGTCGGCTCTGTGTCCGCCAACCCGCTGGGCAGTTCCGCCAGTTCGTCCAGGAGGTCGCCCGCCAGTGCGCGCAGGTACCGTGAGGCCGGAGTCGGGGACGTGCCCGCGCGCGGTGGGGCCTTTAGGCCGCCCGCCGCGTGCCAGCGGGCGGCGATCGCCTCCGGTGCGCGGCCGTCCTGGTAGGCCTGGGTGAGTTCGTGGCCGAGAAGGTCCTCGGGTTGGACCCAGGTCAGTCGGAGCGTCATGGGGTCCCCGTCAGCTCGGCGTACGCGGACTCGTGGGCGCGGCGACGGCCCACGTCACGGGCGAAGATCTCGCGGGTCACCCCGGTGAGGGTGGTCGCCGGGGCGTGCAGGTCCAGGCGGCTGGACTCGGCGACCGTCTTGGCCCAGTCGTGGGGGATCTCGGAGCCGAGGGCACCGGCGAGGGCGCCGGACATGGTGGCGATGGAGTCGCAGTCGCGGCCGTAGTTCACCGAGCCGAGGACCGCGTGCCGGTAGTCGCCCCCGGACACCACCAACATGCCCAGGGCGACGGGGAGTTCCTCGATCGTGTGGAGGCGGGAGGGGCGGCGGGCGGCGAGGGAGGGGGAGCGGTAGTCGGGGCCGACCGTGTCGTAGGGGGCCACCGCCTCGCGGAGCGGGATCAGCGCCGACTCGAAGTCCGTGTGGCGGGCGGCGACTTCGCAGACCGCCTCGATCGCCGACCGGGTGCCGTCCTTCGCCAGGGACAGGCAGGCCGCGACGACCGAGTCCGGGCGCGCCCCGGGCGCGCAGGCCGCCGCGACCCCCGCCGCGAAGACGGCCGCCGCCTCCCGCCCGTACGACGACTGGTGGGCGCCCGCGACGTCGAGCGCCTCGGCGTACGCGCCCGCCGGGTTGGCCGCGTTGACCAGGCCGACCGGCGCCATGTACATCGCGGCGCCGCAGTTGACGATGTTGCCGGTGCCGGCCTCCCGGGGGTCAGCGTGGCCGTAGTGGAGGCGGGCCACCAGCCACTTCTCCGCGAGGAAGATCCGCTGGAGGGGGATGGCCTCGGCCTCCAGTTCCGGGATCCAGCGCGGGCCCGTCATGAGGTCGGGGACCAGGTGCTCGGCGACGGCGTACGCGTCGAGGTGGTCGCGGACGGTGGCGTACACGCGTACCAGCGCGTGGGTCATCAGGGTGTCGTCGGTGACGTGTCCGTCGCCCTTGTGGTACGGGGCGATGGGGCGGGCGGTGCGCCAGGCGTCGCCGTTCCAGGGGCCGACGATGCCGTGGATCCGGCCGCCGTGCCGTTCGACGATCTGCTCGGGGGTGTAGCCCTCGACGGGGCCGCCGAGCGCGTCGCCGACGGCGGCTCCGACGAGGGCTCCGGTGATGCGTTCGTCGAGGGTTCCGGTTCCTTCTCCTTTGGGCGTCATGCCCGAATCATCCCTCTGGGGTGGCCAGTTCCGTCGCTTCCAGGAGGTCGGCGAGTCCGATCAGGTCCGTGCCCGTGAGCCGGGGCAGCGCGCAGCCGGACAGGATGCGGCAGGCGTCGCGCCAGGAGGCCGGGATCGCGGCGCCGCCGCCCAGCGCGCCGGTGAGCGCGCCCGCGAGGGCCGGGGCCGAGTCCGCGACCCGGGACAGACAGGCGGCGGCGGGCACCGCCTCCGCGATCCGGCCGCGTGCGGCGGTGGCCAGGGCGAGGGCGACCGGCACGGTCTCCGCCGCCGCGATGCCGTAGCTGTAGACGTGGTCGACGATCTGGTGTTCCAGGAGGGGGACCAGGGCGAAGGTGTCCTCGCTGGCGCGGGCGAGCCGCAGTGCGTGCCGCGCGTTGCGGCCGATCTCCGTCGACTCGGGGAGCTCGGCGAGGGCGGCGTCCGCGCAGGCGTCGACGTCGGCCCCGGCGAGGGCGAGCGCGAGGGCCGCGGCCATCGCGCGGGCGCCGTGCACCCCGTCGCCGTCCTGGGTGTAGCGGGCGTCGAACTCGGCGAGTTCCGCGGCGAGTCGGGGGTCGCCCGGGTGCGCCACGGCGAGCACACAGGCCCGTACGCAGGCCGCGTCGTCGAAGTAGTGCGGGTTGTCGTGGCCGGTGGCGGGCGGGCGCAGCCCGGTGGCGAGGTTGCCGAGGCCCGCCCGTACGGAGATCCGGGCGCGGAGGGGGAGCAGCGCGGACTCGACCTCGGGGGCGCGCTCGGCGGCCGCGGCGACCTCGCTGGCGACGGCGTTCCAGGACAGGTCGATGGACGCCCGCATCCGGCGTTCCCGGCTCAGGTCGCCGAGCGCGCTGCGGTCTCCGGCGCGCAGCACGGCCTCCGCCGCGAACGCCGCCCATTCCGCGTCGTCCGACGGGCCGAGCCGCAGGGGTTCCGGCGGCTGGTTCAGCGCGATGGGCACGGGCAGAGTCGTCGTCGCGTTCTGTTCCGCGAAGGTGTCCAGCTCGCGGGTCAGCCGCCGGGTCCACTCGGGCATCCGGGCCGCGCGGTGCCGGCCGGCGGGCCAGCCGGCGGCGTCGCCCGCGGCCAGTCCGAGCAGGAGGCCCTCGATCCGGCGGGGGCGCGGGGCGGGTGCGGGGGCGGCGCCCGGCTCCGTACGAGGGGTCGCGCCCGACGCGGGGGAGTCCCCGGTGTCGGACGTCGAGGGTGAGTCCCCGGTGTCGGACGTCGAGGGTGAGTCCCCGGTGTCCGACGTCGAGGGTGAGTCCTCGATGTCGCAGATCGAGACCGATCCCCCGGCTTCCGGTGCCGAGACCGATCCGGTACCGGGTTCGTCGCCCACCAGGCCGGGTCTCATGGCTGCACCTCGTCATCGTCGTCGGCAAGGATGTAATCGCTGGTGAGGGCGTACGGGTCGGGGGGTGGTGGAGGTGCCGTGCTCCCGGTTCCCCACTTCCCGTCGTCCCCCGGTGTGAGCAGTTCCGCCACGTCCAGTACGTGGTGGCCCGCCATGGAGGGCAGGCAGCTGCCGCGTGCCGGGCCGATGGCCGCCGCCCAGTCCGCCGGGATCGCGGCGGCGCCCCGGGTCGCCCCGGCCAGCGCACCCGCCACCGCGGCCGTGGTGTCGGCGTCGCGGCCCATGTTGACGGCGGTGAGGACGGACTCGGTGAAGTCGCCGTCGGCGGCGGCGTACGCGCCGAAGGCGAGGGCGACGGCCTCCGGGGCCAGGTCCGTCCAGGGGTAGCCGCCGATGACGACCGCCGAGCGGACCGCCCGTTCCCCGCGATGGGCGACGGCCACCGCCCGGCGCAGGGAGCGGGCCGTCCAGGAGTCGTCCGGGATCACGGCGAGCGCGGAGGCGACCACCGCGATCGTGGCCGCGCCCGCCATCGCCGCCGCGACCCCCGCCGCGACCGCCTGGCCGCCGTAGATGCCCTCGCCTTCGTGGCTCACCGAGCCGTCGATCGCCACCAGCCGGGCCGCCTCCGCCGGGCGGCCCGCCGCGAAGACGCCGAAGGGGGCGGCGCGCATCGCCAGACCGTCGCTCCAGGCGTGCCGGTGCTGGGCGGAGATGGGGGCCGCGAGTCCCCGGCGCAGGTTCTCCAGGGTGCCGCGCTCGCTGAAGCCGGCGCCCCGGAACGGCCCCTCGTCGCGGTCGGCGATCCACTGGTGCCAGGCCGCCTCGACATGCGTCACGGTGAGTGCCGAACCGTGCCGGGCCAGCAGCAGCCCCGAGAAGATCGCGTACTCCGTGTCGTCCGTCCCGGCCGGGTGCTCGGCGACGTACCCCGTGATCCGTCCCCACTTCGCGCGGATCTGCGACGGCCTCATGTTCTCGGCGGGCGCGCCCAGCGCGTCCCCGACGGCGAGGCCGAGCAGCGCGCCGCGGGCCCGCTCGCGCAGAGCGGCCGAGTCCCCGGATGCCGGGACGGAGGGAATGCAGGCGATGGAAGCCATACGGTGCCTCTCCTCTCAGGGCGCAGAGCCCTTTGGGGATGTGTCCCACGGGAGGGGGCGGGGAGAGCCGTCCGCGGCTCCTCATTCACCCGGTCGACATCTGTGCATGATCCTTCACGGATGAGCACCCGAGGGTAAAACCGCAGGTTAGCCCAGCCTTTCCTTGCTGGCGGAGAAGAAATTCCAGGCGTACTTTCGTGGTTGTCGAAAAGTAGAAACAGTCCAATCGACGGATCCTGGGGGACCGGTATGTCCATCATCGAGACCGAAGCGGCACTGCACGTGGCGCACCGCGACAACCACACCCACCGGGACGTGAACGGCGGATGGCTGCGCCCGGCCGTGTTCGGCGCGATGGACGGGCTCGTGTCCAACCTCGCCCTGATGACCGGCGTCGCCGGCGGGTCCGTCTCCCATCAGACGATCGTCATCACCGGGCTCGCGGGCCTGGCCGCCGGCGCCTTCTCCATGGCCGCGGGCGAGTACACCTCCGTCGCCTCGCAGCGCGAACTCGTCCAGGCCGAACTCGACGTCGAGCGCCGTGAGTTGAGAAAGCATCCGCAGGACGAGGAGCGCGAGCTCGCCGCGCTGTACGAGTCGCGCGGCGTCGATTCCGCGCTCGCCCGCGAAGTGGCCAAGCAGCTCTCGCGTGACCCCGAACAGGCCCTGGAGATACACGCCCGCGAAGAGCTCGGCATCGACCCCGGCGACCTGCCCTCCCCGGCCGTCGCCGCCGTGTCGAGCTTCGGCTCCTTCGCCCTGGGCGCCCTGCTCCCCGTACTGCCGTATCTGCTCGGCGCGACCGTCCTGTGGCCCGCGCTGCTGCTCGCGCTGATCGGGCTCTTCGCGTGCGGCGCGATCGTGGCCCGGGTGACGGCTCGAACCTGGTGGTACAGCGGAATCCGGCAGCTCGCGCTCGGGGGTGCCGCGGCGGGTGTGACATACGTCCTGGGCAGCCTGTTCGGTACCGCCGTAGGATGATGTATCGCGCACTTATGCAAGGGACTGCATAAGTAGCCGTTACTCGCTGGTTTCGATTGCTTAACCACTGGGAATGAGCCGTAAGCGCTGCGGGCAATGAGGCCTGCGCCGCGCCAGTGCGGTGGGTGACGTTGCCCGCCGTGCTCCGGGCCCACGGACATGGATCTGTCCGCTTAGGTCCCCTTAACTTCACTGTCGTGCGAGGTGCCCCCACGCCACCCCTGGGTGTCCGCATGTTGGAACGCAGTATCCGGTTCCCGAGAACCGCTCCATCATGTAACCTGCACGAAATTTTGCACCCCTAAGCAGAGGGCCAACGTCGTCCCTCGGCACATGCATATGCCACGACGACGACGGGAGAGCCGATGCGTACGCCGCGCCAGCCGTCCCAGCACTCCGCGAATGGCCAGAACTGGTCCTTCATGGATGCTCGCCCTGCTGCGCAGGGTATGTACGACCCCCGCAACGAGCACGACGCCTGCGGCGTCGGCTTCGTGGCCACCCTCACCGGTGAGGCGAGCTACGCGCTGGTCGAGCAGGCGCTCACCGTGCTGCGCAACCTGGAGCACCGGGGTGCCACCGGCGCCGAGCCCGACTCGGGCGACGGTGCGGGCATCCTGTCCCAGGTTCCCGACGCGTTCCTCCGTGAGGTGGCCGGATTCGAGCTGCCCGCGGCCGGCGCGTACGCGGTCGGCATCGCCTTCCTGCCCGAGGACGGCATCGAGGAGGTCGTCTCACAGATCGAGACGATCGCCGCCGACGAGGACCTGACCGTCCTCGGCTGGCGCGAGGTCCCGGTCGCCCCCGAACTGCTCGGCGCCACCGCCCGCTCCACGATGCCCGCCTTCCGCCAGATCTTCGTCACGGACGGCGTCTCGACCGGCATCGAGCTGGACCGCAAGGCGTTCGTGCTGCGCAAGCGCGCCGAGCGCGAGGCCGGCGTCTACTTCCCGTCGCTCTCCGCGCGCACCATCGTCTACAAGGGCATGCTGACCACCGGCCAGCTGGAGCCCTTCTTCCCGGACCTGTCCGACCGCCGCTTCGCCTCCGCGATCGCGCTCGTGCACTCCCGGTTCTCCACCAACACCTTCCCGAGCTGGCCGCTCGCCCACCCGTACCGCTTCGTCGCGCACAACGGCGAGATCAACACGGTCAAGGGCAACCGCAACTGGATGCAGGCCCGCGAGTCCCAGCTGGTCTCCGACCTCTTCGGGGACAAGGGCCTGGAGCGGGTCTTCCCGATCTGTACGCCCGACGCGTCCGACTCCGCCTCCTTCGACGAGGTGCTCGAGCTCCTCCACCTCGGCGGCCGCTCGCTCCCGCACTCCGTGCTGATGATGATCCCGGAGGCGTGGGAGAACCACGACTCCATGGACCCGGCCCGCCGCGCCTTCTACCAGTTCCACTCCACGATGATGGAGCCCTGGGACGGCCCGGCCTGTGTCACCTTCACCGACGGCACCCAGGTCGGCGCGGTCCTCGACCGCAACGGTCTGCGCCCCGGCCGCTACTGGGTCACCGACGAGGGTCTCGTCGTCCTCGGCTCCGAGGTCGGCGTCCTCGACATCGACCCCGCGAAGGTCGTCCGCAAGGGCCGCCTCCAGCCCGGCAAGATGTTCCTCGTCGACACCGCCGAGCACCGCATCATCGAGGACGACGAGATCAAGGCCGGCCTCGTCGCCGACAAGCCGTACGCGGAGTGGCTGGAAGCCGGCGAGATCGAGCTCTCCGACCTCCCCGAGCGCGAGCACATCGTGCACACCCACGCCTCGGTCACCCGCCGCCAGCAGACCTTCGGCTACACCGAGGAAGAGCTGCGCATCATCCTCGCGCCGATGGCCAACACCGGCGGCGAGCCGCTGGGCTCCATGGGCACGGACTCGCCGATCGCGGCCCTGTCCGCGCGCCCGCGTCTGCTCTTCGACTACTTCACCCAGCTGTTCGCGCAGGTCACCAACCCGCCGCTGGACGCGATCCGCGAGGAGCTCGTCACCTCGCTGCGCTCCTCGCTGGGCCCGCAGGGCAACCTGCTGGAGCCCACGGCCGCGTCCTGTCGCAGCGTCACCCTGCCCTTCCCGGTGATCGACAACGACGAGCTGGCCAAGCTCATCCACATCAACGCCGACGGCGACATGCCGGGCATGAAGGCCGCGACCCTGTCCGGTCTCTACCGGGTCAGCGGTGGCGGCGACTCCCTCGCCGCGCGGATCGAGGAGATCTGCACGGAGGCCGACGCCGCCATCGAGAACGGCGCCCGTCTGATCGTCCTGTCGGACCGCCACTCCGACGCCGAGCACGCGCCGATCCCCTCGCTGCTGCTCACCGCGGCCGTCCACCACCACCTCATCCGCACCAAGCAGCGCACCCAGGTGGGCCTGCTGGTCGAGGCGGGAGACGTCCGCGAGGTCCAC
This sequence comes from Streptomyces olivochromogenes, assembly GCF_001514115.1. Classification (GTDB taxonomy): domain Bacteria; phylum Actinomycetota; class Actinomycetes; order Streptomycetales; family Streptomycetaceae; genus Streptomyces; species Streptomyces olivochromogenes. Next base: position 474,143 of record NZ_KQ948452.1, read on the forward strand.
CACGTGGCCCTCCTCATCGGCTTCGGCGCCGCCGCGGTCAACCCCTACCTGGCGATGGAGTCGGTCGAGGACCTGGTCCGCGCCGACACCTTCCTGACCGGCATCGAGGCCGAGCAGGCCATCCGCAACCTGATCTACGCGCTCGGCAAGGGCGTCCTCAAGGTCATGTCCAAGATGGGCATCTCGACCGTCGCCTCCTACCGCGGCGCCCAGGTCTTCGAGGCCGTCGGCCTCGACCGGGCCTTCGTCGAGAAGTACTTCAACGGCACCGCCACCAAGATCGGCGGCGCCGGTCTCGACGTCATCGCCAAGGAGGTCGCGGCGCGGCACGCCAAGGCCTACCCGGCCTCCGGCATCGCCCCGGCGCACCGGGCCCTCGACATAGGCGGCGAGTACCAGTGGCGCCGCGAGGGCGAGCCGCACCTGTTCGACCCGGAGACGGTCTTCCGCCTCCAGCACTCGACGCGCTCCGGCAGCTACGACATCTTCAAGAAGTACACCGGCCGGGTGAACGAGCAGTCCGAGCGCCTGATGACGCTCCGTGGCCTGTTCGGCTTCAAGTCCGACCGGCAGCCGATCTCGATCGACGAGGTCGAGCCGGTGAGCGAGATCGTCAAGCGCTTCTCCACCGGCGCCATGTCGTACGGCTCCATCTCCAAGGAGGCGCACGAGACCCTCGCCATCGCCATGAACCAGCTGGGCGGCAAGTCCAACACCGGCGAGGGCGGCGAGGACGCGGACCGGCTCTACGACCCGGCGCGCCGCTCGTCGATCAAGCAGGTCGCCTCCGGCCGCTTCGGCGTCACGTCGGAGTACCTGGTCAACGCCGACGACATCCAGATCAAGATGGCGCAGGGTGCCAAGCCCGGCGAGGGCGGCCAGCTGCCCGGCCACAAGGTCTACCCCTGGGTCGCCAAGACGCGGCACAGCACCCCGGGCGTGGGCCTGATCTCCCCGCCCCCGCACCACGACATCTACTCCATCGAGGACCTGGCCCAGCTGATCCACGACCTGAAGAACGCGAACCCGCAGGCGCGGATTCACGTGAAGCTGGTCTCCGAGGTCGGTGTCGGCACGGTCGCCGCGGGTGTCTCCAAGGCGCACGCGGACGTGGTGCTCATCTCCGGCCACGACGGCGGTACGGGCGCCTCCCCGCTCACCTCCCTGAAGCACGCGGGCGGCCCCTGGGAGCTCGGCCTCGCCGAGACCCAGCAGACGCTGCTGCTCAACGGCCTGCGCGACCGTATCGTCGTGCAGACCGACGGCCAGCTGAAGACCGGCCGTGACGTCGTCATCGCCGCGCTGCTCGGCGCCGAGGAGTTCGGTTTCGCGACCGCGCCGCTCGTCGTCTCCGGCTGCGTCATGATGCGCGTCTGCCACCTGGACACCTGCCCGGTCGGCATCGCCACCCAGAACCCGGTGCTGCGCGACCGCTTCGCCGGCAAGGCCGAGTACGTCGTGAACTTCTTCAAGTTCATCGCCGAAGAGGTCCGCGAGATCCTCGCCGAGCTGGGCTTCCGCACCATCGAGGAGGCCGTCGGCCACGCCGAGAACCTCGACGTGGAGCGGGCGATCACCCACTGGAAGGCGCAGGGCCTGGACCTGTCCCCGCTCTTCCACGTGCCCGACCTGCCCGAGGGCGCGGTGCGCCACCAGGTCATCGCCCAGGACCACGGTCTGGAGAAGGCGCTCGACAACGAGCTGATCAAGCTCGCCGCCGACGCGCTGGCCGCGAACACCCTGGCCGACGCCCAGCCCGTGCGCGCCCAGGTCGCGATCCGCAACATCAACCGCACGGTCGGCACCATGCTCGGCCACGAGGTGACGAAGAAGTTCGGTGGCGGGGGCCTGCCCGACGACACCATCGACATCACCTTCACCGGCTCCGCGGGCCAGTCCTTCGGCGCCTTCCTGCCGCGCGGTGTCACGCTGCGCCTGGAGGGCGACGCCAACGACTACGTCGGCAAGGGTCTGTCCGGCGGCCGGGTGATCGTCCGTCCCGACCGGGGCGCCGACCACCTCGCCGAGTACTCGACCATCGCGGGCAACACCATCGCGTACGGCGCGACGGGCGGCGAGCTCTTCCTGCGCGGCCGCACCGGCGAGCGCTTCTGCGTCCGCAACTCCGGCGCGACGGTGGTCTCCGAAGGCGTGGGCGACCACGGCTGCGAGTACATGACCGGCGGCCACGCCGTCGTCCTCGGCGAGACGGGACGCAACTTCGCGGCCGGTATGTCCGGCGGCATCGCGTACGTCGTCGACCTGAACCGCGACAACGTCAACGCCGGCAACGTGGGCGCCGTCGAAGCCCTCGACGAGACCGACAAGCAGTGGCTGCACGACGTGGTGCGCCGCCACCAGGAGGAGACCGGCTCGACCGTCGCCGAGAAGCTCCTGGCGGAGTGGGACAGCATCGACGGGGGTGCGTCCCGCTTCAGCAAGATCATCCCCAGCACGTACAAGGCAGTGCTCGCCGCCAAGGACGCCGCCGAGCGAGCCGGACTCCCCGAGTCCGAGATCACCGAGAAGATGATGGAGGCGGCGACCAATGGCTGATCCCAAGGGCTTTCTGAACCACGGCCGCGAGGTCGCCAGGACCCGCCCCGTCGAGGAGCGCGTCAAGGACTGGAACGAGGTCTACGTTCCGGGCTCGCTGCTCCCGATCATCTCCAAGCAGGCCAGCCGTTGCATGGACTGCGGGATCCCGTTCTGCCACAACGGCTGTCCGCTGGGGAACCTGATCCCCGAGTGGAACGACTACGCCTACCGCGAGGACTGGTCCGCCGCGTCCGAGCGTCTGCACGCCACGAACAACTTCCCGGAGTTCACGGGCCGCCTGTGCCCCGCTCCCTGCGAGTCGGCGTGTGTGCTCGGCATCAACCAGCCCGCCGTGACCATCAAGAACGTCGAGGTCTCGATCATCGACAAGGCGTGGGACACGGGCGACGTCGCCCCGCGGATCCCCGAGCGCCTGTCGGGCAAGACCGTCGCGGTCATCGGTTCGGGCCCGGCGGGTCTGGCCGCCGCCCAGCAGCTCACCCGGGCGGGCCACACGGTCGCCGTGTACGAGCGTGCCGACCGCGTCGGCGGCCTGCTGCGCTACGGCATCCCCGAGTTCAAGATGGAGAAGCGGCACATCAACCGCCGCATCGAGCAGATGCGCGCGGAGGGCACCCGCTTCCGCACCGGCATCGAGATCGGCCGCGACCTCAAGGCGACGGACCTGCGCAAGCGGTACGACGCCGTGGTCATCGCCGCCGGTGCGACGACCGCGCGCGACCTCCCGGTCCCCGGCCGCGAGCTCAAGGGCATCCACCAGGCCATGGAGTACCTGCCGCTGGCCAACAAGGTGCAGGAGGGCGACTACGTGACGCCCCCGATCACGGCCGAGGGCAAGCACGTCGTGGTCATCGGCGGCGGCGACACGGGCGCGGACTGCGTGGGCACCGCCCACCGCCAGGGCGCGGCCTCGGTCACGCAGCTGGAGATCATGCCGCGACCGGGCGAGGAGCGGAACCCGGGCCAGCCCTGGCCGACGTTCCCGATGCTCTACAAGGTCACCTCCGCGCACGAGGAGGGCGGCGACCGCGTCTACTCGGTCTCCACCACCCACTTCGAGGGCGACGAGGACGGCAACGTCCAGTGGCTGCACCTCACCGAGGTCGAGTTCGTCGACGGCAAGCTGAACCAGAAGCCGGGCACGGAGCGCAAGATCCCCGCCCAGCTGGTCACGCTGGCCATGGGCTTCACCGGCACCGACGTCGAGAACGGCGTGGTCTCGCAGTTCGGCCTGGAGCTCGACGCGCGCGGCAACATCGCCCGCGACGCCGAGTTCGCGACCAACGTGCCCGGCGTGTACGTCGCCGGTGACGCCGGCCGCGGCCAGTCGCTGATCGTCTGGGCCATCGCGGAGGGCCGCTCGGCCGCCCGCGGGGTCGACCGCTTCCTGACCGGGGCCAGCGACCTGCCCGCCCCGATCCGCCCGACGGACCGCTCGCTGATGGTCTGACGCTCCACCCCAACAAACGTCCCGTACAACGGCGTACGGAACTGAACGCGGCGCCTGCCTTGTCCCCGACCGGACTGTGGTGGGCGCCGTGGTGCGTTCTCAGTCGGCCGGGCGCCCGGTGTCGTCCGGCCAGACCCCGATGTGGTCCTGCTCCAGTTCCAGCATCACCCGGTCCTCCATCCCGAGGGCCGCGGTGTACTCGGCGGGCAGCTGGAGCCGGCCCGCCCGGTCCAGCGTCGCGAACTCCCGTGCCACCAGGGACTCCTGGCCCTGCGCGTCGACCTCCGTGCGGCGCAGCACCTCCGTCGAGGTACGGCCGTCACGGATCGCGACCGCGCGGCGGACCTCCCCGGCGACCGCCTGGTCGTGCGTGACGATCACGATCGTCGTGCCCAGCTCCTCGTTGGCCCGGCGGAACGCCGCGAAGACCTCCGCGCCGGTCGCCGAGTCGAGTTCGCCGGTCGGTTCGTCGGCGAGCAGCACGGACGGCGAGTTGGCGAGGGCCACGGCGATCGCGACCCGCTGCTGCTGTCCGCCGGACATCTGCGGCGGACGGCGGTCGTGGCAGTCGGCGACGCCGAGCATCGCGAGCAGTTCCTCCGCCCGCCCGGCCCGCCGCTTCCCGCGGCCCCGGCCGCCCTTCAACTGCATCGGCAGCGCCACGTTCTGGGACGCCGTCAGATAGGGGAGGAGATTGCGGGCCGTCTGCTGCCAGACGAAGCCGACCACCTCACGGCGGTAGCGCAGCCGGTCCTTCGCGTTCATCGTGAGCAGGTCGCGGCCCGCGACCCGCGCGGCGCCCGCGGTGGGCACGTCGAGGCCGGCGAGGATGTTCATCAGAGTCGACTTGCCGCTGCCGGAGGCGCCGACCAGGGCCATCAACTCGCCCTCCTGGACCAGCAGATCGAGCCCCTGGAGCGCCTGGACCTCCACCCCGGCGGAGCCGCCGCGCCCAGGGGAGTCGCCGCCGGCCGACCGGCCGGAGAAGATGCGGACCAGCCGGTCGCAGGCGATCAGGGAGTCCCGCCCGTACGCGGGCCGGTCGCGGCGCGCCGCCGCCCGATGCTCCAGCTCCGCCAGGCTCGTCCGCGAGGTCGTGGTACCGGTCATCGCATGCCTCCTGTCCTGAGTTCGGTGATCGACGTACGGCGCCCCGCCCACCAGGCCTGCGCCACGGCCACCGCCCACGCCAGCAGCACCGTGCCCGCCGCGGGCAGGAGCAGCGACCACACGTCGGTACGCAGCGACGCGCCGACCACCGGCACTCGGCCCGCCGCGGTGGCCAGCGCGAGACGTTCCAGGTCGATGCCGGGAGCGAGCAGCCGGATCGTGGCCCAGCCGGCGAGCATCCCGCCCGAGGCCGCGAGCAGCGCCTGGGGCAGCGCGTCCAGGCTGAGCAGCCGACGGCTCTGGCGGGGCGTGAGGCCCATGGTGCGCAGCCGGGCCAGCAGCGCGGCCCGTTCCGGCGCGGACTGGAGGAGGGAGAGCAGCAGGGCGAGCACGGCGTACCCCGCACCGGCCAGGGCGGCCGTGGTGTAGATCCGCTCGGCGCCCGCCTGCAACGGCGCATCGGAGAGCGCCGCCCGTTCCTCACCGCGCAACGTCACGGTGAGGCCCTTCCCGGCGCCGCGCACGGCCGTCCGCAGGGCCGGTGCGTCGACCGCGGCACCGGTCGCCAGCAGCGTCGTCGGGTCGGAGTGCGTGAGGCCCGCGGCGTCGACCAGCAGGAAGTCGGCGCCGGGGGCGGCGGGGGTACGGGAGCGTACGGCGGCGATCCGGACGGTGATGTCACCGGCGAGGGAGGTGATCCGACGCGGTGCGCGGCCCAGGCGCTCCGCGAGACCGGGGGAGGCGACGGCGTTCAGCACATCCCCCGTTCCCGCACCCTTGGTCCCCTTCGGCTTCAGCACATCCGCGGGGAACGCCCCGAGGCCCGTCTGCCGGGCCAGCCGGGCGTACAACGCCGGCTCGACCCCGATCAGTGTCAGACCCTCCTTCGCCCCTGCCCCGCCGGAGCTGAGCTCCGCCGTGCGCTCGATCCGCACGGCCGTCACCGCACGTACGCCCGCGACCTTCCCCACCGCCCCTGCCACGCCCGCCGGGAGCGGCGTCACCTCGCCCGGCCCCGCGATCCGCGCGTCCGCGCCGGTCGCCAGCAGCGCGGCCCGGTCCCGGGCGTCGGACACCCCGGCGAGCACGGAACCCCCGAACGCCGCCGTCGTCAGGGCCAGCAGCAGCGCCAGCAGCGGCAGCGCGACGCCCACCGTCGAGGAGCGGCCCGCGCGGGCCAGCGACAGGAAACCGACCACCCCGCGCCCTCGCGCGGCCGGGCGGGCGGCCCACCGCAGCGGCAGCGGATACAGCCGTACGAGCACCAGCGCCGCGATCAGCCCGACCAGGACCGGAGCGGCGCTCACCAGAAGGTCGCCCGCGCTGGACGCGCCGCGCCGCCGCAGCGCCACGACCGAGCCGACGGCCAGCACCAGCACGGTGAGTTCGGCGACCGTGCGGCGCCTGCCCGGCCTGGCGTGAGCGAGATCGTCGCGCTCCGCGTGCGCCCGCGGCCTGCGGTGCGCCACGGCCGCCCGCACCGGCAGTACGGCACAGGCGAGGAGCGCGACGGCGGACGCGCCGAGCACGGCGGGCAGGAGCCGGGCCTCGTCGACGGTGAGCACGGCGAGCAGCAGACCGGCGGCGGCCGCGGGCACCGCCACGACCGCGGTCTCGGCGAGGAGCCGTCCGGCGATCCCGCGCAGCGAGCCGCCCCGCGCACGCAGCAGCGCGAGTTCGGCGGCCCGGCGGACGGCGACCAGCCCGCCGGCCATCACCAGGACGACGACGGCGACCGCGCCGATCCCGAACGCCCCGACCGCCACGACGGGCGTGATCGCCGCGCGGGTCGTCGTGTAGGAGCCGACGACCGTCTCCAGATCGGTGGCGACGACCGCGGTGCCCCCGGCCACCTCGCGCATCCGCAGCAGCTCGGGCCCGCCTTCGAGGGAGGCGATCCGGGAGACGAGTCCCGGGACGTCCTGTGCGGTGAGCCGTTCGGTGGCGGGGGCGAACCGCCAGTACAGCTCCGGCTGTCCCTGGCTGCCGAGGAGCACTGGGGCGGCGCCGGGTGCCAGCAGGAGGCCCGCCTGCCAGTAGAACTGCGGCGGGAGGGACGGGTCCGCGGCCACGCCCGGGGTGCGCAGGACAGGATCCGCCGACCAGTAACCGCCCTGCGGATGCCGGGGCTCCACGATTCCGGTGATCCGCACGACCAGCGGCGCGCCCCCGAAGCCGTCCACGTCGATGACGGAACCGACCCGCAGCCGCAGCGTCCGGGCGGTCGCCTCGGTCACGGCGGCCTCGACCTTCCGGGTGTCCGCCGTCACCTCCCCGGCGGCGGTGGGGAGCCGTCCGCCGCGCACGGTGGAGTGGGCGGCGAGTTCCGACTGCGCGGCCAGCGTGAAACGGGGCGGCGCGTCGATCACCGGCAGCCAGCGGTTCAGCCCGACGAGGCTCTTGGAGGTCCGCACCCCGTAGGCCGACTCCGTGGTGTCCGCCCGCAGCGGGGCGGGCAGCCTGGCCAGCGCCGCGCGCCGGACGGCCGCGAGTGCCGGGGGCCGTACCGCCTTCTCCCGGGTGGACTGCGCGATCTCCAACCCCGGCTGCGGTGCGCTCAGTTCCACCGAGGTGGCGGCCGGGGGCGCCCCGGCGATCTCCTGCCGCAGCCCCTTCGTCTCGTAGGCGTCAAGGGCCCGCGGCAGCGCCGCCGCGAGGAACGCCGTGACCAGCACGAGCACTGCGAACGCGGCGGCCGCCCCGGGGGCGGTCCGCAGCCGCGTACGCACCCAGGGCGCCACTCCGCGCTCCGTGCGCTGCCTCCACCAGGCCATCTCAGCTGTCCCCCTGGTGGCGGAGCGCGACCGCCGGGTCGGCGCGGCGCACGGCCGTCGCGGCGCTGATCAGCAGGGGCAGGGCCGCGACGCCCACCAGGAGCAGCGCCACCTGGGACACCGGGAGTTCGACGAGGACGCGGGGGACCGGTCGCGCGGCCCCCGGGGTCAGCACGATCAGCGGGACGACGGCCCGGGTCAGGACGGTGCCGAGACCGAGACCGGCGAGCAGACCGGCCCCGATCAGCAGGCCCTGCTCCACGGCGACCAGCCGGGCGAGTTCCCGGCGGCCCGCGCCCAGGGCCCGGAGCACGGCGAACTCCGCGGACCGCTCGCGCCGGGAGCCCGCGGTGGACACCGCGAAGCCGCCCGCGGCGAGGGCCGCGGCGGCCACCGCCACCGCCAGCAACGCCGCGCGGGGCCCGGCGCCGAGCGGGTCGCCCAGCAGCCGGTCCGCGGCCTCGTCCCGTACGAGCACCTGGTCCGCCTCGATGTCGGGGCGCGCCCGCAGCGCGGCCGCGACCTGCGCGGCCCTGCCGGGGGCGGTGCTCAGCCACCATTCGGCGGGTGCGAGCGGAGCGCGTGCGCGCTGCGCGAACACGGCGTTCACGGCGCGCAGATCCAGCAACAGCGCGCCCCCGTCCGCCCCTTCCGCCCCGCCCTCGTCCGCCGCTCCCGCCGCGTCCGCGGTGCTCCCGGCCCAGGCCGCGCCCGCTCCGGTCGTCGGCAGCTCGCTCACCGACCGCACGATCGTCACCCGCAGCCGCTCCCCGTCCAGCGTCACGTCGACACTCTCGCCCGGCTCGGTCCCGGCCGCCCGCAGAAAGGCCCGGGTGGCGACGGCCGCGATCCGTGCCGGGGGCGTGGCCCGCGCGGTGTCGAGGCGGACGGTGAACTCCGGCGGACCGGAGGCCCATTCGTCACTCCCGGGCGCGTTGCCCGTCCCGTACGAGACCGTCAGCGGCGCCGCCCTCGACGCGGCCGGACGCAGGGCCGTCGACGGGAGCGCCGCTCCGTCCGCCGTCTCGGTCCTGCTGCCCCGCCAGCGCACCCCGGCGGGCACCGTGACCGCGCGGGCGGTTCCGTCGGGGCCCGTGGACAGCATCCGCACGACGGTGAGCCGGTGCTGTTCGGGCTCGCCCGCGGGAACCGCGCCATCGAGCTGCAGCCCGGTCAGCCGCAGCGGCCCGGCCGGCGTGGCGCGGGCGCCCGAAGCCGACACGTCCAGGTCGAGGGTGACCCGGTGGACCCGGCCGTCGACGGGCAGCTTCCCGGCGCTCAGCCGGTACGCGATGCCGTAGCCGTCCTCGACGACAACGGTGACCAGGGGCGCGAGTCCGGAAGGAGAACGCCCCGCCTTCGCCCCTGCACCCGCGGCCTTCGCCCCTGCACCCGCGGCCGCGGTCCCGCCCGCTGCCGCCGTCTCGTCGGTGATCCGCAGGTCGAGCGCGAGCCGCCGGGTGCCGTCGGGCAGCGACACCGAGGGGCCGGCCGCCTTCTCCCGAGGTGCGAGACCCCGCAGCAGCCGCTCCACGGGCTCGTCGGCGAGGTCGCCGCGCATCAGCAACCCCTCCCCGGCGTGCGCCGTGTCCAGAGCGAGCACCGTCGCCCTGCGGCCGCCCGAGAGGTCCGTGGTGGCGCGGTAGGCGGGAGCGGCGTCCCGTACCCCGGGCAGAGCGGCGTACAGACCGGTCTGGCCGGGGCTGCCCGGCCTGCCGTCCAGCACCCGTACGGAAGCACCCGTCCCGAAGTCCGCCTGGTCGCCCTGCGACCGCTGCCACGACGCACTCTGCCCGATCGCCAGCATCCCGGTCGTCACGGCCAGGACCAGCAGCAGCACCGGCCCCGCCCCACGCAGCGGACGCCGGCTGAACTGCCAGCCCGCCAGCGCCGCCGGCAGGCCCCGCCCGCTCGCGGCCCGCCGCTCCGCGAGCCGCGCCCCCAGCGGCAGCAGCCGCAGTGTCAGCACCGTGCCCGCCAGCAGGGCCAGTGCGGGCGCCGCGACCAGCAGCGGATCGATGCCCAGATCGCCCGCCCGGTCACGGCTGAGCGCGCCGCCACCGGACGAGCCGGTCTGCCGGTCGAGTTGCCAGTACGCCACCGCCGCGATCAACAGCAGCCCCACGTCGGCCCCGGCCCGCACCGGCGCCGCGCCCGCCGCGGCCCGCACGCGTCGCAGCCGGGGCGGCGCACCCGCCGTGGCGGCCAGCGCGGGCGCCACGACCGCCGCCGCACAGCACACCGCGACCCCCGCCGCGACCAGCCACACCTGGAGCACCGGAGCGTCCCCGAGCCGCACCCCGGACCGGTCGAGGGACGACCACCGGGCGAGCAGCCGCACCAGCGGGCCGGACACCAGCGCGGCACCCACCGCCGCCGGTACGGCAAGCAGCAGCGCCTCCAGTGCGGCGAGGCCCGTGATCCGGCGGCGCGAGGCACCCCGTGCCTTCAGCAGATCGGTCTCGCCCGCCCGCTCGGTGTCGAGCAGCCGGGCCACCAGCAGCAGCGCGTACCCGGCGAGCAGCACCAGCTGGACGGAGACGATCATCAGCGTGGACCGGGAGACGAGCAGCGCGCGCCCGGTCCTGTCGAGCACGGCGGGCAGCGCCGTCCGCGCGGTCGCCCCGGCTCCGAACGCCGGGTTCCTGCCCAGTGCTTCGGGCTCGCGCGCCGCGGCCTCGCCCAGCGCGTCGATGCCGTCGGTGGTCAGGCTCCGGTAGTCGGCCGTCGCCACCCACCCGGTGGTGCCCGCGGAGGTGCGCGAGGCGAGGACGGACGGGTCGGCGAGCAGCGGGCCGTAGGTGGTGAAGTCGACGGTGCGCACCCCGTGACCGCCGAGGGTGTCCAGCTGCCAGTACGGATCCGCGCTGTCGGCGGCCCGGTACACGCCGGTGACCCGGACCGTCAGGGGCGCGCCGCCCAGCCGGTCGGTCAGGGCGATCCGCGCACCGGGCCGCACCTTCAGCCGGTCGGCGGCGACTTCGGGCAGTGCGACGGGCACGGGAGCGGTGCGCGCCGCCGGAGCCGGGCCGGGCAGTGTGCCCGCGACCAGCCTGATCCGCGACCGGTCGAGGGCGGCGAAGTGGGTGAGGTCCGGTTGCCCCGCGCGGGCATCGGTGCCCTGGAGGGAGCGGGGCAGCGCGTACGGCCCCGAGCCGCGCAACGTCCGTACGGTCACCGGAAGCCCGGCGAAGGTCCGGCGCGCGCCGCGGACCGCGGCGTCCTGGGCCTCCTCCTCCCGGCCGCGGGGCACGTCGGCGCTGATGACGAGCGAGGCGGAGGTCGCGGCCGGGCCGCTCAGGTTCTGCCGGAGCGCAGCGTTCCCGACCGAGGCGGAGAACGCGGCGAGGGCGGCGAGCACCGAGGTGGTCAGCAGCACCGTGAGCAGGGCGGCGCCGAGCAGCAGCCGATGCGCCCGAACGCGCAGCAACAAGAAGCCCGTCACTCGTCCCCCACCCGATTGCCGAGCCACCCCCTCGCCGACCCGACATGAATATCATGGGGTTCCCGTTCTGGGTACATGAGTTCCATTCCATAGGGGGTGCGTCGATGACGGAGAACACCGGCACGCGGTCCGGTGCCGCCCTCGTGGGCGAATCCGCCGACGAACCGATGGTGCGGGTGGAGAACCTGCACCACTCGTACGGCACGGGCGCCGTGGCCGTGCACGCGCTGCGCGGGGCCTCCTTCGAGCTGCGGCGCGGTGAACTCGTCGCCCTCAAGGGCCGGTCGGGCTCCGGCAAGACGACCCTGCTCCATCTGATCGGCGGCCTCGACCGCGCGGACCGCGGCCGCGTCGTCATCGACGGCACCGACCTGTCCGCACTCGGTGAGAACGAGCTGCTGGAACTGCGCCGCGACCGGATCGGCTACATCTTCCAGTCCTTCGGACTCATCCCCATCCTCACCGCGGCCGAGAACGTGGGAGTGCCGCTGCGGCTGCGCAGAGCCGACCCCCGCGAACGTGACGAGCGGGTGGCCCTGCTGCTCGCCCTCGTGGGGCTCGCCGACCACGGGGCCCAGCGCCCGGCGGAGCTCTCCGGGGGGCAGCAGCAGCGGGTGTCCATCGCCCGCGCCCTCGCCAACCACCCGGCCCTGCTGCTCGCCGACGAGCCGACCGGACAGCTGGACGCGCAGACCGGCCTGGCGGTGATGGAGCTGCTGCGGGCGGTGGTCGCCAGTGAGGGCGTCACGGCCCTGGTCGCCACGCACGACCCCCAACTCCTGGGCCTGGCCGACCGCGTACTGGAACTGAGCGACGGCGAGGTCGTCGAGCACTGACGGCGCCCGACCGAACCGGGCGGAGGGGCCCCGGCACTCCGGGGAAGGGCCCCGGCTCCGTGGGGAGGGGCTACGGCACCTTGTACGTCTCCCCGTAGACCTTCCACTCCAGCGGCGTGCGCAGGTCCAGGTTCCCGTCGTACAGGAACATCCGCTGGGCCGTGTCGATGCGGGTCGTGTCGCGGTGGGCGCTCTCGGCCTTCATCGCCGCGCGACGGACGTCGAGGAAGATGTCCAGGTAGGCCTTCTCGGAGCCCCCCTCGGCCGGGGTGTCGGCCTGGGCCATGGCACGGGTGCGCAGGTCGTAGAAGCCGCCCGTGCCGGTGCCGGGCCCGTGCATGACCATGGCGTCGTAGTAGATGAACTGGCCCAGCGTGCCGAGGCCGTCGAGCTTGGCGCGGCGCACCGCGGGGTCGAAGTAGACGCGGTCCCGCTCGGCATCCTGCGCCCTGCGGAAGGCGGCCACCGACGCCTCCTTGCGCCAGGCCGTCACGAAGCCCGGGTCGAGACCCTCGTGCGAGTCCGTCCCGTCGACCTTGCGCAGGGCGGGGAGGTAGCGGGCGAGGCCGTTGCCCGGGTGGTCCTTCGTGTAGCCCTCGACCAGGACGAGCAGATCGTGGGTGCCGGTGCAGAAGCCGATGAGGCCCGCCGTGTACCCCTGGCCGTCGCCGATGTCCTCGATGTATGCATACGCGCCGCGCCAGTCGAGCGTGGAGTTCTCCGCGCTCGCCACGAGCTTCTGCGCCAGCTCCTTCTTGTCCGGGGCGGCCAGGCCCGCGCCCGCCGGTCGCTCGGCGTCCTGGCGGGCCCGCGCGCGCCCGGCGGCCCCGCTCGCGTCCGTGAGTCCCGGGGCGAGGAAGCAGACCGCCACCGCGACCAGGGGGAGGACTGCGAGCAGGAGGAGCCGGGCGCGTTTCATGGGCTCAGCCTAGGCAGCGCTCAGGCCGCTCCGCTCGTCAGCTCGGACACCCTTCCGACGGCCGTGATCACCAGCAGCGCCAACAGCGCGGCGCACGCGGCCGCTTGGACGAGCGCCCGGCGGTCCCGGGGCGCGTACGCGTAGGCGAGAGTGACCACCCCGCCCGCCAGCAGACCGCCGAGGTGGCCCTGCCAGGAGGTGAGTCCCGCCGAGACGAGCAGCCACAGCAGCAGGCCCGCCATGAAACGGTTGACGGCGCTCATGTCGGCGCCCAGCCGGCGGGCCATGACGTAGTACGCGGCCCCCAGCCCGAAGATGGCACCCGAGGCACCGAGCGTGGGCGTGTACGGCGCGATCACCAGCACGAGGACCGAGCCGCCGAGGGCCGAGAGCAGATAGAGCGTGACGAAGCGGATCCGGCCGAGCTGGGCCTCCACCACCCGGCCCAGGTTCCACAGCGAGACCATGTTCATCACGATGTGCAGAATCCCGAACGTGCCCTCGGTGGGCGGCAGATGGAGGAACGCACCGGTCAGCATCCGGTACCACTCCCCGTCGACCACGCCCTCCGGGTGGAAGTCGTAGGAGTACTGGGCCTGCCAGACGTAGTGCCCGCCGTCGGGCCCCGTCAGCGCGGCGCCGAGCATCTCGAACCGGTCCACGATCGCCGGGCGCACCACCTCGCCCACATAGGCCAGCACGTTGAGCGCGATCAGGAGGTACGTCACCACGGGCACGGTCGAGATACGGCCGCCGAACGCCGTGCGGGCCTGCCGGATCGAACGGGCGCCCTCCTTCACGCACTCCACGCACTGGTGACCGACGGCCGCCTCGCGCATGCAGTCCGGGCAGATGTAGCGGTCGCACCGTGTGCAGCGCACATGGGACTCCACCTTGGGATGGCGATAGCAGGTGGTGACGGCGGGTTCTGTGGGGCGGGCGGGTTCTGTGGGTCGGGCGGATTCGGTGGACTCGGATTCCACGACCGGCTCCTCGCGGGTACGGAGATCAGGGGGACGATGAGCCGGTGGGGTCGGCGGCGAACAAAATAGCGAACGCCCATGTGGGAGGGGGACGGCAGGGGCTGTCGGTGCCGTAATCTCGGCGTTTCCGCAACCCTCGCGCGATGGGAGCCCCGCATGGCCGGAATCAGCCTCACCAAGGTGGAGGAGACCGCGCCCGCGCTGGTCAGTCTGTACAAGAGCGCCGGTGTCTCCCTCACCAAGCACGGGCTGAGCGGACAGCGGGCCGCGGTGTACCTGGTCGTCGACTACTCCGGGTCGATGAAGCCGTACTACAAGGACGGCAGTGTGCAGGCGCTGGCGGACCGGGTGCTCGGCCTGTCGGCGCACCTCGACGACGACGGAACCGTCCCTGTCGTCTTCTTCTCCACGGACATCGACGCGGTCACGGACATCGCGCTCGACAACCACCAGGGCCGGGTGGAGAAGATCGTGGCCGGGCTCGGTCACATGGGGAAGACCAGTTACCACCTGGCCATGGACGCGGTCATCGACCACTACCTCGACAGCGGCTCCGAGGCCCCCGCCCTGGTCGTCTTCCAGACCGACGGCGGCCCCATCAACAAGCTCGCCGCCGAAAGGTACTTGTGCAAGGCGGCGAAGCTTCCGCTGTTCTGGCAGTTCATAGGGTTCGGTGACCCGGACAGCAAGCAGTTCGAGTTCCTGCGCAAACTCGACGAGCTGCCGGTGCCGCAGCAGCGGGTCGTCGACAACGCCGGTTTCTTCCACGCCGGTTCGCAACCTCGGAGGGTCTCCGACGCCGAGTTGTACGACCGGATCGTGGGCGACTTCCCCCAGTGGCTGACGGCCGCGCGCGAGCGGGGGATCGTCCGGTGACCGTGCGTGTCCTGCCGGCCGCCGGGCGGGTCGCCGTGCCCTGGAAGAACGGTGGCGGGGTGACGCGCGAGATCGTCGCCCGGCCCGAGGGGGCGGACATGGGGGACTTCGAGTGGCGGGTGAGCCTCGCCGACGTCGGCTGCGACGGGCCGTTCTCGGCGTTCGCCGACGTGGACCGGATCCTCACCATGGTCGAGGGGGAGGGGATGGATCTGACCGTCGGCGGTGAACACCGCCGGGTGGACACGCGGTTCGTCCCGCAGCGCTTCCCCGGTGATCTGCCGACCGGCTGCCGTCTCCTCGGGGGACCGGTCGTGAACCTCAACGTCATGTGGCACCGGGGCGCCGCCCTGGCCCCCACCGTCGCGGTCACCGCCCCCCGGCGGTCCCTCGCCCTCCCGGCGGGCCCGGCCGTCCTGATCGTCGCCCTCGACGGCGCTGCCGAGGCGGCCGGGGTGGCTCTCGGGCGCCACGACGCCGTGCTCCTGGCGGACGAGGAAGCGACTCTCCACGCGACGGGCCACACCGCCGTGATCACCCTCACGCCGAAAGCCTGAGCCTCCGCCCGGGTTCTCGCCCCCGCCGCCCCTACCCGTCCCATCCCAGGGGGCTCCGCCCCCAGACCCCCGGGTGGGCTCTCAACCTGCGGGTGGGTGGGGGCTGGGCGCGCAGTTCCCCGCGCCCCTGACGGGGCGCTCTTGTCGGCGCCGGTTCACCTCTTCAGCCCGTCCGGCGTTTGAGGACGAGGCCGTTCAGGCCGATCGGGGGTCTGGGGGCGGAGCCCCCCAGGTTGAGGATGGGACGGGTAGGGGCGGCGGGGCGAGAGACAGGTGGGAGGTGACGCGCCGTTGGCTTCGGGGAGGGGGCATGCCACCCTGGTGGGCCGAGGGGGTGTCTTATGGGCGCGGAAGAGATCAACTCCGGTCAGATACACGGGACTTCACGTGCGGCGCGGCGAGGCGAGACGCCGGGCGGCGAGCGGCTGGCGGACTGGGCCGACGGACGGCTCGGCCTCTACGCGCTGGCCAAGGCCAACATGCGCAAGGTCTTCCCGGACCACTGGTCCTTCATGCTCGGCGAGATCTGCCTCTACAGCTTCCTGATCCTGATCCTGACCGGCGTCTACCTCACGCTCTTCTTCGAGCCGAGCGCCTCCGAGGTCGTCTACCACGGCCCGTACGAACCGCTCAACGGCATCCTCATGACCCGCGCCTACGAGTCCACCCTCCACATCAGCTTCGAGGTGCGCGGCGGACTCCTGGTCCGGCAGATCCACCACTGGGCGGCGATCGTCTTCCTCGCCGGCATGCTCGTGCACATGATGCGCGTCTTCTTCACCGGCGCGTTCCGCAAGCCCCGCGAGGTCAACTGGCTGTTCGGCTGGACCCTGCTGATGCTCGGCCTGATCACCGGCCTGACCGGCTACTCGCTCCCCGACGACCTGCTCTCCGGCACCGGCGTCCGCTTCGCCCAGGGCGCGATCCTGTCGGTCCCGATCGTGGGAACGTACCTCTCCTTCTTCCTCTTCGGAGGCGAGTTCCCGGGCCACGACATCATTCCGCGCTTCTTCCCGATCCACGTCCTCCTGCTGCCGGGCATCATGCTGGGCCTGGTGGTCGCCCATCTGATCCTGGTCTTCTACCACAAGCACACGCAGTACCCGGGGCCCGGACGCGACCAGAAGTCCGTCGTCGGGATGCCGTTCATGCCGGTCTACATGGCCAAGGCGGGCGGGTTCTTCTTCCTCGTCTTCGGGGTGCTGTCGCTCATGGGGGCGATCGCGACCATCAACCCCGTGTGGGCCTTCGGTCCCTACCGGCCGGACCTGGTGACGACCGGCGCACAGCCCGACTGGTACCTCGGCTTCTCCGAGGGGCTCATCCGGGTGATGCCGGGATGGGAGATCAACGCCTGGGGCCACACCCTCCAACTGGGTGTGTTCATCCCCTTCTCCCTGTTCCCGCTGATCATGACCGCCATCGCCGTCTACCCGTTCATCGAGTCGTGGATCACCGGGGACAGACGGGAACACCACATCCTGGACCGGCCGCGCAACGTCCCCACCCGCACCGGGCTCGGCGTCGCCTGGCTGACGCTGTACGGAGTGCTCCTGGTCGGCGGTGGCAACGACCTGTGGGCCACCCACTTCCACCTCTCCATCAACGCCATCACCTGGTTCGTACGGGTCTCCTTCTTCGTCGCCCCGGCCCTCGCCTTCGTCGTCACGCGCCGGATCTGCATGGGACTTCAGCGACGGGACCGCGACAAGGTGCTGCACGGAAGGGAGTCCGGGGTCATCCGGATGCTCCCGCACGGCGAGTACGTCGAGGTGCACGAACCGCTCACACCGGCGCAGCGGTTCACGCTCACCCAGCACGAGCAGCCCCCGCCGTACGAGGTGGGACCGCTCGTGGACGCCAACGGCGTCGCCCGCCGGGTCGGCCCCGGCCGCAGGCTGCGCGCCCGGCTCGCCCGCGCCATGTACGGGCCCGACACCCAGATCCCGAAGCCGACGCCGGAGGAGTACCGGGAGCTCACCAGCGGCGAGCACCACCACTGAGCACCTCGGCCCGGCACTGGGCCGGGGTGCCCCACGCGGTACGCAGGGCACGGGCCTTGGCCAGCCACAGGGACAGGTCGTACTCCGCGGTGTAGCCGATCGCGCCGTGCAGCTGGAGCGCCGTGCGCGCGGTGGCGTACGCGGCCTCGCAGGCCGTGACCTTGGCCGCGGCCACGTCGGCGGGCGCCATCGTCAGGGCCGCGCCGAACAGCAGCGGCCGCGCGAACTCCAGGGCGATCTTCGCGTCGGCGAGGCGATGCTTCACCGCCTGGAACGAGCCGACGGGGACGCCGAACTGGGTGCGCTGCCCGACGTACGCGACGGTCCGGTCGAGGAGCGCCAGACCGACGCCGAGGGCCTGGGCGGCGGTGGCGAGGCGGGCCCAGACGAGGGCATGGGCGACGGGCGGGGCGGTGGCGAGCAGTTCACCGCCCGGTGTGAGGGGTGTGAGGCGGCGGGCGGGGTCCAGGGAGGCGCGTACCGGGCCGTGGCCGGGGGCCAGACGCAGTCCGTCGGCGGCCAGGGCGAGGCGGGTGGTCGCCGCGTCGCCGTCCAGCGCGTACGCCCCGTCGAGGGCCAGCGTCGCCGACGCCTCGCCCGAGGCCAGCGACGGGAGCAGCCGCCCGGCGGGCAGGGGGTCCGCCAGTTCGGCCAGCAGGGCGGCCGCCGCGACCGTCTCCACCAGCGGGCCGGGCACCGCGTGCCGTCCCAGCTCGACGAAACCCACGGCCAGTTCCACCGGATGCGGGCCCATCCCCTCGTACGCCTCCGGCACCGCGAGCGCGAACACGCCCGCCTTCGCGATACGGGACCACAGCGCGCGGCCGCCGTCGTGGTCGCCGCGGCTCCAGTCCCGTACGACCGACGGGGTGTCCGCGGCCGTCAGCATCGCGTCCAGCGAGTCGGCGAACGCCCGCTGCTCGGCGTCGAGGAGGAAGCGCATCAGCGGCGGCCCTTCGGGAGGCCGAGCAGGCGCTCGGCGATGATGTCGCGCTGGATCTCGTTGGTGCCGGCGTAGATCGGACCGGCGAGCGAGAAGACGTATCCCTCGGACCAGTCCGTGTCCGCCGACTCGCCGTCCGGGCCGAGGAGGTCGAGGGCCGTCTCGTGCAGCGCGATGTCGTACTCGGACCAGAAGACCTTGTTCAGGCTGGCCTCCGGGCCCGTGGTCCCGCCGTCCAGGAAGCGGGAGGCGCCCGCGTAGGTGAAGAGCTGGTAGGCGCGGGCGCCGATCACCGCGTCGGCCACCCGGTCGCGCAGCGCCGTGTCCGAGGGGTCGGCGCGACCGCGCCACAGGTCCACCAGGCGGTCCGCGGCGGCGAGGAAGCGGCCCGGTGAACGCAGCGTCAGTCCTCGCTCGTTGCCCGCCGTCGACATGGCGACCCGCCAGCCCCCGCCCGGCTCGCCGATCACGTCCTCGTCCGGGACGAAGACCTCGTCGAGGAAGACCTCGGCGAAGGCCGGTCTGCCGTCCAGGCGGCCGACGGGGCGCACGGTGACCCCGGGCGCGCGCAGGTCGAACATCAGATAGGTCAGGCCCTGATGAGGCCTCGGTGTGCCAGGCTCACTGCGGAAGAGACCGAACGCGCGGTCGGCGAAGGCGGCCCGCGACGACCAGGCCTTCTGCCCGCTCAGCAGCCAGCCCCCGTCCGTACGCACCGCCCGCGAGGTGAGCGAGGCCAGGTCGGACCCCGCCTCCGGCTCGGACCACGCCTGCGCCCAGACGACCTCCCCGGTGGCCATGGAGGGCAGGATCCGGGCGCGCTGTCGCTCCGTGCCGTGGTCGAAGAGGGTGGGCGCCAGGAGGTTGATGCCGTTCTGGCCGACCCGGCCCGGCGCGCCCGCCGCGTAGTACTCCTCCTCGAACACCAGCCAGCGCACGATGTCCGCGCCCCGGCCGCCGTACACCTCCGGCCAGGACACCACCGACCAGCGGTCCGCGGCGAGTTCGGCCTCCCACGCGCGGTGCGCCGCGAAGCCCTCCCCGGTCTCCAGGGACGGGAGGGGCGTGCGTGGCACATGGGCGGCGAGCCAGGTCCGGGCCTCGGCGCGGAAGGCCTCGTCGGCGGGGGAGAGGGTCAGATCCATCGGCAGCACCTTCCCTAACAAGTGTTTGGTAGGTTAGCGTGGAGGTATGAGCGACGTCGAGAGTCCGGCGTACGTCAGCGGGCACGGGCTGCTGACCGGGCGCACCGCCGTCATCACCGCCGCCGCGGGCGCGGGCATCGGCGGGGCGACGGCGCGCAGGTTCCTGGAGGAGGGGGCGCGGGTGGTCATCAGTGACGCCCATGCCCGCCGCCTCAAGGAGAGCGAAGAGGCCCTCGCCGCGGAGTTCGGCGCGGCGAACGTCGCCTCGCTGCCGTGCGACGTGACGGACGAGCGGCAGGTGGAGGCCCTCTTCGCACTGGCGGGAGAGCTCCACGACGGCCTGGACATCGTCGTCAACAACGCCGGCCTCGGCGGCACTTGTGCCCTCGCCGACATGACCGACGAACAGTGGTCGAGGGTGTTGGACGTGACACTGAACGGCACGTTCCGGTGCACCCGGGCCGCCCTGCGCCGTTTCAGGGACCAGGGCGGCGGCGGTGTCGTCGTCAACAACGCCTCCGTCGTCGGCTGGCGCGCCCAGGCCGGTCAGGCGCACTACGCCGCCGCCAAGGCGGGCGTCATGGCGCTCACCCGGTGCGCGGCCGTCGAGGCCGCCGAGTACGGGGTGCGCGTCAACGCGGTGTCACCGAGTCTCGCCATGCACCCGCACCTGGTGAAGGTGACCACGCCCGAGCTGCTGGAGGAACTGACGGGCCGCGAGGCCTTCGGCCGCTACGCGCAGCCCTGGGAGGTGGCCAACGTGATGGTGTTCCTCGCGTCCGGCTACTCCTCGTACATGACCGGCGAAGTCGTCTCCGTCAGCAGCCAACATGCGTAGGGCGCCGTCGGCCGGCACCCCCGGGATCACAATGGAACCGTGCCTACCAAGAAGAAGCCCCAGGTGACCGCCACCCCCGAGCGCCGCCGCGAACTCCTCGACACCGCCGCGGAGGTCTTCGCCGAGCAGGGCTACAACGCCACCACCGTACGCAAGATCGCGGACGAGGCCGGGATGCTCGCGGGCAGCCTCTACTACCACTTCGACTCCAAGGAATCGATGCTGGAGGAGATCCTGCGGACCTTCCTCGACGAGCTCTGGGAGGGCTACGACGCCGTCCTGGACGCCGAACTAGGCCCGCGCCAGACCCTGGAGGCCCTGGTCACCGAGTCGTTCCGGGAGATCGACCGGCACCGCGCCGCCGTCGCCATCTACCAGAAGGAGTCCCGGCACCTCGCCGCCCAGCAGCGCTTCGCCTTCCTCGCCGACTCGCAGCGCAACTTCGAGAAGGCGTGGCTGAGCACGCTGGAGCGCGGAGTGGCCGCCGAGGCCTTCCGGGCCGACCTCGACATCCGGCTCACCTACCGCTTCGTGCGCGACACCGTGTGGGTCGCCGCGTCCTGGTACCGGCCCGGCGGACAGCACAGCCCCGAGGAGATCGCCCGGCAGTACCTGTCGATGGTGCTGGACGGCATCTCCGTACGCGCATAGCCCATGTCTGCGATACCCCATGTCTGCGAGGGAGTTGTCATGGCCGAGGCCTACATCGTCGAAGCGGTCCGTACGCCCGTCGGGCGGCGCGGGGGAGGCCTGAGCGGTGTCCACCCGGCCGACCTCGGCGCGCATGTCCTCAAGGCGCTGGTCGAGCGCTCCGGAGTGGACCCGGCCGCCGTCGAGGACGTCGTCTTCGGCTGCCTGGACACCGTGGGGCCGCAGGCCGGGGACATCGCCCGCACCTGCTGGCTGGCCGCCGGACTCCCCGAGGAGGTGCCGGGCGTCACCGTCGACCGGCAGTGCGGCTCCTCCCAGCAGGCCGTGCACTTCGCCGCCCAGGGCGTCCTGTCCGGCACCCAGGACCTGGTGGTCGCGGGCGGAGTGCAGAACATGAGCCAGATCCCCATCGCCTTCGCCTCCCGCCAGGCCGCCGAACCCCTCGGCCTCACCGAAGGCCCCTTCGCGGGCAGCGAGGGCTGGCGGGCGCGCTACGGCGACCGGCCCGTCAACCAGTTCGCCGGCGCCGAGATGATCGCCGCCAAGTGGGGCATCAGCCGCCGGGACCAGGAGGAGTTCGCCCTCCGCTCGCACCGGCGGGCGATCCGCGCCATCGACGAGGGCCGCTTCGCCCGCGAGACCGTGGCCTACGGCGAGGTCACCGCCGACGAGGGCCCGCGCCGGGACACCTCACTGGAGAAGATGGCGGGCCTGAAGCCGGTCGTCGAGGGCGGCACCATCACCGCCGCCTGTTCCTCCCAGGTCTCCGACGGCGCCGCCGCGATGCTGCTCGCCTCCGAGCGGGCGGTACGGGAGCACGGGCTGACCCCGCGCGCCCGCGTCCACCACCTCTCCGTGCGCGGCGAGGACCCCATCCGCATGCTGTCCGCGCCCATCCCGGCCACCGCGTACGCCCTGAAGAAGACCGGCATGTCCCTCGACGCCATCGACCTCGTCGAGATCAACGAAGCCTTCGCCCCGGTCGTCCTCGCCTGGCTCAAGGAGACCGGCGCCGACCCGGAGAAGGTCAACGTCAACGGCGGCGCCATCGCCCTGGGGCATCCGCTGGGGGCGACGGGCGTGAAGCTGATGACGACACTCCTGCACGAACTGGAGCGCACCGGCGGCCGGTTCGGCCTCCAGACGATGTGCGAGGGTGGCGGCCAGGCGAACGTGACGATCATCGAAAGGCTCTGACACACAGGAGACCGCCCGGCTCGGCGGACGGAGTCCGGCGCAGGCTGTCGAAGCCTGTGAGGCCCCTTGGGGCCGAGCGGTGCGAGGGGGCCGTCGGGGATGGTGTCGATGTGCGAGGGTGGCGGCCAGGCGAATGTGACGATCATCGAAAGGCTCTGACACACAGGGGACCGCCCGGCTCGGCGGACGGAGTCCGGCGCAGGCTGTCGAAGCCTGTGAGGCCCCTTGGGGCCGAGCGGTGCGAGGGGGCCGTCGGGGATGGTGTCGATGTGCGAGGGTGGCGGCCAGGCGAATGTGACGATCATCGAAAGGCTCTGAGGCCCGGGGATCGAACGGCTGTGAACCTCGGGGGCGGACGCCGGCCCCCGAGGCTGTTCGGCCGACTCGGTCACCCGGGCGTCGAAGCGCCCACGACCGCCAGGGCGTCGAGGGTTTCCCGGGCTTCCGCCATCACCCGCTCGACCAGCTCCTTGCACGACGGCAGATCCTCGATCACCCCCGCGACCTGTCCCGACGCCATCACCCCCAGGTCCGTGCGCCCGTCCACCATCGACGACTTCAGGAGCATCGGCGTGTTCGCGGCGAGCAGCACCTGGCTCCAGGTCAGCTCCTTGCCGTGCTTCATGGCGAGACCGTCGCGGACCATCCGCGACCAGGAGAGCCCGGACATCCTCCGGAACCCGGCGGCCCGGCGGACGGCCTGCGCGAGGGCCCTCGCCCGGCCGGATCTCTCCAAGGAGTCGACGAAGTCCGTACGCAGCATGCGATGGGGGAGGCCGTCCACGGCCGTCGTGACCGTGACGTCCCTGACCGTCGCCGCCAGGTACTTCGCCTTCACCGCGGCCGGGACCGTCGAGTCCGAGGTGAGCAGGAAACGGGTGCCCATGGCGATGCCCGCCGCCCCGTACGCCAGCGCCGCGACCAGCCCCCGCCCGTCGTGGAAACCGCCCGCCGCGACCACCGGGATGTCCACCGCGTCCACCACCTGCGGCAGCAGCACCGTCGTCGCGACCTCGCCGGTGTGACCGCCGCCCTCGCCACCCTGCACGATCACCGCGTCCGCGCCCCAGGCGGCCACCTTCTCGGCGTGCCGGCGCGCCCCGACGGAGGGGACGACGACCACGCCCGCCTCCTTCAGCTCGGCGATCAGCTCGAGGGACGTCGCGAGGGCGAAGGACGCGACCCTCACCCCCTCGTCGACGATGATCCGTACCCGCTCGCCCGCGTCCCCGGCGTCGGCGCGCAGGTTCACCCCGAACGGCGCGTCCGTACGGGACCTGACCTCGCGTATGGCCTCTCTCAGTTGGTCGAGGGTCATCGTCGCGGAGGCCAGGATGCCGAGCGCCCCCGCGTTCGCCGCCGCCGACACCAGGCGGGGGCCCGCGACCCAGCCCATACCGGTCTGCACGACGGGGTGACGGACACCGACGAGGCGGGTGAGCGCGGTCTCCATCAGCTCCTGACCTCTCGATCCCGGGCGCCGCCCGGATCGATGACCTCGCGGATCAGTCTCAGCTCCTCGGGAGTCGGTTCACGGGTGCGGGGCACCTCGTCGGGGACCGACAGCCCAAAGCCCGTCGCCTCCCGCACCTGCTCCACGGTGACGCCCGGGTGCAGCGAGGCGAGCCGCATCGAATGGTCGGGCGT
This sequence comes from Streptomyces olivochromogenes, assembly GCF_001514115.1. Lineage (GTDB taxonomy): Bacteria > Actinomycetota > Actinomycetes > Streptomycetales > Streptomycetaceae > Streptomyces > Streptomyces olivochromogenes. Next base: position 498,076 of record NZ_KQ948452.1, read on the forward strand.
GGCGAAGTCGAAGACACCGAGGTCGCTCACCACGCGCGGGATGCGATGAAAACGGGTGGCGCTCGGGCCCGCGGCGGCGGCACGGTCGTACCCCACCCCGCACACCATGTCGACCCGCTCGACGAAGACGCGCGGCGAGTGCCTGGGGACCCAGTAACTGGTCGGGTTGTTCAGGGTGTTGACCGGCGCGCCGCGCACGCCGAGCAGCTGGCGCGTGGGCCTGGACCAGTCACCGACGCAGGAGATGTTCTGGTTGCCGAAGCGGTCGAGCTGACTCGCGCCCATCATCACGTGCCGACGTCCGCCGGTGACCATGGTCAGGTGCTGCCGGTACGGCAGCCAGCCCTCCGGGGTGCCGTCGAGGCCGACGAGCATCGCCTCGCCGTCGGTCAGCAGCAGATCGGGGGAGAAGGTGCGCTTGGCGAGACGGGCGCCGATGGAGGGGACGGGGCCCATGGGGCTGGCGAGCACCTCGCCGTTGTCCCGCCAGGCCTCGGCGCAGGCGATCACGCAGTACTCGGCGCGGGTGACCACGGCTGCGGGGGCACCGGGGGCGGGGGTGGACGCGGGGCTCATCGCTGCTCCTTGTGCCAGGCCCGTACGGCGGACTGGTAGGCCTGTTCGTCGCCGGCGAGGAAGCGCGCGGCGAACTCGGCGTACGGCGTGGTGGCGTACAGCTTCTGGAAGGGCTCGTCGCGTCCGTGGTCGGGGGCGCAGGACGTGAAGTGCGCGCCGTTCGGAGTCTCGACGACGCCCGTCACGCTCGACCGCTTCAGCAGCAGGGTCTGCGGGGCGGCCTCCTTGGTGAGCTCCGCCGTGTCGACGACGCGCTCGCACGAGACGTACGCGGCGTCGGCCGCCTCGCAGAACAGGTCGTCGAAGTACGGGTCCGGGCCCAGATACTGACCGTTGCCCAGGCGGTCGGCGCGGTTCATGTGGACCAGGGCCGCGTCCAGGCGCAGGGCGGGCATGGCGACGAGCTCCTCCCGTACCCCCGAGGAGGCATCGGCGTACGGCGAAGTGACCGTGCGCAGAGTGGGGTTGACCCGCATCACGTCCGAGCCGAGCCCGGCCCGGACGGGGAGGAACGGCAGGCGGTTCGCGGCGGCGTGCAGGCCCCACATGAACATCGCCTCGTCGACCTCCATCAGCTCGAAGGCCCCGCGCTCGCGCGCCGCCCGGTAGTGCGGTTCGAGCGGGATCGAGTCGAGCGTGGTGAAGGCGGTGACGAGCCTGCGGATCCGGCCCGCGGCGGCGAGCAGGCCGACGTCCGGGCCGCCGTACGACACCACGGTGAGATCGGTGATCCTGCTGCGGAGCAGTGCTCTCACCAGGGCCATCGGCTTGCGGCGCGAGCCCCAGCCGCCGATGCCGAGAGTCATCCCGCTGTGGAGCCGGGAGACCACCTCATCGGTGGTCATCGTCTTGTCGCTCACCTGTCGACCCCCTCCTTTCCGAAGGTGTCGCGGACACGGTCGGCGACCCCGCCGAGGTTCGCCTCGAAGGTGAAGCCCTGCTCGAATCGGTAGCTGCGGCGCACGTCCACGGGGTCGATGCCGTTGAGCGCGGCCTTCGCGAGCCGGATCAGCTCGCCGTCCTTGGCGGCGATCTCACGCGCCAGCTCCAGCGCGGCGCCCAGGAGTTCCCCGCGCGGCACGACCCGCCACACCGAGCCGTGCGCGTGCAGCTCGGCGGCGGTCGCCGTGCGCGAGGTGTAGTACAGCGCGCGCACCAGGTGGCCCGGGACCAGGCGGGCCAGGTGCGTGGCCGCGCCGAGGGCGCCGCGGTCCAGCTCGGGCAGGCCGAACGTGGCGTCCTCGCTCGCCACGATCGCGTCCGCGTTCCCCACCAGCCCGATCCCGCCGCCCAGACAGAAGCCGTGCACCGCCGCGACGACGGGGACCTCGCACTCGTAGACCGCCGCGAAGGCCTCGAAACAGCCGCGGTTCGCCCCTATGAGCGCGCGATGGCCCCCGCTGTCCCTGGTCTCGCGCTGCATCTCCTTGATGTCCACGCCCGCGTTGAAACCGCGCCCCTCGGCCGCCAGCACGACGCACCGGACTCCGGGGTCGCGGCCCGCCGCGCGCAGGGCGTCGGCCAGGTCGAACCAGCCGCGCACCGGCAGCGCGTTCACCGGCGGGAAGTCGACCGTGACGACGGAAATCCCCTTTTCCGGGGACGAGGTGGAGACACCCATGGACGCATCAGCTACCTTTCCACCTCAGGACCATTCCACCAAACGTTTGTTAGGCACACCCTCGAAGCTAGCAGTGAATGCATCCGGGCGGGAGGCCCTGTGGACAACCTGGATCTCGGGGGCAGGACCGTCGTCGTCACGGGCGGCACCCGTGGGGTGGGGGCCGGGATCGCCCGGGCGTTCGTCGACGCGGGCGCGGACGTGCTGGTCTGCGCCCGCAGACCCCCCGACATACCGCTGGAGGGCACGGAGTTCGTGTCCGTGGACCTCCGCGACCCGGCTGCCGTGCACGCCTTCTTCGCCGCGCTGCCCCGGCTCGACGTGCTGGTGAACAACGCGGGCGGCGCGCCCTACCGGCCACTGACGCAGGCGGACGCCGGGCGCCACGCGCGCGTGATCGAGCTGAACCTCATCGTGCCGCTGACCGCCTCGCTCGCCGCCCACGAGCACCTCAGACGGGCCCGGGGATCGATCGTGATGATCGGCAGCGTGAGCGGGGCACGGCCGTCGCCCGGGTCGGCGGCGTACGGGGCGGCCAAGGCGGGCCTCGAGAACCTGGCCCGTTCGATGGCCGTCGAGTGGGCTCCCGACGTCCGGGTCAACACTCTCGTCGTCGGCATGGTCCGCACCGAACTCTCCCATCTGCACTACGGCGGCGAGGACGGCATCGCGGCCGTCTCCCGCACCGTCCCGCTGGGCCGCCTCGCCGACCCGTCCGACATCGGAGGGGCCGCGGTCTTCCTCGCCTCGGACGCGGCGAGGTACATCAGCGGAGCCTCGCTGCTCGTCCACGGCGGCGGCGAGCGGCCCGCCTTCCTGGACGCGGCGACCGCCAACAAGGCCGGCACGTCCGACGCATCCGGCACGTCCGACGCATCCGGCACGTCCGACGCATCCAACACATCCGACGCATCCGACACGTCGGGCAAGGAGGACTGAGATGAGTGGACCGCTGCTGTGCGAGGGGCGGGTCGTGATCGTCACGGGCGCCGGGCGCGGACTCGGCCGCGCGCACGCGCTCGCGTACGCCGCCGAGGGGGCGCGGGTCGTCGTGAACGACCTCGGGGTGGGCCTCGACGGCACGCCCGGCCCGGACAGCCCGGCCGCGCGGGTCGTGGCGGAGATCCGGGCGGCGGGCGGACAGGCGGTGGCCCACGGCGGAGACATCGCCACCACCGACGGCGCCGCCTCCCTCGTACGCACCGCGCTGGAGACGTACGGACGCCTGGACACCCTCGTCAACAACGCGGGGTTCCTGCGCGACCGGATGCTCGTCAACCTCGACGAGGACGACTGGGACGCCGTGCTGCGCGTCCACCTCAAGGGCCACTTCCTGCCGCTGAAGCATGCGGCGGCGCACTGGCGGGCGGAGGCGAAGGAAGGCCGCACGCCCCGGGCCCGGGTCGTCAACACCAGCAGCGGAGCGGGTCTGTTGGGTTCGGTCGGACAGGGCAACTACAGCGCCGCCAAGGCCGGGATCATCGGGCTGACCCTGGTCGCCGCGGCCGAACTGGGCCGCTACGGCGTCCAGGTCAACGCGATCGCCCCCGCGGCCCGCACCCGGATGACCGAACGCACCTTCGCGGACACCATGGCGGCCCCCGGCGCCGACTCCTTCGACGCGATGGCCCCCGAGAACGTCTCCCCCCTCGTCGTCTGGCTCGGCGCGAGCGCGAGCACCGGAGTCACCGGCCGCGTCTTCGAGACCGAGGGCGGCCGCATCACCGTCATGGAGGGCTGGCGGCCGGGCCCCACCGCGGACAAGGGTGCCCGCTGGACCCCGTCCGAGGCCGGCGACACGGCCCTGAAACTGCTGGCGGAGGCGGAGGTTCCGGGGGCGGTGTACGGGGCGGGGTAGGGGAGGCCTCCATCCGTGAGGACGATCCCTGAGGATCTGTCCCTGAGGGTGCGTGGTTCAAGGACCGGACGGGCCGGGGGAGTCCAGCCGTGCCAGCGCGCCCGCCGCCCGGTCGCGGATCACGGGGTCGGTCGCGCCGGTGAGGACGCGCAGGACCGGCAGGCCGTGGGGGTTGCCCAGGCGGCCCAGTACGTCCGCGCCGAAGGCCTGGCGGAGGGGGTCGGGAGCGGCGCACCACTCGACCGCCGCCCGGAACGTCTCCTCGTCGCCACGGAGGCCCAGCGCCGTCGCCGCCTCGGTCCAGTCGTCGTTGTCGGGGTCGGCGGGACGCAGGGCGCGGGCAGCCAGTTCGGCGGCGGGCGCGGTGATGCCGAGGGCGGATTCGAGGAGGGTCGCTATCGCGGCGTGGCCCGTCTGCTGGTCGTCGCTCGCGACCGGATTCCCGGCCGGGTCGAGGAGTTGGACCTCCACGGTGACGCCGCCGTCATCCGGGTAGCGGTGGGTGACGGAGGGGTGGCCCGGGCCCCACGTCTCTTCCAGGCCCGCGCGCACCTCGGTCTCCACATCGGCGGTGAGCCGGCGGTGGGCCTCGGCGAGCGCCGCCGACCGCGCCCGCGCTCCGTGCCGCAGGAGGACGCGTACACAGCCGGGCGAGCCACGGCGGGCGGCCGCGACGAGCGGGGGCTCACCGGTCGGGCCCGGGCGGTCGGGGTCCGCGCCCGCAGCGAGGAGTTCCCTCACCACCGCGACCCGCCCCAGCCGCACCGCCCACGTCAGCGCCGTGAACCCGAACTCCTCCACCGTGTCCGGCGCGGCCCCGGCCGCCAGCAGGGCGCGTACGACCTCCGTGTGCCCACCGCACGCCGCCCCGCACAGCGGCGCGTCCGTGCCCTGGCTGAGCCGGTCGGGCGCGGCGCCGGCCACCAGCAGCAGTCGTACGACGCCGGGCCGGTCGCTCACCGCCGCGAGATACAGCGCCGTCTGGCCGTCCTCGTCCACCGCGTCCGGGCTCACACCGGAGCGCAGCAGCCGTACCACCGCGTCCTCGTCACCCTCGTGCACAGCCGTGAAGAGGTGTGCCGCGGGGTCGTTCGTGCTCATCCTTCGACCCTCGCTCGCCAAGGACGCGAGAGGCAAAGTCTTTGGGGGTGTTGTGTCTCACCTCCCCCCACGCACACCCGCGTGCGTCGCATGTCCTACGTGTCGCACTCCAGCACCGTCCTGCACAGCGTGCAGCGCGCCCGTACCCGGCCCCGGACCGGCACGCGGATCCGCTGGTGACAGGTCGGGCAGGGGAAGGAGACGCGCAGGGGCCCGCGGCTGTCGGGGCTGAACGCGTAGGGGACACCCGCGTGCGGGCCCGGTGCGTGCTGGTCCTGGGCGTGCCGTCGGTCCTTCGCGTAGCGGCGGCGGCCCGCCCAGCCGGCCGCGGTCAGCGGGGGCTGCTGCTCGTCACGGCGGGCCTGCGCCATGCCCTGCGTGTACGCCGTGTACGCCTGCGGGCTGGTGAACCAGATCGAGGGGTCCTCGTCGAACACCAGGGCGCGTTTGGCGAGGACGTAGCCGAACTCCTCCGGGGTGAGGTAGCCGAGTTTCTGTGAGGAGTCGGCGTCCTCCCGGTAGGCGTCGAGAAGCAGCCAGCCCGCGCCGAGATAGGCCGCCGCGGTGTCCGTGAGGATCTCGTTGTCGCGCGTGCCGGGGAAGTAGAGGTCGAGGCGGTGCAGATAGACGTGCATCACCTCGTGGGCGAGGGCCGCGCCGATGTCCCGGCGGTGGGAACGGAAGCGGTCGTTCAGTTCGACGAAGTACTCGGGGCCCGCCGTGAGTTCGACGTTGGCCGCCTGGGTCATCTCGCGGAAGCCGATGATCAGCCGGGCGTCCGGGAGGTGGTAGTGGTGCACCATCTCGCGGGCCACGCGCTGCGCGCCCAGATGCAGGTCGTCGATGTCACCGAAGGCCACGTCGGCGGGGGCCACGCTGCTCGCGAAGGTGTGGATGGTGTCGTACGAGAGCCGCTTGTAGAGCGCGGTGATCGATGCCCGCACCGTGTCCAGATGCGGGAAGCCGTGCTCGACGGGTCCGCCGTTCGCCACGTCCGTACCCCCTGAAGACGCCGGGCCTCCTGCATTCCACTCTAAGCGCCGCTGCGGTGGGCGGCGGGGTGCGGCTGGCCGAAATGGGGTCCTTGTCGGAGCGCTCCCGTGTCTAAATAATTCGCAAAGGCTTGGCGGGTGCATGTCACTCGGTATGTGCGACGGCTGTCGTGTCGTGCGGCCTCGGTGTGACCCCGTCGGGCTTCCAACCCCCCACGAGAGGAAGCACGTTGAAGTCTTCGAAGAAGTTCACGGGCATCAAGAGAGTCCTCGCCCTCGGCGCCGTCACCCTCGCCGCCGTCTCGCTCCAGCCCGTCTCCGCGCAGGCCGCGCCCACGCCCGTCGTCGGCGGCACCCGCGCGGCGCAGGGAGAGTTCCCGTTCATGGTCCGGCTCTCCATGGGCTGCGGCGGTGCGCTCTACACCCAGCAGATCGTCCTCACCGCCGCGCACTGTGTGAGCGGCTCCGGCAACAACACCTCCATCACCGCCACCGCCGGCGTCGTCGACCTGCAGAGCAGCAGCGCGACCAAGGTCAAGTCGACGAAGGTGCTTCAGGCGCCCGGCTACAACGGCAAGGGCAAGGACTGGGCGCTGATCAAGCTCGCCTCGCCCGTCAACCAGCCCACGCTGAAGATCGCCACCACCACCGCGTACAACAACGGCAACTTCACCATCGCCGGGTGGGGCGCCGCGCGTGAGGGCGGCGCCCAGCAGCGCTACCTCCTCAAGGCCACCGTCCCCTTCGTCAGCGACGCCACCTGTCAGCAGGCGTACGGCAGCGATCTCGTGCCCGGCGACGAGATCTGTGCCGGGTTCGTGCAGCAGGGTGGGGTCGACACGTGCCAGGGTGACTCCGGTGGACCGATGTTCCGCAAGGACGACTCGGGGGCGTTCGTCCAGGTCGGGATCGTCAGTTGGGGGCAGGGCTGCGCGGAGCCGGGGTATCCCGGGGTGTACTCCGAGGTCTCGACCTTCGCCGCCGACATAGCCAGAGCGGCGTCCACCCTGTAGGGGCTGCGCCCCTCCGGTTCCGGGTGCCTTGGGTGCGGGTGGGCGGTGACTGGTCGCGCCGTTCCCCGCGCCCCTTGGGTGGGGCTTCGCCCCACATCCCCCGGCCGGCCGAAGTTCTTCGGCTGTCGGCGGGTGGGGGCTGGTCGCGCCGTTCCCCGCGCCCCTGGGGCCGGGGCTGCGCCCCGGATCCTCCGGCCGGCCGAAGTTCTTCGGCTGTCGGCCGGTGGGGGCTGGGCGCGCAGTTCCCCGCGCCCCTAAAGGCCTCGGTCGTCCGGGGTTCGAGGGGCGCGGGCCCTGCACCCACCCACCCGGCCCGCGCCACCCAGCCCGTCCGGCGTTCGAGGCCATGGGCGATGGCCGTATCCCGCCCACCCCGGCCCGCATCGTTCAGCCCGTCCGGCGTTTGAGGACGAGGCCGTTCAGGCCGATGCGGGGGGCTGGGGGCGGAGCCCCCAGGGATGGGACGGGTAGGGGCGGCGGGGGCGAGGGAAGGCGGTTGCCGGGGCGCTCGGCCGAGGCTCATCGGCCCGGCGTCGACGCAGCCGCGTCAGGGGGCCTCAGGACCGGCGCGGTCGGCGACGGCTCCTGGAGCTCCAGGACCCACACCTCGTTGGCACCCTCACGCAGCACCGGCCCGGGCACGTACAACGACCGCTGCGGCCCCACCGACCAGTACCGCCCGAGACAGAACCCGTTGACCCACACGAACCCCCGTGTCCAGCCCGGAAGTTCGAGGAAGGCGTCCCCGGCGCCACGCACCTCCACGGTGCCCCGGTACAGCCCGCGCCCGCCCTCCGCAGGCAACCCCCCGAACGGCACCCGCCCCACACCCCCGGCGTCGAACGCGTCAAGACGCAGCCCCCGCGCCCGCACCCCGTTCAGATACTGCCGCTCGTGCAACATCCCCCCGGTGATGCCCTTCGGCTCACCCGAACGCGGACCGTAGTTGACCCTCCCCAGGGACTCCACCCACGCCTCCACGCGCGCGTGCCCCCCGACAGGCTCCTTGAGCCCCGGATCGTCCTCGGTGAGCACACCGGCCGCCACGCCGTCGACGTACACCACCGCCAGGTCCCGCAGCCCGCGCAGCAGGAGGGGGTACGACCCCCGCGGGCCGGGGACGGTCACCTCGTACTTCACCAGCCCCCGGTCGACGTCCAGTTCCTCGAAGGTGGGCGGGACGGGGTACTCGGCGTCCCGCCCACCCAGTGTCTCCAGTACGGCGTCCAGGGCGGCCCACTCCCGAAGGTCCACGCCCACGCCCGCACCGAGCGGCACGGGCGCGGGCGGCAGCTCCGGCAGCGGCCCGTCCGCGTACGCGCCCAGGATCTCCCTGAAGCGCCAGAACTTCTCGGTGGGACGCCCGAGTTCGTCGATGGGCGCGTCGTAGTCGTAGGAGGTGACGTCGGGCTCCAAGGGGCCCTCGTGCAGCGCGCCCCCGCCCCGGTTCGCCCCCGCCCAGCCGGCGAAGTTGGTACCCCCGTGCGCCATATACAGGTTGACCGAAGCCCCGCACTCCAGGATCTCGCGCAACGCCCGTGCCGCGTCCCCCGCATCCCGTACGACGTGCTCGCCGCCCCAGTGGTCGAACCAGCCGCACCAGAACTCCATGCACATCAGCGGCCCCTCGGGTCGGTGCCGGCGCAGCACCTCGAAGGCCTCACGTGCGCGGGAGCCGAAGTTGACGGTCGCGAGGACACCGGGGATCGAACCGCCGGTGAGCATGTGGTCCTCGGGACCGTCCGAGGTGACCAGCGGAACGCCCACACCCTTGGCCCGCAGCACGTCCGCCAGGCGCCGCAGATACACCTGGTCGGAGCCGTAACTTCCGTACTCGTTCTCGACCTGCACCATCAGCACCGGCCCGCCGCGGTCGATCTGCCGCGGCACGATCTCGTGCAGCACCTGGTGGAACCAGCGCTCCACGTGCCCCACGTACTCCTCGTCCCTGGTGCGCGGCCGCCCCGTCAGCCAGTGCGGCAGCCCCCCGTTCTCCCACTCCGCGCAGATGTACGGGCCGGGGCGCACGATCGCCCACAGACCCGCCTCCCGCACGGCGTCCAGGAACCGGCCCAGCGCCCGGACGTCGCGGTACTCGCCCGGGCGCGGCTCGTGCAGATTCCACGGGACGTACGTCTCCACGCAGTTGAGCCCCATCGCCCGCAGCATCCCCAGCCGATGCCCCCACTGCTCCTCGTGCACCCGGAAGTAGTGCAACGCGCCGGACAGCAGCCGCACCGGGCGCCCGTCCAGCAGAAAATCCGTGTCCCCCACCGTGAACTCGCTCATGCGCTCACCCTCACCTCTGGCGGCGGCCGCGTCCATGGACAAAGATCAGCTCTGGTTGGACCAAAGAGTGACGCCGGCGGCAAGGGCGCGAAGGAAGTGACGCCGGCGGCAGGGCGCGAAGGAGGGGAGGCGCGCGGATGCACCACACCTGGATGCGCTATTTCTCCCCCGCACCCGTCCACCACCGGCTCGGCCTCGCCTGCCTCGGCGTAGGCCTGCAGCACGGCGAACTGCCCACCGTCGGACCCCGCACCCTCGACCACCACGTGGCCGTCGTCGTCAGCGCGGGCGGCGGCTGGTTCCGAGGTCCCGACGGACACCACCACACCGTCACCGCGCCCGCCCTGCTCTGGCTCACCCCCGGCGTACCCCACCACTACGGACCCGACCCCAGCTGGGACGAGTGCTTCGTCGACTTCACCGGGCCCGCCACCGCCACGTACACCGAACTCGGCTACATCGAACCCGACCGCCCCGTCGTGCCGCTCTCCGACGCCACCGGCGCCCGCGCCACCGTCGGCCGCATCGCCCGCGCCGCCCGCCGCGGCAACCCCCTCCTCGAAGTAGAGACCGGCGCCGCCGTCCACGAACTCCTCGTCGCCCTGCGCCGCGCCCGCGCCGACCTCGCCCCCGACGGCGATCCCGTCCTGCACGCCCTCGCCCGTGACGCGTTCCAGCCACTGTCCGTCGCCGAGCACGCGGCCCGGCACGGCATGACCCCCGCCGAACTGCGCGCCGCCGTCCGCCGCGGCGCCGGCCGCAGTCCCAAGGACTACCTCCTAGGCATCCGCCTGGGCCGCGCCAAGGAACTCCTCGCCGCCACCGAACTGCCCGTCGCCGCGGTCGCCCGACGCGTCGGCTACGACGACCCCGCCTACTTCTCCCGCCTGTTCACCCGCCGTGTCGGCATGGCCCCCGTGCGCTTCCGTGAACAGCAGGGCCGCACCCTTCCCGGCGGCTGGAGCGACCGCATACCCGACCCCGACGATCCGCCCATGATCGAGCCCCCGCACGCCACGTAAAGTTGCTCCCCATGACCACCAGCAACACCAGCAACACGAACGGCGGGGCGGGCGGCGAGGTCGACCCCGCCGTGCGCGCGGAACTCGCCCGGCTGCGCGACAGCATCGACAACATCGACGCCGCCGTCGTCCACATGCTCGCCGAACGCTTCAAATGCACCCAACAGGTCGGCCATCTCAAGGCCGCCCACCAGTTGCCGCCCGCCGACCCGTCCCGCGAGGCCCACCAGATCGCCCGGCTGCGCCGCCTCGCCGAGAGCGCCAAGCTGGATCCGGCCTTCGCGGAAAAGTTGCTGAATTTCATCATCGCCGAGGTCATCCGCCACCACGAGAGCATCGCGGACGGCGCCGGGCGGGGTGCGGCGGCCACGGGGGAGTGACACCGGGCGCCCCCAGCGTGCATCCTGCGTGAGCACTCCCTGTCAGGTGTCAGGCCAATGGCACATGCCAGCCGACCGTCCGTACGGGCTCCAGGGCACCCGCCACCCGTGGCACCCGCCACCTGTGGCACCCGCCATCCTTGGCATCCGCCATCCGTGGCACCAGCCCCCGCCCGTACCGGCCCGGGCCGGCATGTGGCCGATCGAGGGGACGTCGGGCCATGCCGTCGGATGCCAAGATCCTCATCGTCGACGACCACGAGGACACGCTGTACGCGCTCGAAAGCGCCCTCGCCCCGCTGGGCCACCTCGTGACCCGCGCGACCAGCGGCGACGACGCCCTCAAGGAAGTGCTGCGCGGCCAGGTCGGACTGCTCCTCCTCGACGTGCGCATGCCTGGCGTCAGCGGCCTCGACGTCGTGCGCTACATGCGCCGCGTGGAACAGACCCAGCACATCCCGGTCATGCTGCTCACCGGCTTCGGACCGGACACCGAACTGTCCGCCACCGCGTTCGCCCTCGGCGTCGCCGACCTCGTCATGAAGCCCGTCGACCCCTGGACCCTGCGCACCAAGGTCCGCTACCTGTACGACACCCACCAGCGCCGCCGGGCCCTGGAGGCGGAGGTGCGCGAGTTACGCGCCCGGACCGGGGAACGCGCCTCACCGCCCGCCCCGCGCCGCCCCCACCCCGACACCCGCGTCCCCCCGCAACGCGACGGCCGCAGCGAGGCGCGGGAGGCGCGGGATGCACGAGAGGCACGGGATGCGCGGGAGACACGGGAGCAGGACCGCACCGCCTGAGAACGCCGATCCCGCCGTTGAGTACGCCGATCCCGCCGTGTGACCGCGCCGAACAAACACCGCATACCGGACCACCCCTGTGTCCTGTCCGAGCCATCAGGCAGCATGTCCCCCATGTCCGTACTGACGCGCGACGAAGCGCAGACCCGTGCCCAGCTCCTCGACGTCCACCACTACGGGATCGCACTCGACGTGACCCACGGGGACGAGACCTTCGACTCCCTGACCGTCATCCGGTTCACCGCCCGCGCCGACGCGGACACCTTCGTCGAGCTGAAGCCCGCCGAACTGCGCTCCGTCACCCTCGACGGACAGCCCCTCGACCCCGAGACCCTCGACGAGAACCGGCTGCCCCTCAAGGGCCTCACCGCGGGCGAGCACGAACTGCGCGTCGACGCACGGATGCGCTACTCCCGCACCGGCGAGGGCATGCACCGCTTCACCGACCCCACCGACGGCGAGACCTACCTCTACACCCAGCTGTTCATGGAAGACGTCCAGCGCGTCTTCGCCGCCTTCGACCAGCCCGACCTGAAGGCCGTCTTCGAACTCTCCGTGACCGCCCCCGACGGCTGGACCGTCCTCGCCAACGGCGTCACCGAACACCTGGGAGAGGGCCGCTGGCAGGTCGCCCCCACCCCGCTGATCTCCACCTACCTCGTCGCCGTCGCCGCCGGCCCCTGGCACTCCGTCCGCACCGAGCACCGCGGCCTGCCCTTCGGCATCCACTGCCGCCGCTCGCTCGCCCCCCACCTCGACGCCGACTCCGACGAGATCCTCGACATCACCCGCGCCTGCTTCGACCGCTACCACGAGAAGTTCGACGAGCCCTACCCCTTCGACTCCTACGACCAGGCGTTCGTCCCCGAGTTCAACGCCGGCGCCATGGAGAACCCCGGCCTCGTCACCTTCCGCGAAGAGTTCGTCTACCGCTCCGCCGTCACCGACACCGAACGCCAGAACCGCGCCATGGTCATCGCCCACGAAATGGCCCACATGTGGTTCGGCGACCTCGTCACCCTGCGCTGGTGGGACGACATCTGGCTGAACGAGTCCTTCGCCGAGTACATGGGCTACCAGACCGTCACCGAAGCCACCCGCTTCACCGACACCTGGACCGACTTCGGCGTCACCCGCAAACCCTGGGGCTACGACGCCGACCAGCGCCCCTCCACCCACCCCGTCGCCCCCGACCCGGACGCCGTCCCCGACACCGCGTCCGCCATGCTCAACTTCGACGGCATCTCCTACGCCAAGGGCGCCTCCGCCCTGCGCCAACTCGTCACCTGGCTCGGCGAGAAGGACTTCCTGGCCGGCATCAACGCCCACTTCGCCCGCCACAAGTTCGCCAACGCCACCCTCGCCGACTTCATCGACAACCTCGCCTCCGCCACCGAACGCGACGTCCACGCCTGGGCCGACTCCTGGCTGCGCACCACCGGCGTCGACACCCTCACCCCCACCCTCACCGCCGGACCCGACGGCACCCACACCCTCACCGTCGAACACCACGGCAGCCGCCCGCACCGCATCGCCGTGGGCCTCTACGACAACGACCTCGGCGTCGAGGGCCGCCTCACCCTGCGCGACCGCCTCGAAGCCGACGTCCCGGGGACCGAGCCGACCATGATCGGCAAGCGCCCCGCCCTGCTCCTCCTCAACGACGGCGACCTCTCCTACGCCAAGGTCCGCTTCGACCCCGAGTCCTTCCGGACCGTGCGCACCGCCCTCGCCGGCCTGCCCGAACCCCTCACCCGCGCGGTCGTCTGGAACGCCCTGCGCGACGCCGTCCGCGACGGCGAACTGCCCGCCATGGCCTACATCGACGCCGCCCGCGCCCACCTCCCGCACGAGAGCGACCTCGCCCTCGTCCAGGGCGTCCTGTCGTTCGCCGCCGCCCAGGTCGCCGACCGCTACCTCCCCGCCGAGGACCGCCCCACGGCCCTCGCCACCCTCACCGACCTCTGCCGCGACCTCATCCGCCGCACCGAGGACGGCTCCCACCCCGGACTGCGCCTCACCGCCGTGCGCCACTACATCGACGTCGCCGCCCACCCCGACACCATCAGCGCCTGGTTCTCCGAAGGCACCGTCCCCGGCGGACCCGAACTCGACCCCGAACTGCGCTGGCGCATCCTCGGCCGGCTCGCCGTCCTCGGCGCCATCGACGACGCCGTCATCGAGGCCGAACTCGTCCAGGACCCCAGCGCCACCGGCCAGGAAGGCGCCGCCCGCTGCCGCGCCGCGCTGCCCGACCCCGAGGCCAAGCGCCGCGCCTGGGAGGAGATGTTCACCTCCGACCACCTCTCCAACTACCTCTTCATCGCCACCGCCCAGGGCTTCTGGCAGCCCGAACAGACCCACCTCGTCCGGGAGTACGTCGAGCGCTACTGGGCCGACGCCGTCGCCGTCTCCGCGCGTCGCGGCCCCGCCATCGCCGACGCCGCCGGGCGCTACGCGTTCCCCGTCCACGCCGTCAGCCCCGAAACCCTCGCCCTCGGCGAAGCGTGCCTTCGTGACGCCGACCCCATCCCCGCCCTCCGCCGCAAACTCCTCGACCAACTCGACGACCTGGCCCGAGCCTTGAAGGTACGAACCGCATAACCACGGCCTCGGCCACGGTCGGGTGGAGTCTGGTCGCGCAGTTCCCCGCGCCCCTTGGGCCGGGGCTGCGCCCCGGATCTCCGGCCCGCCCGGATTCGTTTGGCTGCGGGCCCGGTGGGGGCTGGTCGCGCAGTTCCCCGCGCCCCTAAAAGCCCTCAGCCCGTCCGGCGTTTGAGGACGAGGCCGTTCAGGCCGATGCGGGGGTCTGGGGGCGGCAGCCCCCAGGGATGGGACGGGTAGGGGCGGCGGGGGCGAGGAAAGCGGTTCAGGTTCCGGCGTGGCGTCTAGCACCTTCACCCCCCGCCCACATTTCCTCCGCCCACCAGTACCCCCATTCGGGTCGGATCGTTGACCTTTCAGGGCGCGCAGGCCCATCCCCGTACACGCTGGTACTCCCCCTGCCGCGCGCCCACCGGAGGACACCCCATGAGCACGCCGCCCCTCGCCTCAGGCCCCGAAGGTCCCGGCGCGCTGCGGCCGCTGCTCGACACCGTCCTCGACGCACTGCGCGAGGGCGGCGAGGCACGCGGGGGACCACTGCCCGCCGGCGGACCGGAGAGCGTGGCCCGGCGCGTACGGGACGCGCTCGGCGACGTACTGCCCGAGCAGGGAACCGAAGACGCCCTACGCGTCGTCGTACGGGCTCTCGCCGAGGGCGCGGCCGACCCCGCCGACCCCCTGTGCGCCGCCCACCTGCACTGCCCACCCCTCGCCGTCGCCACCGCCGCCGACCTCGCCGCCTCCGCCCTCAACCCCTCCATGGACTCCTGGGACCAGGCTCCGGCCGCCTCCGAACTGGAGGCACTCGTCACCCGGGCCCTGGCCCAGGAGATCGGCGCCGACGACGCCCTGGTCACCACCGGCGGCACCGAGTCCAACCAACTCGCCCTCCTCCTCGCCCGGGAGGCACACGCCGGTGTGCGGCTCATCCACGGCGCCAACGCCCACCACTCCCTGCCCCGCGCCGCCTGGCTCCTCGGCCTGCCCGACCCCGTCGTCGTCCCCGCCCCCGCCGGCACCATGGACCTCGCCGCACTCGACGAAGCCCTCACCGAACTCCAGGGCCTCCGCGGCTCCCTCCTCGTGGCCGCCACCGCAGGCACCACCGACGCCGGACTCATCGACCCCCTGCCCGACATCGCCGACCTCTGCGAAGCCCACGGCACCCGCCTCCACATCGACGCCGCCTACGGCGGAGGCCTCCTCTTCAGCGACCACCACCGCGGCAAACTCGACGGACTCGACCGCGCCCACACCGTCACCCTCGACCTGCACAAACTCGGCTGGCAGCCCGTCGCCGCAGGCCTCCTCGTCGTCAAGGACCCCCACGACCTCGACGCCCTGGGCCACCGCGCCGACTACCTCAACGCCGACGACGACACCGAAGCGGGCCTCCCCGACCTCCTCGGCCGCTCCCTGCGCACCAGCCGACGCCCCGACATCCTCAAAGTCGCCGTCACCCTCAAAACCCTGGGACGAGCGGGACTCGGCGCGCTCGTCGACCAGGTCTGCGCCCGCGCCGTCGAGCTGGCGGACCTCGTCGAAGCACACCCCGGCTTCGAGCTCTACGACCCGCCCACCCTCAGCACCGTCCTGTTCCGCCCCGCCGAAGCCTCCGACGAAGCCGTCGCCGCCGTACGCCGCACCCTGCTCCACGAAGGACGCGCCGTCCTCGGCCGAGCCCTGCTCGACGACCGGCTCTGGCTCAAAGCCACCCTCCTCAACCCCCACACCCGGCCGGGCGACCTGGCCGCGCTCCTGAAACTGGTGGAAGGACACACACCCCGATGAGCCCGACGCCCCTCCCCCCACCCCACGAGCCCGACGCGCCCCGCGACCTCGTGGGCATCGGCATCGGCCCGTTCAACCTCTCCCTCGCCGCCCTCGCCCACCCCCTCCCCGAACTCGACAGCGTCTTCTACGAACAACGCCCCGGCTTCGACTGGCACCCGGGCCTGCTCATCGACGGCGCCACCCTCCAGGTCCCCTTCCTCGCCGACCTGGTCACCCTCGCCGACCCCGCCAGCCCCTGGTCCTTCCTCAACTACCTCAAGGACCGCGACCGCCTCTTCCCCTTCTACTTCGCCGAGCGCTTCCACATGCAACGCGCCGAGTACGACGCCTACTGCCGCTGGGTCGCGGGCCGCCTCCCCGGACTCCACTTCGGCCACCAGGTCGACGCCGTCCGCTGGAACCCCGAACGCACCCTGTTCGAAGTCGACTTCACCCAGCTCGACAGCGAGGGAGAAGCCGAGGCCCTCGGCCGTACCTACACCCGCAACATCGTCCTCGGCGTCGGCACCGCACCCCACATCCCCGAGCCCCTCAAACCCCTCGTCGACGCCCCCGGCGTCCCCGTCATCCACGCCGCGGACTACCTCGCCCACCGCGAACGCTTCCTCACCGCCGAACACATCACCGTCATCGGCGCGGGGCAGTCGGGCGCCGAGGTCTTCCTCGACCTCCTGCGCAACCGGCCCGCCGGCCGCGAGAAGATCCACTGGCTCGCCCGCACCGAGGCCTTCGCCCCGATGGAGTACTCCAAGCTCGGCCTCGAACACTTCACCCCCGACTACACCCGCTACTTCCACGCCCTCACCGAGCCCGTACGCGACCGGCTCGTCGCCGCCCAATGGCAACTCCACAAGGGCATCGACGCCGACACCATCGCCGCCATCCACGACGAGCTCTACCGTCGCACCCTCCACGGCGGCTGGCCCGACGCCGTCCTCACCCCCGCCGTCACCGTCCGCACCGCGGGCCGCGTCGCCACCACCAAGGTCGAACTCCACCTCGAACACGGCCAGCAGGGCGCCCGCACCCGCCTCACCACCGACGCCGTGGTCCTCGCCACCGGCTACCGCGAACGCCCCCTCGGCCAGATCCTCGCCGGACTCGACCCCTACCTGCGCCGCGACAGCGCCGAACGCCCCCGCATCGACGACCAGTTCCGCCTGGCCCTCGACCCCTCCGTCCCCGGCCGCGTCTACGTACAGAACGCCGAACTCCACACCCACGGCGTCGGCGCCCCCGACCTCGGCCTCGCCGCCTGGCGCAGCGCCACCATCCTCAACTCGCTGACGGGCAAGGACCCCTACCCGCTCCCGCGCCGTACGGCCTTCACCACCTTCGGACTCGAACCCCAGTCCCAGGTCCCGCCCGCCCGCCACACCGTCCAGACCCTCACCCCGCTCGTCGACGGACGGTAAGAAGAAGACCCCGGACAAGAGCCCGGGGTCCTGAGAACAAGCGTGCTAGAACAAGTGCGCTAGAGCAGGCGGGCTAGAAAACCGGCGTGCCGTCCCGCGTGAGCTTCCAGTCCACCGAAGCGAACTCCTTCGGGTCGAGCACACCCTTCGCGGTCACCCACTCGGCGATCCGCGTACGGATCTCCGTCGACTCCGACCAGACCTCCTTCGCGGACGCCACATGCGGGAAGGCGCCGCCACCGTTCGCCCGGTAGTTGTTCACCGCGAACACGAACTGCTGCGCGTCGTCCAGCGCCGCACCGTTGTACGTCAGGTTCTTGATCCGCGAACCCTCCGCCTGCGCGATGTCGATGTCGTACCGGAGCCCCGACACATAGTCGTAGTTGTAGTCCGGACGGTTGTTCGCGTTGGTCAGCTTCTCCGTGTCGATCACCGCACCGGCCGCCGTCCGCACGAAGTAGTTCGCCGAGTACTCCAGGTACGCCCGCACCTGTGCCCCCGTCAGCACCTTCGCGACCAGCGTGTTGTCGTACACGTACAGGCTCGACAGATCCCGGATCGTCACCTTGCCGGCCGGGATCTCGGAGGTGCGCGAGAACGGCGAGGCCTGCGCGATCACGGGCAGCGACGCGTACTCCGTGCCCACCAGCGCCGCCTTGACCACGTCCTCCTGCACCTTGGTGATCAGGTCGATGATCGGGGCGTCCTTGTAACGCGCCTCGACCGTCGTCAGCGTGTCCGTGGCCGTGCCGACCACCTGGTTGACGTACGCCACCACCAGGTCGTGCTCGTCCTTCAGCAGCCGGGTGATCTTCGGGTCGTCGGCGACCGAGTTCGAGTTGCGGACCGTGGCCGCAACCGACTCGACCTGCCACTTCCCCTTCTCGAGGACCAGCTCGAAGTCGAACACCGACAGCCGCTCCGCATACGCCAGCGGCTCCGACAGCACCACGGTCCTGCCGGTCTTGGTGTTGGTGACCTTCAGCTCCGGGATCTCCACGTGCGCGTGCCCGACGAGAATCGCGTCGATCCCCGGCACCTGCTGGGCGACGAGCGCCGCCGAGTTCTCGACGTACGGCAGCTGGTCACCGTAGGAGGACGTGCCGGACGAACCGGAGTGCGCCGACACGACGACCACGTCCGCACCCATCGACCGCAGCTTCGGCACCCACTTCGCCGCCTGCTCCTCCAGACCCGGGAACGTCAACTTCCCCTGGACGTACGCCTTGTCCCAGATCGCGATACCCGGGTTCGTCAGCCCGAGCACCGCCACCTTCACCGACGGGGCACCCGGCACGTGGAACGTCTTCATGAAGTACGGCGGGAAAGCCGGCTTCAGCGTCTTCGCGTCCAGCGCGTTCGCACCCAGCAGCGGGAAGCGGCACTGCGACTCGAACTTCCGCAGCGTCTCGATGCCGTAGTTGAACTCGTGGTTGCCCAGCGCCACCGCGTCATAGCCGATCGCGTTCATCGCCTGCGCCATCGGGTGCACCGGACCGCCCTTGGCGGTGATCGGGTCCACCTTCGCGAAGTAGTACGTCAGCGGGGTGCCCTGGATCGTGTCGCCCGCGTCCAGAAGGAGGGTGTTGCAACGCCCCTTCTCCTTGCGGATCTCGTTCACCAGCGTCGAGATCCGCGCCAGACCCTGCGCGTTGCCCGCCGTGTCCTTGTATTCCGCGTCCTTGAAGTAGTCCCAGTTGAAGACATGTCCGTGCAGGTCCGTCGTGCCCATGACGGTGAGGGAGTGCCGCTTCACAGGCTTCTTCCTACCCCCTGCCGCCGCCGAGGTCGCCGCCTGCGCGGACGGAGCCGCGACCGCACCGGTCAACGCCACCCCCGCACCCGTCACGGCGGACTTCTTCAGGAACTTCCGGCGGTTCAACGGCATGTCTATGGCTCCTTGGGAATTGGTCAACGACGCGCGTAGATTCTGACCCACGCATGACACTCCAGAACAGGCCCTGGAGGTTTCCATCTGGTGACCACCGGGCACCACGACCACCCTTGCGGTGACAGAGTGGGGCGTATGGCCCCCACCGCAGAGGAACCCCGGCCCGCAGTCCCCTACGGAACCCCCGAATCACCCCGCATCGCCGTACGCGGCGAAGCCCACCTCGAAGTCGACCCCGAGATCGCCCGCATCGGCATCACCGTCAGCGCCCGCGGCACCGACCGACGCGAGGCCCTCGCCGACCTCACCCGCCGCAACGCGACGGCCATGGACCTGGTGAAGTCCTACGGAGACGCCGTCGAACGCCTCGAAACCGGCGCCTTCTCCATCAGCCCGGAACTCACGAAACACGGCCGCGGCGAACGCGTCCGCGCCTACCACGGCCGCGTCCACCTCACCGCCGAACTCACCGACTTCACCGCACTCGGCGAGCTGACCACACGCCTCGCGGACCTCGACCTCACCCGGGTCGACGGCCCCTGGTGGGCCCTGCGCCCCGACTCGCCCTGCCACCGCCAAGCCCGACAGCAGGCGGTCCGCGAAGCCGTCCAACGGGCTCGCGAATACGCCGAAGCCCTCGGCACCACTCTCGCCGCCCTCGTCGAACTCGCCGACATCGGCGCCGAGAACGCCCAGCCCTACCCGGCAGGCCCCGGCCGCGCCATGCGCTCCATGTCCTTCGCCGGCAGCACCCCCGAAGAAGCCGCCCCCCTCGACCTCGAACCCGAGCGCCAACACGTCTACGCCCAGGTCAACGCCCGATTCACGATGGCCCCGCCGGAGCTGTAAAGCGCGGGTTCGGAAGGCTTGCCATTTCGCTATAGATATATGCAGTGGAAATATGCAGTACTGGATCCATGCGGCCGGGGTGTGCAAAGCGACCAAGCCGCTCATCAGAGCACCCCGGCGCACAATTCAACTGTTGTCAATAAGGCTTCACGTAAAGGTTGTTGAGTAGTCATGCTGGACCAATTCTCTACCGACCGGTAAGGCCTAGGCTCAAACCATGCGCCGAGCAAAAATCGTCTGTACATTGGGCCCCGCCACCGACTCGTACGACCAGCTCAAAGCCCTGGTCGACGCCGGAATGGACGTAGCCCGCTTCAACCTCAGCCACGGCACCTACGCCGAACACGAGGAGCGCTACCAGCGCGTGCGAAAGGCCTCCGACGAGACCGGCCGCAGCGTCGGACTGCTCGCCGACCTTCAAGGCCCGAAGATCCGACTCGGCCGTTTCACCGAAGGCCCCGTACTCCTTGAACGCGGAGACACCTTCACCATCACCGTCGAAGAGGGCGCCGAGGGCGACCGCCTCACCTGTGGCACGACGTACTCGGGCCTCGCGGCCGACGTCACCCCCGGCGAACGCATCCTCGTCGACGACGGCAAGGTCTGCCTCGAAGTCACCGCCGTCGACGGCCCCCGCGTCCACACCACCGTCGTCGAAGGCGGCATGGTCTCCGACCACAAGGGCCTCAACCTTCCCGGCGTCGCCGTCTCCGTCCCCGCCCTCTCCGACAAGGACGAAGCGGACCTCCGCTGGGCCCTGCGCACCGGCTTCGACGTCATCGCCCTCTCCTTCGTCCGCAGCGGCCGCGACATCGACGACGTCCACCGCATCATGGACGAGGAAGGCCGCCGCCTCCCCGTCATCGCGAAGGTCGAGAAGCCCCAGGCGGTCGACGCGATCGACGACATCGTCGCCGCCTTCGACGGCATCATGGTCGCCCGCGGCGACCTGGGCGTCGAAATGCCCCTCGAACAGGTCCCGATCGTCCAGAAGCGCGCCATCAAGCTGGCCAAGCGCAACGCCAAGCCGGTCATCGTCGCCACCCAGATGCTCGACTCGATGATCGACAACTCCCGCCCCACGCGAGCCGAGGCCTCCGACGTCGCCAACGCCGTCATCGACGGCACGGACGCCGTGATGCTCTCCGGCGAGACGAGCGTCGGCAAGTACCCCGTGGAAACCGTCCGGACGATGTCCCGCATCGTCGAGGCCGCCGAGGAGGACATCCTCGCCAAGGGCCTGCCGCCTCTGACCGACCGCAACAAGCCCCGCACCCAGGGCGGTGCGGTCGCCCGCGCGGCGGCGGAGATGGGCGACTTCCTCGGCGCCAAGTTCCTCGTCGCCTTCACGCAGTCCGGCGACACGGTCCGCCGCCTCTCCCGCTACCGCTCCCCGATCCCTCTGCTGGCCTTCACCCCCGACCCGGCCACCCGCTCCCAGCTGAACCTGACCTGGGGCGTAGAAACGTTCCTGGGACCGCACGTCGGCTCCACCGACGCGATGGTCGACCAGGTGGACGAACTCCTCCTGAAGTACGGCCGCTGCGAAAAGGGCGACATCGTCGTCATCACCGCCGGCTCCCCGCCCGGCGTCTCCGGCACCACGAACCTCGTACGCGTCCACCACATCGGAGAGGACGACAGCCCCAAGTAGGCCTGGCTGTCAGTACTTGGGACCGACGTGGGCGTCCATGAGAGCGACGGAGGCTTTGCGGGCGACGGAGATGTTGAACGGGTTTCCGTTGCGGGTGCAGTGCGTCCACTGGATGCCGAGCTTGTCGAGTGTGTCGGTGTAGAGCTGCCGGATGTCGTCGGAGACGTTGGTGAAGAAATACCGGGGGTATTCGTAGCGCTTGCGCTCGCCGGCGATGACCTTCTCGGTCCAGTTGGTGATCCGGCAGCCGTCGGAGTGGACGAGCCCGCGGATGAATTCCCAGGGATGAGCGTCGACGATTTCCTGTTGCCAGGGTTCGAGGACGATCGGGCGCTCGTGCTTCTTGCCGGGGCCGCGCTGGGGGAAGAGGCAGGGCCAGTGCCGGCTGTATCCGACGATCGAGACGTACCCGACTGCTTGGACCCGGTTCGACTTCTTGCTGGGGTTGATGGCTTCGACGGCGCCGGCGCAAGCTTCGATGAGGCCTGGCCAAGTGTTGGCGCATGCGATGCGGAGAACGTAGCCCGCTCGCATGCCGGGGCTGATACAGCCGTCACCGAGGTAGAGCCCCAAGAGGTAGCTGTAGGCCGCCGTGTTGGAGGGTGGCTCGGTCGCTGGGCCGCATCTTGAGCACGGCGTGCGCTGCATGCGCGGTAACGGGTCGACGCGCGATTGCCAGCAACGGATCGCCGACCTGGATACCCCGGTCTCCTTGCTCGCGGAGTTCAGGCTGCGCCCCTGAGCGACAAGCGTCAGAGCTCGCTCGCGTGTGCTCATGTCGTACATGTGGCTACTTTGTGCGAGCGATCGCGACCGTGCGCAGCAAAAAGCGGATGTTCACGAGAACGGGAACATCCGCTTTTCTGTGTCGACCTTGGAATCCAAGGAAAAGTGCCCCGAGTCGGACTCGAACCGACACTGTATGGGTTTTGAATCCATTGCCTGCTGCCAATTGGGCTACCGGGGCCCGCTGAATCGAAGGTTTACCCCGACCCGCTGCCCGTCCACCATACCGCAGCTAGGTAGGCTCTTGGGAGCAGTACCCGCCCCTGAACGAGGAGCCCCCGTGACCGCCCCCGAGTCGCCCCAGCCCGTCGCCGACGACGACAAGTCGCACGTGCCTCCGCTGACGACCCGTGTCGTCATCGCCGAGGATGAGGCGCTGATCCGCCTCGACCTCAAAGAGATGCTCGAGGAAGAGGGCTACGCCGTCGTGGGCGAGGCGGGGGACGGGGAGCAGGCCGTCGAGCTGGCCCGTGAGCACCGGCCCGACCTCGTGATCCTCGACGTCAAGATGCCCAAGCTGGACGGGATCTCGGCGGCCGAGAAGATCGCCGAGGAGAGCATCGCCCCCGTGCTGATGCTCACCGCGTTCTCGCAGCGCGACCTCGTCGAGCGGGCCCGTGACGCCGGCGCGATGGCGTACCTCGTGAAGCCCTTCAGCAAGAGCGACGTCGTACCGGCGATCGAGATGGCCGTCTCGCGGTTCACGGAGCTGAAGCAGCTGGAGAGGGAGGTCGCGGACCTCAGCCAGCGCCTGGAGACGCGGAAGCTGGTGGACCGGGCCAAGTCCGTGCTCCAGACGCAGTACGGGCTGACCGAGCCCGCCGCGTTCCGGTGGATCCAGAAGACCTCCATGGACCGCCGTATGTCCATGCAGCAGGTCGCCGAGGCGGTCATCGCGGACGCCGAGGAGAAGAAGTCCTCCAAGGGCTAGGGAGCGGCGGTGCCCCGTACCGGGGTGCCGTGGCTTGCCCGCGCGAGCCCGGCGACCGCGTGTCAGGCTGGTTCCGGGGCCGCGTGGCCTTCGGGTCGGCAAGGCAGCAAAGGAGACAGCGCGTGGAAGAGAAGGCGTTCGTCCAAGCGGTGTCGGAACGTACGGGCCTGACTCGGCAGGAGTCGGCCGATCTCACGCGTGCCACGCTCGAGACGCTCGCCCATCGGCTGAGCTCGGGTGAGGCGCGGAACCTGGCGCTGGAGCTCCCGGAGGGTCTGGCGGAGTCCGTTCGGCGGGGTGCCACCGCGGAGATCGAGCGCTTCGACTATGACGAGCTCGTGCGGCGTGTGGCCCAGCGCAACGTGCTCAAGCCGGACGAGGCCGACAGCGGCGTCCGCGCCGTGCTGGTCACACTCCGTGAGGCGATCAGCGAGAAGGAGTTCGGCCACGCGATGTCGCAACTCGGTGCCGACTTCTCCAGGCCGATCGAGAATTTCGTCGGCTGATTTCCCGGCGAGCGGTATGGGCGAGCGGTATAGGTGAGCGACGAAGAGGCCCGCGTCCCCCGACTGGGGGCGCGGGCCTCTTCGCGCGGCGGCTGTACGGTCGTACGGCCGGAGCCTGGTCTCAGTCCTCGCCCAGGTAGGCCTTGCGTACCGACTCGTCGTGCAGCAGGTCCTGTCCGGTGCCGGAGAGGACGATGTTGCCGACCTCCATGACGTGTCCCTGATCGGCGAGGGAGAGCGCCGCCTGGGCGTTCTGCTCGACGAGGAGGATCGTCGTACCGTCGGCCTTGAGCTCGGCGATGGTGGCCATGATCTTCTGCATCATGATCGGCGAGAGGCCCATGGAGGGTTCGTCGAGCATGAGCAGCTTGGGCTGGGACATGAGCGCGCGGCCCATGGCCAGCATCTGCTGCTCTCCGCCGGAGAGGGTTCCCGCGGCCTGCTTGCGGCGTTCACCCAGGATGGGGAAGAGGTCGTAGGCGCGCTGGATGTCCTTCTCGATGCCCGCCTTGTCGGTGCGCAGGAACGCGCCGAGCTGGAGGTTCTCGGTGATCGTCAGCCGGGGGAAGATGTGGCGTCCCTCGGGGGAGTGGGCGAGGCCCAGGGAGACGATCTTGTGGGCGGGGATGTTGCTGAGGGGTTTGCCGTCGAAGGTGATGCGGCCCGCGGTGGGCTTGAGGAGCCCGGAGAGGGTGCGCAGGGTGGTCGTCTTGCCGGCGCCGTTGGTGCCGATGAGGGTGACGATCTGGCCGGCTTCGACGGAGAAGGAGATGCCCTTGACGGCTTCGATCTTGCCGTAGGCGACCTTGAGGTCTTCGACCTCGAGCAGTGCGGTCACTGGGCGTTTCCTTCCTTGCTGGTGGTGCCCTCCGCGGCGGCGTCGCTCTCGGCGGCCTCAGGAGT
This sequence comes from Streptomyces olivochromogenes, assembly GCF_001514115.1. Classification (GTDB taxonomy): domain Bacteria; phylum Actinomycetota; class Actinomycetes; order Streptomycetales; family Streptomycetaceae; genus Streptomyces; species Streptomyces olivochromogenes. The sequence continues at coordinate 523,064 of NZ_KQ948452.1, forward strand.
CTCGGCGGCCTCGGGAGTCTCGGTCGCCTCGGGGGCTTCCGCGGTCTCGGGAGTTCCCGTGGCCTCCGCCGCCTCGGCGGCTTCGACCTCGGCGAGTTCCTCCGCGCCGGGGGCGCCCTCGAAGGGGGTGCCGAGGTAGGCGGCGATGACGCGTTCGTCGCCCTGGACGACCTCGGAGGTGCCCTCGACGAGCTTCTCGCCCTGGACGAGGCAGGCGACGCGGTCGGACAGGTTGAAGATGAAGCGCATGTCGTGCTCGATGACGAGGACGGCGATGCCCCTGTCGCGGATGGCGAAGACGAGGTCTTCGGTCGCGCGTGTCTCCTGGGGGTTCATGCCGGCCGTGGGCTCGTCCAGGAGCAGCAGTCCCGGTTCGCTCGCCATGGCGCGGGCGATTTCGAGCTTGCGCTGTTCGCCGTAGGGGAGGTTGCGGGAGAGGTGGTCGGCCTTGTGGGCGAGGCCGATGAACTCCAGCAGTTCCATGGCGCGTTCGCGGGAGGCGGCTTCTGCCTTGCGGAAGCCGGGGCCGCGCAGGAGGGCCGACCAGAGGCCTTCCTTGGTCCTGGTGTGGCGGCCGACGAGCACGTTCTCCAGGACGGTCATGTTGGCGAAGAGCCGGATGTTCTGGAAGGTGCGGGCGATGCCGGCGCTGGTGACGAGGTGGGGCTTGGGCGGGAGGACGGTGCCCTTGTAGGAGACCTTGCCCTCGGTCGGCACGTACAGGCCGGTGAGGCAGTTGAAGAACGTCGTCTTGCCCGCGCCGTTGGGGCCGATGAGGCCGACGATCTCGCCCGAGTTGACGGTGAGGTCGACGCTGCGTACGGCGGTGAGGCCGCCGAAGCGCATGGTGACGCCGCTGGCCTCGAGTACGGGGCTGGTGGCCGTGGTGGTGGTCATGTGGGTCACGCCCCTGCCTTGGTGACGCCGACGGTGGAGTCGGGCAGGCCTTGTTCGGGGATGTCGATGCTGTCGTCGGACTCGTGGAATTCGAGCTGGCGGCGGCGGTTGGCGATGATGCCTTCGGGGCGGAAGCGCATGAGGATCACGAGCGCGATGCCGAAGGCGAAGAGCTGGTACTCCTTCAGGAAGCCGAGCTTCTCGGGGAGGAGGTAGAGCAGGGTGGCGCCGAGGATGGGGCCGTTGACCGTGCCCATGCCGCCGAGGACGACCGCGGCCAGCAGGAAGGCGGAGTTGGGCGGTACGGATCCGGCGAACTGGTACGGGGCCGGGTTGACGCTGTAGCCGACGTGGGCGCTGACCGTGCCGGCGAGGCCGGCGAGGGAGGCGCCGAGGGCGAAGGCGATGAGCTTGACGCGGAAGCCGTTGATGCCCATGGCGGTCGCGGCGGTCTCGTCCTCGCGGATGGCGATCCAGGAGCGGCCGATACGGGAGTCGGCGGCGCGGTTGAAGACGATCACGACGATGCCGGTGATGATCAGCATCAGCAGGAAGTAGTTCGCGAAGCGGCCGAGGGTGATCGAGCCGATGTCGTGCGAGTTCCCGAGGTTGAACCCGAAGATGTCGAGGTCCGGGATCATCGAGATGCCGTTGGGGCCGTTGGTGATGTTGGGTCCGGAGGAGCCGTCGAGGTTGTTGACGGTGATGCGGAAGATCTCTCCGAAGCCGAGGGTGACGATGGCGAGGTAGTCGCCACGCAGTCGCAGGGTGGGGGCGCCGATGAGGACGCCGAAGACGAGCGACGCGGCCATGCCGGTGAGCATGGCGGCCCAGAAGGGGAACTGGACGCCGGAGAAGCGGGAGAACTCGGAGCCGGAGACGAGGGCCGCGGCGTAGGCGCCGACGCCGAGGAAGGCGACGTATCCGAGGTCGAGGAGTCCGGTGAGGCCGACGACGATGTTCAGGCCGAGGGCGACGGTGGCGACGACGAGGATGTTCACGCCGAGGTTGGCGTTGTGCTCGTTGTTCTCGACGAAGGGGAAGACCGCCGCGGCGAGGAACGCCATGGAGGTGGCGAATCCCTTGTGGCGGGCGTTGAACGTGGCGAAGCGGTCGAAGAGTCCGGCGGCTTGGAGTGCCCAGGTGCCGAAGATGACGAGCAGCAGGTAGCCGATGAAGGTCTCGCTGGCCTCGGGGTCTACGCCGATGCCGTAGGTGAAGACGATCAGGGCGACGGCGGTGGCGGCGGTGATGACGAGGCGCTCGGCCCAGCCGGGGAGCTTCTGGGCCGCGGGGATGCGGTCGGGCTTGCTGACCCAGTCCTTGAAGGTGTCGCCGGGGCTCGGCAGAGCGAGGGTGCCGACGAGGGCGATCAGGGAGCCGATGGCGGTGACATAGGCGCCGGGGTCGAGGGCGACGAGGCCCTTGAGGTCGACGGCGATGGCGATGGCGCTGAACCAGCTGACGGCGAACGCGGAGGCGGCGGCGAGGACGACGGGCGCGGTGGCGCCTGCCGGGTTGAGCCAGCGCAGGCCGCGGACGTCGAAGAGGGTGAGCGCGAAGAGCAGGGTGATCGCGCCGGCGACGAGGTCGAGGATCTGGAGGCCGGCCGGGGAGCCGTAGTAGGTGAGGTCCCCGGGGAAGTCGGCCGTGTAGGTCCACGACATGAAGGTGCTGGCGATGGTGGCGACGGCGCCGACGGCGATGAGGGCACGTGCGGCGGTCTGGGGGAGTGCGATCAGGCCGCGTGCGGTCTCGGTGACCTCGGCGGTGTTCTCTGCGGTGTTCTCGGTGGTTGCCATGGTGGTCACGCCCTGTCCGCGACGCGTTCGCCGACCAGGCCTTGTGGCCTGAACAGCAGTACGAGGATGAGGAGGACGAAGGCCCAGACGGAGGACCAGCCGCCGCCGCCGAGCTGCTGCATACCGGGGATGCCGTCGATGTAGGAGGTGGCCATGGTCTCGGCGAGGCCGAGGACGAGGCCGCCGATCATGGCGCCGTAGATGTTGCCGATGCCGCCGAGGACCGCGGCGGTGAAGGCCTTGAGGCCCATCTGGAAGCCCATGTTGTACTGGATCGAGCCGTAGCGCAGGCCGTAGGAGACGGCGGCGACGGCGGCGAAGAAGCCGCCGATGGCGAAGGCGATCACGATGATCTTGTTCGTGTCGATGCCCATGAGCTGGGCGGTGTCAGGGTCTTGGGCGGTGGCCTGCATGGCGCGGCCGGTGCGGGACATGCTGACGAAGAGCGCGAGGGCCGCCATGCAGAGCGGGGCGGCGACGATGACGAAGAGCGAGCCGCTGCTGATGCTGATGGACCCGATGTGCCAGGGACCGGCTTCGATCTGGGGGAAGTTGCGGTCGGTCTTCGCGTTCGGGTACCAGTTGAAGACGGCCTGCTGGAGCGCGAGGGAGAGGCCGATGGCGGTGATGAGGGGTGCCAGGCGTGGCGCGCCGCGCAGTGGTCGGTAGGCGAACCGTTCCGCCCCGACGGCGATGAGGACGGCGACGAGTCCGCCGCCGATGAGCATCGCTGGGAGGGCTATCCACATGGATGTGCCGTCGGGCAGGACGTAGAGGTAGACCGTGAGTGCGCCGAAGCCTCCGGTCATGAAGATCTCGCCGTGGGCGAAGTTGATGAGCTGGACGATGCCGTACACCATCGTGTAGCCGATGGCGATCAGCCCGTACATCGAGCCGAGGAACAGCCCGTTGGCCAGCTGCTGCGGCAGGGTGTTCACCGCATGGCCTCCATGTGGGTGGGGAGAGTGAACGGGGGGAGATGGGGCGGGCCGCGCGGTGACGTGTGGTCTTGGCCGCGCGGCCCTGGGGTGTAGCTAGCGGCGGATCTCGAATCAGCTGGATCGGCTGGAGTCAGCTGGGATCAGCCGGACTTGGCCGGCATCAGCTGGAGTTGGCTGAAGCCAGCTGGGATCGGATCAGCCGTTGAACGTGCCGCTCTTGACGGCCTTCCACTTGCCGCTGACGACCTGGTAGACGGTGAGCTGCTTGTTGGTGGTGTCGCCGTACTCGTCGAAGGAGACGGGGCCGGCGATGCCCTCGAACTTCGTCTTCTGGACCTCGTCCACGATCTTGGCGCGGGCGCCGTCGGGGACCTTGCCGTCCTTCACGACGTTGGCGATCGCCTTGATGATGGCGGTCGCGGCGTCGTAGGAGTAGCCGCCGTACGTGCCGTAGTCGCCCTTGAGGCCGGAGGCCTTGTACTTCTTGATGAAGTCCGCGGCGGAGGGCAGGGAGTCGACGGGCTGGCCGACCGAGGTGACCAGGTCGCCCTCGGAGGTCTTGCCGGCGGTCTGGATGTAGGTGTCGCTGAACATGCCGTCACCACCGAACAGCGGGACCTTGACTCCGCCGTCCTTGAGCTGCTTGGTGAGCTTCTCCGACTCGTCGTACTGGCCGCCGTAGTAGACCAGGTCGGCCTTGGACTTCTTGATCTTGGTGACGAGGGCGGAGAAGTCGGTGTCGCCGGTGTTGACGTGGTCCTCGCCGGCGACCTTGCCGCCGTTCTTGGTGAAGCCGGCCTTGAACAGCTTGGCCAGGCCCGCGCCGTAGGTCTGCTTGTCGTCGACGACGAAGACGTTCTTCTTCTTGAGCGTGGTGGACGCGTACTCGGCCGCGAAGCCGCCCTGGAGGGCGTCGGTGGTGGCCGTGCGGAAGTACGTCTTGAACGGGCGCGACTTCGAGGTCTGCCAGTTCTTGCCCTGGGTGAGCTCGGGCGCCGTGTTGGAGGGCGAGACCTCGACCAGGTTGGCGGCCGCGAAGACCTGCTGCATCTGGGTGGCGACACCGGAGTTCAGCGGGCCGACGACGCCGAGGACCTTCTCGTTGTTGACGAGAGCGGTGGCGTTCTGCTGGCCGCTGGCCGGGATCGCCTTGTCGTCGAGCGCCTGGACCTTGAAGGTCACGCCGGGGACGGTGTTGTTCTTGTTGGCGTCGTCGACGGCGATCTGTACGCCGCCCTGGATGCCGAGGCCGGTTGCGGAGTTCTGACCGGTCAGCGGAGCGTCAACGCCGATGATGATCTCGGTCTTGCTGCTGCTGCTCTTGTCCCCGCTGTCGTCACGCGAACCGCAGGCGGTCAGCGTGAGTGCTCCGGTGGTGAGCACGGAGGTGAGTATGACCAAAGAACGCTGTCGCACGTTGAATCCTCTCCCTGGCGCAGCAGCCCTGCTGAGCTGCCGTGTGTCTCGCCGGGCCGTACTGGGTGAAACCGAGCCGTGCTGCAGACGCGCCCGGCGGCGCGGTGACTGGCCGTGACTCTAAGCCTGTCTGTGGGCCCGGGCATCGCCGTGGGCTGGCTTGTGACTTTCTTGTTATGACGTGCCGGTTGATGGGCTTCAGGGACGGGTATTCTCGGCCGATTTGGCGGAAATTCTTCTCGTTCCACATGTTGAGAATCCGCACTTCCGGTTGCGCGTGGGGGAAGGTCGCGGTCGGGTGCCGTCGCAGGTCGCGTGGAGTCGCCGGGAGAGGTCGCGGGAGTACGAGCCGTCGAAGAGGGAACTCCGATGCCGTATTGCGTGCGTGTTACGCAGCGTTACGTCGAGAAAAGGAAACTCGGAGTTCGGTCGGCGTGCACGGTATTGGGCGCATCGGGTGCGGTCCGGGCGTGCAGGCTCGTGAAGGCGCGCTAAGTCACCTGAAAGAGTGGTGAGTTGCCGCTGATTTCCGATAACTCCGGCTTATTGGAGCGCGGTTGCGGCGGGCGGGGGCGGGCGCGGCGTGCGGGGGTGTGTGGGGGCGTGCGGAAGGAGTATGTGGGGGGTCGGGGCCGGGGCGGAGGTATCCGTCCTCGGTCGGGCGCGGAATCGGTCGGTCCCGGAAGGGGCCGGTGTTGACGCGCCAGCCGCTGCGGGCGGACACCTCCGCCCCGTCCCCTGCCCGCCGTCCCCGACTGCCGGTGAGTAGGGGGCAGTTGTCTCCTGCCCCCTTGGCCGTGGTACCCGACTGCCGTTGAGCGGGGGGCAGTTGTGTCCTGCCCCCTTGGTCGTCGTACCTGACTGCCGTTGAGTGGGGGCAGGTGTCTGCGGCCCTTGCTCGTCGTACGCCGGTGCCGGGGAGTGGTGGGTGGGGGTGGGGGTCAGGCCTTGCGTACGTGGGCGGCGTCGGTGGGGTTGACGTCGCGCAGGAGGCAGGTGAGGCGGGCGGTGCAGACGCGCTTGTCGTTGTCGTCGGTGATGACGATCTCGTACGTCGCTGTCGTGCGCCCGCGGTGTACGGGGGTGGCCACGCCGGTGACGAGGCCGGAGCGGGCGCCGCGGTGGTGGGTGCAGTTCAGATCGACGCCGACGGCGATCTTGGAGCTGCCGCCGTGGAGCATGGAGCCGACCGAGCCGAGGGTCTCCGCGAGGACGGCGGAGGCGCCGCCGTGCAGGAGGCCGTACGGCTGGGTGTTGCCCTCCACCGGCATGGTGCCGACGACCCGGTCCGCGGAGGCCTCGACGATCTGTACGCCCATGCGGGAGCCGAGGTGGCCTGCCGAGAAGAGGGCGGGCAGGTCGACGCCGAGTGCGGCGTACTCGTCGATGACCTCTTGCGGGAACTTCACTTGACTCTGCTCGCCCATGGGGGCCGGCTCCGATCGTCGTCGATCTCTCTGGCTGACTGGCTGAGCAAACGCTCAGTCGGTGGCCGATTGTTCCAGACGGACCACGACGGACTTGCTGGCCGGGGTGTTGCTGGTGTCCGCGGTGGCGTCGAGCGGGACGAGGACGTTGGTCTCCGGGTAGTACGCGGCGGCGCAGCCGCGGGCGGTCGGGTAGTGCACGACACGGAAGCCGGCGGCGCGCCGCTCGATGCCGTCCTGCCATTCGCTGACGAGGTCGACGTACGAGCCGTCGGTGACGTTCAGCGCGCGGGCGTCCTCGGGGTTGACGAGGACCACTCGGCGGCCGTTCTTTATGCCCCTGTAGCGGTCGTCGAGGCCGTAGATGGTGGTGTTGTACTGGTCGTGCGAGCGGAGGGTCTGGAGGAGGAGGCGGCCTTCGGGGAGCTTCGGGTACTCGACGGGCGCGGCGGTGAAGTTGGCCTTGCCGGTGGCCGTGGGGAAGCGGCGTTCGTCACGAGGGGCGTGGGGGAGGGTGAAGCCGGCAGGGTCGGCGATGCGTGCGTTGAAGTCGTGGAAGCCGGGGATCACGCGCGCGATGCGGTCGCGGATCGTGGCGTAGTCCTTCTCGAACTCCTCCCAGGGGGTGCGGGAGGAGTCGCCGAGCACGCGGCGGGCGAGGCGGCAGACGATGGCCGGCTCGGACAGGAGGTGCTCGCTCGCGGGCGCCAGACGGCCGCGTGAGGCGTGGACCATGCCCATGGAGTCCTCGACGGTCACGAACTGTTCGCCGCTGCCCTGGAGGTCGCGCTCGGTCCGTCCGAGGGTGGGCAGGATCAGGGCGCGGGCGCCGGTGACGACGTGGGAGCGGTTGAGCTTGGTCGAGACGTGCACCGTGAGGCGGGCGCGGCGCATGGCGGCCTCGGTGACCTCGGTGTCGGGGGAGGCGGAGACGAAGTTGCCGCCCATGGCGAAGAAGACCTTGGCGTCGCCGTCGCGCAGGGCGCGGATGGCCCGTACGACGTCGTAGCCGTGCTCGCGGGGCGGGGCGAAGCCGAACTCCTTCTCCAGGGCGTCCAGGAAGGCCGGGGCGGGGCGCTCGAAGATGCCCATGGTGCGGTCGCCCTGCACGTTCGAGTGGCCGCGGACCGGGCAGACGCCCGCGCCGGGACGGCCGATGTTGCCGCGCAGCAGCAGGAAGTTGACCACTTCGCGGATCGTGGGCACGGAGTGCTTGTGCTGGGTGAGGCCCATGGCCCAGCAGACGATGGTGCGCTGGGAGGACAGGACGAGGCGGAGCGTCTCGTCGATCTCCTCGCGGGTGAGGCCGGTGGCGGTGAGGGTCTCGTCCCAGTCGGCGGCGCGGGCGGCGGCCGCGAACTCCTCGTAGCCGTGGGTGTGTTCGGCGATGAAGTCCTCGTCGACCGCGCCCTCGGTCTCCAGGACGAGCTTGTTCAGGAGGCGGAAGAGGGCCTGGTCGCCGCCGAGGCGGATCTGCAGGAACAGGTCGGTGAGGGCGGCGCCCTTGAGCATGCCCTGGGGGGTCTGCGGGTTCTTGAAGCGCGCCAGGCCCGCTTCGGGCAGCGGGTTGACACTGATGATCTTCGCGCCGTTGGCCTTGGCCTTCTCCAGGGCGGAGAGCATGCGCGGGTGGTTGGTGCCGGGGTTCTGCCCGGCGACGATGATCAGGTCCGCCTTGTAGAGGTCCTCGAGCAGGACGCTGCCCTTGCCGATGCCGATGGTCTCGGAGAGCGCGGAGCCCGAGGACTCGTGGCACATGTTCGAACAGTCCGGCAGGTTGTTCGTGCCGAGCTCGCGGGCGAAGAGCTGGTAGAGGAACGCGGCCTCGTTGCTCGTGCGCCCCGAGGTGTAGAAGAGGGCCTCGTCGGGGGAGCCGAGGGCGGCGAGCTCCTCGGCGACGATGTCGAAGGCGCGCTCCCAGGAGACCGGCTCGTAGTGGTCGGCGCCCTCGGGCAGGTACATGGGGTGGGTGAGGCGGCCCTGCTGGCCGAGCCAGTAGCCGCTGCGGCCGTGCAGGTCGGTGACCGGGTGCGCGGCGAAGAAGTCCGGGGTGACCCGGCGCAGGGTGGCCTCCTCGGCGACCGCCTTCGCGCCGTTCTCGCAGAACTCCGCCGTGTGCCGGTGCTCCGGCTCGGGCCAGGCGCAGCCCGGGCAGTCGAAGCCGTCCTTCTGATTGACGCGCAGGAGGGTCAGCGCGGTGCGCTTCACCCCCATCTGCTGCTGGGCGATGCGCAGGGTGTGTCCGATGGCGGGCAGCCCGGCCGCGGCGCGCTTCGGCTCGGCGACCTGCGGCGCGTCCTGGACCGGATCGCTCTTGGGCGGCTTGCTGGCCATCACGGGACCCCTTCGCGTGCACGTATGAAGTACGTCGGCGATCCTCGCATGCGCCGGTGACGACGAGGGTGGCCGGTCCCGGGAGGTCCGCACTGTCAGTGGGGCGTGCGAGGATCGGGGGCGTGGCAGAAACAGCATCGAAGAAGACCGAGAAAACCGCAGGTACGGGCCGTCCGCGGCTGATGCTCATGGATGGGCACTCGCTGGCGTACCGCGCGTTCTTCGCGCTGCCCGCGGAGAATTTCACGACCGCGACGGGTCAGCCGACGAACGCGATCTATGGTTTCGCGTCGATGCTGGCGAACACGCTGCGTGACGAGGCGCCCACGCATTTCGCGGTGGCGTTCGACGTCTCGCGCAAGACGTGGCGCTCCGAGGAGTACACGGAGTACAAGGCGAACCGTTCGAAGACCCCGGACGAGTTCAAGGGGCAGGTCGAGCTGATCGGCGAGCTGCTGGACGCGATGCACGCGCAGCGGTTCGCGGTCGACGGCTTCGAGGCCGACGACATCATCGCGACGCTCGCCACGCAGGCCGAGGCCGAGGGCTTCGAGGTCCTGATCGTCACCGGTGACCGCGACTCCTTCCAGCTGGTGTCCGAGCACACGACGGTGCTGTACCCCACGAAGGGCGTCTCCGAGCTGACCCGCTTCACTCCGGAGAAGGTCGTCGAGAAGTACGGGTTGACGCCGGCGCAGTACCCCGACTTCGCGGCGCTGCGCGGCGACCCGTCGGACAACCTGCCGGGCATCCCCGGCGTCGGCGAGAAGACGGCCGCGAAGTGGATCAACCAGTTCGGTTCGTTCGCGGATCTCGTCGAGCGCGTCGACGAGGTCAAGGGCAAGGCGGGGCAGAACCTCCGCGACCACCTGGAGGCGGTGAAGCTCAACCGCCGTCTCACGGAGATGGTGAAGGACGTCGAGCTCCCGAAGACGGTCACCGACCTGGAGCGCGCGGCGTACGACCGTACGGCGGTCGTGATGGTCCTGGACACCCTGGAGATCCGCAACCCCTCCCTGCGTGAGCGGCTCTTCGCGGTCGACCCCGGGACGGAGGAGGCCGAGGCGGCCGCTCCGGTCGTCGAGGGTGTCGAGCTCGACGGGGCGGTGCTGGGTGCGGGCGAGCTGAAGCCGTGGCTCGCCGAGCACGACGGCAAGGCGGTCCTGGGTCTGGCGACCGTCGACACGTGGGCGCTGGGTTCGGGGTCGGTGGCCGAGGTCGCGCTGGCCGCGGCGGACGGGGCGGCGGCGTGGTTCGACCCCTCGCGGCTGGACGGGGCCGACGAGAACGCGTTCGCGAAGTGGCTCGCCGACCCCAAGAAGCCCAAGGTGCTGCACAACGCCAAGGGCGCGATGCGGGTCTTCGCCGAGCACGGGTGGACGATCGAGGGCGTGTCCATGGACACCGCGCTCGCCGCGTATCTGGTGAAGCCGGGCCGCCGCTCCTTCGCGCTGGACGCGCTGTCCCTGGAGTACCTGGGCCGGGAGCTGGGGCCCGCCGCGGCGGCCGACGGTCAGCTGGCCTTCGGCGCGGACGACCAGGCCGAGGCCGAGGCGCTGATGGTGCAGGCCCGCACGATCCTCGACCTGGGCGAGGCGTTCGGCGAGAAGCTGGCGGAGGTCGGCGCGGCCGAGCTGCTGCGCGACATGGAGCTGCCCACGTCGGCGCTGCTGGCCCGGCTGGAGCGGCACGGCATCGCGGCGGACCGGGCGCACCTGGAAGCCATGGAGCAGATGTTCGCCGGCGCTGTGCAGCAGGCGGTGAAGGAGGCCCACGCCTCCGTCGGGCACGAGTTCAACCTCGGCTCGCCCAAGCAGCTCCAGGAGGTCTTCTTCGGCGAGCTGGACCTGCCCAAGACGAAGAAGACGAAGACCGGTTACACGACGGACGCGGACGCGCTGGCGTGGCTGGCCACGCAGACCGACCACGAGCTGCCGGTCATCATGCTGCGCCACCGTGAGCAGGCCAGGCTGCGGGTGACGGTCGAGGGCCTGATCAAGACGATCGCCGCGGACGGCCGCATCCACACCACGTTCAACCAGACGGTGGCCGCGACGGGCCGGCTCTCGTCGGTGGACCCGAACCTGCAGAACATCCCGGTCCGTACGGAGGAGGGCCGCGCGATCCGCCGCGGCTTCGTGGTCGGTGAGGGCTTCGAGTCCCTCATGACGGCCGACTACAGCCAGATCGAACTGCGCGTGATGGCCCATCTGTCCGAGGACGAGGGCCTGTTGGAGGCGTTCACGTCGGGCGAGGACCTGCACACGACGGTGGCGTCACAGGTGTTCTCGGTCGAGCGTTCGGCGGTCGACGCGGAGATGCGACGCAAGATCAAGGCGATGTCGTACGGCCTTGCCTACGGGCTGTCGGCGTTCGGTCTCTCCCAGCAGCTGAACATCGACGCGGGTGAGGCGCGTGCGTTGATGGACACGTACTTCGAGCGGTTCGGAGGCGTACGGGACTATCTGCGCCGCGCGGTCGACGAGGCCCGCGCCACGGGCTACACGGCGACGCTCTTCGGGCGCCGCCGCTATCTGCCCGACCTCAACAGCGACAACCGGCAGCGTCGCGAGGCCGCCGAGCGCATGGCGCTCAACGCCCCCATCCAGGGCACGGCAGCGGACATCGTCAAGATCGCGATGCTGAACGTGGACCGGGCGCTGCGCGAGGCCGGGCTCAAGTCCCGCATGCTCCTCCAGGTCCACGACGAAATCGTCCTGGAGATCGCTCCCGGAGAGCGGGCCAGGACCGAGGAACTCGTCCGTCGCGAGATGGCGTCCGCCGTTCATCTCCGGGCGCCCCTCGACGTCTCCGTCGGCGCGGGCCCCGACTGGGAATCCGCAGCGCACTAGCCCCCGGCGAACGAGCCCCTGCAACCCCGGCCCAGGGTCCCGACCCTGCGACCCCGGCCCAGGGTCCCGACCCTGCGACCCCGGCCCAGGGTCCCCACCCTGGAACCCTGGCCCAGGGGCCCAGCGCCGGGCCGGTCCCGGTCTCGGGTCCCGGTCCCCGGTCTCGGGCGTCGCGTCCCGGGTTCCGGTTCCGGCCTCGGTCCCGGTTCCGGCCTCGGTCCCGGTTCCGGCCTCGGTCCCGGTTCCGGCCTCGGGCCCGGGTCCGGCGTGGGCCTCAGCCCCGGCGTCGGTTCCGGCCTCGGGGCCCGGTCCCGGGCGGGCCCCGGCTGTGGGTCTCGGCCCCGGCGCCGGGCCGATTCGGTTCGGTTCGGTTCCCGGGCGGCGCTGGTCGTGGCTCCGCTCGCTCCCGGCGTCGGGTGCCCTGCGTGCGGATTGTGCGCCGGTGTGGACAGATGCCCCACCCCGCTCCGGGGAAGCCCCCGCCCGTAGGGCACCCCCCTCGCCGCCGCTTGCGGCGCAAGCCGTCCCGCGCTCCGCCGCGCGAGCCGCCCGCGGGGAAAGTGGCCCCCGCTCTGTCGTGCCAGCCGCCCGCAGGGAATGTCCGCCTCAGCCCCGTCGCGCGCTGCCCGCAGGGAAAGTCGCCCCCCGCCGCCCCGTCGTGCCAGCCGCCCGCAGGGAATGTCTGCCTCAGCCCCGTCGTGCGCGCTGCCCGCAGGGAAAGTCGCCCCCCGCCCCGTCGTACGCGCTGCCCGCAGGGTGGTGTTCTTTCGTTGGTCGCCCGTAGGGCATGGGCCCTCTCCGGTGGGCCGGAGGTGCAGGGTGAGGGGGCTCTGTTCAACCCCCGGAGGGAACCGTCACTCGCGTGGCCCTCGGAAAGACGCCCTCCGTGCAAGGGGACCGTAAGGATGCGGGCATGGGTACAAGCATGCTCAACCGTCGCACGGCCATGGCCACAGCCGTCGTCTCGGCGCTGCTCGCGCCGGTACCCGCGGTGGCCGCGAGCGCGAGCACCGCCCAGGTGCCCGCGGCCTGCCGTTCCACCCGCAACCCCGAGCTCGCCGCCCGGATGTCCCGCGACATCGGGGCGGCCCTGTCGTCACGCCAGGGCACCGTCGCCGTGGCGGTGCGCGACGACAACAGTGACCTGACCTGCTCCTTCGCGAGTGAACGTCAGTACGACTCGGCGAGCGTCGTCAAGCTCACGATCATGGAGGCCACCCTGCGCCGCGCGGACATGCTGCGGCGCACCCTCACGAACTGGGAGCGCGCCAACGTACGCCCCATGATCACGATCTCGGACAACACCGCGACCCAGCATCTGTGGAACGACCTGGGCCGCACCTACCTCGGCCGTTTCCTGGACCGTGTCGGAACGCGCCGCACCGAGCTCGGCCCGGCCGGCTACTGGGGCCTGACCCGCACCACGGCCGACGACCAGATGCGGCTGCTGGGCGTGCTCACAGGTGCCCGTTCCTTCCTGAAGAACCGCGCCTACGGCCTGAAACTGCTCAGCCAGGTCCGTGACGACCAGCGCTGGGGCGTCCCCGCCGGCATGCCGCGCGGCCTGCAGGCGCACATCAAGAACGGCTGGCTGCCCCGGTCCACCCACGGCTGGCGCGTCCACAGCGTCGGTGTGTTCACCGGCTCCCACCGCACGTACCGCATCGTCGTCCTGTCGCACGACAACCCGACGATGGGGTACGGGGTCCGCACCATCGAGCGCATCGCCCAGGCCGTCCACCGCGGCCTCAGCCGCAGGCGCGGCGCCGTCCAGGGGCTCACTCCGGAGAACAGGATCAGCGAGGTGTCGGACGGTTCGGCGCCGCGCGGACCGGTGCGGGGCTGGGACGGGCCGGAGCGGGGCGCCACACCCTGACCCCGACGGCGTACAGCGCGAGGCCGAGCACGAGACCCGCTCCCGCGCCGAAACAGAGCGCCGGGATCAACTCCCAGGGCTTCGCGCGGGTGCCCCAGTAGGCCCACCAGCGTGACGCCCGCTGCACGGCGCCCATCAGCCCGCAGCCGCCGATGACGGCGGCGGCCAGCCACCGGTCGGAACGCGAGAGCACCGGCACCCCCACCGGTTCGGCCGAGGGCGCCCGGCGCAGCGCGACGCTCACGAAGGCCACGATCACGACGGCCCCCACCAGCGAACTGCCGTACTGCGCGTAGGTGAACACCGGCGTGCCGTCGGCGTTCCTCGACAGGACGGGGACCAGCCGAACTCCCCACCGGTCGTGGTGCGTGAACGCGTCCCACACGACGTGTGTCAGCGCGCCGAGCACCGCGGAGGCGTACCACCACAGTGCGGCCGAGGAGCGCACCGGCCCGCGCGGTGTCCCGCAGCGCAGCAGAGTCGCGGGACCGCCCTGACGGGCCCGTGGCAGCAACGCCACCAAGGGTTCGCGCAGTATCAGCCAGGCACCCACCAACGCGCAGGCGACGAGTACGTCGAAGGTGAGGACACCCGTGAACGAGTGGGTGAAGTCGCCGAACTCCATCGCTCCGGGGACCACGCTCGCCGCGTAGTAGGTCATGTCGGGGGCGAAGGAACCGGCCACGAGTGCCGCGGGCGCGAGGCGGCCGCGGCCGCTTCCGTCGCCGCGCAGGGCGGGCAGTACGGCCGCCGCGTGGCTGAGGGTGAAGGGCAAAGCGTCCCCCTGTGGCAGACGGTGGTCTGATATGTCGGCCCCGGTGATCTCCGGCGCCCAGTATGAGGGACGTATGAAAATGTCCGCGGGCTCCACCCCGCGGTGCGTGTTCTCTTGGACAATCCCACATGGCCAACCGGTGAAAATCGGGCACGAACGGGTGCCCGGGCGACGGAAGTTGTCGTAGGGTCGCCTGGGTCACTGAGCCAGCGAACGCGCGGTGCGCGGGCGGTCGTCCACGGGAGGGGTTCACTCAATGGCGGCGCATTTCGGCAGACTGCGCAAGGGAGCGACGACCACCGCCGTGGCCGCGGTCGCGGTCGCGGCCCTGTCCGCTTCCCAGGCACCCGGAGTGACCACCGACGACCTCGGCAGACAGGCCGCCGGCGCCGCCCAGCCATCGGGGGACGCGAACACCGGCGGCGAAGGCGGCGGCGCGACCGGCGACTCGCCGTACTACACCGACCTTCCGCCGCTGAAGAGCCCCAACCCGAGCCCGTCGGCGAGTCCGACCACCGGCACGACCGTCTCCGTGGGCGAGGCCGAGGCCGGCATACCCGCGACCGTCCTCGACGCCTACAAGAAGGCCGAGGCCGAGCTGCGCGCCTCCAAGCCGGGCTGCAACCTGCCCTGGCAACTCCTCGCCGCCATCGGCAAGGTCGAGTCAGGCCAGGCCCGCGGCGGCCGGGTCGACGCGAGCGGTACGACGTACTCGCCGATCCTCGGCCCCAAGCTCGACGGCAACGGCTTCGCGCTGATCGCCGACACCGACAACGGCGCGTACGACGGCGACCCCGCCTACGACCGGGCCGTGGGCCCCATGCAGTTCATCCCCTCCACCTGGGAGTGGGCAGGCCGCGACGGCAACGGCGATGGCAAGAAGGACCCCAACAACGTCTACGACGCGGCGCTCGCGGCCGGCCACTACCTGTGCCGGTTCGACCGGGACCTGTCCGTGCAGTCGCAGATGAACGCCGCGATCCTGAACTACAACAACTCGACGGAGTACCTCAACACGGTTCTGTCGTGGCTGGAGTACTACCGCAAGGGCACCTACGAGGTCCCGGACGGCACGGGCACCCTGCCCTCGCACAGCAGCAACAGCGACCCCGGGGCGAGCCCCAGCCCGTCCACGCCCGCGACACCGAGCACGCCGAGTACGCCGAGCACACCGAGTACGCCGAGCACCCCCAAGCCGGGCAGCGGCGGCTCGACGAGCCCCACCCCGAAGCCGCCCGCGCCGAGTTCGCCCGCGCCGAGCCCGACGCCTCCCACGCCCACCCAGACGGTGGACCATCTGGAGGACGCGGACACCGGGAAGCTCACGGCGACGGCGGGCAGCGCCTTCGGCGCCAAGGTCGCCGTGCGGGCCGAGTCCAAGGCGAGCAAGGGTGTGGCGAAGGTCCGGGTGCGATTCACGATCATCGGTGACACGGACGCCACGTTCACCGGCGGCGAGAGCGTCGCCACGGTCGTCACCGGCAGCGCGGGCACGGCCACCGCGCCCGCACTCGTGGCGGGGGAGAAGGCCGGCGACTTCACCGTGCGCGCCACCGTCGTGGGCCGCGTGCTGGGCGGCCTCGACTACACGGCCACCGTCACCCCGCGCCAGGCCGACACCCTCACCCGCACCGGCGACACCGCGCTGACCTGCGTGCCGGGCGGCGAGTTCGCCGACCAGGTCGAGCTGAAGGCCACCTACAAGGGCGCCGTCGCGGGCAAGGTCGCGGCCACCGCGACGCTCATCAAGTCGGCGGACGACCCGACCGAGAACGACAAGGGCCCGTACTTCAAGGACGCGGACGGCAAGACGATCCGCACCCTCACGGACCTCACGACGGACGCCGACGGCGTGCTCAAGCTCCCCAAGCTGTACGCGGACGACGCGACCGGCACGTTCCTGCTCCGCGTCAACACCACGGGCGGCGCGGTGCTGACGGTCGAGTTGAAGGTCGCCGCGGCCGCCTCGTAGGCCGTACGCGCGTCAAGGGCGCCCCTCCGCCGACAGGCGCAGGGGCGCCCTCGTTCGTGTGCGCAATGTGTTCTCATCTCGCCCCGCCGTTGCTACGGTGCCGGATCTGACGAGGTATCAGTTCTCGATCCGCCGTCCCCCGGGAGGCCCCGCATGCGCGCCCTCATCGCCGCCGCGACCGGTCTCGCCGTGGCGTTCGCCCTGGTGCTCACGATCACGGCCATGGGCTCACCGGCAGGCAAGACCTCGCCCAAGCCGCTGCTGACGACCGTGCCCGCGCACCCGTAGCGCTCAGGGCATCCGCAACTCTCAGGGAGGGACGCCGAGATGCGTCGCAAGGCCAGCCTGATCCTGCTCGCCTTCGCCGTGTTCTTCGCGGCGCTGTCCCCGCTGCTGCGCTGGTACGCCTTCCCGCGGCTGGCGAAGATCCCCGCCAACCAGTACCAGGACATGGTCCTGGAGGCGAGGGACGCGACCCTGCTCGACTACGGCACCATGCAGGCCAAGAAGGTCCCCGAGGTCACCATCGTGCAGACCCTGAAGGGCAACGTCGAGGCCTCCGACCGCATCGAGAGGACGGCGGGCCGCGACGTCGTCGTCTGGGACAGCCTCTCCTATGTGCAGGGCCCCGACGGGAAGATGGTCTCCAAGCTCCCTGAGCGCTACATCTTCGACGCGCACAGCCAGGACCCCGTCCACGCCACCGGCGAGTCCGTCGACGGCGACCCGGTCACACGCGAGGGCATCGAGTTCAAGTGGCCCTTCCACACGGAGAAGCGGGACTACGAGTACTTCGACGCGCAGACCCGCACCTCGGCCCCCATCCACTACAAGGGCACCCATACCTTCCGCGGCGTCAAGGTGTACTACTTCGAGCAGACCATCCCCTGGACGAAGGTCAAGTTCCCCAAGGTCATGCCGGTCCAGGGCATCACCCCGGAGTCGGTCGCCAAGACGGGCACGACACGCTGGTACACGACCGTCCGCAAGTTCTGGGTGGAACCGGTCACCGGGGCGCCGGTCTACGGCGAGGAGATCCACAAGGAGGAGCTGCGGGGCGGCACCCTCCTCGGGGACCGCGACAAGGTGACCGCCTTCGCCGGGCACGTGAAGATGCGCGAGGACTACATCAAGCACACCGTCGCCCTGGTCAAGTCCAACCGCACCCTGATCCTGCTGCTGACGTCGTATCTGCCGTGGGGCTTCCTGCTCCTGGGCGCGGCTCTGCTGTCCCTCTCCCTCTACCTGGAGGCGCGCAGCCGCCGCCCGGGCGACCCGGCCCCCACGGAGGCGGCGGAACCGGAGCCGGTCAACGCCTGAGCCGCGCGTTCGTGTGCCGGGTGGGCTCGGCGGTGGCCGGGTCCTCGGGCCACGGATGCTTGGGGTAGCGGCCCCGCAGCTCCGCCCGCACCGCCTTGTACCCGTCCTTCCAGAAGGAGGCGAGGTCGGCGGTGACGGCGGCCGGGCGCCCGGCGGGCGAGAGCAGATGGACCAGTACGGGCACCCCGGCGACGGCCGGTGACTCGTGCAGCCCGAACATCTCCTGCAGTTTGACGGCGAGCACCGGCTGCTCGGGGTTGGCGTAGTCGATCCGGATCCTGGACCCACTGGGCACCTCGATCCGCTCGGGCGCGAGCTCGTCCAGCCGGGCGGCGTCTCCCGTGGCCCAGGGCAGCAGCCGGTTCAGCGCCTGCCCGGCGTCGATCCGCGCCAGATCGGCCCGCCGCCGGGCACGGCCGAGCTCGGGCTCCAGCCACTCGTCCACGCGCGCGTGGAGCGCGTCGTCGGACACGTCGGGCCAGGGGGCGCCCAGGTGCAGCCGCAGGAACGCGAGCCGCCGCCGCAGCCCCTCGGCGTCCGGGGACCACCGCAACAGCCCGAACCCGTCCTCCCGCAGCCCTTCGAGCAACGCCTCCCGTACGAGCCCGGGGTCGGCCTTCTTCAGCGGACGCACCGCCAGCTCCACGGCCCCGAGCCGTTCGACCCGCCGCGCGACCACGTCGCCGTCGGCCCAGTGGACCTCGTCCCCCTCGGTGTGCAGGGGCGCCGCGGCCCGCCGTGCCGTCTCCTCGTCGACGACGGCGGCAAGCCGCACACGCGCGTGCCCGGCCCCGACGGGCCGATCGGCCACGGCGACCGCCAGCCAGGGCGCGCCGCGCAGTACCGAGCCGTCGCCGACGTCGGCACGGGTGCCGTTCAGCATGAGGTAGGAGCCGCCCTGCGCCTGCGCGAGCCGCTCGGGGAACGTCAGGGCAGCCACCAGCGCGACCACGCGATCGTCGCCGCCGCCGGCCGGCCACGGACCACCTTCGCGCCCGTCACCGCGGTCGCTGTCCCGGGCGGGTGGGTGGGAAAGTCCCGTCGACGCGGAGCGCAGGCGTCGGGATTCGGTGCGCCAGCGGGACGC
The DNA here is from genome assembly GCF_001514115.1 of Streptomyces olivochromogenes. Taxonomy (GTDB): domain Bacteria; phylum Actinomycetota; class Actinomycetes; order Streptomycetales; family Streptomycetaceae; genus Streptomyces; species Streptomyces olivochromogenes. Next base: position 541,763 of record NZ_KQ948452.1, read on the forward strand.
GTAGGCGTCGCCGCCGCGTCGGGCCAGTCTCCAGGCCCCGGCCAGGTCGTCGCCGTACTCGCGGGGCGGCTCCTCGCTCAGGAGGGCGACCACTTCGGCGGCGCGGTCGGCGCCCACCACGGGGGCCGCGTCCAGCAGCGCCCGGGCGAGCCGGGGGTGCAGGCCCAGCCGGGACATGCGCACACCCCGTTCCGTGGCCCGACCGGCCGCGTCCACGGCACCCACCGCCGACAGGACGGACCGCGCCGCCGCCATCGCCCCGCCCGGCGGCGGGTCCAGGAGTGCCAGCCCCGTCGCCCCGGGGTCGCCCCAGCAGGCCGCCTGCAGGGCGAACGCCGTCAGGTCGGCCACCTTGATCTCCGGGGCGGGAAATCGCGGCAAACGGGCGTCCTCGGCCTCCGTCCAGCAGCGGTACACCCGCCCCGGCGCCTCACGCCCGGCCCGCCCCGCCCGCTGCCGCCCGGCCGCCTGCGAGGCCCGTACCGTCGTCAGGGCGCTCAGCCCGCGCGCGTGGTCCACCCGCGGCTCCCGCGCCAGCCCGGAGTCGACGACCACCCGCACCCCCGGAACCGTCAGGGACGACTCCGCCACGGAGGTCGCCAGGACCACCCGGCGCCGGCCCCCGGTCCCCGGTGACAGCACCGCGTCCTGCACGGCGGCGGGCGCCCGCCCGTGCACCTGCAGCACGTCGACCCGGCCGCCCAGATCTCCCAGCCCGCCCGCCACCCGCGCGATCTCCCCGACCCCGGGGAGGAAACAGAGGACGTCCCCCTCGCACTCCGCCAGTGCCCGCCGCACCACCGACGCGACATGCGTCAGCAGCGCCGGGTCGACACGCATGCCGTGCGGCGGCCGTACCGGACGTACCGGAGGCGCCCACTCGACCTCCACCGGATACGAGACGCCCTGCGCCGCGACGACGGGCGCGTCGCCGAGCAGCCGCGCCCACCCCGCCGCGTCCGTGGTCGCCGACGCCGCCACGAGCCGCAGCTCGGGACGGAGCGCGGCCCGTACGTCCAGGAGGAACGCGGCGACCGTGTCGGCGTCCAGATGACGTTCGTGGCACTCGTCGAGCACCACCACGTCGACGCCCGCGAGCTCCTGGTCCCGCTGGAGCCGTTGGAGGAGGACGCCCGTCGTGACGACCTCCACACGCGTGCGTGGCCCCACGACCCGCTCCCCGCGCACGGTGAACCCGACGCTCTCGCCGACCTTCTCGCCGAGCAGCCAGGCCATCCGCCGCGCCGCGGCCCGGGCGGCGATCCGCCGCGGTTCGGCGACCACGACCCGGCGCGCCGGCCGCCCGTCACCCAGGCCGCCGAGGAGTCCGGCGAGAGCCAGCGGCACGAGGGTCGTCTTGCCGGTCCCGGGCGGCGCCACGAGCACGGCGCTGCCGCCGTCCTCCAGGGCGTCGTCCAGGGCGGGCAGGGCGCCGCGTACGGGCAGCGCGTCCAGGGCGTCGTAACGGATCACCCGTTCAGTCTCGTACGCACACGAAGATCGCCGTACCGGGGATCAGGTTTCCGCGCAGCGGGGACCAGCCGCCCCACTCCTGGGTGTTCCAGGCGGGCCACTGCGGCTCGACCAGGTCCAGCAGCCGGAAGCCCCCGGCCACCACGTCCCGTACCCGGTCGCCGATCGTCCTGTGGTGCTCGACGTACACCGCGTGGCCCTCCTCGTCCTGCTCGACGTAGGGAGTGCGGTCGAAGTAGGAGGAGGAGACGGACAGGCCCTCGGGGCCGGGCTCGTCCGGGAAGGCCCAGCGGATCGGGTGCGTCACGGAGAAGACGAAGCGGCCGCCCGGGCGCAGCACCCGGTGGACCTCCTTCAGGACGCGCACCGGGTCGGCGACGAACGGCAACGCGCCGTACGCCGAGCACGCGAGGTCGAAGGAGCCGTCGGCGAAGGGCAGCGCGCCCGCGTCGGCCTCCACGAGGGGCACCCCGCCGCCTATGCGCAGCGCGTGCTGGAGCTGGCGGTGGGAGAGGTCAAGGGCGACCGGACGGGCGCCCTGGGCGGCCAGCCAGCGCGAGCACTGGGCCGCGCCGGCACCGATCTCCAGGATGTCCTTGCCCTTGAGGTCCTCCGGCGGGCCGAGCAGCTCGGCCTCCACCTCGTCGAGGCCCTCGGGGCCCCATACGAAACGGTCGTCCCCGAGGAACGTGCCGTGTTCTGTCTGGTAGTCGTCCGCGTTCCGGTCCCACCAGCCGCGGTTGGCGCGGGAGCTCTCCGTGACGCCGGCGTCGCGCCGGGTCGCCTCCGGCTCGGCGGGTTCGGGCTCCCGGACCTCGGAGTGTTCCGGTTCGTGGATCTGGGGCTCTTGGATGATCGGCTCCCTCGTATTAGTCTGCGGCTCCAACCGGTCTCGGGAGTGTCACGGCAGGGGTTCCCTATGGCCCGCGTGGCCTCGTGAGACAGGTTTTGTGCCGGGATTGCGGCGATCCGCCCCGGGTGTGCGCCTTCGCGCATTGACCCTGCCCGGCTGCCCCCGTATGCTACAAGTTGCGCTGCGGGCCTGCGCTCCTCAGACGTAGCAGGCTGCGCTCGCATCTGTATGTATGTCCCCTCGGTTTTCGAGGCGCCACCGGGTAACCGGGTTCGGCGCTTCCTTGGCTGTCCGGCTTCTACAGGGCGAAACGGGCTCCCGGCGTAAGCAGTACCTACGACTCTCTGTCCGTACCGGAGCCCTTTCCCACATGACGAGCAGCACCGAGACCACCGCCACCACTCCGCAGGTTGCGGTCAACGACATCGGTAACGAGGAAGCCTTCCTCGCCGCGATCGACGAGACGATCAAGTACTTCAACGACGGCGACATCGTCGACGGCGTCATCGTGAAGGTCGACCGGGACGAGGTCCTGCTCGACATCGGTTACAAGACCGAAGGTGTCATCCCGAGCCGCGAGCTCTCGATCAAGCACGACGTCGACCCGAACGAGGTCGTCGCCGTCGGTGACGAGATCGAAGCCCTTGTTCTCCAGAAGGAGGACAAGGAAGGCCGCCTGATCCTCTCGAAGAAGCGCGCCCAGTACGAGCGCGCCTGGGGCACCATCGAGAAGATCAAGGAAGAGGACGGCATCGTCACCGGTACCGTCATCGAGGTCGTCAAGGGTGGACTCATCCTCGACATCGGCCTCCGTGGCTTCCTGCCGGCTTCCCTCGTCGAGATGCGCCGTGTCCGCGACCTCCAGCCCTACGTGGGCAAGGAGCTCGAGGCCAAGATCATCGAGCTGGACAAGAACCGCAACAACGTGGTCCTGTCCCGCCGTGCCTGGCTGGAGCAGACCCAGTCCGAGGTTCGCCAGACGTTCCTCACCACCCTCCAGAAGGGTCAGGTCCGCTCCGGCGTCGTCTCCTCGATCGTCAACTTCGGTGCCTTCGTGGACCTGGGTGGCGTCGACGGTCTCGTGCACGTCTCCGAGCTCTCCTGGAAGCACATCGACCACCCCTCCGAGGTTGTCGAGGTCGGCCAGGAAGTCACCGTCGAGGTCCTCGACGTCGACATGGACCGCGAGCGCGTCTCCCTGTCGCTCAAGGCGACGCAGGAAGACCCGTGGCAGCAGTTCGCCCGTACGCACCAGATCGGTCAGGTCGTCCCGGGTAAGGTCACCAAGCTCGTTCCGTTCGGTGCGTTCGTCCGCGTGGACGAGGGCATCGAGGGTCTGGTCCACATCTCCGAGCTGGCCGAGCGCCACGTGGAGATCCCGGAGCAGGTCGTCCAGGTCAACGACGAGATCTTCGTCAAGGTCATCGACATCGACCTCGAGCGCCGCCGCATCAGCCTCTCGCTGAAGCAGGCCAACGAGTCCTTCGGTGCCGACCCGGCCTCGGTCGAGTTCGACCCGACCCTGTACGGCATGGCCGCGTCCTACGACGACCAGGGCAACTACATCTACCCCGAGGGCTTCGACCCCGAGACCAACGACTGGCTCGAGGGCTACGAGACCCAGCGCGAGGCGTGGGAGCACCAGTACGCCGAGGCGCAGTCGCGCTTCGAGCAGCACCAGGCTCAGGTCATCAAGTCCCGCGAGGCCGACGCTCAGGCCGAGGCCGAGGGTGCCACCTCCACGAGCGCGGCTCCGGCCGCCTCCGGTGGCGGTTCGTACTCCTCGGAGTCGGACGACACCTCCGGCGCCCTGGCGTCGGACGAGGCCCTGGCTGCGCTTCGCGAGAAGCTCGCCGGCGGCCAGAGCTGAAAGCTCACCGCTAGCCAGTAGCACGTGACTGCGGGCCCGCACCCTTCGGGGTGCGGGCCCGCAGTGCGTTTGCTCCCCATTCCTCCCCCCTTCGTCCCCCGGCCGTCCAGCGGGCCGCACATGTGCGGTTGCAGAAACGTGCGGGATACACGAGTAACTGACGGGCCGTAACCAGCCATTGGGAGGCTTCCCCGGTCGTTCAAGATCGAAAGGGGAGCCCCCGTCATGGCACAACCTCAGAGCGGTCCTGGCACGAGTCGGCGTTCCTTCCTGCGCAACGTGGGACTCACGGGCGGCGCGGGCACCATGCTCGCCACCATGGGAGCCCTCGGCCTCGCGCCCACGGCCGAGGCGGCCCAGCGCGAACAGCCCTTCCGCGCCCCGCAGCCGGGCGACTTCACCCTCACCGGCCGCGGCGCCGCCAAGGTGGTCATAGTCGGCGGCGGCATCGCAGGCCTGGCCTCCGCGTACGAACTCGGCAAGGCGGGCTACGACTGTACGGTCCTGGAGGCCAGAGGCCGCACCGGCGGCCGCAACTTCACGGTCCGCGGCGGCGACGCCACCACCGACCTCCACGGCACCACGCAGACGGCCCGCTTCAGCGACGGCCAGTACATGAACTGCGGCCCCGCCCGCATCCCCCAGTGGATGATCACCCTCGACTACTGCCGCGAACTCGGCGTACCCATCGAGGTGTTCACCAACGTCAACGCGGACGCGTACCTCTTCAACGAGTCCGCCGGGATGAAGAAGCCCGTGCGGTACCGCACGGCGAAGGCCGATGTGTACGGCTACGTCTCCGAGTTGCTCGCCAAGGCCACCGACAAGGGAGCCCTGGACAAGGAGCTGACCGCCACCGACCGGGAGAGGCTGGTCGAGTTCCTCAAGGACTGGGGGGAACTGGGCGACAAGCTGACGTACGAGGGCGGCGAGCGCCGCGGATACACGACCGTCCCGGCCGCCGCGGGCACCCCCGGAGTGCTCCTCGGTGACGTCCCGTCGGCCTCCGACGTCCTCGCGTCCGGCGTCGGCCGCTACTTCTCCTTCGAGTTCGGCTTCGACCAGGCGATGCTGATGTTCCAGCCGGTGGGCGGCATGGACCAGATACCGCGCGCGCTCACCAGGGCGATAGGCGAGCACCGCATCCGTACCGGGGCCGTGGTCTCCAAAATCACCGACAAGGGGAGCGGCGTTTCGGTCACTTACACCCAGGGAGGCCGTACGAAGGTGATCGACGCCGACTACTGCGTCGGCGCCCTCCCGCCCAACATCCTCGCCAGGATCCCGCACAACCTCGGCTCCGGTGTGCAGAGCGCCCTGGAGGCGATCACCCCCTCGTCGGCGGCGAAGATCGGGCTCGAATACCGTTCCCGCTGGTGGGAGCTCGATCACCACATCTACGGCGGTATCACCGAGACCGACCAGGACGTCACGCACATCTGGCACCCCTCGTACGGCTTCCACGGCGCGCGCGGCGTGATGATCGGCTACTACAACTACGGCGGTGACGCCGACTCGTACGCCGAGCTCACCCCCAAGGAGCGCGAGAAGCGCGCCGTGGCGGCCGGGGTGAAGATCTACGGTGAGAAGTACCGCACCGAACTCGCGTCCTCCTTCTCGCACCACTGGCGCCAGACACCGCATCTCGAGGCCGCCTGGCACAACACCCCCGGCGGCCCCGACGACGTCCGCTACAAATCGCTGAACGAGCCCACGGGGCGCGTCTACTTCGCGGGCGACTGGCTCAGCTACACCGACGCCTGGCAGCACGGCGCGTTCACCTCCGCCCGCAAGGCGGTCACCGCGCTGCACACACGCGTGCTGTCGGCGTAGGTATGCGGGGCGATCAACCCGGCGGGTGAGCCGAAGGGGCGCGCCCGTGCGCCCCTTCGGCGAACCGAGCCGTAAAAGGAGCGGTCCGGGGAATGCTCGCGATCCTGACCACGTTGTGGAGTACGAACACGAGGAGGAGCGGTCACAGTGCTTGATCCGCAGGGTTTGTACGCATGGGAGCCGAAGGGCCTGGCCGTGGTGGACATGGCACTCGCCCAGGAGTCGGCCGGTCTGGTCATGCTCTACCACTTCGACGGATACATCGACGCGGGTGAAACGGGCGACCAGATCGTCGACCGTCTGCTCGACTCGCTGCCCCACCAGGTCGTGGCCCGTTTCGACCACGACCGGCTCGTGGACTACCGGGCGCGCCGCCCGCTGCTGACGTTCAAGCGCGACCGCTGGACGGACTACGAGGAGCCCACGCTCGACGTGCGGCTCGTCCAGGACGCCACGGGCGCGCCCTTCCTGCTGCTGTCGGGACCCGAGCCGGACGTCGAGTGGGAGCGCTTCGCCGCCGCCGTCCAGCAGATCGTGGAGCGGCTCGGCGTCCGGCTGTCCGTGAACTTCCACGGCATCCCCATGGGCGTCCCGCACACCCGCCCCGTGGGCCTCACCCCGCACGGCAACCGCACGGACCTGGTGCCGGGCCACCGCAGCCCCTTCGACGAGGCGCAGGTCCCCGGCAGCGCCGAATCCCTTGTCGAGTACCGCCTCATGGAGGCCGGACACGACGTCCTGGGCGTCGCCGCGCACGTCCCGCACTACATCGCCCGCTCCCCGTACCCGGACGCGGCGCTGACGGTCCTGGAGGCCATCACGGGCGCCACGGGCCTGGTGCTCCCCGCCATCGCGCACTCCCTGCGCACCGAGGCGCACCGCACCCAGACGGAGATCGACCGGCAGATCCAGGAGGGCGACGAGGAACTCGTGGCCCTCGTCCAGGGACTCGAGCACCAGTACGACGCCGCCGCGGGCGCCGAGACGCGGGGCAACATGCTCGCGGAACCGGTGGACATCCCCTCGGCGGACGAGATCGGGTTGGAGTTCGAGCGCTTCCTGGCGGAGCGCGAGGGCGACGCGTAGGGCGGGGTGACGCCGTAGGGGGGCGACGCCCGTAGGGCGGCGGCTTCGGGGGCCGTGGGGGGCTCGTCACCGGCAGGCCCTAAGCTCTCGGTCATGCTGAAGGTTGGCCTGACCGGCGGTATCGGCGCCGGCAAGAGCGAGGTGTCGAGGCTGCTCGTGCGGCTCGGCGCGGTGCTGATCGACGCGGATCTGATCGCGCGGGAGGTCGTCGCACCCGGAACCCCCGGGCTCGCGGCCGTCGTCGACGCCTTCGGGCAGGACGTGCTCGCACCCGACGGCGGTCTGGACCGCCCCAAGCTGGGCTCGATCGTCTTCGCCGACCCGGAGAAGCTCGCCGTCCTGAACTCGATCGTGCACCCCCTGGTGGGCGCCCGCTCCCGCGAGCTGGAGAGTGCCGCGGCCGAGGACGCCGTCGTGATCCACGACGTCCCGCTGCTCGCCGAGAACGCCCTCGGACCGCTCTACGACCTCGTGGTCGTCGTCGATGCCAGCCCCGAGACCCAGCTCGACCGTCTCGTGCGGCTGCGCGGCATGACCGAGGCGGACGCCCGCGCCCGCATGGCCGCCCAGGCCACCCGCGAGAAGCGGCTGGGGATCGCGGACGTCGTCATCGACAACGACGTCCCCCTGGAGGAGCTGGAGGCGCGCGTTCGGGAGGTTTGGGCGGATCTCGTACGCCGGGCGTACGCCCGCAAGGAATAGCCGTCCTCGACCGGGGCGTTGAACCCGTTCAGCGAGGGAAGGACTCTGCCGTGCCCGAGACCAGCGGATCGACCGGACGTACTCCGGAGACGCATGTCATCGACTTCCGTGCCGCCGAGCAACTGCTCGCCGCGCGGGACCCGCGGGGTGCGGTGAAGCTGCTCGATCCAGTGATCGCCGCGCACCCGGAGAACACCGCCGCCCGACTGCTGCGCGCGCGTGCCTTCTTCGCCGCCGCGCAACTGCGCCCCGCCGAGCTGGAGTTCACGATCGTCCTGGAGCGCGAGCCGGACAACGCGTTCGCGCACTTCGCGCTTGCCCGCACCTATGAGCGCCAGCTTCGCCCGGACCAGGCGAAGCGGCACTTCCGGCTGGCGGCGGCGCTCGACCCGAAGCCCCAGTACCTGGAAGCGGCACGCTTCGACTCGTGAGTTGTGAGTCGTGACTCGTCGTAGTCGCAGCCGTCGCCGATCCCGCTATGGGTGACGGTGCTCCGGAGGCCGGTACGGCGGGATGTCGCGGCCCGGCTGGTAGTGCGGCCCCTGATGGATGTGGCGCAGGATCATGGTCATGTCGGCGGTGACGATCAGCCACAGCACCCCGCACGCGGCCGCCCAGCCGGGGCGTCCGACCAGCGCGAACGCGGCCGTACCGAAGATCGTCCAGACCAGGCCCCAGACACTCAGCCAAAAGCGCATGCGCAGCGCGCTGCGCGCCGTCGTCGGTTCACTGCCTGTACGCATACGGATCACTACTCCGTGACGCTGATCCGTGACCATCGCTCCTACTGAAAACGTACTCTTCGTCGTGCACGTTGACCAAGGGGCCGCGGAGAGCGAGCGGCGGCCGGACCGACGGGAGGCGCGGGTGCTGCTGGAGGCGCGGGTGCTGCTGGAGGCGCTGCGGGCGGACGCGAGACTCGCCGAGTGGCTGAGGGACCTGGAGAGCGAGGGCGCTCCTCGGATGGAGGCGGTGCTCCCGGACGCGGACGAGCTGCCGGACCTCCTGCTCGACCTGACCGTGGCCCACGAGCACATCAACGAACTCGTCGCGCTGCGCGGCCGGCTGGCGGCCGACTCGGAGGCGATGACGCTGCTCGCCCGGTGCGTCGGCCGCTTCGTACGGGACATGGGGGAGATCGGGAAGGGCTGGGAGCCGCCCGCGTTCCCCGAGTCGGCGGGGCCCCTCGGGCGCTGCTTCCACCTGTACGTCTTCATCGCGGCGCTCCCGTACGTCCGGGCCTACCACCGGGGGCTCGGCATCCCCGACGACGTGTCCCGGCGCACCCTGGCCGACCTCGGCCGGCATGTGTCCGTGCACCACAGACGGCTCGGGACGCCGGGGCTGCTGTTCCCCTGGTGGATCGCCCTGCACTTCCACGGTGAGCTGTTCCAGCTGGGCCGGCTGCAGTTCCAGCGGTCGCGGCTCGGCCGGCGCACGGGGCGGGCCGTCGCGGCGGCGGGCCTCGACGCCGGCCCCGGCGACGCGTGTCTGAGCCTGCACATACCCGACTTCCACGGGCCGCTGTCCCCCGCCTCCTGCGAGCGGTCGATCGCGCTGGCACGGGAGTTCTTCGCCCGGCACTATCCCGACGAGCGCCATGAAGTCGCCGTGTGCCACTCCTGGCTGCTCGATCCACAGCTCGGGCGGTATCTCCCGGCGGACTCGAACATCATCCGCTTCCAGGAACGCTTCCGGATCGCGTACCAGGAGACGACCCCGGACGACGGAGTGCCGGTCGGCTTCGTCTTCGGCGATCCGGAGCTGCCCACACGTGAGCTGCCGCGCCGGAGCACGGTGGAGCGTGCGGTGGGGGACCATCTGCGCGGGGGCGGGCACTGGTACGTCGGGCACGGCTGGTTCGCGCTGTAGCCCGTTTCCGCTCCACGGCGATGAGTTCCGCACGCGCCCCCGGTCTACCCCTGCGACAGCAACGCGTACCGCTTCGCACAGGAGACCCTCATGTCCGAGACCACCGTCCCCGTCACGACGCTCGCCGCCACCTCCGCCTCCTCCGCCTCCTCCGCCTCTCCCACCTCTGCCTCTTCGCTGAAGACCCGCGGCCGCGGTGCCCGGATCTCCCTGGGCGCGCTGCAGATCGTGCTCGGTCTCTTCTACGCGTTCGCGAGCGCGCTGCCCAAGCTGATCGCGCACCCGTCGGCCGCCGAGGCGTTCGACAAGCTCGGCTGGGGCAGCACGGGGATGTACCTCATCGGTGCGCTCGAACTCGCCGGAGGCCTCGCCCTGTTGGTCCCGCTGCTGTCCTCGGTGGCGGCGGTGGCGCTCAGCGCGCTGATGGTGGGCGCCTTCGTCGTGAACGTCACCGTCGTCCACGGGCCGTACGTGGTGACCCCGCTCATCCTGATCCTGCCGCTCGCGCTGATCGCGTGGGCCAGGAGGGGCCACACCACCGAGCTGGTCCGGTGGCTGCGGCGACGGGCATGACCCGGTGACGGCGCACGACGGCCGTACGACGTCGGGGCTCCCCAAGTGACCAGGGGGGAGCCCCCGACGTCGTACGGCGACACCCTCGGGTCAGGGCGAGTCGGGGCTGCCGAGGCCCCGGAGGCGCTCCATCTCGCGGCGGTCGCGCTTGGTCGGGCGGCCCGCTCCGCGGTCACGGACGCCGGCCGGGGCGATCGCCTCGCGCGGCGGGGGCGGCGGGCTGTTGTCGACGTAGCACTCGGCGGCGACGGGCGCGCCGACCCGCTTGCGGATCACCCGCTTCACGATGACGATCCGTTCCCGGATCCCCTGCCGCAGGCGCACCTCGTCGCCGACGCGCACGGCGTACGCGGGCTTGACGCGTTCCCCGTTCACCCGGACGTGTCCGCCCCGGCACGCGGTCGCACCCGCCGAGCGGGTCTTGACCAGACGTACGGACCAGATCCAGCTGTCGACCCGCACGCTCTCGCCGCCCGCCGGACGGGCGGCCTCGGCGGCGGCCACCGCCTTCTCCTCGTCGACCTGCTCGTCGACCTTCTCGTCGTTCCGCTCGACGTCCGCACCCTCAGAAGCCATGCCTCGACTCTAGAAGAGTCCTGGCCCGGCGTGCCTCGCAGTAGGAAGTAAGGACGACCGCCGGGCTGCGCCCCGCCGAACAGCCCACCGACTGACCCGGGGCCGGGTGAGGGAGGGGCAGGGCGCCCGGTCGTACGGTGGGGGCATGGACAGCAGCCCGGCCGGCAGCAGCGATCCCGGCAACGTCGGCGACCTGGACGGCATGGGCGCGTCGGGTGATCTGGACGCACCGCCTGATCTGGACGACCTGGACGCACTGGCTGATCTGGACGCCCGGATCGCCGGGTGTCGGGCGTGTCCGAGGCTGGTCGCGTGGCGCGAGGAGGTCGCCCGCACCAGGCGTGCCGCCTTCGCCGACCAGACGTACTGGGGCCGCCCCGTGCCCGGCTACGGACCGGCCGACGCCTCGCTGCTCATCGTCGGGCTCGCACCAGCCGCCCACGGCGGGAACCGGACCGGACGGATGTTCACGGGGGACCGCTCCGGGGACGTGCTCTACGCGGCGCTGCACGACGTGGGGCTCGCCTCGCGCGGGACCTCGGTGAGCGCGGACGACGGACTGGAGCTGTACGGCGTACGCGTCACCTCGCCCGTGCACTGCGCGCCGCCCGCCAACAAGCCGACACCCGGCGAACGGGACACCTGCCGCCCCTGGCTCGTACGGGAGTTGGAGCTGCTGCGGCCCACGCTCCGGTCGGTGGTCGTGCTGGGGGCCTTCGGCTGGCAGGCCGCGCTGCCCGCCTTCGCCGCGGCGGGATGGACGGTGCCCCGGCCCAGGCCGGTGTTCGCGCACGGGGCGAGGGTTTCCCTGGGGGCGCAGGACGGGCCGTCGGCGCGATCCGTCGAGCTCTTCGGGTGCTTCCACGTCAGCCAGCGCAACACGTTCACCGGACGGCTGACGCCCGCCATGCTGCGGGACGTGCTGCGTACGGCGGCCGGGGCGGCGGGGCTGACGACGCGACCGTACGACGGTTAACCTCACCCGATGGGCCTGTATCCGGAGATCGAACCGTACGACCACGGCATGCTCGACGTCGGCGACGGCAACCGCGTGTACTGGGAGGTCTGCGGGAACCCCGACGGCAAGCCCGCCGTCATGCTGCACGGCGGTCCGGGGTCCGGCTGCGGTCCTTGGTTCCGGCGCTACTGCGACCCCGCCAAGTACCGGATCGTGCTGCTCGACCAGCGCGGCTGCGGACGTTCCACGCCGCACGCCGCCACGTACGGGACGGACATGGCCGTCAACACGACGGCGCATGTGATCGGCGACCTGGAGCTGCTGCGACAGCACTTGGGCATCCGGCGGTGGCTGGTGTGGGGCGTGTCGTGGGGGTCGGCGCTGGGGCTGCGGTACGCGCAGACGCACCCGGACGTCGTCTCCGAGCTGGTGCTGACCGCGGTGGGCACCGGCGCGAACGCCGAAGTGGCCCTGCTGACCAGGGGACTTGGTCGGTTCTTCCCCGAGGCGTTCGAGCGGTTCCTCGCCGAACTGCCCGAGGGGGAGCGGGACGGGAACCTCGCGGCCGCGTACAGCCGGCTGCTCGAATCGTCCGACCCCGAGGTGCGGGCGCGGGCGGCGCGGGCCTGGACCGACTGGGAGACGGCGATCGTTCCCGCGCCGCCGCGGTCGGAGCAGCGCTACGAGGACCCGGAGTTCCGCATGGCGTTCGCGCGGACCGTCACGCACTACTTCGGCAACGACCACTTCCTGGGGGAAGGCAACGACGAAGGCGTCGTGATGCGCGACGCGCCCCTGCTGAAGGGCATTCCCGGCACGCTCGTCCAGGGCAGTCTCGACTTCGGGAACCTGCTGGGCACGGTGTGGCGGCTCCACCACGGCTGGCCCGACAGCGAGTTGATCGTCGTGGACAACGTGGGGCACACCATGGGGGCGAGGGGTGTGGTGGACGCGTTGGTGGAGGCGACGGACAAGTACGCCCTGCGCTAGCCGAACTCGGGCGTGGACGTGGGTGTGGGGAGGGACTCGAACCCGGACTCGGGCACGACCGCCGTCGCCGTGATTTCCACCAACTGCCCCGTGTACCCGAGGCAGGCCACGCCGAGCAGTGTCGACGAGTGGGGTCCCGTACTGAGCCCGGACGCCTCGACGACACCCCACACGTCGGACAGCACCCTCGGCTCACTGCTGACGACATACACATCGGTCGCCACCACGTGGGCGAAGTCACTGCCCACCGCGCGGAGTTGCTCGCCGAGATTGGCGATCACCTGCTCGGCCTGCCGCACGGGATCCCCCTCACCGACGATCTTCCCCGCCGCGTCCAGCGGCACGGCCCCGGCGAGAAAGGCGAGCCGCGTACCCGCCTCGACGACCGACGCGTGAGCGTAGCCAGGAGGCGGGAAGAGGCTGGGGACGGTGACGCGTACGGGCACGGGAACTCCGGGAATCCTCGACTGGGCCGGCAACCTTCCCATGATGTGGGCGGACGGGCGGCGGTCGCATGCGATTTTCCCCCGGCTCGTCCCCGAGCGAAGCCACTTCCCCCACGAGAGGGACGGTCCGCCCCTCCCGGCGGATATTGGCTCGACAGCCCCGTCACCCGACCGCATCCTCACCCCATGCCCACACCGACCCGGCCGCCGCACGCCGACGACGACAAGTTCCTCGCCCACGTCACCGACCGCCTGGCCGCCCTCCCCGCCGTCCGGGCCGTCGCCCTCGGCGGCTCCCGCGCGCAGGGCACCCATGGTCCCGACAGTGACTGGGACCTGGCGGTCTACTACCGGGGCGCCTTCGACCCCGACGACCTGCGGGCCGTCGGCTGGCAGGGTGAGGTCTCGGAGATCGGCGGCTGGGGCGGGGGCGTGTTCAACGGCGGGGCCTGGCTGACGGTCGAAGGCCGTCGTGTCGACGTTCACTACCGGGATCTCGACGTGGTGGAACGGGAGTTGGCGAGGGCGGAGCAGGGGCGGTTCCACGTGGAGCCGCTCCTCTTCCATCTCGCCGGAATCCCCAGCTACCTCCTCGTCGCCGAGCTCGCAATCAACCGTGTCCTGCGCGGCGACCTGCCCCGACCCGCCGCCTACCCGGCGGAACTCCGCACCTCCGCCGCCGCCCACTGGCACGGCACCGCCCATGCCACCCTCGCCTACGCCAAGGCCAACCACGCACCCGCCGGTCGTCTCACGGAGGCCGTGGGAGCGCTGGCGACCGCCGCCCTGCAGACCGGTCACGCGGTGCTGGCGGCGCGTGGGGAGTGGGTGACGAACGAGAAGCGGCTGCTGGAGCGGGCCGGGTTGAGAGGGATCGACGAGATCGTGCGCGGCGGGGTGAACGGGCCGGAAGGGCTGGTGCACATGCTCGGGCGGGCGGAGGCGGTCCTGGACGCGGCGGTCATCCGGGCCGAGGAGGTCCTGGACGCCGAGATCGCCCGGGCCGAGGAGGTCTTGGACGCCGGGGTCACCCGGGCGCGGGAGTCCGGCGTCGAATAACCCTTCGAAAAGCCCCCGCCGCCACTGCTACCGTCACCGACGTGGCGAAACTCAATCAGATCATCGCAGTGGAGAAGGGCATCAAGTCCAAGTCCCATCAGGACCTGACGGCCGCTCATCACGGGCTGCAGAAGCCCGCATTGCTGGCCGGCATCTCGCGGACCTACCAGCCGAAGGACGAGGAGGGCGAGCAGCTGCCGCCCGAGTCGACGCGGGTGCAGGTGCAGGCCGAGGACGTGTTGCGGGAGACCGCGGGGACGCTCACCCGGCTGTTCGACGTGACCGCCACCAAGGACTGGGCGAACTGCACGGCCCGGGCGGATGTGAAGGTGGACGGGCGGGTCCTCGTCGCCGACGTGCCCGTGTCGTATCTGCTCTTCCTCGAGAAGCAGCTCACCGATCTCAACACCTTTGTGCGGAAGCTGCCCGTTCTCGACGCCTCCGAGTCGTGGGTGCAGGACCCGTCGACGGACGCGTGGAAGACCGAACCCGTCAGGACGCTGCGGACCAAGAAGGTGCCGCGCAACCACGTCAAGGCCGAGGCCACCGAGAAGCATCCCGCCCAGGTCGAGGTGTACTACGAGGACATTCCCGTCGGGTACTGGACGACCGTGAAGTTCTCCGGCGCCCTGCCCGCGCGACGCGTGAACGAACTCCTCGACCGGGTCGAGAAGTTGCAGCAGGCCGTCAAGTTCGCCCGGGAAGAGGCGAACGGCGTGGACGTCGTCGACCAGCGCGTCGGGGACTCCGTGTTCGGCTACCTGTTCGGGTAGCCTCTGAAACTCCCCGGCCACAACGCACCACGGCCGGGGTGCGCGAGGAGCGCAAGCTGAACCTGAAGCTTGTCGTGAATGCACGGTTCCAGTGGAGGTTCGAGTCCTCCCCGCGGCACCACACGGCACTCCACGGAGTGCCTACGCGCCGCGGTAGCCCAACTCGGCAGAGGCAGACCGTGATCAATCTCAGACTCTTGCTCCAGACTCAGCATTCGCCACCGATCGCCGGATCAACCGGGCCCAGGCCCCGGGACGCCGAAATGCTGGTTCAAGTCCAGTCCGCGCAGCTCGATGCGTGGTGGTCCAAAGGCAGGACGCGGCGACATAACGACTGACCTGGGTTCTCAAGCGTGCCGGCGTGCGACATGGGTGGCATCACAAGGGTCCGGGGGCCGGCTACGCCCTCGGACCCGCTCCATTTCATCCCCGGCTTCATCCCCGGCTTCATGCCCGGCTTCATGCCCGGCTTCATCCTCGGCTTCATGCCCGGCTTCATCTCCGGCCGACCGGCAGTTGCGTTCATAAAGAACGCGGCATCCTCGCGATGCGTCACCTTCCGGAAATACATACGTTCCATTTCCTCCAGCAACGCGATCTACCTTAGGCAGTACACCGCCCGGCCGACGTCGCCCGAAGGCGCCCCCGCCCTCGCCCGACAGGAGTCCCGTGTCCCGCCTCAGCGCCGCCCTACCGCCCTGGCTCGCCCACGCCCTGCGCGCACAGCGCGGCCCCGTGCCCTGGAGCGCGGTCGTGCGGGGCGCTCTGGCCGCAGGACCGCTGCTGCTCGTGGCGGTGCTGAGCGGGCGTACGTCCGTCGGTGTCGTCGCCGCCCTGGGGGCCATGCTCGCCGGGATCAACGACCGGCCGGGCAGCCGTAGGGCCGCGGTCAGGCGGCTCGGCGTGCCGGCGCTCGCGGGAGCCGGCGGGCTGCTCGTGGGGTCGTACGCGGGTCAGCACGTCGGCGCGGTGACGCTCACCCTTCTCCTCACCGTGCTCGGGCTGCTCGCCGGGGCGGTCAGCGCCGTCGGGCCCGTCGCGAGCGGGGCGGGTACACAGCTGCTCGTCGCCGCCGCCATCGGGGCCGGGATGCCGCTGCCCGAGCCCGGCTGGCAGCGTGCGCTCTTCTTCGTCGGCGGGGCCGGATGGCTGCTCGTGCTGCGGCTCGCGCTGCCCACACCCGGGGCCACCGCCGGCGACTATCGCTTCGACGGGGAGCGGGACGCCGTCGGGGGTGTGTACGACGCCGTCGCCGCGCTGCTCGAAGCGGTCGGGGGGCCGGACGCGCCCGGGCGCCGGGTCGCCCTCACCGCCGCGCTCGACCACGCCCAGGACGCGCTCGGCGGCCCCCGGCTGCGGCCGTACGCCAGTTCCGCGGCCGAGCGGCGGCTGCACGCGCAGTACGCCGCCGCGCTCCCGCTCGCCGAGGCCGCCACCGCGCTCGCCTGGGCGGGCGAGGCGGTGCCCGCACGGGCCGTCGAAGGGCCGCGACGACTCGCCGTCGCCGTACGGACCAGTACGCACACCGGGCCACTGCCCGCGCCCGCCCGCTCCGCGCCCGCCCTGCGCGCCCTCGACGACGCACTCCTGCACGCGGCCGACACCTTCGACAGGGGTGGCGACGACAACGCGCTGCACACGCGGCGCCGTACCACCGCGTCCCTCGCCCGCACGGTCCTCGGTTCCGCAGGACGCGAGTACGGGGTCCGGGTCGCCCTCTGCTTCGGCGCCGGCGTGGCCGTGGCGCAGGCCCTGCACCACGCCCGCTGGTATGGCAGCCACTCCCACTGGTACTGGCTCCCCGCGACCGTCGTCTTCCTGGTCAAGCCCGACCTCGGACCGCTCGCCTCACGCGTGATCTGCCGGGCGGCGGGGACCGTGCTCGGCGCCGTCCTCTTCGCCGGGTTCGCGGCGCTGCTCCCGCGCCCCGCCGGGCTGGTCGCCCTGGTGGCGCTGTGCGGCGCCCTGATCCCCGTCGCCACCCGGCACTTCGCGGCGCTGACCGCCGTCGTCACCGTGCTCGTGCTCTCCCTCGTCATGGTGGGCGGGGAACCGGGGGCCTCCTGGAGCCGGATCGGCGAAACGCTGCTGGCCTGCGCGATCGTGCTGTTCGTCGGGCATCTGCCGGCGCTCGGACAGCGCGGGGGAGGGGTACGGGCCCGCCTCACCCACGCCGCCGAGGCCGCGCACGTCTACCTCGCCCACGTACTGGACGACGGCACGACCGACGACCGGGCCGGCCGCTGGACCCTGCGCCGCGAGGCCTACCGCGCGCTCGCCGAGGCCCGCGCCTCGATCGACCTCGCCGCCGCCGAACTCCCCGCCCTGGCCCGGCACGCAGAGGGAACGGACGAGGTCGCGGCCACCCTCGAACGCCTCGTCGACACCACGACCGCGTGCGCCGTGCAGCTCGACGACACCGGACGGCTCACCCCCCAGCACACCGAACGCATAGCCGAACTCCTCGACGAACTGGCCGAGGGACGGCAACGGGCAGGGCTGGTGGTGAAGGAGCGGCAGGCGCTCCCCGTTCCGCTCGCGGGCTGAGCACCGGGAGCCCGAGTTCCCCTCGCGGGCTGAACACCGCGAGCCCGACCCGTCGTACGGTGACGCCATGACGCCGTCCGTCCCGGCCCCGTCCGCCACCACCCCGTCCGCGGCCGGCCCCGCCGACCTCCTCATCACCGGATGCACCGCGCTCGTGCACGACGAGCACGAGGAGATCGCGTTCGTCGAGGACGCCTCGATCGTCGTACGGGGTGGGGTCATCGAGGCGGTCACGCGCGAGGCGCGCCTTCCGGACGCCGCCCTGCGCATCGACGCGCGCGGCCAGGTGGCGATGCCCGGCCTGATCAACTGCCATACGCACACCCCGATGGTCGCCCTGCGCGGGATCGCCGAGGACCTGCCCGCCGAGGAGTGGTTCAACGACTTCATCTGGCCCATCGAGTCCAACCTCACGGAGAGGGACGTGGAGTTGGGGGCGAGGCTCGCCTGCGCCGAGATGATCCGCGGGGGCGTCACCTGCTTCGCCGACCACTACTTCTCGATGGACGCGGTCGCCGCCGTGGTGAGCGAGAGCGGGCTGCGCGCGCACCTCGGCGAGGCCTTCTTCTCCTCGCAGGGCGCCGAAGGCCGCGAGAAGTCGCTGGAGTTCGCGCTGCGGCAGCGCGGCGGTGCGGGCGGCCGCATCACCACCGCCCTCGCCCCGCACGCCCCCTACACCGTGAACGCCGCCGATCTCGCCGCGACCGCCGCCCTCGCCCGCGAGCACGGCCTTCCCGTGCACCTGCACGCGGCCGAGAGCCGCGGCCAGACCGACACCAGCCTCGCCCGGTACGGCCGCACGCCCATCGAGATCCTCCAGCGCGCCGGGCTCCTCGACAACGAACCCGGTCTGCTCATCGCGCACGGCACCGGCATCATCGAACGCGACCTGCCGGTGCTGGCGGGCGCGAGCGGACCCGTGGCCGTCGCGACCGCACCCCGTGGCTATCTCAAGTTCGCCTGGGGCCCGACCCCGGTACGGGCCCTGCGCGAGATCGGCGTCCCCGTCGGACTCGCCACGGACGGAGCCGCGTCGAACAACTCCCTGGACGTGTGGGAGTCGATGGCGCTCACCTCACTCGTGCAGAAGTCCACCGAGGGCGACCCACGATGGCTGACCTCCCGTCAAGCCCTGCACCACGCGACACTCCAGAGCGCGCGGGCCGTCGGCCTGGGCGAGCGGATCGGCAGCCTCGCGCCGGGGCGGCGCGCCGACATCGTCCTCGTCGACCTCAGCGGCCCGCACACCCAGCCCGTGCACGATCTCGCCGCCACCCTCGTCCACAGCGCCCGCTCCGGTGACGTGACGACGACGATCGTCGACGGACGTGTCCTGATGCGCGACCGCGAGCTGCTGACACTCGATCTGCCCGCCACCGTCGCGGAGTTGGGGGAGCGGTTGCCCTCGCTCGTCGACCGGGGCCACGGACGGCGGATTCAGGAGTACGACACCTGATCCGCGCTGCCTAGGCTGGAGGGCATGGACCCCGCAGAAGGCCTCATCGACCACCCGTACGCCGTCTACGACCGCCTGCGCGACACCGCACCCGTGCACCGCGTCGCCGGTACCGACGGCAACCCCGCCTGGCTCGTCACCCGCTACGAGGACGTCCGCGAGGCGCTCGCGAACCCGCTGCTCTCGATGGACAAGAAGCACGCGCTGCCCGTGGTTACCAGGGGCTGTCGCTGCCGCCCGCCCTCGACGCCAACCTCCTGAACATGGAGGCGCCCGACCACACCCGCATCCGGCGCCTGGTGGTCCGCGCCTTCACGTCGCGCCGCATCGAGCAACTGCGCACACCCGTAAGGGAAACCGCCGACCGGCTCCTCGACGCGTTCGGTCCGCACGGCAGCGCCGACCTGATGACCGCGTACGCCGCGCCCCTGCCCATCACCGTCATCTGCGACCTGCTGGGTATTCCGGGGGAGCACCGCCGGGACTTCCGGGCCTGGACCGACGTGCTCGTCGCGCCGGACCCGACGCGCCCCGGGGCCGCCAAGGAGGCGGTCGCGGCCATGCTCGGGTTCCTCACCCAACTCCTCGCGGACAAACGGAAGAAGCCGGCGGACGACCTGCTCTCCGACCTGATCGCGGTGCGCGACGAGGGCGACCGGCTCACCGAGGACGAGCTGATGTCGCTCGCCTTCCTCATCCTCTTCGCGGGCTACGAGAACACCGTGCAGCTCATCGGCAACGCCATCCTGGGACTGCTCACCCACCCCGACCAGCTGGCCGCCCTGCGCGCGAACCCGGAGCGGTTTCCGAACGCGGTCGAGGAGTTCGCGCGCCACGAAGGGCCCGCGCTGCTCGCCATCCGGCGCTTCCCGGTGGAGGACGTGACGATCGGCGCGGTCACCGTGCCCGCGGGCGAGACCGTCCTGCTGTCCCTGGCCGCGGCCAACCGGGACCCGGCCCGCTTCCCGGACCCCGAGCGCCTCGACCTCGGCCGGGACGCCTCCGGTCATCTCGCCCTCGGCCGGGGTATCCACTACTGCGTGGGCGCGCCGCTGGCCCGCCTGGAGACGGAGATCGCCGTCTCCGCACTCCTGGAACGCCTTCCGGACCTCGCACTCGACACCGACCCCGCCGAGCTGCGGTGGCGGCCCTCCCTGCGCGCCCGCGGCCTGCTCGCGCTCCCGGTGACGTACTGAATCCAGAAATTCTCCGCTCCGCCGATGAGTTCCGCTCCCGCGCCCGGTCACCGCTGCGAAGGCACCGTTTCGTAGGAGGGGCACATGACGCTTCCGCAGATCGTCTCGAGCGAGGAGTGGCGCGCCGCGCGCGCGGAACTACTGGTCAAGGAGAAGGCGGCGACCCGCGCGCGGGACGCGCTCAACGCGGAGCGGCGCGGCCTGCCGATGGTGGAGATCGACAAGGAGTACGTGTTCGAGGGCGGTGACGGCAAGGCGGCCCTGCTCGACCTCTTCGAGGGACGCCACCAACTCGTCGTCTACCACTTCATGTTCGCGCCGGAGTGGGACGCGGGCTGCCGCAGTTGCTCGGCCTTCCTCGATCAGATCGGCCACCTCGCCCATCTGCGGGCCCGGGACACGGAGTTCGCCGCCGTGTCCCGGGCGCCGTACACGAAGATCCTGCCCTTCAAGGCCCGTATGGGCTGGACGGTGCCCTGGTACTCGTCGTACGACAGCGACTTCAACGACGACTTCGGGGTGTCCGTCGAGGTCGACGACGAGCCCTACGAGCGGCCGGGCGTGAGCTGCTTCCTGCGGGATCGCGACCGGGTCTTCCACACCTACTCGACGTACGAGCGCGGCCTCGACGGGCTCGGCTCGACGACGACCCTGCTGGATCTCACGGCACTCGGCAGGCAGGAGGAGTGGGAGGTGCCCCGGGGACGCGCCTCGGCACTGGGGGCGCCGGCGGGCAGCGAGCGGATCCGGTACCACGACGAGTACGAGGAATGACAGGAAAGTACGAGAAAGGAAAACTCACGAAATGAAACGCCCACAGGCCGAGAGTTCCCTCACAGCAGGGTAGTGAACGAGTGTTGACTATGTCTCAGTACCGTCACTGACCGAGCCCTTCACCCCGCCTTTGGCGTTTAACTCTATGAGTACGCGTCATGAGTACGGCGCTACATGGAGGTGCAGGGTGAACGGGCGAATGGTGCTGGAGCGCTTTCCCGCCGGTGGGCCGCGCGGTTCGTGGCCCGCCGAGGAGTTCGCGCAGGCGTGCCGCCTTCAGGGGCAGGCCGCCGAGGTCGTCATGGACCTCGCCTCGGACGCGTTCCTGGTGATCGTGCGCGCCGGGGAACTCGTCGAGTGAGGCCGGCCGAGGTCAGCCCACCTTCGGAGCGGGCACGTTCGGAGCAGGCACTTTCGTGGGCGCTTGCGTGGGAATCTTCGTCGGCACCTTCGTCGTGAACTGCTCGGCCTGCAAGGAGTACAGCTCGGCGTAGACACCGCCCTTCGCCAGCAGTTCGTCCGGACTGCCGGACTCCACCAGGCGGCCCTGTTCGAGAACATGCACCAGATCGGCGTGGCGGACCGAGGCCAGCCGGTGGGTGATGAGGACGACCGTCTGGCCACTGCCCGCCAGGGCCCTGATCTTGTCGAAGACCTCCAGCTCGGCCCGGGCGTCGAGCGCCGCGGTCGGCTCGTCCACGATCAGGATGCGACCACGGCGGTACGCGGCCCGTGCGATGCCCAGCCGCTGCCACTGTCCGCCCGACAGCTCGTGCCCACCGCTGAACCCGCGGGCGAGCAGCGTGTCCAGCCCGCGAGGCAGGTCCGCGACCACGTCCTCGGCCCCGGCCTCCGCCACCGACGCGGTGACACGCTCGTCCGTCAGCGGCACCGAGGCGCGGCCGACCGCCACGTTGACGCGGGCCGTGAACGGCCAGCGTTTGAAGTCCTGCGCCACCATCGCGATACGTTCGGCGAGTTGCTGCCGGTCCGCGGTCGCCGCGTCGACGCCGTCCCACAGGATCCGGCCCCGCTCGGGCGCGTACAGGCCCGCGAGCAGCTTCACCAGGGTCGTCTTGCCCGAGCCGTTCTCACCGACGAGCGCCACGATCTTGCCGAGCGGCAGACGCAGGGTGACGTCCGCGAGCGCCGGCCGGGTCGAGGCGCCCGGATAGGTGAACGTGACGTTCTCGAAGCGGATCTCGCTCGGGTCCTCGGGGAGCGGCTCGCCGCCCACCGGGATCGCACGCTCGGCCGCCTCCACGTACAGGCGCTGCAGATCGCCCACGAACAGGGCTTCCTCATGGAGGGAGTTGACCTCCAGGACGAGTGTGTCGAGGCTCGCGGAGCCGGTACGGATCGCGATCACGGCCGTACCGGCGACGGAGAGTGCCATCGCACCGGCGAGCAGCAGTCCGCCGAGCGTCGCGTACGTCGCCACGGTGGCGATGCCCGTCCAGCCCGCCGCGACCAGGCCGGTGCGGGCGGAGAGGCGGGCCAGGCGGGCCTGTTCCGCCTCGGCGGTCTCCGACATCGAGCGGAAGTGACGCAGCAGGAACGGGCCGACGCCGTGCACGCGGATCTCCGGGGCCGCGGCGGGCTCGGTGAGCAGACTGCTGATCAGGTGCCCGGCACGGGCGTGCTGCACCCAGGTGTGGAAGGACTCGTAGCGGCGCCGGGCGATCGTCAGGGAACTCCAGGCACTCGGCAGGGTCATCGTCACGAGCAGCGGCAGCAGGGCGGGATGCAGCACGGTCAGCACGCCCGCGGCCGCGATGAGCGAGATCATCGCGTTCACCACGCGGGTGGCGATCGCGATCATGCGGCGGGCGGAGGAGGCACCGTACTGCGCGGTGTCCAGCAGCTTGTGGAAGGCGTCGTCCTCGATCGCGGACAGTTCGACGGCCGCCGCCCGCTCCAGGTACAGCTCGGTGGCGACGCGTTCCACCTTGGGTTCCAGGCGTCCGGTGGCGTACGTCGAGGCCGCCCGCAGCAGCGCGCCGAGCAGCATGACGGCGGCGACCGTGATCAGCGCCGGGACCGCGCCGTGCAGCCGGTCCCCGACGGAGCCGCTCGTCATCAGCCGGCCCAGCACGATGTTGACGGCCAGCAGGCTCACCGCCTGCGCCGCGCCCCGGGCCAGTTCGGCGGACACCACGATCCGGGCGGCGCGGCGGTCCGCGGTCCAGGCGAGCCGGAAACTGGACGCGAGCAGGGACGGCAGCCGCGTCACCATCGCGCGGAAGTTCAACTCGAGGAACGCTTCGGAGTGCTGCGACCAGCCCATGTCGTAGCGCAGGGGGCCGCCGAAGAGCAGGTGTTCGGAGGCGGACGGCGCCGGTTTGTCGTCGTCGCGTTTCTTCTTGCGCGCTTTCCCTGTGGACTTCCCCACCATCGGCCTCCCCGGGAACTGATGAACGGTGCCCTCCCCAGGAACACGGCACTCCACTCGTGGTGATGGCGGAGTACGGGTGGCGACCGGCGCACTTCGGACACACGCGCCAGCCCCCTGACGGGAGGGTCACGCGCTGATGGTCGACCGGAGGGTCACGCGCTGATCGGACGCGACCAGACGGGTGTCGTACCGGTGACGCGGCACACGGCCAGATAGAGGGGGATCGGCGGGGTGTACGGCAGGGTACCGGCCGGCTTGTGGATGAGGCCGGGGGCGTGCGGGGTGTCCGGTACGAACGCGCCGGCGGCGTAGCGGGCGGGCGCGGGCCAGTCCAGGGCCACATCGGACTCGGAGGGCACGAGCCACCACCAGTGCGCCCCGTCGGCGTACACACAGCCCACCCGGGGCAGCCGGGTCATCAGCAGGGGTCCGAACCGGGCGGGCACCGCGACCGCGTCGCAGCCCAGCGGTACCGTCATGCCCTCGGGCACGGGGAGACGCCGCAGCGCCCTGGACGCCGTCTGCCCGCGCTTCAGGCGGACCAGCGTGTCCAGGCTCAGGACCTGAGCACCGGGTCCTGTCGCCGACGTACTCCTCACAGCCTTCCCCGATCCCGGCTTCGCATCGGGGGGACCCCCATGGTCCGCGTCCCCCAGGAGGTCTCCCTCGTCCAGGACGCTTCCCTCCGCCAGGACCTCTCCGTCCTCCAGGAGGCTTCCGTTTCCCAGGACGCTTCCGTGCCGGTGCCCCGGCCGTCGGTCGATGGCTTCCTCGCGCTCCATCCGAGGTCGGAGCGGGCCGCTGCGGCACCCGTGGTGTCGGCCGTCGGGGAGCGCGGGAGATCCGCCCAGACCAGCAGTCCCGGCGCGGTGTCCTGGGCGCCCCAGGACCGGCACACGGCCGCGACGAGCAGCAGCCCCCTGCCGTGTTCCTCCTCGGGACGCTGCGGCGAGGGGTGCGGCTCATCGGGGGCGCATCCCTCGTCACGTACGGCTATCCGCACCAGGTCGTCCCCGTCGTGCAGCTCGCACACCACACGCGCGCTCGCGCTGTGCACGATGGCGTTGGTGACCAGCTCGGAGACGACCAGGACCGCCGTGTCACAGGTGTCGTCGGACACGGCCCAGCCGGAGAGCCGGGCGCGCGTCAGATGCCGGGCCTGAGCCACGGAACCCGGGTGTGCGGCCAGCTCGAAGCGGAACCGGCGCGCGGCGGCCGGGCCGGGGCGCACCCCTGCGGTGGCACGCGGACCGGAGCGGTCCTCGGCGGCGTCTGTTCCTAAGGGCGCGGACGGAATCACGCTTGCCACTATCTCCCCGCCGTGAACACTTGGCAAGTGTCACTCTGAAAATTGCAGAGTGCCGTGTGACTCTGAGAAGGGCCGTGGCACACTGCTGGCAACAGCACGCCGAGCGGCGCCAGTTGGGATCGTCGAAGAAGTCGAAGAAGACGAAGAAGACGAAGAGGACCCCGAACGGCGCCGTCCGGTCTGTCAGGACGCAGTACCTGTTCAGAAGCGCTCAGAACGGCGTCCGACCGTTCACCACGGCATCCGACCGTCGGAGCGGCGTCTGTTCGGGACTCAGTGGAGGTGGGACGTGAGTGAACCGCGGTCCGCGCCGACGGTCGGCCAGGTCGTCCTCGGCCGGCGCCTGCTGGACCTGCGGGAACGCGCGGGCCTCAAGCGTGAGGAGGCGGCGCGCATCCTGCGGGTCGCGCCTGCCACGGTCCGCCGGATGGAGATGGCCGAAGTCGCCCTCAAAATCCCGTACCTCCAGCTCCTGCTGAAGTCGTACGGGGTGTCGGACGAGGAGGCCGAGGCCTTCGTCCAACTGGCCGAGGAGGCCAACCGGCCCGGCTGGTGGCAGCGCTTCCACGACATCCTGCCGGGCTGGTTCTCGATGTACGTCAGCCTCGAGGGCGCGGCCACCCTCATCCGTTCGTACGAACCCCATTTCGTGCCCGGAATCCTGCAGACCGAGGAGTACGCCCGTGGGGTCATGAAGTCGGGCGCCATCGGTCAGACCAGACCGGAGGACATCGACCGCCATGTGGCGCTGCGCATGCAACGCCAGGATCTGCTCACTCGGGAAGGCGCACCCCGGATCTGGGCCGTGATGGACGAGACGGCCCTGCGCCGGCCCGTCGGTGGTCCCGAGGTGATGCGCGCCCAGATCGACAAGCTGATCGAGGCCACGAAGCCGCCCAACGTGACGCTCCAGGTCGTCCCGTTCTCCACGGGACCGCACCCCGGCACGTACGGGCCCTTCGTGCTCTTTCGCTTTGCCATGCCGGAACTCCCGGACATGGTCTACAGCGAGTACCTGACCGGCGCCGTCTATCTGGACGAGCGCTCCGAGGTGGCGACCCACCTCGAGGTCATGGACCGCATGGCGGCTCAGGCCGCCACGGCACATCGCACGAAGGAGATCCTCCGGGATTTCCGCAAGGAGTTGTGAATGGAAAACATCAAGCAGCGGATACGCAATGAGCGGATCTGTAATGAGCGGATCTACAACGGGATGCCCGCCCGTGAACTGGGCAGCGAGGGCTGGCACAAGCCGTGGAGCGGCGGCAACGGCGGCAACTGCCTGGAGGCGATGAAGCTCGCGGACGGGCGCATCGCCGTCCGCCAGTCGGCGGACCCGGACGGGCCCGCGCTGATCTACACACCCGGCGAGATGACCGCGTTCATCCAGGGTGCCAAGGAAGGGGTGGCGGACTTCCTTCTCTCCTGAACTCTCTTGAAATTGGTGCTGAATAAATTGGTGCTGAATTGATTACTTGCAGCGGTAGAAGACCGAGACCTTAGGACCACGACAACAAACGCTTTACGCAACAAACGCTTCACCTGGCGGGGCGTCGGCCAAGAGGGTGTCTAAAGGCCCGGCGGCAGCGCCCCGCACAACGCCTCCAACGCCGCCCCGTACGCATGCTCCGAGGGTGTCGCGTAACCCACCACCAGCCCGTCCGGCGCGGACATCGTCGCCTCCGGATGCCGGAATTCGGCAAGCCCGTCGAGCGCGACCCCCTGCCAGGTCGCGGCCTTGACGGCCGACCGCTCGGTCCCGGGCGGCAACCGCAGCACCGCGTGCAGCCCGGCCGCGATCCCCGTCACCTCGATGTGCGGCGCCCGCTCCGCGAGGGCCGCGACGAGCCGGTCACGCCGCCCGCGGTACCGCTGCCGCATCCGGCGGACATGACGGTCGTACGACCCGGAGGCGAGGAAGTCCGCGAGCGTCAGCTGCTCCAGGACGCTCGCCCACGCCTCCCGTTCGCCCTTGACGGCGAGCACGGCGTCGACGTACCGGCGCGGAAGGACCATCCAGCCGAGCCGCAGCGCGGGCGACAGACTCTTGCTCACCGAGCCGATGTGGACGACCTGTTCGGGATCCAGTCCCTGCACGGCGCCGACGGGCTTGCGGTCGTAGCGGAACTCGCCGTCGTAGTCGTCCTCCAGAATCACGCCGCCACGCGCGCGTGCCCAGTCGACGACGGCGGCCCGCCGCTCCGGGTGCAGCGGGCCACCGGTCGGGAACTGGTGCGCGGGCGTGAGCAGGACCGCCCGCTCCCGGCCCAACTCGCCCACCTGGGCGCCGTCCTCGTCCAGCGGCAGCGGTACGGTCCGAACCGACGCGGCGGCCAGCAGCTCGCGGTGGAAGCCGAGTCCGTACGACTCGACCGCCAGCGGCCCGCGCAACACGCCCGGGAAGAGCAGCCGCAGAGCGTGCGCGAAGCCCGAGCAGATCACGATCCGCCCCGGCTCGGTGCGCACGCCACGCGCGCGTGCCAGGTACTCGGCGAGGGCCTCGCGCAGCTCCGGGCGCCCCGCGGGATCGCCGGGCCCGAAGGCCGCGTTGGGCGCCTGCTGGAGCGCGCGCCGGTACGAGGCGAGCCAGGCGGCGCGCGGGAACGACGAGGCGTCAGGTGTCCCCTGCCGCAGATCGTGTCGGGGTCCACGCGCGCGTGGAGGTGCCTCTTTCGGCACGCGCTCCGGGGCCCCCAGCGGTTCGGCG
This sequence comes from Streptomyces olivochromogenes, assembly GCF_001514115.1. GTDB lineage: Bacteria > Actinomycetota > Actinomycetes > Streptomycetales > Streptomycetaceae > Streptomyces > Streptomyces olivochromogenes. The sequence continues at coordinate 569,211 of NZ_KQ948452.1, forward strand.
CGCTCGGCGACGCGGGTGCCCGACCCCTGCCGGGCGGTCAGCCAGCCCTCGGCGACGAGTTCGGCGTACGCGTCGGCGACCGTGTTGCGGGCCACGCCCAGGTCGGCGGCGAGCGAGCGGTACGGCGGCAGCCGGGTGCCCGGGGCGAGCCTGCCCTCCCGTACGGCCTCGCGCAGCGCCCGGATCAGCGCGGCCCGCCGTCCGCCCGGCCCGGACAGCTCCAGATGCAGGTCGGCGCCGATCCGCTCCGCAGAATTGACCCATGATTCCGCCATGAAAATGAACCCTACAGCCGGTCTTTCCAGACCGTAGATTCATGGTCATGACGACGAACACGACGAACGCGAACACGACGAACACGATGAACACGACGAACGCGGGGGACACCATGAACACGACGGCCACCGTTCCCGCTCGCCTCGACTTCGCGAAGTCCGCCCCGAAGGTCTTCCGCTCCCTCGTCGGCTTCGACGCGGCGGCCCGCGACGGGCTCGACCCGGCCCTCGTCGAACTGATCCAGATCCGCGCCTCCCACCTCAACCACTGCGCGTACTGCCTCCACATGCACACCAACGACGCCCGCAAGGCCGGCGAGAGCGAGGACCGTCTGCACATGGCCCCGGTGTGGCGCGAGGCCCGGCACTTCTTCACCGAGAAGGAGCGCGCGGCACTCGCGCTCACGGAGGCGGTCACGCGCGTCGCCGACGCGGGCGTGCCCGACGACGTCTACGCGGAGGCGGCCGCCCACTTCGACGACCAGGAACTGGCTCACGTCCTGGCCCTCATCCTCACGATCAACACCTGGAACCGGGTCGCGCTGGCCACGGCCAAGGTGGCGGGCACGGACGAACGCCGCTGACCCGCACGCCACCGCACGCCCGGGGGCTCCCCCACCGACCGGCGGAGCCCTACGCGGTCATGGGGCGGTCGTACGGTCCGATCGGCGCCTGCAGCTGCGATGTCCCGGCCAGCGCGCGGTCCACGGCGGCTGCCACCGACCGCCCCTCGGCGATGGCCCACACGATGAGCGACTGCCCGCGGGCCGCGTCCCCGGCCACGTACACCTTGGGGACGTTGGTCGCGAAGTCGGTGTCGCGGGTGATCGTGCCGCGCGCGTCGAGGGCCAGGCCGAGCTGGTCGATCAGCCCGTCGTGCCGGTCGGGTCCCGAGAAGCCGAGGGCGAGCAGCACGAGGTCGGCGGGGAGGGTCCGCCCGGAGCCGGGGACCGGGCGGCGCCGCTCGTCGACCTCGACCAGGTGCAGGGAGCGCACATGCCCGTCCGCGTCCCCGGCGAAGTGGAGCGTGGACGCCGCGAAGAGGCGCGCGTCCGCGTCCGCGGCGGGCGCCGTCTCCAGGTCGCGGGCCTCCTCGTGCGCGGCCGAGAGCCGGTAGATCTTCGGGTAGGTCGGCCACGGCTCGACGTCCTCGTCGCGCTCGGCCTCCGGCTGCGGATAGATGTCGAGCTGGGTCACGGACGCGGCGCCCTCCCGCACGGCGGTCCCCAGACAGTCGGCGCCCGTGTCACCACCGCCGACGATGACGACGTGCTTCCCGGCCGCGGACAAGGGCGAGACCTCCAGATCCCCCTCGCACACCCGGTCGGCCAACGGCAGATACTCCATCGCCTGATGGATGCCGGCCAACTCCCGCCCCGGAACGTCCAGTTCGCGCCAGGCCGTGGCGCCCACCGCGAGCACGACGGCGTCGTAGCGCGCCCGCAGCTCGGCCGCCCCGAGGTCCCGGCCGATCGCCGTGGACGTCCGGAACTTCGTGCCCTCCGCCCGCATCTGCTCCAGCCGCCGGTCCAGATGCCGCTTCTCCATCTTGAACGCGGGGATCCCGTACCGCAGCAACCCACCGATCCGGTCGGCCCGCTCGTACACGGCGACGGTGTGCCCGGCCCGGGTCAGCTGCTGCGCCGCGGCGAGCCCGGCGGGCCCCGACCCGATCACCGCGACCGTACGGCCCGAGAGCCGGTCCGGCGGACGCGGTTGCGTGAAGCCGTCCGCCCAGGCACGGTCGGCGATGGCGACCTCGACGTTCTTGATGGTCACCGCCGGCTGGTTGATCGCGAGAACACAGCCCGCCTCGCAGGGCGCGGGGCACAGCCGGCCGGTGAACTCGGGAAAGTTGTTCGTCGCGTGCAACCGGTCGCTCGCCGCCCGCCAGTCCTCGCGCGAGACGAGGTCGTTCCACTCGGGAATCAGATTGCCCAGCGGGCAGGCGTCGTGGCAGAACGGGACGCCGCAGTCCATACAGCGGTCGGCCTGCCTGCTGATGATCGGCAGTAGCGCACCGGGGACGTACACCTCGTTCCAGTCCCGCACCCGTTCCTCGACGGGCCGACGGGGATACTCCTCGCGCGGAGTGGTCATGAATCCCTTGGGATCGGCCATGGCCGTCTCCCTCACGTACGCGTACCGGTACGGGGCCGCGCGACCATCGAACGCCTTCGGCCCACGGCCCTGGGCGGCACTCCTTTCCCGCCACGATACGTCGCCTCCGAGTGCCCTGCCGCTCAGCTGCGGGCCCCGGTCGCGGGTGGCGTCGGCCTCAGGTGAGGGCCAGCGTGTACGAGACCGCCGCGGCGGCCGACGCGACCGCGCGAACGTGGTTCCACATCGTCCACTCGCGCACATACGAACGCCAGTACACGGCGGCCTCCGGCGTACCCGGGGCCAGCTTCAGCAGCGCGTCGTTGCGCGGGACGTTCGCGACGACGGTCACCCCGAACGTCCCGAACAGATACAGCGCGCTGCCCAGCAACAGCTCCACCGTCCCCTCGTCGGGCAGCAGCACGAAGGTGACCACGGCGAGCACGGCACACAGCCCCGCCGACCCGATGAACACGAGCATGAACGCCGGGCGCACCGCGGCCACGTTGATCGCGTTCATCGCCGCCACGCCCTGCGCGGGCGGCAACTCGGCGAGCCCCCGCATCACGAACGTCGAGAACCCGCAGAACACCCCGGCCACCAGCCCGCAGCCGAGCACCCCCAGCACCGTCAGCACGAAATACGGTCCATCGATCATGACAACCCCCGCGTAGCTCCCCGAGGCCGAAGCCGAAGCCGAAGTCCAAGATCCTCAGATCCTGAGATTCTGAGATCCTGCACGGCACCCACCGTCACCACAAGTGAAATCCCTTACTGTCACGGTGACCATGGCCGAGGGGCGCGGAGGCATGCGCGAGCGTCCAGAACCGGGTCGCACGTCTTCGCCGGGTGGCGTGCCTTCGCGGGTGGCGGGCCGTCGCCGGGTGCGAGCCGTCACGCGCGTGCCGCGAGCTCGTCTTGCCACCCCTCCAGCCACTCCTCGAGCCGCGCCTCCACCGTGGCCGCGATCCGCCGGCGCGCCTCGTACCGCGGCACGCCACTCATCAGCAACTGGTCGTAGGGAGTGTCCGTGTGCCGTACGGCGGCACGGACCGCAGCCGTCACGGCGGCCTCGGACAGCGCACGGCCCGCGGCGCTGCGCCCCACCCGCCCGCTCCCGCGCACCGAGGCGTGCGCGGCGATCGCGTGCGCCCGGTCGGCGGGACAGCCGGGAAACAGCCCGCGAATCTCCCGCGCGAACGCCTCCGTGAACCGCAGATCCTCCGCCTCCCGCCGCCGCGCGTCCCGTGCCCGGCGCCGCCGTCGTGCCTCCGCGTCCGCCAGGCACCGCTCCTCGGCCCGGGCGAGCGCCGCCTCCTCGACGAGGACGCCCTGCCGCTCGTACCGGCTCCGCCGCCGGTTGAAGCGCACCACCACCGCCGACAGCGCGCTGCCGTCCCGCGACCGGCGCGTCAGCGCGGTGTCGCCCCGCGGCAGGAACACCAGGTGTCCCAGGTCCGCGCAGTCCAGACAGCGTGACTCCCCCTCCTCCAGCACCAACAGCGCCAACGGCCCGCTCCTGCACTCGACACAGCGGCGCTTCTTGAGCGGCTGGATGACGAGAAGTCCGCCACGGGGCGGGGGAGTTGCGATCGGTGCCATAGGTCGTTCATTCCCCTGTCAAGGGCGGCTCCCTACGCGATGCCGTCCCCTTCTCGATACCGCCTCCTGTGCGACTCCCGCGTCCTCCTCGAGCCCCGCCTTGTTCTCGGCCCCGCCCCATTGGTCGACGCGGCCGCCTCCGGCCCGCGGCCCCTTTCTCGACGCGGCCCCTCCGGCCCACGGCCCCTTTCTCGACGCGGCCCCACCCTCCTCGATGTGCCTCCCTCCCGGCCGCAGCCCTCCTCTTCGGCGCGACCCCTCCCGGCCGCATCCGCCGGCCTTGACGCATCCCTCCCCGGTCGCGGTCCACGCCCGGAGCCGCGCGCAGCCTCCGTCCGCCCTCGCTGTCCGCCCTCGCCGCTCGCCGCGCCCACGAGAGCGACGCGTGATCGCGGCATCATGGGCCTGTGCGACTCGAAGCGATCACCTGGGAACGGCTCGGCGACCTCCTCGCCGAGCGCCTGCTCGACCTGAAACCGGACGACGGCAGTCCGTGGCCGCGGATCGCCTTCGACGGAGCCCCTGCCGCCCACCCCGGTGACCTCGCCCACCGCGTCGGTGAGGCGTTGCGCATACGCGGCCGGTCCTCGCTCGTCGTCGGCGCGGAGGGTTTCCTGCGCCCTGCGTCGCTCCGGTTCGAATACGGTCACGAGGACGCCGAGGCGTACTACAACGGCTGGGTCGACACCGGCGCCCTGTGGCGCGAGGTCTTCGGCCCGCTCGACCCCGGCGGCGACGGCCGCGTCCTGCCCGACCTCTGGGACCCGGCCACCGACCGCGCCACCCGCAGCCCCTATGTCCAGCTCCCGCCCGGCGGGGTGCTGTTGCTCCACGGCCCCTTCCTGCTTCGGCACTGGTTCCCGTTCGACCTGAGCGTGCACGTCCTCCTCTCCCCGGGCGCCCTTCGCCGCCGCACTCCGGAACCCGAGCACTGGACCCTGCCCGCCTTCGAGCGCTACGAGACGGAAGTGGACCCGGGCGCCACGGCCGACGTCCTGGTCCGCGCCGACGATCCACGCCACCCCGCCTGGAACGGCTGAGCGGCGGCCACGAAAGCGCATCCCGGACTTCCAGGTGCGCGTGCCTGGGGACACGGCGAGAATGTAGGGCGCCGGGACTAGCGGTGTGTTCCGCGCCGCGCCGGCCGTCCGGCACCGGGAGGTACTTCATGACCACCGCCGGAGACATCATGCACCGTGGTGCCCAATGGATCCCCGCTCACGAGACCCTGGACCGCGCAGCCCAGCTGATGCGTGAGCTCAACGTGGGCGCGCTGCCCATCAGTGACGAGAACGAACGGCTCTGCGGCATTCTCACCGACCGCGACATCGTCGTCGGTTGTGTCGCCATGGGCCACGACCCGGCCCAGGTCACCGCGGGCGAGATGGCCCAGGGCACCCCGCGCTGGATCGAGTCGGGCGCCGATGTCGGCGAGGTGCTCCAGGAGATGAAGGGGCACCAGATCCGCCGACTTCCGGTGATCGAGAACAAACGACTCGTCGGCATGATCAGCGAGGCCGACCTGGCCCAGCATCTGACGGACGAACAGCTCGCAGCGTGGGTCGAGAGCGTCTACTCGAGGAGCGCGATGCGCTGACCGCGCGGACTCTCCCGACCGGGAGGGTCATGAGCGCGCACTCCCGCCCGGCCGGCCGTGCCGGGCGAGGAGCGGCTCACCACCCTCACAGCCAGCCGTTGCGGCGGAACCCCCGGTACAGGACGAGGCAGGCGAGGGTGATCACGCCGATGACTATGGGGTAACCGAACCGCCAGTGCAGTTCCGGCATGTGGTCGAAGTTCATGCCGTAGAGCCCGCAGACCATCGTCGGCACGGCGATGACCGCCGCCCATGCCGTGATCTTCCGCATGTCCTCGTTCTGTGCCACCGTCACCTGCGCGAGGTGCGCCTGCAGGATCGAGTTGAGCAGTTCGTCGAAGGCGGCGACCTGCTCGGTGACCCGCAGCAGATGGTCGGACACGTCCCGGAAGTACGCCTGTATCTCCGGGGCGATCACCCGTATCGGCCGGGTGGAGAGCTCCTGGACGGGGCGGGCGAGTGGCACCACCGCCCGTTTCAGTTCCAGGAGTTCGCGCTTGAGCTGGTAGATGCGGCCCGCGTCCGCCCGCGCGCCGTTCTCGGCGAACACATCGGCCTCGACCTGGTCGATGTCCTCCTGGACCGAGTCCGTGACATGCACGTAGTCGTCGACGACATGGTCCGCGATCGCGTGCAGCACCGCGGCCGGGCCCTTGGCGAGCTGACGGGCGTCCGCCTCCAGCTCCTCGCGCAGCGGCCCCAACGACCCGTGCCGTCCGTGCCGCACGGTGATGACGAAGTCGGCCCCGACGAAGACCATGATCTCGCCGGTGTTCACCACCTCGCTGGTCGCCGTCAGCTCCTTGTGCTCGACGTAGCAGACCGTTTTGAACACCGCGAAGAGTGTGTCGCCGTACCGCTCCAGCTTCGGGCGCTGATGGGCCTCCACCGCGTCCTCGACGGCCAGCGGGTGCAGGTCGAAGAGGTCAGCTATGCCGGCGAACTCCTGGTCCGTGGGCTCGTGCAGTCCGAGCCAGACGAAACCCTCGTCGCTCTTGCGGATCCGCTCCACGGTCTCGACGAGATCGCGTCCGCCCGGCACCCGGGCGCCGTCCTGATACGCCACGCAGTTCACCACCGCCGTGCCCAGTGGGGACCGGGCGTGGTGACTCAGGTCGACACGGGTACGCCGCCGGGCCAGCCGCGCCACCTTGCGGAGGCCGCCGACCTTGCCGAGGCTCGTGACCTTCCGCAGATTCCCTGCCATCGACATCCGGAACTCCTTGCGTGGATCTCCCCGCGCCGCACTTCGCGCCCTGGCGTGCAAGTCTGCCAGTCCCTCTCGCTCGCCGGAAAAGCCTGTGGGAACGGAATGTTCCACTTCGTTTCAGTGGTGTCGGGCGGCATCACGTTTCAGTGGTGCCGGACGGCATCGGACCAGACCGGCGGGGTTGCTGTCCGCGCGTCAGAGGTGTGCGGTGCCCGCGGTGACGCACGGGTGGGGAGAACGGGAGCGTCGGCGATTCCGGACAAGCGGGTCAACTGGGATGATCGCTGTATGACGCAAACCGACGGCTATCTCCTCGACAACCGGCAGACCGAGGCGGGGCAGCGCTTCGACGCCTTCGCCACTCTCTTCGACCCCACGACCTTCCGGCACATCGAGCGCTTCGGCATCGGGTCCGGCTGGCGCTGCTGGGAGGTCGGCGCGGGTGGCACGTCCGTGGTGTCCTGGCTCGCCAAGAAGGTCGGCCCGACCGGGCGGGTCGTCGCGACCGACATCGACACGTCGTGGGCGGCCTCCGCGGCCCGCCCGCCGGTCGAGATCCGGGTGCACGACGTGGGCGCCGAGGAACCGCCGGGGGAGGGCTTCGACCTCGTGCACGCACGGCTCGTGCTGGTCCATGTGCCGGACCGGGAGCGGGCGTTGCGGTCCATGGTCAAGGCGCTGCGGTCCGGCGGACGGCTTCTCATCGAGGACGCCGACCCCGCGCTGCAACCGCTGCTCTGCCCCGATGAGCACGGCCCCGAGCAACAGCTCGCGAACCGGCTGAGGCACGGTTTCCGCAAGTTGCTCGCCGAGCGCGGCGCCGACCTCTCCTACGGCCGCAAACTGCCTCGCCTGCTGAGGGAAGCGGGACTGCGCGAGGTGGAGGCCGACGCGTACTTCCCCGTCACCTCGACCGCCTGCGCGGACCTCGAGTCCGCGACGATCCGTCAGATCCGCGACCAGCTCGTCACCGCGGGGATCGCCAGCAACGAGGACATCGACCGTCACCTGGCCAACGTGGCCTCCGGCTCGATGGACCTGGCGACCGCGCCGATGATCTCGGCCTGGGGACGCAAGTAGCGCCGCTACCGGACCCGCGCCCCCTCGGGCCTGCCCCCGACCCGCTCCACCGCCATCGCCCCCGCCCTGCACCCCTCCACCGCCGCCGCCTCGGGCTGGGCGCCCGCGAGAAGGGCGGCGAGGAACGCTCCGGTGAAGGCGTCGCCGGCGCCCGTGGTGTCGCGAGGGTCCGCGGGCACCGCGGGGACGTGGGCCCGTACGGCGCCCGAGCGGGCCACCAGGGCCCCGTCGGGGCCCTGCTTCGCGACGACCAGGGGGACGTGGTGGCTCAACTTGGCCGCCGCGTCCGCCGGATCGGGCAGTCCCGTCAGCAGGAACGCCTCGTCGCGACTGGGCAGCAGCAGGTCGACGCCCTCGGCGAGCGCGAGGAAACGGTCCGCGCCCAGTTCCGTGAGGAACCCCGCCGACGCGGGGTCCAGGCTGACCGGTACCCCACGCGCGCGTGCCGACTCCAGAGCCACCGACACCAGCGCCCGGCTCGGCTCGGAGAAGAACAGATAGCCCGACAGATGCAGCCACGCGACACCGTCGAGCAGCGCGGGCGACCAGTCGTCGGGGTCGAGCCGCAGGGAGGCCCCGCTGTCGGTGAGGAACGTCCGCTCGGCCGAGGCACCCTGGTCCACCAGGCAGATCACCGTCCCCGTCGGCGCCTGCGGATCGACGACGAGGAGGGGGCGTACGCCGCAGGCCACCAGCTCGCGCTCGTGCCAAGCGGCGGCATCCGCCCCGACCCGGCCCAGCAGCCGCACCTCGGCGCGGCCCCAACGCGCGGCCCAGCACGCGACGTTGGCGCCGGCCCCGCCCGGCAGGGTCCGGATCGCGGCGGCCGTGTCGGTGCCCGCCGCGAGCGGCCCACGGTGACGGGCGACGATGTCCGTGACCACGTCACCGACGACGAGCAGCGCCCCCGTCGCCGGGCCCACGTCCCGCCCGGCACCGCTCCGGTCCGCCGGGTGCGCGGGGTCCGTCGGGTCCGCGGGGTCCGCCGGGTCCGCGGGGTCCGCCGGGTCCGCGCCCCGGCCCAGGCCGCCGTCGCGATCCGGCCCGTTCACGCCCCGGCCCAGGCCGCCGCGATCCGTCCCGCGAGTCGTACGTTGCCGCGCACCGCCGCCAGATTGGCGCTCAGCGACGCACCGTCGGTGTGCCGCACCAGATGGTCGAGCAGGAACGGCGTCACGGCCTGCCCGCTCACGCCCTCCGCCTCGCACGCGCGCAACGCCTCGGCGAGCACGCGCGCGTGGAGCGCGGGATCGAGCTGCTCCTCCACGGGGACCGGGTTCGCCACGATGAGCGCCGATTCCGGGCCGTCCAGCGCGTCCTGCGCGCGCATGACGTCCGCCACCTGCCCGGGGGAGTCCAGCGTCCAGTCCACGGGATGTCCCGAGTCGGACAGATAGAAGCCGGGGAAGCGGCCGGTGCCGTAACCGGCCACCGCGACGCCCAGTGTCTCCAGGCGCTGCAGCGTCGCCGGCACGTCCAGGATCGACTTGACGCCCGCGCACACCACCGTGATCCGGGTCCGCGCCAGCAGGCCCAGGTCCGCCGACTCGTCCTGCGTCACCGTCCATTCCCGGTGCACCCCGCCGAGGCCGCCCGTCGCGAACACGCGGACGCCCGCGAGAGCGGCCAGCAGCGCCGTCGCGGACACGGTCGTCGCGCCGCTCGCTCCCGCCGCCACCGCGAGCGGCAGATCGCGGTGCCCCAGCTTGCGGATCCCGTCCTCGTTGGCGATCCGCTCCAGCTGCTCCTTGTCCAGTCCGACATGGGGCCGCCCGTCCAGCACGGCGATCGTCGCCGGTACGGCGCCCTCCTGCCGTACGACGTCCTCCAGCTCCAGCGCGACCTGCAGATTGCGCGGGCGGGGCAGCCCGTGCGCGATGATCGTCGACTCCAGGGCCACCACCGGCCGGCGCGCGTCGAGCGCCTCCCGCACCTCTTCGGACACCACGATCACGTGCCTGCCTCCTGTCTGTCGCCTTTCCTCATCTCTGGCGGGCGGCACGCCCGGTCAAACCCTTGCGACCTGCGGCGTACGACACCAGCCTGGGGTCATGACGGACAACTCGGCACGTCTTGACCATGTCGTCCTGTGGGTGCGCGATCCGGTCGCCTCGGCCGCCTTCTACGAGAAGACGGTCGGCCTCGAACCCGTGAGGGTCGCCGAATACGCGGAGGGGAAGGCGCCGTTTCCCTCCGTGCGCCTCAATGAAGAGACCATTCTCGACCTCATGGCCCTCCCCATGGCCGAGTACATGAACATGATCCCGGGCGCCGCGGACAGCGCGGGGCACCCGGTCAACCACGTATGCCTGTCCCTCCAGGAAGCCGATTTCGACGCGCTGCACACACGTCTGGAGGAACGGTCCGTCCCGCTCTCGGGTTTCTCGTACGACTCCTTCGGCGCCCGTGGCATGGCCAAGCGCAGCTTCTACTTCCAGGACCCGGACGGAAACGTCTTCGAGGCACGCCACTACGACTAGGTTCCGGGCCTTCGCACCACCCTCCGCGTGGGGCTTTCTCGCATGCCCTTAAGGTGACCGCTCATGACCAAGAACACGCAGGCCACCCCGTCCTTCGCCGTGCACATCCCCGACGCCGAGCTGGAACCGGAGCCCTTGGACCCGGCTCAGATCGTCTCCGGTGACCCGGTGGTGAGCGGCAAGGTGCTGTGGGAGTCGGCCGACGGCAAGCAACTGCGCGGCATCTGGCAGATCACGCCCGGCGTGGTGACGGACACCGAGGCCAACGAACTCTTCGTCGTCGTCAGCGGTCGCGCCACGATCGAGGTCGAGGGCGGTGACGTGATCGAGGTGGGTCCGGGCGACGCGGCCGTGCTGCGCGAGGGCGACCGTACGACGTGGACCGTGCACGAGACGCTCCGCAAGGCGTACCACATCAGCCTCTGAATCACTCTCTGAGGCCCTTCGGCGCTCACCGGCGGTTTCGGCCCCGGCGCCGCGTGAACAGCGCCAGCCCGCCCAGCGGCACCAGCAGGCACGCGGCGAGGAGGTTCAGCCACCCGTAGCTCGCCTGTGCGACGACGAGACCGGCGGTCGCCCCACCGACACCGGCCGCCGTGTTCATGGTCAGGTCGGACACCCCCTGGGCGGCGGCCCGCGCGGCCTGGGGCACCGAGTCCGTCAGGAGGGCCGAGCCGGACACGAGCCCGGACGACCAGCCAAGGCCCAGGACGAAGAGCCCCGCGGCGATCTGTCCGTGGCTGCCGCCCGCCGTGCCCGCGAGGAGCGCCGCACAGGCGAGCAGGCCCACGGCGAGCCCGATCCCCGAGAGCCGCCCGAGCCGGTCCGAGAGCCGCCCCATGAGGGGCGAGAACGCGTACATGCCCGCGATGTGGCCACTGATCACCAGCCCGATCAGATCGATGCTCGCCCCGTGATGCCCGAGGTCGACGGGGGTCATCGACATGATCGAGACCATCGCGGTGTGCGAGACGGCCACGGTCACGAGCGCCAGCCTGGCCCGCGGCGAGGCGGCGACCGCGGCGAAACCGGCGCGGATGGAACGCGCCTGGGCCGACTGCTCCTCGACGGGTGCCAGCGCCCGGGCGGTCAGCAGGGGATCGGGCCGCAGCAGCACGGCCACCAGCAGCGCGGACAGGAGGAAGACCCCGGCCGCCCAGAGGAAGGGCCCCGCCGCCTCGGGTATCCCGAGCCCGGAGACGCTGCGTCCGGCGGGCGCGGCGATGTTGGGTCCCAGCACCGCTCCGATCGTGGTCGCCCACACCACGTTCGAGATGGCCCGGGCACGCCGCTGCGGCTCGGCCAGATCGGCGGCCGCGAACCGCGCCTGGAGGTTCGCCGACGAGGCCGCGCCGAAGCCCGCCATGCCGAGCAGCAGCAGCGGAAAGCTCCCCACACACGCGGCGACCACGACGACGCCCGCTCCCGACGCCCCGATGAGGTAGGCCAGCACCAGGCCCGGGCGGCGTCCTCGCGCGGTCATCAGCGCGGCCAGCGGCACGGAGAGCACCGCCGTCCCGGTGACCGTCGCGGTGGGCGCGAGCCCGGAGAGCGACTCCGTGCCACTGACCTGCTTGGCCAGCACGGTGGCGAGCGCGATGCCGGTGGCGACGCCGAGCCCGCCGAGGATCTGACCGGCGATGAGTACGGCGGTGATGCGGCGCCGCAACGCCGGTATCTCCCCGGCGTCCACGGGCACGGCGAGCTGCCGCTCGACGGAGGTCACGGCGAACACTCGGACGCGCTGGAATCGGCTTGGGTCACCGGCGCAGTTTCCAGCCCGCGCCCCCGCATGAACAAGGGGTGTCGCGAGCTATGAGCGCTGTCGGCTCCGCGGGTACGGCAGGTACGGACAGGTAACGGCGTTCCGCACCGGGCACGGCAAGCACCGTACCCAGCCGCCAGCCGCCAGCCGCCAGCCCCGCCCGTCAGAACAGCGGTTCCGGCAGCACTCCCTCCAGCGCCAGCAGCTTCCGCTTGGTCTCCAGGCCGCCCCCGAACCCCCCGATGCCGCCGTCGCTCTCCACCACCCGGTGGCACGGCACGACGACCGGCAGCGGGTTCGAGCCCATGGCCACGCCCACGGCCTGCGCCGCGCCCGGCTGGCCGACCCGGCGGGCCAGGTCGCCATAGCCCACGACCCCGCCGTACGGAACTCCCGCGGCCAGCTCGCGCAGCACCTGACGGTTGAACCCGGAGATCAGCGACCAGTCCAAGGGCAGCTCGAAGTCCCGCCGCTCGCCCGCGAAGTACGCCGTGACCTGGCGTATCGACTCGGCCAGGAGCGGTGAGCCGGGTGCCTCGACCGGCTGGGTGCCCAGACGTGCGGCGAGCCGCTCGAGCGCCTTGTCGCGCACCGCGTCCGTGGCGTGGAAGACCACGTTCACCAGGCCGTCCGGTGTCGCCGCCAGCAGCAGCGGACCGATGTCCGTGCCGACGACGGCCCACACGACCCGCTGTTCGTCCTGCCCATCGCTGTTCATGCGATCCACCGTACGGTCCGCCACTGACAATGCCCGCGGCGCGGACGCCGCCCGGCGTCCGCGCTGCGGGCGAGAGACCCGCCGACAACCGATCAGGTCTGTTGCAGAGCGCTCCGGATCACGTCGGGCTTGTTCGTGATCACGCCGTCCACGCCGTAGCCCGCCAGGCGCCGTGCGGTGTTCGCGGCGTCGATGGTCCAGGCGAAGACCTCCATCGGCCGGCTGTGCGGTCCGACGAGAGAGTGGACCGCGGAGACGTAGTCGGCCGAGAGGGAGGCGTGGTCCGGGTTGATCAGATCGGCGAACCGCGCGTACTCGTGGAGGCGCGCGACCGACGGCTTGCCCAGGAAGGCCGTCGTGATGCCGGGACGCAGTTCGTGGACCGTCCGTACGCTCCGCTCGCTGAAGCTCTGGACGACCAGCCGGTTCCTGAGATGGTCCGGATCCAGCCAGCCTTCGTTGCTCAGGACCTTGAGGGTCTCCCGCTCGATACCCGGATAGAGCTCGGGGTTCTTGATCTCCAGCACGAGCTTCTGGTGATTGTGCGAGACGCGGTTCATGTACTGCTTCAGCGTCGGTACGCGGGTGCCCGCGTACCGGGGACCGAACCAGCTCCCCGCGTCCAGGCGCGCGACCTCCGCCGCGGTGAAGTCCTTGACCTTCCAGGGAGCCCGGTGCGGATAGACCTTCTTGACGTCGGTCGTACGCGCCAGGCTTGCGTCGTGGAGCACGACCAGCTCGCCGTCCTTGGTGCGCTGGACGTCGTTCTCGACCCAGCCGAAGCCCATCGCGGCAGCCTTGTCGATGGAGGCGAGGGTGTTCTCGGGCGCGTAGGCGGACGCTCCGCGGTGCGAGACGATCAACGGAGCTTTGCGCAGGGAGCCGGCCTGTGCGTGGGAGGTGGGCAGTATCAGGATGGTTCCCCCGATGAACGCGGCGGTCGTGGCGGCGGCTGCGCGCGCGTGCATACGTACTCCTCGCGTCGAGCGATCACAGACAGATCAAGAGTGACAGCAGAGAGTCAACGACGGAGGGGTGCGGGATGGACACGGATTGAATGGAGTTGACCAAGTCCGCTCACCGGCATCACACAGGTGCGGCGAGGTCGTGATTCTTTGCCGGAAAATCGTTCGACCATTCAGGTGGGGGTCATACTCTCTGCCTCGACCCTGGCCGTTGTTTCGGTCCCGAGGGTGGGGGGCATTTCTGGGAATTTCTGGCGTAAAAGGGCGGGAAGGGCAGCCGCGCATGCAGGGCACGGTCGACGGCTTCAGTTACGGTCTCGTCACACCGCTGGTGGCGTACCTCATGGCCTGCCTGGGCGGAGCGCTCGGCCTGCGCTGCACCACCAGATCGATGCTCGTCGCCCACTCCTGGCGGGCCGGCTGGCTCGCGCTCGGCTCCGTGGCGATCGCCTCCGGCATATGGACCATGCATTTCATAGCCATGATGGGGTTCACCGTAAAGGAGACCCCGGTCCACTACGACAAGCCGACGACGTTCGCGAGCCTGGGCGTGGCCGTCGTGATGGTCGGCATCGGGATCTTCATCGTGGGTTACCGGGGCGCCACCGGAACGGCGCTCTTCACCGGGGGAACCATCACCGGTCTGGGAGTCGCCTCGATGCACTATCTGGGCATGGCCGGCATGCGCCTCAACGGGAACCTCGAATACAACACCCTCACCGTCTCCGCCTCGGTGGTCATCGCCGTCGTCGCCGCCACCACCGCTCTGTGGGCGGCGGGGCAGGTCCGGGGATTCCTCTGGAGCGTGGGCGCCAGCCTTGTCATGGGGCTGGCCGTCAGCGGTATGCACTACACGGGCATGGCCGCCCTCAGCGTCCATCTCCACGGCACGTCCAGCAGCCCCGGCGGCGACTCGGCCGCCGCACTGCTCGCGCCCATGATGATCGGCCCGCTGGTCTTCCTGTGTCTGGCGGGCGTCGTCGTGATGTTCGACCCGCTGATGGTCATGGGCAAGCCCGACTGGAGGCCCACGGAGCACCGGCCCGGCGTCCCGGCCCACTCCACGGTCCAGTACGTCGGCCGCCGCCCCCTGCCGCGCGCCGGCCGGGAGCGCGGCCACCGCAGCTCACGCACCCCCCAGAACCGCTGATCCGGGCCCGTTGTCAGTGCGGGGTCGTACGGTGGAACCCATGCGGCCCGTATCAAAGATCGAACGTTCGGTGGCGCCCTTCGAGGTCGTCAGCTCCTACCAGCCGAGCGGTGACCAGCCGGCGGCCATCGCCGACCTGGAAAAGCGCATCCGCGCGGGTGAGAAGGATGTCGTCCTGCTGGGCGCGACCGGCACCGGCAAGTCCGCCACCACCGCGTGGATGATCGAGAAGCTCCAGCGCCCCACGCTCGTCATGGCACCGAACAAGACGCTGGCCGCCCAGCTGGCCAACGAGTTCCGCGAGCTGCTGCCGAACAACGCGGTCGAGTACTTCGTCTCGTACTACGACTACTACCAGCCCGAGGCCTACGTCCCGCAGTCGGACACCTACATCGAGAAGGACTCCTCGATCAACGAGGAGGTCGAGCGCCTGCGCCACTCCGCGACCAACTCGCTGCTCACCCGCCGCGACGTCGTGGTGGTCGCCTCGGTCTCCTGCATCTACGGCCTCGGCACGCCGCAGGAGTACGTCGACCGGATGGTCAGCCTCAAGGTCGGCGACGAGATCGACCGCGACGACCTGCTGCGCCGCTTCGTCGACATCCAGTACACGCGCAACGACGTGGCGTTCGCCCGCGGCACCTTCCGGGTCCGCGGCGACACCATCGAGATCTTCCCGGTCTACGAGGAGCTCGCCGTCCGCATCGAGATGTTCGGCGACGAGATCGAGGCACTCTCCACGCTGCACCCGCTCACCGGTGAGGTCATCAGCGACGACAACCAGGTCTACGTCTTCCCGGCGTCCCACTACGTGGCCGGCCCCGAGCGCATGGAGCGCGCGGTCAACGACATCGAGAAGGAACTGGGGGAGCGCCTCGCCGAGCTGGAGAAGCAGGGCAAGCTCCTGGAGGCCCAGCGCCTGCGCATGCGTACGACGTACGACCTGGAGATGCTCCGCCAGATCGGCTCCTGCTCCGGCGTCGAGAACTACTCGATGCACTTCGACGGCCGCGCACCCGGCTCCGCACCGAACACGCTGATCGACTACTTCCCGGACGACTTCCTGCTCGTCCTCGACGAGTCGCACGTCACGGTCCCGCAGATCGGTGCCATGTACGAGGGCGACGCCTCCCGCAAGCGCACCCTCGTGGACCACGGCTTCCGGCTGCCCTCCGCGCTGGACAACCGTCCCCTGAAATGGGAGGAGTTCCAGCAGCGCATCGGGCAGACCGTCTATCTGTCGGCGACCCCGGGGAAGTACGAACTCTCGCGCGGTGACGGCTTCGTCGAGCAGATCATCCGCCCCACCGGCCTCATCGACCCCGAGGTCGTCGTCAAGCCCACCGAGGGCCAGATCGACGACCTGGTGCACGAGATCCGCAAGCGCACCGAGAAGGACGAGCGCGTCCTGGTCACCACGCTCACCAAGAAGATGGCCGAGGACCTCACCGACTACTTCCTTGAACTCGGCATCCAGGTGCGCTATCTGCACAGCGATGTCGACACCCTGCGCCGCGTCGAGCTGCTGCGCGAGCTGCGCTCGGGCGAGTTCGACGTCCTGGTCGGCATCAACCTGCTGCGCGAGGGCCTCGACCTGCCCGAGGTCTCCCTGGTGTCGATCCTCGACGCCGACAAGGAGGGCTTCCTGCGCTCGGGCACCTCGCTGATCCAGACCATCGGCCGCGCGGCGCGCAATGTCTCCGGCCAGGTCCACATGTACGCCGACCGGATCACCCCGGCGATGGAGAAGGCCATCGAGGAGACCAACCGCCGCCGGGAGAAGCAGGTCGCCTACAACGAGGAGAGGGGCATCGACCCGCAGCCCCTCCGCAAGAAGATCAACGACATCGTGGCCCAGATCGCCCGCGAGGACGTCGACACCGAGCAGTTGCTCGGCTCCGGATACCGCAAGGGCAAGGACGGCAAGGGAGCCAAGGCCCCCGTGCCCTCGCTCGGCGGCAAGGCGGCCAAGTCCGCCAAGGGCAAGGCCAAGGAGACGGTGCCGACCGACCGCCCCGCGGCCGAACTCACCGAGCAGATCGAGGAGATGACGGAGCGGATGCGGGCCGCCGCGGCCGACCTCCAGTTCGAGATCGCGGCACGGCTGCGCGACGAGGTGTCGGAGATGAAGAAGGAACTGCGTCAGATGAAGGAGGCGGGCCTGGCCTGAGGCCCCCGCCCACCGTGCCGGACCTCGGCGGATGCGCGCTGTGTTGCAACACCGACACAAAGCGCGCCCCAGGGTTCGGCACGGTCGCCGACGCTGCGTAGGGTTCTGGACATCCGCGGACTCCGCGGCAACAGGGGACAGCTCGAGAGGGGAACAGCGCGTGACGGTCAACATGACCAAGGGTCAGGCCATCAGTCTGCAGAAGAACGACGGGGGCACCTTGACCGCGGTGCGCATGGGGCTCGGCTGGCAGGCGGCTCCCCGGCGCGGCCTGTTCGGCTCGCGCACTCGGGAGATCGACCTCGACGCGTCCGCCGTGCTGTTCGCGGACAAGCAGCCCGTCGACGTGGTGTTCTTCCGTCACCTCGTCAGCGACGACGGATCCGTGCGGCACACCGGTGACAACCTGGTCGGTGGCGTGGGCCAGGGCGGCGACGACGAGGCGATCCTCGTCGACCTCCAGCGCATCCCGGTCCACATCGACCAGATCATCTTCACCGTGAACTCCTTCACGGGCCAGACGTTCCAGGAAGTGCAGAACGCTTTCTGCCGTCTGGTCGACGAGACCAACGGCCAGGAGCTCGCCCGCTACACGCTCGCGGGCGGCGGCCAGTACACGGCGCAGATCATGGCGAAGGTGCACCGCGCGGGCCCTGGCTGGCAGATGACGGCCCTGGGCACACCGGCCAACGGCCGCACCTTCCAGGACCTGATGCCCGCGATCCTGCCGCACCTGTAGGCAGCGCGGCGCCCGGCACACGAAGCGACACGGGGGGACAAGGCGATGACGGCCGAGCTGGTCCGGGGGCAGAACCACCCGCTCTCCCAGGCCCGTCTTGAGGTCCGCGTATCGGCCGGCCGGCCGATCGTGGCCGGGGCCACGCTGAGCGACGAGCAGGGCAGGGTCCGGGGCGTCGAATGGGTGGCTCACCCGGGCGCGCCGACCCTGCCCGGACTCGAGGTCTCCAAGCAGGCGGCGGCCGACCACCGGCTCGCGTTCGACCTGGACGCCCTGCCGGGGACCGTGCACCGCGTCAGCGTGCTGCTCGCACTGCCGACCGGTGTCGGTGGCCCTGTCCGGTTCGGGGCCGTCGCCGCCCCCTTCGTCGCCGTCACCGGCCTCGACGGCTCCGAGGTCGCCAGCTACACCATCACCGGCCTGGACACGGAGTCGGCCGTCGTCGCCCTGGAGCTCTACCGCAGACAGGGCGTCTGGAAGGTACGCGCGGTCGGCCAGGGGTACGCGGGCGGCCTCGCCGAACTCCTCACCGACCAGGGCCTGTCCGAGGCCCGGCAGCTCGCGGGCAGCATCAACGAAGCGGTGGCCCAGGGGCTGGCCCGCTCGGTGTCGGCACCCCCGCCGCGTTCGGCGGACACGGACCGCTCACGACAGGCGGCCGCCTCGGCGCCGGGACCGGACCAGCCGTACGCCGGACCGCAGGGCGCCCCCGGGACCGTACCGCCGCAGTCCCCGTACGACGCGCCGGGTCCGCAAGGAGCCACGGTGCCGCAGTCGGGCTACCCGGGAGGCCCCGCTCAACCCGACCCCTCCACTGTCACCCAGCCGTCCGCTCCCACGGGCGGCCCGGTCAACTACAGCCACCCCGGCAGACAGGCCGCCGCGCCGCCCCCGCCTCCGCCGACCGCACCACCGGCCGCGCCGGGGCAGCCCGCGCAGCCCGTCGCCGGTGACGCGACCGGCTGGTCCATGGAGGAGCGGCTCTACAACCAGGTGTGGGGCATGTTCGAGGACCTGGCGCGCACCACGGCCGCGTATCGCAGCGCCGTCGACTTCGCCGACTCGCGCCTGGAGCAGGAGCTCGACAAGGTCCTGTCCGACCCGCGCAGCCGGATCGGCGGGCAGGGCGACGCCGCGCGTGAGGCCGCCCAGGCCAAGCGCGCCGGTCTGGTCGACCAGGCCCGCGCGGCGCTCGACCGGGACCTCGCCCAGCTCGCGGCCGAGGCCGAGGTGGTCGAGCCCGCGCTGCCCGCGGCGTACGCATCCTGGGACAACCCGGTCTGGCACCGTTACCGGGTGCCCATGGAGATCCCCATGGCCCTGCGCCTCGGCGACCTCCGGCTGCCCGAGAGCGAGAACCTGGGCATCCCGATGCTGGTCCGCCTTCCGCTCGAACGTGGCCTGTGGATCGACAGCGGACGCGCCGGCCTCGACGACACGCTCGCCGACTCCGACGAGCTGCGCCGACTCGCCATGGACACGGCCGTGGCGCACGCCGCCCGGCTGCTCGCCGCCTATCCCGCGGGTGAGTTCACGGTGCATGTGATCGACCCGGCCGGTTCGGGAGCCTCGTGTCTTGCGCCGCTGGTGCGTTCCGGAGTCCTCGACGCTCCGCCCGCCGCCGGGGCCGCGGGGGTGGGCGAGGTGCTGGCCCGGCTCACCCAGCGTGTCGACCTGGTGCAGATGGCGGTGCGTGGCGGCGTGGCCGACTCGCTGCCGCCGGACCTCGACACCGCCGAACAACTGCTGATCGTCAACGACTTCCCGCACGGCTTCGACGACCGAGCCGTGACGCAGTTGCGCTATCTCGCGGACGAGGGACCGGCCGTCGGCGTCCATCTGATGATGGTCGCGGACCGGGAGGACGCCGCCGCCTACGGGCCGCTGCTCGATCCTCTCTGGCGTTCGCTGTTGCGACTCACCCCGGTGCCCGACGACCATCTCGCCGACCCGTGGGTGGGGCACGCCTGGACGTACGAACCCGCGCTCGTCCCGCCGGGCAGTCAGGTGCTCCAGCAGGTGCTCTCCCAGGTGGCGGCGGCCCGCCGGTCATGGAACCGCTGACCCGCAGAGGACTTTGCCAAGCATCGGTAAAGCCGTCCGACCAGCAGGTTTGGTCTTTCTTTTACTAATCGCTTTACCTTTCCTTGGTGTTTCGGGTACTGTTTTCCGTACGGAGGGGAGTACTCCCTACCAGTAGCGGCGTTCCCGTCAATACGGATCTGACCAGATCCCGGGGCGTCGGCCCGTGGACCGCGGACGCCTCACGTGTCCCCTCGGTCGCGGGTGGAAGAGACCTCCGGCAGCGACGACGCTGGTATTTGCCGTTACGACTGCCGGAGGCGCAGTGAATGTTTCCGTGACCCTTTGGGTCCTCACGATCGTGGGCCTCGCCGCCCTCATCGCGGTCGACTTCTTCATCGGTCGCAAGCCGCACGACGTATCGATCAAGGAAGCCGGGATCTGGACGATCGTCTGGATCGCTCTGGCCGGACTGTTCGGCCTGGGACTACTCGTGTTCTCCGGCGGCCAGCCCGTCGGCGAGTTCTTCGCCGGCTTCATCACAGAGAAGTCGCTGAGCGTCGACAACCTCTTCGTCTTCGTCCTGATCATGGCGAAGTTCGCCGTGCCGACGCAGTACCAGCAGCGGGTCCTTCTCGTCGGCGTCCTCATAGCGCTCGTCCTGCGCACGATCTTCATCGCCGCGGGCGCCGCGATCATCTCCAACTTCGCCTGGGTCTTCTACATATTCGGCGCGTTCCTCATCTACACGGCCTGGAAGCTGATCCAGGAGGCGCGGGCCGACGAACCGGAGGAGGAGTTCGAGGAGAACAAGCTGCTCAAGGCCGCCGAGAAGCGCTTCGGTGTCGCGGACCGATATCACGGCACGAAGCTGTGGATCCAGCAGAACGGCAAGCGCGTCATGACGCCGATGCTGGTCGTGATGCTCGCGATCGGCACCACGGACGTACTCTTCGCGCTCGACTCGATCCCCGCGATCTTCGGCCTGACCCAGGACCCGTACATCGTCTTCACGGCCAACGCGTTCGCGCTGATGGGTCTGCGCCAGCTGTACTTCCTCATCGGCGGCCTGCTCAGGAAGCTGGTCCACCTCAGCTACGGCCTGTCCGTCATCCTCGGCTTCATCGGCGTCAAGCTGGTGCTGCACGCACTGCACGAGTCCGGCGTCCACGTTCCCGAGATCTCCATCCCGGTCTCGCTCGGGGTGATCTGCGCGGTTCTGGTCGTCACGACGATCACCAGCCTGATCGCCTCCAAGAAGCAGGCGGCGCTGGAAGCGTCCGAGGGTGCTTCGAAGGCGCCGACGTCGGAGAAGTCCCCGACGAACAGCATCGACGTCTGATCACGTCGGAGGCGGCAACAGCCGCCTCGTGGCGGGGTGTGCGGGTGCAGGGCCGCGCATTCCGCCACGTGTTGGCTCGGGCGACCATCGGAATGCGGGGCCCGCCCGCGCCTGCGACGATCGCTGCATGATCGTTCGGCTCCGGTCACTCCTGACGCAGTGGACGGCCGTCGTGCCCGTGGTCGCGGTGGTCCTGCTGGCCTTCACCTGGGGGCGCGACCTGCCCGGCGCGATCGTCGCACTGGTGACCCTGGTCCTGGCCGGGGCGGTGCTGGCCGCGGTCCACCACGCCGAGGTGGTGGCGCACCGGGTCGGCGAACCCTTCGGTTCCCTCGTCCTGGCCATCGCGGTCACGATCATCGAAGTGGCGCTCATCGTCACCCTGATGGCGGACGGCGGCGCGAAGAGCTCGACGCTCGCCCGTGACACGGTGTTCGCGGCCGTGATGATCACATGCAACGGCATCGTGGGGCTGTGTCTGCTCGTCGCCTCCCTGCGTCACGGGCTCGCCGTCTTCAACGCGGAGGGCACCGGCGCCGCCCTGGCGACCGTCGCGACGCTGGCCACGCTCAGCCTGGTCTTCCCGACCTTCACCACCAGCAGGCCGGGCCCGGAGTTCTCCACGGCCCAGCTCACCTTCGCCGCGCTCGCCTCACTCGTCCTGTACGGCCTGTTCGTGACGACCCAGACCGTGCGGCACCGCGACTACTTCCTCCCGATCACCCGTCTGGGCGAGGTGATCGATGTGGACGAACACGCGAACGCCCCGTCCGCCGGTGCCACCAGGATCAGCCTGGGCCTGCTCGCCCTGGCCCTCGTCGGAGTGGTCGGCCTGGCCAAGGGCGTGTCGCCCACCATCGAGTCAGGCGTCGAGGCGGCCGGTATGCCGCAGTCCGTGGTCGGTGTGATCATCGCGCTGCTCGTACTGCTGCCGGAGACCATCGCCGCGGTCCGGTCGGCCCGCCGCGACCGGGTGCAGACCAGTCTGAACCTCGCCCTCGGCTCCGCGATGGCCAGCATCGGTCTGACGATTCCCGCGGTCGCCCTGGCGTCCGTCTGGCTCTCCGGACCGCTCGTACTCGGCCTCAGTTCCACCCATATGGTGCTGCTCGCGCTCACGGTGGTCGTGAGTTCCCTGACGGTCGTACCCGGACGCGCGACCCCCCTCCAGGGAGGCGTCCATCTGGTGGTGTTCGCGGCGTACTTGGAGCTGGCGGTCACTCCCTAGCCGACGCTCAGCCGTTGGAGGCGACGCTGAGCCGGTGGGGGCGACGCTGAGCCGGAGGAGCCGCTGCTCACTCCGTGGCCGGGGCGACGGCCATCCGGGGCACCGGCCGGGTCTCCGGCAGCAGTGCGAAACACCCGAGGCTGAACAGGGCGATCCCCGTCAGATACGCCGCCACGCCCCAGGGCACCCGCTCTCCCTCGGCCACCGCCGTCGCCACGATGGGCGTGAGCGCGCCGCCCAGGACCCCGCCCAGGTTGTAGCCCACCGCTGCTCCCGTGCAGCGCACCCGAGGCTCGTACAACTCCGGCAGATACGCGGAGATCACGGCGAACGTCGTGATGAACGCGAGCAGCGCCACCAGGAAGCCCAGGAACATCAACAGGGGTTCGCCGGTCGACAGCAGCGCGATCATCGGGAACATCCACAGTGCCGAGGCCGTACACCCCGCCAGACACAGCGGCCGCCGTCCGTAGCGGTCGCCGAGAAGGGCCACCACGGGCGTGAGGGAGCCCTGCACCACCACGGCCGCCATGATGCAGGACAGCATGACGGTACGGCTCACCCCGAGCCGCTCGACGCCGTACGCGAGCGCCCAGGTCGTCACGGCGTAGAACACGGCGTAGCCGACCGCGAGTCCACCGGCCGTCAGCAGGACGAGCCGCCAGTGGTCGCGCACCACCTCGGCGAGCGGCACACGCGCGTGGTCCTCCATTTCGAGGAAGCTGGGGCTCTCCGCGAGCGAACTGCGCAGCCACAGCCCCGCGGCGGCGAGCAGGCCCGCGGCCCAGAACGGCACCCGCCACCCCCATGCCGCGAACTGCGCGTCGGACAGCGTTGTCGACAGCATCAGCATCAGGCCGTTGGCCAGCACGAACCCCACGGAGGGGCCGATCTGCGGAAAGCTCGACCACAGTGCGCGCCGCTCGGCGGGCGCGTGCTCCGCGGTCAGCAGCACCGCCCCGCCCCACTCCCCGCCGAGCCCGAGCCCCTGAAGGAAACGCAGTACAAGAAGGAGCACGGGAGCGGCCGTACCGATCGAGTCGTACGTCGGCACGCATCCGACCGCGACGGTCGCGGTGCCGGTCAGCAACAGCGAGGCGACGAGCACCGGCCGCCGTCCGCGCCGGTCGCCGATGTGCCCGAACAGCATCGAGCCGAGCGGGCGTGCGACGAACCCGACGCCGAACGTCGCGAAGGCCGCCAGCGTTCCCGCCAGCGGTGAGAAGGTCGGGAAGAACAACGGTCCCAGGACCAGGGCGGCTGCGGTCCCGTAGACGAAGAAGTCGTAGAACTCGATGGCCGTTCCGGCGAGCGAGGCGGCCGCGAGCCGGAGCATGGAGGGCGCCCTTACGGTGTGTACATCGTGCATGCCGCGTCAACTACCCACGGTGACGGACGGTTACGGGGGCGCGCGGGAGCATGGTGCGCGTCGGAGGCTGATCCCGATGCGCCGGAGCAGACCGACCTCGTACTGCTCGGAGCGGGCCTCCTCTTGGAACGGCGGGTCTCATCACGGATTGGACGGCCCGTCACCACCGCGCCCCAGCGTGATAGACCGGGTCCGAGCAGCGGTCCGCAACGGGCCGGCAGATCTGGAAGGACCGGAGGAACCGTGCCCCGCACCCTCGCCAACGCCCCGATCATGATCCTCAACGGGCCCAATCTGAACCTCCTCGGGCAGCGGCAGCCGGAGATCTACGGCTCGGACACGCTCGCGGACGTGGCGGCCCTGTGTGCCAAGGCGGCCGCCGCGCACGGCGGCACGGTGGACTTCCGCCAGTCCAACCACGAGGGCGAGCTGGTGGACTGGATCCACGAGGCGCGCCTGAACCACGCCGGAATCGTGATCAACCCCGCCGCGTACTCGCACACCTCCGTCGCGATCCTGGACGCGCTGAACGCCTGTGACGGCCTTCCGGTGGTGGAGGTCCACATCTCCAACATCCACCAGCGCGAGGCGTTCCGGCACCACTCGTACGTCTCGCAGCGGGCCGACGGGGTCATCGCGGGGTGCGGGGTGCAGGGGTACGCGTTCGCGGTGGAGCGGGTGGCGGCGCTGGCGGGGACGGGGCAGGCGCAAGCCTGACTCAGAGCCGCCCCGCCTCCACGATCCGGCGCAGGAACCGCTGGGTGCGCTCCTGTCGCGGGCTCCCGAAGAGCTCCTCGGCCGTGCCGCGTTCGAGGACCACACCGCCGTCCAGGAAGCACACCTGGTCGGCGACCTCGCGGGCGAAGCCCATCTCGTGCGTGGCCAGCACCATGGTCATGCCCTCGTCCTTCAGGTCCCGGACGACGGACAGGACCTCACCCACGAGCTCCGGGTCGAGGGCGGCGGTGATCTCGTCGAGGAGCAGCAGTCGGGGACGTACGGCCAACGCGCGGACGATCGCGGCCCGTTGCTGCTGCCCGCCGCTCAGCCGGTCGGGGTACTCGCCCGCCTTCGCGCCGAGCCCGAGCCGGTCGAGCAGCTCACGCGCGTGTGCCTCGGCCTCCGCGCGGCCCACGCCGTGCACGCGGCGCGGGGCGAGCGTGATGTTCTCCAGCACGGTCATGTGCGGGAAGAGGTTGTACGCCTGGAAGACCACGCCGATCCGACGGCGTACGGCGTCGTGGTCGGCCCTCGGGTCGGTGATCTCCTCGTCGTCCAGCCAGATCGCGCCGTCGTCGATCTCCTCGAGGAGGTTCGCACAGCGCAGCAGGGTCGACTTGCCGGAGCCGGAGGCGCCGATCAGCGCGGTCACCGTGTGCGGGGCGACCTCCAGGTCGACGTCCCGCAGTACGACGGAGTCGCCGAAGGTCTTGCGGACGGATTCCATCCGCAGCACCGGTGTGCCGGTCATATGGTCCCTCCCTGGGCCCGCTGACGGTCCATCCGGGCCGTGATCCAGTCCGTGAAGCGGGTCATCGGAATGGTCAGCGCGACGAAGACCAGTCCCGCGACGATGTACGGCGTGTAGTTGAGGCTGCGGCCCACGATGATGTCGGCGGCCCGCACCGCGTCGACCGCGCCGCCGATCGACACGAGTCCGGTGTCCTTCTGGAGGGACACCAGGTCGTTGAGGAGCGGCGGCACCTGGCGGCGTACCGCCTGGGGGAGGACGACGTAGCGCAGGGCCTGCCGGTTGGTGAGCCCGAGCGAGCGGGCCGCGGCGCGCTGCGAGGGGTGGATGGACTCGATGCCGGCGCGGAACACCTCGGCGACGTACGCCGAGTACGTCAGCGTCAGCGCCGTACCGCCCAGGAGGACCGGGTCCACGGTGACGCCCTGCAGCCGCAGCGCGGGGACGCCCAGGACCACGATCATCAGGTTGATGATGAGCGGGAGGCCGCGGAAGAAGTCCGTGTACGCGGCGGCCAGGGCCCGTACGGGGAAGAACACCGGGCCGCGCAGGGTGCGGGCGATGGCGATCAGCATGCCCAGGACGAGGACCGCGGCGCCGCATATCAGGAGCAGCCGTACGTTCAGCCACAGCCCTTCGAGGACCTTGGGGAACGCCTCGCGCGCGTACTGCCCGTTGAAGAACGTCTCCTTGGTACGCGACCAGCCGGGCGCGTTGACGACGACGAGGTACAGGACGACGCCGGTGACCAGGGTGGAGAGCGCGGCGATCGCCGTCGCGCGGCGGGCGCGGGCGCGCTTGTGGCGCTCCCGTTCGATCCGCCGCTGCGACGGGACGTACGCCTCGGGCATGTCGCCCTCGCCGGAGTCCGCTCCAGGCTCCTCTCCAGGCTCCTCTTGCGACTCCTCCTTGGTGACGGTCACTTGAGCACCGGAGCGTCGACGGCCTCGGACAGCCACTGCTTCTCGATCGAGGCGAGCGTGCCGTCCTGGCGCAGGGCGTCCACGGCCTTCGTCACGCACGGAGTCAGGGCGCTGCCCTTGTCGAGGACGAGTCCGAACTGTTCGGGCGTGCCGCCGGTGTTCTCGAACTGTCCGACGATCTTGGCGTCGGTCACCTCGGCCGCCGTGATGTAGAACGCGGTCGGCAGGTCGACCACGATGGCGTCGACCTGGCCGTTCTTCAGCGCGGACTTGGCCTGGTCGTTCTTCGCGTACGCGGCCGGCTGCTGGGTCGGCTTCACCACGTCGTCGATGTAGTTCAGGCTGGTGGTGCCGACCTGGGCGCCCAGCTTGACGCCCTTGAGGTCCGCGATGCTCTTCGCCTTCGCGGCCTTGGAGCCCTTGAGCGCGATGACGGCCTGGCGGACGTCGTAGTAGCCGGACGAGAAGTCCACCGCCTTCTTGCGCTCGGCGCTGATCGACACCTGGTTGATGTCGAAGTCGAAGGTCTTCACGCCGGGCGCGAAGGCCTTGTTGAAGGGGACGGTCTGCCAGACGACGTCGCTCTTGCCGTAGCCGAGCTGCTTGGCCACGGCGTACGTGACCGCGGACTCGAAGCCCTTGCCATTCGCGGGCTTGTCGTCCTTGAACCACGGCTCGTACGCGGGCTCGTCGGTCGCGATGGTGAGCTTGCCGGACGTCCGGGTGCCCAACGCGCCCTTCGCGCAGGCTTCCCCGGTTGTCCCGGAGGCCTTGGCGGAGGCTTTGTCCTCCGGCTGCGGGGCACAGCCCACGGCGACGGCAAGCAGGGCGACGGTGGCGGCGGACGCGGTGCGGCGCAGGGTGCGTTGGGCGAGATGCATGGCGGGAGAGTGACAGCGAGGCATGCCGTTTGTCGAGGTCACAACGGCAAATGTCCGCATAGTGGGAACGTGTGTTGCGGTTCCGTGAACGCTCGATGAGAAGAGCCGCGGATCAGCCTGCCGACGGCTTTGCCGGGGCCGCCGGCCGAGGGCGGGGATCAATGGGCCGGCGGCCCGTTTCGCGTCAGGAGCCGTCGACCTGAGCGGGGCTGCTTCCAGTGGACTGCACCACCGCACGCGCCGGGAGCGCGCGCAGGGCACCGGTGCGTGCGCTCCATTCACACGAGGCGCGTGTTCGCGGACTTCACGCCCCCGGCCGGGGTTGCTGAGATGGCCCGGACCGGCCGGGGTTCGTCATACGACCCGGACCGGTCGGGGTTCGTTCGTCATGCGACCCGGAGTCACCAGCCGCGCGCGTGCCACTCCGGAAGGTGCGGCCGCTCGGCGCCCAGTGTCGTGTCGTTGCCGTGCCCCGGGTAGACCCAGGTCTCGTCCGGCAGTGCGTCGAAGATCTTCGTCTCGACGTCGTGGATGAGGCTGGCGAACGCCTTCGGGTCCTTGCGGGTGTTGCCCACACCGCCGGGGAAGAGGCAGTCCCCGGTGAACACGTGCGGGTGCCCGTGCGGGTCGTCGTAGACGAGGGCGATCGAGCCCGGTGTGTGCCCCACGAGGTGGCGCGCGGTGAGTTCCACGCGCCCCACCCGGATCGTGTCGCCGTCGCCCACGAGGACGTCGGTCGGCACGGGGATGCCCTCGGCGTCGTCCCGGCCCGCGTACGTGCGGGCGCCGGTGGCCGCCACGACCTCCGCGAGCGCCTGCCAG
Organism: Streptomyces olivochromogenes; assembly: GCF_001514115.1. GTDB lineage: Bacteria > Actinomycetota > Actinomycetes > Streptomycetales > Streptomycetaceae > Streptomyces > Streptomyces olivochromogenes. The sequence continues at coordinate 597,120 of NZ_KQ948452.1, forward strand.
TGGTCGCCGTGCTGATGTGTGGTGACGACGGACGCGATGCCGTCGTCACCGATCAGCGTGAGCAGGGTGCCGGCGTCGTTGGCCGCGTCGATCAGCAGTTGCTCGTCGGTGGCCCGGCAGCGCAGCACATAGGCGTTGTTGTCCATCGGGCCGACCGCGACCTTGGAGATCATCAGGTTCTGCAGCTCGTGCACATCGGCAGGTCCGCCGACCTTCACCGCTCCGCTGTACGTCATGACGGCAGCCTATAGCGGGGGGAGCGCGGGGAGTGGGCCGCCATCGACGCTCAGCCCCAAGCCGTCGCGCCGTCCGCAGAGCCAGCCGAGCAGCGCCGGTGCGGGACCGGTCACGGTGACCTCGGGTCCGCCGCCGGCATCGCGTCCCGTGCTCCACGCGCGTGTGCCGTCGGTGATCCGTGTGGACGGCACCTCGGGGTGCCCCGTGAACCGATCGGTGAGGAACTCGATCTCCCGTTCCACGAACTCCTCCGGGAGATCCTCGAGCTCGTACCCGATCCCCAGGTCCACGTGGTGCAGCTCGACCTCGCCCCAGCGCCGGAACGGCACCCGGGCCGCGGAGTCCGTGACCCCGCCCCGCAGCTCCACCGTGCGCGACCAGTCCGCGGGCGCCGCCCCCGCGGTCTGGAACCGGGCCGCGCTCTCCCGCAGGTCCGCGAGCTGTCCGTCCAGGGGGCGCGGCGCGTCCCGCTCGATGTCGGCGTCCCGGGCTTCCCCGGAGACGTACATGGGGCGCCCGTCGAGGACGTTCACGAGCGCGTCCGCGTTACGGGAGAGGTGGGCGAGCACATGGCCGCGGCTCCAGCCGGGCAGCCGTGACGGCTCGGCCGCGGAAGCGTTGTCCATTTTGGCGGCTGCGTTGAGCAGCCGTTCGGTCGCGTCACGTACAGACGCCAGGTCGCGCACATGATCCATCATGCGGCCGACCCTAGCCCCGCCACACGTTCGGGTGAAGGTGGTCGGCCACGCCCGCAAATCGAATGCACGTGCTATACCCTCGAGTGCGGCGTCGGGCATGCTGGATGGTCCGGGATTGTTGTGAACCAGGGAAAGCAACCGGCGCTGTCAGTGGCTCCCCCTAGTCTGGGAAAGACGGGGGCCTCGGCCCCTGTCACTTCTCTCAAGAAAGGTGCGGACCGGCGTGGCCGACCGTCTCATCGTCCGTGGAGCGCGCGAGCACAATCTGAAGAATGTCTCGCTCGACCTCCCGCGCGACTCGCTCATCGTCTTCACGGGCCTGTCGGGGTCGGGCAAGTCCTCGCTGGCCTTCGACACGATCTTCGCCGAGGGGCAGCGGCGTTACGTGGAGTCACTGTCCTCGTACGCCCGGCAGTTCCTCGGCCAGATGGACAAGCCGGACGTCGACTTCATCGAAGGCCTCTCCCCGGCGGTCTCCATCGACCAGAAGTCGACCTCGCGCAACCCGCGCTCGACGGTCGGCACCATCACCGAGGTCTACGACTACCTGCGTCTGCTCTTCGCGCGCATCGGCAAGCCGCACTGTCCCGAGTGCGGCCGCCCCATCACGCGCCAGTCGCCGCAGGCCATCGTCGACAGGGTTCTGGAGCTGCCCGAGGGAAGCCGCTTCCAGGTCCTTTCGCCGCTGGTGCGCGAGCGCAAGGGCGAGTTCGTCGACCTCTTCGCCGATCTCCAGACCAAGGGGTACAGCCGGGCGAGGGTCGACGGTCAGACGATCCAGCTCACCGAGCCGCCCACGCTGAAGAAGCAGGAGAAGCACACCATCGAGGTGGTCGTCGACCGCCTCACGGTGAAGGACTCCGCCAAGCGCCGCCTCACCGACTCCGTGGAGACCGCCCTCGGGCTCTCCGGCGGCATGGTCGTGCTCGACTTCGTCGACCTCCCCGAGGACGACCCCGAGCGCGAGCGCATGTACTCGGAGCACCTGTACTGCCCGTACGACGACCTGTCGTTCGAGGAGCTGGAGCCCCGCTCCTTCTCCTTCAACTCGCCCTTCGGCGCCTGCCCCGAGTGCACCGGTATCGGTACGCGCATGGAGGTCGACCCCGAGCTGATCGTCCCGGACGAGGACAAGTCCCTCGACGAGGGCGCCATCCACCCCTGGTCGCACGGGCACACCAAGGACTACTTCGGGCGCCTCGTCGGAGCCCTCGCCGACGCGTTGGGATTCCGGACCGACATCCCCTTCGCCGGTCTCCCGCAGCGCGCCAAGAAGGCCCTGCTCTACGGCCACAAGACGCAGATCGAGGTGCGCTACCGCAACCGGTACGGGCGCGAGCGTGTCTACACCACCCCCTTCGAAGGGGCCGTCCCCTTCATCAAGCGGCGGCACAGCGAGTCCGAGAGCGACGCCAGCCGCGAGCGCTTCGAGGGCTATATGCGCGAGGTGCCCTGCCCCACCTGTGAGGGCACCCGCCTCAAGCCGCTCATCCTCGCCGTCACCGTCATGGAGAAGTCGATCGCGGAGGTCTCCGCGATGTCGATCAGCGACTGCGCGGACTTCCTGGGCAAGCTGAAGCTCGACGCGCGCGACAAGAAGATCGCCGAGCGCGTCCTGAAGGAGGTCAACGAACGGCTGCGCTTCCTGGTCGACGTCGGCCTCGACTACCTGTCGCTCAACCGCGCGGCCGGCACACTCTCCGGCGGCGAGGCCCAGCGCATCCGCCTGGCCACCCAGATCGGCTCCGGCCTCGTCGGCGTCCTGTACGTCCTCGACGAGCCGTCCATCGGCCTGCACCAGCGCGACAACCACCGGCTGATCGAGACCCTGGTCCGGCTGCGCGACATGGGCAACACGCTCATCGTCGTCGAGCACGACGAGGACACCATCAAGGTCGCCGACTGGGTCGTCGACATCGGCCCCGGCGCGGGTGAGCACGGCGGCAAGGTCGTGCACAGCGGCCCCTTGAAGGGACTGCTCGCCAACCCCGAGTCGATGACCGGCCAGTACCTGTCGGGCAAGAGGGAGATCCCGCTTCCGGACGTCCGCCGCCCCGCCGACCCGGGCCGCAGGCTCACCGTGCACGGCGCCCGTGAGAACAACCTCCAGGACATCGACGTGTCCTTCCCGCTGGGCGTGCTCACGGCGGTCACGGGTGTCTCGGGTTCCGGCAAGTCGACGCTGGTCAACGACATCCTGTACACGCACCTGGCGCGCGAGCTCAACGGCGCCCGGAGCGTTCCCGGGCGGCACACGCGTGTGGACGGCGACGACCTCGTCGACAAGGTCGTGCACGTCGACCAGTCGCCCATCGGCCGCACCCCGCGCTCGAACCCGGCCACGTACACCGGAGTCTTCGACCACGTCCGCAAGCTGTTCGCCGAGACGACCGAGGCGAAGGTGCGGGGCTACATGCCCGGCCGCTTCTCCTTCAACGTCAAGGGCGGCCGCTGCGAGAACTGCTCGGGCGACGGCACCATCAAGATCGAGATGAACTTCCTGCCGGACGTGTACGTCCCCTGCGAGGTCTGCCACGGGGCGCGCTACAACCGGGAGACCCTGGAGGTCCACTACAAGGGCAAGTCCATCTCCGAGGTCCTCGACATGCCGATCGAGGAGGCCCTCGGCTTCTTCGAGGCCGTCCCCGCGATCGCCCGCCACCTGCGCACGCTCAACGACGTCGGTCTCGGTTACGTACGGCTCGGCCAGTCTGCGCCGACGCTGTCCGGCGGCGAGGCCCAGCGCGTCAAGCTCGCCAGCGAGCTGCAGAAGCGTTCCACGGGCCGCACGGTGTACGTGCTGGACGAGCCGACCACCGGTCTGCACTTCGAGGACATCAGCAAGCTGATCACGGTGCTCTCCGGTCTTGTCGACAAGGGCAACACGGTCATCGTCATCGAGCACAACCTCGACGTCATCAAGACCGCCGACTGGGTCGTCGACATGGGCCCGGAGGGCGGCAACGGCGGTGGTCTCGTGGTCGCCGAGGGCACGCCCGAGCAGGTCGCCGGGGTTCCGGCCAGTCACACCGGCAAGTTCCTGCGCGAGGTCCTGGGTGCCGACCGGATCAGCGACGCCGCCTCCGTACCGGCTCCCCGCAAGGCGGCGGCCAAGAAGGCGGTCGCGGCCAAGTCGACGGCCAGGAAGACGACGACGAAGGCCGTGAACAACACGACCACGAAGGCCGTGAACAACACGGCCACGAAGAAGGCCGCCGCGGCCACCAGCACGACGGCCACGAAGAAGGCGACCCCCGCGAAGAAGACCACGCGGGCACGCAAGGCCTGATCCGGCCGGACGGGCCGGGCCCGACACATCACGAAGAACACGGTGCCCCATGGAAACTCCCCATGGGGCACCGCCCGTTGCACAGTCGGCCGCCCTTGGACCACATCGGTCTCAGAGGATCCGGCTGCCTCAGGGGGCGTCGAGTTCCGCGGCGAACGGGGGCTCCGCGCCCGCTCGTGAGCAGGTGATCGCCGCCGTGCGGGCCGCGAACCGCAGCAGCTCGCTCCAGCCGTCGGGGCCCAGCTCGGCCAGCGCCGCCGGGGACAGCGCGTCTCGCGCGGCCAGGCCGTGCAGCAGGGCCGCGTTCACCGTGTCTCCGGCGCCGATGGTGTCCACGACCTCGACCGGCTCACCGGGCACGGAGTGGACGGAGCCGTCCTGGGTGAACACCGTCAGGCCGTCGCCGCCCTGGGTGATCACGACGGCCGCGGGACCGGACGCCAGCCATTCGCGCGGGGTGCCGCCCAGCCACAGCGCGTCCTCCTCGGAGAGCTTGAGGAGCGACACCGACGGCAGCCAGCTCTTGAAGCGGGCCCGATAGGCGTCCGCGTCGGGGATGAGCACGGACCGGATGTTCGGGTCGAGCGTGGTGAACACACCGCGCGCGGCGGCGGCCCGCATCAGCTCCTCGTAGGCGCTCGCGCCCGGCTCCAGGACCAGTGAGCAGGTCCCGAAGGACACCGCCCGGGTGGCGTCCGGGAGGCGCTCCGGCGCGGCGAACAGGCGGTCGGCCGTGCCCTCGACGTAGAAGGAGTACGCCGCCGATCCGTCCGCGTCGATGGAGGCGACCGCGAGAGTCGTCGGCTCCGTCCCGCGCTGCACCGAGGACACGTCGACGCCGGCCTCGCGCAGCCCGCCGAGGAGCGCCTCGCCGAAGGCGTCGTACGAGACCCGGGAGCAGAAGGCGGTGGGGGAGCCGAGGCGGCCCAGCGCCACGGCCGTGTTGTAGGGGCCGCCGCCGCGCGCGGGCCGCAGGCCTACGAGCGCGCCCGCGCCCTGCGGTACCAGGTCGATCAGGGCCTCACCGGCGACGACGATCACGACAGGGTTCCTTTCGCGGGACTCTTCTGACTCAGGTCGGTGTGGGAGGCCCCGGATGTCCCGGGCGGCTCGGCGCAGCCGCACGAGGTGCGGTGGACGAAGGCGCAGGGGAGCCGCACGGTGCGGGCCGGGTGGTCCGGCGAGGCGAGCCGTTCCAGGAGCAGCCGGACGGCCTGCGCGCCGATCTCCTTGCTGGGCTGGGAGATCGCGGTCAGCCGGGGTGCGAACAGATCCGCCCAGGCGAAGTCGTCGAAGCAGCACAGCGCCAGGTCGTCCGGCACGGACAGACCGCGTTCGCGCAGGGCGCGCAGGGCCCCGATGGTCATCGCGTTGTTTCCGGTGACCAGCGCGGTCGGGGGCGCCGCCAGGGACAGCAGCGCGTCGGTGGCTCGTTCGGCGGCCGCCGCCTCGGAGTCGCCGTGCGCCACGAGCCGTTCGTCGTAGGGGAGTCCGGCGCCCGCGAGGCCGTGGCGGTAGCCGGAGATCCGCTCGTTCGTGGTGCTGAACCCGGGCAGGCCCGCGACGAGCCCGATGCGCCGGTGACCCCGTTCGGCGAGATGCCCGACCAGCCGTGCCATCGGCTCGGCGTTCTCGGCGCAGACCTGGTCGAAGCGGAAGGGGTGGTCGGCCGGGGCCTTGACCAGGCGGTCCAGGAAGACGGTCGGCACGTTGTGCTGCCCGAGGTAGCGCAGGAGCGCGTCCGGATCGGCGGAGGGCGCGACGATCAGACCGTCGACGCGTCGCTCGTGCAGCAGCTGGACGACCTTCCGCTCGTGCTGGGGATCGTCGTGCGGATCGGCGAGAAGCAGCCCGTATCCGTGCTCCAGGGCCCCCGCCTCGACGCCCTGGAGGATCTCCGTGAAGTACGGGTTGCTGATCGCCGACACCGCGAGGCCGATGGACCGGGTGCGTGCGGTGACCAGCGAACGGGCCAGGGTGTTGGGCGTGTAGCCGAGCACGTCGATGGCGTCCAGGACGGCCTGACGGGTGTGGGGCAGCACGGGGCGCGTGTCGTTGAGCACATGGGAGACGGTCGCCACGGACACTCCCGCGTGAGCCGCCACGTCGACCATGGTTGCCATCGCCCTGCCTCGCCTCTCCCCGGGCGCCCCACTGGGGCCTTCCCCGAACTCTCGGCCTGCTCCGGCGGGAACGTATCGCATTCGACGGTGGACGTAAACGCTTGCGCAAACGTTTACGTCCTGTGACCCGCACCTTGAGGGCACCGTCGGGGCCGCACCTACGAGGACCCCTCGGGCCGCCCCTACGAGGACCCCTCGGGCCGCACCTATGAGGCCCCTTCGGGTCGCACCTGTGCGGACCCCTTCGGGGCGGAATGATCCCTACCGGTATCGTCGGCACACACCACACCCGGCCCCGACCCGTGGAGACGCCATGCCTGCCCGCCGTACCGTCCTGCGAGGAGCGGCGCTCGCCCCGGTCGCCGGGATCGCTCTCAGCGCCTGCTCCGGCGGCGGCGGGGGCGGGACGCCGGGGGCGCCGACCGCGCCGGTCGAGCTTGGCGCGGAGAGCGAGGTCGCCAAGGGCGGCGCCACGCTGTACCGGGAAGAGAACGTCGTGGTCAGCCGTGCCGAGGACGGCTCCCTGAAGGCGTTCAGCACGATCTGCACGCACGCCGGGTGCGCCATCAACAAGCTTCAGGGCACGACGCTGATCTGCCCGTGCCACGGCAGCGAATTCGATGCGGCGACGGGCGAGGTGCTGCAGGCCCCCGCCACCGTGGCGCTGAAGGAGCTGTCCGTGCGGGCCAAGGGCGGCAGGATCGTCGCGGGTCCCTGACCGGGAGTGCGGCGACGCCCGCGTCCCCGGCCGGCCGGGTCACTCCCAGTCCCAACCGATGCCCACGATGCCCGACCGTACCCGCGGCTCGACGAGATGCACCGAGCGATGGCGCCCGCTGAGGGAAAGCTCCTGGCGGCCGCTGCGCGGCGCCGCCGCGGAGTGCTGGGTGAACCGGTGGCAGCGCACGGGCAGCGCATCCTCGGCGAACCGCACCTGGAGGGCGTACTGCCCGCCCGCGAAGCCGAACCCGCGTACGTACTCGCTGGACGCACCGGCCGTGCCGTCCTCGAAGCCGTAGCGGAAGAGGAACGTATCTCCTGCGCGCAGCCGCGTGTCGAAGAGCAGCTCGGCGACCAGCACCCCGGTGTCGTGGTGCCAGCGCACCCGTCCCGTGCGGCAGTTTTCCAGGGCTCGGACCGCCGTGCGCTCCGGGGCGCAACCAGGGTCACCGTGGTGGACGGCCACATAGCGGTCCACGCCGTCCTTGTAGGCCCGCACGATGTGGTGGGACTCGCGCGCGAGCAGCTCGCGGTGCGTGCCTATCCGGACGAGTTCGTGGTGGCCGAGGGTGTGCAGCCCGCCGTCGAGCGGCGACTCCAGCTCGGCCAGGAGCCGCTCCAGGACACCGGAGGCCTCCACCAGGGAGCGGTACGAGCGGCCGGTGGGGCGCTGGGGGTCGCAGCGCTGGTCGGCCTTGGCCAGCAGCCGGATCAGTGACTCGTCCGGGAGCTGGAGGATCTCCTCCAGGGCGCGTACGGCGCGCAGCGACTCGGGGCGCTGTGGGCGCCGGGCGCCCTGCTGCCAGTAACTCAGGCTCGTGACCCCGACTTTGACCCCGTACCGAGACAGGTGGTGCTGTACGCGCTGCAGGGGCAGGCCGCGTGCGGCGATCGCGGCGCGCAGCGCGACATGGAAGGGGCCTCCCGCCAGGGCCGTCTCCAGTTCCGCGATGGCGACGTCCGCGTGCTGTGTGCCGTACCGCATGCAGGGGCCTTTCTGTGAATGTTCACAACGGCTGGTCAGACCGTTGGACGTGGGTCGTCGGGGGCGCCCGGCCGGCGCGCGGGGCTTGTTCACACGCGCCTGTCGCTGTCCACGACCCCGAGTTCCCACGCATTGAAGCGTGTTGACCAAGCCCCGACAACACCTGATACGCAACCTACTCAACCTGCCGTACCGCCCTCTGGCCGATCTGCGATCGCGGTCCCGGCGGCTGAGTCCACAGGCGGGCCGGGAGGTCGTCGCGGTGTCAGCCCTCGCCAGTAGGGTGTGTGACATGGCCGACCCCTCCAGCTACCGCCCCAAGCCGGGACAGATCCCGGACTCTCCCGGGGTGTACAAATTCCGCGACGAGCACCGCCGGGTGATCTACGTCGGAAAGGCGAAAAGCCTGCGCCAGCGCCTGGCCAGCTACTTCCAGGACCTCGCCGGCCTGCACCCCCGCACCCGCACCATGGTCACCACGGCCGCGTCCGTGGAGTGGACGGTGGTGTCCACGGAGGTCGAGGCGCTACAGCTGGAGTACTCCTGGATCAAGGAGTACGACCCCCGGTTCAACGTCAAGTACCGCGACGACAAGAGCTACCCCTACCTCGCGGTGACGATGAACGAGGAGTTCCCGCGTGTGCAGGTGATGCGCGGCCACAAGCGCAAGGGCGTGCGCTATTTCGGTCCGTACGGGCACGCGTGGGCGATCCGCGACACCGTCGACCTGCTGCTGCGCGTCTTCCCGGTCCGCACCTGCTCGGCGGGCGTCTTCAAGAACGCCGCCCGCACCGGCCGCCCCTGCCTCCTCGGCTACATCGGCAAGTGCTCCGCCCCCTGTGTCGGGCGGGTCTCCGACGAGGAACACCGTGAGCTGGCCGAGGAGTTCTGCGACTTCATGGCCGGCCGTACGGGGACGTACATCCGCCGCCTCGAGCAGCAGATGACGGACGCGGCCGAGGAGATGGAGTACGAGCGGGCGGCCCGTCTGCGCGACGACATCGAGGCCCTGAAGAAGGCCATGGAGAAGAACGCGGTCGTGCTCGCCGACGCGACCGACGCCGACCTGATGGCCGTCGCCGAGGACGAGCTGGAAGCCGCCGTGCAGATCTTCCACGTGCGCGGCGGCCGGGTGCGCGGCCAGCGCGGCTGGGTCACCGACAAGGTCGAGGCCGTCACCACCGGTGACCTGGTCGAACACGCGCTGCAGCAGCTCTACGGAGAGGAGACGGGCGACTCCGTCCCCAAGGAGGTGCTCGTCCCGGCACTGCCCGACCCCGTGGAGCCCGTCCAGGAGTGGCTGACCGGGCGCCGCGGGTCGAACGTCTCCCTCCGCATCCCGCAGCGCGGCGACAAGAAGGCGCTCATGGAGACCGTGCAGCGCAACGCGCTCCAGGCTCTCGGCCTGCACAAGACCAAGCGCGCCTCCGACCTGACCACCCGCTCGCGCGCCCTGGAGGAGATCGCCGGAGCCCTCGACCTGGACAGCGCCCCGCTCCGGATCGAGTGCTACGACATCTCGCACCTCCAGGGGGACGACGTGGTCGCCTCCATGGTCGTCTTCGAGGACGGGCTGCAGCGCAAGAGCGAGTACCGGCGCTTCCAGATCAAGGGCTTCGAGGGCCAGGACGACGTCCGCTCCATGCACGAGGTGATCACCCGCCGCTTCAGGCGCTATCTCGCCGAGAAGGAGCGGACGGGCGAGTGGACGGACGGCGAGAACGCCTCCAGCGACAGGACCTCCGGCGACGGGACCTCCGGCGACGGGACCTCCAGCGACAGGACCTCCAACGACGGGGCCCCCACTGACGGGACCTCCACCGAAAGCGCTCCCCTGGGGAACACCACTCTGGAAGGTGACACCACGGGGAACGCCTTCGCGGGGAACGCCTTCACCGAGGAGGACGGCCGCCCCAAGCGCTTCGCCTACCCTCCGCAGCTCGTCGTCGTCGACGGTGGCCAGCCGCAGGTCGCGGCGGCCCAGAGGGCCCTCGACGAACTGGGCATCGACGACATCGCCGTCTGCGGCCTCGCCAAGCGCCTGGAGGAGGTCTGGCTGCCGCACGAGGACGACCCGGTGGTCCTGCCCCGCACCAGCGAGGGCCTGTACCTGCTCCAGCGGGTCCGTGACGAGGCCCACCGCTTCGCCATCACCTACCAGCGCACCAAGCGGGCCAAGCGATTCAAGGCGAGCCCCCTGGACGAGGTGCCGGGCCTCGGCGAGACCCGCAAGCAGGCGCTGATCAAGCACTTCGGCTCGGTGAAAAAGCTGCGGTCCGCGACCATCGACCAGATCTGCGAGGTCCCCGGCATAGGCCGCAAGACGGCCGAGGCGGTCGCCGTGGCCCTCGCCCAGGCGGCTCCGGCCGCACCCGCCGTGAACACGGCGACTGGAGAGATCATGGAAGACGAGGAAGTCGGGGCGTCCGGTACGACCACGGGCTCCCCGGAGGAGCCCGTGACCGCGGGCGCCTCACACGAGCGACGGGGGCAGGAGACATGAGCGACAACGAACGACAAGAGATCCCAGCACAGACCGGACAACCGGCCGAACAACCGGCCGGACCGCAGACCGGAGAGACGGCCGCACCACAGGCCGCCGACGAGACCCAGGGGGGTACGACGATGGAGACGCCCGCGGTGCCCGAAGCCGCCATCCCCGAGCTGGTGATCATCTCCGGGATGTCCGGGGCGGGCCGGTCGACGGCCGCCAAGTGTCTGGAGGACCTCGGCTGGTTCGTCGTCGACAACCTGCCACCCGCGCTGATCCCCACCATGGTGGAGCTCGGCGCCCGCTCCCAGGGCAACGTGGCGAGGATCGCGGTCGTCGTCGACGTACGAGGCCGCCGCTTCTTCGACAACCTCCGCGAGTCCCTCGCCGACCTGGAGGCGAAGAACGTCACCCGGCGGATCGTCTTCCTGGAGTCCTCCGACGAGGCCCTGGTGCGCCGCTTCGAGTCCGTGCGCCGTCCGCATCCCCTCCAGGGCGACGGCCGCATCGTCGACGGCATCGACGCCGAGCGCGAGCTGCTGCGCGAGCTGCGCGGCGACGCCGACCTGGTCATCGACACCTCCAGCCTGAACGTGCACGAGCTGCGCGCCAAGATGGACGCCCAGTTCGCCGGCGAGGAGGAGCCCGAGCTGCGGGCCACCGTCATGTCCTTCGGCTTCAAGTACGGCCTTCCGGTCGATGCCGACCTGGTCGTGGACATGCGCTTCCTGCCCAACCCGCACTGGGTCCCGGAGCTGCGCCCCTTCACCGGCCTGAACGAGGAGGTGTCGGCGTACGTCTTCAACCAGCCCGGCGCCAAGGAGTTCCTCGACCGCTACACCGAGCTGCTCCAGCTCATCGCCGCCGGCTACCGCCGCGAGGGCAAGCGTTATGTGACCATCGCGGTCGGCTGCACCGGCGGCAAGCACCGCTCGGTCGCCACCTCCGAGAAGCTCGCCGCCCGCCTCGCCTCGCAGGGTGTGGAGACCGTGGTCGTCCACCGGGACATGGGGCGCGAGTGACCGGACGTGCCGCACTGCGGCTGAGCAGGCTGCGCCGGGTCGCCTCCGAGGGACGCGGCGACAGGCCCGCCGAGGCGCGCGGCGGGAAGCCGCGCCGCCGGGGTGCCCAGCCCAAGGTCGTCGCCCTCGGCGGCGGCATGGGGCTGTCCGCCTCGCTCGCCGCGCTGCGCCGGATCACCGGCGACCTCACCGCCGTCGTCACCGTGGCCGACGACGGCGGTTCCAGCGGGCGTCTGCGTGACGAGCTGGGCGTGCTGCCGCCCGGCGACCTGCGCAAGGCCCTGGCCGCGCTGTGCGGCGACGACGACTGGGGCCAGACCTGGGCCCGCGTCATCCAGCACCGTTTCCAGTCCCAGGGCGATCTGCACGAGCACGCGGTCGGCAATCTCCTGATCGTCGCCCTGTGGGAACAGCTCGGCGACCATGTCCAGGCCCTGGACCTGGTCGGCAGGCTTCTCGGCGCGCACGGCCGGGTGCTGCCCATGTCCGCCGTACCCCTGGAGCTCCAGGCCTTGGTCAAGGGGCACGACCCGGAGCGGCCCGAGGACGTGGAGACCGTACGGGGACAGGCGACCGTGGCCCTCACCCCCGGCGAGGTGCAGTCCGTGCACGTCGTCCCCGCCGACCCGCCCGCCGTCCCCGAGGCCGTGGCGGCGGTCCTCGACGCCGACTGGGTGGTCCTCGGCCCCGGCTCCTGGTTCTCCTCGGTGATTCCGCACCTTCTCGTGCCCGAGCTCCTCGATGCGCTCACCGAGACGAAGGCGCGCCGGGTACTCTCCCTGAACCTCGCCCCGCAGCCCGGAGAAACCGAGGGCTTCTCCCCGCAGCGTCATTTGGAGGTTTTGGGACGACACGCCCCTAAACTCGCCCTGGACGTGGTGCTGGCCGACGAGGCCGCCGTGCCCGATCGCGACTCACTCACCGATGCCGCCCAGCGGTTCGGCGCCGCGGTCGAGCTGGCGCCGGTGGCCCGGACCGACGGATCTCCGCGGCACGACCCGGAGCTGTTGGCCGCCGCGTACGACCGTATTTTTCGGATGCATGGAAGGATCGGCCCATGGCGATGACGGCAGCGGTGAAGGATGAAATTTCCCGGCTCCCCGTCACCCGGACCTGCTGCAGAAAGGCGGAGGTCTCCGCCATTCTGCGGTTCGCCGGCGGCCTCCACCTGGTGAGCGGCCGGATTGTGATCGAGGCGGAGCTGGACACCGCGATGGCGGCGCGCCGGCTCAAGCGGGACATTCTGGAGATCTTCGGCCACAGCTCCGAACTGATCGTGATGGCGCCCGGCGGTCTGCGCCGCGGCTCCCGGTATGTCGTACGCGTCGTCGCGGGCGGCGACCAGCTGGCCCGCCAGACGGGGCTGGTGGACGGCCGTGGGCGCCCGATCCGGGGCCTCCCGCCGCAGGTGGTCTCGGGGGCCACCTGCGACGCCGAGGCGGCCTGGCGCGGGGCGTTCCTGGCGCACGGCTCGCTCACCGAGCCGGGCCGCTCCTCCTCCCTGGAGGTGACCTGCCCGGGTCCGGAGGCCGCGCTCGCGCTCGTCGGCGCCGCCCGTCGGCTCTCGATCGCCGCGAAGGCCCGCGAGGTGCGCGGTGTGGACCGCGTCGTAGTCCGTGACGGAGACGCGATCGGCGCGCTGCTCACCCGTCTCGGAGCACACGAGTCGGTGCTGGCCTGGGAGGAGCGGCGGATGCGCCGCGAGGTCCGCGCCACGGCCAACCGGCTCGCCAACTTCGACGACGCCAACCTGCGCCGCTCGGCCCGTGCCGCCGTCGCTGCCGGGGCCCGCGTGCAGCGCGCCCTGGAGATCCTCGCGGACGAGGTGCCGGAGCACCTCGCGGCCGCCGGACGGCTGCGCATGGAGCACAAGCAGGCCTCCCTGGAGGAGCTGGGCGCGCTCGCCGACCCGCCGCTGACCAAGGACGCCGTCGCCGGCCGTATCCGGCGGCTGCTCGCGATGGCCGACAAGCGGGCCCAGGACCTCGGCATCCCCGGGACGGAGTCGAACCTCACCGAGGAGATGGCGGACAACCTCGCGGGCTGACCCGTCCGATCGATCGCCAGAAGCCCAACACGCCGGTGCCGATGTCCACTTGGGACGTCGGCACCGGCGTTTGCGTTCCTGTGAGGCACCCTTGACTTGACCATGAAGTGTCATGAGCCTGGCATCTGTTCGCTGCTGTGGCGGACTCACGCAAGGGGGGCTCATGAGACGAAGAGCGAGAGCGATCCTCGCTACGGGCGCGCTCCTGCTGGGCGGTGCGGGCATGGCGCCCATCGCCCAGGCACAGAACGGCGGTTCACCCAAGCCCGACGCGAACGCCGTGAAGGTGTTCCGCGCGGAGATCACGAAGCAGCAGGTACCCCTGCTGCTCGCGGCCGGGCAGGACGGCCACGAACTCGGCGACACGACGTGGAAGAACGGCAAGAGCGCGGTCGAGGTCTACGTCACCGACCAGCAGGCCAAGAAGCTGCGGAAGCAGGGCGTCGACCTCACCGAGCACACCCTGACGGCCAACGCCGAGGCGCGGGTGGAGAACGCGGCCCAGGGCGTGTTCCGCCCGTACAGCGGCAAGGGCAATCTCCAGGAGGAGATCGTCAAGACCGGTGCCGCCCACCCCGACCTCGCCAAGGTCGTCTCCATCGGCAAGACGGTCAACGGCCAGGACATCCTCGCGCTCAAACTGACCAAGGGCGCGAAGAAGTCCAAGGACGGCTCCAAGCCGTCCGTGCTGTACATGTCCAACCAGCACGCGCGCGAGTGGATCACGCCCGAGATGACACGGCGTCTGATGCACTACTACTTGGACAACTACTCCACGGACAAACGCATCAAGAAGATCGTCGACTCCACCGAACTGTGGTTCGTCCTGTCGGCCAACCCCGACGGCTACGACTACACGTTCAAGGACGCCGACGCCCGCCAGTGGCGCAAGAACCTGCGGGACGTCAACGGCGACGGGGTCATCTCCACCGGTGACGGCGTCGACCTCAACCGCAACTTCGCCTACAAGTGGGGCTACGACGACGAGGGTTCGTCACCCAACCCCACCAACGAGACCTACCGCGGCGCGAGCCCCAACTCCGAGCCCGAGACCAGGGCGCTCGACGCCTTCGAGAAGCGGATCGGCTTCACGTACGGCATCAACTACCACTCCGCCGCCGAACTGCTCCTCTACGGAGTGGGCTGGCAGGTGGCGACGCCCACCCCGGACGACGTGCTCTACAAGGCGCTCGCCGGAACCCCCGAGAACTCGGCGATCCCGGGCTACCACCCCCAGGTCTCCTCGGAGCTCTACACGACCAACGGCGAGGCGGACGGCCACGCGGGCAACGTCAACGGCATGGCGATGTTCACCCCCGAGATGTCGACCTGTGAGACCGCCTCGGACATCGACCCGAACGACGCCTGGAACGCGGCCGACTGCGCCTCGATCTTCACCTTCCCGGACGACGAGAAGCTGATCGAGCAGGAGTTCGAGAAGAACGTCCCGTTCGCGCTCTCCGTCGCCGAGACCGCGGCCCACCCCGACCAGCCGTCGTCCTCGGTGGGCCTCGGCGCGGCCGACTTCACCCCGGCCCCCTTCACGACGTCGTACTCCCGCGGGGCCGACCAGGAGGTCTCCGTCGTCGTCCGCAAGTCCGTACGCGACAAGGAGCTCAAGTACCGTGTCAACGGCGGCCGTACGCTGGACATGGCACTCAAGGCCTGGAAGGGCGGCGAGACCTACGGCGGCAAGGACAACCTCTACTTCGACGAGTACCGCGCCAAGGTGAAGGACGGCGACCCCGGCGACAAGGTCGAGGTGTGGTTCACCGGTGAGACCAAGAGCGGCAAGAAGACCTCCAGTACGCACTTCACGTACACCGTGGCCCAGCGGCCCGGTGCCGACACGCTGGTCGTCGCCGAGGAGGGTGCGACCGCCACGCAGTCCCAGGCCTACGTCGACGCCCTGAAGGCCAACGGCAGGAAGCCCCTTGTCTGGGACGTGGCAACCCTCGGCGCGCCCGACGCGCTCGGCGTGCTCGACCACTTCAAGACGGTCGTCCACTACACCGGCGCCGCACGCCCGGGCAACGCCACCCAGCTCCAACTGCGCGCCTTCCTCAACGAGGGCGGCAAGCTGATCGAGGCGGGCGAGCAGGCCGGCGGCAACGTCGACCTCGGCGGCGGCACCCTTTCGAACGACTTCAGCCAGTACTACCTGGGCGCCTACTCCCGTACGTCCACTCCGGGGGCCAACGGATTCACCGGCGCCGGGCAGCTCACCGGCTTCACGGGGGCGCTCGGCGACGCGCCCGGCAATCCGCTGAACACGGCGGGCACCTACGGCGTCACCTCGGACTCGCTGGCGCCCGCGCAGTACCCGCAGTTCGCGTCGAGCGCGGGAGCGGGCCAGTTCGCCGGGACCGTCAACCCGTACGGGCCCTACGCGGGCTCGTACATGGCCGCCGCCGTGCACACCGACGACGCCTACAAGCGCCTCACCCGGACCATCGACCTCACCGGTGTCAGCGCCGCCGACAAGCCGACGCTGCGCACCCAGCTCCTGTGGGACACCGAGCCCGGCTACGACCACGCGGTGCTCGAGGCCCACACCACCGGGGCCGACGACTGGACGACGCTCCCCGAGGCGGGCGGCGCCACCAGCGCCACGGTCCCGGCGGAGTGCGAGGCCGGATTCCTGGTCAGGGAGCACCCCTTCCTCAAGCGGTACCTGACCGTGAGTTCCACCGGCTGCGCCAACACCGGTACCAGCGGGGCGTGGAACAGCTTCACCGGTGCCTCCAGCGGCTGGCAGCAGGTCAACTTCGACCTCAGCGCGTACGCCGGCAAGTCGGTCGAGGTGTCGCTGAGCTACATCACCGACCCGAACACCGGCGGTCACGGCGTCCTCGCGGACAACGCCTCCCTCGTCGTCGGCGGGGCGGCCACCGAGACCGAGGGCTTCGAGACCTCCCTCGGGCCCTGGAGTGCCTCCGGACCGCCTCCGGGCAGCCCCTCCGTGCTCAAGGACTGGGCGCGCTATGGAGAGCTGTTCAAGACATACGGCGGAGTCACCACGCACGACACGGTGCTGTTGGGCTTCGGCCTGGAGCACGTCACCGCGTCGGCCGACCGCGCGGCCCTCATCAAGAAGGCGCTCGGGGCGCTGAACGGCTAACCCTGTGTGACTATCTCGTCAACTCCGAGGGTGTTCCGTACCCCTACTGGTGGGTACGGAACGCCCTGCCGTGTATGGGGTATCTCGATGTCACCGCAGACGCCTCGGGGAGGTAGGGTCGTAGGCGGTCGGGGACATCCCATACAACTCGCCGGCACTGAGTCGGCGTACCTAACGAGGAGATCGGTTCGTGACGATCCGCGTAGGCATCAACGGCTTTGGCCGCATCGGTCGTAACTACTTCCGCGCGCTGCTGGAGCAGGGTGCTGACATCGAGATCGTGGCTGTCAACGACCTGGGTGACACCGCGACCACCGCTCACCTGCTGAAGTACGACACCATCCTGGGCCGCCTCAAGGCCGAGGTGTCGCACACCGCCGACACGATCACCGTCGACGGCCACACCATCAAGGTGCTCTCCGAGCGCAACCCCGCCGACATCCCGTGGGGCGAGCTCGGCGTCGACATCGTCATCGAGTCGACCGGCATCTTCACCAAGAAGGCCGACGCCGAGAAGCACATCGCCGGCGGCGCCAAGAAGGTCCTGATCTCGGCTCCGGCCAAGGACGAGGACATCACGATCGTGATGGGCGTCAACCAGGACAAGTACGACCCGGCGCAGCACCACATCATCTCCAACGCCTCCTGCACCACCAACTGTGTGGCGCCGATGGCCAAGGTGCTCGACGAGAACTTCGGCATCGTCAAGGGCCTGATGACGACGGTCCACGCGTACACGAACGACCAGCGCATCCTGGACTTCCCGCACTCGGACCTGCGTCGCGCCCGCGCCGCCGCCGAGAACATCATCCCGACCACGACCGGTGCCGCCAAGGCCACCGCCCTGGTCCTCCCGCAGCTCAAGGGCAAGCTCGACGGCATCGCGATGCGCGTCCCGGTCCCGACCGGCTCGGCCACCGACCTGGTCGTGACGCTGCAGCGCGAGGTCACCAAGGACGAGGTCAACGCCGCGTTCAAGAAGGCCTCCGACGACGGCGACCTCAAGGGCTACCTGGCCTACACCGAGGACGCGATCGTCTCCTCGGACATCGTCGGCGACCCGGCCTCCTGCACCTTCGACTCCTCCCTGACGATGGTCCAGGAGGGCAACTCGGTGAAGATCCTCGGCTGGTACGACAACGAGTGGGGCTACTCCAACCGCCTCGTCGACCTCACGGTCTTCGTCGGCGGCCAGCTCTAAGTCCCGGAGCAGGCACCTCTGATGTGAGAGCAGGGCTCGGGCAGCGCACAGCCGCGTTGTCCGAGCCCTGCTCTGTGCACGGATCGATCAGCCCTCCCGGACAACAGAGCCCTCCTAGGAGTCCCTTTATGAAGACGATCGACGAACTTCTCGCCGAAGGCGTGGACGGCAAGCGGGTCTTCGTCCGCGCCGACCTCAACGTTCCGCTGGCCGACGGCCTCATCACCGACGACGGCCGTATCCGCGCCGTCCTGCCCACCGTCAAGGCCCTCGCCGAAGCGGGCGCCAAGGTGGTCGTCGCCTCGCACCTGGGCCGCCCCAAGGGCGCACCGGACCCGGCGTTCTCCCTGCTGCAGCCCGCCGAGCGTCTCGGTGAACTGCTCGGCGCCCCCGTGGCGTTCGCCCAGGACACCGTCGGCCCCGCCGCCCACGACGCCGTGAACGGCCTCCAGCCCGGCCAGGTCGCCGTGATCGAGAACCTGCGCTTCAACCCGGGCGAGACGTCCAAGGACGACACCGAGCGCGGCGAGTTCGCCGACCAGCTCGCCGCCCTGGCCGACGTCTACGTAGGCGACGGTTTCGGTGCCGTGCACCGCAAGCACGCCTCCGTGTACGACCTCCCGGCGCGCCTTCCGCACTACGCGGGCTACCTCATCGCCACCGAGGTCAACGTCCTGAAGAAGCTCACCGAGGACGTCAAGCGCCCCTACGTCGTCGCGCTCGGCGGCGCCAAGGTCTCCGACAAGCTCGCCGTCATCGACCAGCTGCTCGGCAAGGCCGACCGTCTGCTCATCGGCGGTGGCATGGCGTACACCTTCCTCAAGGCCAAGGGGTACGAGGTCGGCATCTCCCTCCTTCAGGAGGACCAGGTTCCGGCCGTCAAGGAGTACATGGACCGCGCGGAGAAGAACGGCGTCGAGCTGGTCCTCCCCGTCGACGTCCTGGTCGCTCCGGAGTTCCCGGACCTGAAGACCAAGGCCCCCGCCAACCCCACCACCGTCGCCGCGGACGCCATCCCGGCCGACCAGGAGGGCCTGGACATCGGTCCGGAGACCCGCAAGCTGTACGCCTCGAAGCTCGCCGACGCGGCCACCGTCTTCTGGAACGGTCCGATGGGCGTCTTCGAGCACCCCGACTATGCCGAGGGCACCAAGGCGGTCGCCCAGGCCCTCGTCGACTCCCAGGCCTTCACGGTCGTCGGCGGTGGCGACTCCGCCGCGGCCGTCCGCATCCTGGGCTTCGACGAGAAGGCTTTCGGTCACATCTCGACCGGTGGCGGCGCCTCCCTCGAATACCTCGAGGGCAAGACGCTCCCCGGCCTCGCCGCACTGGAGGACTGACCCCGCATGACGACCCGTATGCCGCTGATGGCGGGCAACTGGAAGATGAACCTCAACCACCTCGAGGCCATCGCGCACGTCCAGAAGCTCGCCTTCGCCCTGGCCGACAAGGACTACGAGGCCTGTGAGGTCGCCGTCCTGCCGCCCTTCACCGACCTGCGCTCCGTGCAGACCCTGGTCGACGGCGACAAGCTCAAGATCAAGTACGGCGCGCAGGACCTCTCGGCGCAGGACTCCGGTGCCTACACCGGCGAGATCTCGGGCCCGATGCTGGCCAAGCTGAAGTGCACGTACGTGGCGATCGGCCACTCCGAGCGCCGGCAGTACCACAACGAGACCGACGAGATCGTCAACGCCAAGATCAAGGCCGCCTTCAAGCACGGCCTGACCCCGATCCTGTGCGTCGGCGAGGAGCTGGCCGTCCGTGAGGCGGGCAACCACGTCGCGCACACGCTCTCCCAGGTCGACGGGGGTCTCAAGGACGTTCCGGCCGAGCAGGCCGAGTCGATCGTGATCGCGTACGAGCCGGTCTGGGCCATCGGCACCGGCAAGGTCTGCGGCTCCGACGACGCCCAGGAGGTCTGCGCGGCGATCCGCGCCCGGCTGGCCGAGCTGTACTCCCAGGAAGTGGCCGACCAGGTCCGCATCCAGTACGGCGGCTCCGTGAAGTCCGGCAATGTCGCGGAGATCATGGCGAAGCCCGACATCGACGGTGCCCTGGTCGGCGGTGCCTCTCTGGACGCCGACGAGTTCGTCAAGATCGTCCGCTTCCGCGACCAGTAAGTATGCGCTAGCGGCGATTCGTCGTACCCTTGCGGGGGTCGTGGCCTTCGGAGTGGGCTTGAGATGCTCACCCAGTAGGCTTCGGCCCCCGTCGTCCATTCAGTTCCGAGGAAGTTGGTCCAGCCGTGGTTTTGGGGTTCTCGATCGCCCTGATCGTCTTCAGCCTGCTGCTGATGCTGCTGGTGCTGATGCACAAGGGGAAGGGCGGCGGCCTCTCCGACATGTTCGGTGGCGGCATGCAGTCGTCCGTCGGTGGCTCCTCGGTCGCCGAGCGCAACCTCGACCGCATCACCGTGGTGATCGGTCTGCTCTGGTTTGCGTCCATTGTCGTGCTCGGCATCCTGATGAAGGTCAACAACTGATCACCGACCGGCATCGGTACAGCAGCACAACTGCACATTACGCAAGCACAATCCGCACGTAAGGCCCCATGTCCGGTACGCGCCCCCAGGCGCGGCCTATCATGGGGCTTGCGTCTAGGGGCCGGGGTGTAACTCCAATCACTGGACGCGCGTTGGGCCTTACGTAGACTGAGGCGCTCGCAGCGAAGCGTCACGCCGACTCGCTTCGCGGCACCATCACGCAGGGAGTTACGACCGTGGCAAGTGGCAACGCGATCCGAGGAAGCCGGGTCGGGGCGGGGCCGATGGGCGAGGCCGAGCGCGGCGAGTCCGCGCCGCGGCTGCGCATCTCCTTCTGGTGCTCCAACGGGCACGAGACGGTGCCCAGCTTCGCCAGCGACGCGCAGGTTCCCGAGACCTGGGACTGCCCGCGCTGCGGCTTTCCCGCCGGACAGGACCAGGACAACCCGCCGGACCCGCCGCGCACCGAGCCGTACAAGACGCACCTCGCGTACGTACGGGAGCGGCGCAGCGACGCGGACGGCGAGGCCATCCTCGCCGAGGCGCTCGCCAAACTGCGGGGCGAAATCTAGGAGTTGAGAACCGGCCGGGCACAGAGGTGCCTGGCCGGACGTGTTTCGTACGCCGGGTCGCGCACGGGCGCACCGCCAGGGCGCACCACCGTGCAGACCCGGTCGTGGGGCGTCCGCGGCGCCGTCGCGAGCCGATTGTCAGTGGTGCCCTCTACGGTTCTTGAAGTGGCGGAACCGGAGGGGGCGTTGTGGCGACGGTCGAGGCGGCGGGGGTGCGGGCACCCGCGTGGCGCGGGGGATTCGGGCGGCTGTGGAGCGCGGCGGTGGTCTCGCGCTTCGGGGACGCCCTGCGCACCGCCGCGCTGCCGCTGCTCGCCGTGCGGCTCACGGACGATCCGCTCGTCATCGCCTCCGTCACGGCCTGCGGCTACCTTCCCTGGCTCCTCTTCGGGCTGCTGGGCGGCGCGGTCGCGGACCGGGTGGACCAGCGGCGGGCGATGTGGGCCGTCGACACCGTACGCGGCGGGCTGGTGGCCTGCTTCGCCCTCGCCGTCGGGCTCGGCCACGCCACGATCGGCCTGCTGATCGCGCTCGCCTTCGCCCTGACCACCCTCCAGACGCTGTTCGACAACGCGTCCACGGCCCTGCTGCCCTCCCTGGTCGGCAAAGAGACCCTGGGCAGCGCCAATGCCAGGCTGATGACCGGCCAGCAGCTCGCCGGCGGCTTCCTCGCCGGCCCCTTCGTGCCGCTGCTGCTCGCCCTCGGGGCCGCCGCGCCGTTCGCGGCCGACGCGGTCACCTATCTGCTGGCCGCGGCACTCGTGGCCTCCCTGCGGATCCGGGCGCCCGAGCGGGAGCCCCGCCCCGCCGGGAGCACCCTGCGGGCGGAGGTGGCCGAAGGAGTGCGCACCCTGTGGCACGACAGGGTGCTGCGCGCGGTCTGCACGGCCACACTGCTGTGCAACATCGGCATGGGCGCCCTGATCGCCACGCTGGTCCTGCACGTGACCGGCTGGCTGCACGCGGGAAACGCGGGCTTCGCGGCCGCGATGACGGCCTACTCGGCCGGATCCCTGGCCGGGGGAGGGCCGGCCCAGTGGATCGCGCGCCGGATCGGGGGGGTACGGAGCCTGTTCCTGGGCGGATGCGTCCAGACGGCGGCCCTGGTACTCCTCGGCACCGTCCGCCACCTGGGTGCACTCCTCGCGGGCATGGCACTGCTCGGACTGATGGGCATGGTGTGGAACGTCAACCAGGTCACGCTGATGCAGCAGCGCAGCCCGGCAGCCATGGTGGGCCGTGTCAGCTCCGCGTTCCGCACCGCCTCCACCTCCGGTGCCCCGGTCGGCGCCCTGCTCGGCGGCACCGTGGCGGGTGCCTACGGGCTGAACGGACCCGCGCTGTTCGCGGCCGTCCTCTTCGGGCTCGCCGTCGCCTCGCTGATACCCGCGCATCTGCCGGACGTATCTGTTGTTGAGCCGGACGACGGCGCTACGACAGCTCACGTCAAGCCCTGATCAATTAGGTTGGGACCGGCAGTGGGGCGAGGCAAGCAGCAGCACACGCAGGAAAGAAGGCGGAAGCCAGAGATGAACGCAGACAGCCGTGCCAGGCTCGACCAGACGCCCGAGTGGACCGCTCTGGCCAAGCACCGCGAGGAGCTCGCGGAGACCCATCTGCGGGACCTGTTCGCAACCGACCCCGGTCGCGGAACCGGGTACACCCTCCAGGTCGGCGATCTCCACGTCGACTACTCCAAGCACCTGGTGACCGACGAGACGCTGCGGCTGCTGCGCGAGCTGGCGGCGGCGACCGACGTCTTCGGTCTGCGGGACGCCATGTTCCGCGGCGAGAAGATCAACGTCACCGAGAACCGGGCCGTGCTCCACGTGGCGCTGCGCGCCCCGCGGGACGCGGTGATCGAGGTCGACGGGGAGAACGTCGTCCCGGCCGTGCACGCCGTGCTCGACAAGATGGCCGACTTCGCCGAGCGGGTCCGTTCGGGTGAGTGGACCGGTCACACCGGCAAGCGCATCAGGAACGTCGTGAACATCGGCATCGGCGGCTCCGACCTCGGCCCGGCGATGGCGTACGAGGTGCTGCGCTCCTTCACCGACCGCGACCTCACGGTCCGCTTCGTGTCGAACGTGGACGGCGCCGACCTGCACGAGGCCGTCCGCGACCTCGACCCGGCCGAGACCCTGTTCATCATCGCCTCGAAGACGTTCACCACCATCGAGACGATCACCAACGCGACCTCCGCGCGCAACTGGCTGCTGACCGAGCTGAAGGCCGGTCAGGATGCCGTGGCCAAGCACTTCGTGGCGCTGTCGACCAACGCCGAGAAGGTCTCCGACTTCGGTATCGACACGGCCAACATGTTCGAGTTCTGGGACTGGGTCGGCGGACGGTACTCGTACGACTCCGCGATCGGTCTGTCCCTGATGATCGCGATCGGGCCGGACCGCTTCCGGGAGATGCTCGACGGGTTCCACCTCGTCGACGAGCACTTCCGCACCGCGCCCGCCGAGACCAATGTGCCGCTGCTGATGGGCCTGTTGGGCATCTGGTACGGCAACTTCCACGACGCCCAGTCGCATGCCGTACTGCCGTACTCGCACTACCTGTCCAAGTTCACGGCGTATCTGCAGCAGCTGGACATGGAGTCCAACGGCAAGTCCGTGCAGCGCGACGGGCAGGACGTGGAGTGGGAGACCGGCCCGGTCGTGTGGGGGACGCCCGGCACCAACGGGCAGCACGCCTACTACCAGCTCATCCACCAGGGCACGAAGCTGATCCCGGCGGACTTCATCGGCTTCGCCGAGCCGGTCGCCGATCTGCTGCCGGGCCTGGTCGCCCAGCACGACCTGTTGATGGCGAACTTCTTCGCGCAGACCCAGGCCCTCGCCTTCGGCAAGACACCGGACGAGGTGCGCGCCGAGGGCGTGGCCGAGGAACTGGTCCCGCACAAGACGTTCAAGGGCAATCACCCGACGACGACGATCCTCGCGAGGAAGCTGTCGCCCTCGGTGCTCGGCCAGTTGGTCGCCCTCTACGAGCACAAGGTGTTCGTCCAGGGCGCGGTCTGGAACATCGACTCCTTCGACCAGTGGGGTGTCGAGCTCGGCAAGGTCCTCGCCAAGCGGGTCGAACCCGCGCTGACCGAGGGTGCGGACGTGCCGGGCCTGGACGAGTCGACGAAGGCGCTCGTCGCGAAGTACCGAGAGCTGCGCGGCCGGTAGGCGCGGTCGCGCGTGGGTCACGGAAAGCGGGCGGTGGGAGTCCGCCCGCTTCCCGTAGACTCCCGGACGATCATGCGGATGAAGGCTCGGGGGAGCGGAAGTTGACTGGTTCGCGAGGAAGATGGCTGAGCGGCACGCTGTCGGCGAGGTCGATTCTGCAACCCAAGGCCGTGGCGCAGGCGGTGTTCCACCCCGTGTGGATTCCGGCGTCGGTCGATCCGTCCGTGGAGCGGCTCAAGCGTGTGCGTGTCATTGCCGGGGCGGTCGCGGCGTTCGGCGTGTACACCTTCGTGCAGGGCAAGTTCGACTTCACCGAGGTCCTGCAGAACATGCTGACGGCGGCCGTCGTCCTGCTGTTCATCACGCCCACGACGGTGGGCGTGATGCTCTTCGTCTGGCGGCGCACCGGGAGGATCCGCCAGCTGCGCGTGCCTCTCTTCAACTCGCTCAAGCTGTTGCTGCTCTTCATCGGCATGGTCGTGGCGACGGTGTTCTTGTGGCAGCTGTCCACCTCGCTCGGCGGCATCATGCTGGTGGTGCTCGGTTTCACCGCGCTCTGGCTGACCGGATTCCTGGCCTACGGAGCCGTGCAGCTGTCCGGGAACTTCTTCGGATCCGCCGCCGTCCACCGCTGCCTGCCGCCGCTGCTCGCCATGGTGACGACCTGGCTGATGGCCATTCCCGACCTGGTCACGGGTGACCTGCACGGGCTCAGTTTCACGATGGGCATCGTCTTCATTCTGGGCGCGCCGGTGACGGTCACGGCCATAGCCTTCCTGGAGATGAACCGGCTCCGCCGCCGCTACGGGATTCGGCTGGGCGCGCACCCCGCCACGTTGCCGCCGCTTCCCGCGCCGTCGGCGTACGGGCCGAACGCGGGGTTCGTGCCGCCGCAGGGGAACCTCTACGCGCCGGGCCCGCAGTACCCGTATCCGCCGCAGCACCCGTACGCCCCGCCGAGCCCCTACCCGCCGCAGCACCCGTACGCGCCGCCGAACCCGAACCCGAACCCGTACAACCAGGGGAACCCGTACGGGTCCTGACCGTGATCAGGCCACCGCGCTCAGGGTGTCCGCGAGCCTTCGTCGGGCGGCGCGGCCCGCGGGGAGCGCGGCGAGGGCGGCGGCGCCCAGGACCGCGGCCAGACCGAACAGGGACAGCAGGAGGGGGGACGGCCCCCGGGCGATACCGGCGCCGATCCCACTCGACTTCCCCTGGACGTCGATCAGCCAGTGCGCCAGAGGCAGCCCCAGCGCCGTACCCGCGAGGACCGCTGCCAGCGCGGTGCAGGTGGTGGCCGTGACGGTGACCGCCGTGATCTGCCGCGGGGACAGCCCGATGGCCTTGAGCGCCAGCAGATCCCGTTCGCCCTCGCGCACGGTGCCGCCGACCGCGGTCAGCAGCTCGATGAGCCCGATCAGGGCCAGTACGGCGATCAGCCCGACGACGACGCCGCGCAGCGGCGAGAGACCGTCGGCCGGGTTGGTCACGGCGTGCACGTCCAGGTGCCCGTGTCCGGCCGCGGTCAGCTCGGCGGCGACCTTGCCCGGGTCGGCGCCGGGGCGCAACTGGAGCTGGTAGAGGGTCGGGCGGAGCTCCGGGTCGTTCTCGCGCAGGGTGTCGAGCGAGGTGGAGATGACGCGGCCGCCGTTCTCCGGCTCGATGCTGCGGCCGACGATGTGCAGGATCTGCGGGCGTGCGCCGACGGTCATCCGCACCCAGTCCCCGACGCGCACGTCCAGCAGGTCGAGCAGCCCCTGACCGGCCACCGCCTCGTCGGGCCCGCGGGCCGGGCGGCCCTCGGCCAGCGAGAACGGGTACGGGTCCTGGTGCGTACCGAGCCCGCGCAGTGCGATCGTCGCCGTCTGGCCCGGAACCAGAGCGGCCACCTCGGCGCCCGGGTGCACGGCGGTGACCTGCGCGTTCCGGGCGAGCAGGGCGCGGGCTGCCGGATCGCCGAGGCTCTCGTCCGGGTGTGCCGTGAGCGCGGCCGCGAGGCCGATCCGTTCGGGTTCGCTGTGGAAGCGGTCGATGGTGGTCCATGCGCTCAGCGCGACCACGATCAGCAGCAGGGGCAGGGCGAGCCGGGCGACCGTGGCCAGCGAGCGCGGCCGCCGCGGGAAAGCCTGGTGCCAGCCCAGCACGAGCGCGGGGGGCAGCCGCAGTCCGAGCGCCCGGCGGGCCACGCCCGACAGACGGCCGGCCGGCGGTGCGGCGGCCCGCAGCACGGGCACGGGGGGCACCCGGCCCGCCCGCCACGCGGCGATCCCGGTCGTCGCGCCGATGAAGAGCACCGCGGCCACCGGCACCGCCAACAGCGCCGCGGTGTGCCCGGGCAGTCCCTGCCAGACGCCCAAGGCGTCGCCGAGGCGGCCGGGGATCCGGCTCCCCAGCGCCTGCGTGAGCGTGGCGGCGACCAGGGCGCCCAGCGACGCGTACACCACGTGCTGGATCAGGAAGATGCGTACCACCTGGCCGGGCGTGAACCCGATCGCCTTCAGTACCGAGATGTCCCGCAGGTGGCCGCGGATACGGGTGCCGATCGCGCCATGCACGGCGAGCGCGGCGGCGAGGAGCGCGCCGAGGCCGAACAGGCCAAGGACCTGTCCCAGCAGCCGGTTGTCGCCCTGGGCCTCGGCGCGGGCCTGCTGCCAGTTCGACACCTGGGTGACCGCGCCGGAGCCGAGCGTCGTCACCGCGCGCTGCACGGCGTAGTCCGTGTCGCCGGGATCGGTCAGGCGCAGACCGATGATCTGGCCCGTGTGTCCGTCCGCGCCCCGCACCGCGGAGGGCAGCGCCCAGACGACCCCCGACCGCTCGCCGGGGCGGTAGCGGGGCTCGGCGCTGTCGGTCACGCCCAGGACGGTCAGGGTGCGTGTGGTGCCGGGCACGGTGAGGGTGTCCCCGGGCTCGGCCCACAGCGCACGGGCGAGACTTTCCTCCAGGACGACTCCGTCGGGCCGGGCCTGGTCGAGCCAGTGACCGGAGACGAGCAGCGGCCGACCGGTGACGGGCGGCTCGACGGCGCCGCGCAGCTCGACGGAGGCACGGGTGCCGCGTGACTCGACGGTGGCGGACGCGGTGCGGTACGGGCCCGCCACGGACTCGACGCCGTCCAGCCGCGCGAGCCGCCCGGCGTCGGCGGACGCGCCGGTGTGGATCCATACGTGCGCGCCGTGCGACTGCGTGAAGACGCGCTGCCAGGGGTTCGTCGCGTATCCGAAGAGCGCCGCGGCGAGCAGCAGTGAGGCGACGATTCCCGCGGTGGCGAGCACGATGAACAGCGCCTCGCCCCGATGCGTGCGCAGATCGGCATGCGCCCAGCGCAGAGTGGCCCGCACGCTGCTCAGTCCCTCAGTTCCAGCACGCCGGATATCCCGGCGCCGCGTGACGGCGTGCCGTCGAGTTCCGCGTCGTCGGCGATGCGGCCGTCGAAGAAGCTGATCACGCGGTCCGCGGCGCTGGCGAGCCGGGCGTCGTGGGTGACGAGCACGATGGTCTGACCGCGCTGGTGGAAGCGGGACAGCAGCCGCATCACCTCGCGGGTGCCCTTGCTGTCCAGGCTGCCCGCGGGTTCGTCGGCCAGCAGCAGGGACGGATGGTTGACCAGTGCCCGGGCCAGGGCGACCCGCTGCTGTTCGCCGCCGGACAGCTCACCCGGCATGCTGCGTCCCTTGCCCGCCAGGCCCAGCTCGGACAGCAGCCGCTCGCGCTCGGCGCGCGCCTGTTTGGGGGAGACCCCGGCGAGCAGGGCGGGCAGCTCCACGTTGTCGGCGACCGACAGATTGGAGACCAGGTTGAAGAACTGGAAGACGATGCCGATGCGCCGTCGCCGTTCCACCGCCCAGCGCGCCTCGCTGTAGGCGTCCGTGCATTCGGCGTCCAGCCAGACGCTGCCGGAGTCGGGCCGCTGGAGGCCGCCGAGGAGGTGTAGCAGCGTCGACTTGCCGGCGCCGGACGGGCCGGTGACGGCCACGAACTCGCCCTGGCGCACGGCAAGATCCACTCCGCGCACGGCATACGCCGGGGCGCCCTCGCCGTAGTGGGTCTTGACCAGGCCCTCGGCGCGCAGCAAGGGAGTCTGACCCTCGGCGCGCGGCACAGGAGCGGTGTGGCTCATTCCAGCTCCTCCAGTTCCTCCTGGCAGCGCTCCAGCCAGTCCAGATCGGCCTGCAGGTGCAGCATGGCGCCCTCGATCAGCAGCTGGGAGATGCGGTTGTCCCGGTCCTCGGCCGCGGCGAGCTTCGACAGATTGCGCATGGTGTTCAGGTACTGCCGCCGCTGCCTGTTGATCAGTGCGATCTGGTCGGCCAGGCCGGTCGTGGGGGCGAGCGCGAGTTTCATGAAGAACTCGTCCCGCACCCGGGGCTCGTCCGCCGTCTCCTGGTACCAGGCATGCAGCGCCTCGCGCCCGCTGTCGGTGAGGTGGTAGATCTTCTTGTTGGGCCGGCTCGACTGCTCGACTTCCTCGCCCTCGATCAGTCCCGTCTTCTCGAGGCGGCCGAGCGTGACGTAGATCTGGCCGACGTTGGGCTGAGGGTACGCGGAGCCCAGCAGTTGCTCAAGGTCCTGCTTGAGCTCGTACCCGTGGGCCGGGCCTCGCGCCAGCAGGGCCAGGAGGGGCAGCCGCACCCGTGCTCTCCTCCCCGCATCCTTGTCATGTGCCGCAGACCGATGTCACACCGATGTCAGGCCGTTGCCCGGTCGATGCGGCCGAAAGACCAATGTGTCTCAGGCCCTAGTATCGCCCATACCTAACAGGTATACATGGCCACTGACGTCGGGCGAAGGTGCCCGACGCCGGTGTACAGGGAGGAACCTATGCGGTGGATACGTGCCGCCGGTAGGGGCCTCCTGGTCGCAGTGGTGGTCCTGACCGGTTACGTCGCCTCCGGCACCCCCGCCGACGGGGCGCACGGCGCCGGTCGCGGCCCGCTCACCCTGGCGACCGCGGGGGACCTCACCGGCTATCTGGGGCCACTGCTCGAAGGCTGGAACCGTACTCACCCCGGTGAGAAGGTCACCCTCGTCGAACTCCCGGACTCCGCCGACGAGACGCACGCGCAGATGACGACCGACCTGCGCGGCGGCGGTGGCAGAAGCCGCTTCGACGTCCTCAACATCGACGTCGCCTGGACCTCGGAGTTCGCCGCCGCGGGCTGGATCTCTCCGCTGGACCGCGGCCGCTTCCCGCTCCACAGCTTCCTGCCGCCGGTCGTGGACACGGCGACGTACGACGGAAGGCTGTACGCGGTCCCGTACGTCACCAACGCGGGACTCCTTCTGTACCGCAAGGACGTCCTCGCCAAGGAGGGCGTCGCGCCCCCGCGGACCTGGGCCGAGCTGGAGCGACAGGCGAGGACCATCGCCCCGAAGTACGGACTCGACGGCTACGCCGGCCAGTTCCTGCCCTACGAGGGTCTCACCGTGAACGCGGCGGAGGCGGTCTACTCGGCGGGCGGCACGATCCTCGGGGACGAGGGCGAGCGCGTCACCGTGAACTCCGAGGCGGCCCGCGAGGGCATCGGGTTCCTCGCCGACGGCGTGCGCGACGGCTGGATTCCGAAGAAGGCGCTGACGTACAAGGAAGAGGAGTCGAAACAGGCCTTCCAGGACGGCCATCTCCTCTTTCTGCGCAACTGGCCCTACGCCTACGTCGGTGCTTCCGGCAAGGGATCGGCGGTGGCCGGGAAGGTCGGCGCGGTCCCCCTGCCCGGACCCGACGGACCGGGCACGAGCGTGCTGGGCGGCTCCAACCTGGCCGTCAACACACATGCGAGGCACCCCGATTCGGCCGCGCGCCTGATCGCGTACCTCACGACCGAGCGGGCGCAGCGCCAGGTCCTCACCAAGGGTGCGCTGCCGCCCGTACGGGCGGCGCTGTACCAGGACCCGGAGCTGATCCGGGAGTTCCCCTATCTGCCCACGCTGCGCGCCAGCGTCCTCGCGGCCGCCCCACGCCCCAAGAGCCCGCGCTACGACCAGGTCAGCCTGGTCGTGCAGGCCGTGGTCCACGATGCGATGACGGGGCAGGAGACGCCTTCCGCGGCGGTACGGCGGCTGGCGCGCGAGCTGGCAGCCATCTCGCCTCGGTAGCACCCCGAGGTGCCCTGTCGGCATCCTGCTAGTTACTTGTTAGGTAACGGGAGCATCCCATCTCCGGGTTTTGTGCCCGAAAAGTCTGCATATAACTGACCAACTTCTCGGTTGATGCTGCCTACTCGTTGACACCTGTGCGACACGCCTACCTAACATGCATGCATAACCGTAGGCACGCACAGACAGGTCCAACGGGTGACCCTCAACACACACCGCTGGTGGCGCGACGCAGTGATCTACCAGGTGTACGTCCGCAGCTTCCTGGACAGCACCGGCGACGGCATCGGCGATCTCG
Source organism: Streptomyces olivochromogenes (assembly GCF_001514115.1). Classification (GTDB taxonomy): domain Bacteria; phylum Actinomycetota; class Actinomycetes; order Streptomycetales; family Streptomycetaceae; genus Streptomyces; species Streptomyces olivochromogenes. Next base: position 627,687 of record NZ_KQ948452.1, read on the forward strand.
CCGGGGTTCGCGCGGGCATGCCGTACCTCAAGAAGCTCGGTGTCGACGGCATCTGGCTGAGCCCCTTCTACCCCTCGCCGCAGCACGACCACGGCTACGACGTCGCCGACTACTGCGACGTGGACCCGCTCTTCGGCGACCTCGCCGAGTTCGACCTGCTGATGACCGACGCCCGCCGCCTCGGCGTCAAGGTGCTCCTGGACATCGTCCCCAACCACTGCTCCAGTGAGCACCCGTGGTTCCGTGCCGCGCTCGCGGCGGAGCCGGGCAGCGCGGCACGCGCCCGCTTCCACTTCGCCGACGGACGCGGCCCGGACGGCGCCGAGCCGCCCAACAACTGGCATGCCATGTTCGGCGGACCCGCCTGGTCCCGCGTCACCGAGGCGGACGGCAACCCCGGCCAGTGGTACCTGCACATGTTCACGTCCGAACAGCCCGACCTGAACTGGCGCAACCCCGAGGTCGGCGCGCACTTCGACCACGTGCTGCGGTTCTGGCTCGACCGGGGCGTCGACGGCTTCCGCATCGACGTCGCCGCCGGCCTCTTCAAGCACCCCGACCTGCCGGACTCGCCCGACCCGGAGGCCGACGCCCGCACCCGCGACTCGGTCAACCCGCTCGCCTGGAACCGGCCCGAGGTGCACGACGTGTGGCGCCACTGGCGGTCCGTCTGCGAGGAGTACACCGGGCGCGACGGCCGCGACCGGCTGCTGGTCGGCGAGGTCTCGGTACCGACGGCCCGCGAACACGCCCAGTACGTACGCCCGGACGAGCTCCACCAGGCCTTCTTCTTCGACCTGCTCAGCGCGCCCTGGAGCGCCGACGCCTTCCGCAAGGTCATCTCCGAGGCCATGCAGGACATAGCCGGCACCGGATCGACGGTCACCTGGGTCCTCAACAACCACGACCAGGTCCGCACCGTCACCCGCTACGGCGAGCTCGGCACCGAGGGCAGCGGCCTCGGTACGGCCCGCGCCCGCGCCGCCGCACTGCTGATGCTGGCGCTGCCCGGAGCCGCGTACATCTACCAGGGTGAGGAGCTCGGGCTGCCCGAGGTCGTCGACCTGCCCGACGACGTGCTGACGGACCCGATCTTCCGCCGTACGGGAAGCCGCGCCCGTATCCGCGACGGCTGCCGGGTGCCGCTGCCCTGGTCCGGGCACGCCTCGCCGTTCGGCTTCACCTCGGGCGCGGAGAGCGCCAAGCCGTGGCTGCCGCAGCCCGACTACTTCGCCGAGTACGCCACCGACCGCGCGCTCGCCGACACCCGCTCCTTCTGGCACCTCTACCGCGACGGGCTCCAGCTGCGCGCCGGGCTCCCGCAGCTGGGCGAGGGCGCGCTGCGCTGGCTTCAGGCGCCGCCCGGCGTCCTCGCCTTCGTCCGCGACGACGGCCTGGTGTGCGCCGTCAACTTCGGTACGGCCCCCACACCCGCGCCGGTCTCCGGCACCCCCTTGCTGTCCAGCGGCCCCTGTCCGGCCGGCGTGCTGCCCGGCTCCACGGCCGCCTGGTGGATCAGCGACTGCACGAATCCCTGACCCTCCCCTCCTCTCTCCTCCTCCGTTTTCCGTCCGTTCCCCTGCCCTGAAAGGGACATCAACGATGATGCGACGACGTACGACCCTGCTCGCGAGCTGCACCACCCTCGCCCTGGCCCTCGGCGCCACCGCCTGCGGAGGCGGACCCGTGGCCGCCGGAGGCGGCGGTAAGTCGCTCAGCGGCCAGACGATCACCGTGGCCGGTGTCTGGTCCGGCAGCGAGCAGAAGAACTTCCAGAAGGTCCTGGACGCCTTCACCGCGAAGACGGGCGCCAAGACCCAGTTCGTCTCCACCGGCGACAACGTCTCCACGGTCGTCGGCAGCAAGATCGAGGGCGGCAACGCCCCCGACGTGGTGATGGTCCCGCAGGTCGGCGTCCTCCAGCAGTTCGCGAAGGAGGGCTGGCTCAAGCCGCTCTCCAAGACCACCGAACAGTCCGTCGACACCAATTACGCGAGCGTCTGGAAGAAGTACGGCAGCGTCGGCGACACCCTCTACGGCCTGTACTTCAAGGCCGCCCACAAGTCGACCGTCTGGTACAGCCCCGACGCGCTCGACCAGGCGGGTGTCAAGCCGCCGACCACGTACGACGCCATGCTGAAGGCCGGACACACCGTCTCCGACTCGGGCCTCGCCGCCTTCTCCGTCGCCGGACAGGACGGCTGGACGCTCACCGACTGGTTCGAGAACATCTACCTCTCCCAGGCGGGACCCGAGAAGTACGACGCCCTGGCCGCCCACCAGCTGAAGTGGACCGACCCGACCGTGGTCGAGGCGCTCACCACCCTCGGCAAGCTCTTCAAGGACAAGCAACTCATGGCCGGCGGTCAGAAGGGGGCCCTGAACACGGACTTCCCCGGCTCCGTCGAGAAGGTCTTCGGACCCAAGCCCGAGGCGGGCATGGTCTACGAGGGCGACTTCGTCGCCGGGGTCGCCAAGGACCAGTTCGGCAAGAAGATCGGCCAGGACGCGAACTTCTTCCCCTTCCCCGCGGTCGACGGCGGCAAGGCGCCGGTGGTCAGCGGCGGTGACGCGGCCGTCGTCCTGAAGGACGGCAAGAACCAGAAGGCCGCCATGACGTTCCTGGAGTACCTGGCGACCCCCGAAGCGGCCGCCGTCTGGGCCGGGGCGGGCGGCTTCCTCTCCCCGAACAAGAAGCTCGACCTCGCCTCCTACAGCGACGACATCGCCCGCGAGACCGCCAAGTCCCTGGTCGCCGCAGGGGATTCGGTCCGCTTCGACATGTCCGACCAGGCCCCCGCCGCGTTCGGCGGCACCAAGGGCGCCGGCGAGTGGAAGATCCTCCAGGACTTCCTCCGTGACCCCTCGAACCCGAAGGCGACCGCGGCCGAACTGGAGAAGGCCGCGGCCAAGGCGTACCAGGGCTGATCGCCATGACCGCCACCCTCGTGAAAGAGGCGAGCCCTCCGGCCGTGAACATGGCCGACCGCAGACGGCGGGCCAGGCGCCGCGGCCGGATCATCGCCCTCGTCTTCGTCCTCCCCGCCCTGCTCCTGCTCGGCGCGCTCGTCGTCTACCCCGTGGTCTTCTCCGTGGGGCGCAGCTTCTTCGACGCCTCCGGCAGCCGGTTCGTGGGCGGCGACAACTACACCGAGATGTTCCGCGACCCGGCCACGCTCAAGGCCGTACGCAACAGCGCCATCTGGGTCGTCGTCGCGCCGACGCTGCTCACCGGGCTCGGCCTGGTGCTCGCCGTCCTGGTCGAGAAGATCCGCTGGGCCACCGCGTTCAAGCTGCTGCTGTTCATGCCCATGGCGGTCTCCTTCCTGGCCGCCGGCATCATCTTCCGGCTCGCGTACGACGAGGACCCCGACAAGGGTGTCCTGAACGCCGCCGTGGTCGGCGTCCACGACGCGTTCGAGGGAACCTCGTCGTATCCGACCGCCCGCGCCCGCGACGGCCGAGGTCTCACCAAGGGCGCCGACGGTTCGTACCGTACGACCGCCTCCGCCTCGCCCGGCCACACGGTCGGCCTCGGGCTCGTCGGCGTCCTCCCCAAGGACCTGCCGAAGGACGCGAAGCCCGCCTACGCGGCCGCGGGGCAGCAGGCGGCCCGGGACGAGCTGCGCGGTGTCGTCTACCTGGACTTCACACCCGGTGGGGGAGGGAAGGAGGGCCGGGTCGACCGCGGGGAGAGCGGACTGCCCGAGGTGAAGGTCGAGGCGGCGCGCGACGGGAAGACGGTCGCGAGCACGACCACCGCGGCCGACGGCTCCTTCCACTTCTCGGGGCTGGACCCCGGTTCGTACACCGTGCGGCTGCCCGCGTCGAACTTCAGCCCGCCGTACGAGGGCGTGTCCTGGCTCGGTCCGGCGCTGGTCACCCCCGCCATCATCGGCGCGTACCTGTGGATCTGGACCGGCTTCGCCATGGTGCTGATCGGTGCGGGACTCGCCGCCCTGCCGCGCGACGCGCTGGAGGCGGCCCGGATGGACGGCGCCAACGAGTGGCAGATCTTCCGCCGGATCACCGTGCCGCTGCTGGCACCCGTGCTCACCGTGGTCTTCGTCACGCTCGTGATCAACGTGATGAAGGTCTTCGACCTCGTCTACATCATCGCGCCAGGCCCCGTGCAGGAGGACGCCACCGTGCTCGCCACCCAGATGTGGCTGGTGTCCTTCGGCGGCGGCAACAACCAGGGCCTGGGCAGCGCACTCGGTGTGCTCCTCCTGCTCCTGGTCGTCCCCGCCATGGTCTTCAACGTCCGCCGCTTCCGAAGGAGTCAACGATGAACGCGCTCAGGCGGGGGCTCGGCAACGGCCTGGTGCAGGCGTTCCTGGTGATCGTCGGCCTGGTCTGGGTCACCCCGCTCGCAGGGCTCTTCCTCTCCTCGATGCGCTCGGCGCAGGACACCGCCGAGGGAGGCTGGTGGACGGTGCTGACCAGCCCCGGTCAGCTCTCCTTCGACAACTACTCCGCCCTTCTGGGCAATGCGGGGATGACACGGGCGTTCTGGAACACCGTGCTGATCTCCGTGCCGGCCACCGTCCTCGTCGTGGTGATCGCGGCGCTCGCCGGATACGCCTTCGCCTGGCTGGAGTTCCCCTTCCGGGACACGATCTTCCTCGTCGTGGTGGCGTTGTTGGTGGTGCCGGTTCAGATCGGGCTGCTGCCGGTCGCCAAACTCTTCGGCGCGCTGGGGCTGTTCGGCACGATTCCCGGTGTCGTGCTCTTCCACGTCGCCTACGGGCTGCCGTTCGCCATCTTCCTGCTGCGCAACTACTTCGCGGAGATGCCGAAGGAGATGCTGGAGGCCGCCCGGATGGACGGAGGCGGCGAGTGGCGCATCTTCACCCAACTGGTGCTGCCGGTCGGACGTCCGGCCATCGCGAGCCTGGCCATCTTCCAGTTCCTGTGGGTGTGGAACGACATGCTGGTCGCCCTGTTGTTCGCCGACAGTTCCTCGCAGCCGTTGACCGTCGAACTCCAGTCACAGATCAGGCAGTTCGGCAGCAATATCGATGTGCTGGCGCCGGGGGCGTTTTTGTCGCTGATCGTTCCGGTGATGGTGTTCTTCGCGTTCCAGCGGCACTTCGTGCAAGGGGTGATGGCCGGGTCGGTGAAGTGAGGGGCAAAAGACCGCGCAGTTCCCCGCGCCCCTCTTCAGGGGCGCGGGGAACTGCGCGAATGGGGTCTGAGGCGCAGCCCCAGGTACGGCTCAGGCCGAAGCCGGCGGGTACAGCGAGCGCGGCAGCTGGGAGGCCGCCGCCGCGTCCAGGAGCCACAGGGTGCGTGAGCGCCCGTGGGCGCCGGCCGCCGGGGCCTGCACCTCGCCCGCGCCCGAGAGGGCGATCGCCGCGGCCTGCGCCTTGTCCTCGCCTGCCGCCAGCAACCAGACCTCACGGGCGGAACGGATCGCGGGCAGGGTGAGCGTGACCCGGGTCGGCGGGGGCTTGGGGGCGCCGTGCACGCCCACCACCGTCCGCTCCGTCTCACGGACCGCGGGAAGCTCCGGGAAGAGCGAGGCCACGTGGGTGTCCGGGCCGACGCCCAGCATCAGGACGTCGAACGAGGGAACGGAACCGTGGTTCTCGGGACCCGCGGCCTTCGCGAGCTCGGCCGCGTACGCCTCCGCCGCCGCGTCCACGTCGGTACCGTACGGACCGTCGGACGCGGGCATCGCATGCACCCGCGCGGGGTCCACCGGCACCGAGTCCAGCAGTGCCGCACGGGCCTGGGTGTCGTTGCGGTCCGGATCGCCCTCGGGCAGGAACCGCTCGTCACCCCACCACAGGTCGATACGGCCCCAGTCGATGGCGTCCCGGGCGGGTGCGGCCGCGAGCGCCGCGAGGAGCCCGTTGCCGTTGCGCCCGCCGGTGAGGACCACCGAGGCGTAGCCGCGCGAGGCCTGCGCGTCCACGACCTTGGTGATCAGCCGGGCCGCGGCGGCCTGGGCCATCAGCTCCTTGTCGCGGTGCACGACGAGCTGCGGAGTGTTCACTCGGAGGCCGCCTTCTTCGCAGGAGCCTTCGCAGGAGCCTTCGCGGGGGCCTTCTTCGCGGGTGCCTTGGCGGCGGCGGTCTTGACGGCCGCCTTCACCGTGGCCGGCTCCTCCTCGACGGCCTCGGCCGTCGCCCCGTTCAGCCGGTCCACCCCGTACCGCAGCGCCGAGGCGTAGGTGTCGTCCGGGTCGAGCCGGCGCAGCTCCTCCGCGATCAGCTCCGAGGTGTCGCGGCGCTTGAGCGCCACCGCACGGTCGGGCTGGCCCTCGATGGAGAGGGTCGCCAGGGTGCCGTCGGCGCGGTCCAGGGTGATCGGGCCGCAGCTCGTTTCCATACGGACGCCGGTGAGGCCGGGGCCGGAGGACTTGGACCGCTTGACGGGGACGTCCAGCCGGTCCGCGAGCCACATGGCGAGCAGCTCCACGCTCGGGTTGAACTCCTCGCCCTCCACCTCGACCGCGTTCACGTCACAGATGACCTGGTCGAGGGCGGCGGCCAGCATCGAGCGCCAGGGCGTGATGCGGGTCCAGGAGAGGTCGGTGTCCCCGGGGGTGTAGGCGTCGGCACGCGCGTTGAGCTCGCGTACGGGCGCCTCGGCGGCGTAGGTGTCGGTGACGCGGCGCTGGGCCAGCTTTCCGAGCGGGTCGTTGGCCGGGTCGAGCGGCGCGCTCACCGGCCACCAGACGACGACCGGCGCGTCCGGCAGCAGCAGCGGCAGGACGACCGAGTCGGCGTGGTCGGCGACCTCGCCGTACAGCCGCAGCACGACCGTCTCGCCGGTGCCCGCGTCCGCACCGACCCGCACCTCGGCGTCGATGCGGGACTTCGTGCGGTCGCGGGGCGAGCGGGAGACGCGCTTGATGACCACGAGGGTGCGCGAGGGGTGCTCGCGGGACGCCTCGTTGGCGGCCTTCAGGGCGTCGTAGGCGTTCTCTTCGTCGGTGACGATGACGAGGGTGAGCACCATGCCCACGGCGGGGGTGCCGATGGCGCGGCGGCCCTGCACCAGCGCCTTGTTGATCTTGCCGGCCGTGGTGTCCGTGAGGTCTATCTTCATGGGCGACGCCAGCTCCGTCCGTCTCGCTCGAGCATTTCGTCGGCCTCGACGGGGCCCCACGTGCCCGAGGGGTACTGCGCGGGCTTGCCGTGCTTGTCCCAGTACTGCTCGATCGGGTCGAGGATCTTCCAGGACAGCTCGACCTCCTCCGTGCGCGGGAAGAGGTTCGAGTCGCCGAGCAGGACGTCGAGGATCAGTCGCTCGTACGCCTCCGGGCTCGACTCGGTGAACGACTCGCCGTAGGCGAAGTCCATCGAGACGTCCCGGATCTCCATCGAGGTGCCGGGCACCTTGGAACCGAAGCGGACCGTGACGCCCTCGTCGGGCTGGACGCGGAAGACGATCGCGTTCTGGCCCAGCTCCTCCGTCGCCGTGTGATCGAACGGGGAGTGCGGGGCGCGCTGGAAGACCACCGCGATCTCGGTGACGCGGCGGCCGAGCCGCTTGCCGGTGCGCAGATAGAAGGGGACGCCCGCCCAGCGGCGGTTGTCGACCTCCACCTTGATCGCGGCGTAGGTGTCGGTCTTCGACTTGGGGTCGATACCGTCTTCCTGGAGGTAGCCGACGGCCTTCTCGCCGCCCTGCCAGCCGGCCGCGTACTGCCCGCGGACGGTGTCGCGGCCCAGGTCCCGGGGGATCCGGACCGCGCCGAGGACCTTGGTCTTCTCGGCGGCGAGGGCGTCCGCGTCGAAGGAGGAGGGCTCCTCCATGGCGGTCAGGGCCATCAGCTGCAGGAGGTGGTTCTGGATGACGTCCCGGGCGGCGCCGATGCCGTCGTAGTAGCCGGCCCGGCCGCCGATACCGATGTCCTCGGCCATGGTGATCTGGATGTGGTCGACGAAGGACCGGTTCCAGATCGGCTCGAACATGGTGTTGGCGAAGCGGAGCGCCAGGATGTTCTGGACGGTCTCCTTGCCGAGGTAGTGGTCGATGCGGAAGACCTGGTCCGAGGAGAAGACCTCGTGCACGATCGCGTTGAGTTCCTCGGCCGACTTCAGGTCGTGGCCGAACGGCTTCTCGATGACCGCGCGCCGCCAGGAGCCGTTCGACTGGTCGGCCAGGTGATGCTTCTTCAGCTGCTGGATGACCACCGGGAAGGCGGACGGCGGCACGGAGAGGTAGAAGGCGAAGTTGCCGCCCGTGCCCTGTGCCTTGTCCAGCTCGTCGATCGTGGCGCGCAGCCGCTCGAACGAGTCGTCGTCGTCGAAGGTGCCCTGGACGAAGCGCATCCCCTGGATGAGCTGCTGCCAGACCTCCTCGCGGAACTCCGTACGGGCGTGTTCCTTGACGGCGTCGTGGACCACCTGGGCGAAGTCCTCGTTCTTCCACTCGCGGCGGGCGAAGCCGACGAGCGAGAAGCCCGGCGGCAGCAGCCCGCGGTTGGCGAGGTCGTACACGGCAGGCATCAGCTTTTTACGTGACAAATCGCCCGTGACGCCGAAGATGACCAGGCCCGACGGCCCCGCGATACGCGGGAGCCGTCGGTCTGCGGGGTCACGCAGCGGGTTGCTGCTTGACAAGGTTTCAGCCCTCCGAAGGGGCGAGGCGCTTGAGCTCTGCCTCTGTGGACTTGAGCAGGTCGTTCCAGGACGCCGCGAACTTCTCGACGCCCTCGTCCTCCAGGAGCTGGACCACGTCGTCGTACGAGATCCCGAGCTTCTCGACCGCGTCGAGCTCGGCGCGGGACTGCTCGTACGTACCGGCGATGGTGTTGCCGGTGATGTCGCCGTGGTCCTCGGTGGCCTGCAGGGTGGCCTCCGGCATGGTGTTCACCGTGTTCGGCGCCACCAGATCGTCGACGTACAGGGTGTCCTTGTACGCCGGGTCCTTGACGCCGGTCGACGCCCACAGCGGGCGCTGCTTGTTGGCCTGCGCCTTGTCGAGGGCGGCCCAGCGGTCGGAGGAGAAGACCTCCTCGTACGCCTGGTAGGCGAGCCGGGCGTTGGCGAGAGCCGCCTTGCCGCGGGCGGCCTTGGCCTCGGGGGTGCCCAGGGCGTCGAGCCGCTTGTCGATCTCGGTGTCCACGCGGGACACGAAGAAGGACGCCACCGAGTGGATCTTGGAGAGGTCCAGGCCTGCGGCCTTCGCCTTCTCCAGACCCGCCAGGTAGGCGTCCATGACCTCGCGGTAGCGCTCCAGCGAGAAGATCAGCGTGACATTGACGCTGATGCCCCTGCCGATGACCTCGGTGATCGCGGGCAGGCCCGCCTTGGTCGCCGGGATCTTGATGAGCGTGTTCGGACGGTCCACCAGCCAGGCCAGCTGCTTGGCCTCGGCGATGGTCGCGCCGGTGTTGTGGGCCAGGCGCGGGTCGACCTCGATGGAGACCCGGCCGTCCTGGCCCTGCGTCGCGTCGAAGACCGGGCGCAGGATGTCGGCGGCGTCACGGACGTCCGCCGTCGTGATCATGCGGATGGCCTCGTCGACGGTGACCTTGCGGGCGGCGAGATCGGCGAGCTGCTGCTCGTAGCCGTCGCCGCTGCTGATCGCCTTCTGGAAGATCGACGGGTTGGTGGTGACGCCCACGACGTGCTGCTGGTCGATCAGTTCGGCGAGATTGCCGGACGTGATCCGCTTGCGCGACAGGTCGTCCAGCCAGATCGCGACGCCTTCCTCGGAGAGGCGCTTGAGTGCGTCTGTCATGGAAATTGCATCTCCTACGTGTCGTATTTCAGCGTCAGCGCTGGGCTGCGGCGATCGATTCCCGGGCGGCGTCGGCGACGTTCTCGGCAGTGAAGCCGAACTCACGGAAGAGGACCTTGCCGTCGGCCGAAGCACCGAAGTGCTCCAGCGAAACAATGCGTCCCGCGTCCCCGACGAACCGGTGCCAGGTCAGACCGATACCGGCCTCGATCGAGACGCGCGCCTTCACCGACGGCGGCAGGACGCTGTCCCGGTACCCCTGGTCCTGCTCCTCGAACCACTCCACGCACGGCATGGACACGACCCGCGTCGGGACGCCCGCGGCCTGGAGCTGCTCGCGCGCCTCCACCGCCACGTGCACCTCGGAACCGGTGGCGATGAGGATGACCTCCGGCTCCGCGCTCTGCCCGCCGGGCCCTTCGGCCTCGAAGCGGACGTAACCGCCCTTGACCGTGTTCTCGTCGGCCTCGTACGTCGGCACGCCCTGACGGGTCAGCGCGAGACCGTGCGGGGCGCCCTTGCCGAAGACCTTCGTGTAGCGCTTGAGGATCTCGCGCCAGGCGATCGCGGTCTCGTTGGCGTCCGCGGGACGGACGACGTTGAGGCCGGGGATGGCGCGCAGCGAGGCCAGGTGCTCGACGGGCTGGTGGGTCGGGCCGTCCTCACCGAGACCGATGGAGTCGTGCGTCCACACGTACGTCACCGGCAGGTGCATCAGCGCGGACAGACGCACGGCGTTGCGCATGTAGTCGGAGAACACCAGGAAGGTGCCGCCGTAGACACGGGTGTTGCCGTGCAGCGTGATGCCGTTCATCTCCGCGGCCATGGAGTGCTCGCGGATGCCGAAGTGGATCGTGCGGCCGTACGGCTTCGCGCCCGGCAGCGGGTTGTCGGCCGGCAGGAACGAGGAGTTCGGGTCGATCGTCGTGTTGTTCGAGCCCGCGAGGTCGGCGGAGCCGCCCCACAGCTCGGGGATGACCGCACCGAGCGCCTGCAGCACCTTGCCGGACGCGGCACGGGTGGCGACACCCTTGCCCGCCTCGAACGCCGGGAGCTTCTCCTCCCAGCCGGCCGGCAGCTCGCACGCCGCGATCCGGTCGAACTCGGCCGCACGCTCGGGCTGAGCGGTGCGCCACTCCTGGAAGCCCTTCTCCCACTCGGCCTTCGCCTCACGGCCGCGGTCGAGAGCCTGGCGCGTGTGCGCGAGGACCTCGTCCGCGACCTCGAAGGACTTCTCCGGGTCGAAGCCGAGGACGCGCTTGGTGGCCGCGACCTCGTCCTCGCCGAGCGCCGAGCCGTGCGCGGCCTCGGTGTTCTGCGCGTGCGGAGCGGGCCAGGCGATGATCGAGCGCATCGCGATGAACGACGGCTTGTCCGTCACCTTCTTCGCGGCCTCGATCGCGTTGTAGATGGCGTGCGGGTCGATGTCGCCGTCCGGCTTCGGGGCGACGCGCTGCACGTGCCAGCCGTACGCCTCGTACCGCTTGACGGTCTCCTCGGAGACCGCCGTCTCGGTGTCGCCCTCGATCGAGATGTGGTTGTCGTCCCACAGCAGGACGAGGTTGCCGAGCTTCTGGTGACCGGCCAGGGAGGACGCCTCGTGCGAGATGCCCTCCTGGAGGCAGCCGTCACCGGCGATCGCGTAGATGAAGTGGTCGAAGGGGGACTCGCCCTGCGCCGTGTCCGGGTCGAACAGACCACGCTCGTAGCGGGCGGCCATCGCCATGCCCACCGCGTTGGCGACACCCTGCCCGAGCGGGCCGGTCGTGGTCTCCACGCCCGGGGTGTGCCCGTACTCCGGGTGGCCCGGGGTGCGGGAGCCCCACGTCCTGAAGGACTCCAGATCGTTCAGCTCCAGGCCGAACCCGGCCAGGTAGAGCTGCGTGTAGAGGGTCAAGGACGAGTGGCCCGCGGACAGCACGAAGCGGTCACGTCCGGTCCAGTCGGGATCCGCCGGGTCGTGCCGCATCACCTTCTGAAAAAGGGTGTACGCGGCAGGCGCCAGACTCATGGCCGTACCGGGATGGCCGTTTCCGACCTTCTGTACGGCATCGGCGGCCAGGACGCGGGCGGTGTCGACGGCCCGCTGGTCCAACTCGGTCCACTCGAGGTCTGTGGTGGTCGGCTTGGTGCTCACCCTGGGTCAGGGCTCCTCTCCACATGTCACGCATGTCGAATGCCGGTGCACTGGGCGCCCACCGGCCGTTGTCGAGCCTACCCCCGTAGGTACGTGCGTTTTTTCGAGTCATTCCAGACTGCCGGGACTCTCCGGGATCCGCCTCCCGACTGGTCCGTTCCGTGTTCGGCAACTGAATACGGAGCCGCTCGTAAGAGTGCTCAATCGAGCTCCGTCGCGCCCGTCGTGCACGCCCTCTTCCCGCCCCGGTGCGGCCGCTCCCAACACGACCCCACCCCCGCGAAGGCCGAGGTATAGGCAACGTCTACAGTGGCGTGGTACGCGCGAGCCTTTACGGGGAGTTCACACCCGGGGGCTTGCTGGGATGTCTCTGTCAGGGGTGTGCGTGACGGCCGTCGAATCCCGTCCAGCGGGAGTGCTCGGGACGAGCAGCAGCCCAAGCCACCGGCCGTTCGGGGCCCGTGTCAAGGCGTTCGTGGCGCTGACCAAGCCGCGAATCATCGAACTGTTGCTGATCACCACCGTTCCGGTGATGTTCCTGGCCCAGCAAGGTGTACCCGACCTCAAGCTGGTCCTGCTCACCTGCCTCGGAGGTTATCTGTCGGCGGGCGGCGCCAACGCGCTGAACATGTACATCGACCGCGACATCGACGCCCTGATGGAGCGCACCTCGCAGCGCCCGCTGGTCACCGGCATGGTCAGCCCGCGCGAGTGTCTGGCCTTCGGGATCACGCTGGCGGTCGTCTCGACCCTGCTGTTCGGACTGGCCGTCAACTGGCTGTCCGCCTGGCTGTCACTCGGAGCGCTCCTTTTCTACGTCGTCGTTTACACGATGATCCTCAAGCGGCGCACCTCCCAGAACATCGTCTGGGGCGGCATCGCCGGCTGCCTCCCGGTGCTCATCGGCTGGTCGTCCGTCACCGACTCCATGTCGTGGGCGCCGGTCATCCTCTTCCTCGTCATGTTCTTCTGGACGCCGCCGCACTACTGGCCGCTGTCCATGAAGGTGAAGGAGGACTACGCGCGTGTGGGCGTGCCGATGCTCCCGGTCGTCGCCTCCAACAAGGTGGTCGCCCGCCAGATCGTCATCTACAGCTGGGTGATGGTCGCGGTCTCGCTGCTGCTCACCCCGCTCGGCTACACGGGCTGGTTCTACACCCTGGTCGCGCTCGGCGCGGGCGGGTTCTGGCTGTGGGAGGCGCACGGTCTGCAGAACCGCGCCAAGGCCGAGGTGACCGGCGGGAAGCTCAAGGAGATGCGGCTGTTCCACTGGTCCATCACCTATGTGTCGCTCCTGTTCGTGGCGGTCGCGGTGGACCCCTTCCTGCGCTAGGTCCCGTCCGGCGGATTCTTCACGGGCGGGGTACGTGGGCTAAGCCACGTACCCCGCCCGTCGCCGTTTGATCTACCCGTCGGTAGCATCCTGGCCATGGCAGACACGCAGCAGGTTGACGAGACCACCGGCGCCATCCAGGACGTCAAGGCCGAGCGCAAGGCGGCCAAGCTCGCCCAGCGGATCAACGCCTTCGCCAAGGAGCACGGCGGGACCGAGGGACACGTCGAGTACATCGGACAGCGCGGCGCCCGGATCGTCCTCGTCGGCGCGGACGGTGCCTGGGGGGACGTGGTGGCGCCCACCTTCACGATTGCCGAAGAGGCCGTGAAGAAGGCCGGGATCACTGTTCACGAGACGTTCGACGGTGAGTTCGCGGCGAAGGTCAAGACGGGGCCGTACGAGTGGAAGAGGATGGCGGGGATCCAGCTGGGGGCGCCGAAGTAACGGCTGACGATATCTGTTATCTGTCACCTGATAGTTGATATCTGTCATCTGATATCCGTCATCTGATTTCTGTCGGCTGTCACTCGTCAGCTGTCATCTGTCGGCTCTCATCCGTCAGCTGTTGGCACGCCTTGCGCTTCACCAACACCTGACGCCTGCCTCACCCGTTAGGACCTGAAGAACGCAACGGTCCAGTCGCGGGGAGTCCGGATGATCGAAACGCCATCCCTGGTGGACCAGTACTGCCACGGCGTACTGAGGACGGAGCTGGGCCTCGGCACCTTCGAGGCCCACCTCGCCAGAACCGAGGGCCCCCCGGCCCCCGGCACCACCTTCTTCGACACCCAGACCGGCTTCGCGGTGCGCCGCTGGTGCCCGCCCCTGCTCGGTCTGGAACCGCACTGTCCGCCCGCCCGCTATCTGGCCCGGCGCCGCGAGCTCGGCGTCCTGGAGTCGGGGCGCAGACTCCTGCGCGGCAGCGGCATCACGACGTACCTCGTCGACACGGGGCTGCCCGGGGACCTGACGGGACCGGGCGAGATGGCCTCGACCGGCGCGGCCCAGGCCCATGAGATCGTCCGCCTGGAGCTGCTGGCGGAACAGGTCGCGGACACCTCGGGCACGGTCGAGTCCTTCCTCGCCAATCTCGCCGAGTCCGTCCACGGAGCCGCCGCGAACGCCGTGGCCTTCACGTCGGTCGCGGGGGGACGCCACGGCCTGGCGCTCGCGCCGGAACCGCCAGGGCCGGGAGAGGTGCGGGGCGCGGCGGGCCGTTGGCTCGCGGACCGCCGGGTGGGCGGGGCGCTGAGCGACCCGGTTCTGCTGCGCCACTTACTGTGGATCGCGGTCGCCTCGGGGCTGCCTCTCCAACTCCACGCCGGTCTGGGCGAACCCGGTCTGCGCATCGACCGCACCGATCCCGTCCTGCTCACCGACTTCGCCCGTGCCACGGCCGGGCTCGGCACGGATCTCGTCCTTCTGCACGGCTACCCGTACCACCGTCACGCGGCGCACCTCGCCGGGGTCTTCCCGCACGTCTACGCCGACCTGGGTGCGGCGCTGGTGCGTACGGGAGCCCGGGCGGCGGCCGTCCTCTCCGAGATCCTGGAGCTGGCCCCCTTCGGCAAGCTCCTGTTCTCCAGCGGGGCGCACGGCCTGCCCGAACTGCACGTCGTCGGCGCGCGCCTGTTCCGTGAGGCGCTGGCCCGGGTGCTGGGCACCTGGGTCGCCGAGGGCGCCTGGTCGCTGGTGGACGCGCAGCGGGTGGCGGGCCTGATCGCGGCAGGGAACGCGCGGCGGGTGTACGGGGTGGAGTGAGCCAGGCGTCGTACCTCGTACGAACAACGGTGTCGCCGTACCCCGTACTGCCGTGCCGGACCTACGAACGGCTCACGCGCGTGTGAGCGCCGATTCCGCGGCAGGCCCCGGCAGTTCCGTCGCGGCCTCAGGGCGTTCGCGCAGCGACAGCAGGACCCGCAGGGCGCCGATCCACACCAGGCAGGCGCCGAACATGTGGAGGCCGACCAGGGCCTCGGGGAGGTCCGTGAAGTACTGGACGTAGCCGATGACACCCTGACCGAGCAGGATCAGGAACAGGTCGCGGGTGCGGTCGAGCGGTCCCTTGGGGGCGTCGACGGCCTTGAGGACGAACCACAGGGCGAAAGTCAACGTGACCACGATCCAGGCCAGCACGGCGTGCAGCTTGGTGACGGTCTCCCAGTTGACGGCCATGCGTTCGACCTCGCTGGAGTCGCCCGCGTGCGGACCCGCGCCGGTGACCACCGTGCCCACCGCGATCAGCAGGATGGCGGCGGCGACCAGGCACCACACGAGCTGCTGCACTGCTTTGCCGACCAGCGGGCGCGGCTCGGCGGAGCCCTCGCGCGTGCGCTGCCACATCACCGTGGCCACCGTGATGAGCGCCGTGGAGAGAAGGAAGTGCGCGGCGACCGTGTAGGGGTTGAGGCCGACCAGGACGACGATGCCGCCGAGGATCGCGTTGCTCATGACGATCCAGAACTGCGCCCAGCCGAGCCGGGTGAGGTCGCGCCGCCAGGGCTTCTCGGAGCGCGCGGCGATGATCGCCCAGCCGACCGCCGCGCACAGCACGTAGGTCAGCATGCGGTTGGTGAACTCGATGACTCCGTGGAAGCCCATCGCGCTCGTCGTGGTGAGCGAGTCGTCGGTGCACTTGGGCCAGGTCGGGCAGCCGAGGCCCGAACCGGTCAGCCGTACGGCGCCGCCGGTGACCACGATGACCACCGACATGACGAGCGCGGCGAGTGCCGCTCGTTGCACCGTCCGGGAGGTCGGGGTCCAGCGTTCGGCGATGAGGGCGAGCGGGTTGCGCGCGAAGGCTACGGCGTCGGCTCGGGTCACGTTTGGCACGCGCCCCATCGTAGGCGTCCGCTTGTGCACGCCTTCACGAGGCCCCCGCACCTACGCAAATCGCCACCTCAGCGCGTCTCGGAGGCCCGCACACCCGGAGTCGCCCACATCCGGAGTCACTCCCAGCGGAAGAACCTGCCCGCCGCTCCCAGGCCCACGACCGCCCACACGGCCAGGATCCCGAGGTCGCCCCACGGCATGCCCGCCCCGTGCTGGAGCACGTCCCGCAGCCCGTCCGAGAGCGCCGAGACGGGCAGCAGGCCGAGCACGTCCTGGGCGCCGGCCGGGAACTTGTCCATCGGGACGATCACACCGCCGCCCACGAGGAGCAGCAGGAAGACCAGGTTCGCGGCGGCGAGCGTCGCCTCCGCCTTGAGCGTGCCGGCCATCAACAGGCCCAGGCCCGAGAAGGCGGCCGTGCCGAGGATCAGCAGAAGCAGGACGGACAGCGGGTTGCCGTGCGGCGACCAGCCGAGCGAGAAGGCGATCGCCGTCAGCAGGACGACCTGGAGGACCTCCGTGACCAGCACGGACGCCGTCTTCGCGGTCATCAGGCCCCAGCGGGGCAGCGGGGAGGCGGCGAGCCGCTTCAGGACCCCGTAGCGCCGCTCGAAGCCGGTGGCGATGGCCTGCCCGGTGAACGCGGTCGACATCACGGCGAGCGCCAGGATGCCGGGGGCCAGGAAGTCGACCGACTTGCCCTTGCCGGTGTCGATGATGTCGACCGTGCTGAACAGGACCAGCAGGAGTGTCGGGATGATCACCGTGAGGAGGAGCTGTTCACCGTTGCGGAGCAGCATCTTCGTCTCGAGCGCGGCCTGCGCGCCGATCATCCGGGGCAGCGGGGCCGCCCCCGGCTTCGGGGTGTAGGTGCCGGCGGTGGTCACGAACGCAGCTCCTTGCCGGTCAGTTCCAAGAACACGTCTTCCAGGGTGTGGCGTTCGACGGAGATCTTCTCCGGCATCACCCCGTGCTGAGCGCACCAGGACGTGACGGTGGCCAGCAGCTGCGGGTCGATCTTGCCGCCCACCCGGTACGAGCCGGGCGTCAGCTCGGCGGCCGTGCAGTCGGCCGGCAGGGCCTTCAGCAGGGAGCCGACGTCGAGCCCCGGACGGCCGGTGAAGCGCAGGGTGTTCTCGGCGCCGCCGCGGCACAGCTGCTCGGGGGAGCCCTGCGCGATGACCTTGCCCGCGTCGATGATCGCGACGTCGTCGGCGAGTTGCTCGGCCTCGTCCATGTAGTGCGTGGTGAGGATGACCGAGACGCCGTCGGCGCGCAGATCGCGGACGAGGTCCCAGGTGGCGCGGCGGGCCTGCGGGTCGAGGCCCGCGGTCGGCTCGTCGAGGAAGACCAGTTCGGGGCGGCCGACCACGGCCATCGCGAGCGCCAGGCGCTGCTGCTGGCCGCCCGAGAGCCGCCGGTAGGTCGTGCGGCCGCAGCTGTCGAGGCCGAGTCGTTCGATGAGCGCGTCCACGTCCAGGGGGTGGGCGTGGAGCTTGGCCACATGGCGGAGCATCTCGTCGGCGCGGGCGCCGGAGTAGACCCCGCCGGACTGGAGCATCACGCCGATGCGGGAGTGGAGTTCCCCGGACTGTCTCACCGGGTCGAGGCCCAGGACGCGTACCGCGCCGGAATCCGGCTTCCGGTACCCCTCGCAGGTCTCGACCGTGGTCGTCTTGCCCGCCCCGTTGGGGCCCAGTACGGCGGTGATGCCCGCCTCGGCCACCAGGTCGAGGCCGTCCACCGCGGTCTTGTCGCCGTACCGCTTCACCAGGGCCTGGACCTGGACCACGGGCTCGCTTCGCATGAGGCGCAAGTCTAGGGAGCCGGTCGGGTGATCGTTCGGCCGGGGTTCAGGAGACGGTCCCGGGTATGACCCATTCGTCGCGGGGGCGGTGCAGTGCCAGCCAGCGCTCCGCGTACGCCACCGCGTCGGCCACCGGGAACAGGCGTACGTCGGCCGCGCCCACCGGGCCCCGTACGACGGGGCGGTCCCGTTCGAAGTCGGAGCCGAGTTCGTCGAAGCGGTCGGAGTCGACGGAGACCTCCGTGACGACCTCCCAGCGGGTCGTCCCCTGCGGGGTGCGCACCGGGCGTCCCACCTCGACGAGCGGGGACGGTATGCGGTATTCGGCGAGGTGGAAGCTGGTGCACGTGTCGTAGCCCGCGCCGAGCAGGAGCACCCGGGCGTCGAGGTCCTCCAGGCGGGCCAGCGGGCTGCGCTCGCCGAGCCGGCAGTCGGGGGCGTGCCCCTCGACGATCTGCGCCGCGCGGGGGCCGAGGGCCGCGAAGGAGGTCTGCGGATGGGCGCTGCGCAGGGCGCCGGGCCAGGTGCGGACGGTCTCCGGGATCACGCCGACCCCGCGGCTGGGCGTCACGAGCGGGTCGTACGCGGGCATCGTCGCCCGAATGGGCGACCACCACTCCTCGGGTACGGGCGGATTGCTCCACAGCGCCGGGTCGGAGAGGTCCCCGGACTGGGTGGGGACCACCAGAGTGCCGTCGGGACCCAGCGCGTCGAGCAGTCCCTGGACGACGGTGACGGCGCCGCCGTTGACCCAGCCGAGGGAACTCAGGGAGGAGTGCGCGAGAAGCGTTTCTCCTGGCTGGACGCCCAGCTCCAGTAGCTGCGCGGCGAGGGTGTCGCGGGTGACGAGTGGGCCGGTCGGAGGGGGTGTCGACATGGTTCCCGAGTCTTGCGGAGAGCCGGTCCCGAGGCCAGTGAATTGATCGATCAAAGATCGTTTCCGCAGGTCACCTTAGGTATACCTAAGTGATGTAGCGCACCGCCCGCCTCCGGGGGCGCGGCTTGTCAGGCTCCAGGGAATTACGCAACAATGGCGTTGTGAAAAACGTTGGCGAGGCTCGGGAGACCCCCACGGGGGCCCCTCAGGAGGAACTCGCGACCGGTGAGCGTTCGACGCGCAACCGTGTCGCGCGGTCCATCCTGGACCACGGCCCGTCGACCGTGGCCGACCTCGCGGGGCGGCTGGGCCTGACCCAGGCCGCCGTACGCCGTCATCTCGACGCGCTGGTCGCCGACGACGTCGTGGAAGCACGGGAGCAGCGGGTCTACGGAGCGCGTACGCGCGGCCGTCCCGCCAAGGTGTTCGCCCTGACCGACTGTGGCCGGGACGCCTTCGATCAGTCCTACGACAAGCTCGCCGCGGACGCGATGCGCTGGATCGCGGCGCGCGAGGGCGGGGACGAGGCGGTCGTCGCGTTCGCCCGCGCCCGGATGGCCGCCCAGGCCGAGGCGTACCGCAGGGCCGTCGAGGCCGCCGCGCCGGAGCAGCGCACCGAAGCGTTGGCCAAGGCCCTGAGCGCGGACGGGTACGCTGCTGCAGCGCGTAGCGCACCGGTCGGCGAGCAGCTCTGCCAGCACCACTGCCCGGTCGCTCATGTCGCCGAGCAGTTCCCGCAGCTGTGCGACGCGGAGACCGAGATCTTCTCCCAGCTGCTCGGCACCCATGTTCAGCGGCTGGCCACCATCGCCCACGGCGACGGTGTGTGCACCACGTTCATCCCCAAGATTTCCAAGATTTCCGAATCCACCCATAACGCATCTGCAAGTACCGCCGGGAGGAACCCCGCATGACGCTCCCCATCGAGGAGACTGCCCACCCTGAGCTCGAGGGTCTGGGTACGTACGAATACGGCTGGGCCGACTCCGACGTGGCCGGTGCCTCTGCCAAGCGCGGTATCAACGACGACGTCGTCCGCGACATCTCCGCGAAGAAGAGCGAGCCGGAGTGGATGACCAAGCTCCGCCTCAAGGGCCTGCGCCTCTTCGAGAAGAAGCCCATGCCCAACTGGGGCTCGGACCTGTCCGGGATCGACTTCGACAACATCAAGTACTTCGTGCGCTCCACGGAGAAGCAGGCGGAGTCCTGGGAGGACCTGCCCGAGGACATCAAGAACACGTACGACAAGCTCGGCATCCCGGAGGCGGAGAAGCAGCGCCTCGTCGCCGGTGTCGCGGCCCAGTACGAGTCCGAGGTCGTCTACCACCAGATCCGCGAGGACCTGGAGGAGCAGGGCGTCATCTTCCTCGACACCGACACCGCCCTCAAGGAGCACCCGGAGCTCTTCAAGGAGTACTTCGGCACCGTCATCCCGGTCGGCGACAACAAGTTCGCGTCGCTGAACACCGCCGTGTGGTCCGGTGGCTCCTTCATCTACGTGCCGAAGGGCGTGCACGTCGAGATCCCGCTCCAGGCCTACTTCCGTATCAACACGGAGAACATGGGCCAGTTCGAGCGGACGCTGATCATCGTCGACGAGGACGCCTACGTCCACTACGTCGAGGGTTGTACGGCGCCGATCTACAAGTCGGACTCCCTGCACTCCGCGGTGGTCGAGATCATCGTGAAGAAGGGCGCCCGCTGCCGTTACACGACCATCCAGAACTGGTCGAACAACGTCTACAACCTGGTCACCAAGCGCGCCGTGGCGTACGAGGGCGCGACCATGGAGTGGATCGACGGCAACATCGGCTCCAAGGTCACCATGAAGTACCCGGCCGTCTACCTGATGGGCGAGCACGCCAAGGGTGAGACCCTCTCCATCGCCTTCGCGGGCGAGGGCCAGCACCAGGACGCGGGCTCCAAGATGGTCCACATGGCGCCGAACACGTCGTCGAACATCGTGTCGAAGTCCGTGGCGCGTGGTGGCGGTCGTACGTCCTACCGCGGTCTGGTCGAGATCGGCGAGGGCGCCCACGGCTCGAAGTCGAACGTGCTGTGCGACGCGCTGCTCGTCGACACCATCTCCCGCTCCGACACGTACCCGTACGTCGACGTCCGCGAGGACGACGTGTCCATGGGCCACGAGGCGACCGTCTCCAAGGTCTCCGAGGACCAGCTCTTCTACCTGATGAGCCGCGGTCTGACGGAGTTCGAGGCGATGGCGATGATCGTGCGCGGCTTCGTCGAGCCGATCGCCAAGGAGCTGCCCATGGAGTACGCGCTTGAACTCAACCGGCTGATCGAGCTGCAGATGGAAGGCGCGGTCGGCTAAGACCCGCCGCCCGGAAAACAGCTGGTGGCCCGCCCCTCCCGGCGGGCCCGAGGATCTCAACCGACGCAGGAAAGAGAGCAGACCGACAGCCATGGCTGAGGCTCAGAACATCCCGGTGGGTTCCACCACCGCCGGACAGATCGCGGTGGCCGCCGAGTCGACCGTCGCCACGCGCATGAGCGCGCCCCCGTCCTTCGACGTGGCGGACTTCCCGGTCCCCCACGGCCGCGAGGAGGAGTGGCGGTTCACCCCGCTGGAGCGCCTGCGCGGGCTGCACGACGGGACCGCGGTCGCGACCGGCGACGGCCTGAAGGTCGACGTGGAGGCGCCCGCGGGCGTCGTCGTGGAGACCGTCGGCCGTGACGACGCGCGCCTCGGCCGGGCGGGCACCCCGGTGGACCGCGTCGCCGCCCAGGCGTACTCCGCGTTCGAGAAGGCCGGCGTGATCACCGTCCCCAAGGAGACGGTGCTCACCGAGCCCATCCGCGTCGCGGTGCACGGCGAGGGCGGGGTCGCCTACGGCCACCAGGTCGTGGAGCTCGGAGCCTTCGCCGAGGCCGTCGTCGTCATCGACCACACCGGTGACGCCGTGCTCGCCGCCAATGTCGACTACATCCTGGGCGACGGCGCCAAGCTCACCGTCGTCTCCGTCCAGGACTGGGACGACAAGGCCGTGCACGTGGGCCAGCACAACGCGCTGATCGGCCGGGACGCCACCTTCAAGTCCTTCGTGGTCACCTTCGGCGGCGACCTCGTGCGCCTGCACCCGCGTGTGGCCTACGCCGGCACCGGTGGTGAGGCCGAGCTGTTCGGTCTGTACTTCACGGACGCGGGCCAGCACCAGGAGCACCGTCTGCTGGTCGACCACAACACGCCGCACTGCAAGTCGAACGTCGCCTACAAGGGCGCGCTCCAGGGCGACGGCGCGCACGCCGTGTGGATCGGTGACGTCCTCATCGAGGCCAAGGCCGAGGGCACGGACACGTACGAGATGAACCGCAACCTGGTTCTGACCGACGGCGCCCGCGTCGACTCCGTGCCGAACCTGGAGATCGAGACCGGCGAGATCGTCGGCGCCGGACACGCCTCCGCGACCGGCCGCTTCGACGACGAGCAGCTCTTCTACCTGATGGCCCGCGGCATCCCCGCCGGCGAGGCCCGCCGACTGGTCGTCCGCGGCTTCTTCGCCGAGCTCGTGCAGCAGATCGGTGTCGACGACATCGAAGAGCGGCTCCTCGTGAAGATCGACGAGGAGCTGGAGGCGTCGGTCTGATGACTGCCTCGTCGACGTTCGTACGCGCCTGTGGGCTGAGCGAGCTGGAGGAGGACACCCCGAAGCGGGTGGAACTCGACGGCACGCCGGTCTCGGTCGTGAAGACCGAGGGGGAGGTGTTCGCGATCAACGACATCTGCTCGCACGCGAACGTCTCGCTCTCCGAGGGCGAGGTGGAGGACTGCCAGATCGAGTGCTGGCTGCACGGCTCCGCGTTCGACCTGCGCACCGGCAAGCCGTCCGGCCTTCCCGCGACGCGCCCCGTCCCCGTATACCCCGTAAAGATCGAAGGGGACGATGTACTCGTCTCCCTCACCCAGGAGTCCTGAGGAACCCATGGCAACGCTTGAAATCCACGACCTGCACGTCACCGTCGAGGCCGACAACGCCACGAAGGAGATCCTCAAGGGCGTCGACCTGACCGTGAAGCAGGGCGAGACGCACGCCATCATGGGCCCGAACGGCTCCGGCAAGTCGACCCTCGCCTACTCCCTCGCGGGCCACCCGAAGTACACGATCACCGGCGGCACCGTCACCCTCGACGGCGAGAACGTCCTGGAGATGTCCGTCGACGAGCGCGCCCGCGCGGGCCTGTTCCTGGCGATGCAGTACCCGGTCGAGATCCCCGGTGTCTCGGTCTCCAACTTCCTGCGCACCTCCGCCACGGCCGTCCGCGGCGAGGCCCCCAAGCTGCGTACCTGGGTGAAGGAGGTCAAGGAGACCATGGAGCGCCTCTCCATGGACCCCGCCTTCGCCGAGCGCAACGTGAACGAGGGCTTCTCCGGCGGTGAGAAGAAGCGCCACGAGATCCTCCAGCTGGAGCTGCTCAAGCCGAAGATCGCGATCCTCGACGAGACCGACTCCGGCCTGGACGTCGACGCCCTGCGCGTCGTCTCCGAGGGTGTCAACCGCGTCCGCGAGACCGGCGAGGTCGGCACCCTGCTGATCACGCACTACACGCGCATCCTGCGCTACATCAAGCCCGACTTCGTCCACGTCTTCTCCGCCGGCCGCATCGTCGAGTCCGGCGGCGCCGAGCTCGCCGACAAGCTGGAGAACGAGGGCTACGAGGCTTACGCGAAGCACGAAGTCGACATGAAGGGTGGCGCATCCGCGTGACACAGCTGCCGGGCCTCCTCGACACCGAGGCGATCCGCAAGGACTTCCCCATCCTGGACCGTCAGGTCCACGACGGCAGGAAGCTCGTGTACCTGGACAACGCGGCGACCTCGCAGAAGCCGCGCCAGGTGCTGGACGCCCTCAGTGAGTACTACGAGCGCTACAACGCCAACGTCCACCGCGGTGTGCATGTGCTCGCCGAGGAGGCCACGGCGCTGTACGAGGGCGCGCGCGACAAGGTCGCCGCGTTCATCAACGCGCCGAGCCGCGACGAGGTGATCTTCACCAAGAACGCCTCCGAGTCGCTCAACCTCGTGGCCAACATGCTCGGCTGGGCCGACGAGCCCTACCGGGTCGACCACGAGACCGAGATCGTCATCACCGAGATGGAGCACCACTCCAACATCGTGCCGTGGCAGCTGCTGGCGCAGCGCACGGGCGCGAAGCTGAAGTGGTTCGGTCTCACCGACGACGGCCGCCTCGACCTGTCGAACATCAACGAGATCATCACCGAGAAGACGAAGATCGTCTCCTTCGTGCTGGTGTCGAACATCCTGGGCACCGTGAACCCGGTCGAGGCGATAGTGCGCCGCGCCCAGGAGGTCGGCGCGCTGGTCTGCATCGACGCGTCGCAGGCCGCGCCGCACATGCCGCTGGACGTCCAGGCCCTCCAGGCCGACTTCGTGGCCTTCACCGGCCACAAGATGTGCGGGCCGACGGGCATCGGCGTGCTGTGGGGCCGCCAGGAGCTCCTGGAGGACCTGCCCCCGTTCCTCGGCGGCGGCGAGATGATCGAGACGGTGTCGATGCACTCGTCGACGTACGCCCCGGCGCCGCACAAGTTCGAGGCGGGCACCCCGCCGATCGCGCAGGCGGTCGGTCTCGGCGCGGCCATCGACTATCTGAACGCGATCGGCATGGACAAGATCCTCGCCCATGAGCACGCGCTCACCGAGTATGCGGTGAAGCGGCTCGGCGAGGTCCCCGACCTGCGGATCATCGGCCCGACCACGGCCGAGGACCGCGGCGCCGCGATCTCGTTCACCCTGGGTGACATCCACCCGCACGACGTGGGCCAGGTCCTGGACGAGCAGGGCATCGCGGTCCGGGTCGGACACCACTGCGCACGCCCGGTCTGCCTGCGGTACGGAATTCCTGCGACCACGCGAGCGTCGTTCTATCTGTACTCCACGCCGGCCGAGATCGACGCGCTGGTGGACGGCCTGGAGCACGTCCGGAACTTCTTCGGCTGAGGGGCTGGCTGAGACGTGAAGCTTGATTCGATGTACCAGGAAGTCATCCTGGACCACTACAAGCATCCCCATGGGCGAGGCTTGCGGGATGGCGATGCCGAGGTGCATCACGTCAACCCGACGTGCGGCGACGAGATCACGCTGCGCGTGAAGTACGACGGCGAGCAGATCTCGGACATCTCGTACGAGGGACAGGGCTGCTCCATCAGCCAGGCCTCGGCGTCCGTGCTGAACGAGCTCCTCGTCGGCAAGGACGTGTCCGAGGCGCAGAAGATCCAGGAGACCTTCCTGGAGCTGATGCAGTCCAAGGGCAGGATCGAGCCCGACGACGCGATGGAGGAGGTGCTGGAGGACGCGGTCGCGTTCGCCGGTGTCTCCAAGTACCCGGCCCGGGTCAAGTGCGCCCTCCTGAGCTGGATGGCATGGAAGGACGCGACGGCCCAGGCTCTGGGCGAGAGCGCCGAGAGGAAGACGGCATGAGCGAGAACGAGACCCTGACGATGAAGCCGGCCTCGGAGGAAGAAGTCCGTGAGGCGCTGTACGACGTCGTCGACCCCGAGCTGGGCATCGACGTCGTCAACCTCGGCCTGATCTACGGCATCCACATCGACGACGCGAACATCGCGACGATCGACATGACCCTGACGTCCGCGGCCTGTCCGCTCACCGACGTCATCGAGGACCAGGCCAAGTCCGCCACGGACGGCATCGTCAACGAACTGCGCATCAACTGGGTCTGGATGCCGCCGTGGGGCCCGGACAAGATCACGGACGACGGGCGTGAGCAGCTTCGGGCGCTCGGGTTCAACGTCTGAGTCCGCGCACACCTTCGCACACGTCTGTGGCCCCCGGCGGTTCGCCGGGGGCCACAGGTGTTTCTGTGCTCAGGACCAGCCGTTCACCACACGGAACGCCGAGTCCGCGCGGAAGAGCCGACTGTTGTCGTCTCTGTCCAGGCGGAGCTGGAAGTTGCGGTGGCGCAGATAGCGGCCCGGGTAGTTGATCGACTCCAGCATGACGGCGCCCGTGTACGGGGACGTCCGCGGGCAGAAGGTGGCGTCCTTCCGGAAGAGGTCGGAGCCGTCGTCGCGGTCGGCGCGCAGAGAGAAGTTGCGGTGGCGCAGATAGGCGCCGTCGGCGGTGACGAAGGAGTAGCAGTTGGCGTTGCCGAGTCCCGCCACCACCTTGAAGCCGGCGTCCCGCTTGGTCGAGCTCGAGCTGCCCGAATCCACCGGATCGAGCCGTACGAAGCCGTTGCTCAGATGCCAGTAGCGGTTCGGGTAGTTGACCGACTGGAGCGACTTCCGCGAGGAGACGGGCGTGGACTCGGGAGGTTCGCTGGACGAGGCGGTCTTCGACGGCTCGGTGGCGCCGGCGACGGGCTTGTCGTCGGACCCCTGTTCCGAGGGCCCAGGCGAGGCCGAGTCCGACGCGGTGGAGGTGGAGCCGGCGTGCCGCGGGGAGGACAGGGCGTTCTTGCCCGCCGGGGCCGCGCTGCTGCCGTCGGCCGAGGCGGAGAAGCCGGGTATGAACGGGACGTCGGTGTCGGAGGCGGTGTGGTTCGCCCGGTTCTTCGACGCGGCGTCAGAGTTGCTGTCCAGTACGGCGATCGCGGTCGCCGTGGCGATGAGTACCGCCACCGCGAGTCCGCCGGCCATCCACAGCCGTCGGGTTCCGGGCAGCCGTCCCTCGTCCGGGAACTCCCCGGACTCCCAGGGCACCGGCGGCTCGACGAAGGGAGGCAGTTCCGCCGGATAGGGAGTGCCTTGGGGGGTAGGGCGCCAGGCGGGTTCCTCCGAAGTGGGCACGGGCTGGTCGGGCCCGGGCTCGGGTTCGGGCTCTGGCGTGGTTTCTGGCATGCGCGTTCCTCCAGCGTCGCCCAAGGCGCACGCGGATTCGTCTACTGGTCTCAGCACAAGAGGGGGCGCAGGCACACGGAACGGCGGTAGCCGTGGAGACCCGGTGCGCGACTGGTGAAACAGTAGTGGACTTGGTGACTTCTGAGCAGCCGTTTCCCTACTGCTCCCTTGGGTCCCACGGGGATTCATGGGGGTTCATGGGATTTCATGGGCGTGGTGGCTTCACATTGCATTCTCGGTGTGATCCAAGTCCGGGCTCATCGGGGCGCGACAGCGTGAGGTCGTGTCCGCTTCTGTGCAACCCGCCCCCACACGTCCGGTGTTCGTCCTCGGCTGCCCCCGACCCGCTTCCACGAGCTCGGACTGGACGCCGGGCGAGTGGCCGAGCGGATCACCGACGGGCCGCCGACCCTCGGTTCGGCGCTCGGGATCGCGCTGCGGGCGTACGCCGAGGAGCGCGGCAAGGTGCGCTGGGGCGTGTGCGGGTTCCTGGGCGAGGAGTACGCCCCCGGGGCGACCGAGCCGCACCGCGTCGCCGGGGTGGCCGTACCCGCCCGCAAGACCTGGCACCGGCGCACCCACGGCGCGCTGGACACCTCCCGGGCGGGCACCTGGACCACCAGGCTGACGCCTCATCACATACGGCTGGGCGAGGTCGTATTGGGCGAATGGCTGACCTCGTACGGCTAGGAGCTGGCCGGAGCCGTCCGCCCCGACCCCGCCGAACTGCTGCG
The DNA here is from genome assembly GCF_001514115.1 of Streptomyces olivochromogenes. Lineage (GTDB taxonomy): Bacteria > Actinomycetota > Actinomycetes > Streptomycetales > Streptomycetaceae > Streptomyces > Streptomyces olivochromogenes. Next base: position 654,951 of record NZ_KQ948452.1, read on the forward strand.
CTACCGGCGGGCGGAGGTACCGCGCCGGGCCGCCCGCGCCAAGCGGCGGACGCTCGACCGCCTGGCGCGGGTGCGTGAAACCGGGGCCGGTGGCCTGGCGGCCGGCTACGGGGTGAGCGGTGGCGAGGGGCTCGCGCTCCTTGTGTACGTGCGTACGCATCGATGCGTACACTCGTACACATGGGATACGCACTGCTCGCCGGAGCCATCGCCTCCGAGGTGGCCGCCACGACCGCCATGAAGTACAGCGAGGGCTTCAGCAGGCTCTGGCCCTCGCTGGTGACCGTCCTCGGATACGTCATCGCCTTCGTGCTGCTCGCGCAGTGCCTGAAGACCGTCCAGGTCGGCACGGCCTACGCGATCTGGGCCGGCGCCGGCACCGCCGTCATCGCCGCGATCGGCATGGTGTTCCTCGGCGAGGCGCTCAGCTTCACCAAGGTCGCCGGGATACTGCTGATCATCGGCGGGGTCGTGGTGCTGAACCTCGGCGGGGCCCACTGATGGCGGCGCGCCGCTACGACCCCGAGCGGCGGCAGCGGATCATCGACGCGGCGATCCGGGTCGTGGGCGCCAAGGGACTCGCCGGGCTGAGCCATCGCACCGTCGCCGCCGAGGCCGATGTGCCGCTCGGCTCCACCACGTACCACTTCAAGACCCTCGACGAGCTCATGGTCGCCGCGCTGCGCCAGGCGAACGAGGGCTTCGCCAAGGTGATCGCCGCGCGCGGCGCGCTGGAGGACCCCGGGGCCGACCTCGCCGGCGAACTCGCCGGGCTGATGGGCGAGTGGCTCGCGGGCGACCGTACGGGGGTGGAGCTGGAGTACGAGCTCTACCTCGCGGCGCTGCGCCGCCCCGCCCTGCGCCCCGTCGCCGCCGAATGGGTACAGGACCTCGCCGAACCCCTCGCCCGCCGTACCGACCCCGTCACCGCGAGGGCGCTGGTGGCGCTGGTGGACGGGATCTGTCTGCAGGTGCTGCTGACGGGGGCCTCGTACGACGAGGGGTATGCGCGGGAGGTGTTGGGGCGGGTGATCGGCTGAGGGGAGGGCTCGGCGCGGGGGGACGCGCGGAGTGCGAGGGCGGGGTCCTGCCGCGCGTCCCGCAGAGGGGCGTACGGGGGCGCCCGGCACGTGAGATGGCGGGTGGACCGGTTCGCTCGCGCGCCCCGGGCCGCGTTAGGTTTCACCCATGACCGACACGACTGCTACTCGCACCACCGGCGCCGTCGCCGCCGGCCTCGCCACCCTCACGGCCGACGGCACCGTCCTCGACACCTGGTTCCCCGCGCCCGAACTGTCCGCCGAACCCGGCCCGGCCGGCACCGAGCGGCTGTCCGCCGAGCGTGCCGTCGAGCTGCTCGGCGAAGGCGCCGCCAAAGCCATCGGGCCCGACGCCCGCCGAGGCGTCGAAGTGGTCGCGGTCCGCACGGTCATCGCCTCACTGGACGAGAAGCCGATCGACGCGCACGACACCTACCTGCGCCTGCACCTGCTCTCGCACCGCCTCGTGAAGCCGCACGGCCAGAGCCTGGACGGCATCTTCGGCCACCTCGCCAACGTCGCCTGGACCTCGCTCGGCCCGGTCGCCGTGGACGACGTCGAGAAGGTGCGCCTCAACGCCCGCGCCGAGGGCCTGCACCTCCAGGTGACGTCCATCGACAAGTTCCCGCGCATGACGGACTACGTCGCCCCCAAGGGCGTCCGGATCGCCGACGCCGACCGCGTCCGGCTCGGCGCGCACCTCGCCGAGGGCACCACCGTCATGCACGAGGGCTTCGTGAACTTCAACGCGGGCACGCTCGGCACGTCGATGGTCGAGGGCCGCATCTCGGCCGGTGTCGTGGTCGGCGACGGCTCCGACATCGGCGGCGGCGCCTCCACCATGGGCACCCTGTCCGGCGGCGGCAACGTCCGCATCACCATCGGCGAGCGCTGCCTGATCGGCGCCGAAGCGGGCGTCGGCATCGCCCTCGGCGACGAGTGCGTGGTCGAGGCGGGGCTGTACGTCACCGCGGGCACCCGCGTGACCATGCCCGACGGGCAGATCGTCAAGGCCCGCGAGCTGTCCGGGGCGTCGAACATCCTCTTCCGCCGCAACTCGGTGACCGGAACCGTCGAGGCCCGGCCGAACAACGCGGTGTGGGGCGGCCTGAACGAGATTCTGCACAGCCACAACTGATCACGGGTGGCCGTGACCTGCGGCCGCCTCCTCGACCAACGCCCCGACCTGCTGCCGAGCCGTCGGCAGCTGCCGACGTCGAGCACCAACGAGCGCCCTCCCACGGCCCAGGCCGGCCCGGGAGGGCGCTCGCTGCCACTCCAGGCCTGGCCGGTGGGGCGGTCGTCCTGCTCTTTGGACCAATTGCCCGACGTGCTCGACTGGTCCGCCCTGCTGTCCTCGGGCACCCGGTGATCCCGCCGACACCCGCGGACGCTCGCAGCGGGCGTCATGCCGGCTGAGCCGCTCCGGCGCTCTGATCTTTCAACGTCGCGTATGCGCGCTCGACCTCGCCCAGGTACTGCTCCAGGCGGAAGTGGGCCTCCTCGACAACCTTGCCATCGAGGCCCGGGTACGCCAGGCCGGACCAGATGACCGTCCCGCCCCGGAGCCGGACCCGGATGGTCAGCCTGTCCGGCCCCGGCTCGGGCTGCTCCTGGGCTGCCACATCCACCGTGCACGGCATGTCCGTCGGACAGAGCGGTCCGCCCGGGCGGAGCAGCCGCCTCGGATCGAGGCCGGCCATTCTGCTGTCGCTGCGCGCGACCACGTCGAGGCCGTCGACGAAGAGATACGTGTGCACGGCAGCACACACCGGCGGCCCAGGACACGCGCTGATGAGGAGCGTGCTCGCCGCACCGTCGCTTCGCGCATCGGGCGCGGTGGCCCTCAACTCACGTGGGGACCTACGCGGCATCCGCTTACCTCTCAGGTCATCGACCGGGGTGTGCCCGCATGTCAGGCTCCCAGCGTACGGAGCTCGACCGACCGGAAGGACACCATGCCCGCCTACGCCATTGCCCACCTGCAAGAGGCCGCTCCGCACCCGGAGATCGCCGAGTACATCGAACGCATACCCACCACCTTCGAGCCGTACGGCGGACGCTTTCTCGTGCACGCCGCGCAGCACGAGGTGAAGGAGGGCAGTTGGCCCGGGCACGTCGTCGTGATCGGGTTCCCGGGGATCGCCGAAGCGCGGGCCTGGTGGGACTCACCCGCGTACCAGGAGATCGCACCGCTGCGGTCGCGGCACATCGAGGGCGAGATCATTCTGGTCGAAGGCGTCCCCGAGGGCTACGACCCGACCGCCACCGCACAGGCGATGCGGGCGGCCCTGCCTGCCGAGTAGCCCTCCGGCTCGGCCGGCGCGCTCTGTTGATCGGCGGTGTCGACGCTTCGTCAGCTCGTGAGGATGACGAGTTGCCGGGTCGCTCGGGTCATCGCGACATAGCGGTCGACCGCTCCTTCGATGCCCTCGCCGAACGCCTCCGGGTCGACGAGGACGACCAGGTCGAACTCGAGCCCCTTCGACAGCTCCGGGGTCAGCGAACGGACACGGGACGTCGTCCGGAATGCGGGATCGCCGATGACGCAGGCGATCCCGTCGGCGTGCGTGGCGAGCCAGTTGTCGAGGATCGAGCCCAGATCCGCGACGGATCCGTGGACCACGGGAACACCGCCGCTGCGGATGGAGGTCGGCACATTGGCGTCCGGGAGCACGGCCCGGATGACCGGCTCGGCCTCCGCCATGATTTCTTCCGGCGTCCGGTAGTTGATGCTCAGGGAGGCCGACTCGATCCGGTCGAGCCCGATCCGCTCGAGCCGTTCCCGCCACGACTCCGTGAACCCGTGCCTGGCCTGGGCGCGGTCCCCGACGATGGTGAAGCTCCGGGACGGGCACCGCAGCAGCAGCATCTGCCACTCCGCGTCGGTCAGCTCCTGGGCCTCGTCCACGACGATGTGCGCGAAGGGGCCGGCGAGCAGGTCCGGTTCGGCGCCGGGCAGCGCGCTCTCGTCGACCAGGGTGTCCCGCAGGTCCTGTCCGTGCAGCATGCCCAGCGCGCCCTCGCTCTCGTCGATCACGACGTTCTGCAGCAGGCTGTCGATGACGTCGGCCCTGCGCGCGCGTTCGGCGGCCACGGCGGCGTCGTCGCGACGTTTGCGCCGCGCCGCCTCCGGGTCGCCGAGCCGCTGCCGTGCCGCGTCCAGCAGCGGCAGGTCGGACACCGTCCAGGCCTGGGCGTCCTCGCGCTGCAGCTTCCGGACCTCGTCGGGGCCGAGCCAGGGTGCGCACTTGCGCAGATAGGCGGGTACCGACCACAGATCCGAGACGAGGTCGGCCGCTTCGAGCAGCGGCCAGGCGCGGTTGAAGGCCAGGAGCAGCTCCCTGTTCCGCAGCAGTGACGTGCGGAGCAGGTCGGCCGAGACGTCGTCGTCATGCGCCGAGGCGTCGTCGTGCCTGTCCACCAGGATCGTGAGCAGTTCCTCCCAGACCTGGTCACGGGCCTCGTTGTGCGGGGTACCGGGTTCCGCCGCTTCGAACGCCATGGCCCAGTCGTCGGCGCTCAGCCGGATGTCGGACCAGTGGGTCGTGACTGTCATCCCTTTGGTGGGCGGCTCCTCGTAGAACCTGACGGCCGCCTCGATCGCCTTCACCAGGTTCGTGGACGACTTCAGGGCGGCCACGTCAGGGTCGGCCTCGATCGTCGCCTCGGCTCCCTCGGCGACGAGGTCCCGCAGGACGCAGGTCTGCACGCCCTCCTCTCCGAGGCTGGGCAGGACGTCGGCGACGTACGCCAGGTAGGGCCGGTGCGGACCGACGAACAGCACGCCGCCCCGGCGGTGACCGAGGCGCGGGTCGGAGTGGAGGAGGTAGGCGGAGCGGTGCAGGGCGACGACCGTCTTGCCCGTACCCGGACCGCCGTCGACGACGAGAGCGCCGCGTGATCCCGCGCGGATGATGGCGTCCTGGTCGGCCTGGATGGTGCCGAGCACGTCGCGCATCCGCCCCGACCGGTCGCCGCCCAGGCTGGCGATGAAGGCGGACTGGTCGTCGAGCGCGGCGTGCCCGGCGAACCCGTCCGAGGTGAACACCTCGTCCCAGTAGTCGCCGATCCGGCCGCGGGTCCAGCGATATCTGCGGCGGCTCGCCAGCCCCATCGGGTTGGCGTGGGTGGCTCCGAAGAACGGCTCGGCGGCGGGGGAGCGCCAGTCGAGCAGCAGCCGACGACCCGTGCTGTCCGTCAGGCCGAGTCGTCCGACGTACACGGGCTCGGGGCTGTCCGCGCCGACCATGTGCCCGAGGCACAGGTCCAGACCGAAGCGGCGCAGTGCGCGCAGGCGAGCGGTCAGCCGGTGGATCTCGATGTCCCGGTCCATCGCCTGTTGGCCGAGGCCGCCGGGCGCCCTGCGCGCGGCGTCGAGGCGTTCGGTCAGCTCGGCGATCGACTGCTCCAGGCACTCCGCGAGGGCCGCGAAGTGCTGTTCGTCGCCGGCGATCAGCGTCGGGTCGGCCTTGGCGGAGAGGCGGTCGGGAAGGTCGAACGCGCTGGTGGTCAGGGGGTTCACGTCGTTGGCTCCGAATGCTGCGAAGGTGAGGTCGCTCGTGACCCTTGCGCGCGGCAAGGCGTCGGGACCGGCGGGTGCGGGTTCTCGTGTGCGGGGTCCTGACGGGGCGGTCCCGTGTGGCTCATGCGTGGCTCATGCGGACATGCGCGGCTTTTAGCGGCCGGTCGTGCCAGTCGTGCCGGTCATGCCGGTCATGCCGGTCGGGTCGAGGAGAAGCTTCGCGGCCACCGTCGCCCCGTCGGTGCGGATCGTGGGGGCCACGGCCCTCGCTCGTGCGCGGGTCTCGGGGGCCAGGGCCGTGCTGAGCGCGGCCGACAGGGACTCGAAGGTCGGAGTCGGACCGTCGTGGGCCGCGCCGATGCCCAGCTCGGCGACCCGGGCGGCCCAGTACGGCTGGTCCACGATCTGGGGTACGACCACCTGGGGCGCGCCGGCCCGGGCGGCCGTCGTCGTGGTGCCCGCGCCGCCGTGGTGCACGACGGCGGCCACCCTGCCGAACAGCGCCTGCTGGTTGACCTCGCCGACGACGAAACAGTCATCGACGTCGTCGATCGGGGCCAGCTCGGCCCAGCCGCGGGCAAGGAGTACGCGGCGGCCCTGCGCGCGGCTCGCTTCGACGGCCACCCGGGCGATGTCCTTCGGGGCGTGCGCGGCCATGCTGCCGAAGCCCACGTACACCGGCGGTGCGCCCGCCTCCAGGAACGCCTCCAGCCCGTCCGGGAGCGGGCGTTCGTCGGGCAGGATCCACGCCCCGGTCTGTACGAGGTCGAGATCCGTCAGGTCCTTCCACGGGCCCAGGGCGGGGTCTGCCGCCAGCCACGGCCGCTCGGTGACCGCGTAGTCACGGACGTTGTCCACCGGTGGCAGGCCGAGCACCGCCCGGTGGCTGTTCTCCGCCTCGCCGTACAGCTCGTTCACGCGCTGGGCGTCCTGCTCCCACAGCACCTTGAGGTCGGTCTCCTCCCGCGGGGAGGGCCGGCCCGGCCGCGACTGCGGAGGGAAGTGCCGCGACGGCAGCCCGAACGGATGGAAGCACGCGAACACGTAGCGGATGCCCAGTTTCTCGGCCACCGAGCGCGCGCCGGCCGGCATCAGACCGGTCGCCAGCAGCGCGTCACATCCCTCGGCCGCCGCGGTGAGCGTCTCGTACCTCGCGGCGACCAGCTCGGGCGCGAGCCGGAACGCGTTCGCTGCCGACGGCGGCCTCTCGCCGGTCACCACCGAGCGCACCGACGGGCCGAGCGGCACCAGCGGCACGCCGACCCGAGCCAGCAGCGCCACGAACTCCTCGTCCGGCGGCGCGCACACCCGCACCTCCGCGCCGAGTTCCCGCAACCCCACCGCCAGTCCCGCCAGCGGTTCGACGTCCCCGCGCGATCCCCACGTCGACAACAGCACACGCACTTCGCGACTCCCCGTTTCCGCAGATTCCGGCTTCGGCCGGTGATTCTGCGGCACGACGGGGGCCTTGCCGCAAGCCCCCCGGTGCGCTATATGTTGAGAGTGGCAAGGAGTGGGTTACCTCCTTGCCTCTTTCTTTTGCCGTCGTCTTTTGTCGTCCGCTGCGGAATCGATCGTGGCCCCGGGGCATAGCGGCGGGCGGTCACACACGTCACAAGGGGTACAGGGGCGGGCCGTCAGGGCCGTCGGAGCAGACCCTCGGGGAAGACTAGGTGACGATGGATGCCGAAGCGCAGAAGAGCTTCCGGGAGTTCGTGGCGAATCGGTCGTCCACGCTGTTGAAGACGGCCGTGCTGCTCAGTGGCGGCGACCGGCACGCCGCCGAGGATCTGCTGCAGAACGCCCTGATCAAGACCGCGGGGCGGTGGCACCGGATCGACGAACCCGAGGCGTACGTACGGCAGGTCCTGTACCGCCAGCAGGTGAGCCGCTGGCGGCTGAAGTGGCCCTGGCGCGAGTTGAGCGTCGCCGAGCCGCCCGAGGGCGGGTTCCACGACACGGACGCCTCGGCCGCCGCGGAGTTGCGGGTCGTGATGCGGGGGGCGCTGGCCCGGCTCACCGCCCGGCAGCGCACCGTGCTCGTCCTGCGCTACTTCGAGGACCTGCCCGAGGCCGACGTGGCCCGCCTCCTCGGCTGCTCCGTCGGAACCGTACGGTCCACCACCCACCGCTCGCTCGCCCGGCTGCGCACCCTCGCCCCCGAACTGGCCGCACTCGGCCGGGGAGACGACGAGCGGCCGGCGGCCCGTGACTTCTCGCCGCTGGAGGTGCGCCCGTGAACGTCGACGACCTCGTCCGAGACTCCTTCCACGAGCAGGCCGCGGATCTCGCCCCGCCGCCCGTGGACTTCGCCGACCGGGTACTGGCCGTCCGACGGCGCCGCCGGACCCGCACGATTGCGTCCGCCGTCGTGGCCACCGCCGCGGCGGTCGCCGTCGCCGTCGCGATGCCCGTGCTGGGCACCGGCAAGGACGACGTGCGCCCGGCGAACGTCCTGAACGAGAACGACATCATCGCCCACCCCGGCCAGACCCCACCGCGTGACCTGATCGCGGCCGGGGGAGTCGCGCTGGCCGCGTACTACACGCAGACGAACGTCAAGCTGTCGGCCACGCACCACGCCGACGTCCGCACGTACTGGCTCCTCGACGCGCGTACCCGTACGTACGAGAAGACGAAGTGGTCGTTCGTGGCGGTCGCCCCCGGCCTGCGGACCGCCGCCGTCCTGGAGCGGACACTGCCCGCCAAGCGGATCGGTCTGCTCAACCTGCTCACCGGCAAGGTGGAACGCTGGATTCCGGTCGACCACACCGTCGGAGCGGTCGCGTTCTCGCCCGACGGCCGCAAACTCGTCGCGACGACCTACAAGAAGAACCCCGATCTGCATGTCACGCCGAAGGACAATCAGGGCAGCTCCTGGCCGAACTTCCAGGAGCCGGGCCGGACCGGCTTCTATGTCGTCGATGTCGCTTCCGGTAAGGCGGCGTCCTGGAGCGAGGTGTCGCCCGGCGACGGCAGCGGCCTCAACGACCGCCAGGACTTCGGCTTCAGCCACGACGGAAAGCTGGTCTACACCGGGTTCACCACGACACCGGGCCAGTACTTCTACGACTTTCGAGGCCGCCAGGTTCAGGCACCCGCGAACGAGAAGCACCTGCCCTGGTACGTCGACGCGCGGCTGTCCCCTGACGGCAGGCACGCCGCGGGCGACTTCGCGGGCGGCGCGGAGAACACCGCTTCCGCGATCCTGGACCCCGTCACCGGCAGGCGGATCACGACCGTACGCGGGCAGCAACTGCTCGCCTGGGTCGACAACAAGCGCCTGATCGCCTGGGACATCACGCCGGGCTCGAACGAGTTCCACAACCGGCTCGTGGTCGTCGCCCTGGGCAGCGACAAGGAGGTACCGCTGAGCGGATTCCGGGGCGGCAAGGACGGCGCCGCCGGGCGCTGGACACCGGTCTTCGCCAGGCGCTGATCAGGCGGCCACCAACTCCTCGTACGCCGCCAGCAGTCCGTCGGTCACCTCGCGGCCGGCGGGCCGCAGCGGCGCGCGGACCGGACCCGCGGGCAGGCCGAGCCGGCCGAGCAGGGCCTTGGCCGTGACCGTGCCGGGCAGTCCCGACGACATCATCAACTCGATGAGCGGGATGACGCGTTGCTGCCGACGGGCCGCCTCCGCCGTGTCCCCCGCCTCGAACGCGTCGAGGATCGCGCGGAAGGGGCCAGGGGCGGCGTTCGCCACCGTGCTGATGCAGCCGGTCCCGCCGACCGCCCGCAGCGCGAGCACCTGCTCGTCGCAGCCCGCGTAGTACGCCAACTCCGTGCGCGCCAGCACCTTCTGGGTGCCCAGGAGGTCGTACGCGCAGTCCTTGACGGCGACGATCCGGGGGTGCTCGGCGAGCCGGATCAGGGTGTCGGGCTCGATACGGGTGCCGGTGCGGCCGGGAATGTCGTACAGCGTGAGAGGTAGTCCGGTGGCGTCGGCGATCTCCCGGAAGTGGGCTTCGACGGCGTCCTGCGGAGGCCTGCTGTAGTACGGCGTCACGACCAACAGGCCGTCCGCGCCCGCCTTTTCGGCCGCCAGGGCCAGTTCGACGGTGTGCCGCGTGTCGGCGGTGCCGACGCCCGCGACGATCGCGGCCCGGTCGCCGACCGCCTCACGCACGGCGCGTACGAGCGCGGACTTCTCGGCGTCGGTCGTGGTCGGGGACTCGCCCGTGGTGCCGGACAGGACCAGGCCCTCGCAGCCCGCGCGGACCAGCCGGTCGGCGAGCCGCCCCGCCCCGTCGAGGTCGAGCGCGCCCGCCTCGGTGAAGGGCGTGACCATCGCGCAGAGCGCACGGCCGAAGGGAGGAGCGGGGGAAGACGCGGAGGGAGGGGCGGAGGGGGCTGAGGTCGTCATACGAGTAGTCTCGGCAGCTCCATTGTGAAGCTCCACTTAATTCTTCTACGAGGTAAAGGGAAGCATTGCTACCAGGTGGCCGCTTTCGCGAGGCCCTGGTGCCAACCCGGCCCCTCATGGGTCACCATGGCGGGAACGGAAGTCGACGGCAGATCGCGGGAGGCGTCATGAGGCTGGGCAAGGCACTCGCCACCGGAGTCGCGCAAGAGCGGACTCGCGCGGACGAAGACAATCTCCAACTTCCCGAGGAACTCCCCGAGAAAATCGAGGAGCTGGAGGCGTCCGTGCCCGAAGAGGTCCCGGTCGCCCGATGAGGCTGCGGCTCCCCGAGGAACGCCCGACGGAGCCGCCGACCGGATACAAGATCGCCCACCCGGTGCTGTCCCAGGACGGCACCCGGGCCGGGTTCACCGGCGTCTCGCTGGGTGGCGCGGTGCCGTACGGAGTGCTGGACGAGGCGCGCTGCGTCTACGGGCTGCGGCACCGGGCGCCGCACCGCCGCTGCGACTGCGGTTTCCACTGCGTGCACGACTCGGCCACGGCCGAGGCCATGCTCTGCACCGCCGAGCACCGGGCGGCCGTCCTCCTGGAGGTCTCCGTCCTCGGCGCCTACATCCGCTTCGAAAAGGGGTTCCGCTACGCCCGCCAGCGGGTGCGGAGCGCGACGGTCGGTCCCTGCGCCTGCGGCGCGGTGGCCGCCGCGCTCGCGGACGCGGGCTGGGGGCGCCCCGGCTGGCGCGCCCTCGCCGCGGCCTGTGCGGGCTGTGTGCGCGGTCGTACGTCCCTGTCGTTGGCGGGGTTCGCGCGGGTGGCTGGTGAAGGGCTGCGGGTCCGCGCCGGGAGCGGGGCCGTGGTCGGGGAGCTGCCCGCCGGGCTCGGGGTGTCCGAACTCGTGGCCGAGGCGGCACTGCTGCAGGCGCGGCTGGACTGGTTCCAGACCCAGCTGGCACGTCTCGACCAGGGTGGGCCGCAGGGCTGAGTCTCCCTCTCTGATTCCCGACTCTGATTCCCGACTCTGATTCCCGACTCCGATTCCCCAACTCCGATTCTCCGACAACTTGACTCGCCTGGACAAAAAAAGTGTTCGGTGAGACGGTGGAGTCATGTTGGACGTGACCGTGATCGAGGACGCCGAGGCAGCCGCCGTCTCGCTTGACCCCATACGAGCCCGGCTGCTGGCCGAGCTGGCCGCCGGGCCCGCGTCGGCCGCCATGCTGGCCGGAAAGGTCGGACTGCCGCGGCAGAAGGTGAACTACCACCTGAAGGCGCTGGAGCGGCACGGCCTGGTCGAGCTCGCGGGCGAGCGCCGCAAGGGCAATGTCACCGAGCGGCTGATGCGCGCGACGGCGGCGTCGTACGTCATCTCGCCGCTCGCCCTCGCCGCCGTGCAGCCCGACCCGGACCGCTTCCGGGACCAGCTCTCGGCCCGCTGGCTGCTCGCCGTCGGTGCCCGGCTGGTCCGGGACGTGGGAGCGCTGATCACCGGCGCGACGAAGGCCCGCAAGCGGCTCGCCACCTACGCCCTAGACGGTGAGGTGACCTTCGCCTCCGCCGCCGACCGCGCCGCGTTCATCGAGGAGCTGACGCAAGGGGTCGGCGCGCTCATCCGCAAGTACCACGACGGGAACGCGGAGGGCGGGCGCGACCACCGGATCGTCGTCGCCGTCCACCCGACGCTCAAGCCGGAAGCCGTCGCCAAGCTGGAAGCCACCGTCAACTCGGACGCCAAGCCGGAAGGCACCGTCACCCCGGAAGTCACCGCCAAGCCGGAAGCCACCGTCAACTCGGACGCCAAGCCGGAAGGCACCGTCACCCCGGAAGTCACCGCCAAGCCGGAAGTCAGCGTCGAGGCGGGGGCCGCCGAGACGCCGGAGGCCGCCCTCGCGGTGGACTCGACCCCGCCCGGCCAGGACTGAACCTCAGGAGAACCACCACCATGTCCAAGGAATTCGAGATCGCCCGCGAGTTCGAGGTCGACGCCACCCCGGAGCAGATGTGGGAGGCGATCACCACCGGTACCGGCGGCTGGCTGTGGCCGATGGAGTTCGAGCCGCGTCAGGGCGGTACCGGGCCCTTCGGCTCCACGCTCACCAACTGGGACCCGCCGCACCGCCTCACCAGCCTGGTCGAGGACGTCGAGGGCATCTCCCAGCAGACCCTCAACCAGATCGACGAGACCATCGAGCCGCGTGACGACGGCCGCCGGTCGTGGGTGCGGTACGTGCACAGCGGCATCTTCGTCGAGGACTGGGACAACCAGTACGACGGCGCGAGCAAGCACACGGACTTCTATCTGCACACCCTGCGCCAGTACGTGACGCACTTCGCGGGGCGCCCGGTCGCCTTCGCCACCTTCGACGGGCCCGGCGCGTCCACGGCGGCCGACGCCTTCGCCGCCGTCGGACGGGCGCTCGGCCTCGCGGACGACACGGCCGAGGGCGCGCGGGTGCAGGCACGGGGACCCGAGGGGCAGCTCCTCGACGCCGTGGTCGACTACCGCAACCCGTACTTCATCGGGCTGCGCACCGACAACGCCCTCATCCGTTTCTTCGGGCGCAACCACTGGGGTGCCCCCGTCGGCATGAGCGTCCACGACTTCGCGTCCGACGCCGACGCCAAGCACAACGAGACCGCCTGGAAGGGCTGGCTGAACGAGACGTTCGCCGCCTGACATCGGGCAAGGGAAGAGCCCGGCCCCCCGGACGACGGGGCCGGGCTCTTCCCTTTTCGGGGCTGTGGCCTCATCCACAGCCCCTACAGGCCTACGGCCGGAACCGCAGTACCTGCGGGTCGTGGTCGCTGATCTGGTCGGAGAACTCCGAGTTGACGTGCACGCTGTCGTAGTCGAAGTCGCAGCCCTTGCGAATCGACGGGCTGACCAGGATCTGGTCCAGGACCTGCTGGTTGCCCTGGTAGTCGTACGTGTAACGCTCGCTCTTCGGCAGCGACTTGATCGCCGACCAGAGCTCGCCGTCACCCTCGAGGATCTTGGTGGTGTCCGAGAACTCGAAGTCGTTCATGTCACCGAGGGCGAGCACGTCGGCGTTCTTCTGCGCCTTGAGGATCTCGGTGACGAAGGAGTTCACCGCCGTCGCCTGCAGATGACGCTGGGTCTCCGAGCTGCGGGCCGGGGGCTGGTACTGCGCGGTCAGTCCCTGGTCACCGCCCTTGGAGTTGAGGTGGTTGGCGATCACGAAGACCGTCTTGCCACGGAAGACGAACTCGCCGGCCAGCGGCTTGCGGCTGGACGTCCAGGCCGTGTTGGCCGGGTCGATCCGGCCGGGGGAGGCCGTCAGCTGGGCCTTGCCGTGCACCTTGGTGACACCGACGGGGGTCGTCGAGTCGCCGCCCGCGCGGTCGGTGAAGGAGACCCGCTCGGGGTTGAACAGGAAGACCTGGCGGATGTTGCCGCCGGGCTCGCCGCCGTCCTTGTCGTTGACCGGGTCGATGGAACGCCAGTCGTACTTCGGGCCGCCCGCCGCGACGATCGCGTCGATCAGCTTGGTGACCGTCTGGTCGGCGGCGACCGTGCCGTCGTCCGTCGCGCCGTTGTTGTCCTGGATCTCCTCCAGGGACACGATGTCGGGCGACTGGAGGTTGTTCACGATCGCGGCCGCGTGGGCGGCGAACGTGCCGTCGCCCGGGTCCAGGTTCTCGACGTTGTACGTCGCCACGGCCAGCTCGCCGCGCGACTGCTTGCGGGTCGTCTCGCGCTTCAGGTCGCCCTTCTCCAGGGTGCCCAACTGGCTCGCGACGAGCGTGTAGCCGCCGAACTGGTTGTAGTCGAGCGGGCCCGCGGTGGTGCCGGCGAGCTTGTCGCCGACGTTCGCGACGGGGAAGTCGGCGGTCGAGCCGAGGGACTGGATCTGCAGGCGTCCGGTGTTCTGCGAGGTGTACGCGCCGTAGATCGTGCCGCCGCGGCGGGTGACGTTCTCGTGCGGCTTCACCGTGACCCACAGCTCGCTGTACGGGTCGGTGGCGGTGACCACGCGGGTGTCGGCGACCTGGACGTTCATGCCCTCGAGGGACTCGTAGTAGTCCAGGGCGTACTTCTTCGGCTCCAGGGTGAGCGCGTTGATCGAGCCGCTCGCGGCCGTGTCACCGGCGGGGGCGTAGGCGGCCGGCACGGAACGGCTGTTGATGACCGTGGGCGCGGGGACCGCGTTGCCGGACGACAGCACCGTGATCGTCGGCTTGGTGATCTCCGTCAGCGACTGGTTGCCGGAGGAGGCGCCGCCGGGCACGTACTCCGAGACGGTGCCGGTGACGGTGACCGAGTCGCCGACGGCGACCTTCGGGGTGGAGCTGGTGAAGACGAAGACGCCCTCACTGGTGGCCGGGTCGGTGTCCGGGGTCGGGTCCTGGATCCAGAAACCCCGGGACGAGCCGTAGGTCCGCAGGGCCGTGACGATGCCCGCCACGTCCGTGACCTTCTGGCCCGCGTAGGGGGACGTCCGGGTGGTGCCCTGGATGTCGTGGATGTGGACGGTGTCCGCGTGGGCGGGTGCGGTCAGCACCACGGCGGAGACGGTGGAACAGACCGCGGCTACGGTCAGCGCGCCGATGCGCGCGGTTCTCTTGCTCGGCAAGGGAATCCCTCCGGGGACTTACATGAGCGCCGGGACGAGGGTGGAGCGTGTGGTGGTAGCGCGACCTGTGTGCGGGTCGGTGACGCGCGTAGAAGCTGGTGAGACGGGTGCCCCTCTGAACTTCTACGCGCGTCAATCTCGTGTGTGGGAAGGGGAGTTGTCAAGGATGGAGTGATGTACAACTCCTGACAGGGACATGAACCGGGCGGCATGGGTGGAAATCCGTCTAGGCTGAGCCGTGGACGCGGCTTTCCGGTGTGGCGTCCGGATCCTCGGGTCCGGGGGCGGTCCGCGGGCGCGACGGATGTCCTGCGGGACGATGTCCTTACGGAGTCGGGCGTCCTGCTGGGCTCTGGTGGGCGTTCTGCCGGGGCCGGGTGATGCGTTGCCGGGCCCTGGTGGGTGCGGTGTGCCGCCGGATACGGGGGTGCGCTGCCGGGCCCGGTGGGTGTGCTGCCGGGCCCGGTGGGTGGTCTGCCGGACCCCGGTGGATGTCACGCTTGTTCCGCTGGTCATGCTTGTACTGCTTGTACTGCTTGTACTGCGTTTCCTGCTTGTCATGCTTGGTTGGTCCCGCCGGTCGGGTCGCCCGGTTCCGCTCGTTCGGACCGTTCGATCCCGCTGTTCGGGTCCTGATTGTTCGGAGGAGAACCCAGCCGATGTCAGAGAGCTCCCCCTTGCCGCCGGTGCGGCTGACTTCCGAAGCGGAGCTGGCGCGGGACGCGCTCGCCACACCGCTGTTCTCCCGCGCCGCACGGCTGGCCCGCTGGGCCGGCCCGGACACGCGGGTCGGTGCCGGGGGCGAACTCGTCGAGGAACAGCTTCCCGGGGCGGCCGACGCGCTCGGGCTCACCGACGACGACGCGGCGGCGACGGCCAGTGAGGCCTGGCGGGTGGCCGTCGACACCGGGCTCGTCGAGATCGTGGACGAGGAGGAGGGCACGGTCGCCGCGGGCGCGGACCTCGCGCTGCTCACCTCCGGAGCGCCGCAGGACGTCCTCGCGGTGTGGCTCACCGCCCTGGAGACCGTACTGGCCGACGCGAGCGTGCCCGACCTCGACGAACTCGTCGACGCGATGGACGGCGGCGGGGAGATCGACTTCTCCTCGCTGGACTGGGATCCCGAGGCCGAGGCCGAGTTCCTGGACGGAGTGCTCGGCAATCTGTACCTGCTGACCGTGAGCGAGGGCGGGGCCGGCGAAAGCCCCGTACCGCTGCCGGCCCTCGCCGCGTCCATGATCGTGCCCGACGACATGGGGGAGCCCACCAACGACGTACTGGAGCAGGTGTCGGACGCGATGATGCGGCTCGACGACCAGTTCCGGCTGCTCGAACCCGTCGGCCTCGTCGACTTCCAGCCGGTCGACGAGACGCTGATGGCGGACACCGACGAGGAGTCCTCGGGCGGCGCCGACGAGGCCGACGTGTCGCGGTACGGGATGGTACGGCTGACACCGCTCGGCCTGTACGGGCTGCGGGCGCGGCTGCTGGAGTCCGGCCTCTCCGCCCCCGCGGTGGGCGACCTGGCGGACAAGGGCGCGGACGCGCTGCTGGACGGCACCGCCGACTTCCCGCCGACCGCCGCCCGGGCCGAGACCGAGCAGTGGCTCGCCCGGCGTGAACCCCTGGCCGCCGCACGGGAGTTGCTCGCCGCGGCGCGCGGTGGCGACGTCGGGGCGCCGCTGCGCCGGCTGCACTGTCAGCAGGCGCTCTCGCTCGTCGGCCTGGAGGCCGAGCCCGCGCTGCGCGAGGTCCTCGACGACGCCGAGCTGGGCGGACTCGCCCGGGTCTGGCTCTCCGAACACGGCGCCGCCAACGTGCCCCCGCCGTCCGAGGCGATGATCTTCTGGCTCACCATCGACACGATCGCCGCGCAGCTCGCCGCCGAGGGCAACTCCACCGAGCTGCAGGGACTTGTCGAGGGCCTCGCCCAGCAGCACGGCAGTTTCTTCGCCGCGGCCTGGCGCGTCGACCATCCGGCCACCCCGGACGTCCTGGAGGCGATGGGCCGCCTCCACCCCGACAAGAAGGTCGCCAAGGAGGCCCGCAAGGCCGCGTTCAAGGCTCGCTCACAGCAAGGGGGTTGAGCGGGCCGGGGCGGGTCGAGGGGCTTCCCTTGCCCCTCGGCCCCGAGGGGGCGCTCGTTCCTCGGTCCCGAGGAGGCGCCCGCTCCCCGGCCCTGGTGGGCTTCGCCCGTTCTCCAGCCTCGGAGGGGCGCGCGTCCCCGGCCGCGGAGGGGCTTGGCCCCGGGGGCACCCGTTCCCCGGCCCCGATGGGGGGCTTCGCCCGATCCCCGGCTCCCAGGAGGGGCGCTTCCCCGGCGGCGGGGGCTTCGCCATCCCTCGGCCTCCGTGGGGTGTCGCCTGTTCCCCGGTCCCGAGGGGGGTGCTCGTTCCTCGGCCCTGGTGGGCTTCGCCCGTTCTCCAGCCTCGGGAGGGGCGCGCTTCCCCGGCCGCGGGGGGGCTTCGCCTAGTCCTCGGCCCCGGTGGGGGTGTCGCTTGTTCCCCGGTCCCGAGGGGGCGTCCGTTCTCCGGCCCCGGGGGCTTCCCTCGTCCCCCGGCCTCGGTAGTGGCGCTCGTTCCCGGTCCTGGAGGGCTCCGCCCGTTCCCCGGCCCCGGGAGCGGCACTCGTCCCCGGCTCCGGAGGGCTCTCCCCGTTCCCTGGTCGGGAGGACTTTTGGGCCCTGTGGCCGAGTCCTTACGGATTCATGGAACCGAGTGCGGTGAAGTCGCCCGGTGTTCAACCGGCGTTCAGGCGTGGGCGGGACGGTGTGGCCGCAATGCCCTCGGCCACCCTCCACGGTCATCCTCCACCGTCACGGGAGACACCCATGTCGCTCACCCGCAGGGACTTCGCCGGTCGATCCGCGCTGACCGGCGCCGGTATCGTCCTGGCCGGCAGTGTCGGCACCCTCGCCACCGCTCCGAACGCCCTCGCGTCCACCGACACCGAGAGCGTGGGGGAGGACGGCAAGCCGACGGACCGGCACGGCGGAGTCGGATACGGACCGCTGGTCCCGGACCCGAAGGGCCTGCTCGCGCTGCCCGCCGGATTCTCCTACCGCGTCATCACCTACAGCGGCCGTACCAAGCTGGACTCGGGTGAGTTCACGCCGTCCAACCACGACGGCACCTCCACCTTCGACGGGCCGCGCGGCGCCACCCTCCTCGTCAACAACCACGAGCTCAAGGGCCCCCGCGCCGACTGGAAGTACCCCGTGCCGCTCACCGAGGGCCTGGTCTACGACCCGGGCGCGTCCGGCGGCTGCACGGTCGTCGAGGTGCGCCACGACAAGGTCGCCGAGTGGGTCGGCGTCGCGGGCACCTCCACCAACTGCGCGGGCGGCAACACCCCTTGGGACACCTGGCTCACCTGCGAGGAGACCGAGGACAAGGCCGGCCAGAACGGCATGACCAAGGACCACGGCTACGTCTTCGAGGTCGACCCGGTCGACCGCCGTCGCAACCGGAACCCCAAGCCGATCAAGGCACTCGGCCGGTACGCCCACGAGGCCGTCGTCGTCGACCCCAAGCGCGGCCGCCTCTACCTCACCGAGGACGCCTCGGGCCCCAACGGCCTCCTCTACCGCTGGACGCCCCCGCAGGGCTTCGAGCACGGCCACGGACAGCTCTCCACCCTCGCCGCAGACGCCGGCGCCCTCCAGGCCTTCAAGTGCTTCGACTCCGGCGGTCGGTTCATCGACGACCTCTCCCGCGCCACCAGGATCGGCACGGTGTACGGCGTGGACTGGGTCGACGTCCCGGACCGTGACGCGAAGACCGTCTCCGTCCGCAAGCAGTTCACCGACGGCCAGGTCACCCGCGCCCGCAAGCTCGAAGGCATGTGGTGGGGCGACGGCGGCGTCTACATCGTCTCCTCCTACGCCCGCACCGAGAGCCCCGGCCAGGCCCACGACGGAGCCGTCTGGTTCTACGACCCCAAGCGACGCACCCTGACCCTCAAGGTCCTGCTCGGCGTGAACCCCGACCCGTCCAAGGACGGCGCCTTCGACGGCCCCGACAACATCACCGTCTCCCCGTACGGCGGCCTCGTCATCGCCGAGGACGGCGAGGGCGTCCAGCACCTCTTCGGTGCCACCGACAGCGGCCGTACCTACCCGATCGCCCGCAACGAACTGAACATCGGGACCGAAGCCGAGCCGGCCTACAGCGAGTTCACCGGCGTCACCTTCTCGCCCGACGGCCGGACCCTCTTCGCCAACATCCAGGAACCGGGCATCATGCTCGCCATCACAGGGCCCTGGAAGCGCCAGAAGCGCGGGTAGTTAATTCAATGGCTCGAACCGCGGCCGCCCTCCTAAAGTGATGCATGTCCAGGTGCGAAGGCAGGACCTACTTCCACTGATAATGGGGCGGCCGCGGGTTCGAGTCCCGCCACCGGTACAACGCGCCGGTGTAGCTCAGGGGTTAGAGCACCTACGTCGGTTCCGCCGGCCTTGAACTCTGGACACCACAACTTCATGCACCTCCCGGTGCGCGGGCTGCGGCTACTTCTCTTTCAAAGAATCCACGCCGCCGCCGACTTGATCTCGGGAGGCGCAGCTCATGGTGGGTGCCCGGTGCGCAGGCAACGGATACTTCATTGGATCGGACGGTTGCGGGTTCAAGTCCCGTCATCGACTTCGGGTCGGTGTAGCTCAATTGGGTAGAGCATCTGGCTAAGTCCGTCGCCGACCCCTGAACTCGGGCCCCCTCCATTTGCTGTGCCTCCCTCCGAAATACTCATGAATTCGGGGGAATTCATCATGGCGCGATTCAACACCAAGGCGGCCAAGGCGCAGCCCACTTCCCGTGTGACGTCGACCGGCCGCGTGCTGCGTACCCACCAGGGCGGCCGCGGTCAGGAGCGTGACGCGCGCTCCGAGCTCTTCCTGCTGGCCATCGCCAACTTCGTCTCGCAGAACACCTTCTACGAGACCGGCGAGGCCCGCGACGACCGGTTCGCCGCGCTCGTGCGCGAGCTCGCCGTCGCCGACCCCTCGTGGACGGCCGCCCTGCTGGGCTGGCTGCGCGGCGAGGGCAACCTGCGGACGGCCTCGCTCGTGGGCGCCGCCGAGTACGTGAAGGCACGCCTCGACGCGGGCGCCACCGACGGCCCGGCCAACCGCCAGGTCATCGCCTCCGTGCTGCGCCGCCCGGACGAGCCCGGCGAGCTGCTCGCCTACTGGACCTCCCGGTACGGCCGCAACGTGCCCAAGCCCGTCAAGCGGGGCATCGCCGACGCCGTACGCCGGCTCTACGGCGAGAAGTCGCTGCTGAAGTACGACACGGCGGCCAAGGGCTACCGCTTCGGCGACATCCTCAACCTGGTGCACGCTGCGCCCGACCCGGCGAAGCCGTGGCAGGGCGACCTGTTCCAGTACGCCCTCGACCGGCGTCACCACCCGGACACGGCCGTGGTGCCCAAGTCGCTGCCCGTCGTGGTGGCCCACCGCGACCTGATGGCGCTGCGGCCCGCCAAGCGGCGCAAGGTCGTGACCGGCGCGCACGGTGCGCGGCGCCTCGCGGAGGCGGGGATGACCTGGGAGGCACTGGCCGGCTGGCTCCAGGGCCCGATGGACAAGGCGGCCTGGGAGGCCGTCATCCCGTCCATGGGCGCGATGGCGCTCGTACGCAACCTGCGCAACTTCGACGAGGCGGGAGTGAGCGACGAGGTGGCGGCTCAGGTCGCCGCCAGGATCAGCGATCCGGCGGAGGTGGCGCGCTCGCGGCAGTTCCCCTTCCGCTACCTCGCCGCGTACCAGCACGCGCCCTCGCTGCGCTGGTCGTACCCGCTGGAGCAGGCGCTCGGCCACTCGCTGGCGAACGTGCCCGCGCTGCCCGGACGCACGCTCGTGCTCGTCGACCGGTCCGGCTCGATGTTCTACTCGCGGCTGTCGGAGCGCTCGGAGCTCAACCGGGCCGACGCGGCGGCGATCTTCGGCACGGCGCTCGCGCTGCGGGCGGCGGACGCGGATCTCGTCGAGTTCGGCACGAGCAGCAACCGGGTGAAGTTCAAGAAGGGCGAGTCGGTGCTGAAGGTGCTGGAGCGCTTCGGCGACCTCGGCGGCACCAACACGAGCGAGGCGGTGCGCGCGCACTACAGGAAGCACGACCGGGTGCTCATCGTCACCGACGAGCAGGCCACCTACAGCCACTACGGCGACCCGACCGAGCAGGTCCCGGCGCACGTCCCGGTCTACACCTGGAACCTGGCCGGCTACCGGGCGGGCCACGGCCCCTCCGGCAACGCCAACCGGCACACCTTCGGGGGCCTGTCCGACGCCGCTTTCCGGATGGTTCCCCTGCTGGAGTCGGCACGCGACGCCGACTGGCCGTGGGCCGGATAGCCGATCGCGCGTGAGTGCGGCCCGTACTTCGGTACGGGCCGCACTCTTGTGCGCAGCGGGAACTGATATCTAACATTTCAGTTCATGGAGGCGATACGACCCGTGCGTCGGACCCTGCTGAGGGACCGCGCGTACGAAGCGATACGGGACGCCATCGTGGCCGGTGAGCTCGCACCGGGCGCGGTGGTGCGCGACGCCGGGCTCGCCGAGCTGCTCGGGCTGTCGCGGGCGCCGGTGCGCGAGGCCTTCTCCCGGCTGGTCGACGAGGGGCTGCTGGAGTCCAAGCCGCAGAGCTACACGCGGGTGACCCCCCTGGTGACCGCCGATGTGCGGGACGCCGCGGCCGTGGTCGGCGCCATGCACGAGCTGGCCGCGCGCGCGGCGGTCCCCCGGCTGGAAGCGCCGCACATCGAGGTGATGCGCGAGGCCAACGTGCGCTTCGCGGACGCTGTGCGCGCCGGTGACGTGGACGCCGCTCTGACGGCCGACGACGAGTTGCACGACGTACTGGTGCGGGTGAGCGGCAACCGTGCCGCCGCCGCCACCGTCGCCCGCTACACCCCGCTGATCCGCCGTCTGGAACGGCGCCGCTTCGGTGAGGGCGGCAACTGCCGTTCGGCGGGCCTGCACGACGAGCTGATCGACGCCTGCGCCGAACGGGACGTGGCCGCCGCCGTCCGCGTCACCGCGGAGATCTGGGGCGC
Organism: Streptomyces olivochromogenes; assembly: GCF_001514115.1. Classification (GTDB taxonomy): domain Bacteria; phylum Actinomycetota; class Actinomycetes; order Streptomycetales; family Streptomycetaceae; genus Streptomyces; species Streptomyces olivochromogenes. The sequence continues at coordinate 676,524 of NZ_KQ948452.1, forward strand.
TCTCGAAGACCTGGCCGATGTCGAACCCTGATGCGGGAGGACCCATGTCCCTTTCCTCGTACGAGCGTTACCCCCTGCTCTTCGGGCCCTCGCCCGTGCATCCGCTGGAGCGCCTGACGAAGCACCTCGGCGGTGCCTGCCTGTGGGCCAAGCGGGAGGACTGCAACTCCGGTGTCGCCTACGGCGGGAACAAGACCCGCAAGCTGGAGTACCTCGTCGCCGACGCGCTCGCCCAGGGCTGCGACACCCTCGTCTCGATCGGTGGCGTGCAGTCCAACCACACCCGCCAGGTCGCGGCCGTCGCCGCCCGCGCGGGGCTCAAGTGCGTGCTCGTGCAGGAGAGTTGGGTGGAGTGGCCCGACTCCGTGTACGACAAGGTCGGCAACATCCTCATCAGCCGCCTCGCCGGCGCCGACGTACGGCTCGTGCGGGCCGGGTTCGGGATCGGTTTCAAGGAGAGCTGGGAGCAGGCACTGCGGGAGGTCGAGGAGGGCGGCGGCAAGCCGTACGCCATTCCGGCGGGGGCGTCGGACCATCCGCTGGGAGGCCTGGGGTTCGCCGGGTGGGCCTATGAAGTGGCTGAGCAGGAGGCCGAGTTGGGCGTCTTCTTCGACACCGTCGTGGTCTGCTCGGTGACCGGGTCGACTCAGGCGGGCATGGTCGCCGGGTTCGCGGCCCTGGAGGAGGCGGGCGGGCGGCCGCGGCGCGTCCTCGGGATCGACGCGTCGGCGGCACCCGCCCGCACCCGTGAGCAGATCGCGCGGATCGCGCACGGCACCGGGCAGCTCATCGGCGTACGGAAGGAGTTGACGGAGGCGGACGTCGAGCTGGACGAGCGCTATCACGCGGGCACGTACGGGATTCCGGACGAGGCCACGCTGGAGGCGATGCGGCTCGCGGCGCGTACCGAGGGGATGGTCACCGACCCCGTCTACGAGGGCAAGTCGATGGCCGGGATGGTGGACCTGGTGGCGCGGGGGGAGATCGGGCGGGAGTCCACCGTGCTCTATGCCCACCTGGGCGGACAGCCGGCGCTCAACGCGTACAGCGCGTTGTTCTAGGTGGTGGGTTTCTTCAGGCGGTCGGTTCCTTTGGGCGGCGGATCTCCTCAGGCGGTGTGCTTCGGCCGGGTGTCGGTGATCACGAACGCCGACACCAGCAGGGCGGTCAGCGCGATCAGCGAGCCGATGCCGAACGCGCGGGCCGCACCCTCGGTGAGGATGTCGGACGGGGAGCCGTGCGCGTGCCGGGCCGCCGTGCCGAAGACCGTGACCAGGATGGAGAGGCCGAGGGTGCCGCCGAGCCACTGCAGGGTCTGCAGCAGGCCGGAGGCGGCGCCCGCCTCCCGTGGCTCGATGCCCGCGAGGATCGTCGCGTTGAGCGGCATGAAACTGAGGCCGACGCCCACGCCCATCAGCACCAGCGGGCCGAACAGGCCGGTGAGGTAGCCGTCGTCGGGTCGCAGCCGCCACAGCCATGCGGCCGCGACGACGAGCAGGGCCATACCGGTGAGCAGCACCGGCTTGGCGCCGAGCCGCGCGAGCAGCCGGGGCACGAAGCGTACGACCGTGAACATCGCCAGGGTCATGGGCAGGAAGGCGAATCCCGCGCGGAGCGGGCTGTACCCCAGGACCTGCTGGCAGATCAGGGTGAGGAAGTAGAACGCGCCGAACATGCCCGCGGGCAGCAGCAGTACGCCCGCGTAGCCGCCCGCGCGGTTGCGGCTGGTGAACAGGCGCAGCGGCATGATCGGTTGGTCCGCGCGGGACTCGATCAGCGTGAAGCCCACCAGCAGCGCCGCCGCCGAACTGAAGCCCAGCAGCGCCTGGGTGTCGGACCAGCCCTCTTCCGAGACCCGGATGAACGCGTACACCAGCGAGGTCATCCCGGCCGTGCCGGCGAGTGCCCCCGCCGCGTCGAACCGGCCCGCGTGGCGCGGGGTCTCGGTGACGAAGCGGGGCAGGGCGACGGCGACCGCGATGCCGATCGGTACGTTGATCAGCAGGGCCCAGCGCCAGGACGCCCAGGAGGTGAGCATGCCGCCGAGGACCAGGCCGATGGAGGCGCCGATGCCCGCCATCGACGCGTAGATGCCCAGGGCGTGGTGGCGGCGCGGGCCGTCGGGGAAGTTCGTGGTGATCAGTGCGAGGGTGCTGGGCGCGGTGAGGGCGGCGCCGACGCCCTGGAGGGCGCGGGCGGCGAGCAGCCAGGCGCTTTCGGTGGCGAGCCCGCCGAGCAGGGAGGATCCGGCGAAGAGCAGGACGCCGATGGTCAGGGTGCGGCGGCGGCCCGCGATGTCGCCGACCCGGCCGCCGAGCAGGAGCAGGCCGCCGAAGGTGAGGGTGTACGCGTTGAGTACCCAGGACAGTCCGGTCGGGCTGAAGTGCAGGTCCTTCTGGATGTCGGGCAGTGCGACATTGACGACTGTGGAGTCCACGCCGACCATCAGGTAGGCGGTGACGATGACGAACAGGACGGCGCCGAGCCTGGCGGGTCGGGGTGGTGCGGAGAGAGCGTCGGTGGTGGTGGGTGGTGCGGACGGGGTAGACGAGGTGGACACGGTGTTCTCCCGGTCTGGCGTCCCCGGACGAAGGTGCACACGGGCAGCACGGACTGCCCGCGAGATAAGCGGGGACTGTCTCCGTTTAACCCTCGCTAAGATACGGAGGGGGTCCCCGGTTCGCAAGGAGTATCTGAATGACGCAGGTCAAGCCCATGCGCGCGGACGCTCGGCGCAACTACGACCGGTTGCTGAAGGTGGCGGCCGAGGCGTTCGCCGAGCACGGGGAAGGCGCGTCGCTCGACGACATCGCCAAGCGGGCGGGCGTCGGGTCCGGCACGCTGTACCGGCACTTCCCGACGCGGCAGGCGCTGCTGGAGGCGGCGTACGTCGACCGGATCGAGGCGCTCGGGGCGCGAGCCGACGAGATCGCCAAGGAGCTGCCCCCGGGTGAGGCGCTGGCGGAGTGGCTCTACGAGCTGTGTGTCGGCACGATCCAGGTACGCGGAATGAAGGCCCTGCTGGGCTCGGCCGTCACGGACGGCAGCAAGGCCGCGCTCACGGCCTGCGGCACTTCCATGAAGGGGGCGGCGCAGCGGCTGGTCGAGGCGGCGCAGCGGGAGGGAACCCTGCGCCACGACATCGAGCCGATCGAGGTACTGCGGCTGGCCCACGGGGTTTCCACGGCCTCGGAGCTGGCGAACGGTCAGGGCAAGCAGATCCGCCGGTATCTGTCCCTGCTGACGGACGGGCTGCGGCCGTAGCGGCGCTGTGCTGTCCGGTGGTGCGCCGTCCGCCGGTGGTGGGTCGGGGCCGTGTCGGTACGTCGAGCCCGTCGCCGCTGGATCAGACGTGGGCCGGGCAACGGAGCCGCTGCTCGATCCGAACGTGAGCGACGGGCTTGCGACGTACCGCCACGGCCCCTTCGGAGGGTGGGCGGCCGCGGGTCAGAGGGACTGGGCCGCGGGCTTCACCATGCCGCGGACCGTGCGGGACTTCACGAAGTCGCCCATCGCCGTCATCTCCCACTCGCCGGAGAACTGCTTGATCAACTTCGCCATCATCACGCCCGTTTGCGGCTCGGCGCCGGTGAGGTCGAAGCGGACCAGTTCCTCGCCGGTGGCGGCGTCCAGGAGACGGCAGTAGGCCTTGGCGACCTCGGTGAACTTCTGGCCAGAGAAGGAGTTGACCGTGAAGACGAGGCCGGTCGCCTCCTGAGGGATGCGGCCGAGGTCGACCACGATCACCTCGTCGTCACCGCCGCCCTCGCCCGTGAGGTTGTCGCCGGAGTGCTTGATCGCGCCGTTCAGGATGGACAGCTTGCCGAAGTAGCAGCTGTCGATGTGGTTGCGCTGCGGGCCGTAGGCGATGACCGAGGCGTCCAGGTCGATGTCCTTGCCGCGGAACGCGGGCTCCCAGCCGAGGCCCATCTTGACCTGGGAGAGCAGCGGGCGGCCGCCCTTGACCAGGGAGACCGTCTGGTTCTTCTGGAGGCTGACGCGGCCCTTGTCGAGGTTGATCTTCCCGGCGCCGATCGGCGGTGCGGCGGGCGGGGCCGGGGGTGCGGCGGGTGCCGGGGGTGCCACCGGGGCCTGCATCGCCGGGGCGGGCGGGGCGACGGGGGCCGGCGCCTGCACCGGCGGGGCCACCGGCGCCGGGGCCGGTTCCTCCACCGAGACGCCGAAGTCCGTGGCGATGCCCGCGAGGCCGTTCGCGTACCCCTGGCCGACCGCGCGGGCCTTCCAGGCGCCGTTGCGGAGATAGATCTCCACGACCACCAGTGCCGTCTCGGTGCCGAGCTGCGGGGGCGTGAACGAGCCCAGGACGCTGTTGTCGTCCGCGTTGCGGATCGTGGCCGTCGGTTCGATGCCCTGGAAGGTCTGGCCCGCGGCGTCCGGGCTCGCGGTGACCACGATCTTCTCGATGCCCGGCGGGACGGCGCCGGTGTCGACGGTGATCGCGTCGGGTGCCGTACCGCCGCCCGAGCGGTACGTCACGCCCGGTCCCGTCGGCTGGTTGTAGAAGATGAAGTCGTCGTCGGAGCGCACCTTGCCGTCGGCGGTGAGCAGCAGGCCCGATACGTCGAGCCGCACCGGGGCGGCGACGTCCACCGTCACGCGCGCGGCGGAGAGAGGGATGTTCGAGCCGGGGGTCATAGCTGTCATGCCTCGTGAACGAGCGAGACCATTTTGCCGTTCCCTTACCTAGCGGCCAATTGGCCCAGCCCGGTAATCCCCGGCTCGGAACCCCTCCCGCGGACTACGGAACCACCACGATCTTCCTGCCCACCCCGGCCGCGAACTGCTCCAGCGCCTGCGGATAGCGCTCCAGCTCGATCCGGTCGCTGATGAAGATCTCCGGGTCGAGCACGCCGTTCGCGAACAGCTCCGCCGCCCGCTCGAAGCTGTGCAGCACCGCCATCGAACCGGTGATGGTGATCTCCTGGTTGTAGATGCGGTACGGGTCGATCGTCACGCGGGTGGCGTAGTCGGCGACCCCGAACTGGAGGAACGTGCCCGCCTTGGCCACCCGGTCCAGGCCGTCCTGGATGGCCGCCGCGTTGCCGGTCGCGTCGACGACGACGTCCCAGCCCTGCGGCCGGTCCAGCTCGTCCGCGTTGGCCGCCGACCCCGAGACACCGAGCGTGCGAGCCGTCTCCAGCCGGGCCTCGTTCAGGTCCACCACGTCCACGCTCGCCGCGCCGGTCCGCTTGGCCAGTTCCAGCATCATCAGGCCCATCGTCCCGGAGCCGTAGATCAGGACATGGGCGCCGAGCCGGGACTGCAGGACGTCGTAGCCGCGTACCGCGCAGGACAGCGGCTCCACCAACGCCGCGTCCTGGGTGCGTACGTGCTCGGGCAGCTTCACGCAGTTCGCCACCGGGGCCACCGCGTACTGCGCGGCCCCGCCCGCCGTCGTCACGCCGATCGCGGCCCAGCGTTCGCAGAGGTTGTTGTGGCCGGTACGGCAGTACCGGCACTCGTAGCAGTACAGGGAGGGGTCGACGGCCACCTGGTCGCCGATCGAGATCTCCGTGACCTGGGCGCCGACCCCGACCACCTCGCCCGCGAACTCGTGCCCGGGCACGATCGGCAGCTTCGGCGCGAACTCGCCCTGGAGGATGTGCAGGTCCGTGCCGCACAGGCCGCAGGCGGCGACCTCGACGACGACCTCGCGGGGGCCCGGCGTCGGGTCCGGGACCTCGGTGACGACGGCGCGGCCCACGGACTCGATGACGGCGGCCTTCATTTGACGGCTCCCAAGGACAGGCCCTGGACCAGTTTGTCCTGGGCGGCGAACCCCGCGGCGAGCACCGGCAGGGAGATGACGAGCGACGCGGCGCACACCTTGGCCAGGAACAGACCCTGGCTCGTGATGAAGCCGGTCAGGAAGACGGGGGCCGTCTCGGCGACCACACCGGTCAGCACGCGAGCGAACAGCAGTTCGTTCCAGCTGAAGATGAAGCAGATCAGGGCCGTGGCCGCGATGCCGGGGAGGGCTATGGGGGCGACGACTCGGGCCAGGATCGTCGGCAGTTTCGCGCCGTCGATCTGGGCCGCCTCGATCACCGCCACCGGTACCTCGGCGAGGAACGACTGCATCATCCACACCGCGATCGGCAGGTTCATGGAGGTGTAGAGGATGACCAGGAGCCAGATGTTGTCCAGCATTCCGGTGTTCTTGGCGAAGAGGTAGATCGGGAGGAGGCCCGCCACCACCGGCAGCATCTTGGTGGAGAGGAAGAAGAACAGGACGTCCGTCCACTTCTTCACCGGGCGGATGGAGAGTGCGTACGCCGCCGGGAAGGCCAGCAGGAGGACGCAGAGGGTGGAGACCACCGAGGCCACCGTCGAGTTGAGCAGCGCGGGCCAGGGGCTCGCGCCGCCGCCCGTGCCGAAGAAGTCCCGGTAGCCGTCGAGGGTGAGGGCGGCGCCGAAGGACGGCGGGTTGGTCGCCGCGTCCGACTCCGAGTGGAACGACGTCAGGGCCATCCACGCGATGGGCAGGAAGAACAGCACACCGAGCAGCCAGGCCAGCAGGCCCAGGCCCGTTCCCCGGGCACGCCGGGGTCGTACGCGGATCGTGGTGGCGCTCATGCGCGGGACACCTCCTCGCGGAACAGGGACGAGACCACGCGCAGCGCGAAGGTCGCGATGATGATCGAACCGATGACGACCAGGACGCCCGCGGCGGAGGCGAGGCCGTTCTCGTGAGCCTGGTAGAAGCTCTGGTAGACGGTGTACGGGAGGTTCGCCGTCCCCAGGCCGCCGGACGTGAGGGTGAAGACCGCGTCGAAGTTCTGGACGATGTAGATCGAGCCCAGCAGGGCGCCCAGTTCGAGGTAGCGGCGCAGGTGGGGGAGGGTGAGGTGGCGGAAGACCTGCCAGTCGCTCGCGCCGTCCACCCGGGCGGCCTCGACCTGCTGGTGGTCGCGGCTCTGCAGGCCGGCCAGGAGGATCAGCATCATGAACGGCGTCCACTGCCAGACCAGGGAGGCCTCGACCGCCAAGAGCGGGGTGTTCGAGATCCAGTCGGGCTGGGGGCCGCCGACGTAGTGCAGCAGTCCGTTGAGCAGCCCGTACTCCGGGTTGTAGAGCACGTGCTTCCAGAGCAGGGCCGCGGCCACCGGGACCACCAGGAAGGGGGCGATGAGGAGGGTTCTGACGATGCCCCGGCCGCGGAACTTGCGGTCCAGGAGCAGGGCCAGACCCAGGCCGATGACCAGGCTGGCGACGACCACGGCCGCCGTCAGGAGGATCGTCGTCCAGACGGAGTGGCGCAGGTCGGGGTCGGTCAGGACGTCCGAGTAGTTGGAGAGGCCGGTGAAGTGGCGGGCCTTGGGGTAGAGCGCGTTCCAGTCGAAGAAGGAGATCACCAGCGTGGCCACGAAGGGGAGCTGGGTCACGGCGACCATGAAGATCAGGGCGGGGAGCAGCGGGGCACGGGTGGCCCAGGCGCGCAGCCGGTCGGACGGCTTTCCCAGGGTGCGTACGGGAGTGGCGGCCACGGGGGCCGTTGTCGTGGCGGTCATCGTCCCTCGTACTCCTTGGAGATCTTCTCGGCGAGTTTCTGGGACTTCTTCAGGGCCGAGTCGACGGACTGGCGTCCGGCGATGGCCGCGCTGATCTCCTGCGAGACCTTGGTGCCGAGGTCGGTGAACTCGGGGATGCCGACGAACTGGATGCCGGGCGCGGGGCGCGGCTGCACCCCCGGGTCACGCGGCCGGGCGCCCTCGATGGCCTCGCGGGTCATCTCCTGGAAGGCGGCGGCCTCCTTGGTGTACGCGGCGTTCGTGTACGTGGAGGCGCGCTTGCCGGCCGGCACGTTGGACCAGCCGATCGTGTCCCCGACCAGCTGCTCGTACTGCTTGCTGGAGGCCCAGGAGATGAACTTCCAGGCCTTGTCGGAGTTGTGGGAGGCCTTCTGCAGGCCCCAGGCCCAGGTGTAGAGCCAGCCGGAGGACTTGGTCTTCTCGACGGGCGCGGGTACATAGCCGATCTTGCCCTTGACCGGGGAGTCGGACGCCTCCAGGGAGCCCGCCGCGGAGGTGGCGTCGTACCACATGGCCGTCTTGCCCTGGGTCATGTTGTTGAGGCACTCGGCGAAGCCGGACTGGGCGGCGCCGGACTCGCCGTGCTTGCGGACGAGGTCCACGTAGAACTTCGTCGCCTTCTCGAACTCGGGGGAGTCGAGACGGGCCTTCCAGTCCTTGTCGAACCAGGTGCCGCCGAAGGTGTTCACGACGGTGGTGAGGGGCGCCATGAGCTCGCCCCAGCCGGGCAGGCCGCGCAGACAGATGCCCTTCATGCCGGACTGGGCGCCGTCGGCCTCCGCGGCCAGCTGTCCCACCTGCTCCCAGGTGGGGTGGTCGGGCATCGTCAGGCCCTTCTGGGCGAAGACGTCCTTGCGGTACATCAGGAAGGACGACTCGCCGTAGAACGGCTGCCCGTAGAGCTTGCCGTCGGCCGCCGTCAGGGACTGCCGCATGGGGGCGAGGATGTCCTGCTCGTCGTAGCCGCTGTCCTGGCGCACGTAGGAGTCCATGTCGTGCAGCCAGCCGTTGCGGGCGTAGATCGGAATCTCGTAGTTGGAGAGCGTGGCGACGTCGTACTGACCGGCCTGGTTGGCGAAGTCCTGGCTGATCTTGTCGCGGACGTCGTTCTCCGGCAGCACGGTGAAGTTCACCTTGATGCCGCTCTCCTTGGTGAAGTGCGCCTTGGTGAGCTTCTGCAGCTCCACCATCTGCGGGTTGTTGACCATCAGGACGTTGATGGAGTCGCCGCCCGACCCCGACCCGCCCGCTCCGACCCAACAGCCGGAGAGCAGCGGGGCGAGCAGCGTCCCTGCGGCGACCGCGGCGAGTGCGCGCGGCCTCCGTCGGCTCTGGGTTCGCATGGATCGCTCCTGGACGTATAGGGAGATAAAGGGCGTTCTCGAGTGTGACTATGCCCTTGTAGTGAGTGAGTTGGGTTTTCAGACTCGGATGACCTGGGGGCCTTGCAAGGAGTACCGGTGTGCCTCCGACGTCGGAAGCAGCGTGCTCGTGACGATCGCTTCCAGGGCGGTGATCTCCGCGAAGCGACAGAAGCTGACCGCCCCGAACTTGGTGTGCACGCCCGCGAAGACCGTGCGCCGGGAGGCCCTGATCGCCTGGGCCTTGACCTCGCTGACCGCCGGGTCGGGGGTGGTGAGGCCGTGTTCGCGGGAGATGCCGTTGGCGCCGATGTACGCCAGGTCGATGACGAAACCGGCGAGCATCTTCGTCGTCCAGTGGTCCACGGTCGCGAGCGTGCCGGGGCGGACCCGGCCGCCGAGCAGCAGGACGCTGGTGTGGTCGGCCTCGGCGAGCGCGCCCGCCGTGGCCAGGGAGGCGGTGACCACGGTCAGTGGCCGGTCCTTGGGAAGTGCCTCGGCGATGAGCTGCGGGGTGAACCCCTCGTCGATGAACACGGTCTCGGCGTCCCCGAGCAGCTCGGCCGCGGCGCTCGCGATCCGGCGCTTCTCGGGTACGTGGCTGGTGGCGCGGAAGGCGAGCGTCGTCTCGAACCCGGCGCTCTCCACGGGGTAGGCGCCGCCGTGGGTGCGGCGGACCAGGCCGTGGTCCTCCAGGGCGCGCAGGTCGCGCCGTACGGTCTCCTTGGCGACGCCCAGTTCGGCGGCGAGCGCGGTGACGTCGACCGCGCCGGTACGGCGGGCGGCCCTGACGATCTCCCGCTGACGTTCTTCCGCGGTCATGGCCGACACCTGCTCCCTGCGTCCTGTGCGTACTGCCCGTTCGGGCCCGGTGTGGGCCTTGGGGGAAGTTCTACAGCGGGTGCGCGGCACTGACCAGGCCTGTTGCGTGACCGATGGTGCCCGGCTGTGACCGTTTGGCGGGGCGGGCGCCCGTGCCGGACCTGGGACGCAGCGGTGGGCGGGGTGGGATCGGGCAGGGTTCGTGCCCGAACATGGCGGCGGGCGGGCCCGTTCGGTGCCCGCCCGCCCTCTCGCGCCCTCGCCGCACGGTCGTCTTCCGGCCGTCCGGTCGTCGCCACGGCCGCCGTCCGGTCGTCACTACGGCCGCCCGGTCATCCGGTCGTCAGTACGGCCGCCCGGTCATCCGGTCGTCAGTCCGGTCGTCCGGTCGTCAGTACGGCCAGATCGGCGGATGCGTCGTGAAGTGGCCGCCCAGGTGGGCGTGGTCCGGGTTGGCCGGGTCGAGCTCGCCCTGTTCGGCGATGAGCTTCTCGGCGTACGGCTCGGAGTCGTCCCGGGGCTCGTAGCCCAGCGCCCGGGCCGTCGAGAGGTCCCACCACAGCCGGGTGTTGGCGGAGGAGCCGTAGACGACCGTGTGCCGTACGTCCTCGGCGGTGAGCGCCGCGTGGAAGAGACGGGCGCCGTCCTCGGGGCTCATCCAGACGGAGAGCATGCGCACGCTGGTGGGCTCCGCGAAGCAGGAGCCGATGCGGACCGAGACGGTCTCCAGGCCGTACTTGTCCCAGTAGAACTGCGCCAGGTCCTCGCCGAAGGACTTGGAGAGCCCGTAGAAGGTGTCCGGGCGGTGCGGGGTGTCGATCGGGATCAGGGCGCCGTCGTCGAAGGGGGCCTCGCCCCGGGGGCGCGGGGTGAAGCCGACGGCGTGGTTGGAGGAGGCGAAGACGATGCGTCGTACGCCCTCTTCGCGCGCCGCCTCGTACAGGTTGTACGTCCCCTCGATGTTCGCCTTGAGGATCTTGTCGAAGGAAGCTTCCAGGGAGATGCCCGCGAGGTGGACGATCGCGTCGACGCCCCGCACGGCCTCGCGCAGGGCGGCCTTGTCCGCGAGGTCCGCGGTGAGCGCGTCCGGCTCGCCCTCGACGGGCAGCAGGTCGAGGAGACGCAGCTCGTAGCCGTAGTCCGGCAGCAGCCCGCGCATCAGGGTGCCGAGTCCGCCGGCGGCGCCGGTGAGCAGAACGGTGCGGGGAGCGGGCATGCGGGTGTCTCCTCACGGCCACGTGAGTGGCCGTATTCGTGTACGGCATTCACATCCATGGACACGCTAAGGAGCCCCGACCTGCTGCGTCAAGTGTCGCGCGGAGGTGGCGAATCCGCTGCCGTGTCGCGGGTTTGCGCGCTTGACCGGCCCCAAGGTCGCGCTTTAGCGTGGTGGCGTTCAGAAATATGGACATGGATCAGAAACATGCACTCGCTGTTGTGTGCGTGAGTACCTGCCCCAGGGAGAGTCCGTGACGTCAGCCCCCCTTGCCGCTCGGCTCAGCGTCCCCAGCGGGCCGCTGTTCTTCCCCGTCACGGCGTACGGCCCCGACGGTGCCCTCGATCTCGACACCTACCGCGCGCACGTGCGGCGCGGCGTCGAGGCGGGTGCCGCCGCCGTCTTCGCCTGCTGCGGCACCGGGGAGTTCCACGCGCTCACGCCCGAGGAGTTCCAGGACTGCGTGCGCGCGGCCGTGGAGGAGGTTGCCGGGCGGGTTCCGGTCGTCGCGGGCGCCGGGTACGGGACCGCGCTCGCCGTACGGTTCGCCCGCCTCGCCGAGGAGGCCGGGGCCGACGGACTGCTCGCGATGCCGCCGTATCTGGTGGTGGCGGGGCAGGAGGGGCTCCTGCGGCACTACCGGGAACTCGCCGCCGCCACCTCGCTGGACATCGTGGTCTACCAGCGCGACAACGCCGTGTTCACGCCCGAGACCGTGGTCGAACTCGCCCGCACCGAAGGGATCATCGGCTTCAAGGACGGGGTGGGCGACCTCGACCTGATGCAGCGGATCGTGAGCGCCGTGCGCAGCGAGGTCCCCGGCGACTTCCTGTACTTCAACGGGCTGCCGACCGCCGAGCTGACGGGGCTCGCCTACCGGGGCATCGGCATCACGCTGTACTCGTCGGCGGTCTTCTGCTTCGCACCCGAGATCGCCCTGGCGTTCCACGCGGCGCTGAACGCGGGCGACGACGAGACGGCGAACCGGCTGCTGGACGGCTTCTACCGCCCCTTCGTCGACCTGCGGGCCCAGGGCCGCGGCTACGCGGTCTCCCTGGTCAAGGCGGGGGTACGGCTGCGGGGGCTGGACGTGGGCGAGGTACGGCCGCCGCTGCACGAGCCGACCGAGGACCATGTGAAGCAGCTCGCGCAGCTGATCGAGCGGGGGTATGCGCTGCTGGAGCCGCTCGAGGGGCCTGAGGGAGCGTTTGAGCGGCCTGAGGGAGCGGGACGGCAGGGGGAGGGCGAGTGAAGGCGTCCGCTTTCGTCTATCCGTGGGACGTCGTCGGGGATCCGGAGGCGGCCGAGCGGATCGCCGGGCTCGGGGTGCGGCAGGCGACGCTCGCCTCCGCGTACCACTCCACGCGCGCGCTGACCCCTCGCCACCCCCGGCACCGGATCGTGACGGCAGCGCACGCCGCCGTCCTGTACCGCGTCGACGACGCACGGTGGGAGGGGCGCGCGCTGCGGCCGTACGCCGCCGGGGAGTGGGCGCCCGGGGACGCGTACGGGGAGGCGGCCTGCGCGCTCGCGGAGGCCGGCCTTGACGTCCACACATGGGTGGTCCTCGCGCACAACTCCCGGATGGGTGCCGAGCATCCGTCCACCTCCGTCGTCAACGCCTACGGGGACCGGTATGCGTGGGCGCCGTGCATCGCGCAGGCCGACACCAGGGCGTACCTCGTCGACCTCGCGGTGGAGGCGGCGGTGCGGCCCGGGGCGCTGGGTACGGAGCTGGAGTCGCTCGGCTGGTACGGCCTCGCGCATCTGCACGCCCACGACAAGATCGGCGGGGTGGGACTCGGGGACGCCGGCCAGTATCTGATGTCGCTCTGCTTCTGCGCGGCCTGCCGGGCGGGGTACGGGGGACACGGGCTCGACGCGGACGACCTGGCGTCGACCGTCCGTGAGGCGCTGGAGCCGGTGTGGCGCGGTGACGTGCCGTCGGAGGGCGGCTGGCCGGTGGTGGAGAAGCTGCTCGGGGGTGAGGCGGCGGCCGCCACGCGCGTGTGGCGTGAGGGCGTGGCCCGTTCGCTCCAGGAGACGGTGGTCGCGGCGGTGCGGGCGGCCGCGCCGGCCGGTTTCCAGGTGTTGCTGCACGCCGATCCCGTGTCGTACCACTGCGGGGCGAACGCCGGGGTCGATCCCGGGCACGTTCTGTCCGTGGCGGACGGGGTGGTGGTGCCGTGCACGGGTGGGGTGGGCCCGCTGACGCCGTTCGCGGAACAGGGGCGGGACGCGGCCGTACTGGCCGCCAACTTCACGGTCGTGTCGGGGATGGGCGGCAGTCCGGGCACCTTGGCGGACGACGCGGCGCGGGCGGCTTCGGCGGGCGCGACCGAACTGCGGCTGTATCACGCGGGCTTGGCTTCGGACGGGGATCTGGATGCCGTGCGGGCGGTGTTGACGGGGCCGGCCTGAGCCCAGGCCTCGGGGCCCTATGAGCCTCGGGTCGTCCGGCGTGCGAGGAGTGGGGGCAGGGTCAGGAGGCGGGTCAGCCCGAGGGCCAGGAGCAGGGGCCGGTAGTCGACCAGTTCGATCAGGCCCGCGCCGACGGCCAGCCCGAGCGCGTTCGGGGCGTACATCAGGGTGTTCGCGGTGGCGGAGGTGCGGCCGAGGAGCGGGGCCGGAGTCTCGCGCTGGACGGCGGTGTACGCGGCGATCAGGACGCAGGGGAGGCCGAAGCCGATCGCCGCGCCGCAGACCAGGGCCACCGCGTCGGACGGGACCGCGCGGAGCGCGACCGCGACCGCCGTGAGGACGATGCCGTACGCGGCGAAGCGGCGCTCGCCCAGTCGGCGCAGCAGGGGACCCGAGACCAGGCCGATCAGTACCGAGCCGACGCCCTGGGCGACGTAGAGGAGGCCGACGTACGCGGGGGAGTGGCCAAGACCCTCGGCGACGGCGTAGACCGTGGCGCCGTTGAGGCCCGCGAAGAGCATGGTCGTGGCCGCGGCCAGGATCAGCGGCCGGAGTTCCGGGTGATGCCGGAGGTGGCGGATGCCCGCGGCGGTCCGGGCCCGCCAGGCCGAGGGATCCGGGACGGGCGGGGTCTCGCGGACCCGCAGCAGCGCGTACAGCCCGGCCGCGAGGGCGAACGTCACGGCGTCCAGGACGGCCACCCTCGCGCCGCCGTACGCCGCGTACAGGCCCGCCCCGGTCAGCGGAGCCAGGAGCTTCATGCCCTCGGCCGCCGTCATGCGCAGGCCGTTGAAGTCGCCGAGGAGGTGTCTGTCGACGGCCGTGGCCACGAGCGCCGACTCCGCCGCGTCATGGACGACGCCCGCCGCCCCGTAGATCAAAAGCACCGTGAAGAGGATCCACAGGCGGCCCCGGGTGGTCACGGCGAACAGCGTCGGCAGGAGCGCGGCCAGGGCCAGGTTCACGGCGATCAGGAGCGGCCGGCGGCGGGTGCGGTCCGCGAGCACGCCGAGGACGGGGCCGACGAGCGTCGGGGCCCAGAGGGCGAACACACACAGCGCCGCCAGACCGTTCGAGCCCGTCAGGTCCTTGACCCAGATGCCCGACACCAGCCACATCGCCGACGAGCCGAAGCCCGAGACCACCACTCCGGCCAGGTACAACCCCGCGTTGCGGTCGCCCAGAACACGCGTCACCGTCCATGTCATGGCAGGTGATCGTGGTGCTAAGGAGGGCGGTCGAGGATCGGGCACCCGACCTATCTCCTCGGCCGGGGAGCGATGAGTTCCGGGCGTGGTTCCGGTCTGTCCTAAGGAGCGAAGTCACAGACGAGCCGAAGAGCTCAAGGGCCGAAGAGGCCAAGAGCTCAAGGGCTGAAGAGCTGGGGAGCAGTGGATGACGGACGACCGGACTTTCGACACCTTCGACCTCGGGCCGCAGGCCCTGATCGTGGCGCGCCTCGCGGCGGAGATGACGCAGGAGCAGCTCGACCGGGCCACGCCCTGTCCCGGGCTCGCAGTGCACCACATGCTCGGGCATCTGGGCGGACTGGCCGTCGCCTTCCGCGACGCCGGGCGCAAGGACCTGGGCGTCACGACCGACACCAACCCCGCTTCCGTGGTGCCGGACATCGGGCCCGACTGGCGCGAGACCCTGCCGAAGGCGCTCGACGAACTCGCCGAGGCGTGGCGCGACCCGGCCGCCTGGACCGGTGAGACCCGTGCGGGCGGGGTGACGCTGCCGGGCGCGGTCGCCGGGGCCGTGGCCGCCGACGAACTGGTCGTGCACGGCTGGGACCTGGCCCGGGCCAGCGGCCAGGAGTACGAGCCCGACGAGGTCGCGCTGCGGGCGGCGTACGGCTTCCTCGCCGCCGCGGCCGAGAACTCCGGTCCGGGCGAGGGCGTGTTCGGCCCCGTGGTGCCGGTGCCCGACGACGCGCCCCTCCTCGACCGCGTGATCGGCCTCAGCGGCCGCGACCCCGGCTGGAAGCCGTAGCCCGGCCGAGTTGCAGAAGCATACGGACGTCGGAAGGGCTGTGTGTGATCTGATCGGGCGCGACGTAGAGGTTTTCGGCCCACGTGCCGAGTGTTCACGGGGCGCAGCATCGCGAAGGCGAACACCGTGCAGGGACCGTCCGGCGGCCCGGACCTCCTTGGTCACTGCAACTTCTTTTGTCTGAAGCGTTGACGAAACACGGCTGCGCTCCTACCTTCAACGCGTCGTACTTCGTACGTCATATATGAGACGCGATACACGAGATCAGATACAGATCCGAGAGGCGCGCATGACCTCTGTGCCCATTCCGATCCCGTCCCGCACGCAATTCGTGCTGGAGGGGATCAAACACCGCATCCTCACCGGGCAGTTGACCCCGGGACAGGCCCTGGTCGAGACCGAGCTCGCCGCGCAGTTCGGGGTGTCGAAGACGCCCGTGCGCGAGGCGCTCAAGACCCTGGCCGGTACCGGACTCGTCGTGATGAACCAGTACAAGGGCGTCACGGTGCGCATGGTGGACGCGGACATGGCGCGCGAGGTGTACGACGTGCGGCTGCTGCTGGAGCCGGAGGCGCTGCGGCGGACCGTACGGCGCCAGGCGTCGCTCGACGCCGCACGTGACGCGCTGACCCGCGCCGACGACGCCTCCGACACCGCCGAACGCTCACTCTCCAACCGGGAGTTCCACCGCGCCCTGTACGTCTCCTGCGGGAACCCGCTGCTCGGCCGGATGCTCGACGAAGTGCGTGACCAGGCCGCTCTCGTGTCGGCGGTCGCCTGGGCCGCCGACCCGTCCTGGGAGCGCGAGGCCGGCGAGCACCGGGAGATCCTGTGCCTCGCCCTGGACGGTGACGCCGACGGCGCGGCCCGCGCGCTGCACGCCCACATCGAGTCGTTCGTGCGACGGGCCTTCCCCGAGACCCAGGAAGAGGTTGGACAGGAATGACAGCGACGTACGAGACCCAGCGGGCGGCGCTCGCCGAGGTCGTGGCGATCCCCGTGACCCCCTTCACGGAGGACGGGACGATCGACGGCGACACCCACCGGGCCCTGCTGCGTCGGCTGCTCGACGGCGGCATCCGCACCCTCACGCCGAACGGCAACACCGGTGAGTTCTACGCCCTGACCCCCGAGGAGCGGAACCTCGTCACCGAGTTGACGATCGACGAGGCCGGCGACCGCGCCGCCGTCCTGGTCGGCGTCGGACACGACATGCCGACCGCCGTCGCCTCCGCCCGGCACGCCCGGGAGCTCGGGGCGCAGATGGTGATGGTCCATCAGCCCGTGCACCCCTACGTCTCGGAGGGCGGCTGGGTCGACTACCACCGGGCCATCGCCGAGGCCGTGCCGGAGCTGGGCGTCGTGCCCTACATCCGCAACCCGGTGCTGCCCGGCGCCCGGCTCGCCGACCTCGCCGACATCTGCCCGAACGTGATCGGTGTGAAGTACGCCGTCCCGGACGCGGCCCGCTTCGCCGCCTTCGCCCGGGACGCGGGGCTCGACCGGTTCGTGTGGGTCGCGGGCCTCGCCGAACCGTACGCCCCGTCCTACTTCTCGGCCGGTGCCACGGGCTTCACCTCGGGCCTCGTGAACGTCGCCCCGGCCGTCTCCCTGAACATGATCGAAGCCCTTCGAGCCGGTGACTACCCGGCCGCCATGAAGGTCTGGGAGCAGATCCGCCGCTTCGAGGAGCTGCGCGCGGCGAACACCTCCGCCAACAACGTCACCGTGGTCAAGGAGGCCCTCGCCTCGCTCGGCCTGTGCCGCCGCGAGGTCCGCCCGCCGAGCAGGGAACTGCCCGAGTCCGAGCGCGCGGAAGTCGCCGGCATCGCCGCGGGGTGGTCCATATGAGCCAGGGAAGAAGAGAGCCGAAGCGCCCCGAGGAGCTCCGGAGCCATCAGTGGTACGGCAGCGGCGTCTCGTCGGGTCTGCGCTCCTTCAGCCACCGGGCCCGCACCCGCCAGCTCGGCTACCTTCCCGAGGAGCACCTCGGCAAGCCGGTCATCGCGATCCTGAACACCTGGTCCGACATCAACCCCTGTCACGTCCATCTGCGCGACCGCGCGCAGGCCGTGAAGCGGGGAGTGTGGCAGGCCGGGGGCTTCCCGCTCGAGTTCCCGGTCTCCACCCTCAGCGAGACCTTCCAGAAGCCGACCCCGATGCTCTACCGCAACCTGCTGGCGATGGAGACCGAGGAACTGCTGCGCTCGTATCCCGTCGACGGCGCGGTGCTGATGGGCGGCTGCGACAAGTCCACGCCCGCCCTGCTCATGGGCGCCGCGTCCGTCGACCTGCCGGCCGTCTTCGTGCCCGCCGGGCCCATGCTGCCCGGTCACTGGCGGGGTGAGGTCCTCGGTTCCGGCACCGACATGTGGAAGTACTGGGACGACAAGCGCGCCGGACTCATCGGCGACTGCGAGATGACCGAGCTGGAGAGCGGGCTCGCACGGTCCCCGGGACACTGCATGACCATGGGTACGGCGTCCACACTGACGGCCGCCGCCGAGGCGCTCGGGGTGACCGTGCCCGGTGCGTCCAGCATCCCCGCCGTCGACTCCGGGCACGACCGGATGGCGGCCGCGGCGGGCCTCAGGATCGTCGAACTCGTCCGCCAGGACCGCAAGCTGTCCGACATCCTCACCGCGGACGCGTTCGAGGACGCCGTGACGACCGTCCTCGGGCTCGGCGGCTCCACCAACGCCGTGATCCATCTGATCGCCATGGCGGGCCGGGCGGGCGTCACCCTCACGCTCGACGACTTCGACCGGATCGCGCGGACCGTGCCGGTGCTCGCGAACGTCCGGCCCGGCGGCCAGAAGTACCTCATGGAGGACTTCCACTTCGCCGGCGGTCTGCCCGGGTTCCTGTCGCGGATCACCGATCTGCTGCACCTGGACCGGCCGACGGTGTCGTACGACAGCCTGCGCGAGCAGCTGGCCGGCGCCCAGGTGCACGACGACGACGTCATCCGCACCCGGCACAACCCGGTCGCGGCCGAGGGCGGAGTCGCCGTACTGCGCGGCAACCTCTGCCCCGACGGCGCCGTCATCAAGCACATCGCCGCCGAGCCGCAGCTGCTCAAGCACACCGGTCCCGCGGTCGTCTTCGACGACTACAGGACCATGCAGCGGACCATCAACGACCCGTCGCTCGGCATCACGGCCGACAGCGTGCTGGTGCTGCGGGGCTCCGGGCCCAAGGGCGGTCCCGGTATGCCGGAGTACGGCATGCTGCCCATCCCCGACCATCTGCTGAAGCAGGGTGTACGGGACATGCTGCGGATCTCCGACGCCCGGATGAGCGGCACGAGTTACGGCGCCTGTGTGCTGCACGTGGCGCCCGAGTCGCACATCGGCGGACCGCTCGCCCTGGTGCGCACCGGGGACACGATCACCCTCGACGTCGAGGCGCGGTCGCTCCAGCTCAACGTGGACGACGAGGAGTTGGAGCGGCGCAGGGCGCAGTGGACGGCGCCGCCCGAACGGTACGAGCGCGGGTACGGGGCGCTCTACAACGAGCAGATCACCCAGGCGGACACCGGCTGCGACTTCGCGTTCCTGGCCCGGCCGGGGAAGGTGCCGGACCCGTACGCGGGCTGAGCGTGCCCGCGAGGGCCACTCTCCCCCGAGCACCAACGACCGACATCCGGACAGCATCTGATCGACCATCTGATCGGCATCTCGAACGGTGGACGGCAAGCGCTTCACCCATGTGTACGTAGCAAGCGCTTCCTGCCAGTACGGCAAGCGTTCCACGGCACCCGCCAGAACGGAGAACAGTCATGGCCCAAGCCGCAGTCGTGGCGAAACAGCCCGCGCCACCCCGGCGGCGCCGTGGCTCGGCGACGCCCCGCAGGCTCCCCTATCTGCTGATCGCCCCGGCGGGTCTGCTGATGCTGGGCTTCATCGCCTACCCGGTCATCAGCGTCTTCTACTACAGCCTGCAGAACTACAACCCCACCAAACCGTGGCGCAACGGCTTCGCGGGCTTCGACAACTTCACCCACGCCTTCACCAGCGACCCCCAGTTCTGGGACACGCTGACCTTCAGCGCCAAGTGGGTCTTCGTCGAGGTCGGCCTGCAACTGCTCTTCGGGCTCGCGCTCGCGCTGATCGTCAACCAGACCTTCGTGGGACGGGCCGTCGGCCGTGCGCTGGTCTTCTCGCCCTGGGCCGTCTCCGGTGTGCTGACCTCCGCGATCTGGGTGCTGCTCTACAACTCCCAGACCGGCATCACCCGTTACCTGGCCGACGCGGGCATCGGCCAGTACGGCACCAGCTGGCTGTCGGACACCTCCACCGTCTTCCCGGCGGCCGTGGTCGCCGACCTGTGGCGCGGTGTTCCCTTCTTCGCGATCCTGATCCTCGCCGACCTCCAGTCCGTCTCCAAGGACCTGTACGAGGCCGCCGAGGTCGACGGCGCCAGCCGCTTCAAGCAGTTCCTGCACATCACGCTGCCGCACCTGAAGGACGCCATCATCCTGTCCACGCTGCTGCGCGCGGTGTGGGAGTTCAACAACGTCGACCTGCTCTACACGCTGACGGGCGGTGGTCCCGCGGGCGAGACGACGACCCTCCCGCTCTACATCGCCAACACCAGCGTCGACGCCCACAACTTCGGCTACGCGTCCGCCCTCACCACGGTCGCGTTCGTGATTCTGCTGTTCTGTTCGGTCGTCTATCTGCGACTGAGCAAGTTCGGAGGCGGGGACAAGTGATCACCAAGGACGCCACGATCAGCGCCCCCGCGGCGCCCGCCCCGCCCGCCGAGGAGCCCCGGCAGCGCCCGGGAAACAAGCGCCGCGCCTGGGACGAGGTCCCGCGCTGGCACATCTACCTCCCGCTCTCCCTCTACCTCCTCTTCACCCTGATCCCCTTCTACTGGATCCTGCTCTTCGCGCTCCGCCCGGCCGGCTCGACCTCGCTCGTGCCGTGGCCCATGACCTTCGACCACTTCGACAAGGTGTGGAACGACCGCAGCTTCGGGACGTACTTCCAGAACAGCGTGCTCATCGCCGTCGCCACGCTGGTGATGACGACCCTCGTCGCCCTCGCCGGCGGCTACGCCCTGGCCCGCTTCGACTTCAGGATCAAGCGCGGCTTCATGCTGGCGCTGCTCTGCTCCCAGTTCGTGCCGGGCGCGCTGCTCCTGGTCCCGCTCTTCCAGATCTTCGCCAAGCTCCAGATGATCAACTCGCTGGGCAGCGTCATCATCGCCGAGACGGTCTTCCAGCTGCCGCTGTCGATGATCCTCATCAGCGGGTTCATCAGGAACGTCCCGTACTCGCTCGAAGAGGCCGCCTGGGTCGACGGCTGCGACCGCTTCACCGCCTTCCGGATCGTCGTCCTGCCCCTGCTGCGGCCCGGGCTGATCGCCGTCGGCTCCTTCGCCTTCGTACACGCCTGGAACCACTTCCTGTTCGCCCTGATGTTCCTCAGCGACCAGAGCAAGCAGACCATCCCCGTCGGGCTCAACACGCTGATGAGCTCCGACAGCGTCGACCTGGGCGCGCTCGCCGCGGGCGGCATCATCGCGGCCGTCCCCGTCGTCATCGTCTTCGCCTTCATCCAGAAGTGGCTGATCACCGGGTTCAGCGCAGGGGCGGTGAAGGGATGAGCACGCCCGCCGAGGAATTCCCGTCGCGCACGCCCGCCGAGTTGCGCACGCCCGCCGGGGAACTGCCGCTGCCCGTCGTTCTCGCGGGTGCGCGCGGCCACGGCCGTTGGCACCTGGAGAACATCCGCCGGCTCCAGGACAAGGGACTCGTACGGCTGGTGGGCGTCTGCGAGCTGACCCCGCTCGACGCGGAGGAACTGAACGGGCAGACCGTCGAGCAGTCGCCCGACTTCGGCGCCCTCCTCGACTCCACCGGCGCCGCGATCGCCGTGATCTGCACGCCCATCCCCACCCACACCGACCTGGCGCTGATCGCCGCGGACAAGGGCGTACACCTGCTCCTGGAGAAGCCGCCCGCGCCGTCGTACGCGGAGTTCCGCCGGATGGCCGACGGCGTCGCCGCGGCCGGGGTCGTCTGCCAGATCGGCTTCCAGTCGCTCGGCTCGCACGCCGTGCCCGCGATCCGGAAGCTGATCGCGCAGGGTGTGATCGGCCAGGTGGCCGGCGTCGGCGGGGCGGGCGCCTGGGCACGCGACGAGGCGTACTACCGGCGGGCACCGTGGGCGGGCAGGCGCCGGCTGAACGGCGTGGACGTGATCGACGGGGCGCTCACCAACCCCCTCGCGCACGCCGTCGCCACCGCCCTCGCGCTCCACGGGTCCACCCGCGCCGAGGACGTCACCGCGATCGAGACCGAGCTGCTGCACGCCAACGACATCGAGTCGGACGACACGTCCTGCGTACGGATCACCACCCCGCGGGGCCGGGTCACCGTCGCCGCCACGCTCTGTGCCGAGCGGCCCGGCGAACCGTACGTCCTGGTGCACGGCGGCAGCGGCCGGATCACCTTCTGGTACAAGCAGGACCGCGTGCTGGTGCAGCGGTCGGGGCACGGCCCCGAGGAGATCGAGTACGGCCGCACGGACCTGCTGGAGAACCTGGTCGCGCATCTGACGGAGGGCGCCGAACTGCTGGTCGTGCCGGAGGCGACGGGTGCCTTCATGAAGGTGGTGGAAGCGATCCGGCAGGCGCCGGACCCGCTCGCGCTGCCCGCCGACGCCTGGGAGCTGCTCCCCGAGGAGAACCGCAGGGTCGTGCCCGGCATCGACGGACTCGTCGCGGCCGCCGCCGACACCCTCGCCCTTTACTCCGAGCTCGGCGCTCCCTGGGCCCGGCCGCACCAGGCCCCGAACGACGTTCGAAGCGACGTCCCGAACAAGTCCGCGAACAAGTCCGCGAACAAGTCCGCGAACCAGGCCGTGAACGAGGCCGCGAACAAGGTGGGAAGCGAGGTGAGCACCCCATGAACCACGCGCAGAGCACCGACTCGCTCGTCCTGCGGGTCGCGGGCCGCCCGGTCGGCCGATACGTCACCCGGCCCGAACTCGCGCCCCGCTTCTCGCCGCGCCCCTACCTCCACCCGGTCACCACCCTGGCCGGCACGGCTGTCACCGAGCTCAGCCCCGTCGACCACACCCACCACCTCGGCGTCGGTGTCGCCGTTCCCGACGTCGAGGGGCACAACTTCTGGGGCGGCCGCACCTACGTACGCGACCAGGGACCCACCGAGCTGGCCAACCACGGCGCCCAGCGGCACGCCGGATTCCAGCTGCGCGACCCCGACGGCTTCGTGGAGGAGCTGCGCTGGGTGGCCGCGGGCGGCGAGCTGCTGCGCGAGCGCCGCACGGTCGCCGTCACCGAACTCACGGACTCCGCCTGGGCGTTGGACTTCACCTTCTCCCTCACCAACACGACCACGCACTCCCTCTCGATCGGCAGCCCGGCCACCAACGGGCGGCCCGGAGCGGCCTACGGCGGCTTCTTCTGGCGGGCCCGCAAGGAAGCGCAGGCGCCGCGCGTCTTCACCGCCGACACCGAGGGCGAGGAGGCGGTCCACGGGGCCCCCGCCGACTGGCTCGCCCTCGTGGGTGCGGGCTGGACCCTCGTCTTCGCCGGGGCCACCGGCACGACCCGCCGCGACCCGTGGTTCGTGCGCACCGCCGAGTACCCGGGCGTCGGCTCCTCCCTCGCGCACACCGAACGGCTGCCGATCCCGCCCGCGGAGACGGTCGTTCGCCGACTCGTCACCGTCGTCGCGGACGGCACCCTCGGCAGAAGCGAGGCCGCGGCGCTGGTACGGAAGGCGGTGAGCCCCTGATGGCGCTGACCTCCGCCGACCTCGGCGACGGCACCTACCGCAACCCCGTCCTCGACGCCGACTGGTCCGACCCCGACCTCCTGTGCGTGGGCGACGACTTCTACCTCACCGCCTCCAGCTTCGGTCGCGTGCCCGGCCTGCCGCTCCTGCACTCCCGCGACCTGGTCAACTGGACGCTCGTCGGACACGCCCTCCAACTCCTCGAGCCCGCCAGGGATTTCAGGAAGCCCAGGCACGACTGCGGGGTGTGGGCGCCGTCCCTGCGGCACCACGACGACCGCTTCTGGATCTTCTGGGGCGACCCCGACCACGGCATCTTCCAGGTCAACGCCCCGGAGATCCGCGGTCCCTGGACCCGGCCGCACCTGGTCAAGGAGGGCAAGGGACTCATCGACGCCTGCCCGCTGTGGGACGAGGAGACCGGCGAGGCGTATCTCGTGCACGCCTGGGCCAAGTCCCGCGCGGGCGTGAAGAACCGGCTCACCGGCCACCGTATGCGCCCCGACGGCACCGGACTGCTCGACGAGGGCAAGGTGATCATCGACGCGGACCGGATCCCGGGCTGGTTCACCCTCGAAGGGCCCAAGGCCTACCGGCACGACGGCTGGTTCTGGATCTTCGCACCCGCTGGAGGAGTGGAGACCGGCTGGCAGGGCGCCTTCCGCTCGCGCGGCTTCTTCGGCCCGTACGAGGAGCGGGTGGTGCTGGAACAGGGGGACACCGAGGTCAACGGCCCCCACCAGGGCGGCTGGGTGCGCACGAGGGCCGGCGAGGACTGGTTCGCGCACTTCCAGCAGCGCGGACCCTACGGGCGGGTCGTCCACCTCCAGCCGATGCGCTGGGGCGATGGGGGTACCTCCCGCTCATGGGGGTCCCCCCGCTCGAGCGAAGCCGAGAGTGGGGGAGAAGCCGAGAGTGGGGAAGGCTGGCCGGTGATCGGTGACGAGGGTGTCCCCGTCGCCGTACACCGGAAGCCGCGACTGCCGCCGCAACCGCCCTCCGTACCCGCCACCGACGACGACTTCCCCGGCGGCCGCTTCGGACGGCAGTGGCAGTGGACCGCGAACCCCCATGACGGCTGGGCCACCCAGCACTCGGGGGACGGGCTGCGGCTGAGCTGCGTACGGACGGTGGACGCGCACGACCTGCGCAGACTGCCGAACGTCCTCACCCAGCGGTTACCCGGCACCCCCGCCACCGTCGAGGTGGAGCTGCGCCTCGACAGCGAGGAGCCGGGGGCGCGGGCGGGGCTCGCGGTGCTCGGGGACGCCTTCAGCTGGATCGGGCTCCAGCGGGAGGCGGACGGGTCGGTGCGGCTCGTGCACCGGTTCGCCGAGTCGGTCGCCGAGCACGAACGCGACGCCGCACATCCGCGAGAGGCGCCCGAGGGGCGGGCCCGGCTGTGGATCGAGAGCGGGGCGGGGGCGCGCTGCCGGTTCTCCTACGACGTCGGGGGCGGCCGGCAGCCCTCCGGCCAGGTCTTCGCCGCCACCCCCTGGCGCTGGGTCGGCGCCCTGCTCGGACTTTTCGCACTCGCGCCCGTCGGCGGGGGACACGCCGGCGCGGCCTCGTTCACGCAGTTCCGCATCACCAGTTCCTTCCGCTGACAAGACCCCACAACCCCGTTGGATCCAGAAGAAGAGAGCCGATCAATGAAGATCAACATCCACAGAACCGGGCGGGCCGCGACGGTCGTCGCCCTGGGCTCCGTGCTCGCGCTCACCGTCACCGCCTGCGGCGACAACGGCAGCGGAGCGGCGGGCGACAAGGGCACCGAGGGCTCCGGCAAGGGCGAGATCACCTTCTGGGACAACAACGGCGGTGTCCGCACCGACATCTGGAAGCAGATCATCGCGGACTTCGAGAAGAAGTACCCGGACATCAAGGTCAAGTACGTCGGCATCCCGGCGGCGAGCGCCCAGTCGAAGTACGACACCGCCATCCAGGGCGGCGGCCTGCCCGACGTCGGCGGCGTGGGCACCGCGATGCTCGCCGAGGTCGCCGTCCAGGGAGCGCTGGAGCCGCTGGACAGCCGGCTCAAGGGGAGCTCGCTGGACGGCAAGCTGAGCCAGAACCTGCTCGACGTCAGCCGGTCCGCGGGCGGCGGTGACGCCCTGTACCAGGTGCCGACCTCCGCCAACAACGGCACGCTGTGGTACCGGACGGACCTGTTCAAGGCGGCGGGACTGGACGCCCCGACCACCTGGTCGAAGTTCTACGACGCCGCCGACAAGCTCACCGACGAGGGCAAGAACAAGTTCGGCTTCACCATCCGGGGTGGCGAGGGCGCCATCGCGCCGGCCCTCGACGCGGTGTACGGCCAGACCGGCATCACCTCGTTCTGGAACGGCGACAAGACCACCGTCAACGACCCGAAGAACGTCGCCGCCCTCGAGAAGTACATCGCCTTGTACAAGAAGGACACCCCGTCCGCCGACGTCAACAACGACTTCACCAAGATGGTCGCCCAGTGGGACAGCGGCACCATCGGCATGCTCAGCCACAACCTCGGCTCCTACCAGGACCACGTGAAGGCGCTGGGCGCGGAGAAGTTCCGCGGCATCCCGAACCCGACGCAGGACGACGGCACACGCGTGCAGGTGTCCAACCCGGTCGACGGGATGAGCCTGTTCAAGTCCAGCAAGAACAAGGCGGCCGCCTGGAAGTTCATCGAGTTCGCCCTCTCGGCCGCGGAGAACTCCAAGTTCAACGAGTCGGCGGGGCAGGTCCCGGCGAACACCGACGCCGCGAAGGACGCGTGGATCCAGAAGGCCGAGCCCACCAAGCTGGCCGCGGAGGCGCTGAACGGGGCCGGCACCAAGATCGTGCAGCTGCCGTACTACCTGCCGGACTGGAACACGATCTCCAAGTCCGACAACGAGCCGAACTTCCAGAAGCTGCTGCTCGGGAAGATGAGCGCGAAGCAGTTCCTGGACACGTTGGCCGATCAGTTGAACAAGGCGCAGGCGGACTGGAAGGCGAATCACTGAGAACTCGGGTGGTTCGGTCGGTTCTTGGCTGCGGGGCCGTTGTGGCTGGTCGCGCCCACGCGGCGGAGCCGCACATTGATACAGCCCCGCGCCCCTGAAAGACGGGGCGCGGGTCCCCCCTCTGCTTGAAAGGCACACGTTCGTGTCCCTTACGCGTAGACAGGTCACCTCGGCGGCTCTTGCCGCCGTTCCCCTCGCCCTGGTGGCGACCGGTACCGCACAGGCCACCCAGCGTCGCCGCACCCTCTACATCGCGGGTGACTCCACCGCTGCCCAGAAGTACGCCGACGCCGCGCCGGAGACCGGCTGGGGCATGGCGCTTCCGTTCTTCCTGCGGGAGCGCCTGGAAGTCGCCAACCATGCCGTGAACGGGCGGAGTTCGAAGAGTTTCGTCGACGAGGGGCGGCTCGAGGTCATTCTCGAGGCGATCCGGCCCGGCGACCTCCTGCTCATCCAGTTCGGGCACAACGACGAGAAGAGCGCCGACCCGACGCGCTACACCGAGCCCTGGACGACGTACCAGGACTACCTGCGGCAGTACGTCGACGGGGCGCGGGCCCGTGGCGCGCGGCCGGTGCTCGCCACCTCCGTGGAGCGCAGAAAGTTCGACGCGGACGGCAACGCCGTGCCGACCCACGGCGACTACCCGGCGGCGATGCGCGCCCTCGCCGAGGAGGAGCGCGTGGCGCTGCTCGACATCCAGGCCCTGTCGATCGCCCTGTGGCAGCGGCTCGGTGTCGAGGAGACCAAGAAGTACTTCAACTGGACCGCGACCGAGCAGGACAACACCCACTTCAACCCGCCGGGTGCGATCGCCGTGGCCCGTCTCGTCGCGGCCGAGCTGCTGCACCGCCGGGTGCTGGCGCACCGGGACGTGCGCCGGCTGGACGAGGAAGTCCCCGAGTCCTGGATCACCTGGCCGGACGCGGCCGCGTAACCCCCTTCCACAGAACCTCCGCCAGAAGGAGAGCCGCACAGTGAACACACAGAGATGGCATGCCCATGCCACAGCATGGCCGGCGACGACGGCCCTGCTGGTCGGTTGCACCGCCCTGGCCCTCGCCGTCACCGGCACCACCGCCCAGGCCCAGGCCCGGTCGGGCGACCTCGGCCGGCAGACCCTCGCCGCCGGTGACGGCTGGGGCTCCGAGGGCACGGGGACCTCCGGTGGCGCGGCGGCCGACGCCGCGCACGTGTACACCGTCACCACCTGGGCCGAGTTCAAGGCCGCGCTGAAGAACGGCGGCACCGCCCCGAAGATCAT
This sequence comes from Streptomyces olivochromogenes, assembly GCF_001514115.1. Taxonomy (GTDB): domain Bacteria; phylum Actinomycetota; class Actinomycetes; order Streptomycetales; family Streptomycetaceae; genus Streptomyces; species Streptomyces olivochromogenes. Next base: position 703,920 of record NZ_KQ948452.1, read on the forward strand.
CCAGGTGAAGGGCACGATCGACGCCAACGCCGAGGGCTGCGACTCCTTCGCCGCGCCGGGCTACGACTTCGACGCCTATCTGCAGAAGTACTCGCCGCAGAACTGGGGATACGGCACCAACCTGGACGCCGAGCCCGACGACAGCCCCGAAGGCCTGCGCCGCGCCTCCGCCGCCGACCAGGACACCGCCATCAAGGCGGAGATCCCCGCGAACACCACCCTCGTCGGCCTCGGCAAGGGCGCGGGGTTCAAGGGCGCCAGCCTCCAGATCAAGGCCGTGGACAACGTCATCGTCCGCAACCTCACCTTCGAGAGCCCGCTCGACTGCTTCCCGCAGTGGGACCCGACCGACACCTCCGTCGGCAACTGGAACTCCGAGTACGACAGCGCGGTGGTGTACGGCTCCACGCACGTCTGGCTGGACCACAACACCTTCACCGACGGGGACCACCCCGACAGCACGCTGCCCACGTACTTCGGCCGGATCTTCGAGCAGCACGACGGCGAGCTGGACATCGTCAAGGGCGCGGACTACGTGACCGCCTCCTGGAACGTCTTCGCCGACCACGACAAGACGATCCTCATCGGCAACAGCGACAGCGCGTCCACCGCGGCGGTCGACCGGGGCCACCTCAAGGTCACCTTCCACCACAACCTGTTCTCGAACCTCGTCGAGCGCGCGCCGCGCGTCCGCTTCGGCCAGGTCGACTCGTACAACAACCACTTCGTCGCGGGCGACGGCTACTCCTACAGCTACGGCATCGGCATGGAGTCCCAACTCGTCGCCGAGCACAACGCGTTCACGCTGCCCGCCGGGGTCAGCGCGGCGACCGTCCTGAAGAAGTGGAAGGAGGCGCCGCTCACCGCCGCGGACAACTACGTCAACGGGGCGGCCACCGACCTGATCGCCGTGCACAACGCGGAGATCCCGGCGGAGACGCTGCAGTCCGGGGCCGGATGGACGCCGACCCTGCGCACGAAGGTCGACTCGCCCAGGGCGGTGCCGCGGATCGTGGACCACGGGGCGGGCGCCGGAAAGATCTGCTGACCCACGTCGGACCTTCGCCGGACCGACGCCTGACCGACCCACCTGCGACCCATCTCCTGGTCAGGCCGGAGCGGCTCCGCACCCGCCCATCACCCAGGGCGCGCCGCTCCGGCCCCTTTCCCCGCGGAGCCCGCGGGGCTCTTGAGCCGTCGCACAGCGAAGGAGCATCGTCATGCTCTCCCGTACCACCCCCAGTCGCAGAACCTTCCTCGCCGCCGGCGCCGGAGCCGCTCTGGCGCTCGGTCTCGCGGCCCCCGCGCGGGCCCAGGGGCGCTCCCCCTTCGGGCGCTACGGCTCACCGTCGGCCCGTCTCACCGAGCGGACCCTGTACGTCCATCCCGGCGGTCTCGGCGACCACACCACTGTCCAGTCCGCCGTCAGCGCGGTGAGCGGGACCGGATACACCCTGGTCGTCGCGCCGGGAACGTACCGCGAGACGGTCGCCGTCGGTGTCGACCGTACGGAGATGACCTGGATCGGCGCCTCCGGGGATCCGCGGGACGTCGTCGTCGTGTACGACAACGCCAACGGCACCCCGAAGCCCGGCGGCGGCACCTACGGGACCACCGGGTCGGCCACCACCACCGTGCAGGCCGACGGGTTCACCGCCCGCTCGATCACCTTCGCCAACGACTTCCTGCGCGCCGACCACCCCGAGATCACCGGCACCCAGGCGGTCGCCGTCAAGGTGCAGGGCGACCGCTCGGCCTTCGTGGGGTGCCGGTTCCTGGGCCACCAGGACACGCTGTACGCCGACTCGATCGCGCTCGGCACCTTCGCCCGCCAGTACTACCGCGACTGTTACGTCGAAGGTGACGTGGACTTCGTCTTCGGCCGGGCGACCGCCGTCTTCGAGCGCTGCCACTTCCGCACCCTGAACCGCACGGACCTGGCGACCGCACCGTACGGCTTCGTCTTCGCCCCCTCCACCGCGCTCGCCAACCCGCGCGGCTACCTGGTCACCCACGGCCGGGTCAGCGGCGAGGCCCCGGACGCGTACTACAAGCTCGCCCGCCCCTGGGTGCCCGGTTCGGACACCACCGCCCGGCCCATGCTGACCGTTCGCGACACCCGCCTCGCCGCCGGGATCGACGCGGTCGCGCCCTACACCAACATGGCGGACGCCTACCCGTGGCAGAGCCAGCGCTTCGCCGAGTACCGGAACACGGGGCCGGGCGCGGTCATCAGCGTCCCGGAGAACCGTCCCCAACTGAGTCACGGGGAGGCCGAGTCGGCGACGCGGGAGGTCTACCTCGGCGACTGGACACCGTGGGAGGGGTGCTGAGATGCGCCGACGCGCCTTTCTCGCCGCGGCCGGTGCGCTCGGCGTCCTCGGTGCGACTCCCGCGTTCGCGGGCGGGCGCCGGGTGCTGCACGTCCGCCCCGGTGACTCCGTCCAGGCCGCCGTCGACGCGGTGACGGGCGCCGGCCGGACGATCGTCGTGCACCCGGGCACGTACCGCGAGGTCGTGAACATCCCCGCCGACAAGCCCGGTCTGACGCTGCTCGGCGCCACCCGCGACCCGCGCGACGCCGTCATCGTCTTCGACCGCGCCAACGGCACGCGGAAGCCGGACGGCTCGGGGACGTACGGCACCGCGGGCTCCGCCACCTTCACCTCGGCGGCGCCGGGGCTCACCGTGCACGGGCTGACGCTCGCCAACGACTGGCTGCGCGCGGACCACCCGGACATCACCGGGACGCAGGCGGTGGCGGCGTACGTCACCGGGGACCGCTCGTCCTTCACCCACGTCCGCCTGCTGGCACACCAGGACACCCTGTTCGCGGACACGACGGACCTGACCGCCTTCGACCGCCAGTACTACCGCGACTGCTACATCGAGGGCGACGTCGACTTCGTCTTCGGGCGGGCCACCGCCGTCTTCGAGCGCTGCCACTTCCACACCCTCGACCGGGACGTCGCCTTCAAGCCCGAGGGGATGGTCTTCGCGCCCTCCACGGCCCGCGCCAACCCGCACGGTTTCCTGGCCCTGCGCGGCCGGGTCACCTCGGGCGCGCAGGACGGTGCGTACAAGATCGCGCGGCCGTGGGTGCCGTCGTACGAGACGACGGCCTGGCCGTCCCTGGTCGTACGGGAGACGGAACTCGGCCCCGGCATCGACGCGGTGGCGCCCTACGTCGACATGCGCGAGGCCTACCCCTGGCAGTCCATGCGCTTTCGCGAGTACCGCAACACCGGCCCCGGCGCGGAGATCACCGTGCCGGAGAACCGCCCCCAGCTCACGGACACGGAAGCCGTGTCGCACACGCGTGCGGCGTATCTGGGCGACTGGTGCCCGTGATGTCCCCGCACAGCGCACCGAAGAAAGCACCCAGCAGCGAACCGAAGAAAGCACCCAACAGCGCACCGAAGAAGGCACCGAAGTAGTCCCCCACCGTATCGACGAAAGGACCGCACTCCATGTCTCGTCGAACCGCTCTCGCCCTCGGCGCCACCCTGGCGCTCGGCGCCGGACTCGCCGTCCTGCCCACCCAGGCCCAGGCGGCGACCGTCGTCGTCAGCACCACGGCCGATCTCACCAGCGCCATCAAGAACGCCACCGCCGGCACCGTCATCCAGGTGCGCGCCGGCACGTACTACCCGACGGCCACCCTCCAGTCGACGGCCAACGGCACCTCGTCGAGCCCTGTCACCCTCCAGGCGTACGGCTCGGAGACGGTGAAGATCGACGGCTCGTCGCTGCCCGCCGGGGACTGGATCTTCAAGCTGACCGCCGACTACTGGAACGTCTCCGACCTCACCTTCCAGAACTCCCCGGACAGCGCGGTCGTCTGCCAGTCCTGCACCGGCACGAACTGGAACAACATCAAGACCATCAACGGCGGCGACTCCGGCTTCACGCTCACGGGTGACGGCACCGTCAACAACACGGTCAAGAACATCGACTCGTACGGCAACTACGACGCCGCCACCCATGGCGAGAACGCGGACGGCGTCGCCGTGAAGTTCGGCTCCGGCACCGGCAACCTGATCACCGGCGCCCGCCTGTACAACAACTCGGACGACGGCATCGACTTCTGGTCCTTCTCGTCGCCCGTCACCGTCGAGCACAGCTGGTCCTTCGGCAACGGCAAGAACCGCTGGGGCGACTCGGCCTTCGCGGGCGACGGCAACGGCTACAAGCTGGGCGGCGACGGCGAGGTCGTCGCGCACGTCGTCAACAACTCCGCCGCGTGGGACGACGCGGGCAGCGGCTTCACCGAGAACTCCAACACCGGCTCGATCGTCATCAACCGCACCACCGCCTACGCCAACGGCAAGTACGGCTACTACTTCGCGACCAGCTCCGCGAAGCTCGGCAAGAACCTGGCGGTGAGCAACGGCAGCGCGGCGGTCTCCAAGGGGTCCTCGGTCACGTCCGTCGGCAACAACTGGGACTCGGGCGTCTCCACCCCGTCCTTCGTCTCGACGGACGCGGCGACGACGTACAACTCCCGCAAGTCCGACGGCTCGCTGCCCGCGACGACGTTCCTGACGACGGGCAGTACGACGATCGGCGCCACGATGAACTAGTCCTCAGCAGGCGCTCCGTGCGGGAAGCGGCACGACCGACCGCTTCCCGCACATACGTCGGCGCACACTCAGCCCAAGTGCCACAGGGCGTACGCCACCACGCACAGGATCACACCGGCGAACCCCATCAGCGCACCCAGGAACCGGAGATAGCCAGGGGTCGCGAAAAGGGTGGGCGACCCGCCCAGACGCCCCATCGCCGCCCAGCTCTCCTCATTCTTGCGGCGCATCCGCTCGGAGCGCCGGGTGGTGATCCCCCGCACGTCGAACGCCCAGCTCACCCCGCACCAGAGGGCGACCAGGCCACCCAGCAGGAACACGGCGAGGACGACCGGCGAGGGGCCGTGCGATCCCGCGGCGAGGTTGAATCCGTCGGTCAATTCTTCAGATCCTTTCAAAGGAACCATTTCGCGTCATCCCTGCCGGATCCCTGCCGGATCCCTGCCGGATCCCTCCGGGCTCCTTCACTCCAGCCGCGCCAGGGCGTCGGCCACCCGCTCGCGCAACTCCTCGTCCGTCAGGTCGTCCTCGTCCCGAAGGGAGGGGTCGATGCTGTAGTCCTCCAGTGCGTAAAAGACCTCGTCCAGCGCCGTGATGAGAGCGTTCCCGACCCGCTCACCCGCGTCCATCGAGCGCCGTCGCGCCTCCAGCCACTGCCTGGCGAAGAGGGGGCCGTCGATCGCGCCGGTCACCAGTTGTCGCATGAGCTCCAACTGGTGACCGTATTGGCTGGTGGGGGGGACATCCCGGGGGGTCTTCCACGTCCTGGTGAGCGGAGGGAATTCGGCTGCCACGGCGGCAATGTCCGGAGCCTTGGCCCCGGACCGGACTTTGCGCGCATACCTCTGGAATTCCGTCTTGGCCTGGTCCGCGCCTTCGGGCATGGCACCCCTCATGAACTCCTCCGTCCCAGCCACCAGCGCGTATCCGGGCCGCAGAAGCAACGCCCCACACAGGTTGTCGGCGACCAGCAGCAGCCCGGAACGATCGTCCTGGCCGGTGACGAGAGCGAGCAGCGCCTCCGTGCTGAGGGGTGCCTCGGCAGCGGTCATGTCGCCGAGTGCGGGGTCGAGCGGGATCACGAGGACCCCCCGCGCGCCGGACTCCCGGGCGCCGGCCACCATGCGCAGGGCGGTGCTGCCACTGAGACCCGCGTGGGAGGGGACGGGGACCGTGTACTTCTCGCCGGCCGCCCCCGACCAGTCGCTTCTGAAGTCCCCGGAGGGAGTCAGGACGGCGGCGGTCACATCATGATTCTTCTTGCTCACCATCGCGCCCTTATGTCAGGAAGCCCTTGTCGATAATGCTCTGGAACTGTTTGTCGCCCAGTTTCCAGGCGGACCAGAACTTACCGTCGCTGTGCAGCATGACCATTTTCTTCGTCGCGGGATCGATGAACCCGACGGCCGGTCCCTGACCCCGGTAGTCGAACCGGTACATCTTGGTATCGGGGGCGAGCATGTGGTTTCTCATGTTCTGCTGGAACTGGGCCATCGTCTGCTTGTTCCGGTTTCCGGTGACACCGAAGTCACCCGCGTGGCTGTCGTACTTCTTGCTCATCACCTTCTGGCTGCTGAAGTCGGCCCTCTGTTCCCATTGTGCCTTGGCGCACGGCGCGAGCCCCATGGGGTCAGTCCAGGCGAGCGGGTTGACGACATAGGTATCGGGATTGGGGGCCGGTTCCAGGCCGAGGGGATCGGATGTCAGGTAGCGGGCTGTTTCTGGGTCGTAGTAGCGGAAGTAGTTGTAGTGCAGACCCGTTTCGACGTCCGCGTACTGGCCCGGGAAGCGCAGCGGGCAATCCACGGTGGTCGTGTCGTCCACCGGGGACGGGAACGGGGTGCCCCATACGGTCGTGCGGTACTGCCACGCCAAGTTCCCTGACGGGCCCACCAGTTCGGTGGGAGTGCCCACCGCGTCGGTGATGATCGCGTGGAAGCGGGTGGTGTGGTCGGGCGCCGTGGTCTCGGCCAGCTCGGCGAGGAACGACCTGTCCGGCGCGCGGGTCACCGCTCTGTGGTCCGTCTGCGTGAGCGGACAGTGGGTGCCGGGGGCGTAGTCCCAGGTGGTGACCCTGCCGTCGGGCCCGGACTGTTCGGCCAGTCGGGTGTCGTCCCAGACGAAGTCCGTACGGGCGGCCGCTGAACCGTCCTCGGCCGAGCGGTACTTGGAAATACGGCGGCCGAGGGGATCGTATGTGTATCGCCAGTGGTCGCCGTCCGGTGTGACCACCTCCGTCAGCCGGTCCTCCGCGTTCCAGGTGTACGTCCAGGTGTGCTGCTTGCCGTTGAGGAGCTTGCGGCTCCTGCGGATGAGGCGGCCCGCCGAGTCGTGCTCGTGCGTGGTGCGGCCGACGCGGCGGAGAAGGTTGCCGTCGAACTCGCGGTCACCCGGGGCCTCATGGGCGGGTGCGGCGACGTGGGTGAGGTTGCCCGCCGCGTCATAGGCGTAGGCCTCGCTCCAGCCATGGGCGCGAACCCCGGTGACCCGGCCCGGATCGTCCAGGTCGAAGCGACGGGTTCCCGAGGTGAGTTCGCGGATTTCGGTGATGTAGCCGTCGGCGCGATAGGCATAGGCACGGTGCTGGAGGAGCCGGTCTTCCTGCGGCGTCAGGGCCGTTGCCGTCAGAGACTGGACGGTGAGGCGGTCCGCCGCGTCCCAGTTCTGGGTGAGAGCGACCCGGTCGCCCACGCGGCGATGTGTCTCACGGCCTGCCGCGTCGTGAGAGAACTCCAACACGCCTGCGTCGGACCGGAGTTCGATGGCGCGCCCCGCCGGGTCGTACGTCCACCGCGATGTCAGGCCGGACGGGGCGGTACGTCGGACGCACCGGCCGAGCACGTCGTACGCGTAGGTGGTCGTTCGGCCGTTGACGCTCTCTGCGATGGTGCGTCCCAACGCATCACGTTCCACGGAGAGTTCGGCGTCCATGCTGGTCGCGTGCGCCAGTCGGCCATCCGCGCCGTACTCGTACGTCGTGACATCGCCTGTGTCGCTTCGTTGCTCGACGACCTGACCGAGTGTGTCCCGCGTGAAGTGCAGCGTCTCGCCGGCGCCGTTGGTGCGGGACAGCAGGCCGCCCGCGGCGTCGTGCGTGTACGTGATGGTCCGGCCGTTGAAGTCGGTCTCCGCGGTCAGGCGGCCCGCCGCGTCGTAGCTGTACGACCAGGTCAGCCCCTGCGGGTTGGTGACGCCCGTCAGCCGCAGTTCGGTGTCGTAGGCGAAGGCATAGGTCGAGCCGTCCGGGTCGGTGCGGGCGGCGGTGACGTCGAAGGGGGCGGCGGTGTGGTGTGTGGTGCTGCCCGCGGCGTTGGTGTGGGTGAGGAGGTTGCCCTCGGCATCCCAGGTCCACAACTCCCGCGTACCGTCGGCCTGTTCGCGCCAGGCCGGCTTGCCGTCGGTTGTCCAGCCCATGCGGGTGGTGTGGCCCAGCGGGTCGGTCACGTCGACGATCCGGCCGAAGGAATCGCGGCGTACCGATGTCGTGTGGCCCAGTTCGTCGGTGAGCGCGACGGGCAGCCCGGCGGCGTCGTACGCCGTGGTGCGCGTGTGGCCGAGCGCGTCTGTGACGGCTGTCGGACGGCCTGACTCGTCGTACGCGTATCGGGTCTCGGCGCCGGCCGGGTCGACGGTCGTCAGCACGTTACCGCGCTCGTCGTAGGTGTGCCGCCAGGTCGCTCCGGCCGGTTCGAGGATCTCCGTCGGCAGGGCCAGCTCGTTGTAGGCCGCCCGAGCCACCGAGCCGTCGGGAAGCGTGAGTTCGGTCAGGTTCCCGGAGCCGTCGTAGCCGTACCGGGTCGTCCGGCCCAGCGGATCGGTGACCGAGCGGGGCTTGGCGCCCCACTCGTCCCACTCCGTGCGCGTGACATGCCCGAGCGGGTCCGTCTCCTCGACGACCAGACCCTCGGAGTTGTAGCGATGGCTGGATATGCGACCCAGCGAATCGGTGTACGTCGTCGTGGACGCGGTCTCGTCGTATGTCAGCGTGCCCGACAGGATGCCGTCGACGCCCTCGGTGCGCACGACCCGGCCCCGCTCGTCGTACACGTACGAGAACCAGGTGCCGTTGCGGTCGGTCCAGCGCGTCATCCGGCCCTGGTCGTCGTAGGTGAACCGCAGTGGCTCACCGCTGGAGTTGACGACCTCGGTGAGGTTGCCGGAGGTGTCATAGCCGTAGCGCATGACGACGGTGCCGTCCCCGGCCGGGCCGTCGGGGCCGTAGCGGGACGGGGTCTCGTCGAGCAGGCGCAGGGCCGCGATGCGGGGGCCCTGGGTGTCGACGGCCAGGTAGTAGCCACCCGAGTGGCGGATCCCGAACGGCACGCCCTCGTCGTCGCGTTCGACGTCGATGCGCGCGCCATTGCGGTCGCTCCAGGAGTCCAGCGGGAGGTGTACGACGCCGAACGAGCCCGAGGAGAAGGGGGTGCTGAAGGTGCGGACGACTCCGGAGCCGGGGTCGGTGATGGTCATGACACCGTCGGGCTTGCCGTCCCAGAGCAGCGGCCAGCGGGCGCCCTTCAGGGGGAGGGTCGGTACATCCGGCTCCGGTACGGGATACACGAGCCGCATGCCGTCCGCCGCCGCGAAGACGACACCCTCGCCGTCGATCTGCACGCACTCGTCGAGGGTGGAGATCCAGGTCGGGCCGAAGCAGACGCCGCCGCGGTAGGAGGAGAGGTGGGTGCGCTGGAAGAGGAGGGGCAGGGAGGCCGGCAGCGTCACGTCGGTCTGGGTCATCAACATGGCGCCGGTCGCCACGTCGATCGGCTCGCCCACGCACGGGACGCGGTCGGCCTGGCGGGCCGACGGCCCCAGCTCGACCAGGTCGGGCCGGAGGGACGGTGGGCGCAGCAGGAGGGGAGTGGTGTCGCTGAACGCGCCCTCCACACCCGCCTTCAGTACGCCGCTGCCCGCGCCCAGCGCGCCGCCGAAGATCATGCCGTCCTTGGCGGCCTGGTTGACCTCGTCCAGGCTGAAGCCCTGCTGCAGACCGGTGACCATCTTCAGGGGCTGGGCCACGGCCAGGTCGACGGTGACCGACTCGATCCCGCCGAAGGCCGCCGCGACCAGGGTGCCCGCCGCTATCTCCGCGACAGTGGTGGAGACGGCGATGCCCATGGTGGCGCCGAACTCGATGATGGCGTCGGCCGCCGCGACGGCGGCTCCGGAGGCGAGGCCCGCCGTGAAGAAGGCCAGCGCCACCCCGCCCGCGATCACGGCGGCGTCGATGCCGATCTGCGTCCAGAGTTTGTTGATGGCGTCGTCGATGGCGTCCGCGAACTTGTCCAGGGCTTTCGCCATCGCCCGGGAGGACTCCGCCAGGTCGCTGAGCCAGCCGGCGTCCTTGCCCTTGGCGTAGCGGTTCCAGAACTTCTCGAACGCGTCGATCGACTCGCCGGTGTTGTGGTGGATGAGGGAGGACGCACTCGTGTGCACCGGTCCCCGTACGTCGTCGACCGCGTCGGCGAAGGTGCGCCAGGCGGTCGCCGCGGCCCGCAGCGAACCGGAGTTGGCGTCCGGCCACCACAGGCCGAGCTTCAGCAGGATCTTCTTGGCCTCGTCCTCAACGCTCACCGGAACCGTCACTCCCCGCCTTGTCGGTCCCGCCGGCCTTCACCTCGGTGAACATTCCCGCGATCAGCTGGTCGTTGTCGACGGTGCCGTCCGCCAGGTCGTTCATGGCCTCGTGGATGCTCACCAGGCCGAGTACGAGGGTGCCCGCCGCGCTCTCTATCTTCTTCTGCATCGGCGAGTAGGCGTCCCCGAACTCCTTGCCCTGTTTGTCGTCGCCCCAGGGTTTTCCCAGGCTGTCCAGGGTGGTGACGAGGGTGGTGAGTGCCTTGCTGAGGTTCTTGGCCCCTTCGTGGAAGTCCGGCGCCGCGCGTTTCAGATCGGCGGTGTGGATGTGCAGAACCATGCCGTCGCCGTTGCCATCACCCATGCGGCTCTCCCCGTCTGACGCATCGTTCGCATGTGCGTTCCGACCCTAGGAGAACCGGTTCAAGGGAAGGTCAAGCGGACGTCACCTGCGGGCAATGCATCAAGAGGGGCGCCGCCCGCGGGTGAGGTCTCGATCGGATAAAGCCTCCCGCATGACGTGCGTGATGCGCGTAGACAGTCCCTGACCTGGTGCGGAATGACCTGGTCACCCATCACCCAGATCCGGAGAATCCATGCGGAAGTCCCTCAGAGCGGCAGCCATCGTTGCCGCTTGTGCCATCGCCGGCGGAGCCCTCTACGGCACGGGCGTCGCCACCGCCGGTCAGTCGACGGCCAACTCGACCCACGAGCCCTACAACATCGGGCTCCTGGTCAAGGACATCGACACCTACTACGGCACCACGCCCGACAGCAACGGCGTGTACCAGGCGTCCAAGGACAGCCAGTACGCCAAGGACCTGTCGCGCCTGGAGTCGGACGCCAAGCGCTACATCGACAGGGCGGCGCACAAGGCGAAGCACCGGGGCGAGAAGCCCGCGGTCGTCTTCGACATCGACGACACGCTGCTGCTCTCCCTCGACTACGAGAAGAAGACCAACTACACGTACAACTCGGCCTCCTGGGCCGCGTACGTGGCCCAGGCCGACCGTCCGGCCGTCTTCGGCACCCCCGAACTCGTCGCGTACGCCAAGTCCAGGGGCGTAGAGGTCTTCTACAACTCGGGCCTGAAGGAGTCGCAGCGCGTCGACGCGGTCACGAACCTGAAGAAGGTCGGCGCCGACATCAACCTCGACGCCGCCCACATGTTCCTCAAGGACGCGGCCAACCCCCCGGCCTACCTGAGCGCCTGCGCCACGGCCGCCGCCTGGAACTGCACCACCGTGCAGTACAAGTCCGGCACCCGTAAGCACATCGAGTCCCTCGGGTACGACATCGTCGCCAACTTCGGCGACCAGTACTCCGACCTCGACGGGGGCTACGCCGACAAGACGTTCAAGCTCCCGAACCCGACGTACTTCGTCAGCTAGTACTCAGGACTCGGTCCGTACGGGGCGGATCGACTCCAGGGTCGGCACCACCGGTTCGATCGTCCCGTCGGCCGCGAACTCCATGCGGTCGATGGTGGTCTCCCGGTGCGTGCCGTCCCCGCCCGCCTTCCCGGGGCCGTTCAGGGCGAACCGGTGGTAGACGATGTACCAGTCGTCGGTGCCGGGGACGTTCACCACGGAGTGGTGTCCGGTGCCCTTGATGCCGTACTCCGGGCGCTTGGACAGGATCGTGCCCCGCTTGGTCCACGGACCGAGCGGGGACGGTCCGGTCGCGTAGGCGACGTGGTAGTCCTCGCTGCGGGTGTCGTCCTCGGACCACATGAAGTAGTACGTGCCCCGTCGCTTGACGACGAAGGATCCCTCACGGAAGTCGGGCTGCGTGATGTCCCGCACCTGCGAGGCGTCGAACGACACCATGTCGGCGTTCAGCGGCACCACGTATCCGTGGCCGTTGCCCCAGTACAGATACGACTGACCGTCGTCGTCCGTGAACACCGCCGGGTCGATCATCTGGCCCGTCAACCCGCCCTTGGCCACCAGGGGCTTGCCCAGCGCGTCCTTGAAGGGACCGGCCGGGGAGTCGGCCACCGCCACGCCGATCTGCTGCTCCGCACAGAAGTAGAAGTAGTACTTGCCGTCGCGTTCGGCGATCGCCGGGGCCCAGGCGTTCTTGTCCGCCCAGGACACATCGGGACCCAGGTCCAGGATCACACCATGGTCCTTCCAGTGGACCAGGTCCTTCGACGAGTACGCTTTGAAGCTCGTCCCGCTCCAGCCCGCGTAGCCGTCCGTCGTCGGATAGATCCAGTACTGGCCGTCCAGGTAGTGGACGTCCGGGTCGGCGTTGAGGCCGGGGAGGACCGGGCTGCGGTCGGGTACCGCCTCGACCGTCCAGGTCCGGCTCGTCCCGTCCGGGGCCGTCACGGTGTAGGTGCGCGGGGTGCGGAAGTCCCGGGGTGTGCCCGAGGCCGGGCTGACCCGCGCGCCCGCGCCGACCGCGAGGGTGGGGGCGAGGTGCCTGAGGTCCGTGTCCGGCTTCATCGGCAGGACGACCTTCGAGGCCGACTCGGTGACGAGCGCATACCCGCTCTGGCCCTTCGCGGTCGCGTCCACGACCGAGGTGCCGGTCACCGGGTAGGCGGCCAGCAGCCGGTCGTACTCCGCCTGCGTCACCGGCATCACCGTGCCGTGCCGGGGGCTCGCGGGCAGCTGGTAGTTCGTCGACATCGTCCACTTGCCCGAGTCGAGGTCGGTCGTCTCGAAGGGGACGTAACCGCGGCTGCCGTACTCGTCGATGAACAGGTACCACTTGTTCTCGGTGTTGGACTTGAAGACCGTCGGGCCCTCGCCGCGGTCGATCGAGCCGCTGCCGATGCAGTCCGAGACGAAGTCGTACGCGGTGCTCGTCAGGGAGGTCGACTTCTCGCCGGTGATGAACTTCGAGCAGGGGCTGGAGGAGCTGGGGTCGCGCTCGTCCTTGGTGTAGCGGTAGTAGCTGCCCTTGTTCTTGATGACCGTCGAGTCGATCACCGAGTAGCCCGGGTCGTCCCAGACCTTCGGCTCGCTGAAGGCGCGGAAGTCCTTCGTGGTGGCGTACAGCATCTTGTTGTACGTCGATCCGGTGTGGTCCGGGTCGTCGTCGGCGTACAGCTTGGACGCCCAGAAGACGACGTACTCACCGAGCGAGTCGTCCCAATAGGCCTCCGGCGCCCAGGTGTTGCCCGCGTTGTCGGGGGCCACCTTCACCAGGCGCTGGTCGGTCCAGTGCACCAGGTCGGTGGACTCCCAGATCATGATGGACCTGCTGCCGTGCCGCTGCACGTAGTCCCAGCTGCCGCTGGAGTTCTGGTACATCTTCAGGTCGGTGGCGATGAGGAAGAACTTGTCGCCCTTGGGGGAGCGGATCACGAACGGGTCGCGCAGCCCCTTCTCGCCGATGGTGGAGGTCAGGACGGGACTGCCCGCGTTCAACTCCCGCCAGTGCAACGGGTCGTTGCCGCGGCTCAGGGCGTAGCGGATCTGCTCGCCGTCGGCCGTGCCCTCGCCGGTGAAGTAGGCGAAGAGATAGCCGGCGTACTTCGACCTGCTCGCGTTCTTCCGTGCGGTCGAGTGATTCTGTTCGCTCACGTGCGGTGCTCCCGACGATGACTGTGCCGGACTCGGTGGGGCGGCCAACAGGCCCAGAAGAAGGGCGAGGAGGGGGATCAGGAGCGTGCGGGCGGTGCGGCGTCGCATGACACATCCTGTCGGAGTCTGGTGGATTCTGTGGGGGAGGCGCTCTCGGAGTGTTGCCAGTGGGGGACAGCACGTCAATTGATGAAGGCGGCACGACGGCCGGCGAAAGTTTCGACCTTTTTCGTGAGCCCTCGGCAACCTTTCCCGCCACCGCGGCGACCTGGGAGCAGAAGCGGGCCGGGGCGGCCCCTCCGGCCCGCTTCGTCTCCCGTCCCCCTAGGAAAGGAACGCCCCGTGCTTCTGAGCACCGGACGCCACCGCAGGACCCGTACGCTCTCGATCGCCGCGGCGGTGGCCGTCGCCGCGGGGGCGGGTGGCGTCTACCTCGGCCTCGCGAACAACGGCTCGGCGCAGGCCGCCACCACCACGGTCACCGTCTCCACCACCGCGCAGCTCCAGACGGCCGTCGCCGATGCCGCCGCGGGTACGACCATCCAGGTGCGTGGCGGCACGTACTACCCGACGGCCACGCTGAAGTCGACGGCGAACGGCACCGGTTCCGCGCGGATCACGCTCGCCGCGTACGGCAGCGAGAAGGTGAAGATCGACGGTTCCAAGCTGGCCGCCGGTTCCTGGCTGGCAGGGATCTACGGCGACTACTGGACCGTCCAGAACATCACCTGGCAGAACTCGCCCGCCCAGGGCTTCGTCGTCACCTCCTCCGTCGGCGGCGTCTTCAAGAACCTCGTCACCGCGGACAACGGCGACTCGGGCTTCACGCTGCGCGGCGACGGCACGACCGGCAACCTCGTGCAGAACCTGGACAGTTACGGCAACTACGACGCCGCGAACCACGGGCAGAACGCCGACGGCATCGCCATCAAGTTCGGCTCCGGCACCGGCAACAAGGTCACCGGCGCGCGCCTCTACAACAACGCGGACGACGGCCTCGACCTCTGGCAGTTCTCCTCGCCGATCACCATCGAGCACTCGTGGTCGTACGGGAACGGCAAGAACCGCTGGAACGACTCCGCCTTCGAGGGCAACGGCAACGGCTTCAAGCTCGGCGGCGGCGGGGCCTCGGTCGCGCACGTCGTGAACAACGACGCGGCCTGGGACAACGCGGGCAACGGCTTCACCGAGAACTCCAACACCGGTGCCATCGTCCTCAACCGCAACACCGCCTACGCCAACACCGACGCGGGCTTCTTCTTCGCGACGGGCAAGGCGCGGCTCGCCAGGAACCTCGCCGTGGGCAACAAGGGCGGCCTGGACAAGCTCGGTTCCGCCACGGTCTCCGCGGCCAACAACTGGGACAGCGGCACCTCGACGCCGTCCTTCAGGTCGACGGACGCGACCACGGCGTACGGTGCCCGCTCGTCGAGCGGTTCGCTGCCGGCGACCACGTTCCTGACGACGGGCTCGACGACCATCGGCTCGACCATGAACTGACGTACCCGCGTACCGACGTACGAGGGAAAGTGAACGCCCCCGCCGGTCGTCACCGGCGGGGGCGTTCCTCTGACTGGCTCCGAGGGGGGCTCAGGCCAGCAGATCCCTTACTTGTACGTGATGTCAGATGACGTGAACCTGCAAAAGGTTCCGTCGGCGCCGGTGCCGATCTCGGTGGGCTCCTTGCCGCTGCTGTTGCCCTTGAAGCGCACGCAGGTCTTGAGCTTCTTCTTGGTGTCGCCGGTGACACGGATCTTCGACAGCGTCGCCGTGTCACCGAAGTTGGAGTTGATGCCGACCAGCGCCTTGCCCGGGGCGGTCGCGTCGATGTCGCTGAGCACGATCGTGCGCTTGACCTGCGTCTTGCAGTTGCCGCAGGAGCGCGCCAGCTTGCCGAAGTTCTCCACGTGGAAGCCGGTGATGGAGAGCTTGCCGGCGCCGTTGAACTGGAACACCTTGTCGGAGGCCTGCCGCGCGCCACCGCCGATCACGTCGTACTTCGCGGACGACGCCTTGCCCTTGAAGGTGGCCGCGTCCTCGCCGACGTCCAGCCACCACACGTTTTGCAGCGTGCAGCTGCCCAGGCAGTGCACGCCGTCGGCGGCCGGGGTCCCGATGATGACGTTCTTGAGGACCGCGCCGTCCTTGAGCTCGAAGATCGCGCCCTGGTTCTCCGACTGGCCGGAGGTGCCGAGGGAACCACTGCCGAAGAACTTCGTCAGCTTGCCGTCGTAGGTGCCCGAGACCGAGATCGTCTTCGAGACGGCCTTGCTGCCCTTGGCCGTCGGCCAGACGGAGCTCGCGCCCGCGGTGCTCAGCATCGACGTCGTGACGAGCGCGGCCCCGGTGATGCCGAGTGCGGTGACCCCACCGATCACGGACCGCCGCCCGGTGAGGCGGCGACGGTGCCGGACGCGCTGTGCAACTCGTGCAGTCATGAAGCGGATTTCCTTGCGGGGAGGGGACGTGTTCGTCTCCTGGTCGCCGCAGGTGAGGAAAGGGTTGCCGCCGTCCGCGGGTTTTTTTCGAGGGAATTTTCTACGAGTCGCCGTCGGTGCCGCTCGCGGCGGCGAAGTCGCCCGCCACCGACAGCGTCCGGTCCGCGCCCTTCGCGTCCGCCGAGTAGCGGTCGTCCTTGGCGTCCCGGCCGCCGCGGGTGTGGTTGTACTGGCCCGCGAAGACCCACTGGCCGGCCGCGAGCGTGTGGCCGTCCTTGAGCACCCAGGTGTAGACGAGGAAGCCGTCCTTCTCGGTGACCGTCGTCGTGAAGTCGCTCTCGGGTGCCGAGCGCCAGGAGCCCGCATCGCCGACCCCGCCGGTCTGCTTGATCCTCAACTCGACGGTGAGCGAGGTGAGTTTGTCGGCGTTCTTCAGGGTCACATTGCTCTGTGCCCAGAAGTCGTTGCTGTGCGGATCGACCGAGCCGTCGGACCAC
Organism: Streptomyces olivochromogenes; assembly: GCF_001514115.1. Classification (GTDB taxonomy): domain Bacteria; phylum Actinomycetota; class Actinomycetes; order Streptomycetales; family Streptomycetaceae; genus Streptomyces; species Streptomyces olivochromogenes. Next base: position 720,554 of record NZ_KQ948452.1, read on the forward strand.
AGCGAGCCGTCCTGGCTGCCCGCGGCGGGCGCCTTGGGCGCGACGGGCGAGGACTTCGCGGCCGAGGGGGTGTCCGAGGGGGAGGCGCTCGCCTTCCCGGACGGCTTCGAGGCGCCCGAGGTGTGCGAGGGGTGCGGCACGACGGGCGCGCGGCTCGTCGCGTCCGGGGAGACGTCCGGGGTCGGCGAGACCGCGACCGTCTGCTGCGGCGGGTGGTTCTCCTGCACCGCCGCGGCCACCCAGTAACCGCCGACCGCGAGGACGCCCGCCACCGCGGCCGTGGCGCCGACGATCCGTCCCCAGCCGAGCACCGGCGGACGCGCCGCGCGCCGGGGACGACGCTCGGCGGCGCCGGACATCCCGCGCTCGACCCGGGCCAGGATGCGCGCGCGGTCGGGCTCATGCGCCTCGGCCGCCTCGTGCAGCCTGGCGCGCAGCTCGTCGTGCACGTCCTGCGCCTTCCTCATCGGTCCCTTCCTCCGGCTCCACCCGTGGGCAGCACACCTGCGTGCACCCGCATCGGGGCCTCGTCGGTGCCGAGGAGCCGCTTCAGTTCGGCCATGCCCTTCGACGTCTGGGACTTAACCGTACCCACGGAAACACCGAGGGCGAGCGCCGTGTCCTTCTCCGAGAGGTCGAAAGCGTGCCGAAGCACGACACACGCGCGCTTACGGAACGGCAGCCGGCGCAGCGCTTCCTGGACGTCGATCTTCCCCGCTATGTCGGGGTTCTCGGTCTTGTCCTCGCGCTGCGACCAGAACAGTGTGATCCGTCTGCGCTCGCGCACCGCGCTGCGGATCCGGGTGCGGGCCAGGTTCGCGACGACACCGCGGGCGTACGCCACCGGGTGGTCGGCCGCGCGCACCCGGTCCCAGCGGTGCCACAGCGCGAGCAGCGCGTCGGCCGCCAGATCGTCGGCGGCGTCCGCCTCGCCGGTCAACAGACGGGCGAAGCGGGCGAGTTCGGCATGGTGCCGCTCGAAGAAGGCGTGGAACTCCACGGAGGCTGCGTCGTCGACGACAGTGCCCACGGCTACCTCTCCTTGCTGCGGCTTTTGAGCAACCGGTGCGGGTGCGTGCGTATACGGCCCCCGTGCGCCACCCGTGAAGGAATGGTGCCCCTGTGGGGCGAGATGCGTGAGCGTACCAGCGATGTGTACAGGGCTTCGAACAGCGTATGGCGGGCCGAACTCGATTCCGTAACACGGCGAAAACCTGAAAGCGGTTCAACGCGGGAACAATCCAGCCAGCATCCGCACACCCAGCACGCAGGCCTCAAGGAGTATCAGCCATGTCCGAAACACAGAAGGTGGCCGACCGGCCAAGTGCCGCGCCACCAGCGGCGAACAGCGTCGACCGGTTCTTCAGGATCTCCGAACGGGGCTCCACCTTCGGCCGGGAGATACGCGGCGGATTCGCCACGTTCTTCACCATGGCCTACATCCTTGTCCTGAACCCGATCATCCTCGGCAGCGCCAAGGACAAGTTCGGCCACCAGCTCGACAGCGGCCAACTCGTCACGGCCACCGCCCTGGTGGCCGCGGTGATGACCGTCATCATGGGCGTGGGCGGCAATCTGCCCCTCGCGATCGCCGCGGGCCTCGGCCTGAACGCCGTCGTCGCCTTCCAGATCGCCCCGCTGATGAGCTGGCCCGACGCGATGGGCCTGGTGGTCATCGAAGGCGTGATCATCTGCGTACTGGTCCTCACCGGACTGCGCGAAGCCGTCATGAACGCCATCCCGCAACCGCTGAAGCACGCCATCGGTGTGGGCATCGGACTCTTCATCGCCTTCATCGGCTTCGTGGACGCCGGTTTCGCCAGCCGCATCCCGGACGTCGCGAACACCACCGTGCCGGTGCAGTTGGGCGCGACCGGCTCGCTGACCGGCTGGCCCGTACTGGTCTTCTGTCTCGGCGTGCTGCTCACCATCGGACTGATGGCACGCAAGGTCAAGGGCGCCATCCTGATCAGCATCGTGACGATGACCGTGGTCGCCGTGATCATCAACTCGGCCGCCGACATCAAGAGTTGGGGCCTGACCACGCCGAAGATCCCCTCCGACGTGGTGGCCACCCCGGACTTCGGTCTCGTCGGACACTTCAGTCTGTTCGGCGGCTTCGGCGAGACCGGCGCCCTGACCGTCGTCCTGCTGATCTTCACCCTGATCCTGTCGGACTTCTTCGACGCCATGGGCACGATCGTCGGCATCAGCGCCGAGGCCGGACTGCTCGACGAGGAGGGCAAGGTGCCCGGCATCGGCCGGGTGCTGTTCATCGACGGCGCCGCGGCCGTCGCGGGCGGCGCGGCCTCCGCCTCCTCCAACACCGCCTACATCGAGTCCGCGGCCGGCGTCGGCGAGGGCTCGCGCACCGGCTTCTCGAACCTGATCACCGGCGGCATGTTCGCCCTCGCCCTGTTCCTGACCCCGCTGCTCACCATCGTCCCGCTCCAGGCGGCGGCCCCCGCTCTGGTCGCGGTCGGCTTCCTGATGATGACGCAGGTCAAGCACATCGAATGGGACAGCTACGAGATCGCGATCCCCGCGTTCCTGACCATCGCGGCGATGCCGTTCACCTACTCGATCACCAACGGCATCGGGGCCGGCTTCGTCGCCTACGTCGTGATCAAGGCGGTGCTCGGCAAGATCCGTGAGGTCCACTGGCTGCTGTGGGCCGTGTCGGCGCTGTTCCTGGTGTACTTCGCGATCGATCCGGTGAGGCAGCTGTTCGGCGTGAAGTGACCGTACGGGCGTGAAGCGACCGTACGAAGGAAGGGCCGCCCCCAGGGGTGCGGGGCGGCCCTTCGTCGTGCGCGGTGCGTCAGTTCTTCAGCGCCGCCCGCATCATGGCCTTGGCCACCGGCGCCGCCAGACCGTTGCCGCTGACCTCGGACCTCGCCGCGTCGGACTGCTCGACGATGACCGCCACGGCGACCTCCTTGCCGTTCGAGTCGGACTTCGCGTACGACGTGAACCAGGCGTACGGCGTCTTGCTGTTCTTCTCGCCGTGCTGGGCCGTACCCGTCTTGCCGCCCACGGTCGCGCCGGAGATCTTCGCGTTCGTGCCCGTGCCCTCGGTGACGACCGTCTGCATCGCGGACTGGAGCTGCTCGGCGGTGGTCGAGCTGACGATCTCCTTGGTCTCGGTGCTGTCGTCGTAGTTCTTCACCACATTGCCGCTCGCGTCACTGGTCTGCGACACCATGTGCGGCGAGACCAGCTTGCCGCCGTTGGCGATGGCGGCCGACACCATGGCCATCTGCAGCGGGGTCGCCGTGACGTCGTACTGGCCGATGCCGGTCAGCGCCGTGGACGACTCGTCCATGTTCGAGGGGTAGACGCTCGGGTACGCCCGCACCGGCACGTCCTGCGAGCTGTCGTTGAAGCCGAACTTCTCCGCCATCGCCTTGACCTTGTCCTGCCCGAGGTCGACGGCCATCTTCGCGAAGACGTTGTTGCACGAGTACTGGAGCGCCACCCGGATCGAGGCGTTCTTGCAGGGCGCGGAGGCGCTCTCGTTCGACAGGTCGGTCCTCGTGTTCGGCAGCGTGTACGGGTTGGGGCTGTCCGTGCCGGTGTCCACGTTCTTGTACAGCCCGTCCTCCAGCGCCGCCGCCGCGACCACCAGCTTGAACGTCGACCCGGGGGGTAGCGGCTGGCGCAGCGCCCGGTTGGTCATCGGCTTGTCCGCGTCCTTCGTCAGCTTCGTCCAGGCGGCGGAGTCGCCGGCGGTGAGCCGCGAGGGGTCGTACGACGGGGTGGAGACCACCGCGAGGATCTTGCCGTTCGTCGGGTCGATCGCGACGGCCGCGCCCTTCTTGGCGCCGAGTGCCGCGTAAGCCGCCTTCTGCACGTCCGGGTCGATGGTCGTGACCACGTCACCAGGGCTGGCGCGTTTGTTGGTGATCGTGTCGAGGGGGCTCTTCAGCTGGTTGTCCGTACCGTCGAGCAGGCCCTGGAAGACGCCCTCCAGCTGGGTCGCCCCGAACACCTGGGAGCTGTAGCCCGTGACCGCCGCGTACAGGCTGCCGTCCGTGTACGTCCGCTTGTACTTGAGATCGCTGCCCTTCGTCTGCGCGGAGCCGGTGATCGCCCGGCCGGCCACGATGATGTTCCCGAGCGGGTTCGCGTACTGCTCGATCGCGTTCCGTCGGTTGCTCTTGTTGTCCGCGAGTGCCTTGCCGTCGTAGAACTGCACCCAGGTCGCCCTGACCAGCAGGGAGAGCACGAGCAGCAGAGTGAAGACGGCGGCACGCCTGATCGTCTTGTTCATCCCGCTCAGGAGGACGAGCGGAAGGGAGCGAATCGTTCCCTTCCGCCCGCATTTCTCATGCGTTGTTCATGAAGTCCGGCTCACATGAGGTCCGGCTCAGCCCTCCAGGGTGAGCACGACCTCGTCCGTGTCCTCGCCGCGCGCGTGCGCGTATCCCCGGTCGTTCGCGGTGACCCGGAACCCGCACTTCTCCAGGACCCGCCGCGACCCGGCGTTGTCGGCCGCCGCCCGCGCGTGCAGCGGGCGTTCGGGCACCTCGGCCAGCAGGTCCCGCAGCGCGGCCGTCGCGATGCCCCGGCCCCAGTACGCCCGGTCGATCCAGTAGGTGACCTCGCGCTCGCCGGGATCCCCGTACACCGCGGCGCTGCCCACGACATCGCCGTCCGCGAGGATCGTGCGCAGCACGGCGGACGAGGCACGGACACGCTCCCAGTGGGCGTCGAAGGCGTCACGGTCGGCGGGGTCCCTGGGGGTGAACGCGGCCATCCGGAGGGACTCGGGGTCGTTCATCTGACGGTAGAAGACCGGCAGATCGCTGTCGTGGACCGGGCGGAGTGCGACCTCCATGGTTCAGAGCCTCCGGGTGGCCAGCGTCAGCCGGTCGCGGGCGTCGAACAGGGCGTCCTTGACCATCTGCTCGTGCGCGGGGGTGAGCCGGGCCACCGGGACCGAGCAGCTGATCGCGTCCCGGGCGGGGGTGCGGTAGGGGATCGCGACGCCGAAGCAGCGCAGCCCCAGCGTGTTCTCCTCACGGTCCACGGCGAAGCCCTGCTCCCGGACCTGGTGCAGCTCCTCGATGAGCTTCTCCCGGTCGGTGATCGTGTGTTCGGTCAGCGCGGGGAGCGTCTCGGGCAGCATCTTGCGGACCTGCTCGTCGGTGTGGGTGGCGAGCAGCGCCTTGCCGAGCGAGGTCGAGTGCGCGGGGAGCCGGCGGCCCACCCGGGTGAAGGGGCGCAGGTAGTGCTGCGACTGGCGGGTGGCCAGGTACACGACGTTCGTGCCGTCCAGGCGCGCCAGGTGGATGGTCTCCGTGGTGTCGTCGGAGAGCCGGTCCAGGGTCGGGCGGGCCGCGGCGACCACCTCGTCGCCGTCGATGTACGAGGTGCCGACCAGCAGTGCCCGTACGCCGATGCCGTACCGCGTGCCCGTCGCGTCCGTCTCGACCCAGCCGAGCTCCACGAGGGTGCGCAGCAGCATGTAGAGGCTGGATTTCGGATAACCGACGGCCTCCTGGACCGCGGCCAGGGAGTGCATACCGGGCCGGCCCGCGAAGTACTCGAGCAATTCCACGGTCCGTACCGCGGACTTGACCTGCGCTCCGCCGCCTGTCTCGCCTGCCGACATCGCCCTTGACCCCCTCGTTCGACGGGAAATAGTCTCCGCATCATATTCACCATCAGAGACAGCGTTCAGTATATCGAACACCGCTGGTGAGTGAGACAAGAACTGCGGCATTACATCTGGAGGGACCCGCGGTGGCAGCAGCACCAGTCTGGAGTGTCGACCCCCGTACCGGGAAGCAGCGCGAGCAGGTTGCGGTGGAGGCCACGGTCCAGGAGGTCGACGAGGCCGTCCGCGCCGCGCACGCCGCCCGGGGAGCCCTCGTCGACCGCACCGTGCGCGCGGCCTTCCTGAGGACCGCCGCGGACCTGCTCGAAGCGGCCAAGGAGCAGCTCGTCGAGGCCGCCGACGCGGAGACCGCGCTCGGCCCGGTCCGGCTCACCGGCGAACTCGCCCGCACCTGCTACCAGCTGCGGGCCTTCGGCGGCATCGTCGACGAGGGCGCGTTCCTCGACGTCGTCATCAACCACCCCGACGACACGGCGACCCCGCCGATCCCGGACCTGCGCCGCTACAAGGTGCCGCTGGGCGTCGTCGCCGTCTACTCCGCCTCCAACTTCCCCTTCGCCTTCTCCGTCGCCGGCGGGGACACCGCGAGCGCGCTGGCGGCCGGCTGCCCGGTCGTGGTCAAGGCCCACCCCGACCACCCGGCGCTCTCCGAGCTGGTCGCGGCCGTCCTGCGCCGGGCCGCCGCCCGGCACGACATCCCGGCCGGTGTCGTCGGCCTCGTGCACGGCTTCGAGGCGGGCGTCGAACTCGTCAAGCACCCGCTGGTCGCGGCGGCCGGGTTCACCGGCTCCGTGCGCGGCGGCCGTGCCCTGTTCGACGCGGCGGCCGCGCGCCCCGTGCCGATCCCCTTCCACGGTGAGCTGGGCTCCCTCAACCCCGTCGTGATCACCGAGGCCGCGGCGGCCGAGCGCGCCGAGGCGATCGGCGCCGGGCTCGCGGGCTCGATGACGCTGGGCGTCGGCCAGTTCTGCGTGAAGCCGGGCCTGGTCCTGGCGCCCGCGGGCGCGGCGGGCGACCGCCTGGTGAAGTCCCTGACCGACGCCGTCAGCGACACCGACGCGGGCGTCCTCCTGGACCACCGCATGCGCGACAACTTCATCGCGGGTGTCGCCGAGCGCGCCGGGCTCCCCGGCGTCGAGACCCCGGTGACCCCGGGCTCGGGCGGCGAGCACACGGTGAGCCCCGGCTTCCTGACCGTGCCCGCGCACAAGCTCGCCACCGAGGGCGAGCACGACCTGCTCCTGGAGGAGTGCTTCGGCCCGCTCACGGTCGTCGCCCGCTACGAGGACGAGTCCGAGGCCAGCGCGGTCCTCTCGCGCCTTCCCGGCAACCTCACCGCGACCGTGCAGTTGTCGACGGAGGAGGCGGCGGGCGAAGGCCGCGGCGCGGAGATCCTCGCCGAGCTGACGCCGCTCGCCGGACGCGTCCTGGTCAACGGCTGGCCCACCGGTGTCGCCGTCGCCCCCGCCCAGCACCACGGCGGTCCCTACCCGGCGACGACGTCGACCTCGACGTCGGTCGGCGGTACGGCGATCGAGCGCTGGCTGCGGCCGGTGGCGTACCAGAACGCGCCGGAGGCGCTGCTGCCGCCGGAGCTGCGGGACGACAACCCGCTGGGGTTGCCGCGACGGTACGACGGTCACCTGGAGCGGTAGCGCTCCGCGGGTAGCGCCGTCGGGGGTGTGGTCGTTCGCGGGCCGCGGGGCCGTTGTGGCTGGTCGCGCAGTTCCTCGCGCCCCTTTCGGGGCACGGTACTTGGCCTGAGAGGATTGGTGAATGGACGTCGAACTTCCCGAACTTCCCTTCCCCCTCCGTACCTACGGGCCTGACGGGCACTGGTCGCACGAGGACGGGATCCTCACCGGCTGGGCCGGCCCCCGCCAGGACCGTTTCGTACCGCCCACCGACGAGGCACTGGACCCCGCCTCCGACGCGCCCCGCCTCCTCGGGGCGCCGGAGGGGGACTTCCAGCTGATCGCCCGCGTCACGGTCGGCTTCGGCGCGGCCTTCGACGCGGGGGTCCTCTACGTCCATGTGGGGGAGCGGGCCTGGGCGAAGCTCTGCCTGGAGTACTCCCCGGACGTGCCCACCGTCTGCACGGTGGTCACCCGGGGGCACTCCGACGACGCCAACTCCTTCACCGTGGACGGCAGTTCCGTCTGGCTGCGGATCAGCCGCACGGGTCGGGCCTTCGCCTTCCACGCCTCCCGCGACGGCAAGCGCTGGACCTTCATCCGGCTCTTCACCCTGGGCGAGGAGAAGGAGACGTCCGCCGCGCTCGTCGGCTTCATGACGCAGTCGCCGATGGGGGAGGGGTGCGTGGTGACCTACGACGGCATCGAGTTCCGCCCGAACTGGCCCAAGGACCTGAGAGACGGCAACTGACCGTGGGTGGGGGGCCGGCCGCGCAGTGGGAACCGTGGCCCCCTCCATCACGTCCTCCGCTGCATGATCGGCACACCCCGCACCACAGGCCCCCTCGTCATCAGAACCGCGCTGCCCAGCGAGGCCGCCGCCATCACCGAGCTGCACGTCCGCGCCCGGTCCACGTACTACCCGGACGGCCTGCCCTTCGGTGACGTCGACTGGGTCGCCGCGTGGCGGGGCAGCATCGAGCGCCGCGAGGCCCACGTCCTCTGCGCGGTGCGTGACGGACACCTGGTGGGCATCGCCTCCTTCCGGACGGCCGACGACGCACCCACCGACACCGTGAAGCTCTTCCAGTTCCATGTCGATCCCGACCGCTGGCGGACGGGCATCGGCACCGCGCTGCACGCGGCCTGCGTCGAGCAGTGGCGGGCCGACGGCAAGCGGACGGCGAGCCTCGGCGTACACGTCGACAACGAACGCGCCCAGGCCTTCTACGCCCGCCAGGGCTGGGTCCCGGCCCCGGAGATCCCGTCGGTGGAGGGCGACCACCACCTCCTCCTGCGCTACACCGTCACCGGGGAATGAACCCAGCCGCTTGAACGTTCACGTTTCGACTTATCCGCACGACCTGGAGAGAGCCGAGACATGCGCGTCGAGATCTGGAGCGACATCGCCTGCCCCTGGTGCTACGTGGGCAAGGCCCGCTTCGAGAAGGCGCTGGACGCCTTCCCGCACCGTGGCGAGGTCGAGGTCGTGCACCGCTCCTTCGAGCTGGACCCCGGTCGCGCCAAGGGCGACGTCCAGCCCGTGCTCAAGATGCTGACCAAGAAGTACGGCATGAGCGAGGCACAGGCGCAGGCCGGCGAGGAGAACCTGGGCACGCAGGCCGCCGCCGAGGGCCTGGCGTACCGCACCCGGGACCGCGACCACGGCAACACCTTCGACATGCACCGCCTCCTCCACTTCGCCAAGGAGCGGGGCCGCCAGGACGAGCTGATCGGTCTGCTGTACAAGGCGAACTTCGCCGAGGAGCGGACCGTCTTCAACGACGACGAGCGGCTCGTCGAGCTGGCCGTCGCCGCCGGGCTCGACGCCGACGCGTCCCGCGAGGTGCTGGCCGACCCGAAGGCGTACGCCGACGAGGTGCGCGCCGACGAGCGCGAGGCCGCCGAGCTCGGCGCGAACGGCGTGCCGTTCTTCGTCCTGGACCGCAAGTACGGCGTCTCCGGCGCCCAGCCCGCCGAGGTCTTCGCGCAGGCCCTGACCCAGGCATGGGGCGAGCGCCCGCCGCTGAAGCTGATCCAGGACGGCGCCGCCGACGCGGAGGCCTGCGGCCCGGACGGATGCGCCGTACCGCAGCCGTAAGCCCGTCCAGCCCGTCCGGCACGGCGGTGAAAGCGCAGGTCGGGGCGGACGTATAAGCAGTCCTTACCGGAACCACGCAGAACTCCGTAATGGACGAGAGGTGCTCGGGGCCGCACAGTGGTCCCATGGAGACCTTCGAGAGCCTCGTACGAGCCGAGTTCGCCCCGAAGAACACCTATCTGAACACCGCGAGCTGCGGACTTCTGCCGGCGCGCACGGTCGAGGCCATGCGCGCCGCCGTCGAGTCCGTCGCCGACGGACGGCCGTCCGACATGTTCGACGACGTGGAGGCCGCCCGCGCCGCCTTCGCCCGGCTGGCCGGGGTCCCCGCGGGCCGGGTGGCGGCCGGGGCCTCGGTCGCCGTCTACAGCGGACTGATCGCCGCCTCGCTGCCGCCGGGCGCCGAAGTCCTCACCGCGGAGGACGACTTCAGCTCCGTCGTGAACCCCTTCCACGTCCGTGGCGACCTCAAGCTGCGCGCCGTACCGCTGGAGCGGCTCGCCGAGTCCGTACGTCCGGGCACCGCGCTCGTCGCGGTCAGCGCCGCGCAGTCCGCGGACGGGCGGATCGCCGATCTGGCGGGCATCGCCGGGGCCGCGCGCGAGCACGGAGCACGTACGTACGTCGACGTCTCCCAGGCCGCCGGCTGGCTGCCGATCGAGGCCGACGCGTACGACTTCGTCTCCTCGGTCGCCTTCAAGTGGCTCGTCTGCCCTCGGGGCGTGGCCTTCCTGGTCGTTCCGGAGGACCTCGGCGGGCTCACTCCGGTGTTCGCCGGCTGGGTCGCGGGTGAGGCGCCCTGGGACAGCTGCTACGGCCCGGTGGCGGAACTCGCCCACTCGGCGCGGCGGTTCGACGAGAGCCCCAGCCTCTTCTCGTACGCGGGCGCCCGGCACTCGCTGGAGCTCTTCGAGGAGCTGGGCGTGGCGAACGTACGCGCCCATGACCTCGCCCTCGCCGACCGTTTCCGCGCCGGGCTCCAGGGGCTCGGCCACGCACCGGTGTCCGCCCCCGCCTCGCCGATCGTGTCCGTGCCCGGACTCGGCCGCCGGCAGCGGGAGCTGAGCGAGGCCGGGGTCGAGGTCTCCGACCGGGCGGGCAACCTGCGCGCGGCCTTCCACCTGTACAACTCCCCCACCGACGTCGACCGGCTGCTGGACGTCCTGTCCGGCTGACCCCGGCGGGGGCTCCTTCACGCTCGCGGCTACGTCGCGGCGCGGCTACGTCATGCTCGCGGTCACCGCACGCTCGCGGTCACGTCACAGGTGTGAAATCACGGGCGCCGATGAACTCGGGCCTGCGGACCGGCGCCGCGAACGGCTCGACCGCCGCGTTCTCCACGCTGTTGAACACGATGAAGACGTTGCTGCGCGGGAACGGCGTGATGTTGTCCCCGGAGCCGTGCATGCAGTTGCAGTCGAACCAGGTCGCCGAACCGGCCCGGCCCGTGAAGAGCTTGATGCCGTGCCGGTCGGCGAAGCGGGTCAGCGCCTCGTCGGACGGGGTGCCCGCGTCCTGCATCTGGAGCGACTTCTTGTAGTTGTCCCGCGGGGTGGCCCCCGCACAGCCGAGGAACGTCTTGTGCGACCCCGGCATGATCATGAGGCCGCCGTTGGTGTCGTGGTTCTCGGTCAGCGCGATCGACACGGACACGGTCCGCATGTTCGCAAGGCCGTCCTCGGCGTGCCAGGTCTCGAAGTCCGAGTGCCAGTAGAACCCGCCGGCCCCGAAGCCCGGTTTGACGTTGATCCGCGACTGGTGGACGTAGACGTCCGAGCCGAGGAGCTGCCGGGCCCGCCCGACGACCCGCTCGTCGCGTACGAGCGCGGCGAAGACCTCGCTGATCCGGTGCACCTCGAAGACGGACCGGATCTCCTGCGTGGCCGGCTCGACGATCGAGCGCTCGTCGGCGCGGATCGCCGGATCGGTCACCAGCCGCTCCAACTCGGCCCGGTAGAGGGCGACGTCGTCCTCGCCGATCAGCTCCTCGATCGCGAGGAAGCCGTCACGCTCGTACGCCTGGAGGTCGGGCACGGAGAACGGCCCCGGCGTACCGGGCGCGCCCCAGACGACCGGGTCCTGGCGGGGGAGGGACACCTCGGTGGCGCCGCGGCTGGGGTAGAGATCGGTGACGTTGGCCGTGGTGGTCGTGGTCATGGGGCTTCAGACCTCCTCGGGTTCGGTGAGCAGCGGGTAGACGCCGTTCTCGTCGTGGTCCTCCCGTCCGGTGACGGGCGGATTGAAGACGCAGACGCACCGGAAGTCGGTCTTGGGGCGCATGGTGTGGCGCTCGTGGCCGTCGAGCAGGTACATCGTGCCCGGCGTGATCCAGTGCGTCTCACCGGTCTCGTCGTTGGTCAGCTCGGCCTCGCCCGCCACACAGAGCACGGCCTCGATGTGGTTCGCGTACCACATCGACGTCTCCGTACCCGCGTACAGGACCGTCTCGTGGAGGGAGAAGCCCACCTTCTCCTTGGCGAGGACGATGCGCTTGCTCTCCCAGGTACCCGTCGCGGCCTTCACATGCCGGTCGGTGCCTTCGATGTCCTTGAACGAACGGACTATCACGGTGGTGCCGTGCCTTTCTGTCAGACGGATTCGCGTACGGCGCGGGCGAGGGTGCGCAGGCCCTCGTCGAGCTCGTCGGGGGTGATGGTGAGCGCGGGGAGGAGTTTCACGACCTCGCTCTCCGGCCCCGAGGTCTCGATGAGCAGCCCGAGTTCGAAGGCGCGCTGCGCGACGCGCCCCGCACGCTCCTTCTCGTGGAACTCGAGGCCCCAGACGAGACCGCGCCCCCGGTACTCCTTCACGTCGGCGAGGTTCTCCTCGGTGACGGAGATCAGCGCCTGCTCGATCTGCTCGCCGCGGGCACGGGTCTGCTTCTCCATGGCGGACCCGTCGGCCCAGTACGTCTCCAGGGCCGCGGCGGCGGTGACGAACGCCGGGTTGTTGCCGCGGAACGTGCCGTTGTGCTCGCCCGGCTCCCAGATGTCCAGCTCGGGCTTGAACAGGCACAGCGACATGGGCAGCCCGTACCCGCTGATGGACTTGGACACGGTCACGATGTCGGGCACGATCCCCGCCTCCTCGAAGGAGAAGAACGCTCCCGTCCGCCCGCAGCCCATCTGGATGTCGTCGACGATGAGCAACATGTCGCGCCGCCGGCACAGGTCGGCGAGGGCGCGCAGCCACTCGGGCCTGGCGACGTTGATGCCGCCCTCGCCCTGCACGGTCTCGACGATGACCGCGGCGGGCCGGTTGAGCCCCGACCCCTGGTCCTCGAGCAGCCGCTCGAACCAGAGGAAGTCCGGTACCTGGCCGTCGAAGTAGTTGTCGAACGGCATCGGGGTCCCGTGCACGAGCGGAATCCCGGCACCGGCCCGCTTGAAGGCGTTCCCGGTCACGGCCAGCGAACCCAGCGACATCCCGTGGAAGGCGTTGGTGAAGGACACGATCGCCTCGCGCCCCTTCACCTTGCGCGCCAGCTTCAGCGCGGACTCGACGGCGTTGGTGCCCGTCGGCCCCGGGAACATGACCTTGTAGGGCAGGTCGCGCGGCCGTAGGACGAGATTCTGGAAGGCCTCCAGGAAGGCGCGTTTGGCGGTCGTCGACATGTCGAGGCCGTGGGTGACGCCGTCGCGCTCCAGGTAGTCGATGAGGGCCCGTTTGAGTACGGGGTTGTTGTGCCCGTAGTTCAGGGACCCCGCACCGGCGAAGAAGTCGAGGTACTCGTGCCCGTCCTCGTCGAACATCCGGCTGCCCCGGGCCCGGTCGAAGACGGTGGGCCAGTTGCGGCAGTAGCTGCGCACCTCCGACTCCAGGGTCTCGAAGACGCTCAGGTCGGGCTGGATGATGGTCACGGCGAATCGCTCCTCGGTGCGTGGGGGGAGGAAGTCAGGGGGAAGTCAGGGGAAGCCAGGGGGTGTCCGGGTCGGCCGGGGGGATGTCAGGGCCGGGCCGGGGTCAGCCGGAGAGCGGACCGATCCGGTAGAGCACTTCGGGGTCGTGCGGGCCGTCCGGGAACTGCCCGGCCTCGAACAGCACTTCGCGCTCGAGGCGCGCGCCGTGGCGTCGCGCGTACGAGGTGAACAGGCGCTCGGAGGCGGTGTTGCCGGGCGTGATCGTGGTCTCGACGGCGGTGATCGTCCGCTGCTCCGCGACCCGCGCGGTCAGCCCGTCGAGCAGGGCCGCGGCCAGTCCGCGTCCGCGGTGGGCGGCGTCGACGGCCACCTGCCACACGAGCAGGGTGCCCGGACGCTCGGGCCGGACGTACCCGGTGACGAAGCCGACGGGCACGCCGTCCGCGTCGCGCGCCACCGCCGAGGTGCCGGCGAAGTCACGGCACCACAGCAGATAGCTGTACGAGGAGTTCAGGTCGAGGGTTCCGGAGTCCTTGGCGATATGCCAGAGCGCGGCTCCGTCCGCCACCTTCGGACGGTCGATCCGAAGGCCCTCCGGCATTTCCAGGAATTCCGCTTGCAGGTCTGCTTGTGCGGCGGTCATGCGGATTGAATTTACCGATGGAAATCTCAAATTGCATCGTCGTACGGGGTTACGCACGACGCCTCGTTGTGTTATCACGCGCCCGTGAGAGTGCGGTGCTGCGGGTGGTGTAATGGGACGGTTTGCCAGGAAAATAAGGGAGGAAGTGGACGTGCTGTGGAGTGCGTCACAGACACGTAATCGCCACGAGATGTGCCCGAATTACGTTGGTTGGCGTTCGCGAAATCTTTGCGTTTAGGGGCCGGGAAAGCGGGCAGGAGAATACGGGAAGCTCATCTTCGAGTTAATGCAAGAATAAGCATGGTGAGTGCCTCGTCAATTGATGCGCGATTAAGCTCCGGTAAGTCCGTGGAAGAACACGCCGGGGCTCCGCCCTGGACCCCGGTGTGTTCTTCGGGTGCGGGTGGGTGGGGGCTTGGCGCGCAGTTCCCCGCGCCCCTGGGGCGCGGGGCTGCGCCCCGGTGCCCCATCGGCCTCGTCCTCGCGCGCCGGACGAGCTGGAGGGCTTTTAGGGGCGCGGGGAACTGCGCGACCAGCCCCCACTCACCCGCAGCCGATACACCCACCCGGGGTCTGGGGCGGAGCCCCAGGTTCGGGGCTAGGACCACGCCTTCGTCGTCGCGCGGCGTGCCGCTTCCAGGTCGATCGTGAGGCCGGACTCGGCCATCGCCGCCCCCAACGCCGCGAGGCAGGAATGCACGACCCCCGGCGTCGCATCGGGGCCGTAGTGGTTCACCCGGATCATCTCCTTCGCCAGCGCACCCCCACCCGCGACCAACGGCAACACCGGATCCGCGGCCAACGCCTTCGCGACCAGCACCCCCGCATCGACCCCGGACGGCGCCCGCAACGTCGTGGCGACCGGCGCCGCGTCCCCCGCCTCGTACACATACGGCTCCAGCCCGCCCCCGAGAGCGACCGCCCCCGCCCGCGTCGCCGCCGCCGCCAGGGCGTGGCGGCGCATCACCGCGTCGAGCCCCTCCGCCTCGATCCGCTCGACACACGCCTCCAGCGCCAGCATCTCCAGCTGCGCCGGCGCGTGCAGCAGCGCCTTGCGCCCGCGGTCGACCCACCGCTCCTTCCAGTCCAGCAGGGAGAGGTAGGACCGACGCGGCGCCCCGGGATTGGCGGCCATCCGCGCCCATGCCCGCTCGCTCACGGACACGGCCGACACCCCGGCCGGCCCGCCCATCGCCTTCTGCGCCCCGATCACGCACAGGTCGACTCCCCACGCGTCCGGCAGCACCGGCTCCGCGCCGATCGAGGCGACGGCGTCCAGGTAGAACAGCGCGCCGTGCGCACGCACCACCTCGCCGATCTCCGCGACGGGGTTCGTGTTGCCCGTCGCCGCCTCCGCGTGCACCAGCGAGACGAAGTCGATCGCCGGATGCTCGGCGAAGGCGTCACGCACCTGCGCGGCCGTCACCGCCGTGTGGAACGGCACCGCGAGATCGATCACCGTCGCCCCGCAGTCCCGCAGCCAGTCCCCGAAGGTCTGCCCGTAGGGCCCGGTGATCACGTTGAGCGCGGTGGTGCCCGGCCCGGCCGTGGCGCGAATGGCGCCCTCCAGGGGCAACAGCGCCTCGCCCTGCATGATCACGACGTCCTGCTCGGTCGAGAGCAGCCGCACCACGCGGTCCTCGATCGCCGCGAAGTGTGCGGCGCTCAGCGGGGCGAGGTCCAGGAAGGGGTGGGTCACGGCGGTGCTCTCTTCGCTCACGGGTTCCAATGCGCAGCCCCGAGCGTATCCGGCGTCCTTGTCGCGTCCGCGGCGATCCTCGGTCGTACGAGCGGGTACCCCCAGTTCGTAGGGCCGGACGGCCCCACAAGGCATGACTTCTGAGGCCGAACGGCGCAACAGCCATCGGATTGATTTGAGTGAGTCAAACCTTTCCTTATAATCGGAATCCTCCATTCCCCCCACAGGAGGTCTCCGTGAACTCGGTCCTCGGACGCCGGACGCGCATTCTGGCCGCCACCACCGCCACGGCCGGGCTGCTGCTCGTGGCCGGCTGTTCCTCGGGCGGCGGAGGGGGCCAGAGCAGTGCCAAGGGCGTTCCCCTGGTCAAGGCGGGCCAGGTCACGACCTGCACCCACCTCCCGTACCCGCCGTTCCAGTCGGAGATCGACGGCAAGGTGCAGGGCTTCGACGTCGCGCTGATCGACCTGGTCGCGGGGGACCTCGGCGTGAAGCAGGCCATCGTCGACACGCCCTTCGAGAACTTCAAGACGGGCGCGTTCCTCAACTCCGGCCAGTGCGACCTCGCCGCCGCCGGCATGACGATCACCCCGGAGCGCAAGAAGAACGTCGACTTCTCCGACCCGTACTTCGACGCCACCCAGGCTGTCCTGGTCGACAAGAAGAGCGGCGTCAACTCCCTCGCCGACGTGAAGGCCAAGGGCAAGAAGCTCGGCGCCCAGGCGCAGACCACGGGCGAGGAGTACGCGGCGAAGCAGGGCTTCGACTCGGTCTCCTTCGAGTCCTCCGACGCGGTCCTGAGCGGCCTGCGCACCGGCCAGGTCCAGGCCGTGATCATCGACTACCCGGTCGTCCAGGGCTGGCTGAAGGACAAGGCCAACGCCGACGCCTTCAAGGTGGTCGACCACCTCAACACCGGTGAGCAGTACGGCTTCACGGTCAAGAAGGGCAACACCAAGCTCCTCGCCGAGATCAACAAGACGATCAAGCAGGCAAAGGCCGACGGCACGTACAAGAAGCTCTACGAGAAGTGGATCGGCCCGTACCCGGCGTCCGCGGCCACCGCCTCCCCGTCCGCCTCATGAGCGATGCCGACGCAACCCTCCAGCCCCGGAAGTCCGGCCTGACCCGGCGCCAGAAGCGCGCCCTCTCGCGCGGCGCGCAGTACGTCGTCTTCGTCGCCGCCGTGATCGCCTTCGCGGTCGCGGCGGACTGGGGACGTCTGAAGAACCAGTTCGCGCAGTGGGACCTGGTCAAGCAGATGTTCCCGGACGTCATCACACTGGCGCTGAAGAACACCGTGCTCTACACGATGTCCGGCTTCGTCGTCGGTCTCGTGCTCGGCCTGGTCATCGCCTTGATGCGACTGTCCCCGGTGGGCCCCTACCGCTGGCTCGCCGGCATCTACATCGAGATCTTCCGCGGCCTGCCCGCCCTGCTGATCTTCGTCTTCGTGGGTGTCGCCGTCCCCTTGGCGTTCCCGGGCACGGAGATCCCCGGCGGTACCTACGGCAAGGTGGCGCTCGCGCTCGGCCTGGTCTCGGCCGCGTACATGGCCGAGACGATCCGCGCGGGCATCCAGGCGGTGCCCAAGGGACAGATGGAGGCGGCCCGTTCGCTGGGCTTCTCGCACGCGCGGGCCATGGTCTCGATCATCATCCCGCAGGCGTTCCGCATCGTGATCCCGCCGCTCACCAACGAGCTCGTGCTCCTCTTCAAGGACTCCTCGCTGGTGCTGTTCCTCGGGGTCACCCTGGAGGAGCGCGAACTCACCAAGTTCGGGCGCGACCTGGCGAGCCAGACCGCCAACTCCACACCGATCCTGGTCGCGGGCCTGTGCTACCTGCTCGTCACCGTGCCGCTCGGATTCGTCGTACGCCGCCTGGAGGCCAAGGCCGGGGAGGCCACCAAGTGACCAACACCAGCAGTAGTTCCGGCACCAGCACTCCGGAGATCCACGTCCGGGACCTCCACAAGTCCTTCGGCGACAACGACGTCCTGCGCGGTATCGACCTGGAGATCGGACAGGGCGAGGTCGTCTGTGTCATCGGCCCCTCCGGCTCAGGCAAGTCCACCCTGCTGCGCTGCGTGAACCTCCTGGAGGAACCCACCCAGGGGCAGGTCTTCGTCGGCGGTACCGAGGTCACGCACCCCGACGTCGACATCGACGCCGTACGCCGCCGGATCGGCATGGTCTTCCAGCAGTTCAACCTCTTCCCGCACCTGTCGGTGACCGAGAACCTCACGCTCCCGCAGCGCCGGGTGCTGAAGCGGGGCAAGGAGGAGGCGGCCGAGGTCGCCGCCGAGAACCTGGAGCGGGTGGGCCTGTCCGAGAAGGCCGACGCCTACCCCTCCTCCCTCTCCGGCGGCCAGCAGCAGCGCGTCGCGATCGCCCGCGCGCTCGCCATGGGGCCCGAGGTGATGCTCTTCGACGAGCCGACCTCGGCGCTCGACCCGGAGCTCGTCGGCGACGTGCTCGCCGTCATGCGCAGGCTCGCCCACGAGGGCATGACGATGATGGTCGTCACCCACGAGATGAGCTTCGCGCGCGAGGTCGCCGACCGGGTCGTCTTCATGGACGGCGGCGTGATCGTCGAGGACGGCGCCCCCGCGCAGGTCATCGGCAACCCGAGCCACGAGCGCACCCGCCACTTCCTGTCCCGGCTGCTGGACCCGGCGATGGCGGACGTCGAGGACGACGTGGAGGAGGGGGAAAAGGGGCTGTAGCACCTCGCCGTGCGGCACGAATTAGGGTGCGGTGCATGAGCGATCGCGCGGTGCTGCACGTGAAGGGGCGGGTGCTCGTCGGGCCCGACGACGTCCGGGACGAGCTGTGGGTCGTCGGCGGGAGGATCTCCTACGAGCGTCCCACCGGCGCCCGTGACATCCGTACCGTCGAGGGCTGGGCCCTCCCCGGTCTCGTCGACGCGCACTGCCACGTCGGCCTCGACGCGCACGGGCCCGTCCCCGACGACGTCTCCGAGAAGCAGGCGCTCACCGACCGCGAGGCCGGCACCCTGCTCATCCGGGACGCGGGCTCGCCCTCCGACACCCGCTGGATCGACGACCGCGCCGACCTCCCGAAGATCATCCGCGCGGGCCGGCACATCGCCCGCACCCGCCGCTACATCCGCAACTACGCGCACGAGATCGAGCCGGAGGACCTGGTCGCGTACGTCGCCCAGGAGGCCCGGCGCGGCGACGGCTGGGTGAAACTGGTCGGCGACTGGATCGACCGCGAGACGGGCGACCTCGGCGCCTGCTGGCCGCGCGAGGCCGCCGCGGCGGCGATCGCCGAGGCGCACCGCCTCGGCGCACGGGTGACCGCGCACTGCTTCGCGGAGGACTCGCTCAGGGACCTGGTCGAGGCGGGCATCGACTGCGTCGAGCACGCGACCGGCCTGACCGAGGAGACGATCCCCCTCTTCGCCTCCCGAGGGGTCGCGATCGTCCCCACGCTCGTCAACATCGCCACCTTCCCGCAGCTCGCCGCCGGGGGAGAGGCGAAGTTCCCGCGCTGGTCGGCGCACATGCGGGCACTGCACGAACGCCGCTACGACACCGTGCGCGCCGCCTACGACGCCGGAGTCCCGGTCTACGTCGGCACCGACGCGGGCGGTTCGCTGGCCCACGGTCTGGTGGCCGGCGAGGTCGCCGAACTCGTCACCGCGGGCATCCCGCCGGTCGAGGCGCTGTCCGCGACGGCCTGGGGCGCCCGGCGGTGGCTCGGGCGGCCGGGGCTCGACGAGGGCGCGCCCGCCGACCTCGTGGTGTACGAGGGGGATCCGCGCGCGGACGTACGGGTGCTGGCGGCTCCGCGCCGGGTGGTGCTCGACGGGCGGGTCGTGGGCTAGCGGCGCAGGGGTCGTCCGGTTGACGGAGCGTTACGCGTCCGCCGGTCGCCTCGTTACGCACCACCGTGCGCGCTCCGGAGCGTCGACCGGCGTGTTCGGGGCGGGGCTGGTGAGCGGGCGACGGTGGGGAACATCCGTGCCCGGCGATGCCGGGGAGATTCGAACGAACTCCCGGAAACCCCACGTTGGAGTGAAGTCACGTCAGGTTGCTGACTGTTCACTCTCGGTGCGTAATTCTTGCCGGGTCCCAAGCTGTTCTCTCCTGGGGGTCCCACCCTTGAACGCCAACACCCACTTCCGCATGCCCGCACGCCGTTTCACCGCCACCGCGGCGGCCACCGTCCTCGCCGCCGGTCCGATGGTGCTGGCCGGTGCGGGTTCGGCGCACGCCACCGCCGACCACGGTCGCGCGAGCGCCGTCGTGCTGCGCACCGGGCTCGACGTGTCCCTGCTCAACAAGACCGTGAACGTCCCGCTCGCGGTCTCCCTCAACGAGGTGCGGGCGCCGCAGAGCGCCGAGCGGACCGCGCTGACGGCGCGGCTGGACGGGGTCGACGGCGGGCAGCCGTTCAGTGTGCTGCGGGCGGATGTCGCCTCCGCGAAGGCGACGGTGTCCGCGTCGGGGGCCGAGGCGTCCACGAACCTCACCCATGCGCGGATCCATGTTCCCGGGCTGCCGTTGCTGTCTCTCATCGAGGTCGGGCAGGTGACCTCGAAGGCGACCTGTGAGGCGGGTCGCAAGCCCGTGGCTTCCGCCACCCTCCTGGGCGGGGTGACCGTCCTCGGCAAGAAGGTGACGTTGACGGTGGGCGGTCCGACGGAGGTGAAGGTGCCGGGGGTCGGTGAGGTCCGGATCGACTTCTCCAGGACGCGGACCACGTCCCGTACGGCGGCCGCGTCCGCGCTCGAACTCAAGGTCTCCGTCAACCCGTTGAAGCTGAACGTGGCGGATGTGGAAGGCGCCCTGACCCTCGGGTCCGTCACCTGTGAGTCCCCGGCCGCGGCCCCTGTCTCTGCCCCCGCCTCAGTTTCTGCCCCCGACATCAAGCCCCAGGGGGCACCGGCGGAGTCGGGCCTCGCGGAGACCGGCGGCGCGTCGACGACTCCGTTCGTGGTGGGTGGGGCGGTCGTGCTCCTGGCGGCGGGCGGGGCGGCCGTCGCCCTGGGGCGCCGCCGCCACGGCTGACCGCCCGGCGGGTGCGTGCTTCGGCTGCGGGTGAGCGGGGGCTGGTCGCGCAGTTCCCCGCGCCCCTAAAACGGGGCTACGCCCCGCACCCGAATTCGTTTGGCTGCGGGCCCGGTGGGGGTCGTTCGCGCAGTTCCCCGCGCCCCTCAGAAGCGCTGGCGCGCGTCTTTCAGCCCGTCCGGCGTTTGAGGACGAGGCCGTTCAGGCCGGGCGGGGGTTTGGGGGCGGAGCCCCCAAGTAGGGATGGGACGGGTAGGGGCGGCGGGGGCGAGATGGGTCCTTGCCGCACCCGTCCCTCAGCGCCCGGCCACCACCATCGCCCGATCCAACGCCTGGAGGAATCCATTGACGGTGGCCCGGTCGCGTACGGCCAGGCGGAGCCAGTCGTCCCCCAGCCCCGGAAACGTGTCCCCACGCCGCACCGCGAACCCGAGCCCCCGCAACTGACGCCGCACCGCCGCCGCGCGAGGCAGCCGAATCAGCACGAACGGACCCTCGGCGGGTTCGACGACCCGCAACCCGTCGGGCTCGAACTCCCGGAGCCCCGCGACGAGATGGGCCCGGTCGGAGGCGCCCCGCCGAGCCGCGTGGGCGGCCTCGGCGAGCGCCCGGGGCGACACACACACCTCGGCCGCCGCGAGGGCGGGCGTGGAGACGGGCCAGAGCGGCTGCGCACGGGACAGCTCGAGGACCGTGTCGGGCGCGGCCAGGACGTACCCGATCCGCAACCCCGCCAGCCCCCACGTCTTCGTGAGGCTGCGCAGTACGACAAGCCCGGGGATGTCCGTCCGCCCGGCCAGCGCCTCCCGCTCACCCGGTACCGCGTCCATGAACGCCTCGTCGACCACCAACGTCCGCCCGGGCCGCGCGAGCGCGGCGATCGAGGCCGCCGGGTGCAGCACGGACGTCGGATTGGTCGGGTTGCCGATCACGACGAGGTCCGCGTCCTCGGGTACGGCCGCGGGGTCCAGCCGGAAGCCGTCCGACTCACGCAACAGCACCCGGTCGACCGTGTGGCCGGCATCCCGCAGCGCCGCCTCCGGTTCGGTGAACTGCGGGTGGACCACGACCGGCTGACGGACCTTCAGGGCGCGGGCCAGAAGTACGAACGCCTCCGCCGCGCCCGCCGTCAGGAGTACCCGCTCCACCGGCACCCCGTGCCGCGCCGCCACCGCCGCCCGCGCGGCCCGCCCGTCCGGGTAGGCCGCGAGGCCGTCCAGCGACGCGGCGACGTGCTCGCGCAACCACGCCGGAGGCGTGTCCGCACGGACGTTCACGGCGAGATCGGTGAGTGCCGAGCCGTCGTCCCGCACCTCCGCGTCCCCGTGGTGCCGCAGATCGTGCGCGTCGCTCCCGTACGCACCCTCAGTGCGCATGCGCGTGCCCGCCATGGTGGTGCCCGTGGTGGTGCCCGTCGTCGTCCGGGTGGAAGTGCGGCTGCTGGGGGAGGCCCACCTTGTCCTCGAAGCCGGGCAGCGCGATGCGGTAGACGCAGGAGTCGCAGTTCATCCGCAGGTCGCCCTTGACGGCCTCCCGGTACCGCTCCATGACCAGGTCGAGCAGCTCCGGCTCGGGGCCGATGACCTCGGCCGACCGCACCTCGACTTCCGGGTGCGCGGCGGCCCAGCCCTCGGTCTGCTGCCGCACCCGGTCCGGGAGGATGCCCGTGAAGAGGAAGTAGGGGAGTACGACGATCCTGCGCGCGCCCAGCTTCACACAGCGGTCCAGGCCCGACGGGACGTCCGGCGCCGCCAGCGACACGAACGCCGTCTCGACGCCCGCGTACCCACGTCCCTCCCACAGCAGCCGCGCCGCCTTGTGCACCTCGGCGTTGGCGTCCGGGTCGGTGGAGCCGCGCCCGACGAGCAGCACGGTGACGTCGGACCGGTCCTGCGGCGTACGGACAGTGCCGCCGAGCGCCTCGTCCAGCCGCCGTTCGAGCACGGCGAGCAGCGAGGGGTGCGGGCCCAGCGGACGCCCGTAGGTGTACGAGATCCCGGGGTGCCGCTCCTTCTCACGGGCCAGCGCCGCCGGGATGTCCCCCTTGGCGTGCCCGGCGGACACCAGCATCAGCGGGACCGCGGCGAACCGGCGTACCCCCTGCTCGACCAGTTCGGTCACGGCGTCACCCAGCGGCGGCGGCGACAGTTCGATGAACCCTCCGGCGACGGGCAGTTCGGGGTGACGGTGCCCCAACTGCCGTACGAAGTCGCGGAAGGCCTCGGCTCCGGCCGCGTCCCGGGTGCCGTGTCCGGCGATGAGCAGGGCGGGGGGCGGGGTGGTCACGAAAACTCCTTGGTTGCGGGGTGGTACAGCAGGGCGTTGAGCGCGGCGGCGGCGACCGCCGAGCCGCCCTTCTCGGACACGTTGCTGACGGCGGGCAGCCCGCTCTCGCGCAGCGCGGCCTTGGACTCGGCAGCGCCGACGAAACCGACGGGCAGACCGATGACGAGCGCCGGGTCGGCGTCGAGGGTCAGCAGCTCCTCCAGGGCGGTCGGCGCACAGCCGATCACCCAGAGCGCGCCGGGCCCCACGTCCTCGTACGCGAGCCGGATCGCGTGGGCCGAACGGGTCAGCCCCGGGCCCGACTTGGCGTCCTTGAGGCGGCAGACGGTGTCACGGCGCGTGATGCCCGCCGCGACCATCTCCACGTCCACCACGACCGGCGCCCCGGCGTGCAGTGCCGCGTGCGCCTTCGCCAGGGCGCCCTCGTCGGTGACGAGGTCGGCCGCGTAGTTGAGGTCGGCCGCGGAGTGGATGACCCGCTCCACGACCGCCCGCGTCAGCGGCGGGAAGTGCGAGGTGTCCAGGCGGGCACGCAGCCGCCGGAAGGACTCCTGCTCGATGGGGTGCACGACCCGGTTCCCCGGGAACACCTGGCTCACTCGGCTCACTTGGGCTCCTCCTGCCAGCGGTAGCCGCGCGGTGTCACCATGCGCCCGGCGATCTCACGCGTCGCCGTGTTGCCCACGGTCACGACGGTCATCATGTCGACGATCGCCGGATCCAGGGACCCCAGCGACGTCACCCGGCTCGACTCGTCCGGCCGGGAGGCGTTGCGGACGACCCCGACCGGCGTCGTCGGCTCCCGGTGCTCGGCGAGGATCGCGAGCGCCTTCGGGAGCTGCCAGTCGCGGCCCCGGCTGCGCGGGTTGTAGAAGGTCACGACGATGTCCGCCTCCGCGGCGGCCCGCACCCGGCGCTCGATGACCTCCCACGGTGTGTGCAGGTCCGAGAGGCTGATCGACACATGGTCGTGGCCCAGCGGCGCGCCCAGGATCGCCCCGGCCGCGAGCGCGGCGGTCACGCCCGGCACCCCGACCACGTCGATGTCGTCGGACGCCTCGGCCAGCGCCGGTGACGCCATCGCGTACACGCCCGCGTCCCCGCTGCCGATCAGCGCGACGGCCTGCCCGCGCCGTGCCTCGGCGACCGCCGTGCGCGCCCGCTCCTCCTCGGCGCCGAGCCCGGACTCCAGGATCCGGGTGCCGGGTCGCAGCAGATCGCGGATCTGGTCGACGTACTGGTCGAGCCCGACGAGCACGGACGCCCGCCGCAGCTCCTCCTTCGCCCGCGGGGTGAGCAGGTCACGGGCGCCGGGCCCGAGCCCGACCACCGCGAGCCGCCCGCGCGCCACGCGCCGCACGACGGCACAGGTGGCCATCGCGGGCCGCCCGTCCGCACGCGTCGACTTCCGCTTGGGTACGAGGAGTTCACCGCCGCGTACGAGGGCGGCGGCCTCCGCCACGGACGGGGTACCGACGGCGGTGAGCGGCGCGTCCGAGGGGTTCGGCACGTCCACCGTCGCCAACTCCTCGGCGGTGTACGTCACCACGGGCACCCCGAGCCGTCCGGCGGCCTCGACGATGCCGGGCTCCTCGGCCTTGGCGTCGACGGTGGCCAGCTCCCCGACGGACCTCGGGGACAGCCCGGCGTCACGGAGCGCGTCCTCGACGAGGGCGAGGATCTCCGCCGCCGGGGCGCCCTTGGACGCGCCGACCCCCACCACGAGGGAGGGCGGCCGCAGCAGCACCTCGCGCTCGCCGGGCGCCACGGCCCGGTCGGTGACACGAATGCCGTACGCGCCCTCCGCCGCGACCGGCAGCGGTGGCAACGGCCACGCCAACTCGGCCCGCAGGGCGACGGGTTCGCCGTCCAGCAGCGCCCGGGTGACCGCGGCGACCTCCCCCTCCACGGGGAAGCCGAGTGTGTCGAGCCCCGGCACCCCGACCGCGTCCGTCGCCGTCGTCACCACCGGCTCGGCGCCGAGCAACTCGCCCACCTCGCGGGCGAGTTCATTGGCGCCGCCGCCGTGACCGCCGACCAGCGACACGGCGAACCGGCCGCCCTCGTCCACGCACACGACCCCCGGGTCCGAGGTCTTGTCGCCCAGCAGCGGCGCGATCAGCCGCACCACCGCGCCCGTGGCCAGGAAGCACACCAACTGGTCGCACTCCGCGAAGGCCCGCCGCACGGCGTCCCCGACGGACTCGGTGGACGCGGCCCCGATGGACCCGTCGTACACCCGCGTACGGGTGGGCCAGGCCGCGGCCAGCCGGTCACGGGCCGCCGCGCCCGCCGCCGTGGCGGAAATCAGGCCGATCACTGGAGGACTCCTTCGGTACGCGCCGGAGGCCGGACGCCCCACAGCAGAAAAACGGGGTTGGTGGCCGCGAGCCGGGTGACGTTCCCCGGCAGCGGCGCGAGCCGGGAGGACTGCAGCATGACGCCGTCGCAGTCGAACCCGGCGGCGGTGAGCGCCTCCCGGGTCGCCGGCACCCGGTCGAGCGCGGCCATGGCGACGACGACGGCCCGCCGGGCCCGCCGTGCGCAGACGGTCACGATGGCGGGCAGCTCGCGCCCCCCGCCGCCGATGAACACGGCGTCCGGATCGTCCAGGTCGGACAGCACGGTGGCCGCGGCCCCGTGCACCACCCGGACGTCGACGCCGTGCGCCTCGGCGTTGGCGAGGATCCGGTCGCAGCCGTCCCGTGTCTTCTCGATCGCGGTGACGGCGGCCCCGAACCGCGCGCACTCGACGGCGACGGACCCGGAGCCCGCGCCGACGTCCCAGACCAGCTCGCCGAGGCGCGGCCCGAGCCGGGCCAGCGCCAGCGCCCGCACCTCGAACTTGCTGATCATCGAGTCGCGGTGGGCGAACTCGCGTTCGTCCAGGGCCCACCGGTCGGGTCCGGCCGGGGGACCGGCGACCGTCCGCACGGGAGCGAGGGCCCGCGACTCGTCGAGGCACAGGACGACACTCACCGCCGTACCCCAGTCGCGGCCCGCGGCCTGTGCCGGGGTGACCCGCTCGACCCGCTCGTGTCCGGGGTCGCCGAGGGCGCTCGCCACGACGAGGACGCGCCCGGCGCAGTGGTGGGCGAGGGCGGCGCCCAGTTCGGCGGGCCCGGAGCCGGGGCCGGTCAGCACCGCCACCTTCGGGTGGGAGCGGCAGACCTGGACGGCCGTGCGCAGCGCGCGCCCGTGGGCGCTCACCACCACCGCGTCGTCCCAGGGCAGCCCGAGCCGTGCGAAGGCGGTCGCGACGGACGAGACACCGGGGCGCACGTCCAGCCGCTCGGCCCCGAACCGCTCGGCCAGCGCCCGCACGATCCCGAAGAACCCGGGGTCACCGGAGGCGAGCACGACGACGCGCCGCTCCTTTTCCAGGCATTCCTCGATCGCGTCGAGGGCGGGCGCGAGCGGCCCGAGGACGATCCGCTCCACCGCGTCCGGCAGCCGCGCGGCCGCCAGATGGCGTCGGGCGCCCACGACGAGCCCGGCCTCGGCCAGCGCGTCCGAGGCGTCCGTGGACAGCGGTGCCCCCGTCCCCGTACCGAAGACGGTGATCACGAAGGACTGCCCTTGCGGGCCGCGCGCAGCTCCGCGCGCGCCTGCGGATCGGCCCTGCGGAAGCCGTGGAAGTGACCGGGGTGGTAGAGGTGCGAGCGGGTGCCGGTCGCGTCGAGGGCGGGGCCGACCAGGAAGAGGGTGTGCTTCCAGAGCTTGTGCTCCTTGACGGTCTCCTCCAGCGTCTCGATCGTGCACTTCACGATCAGCTCCTCCGGCCAGGTCGCCTGGTAGGCGACCACGACCGGTGTGGACGTCGGATAGCCGCCCTCCAGCAGCTCCCGTACGAGCTGTCCGCTGCGGGCGGCCGACAGGAACAGCGCCATGGTCGTGCCGTGCCGCGCGAACTCCCGCACCTCCTCGCCGGGCGGCATGGGCGTCTTGCCGCCGCCGAGCCGGGTGAGGATCACGGACTGCGCGACCTCGGGGATCGTCAGCTCGCGCTGGGCGAGCGCGGCCACGGCGGAGAAGGAGGAGACGCCGGGAATGATCTCGGTCTCGACGCCGATGTCCGCACACCGGTCCAGCTGCTCCTGCGTACCGCCCCACAGGGCCGGGTCGCCGGAGTGGATGCGGGCCACCTTCAGCCCGTCCGCCGCCGCTCGCTCGTACACGGCCACGACGTCCTCCAGGGACATCGTCGCCGAGTCCAGGATCTCCGCCCCCTCGCGCGCGTGCTCGAGGACCTCGGCCTGCACCAGGCTGGCCGCCCAGATCACGACGTCGGCCTCGGCGATGGCGCGCGCGGCGCGGAACGTCAGCAGGTCGGCGGCGCCGGGCCCTGCCCCGACGATGGTCACCTTGCCGGTGGGGGCATCGGCCATGGGAATCGGTCCTCTCCTACGGATGAGTCGGGTGCTGCGAGAAGTCGGTGGGGCGCGTCAGTGGGCGCGAGGTCGTCGCCGGATGTGCGCGAACGGGGTGCGATCGGATACGAAGGGTTCATGGCGGTCTTCGTCGCGCTCGGCGCGTTCCTGATGACGCTGGCCGGCGGCTGGACGGCACAGCGGGTCACCGACCGCCGCCACCTGGTGCTGGGCCTGGCGGGCGGGCTGATGCTCGGCGTGGTCGGCCTGGATCTGCTCCCGGAGGCGCTGAACGCGGCGGGCGAGGAGGTGTTCGGCGTACCGGCGGCCCTGCTGTTGTTCGTCGCCGGGTTCCTGTTGGCCCATTTGGTGGAACGTCTGCTGGCCGCCCGGCAGGCCGCGCACGGCGGCGAGGAGCACGGCGGACGGGCGCCCGAGGTGGGCCTGACGGCCGCCGCGGCGATGGTCGGGCACAGCGCCATGGACGGCGTCGCGATCGGCGCCGCCTTCCAGGTCGGCGGCGGTATGGGCCTGGCGGTCGCGCTCGCGGTGATCGCCCACGACTTCGCGGACGGCTTCAACACGTACACGATCACGAGCCTGTACGGGAACGCGCGCCGCAAGGCGATCACGATGCTGTGCGCGGACGCGGTGGCCCCGGTGATCGGCGCCGCCTCGACCCTGTTCTTCACCATCCCGGAGAAAGCGCTCGGCTGCTATCTCGGCCTCTTCGGCGGCGTACTCCTGTACCTGGCCGCCGCCGAGATCCTCCCCGAGGCGCACCACGAGCACCCCGCCCGTTCGACCCTGCTGTGCACGATCGCGGGCGCGGGGTTCATCTGGCTGGTGGTGGGGCTCGCCGGTAGCGGGTGATCTTCCGGGGCTCACAGTTTCCCGCCGCGCTTGCCGTCCCGCCGGGCGGGCGCGATGAGGGTGGAGAGGTACGGCAGCGGCTCGCCGTCGAGGTCTGCGGCGGGCCGGATGGACTCGCCCTCCAGCCCGAGCGCGGACCCCCACACGGCGTCCTCGAGCCGCCCGGTCACCCGCAGCGCCTCCGCGACCTCGTGCGCCTGCCGCCCGAACTTGTACGCGACGACGGTCCCGGGCCCGTTGAGGGCGTCCTTGAGCACGGCGGCCCCGGCGGTCACCGGCACGAGAGTCAGCGGCTCGGTGCCTTCGGTGAGCACGGCCCCGGACCGCGCCGCCAGATCCTGCATGGCGGTGATACCGGGCACGGTCTCGACGACCGTGCCGGGCACCAGCTCCCCGATGGTCTGCGCGAGATAGGTGAAGGTCGAGTACACGTTCGGATCGCCGATGGTCGCGAAGGCGACGGACGCGTGCCGCCGGAGCAGCTCCGCGACCCGCGTGCCCGCGGCGTCCCAGGCGGCCTCGCGCCGCCCCCGGTCGGTCCGCTCGTTGAGCGCGAACACGACGCGGACGACCTTCTCCTCGGGCACGTAGTGCAGGACGGTGGCCTCCGCGCGTCCCGGTTCTCCGCCGTCCTTTCCATCGGGCGCGGCCATCACCGGTACGACCACGACCTCGGCGGCACGCAGCGCGTTGACGCCCTTGACGGTCACCAGCTCGGGGTCACCGGGACCGACCCCGATTCCGGTCAGCTTGCTGCTCATGACGTCCGGCACCTCTCCACGAACCGACGGGCGACACCGGGCTGTGACGCCCAGTGCGTGTGCAGATAACTCGCGTGCACACCTTGTTGTACGAAACCTTCGACGCGCCGCTCAGGGGCGCGCACCCCCCAGGCGGGAGCCGCCCCGGCGCCCGGCTCGACGACGGTCCGGTGGAACTCGTGCCCCCGCATCCGCGTCCCGGCGACGGCGAGCGCGCTGTCACTCACGGCCACGGCGTCCCGATAGCCCAGGGTGAGCCGCTCACTCATCCGGGCCGAGACGTCGAGCACGCCGCACATGGGCTGTCCGTCGAGCTCGCGCGAGAGATACAGCAGCCCGGCGCACTCGGCGGCGACGGGCGCCCCGCCGAACGCCAGCTCGGCCACGGCCTTGCGCAACGGCTCGTTGGCGGACAGCTCGGGCGCGTACACCTCGGGAAACCCCCCACCGATGACCAACCCGCCGGTACCGTCCGGCAGTTGTTCGTCCCGCAGAGGGTCGAAGGTGACGACTTCGGCTCCCGCGGCGGTCAGCAACTCGGCATGCTCGGCGTAGGAGAAGGTGAAGGCGGCCCCGCCTGCGACAGCGACCACCCTCAGCCCGTCCGGCGTTTGAGGACGAGGCCGTTCAGGCCGATGAGGGGGGTCTGGGGGCGCAGCCCCCAGGGTGGGGACGGGAAGGGGCGGCGGGGGCGAAGAAGCAACCACCTCAGCCGCGTCCCAAGCCGCACCCGACAACTCACCCGCAGCGCGCGCCAACGCGTACAACGCGTCCAGATCACACCCGCGCCGCACCTGCTCGGCCATCGCCCCCACGGCGTCCACGGCATCCGAGCGCCGCTCGGCGACAGGAACCAGCCCCAGATGCCGAGCGGGCGTGTCCACCTGCGCGGCCCGCCGCAGGCACCCCAGCACCGGCACCCCGGACGCGTCCAGAGCCTCCCGCAGCATCTCCTCGTGCCGCGACGAACCCACCTTGTTGAGGATCACCCCCGCGACCCGCACCTCGGGATCCCAGGAAGCGAACCCGTGCACCAGCGCGGCCACGGACCGGGACTGCGACGACGCGTCGACGACCAGCACCACCGGCGCCCGCAGCAACTTCGCCACCTGCGCCGTGGACGCGAGCTCACCCTCCCCGGCGGCCCCGTCGTACAGCCCCATCACACCTTCGACGACCGCGAGATCGCAGCCGCGCGCCCCGTGCGCGAACAGCGGCGCGATCAACTCCGTACCGCACAGATACGCGTCGAGATTCCGCCCCACGCGCCCGGTGGCGAGCGCGTGGTACCCGGGGTCGATGTAGTCGGGCCCCACCTTGTGCGGGGACACGGCGAGCCCCCGTGAGGCGAAGGCCGCCATCAACCCCGTGGCAACGGTGGTCTTGCCGCTCCCGGACGAGGGCGCGGCGATGACCAGCCGAGGGACGGAAATCACCACTCGATGCCCCTCTGGCCCTTCTGGCCGGCGTCCATCGGATGCTTGACCTTGGACATGTCCGTCACGAGATCCGCGAACTCGACGAGCTTCTCGGGAGCGTTGCGCCCGGTGATCACGACATGCTGGGTCCCGGGCCGGTCCCGCAGCACGGCGACGACCTCGTCGACGTCCACCCAGCCCCAGTGCATGGGGTAGGCGAACTCGTCCAGCACATACAGCTTGTACGTCTCGGCGGCGAGGTCCCGCTTGACCTGTTCCCAGCCTTCGCGGGCCTTCTCCTCGTTGTCCAGCTGCTCATCGCGCTGAACCCAGGACCATCCCTCGCCCATCTTGTGCCAGTCGACGGACCCGCCCTCGCCACAGGCGCCGAGCACGCGCAGCGCGTTCTCCTCCCCGACCTTCCACTTCGCCGACTTGACGAACTGGAACACCCCGATGGGCCACCCCTGGTTCCAGGCGCGCAGCGCCAGCCCGAAGGCCGCGGTGGACTTGCCCTTCCCGATCCCCGTGTGCACCACGACCAGCGGCCGGTTGCGGCGCTGACGTGTCGTCAGCCCGTCCTCCGGTACGACACTCGGCTGCCCCTGCGGCATTACGCGGCCCTCCTCGAAGTCCCCTGCACATCGCGCACGAGCCCGGCGATCGCGTCGGCGCGCAACTCGTCCAACGTCACCGCCGTGCCGCCCAGTTCACCCGCGAGCCGCCCCGCGAGTCCGAGCCGCACGGGCCCCGCCTCGCAGTCGACGACCACGGAGGCGACCGAGTCGGCCGCGAACAGCCGCGCCGCCCGTTCGGCGAGCGCGACGGGCTCGAGGCCGCCGGTGGCCCGTCCGTCGGTCACCACGACGACCAACGGCCGCCGGGCGGCGTCCCGCAGCCGCTCGACCCGCAGCACGTCGTGCGCGCGCAGCAGCCCGGCCGCGAGCGGTGTCCGCCCGCCCGTGGGCAGCGACTCGAGGCGGGCGGCGGCCGCGTCCACGGATGAGGTGGGCGGCAACGCCACGTCGGCCGAGGATCCCCGGAAGGTCACGAGCCCCACCTTGTCCCGCCGCTGGTACGCGTCGAGCAGCAGCGACAGCACCGCGCCCTTGACGGCACTCATCCGCTGCCGCGCCGCCATCGACCCGGAGGCGTCCACCACGAACAGCACGAGGTTGCCCTCACGCCCCTCCCGGGTGGCCTGGCGCAGATCGTCCCGCCGTACGACGAGACCGCGCCCCGACCGCCCCCGCGCCCGCTGGTGGGGCGCCGCCGCCTGCACGGTCGCCGCCAGGTGCAGCTTGGTGAGCGCGCCTCGGGGCCGCCGCGATCCGGTGGTCCGCCCGTGCTCGGTCCGAGCCCGCGAACGCCGCCCGGCCGCGCCCTCGCCGAGCCCCGGCACGCTCAGCACCTTCGTGCGAAAGGGTTCGGCGGCCCGTACGGGGGACTGCTCACCGGCGCCCTGTGCGGCCGGCGCCCGCCCGTCGTCCGAGGGCTCGCCCTGCGCCGGCACGTCACCGGCGGGGGAGTCGCCGTCCGGCCCGTCCTGAGGTGGCTGCCCACCCCCACCGGGCCCGTCCGGATCCGGGTCCCCGTCCGGATCGTCGTCGGAAGGACCCTCCTCGGAAGAACCCTCGTCCGATCCCCCGAACTCCTCCAGCGTCTCGTCGAGCTTGTCCTCGTCGAGCCCCGGCGCGTCGAAGGGGTTGCGCCGCCGCCGGTGCGGCAGCGCGAGCAGCGCGGCCTGACGTACGTCCTCCGCCAGCACTTCGGTCCGTCCCGCCCACGCGGCGAGCGCGGTCGCGGTCCGTGCCATGACGATGTCGGCCCGCATGCCGTCCACCTCGAAGGCCGCGCAGGTCGCCGCGATCTGCCGCAGCGCCGGGTCCCCGAGCCGCACCGACGGCAACAGCTGCCGCGCCGCCACGATCCGGGCCCGTACGGCGGACTCCTCGTCGGCCCAGCGCGCCGCGAAGCCCGTCGGATCGTCGTCGTAGGCGAGCCTGCGCCGCACGACCTCGACCCGCTGATCGGGCTCGCGGGAGGCGGCCACCTCGACGGTCAGCCCGAACCGGTCGAGCAACTGCGGCCGCAGCTCGCCCTCTTCGGGGTTCATGGTCCCGACGAGCAGGAAGCGTGCCGCGTGCCGTACGGAGACACCCTCGCGCTCGACGTACGAGGCGCCCATGGCGGCGGCGTCCAGGAGCAGGTCGACCAGGTGGTCGTGGAGGAGGTTGACCTCGTCGACGTACAGGATCCCGCGGTGCGCGTCGGCCAGCAGCCCCGGCTCGAAGGCCTTCACGCCCTCCGCGAGCGCCCGCTCGATGTCGAGCGCGCCCACGAGCCGGTCCTCGGAGGCGCCGACGGGCAGCTCGACCATGCGGGCCGGCCGGGTCTCGAAGGCGCCCGGCTCGTGCGGACCGTCGGGACAGGCCGGGTCGGGCCCGGCCGGATCGCACGAGAACCGGCACCCGGCGACGACGTCCACCCCCGGCATGAGCGCCGAGAGGGCGCGTACGGCCGTGGACTTGGCCGTGCCCTTCTCACCGCGGACGAGCACACCGCCCACGGCGGGCGACACGGCGTTCAGCAGCAGCGCGAGCCGCAGGTCGTCCTGGCCGACCACGGCCGTGAACGGGAACGGGGTACTCACTGGTCGTCGCCCTCCAAGTCGCCTTCGAGCTCCAGATAGGTGGCACGCAGCCGCTCCAGCGTGTCCGCGTCCGGCTCGGCCCACAGCCCCCGGTCGGCGGCCTCCAGCAGTCGTTCCGTGATGCCGCGCAGCGCCCATGGGTTGGACTTCTTCATGAAGTCCCGGTTCTCCGCGTCGAAGACGTACTCCGCGCTGAGCTTCTCGTACATCCAGTCGTCCACGACCCCGGCCGTGGCGTCGTACCCGAAGAGGTAGTCGACGGTCGCCGCCATCTCGAAGGCACCCTTGTAGCCGTGCCGCCGCATGGCGGCCATCCAGCGCGGGTTGACGACCCGGGCGCGGAAGACGCGATGGGTCTCCTCGCCCAGCGTGCGGGTCTTCACCTGGTCCGGTACGGCCGAGTCGCCGACGTACGCCTCCGGGCTCGCGCCCGTCAGGTGCCGGACCATCGCGACCATGCCGCCGTGGTACTGGAAGTAGTCGTCGGCGTCGACGAGGTCGTGCTCACGGGTGTCGACGTTCTTCGCGGCGACGGCGATGCGCCGGAACGCGATCTCCATGTCCCCGCGCGCCGCCCGCCCGTCGAGCCCGCGCCCGTAGGCGTAGCCGCCCCACACCGCGTACACCTCGGCGAGGTCGGCGTCGGAGCGCCAGTTGCGGGCGTCGATCAGGGGGAGGAGACCGGCGCCGTACGCGCCCGGCTTGGAGCCGAAGATGCGGGAGGTGGCCCGGCGCCGGTCGCCGTGCTCGGCGGTGTCCTCGTCGGCGTGCGCGCGGACGTAGTTGCGGTCGGCGGGCTCGTCCAGCTCGGCCACCGCGCGCACCGCGTCGTCGATCAGGCCCACGACGTGCGGGAACGCGTCCCGGAAGAAGCCGGAGATGCGGACCGTGACGTCGATGCGCGGCCGGCCCAGCTCCTCCAGGCCCACCACGTCGAAACCGGTCACGCGGCGCGAGGCGTCGTCCCAGACCGGGCGGCAGCCGAGCAGCGCGAGGATCTCGGCGATGTCGTCGCCCTGGGTGCGCATCGCGGACGTGCCCCAGACCGTCAGACCGACGGACTTCGGGTACTCGCCCGTGTCCTGGAGGTACCGCTGCACCAGGGAGTCGGCGAGCGACTGCCCGACCTCCCAGCTCAGCCTGGACGGGATCGCCTTGGGGTCGACGGAGTAGAAGTTGCGGCCGGTCGGCAGGACGTTCACCAGCCCGCGGGTCGGTGAGCCCGACGGGCCCGCCGGGACGTAACCGCCGTCCAGGGCGCGCAGGATGTGGGTGATCTCGTCCGTCGTCCGGGCCAGACGCGGCACGACCTCACGGCAGGCGAACTCCAGCACCGCGACGGCGTCGGGGAGTTCCCCTCCCAGGACCTCCCGTACGAGAGCGGTGCTCTCGGACGTCACCCAGCCGCGTTCCTCCATGCCCTCCGCCATCCGGCGGCACAGCTGCTCCAGCAGGTCGATCGCGTCCGCCCCGGTCCGCGCCGGCCCCTCGACGAGGTCCGTCAGCTCGACCGGCACCTTCACCGGCGCACCCGGCTCGGCGAGCAGCTCCTTCTCGACCAGGCCGAAGTACTCGGCGAGGCAGGCCCGCAGCCCCGGCAGCGCGTTCGCGGTGCCGCCCCACACCTGGGAGGCGCGCAGCACGGCCAGCACGAGGTTGACGCGCGGCTCGGCCTCCGGGCCGCCGCCGAGGATGTGCAGACCGTCGCGGATCTGCACGTCCTTGATCTCGCACAGATAGCCGTCGATGTGCATCACGAACTCGTCGAACGCCGCGTCGTCCGGCTGGTCCTCCACATGCAGGTCGTGGTGGAGTTCGGCCGCCTTGACCAGCGTCCAGATCTGCGCGCGGACGGCCGGGGCCTTCGTCGGGTCCAGGTCGGACACCAGCGCGTACTCGTCGAGGAGCTGCTCCAGCTTGGCCAGGTCGCCGTAGGTGTCGGCGCGGGCCATCGGCGGTACGAGGTGGTCGACGACCGTGGCGTGGCCGCGCCGCTTGGCCTGGGTGCCCTCGCCCGGGTCGTTGACGATGAAGGGGTAGATGAGCGGGAGTTCACCGAGGACGGCGTCCGGCGCGCAGCCGCCGCTGAGCCCGAGGCCCTTGCCCGGCAGCCACTCCATCGTGCCGTGCTTGCCCATGTGCACGACGGCGTCGGCGCCGAAGCTGTTTTCGAGCCAGCGGTACGCGGCCATGTAGTGGTGCGACGGTGGCATGTCCGGGTCGTGGTAGATCGCGATCGGGTTCTCGCCGAAGCCGCGCGGCGGCTGGATCATCACGACGACGTTCCCGAACTGGAGGGACGCCAGGACGATGTCGTCGCCGTCCACGTAGAGGCTGCCCGGCGGCTCGCCCCACGCCTCCAGCATCCCGTTCCGCAGGTCCGGGTCGAGCTTGTCGAACCACGCCCGGTAGTCGGCCAGCGGCACCCGTGCGGGCGCGGCGGCCAGCTGCTCCTCGGTGAGCCACTCGACGTCGTGGCCACCGGCGTTGATGAGCCGGTGGATCAACTCGTCGCCGTTGTCGGGGTGTCCCTCGACGACGTACCCGGCGTCCCGCAGCGCGTCGAGCACCCGTACCGCCGAGGCGGGCGTGTCGAGGCCGACCGCGTTGCCGACGCGGGAGTGCTTGGTCGGATAGGCGGTGAAGACGAGCGCGAGCTTCTTGTCGGCGTTCGGCTTGTGCTTCAACCGCGCGTGTCGTACGGCGATCCCGGCGACGCGGGCGGCCCGCTCGGGGTCGGCGACGTAGACCGGCACCTCGTCGGGCCCCTGCTCCTTGAAGGAGAAGGGGACGGTGATCAGACGGCCGTCGAACTCGGGGATCGCGACCTGCATCGCCGCGTCCATGGGGGAGAGGGCGGCGTCCGACGCGTCCCAGGCACTCCTGGACGAGGTCAGGCAGAGCCCTTGCAGCACGGGGACGTTCAGGTCGGCGAGCGCGCCGATGTCCCAGGCCTCCTCGTCGCCGCCCGCGGACGCCTCGGAGGCGTGTGTGCCGCCCGCCGCGAGCACGGTGGCGACCAGCGTGTCCGCCGTGCCGAGGATCTCGTACAGGCCCGCGTCCGCGCCGCGCAGCGAACCGCAGTACACGGCCAGCGCGTTGGCGCCGCGCGCCTCGATCGCGTCGCACAGCGTGTCCACGAACGCGGTGTTGCCGGACAGCTGGTGGGCCCGGTAGAAGAGCACGCCGACGGTCGGGCGGCCCTCGACGAACGCGCGCTCGCCGTGGACGCCGTACTCCGGCATCTTGCGCGGCTCCTCGAAGCCCTCACCCGTCAGCAGCACGGTGTCGGAGAGGAACCGGGCCAGCTCGGTGAGGTTGTCCGGGCCGCCCTCGACCAGGTAGCGCAGCGCCTCGGCGACGACACCGGCGGGCACCGACGACTCCGCCATCAGTTCGGCGTCGGGTACGGACTCCCCGCCGAGCAGCACGGTGGGGATGCCCGAGGCCTTCAGCTTCCGCAGGCCCTCCTCCCAGGCACGCTTGCCGCCCAGGAGTCGTACGACGGCGATGTCCGCGCCCTCGACGAGGGACGGCAGTTCGCCCTCGGCATCCACCCGGGTGGGGTTGCCGATCCGGTACGGGGCGCCGGAGGCACGCGCCGCCAGCAGATCGGTGTCGGCGGTCGACAACAACAACACTGTGCTCATGCGGGCGCTCCCGGTGGAATGAAAGGCAGTCCTTGCGGCGCGCCCGACTCGATGAGCCGCCACAGCGCGTCCGTGTCCGCGTGTTCCTCGATCAGATCGCCGAGCCGGTCGAGCTGCTCCTCGCGCAGCGCCGCGAACGACGTGTCGGCGGCCGGCACGAAACGACGGCCCGCGGCGGCCGCCACCTCGCGCAGGAAGGCGCGCCGGAAGCCGTCCGACTCCAGCGAGCCGTGCCAGTGCGTGCCCCAGACGGCGCCGACCCGGCAGCCGTCCAAGAACGGCTCACCGCCCGTCACATCGGCGACGCCGTGATGGATCTCGTAGCCCTCGACATGCTCGCCGAGCGCCTCCCCGACGGGCCGGGTCAGGGTCTTCTCGCGTGCGAACCGCACCCGGACCGGCAGGAGTCCGAGCCCCTCGACATGACCGGCGCGCGACTCGACCTCGTCCTCGATGTGCTCGCCGAGGACCTGGAAACCGCCGCAGATGCCCAGCACGGGCCGCCCCTCGGCGGCTCTGCGCAGGATGGCGTCCGCGAGTCCGCGCTCACGCAGCCACTCCAGCGCCTTCACCGTCCCCCGGGTCCCGGGGACGACGACGAGGTCGGCGTCGGCCAGCTCCTCGGCCCGGTCCACGAACCGCACGACGACACCCGGCTCGGCGGCCAGCGCGTCCACGTCCGTGAAGTTGGACATCAGCGGGATCGCGCAGACGGCGACGCGCAGCACGTCCTCGCCCACGGGGGAGGTCACCCGGGACTCCCGGACCGCTCCCCGCAACGACACCCGCAGCCCGTCCTCCTCGTCGATGCCGAGGCCGTGCCGGAACGGCAGGACGCCGTACGTACGCCGGCCGGTGAGGCCGTGGAGCATGTCGAGCCCCGGCTCCAGCAGGGAGACGTCCCCCCTGAACTTGTTGACGAGGAACCCGGCGACGAACTCCTGGTCCTCGCGCGACAGCAGCGCGACCGTCCCGAAGAACGAGGCGAACACACCCCCGCGGTCGATGTCGCCGACGACGAGCACGGGCAGCCGCGCATTGCGCGCGATCCCCATGTTCACGATGTCGGTCCGCCGCAGATTGATCTCGGCAGGACTGCCGGCCCCCTCACAGATCACCGCGTCATACGTGCCCCGCAACTCGGCGAGACAGTCCAGCACGGTGGAGAGGAGGGCTTCCTGCCGCCCGCCGTGGTAGCCACGGGCGGTCATCTCGCCCACGGGCTTTCCCATGAGGACGACCTGACTGCTCCGGTCGCTGCCCGGCTTGAGCAGCACGGGGTTCATGAGCGCGGTCGGCTCCACCCGGGCGGCCTGCGCCTGCATGGCCTGCGCGCGCCCGATCTCGGCGCCCTCGCGCGTTACGAACGAGTTCAGCGACATGTTCTGCGCCTTGAAGGGCGCGACCTTGACGCCCTGTCGCACCAGCCACCGGCAGATCCCGGCGGTCACGACGCTCTTGCCCGCGTCGGAGGTGGTTCCGGCGACGAGCAGCCCGCCGCTCATGACGTACGTCCCTTCCTGAGAAGCCTCTGTACGAGCAGCCGCCCGCCGGCACTCACGCCGAGGGCGAGCCAGCCGACGCGCCGTGACAGGCGTACGGCCCGCTCGATGTCGTCGACGTGCACGGCGCGCCCGGCGCCGTTGAGTTCGGGCCGGTGCTCGACGCGCCCGCCGTAGGAGAGGGTGCCGCCCAGGCGCACCCCGAGCGCCCCCGCGAACGAGGCCTCCACGGGCCCGGCGTTGGGGCTCGGATGCTTGACGGCGTCGGCGCGCCAGGCTCGTACGGCACCCCGGGGACTGTCACCCGCGAGAGCGGCGAGCACGGCGGTGAGACGAGCCCCCGGCCATCCGGCGACGTCGTCGAGCCGGGCCGAGGCCCACCCGTACCGCCGGTACCTGGGCGACCTGTGACCGACCATGGCGTCAAGGGTGTTGACGGCCCGAAAGCCCACGAGCCCCGGGACTCCGCCCACGGCCCCCCACACCAGGGCGCCCACCACGGCGTCGGAGGTGTTCTCGGCGACGGACTCGACGACGGCGCGCGCGATGCCGTCGGCGCCGAGGGCCTGGGGATCGCGCCCGCACAGATGCGGCAGCCGCTCCCTGGCCGTCTCGATCTCCCCGTCGGCGAGGGCGTCGCCGATCGCCCGGGCCTCCCGCCCGAGCGTGGTGCCCCCGACGACGGCCCAGGTGGCGGCGGCCGTCAGCGCGAGGGACGCGGCACGTGAGGGGCGTACGACACGGGAAGCGACGGCGGCGAGTCCGGCGGCACCGCCCACGCACAGGGCGGTGTGCAGTGCGCCCCACCCGCGGTGGTCCCGCCACAGCACCCGCTCCACGGCTGCCGCGCTCCGCCCGAACACGGCGACCGGATGCCCCCGGCGGGGATCGCCGAGCAGCAGGTCACCGAGGAGGCCGGCGGCGGCGCCGTACGCGAAGACGCGATCGGCACGCACGGGGTCAGCCGACCGTCAGATCGGGGGGAACCGTCGCTCGCAGGGCACTTGGGCAGCCGCGCATGGCGTTATGTCCTCACTCAGGGTGTCCGCGCCCTGGTTCGACGAGACCGGCGGGGAGAGTTCCTGGCTCCCGGGGAGTTCCTTCCCCGGTCACAGTGGCGGGACCGCGCCGGATTCACACCGGCTTCCTCTTCTGTCGCCGTACTTGGCTCCGGCAGTCCACCACGGGTTGGAAGACCCGTCAACTTGCCGTTGACCTGCGCGGGGAGAGTGTGCGAAGGCCCACATACAGGTGGGGTGCGGGACGGTGATCCGTCCCGCACCCCACCCGAAGTGGTGCCCGTTTTGGGTTACTTGCCGACGATCAGGAAGATGCCGTACGCCACCGCCGCGGCGCACGCCGCGAAGCAGACGTACGCGCCGGTGACCGCGAGGGTCGCGGAGCCGCCCTGTGCGGACGCGGACTCGCGCTTGGAGAGGCCGACGATGCCGAGGGTGAAGAGGCCGACGAGGCCGACGGTGGTCACGAGGCTGACTCCGAAGACGGAGCCGAGGGCTGCCCAGTCGATGTGCATGCTGTTCTGTCCTTACACCGTGGCCGGGCGGGTGGGCTCCGCGTCCGGGGACGGGATGGTGGTCTTCAGGTCGCCGGACAGGTCGCCGGTGACGGGGCCCGCGGGCGGCGGGGTGACGGCGGCGATCGCGGTGGTGACGACGCCCGCGGGCTCGGCGTCGACGTCGTTGACGTTGTCGACGGTGACGGGCTGGCGGCGGGAGAGCTTCCAGATCGTGCCGGCGCCGGCGACGAGCAGCGCGCCGGTGAGGACGATGCCCCAGGTGCCCTGCTTGGTGAGGAACTCGGCGGAGGCGCCGGCCAGACCGGCGGCCGGCAGGGTCAGGCCCCAGGCGACGAACATCCGGGTCGCGGTCGACCAGCGGACCACGCCGCCCTTGCGGCCGAGGCCCGAGCCCATCACGGCGCCGGAGCAGACCTGGGTGGTGGAGAGGGAGAAGCCGATGTGCGAGGAGGCCAGGATGGCCGTCGCGGCGCTGGTCTGGGCGGCGAAGCCCTGCGGCGGCGCGAGGTCCGTGAGGCCCTTGCCCATGGTGCGGATGATGCGCCAGCCGCCCAGGTAGGTGCCGAGCGCGATGGCCGTACCGGCCGAGACGATGACCCACAGCGGGGGGTTCGAGCCCGGGGCGATGACGCCGCCGGTGACCAGGGCGAGGGTGATGATGCCCATCGTCTTCTGGGCGTCGTTCGTGCCGTGCGCCAGGGAGACCAGGCCGGCGGAGGCGATCTGGCCGGCGCGGTAGCCCTTGGCGGTCGCCTTCTCGTCGGCGCGGTTGCCGATCCGGTACGTCAGGCGGGTGGCCAGCATCGCGGCGAGCCCGGCCACGATGGGCGCGGCGACCGCGGGGATCAGCACCTTGGTGACGACGGTCGAGCCGTTCACCGACGACCAGCCGGCCGACATGACCGCGGCGCCGATCAGGCCGCCGAAC
The DNA here is from genome assembly GCF_001514115.1 of Streptomyces olivochromogenes. Classification (GTDB taxonomy): domain Bacteria; phylum Actinomycetota; class Actinomycetes; order Streptomycetales; family Streptomycetaceae; genus Streptomyces; species Streptomyces olivochromogenes. Next base: position 761,132 of record NZ_KQ948452.1, read on the forward strand.
AGTGCGTGGGAGGAACTGGAGGGCAGACCCAGAAGCCAGGTCAGCAGATTCCAGAGGATGGCGCCGACGAGCGCCGCGAAGATCACTTGGACGCGTATGCCCTCTTCGTTGATGATCCCGCCGGAGATCGTCTTGGCGACCTCCACGGAGAGGAACGCGCCGACGAGGTTCAGCACGGCGGACATGGCCACCGCCGTCTTGGGCTTCAGAGCGCCGGTCGAGATGGTGGTCGCCATCGCGTTGGCAGTGTCGTGGAAACCGTTCGTGAAATCGAACACGAGAGCGGTGACGATCACGATTCCGAGGAGGAGCGTGATGTGTTCCATTTACCCAGGCTTCTGTTTGACGTCAGTGGCAGGTGGACCGTAGGCAACCTGAGTGAACGGAAGATGAACTGGGGCGGGCGCTGGGGTGTATCAAACGGTGGACCGCCCCTCCGTTCGTGATGACCAGTGTGCGGGAGGGGCGGCCTGACCGTTGACCAGATGTTCGAACGAAGGCGGAATTTTGGGTTCCGCCGGGGGCTGTTCGAGGGCTTCTAGCCCGCGGCGAACTGCCTGAGCCGGGTCATGGATCCGTTGAAGAGATTCTGGTCACCCGGGAGCGTGCCGCTGTTGTCGTACTGCCAGAACGTCCACGTCGACCAGCCGGCCGGCAACGCGCCCGTGTCCGCCGAGCCGTAGCGGGCGAGCCAGAGGGCGTGGTTCGCGGCGAAGGCGCCGCTGCCGCCGGTGCAGGTGTTCCACCAGTGGGTGGTCGTGTAGATGACGGGACGGCGCCCGGTCTCCCGTTCGAGTTCGTCGCTGAACGCCTGGATCCAGCTCACGATCCTGGCCTTGCTCAGGCCGTAGCACTTGTGCTTCTTGTCGTACGGGTTGTACTCCATGTCGAGCGCGGGCGGCAGTGTCCAGCCGTCCGCGCGCCAGGCGCCGCCGTTGCGCACGAAGTACGCGGCCTGGGTGGCGCCGGACGACTTGTCCGGCACCGCGAAGTGATAGGCGCCACGGAGGATCCCCGCGTCGCGCGCTCCGTCGTACTGCCGGTCGAAGTACGGATTGCGATACGTGTGGGACTCGGTCGCCTTCACATAGACGAACCGGGCGCCCTTCGCTTTCGCGCTCTCCCAGTCGACGTTCTTCTGGTGCGAGGAGACGTCGTGGCCCTTGGGTTTGGCCGCCGCGGCGACCGGGGCCCCGGCGAGGACGGTCCCCGTGGCGGTGAGCGCCGCCACGGCGGCCGTCGCCGCGAGGACGCGGGCACGGCGAAGAAGTGGTTTGTGGTCACGAGCCATATTTCCCCCCGGAATGGCGACGTGCGTGACAAATCCCCCAGAGGCTATTGGAAGATCGTTGAAAGCCCGTCGATCGCCAGCCAATCACCCCGAGGGGGCGATATATACCGTTATGCGCCCTTACGGACGCTTGTCTTCCGCCCTAAAGTGCCCTCGCCGACAGTGGGTTGACGTCCCTGCCTGGCAGGATCGCCGCATGGCTGAGCAGCGGCGGGACGCGCGGGACGTGGGGGAGAGTGCGCCGGGCGCGCGCGAGCGGGAGGTGGCGGCCGCGTGGGACGAGCTCGTCGCGACGGCCCGCCGGACGGTGGCCGACGGACTGGTCGTCGGTACGTCGGGCAACGTCTCCGTCCGGGTCGGCGACATGGTCCTGGTCACACCGACCGGAGTGCCCTACGACGGGCTGCGGCCCGAAGACGCCGTCGGTGTGGACCTCGAGGGGCGGCAGGTCCTCGGTTCGCTCGCCGCGACGAGCGAACTGCCGATGCACCTCGCGATCCACCGCGCCACCGACGCGCGGGCCGTCGTCCACACCCACGCCGCGCACGCGACGGCCGTCTCGACCCTCGTCCCCGAACTCCCCCTGATCCACTACATGGCGGGCGCCCTCGGCGGACCGGTCCGAGTCGCCCCCTATGCGACCTACGGCACCCCGGAGTTGGCCGAGAACATGCTCCGGGCCCTCACCGACCGCACGGCCTGCCTCCTCCAGAACCACGGCACCATCGCCTACGGAGCCTCGCTGTCCCAGGCGTTCGACCGCACCGCCCAACTGGAGTGGATGTCCCGCGTCTGGCTCCTGGCGTCGTCCGTGCCCGGCCTGTCCCCGACGCTGCTCTCGCCGGAACAGGTGGGCGAGGCGGGGGAACGGCTGGGGCGCTACGGGCAGGGCGGCGGGGCCGGGCCCCGGTGATCCGGCGCGGCGTACCGAGCCGGCGGTGCGGTGTCCGAGCCGGCGGTGCGGGTTGTACCGACCTGGCGGTGCCGGTGCGCGCGCTGCGCCGGCGAACGAGCCGCGCACCCCGAGGCGGGAGTCCACCGCCCGCTCCGGCTGGCCGACCGGGGGCCGCGCCGGGAGACTGAACCCGTGCGTACTGTCAAAGCGACGGCCGCGGCCGTCTCCGTAGCCCTGGCCGCGGGCGCAGCCTCCGTGGCGGCGGGCCGGTTCGCCAGCGACGCCGCGCTGAAGGCGCCGCCCGGCAGGCCACTGCCCACCGAGCCCCGGCTCACCGTGCACTCCACGGCCGCGGGCCGGATCACGCTCACCCGCGACCTGGCCTCCCTGCGCCCGGGACGGTACGGCCTCACGGGCGACGGCTCCCACGCGGTCGTCGGTCCCGTCCTGGACGACGTGCACCACACCGCCGACACGGTCGTACGCCGCCTCGAACGCGTCACCCACGGCACCCTGGAGCCCGGTGACAAGGCATGGCTCACGCCGAACCTGCACATCGGCAACCCCAGCAGCGCCCTCGGCCTCGACCACGCCGAAGTGGACGTCCCCGGCGAGCTCGGCCCGCTGCCCGCCTGGTTCGTGCCCGGCACCCGCGACACCTGGGTGATCACGGTGCACGGGCTCGGCGCCACCCGCGAGCACCCCATGAACGTGATGGAGTTCCTGCACCGCAACCAGCTGCCCGTGCTCGACCTCGCCTACCGCGGCGACCTCGGCGCACCCCGCTCCCCCGACGGCCTCAGCCACCTCGGCGAGACCGAGTGGCGCGACCTGGACGCCGCCGTGCGCTACGCCGTGCGCTACGGCGCCGACCAGGTCGTCCTGTACGGCTGGTCCATCGGCGCCACCATGGCCCTGCGCACCGCCGCGCACTCCGCCCTGCGCGAGCGGATCTCCGGGCTGATCCTGGACTCGCCCGTCCTCGACTGGGGAGCCACACTGCGCGCCCTCGCCTCGGCCCGCCACACGCCCAGCGCCCTGCTGCCGCTCGCGGTCCGTGCCGCGCAGGGCCGCACCGGTCTGCACGGCGACCGCATCCAGGAGGCCGCCGACCCCGGCCAGCTCAAGGTCCCGACCCTGATCGTGCACGGCCCGGACGACACCATCGCCCCCTGGGGCCCCTCGCGCCGCCTCGCCGAGCGCCGCCCGGACCTGGTCACCCTGCACACGGTCCCGAACGCCTCCCACGGCGCCATGTGGAACGCCGCCCCCACCTACGAAGAGGCCCTACGCCGCTTCCTCACCCCTCTGATGTAGCCACCCCTCCCCACGACGCCTCCGCGCGCAGACCCCACAAAGACCGCTCCCGCCCGCACAGCCATTCCCCGCACGCCCCGGCGGAGCCACCCCGCGCACCCCCCCCGGCGGAGCAGCCCCCCAAGGCTTCCGGTTGGGCCCAGGTCAACTCGTGCACGGCTCCGCTCACACGTGTCGAGCCCCCTGGGAACCCTGTCCATTGGCCACCCCTGTCGCCTGCTGTGACATTCCGTTTGGGTTTTCGGACCGTCAACCGGAAGACTGCACCCGTGACGTCCCGTAACCCGCGCGACTCCAGGCTCCGACTCGTCCGCTCGCGCCCCCTGGCTTCCGCCCCCCGAGCGGTGACCCAGCGCAGCTCGCGCCGACCCGCACCCCGGCCCCCCGAGGGCACCCCGCCCCCCGCGGAACTGGCCCGCATGGCCCGCACCGGCCTCGCCGCCGCAGCCCGTGTCGCCCGCTGGGCCGACGCCTCGCTCGGCCCGGGGAGCGACGGCGCGACCCCCGACGGCAAGGGCACCCTCGCCGACGCGACCGCCGAACGCGCCGCCGAGGAGTTGGGCCTGACCTCGGCTCAGGTCCGCGCGGACTGGGACACCGCACGCCTCGCCGGCCTCGTCGAGGTGCACGGTGGCATCGCCCGCCCCGGCTGGCGACTGCGCGCCTGGAACCGCGACGACAGCGCCGTCCTGCGCGGCTGGGTCGCCCTCTTCGACGCCTGGTCGCTCGCCCACCCCGAGCCGGCCGACCGCGAGGCGTCCGCCGTGGCCGAGGTCGTCTCCGCGATGCCCCAGGTGCTCTCCTTCCTCCAGCTCTCCGCCGGGCCCGTCCCCATGGAGCAGCTACTGGACCTGCTCGAACAGCGCGTCACCGAACTGCGCACCGAGCGCTGCGAGATCCCCTACGGCCCCCAGCCGGAGCCCGTCCCGGAGGCCGCCGAGATCGCGGACGCCCCCTCGAGCCCCTCCTCGACTGGGCCCTGCACGCGCTCGCCTCCGTCGGCGCGCTCACCTGCGCCGACGGGCAGGCCACGCTCACCCCGCTCGGCAGCTGGGCGGTCTGGGTCAAGCTCGAGCAGATCTGCGTCGCCGCGCAGAGCCCCGCCGGGAACATCGAGCAGCCCGCCTCGGACATGCTCCGCGGCTGCGCCCAGCTGCGCCCGAACGCGGCCCGCGCCGAGTACCGCGCCTGGCTCGCCGCCCGCCCCGTCGGCAGCGCCGTCACCGAACTCCTCGAAGCCGCCCGCGGCGAGGACGCCCTCACCCGCGGCCTCGCCTTCGAGGCGCTGCGCGTGGTCGGCGCCCCCGCCGAGCCCGACGTACGCGCCGTGGCCGACGAGTCCTGGCTGCGCCCCTACGCCCTGCTGTGGCTCGCCGAGCACGACGGCCACGACCCGGAGGACGCCCACGAGGTCCTCACCCGCGAAGAGTCCACCTGGCTCTGGGTCGACACCGCCGCCGCCGTCGCCGACCACGGTGAGGCGCCGCTTCTCGTGCGCCATCTGGAGTCCGCGGTGCAGCCCACCGTGCCCGCGCTCCTCGACGAGGTGCGCGCCGTCGGCCATCCCCGCACCGTCCAGGTCCTGGTCGCGCTCGCCGCCGCCCACCCGGACCCGGCCCTCGCCAAGGCCGTACGCCGCGCCGCCTTCCAGGTCCACACCGGAGGCAGTTAGGCCCTGTCCTCGGGATCAGCCCCGCACCCCCGCACCCCCGCACCCCGAGCCTCCGGGTCAGCCCCGTATCTCCGGGGCGTACGTGCCGAAGCTCCAGATGTTGCCCTCGGCGTCCCGGGCCAGGTAGTCCCGCGAGCCGTAGTCCTGGTCGGTCGGCGGCATGAGGATCTCCGCGCCGTGGTCCACGGCGCGCTGGTGGTGTGCGTCGACGTCGTCCACGACCACGTACACCCCCGCGGGGCCCGCGTCCTTCATCGCGCCGTCGAAGACGCCACCGCGGCCCTTGGAGCCGAGCATCACCGCGCCGTTGCCCTGGACCAACTCGGCGTGCATCACCGTGCCGTCCTCACTCTCGTACACCGAGGCCTCCGAGAAGCCGAAGGCCTCCGTCAGTTGCCTGATAGCCGCCTTCGCGTCCGCGTACAGCAGCGTCGGGTAGATGCTCGGGCGCCCGCCGTCCGTACCTGCCATGCCGATCACTCCCACCGGAACTCGTCCTGCTGGGCCGGAATGTCACCCGCTGCCCAGTCTTGCACCGGCCACTGACAACGCCCCGAGAGCCGAAGCCGCCCGCAACGCGCCGCGTCCGCGGGCTTCTCTTCGGCCCGTGCGCGCTCTCGCCACCATGCCCGCGCTCTCGCCCCCACGTCCGCGCTCTCAGCGGAAGGTGTTGCACTGCGCCATGTCGCCGGTGCGATAGCCCTGGTAGAACCACTGTTGCCGCTGCGCGGACGAGCCGTGCGTCCACGTCTCCGGGGTCACCCGGCCCTGGAACTCCCGCTGGATCCGGTCGTCGCCGACGGCGGCCGCCGCGTCCAGCCCGTCCCGGATGTCGGCCGGAGTGAGGTTCTTGATCAACGGCCTGCCCGTCGACGGGTCCTTCGTCGTCGTCGCGTGGTGCGCCCACACCCCGGCGTAGCAGTCCGCCTGCAGCTCCACCTTCACCGAGTTGCTGTTCGCGCCCGTGACACCGCTCTGGGCCCTGCCCAGCGTCCCCATCAGGTCCTGCACATGGTGCCCGTACTCGTGCGCCACCACGTACGCCTGCGCGAACGGCCCGCCGCTGGAGCCGAACTTGGTCCGCAGGTCGTCGAAGAAGCCCAGGTCCAGATAGACCTTGCGGTCACCGGGACAGTAGAAGGGCCCGACCGCCGAGGTCGCGGTGCCGCACGCGGTGTTCACCCGCCCGCTGAAGAAGACGGTCGGCGAGCGCGTGTACGTACCGCCTCGTCGTGCGAACTCCTGCGCCCAGAAGTCCTGCACGCTGTTGACCACCGCCACCATCCGGCAGTCCTCCCTGGCGTTCGCGTCCCGCCCCGTCCGGCAGGTCTGCTTGATCTGGTCGAGCGAGGAAGTGGTCACCGCGGGCTGGTCGTTGCCGGAGGACAGCCCGAGCTGATCGGGCCCGACGCCGAAGAGCAGCCCGAGGATCAGGGCGATCAGACCCGCGATGCCACCCCCGACGGTCGCCCTGCCACCAGGGATCCGGCTGCCGCGCGCATCCTGCACGTCGGAGGTGTCCAGGTCGGCGTCGTCGTCGAACTGCATGGGCACACCACCCTCTGCGTACGGCTTCGCACCTCGGCGTACGTCGCTCCGTGGCGCCATCCTCGTACGCCCTCATGGGTCCGGCGCCGGGCGGAGGGCCGAACGGGCGACACGCCCCGGCCGCCCGCCGTGTCCGACGGGCGTTCCCACCGCCCGCGCCTACGCTCTGCGCCTGATCCGTGCGCCTGGACGGCCGGACAGGTCCTGGGAGCGGCGAGTGGTGCCGATGGGGGCGAGGTGATGGCTGTGCCGGTCGAGGCGGCGGAGGCGAAACAGTCCGCCCCGGCGGCCACGGACCCCCCGGCCCCCCGGCTCCGTTCCCCCGCCGCCCGCCGCCGCGCCGCCCGCGCCCTGCTCCCCGTCGCCGTCGCCCTGCTGCTCACCGCGGCCCACGAAGCGCGTCCCGAGCCCTACGGAGACCGCCTCACCGCCCACACACGCGTGGCGCACGGGCACGGGACACGACAGCCCCCGCTGCGCGCCACGAAGGCAGCCGTCGAGGCCTACGACGGGACGACCGGCCACCCCCGCTGGACGTACGCGCGCGAGGGCCGCCGTCCGGTGGCCGTGCTCCCCGCGCGCGGGCACGCGATCGCGCTGTGGGACGACGGACTGGTCACCGACACCGCGCGCGGCGACGGCAGCGCCGTGCGCTGGCACCGGGCCCTTCCCGGGGCCGCCGGGTGGCTCGCGGACCACGGGGCGAGTGGGGTGCTGCGGCCCCTGGGCACCCGCATGCTCGCCGTCATCACCCCGCGGCGCGTCGCCGCCTACCGCATCGCCGACGGCGACCTGCGCTGGACCCTGCCCGCCCGGTACGGCTGCTCCTTCGCCCCCGAACGTGCGCTGCGTCACGGTGAGGCGCTCCTGATCGCGCAGCCCTGCGCCACCGGCGACAGCTGGACCACCGAGCTCGTCGCCGTCGACGACCTGGGCAGAATCACCCCGCACCGCACGCCGCTGGGCAACGCGTGGCGGGGCGAGCGTCACAGTGCCGAACGCGCTCACCCAGGGAAAGTGGTTGCACGGCCCCGTTAGACTGGGGCCCATGGCCATTCTCCTCGCGCATTAGACGGCGGGAACGTCCTCAGCCGTCCACCCCGCCAACGACCCTGCCCTGGAGTCTGTCCGTGATCTCCGCCTCCGGTATCGAGCTGCGCGCCGGCGCCCGCATCCTCATCGAGTCCGCCACCTTCCGCATCACCAAGGGCGACCGCATCGGCCTGGTCGGCCGTAACGGCGCGGGCAAGACGACCCTGACGAAGGTCCTGGCCGGTGAGGGCATCCCGGCCTCCGGCACCGTCGCCCGCTCCGGCGAGGTCGGCTATCTGCCCCAGGACCCCCGCACCGGTGACCTCGACGTCCTCGCCACCGACCGCATCCTCTCCGCGCGCGGCCTGGACACCCTGATCCGCAAGATGCGGGAGAACGAACAGCGCATCGCCAACGGCTCGGGCGCCACCCGCGAGAAGGCCATGCGGCAGTACGAGCGCCAGGAGACCGAGTTCCTCACCAAGGGCGGGTACTCCGCCGAGGCCGAGGCCGCCACCATCGCCGCCGCGCTCAACCTGCCCGACCGCGTGCTCGGCCAGCCCCTGCACACGCTCTCCGGCGGTCAGCGCCGCCGTGTCGAGCTGGCCCGCATCCTGTTCTCGGACGCCGACACGCTCCTGCTCGACGAGCCGACCAACCACCTCGACGCCGACTCGATCGTCTGGCTGCGCGACTACCTGAAGACCTACCGCGGCGGCTTCATCGTGATCTCCCACGACGTCGACCTCGTCGAGACGGTCGTCAACAAGGTCTTCTACCTGGACGCCAACCGCGCCCAGATCGATGTCTACAACATGGGCTGGAAGCTCTACCAGCAGCAGCGCGAGGCCGACGAGAAGCGCCGCAAGCGCGAGCGGCAGAACGCCGAGAAGAAGGCCGCCGCGCTGAACTCGCAGGCGGACAAGATGCGCGCCAAGGCCACCAAGACGGTGGCCGCGCAGAACATGGCCAAGCGCGCCGACAAGCTGCTGGCCGGCCTCGAGGCGGTCCGCGTCTCCGACAAGGTCGCCAAGCTGCGCTTCCCGGAGCCCGCGCCCTGCGGCAAGACCCCGCTGATGGCCGAGGGCCTGTCGAAGTCGTACGGCTCGCTGGAGATCTTCACCGACGTCGACCTGGCCATCGACAAGGGCTCGCGCGTGGTCATCCTGGGCCTCAACGGCGCCGGCAAGACGACCCTGCTGAAGCTGCTCGGCGGCGCCGAGCAGCCCGACACCGGCGAGGTCATAGAGGGCCACGGCCTCAAGCTCGGGTACTACGCGCAGGAGCACGAGACCCTCGACCCCGAGCGCACGGTCCTGGAGAACATGCGCTCCGCCGCCCCCGACCTGGATCTGGTCGAGGTCCGCAAGACGCTCGGCTCGTTCCTGTTCTCCGGCGACGACGTCGACAAGCCGGCCGGTGTTCTCTCCGGCGGCGAGAAGACCCGGCTCGCGCTCGCGACCCTCGTGGTCTCCTCGGCGAACGTCCTCCTCCTCGACGAGCCGACGAACAACCTGGACCCGGCCAGCCGCGAGGAGATCCTCGGCGCGCTGCGCACCTACAAGGGCGCCGTCGTCCTCGTCACCCACGACGAGGGCGCCGTCGAGGCGCTCCAGCCCGAGCGGATCATTCTGCTGCCGGACGGCGTCGAGGACCTGTGGGGCTCCGACTACGCGGACCTCGTCGCCCTCGCCTGAGCCCTCGCCCGAGTCCTCGCCCGAGCCCTCGTACGGCCTCCCGGACCGCCCCGGGGCTGCCGTCAGCACGACGTGATCGAATGACTGATCCACTGCGTATGGATCATTCGGCCGATCCGTGATCCATCATCTGTGTGAGATCTCCTCGTACCGAGGTGTGTCCTACATTCATTTCGCGGCCGAGTCCTTTGTTCCCAAGGGCTCGGCCGTCTTGCGCCGCTGACCTGGCACTTCACGGAAGAACCCGTTCGGTCGTACGGACAGAGCAGTGCGGACCCTGTGATTCCACTTGTGAGGACGGGCTCCTGTCGTCAAAACCGTGTCTTACGGACCTTGCCGAATGGGTGGCCATGAAGCCCTCGAGGGGTGATCATGAGAAGTCCAGAGCGCACTTCCCATGAGGAGGCACGGGTGGCCGAGACTCTGAAGAAGGGCAGCCGGGTAACCGGCGCCGCGCGCGACAAGCTCGCGGCAGACCTGAAGAAGAAGTACGACTCCGGTGCGAGCATTCGAGCGCTGGCCGAAGAAACCGGCCGTTCGTATGGCTTCGTGCACCGGATGCTCAGCGAATCGGGCGTCACGCTGCGAGGGCGTGGCGGAGCGACGCGGGGCAAGAAGGCCGCCTCGGCCTGAGGCCGGGCGTCCCCATCGGCTTCGGTGGTGGCCACCCGGTCGGTCGGGTGATCGACCGGGTGGTTACTGTGCAGTCACTTAGGTGTGTTCCTTGTGTCCTTCACGAGGTACGCGTCTGATCCGACCGCACCCATCGGAGGCAGCCCATGGCTTCGCTCGACAACGATCTTGACCCCGTACTCGACAAGGACGGCGTACGGCTCACCGTCGACGACGCGATCGCCACGGTGACGCTGACCAATCCGGCCAAGCGCAACGCCCAAAGTCCTGCTCTGTGGCGGGCGTTGACGGAGGCCGGGCGGTCGCTGCCGGGCACTGTCCGTGTGGTCGTGCTGCGTGCCGAGGGGCAGTCGTTCTCGGCCGGGCTCGACCGGCAGGCGTTCACGCCCGAGGGGTTCGACGGCGAGCCGTCGTTCATCGACCTCGCGCGCGGCGCCGACGCCGAGCTCGACGCGACCATCGCCGAGTACCAGGAGGCGTTCACCTGGTGGCGGCGCAGCGACGTCGTGTCCATCGCCGCCGTGCAGGGGCACGCCATCGGTGCGGGTTTCCAGCTGGCGCTCGCCTGTGACCTGCGCGTCGTCGCGGACGACGTGCAGTTCGCCATGCGCGAGACCAGCCTCGGGCTCGTTCCCGACCTGACGGGAACGCATCCGCTGGTGAGCCTGGTCGGATACGCCCGTGCGCTGGAGATCTGCGCCACGGGTCGCTTCGTGTCGGCCGAGGAGGCCGAGCGCACGGGGCTCGCCAATCTCGCGGTGCCTGTCGACCAGCTCGAGAACGCCGTGCGGGACCTCGCCGGTGCGGTGTTGGCCGCGCCTCGGGACGCGGTCGTCGAGACCAAGGCGTTGCTGCGGGGGGCGCAGGAGCGGACGTACGAGGAGCAGCGGGTCGCCGAGCGCGCGGCTCAGGCCCGGCGGCTGCGGGACCTTGCCGGCTTGGGAGAGTGAGGCCGTCTTTCGGCTGCGGGGCGGTGGGGGCTGGTCGCGCGGTTCCCGCGCCCCTGGGGCGCGCTCTACTCGACGGCCGTCACCAGTGCCGCCACTGACGGGGCGTCCGGCAGGGCGTCCGCGACCGCTGCTCTGACGGCTCTTGCCACGTCCACCGTTCGCTCCGTTGCCGCGACCGCCAGTTCGACCCGGACGTGGCGGCGGGCGAGGGCGGGATCCTTGCCGGGGACGTTCTCGATGTGCACCGGACGGCCCAGGACGTCCGTCAGGTGGATCACCCCCGGCACGGACAGGGCGGCGGTGGCCGCCCGGGCCTCGTCGGGGGTCGTCGGTACGGCGGCCGGAGGCGGGGCGGCGTGGCGTACGGCGGTCGGCGGCGCGGAGACGTCCCCCAGCTCCGTCACCAACAGGTCGACCTCCGTGACCGTCAGGCCGAGGGGTTCGGCCGCCTCGGCCAGGCTCACGCGCAGGCGGCCCGCGGTCGCGGGAAGCGGCTCGACGCCGGGGGCCGTCGGATCCACCCCGGCCGTGAACTCCGCGACGATACGCAGGGGGCCGGGCGGCAGCGCGCTGGGCGGCGGCGGTACGACGGGCTCGTGGACCAGGTCCGGGTCCGCGAGGGCGATCCGGAGCGTGCCGAGGCGGACGCCGGGCACGTCGGCCGCCGCGCGCCGCAGGAACGCGGCGGCCGCCTCCTCGGCGATCCAGGCGCCGTCGCGCGGATGCCCGAGCGGGAGCAGGCGCCCGAGCCCGAGCTGCCGCCGTACCGCCTGCGTCCATCGATCCGCGGTCATTGCTCCAGCCTGCCGCATCCCTGGCGCGCGAGCCCGCAAGCGCACCTACTGTGGGCAAGGAGGACGACCGAAAGGGACGTACGGCGATGACCGACATGACGGAGCAGAACCGGACGGACAGCCCCGGGAGCGAGAGGGAAGCCCCCCAGAGCCGCAAGCCCGGGGTCACCAAGCGCGGCGGCGGTGATCCCGCGACCCGGGGCCGGACCACGATCGCCGACGGTGTGGTGGAGAAGATCGCCGGGCTCGCCGCCCGGGACGTGCTCGGTGTCCATGCGATGGGCAGTGGGCTGAGCCGGACCTTCGGGGCCGTGCGCGACCGAGTGCCAGGGGGGTCGAAATCCGTCTCGCGTGGTGTCAAGGCCGAGGTCGGGGAGCTCCAGACCGCGCTCGACCTGGAGATCGTCGTCGAGTACGGCGTGTCGATCGCGGACGTCGCGCACGCCGTGCGCGAGAACGTCATCGCGGCCGTGGAGCGCATGACGGGACTCGAGGTGGTCGAGGTCAACATCGCGGTGAGTGATGTGAAGCTTCCCGAGGAAGAAGACGAGGAGCCGGAGGCGCGGCTCCAGTGACCGGGCCGGCCGCGCAACGGCCCACGACACCGTGGTCGTCGAACCGTTGAGGAGCGCACCATGAGCTTGGCCGTGATCGGCATGATCGCCGGAATGGCGCTGGGCTTCGCCGGGTATTTCGGGGGCTTCGGGGCCTTTCTGCTCGTGGCCGCCCTGGGTGCCGTCGGGTTCGTCGTCGGACGGTTCCTCGAAGGGGACCTGGATCTCGGTGACTTCTTCCGTCCCCGCGACGACCGGCGGCGGTGACGCCCGTGACCGGCCCGCTCGGCGACACCCGACGGCCTCTGACGGTCGTCGAGGCGGCCGAGCGCGGCGCGACCCGGATCGCCGACCGGGTCGTGGCGAAGATCGCCGCGCAGGCCGCCCGCGAGGCCCTGGACCCGCTGCCCCCGGACGCCGTACCCCCGCACGCGACGGTCGTCGTGCTTCCCCAAGCTCTCGGCTCCGCTCGAGCGGGGGAGACCCCGAGCGCCCGCGTCCGCGTCCATCTCGAACTCGGCTACCCCTGCGACATCGGTGCCCGCTGCAACGCGGTGCGTCGTCATGTCGCCGAGCGGGTACACGCGTTGACGGGGATGGAAGTCCCGGAGGTGACGGTCCACATCGAGCGGCTGCACCTGGTACCGGCGACCGCCGCGGCACAGGGGAGGACGCGATGAGCGAGCCCCAGGGCTCCGAGAACACCACCCGACGCATGCCCGTCCTGGAGAAGACCGACGCGGGCCCACCCGCCGAGGACGAACTCGGCCAGTCCGCCTCCGCGGCTGACTACGACCCGCCGCCCGCCGTCGACGACGACGCGAACGGCGGGCAGGGTCGGTTCTGGTCGGCGCGCCGCGTCCCCGCGGGGATCGTCGCGCTGCTGGTCCTCGCGGGTGCGGGCGTCCTGTTGTACGACGTCGCGGCCGTACGTGCCCACCGGCCCGCCTCGCACTGGCGCAGGTTCCTCGCCCGGCAGCTCGCCGAGCGGCCCCTCGACGACACCTGGGTGCTCGTCGGCGCCGGCCTCGCCGCCGCCCTCGGACTGTGGCTGATCGTCCTCGCGGTGACGCCGGGGCTGCGCGACGTCCTGCCGATGCGGCGCACCCATCGCGACGTACGGGCCGGGCTGCACCGGGGCGCCGCCGCGACGGCGCTGCGCGACCGGGCCATGGAGGTCTCCGGGGTGCGGTCGGTCCGGGTACGGATGGGGCGCAGGAAGGTCGACGTGCGGGCGGTCTCGCACTTCCGCGCACTCGACGACGTACGGGCGGACCTGGACGCCACGCTCGCCGACGGCATCCGGGGACTCGGGCTCGTCCGGTCGCCCGCCCTGTCGGTGCATGTCGCGCGTCCGGGCCGGAAGGGGTGAGGGCGGTGCTCAGGATCGTCAACCGTGTCCTGCTGGGAATCGTCGGGCTCGCGCTGCTGGTCCTCGGCGGCTCCGTGCTCGCCGTCGGACTGGGTGTGCGGCCGCCCTCCTGGTGGATCCACGACGGGCGTCACGACGTGCTGCTGAGCGCCGCCGAACGGACCCGGTGGCGGGACCAGGGCTGGTGGTGGCCGACCGTCATCGCCGTTCTCGCGGTCGTCGTCCTGCTCAGCCTGTGGTGGCTGTCGGCCGTACTGCGGCGCCGCCGGCTCGCGGAGGTGCTCGTCGACACCGGCGACGGTGAAGGGGCGCTGCTGCGCGGGCGGGCCCTGGAGGGCGTACTGGCCGCCGAGGCGGGACGGTTGGACGGTGTCGAACGGGCCGAGGTCCAGCTGACCGGGCGGCGCGGCGCTCCCGGGACCCGGGTCCAGCTCCTGCTGGAACCGCATGTCGATCCCGGGCAGGCGCTGCACCTGCTGACGACGGAGGCCCTGGCGCACGCCCGGGACTCCGCGGGCCTCGCCGCGCTCCCCGCGGAGGTACGCCTCCGTGGGGTCAAGCACCGGGCCGAAAGAGTGAGTTAGTCCCCTGGGCGGCGCCGGAGCGGGCTCAGAACCCGCTCCGCATGCCGCCGTCCACCGGCACCATGATGCCTGTCAGGTACGACGCGGCGGGCGAGAGCAGGAACGCCGCCGTGCGGCCGAACTCCTCCGGGGCGCCGTAGCGGCGCAGCGGAATCCGCGCCTCGTTGGCCGCGCGGGTGGCCTCCGGGTCGGCGGAGAGACCGTCGAGCTCGCGCAGGCGGTCCGTGTCGATGCGGGCCGGGAGCAGCCCCACGACACGGATGCCGCGCGGGCCCAGTTCGTCGGCGAGGGACTTGGCGAAGCCCGCGAGACCGGGGCGCAGGCCGTTGGAGATGGTCAGGCCCGGGATCGGCTCGTACACCGAGCCGGAGAGCACGAAGCCGATGACGCCGCCGTCGCCGAGCTCCGCGGCGGCCGCGCGGGCCAGCCGCACCGCGCCCAGGAAGACGGACTCGAAGGCGGCCGTCCACTGCTCGTCCGTGTTGTCCGCGACGAACCCGGGCGGCGGGCCGCCGACGCTGATCAGGATGCCGTCGAAACGGCCGAAGTGCTCGCGGGCCGCCGCGATCAGCCGGTCCGGGGTCCCCGGGTCGGCGTTGTCGGCGGCCACCCCGACCGCGTTCGGGCCCAGCGCGGACGCCGCGTCGGCGGCGGTCTTCTCGTCGCGGCCCGTGACGATCGCCTTCGCGCCGTCGGCGGTGAGCTCGCGCGCGGTGGCGTTGCCCAGGCCACGGGTGGCTCCCGTGACGACGTACACACGGTCCTTCAGTCCAAGATCCATGGCCCCCATCCTCCCCTATCCGGTCGTCTCGGCTCCTCCCGGATGCGCTTCACCGAACAGGTTGAAGGCCGTTCCCACCAGGCCGAGGTGGCTGAACGCCTGGGGGAAGTTGCCGAGCTGGCGGCGCGCGACGGGGTCGTACTCCTCGGACAGCAGCCCCACGTCGTTGGCCAGGCCGATCAGCCGTTCGAACAGCTCGCGGGCCTCCTTCGTGCGGCCCGTCATGTGCAGCGCGTCCGCGAGCCAGAACGAGCAGACGAGGAAGGTGCCCTCGCCGCCCGGCAGCCCGTCGACGTCGACGCCCTCGTCGCTGTAGCGGCGCAGCAGGAAGCCGTCGCGTGCGAGCTCGGCGCGTACCGCGTCGATGGTGCCGACGACCCTGGGATCGTCGGGCGGCAGGAATCCGACGCGGGGGATGAGCAGCAGTGAGGCGTCCAGCTCGCGTGACCCGTAGGACTGCGTGAAGGTGTTGCGTTCGCTGTCGAAGCCGTACTTGCACACCTCCTTGTGCACCTCTTCGCGCATCGTGCGCCAGCCCTCCAGGTCGCCGACGAGCTCCGGTTCGCTCTCCAGCGCCCGGACGGCGCGGTCGGCCGCCACCCACGCCATCACCTTCGAGTACACGAAGTGCCGGCGTGGGCCGCGCACCTCCCAGATTCCCTCGTCCGGCTGCCGCCAGGCGGTCCGCAGGAACTCCATCAGGGCGCACTGCAGGCGCCACATGTGTGGCTTGGACGGCAGGCCCGAGCGCCGGGCCAGCGAGAGCGAGTCGATGACCTCGCCGTACACGTCCAGTTGGAGCTGCTTCACGGCCTCGTTGCCGATCCGGACCGGGTACGAGCCGCCGAAGCCGGGCAGCCACGGCAGCTCGAACTCGGGCAGCCGGCGCTCGCCGGAGAGGCCGTACATGATCTGCAGGTCCGCGGGGTCGCCCGCGACCGCGCGCAGCAGCCAGTCGCGCCAGGCCTCGGCCTCCTCGTGGTACCCGGCCGACAGGAGCGCGCCCAGGGTGAGGGTCGAGTCGCGCAGCCAGCAGTAGCGGTAGTCCCAGTTGCGGACGCCGCCGAGTTCCTCCGGGAGCGAGGTGGTGGGGGCGGCGACGATGCCGCCGGTCGGGGCGAAGGTGAGGGCCTTGAGGGTGATCAGGGA
This sequence comes from Streptomyces olivochromogenes, assembly GCF_001514115.1. Taxonomy (GTDB): domain Bacteria; phylum Actinomycetota; class Actinomycetes; order Streptomycetales; family Streptomycetaceae; genus Streptomyces; species Streptomyces olivochromogenes. The sequence continues at coordinate 777,401 of NZ_KQ948452.1, forward strand.
GCGCACGACGGCGTCTCGGTGCGGACCGTCGTAACGGCAGCGCGCCGCCCACGCCTGCCAGTCCTCGACGCTGGAGCCCAGTGCCTCGTACGGGTCGACGAGCGGCGGGCGCGACTGGTGCGAGGGATGCCAGGTCAGGACGAAGGCGACCTTCTCGCCGGACTCCACGGTGAACTCCGAGTGCGTACGGAAGTCCTTGCCCCAGGTGCGTACCGCGGGTTCGCTGCGCAGCCACACCGAGTCCGGGCCCGCGACCGCCACCCGCTGGCCGTCCGCCTTGCGCACCCACGGCACGACGGAGCCGTAGTCGAAGCGCAGTTGCAGGGTGCTGTGCACCGTCACCCGGCCGCTGAGCCCTTCGACGACGCGGATGAGATCGGGGGCGTGCTCGCGCTGTGGCATGAAGTCGGTCACGCGGACCGCGCCCTCGTCCGTCTCCCATTCGGAGTCCAGGACCAGCGTGTCCTGCCGGTACGCCCGCCGGGTGCAGGGGCCCGCCCCCGTGGGTGAGATCCGCCAGCGACCGTGGTTCTCGTCGCCGAGAATCGCGGCGAAGCAGGCGGCCGAGTCGAACCGTGGCAGACAGAGCCAGTCGACGGACCCGTCCCGTCCCACCAGCGCGGCGGTCTGTTCGTCCCCGATGAGCGCGTAGTCCTCGATACGTGGGTGCACGTGGGGCGAGTTCCCGGCGAAGGCCGGGGCCAATCGGGTCGGGGGCCGACCGGGTGACACCGGCCGGGGAAATACGGGCGCGGCGGGCCAGGGGTCAGGCGGCCACCGTGGCCGCTTCCGGCGCGGTCGCGGAGGCGGCGGCCTCGGCCCGGTCGCGGCGCTCCCGGCGGACCAGGATCAGCCAGCCCACGGGCACGCCCGCGGAGAAGAGCCACCACTGGATCGCGTACGCCATGTGCGGACCGATGTCGTTGTGCTCGGGGTCGGGGATCAGTTCGGGGGAGTCACCCCTGGGCGCGGGCGCCGTCTGCTCGATGTACCCGCCGAGGACCTGCTTGCCGAGGCTCTTGGCCTGCTGCTCGCTGTTGATCAGCATGACCTGGCGGTCGGGCAGGCCCTGGATGTTCTTGATGCCGCTGTCGCCGGTCGTCTCATCGGGCATCAGCCGTCCGGTGACGGTGATCTCGCCCTGCGCGGGCGCCGGGATCTTCGGGAACGCGGTCTGTGAGCCGTTCGAGTCGATCCAGCCCCGGTTGACGAGGAGCACCCGGCCGTCGTCCAGGTCGAGGGGGGTCAGGACGTGGTAGCCGACCTCGCCGTCGGCGTTGGTGCGGCGCCGCACGACGACCTCGTGCGCGGTGTCGAAGGTGCCCTTCGCGGTCACCCGGCGGTACAGGTCCGCGTGCTTGACGTGCTGCCCCGGCGCGGTGACCGACTCGGCGGGCACCGGCGTGGCCGTCAGCGACTGCGAGATCACCTTGTTCAGCGCGACCTTGTGCTCATGACGGTGCAGCTGCCAGAAGCCCAGCTTGATCATCGTGGGGATGAGCAGGAGGGCCACGAGGGTGAGAATCACCCACTGCCGGGACAACAGGAAGCGGTACACCCCACGACCGTACAACTCGGTCGTGGGGCGTATTCAGGGGGGTGTGCGTCGCCACGCGGGGAACGTGTGCTCTGGGACCGTCCCGCTCGGCTCTCAGACCTTGTCGATGATGCCCACCTTGCCCTCCGCGCGGGCGCAGTGCGCGCCGCAGAACCAGTGGCCCTCGACCTCGACGCCCTGGCCGATGATCTGCACGCGACAGTGCTCGCAGATGGGGGCCATCCGGTGGATCGCGCAGGAGAAACAGTCGAAGACGTGCACCGCGCCCTGCGCGTGCACCTCGAAGGTCATGCCGTAGTCGTTGCCGCACACTTCGCATCTCGCCATGCGCCACAGGGTGAGGTGCCGACGCGGCGCGGGCGAGCGGGCGCCGGGCGAGTCGCCCGGCAATCACCCGTACGTCCGTCAGCGACCCCGGCCTCTCTTCAGCCCTCCGGGGTCACTTCTCCGAGGCCGGCGCCACGTCACGCAGCAGCTGGCCGAACGCCGCCTCGTCGATCACCGGTGTCCCGAACTGTTTGGCCTTGACCACCTTGGACGTACTGGAGTCCGGATCGTTGGTGACGAGCAGGCTGGTCAGCCGGGACAGACTCGTCGCGACATGCAGGCCGGCCTCGACGGCACGGTCCTCCAGCAGCTCGCGGTCGACGGACGTGTCCCCGGAGAACGCGACCCGCATACCCTGCTTGAGTGGTTTGTCCGCTTCGTAGCGACCCGGGTTGGGATAGGGGCATGCGGGGCGTTTGCGTGAGGGCCGCCAACTCCCGGACGGGTAGCCACCGGACGAGTAGCCGCCGGACGACTGACCACTCGGACCGGACTGCCGTCCGATCCGCGGTGCCGCGGGGCTCTCGGACCATTCCTTGAGCGGCCGGCACTCCAGGAGCGGCAGCCGGATGCCGTCCCGCGCGGCGGCCCGCAGGCTCGGCCGGAACGCCTCGGCCAGTACGCGCGCGTCGTCCAGCGCGTGGTGCGCCCGCTGCTGTACGACACCGAAGTGCGCGGCCAGCGACTCCAGCTTGTGGTTGGGCAGCGGCAGGCCCAGTTCCTTGGAGAGCGCGATGGTACACAGCCGCTGACGCACCGGCGCCTCACGCTCCGCGCGCGCGTACTCCCGCGCGATCATTGACCAGTCGAAGACCGCGTTGTGCGCCACGAGCACCCGGTCGGCGAGCCGGTCGGAGAACTCCTCGGCGATGTCCTGGAAGAGCGGGGCGCCTTCGAGCGCCTCGGTCGTCAGACCGTGGATCCAGACCGGGCCCGGGTCCCGCTCCGGGTTGACCATCGTGTACCAGTGGTCCTCGACCTCGCCGCGCGCGTCCAGCCGGTAGACGGCGGCCGAGATTATCCGGTCGTCGCGGGCAAGGCCGGTGGTCTCCACGTCGACGACCGCGTACCCCTGCGGATACGCGGCCGGCCAGGGGGCTGGTGACGCTGCGGTCGTCAGGTCTTCGAGCATGGTCATTGAGGATACGGGCCCTGACTGACAGTCCGGCCCCCACCTTCCCGGAACCGACGGACGGTCCGGCCCCCGGAGTTGACGCGGTCAGTGGGGGACAGGGGTGCCTTTTGTGGCGCGGGTCACCGGTTGGTCCGCCCCGGCGCGCGGTCCCGGGCGCATGGCTGACGCATGGCTATGGACCTTTCGACGGTGTCCTGCAAGCGTGCTCCGCGCCCCAGCAGGTAGCGCCTACGAAGGGCGGTACGGACATGGCACGAGTGAGGTACGGCGCACGGACCGAGGCGGAGATCGCCGCCGCGCGCACCGCGAGCGCCAAGCTCCCCGACATCTGGTCCACCGGTGTGGTGGCCGTCTGGGAGAGTGATCCGGACGCGGTCGCGGCGGTCCTGCCACCCCCGCTCAAACCCACCGGGCGCCCCCTGGTCCGGGTGAACATCAGCAAGGTGGACCTGCCGGGCTATCCGCTCGGCGCGGGCTCGTTCGCCGTCGCCGCGGCGCACGACGGCGTCGAGGGCTGGTACCCGCTGGTCATGCCGATGACCCACGAGCGGGCGCTCATCGGCGGCCGTGAGGTCTTCGGTGAGCCCAAGAAGCTCGGCGAGGTCACCGTGGAACGCGACGGCCTCGTCGTACGGGCCGCACTCGCCCGGCACGGCATCGCCTTCGTCGAGGTGCGCGGCGCGGTGAGCGGTGACCTGCCGCTGCCCGAGCCCGCCCGGAAGACCGACTTCTACTTCAAGTTCCTTCCCGCGGTGGACGGTTCGGGCTTCGACGCCCACCCCGTGCTCGTGCACTGCGTACGCAACGAGAGGGTGCGCAGGCTGGAGCGCGTCACCGGGGACGTCGTGCTGCGCGAGTCGATGTACGACCCGGTCGCCGACCTCCCCGTACGCGAACTGGTCGAGATCACCCTCGGTGAGAAGACCACCGACCAGACGGGCCGGGTGGCCGAACGCGTCAGCGCCCAGGCCCTGTTGCCGTACATCCATCAGCGCTACGACGATCCGCGGCAGATCCTCGACGGGCCGCCGGAAGGGAGCGCCTGATGGATCTCCGGGCGGGGCAGGTCGCCGTCGTCACCGGCGCGGCGAGCGGTATCGGGCTCGCGATGGCGCGCCGGTTCGCGGCGGACGGTCTGAAGGTGGTCCTCGCGGACGTCGAGGAGGGCGCCCTGGAGAAGGCCGCCGCCACGCTGCGGGAGGACGGGGCGCAGGTGCACGCGCGCGTGGTGGACGTCTCGGAGCGCGAACAGCTCGACGCGCTGGCCGCCGAGACGTACGAGAAGTACGGCGCCGTGCATGTCCTGTGCAACAACGCGGGGGTCGGCTCCGGCGCCGAGGGCCGCATGTGGGAGCACGATCCGAACGACTGGAAGTGGGCCTTCGCCGTCAACGTCTGGGGTGTCTTCCACGGCATCCAGGCCTTCGTGCCGCGGATGATCGCCGCGGGAGAGCCGGGCCACGTCGTCAACACCTCGTCCGGCGACGGCGGGATCGCCCCGCTGCCGACCGCCTCCGTGTACGCCGTCACCAAGGCGGCCGTCGTGACGATGACCGAGTCCCTGTACGCGCATCTCAAGGCGGAGCACGCGCGTGTGGGGGCGTCGGTGCTCTTCCCCGGGCCTCACATGCTCCGCACCGGCCTGTGGGAGTCGCACCGCAACCGGCCCGAGCGCTACGCGAAACAGCGCCCCAGGAAGACCCCCTACCGCAGCCTCGACCAGTGGGAGGCCGCGATGAAGGAGGCGGGGCAGGAGGTGCGGTTCACGCCGGTGGAGGAGGTCGCCGACCTGGTGGCGGACGGCATCCGGGAGGGCCGGTTCTGGCTGCTGCCCGCGAGCGAGCACAGCGACCGGCAGATCCGGGCGAGGTCGCAGTCGATGCTCGACCGGGCCGACCCGTCGTACCTAGAGCACTTCATCCTGGACTGAGGAGGCGGGCGATGACCGACCGGGACCCCTATCTGATCATCTCCTCCGACTGCCACGCCGGGCTCCCCACCGAGGAGTACCGGCCCTACCTGGACTCCCGGTTCCACCGGGACTTCGACGAGTTCCTCGCGGGCCAGGGCCGGCGCCGCGAGGAGATGAACCGGCTCGGCATCCGCAACGAGGCGTTCGCGGACCGCTGGTTCCAGGACAACGAGGAGGGCCTGCGCGGTGGTTGGGACACCGCGCAGCGCCTCAAGGAGCTGGACGGCGACGGCGTGGCGGGGGAGGTGGTCTTCCCGGACGCCGACGCCGTGGACAGCCGCACGGCGGCCCCCTTCGGCGTGGGCCTCGGCCTCTCCGGCGACCACGACCCACAGCTCGGCATGGCGGGCGCGCAGGCTCACAACCGCTGGCTGGCGGAGTTCGTCGGGGAGAACCCCGAACGGCACTGCGGGGTGGCCCTGTTGCCGATCACGGCGGCCCCCGACGCGGTCGTCGCCGAGGTGTACCGCGCCAAGGAGTCGGGACTCGGCGCCCTGATGATCCCCGCCATGTGGGTCGACAAGGAGCCCTACCACGACCGCCGTTACGACCCCGTGTGGGCGGCCGCCGCCGAGTGCGGGATGCCGGTGGTCACGCACTCCGGCGCCGCGCCGCGCCACGAGTACGGCGACCACCTGGGGATCTACGTCTCCGAAGTCACCTGGTGGCCCGCGCGCCCCCTGTGGTTCCTGCTCTGGTCGGGCGTCTTCGAACGCCACCCGGGGCTGAGGTTCGGGGTGGCGGAGTCGGGCTGCTGGTGGCTGCCGAACCTCCTCTGGTTCATGGACCGCCTCTACCTGGGCGCGCACGGCGGCAAGAAGCTGTCGCCCTTCGCCGAGCTGAAGCGGCCCCCGCACGAGTACCTCGACCGGCAGCTCTTCATCTGCGCGACGAACACCAAGCGCCGCGAACTCGCCCAGCGCTACGAGATCGGCGTCGACAACATCCTCTGGGGCAGCGACTTCCCGCACCCCGAGGGGACCTGGCCCGACACCCGCGCGTGGCTGCGGCGCACCTTCCACGACATCCCGGTCGCGGAGACCCGCCGCATGCTCGGCCTCGCGGCCGCCGAGGTCTTCGGCTTCGACGTCGAGCGGCTGACCCCGCTCGCCCGGCGCATCGGCCCGACCCCGGCCGACCTCGGCCAGAGCGAGGACCAGAGGGCCGTGGAGGCGTCCTGGGCACGCTCGCGCGAGGTGGGCCGCCACTGGCTGACCGACCACGACTTCCCGGTCCTGGGGGCGACGCCGTGAGCGCCCCCACGAACGGCCCCGTGACCGACCGCTACACCGTGATCTCCGCGGACTGCCACGCCGGAGCGGACCTCCTGGACTACCGGCCCTACCTGGCGAAGGAACACCACGAGGCGTTCGACGCGTGGGCGGCCACGTACGTCAATCCGTACGAGGACCTGCTCGCCGACACCGCCGACAGGAACTGGAACTCCGCACGGCGCCTGGCGGAGCTGGAGGAGGACGGCATCGTCGCGGAGGTGGTGTTCCCCAACACCATCCCGCCCTTCTTCCCGTCGGCCGCCCTGATGGCGCCTGCCCCCACCGCCGAGGAGTTCGAACGGCGCTGGGCGGGCCTGCGCGCCCACAACCGCTGGCTCGCGGACTTCTGCGCGGCCGCTCCGGGCCGCCGCGCGGGTGTCTTCCAGATCCTCCTGAACGACGTGGCGGAGGCGGTGAAGGAGATCAGGTGGGCCTCCCGGGCGGGCCTCAGGGGCGGCCTGCTGCTCCCCGGCACCCCACCGGGCTCGGGACTGCCCGAGCTGTACTCGTCGACGTACGACCCGATCTGGGCGGTCTGCGAGGAGCTGGGTGTCCCCGTGAACCACCACGCGGGCTCGGCGTCCCCGCCACTGGGCGAGGAACCGGCGGCCCGCGCGGTCTTCATGGTCGAGACGACCTGGTTCTCCCACCGCGCGCTCTGGCACCTCATCTTCGGCGGCGCCTTCCGCCGCCACCCGGGCCTGAAGCTGGTGCTGACCGAGCAGGGCTCGGGCTGGATCCCCGGGGTGCTCGACATGCTGGACTACTACCACGGGAGGCTGTCGGCGGCGGCGAAGAGGTCGAAGAGGTCGACGGCGGAGTCGAAGTTCGGCGCGGGACTCGCCGAGTCGATGGGCAAGGGCCCCTCGGACGTCTGGCGGGACAACTGCTTCGTCGGCGCGAGCTTCATGCGCCCGCACGAGGTGCCGCTGCGGGCGCGGATCGGCGTCGACAAGATCATGTGGGGCAGCGACTACCCGCACGACGAGGGCACCTACCCCTACTCCCGGGAGGGCCTGCGCTGCGCGTACGCGGGCGTGCCGCGCGAGGAGGTCGCCGCGATGGTCGGCGGGAACGCCGCCCGGGTGTACGGCTTCGACCTCGACGCCCTGGACGCCCTCGCGGCGAAGGCGGGACCGACCGTGGCGGAACTGGCCGAACCGCTGACGCGACCCCCGGCGGACGCGACGAGCCCGGTGTTCGCGCGGGGAGCGTCAGTACGGGTCTGGTGACGCGCCGGGTGGCATCCTCCCCGTGTGACCGTACCCATGCACGACGAGGCCCACGAAGGCACCCTCGGCTCCCGCCTGAACTGGCTGCGGGCCGCGGTGCTGGGCGCCAACGACGGCATCGTCTCCACGGCGGGCCTCGTCGTCGGCGTGGCCGGCGCCACGGACGACCGCTCCGCGCTGCTCACGGCGGGCCTCGCGGGGCTGCTGGCCGGGTCCATGTCGATGGCGGCGGGCGAGTACGTCTCGGTCTCCACCCAACTGGACTCCGAGAAGGCCGCCCTGGCGCTGGAGCGACGCGAACTGCGCGAACAGCCGGATGCCGAACTCGAGGAGCTGACCGAACTCCTGGAGCAGCGCGGCCTGACCCGCGAGGTGGCCCGCGAGGCGGCCGAGCAGCTCACGGAACGCGACGCCCTGAAGGCCCACGCGCGTGTGGAACTCGGCATCGACCCCGACGACCTCACCAACCCCTGGCACGCGGCCTGGGCGAGCTTCCTCTCCTTCACCGTGGGCGCCCTCCTCCCCCTCCTCGCCATCGTCCTGCCACCGGCGGCCTGGCGCCTGGGCGTCACCGTGCTCTCGGTACTGGCCGCCCTGGTCCTCACCGGCTGGCTGAGCGCCCGCCTGGGCTCCGCGAACCCGGGCCGCGCGGTACTGCGGAACGTGGGCGGGGGTGCGCTGGCGATGGGGGTCACCTATGCGGCGGGGGTGCTGTTGGGGGCGGCCGGGGCGTGACGAGCGCCGAGCGGACATCTGCCGGGCGGACATCTGACGGGCATCGGTCCGGACCTGTCGGCGCTCTTGGCGGAGATCACCAATAAGCAAGCGCGTACCCTCGGTAATACTTGTGGGTAACAACGTCTAGCCGCGGCCGAGCCGCGGTTCTACGGTGCATCCATGCCGAACCTGCCCGATGTCGTGCTGTGGTCGATACCCGCCTTTGTGCTGCTCACCGTGATCGAGGTGGTGAGCGTCAGGATCCATCCGGACGACGATGCCGCGGGGTACGAGGCGAAGGACGCCGCGACGAGCGTCGGCATGGGGCTCGGGAGTCTCGTCTTCGACTTCCTGTGGAAGATCCCGATCGTCGCGATCTACACGGCGATCTACGAACTGACGCCGCTGCGGGTGGCCGTCCTGTGGTGGACCGTTCCGCTGATGCTGCTGGGGCAGGACTTCTTCTACTACTGGTCGCACCGCGGGCACCACGTCATCCGCGTCCTGTGGGCCTGCCACGTGGTCCACCACTCCAGCCGGAAGTTCAACCTCACCACCGCGCTGCGCCAGCCCTGGACGACCTGGACGGTCTGGCCCTTCTACGTGCCGCTGATCGCTCTCGGTGTGCACCCCGCCGCGCTGGCTTTCTGCTCGTCGGCGAACCTCGTCTACCAGTTCTGGATCCACACGGAGCGGATAGACAAGATGCCCCGTTGGTTCGAGTTCGTGCTCAACACGCCCTCCCACCACCGGGTCCACCACGCCTCCCAGGGAGGCTATCTGGACCGCAACTTCGGCGGGATCCTCATCGTCTGGGACCGGCTCTTCGGGTCCTTCGTCGCCGAGACCGAGCGGCCCGTCTACGGGCTCACCAAGAACATCGCCACGTACAACCCCCTGCGCGTCGCCACCCACGAGTACGCCGCCATCGCCAGGGACCTGAAGGCGGCGACCGGTTGGCGCGAGCGCGCGGGGCGCGTCTTTGGCGGCCCCGGCTGGCAGCCGACGCCGAAGTCCGCGGGGCGCGAGCCGGTCACGGAGCCCGCCGCGTGAGCCCACGGCACGCGCGCGTGCTGCTCGTCTCCTTCGGCGTGGCCGCCGCCGTGGACCTCGTCTCCCTGGCCGTCGGGTTCACCCCGGGGCATCTGGTCGCCAAGCCGCTTCTGATGCCCCTGCTCGCCGCCCACGCGGTCGTACGCCGCGGACCGCGGCTCCTGGTGGCCGCCCTGCTCTGCGGCTGGGGCGGCGACGTACTGCTGCTGTCCGACGCCGACCCGGCCTTCCTCGTGGGAATGGCCTCCTTCGCGGCCGGTCACGTCTGCTATCTCCTGCTCTTCAGAAGGCCGGATGCGCCCCATCGCCCTCCACACGTGCGTGGGCCCTCGGCCTGGCTCGGTGGCGCGTACGTCCTCGCCCTCGTCGTCACCGTCACCCTCCTGTGGCCCGATCTTCCCGCCGGCCTCCGTGTCCCCGTCGCGGGCTACAGCCTGCTGCTGACCGCGATGGCGGCCGCGAGCACCCGGTTCGGACCCGTCGCGGGCGCGGGCGGGGCGCTCTTCCTGCTGTCCGACACCCTCATCGCCACCGGCGTCGCCGACTGGCCGCAGCTCCCGAGGCCGGACTTCTGGATCATGCTGACCTATGCCGCCGCCCAGTTCCTGCTGGTCAGCGGAGTGCAGGGCACCCTCGGCGCGCATACCGCGGCGAGGGCGGCGTACGGTGAGATGCGCTCAACCACCCCCTGAGCGCATCTCACCCAGCCGATCGGCCGAGAAGGATCCTCGTCATGCGCGCCACCACCATCCACGCCCCGTACGACATGCGCGTGGAGGACGTCCCCGAGCCTCTGGTGCAACTGCCCACCGACGCGGTCGTGCGGGTGCTGCGGTCCTGCATCTGCGGCAGCGACCTGTGGGCCTACCGGGGCGAGGCGGCACGGCAGGCGGGGCAGCGGATCGGGCACGAGTTCCTCGGCATCGTCGAGGAGACCGGCTCCGAGGTGGCCGGCGTCCGCCGCGGCGACCTCGTCGTCGCGCCCTTCATGTGGTCGGACGGCGTCTGCGACTACTGCCGCGAGGGCCTCACCACCTCCTGCGAGCACGGCGGGTTCTGGGGCGCGGTCGGCTACGACGGCGGTCAGGGCGAGGCCGTGCGCGTCCCCTTCGCCGACGGCACCCTCGTACAGCTGCCCAAGGAGGCGGCCTCCGACGACCACCTGCTGTCGGCCCTGCTGACGCTCTCCGACGTCATGGGCACCGGTCACCACGCGGCCCTCGGCGCGGGAGCCCGCAAGGGCGCCACCGTCGCGGTCGTCGGGGACGGCGCCGTCGGGCTGTGCGCCGTGCTGGCCGCCAAGCGGCTCGGCGCCGAGCGGATCATCGCGCTCGGACGCCACCAGGCACGTACGGACATCGCGCGCGCCTTCGGTGCCACGGACGTCGTCGCCGAACGCGGCGAGGCGGCCGTCGAGGCCGTCCGCGAGCTGACCCGCGGACAGGGCGCGCACGCCGTCGTGGAGGCGGTCGGCACCGAGCAGTCCATGCGGACGGCCGTGAACATCACCCGCGACGGCGGCGCCATCGGCTTCGTCGGTGTGCCGCACGGCAGCGGCACGGGCCTCGACCTGAGTGTGATGTTCGACCGGAACGTCGCGCTGCGCGGCGGTGTGGCGCCGGTGCGTGCGTACATCCCGGAGCTGCTGCCCGACATCCTGGACGGCACCATCGACCCGTCGCCCGTCTTCGACATGACCGTCGGTCTGGAAGGCGTGCCCGAGGGCTACAAGGCGATGGACGAGCGCACCGCCCTCAAGGTGCTCGTCACCAACGGCTCATGACCACCTGATGCTCATGACCACCTGATCGGAAGCGGAAGCGCCGTCAGCAGCCCCGACACCGCCACGACCAGGCCCAGTGCCACCACCTCCGCGCGCGCGGGCACACAGGCGCTGAGCCGGTCGGCGGCCCGGCGCAGCCGCAGCCGCGCGAGCAGCGCCAGCACGGCGACGGCGGCCACCAGGACCAGCTTGGCGAGCAGGGCGCGCCCGTAGGACGTCGCCGTCAGCTGGTCCAGGACCGTGCCGGGCGGCATGCGGCGCAGTGCGCTCCACACGCCCGTCGCGGTGAGGGCCGCGAACAGGACGGCGGCCACGCGCGCGTAGAGGCCCAGAAGCGCCGCGCCGGCCGCGTCCGCCGAAACCGCCGTCCCGGCCTTCTCCGCCGTCTCCGTCTCCCCAGAGGCGCGCCAGGCGCTCAGTATCCGCAGCACGTGCAGCAGGCCGCCCGTCCACAGGGCCGCGCAGGTCACGTGAACGAGCGTCAGACCGGAGCCGACGAGCGGGCCGTGCTCCGGCGCCGGGTGGGCGCGCAGCGCCTCCGCGAGGGCCACCGCGGCCAGCGGCCACACCTGGGCGGCCGGTCTCCGTGAGAGGGCGCAGAGCCCGGCGGCCAGGAACGCGTTGACCTCCAGGAGCGCCAGCTTGCCGTCCCGGCTCTGGTAGAGCCCGCCGACGTCCATGTCGGAGAGGTGGTGCGGCAGCAGATTGCCGGTGGCCACCACCGAGGCGAGCCCCAGCGCGGCGACGAACCCGACCGCCGCGGCGTAGGGCGCCCAGCTGCGGGGCGCGTGTTCCAGCGGCGCGCCCGGCACCCGGCGGGCCAGCCGGGCCGCGAACAGTTCGCCCACGGGGACGCACAGCGCCGCGAACAGGGCCGCGCGCAGCAGGGCGATGCCGCTGACCCCGGGGGCGGCCGCCTCGCCGGTGCCGTCCAGCGCGGTGCGCGGGCCGAGCAGCGGGATCAGGGCGGCCACGGCCACCAGGACGAGCAGGGCGACGGCGCGTCCGGCTGCGGGGCGCCGCGCCGGACCACTCGCGTCGGCCGCCTCGGCTGTCGGTCGTATCAAGGTCACCCCAAGATCTTCACCAGTCGGCACAGAACCGGGCAAGTGCAGGGAAACAAGCGGTGGTTCGGCATTCCGCCCATAGGTACGTTTCCGGCCGACGCCTCGCTCACGCCCACCGGGCGCGGTCGGCGCTCGATCCGGCCCGGTGGCTCAGGCCCACCGGGCCGGGTCCGTCCCCCAACGTCCCGGCGGCCGGGCCCAGTCGGAGGGGCCGCCGGCGAAGGAGACGGGCGACCGCGCGTATCTGAGCCGGCCCAGGCCGCTGTCGGTCTCGGCGAGCCAGGGGCCCGGTTCGTACGAGGTGCCGGCGGCCTCCTCGTCCCGGTGCGCCGGCCCGTCCACCAGCCACGCGGCCGTCCGCGCGAGCGCAAGCCGGACGAGCCGCGTCCCGCCCTGCCTGGTCTGCTCGGTGAGCGACCGGAGCACCGCGGCGGCCAGCAGGTACCCCGTGCCGTGGTCGAGGGCCTGCGCGGGCAGCGCACCCGGCCGCCGCGCGGACCCCTCGATCTCCGCGATCCCGGTGGCGACCTGCACGAGGCTGTCGAAGCCCCGCCGCCCGGACCACGGCCCGTACCCGCCCCACGCCGACAACTGCGCCACCACCAGACCGGGCCGCCGCTCCGCCAGTGCCTCCGGGGAGAGCCCGAACCGGTCCAGAGCGCCGGGCCGGTAGCCGGTGACGACGACATCGGCCTCGGCGAGCAACTCCTCGAAGGCCGGGCGATCCCCGCGCGCCGCCAGGTCGAGCGTGGCGGACCGCTTCCCGAAGTCCAGGTCGGCGTGCTGGTCGTCGATCTCGGGCAGGCGCGGGCTGTCGATCCGCAGGACGTCCGCGCCGAGGAGGGCGAGCGTGCGGGTGGCGACCGGGCCCGCGATGACCCGGGTGAGGTCCAGCACGCGTAGGCCCGCGGCGGGCAGCAGCGGATGACCGGCGAGCGGGGCGAGCCGTCGTACGGGTGCCGTGTCCAGCCGCTCGCGGACCACCAGCGGGTGTGCGGCGATCGCCCGCCCCTGTGGGTGCGCCGCCCACCGGCCGGGCGTGCGCAGGGCGATCGCGAGCCCGCCGGCCGCGTACACCGTCTTCTCCACCTCGATGGCCGAACGCTCGGCGAGCACCTCGGCGACCACCTCGGTGAGGGAGCCCCGGCCCTCCGGCACACCCAGCGCGCCCAGCAGCCGCCTTTGGTGGTGCGGATAGTTCGCGTGGGTGCGCACCCAGCCGTCCGCCGTCCGCCAGAACCGCGACAGCGGGGCGAAGTTGACCGGCTCACGACCGTCGACGCGCAGATGCCGCTCACTGTGGAACGCGGTGGCGACAGCCCCGTCGTCGACACGCACCTCGGGCGTCTTGCCTCCGGTGCGGCCCGCGGTCAGCTCGGCCCCGGCGAGGGCACAGACCGCGACACACGCCCGGGCCGTCCCGCGCACCGGCAGCCGTGCGGGCAGCACGCCCTCCCGTGCGACGGTCGAGATCCGTGAGACGAGTGCGGGGTCGCCGCCCAGAGCTGCCCACGCGAAGTCCGTACGAGTCATGGCGGCACTATGCCGGGTGTACTGGATCAACATGGCGGGAGGGGCCGGGCCGCGCGCCCCGGCCCCTCCCGCTCACAGGGCTACTTCGTGACCGCCTTCAACGCGTTGACGGTGCCCCAGCCGTAGAACCCGTTGTGGTTCTTCGTGCCCTCGCACACCGCGTCGACCTTGCCGTCGCCGTCGATGTCGTAGGGGTCGGTGCACGGCGTGGCGTCGGCCTCCGCGTACAGCAGCGCCTTCACCAGGGCGGCGGAGGCGTGCGGGTGGGTCGACTTGATGAGGGCGGCGACACCGGCGACGTGCGGGGACGCCATCGACGTACCGGCCATGTAGCCCCATGTGCCGCCGGGCAGCGGGCCGAGGATCAGGCCGCTGGTGGCGGGCGGTGCCGGGGTCTGGTAGCGCGTCGAGTCGCCGCCGGGCGCGGCGACGTCGATGACGCCCAGGCCGTGGTTGGAGAAGGACGACTTGATGCCCTTGGCGCCCGTCGCGGCCACGGTGACCACACCCGGCAGCTGGGTGGGGATGTCGTGGCACTTGGAGGGGTCGACCACCCGGTCCGAGGGCGTGCCGTCGTTCGGGGAGACCGGGTCGGTGATCGAGTCGGCGGCCAGGTCGTAGTTCTCGTTGCCCGCCGCGGCGACGTTGACGGTGCCCTTGTGCTCCGCGTACTGCGAGGCCCGGGTGATCGCGTCGACCAGGGCCTTCTGGTCCGGGTCGTCCTTGCAGTTGAAGTACCAGGGGTCGGTGTAATAACTGTTGTTGGTCACGTCGACGTGGTGCTCGGCGGCCCACACGAAACCGCAGACGACGGCCTCGGTGTAGAAGTAGCCGGCCGTCGTGGCCACCTTGATGCCGGCGACCTTCACGCCGGGCGCGACGCCGGTGACGCCGACGCCGTTCTTGGCGGCGGCGATCTCGCCCGCGACATGGGTGCCGTGCGGACTCTCCGCGGCGGTCGGCCGCCAGGCCCCGTCGGTGGTGTCCGGCTTGCCCGTCACACAGTTGACCGAGGCGTCGCGGTTGAAGTTCGGCGCGATGTCGGGGTGCGTGTCGTCGACACCGGTGTCGATCACGGCGACCGTCACCTTGCTGCTGCCGAGGGTCTTCTCGTGCGCCTTGTCCGCCTTGATGGCGGGCAGGTCCCACTGGAGGGACTCCAGCGGGTCCTGTCCGGCGGCGGCCTCGGCGCTCGCGGCCTTCTCCTGCGCCGCGGTGAGCACCTGGGGAGCGCCCATGTCGGTGGTCGACTGCGCGGGCAGCGGCGCGTTGCGCGTGTTGCCGGCCGACTGCACCCCGCGTACGCCGCGGACCGTCCTGGCGAAGTCGGCGTTCGAGGAGTGCACGACGATCACGCCGATCTGGTCGTACGACGTCACTATCGTGCCGCCCGCCTTGGCGATGGCCTTCTTCACGGAGGCGGAAGTGCCGTGCCCGGGGCGGACGTTGACGACATAGCTGAGGGCGGTCGCGTCCGCCGTCGTCGTGGCGGTCTGCGCGGCGGAGCTGTCGGTGTCGGCCGCCGAGGCGCTGACGTTCGGCAGGAAGGCGAGGGCCGTCGCCGTGGCCATCCCGAGCGGGAGGGCTATGGCGCGACGGGAGCGCTTGCGAGGCGCGGTCATGGAGTCTCCAGTTCATTCGCGGTACGAGCGGTACGAGCCGTGCGGAAGCTCATGTGACGTCCGGCCGGACTTACTCGGCCGGACCTACTTGACCGCGCGCAGCGCGTTGACGATCCCGGCTCCGTAGAAGCCGTTGACGTGCTTGCCGCCCACGCAGGTGGCGTCCACGACGCCGTCGCCGTCCCCGTCGTACGGGGCGGTCGGGCAACCGGGGTTGTCCGCCTCGGCCTTGAGGAGCGCCTGGAGCTGAGCCGGCGAGGCCCAGGGGTACTTGGACTTCAGCAGCGCGGCCACGCCCGCGACGTGCGGCGTCGCCATCGACGTGCCCTGCAGGAAGCCGTACTGGTTGTTCGGCATCGTCGACAGGATGCGGCCGTTCTTCGACGGCGTGTCCGGGATCTGGTACTTGTCGCCGCCCGGCGCGGCGACATCGATGACGCCCTTGCCGTAACTGGAGAAGTACGACTTGGCACCGGTGACGCCGGTCGAGGCGACCGTGACGACGCCCGGCAGCTGGGTCGGTACGTCGAAGCACTTGTGCGGGTCGACCGTGCGGGTCACGGCGGTCGAGTCGTCGGGGCTGGAGGCGTCCTCAAGGGCGTTCGAGTCGAGGTCGTCGTTGGAGTTGCCCGCCGCCGCGACGTTGAGAGTGCCCTTCTTCTGGGCGTACAGCTGGGCCCGGTTGACGGCGTCGACGATGGCCCTCTGGTCGGGGTCGTCGAGGCAGTTGTAGAGCCACGGGTCCACGTAGTAGCTGTTGTTGGTGATCTCCACGCCGTGGTCGGCGGCGAAGACGAAGGCGCAGACGACGCTCTCCGGGTAGAAGAGCTGGCTCGCGTCCGGCTCGGCCACGGTGATGCCCGAGACCTTCACACCGGGCGCCACGCCCGCGACACCGATGCCGTTGCGGGCGGCGGCTATCTCCCCCGCGACATGGGTGCCGTGGTAGTGGTCGGCGTCCACGGGGCGCCACGCGCCGAACGTGGTGTCCGGCTTGCCGCCCACGCAGTTCGCGGACTGCGAGGGGGAGAAGTTCGGGGCGATGTCCGGGTGGGTGTCGTCGACGCCGACGTCGATCACGGCGACCGTCACGCTCTTGCTGCCCGGGTTGGTCCTCGCGGCCTTGTCGGCGCCGATCGCGCGCAGGTCCCACTGGTCGGCTTCCAGGGGCTCCTCGCCCGCGGCGGCGGTCTTGGAGACCTTGGAAGCCTCGGCGGCGGACAGCATCTGCGCCGCGCCCTCGTCCGTCGTCCCCGCGGCCGTCAGCGGCGCGGTCCGGGTCGCGCCCGCCGACTGCACCCCGCGCACAGCGCGGATCCGCTTGCCGAAGTCCGGGTTGGCGGAATGGACGACGATCACGCCGATCTTCTCGTAGGCGATGACGACGGTGCCGCCCGCCGCGGAGATCGCCTTCTCCACCGACTCGATCGTGCGGTGGTCCGTCCTGGTGTTGACCACGTACGCGAGGTTGGGGCCGTCCGCGCTCGGCGTGGCGGACGCGGTCAGCGGGGCCGCCGACGCGGCGCCCGGCAGGAAACCGAGCGAGGCGGTGAGGGACAGGACGACCGGCACCGCGAGGGCGAGGCGACGTCTGGAACGCAGATGAGCCATGGGATCTCCACATCATCCGGAAACGAAAGCCGCCCGAACACAGGTGGTGCTCGGGCAGGTGCGTGATGGTGCTGAGGCTGGTGCGGGTGGCGCTTCGGCAGGTGCATGACGAGTACTGCAGGCCGAAGCTATCTCCCGTCCCAGCTGGCCAGCAATGACTTCCGGAGATGACTTCCGAAAGAAGTCGGGGGAGTTGAACCGGTCCACGCGTGGCGCCGTGACCTTGAGCAGGGAGCCCGAGGACGATCGAGCCCCCTGTCGGATCACGTACAGGAACAAACACGTCGCTCCCAGTTACGTGATCCAGGTCACTGTGAGGTCGCAACCGTATGTCCGCACCCCAGCCGTCCCCGTCCGCGAGCTCCGACTCGCCCCCGTCCACCGTCGTAACCGCACCCGCAACGCGAGGAGACTTCGTGGCTACCGACGCACCGCCCCCATCGAAGGCCGATCCCCGGCTGCCCTCGACCGAGCAGTTCGTCGAGGTGCAGGAGAGCGCCGAGTTCGCCGAACTGCGGCGCGCACACCGCTCCTTCGCCTTCCCGCTGACCGTCGCCTTCATCGCCTGGTACCTGCTGTACGTCCTGCTCTCGAACTACGCGGGCGACTTCATGGGCACCCAGGTGGTCGGCAACATCAACGTCGCCCTGGTCCTCGGGCTCGCCCAGTTCCTCACCACGTTCCTCATCGCCTGGTGGTACTCGCGGTACGCCGCCGCGAAGCTCGACCCCAAGGGCGAAGCGATCAAGTCCCGGCTGGAGGGCGACGCATGAGCCCCGTACAGACGACCGTGCTCGCCGCCGGTGAGGCCAGTCAGCACCGGCCGCTGATCATCACCCTCTTCGCGGTGTTCGTCGCCGCGACCCTCGTCATCACCGTCTGGGCGGGCCGCCAGACCAAGGACGCCGCCGACTTCTACGCGGGCGGACGGCAGTTCACCGCCTTCCAGAACGGCCTGGCCGTCTCCGGCGACTACATGTCCGCGGCCTCGTTCCTCGGCATCGCGGGCGCGATCGCCCTCTTCGGGTACGACGGTTTCCTCTACTCCATCGGCTTCCTGGTCGCCTGGCTGGTGGCCCTCCTCCTGGTCGCCGAGCCGCTGCGCAACTCCGGCCGCTACACCATGGGCGACGTACTGGCGTACCGCATGCGCCAGCGCCCGGTCCGTACCGCCGCGGGCACCTCCACCATCGTCGTGTCGATCTTCTACCTGCTGGCCCAGATGGCCGGCGCGGGCGTCCTGGTCTCGCTGCTCCTCGGCATCACCAGCGACGGCGGCAAGATCGGCATCGTCGCCCTCGTCGGCGTCCTGATGATCGTGTACGTCACCATCGGCGGCATGAAGGGCACCACCTGGGTCCAGATGGTCAAGGCCGTCCTGCTGATCATCGGCGCCCTGCTGCTCACCTTCCTGGTGCTGCTGAAGTTCAACTTCAACATCTCCGACCTGCTCGGCAAGGCCGCCGACAACAGCGGCAAGGGCGCGCCCTTCCTGGAGCCCGGCCTCAAGTACGGCGCCACGTCCACCACCAAGCTGGACTTCATCTCCCTGGGCATGGCGCTGGTCCTGGGCACCGCGGGCCTGCCGCACATCCTCATCCGCTTCTACACCGTGCCCACGGCGAAGACCGCGCGGAAGTCGGTGAACTGGGCGATCGGCCTCATCGGCGCCTTCTACCTGATGACCCTCGCCCTCGGCTTCGGCGCCGCCGCGCTGATCAAACCCGACGAGATCATCGCCTCCAACAAGGCGGGCAACACCGCCGCGCCACTCCTGGCACTGCACCTGGGAGGCGTCGACTCCAACTGGGGCGCCATCCTGCTCGCCTCCATCTCCGCCGTCGCCTTCGCCACGATCCTCGCCGTCGTCGCCGGCCTGACCCTGGCCTCGTCCTCCTCGTTCGCGCACGACATCTACGCGAACGTCATCAAGAGGGGGCAGGCCACGGAGAAACAGGAGATGAGCGCCGCCCGCTACGCGACCGTGGGCATCGGCGCCGTGTCCATCCTGCTGGGCGCCCTCGCCCGCGACCTGAACGTCGCCGGTCTGGTCGCGCTCGCCTTCGCGGTCGCCGCCTCCGCCAACCTGCCGACGATCCTCTACAGCCTCTTCTGGAAGCGGTTCACCACCCCGGGCGCGCTGTGGTCGATCTACGGCGGGCTGATCACGGCGGTCGGCCTGGTGCTGTTCTCGCCGGTGGTCTCGGGCAAGCCCACCTCGATGTTCCCCGACGTCGACTTCCACTGGTTCCCGCTGGAGAACCCGGGCCTCATCTCGATCCCGGTCGGCTTCCTGCTGGGCTGGCTCGGCACGCTCCTGTCCAAGGAGGAGCCGGACGCCGGCAAGTACGCCGAGCTGGAGGTGCGGTCCCTGACGGGCACCGGAGCACACTGATCCCCCTCGCCGACGGCCGCGTCGTAGATCTCTACGACGCGGCCGCGCCGCGTCTCGTGGGATCCGGCCGGGGTTGATGTCAGTCGCGTCACGTAGGCTCGATCGTGTCGAGTGAAAGTGATCCGCAACGAGGGAGGGGGCCCACGTGCTCATCGACACCTATGGCCGAGTGGCCACCGACCTGCGCGTCTCACTGACGGACAGGTGCAATCTCCGGTGTACGTACTGCATGCCCGAAGAGGGCCTGCAATGGCTGGCCAAGCCCGACCTGCTCTCGGACGACGAGATCGTCCGTCTCATCGGGATAGCGGTCACCCGCCTCGGCATCACCGAGGTCCGCTTCACCGGCGGCGAACCCCTGCTGCGCCCCGGCATCGTGGGCATCGTGGAGCGGGTCGCCGCGCTCGAACCCCGCCCCCAGATGTCCCTGACGACCAACGGCATCGGCCTCAAGCGCACCGCCACCGCCCTGAAGGCCGCGGGTCTGGACCGGGTGAACGTCTCGCTGGACACCCTGCGCCCCGACGTCTTCAAGGCCCTCACCCGCCGTGACCGCCACCAGGACGTCATCGCGGGCCTCGAAGCCGCCCGCGACGCCGGCCTGACCCCCGTCAAGGTCAACTGCGTGCTGATGCCGGGCCTCAATGACGACGAGGCCCCCGACCTCCTGGCCTGGGCGGTGGAGCACGACTACGAGCTGCGCTTCATCGAGCAGATGCCCCTGGACGCCCAGCACGGCTGGAAGCGCGAGGGCATGGTCACCGCGGGCGACATCCTCGCCTCGCTGCGGACGCGCTTCGCGCTCACCGAGGAGGGCGTCGACGAGCGGGGTTCCGCCCCGGCCGAGCGCTGGCTCGTGGACGGCGGCCCGCACCGCGTCGGCGTGATCGCCTCGGTCACCCGCCCGTTCTGCGCGGCCTGCGACCGTACGCGCCTCACGGCCGACGGCCAGATCCGTAACTGCCTGTTCGCCACCGAGGAGACCGACCTGCGCAACGCCCTCCGCTCGGACGCCCCCGACGAGGAGATCGCCCGCATCTGGCGCCTCGCGATGTGGGGCAAGAAGGCGGGCTCGGGCCTGGACGACCCCTCGTTCCTCCAGCCGGCCAGACCGATGTCGTCGATCGGCGGCTAGTGACCCCGTCGAGGCAGGGCGCCCCCTCGGGGGGGGCGCGGGGCTGTGACACATGCGGCTCCGCCGTGTGGGCGCGACAAGCCACAGCCGACCCGCACTTCCAGCACCGCTCAGCCCTCCGGCTCCTCCCAGTCCTCCAGCCGCACCACGTCCTTCAAGAAGCCCCGCACGCCGAGGAACGTGGACAGGTGCTCGCGATGCTCCTCGCAGGCGAGCCACGTCTTGCGCCGCTCGGGCGTGTGCAGCTTCGGGTTGTTCCAGGCGAGGACCCACACGGCATCGGTGCGGCAGCCCTTGGCGGAGCACTGCGGGGTGCTGGGGGCCGGGGACATGTCGGGGAGCGGGAAAGTCACGCCTCAACCCTAAACGGTCCCGAAAAGGCGACGCCGAGCAGCCACGGGGGGAGCTGCCCGGCGTCGGTCTGTCGCTCCGACGGGGGATGCGGAGCGCGTACGAAGTATGTCACGGCTAGCCCGCTGCCCGGCACCGGAACAACATGATTGATCTGAGCTTTTCTTGAGCTTGGTGAGCGATCGGATTCCGTTTTCGGCGGATCCCCCGTGGTCAGGTGAGGGTCGAGTCGGGCTCGGCCCGCTCGTGCGGGCCGCCTCCCGGACGCACCCCGGGGTCGGTCACGACGTCCTCCGGGACGGATTCCGCGGAGGTGTCCGGGCGCGGCGGCGCGATCATCGGAGGGCCGGGCAGGGTGACGAAAGTCGACGGCAGCGACGGCGCGTTCTCCCGTCCGGCGTTGGCGATCACCACGGAGATGTAGGGGAGGAGTATGCCGAGCACCAGTGCCACGATCGCGACGTGCCGCTCCACGTTCCAGAGGGTCGCGGCGAGGATCACGGCGACCGTACGGACGGACATCGAGATGACATAGCGGCGCTGCCTGCCGCGGACGTCCTCGTCGAGCCCCTGCCTGGCCCCGGTGATCCGGAAGACCTGGCCTTTGCTCTGCTTCCGCATCACGTTCCACCACCTGCTCTGTGTCGGACTCTCCCCGGCCCGTACCCGGTCCGAACCCGGTCTGGAAGCAGGCCCGAACACGTCCCACGTTACGCCGCGACTCCGTCGCCTTCGAGACCGGGGCGGGTCCGGCCTGGGTGGACATGATGCGCCGTACCGCGTACGGCCGCGCCCGACATGCGCCGTATGGCGCACACGCCGAGACTGGGCGTAATGCTCACGTAGAGCCGTACTAGGAGG
This sequence comes from Streptomyces olivochromogenes, assembly GCF_001514115.1. Taxonomy (GTDB): domain Bacteria; phylum Actinomycetota; class Actinomycetes; order Streptomycetales; family Streptomycetaceae; genus Streptomyces; species Streptomyces olivochromogenes. Next base: position 799,027 of record NZ_KQ948452.1, read on the forward strand.
CAGACATGGGCTGGTTGTGGGCGATCATCGTGGGCTTCGTGCTGGGCCTGCTGGCCAAGGCGATCCTTCCGGGCAAGCAGCACAGCCCACTCTGGCTGACCACCATCTTCGGCATCCTCGGAGCCATCGTCGGCAACGCGATCGCCCGGGCGGTCGGCGTCGCCGAGACCCGAGGCATCGACTGGAGCCGCCACGCCTTCCAGCTCGTGGCCGCGATCATCATCGTCTTCCTCGGCGACATGGCGTACATGGCGCTGCGGGGCAACAAGCAAAGAGCCTGACGAGCAAGCGCGAAGCCCGATGATCGCGTACGCCGAAGGGGCGGTCTCCCGCACGGGAAACCGCCCCCTCGTCGTGTCCGGGCCTCAGCGACTCGTGTCTAGGCCTCTGTGACCTCCACCGCCGCCAGGTTCTTCTTGCCGCGGCGCAGCACCAGCCAGCGCCCGTGCAGCAGGTCCTCCTTGGCGGGGACCGCGTCCTCGGCGGTGACCTTGACGTTGTTCACGTAGGCACCGCCCTCCTTGACCGTGCGGCGCGCGGCGGACTTGCTGGCCACCAGGCCGACCTCCGCGAAGAGGTCCACCACCGGGCCGAGCTCGGCGACCTGGATGTGCGGCACCTCGGAGAGTGCCGCGGCCAGCGTCCGTCCGTCGAGCCCGGTCAGCTCGCCCTGGCCGAAGAGAGCCTTGGACGCGGCGATCACCGCGGCCGTCTGGTCGGCGCCGTGCACCAGCGTCGTCAGCTCCTCGGCCAGCGCGCGCTGGGCGGCGCGGGCCTGGGGGCGCTCCTCGGTCTGCTGCTCCAGCTCTTCCAGTTCCTCGCGGGACTTGAAGGACAGGATCCGCAGGTACGTCGAGACGTCCCGGTCGTCCACGTTCAGCCAGAACTGGTAGAACGCGTACGGCGTCGTCATCTCGGGGTCGAGCCAGATGGCGCCGCCCTCGGTCTTGCCGAACTTGGTGCCGTCCGCCTTGGTCATCAGCGGTGTCGCCAGCGCGTGCACGCCTGCGTGCGGCTCCAGGCGGTGGATCAGGTCCAGGCCCGCGGTGAGGTTGCCCCACTGGTCGCTGCCGCCCTGCTGCAACGTACAGCCGTGACGTCGGTACAGCTCCAGGAAGTCCATGCCCTGCAACAGCTGGTAGCTGAACTCCGTGTAGCTGATGCCTTCCTCGGACTCCAGGCGCCGGGCCACGGAGTCCTTGGTCAGCATCTTGTTGACGCGGAAGTGCTTGCCGATGTCCCGCAGGAACTCGATGGCCGACAGGCCGGCCGTCCAGTCCAGGTTGTTCACCATGACCGCGGCGTTCTCGCCCTCGAAGGACAGGAACGGCTCGATCTGCGAGCGCAGGCGCGTCACCCAGTTCGCGACCGTCTCCGGGTCGTTCAGCGTGCGCTCGGCGGTCGGGCGCGGGTCGCCGATCTGGCCCGTCGCGCCGCCGACCAGGGCCAGCGGGCGCAGGCCCGCCTGCTGGAGACGACGCATGGTGAGGACCTGCACCAGGTGCCCCACATGCAGGCTGGCCGCGGTCGGGTCGAAGCCGCAATAGAACGTGACGGGACCGTCCGCGAGCGCCTTGCGCAAAGCATCTTCGTCGGTGGACAGGGCGAACAGCCCCCGCCACTTCAGCTCGTCGACGATGTCCGTCACGGTTCTCGTATCTCCTTGGGTGGTCTCGTGAATCAGGTACGAGGTTATACGCCCTGGCTGACAGAGCTCATATTGAAGTCGGGCACCCTCAGCGCGGGCATCGCAGCCCTAGTGAACCAGTCGCTCCACTCACGGGGCAGCGTCTTTTCCGTGCGCCCCGCCTCCGTGGCCCGCGACAGCAGGTCCACCGGGGACTCGTTGAACCGGAAGTTGTTCACCTCGCCGACGACCTGGCCGTTCTCGACGAGGTAGACGCCGTCCCGGGTCAGCCCCGTGAGCAGCAGCGTCGCCGGGTCGACCTCGCGGATGTACCAGAGGCAGGTCAGCAGCAGACCGCGCTCGGTGGCGGCGACCATCTCCTCCAGGGAGCGGTCCTCGCCGCCGTCCAGGATCAGGTTGCCGATGATCGGGGCGACGGGCAGCCCGGTGAGGCCCGCGCTGTGCCGGGTGGTGGACAGACGGGTCAGTGTGCCCTCGCGCACCCAGTCCGTCGCCGACAGCGGCAGCCCGTTGTCGAACACGGAGGCGTCGTCGCCCGAGGAGTGCGTGAGCACGAAGGGCGCGGACTCGAGCCCCGGCTCGTTCGGGTCGCTGCGCAGGGTCAGCGGCAGCTCAGTGAGCTTCTCGCCGACGCGGGTGCCGCCACCGGGCTTGCTGAAGACAGTCCGGCCCTCGGCCGCGTCCCGGGCCGCCGCCGACCACATCTGGTAGATCAGCAGGTCCGCGACGGCGGTCGGCGGCAGCAGCGTCTCGTAACGGCCGGCGGGCAGGTCGACGCGCCGCTCGGCCCATCCGAGCCGGGTCGCGAGCTCGGCGTCGAGGGCGGCCGGGTCGACGTCCTTGAAGTCCCGCGTGGACCGCCCCGCCCACGCCGAGCGTGTCCGGTCGGGCGACTTGGCGTTGAGTTCCAGCGTCCCGTTCGGCTGGTCGTGGCGCAGACGCAGCCCCGTCGACGTACCGAGATAGCTGGAGACGAGCTCGTGGTTGGCGAAGCCGTACAGCTCGCGCCCGCCCGCACGCGCGCGGGCGAAGGACTCGCCGAGCGCCGGGGCGAAGTCGGCGAAGACGGCGGAGGAGGTCTCGGCGGGCGCGTCGGTGAAGTCGGGGGACTCCGGCACGCCGGTGACCAGCGGCTGGGCGTCCTCGGCGGGCGCCGCGCCGCGTGCCGCCGCCTCCGCGGCCCGCACCAGGGGCTCCAGCTCGTCCGCGGTCACGGCCGCGCGCGAGACGACCCCGGAGGCCGTGCCCTCACGGCCGTCGACGGTCGCGATGACGGTCAGGGTGCGCCCGCGCGTGACCCCGTTCGTGGTCAGCGCGTTGCCGGCCCAGCGCAGGTTGGCGGTCGAGTGCTCGTCGGCGATCACGACGCAGCCGTCGGCGCGGGAGAGTTCGAGGGCGCGCTCGACGACCTCGTGCGGCTTGTTCGTACGGGCGCTCATCGACCGGCCTCCTGAGTCGTGTTGAGGATATTGACCCCCTGGAAGAGAGCCGACGGGCAGCCGTGCGAGACCGCCGCGACCTGACCCGGCTGGGCCTTGCCGCAGTTGAAGGCACCGCCCAGGACGTACGTCGCCGGACCACCCACCGCGGCCATCGAACCCCAGAAGTCGGTGGTCGTGGCCTGGTACGCGACATCCCGCAGCTGCCCGGTGATCCGGCCGTTCTCGATCTTGAAGAACCGCTGGCCGGTGAACTGGAAGTTGTACCTCTGCATGTCGATGGACCAGGACCGGTCACCGACGACGTAGATGCCGCGGTCCACGCCCCCGATCAGGTCCTCGGTCGAGTGCCCCGCGGGGTCCGGCTGGAGCGAGACGTTGGCCATGCGCTGTACGGGCACGTGCCCGGGGGAGTCGGCGTAGGCGCACCCGTTGGACCGGTCGAAGCCGGTCAGCTTCGCGATCCGCCGGTCGAGCTGGTAGCCGACGAGGGTGCCGTCCTTCACGAGGTCCCAGGACTGTCCCTCGACGCCCTCGTCGTCGTACCCGATGGTCGCGAGGCCGTGCTCGGCGGTGCGGTCACCGGTGACGTTCATCCGCTCGGAGCCGTACCTCAGCTTGCCGAGCTGGTCGAAGGTGGCGAAGGAGGTGCCGGCGTACGCGGCCTCGTAGCCCAGCGCGCGGTCCAGCTCGGTGGCGTGGCCGATGGACTCGTGGATCGTCAGCCACAGGTTGGAGGGGTCGACGACGAGGTCGTACAGCCCCGCCTCGACGCTGGGGGCCCGCATCTTCTCGGCGAGCAGTTCCGGGATCCGCGCGAGCTCGGACTCCCAGTCCCAGCCGGTGCCCGTCAGGTACTCCCAGCCGCGTCCGACGGGCGGCGCGATGGTGCGCATGGAGTCGAACTCGCCGCTGGACTCGTCGACGGCGACGGCGGTGAGCTGCGGGTGCAGCCGCACACGCTGCTGGGTGGTCACGGTCCCGGCGGTGTCGGCGTAGAACTTGTTCTCGTGGACGGTCAGCAACGAGGCGTCGACGTGGTTGACGCCGTCGGCCGCGAGCAGCCGCGCGCTCCAGTCCGCGAGCAGCCCGGCCTTCTCCTCGTCCGGCACGGAGAAGGGGTCGATGTCGTACGACGAGATCCACGTCTTCTCGGCGTGCACCGGCTCGTCCGCCAGCTCCACGCGTTCGTCGGAACCCGCCGCCTTGATCACCTGGGCCGAGAGCTTCGCCATCGCCACGGCCTGCGACGCGACCTTCGCGGCCGCGTCCATCGTCAGATCCACACCCGACGCGAACCCCCAGGTTCCGCCGTGCACCACCCGTACCGCGTACCCCAGGTCCGTGGTGTCCGACGATCCGGCGGGCTTGGCGTCCCGCAGCCGCCAGGACGCGCTGCGCACCCGCTCGAACCGGAAGTCCGCGTGCTCGGCCCCCAGCGCCCGCGCCCGCGCGAGCGCGGCGTCGGCCAGGGCCCGCAGCGGCAGTGCCGTGAAGGCTTCGTCGATGGAATGAGGCACGGAGGTCTCCCTGCTGTCGTGGCCTGTCGGGTCCGATCATGTCGCGCGGGCGGGCCCGGGGGCCACATCTTTGCCTCCGCGCATCGAGGCTTTCTGTAGGGATCCGACAGTGAGTCCCCCGCGCCACTGTCGGTGCCCGATTCTCCGGGAGGCGTAGGGGACCGATAGGTTTCCAGGGAAGGCGCCTGTCTTGCAGGGGTTTCAGACAGCTATCGAAAGGGTGAACCGTTGAGCCGCTCGGTTCTCGTCACCGGAGGCAACCGGGGCATCGGCCTCGCCATCGCCCGCGCTTTCGCCGATGCCGGCGACAAGGTCGCGATCACATACCGCTCGGGTGAGCCACCGGCCGCCCTCACCGCATTGGGCTGCCTCGCCGTCAAGTGCGACATCACCGACACCGAGCAGGTGGAGCAGGCCTACAAGGAGATCGAGGCCGAGCACGGCCCCGTCGAGATCCTGGTCGCCAACGCGGGCGTCACCAAGGACCAGCTTCTGATGCGGATGTCCGAGGAGGACTTCACCTCCGTCGTCGACACCAACCTCACCGGCGCCTTCCGGGTCGTCAAGCGTGCCAACCGTGGGATGCTCCGTGCCAAGAAGGGGCGGGTCGTCCTCGTCTCGTCGGTCGTGGGGCTGCTCGGCTCCGCGGGGCAGTCGAACTACGCCGCCTCCAAGGCCGCCCTGGTCGGCTTCGCGCGTTCGCTCGCCCGCGAACTCGGCTCGCGCAACATCACCTTCAACGTCGTCGCGCCCGGTTTCGTCGACACCGACATGACCAAGGCGCTCACCGACGAGCAGCGTGCGGGCATCGTCGCCCAGGTGCCGCTCGGCCGGTACGCGCAGCCCGAGGAGATCGCCGCGACGGTGCGGTTCCTCGCCTCGGACGACGCCTCGTACATCACTGGAGCCGTCATTCCGGTTGACGGCGGACTGGGAATGGGTCACTGATCACCATGAGTGGAATCCTCGAGGGCAAGCGCGTCCTGATCACCGGTGTGCTGATGGAGTCCTCCATCGCCTTCCACACCGCCAAGCTGGCCCAGGAGCAGGGCGCGGAGATCATCCTGACCGCGTTCCCGCGGCCCACGCTGACCGAGCGCATCGCCAAGAAGCTCCCCAAGCCCACCAAGGTCATCGAGCTCGACGTGACCAACGACGAGCACCTGGCGCGTCTCGCCGACATCGTCGGCGAGGAGCTCGGCGGCCTCGACGGCGTCGTGCACTCCATCGGCTTCGCGCCGCAGGACGCCCTCGGCGGCAACTTCCTCAACACCCCCTTCGAGTCGGTCGCCACGGCCATGCACGTCTCGGCGTTCTCGCTGAAGTCGCTGACCATGGCCTGCCTGCCGCTGATGCAGAACGGCGGCTCGGTCGTCGGCCTCACCTTCGACGCGCAGTACGCGTGGCCGCAGTACGACTGGATGGGCCCGGCCAAGGCCGCCCTGGAGTCCGTCAACCGTTACCTCGCCCGCGACCTGGGCAAGCAGAACGTGCGTTCCAACCTGATCTCGGCGGGCCCGATCGGCTCCATGGCCGCCAAGTCCATCCCGGGCTTCGGCGAGCTCGCCTCCGTCTGGGACACCCGGGCGCCCCTCGAGTGGGACCTCAAGGACCCGGAGCCGGCCGGCCGCGGTGTCGTCGCCCTGCTGAGCGACTGGTTCCCGAAGACCACCGGCGAGATCATCCACGTGGACGGCGGACTGCACGCCATCGGCGCCTGATTTCCCCCATGTGGCCGACGCCCCGATTCCCGCAGTGCGGGGAGCGGGGCGTCGCCCGTTCGGCCTAGTCGGCCGGGCGTCCCGGGCATCGCACCGCGCACGCTGGGACTACGCACCGCCCCGCAGCCGTACGGCCGAGGAGGTCCCCGTTGTGCGCCTGTCCCGCCGTTTTGCCCCGGTGTTCGCCGCTGTCGCCTTCATGATGGTCCTGCCGTACGACGCCGTACCCCACACGCGCGTAGTGCACGGAAAACTCCCCGTCCCCCAGCCTTTCGGCGCTGAGTGTCGCACCGCGGTCCAGGGTTCGCACGTGACCGCGTACTGCCACAACCCCTACCCGGAGACCGACCGGGTCGCCCTGCACATCGAGTGCGACCGCTGGTGGGACATCGACACCGACACCGACGTGGTCGACGCGGGTCCCGCGATGACGGTCCGGCTGGCCGGCCGGTGCTGGGAGGAGGTCCGGTCGGCGTGGGTCAGTCACCAGAGGTGACCGTGTTCGTCAGCTGCCGGAGGCCAGGGGCCTGAGCCGTCCCGGACGGCACTGGAACGGATAGCCCCCGGCTTCCGCGCCCGCCGCCTCCGCGTCCCCCGCGCGGATCGCGTCGACGAGCCGGGCGTGGTCCATGTACGTCTCGGGCGTCAGCTTCCCGCCGACGTCCTCGCGCAGCCAGTCGCGCAGCACCTCGCCCAGGTCGGCGTACATCGCCGTCATGACGTCGTTGTGGGACGCGGCCACCACCGCCAGGTGGAAGGTCGCGTCGGCGGCCACGAAGGCCTCCGCGTCACCCGACTCCCAGGCCTCCTCCCGCCGTACGAGGAGCGCGTCGAGCTGCTTCAGATCGCGCTCGGTGCGCCGCTCGGCGGCCAGCTTCGCCGCGCTCGACTCCAGCGTGGCGCGCAGCTCGGCGATGTGCCGCGGATCGGCGTCGGCGAACCGCCGGTGCATCACGCCCGCGAGCTCGCTGGTCGCCACGACATAGGTGCCCGAGCCCTGGCGGATGTCGAGCAGACCGTTGTGGGCCAGCGCGCGGACGGCCTCGCGGACGGTGTTGCGGGCGACGCCCAGCTGGTCGACGAGCTCCGGCTCGGTGGGGATGCGGGAGCCGACCGGCCATTCGCCCGAAGTGATCTGGTTCCGCAGTTCGGAGATGACCTGCTCGGACAGCGCCGAACGGCGGGGGTGGCTCAGCGGCATGGCGGTCCTTCGTACGGGCCCGGTGTGATCGTTCGCGCGGGGCCGGAGAATCCGGAGATTAACGCAAGGGGATTGGACAGCCAATCATCCCATGATTCTATGATGAGCCTCATGGTGAGCGAGGAGACCGGGACGACGACGTCCACACCCATACGCAGTTCCGCCGAGAGCGCGGAGCCCCGATCGCACCCCACGCGCGCGTGGGCGACGCGGCTCGTGACGGTCGGCATCGTCCTCACGGCCCTCAATCTGCGCCCCGCCATCACCAGCTTCGGAGCGCTCCTGGAAGACGTGCGCGACGGGCTCGGCATGAGCGGCAGCGTCGCCGGACTGCTCACCTCCGTACCCCCGCTCTGCTTCGCCGTCTTCGGCGTCATGGCGCCGCGCCTCGCCCGCCGCTTCGGGCCCGGCGCGGTCGTCTGCGCCGGAATGGTCGCCATCACGGCGGGGCTCGCGATCCGGCCCTACACCGGCAGCGCGGCCGGCTTCCTGGCCGCCAGCGCCCTCGCACTGATGGGCATCGCCGTCAGCAACGTCCTGATGCCGGTGATCGTCAAACGCTGGTTCCCGGACCGGGTCGGCTCCATGACCGGCCTCTACTCGATGGCGCTCGCCCTGGGCACCTCGGCCGCGGCGGCGGTGACCGTGCCCGTGACCGACGCCCTGGGCGGCGGCTGGCAGTCGGGCCTCGCGGTGTGGGCGGGCCTGGCGGCGGTCGCCGTACTGCCGTGGATCGCGCTGGTACGCGTGCGGGACGCCGATCCCCGCGACGGCGAGCGGGCGCGGGCGGCACACCCCGTCCCGGCGGAGACCGGCGGGCTGCGCATCACCCGCAGCCGGACCGCCTGGGCGCTCGCCGTCTTCTTCGGACTCCAGGCCACCGCCGCGTACATCACGATGGGCTGGATGGCGCAGATCTTCCGCGACGCGGGCGTCTCCGCGGGCACCGCGGGCCTGCTCCTCGCCGTCACGATGGTGATGGGCGTGCCCCTGGCCTTCGTCATCCCACGCCTCGCCACCCGCATGCCCCACCAGGGGCCGATCGTGGTCGCGCTCGGTGTCTGCGGCCTCGCGGGATACGCGGGCCTCTACCTCGCCCCGGCGGGCGGAGCCTGGGCCTGGGCCCTCCTGCTCGGCGTCTCCAACTGTGCCTTCCCGCTGGCCCTCACCATGGTCGGCATGCGGGCCAGGACCGGCGCGGGCGTCGCCCAGCTGTCGGCGTTCGCGCAGAGCACCGGGTATCTGATCTCGATCCCGGGGCCCCTCCTCGTGGGCGTGCTCTACCAGCACAGTGGCGGCTGGGGGCTGCCGATAGCGCTCATGGCCGCCCTGATGATCCCGCAGATCGCGGTGGGCGTCCTGGCCGGCCGGGACCGTACGGTGGAGGACGAGGCCGCACGCGGGCGCCGCGCCTGAGACCCCCCGAGGCCGGAGGTGGGGACGAAGGGTGCGAGACTGGCCGTATGGCGCTCGACCCGAACCCCCAGAACGGCCAGAAGAAGCTGCTGCTCGTGCTCGGCGCGATGCTGGCCATCACCGTGATCATCGCCGTCATCGCGTCGATCGCCTCACCCTGACCACCACCGCCCGCCCCCTGGGACAGCGATGGTGGGGCTAGCCCCCCTGTCCCCTAGGGGGTGAGTGTCAGGGTCAAGTGGGTGGATCACCGGATGGGTTGACGGCCCGGGAATCCGTAACTTCGAAGTGTGGCCGTAAGGACGCGGACCACGGAGTACTCGAAGCCCCACGGAGGCGGCATGTCGGCCCGTACGCACACCCGGCCCCACCCGGCGACCCCGGGCGGCGTGGACATCCGGCTGCCCTGGTGGGCCCTCGCCCTGCCCGCCCTCGCCTTCGTCGCCCTCCTCCTGCTGATACTGAACCCGGCGGACGCGCACGCCGCGGGCGGCGACCCCGCGATCACCCACCTCTTCGAGCGCGTCCAGCAGACGGTGCTGCACCAGACCCCCTGAGCACGCCCGGGAGAGCAGGTCAACTCTCAGCGCCGCATGGCGTGTTTCATGCGAAGCTGGGACCCATGAGCGTCGCAGAACCCCGCAGGATTGTCCTCTTCCGGCATGCGAAAGCCGACTGGCCACAGGTGTCCGACCACGAGCGGCCGCTCGCTGACCGGGGTCGTCAGGACGCCGCCGTCGCCGGACGCAAGCTGGCGGACACCGGGATCCCCTTCGATATGGCCCTCTGCTCCACGGCGACCCGCACCCGGGAGACCTGGAAGCTCGCCGTCCACGAGCTCCCGCACCGGCCGAAAACCGTCTATGAGGAGCGGCTCTACGAGGCCTCGCCCGGCGAGCTGATCGCCGTACTCAACGAGACCCCGGACGACGCGCACAACGTGGTCCTGATCGGTCACAACCCCGGCATCCAGGGCCTCACCGAGGTGCTGGCCGGACAGGCCGAGGGCGACACCCGCGCCCGGATGGCCGCCCACGGCTTCCACACCGGCGCCTTCGCGGTGCTCTCCGTCGAGGGCTCCTGGAAATCCCTGGAGCCCGGAGTGTGCACGCTGACCGACTACTGGGCGCCGACCGAATAACCCACCCGACAAGGACGGGGGCCCGGCACCAGTGCGGTGCCGGGCCCCCGTCGACGTATGTCCGGGCCCTGGGGCCCGTCCGGCGGATCATGCCGCAGACGCGGGGCTCGGCACGTCCTCCCCCAAGCTCTTCGAGCAGGGGGTGCCCCCAGCGACGATGAGACCCCGTCTCTTTCCCGCGACCTGATCCCCTGGCGGGGCCCTAGTGGTCGCCGAGGTGCATGTCCGCCGCCTCGACCTCTTCGCGGGTGACACCCAGCAGATACAGCACGGTGTCGAGGAAGGGGAAGTTCACCGCGGTGTGCGCGGCCTGGCGGACGACGGGCTTGGCGTTGAAGGCGACACCGAGACCGGCCGCGTTGAGCATGTCGAGGTCATTGGCCCCGTCGCCGATCGCCACGGTCTGGGCGAGCGGCACCCCCGCCTCGGCGGCGAACCGGCGCAGCAGCCGTGCCTTGCCCGCGCGGTCCACGATCTCCCCGGTGACCCTGCCCGTCAGCTTCCCGTCGACGATCTCCAGGGTGTTGGCCTGCGCGAAGTCCAGCCCGAGCCGTTCCTTCAGATCGTCCGTGACCTGCGTGAATCCGCCCGAGACGACACCGACTTGGAAACCGAGCCGCTTCAGCGTACGGATCAGCGTGCGCGCGCCCGGTGTCAGCCGCACCTCCTCGCGCACCTTGGTCACCACCGAGGCGTCCAGCCCCTTGAGCAGCGCCACACGCGCGTGCAGCGACTGCTCGAAGTCCAGCTCCCCGCGCATCGCGGCCGCCGTCACCTCGGCGACCTGCTCCTCGCACCCGGCGTGCGCGGCGAAGAGCTCGATCACCTCGTCCTGGATGAGCGTGGAGTCCACATCCATGACGACCAGGCGCTGCGCCCTGCGGTGCAGCCCCGCCGCCACCACCGCGATGTCCACCCCGAGCGCCGCGGCCTCGGTCACCAGCGCGGTGCGCAGCGCCTCGGTCCCCGTGCCGGACACGGCGAACTCGACCGCCGTCACCGGGTACTTGGCGAGCCGGAAGATACGGTCGATGTTGCCGCCGGTCTTGGTGATCCGGGCGGCGATCGCGGCCGTCGACTCCGCCGTGAGCGGATGCCCGAGCACGGTGACGAGGGACCGCCCGAGGCCACGCGGCCGGTTGTCGCCGAGGCCGGAGATGATCTCCGCCTGCATCTTCATCGACTCCGCCCAGCTGTGGACGGTGGCCCGCAGATCGCCCTCCAGGCCGGCCGGCGGCTCGGTCACGAGCGCGCAGAGCACGATCCGGCCGCGGGTGACGACCTGCTCGATGTCGACCACCTCGACGGAGAAGGCGGCGAGGGTGTCGAAGAGTCCGGCCGTGATACCCGGCCGGTCCTTGCCGAAGATCTTGACGAGGAGAGTGGGGACCTCGGGGGTCTGCGAAGCGCTCATGGTGACTCCACCGTATCCGGCACCCCGTGCCTTGCGCCCCTGAGGTCCGTCCAGCGGACGGGGAACACTGGGTGTCGGGGCGGTGTCGAGCGCGTTGCCCGGCAACGGCGATCAGTTCCGCCGTCCCGGCCCCGGCGGCTCGGAAGGTCCCTGGCCGGGCGGCGGCTGTGGCGGAGGCGGCACATTGCGCCCCCGCGGCCGTCGCTTCTGCGGCCCAGGTGGCGGCGCCATCGGCCGGACGACCGTCGGTGCGCCGTACACGTCGTCGGGCGAGCGCGGCCGCTCGGCCGGCCGGCCGTCGGCGGGTTCCCGCAGCTCGTCGGGCAGCCGCAGATAGGGATTGGTGTCGGGGTTCGCCGGCCGGTACGGCGCGCCCGGCGCGTACGGTCCGGGCCCCCGGGGGAGGTCAGGGGCGGGCGCGGCCACCGGGGGACCGGCGTCACCCAGTGCCAGCGGCGCCGCCCGCCGTCCCGCGGCCCCGCTCGCGTACGCCAGCAGCGCTCCCGCCGCCCCCGCGCCCGCGCCCCAGAGGGCGCCGAGGAGCAGCGCCATGCCCAGATGCCCGTGCAACCGGATTCCGGCACCGAACGCGTCGATGCCGAACACCGACAGCGAGGCGTCCACGGACACGTCCGTCAGCCACGCCAGCAGCGGCAGCGCCAGCGCCGTCACGATGCCGAGCCGAAGAGCGCAGCGCCCGGCGAACCCGAGGGCACCTCCTCCTCGTACAACGGGAGCAGCCGGTGTTCCCACCGAAGCCGCACCCTGCCCCCGTACAAAAGGCGTACGCGAGGCGGCGAGGACGCCCGCGAACAGCATCATGACCGCGGTCGCGACCCCCAACAGCCACACCCGTCCGTCGAGTTCGGCGAGCCGGCCCAGGGTGACGGGCCGATCGGAGTCCACGCTCAGCAACCGGTCCAGCGGGTGGGGGAGCAGCTTGGCGAGTTCGCCGGTGGCCTTGCCGTCCCAGGGCACGAAGAGGCCGATCGGGATGCCCAGCCACACCCCGTTGGGCGCGCCCAGCAGCGCGGCGCCCGCGATCAGCTTGGGATGGGGATCGTCGATCGCCGCGTACGCCGCCGCCGCGAGGCCCGCGAGGACCGCCACCAGGATCACCGTGACCAGCGCGGACGCGGCCGGGCGTACCGTCCGGTGCACGCCCTCCCAGCCGCGCGGCAGCGGGGTGCGCCGGGAGGCGAGCAGGGCGATCACCAGGATTCCGGCCGCCCAGGCCGCGCCGCCGAGCAGCGTGGGCACCGTGTCGACGGTGAAGCCCACGGCCGCCTGCGCCTGCACCAGGTCGCCGATCTTGCCGGGCAGCAGTCCGCCGAGGTCCCCGAGCCCGCCGGGGAGCTTGTCGGTGATGTTCCCGAGGCCGCCGCCGCCCGTCACCCGGTCGAGGCCGAGCTTGCTCCCGTCGATCGTGATGATGTCGTGCCCGGCCCAGGCGAGCCCGCCCAGCATCGCCACGAACAGCACGACCACCGCGCCCGCACGCGCGAGGAGTTCGGACGGCGCGATCACAACTCCCGCCCCGCGCAGGGAGCGCAGGAAGAAGAAGGAGAGCAGGAGCGCGCCCACGAGTCCCACACCCAGTGGCGTGATCTGTACGGCCGTGTGCGCCTCCGCTCCCTTCAGGCCGAAGGCCGACACATCGCCGGACGGTTTGACCGCACCATTGGCCCCAAGAGCCACCACCGCAGCGGTCATCGGCCCGAGCGAGCCCGCCGCGTCCGCGCCGACCAGATGCAGACCGAGCGCGGCCGTGCCCGCCATCGCGATCAACGCCCAGCTCACCGAGGCGATCGCGGACAACAGCACATCCGCCCACGGCAGTCGCCTGCCGCGTCCCGCGGTGTCGATGCTCATCGTCAGACCCCCCGATCCGCGCCGCGGTGTCATCACCGCGGATGTCCCCCTCGCGGGGGATTACCACTCTCCGGGCCGGTTTCAACCCCGTCAACGGAAACGGGCAACCCGCCCGTGCGCGCTCTTCACATGGCCCGACTTTCGGTCAGGGGGCTGCTCCTGAAATAGTTCCCCCCGATGTTCGACATCCCTAGACTCCCTGTGATGGGGGAACTTCGGGGGACAACTCAGTGGGGCATGGAGTGCCGGAACTCGTACTGGAATTGAATGGACGGACCTGGACGCTCGATGCGTCCAGGCCATACACCCTCGGACGTGATCCGCAGGGGGACGTCGTGCTCGACGACGCCAGGGTCTCCTGGCGTCACGCCACGATGAGCTGGGACGGCCGGAGTTGGGTCATCGAGGACCACGGCAGCACCAACGGCACCTTTGTGCAGGGGCAGCGGATCCATCGGATGGAGATCGGCCCCGGTTCGGCCGTGCACCTCGGCAACGCGACCGACGGCCCGCGTCTGAACCTCTCCGGCGCCGCGGCCGCCGTCGCGCAGCCTCAGCAGCAGCCTTACGCCGCGCAGGGCGCGAGCCCCGGCTGGGCCCAGCAGGCACCGCCGCAGCAGACGCCGGAGAAGAGTCACCAGCAGCCGCAGCAGCCCGCGGCGCGAGTGCCGCAGCAGCAGGGACCCGGTGGTGGCGCGGGGGCGCCGCCGGTCTACGGCGACCGCAGCCCGACCACCTTCCACCAGCTCGACCTCGGCCGGGTGATGCGCATCGGTCGTGCGCTGGAGAACGAGCTGGTCGTCTCCGACCTCCAGGTCTCGCGCCACCACGCCGAGTTCCACGCGATGCCCGGCGGCCGCTTCGAGATCCGCGACCTCGGCTCGCACAACGGCACCTACGTCAACGGTCAGCCGATCGCCAAGGGCGGCTCGGCGCTGCTCGGCCCGAACGACATCGTCGGCGTCGGCCACTCGACGTTCCGCCTGGTCGGCGACCGGCTCGAGGAGTTCGTCGACACCGGTGAGGTCTCCTTCTCGGCCCGCCATCTGACGGTGACGGTCGACGGCGGCAAGCAGATCCTCAAGGACGTCTCCTTCGGCGTCCCCGAGAAGTCGCTCGTCGCGGTCATCGGCCCCTCGGGCTCCGGCAAGTCGACGCTCCTGAAGGCGCTCACGGGCTACCGCCCCGCCAACCAGGGTGACGTCCTCTACGACAACCGGAACCTGTACAAGCAGTTCGCCGAGCTGCGCCAGCGCATCGGTCTGGTCCCGCAGGACGACATCCTGCACAAGGAACTCACCGTCAAGAAGGCCCTCAAGTACGCGGCCAAGCTGCGCTTCCCCGCCGACACCACGGCGGCCGAGCGTGAGGCCCGTATAGACGAGGTGCTGCGCGAGCTGAAGCTGGACATCCACAAGGAGAAGAAGGTCACCTCCCTCTCCGGTGGCCAGCGCAAGCGCGTCTCGGTGGCCCTGGAGCTGCTGACCAAGCCGTCGCTGATCTTCCTGGACGAGCCGACCTCCGGTCTCGACCCGGGCATGGACCGCGATGTCATGCAGCTGCTGCGCGGCCTCGCCGACGACGGCCGTACGGTCCTCGTCGTCACGCACTCCGTGGCCGAGCTGGCGATCTGCGACAAGCTGCTGGTGATGGCACCGGGCGGTTCGGTCGCGTACTTCGGTCCGCCGGAGGAGGCTCTCAACTTCTTCGGCTACGAGACCTGGGCCGACGTCTTCTCCGCCTTCGAGAACTACCGCGACTACGACTGGGCGGGCCGCTGGAAGGGCTCGCAGCACTACCAGATGTATGCCGCGGACATCGACGCCGTCGCTCCGCAGTCGGCCAATGTGACGCCGCCGCAGGCGATGAAGCCGCCGAAGCCGCAGGGCTGGTTCTCCCAGCTCAGCACGCTGGTACGGCGCTATGTGTCGGTGATCGTGTCCGACAAGGGCTTCCTGGCGCTGACGGTGATCCTGCCGGCCGTGCTCGGCGCGGTGAGCCTGCTCATCGACCCGAACAAGACCCTGCTGGTGAACCCGCAGGTGAACCCGAAGACGGGCGTGCACGTGCCGAACGGCACGGCCACCACGGTGCTGCTGATCCTCGCGGTCGGCGCCTGTTTCGCGGGCGCGGCGAACTCCGTCCGTGAGCTGATCAAGGAACGGGTGATCTACGAGCGGGAGCGTGCCACCGGCCTGTCCCGCTCGGCGTACCTGATGTCCAAGGTGGTCGTGCTCGGCGTGGTCACGGTGCTGCAGGGCGCCATGGTCGGCGCGATCGGTTTCACCAGCCGCACCAAGCCCACCGAGGGTTTGGTCTTCGGCCATTCGGTGCTGCTGGAACTCTCCATCCCGATCATGGCGCTGGGCTTCACCTCGATGATGTTCGGCCTGGTCATCTCCTCGCTGGTGAAGACGTCCGAGAAGACCATGCCGCTGCTGGTCATGTTCGCGATCATCCAGGTCGTGTTCACCGGCTGCCTGTTCATCCTGAACGGCAAGATCGGCGTCAACGAGTTCTCGTACCTGATGCCGTCGCGGTGGGCGGTGGGTGCCGCCGGTGCCACGCTGGACTTCAACAACATCAATCCGAACACGGACGACCCGTCCAGCACGGACCCGCTGTGGAACCACACGGCGTCGGCCTACGGCATGGACATCGTCGCGCTGCTCGTCATCGCCGCCGTCTGCGGCTTCTTCGTGGCCCGCTTCCTGCGCCGCCACGAGCCCGAGGTCATGCGCAAGTAGACCCGCGCGTACGTACGCCGAAGGGCGGCATCCCAACACCGGGGTGCCGCCCTTCGGCGTACGTGTCAGAGGTCCGCGCCGGCCTCAGTACGCGCTGTTGACGTTGTCCATCGAGCCGTACTTGTCGGCCGCGTAGTTGGCGGCGGCCGTGATGTTGGCGACCGGGTCGTAGATGTTCCACGAGGTGCCGGGCACGTGGTACGCGTTGAAGGTCGGCTGGATGACCTGCAGCAGGCCCTTCGAGGGGATCCCGTTGATGGCGTTGATGTCCCAGCCGTTGATGGCCATCGGGTTGCCCGAGGACTCACGCATGATGTTGCGGTGCAGCCCGTTGTACGAACCCGGGATGCCCCTGCGCTTCATGATGTCGAGCGACTGGCGGATCCAGCCGTCGAGGTTGTTGGCGTACGTCTTCGTGGCGGCCGTCTTCGCGGCATACGTCTTCGTGGCGTACGTCTTCATGGCGACCGTCTTCATCGCGACCGTCTCGATCGCGGGGCGCTGCACGGAGCGGCTCGCGGCCTGCACCTTGCGCACGTTGTCGGCGGCCTTCTTGGCGGCGGCGTCGGCTGACTTCTTCTTCGCCTCGATGGCCTGGGTCTTCAGGCTCGCGCCGGCCTGCTGGTCGGTGACGCTGGCCTGCACGTTCTTGATCGGCTGCTGGCTGAAGGCGACCGGGGCCGCGGAGATGGCGGCGTCGCTCGTGGTGGTCTGCGTGTGGCTCGGCGCCAGCGAGAACGCGAGGGTCGCGGCACCGAGGGTGGCGACACCGGCGACCGAGAGCTTGTGGAGCTTCGTCAGCTTCGGACTATGGCCAGGAGTGCGGGTGTTCTTGGTCATGGCTGATGGACCTCTTCGAATAGCGCGGAGGTCGCTCCCGGTCCGGTGGGGGACAGAGTGTTTCCGGATCTGGCGCCGGGGTGAAACCCGCGGTGCTGAGCGACGGGTGCCATTCTTAGCGGCCGCAAAATACCGTGGCAAAGGTGTGACGTACGACGGAAGGTAGTAGGCCCAGTAAGGGCAAATCGGGGCATACTGACACGTCCGCGCCGCTCACTATGCCCGGCTTTATCTCCTATGCGCCTTCGTACGTGATGTGCGCCCTATGTGCGGGCTCACATCGGGCCCATGGAATTCTCACCGGCAGTTGCTGACGCAACGCTCAGTGTGAGGACCTTCCTCCGGGAGGATGAGGTGCACGTCCCCGAACTCGTGCCAGAGGTAGGGCCCGCTCAGCGCCTCGCCGTAGCTGCGCTCGATCGCGGCCCCTCCCGCGATCGCCTCCAGCATCAGCAGATGCGAGGCCTCCGGCTCGTGCAGCCCGGTCAGTAGCCCGTCCACCACCCGCACACCCCGCTCCGGGGTCACCACGAGGTCCGTCCAGCCCTTCCGGGCCCGGACCACCCCGTCGGCGTCGACGGCCGACTCCACGGCGCGTACCGCCGTCGTACCGACCGCGAGGATCCGCCCCTCTCCCGCTCTCGCGGCGTTGATCAGCCGGGCCGACGCCTCCGGCACCTCGTACCGCTCCGGATACGGCGGCTCATGGGCCTCCGCCGACGCGACACCGGTGTGCAGCGTGATCGGCGCGAACTGCACGCCCCGGCTCACCAGCTCCGCCACCAGGCGCGCGGTGAACGGCCGCGCGGCGCTCGGCATCTCCGCACTGCCGCCGCCGTCGGCCGACGGCAGCGCGAACACCGTCTGGTAGGCGGACAGCGGCTGGTCCCTCCGCGTATAGGAGTAGCGAATGGGCCGCCCGTGGCGCCGCAGCAGCCCGAGCACGTCCGGATCCGACACGCGCCCCCACCACAACCGCGAGCCGTGCGGCGTCAGCGGCTCCTCCAGTACGAGGCGCACGTCCCCGGCAAGGCGCACCTCCGTACCCGCGGGTCCGCCTCCGCGCGCACGTGTGGTGCCCCGTCCATCGGGGTCCCGCAGCTCGACGGCCCACCGTCCGTCATCGCCCCGCGTGGAGAAATGCACCACCACACGCGCGTGCCCGATCCGCCCGTCCACGGCGGCCGCCAGCGTGGGGGAGGTGTTGACGATCAGCAGATCCCCCGCGCGCAGTCGCCGCGGCAGCTCCACGAACGCGTGATGCGACACCTCCGTACCGCACGACACGAGCAGCCGCACGGAGTCCCGGTCCCGCCCGGGCCCGCGCTGCTCGGCCGGCACCCGCGCCGACCGCTCCTCCGGAACCCGCACGGTCGTCGTCATCGCACCTCCAGCAGCGCCGGAACGCTGTAGCGGCCACTGGCGGGACGCTCGTCCAGCAGCCGCAGGAAGGCCGGAACCACGCTGTCCGGCGTCGGCCGCGCATCGTCGTCGTCCGGTACGGCCGCCGCGTACAGGTCCGTGCCCATGTCCCCCGGGTCCACGGCCCACACCCGCAGCCGGGGCTCCTCCACGCCGAGCACGGCCGCCAGGTGGTCCAGGGCGGCCTTGGACGCCCCGTACCCGCCCCACGTCTCGTACGCCTCCGCGGCCGCGTCCGAGCTGACGGCGACGACCGCGCCGGCCCGCGCGGCCCGCAACAGCGGCAGCGCCTCCTGGACCAGGCCCAGCGCCGCGACCACGTTGACCTCCAGGGCGTGCCGCAGCCCGTCCAGGGTCAGGTCCTCCAGGCGTACCAGCGGCTCGGCGCCCAGCGCGCTCGCGTTGTTCACCAGCAGGTCCACGCCGCCGAGCCCGCGGGCCGCCGCCACCAGCCCGGCGCGGTGCCCCGCGTCCCCGACGTCCCCGGGCAGCGCCTCCACCCGGGTCCCGTACGCGGACAGCGCCTCCGCCGTCTCCTTCAGCACTCCCGCGGTCCTGGCGTCGAGCACCAGATCCCAGCCGCGCTCCGCCAGAGCCGCGGCCAGCGCCCGACCCAGCCCCTTCGAAGCACCCGTGATGATCGCTACCGGCATGACGTCCGTCCCCTCGTCCCAGCACCGCCGCTCCGGACGGGTGCCTTCAACGTAGGAACCGGGCCGCCCCGCCGCCTCGTGCGCGGGTCCCGATGACCCGGGGCCCTTCGCCCTAGGCCCACCGGCCTAGACAGCCGCCACCACAGGTCGGATACGCACTGTCACACCCCGCCGGTACGTTGGGGACATGAGCCAAGGCCCCCGGTCCGGTCTGTACGCGGTGAGCTCCGCGCTGCTGGCCATGAGCAGGCACCTCGAGGTGCGCGACGTCCTCAAGACGATCGTCGCCTCGGCCCGCGAGCTACTGGACGCGCGGTACGCGGCGCTCGGTGTGCCCGACGACCACGGAGGCTTCGCCCAATTCGTGGTCGACGGCGTCAGCGACGCCCAGTGGAAGGCCATCGGCCCGCTTCCGCGCCAGCACGGCATCCTCGCCGCGATGCTGCACGAGGCCCGCCCCGAGCGCCTCGCCGACGTACGCAAGGACCCCCGCTTCGAGGGCTGGCCCGCCGCCCACCCCGACATGTCCGACTTCCTGGGCCTGCCGATCCGCGACGGCGACGAGGTCATCGGCGCCCTGTTCCTGGCGAACAAGAACAGGACGAAGGAGAACCAGAAGGACTGTTCCGCGTCGGACGGCGGCTGCGGCTTCACCGAGGACGATCAGGAACTCCTCACGATCCTCGCCCAGCACGCGGCGATCGCCCTGACCAACGCCCGCCTCTACGAGCGCAGCCGCGAGCTCACCATCGCCGAGGAGCGCTCCCGGCTCGCCCACGAACTCCACGACGCCGTCAGCCAGAAACTCTTCTCCCTGCGCCTGACCGCACAGGCCGCCGCCGCCCTCGTGGACCGCGACCCCGCACGCGCCAAGGGCGAACTGCACCAGGTGGCCATGCTCGCCGCCGAGGCCACCGAAGAGCTGCGCGCCGCCGTCATCGAGCTGCGCCCCGCCGCCCTCGACGAGGACGGCCTGGTCGCCACCCTGCGCACCCAGATACAGGTCCTCGACCGCGCCCACTCCGCGCGCGTGACCTTCACCGGCCACGGGGTGCGGGCGCTGCCCGCCGCCCAGGAGGAGGCCGTGCTGCGCGTCGCCCAGGAGGCCCTGCACAACGCGCTGCGGCATTCTGGAGCCGGCCGCGTCGACGTCACCCTGGAGAAGCGCGGTACCGGCACCGTCCTGCGCGTCAGTGACGACGGCAGCGGCTTCGAGCCCACGGCGATCCGCGCCGCGGGACGCCACCTGGGCCTGGTCTCCATGCGCGACCGGTCGAGCGGGGTCGGCGGCACCCTCAGCGTGGAATCGGCGCCCGGAAAGGGCACCACGATCGAGATGGAGGTCCCTGGTGGCTGACGCAATCAAGGTGCTGCTCGTCGACGACCACCAAGTGGTCCGCCGGGGCCTGCGCACCTTTCTCGAAGTACAGGACGACATCGAGGTCGTGGGCGAGGCGTCCGACGGCGTCGAAGGGGTCGCCCGCGCCGAGGAGCTGAAGCCCGACGTCGTCCTCATGGACGTCAAGATGCCGGGCATGGACGGCATCGACGCGCTGCGCAAGCTCCGTGAACTCGCCAACCCCGCGCGCGTGCTGATCGTCACCAGCTTCACCGAACAGCGCACGGTCGTTCCGGCCCTGCGCGCGGGCGCCGCCGGCTATGTCTACAAGGACGTGGACCCCGACGCCCTCGCCGGCGCCATCCGCTCCGTGCACGCCGGGCACATCCTGCTCCAGCCCGAGGTGGCGGGCGTCCTGCTGTCCCAGGAGGAGGCCGGTTCGGGCCAGGGGAGAGGCGGCTCGCTCACCGAACGGGAGCGCGAAGTGCTCGGCCTGATCGCGGACGGCCGTTCCAACCGGGAAATCGCACGCGCACTCGTCCTCTCGGAGAAGACCGTCAAGACGCATGTCTCGAACATCCTGATGAAGCTCGACCTCGCCGACCGCACACAGGCCGCGCTCTGGGCCGTCCGCCATGGGGCCGCGGGCTGATCGCCCGCGCGACGGCGGCAACTCGGAGGGTTCCGCTCCGGGCTGAGATTCATACCGTCGTGTGTATGTCACCCGGATGGCGCATCCTCCGGGGATCTCGCCCGTTCTCCAGTGCGTGCCGCGGCGACTGCCGCGGTGATCGCTAGGGAGGGCTCAGAAGTGAAGAACCTGAAGAAGGCCACGGCTGTCGCGATGGTGGCCGGCGGGCTGGTCGCCGCCGGTGCCGGTATGGCGTCCGCGACGGACGGCTCGTGGGCGGGCGGCAACGCCGCGGGCTCCCCGGGCGTCGTCTCGGGCAACGTCATCCAGGCCCCGATCCACATCCCCGTGAACGCGGTCGGCAACAGCGTGAACGTCATCGGCGTCCTGAACCCGGCCTTCGGCAACCTGGGCCTCAACCACTGAGACCCACGCCTCCACCACCCCCACCGGCCTCCCAGGACCTCCTGGGAGGCCGTTCGGTTTGTTCAGGCCGACGGGGGCCGGGGGCAGGGGCGCGGGGAACTGCGCGCCCAGCCCCCACTCACCCGCATCCAAAGAACCCACCCGGGGGTCTGGGGGCGGAGCCCCCAGGGACGGATGGGACGGGTAGGGGCGGCGGGGGCGCAAACAACCCTCAGCGACCCCCCCGCTCCCGCTCCTCCACGAACGCGTTGTACGCCGCCACCTGCGCCCGCCGAGCCGTCCGCTCAACCGGCCGCAACGCCAACGCCCGCGCCGAAATCTCCGACGCACTCACCGCCCCGCCATGCCCGTTCTCGTACGCGACGGAGATCAGCAACCCCACCCGCTGGGCCAGCTCCAGCACACGCACCGCACGCGGCGGATACCCGGGCGCCAACACCTCCCGCCCTCGCTCGGCCCGCGCCCGGTACGCGTCGACCGCCGCCTCGGCGACCGGCCCCGACCCCGCCACGTCGAGCCGCGACAACACCTCCGTCGCCTCACGCAGCGCCTCCGCGAGCTCCCGCTCGGCCTCACCGAGCGAGGGCACATCCGCGGGCGGCGCCTCCCGCACGGCGAGGCAGTGCCACACCACCTCGACATGGACATCACCGTCGGGCCCGGCCTCGTACACCTCGGGAACGAGCCCGAGCGCCACCCCGTGGCAGACCACCGCCTCCTCCGCGTCGAGGGCGCGCGCATTGAAGTCCGGCGGTCCGCTCAGCCCGAGCGGATGCCCCGGCGCGGGCAGCGCGACCCGCAGTCCTTTCACCCCGAGCGCGCGAAGCCGGCCGAGGGCGAGCGTGAGCCCGACGGGCCCGGACTCACCCGGCAGCCCCTCGACCCGGTGCACCGCGTCCTCACCGACGATGGCAAGCACTGCGTCATCCGGCGAAACAAGTCCGGCCAAAAGGGCGTTTCCCCATGCGGCCAGGCGTCCTGAGCGTGGTTCCGAGAGCATGCCTCCACCCTAAGGACCGACCGATGGATGGGAGCGACCGACCGGTGGCGTAGGTTTTCCCTGGGGGCTGCGTCCACAGACGTAAGCGACGGCCGAGACTGCAATGGGAGACAACGCGCTCATGAGCGATGTACTGGAGCTGGAGGACGTGTCCGTGGTCCGAGAGGGCCGGGCTCTGGTGGACCAGGTCTCCTGGTCGGTCAAGGAGGGGGAGCGCTGGGTCATCCTCGGCCCGAACGGCGCCGGAAAAACGACCCTCCTGAACCTCGCCTCCAGCTATCTCTTCCCCAGCCAGGGCACCGCCACCATCCTCGGCGAGACCCTCGGCAAGGTCGACGTCTTCGAGCTGCGCCCCCGCATCGGTGTGGCCGGTATCGCCATGGCCGAGAAGCTTCCCAAGCGCCAGACCGTCCTGCAGACCGTGCTGACGGCCGCGTACGGAATGACCGCGGGCTGGCACGAGGACTACGAGGACATCGACGAGCAGCGCGCCCGCGCCTTCCTCGACCGCCTCGGCATGAGCGACTACCTGGACCGCAGGTTCGGCACGCTCTCCGAGGGCGAGCGCAAGCGCACCCTGATCGCCCGCGCCCTGATGACCGACCCCGAGCTGCTCCTGCTCGACGAGCCCGCCGCGGGCCTCGACCTCGGCGGCCGCGAGGACCTCGTGCGCCGCCTCGGTCGCCTCGCCCGCGACCCGATCGCCCCCTCCATGATCATGGTCACGCACCACGTCGAGGAGATCGCTCCCGGCTTCACCCACGTCCTGATGATCCGTCAGGGCAAGGTGCTCGCCGCGGGCCCGCTCGAACTCGAACTCACCTCGCGCAACCTCTCCCTCTGCTTCGGCCTCCCGCTCATCGTCGAGCAGGTCGGCGAGCGTTGGACCGCGCAGGGCCTGCCGATGTCCTGAACTCCCGGTACGAGCCCCTTCTCCACCGATCTGCGCCCTGTCCGCGCCCGGCCCGCGGACCTACCATGACCACGTGAACGACATCAACGCATGGGTGTGGTGGCTCGTCGGCGCGGCCGCGCTGGGCATCCCGCTCGTGGTGACCGCGATGCCGGAGTTCGGCATGCTCGCCTTCGGCGCCGCGGCGGCGGCGGCGACAGCGGGCCTCGGCGGCGATGTCGTCCTTCAGGTACTCGTCTTCGCCGTCGTCTCGTTCGCCCTCATCGCCGTCGTACGACCCGTCGCGGCCCGGCACCGCGCCCAGCGGCCCCAACTCGCCACCGGAGTGGAGGCGTTGAAGGGGAAACAGGCCATCGTCCTGGAACGGGTGGACGGTTCGGGGGACGGCCGGATCAAACTCGGCGGAGAGATCTGGTCGGCACGCGCCCTCGACGCCGGACAGGCCTACGAAGTGGGCCAGGAGGTGGACGTCGTGGACATCGAAGGAGCCACGGCGATTGTGATGTGACCTCGTGCGACGCAAGTGAACCGAACGCCCCACGTGGCAGACGACGGTCTGTCAGACTCGTCGAGCAAGATCTTCAACAACCATAAGATCTTTCGGACATACCGAGGCGGAGAAGGGTACGGGGAGCATCGATGGCACCAATCATCATCGTCCTGATCATTCTGGTGGTGTTGGTATTCATCGCCCTGATCAAGACCATCCAGGTCATCCCACAGGCCAGCGCGGCCATCGTGGAGCGCTTCGGCCGCTACACACGGACCCTCAACGCGGGCCTGAACATCGTGGTCCCGTTCATCGACTCGATCCGCAACCGCATCGACCTGCGTGAACAGGTCGTGCCGTTCCCGCCGCAGCCGGTGATCACCCAGGACAACCTGGTGGTCAACATCGACACGGTCATCTATTACCAGGTCACCGACGCACGCGCCGCCACCTACGAAGTCGCCAGCTACATCCAGGCGATCGAGCAGCTCACCGTCACCACCCTGCGCAACATCATCGGTGGCATGGACCTGGAGCGGACCCTCACCTCCCGCGAGGAGATCAACGCGGCCCTGCGCGGCGTCCTCGACGAGGCCACCGGCAAGTGGGGCATCCGCGTCAACCGCGTCGAGCTCAAGGCGATCGAACCGCCCACCTCCATCCAGGACTCGATGGAGAAGCAGATGCGCGCCGACCGTGACAAGCGCGCCGCGATCCTCACCGCCGAAGGCATCCGCCAGTCGCAGATCCTCACCGCCGAAGGTGAGAAGCAGTCGGCGATCCTGCGCGCCGAAGGTGAGGCCAAGGCCGCCGCCCTGCGCGCCGAGGGCGAGGCCCAGGCCATCCGTACGGTCTTCGAGTCCATCCACGCAGGCGACGCCGACCAGAAGCTCCTCGCCTACCAGTACCTCCAGATGCTCCCCAAGATCGCCGAGGGCGACGCCAACAAGCTCTGGATCGTGCCCAGCGAGATCGGCGACGCCCTCAAGGGCCTGAGCGGCGCCATGGGCAACTTCGGTCCCATGGGCGGCGGTTCGGGCAACGCGGGCACCGAGCGCCGCGAGAAGCCGTCCGTCACCGACTGACGCCCTGATCCCTACGACGATGGGGCCCACCTCCTGCCTTTCGGCGGAGGTGGGCCCCATCGTCGTAGGAACTGCCGGGCCTAGGCCGCGGGTTGGGCCAGCCACTCCGGGAGGGCGTCGAGGTCGTCACGACCCAGCGCCAGCAGCATCGCGTCCGCGGGCGTCGGCTCGAACGGCTGCCGCAGCAGCGGCATACCCGCCTGCTCCGGAGTCCGGGCCGCCTTGCGGTGATTGTCCTCCGCGCAGGACGCCACCGTGTTCAGCCAGGAGTCCTGACCGCCCTGCGCGCGCGGCACCACGTGGTCGACCGTCGTCGCCCGCCTTCCGCAGTACGCGCACCTGTGCCGGTCGCGTACCAGCACACCGCGCCTCGACCACGGCGCTTGTCTTCGGAAAGGCACCCTCACATACCTGCAGAGCCTTATGACCCGGGGCACGGGTATGTCCAGCGCGGCGCCGCGCATACGGAGTTCGGGGTGGGCCTGCTCGACGACGGCCTTGTCCTGCAGCACCAGAACGACGGCTCGGTTCAACGTCACCGTCGACAGCGGCTCAAAGCTCGCGTTCAGAACCAGCGTGTCCCGCATCCAGCCCACCTCCCGTGCGCACCGGCCCACCCCCTGGCGGGCTTGGATCAACTCTGGCCGGGCACGCCGAGATGGACAACGCAATAAAAATGCCCGCCCCTGATCACTTCCAAGACCAGAGGCGGGCAAACGTTCAGTGAACGTGAGTCTTCATCGCTTTACGCGGGCGACGCGTACTCTCCCATCAGCTGGGCGCGCGCCAGCGTGTGGAACCGCAGATTGAATCCCACGACGGCCGGCGACACCTCCGCGTCGGGACCGAGCTTCTCCTGATCCACGGCGTACACGGTGAACACATACCGGTGCGCGGGATCCCCGGCCGGCGGCGCGGCGCCACCGAAGTCCTTGGACCCGTAGTCGTTGCGCACCTGAACGGCACCCTCCGGCAGTCCCTCGAACTTGCCGCTGCCCGCACCCGTCGGCAGTTCCGTCACCGAAGCGGGAATGTCGAACACCACCCAGTGCCAGAACCCGCTCCCCGTCGGGGCGTCCGGATCGAAGCAGGTCACGGCGAAGCTCTTGGTCTCCGGCGGGAAGCCCTCCCAGCTCAGCTGCGGCGAGGTGTTCCCGGCCGCGTAGACCTGAGCGTCCTCCAGTACCCCGCCCGGCTCGACGTCCTCACTGGTGACCGTGAAGGCCGGAACGGGCGGATGGAAGTCATGGGGAAGCGGCGGCCTCTTGAGCTCGGTCACGTCAGAACCTCCTGAACGGTGGAATCTCTCGACCCGAGCCTAGAACCAGCTGCGCTTGCTGCCGACCTCGGACAGCCACTGGTTCAGGTACGCGGCCCAGTCCGTGCCCTGGTAGTCGTGCAGCCCCACCCGGAAGGAGCGGTACGAGTCGCTGCCCTCACTGAAGAGGCCCGGCTTCTTGTCCATCTCCAGGATGACGTCCATCTCGTGGTCGTCCGCGACGAAGCTCAGCTCGACCTGGTTCAGCCCGCGGTACTGCGACGGCGGGAAGAACTCGATCTCCTGGTAGAAGGGCAGCTTCTGCCGCGTGCCCCGGATGTGACCGCGCTCCATGTCCGCGTTCTTGAAGCGGAAGCCCAGCTGGATGAAGGCGTTCAGGATCGCCTGCTGCGCCGGCAGCGGGTGCACGTTGATCGGGTCCAGGTCACCGGAGTCCACGGCACGCGCGATCTCCAGCTCGGTGGTCACACCGATGTGCATGCCCCGCAGCGGCTGCCCGTCGATCGTGGTGATCGGCGTCTCCCACGGGATCTCGAGCCCGAAGGGAACGGCGTGCACGGCGCCGGCCTGCAGCTCGAAGGCCCCACCGAGCCGCAGCTTGGTGAACTCGATGTCCTGCTTGTACTCCTGGTCGTCGTGCCCCTCGACCTCGACCTTGGCCTGGAGCCCGACCGACAGCCCCTCGATGGCCTGGTTCACGGACCCGCCCTGGATCCGCACCTCGCCCTGCACGACACCACCCGGAACGACGTTGACCTCGGTCAGCACCGTCTCGACCGAAGCCCCACCGGCTCCCAGGCTCGCAAGCAGCCGCTTGAACCCCATGTTTCTTCCTCCCCAGGCAACGCCTGTGCTCCGTCGTACATCCGTCTGGATCCTTGATCCCTACAAACGCGACCCGACCGCGGCCGGTTCCGCGTCCTCACCCTTACAAGGAGGACGCTCCCTGACCACCCGTAGGCACGCACGGACATGCACTCGTGCGGGCCCGTACGGCAAGTCCCTCACCCGGCCGCATCCGTCCGGGCCACTGGACTACGCTCGTACGCCATGATCGCGGCCCCTGACCGTACGCCCATCACCCGGGACTTCTTCGACCGCCCCGTACTGGAGGTCGCCCCCGACCTGCTGGGGCGCATCCTCGTGCGCACGACACCGGACGGTCCGATCGAGCTCCGTCTCACGGAGGTGGAGGCGTACGACGGTCCGAACGACCCCGGCTCCCACGCCTATCGCGGCCGCACGGCCCGCAACGACGTGATGTACGGTCCGCCTGGGCATGTATACGTCTACTTCACCTACGGCATGTGGTTCTGCATGAACCTGGTGTGCGGTGCCGAGGGCAACCCGAGCGGGGTCCTCCTCCGCGCAGGGGAGATCACCGAGGGCGCCGAGCTCGCGCGCAAACGTCGACTTTCAGCCCGAAATGACAAGGAACTGGCCAAAGGCCCCGCGCGCCTGGCCACGGCCCTCGGCGTGGACAGGGCCCTCGACGGCACCGATGCCTGCGCCCCCGAGGGCTCTCCCCTGACCCTCCTGACGGGCACCCCCGTCCACTCCGACCTGGTACGCAACGGTCCGCGTACCGGAGTGGCCGGCGACGGGGGCGTTCACCCCTGGCGCTTCTGGGTCGCCAACGACCCCACCGTGAGCCCTTATCGGGCCCATACGCCACGCCGTCGCTCAACTTGACTCGTCCCTGGGGGGTCCGTAATGTAGCCCGAGCCGCTTGAACCGGGTACGGCGTTCAGCCAGCAGCCGGAAGTGGCCAACCCACTACCTACGACTTCCCCTCAGCGGGGGAGAATTCGGCGTGCTTGCATGCCTGAATTCCGGCCCGCGGAACTCGATTATGAGTTGCCGAGGGAATCGGCTAGCGTGGTGAATGTCGAAAGGCCGCGAAGCGAAAGCATTCAAAGCCAGGAGACAGAATCCCTCTCCGGCAGGGAATCGGACACGAAAGAGTCTGATACAGTCGGAA
>NZ_KQ948453.1:0-106633 GCF_001514115.1 Streptomyces olivochromogenes
AGTTCCCAGACAACGAACGGTTGTGCTGGCTGAACAGTTCCACTAATCAATTGAATAGTGTGCTTGTTCGCTGCCCGTTCAAGACTCCGCTTTATCGCGGGGTGTCTGAAAGGGTTTCGGTGGTCATAGCGTGAGGGAAACGCCCGGTTACATTCCGAACCCGGAAGCTAAGCCTCACAGCGCCGATGGTACTGCAGGGGGGACCCTGTGGGAGAGTAGGACGCCGCCGAACAATCTTTGGAGGACCTCTGGTCCCAGCGACTCGCTGGGACCAGAGGTCCTTTTTTGCTTTTCCGAAGCGCGCCGGGTACCCGGCTGCGCGAGAATGACTTGCGGTACCGATGACAGGAGTCACCATGTCCACCAACTCTCCCGACGAGCGACCGGAGCGCGATCAGCGCCGCCGGGACAGTGGTGACCGCGGCGGTTACCGCGGAGGTCCGCGCCGCGACAACGACCGGCGTGACGACCGCCCCAGCGGTGGTCCGCGTCGTGACGACGACCGGGGTGGGTTCCGTCGGGACGACAACCGCGGTGGTGGTGGCGGCGGTTTCCGGCGCGACGACAACCGGCGCGACGACAACCGGCGCGACGACAACCGGCGTGACGACAGCCGTGGTGGCGGCCGCGATGACAACCGTGGCGGCGGCGGTTTCCGTGGCCGTGACGACCGGCGTGAGGGCGACCGGGGCGGTCGCCCGCCGTTCCGCCGTGACGACCGACCCACCAGTGGTCCGCGTCGCGACGACCGTGACCGTGGGGTCCGTCGGGACGGGGACCGTCCGGCGTTCCGTCGTGACGACCGCCCCAGCAGCGGCCCGCGCCGCGACGACCGCCCCAGTGGTGGTCCTCGTCGTGACGACGACCGCGGTGGGTTCCGTCGGGACGACAACCGTGGTGGCGGTGGCGGCGGTTTCCGGCGCGACGACCGCGGTGACTTCCGTCGTGACGACCGTCGGGACGACCGGCGTGACGATCGCCGAGGCGACGACCGCGGTGGGTTCCGTCGCGACGATCGCCGTGATGACCGTCGCGACAGCGGCGACCGCGGCGGCTTCCGCCGTGATGATCGCGGTGACTTCCGGCGTGACGACCGTCGGGGCGACGACCGTGGCGGGTTCCGTCGCGAAGGGGACCGTCCGGCGTTCCGTCGTGACGACCGGCCCAGCAGCGGCCCGCGCCGCGACGACCGGCCTAGCAGTGGCCCGCGTCGTGACGACCGCCCCAGCAGTGGTCCCCGTCGTGACGACGACCGCGGTGGGTTCCGTCGCGATGACCGCCGTGATGACCGTCGCGACAGCGGCGACCGCGGTGGGTTCCGTCGTGACGAGCGCCCCAGTGGTGGTCCTCGTCGTGACGACGACCGCGGTGGGTTCCGTCGGGACGACAACCGTGCTGGCGGTGGCGGCGGTTTCCGGCGCGACGACCGCGGTGACTTCCGCCGTGATGACCGTCGGGACGACCGCCGTGACGACCGTCGTGAGGGCGACCGTCCGGCCTTCCGCCGCGACGACAGGCGGGACGACCGGCGCGACGACCGTCGTGACGACAGCCGTGGCGGCGGTTTCCGCGCCCGTGACGACCGGGGGCGCGACGACCGCGGACGCGGTGGCCCCCGTCGTGACGACCGGGGTGGCCGTCCCGGTGGCACCGGTGGCCCCGGTGGCTTCCGTGGCCGTGACGACCGTCGGGGCGACGACCGACGCGGTGGCGGCTTCCGTGGCCGCGACGACCGCGACCGGGACCGGGACCGTGAGCCGATCAAGCGGCTGCCGATCCCCGATGACGTCACGGGCGAGGAGATCGACGCCGACGTACGGCAGGAACTGCTCAGCCTGCCGAAGGGGCTTGCGGAGGACGTCTCCAGGAACCTGGTGATGGTCGCCCGGCTCATCGACGAGGACCCCGAGGGCGCGTACGCGTACTCGAAGATCGCCCTGCGGCTGGCGTCGCGTGTGGCCGCCGTACGCGAGGCGGCCGGGTTCGCCGCGTACGCCAACCAGAAGTACAGCGAGGCGCTCGCCGAGTTCAGGGCGGCTCGCCGTATGACCGGGAACGTGGACCTGTGGCCCGTCATGGCGGACTGCGAGCGCGGCCTGGGCCGGCCCGAGAAGGCGCTGGACATGGCGGGTGCGCCCGAGGTGCACAAGCTGGACAAGGCCGGTCAGGTCGAGATGCGGCTCGTGGCGGCCGGCGCCCGGCGCGACATGGGGCAGCTCGACGCCGCCATCGTGACGCTCCAGAGCCCGGAGCTCGCCTCGAACTCCGTGCAGCCCTGGACGGCCCGCCTGCGTTACGCCTACGCCGACGCGCTGCTGGCCGCCGGTCGTGAGGACGAGGCGCGCGAGTGGTTCGCGAAGGCCGTCGAGTCCGACAAGGACGGCAGCACGGACGCCTCCGACCGGCTTGCCGAACTGGACGGCGTCGAGTTCGTCGACGCGCTCGTCGAGCACGAGGACGACGTCGAGGTCGAGGTCGAGGTCGCGACCGAAGCTGAGGCTGAGGACGAGATCGAGGCCGACACCGACATCGAGGTCGGGACCGAGGACGACGATGAGGACGACGATGACTTCGACATCGTCGAGGCCGAGCAGACCAAGCCGGTCGTCGAGGCCGACGACGATGACGATGCTCCGCGGGGCTGACGTACAGCGGTAGTCGTAGGACACGGGCGGCGGGATTCCGGAAGGGATCCCGCCGCCCGTGGCGTTTCAGCCCCTGTTCTCGCCTGGGAGCCTCGCCTGGGCGCCTCAGAGAGGCAGCGCCCGCAGTACCAGCCCCGACGCCGGCTTCGGGCCGAACGACGTCGACTTGCGGGGCATCGTGACGCCCTGGCGGGCGAGGTCGCGTACGACCTCCTCGCGGACCGGATGCATCAGGACGGCCGTGCCGCCGTCGCGCTCCGCCTTGTCCACCGTGGCGGCCGTGTCGTGGATGTACGCGATGTGGGCGGGCGAGTCCTCCGGGATGCCCCAGATGTGGGCCAGGAGTGTGGCGTGCAGGACGGTCGCGTCCAGGGTGCGCCAGGCCTCGGGGCGGTCCGCCGGGACCGTACGGGCGAGGAGGTCCGGGGAGGGGCGGTCGACCAGGTGGAACGAGCCGTCGCCCGCGAGGAGGAAGGCGTTGCCCTCGGCGGCGGCCGCGGCGAGGGCTTCCAGGGCCTCAGGGAGCGGAACGTCGAGGTGACGTACGCGGAACGAGTCCGTGAGGGCGGTCAGCGCCTCCGCGACCGGCAGATTGTGCAGCAGGCGGTGGATCGCGCGGACCCGGAGCGGGTAGCGCGCGGTGTCCACCAGGAGCACGAGACCGTAGTCCCAGGGGCTGGGCGAGGGGTGCTCGGCGCGTAGCCGCAGGTACGTCGCCCAGCGGTGGTGGCCGTCCGCGATGAGAGCCTGGTGCCGGCCGAGATCCGTCTGGATCTCGGCCAGGTCCGCCGGGTCGGTGATCGCCCACAGGCGGTGGTTGAAACCGTCCTCCGTGGTCGTCGAGAGCAGCGGGTCGCCCTCCGCGGCGCGCTCGATGACGGCGGCCGTGCCCACCCGGGAGCCGTTGCCGCGGTAGGTCAGCAGCAGCGGTTCGAGGTTGGCCGAGGTGGCACGCATCAGGGCCGCACGGTCCGCGATGATGTGCGGCATGACGTCCTCGTGCGGGAGAACGACGCCGGCGGACGGCTCCGACAGGCGCAGGGCGCCGATGATGCCGCGTTGCAGCATCCCGTCGTCGTGCTGCTCGTAGACGTACAGGCCCGGCTCGGGGTCGGCGGCCAGGACGCCTTCGGACACCCAGTCGTGCAGGGTGTCCGCCGCCTGGCGGTTGCGGGCCGTCGGGGTCGTGTCCTGGGGGAGGATCAGCCTGACGATGTTGTGCGGGTCGGCGGACTCGAGGTGGAGCAGACCGTCCGGCCGCACGATGACGTCGTACGGCGGAGATGTCACGGCGGCGAGGCTGCCGACCCGGTCGGGGTCGTAGCGCAGGCCCCGGAACGGGGTCAGTTCGAGGCCGCTGCGCGCCGGGGTCTCCTCCGCGGGACCTGCATAGTTCATTGAGGCATCGTAAGTGTGCAGACGCTGTGCGGGATGATCGGGGGAAAGAGATCGAACGAGGAGCGATGCGTAATGAGCCAGACCGCCAGGACCCGGCCCGAGGCCAGTGAACAGGCCCTGAGTGACGCCTACGACACGGCTCTGCTCGACCTCGACGGCGTGGTGTACGCGGGCGGCAACGCGATCGCGCACGCCGTGGCGTCACTGGGCACGGCCCGTTCGGGAGGGCTGCACCTCGCGTATGTCACGAACAATGCGCTGCGTACGCCCGATGCGGTGGCGGAGCATCTGAGCGAGCTCGGCATACCGACGGTCGCCGATGACGTCATCACCTCGGCGCAGGCCGTGGCGCGGCTGATCAGCGAGCAGGTGCCCGCAGGTGCGCGCGTGCTGGTCATCGGCGGCGAGGGACTGCGGGTCGCGCTGCGCGAGCGCGGGCTCGAACCGGTCGAGTCGGCGGACGACGACCCGGCGGCGGTCGTCCAGGGGTTCGGCGGTCCCGACCTGCCCTGGGGGCGCTTCGCGGAGGCCTCCTACGCCGTCGCGCGCGGGGTGCCGTGGTTCGCGTCCAACACCGACCTGACGATCCCGAGCGCGCGGGGGATCGCGCCCGGGAACGGGGCCGCGGTGGAGGTCGTACGCATCGCCACGGGCGCCGAGCCGCAGGTGGCGGGCAAGCCGTTGCCCCCGATGCACCGCGAGACGATCCTGCGGACCGGGGCGAAGCGGCCGCTGGTGGTCGGCGACCGGCTGGACACGGACATCGAGGGCGCGTTCAACGGCGAGGTGGACTCGCTGCTCGTGCTCACCGGGGTGACGGACGGCGCACAGCTCCTCGCCGCCCCGCCGCAGCACCGGCCGACGTATGTGGACGAGGATCTGCGCGGGCTGCTCACCGGGCAGCCGGAGGTCGTGGAGGAGGGTGACGGGTTCCGCTGCGGCGGCTGGACGGCGCAGGCCGGGAGCGAGCATCTGGAGCTCGCGGGCGACGGTGAGGCGCTCGACGGGCTGCGGGCGCTGTGCGCGGCGGCGTGGACGGCCGCGGGGGACGGGACGTGCGAGCTGGACGGGGGGAAGGCGCTGGCGCGGCTGGGGCTCTGAGGGCCCAGGGCTCGTCGGCGGTGGGGCTCGTCGGCGGTGGGGCGTAGTCACCCGGGATCGAAGCGTGAGCGAGGGTAGGCTAACCTAACCACGTGTTGGTCGACAGTCCCCCCGAACAGCGCGCGGAGACCGCCCCCGCGCCCCCAAGCCGTCAGGCGATACGCGCCGCTGGGCTCCTCGCGTCCCTGGCCCTCCTGGTGCTCGTCGCGTTGGCGAGTATCGCGATCGGTGCGAAAGCGCTGCCGCTGGACCAGGTCTGGCACGGCCTGTTCCATGGCACCGGGACGTACTCCGACGTCGTGGTGGACGACCGGATCTCGCGTACCGTCCTCGGGCTGCTCGTCGGCGCCGCGCTCGGACTGTCGGGCGCCGTCCTCCAGGCACTCACCCGCAATCCGCTGGCCGACCCCGGGCTGCTCGGCATCAACGCGGGTGCGTCCGCCGCGGTCGTCACCGCCATCACCTACTTCGGTGTCACGAGCCTGAGCGGCTATGTGTGGTTCGCCTTCTTCGGCGCGGCCGCGGTCGGGGCGCTGGTCTGGTTCCTGGGTGGCAGCCGCGGCGCCACCCCGGTGCGGCTCGCGCTCGCCGGCACGGCGATCAGCGCCGCGCTCTACGGCTATCTGCAGGCCGTGATGATCATGGACGACGCTGCGCTCGGCAAGATGCGCTTCTGGACGGTGGGTTCGCTGGCCTCGGCCACCGACTCGACCATCAGGCAGGTGTTGCCCTTCCTGGTGGTCGGTACGGTCGTCGCGCTGGCGCTCGCCCGGCCCCTGAACGCCATGGCCATGGGCGACGACACCGCCCGCGCGCTCGGCGCCGACCTGAACCGCACCCGGGCGCTGTCCATGGCCGCCGCCACCGTGCTGTGCGGCGCCGCGACCGCCGCCTGCGGGCCGATCGTCTTCGTCGGGCTCATGGTCCCGCATGTGGTCCGCTCCTTCACCGGGCCCGACCTGCGCTGGATCCTGCCGTACGCGACCGTGCTGTCGCCCGTGCTGCTCCTCGGCGCCGACGTCGTGGGGCGGATGGTCGCTCGGCCCGCGGAGCTGCAGGTCGGCATCGTCACCGCGGTCCTCGGCGGGCCGGTCTTCATCTATCTCGTACGACGGCGGAGGACGGCCCAGCTGTGACGACCACACGTACCCGAGCCGTGCGGACGCGCGGCGGCCTCTCCGTCCGGTTCGACGTCCGGGCGTTCACCGTCGTCGTGCTGCTGCTGGTGGCCGCGCTCGCCGCGAGCGTGGTGCTGATCGGCACCGGCGACTTCCCGATCCCGGCCGTCGACGTCCTCAAGACGCTCGTCGGCAACGGGAACGCGGGCCAGGAGTTCATCGTCAACGACCTGCGGCTGCCTAGGGTGCTCGTCGGCCTGCTGGTCGGGGCCTCGCTCGGGCTCGGCGGGGCGCTGTTCCAGTCCATCTCCCGCAACCCGCTGGGCAGCCCGGACGTCCTCGGCGTCGGCCAGGGATCGACGGCCGGGGCGCTCATCATGATCGTGCTGTTCTCGGGCAGCGCGAACGAGGTCGCGCTGGGAGCGCTCGTCGGCGGCCTGGTGACCGGGTTCGCCATCTATCTGCTCGCCTGGAAGCGGGGCGTGCACGGATACCGACTGGTCCTGGTCGGTATCGGAGTCTCCGCGATCGTCACGGCGGTCAACGGCTATCTGCTGACCAAGGCGGACATCGTCGACGCGGCCCGCGCGATCGTCTGGATGACCGGCTCCCTCAACGGCCGTGACTGGGCGCAGGTCTGGCCGCTGCTCGTCCTGTGCGCCGTCCTCGTCCCGTTCGTCCTCGGCAACGCGCGCGGGCTGCGCATGATGGAGATGGGCGACGACGTGTCGTACGCCCTCGGAGTGCGCGTCGAGCGCGTACGACTGCTGCTGATGCTGGCCGCCGTGCTGCTCACCGCCGGTGCCACCGCGGCCGCGGGCCCGGTCGGCTTCGTGGCGCTCACCGCGCCGCAGCTCGCCCGGCGGCTGACCCGCTCGCCGGGGCCGAACCTGGTGCCGTCGATGTGCATGGGCGCGACCCTGCTGATCGTCGCTGACTGGGCCTCGCAGCGGGCCTTCGGCGCCGATCAGCTGCCCGTCGGCGTCGTGACGGGGGTCCTGGGCGGGATCTATCTGCTGTGGCTGCTGGTCACCGAGCGCAAGGCGGGCCGGATATGAGCGCCGCGGCGAACAGGA
The DNA here is from genome assembly GCF_001514115.1 of Streptomyces olivochromogenes. Classification (GTDB taxonomy): domain Bacteria; phylum Actinomycetota; class Actinomycetes; order Streptomycetales; family Streptomycetaceae; genus Streptomyces; species Streptomyces olivochromogenes. Next base: position 7,339 of record NZ_KQ948453.1, read on the forward strand.
ACACCCAGGCGCTTGTGAACACCCAGGCGCATAAGAACACCCAGGCGAACAAGAACACTCGAAGGAGCACTGTGAACCGCCTGTCCGCCGACAACGTCACCCTCGGCTACGACCAGCGCGTCATCGCGGAGAAGCTGTCGGTGGAGATCCCCGACAACTCCTTCACCGTGATCGTCGGCCCGAACGCCTGCGGCAAGTCCACGCTGCTGCGCGCCCTGTCGCGGATGCTCAAGCCCTCCGAGGGACGGGTGCTGCTCGACGGGCAGGTCATCCAGTCGATGCCCGCGAAGAAGGTGGCCAGGACGCTCGGGCTGCTGCCGCAGTCGTCGATCGCGCCGGACGGGATCACGGTCGGCGACCTGGTCGGCCGGGGCCGCTATCCGCACCAGGGCCTGCTGCGCCAGTGGTCGGCGCAGGACGAGCGGGTCGTACAGGAGTCGATGGCCTCGACCGGCGTCGCCGAACTGGCCGATCGCTATGTCGACGAACTGTCCGGCGGCCAGCGGCAGCGCGTGTGGATCGCCATGGCACTCGCCCAGCAGACCCCGCTGCTGCTGCTCGACGAGCCGACGACCTACCTCGACATCCAGCACCAGATCGACGTGCTCGATCTGTGCGCCGAACTCCACGAGGAGCAGGGACGCACCCTGGTCGCCGTCCTGCACGACCTCAATCACGCGGCCCGGTACGCCACCCACCTCATCGCCCTGCGCGAGGGCCGGGTCATCGCCGAGGGCGCGCCGAACGACATCGTCACGGCCGAACTGGTCGAGGAGGTCTTCGGGCTGCGCTGCCAGGTCATCGACGACCCGGAGACCGGGACGCCGCTGGTGGTGCCCGCGGCACGCAAGGCCCGCGTGAAGGTCGCCGCCGCAGCCGCTACAGAAGCTTCCTGAGGCGGAACAGGTCGAGCAGGGCCGCCTCCAGCCGCACCCGGCCCGAGCCCCAGGCCTTCGCGAAGTTCAGCTGCCCGTCGACCATGGCGACCAGATCGTCGCCGGACATGGCGAGTCTGATCTGGGCCTTCTCGACGGGTGGGCCCTGGAGGGTGTCGAGCACCTCGATCCGGCCGTCCTTGAGGCGACCGACGAAGGTGATGTCGAGGTCGGTGATTCGGCAGCTGAGCGAGCGGTCCAGGGCCGCCGCCTCGCGTACGTTCCCGTCCGCGCCCGCCATGTTGTCCGAGAGCTTGTCGAGTGCGCTGCGGCACTCCTCAATCGTGGCCATCGCGGTCGACGGTACCGCAGCGCTTCGAGGTAGCGTCGGGGCATGAACGAGTCAGTGTCGGAGGCCGGGGCTCCGCAGGGCCCGACGCCGGAGCCCGAGGTTCCGGTCGAGGTCGAACCCGAACTCGAGTACGACCCCGCCGCCCCGGCCCCGCTGGACGTGGACCGCACCCCCACCGGGAACGCCGAGGTCGACGCCCAGCTCGACCGGCTGGGCGACGCCGACCACCTCGCCACGGACGGACATGTCGAGGTGTACGAGGATGTACACCGGGGGCTGCGCGACGCGCTGACCGCGCTCGACGCCCGCCCGGGACCTCCGGCGCCCCCTACACCGTACGACCGCAGGAGCTGAACCCAACGTGGCAGGAGTGGCACGCCGCCGCCTCGACGCCGAGCTGGTCCGCCGGAAGCTCGCCCGCTCGCGCGAGCACGCCAGCCAGCTGATCGCCGCCGGCCGGGTGAGCGTCGGCAAGACCCTCGCGACCAAACCCGCCACCCAGGTGGAGACCGCGGCCGCGATCGTGGTCACCCAGGACGACAGCGACCCCGACTACGTCTCGCGCGGCGGGCACAAGCTCGCGGGCGCCCTGGCGGCCTTCGTACCCCAGGGACTGAAGGTCGAGGGGCGGCGGGCGCTGGACGCCGGAGCGTCCACCGGAGGCTTCACCGACGTACTGCTGCGCTCGGGCGCCTCCCATGTCGTCGCCGTCGACGTCGGCTACGGTCAACTCGCCTGGTCTCTGCAGAGCGATGAACGCGTCACCGTCAAGGACCGTACGAACGTACGCGAGTTGACGTTGGAGGCGATCGATGGGGAGCCCGTGGATCTTGTTGTCGGGGATCTGTCCTTCATCCCGCTCGGCCTGGTGCTGCCCGCCCTCGTGCGGTGCGCGGCGCCCGACGCCGATCTGGTGATGATGGTCAAGCCGCAGTTCGAGGTGGGGAAGGAACGGCTGGGGAGTGGTGGAGTCGTACGCAGTCCGGAACTGCGCGCCGAGGCGGTGCGCGGAGTGGCCCGGCGGGCCGCGGAGCTGGGGCTCGGGGTGAAGGGCGTGACCGCGAGTCCGCTGCCCGGACCCTCGGGCAATGTCGAGTACTTTCTGTGGCTGCGTGCCGAGGCACCCGAACTCGACCCGGCCGACGTTGACCGTGCAGTGGCGGAGGGGCCGCGTTGACAGAGACCCGAGCTCGTACTGTTTTCCTGCTCGCCCACACCGGGCGGCCGGCCGCGATCCGCAGCGCAGAACTCGTGGTCCAGGGGCTGCTGCGCTCCGGGATCGGGGTGCGTGTGCTGGAGGCGGAGGCGGCCGATCTGCCGCTGCCGCCCGAGGTGGAGCTGGTGAAGGAAGCCACTCCGCAGTGCCTCGACGGATGCGAACTGCTGATCGTGCTCGGCGGTGACGGCACACTGCTGCGCGGCGCCGAGTTCGCCCGCGCCTCCGGCGTGCCGATGCTCGGCGTCAACCTCGGCAGCGTCGGCTTCCTCGCGGAGGCCGAGCGTGACGACCTCGACAAGGTCGTCGACCGGGTCGTGACCAAGGCGTACGAGGTCGAGGAACGCATGACCGTCGACGTCGTCGTCCACCAGAACGGCGACATCGTGCACACCGACTGGGCGCTCAACGAGGCCGCCGTGCAGAAGGTCTCCGCCGAGAAGCTCCTCGAGGTCATCCTGGAGATCGACGGGCGGCCGGTCACCGGCTTCGGCTGCGACGGCATCGTCTGCGCGACCCCGACCGGGTCCACGGCGTACGCCTTCTCCGCCGGCGGACCCGTCGTCTGGCCCGAGGTCGAGGCGCTGCTCATGGTGCCGATCAGCGCGCACGCGCTGTTCGCCAAGCCGATGGTGACCTCGCCGAACTCGGTGCTCGCGGTGGAGGTGCTGCCGCACATTCCGCCGGGGGTGCTGTGGTGCGACGGGCGGCGGACGGTGGAGCTGCCGCCGGGGGCGCGGGTCGAGGTACGGCGGGGGGCCGTGCCGGTGCGGCTGGCCCGGCTGCACCACGCCTCGTTCACCGACCGGCTGGTGGCCAAGTTCGCGCTGCCGGTTTCCGGCTGGCGCGGGGCGCCGCACTGACACTCCCGTCAGGTCCACTCCCGTGGGTGACAAGGCACTGTTTGTAGGTGCTTGTCACCTGCGGGTTCGCGGCTGCGGGGCGGGGGCCGTCGCACATCCGTGGCTGGACCTCGTAAGGTCGTGTCCGTGTTGGAGGAGATGCGGATACGGTCGCTCGGAGTCATCGACGACGCGGTCGTCGAGCTGTCACCAGGCTTCACCGCCGTGACCGGTGAGACCGGTGCGGGCAAGACGATGGTGGTCACCAGCCTCGGGCTGCTGCTCGGCGGGCGCGCGGACCCCGCCCTCGTACGGATCGGCGCCAAGAACGCCGTCGTGGAGGGGCGGATCACCGTACCCACGGGCGGTACGGCGATCGTACGGGCCGAGGAGGCGGGCGCCGAGCTCGACGACGGCGCGCTGCTGATCAGCCGTACCGTTTCGGCCGAGGGACGCTCACGGGCACACCTGGGCGGCCGTTCCGTCCCGGTCGGCGTGCTCGCCGAGCTGGCCGACGAGCTGGTGGCCGTGCACGGGCAGACCGACCAGCAGGGGCTGCTCAAACTGTCCCGGCAGCGGCAGGCGCTCGACCGGTACGCCGGGGACGCGGTCGCCGTGCCGCTCGCCAAGTACGCGGGGGCCTACCGGCGGCTGCGGGCCATCTCGGCCGAGCTGGACGAGATCACCACACGCGCGCGTGAGCGGGCCCAGGAAGCCGACCTGCTGCGCTTCGGACTCGACGAGATCGCCGCGGTCGAGCCGCGCGCCGGCGAGGACGCGGAACTGTCGGCGGAGGCGGAGCGGCTCGGGCACGCGGAGGCGCTCGCGTCCGCCGCCACGGCCGCCCACGCCGCGCTCGCGGGCAATCCCGAGGACCCCGAGGGCATCGACGCGGCCACGCTCGTCGCGGGCGCGCACCGGGCCCTGGAGGCCGTACGGTCGCACGACGCCGCGCTCGCCGGGCTGTCCGGGCGGATCGGGGAGATCAACATCCTGCTGCGCGACGTGGCGGGGGAGCTGGCCGGGTACGCCGACGACCTCGACGCCGATCCGTTGCGGCTCGCGGCCGTGGAGGAGCGCCGCGCCGCGCTCACCCAGCTGACCCGGAAGTACGGCGAGAACATCGACGCCGTACTCGCGTGGGCCGAGCAGGGCGCCGCGCGGCTCCTCGAACTCGACGGCGACGACGAGCGGATCGACGAGCTGACCGGCGAGCGGGACGCGCTGCGGGCCGAACTGGGCGGGCTTGCGCAGGCGCTGACGGATGCCCGCACCGAGGCCGCCGAACGGTTCGCCGCCGCCGTGACCGCCGAGCTGGCCTCGCTCGCCATGCCGCACGCGCGCGTGTCGTTCGAGATCCGGCAGAGCGACGACCCCGAGGGCGTGGAACTCGGCGGGCGCACCGTCGCGTACGGGCCCGCGGGCGTGGACGAGGTCGAGCTGCTGCTCGCCCCGCATCCCGGGGCGCCGCCGCGGCCCATCGCCAAGGGGGCCTCCGGTGGTGAGCTCTCACGCGTGATGCTCGCGGTGGAGGTCGTCTTCGCGGGGACCGACCCTGTGCCGACGTATCTCTTCGACGAGGTCGACGCCGGTGTGGGTGGCAAGGCCGCGGTCGAGATCGGGCGGCGGCTGGCCAAGCTCGCCAAGAGCGCCCAGGTCGTCGTGGTGACCCATCTGCCGCAGGTCGCCGCGTTCGCCGACCGGCAGCTGCTGGTCGAGAAGACCAACGACGGGTCTGTGACGCGCTCCGGGGTGAAGGTGCTCGAGGGGGAGGAGCGGATTCGGGAGCTGTCCCGGATGCTGGCGGGGCAGGAGGACTCGGAGACGGCCCGGGCGCATGCGGAGGAGTTGCTGGCCACGGCTCGGGGCGACCGGTAGTTCCCTGCGTCCGCGGGCGGGGCCGGCTTTTTGCGTCGCTCCGCGACGGGCGCCTTGACCGCTCCGCGGTCCTTATCTTCGCCGCTCCGCGGCGCGTTCCCCGCCCCTTCGGCCGCTCCGCGGCGCGTTCCCCGCCCCTTCGGCCGCTCCGCGCCCCCGACCCCGCCCGCTCCGCGGGCCCCTGGAGTCGTCGCATGATCACCAGCTTCGGTACCGCCGTCGCCGCCACCCGCGCCACCCTCGCAGGCCTGCGCACCAAGGCCCCGGGTGGCCCGGAGCGCTGGCAGCGTACGAACTACGCCGGACGCACCGTCGAGTTGTACGCCGGCCCCGCCACCGCCCTCGGAGCGGCGCTCGCGGCCGCGCGCGTCCACCGGGGTGCCGGGGCCGCGGTCCTGGCCGCCGGGGCGTGCGGCGCGTACGACGACGTGGTCGGGGCGGGGGACCCGCGCCGGGGGTTCCGGGCGCATCTGGGGGCGCTGAAGGACGGTGAGGTGACCAGCGGGGCGGTCAAGCTGTTCGGGATCTCGGCCGCGGGGCTGGTGGCGGGGGCGCTGCTCAAGGAGCGGCCTGTGGACAAGCTGCTCGCGGGGGTCGTGATCGCCGGGAGCGCGCACTTCGTCAACCTCGTGGATGTCCGGCCGGGGCGGGCCGCCGGCGCGGTGCTCGCGCTGGGGGCTCCGGGGCTGCTGCGGGGCGGACCCGCCGGGCGGCTGTCGGCCGCGGCGATGGGCGCGGCGGCGGCCGTGTTCCCCGACGACCTCGGCCAGCGCGCGATGATCGGCGACACCGGGGCCCACGCGCTCGGCGCCGCGCTGGGCAGCGCGATCGTCGCGGGCAACGGGCGGGCCGGGCTCCTCGCCCATGCCGCGGCGCTGGTGGCCGCGACCGTGTACGGGGACAAGGTCAGCGAGACGGTCGCGCGAGCGCTGGGGTGAGGGGCGGACACCCCGTCGGGCGTCCAGCGAAGGACAACCCGTCGCGAAGACACGCGACTTGTCACTCTTGTGGGTGACAGGTGTGGTCGAGTTGGGCGCTGCGCCGCGAGGCTTGCTCCGATGGCGGTCCCGGAACACCCGTACGGCCTGGCATCCTTGGCGTAGTACGCGGAGCACGACGTGCGGTACCCCCCCTCTGCCTTTCCCCCCTGTACGTTCTCCGTGCCCGTCCGACGCCGAAACCAGGAGCCCCGGCCACGTGAGCCACGTGAGCAGCCACTCACCGCACGGTCAGTCGCCGCTGCGCACCGTGCAGGTGCTCGGCGGCGCAAGCGCGGGCAGCAGCGTGCATGTGCGGTCGCTGGCCTCGGGGCTCGTCGCCCGGGGGGTGCGGGTCACCGTGTGCGCACCCGCCGAGGCCGACCTCGCGTACGGGTTCAGTGGCGTCGGCGCCCAGCACGTTCCCGTGCCGCGCAGCAGCGATCCGGCCGCCGTGGCCGCGCTGCGGGCGGCCTGCGCGGACGCCGACCTCGTGCACGCGCACGGGCTGCACGCCGCGCTGCGGGCCGCGCTCGCGCTCAGCGGGCGGCGCACCCCGCTCGTCGTCACCTGGCACACCCGTTCGCACGCGGAGGGCGCGCGGGCGCATCTGCTGCGGTTGCTGGAGCGGCGGGTCGCCAGGGCCGCGGCGGTGGTGCTGGGTTCCTCGTCCGACCTCGTGGACCGCGCCCGCAGGCGCGGGGCACGGGACGCCCGGCTCGCGGCCGTCGCGTTCCCGACGCCACGCAAGGCCGTCGAGTACGGGGACCCCGACCGGCTCCGCCACAAGGCGCGGGCCGAACTCGGCGCCACCGAACGCCCGTTGCTCATGGCCGTCGGTTCCCTCGACCGGCACCGCGGATACGACACCCTGCTGGACGCCTCGCGCGCGTGGCGCTCGCTCGACCCCGTGCCGCTCCTGGTGATCGCCGGGGAGGGGCCGCTGCGGGCGGCCCTCCAGCGGCGGATCGAGGACGAGGAGCTGCCGGTGCGGCTCGTCGGGCGGCGCGACGACGTCTCCGAGCTGCTCCTGGCCTCCGATCTCGCGGTGCTGCCGAGCGGTCGGGAGTCCCGTTCCGTGCTCGCCCAGGAGGCCCTGCACGCGCGTGTGCCGCTCGTCGCGACCGCCGTCGGAGGTATCCCCGAACTGGTCGGCGACGCGGCCGAACTCGTCCCGCGCGCGGACGCCGACGCGCTCGCCGCGGCCGTCGTACGGCTGCTCGGGGACGATGATCGCCGGGAGTTGCTCAAGGAGCGGGGGGTGCGGCAGGCCGCGACCTGGCCGACCGAGGACGAGACCGTCGCCCAAGTGCTCAGCGTCTACGACGAGTTGACCCAGACAAGGCCCCTTGCCTAGGAGCCGTCCGGTGGCTCAGGGCACGTGCCGTCGCGCTCGTAGTGCCAGGCTCAACGCCAGTACCGTCTGCGGGTCGTCCAGGTCCGTGCCCAGCAACTCCCCGATCCGGGCGAGCCGGTTGTAGAGGGTCTGCCGGTTCAGGTGCAGCTCGCGCGCCGTCTCCGCCTTGCGGCCCGCGTGCGCCAGGTACGTCTCCAGCGTGGGCAGCAGCGGCGGCTTGGAGCGGAGGTCGTGGTCGCGGAGGGGGCCGATGGCGCGGTCCACGAAGGCCGCCAGGTCCGGATGGTCGCGCAGCCGCCACAGGAGCAGGTCGGTGTCGAGGCGGCGGGCGTCGTACCAGGGGCGGTCCGTCAGGCCCTGCGCGGCCGTGGCCGTCTCCGCCGCGTGCCGCAGGCCCGCCGAGGCCGCCGCCCAGCCGCCCGCGACCCCGACCACCACCACGGGCGGCTGGGCCCCCGGCCGCTGCATGCCCGCGCGCTCCACACCCGCCCTGAGGGCCGCCGCGACCCGGTCCGCGACCGCCGCGCGTTCGGACTCCGAACGCAGGCCCAGCAGCAGGGGGACGCGGCCCTCGACCGGGCGTACGCCCAGAAGGACCGGCACTCCCACCGAGGCCAGCTCCTCCGCGACCGCGCGCGCCAGGACGGCCCAGCCGCCACCGGGGGAGGGGCCGTCGGCGAGCCGCATCACGACCGGCAGGAGCGGGCTGTTGCCGGGCTTGAAGCCGAGCACGCGGGCCTGTGCGGGGGCGTCCTCGGCGGCGATACGGCCTTCCGCGAGGTCGGTGAGGAAGTCGCCGCGTCCGCGTGCCGCGAGTTCCTCCTCCTGACGGGCCTGCATGAGGACGACGGCCAGGATGCCCGCGGCCCGCTCCGCCGCGATCCGGTGCACGGGGGCGACCGGGGCGCTGACGGGCAGGAGGACCAGCCGGGCGCGTACCGAACCGGTGCCGGGGCCGCCGCCCGGCACGTCCACGAGGGTCGTCCCGGCGGGCGGCTCCTCCTTGTGCTGGCCGCGCATCCCCTCCCACACCTGGAGCGGATCGGCGCCCGCGGAGCCGGCCCCCGCGGCGTACAGGAGCTGTCCGTCCGCGGTTTCCAGGAAGACGGGGTTGCCGCTGAAGTCGGCGAGGATGCCGAGGACCTGGGGTATGCCCCCGCCGCCGAGCAGGGCCTCGGTACAGCGCCGGTGCACTTCCTCGGCCCGCTGCAGCAGCGCGTAGTGGCCGTTGACGATCTCGGTGTGGATCTCCTCCGTGACCGCCACGAAGGGCACCTCGCGGTGCAGCTGGACCAGCGGGAGACCGGCGGAGCGCGCCGTGTCCACGAGGGCCGAGGGCAGCCGGGTGAAGCGCGGGCCGAGCTCCACGACGAGCGCCGCGATACCGCGCTCCGCGAGCGTGCGGACGAACGCGCGCTGGTCGGCGGGGCGGGTGCCGAGGCCGTAGCCCGTGGTCAGGAGCAGCTCGCCGCCCTTGAGGAGCGAGGCGATGTTCGGGACCTCGCCCGCGTGCACCCAGCGCACGGTGCGGCCCAGCCGGTCGGCGCCCGCGAGGATCTCCGGCAGCCCGCTGCGCAGCCCGGGCAGCTCCAGAGCCCGCTGCACGGTGATTCCGGCGCCCTGGGTGTCGTATCGACTGTCCAAGTGGCTGTCCAAACGGCTGTCCATGCAGCGGACGCTACCCGGGGAGGCCTCCCGGAGGCATGTCCGAGGCCGGGCCGCTCACTACCGGGGCAGGATGTTGTGGTTGAAGCGGAAGACGTTGTCCGGGTCGTACGCGGCTTTCACCGCGGCCAGCCGTCGGATGTTCCCGGCGCCGAGGCCGGCCACCACGCGGTCGGCTCCCTCGTCGCCGACGAGGTTGAGGCAGACCGCGCCGGTGCTCCACGGCCGGAAGGCGGCGCGCACGTCCTCGACCCACTGGACGCAGCGCCTGTCGTCGGCCGGGTCCTCCCACATCCCGAAGGGGTGCACGGTCCACCGGGCGTCCCGGAACGGCACCGGGAAGCGGTCCGGGCCCGAGGCGACCGCGGCCCCCTGCGGGAACAGCGAGTACCGGGTGGTCGCGGGCACGGGCATGACGTTCCCCAGCTCGCAGAAGACGTCCACGGCCTCGTCGGGCAGACCGGTCAGGGACTCGGCGGAAGAGTGGTTCCTCAGGCCCGGCGGGCTGTCCAGGATGCGCTGGAAGGCGGCGTAGGGGAGGGGCGTGAGGACCACGGCCTCGTGCGGCAGCGCCAGCAGCGGCCGGGCGAGCTTGCGGAGGTCCTGTGCGGGGCCCGGGTACGTCAGGAGCGCGTCGACCAGCTGTGTGCGGATGATGCCGCCGCCGGTCTCCGGCGGGGCGGCCTCGATGATCTCGCGGTAGCCGCGGACCACGTCCCGGCCGGACTCCGGGCGGTATGTCAGCAGGGCGATCGAGAACTCCGGCAGCGGGTGCAGTCTCAGGGTCAGCGCGGTGGCGACGCCGAAGTTGCCGCCGCCTCCGTGCAGGGCCCAGAAGAGTTCCGGGTTCTCGTGATCGGTGGCCCGGATCCGCGAGCCGTCGGACGTGACCAGTTCGACGCCGAGCAGGTTGTCGACGGCGAGGCCGAAGGCGCGGTCGAGCCAGCCGGTGCCGCCGCCGAGGGCGAAGCCGGCCACGCCGGTGGTCGAGTTCCGGGCGCCGGTGGTGGCCAGGCCGTGGGGCCGGGTGGCCTGGTCGAGGTGGCTCATGAGGGCGCCGCCCTCGACCCGTACCGTCCGGGAGCCGGGGTCGACGGTCACCGTGCGCATCCGGCGCAGGTCGATGACCAGGCCGTTGTCGTTGAGCGACATCCCGGCCGGGCTGTGGCCGCCGGCCCGGATCGCGATGTGGAGGTCCAGGTCCCGGGCGAAGCGGACGCAATGGACCACGTCCGCCGTGGTCGCGCACTGGGCGATCACTGCGGGGTGGCGGTCGATGCGGGTGTTGAAGAGCTTGCGGGCGTTGTCGTAGCCAGGGTCTTCTGGCCTGAAAGCGTCGCCGGTCAGGTCCGCGCGGAGGGCGGCGAGGCGGGTGTGGGCCTTCGAGAAGGGGGACACCGCAGTTGCCCCCTTTTTTTTCAGTAGGGGACGGGACTGCTTTCAGCCTAGGGGCTTGTTGCGAGGCTGCGGGTCGGTGAGGGCTGGTCGCGCAGTTCCCCGCGCCCCCAAAGGCCGCGGCCCACGCCCCCCGCAAGGGGAGCGCGGGCCGCTGTCGCGGTCGTTGTCAGCCGCCGTATGCCCCGCTCGCCGTCAGCCTCAGGGCCGTGTCGATCAGGGGCACGTGGCTGAAGGCCTGGGGGAAGTTGCCCACCTGGCGCTGGAGGCGGGGATCCCACTCCTCGGCCAGGAGGCCCAGGTCGTTGCGCAGGGCCAGGAGCCTTTCGAAGAGCTTGCGGGCCTCGTCGACGCGGCCGATCATCGCCAGGTCGTCCGCCATCCAGAAGGAGCAGGCCAGGAAGGCCCCCTCGTCGCCCTCGAGGCCGTCCACGCCCGCGTCCTCGCCGGTGGTCGGGTAGCGCAGGATGAAGCCGTCCGAGGTGGACAGCTCGCGCTGGATCGCCTCGATGGTGCCGATCACGCGCTTGTCGTCCGGGGGGAGGAAGCCCATCTGCGGGATGAGGAGCAGCGAGGCGTCCAGTTCCTTGGAGCCGTACGACTGCGTGAAGGTGTTGCGCTCCTTGTCGTAGCCCTTCTCGCACACGTCCCGGTGGATGTCGTCGCGCAGTTCGCGCCACTTCTCCAGCGGGCCGTCCGCGTCACCGGACTCGATGAGCTTGATCGTGCGGTCGACGGCGACCCAGGCCATCACCTTGGAGTGCACGAAGTGGCGGCGCGGGCCGCGGACCTCCCAGATGCCCTCGTCCGGCTGGTCCCAGTGGTCCTCCAGGTAGCGGATCAGCTTCAGCTGGAGGAGCGAGGCGTAGTCGTTGCGGGACAGGCCCGTCATGTGGGCCAGGTGCAGGGCCTCGATGACCTCGCCGTACACGTCCAGCTGAAGCTGGTGCGCGGCGCCGTTGCCGACCCGTACGGGCCCCGAGTTCTCGTATCCGGGCAGCCAGTCGAGCTCCGCCTCGCCCAACTCCCGCTCGCCCGCGATGCCGTACATGATCTGCAGGTTCTCCGGGTCGCCCGCCACGGCGCGCAGCAGCCATTCACGCCAGGCGCGGGCCTCCTCGCGGTAGCCGGTGCGCAGGAGGGAGGAGAGGGTGATCGCGGCGTCGCGCAGCCAGGTGTAGCGGTAGTCCCAGTTGCGTACGCCGCCGATCTCCTCCGGGAGGGAGGTGGTGGGCGCGGCGACGATGCCGCCCGTGGGGGCGTACGTCAGGGCCTTGAGGGTGATCAGTGAGCGGACGACGGCCTCGCGGTAGGGGCCGTGGTACGTGCACTGGTCGACCCAGTCGCGCCAGAAGTCCTCGGTGGCCTCCAGGGCCTGCTCCGGCTCGGGCAGCGCGGGGGGCTTCTTGTGCGAGGGTTCCCACGAGATGGTGAACGCGATCCGGTCACCTGGTGCCACCGTGAAGTCCGCGTACGTGGTCAGCGCCTTGCCGTAGGTCTCGCAGGCGGTGTCGAACCACACCGAGTCGGGTCCGGCGACGGCGACCGTGCGCCCCTCGTGCTTGTGCACCCAGGGCACGACACGGCCGTACGAGAAACGCATCCGCAGCGCGGAGCGCATCGGGACCCGGCCCGTGACGCCTTCCACGATCCGGATCAGCTGGGGCGCGCCGTCGCGCGGCGGCATGAAATCGGTCACGCGGACCGTGCCGCGTGGGGTGTCCCACTCGGATTCCAGGATCAGCGAGTCGCCGCGGTACGTGCGGCGCGCCGCCGTCGGAGGTTCGGCGTCGGCCGCGTGGGCGGGCCCGAGCCGCCAGAATCCGTGTTCCTCCGTACCGAGCAGTCCCGCGAAGATGGCATGGGAGTCGAAGCGGGGCAGGCACAGCCAGTCCACTGTGCCGTCCCGGCAGACCAGTGCTGCGGTCTGCATGTCTCCGATGAGTGCGTAGTCCTCGATGCGCCCGGCCACGTGCATCTCCAGTCGAACGGCCACGTCGCCCCCGAGGGGCGGTCGCTCTGCGGTCAGGGAACAGGAACGTTAAAACGTTAGAAGATTGAACGTTAGAACGTTGGTAAAGCGTCGTTGCGGAACGTCAATTATCGGTGCGATTGTCGTTGCGAAACGAACTGACGAGCTCTCGTGGTTCCGGGATACGGGCGGGGATGGTGCCGCGTGCCGGCCGGACTCGGCAGCGAGTGTCCGAGCAGGATACGACGCACGTGGGTGATCCGCGTGCCGCTCCAGGCAACCCGGCTGGTCCGATCGAGTGAGTGCTGTGTGTGGTCTGTGCCGATGTGTGTGCGGAGCGTGGCCGGAAGCAGCCTCCTCGGGTCGCTGATACCCTGGTAGCCCGTGGACCGGTGGGCACGAAACCCCCGAACCGCAGCGACGGCACCTCCGGAAATCTTCGGACACCACGCCGGTACGCACCCCAGACCGCGACCACGGGAGCCCCCTCTTGGCCATGCCGCCCAAATCCACGACGACCAAGCACATCTTCGTCACCGGGGGTGTCGCCTCCTCCCTCGGTAAGGGCCTGACCGCCTCCAGCCTGGGTGCGCTGCTCAAGGCGCGGGGCCTGCGGGTCACCATGCAGAAGCTCGACCCCTACCTGAACGTCGACCCGGGCACCATGAACCCGTTCCAGCACGGCGAGGTGTTCGTCACCAACGACGGCGCCGAGACCGACCTGGACATCGGACACTACGAGCGCTTCCTCGACGTTGACTTGGACGGCTCCGCCAATGTCACTACAGGACAGGTGTACTCGACGGTCATCGCCAAGGAGCGGCGCGGCGAGTACCTGGGCGACACCGTGCAGGTCATCCCGCACATCACCAACGAGATCAAGCACCGCATCCGGCGTATGGCGACCGACGACGTCGACGTCGTCATCACCGAGGTCGGCGGCACGGTCGGCGACATCGAGTCGCTGCCCTTCCTGGAGACCGTCCGCCAGGTCCGGCACGAGGTCGGCCGGGACAACGTGTTCGTGGTCCACATCTCGCTGCTGCCCTACATCGGCCCCTCCGGCGAGCTGAAGACCAAGCCGACCCAGCACTCGGTCGCGGCTCTCAGGAACATCGGTATCCAGCCGGACGCGATCGTGCTGCGCGCCGACCGCGAGGTGCCCACCGCCATCAAGCGCAAGATCTCGCTGATGTGCGACGTCGACGAGGCGGCCGTGGTCGCGGCCATCGACGCCAAGTCGATCTACGACATCCCGAAGGTGCTGCACACCGAGGGCCTGGACGCCTACGTCGTGCGCAAGCTGGACCTGCCCTTCCGTGACGTGGACTGGACGACCTGGGACGACCTGCTCGACCGCGTCCACAACCCGCTCCACGAGATCAACCTCGCGCTCGTCGGCAAGTACATCGACCTGCCCGACGCCTACCTCTCGGTCACCGAGGCGCTGCGCGCCGGCGGCTTCGCCAACAAGGCCCGCGTGAAGATCAAGTGGGTCACCTCGGACGACTGCAAGACCCCGGCGGGCGCCGCGAAGCAGCTCGGCGACGTCGACGCGATCTGCATCCCCGGCGGCTTCGGCGACCGTGGCGTGTCGGGCAAGGTCGGCGCGATCCAGTACGCCCGCGAGAACAAGATCCCGCTGCTCGGCCTCTGTCTGGGCCTGCAGTGCATCGTGATCGAGGCCGCGCGCAACCTGGCCGGCATCCCGGACGCCAACTCCACCGAGTTCGACTCCGCCACCGCCCACCCGGTCATCTCCACGATGGCCGAGCAGCTCGACATCGTGGCGGGCGAGGGCGACATGGGCGGAACGATGCGGCTGGGCATGTATCCGGCCAAGCTCGCCGAGGGCTCCATCGCGCGCGAGGTGTACGACGGCAAGGAGTACGTCGAGGAGCGTCACCGCCACCGCTACGAGGTGAACAACGCCTACCGCGGCGAGCTGGAGAAGAAGGCCGGTCTGCAGTTCTCCGGCACCTCCCCGGACGGCAAGCTCGTGGAGTACGTCGAGTACCCGCGCGAGGTGCACCCCTACCTGGTCGCGACCCAGGCGCACCCCGAGCTGCGCTCCCGCCCGACCCGCCCGCACCCGCTCTTCGCGGGCCTGGTCAAGGCCGCCGTCGAGCGCAAGACGGGCAAGTAACGCAAGGGCTGTACGGTGGCCGGGGTACGCGTCTTTTGGGACACGTGCCCCGGTTTTCGTTCGGTGCGTAGGAGGAACAGGGCGACATGACGATCAAGGACACCCCCGAGGAGTGGGAAGTCAGGGCCACCGCGACTCCCTTCGTCGGCAACAAGACGTCCGTCCGCACTGATGACGTGGTCATGCCGGACGGATCGGTCGCCCGCCGCGACTATCAGGTCCACCCCGGCTCCGTGGCCGTCCTCGCCCTCGACGAACATGACCGCGCGGTGGTGCTGCGCCAGTACCGGCACCCCGTGCGCCACAAGCTGTGGGAGATCCCGGCCGGACTCCTCGACGTGCCCGGTGAGAACCCGCTGCACGCCGCCCAGCGCGAGCTGTACGAGGAGGCGCACGTCAAGGCCGAGGACTGGCGGGTGCTGACCGACGTCTACACCACCCCGGGCGGCTGCTCCGAGGCCGTGCGGATCTTCCTCGCCCGCGATCTCTCCGAGGCCGAGGGGGAGCGCTTCGAGGTCGAGGACGAAGAGGCCGACATGGAGCTGGCCCGGGTCCCCGTCGGCGACCTCGTGCGCGGGGTGCTCGCCGGCGAACTGCACAACAACTGTCTCGTCGTGGGCGTCCTCTCCCTGGTCGCCGCCCGTGACGGCGACGGACTCGACGCGCTGCGCCCGGCCGAGGCGCCCTGGCCGGCCCGCCCCTTCGAGTCCTGACGCACCCGGGCACCATCAGTCCTACGATCGGCTGATCCGATCGGGGGACGTCCCCGCCGTGCTCCGCCCGGATCGTCGCAGAGCGTGAACTAGGCTCTGGAAACGCCCGAACCGGAGTCCCGGCGGGCTTGCGCGCGCAGTGGGACGGGAGCGTGGCCCGTGGCGGATCAGGCGGTGGACACAGACGGCACGAAAGTGTCGTCGGCGGGGCGGCGCCCGGCTGCCGGGTCCGCTCCTACGGAGGGTCAGTTCCTCGGCCGCACAAGAGAGTTGAAGGAACTCAGGGCCGACATCGAGCGCGCGGGCCTGGACACCCTCGCGGGCCGCAAGGCACCTCGCGCGCGCGTGCTGCTCATCGCCGGCAGGCCCGGCTCGGGCCGCACCGCGCTCGCCGAGGAGCTCGTACGGCAGGTTGCGGGGAGTTACCCGGACGGGGTGCTGCGCGCCCGGCTCACCGAACCCGACGGCACCCCCGTGCCCACCGAGCGCACCGCGCGGGAGCTGCTGAGGACCCTGGAGCTGCCCGCGCCGGCGGGGGCAGCCGCCGACGACCTGAGCGAGGCGGTGCGCGAGGCCCTCGCCACCCGCCGCGTCCTGCTGCTGCTCGACGACGCGGCCGACGCCGAGCAGGTCGACGCGCTGCTCCCGGACACCCCCGAGTGCCTGGTCGTCGCGGTCTCCGGCGGGCCGCTGACCGGCATCGCGGACGTCCGCCCCTGCACCCTGGGCGGCCTGGACACCAAGTCCGCGCTCGAACTGCTCGACCGCTTCACCGGCTCGGTGCGCATCACCGTCGACCCGCTCGCGGCCGAGGGACTGGTCGAAGAGTGCGCCGGTCAGCCCGCCGCCCTGCGCCTCGCGGGAGGCTGGCTCGCCGCCCGCCCCACCTCGGCCGTCGCCGACCTCGCCAAACAACTGCGCACCGAGGGCGACGAGAGCACCCCACTCGGCCGGGTCTTCCACCTCGTCTACACCGCGCTGTCCGCCACCGCCGCGCGGATACTGCGTCTGCTCTCGCTCGCCCCGGCCGGCCTCATCGACCCGCACACCGCGTCCGCGCTGGCCGGCTGCTCGGTGGACACCGCACGGGCCGCGCTGGACGACTTCGTCGGCTTCGGCCTCGTACGGCCCGTCGAGTCGCCGCTGCCGCAGTACGAGGTGCCCGGCTGCCTGCTGCCGCTGCTGCGCTCCCTCGCCGAGAGCCAGGACCGCCCGGCCGAACTGCAGCTGGCCCGCGCCCGGATGCTGGAGCGGACCGTACGGCTGCTGGTGTCCTGCCGCGCCATCACCGAGACCGACAACGCGCCCGCCCGCGAGAAGCTCGCCGCGCTGCCCCGCGAACTGCGCTTCCCGACCCCCAGGGCGGCCGAGGACTGGCTACGCCTGCGGCAGCCCGCGCTGCTGGCCGCGGCCCGGCTCGCGGTCGCGGACGGGGAGCTGGACACCCTGGCCAGGCGGCTGATGGCCGCGCTGGTGCGGGCGATGGTCGCCCACTTCGGCACCCGGGCCGCGGCGCCCGAGCTGTACGGCATCCACCGCCTCGTCCTCGACGTCGCCGAGCGCCAGGGCCTGGCCCGCGAGAAGGCGGCGGCCCTGCTGAACCTCGCCGACCTGGACGCGCAGACCGGCCGTACGGCCGACGCCCTGACCCGCTACCGGGCCGCCCTGGACGCCGGACGCGAGGCGAACGACCCGTACGCGACCGGCCGCGCGATGGAATCCGTAGGCGGCGCCCACCAGGAGCTCGGGGACCACGACCGGGCCGCCGACTGGTACGGCAGGGCGCTCGCCCAGCGCCTGGCGCGGGACGAGCGGGAGGACGCCGCCCGGCTGTACGGCCGTATCGCCACCGCGTACACCTACGCGGGCCGCTACGGCGAGGCGCTGCGCAACTGGCGCGCCGCCGTCACCGGACACCGCAGGAACGGCGATGTGCCCGCGCAGGCGCGGGCGTTGAGCGAGCTGGCGCGCGTGCAGGAGTACGCAGGGCGGCCCGAGGAGTCGCTGCGCACCTGCCACGAGGCGGTCGAGTGGGCGCGCCGCGCCGAGGACCACCGGCTGCAGGCCGCGCTGCAGCTGCGGCTGGCCGACACCCTGGACCGGCTCGGCGACCCCGCCGCGGCGCGACTGCACCGCAAGGCGGCCGAGCGCATGCTGGGTGATGAGCTCCCGGAGAGCGCGACGGCCATGGAGGACCCAGAAGGCACAGAAGGCACGGAACAAGACGCTAACGCCTGCGAAATCCGTAGTACATCCGTCGAAGATTGATGCATTGAAAGGCTAGACAGAGAGAACCCCTTCATTAGACTGGCTCCGCCGCGTTCTTCCGTGGTGTCTCCCGGTGCGCCCCCGTGTATCCGGGTATGACATGCATTGCCCCGGCTTGCATCGCCCCGGCCGTGCATAGCCCCAGAACCCTCTGAGTCAAGGACCGTGATCGACGTGAAGGTCGGCATCCCCCGCGAGGTCAAGAACAACGAGTTCCGGGTGGCCATCACCCCCGCCGGTGTGCACGAGCTGGTGCGCAACGGCCACCAGGTCGTCGTCGAGCGGAACGCCGGTGTCGGCTCCTCGATCACGGACGACGAGTACGTTTCCGCCGGTGCGCAGATCCTGGAGACCGCCGACGAGGTCTGGGCCGCCGCCGACCTGCTGCTGAAGGTCAAGGAGCCCATCGCGGAGGAGTACCACCGCCTCCGCAAGGACCAGACCCTCTTCACCTACCTGCACCTGGCCGCGTCCAAGGAGTGCACCGACGCGCTCCTGGAGTCGGGCACCACGGCGATCGCGTACGAGACGGTCGAGCTGCCGAGCCGCGCGCTGCCGCTGCTCGCCCCGATGTCCGAGGTCGCCGGCCGCCTCGCCCCCCAGGTCGGCGCCTACCACCTGATGGCCGCCAACGGCGGGCGCGGTGTGCTGCCCGGCGGTGTCCCCGGTGTGCTGCCCGCCAAGGCGGTCGTCATCGGCGGCGGCGTCTCCGGCTGGAACGCCGCGCAGATCGCCATCGGCATGGGCTTCCAGGTGACCCTGCTCGACCGTGACATCAACAAGCTCAAGGAGGCGGACAAGATCTTCGGTACGAAGATCCAGACCGTCGTCTCCAACGCCTTCGAGCTCGAGAAGGCCTGCCTCGAGGCCGACCTCGTCATCGGTGCGGTCCTCATCCCCGGCGCCAAGGCCCCGAAGCTCGTCACCAACGAGCTGGTCTCCCGGATGAAGGCGGGAAGTGTTCTTGTCGACATCGCGATCGACCAGGGCGGCTGCTTCGAGGACTCCCGCCCGACCACGCACGCCGAGCCGACCTTCCCGGTCCACAACTCGGTCTTCTACTGCGTCGCCAACATGCCCGGCGCCGTGCCCAACACCTCCACGTACGCGCTGACCAACGCCACGCTGCCGTACATCGTGGAACTGGCCAACCGTGGCTGGGCCGAGGCGCTGCGCCGCGACCCCGCGCTGGCCAAGGGCCTCAACACGCACGACGGCAAGGTCGTGTACCGGGAGGTCGCCGAGGCGCACGGCCTGGAGCACGTCGAACTGGAGTCCCTGCTCGGCTGAGACACCGAAGGGTGACCGGACGAGTGGCCGGCTGACCCATCAATCAGCAAAAGGCGATACGTCAACACAGGTCGTCAACGCCCCGCACCCGGCCGGACCTTGCCCAGCGAGGTCCGGCCGGGTGTGTGTCGGGTCACTTTGCGACACTCGTTCAACTCGCCACGAACGTAACCCTTCAACCGATTCGCACACCCGTGAAACCTGCTGTGCGACGGCCTTACGCCCTTGACAGAGGGGTGTTCGGTTGCCGACACATCGGGTCGGGTCCGGCGGATTGTGTTGCTGCGGACCGGTGACACGCCATAGAGTCGCCAACCGTCGGCATGGTGCCACGCTGACCTATCTAGAAGTTTCCTGGTCACCAAGGAGGTAAGACGACTTGTGAATGAGTCGACATTTACTCCCGGGGGTGGTCAACCAGGAATGCCGGCGCGGGGCCAGGGCCCCACGGGGCTCGAGGCTGTCGGCTCCGTCGCTGTCCGAACCTTCGCAGCGCAAAAGAGTCCCCGGATGACTCAGACAGCACACCAGAGCATGGATGGCCATCACGTGAACGCCATGGCCGGCAACGGAAGTGGCGGGAACCACACCCACTTCGCCGACTACGACGAACTGCCCGAGGGGCACTTCTACGACCCCGACGCCGAGTACGAGCCCGATCCGGAGTACGCGGCCACGCTCGCGCCCGACGCGGCCCGTCAGCGCCGTGAGCGCGTCGGACCGACCGGACGCCCGCTGCCCTACTTCCCGATCCCGGGTCCGCTGACCAGCCACGGCCCCGCGACGATCATCGCGATGTGCAACCAGAAGGGCGGCGTCGGCAAGACGACGTCGACCATCAACCTGGGCGCCGCGCTCGCGGAGTACGGACGCCGGGTCCTGCTCGTCGACTTCGACCCGCAGGGCGCGCTCTCCGTGGGCCTCGGCGTCAACCCCATGGAGCTCGACCTCACCGTCTACAACCTGCTCATGGAGCGGGGCATGGCGGCCGACGAGGTGCTCCTGAAGACGGCGGTCCCGAACATGGACCTGCTGCCCAGCAACATCGACCTGTCCGCCGCCGAGGTGCAGTTGGTGTCCGAGGTCGCGCGCGAGTCCACGCTTCAGCGCGCGCTGAAGCCGCTGATGGCCGACTACGACTACATCGTGATCGACTGTCAGCCCTCGCTCGGCCTGCTCACCGTCAACGCCCTCACGGCGGCCCACAAGGTGATCGTGCCGCTCGAGTGCGAGTTCTTCGCCCTGCGCGGTGTCGCGCTGCTCACCGAGACCATCGAGAAGGTCCAGGAGCGGCTCAACCCCGAGCTGGAGCTCGACGGCATCCTCGCCACGATGTACGACTCCCGCACGGTGCACAGCCGTGAGGTGCTCGCGCGTGTGGTCGAGGCGTTCGACGATCACGTCTACCACACGGTGATCGGCCGGACCGTCCGCTTCCCGGAGACCACCGTCGCCGGTGAGCCGATCACCACGTACGCCTCCAACTCCGTCGGTGCCGCCGCCTATCGCCAGCTCGCCAGGGAGGTGCTCGCCCGGTGTCACGCCGAGTGAGTCTGCCGGGGGCCGACGAACTGTTCCGTACCACCGGGGGCATGGCGCTCCAGTCATCCACCCCCACCCGCCGGACCAACGGCGAGGCCCGGGTACCGGCTCCGGCCGGCGAGAGCGACCCGGCCGCCGTCGCGGAGGACGCGCCGCAGTCGGTGCCCGTGCGGGGCGGTGACGGCGAGGGCGACGAACACGTCGCGGCGGACGCCGAGGCGGACGCGGGAGAGTCCCGCAGCCGGGGTACGGCCCCGGAGCGCTCGGCGCGGCGCCAGGCGACGCAGGAGGGCGCGGGCGGCCAGCCCGCCCGTGGCAGCAAGCGCTCCCGCGCCGCCAACCGGCGGCCCAGCGGTCGGGAGCGGCACGACGAGAAGATCACGGTGTACGTGTCCGCCGAGGAGCTCATGGACCTCGAGCACGCCCGGCTGGTGCTCCGCGGGGAGCACGGGCTCGCGGTCGACCGCGGCCGGATCGTCCGCGAGGCGGTCGCCGTCGTACTCGCCGATCTTGAATCCCGCGGGGACGCGAGCATCCTCGTACGACGGCTTCGCGGGCGGTAGCGGTAGCCTGCGACGGCTATGACCTCGAACGACACCTCTGTCCCCGCCGGCTCCGGCGGCCGTCGCCGTGTCCTGGGCCGGGGCCCCGGCGCGACGCCGGTCCCGACGGAGGAGCGGGACGGGCGGCCCGAGGAGCGCGACGAGTCGGCCGAGGGGCCGCCGGTCGACGGGCGAGCCGAGTCGGTCGAGGAGTCCGTCGAGCCCGCTGAGGAACTCGTCGAGGCCGCCGCGGAGACGGCGCCCGAGCTTCCGGCGGACACGGCGCTCGAGCCTTCGCCCGAGCCTGCGGCGCAGGCCGCGGCCGGTGACGGGGTCTTCAAGGTGCGGCTCGCGAACTTCGAGGGGCCGTTCGACCTGCTGCTTCAGTTGATCTCGAAGCACAAGCTCGATGTCACCGAAGTGGCGCTGTCCAAGGTCACCGACGAGTTCATGGCGCATATTCGGGCGATGGGGCCCGACTGGGACCTCGACCAGACGACCGAGTTCCTGGTCGTCGCGGCGACGCTGCTCGATCTGAAGGCCGCCCGGCTGCTCCCGGCCGCCGAGGTCGAGGACGAGGCGGATCTGGCGCTGCTGGAGGCGCGGGACCTGCTGTTCGCGCGGCTGCTCCAGTACCGCGCCTACAAGCAGATCGCGGACATCTTCAACGCCCGGCTGGAGGAAGAGGGCCGCCGCTACCCGCGTACCGTCGGGCTCGAAGCTCACCACGCCGAGCTGCTGCCCGAGGTGGTCATCAGCATCGGGGCGGAAGGATTCGCCAGGCTCGCCGTGAAGGCGATGCAGCCCAAGCCCAAGCCGCAGGTGTACGTCGACCACATCCATGCCCCGCTGGTGAGCGTGCAGGAACAGGCCGGGATCGTGGTGGCGCGGCTGCGGGAGCTCGGGGAGGCCAGTTTCCGCGCCCTCGTCGAGGACACCGAGGACACCCTCACCGTCGTGGCCCGGTTCCTGGCCCTGCTGGAGCTCTACCGGGAGAAGGCCGTCGCCCTCGACCAGGAGGAGGCCCTCGGGGAGCTCATGGTGCGCTGGACGGGCGGCGACGGCGACGGCCAGCCGAGGGTCACGGACGAGTTCGACCGCCCGCCGGAAGTGGCCACGGACGACCGGGCCAAGGACGGCGACACCAAGGACGACAAGATCAAGGACGGCGCCAAGGAGGAGAAGGCGTGAACCAGGAGACCACCGACACCCCGGCGGGCCTGCGTACCGTCGCCGACCTCGATCTGAAGCCCGCCCTGGAGGCCGTCCTCATGGTCGTGGACGAGCCCGCGACCGAGGAGCACCTCGCGAAGATCCTGGAGCGGCCCAAACGGCAGATCAAGGACGCGCTGCGGGAGCTGGCCGACGAGTACACCGTCCAGGGCCGCGGTTTCGAGCTGCGGCTCATCGCGGGCGGCTGGCGCTTCTACACCCGGCCCGAGTACGCGGCGGCCGTCGAACGCTTCGTCCTCGACGGGCAGCAGGCCCGGCTGACCCAGGCGGCCCTTGAGACCCTGGCGGTCGTCGCCTACCGCCAGCCGGTCAGCCGATCACGGGTCTCGGCGGTCCGCGGAGTGAACTGCGACGGTGTGATGCGCACCCTGTTGCAGCGCGGTCTGGTCGAGGAGGCGGGCACGGAACCCGAAACAGGTGCGATCCTGTACGTGACGACGAACTACTTCCTGGAGCGAATGGGCCTGCGCGGTCTGGACGAGCTCCCGGAGCTCGCGCCCTTCCTCCCCGAGGCGGACGCGATCGAGGCCGAGACGCTGGAAGGGGTCCCGTCGTTCGATCCGGATGCACCGGATGCAGATGCAGACGACACGACGACGACGGAACTTTGATGCGAAGCAGTGGCAGTGGCAGTGGCAGGAACAGCGGGCGCGGCAACCCGCGCGGGACCGGTGGAGGCGGTAGTTCCCGCGGGACCGGCGGAGGCGGCAACCCCCGCGGGACCGGCGGGAGCGGCAACCCCCGCGGCACCGGTGGGGGCGGCTCCCAGCCGAGGAGCGCGGGAGGGCGCGACGACAAGCCGAAGCGCGCCGGCAAGCCCCGCCCCGAGGAGCGCCGCTACGACGTAGGCCCCGCCGCGTCCCACGAAGGCCCGAAGTCCGGGCGCGGCAACGCGGCCCGCGGCGGCGCCAAGGGCGGCCCCAAGCAGGGCCAGCAGCGCGGCGGCCGTACGGAGCCCGCGCGTTCCCGCGAGTACGAGACGCGGGCCGAGGAACGCAACCGGGACCGTTACGCGGGCAAGCCTGACGTCAAGCTGCCCAAGACCTTCCCGGGCGCCGAGGAGGAGGGCGAGCGCCTGCAGAAGGTGCTCGCGCGTGCGGGCTACGGCTCCCGCCGCTCCTGCGAGGAGCTGATCGAGCAGGCCAGGGTCGAGGTCAACGGCGAGATCGTCCTGGAGCAGGGTCTGCGCGTCGACCCGGAGCACGACGAGATCAAGGTCGACGGGCTGACCGTGGCCACGCAGTCGTACCAGTTCTTCTCGCTGAACAAGCCCGCCGGTGTGGTCTCGACCATGGAGGACACGGAGGGCCGGCAGTGCCTCGGTGACTACGTGACGAACCGCGAGACGCGGCTCTTCCACGTCGGGCGGCTCGACACCGAGACCGAGGGCGTCATCCTGCTCACCAACCACGGCGAGCTGGCGCACCGGCTGACCCACCCCAAGTACGGCGTGAAGAAGGTCTACCTCGCGCACATCGTGGGTCCCATCCCGCGCGACCTGGGCAAGCGGCTCAAGGACGGCATCCAGCTGGAGGACGGGTACGCGAAGGCGGACCACTTCCGCGTCGTCGAGCAGACCGGCAAGAACTACCTCGTCGAGGTGACCCTGCACGAGGGCCGCAAGCACATCGTGCGCCGCATGCTCGCGGAGGCCGGCTTCCCGGTCGACAAGCTCGTGCGCGTGGCCTTCGGTCCGATCACCCTGGGCGACCAGAAGTCGGGCTGGCTGCGCCGCCTGTCGAACACCGAGGTCGGGATGCTCATGCAGGAGGTCGATCTCTAGGCCCCGCCCGGCGGCTCTGGAGGGCGCTGTGCGCCCTCCGCCCGCCTTCAGCGCCCTCGGGGAGCATGGCGGGCTCCGACGCGCTCCAGAGGCCGCTGAGGGCTTCCGTCGCGGATGCGCCGAGAAGCCGAGAACGCCGAGAACGCCGAGAACACGGATGTGCCGAGAACCGCGCCCTAGGTCTTGTAGGGCGCGGTTCGGCTTTTTATAGTCGTACTGACTATTACTCGTACTGACTATTACTCGTGCCGGCCATTACCGGCCATGAACTCGTGCGGAACCGGGGGCGGGTGACTTGCGCGCAAGGGGAGGCCTCGCTCCCGAGGGCTACGACAAGTACGCCTTCGAGCCCTTCGCCGTCACCGTCGACCTCGCCGTCCTGACCGTCCGCGCGGGCGAACTCGAGGTGCTGCTCGTCGAACGGGGGCAGGAACCGTACGCCGGCCGCTGGGCACTGCCCGGCGGCTTCGTGCTGCCGAAGGAATCCGCGGAGACGGCCGCCCGGCGTGTACTCGCCGTGGAGACCGGCATCCCGGACCTCTCCCGCCTCCACCTGGAACAGCTGCGGACCTACAGCGAACCCGACCGCGACCCGAGAATGCGGGTCGTCTCCGTCGCGTTCGCCGCGCTGCTCCCCGACCCTCCCGAGCCGCACGGCGGCGGTGACGCGGCGCAGGCCCGCTGGCTGCCGTACGGCTCGGTCGGCCCGCTCGCCTTCGACCACGAGCGCATCCTCGCCGACGCCCACGAACGCGTCGGCGCCAAGCTCGAGTACACCTGTCTCGCCACGTCCTTCTGCCCGCCCGAGTTCACCCTCGGTGAGCTGCAGCGGGTCTACGAGACGGTGTGGGGCGCCGTCCTCGACCGGCCCAACTTCCGGCGCAAGGTCCTCGCCACGCCCGGGTTCGTCGAACCGGTACCGGGGGCCGCACGCCTCACCGGAGGCCGCGGCAAACCCGCCGCGCTCTACCGCGCGGGCGGCGCCACCGCCCTGCAGCCACCCCTGCTGCGTCCCCCTTCGGAAGGACGGCCCTCATGACCACCACCCCGACGCTCGCGAAGCACGCCGCCACCGGATCCCTGCTCGGCCTCGCCCTCGGCGACGCGCTGGGCTTCCCGACCGAGTTCAACGACGTCCCCTCGATCCTGGCCAAGTTCGGCCCCTGGCGGGAGATGAAGCTGCCGCGGCCCGCGATCGTCACGGACGACACGCAGATGACGCTGGCGCTGGGGCGGGGGCTGCGGTCGGCGATGGACCGCGGCCTGCTCACACCGCTGCGAATGGAAGGGCCGGTGCGCGAGGAGTTCGTGGACTGGTACCAGTCGCCCGACAACAACCGCGCGCCCGGCCGCACCTGCCTCGTGGCCTGCGACCTTCTGAAGACCGAGGGCCGGCCCTGGCAGGAGGCCAGCCAGATCGGCTCCAAGGGATGCGGGGCCAACATGCGGGTGGCGCCGGTCGGGCTCGTACGGGGGCTGAGCGACGAACAGCGTTCGGGCGCCGCGCAGTTGCAGGCCGCGCTCACCCACGGCCATCCCACCGCGCTCGCCGCCTCGGACCTCACCGCCCACGCCGTGTGGCTGCTCGCCGCAGGCGCCGAGCCGACCGAACTGATCGGCCTCCTGCGCTCGTACGCCCGGGAGAACCGCGGCCGCTACCTCTCCCGCTGGCTCGGCGACCTGTGGACCCGGAGCCAGGACCCGACACCGGAGCACTTCATCGAACGCGGCTGGGACGAGTGCCTGGAGGTCCTCGACCGGCTTCAGGACGCCGTGCGCACCGCCTCGCCCGAGAGCGACCCGTGCCTGGCCACCGGCGCGGGCTGGATCGCCGAGGAGGCGCTGGCCACCGGACTGCTCTGTTTCCTGCAGTTCGTCGACGAGCCCGTCACCGCGTTGCGCCGCGCCGCCTGCACCTCCGGCGACTCCGACTCCATCGCCTGTCTGACGGGCGCGTTCGCCGGTGCCCACCACGGCTCCGACGCCTGGCCGACGGAGTGGGCCGACCGCATCGAGTACCAGAGCGACCTCATGTCGCTGGGGGCGCTCTGGGATGCCTGAGAGACGGCTCTGGGATGCTTGAGCGATGATCGACGACGTCCTGGACATCGACCTCGCGGGCGTGGTGGCCGAGCAGCCCGATCCGGTGCTGTTCGCCACCGTCTCCGGGGCGCATCTGTACGGCTTCCCGTCACGCGACTCGGATGTCGACCTGCGGGGTGTGCACCTGTTGCCGACGGCCGAACTGGTCGGCCTGCGCGAGCCGGAGGAGACCCGGTCGCGGATGTGGGACCGGGGCGGCGTCGAGATGGACCTCGTCACCCACGACCTGCGCAAGTTCGTACGGCTGATGCTGCGGCGCAACGGCTATGTGCTGGAACAACTGCTCTCGCCCCTGGTCGTGCACACCGGAGAGGCGCACCGCGAGCTGGTCTCGCTCGCCCCCGGAGTCCTCACCTCCCACCACGCCCACCACTACCGGGGTTTCGCGGCGACCCAGTGGCGGCTCTTCGAGAAGACCGGTGAACTCAAGCCGCTGCTCTACACGTTCCGGGTGCTGCTCACCGGCATTCATCTGATGCGCGGCGGCGAGGTGCAGGCCGATCTGCGCACGCTGGTCGCGCAGGTCGGGGAGGCTCCCGTGTATCTGCCCGACCTGATCGCGGCGAAGGCGGAGCGGGAGCACGGGGACGCGGACGTCGACCACGCGCGTGTGGCGGCCGACGTGGAGCGGCTGCACGGTGTGCTGGACCGGGCGCAGGACGCCTCAGCGCTGCCGGACGCCCCCTCCGCGTACGACGCCCTGCACGCGTTCGTCGTCCGGGTCCGGCTGGAGGGTCCGGGGGGCTTCGCAGTCCGCGCGGAGGGCTGAGGCGCGGCGGGTGCGCAGGAGGAAGTCCTCGACGCGGGCGTGGTCCGGTTCGGCGGGCAGGGGGCTGCGGGTGGCCGCCTCGTCCGCCTCGGTTCCCAGCCGGGACATCCAGGCCTCGGCCTGCGACCACGGCACCTCGCCGCGCTTCACCGCGAGCAGCGCCTCGCGCTGCGCGCCGACGTCGATCGTCAGCGCGCCGGTGCGCAGCAGGTCACGGGAGCTCATGAGGAGGCGCAGGAGGTGCATGGCGTGCTTCCAGCGCGGGGCGCCGTGCTGCCGGATGTCGGAGTCCAGCTTCTTGCGCTGACCCAGCGCGTAGCGGGCGAACGTGTCGTGCGCCCGGCGGGAGAGGAACGCCTCGCGCAGGGCGAGGAGCTCGCGACCCGTGTCGTCGACGTACTCGACGAGGGGGGAGTGCAGGCACTCCAGGATGTTCGGGTTGGCGCGCAGCGCGAGGGCGCAGAAGCGCTCCAGTTCCCAGCTGAACTGTTCCTCGGCCGGCCCCTCGATGTGTGTCGGAGGCTTCTCGAAGCGCCAGAAGAGCGGGGTCGGCGCGAGGAACACGCCCCGGCGGTCCGTGTCGCTGCCGTCCGTGGCCAGCCCGAAGGCGCGCGAACCCATCACGCAGGAGTAGATCGTGTGGTCGCGCACCAGGGACACCGGGGTCTCGGAATGCATGTCCTGGAGCGTACGTGCCCGCTCACGCCAGGAAGATCGATTTTCCCTTCACCGTGATCTTCTCCGCGGGCAGTGGACGCGGGGCCGGGCCCGCGACCACCGAGGCGTCGGTGATGCGGTACTTGCTGCCGTGGCAGGGGCAGTCGATGGTGCCGTCGGCGACCTTGTTCACCGTGCAGCCCTGATGGGTGCAGATCGCCGAGAAGGCCTTGAACTCGTCCTTCTTCGGCTGGGTGACCACGATCTTCTGTTCCTTGAAGACCTTGCCGCCGCCGACCGGGATGTCGCTCTTCTTGGCGAGTTCCTTGCCGGCCGAGGGCTTGGAGGAGGCGATCGGGGAGGGGGTCGCGGTGGGGGAGGCCGCCGACGAACTGTTGCTGTCGCCGTACTTGCTGCACCCCGCGAGCAGGAAGGCCGCGCCCGTTCCGAGAACCGTGCGCCGCGCCGGGGGGTTCGTCATGTCGTCACTCCGAACGTACGGAAGAACCAGAGAGCCGACGTCAGCCAGATGGCCGTGAGGACGACGAAGACGAGTCCTCCGACCAGGGGCAGCAGCCAGCCGGGCAGTCGCTCCGAGCGGAGCAAGAGCATTTTGGCACTAAATGCACCGAAGAAGAAGCAACCCAGGAGCGAATGCCACATGACCCGCGGTTCGTACGTCTGATAGCCCAACGCGTACAGGCAGTGCACCGCGACCGGCACCGCCGCCAGGAACGCGACCCGTCCCGACCAGCGGTGCAGCGTCGGCGCCCAGCTCGGTCCCGGCAGCTTCCCGTAGACCATGAACGCCGAGACCAACTGGACCAGGGCGAAGGCGAACGCCGTCGTCGCCAGCCACGACTTCACCGCGCTCGTGCTGCTGAACCCCGCGAGGTTGAAGGCGGTCCCCGCCGGGTGGTGCGCCTTGCCGTAGGCGCCGAGGGCGACCGCGACCGCCGCGGCGACCAGGGCGGGGGCGAGATAGCGGGCCGCGCCCGGGCGGCGGTGGACGGCGGGCGGGGGAGGGGGAGGGGGGAAGCCCTGGGTGGCGGCGTTCGGATCCACGGTCATATCGGCTCCCGATCAGGAAAGGGCCAGGAAAGGGTTCACGAACGGGTGTTGGAGTAACGCGTCTTGGGGTCGCGGGTCTTGAAGCGACGGGTCATGCAGTGACGGGTCATGGAGTGACGGGCGAGGCGGTGAGTGTCTGTCCGTCGACCGTCACGGTGCCGGTCTGAGGGTCGATCGTCGGCGCCGCCGCGGGCTTGCCGTCCCGGTCGAGGATGCCCACCTGCTTGCCGCCGGGCAGCACGATCCAGCCGCCGTCGAGCTTGGCGCCGCGCACCGTGGCGGTCGCGCGGTAGAGCCCGGACGGCTTGACCGCCTTGTCGGCGGTGAACGCGTAGCGCTGCCCGCCGAGGTCGACGGTGCCGCGGATGCTCCTGCCGTCCTTGAGCGTGCCGTTCAGTTCGGCGCCGTGCTTGCCGGTGAGCTTCATGGTGCCGTCGTCCTTGACGTCGCCCTTCAGCCACGACTCCTTGCTCCGGCCGTCGCAGAAGTACGCGATCGCCTTGCCGCCCCGCAGGGAGACGGCGACCGCGGAGGAGTTGTCGTCGGTGCGGCCCGCGTAGTCGGCGTTCGGCGGCGCGCTCTTCGAAGGGGGCGGGGGGCTCGACGACGACGGCGCACCGGTGGGTGGCGGGCTCGCCTGCGGCGTGGCGCTGGGTGAGGCCTCCGGGGACGACGAGGACGCGTTCTTCGTCCCCGTCGTCGCGTTGAGCGTCAGCATGAACACGGCGAGCAGGAGCCCCGCCAGAAGGGTGAGCAGCGGTCCTGGGCGTTTCATACGGGCCATGCGGGCCTCCCCCGAGGCGAGTCTCCTGCCATGAGAGCGGACCCGTGCCCCGGCGTCCAGAGGCGCACGGGCGTGTTCTCACTACAAGTGGCGGAATAGGGCGATTCAGGTGACATTGGCGGAGGTCCGGGCCTGGCGGTGGCCTGCTCCCGGTCGCACTCCCGAACGACACTCCCCAGACACTTCCCGAAACTCATTCCCGAAAGGCGTGACCATGGCGGGTAACGATCTCGGCGGCCTGCTCGGCGGTCTCCTCGGCGGAGGCGGCCAGGGCGGTTCCGGCGGTTCCGGCGCGGGCAACATCCTCGGCGCGCTGCTCGGCGCCCTGGGCGGTGGCCAGGCGGCCGGCGGCAATCCCCTGGGCGGCCTGCTCGACATGCTCACCAAGTCCGGCCTGATGGACCAGGCCCAGTCGTGGATCGGCACGGGTGAGAACAAGCCCGTCAGCGGTGAGCAGATCACCCAGGCCCTGCCCGACAACACCCTCCAGGAGGTCGCCGCACAGACCGGCGTCAGCCCGCAGGAGGCCGCGGACCAGATCGCCCAGCACCTGCCCCAGGCGGTCGACAAACTGACTCCGAGCGGAGAGCTGCCGCAGCCGGGCGCCTCCCTGGAGGACCTGATCAAGCAGCAGTCGCTCTGAGACGTGCTCCTTTTCGTGCGCGGCGGCCGTCTCGTCAGGCGGGCGCCGCGCACTCGCGCGTTGCGGCCTGACTACGCTGGTGTGACAAGACGAGACACGACGACATACGACGAGATACGACAGGTGCGTAGCTCGGCTCAGCGAGGAGTGACACCGTGGCGGTACGAGCGGTCCGGGGCGCCGTCCAACTGGAACGGGACGAGGCCGGCCACATGGACGAGCAGGTCAGCGAGCTGCTCACCGCCGTCCTGGAGCGCAACGGTCTCACCACCGACGACCTCATCAGCATCTGGTTCACCGCGACGCCCGATCTGCACAGCGACTTCCCGGCCGCCGCCGCCCGCAAGCTCGGCATCGTCGACGTACCGCTGATCTGCGCGCAGGAGCTGGACATCGAGGGCGCGATGCCCCGGGTCGTACGGGTCCTCGCGCACATCGAGTCCGACAAGCCCCGCGCCGACATCGCGCACGTCTACCTGGGCGCCGCGGGCGCGCTGCGCAAGGACATCGCCCAGTGAGAACCGCGCTCGTCATCGGAACCGGGCTGATCGGTACGTCGGCGGCCCTCGCGCTCTCCCAGCGGGGCGTCGTCGTCCACCTCACCGACCACGACCCGGAGCAGGCCCGTACGGCGGCCGCGCTCGGCGCAGGCACCGACGTGGCGCCCGGCGGGCCCGTGGACCTCGCAATCGTGGCGGCCCCGCCGGCGCACGTGGCGGCGACGCTCGCGGACGTCATGCGGCGCGGGGTCGCGCGCGGCTACCTCGACGTGGCGAGCGTCAAGGGCGGTCCGCGCCGCGAGCTGGAGGCGCTCGGCCTCGACCTGTCCGCGTACATCGGTTCGCACCCCATGTCGGGCCGCGAGAAGTCGGGCCCGCTGGCCGCGACGGGCGACCTCTTCGAAGGCCGACCCTGGGTCCTCACCCCCACCCGGGACACGGACACCGAGGTCCTGAACCTCGCCCTCGAGCTGGTGTCGCACTGCCGTGCCGTCCCGGTCGTCATGGACGCCGACGCCCACGACCGCGCGGTCGCGCTCGTCTCCCACATGCCGCACCTGGTGTCCAGCATGGTCGCCGCGCGCCTGGAGAACGCGGAGGAGGCGGCGGTACGGCTGTGCGGGCAGGGCATCCGTGACGTGACCCGGATCGCGGCCTCCGACCCCCGGATGTGGATCGACATCCTCTCCGCGAACCCGGGCCCGGTCGCCGACCTCCTCGCGGACGTCTCCGCCGACCTCGACGAGACCGTCCAGGCCCTGCGGGCCCTCCAGTCCTCCGACGAGGCCAAGCGGCGCGAGGGCGCGAGCGGCATCGAGGACGTCCTGCGCCGTGGCAACGCGGGCCAGGTCCGCGTCCCAGGCAAGCACGGTGCCGCGCCTCTGACGTACGAGACGGTGGCCGTCCTCATCGACGACCAGCCCGGCCAGCTGGCCCGCATCTTCGCCGACGCGGGGGCCGCCGGGGTCAACATCGAGGACGTACGCATCGAGCACGCGACCGGACAGCAGGCCGGCCTCGTCCAGCTGATGGTGGACCCGAAGGCGGCACCGGTGCTGAGCACGGCACTGCGGGAACGGGGCTGGGCGCTGCGGCAGTAGAGCCGCGGTCCGGCCCGCGGCGGCCTGAGTTGCGGGCCGTGGCATGGGCTCATCAGCTGTCGCCGACGGCCGGAGGCCGGCGCAGCCGTGCGAAGCCTGAGAGGCGCCCTGGCGCCGAGCAGTGCGAGCGCGGCGTCGAGGTTCGGTGCGGGGCTGGGCGCTGCGGCAGTAGGGCCGTCGTCCGGCACGGGGCGGCCTGCCCCGGGGCGGCGCCGGGCCTTCCCGTGCGGTGGGCCCGGGAAGGGCCAGTAATGCGGGGTCCGGGGAGACAGTAACCTTGTGCTGGGCGCGATCGTGCCCAGCACAGACCTCCACCCCGCACCAGGAAGGTGTTCCCACCGTGGAAAACGGCGCCGCCCGGCCCGCCCCGGCAGTGATTGTCGCCATCGACGGCCCCTCCGGCACGGGCAAGTCGAGCACGTCCAAGGCCGTGGCCGCGAAGCTGGGCCTCAGCTACCTGGACACGGGCGCGCAGTACCGGGCGATCACCTGGTGGATGGTGACCAACGACATCGACATCACGGACCCGACCGCGATCGCCGCCGTGGCCGGGAAGCCGGAGATCATCTCCGGGACCGACCCGTCCGCGCCGGCCATCACGGTCGACGGGACCGACGTCGCGGGCCCGATCCGCACCCAGGAGGTCACCTCCAAGGTCAGCGCGGTCAGCGCGGTGCCCGAGGTGCGCACCCGGATCACCGAGCTGCAGCGTTCGATCGCGGCCGCCGCCGAGCTGGGGATAGTCGTCGAGGGACGCGACATCGGCACCACCGTGCTGCCGGACGCCGATCTGAAGATCTTCCTCACCGCTTCCCCGGAGGCGCGTGCCTCCCGCCGCAGCGGTGAGCTGAAGGGCGCGGACGTCAACAGCACCCGCGAGGCCCTGCTCAAGCGGGACGCCGCCGACTCCAGCCGTAAGACCTCCCCCCTCGCCAAGGCGGACGACGCGGTCGAGGTGGACACCTCCGACCTCACGCTCCAGCAGGTCATCGAGTGCGTCGTCACCCTTGTCGAGGAGAAGCGGGCCGCCAAGTGACCGCACCCTCCGAGAGAGGCGCCGAGGTAGGGCGCCGTATCGGCGTCGGCCTGATGTACGGGCTGTGGAAGCCGCGCGTGCTCGGCGCCTGGAAGGTCCCCGCGACCGGCCCGGCGATCCTGGCGGTGAACCACTCGCACAACATCGACGGCCCGATGGTCATGGGCGTGGCGCCCCGCCCCACCCACTTCCTGATCAAGAAGGAAGCCTTCATCGGCCCGCTCGACCCCTTCCTCCTCGCCATCGGCCAGGTGAAGGTGGACCGTGCGACCACCGACCGCACCGCCATCACCGACGCCCTCGGCGTCCTGTCGTCCGGTGGCGTGCTCGGGATCTTCCCGGAGGGCACCCGCGGCGACGGCGACTTCGCCTCGCTGCGTGCCGGACTCGCGTACTTCGCGGTCCGCTCCGGCGCGCCGATCGTCCCGGTGGCGGTCCTGGGAAGTTCCGAGAAGAGCAGCCGGTTGACAAAGGCGCTGCCCCCGCTGCGCAGCCGGGTCGAC
This sequence comes from Streptomyces olivochromogenes, assembly GCF_001514115.1. Lineage (GTDB taxonomy): Bacteria > Actinomycetota > Actinomycetes > Streptomycetales > Streptomycetaceae > Streptomyces > Streptomyces olivochromogenes. The sequence goes on from NZ_KQ948453.1 coordinate 40,551, forward strand.
GTCGTCTTCGGAGACCCCTTCGAGGCGGGCGACGGCAGCGGACGGCGTACCCGCACGGCGCTCGACGAGGCGACCGCACGCATCCAGAAGCAGCTGAGCGCCCACCTGGACCACGCCAGGCGTCTCACCGGACGCCCGGAAAACGCCGGGCGCCCCACCGGGCACTAGGCGACACTTGAGTAGTGGATCACCCGATATGCGGGCGGTCCACCGATCACCACGATGAACGACGAGGTACGGACTTCATGAACGACCACATCCAGCCCGACGGCTCGGCCGGCCCGGCCGAGCACGAGCACGGGGCGCTTGGCGATGCCGAGTACGCGGAGTTCATGGAGCTCGCCGCGGAAGAGGGCTTCGACATCGAGGACGTCGAGGGCGCGATCGACGAGGCGGGCCACGGCCCGCTGCCCGTCCTCGCCGTCGTCGGCCGGCCCAACGTCGGCAAGTCGACCCTGGTGAACCGGATCATCGGCCGCCGCGAGGCGGTCGTCGAGGACAAGCCCGGCGTCACCCGCGACCGCGTCACCTACGAGGCCGAGTGGGCGGGCCGCCGCTTCAAGCTCGTCGACACCGGCGGCTGGGAGCAGGACGTCCTCGGCATCGACGCGTCCGTGGCCGCGCAGGCCGAGTACGCGATCGAGGCCGCCGACGCGGTCGTCTTCGTCGTCGACGCCAAGGTCGGTGCGACCGACACCGACGAGGCGGTCGTACGCCTTCTCCGCAAGGCCGGCAAGCCCGTCGTCCTGTGCGCCAACAAGGTCGACGGCATGAGCGGCGAGTCCGACGCCTCGTACCTCTGGGCCCTCGGTCTCGGCGAGCCGCACCCCGTGTCCGCGCTGCACGGCCGCGGCACCGGCGACATGCTGGACGCCGTCCTGGAGGCGCTGCCCGAGGCTCCGGCGCAGACCTTCGGCACCGCGGTGGGCGGCCCCCGCCGCATCGCCCTCATCGGCCGCCCGAACGTCGGCAAGTCCTCCCTCCTGAACAAGGTGGCGAACGAGGACCGTGTGGTCGTCAACGAGGTCGCGGGCACCACCCGTGACCCGGTCGACGAGCTCATCGAACTCGGCGGCATCACCTGGAAGTTCGTCGACACGGCGGGCATCCGCAAGCGCGTCCACCTCCAGCAGGGCGCCGACTACTACGCCTCGCTGCGCACGGCCGCCGCCGTCGAGAAGGCCGAGGTCGCGGTCATCCTGATCGACGCGTCCGAGACCATCTCCGTACAGGACCAGCGCATCGTGACGATGGCCGTCGACGCGGGCCGCGCGATCGTCCTCGCCTTCAACAAGTGGGACACCCTCGACGAGGAGCGCCGCTACTACCTGGAGCGGGAGATCGAGACCGAGCTCCTCCAGGTGGCGTGGGCCCCCCGCGTGAACGTCTCGGCGCGCACCGGACGGCACATGGAGAAGCTCGTCCCCGCGATCGAGGCGGCCCTGGACGGCTGGGAGACCCGTGTCCCGACCGGTCGTCTGAACGCCTTCCTCGGCGAGCTCGTCGCCGCCCACCCGCACCCGGTCCGCGGCGGAAAGCAGCCCCGCATCCTCTTCGGAACGCAGGCCGGCACCAAGCCCCCGCGGTTCGTGCTCTTCGCCTCCGGCTTCATCGAGCACGGTTACCGGCGCTTCATCGAGCGCCGGCTGCGCGAGGAGTTCGGCTTCGAGGGGACGCCGATCCATATCTCCGTGCGGGTGCGCGAGAAGCGCGGCGCCAAGAAGAAGTGACGTAGCGACAGGTGAGGGGCGGCTCCCATGGGAGCCGCCCCTCACCTGTTCAACCGTTTCTGCTCACAGCCCCCTGCGGGGCGCGGGTGGCAGCGCGGCCGGGATGGGGTGCAGTCCCGTACCGTGCTGGCGTGCCACCGGTTGCCAGACGCCGGTCGTCGACGCGCCGTGACCGTGCTGGGAGCCGCCGTTGCGCGCGGAGTACGCCCCCGCGCTGTAGGAGCTGTACGACGAAGGGTACGAGGATCCGCCGTACGCGCTGGAACCCTGTGTCAGGACCCCGAAAGCCGTGAAGCCGAGCTGGTCCTCGCCGTGGCGGTCGCCGGGCAGGGCCCTGAACGATCTGACCCACTCGGCGTAGAGCGCGTCATAGATCGGCGTGGCCGATGGGCCGACCGGAGGATCCTGAGCCGCTCGCGCGGCCGGGATCGGCTGGAAGGGCTGGCGGCGGGGGGCGTCGTAGGTGTGCACGTATGTGCCAACGACCCCACAGCCCAACAGATGCGGTCACACCATTGCTCCCCCCCCCGCCCCGCCAGGGGCGCAAGCCCTTCAGGGGCGCGGGGAACCGCGCGCTCGGCCACGACGGACCCGCGGCCGAGGAACGCACCTGTCGCGCCCCGACAAGGGGCGCGGGGAACCGCGCGACCAGCCACACACGACCCGCAGCCGACCACGCACCCCCGCACCCGGTTCAACCCAGTGGAACGCTCACGTTCCGGCGAGCGGCATCGCGGCAGCCACCAACTTCCCGTTCGCCGCCGCCTTGTCCAGGGCGTCCCGCAGCAGATCCTCCCGCGGCTGCCGCCCGATCGACCCGACCGGCGCAGCGAACAGCAGCACCTGCTGGTGCTTGTTGGCGGCGGCCCGCCAGCTCTCCGCGACCTGGAGCGCCTGGTGCGCCTGCCACCAGGCGACGGGCGACCCGCCCCCGGTGCCCGGCTGGAGCACGGCGTGCAGCTGTCCCATGGCGAGCAGCACGGACCACCCGTGCAGCACCGGCGGCACCGAGCTCAGCTCGGTCACCGGCATGAACCCCTGTTCGATGAGGAGCGGCAGGAAGTCGTCACCGATGTCCGTCGAGCCGGGCCGCACGATGGGCCCCGTCGGTTCGACGACGAGCGCGGGGTGCAACTCGCCGCTGATCAGGACGAGTCCGCTGGTGACGCCGAGCACGGCCTGCTCGGGCGCGGCCTGGGCGGGCACGCCGTCGGGGTTGATCGAGCGTACGGCGCCCTGGAGTTGCGCCTCGGTGACCTGGACGACCTGTGAGGGCAGACAGGTGGCGTGGGCGAAGGCGAGGACGGCGGTCTCGTCGCCGATGAACAGGACGGTGCTGGTGCGCTCCTGTTCCGAGTCGCCCGGGGTGCGGCAGGACGTGCAGTCGTAACTGCCCGGGGCGTTCTCTCCGGCGAGCAGCCGGTCGGCTTCTTCGTCGCCGATCTCGGCGCGTACGTCGTCGCTGACGTCGAGCATGCGCGGCACGGGTGGCTCCTCGGGATGCGGTGCGTGGCGATGCCGGGTGGCTCCCGGCCCATGAATCCGGGGGTCCCGGCTCATGAAGATGACAACGGGCGATCTGTGGCCGGAGTCACGCCCGGGAGCGAACGGAATCGAACCATCCGACGCGCAGGGTGATCCCTTGTGCGGAATCTGTTACTCCGAGCCAACTTCGTGCGTGTTCAAGGAAGTTGGTTCCGTGAAGTGGGTCACAGGTCACTTGAGCGGCTGGTCGACAAATCCTGAAATCAGCCTATGAAGTGGGTGGCTGAAAATCGCCGATACCCGCGGTAACTATGAACTGGCCTCGAATGACATGGAGTTGGTTGATATCGGGGCGACCTTCTCCATAGATTTCTCGGCCGTGTGCACAGAGCACCGCTCGGGTACGTCCGCCGGCCGAACCGTACGACTGGTTCGCAGCACCACCTCCGGCGGACGGGGCGGAGCACGACGACCGCGTCCTACGCGCAGGAAGTCGCGCCCCGCCTTGGGGGATCCCGGGTGTTTCGAGAGGGAACTACATGTCCGCATGTGCCGATAACACTCGTAAGGTTCGTACGACGCGTACGACGGCGGTCCTCACCGGGGCGGCTCTGCTCGCCCCGCTCGGACTGCTCGCCGCGACCGGCAACGCCGCCGCGGCCGACAGCGCAGTGTGGGACCGCATCGCCAAGTGCGAGAGCGGCGGAAACTGGCACATCAACACCGGCAACGGCTACTACGGAGGACTGCAGTTCTCCGCCGGCACCTGGCGGGCGTACGGCGGTGCGGCCTACGCGTCGACCGCCGACAAGGCCTCCAAGACCGCCCAGATAGCCGTTGCCACCAAGGTCCAGAACGCACAGGGATGGGGCGCCTGGCCCACCTGTTCGGCGCGGGCCGGAGCGTACGGCAACGCACCCGCGTCCTCGGGCGCCGCGTCGTCCGGAGGGTCGGCCACCACGAAGTCGGCACCCAAGGCGGCACCCAGGTCGACATCGAAGTCGGCCTCCGAGTCGGCTCCCACCAAGTCGACGACCAAGTCGGCCCCCGTACAGACGTCCGAGGCCCCGGCGCGCGCATCCGGCCACACGAACCGCGCGGCGTCCCGCGGCGACTACACCGTCCGCGGCGGCGACACCCTGAGCGGCATCGCGGAGCGGCACGGAACGACCTGGCGGAAGATCTACGCCGCCAACCGGGCGGTCATCGGCGGTGACCCCGACCTGATCATGCCCGGCCAGCGGCTCGACCTCTGAGCCCCGGCTCCACCCCGCCGCCCCACCCCGGTCCTCCGACCGGGTGGGGCCCCGGGCGCGGCGGGGCGGATGTGCCCGGTGTGCTGTTTAGCGTGACCCGATGCACCTCGAGCCGACGCCATCGCCCCTGTTGAGCATGCGCATGCGGTACGTGGCCGCGACCGCGGTCGCCGCCACCCTGGCCGTCCCCGTTCCCGCGAGGGCGGCCGTCGCGTCCCCGTTCCCGGCCTCGTTCTCCGGCCCGTGGGCGGGGCGGGTGTCGCACGGCTGCGCGCGGGACCACTGGCCCTGGGGCTGCCTCGCCAAGTGCGAGAGCGGCGGCCGCTGGCACGCGAACACCGGAAACCACCACTACGGAGGACTGCAGTTCAGGCAGTCCACCTGGGTGGCGTTCGGCGGCCGGGCGTACGCCCCGCGCGCGGATCTGGCCCGGCGGAAGGAGCAGATCAAGGTCGCCAAGCGGGTGGTGGCCGCCCAGGGGTGGGGCGCCTGGCCCGTCTGCGCCAAGAGGTACAAACTCCGGGGCCATACACGTGTGGTGAACCCCGGTCGGACGTTCTAGGTCTGCCGGCGGCGCACTTCGGCCGCCTCCCCGCTGAACGCGACCGCGCCCCGGCGCAGTTCATGGACGTACGTCGTGCGGCCCGCCCGTTCGCGCAGACCGGGCGGCAGCCGCTGCTCGGCGACCACCACGCACGCGTCGAGGCCGCCGAGGAGTTCGTACGTGCGGGCCGCGACCGCCGGTGACATGCCCTGCGCGGGCTCGTCGACGAGCACCACACGCGCGTGTGCCAACAGGGCGCGGGAGAGGGCGAGCATGCGCTGCTCGCCCCCGGAGAGGGTGCCGGCGCGGCGCGGAAGGAGGGGCTCCAACTGCGGGTACGCGCCGAGGACGGGAGCGAAGTCCGGCGTGGTCAGCTCCAGGTGCTCGCGGACCGTGAGCGAGCCGAAGACGGCCCCACGCTCCGGGACCAGGCACAACCCGCGCCGGGCCCGCTCGAAGGCGGGCAGCCGGGTCACGTCCACCCCGTCCCAGACGACGGCGCCGTCGGACAGCGGCACGGTTCCCGCGAGGGCGCGCAGGGCGGTCGTACGGCCCGAGCCGTTGCGGCCGAGCAGCACGGTGAGGCCGGGGCCGGGCGCGACCAGGGTCACGCCGTGCAGGGCCTCCAGGGGGCCGTAGCGCACGCGCGCGTGGCGCAGGGAGATGTTCATCCGCGCCCCCGCTCCAGTACGTGGCCTGCGGGTCCTGAGGTGACGACGCGTCCGGCGGTCATGACATGGACGACGTCGGCGAGGTCGGCGACCAGATCGAGGTCGTGCTCGACGACCAGCAGGGCCGTGCCGTCCGCGGCGAGCGCGCGCAGTACCCGGGCCAGCGCGGTCACTTCGGCGGTGTCCAGGCCCGCGGCGGGCTCGTCGAGCAGCAGCACGTGCGGACTTCCCGCGAGGGCCCGCGCCAGCTCGACGCGTCTGAGCGTCCCGGTCGGCAGTCCCTCGGCGGGCAGCGCGCGGACCGGCCCGTCGAGCCCGAACAGCCGCAACGCCCTCTCCGCCGCGGCGGGGTCCGCGATCCGGCCCTGCTCCGCCCCCACCTGGACGTTCTCGGCCACCGTCAACGAGGGGAAGACGGCCAGCTGCTGGAAGGTCCGCGCGATGCCGAGCCGGGTCCGGGCGTGCGCGGCGAGCCGGGTGATGTCCCGTTCGCCGAACAGTATGTGGCCGTGCGACGGTCGGAGCGTTCCGGCGAGGCAGTGGAACAGGGTGCTCTTGCCGGCCCCGTTGGGCCCCACGACGGCGGTGACCCACCCGGGCCGGACCTCGAGATCGATCCCGTCGAGCGCGGTGAACCCGTCGTAGGCGACCCGTATCTGTTGGGCGAACAGAGATCCGGGCGGCGGCACGGCCGGAGGGTGCGGGGCGCTCGGCCTGCGCGATGTCGTGTCCCGCCCGGGTGTTGCTGCTTTTGGACCTCGGGCCGTCCTCGTGGGTCCGTCGGGACCTGGACGGTCACCGGCGCCCGGTGGCGCGGCGGCCGCTTCCGGCTCGATGCCGTCCGGCCGGCCGGTGGGCCCCGTCTCCACCGCCCGCAGCCGTCGCCGCACCCGCGCCCCCAGCGGGGTCGGCGTCGCCCGGCGGCGCGGCCGGAGCCGTGACGTCGCCGTGCGCAGAGCCTCGTACGGGCCACCGGGGAACCGGCCGACGAACACCGCGAGCACCCCGAACAGTGCGGCCGCCACCCCGCCGCGCGCCCCCGCGTCGAGCCCCACCAGCAACGCCGCCGCGGCCAGCGCGCCGAGGGCGCTGTCGGCGCCGAGGACCACGACCGCCGCGAACCAGAGCAGCCCGCGCACCGGGTCGTACGCCGTCGCGTCGAAGGCGCGCAGACCCATGCCGAGCATCCCCCCACCCAGCGCGGCCAGGGCGGCGCCCGCCACGAAGGCCGTCAGCTTCAGCGAAGGGACCCGCACGCCCGCCGCGGAGGCGCCCGACGCGTGGTCGCGCATCGCGGCCAGGGCGCGGCCCGTACGGCCCTGGCGCAGCGCCGCCGTCACCAGCAGCGCGGCCGCCAGCAGCCCCAGTTCGAGCACGTAGTACGCGCGGTCGCCGTCGAAGCCCGCCGGGCGGTCCAGGGACAGCCCCGAGGTCGCGTAGGGCTGGGCGAAGACGAAACGGCTGACGCCCACCCCCACGGCGAACGTCGCCAGGGCCAGCGCCAGACCGTGGCGGCCGATCGCCGGCCAGCCGGTCAGGACCCCGAGCGGGGCGACCAGCACCACCGCCACCGCCAGCGCGGCCAGTTCGGGCAGCCGGGGCAGTCCGGGGAAGCGGCCGGCGGCCAGCAGTGCGGTGAAGAGGGCGCCCAGACCCGCGTACGCCGCCTGCCCGAGGGAGATCTGGCCGCCGCGGCCGGTCACCACGACCAGGGACAGGAGCACCACACCCAGCGCGGGCACCTGCACCGAGGTGTGCAGGTCCGAGCCCGCGAGGCCGAGCGGCAGCAGGAACAGCACGACCGCGACGATCCACGCGCCCGGGGGCGTCGCCACCCGGGCCGTCGCCGTACGCGGCAGGACGTCCCGGTCGCCGATCCCCGGCAGGACGAGCGCCGCGACCAGCAGGGCCACCACGAACAGGTTCGCGCCCACCGCCTGGAGCAGCGGCTCCGCCCAGCCCGCCGGATGCAGCCGCGTCAGCTGACTCTGCGCGACCCCGAGACCCAGCGCCACCACGACGGCCACCGGCAGGCTGCGCATCCGGGCGGCGACGGCCACCGCCATCACCTCCATGACGAGCAACGGCATGCCGTACGGATCGAGTCGTACGTACGGCGCCAGGAGCACGCCCGTCAGGCCCGCCGTGAAGGAGCCGAACGCCCAGCCCGCGGCGGCCACCCGGTCCGCGTCGATGCCGCCGAGCACGGCGAGCGAGCGGTCGTCGACCACGGCCCGCAGTTTCGTGCCGAAGCGCGTCCAGCGCGTCACGCCCCCCACCCCGACCGCCAGTGCGACGGCGACCGCCAACTGCCCCCACGGGTCCGCCGACACCAGCGTCGGCGCGTCCGCGCGCGCCCCGGTGCCCCACACCAGCGCGGCCCCGCCGACCAGCAGCACGAAGACGCCGAGGGAGGCGACCAGCGTCTGCGCCGGGTCGCCGCCGAGGACGGACAGGGGGCGGAAGACGAACCGTTCCAGGGCCACGCCGATCGCGGGGGCCACCAACAGCAGCGTCACCGCGGCACCGAGCGCGAGCGGCCAGCCCCACACCACCGTGAACTGCCGCAGCAGATACGCGCACACCATCGCGATCGCGCCGTGCGCGAAGTTCAGCACCCCGGTCGCCCGGTGGGTGACGACCAGCCCGATCCCGGTGAGCGCCGCCGCGCCGCCGACCGAGAGCCCGGCCAGCGTGAGGTCGTACGTCAGGGAACCGCTCATCACCGCTCCGGCGCGGGCGACCGCTCGGCCGCGGGCGGCTCACAGATCGGGCACGGGCCCAACTCCCCGCTCGCCAGCACCCGCGAGTCCACCGGCACGGCGGCCGGCTTCCCCGCGACCAGCGGGCAGTCCGCGCGATGCCACAGCGTGCCCCCGGGGACCATCAGCAGCTCCCCGCTGACGGCGAGCGGCGCCACGGCCGCCTGTTCGGACCGCTCCGCGTCGGCGGGCTCGGTCGCCACCAGCAGCCCGTACAACTCCTCGACGCGCGCCGCCGCCAGGGCGTTCCTGCCGTGCGTGAGCAACACCGCGCCCGCGACGATCAGCGCGGCCCCGGGAACCGTGCAGGACGCGAGGAAGGGCAACTGCCGTTCCGCGTACCGCTCGCCCGAGACGCCGTACCAGCCGATGACGCACAGCACCGCCCCGGCGGCGAGCGCGGCGCACCCGGCCCACAGGACGGGGTGCACGGTCCGCAGTCGAGATGTCCGCATCCTGGCTCCCAGACGTCGTGTGGCTGTCTGTCTTCCAAGTCCGCCAATGGACTTGCACTATGCCTTCTGGAAGCTGACCCTGAAAGCTCCGGGCGCGGTCGGCCCGGACCGACACCCGGTGGTGAGCCAGCATGGTTCTCGGGAGCGACCTCAGGCGGGACAACGGCCGGGGGGTGGCGGCGCTGGTCGCCCTCCTCCTCGCCGGGGCCCTCACGGCGTGCGGCGACAGCAGCGGCGGCGGGAGTTCGGCCCCTCCGCCCACCCCCACCGTGGAGCGGCCCAGCAGTGCGTCACCCAGCCCGACCGGCCCGGACGACCCGGCGGCGGCCGAGAACCAGGTCAGGCGGAACTGGGAGAAGTTCTTCTCCCCGTCCGTCCCCGTCAAGGACAAACTGAACTACCTGGAGAACGGCGACAGGATGACCGCGGTCGTCCAGGGCTTCAACGGCGACAAGCGTGGTCAGCAGGTCGCGGCCCAGGTCCAGAAGGTCGTGTTCACCGCGCCGGCCGTCGCCGAGGTGACGTACGCGCTGACCCTGAAGGGCGCGACCGCCCTGCCGAACGCCTCCGGGACCGCCGTCTACGAGAACGGCACCTGGAAGGTCTCCGACAACACCCTCTGCGCACTGGTCGCGCTGAGCGGCGACGGATCCGCGACCCCGGCCGGCTGCTGACCCGCCGTGCGCCCCAAGGGAGTTCCCGAGGGAGTCCTCGCCGCGGGCCTGCCGCTCCTGCTGGCCACGGCACTCGTCCTGGGCACGGCGGCCTGCGGCAGCCGCCTGCCCGAGAGCGACTTCGAGCACCGGACCACGCCCGCCCCCCAGAGCACCGCGCCGCTGCGCGTCGGGATCGTCACCAGCGCCACCAGCCCCGTCGGCGGCTCCGCCTTCACCGGCCCCCGCGACGGGGCCAAGGCCTACTTCGACCGCCTCAACGCGCGCGGGGGCATCGACGGCCGCCCGGTCGAGGTGCGCACCTGCGACGACGGCGGCAGCGGCGTGGGCGACAACGAATGCGTGCACCGGCTCGTCGACGAGGACAAGGTCGTCGCCCTCGTCGCCACCACCGCCCTCGACTACGCGGGCGCCTCCCGCGTGTCCGCCGCCGGGGTGCCCGACATCGGCGGACAGCCCATCGGCGCGGCCTACGACACCTATCCGCACCTCTACGGGATCTACGGCAGCCTCGCGCCCCGCGAGGGAACACCGGGCTGGGGCGGGAAGCTGTACGGCGGCACCGAGGTCTACCGCTACTTCAAGCACGTCCAGGGCGCCCGTACGGCTGCGGTGATCTCCTACAACCAGTCCGCGTCGGCCGCGTACGCCCGGCTCGTCACCCGGGGGCTGAAGGCCGAGGGCTACCAGGTGGTCACCGAACAGGTCGACTTCGCGCTGCCCAACTTCCGTGCCGCAGCGGCCGATCTGAAGGACCAGGGCGCCGACCTCGTCTTCGACGCCCTCGACACGCACGGCAACGCCCAGCTGTGCAAGGCGATGGACGACGTCGGCGCCAAGGTCATCGCGAAGGTCACCAACGTGCAGAACTGGACGTCCACCGTCCCCGAGGACTACAAGGACGCCCCGCGCTGCCGCAACGCCCTGTGGGCGACCGGATCCAGCCGGAACTACGAGGACACCTCCGACGCCGCCGTCCGCGCGTTCCGGGACGCCACCAAGGGCCTGCCGACGCACTCCCAGTGGCAGCTGGAGGGCTGGGCGGCTGCGATGTGGTTCACGGACGCCGCGAAGTCCTGCGCGAAAACGGGCGTCACACGCGCGTGTGTCGACCGCTTCATGAACCGCGGCGCCCCGTACACCGCCGGCGGCCTGCTGATCCCCGTCTCCTCCGAGCGCCTGCCCACGCCCCCGAAGACCCGCCGGACCTGCGTCTCGGTGGCCCGTTGGGAGGACGGCAGGGGCTGGGTCTCCCAGGGCGACATGAACAGCGACTGCTTCGAGGTGCCACAACTGTCGTACGAGCCCTGACGCGCCTCGGCTGTCCTGCGCGCCCTGATGTGCACATGAGAGGCAACCATTCACCCGGGCCCGGGGTCTGTCCCGACAGGAGGCGGATCCGACGGAGGACCCGGCGGCGCCGCCCCGCACGAAAGGGCGCTCGCATGATGACGCCGGTCCCGCGGATTGCTCGGCACCGCGCCGACCCGGGCGCCGCCGTGCCCCCGTCCGCCGACTGCATCGCCGACTCCGCGGGCGGACTGACCTTCGACGTCACCGAGACCGGCGAGCCGGGCGCCGCGCTCCTGGTGCTGCGCCGCCGCGAGGGCCACGAGCAGGTCAGCCTGCCGCTGACCCCCACCGGGGACGGCCGGCTGCGCGCCGCGCTGCCCAGCGGCGTCGCCCTGCCCGAGGGCCGCTGGGACGCCTACGCCCAGGTCGCGGGAGGCGCGCCGCGACGGCTGGCCCCGGGCGTCGACGACCTGCGCTCGCTCGTCGCCCGGGTCCCCAGCGGCTCCCTCGGCCATGTCGCCGTCCGCATCCCGTACGCGACCCGGCACGGCAACCTCTCCGTGCGCAGCTGGCTGCGGGCCCCGCACGCGGAGGCCGTCGAGCTGTACCGGGGGGAGCGGGGACTGGGCGTACGAGGCCGGGTGTACGGCGTTCCCCTCGCGCCGGACGCGTATGCCGAGGTCTGCCACCGGGACGCGGCCGGTCCGCCGATCCGCGTGGAAGTGGCCGTGGAGCAGGCGGAGTTCGGCTTCACGGTGACATACGGCGCCCTGCGGCCCGGCGTCTGGGACCTGTGGCTGCGCCCGGCGGGGGAGGGCGGGCCCCGGGTACGGATCGCGCGGCTGCTCGACGCCATCGCCGACAAGCGCCCCTTCCTCATCCACCCGAGGGTGCCGGTGAAGACCCTGTACGGCCCGGTGGAGGCCGGGCCCTACTACACGCGGGACAACGACCTGTCCGTGACGGTCACCGCGGCCGGCTGACCGCGCCCGGCGCCCGGGAACACCTTGCGGACCATGGCTGTCCGCAAGGGCTGGCAGACTCGACGGCATGTTGGAGACATCGGCACGGCTGCTGCGGTTGCTCTCACTGCTGCAGGCCCACCGCGAATGGTCCGGGGCCGATCTGGCGGACCGTCTGGGCGTGACGCCCCGCACGATCCGCCGCGATGTGGACCGGTTGCGCGAGCTGGGCTATCCCGTCAACGCCAGCCCGGGCACGGGGGGCGGCTACCAGCTCGGAGCGGGAGCCGAGCTGCCGCCGCTGCTGCTGGACGACGACGAGGCGGTGGCCGTCGCGGTCGGGCTGCGCACGGCCGCCGGGCAGGGCATCGAGGGCATCGGCGAGACCTCCGTACGCGCCCTCGCCAAGCTCGAACAGGTGCTGCCGAGCCGGCTGCGCCGCCGCGTGAGCGCCCTCAACGCCTTCACCGTGCCGATGCTGCGCGGCCCCCAGCCCTCCGCCGTGGACCCGGGCGTGCTCACGGAACTCGCCCACGCCTGCCGCGACGGTGAGCGGCTGCGCTTCGAGTACCGCGACCACGGCGGCTCCCCGACCCGACGGACCGTCGAACCGCACCGCCTGGTGTGCACCGAACACCGCTGGTACCTGGTCGCCTGGGACGTCGACCGCGACGACTGGCGCACGTTCCGCGCCGACCGCATCACCCCCAGGCCCCCGCACGGACCCCGCTTCACCCCCCGTACGCCACCGGCCGAGGATCTGGCGGCGTACGTCTCCAAAGGGGTCTCCACCCGCGCCTACGCCTCGCAGGCGGTCGTCCGGCTCCTCGTGCCCCTGGAAGAGGCGGCCGAGCGGATCTCCCCCTCGGCGGGGACGCTGGAACCGGCCGGGGAGGACAGCTGCGTCCTGCGCACCGGCGCCGCGAGCCTCGACGTGATGGTGATTCACGTGATGCTGACGGGCTTCGAGTTCGAGGTCCTGGAGCCGGCCGAACTCACCGAGGCGATCAGGACGGCCCGGGACCGGCTGTCCCGGGCGCTGGAGCGGTCTCCTGATCGATCGCCCCGTACTGGGGATGGTGCAGGTCGAACGCCGGGCTCTCGGAGCGGATCCGGGGCAGCGTGACGAAGTTGTGCCGGGGCGGCGGACACGAGGTCGCCCACTCCAGGGAGCGGCCGAAGCCCCAGGGGTCGTCCACCTCGACCTTCGTGCCGTACCGGGACGTCTTCCAGACGTTGTAGAGGAACGGCAGCGTCGACATGCCCAGCAGGAACGCGCCGATCGTGGAGACGGTGTTGAGCGCCGTGAAGCCGTCGGCGGCCAGATAGTCCGCGTACCGGCGCGGCATGCCCTCGGCACCCAGCCAGTGCTGCACCAGGAACGTCGTGTGGAAACCGACGAAGAGCGTCCAGAAATGGATCTTGCCGAGCCGTTCGTCGAGCATCTTGCCGGTGAACTTGGGCCACCAGAAGTAGAAGCCGCCGAAGGTCGCGAAGACGACGGTGCCGAAGACGACGTAGTGGAAGTGCGCGACCACGAAGTACGAGTCGGTGACCTCGAAATCCATCGGCGGCGAGGCCAGGATCACTCCGGTCAGACCGCCGAACAGGAACGACACCAGGAAGCCGATGGCCCACAGCATGGGCGTCTCGAAGGAGAGCGAGCCATTGATCATCGTCCCGCTCCAGTTGAAGAACTTCACCCCCGTGGGCACCGCGATCATGAACGACATGAAGGAGAAGAACGGCAGCAGCACCGCGCCCGTCGCGAACATGTGGTGCGCCCACACCACGATCGACAGACCGGTGATGGTCATCGTCGCGGCCACCAGCGTCAGATAGCCGAAGACCGGCTTCCTGCTGAAGACCGGCAGGATCTCCGTGATGATCCCGAAGAACGGCAGCGCGATGATGTAGACCTCGGGATGCCCGAAGAACCAGAACAGGTGCTGCCACAGCAGCGCGCCGCCGTTGGCAGCCTCGAACACCACCGACCCGAAGCGCCGGTCCGCCTCCAGGACCAGCAGCGCCGCCGCGAGCACCGGGAACGCGAAGAGGACGAGGATCGAGGTGAAGAGGATGTTCCAGGTGAAGATCGGCAGCCGGAACATCGTCATGCCGGGGGCCCGCATCCCGACGATGGTCGTGATGAAGTTCACCGCGCCGAGGATCGTGCCGAAGCCCGTCAGCGCCAGGCCCATGATCCACATGTCGGCACCGATGGTCGGCGTGCGCTCCAGACTGTTGAGCGGGGCATAGGCGAACCAGCCGAAGGAGGCGGGTCCGTCGGGCACCATGAGCGAGCCGAGGACGATCAGGCCGCCGAAGAGGAACAACCAGTACGACAGCATGTTCAGGCGGGGGAAGGCGACGTCCGGGGAGCCGATCTGCAGCGGCATGATCTCGTTGGCGAACCCGGCGAAGGTCGGGGTGGCGAACAGCAGCAGCATGATCGTGCCGTGCAGGGTGAACAACTGGTTGAACTGGTTGTTGTCCACGATCTGCAGACCGGGCCGGGCGAGTTCGGCGCGCATCACCAACGCCATCAGACCGCCGATGAGAAAGAAGGCGAAAGACGTGATCAGGTAGAGGTGGCCGATCTTCTTGTGGTCCGTCGTGGTGAGCCAGTCCACGGCGAGCCGCCCCGGCCGCTGCCTCCTGTATACGGGTGGCGCCGTCGCCTGCGCGGTCTCCGTGCCCATTGCTCGCCCCTTCGCCGTCGCGCCGTGGGCCCGCCTGAAGCTCACGCCGTGGTGCTCGCATCGCTCCGCGCTCCGACAGAGGGTGTGCGGGGGTTCTGTGCTGGAACCGTGCATTTCCTATGCGGTGTCAGCTTCCGCGACATGCCCCGGAATCAGAATGAAAAGGCTTCCCCCCGCGGGATCTCGACAGGGGACTCCGCACTTTCCATTGGGTTATTCGGGACGGCGTCAAGGTAGTCCCGAATTACGTTCGAAGGCGTGCGGGACACGTACGGAACCCCTCGTACGTGTGACGGAGTTCGGCCGAAACGCGTGTCGTGATCCTGTGACAGAAGCGTGACCGGAGGGGCACAGGTGACCCATGGTCCGGGCCCGGACTTCCCCCGCCGCGGTCGGCCGCCTAACGTGGCGGTCATGGCACCCATTCCCACCCCGCCCGCAGAGCCCCAGGACAGTCCGCAGGCCTATGTCGGCCTGGAGGCGAGGAATGCCGAGCACCGCGCCCGGGAGCACGGCTGGTCCACGGTGCGCTCGCTGCCGCCCGGCGCGATCATCACCATGGAGTACCGCACGGGGCGGCTGAACTTCGAGGTCACCGACGGACGGGTGACCCGCTGCTGGAAGGGCTGAGGCCACGGAACGCGCGAAGGCCCCCGACTCACGAGCCGGGGGCCTTCGCCGTGCGGGGAGGTTGTGCGTACCGGCCCCGCTGTTCTCCATGATCGGTCCGTTGTGCCTCAGCCGCCTGTCAGAGGCCGGGCGGACGACGTCGTGGTGGTGCGCGCCACGCGGTCCGAGTGCGGTGGACGGCGGCTGCCGACCGGGGTGACCGGAGTGCGCTCGGAGCGGGCCGTGTGGGGTCCGGGCGCCAGGTAGACCGGCGCCCGGGGCGGGCGGGCGGTGGGCACCGCCCCGCGCACCGGAGCCTCCTCGTCCACCGGGACCGACTGCTTGACCAGCACGGGAGCACCGACCGGGGAGCCGACCGGAGCCTCGACGGGGGCGGGCACCGCACGGCGGCGGCGTGCACGCCAGGCGTCGCGCAGGGTGAACAGGCCGGTCTCGGCGCGGGCGATCAGCGGCTCGCACCACGGCAGCGCCAGCAGGATCAGCAGACCGGCGGCCCAGCCCAGCAGCACATCGCTCAGCCAGTGCGTACCGAGGTAGACGGTGGTGAGGCCGACGCCGAGCGAGGTGACGGCGGACAGCGCCGACAGCCAGCGCCTCGCCCGGGGGGTGGAGGCCAGGTAGGCCAGGATTCCCCAGGTCACGACGGCGTTCGCGGTGTGGCCCGAAGGGAATATATCGCCGCCCAGACCCATCTCGTTCGAGCCGATCGTGATGGCGTAGTGCGGGCCGAGGCGGCCCATGCCGAGCTTCGCTGCGCCGACCGTGATGTTGAGCAGCAGCAGTGAGGCGCCCAGCGTGAGCATCGGGCGCAGGGTGTGCTGCCGCCAGGAGCGCCACCCGAGCCACGCGGCGACCATCACGGCGGTGGGGCCGCGCTGGCCCAGCACCACGTAGTAGTCGAGGAACGCGTGGATCTCCGGCCACTGCTGATAGGGCCGGAAGAACATGACCTGCCAGTCGAACCGGACCAGCCACGATGTGATCGCAACGGCCCACACGATGGCCACGTAGAAGGCCAGGGTGGCTCCGAAGAGCACAACCCTGTGCCTGCTCATCTTCGGCACATCGATGTTCGCCGGCCGTTCCGGCTCACGGTCCAACCGGGCGAAGACCCGGTCCAGACGGGTGAGGTTTCGTTCGGTACGCACTCAATCGACGTTACAGCGAGTGAGCTGCGTTCCAGGCCGAATCACTCGCTTTGTGATGACGATGTGATGTGGGATTCCTCTCAGGGCGATGTTTAATTCCAATGATTCTCTAATCATCGGCGCCCTGATCCTTCAATTCCATTGATCGGCTCGGGCTTCTGTTTTATGCCACTTTTGAATTCGTTCACCGAATCCTGGGGTGGAATTCTCCGGCCGCTCACCGAGCGTCAGCGGCTGGATCATGGCGGACCGGAGCCGTTCAGCCAGAACGCTCCGTAGAGCGCGGAGGCCATCGCCACGCCACCGAGAATCAGCGCTGACCTGGATGTACGCAGTCGGGCCAGGGCCAGGGCGAGGGGGAGCAAGAGGGGGAAAGCGGGCAGTAGGAGGCGCGGTTTCGAGCCGAAGTAGCTCGACGCGCACAGGGCGAGCGCGACGACGATCCCCGCGTACACCAGCAGCGCCGGCGGCTGGCCCTGTCGTACGCATGTCACGTACAGCCAGACGACCAGTGCGACTCCGACGATCAGTCCGACGCCGGCCAGGGCGGACGGGAATGACGTGAACTTGTCGCCCACGAAGCGGGCGAACGCGTACCCGCCGTCGAATCCGTTGCGCCAGCCCGCCTGGACGTCGAGATAGCCGAGTGGCCCCTTGCCTGTGTGGTGGCCGACCCAGAGCACATACCCGGCGGCGCCGAGCGGCGCGAGGAGCATGCCGAGGGCGCGCCGGAGCACGGGCGCGCCGTGCGCGGGGTGCGCGCTCCGATCCCGCACGAACGAGGCGATGGCCGCCACCCACAGGGCCGCGACCACCGCGGCCCCCACCGGACGGGTCAGGCCGGCGAAGGCGGCGAGCAGGCCGGCCGTCACCCAGCGATCGGTCAGCACCGCGTAGAGCGACCAGGCGGCGAGCGCCGTGAACAGGGACTCGCTGTACGCCATCGACTGCACGACGCCGACCGGCAGCACCGCCCAGACGAGCGCCGCGCAGACGCCCGCGCGGGGGCCGTACACGTGGTCCGCGACGGCGAAGATCCCCCAGGCCGCGGCGAGCGAGGCCAGCGTGCTGACCAGCAGCCCGGCATCCGCGTACGACAGAGGGGTGAGCGCCGAGACGAGCCGCTCCAGCCAGGGCAGCAGCGGGAAGAACGCGAGGTTCGAGTGCACGTCACCGTTGGGCAGCCGCACCTCGTAGCCGTAACCGAGATCGGCGACACGGGTGTACCAGAGCGAGTCCCAGCGGGCCGTCAGCAGTGTGTGGGCGCTCTTGCCGTTCGCCGCGCTCCACAGCGCGAGCGTGAGGACGCCAAGGGCCCGTACCGCGGCGTACCCGAGGAGGGCGGGCGCGGCCCGGCGTGGCGCGCTCGCGCCGGGCGGCGTCGCGAGGGGCGTCTCAAGATCGGTCACGGGCTCGATTATCGACGGCGGGCGGAACCGGGCGGCCGTCCGGGGCGTGGTGCACCAGGGGAGCGTGGCGTACGCCACATGCCCGGCAAGGAGAACGTGAGAGGTCCGCCACGTGTATGAGACAGGAACTCGCGTACTCTGGCCGCTCACTCGCCTTTGATGCGTGCGTCCGGGACCCCGCTCCTCCTGGACCGCAGCCGCAGGGAGTCCCCACCCAGCGGATCGCCGAACGCGAGGGAACATCTGGGAGGTACGTACATGTCCGGGACGACCACGGCCACCGCGCGTCGCCGTCGGGAGGCCGGGGCCGGTGCCAACCGCTGGGTCGTCCTCGTGGTGTTGTGCGTCAGCCTGCTCCTCGTGGCCCTCGATGCCACCGTGCTGCACGTCGCCGTGCCCGCCGTCACCGAGGATCTCAAGCCCGGCGCGATAGAACTGCTCTGGATCGTCGACGTCTATCCGCTCGTCTGCGCCGCGCTGCTGATCCTCTTCGGCACGCTGGGTGACCGGGTGGGCCGCAGACGTGTGCTCCTCCTCGGATACGGACTCTTCGGCATCGCCTCCGGGATCGCCGCGCTCGCCGACAACGCCCAGGTCCTCATCGGCGCGCGCGCCCTGCTCGGGGTCGGCGGCGCGATGATCATGCCCGCGACCCTGTCGATCCTGCGCCAGGTCTTTCCCGACCGACGGGAGCGGGCGCTCGCGATCGGCATCTGGAGCGCGGTCGCCGCGGTGGGCGCGGCGGTCGGGCCGCTGCTCGGCGGATTCCTTCTCGAACACTTCTGGTGGGGATCGGTCTTCCTCGTCAACATCCCGCTGATGCTGATCAGCCTGCCGATCGGACGGCTGCTGCTGCCCGAGTCCTACGGTGACCGCGACGGTCCCTGGGACGTGGTGGGGGCCCTGATGGCCGCCGCCGGGCTCTTCGGGCTCGTGCTCGGAGTCAAGCGGCTCGGCGGCGGTGAAGCGCCGTTCGGTCCGTTCACGCTGGCGCCGCTGCTCGTGGGCGGCGCGCTGATGTTCGCCTTCGTGCGGCGCCAGCGACGGCGTGCGCATCCGTTGGTGGACCTGCGGATGTTCTCGCGGCCCGCGTTCAGTACGTCCGTGTGCTGCATCGTCCTCGCCATGCTCGCGCTGGTCGGCCTCGAGCTGATCGCCGCGCAGTACCTGCAACTGGTCCTCGGGCTCTCGCCCCTGCAGACCGGGCTGCGACTGCTGCCGCTCACCTTCGCGGCGATGGCCGCGGGGCTCGCGGGGGCGCGGCTGCTGCGGCGGTTCGGGCCGCGCGCGATGGTCTGTTTCGGGTTCTGTCTCACGGCGGTGGCCGTGGTCATGCTCACCGCGATGGGAGTGGACGACAACACCGGGCTGCTGCTGTTCGGGTTCGTGCTGCTCGGGTTCGGGCTGGAGACGACGCTCTTCGGGGCGTACGAGTCGATGCTGAGCGAGGCGCCGCCGGCGCAGGCGGGTGGGGCGGCGGCGATCGGCGAGACCTCGTACCAGCTGGGGGCGGGGATCGGGATCGCGCTTCTGGGGAGTGTGATGAACGCGGCGTACGCGCCCGGACTGTCGTCCGTACGGGGGGTCTCGCCGGGGGACTCCGCCGCGGCGGGGCACTCGTTGGGAGAGGCGTACGACGTCGCTGCGCGGCTTGGCGGGGTGCGGGGGGCGGCCCTGCGGCATGCGGCTCGGGACTCCTTTGTGCACGGGCTGCATGTGACGTTGCTCGTCAGTGCGGGGTTGTTGTTGCTGGGGGCGGGGATGGCGTTGCGGTTGCCTCGGGTCATGGAGTGCGGGGTGCCTGCGGCGGGCTCGGCGGAGATTCCGGCGCCTCGGGGGGTTGCGGAGTCCCGCGTCTCGGCTTAGCCGACAGTTCTCCCACCCACGCACCACCCGTTTCCACCATGTCGACACGTGCGGGTCTCCCGTGGCGGTTGACCGCCGTCGGCGCCTGCGGCTTCCCGACGGCCGCCGAGCGCCCCCGATCGAACCGGAAGCCGCCGATGGCGCTTCACCCCCGCGGGGGACCCGCACTTGAGAGGTACTGGACGTGCGGGACGCTGGGTCGTACCGTCGGGGCGAGACCGTAACTAGCGGTGCTAGTTTTAGCGTGCCGGAGGCTGCCCCCATGTCCGCGTCCTCGAAGCTCCCGCCCTTCGACCCCACCGACCCCCTCGGCCTCGACGACCTCCTGGACCCGGAGGACCTGGCGATCCGGGACACCGTACGGACCTGGGCCGCGGACCGCGTGCTGCCGTACGTCGCCGAGTGGTACGAGAAGGGCGAGCTGCCCGGGATCCGGGAGCTGGCGCGCGAGCTGGGCGGGATCGGGGCGCTCGGGATGTCGCTGGAGGGGTACGGATGCGCGGGCGCGACCGCCGTGCAGTACGGGCTCGCCTGTCTGGAACTGGAGGCCGCCGACTCGGGCATCCGGTCCCTCGTCTCCGTACAGGGCTCCCTCGCCATGTACGCCATTCATCGGTTCGGGAGCGAGGAGCAGAAGCAGCGGTGGCTGCCGGGCATGGCCGCCGGTGAGGTCATCGGGTGCTTCGGGCTGACCGAGCCCGACCACGGGTCCGACCCGGGCGCCATGCGGACGTACGCCAAGCGCGACGGCGGCGACTGGGTGCTCAACGGCCGCAAGATGTGGATCACGAACGGGTCCGTGGCCGGGGTCGCGGTCGTCTGGGCGCAGAGTGAGGACGGGATCCGGGGGTTCGTCGTGCCCACCGACGCCCCCGGGTTCTCCGCTCCCGAGATCAAGCACAAGTGGTCCCTGCGGGCGAGCGTGACCAGTGAGCTCGTACTCGACGACGTACGACTGCCCGCCGACGCCGTACTGCCGGACGTGACCGGGCTCAAGGGCCCGCTCAGCTGTCTGTCGCACGCGCGGTACGGGATCGTGTGGGGCTCGATGGGCGCCGCGCGGGCCAGTTTCGAGGCCGCCGTCGAGTACGCGAAGACGCGCGAGCAGTTCGGGCGGCCCATCGGCGGCTTCCAGCTCACCCAGGCCAAGCTCGCCGACATGGCGGTGGAACTGCACAAGGGGATTTTGCTCGCCCACCATCTGGGCCGGCGTATGGACGCGGGGCGGCTCCGTCCCGAGCAGGTCAGCTTCGGCAAGCTCAACAACGTACGGGAGGCGATCGAGATCTGCCGGACCGCCCGTACCATCCTCGGCGCCAACGGGATCTCGCTCGAATACCCCGTGATGCGGCACGCGACCAACCTCGAATCGGTGCTCACCTACGAGGGCACCGTCGAGATGCATCAACTCGTGCTGGGCAAGGCGCTCACCGGACTCGACGCCTTTCGGTGAGTCGAGCACCGGAGAGCAGGGCCGGTGAGCGGCCCTGCCTCAGCTCTGGTTGAAGAAGCCGCCCGTCTGGCGTCCCGGGGCCTCGCCGCTGACGATCTCGGTGTTGGCAGGGGTCAGCAGGAAGACCCGGGTGGCGACCCGCTCGATGGTGCCGCGCAGGCCGAAGGTCAGGCCGGCCGCGAAGTCCACCACGCGCTTGGCGTCGGCGGGCTCCATGGCCGTGAGGTTGATGATGACCGGGACGCCGTCCCGGAAGAGTTCGCCGATACCGCGTGCGTCCCGGAAGCTGTCCGGGGTGACCGTGCCGATCCGGCGGCCTGTCTCTTCCGCCGTCTCGGACGCGACCTTCACGCGCGGGTCCGTGACCCAGGCATCGCCGGAGTCCTGTCCTTCGGCGTAGTTGTCGTCGTCGTAGTAACGCTCGTCATCGTTGTCGTCGACGAGGCCAAGCCAGGCACTCGCCTTGCGCACCGATCCCATGGACGCCTCCTCTCACAGCGGTCTTTCTTGCTTTCCGCATCCCCATGGTCGTCCATGATGCGGATGTCGCGCCAAGTGGATAGACGCCGCGCGGGGGTTTCGTGACGGTACTGGTGCACAGCGAATTCGTCGAGAGCCCGCGTCCCCCAAGGGTCTTGCGGTGTACGGCTGCTGACTGTGAGTGAAATATGATTCTCGACGGCGTTCGGGTGACGGGTAGGGCGTACGGGTGAACGAAGGGGTCGGTACGATGCCGCAGCTCAACGTCGTACGAGGCACGGGGGAGTGTCATGTTCGGAATCGTGAGGCCCTGCAGCCACCGTCTCGGTGAGGGGCTCAAAACGCAGTGGATGGCGCATCTGTGCGGACTCTGTCTCGCGTTGCGCGGAGACCACGGACAGTTCGCTCGGGTTGTCACCAATTACGACGGGCTGCTGATATCGGTTTTGACGGAGGCTCAGGCCGAGCGCACCACCGGGTGGCGGCGTACGGCGGGGCCGTGCCCGTTGCGCGGGATGCGGACCGCGTCCGTCGCGCAGGGTGAGGGAGCCCGCCTCGCCGCCGCCGTCTCGCTGGTGCTGGCCTCGGCCAAGGTGCGCGACCACGTGGCGGACAAGGACGGGCTGTTGGCGCGCAGGCCGGTGGCGCTCGCCGCCCGCCGGGTCGCCGCGAGCTGGGGGCGCGCCGGGGCCCGTACCGGATCCGACGTGGGCTTCGACACCGCCGTACTCGTCGACGCCGTCGACCGGCAGGTCGGCATCGAGGCGCTCGCCGGTCCCGGGACGCCGCTTCTGACCGTCACCGAGCCCACCGAGACCGCGACCGCCGCCGCCTTCGCGCACACGGCCGTCCTGGCCGGGCGGCCGGGCAACGCCGGGCCGCTCGCCGAGGCCGGCCGGCTCTTCGGGCGGCTCGCGCATCTGCTGGACGCCGTGGAGGACCAGGGGACTGACGCCGCGTCAGGAGCGTGGAACCCGCTCACGGCCACCGGCACCCCGCTCGTGGAGGCGCGCCGGCTCGCCGATGACGCTCTGCACGGGATACGGCTCGCGCTGCGCGAGGTGGAGTTCACGGACGGCAAGCTGGCGCATCTGCTGCTCGCGCACGAGCTGGGGCGGTCGGTGGACCGCGCGTTCGGGACCTCGGGGTGCGGGCACCAGGACCACGCGGACGGTGGGCGGGGGGCTTTCGGCCCGCCGCAGCACGGCGGGCCGTACAACCCGCGGAGCCCACAGAGCCCGCACGACGGGCAGAATCCTTACGGCGCTGGCGGCAACCCCTTCGGTGGCGCGCCCTCCTTCCCGCCGCCCGGGCCCGGCAGGCGAGGCTTCTGGGCCGGGTGCGCGGCCGCGATCGGGGTGTGCTGCACCTGCAAGGTGTGCTGTGCCGACGAGTTCGAGGGGCCGTGGTCGCGCAGGAAGCGCGAGGGCTGCCTCGGCAACTGCGACTGTGACTGCAGCTGCTGCGAGGCCTGTGAGATCTGCGAGTGCTGTGAATGCTGCTCGTGCTGCGACTGCGGACTGTGACGGACCTCGTATACGGCGGCGTGGGTGATCACGCCGCCGTACGGGTCCTGCCTGCCCGGACGGGAGCTGGGCGCGCCCGCGCGGCGGAGCCGCATGACGTCTCGGCCCCGCGCCCCTTCGTGGCGCTCCTGTGCGGGACGCGGGGAATGGCCAGGTTTCTCAGTTCTTGAGTTCCGGTGGGGAGATCTCCGACTTCGCTATCGCCGAGCCCGTCGTCCCCCACTTCTTCAGGATCTTGTCGTATGTCCCGTCCGCTATGAGCTTGTTGACTGCCGCCTGGAAGGCGGGGGCGAGCTTTGTGTCCTTCTTGAAGGCGAAGCCGACGTCGAGGCGGTGGTACTCGTTGAGGAACTTGACGCCCTGCTGGTGGGCGACGGCGTAGCGCAGGCCGTTGATGGTGCTCATCACGAGGTCGCTGCGGCCCTGTTGGAGTGAGGACCAGATCGCGCCCTGCTCGCTGTAGGTCTGCACCTTGTACGTCTTCTTGCCGGCGTCGGTGCAGACCTTCTTGTTCTCCTCCAGCGTCGCCTCGAAGGTGGTGCCCGCTCCGGTCGCGACGTTCAGGCCGCACAGCTGCTTGAGGTCGGTGATCTTGGCCAGCTTGCTGTCGGAGCGTGTGGCGAAGCCCTGGCCGTCGTTGATGTAGGTGACGAAGTCGATCGTCTTGCGCCGCTCGTCGGTGACGCCGAAGTTGCTGGCGCCGAAGTCGTACTTGCCGCTGTCGAGGGCCGGCAGGATCGCCTCGAAGCCGGCCTGTTCCGTCTTCAGCTTGATGCCCAGGACCTTGGCGACGGCGTCCGCGAAGTCGACGTCCTGGCCCGTCAGCGTCTTGCCGTCGTCCAGGTACGTCGTGCCGGGTGGCGTACCGCCGACGGCCACCGCCACGGTGAGGCCGGTGACGCCGGACGGGAGCAGCTTGGCGGCGGCCTCGTCCTTCGGGATGGCCGAGACGACGTCCGTGGTGGGGATCTTGTCGGCCTTGGCCGCCGCGTTCGCCGCGGTGCCGGTCGTGTCGTCCGAGCCGGAGCCGCATGCCGTGAGGAGCAGGGCCGTCGAGGTGATGATGACAAAGGGCGCAAAATGCCGATAACGGGTACGCGTGGACGTACGCATGGTGTGCGGTCTCCTGAGAGCAAGAGTGAGCAGAACCCGAGGGGAGGGGTGCGCGTGTGAAGGCGAAAGGGAGGGAGAACGCGAAGGGCGCCCGGTCGATCAAGGGATCAGGTGATCGGATCGATCAAGGGATCAAGCGATCGGGGCGCGCAGTGGGTCAGCTCAACAGGAAGAGGACCACACTCGACCGAAGTCGATGTGGGAGCGCTTGACCAGCCACTGCTGTGGATGCATGGGCCAAGTGGAACAGGCATCCGGTTGTGCGTCAACCGACTTGAGACGTACGGCTCACAGTATGGACAGCCTTGACAGTGGGGGGAAACGAGCCCGTACTCTCGGTGGACGGCCCTGCTGAGGGGCTCGGCCGTACTGCGCCGCGAGGCGCTTTGTGTGAAGGCATCCACCCGTGTTCGACTACGTCACGGAGTCTTCGCATGTCTTCCGACACCCTCGCCAAAACATCCGCCGCACCGGACATACCGGAGCAGGCCGATTCCCTGCGGATCGTTCCGCAGCGCCGTCTGGGCCAGTGGACGGCCGCCGTCGCCGTGCTCGTCCTGCTCGGGCTCGCCGTCACCTCCGTCGTCCGCAACAAGGCGTTCCAGTGGGGGGTGGTCGGTGACTACTTCACCTCGGACTCCGTGCTGCGCGGCCTGTGGCTCACCCTGTGGCTGACGGCTGTGGTGATGGTGCTCGGCTTCGCGCTGGGGACGCTGCTCGCGGCGGCCCGGTTGTCCGCCAACCCCGTTCTGCGCAGCGTCAGTTGGGGTTATGTGTGGCTGTTCCGGTCGATTCCGATCCTGGTGCAGCTGCTGCTGTGGTTCAACATCGGGGCGCTGTATCCCGAGCTCCTCGGTGTGAAGACGGTCAATCTGTTCACCCCGATCGCGGTCGCGATCATCGGGCTCACCCTGCACGAGGCCGCCTACGCCGCCGAGGTCGTCCGGGGCGGCATCCTCTCCGTCGACCGCGGGCAGATCGAGGCCGCGCAGGCGCTCGGTCTGAGCCGGTGGCGCCGCTGGTGGCGGATCGTGCTGCCGCAGGCGATGCGCTCCATCGTGCCGCCCGCCGGGAACATGCTGATCGGCACCCTCAAGGGCACCTCGATCATCAGCGTCATCGCCGTGCAGGACCTGCTCTTCTCGGTACAGCTGGTCTACCACCGCACCTACCAGGTCATCCCGCTGCTGATGGTCGCCACCCTCTGGTACACCGTCGTCACCTCGGTCCTCGGCCTCGGCCAGTACTACGTCGAGAAGCACTACGCGCGCGGCTCGGAGCGCACCCGATGAAGCCCTCTCTCGTGATCGTCGGGGCCGGGCCGCGGGGGACCGGTCTCATCGAGCGCATCGCCGCCAACGCGCCCGAGCTGTACGCCGGTTCGGGACTCGACATCCATCTCGTCGACCCCCATCCGCCGGGCGCCGGACGCATCTGGCGCGAGGCGCAGTCGCCGCTGCTGTGGATGAACTCGCACGCCGAGGACGTCACCATGTTCACCGACGAGACGGTGGTCATGGACGGGCCCGTGCGCCCCGGCCCCACGCTGCACGAATGGGCGGCCATCGACGGTCGCACCTTCGCCGACCGGCAGCTGCAAGGGGCTTACCTGGGCTGGGTGCACGAGCAGGCCGTGGCCGCCCTGCCGCCGGACGTCGCCGTCCACCATCACCCGTGCAGGGCCCTGCGCGTCAGCGGCCCGCGCGAGGGGCGCCAGCAGGTGTGGCTGGAGGGCCGTCCGCGTCCCCTCCTCGCCGACCTCGTCGTCCTCGCGCTCGGCCATCTCGACGCCGAACTGGACGAGGAACAGCGCGAGTTGGCTTCGTACGCGCACGCCCACGACCTGGTCCATCTGCCGCCCGACTTCACCGCCGACAGCGACCTGTCCTCGCTCGCGGCGGGCGAACCCGTCCTCGTGCGCGGCTTCGGGCTCGCCTTCGTCGACCTGATGGTGCTGCTCACGGAAGGGCGGGGCGGGCGGTACGACGGTGACACCTACCTTCCGTCGGGGCGGGAACCGGTGCTGTACGTCGGGTCGCGGCGCGGAGTGCCGTACCACTCGAAGATCGGTTACGACTGGACCGGTGAACGGCCGCCGCTGCCACGGTTCTTCGGGCCCGCCGAGGTCGACGCGCTGCTGGCGCGGCCGGATGGCTTCGACTTCCGGCGGGACGTGTGGCCGTCGATCGAGAAGGAGCTGGGGTTCGCGCACTACCACCGGCTGTTCACCGTCCACCCCGAGCGGACGGGCATCGCCTGGACCGACTTCGAGGAGAAGTACGCGGCCGGGGAGGCGGCGGAGCGCGAGGCCCTCGTGGCATCCGCCGTGCCCGACCCCGCCGACCGGCTCGACCTCGCGGCGCTCGACCGTCCGCTGGACGGGGTGCGCTACGCGTCGCACGAGGAGTTCCAGGACGGGCTCCGGGCGTACGTCGAAGGAGATCTGAGCCGCCGTCACGATCCCGAAAACAGCCCTGACCTGGCCGTCTTTCTCGGACTGCTTTCCGTATACGGGCAGTTGATACGGCTCGGAGACGTCGGACCCTGGTGGCACGGCTTCTTCAGCTACCTCGCCTCAGGGCCGCCCGGACCCCGGCTGCGGCAGATGCTCGCGCTGTCCCGGGCCGGCGTCGTGCGGTTCGTGGGCGCGGACATGGCCGTGGTCGCCGAGGACGGGGTGTTCCGGGCGTCGAGCGTGACCGTGCCGGGCGAGACGGTCGAGGCGCGGGCGCTCGTCGAGGCGCGGCTGCCCGAGCCCACCGTCGGGCGCGCCCTCGACCCGCTGCTGCGTGAACTGCACGCCGACGGGGCCGTCGAGACCCCGGAGGGGCTGCTGCGGGTGGACCGCTCCGACGGGCGGATCCTCGACCGGGGCGGCCGGCCGCATCCCCGGCGCTTCGCACTGGGGCCCTACACCGACGTGCGTACCCCCGGCGCCTTCACCCGGCCGCGCACCGGCGGGCCCGCGTTCCGGCAGAACGACGCCACCGCGCGAGCCGCACTGGCGTTCCTGCGCGATCTTGCCTGTCGGGCCGCCGCGTAACCCCCGACCGTCAACTCCACTGCCAGCACAAGGGATTCACACGATGACCGTCATGGTCGACATCAGGTCCGTCCACAAGAGCTTCGGCCCACTGGAAGTGCTCAAGGGCATCGACCTCGCGGTGCGCACCGGCGAGGTCACCGTGATCCTCGGCCCGTCCGGCTCCGGCAAGTCCACGCTGCTGCGCACCATCAACCACCTGGAGAAGGTGGACCGGGGCCGCATCAGCGTCGACGGCTCGCTGGTCGGCTACCGGCGCTCCGGCGACAAGCTGTACGAGCTGCGCGAACGCGAGATCTTGAGGCAGCGCACCCGCATCGGGTTCGTCTTCCAGAACTTCAACCTCTTCCCGCACCTCACCGTGCTGGACAACATCGTCGAGGCCCCGGTCTCCGCGCTGAAGCGCCCGCGCAAGGACGCCGTCGAGGCGGCGCGGGCGTTGCTCGACCGGGTGGGGCTCGCCGACAAGGCCGACGCCTACCCGAAGCAGCTCTCCGGCGGCCAGCAGCAACGCGTCGCCATCGCCCGCGCGCTCGCCCTGGAGCCGAAGCTGCTGCTCTTCGACGAGCCGACCTCGGCGCTCGACCCCGAGCTGGTCGGCGAAGTCCTCGACGTCATCAAGGACCTGGCCCACCAGGGCACCACGATGATCGTCGTCACGCACGAGATCGGGTTCGCCCGGGAGGTCGCCGACACCGTCGTCTTCATGGACGACGGGCGGATCGTCGAACAGGGCGCCCCCGGTGACGTACTCGACCGGCCGCGGCACGAACGGACGCGGTCGTTCCTGTCCAAGGTTCTTTGATCCCTCTCCAGGGGGCTCTGATCGGATTACCGGAGAAAGGTTTCACCCGATATGACCGCACCGCACGGCCGGGGGCTGCTGCACCTGGCCGCCGCCCTCGATCAACAGGCGGCCTTCGACGCCGCCTCGTATGTCGGGCCGGCGCAGCTCGCGGAGCGTGGCGGGCTCGACTTCGTGACGCTCGGCGACACCTTCGCGCGCCCAGGGCCCGACGCGCTCGCCGTACTCTCCCGTGTCGCGCCCGCCACCCGCCGGATCGGTCTGGTGCCGACCGTGACCACCACCCACACCGAGCCCTTCCACGTCCAGGCGGCGGTGGCGACCCTCGACTGGGTCAGCCGCGGCCGGGCCGGCTGGCAGCTCGACGTGTCGACGACCGAGGGCGAGGCCCGCCTCTTCGGCCGCAGGCACGCGGCACCCGCCGACGCGCTGTGGCGGGAGGCCGGCGAGATCGCCGAGGTGGCCGCCCGGCTCTGGGACAGCTGGGAGGACGACGCCGAGATACGCGACGAGGCCACCGGCCGTTTCATCGACCGGGACAAACTGCACCACGTCGACTTCCGGGGCGCCACCTTCTTCGTGAAGGGCCCCTCGATCGTGCCGCGGCCCCCGCAGGGCCACCCCGTCCGGGTCGTCGACGCCACCGAGGGGCCCGCCCGGCGGGTCGCCGCCCGGTACGCCGACGTGGCGCTCGTCCGGGTCGTGGGACCCGCGCAGGCCCGGGCCGTACGGGCCGAACTCCGGGACGCGGCGGCGGAGTTCGGCCGCAACCCCGACACCCTGCGGGTCCTCGGCTCACTCGTCGTCGACCTCGGCGACGGGGAGCGCGCGGCCGAGCCTGGCCATGGGGGTGGCGGTCCCCGGCAGAGCGCGCAGGGGCCGCTGTACCGGGGCGGCCCGGTCGACCTGGCCGAGCTGATCGCCGCCTGGCACGCGTCCGAGGCCGTCGACGGCTTCCACCTCACCCCGGTCGAGCCGCGCCGTGACCTGGAGCGGCTCGTGAACGGAACGGTGGCGCTGCTCCAGCACCGCGGTCTCTTCCGCACCTTCTATCCGGGCAGCACGCTCAGGGAGCACCTGGGGCTGGCCCGGCCCGCCAACCAGTACGCCGTGACAGGGGGAGCGTCATGACCGTACGCAAGCGCATGCATCTGGCGGCGCACTTCCCGGGCGTCAACAGCACGACCGTCTGGACCGACCCGCGCTCGAAGTCCCAGATCGACTTCGCCTCCTTCGAACACCTCGCGCGCACCGCCGAACGCGGCCTGTTCGACTTCTTCTTCCTCGCCGAGGGGCTGCGGCTGCGCGAGCACAAGGGACGCGTCCACGACCTGGACGTCGTGGGGCGACCGGAGTCGATCACCGTCCTCAACGCGCTCGCGGCCGTCACCGAACGGCTCGGGCTCGCCGCCACGGTCAACGCGACCTTCAACGAGCCCTACGAACTCGCCCGCAGACTGGCCACGCTGGACCACCTCAGCGGGGGCCGGGCCGCCTGGAACGTGGTCACCTCCTCCGACGCCTTCACCGGGGAGAACTTCCGCCGCGGCGGCTTCCTCGACCGCGCCGACCGGTATGCGCGCGCCGCCGAGTTCGTCGCCACGGCACGAGAGCTGTGGGACTCCTGGACGCCGGAAGGCGTGGCGCGCCCCTTCGCCCACCAGGGGCAGCACTTCGACATCGCGGGGGAGTTCGGGCTGCCGCGCTCACCGCAGGGGCAGCCCGTCGTCATCCAGGCCGGGGACTCGGACGAGGGCCGGGAGTTCGCCGCGGCCACCGCGGACGTGGTCTTCACCCGGCACGGGACCCTGGACGCCGGCCGGGAGTTCTACGCCGATGTGAAGGGGCGGCTCGCGACGTACGGGCGGGCGCCCGAGGACCTGAAGATCATGCCCGGAGTCACCGTCGTGCTCGGTGACACCGCGGCCGACGCGGTGGGGCGGGCCGCCGAGATCTGCCGCCGGCAGGTCTCCCCGCAGAACGCGCTCCTCGCCCTGGAGCAGATCTGGGGCGTCGACCTCTCCTCGTACGACCCCGACGGGCCCCTGCCCGACATCGATCCGGAGCCGGAGCCGGCCCTCGCGCAGGGGCGGGTGCGCGTCGCCGACCCCCTCGCGGTGGCGGAGAAGTGGCGGGCCCTGTCGCGGGCGAAGGGACTGTCCATCCGGCAGACCGTGATCGAGGCGTCCGGGCGGCATTCCTTCGTCGGCACGCCGGAGACGGTCGCCGCCGGACTCGACGAGTTCGTGACGGCCGGCGCCGCCGACGGATTCATCCTCGTCCCCCAGCTGACCCCGGGCGGACTGGACGAGTTCGTGGACCGGGTGGTCCCGCTGCTCCAGGAGCGGGGCGCCTTCCGCACGGAATACACCGGCACGACGCTGCGCTCACACCTCGGGTTGCCGGACCCCATATGGAAGGGTTGATCACATGACGAAAGACGCATCCGAGGACTGGGGGCGGTGGCACGAGCGCCGCGTCGAGACGGTGTCCGCCTCCTACGGCCCGTTGGCGCTCACCGGCACACACTGGCTGGAGGACTATCCGGACGGGCGACTTCCGGACATCCCCGGTCTGTGGACCGACCAGGAGGACGGCGTCCTGCTGACGGCGGCCCCCGAGGACGGTCTGAGCCTGGACGGAAAGCCCTTCACCGGCGAGGTCCGGCTCGACGCCGACCCCGGGTCGGCGGCCGGGTCCCGGGTCGGGCTCGGTGAGCGCCGGTTCGTCGTCCTGGTGCGCGAAGGGATCTGGGGCGTACGCGACTTCGACCCCGCCTCCGAAGCGCGCGCGGCCTTCAAGGGAGTCGAGGCGACGCCGTACGACCCGCGCTGGTCGGTGCCGGGGCACTTCACGCCGTACGGCGAGAGCCGGACCGTCCATGTGGAGAACGCGGACGGAGTCGCCCGCGGTCTGGGGCTCGGCGGCATCCTCGCCTTCACCCTGGACGGCGAGGACCTCACGCTCCAGGTGTCGGTGGAGAGCGACGGCTCGCTGTGGGCCGTGTTCGCCGACACCACCAGCGGGGACAGCAGCTACCGCTTCCGGTTCCTGCGCCCTGCCGCACCCGACGCGGAGGGGCGTACGACGGTGGACTTCAACCGGGCCGTGCTTCCGCCGTGCGCGTTCGCAGACCACTTCCTCTGCCCCTTCCCGCCGCCCGGGAACACCCTGGGCGTGGCCGTCCCTGCGGGGGAGCGCACGCTGCTCTGAGGTTCACTCCTGCGCGCCCTCCACTCACTCCTCCAAGCCCTCCAGGCACTTCGAGTGCCCCGACGATCCACACGCAATCCGCACACCCGAGTCTGGGAAGATCAACTGCCGCTGGTGGTACGTCAGTTGAACGCTGCACGGCCGAAAGGCGCCCTTGCGCCGGTCGGCCGTGCCGCCGAATACTCCCCCACAGCGCTTGTCAGGAGCACGGCTTGTCCGGAATCCGGTCAGGCGGCTCCCGGCTGCGCCTCACGGGCCCCGACCCCACGCGGGCCCCCTACTTCCCTCGGGAGGAACGACAAGTGAGGATCAAGCGCACCACCCCCCGCAGCGGTATAGCGAGACGGACCCGGCTGATCGCCGTGACCACCGGACTCCTGGCCGCCGCAGCGTTCTCCGTCCCCACCGCGAACGCATCCGACGTCCATACGTTCAGTGCCACCCAGCTGAGCACGGTGAACAAGTCGGTACTCAAGTCCGACATCGCGGGAACCGCCTGGGCGGTCGACGCCAAGACGAACCGCGTCGTCGTCACCGTCGACAGCACGGTCTCCAAGGCCGAGATCGCGAAGATCAAGAAGGACGCGGGCGGCAACGCCGCGGCCCTCACGATCAAGCACACCCCGGGCAAGTTCAAGAAGCTGATCACAGGCGGCGACGCCATCTACGGCGGTGCCTACCGCTGCTCGCTCGGCTTCAACGTGCACAGCGGGAGCACCTACTACTTCCTGACCGCCGGCCACTGCGGTGAGGTCGCCTCCACCTGGTACTCCAACTCGGGTCACACCACCACGCTGGGCACGAACGTCAGCTACAGCTTCCCGACCAACGACTTCGCGCTGGTGCGCTACACCAACACCTCGATCGCCCACCCGAGCGCGGTCGGCAGCCAGACCATCAGCAGCGCCGCCACGCCGAGCGTGGGCACGACCGTCTACCGTCGCGGCTCGACCACCGGCACGCACAGCGGCCGGGTCACCGCGCTGAACGCCACGGTCAACTACGGCAGCGGCGACGTGGTCTACCAGATGATCCAGACCACGGTCTGCGCCGAGGGCGGCGACAGCGGCGGTCCGCTCTACGCGGGTTCCGTCGCCTACGGTCTGACCTCCGGCGGCAGTGGTGACTGCACCTCCGGCGGTACGACGTTCTTCCAGCCGGTCACCGAGGCGCTGAGCTACTACGGCGTGAGCGTCGGCTGACCGACGATCCCCCGCAAAACCCGCACGACCGGACCTGCAGCCAGCAGCAGGCGAGCCCCCGTACGCAACTGTCGTGCGGGGGCTCGCCCTTGCTCGGGTGACGGAGTTACCGTCGAAGTACACGCCGGGTACGCGCCTGATGCGGTACTTGCCCGATGCGCCCACTTCGGACCCTGGGGGGCCGTGATGGTCGAGGAACTGGTGGCGGCGGGAGTCTCCGTCGTATCCGTGGGGATCGTCTACGCGATGGCCGGGGCCCGTGTCGTCAAACAGTACGAACGCGGTGTGGTGTTGCGTCTGGGCCGGTTGCGCTCGGACGTGCGCGGGCCCGGGTTCACCATGGTGGTGCCCTTCGTCGACAAGCTGCGTAAGGTCAACATGCAGATCGTGACGATGCCCGTCCCCGCGCAGGACGGCATCACGCGGGACAACGTCACGGTCCGGGTCGACGCGGTCATCTACTTCAAGGTGGTCGACGCGGCCGACGCCGTCATCCAGGTCGAGGACTACCAGTTCGCGGTCTCGCAGATGGCGCAGACCTCGCTGCGTTCGATCATCGGCAAGAGCGACCTGGACGATCTGCTCTCCAACCGGGAGAAGCTCAACCAGGGCCTGGAGCTGATGATCGACAGTCCGGCCATGGGCTGGGGTGTGCAGATCGACCGGGTCGAGATCAAGGACGTGTCGCTGCCGGAGACGATGAAACGGTCGATGGCCCGGCAGGCCGAGGCCGACCGGGAACGGCGCGCGCGGGTCATCAACGCGGACGCCGAGCTCCAGGCGTCGAAGAAGCTGGCGGAGGCCGCCGGGGTGATGTCCGAACAGCCCGCCGCGCTCCAACTGCGGCTGCTGCAGACCGTGGTGGCGGTCGCCGCCGAGAAGAACTCCACCCTCGTGCTCCCCTTCCCGGTGGAACTGCTGCGGTTCCTGGAACGGGCGCAGGTCCAGCCGGCCGCCCCGGCGCCCGAGCAGGCGCGGCCGTCGACCGGGCAGCCGGTGCGGGAATCGGTGGAGCAATCGGTGGAGCAACCGGTGGAGCAATCGGTGCGGGAATCGGTGGAGCAATCGGTGCAGGAGCAACCGTCTTCCGTCGCGCCCTCGTTGGGATCGGACCCTGAAGGGTCGAAAACAAGACAGGACTAGACCTCACGGGCTGCACATACGTCACTCGCACATGGTGTTTGCACTGCGAACGCACAGGGTGCGATCACGCAGGGTCAAGGTGCCGGGGGCGTACACCCGTTGCTGCACGCGCGTCCTGAAGTCGACCTTGTGAGCCACCTGTGGGCCTCGGAATAGTGGGCGCCCGTACGCCTTTCGATTCCGTACACCTTCCGGCCCCGGAGGTCCCCACGACCTCTCGGGCCGCCCCCCACAGGAGGACGCGAAGTGAAACACCGACGTATATCCGGGCGGCGCGCAGCCGTGGCAGGCGCGGGTGTCGCCGCCCTGATCGCCGCGGGAGTCACCTTCCAGACTGCGAACGCGAGCGAGACGCAGAAGAGCGCGACGCCCCGGCCGCTCTCGATCGCGGCGGCCGGAAAGCTCGCCTCGACGCTCGGCAAGGACCTGGGTCCCGACGCGGCGGGAACGTATTACGACGCGATGGCCGGGCACCTCGTCGTCAACGTGCTCGACCGGGCCGCGGCGCGCGTCGTCGAGGCGGCCGGCGCCCAGGCCAGAATCGTCGAGAACTCCCTCGCCGAACTGACGAGCGCCCGTACCACCCTCAAGGAGGACGCGACCATCCCCGGCACGTCCTGGGCGACCGACCCGGGGACCAACAAGGTCGTCGTCACCGCCGACCGCACGGTCGGGGGCGCGACCCTCGCCCGGCTGACCAAGGTCGTCGACGGTCTCGGCGCCAAGGCAGAACTCCAGCGCACGAAGGGGGAGTTCAAGCCCTTCATCGCGGGCGGCGACGCGATCACCGGCTCCGGCGGGCGCTGCTCGCTCGGCTTCAACGTGGTCAAGGGCGGCCAGCCGTACTTCATCACCGCCGGGCACTGCACCCGGGAGATCTCCACCTGGTCGGACTCCAGCGGCAAGGAGATCGGCACGAACGAGCAGTCCAGCTTCCCCGGCAACGACTTCGGTCTGGTCAAGTACACCTCGACGGTCGCCCACCCGAGCGAGGTCGATCTCTACAACGGCTCCGCGCAGCCCATCACCCAGGCGGGTGCGGCGACCGTCGGGCAGTCGGTGACGCGCAGCGGTTCGACGACCCAGGTGCACAGCGGCACGGTCACCGGCCTGGACGCCACCGTGAACTACGGCAACGGCGACATCGTCGACGGACTCATCCAGACCGACGTCTGCGCCGAGCCCGGTGACAGCGGCGGCTCGCTCTTCTCGGGCTCCACGGCCATCGGCCTCACCTCGGGCGGCAGCGGCGACTGCACCTCGGGCGGCGAGACCTTCTTCCAGCCGGTCACCGAGGCGCTGTCGGCCTTCGGCGCCCAGATCGGCTGACGCGCTCCGTCCTGCCTGCTCAGGGCCGGTGGACCGGTGTTTGCGCAGGTGGGACGGGCTCGAACGGATGTCGCACACTTGTTCGGAAATTGGTCTATGGTGGGGGTGAGGTCATTGGGAACGAATGTTCGAGAGCCTGGCTAGGGGCCCTCGGACACGAACGGATACGGACGGGTGCGGGAGGTGCGTGTGCCGGGGTTCACGCATCTGCACACCGTCTCCGGGTTCTCCCGGCGGTACGGGGCCTCGCACCCGGAGCGGCTGGCCGAGCGTGCCTCGGAGCGGGGCATGGACGCCCTCGCGCTCACCGACCGGGACAGCCTCGCGGGCACGGTCCGGTTCGCCAAGGCCTGCGCGAAGGCGGGTGTCCGTCCGCTGTTCGGGGTGGACCTCGCGGTCGAGGCTCCCGCCCGAGAGGCGAGGGCCTCCGCCCGAACGGCGGGGTCCTTCGCCCGGGCGGCCGGGGCCTCCGCGCCGACGGGCTCGGCTTCCGCCCGGGCGGCCGGGGAGCCCGTACGAGGAACCGGGGAGCCCGTACGAGGAGAGCGGCGCCGCGCCCCGGTCCGTGGCGGTGCCTTCATCGACGAGTCGACTCCCCGCGTGACCTTCCTGGCCCGGGACGGCGCGGCCGGCTGGGCCGACCTCTGCAGAATCGTCACGGCGGCGCATGCGGGCGGCGGTCCCGACGGCGGCCCGGGGCGGCAGCCCCTGCTGCTCCGGCCGGACAACCACGCCGCGGGACTGACCGTACTGCTCGGCCCCGCCTCCGACGTCGGCCGCGCACTCGCCGCGGGGCGCCCCGACCGCGCCGCGAAGCTGCTCGCGCCCTGGCGGGAGATCTACGGCGACGCCCTGCGTCTCGAAGCCGTCTGGCACGGCCGCGAGGGCACCGGGCCCGGGTCCCTGCGGCTCGCCGCCCGCACCGTCGGCTTCGCCGCCGAACAGCGGGTGCGCCCGGTGCTCAGCAACGCCGTCCGGTACGCCGACCCGGGCCTCGGTCCGGTCGCCGACGTCCTGGACGCCGCCCGCCGCCTCGTCCCCGTCGACCCCCGGCGCGAGCTGGACTCCGGCGAGGCCTGGCTCAAGGGCGAGGCCGCCATGCTGGGCGCCGCCGAACGGATCGTCGAGGCCGCGGGCTACCGCCGTGACACCGCGTACCGTCTGCTCGAACAGACCCAGGCCACCGCCGCCGAGTGCCTCGTCGATCCCGAGGACGACCTCGGCATCGGCACCGTCCACTTCCCGGAGCCGCGTCTCGTCGGCGCGGGCCGGCGTACCGCCCAGCGCGTCCTGGCCTCCCGGGCGGCGGCGGGCATGGTGCTGCGCGGCTACGACCGCAGGCGGGACTACTGGGAGCGGATGCACCGCGAGCTGGACATCATCGCCCACCACGACTTCGCCTCCTACTTCCTGACGGTCGCCCAGGTCGTGGACGACGTACGGAAGATGGGCATCCGGGTTGCCGCGCGTGGCTCCGGCGCGGGCTCCCTCGTCAACCACCTCCTCGGCATCGCGCACGCCGACCCGGTCGAGCACGGGCTGCTGATGGAACGCTTCCTGTCCAAGCGCCGCTCGGTGCTGCCCGACATCGACATCGACGTGGAGTCGGCGCGCAGGCTGGAGGTCTACCGCGCGATCATCGACCGGTTCGGCACCGAGCGGGTCGCGACCGTCTCGATGCCCGAGACCTACCGGGTCCGGCACGCCGTCCGCGATGTGGGCGCCGCGCTCTCCATGGACCCGGCCGACATCGACCGGATCGCCAAGTCCTTCCCGCACATCCGCGCCCGCGACGCCCGTGCGGCGATGGACGAGCTGCCCGAACTGCGGGAGCTGGCACGGGAGTTCCAGTGGGAAGGCGAGAGGTACGGGCGGCTGTGGGAGCTGGTCGAGTCCCTCGACGCCCTCCCGCGCGGCATCGCCATGCACCCGTGCGGGGTGCTCCTCTCCGACGCCTCGCTGCTCGCCCGTACGCCGGTCGTGCCGACCAGCGGTGAGGGTTTCCCCATGTCGCAGTTCGACAAGGAGGACGTCGAGGACCTCGGGCTGCTCAAGCTCGATGTGCTGGGCGTGCGGATGCAGTCCGCGATGGCGCACGCGGTGGCCGAGGTGCAGCGGGCCACGGGGGACCGGCCGGACATCGACGCGGTGGCGCCGGGCGACCCGGCGACGTATCGGCTCATCCAGTCCGCCGAGACGCTGGGCTGCTTCCAGATCGAGTCGCCCGGACAGCGCGACCTGGTCGGACGGCTGCAGCCCGCGACCTTCCACGACCTCGTCGTCGACATCTCGCTCTTCCGGCCGGGACCGGTCGCCGCCGACATGGTGCGGCCGTTCATCGAGGCGCGACACGGGCGGGCGCCGATCCGCTATCCGCACCCGGACCTGGAGGGACCGCTGAAGGAGACGTACGGCGTCGTGGTCTTCCATGAGCAGATCATCGACATCGTCGACATCATGACCGGCTGCGGACGTGACGAGGCGGACCGGGTGCGGCGCGGGCTGTCCGACCCCGAGTCGCAGGGGCGGATCCGGTTCTGGTTCGCACAGAACGCGGCGGCCAAGGGGTACGACGCCGAGACCATCGCGCGGACCTGGGAGATCGTCGAGGCCTTCGGGTCGTACGGCTTCTGCAAGGCGCACGCGGTCGCCTTCGCCGTCCCGACGTACCAGTCGGCGTGGCTGAAGACCCATCACCCGGCCGCCTTCTACGCCGGGTTGCTCACGCACGACCCCGGGATGTATCCGAAGCGGCTGCTGCTGGCGGACGCGCGGCGGCGGGGGGTGCCGATCCTGCCGTTGGACGTGAACCGGTCGGCGGTCGCCCACCGTATCGAACTGGTGTCTGAATCTACTGGCTCTGCCGGCCACTGGGGTGTCCGCCTCGCCCTCTCCGACGTGCACGGCATCAGCGAGGCCGAGGCGGCGCGGATCGCGGACGGACAGCCGTACGCCTCCCTGCTCGACTTCTGGGAGCGGGCCCGGCCGAGCAGGCCGCTCGCACAGCGGCTCGCGCAGGTCGGCGCGCTGGACGCGTTCGGCGCCAACCGGCGTGACCTGCAACTGCACCTGACCGAACTGCACCGGGGATCCCGGGGCGCGGGCGGCGGCCAACTCCCCCTGTCCGGCGGGCGGAAGACCGCCTCCGCCGGGCTGCCCGACCTCTCCTCGGCGGAGCGGCTCAGCGCCGAACTGGGCGTGCTGTCGATGGACGCCTCGCGCAATCTGATGGACGACCACCGGGAGTTCCTGGAGGAGCTGGGCGTGGTGACGGCACGCCGGCTGCGGGAGGCGCGGCACGGAGAGACGGTCCTGGTCGCGGGCGCCAAGGCGGCCACCCAGACCCCGCCGATCCGCTCCGGCAAACGCGTCATCTTCACCACCTTGGACGACGGCACCGGCCTGGTCGACCTCGCCTTCTTCGACGACTCGCACGACGCCTGCGCCCACACCGTCTTCCACTCCTGGCTGCTGCTGGTGCGGGGAGTGGTGCAGCGCCGGGGCCCGCGCAGCCTCAGCGTGGTGGGCGCGGCGGCCTGGAACCTCGCCGAACTGGTCGAGCTGCGCGCCGAGGGCGGCCTCGACGTGGTGGCGGCGCGGCTGGCGGAGCCCGTAGCGGAGCCCCTGCCGGAGGGGGAGGGTGCGAAGGAGGGCCGGAGGATCCGGATGCCCACGGGGTACGAGATGCACCCCTGGGCCGATCTGCGTCCCGCGGGCGAAGGGCCCGCGGGAGGAAAGAAGTTGTGGCACCAGAGTCCGGGGAGTGCGGGATGACCATCCTCTGCGTACGTTTCCAGCTGCCTCCGATGTACGAGGCCGCCCTGCCGGGGCTCCTCGGACTGTTGGAGGAGTTCACCCCCGTCACCGAGGCGCTGCCGCCCGACCGCGCGCTGGTCGATCTGCGGGGCGCCGAACGGTACTTCGGGCGGACCGCCGTGGAGTTCGCCTCGCTGATCAGAGTGCGGGCACTCGCCCGGTACGGGATCGACTGCGCGATCGGCGCCGGACCCGGGCCGATGCTCGCGCGGATGGCACTGCGGGAGGCCGTGCCCGGAGTGACCCGGGTGGTGCCCGGGGAGCCGGACGCCGTCGCGGAGTTCCTCGCCGAGCGGCCCGTCGGCGCGCTGCCCGGAGTCGGCGGCGCCACCGCCCGCACCCTGTGCGAGTACGGCCTCGACACCATCGGCAAGGTCGCCGCCGCGCCCCTGTCCACGCTCCAGCGCCTGACCAGTGCCCGGACCGGCCGCGAACTGCACGAGAAGGCGTCCGGCATCGACCGCGGCCGGGTCGTCCCGAACGCCACCTCGCGCTCTCTCGCCACCGAACGCCCCTTCTCCCGCGACGAGTTGGACCCGTCCCTGCACCGCCGCGCGCTGCTCTGCGCCACCGAGGAACTGGGCACCCGGCTGCGCGCCCTGGAGAAGGTCTGCCGCACCGTGACCCTCACCGTCCGCTACGCCGACCGCTCCTCGACCACCCGCAGCCGCACCCTCAAGGAGCCGACCGCCCACTCCTCGGCGCTCACCGCCACCGCGTACGCCCTGTACGAGACGCTCGGCCTCCAGCGCGCCCGGGTCCGTGCGGTCGGCCTGCGCGCCGAGGGCCTCACCCCCGCTGAACAGGCCTCCCACCAGCTGACCTTCGACCCCGTGGACGAGAAGGTCCGCCGCATCGAGGAGGTCGCGGACCGCGCGCGAGCGAAGTTCGGCCCGCATGCGGTGATGCCGGGCACGCTGGCGGCGTAACTCTCCTCAGGTGTGTGTCAGTTGGCCCACGGAGGGCTGATGCGGGTGCCGTCGGACAGCTCCGCCGTCAGGCCGATGGGCGTGGTGACCCAGGTGATCACGGTCCGGTCGGTCGGGTTCTCGACGCCGAAGGTCGCCCCGGGGTTGATGATCAGCGTGTCGCCCGCGGTGACCCGCTCGGTGCGTCCGTCGAGTGTGATCACCAGCTCGCCCTCGAGGATGTGGAGGATCTCCTCGCGGCTGACGGTGTGCAGGGGCGCCTTGGTGCCGGCGGGGATCTCGCCCCGCCAGGCGCACAGTTCCTTGCTGCCGGTGCCGGGACGGGCGTACGAGACGAAGCGGGCGCCGTGCATCTCGTGGACGACGGCATCGGAGGAGTGGATGACGGGCATGGCTGCCTCCTGGGCAAGTGGTCAAGTTGCTTGACTATATGGACTCATGGTCAAGCTGCTTGACCAATCCGTCAAGGGTGTTTCAATGCATCCGTGGAAAACTCCGAGGCCATGGCCCTGACCGCCGTCCTGCTCGCCGCCGCGGGCGACCTGACACGGCGCATCAATGACGGCGTCGAGGCCCGTGGCTTCGATGGGCGCCCCGCGTACGGCTTCGCGTTCACCCGGCTCGCCCCGGACGGCGCGACGGTCACCGACCTCGCGACCCACCTGGGGATGACCAAACAGGCCGCCAGCCAGCTCGTCGACGAGCTCGTGCGCAAGGGATACGCCGAGCGGCGCCCGTATCCCGGCGACGCGCGCGCCCGCCTCGTCGTGCTGACCGAACGCGGCTGGGCCTGCACCCGTGCGGCGGAGGAGGCGGCCGCCGATGCCGTGCGGGCGTGGGTCGAGGTGCTCGGTGAGGATGAAGTGCGCGTGTTGCGCGACCGTTTGGCGCGTATCGCGCCCTATGGTCCCATCAGGCCCGCCTGGTGATGGTTCGTCAGGTCTTGGTCTGTGACCGAGACTGCCGCCGTTTGTCGCCGGAAGTTTTTTACTGACGCGTAACTTCACACTTGAGCTACTCGCCCGTAACTTGACGAGTGAACAGCATCCTCGTGATCCGGATCACAGGGCGTACGTCGTCGCAACTCCCTTGAGCCGCAAGGAGATCACCCGATGCTGCCCTGGAAGCGCCTGCTCAGACCCCTCACCGCACTGCTGCTGACCGCAGTGGTCGCCGTGGTCCCCGCCGCCACCGCCCACGCCGCCGCGCCGAGCAGCGGCTGGAACGACTACTCCTGCAAGCCCTCCGCCAGCCATCCCCGCCCCGTCGTCCTCGTCCACGGCACCTTCGCCAACTCGATCGACAACTGGCTGGCCTTCGCGCCCTACCTGGAGGACCGCGGGTACTGCGTCTTCTCCCTCGACTACGGGCAACTGCCCGGCGTCCCCCTCTTCAACGCCCTCGGCCCCATCGACAAGTCGGCCGAACAGCTTCAGACATTCGTCGACAAGGTGCTCACCGCGACCGGCGCGGCCAAGGCCGACCTCGTCGGCCACTCGCAGGGCGGCCTGATGCCCCGCTACTACCTCAAGTTCCTCGGCGGAGCCGCCAAGGTGAACACCTTCGTCGGCATCGCGCCCGACAACCACGGCACCACCCTCGACGGCCTCACCAACCTGCTGCCGTACTTCCCGGGCGCCGAGGACCTGCTGTCGGCGGCCACACCCGCGCTCGCCGACCAGATCGTCGGCTCCGCCTTCCTGACCAAACTCAACGCCGGCGGCGACACCGTCCCGGGCGTGCACTACACGGTGATCGCCACCAAGTACGACGAGGTGGTCACGCCGTACCGCTCACAGTTCCTCACCGGATCCGACGTCCACAACGTGCTGCTGCAGGACCTGTGCCCGCTCGACCTCTCCGAGCACGCCGCGATCGGCCTCCTCGACCGGATCGCCTTCCACGAGGCGGCCAACGCCCTCGACCCGGCACACGCCACCACCACGAACTGCGCCTCCGTGTTCAGCTGACCGCCCCGGCCGGGGCCTGTCCGACCTGAGCCGCCGGACAGGCCCCGGAGTGCACCGGGAATGTGACGACAGGGCCTAGCGACCGCGCCGGTCGTCGCCCGTCGCGCGGCGGCGGACCGAGGAGAACAGCGCCGCCGCGCCCAGCGCCAGCGCGCCCGCCCCGCCGATCGCGAGATAGGGGCTGGAGGAGTCACCGCCGGTCTCGGCGAGGTGCCGCTCCGAGACACCCGCGGCCTCGGGCCGGTCGGCGGAGCCGCCGGGAGCGGAGTCGGAGGTGCTCGTGTCGGCCACCGCAGTGGCCGTGCCGTCGTGGTGGTCGTGCCGCACCGTCGACTTGTCGGCACCGTCGGCTATCTGCCGCTCGGAGGGCGCGGAAGCGGTGGGTGCCGGGGTGGTCGGCGCGGGGGTGCTACGACTTCCGGTGCTGCCCGTGCCCGTGCTGCCCGTGCCCGTGCTGCCCGTGCCCGTACCGCTGCTGCCCTTGCTGTCGCCACCGGCACCGGCGTTGCCCGAACCCCCGCCACCGAAGGTGACGTCCGAGCAGGAGTAGAACGCCTCCGGACTGTCCGAACGCTGCCAGATCGCGTAGAGGAGCTGTCTGCCCGAGCGCTGCGGCAGGGTGCCGGAGAAGGTGTAGTAGCCGTTCGTCGCGACCGGGTCGGTCTTCGTGGCGACCGGGTGAGCCAGGTCCAGGTCGGCCCAGGCCAACGGCTTGGACGGGTCGTAGCCCGCCTTGGTGATGTACACGTCGAAGGTGCCCTTGTGCGGGGCCGTCACCCGGTACTTGAACGTGTACGCGCCGCCGCTCACGCTCGTCGTCGGCCAGTCGGCGCGCGCCAGGTCCAGACCCTTGAACTCGTCGTTGCCCGCGCTGCACAGCTTCCCGTCGGGGATGAGCCGCTGGTGTCCGCCGTTCGCGTCGCCGATCCGGATGCCGTTCCAGTCGTACAGCGCCTGGGTGCCGCCGGTCGCGACCGCCGCCTCGCAGGCGCTGGACTTCGGGCTCTCGGGATTCTCCGCGTAGCACTGGAAGACCCGGCTGACCGGGTCGCCCATCGTGCCGTGCGCGACGGCGGGCGCCGCGGCGAGCGCGGTCAGGGCGACCGGGGCGACACCGACGGCGACTGCGAGGACGGCAGCCTTGCGGCGAGCAGACATGTGGGGGAACTCCTCGAAGCGGACCTTCGGCATACGGCGGACCCCGTGGGGGGTGATCAGCAAGCTAGCCCCAAGAAACCGCGAAATCGCCTGTTGGAGGCGGGTGAGGGAGATCCTTATGGTCGGCTTAAGGGAGTGCTGAGCCTGCGCTCAGGTAGCTACCGTTTCGGCCATGACAGATGTCCCGAACGAACCGGAGATCCGCCCGGCCGTCGCCGCCGACGTGGCCGCCGTGAAAGCGGTGACCGACGCCGCCTACCACCACTACATCGAGCGCATCGGAGTGGTGCCGAAGCCCATGGAGGCGGACCATGCGGCGAACGTGGCCGCGGGGCGGGTGTTCGTCACGGGGGAACCCGTGAGGGGCCTCGTGGTGATCGAGGCGCGCGAGGACCATCTCTTCCTCGACAGCATCGCCGTCCACCCCGACGCCCATGGCAGGGGCGTCGGGCGACGGCTGCTGGCGTTCGTGGACGCACACGCGCGTGCGCTCGGGCTGTCCGAGGTCAGGCTCTACACGAACGCGATGATGTGGGAGAACCAGAAGATCTACCCGAAGTACGGGTACGAGGTCCTGGAGCGCCGCGTGGACGGCCGGTACGACCGGATCCACTACCGCAAGCGGCTCGACTGACGCCTTCCGCGCTGGGGCGTGTCTCAGTGCCGGGGCGCGCGGCCCGGGCCGCTCACTCGTCCGGCCACCACGTGCGGTGGATGTCCTTGCGGACCTCCGGACGCTCGGCCGGGCGCTCGTCGGCCTTGTCCCGCACTCGGCGGGACTCCGACTTCCTCAGGGGCTTCTGCACGGTCACACGGCGCATGGCTGCCTCCTTGTGCCTACCGGGATCCGCGGTTGTACGGAGGTAGACCCTTTCCGGGAGAGTTGCTCATCAGTCCGGATCTGTCTGTGGCGGCTGTCACGATTCGACTGTCAGTGGTGGGTGTCACCCTGGGGCACATGACGGGTTACGACGAAATGAATCCAGGTCAGAGCGGTGTCAAACCTTGTCCGAGCGAGGTGGGGCCGGAGCTCGTCGGCGCGGGCGGGGATGCTCAGGCGGTGGCCGACACGGACCGGGTGGACTGGGACGCCGAGGCCGACACCTTCGACGACGAACCGGACCACGGGCTGCGCGACGCCGTCGTGCGGGAGGCCTGGGCGCAGCGGCTGCGGGCCTGGCTGCCCGAGACCCCGTCCGACCTGCTCGACCTCGGCTGTGGCACCGGCAGCCTGGCGCTCCTCGCGGCCGAGCGGGGCCACCACGTCACCGGGATCGACCGCGCGCCGCGCATGGTCGACCTGGCCCGCGCCAAGCTCGCCGGACGTGACGCGGTGTTCCTCCTCGGTGACG
Organism: Streptomyces olivochromogenes; assembly: GCF_001514115.1. Classification (GTDB taxonomy): domain Bacteria; phylum Actinomycetota; class Actinomycetes; order Streptomycetales; family Streptomycetaceae; genus Streptomyces; species Streptomyces olivochromogenes. The sequence goes on from NZ_KQ948453.1 coordinate 84,670, forward strand.
CGACGGCACCGCCCGTCGGCGAGCAGCGGTTCGACGTCGTGCTCGTGCGGCACGTCCTGTGGGCGCTGCCCGACCCCGGGCGCGTCCTGCGGCGCTGGCGCGGGCTGCTGCGCCCCGGAGGGCGGCTCGTCCTGGTCGAGGGGGTGTGGGGGACGCTGAGCCCCGCCGGCATACCCGCGGACCGGCTGGCCGCCCTGCTGGAACCCCTGACCTCGGACCTCCGGGTCGAGCGGCTGTCCGACGACGCGCGGCTGTGGGGGCGCGAGGTGGCGGACGAGCGGTACGCGGTGGTGGCCCACGTCTGACCACCGGGTGCTCGGCGGTCACCGGGCGGGTGTCCGCCGGGTACCGGCCCTAGCCGAGCAGGGCCTCGAAGTCGCCCTCTCGGGCCAGGAGTTCGAGTGTGTCGAGGGCGTTCCGCGCGGCGGTCGCGGCCCGCGGATCGGTCGTCGCGAGGCCGCTCGCCGCGAACTCGTCCTCGTCCAGGCGCAGTACGTCCGTGCCGTCCGCGGAGCGCCACAGGTCCAGGTCGAGGTCCTCGACGACCAGTTCGCCGCCGGAGAGGGTGGCCGGGCGGGTGATGTCGCAGTACCAGCCCTTCCGTACGCCCTCGGCGTCCCGGACCTCCTTGACCGCGTACCAGCGGTCCCGCCAGTAGTACTCGGTGAAGACATCGCCCGGCTCGAACCGTACGAAGCCGAAGTCGCGGACGCCCTCGCCCGCCCACGGCGCCCGCACGGTGACGCGGGTGCCGTCGTCGGCGAGCAGTTCGGCGGGGTAACGGATCTTCGTGCGACCGGACTTGACGAGGACGACGTCCACGGTGCGCGGCGCGTCAGGCGAGTTCGCGGACATAGCGCACCTCCGTCCCGCAGATCTCGTAGCCGAACCACTTGTTGATCGCGATCATCGGTTCGTTGCCGGCGTCGTTGCCCGTGAACGCCTCCGTGTACCCGGCGGCGCGGGCACGGTGCAGCGAGTCGTTCTTCGCGAGCTTGGCGAGGCCGCGACCGCGGAACGCGGCGGCGGTGCCCGTCATCACGGTGCCGTAGTGGGTGCCGCCGTCCGTGCGGGCCGCGCTGAACGCCGCCGGGCGGCCGTCGACGAGCGCGACCGTGGTCAGCTCGGCGCTGAACAGGGGGTGGTGCCAGGTCTCCTGGAGCCAGGCCTGGTAGTCCGTGAACTCGTGGGGGATGTCGCTGGGTTCGTCCGCCATCGTCTCCGCGTCCAGGGCGAACAGGGGGCGCGGGTCGTCGGCGAAGTCCGAGCCCTTGCGCAGTTCGACGCCCGGCGGCGGGCTCTGGAGCGCCGGCAGGGTGCTGCCCGCCAGGTCGAGGCGGAGGAAGTGGGCGGAGCGGCTCGCGTGGTAGCCGTGCTTCTCGGCGAACGCGCGGTTGCCCGGCTCGTCCAGGACCCAGGCGAAGAGCTTGGTCGCGCCCCGGGCCGCCAGGTGCTCCTCGGCGGTGCGCACCAGGAGGGAGCCCGCGCCCCGGCGGGTGTGGCCGGGGTCGACGTACACGTTGAGGTAGCCCTGGTTCGGCTCCGCGCTGTCGTGCGCGATGCCGACCTGGGCCGTGCCGATCGGTTCGCCGTCCTGCTCCGCGAGCAGCGGGCGGTAGTGGGCGTCGGGGTGCGCGTGCGTGACGTCGTACGCGATGGAGTCGGGGGTGTACAGCACGAAGGGGAGGGCGCGGTTTCGGATGCGGGCGAAGCCCTCGGTGTGCCGTCGGTCGTCCGGGCGGACGTCGCTGATGATCGCAGTCATGGAGTCGGACGCTACGCGCGAGGTGTGTTTGAGTGCCTCTCATTTTCCGTTCCGTACGGGACAATCGCTGCGTGACGTTGAAGATCCACATCGATGAGGGGGCCGCGCCGTACGAACAGGTGCGTGCCCAGATCTCCGAGCAGGCGCGGTCCGGCGCGCTGCCGGTCGGCTACAAGCTGCCCACCGTGCGGGGGCTGGCCGAGGAGCTCGGCCTCGCCGCCAACACGGTCGCCAAGGCCTACCGGGCGCTGGAGTCGGACGGGGTGATCGAGACGCGCGGCCGCAACGGGACGTTCGTCGCCGCCGCGGGCTCGGCGGCGGAGCGCGAAGCGGCGTCGGCCGCACAGGCGTACGCCGAGCGCGTGCACCGCCTCGGCCTCTCCGAGTCCGCCGCGCTGGACGCCGTACGGGATGCCCTGCGGGCGGCCTACGGGTCCTAGGGCATGTCGTCCGGTGTGCGGGTCACCGTCAGGCCCGTTGTTCTTGCCGCGTGGGCGAAGGCCACCGCGTCGTGGATCGCCGCCGCGTTCGGGTCGTTGTTGAAGTACGCGTACACGTCGTGGTCGTCGGACCAGGTGTCCGTGACGCGCCGTACCCAGGTCGTCAGGGACTGCCGGCCATAGCGCGGCCACGGCTGGGCGCGGCCCTCGTGGAAGCGGACGTAGCCCCAGTCGGTGGTCCGCCACAGGGGTGTCACGGGGCGGGCCAGCACATCGGCCCAGCAGAGGGCGGCGCCCCGTGACTCGAGCACCTTGCGCACCTCCGGTGTCCACCAGGAGTCGTGGCGCGGTTCGACCGCGACCCGGACGCCGGCGGGGAAGCGGCCCAGGCACTCGTCGAGAAGGGCGGGGTCGGCGTGCAGCGTGGGCGGGAGCTGGAGCAGGACCGGGCCCAGGCGGTCGCCGAGCCCGGCGGCGTGGCCCAGCAGTCGGCCGACCGGCTCCGCCGGGTCGCGCAGCCGTTTGATGTGCGTCAGATAGCGGCTCGCCTTGAGGGCGACGACGAAGTCGGCCGGGGTGCGCTCCCGCCAGCTCTCGAAGGTCTCCCGCGACGGCAGCCGGTAGAACGCGTTGTTGATCTCGACCGTGGCGAACCGTGCCGCGTACTCCTCCAGCCACAGCCGTATCGGCACCCCGTCCGGGTACAGGACGCCGCGCCAGTCCTTGTACTGCCACCCCGACGTGCCGACGAACAGGGTCATACGGCCATCAAAGCACCGCACGCAGTGCCGGGCAGCTACAGATACAGCCCCGCGTCCGCGCCCTCCCGCTGGTCCGGCACCGACGTCGGCGTCGTGCCCCGGCGCAGCGCGTACAGCTCGGCCAGGGTCGCGCCGTCGCGGCCGACGCCCTCCTCCGTGCCCAGCCAGCTCACCGCCTCCGGGCGGGTCAGCGCACCGACCTCGATCCGGGCGAGGCAGCGGCCGGGGCGGACCACGGCGGGGTGGAGGCGCTCGAGGTCCTCGTTGGTCGTGACGCCCACGAGCACGTTGCGGCCCTGGCCGAGGAGGCCGTCGGTGAGGTTGAGCAGCCGCGAGAGCGCCTGGCCCGCGGTGTGCTTGGCCTCGCCGCGGATCAGCTCGTCGCAGTCCTCGAGCAGGAGCAGCCGCCAGCGGCCCTTGCCCGTGCCGTCCTCCTCGCCGATCGCGATGTCCATCAGATAGCCGACGTCGGAGAAGAGCCGCTCCGGGTCGAGGACGCAGTCCACCTGGCACCAGTCGCGCCAGGAACGGGCCAGGGTGCGCAGGGCCGAGGTCTTGCCCGTGCCGGGCGGGCCGTGCAGCAGCAACAGCCGGCCCGCGATGTCCTCGGGCGTCGTCTTCATCAGCCGGTCCATGGCGTCCGCCACCGGTCCGGTGTAGTTCGACCGCACCTCCTCCCACGTACCCGCGGAGATCTGCCGGGTGGTGCGGTGCGGGCCGCGGCGCGGGGAGACGTACCAGAACCCCATCGTCACGTTCTCCGGCTGGGGTTCGGGTTCGTCCGCCGCGCCGTCCGTCGCCTGGTCGAGGATCTTGGCGGCTAGTTCGGTGCTGGTCGCGGTGACCGTGACGTCGGCGCCGCGGTTCCAGCGGGACACCAGCAGGGTCCAGCCGTCGCCCTCGGCGAGCGTGGCGCTGCGGTCGTCGTCGCGGGCCGAGCGCAGCACGCGGGCGCCCGGCGGGAGGAGCGTCGCCCCGGACCGTACGCGGTCGATGTTCGCCGCGTGCGAGTGCGGCTGCTCGCCCGTCGCGAAGCGGCCGAGGAACAGCGCGTCGACGACGTCCGACGGCGAGTCGCTGTCGTCGACGTTGAGCCGGATCGGCAGTGCGTCGTGTGGGTTGGCAGACATGCCGCCATGATCCGTCACGCGGGCGCCCCGTGCACCCGGTTTCCGCGGTGCGTCCTGTGTGTCGGCTGTGTCTGCCCGTATCCCCTCCGTCCTGTTACACGGCTGTGGTCCTACAAGACCTGTCCCACGGCCGATCCCCGCCGTTACTGTTGCCCTTGATGGGACGTCATGGGTGGAATTCGGGGGCACGGCGGTGGCGGCTCACCGCGCTGCTCGGCGTGGGAGTGGCCGCTCTGGCCCTGGTGGTGACCCTGCTCAACACCCTGCCCGGAGGCGGCGCGAGCACCGCGGGCACCACCCGCGACGGGGACAAGGTGCACGGCACCCCTGTCACCCCGCCCCCAACGCCGCGACCCGAGGTGGGCTGGGGCTTCACCCACACCCAGTACAGCGCCGACCAGGGCAGTGACACGGCCACCCGGCGCGTCGAGGGGCTGCTGGAGAAGCAGTCGGTGCCGCAGATCCAGCACATCATGGGCTGGGGGGCGGGCAACCCCGAACCCTCCAAGGGGCGCTACGACTTCTCCGAGATGGACCGCCGTATCGACTTCATGCGGAAGTCCGGCGGGACCCCGGTCGTCACCCTGTGCTGTTCCCCGGACTGGATGAAGGGCGGCAAGGCCGGCGCGAACAACACGAACTGGAGCCAGGCCGCCCTGGAGACCGCCCCGGACCGCGCCCACTACGCGGACTTCGCCGCGCTCGCCGCGACCGTCGCCAAGCGCTATCCGGACGTCCGTCACTTCATCGTCTGGAACGAGTTCAAGGGTTTCTGGAACGACGGCAAGGCCCGCTGGGACTACGAGGGCTACACCGAGCTCTACAACCTCGTCTACAAAGCGCTGAAGAAGGTCAACAAGGACATCCTGGTCGGCGGGCCCTACCTCGTCATGGACAGCGTCGACCCGCGCCAGACGGAGAACGCGTCGACGACCCTGAAGGGCACCTGGGGCACCATGGACCAGCGGGTCCTCGACGCCTTCGACTACTGGAACAAGAACAAGGCGGGCGCCGACTTCGTCGTCGTCGACGGCTCCAGCTACACCAAGGACGACGACCTGCTCCCGAACGAGTTCGCGGCCACCGACAAGTTCACCGCCGTCAGCCGGTGGGTGCGCGAGCAGACCCACGGACTGCCTCTGTGGTGGGCCGAGTACTACGTCGAGCCCGCCGACGGCAACGACGAGCGCACGGGCTGGTCCGAGGCCCACCGCGTCGCCGTCCAGGCCGCCGGCCTGATCGCGATGGCCCGCGGCGGCGCAACCTCCGGCTTCTACTGGAACCCGGAGAAGGAGAAGGGCACCGACTGCGCGGGCTGCCTGTGGACGCCGACCGACCGTGCCGGCGGCGGCGCGGCCCTGCCCATGCTCGACCTCGTCTCCCGCTTCAGCCGGGCGTTCGCCCCCGGCACCACGTACGCGACGGTGTCCGTGGCGCCCGACGACGTGCCCAACGTCCGTGTCCTCGCCACCGACAAGGCCGTCCTGGTCGTGAACACCCAGAACCGGTCCATCAGCGCTCAGGTGGACGGCAAGCGGTTCGACATGTCGGCCTACGAAGTGAAGTGGCTCACCCGCTGAACCCGTGATCCCGGGTCCGGGTGAGCCACTCCGTCTGGCTGGACCTCGTGCTACTTCATGGTCAGGAACCGCTGGACGAGCGAGGCCAGCAGCACCGCCAGCAGCGGCAGCGAGAACCAGAAGCTGCTCTGCAGCCACCGCAGCTGCCGCACACTCGGCCGCACCGCGACCCGTACGACCTCCCGCGCCGCCAGCATGATGATGAGCGCCACCGCCGCCAGCGCGCCGACGACCGACCACGGTGTCCAGGTGACCAGCGGACCGATCGGCCCCGGATCGGGCTCGAGCACCTTGCCCGCGGGCTGCTTGCGCAGCGCGTACATCGTCACGTCGTCGTTGACGAGGACCTTCTTCAGGTCCTGCCGGTCGTCGAGGTTGCGGATGAGCCGCGACTCCCAGGTCGCCGAGTAGCCCACGTCCATCTGGAGGTAGACCACCTGGCTGCGGTTGATCATCAGGTACGAGTTCGGGCCGGCGTCCTTGAGCGACTTGACCAGCCCGGACACCAGCACCGGGTCGCTCGGCGCCAGCGTCGGCACGTACTGCACCTTCTCCATGTCCCGGGTGCCCCACGGCATCGCGGGCGTCACGTTGTTGACCGTGTCGTTGCTCAGCCACAGCAGCCGTACGGTCGGCTTGTCGTGCGCGTACACGTAGTTCATGGCCGTGACCTCGCCCGGCCGGATCCGCTCGAAGGACTCGTTGCCCCAACGGGCCACCAGGAAGCCGCCCATGAGCAGCAGACCCGCCATGAGCGCGGCCAGCGGGGCGAGGCTCACCCGGTCCTTCTCCCGTTCCTTCGCGGTGACGCCGGTGCGCGGGAAGAGGGCGAGTCCGGCCAGCAGAGCCGCCCCCGGCAGGGCGAACATGAAGACCCGCAGGGCCATCTCGCCGCCGTACGACTGCATGCCGAAGCCCAGGAACGGGACGAAGGCCAGGACGATCAGCGACCGCTCGCGGTACTTGTGGTCGCGTCGCCGCCACCAGCCCCAGCAGGCGAAGGCCATCACACCGCCGGCGAGCAGCACGCGCGCGTAGAGGACGAGTTTGTGGGTCGAACTGCCGCCCTGGATACGGCCGGAGACGGAGGTCGACACATTGCTGCCGACGCCGCCGACCCCGCCGAACAGGTCGTTGAAGTGCCCCGACCAGTACGGCTCGGCCATGAAGCCGATCCAGACGGAGACCAGCACGGCGAACAGGATCGGCAGCCCGCGCAGTTCGCAGCGGCCCACGAGGACGAGGACCGCGAGCACCCCGAGCATCACGAACGGGGTGAGCTGGTGTGCCGGGACGCTCGCCGCGAACAGGCCGATCAGCACCATGAGGAGCACGGCCCGCTGGCGCCGGTCGGTCGCCTCGACCTCCGCCTCGCCCGGGCGCACCTTCGCCCACAGCACACGCGGCGCCCGGAACCACACCAGGAGGATCGCCACGAAGACGAGGTAGAGGAGGTAGGTGAAGCCCTGGGGGGAGAAGTAGTCCTGGCCCACCCAGCCACTCAGCACGAAGATCCAGATGCCGGTCCACTTGGCGCGCCAGCTCGCCCGCATCGAACGCACGAGCAGGAACATCGGGGCCAGGTAGAGCAGCTGCATGGTCAGCGGCCACCAGCGGATCACCTCGGTGAGGTCGCTGACACCGCAGGCCTTGGCGACGAACGCGGCCCCCGCGAAGAAGCCCGGCCAGCTCCAGCGGGCGTCCAGGTCGGGCACTGCGGACCCGGTGCGGTCGATGTAGTCGATGAAGCCGAGGTGCTGCCAGGCGGTGGCGAACCGTGGCTCGGTCTCGATGACCGCGGGGAGCGCGTGCAGGGAGATCACGGTGGCGAGCAGGGTGATGAGCAGCAGGCCCCTGTGCTCGCGGTTCATCCAGAGCAGCGAGGCGAAGACCGTGATCAGGAGGGCCGCGCCGATCAGGGTGGGCAGCGGCAGGATCGAGATGAGGCCGAGGCCGCCCATCCTGTCGAGGGAGGCGTCGTCGAGGCTCAGTGCCGGGACCCAGTAGAGGAGCAGTGCGGAGATCAGCAGGAAGCCGAGGAGCACCCCGGGTTTGGAAGGGTGCCGCAGGCGGTCGCGGAGGGGTGGTGGGGGTGGGGGCGTGTCGTCTGCCGGCTGTGGGTCGGTGGTGGCTGGTCGCGCCCACGCGGCGGAGCCGCTTGATGTCCCGCCCCGCGCCCCTGTCGGGGCGCTGTCCGAACCGTCCGTCTCGAAGGGCGCGTCGACTTCCGGGGCCTCCGCCGGGCCCAGGGAAGCCTCCGAGCCCGGCTCCCGCGCCTCCACCGGCAGACCCACCGAGGGCAGTTGCGGCTTGAGCGCCCAGGTCGGGCGGTGGTCCGGGCGTGCCTTGGGTGTGCCCGTGGGTGGGGTGCCGGGGCCCGGGCGGACGTCCGGGCGGCGCTCCTGGTGGTCGAAGTCGACGTGCACGCCGAGGGCGAGGGTGTCGGAGTCGAGGGCCCAGGCGGGCCCCCGCTTCCCCTCGCGCGGCTTGGCCGCGGCCACGTCGCGCGCACCCAGGTCGGCGAGGTCACCGTCCGGCGCCGCGCCCGCCGGGAGTTCGGCGGGCGGCGCGGTCCGTACGATCTTGAACAGCTTGGGCGCGGCGATCGACACGATCACCGCGAGGCTGGAGATCTCCGCGACGCCCGCCCCGGTCAGGCCCATCCGGGGCAGCAGGATCACCGTCAGGCCGAGGACCAGGACGCACAGCAGGCCCTGCAGATAGGCGAGTCCGGAGGTGCGGCTCTGGGCGCGCAGCACCGCGAAGTACGTCTCCATGACGACCCGCAGCAGCGCGCCGACCGCGAACCAGCGCAGCAGCGGGGTCGCCGCGTGCGCGTAGCCGTCGCCGAAGACGTGCAGGATGAACGGCGCCCCGACGAACAGCAGTCCGCACACGGGCAGCATGAGCCGGGCCATGCGCTTGACCGCGGCCCGGGTGTTCGCGGCGAGCCGCGCGGGGTCGTGGGAGCCCTCGACGGTCAGCGAGGCGCCCATGTTGATGGCGAGCAGGTTGACCGTGCCGCCGATCGTCGTGGTGATGTAGAAGTACGCGTTGTCGGAGGAGCTGACCTGCGAGGCGACGATCACCGGGACGAGATAGACCACGGCGAGCGAGAAGAGCGAGCCGGTGTAGTCGCCGGCGAGGAAGCGTCCGACCTCCTTGAGCGTGGGCGGGTTCGCGCGCTCCTCGGTCGCCTTGATGTGCCGGGGGACCAGCCGCCGGAAGACCAGCAGGCCGAGCGGTACCACCGACAGGGCGATCGCGGCGACCCAGGAGACGAAGACGCCCGTCGTCGGGATCGCGGCGGCGAGTGCGACCAGCAGTGCCAGCTTCACCGCGGAGAACACGGTGTTGCCCACCGGCACCCAGAGCGCGCTGCGCAGTCCGGTCAGCACGCCGTCCTGCAGGGTCAGCAGCGACCAGGCGACGACCGCCAGGATGAAGCCGAGGCCGTTGAGCGGGCCGTGCAGGAAGCGGTACGAGGGTCCCCATGCGTTCAGCGTCAGCAGGAAGACCACGGCGGCCAGCGCCACGACCACCGAACTTCCCGCGTACGTACGGAAGATGAGGCGTCCGGTGGCGCGGCCGGCGACGGGGATGAAGCGGGCCAGGGCGCCGGTCAGGGTCACCGCGGTCAGGCCCGCGAGGAGCTTCATCGCGGCGATCGCGGCGGAGCCCTGGCCGACCGCGGCGTCGGAGTAGTAGCGGGCGGCGACCAGCCAGTAGCCGAGCCCGAGCACCGCGGAGATCCCGGTGTTGAGCATCAGGGCGTAGGCGTTGCGGAAGAGTTGGTTGCCTCCGCCGCCGCCGTCCTTGCGGCCCCGGCCGGGCAGGCGGAGGCGGCGCCCGGGCCGCTGCTCGGGCGCCTCGGCGGTGGGCGATGAAGCCTGGGCTGTGGTCGTCGTGTCAGACACGGGAACGGATGGCCTTCCGGCGGACCTGTCGTGCTCTTCGGACCATGGCGTACCCCTTGGTGAGGGCGCGGTCCCGGACGAAATTGAGGGCGATCGCGCGGCCCTCGACGAGCCGCTCGAACTCCTCGATACCGGTGGTGCGGCGCACGGTCACGCGTTGCAGGGCGTACGGGCCCTGGCGGCGGCGCGCCAGACCGTTGCCGACGGCGAGCGACTGGGCGAAGCCCGTGTCCCGCACTATCTGGCGCACCCGACGGCTGGAGTAGCCGTAGGGGTACGCGAACGAGGCCGGGCGGATGCCCAGCTCGTCGGCGATGATCTGCTTGCAGCGCAGCACCTCGAACCGGAGCGCGTCGTCGGAGAGCTGGTCCAGCTGCGGGTGTGTGTGGCTGTGCCCGCCGATCTCGACCTGCTCGGCGGCGAGTTCGCGCACCTGAGCCCAGCTCAGCATGGCGTCGAGGCCGCCTCCGGTGTCGTACGCGCCCTTGATCCACCCCGTCGAGACGAACAGCGTGGCGGCGAAGCCGTGCTTGGCCAGCACGGGCAGCCCGTGCCGGTGCACGCCCTCGTAGCCGTCGTCGAAGGTGATCAGCACGGGTCGCTCCGGCAGTGGTCCGCCGGACCGCCAACGCGCCGCCAGCGCCGCCGTGTCGACCGGGGTGAACCCCTGGTCCCCGAGCAGCGCCATCTGCTCGGCGAACGCCTCGGGCCCCACGGACAGCTCACGCGTGGCGTCATTGGGCGCGGCGGCGATGGAGTGGTACATGAGGATGGGTACGGGGGTGTCGTTCACCGGCCCGCACCTCCCTCGTGCACCCGGCCCGCCGCCCCCTCGCGTCCCGGACCGCTCTCGATCCCGTTCCCGATCTCGGCCACGGTGAATGTGGCGCCGCCCCTGCGGGCCCGGACGCTGCCGAGTACGTACCCGCCGGCCGCCGTCAGGACACCGGCCACGATGGCGCCCGCGCGGCCCGCGCCGCCCGGGCGGGCGAGCAGGGCGTCGCGCAGCCCGCGGGCCACCCCGGCGGGCAGGACGCGGGTCGTGTAGCGGCGCTCCGACTCGAGGCCCTTGTCGGCGCCGACGCTCCGGGCGACCAGGGCCTTGGAGAGGCCCTCGGCGTAGGCGCGGGTGCGGAAGTACGCGAAGTGCTCACGTGGTTCCGGTACCCGGTGGTGGATGACCGCGCGGTCGTCGATCAGCAGGATCGCGTCCGGGCGGGCGCGGGTGAGGCGGATGCACAGCTCCGTCTCCTCGCAGCCCAGCGGACGCTTGTCGCCGTCGCGGCCGATGCCGGTCGCGAAGCCGCCCGCCGCGTCGAACGCCGTACGACGGAAAGAAGCGTTTCCGCCGAGGACGTTGCGGACCTGGACCCGGCCCGGCGGCAGCCCCTTGTACGTGCAGCCCACCACCCAGTCGAATTCCTCGGGGAACCAGGCGGGCCGGCGACCCGACGCCCAGATCGGCATCGTACGGCCGCCGACGGCCATGACCCGTGGGTCGGCGTATCCGGAGGCGAAGTGGCGCAGCCAGTCGCGCTCGGCCACGGCGTCGTCGTCGAGGAACGCGATGATCTCGCCGTACGCGACGGCGATCCCGGTGTTGCGGCCCGCGGACAGGCCGCGCGGGCCCGCGTTGGGGAGCACCCGTACCGCGTCGGTCTCCTTGTACTCCCTGCTCAGCCGGTCGAGCAGGGTGGCGTTGTGGTCCACGACGAGGAGCGTCTCCAGGGCGGGCAGCGACTGCGCCCGCACCGAGGAGACCGCCGCGAGGATGTCCTCCCAGCGGTCCTCGGTATAGACGCAGATCACCACAGAGATGTCCGGACTGCTCAAGACACCTCTCCCTGGCCCGAGTCGAGCTGGGCGGCGTGCGGCCTGCGGCGCAGAGCACGCCGGTTGGAACGCTCACCCATGATCACCTTGAGCACCCGGAACCCGTCCCGCACGGCCCGCAGATTGCTCGTGCCGTGGATGCGGAGGTACTCGTGGCTGGGTATCTCCTGCACCTTGAGCCCGGCCTTGACCACCCGGATGTTCATCAGGGTCTCGACCTCGAAGCCGGTGCAGTCGAGTTCGATCTGGTCCAGGCAGTGCCGCCAGAACGCGTTGTAGCCGTAGCAGAGGTCGGTGTAGCGGGCGCCGAACTTGGCGTTGACGGCCGCGCACAGCACTCGGTTGCCCAGCTTGCGGATCGGTGTCATGTCGGAGGTGCCGCCGCCGTTGGCGAACCGCGAGCCCTTGGCGAAGTCCGCCCCGGACACCAGCGCGGACACATACGACACGATCTCGTGGCCGTCGGCCGAGCCGTCCGCGTCGACCATCACGATGATGTCGCCGGTGCACGCCTCGAATCCGGTGATCAGGGCGTCGCCCTTGCCCTTTCCCTGCTGCTCGACGACCTTGACGTCGGGCCACAGTTCACGGGCCACCTCGACGGTGTCGTCGGTGGAATTGCCGTCGACAAGAACCACTTCGTGTATCCAGGAGGGAAGGGTCTTGAAGACGTACGGGAGGTTCTCCGCCTCATTCATGGCGGGAATCACGACACTCACCGGTGGCGCGATGGCCAGGTGAGAGGAGATCGGCCGGTATTTGCCGGCCATTAACGGATCTTCGCCCGATACGGCTGGGCGCAGGACTGAGCTCATGAGTCTGGTCCCTCTCGTCCGGTGGACCGCCCGCCCCTGGGCGGTCCGGCTTTTAGTCCGGTTCGAAAGGGGGGTTCTCACTTACGGCATGACGAAATGGATCTCCGTGCATGCCGGGTGAGCTGGCAAAGCTGGCCGATTCCGAAGGCGGAAGTCCGAAGACGGAAGCCCGAGAACGGAATTCCGGATGCGGAAACCGGTCGCGCGGCACGACTCGGCACAAGTGTGGTCACCGAGCACGGCACCCCCCTACCGCGCCCCGCGCCGGACCCTCTTCGCGATCTTGAGCCCTCCCCTAGATCGCATGTGCGTGATGGCCCAATGCGGGTGAGATGTATGACGATATTGACGATTGCGTCCATATGGCAAGGCCTGGAACGACGCCTCACGTTTTTGTTGGTTTGGCCGTTACCTAACGACTCGAACGGATTTTCCCCATCCGCTTGCGCAGTCGACGTACCGCCATCAGCAGGAGAACAAGAGAGCTGATCGCCGTCACGGCAACGATTCCGCCAGGGACCGACCACCGGTGCACCGCCAGCATGCCCTGGGCGACAAGGAGGTCGACGGCGATCGCTCCCGCGACGGACACCACCGCCCTGGCGAAGGGATCCAGCCCGCGCAGCGCGACCCCGATGGCGGCGCCCGGTGCGGCGAGCAGGAAGAAGAGCGTGAACGGGCCGCGCAGGGAAGAGTCCGCGTCGGCGAGCGCGAGTACCGCGCCGACCCCCGCGACAGCAACCGCCATGCCCGTGAGCAGCGGGACCAGGTCCCTCCCCGGATCCTGTCCCGACCGCTTGTCACTGTCTGATGAAGGTGACTTCATGCCTATGGTCTGCATTGGCGACTTTGCCCCCTGAAGCGCCGGATGCCGGGCTTCAATGTCGCGCAGCGGGCTGGTGGCCGTCAAGACGCGGTGGGCGCTCATGGGGGCTTCTTGGTCGACTTCAAACATGTGGCGCGAGTGTTCACCGCGTGTTTTCCGGAGGCGTCGGCCCGTCTCCGGAGAACCGCGTCGCGGGGCGGGCGAGTTGAGGCGTCGCGGGGCGATCTCCGGCGCGATCTTCGGCGCGATCCGTATCGGCGCACGGTCGTCGTGCGGCCATCCATGGTGTGGGGCAAGAGAGTTGACGCCCCGTCATCACGACGGACGGGGGCCGCGAGAGGCGAAAAGTCTTGGCATGGACACTTCCTGTCAACACGCGTAGCTGCTACGACAGTTGTGGCAGAGATCCTGCTAAAGGGAGGTTCCATGAGACGTTCCCGAATTACGGCATACGTGACCTCACTCCTCCTCGCCGTCGGCGTCGCCCTCACCGGGGCCGCGACGGCGCAGGCGTCCGGAACCGTCGCGGCCACCGGCTATGTGGCCCTCGGTGACTCCTATTCGTCCGGTGTCGGCGCGGGCAGCTACATCAGCTCGAGCGGCGACTGCTTGCGCAGCACGAAGGCGTACCCCTACCTCTGGGCCGCCGCCCATTCACCCTCGTCGTTCGACTTCACGGCCTGCTCGGGCGCCCGTACGGGTGACGTCCTGGCGAACCAGCTGGGCCCGCTCAGTTCCTCCACCGGCCTCGTCTCCCTCAGCATCGGCGGCAACGACGCGGGCTTCGCGGACGTCATGACGACGTGCGTACTCCAGTCCGACAGCGGCTGCCTGTCCCGCATCGCCACCGCCAAGGCATACGTCGACTCCACGCTCCCCGCCCAACTCGACTCCGTCTACTCCGCGATCAGCTCGAAGGCGCCCGCCGCCCACGTGGTCGTCCTCGGCTACCCCAGGTTCTACAAACTGGGCGCGACCTGCCTCGGCCTCTCCGACACCAAGCGCGCCGCGATCAACGGCGCCGCCGACTACCTGGACAGCGCCATCGCCAAGCGCGCCGCCGACCACGGCTTCACCTTCGGCGACGTCAGGAGCACCTTCACCGGTCACGAGCTCTGCTCCGGCAGCGCCTGGCTGCACAGCCTGAACCTGCTGAACATCACCGAGTCGTACCACCCCACCGCGGCCGGCCACTCCGGCGGCTATCTGCCGGTCTTCACCTCGGCAGCCTGACCGTCCCTCACGGAGACGTGGAAGCGGAGGCCTCGTCCGACGGGGTCTCCGTCACACATGTCACCGAGAACGGCACCGAGTTGGACGTCGTCCGGACGGGCCCCCGCACCTCCACGCTGATCTCGTTCTGGAAGATCCCGCTCGCGTTGTACGTCGTCAAGAAGATCGACTTCTGTTTGGTCCTGCCACCGTCCGACGAGAACGACAGGGTCTTCCAGCCCGGGTCGGACACCTCGCCCGTCTTCAACACCCAGCGGTACTGGACGTCCACCGGTACACGGCCCACCGTGAAGGTCGCCGTGAAGGTCGGCGCCTGGGCCTGGGGCGGCGGGCAGGAACCGGAGTAGTCGGTGTGCGCACCCGCGACCGTCACCTGCACGGACTGGGCCGGCGGCGAACTCGCAGAAGGGCTGCTCGACGGACTGGCCGAGGGCGTGGAGCCGCCCGGTGCGGCCGTCTTGCCCTTGCTGCTGCTCGCGGACGGCGAACTCCCGCCGTCGGAACCGCTCTTGGTGCCACTTCCGCTGCTGTCGTTGCTGCTCCCGCCGCCGTTGTCACGGTTCACCAAGGCGTACGTCAGTCCGCCCAGCGCGAGTGCGAGCGCGATCACGCCCGCGATCACGGCGGCGGCCGCGCGCCGGTTGCGTACGGGCTGCGTGGAGGTGGGGGTGTCGGTGTGCGGCGGGTACGGCGTGTAACCCGGCTGCGTTCCCTGCGGAGAGGTCCGGGACGGCTGCGGGGGAGGCCCGAATCCCGGCGGCGGCTGCGCGGGCTGGGAGAACGAGGAGATCGTCGGCGACTGGGCGGTCGACGACGGTGGTCCCGCGGCCGGGAAGCCGCCCGCGGCGACGAGCCGCAGATCGCTCTCCGCCTGCGCGGCGCTCAGCCGCTCGGCCGGGTCCTTCCTCAGCAGACCCTCGATCACGGGCGCGAGCGGCCCCGCGCGGCGCGGTGGTGGCAGCGGCTCGTCGACGATGGCCCGCAGCGTGCTCAGCGGGGTGTTGTGACGGAAGGGCGAGTTGCCCTCGACCGTCGCGTACAACAGGACGCCGAGCGACCACAGGTCGGATTCGGGCCCGGGCGTACGACCGAGCGCCCGCTCGGGGGCGAGGAACTCGGGCGAACCGATGACCTCGCCCGTCATCGTCAGCGCCGAACTGCCCTCGACCGTCGCGATACCGAAGTCCGTGAGGACGACGCGGCCCTCGTTCGACAGCAGCACGTTCGCCGGCTTCACATCGCGGTGCAGCACCCCGGCCTCGTGCGCGGCCCGCAGGGCGGAGAGCACCTCGGCGCCGATGTCGGCGGCGCGCTGCGGCGACTGCGGGCCCTCGGAGTCCAGCAGGTCGGACAGGGCGATGCCACGGACGAGTTCCATGACGATCCAGGGGCGGCCGTCCTGCGTCGCCACGTCGTACACCGTCACCACATTGCGGTTCGCGACCCGGGCCGCGGCCCACGCCTCGCGCTCCAGCCGGGCGTACATCCGCTCCACGTCGTGCGCCGGGATCCCGGCGGGCGCACGGACCTCCTTGACGGCGACCTCGCGGTGCAGCACCTCGTCGCGGGCGCGCCACACGGTCCCCATACCGCCCTCGCCCAAAGGGGAGAGGAGGCGGTAGCGGCCCGCGATCACACGTTCACTGCCCGGCTCTTCGGACACGGGTGTCCCCCATTCGTATCCGCTGTGCATCCGCGTGATGCCTCTTCACGATGTCTCTTCGCGTGATTTCTCCACAAAAGTAGCTCAGCCGAGTGCGGATGCCGCCCCCTTGAACACCAATCCAGCCCCCAGGGCGACGACGATCAACGCCGAACCCAGGGGGGCGGTCCTGCGGATCAGGGCCGCGGCCGGTCCCCCTGCCCACCGGGGACGCTTCGCCAGCGCCCGGTTCATCCCGTCGCCCAGCTTGACGACGGCGAACCCGGCCGCCGTGAGCGTCAGGGCGAGACCGACGCCGTACGCCAGGACGAGAAGTAGGCCGAACCAAGCCTGTCCCAGCGCCGCCGCGCCCACCAGGACGACCACGGCGGAGGGGCTGGGCACGAGTCCGCCGGCGAATCCGAGCAGGATCGTCCCGCGGAGGGTGGGGGCCACCTCGTGGGTGTGGGTGAAGCCGCCGTGGGTGTGTTCGAGGGTGGGGGAGACGGCGGGGTCGTGCGAGTGAGCGTGGGGGTGAGGGTGGGGGTGGGGGTGCGCGTGGTCGTGGTGGTGGCCATGGCCATGGGCATGGCCGTGGTCGTGGTCGTGGGAATGCCCGCGCTCGTGCCCGTGTGTGTGCGCCCCGCTGTCCGTTGCCGCCGCCGCTGTCGTCGCGGCGGAGGCGTGGGCGTGGGCGAGGACCAGGGGGCGTTCGCGCTCTTCGGCGTGGCCGTGCTCGTGCTCGTGCTCGTCAGCGTGGCTGTGCGCGTGGTGGTCATGGTCGTGGTCGTGCGCGTGTCCGTGGTCGTGGGCGTGCTCAAGTCCGGGTCGCCGCGGCCGGTTGTGCCAGGCCCGTCGTACGAGCGTGGCACCCGCGAAGGTCACCAGGACGCCGCTGGCGATGCCGAGCCACGCGATCACGGAGGGCGCCGCGGCCGAACCGGCCGTCACCAGGAGGCCGAGGGCGACCACGCCCAGGGTGTGGGTGACCGTGACGGAGGCGGCCAGCGGCATGACGTCCCGCAGCCCCGCCTTGCCGCCGCGCGCCGCGGCCGTCGCCGCCATCAGGGTCTTGCCGTGACCGGGCGCGAGCGCGTGCATCGCGCCCAGGAACACGGAGATGAGCAGGGCCAGCGCGGCGAAGCCGACGGTGAGGTGATGGCGGGCCACCAGGTTGTTCAGCGCCTCGGTCCAGCGGTCGGCGCCCCGGGGCAGTATGGAGGCGCCGGGGGCCTGCGACCGCTCCTCGACGAGCGCGGGGCCGCCGGGGCGTATCCGCAGGGACGCGGTCGCGGTGTCGGCGGGGGAGGAGAGCAGTGCCTTGGGGTAACTGGTCAGTTCGTGCGACACCGACTTGGTCGGTACGTCCGAGGCGGTGAGCGTCATCCGGTCGCCGCGCGCGGTGATCTCGCGCCAACCGGGTCCCCGGTCGGCACCGGCGCTGTGGAAGCCGAGCGAGACCGTGCCCTGCTTGGGCAGCGTGGCCGTCAACCGGCACTCCACACGAAGGGTGTTGAGCCCGGCCTGTCCGGGGCGCAGCTTCGCCCGGCTCGTGGCGACGGTGAGCGCGGCCGGATGTCCGTCGACGGTGACCTTGCTGCCGTTCGCGGCCGTCTCGCAGCGCTGCCGGGCCCAGTCCGTCATACCGAGCTTCTCGAGGTCGGGCTTGGCCTGGGTGGCCGGGATCTCGGCGAGGTCCTCGACGTGGTCGACGCGCAGCTGCCCCGGGGCGGCGACGAGTCCGTCGTAACGGTTGACGGTGAAGTTGCCGAGCGGATGCGCGCTCGCGGCCCCGCTGGGTACGAGGACGAGGGCGCAGGCGGCGGTGAGGACGGCCGCGCAGGAGGCGAACAGCCGACGCGACCTCCCCCGAGGGGACTTCGCCCGCCGACCGCGCGTGCGAAGGGGCTTCACTTGGCCTCCCCCAGAGCCTTGCGAGCCGCACGGGCACCCAGGGGCGAGAAGCCCGCGTTCAGGTCGAGGGCCGACTTCAGCGAGGCGCGGGCCTCCTTCTCGTGACCGGTGGCGCGCTCGATCATGCCGCGGTGGTAGAGGAAGGACGCGTTGCGGTAGCCGGTGGCCGTGGCCTGGCGGGCGTACGGCAGGGCTTCGTTGTCGCGGCCGTTGACGTGCAGTGCCCAGGCGAGCGCGTCCGCCGTGTGCACGGTGTGGCGGCGGGCCCACTCGGCGCGGGCCGCCTTGAGCGCGTCCCCCCGGTTGCCGTGGTCGGCGGCGGCGAGGGCGGTGTCCAGGTCGGCGTTGACACCGTAGGAGTGGGCCAGCGAGACCCAGGCGGTCACCAGGGCGTACTGGTCACGGGCCTTCTGCGCGTCGCCGGCGTGGCCGCGCGCCTCGTACAACTCACCCAGTTCGACGAGCGGTTGGGGGAGCGGATAGCGCTCCACGACCTGCTCCATGCCCTTGATCGCCGCCGCCTGGTCGCCCTTCGCGGCCTGGGCGCGGGCGCGGCCCTCGAGCGCGGGGAGGTAGCTGTCGTCGGCGGCCAGGGCTCGGGCGTAGTACTTCAGCGCGGAGTCGTAGTCTCCCTGGTTCCAGGCGAGTTGGCCGAGCGCCGCCGCCACGTACGAGACGTCGCCCCGGCTCGTCGCCGTGTCGAGCGCCTGCTGAAGGACGCGGCGGGCGGTCTTCACATCGCCGCGCAGTTCGTGGACGTAGGCGTACCGGGTGAAGACGGGGACGCCCGGTCGGCGCGAGTCGGCCAGGTCGGCGGCCTTCGAGGCGTCGGTGTAGCGGCCGAGTTCGACGAGCGCGTCGATACGGGAGGAGAGGGCGCGCTCGCTGTACGGGTTCTCCTTCAGCACCTTGTCCGCGTAGGTCAGGGCGCCGGTGAAGTCGTGCCGCGCCGCGGCGAGGGCGGCGCGGCCCGCGAGCGCCGACTCGTTGTCGGGGCGCAGCTTCAGGGAGCGGTCCAGTGCCTGCTGCGCCTGGGGGTAGCGGGAGGGGTCGCCCTTGGTGCGGGCCTGTTCGACGTACGCGAGTCCGAGGGTGGCCCAGCTGTCGAAGTCCTTGGGCTGGGTGCGGAGATGAGCCTGCAGCGAGGTGATGCTGGCGTCGAGGTCCCCGCCGGCCAGCAACTCCGGTGACACGGCGCCGGTCGTGGCGGCGACCGCGGTGCCCGAGCCGTCCCGCAGGGCCCCGACGATCACGGCCCCGGCGGTGAGGGCGAGAGCCAACGAGGCCGCACAGAGGCCGAGTTGGGCGGCCCGCCAGCGGCGTGTCGAGGCGGACACCCGCCGCACGGCGGCGACGCGTTCGTCGGCCACGGGCAGGACTTCTTCGGGTTCGGGATCACCGGCATCCTGTGGAGGCTGCGGGCCGGCCTTGGCTGGTCGCGCAGTCTCCCGCGCCCCTGAAGGGGCACTCTGCCCAGGCCCCTGTTCGTCAGCCGTCGTCACCTCGTCGGGCTCGCCCTCCGGCGCGCTCTCGTTCGTACGCGGGGACATGCCCTCTCCTCAAAGTCCTTGGGGTGAACGGTCGTCGTGGGGGTGGGGCGGCGCGGCCCGCGGTGTGGGGGGTGGTGGGGTGCGGGCCGCGCCAGTCGGTGGGACCGGGCCCGGTCAACGGGCCCGGTCGCGAGGGCCGGTCAGTAGGCCCGGTTGTACATGCGGCGGCGCCACCACATGACGCCGGCGCCGATGAGCAGGACCCCGGCCACGCCCGCCGCCGCGGAGCCCGCGATCAGCATGATGTTGGTGCTGCCGGAGCCCGTCTGCAGGGCGTCACCCAGCTGGTTCTTGACGTCGCTTCCGGCGCCCTTCGCCAGCGGTCCACGCGAACCCGAGGTGGGCTCGGCCACGTAGGGGAACGACTTCTCGAAGCTCTTGTCGTTCTTGTCGACCGAGTCCGACAGGCCGGTCTTCTGACCGAGGAGTTCACCCTCGACGACCCGCAGCGAGGCATCGATCACGTCGTCGGCGAGCCGACGCCCGTTCGGGAAGCCCGCCTTGTCGCCGTCGAGCACACCGAGCCGCTTGGGATGCATGCTGGGCTTGATCGAGGTGTTGAGCCGCAGCTCCTCCGCCGGAGTCACCTTGGGCGGCTGGTTGAGGCCCTTCACGCCCTTCAGGAACACGTCGACCAGGTCGTTGCGCGGCTCGGCGGGTGCCTTGATCTTGTAGATCGCCTCGATGAGCTTGGGCAGCTCCGGGTTGGTGACGTTCTTCAGGAACTGCGCGTCCTGCCAGGGCGAGGACGCGTTGAACTTGTCCTTGTCCTTCTGCGGGTTGACGACCTCGTTGACCAGCGGGCTGCCCAGGCGCGAGACCTGGGTGTAGTAGCCGCGGGCGTCCTTGCGCTGGACGGTGGACCAGATGCCGACGATCGGCTGGTGCGACGACTCCTGGATCATGTAGTTGGGCACCTGCAGGGCCAGCGTGTTGACGTTGTAGCCCTTGAGCGTGTCCCGCCCGACCTCGGACAGGTTGCCGCCGTACAGCAGGTCGAAGACCCGCAGATCGGCGAAGAAGGGGTCGTCCGCCTGGCCGGCGAAGGTCGTCGAGTCGCCCGCGAGCTTGTACACGGCCTGGTTGCGCAGCTTCGTGTAGTCGGGCATCGAGGCCTTGCCGACGTTCGACGGCGCGACAGGGATGTCGTCCGCGACCTTCGTCTTGGAGAGCACCTTCTGCTTGTGCAGCCGCAGCAGATCGATGTCGTAGGTCTGCGTGATGTTCAGGTCCGGGTCGTCCAGGCTGTTGACCGGACCCGTGTTGTAGAGGAACGTGTCGCCGTTCTTGCGGTGCGTCTTGAAGGTGTACCGGTACACCAGCTCGCTCTGCGCGTCACCGTCGTTGTCGATGTGGATGTCGTACTGGGCGTCGTCGGCGAACGTGTAGAAGTTCGGCCCGCCGGCCGGCTCCTCGAAGGGTATGAAGTTCGCGATGACGGTCGTCGTGTCCGGCTTGTCCGGGCTGACGAAGGCGTACAGGTCGGTGTTGTCGTACTGGGGAGTGCCCGAGATGAGCGGGGCCTCCCGGTGACTGGAGGCGGAGGCCGCCCCGGGGTCCAGCGCGGCCACGCCGGCGGCTACGAGGCCCCCGGTGGCCAGCGCGCCACAGACGAGGGTCGCGAGACTCCTGCGTCCCAAGCCACTCCTGGAGATAGGTGTCATGCCGTCCGTCCTCAGTTCCCAATTGCCTGACGCACGCCATTCGGAGCGGTCGCCGGGGTGGATTGGTCGAATCCCAAACGTTCTTACGGCGGGTTTCGCGGCTCGTTTCATCGTCGGGCCGGTTTCTTTCACGGCGTCCTCATGAACCCCTCATCACTCTTTGGCAACCGACCCGCGTTTTGACTGCCGTGATCCGTAACCCATCCGGAGGCGCTCGCGCTGCGAACATGTAGGTGCAGGGACAGGCCGCGCGCGGCCGGAGAGGGGGGAACGAGTGGAGGCGGACGAACTTCTGGTGCTCGTGGCCAGAGGCGACCAGAAGGCATTCGAGGAGCTGTACGGGCAGGTGTCCGGACCCGTGTTCGGACTCGTACGCCGTGTGGTGCGGGACGTGGCCCAGTCGGAGGAGGTGGCCCAGGAGGTGTTGCTCGAACTCTGGCGCTCCGCCGCGCGGTTCGACCCCGGCCGGGGCAGCGCCCTGTCCTGGATACTCACCCTCGCGCACCGCCGGGCCGTCGACCGGGTCCGCAGCGCCCGCGCGGCCACCGAACGCGAGCAGCGTGAGGGGCAGCGCGCCCATCATCCCGCCTTCGACCAGGTCGCCGAGGAGGTGGAGGCCGGGCTCGAACGCGAGTGGGTGCGCCGCTGCCTGGAGCGGCTGACCACCCTGCAACGGCAGTCCGTCACCCTCGCCTACTACGACGGCTACACCTATCGCGAAGTCGCCGAACGCCTCTCCCTGCCGCTCGGCACGGTCAAGACACGCATGCGCGACGGACTGACACGGATGCGCCACTGCCTGGGAGGTGCGGCATGAGCGCGCGCCGGACACCGCGCCACGGGCGGCACGGCCTACCGGCCCGTCAGCCCGCCGCGCCGGGTCAGGAGTTCGCC
>NZ_KQ948453.1:106658-618878 GCF_001514115.1 Streptomyces olivochromogenes
TCGTCAGCCTGCCGCGTCGGATCAAAAGTTCGCCCGTCAGTTCGCTGCGCCGGATCAAGAGTTCGTCTGCCGGCCTGTCCTGCCGGAAGGCGAGTTCGCCCGCCCGGGCCGTGCTCCCCACCCGCGGCGCCTTCCCCCCGGCTCCCGACACCCCCGTATCCGCGCCCTGGAACTGCCCAGCCGCGCCCCGCACCCCCAGGGAGGCGTCGTATGAGCGTCCTCGACCGTCTGCTGCGCCGCGATCTGCACTCGCTCGCCGCCCCCTACGCCCTCGACGCGCTGGAACCCGACGAACGCCGCCGCTTCGAGCGTCATCTGCAGGGCTGCCCCCGGTGCGCGGCCGAGGTGCGGGAGCTGGGTGAGGACGCGGTGCGGCTCGCCTGGTCCACCACGGCACCCGCCCCGGCCGCCCTGCGCGAACGGGTCCTGACCGCCGTACGCACGACTCCTCAGGAGGCACCGGACCCGTCACACCCCGCCCACCCGTCGCAGGCGTTGCCGAACGGCGTGCCCCGTGGGCGCGCGGCGCACGGGCCCGCGCGCGGCCGGACCCCGCGCTTCCGGTCGCTGCTCGCCCCGCTCTCCACCGCCACCGCCGCCGCGGCGCTCGTCGTGGCGTCCCTCTTCGCCGTGCAGGCGACGCAGACCCAGGACAAGCTGGACCAGGAGCGGGCCCAGGCACGTGAGATCGCCCACGTTCTGGCGGCCCCCGACGCCCGGGCGACGAGCGACCGGGACGCACAGGGCCGCGGAATCGGAGTGGTCGCCTCCGCATCGGAGCGGCGCGCCGTCGTGACCTTGAGCGGACTTGCCACTCCGTCAGGGGGGCGCGTGCACCAGTTGTGGCTCATGCGCCCCAACGTGCAACCGCGCTCCCTGGGGCTCTTCGAGGGCGACACGCCCTTGATAGCCGACGGACTGAACACCAACGCCACGTCACTCGCTGTCACCGTCGAGCCGCAGGGAGGCTCGACACAGCCCACGACCTCGCCAGTTGCGCAACTCGCCCTGAAATCGGTTGGATTCGGAGAGTAACCGTCAACACCCTTACGGGGAAGGTGAATCCTGTCGCCGCGATACACGAGTGCCACGAGGGAGCGATAGGGTTAGCCTGCCCGGGCCGGGTGGACTCGTACGGGTGGGGAGAGACATGGAACAGATAACAGTGCGCAGCAGGGCACGCGTCCCTGCGATCACCTGCGGGAGCAGCGCGACCAGTTCGCGCCTCGACCGCCATCTGGCGGTGCTGGGCGGCCCTGCCGTCCCGCAGCGCGAGACGGCCGAGGCGACCTCGCTGATGCGTGAACTCACCGCGCGTGACACCGCGCACGACAGCAGCGGGAGGAGCGCGCGCGTACGGCGGGTCTCGCTCTTCGCCCCTCTGAAGCGGCTGCGTCGTTCGCTGTTCGGCGGCCACTAGTACGGTCGCGCGGTACTCGAACCCGCGCTCGGGCGATCACACCGCCCCGGCGTAAGCGCTGCGTTCTCGCCGCCCGTCGTCCCCACGGCACGCAGCGCCGCCCCGGTGTGTTCCCGGAGCGCGGGTGCACCCCCGTTCGTCTTTTTGTGCGCCTCGTTCCCACCCGGCGGCGCGCGGCGGTCTCCGTCTCCCCTTCCTCCCGGCCCCCGGCCGTCGTCAACCCCGGGTGTCCGAACTCCCGTTGGGTCTCACCGCCCGCCGGTCGCGTACCGGCGCACGGCGAGCGGCACGAACACGGCGAGAATGACGGCGCACCAGGTCAGCGCCCCGGCCACTGGATGCGTCACCGGCCAGGCCCCCTCGTCCGGCACCGGTGCGTTTCCGAAGAGGTCCCGCAGTGCCGTGGTCACCGCGCTGATCGGATTCCACTCGGCCACCGTGCGCAGCCAGCCGGGCAGGTTGTCGGTGGGGATGTACGCGTTCGACAGCAGCGGCAGGATGAACGTCGCGGCGCCCAGTTGCCCGGCCGCCTCCTCGCTCTGTGAGGCGAGCCCCAGCACGATGCCGACCCACGTCGTCGCGAACCGGAAGAGCAGCAGGAGTCCGACGCCGGCCACCGCCCGGAGCGCCGACCCCTCGATCCGCCAGCCCACGGCCAGCCCGACCAGCATCAGCGGCACCGTGCCCACGGCGGTGACCACGAGGTCCGCGAGCGCCTGTCCGAGCGGCACGGCGGCCCGGCTCATCGGCAGGGTACGGAAGCGGTCCATCACGCCCCGGTGCGAGTCCTGGGCGGCCTGGAACATGCCGGTCATGATCCCGTTGGCGGCGGTCGCCACCAGTAGTCCCGGCAGCAGGAAGGCGCGGTACTCCTGTCCGGGTGTCGCGAGCGCGCTGCCGAAGACATAGCCGAAGAACAGCAGCATCGTGATCGGCATGGACTGGGTGAGGATCAGCAGCCCGGGATTGTGCCGGATCCGCCTCAGGTGCCGCCCCAGCATCGCGGTCCCGTCGTACGCCAACGTACTCATGTCACAAGCTCCTTGCGGTCGGTGCGGCCTCCGGTGAGGCGCAGGAAGACGTCGTCGAGCGTCGGCGGGCGCAGGCTCGCGTCGAGCAGGGGCACCCCCGCGGCGTCGAGTTCACGGACGAGCCGGGGCAGGGTCAGTGTCGGATCGGTGGTCACCGCCCCGACCGCGTGCCGCTCCGGGGCGAACGCCGGTTCGGAGCCGGTGAGCCGGTCGAGGACGGCCGCCGCGCCGGGCATCGCATCCGCGTGGGCGACGACGACCTCCGCGTACGAGCCGATGAGCGCCTTGAGTTCGGCGGGCGATCCGGTGTGCGCGACCCGGCCGTGGTCCACGAGCGCGATGTCGTCGGCGAGGTGGTCGGCCTCCTCCAGGTACTGCGTGGTCAGCACCACGGTCGTGCCCTCGCCGCGCAGGGCGCGCACGGCCTCCCAGATCTGGTTGCGGCTGGCCGGGTCGAGCCCGGTGGTGGGTTCGTCGAGGAAGAGCACCTCGGGGCGGCGGATCAGGCTCGCGGCGAGATCGAGGCGGCGCCGCATCCCGCCCGAGTAGGTGGAGGCGGGCCGGTCGGCGGCCTCGGCGAGCCCGAAGCGTTCGAGGAGTTCACCGGCGCGCGTGGGAGCGTCCCGCATCCGGTGCAGCCGCGCGAACAGCCGCAGGTTCTCCCGGCCGGTGAGGTCGCCGTCGACGGAGGCGTACTGCCCGGTGACCCCGATGGCGCCGCGCACCGCGGCCGCCTCCCGTACGAGGTCGTGCCCGGCGACCCGCGCGGACCCCGCGTCCGGCCGCAACAGCGTGGTGAGCAGGCGCACCGCCGTGGTCTTGCCCGCGCCGTTGGGTCCGAGCACCCCGCAGACGGTGCCCTCGGCCACCGCGAGATCGAGCCCGCGCACCGCGTGGACGACCTCCCCCTTGGTCCCGAAACTCTTCTCCAGACCTTCACTAAGTACGGCGTACGTAGTTGTCATGGGGTGACCATAGCGCACTACGTACGGTGTACGTAACTAGGATGGTGGCGAGGTGATCGACGACATGACAGGGCGCAGTGCCGTACCCGAAGTGATTTGGGCCCGCCCCAAGCGTGCGGGCCGTGGTCCGCGGGCGGCCTACAGCCGGGCGGACATCGCGGCCGCCGCGGTGCGGATCGCGGACGCGGACGGGCTCGACGCGGTCTCGATGCGGCATGTGGCCACCGAACTGGGCTGCGGCACGATGTCGCTGTACAACTACGTCCCGCGCAAGGAGGACCTGTACGAGCTGATGGTTGACGCCATCAGCGGTGAGCACGAGCCCTGGGAGCCGACGGGCGACTGGCGCGCCGACATGCTCCGGGTCGCCCATCAGACCCGTGCCCTCATGCACCGCCACCCATGGCTGCCGCGCCTGATGTCCCCGGTCTACGGCTTCAGCCCCAACGCCCTGCGCTACCTGGAGCACTGTCTCGTCTGCCTCGACCCGCTGGACGCGTCGTACGGCACGAAGATGGAGCTGATCGCGATGCTCAACGGCGTGGTGACGACGTACGTGGGCAACGAACTGGCCACCGCCGAGCGCACCCGCTCGCTGCCCTGGTCCGAGGAGCAGGAGCAGGCGATGCGGATCGCCTACCTCGGCAGCCGGATCGCGACCGGCGCGTATCCGCGGATGGCGGCCGCCTTCACGCAGGACGCGGGCCCGATCGACCTGGAGGCGGTGTTCGAGCGGGCGCTGGGGCGGGTGCTGGACGCGTTCGAACCGAAGGGGTAGATCTACGGGGCGGTCGGACCTACGGGGTCAGATGAGCGCGAACTGTCCTTCCGGGCCCTCTTCGTGATGATCGAGGACGGACGCGGGCCGGTGCGCCGCCTCCGGAACCGGCAGCACACCCGCCTCGCGCAGCTCCGTCCGCGTGATCGGCGGGCCGATCGTCAACTCGGCCAGCTGGGGACGGAGTTCCGCGAGCAGTGTCAGCACCGTGACGAGTTCCAGCAGCTCGGACGTCCAGGCCTGCTGCCAGCCGGCGGGCCGGATCGCCTCCAGGGTGCCCGGCTCGGGTGGTTCCGCCGGCTCGGTCCTGGCCGCGAACCACTGCTCCAGGACGCGCGCTCCGCCCACCTCGAAGTCCCAGGCCTCCGGCGGCACGGGCGAGATACGGCCCTCGTCGAGGAGGAGAGCCTCCTCGTCGCGGTCGTAGCGCACGTCGACGGGGCGCGACGGGAGCGGGGCGCGGACATAGGGGCGGCGGCCCCCGGGGAGCTTGGGGCGCTCGCCGTCGCGGCGCATCAGCCACAGCATCCGGCGTCCCAATCCGACGCCGTGCGCCCACACCTGCGGGTCCGCGGTGAGCGGGACGGCACACCCCTCCCGGCCCGACCGCGCGACCGCGACCGCCCAGGCGAGTACGTCGACGGGGTCGGGGTCGGGGGAGTGACCGAGGCGGGTGCCGAGGTGCTCCAACAGGCCGGGCGCCAGATTCGGTTCGAGGCCCCCGGGGCGCCGGTGGAGGGGGCGGACACGGCCGCCGCGACCGGTGCTCAGCGGCAGCACGGACGCGACCAGCAGCACCGGCCCCGATGTGTCAGGCACCGCCGTCTGCTCCATCACGAACACCTGCCGGTCGTCGGCCACCCGCCACAACTCGGGGCGCGCCGCGTCGATCAGCCGGTGGTCCGGGATCAGCCACTGCTCGTCGAACGGGCCGTGCAGGACGCGTACAGGCTCCGGACAGGGCCCCGACTCGCGCTCCAGCCGGGCCGTCCCACTGGACTGCCCCGGCAGCTGTCCGACGGCCGAGTGCGTGGTGCGCGAGCGCGTCGGGCCGAACAACGCCTCGCGGCCCTGCCCCTCGGCCTTCATCAGCGTGTCCCAGCGCGCCTTCAGGGACGCCGCGTCGGGCGCCGTCGGCCACCCCCGGCCCAGCCTCGGCGGTGCGACGGACCACGGCATGAGGTCCGCGAGCAGCGGAGCGTCGTCGTGCGTCACGCCCGGCATCGTACGACGTGGGCGCTGCGCGCCGGTCTCGTACGCCATCGTCAGTGGGCGTCGAGGGTGACCGTGAAGGAGAAGCGGTCACCGCGGTAGTGGATGCGGGCCACGTCCAGAGCGCGGCCGTCCTCGCCGTGCACGATGCCCGTGTAGTGCAGGATCGGGCTGAGCAGCGGCACCTGGAGCAGCCGGGCCGTCTCCGGATCCGCGAGCCGCGCCTCCACCGTGTCGGTGATCCGGCTGATGCGCACGCCCACCACGTCCCGCAGCACCTTGGTCATGGGCCAGCGCACCAGGTCCTGCGGGTCGATCCGCGCGGCCAGTTCGGGACGGACGTAGTTGCGCGCGTGGTTCGTCGGCTCACCGGTCTTCTCGTCGCCGCGCAGCCGGTGGTACGTCCCCACCTCGGCCAGATCCGGGAAGTACTCGGCGAGTTCGGCCGGCACCGGCACGCTCCCGTGGTCCAGCAGCTCGGTCGTCATGCCCGACTGCTGCGCGACGATCGTGTCCACCGAGCCCAGCAACCGCACCGGAGCCCCCCGTTGCGCGCTCGGCTCGATGAACGTGCCCCGCCGCCGATGGCGGGTGATCAGTCCCTCGTCCTCCAGTTCCTTGAGCGCCTGCCGCATGGTGAGCACGCTCACCCCGTAGTGGCCCGCCAACCGCTCCTCGGTCGGCAGGCGCAGCGGTTCCTGGGGCGAGCGCCCGAGTATCGAGGCACGCAGGGACTGCGACACCTGGTACCAGAGCGGGAGTTTGCGGTTCAGGACGATCGAGTCCGGGGCGAAGGAGGTCACGAGGGATATCCGTACCGGTCGCCGACGCTCAGTGCAACGGCCTGAAGTGCCGCTGCAGGCCCCGCCACACGTCGTCGTACCCGCTCTGCAGATGCTCCGCGTGCGCCGCCTGCGCCGTGGCGGTCACCGGCCACCGGGTCTCGAACATGAACGCCAGCCCGTCGTCGATCTTCTGCGGCCGCAGCTCGGCGGCGCTGGCCCGGTCGAAGGTCTCCCGGTCCGGCCCGTGCGCCGACATCATGTTGTGCAGCGAACCGCCCCCCGGAACAAAGCCCTCCGCCTTCGCGTCGTACGCCCCCTCGATGAGCCCCATGTACTCGCTCATCACGTTCCGGTGGAAGTACGGCGGCCGGAAGGTGTCCTCGCCCACCAGCCAGCGCGGCGCGAACACCACGAAGTCGACCCCGGCGAGGCCCGGGGTGTCGCTCGGCGAGGTGAGCACCGTGAAGATCGACGGGTCCGGGTGGTCGTAGCTGATCGTGCCGATCACATTGAAACGACGCAGGTCATAGACGTACGGCACATGGTTGCCGTGCCAGGCGACGACATCCAGCGGCGAGTGGTCGTACGTCGCCGTCCAGAGGTTGCCGCAGAACTTGTTGACCACCTCCACCGGGCCCTCGACATCCTCGTACGCGGCGACGGGAGCGAGGAAGTCCCGCGCGTTGGCGAGCCCGTTGGCGCCGATCGGGCCGAGGTCGGGCAGCTGGAAGGGCGCCCCGTAGTTCTCGCACACATAGCCGCGGGCCGTCGGGCTCTGCCCGCCGTCGGACGCGGCGTCCAGCAGCTCCACCCGGAAGCGGACCCCACGGGGAATCAGCGCCACCCCGCCCGGCTCCACGTGCAGCAGCCCGAACTCGGTCCGCAGCAGCAGCCCGCCGCGCTCCGGCACGATCAGCAGCTCCCCGTCGGCGTCACTGAAGACGCGGTCCATCGAGGAGTCGGCGTGATACAGGTGCACGGCCATGCCGGTGCGCTGGGTCGCGTCGCCGTTGCCGCCCAGCGTCCACAGGCCCGCGAGGAAGTCGGTACCCCGCGCCGGCTCCGGCAGCGGGTTCCAGCGCAGCCGGTTCGGGTCCGCCTCGGTCTCCGTGAAGGGCGCCGAGCGCAGCGCCCCGTTGTCCGTGCGCGTGAACGCCGGGTGCGCGGCCGACGGACGGATCCGGTACAGCCACGAACGCCGGTTGTGCGCCCTCGGCTCCGTGAACGCCGTACCGCTCAGCTGCTCCGCGTACAGCCCGAGAGGGGCGCGCTGGGGCGCGTTGCGGCCGTGCGGCAGCGCCCCGGGGAGCGCCTCCGAGCTGTGTTCGTTGCCGAATCCGGTGAGGTAGGTCAGCCCCTCGGCCGTCTTCCTCGCGTCCCCGCTCATGATCGCTCCCTCGCGCCTGATTCCTATGCTTCACCGTAGGATTCAGTTTTTTCGCGCGCAAGAGGTACGTCGAGGTGCGTGGCCGGCGAACGCGCGGCACCGGGAACCTCCGTGCGGAGTACATCCCAGGGTCGGCGGTACGGCCCAAGAACCCGACTCCAGGGGGATCCGCCTGTCAGAGCGTTGTTCTAATGTCCCCGGCATGTCGTGGAAGCGTGGACTGCTCGCCGCGCTCGCGGTCTGCGTCCTGCTCGGCGGATCGGCGGGCTGCGGCACCGGCGCCGCACACGAGCGGAGGGACGCGGTGTCGCCCTCACCCGTGGGCAAAATCCTGGACGATACGGACAAAGAAGGACGGCACTACCGTGAGGTCGACAAGAAGAGCGCACCCGAGGTCGCCATCGAGGTCCAACCCGCCTCCGACGACGGCTGGGACGTCCGCCTGACCGTCCACCGCTTCCGCTTCTCGCCCGCCGACACCAAGGCGGAGGCCGTGGCCGGCCGCGGCGTCGCGCTGCTGTCCCTGGACGGCCGGAACCTCGCCACGCTGCGCACCGCCGAGTACCACCTCGCCGGCGGCCTGGTCACACGCGGCACCCACCACGTCACCGCGCGTCTGTACGCCGACGACCGCACCGCGTGGGCCGTCGGAGGCAAGCCCGTCGAGAGCACGGCGGACATCACCGCCTCCGGGGCCACCGCCTCGACCCGGCCCTCGACACCCGCCTCGCCGCCGCCGTCGAGCCCGTCGGCCCCCGCGTCGACACCGGCATCGACGGCGAGCGGGAACGCAGTCGCGGGCCGTAGCGACACGCGAGGTTCACCGGATCCCGGCGGAAAGGCATCATGAAGCCTGTGCCCCACGCGACCTCGCTGCGCCGCGCGCCCGTTCAGCGGCGCAGCGCCGAACGACTGACCAGGATCCTCGACGCCTGTGCCGACCTCCTCGACGAGGTCGGCTACGACGGCCTGAGCACCCGGGCCGTGGCCCAGCGCGCGGGCGTCCCCATCGGCTCCGTCTACCGCTTCTTCGGCAACAAGCGCGCCATGGCCGACGCACTCGCCCAGCGCAACCTCGAGCGCTACACCGAACGCGTCACCGAACGCCTCCGAGCGACAGGCGCACAGGGCTGGCGCGCCGCCATGGACGCCGTACTCGACGAGTACCTCGCCATGAAGCGCACCGCACCCGGCTTCTCCCTCGTCGACTTCGGCAACCAGATACCCGTCGGCGTCCGCGACGCCGAGCCCAACACCCGCGTCGCCGACCGCCTCACCGACCTCCTCTCCGCCTTCCTCGACCGCACCCCCGACGAAGACCTCCGGCGCACCTTCCTGGTCGCTGTGGAGGCCGCCGACAGCCTGGTCCACCTGGCCTTCCGCATCGCCCCGGAGGGGGACGAGCGGATCATCGGGGAGACGCGGGAGCTGCTGCGCGCGTATCTGGCCAGGGTTCTGGACTGAACCGCTGCACCGCTCTACCGCTCCACGGCCCTACCGCTGCACCGTTCCGTCGCTCCACCGCTGAAGCGCGTGGGCCGGGGGCGGGCTCGCGATTTCCCGACCTCACCCCCTTCAAGCCCTCCCTCCCATCCGTACCGGTCGGTATGCTCGGCCAGGTCCGTGTGCCACCGCCGCCACCGTCCTCCGGGAGGACCCGTGTCCCGCACCTCCGGCGCCACCCCCGACTCCCGCACCGCCCTGCGCGTCTGCCCCCTCTGCGAGGCCACCTGCGGGCTGACCCTCACCATCGAGGGCACCCGGGTCACCGGCGCCCGCGGCGACCGCGACGACGTCTTCAGCAAGGGGTTCATCTGCCCCAAGGGCGCCTCCTTCGGCGCCGCCGACGGCGACCCCGACCGGCTGCGCACCCCCCTCGTCCGCACGGACGGCGAACTGCGCGAGGCCACCTGGCAAGAGGCCTTCGACGCGATCGCGGCAGGCCTCGGCCCGATCGTCGAGCAGCACGGCCCGCACGCCCTCGGCATCGTCCTCGGCAACCCGAACGTGCACACCATGGCCGGCGCCCTCTACCCCACCGTCCTGCTCACGGCACTGCGCACCCACAACGTCTTCACCGCCTCCACGCTCGACCAGATGCCCAAACACGTCTCCAGCGGTCTGCTCTACGGCGACGCCAACGCGATCCCGGTCCCGGACCTCGACCACACCGACCACCTCCTCCTCATCGGCGCCAACCCCCTGGAATCCAACGGAAGTCTGTGCACCGCCCCCGACTTCCCCGGCAAGCTCAAGGCACTGCGCGCCCGCGGCGGCACCCTGACGGTCATCGACCCGCGCACCACCCGTACCGCCAAACTCGCCGACCGCCACGTGACCGTCCGCCCCGGCACCGACGCCCTGCTGCTCGCCGCGATGACGTACGTCCTCTTCGAGGAGAAACTCGTCGACCTGCGCGACCTCGCCCCGCACGTCCAGGACGTCGAAGAACTCGCCACCGCCGTACAGGACTTCACCCCCGAGGCCGCGAGCGAGGCCTGCGACGTGGACGCCGACACCATCCGCGCGCTCGCCCGCGAACTCGCCGCCGCCCCCACCGCCGCCGTCTACGGCCGCATCGGCAGCTGCACCGTCCCGCACGGCACCCTCGCCAGCTGGCTCGTCGACATCCTCAACATCCTCACCGGCAACCTCGACCGCCCCGGCGGCGCCCTCTTCCCGCAGGCCGCCACCGACAAGACCCCCCGCCCCGCCGGACCCGGCCGCGGCTTCGCGCTCGGCCGCTGGCACAGCCGGGTCAGCCGCCACCCCGAGGCCAAGGGCGAACTGCCGCTCGCCGCACTCGCCGAGGAGATCGACACCGCCACACCCGAGGGCAGCCCCGTCCGCGCCCTCATCGCCATCGCCGCCAACCCCGTACTGTCGGCACCCGACGGCAACCGCCTGGACAAGGCGCTCGACTCCCTCGACTTCATGGTCAGCGTCGACCCGTACCTGAACGAGACCGCACGCCACGCCGACGTCGTGCTGCCGCCGCCCCCGCCCTCCCAGAGCGCCCACCACGACTTCGCCTTCAACACCCTCGCCGTACGCAACCAGGTCCGCTACAACCGCCCCGCCGTCCCCCTCGAACCGGGCCGCATGGCCGAGACCGAGATCCTCGCCCGGCTGGTGCTCGCCGCGACCGGCATGCACGGCGCCGACCCGTCCGCCGTGGACGCCATGGTCATCGACTCCACCCTCGGCAAGGCCGTCCAGGACCCGCACGGACCCGTCCACGAACGCGACCCGAAGGAACTCGCCACGCGGCTCACCGGCGAGAGCGGACCCGAACGCAGGCTCGACATGATGCTGCGCCTCGGCCCGTACGGCGAGGGCTTCGGCGCCCGGCCCGACGGCCTGAGCCTGGAGAAACTGCTCGCCCACCCGCACGGCATCGACCTCGGACCGCTGCGCCCACGTCTGCCGCAGCCGCTGAAGACGCGCAGCGGAAAGATCGAGCTGATGCCGGCACCGATCGTCGACGATCTTCCCCGGCTGCGCGCCGCCCTGCGTGAGCGCCCGTCCGCGATCGTCCTCGTCGGCCGCCGCCATCTGCGCTCCAACAACAGCTGGATGCACAACGTCCCCGCCCTCACCGGCGGCACCAACCGCTGCACCCTGCACATCCACCCCGAGGACGCGGCACGCCTCGGCCTCGCCGACGGGGCGGCCGTGCGCGTCAAGGGCGCCGGGGGAGAGGTGGTCGCCCCGGCCGAGGTCACGGACGCCGTACGACGCGGGGTGGTGAGCCTGCCGCACGGCTGGGGACACGACCGCCCCGGCACCCGGATGAGCCATGCGGCCCTCGACCCGGGCGTCAACGTCAACCAGCTCCTCGACGGCTCGCTCCTCGACCCGCTGTCGGGTACGGCGGTGCTCAACGGGGTGCCGGTGGAGCTCGCGGCGTGCCCGTAGCGGGCCTCCGCTCACCGAGACAAGCCTGTGACCTGGAGTTTTGCGCTTATTGCTCGCGTGTCAACATCTTGTTAACGCAATCTTGCGCGACCTAACGTCATCGCACCGCCGTCCCTGGTGGGAGTTCAAGGGCGAACGTTAGGTAATCCAAGTCATGCTGACCATCCTCGGCTTCACCATGATCGCGACCTTCCTGGTCCTGATCATGCTGAAGAAGATGTCGCCGATCGCGGCGCTCGTGCTGATCCCGGCACTCTTCTGTGTCTTCGTCGGAAAGGGCGCCAAGCTCGGTGACTACGTCATCGACGGCGTCACCAGCCTCGCCCCCACGGCGGCGATGCTGATGTTCGCGATCGTCTACTTCGGTGTGATGATCGACGTCGGTCTCTTCGACCCGATCGTCCGGGGGATCCTCAAGTTCTGCAAGGCCGACCCGCTGCGGATCGTGGTCGGCACCGCGGTCCTCGCCGCGATCGTCTCCCTCGACGGCGACGGCTCGACCACCTTCATGATCACGGTCTCGGCGATGTACCCGCTGTACAAGCGCCTCAAGATGAGCCTGGTCGTGATGACCGGCGTCGCCGCCATGGCCAACGGCGTCATGAACACGCTCCCCTGGGGCGGCCCCACGGCTCGCGCCGCGACCGCGCTGAAGCTCGACGCCAGCGACATCTTCGTCCCGATGATCCCGGCCCTCGCCGTCGGCCTGCTCGGCGTCCTCGCCCTCTCGTACGTCCTCGGACGCCGCGAGCGCAAGCGGCTCGGCGTGCTGACGCTGGACGAGGTCCTGGAGCCGGAGACCGAGACGGTGCTCGTCGGCGCGGGTGCGGGCGCCTCCGGCGACGGCGACGGCACCGTCGCCGTCGCGAAGAAGGCGGCGCGCACGGGTGGTCCGGGCGCCGGCACCGGCGGCAGCGGCACTGGCTCCGGCACCGACGCCGATCTGTCCGAAGCGGACGACGACTTCCAGGGTCTCGACCCCCACCGCGCCACCCTGCGTCCCAAGCTCTACTGGTTCAACGCGCTCCTCACGGTCGCGCTCCTCACCGCCATGATCATGGAGTGGCTGCCGATCCCGGTCCTCTTCCTGCTCGGCGCCGCACTCGCGCTCACCGTCAACTTCCCCCACATGCCCGACCAGAAGGCCCGCATCGGCGCCCACGCCGAGAACGTCCTCAACGTCTCGGGCATGGTCTTCGCCGCCGCCGTCTTCACCGGCGTCCTCCAGGGCACCGGCATGGTCGACCACATGTCCAAGTGGCTGGTCTCCAACATCCCCGACGGGATGGGCCCGCACATGGCCCTCGTCACCGGTGTCCTCAGCATCCCGCTCACCTACTTCATGTCGAACGACGGCTTCTACTTCGGCGTCCTGCCGGTCCTCGCCGAAGCGGGCCAGGCACACGGAGTCTCGTCCCTGGAGATCGCCCGCGCCTCGCTCGTCGGCCAGCCGCTGCACATGTCCAGCCCGCTGGTGCCCGCCGTATACGTCCTCGTCGGCATGGCGAAGGTCGAGTTCGGAGACCACACGAGGTTCGTGGTGAAGTGGGCGGCGCTGACTTCGCTGGTGGTGTTGGGGGCGGGGATTCTGTTCGGCATCATCTGACGGGTGGGTGTCGACTGACAGATTCTGTCATCTGTTATCTGTCATCTGAAATCCGTCATCTGTTATCTGTCGGTCGATATCGGCCGGTCGATACCCGTCATCTGCCACCTGTTCTCTGAAATCCGTCATCTGTAATCCGTCACCGGATGGAGGGGTGTCCCCGTGGGGCCCGGTCGGAACCGCGGCTGGCTGCTGCGCCTCGTCATCGCCTTCGGCTTCGCGCAAGGGGCGGTGTCCATGGCCCGGCCCGCCGTCTCCTACCGGGCCCTTGCCCTGGGCGCCGACGAACGCGCCATCGGTGTGATCGCCGGTGTGTACGCCCTGCTGCCCCTCTTCGCCGCCGTACCCCTGGGCCGCCGTACCGACCATGGACGTTGTGCCCCGCTGCTGCCGGTCGGGGTCGTCCTCATCGCGGGCGGTTGCGCGCTCAGCGGTGCGGCGGACTCGCTGGGGGCGATGGCTGCCTGGAGCGGGGTGATGGGCCTGGGTCACCTCTGCTTCGTCATCGGGGCCCAGTCGATCGTGGCCCGGCAGTCCGCGCCGCACGAACAGGATCGCAACTTCGGCCATTTCACCATCGGCGCCTCCCTGGGCCAACTGGTCGGGCCGATCGTCGCGGGCCTTCTGATCGGGGGTCCGGACAGGGCGGGCAGCAGCGCGCAGGCCCTGCTCGTGGCGGGTGCGCTCGCCGCGGTGTCGTTCAGCTCGCTCTGGCGCATCGAGCACCGTACGCCCGCCGAATCCCGTACGGCTCAGGCCGGCCGCGTGCCCGTGCACCGCATTCTGCGTGCCCGGGGCGTGCCCGCCGGAATCCTCATCAGCCTCTCCGTGCTGTCCGCGACGGACGTCCTGACCGCGTATCTGCCCGTGGTCGGCGAGCACCGGGGCATCGCGCCGTCGGTGATCGGTCTGCTGCTCAGTCTGCGCGCGGCGGCGACCATCGCCTGCCGACTGGTCATGACGCCGATGCTGCGACTGCTGGGCCGGGCGGCGCTGCTCACCGCGACCTGTCTGGTGGCCGGTGTGCTGTGCGCGGGTCTCGCGCTGCCCGTGCCGGTGTGGGCGCTGGCCGCGATGCTGCTGGTCCTCGGCTTCTGTCTGGGCGTCGGGCAGCCGCTGTCCATGACGACGGTCGTGCAGGCCGCCCCGGACGAGGCCCGCTCCACGGCCCTGGCCCTGCGGCTGACCGGTAACCGTCTGGGGCAGGTGGCCGCCCCGGCCGCGGCGGGGCTGGTCGCCGGGGTCGCCGGTGTGGCCGCGCCGTTCGTGATGCTGGGCGCGTTGTTGGTGCTGTCCTCGGGGGTCGCGCTGCGCTCGCCGCGGAAGGCGCCCGCGGGCCGTGCCGAGCCCGTTCGGCGCGCAGTGCCCCTGCGTCGCAAGAGCGACATCTGACCTTCCCGACCGGCCCGACGAGGGTGCGGCGACGTGTCTGCGGGCCGGTAGGCGATCGTCCGTTTCCGCCGCACCCGAGCAGGGACGGGAGCCGCGGCGGGAACCGACACGCCGGATCCCGCCGGGTGTCTTCCCCCAGGTGGTCGCGGTCCGTTAACTTCCGTGACTCATACGTCCCTTGCGGCCCGCTCGGGGCGTCTCGACCGTGGAGCGACAGCGCCCTTTGAGCCCCCGGGGGCACCCTTCATGACACGCGCCATCTCCCTGCACCAGGTCAGCAAGTCGTATACGCGCGGTGTCCGCGTGGTGGAGCGGCTGTCGTTGGACATCCGGCCGGGCGAGTTCCTCGTCCTGCTCGGGCCCTCCGGCTGCGGCAAGTCGACCGTGCTCAGGATGATCGCCGGCCTGGAGAGCGCCACTGAGGGCGAGGTGCGTCTCGACGGTGAGGACGCGGGCGATCTGCCGCCGTCCGAGCGGGACATGGCGATGGTCTTCCAGAACTTCGCGCTCTACCCGAGCATGACGGGCCGCGACAACATCGGCTTCCCGTTGCGCATCGAGACCCCCGGCGAGGACCCGCGTCCGCGTGTCGACGCCACCGCCCGGATGCTCGGCATCGAGGACCTCCTCGACCGTTTCCCCCACCAGCTGTCGGGCGGCGAGCGCCAGCGCGTGGCGATGGGCCGTGCGATCGCCCGCCACCCGTCCGCCTTCCTGATGGACGAGCCGCTCTCCAACCTCGACGCCAAGCTCCGCAACCACCTGCGCGCCGAGATAGCCTCGCTCACCAGGGAGTTGGGCGTCACGACGGTGTATGTCACCCATGACCAGGCGGAGGCGCTGTCGCTCGGCGACCGGGTCGCCGTCCTGCGCGGTGGCGTCCTCCAGCAAGTGGGCACACCCCGGACGGTCTACGCGCTGCCCGCGAACGTCTTCGTCGCCGCCTTCATCGGCACCCCGCGCATCAATCTGCTGCGCGGCCTGGTCCGGGCCCCGCTCGACGGGGCCATGTCGATCAGCCTCGGCAAGCAGTATCTGCCGCTGCGCGAGCCCTGGTCGGTGGATCAGCGGTTGCTGCGGGTGCAGCAGGGCCGCGAGGTCATCGTCGGGCTGCGTTCCGAGGCCGTCCGTCTGGCCAAGCCGTCGGAGGCCCGGCCGGGCGAGGTGGCGATCAGCGGTCTCGTGGAGCATGTGGAGTTCCAGGGGCACGAGGTGCTCGTCCACTTCAACACCGGCTCGCGGCCCGCCGTCGTCCCCGATCTGGAGGCGCCGCGCCCGGTCCGCCCGGTCCGGCGCCGCCGTCGCGAGGGCTCGCTGCTCGACCGTCTCCGGGACCGCCGGGCCGGTCTGCGGGCCGGTCCGGTGGTCGATCTCGACGACCCCGCCGACGCGGGTGCCGGGCGCGACGGCGAGATGCCGCCGGAGGGCCGGCTCCCCGGCGACCTGGTGGTCCGCACCACCCCCGACTTCGACCTCCGTCACGGCATGCAGGTGCCCCTCCTTGTCGACCTCGCCCATCTGTTCGTCTTCGACCAGCACGGCGAACGCATCTGCCCCGCTCCGGCGCGGCTGCCGGACCTGGACGAGTGAGGTGAGCAGGGTGAGTCGCGGGAAGACGTCTGGCGCCTGAAAACTAACACCGCTAGTTTGTGGGTCGGACGACGCCGCGAGGCGGACGGCACGCCCCCGCCCGGGAGGAACACGATGAAGGCACATGACGGCATGTACATCGACGGTGCCTGGCGCCCCGCCGCCGGGACGGACACCATCGAGGTCGTGAACCCGGTGGACGAACAGGTTCTCGGCCGGGTGCCGGCGGGTACGGCCGAGGACGTCGACACCGCCGTACGGGCCGCCCGCGCCGCGTTCCCGGCCTGGGCCGCGACCCCGCCCGCCGAGCGGGCCGCGCGGCTCGGCGCCCTGCGTGACGTCCTCACCGCACGCAAGGACGAGATCGCCGAGACGGTCACGGCGGAGCTCGGCTCCCCGCTGTCCTTCTCGCAGGCGGTCCACGCGGCCGTACCGATCCTGGTCGCGGGCTCGTACGCCGAACTGGCGGCCACCTACGCCTTCGAGGAGAAGGTCGGCAACTCGACCGTCTACCAGGAACCGATCGGTGTGGTCGGCGCGATCACACCCTGGAACTACCCGCTGCACCAGATCGTCGCCAAGGTCGCCCCCGCGCTCGCGGCGGGCTGCACGGTCGTCCTGAAGCCCGCCGAGGACACCCCGCTCACCGCCCAGCTGTTCGCCGAGGCGGTCGCGGAGGCGGGCGTCCCGGCCGGCGTCTTCAACCTCGTCACCGGCCTCGGCCCGGTCGCGGGCCAGGCCCTCGCCGAACATCCGGACGTGGACCTGGTCTCCTTCACGGGCTCCACGGCGGTGGGGCGGCGGATCGGGGCGACGGCCGGTGCGGCCATCAAGCGGGTCGCCCTCGAACTCGGCGGCAAGTCCGCCAACGTCATCCTGCCGAGCGCCGACCTCGCCAAGGCCGTCAACGTCGGCGTCGCCAACGTGATGTCCAACTCCGGCCAGACCTGCAGCGCCTGGACCCGCATGCTCGTGCACGCCGCGCAGTACGAGGAGGCGGTCGAGCTCGCCGCGACCGCCGCGGCGAAGTACGGGGACCGCATCGGCCCGGTCGTCAACGCCAAGCAGCAGGCGCGGGTGCGCGGTTACATCGACAAGGGCGTCGCCGAGGGCGCCCGGCTCGTCGCGGGCGGCCCCGAATCCCCGCGCGAGCAGGGGTATTTCGTCCAGCCGACCGTCTTCGCGGACGTCACCCCGGAGATGACGATCGCGCAGGAGGAGATCTTCGGCCCGGTGCTGTCGGTGATCCCGTACGAGGACGAGG
Organism: Streptomyces olivochromogenes; assembly: GCF_001514115.1. Classification (GTDB taxonomy): domain Bacteria; phylum Actinomycetota; class Actinomycetes; order Streptomycetales; family Streptomycetaceae; genus Streptomyces; species Streptomyces olivochromogenes. The sequence continues at coordinate 124,007 of NZ_KQ948453.1, forward strand.
AGGACGCCGTCCGGATCGCCAACGACACGGTGTACGGGCTCGCGGGCGCGGTGTGGGCGGGCGACGAGGCCGAGGCGGTCGCCTTCGCGCGACGGCTCGACACCGGGCAGGTCGACATCAACGGCGGCCGGTTCAACCCCAGTGCCCCGTTCGGCGGTTACAAGCAGTCGGGGGTCGGACGGGAACTGGGCGCACACGGCCTGTCCGAGTACCTCCAGACGAAGTCCCTCCAGTTCTAGCCCGTTCCACTCCACTCCACTCCACTCCACTCCGTTCCACTCCATTCCAGTCAGTTCCAGAGTTCTGGGCCGAGGAGCTTTTACGTGGTTCGCGCTGCCGTACTTCCCGCCGTGGGCGCCCCCCTGGAGATCGCCGAGATCGACCTCCCGGCACCCGGTCCGGGTCAGGTCCGCGTCCGGCTGGCCGCCGCCGGCGTCTGTCACTCCGACCTCTCGCTGTCCGACGGCACCATGCGGGTGCCCGTCCCCGCCGTCCTCGGCCACGAGGGTGCCGGGACCGTCGTCTCCGTCGGGGAGGGCGTGACGGGTGTCGCGCCCGGCGACGGAGTCGTCCTCAACTGGGCTCCCTCCTGCGGAAGTTGCCACGCCTGCTCGCTGGGGGAGGTGTGGCTGTGCGCCAACGCGCTGACCGGCGCGGGGGACGTGTACGCGCGGCGCGCCTCCGACGGGAGCGACCTCCATCCCGGCCTGAACGTCGCCGCGTTCGCCGAGGAGACCGTCGTGGCCGCCGGCTGCGTACTCCCCGTCCCGGACGGCATCCCCCTCACCGACGCCGCGCTCCTCGGCTGCGCCGTCCTCACCGGGTACGGCGCCGTCCACCACTCGGCGCGGGTCCGTGCCGGTGAGACCGTCGCCGTGTTCGGGGTGGGCGGGGTCGGGCTCGCGGCGCTCCAGGCGGCGCGGATCGCGGGCGCGTCGCAGATCATCGCGGTGGACATCTCTCCGGAGAAGGAGTCACTGGCACGTGAGGCCGGCGCCACGGACTACGTCGTCGCCTCCGACACCACCGCCCGCGAGATCCGCTCCCTCACCGGCAAGCAGGGTGTCGACGTCGCCGTCGAGTGTGTGGGCCGTGCCGTGACCATTCGCGCGGCCTGGGACTCCACCCGCCGCGGCGGACGTACGACGGTCGTCGGCATCGGTGGCAAGGACCAGCAGGTCACCTTCAACGCGCTGGAGATCTTCCACTGGGGCCGTACGCTGTCCGGCTGCGTGTACGGCAACTCCGACCCCGCGCGGGATCTGCCGGTGCTGGCGGAGCATGTGCGGGCGGGGCGTCTGGATCTGGGGACGCTGGTGACCGAGCGGATCGGGCTGGACGGGATCGCGGGGGCGTTCGAGAACATGGTGGCGGGGAAGGGCGGACGAGCGCTGGTGGTGTTCTAGGGCCTGTCCGGCGTGCTCCGCCGGACAGGCCCTAGTCCCGGGTGGCCCGGTTGTCCACGGGCGGGCGGGGGCTGGTCGTGCGGGTTTCCGCGCCGCTGAAGGCCTTCGGCCGGGGGCGGGAGCGGGACACCGCGACCCCGGCCAGGCACAGTGCGCCGCCCGCGAGCGTGAGCAGCGCCGGTACCTCGTCGAGGAACAGCCAGGACATCGCGACGACGAGCGCGGGTACCGCGTAGGTCGTCGCGCCCATCCGGCTCGCGGTGGTCCGGGCCAGCGCGTACGCCCAGGTCGTGAACGCCAGCGCGGTCGGGAAGACGCCCAGGTAGAGCACGTTGAGGGTGGCGGTGGCGGGCGCGTGGGCCACGTCGTGGACCAGTTGCCCCGCGAACGGCAGGCACGCCACCGTCCCCACCAGACAGCCGAACGTGGTCACCTGGAGGGCGCTCGCCCGCCCGAGCGCCGGCTTCTGTGCGACGACCCCCGCCGCGTAGCCGACGGCGGCGAGCAGGCACAGGACCACCCCGAGCACCGAGGAACCGCCCTCGCCGGACATCGACAGCCCCACCGCGACCGCCCCCGCGAACGACACCGCCATGCCCGCGAGCAGCCGCGGCGGCATCGCGTCGCCGAGCAGCCGGGAGCCGAGCAGCGCGATGAGGATCGGGCCGATGTTCACGACCAGCGCCGCCGTGCCGGCGTCCACCTGCTGCTCACCCCAGTTGAGCACCACCATGTAGAAGCCGAACCAGAGCAGGCCGGATATCGCGATCCCGCGCCAGGCCGCGCGCGGCGGCCACCCCTCCCTGCGTACGAGACAGATGGCGCCCAGCGCGACGGATCCCGCCAGCAGCCGCCCGAGTGCCAGTGCGCCCGGCGAGTACGCCGCGCCCGCGCTGCGGATCGACACGAAGGCGGAGGCCCACAGCACGACCGTGACGGTCGCGGCGCCCGCGGCGAGCAGGTCCGCGCGACGGGCGGACGCGGGGGAGGTGGCGTTCATCATGGTCCCGAGGCTAGGTGGGGTACGGGGCGGGGGGCTCGCGGATTTCGGACGCCGCGGTGGGACATGGCTGCTCAGCGGAGTGCCCTCGCCTCGATGCCCAGGAGTTCCGCGAAGGCCCGCTCGCCGTCCGGCGTGACCTTGACCGCGCGCTCCGAGCCGATACGTACGCACCAGTGGGCGTCCAGGGCGTGACGGCACAGGGCCGCGCCGGCGGTACCCGCGAGGTGGGGGCGGCGTTCGGTCCAGTCGAGGCAGCCGCGGGTGAGGGGACGGCGGCCGGTGCGGTTCAGGTCGATGCCTGCCTCGTCGAACCATCGCAGGCCCGCGTCCGTGAGCGCGAACCCGGTGTCCTGGCGGAGCAGGCCGCGGTGGGTGAGGGCGTCGGTGAGGGTGATGCCGAGGCGGCCCGCGAGGTGGTCGTAGCACGTGCGGGCGCGAGCCATCGCGGAGCCCGTGCCGGCTTCCCGCAGGGTGCGGGGGCGTCGGGTGGTGTCGGGAGCGACCTGGGCGGCGAGGTCCTCGACGAGTTGGGCGACGTGGGGGTCCGCGAGCCGTACGTAGCGGTGTCGGCCCTGTCGTTCCTCGGTGAGCAGGCCGCCGGTGACGAGCTTGCCGAGGTGCTCGCTGGCCGTCGAGGGGGCGACGTGGGCGTGCCGGGCCAGTTCACCCGCGGTCCAGGCGCGGCCGTCGAGCAGGGTGAGCAGGAAGGTGGCGCGGGTCTCGTCCGCGAACATTGCCGCCAGCGCGGCGAGTCCCGGTGCGACCGGATCCGTCGACCTCGTCATGCCTCCCATCATCCGCCCCCTACATTTCGGCCCCCGCCGAACGGTCTCCGCCGAACGGTCTCCGGGCCCAGGAGGGGTCCTGGGCTGCGGGCGGGTGAGGGCTGGTGGCGCAGTTCCCCGCGCCCCTGAAGCGGGGGCTTCGCCCCGCATCTCCGCCGCCCGACTCGTTCGGCCGACGGCCGGTGGGGGCTTGGCGCGCAGTTCCCCGCGCCCCTGAAAGCCTCCAGCAAACCGTCTCGGCGTCGTCAGCTCTCGCCCGTCGCCCTTTCGAACTGCTGCGTCAGCCCGTCCAGCAACGCCCCGAGCCCCACCTCGAAGGCCCGCTCGTCCACCTTCTCCTGCTGCTCGGCGAGCAGGTGGGCCTGCCCGAGGTGGGGATAGTCGGCGGGGTCGTACGCGCTCTCGTCGTCGACGAAGCCCCCGGCGAAGGAACCGAGGGCGGAGCCCATGATGAAGTAGCGCATCAGGGCGCCGATCGACGTGGCCTGGGCCGGCGGCCATCCGGCGTCGACCATCGCGCCGAAGACGGCGTCCGCGAGGCGCAGCCCGGCGGGGCGGCGCCCGGGACCGCGGGCGAGGACCGGGACGATGTTCGGGTGGTCGCGCAGCGCCGCCCGGTAGGACACGGCCCAGTCGTGCAGGGCGGTGTGCCAGTCCCGCCCGTCCTCGAACATCGCCAGGTCGACCTGCGCGCTCACGGAGTCCGCGACCGCTTCCAGGATCTGGTCCTTGGTGCGGAAGTGGTTGTAGAGGGAGGGCCCGCTCACGCCCAGTTCGGCGGCGAGCCGCCGTGTGGAGACGGCGGCCAGACCCTCCGCGTCCACCAGGGCCCGTGCCGTGTCGACGATCCGGTCGGTGCTCAGGAGGGGCTTGCGCGGTCGGGCCATGGCGCACATAGTAGGGCTGCGGGCTTAAACTAGCAGTGCTAATTTAGCTTTTCGAATGTACGGCTTTCAAATGGGGTGACCGTCATGAACCTGGAGCTCAGCGAGGAGCAGACCGCCGTCCGGCAACTCGCCAAGGACTTCGTGGACCGCGAGATCGCCCCTCATGTCGTCGAGTGGGACCGGGCGGAGGAGGTCGACCGCTCGCTCGTGAAGAAGCTCGGCGAGGTCGGCTTCCTCGGACTCACCGTCGACGAGGAGTACGGCGGCAGCGGCGGTGACCACCTCGCGTACTGCCTCGTGACGGAGGAGCTGGGCCGCGGTGACTCCTCCGTACGCGGCATCGTCTCCGTCTCGCTCGGTCTGGTCGCCAAGACGATCGCGTACTGGGGGAGCGAGGAGCAGAAGCGGCAGTGGCTGCCGGGGCTGACCTCCGGCGCGTACGTGGGCTGCTTCGGCCTCACCGAGCCCGGCACCGGCTCGGACGCGGGCAACCTGACGACGAAGGCCGTACGCGACGGCGACGACTACGTCATCAACGGCACCAAGATGTTCATCACCAACGGGACCTGGGCCGACGTCGTCCTGCTCTTCGCCCGCTCCACCGAAGCGCCCGGCCACAAGGGCGTCTCCGCCTTCCTCGTTCCGACCGACACCCCCGGCCTGACCCGCCGCACCATCCACGGCAAACTCGGCCTGCGCGGCCAGGCCACCGCCGAACTCGTCCTGGAAGACGTACGCGTACCCGCGAGCACCATGCTGGCGCCCGAGGGCAAGGGGTTCTCCGTGGCCATGTCCGCCCTGGCCAAGGGGCGGATGTCGGTCGCCGCGGGGTGTGTCGGCATCGCCCAGGCGGCCCTGGACGTCGCCGTGCGGTACGCGACCGAGCGGGAGCAGTTCGGCAAGACCATCGCGCACCACCAGCTCGTCCAGGAACTGATCAGCGACATCGCCGTCGACGTGGACGCGGCTCGGCTGCTGACCTGGCGGGTCGCCGATCTCGTCGACCGCGGGCTGCCCTTCGCCACGGAGTCGTCGAAGGCCAAGCTCTTCGCCTCCGAGGCCGCCGTGCGCGCCGCGAACAACGCACTCCAGGTCTTCGGCGGCTACGGCTACATCGACGAGTACCCGGCGGGCAAGCTGCTGCGCGACGCCCGCGTGATGACCCTCTACGAGGGCACCAGCCAGATACAGAAGCTGGTCATCGGGCGTGCGCTGACCGGGGTTTCCGCCTTCTGAGGCCGACCGGGTTCCCCGTCTTCTGAGTACGCCCGCACGCGGCGCTGAGTACGTGGGCGGATGCGGCGGTGGTCGCCTCCGCCGACCCTTGTCCCCATGAGTGAGACACCCGTCAAGCATCAGAACACGGCGGCCTTCTACGGGCAGGCCGTGGCCTCCTTCTCCGTCGCCATGGTGGCGACCGCCGTCGGTATCTACAAGCTGCACGCCGACGCCTGGGTGCGAGCCTTTCTGGCCATCGCCGTCCTCTATCTGGTGACGTCGTCCTTCACGCTGGCCAAGGTGATCCGGGACCGTCAGGACGCGGGCGCTGAGCGGGCACGCTAAGCGCCCGCTCAGCTTCGGCGGTATGGTGTACCTCCTGTCAGCGAGAGGGGCGAACCAGCGATGAGTACGGCGGAGGAGACGGCCGGCGGCGAGATGCAGCCGTGGGCCGAGGTCACCCCGGACGCGGCCCGGCGGCTGCTCGTCGCCGCCGTGGAGGCCTTCGCCGAGCGCGGATACCACGCGACGACGACCCGGGACATCGCGGGCCGCGCGGGCATGAGCCCCGCCGCGCTCTACATCCACTACAAGACCAAGGAAGAGCTGCTCCACCGCATCAGCCGGATCGGGCACGACAAGGCGCTCGACATCGTGCGCAGCGCGGCGCAGGGCGGCGGCAGCGCCGCCGAGCGGCTCACCGACGCCGTGCGGTCCTTCGTACGGTGGCACGCCGGGCAGCACACCACCGCGCGGGTCGTGCAGTACGAGCTGGAAGCCCTCGGGCCCGAGGCACGGGCGGAGATCGTCGCGCTGCGACGGCAGACCGACGCGGCCGTGCGCGGCATCATCGCGGACGGCGTGGCGGCGGGCGACTTCGACGTGCCGGACGTGCCGGGCACCACGCTCGCCGTGCTCTCCCTCTGCATCGACGTGGCCCGCTGGTTCAACGTCGACGGGCCCCGTACGCCCGACGAGGTCGGCGCGCTCTACGCCGACCTCGTGCTGCGTATGGTCGGGGCCAAGGAGTAGCGGCCCCGGGGCGGGTGGGGGTGCTCAGAGGTAGTAGCGCGACACCGACTCGGCCACGCACACCGGCTTGTCGCCGCCCTCGCGCTCCACGGTGAAGGCCACGGACACCTGGACACCGCCGGTCACGTCCTCGACGCCGGTGATCTGCGCGGTGGCGCGCAGCCGTGAGCCGACCGGTACGGGGGCGGGGAAACGGACCTTGTTCGTCCCGTAGTTGACGCCCATCCTCACGCCTTCGACCTTGATCAGCTGCGGGCCGAAGAGCGGGAGCAGCGACAGGGTGAGGTAGCCGTGCGCGATCGTCGTGCCGAAGGGGCCGGTCGCGGCCTTCTCGGGGTCGACGTGGATCCACTGGTGGTCGCCGGTCGCCTCCGCGAAGAGGTCGATCCGCTTCTGCTCGATCTCGACCCAGTCGCTGTACCCCAGTTGCTCGCCCACCGCGGCCCGCAGTTCGTCGACCGTCGCGAACGTCCTCGGCTCTGCCATCTTCCCGACCTCCCGCATCTCTATGTCTAAGCAACTGCTTAGCATGGTCGGGCGCGGGGCGCATGTCAACGGACCGGACGTGTGACGAAGTAGGTGGGGCGGGTGACGAAGTAGGTAGGGTTGGAGGGGTGCCCCAGATCCCTGAGAAGATCCACGAGCTGACCGTCGGCCAGCTGTCGGCCCGTAGTGGCGCCGCCGTCTCCGCCCTGCACTTCTACGAGTCCAAGGGCCTGATCAGCAGCCGTCGAACCACCGGCAACCAGCGCCGCTACCACCGTGACGCGCTGCGCCGTGTCGCCTTCGTCCGGGCCGCCCAACGCGTCGGCATCCCCCTCGCCACCATCCGCGAGGCGCTCGCCGAACTCCCCGAGGAGCGCACCCCGACGCGCGAGGACTGGGCCCGGCTGTCGCAGGCCTGGCGTTCCGAACTCGACGAGCGGATCAAGCAGTTGAGCCGGCTCCGGGATCACCTGACCGACTGCATCGGGTGCGGTTGTCTGTCCCTGGAGAACTGCGTGCTGTCCAACCCGGACGACGTCTTCGGCGAGCGCCAGGCGGGCTCCCGGCTCATGGTGGAACGCGTCACCGCGCCTCCGAAACCGCAGCGGTCACAGGGAGCGCAGGAGTCGCAGCGCGCGGCCGAAGAGTGCTGCTGAGGACACCCCCTCGGCCCGCCCCGTGGCCGGGCTGCGGGGTGCCCTCGGCTCGCTCCACGGCCGGGCGGAACCGCGGCTCCCGTGCCGCGACCGCCCAGCCCGTCACTCGTACTCCGTGCCGCCCTTGCGGGTCAGATACGCCGGGCTGACCGCCTTCGCGATGGCCCGGCCGCCGGTGACCGGGCTGTAGCGCTCGACGGCAGGGCGTATCACGACGCCCTCCCGCAGATGCAGTGCGCGCCCGGACACGGTCTCCCGGCCCGAGGCGACCTCCAGGACGCGGTCGATGTCGTACGGGCCCTCGTACAGCCTTGGCACCAGCGGCAGTTCGCCGTCGAGGAGCGCGGCCGCGTCCAGCCAGTGGACCTCGCCGGCGATCTCCGCGGACACGTCGAACACGGCGTAGCCGAGAGACTCGCGGCGGCCGTCGGCGCCGTACGACAGGTCCTGCACGCCCGCCCCGTACACCTCCCCGAAGACGCCGACCCGGCGGGCGCCGAGCCGTTCGGCGAGCCGGGCCGCGGCCGCCGCGACGCCGTGGGCGTGGACGGCACGCCAGTACAGATTGCGGGAATCCTCCTTGAGGGCGAGGGACTTGGCGCCGAAACCCTTGGAGGAGACGTACGCGCGGTCCTGGTCGGCGAGGTAGGTCAGCAGGCAGGCCGAGCCGTGCAGCTTCTCCGTCAGGACGACGTTCTCGCCCGGCGCGAAGATGTCCGGGTACCGCTGGATGTTCTCGATGTCGACCCAGGGCAGCAGATCGGGCGCGGACTCGACGTCGCCGTTCATGGTGGGCGGGATCGGCGGCACCCACTTGACGATGCCGAGCGCCTCGGCGAAGTCGGTGCCGTCCGCGGCGGCCCGTGCCAGGTCGACGTCGGCCAGCGCCTTCGGGCGGCAGACGATGCCCTGCGACAGCTCACCGCGCAGGCGTACGGCCTTGACGCGGTCCGAGCCGGGGCCCGCGAGGCGTCCGGTCAGGCCCAGCTCCTCGATGAGCGTGGTGGGGAGCACGGACTGCTCGGGGATGTAGACGGCACTCTCGCCGGTGCGGTAGGCGCCCTTGGCGACGACGGCTCGGTACAGGCCCACCTGGGCCAGTTCGAGCGCGTCGGCGTTCGGATGCTCGTGGACGGTCAGCACTTCGGCGGTGACGCGCAGCGTCGACATCGGGACTCCTCGGGTTCCGCGGGTACCTCAACGGGGTTTCATCGAGCCCAACTGTCCCGAGGAGAAAGCGGTGGAGCGAGCGGATTTGCGCCTGCTAGCGTCGGCCCACCGGGTGTCTTCAGTGGCGCCCCCGTCGAGGTCGGCGCCCCGAAGGGGCGCGGGGAACTGCGCGCCCAGCCGCGCACGATCCCGCAGCCGACGACTCACCCGCAGTTCCCGTAACCCGGTCGACCCCGAGCCCTACCCCGACCGCCGACCGTCGACCCCTGCACCCGCCCCCCGTTCAACCCGGCGGAGCGCTCACACAGAGACGAGCAACCGCCCGCGCCTGGCCTCCGCCAGCGCCTCGGGCGTGAGGACGGGCCGCGGTACGACGATTCCGCAACCCGTGCAGACGGGACCCGACGACGGTTCGTGGGCCAGGTCGTACTTCCAGGTGAGGCGCTCACCGGTGCAGACCGGGCAGCAGGTGCCCGGTTCGCGCTCCAGCGCGGCGATCAGCCGGCGCAGCACCTCGGCCAGTGATTCGTGGGGGTGGATCCGCGGATCGTCGCACCACGCGACGCCGAATCCGCCCCAGGTCAGCCGATGCCAGTCGTCCACGCTGCCCGGCCGGCGCAGCCCGTCGTGCTTCTCCTTCTTGCGGCGCTCGGCGAACTCGACCTCGTAGGCGAGCCAGACGGAGCGGGCCTCCTCCAACTCGTCCAGTGCGGCCACGAGCCGCGCTGGATCGGGGGACCGGTCCTCGGGGCCGAACCCGGCCCGGGAGCAGAGATGGTCCCAGGTCGCCCGATGCCCGTAAGGGGCGAACCTCTCCAGGCACTTGCGCAGTGAATAGCGTCGCAGTGCCAGATCATTCCTCGGATCTCGCACCTGTCTCGCCAGACTCCGAAAACCCGCCATCGCCCTGCACCTCCGTCACACCTGCACCTGTACTTCGGTCACTTCGGCGTTGCCGTCCCAGGGACGTCGCCGAGTAGACGTATCGACACGCGATTCGGCTCCATCCAATTTCCGATGAGCGCCATAAGTCACCGGCCGAACTCCCTCCGGCCTACCTCCCGTCGCTGTCAGCCACCTGTTGACAAGCTCGTGGGCCGGGATGAGCGGGGTGTCGCCGGATCCGCATGGCCCGTCGATCTCTAAACGGCTCGTGACCTCTGAACAGCTCAGTGATCGTTGAAAAGTTGACGCATGTTCATCTTCCAACTCGGGGATACCGGCGGTAACGTCCGGCCCACCCCCGTCGGTAGGAGCAGCCATGCCACGACGCACCCCACGCACCGCACCCGACAGACAGAGAACTCCCCGCAGATTCCCCAAGTTCCTGGGGGCGGCATCCATCTGTGCTCTCATAGCCGCCCTGCTGTCCCCGCTGACCCAGGCGGCGGCCGCCGACAACACGACCGCGCTCGCCGCCAACGACTACTGCGGCGGCCAGTGTTCCGACATCCTCCCGCCCGGTCAGAACGGCAACGCCACCCTCGCCCAGATCCTCCTCAACCAGGCCTTCGGCATTCAGCCCGACCACGCCGAGGACCAGCTCGGCCCCTACAGCAACCTGGCCTCGGGTGCCGCCACGCTCACCGACGCCAAGATCAACGACTTCTTCAACGACGCGTCCTTCGGGGTCGCCTCCGACCAGGTCGCCTCCACCACCGCGCCCGGCGGACGCACCGACGTGACGATCGTCCGCGACAAGAAGACCGGTGTGCCGCACATCACCGGCACCACCCGCTACGGCACCGAGTACGGCGCCGGATACGCCGCCGCCCAGGACCGGCTGTGGCTGATGGACGTCTTCCGGCACGTCGGCCGCGGCCAGCTGACCTCCTTCGCCGGCGGGGCCCCCTCCAACCAGGGCCTGGAGCAGGAGTTCTGGCGCAACGCCCCCTACACCGAGGCCGATCTGCAGACCCAGATCGACAACGCCATCGCGAACAACGGCGCCCGCGGCCAGCAGGCCCTCGCCGACGCCAACGCCTACATCGACGGCATCAACGCCTACATCGACGCCTCCGACAGCGGCCGCTACTTCCCCGGTGAGTACGTCCTGACCGGCCACAAGGACTCCATCACCAACGCCGGCACCATCGACCACTTCAAGATCACCGACCTGGTCGCGCTGGCCTCCGTCATCGGCTCGCTCTTCGGCTCCGGAGGCGGCGGCGAGGTCAACAACGCCATCTCGCTGCTGGCCGCCCAGTCCAAGTACGGCGTGACCGAGGGCACCAAGGTCTGGGAGTCCTTCCGCGAGCGCAACGACCCCGAGGCGGTGCTCACCGTCCACAACGGCGAGAGCTTCCCGTACGCCTCGAAGCCCGACACCGCGCAGGGCGAGGCCCTGCCCGACGCCGGCTCGGTGACCCAGGAGCCACTGGTCTACGACCGCACCGGCAGCGCGGGCACCGCCACCGCCACCAGCGCCTCGGCGACGGCGGCCGCCACCACCCTCACCTCGGCGAAGCGCGGGATGTCCAACGCCCTCGTGGTGAGCGGCAAATACACCGCCAGCGGCCACCCCATCGCCGTCTTCGGGCCGCAGACCGGCTACTTCGCGCCACAGCTCCTCATGCTCCAGGAGATCCAGGGGCCGGGCCTCAGCGCGCGCGGCGCCTCCTTCGCGGGCCTGAGCATGTACGTCGAACTCGGGCGCGGCCAGGACTACTCCTGGAGCGCGACGACCTCCGGCCAGGACATCATCGACACGTACGCCGTCGAGCTGTGCCAGGACGACTACCACTACCTGTACCACGGCACCTGCACCGCCATGGACAAGGTCGAGCGGACCAACTCCTGGAAGCCCACCACGGCCGACGGCACCGCGGCGGGCTCGTACCGCATGCAGGTCTACCGGACCAAGTACGGTCCCGTGGAGTACCGCGCGACGGTCGGCGGCAAGAAGGTCGCGTACACGACCCTGCGCTCCTCCTACATGCACGAGGCCGACTCGATCATCGGCTTCCAGATGCTCAACGACCCGGACTACGTGAAGAGCCCACAGACGTTCCAGAGCGCGGTGCAGCACATCAACTACACCTTCAACTGGTTCTACGCCGACTCCTCGCACACCGCGTACTACAACAGCGGTGACAACCCGGTGCGGGCGGCCGGCGTCGACGCCGAGTTCCCGATCTGGGCGCAGGCCGCGTACGAGTGGCAGAACTGGGACCCGACGACGAACACCGCCTCGTACACCCCGCCGTCCGCGCACCCCAACTCCATCGACCAGGACTACTACATCTCCTGGAACAACAAGCAGGCCAAGGACTACACCACGGCCCCCTGGGGAGACGGTTCCGTGCACCGCGGGAACCTCCTGGAGGACCGGGTGAAGAAGCTGGTCGCCGCGGGCGGGGTGACCAGGTCCTCGCTCACCAAGGCGATGGCCGACGCCGCGCTGGCCGACCTGCGGGCCGAGGACGTGCTGCCGAAGCTGCTGAGGGTCATCAACAGTTCGACGGTCACGGACACCACGGCCGCGGCGGCGGTGACCAAGCTGTCCGACTGGGTGACGGCCGGCGCCAAGCGCAAGGAGACCTCGGCCGGTTCGAAGGCCTACGCCAACGCCGACGCGATCCGCATCCTGGACGCCTGGTGGCCGCTGCTGGTGAAGGCCGAGTTCCAACCCGGTCTCGGCACCGACCTGTACACGGCCTTCTCCAACAACCTGCCCATCGACGAGTCCCCGTCGGCCGCGCACGGCCCGACCGGCGCGCACGCCGGAAGCTCCTTCCAGTACGGCTGGTGGAGCTATGTCGACAAGGACATCCGGGCGGTCCTTGGTGAGTCGGTGCAGGGCGGACTGTCGCAGAAGTACTGCGGCGGCGGCACCCTCAGCGCCTGCCGGGACGCCCTGATCAGCACACTCAAGACGGCGGCCGGCCTGACCGCCGCCCAGGTCTACCCGGGCGACGACCAGTGTTCGGCGGGCGACCAGTGGTGTGCCGACTCGATCGTCCAGCGGACGCTCGGCGGCATCAAGCACGGCAAGATCACCTGGCAGAACCGGCCGACCTACCAGCAAGTGGTGGAGTACACGTCGCACCGGTGACCCCGGAGCGCGACGCGGACTCCCGGCGGCGGGTCATTGAACACGGCCCGCCGCCAGCACCACCTGCGCCAGCTCCCGGTGGCAGATGTCGCTGTGGGCCCCGCTCGGGGGCCCGCCGCGGTTCACCACCGCGCACGCGTCGACGTTCACGCACCCCGACACCGGCAGCTTCGCGCGCAGCGCGTCGGCGAGCGTGAACGTCTTCGTGCCCTCCACCGCCTGCACCCCGTCGTGTCCCATCGCGCCCCAGCGGGCACCCAGGAGGTGTCCGGGGCCGAGGTCGACGCCCAGCACCGAACGGTCGTCGTCCGCCATCCGGGAGGCCAGCGGATAGATCGTGCCGAGCGCCGTGTCGAAGTGGGAGTAGCAGCACACCACAGGGCCGTCGACGCGGCTCTGCAGACCGTGCAGCGCACCGCTCGCCCCCGGGTCGCCGGGCAGCCGCGCGGCGAACGCGTAGTGCGAGAACGCCCCTTGGAGCAGCGTCACGGACTTCACCGTGCGCACGCCCTCGGGCAGTCCGCGCAGCGCGAAGGAGACCAGCCGCCCGCCGAAGCTGTGTCCGACCAGATGCACCCGCACCCCGGGCGCGGCGGACGCGAGCTGCCCGAGCGTGCGCCCGAGCCCCCGCTCACCCACCGTTCCCGCGCGCCGCTTCATGGCGTAGTACGTGGCCTGGCGCAGCAGTTCGCGCGCCCCGTCCCAGGGCCGCGGCAGGGTGAAGGTCTCGCCGGGGGCCGTCATCCCGGCCAGCGCCTCGGCGAACTCGCCGCACACCGTGACCGTGTCCCCGAAGAGCATCGCGGGGTCGCCCTGCGGCGCGCCCTGCGCGAGCGTGTCCGCGGCGAAGGCGGCCTGCGGTCCCTGCGGTGGTACCTCCACGAGCAGCCGCACCAGGCGCCCGAACTCCTCCAACGAGGCGCCGTCGTCCGGCTGTTCGTCCAGCAGGCGCGCGATCTGCTCGACGATCGTCGCCCGGCCCGGGAACACCTCCAGGAGCGCGCGCCGGGTGTCCTTGTCGAGCGCGGTGCGGGCGGCGGCGGGCAGGTCGGCGGGGACGGCGGCGGCCACCGACCGGGGAAAGTCGGGGATCGGTTCGTCCGAGAACCGCATCGAGGGCCACACCACACCGACGTAGCCCAGACGCGCGTGCGGCGCGAGGCCCGGCACGGGCGCGAAGAACTGGCTGTAGAGGCGGGTCGCGCCGGAGCGGTCGTTGTTCCAGCCGTGTGCGAAGACGATCAGATCACGCACTGTGCGCCGGGGCACCTCCGCGAGCAGCCGGTCCCTTTCCCGGCCGTCCACGTCCCCGTCCGCGTCGAAGGTCAGCTCCCAGTAGGGAGAAACACTGACTGCCGGATCCGCCATGGCAATCTCCCTCGTCCCCCGAAGGCGGTGCGATGTGGGCGCATCGTCCTACCGGGGGCGAAGATTGGCCATACGTCACGACCCGACCGCGGAAAAGAAGTTCTTTCCGCTCATCCGTAGAGGAGATATTCCTTCCGGATCCTTTGGAAGGCCTTCAGTTCGTCCTGCCAGGCGGCCACGACCTCGTCGGTCGTCGCCCCCGCGTCGATCATCGTGCGCACCTCGGCGGAGCCGGTCAGCTTGTCGATCCAGTTGTCCGAGCGCCAGGCGAAGCCGCTCCAGACCTTCTTGGCGGTCACCAGGAGGGCGATTCCGGTGCGGACGGGGTCGTACGCGGCCCGGTCGTCCACATGGATCTGCACGCCACCGATCGTCTTTCCCTGGAACTTGGAGAAGGTCGGAGCGAAGTACGCCTCCCTGAAGCGCACGCCCGGGACCTTGAGCCGGTTCGCCTCCAGAGCCCATCGGCCGTCGATGCCCTCCGCGCCCAGCAGCTCGAACGGACGGGTCGTGCCGCGCCCCTCCGACAGGTTCGTCCCCTCGAAGAGACACGTTCCGGAGTACACCAGGGCGGTGTCGGCCGTCGGCATGTTCGGGCTCGGCGGCACCCAGGGCAGGCCGGAGGCGTCGTAGAAGTCCGACCGCTTCCAGCCCGACATCAGTACGGTGGTCAGCTCCACCGGCGCCGCCAGGAACTCCCCGTTGAACAGCCGCGCGAGCTCCGCCACCGTCATCCCGTGCGCCTGCGCGACGGGCTGCCGGCCGACGAACGTCGCGAACTCCTTGTGCAGCACCGGGCCCTGGGCGGCCCGTCCGGTCACCGGGTTCGGCCGGTCCAGCACCACGAAGCGCTTGCCCGCGAGCTGAGCCGCCTCCATGCAGTCGTACAGCGTCCAGATGTACGTGTAGAAGCGCGCGCCCACGTCCTGGATGTCGAAGACGACGGTGTCCACGCCGGAGGTGGTGAAGACGTCGGCGAGAGGCTTGCCGCTCTTGAGGTACGTGTCGTAGACCGGGAGTCCGGTCGCCGGGTCGTCGTAGCGGCCCTCGGAGCCGCCGGCCTGCGCGGTGCCGCGGAAACCGTGTTCCGGGCCGAAGACGGCGGTCAGCTCGACGTGGGGGTCGGCGTGCATGACGTCGACGATGTGGCGAACGTCTCTGGTGACACCGGTGGGGTTCGTGACGACGCCGACACGCCGGCCGTGGAGGGCGGCGTAGCCGCTTGCCTGGAGCTGCTCGAAGCCGGTGCGGAGGGGACTGTCGTGGGTCGTCGTGGCGGGGGTGGCGGGGGTGGTGAGGGTGGTGGGGGTCGCCGCGAAGGCGGCGGTGGCGGTGGCCGTGGCTGTGGCGGTGAGGAGGGCTCGGCGGGAAGGGCGCATGGGGGGACCTCCGTGATCGCGGAAGGCTGGCACCGGCACGTTAGGGCTCCCGCCGGCCGTTTGGAAGCTGCGGGTGGTTCGTGGCTGGTCGCGCCCACGCGGCGGAGCCGCATATGGCAGAGCCCCGCGCCCCTGAAGAGGCGCTCCTGCGGGTCGGAGCTGCCAAAGGGCCCTTCCCCTGCTACATACCGACTGGTTAGTCTGGGGTCGCAGCTGAGCCGTGTTGTGTCGCGTCGTGTCGAAGGAGACCGATGGTGGAAGCCGTGCAGGATGCGGGAGTGGTCGTCACCGGGGCCGGAGGTGGCATCGGGGCCGCGCTGGCCCGTCGTTTCGCCGCCGAGGGGGCCCGGGTCGTCGTCAACGACCTGGACGCCGCCAAGGCGAAGGCCGTGGCCGAGGAGATCGGGGCGATCGCGGTGCCCGGCGACGCGTCCGCGATCGTGGCCGAGGCCCGGGACGCCCTCGGGGGCACCATCGACGTCTACTGCGCCAACGCGGGCCTCCCCTCGGGCGGCAGTGAGTCGGCCGACGAGAAGGTCTGGGCGCTCGCCTGGGACGTCAACGTGATGGCGCACGTCCGGGCGGCCCAGGAGCTGCTCCCGGCCTGGCTGGAGCGCGGCAGCGGCCGGTTCGTCTCCACCGTCTCCGCCGCCGGACTGCTCACCATGATCGGCGCCGCGCCCTACAGCGTCACCAAGCACGGCGCGTACGCCTTCGCCGAGTGGCTGTCGCTGACGTACCGCCACCGCGGCGTGAAGGTGCACGCGATCTGTCCGCAGGGCGTGCGCACCGACATGCTCGACGCCACCGGCAGCGCGGGCGACCTGGTCCTGCAGCCCACCGCCATCGAGCCGGAGGCCGTCGCCGACGCGCTGTTCGCGGGGATCGAGGAGGACCGCTTCCTGATCCTGCCGCACCCCGAGGTCGCCGGGTACTACCAGGTGCGGGCCGCCGAACCGGACCGCTGGCTGACGAACATGAACCACATCCAGCAGAAGTGGGAGGCGACCCGGTGACCACCTACGCCGACCGGCCCTGGGTGGCCCTCCTCAATGACGCCCAGAGCGGCCCGGTGAGCCCGGCCGACTCCCTGGTGCACGCCCTGCGCGGGGCCGTGGCGGACGCTCCGGACCGCGCCGCGCTCGCCTACTTCGACGGGCGGCTGAGCTACCGCGAGGTGGACGAGCTGAGCGACTCCGTCGCCGGGCACCTCGCCGCCCGCGGTCTGGAGCGCGGCGACCGCGTCGCGATCCTGCTCCAGAACTCCCCGCACTTCGTGCTCGCGCTGCTCGGCGCCTGGAAGGCGGGCGCGACCGTCGTGCCGGTCAACCCGATGTACAAGTCGGGCGAGGTCCGCCACGTCCTGCACGACGCGGACGTACGCGCCCTGGTGTGCTCCGACCGCGCGTGGGAGTCGTATCTGCGCGAGACGGCTGCCGACTCGGCCGTGAGCGTCGTCCTCACGGCGTGTGAGTTGGACTTCCAGACTCGGGGCGACGCGCGGGTGCTGACCTTCGAGCGGCTGCCGCAGGCCGCGGACGCCGACGATCTGGTGGCGGTCGCCCGGGCGGGCCACAAGGCCCCCGCGGGGCGTGCCGCGGAGCCCTCCGACATCGCGCTGATCAGCTACACCTCGGGGACGAGCGGCACCCCCAAGGGAGCCACCAACACGCACGGCAACATCATGTACAACGCCGAGCGGCAGCGGACGGGCCTCGGGCTGCCGGAGGCGCCCGTCTACTTCGCGATGGCGCCCCTGTTCCACATCACCGGGATGGTCTGCCAGCTCGCCGCCTGCCTCGACAGCGTGGGCACGCTCGTCCTCGCCTACCGCTTCGAGGCGGGGGTCGTCCTCGACGCGTTCGCCGAGCACAGGCCGCTGTACACGGTCGGCCCGTCGACCGCCTTCATGGCGCTCGCGGCGCATCCGGCGGTCACGCCGGACCACTTCGCCTCCTTCGTGAACATCTCCTCGGGCGGCGCGCCACTGCCGCCGGCCCTGGTGGAGAAGTTCCGGGCCGGTTTCGGGCCCTACATCCGCAACGGCTACGGACTCACCGAGTGCACCGCGCCCTGCGCCTCCGTACCGCCGGGCCGGGAGGCTCCCGTCGACCCGGTCTCGGGCACGCTGGCCGTCGGTGTGCCGGGCCCCGACACGGTCGTACGCATCGTCGACGACCAGGGCCAGGAGGTGCCCTTCGGCGAACAGGGCGAGATCCTTGTACGAGGCCCCCAGGTCGTGCCCGGCTACTGGCGCCGCCCCGAAGCCACCGCCGAGACCTTCCCGGACGGTGAGCTGCGCACCGGCGACATCGGATTCATGGACCCCGAAGGCTGGCTCTACGTAGTCGACCGCAAGAAGGACATGATCAACGCTTCCGGCTTCAAGGTGTGGCCCCGCGAGGTCGAGGACGTGCTCTACACGCACCCCTCGGTCCGGGAGGCGGCCGTCGTCGGCATCCCCGACGGCTACCGCGGCGAGACCGTGAAGGCCTACATCAGCCTGCGGCCCGGCGCGGACGAGGACCCCGACGCGCTCGCCGCGTACTGCAAGGAGAGACTGGCCGCCTACAAATATCCGCGGCATGTGGAGATCCTGCCCGAGCTGCCGAAGACGGCGAGTGGCAAGATCCTCCGTCGGGAACTGCGTTCCCGTCCCCAGGACTCCCAGTAGACGACCAGTAGACGTCCAGTGGACGACGCGTTTCACCGGACAACGCTTGAAAGGCAGGTGGCGGCAGTGCCCAGGACGACGGACGGAGACGGTACGCCCGTCCCGCAGCGGCTCTTGGCCGCCGCCACCAGGCTCTTCGCCGAGCAGGGCTACGACCGCACCTCCGTGCAGGAGATCGTGGAGGCGGCGGGCGTCACCAAGGGCGCGCTGTACCACTACTTCGGCTCCAAGGACGACCTCCTGCACGAGGTGTACGCCCGCGTGCTGCGGCTTCAGCAGGAGCGGCTGGACGCGTTCGCCGATGCCGACGCGCCGGTCGAGGAGCGGCTGCGGGGTGCCGCCGCCGACGTCGTCGTGACCACGATCGACAACCTCGACGACGCGGCGATCTTCTTCCGCTCCATGCACCACCTCAGCCCCGAGAAGGACAAGCAGGTGCGCGCCGAGCGCCGCCGCTACCACGAACGCTTCCGCGCGCTCGTGGAGGAGGGCCAGAAGAAGGGCGTCTTCTCCACCGCCACCCCGGCCGACCTGGTCGTCGACTACCACTTCGGCTCGGTGCACCACCTGTCGACCTGGTACCGCCCCGACGGCCCCCTCGCCCCCCAGGAGGTCGCCGACCACCTGGCCGACCTGCTGCTGCGGGCGCTACGTCCGTAGTTCTGCCCCGGACCCCGTACGCGCAGTTCCCCGCGCCCCTGAAGAGGGGCGCGGGAACTGCGCGATCTTTTGCGGGGGTCTGGGGGCGCAGCCCCCAGGGGACGGGAACGGGCAGGGGCGGCGGGGGCGAAGAAGCCCGTCACCGCCCCACCGGACCGGACGGTCACACGTACTTCTTGATCTCCCGTCGCGCCAGCGACCGCTGGTGCACCTCGTCCGGGCCGTCCGCGAGCTTCAGCGTCCGTGCGCTCGCCCACAGCTCGGCCAGCGGGAAGTCCTGACTGACACCGCCCGCGCCGTGCAGCTGGACCGCCTTGTCGAGGATGTCGACGACCGTGCGCGGGGTGGCGATCTTGATGGCCTGGATCTCGGTGTGGGCGCCCCTGTTGCCGACGGTGTCCATCATCCAGGCCGTCTTCAGGACCAGCAGACGCAGCTGCTCGACGGCGACGCGCGCGTCCGCGATCCAGTTCTGGACCACGCCCTGCTGGGCGAGGGGCTTGCCGAAGGCCGTACGGGACACGGCCCGGCGGCACATCAGCTCGATCGCCCGCTCGGCCATGCCGATCAGCCGCATGCAGTGGTGGATACGGCCCGGGCCGAGCCGCGCCTGGGCGATGGCGAAACCGCCGCCCTCCTCGCCGACGAGGTTGCTCACCGGGACGCGGACATGGTCGAAGACGACCTCCGCGTGCCCGCCGTGGGAGTGGTCCTCATAGCCGTACACCTGCATGGCGCGCCGGACTTCGAGCCCCGGGGTGTCGCGCGGGACCAGGACCATGGACTGCTGGCGGCGGATGTCCGGCCCGTCCGGGTCCGTCTTGCCCATCACGATGAAGATCTTGCAGTCCGGGTTCATCGCCCCGGAGATGTACCACTTGCGGCCGGTGATGACGTACTCGTCACCGTCGCGTTCGATGAGCGTGGTGATGTTGGTGGCGTCGGAGGAGGCCACCTCCGGCTCGGTCATCGCGAACGCCGAGCGGATCTCACCGGCGAGCAGCGGCTCCAGCCACTGCTTCTTCTGCTGCTCGTCGCCGAACTGCGCGAGCACCTCCATGTTGCCGGTGTCCGGCGCGGCGCAGTTCAGCGCGGTGGGCGCCAGGTGCGGGCTGCGGCCGGTGATCTCGGCGAGCGGCGCGTACTGGAGGTTGGTCAGCCCGGCGCCGTACTCCGCGTCGGGCAGGAAGAGGTTCCACAGGCCCTGCCTGCGGGCCTCCGCCTTCAACTCCCCGACCACGGCGGGCGTGTCCCACGGCGAGGCCAGCCGGGCGCGCTGCTCCTCCGCCACCGCCTCCGCCGGGTAGACGTACTCGTCCATGAAGGCGAGCAGCTTCCCGCGCAGTTCCTCGGTACGCGCGTCGAATGCGAAGTCCATCTCGGATCAGCCTTCCTGAAGAGTGGTCAGACCGTGCTCGATGAAGAACGGGACCAGTTCACCGATGCGGTCGAAGCCGGCGCCGACCGTCTGGCCGAGCGTGTAGCGGTAGTGGATGCCCTCCAGGATCACGGCGAGCTTGAACCAGGCGAACGCCGTGTACCAGGCGACGTCGGACACGTCGCGCCCCGAGCGCGCGGCGTACCGTTCGACGATCTCGGCCGGGTCCGGGTGCCCGGCGGCCGAGGCGGTCGTGCTGATGGGGGAGTCGGGCAGGTCCAGCGGCGCGCTGTACATCACCAGCAGGCCCAGGTCGGTGAGCGGATCGCCGAGCGTGGACATCTCCCAGTCCAGGATCGCCTTGATCCGGTCGTCCTCGCCGATCAGCACGTTGTCGAGCCGGTAGTCGCCGTGCACGACGGAGGGCGCGGGGGAGTGCGGCAGCTCGCGGCCGAGGGCGGCGTGCAGTTCGTCGATCCCGGCGAGCTCACGGTTCCTGGAGGCGTCCAGCTGCTTGCCCCAGCGGCGCAGTTGCCGGTCGAGGAAGCCCTCGGGGCGCCCGAAGTCGGCGAGGCCCACGGCGGCGGGGTCGACGGCGTGCAGTTCGACGAGCGTGTCGACGAGCCCGAGCACCGCGTCCCGGGTGCGCTCCGGGCCGAGCGGGGCGAGCTGCTCGGCGGTGCGGTACGGGGTGCCGGCCACGAACTCCATGACGTAGAAGGGCGCGCCCAGCACCTCCTCGTCCTCGCACAGCAGCACCGGACGCGGCACGGGGACCGCGGTCGGGTGCAGCGCGCTGATGACGCGGTGCTCGCGCTTCATGTCGTGCGCGGTGGCCAGTACGTGCCCGAGCGGGGGCCGTCGGACGACCCAGCTCGAGGTGCCGTCCGTGACCGCGTACGTGAGGTTCGACCGTCCGCCCTCGATCAGCCGGCCGGTCAGCGGGCCGTGCACCAGACCGGGCCGCTCGCCGTCGAGCAGGCCGCGCAGTCGGTCCAGGTCGAGACCTGGCGGGTGGTCGGGGCTCATGATTTCTCCTGCACGCCGGGAAACGGGACGTGACCATGATGCCGACCAGTCGGTATGTCGTCCAGCGCCCGGGCGAAACGTGATCGGCGTCTCCCTCCGGGAGCCGGGGGAGACGCCGGGGCGTGCTTGCCTCTAGTGGTCGTCCCAGTGGCCGTCGTGCTCGGCGTGGCGGTGGCCGTCGTGCAGGTAGTCGACGTGGTCGCCGTGCGCGACCGCCGGGTGCCCGCAGCCCTCGCCGTGCCGGTGGCCGTGCTCGCCGTGCGCCGTGTGACCGCTCGGCTCGCACTCGTCCCAGTGTCCGGAGTGCTCCCGGTGCAGATGTCCGTCGTGCGCGTAGTCGACGTGGTCCCCGTGCGGCACGGCGGTGTGCCCGCAGTCCGGGCCGTGGGTGTGCTCGTGGGTCGGATGCTCCAGGTGAAGGGTGGTCATGGTGCTCGCCTTCGTGAGTGGCGTGGAATGACGGCTCAGGCTAGCGCCAGAAAGAACCGCATTCATCACCATTTGCATCGTTACGCCCCATTTGATCCCGCTCAGAACACCAGTGCCACCGCGCACACGGCCAGGGCGACCGTGCACAGGGTCGCCGCCGTCGCGTGCCGCGGCGCGAGCGCGGGCGGACCGTCGGTGCCGGACGTCGCGAGCACCCGGATGCGCCGGTGCGCGAGGGCCAGGAAGCCCAGCCACAGAGCGCAGCACAGGGCGCAGGCCGTCACGTCGATCGCCGACGGACCGCCGTGCAGCGCCGCCTTCGCCGCGAGGACCGCGGCGACGGTGCTCGACAGGGTCGTACGCCGCCACGCGAGCCGCGTACGCTCCGGCTGCAGCCCCGGATCCCGCTCGGGACGGTGCCGGGTGCCGGGCGCGGTCATCCTTCCCAGCCGACGAGGACGACGACGACCATCGCGACGGCCACGATCGCGACGGCGATGCTCAGCAGTGCCGGGAAGCGCGACACGGGAAGGTCCTCCCCGCGGCGCATCGCGCGCTCGCAGCGCACCCAGTGATTGACGGCGCGCAGCGAGCAGAGCACGCCCGCCGCCAGCAGGGCCAGCGCGAGACCGACCCGCCAGCCCCAGCGCAGGTCCGGCAGGAACTGATCCACGGCGAAGCCGCCGCCGATCAGCGCCAGCGCGGTGCGCAGCCAGGCGAGGAAGGTCCGCTCGTTCGCCAGCGAGAACCGGTAGTCGGGCGTGACGCCCTCCTGCCGGACCTCCTCGGGCGCGAACCACAGCCGGACGTTCCGTACGAATTCGATCACGTCATCGACCCTACCGGGGCCCGGCGGGGGCTCAGTCGGTGCCCGTCGCCCGGTAGTCCTTCAGGCGCTCGTACGCCGCCAGGCCGTCCGGCACCCACGTCCAGTCCGTCAGGTGCCGCTCCACCTCCTCCTCGGTGAGGAAGTCGTGCCAGGCGACCTCCTCCGTCTGGGGGTTCACCGGGAGCTCGCAGCGGACCTCGTACACGGCCGACCACCAGGTCTGGCCGGAGCCGTTGTCGTAGAGGAACCTGAAGAGGGGGACGGGCTCAGGGAGTCCGGAGACCCCGAGTTCCTCCTCGGCCTCGCGCAGGGCCGCGCAGTCGTAGGACTCGCCCGCGCCCACGACCCCGCCGACGAACATGTCGTACAGGGAGGGGAAGACGAGCTTGGTGGGCGTGCGGCGGTGGACGAAGAGGCGGCCCCGGGCGTCCCGGGCCTGGATGAACACGCAGCGGTGGCGAAGACCGCGCGCATACGCCTCGCCGCGCGGGGACTGCCCGATGACCACGTCGTTCTCGTCCACGATGTCGAGGATCTCGTCAGCGGCGCTCATGGCCCCATCCAAGCAGCCGCCGGCACCGGGCGCGGTGCGCGCCGTCCGTGCGGTCCGACGCGGCGCCGTCGTACGCCCTCAATGCGGCTGGAGGTCCCGTACCGACTCGGTCTTGGTGGTGCCCGACGGCATCGCGGGGTGCATGCCCAGCAGGACGATCCCCGCCACGATCGCCGCGAGCCCCGCCGCTTCCCAGGTGAGTGCCCCCACGTCCGTGTGCAGCTTGTCCCCGAGGAAGCCCACGCCGCACACGATTCCGGCCAGCGGCTGGGCGGCGGTGAGCGCGGGCAGCGACATCCGCAGCTCCGCCGTCTCGAAGGCGCTCTGCACCAGCACGAGGCCCGTCACCCCGAGCGCGAGCACCCCGTACGGCTGCCAGCCGGTCAGCAGCTCACTGAAGCCGCCGGCGCCGAACCGCTCCCCGCTGACCCGGGTGAGCGCGTCCTGCACGCCGTACAGCATCCCCGCGGCCAGCGCGAGCAGGACGGGCGCCGCGGTCATCCGGGAGCGCTTGGCGTAGGTGGTGAGGAGCAGCGCGAGCCCGATCATGATGCCGATGATCAGCCAGTGCCGCAGCGGATCGGTCACCGAGTCGCCGCCCTTGGGCTTGCCCGCCACGATGAACGCCGTGACCCCGCCCGCGAGCAGGACGAGGCCCGCCCAGCCCTGGCGGCCCAGGGGGTGCTTGGTCTGGTGGCGGGTGAGCGCGAGCGCGAAGAGCAGATTGGTCGCGAGGAGGGGTTCCACCTGGGAGATCTCGCCCTTGCCCAGGGCGACCGCGCCGAGGATCATGCCGCACACCATGAGCCCGATGCCGCCCAGCCAGCGGGGCACCCGGATGAGGTCGAGCAGCAGGCGCCAGGAGAGGAAGTCGCTCAGCGGGGCGTGCGAGGCGGCGTTCTGCTGGAGCACGAAACCGAAGCCCAGACAGCAGGCCGCGCTCACCGAGAGGATCAGAACGAGAACCGACACGCTGGGTACCTCGATACGTTCGGGTGAGCACGGGTCACGGTCGCGTATTGCCGCCGACTGTAGTGCCATCGACCGGGCCCTGCCCACGGGAGTACCCGGAACCGGGCAGTTGACTCGGTCACTCTTCTTGCCGAAGGATCTGACCGATCAGTAACAACGGCCGGTCGAGCGGTGGCCCCGCCTGTTCGGCCGGTACCGATGACTGATGTCTTCCGTACCACTGTCTCATCAACCAACGACGATGCCGCCGGCTCGTGACGAAGCCGACAGAAGCCGACCGGAAACGTCGGCAGGCCGAGAGGACGGGCCCATGGCCTACGACGCAGATGTGATCGTGATCGGAGCGGGCCTCGCGGGGCTCGCCGCGACCGCGGAGCTCGTCGACGCGGGCCGCAAGGTGATTCTCCTCGACCAGGAACCGGAACAGTCGATCGGTGGCCAGGCCCACTGGTCCTTCGGTGGACTCTTCTTCGTGAACTCGCCCGAGCAGCGCCGGATGCGGATCAAGGACAGTCACGCGCTCGCCCTCCAGGACTGGATGGGCACGGCCGGCTTCGACCGGGCCGAGGACCACTGGCCGCGCCGCTGGGCCGAGGCGTACGTGGACTTCGCGGCCGGTGAGAAGCGGTCCTGGCTGCACCAGCAGGGGGTCCGCTTCTTCCCGGTGGTCGGCTGGGCGGAGCGCGGCGGCTACGACGCCAACGGCCACGGGAACTCCGTGCCGCGCTTCCACATCACGTGGGGGACCGGGCCGGGAGTGGTCGCGCCCTTCGAGCGGCGGGTACGCGCCGGGGTCGCCCGGGGGCTCGTCCAGCTCAAGTTCCGCCACCGGGTGACCGGGCTGTCCCGCAGCGCGGGCACCGTCGACACGGTCACCGGGGAGATCCTGGAGCCGTCCGGCATCGCGCGCGGGCAGGCCAGCAGCCGTACGGTCGCCGGGGCGTTCGAACTCAAGGCACAGGCGGTGATCGTCACCTCGGGCGGTATCGGCGGCAACCACGACCTGGTCCGCGCGAACTGGCCCGAGCGGCTCGGCACGCCGCCCGAGAAGATGGTCGCGGGCGTCCCCGCGCACGTCGACGGCAAGATGCTCGGGATAGCCGAGGAGACGGGCGCGCACCTCATCAACCGCGACCGCATGTGGCACTACACCGAGGGCATCCAGAACTGGAACCCCATCTGGGAGAACCACGGCATCCGCATCCTGCCGGGCCCGTCCTCCCTCTGGCTGGACGCCCGCGGGAACCGGCTCCCGGTGCCGCTCTTCCCGGGCTTCGACACCCTCGGCACGCTCGAACACATCATGAAGACCGGCTACGAGTACACCTGGTTCGTGCTCGACCAGAAGATCATCGGCAAGGAGTTCGCGCTCTCGGGCTCGGAACAGAACCCGGACCTGACCGGCAAGTCGATCAGGGACGTGATCGGCCGGGCGCGCGCCGACGTACCGGGCCCCGTCAAGGCGTTCATGGACAACGGCGCGGACTTCGTCGTCGAGAAGGATCTGGGCGCCCTGGTGCGCGGCATGAACGCCCTCACCAAGGAGCCGCTGATCGACGAGGCCGCGCTGCGCCGCGAGATCGTCGCGCGCGACCGGGAGATCGCGAACCCCTTCACCAAGGACCTCCAGGTGATGTCGATCCGCGGCGCCCGCAACTACCTCGGGGACAAGCTGATCCGTACGGCCGCCCCGCACCGCATCCTGGACCCCAAGGCGGGCCCGCTCATCGCCGTCCGTCTGCACATCCTCACCCGCAAGAGCCTGGGCGGGCTGGAGACCGACCTCTCCTCGCGGGTGCTGACGGAGGGCGGCGACCCGCTCTCCGGCGTGTACGCGGCAGGCGAGGCGGCCGGCTTCGGCGGTGGCGGAGTCCACGGCTACCGCTCCCTGGAGGGCACCTTCCTCGGGGGTTGCCTCTTCTCCGGCCGCACGGCGGGCCGAGCGGCCGCCAAGGCGGTGGGCTGACCCCCGGAAGAGTCCCCCGCATTTCGCTCCGGTGGGCCCGGCTCCGCGGGGGACCGGTCCATGGTCGGGTTTCAGCCGTGACCCGGACTCCGGCGAGCCGGGGCCCGGGCGCGGCCCGGCCCCCGCGGGGAGTCGGGCTCACCCCCCGGAGAGAACCGTCCCACCAGCCCGTTCCCGTCCCGGAGAGCGTGCGAGCGAACATCAACTCTGCGCCATTCAAGGCAAGTTGAAACGTGTGGCGGACCGATCGGGCCTTGACTTGAACCCTCAGCCAAGGGTTTGCTGTGCGTGATCACCCCTTGACCAGCCGCGTCTGTGAGGAACCCCCCGCGGTGTCGCCACCCCCGCCACCCCCTCCTCCCCTCGGCCGCGGCCGCAAACGCGCGGTCCACGCCTTCGACGCCGCGCTCGACGACGCCGAACTCGTCGCCGCGCGCACCTCGTTGGCCCAGGGGCGATGGACCGCGGTCCGTGCACTGCTCGCCGCCACCGGCGACGACTGGGACCGCCGCGGACACCGCGTCACCGTCCTCGCCCAGGAGCCCGCCGCCCTCGCCTGGGCCCGTGACTGGCAGCTCGCGGAACCCGAGTCCGCCGACGCCGCCGTGCTCCTCGCCTGCGCCACCGTCCAGCGCGCCCTGCACGGCAAGGACCGTCCGGAGCGGGCCCGCGAGGCCTGCGACGCCGCCGCCGCGCTCGCGCCCGCCGACCCGACCCCCTGGCTCGGCCTGCTGATACTGGAGCGGGCGCGCGGCAGCGAGGGCGACGTGGTCCGGCTCTTCGACGAGGTGCGTCACCGCTACCCCGAGCACCACCACGCCCACCACCTGATGGTCGCCCGGCTCGCCGAGCGGCGCGCCGAGGCCGGCCAGGACCCCCTCCACGAGGTCTACGACTTCGCGAACTGGGCGGCCGAACAGGCGCCCGCCGACTCTCCGCTCGCGATGCTGCCCGTCGTCGCGCACGCCGAGCGCTATCGCGTGCTGGCCGGCGCCGGCAGCGAGTCCACCGACCCCGCCGCCTCCGGGCACTGGGTCGGACGCCGGGCCCGCCAGGTGATGAAGGCCGCCTTCGACTGGTGGCTGGAGTGGGAGGGCGAGGACCACCCCCGCCGCCACCTCGACCTCAACTTCCTCGCCCACGCCAAGTTCTGCGAGGGCCGGGGCGCCGAGGCCGCCGCCCTGTTCCACCGCATCGGCCCGCACGCCACCCCCGAGCCGTGGTCCTACCCGGACCGCGACCCGTACCAAGCCTTCCGTGCCGCCCGCGACAGCGCCCTCGGCACGGTGTGACCCCACCCACAAGAAGTCGAGAAACCCGAAAGGACGGCCCCGCGATGACGACGGGCAGTTCGAGCACATCGAGCAGTTCGAACACGGGTAGACCCGCCACGGCCGGTGGCGCCATCAGCACCTTCAAGGGCCAGGACCGCGCCCTGCACGCGGGCCGGCTCGGCACGGGAGGTCTGCTGCTCTCCGTCCTCGCGGCGACCGCCCCCCTCATGGTGGTCGCGGGTGTCATGCCCACCACATTCGCGGTGATGGGCATCGTCGGACAGCCGCTGCTCTTCGTCATCCTCGGCGTGGTGCTGGTGCTCTTCAGCGTCGGGTACGCCGAGATGAGCCGCCACGTCCACAACGCGGGCGCCTTCTACGCCTACGTCGCCCGCGGTCTCGGCGGCACCGCGGGCGCCGGCGCCGCCGCGGTCGCGCTCGTCGCCTACAGCGCCCTGCAGTTCGGCATCTACGGCATCTTCGGCTTCGAGGTCTCCGGGCTGTTCGCCACCTACGCCGACGTCGAAGTCGCCTGGTGGATACCGGCGCTGATCGCCGTCCTCGCCGTCGGCGCGCTCTCCTGGCTGAAGATCGACGTCAACGCGCGTGTACTCGGCGTCCTTCTGGTCGTCGAGGTGGCGCTCGTCGTCATCTTCGACATCGCCGCCGTCGCCGACCCCGCCAAGGAGGGCCTCTCCCTGCACGCCTTCAACCCCGACACGCTCACCGGGGCGGGCGTCGGCACCGCGCTGTGCTTCTGCATCGCCGCCTTCACCGGCTTCGAACAGGCACCGGTGTACGCCGAGGAGACCAGCCGCCCGCACATCCTCGTGCCGCGCGTGATGTTCCTGGCGATCGGCTTCGTCGCCGTCTTCTTCGCGCTCAGCTCCTGGGCGCTGACCGTCGCCGCGGGCCCCTCGGGAATCGTCGGGGCGGCGCAGAAGCAGAGCGCCGGACTGCTGTTCTTCCTCACCGAGTCACGTCTCGGGGGCACCTTCACCGACGTCCTGCACGTCCTCTTCGTGACCGGCATGTTCGCGGCGCTGCTCAGCTTCCACAACGTCGTCGCGCGGTACGCCTTCGCCATGGGCCGGGAAGGACTGCTGCCCTCCGCCTTCGGCAGGACCACCGGCACCAGCGGCGCGCCCGGCACCGGCTCGCTGCTGCAGACCGGCGTCTCCGCGATCGTGCTGATCGCGTTCGCCGTGACCGACGACAAGCCCACCGGCGACCCGACCGCGCCCGTCCTGCACCTGTTCACCTGGGCCGGCAACGTCGGCGCGCTCGGCGTCATCCTGCTGATGGCGGCGGCCTCGCTCTCCGTGATCGTCTTCTTCGCCCGCCGCGGAGCCGCCCGTGCCCAGGCCTGGCGCCTGGCCACCTCGGCGATCGCGGCCGTCGCCCTCCTCGTGATCGCGGGCTACACGGTCAAGGACTTCGACGTCCTGGTCGGCGCCGGTCCCGACTCCGCGCTCAGCTGGCTGCTGCCCGCCCTGATCGCGGCCGCCCTGGTCGTCGGCCTGGTGCAGGGCCTGGTGCTGCGCTCCCGCAAACCCGAGGCGCACGCCCGTATCGGCCTGGGCAACGAGGCGTTCCAGCTGGACAAGGCGGCGGAGTCCACCTCTTGATCCGGAGCTCCTGATCCGGAGCCCCGATCCGGGACTCCTGTTCTGAGAAGCGTGTGAGAAGTGGTTACGGAAATCTGACGAGCACCCGCTGCCGCTGGCCTCAAGGGGGTCGCGGGTGCTCGTATGGGTGTGTGAACCCTGAACAGTCCCCACGGCGGGGAGCGGACCGGCCCCGGGAACGCCCACCGGAGGACCCGGAAGCCTCCGGCGCGCCCATCGGCCGCCGGCTCCTGCTCGGCACGCTCGGACTCGGCGCCTTCGGCGTGCTGGCCGCGCCCACCCTGCAGCGCGGCCTGGAGTCCCTCTTCGCCGACGACCCCACGGGCCTGACCGGCCTGCTCCCCAACGGCGGCGGTTTCCGCTACTACTCGGTGACCTCCTCCGTCCCGCACAAGGACGCGTCGAACTACCGCCTCACCATCGACGGACTGGTCGACCACCCCCGCAGCTACACCCTGGCCGACCTCAAGGCCCTGCCGCAGACCCGGATCGTGCACGACGTGCAGTGCGTCACGGGCTGGCGGGTGCCCGGCACCCCCTTCCAAGGCGTACGGCTGTCCCATCTCCTGGACGCCGCCGGGGTCCAGACCAAGGGCCGCGCGATCCGCTTCACCTGCTTCGACGGGGCGTACACCGAGAGCCTCACGCTCCAGCAGGCCCGGCGCCCCGACATCCTGGTGGCCCACCGCATGCAGGACAAGCCCCTCGGCCACAACCACGGCGGCCCGGTCCGCCTCTACGTCGCCCCCATGTACTTCTACAAGTCCGCCAAGTGGCTCTCCGGCATCACCGTCACCGAGGACGTCCGTCCCGGGTACTGGGAGGACCGTGGCTACGACGTGGACGCATGGGTCGGCCGCTCGAACGGACGCGACGATGCACCCACGAGTTGACGACACCCCGACCCTCGCCGCGCCCGCGCCGCGCGTGAGGCGCTTCAGCCGCGCCGAGCGCTGGGTGCACCGCGTGACCGCCCTGCTGATGGGGATCTGCGTGGCGACGGCGGCGTGCCTGTACCTCCCGATGTTCGCCGAGCTCGTCGGCCGCCGTGAGCTGGTGGTCAGGGTCCACGAGTGGGCGGGCCTGATGCTCCCGGTACCGGTCCTGGCGGGCCTGGTCTCCCGTGCCTTCCGCGCGGACCTGGGCCGCCTCAACCGCTGGGGCCCGCACGACCGTACGTGGCTGCGCGCGGCGCTACGACGGGACCGGCGCCCCTCGTCCCGGCCCGCGGCCAAGTTCAACGCGGGCCAGAAGACCTATGCTGCCTGGATCGCCGGCGCGACCCTGGTCATGCTCGCCACGGGGCTGCTGATGTGGTTCACCCACCTCGCCCCCCTGATGTGGCGCACCTCGGCGACCTTCGTCCACGACTGGCTGGCGCTCACGATCGGCGTCGTCCTCGCGGGCCACATCGGCATGGCCCTCGGCGACCCGGAGGCCCGCCGCGGCCTGCGCACGGGCTCGGTGAGCCGGGAGTGGGCGAAGCGCGAGCATCCCCTCTGGCGGCCCTAGACCCTGTCGGGTGTGCCGGGGGGACTGCTGCGGCCCCCGGCACACCGCCTAATCCTGCTGGACCTCGAAGTCCAGCAGGACCTTGCACGAGCGGCTGCGGTCCGCGGCCAGGGTGAACGCCGACTCCGCCGCACCGAGCGGGACCACCGCGCTGACCAGGGAGTCGAAGCGCGGCTCGGCCGCGAGCAGGACCAGCGCTTCGTCGAACTCCTCGTCGAAGCGGAACGCGCCCCGCAGCTCGATCTCCCGGCTCACCACCAGGTTCCCCGCGAACGGGCTCTGTCCCGGCGGCAGCATGCCGAGCTGGACCACGACCGCGCCGCGCCGCACCAGGCGCAGGCAGGTGTCGAGGCCCGCGGCCACCCCGGACGCCTCGACGGCCACGTCGACCTCCGTCGGCCACCCGGGATCGGCGGGATCGTCGGCCCGTACCACCGCGTCCGCGCCCGCCGCGACGGCGTACGACAACGCCTGCGGCAGCAGGTCCGTCACGGTCACCCGGGCCGCGCCCGCGGCCTTCGCGGCGGCCACCACGAGACAGCCGATGGGCCCGGCCCCCGTCACCAGGACATGCCGGTCCTGCACCGCACCGGCCCGTCGGACGGCGTGCAGCGCCACCGACAGCGGCTCGGCGAGCGCCGCCCGCCGCAGCGGGAGCCCCGCGGGCAGCTCCCTCAACTGCCGGGCGGGCACCACCACCTGGGCGGCGAAGGCGCCCTGCACATGCGGGGTGCGCGCCGCGCTGCCCAGGTAGCGGGTGTCCCGGCAGACGTTCGCCCGCCCGTCGGCGCACTCCGGGCACACCCCGCACGGGGTCGCCGGGTGCACCGCCACGGCCGTACCCGGCGCGGGCCCGGTGGCCCCGTCGCCGTACGACAGCACCGTCCCCACGACCTCGTGGCCCAGCACCATCGGCTCGCGCAGCCGGAAGTCCCCGACGCCGCCGTGCCGCCAGTAGTGGAGGTCCGACCCGCACACCCCGCCGTACCGGACGGCGACGAGCGACTCGCCGGGCCCGGCGGAGGGGACCGGCAGTTCGTCGACCCGCAGGTCATCCTGCCCGTGAATCACACAGCCGAGCATCGTCAGGCCCCTTTCACCGTGTTCATCGCGCGGTCCGCTTCACAGCACACTCGTCATGCCGCCGTCGACGTACAGCACCTGCCCGCTCACGAAGTCCGCCGCGGGCGAGGCGAGGAAGAGCACCCCGCCGACCAGGTCCTCCGTACGGCCCCACCGGCCGGCCGGGGTGCGCCGCCGCACCCAGGCGCTGAACTCCTCGTCCTCGACGAGGGGCCGGGTGAGCTCCGTCTCGATGTAACCGGGGCCGAGTCCGTTCACCTGCACCCCGTACTGCCCCCAGTCCGCGCACATGCCCTTGGTGAGCATCTTCAGCGCGCCCTTGGTGGCCGCGTACGGGGCGATTCCCGGACGGACGACCTCGCTCTGCAACGAGCAGATGTTGACGATCTTTCCGTGGCCGCGTTCCGTCATCCGCCGCG
This sequence comes from Streptomyces olivochromogenes, assembly GCF_001514115.1. Classification (GTDB taxonomy): domain Bacteria; phylum Actinomycetota; class Actinomycetes; order Streptomycetales; family Streptomycetaceae; genus Streptomyces; species Streptomyces olivochromogenes. The sequence goes on from NZ_KQ948453.1 coordinate 155,857, forward strand.
CCGCTTCGCGGCCGACCAGGAACGCGCTGGTCAGGTTGGTGTTCAGGATCCGGTGCCAGTCGGTGTCCGTGAACTCCAGGAGCGGCGCCCGCAGTTGCATGCCCGCGTTGTTGACGAGGATGTCGAGCGGGCCCACCCGGTCCTCGACGTCGGCTATTCCGGCGGCCACCGAGGGGCCGTCCGTGACGTCGAAGACCGCGGTGTGGACGTCGCCGGGCAGCTCCGACGCGGCCTTGGTGAGCCGGTCGGCGTCCCGTCCGTTGAGGACGACCGTGCAGCCCGCCTCCAGGAGCCCGCGGGCCAGCGCGAACCCGATGCCCCGGCTGGATCCCGTGACCAGGGCCCTGCGACCGCTGATGTCGAACAGAGGGTGGCTCATCCCCGTACTCCCGTCTCTCATCCTCATACCCCTGGACGACCGGCGACTAGATGACCAGCGACAGCAGCAGGACCAGCCCGCCCGCCACCACCGAGATGATCGTCTCCATGACGGACCAGGTCTTGACGGTCTGGCCGACGCTGAGGCCGAAGTACTCCTTGACCAGCCAGAAGCCGGCGTCGTTGACGTGGCTGAAGAAGAGCGAGCCGGCGCCGATCGCGAGGACCAGGAGCGAGGTGTGGGCGGTGGACATGTCGGCCGCGAGGGGCGCGACCAGGCCGGCGGCCGAGATGGTGGCGACGGTCGCGGAGCCGGTCGCGAGGCGGATGGCCACCGCGATCAGCCAGGCGAGCAGCAGCGCGGGGATCGACCAGTCCTTGGAGATGTCCAGGATCATCTGGCCCACGCCGGAGTCGATCAGGGTCTGCTTGAAGCCGCCGCCCGCGCCCACGATCAGCAGGATGCCGGCGATGGGGGCGAGGGACTTCTCGACGGTGGTGGAGATGCGGTCCTTGGTGAAGCCGGCCGCGCGGCCCAGCGTAAACATGCCCACGATCACGGCCGCGAGCAGGGCGATCAGCGGGGAGCCGACGACGTCGAAGACGCGCTGCACCATGTGGGTGGGGTCGTCCACGATGATGTCGACCAGCGCCTTGGAGAGCATGAGGACGACCGGGAGCAGCATGGTGGCGAGGGTGGCGCCGAAGCCGGGCCGCTTGTCCAGTTCCTCGGAGGCGCGGGTGGGGATCATGCGGTCGGGGGCCGGGACGTCGACCCAGCGGGCCGCGACCTTCGAGAAGAGCGGGCCCGCGATGATCACCGTCGGGATGGCGACCAGGACGCCGAGGGCGAGCGTGATGCCGAGGTTGGCCTTGACCGCGTCGATGGCGACGAGCGGGCCGGGGTGCGGCGGGATCAGGCCGTGCATCACGGACAGACCGGCCAGCGCCGGGATGCCGATGCGCATCAGGGAGTAGTTGCCGCGCTTGGCGACCATCAGTACGACCGGGATCAGCAGCACGATGCCGACCTCGAAGAACAGCGGCAGACCGATCACCGAGGCGATCAGCACCATCGCCCAGGGCATGGCGCGCCCGCCGGCCTTGGCGAGGATGGTGTCGACGATCTGGTCGGCGCCGCCGGAGTCGGCGAGGAGTTTGCCGAGGATCGCGCCGAGCGCGATCAGGACGCCCACACCGGCGACGGTGGCGCCGAGGCCGGTGGTGAAGCTGACGATGGTCTTGTCGAGCGGGGCCCCGGCGAAGGCGCCGAGGGCGAGCGAGCCGATGGTCAGGGCCAGGAATGCGTGCAGCTTGAACTGGGTGATGAGCAGGACGATGACGGCGATGCCCGCCAGCACGGCGATGCCCAGCTGAGCATGGCCCGCCGAGGTGATCGGCTCGACGGTGTCCGCTGCCAGCATCTCGACGCTGAGTCTGGTCACGGTGGTCCCTTGCTTGAGAAACGTACGTGGGGAAGGTGTCGGGGAAGGTGTTAGAGCGAGGGTTGGGCAAGCCCCTGGAGTGCGGCGACGGCCCGTTCGGTGATCTCGCCGGGGTCGCCGGAGACGTCCACGGAGACACCCGCCTCGTCCGCTTCCAGCGGCTGGAGGGTGGCGAACTGCGAGTCCAGCAGCGCCGTCGGCATGAAGTGCCCCTGACGGTGCGACATCCGGTCCTCGATGAGCGCGCGGTCACCGGTCAGATGGACGAAGACGACCCCGGGCGCCTCGGCCCGCAGCCGGTCGCGATAGCTGCGCTTGAGCGCCGAACTGCTGACCACTCCGCCGAGCCCGTGCCGGTCGTGCGCCCAACGGCCGATGGCGTCCAGCCACGGCCAGCGGTCGTCGTCCGTCAGCGGGGTCCCGGCCGACATCTTGGCGATGTTGGCCTGTGGGTGGAAGTCGTCGCCCTCGGCGTACGGAACGCCGAGCCGGGCCGCAAGCAGGGGACCGATGGTGGTCTTGCCGGTGCCTGCGACGCCCATGACCACGACGACATGGGGGGTGCGCACTTGCTGCATCGTGCTCTCACTGTCTTCGTCGACATCTGATGTCGACGACACTGAAACTCATTAGGTACGACGAATTCAAGAGTGTGTGACATATAAGTCTGACTTTTTGTTCCAGGGCTCCGCCTCGTACGCTGACCCCATGACCACACGGGGCCGGGGGCTGCACGGACATGTACTGGAGTCCCTCGGGCCGGCGATCACGGCGGGCGAGTACCCGCCGGGGAGCGTGCTGCGCACCGACGAACTCGCGCAGCGCTTCGAGGTGTCACGCTCCGTGATGCGCGAGGCGGTCAGGGTGCTGGAGTCCATGTACCTGGTCGAGTCCCGCCGCCGCGTCGGCGTCACCGTCCGCCCCAAGGCCGAATGGAACGTGTTCGACCCTCAGGTCATCCGCTGGCGGCTGGCCGGCGCCGACCGCCCCCACCAGCTGCGATCGCTCACCGTGCTGCGCTCCGCCGTCGAGCCGATCGCCGCGGGCCTGTCCGCCCGCCACGCCACCGCCGCGCAGTGCGCGGAGCTCACCGAGTGCGCCCTCGGCATGGTGGCCAACTCACGCGGCCACAAGCTGGAGGAGTACCTCGTCCACGACGTGGCCTTCCACCGGGTGATCCTCAACGCCTCCGGCAACGAGATGTTCGCCCGTCTCGGTGACGTGGTCGCCGAGGTCCTCGCGGGCCGCACCCACCACGAGGTGATGTTCGAGGACCCCGACCCGGCCGCCGTCACCCTGCACGTCCAGGTCGCCGAGGCGGTCCGCGCGGGCGACGCGTCCCGCGCCGAGGAACTCACCCGCAAGATCACGGTCGGCGCGCTCCAGGAACTGGACATCCTCGCGCCGTAGGCGTCCTACCCCAGGAAGTCGCCGTCGACGTACACCCAAGCCCCGTCGACCCGCTCGAACCGGCTCCGCTCGTGCAGCGAACCGCCCCGGTAGGAGGCCCGGAAGGTCACGGTCCCCGCGGAGTGGAAAGCCGACCCCTGCCCCGTGTCGAGGATCTCCAGACCCGTCCACCGCATCCCCGGATCGAAGTCGACCCGCGCCGGCCGTGTCCGCGGATGCCAGGTCCGCAGCAGATAGCCCTCGTCCTCCTGGACGAAGGCGCAGTACCGCGACCGCATCAGACGCTCCGCGGTCGGCGCGAGCGCCTCACCGCGATGAAAGCGCCCACAGCACCGCGCGTACGGCTCGGGCAGCCCGCACGGGCAGCTACGACTGGTCATGACCGCCATTCTCTCCCAGCCCGAAGGGGCCTCTCTCGCAACCCGGAGGGGCCCTACGCCGAGTCGGCGTTGGTCGGCGGGTACGTCGGGCGGGCCGGCATCGGCGCGACGGTTACGGCCAGGGTGGGCAGCGGCGGCAGCTTCGCCGTACGCACCCAGGCCCCGAACAGGTCGTCCAGCGGCTCGGCCGAGTACCGGGCGGCGTGCGCGGTGAACACCGCCGTGGTGACCGCGCCGCCCCGGTGCAGGGCGGCCCAGCCGCGCAGCATACGGAAGAACGCGTCGTCGCCCATCGCGCAGCGCAGCGCGTGCAGGGTGAGTCCGCCGCGCTCGTAGAGCCGGTCGTCGAACATCAGCTTGCGGCCCGGGTCGGACAGCACCAGGTCCTTCGGCTGCCCGGACAGCTTGCGGTGCGCGAGAGCGGCCAACTGCTGGGCCGTACGGCCGCCCGACCGCTCCGACCACAGCCACTCGGCGTACTTCGCGAAGCCCTCGTTCAGCCAGATGTGCCGCCAGTCCGCGATGGACACGCTGTTGCCGAACCACTGGTGTGCCAGCTCGTGCGCGACCAGCCGCTCCGAACCCCGCGCCCCGTCCACGTGGTTGGCGCCGAACAGCGACAACCCCTGCGCCTCGACGGGGACATCGAGCTCCTCCTCGGTCACCACGACGGCGTACTCGCCGAACGGATACGGCCCGAAGATCTGCTCGAACAGCTCCATCATCGCGGGCTGCCGCGCGAAGTCCCGGGAGAACGCGGCGAGCAGGTGCGCGGGCAGATGCCCCGTCTGCGGTACGCCGCCGAGCCCGGGGTCGCCGAGCAGCACCGTCTGGTACTTCCCGATCGACAGCCCGACCAGATAGCTGGAGGTCGGCGCCGCCTGCTCGTACACCCAGGTCGTCGTCGACGCCTTCGTCGTACGGGTGAGCAGCCGCCCGCCCGCCACCACCGAGTACGCCGACGGCGTCGTGATGGAGATCTGGTACGAGGCCTTGTCGGCGGGGCGGTCGTTGCACGGGTACCAGGAGGGCGCGCCGATCGGCTGGCTCGCCACCAGCGCCCCGTCCTCCAGCTCCTCCCAGCCGAGTTCGCCCCAGGGGCTGGGGACCGGCTTGGGGTTGCCCGACCAGTGCACCTCCACGGTGAACGCGGCACCGGCCCGTATCGGCTTCGGCGGGCGGATGCGCAACCGGCCGCCCCGGTGCGTGTAGTGCGGTGCCTTGCCGTCGACCCGGACCCGGCCGATCCGGAAGTCGGCCAGGTTCAGCTGGAACTCGGCGAGTGGAGCCCGGCCCGCTATGGCGTTGAGCCGCGCGGTGCCGGACAGCCGGTTGGGGCCGGGGCGGTAGTCCAGCGCGAGCTCATACCGGTGCACCCGGTAACGGGGATCACCGTTGGCCGGGAAGTACGGGTCCGAACCCACTGCCTGCTGAACGCTCACGCTTGCGTCTGCTCCCTGCGCTGTGCTCGTACGACGTGCCGGTGCACCGTCCCCGGACGCCGTACGGGCCGCGCCTAGGAACGCCATGCCTCGATCGGGTTGCCCAGCCAGCGGGTGTCGTCGGGGACGGATTCCGCCGCCATGACGAGCGAGGCGGGTCCCAGCGTGCTGCGCGCCCCGACTGTGCTGCCGGGAAGGACGATTCCGCCCGGGCCCAGAGTGGCGCCCTCACGGAGGACAACAGTATCCGTCCGCAAGATCCGGTCGTGGAAGAGGTGGGTCTGCAGGACACAGCCCCGGTTGACCGTGGTCGCGTCCTCCAGGGTCACCAGGTCCGTCTCGGGTAGCCAGTAACTCTCGATCCATGCCCCCTTGCCGATATGGGCGCCGAGGCCGCGCAGCCACGCCGTCATCAGCGGCGTACCGGGCACGGATCCGGCCAGCCACGGCACGGCGACGACCTCGACGAAGGTGTCCGCCAGCTCGTTGCGCCACACGAAACCGCTCCACAGCGGGTGCTCGCCCGCCCGGTGCCGGCCCACCAGCAGCCACTTCGCCACGATGGACGTCAGGCAGGCCAGCACGCCGACGCCCAGGAACACGACTCCGGCCAGCAGCGGCGCCCAGACGCCCAGCGCGCTCAGCGCGGCGACGGTCAGGACCGCCAGCGCCGCCGAGCAGAACACCGGCACGATCCGGCACAGCTCCACGAGGGCCCGCGCCCACAGCAGCCGCGCGGGCGGGTCGTAGGTACGGCTCTGATCGCCGTCCTGCGTCGAGCGCGGCAGCTTCACCGGCGGCAGACCCAGGTACGAGCTGCCCTTCTTCGCCTTCTTCGGGGTCGCCGACAGCACCCCGACCAGCCCGCCGTCCGGCACGCTGCGGCCCGGCGCGGTCATCCCGGAGTTGCCCAGGAAGGCCCGGCGGCCGATCTCGGCACGCCCGATCCGCATCCAGCCGCCGCCCAGCTCGTACGGCGCGGTCAGGGTGTCGTCGGCGAGGAAGGCGCCCTCGCCCACGGTGGTGAGACTCGGCAGCGCGAGGACGGTGGAGACCTCGGCACCCCGGCCGATCCTCATACCGAGCAGCCGCAGCCACACCGGCGTGATCAGCCCGGCGTACAGCGGGAACAGCGTGTCGCGCGAGCGGTCCATCAACTGCGTGACGGTCCAGGCCTGCCAGCCGATCCGGCTGTGCGTCGGGTACGTGCCTTCACGCAGGCCCAGGCTGAGCAGACGCACGCCGACCAGGAGCAGCAGCGCGTACGCGAGCCCGAAGGCGAGCGTGGCCGGGACCAGCGCGAGCGCCGCGCCGCGCAGGGCCGCACCGAGCCCGGCGTCCGCGCGCACGAACGGATGAGCCACCAGGAGCGCGGCCACGGCGGAAAGAACAGGCAGCGCGGTCAGCGCGAAACCGGTCGCGCCGTACATCGCCCGCCAGTACGTACCCCGGCGCGGACGCTCCTTGGGCCAGGCACGCTTCGCCTTGCCGAGCTTGCCGGCGGGCGCTCCGGCCCAGCGCTGCCCGGTGGGAATCTGCCCGGCGACCGCCGAGCCCGGCGCCACCTCGGCCCGCTTGCCGACGCGCGCGCCCGGGAAGAGGATGCCGCGCGTCCCGACCACCGCACCGGCGCCGACCTTGACCTGCCCGATCTCCAGCCGGTCACCGTCCAGCCAGTACCCCGACAGGTCCACCTCGGACTCGACGGCGGCACCCCGGCCCAGCTTGAGCATGCCGGTCACCGGCGGCAGCGAGTGCAGATCGACGTCCTTGCCGACCTTGGCGCCCAGGGCACGCGCGTACCGCTCCAGCCAGGACCCGGTCAGCGAGGCCGCGCCACTGAACTCGGCCAGCCGTTCGGCGGTCCACAGCCGCAGATGCACACTTCCGCCCCGGGGGTAGCGTCCGGGCTTCACCCGGCGCAGCAGCAGCCGCGCCCCGCCCGCCGCGATCGCGAGCCGCCCCGGCGGGCTGTGGAGCACGACCGCCCCGGCGCCGACGAGCCACCACGAGGCGCTCGGCGCCCAGGGGTACGGACCGAACCAGTGCAGTACGTTCCCGAGCGCGGCCAGCGCCACGGTCCAGCGCAGCCCCATCAGCGTGAACAGGGGTATCAGCAGGAACAGCTGGGTCACCTTGGCGCGCAGTGGCACCGGGGCGATCACCCGGTCGCCGCCGTCGTCCTGCGCGGACTTCTCCAGGCGCCGGGCCAGCTTGCGCAGAACGGGCTGCTGGTAGATGTCGAGCACGGCGGCGCTGGGGTAGCGGGTGCGCAGCCGGGTGGTGAGCTGGGCGGCGGCGAGGCTGCCACCGCCGATCGCGAAGAAGTCGTCGGACCCGCTGCCGACCGGGATGCCGAGGACCTCGCTCCACTGCTCGGCGAGCCAGGCCTCGGTGCCGTAGAGCTGTTCCTTCGTACCGCCGGTCTCCAGGCCCTCCAGGGGCCAGGGCAGCGCGCCCCGGTCGACCTTGCCCGAGGTGCGGGTCGGCAGGTCCGCGACCGGGGCGAGCAGCGGGACGAGGGCCGCGGGCAGTTCGGCGCGCAGCTTCTCGACGGCGGCGGCCTGGTCCCAGCCCTCCTGGGTGACGACATAGCCGACGAGCAGCTGGTTGCCGCTGCGGGCGGTCCGGACGGCGGCGGCGGCCCCCGCCACACCGGGGAGCGCCTGGAGCGCCGTGTCGACCTCGCCGAGCTCGATGCGGCGCCCGCCGAGCTTGATCTGCTCGTCGGCCCGCCCGAGGAAGATCAGCCCCTCCGGCTCGGCCTTGACGAGGTCACCACTGCGGTACGCCCGCGCCCAGCCGAGCGACTGAAGCGGCGCGTACTTCTCCGCGTCCTTCTCCGCGTCGAGATACCGGGCGAGACCGACCCCGCCGATCACCAGCTGGCCGGTGTCGCCCATGGCCACGGGCTCGCCGGCCTCGTCGACCACGGCCAGCTCCCAGCCGTTCAGCGGCAGCCCGATCCGGATCGGCTCCTCGCCGGTCATGAGGGAGGCACAGGCGACGACGGTCGCCTCGGTGGGCCCGTAGGTGTTCCACACCTCGCGGCCCTCGGTCACCAGCCGCTGGACCAGCTCGGGCGGGCAGGCCTCACCGCCGAAGATCAGCAGCCGTACGTCGGCCAGGGCCTCCGGCTCCCAGAGCGCGGCGAGCGTCGGCACGGTCGAGACGACGCTGATCTCCTGCTCGACCAGCCAGGGCCCCAGGTCGGCGCCGCTGCGCACCTGGGAGCGCGGCACGGGGACCAGGCAGGCGCCGTAGCGCCAGGCCAGCCACATCTCCTCGCAGGAGGCGTCGAAGGCGACGGACAGGCCCGCCATGACCCGGTCACCGGGCCCGATCGGGTCCTCGGTGAGGAACAGCTCCGCCTCGGCGTCGACGAACGCGGCGGCGCTGCGGTGACTGACGGCCACACCCTTGGGCTTGCCCGTGGACCCGGAGGTGAAGATGATCCAGGCGTCGTGCTCGACACGGGGGCGCGCGGCGGGCACCTCGGAGGTGCCGTTGACGGTCAGCCGGTGCCCGGCCCCGATGACGGCCCGCACCTCCGCCTCGCCGAAGACCAGCTCGGCCCGCTCGTCGGGGTCCTCGGCGTCCACCGGCACATAGGCAGCGCCCGCGGCCAGTACGGCGAGGATGGCGACGTACAGCTCGTTGGTGCCGGAGGGGACACGGACGCCGACCCGGTCGCCGAGGCCCACTCCGGCGTCGCTCAGCCGCCGCCGCTGGGCCTCGACCTCGACGGCCAGGGCGCGGTAGGTGAGGACCCGGTGGCCGTCGTCGAGGGCGGGCTCGTCGGGGTGGGCCCGGACGGTGGCGTCGAGGATGTCGACCAGCGTGCGCGGCGAGGCGGCGACGGAGGCGGAGAAGCGCGCCGGGTCGCCGAACTCCGCGCGCACCTCCTCGTCGAACAGCGCGAGTGCGGGGCCTTGCTCGAGGGCTGCCATCGGGTCCTCACGTGTTGTTCCCGGAGCGTCCGGGGAGCTGGTGGGCCCGCAGGTATGCCTGGGGATATTCCGGTCCAGCTCCAAACAAGCCTTGAATTTTAGTACGACGCTAGTCGCGTACCTGGTCATCAGCCATGCGGGGACTCCGTACGAGGGCTCCGGAACCACTGATTCCGGTGTGGTGACGGGGCTCTGACATGGGGGTATGTCATCCTGACGAGATCTGCCCCACATCTGTCCGTAACGCGGCGAACACGATGAGTTGAGGCCTGCGCTGCGCACAACGAGTGAGGGCCGCGACCTGATGGTCGCGGCCCTCACTCCTCTGTGTGTCCGAGGGGGGACTTGAACCCCCACGCCCGATAAAGGGCACTAGCACCTCAAGCTAGCGCGTCTGCCATTCCGCCACCCGGACAAGGTGTCTGTCGCGCGGGGTTTCCCTCGCGGCGACAGAGGAAACATTACCAGGCTTTCGAGGGCCCCCGGTCACACCCCGTCGCCGCGTGAACGGCGTGTGACGGGCCGGGTCCGGCCTTGGGGCGAGGAGGGGGTGGGGGAGAGGATGAGGGGGGACCACCAGCAGTGACAGTGGGAGGAAGCAGCGTGAGCGAGTCGAACACGGCCAGGAGCGTCTCTGGCGAGGACGAGGTCGTGGACCTCTGTCGCGAGCTGATCCAGATCGACACCAGCAACTACGGGGACCACTCCGGACCGGGTGAGCGCAAGGCCGCGGAGTACGTGGCCGAGAAGCTCGCCGAGGTCGGGCTCGAGCCGCAGATCTTCGAGTCGCACAAGGGGCGCGCGTCGACCGTGGCCCGTATCGAGGGCGAGGACCGCTCGCGCCCCGCGCTGCTCATCCACGGCCACACCGACGTCGTACCGGCCAACGCGGCGGACTGGACCCATCACCCCTTCTCCGGCGAGATCGCGGACGGGATGGTGTGGGGCCGCGGCGCGGTCGACATGAAGGACATGGACGCCATGACGCTGGCGGTCGTCCGGGACCGGCTGCGCAGCGGGCGCAAGCCGCCGCGTGACATCGTCCTCGCGTTCCTCGCCGACGAGGAGGCCGGCGGCACGTGGGGCGCGCGGCACCTCGTCGACAAGCACCCCGACCTCTTCGAGGGCGTGACCGAGGCGATCGGCGAGGTCGGCGGGTTCTCCTTCACGGTCAACGAGAAGCTGCGGCTGTACCTCGTCGAGACCGCCCAGAAGGGCATGCACTGGATGAAGCTCACCGTGGACGGCACCGCCGGGCACGGTTCGATGATCCACAAGGACAACGCGATCACCGAGCTGTCCGAGGCCGTCGGACGGCTCGGGCGGCACAAGTTCCCGGTCCGGGTGACGAAGACGCTGCGGCACTTCCTCGACGAGCTCGGCGACGCGCTGGGCACCGAGCTCGACCCGGAGAACATGGACGAGACGCTCGCCAAGCTCGGCGGCATCGCCAAGCTCATCGGCGCCTCCCTGCAGAACACCGCCAACCCGACCCAGCTCGGTGCCGGATACAAGGTCAACGTGATTCCGGGGCAGGCGACCGCGCACGTCGACGGGCGTTACCTGCCGGGGTACGAGGAGGAGTTCCTCACCGACCTGGACCGGATTCTGGGACCGAGGGTCAAGCGTGAGGACGTGCACGCGGACAAGGCGCTGGAGACCACCTTCGACGGGGCGCTGGTCGACGCCATGCAGACCGCGCTGTCCGCCGAGGACCCGATCGCGCGAGCCGTGCCCTACATGCTCTCGGCCGGCACCGACGCCAAGTCCTTCGCCGACCTCGGCATCCGCTGCTTCGGCTTCGCCCCGCTCAAGCTGCCGCCGGAGCTGGACTTCGCGGGCATGTTCCACGGGGTCGACGAGCGGGTGCCGGTGGATGCCCTGAAGTTCGGCGTCCGTGTGCTCGACCGCTTCATCGAGGCGTCATGACACGTTGACGCCCGCATTCGCCCGTACGTACGGAGATCACCCGGGACGGGTGAATGCGACCATAAGCTCGTAGCTCTAGTAGTCCCTCCTCGTTACAGGTGATGCGATCCGCTGCTTGGGATCGCATTGCCAACAAGGAGGAATAATGATCAAGAAGGTCGTCGCTGCTGCGGCTGCCACTGGTGGTCTGGTTCTCGCGGGTGCGGGCCTGGCCGTCGCCGACTCGGGTGCCCAGGGTGCCGCTGTGCACTCCCCGGGTGTCATCTCCGGCAACGTCATCCAGGTGCCCGTTCACGTCCCGGTGAACGTTTGCGGCAACACGGTCTCCGTGATCGGGCTGCTGAACCCCACCTTCGGCAACACCTGCATCAACAACTGACGTTGTGCCTCACCCCACGAGGGTCTGAGCCCGTCGGCCCCGGAGCGCGCGCCATGCGCTCCGGGGCCGACCGGCTTTCGGCGCACGCACAGGACGGATGCGTGCGCGTTCCGGAGGGTCCAAGCCAAGGACTAAGGCAGGGAATTCAGCTATGCGACAGGTCACCCGCAAGGGCCTGATGACCGTGGCGGCCGCGACCGGCGTACTCGCCGCGACCGGAGGCTACGCACACGCCGACTCGGGTGCGAGCGGCGCCAGTTCGGACTCGCCCGGCGTGCTGTCGGGCAACACGGTGCAGGCGCCGGTGCACGTGCCGGTCAACGTCTGCGGAAACACCGTGAACGTCGTCGGGTTGCTCAACCCGGCGATGGGCAACAAGTGCGTCAACCACGGCGGCGGTGGGTCGTCCGCCGGGGGGCACGGGGGAGGTTATGGAGGCGGCTACGGGGGTGGCGGCCATGATGGTGGCGGCTACGGGGGTGGCGGCTACGGCAGTGGCGGCCATGACGGTGGTGGCTACGGCGGTGGCGGCCATGACGGTGGCGGCTACGGCGGTGGTGGCTACGGCGGTGGCGGTTCGCACTGGGGCGGCTCCCACGCCGGTGGGCACGCGAGTGGCTCGCCGGGCGTCGGCTCCGGCAACCACGTCCAGGTGCCGATCGACGTGCCGGTCAACGTCTGCGGCAACAGCGTGAACGTCGTCGGGTTGCTCAACCCGGCGATGGGCAACGACTGCGCGAACGGACACGGCGGCCACACCCACTATCCGCCCGGCGGCGGTCACCCCGGTCACCCCGGTCAGCCCGGTCACCCGGGTCAGCCCGGTCACCCGGGTCAGCCCGGTCACCCCGGTCACCCGGGTCACCCCGGTCACCCCGGTCACCCGGGACACCCCGGTTACCCGGGGCAGCCTGGGAACCCCGGTCAGCCCGGGAACCCGGGTACGCCCGGGAACCCGGGTACGCCCGGGAACCCGGGTACGCCCGGGAACCCGGGTACGCCCGGGAACCCGGGTACGCCCGGGAACCCGGGTACGCCCGGGCACCCCGGAACCCCGGGCACGCCGCCCACCTCGTACCCCCACCACCCGGGGACGCAGAACGTCTCCCAGCCGCAGAGCGGCGCGGCGCAGCTCGCCCACACCGGCAGTGACCTGCCGATCGGCGCGGTGATCCCGGCGGCCGCGGGCGCGCTGCTGGCGGGCGCCGTGCTCTACCGCCGGGCGCGCTCAGGCGCGTAGTCGGCGGGACAGAGAAGTGTCCGGGCCTGGAACGGGGGCCGGGGCAGGTGTGATCGCTTCGCCACAGGCATCCCCTGTGGCGAAGCGACCGGAGCGGGCCCGCACGGGCGGGGCCCGCTCCGTTTCAGCCGCTTTCGCTCACCACGTGGCACGCACCTGGCGGATGATCCGCCGGCGCAGCCGCACCTTGCGGCTGCCGTCGGGGTGCAGGCTGAGGCGGTCCAACTCCCAGTGTCCGTACTCCGCATGGTCCGTCAGCAGGCGTGTCGTCTCCTTGCGGGACACCCCGCGCGGCACGTACACGTCGACAAATTCGTATTCCGGCATCGCATCTATTGTGCGGGCAGAGGCCCTGTACGGATAGCGTCTGCACTATGTCTGATGCTGTGCAGCCCACCACTGCCGAGGTACGCGCCGCCGCCGAGGCTGTCAAGACCGCACTCGACCGCCACCTGGCCGCGGTCGAGCGCAGGTCGGGCGATGACGACCCGGCCGTATACGAGGCGTTCAACGAGCTGGCCGCCGCGGCCGAGGAGTACGACGAGCTGCTCTACGACCGCTATGACGAGGTCACTCCCTTCGAGATCCCCGGCAGCGACGACACGCTGCCGCCGTACACGGGCCCCGAGGAGCCGAACGCGCTGAGCGTGCTGATCCGCCGGGACTACGCGGTGGTGGAGCCGCAGCGACTGCTGGCACAGGCCCAGCGGGTGGAGGCCGTGGAGGAGAACGGGGCCACCGCGGCCGCGGGCTTCGACGCGGCGTCCGGCACGGTGCACGGGGCGCTGGGCGTCCTGTTCGGCGAGTTCGAGCCGGACGAGATCGCCTCCCGGCACAAGGAGTTCGGCCTGGAGGAGGGCGACTCCACACTCTGGGTCACGGCCGCCGACGAACCGGCCGACCCCGGCGAGTGGCTGGAGACCCCCTTCGAGGCGATCGACCCGCAGCGCGTGGTCTGCCGCTTCGACGTCAGCGCGGTCTTCGACGACGAGTCGGACGACGACGAGCTGGAGGACGACCTCGCCCCGGACTCCGAACTGGACGAGGACGGGGATCTGGAGCCGCTGGACGCCGATCGCTGAGCACCGCGGCAAAGGGCTCCTGAGCATGCCGTCGCGGGAGCGCTGAGCACCGCGTCACAGGAAGGTGGCGGTCACCGGAAGCCCGGTGGCCGCCACCTTCCCGCGTACGGGAGCCCTGTCCCTGGGCGGCGGCTCAGCCCGCCGCCGGGACCTGTGCCTTGAGCAGGGCGGGCAGGCGCGTGGTGCGCGGCTTCTGCGGGACCTCGGCCACCGCCCGCTGCAGGGCCTGCTCCACCCCGTGGACCACGGACAGATGGCGCTCGGCCCGGCCGAAGGCCGTGTACACCCAGGGCCTGGTCAGGGCCGCCGCTGCGTCACCGGGGAGCACCACGACCGCGGCGGGCCAGCGCAGACCGACCGCCTGGTGCGCCGTGAGCGCCCAGCCGTGCCGTACGGACTGCTCCACCCGCTCCTTCGGTACGACGACGGGCAGACCCGAGCACTCCAGGTGCAGCCCGTCGGCATCGGCCTTCACCACGTGCCCCACCGTCGTACGACCCGGAGCGGGGGAGTGGGCGACACGGTCCCCGGGGTCGAAGCCCCCGAAGCGGCCGGGGCCCGGGTTCAGCCGCTCCTTGAGCGCGCTGTTGAGTGCGCGGGTGCCGACGGCGCCGCCGTGCCCCGGGGTGATCACCTGCGTCTGCTCGGCCGGGATGCCGATGGCGCGCGGCACCGAGTCCGCGACCAGCTGCACGGTCCGGTGCACCGCCTCGCCGGCGTCCCGCACGGGGACGATCACGACTTCCTTGCCGGGCGCCTCGACCTGGTTCAGCTCGCCGATGCCGACCCCGGAGACCAGCTCCCCGACGGGGCCGGGGTCCGGCGTCCGCGAGGCCACCTGCGGGCACACCCGAGCGGCGAGCAGATCGGCGAAGACCCGCCCCGGACCCGCCGACCACAGCACTCCAGGGTCCCCGCTCAGCACCAGCCGTGCGCCGTCCGGCAGCGACTCGGCGAGCATGGCCGCCGTCTCGACGTCCAGCTGCGGTGCGTCCAGGACGACCAGGAGGTCCAGGTCGAAGGCGCCGTCCGTGTCCCGGCCAGGGCCCTCGGCGCCGGAGAGGAGTCCCGCGACGGTGGCGACCCCGGTGACCGGCCCGTCCCCGGCGTCGCCCGAGGGGCCGTCCGGCAGGTCGTACCGCGCCATGCGGGCCGTGCAGTCGTCGCGGCCGCTCGGCGTGTGGGTGGCCGCCCAGCCGCGCAGGCCGAGACCGCGCGCGGCGTGCAGCAGTGCCGCCGTCTCGGCCTGGGACGCGTGCCCGCCGGTGTGCAGGACCAGGCCGTGGCCCGCGACCGCCCGGATCAGCTCCGCGGCGGAGCGGGTGGCCGACGCGGCGGCCTGCTCCCATCCGTCGGCGGAGCCGTCCGTCTTCGGCACGGAGTTCATGACCCGGGCGAGTCCGTCGGCGAGGCTCTCCTCGGCCAGCGCGTACCGCTCCAGGCCGATGAGGACGCGGACCGGACGCTCCTCGGACTCCTCGGCGCCCTCCTCCTGAGCCGGGGGCGCGGTGTCGAGGGCGTCCTGGAAGACCAGTGCGTCGCCCTCCGCGAGGGCGCTCTGCACGGCCGCGTCCGGATCCGGCACCGCGCGCTGGGCGAGCGCGGCGGTGAGCGCCGGGGCGTCGAGAGCGGTGTGCCCGGCGAGGGCCGCCTGCTCGAGGAGCCATACGGTGACCGCCCGGCCGCGCCGCTCGTCGTCCGGGCGGCACTCCGCGCCGAGCAGCGCGCGGGCGAACCCGTCGGCCTGCTCGGGCCGCACCCCGGCGACCCGCAGCAACTGCCAGGGGTCCTCGCGCAGCTGGTCGTCCGCGCCCTCGCCGAGTGCCGCGAGGGCCCCCGGTGCGAGGGCGTCGGGTGCGCCGCCCTCGCCCAGCACGGCGCGTACGGCGGCGGCGGCTTCCGGCGCGAGGGCCGCCGAGGTCTCGGCCGGGGCGGCCACCGGCTGCGGGCGCGGCACGGGCTCCGGGGCGACCGCCCTGCGCGGCGTCGGCTCGGGCTCACGGAAGGCGGTGGCCACAGGCTTCTCGCCGCTTTCCACGGCCCGCACCGCCGCGAGCAGATCGGCGGCCGTCCCGCTGAGCTTGGTCCCGGCCGCGATCGGCCCCTGCTTCTCGGCCTTCCGCCGCTCGATCCGCTCCCGCTCCAGCCGCTGCGCCGCCAGCTCGGCCGCTGCCTCGGACAGCTTGGCGGCGTCCGCCGCGCCTTCGGTCTCCGTGCCGCCCTCGACGGCGTCCGTGACCGCGGCCGCGTCTGTATCCGTGTCTGTGTCCGCGTCTGTATCCGTGTCCACGTCCTGCGGGTCGGCGGTCGCTCCCGCGCCCGGCGTCCCCGGCTCCACTTCCTCCGTGGTCTCGGGCTCCGTGCTCACAGCGTGCTCCAGTCGTGATCGGGATAGTGGTGCACCGGTGCCGACACGTCGTCGAGCGCCCGGCAGATCTCGTCAGGAAGACTAAGGGTCTCCACTGACAACGCGGCCGTGAGCTGCTGCGCGTTGCGCGCGCCGACGATCGGGGCGGCGACACCGGGCCGGTCGCGGATCCAGGCGAGGGCGACCTGCAACGGCGTGACCGCGAGGCCGTCCGCCGCCGTCGTCACCGCGTCCACGATGCCGCTCGCCGTGTCGTCCAGGTACGGCGCGACGAACGGCGCGAGGTGCTCCGAGCCGCCGCGGGAGTCCGACGGTGTGCCACCCCGGTACTTCCCGGTGAGCACACCCCGCCCGAGCGGTGAGGACGGCAGCAGACCCACGCCCAGGTCGAGCGCCGCGGGCAGCACCTCCCTCTCCACGCCGCGCTGGAGCAGGGAGTACTCCATCTGCGTACTCGCGATCCGTGTCCGTGTGCCGGGCGCCGCGAGCTGCCAGGTCGCCGCCTTGGCGAGCTGCCAGCCGCAGAAGTTGGACACCCCCGCGTACCGCGCGCGACCGCTGCTGACCGCGAGGTCGAGCGCCTGGAGGGTCTCCTCCAGCGGGGTGTCCGGGTCGAAGGCGTGGACGTGCCACAGATCCACGTAGTCCGTGCCGAGGCGCTGGAGCGAGGCGTCGAGCGCCGACAGGAGGTGCCCGCGCGAGCCGTCGAACCGCCGGTCCGGGTCGGGCACACTGCCCGCCTTCGTGGAAATGACCAGGTCGCGACGCGGCACGAGGCCTTCTATGAGTTGTCCGAGCAGGTACTCCGACTCCCCGTCCCCGTACACATCCGCGGTGTCGACGAGGTTCCCGCCCGCTTCCCAGAACACCTTCAACAGCTCCGCGGCGTCGTGCTCGTCGGTATCCCGCCCCCACGTGAGGGTGCCGAGTCCGATCCGGGACACACGAAGGCCGGTACGGCCGAGATGCCTCTGCTCCATGGACGCCGAGATTACTGGCCAGAACTCGCGTCGTGGGGGCCCTGTGGACAACATGGATGATCAGACCTGAACCCGTTCCTGTCACCGCGCCCACCAGCGCGCTAGGGTCGGCGGCACAAGGGACGTTACTGATCGGTAAGGGGATCGGCCATGCAGCTCGGGATCAACCTCGGCTACTGGGGCGGCGGAATGGACGCGGACAATCTCGCCGTCGCCCAGGAGGCCGACCGACTGGGATACGCGGTGTGCTGGGCCGCCGAGGCCTACGGCTCGGACGCGGCCACCGTGCTCACCTGGGTCGCCGCCAAGACCGAGCGCATCGACGTCGGCTCGGCGATCTTCCAGATCCCGGCCCGTCAGCCCGCGATGACCGCGATGACCGCCGCGACGCTCGACTCGCTCTCCGGCGGGCGCTTCCGCCTCGGCCTCGGCGTCTCCGGGCCGCAGGTCTCCGAGGGCTGGTACGGCGTCAAGTTCGACAAGCCGCTGGCCCGCACCCGCGAGTACGTCGAGATCGTACGCAAGGCGATGACCCGCGAGCGGCTGTCGTACGAGGGTGAGCACTGGACGCTGCCGCTGCCGGACGGTCCGGGCAAGCCGATCAAGCTGACGGTGCACCCGCAGCGCGAGCACATCCCGCTGTACATCGCCGCGATCGGCCCCAAGAACCTGGAGCAGACCGGCGAGATCGCCGACGGCGCCCTGCTGATCTTCCCCTCGGCCGAGCACCTCGAGGACACCGCGCTGCGCCATCTGCGCGCGGGTCGCGAGAAGGCCGGCAAGACCATGGAGGGCTTCGACGTCTGTCCGACGCTGCCGCTCGCCGTCGGCGCCGACAAGGACGTGACGGCGCTCGCCGACATGTTCCGCCCCTACACCGCGCTGTACGTCGGCGGCATGGGCAGCCGTAAGCAGAACTTCTACAACCAGCTGGCCCAGCGCATGGGGTACGAGAAGGAGGCCGCCGAGATCCAGGACAAGTACCTGTCCGGCGACAAGGAGGGCGCGGCCGCCGCCGTTCCGCACGCGCTGATCGACCAGACCACCCTGCTCGGCTCCGTGGACCGCATCGCCGACCGGATGAAGGCCTACGCGGCGGCGGGGGTCACCACGCTCACGCTGTCGCCGGCCGGCTTCACGCTGGAGGACCGGATCGCCTCGCTCCGCGCCGGTTCGGACGCGCTGGAGCGGGCCGGTCTGGCGTAGCGCGTCGCAACCCTTCCCCTGGAGGGACGGAAGAAGTTCTGCGGCCGTGGTGGGGGCTCGGGGGGTCTTCCCCGCCACGGCCGTCACGGGGAACAACGCGCGGGCGTGCCTTGGGTTACGCGCTGGGGCCCGCCCCGTCATCCTTCGTTCGGCGCATTTGTCCGACACATCGGTTGCCGGGCCCTCGGCGTCCCCTTTGACTCGTTTTCTGCGGACCCTGCAGAAAGGGTGTCATCGATGCTTTCGGCCAAGAGTCTGTTCCAGGAGATCCTCGACAACGACGAGTCGTTCCGGCTCTTCTGCTCCATCGCCGCCAGCGGGGAGTCGCAGGGTGGCTGGGAGAACGCGCGCATCGCCGCCCTCGTTCCGCCGAGCGCACGCGAACTCGCCCCGAAGATCACCCGGCACGGCGCCGACGAGGACAAGCACGGGCGGATCTTCAACGCCCTGATGAACAAGCGCGGCCTCACGCCGGTCGAGGTCCCGGCCGACACCGACTACACGATGCTCCTGGAACGGCACGGGATCGGCCTCGCCCACGACAAGCTGAGGAGCCGGCAGCCACTCACCGTGCGGGACATCGTCACCTACCTCGCCCACAGCAGGGTCACCGAGCAGCGTGCCTCCGAGCAGATGGAGCTGCTGGTCAGGCACTTCGCCGACCATCCCGACATCGGTCGTGCGATCCGGATGATCTCCGAGGACGAGGACCGGCACCTCGCCTACTGCCACGAGGAGCTGCTCCGCTTCGCGTCCGCCGGACACGACCACGCCATCCGGCGGACGCTGCGCGCGTGCGCGCTCGCCGAGATCCGCGTCTACCGGGACGTCAGTCTCGCCGTGATGGCCCGCATGGGAGGCATTCTCGGCTGGTCGAGGGCCAGGGCCGCGACGCTCGCCGCGGCCATCCACACCGTCTACGCCTACGAGCGCGTCGCGGGCTGGCGCCGCATGGTCTCCCTGAAGATGCCGGAACACCGCGACGCCCTGGGCGGCCCCGCGCCCCCCGCGCCGGAGGTGGTGTGAGCCGGGGTCGCGAACCCTGCGCACGTCGCCCACCCGGTCGCGCGCCGGTCACAGCCAGCCTCGCCGCTTGAAGAGGTGGTACAGCAGGAATTCCAGCGCCACCATCGCCAGGATCACCACCAGGTACGACCAGAGCCAGTGCAACTCGGGCATGTGGTCGAAGTTCATGCCGTAGATGCCGGCGATCATCGTGGGGACCGCGGCCATGGCCGCCCACGCCGAGATCTTCCGCATGTCGTCGTTCTGGCGCACGCTCATCTGCGCGAGATGCGCCGCGAGGACGTCCGAGACCAGCCGGTCCAGGCCCTCCACCGACTCGTTCACACGGGCCAGATGGTCGTTGACGTCGCGGAAGAAGGGCTGCGCCTTCTCGTTCACGAACGGCACCGCGGCGCCGGCGGCGCCCGAGCCCGAGAGCCGGGTCAGCGGAACGGTCAGTGGGACCGTGGCCCGCCGGAACTCCAGGATCTGCCGCTTGAACGTGTAGATCCTGGACGCGGTGTTCCGTGAACCGCCGCCGTTCGGCGAGAAGACCTCCGCCTCCAGCTCCTCCAGGTCCGTCTGGAGCTCGGTCGCCACCTCCAGGTAGTGGTCGACCGTGGCGTCGGCGATCGAGTAGAGCACCGCCGTCGGCCCGTGCCGCAGCATCTCGGGGTCCTGCTCCAGCCGGCGGCGCACCTGCGCGAGAGGCGAGCACTCGCCGTGCCGGACGGTCACCACGAAGGAGTCCCCGATGAACACCATCACCTCACCGGTGGTGACGACATCGCTCTCCGCCTCGTACGCGACCGGCTTCAGGACCACGAACAGCGAATCGTCGTACATCTCCAGCTTGGGCCGCTGATGCGCCTTGAGGGCGTCCTCGACCGCCAGCGGGTGCAGTCCGAACTCCTCGGTGACGAGGTCGAACTCCTGCTCCGTCGGCTCGTACAGCCCGATCCAGATGAACGCGTCGCCCTCGGCGCGTGCCAGGTCCAGGGCGTCGGAGAGGTCCTCGGGGCCCTCCGTCCGGCGCCCGAGACGGTAAATGGCGCAGTCGACGATCACGGAGCGTATTCTCCCGTCGCCCGGTCGCCACCGCACTCCGGCCGCCGTTGTCCACAGGCCCCTCCGGGTCCCCGAGCCACCCGTTTACGCTGGGCCGCATGCCCACCCTGATTCTCGTACGGCACGGACGTTCGACCGCCAACACCGCTGGGCTGCTCGCCGGCTGGACGCCCGGCGTCGCCCTCGACGAGCGCGGCGCCCAGCAGGCCGCGGCGCTGCCCGGGCGGCTCGCCGCGCTGCCGATCTCCGAAGTCGTCACCAGCCCCCTGCAGCGCTGCCAGGAGACCGTGCAGCCGCTGCTCGACGCCCGCCCCGAGCTGCGTGTGCACACCGACGAGCGGATCGGGGAGGCGCACTACGGCGACTGGTCCGGCCGCAAGCTCGCCGAGCTGAAGGACGAGCCGCTGATGGAGGTCGTACAGGCCCACCCGTCCGCGGCCGCGTTCCCCGGCGGAGAATCGATGCGGGCCATGCAGACGCGGGCGGCCGAAGCGGTGCGCGAGTGGAACGCGCGCGTGGAGCGCGACCACGGCGGCGACGCCGTCTACGTCATGTGCTCGCACGGCGACATCATCAAATCCCTTGTCGCGGACGCACTCGGACTTCATCTCGACCTCTTCCAGCGGATCTCTGTAGAACCGTGTTCCATCACCGCGATCCGTTACACACGACTGCGTCCCTTCCTCGTGCGTCTCGGGGACACCGGCGACCTCGCCTCCCTGGCGCCGCGCGAGGAGCCCCCCAGCGGGGACGCCCCGGTCGGGGGCGGTGCGGGCGCACCGTGATCGTCGGCCGCAGTAGGGTGAAGCGGTCGAAGCAGCGCAGTAGTTGTCAGCAAGTTGTCAGCAGCCGATGAGGGCCGAGGCAGTCAGCCGGTCCACATGCCGATTCCAATGGAGACAGGACGTGTCCCGTCAGGTGTTCCTCTACGACCCCCCGGACCGTTTCGTGGCCGGTACGGTCGGGTTGCCCGGGCGCCGTACCTTCTTCCTGCAGGCCTCCTCAGGCCCCAGGGTGACCAGCGTCGCCTTGGAGAAGACCCAGGTCGCCGCACTCGCCGAACGTATGGACGAGCTCCTTGACGAAGTCGTACGGCGCACCGGCGGCAGCGCGCCCGTCCCGGCCATGGTCCCCGCCGAGGTGTCCGACACCGCCCCTCTCGACACCCCGGTGGAGGAGGAGTTCCGGGTCGGCACGATGGCGCTGGCCTGGGACGGTGACGAACAGCGCATGATCGTCGAGGCACAGGCCCTCGTGGAGCTCGACGCCGACACCGACGAGGACCTCGCCGAGGCCGAGGAAAGGTTGCTCCAGGACGAGGAGAACGGCCCGCCGATGCTCCGCGTCCGGCTCACCGGCGCGCAGGCCAGGGCCTTCGCCAAGCGCGCTCTCGACGTCGTCAACGCGGGCCGGCCGCCCTGCCCGCTGTGCAGCCTCCCGCTCGACCCGGAAGGACACGTATGTCCGCGCCAGAACGGATACCGCCGCGGAGCGTGACCACGGCCGAGCTGCTCGCCCTGGGCGAGCTGAAGGTGCGCGGACGGATCCGTGAGGCCTCGAACGCGGTGCTGTACTGCTCCGTTTCGTTCGAGGGCAGGGACGCGTTCTGCGTCTACAAACCGATCGCCGGGGAGCGGCCCCTGTGGGACTTTCCCGACGGGACCCTCGCCCAGCGTGAGGTGGCCGCGTACGAGGTCTCCGAGGCCACGGGCTGGGGGCTGGTCCCCACCACCGTGCTGCGCGACGGGCCCTACGGCGAGGGCATGTGCCAGCTGTGGATCGAGGCCCTGCCGGAGGCCGACGGGGACGGGCTGCTGGCCCTGGTGGAGGCCGAGGAGCCCGCGGCGGGCTGGAAGGCGATCGGCTTCGCGGAGGTCGGCGAGGGAGAGACGGCGCTGCTCGTGCACGCCGACGACGTGCGGCTGCGGCGGCTCGCCGTGCTCGACGCCGTGATCAACAACGCCGACCGCAAGGGAGGGCATCTGCTGCCCGCCGGTGAGGGGCGGTTGTACGGCATCGACCACGGGGTCACCTTCAACGCCGAGAACAAGCTGCGCACGCTGCTGTGGGGGTGGGCGGGGGAGTCGCTGACGCCGGAGGCGGTCGAGGTCCTCACCTCCCTGCGGGACGGGCTGGCGCCGGGCGCGCCGCTCGCCACCCGGTTGGCCGAACTCATCACCATCGCCGAAATCGACGCCACACGCGTGCGTGTCGAGGCGATGCTCGCCTCGGGCAAACACCCGGAGCCGAGCGGAGAGTGGCCGGCGATCCCCTGGCCACCCGTGTAAACCCCCTCGACCGTCCAGGGCCCGGGCGCGCTCACCTCGCACCGACTACGCCAACCGGGTCCCACGGAACACGACTCCCCCGGGGACGAGTCCCGCCGCCCCAGCAGCAGACGGGCCCATCCCGGGTCGGTCCCGCCCCCGGGCGGGCCCACGTCCGGGCGGGGCCGCTTCCGGGCAGGCCCACTGCCGGACGGGGACGCTTCCGGGCAGGCCCACTCCCGGACGGGCCCACTCCCGGACGGGCCCACTCCCGAGCGGGCCCGTATCCGACGGGGCCACTCCCGGGCGGCCGGGCACATCCGTGCGGAGCCATATCCGGGCAGGCTCACTCCCGGGCGGTCCCATATCCGGCGGGGCCGCTCCCGGGCGGCCGGGCACATCCATGCGGAGCCATATCCGGGCAAGATCACTCCCGGGTCGGTCCCGCTCCCGGGCGGGCCCCTATCAGGCGGGGCCGCTCCCGGGCGGCGGGGCCATATCCGGGCAGGCCCGCTCCCGGACGGGCCTACATCCGGCGGGGCCGCTCCCGGGCGGGCGCGCACATCCGTGTGGGGCTACATCCGGACGGGTCCACGCCCGGGCGCGCAGCCGCCCGTGGCGGTGCCTTGCGCGGCGGTGCTGCCATCCCCCCGGTGCGTAGGTCTGTGAGGCCAAGCCTCGTGGTGGGCGCCCGGGGCCGGGGCCGGGTGCGGGCGGCGATGGCAGACGGGTGGCGTTCGGTCTGCCGTCCGTGACTTGCGACACTCACCGCCTCGTGCGTAGCCGGTCCTGGCGGCGTGCGGGCCCGGGGGCGGGGGGCGCGGACCCGGCGGCTCGCGCTCGCGCTCACGGCGCATGTGAGGGGGACGGACCGCCGTCCTCGGCGGTGCGCGCGTTGGGTTGTGCGGTCGTACGGGCGGCCGCACCCCCGTAGGACCGGATGACGCACACCATCGGGCGTCGCGCAAGAGGGCCTTCCGAGTCATCAGGGCTGGTCCGGTTCGTATACGGAAGTTCCGTCCGGTTAGGCTCATGACATGCATGCCTGGCCCGCTTCTGAGGTCCCCGCCCTGCCTGGTGAGGGCCGCGACCTCCGGATCCACGACACCGCGACCGGCGGCCTCGTCACACTCGACCCCGGTCCCGTCGCCCGTATCTACGTCTGCGGCATCACGCCGTACGACGCGACCCACATGGGTCACGCGGCGACCTACAACGCGTTCGACCTCGTTCAGCGCGTGTGGCTCGACACCAAGCGGCAGGTTCACTACGTCCAGAACGTGACCGACGTCGACGACCCGCTCCTGGAGCGGGCGGAGCGCGACGGCGTCGACTGGGTAGGACTCGCCGAGAAGGAGACCGCCCTCTTCCGTGAGGACATGACCGCCCTGCGGATGCTGCCGCCGCGGCACTACATAGGCGCCGTCGAGGCGATACCCGGCATCGTGCCGCTCGTCGAGCGGCTGCGGGACGCGGGCGCGGCGTACGAACTCGAAGGGGACGTCTACTTCTCCGTCGAGTCCGACCCCAACTTCGGCAAGGTGTCCAACCTGGACGCCGCCGCCATGCGCCTGCTCTCCGCCGAGCGGGGCGGCGACCCGGACCGTCCGGGCAAGAAGAACCCGCTCGATCCGATGCTCTGGATGACAGCGCGGGAGGGGGAGCCCAGCTGGGACGGGGGCTCGCTCGGCCCCGGCCGGCCCGGCTGGCACATCGAGTGCGTCGCCATCGCCCTCGACCACCTGGGGATGGGTTTCGACGTCCAGGGCGGCGGCTCCGACCTCGCCTTCCCGCACCACGAGATGGGCGCCTCGCACGCCCAGGTGCTCACCGGCGAGTTCCCGATGGCCAAGGCGTACGTGCACGCCGGCATGGTCGCCCTCGACGGCGAGAAGATGTCGAAGTCCAAGGGCAACCTCGTCTTCGTGTCGAAGCTCCGGCGCGACGGCGTCGACCCGGCCGCCATCCGCCTCGCCCTCCTCGCGCACCACTACCGCGCCGACTGGGAGTGGACGGACACCGTCCTCGCGGACGCGGTCGCCCGTCTGGAGAACTGGCGGGCGGCGGTGTCGCGTCCCGACGGGCCGTCCGCCGAGGCGCTGGTCGAGGAGATCCGCGAGGCCCTCGCGAGCGACCTGGACGCACCGGCCGCGCTCGCCGCGGTCGACCGCTGGGCGGCGCTCCAGCGCGAGACGGGCGGTACGGACGAGGGCGCCCCCGGCGTCGTCTCGCGTGCCGTGGACGCCCTCCTGGGCGTGGCCCTGTAGTTCCCTCTCGTACGTGCGGGGCGCCGGGCGGTCGTACCGCCCGGCGCCCCTTCTCTCTCAGTCTCTCTCAGACCCTCTCTCAGAGCGTCACTTGTTCACGATGACGGCTTGTACGGTGCTGCTGTTGGCGTCGTAGACGCCGATGACCTGCTGCCCGTAGGCGAAGGCCTGCTGGACCTCGTCGTGGGTGACCTGGTTGGGGTTCACCAGGGGGCGCCAGGCGTTGTCGATGAACAGGTAGAGGATCGACGGCTGGCCCGGGAGCGGGGTGACCACGTCCCAGAAGTGCTGGGCGATCCCGCTCGTCAGGACCTGCGCCTGTTGCTGCTGCTGCCCGCCGAGCTGCTGGAGCAGCTGCTGGAACGGCTGCTGCTGCCCCATCTGCTGGAGCTGCTGCTGCAGGTGCTGCGGAATCTGCTGCTGCGGGATCTGCGCTTGCGGGTTCTGGTGCTGCGGGTTCTGGTGCTGAGGGTTCTGGAGTTGCGGGTTCTGGAGTTGCGGGTTCTGCAGCAGGCCGAACGGCTGCTGCAACTGCTGTCCGAACGCCATGGGCTGCTGCTGTCCGAACTGCTGGGGCGGCGCCGTGCTCGGTCCCTGCTGCCCCTGCTGGATGCCTTGCTGGATGCCCTGCTGGTGTCCTTGCTGCTGACTCATCTGCGGGGTGGTGCTCATACGGGTGCCACCTTCCGTGAATCATCGAATCGTTGACTTGCGGCTACGCCCTCGGACACGTCAGCCCGTGACCACCAGGCCGACGATCTCGTCGTCCGAGAACCAGACACGTACGTCGGGCCGTCCGCCCGCGAAGGCGGAGTGCACCGCCTGACGGATCTCGGGTGAGGGGTTTTCGAGGTTGCGCCAGTCACCGGCCACGAACAGCCGGAGCCTGGGCGGGAGTTCGCGCGGGTACGGCAGCAGCTCGTCCCAGTACCGTTCGGCCTGGCCCGAGCCGACCGCCTCCGGCAGCAGACGGGTGACCGCCGCCTTGATGTCCGGCCGGTTGCCGATCCGCTGGGAGCCGGGCCGGCCCGGCGCGTCCTGCTGCGGGGAGCCGGTGGCCCGCAGCACCGCGCGGGCACGCTCCGGGGACATCGGTTCCTGGGCCGCCGCCTTGAGCATGCCCTGCAGCGCGGCCAGGGCGCCGACCACCACCGGGGAGGCGGAGGAGGTCCCGGAGAACGTGTCCGTGTACCAGCCGATCTCCTCGGCACCGCCCTGCAGGTCGCCGGGCCGGTCCCAGAAGCCGCCGGTGGTCGTGACCTCGCGCCCCCAGCCCTGCGCGTCCACCCGCGCCCCGTAGTTGGAGAAGGCGAGGCGGGAGCGGTCCGGGCCGTGGTCGCGGCCGTGTGTGCCGGGCGGCGGTGCGCCCGCGCCGACCAGCACCGCGCCCGAGGACGGGTTGGCGGGGTTGAAGGGGTTGCGCCACCACGCGGGGAACTCGGCGGGGCGCCGCTCGTACACCGCGTCGTCGAGCGACTCGGCGCCGTTGCCCGCGGCCGCCACGACGAGCACTCCCTTGGCGGTCGCGTACCGGATGGCCGCGAAGTTGTCCGGCCACCACTCGATCGCGATGTAACCCTGCTGGTCGTCGCGCTCCTCGAAGTCGAACCGCGGCCCCGGGGCGTGCAGTTCGACCAGGATGATGTCACCGGGGCCCAGCCGGTCGGCCGCGGCGTGGATCGCGGCCGCCGTGCCCATGCCCTGGAAGGACGCGGCCGCCGTCACCGCGTCCGGCGCGATGCCGGTGATCCCGCGTTCGTCGCGGTCGCCGCCGATCACCCCGATGACGGCGGTGCCGTGGTTGCGCCAGGCGAGGTCCGTCAGCGGGGTGCCGACGACCACGCCCGCGAGCTTCGCGGTCAGGTCCTCGTGGCCCAGCTGCCACGCCCCCTCCACATCGATCACCGTCACGCCCTGGCCCGTACCGCCCGGCCGTTGCCAGGCCCAGTGGGCGTCGATGCCCTCGGGCGCCGGCCGCAGATAGCCCTGGCGGCTGGTGAAGTCCGGGGTGATGGGCGCCCCTTCCTTCGTCCGCCGGCCGTCGTCCGCGCTCGCCGAGCCGTTCGTGCTCCGCCCGACCGACCCCACCGAGGCGGGGACGGCGCCGGGCTTCACGTACGCCGTGTCGATCCCCGGCAGCGCGGCGATCCGTGAACGCAGCTCCTGGGCGCGGCTCTCGACGCCGCGCACCCGGTAGAAGAGCGCGAGGTCGCTTCCGCCCCCGCCGTCCGCCACCTGGGACTGCCGCAGTCGTTCCTCGCTGCCGAACAGCGGCTCCAGGGCGAGCTGTTCGTCACTGAGGAACATGTTGAGGGCCGACACGTCCGAGCCCGCCGCCGAGCGGACGCCCTCGGCCCCGGCACGCAGCCGGGCCTCGGGGCGTGCGACGACGATCAGCTCCTGCTCGGCTCCCCGGTAGGTGAACCCCGCTCCGTCGGGTCCCGGCCCGGCCGTTCCCGGGCCCTGCGTCGGCTGTACCTGGTCGGTCATCGCGTACCGCTCCTCTCGGTTCGGTTCTGCGGGTGCTGCCGTGTCCCTCCCCCGGGCCGCGCCTTCGGGGCACAACCTGGCACGCCCACGGCGACTCGTCCACCCCGGCGTAGCCAACTCGGTTTGAAAACAAGTTGAATTGGGAAACCTGTGCAATCCGTCCTGAAACAGATGTCACGCAGCAAACCGGCCAAAGGCTGCGGAGTCGGGGGTCATGTGGTGGGGTGGCAGGGACAGTTGATCGCTGGACCGGTCAACTCCCGGTCCTGCCCGGAAGGACGCACCGTGACATCCACGCACCGTTCGTTCCCAGACCGTCTCAGCCGCCGACGACTGCTCACCGTCGGCGCCGCGGCCGCCGGCGCCGCGCTCGCCGGGTCCTCGGCCGACCAGGCCTGGGCAGCGGGGAAGTCGTTACCCACCGTCATCCATCTGCCGAACGGCATCCGTCCGGAGGGCATCACCATCGGGGGCGGCCCGTACGCCTACCTCGGATCCATCGCCGACGGTTCGGTCTACCGCGCCGATCTGCGCACCGGACAGGGCCGGACCATCGCGCCGGGGCCGGGCACGGCGGCGGCCGGGCTCAAACTCGACGGCAGGGGACGGCTGTTCATCGCCACGGTCGGCACGGGCGCCCGTGTGGTGGACGCCCGTACCGGCGCCGAACTCGCGTCGTACGTCCTCACCACGGAGTCCGAGACCTTCGTCAACGACGTGGTCCTGACCCCCCGCGCGGTCTGGTTCACGGACTCCTACCAACCCACGCTGTACGCGCTGCCGCTCGGCCCGGGCGGCGCGCTGCCGGACGCGGCCGACGTCCTGCGGCTCCCCCTGAGCGGCGACTGGAGCCAGGTGCCCGGCGCCACGATCAACGCCAACGGGATCACGCGGACCCCGGACGGTGGGGCCCTGCTCGTCGTGCAGACCGGGGCCGGCGGACTGCACCGGGTCGACCCGAGGACCGGAGTCACCCGGCTCGTCGACCTCGGCGACGCGGCACCGCTCGTCAACGGTGACGGGCTGCTGCTCACCGGCCGGACGCTGTACGCGGTGCAGAACATGCAGAACGCGATCGACGTCTTCCGGCTCTCGCCCGACGGGCGCAGCGGAGTCTTCCAGCGCCGCCTCACCGACCCGGACCTCGACGTGCCGACCACCGTGGCCGCGTACGGGGACCGCCTGTACCTGCCCAACGCCCGGTTCACGACCACGCCGACGCCGGACACCCCGTACGACGTGATCGCCGTCGAACGCTGACGCGAGGAGACCGCGGGGTGCTGAACGCGGAGGGGCGGTGCGCCAGGTGCGCACCGCCCCTTCCGTCATCCCGGCTTCCGCCCGCCCGGCCCGATGCGTCCGCGCGGTCCGCCCGGCCCGCTCAGTCTTCCGAGGAGTCCTCGTCCTCGGTGCCGGTCTCCGGCCGCGGGGACTTCGGAGGCTTCGGACGACCGCCGGGGTTGTCCCGCAGATACGAGGAGCTGTCGCTGCCGTCGGCCGTGGCGTGTCCGCCGGGGGCCGGGCCCGCCGGACCGCCGCCGTCCCGCCGCCTCAGATAGCGCTCGAACTCACGTGCGATCGCCTCGCCCGACGCCTCCGGCAGCTCCGCGGTGTCCCGGGCCTCCTCCAGCGTCTGCACGTACTCGGCGACCTCGCTGTCCTCGGCGGCCAGCTGGTCCACCCCCAGCTGCCAGGCACGCGCGTCCTCGGGCAGCTCGCCCAGCGGGATCCGCAGGTCGATCAGGTCCTCCAGGCGGTTGAGGAGGGCCAGCGTCGCCTTCGGGTTCGGCGGCTGCGACACATAGTGCGGTACTGCCGCCCACAGCGACACCGCCGGTACGCCCGCGTGCGTGCACGCCTCCTGAAGGATGCCGACGATGCCCGTGGGGCCCTCGTACTTGGTCTCCTCCAGATCCATCGTGCGGGCCAGGTCCGGATCAGAGGTGACCCCGCTCACCGGCACCGGACGTGTGTGCGGGGTGTCACCGAGCAGTGCGCCCAGGATCACCACCAGCTCCACACCCAGCTCGTGCGCGAAGCCGAGCAGCTCGTTGCAGAACGAGCGCCACCGCATCGACGGCTCGATCCCCCGGACCAGCACGAGGTCGCGTGGCTTCTCGCCGCCGACCCGGACCACCGACAGGCGCGTGGTCGGCCAGGTGATCTTGCGGACCCCGCCGTCCAGCCACACCGTGGGGCGGTTCACCTGGAAGTCGTAGTAGTCCTCGGCGTCCAGTGCCGCGAAGACCTCGCCCTTCCACTCCTTGTCGAGATGCGCGACCGCGGTGGAGGCGGCGTCGCCGGCATCGTTCCAGCCCTCGAACGCGGCCACCATGACCGGGTCGATCAGCTCGGGAACCCCCTCGAGCTCGATCACCCAGCGCCTCCTTCCGACGTGCCCCTTACGTACGCCCCAACCTTACGGCGTGCCAAGGGGGCCTCCGCAGCCCCCTTGCACGGGGGAGTGAACGGATCACTGCCCCACCGAGGGGCCGGAAACACGCGTGATCGCCACCATGAACCACCCCCCGAGTCATCCGAGCTGTCCCTACAGGGTGCTGCGCAGCCACTGCTCCACGCTCGCGATGTGCACCGTCGCCCACGAGCGGGCCGCCTCCGCGTCGCGGTCCCGCAGGGCGGACAGGATCGCCCGGTGCTCGTGCAGGGTGCGGCTGACCGCGTCCTCCTGGGTGAGGCCGCGCCAGATCCGGGCCCGGGTGGTGGGCCCCGAGAGGCCGTCCAGCAGCGAACACAGGACCGAGTTACCGGAGCTCTGCACGATGCCCCGGTGGAACTCCAGGTCGCAGGCGACGAGTTCCTCCACCGAGGGGGCGGCGCCCAGCGCGTCCAGCTGGGAGGTCAGGGCGTGCAGTTGCTGCTCGCTGATCCGCGATGCGGCCATCGCCGTCGCGGCGGGCTCCAGGATGCGGCGTACGGCGAGGAACTCGAGCACCGTGTCGTCCCGGTGGAAGTCGACGACGAAGCTGAGCGCCTCCAGGAGGAGCTGGGGGTCCAGGCTGGTGACGTACGTGCCGTCGCCCTGCCGTACGTCCAGGATGCGGATCAGCGAGAGCGCGCGCACCGCCTCCCGCAGGGAGTTCCGGGACAGACCGAGGTCGGCGGCGAGCTCGCTCTCCTTGGGAAGCCGGTCGCCGGGGCGCAGCGTGCCGGAGACGATCATGCCCTTGATCTTCTCGATCGCCTCATCGGTGACTGCCATGGCCGACCTCCCTGTCACTCCGGATGTCGCTGAGTCATCCGATGTCTTCGGCCATTATGTGGGGTCACCAGGTCGAACGGACACACAATCCACGGGCGGATCAGGCGAGAGCCTCCAGATCGGCGAGGGCGGCGGCCTCGTCGAGCGTCGTGAGCACGCGGTCCCGCATCAGGATCCTGCCGTCGACGACGGTGTCCCTCACGTCCGCCGAGTGCGCGGCGTAGGCGAGCGTGGACCACGGGTTGTGCACCGGCCGCACATGGGGCGCGTTCAGGTCGAGCACGATCAGGTCGGCGCGCTTGCCCGGCTCCAGGGAGCCGAGGTGGTCGCCGAGGCCCAGCGCACGGGCCCCCTCGAGGGTCGCCATCCGGACCGCCTGTTCGGCGCCCACCGCCGTGGGATCGCCGGCCGCCTTGTGGACCAGGGCCGCCTGCCGCACCGCCCCCAGTACGTCCAGCGTGTTCGAGCTGACCGCTCCGTCCGTGCCGAGCCCGACCGTCACACCCGCGCTCAGCAGGCGCGGCACCGGAGCGATGCCGCAGCCGAGTTTCAGGTTGGAGACCGGACAGTGCGCGACGGAGGTGCCGGTGCGGGCCAGGGCCGCGATCTCGGGACCCGTCAGATCCACGGCGTGCGCGATCAGCAGATCGGGTCCGAGCAGCCCGAGCGAGTCGAGCAGTTCCACGGGCCGCCTGCCGTGACGGACCTCGACGGTGGCGACCTCGGTCGTGTTCTCCGCCGCGTGGATGTGCAGCAGCGCGCCGAACTCCCGTGCCAGCGCGGCGATGTCGGTGAGCTGATCGGGCGAGAGTGTGTAGGTCGAGTGCGCGAAGAGGACGGGACGGGTGCCGGGCCGGGCCGTCGCGCGATCGGCCAGGTCGCGGCGGGCCCACGCCATCCGGTCCTCGTACGCGATGCCGTCCGCCGGGTCCGGTTCGTCCATGAAG
This sequence comes from Streptomyces olivochromogenes, assembly GCF_001514115.1. Taxonomy (GTDB): domain Bacteria; phylum Actinomycetota; class Actinomycetes; order Streptomycetales; family Streptomycetaceae; genus Streptomyces; species Streptomyces olivochromogenes. The sequence continues at coordinate 187,310 of NZ_KQ948453.1, forward strand.
GTCGGCCCGGTGTGCAGCCGCCAGCCCGCCTCCCGGGCGACCCGCTCGGCCGCCTCGTGGAACCAGTACATGTCGAGTGCCGAAGTGACCCCCGCCCGTACGCTCTCGGCGATCGCGGCCCGCACCCCCGCGGCGATGTTCTTCGGCGACAACAACTCGGCTTCCCAGCGCAGCACCCGCTCCAGGAAGCCCTGGAGCGTGACGTCGTCGGCGCGGCCGCGCAGCAGCGTCATCGCCAGGTGCGTGTGGGTGTTGACGAGGCCGGGCAGGACGAGACAGCCCGTCGCGTCCAGGGTCTCGGCGGCCTCGTACCGCGAGCGCAGCTCCTCGGCGGGGCCGACTTCACGGATCTCGCCGTCGCGGACCACGACCGCGCCGGAGCGTACGAAGGTGCCCGCCTCGTCGACGGTGAGGACGTCCCCGCCGTGGACCAGCAGGTCGGCGTACTCGCTCATGCGGCGCCCGCCCTCTCTTGCGCCAGCAGACGCAGTGCTTCCAGCGCGACCACCGCACCACGCTCCACGCCCACCGCGACGACGTCGCGGTGCGGGTTGTAGCCGCCGGTGTTCTCCTCGTCGACCAGTTCGTCCGCGTTCGCGCCGTCGATCACGAGCACGCCGCCCGCGACGAGACCGCGCAGCGACGCGGTGACCAGCAGCGCGGACAGCTCCATCTCGATCGCCGCGAGGCCCGCGTTGTCGTAGGCGGTCAGCGGAATCAGGCCGGGCTGGAAGGCCGCCCGGGTCCACACCAGACCCCGGTGGTGAGGTGCGTCCGCGGCGCGGGCCGCGCGCTGGAGCGCGAACACCGCTTCGGGGGACGAGACCGCCGGGTACTCCGGCGGCAGCAACTGCTGGGTCACCCCGTCGTCCCGTACGGCCCCCTCCGCGATGACGAGATCGCCGTCCCCGATGCCCGGGCGCATCGCCCCCGCCGTACCGAACCGCAGGAAGGTCGTGACGCCCGCGTCGGCCAGCTCCTGGAAGAGCAGGATCGCGCCGGGCGCGCCGACTCCGTGCGAGGCGACGGTGACCGGCAGCCCCTTCCAACTTCCGCTGAACACACGGTACTCACGGTGGTAGGAGATCTCTTCGGCGCCGTCGAGCAGGGCGGCGACGGCCGCGGCGCGCGCCGGGTCGCCGACGACCACGGCGGACGGCGGCAGACCGGTGCGGGGTATCCGGGTGATGGGCAGCAGGTCCTGAGTCATGAGACGGCTCCAGCGGGGGTGGTGCGGCGACGGCGGCGGGCCGTCGTGAGGAAGAGGGCGCCGAGCGTGACGACGTACGGCGCGGCGTCGGTGGCCTGCTGAGGCAGGCCGAGGCCCTGCAGACGGAAGCCGGCGGCCTCGGCGAGGCCGAAGAGCAGCGCGGCGAGCAGGACGCCGAGGGGCAGGGCACGGCCGAGCATGACCGCCACGACGGCGATCCAGCCGCGCCCCGCCGTCATGTTCTCGGAGAACAACGTGACGTTGCCGAGGGCGAGTTGGGCCCCTGCGAGCCCGCACAGAACACCCGAGACGAGGACGGCCGCGTACTGGTACTTGGCTGGACTGACACCGAGGGTCGCCGCGGCCTGCGGTGCCTCGCCGACCCCGCGCAGGCGCAGTCCCCACACGTGCCGCGAGAGCACCAGCGTGGCCACCGCGACCGCGGCCCACGCCAGATAGGCGAGCGGCGAGAAGCCACCGACCAACGGCAGCCCGGCCAGTGACGGATCGTCGAAGGTGCCCTGCACACCGAAGACCGTACGCAGCAGGAAGCTGGTCAGGCCGACAGCGAGGAGGTTCATGGCGATGCCCAGCACCACCGCGTCCCCGCGCAGGGTCACCGCGCCGACGGCGAGGATCAGTGAGTACGCGGCGGCGGCGAGCGCGGCCGCGAGGACGCCGAGCCAGGGGCTGCCGGTGAACCAGCTCGTGGTCACGGCCGTGAAGCAGCCCATCAGCATCATGCCTTCGAGGCCGATGTTGAAGACGCCCGCCCGTTCGCAGAGCGCGCCGCCGAGCGCGGCCAGCAGGATGGGGGTGAGCGCGCGCAATGCCGACATGAGGAGATCGGAGTCGAAGAACATCAGACAGCAGCCTTCTTCCGGAGCCGGCCGCGCGGGAAGCGCAGCCGGGCCGCCAGGAACACGATGACGATGGCCTGCAGCACCTGCGTCAGTTCGCGCGGCACCTCGGTCGTGCGCTCCATCGAGAGCCCGCCGACCTGGAGCACGGCGAAGAAGAACGACGCCAGCACCGTGCCCAGCGGGGCCGCGCCCGCCAGCAGCGCGGCGGTCAGGCCCGTCCAGGTGTAGCCGGGGGCGGTGAGAGCGCCGTCGAGGAAGCGGTACGGGAAGCTCAGTACGCCGATCGCGCCGACCAGCCCGGCCAGCGCGCCCGAGGTGGCCATCAGCCGCAGCGTCAGCCCCCCGCGCTCGACGCCCGCGTACGCGGCGAAACGGGAGTTGAGCCCGGTCATCCGGATCTCGTAGCCGATCGCCGTGCGCCGGTCGGTGAACCAGTACGTGGCCGCCGCCAGCGCGACCAGCAGCAGCCCGACCGTCACGGTCGACGAGCCGAAGGCCGGCAGTGCGACCCCGTCCGGCAGTTGCCGTGTCTGCGGGAGGCTGGAGCCGGGTTCCTTGAGCGGATAGCGGGCCAGGTAGGAGGCGAGCGACGACGCCGGATAGCTGAGCAGCAGGCTGCTCACCAGGAGCGGAACCCCGAAGTGGTTCTCGCACAGGGCGGCCAGGGCGGCATACCCGGCGCCCGCCGCCATGCCCGCGAGGAGCGCGAGGAGGACGGTGAGTGGTGCGGGCAGCGGCGTGTACAGCCCGGTGACGGCCGCGGCCATCCCGCCCAGCACCAGTTGGCCGTCCCCGCCGAGGTTGATGAGCCCGGCGCGCAGCGGGATCGCCAGTGCCAGGGCCAGGCCGAGGACGCTGGTGACGGTGGTCAAGGTCGATCCGATGCCGTCGGCGCCGAGCGAGCCGCTCAGGACGGCGCCGTACGCGGTGAAGGGATCGGCGCCGGTGCCCACGAGGAAGAGCGCGCCGATGAGCACGCCGGCGAGGACGGAGAAGGTGACGGGGGAGCGGAGGGCTCCCGCTATTCGGTTCATGTCAGTCTCCGACCTCCACCGGAGCCGCGCCGCCGGCCATGGCCAGCCCCAGCGTCCGTTCGTCCGCCCCGTCCTTCGGGTACGTCGCCGTCACGCGGCCCTCGTACATCACCAGCACCCGGTCCGCGAGCCCGCGGATCTCGCTGAGCTCGGCCGAGACCAGCAGGACGGCGTGGCCCGCGTCGCGGTAGGCGATCAGCTCGTCGTGGATGTTCTGGATGGCGCCGATGTCGACCCCGCGCGTCGGCTGCTCCACCAGCAACAGCGGTGCCTCGTGGGCCAGTTCGCGGCCGATCAGCAGCTTCTGGAGGTTGCCGCCGGACAGCGCGGAAGCGGGCACCTCGGGCGTGGCCGCCTTGACGCCGAAGCGTTCGACGAGCCGCCGCGCGTGGGCGCGTACGGCCGCGGGCGGCAAGAGCCCGTGGGACGAGAGGGACCTACGGTGGTGGCCCATCGCGAGGTTGTCCGCGACGGAGGCGGCGGGCGCCGTGCCCACCGCGTGCCGGTCCTCGGGTACGTAGGCGAGGCCTCGCGCCCGCCGTTCGGTCGCGGAGGCGTGCGTGATGTCCCGGCCCCGCAGGGTGACCCGCCCGGCCGTGACCCGCCGCAGCCCGGCCAGCGCCTCGATCAGCTCGCTCTGGCCGTTGCCCGCGACGCCGGCGATGCCGACGATCTCGCCCGCGCGGACGGTGAGCCCGACCTCGCGCACCGCGTCCGTGGTGAGATCCTCCACGTCCAGCACCACGTCGCCCGGGGTGCCCGGGGCGTGTACGCGGTCCAGCTCGACCGCGCGGCCCGTCATCGCGGCGGCGATCTCGTCGGCGGTGGTCTCGGCGGTGCGCAGCCGGGCGACGACGCGTCCGTCGCGCAGCACCGTGACGTTGTCGCTGCCTTCGAGGACCTCACGCAGCTTGTGCGTGACAAGGATCACCGTGCGGCCCTGTGCGGTCAGCGACTTGAGCACCGTGAACAGGGCGTCGGCCTCCGCGGGGGTGAGCACGGCGGTCGGCTCGTCGAGGATGAGCGTACGGGCGCCGCGGTGCAACAGCTTCAGGATCTCCACGCGCTGGCGCAGCCCGACCGGCAGGTCGCCGACCCGGGCGTCCGGATCGACGGCGAGGCCGTGCTCCGCGGCGAGTTCGCGCACCCGGCGCCTGGCCGCCGCCCGGTCGACCAGACCGAAGCGGCGCGGCTCGGCCGCGAAGACGACGTTCTCGGCGACCGTCAGCGAGTCGAACAGCTTGAAGCTCTGGTGGACCATGCCGAGCCCGGCGGCCATGGCGGCACCGGGGTCCGCGAAGGTCACCGTACGACCGTCGATCCGTATCTCACCGGCATCCGGCCGCTCCATGCCGTAGAGGACCGACATGAGCGTGGACTTGCCCGCGCCGTTCTCGCCCATCAGCGCGTGGATCTCGCCGCGCCGGACGGTCAGGTCGACGGCGTCGTTGGCGAGCGTGCCGGGGAACCGCTTGGTGATTCCCCGGAGTTCGACGGCGACCTCGGCGTCAGCTCGCTGCGGGGTCATCGACCTTCAGCTCCCCGGCGACGATCTGGTCGCGCAGCGCCTTGACCTTCGTCAGGACGTCCTTGTGCTGGGCGATGACGCACTTGGAGGAGTCGACGCCGGCCTCGAGACCGGTCAGGCTGATGCCACCCTCCTTCAGGCCGTACGACACGGTCGTGCCCGCCTTGCCGCCGAGGACCTGGTCGATGCCCTTCTCCACGGCGACGTCCGTGCGCTTGATCACATTGTCGACGACCGTGCCGGGCGAGGAGACGCACTGGTTGACGTCGACGCCGTAGGCGAACGCGCCCTTGGCCTTCGCGGCCTCGAAGACGCCGTAGTTGCCGGCCGCGGCCGCCGCCATGATCTGGTCGGTGCCCTTGGACAGGAGGGAGTTCGCCTGCTCCTTCGCGCGCGCCGAGTCGTCGAACGGGGACTGGCCGCCGACGAAGCGCGTCGAGGTGGACGTCTTGGCGGCCACCTTCCTGGCACCGGCCGCGAACGGGTCGCTGTAGCGCCGGAACTGGGGTGTGTCGAGGACGTCCACCGCGCCGACCTTGCCGCTCTTGCTGAGCAGCCCGGCCTCGGCGCCCGCGAGGTACACACCCTCGTGCTCGCGGAAGACCGCGCAACCGACGTTCTTGAACGTCTTCGTCGTGCACGCGTCGATCATCAGGAACTGCTGGTCGGCGTGGGCCTTGGCCTGCTGCGCGACCAGGTCGGCGAACTCGAAGCCGACCAGCACGATGACGTCGGGCTTGGCCTCCACCGCGGCCTGCACGTTCTGCTGCTGCGAGGCGGTGTCGGAGGACTCGTAGACCTTCTGCGTCCCGTCGTGCGCCTTGGCCGCGGCCTTCACCCCGTCGACCGCGAGCTTCAGGAACTCGTTCTGCCCGACGGCGTCGGGCGTGACCAGGGTGAAGGACTTGCCGCTGCTCTTGGCGCCTTCGGAGGAACTGTCCTTGGCGGCCGCGTTGCAGGCGGTGGCGAGGAGCGCGGTGCCCGCCGCGAGGGCGGCGAACTGGAGGGGGCGGCGACTTCTGCGGGACACGGGGGACATGGGGACGACCTTCCAGTGGGTGCGGCGGGGCACGCTGGGGCGGCAGCGCGAAGAGGGTGGAGCGGTGAGGGGGGACCTCGGGGTGAACGGCGGGAGCTGAACTGCGGTCAGCTACGACAGCCGTCGGCGGCGCACCGGCCGAAGTCGAGGAAGCGGCGCATCGTGAGCAGCACACGTCCTCCTTCACGTCGGCCTGGGGGCTGCGGGTGCTGGAGAGTAACACCGGTTTCAGGACACGCGTCCGGTTGTCTCGAACTGTGGTTCGCCGAGGTCATGTACGGTGTCGCGCATCTTCGGAACATCAGGAGTGCCCGTTATGCCCCAGGAACTGCGCGCCGTCGACTGGACCGGAAACAGCCTCGCGCTCATCGACCAGACGGCCCTGCCGCACCGCACCGAGACCCGCGAGATCCGTGACGTGGACGGGCTGGTGGACGCCATCCAGCGGCTCGTCGTGCGCGGCGCGCCGGCGATCGGGGCGGCGGGGGCGTACGGGGTGGCGCTCGCGCTGTTGCAGGGCGGCCGCGAGGGCTGGTCGGCCGAGGAGACGCGGGCGGCTGTGGCCCGCGTCCGTGCGGCGCGCCCGACCGCGGTGAACCTCATGGTGTGCGTCGACCGGGTGATGGCCCGCTTCGACGAGGGACTGGACGCGGTGCTCGCGGAGGCCGCGGCCGTCCAGCGCGAGGACGTCGAGGCGAACCGGGCGATGGGGGCGTACGGCGCGGACTGGCTGCTCAAGAAGGTCGGGGTGGACCGGCCGCTGCGGGTGCTCACGCACTGCAACACCGGTGCGCTCGCCACCGCCGGCTGGGGCACGGCGCTCGGCGTCATCCGTGAACTGCACGCGCGTGGCCTGGTCGAGGTCGTGTACGCCGACGAGACGCGTCCCCTCCTCCAGGGCTCCCGCCTCACCGCCTGGGAACTCGTCCAGGAGGGCATACCGCACTACGTCCAGGCCGACGGTGCCGCCGCGGGAACGATTCTGAGGGGCGAGGTCGACGCGGCGATCGTCGGCGCGGACCGCATCGCCGCCAACGGCGACACGGCCAACAAGGTGGGCACGGTCGGGGTCGCCCTCGCCTGCGCGGACGCCGGAATCCCGTTCCTGGTGGCCGCCCCCACCACGACGGTCGACCTGGCCACGGCCACGGGTGCCGACATCCACATCGAACTCCGCGGCGAGGACGAGGTGCTGGAGTGGTCGGGCGTACGAACGGCGCCGGCGGAGTCCCGAGGCCACAACCCGGCCTTCGACGTCACCCCGGGCCGCCTGGTGACGGGCCTGGTGACCGAACGCGGGGTGCTGGAGATATCGGCGGGCGAACTCCCGGCCCACCACCTGCGCTAGCCGCCGGGCGGGGGCGGACTCACACGGTGCTTCATCCCGGGTGAGTCCACCCGCCGCGGTGACTCAGCGGCCCGTCAGTTCCAACTCCAGCAGCCACTCCACCACTTCGGTGTGATGGCGGGCCCGGCGCGGGTCCGCACCCCAGACGTACAGCCCGTGGCCTGCCACGACGACCGCCGGCATGCGGGGGTCGCGGGCCGCTTCCAGGTGGTCGCCCAGGACCTTCATGTCCTGGCTGTTGGCGATGACGGGGAGGGTGACCTCGACGTCGTGGGCGGGCAGGCCGACGCCCTTGAGCATCTCCAGGTCCCGGAACACGATGCCCCCGGGCTCCCGGCGCCCCATGGCCACGGACGCGACCGTGTGGACGTGGACGACGGCCCCCGCACCCGTGAGCGCGGCCACGCGCGCGTGCAGCTCGGCCTCCGCCGACGGCTTCCCGCCCGCGACCGCCGCACCCGAACCGTCCACCAGCACCACGTCGTCGGGCGTGAGTTCGCCCTTGTCGTGCCCGCTCGCGGTGACGGCGAGCCGCAGCGGATCCCGGCTCAGGACGACGGACAGGTTGCCGGACGTGCCGCGCATCCAGCCGAAGGAGGCGAAGCGGGCCGACTCGGCGGCCAGGACCGCGCCCGCCTCCTTGAGGTCGAGGGCCGGCGTCTCGGCGGTCATGTGGTGCTCCTCGCGATGGTGATCTCGTCGAACGTCCCCGCCTGCGGGTGATCGCCGACGCCCTGCTCGTAGTACGGCTCCCCGGGGCGGCGTACCCCCACGGTCCGCCATCCGGCCGCCCGCGCCGCGTCCAGCTCGCCCGGCCGGTCGGAGAGGAACAGCAGCCGGTCGGGCGCGGTGCCCAGCGCCGCCGCGATGGTCCCGTACGACGTCGGCTCCTGCTTGGGCCCCGCGTTCTCCGTGTCGTACAACCCCTCGACGAGCGGCAGCAGATCGCCCTCGGGGCTGGACCGGAACCACGCCCGCTGCGCCGCCACGGACCCCGAGGAGTACACGTGCAGCCGTACGCCCGTCGCGTGCCAGGCGCGCAGCGCCGGGACGACGTCCTCGTAGAAGTGCGAGACGAGGTCGCCGCGCGCGAATCCCTCGGACCAGATGATGCCCTGGAGCGTCTTGAGCGGGGTGGCCTTGCGGTCCTCGTCGAGCCAGTCGTTCAGGGCCTTCTCGACGCGGGCGGCGTCCGCGTCGGGCTCCGCGATCAGCTCCCGCACCTGCGCGGTCGCCCGCGCCACCGCCGGATCACCGCTCCGCTCCGAGAGCAGTGCTCCGAATCGAGAGCGGGAGTACGGGTACAGCACGTCCACGACGAACCCCGTGGCGCTCGTGGTGCCCTCGATGTCGAGCACCACGGCGTCCACGTCGAACCGGAGCGTCACGCCGTGGCCCGGTCCCGCTGGTACCCCGCGTCGATCGTGTCGAAGTCCGGGAAGCGGTCCGCGATCCGGTCACCGGTGAAGTTCCCGACCCAGCCGTCCTCCTCGTGGAAGAACCGGATCGCGGTGAACGACGGCGACGTACCCATGTCGAACCAGTGCGTCGTACCGCGCGGCACGCCCAGCAGGTCGCCCTTCTCGCACAGCACGGCGTGCACCTCGCCGCCGACGTGGAGATAGAAGATCCCGGATCCCGAGACGAAGAAGCGCACCTCGTCATCGTCGTCGTGCGTGTGCTCCTGGAGGAACTTCGCGCGCGCGGCCTTCGCCTTGGCGGGGTACTCGGGGTCGTCGCTCGGGTGCAGCCCGAGGACGTCGACCGTCGTGAAGCCCTCCTGCGCGTTCAGCTTCTCGATCTCGGCACCGTACGCGGCGAACACCGTGTCGCTGTCCGCGTCCGCGGGCACGTCCTCGCGGACCGGCCACTGCTCGTAGCGCACACCGATCGGCGCGAGCGCGGCGGCGATCTCGGCCGGGTCGGAGGTACGGCGCACCAGCGTCTCGGGTCCGGACTCGGGCCACGTCGTCAGCAGGGTCATGGGAGAAACTCCAAGGGGTGGATGGGGTGTCCGGATACCGAGACTGACATCGGTGCCCGGCCAGGAGATGAGGATGAGGAGGGCGGCGTGCAGGAGGCGGGAGAGCCGGTGGTCAGCCGCGACATGCCGCGCCGCTGCAGCGATGTGTCGCTGTCGCGCATGGTGTCGTCATCGGAAGCCTCACTGTCCAACGTCGTCCGGCGATGGTAACTCCCGCCCGGTGATCGGCCGAGTGTGACGAAGTGGTTGTTCCACATACTGAGAATCGGCGTCCAAAACTTTGACGGCTGGCTGGAAACGTTCACATGATCTGCCTATGAAGACGCTGCTGCTCGTGCGGCGGCTGTACGTGGACTTGCTCCGGTCGACCACAGCCCGCTGTCGCTGACCTCCCCCGGAGCGCTCAACCACGCCCCGCCCTCGGTGCGTTCCCCGTGAACCCGAGGCGCCCCGCCCGTGTACGAGACGTATGCCGCCCTGGCTTGTTTCCTCTCCGGCGCTCCGGACCGGCACTCCCTCTTCGCCCCGCTCACTTCTGCTTGTCCAGCCCTGGAGCCGTCATGTCCCGTACCGCCCGCACCCGCGTCCCCCTCGCCGCGCTGTCGCTCGCCTCCGTCTCCGCGCTCTTCCTCGCGGGCTGCTCCCAGTCCTCCAACGCCTCGCAGAGCACCGGTGACCAGGCCGCCTCGGCCGCCGCCGCGACCGGCAAGAAGCCCGCGCCGTTCAGCAAGGGCGACGTGAAGGTGGCCCTGGTCCGGCAGAGCGGCGCCGGCGACTACTTCGAGCAGTGGGGCAACGGCGCCAAGGCGCAGGCCAAGGCCCTCGGCATCGACCTGACCGTGTACGACGCCCAGGCCGACAACGCCAAGCAGGCCACCGACCTGTCCTCGGCCATCAACTCCGGCGCACAGGCCATCATCGTCGACCACGGCTTCCCGGCCACGATCCAGCCCGAGATCGACCAGGCGGTGAAGAAGGGCATCAAGGTCGTCGTCTACGACGTCGAGACCACCAACAAGAGCGTCGTCAGCACCAAGCAGGACGACGCGAGCATGGCGCAGGCCGTGCTCGACGTCATGGCGAAGGACCTCGGCAAGAACGCCAAGGTCGGTTACGTCAACGTCGCCGGGTACGCCGCCCTGGACAAGCGCGACAGTGTCTGGAAGAAGACCGCCGACGCCAACGGCTGGAAGCAGGCGTTCAAGGTCGGCAAGGTCACCGACTCCACCGCCACCGACAACGTTCCCCTGGTGTCCGCCGCGCTCACCCAGAACTCCGACGTGACCGGCGTCTTCGCCCCCTACGACGAGCTCGCCAAGGGGACCGTCCTCGCTGTCCAGAACAAGAAGCTCCAGGGCAAGGTGAAGGTCTTCGGCGCGGACGTCTCCAACGCCGACATCCAGAACATGACCGCCAAGGACAGCCCGTGGGTCGCCACGGCGGGCACCGACCCGTCCGCGGTCGGCGCCGCGGTCGTCCGTACGGCCGCCCTGGAACTGGCCGGTCAGCTGAACACCACCTCGGTCGAGTTCCCGGCCGTCGCCATCACCCAGGACTTCCTGAAGCAGAACAAGATCGAGAACATGGACCAGCTGCGCACGGCGCTGCCCGCGCTGAACCTCTCCAAGGTCAGCACCGCGGACTGGATTGCCAATGTCGCCCACTGACGCTCCGGTGGAGAGCGCGGCGGTCGCCCTGCGCGACGTCAGCATGGCCTTCGGGGGCAAGACGGTGCTCGCCTCCGTCTCCCTGGACATCGCGCCGGGCAGCGTCGTCGCGCTGCTCGGCGCGAACGGCGCGGGCAAGTCCACGCTCATCAAGATCCTGTCCGGCGTGCACACGGAGCACGGCGGTCAGGTGAGCGTGAACGGCGTGCCCGCCGCGCTCCACTCCCCGCTCGCCGCTCGCCAGTTGGGCATCCAGACGGTGCACCAGCGCATCGGCGAGGGCATCGTTCCCGGCCTCTCGGTCGCCGAGAACCTGGTCTTCGAGGAGCTGGCGCAGGCGCGCGGCAACCCGTTCCGGGGCGGGCGCCGGCTGCTGGCCCGGGCCCGTGAGATCCAGTCGGCCCTCGACCTCGGCTGGAGCGACGCCGTGCTCAGGCGCGACGTCACCGAACTCGGCATCTCCGACCGCCAGTTGCTGATCCTGGCCCGGGCCCTGGCGACCCGGCCCCGCCTCCTCGTCCTCGACGAACCGACCTCGGCGCTCTCCGCCGCCGAGGCGGAGCGCCTGTTCGCGCTCGTCGAGCGGATGCGGTCGGAGGGCATCGCGGTGCTCTACGTCTCCCACCGCCTCGGCGAGATCGACGCACTCGCCGACCGCCTGGTCGTCCTGCGGGACGGCCGTCTCACCGAGGACCAGGTCAAGCCCTTCGACTGGGACAGCGCCCTGCGCGCCATGCTCGCCCAGGCCCAGGAGACGACCACCGCCCGGCCGCGGCGCACAGGCGAGCAAGGCGAGGTCGTCCTCTCCCTGCGCGGCGTTCCGCTCCTGGCGGGTCACCCGCCCCAGGACCTCGACCTGCGCACCGGCGAAGTCACCGGCGTCGTCGGGCTGCTGGGCGCGGGCAAGACAGAACTGGCCCGCGGCCTCTTCGGCGCCGAACCCTTCACCGGGGGAGCGGTCGAACTGGACGGGAAGCCCTACGAGCCGCGCCGCCCGGCCGACGCCATCCGCGGCGGCATCCACCTGGTCCCGGAGGACCGGCACACGGACGCGCTGGTCCCCGGCTGGTCGGTGGCCCAGAACATCTCCCTGCCCTTCCTCAGGTCGCTCTCCACGGTGGGACTCGTGAGCCGCTCCAAGGAGGACGCGCTCGGCCGCGCCACCATCGAACAGCTCGGCGTCGTCGCCCGGGACGAACACAGCCCCGTCGAGGAGCTGTCGGGCGGCAATCAGCAGAAGGTCGTCGTCGGCCGCTGGCTCGCCGAGAACCCCCGCGTCCTCATCCTGGACGAGCCGTTCCGAGGAGTGGACATCGGCGCCCGCCGCGACATCGGCCGCCGCGCCCGCGCCCTGGCCGCCGAAGGGGCAGCCGTCCTCGTCCTGTCGGCCGACGTCGACGAGGTCCTCGAGATCGCCGACCGGGTCGTCGTCCTGGCCGCGGGCGAGATCCGCCTCGACGCGTACGGGGAAGACGCGGAGCGCGACCGCGTGATCCAGACCATCTCGGCGTCCGTCTGATGCCCGGCACACCAGGAAGCACGCCATGACCACCACCCAGAGCACCTCCGTGCCGACGGCGGCCCCGTCCGCAGCCGCCGTCGGCCACCGGATCCAGAACGCCGTCATCAAGTACGGCTTCATCTTCGTCACCGTCACGCTCTTCGCGTACTTCGCGATCAGCGAGCCGTCCTTCCGCGACTCGGCGACGCTCCTCGACACCCTCCGGTACGTCTCCGTCGCCGCCATCCTCGGCCTCGGCGTCACGCTCACCATGGCCGTCGGCGGAATGGACATGTCGGTCGGCGCCGTCGCCGGCCTCGGCGTCACGGTCGCCGCGAAGACGATGGTCACCTACAACCAGGTCGGCACGGTCGCGATCCTCGCGGTCGTCGCGGCCGGCGCACTGGCCGGGCTGCTGAACGCCCTGCTGATCGTCGTCCTCAAGATCCCCGACATGCTCGCCACGCTCGGCACCATGTTCGTGATCCAGGGCACCAAACTCATCCTGGTCGACGGCCAGTCCATCACCCCCGGCATGACCCAGTCCGACGGCACCACCGCGCCCGGCAGGTTCACCGAGGGTTTCCTGCGCATCGACCGCGGCACCTTCCTCGGCATACCCGGCTCGGTGCTGATCTTCGGCGCGCTGACCGTCGTCGCCTGGGTGTTCCTGGCCCGCACCCGCTGGGGGCGCGTGCTGTACGCGATCGGCGCCAACCCCGAGGCCTCGCGGCTGGCCGGCATCCGCGTCGGCGCGTACCGGGCGCTCGCCTACGTCCTCTCCGGCGTCCTCGCCTCCATCGGCGGCCTGATCCTGGCCTCCCGCATCGGCCAGGGCGATGTCTCCGCCGGCACCTCCCAGCTGCTCGAAGCCGTCGCCGTCGCCCTCGTCGGCACCTCCGTCCTCGGCCGGGGCCGCCCCAACGTGTGGGGCACGGCCCTCGGCGCCGTCCTGATCGGGATCATCACCACGGGTCTGACCATCGAGGGACTGCCGTACTACACGCAGGACGTCGTCGAGGGCGCGGTCCTCATCCTCGCCCTGGTCTTCAGCTTCACCCTGTCCAAGCGCCGCACCGCATAAGGGAGTTACGAGTCGATGGGCTACCGCATCCTGGAGACCGAGGACATCGCCGGCTATCTGCGTGAGCGCGGCCACTGGGGCACCGACGAGCCGGAGGTCCGCGAGGTCTCCGACGGCAACATGAACCGCGTCTTCCTCGTCACCGCCACCGACCGCACCCGGGGCCTCGCCGTCAAGCAGGCCCTGCCCTGGGTGCGGGTCGCGGGCCCCTCCTGGCCGATGAGCCCCGAGCGCGCCGACGCCGAGGCCCGCGCCTACGAGCAGGTCGCCAAGGTCGCCCCGGACAAGATCCCGGCGATCCACGGCTACGACTCCGACAACTACGCCCTCGTCATGGAGGACATGTCCGACCTGGAGGTGCTGCGCACGATCCTCAACGAGGGCGGCACCTACGGCCCGGACACCTCCCGCCGCATCGGCGAGTTCGTCGCCCAGCTCTCCTTCGCCACCAGCGACTTCGGTATGCCCTCGGCCGAACGCAAGGCGCTGATCGCGGCCTCCGTCAGCCCCGAGCTGTGCAAGATCACCGAGGACGTCGTGCTCAGCGAGCCGTACCTCGAGCACGAGCACAACCACTGGCACCCCGGCCTCGACGACCTCGCCGTCGCCTTCCGCTCCGACCCGCGACTGCGCACCGAGGTCGCCGAACTGCGCCACCTCTTCATGACCGGCGCGCAGGCCCTGCTCCACGGCGACCTGCACACCGGCAGCATCATGGTCGGCACGCGCGAGGGCGCCCCGGTGGTACGGGTCTTCGACCCCGAGTTCTCCTTCGTCGGCCCGATCGGCTTCGACCTCGGCCTGTACTGGGCGAACACGCTCGTCTCCGCGGCCCGCGCGGACGCGCTCGGCGTCGAGGGCGACCACGGCGACCAACTCAGGCTCTCCTGGGACGCGTTCAGGGCCGAGTTCCGCCGCCTGTGGCCGACCCGTGTCGACACCTTCTTCGACGACGCCTTCCTCGACCGCTTCCTGGACCGCGTCTGGACGGAGTCCCTGGGCTTCGCCGGCGCGGAGATCGTCCGCCGCATCATCGGCTTCGCCCACCTCACCGACCTCACCACCCTGCCGGACCCGGTACCCGCCTCCCGGCGCGCGCTTCTCCTCGGGCGTGAACTGATCGTGCGCCGCGCGGAGTTGACGTCACCCGAGGACGTCGAGGCACTCCTGCGCTGACGGGCCGTCGACCGACCGTTCGACGCCGGCGAGCCGCCGTCGCAGCCGCCGGCGCCGGAACTCGAACGGCTGCCGCCGGCCAGCGGGCAGGCCGGCTCCCGCACCGCCTCGGCGAGCGCGTCGGCGGCCCGGCGGCGTACGTCGACGGCCGGCCGCGTTGTCGCGCAGCGCGTCCCCGAAGACCGCGCGCCGCCGCATCCGCAGGGCGCGCGCGAGGCATTCGGGGGGAGGGGGGCTGACGGGTGCTCGGCCATGGCGGCGCACGCAGAAGGGCGGCTCCCCCCGTGGGAGCCGCCCCTCAAGCCGATCGGATCATCCGCTCAGGATCTGATCACTTCTGGGTCACTTCTTGTCGAGCAGGTCCTGCACCTTGCCGCGGATCTCGTCCGTGGCGAGCCCGCGGATCGTCAGCGTCGTACGGCGGCGCAGCACGTCGTCCGTCGTCTCGGCCCACTCGTGGTCGCGGGCCCACACGACCTGTGCCCAGATCTCCGGGGCGTCCGGGTGGACGCGCTCGCCGAGCTCCGGGTTCTCGTTCGCCAGGCGCGCGATGTCGAACGCCAGCGAACCGTAGTGCGTCGCCAGGTGCTTGGCGGTGTCGGCGCCCATACGGGGGCCGGGCGCCGGGCCGTCGACGAGCAGCCGGTGGGCGACCGCGCGCGGGTTGGCGACACCCGGCAGCGGCATCTTCTTCGGCAGCTCGGAGATCGGCTCGAAGTCGTCGCCCAGCGGGCGGCCCGGCAGCGACTCCAGCTTCTTCATGACCGTACGGCCGATGTGCCGGAACGTGGTCCACTTGCCGCCCGCGACGGACAGCATCCCGCCGCGGCCCTCCGTGACGACCGTCTCGCGCTTGGCCTTCGAGGTGTCGCCGGGGCCGCCGGGCAGCACCCGCAGACCGGCGAAGGAGTACGTGATCAGATCACGGGAGAGCTGCTGGTCGCGGATGGAGAACGCGGCCTCGTCCAGGATCTGGGCTATGTCCTTCTCGTTGACCGCGACGTCCGCCGGGTCGCCCTCGTACTCCTCGTCGGTCGTACCGAGCAGCAGCATGTCCTCCCAGGGGAGGGCGAAGGTGATGCGGTACTTGTCGATGGGGGTGGCGAGCGCGGCCTTCCAGGGGGAGGTGCGCTTGAGGACCAGGTGCGCGCCCTTGGACAGGCGGATGGACGGCGCCGCGTTCGGGTCCTCCATCCTGCGCAGGTGGTCGACCCAGGGACCGGTGGCGTTGAGGACGAGGTGCGCGTTGACGCCGAACTCCGCGCCGTTCGTACCGTCCTTGAGGTCCGCGCCCGTGACCCGGCCCTTGGTGAAGCGCAGGCCGGTCACCTCCGCGTGGTTGAGCACGACCGCGCCCGCCTCGACGGCCGCGCGGACCGTCATCAGCGCCATGCGCGCGTCGTTCATCTGGTCGTCGCCGTACACGGCCACGGCCTTGAGGTTCTCGGTGCGCAGCTCCGGCACGTCCTGCTGCGCCTTGGCCGGCGAGAGCAGGTGGCCGACGCCGTCACCGAACGCCGACAGCGCGGAGTAGGCGAAGACGCCCGCCCCGAGCTTCGCCGCGCCGTGCGGCCCGCCCTTGTACACGGGGAGGTAGAACGTGAGCGGGTTCGCGAGGTGGGGGGCCACCTGGCGGGAGACCGCACGGCGCTCGAAGTGGTTCTCCGCCACCAGCTTCACCGCGCCGGTCTGCAGGTAGCGCAGACCGCCGTGGAGCAGCTTGGAGGAGGCGGAGGAGGTGGCGCCGGCGAAGTCGCCGGCGTCGACCAGAGCCACCCGCAGACCGGACTGCGCGGCGTGCCAGGCGGTGGAGATGCCCAGGATGCCGCCGCCGATCACGAGAAGGTCGTACGTCGCCTTGGAGAGCTGCTCCCGGGTCTCGGCGCGGCTCGGGTTGGAGCCGGAGGCCGGGTGCGTACCGAGGGCAGGCACGGTCTGCAGGGTGGACTGACTGGTCATTGCGGGTTCTTACTCCTCGTCAGTTCTCGTCCTCGAGCCAGCCCATGGTCCGGTCGACGGCCTTGAGCCAGCTCTTGTACTCACGGTCGCGGGTCTCCGCGTCCATGTTGGGGGTCCATTCCGCGGCCCGGCGCCAGTTGGCGCGCAGGTCCTCGGTGTTGGTCCAGAAGCCGACGGCGAGACCGGCGGCGTAGGCGGCGCCGAGGCAGGTGGTCTCGGCGACCATCGGGCGCACCACGGGGGCGTCCAGGACGTCGGCCAGGGTCTGCATCAGCAGGTTGTTGGAGGTCATGCCGCCGTCGACCTTGAGGGCCGTGAGCTCGACGCCGGAGTCCTTCGTCATGGCGTCGCTGACGTCACGGGTCTGCCAGGCCGTGGCCTCCAGGACGGCGCGCGCGATGTGCGCCTTGGTGACGTACCGGGTCAGACCGGCGATCACACCGCGGGCGTCGGGGCGCCAGTACGGGGCGAACAGACCGGAGAAGGCCGGCACGAAGTAGGCACCGCCGTTGTCCTCGACCGAGGACGCGAGGGTCTCGATCTCGGCGGCGGACTTGATCAGGCCCATCTGGTCGCGCATCCACTGCACCAGCGAACCGGTGACGGCGATCGAGCCCTCGAGGGCGTAGACCGGAGCCTGGTCGCCGATGCGGTAGCCGACCGTGGTGAGCAGGCCCGAGTACGAGTTGATGATCTTGTCGCCGGTGTTCATCAGCATGAACGTGCCGGTGCCGTACGTGGACTTGGCCTCGCCCTCGGAGAAGCAGGTCTGGCCGAACAGGGCCGCCTGCTGGTCGCCGAGCGCGGAGGCGACCGGGATGCCGCCGAGCAGCTCGCCGAGCGGGCCGCCGGTGACCTCGCCGTAGACCTCGGCGGAGGAGCGGATCTCCGGCAGCATCGCCAGCGGGACGCCGATGGACTCGGCGATCTTCTCGTCCCACGCCAGGGTGTGCAGGTTCATCAGCATGGTGCGGGAGGCGTTGGTGACGTCGGTGACGTGGTGACCGCCGTTCACACCGCCCGTCAGGTTCCAGATGACCCAGGAGTCCATGGTGCCGAAGAGGATGTCCCCGGCCTCGGCGCGCTCGCGCAGGCCCTCGACGTTGTCGAGCAGCCAGCGGGCCTTGGGGCCGGCGAAGTAGGACGCGAGCGGCAGGCCGGTCTCGCGGCGGAAGCGGTCCTGGCCGACGTTGCGGCCGAGCTCCTTGCAGAGCGCGTCGGTGCGGGTGTCCTGCCAGACGATGGCGTTGTGGACGGGCTCACCGGTGTTCTTGTCCCACAGCACGGTGGTCTCGCGCTGGTTGGTGATGCCGATGGCCTTGATGTCGTCGCGGGTGATGCCCGCCTTCTCGATGGCGCCGGACACGACTTCCTGGACGTTGGTCCAGATCTCGGCGGCGTTGTGCTCGACCCAGCCCGGCTTCGGGAAGATCTGCTCGTGCTCCTTCTGGTCGACGGAGACGATGCGTCCGTCGCGGTCGAAGACGATGCAGCGGCTGGACGTGGTGCCCTGGTCGATCGCGGCGATGAAGGGGCCGGCGGTGTGTGCGTCGGTCACGGTGTGCTCCTGAAGGTTCCGTATGAAAGAGGCTGGCTCACGGCGTACTGCTCACGGCCTGACGGCGTATTGCTTACGGCTCGGAAAACCTTGCGGTTCAAGGAGGGCCCGAGGCCCGAAGGCCTCGGGTCTTTAAGCAAAGGCGACGTTGTAAAGGCCTGCAGCGATCGCGCCGCCGATCAGCGGACCGACGACCGGAACCCAGGCGTAGCTCCAGTCGGAGCCGCCCTTGTTCGGCAGGGGGAGCAGCGCGTGCACGATGCGCGGGCCGAGGTCACGGGCCGGGTTGATCGCGTAGCCGGTGGGTCCACCGAGGGAGAGGCCGATGGAGACAACCACCAGCGCGGTGATCAGGGCGCCCAGGGGGCCGAGGCCGTTGCCCTTGTCGTTGAGACCCTGCGTGAGGACCGCGAGCACCAGCACGACGGTGGCGATGATCTCGGTGGCGAGGTTCTGCGCCGCGTTGCGGATCTCGGGGCCGGTGGAGAAGATACCGAGGACGGGGCCCGCGCCCTTCTCCTCCGCCTCGACGGCCTTGGAACCAGCGGCCTGCGCGTCCGAAGCCCCCACGATGTCGGGGTCGGTCAGGTGCGCGTGGAACTGTCCGTAGTACACGACCCAGACCAGCGTGGCGCCGATCATCGCGCCGAGCAGCTGGCCGCCCCAGTACACCGGCAGGTTGTTCCAGCCGCCGTCCTTGATGGTCAGCGCCAGCGTCACGGCCGGGTTCAGGTGTGCGCCGGACAGCGGCGCGGAGGTGTAGACCGCCGTGAGGACCGCGAAGCCCCACCCGAAGGCGATGGCGAGCCAGCCGGCGTTTCTGGCCTTGGAGGCCTTCAGCGTGACGGCGGCGCAGACGCCACCGCCGAGCAGGATGAGTATGGCGGTACCTATGGTCTCGCCGATGAAGATGTCGGAGCTGGACACCCGCGACTCCTTTGTCCTTCGTCCAGGGGAAGGCGAACCCCGGGTCCCTCCGGTGGTTCGCGCCCTCGGGGGTGAGGGCGATGCCGGCCCATGGCACTGTCACACTCTAACTCGTATTGCCGGTAGGTGTTCGACAATGCCGACCGATGGACGGGAGTCTTGCCCTGGGGTTACCAGCTCGTCAAGAGTTCCGTTATCGAAAACACGATCGTTATTGATCGCCGCGGGTTATCGATCTTGAGAGGCTCGGATAGCCGACGCGGGCATGCCAAACAGGCCGGTACGTCGGACACGTACCGGCCTGTTGTCGTACGGGGGTCAGATCGTCCTTCGGGAGGTCAGAACCGCCCGGCTCCCAGGTCCCGGGAGACCGCGCGGGCGCAGTCCCGAACCGCCGCGATCAGCTCGGGGCGCAGCTCGCCGTCCCGGCAGATGCGCTCCACGGCTCCCGTGATGCCCACCGCGCCCACCGGCATCCGCCGCCGGTTGTGGATGGGCGCCGCGACCGAGGCGACACCCGTCCAGGTCTCCTCGACGTCGTCGGCGTACCCGCGCGCGCGGGTCAGGTCGAGGACCCCCTCGAACTGCTCCGGTTCGACCGTCGTGCGGGCCGTGAACGTCTTCCGCTCGGCTTCCAGGACCTCGCTGTGCGCCACCGGGTCGTAGGCCGACAGGACCTTGCCCAGGGCCGTGGAGTGCAGCGGCTGCATGGCCCCGACCTCCAGCACCTGACGGCTGTCGTCGGGCCGGAACACGTGGTGCACGATCAGTACGCCATGTTGGTGCAGCACGCCCAGGTAGACGCTCTCGCCGCTGGAGCGGGCCAGGTCGTCGGTCCACACCAGCGCCCGCGCGCGCAGCTCGTGCACGTCGAGATAGGTGGTGCCGAGCCGCAGCAGCTCGGCGCCCAGCTGGTAACGCCCCGAGACGCTGTCCTGTTCGACGAAGCCCTCCTGCTGGAGGGTGCGCAGTATGCCGTGGGCCGTGCCCTTGGCCAGGCCCAGCGAGGAGGCGATGTCGGACAGGCCGAGCTGCCGCTCGCCGCCCGCGAGGAGCCGCAGCATCGCCGCCGCCCGTTCGAGCGACTGGATGTTCCGTGCCATCGCCGTGCTGCCTCCGTCCCCTTCGGCCGACAGCGGCGCCTCCGCTACCGCCGTTCGGCAATGTCGAACACTACCGTTCGTTGCCGAGCTCCCGCTAATGGGTCGTCGCAACATGTTCGGTCTGTCTTAACACCCCGGACGCACCCGCCACCCCCGTCCGCCCCGTGGACGGCCCCTGACCCCGTGACGGTGCTCGGGCTACCCTGACGGCGTGCGCCTTCCATGGGAAGCGCAAAGCCGACAGCCGTCGCACTTCAGGGAGCACCTTCATGGCTTCGTTGCCGAACCCGTCCCTTTCGTCCGAGCTTGCCGAGAACCGGACCCGTATCGCCGCCCTCCGTGGGGCGCTCGCCGAGCGTGTCGTGGTGGCCGACGGCGCGATGGGCACGATGCTGCAGGCGCAGGATCCGACGCTGGAGGACTTCGAGAACCTCGAGGGCTGCAACGAGATTCTGAACATCACCCGCCCCGACATCGTCCGTTCCGTCCACGAGGCCTACTTCGCGGTGGGCGTGGACTGTGTGGAGACGAACACCTTCGGCGCCAACCACTCGGCCATGGCCGAGTACGAGATCTCCGACCGCGTGTACGAGCTGTCCGAGGCGGGCGCCCGCATCGCCCGCGAGGTGGCCGACGAGTTCGCCGGCCGCGACGGACGCCAGCGGTGGGTGCTGGGCTCCATCGGCCCCGGTACGAAGCTGCCGACCCTCGGCCACATCGGCTTCCACGCGCTGCGCGACGGCTTCCAGGCGAACGCCGAGGGCCTGATCGCCGGCGGCGCGGACGCACTGATCGTCGAGACCACCCAGGACCTCCTGCAGACCAAGTCGTCCATCCTCGGCGCCCGCCGGGCCCTGGACGCGCTCGGGGCCGACCTGCCGCTGCTGGTCTCCCTCGCCTTCGAGACGACCGGCACGATGCTGCTGGGCTCGGAGATCGGCGCCGCGCTGACCGCGCTGGAGCCGCTGGGCATCGACATGATCGGCCTGAACTGCTCCACCGGCCCCGCCGAGATGAGCGAGCACCTGCGCTACCTCGCCCGCCACTCCCGCATCCCGCTGCTGTGCATGCCGAACGCCGGGCTGCCCATCCTCACCAAGGACGGGGCGTACTTCCCACTGACCCCGCCCGAGATGGCGGACGCGCAGGAGACCTTCGTCCAGCAGTACGGCCTGTCCCTGGTCGGAGGCTGCTGCGGCAGCACCCCCGAGCACCTGCGCCAGGTCGTCGAGCGCGTGCGCGGGATGGCACCGACGCAGCGGCACCCCCAGCCGGAGCCGGGCGCCGCCTCCCTCTACCAGACCGTCCCGTTCCGCCAGGACACCGCGTACATGGCGATCGGCGAGCGCACCAACGCCAACGGCTCGAAGAAGTTCCGCGAGGCCATGCTGGAGGCCCGCTGGGACGACTGTGTGGAGATGGCCCGCGACCAGATCCGCGAGGGCGCCCACATGCTGGACCTGTGCGTCGACTACGTCGGCCGGGACGGCGTCGCGGACATGCGGGAGCTCGCCGGACGATTCGCCACCGCCTCCACGCTGCCCATCGTCCTGGACTCCACCGAGGTCGACGTCCTGCGCGCCGGCCTGGAGAAGCTCGGCGGCCGGGCCGTCATCAACTCCGTCAACTACGAGGACGGCGACGGCCCCGAGTCCCGCTTCGCCAAGGTCACCCGGCTGGCGCAGGAGCACGGCGCCGCGCTGATCGCGCTGACCATCGACGAGGAGGGCCAGGCCCGTACCGTCGAGACCAAGGTCGCCATCGCCGAACGGCTCATCGAGGACCTGACGACGAACTGGGGCATCCACGAGTCGGACATCCTCATCGACGCCCTGACCTTCACCATCTGCACCGGCCAGGAGGAGTCCCGAAAGGACGGCATCGCCACCATCGAGGCGATCCGCGAGCTCAAGCGCCGTCGCCCCGACGTGCAGACCACGCTGGGCCTCTCGAACATCTCCTTCGGTCTCAACCCGGCCGCCCGCATCCTGCTCAACTCGGTCTTCCTCGACGAGTGCGTCAAGGCGGGCCTGGACTCGGCGATCGTGCACGCGTCGAAGATCCTGCCGATCGCCCGCTTCACCGAGGAAGAGGTCCAGACAGCCCTGGACCTGATCCACGACCGCCGCGCCGAGGGCTACGACCCCCTCCAGAAGCTGATGGCGCTGTTCGAGGGCGCCACTACCAAGTCGCTGAAGGCGGGCAAGGCCGAGGAACTGGCCGCGCTGCCCCTGGACGAGCGACTCAAGCGGCGCATCATCGACGGCGAGAAGAACGGCCTCGAGGCCGACCTCGCCGAGGCCCTCCAGACCCGCCCCGCCCTCGACATCGTCAACGAGACGCTGCTCGACGGCATGAAGGTGGTCGGCGAGCTGTTCGGCTCCGGCCAGATGCAGTTGCCGTTCGTGCTCCAGTCCGCCGAGGTCATGAAGTCCGCGGTCGCCTACCTCGAACCGCACATGGAGAAGTCGGACGCCGAGGGCAAGGGCACCATCGTGCTGGCGACCGTGCGCGGCGACGTGCACGACATCGGCAAGAACCTCGTCGACATCATCCTGTCCAACAACGGCTACAACGTCGTCAACCTCGGCATCAAGCAGCCGGTCTCCGCGATCCTGGACGCGGCCGAGGAACACCGGGCCGACGTCATCGGCATGTCGGGCCTGCTGGTCAAGTCCACGGTGATCATGAAGGAGAACCTGGAGGAGCTCAACCAGCGCGGGCTGTCCGCCGACTACCCGGTCATCCTCGGCGGCGCCGCCCTGACGAGGGCGTACGTCGAGCAGGACCTGTACGAGATCTACGAGGGCGAAGTCCGCTACGCCCGGGACGCGTTCGAGGGCCTGCGCCTGATGGACGCGCTCATCGGGGTCAAGCGGGGCGTGCCGGGGGCCGTACTGCCGGAGCTCAAGCAGCGCCGGGTGCGGGCCACCGCCCCGACGGTCGTCGAGGAGCGCCCGGAGGAGGGCCACGTGCGCTCGGACGTCGCCGTCGACAACCCGGTGCCCACCCCGCCCTTCTGGGGCACCCGTGTCATCAAGGGCATCCAGCTCAAGGAGTACGCCTCCTGGCTGGACGAGGGCGCGCTGTTCAAGGGCCAGTGGGGCCTGAAGCAGGCCCGTGCGGGCGACGGGCCGACGTACGAGGAACTCGTCGAGACCGAGGGCCGCCCCCGGCTGCGCGGACTGCTGGACAAGCTCCAGACCGACAACCTGCTCGAAGCGGCCGTCGTCTACGGCTACTTCCCCTGTGTGTCCAAGGACGACGACCTGATCATCCTGGACGAACAGGGCAACGAGCGCACCCGCTTCACCTTCCCGCGCCAGCGCCGCGGACGGCGGCTGTGCCTGGCCGACTTCTTCCGGCCCGAGGAGTCCGGTGAGCGGGACGTCGTCGGCCTCCAGGTCGTCACGGTCGGCTCCCGCATCGGCGAGGAGACGGCCAAGCTCTTCGAGGCGAACTCCTACCGCGACTACCTCGAACTGCACGGCCTGTCCGTGCAGCTGGCCGAGGCCCTCGCCGAGTACTGGCACGCCCGCGTCCGCTCCGAGCTCGGCTTCGCCGGTGAGGACCCCTCGGCCATCGAGGACATGTTCGACCTCAAGTACCGCGGTGCCCGTTTCTCCCTCGGCTACGGCGCCTGCCCCGACCTGGAGGACCGCGCCAAGATCGCCCGACTCCTGGAGCCCGAGCGCATCGGCGTCCACCTCTCGGAGGAGTTCCAGCTGCACCCCGAGCAGTCCACGGACGCGATCGTGATCCACCACCCGGAGGCGAAGTACTTCAACGCGAGGTGACTCGGCGCGAGGCGCGTCGGAGGGCCCTCACAACCAACAGGCGTTTCACCTGACGCCGTCGTACACTGGACGGTCCACAGCAGGCCGGTTCCCCCTGAGGGAACCGGCCTTCTCGTCCCTCAAGGAGGTGCGCCAGGATGACCACTACGGTTCCCGCGCTCGGTACCCGTACGGCCGAAGGCTCAGCGCTGCAGGCCGTGCTCCTGGACATGGACGGCACCCTGGTGGACACCGAGGGGTTCTGGTGGGACGTCGAGGTCGAGATCTTCCGGACGCTCGGGCACACCCTCGACGACTCCTGGCGCCATGTGGTGGTCGGCGGACCCATGACCCGCAGCGCGGGTTTCCTGATCGAGGCCACCGGGGCCGACATCACGCTCGGCGAGCTCACGGTGCTGCTCAACGACGGTTTCGAGGACCGTATCGATCGGGCGCTGCCGCTGATGCCGGGGGCGGCCAGACTCCTCGCGGAGCTCGCCGCGCACGAGATCCCCACCGCCCTGGTCTCCGCCTCGCACCGGCGCATCATCGACCGTGTTCTGGCCTCCCTGGGCCCCCAGTACTTCGCGCTGACCGTCGCGGGCGACGAGGTGGAGCGGACCAAGCCCTTCCCCGACCCGTATCTGCTGGCGGCGTCCGGACTCGGCGCCGAACCGGCCCGGTGCGCCGTCATCGAGGACACCGCCACGGGCGTCGCCGCCGCGGAGGCCGCGGGCTGCCACGTGGTCGCCGTCCCCTCCGTCGCGCCGATCGCCCCCGCCGTCCGGCGCACGGTCGTGACCTCACTGGAAGAGGTCGACCTGCCATTTCTCCGTGGTCTGATGACGGAAATGCGCTAGGCGTTCACCCAGCGTGCATAACCGAATGTGCCGATAACCCCTGCGTATCCGCAGGTAAGGGCCCCGGACCTGGGGCGGGAAATTGATTCCGGGGCCGGATGGCCGAATTCCGGTACTCTCCCACGGAGTTGACAGTGTGAGGTTCGTCACCTGACAGGGGGTCGACATTCGGCCCGCCGTGTGCCGTAACCCCCCTTTCGGGGGTGGTCGGCGTGCCCTTGTGTCCCGATTGGTGGAACGCTGCACTAATCCTTCCGCTGTCGGGTTATCGGTGCGTCCACGCCCGGTTTCGCAGCGTGATGGGAACTCAACTCCGGTCTCTGCGGGCCGTCCTGGTGGTGCGGACTAATGTCATCGCGAGAACCTCGCCATAACCCCGGTGACTCGCCCGCACCACCCCTGCATGGCGGGTACACGGACACGACAGCTCTGGAGAAACTCGAGCATGAACCGCAAGACTTTGGTGCTGCCGGCCGTTGTCGGCTTGCTCGCCCCGGTGCTCGCCGCGTGTGGCGGTTCCGACAGCGGGGGAAGCGGCGGCGACGCGATCGTCGTGGGCACCACGGACCGGTTCACCGCATCGAAGGATGCCCCGGCTCCTCTCGACCCGGCGTACGCGTACGACGTCGGCACCTGGAACATCCTGCGCCAGACCGTGCAGACGCTGATGGTCCAGCCCCGCGGTGACGGCGACCCCCAGCCCGAGGCGGCCGAGAGCTGCGGATTCACCGACTCCGGCAACGAGCGCTACGCCTGCACGCTGCGCGACGGACTGAAGTTCGCGAGCGGTGACCCGATCACCGCCAAGGACGTGAAGTTCTCCATCGACCGCGCGCTGTCGCTCAAGGCCGACAGCGGTGTGTTCGCGCTGCTGTCCACCGTCGACACCGTGGAGACGCAGGGCGACCGTCAGGTGATCTTCCACCTGAAGACCGCGGACGCCACCTTCCCGTTCAAGCTGTCGACCCCGGTCGCCGGCATCGTGAACCCGAAGGACTACGAGAAGGACAAGCTGCGCGACGGCTTCTCCGTCGACGGCTCCGGCCCGTACACCCTCCAGGCCGACGTCAAGAACGACGAGGCCGTCAAGGTCACCTTCACCAAGAACCCGAACTACAAGGGTCTGCTGAAGCCGAAGAACGACAAGGTCGAGATGCGCTCCTTCGAGAGCGCCGACACCATGGGCGCCGCGCTCGAAAAGGGCGACATCGACCTCATGACCCGCGCGATGACGCCGGAGCAGATCAACAAGCTCGGCGCCGCCGGTGCGACCGGCAAGATCGACCTGGTCGAGATGCCCGGCCTCGAGATCCGCTACCTCGGCTTCAACACCAACGACCCGTCGGTGAAGAGCAAGGCCGTCCGCCAGGCCATGGCCGAGGTGATCAACCGCGGCGAGCTCGTCTCCAAGGTGTACGGCTCCCAGGCCGAGCCGCTGTTCTCGATGGTCCCGGCCACCATCACGGGTCACTCCAACTCGTTCTTCAACAAGTACGGCGACCCGAGCGTCTCCAAGGCCACCTCGACGCTGAACAAGGCCAGCATCACCACCCCGGTGAAGCTCACCCTGCACTACACGACCGACCACTACGGCTCGGCCACCGCGAAGGAGTTCGAGGTGCTGAAGCAGCAGCTCAACTCCAGCGGCCTGTTCAATGTCGAGATCAAGGGCGAGCCCTGGACGACGTTCCGCCCGGCCGAGAAGAAGAACGAGTACCAGGTCTACGGCATGGGATGGTTCCCCGACTTCCCGGACGCCGACAACTACCTGGCGCCGTTCCTCGACAAGGACAACACCCTCGGCTCCCCGTACGTGAACTCGACGATCCGCGGCACGCTGATCCCGGAGTCCCGCCGCGAGGCCGACCGTCTCACCGCGTCGAAGAGCCTCACCGAGATCCAGGACAGGGTGGCCGACGACGTACCGCTCCTGCCGCTGTGGCAGGGCAAGCAGTACATCGCCGCGCGGGACGACATCACGGGTACCGAGTGGGCGCTCAACTCGTCCTCCACGCTCCAGCTGTGGGAGCTCGGCCGCGGCGTGGGCGGCTGACCGGTCCTTCTCAGGGCGCCGGGTCCCGTGGGCCCGGCGCCCGACCGCACGACCCGGCGCCCGCTCCATGCGGCGCTCCAGAGAAACAATGACAAGGCACCTCCTCGTGAACATGCGCAACCAGTGGCCAGTCCTGTCCGTCGCGACGGGGCTGGCCGCCGGTCTGCTCGCCGGCTGCGGCTCGCAGACGAGCGACACCGGCAGCACCGGCTCCTCCCTGGTGATGGGGATGTCCGACGACGTCCTGGCCACCGACCCGGCTTCCGGCTACGACCCGGGATCCTGGCTGTTGTTCAACAACGTCTTCCAGTCGTTGCTGAGCTTCCCCAACGGCGGTACGGAGCCGGTTCCCGAGGCGGCCAAGGAGTGCGCGTTCTCTGACGCCACGACCAAGGTCTACAAGTGCACGCTCCAGGACGGCCTGAAGTTCAGCAACGGTGACGCCCTCACCTCCGAGGACGTCAAGTTCTCCTTCGACCGCATTCTGAAGATCGACGACGCCTCCGGTCCGGCCGTCATGTTCCCCATGCTCGACACGGTCCAGACCCCGGACGCGAAGACCGTCGTCTTCAGGCTGAAGTACGCCGACGCCACCTTCCCCAGCAAGATCGCCTCCGGCGCCGGCTCGATCGTGGACCACCGGCAGTACGCGGACAACGGGCTGCGCAGGGACAACCAGGCGGTCGGCTCGGGCCCGTACAAGCTGGACTCCTTCGGCAAGGACCAGGCCGTCTTCTCGGTCAACGACAGCTACAAGGGCACCGCCAAGGTGAAGAACTCCGGCATCACGCTGAAGTTCTTCCACGGCGACCAGACCGCCCTGAAGAAGGCGCTGCTGAACCACCAGGTCGACATCGCCTACCGAGGTCTCGCCGCCGACGACATCGCGGACATCAGCAACGACACCTCCACCGGCAGGGGCGTCAACGTCGTCGAGGGCACCAGCGCCGAGGTCCAGCACATGGTCTTCAACCTGGACGACCCGGTCGCCGGCAAGCTCGGCGTGCGCAAGGCCATCGCCTATCTGCTCGACCGCGAGGCCCTGGTCAACCAGGTCTACGAGGACACCGCGACGCCGCTGTACTCGATCGTCCCGGCCGGTGTCGCCGGCCACAACACGGCCTTCTTCGACCGCTACGGAGCCCGCCCCTCGAGGACGAAGGCCGCCGCCGCGCTCCGGGCCGAGGGCATCACCGGCAAGGTCAGGCTCACCCTCTGGTCGACCCCCTCGCGCTACGGCCCCGCCACCGACCAGGAGTTCAGGGCGATCGCCCAGCAGCTCAACGCCAGCGGGCTGTTCGACGCGACCGTGAAGTCCGTCGCGTACGACCAGTACGAGAAGGACATCGCCAAGGGCAAGTACGGTGTGTACGTGAAGGGCTGGGTGCCCGACTACCCGGACCCCGACAACTTCACGGCCCCCTTCTTCGGCAAGGGCAACGTGCTGAGCAACCACTACACGAACAGCACGATCACCGGGCGGCTCATCCCGAAGACGGCCGCCCAGAGCAACCGCTCCTCGACCGACATCGAGTACGGCAAGATCCAGGACATCGTGGCCGAGGACCTCCCGGTCCTCCCGATCTGGCAGGCCAAGCAGTACGCGATCGTGCGGGACAACGTCTACGGCCTCGAGAACTGCCTCGACGCCTCGACGGTGTTCCGCTTCTGGGAGATCAGCAAGGACTGACTCCACCACCGCCGGTACCAACGCCGAGGGCGCCCTCTTCGTGGAAGGGGGCGCCCTCGGTCGTGCTCCTGGGACCCTCTGTCGAGCTTCGGGGATCCTTGGCCGTGCTCCGGGGATCCCTGGGGCCGAGCTCCTGGGGGAGTGGACGGCGTATCGGGGGTTACTGCTGTGCGCCCGGGCGCACCAACCCGCTCTCGTACGCGTACACCGCGGCCTGCACCCGGTCGCGCAGCCCCAACTTGGTGAGCACGTGGCCCACATGGGTCTTGACGGTGGTCTCGCTGACGAACAGGTCGGCGGCGATCTCCGCGTTCGACAGGCCGCGCGCCACCAGCTTCAGCACCTCGACCTCCCGGTCGGTCAGGGTGTGCAGGGTGTCGGGCACCGGCTCGTCGCCGGACGGCAGATGACCCGCGTACTTGTCGAGAAGCCGACGGGTGATGCTCGGCGCGAGCATCGCCTCGCCCGAGGCGACCACCCGGATCGCCTGCACCAGCTCATTGGCCGGCGCGTCCTTGAGGAGGAAGCCGCTGGCCCCGGCGCGCAGCGCCTCCACCACGTACTCGTCGAGGTCGAAGGTCGTCAGGACGAGCACCTTGGCCGGCCCGTCCCGCCCCGGCCCGGTGATCTGCCGGGTCGCCTCCACCCCGTCCATCCTCGGCATACGGATGTCCATCAGAACCACATCGGGCTGCAGCGCACGTACCTGATCCAGTGCCTGCAGACCGTCACCGGCCTCGCCGACGACCGCGATGTCCTGCTCCGCCTCCAGAATCATCCGGAAGCCGGTACGCAGCAGCGGCTGGTCGTCGACCAGTAGGACGCGGATGGCCACGCAAGTCTCCTTGGGTCTGTCCGGCGGACCAGGCCGGAGCTGAAAAACGTGCCGGGCAGACGGGAATTTGACGACAGGACCTAGTCCCGCCCCATTCTGCCCTGCTCGGTGACGCCGGAGTCCGGCGCCCTGACCGGCAGCGGGTAGGGCGGGGGAGTACCGCCGAATTCCGGACAGACCGCCTGGTGGTCGCACCAGCCGCAGAGCTTGGTGGGCCTCGGTCGCCAGTCGCCCGTCTCGGTGGCCTGCTGGATCGCCTCCCAGAGGGCGAGCAGTTTGCGCTCGACCCGCTCCAGGTCCTCGATCATCGGGTCGTACGTCACCACGTCGCCGCTGCCGAGGTAGACGAGCTGGAGCCGGCGCGGGACCACCTGCTTCAGCCGCCACACCACCAGGGCGTAGAACTTCATCTGGAACAGCGCGCCCTCGGCGTACTCCGGCCGCGGCGCCTTGCCCGTCTTGTAGTCGACGATCCGGACCTCGCCCGTCGGGGCCACGTCGACGCGGTCGATGATGCCGCGCAGCTTCAGCCCGGAGTCGAGCCGGGCCTCGACGGACAGCTCACGCTCGGCGGGCTCCAGCCGCGTCGGGTCCTCGAGACTGAACCAGCGCTCCACCAGCTGCTCGGCCTCGCCGAGCCAGCGCGTCAACCGCTCGCCCTCTGGATCGTCGGCGAACAGTTCCACGACCTCCGGCCGCGTCTCGCGCAGCCGGTCCCACTGCCCCGGAATGAGTGACTTGGCGCGCGGAGCCGTCCGCTCCGCCGCCGGGGCGTCGAAAAGGCGCTCCAGCACCGCGTGGACCAGCGTGCCGCGGGTGGCCGCCTCGCTCGGCTTCTCCGGAAGTCTGTCGATCACCCGGAACCGGTAGAGCAACGGGCACTGCATGAAGTCGCCTGCCCGTGAGGGCGACAGCGAGCTCGGAGGCGTGGCCGGGCGGGCCGCGGGAACCGCCGACGCGTCCGTCGCTTCGGCCACGGCGGCTTCGGCCGTGACGGCTTCGGTCGGCTCGGGCGGCACGGCGCCACCGGTGCTGGTTTCCATGTCCACAGACCTTACGGCCCGCCACTGACAGTGAGTACACGGTCGGGGCTTGTGCGCGCTAGTGCGACGGAGCGGAAAACAGAGGGGGTGCCGGGGCGGAACGCGTCGCGACGGACGCATACCATCGACCCAGACCCTCCTGCTTCGCATGATCGGGAGCGGGAGACGCTTCGAACGAGGGGACATCGTGGACGAGAGCGGCGGGAGCGGGCAGCCGCGGTCCGGCACCGACGAAGCGACCGAGCGCCACGGGGAGCAGCGGGCCTCCTCGGCCCCGGCCGCGGACGCCACGCGCCCCGGACCGGAGCGCCCCGAACACCCCACCGGACCGACACCACCCACGGCCCCGGACACCTCCGAGGCCGCCCCGTCCCCCGACCGATCCCACGACCCCATCGACGCCGCCCGCGGGGCCGAGACGCACAGCGACCCTTCGAGCGGGGCCGAGGACGGGGTCGAGGTGCCCGCCGGCTCCGGTCCCTCGGACGAGGCCGACGCACTCCACGGGTCCTCGACCGAGGCCGACGCACTCCATGGGGCTACGGACGGGACCGGCAGCAAGCCCACGGGCGAGCCCGGAACCGAGTCGTCCGCCCAGGACGCGCACCGCGGCCCCTCCGCCGGAGCCCACCCGCACCCCGAGCCCGAACACCCCCGGACCCTCGCCCACTCCGGAACCGGTACCGGTACCGGTACCGGTACCGGTACCGGCAAGGCGCAGCCCCCGCGACGCGGCCGGGAACCCGGTGGCGGGCTGCTGATGGGGCGGCCGTTCGGCGTGCCCGTGTACGTGGCGCCCAGCTGGTTCCTCGTGGCCGCGCTGATCACCTGGGTGTTCGGCGGCCAGCTCGACCGCGTGCTGCCCGAACTCGGCGCCCTGCGCTACCTCGTGTCCCTCTTCTTCGCGGTCGCCTTCTACGCCTCCGTGCTCGTCCACGAGCTGGCCCACACGGTCGCCGCCCTGCGCTTCAAGCTGCCGGTGCGCCGGATCCAGCTGCAGTTCTTCGGCGGCGTCTCGGAGATCGAGAAGGAGGCCGAGACCCCGGGCCGGGAATTCGTCCTGTCCTTCGTCGGACCACTGCTCTCCCTCGTCCTCTCGGGCCTCTTCTACCTCGCCATGCTGGCCGTCGAGCCCGGCACGGTCCCCGGCGTGCTGCTGGCCGGCCTGATGATCTCCAACCTCATCGTGGCCGCCTTCAACCTGCTCCCCGGCCTGCCCCTGGACGGCGGCCGCATGCTCCGCGCCGTCGTCTGGAAGATCACCGGCAGGCCGATGAGCGGCACGATCGCCGCCGCCTGGGTCGGCCGAGCCCTCGCCGTCTCCGTACTGATCGGGCTGCCCCTGCTCACCCAGTCCGGATCGCTCGGCTCCACCCAGGACAACATCGGCGGCATGGACACGGTCACCGACGCCCTGCTCGCCGCGATCCTCGCCGCGATCATCTGGACCGGCGCCGGCAACAGCCTCCGCATGGCCCGTCTGCGCGAACACCTGCCCGAGCTGCGCGCCCGCTCACTCACCCGGCGCGCGGTCCCCGTCGAGACCAGCACCCCGCTCTCGGAGGCACTGCGCCGTGCCAACGAAGCCGGCGCCCGCGCCCTGGTCGTCGTCGACGCCGACGGCGAACCGCTCTCCCTCGTCCGCGAGGCCGCCATCGTCGGCGTACCGGAGCACCGCCGCCCCTGGGTCGCCGTCAGCGGCCTCGCCCAGGACCTCACCGACGGCATGCGCGTCTCCGCGGAGCTCGCGGGCGAGGCCCTCCTGGACACCCTCCGTGCCACCCCGGCGACCGAGTACCTGGTGGTGGAGGACTCGGGCGAGATCTACGGAGTCCTCTCCGCGGCAGACGTCGAGCGAGCCTTCGTCAAGGCCATGGCCCGCCCGTCCTGAGCGCGGCCCGAGCGTGGTCGGCGCCCCGCGCAGGGACCGGTAGGCTGGTCACATGTCCGAACCGACCGGTGCCGCCCGCAGGCGCGGGCCCTTCAAGGTCGGGGACCAGGTTCAGCTGACCGACCCCAAGGGCCGCCACTACACGTTCACGCTCGAGGCCGGGAAGAACTTCCACACCCACAAGGGTTCCTTCCCCCACGACGAGCTGATCGGCGCTCCCGAGGGCAGCGTTGTCCGCACCACGGGGAACGTCGCCTATCTCGCGCTGCGCCCCCTGCTCCCCGACTACGTCCTGTCCATGCCCCGCGGCGCCGCCGTGGTCTACCCCAAGGACGCGGGGCAGATCCTGGCCTTCGCCGACATCTTCCCCGGCGCGCGCGTCGTGGAAGCGGGCGTGGGCTCCGGCTCGCTCAGCAGCTTCCTGCTGCGCGCCATCGGTGACCAGGGCATGCTCCACTCCTACGAGCGCCGCGAGGACTTCGCGGAGATCGCCCAGCAGAACGTGGAGCGCTACTTCGGCGGCCCGCACCCCGCCTGGCAGCTCACCGTCGGCGACCTCCAGGACAACCTGTCCGACACCGATGTCGACCGCGTCATCCTCGACATGCTCGCCCCCTGGGAGTGCCTGGAGGCCGTCTCCAAGGCGCTGGTCCCCGGCGGCATCCTGTGCTGCTACGTCGCCACCACCACCCAGCTCGCGCGGACCGTCGAGTCCATCCGCGAGATCGGTTCCTTCAACGAGCCGACCGCGTGGGAGTCGATGATCCGCAACTGGCACGTGGAGGGCCTGGCGGTCCGTCCGGACCATCGAATGATCGGCCACACCGGCTTCCTGCTCACCGCCCGCCGCCTCGCGGACGGCGTCGAGCCGCCCATGCGCCGCCGCCGCCCCGCCAAGGGCGCCTACGGCGAGGACTACACCGGACCGAACGCCGACGGCGGCTCAGGCCGCTGACCCGACCGGCGCGCACGCCGTCGACGTACCCAACGCACCACACCCGTGGCCGAGTTCCCGGAAGCACTCCGGAGCTCGGCCGCGGTGCGTTCCCGCGCGCGGGCCGCGGAACAGGTGGGCAACTCCGCCGCAAGCCCTTTCCGTTGACGCGCCGCGATGACACGCCGCCAGAAGTCCGGACCCCGCCGTTCCACCCCACTGTGACGTGTGGCACCATGCTGGCCACCCCACCCCCACCGTCACGGCCCTCCCAGGAGACGCTCCTAGTGCAGCAATCCGTCGTCCCTGAACTGGCACACACCCACACCCGCCCCATCCACTGGCTCGCCACGGCCACCGCCCTGGCCGGAGTCGTCGCCCTCTCCTCGGTCCTCCAGCCCGGCTCCGCGACGGCGGCCCAGCCCGGCCCCGAGGCCAAGTCCGCCCCGGCCGCGACGGCGCCCCCGGACCCCGCGGGCGTCACGTTCCCGATCGAGTGCGGGCCCGTCAAGGTCCTCGTGCAGAAGAAGGCGTCCGGAGACCTCGACGGCGACGGCAGCCCGGAGACGGTGGCCGTGGTCCGCTGCGACGCGGGCATAGGCACCCCGCCCAACGGCGTCTACGTCCTCACCCAGGGCGGGGCGGGAGCGAAGAAGCCCCGCGTCGTGGCCACCCTGGTCGACCCGAAGGACCGCCTCGACGTCACCGACTTCGCGGTGCGTGACGGCGCCGTCACGGCGACCCTGCTCGGCTACTCCTCTGCCGACGTGCCGAGTTGCTGCCCGGACGTGAAGGAGCAGGCCAAGTGGCAGTGGAAGAACGGCACGTTCATCCGCTCGACACCCTCCGGGGCCCAGAACGCATGAGAAGCGTGTGAGAAAAGAGACATGTCGTGACGTGGAGTGCCCTTCGGGTCACTCCGCGTCGGGACCGTAGACCTCGACCCTGTCCGAAACTCGACGTACGTGGATGCAGTCGCCCGGGCACTCCTTCGCGGAGTCGGCGACATCCCGCAGAAGCGTCAGCGGTACGGGCGTTGTGGCGCCCGGGGCCTGCAGGAGCTCGTCGTCGGCGCTCTTCACATAGGCCAGACCGTCGATGTCCAGCTCGAAGACCTCCGGCGCGTACTGGGCGCAGATACCGTCTCCGGTACAGAGATCCTGGTCGATCCAGACCTCGAGAGCCTCGCTGCCGCCTGGGGCCTCCTGCTGCACGGTCATTTCTCCTGCCGTTTCCTGCGTCGAGCGATCCGGAGACTGGGGAATCGGGCCAGCTCTGACGGGTGTTGAACACGTCGACCCTACCTCCGCCCGCTTCCCGACCGTGTTCGGTGGGTATTCCCCTGGCGTGAGGGAGAGCGCAAGGGTGAAGATCGGACACACCTCGACAGTCTTTGTGATCTAGGGGTTTCAATCGACACCCACCCAGGTAGGGTCTGGAAGCGTCCAGCTCCCCTTGGAGGAGGTGAGGACCGTGGCAGCCCACGACGACGACATGAACCGCGGCATCCGCCCGGGACGAGGGTCCGATGACCCTGCCGGGCAGGTTGCCTACCTTGAGCAGGAGATCGCCGTCCTGCGACGCAAGCTCGCCGACTCTCCGCGGCACACGAGGATTCTCGAAGAGCGGATCGTCGAGCTGCAGACCAACCTGGCCGGCGTGTCCGCACAGAACGAGCGGCTCGCCAACACGCTCCGTGAGGCCCGCGACCAGATCGTGGCCCTCAAGGAAGAGGTCGACCGGCTGGCGCAGCCACCGGCCGGCTTCGGTGTCTTCCTCGTGGCGAACGAGGACGGCACGGCGGACATCTTCACCGGGGGCCGCAAGCTCCGGGTGAACGTCAGCCCCAGCGTGGAGCTCGAAGAGCTCAGGCGCGGCCAGGAAGTGATGCTCAACGAGGCCCTCAACGTGGTCGAGGCCATGGAGTACGAGAGCGTCGGCGACATCGTCACCCTCAAGGAGATCCTCGAGGACGGCGAACGCGCCCTGGTGCAGGGACACACCGACGAGGAACGGGTGGTACGGCTCGCCGAGCCGCTCCTGGACGTCGTCATCCGTCCCGGCGATGCCCTGCTTCTCGAACCCCGCTCCGGCTATGTCTACGAAGTTGTCCCCAAGAGCGAGGTCGAGGAGCTCGTCCTCGAAGAGGTCCCGGACATCGGCTACGAGCAGATCGGCGGCCTGGGAAACCAGATCGAACTGATCCGCGACGCGGTCGAGCTCCCCTACCTCTACCCCGACCTGTTCAAGGAGCACGAACTGCGGCCGCCCAAGGGTGTGCTGCTCTACGGGCCCCCTGGATGCGGCAAGACGCTCATCGCCAAGGCGGTCGCCAACTCGCTGGCCAAAAAGGTCGCCGAGGTCACCGGCCAGGCCACCGGAAAGAGCTTCTTCCTCAACATCAAGGGCCCCGAGCTCCTGAACAAGTACGTCGGCGAGACCGAGCGGCAGATCCGCCTCGTCTTCCAGCGTGCTCGTGAGAAGGCCAGCGAGGGCACCCCCGTCATCGTCTTCTTCGACGAGATGGAATCCCTCTTCCGCACCCGTGGATCGGGCGTCAGCTCGGACGTGGAGAACACCATCGTCCCCCAGCTGCTCGCCGAGATCGACGGCGTGGAAGGCCTGGAGAACGTGGTCGTGATCGGCGCCTCGAACCGCGAGGACATGATCGACCCCGCGATCCTGCGCCCCGGACGACTCGACGTGAAGATCAAGATCGAGCGCCCGGACGCCGAGGCCGCCAAGGACATCTTCGCCAAGTACCTCACACAACGCCTCCCGCTGCACTCCGACGACCTCGGAGAGCACGGCGGGGACCGGGCGGCCACCGTCCACGGCATGATCCAGACCGCCGTGGAACAGATGTACGCCGAGTCCGAGGAGAACCGCTTCCTCGAGGTCACCTACGCCAACGGCGACAAGGAAGTCCTGTACTTCAAGGACTTCAACTCGGGCGCCATGATCGAGAACATCGTCGGCCGCGCCAAGAAGGCAGCGATCAAGGCCTTCCTCGAGCAGAACCAGAAGGGCCTTCGGGTCTCCCACCTCCTCCAGGCGTGCGTGGACGAGTTCAAGGAGAACGAGGACCTGCCGAACACCACCAACCCGGACGACTGGGCCCGAATCTCCGGAAAGAAGGGCGAACGGATCGTTTACATCCGTACGCTCGTCACCGGAAAGCAGGGCGCGGACACCGGACGCTCCATCGACACGGTGGCGAACACCGGGCAGTACCTGTAAAAGACAGGGCGGCTGCGGGTGCCCTCCACGGGTACCCGCAGCCGACTGCTTTCCGGGGCACGGCTGGAGCAGAGCAATGACGCAAATGATCTCCCCACCAGCGCAGAGGCGTTCTAGGCTCTTTCGTACCGCCGAGTCGCGCGTTGCGGGGACGGGCACCGCACACGCACCGGAGCACCAGCGGTACTTGAGCAGCGCCCCCGACCGAGGGCGCTGCCGGGCAAGGAGGGCCGCATGACCGTACGGCGAGTAATGGGCATCGAGACGGAGTACGGGATCTCCGTCCCCGGCCACCCCAACGCCAATGCCATGCTCACCTCGTCCCAGATCGTCAACGCGTACGCGGCGGCGATGCACCGGGCGCGCCGCGCCCGCTGGGATTTCGAGGAGGAGAACCCGCTGCGGGACGCGCGAGGCTTCGACCTCGCCCGCGAGGCCGCCGACTCCAGCCAGCTCACCGACGAGGACATCGGCCTGGCCAATGTCATCCTCACCAATGGCGCACGGCTGTACGTGGACCACGCGCACCCGGAGTACAGCGCTCCCGAGGTCACCAACCCGTGGGACGCCGTCCTGTGGGACAAGGCCGGCGAGCGCATCATGGCGGAGGCCGCGGAGCGCGCGGCCCAGCTCCCCGGCGCCCAGCCGATCCACCTCTACAAGAACAACACCGACAACAAGGGCGCCTCGTACGGCACGCACGAGAACTACCTGATGAAGCGGGAGACCCCCTTCTCGGACATCGTGCGCCACCTCACGCCGTTCTTCGTCTCACGCCAGGTCGTCACCGGAGCGGGCCGCGTCGGTATCGGCCAGGACGGGCACGAGCACGGCTTCCAGCTCAGTCAGCGCGCGGACTACTTCGAGGTCGAGGTGGGCCTCGAGACCACGCTCAAGCGCCCCATCATCAACACCCGCGACGAGCCGCACGCGGACGCCGAGAAGTACCGCAGGCTGCACGTGATCATCGGTGACGCCAACCTGTCGGAGATCTCGACCTATCTCAAGCTGGGCACGACCGCCCTGGTCCTGTCCATGATCGAGGACGGCTTCATCGCCGTCGACCTGGCCGTCGACCAGCCCGTGCGCACGCTGCACCAGGTCTCGCACGACCCCACTCTGAAGCGGCTCGTCACGCTGCGCAGCGGACGCACGCTGACCGCGGTGCAGCTCCAGATGGAGTACTTCGAGCTGTCGCGCAAATACGTGGAGGAACGCTTCGGGGCGGACGCCGACGACCAGACCAAGGACGTCCTGGCCCGCTGGGAGGACACTCTCAATCGCCTGGAGAACGACCCGATGAGCCTCTCGGGGGAGCTCGACTGGGTCGCCAAGCGGGAGCTCATGGAGGGCTACCGGCGCCGTGACGGCCTCGACTGGGACGCGGCACGGCTGCACCTGGTCGACCTCCAGTACGCCGACGTACGGGCCGAGAAGGGCCTGTACAACCGTCTGGCGGCGCGCGGCAAGATGAAGCGGCTCCTGGACGAGCAGGACGTCGAGCGGGCCCGCACGAAGCCGCCCGAGGACACCCGTGCGTACTTCCGCGGGCGCTGTCTGGAGCAGTACGCGGACGATGTGGCGGCGGCCTCCTGGGACTCGGTGATCTTCGATCTGCCGGGCCGGGACTCGCTCCAGCGCGTCCCAACCCTGGAGCCGCTTCGCGGAACGCGTAATCACGTCAAGGAGCTCCTCGACCGCTGCCGCACGGCGGAAGACCTGGTCAGGGTCCTGTCAGGCGGCTGACCGGGCCGCCAGGGGCGTAGGAGCCCGGGCGGCACAACGGGGTGGAAAGACGCGACGTCCGGGAATCATCGAGGTGGCTCCCGGACGTTGTAGCAACTGCGGGGCCGATGTCGGACCCTGCTTGTAGGGTCTGATCAAGAACGTCGAACCGAGCGGGGTGAGGGTTATGGCGACCAAGGACACCGGCGGCGGACAGCAGAAGGCGACGCGTTCCACCGAGGAGGTCGAGGAGCAGGCGCAGGACGCGCAGGTATCGGACGACCTCAAGGAACGCCAGGAGAAGCTGAGCGACGACGTCGACTCCGTACTGGACGAGATCGACGACGTACTCGAGGAGAATGCCGAGGACTTCGTGCGCTCCTTCGTTCAGAAGGGTGGCCAGTAGGCCGCTTTTCCCTTCGATTCGAAAGCCTTACTCGAGGGCGACTGAACGCCGGATGGGCTGGGCGTGAAGTGCTGCTCGCGGTGACGGGAGACCGGGCCGCGGGCAGTCTTCTTCGGCCGTGCCCGGCGGCGCTCGAAGGGGTGTCGCCTCTTCCGTGGGGCTGCGCGTGATCAAAGGGCTCTGTGAGTTCAAAGGGCCCCGTGAGATCAAGGCGGCTCCGCGTCGTCAACGGGGCTCTGCGGGATCGGTCTGAAAGGTCCCGCAGTTCATGTGGATCACCGCCACGAGACGGGTAGGGTCCGTGGCGTACCGTGCTTCAACTGCAATTCGGCCATCGGCAAGTTGGGAGATGATCCCGACGCTGTTCGTCGGGCTGCCGCCTACTTGGAAGGATCCCCGTGGAAGCCAACACTCGTAGCACCGGGCGTCTACCGGCTGCCTTCCTGACGCCCGGGTCGTCGTCCTTCATGGACTTCCTGTCCCAGCACCAGCCGGAGATGCTGCCGGGCAAGCGGCAGCTGCCGCCCGTCCAGGGCGTGATCGAGGCCCCGCACGGCACGACCATCGTCGCCGTCACGTTCCCCGGCGGAGTGGTTCTCGCCGGCGACCGCCGGGCCACCATGGGCAACATGATCGCTCAGCGCGACATCGAGAAGGTCTTCCCGGCCGACGAGTACTCGGCGGTGGGCATCGCCGGTACGGCCGGTCTGGCCGTCGAGATGGTCAAGCTGTTCCAGCTGGAGCTGGAGCACTTCGAGAAGGTGGAGGGCACCACGCTCTCCCTGGAGGGCAAGGCGAACCGGCTCTCCACCATGATCCGTTCCAACCTCGCCATGGCCATGCAGGGCCTGGCCGTGGTCCCTCTCTTCGCGGGTTTCGACGTGGACCGCGACAAGGGCCGCATCTTCTCCTACGACGTCACCGGCGGCCGCTCCGAGGAGCACGGCTACGCCTCCACCGGCTCCGGCTCGATCTTCGCGCGCGGTGCCATGAAGAAGCTCTACCGCGACGACCTGACCGAAGAGCAGGCCACGACCCTCGTCATCCAGGCGCTGTACGACGCGGCCGACGACGACTCGGCGACCGGTGGTCCCGACGTCGCCCGCCGGATCTACCCGATCGTCACCGTGATCACCGAGGACGGCTTCCGCAGGCTCACCGACGACGAGTCCTCCGACATCGCCCGCGCGATTCTGGAGCGGCGTCTGGAGCAGCCGGACGGTCCGCGGGCCGCGCTGCTCTGAGCTCGGCTCCTTTTGCCAAGGTGACCCAGTGACTTCGACAGAAAGGGACGGATAACCGGTGTCGACGCCGTTCTATGTCTCACCCCAGCAGGCCATGGCCGACCGGGCGGAATACGCCCGTAAGGGCATCGCCCGCGGTCGCAGCCTCGTTGTGCTGCAGTACGCCGACGGCATTGTGTTCGTCGGCGAGAACCCGTCCCGCGCGCTGCACAAGTTCAGCGAGATCTACGACCGGATCGGCTTCGCGGCCGCCGGTAAGTACAACGAATACGAGAATCTGCGGATCGGCGGCGTGCGCTATGCCGATCTGCGGGGTTACACCTATGACCGTGATGATGTGACCGCCCGGGGTCTGGCGAATGTGTACGCACAGACGCTGGGCACGATCTTCTCCTCGGCCGCCGAGAAGCCGTACGAGGTGGAGCTCGTTGTCGCCGAGGTGGGGGAGACCCCCGAAGGCGACCAGATCTATCGGCTGCCGCACGACGGGTCCATCGTGGACGAGCACGGGTCGGTCGCGGTGGGTGGCAATGCCGAGCAGATCAGCAGTTATCTGGACCAGCGCCACCAGGACGGGATGTCGCTGGCGGAGGCGCTGAAGCTGGCCGTGCAGTCGCTGTCGCGGGAGCCGAACGGGGGCGAGCGGGAGATCCCCGCGGAGCGCCTGGAGGTCGCGGTCCTGGACCGTACGCGTCCGCAGCAGCGCAAGTTCAGGCGGATCGTCGGGCGTCAGCTGGACCGGCTGCTGGAGGAGGGCGGCGCGGAGACCGCCACGGAGGCCGAGGACGCCGAAGACGAGGAGTGACCGTTGGTCTTCGCCCTGCCCGCCGGGTGCCGGTGGGTGGGGCGGGGCCGTGCCGGTACATCAGCCCGTCGCCGCCGGATCGGACGTTGCCCTACGGGGAGCCGTTCCAGATCCGGACGTGAGCGACGGGCTTTGATGTACCGGCACGGCCCCTTTCGCGCGTCGGCGACCGCGGGTGAGTGGGGCGAGTGGTCTATGGGG
This sequence comes from Streptomyces olivochromogenes, assembly GCF_001514115.1. GTDB lineage: Bacteria > Actinomycetota > Actinomycetes > Streptomycetales > Streptomycetaceae > Streptomyces > Streptomyces olivochromogenes. The sequence continues at coordinate 227,994 of NZ_KQ948453.1, forward strand.
CGCCCGGTGGGGCCGTGGAGCCTCGTACGACCAGGTGCACCGGGATGTCCCCCGCCGGAGGTGTGCGGCCGTCCAGGACGGCCAGGAGGGCTTCCATGCCCCGTTCGCCGAAGCGTTCCGCGTCCAGGCGGACGGTGGTGAGCTCCGGGTCGATGGCCTGGGCCAGGGCCAGGTCGTCTAGCCCTGTGATGGAGAGGTCCTCGGGGATGCGCAGGCCCAGGCGGCGGGCGGCCTTGTAGGCGCCGGCCGCCAGTTTGTCGTCGTCGCAGACCAGGGCGGTGGGGCGGGGGCCGGGGGCGGCGAGTGCCGTCTCCGCGACGGACAGGGCGTCCTCGAAGGAGATCGGGGCTCGGGCGGTGTCCAGGTGTGTGCCGGGGACCTTGTCCAGTTGTGCGCTGAGTTCCCGGGCGCGTACCACGAAGGTCCAGGACGGGATGTCCGCCGCCAGATGGAGGAAACGGCGGTGGCCCAGGGACAGGAGGTGCTCGGCCACCTGCCGTACGCCGTCCTTGATGTCGAGGTTGACGGTCGCCGCGCCCAGGCTGCCCTCGGGGTCGCTGTCGAGCATCACCAGGGGGAGCTGGTCGCCCCGGATGGCGGTCAGGGCGTCCGCGGCCATGGAGGAGGCGATGACGCCGTCCAGGGCGGCCGCCGCGGAGCCGAACGGGTCACGGGCGGGGCCGATGCCCTCGGGGGAGGGGTACAGGACCACGCCGAAGCCGTGTGCCGCCGCGACGCGGGCCGCGCCGGTGTAGACCCCGGCGAAGAACTCGGTGGTCAGCGCGGGGACCACCAGGAGGACCGTACGGGTGCGGCCCAGGCGGAGGTTGCGGGCGGCCAGGTTCGGGCGGTAGCCGAGCTCCTGGGCGGCCTCGCGGACGCGTTCCGCGGTCGTCTCGGAGACCCGGCCGCGCCACTTGTCGCCCAGCACGAGGGAGACCGCGGCCTGGGACACCCCGGCGGCCTGGGCGACGTCACGGCTCGTCGGGCGGGTGCTACCTCGTGCCACCGGCGACCTGCTCCTTCGTCTGGACTCGCGGACTGGGCACATGGTACGTATGACACAGGACGTTATACGTAAAACCTCGTGTGCATGACCATCGGGCGTCACGGGTTACCGGAAGGGCATGACATGGCCGCGGGATACCTGGAGATCCTCAGGGCGAGGCACGCCGCACGGCTGCTCGCCGGCACGCTCACCGGGCGGCTGCCCAACGCCATCGCCGCCATCGCCGTCGTCCTCTTCGTCCGGGCGGAGGGCGGGACGTACAGCCTGGCCGGTGCGCTCGCGGCCGTGTACGGGGTGGGCAATGCCGTGGGGCAGCCGCTGCTCGGGCGGCTCGTGGATCTGTACGGGCAGCCGCGTGTCCAGTTGCCGGCCGCGCTCGTCTCGGCCCTCGGGATGGGCGTCTTCGCCTTCTCGGGCACCGACCCGCTGCCGGTGGCGTATCTCTCGATGGTCGTCGCCGGGCTCTTCACGCCGCCCCTGGAGGGCGGGCTGCGGGCGTTGTGGCCGTCCGTGCTGCGCCGGGAGGAGCAGGTGCACACCGCGTACGCGATGGACGCCGTGGCGCAGGAAGTCATGTTCACCGTCGGACCGTTGCTGCTGACCCTGTGTGCCTCGCTCTGGTCCGCCCGGGCGGCGCTGCTGATCCTGAATGTCGTCGGGGTGCTGGGCGCCCTCTCCGTGGTCCTCTCGCCACCCTCGCGCGCGTGGCGTTCGGCACCGCGCGAGGCGCACTGGCTGGGCGCGTTGCGCTCCCCCGGGCTGCTGGCGCTGCTCGGCGCGTTCCTGTTCGTGGGGATCGCGCTCGGCTCGATCACGGTCGCCGCGGTGTCGTACGCCGACGACCACGGCGGTGACGCGGTGTACGGCTGGCTGATGGCGGCCGTGGGGCTCGGGGCCCTCGTCGGTGGGACGGCGTACGGGGCGCGGCGGTGGAGCGGCGCGCCCGAGCGGCGACTGCGGGTGCTGGTCGCCCTTCTGGCGGTGTGTTATCTGCCGCTCGTGCTGATGCCGGGCGCGGTCGCCATGACGGCCCTCGCGGCGCTCGCCGGGGTCTTCCTGGCGCCCTGCATCGCCTGCGCCTTCATCATCGTCGACCGGCACGCGCCCAGGGGCACCGTCACCGAGGCGTTCTCCTGGCTTGTGACGACGTTCACCGTGGGCGCTTCGGTCGGAACGGGCCTCGCGGGCCCGGTCGTCGAGCGGGGCGGGGCGGTGTGGGGCTTCGCCCTGCCGGGTGCCGCGGGTGCCGCCGCGCTGGTGGTTCTGCTGGCCACGGGGCGGGTCCTCGCAGCTACCGGGGATGGTCCGGTCGTTGCGGTCTCATCGGAAAATGATCCAAACCGTGCCGTCGAACCCCGTTTCAGCTCGGGGGATCGGGCGTAATGTTCAGTCATGGACCGCCGCATTTTCGGGCTGGAGAACGAGTACGGCGTCACGTGTACGTTCAGGGGACAGCGCCGCCTGTCTCCCGACGAGGTGGCGCGGTACCTCTTCCGCCGTGTCGTGTCATGGGGCCGCAGCAGCAATGTCTTTCTGCGGAACGGTGCCCGCCTCTATCTCGACGTGGGATCACATCCGGAATACGCGACACCCGAATGTGACAACGTGACGGAACTCGTCACCCACGACAAGGCCGGCGAGCGCATTCTCGAAGGACTCCTGGTCGACGCCGAACGACGCCTGCACGAGGAAGGAATCGCGGGCGACGTCTATCTGTTCAAGAACAACACCGACTCGGCGGGCAACTCCTACGGGTGCCACGAGAACTATCTGGTGGCCCGGCACGGGGAGTTCTCCCGGCTCGCGGACATTCTCATTCCCTTCCTGGTCACCCGGCAGCTGCTGTGCGGTGCCGGCAAGGTGCTGCAGACTCCGCGCGGCGCCGTGTACTGCGTGAGCCAGCGCGCCGAGCACATCTGGGAGGGCGTCAGCTCGGCGACGACCCGCTCCCGGCCGATCATCAACACCCGCGACGAACCGCACGCCGACGCCGAGCGCTACCGGCGGCTGCACGTCATCGTCGGTGACTCGAACATGTCCGAGACGACGATGCTCCTCAAGGTCGGCGCCACCGACCTGGTGCTGCGCATGATCGAGGCCGGTACGGTCATGCGCGACCTCACCCTGGAGAACCCCATTCGGGCGATCCGCGAGGTCAGCCACGACATCACGGGCCGACGCAAGGTGCGTCTGGCCAGCGGCCGGGAGGCCTCCGCGCTGGAAGTGCAGCGGGAGTACTTCGAGAAGGCCGTGGACTTCTGCGAGCGCCGCGGCATCCGCACCGGCACGGTCGAGCAGGTGCTCGAACTGTGGGGCCGCACGCTCGACGCGATCGAGGCCGAGGACCTCGACCGGATCGGTACCGAAATCGACTGGGTGATGAAGTACCAGCTCATCGAGCGGTACCGGGCCAAGCACAACATGACGATGTCGAATCCCCGGGTCGCGCAGATAGACCTCGCATATCACGACATCCACCGGCGTCGTGGTCTGTACTACCTGCTGGAGAGGAAGGGACAAGCCACCCGGATCTGCAACGATTTGAAGATCTTCGAAGGCAAGTCCGTGCCGCCGCAGACCACTCGGGCCCGGCTGCGCGGCGACTTCATCCGGCGCGCTCAGGAGCAGCGCCGCGATTTCACCGTCGACTGGGTCCACCTCAAGCTCAACGACCAGGCACAACGCACGGTGTTGTGCAAGGACCCGTTCCGTTCGGTCGACGACCGGGTGGAGAAGCTGATCGCGGGAATGTGAGCGCTGAGTTCCGGGTGTGATGACGGAACGCAACGCGGGGCGCCGTACGTTTTCCGTACGGCGCCCTTCTCACGTCGTAGAGTTGCGCGCACGCCATCAACCAAGATCGATCGATACGAGGCCCTCACCGTGCGCCGACGCTCCCTCATGATTGCCGTACCCGCCGGACTGGTCACGCTCGCCGGATGCGGTGACGACAAGTCGGACAAGGCCAAGTCCAGCACCAGTAGCCCGTCCCCGTCGGCCGCCGCGTCCGCCTCTGCGCCGCCGCCGCCGAAGATCGTCGACGGTCCGCTGCCGGCGATCACGGCCGGGACGAAGTTCGGTGAGAAGCCGACCGTGGCCAAGGGCAGCGGCTCCCCGTCGAAGGATCTGGCGGTCAGGACGGCCATCGCGGGCGGCGGCAAGACGGTCGTGGAGAACGACTACATCCAGGCCAACTACCTCGGCCAGGTCTGGGACACCGCCAAGGTCTTCGACAACTCCTACGACCGTAAGACGCCGCTGGTCATCCAGCTCGCGCAGGGCGGCATCATCGACGGCTGGCGCTATGGCCTGGTGGGCAAGAAGGTCGGCAGCCGCGTCGAGATGTCCGTGCCGCCCACCTGGGGCTACGGCACGCAGGGCAACACGCAGGCGGGCATCAAGGGCACCGACACGCTGGTGTTCGTCGTCGACATCGAGAACACCTTCAACGCGCAGAGCTCCGCCCAGGGCAAGGAGGTCGCGCAGAGCGACGCCGCCCTCCCGAAGGTCGGCACCAACACCGACGGCAAGGCCCCCTCCATCGACGTGCCGAAGGCGACGGCCCCGACGAAGCTCGTGGCGAACTACGTCCTCGAGGGCGACGGCGACGAGGTCAAGGCGGACAGCAGTGTCCTGGTGCAGTACAAGGGCGTGCTCTGGGACACCGGCAAGGAGTTCGACTCGACGTACAGCAGCGGCCGGCTGGCGCAGTTCTCGCTGCAGCAGGTCGTCAAGGGCTGGGCGCAGGGCCTGACCGGCAAGAAGGTGGGCAGCCGCGTCCTCATCGTGATTCCGCCGGCGCTGGGCTACGGCAACAACCCGCCGAGCGGCAGTGGCATCAAGAAGGACTCCACCCTGGTGTTCTCGGTGGACATCCTGGCCAAGATGTAACGCGTTGCGGGATGTGAGACTGTCGGTGTTGCTTTAAGGCCTTTACGCGAACAAGCAGGAGCTAGAGACGTGAGCATCGAGAAGCCCGAGATCGACTTCCCGGGCGGCGAGCCCCCGGCGGACCTCGAGATCAAGGACATCTGGGAGGGAGACGGCCCGGTCGCCAAGGCCGGCGACTTCGTCAAGGTCCACTACGTGGGCGTGGCCTTCTCCACCGGCGAGGAGTTCGACGCCTCCTGGAACCGCGGCACCCCGCTGGAGTTCAAGCTCGGTGTCGGCCAGGTCATCAGTGGCTGGGACCAGGGCGTGCAGGGCATGAAGGTCGGCGGCCGTCGCCAGCTGGTCATCCCGGCGCACCTCGCGTACGGCGACCGTGGCGCCGGTGGCCGGATCGGCCCCGGCGAGACGCTGATCTTCGTCTGCGACCTGGTCGCGGTCTGATCCACAGCCGGATCGGGTCTTGATCCGGTCATCATGAAGGCCGGGTTCCCGCCCGATCTTCGTACGCTCTGTGATCGGGATTCGTCCGAAGCCGATCACCTGGGGCCCATGCCTGTCCGGGCATGGGCCCTCGGCTTTTGCCGGGGCACTCCGGAGCGGTACGGTCATCGGTCGGAAGCACCATAGGAAGGGCGTCGATGGCCATTGCCAAGGCCGAGCGGCTGATGAACCTCGCGCTGTGTCTGCTCGGGACGCGGCGGCCGCTCAGCAAGCGCGAACTCCGCGAGTCCATCGAGGCCTACCTGGAAGCCGGGTCGGACGACTCCTTCAACCGGATGTTCGAGCGCGACAAGGACGATCTGCGCGAGCTGGGCCTGGTCATCGAGACGGTGGAGAACCTCGACGGCGAGGTCGGTTATCTCGCCCGCCGCGACAGCAACCGCCTGCCGCCCGTCACCCTCGACGCCGAGGAGGCCGCCGCCCTCGGCCTCGCCGCCAAGGTCTGGCAGCAGGCCCGGCTGGCCGGCGCGGCGAGCGGTGCGTTGCAGAAGCTGCGCGCCGCCGGGCTGCCCGAGGACTTCGACCCCTATGAGGCGCATGGCGCCCTCGAACCGCACATCCCCGTGCACGAGGCGGCCTTCGAGCCGCTGATGCTGGCCTGCCGCGACCGCCGCCCGGTCGTCTTCGACTACCGCAAGGCCACCGCCGCCCACCCCGAGACCCGGCAGGTCGAGCCGTGGGCGCTGGAGTGCTGGCGCGGCCACTGGTACCTGGCGGGCTGGGACCGCGACCGCGGCGCCGAGCGCGTCTTCAGGCTGTCGCGGATCACCGGCAGGGTCCGCTCCCGCGCCGGGCGCTACACCGCCGAGGTGCCCGACGTCGTCACCGTGCGGGAGACCGTGGCGAGCTGGGCGGGTGAGATCGCCGACCGCTCCGCGCTGATCCGGCTGCGCACCGGCTCCGGCTACCCGCTGCGGGCCAAGGCGGTCTCCGTACGGGAACTCGGCGACGGCTGGGACGAGTTGGAGATTCCGTACGGGCACGGCCTGGACGCCTGGCTCGTCGAGTTCGGGCCAGACGTGGTGGTCCTGGGGCCCGCCGAGCTGCGGGCCGATGTAGTGGACCGGCTGCGCGCCGTGGCCAAGGGCTGAGGGGGAACGTAGAGAACGTGGCAGGAAAACCGGCCAGGCCCACGAACGCGATCGACCAGACCCGGCGGATGCTGTCCCTGGTGACCTATCTGCGCGAGCGCCCCGGGGCGCACGTCGGTGATGTCGCCCGGGCCTTCGGGATCACCGAGGACGAGCTGATCGCCGACCTCGACGTGCTGCCGCTGTGCGGGACCAGCTTCCGTGGCGGTGACCTCCTCGACATCGACACCGACGGCGACCGCATCTGGTGGCACAACCCCGACGACGTCGCCGAACCCCTCCGTATCGCCGCGGACGAGGCGACCGCGCTGCTGGTGGCCGCCCGCGCGGTCTCCACGCTGCCCGGGCTGCGCGAGGGTGACCGGCAGGCGCTGCTGCGCGCCACCGCCAAGGTGGAGGCCGCCTCGGGCGAGGCGGCGGGCGCCAGCTCCCGCCTCTCGGTGACCTTCGAGTCCGAGGGCGGGGTCTTCGCGGACGTCGACCGGGCGATCTCCGAGCGGCGCCGGCTGTGGATCCGCTACTACTCGCCCTCGCGTGACGAGCTCACCGAGCGCGAGATCGACCCGATCCGCCTGGTCAGCGTCGGGCACACGTACGTGGAGGCCTGGTGCCGCCGCTCCGAGGCGCGCCGCACCTTCCGGCTCGACCGGGTCGCCGAGATCCGCATCCTCGACGAGCCGTCCGCGCCGCCCGAGATCGAGCTGCGGGACCTCTCCGAGGGGCTGGTGCAGCCCGCGGCCGAGGACCCCGAGGTGGTCGTCGAGGTCGGGCCGGGCGGGCGCTGGGTCGCGGAGTACTACCCGCACGACAGTGCGGATGAGCTGCCGGAGGGCGGGCTGCGTATCACCTTGCGGACCCCCGACCCCGCGTCGCTGCGACGGCTGGCGCTGCGCCTGGGCCGGGACGGCCGGATCGTGTCGCCACCGGAGCTGGCGGACAGCGCCCGCGAGGCGGCTCGGGAGGCACTCGCGGCGTACGACGGGCTCGAGGGCGATCAGGACGGACCGTACGACAGGCAGGAGCAGGGGCTTTGACCACGTCGGCGATGTCGGGCACGTCGGGGAGGGCCGGTACCTCGCAGAGGGCCGGCGGGTCGGTGAAGGCGGGCGGCGCGGAGCGGGCCGGGGAGTCCGTGAGCGCGGCGGAGATGACGGTCGTCACCGCGTTCGCCGGTATGCGGAGAGTCGCCGACGTGCTGTTCAAGGCCGGCTGCCCCGACTGCCGGGCCGCTCTGGAGCTCAGGGCGAACGCCCTGATGCTGGCCATCGGCGCCACCAGCCGCACCACGTTCTACTCCTTCACCTGCACCGAGTGCGGTTCGGCCGTCCGCAAGCCCGCGGGCGAGCGCATCGTCGAACTCCTCACCGGCGGCGGGGTGCGCACACTCCGCCTGCACTCCACGACTTAGGCTCGATCTCATGTTCTGGCCGATGTTCGCGATTGTTGTGGGTTTTCTTGGAATCGCCGTTCTCGGCGTGCTCGCTGTCCGTGTCTTCGTGGAGGCGGAACGTCTGGGAAAGCAGGTGACGGACTCCGCGCGGCGGATCAACCAGGCGGCCGACGACCTGGAGCGGGCGGCCGTCGGGGTCGCGCGTTCTGTGGATGCCGTATGACCTGCCAGGGATCCTGGTATGAGTCCGTCGAGGTATGCGCAATGAGGCGTTTGAGCCTGTCGACTTGCCGGTGAGGGCGGGTACGCTTCTGATCGTGGTCCGCAGAACGAGGCGCGGGCCGCGAACTGGGAGTACGCACAGGGATTGCCCCGCGTTCACCCCTGAGCGTTACGATCGCTGTCATCACGGCGTTCGGACACATGTCCGACCGATCGGACAGCACCCCGACCCAGCCGCCTCGGTGAGAAGGTAAAGACTTATGTTCGGAAGGCTCGGCGCTCCCGAGATCATTCTCATCCTCGTCGTCATCATCCTGCTGTTCGGCGCGAAGAAGCTTCCGGACATGGCGCGCTCCCTCGGTAAGTCCGCGCGCATCCTGAAGAGCGAGGCCAAGGCGATGAAGGACGAGGGCAGCACCCCCGCCCCGGCCGGTCCGCCCAGCACCGAGGAGCAGACCCCGGCTCAGCGCACGATCCAGGCCGCGCCCGGCGATGTGACCAGCTCCCGCCCGGTCACCGAGCCGACGGACACGACCAAGCGCTGACGCAGGGCCGGACGCCTCTGGCCCGCCGCACGAGATGAGGACGTGGGTTGCCTAAGTCTGCCCGCAAGAAGGAGAAGGATCCCGAGGGACGGATGCCCCTTGCGGACCACCTTCGTGAGCTCCGCAACCGGCTCGCGAAGGCGATGCTGGCCATCGTCATCGTCACGGTCGTGGCCGCCTTCTACTACAACGACATCATCAACTTCTTCACCAAGCCGGTGCTGGACTCGGTCGGGTGTCCGTCGGACTTCGCCGAGCTGGCGAAGATGCCCAAGGGCGGGCAGTGCGCGCAGATCACGATCAACGGTCTGCTCGCCCCGTTCACCCTGGCGTTGAAGGTCTCGTTGATGGCCGGCGTCGCGCTCGCCTCGCCGGTGTGGCTCTACCAGCTGTGGGCGTTCGTCGCGCCCGGTCTGCACCAGAACGAGAAGAAGTACGCGTACGCGTTCGTCGGGACGGGCGTTCCGCTCTTCTTCGCCGGTGGCTTCTTCGCCTACAAGGTGCTGCCCACCACCGCGAAGGTGCTGATCGACTTCACGCCGGACGGCGTGAACAACCTGCTGCCGCTGGACGATCTGCTCGACCTCGTCACGCGCATGGTGGTCGTCTTCGGTCTCTCCTTCGAGCTGCCGCTGCTGCTGGTCATGCTCAACCTCACCGGCATCCTGACCGGCAAGCGCATGCTCGGCTGGTGGCGCGCCATGATCATGGGCATCACGGTCTTCGCGGCGGTCGCCACGCCGAGCACCGACCCGCTGACGATGCTGGCGCTCGCGGTACCGATCTGGGTCCTGTACTTCGGCGCCGTCGTCTTCTCGCTGATGAACGACCGGCGCAAGCGGCGCCGCGAGGCCGAGGGTCCGGCGGACGACGAGGCCTCCGACCTGGACCTCACGCCCGAGGACATCGGCGACGTCGAGAGCGTGTCGTCCAGTCGCGCGCTGCCCGGGCAGTCGAGCACGGACCGGGTCAACGGTTATGACGACGTGACCTGACGAAGCCCGGAGATCTCGTAAGGTCAGGGCCGTGACCAGCGAGATCACCCTTTTCGTCAACCCCACCGCGGGACGCGGCCGGGGCGCCCACGCGGCGCAGCCGGCCGCTTTCGCATTGCGGGCGGCGGGATTCTCCGTCCGTACGGTCCTCGGGGAGAACGCCGAGGACGCCCTCAAGCGCGCGCGTGAGGCCGTCGAGGGCGGCACCGGCGCCCTGATAGCCGTCGGGGGCGACGGCATGGCGAACCTCGCCCTCCAGGCCGTCGCCGGCACCCGCACCCCGCTCGGCCTGGTCGCCGCGGGCACCGGGAACGACTTCGCCCGCGCCCTCGGACTTCCGGTGCGCGACCCGGCGGCCGCGGGACGGCTGATCGCCGAGTCCCTCAAGGGGGCGCGGCTGCGCGACATCGACCTGGGCCGGGTGAACGGCACCTGGTTCGCCACCGTCCTCGCCTCCGGCTTCGACTCCCGGGTCAACGATCGCGGCAATCGCATGCGGTGGCCGGTCGGCCGCTTCAAGTACGACCTCGCCATGATCGCCGAACTGGCCGCCCTCAGGCCCCTCCCGTACCGGATCACCCTGGACGGCGGCGAGGTCCGGGAGATCGGGGCGACCCTCGTGGCGGTCGGCAACGGATCGTCGTACGGCGGCGGGATGAGGATCTGCGCGGACGCCGACCTGGAGGACGGGCTGTTCGACGTCACGGTCGTCGGGGAGTGCAGCCGTACGACCCTGCTCAAGGTGTTCCCCAGGGTCTACCGGGGCACCCACCTCGACCACCCCGTCGTCACCGTGCACCGGGCCGCCAAGGTCGAGCTCCTCGCGGAGGGTGTCACCGCGTACGCGGACGGGGAGCCGCTGGGGCCGCTGCCGCTCACGGCGGAGTGCGTGCCCGCCGCGGTGCGCGTGGCAATTCCCTGAGCTGCGGGAATCCGGGGTTTGAGATAAACAGATCCGGATATTGATCGTCATGTTGTCAGTGGCTGCCGGTAGTCTCGAAAGCACGATGACAGAGGACCTCTCACCGGCCGAGCGGTATGCGGCAGCACGGAAGCGCGCTGTCGAGCAGGCCACCGCGCTCGCCTCCTTCCGCGAGATGTACGACTTCGGCCTCGACCCCTTCCAGATCGAGGCCTGCCAGGCGCTCGAGACGGGCAAGGGTGTGCTCGTGGCCGCGCCCACGGGCTCGGGCAAGACGATCGTCGGCGAGTTCGCCGTCCACCTCGCCCTCCAGCAGGGCAAGAAGTGCTTCTACACCACGCCCATCAAGGCGCTCTCGAACCAGAAGTACGCCGATCTGTGCCGCCGTTACGGCGCGGACAAGGTCGGCCTGCTCACCGGCGACAACAGCGTCAACTCCGAAGCCCCGGTGGTCGTCATGACCACCGAGGTGCTGCGCAACATGCTGTACGCGGGCTCCCGGACCCTCCTCGGCCTCGGCTATGTGGTCATGGACGAGGTGCACTACCTCTCCGACCGCTTCCGCGGCGCCGTCTGGGAGGAAGTGATCATCCACCTACCCGAGTCGGTGACCCTGGTGTCACTCTCGGCGACCGTGTCGAACGCGGAGGAGTTCGGCGACTGGCTGGACACCGTGCGCGGTGACACCGAGGTGATCGTCTCCGAGCACCGGCCCGTCCCGCTGTTCCAGCACGTGCTGGCCGGGCGCCGGATGTACGACCTCTTCGAGGAGGGCGAGGGCAACAAGAAGGCGGTCAACCCCGACCTCACCCGCCTGGCCCGGATGGAGGCCAGCCGTCCGTCGTTCCAGGACCGCAGACGCGGCCGCGCCATGCGCGAGGCCGACCGCGAGCGCGAGCGCCGACAGCGCTCACGGATCTGGACACCGGGCCGCCCCGAGGTCATCGAACGGCTCGACGCCGAGAGCCTGCTGCCCGCGATCACGTTCATCTTCAGCCGCGCCGCCTGCGAGGCCGCCGTCCAGCAGTGCCTGTACGCGGGCCTCAGGCTGAACGACGAGGAGGCGCGCGCGAAGGTCCGCGAGATCGTCGAGGAGCGCACCGCGTCCATCCCCTCCGAGGACCTGCACGTCCTGGGCTACTACGAGTGGCTGGAGGGCCTGGAGCGCGGCATCGCGGCCCACCACGCGGGCATGCTGCCCACGTTCAAGGAAGTCGTCGAGGAACTCTTCGTACGTGGCCTGGTGAAGGCCGTGTTCGCGACCGAGACCCTGGCACTGGGCATCAACATGCCCGCCCGCTCGGTGGTGTTGGAGAAGCTCGTCAAGTGGAACGGCGAGCAGCACGCCGACATCACACCCGGCGAGTACACCCAGCTCACCGGTCGTGCCGGGCGGCGCGGCATCGATGTCGAGGGTCACGCCGTCGTGCTGTGGCAGCGCGGCTTCAGCCCCGACCACCTGGCGGGACTCGCGGGCACCCGCACCTATCCGCTGCGCTCCAGCTTCAAGCCGTCGTACAACATGGCCGTGAACCTGGTCGAGCAGTTCGGCCGGCACCGCTCGCGCGAGCTGCTGGAGACGTCCTTCGCGCAGTTCCAGGCCGACAAGTCGGTCGTCGGGATCTCCCGGCAGGTGCAGCGCAACGAGGAGGGTCTCGAGGGCTACAAGGAGTCCATGACCTGCCACCTCGGGGACTTCGACGAGTACGCGCGACTGCGCCGCGAACTCAAGGACCGCGAGACGGAGCTCGCCAAGCAGGGCGCGGCGCAGCGGCGCGCCGAGGCGGCCGTGGCGCTGGAGAAGCTCAAGCCCGGCGACATCATCCATGTCCCGACCGGCAAGTTCGCGGGCCTGGCGCTGGTCCTCGACCCGGGGCTGCCCGCGGGCCGGTCCAACGGCCACCGCGGCTTCGAGCACCACGACGGGCCGCGCCCGCTGGTCCTCACCGCCGAGCGTCAGGTGAAGCGGCTGGCGTCGATGGACTTCCCGGTGCCGGTCGAGGCGCTGGAGCGGATGCGCATCCCGAAGACCTTCAACCCGCGCTCCCCGCAGTCCCGGCGCGACCTCGCCTCCGCGCTGCGCACCAAGGCCGGGCACATCGTCCCCGACCGGCTGCGCAAGCGCCGTTCCGAGGCCGCCGACGACCGTGAGATCGCCCGGCTGCGGACCGCGATCCGCGCCCACCCCTGCCACGGGTGCAACGACCGCGAGGACCACGCCCGTTGGGCCGAGCGCTACCACCGGCTGCTGCGCGACACCAAGCAGTTGGAGAACCGCATCGAGGGCCGGACGAACACCATCGCCCGCACCTTCGACCGGATCGTCGCCCTCCTCACCGAGCTGGACTACCTGCGCGGCGACGAGGCCACGGAGCACGGCAGACGGCTCGCCCGGCTGTACGGCGAACTCGACCTGCTGGCCAGCGAATGCCTGCGCGCCGGGGTCTGGGAAGGTCTCGACCCGGCCGAACTCGCGGCCTGCGTCTCGGCGTTGGTGTACGAGTCGCGGGTCGGTGACGACGCGATGGCGCCGAAGCTGCCGTCCGGCAGGGCCAAGGCGGCGCTCGGTGAGATGGTCCGCATCTGGGGTCGTCTCGACGCGCTGGAGGAGGACTTCCGGATCACCCAGTCCGAGGGCGTCGGCCAGCGCGAGCCGGACCTCGGCTTCGCCTGGGCGGCCTACGAGTGGGCTTCCGGCAAGGGCCTCGACGAGGTGCTGCGCGAGGCGGAGATGCCGGCCGGAGACTTCGTCCGCTGGTGCAAGCAGGTCATCGACGTGCTGGGCCAGATCTCGGCCGCCGCACCGGTCTCCGGCGGTGAGAGGTCGACGGTCGCGAAGAACGCGCGCAAGGCGGTCGACGGTCTGCTGCGCGGAGTGGTCGCCTACTCGTCGGTGGGCTGAGCCGAGCCGGTGGCCCGGGTGCTCGTGGTGCGCCGCCTCCCTGCCGGGGGGCGGCGCACCTTCTTGTCAGCTCCAGCTCGGTGAGGACGCGTGCGGCCCCTCATGAGGCACGGGGCGGCCGGTGTGGGCGTCCAGGAGGATACGGTCGCCGAGCGGACGTGTCAGCGTCACCGTCACCCTCGCGCGGATCATCTCAGCGGTGCAGGGACCTTTCCGCACTCCGAGGACGGACGCGGACAGCACCACGTCGGTCCCGGTCTCCAGCACGTGCACGGCGGGGCCGGAGTCGCAGGCCCCGTGGTCGGCCAGGACCGTGACGGACCGGCCGTCGCCGGCCACCTCGACGAGTCGGTCGAGCGGGACCAGCGTGTCGGCGGGGACATCCCGGCTCGGTCCGATCGGTGGCTCGGGAAGCTTCGAGGGGCCGACGGCAGCGCGCTTGAGCGGAGTGTCGTAGCCCTCCAGGGTGAACAGCCAGGCCGGGACGGTCGCCGGGCCCCGGCTGGTGGCCAGGGTCATCTCGCCGGGCTTCACCCCGGTCACGGTCAGGTGCGGGCCGTCGTTCCCGCCGCGCGCCACCCTCCCGTACGCCTCGCGCGCCTTCACCAGCGGCAGGGTGAGGGAGGCTCCGCTCGTCCACCTCACCTTCCCGTCCCCCCGCGGAAGTGCCGGAAGGGTGGCGCGCAACACGAAGTTCTGGGTGGTGAAGGCCCGCTGGTCGGCTTTGTCGCGCAGGCCGCCCGCGGGCAGCTGGACCGCGTCCGCCATCGGGTAGTAGCCCTTGCGCCACTGCCGAGCGGCCTCGGACCCGTCCCAGGCGTCGGCGACCTGTCGGGCGCGGCTCTTCGCCTGCGGTTCCTGACCGGTGTCGGGGGCCTCCACCCCGTTGCCGGCGGCCTCTTCGCCGCCGCACCCCGTGACGGCTCCGGCTCCGGCGGTCAGGAGGGCGAGGGTGACGAGCAGACGGGCGATGCGGGTGGTCTTGGACTGCATGGGTCCCCCGGGGGCCGGCGCTGACGAACGGAAGGCGAGTGGTGCGGCGCGAAGCTCGTGCCACGCCTGTGACGCCCCGGCCCCGGGGCACGTTCGTCCCACGTCCGTTTTCGCGGTGCTCGTTGCCGCATCGTGACTCGCCGGCCTTCCGGCCCGACCACGGCCGTGAGGTCAGACGCGGGTCCGGAGGTAGCCGCGCCAGCCGCCGTACTCCGTGATGTCCTCAGCGCCTTCGAGCGCCGCGGGCTCGCACAGGAAGCCGGGCACATGAGTGCCGTCGGCCAGTTCGACCCGGCCCAGGGCCATCGGCCTGGGCAGGTCGGCGAGCAGTCGGCCGAGGCCTGCCGCGGGCAGTCGCCACACCTCGGCCTCGATGCCGGCTCCGGCGCTCTCGCCGACATGGACCAGGCCCGGCTTGGGCGGGGTGGTGGACAGTGCGTGCAGACGGTAGGCGGGTGCCGTCGTGGTCGTACGTTCCCACTCCGCGCCCAGGGACAGGAGCTGGGGGTTCAGCGGCTGGCCGGACAGGTGGGCGCCGACCACCGCGATCCGCAAGCCCGGCTGGAGCAGCGCGGCGATCCGGGCGAGGCGTTCGTCGGTGAACGCCGGGCCGATCAGCATCACGCCGAAGGGCAGAGCGGCGGGCGTGAGACCGGCCGGGACGGCGACCGCCGCCAGGTCGAAGAGGTTCGTGGAGTTGGTGAAGCGGCCCAGCCGGGCGTTGGTGCCGAGCGGGTCGGCGGCGACCTCCGCGAGCGTGGGGTGGCCGGGCGTGGTCGGCAGCAACAGGGCGTCCGCGTCGCCGAGTTCGGCGAGGGCCTGGGTGCGCAGGGCCGCCAGCCGGTCCTGGTCGGCGAAGAGCCGGTGGGCCGGGATGTCGCGGGCGCGGGTGATGATCCCGGCGACGGTCGGGTCGAGACCCGCACCCCCCTCGCTGATCAATTTGTCGACAAAGCTCCCCACTGCCGTGTAGCGCTCGGCGACGAACGCGCCCTCGTAGAGCATCGCCGCCGCCTCGGTGAACGGGGTGAGGTCGAGTGTGCGCAGCTCGGCCCCGGCCGCGGCTAGCTGCTCCACGGCGGCCTCGTACGCCTCGGCCCAGCCCTCGTCGAGTTCGCCGAGCTGTGCCGTCGTGGGGACGGCGACGCGCCAGGGGCCGGGGGCCCGCTGGGGGAGTGCGGGGAGTTCGCGTCCGGAGGGGGACGCCAGATACGCGAGGGCCTGCTCGGCCTCCGGGAGCGTACGGGCGAAGACGGTCACGCAGTCGAGCGAGGCGCAGGCCGGGACGACACCGGTGGTCGGGACCAGGCCGCGGGTGGGCTTGAGGCCGACGATGCCGTTGAAGGCGGCGGGGACGCGTCCGGATCCGGCCGTGTCGGTGCCGAGGGCGAGGTCGACGATGCCGAGGGCCACGGCCACGGCCGATCCCGAGCTGGAGCCGCCGCTGATCCTGGCCGGGTCCAGGGCGCCTCGTACGGCGCCGTGCGGGGAGCGGGTGCCGACCAGGCCGGTGGCGAACTGGTCGAGGTTCGTGGTGCCGAGGACGAGTGCGCCGGCCGCGCGGAGGCGGGCGACCGCGGGGGCGTCGCCCTCCGGGGTGTACGCGTAGGCCGGGCAGCCTGCGGTGGTCTTCAGACCGGCCACGTCGATGTTGCCCTTCACGGCGAGGAGCTTGCCGGCGAGGGGGAGGTGTTCGCCTGCGGCGAGGCGGGCGTCGATGGACTGCGCCTCTTTCTCGACCTCCGCCTGGGCGCGGAGGTCGATCCAGATCTCGGGGCGGTCGACGGTTTCGATGCGGGCGTAGGCCGACTGGACTCGGGTCAGGACGGACATGGGTTGCTCCTGGTTCTTCGGGTGCGGGCCGGTGGGTGGTCTGTGCCCACCCGTTCCGCCCCTTGCGGAACGCCTGCCCACAGGCCACGGGCGTGTTTTCAGCTCACCGGTGTCAGGATCACCAGTGCTGTGCCCGCTTCCACCTGGGCGCCCGGTTTGGTGAGGACTTCTTGGACCACTGCGTCCATCGGGGCGGGCACCCTGGACTCCATCTTCATCGCCTCCAGCGCCAGCAGGGGCTGGCCGGCCGTCACCCGGTCGCCCGGCTTGACGTTCAGCTGCCACACGGAGGCCGCGAACTCGGCCTCGATCAGACGGCCACCCGGGGGGACGGTCACCTCGGCGGCGGGCGCCGCGGGAGTGGACGCGGCGTCCGCGCGGTCGAACTCGCCCGCCGCCTCCCAGGCGTCCCGCTCGGCGGAGAACGCGGCGCCCTGCCTGGCCCGGAACTCCGCGATGGACGCGGAGTGGGTGGCGAGGAAGGCCTCGTACTCGGCCAGCGAGAAGACGCCTTCCTCGATCCGGGGCACGAAACGGCCCGAGACGATGTCGGCGCGCAGGTCGAGGAGTTCGTCGGGCTCGACGGCGTACCACTTGATGCGGTCGAAGAAGCGCAGCAGCCAGGGCGAGCCCGGCTCGAACGCGCCGCGCTGCTGCCACCCCGACCACACCTGGG
This sequence comes from Streptomyces olivochromogenes, assembly GCF_001514115.1. Classification (GTDB taxonomy): domain Bacteria; phylum Actinomycetota; class Actinomycetes; order Streptomycetales; family Streptomycetaceae; genus Streptomyces; species Streptomyces olivochromogenes. The sequence goes on from NZ_KQ948453.1 coordinate 244,964, forward strand.
TCGTACGGCCGACGAACTGGTAGCCGCCGGGGCCCTCCATGCCGTACACGCACAGGTAGGCGCCGCCGATGCCGACCGAGTTCTCGGCGGTCCAGGTGCGCGCCGGGTTGTACTTGGTGGTCACCAGGCGGTGGCGCGGGTCCAGCGGGGTGGCCACCGGTGCGCCGAGGTAGACGTCGCCCAGGCCCAGGACGAGGTACTCCGCGTCGAACACCGTGCGGTACACGTCGTCCACCGAGTCCAGGCCGTTCACGCGGCGGATGAACTCGATGTTCCACGGGCACCAGGGCGCGTCGTCGCGGACGCCCGCCATGTAGCGGGCGATCGCCTCGCGGGTCGCGGGGTCGTCCCAGGAGAGCGGGAGGTGCACCGTGCGGGAGGGGACGACCAGCTGGTCGCTCGGAGGGAGCGTGCGGACCGTCTCCCGCACCGTGGCGAGGAGTTCGCGTTGCGTAAGTCTGCCGGGGTCCGTCTGGATCTGCAGGGAGCGGATGCCGGGGGTCAGGTCCGTGACGCCGTCGAGCGAGGCCTCGGCCACGGCTTCCATCAGCGCGTGAACCCGCATGCGCAGCGCCAGGTCCAGTTGCATGGGCCCGAATTCGACCAGGAGGTTGTCGTCGCCACTGCGGCGGTACGTCACGTCGCCGTCCCGCGCGAGCACCCCGCCGTCGACGATCGCGGGCCGCCGGGAGCCGTCGTCGGCCAGCGGTGCGAAGCGCACGGTGTCACCGGGACGGAACTGGCCGAGCTTCCAGCGTTCCGTGCTGACGACCGTCGCCGGGCAGACGAAGCCGCCGAGCGAGGGGCCGTCCGGGCCGAGCAGCACCGGCATGTCGCCGGTGTAGTCGACGGCGCCGACCGAGTACGGCGTGTCGTGGATGTTGGACGGGTGCAGGCCCGCCTCGCCGCCGTCCGTGCGCGCCCAGCGGGGCTTCGGGCCGACCAGCCGTACGCCCGTGCGCGCCGAGTTGAAGTGGACCTTCCAGTCGGCGGCGTAGAAGTCGTGGATGTCGTCCTCGGTGAAGAACTCCGGTGCGGCGTGCGGGCCTTCGAGCGCGCCGACCCGCCAGGTGGAGGAGAACCCGGGGCGGTCGCCGACCGGTACCGGCGCCCCGTGATCCGTCGCCGAGCCGCCGTGCAGTACGTCGCCCGTGCGCAGGGCGCGGCCTCCGTGCCCGCCGAATCGGCCCAGCGTGAACGTGGACGCGCTGCCGAGGAACGCCGGTACGTCCAGGCCCCCGTCCGCGAAGAGCACGTAGGTGCGCAGGCCGTGCTCGGTGGGGGAGCCGACCTCCAGCAGGGCCCCCGCCGGTACCGTCACCGGTTCCCACTGCGCGATCGCCGCGCCGTCCACGGTGATGTGCGCCGGTGCGCCCGTGACGCACACCGTCGTGGCATGGGTGAAGCGCAGGGTCGGCCCCTGGAGGGTGCACTCCAGACCGGGTGCCCCCTCGTGGTTGCCGAGGGCGCGGTTGCCGAGCCGGAAGGAGAGGTCGTCCATCGGGCCGCACGGTGGCACACCCACCTGCCAGTAGCCGGTGCGGCCCGGCCAGTCCTGGACCGTGGTGAGGGTCCCGCCGGAGACGACCTCGATGCGCCGAGTGGGATCGGTGACGTGGGCCAGCGTCGCCGTCGAGTGCGTCGCCCGCCGCAAGGACGGGTCGGCGAGCGCGGCCCGCACCAGCCCCAGGTTCGTCTCGATACCGTCCACCCGGGTCCTGGCCAGCGCCTCGTCGAGGCGTTCCAGCGCGTGCGCCCGGTCCCGGCCGTACGCGATGACCTTCGCGAGCATCGGGTCGTACGACGTGGTCACCTCGGTGCCCGTCTCCACCCAGCCGTCCACGCGGACGCCGCCGGGGAACTCGACCCGCGTCAGCAGGCCCGCGCTAGGCCGGTGCTCGCGCGAGGGGTCCTCGGCGTACACCCGGGCCTCGACGGCGTGACCGCGCGGCGCTCCCGGATCGCGTACGACCTCCGACTCCCCGCGCGCGAGCCGCAGCATCCAGGCGACGAGGTCGACGCCGTAGATCTCCTCGGTGACCGGATGCTCCACCTGGAGGCGGGTGTTGACCTCCAGGAAGTAGGCCTCCTCGCGGGCGGCGTCGTAGACGAACTCGACGGTTCCGGCCGAGCGGTATCCGACAGCGGCACACAAGTCTCGTGCGGCGGTGGCCAGTTGGGTGCGGACGGAGGGCGGCAGGCCCGGTGCCGGGGCCTCCTCCAGCACCTTCTGGTTGCGGCGCTGGAGCGAGCAGTCCCGGTCGCCCAAGGTGACGACCCGGCCCCGGCCGTCGCCGAAGACCTGTACCTCGACATGGCGGGCGTGCTCCACCAGCCGCTCCAGGAAGACCCCGGCGGAGGAGAAGGAGGCGGCGGCGACGCGCTGTACCCGCTCCCACGCCCCGGTCAGTTCATCGGCGGAGCGACATGCCGACATACCGATGCCGCCGCCACCGCCGGTGGCCTTCAGCATGACGGGATAGCCGATGCGGGCGGCCGCCTCCAGAGCCTCGGCGAGACCGGGGAGAAGTCCCGTGCCCGGCGCCAACGGCACCCCGGCCGCCTCCGCCGCCGCCCGCGCCGTGTGCTTCGCCCCGAACAGCTCCAGCTGCTCCGGCGTCGGACCCACGAACACGATCCCGGCGTCCTCGCAGCGCCGCGCGAAGGCCGCGTCCTCGGAGAGGAAGCCGTACCCGGGGTGGATGGCTCCGGCCCCGGTGTCCTTGGCCGCCTTCAGGACGAGGTCGGCGTCGAGATACGACTCCTTCGCGGGCGCGGGCCCCAGCCGTACCGCCTCGTCGGCGAGCCGGACGTGGGGTGCGGAGCGGTCGGCGTCGGAGTACACGGCGACCGTGCGCAGGCCGAGTTCGCGAGCCGTGCGGATGATCCGTACCGCGATCTCGCCGCGGTTGGCGACCAGCAGGGTGTCGAAGGTCATCCCGTCGCCCCGCTCGCCTCGATGGTCATCTCCACCGCGGTCGGCTCGAAGCCGTTGCAGGGGTTGTTGATCTGGGGGCAGTTGGAGACCAGCACGAGGACGTCGCACTCGGCGCGCAGGGTCAGCGTGAGCCCCGGGGCCGAGATGCCGTCGACGATGCCGAGGGTGCCGTCCTTCTCGACCGGCACGTTCATGTACCAGTTGATGTTCGAGACGAGATCGCGCTTGCCGAGGCCGTACTTGGCGCCCTCCGCGAGGAAGTTGTCCACGCAGGCGTGCTGGGACCAGGTGTGGTGGCCGTACCGCAGGGTGTTCGACTCCTTGGAGCAGGCGCCGCCGACCGTGTCGTGCCGGCCGACCTCGTCCGCGACCACGGTCATCAGCGGGGTGTGCTCGTTGGACATCAGCACGCTTCCGGTGGTGAGGAAGAGGTTGCCCTGCGCGTGGATCGTGTCGGGCGCGCTGTAACGGACGGCCGTGTCGTGGGCGTCGTACACCAGGAAGTCGACGGCCTGGTTGCCGTGCAGGTCGGTGACGGTGAGCGTCTCTCCGGTGCGGACGACGGCGGACCAGGCGGCCCGGGCCGAAACCACGGTCTTCATGCGATCCCCCTCGCGGCAAGGAACTCGGCGGTGTTCAGGAAGGCGCGGCGGCCCTCGGGCGTGGCCTCCCACAGCGGGTCGCCGGGCGCGGTCGCGGCCGCGCGCCAGGCGAGGACCTCCAGGGGAGTGCTGACGTACTCCGTACGGGGGTCGACGGGGTGCGGCACGTTCGCGATCAGCACGGTCACGTCCTGTTCGGCGCGGAGCGTCACGCTGCCGCCGGGGCCCGCGGAGCCGGTGAAGTCCAGCGAGCCGTCGTCGCGGACCTCCACGCCCTGGAAGAAGGAGAGCGAGGGCGGCAGGTCGCGGGGTTCCAGGCCGTTCTTGGCGGCGGCCAGCTTGAAGAGTTCACGGCCGGCGGGGGAGGCGGACTGCGGGGTTCCGTCGCCGTAGCGCTGGGTGTTGCGTACGAGGGTGGAGGTGCCGCAGAGCGTGTCGTGGCGGCCCGAGGTGTCGGCGACCAGGGAGGCGAGGACGCGGCCCTGGTCGGAGAGGAGCAGCTGGCCCTCGCCGAGGTAGGCGTTCCACTGGACCTTGACCGTGTCCGCCACGTTCAGACGTTCCCAGGGGCGGTCGGCGGCGTACAGGAGCAGGTGTGCGCAGGCGTCGCCCCTGAGGTCGGTGAGCCTGAGTTCCGTGCCGCGGGCCAGCACCTTGTGCGTGTAGTTGCCGGCCGCCACCGTCTCCGCCCACACCAGGTGGCCCGCCTCGCAGGGGGGTGCGGGCCAGGCGCTCGCCGGGACGACGGGCATGGCCTCCGTGCGGGAGCCCTCTTGCGCCCGGGCGTGGGCACGGGCTCCGTAAGTGGTCGCTGTCGCCATCGCGAGTCCTCCGGCTCCTGGGTGATTTCTGTCGCTCGACAGAAATTAGGGGCGGGGAGGGTCGGGGCCGTGTCCCGAGTGTTGCCGGACGGTTACCGACCCCTCACCGGGCGGGGCGCTCCGCGGGTTCGGGGGTGCGGGTTGTGTGGGGCTGGGCGCGCAGTTCCTCGCGCCCCTGGTGGGCGGGGCGCTCCGCGGGTTCGGGGGTGCGGGTTGTTAGTGGCTGGGCGCGCAGTTCCTCGCGCCCCTGGTGGGTGGGGTGTGCTGTGGGTTTGGAGCTGCGGGTCGTGTGTGGTTGAGCGCGCGGTTCCTCGCGTCCCTTGGGGTGGTCCCGTGTGCGAGGATCGAACGCATGGGAAGTGGTGGTGGGCGACGGGTCGGGCGGCCCCGGGCTGCGCAGCGGCCGGACAGCGGGCTGTCGCCGCGGGACGAACTGCTCGACGCCGCCGCCGAGTTGTTCACGACGCGCGGATACGCCGCGACGACCACCCGTGCCGTCGCCGAGCGCGCCGGGATGCGCCAGGCGTCGATGTACCACTACGTCTCCGGCAAGGAGGAGTTGCTCGCCGAGCTCCTGGAGTCGACCGTCACACCCTCGCTCGCCTTCGCCCGGGAGCTCCTCGCCGACGACGCGACCCCGCCCGAGAACCGGCTGTGGGAGCTGTGCCGCACCGACGTGGAGCTGCTCTGCGGGGGCCCGCACAACCTGGGCGGGCTGTATCTGCTGCCCGAGGTGCGCGCCGAGCGCTTCGCCGGCTTCCATGCCGTACGGGCCGAGCTGAAGGACACCTACCGGCAGTTGCTGGCCGCGACCACGGCGGGTGGCGCGCTCGTCAAGAGTGAACTCGACCTGCGGACGGATCTGTTGTTCGGTCTCATCGAAGGGGTGATCCTCGTGCACCGGTCCGACCCCGAGCGGCCCGTGTCCGCCTTCGCCGAAGCAACCGCCGACGCGGCGCTGCGGATCGCCGGAATCTGACGTACCGCCCTGTGGAGGTGCGGTTTTCGCACGCCCGTACGCCGCTACTCGCCGTGTGCGAACGAAGCCTGAGCGTGTAAATGGCCGAGAGTACTCCTGTCGCGCGGGCGATTTCAGGCGGTTGCTGAATATGACACGGCGATGATCCGGTCGGACTAAGCTCGCCCGCAGCGCACCGAGTTGAGATGGAATCGTGCGCTTGTTCCCAAAAGTTCCGAAGATTCGGTTTGACCACGTAGTTTCCCCACGAACTCCCCCCTACCCCAGCCGATTTGTCTCAGAGGGCATACATGGTGAGTGTTCAATCGCCTCCCGGTGGCCGTGAACTTCCCTACGCGCGCGTGCTGTTGCCGCCGGCCATACTGATGGCCGCGGTGACCGGGGCCGCCGTCGCCTTGGTGACGGGCCCGGCCCGGGCCGCCGTCGGCTGGTGCGGCGGCATCGCGACGCTGCTGGTGATCGCGGTCGCCGCCGAAGCCGTACGCCGTGGCCGCGTCATCCGTGCCGTGCGCGCCGAACTGGCCCGCCGTACCGCGTACCTGGAACAGCGCATCGCCGCCCACGACCAGGACATCGTGCGCTTCCACCACGAAGTCCTGCCCGCCGCGATCCGCCGCATGAACCGCGGTATGAACCCCGACACCGTGGCGCTCCGCTTCGGCGTCGACGACCCCAGCCTGCCGCAGATCTCCGAGGTGGAACGGGACCTGCTGAGCACCTTCCTCCAGTTGCTGGACACCGAGAAGCTGCTGCTGGACTCCTCGCACCGCTCCTTCGTCAACATCGCCCGCCGGGTGCAGGCGATCGTCCACCAGCAGAACAAGGAACTCCGCGAGATGGAGGAGGACCACGGGCGCAACCCCGAGGTCTTCGACGACCTGCTGCGCATCGACCACGGCACGGCGCTGATCGGCCGCCTCGCCGACTCCATCGCGGTGCTCGGCGGTGGCCGCCCGGGCCGCAACTGGCCCAAGCCCGTGCCGTTGTTCAGCGTGATGCGCGGCGCGATGTCCCGGATTCTCGAGTACCGCCGCATCGAGCTGCACTCGATCGCCGACGTCAACGTCAACGGCATCCACGTCGAACCGGTCATCCACGCGGTCGCCGAACTCCTCGACAACGCGACGCGCTATTCGCCGCCGAACAGCAAGGTGCACCTGACCGCCCTCAAGGTGCAGACCGGTGTCGCCATCGAGATCGAGGACTCCGGCGTCAGCTTCAGCGACGAGGCCCGCGGCAAGATGGAGGAACTGCTCCGGCAGGCCGCGGCCGGCACCGACCTCCAGGTTCTCGGCGAGGCCCCCCGGCTCGGCATCTCCGTCGTCGGCCGGCTCTCGAAGATGTACGACATGGCGATCGCGCTCCGCCAGTCCGCGTACGGCGGTGTCCGCGCGGTCGTCGTGGTGCCGAGCAACATGCTCACCAAGGACCCCGCGGCCTCCCTCGCCCACGGCATCGGCGCGAACTCCACCGCGACCATGGACACCGACGGGGTCGAGGGGCCCGACCGCAAGCCGAAGAAGCGCCGCCCGACCACCGGACCCCGCCTCCCCGAGCAGGACGACGGGTCCAGGGACGACGACGCCCCCCTCGTCACCGAGTGGACGCCCAACGGCCTGCCGCAGCGGCGCAGCCGGGTCAAGATCCCGCTCAGGGAGCGGTACGCCGAGGCCGCCCGGATCGCCGCCGAGGAAGAGGCGGCGGCCGCGGCCGCTTCCAAGGCGCCCTCCTGGGGCACCGCGCCCGCCACCCCGAAGCAGGAGCAGAAGAAGGAGAAGGAGAAGCCACCGGGGCATTGGGTCGAGGCGTTCTGGGAGGGCCTCAAGCGTGACCCGGACCCCAACGCGTTCACCAGGAAGAACCAGCCGGCCGCGGAGGCCGACGACGAGGGGGACCTCAAGTGATCCATCAGCGGGACAACTTCGACTGGATGCTCAGGGATCTCGCTGACGGTGTACCGGGCATCCAGCAGATCGTGGTGCTCTCCGCCGACGGACTGCGCATCGCACGCTACGGCGGCAACCCGGACGCCGCCGACCGCGTCGCCGCGGCGTGCGCGGGTCTGCAGAGCCTGGCCGCGGCGGTCGCGAGCGAGGTTCCCAGCAGCGACGGCACGATGAAGATGGTCCTCATCGAGATCGACGGAGGCTACTTCTATCTGATGTCGGCCGGGGCCAACGCCTATCTCGCGGTCCTCGCCAACCAGATCGCGGAGCCCGGCCTCATGAGCAACCGCATGAGCGACCTCGTCGCCCGGATCGGCGCCCATCTGACCAGTCCGCCGAGGCGCAACGGGCAGACCGTATGACTCCTCCGCAACGCCGACGGCGATACCCCAAGGAAGAGTTCACCGAGCCTCCCCGGGAGCGGCCTCCCCAAGAGGGTGAGGAAGACGGTGAGGAAGAGGACCCCAAGAATCCCGGGCGCCTGTATCTGCTCACCGGTGGGGGCGAGGCGGGCGAGCGGGCCGATCTGGACCTGGTCACCTTAATCGTGGCGCGCGCCGACGCGCCGACACCCACCACCCAGCCGGAGCAGTCGGCGCTGCTCCGGCTCTGCCAGGCCCCTCTGTCCGTGGCCGAGCTCTCGGCCTATCTCAATCTGCCGTTCAGCGTGGTGACCGTCCTGCTCACCGAGCTGCTGGCGGCCGAACTGGTACAGGCACGCGCCCCGATCGTTCGCTCGGCGCTCCCCGACCGTTCCCTCCTCGAAGCGGTGATGCATGGACTTCAAAAGCTCTGAGACGATCACCGGCCCGCGCGCCGAGGACCATCTGCCGCACACGGCGCAAGCCGCCGTGAAGATCGTGATCGTGGGCGGGTTCGGAGTCGGCAAGACGACCATGGTGGGTGCCGTCAGCGAGATCAAACCGCTGACCACCGAGGAGACCATGACGCAGGCCGGGATCGGCATCGACGACAACTACGGCTCGGAGACCAAGACCGCGACCACCGTCGCCATGGACTTCGGCCGTATCAGCATCACGGAACGGCTGGTGCTCTACCTCTTCGGCACCCCCGGCCAGGAGCGCTTCTGGTTCCTGTGGAACGGCCTCTTCGAAGGCGCGCTCGGCGCGGTCGTGCTGATCGACACCCGCCGACTGGAAGTCAGCTTCGACGTGATCGGCCGTCTGGAGGAGCGCGGTGTGCCGTTCGTCGTCGCCATGAACACCTTCCCGGACGCGCCCAGTTATCCGATCGAGGACCTGCGCGCCGCGCTCGACCTGTCCGAGGACATCCCGATCGTGCAGTGCGACGCGCGCCGCCGGGCCTCCAGCCGGGACGTCCTGATGACGCTGATGCACTTCCTGTACTCGCTCACGATGAGCCAGGCACACACCTGATGCCCGCGGCGGCCGTCACTCCCGTCCCAGGACACCGGACCACCCCCAAGCCACCGGACACCCCCAAGAACCCGGACACCCCCAAGACACCGGATCCACTTCAGTTTTTGGAGCGATCACCGTGACGTCTGAATCCCACTTCCCGGCCGGTACGGACGACCGTACGCTCGCCCCGCCGCCCGGCTGCCCCGCCCACGGCCTCGGTCCCGGCGGACTGCACCGGCTGTACGGTCCCGAGGCGGACGACCTGGGAGACCTGTACGAGAAACTCCGTCAGGAGCACGGTGCGGTCGCCCCCGTCCTGCTCCACAACGACGTGCCGATCTGGGTGGTGCTCGGCCACGCGGAGAACCTGCACCTGGTGAGCACCCCCACACACTTCTCCCGGGACAGCCGGCTGTGGAAGGCCGTCCAGGACGGCACGGCCGGCCCCGACCACCCCCTCGCGCCGCACATCGCCTGGCAGCCCATCTGTTCCCACGCCGAGGGCGACGAGCACCTGCGGCTGCGCGGCGCGGTCATGGGCGCCATGTCGACCATCAACCACCGCACCATCCGGCGGCACATCAACCGCGCGACCCAGCTGCTCGTCAACCGGTTCTGCGAGAAGGGCCGGGCCGACCTGGTCAGCCAGTTCGCCGAGCACCTGCCGATGGCCGTGCTGTGCGAGATCCTCGGCATGCCCGACGAGTACGACGACCGGCTGGTGCAGGCCACCCGCGACCTGCTCAGAGGCACCGAGACGGCGATCGCCAGCAACGAGTACGTCATGAACATCCTGATCCGGCACACCGCCCGGCGCCGGGCCGAGACCACCGGGGACTTCACCAGCGTCCTGATCAACCACCCGGCCCAGCTCACCGACGACGAGGTCTCCCAGCATCTGCGCCTGGTGCTGCTCGCCGCGTACGAGGCCACGGCCAACCTCCTCGCCAACGTGCTGCGCGTGGTGCTCACCGACCCGCGCTTCCGCGCCCAGCTGAACGGCGGGCAGATGACGGTGCCCCAGGCGGTCGAGCAGTCCCTGTGGGACGAGCCGCCGTTCAGCGCGGTCCTCGGCTACTTCGCCAAGCAGGACACGGAGGTGGGCGGCCGGCAGATCCGCCGGGGCGACGGCCTGATCCTGGGGATCGCGCCGGGCAACATCGACCCCAAGGTGCGTCCCGACCTCAAGGCCAACATGATGGGCAACCGCGCCCACCTCGCCTTCGGCGGCGGACCCCACGAGTGCCCGGGCCAGGACATCGGCCGTGCCATCGCGGACGTCGGGGTCGAGGCACTGCTGATCCGGCTGCCCGACGTCGAACTCGAGGGCGACGAGGACGAGTTGCGCTGGCGCTCGTCGATGTCCTCGCGCCACTTGGTGGAGCTTCCGGTGTACTTCGCGCCGCAGGCGCCCCAGGACGTCGAGGACGTGCCCTCCATCAACCCCCTCCCGCGGCAGCGGCCGAGCCTGGAGGTCACGACGGACGAGCCGGCCGCGGCGCCCGCCCCGGCACCCGTGGCATCGCCCGCCCCGCCGGCGGCACCGGAACCCGTGCGCGGACTCGGCGCCTGGCAGCGCTTCCTGCGCTGGTGGCGGGGCTACTGAGCCCGGCCGCCGACGATCACGCCTCCCGGGCCCAGTCGTCGTACGAGGACCAGGCCCGCAGTGCCCGCCCACTGACGAACCGGTGCGCGCGTCCCGTGACCGGATCGGTGAACTCCAGGACCCGCGCGAGCAGTTGGAGCGGACGCCGGAAGTCGCCGGCCGGCACGGGGCCGGTCACCACCGGGTAGAGGGGATCGCCGAGGATCGGCACGCCCAACGCGTTCATGTGCACGCGCAGTTGATGGGTCTGCCCGGTGCGCGGCAGCAGGCGGTAGCGCCCCAGTCCGTCGCGGTGGTCGGTGAGTTCGACCTCCGTGAGGGCGTTCGGCTCGCCCGTCACCTCGCGCGCGGCCAGCACCCCGCGCTCCTTCACGATCCGGCTGGTGACCGTCCGGGGCAGCGCGAGCCCCGCGTCGTACGGGGCCACCGCCTCGTACTCCTTGCGGACCAGCCGGTCGCGGAACAGTGTCTGGTAGGCGCCGCGCTCCTCGGGCCGCACGGTGAACAGCACAAGCCCGGCGGTGAGGCGGTCCAGCCGGTGCGCGGCGCCGATCGCCGGCAGGCCGAGCTCCCGCCGCAGCCGGGCCAGCGCGGTCTCGGCGACATGGCCCCCGCGCGGGGTGGTGGTGAGGAAGTGCGGCTTGTCGGCGACGACGATGTGCTCGTCGCGGTACACCACGTCGAGGGCGAACGGCACCGGTACCTCGTCGGGCAGCTCCCGGTGGAACCACACGAACATCCCCGGCTCGTACGCCGCGTCGGGCGCCACCGGACGCCCGTCGGCGCCGACGATCAGCCCGTCCCCGAACATCCCGTCGATCACCCCGGCCCCCGCCGCGAGCCGCTCCACCAGATGCTCCCGCACGGTGGCCCACCCCCCGTCCCGCGGGAGCCTGATCCGCACGGGGTCGACTCCCTCGCGCTGCGGGAGGGGGGAGGGCGGGATCCGGGGTCTGCGTCTCACCTGGTCAAGCCTACGAGGCTCGGGCGGGGGAGGGATTCAGGCGTACGAGGCCGGGACCACCTCGGGAGTCTCGGCCACCGGTGTCCGCGCCCGGTACGCCCGGTAGGCGGCGCCCGCGACCAGTGTCAGGCCCAGGAACAGCACCGTGAACCATTGGAAGTACCAGTGCCCGCCTGCCGGGTCGTACACCGCCGCCCGTGGCCAGGCGAGGTTGACGGTCATGAAGAGGCCGTAGACGAGGGCGATCGCGTTGACGGGGACGCCCCAGCGGCCCAGCGAGAAGAGCGGGGCGCCGCTCTCGTCGGTGCCGTCGGCGGTGAACTGCCCGCGCAGCCGGCGCACCAGCAGCGGACCGGTCACCATCGCGTACGCCAGGTACAGCATCACGATGCAGGTGGTGCCGATCGCCAGGAAGGCATCCGGGGAGGCGAAGTTGAGCAGCAGCAGGGCGGCGGCGAGGACGCCGACGACCAGGGCGGGGGCGCTCGGCATGCCGGTGCGCGGGTTGACCTCGCCGAGGCGGCGGGAGAAGGGGAGCTGGTGGTCGCGGGCCATCGAGAAGAGCATGCGGCAGGCTGCGGTCTGGATCGCCAGGGTCGCCACCGCGATGGCCACCACGACATCGGCGAGCAGCGCGCGGCCGACCCCGTCGCCGAGGCTGCTGGTCAGGACATAGCTCAGACCGTCGACGCCGAGACGGCCGTCGGTGAGGCTGGGCGCGGCGAGCAGTCCGCCGAGCACGATCAGTCCGCCGAGCAGACCCGCCGCGCCGAGCGCGGTGAGGATCGTGCGGGGCGCGGTGCGGCGCGGGTTGTGGGTCTCCTCGCTCATCTCACCGGCGCTGTCGAAGCCGATCATGACGTACGCGGCCATGAACGAGCCCACCATCAGCGCCCCGAACAGGCCGGTGCTGCCCTGGCCGGTGTGGAAGGTGATGCCGGGGGAGCGCTCGGAGTGGGTGAGCAGGAGCACGATGATCAGGACGGCGCCGATGATCTCGGCGGTGACACCGATCCGGTTGATCATCGACATCACACGGTTGTCGATGACGTTCACCAGGGTGGTCAGCACGAGGAGGAGCACGCCGAGGACCGCCGCGTTGGCCGCGCCGTCGGGGCTGGTGGGGGCCGGATCGCTGCCGACCAGCTGGAAGCCGGACCAGATCGCGGGCAGCACCATCTGCAGTGCGAGCGCCGCCGCCGCGACCACCACGATCTGTCCGATCACCATGATCCAGCCGGCGAACCAGCCGAAGGAGAGGTTCGACAGGCGCGAGGACCACTGGTAGATCGCGCCCGAGATCGGGTAGCGCGCGGCCAGCTCCGCGAAGCAGGCGGCGACCGCCAACTGGCCCACCAGCACGGCCGGCCAGGTCCAGAAGAAGACGGGGCCGCCGAACGCGTACCCGAAGGCGAAGAACTGGAAGACGGTCGTCAGGACGGAGATGAAGGAGAAGCCGGCGGCGAACGAGGCGTACCGGCCGAGGCTGCGGTGCAGCTCCTGGCGGTAGCCGAACTCGGCCAGGGAACGGTCGCCGGAGGACTCCGGAGGGTCGGGGCGTACGTCGGAGGGGGCGGTGGTGGTCACGGCGGCACCTGCCTTCGGCGCGGAAGGGTGGGCGGGGTGGGTGTGCTGGACGGCGTGAGCCGGATTCCTGTCGGGTGACAGAAATTAGGGAGTGCCTGTTTCGCTCGCGTGACACGGCCATGTCGGGGTCGGGCCTAAGTCCTCACGCCCTTGCGGTCCATGGAGAATCGCGATACATCGTGTGTATTGACGCTCGCCGCGCACACGCGATATGTTCGGCCACGGATATTCGGAGACGAGGTGAGGTCATCGTGGCGACGAAACGCCGGAAACTGAGCAATCCGCTGGCGCTCGCGGTCATGGTGCTGCTCACCGAGAAGCCGATGCATCCGTACGAGATCGCCCAGACCCTGCGCCGACGGGGCAAGGACACCAGTCTGAAGATCAACTATGGCTCGCTCTACACCGTCGTGCAGAACCTGGAGAAGCACGGCTTCGTCGAGGTCGCGGAGGTGCAGCGACAGGGCAACCGCCCCGAGCGCACGCTGTACGGCATCACGGACGCCGGACGTGCGGAGGCCACGGAGTGGCTGTCGGACCTGCTCGCCGTCCCGGCGCAGGAGTATCCGATCTTCGAGGCCGCGCTCTCACTGATGGGCGTGCTCCATCCCGACGAGGTGGCACGCCTGTTGGGTGAGCGGCTCAGCATGCTGGAGGTGCGGGCCGCGAGTCTGCGCGGCGGCCTGGAGAAGCTCTACGAGACGCTGCCCCGGCTCTTCCTGATCGAGTCCGAGTTCAAGCTGCACATGATCGAGGCGGAGGCCGAATGGGTCCGCGGCTTCCTGGCGGAGGTCACGGCGGGCACGTTTCCGGGCGTCGAGCAGTGGCGGTCCTTCAGCGAGACGGGGGAGGTCCCCGAGGAGTTCCGGCAGCTGGAAGCCGGTGAGGCCGAAAGGCCGTAGCCGAACAGAGAGAAGACCCCGGCAGCGCTGTTGCAGCAGCCCCGCCGGGGTCTCGAACCCCGAACCGAACCCGCCGTGAGGCAGCTCCGGGCCATCGAGGTGCGGCACACCCAGGATAGCCCGGCGCTCTTCACGCGGATCGGCTCGGCATACCCACCCGAGATCACCGCTCACACAGGAGAGCAGTCGTCATGAGCAGTACCCGTGCGCCCGCGGTCGAGGCGCGTCAGCTGATCAAGACCTATCCGGGTGACGTCACCGCGCTCAGCGGCATGGACGTCACCGTCGAGACCGGCACCGTCTTCGGCCTGCTCGGCCCGAACGGCGCCGGCAAGTCCACCACCGTCAAGATCCTCACCACCCTGGCCCGTCCCGACTCGGGCACCGCCACGGTGGCCGGGCACGACGTGCTGCGCCATCCGGACCGGGTGCGCCGCGCGATCGGCGTCGTCGCCCAGAACTCCGGCGCCGACCCGGTGGCCACCGGCCGGGAGAACCTCCAACTCCAGGGCAGGCTCTACGGTTTGAAGGGTGCGGGCCTGAACCGCCGGGTGGACGAGCTGCTCGACCGCTTCAAGCTCGCCGACGCGGCGCGGCGTCCGGTCAAGGGCTACTCGGGCGGCATGCGGCGCCGGCTCGACGTGGCGCTCGGTCTCGTCCACCGCCCCGAGGTGCTCTTCCTCGACGAGCCCACCACCGGACTCGACCCCGAGGCGCGCACCGCGATGTGGGACGAGATCGCCCGCCTCGCCGGCGACGAGGGGCTGACCATCCTGCTCACCACGCACTACCTGGAGGAGGCCGACCGGCTCGCCGAGCGCATCGCGATCGTCGACCGCGGGCGGGTCGTGGTCGAGGGCACCCCGGACGCCCTGAAGGGCGAACTCCGCGGTGACGCCGTCCACGTGGAACTGCGCGAAGCCCTGGGAGACGCCGGTCGTACGCTGCTGAACGGCGCCCTCACCGGGCTGCCGGGCGTGCACGAGGCGCTGTTCGACGGCCGTCGTGTCAGTGTCCGCGCCGATGACGGGGCCGCCGCGATGCCCGCCCTGCTCGGGGTGCTGGAGCGGGCCGGGGTCGGGGTCGCCGCCGCGACGGTCGCCCGTCCCTCGCTCGACGACGTCTACCTCCGCTACGCGGGCCGCCGTTACGCGGAGGCGGAAGCGGAAGGCGCCGAGAACCTCGTCCTCGCCGGAGGTGTCCGATGAGCGCCGCCGTCTCCCAGACCTGGTACATGACCCAGCGTCAGCTGATGGTGTTCGCACGTCAGCCCGCCTACGCGATCATCACCCTGATCCAGCCGGTGATCTGGCTGTTCCTGTTCGGCAACCTCTTCAAGAAGGTCGTCGAACTCGGAGGCTTCGGCACCACCTCGTATCTGGACTACCTCGTCCCGGGCGTGGTCGTGATGAGTGCGCTCAGCTCCAACATGTGGGCGGGCATGGGCACGCTCGACGAGATCCAGCGCGGCACGCTCGACCGCTTCCTGACCACGCCGGTCAGCCGGGCCGCCCTGATGAACGGCAACGTCGTCAACAACGGCCTGATCACCGCCCTGCAGTCGGTCATCATCGTGCTGCTCGGCCTGCTGGGCGGCGCGGACTACCCGGGCGGCATCGGCGGTGTCGCGATCCTGATCGTCGCCTCGGTACTGCTCGGCACGATCTTCGGAGCGCTGTCCAACGCGCTGGGCATGCTGGTCCGGGAGCGGGAGTCGATCATCGGCATCAACACGTTCCTGCTGCTGCCGCTGACCTTCCTCTCCTCGGCCTTCATGGCCCCGTCCCAGATGCCCGGCTGGATGCGGCACATCGCCGACTTCAATCCGCTCAACTGGGCGATGGTGGCGGGGCGTTCGGCGATGTCCGAGCATCCCGACTGGGGTGTCGTGCTGGGCCGCTCGGGCGCGCTGCTCGCACTGGCCGTGGCGGCGGTGTGGCTGTCGATCCGTACGTTCAGGTCGTACCAGCGTTCCGTGTGACCCCGAGGGCCCGGGGTCGACGTCCTGAGTGACGCGAGGGGCGGGAGTCAGGAGGCGGCCGACGCGGTCGCCTCCTGCTCCGCCTCCACCTGCGCGTTCCAGTCCCGCTTGGACGCCTGCCAGCCGTCCTCGTTGTGCCCAAGACGCCAGTAGCCGGAGATCGACAGGTCCTCGCGCGGGATCTCGCGCTCGACCCGCAGCAGCCGGCGCAGCTCCTTCACGAAGCCCGCCTCGCCGTGCACGAACGCGTGCACCCGGCCCGCCGGGAAGTCGAGGGCGCGGACGGCCTCCACCAGGGCCTCGCCGAGCGGCCGGTCCCCGCGGTGCAGCCAGACGACCTCCACGTCGGAGTCGATCTTCTGCTCCTCCTCGCGCCCGGAGATCTCCACGAAGGCGCGGGCCACGGCGCCCTCCGGCAGTGCCTCCAGGGCGGCACTGATCGCGGGCAGCGCGCTCTCGTCACCGGCGAGCAGATGCCAGTCGGCGCCCGCGTCGGGCGCGTAGGCACCACCCGGACCCATGAACCGCACGGCCTCGCCCGGCTGGACGTGCGCCGCCCACGGCCCGGCCAGTCCCTCGTCGCCGTGCACCACGAAGTCGAGTGTCAGCTCGCGCAGTTCGGGGTCCCAGGCGCGCACGGTGTACGTCCGGGTCACCGGCCACTGCTCGCGCGGGAGTTCCTCGCGGATCCGCTCCACGTCGAAGGGCTCGGGGTAGGTGACACCCGCCGGGGCGAACAGCAACTTCACATAGTGGTCGGTGCTGGTGCCCGCGGTGAACTCGGCGAGGCCCTCGCCGCCCAGCACGACACGCTGCATGTGGGGGGTCAACCGCTCGGTCCGCACGACGTGCGCGGAGTGGGGCTTCCTGGACCTGCGTGCCGGACGCTCTGCCATGACGGCCTCCTCGTTCACTCGCTTAGGCTTACCTAAGTTAGCATCTCTCCCCTAGTTAACACCCCCCGTGTGAGAAGCCCATGAGCCCCCCATGCCAGGGCTTGAGTCGCGCGTTAGCCGGGGTTGAGCCCTGCTCTGCGAGTAAGGATACCCTAAATTGAGAATGTCACTCTTTTGAGTGAGAACGTCACTCTCACTCGCTCCCGTTCACCCGCTCCCCTTCACCCGCTCCCGTTCACTCGCCGAGCGTGGTGAGCAACCGCTGCAGCGACCCGCCCAGACCCCAGCGCGCGGCCAGTTCCTCCAGCGCGGCCGGGTCGCGCGGCGCGTGCGGCAACGCCGTGTCGACGTCCGGCAGGGGAACGTCACCGGCGACCCGTACGACCTTGGGCGCGACCGCGACGTACGGCCGGGACTCGTCGAGCCGCTTGCGCTGAGAAGGCGTCAGCTTCGCCTTCGGATCGTCGACCGCCGCCATGATTCCGGCCAGGTCGCGGAACTGGTCGAGCAGCTTGGCCGCCGTCTTCTCACCGATCCCCGGCACCCCCGGCAGACCGTCGCTCGGGTCGCCGCGCAGCAGCGCCAGATCCGCGTATCCGGAAGCGTCGACCCCGTACTTCTCGCGCAGCCAGGTCTCGTCGGTGAGCTGGAGCGTGCCCACACCCTTGAGGGGATACAGGACGCGCACCCCCCGCGCATCGTCGACGAGTTGGTAGAGGTCGCGGTCGCCGGTGACGATGTCGACCGGGCCCTCGGCGCGCCCGGTGAAGGTGCCGATCACATCGTCGGCCTCGTACCCCTCGACCCCCACGCGCGCGATGCCCAGCGCGTCGAGGACCTCCTCGATGACCGGCACCTGCGGGGAGAGCGTGTCCGGCACCTCCTCCTCGTCCGGCCGGCCGGCCTCGGTCTCCACGGCGACGCGGTGCGCCTTGTACGAGGGGATCAGGTCGACCCGCCACTGCGGGCGCCAGTCCGCGTCCATGCAGGCCACCAGATCGTCGGGGCGGTGGTCCTTGACCAGCCGGTCGATGAAGTCGAGCAGCCCGCGCACGGCGTTCACGGGCGTGCCGTCCGGGGCCTTCACCGAGTCGGGGACCCCGAAGTAGGCCCGGAAGTAGAGGGAAGCGGTGTCGAGCAGCATCAGGCGTCTGGTCACGCCTCGCATCATGCCGTACGCCACTGACAGTGACCTGGACCACTCCTGTGTTTGCTCCGTGTAAGCGTGGGCAGGCGCGGCACCGGGACAACCCCGTTGGTTTTTCAACTGTCCGATCGAGAGGCACCCGTGTCATCCAGGCTTGAGGCCGAGCATTTGTACAAGGTGTTCGGGAGACGACCCGACGCCGCGGTGGAGCGGCTCCGTGAGGGAGCCGACCGTGAGGAACTGCGCGCCGACGGCACGACCGCCGCGGTGATCGACGTGTCCTTCACGGTGGAACCCGGCCAGATCTTCGTCGTCATGGGCCTGTCCGGATCCGGTAAGTCCACCCTCCTGCGCATGCTCAACGGACTCCTGGAGCCTACCGCGGGCCAGGTGCGCTTCGACGGCCAGGACCTGACCGCGCTCAGCGCCCGCGCGCTGCGCGAGGTCCGCTCGAAGAAGATCAGCATGGTCTTCCAGCACTTCGCGCTCTTCCCGCACCGCAGCGTCCTGGAGAACGCGGCCTACGGCCTGGAGGTCCAGGGCGTGCCGAGCGCCGAGCGCAAGGAACGCGCCACCAGGGCCCTGGAGCTGGCCGGGCTCGCCGGCTGGGAGAAGTCCTGGCCCGACGAGCTGTCCGGCGGTATGCAGCAGCGCGTCGGCCTCGCCCGCGCGCTCGCCACCGACGCCGATCTGCTGCTGATGGACGAGTCGTTCAGCGCGCTGGACCCACTGATCCGCCGTGACATGCAGGACCAGCTGATCGAGCTCCAGAAGAAGCTCAAGAAGACCATCGTCTTCATCACCCACGACCTCAACGAGGCCATGCGCCTCGGCGACCGGATCGCCGTCATGCGCGACGGCCGCATCGTCCAGACCGGCACCGCCGAGGACATCCTCGTGCGTCCCGCGAACGACTACGTCGCCTCCTTCACCCAGGACGTCGACCGCTCCCGGGTCCTGACCGCCGGGGCCGTCATGGACACCGACGTACGCGGCGACGAGGCGGACTGCGACTGCGAGACCGCCACGCCCGACACCGCCTTCGTGGACCTCTGCGCGATCAGCGCCCGCCTCACGCACCCGGTGGCGGTGCTCGACGAGCGGCGCGAACTCGTGGGCGTCGTCCACCGGCAGCGCCTCGTCGCCTTCCTCGGCGACGAGCAGGGGACCCCCGCACGCTGTGCCAGTCCTCGGGACGAGGCGGTGACGGCCGGTGCCTAGGATTCCCTTCGGCGACTGGGTCAACAGCGCCGTCGACTGGCTGCTGAACCACATGGCGTGGCTCTTCGACTTCTTCAAGACCGTCTTCCAGGGCACGTACGACGGTATCGACGCCGTCCTCCAGGCCCCCGAACCGCTCCTCCTCGCGGGCATCTTCGCGGTCATCGCGTTCTGGCTGCGCGGCACCTCCGCCGGTGTCCTCACCTTCGTGGGATTCGCGTTCATCGACTCCCTCGAACTGTGGGAGGACGCGATGGTGACCCTCTCGCTGGTCCTCGTCGCCACGCTCATCGCGCTCGTGGTCTCGGTACCCGTGGGCATCTGGGCTGCGCGCTCCGACCGGGTCAGCGGCATCGTCCGCCCGGTGCTGGACTTCATGCAGACGCTGCCCGCGATGATCTACCTCATCCCGGCGATCCTGTTCTTCGGCACCGGCGCCCCGGCCGGCATCGTGGCCACCCTGATCTTCGCGCTGGCCCCCGGCGTCCGCATGACCGAGCTGGGCATCCGGCAGGTCGACAAGGACCTCGTCGAGGCCGCCGACGCGTTCGGCACCCCGCCCCGCGACACCCTGCTGCGCATCCAGCTGCCGCTCGCGCTGCCCACGGTGATGGCGGGCGTCAACCAGGTCATCATGCTGGGCCTGTCCATGGCCGCCATCGCGGGCATGGTCGGCACCGGTGGCCTCGGCGGCGACGTCAACGAGGCCATCGGGCAGCTGAACGTCGGCCTCGGCTCCGAGGCGGGCGTCGCCATCGTCATCCTGGCGATCTACCTGGACCGCATGACCAGCGCCCTGGGCACCCAGGTCTCCCCGCTCGGCCGCCGCGCCGCCGCCAGACTGCGCGCCGCGCAGGGCCTGAAGATCTGGTCCTACCGCCCCAGCGCGGCCGTCGCCGTCATCGGCGTCGTCGTGCTCGCGCTGGTCGCGGGCGGCATGGGCATGTTCGGCGGGACCGACTCGACGTCCACCGCGGCCGAAGGCCGGAACGTCGGCCAGGGCAAGAAGATCACCATCGGCTACATCCCGTGGGACGAGGGCGTCGCCTCCACCTTCCTGTGGAAGGAGATCCTCGAGGAGCGCGGCTTCCAGGTCGACACCAAGCAGTTCGACGCGGGCCCGCTGTACACCTCCCTCTCCCAGGGCGACATCGACTTCGAGACGGATTCCTGGCTGCCGACCACCCACGAGCAGTACTGGAAGAAGTACGGCAGCAAGCTCGACGACCTGGGCTCCTGGTTCGGCCCCACCTCGCTGGAGCTGAGCGTCCCCTCGTACATGAAGGGCGTCGACTCCCTGGCGGACCTCAAGGGCAAGGCCGGCACCTTCGGCGGCAAGATCACCGGCATCGAGTCCAGTGCCGGAATGATGGGCCTGCTCAAGAGCAAGGTCCTGAAGGACTACGGCCTCGACAAGGAGTACAAGGTCGTCGACAGCTCCACGCCCGCGATGCTGGCCGAGCTGAAGCGCGCGTACGCCAAGAAGGAGCCGATCGTCGTCACCCTCTGGTCGCCGCACTGGGCCTACAGCGACTACGACTTGAAGAAGCTCAAGGACCCGAAGGGCGCCTGGGGCAAGGGCGACGGTGTGCACACCCTCTCCCGCAAGGGCTTCGCGCAGGACAACCCGGTCGTCGGGCAGTGGCTGAAGAACTTCAGGATGACGGAGAAGCAGCTCACCGGTCTCGAGGCCGAGATCAACAAGGTGGGCAAGGGCAAGCAGCAGGACGCGGTGCGCGCCTGGCTGAAGCGGAACCCCGGAGTCGTCGACAAGCTGGCCCCGGTGAAGAACTCCGCGGCCGCTGCCGAGACGAAGCGCCCGCTGGACGTGGCCTGGTTCCCCTGGGACGAGGACGTCGCCGTCAGCTACCTCTGGAAGAACGTCCTGGCGCGGCGCGGCTACACGCTGAACCTCAAGCAGATGGACGTCGGCCCCGTCTACACCGGCCTAGCCTCCGGCGACCTGGACCTCAACTTCGACGCCTGGCTGCCGTACGCCCAGTCGAACTACTGGGAGCAGCACAAGAACGACCTGAGAGACCTGGGCACCTGGTACCGGCCGACCTCGCTGGAGATCGCCGTGCCCTCGTACGTGAAGGACGTCAAGTCCCTCGCGGACCTCAAGGGCAAGGCGGGCACCTTCGGCGGCCGGATCATCGGCATCGAGCCGGGCACCGGCGAGATGAACCTCCTGAAGACGAAGGTGCTTCCGGGCTACGGCCTGGACAAGGAGTACAAGGTCGTCGACGGCTCCACGCCCGCGATGCTGGCCGAGCTGAAGCGCGCCTACGCCAAGAAGCAGCCCATCGCCGTCGTCCTGTGGTCCCCGCACTGGGCGTACAGCGAGTACGAGCTCACCAAGCTCGCCGACGACAAGAAGCTCTTCGGCGAGGGGAACACGATCCGGACCATCTCCAGCAAGAAGTTCCCCGAGCAGTACCCGCAGCTCACCAAGTGGATCAAGAACTTCAGGATGAGCGAGTCGGAGCTCGGCACCCTGGAGAGCGAGATCAAGCAGCGCGGCCAGGGTCACGAGGAGGCGGCCGTCGCCGCCTGGCTGAAGGAGCACCCGGACGTGGTGGAGCGGATGACGCCGCAGTAGCCGCGAGGACGTCCGGCGAGGGGTGGCCGTCGGTGGCACGGGTGTCGGGACCCGTGCGGCCGACGGCCACCCCTTTCGGCGTTCCCGGAGCCACCTGTTCCGGCCCGCACTCGCGACCGACGACACCAGTGGCTACGTACTGGCGTACGAGAAGGATCCGGACAACCACATCGCCGTGCGAGGCCGGGCCGATCCGGACGCCCTCCTGTCCGGGAACGCCGCCCAGGCGTTCGACGCGCCGCGCACCCTCTCGCGCTGCGTCGAGGCACTCCGGACATCACCTCCGTGCCCGACGGCACGGTCGAGCTCACCGGTCACCACCGTGCACGCTGCGCCACCGACGGTGAACTCCGCGCCACCCTCGAGGAGTTCACGACCTGGCACGCAAGCCCCGACCGACGGTCGGACCGGGCCCCGGAATGCTGTGGCGTGCGCGGCGACATCGGCGACCGCCCGCTCCGCCAACTCGGCGCAGACAGAGTGATTTTGACGGAAAGTCAGCAATGATGTCGCGCTTCGGAAGGTGACGGACGTACGCCTATGATCCGACGACCGGGCGGGCTGATCGGCTGACCATCCGCACCCACGGCGGCAGTCGCGCTCGCGCTGAACTCTCCGTAACTCCGCTCATCGATCCGGAGGGGCATCCGGCCCTGCTGGTCAGCCTTTTCGTCCCGCGGGAGGGCGTGGCGCAAGGAGAGCAGGGGCGACTCGTCTATTGGCGCGAATTGTGGCCCTCACCCTCCTCCGGTGTGTCAGCGATGTGACGGGTGCATGAAACGGTTTGCCGAACATGCGTAGGGTGCAAACAACTCAGCAGAAGTTGTGCGCCGAAGCAGCAGCCCGAGCGGCGGCCGAAGCGGCAGACCGAAGCAGTGGACCGACGACGCGTGGGAGGGAGCCGGAGCGATGGGCGACCACAAAGAACAGCCCCTTCGGGTGGGTGCGGCCGTCCGGCGGCGGCGCCGGGCACTGGAGCTCACGCTCGCCGTCGTGGCCGAGCGCAGCGGCCTGTCGGTGCCCTTCCTCAGCCAGGTCGAGAACGAACGGGCCCGGCCCAGCCAGAGCTCCCTGGAGAGGGTCGCCGACGCCCTCGGCACCACCGCCGTCGAACTGCTCGCGGCGGCCGACCCGGCGTGCAGCGTCGATGTGGTGCGCGCCGACTCGGGCGCCGAGTTCACTCCCGAAGCCCATATGCGCCCCCTGGTGCGCGGTCACCACCAGCTGCACGCCACGGAGTTCACCGGTGACCACGAGGAGGGCCGCGAACTCCAGCACCGCAACGACAAGTTGATGTACGTCGCCGACGGGGCCGTCGAGGTCGAGGCGGAGGGCCGCGCCCACCGCCTGGGGCGCGGGGACACGCTGTACCTCACCGGTGGGGTGCGCCACCGGTGGCGGGCGACCGTGCCGGACACCCGGGTGGTCGTGGTCGAGGTCGCCGACCACATCGAGGCGGTGGAGGACCGCCAGACCTTCGGCAGGCGCTGAGCCGTTCCCGCGCGGGCCGCGGCGCTCGCGAGGGGCCACGGTCGCGGGCCGCTGCGATCGCGAGCGGCCACAAGCGCGGGCCGCTGCGATACTGGGTGCCATGCCGCCCAAGACCTCCCGTCATGTCTAGCGGGGCCGCCGGAGTGCGTGTCGTGTCCCTCGTGCCCTCGCTCACCGAGGCCGTGGCCGTCACCGTCCCCGGTGCCCTGGTCGGCGCGACCGACTGGTGCAGCCGTCCGCCGGACCTCGACGTCGTGCGCGTCGGCGGCACCAAGAACCCCGCGGTCGACCGGATCGTAGGTCTCGCCCCGGACCTGGTGATCGCCAACGAGGAGGAGAACCGCGAGCCCGATCTGACGGCCTTGCGGGAGGCGGGGATCGAGGTGCTGGTCACGGAGGTCCGCGAGGTGCCGGGAGCCTTCCGCGAGCTGGCGCGGGTGCTGGGCGCGTGCGGCGCGCGGACCCGCCCCCGCTGGCTGGACGAGGCGGAGGCCGCATGGGCGCGGCCCCCCGCTCCCGACCGCCGGACGACCGCGATCGTGCCGGTCTGGCGGCGCCCCTGGATGGTCCTCGGCCGGGACACCTTCGCCGGGGACGTCCTGGCGCGCCTGGGCGTCGACAACGCGTACGCCCACCACGCCGACCGCTACCCCCGCGTCCCGCTCCCCGAACTCCGGGCGGCGGCCCCCGATCTCGTGGTCCTGCCCGACGAGCCGTACCGCTTCACCGCCGACGACGGACCCGAGGCGTTCGAGGGTGTGCCCTGCGCGCTCGTCGACGGCCGCCTGCTGACCTGGTACGGGCCGTCGCTGGCACAGGCGCCGAGCCTGCTCGGCGCGGCGCTGCGAGCAGGGCCTGCGCAAGCTCAAGGTCGATGAGACAGCGGCAGGACGCCGGCCTTCGGCCAGGTCGGACTACTGGTTGATGCGGCTCATGTCGGCGTACCGGTCGCCGACCGGCGCCGCCACCTCGGACAGCCGCTCCAGCTGCTCGGCCGAGAGCACCAGCTCGTCCGCCGCCACGTTCTGCTCCAGGTTGGCGGCCCGGCGTGTGCCGGGAATGGGCGCGATGTCGTCGCCCTGAGCGAGCAGCCACGCGAGCGCGACCTGAGCGGGCGTCGCGCCGAGCTGCTGGGCGGCGTCGTCCACCTGCTCCACGATCCGGATGTTCGCCTCCAGGTTGTCCCCCTCGAAGCGCGGGTTGGACCGGCGCCAGTCGTCGGCGTCGAGCTGGTCGAGCGAGCGGATCGTGCCGGTGAGGAAGCCGCGGCCGAGCGGCGAGTAGGGCACGAAGCCGATGCCGAGCTCGCGCACGGTGGGGAGCACTTCGGCCTCGGGGTCGCGTGTCCACAGCGAGTACTCGGTCTGGAGGGCGGTCACCGGGTGCACGGCGTGCGCACGCCGGATGGTGGCGGGCGCCGCCTCCGACAGCCCGTAGTGGCGGATCTTGCCTTCCTCGATCAGCTCGGAAAGCGTCCCGACCGTGTCCTCGATCGGCGTCCCCGGGTCTATTCGGTGCTGGTAGTAGAGGTCGATGTAGTCGGTGTTCAGGCGTCGCAGCGAGCCCTCGACCGACCGCCGCACATTCTCGGGGGTGCCGTTCAGCCCGAGGACCGGCAGCCCGTTCTCCTCGGGCACGAGGTGGTTGATCTGGCCGAACTTGGTGGCGATGACCACCTCGTCGCGGTGGCCGGCGAACGCCTTGGCCAGCAGTTCCTCGTTCGTGTAGGGACCGTAGATCTCGGCGGTGTCGAAATAGGTGACGCCCAGCTCCATGGCGCGGTGGATCGTGGCGATCGACCCGGAGTCGTCGGTGCCGGCACCGGTGTAGCCCCCGGACATGCCCATGCAGCCGAGGCCCAGACGCGAGACCTCGAGCCCCTCGCCTCCCAGGGTGATCTTCTTCATGCGGATGGCCTTTCCTGATAGAGACTGATCTTGTAGTCGATGGCGGCGCGCCATGCGCCTGCCGCCACGTGGCACATCCCTGGCCGAGCGGGCGAACGTGGCGGGCCGCCTTCACAGGCGCACGATGACCAGGGCGGTGTCGTCGGTGGCGTCACCGGGTGGGGTGAGGTCGGTGAGTACGCCGTCGGCGAGGGTTTCGGGGTCGTCTGCCCGGTGGCGGGCCAGCGAGTCGGCGAGCCGGGCGAGGCCCATGTCGATGTCTTCGCCGCGGCGTTCGATCAGACCGTCGGTGTAGAGCACGAGGACGGCGCCCTCGCGGAAGGCCGCGACAGCCTGGATCCGAGGGCCGTGTTGAGGACGGGCGGCCAGTGGCGGGTCGGTGGCCTGGTCCAGGAACTCGACGGTCCCGTCCCTGTGCAGGAGCGCTGGTGGGGGGTGGCCGGCGCTGCTGTAGGTAATGGTGTGCTTCTCCCAGTCGATGAACGCCGTGGCCACAGTGGCGTTCTCGGCGCCGTCGACGGTGCGGGCGTACAGCCCGAGGACTTCCAGGGCGCGGGCGGGGCCTTCGGGGACGAGAGAGGCGGCGGTGAGAGCGCTGCGCAGTTGTCCCATGACGCCGGCCGCGGCCAGGCCGTGGCCGACGACGTCGCCGACGGCGACGGCGATGCGATCGCCGGGCAGGTCGACCAGGTCGTACCAGTCGCCGGCCACATTCAGCGCTTCGGCGGCGGGCCGGTAGCGAACGGCCGCCGGGTGCCGGCCGACCGGGCGAGGAGCGGGCAACATGGCTTCTTGCAAGGTCAGCGCGACTTCACGGGCGCGGATGAGTTCGGTTACGTCCTCCACCCGGTGCAGCAGCACCGTCACCCGCCCATCAGGTCCGAACACGGGAATGTTGGTCATGTTGAAATACCGCTCGTGCCATACCCCGGGCTGGTCGGGGTCCTCCACGTCGTAGCGCTGCAGCGCTACGATGCTGCGCTCACCGGTGTCCGCCGCCCGGCGCAGTGACGCCAGAACTCTGAGCAGGAGAGGCTCGGCGGGGTCCTTTTCGGGGCGGTCCTCGGGCAGGAAGCGACCGACCAATTGCTCGCGGGGGAGGCCCCGCAGCCGCAGGAACTCCGCGTTGGCGTCCGCGAAGATCAGCTGCGGAGTCACCAGCGCCACCGCCCCGGGAAGGGCCTGGAACACCGCCGCGTAGTCGACCGCCGGTTCTGCCATGATTTTCCTGCTCACCGTGCCGCTGTCTGACTTTTCACGATACGAGCAGGGAGTCCCGGCTCGCACCATGAGGTTGCGGCGTTCCCACGCCGTCGGTGCGCCTTGCCCGGGGATCACGCCGGGTGGGAGGCCGTCCCTTGCCCACCACCCGGCACCGGAACGCCTCCGCTCGGAGCGTGCCGGGGATACGGGGCTCAGGACGCGGGGGCCTCGATGCCGGCGGCGAGGGCGCTGAGCACCTGCCTGAGCTGCGCGACGGCTTCGCTGTCATCGGCCGGGTGGGTCTCGGCGAAGCGGGTCACCGATCCGGGTATCGCGAGTCTGGCGTCCTCCAGGATCGTGGCGCCGGCGATACCGGCGGACTTGCGGGCGTCGTCCTGGGCCCACACGCCGCCGTACTGACCGAAGGCGGTGCCGACGACGGCGGTCGGCGTACCCGCCAGGGCACCGGCGCCGAACGGACGGGACAGCCAGTCGATGGCGTTCTTCAGCACGGCGGGCATGGTGCCGTTGTACTCGGGGGTGACGAGCAGGAACGCGTCGGCGCGCGCGGCGGTCTCGCGCAGGCGGGTGGCGGCGGCGGGACGCCGCTCGTCGGTGTCGATGTCCTCGTCGTAGAAGGGCACCTCGGCCAGGCCCTCGTAGAGGGTGACCTCGACGCCCTCGGGGGCGTGTTTGACGGCGGCCTCGGCGAGCTGACGGTTGTGCGAGCCGGAGCGCAGGCTGCCGACGAGGGCGAGGACGTGGACGTGGCCGGACATGGGTTCTCCAGATATGGACGTGCTGACGGAGCGAATACGTGGGGAGAGGCGTGGACCTTGGTCCGCGGTGGCGAGCGGCGCTACTCGCGCATGGTCAGGCCGCCGTCCACCGACAGGATCTGGCCGGTGATCCAGCTGGACTCCGCGGACAGGAGGAAGACGATCATGGAGGCGAGGTCCTCGGGCTCACCGAGCCTCGGCAGCGCGGTCTTCTCCGACAGGGCCTCGCGGACCTCGGGGGGCGTGCTGGCGCGGAGGTTCTCCGTGAGGACGACCCCGGGGGCGACGGCGTTGGCCCGGATGTTCTTTCGGCCCCACGCATGGGCGGTGTGGCGGGTGAGCGCGTGCAGGGCGATCTTGGACGAGGCGTACGCGGTGAGCCACGCCTCCCGCTGCCACGCCGCCAGGGAGGAGACGTTGACGATCGAGCCGCCGCCCGCGGCGACCAGGGCGGGGAGGCTTTCGCGGATCACGAGCCCGGTGCCGGTGACGTTGATGCGCATCATGTCGGCCCACACGTCGGGGTCCATGGTGTCGACGCCCTGGTCACGGGTCATGAGGTCCGCGCTGACGGCGGCGGCGACGTTGGCGACGCCGTCGAGTCGGCCGAACCGGTCGGTGGTCCGGGCGACCAGGGAGGTGATGGAGCCCTCGTCCCGGAGGTCGAACTGGACGGTGAGCAGCCGATCGGCCGCTTCTCCGGCCTGCTCGCGGGTTCGCGCGAGCTTCTCGGCGCTGGTACCGGCCGCGGTCACGCGGGCGCCTTCGGCCAGCAGTCGCCGCACGGTGACCGCGCCGATGCCCGATCCGCCGCCGGTGACGATGAAGACCTTGTCCTTGAGCCCTTCCATGGCTGGACACATCCTTTCGGCTTGTGAGGATGCGGCGCTGATGCGGCAGGTGGGAACAGTGCCGGGGGCGATGCGGCGGGAATACGCCTGACGTGCCCGGTGGTTGCCGCCCTGTGCGCAGAACGACCGCTTCGACCAGTGCGTTGACGCCTGGTGCGCAGCCCACTGTGCAGGAGCGCGATAAGGGTTACAAAAGGCATGTTTATGTTCCTGAGGAACATCGGAAGGGCGTTTTCAGTGAGCAACGATGAGGGTCGGGCGGCTTCCACCGGCGCGTCGCGGGTGAACGTACTGCGCCTCTCGGGCCCGTGTGAGCGCTGGGACGAACGGGACGCGGACTTCATCCGCGAGATCCTCGACCTGGTGGGCGACAAGTGGAGCATGCTCGTCATCGGCGCCCTGGCCGTCCGCGACGCCCGCTACTCGGACCTCGACACCGAGATCCCCGCCATCTCCCGGCGCATGCTCACCCTCACCCTCAAGCGCCTTCAGCGCAGCGGGCTGGTCGACCGCACCGCCTACGCGGAGGTGCCGCCCCGCGTCGAGTACTCCCTCACCAGCCTCGGCTCCTCCCTGCTCTCCGCCATCGAGCCCCTGGCTGCCTGGTCCGCCGAACAGCGCGCCGAGATCCGACGCCACCAGGACGCGTACGACAGCGCAGTCACATCTACCTAGGTGTCGCGAGCAGTTCGCCGCTGACCAGGCCGCGCGCGGTGCGGACGGCGGCCACGCTCCAGGCGGCGACGAGAAGCGCGAACAGGGCGACCGCGAGCCAGTCGAAGGCGACCAGCCCGGTGTGCCGGGCCAGGCCCTCGGCGCCGGTGACACAGGTCCCCACCGGGAAGGTGAACGCCCACCAGGTCATCGCGAACCCCATGCCCTGCCGGCGGGCCCGCGCCACCAGCGCGCCGGCCAGGCCCAGCCACAGCAGTGCGAAGCCCAGCACGGGGACGCCGTAGAGGACGGCGAGCATCCCGAAGCCCTGGTCGTAGGGGGCCGGCACGACGCCCGGTGCGAAGTCCGCGAACTTGCCGACCGCGGTCGTGGACTGGCCGAGCGGACCGAGTACGAGGAACAGCGTCGGAGTGAGCGCGAGCGGCAGCGGCCCCGCGGTGATGAGCCGGGCGAAGATCACCGGCAGCATCACGAAGGTGGCCAGCAGGCTCAGTCCGAACAGCGCGAAGCACCCGAGAAGCAGGGTCTCCCGGGGCTGGCCCGGGGGCAGGTGGGGCACGAGGAGCGGTCCGACGGCGGCCGACACCATGGGCGCGACGAGGGGGAGCAGCCAGACGGGCGTGGCCTGGTCGGCGCGGATGCGGTGGCGTACGACCATCAGGTACGGGATGGCCAGGGCGGCGGCGAGTCCGACGGCCGTGCCGACGGTGAACAGTACGGCGTCCACGGCGACCGCCGCCCGCATCCCGATCCAGTACCGGCCGACGACGAGGGCGCCGCCGCCCACGGCCAGCAGGGCCATCGCCAGGCAGCCGTAGAAGGGGGCCATCGCCGGGTCGAGAAGGTGGGCGCGGGCCTGGTCGCGGTGGTACGTCCAGTGCAGGGCGCGGGCGCCGAGCAGGGTCACGAGCATGAGGGCCGAGAGGGCCCAGACAGCCGTGCAGACGTCTCGCAGGCCCGGGACGTCGCCGGGGAGTCCGGCGCCCGCCGTCGCCACGATCGCGGTGCCCATGACGGAGGCGTACCAGTTCGGGCCGAGATACCGGACCGCGGTGACGCGCGGGCGTCCGACTTCGGCGGCGGGGGTCGACAGGAAGGGCTGGGCTGCGGTGACCATGCGTCCACGGTCGCGCGCCCGCCGGGTCCCCACCAGGGAGTACGCGTCTATGGGGGCATAAGCTGGCTTTATGCCGTCTGCCCTGGTCCTAGGGCTGCGACCTGGGGTTTTCCAGGTCCGTGATACCTCAGTGATACTGATCATGCACCCTGACCAGGGAATTTACCCTTGACGACCCTGAGAGAGGGCCCTTCGGTGCCGGTATCACCGACGACCGGTGAGACCTGCCGTCGAAGTGCCGCAACCTGCTTCGCGGCGGCCGCCTGAGAGCCCGGGATGACGTGGGCGTACGTGGTGAGCATCGTGGCCACGGTGTGGCCCGTGCGCTCGGCGACGACCTTGACCGGCACCCCCGCCGTCAGCCAGGTGGTGACCATCGTGTGGCGGAGACCGTGAAGCGAGAGGCGAGGGAGCTCGTCCTCACCGAGATCCTTGCGGCACCTGGCCACCGCGCGGTCGAACGCGGCACTGACGCTCTTGGGGGTGAGCCGCTTCCCGTTCTCGTCCCCGAAGATCGGCGCCGTGTCCCGGACGAGGCTGAGGTGCAGGCCACCGCGCCCGACTCGCCACGCCTTGAGAACCGCCACGGTCTCCTCGTCGAGGTCGACGGTGCGGGACTTGCGGGTCTTCGTCGGCCCGAGCACCGGCTTGCCACCGGGGCCGGGGCGCGCGTTGCGGTAGACGCTGATGACGTCCCCCTTGGCGTCTCGCCAGTCGAGGGCCAGGAGCTCACCCCGCCGCATGCCGGTCGTGGCGGAGACGTACCAGAACGCCACGTGCTCCTGGTCGTGCTCCGCCGCCCAGGTGAGGAAGGCGTCGAGCTGCTCCGATGACCACGCCCGGGGAGTGGCGGCCTCCTCGTCGTTGAGGCGCGGCGGCGTGGCCTTGGTGGCGGGGTTCTTGGCCAGGAGCGGCGGCTCGGCCTCCACGGCGGCCTTAAGTGCCATGCTCATGACAGCCGCAGCCAGGCGGACGGAGCGCGGCGCGAGCGGGCCGCCCCTGGCACTCCCGGTGGCCTCCAGCTCGCGGTACAGGGCGTTGAGGCGCGTCGACGTGAGCTTGGCCAGCTTCACGCCGCCAACGCGGGGCTTGAGCGTGACGCGGATCATCTGGCCGTACGTCTGCCGGGTGCTGGGGGAGGTCCGGAGGCCGGTCAGCCAGGTGTCGAGCCACTCCGCGACGGTGACGTCTCCCGGGTCGGCGAGCGTCCCGGCGTCACTCTGGGCGAGCGTTGCCCTCATGTCCTTGAGAGCGGCCTGCTTCGTGAGGAACCCGCGCTTCAGCTTCGGTTTGCGGACGCCGCCGATCGACACGGTTGCCTTCCACATCCACCTGGTGCCAGACGCCGTCTGATAGCTGTATGCGCCGCCCTCACCCGGGCTGCGACGCGGCTTTTGCGTGCTCATGGCATTCCTTCCACAGTGGGTCACCCTGCGTGACCTTCTGGTCATATTTTATCACGATGTGTGAATCGATGGAATGCGGAGAGTCACAAATGCCTGGTCAAAGCACTGGACGATATGCTCACTCATTGTTACGATAAGGGCATGGACACGACAACGGACACGCGTCGCGGGCGACTGCTGACGTGGCTGGAGAGCGGCACCGCGCAGCGGCTCCGAGAGCGGGCCGGCCTCACCTTCAACGAGGTTGCGGAGCGGATCGGCGTCTCGCACGTGACAGTGCGGCGGTGCGAGAAAGAGCGGTACGTGCCGCGCGACCGTGACGCGGCGATCAGGTACTACGAGCTCCTGGCGCGGCTTCGCGACGAGCTGAAAGACGCTGAGCGGTGACCAGGCGTGAGGTCGAGTACGAATGGGCCTATGTCTACGCC
Source organism: Streptomyces olivochromogenes (assembly GCF_001514115.1). GTDB lineage: Bacteria > Actinomycetota > Actinomycetes > Streptomycetales > Streptomycetaceae > Streptomyces > Streptomyces olivochromogenes. The sequence goes on from NZ_KQ948453.1 coordinate 276,395, forward strand.
GTTTTCGGGCCGGACGGTCGGCCACGGTACGTGGGGTGCACCGCACGACCGAAAGGGCGTGAGAAGGACCATCAGAGGGCTCACCGCTCCAAAGGTCGTATTCGCAACAAGCAACTTCACGCCTGGCTCACGTCACTCCATGAGCAGGGGCACGTGCCGGTGCTGCGGGTCATCCAGGTGGTGCCGTACGACGAGCGGCGGTACGCCGTCGAGGCGCGTTGGACGAAGCGCTTGAGAGCTCGTGGGTATGACCTCGTCAACAAATGGGACGGCACGGCACGTGGCCACAAGTTCGGCCCGCTGAGCCAGGAGCACCGTCGCAAGCTCAGTGAGTGGCAGAAGGGCAAGCCGCTGAGGGACGAGCACTGCCGTGCGATCAGCGAGGGATTGCGGGACTACTACGCCGCTCTACCCGACGAGCTCAGGGCCAAGAGGCACGACAAGCGACGCGGGCGGGAGCTCTCCCCGGAGCATCGGGCAAAGGTCAGCGAAGGTCGCAAGCGGTACTGGGAACGCGTCCGCGCCGAGCGAGAGACGGCGATATGACCATCTCAACTGGTTTGCGCCACGGGGCACTCCGCCCCTACAGTCAACGACGAACCGAAGCCATCCGGCGGAGGAGCGGAACAGGAATCCCTGGGCTGCTCCATGCCGTGGTGGCTTTTGCCGTTCCGAGGATTCCCTCTCCGCGTGAGCGAGGGGAGGCGGCAGCCATGAGCGACTGGGATCCGGGCTATTTGTGGCACAAGCGGAGTGAGGTGTATTTCTCCCTCCAGCGGCGATATGACCGTGCCAACGAGACGATGCCCGAGGGCCAGCGAGATGACCCAGTGCTGCTGGGCACGCGCTGTGCTGACGGGACCTTGCCATGCGGCGGGTGTGGTCGACCGATCCTGGCGCACGAGCCGTACTTCTTCATGCCTGGTGAGGGTGCTCATCACCTCATCGGCTGCATCAACTCGAACTGCGTGCTTTGCGGTGAGTCGATCTTTGAGTCCAATCACCTCGTGCGCTCTCCCGATCCGGTGGAGTGGGGATACGAGGACGGGGACGATCACGTGAACCACCGGATATGCGTGGAGGCGTACGAGCTCATCAAGGCGCTCGACCTGCCTGACGTCTACTGGCCACCGGACGATGACGAGGTCGACGAGTGAACGCCGCCGAGCGCCTGCACGGCCGCTGGTTCGCGACGGTCACCGAGGCCGCCGAGGTGCTGCACGTCGACCGCCGAACGGTCTGCCGCGCGATCGACCGGGGTGAGATCCCCGCCGTGCGCGTCGGCCAGCAACTGCGCGTGCCGGTCGCGTGGATACGAGAACGCGCGATGCTTGAGGGCTGGCCCCCAACGCCCGCCGCGCCACACGAGGTTCAGGAAGAGACAGAGGAAGCCGCCCTCAACGGGGCGGCTTCCGCCGTTTCAGGCGGTGTTAGCGGCACCGTCCTCAACTTCATCAATGGGAGCTGATGATGACCCAGCGTAACCTGCTCGCCCCCGCCGCGAACCTCGTCACCGATGAGGCCCTGGCCAAGGCTCACCGACAGGCCGTCGTGGACGAGGCGGAGACCGCCGTGTCCGTGGAAATGCTGCGCCTGACGCTGGCGCAGCTCGGCAAGGTGCTGCGCCTGACCGAGGAGGCCGACCAGTGAGCCGCGGGGTACACGTCAACCTCGACACCGTCGCCCGCTACTGCGCGAAGGCTGGCCTCGGGTCCGTCGCGCACTGCCGAGACTGGCTTGAGCGGGAGTTCAAGGCGAAGCGCCGCGTCGTCATCAACGGCCGCTCCCTCGCGGGCTACCGGGACGTGAAGGGGAAGTGGTGGTGCCTGACGAGCCGCATGGTCAAGGTGTTCGGCCTGACGCTGAGCCAGGCGAACGCCCTGCGAGGGATCGCGGAGTCACGGCGTGCCCCCACGTTCCCGCCGACCACGAAGCGCCTCAAGCGGGGTGACTGCGTGGCCTGCGTCGGGACGTGCAGGCAGCGGGTGTTGATCGAGATGGACGCGGACCTGTCGTGGGACGGCCGGCCAAGCGCCTCCCTCGTGGCGGAGCTGACGTATCACCGCACGGTGCCGCGGGCGATGACGGTGCGGATATCGCCGCGCTGAGCGGAATTGGTAAAGGCATATCGCCGATATGCCTTTACCGTGAAAATTGATAAGCGCTGGTCACTGTATTCCGGGTTTTCCCGATCACTTGCAGGATAATATAAATCTCGAAGGAGGCCACCAATGACCACCCGAGTAAACGCCCGCGGCGTGACGGTCTATCACGTCAACTTCGACCTCGCTGAGGACGTCGTCAAGGACCTCGACGCGGAGGCCGGTCGCACCGGCGACACCCGAGCGGCCGTGCTGCGCCGCGCCATTCACGAGTGGCTGGAGACGCGACCGAAGCGAGAGGCGCTCAGCGTCTAAGACCCCCCGCGCCCCACTACGGCGCGGCAGCAGTACCCAGGAATGCGGAAGGCCCAGGAATCGACCGGTTACCAGCCGGTCGGCCTGGGCCTTCTCTCGTTCTACGACACCACCAAGTTCAACCACCGCGGCGAGCCACCACAACTCACCCGACAGCCGCGCTCACACCCGTCATCGCTCAAGGCGAGAGGACGACCGACCCGGAAAGGGAGGCGCTCATGTAGCCACCGCCTCAGCGAAGAGAAGCAGTGACCGTATTCAGTTGAAAGGGAGACTTCATGTCTTCAATCACGCTCTGTGCCCATTTTACCGCGTTTCGGGCGCAGTTGAACATCCAGGGGCGCGAGGTGACCGCGTGAGCACTCACTCGCAGCCGCGTCACTGGGACTTGTCATGGTCACACATCCCGGTGAGCCGGAAGACAGAGAAGCATGCCCGGCAGGCACTGGTGAAGCTTCCAGGACGTGCCCCCAAGGACAAGGTCAAGTACGCCAAGCTGTACTGGTCCGGAGACGTCCGCGCCACCTGGCCAGACCTGCAGACCGAGGTGCGGCGAGGCCGTGACGTCGGCATCCTCTCTGGTCAGTCCGGGTTGGTCTTCGTCGACTGCGACGTCAAGCACACCGACGCCACCTTTGAGGGCCAAGGCAACACCCGTCGGTTGATCCCCGGAGCCACGCTCAGCGGCCTGGACGACCTTCACCGAGTCGCCGCCGAGCACGGTGAGACGGTGCCGGAAACGTACGTCATTCAGACGCCAAGCGGTGGCACGCACCTCTACTTCCGGCAGAACCCTGGCCAGGAGGTGTCCACCAAGCACCACCGCCGGGGCTGGACGATCGACGTCATCGCCGGTCAGAACCTGTGGGTAGCGGCGCCCCCAACTCAGGGCTACGAGGTCGCGAGTGACCGCGAGGTGGCCGAGCTCCCGCTCTGGCTGGCCCAGTTCATCCAGGGCGTCAATCAGCGTCTCCTGCCCGTCGGTGGCCAGCGTCAGCAGGCTCTCCTGGACGCGGCCCGGGAGGCACGGAGCGCCGTCAAGGTCGGGACCACGGGCTCCCTGCTCGACCGCTGGGTACGGGCGGAACTGGACGTCGTCGCGTTCGCCCAGGAGATCCGTCGCGGTTGGAATCTCGCCATATTTCAGTGTTCATGCAACTTGTTCGAGTACGGCTACGCCTATGAGGACGTCAAGAAGGCGGTCCTCGACGTCGCTGAGCCCGACAACGACCACGAGGCCGACAAGGCCATCGACACCATCGACTCCGCTTGGGATCGCAAGAAGGGCGGCTACGCGCTGTGACTGAGAACGTGAACCCGCTGGCGGCCGCCCTCGTCCTGCCGCCGACGCCCGGCACGGAGGCGGAGGTTGCCCTGATGTTCGCCACCGAGTGTCTCCAGGGCCGCTACGTCCACACCACCACGCTCGGCTGGCTGATGGACGACGGCCAGCGTTGGAAGCCCGTCGCCGACAAGACGGCGCGGGAAGCCGCTCGGCAGTGGGTGGCCAGCGTCGTCAACCAGGCGCTGCGGGTCGAGCTTCAGGCTCGCGAGAACGGTGACCAGCCGACGGCCTCCGCCGCAGCCAGCGTGGCGGGCATGTGGCGCCGCTACGAGACCGCCGCCAAGCTCAGCAACCTGGTCTCCCTCGCCAGCGCAATCGACGGCGTGGCGGGTGACGCCTCGGACTTCGACTCGCACCCCGACCTGCTGAACACGCCGAGTGGAGTAGTGGAGTTGAAGACCGGTGACCTGCTGCCGTATGAGTCGTGCTACAAGTTCACGAAGATGACCGGCGTCGCGTACTTCCCGGGTGCCAGGCACAACGACTGGCGGGTTGCCCTCCAGGCGATTCCCAAGGACACCCTCGCCTACATGCAGCTTCGCCTCGGCCAGGCGATCACCGGCCACCACGTCAACGACGACACGGTGTTCTTCGGCACCGGCGGCGGTGCCAACGGCAAGTCCACCCTCTACCAGGGCGTCATGGGTGCGATCGGTGACTATGCGGTCATCGTCAACGAGGTCCTGATCGGTGCAGAGTCGGACAAGCAACACCCCACCGAGATCATGGACCTCTTCGGCGCGCGTCTGGCGTTGATCGAGGAGCTGCCGGAGGGCAAGCACCTCAGCGTCCGCGCGATCAAGAACCTGACCGGCAGCCAGCTCAAGGGCCGACGGATGCACAAGGACTGGCTGACCTTCAGCAGCAGCCACTCCCTGTTCGTGAACGCGAACTACCTGCCGATGGTCTCGGAGACCGACCACGGTACGTGGCGACGACTGCTCCGTCTCCACTTCCCGTACACGTTCCGCAAGCCGTTCGACTACGACCGTCTCGCCGAGCCCAGGGTCACCGATCGGCGAGGCGATACCGGCCTTCGCGACCGCATCAAGGACGGTGGCAACGGCCTGTGGGAGGCGATCCTGGCCTGGTTGGTGGAGGGCGCGGTGCGGTGGTACCAGGGTGACGAGGACCGCGAGCTTCGGAGCCTGGGTGAGCCGTCCCAGCGCGTCATCCGAGACAGCGAGACGTGGCAGGAGCGCTGTAACCCGCTGGTGGCGTACGCGAAGGAGTACCTGATGCCCGACCCAGGGCGGCACGTGCACGCCGAAACGGTGGCGGCAAACGTCAACGCCTTCATCGAGGGACGCGGCCACCACCGTTGGTCAGCCCCAGTCGTCAACGAGCGGCTGGCGGCGTACTTCGCGGCCCAGGGCGTGGATGTCGAGAAGAGGAAGGTCAAGAAGTCCGGCAAGCTGTCCACACTGATTGCGGACGCGGACCTGCCTCCGAGCTACCAGGCGTGGGTGGGCCTCCGCTGGCGGACCCCAGTCGATGACGCCGAGACGGTCGAGAACGCGACTGGCGAAACGGCCCAAGAGGTGCATTGAGCGAAAAAGGTTCCAGCGGTTCCAGCGCTTTAGGTAATTCCTCCTGTTCGCTCTACGGGAGGAGAAACCTAGAGGCTGGAACCGCTGGAACCGCTGGAACCGAGCTGGAACCGGACCAGTGCCGTCCACATCCTTACCGGGTGGGACGGCACTTTGATGCGTAGGCCGACCACGCCCCGTATCACTTGAAGTAACCCTGGCCAGCCACGTAGCCGCCACCCCTGGCGAAAGCCATGCGGCACCGCCGTCACGACGGCTTCACCCCCAACGCCCGTGCTGCGCCCGGTCGCCAGCCACAGGTTGCTGAGGCACCTGCCGCGCAAGGCGACCACGTGACCGTGCAAGATGTCCCCCATGGCACAGCAGTGGGGAACCGTGGTGGCCGCTCTCATCGGCGTGGGTGGCGCCTTCGGCGGCATCTTCTTGGGGCGGAGACAGGTCACCGACCAGGCCGCGGTGGAGCACGGCCAGTGGCTTCGGGGGCAGCGCCAGGAGGCGTACGTGGCGCTGTTGGAGGCCTGGGACACCGGCGTGAAGCGGTTCGACGAGCGGGTTGAGAACTGGGAGGACGAGCACTACGCCGCGGAGAACTTCGAGGGGAACGGGTGGGAGGAGAGCGAGAAGTCGATCTACCACCGCACCCACGAGATCGCTGAGACGGTGCAGCGGGCGATCGAGCGAGTGGAGCTGCTGGGCCCCAAGAGCGTCGATGACGCCTCCGTTCGCCTCACAGACGCGCTGGGCGCGCTGAAGGACGCCGTGCGCTCGAAGGCGGGTGGCGAGGAGTGGCCGGACTGGACGGCGTACCGCGAGGCGACAGAGAAGACAGACGCGGCGCGTCGCGGCTTTCTGATGGCCTCGCGAGAGACGATGCGCGCGGCCCCGCGGCCGTAGGCGGCGGCGCTACCGCTGCGCCCTGACCCTGGTTCGTTCGAGTAACCCGAGGGCAGGCACCGAGCGCCGCCCCCTCCAACGGTTCGTATCCGTACAAGCGATACGGAGCCGGTCAGGGGTCCGTTGAACGGACACCTGGCCACGCAAGCGACCGTCGCCGTGACGGTCAGCGCTCGACCGCCCCGCTCACCGCCAGCCTCGCACCAACGGGACGCTGCGCCCTCCTGGCCGGCCAACCCCTGGTGACGGCTCGTCAGGCCCGCTCGGGCCACTCGCGGGCATCTCGCCGCGTCACCTGCTCGCCCTGGGGTTACAGACACAGGCCCGTCGAGAGGGACTGAGAGGGGCACGAGGCGACTTGGCAGCTTTGGTATACCAAGCAGGTTGCTACGCGCAAGGTTCTTCGCCACGCTCACGGCCGCTCAGGCGGTCTCGCCCCTCACGACCCTCCCCCTCGTCCGCTCTCGCGTCTCAGTCGTGAGCACCCCGTCAGATCAATGCCGCCGCCGTGGCGATCAGCGTGAGACCCGCGATCACCGCGGAGACGAGGGCGATGCGGTCCCCGCTGGATAGCCGCGACCAGGTCGACCCCCACTGGACGTCTTCCGTCACCTTGAAGACGGGGCGGTCAGCCCGGCCGTTCACCCATTCCCTCACCAGCTGCGTGCCGCCAAGGACCAGGACCCCGACGCCCGAGATCTGCGTCAGGTAGTCGTAGAAGTCGCGGGGCCCGGCATACGTCATGGACGGGACCCAGATCATCAACACCAAGGCCATGAGGAGAGCCGTTTGACGGACCTGGGGTATGCGGTAGCGGTGCTCCGCGGCGCCGTGGGCCTCCTCCAGGATCTCGCCCAGCCGGTGGGCCTGGCCGTGGGTCCAGATGGGGTCGCCGGAGCGCACCGTCACCGTGACGACGCCGTCCTCGAACTCGATGCTGACGTACCTGGCTGCTCCCTCGTCCCGCTCGAAGGTAAGCGCGGTCCACGGTGTCCGGTCGGACACGTACGGCAGCGCCGCGCGGGCGGCGTTGAGGTCGTCGAGCGTGTCCTCCTGGAGATGGGCGTTGCCCACGGTGCACCTCACCGACACCGTTCCCGCGGGCGCGCCCTCACCGGCCACCAGGAACACCTTGTCGAGCTCGGTCCGCCCGACGCGGGCGTGAAAGTAGGTGGCGGTTCTCGCGATCACGGGTGGAGCGGCCATGACAGGAGTATGCCGATCTGACGGTCCGACCGCGTCCACGTGACCACTCCAAGCGGCGGCAGGTGACCGTTTCGTTACCGACTGGCCACGGGTGAGGCTGAGTTGCGCCGGGCGTCGCGCGTCCCGCAGTCGGATCGGTCGGTGACGCTCAGCGCCCCGCGCTGTCACCGGGGCTCTCAACTCCCGCTACGCTCCCGCCTCATGGGAACACCCTGGGCCTCGATCATCGCCGGGACGACGGCCGTCTTCAGCGCGGTCGCCACAGGCGGCGCCTGGCTTGCCGCTCGCCGGGCCAACGCCACCGCGGACGCGGTCGCCCGCATCGAGCGCGATCGCTGGCACGCCGAGCTGACGCCGCAGTTCCGGATCACGCTGGAGCGCACCAACAACCGCACCGACAGGTTGAGCGTGCACCTGGCGGGCCCACTGTCCCTCGGGTCGCTCGACGAGATCCGTGTGGTCGTCATGTCGAGCGACGACATGGACCGTGCGCCCCGGCTTGCTGGGCCACCCACCCAGGACGAGGTGGACGCGCAGGTGTGGGGTCCGTACAGGTTCACGCACGGCGCGGACGGGGCGGACGTCGACGGCCGGACCATCGCGCCCTTCGCCCTGCGAGTTGGCGCGGGCCGGCCGTTCAGCATCGAGAAGACGTCGCCGCCGCCCTGGCAGGAGGGCAGCGACCGGGTGGAGCGCTGGCGGGACCAGTGGCTCAACAAGCCGATGCGCCTGGTCCTCACCTGCCGCCGGGGTGGCCTCGACCCGTGGGTGGTCCCGTACGAGGTGGAGGTGCCCCAGGCGCCGCGGGTGCGAACCCTGTAGCTGGCCGACCATCGGCCGGTGAGGGGTCCTCCTCAGGCCCGTTCCGCAGACGGCGAGACGTGAGGCGGTGGTTGAGCACCACGCGCCACCACTCCAGCCGGTCCGCCGACTCCTGCGGCAGGGCACGGACGAGGAGACGCGCCAGGGTGACGAGCGCGCCGGTGATGGTGGTGAGGACGACGAGGGACGCCGCGGCCCAGGATGGGACCGCTGAGAGGTCGGGCAGCACGGGAGGTCGGCTTTCCGGAGGCACGTTGGCGAGGCCTGCGACGGGCCTCACACGGTCTTGCCGAGGAGCGTGGTGCTGGCCGAGCGGTAGTGCTGGGTACGCCCATGCTGTCGGGAGATCGCTCGACTCGGCCCCGCTTGCGGTGGCCCGTCACCGGGTTCGGCATGCCGGTGACGCCGTTGGCGCCACGCCCGCCATGCCAACCCCCGGATCTCTCACTGTCTCCGTCGCCCGGTGCATTCCCCGGGCGGGTGATCCCTACACTCCCGCCGCTGACCGGTACCGCGCACGGCACCATTTCCCGCGTGGGAGAGCAGTGGGGCCACGTCGTGGTCGCCGTCATCGGGCCGGGCGGCATCGTCCTGGACTGTTGGCTGGCATCCAGCCAACAGTCAGTCGCGTGAGCTGCCTTGGCCGTCGCCGTCGTCCGCGCTGATGCCTGCCTCGTCCGTCTCAGGAGAACGCGATTGACTCGCGTCCTTAAGCCGACGCTCCATCAATACGGGGGTAGCGCCAGCATTCAGCCACGTCATAGCCACGAGATTCACGAGGCAGAAGAATGACAGAACGACGGCAATTGGGACCCTCAATACGTCGGTGACGCTAAGGACAATTAGAGCGAGGGAGACCCCGAACTCGACGGTGAGCGCCACGCTCGCGCGGCGTCCCCGCCTGCCTGGCCGTCGCTTCAGCTGCCGGTCGATCGCCGCCGCCCAGCTGATGACCTCCCGTCGGGAGCGCGGTTGGAAGGCCGGTGCCTGGCGCGTGTACACGGCGATGACTCGTCGGGCAAGAGAGGTCGTCATGGCGTTCAGCTCCCTTCCTGCCCACTCGGGTCCGGGGAGGCGGCGGGCGGGCGAGAGCCCGGCTGCGCCTGCCTTTCAGCCGCCGCCTGTGCCTGCATCACCTTGAAGCCTTCCCGCGTCACGCCGACGAGGAACGGCACGAACAGCGTGATCTTCTCCAGCATGAACGGCACGGCGCCACCCACGATGAAGGCAAGCCACGGGGTCATCGCGTCGCCGCTGGAGGCCGTGATGGCCGCGGCGCCAACGAAGCCCACCGCCACCCTGAGCCCCGCGGCGATCAGGTAGGCAACGACTCCGGGGGAACCGTCGTCACTGGCCGCGCTCTGAGGCGCGGGCGCGGCCTTGGGGTCGTTCAGGCTCGGCGCGCCCACCTTCCACGGCAGCTTCCGCCAGCGCCTCACCGCGATCATGTAGTCCACGGCTTCCACGGCGAAGCCCCCGACCGCGCCCCATAAGGCGCCCTCCAGCCAGTCCATCCGCTGAGCGTAGGGGTGACGAGGTCACCCTCACCACCGGTTCATCCCGGTTCCTGCGAACTGCCCTGCTCTGCGGCGCACGTTGAGAACGGACATCTCTCGCAGTGTGGTACAGACTGGCCCATCAGGGTAAGATCGACTTGTCATGAACGCGACGACAAGTGAGGTGATGGCGACGAACACGACGGACGGCGCGGGCAGCGTCCTCGTCCGGCTGACGACGTACGTGCCGGTTGAGCTCCGGAACCGCATCGACGCCCAGGCGGAGCGGGAGAACCGCACGCGGGCGAACCTCACCCGCCGCCTCCTGGCCGAGTGGGCGAGCGAGGTCCCCAGCGGCACCGAGGGGAGGAACGCGTGAGCGACGACGTCATCCAGACCCACCGTGAGTGTGGCCTCACGGTCTACCGCTACCCCGTGAACGCGGCGCGCTCCACGGTCACCTGGCGGCGGGTCAACCTCGACGCGGTGGCGCTGCCGGAGCCGGTGGGGGACGCGGATCTCACCGCCGAGGATGAGGCGGTCGTCGGCAACACCGGGACGGGGATCTACACCACGCACCAGTGCCCGGCCCGCGTCGTGCCCTGCCGGAGGTGCGGTGACCCGATCATCAAGGTGACCCGCCGCTACGACGGCTCTTCCTGGCGCTTCACGCTTCTCGACGCCACTCCCGACCCCAACGGGACGGTCACCCTCGACGAGAACGGCCACGCCACCACGGACCTGGCCGCCTACCCCGACGGCGAGCGGTACCGCGTTCACCGCGACCTCCCGACGCAGCAGCGGCCGCCCACCTCGCCCAACCGGAGCCTCCGATGACGCTGACGCCTGACGCCCCACCACTCACCTCACCCCTGCCACCCTCGGTCACCGCGGACCCGCGCCGAGCCGAGGGCCTCGACCGCGTCCGCCGTCAGGTGCTCGCGGGCTCCACCAGTCGCCGCGTGGAGACGCGCGCCGACGAGGCCGCGGCGATGAGCCTGCTCCTGGCGGCTGCCGCCGACGGCGATGAGGCCGCCCGGACGACGCTCGCCACGCTCGGCCAACTGCCGTGCACCTGGCGGGAGCTGCGGGCACGAGTGACCGCCTCGCCGCCCCGAAAGGGCAGCCCGGTAGATACACCTGCCCTGGCCGGCTCGCGCCCGCTCGCGGTCACTCGGCCCCGTTCTCGGGTCAGTGGCAGCCAGTTGCCAGCGGGGGTGACCGCGTGAGCGCCGCCGTGACCCGGGAGGTCTACGCCCTGGTCGACGAGAGCGGGACGGTTCGCTACGTCGGGCAGTCCGCCAACGCCAGGGCGCGGACGGGCAAGCACCGCTGGGACGCCCTCCACAACCCCGGGGACGGCCGCCCCGTGGCGGCGTGGCTGCGCTCCCTGGACGCGACGCCGACGGTGCGAGTGCTCGCCACGGTTGACGCGGCTGACGCCGTGGCCGTGGAGAACCGGTGGATCCGCCAGCTGCGGCGGGACCCAGCCGCCCAGCTGTTGAACCTCCGCCCCTACGAGGACCTGGCCGGCCTTCCCGGCGTGGACCCCGCAGCCGTGGCGCGGATGCGCTGGTCCCTGGCCAGGGTCCCGAGCGCTCAGCGCCGCGCGCGGGTCAGCGCCGTTCTGCGCGGTCACCGGGTCAGTGCCGAGACGCGGCGCCGGATCGGCCTCGCCACGCGGGGCCGTCCAAAGTCCCCCGCGCACCGGGCGGCGATCTCAGCGGGCGTCACCAGCTGGCACGCCCGCCGTCGTCTCAAGGAGGCGCGCGTCGACGCCCGCTAGGCCGGCCACCCGGCCCCCGCCGACCTACACGCCCCACCGTCCGTTCCCAGCGGACGCGCTCTCAGGAGAAGAACGTGACTCTCCCTCAGCCCAACTCCGCCATCACCACGGCCAACCTCATCCCCGTCCCGTCCAGCGCCACGAACGTGACCCTGTTCCCATAGGCGGGGTCCGGCAACGCCCGCGTCGTCTGGAACGACTCCACCGCGACCCTCTACCTGAAGTTCGGCGCCACCGCCGCCACGACGGACTTCACGGTGAAGCTCGCTCCGGGCGCCTACTACGAGTTCCCGCAGCCCCTCTACGTCGGCCGCGTCGACGGCATCTGGGACAGCGCGAACGGCTTCGCGCGTCTGACGAGCTGGTAAGGGAGAACGAACATGCCTCTGTACCCAGACCAGTTCAACGGCGCCAGCATCGCTGGCAACCTCACGGTCAACGGCAGCTCAACCCTGACCAACCCCGTCACCGTCAACGGCCAGCAGGTCGCCCGTACCGTCGACCTGCAGATCTTCACCGCCAGCGGCACCTGGACCAAGCCCACCAACGCCACGTCCGTCTCCGTCCTGCTCGTCGGCGGTGGCGGTGGCGGTGGCTCCGGCCGCCGCGACGCGGCAGGCACGGTCCGCTGTGGCGGTGGTGGCGGTGCCGGTGGTGGTGGCTTCCTCAAGGTCTTCCACGCCTCCGACCTCGGCGCCACCGTGTCCGTCACCGTGGGTGCGGGCGGCGGCGGTGGCGCCGCTCAGACCACCAACGCCACCAACGGCAACGCCGGTACAGCTGGTGGTGTCAGCAGCTTCGGCACGTTTGCCCGCGTCGGCACCTCCGGCGCGGGAAGCGGTGGAACCGGCGCCTCGGGAACCGGTGGTTCCGGGGGCGTTGGCACCTCGGCAAGCGGCGCTGGTGGAGCCGCGTCGACCACCGGTGGTGTCGGCGGCGTCGGCAACCCGGGGGTCATGCCCGGCGCGGGCGGTGGCGCGGGTGGTGGGATCACCTCCGGCGACAGCGCCTCAAACGGCGGCTCCGGTGGTGGAAACGCGGCCAACCAGAACGGAAGCGGTGGCGTCGTCGACAGCACCGCACCCACCTCACCCACCGACGCGGCTGCCAACTCCGGTCTCCCTGGCGGTGGCGGCGGTGGCGGGGCCGCGTCCATCACGACCGCGGCGCAGGCTGGCGCCAACGGTGCCCTGTACGGCGGTGGTGGCGGCGGTGGTGGCGCGTCCCTGAACGGCAACAACAGTGGTGCAGGCGGAGCCGGGGCCAACGGCATCGTCATGGTCTTCACGTACTTCTAGGAGGAACGCGGTGAACCACTACGTCGTGTAAGACGAGAGGGTCACGCCCCACGGCGTGGCCCTCTTCGCGTCTGAGCACCTCAGCCCGGATTTCCCTCGTGATCAGCGATCTCACCGATCGTCTGCTGGATCATGTTGTCGACCACCGGTTCAGTGATCCCGTCGCAGGCGCGGTACACCGGCTCTCGGTGCCAGTTGGTCGGGTCGATGAGTTCAGCCCGAGCCTCGTCGATGATCAGCGTGCTGCACCCTGGGGTCTTCTCCGGGGGTGGCGGCGTGCTGCAGTCCATCAGCCTCGGGTTGCATCGCTCACCTGCGCCATTGTCACCCCCAGTCGACGCGCAGCCGGTCAGGCTGAGCGCCAGGGCGGCCACCGCGACCCACTTCAACCGTCTTCGGTTCACTTTTCGTCCTCACGTGACGACCGGCTGACCATCAGCTGTCCCCGTTGTTCCAGTCGTCCCCGAGAACCCAGCGCAGCGCCGACAGCTCGCCGAGGAGGTACGCGACGTTCCACTGCTCGTGCTCGTCGGCGGCGATGATGAAGCTCGGGTCGTCGGCGTACTGCTTCTCCGTCGTGCGCATCGCGGCTCTCATCACTCGGTCGATCTTCGGTTTCAAAGGTTCTCGTTGACCGGTCTCGATCCGGTTGATGAGTACCTCCTTGCGGTAGTACCAGAGCTTGTCGTTCCGCATCTCCTCCGCCGCGAGGATCTCCGCCTCAGTTCGGGGCCGGGCGTCGACGTAGCGAGCCACAAACTCGGGGACGTTCTCCAGCAGTTTCCCGAGCTGCGGGCGCTCCCAGTGCTTGACGCGGAAGGGCGGACGGTTGTTCTCCTCGTACGCCCTGATGAAGTCCTTGCAGGGGTTGGAGAGGAAGCTGCTGGCGATGACGAGGGCGACGTTCGCCCGCTCCGCGGTGGCCCAGGCGAGCAGCCCGGTGATCTTGTCCGGCGGGACGCCCTTCGTGTACTTCTTGCAGTCCACGAACCAGCGCTCCACGTGCACCGAGCCGTCGACGTCCGTGACGTGCCGCTCAGCGACGATGTCCCGCCCGCTGTCCGAGGGACTCGCGTTCAGGCCGGTCCCCTTGCGCCAGTCGACGTTCACGAACCCGAGCTCCTGCATGAGCTCAAAGCAGAACTTCTCGAAGTCGGTGTCCGTCATGTCGTCGTACGGCATGTATGCGTCATCTGCCACGCGATAAGCGTAACGATCGCCACTGACAACGCGCCCCTCTCAACCGACAGCGTTTGAGGACACGAGCGGTGGCGTGAGCTGAGTGATCGTCGATGCAGTGACCAATGCTTATCGACTTCGTGAAACCAGGTGACACTGTGTGGTTATTGGTGACGCTCAGTGATATAGTTCATGTCATGGACATGATGACGACAGAACTGATGACGCGTCAGCAGGCTGCTGACCGCCTTCACCTGTCGCTCTCGACCGTCAACCGGATGTGCTCTGACGGACGGCTGACCATCGTCCGCCCCAGCGGAGCTGAGGGCGGACGGGTGTTTGTCACCGCCGAGAGCGTCAACAAGGCACTGACACCCGTCATCACCAAGGCTCAGACGACTCATCCGGAGGGTGAGACCGCATGAGGTTGCGATGCCCACGTGGCTGCGCTGGCAGCCGCAAGACCAACCGACTTCGCCAGTGCCCGCTGTGCGGCATGAAGCGGACACCGGTAGTCAAGAAGTCCCACCCGATCGCGTCCGATTCCTGGCTTCCACTGGCGGTGCCGGTGCGAGTCCCGAAGCCGCTGGTGGTGCCAGCGCACGAGGCGCGACGAACCTGAGAGCCAACCCCAGCATGACCCTGCCGCCAAGCGGTGAGAGGGGATCAAGTGAGCAGCAAGAAGAGCAAGGGCGCGCTCAGCAGGCGCCAGCGGATGATTCAGAAGAACATCCGAATCGCCATGCGAGAGTGCGTCAACGGCTGCGGCCGGGGCAAGGCTGGCGCCCGGTACTGCGTTGACTGCGGCACCGCGCTTCCCATCGCGGGTGGCGTGACCAAGAGCGTGCCCGCTCCCACGCCTTCCGCCCCCGCGTTCCTCGCCAAGAGCCGGGCCTCCACCGACGCGCTGTGGTTCGGTCACCGCGACGACAACGACCCTGACCCGGCGGCCCGCGAGGCGGCCTGGCAGCGACAGTTCAACGGTCTCGTCATCAAGTCCCAGGCGCCCGTGGCTGAAGACGCGCCACTCCGCTGGGACCCCAACAGCGCCGACCCCGCTGAGCGTGAGCTCGCGTGGCAGCAGGTGTACACCCACGCATCGAAGGGACGGTGACCAGCCATGATCGGACTCGTCACTGAACTCGCGCGCCAGCAGCTGGCCGCCCAGGAGGCCGCCCTGAAGGGCGCCCGATACCGCGAGGTCGAGGAAGCGGACGGCACCACCCGTCTCATCCCCGCCCGGATGGGCACCGCGCCCCTGCTCGCCGCCAGCGACCCGGAGGCGGACGAGGAGATGGACGACAAGGCTGAAAACGGCGCTTTCAAGGCCATGGCTCCCGGCGTCTCGTCCAACCCGCGCGCCACCTTGGTGATGCAGGGCCACGGCCCCGCGGTCGACGCGATGGCCGGCCACGTCTACCGCATGCAGCGCAACGCGCAGATGCCCACCCCCCTGGCCGACCTTCAGACCACCGAGCCAGCCGCGTACGCCGGACCCACGTTCGCACCGGGCACTGCGACCGTGCAGCAGCAAAACCACCGCACGCCGACCGGCGTCTTCCCGCAGGCTCACGCCCCGGGCCAGGTCCCGTTCCACGTCGCCCCGAACAACATCGGTGGTGCCCGATGAGCGAGACTCCCACGCAGGACATCTCCAAGGTCATCGCCTCAACCGCTGAGCTCGTCGAGGCGGCAAGCAACGTCGCTCGCAGCAACGGCGCCAACGCTCGCGACGTCGAGTGGTTCAGTGACACCCTCACCCCGAACCTCCTCCGCGCCGAGGCGGTGAAGCGGCAGCTGGAGGCGGGAACCCTTCTGGACCGTGCCGACGAACTGGAGATCAGGGCCAAGCTTCGCGAAGCCGTCCTCCAGCTCGACGCGCCGTTCGAGGCGGCCCTCCAGGAGGAGGACCGACTGGTCAAGGCAGTTGAGGCGGCGATTCAGGCTGAGCGCGAGGCGGAGGACGAGGCTCGCGACGCCGCGGAGAACTACCGCCTGGCGACTGAGGCAGAGCGCGAAGGTCAGCTCCGCAAGCTGTCGGCCGCGGACGAGACCGCGCTTCTGACGATCAAGCGCGCAGCGGCTGACGTCGCCACTCGGCGTCAGGCCACCGCGGAGGGCGCCAAGACCAACCGTGAGTCCCTGGAGCGACGGCTCACCGCCGCGCGCCAGGAGGTGCGAGACCGCGAGGCAGCGTGCAACGCCGCCAGTCAGTTGGCGGCGAACCCACCGATGGTGCCCACGTCCGCTGTCACTGCCCTTCTCGACGGCGTCCGACGACTGATGTGGGGGCTGCCGCTCGACGAGACAGCGACGGCCGTCGTTGCCGAGCTCATCGGTGCCGCAGCGGGCATGACCGGCGTCGCCCGCCAGATCAAGGCGAAGGCCGTCGATGAGCACGACCGGGAGCTCGCCAACCGCGCCTTCGAGCGGAACATGCCCGCCAAGGGCCACCCGTTCCGTCCGAGCAACCCCACCTCCCCCGTCTTCGCGGTGAGGCCACCCACCGGGTGAGAGATCGTCCGCGGGCGGAGCTGCCACTCGGCTCAGTCCGCGGATGCGTGGACCACGACCCACGCACCGCCGTTCCCGTCCCGATCCGTTCTCCCTTTCGTCGGGAGTCGGGACGGGAGCGGCACCACCCTTCGCTCAGAGACCCACGGCGACAGCGCCCTCGTAGAGACCAGTGAAGCCATGCCATATCTCGTCGGATTCAAGACGCCGCAGGACTTCGGCGCGGTCGGCGACGGGGTCACCGATGACACCGCCGCCTTCCAGGCTGCCGTCACCGCCATCGGCAACACGGGCGGTGGCGTCCTCTTCATCCCCGCCGCCACGTACGCGCTCAGCGCTGCGATCAACGTGCCCAACGAGGTGTCGCTCCTCGGGCAGGGCCAGGGTGCGAGCATCCTCAACCAGACCAGCACGACCGCCAACGTCCTCAGCTACGCGGCAACCAACCTCGGCAACATCCAGGTTGAGAAGCTTCAGATTCTCGGCCCGGGTTCCGGTACCGGCAAGGGCCTGGTCATGTCCGCCAACGGTGGCGTGAACCCGGTCGTGAGCTGCGCGTTCCGTGACCTGGTCATCGAGAACATGGGTGGCAACGGCGTGGACATCGCCGTCTTGATCACCTCCACGTTCGAGAACGTGGAGGTCGTGACGTGCGGCAACCACGGCTTCCAGCTCAGTGGCGGCGGGACCAGCGTCGCCATGCTGAACTGCTACGCCAACGGATGCGGCAGCCACGGCTACAACCTGGCTCAGATGAACTACACGAGTCTTAACGGCTGCGCCGCCGACTCGTGCGTCACGGCGTACTTCCTCGATACCTGCAACAACGTCGGTCTCTACAGTTGCGGCGCCGAGGCGAACAGTGGCAACGCCTACGTCGTCACCGGCGGCGTCGGCAACAACCTCGTGTCGTGCTTTGTTGCCCAGAACAACGCTATCGGCGCCTACTTCACCGGCAGCGCGCTCTCAGCCTTCATCACCGGCTTCCGGGAGAACGCCCCCACCGGCAGCGCCACGGCTAGCGTCAAGGTCGACAGCGGCAGCCGCGTCCTGTACGGCGCGAACACGGTCGTTACCGCGACGAGCCTGGACGTCAACGGCACCAGCCAGGTCAACGGCAACGAGTTCTACTGCGCGGGCAACGGTGGCACCTCGTCCTTCCAGCTGAACCGCGGCGCCACAAGCAACTTCGCGACCTATCAGCTGCTGACGAACGGCGTTGAGGAATGGGTCGTCGGCGGCTTGATCAACGACGGCACCAACGACCTGCACATGCAGGACGCGGTGAACGGCAAGGACGTGTTGATCGCCACCCAAAGCGCGACGAAGCCGAACCTTCAACTGCTCAGCGGCACCAAGGCTTTCGGCGGTGGCGTGGGTGTGGTCGGCTTGGCCAACGCCAGCACCGTCCCGAGCACCACGATCAGCGGTGGTCTCGCGTTCTACGGCAGTGGAGGCCAGCTCGCGCAGGCCAACAGCCAGGGCCTTCCGCAGGTGCTGGGCGGCGTGGTCCAGTCCCAGACCTCCACCGTCACCGTGGCGAACACCGTGAGCGCCACCGCGCTCACGAGCTTCACGTTCCCGGCAAACGACGTCGCCGCAGGCACGGTCTACCGGCTCACCGGTTACGGCGTGTACTCCACCACCGGTACCCCCACGCTTCAGTTCATCCTGTACTGGGGTGGTACCGGCGGCGTTGCCCTGGCCACGATCCCCGCCATCACGACTGCCACGCTCACCAGCGCACCGTTCTGGTATGACGCCGAAGTCACGTTCCGCTCCACGACCAGCGCCTTCGGCGCCCTTCGTCTCGAACTGGGCACGTCCACGACCACGGACGCCATCTCAGCGTTCGTCAACACGCCCAGCGCGTCCACGACGATCGTGTCGAACGTCACCAAGTCCCTCGTGGTCGGTGTCACGTGGGGCACCGCCAGCGCCTCAAACACCATCAGCCTGCTCGGCGGTCACGTGGAACGCATCGCGTAACCCGCACCACCCGAGGCTGGCCTCATCCCTCTGGGAGATCACCGATGACTACCCCCGCCACCTACCGGGATCGCCTGGCCGGCCACCTGGCCCAGGTCGAGAGCTGGATCCTGGGCGCCGAGTTCGATGTTCAGGAGTTTGAGAGGCAGATCACCGAGGCCGGTCAGCACCTGGCCAACGCCACTCGTCAGTTCGAGGCTGCCACGGCGAACGTGCACACCCTCCTCAGTGACGGCCCCGACTCCGTGACGTTCCGCAGTGACGTGGATCGCCAGGTCGCCACCCTCCTGGCGACGATCCAGCTGCGCACCACCAAGACCAACCTCCGCACGTGCCAGCAGGCCCTTGAGACGCTCAAGGCAAAGCAGGCGAACGCCGGGGCAACCCTGCCGCAGGCGCAGGCGCTCAAGCGGCGGATCGAGCTCGCGATGCAAGCGGACGAACTGCCATCCATTGCCGATGAGCTCGAAGCGCTGCTGGAGGACTGATGACGTTCAATACCCCCGCCAGCGCGGCTGAGAACGGCCTCCCGGGCAACCTCGACGCCATCAACCACGCCAGCCAGCTGAACCAGTTCCTGGGCACTCCCCACGTCAACGTGATCTACCACGGCACTGAGATCGTCACTGCCGATCCCGTCTTCTCCTCCTGGACCGGTGACAGCACGCCGAACGAGTACACCCAGCCGTTCACGATGCCGATCGGCCACACCAGCATCGGCCGCGTGACGGTTCCCGTCCGGCCGGTTGGCGCCGGGGCCGACCTGTTCGTCGCGCTGTACCCGGATGACGGCAGTGGCAACCCGAAGACCAGTAGCCCACTCGCCTCAACGGTCGTGCCAGCCTCCTGGATCACCGACCTCGCGGGCGAGACAACCGTGAACGGCGGCTCCCCGAACGCGACCGCGCTCTTCAACAACATCCAGAACGACAACCTCACCCTGGTGCCCTGGAGCACGCCCCTGGTCACCAGCAGCAGCGAGCTGAACTCGGCGACGACCGTTCCGAGCGGCAACTACATCATCCTCGCTGGCGGCGGTGACCTTTCCGGCAACAGCCTCACCGACGTCGTCCTGGTCTTCTACGACGGTGACGTGCCCACGGCGGTACCCGCCACGCGTCTCCCCGTCGGTCTCTACCACGCGGCCCTGGCGGCAACCAGCAGCACGGTCGCCATCATCGGTGGCTCCACGTCGGTGGGCTCCGGCTTCGTCTCCACCACGTACACGGCGTCCTGGGACCCGAACACCGGTGCCCTCGGCGCCTGGAGCCAGCAGGCGTCGCTTCCCGTCGCCCTCAGGGAGGCGAGCTCCTGGGGCCACACCAACAGTGCTGGCGCCGAGATGATCTACGTCGCCGGTGGCACGACGAACACCGGCATGACCGCGGTGAACACGGTCTACTACACGCCGGTCTCAAACGGACAGCTCACCGGTTGGGTGGCCGCCCCGTCGTTGCCCACCGCGGTCTTCTGGCCCGTTCTCTTCGCGGTCAACGACTGGCTGTTCTGCGCGGGTGGCCTCGTGAGCGGTGGCGCGTCTGCCACAAACGCCTCGTTCTACGCCAAGATCAATGACGACGGCAGCATCGGCAGTTGGCTTCCCACGAACAACAAGATGCGACAGGCTGTGGGCAGCTTCACGGCGTACGCCACGACCGGCAACGGCGCCATCGTGGCTGGCGGTCTCACCGACCAGACGGGCCCGACGTTCGTCAACGGCATCCAGACGCTGACCGTCTACGAGAACGGCCCCGGCGAGTGGCAGATCAGTGCAGACGTTGGTGGCGGGTTCGACCTCGCAACTCTCGTCGTCACCACCGAGGACACCAGCGACTACGTCCTCTTCCTGCTTGGCAACCTGGGTGGCGTGGAGTCGTACGTCACGATCCCCGAGTACAACGTGCCCACGATGTCGGTGCCGCTCAGCGTCAGCGGGCTGACCGCTGGCAGCACCTACCACGTGTTCATGCGGCAGACGAACCAGCCCGGTCCCGGTAACGACCCGACCAGCTACCTGGAGTTCCTCAAGGGCTCAGCCGGTCTGCCGAGCCCCTTCAAGTCCCGCTCCCGCTACGGCTCCGGCGCCTGGACCGCCGACACGTTTTCCCTCAACGTCAGCGTCTACGACCAGACCGCTGGTGGCAACTTCCTGCACTTCTGGCAGGACCCGAGCAGCTCCAACCTCGCGGCGGCGACCTCCACGTTCGCCTGGAGCTGGCAGGGCCAACTGCTCGGGTGTCTGGAGGCGATCCTCTTCCCGAACGACCCGCTGAACTCGAACCCGACGTTCGTCAGTGGCACCTCACCGTGGACGGCGACGAACTGCACGCTCACGCAGTCGAACGCCCAGGTTCACGGCGGCTTCACTGAGTCGGGGCTCATCACCCCGAACGGCACCTCAGCCACCGTCTACGCCTCGTCGGAGCTGATGAGCGTCACCCCTGGTCACTGGTATCAGGCTCAGGGCTGGCTCTACTCGCCGCCCGGCTGGTCGAACGTCTCACTCAGCGTGAACTGGTTCGACGCCAGCCAGACTTACCTTGCCACGTCGAGCAACACCGTCTCACTGGCGGCGGCCACCTGGACCCAGCAGGTGAACAACTTCCAGGCACCGAACGGAGCCGCGTACGCGACGCTGGTGCCGACCGAGGATGGAACCCCGAGCGCCGCGACGACGCTCTTCCTGTCGAACCTCACGCTCGCCAACGCCGACCCGAGCGCGCTCGCCAGCGTCGCGCAGCTGAACCGCGACAACCCCACCTGGCCGCCCACGGGTCTCACGCAGTTGGACTGACGACCGGTCAAGCCCTCTCAGCCCCATCTCAGGCCCGCTTCCGGCGGGCCTGACTGGTTCCCAGGTTGAGCCCGGCCACAGCCGCTCGCTGTCACTCAACCCCGTTCTCGGGCTGTCCCCGGGCTAGGCCGGCCAAGCGTCCGACGCGCGGCAAGTCCAGGTGACGACGTTCGTCTGAAAGCGCCTATGGATGTTGTCGGTTAAACCGGGTGTCTTGAGGCATCTGGGACTGCGATGCTCTGTGGATGCATCCGCTGTTTCACGTGCCTTCCACTGAGGTCACCCTGGACCTCGTCCAGGACTTCATCAACCTAAAGATCCGGGAAAGCCTCACGGTCGAGTACAAGCGCGCCGGTGACAAACCGATCGAAGCTGTAGCCGCGCTCGCGAACACGTACGGTGGCCTGCTTTTCGTGGGCGTCGACGAGGGGGAAAAGGGCGTGCCCTCCGAGATCAGGGGCGTGCCTCTCGGCGAGAAGGAAAAGCTGGTTAACCAGATGGGTACGGGCTTCGACCCGCCGTGGTCACCCGAGGTGATCGAGGTGCCCTGCAACGAGCAGGGTGACAAGGTCGTCCTGGTCGTCCGCATCGACCGGGCAACCGTCCCGCGGCCCATCGTCCTCAACGGCTCGATCTTCGTGCGGCTGGACGCCCGCAACGAGAAGGCGAACCGGCAGATGATGCGGATGCTGCTGGATGACCCGAACTCGCAGCCTGAGCCCCGGCCATCGACGGCCATGCGGGGCCTCAACAGCCACGAGTCCCCGTTCCGACACGACGCCAATGACCCTGACGTCGTCCTGCGAGCCGTGAGCGTGATGAAGCTGTGGAAGGGGGAGGAGCGTACGCGGTTCCCAAGCGGGCTGGCGGCGGGGGTCATCCAGGCCTTGCACGGGACACGCGCGCACCCGTTGCTGAGCCGCTTGGGGCTCGACCTGGTGGGTGGCGGGCAGGTCGTCACGACGCCGTGGCAGCTTGTGGACGCCACGAGCCGACGGCTGCGGCTACGAATGTCCACCTGCGGCACGGACGGGTCCGCTCCCTCGCGCCCAGGCGCGCAGATGATCTGCACGGTCTCCCTGGCCGGTGGTGAGCCAGCTTCCGAGCTTGAGGTGTTGTTTGACACCGCCGTGTGGCTTCTCGACGGTATCCCTCTGGGGCTGGACTACTTCCTCCAGGTGTTCTACGACAGCGTTCCGATCGTGGCGAACATGCTCCTGCCGCTCGTCGCCGAGGCGACAGTCGGCCTCAAGGCGATGCCGACCCCGGTTACTGAGATCCACGCCGCAGCGGGGGACATACCCAACGAGTATGGCGATCCGACTGACTCCAGCTTGGAGGACGTCGTGTCGATGACCTCGCTGGGCCAGAGGGTCGGAGGGCGGTCTATCAGTCAGGGTGGTGAGGTGCTGTTGCGCAGCTTGGTGGACCCGCCGCGGTGGGATGAAGCCGTGCGGGAGGCGCTGGTCACGATGGCGATGGACTGGGGGTTCCCGGAACCCAAGTTCCCCTGACCGCGTTTTCGCGACCCGAGCTTGAGGGAGTGCGCGGCTGGCCGGCCCCAGGACCAGGGGTCGGCCTTCCCCTGTCTGCGGGGTCGAGCGCCCGTCTGAGGCCCTTGACCGGCTGCGCCCTGGTCGCGGTCCCAGGACCGCTCGCCCGGCCCGAGACGGGCTTGAGTGACCTTCGGGAGCGATCAGGTCACCGCACCACGTCACCGACGATGCGTGACTGATGAGCCACGTCACGGTGACGGTTCGTGATGACTCGTCACCGGCTGTACATGCGGTGAGCAATTGGGTTCAATTAGTCGCATGAGCACAGAAGATGAGCGGAACCAGGGTGAGTTGGGTGATTCCGCTCACGATGCCCGAGGTTCAAGCCGAGCACGGTCCGTTGAGGCCACGTGGCGGGACTCGGAGGTGCGCGAGCGCCGCCAGTCGGCCATGCGCGCCAGCAGCCGCAACCCGGAGACGGTGGAGCGCCGTTCGGCGGGACAGCGAGAGAAGTGGCGCCTGGCCAGGGAGCGTCTCGTCACGTGCTTCGTCTGTGGGCGTGGTCCGGAGAATGACGACGTTCGCGTCCAGGGCATAGACGGTGAGGTCTCGTGATGGCCTCAGCGCACGCGAAGCCCAGGGGGCGGTGGAGGCGTCGCGTCGTCGCCTGCGTGACCGTCGCAGTCGTCTCGCTGTCTGTGGTGTCCGCGAGTGCGGCGGTCAGCAATCACGCCGCACAGCCACGACCCGTTGAGGACGAGTGGCACTACGTCTCCCACCCCGACCTGACCCAGAGCCTGCCGTACAACTGCATCCCCACGTCCGCGTCGATGGCGCTGGCCACCCTGGGCGTGCACCTGACGCCCACCGAGCTCGGTCGGCAGATGCGCATCATCCCCAACTGGGGTGTCAGCGGCGACCACTTGATGCGGGTCTTCAACGAGGTGCAGCCGAGCGGGCGAGAGCTCACGTACGAGGTGGTGACCAGCGGCAGGCAGGTCGAGGCCGACCTGTCGGTTGACCTGCTCCACCACGTGGCGGTTCCGGCGCTCGTCATCGCAGCCGGTCTTCCCTGGCAGGGCGGCGAGATCACCGGTCACGCGGTCGTCGTCGACGGCATGAACCCAGCGCGCCACCTGGTCAGGGTCTTCGACCCAGCACCGCGCAACGGTGGAGAGCACGTTCTCACGAGTGAGCAGCTGCTGAACGCGCTCCAGATGGAGTCGGGCGTCCGGCACCTGCTCGTCGACTAGGGGTTGTCATGGACCTGATCGAAACAAGTGACCTGAAGCTGAGGCTGCTCGCCCGCGAGGTCATGGCCATGCGCCTGGGCCTCGCACCGGAGGCCGCGCTGAGCGTCACCAGGGCGGCCGCCAGCCGCCTGGAGGCGGACGCGCAGGCTGGCCGGCCGCTGACCGCGCTCAAGGCCGCCGTGCTGGACGAGGTGTAGCAACGGCAGGCCGCGTGCGCGGTGGAGGTCGCCGACACCCTCCAACCCGGCGACGGCTGGGATGAGTTCACGGCCAGGCTGCGGCCCGCGTATGAGCGGGTGGTGGGCTACGTCCCGTCACCGGAGGCGATGCCACGGCTCATGCACCGCCTCGTCCGAGAGGGCGTCCTCGTGGTGGCAGACGACGGGGACTGGAACGTCTCGCCCAGGGCGCGGAAGGCTGCCAGCGCACTGCCATCAGCTGCCAGGGGGAGCAAGGCAGCGGTGCCAGGCCAGCCGACGGTCTCAGAGGCCGCGAGGCGGGCCCTCGTTGAGGCCGACCTGCTGGCCCACCCCGACGACACCGTGGCAGCCCGTGCCAGGCGCCTGGGCGCGCAGATGGGGCTGAAGGACCGCGCTGCCAGGGGGCGGATCAGTGCCATAGTCAGTGCCTTGCGGACTGCCACGTAGGTAGCTGTTGTGCTACCGATCTTGGGGTCTGCCGGTCGATGGGAGTCCCGTCCGGGTGGTCGCGGAGACGGCGCATACGAGCAGGGGTTGCTGATCCGTTCGTTGACGGGGTTCCCGGACCGCCCGGCTGCGAACCGGGTAAGCAACAATGCCGCTGTCGACGCAATGAGCGGGCGCCCCGAGGAGCAGCAGTGGCAAGAGATCGCAGCGGCCGTAAAGGCAGAATCGCGCATAACCAGCTGGTGGCTGGTGCGGATACCAGCCAGATAGTTGGCGCGGCAGTCTTCTTCGGGTTCTTCGCGTGGGGACTGGCCGACCTGACGCACGACTACTCGTGGGTGGCGTTTGCCTCGCTGCTCGTGGCCGGATGGGTGTGGGATACCCGCATGCACAACCGTGTGGTGTTTGCGTGGAACCGCCGTGTTGTGGCGGATAGCGCCATCGGTATAAGTGGCGCTCCGACTCCCGCGGCTTGCCTGGACGCCAAGATCGGTGAGCGGCATGCCGTCGGGACGGTCGTGCCCACATATACGGGTGGCTTCCACTTCTTCGCGGAGCGCGGCGGGTCCCATCAGTTCCCGCCTGTGGAGATCGTCAAGATCGACCGGAGCTTGCCGTACAACCGGATCCAGATCACCACGACCAGCACGGTATGGAAGACGATCGTGGTAGAGCCGCAGACCTGGAACATCAAGGCGTGGGAGCTTCTCAAGGACCGGAAAACCTACCAGGCAGACCAGTAGGACCCGCCACAAGAGCGGCTTCTAAGAGGCGCAGACACGGAACTGGCCGGCCTCCACCTGGAGTCCGGCCAGTCGTCGTTTCGTGCCGCTACGCCCCCGATCCCACCAGGCACCGGTACTCGTGTCCGCTGTCGGCGTCGACGAGCGTGCCCTCGATGCTCTTGAGAGCGGTGAGCGGCACCGGCACGTTCATGCCGGTGACGTAGACCGTGCGGTTGTGGCTCGTGTCGGCGTACCAGGACTTGTCGTAGGTGTGGCCGTTCAGCGCGGTCGCCAGCAGCTCTACCGTCCCGGCGCGGGAGGCGAACACCGCCCAGCCAGCCGTGGAGTGGTCACCCGCCCGGTAGCGGATGACGCAGTTGGTCAGCCCGTCGCCCTGGTGGTCGAGGCGCGGCAGGTCGCTGGGCTGCGCGCTGGGTGTCGGCTTGGCCGCCGCGTGAGCGGACGGTGACGGGTGGCGCGCCACGTGGGTAGTGGCGGCAGTGGCGGTGGTGACGCTGGGCGTCGCGCTGCCGGTCGCGTCCTCGCTGCCGTCCCGCTTGGCCACCCTGGAGTAGATGACGCTGACCACGCAAAAGGCCACCACGCAGGCGATGACGGCCGTTCGTCGGTTGACGCTCACGCTTCCGGGCTCCCCTCAGGCGCTGAGGCGCGTCGCGCCTGCCGCCACGCCTGGTAGAGCTCCTCGGCCTCGTCACACGTGGCGTTCGCCCGGTGGTCGTAGTCCTCGACGGTGCGGCAGGCCAGGCAGGCGACGCAGTGGCCAGCGAGACGGGCCCAGGCCGCCTCAACCGGGCCCGTGGGGTCCGCGGGGTTCGCGCTGACGGGCTCGGCCGGGTCGTCGTGGACCTGGACGCGCTGACGGTACGCGGGCCCGGAGGGGCGGTCCCGCCACTGCCACTCGATGCGAGAGCTCATCGGTCGCTCCCGCTGAGGTTCTCGTAGTGGTCAACGAGCGCGTTAACCGAGCGGGCGAGCCGCTGCGCGTGCGCGATCCCGGCGGGCAGACCCGGACCGGGTTCGAGGCTGAGCCGCATGCGGGCCTCACCGACGCAGGCCAGCGCGCAGGCCCGCGGCACGTCGTCCTCGGGGAGGGCGAGGGCCATCGTCTCGACGTCCGGCACGGCGACCGCAACGTGGCCGCGGAGCTGAGCGGTGAGCGTGCTCAGCTCGTCGGCGGTGAGCGGCTCGGCGTCCTCGACGAGGAGGCGACGCGCGCCCTCCCTCATGGTGTCGACGTCCAGGGGGTGATGCCCCTGGCCTTGGACGGGTGGTGGTTGGACGGTACGTTGCGTCACGTTGGCGCTCCCATCAGCGTCAGCCACGCCCCCGGAGGTCTAGTCCACCTCGCGGGGGTCTCTCCTTAGAACTGCCGAGGCTAGAACCTGGGGCTGGCCAAAGCCAGGGATGTGCAGAAGTGTGCAAGGACCCTCACCAGGCTGGAGGTTGACGGTGCATCGGGGGTTGACCAGCTCCCCACGCCGGGGAGACTGGGACGCACACATCTGCACACCCGAGGTGAGGGAGGCCACCGTGCCGCTACGGTTCATCGGCATCGACCCGACCACCGGCCAGGACAAGAGTCCGACCGTGTTCATCGACGAGGAGACGAACGACATCGTGATCCAGGGCTTCAAGCCGGGCGGGGAAACGGAGGCGGAGGTCGCCGCGTTCGAGGTGCCGGGCCACGCGGTCGGCATCCCCGACGACGAGGCGGTCATCCGCGTCCCCGCCCGCATGGCGCCGTTCCTGAGGGAGGCCTGTGATGCCGTCGAGCGAGCCGACGTTCGCTGAGCTCCTCGCCAGCTGCGAGCGGTCCGCCGTTCACCTGGAGATGCGCGACAGCTACGCGGTGGACGAGGAGGCGGACGACCTCGACACCTGGCGGCGCACCGGCCAGCGCGACGCGGACCCCGCCTCCGCGTACTGGGCACCCTGGGTCGACCTCATCACCGGCGCGGTCACGCGCGGGGTCACCGTCCGCCGCGTTCGCGTCGTCTCCGAGCCGGTGAGCGAGTACATCCGGTACGAGCACGCCGCCACCGGCGTCAACGTCGCCGCGGGGGAGCGGGTACGGTGGCTGCCCCGTCGCCGGGCGTCCGACCTCGCCCTGCCCGGCAACGACTTCTGGCTGCTCGACGACCGCCTGATCCGCTGGCATCACTTCAGCGGTGACGGGGTGTGGGTCGGCCAGGAGCTCGCGGCGGACCCGGCGGCCGTCAAGCTGTGCGCGGACGCCTTCGAGGGCGTCTGGGCCCGCGCCACGCCCCACGACCAGTACGAGATCCGCTAAGAGCAGGGAACGTTAGGCCAGAGCTGATGTCCGTCTCCCCGTCCTCCTCCGCCCAGGCCGCGCGTGAGGCCGTCGCCCGACGCCTGCGTGACCTCCGGCGGGAGGCGGGGCTGACGGTCAAGGAGCTGGCCGCCGCGTGCGGCTGGCACCACGCCAAGACCTCCAGGGTGGAGAACGCGCTCACCGCGCCGTCCGCCCGGGACATCCGCGCCTGGTGTGAGGCGACCGGCGCGGCCGGCCAGGCCCAGGACCTCATCACCCTGTCGCTCAACGCCGAGTCGATGTACCGGGAGTGGCGGCATCAGGTCCGCAACGGCCTGCGGCACCTCCAGGACAGCGCGGCGCAGTTCTACCGGGAGACGGAGCTCTTCCGCCTCTACTCGTCCACCGTTGTGCCAGGCCTCCTCCAGACCGAGGGCTACGCTGCCGCCGTCCTCCGCACCGCCGCGCGCTTCCGGGACCTGCCGGAGCACGACAGCTTGGACGCGGCGCGGGCCAGGGTGGAGCGCTCCCGAGTGATCCACGAGCCGGGGCACCGCGTGGTCGTCGTGCTAGAGGAGCACGTGCTCCACTGTCAGATGGCGGACGCGGAGGCGATGGCGGCGCAGCTCGGCTACCTCCTCACCGCCGGGGCGCTGCCTGCGGTGTCGCTCGGGGTCATCCCGACGGCGACGAGGGAGCGCGCCCAGTGGCCGGAGGAGTCGTTCCACGTGTACGACGACAGGCTCGCGTCGGTGGAGCTGGTCTCGGCTGAGGTGAAGGTGACCCAGCCCTCGGAGGTCGCGCTCTACGTCAAGACGTTCGAGCTGCTGCGGGGCATGGCCGTGTACGGGGCGGAGGCCAGGGAGCTCGTCCTCCGGGCGATCGAGGCGCTGTGAGGCAACGTGTGGACGCGCTTACGTGCACGGGGCGAGCACCGAGAGATAGCGCGAGAGGGGCGACGGTTCGTGCACGGTGATATGAGCTGATCACGAATTAGGTCTTTCAAGATCCGAGATGCAATTTCCGGGAGGTGTCCAGCCTCCACAGCGCCCTACAAGATCACTGCCTGGGCCCTGCGCCACACTCACCGTCTCGCTGCTCGCTGCCTCACCTTCTCGCGCATCGTCGCCTCACCACGCTCGTCTCACCCGACCACGATCAGCGCGTGAAGCCGTGAGCCTCAGCTTCTCCTCGCCTCGGTCTCGTCTCACTCTCGCTGCGTGTGTGCGTGCGTGCCCAGCCAGGGCGCGCCGCCCTGTACCCACTCGCTCACCGGCATGGTCGGCGATGTCGGTGGTTCCCACCTCTCCGCGCAACGAGAAGCGGCGTGACGCGCTGCTCCGCGTCACGCCGCTTGGGAGGTGGGTGCTACTTGCTGGTGCGCTTGGCCGCGATCTTGTCGCGGACGCGGTACACCAGCTCGTTCGGGTTGTCGGTGCGGCGACGCTGGAAGGTCAGCTTGGTCTCCCGGTCGAAGCAGTAGCGACGAGCCTGCTTGAAGACGCGCTCAAGCGCCTCGGGGCTGCTGAGGGTCACGATCTGCCACGCGTTCTTGTCCTTCTGCCAGGCCTCGTAGGCGTTCTCCACGAAGGTGGCGACCTCCTGGGGGACGGTGTTTGCGCCCGCCTCGTACCGCTGGGGGGTCAGCAGGGCGGTGAGGTCGTCCGCGACCGGCGCGGCGGGCGTCTCGGGGGCGGCGGTGTTCTTGGTGGCCTTGGCGGCCGGGGTCTTGGAGGCTGCGGTCTGCGTCATCGTCTCTTCCTCTTCCTGTTCCGGGGCGGTCACCGCTTGGTGACTGCCTGTAGTTAAATATTACGGTGAGTAGTCACGAGAGTCCACACCAACTGCCGCTTCGTTCACGGGAGTTGACGGGAATCCGCAGGCCAGGCCGTGATACCGGGCGTGATACCAGTCGGCCGAGGTGGGCCACGGCTGAGGCGGGTCCGGGAGGCGGCTCGCTCTGCCGAACTGCCTGGTCAGGGTGCCTCTGGGTGTCCTCGCTGGTACCGGTCTGCCGACCGGAGGCATAAGCTGGCTTTATGGGTGTGAGTGCTGAGGGATCGACGGAGGCCGGCCGGTCGGGGGAACCGGTCGCGGTCGGGATCGCGCATCGGGTGCCCGACCTCGGGGCGCTGGAACTGCTGCTCGCGGTGGCGCGGCTCGGGAGTCTCGGGCGGGCGGCGCGGGAGCTGGGGATCACCCAGCCCGCGGCCAGCAGCCGGATCCGTTCCATGGAACGGCAACTGGGTGTCGCGCTCGTCGACCGCTCGCCCCGTGGCTCGCGGCTCACCGACGCCGGGGTGCTGGTCACGGACTGGGCGCGGCGGGTCGTGGAGGCGGCGGAGGCGTTCGACGCGGGGGCGCAGGCGTTGCGGGACCGGCGGGACTCCCGGCTCCGGGTGGCGGCGAGCATGACGATTGCCGAGTATCTGCTGCCGGGGTGGCTGCTCGCGCTGCGCGCGCAGCGGCCGGACACGGCGGTGTCGCTTCTCGCCGGGAACTCGACGGCCGTGGCGGAACGTCTCCTCGCGGGCGAGGCGGACCTCGGTTTCGTGGAGGGACTGTCCGTGCCGCCCGCCCTCGACTCGACGGTCATCGCTCACGACCGGCTGATCGTGGTGACGGCGCCGGGGCATCCGTGGGCCCGGCGTCGCGCGCCGCTCGCGGGGGCGGAGCTGGCCGCGACGCCGTTGATCCTCCGGGAGGAGGGGTCGGGTACGCGGCAGGTTCTCGACGCGGCGTTGGGTGGGTTGGCGCGGCCGTTGATCGAGCTTTCCTCGACCACGGCGGTGAAGGCGGCGGCGGTGAGTGGGGCGGGGCCCGCAGTCCTGAGCGAGCTGGCCCTCGGCGAGGAGCTGTCGACGCATCGCCTGGTGAGCATCCCGCTGTCCGACGTCCAGCTCCGCCGGGCCCTCCGGGCGGTCTGGCCCACGGGTCACCGCCCTACGGGCCCGGCACGGGAACTGCTCTCACTGACACGGGGCTTGTAGGCCACCGGCCTGAACGGCCTCGTCCTCGAACGCCGGACGGGCTGAGAACGAGGGCGAGCCGAGGCTTTCAGGGGCGCGGCGAACTGCGCGCCCAGCCCCCGCGGCCCGCAGCCGACACACTCACCCGGGGGGTCCGGGGGCGGAGCCCCCGGGAACGGATGGGACGGGTAGGGGCGGCGGGGGGCGGAGAATTTGGTGGCGGTCGGGGGCAGGGGCCCCGCAGGATGCGGGGCATGACTCCGACCGCTCCGCCCGCCGCGGGCCCCCGCACACCCTGGGAAGAACTCCCTCGCACGCTCCGGGACGCCGTCGCGGACGTGCTCGGCGCGCCGGTGCGGACGGCCGTCACGCAGGAGGGCGGGTTCTCACCCGGTGCTGCCGCCCGCGTGACCACCACGGACCACCGCCGTGCGTTCGTGAAGGCGGTCAGCGCAGAGACGAACCCCGACAGCCCCACCCTGCACCGAACGGAGGCGAGAAACGCCTCCGCGCTCCCGGCGAACACCCCCGCTCCCAGGCTCCTCGGCACCTACGA
This sequence comes from Streptomyces olivochromogenes, assembly GCF_001514115.1. Lineage (GTDB taxonomy): Bacteria > Actinomycetota > Actinomycetes > Streptomycetales > Streptomycetaceae > Streptomyces > Streptomyces olivochromogenes. The sequence continues at coordinate 307,624 of NZ_KQ948453.1, forward strand.
CGACGGCACCTGGGTTGCCCTCGTCTTCGAGGACGTGGCGGGCCGTCAGCCTCATGTCCCTTGGCTGGAGGGTGAGTTCAGACGCGTGCTCGACGCCGTCGAGGAGTTGGGTCGCGCCCTGACACCGGCACCGTTCGACGCCCCGACCGCCGCACAGTCCCTGGCCCACGCCTTCCAGGGGTGGCGCCAGCTCGTCGACTCCGGGGACACCGGGGGCGAGGGCCTCGACCCGTGGACCGCGGCGCATCTGCACGAACTGGCCGAACTCTCCGCCCCGTGGACCGAGTTCGCCACCGGCGAGACTCTCGCGCACGGCGATCTGCGCGCGGACAACGTCCTGCTCACGGAGGACGGAGGGGTCGTCTTCGTCGACTGGCCGCACGCCGTGCGTGCCGCCCCGTGGTTCGACCTGCTGCTGATGCTCCCGTGCGTCCGCGCCCAGGGCGGCCCCGACCCGGAAGAGGTGTTCACCGCCCACCCGCTGGGCCGCGACGCCGATCCGGAAGGCGTCACCGCCACCCTGGCGGCCCTCGCGGGCTACTTCGTCCGGCAGTCCCGTCAGCCGGCGCCCCCGGGACTGCCGACCCTGCGCGCCTTCCAGCACGCCCAGGGCGCCGCCGCCCTCGACTGGCTCAGGAAGCGGCTCGCACCAACGCCCGCATGACCCGCAGGTCCTCGCCCATCTCGGGATGCCACTGCACACCCAACACCCAGCGGGAAGAGGGGAGTTCGATCGCCTCCACCGTTCCGTCGAGCGCGTGCGCCGAGGCCGTCAGTCCCTCTCCGAGGCGTTCGACCGCCTGGTGGTGATACGTCGGCACGGCGCATGTCTCCGGCACGACATCCCCGTACAGACTCCCCGCCACCGGCGTCACCTCGTGCCGACCGAAGACCCCGACGTCCTTCACATGCCCGTCGATGTGCTGGACGAGCGTGCCGCCGAGGGCGACGTTGAGGAGCTGCATGCCCCGGCAGATGCCGAGGAGCGGGGTGCCGGCCGCCAACGCGGCGTCGATCAGGGCGAGTTCCCAGGCGTCACGGGCCGCGGCCGGCGGTCCGGTCCGCGGGGAGCGCTCGGCGCCGTAGTGGACCGGGTCGACATCGGGGCCGCCCGCGACCACGAGGCCGTCGAGACGGGCGACGGTCGACGCGGCGTGCGAGGGGTCGTCCGGCGGCAGCATCGCGGCGAGACCCCCCGCCGCCTGGACGAGCCGCGGATAGCCGGCCGGCAGTAGAGCGGCCTCCAGCTCCCACACACCCCAGCGCGCCCCGGCCTCCAGATACGTACTCACGCCGATCAGCGGTCTGCCCACGCCGCTCACACCGCCCACGCCGCCCGCACCGTCCGTACCTCCCACGCCGCGCTCCCTGTGAATTCAATGGAATGCAGTCATACCTTTGAAGTCTTTGTACGGTACCGGCAGAGGGCTCACGCCAGGAAGCCCCGCAGAAGCGCCGCCGTCCCCGCGCAGTGCTCCCGCATCATCTCCCGCGCCCCGTCCGCGTCCCCGTCGAGCACCGCCTCGACCAGCGCGGTGTGCTGGCGCTGGGAGTGCTCGAGGTTGCGGACCAGGAGGGGGATGCAGTCGAGCAGGTCGTTGACGGAGGCGCGGACGGCCGCGTACTGGGCCGTCAGCGACGGCGAACCGCTCAGCTCGGCGAGGGTGAGGTGGAGCAGGGTGTCCAGGCGCCGGTAGTCCGCCAGCGGCGCCTCGTGCGTGCGGGCCAGCGCCTCGCGCAGCCGCTCCGCCTGCTCCGGGGAGAGCCCGTGCGTCGCGCACAGCCCCGCCGCCCCCACCTCCAGCACCTCACGGAAGCGCAGCACGTCCTCGATGTCGACCTCGGCGAACCGGCGCCGCAGCTCGTCCTCGCCGGGGGTCTCGGCCCTCGGCGCCACGAACGTGCCGCCGTACCGGCCGCGCCGCGACTCGACAAGACCCTGGTCCTGGAGCACCTTCAGCACCTCGCGCAGCGTCACCCGGCTGATCCCCAGCCGCTCCGCCAGCTCCCGCTCCGCGGGCAGCCGTCCGCCGCCCGGCACCAGCCCCAGCCTGACCACCTGGAGGATCTGCTCCAGTGCCTCCTCGAAACCGTTGCCCGCCCGCACCGGCCGCAGCACCGGCGTCAGTCGGTCGTCCACACCACCGTCGGCCTCCGCCCGCGTCATCTGGTCGTGCCCCCTTCCCAAGCAATGGTTCTCCGCAATACCTTATGGCTCTCGGCTGACCCAAGGAGGCTTTTCCGGTGGCAGACCGCACACCCCCGCTCGCCGTCGAGGAGCTGCACGCCCTCGTCGCGGGCGGCGAGATCGACACCGTCGTCCTGGCCTTCCCCGACATGCAGGGGCGGCTCCAGGGCAAGCGGTTCGCCGCGCGCTTCTTCCTCGACGAGGTCCTCGAGCACGGCACGGAGGGCTGCAACTACCTCCTCGCCGTCGACACCGAGATGAACACGGTCGACGGATACGCCATGTCCTCCTGGGACCGGGGCTACGGCGACTTCGCAATGCACCCCGATCTCAGCACCCTACGGCGGGTGCCGTGGAACGAGGGCACCGCCCTGCTCGTCGCCGACCTCGCCTGGAACGACGGCTCCCCGGTGGTGGCCGCGCCCCGCCAGATCCTGCGCCGCCAGCTCGACCGCCTCGCCGAACTCGGCTACACCGCCCAGGTCGGCACCGAGCTCGAGTTCATCGTCTTCAAGGACACCTACGAGCAGGCCTGGGACGCGCATTACAAGGGGCTCACCCCGGCCAATCAGTACAACATCGACTACTCGGTCCTCGGCACCGGGCGCATCGAGCCCCTGCTGCGCCGCATCCGCAACGAGATGCAGGCCGCGGGGCTGACCGTCGAGTCCGCCAAGGGCGAGTGCAACCCCGGCCAGCACGAGATCGCCTTCAAGTACGACGAGGCCCTCGTCACCTGCGACCAGCACGCCATCTACAAGACCGGAGCCAAGGAGATCGCCTCCCAGGAGGGCGTCTCGCTCACCTTCATGGCGAAGTACAACGAGCGCGAGGGCAACTCCTGTCACATCCACCTCTCGCTCACGGACGCGGACGGCACGAACGTGATGGCCGGCCCGGCGCAGGACCCGGGCGGCATGTCCGAGGTCATGCGGTACTTCCTCGCCGGGCAGCTGGCGGCCCTGCGCGACTTCTCGCTCCTCTACGCGCCCAACATCAACTCCTACAAGCGCTTCCAGCCCGGCTCCTTCGCGCCGACCGCCGTCGCCTGGGGATACGACAACCGCACCTGTTCGCTGCGCGTCGTGGGCCACGGCCGCTCGATGCGCTTCGAGAACCGGCTGCCCGGCGGTGACGTCAATCCGCACCTGGCCGTCGCCGGGCTCGTCGCGGCCGGCCTGTACGGCATCGAACAGAAACTGGAGCTGCCGGAGCCGTGCGCGGGCAACGCGTACACCGCCGAGTACGCGCACGTGCCCACCACCCTGCGCGAGGCCGCCGAGCTCTGGGAGAACAGCCCCATCGCCAAGGCCGCCTTCGGCGACGAGGTGGTCGCGCACTACCGCAACATGGCCCGCGTCGAGCTGGAGGCCTTCGACGCCGCGGTGACCGACTGGGAGCTGCGCCGCTCCTTCGAACGCATGTGAGAGGTCCTTCCTTGTCGAACGAGATCGATCTCCAGGTACTCAACCCGGCCACCGAGGAGGTCCTCGCCACCGTCCCGGCCGCCACCGCGGCCGACGTGGACGCCGCCGTCGTACGCGCCGCGCGGGCCCAGGCGAAGTGGGCGGCCCTTCCGCCCGCCGACCGCGCCCGCCTGCTGCGCCGCTTCGCGGCCGCCGTCGACGGACACCTGGAGGAACTCGCCGGGCTGGAGGTGCGCGAGGCCGGACACACGGTCGGCAACGCGCGCTGGGAGGCGGGCAACGTCCGAGACCTGCTCGACTACGCGGCCGGGGGAGTGGAGCGGCTCACCGGCCGCCAGATCCCGGTTCCGGGCGGCCTCGACGTGACCATCCTCGAACCGCTCGGCGTCGTGGGCGTCATCGCGCCCTGGAACTTCCCCATGCCGATCGCCGCCTGGGGCACCGCCCCGGCGCTCGCGGCCGGGAACGCCGTCATCCTCAAGCCCGCCGAGACGACCCCCCTGACGGCGCTCCGGCTGGCCGAGCTGGCTCTGGAGGCCGGTCTGCCCGAGGGGCTCTTCCAGGTGCTCCCCGGCCACGGCCCGGTCGCGGGCAACGCGCTCGTCGAGCACCCCGGCGTCGCGAAGATCGTGTTCACCGGGTCAACGGCCGTGGGCAAACAGGTGTTGGCGAAGGGCTCGGCCCTGCTCAAGCGCGTCACCCTCGAACTCGGCGGCAAGAGCCCCAACATCGTCTTCGCCGACGCGGATGTCGAGGCCGCCGCCGCAGCGGCTCCGATGGCCTTCCTCGACAACTCGGGCCAGGACTGCTGCGCCCGCACCCGCATCCTCGTCCAGCGCTCCGCCTACGACCGCTTCGTCGACCTCCTCGCCCCGGCGATCGAGTCCGTCGTCGTCGGCGACCCCGCCGACGAGCAGACGCAGATGGGCCCGCTGATCTCCCGGGTGCAGCTGGAGCGCGTGCGCTCCTACGTCGCCGCCGACACCCCCGGTATCCGCGGCAAGGCCCCGGAAGGCCCCGGCTTCTGGTTCCCGCCCACCGTCCTCACCGGTGTCGAGCCCCACGCGCGTGTGGCCGTCGAGGAGGTCTTCGGCCCCGTCGCCGTCGTCCTGCCCTTCGAGGACGAGGCGGACGCGATCCGGCTCGCCAACGCCACCGAGTACGGCCTCTCCGGCTCCATCTGGACGCGTGACGTCGGCCGCGCCCTGCGCGTCTCGGGGGCCGTCCGCGCCGGGAACCTGTCCGTCAACTCCCACTCCAGCGTCCGCTACTGGACCCCCTTCGGCGGCTTCAAGCAGTCGGGGATCGGCCGCGAACTCGGCCCGGACGCGCTCACCGCCTTCACCGAAACCAAGAACGTCTTCATCAGCACGGAGGGCCCCGCACAGTGACCGAAGCCACCGCAGGCACCGCAGGCACCGAAGCCACCGCGGACGCCGAAGGAATCATCTGCCGCCGCCTCGTCGGCCGTACCGCCGTCATCACCGGCGCCGGCAGCGGCATCGGTCTCGCCACCGCCCGCCGGCTCGCCTCCGAGGGTGCCCACGTCGTCTGCGGCGACGTCGACGACGCCCGCGGCAAGGCCGCCGCCGACGAGGTCGGCGGGATCTTCGTCAAGGTCGACGTCACCGACCCCGAGCAGGTCGAGGCGCTCTTCAAGACGGCGTTCGACACCTACGGCTCCGTCGACATCGCCTTCAACAACGCGGGCATCTCGCCGCCCGACGACGACTCCATCCTGGAGACCGGCCTGGAAGCCTGGAAGCGCGTCCAGGAGGTCAACCTCACCTCCGTCTACCTGTGCTGCAAGGCCGCGATCCCCTACATGCGGCGCCAGGGCAAGGGCTCCATCATCAACACGGCGTCCTTCGTGGCCCGGATGGGCGCGGCCACCTCGCAGATCTCGTACACGGCCTCCAAGGGCGGTGTGCTGGCCATGTCCCGTGAACTGGGCGTCCAGTTCGCCCGCGAGGGCATCCGGGTCAACGCCCTGTGCCCGGGACCGGTCAACACCCCGCTGCTCCAGGAACTGTTCGCCAAGGACCCCGAGCGTGCCGCACGCCGGCTCGTCCACATCCCCGTCGGCCGGTTCGCCGAGGCCGAGGAGATCGCCGCGGCGGTCGCCTTCCTCGCCAGCGACGACTCCTCCTTCGTGAACGCCGCCGACTTCCTGGTGGACGGGGGGATCTCGGGCGCGTACGTCACGCCCCTGTAGATCACCCCGGTGTATGCGCGTTCCATGCGACATCGATCCGTTCATGTCACTTTCGCGTGGACCCTGGTCGCGGCCGCCACCCGGGCGGCCGCGCCACCCGCCTCCTTCGGCACCCGTCCCGACTGCCCGCGGCTTTCCGCGCGTTGGTACGGCGACAACCGCGCCCACAAGACCACATCCCTCGGGTGCGGCAGGAGCCTGCGAAGCAGGAACCCGTGGTGGCACCGCCAGCGCCTACAACGCGACCGGCGGCCGCGCGGAACCCGTCCTCGGGGACGACGGTTCGGTCGTACCCGACCAGAAGGACACCGTCCACGGAACAGCCGTGTACTGGCGTTCGGGGCGCGCCTAGAGTGCCGGAATGAGCATGACGCCTCCGCCCGGCTGGTACCGCGACCCCTCGTACCCGCTCGTCGAGCGCTGGTGGGACGGCACCGCCTGGACGGACCACCGGCGAGGACCCGAGGCACCCCAGGTGCCCCCGGCACCGCCGCGACCCGTCGGCGGCGGCTCCGGGCGTGCCAAGGCCGTGGCGCTCGTCACCGCCGGAGTCGTCCTGGTCACCTCGATCGTCACGGGCGCCTTCGTGCTCGGCAGGGAAGGCGGCGGGGGCACGGCGGCGACACGGACCACCCCGCCCGCCGCTCCCGCACCCGCACGGACCACCGGCTCCCCGGCAGGCCCGTCCTCAGGCGACCCGTCCGTCGTCGTGGACGAGCTCAACGGCATCACCCTGCCGCTGCTCGACGGCTGGGTCCGTGCCCAGGACGTCGCCGAGGACGACGTCATGATGACCACCCCCGGCACCTACGACTGCCCGGGCGACCCCGGTCTGTGCCGGCACGGGCGGGTCATCTCGCGCACCGTCACCGCGAACGACGAGAGGTCCCCGCAGGCCCTCGCCGAGCACGACATCGCGGACGCCGCGAGCTCCGCGTACGACCGAGACCTCCTCGACAACCGGCCCTTCCACGGCGTCACGTCCCACCGGCAGCTGCGGGCGAGCCCGGTCGCCGTCGCGGGCAGCGTCGGATACCTCGTGCGCTGGCAGGTGAAGACGGGGGTGGGCCCAGGAGGATACGTCGAATCGCTGGCGTTCCCCTCCGGCGTGGGCTCACGGGCCCTCGTCATCGTCCGCTTCGTGTTCGACGCGGGTGCGGACGGGCCGCCGCTCACCGACATGGACCGGATCACCGAGCGAATCCGGCCGGCGGGCACGCGGTGAGCCCGGCTACAGGGGTGAGCCCGGCTACAGGAAGGTGTGGCCCTCTCCCCGGTACGTCGGGACGGTCGCCGTCACCCTGTCGCCCTCGACCAGGTGCAGCGCGTCGAACCGCTCGCACAGCTCCCCGGCCTTCGCGTGCCGGAACCACACCTTGTCGCCGATGAGCAGGTCGTCCGCGGGGGCGCCGAGCAGCGGCGTCTGCACCTCGCCGGGGCCCTCCTGGGGGTCGTAGCGCAGACCCTCCGGAAGGTAGGGGACCGGCAGCCGGTCGGGGCCCGCGGCGCCCGAGGCCGGGTAGCCGCCGCCCAGCACCGTGACGACCCCGACACCCGGCCTGCGCACCACCGGCTGCGCGAAGAGCGCGGCCGGACGCCCGCTGAACGACGTGTAGTTGTCGAACAGCCGAGGAACGTACAGCCCGGAGCCCGCCGCGATCTCGGTGACCGCGTCCTCGGCGGCCGTGTGCTGCACACTGCCCGTCCCGCCGCCGTTGACGAACTCGAGGTCCGGCTCCACGGCCCGTACGGCACGGACCACCTCGGCGCGCCGCCGCGCGAGCTCCTTGCGGGCGCCGGCCTGCATGAGCCTGACCGCACGCGACCGGAAGGGCCGCCCCGCGACGGCGTCACCGACACCCGCGACGTGCCCCTCGTACGCCATGATCCCCACCAGCTTGAACCCGGGCCGACGGACCACGGCGCGGGCCAGGTCGGCGACCTGGGCGGGCGAGTGCAGCGGCGAGCGCAGCGCCCCGACCCGCACCCGGCCGCCGAGCAGCTTGAGGGAGGTGTCCAACTCCAGGCACACGCGCACCACTTCGGTGCCGTCCCCGCGGGCCGCGTCGATCAGGTGGAGCTGGGCGGGGTCGTCGACCATGACGGTGACGGCGGCGGCGAGCTTGGGGTCGGAGGTCAGCTCGGCGAAGCCCCGGGTGTCCGCCGAGGGGTAGGCGAGCAGGATGTCGTCGAAGCCGGAACGGGCCAGCCAGATCGACTCGGCCAGGGTGAAGGACATGATCCCCGCGAAACCGTCCCGCTCCAGGACGCGCTCGAGTAGGGCGCGGCAGCGCACCGACTTGCTGGCGACCCGGATCGGCTTGCCGCCCGCCCTGCGGACGAGGTCGTCCGCGTTCGCGTCGAAGGCCTCCAGATCCACGATCGCGAGAGGGGCGTCGAGATGAGCTGTGGCCCGGTCGTAGCGGGCCCGGTCTGCGGCGCGGGCAGTCATGACCGAAGCCTGCCAGACTCGATTACCGCAGGGTAGGGGGATGTTCCGGGCAGATGCCGCGGGCGCGCGGACTGGTTCCCTCCCTGCCCACGTCAACCCGTAGAGTGACGCGCACGCAGGGAGGAACGACCTTGTCCGGGCGGGTCGTGCCCGGGATGACGGTCCGTCGGTACGGGTATGGGTGCTCGTGACGGGTGAGTCGCCGAGGTGGTTTCTTCCGTACACGTGAGCGGCCCGGCGGATTCCGGGCCGGGTCGGTAGCCCGGGTACGAGGAAACGGGGGGTGCATGAGCACGGAAGCGCGCCGCGCCTCCATCCCGCCACGCCCGGCCACCCCACCCCGCCCGGCACAGCCACCGGGAGAGTCCCCCGAGGGCACCGGCCTCGCCGAGGGAGCGGCGTCTCCCGCGCAGGACACCCCACCGCCTCCCACGGAGGGCCGCACCGGCTCCAGGCCCTCCCGCCCGGCGACCCCACCACGGCCCGAACGGGCCCCGACGAGCGGGGAGCGCGTGCCGTCCGTCCCGGCGACCCCGCCGCGACCCGACCGGTCTCAGGCGAGCGGGGAGCGCGAGCCCTCCTGGTCGGCGACCCCGCCCCGGCCTGAACGGTCTCCGAGGAGCGAGGGCGGTGTGCCCTCCCGCGCGGCGACCGCACCGAGGCCGCAGACGTCTCCCGGGCGTGGGAATCCGGTGCCCCCGCAGAGGCCCGAAGCGTCGCCCGTGGGGGGCGTCACGCCGTCGCCGCGTCCGGCGACCCCGCCGCGACCCGAGCAGTCCCCCGTGGGCGGGGACGCGGTGCCGCCCCGCCCGAAGTACCTGCCCTCGGGCGCCACTTGGCGGCCGCGTCCGGCCGAGCCGCCCGTGGGCGGCGAGCCCTGGTCGCTGCCGAGCCCGCAGGAACCGCCGGCGGCCACCGCCCCGGGACCCCGCCGGACGGACCCGTCCGTGGTGGGCGAGCCCTGGACGCTCCCCGACTCCGGGGACCTGCCCCCGACAGGCACCCCGCGCCGCCCGGCGGAGCGGCCCACCACCGCCGACACACCCGCCGCGCGCGCACCCCGCCAGAGCCGCCCGTCCCCGGCGGACGACGCCATGACGCCGCCCCGCGCGAGCGCCGCCTCCCAGTCACCCGGCCCGTCCACCGCCGGGACACCGCGGTCGGGCGGCGCGTCCCGTACCCCGTCGTCGCCCGACGCTGCCGGGGCGCCCCGCGCGGGCGGTGGCTCCCGGCGACCGGTGTCGACCGGTTCCGCCGCGGACGCGGTCCCGCGCTCCGGTGAGGCGTCCGACGCCTCCGGCGATGTCATGGCGCGCCCGGACGCCGGCGGTACCCGGGCGGCGCGCCCCTTCCGGCTCGCGCACGACCCGAAACCATCGGCGGGGTCGTCCTCCGCCGCTACGACGCCCGCACAGGCGCCAGGTGCCACCGGCACCCCTGAGCCCCCGCGCCACGAGCCGACGCACCCCCGCTTCCCAGGCCGGCGCACCACCCCCGCGTCCCCGCCTCCGCCCCCGGCCTCCGCCCGCTTTCCCGACGCCCCGCCGGCCGGTCGGCACCCCGGAGTGCCGCACCCCGGCCCGGCCCGGCGGACCCCCGTACCCGAGGAAGGGATCACGGAGACGACCACGCGGCTGCGCCCCGTCCCCGCGGAGCGGCCCGTCGCACCGTCCGCCCCCGCGAGCCCGGCCCCCGGCACGGCACGCCCGTACGTCTCGTTCGCGGAGCCCGACACCTACGACGACACCACGCGCCCGCGCCACGTCGGCGCGCGCACCCGGCCCCGGGCGGCAGCGGCCGCGGCCTGCGTCGTGCTGGGCCTCGGCCTCATCGGCGGCGCGGCGGCCGGAAGCTGGCTGACCGGCGACGGGACGGGCACGGACGGTGCGCGCAGCGCCTTCGTGGCGGCCGGAAGCCTGTGGCACAGCGTGCCCGTGGACCAGCTCTTCCCGCCCACCGTGCAGGGCCAGGGCGCGGGCCCCGGCGGCGCCGACCGCACCTGGACCCGACTCGCCGTCGCCCCGGACAGCGGCTGCGTGAACGCCTTCGATCCGCTTCTGAGCAAGGCGCTCGCCCCGGCCGGCTGCCTACGGCTGCTGCGGGCCACGTACATGGACGCCACCCGCAGTCAGGTCACCACCGTGGGCCTGCTGTTCACCAAGGCGGACCCGGCGGCCATGACCGCGCTGAAGAACCGTTTCCAGCAGGAAGGTCTCGACCGGCGCACCGATCTGATGCCCCGTCCGTACGCCGCCAGGGGCACCGTCGCCGCAGGGTTCGGCGACGCCCAGCGCGCGTCCTGGACGGTGTCGGTGCTCACCGACGCGCCCGTCGTCGTCTACGCCGTCTCCGGCTTCGCCGACGGCCGTATCGTCACCGCCCCGCAGCCCGCCGCGGACGCCATCAAGCCCGGTGTGACCACGGCCCCGGCCCAGGCGGGCCTGGGCCACGACGCGCAGGGCCTCGCCGACCGCATCGAGCGCAGCCTCCGCAAAACCGTCGGCTCGGCCACGGAGAAGCCGTCATGATCCGCAGGGCCACCAGCAGCAGGGCCACCAGCAGCAGGGCCACCACCAGCAAGGCCACCCACGCGGCCGCCCGTAAGGCAGCCCGCAGGGCCACCCGCAGGGCCGGAGCCCTGAGCGTCCTGCTGGCCGCCTCCCTCGCCCTGCTCCCGTCCACCGCCGCGCACGCCGACGGCATACGCGCCCAGCAGTGGGCCCTCGACGCGATGCACACCCAGCAGGCCTGGCGCACCACGAAGGGCCAGGGCATCACGGTCGCGGTCCTCGACACGGGCGTCGACGACCAGCATCCGGACCTGGTCGGCAACGTCCTCGCCGGAAAGGACATGGTCGGCTTCGGAGCGCAGCGCGGTGACCGCGCATGGGCCCGGCACGGCACCGCGATGGCCGGGATCATCGCCGGTCACGGGCACGGCGTCGGCAACGGCGACGGAGTCCTGGGCATCGCCCCCGAGGCGAAGATCCTCCCCGTCCGCGTCATCCTCGAAGACGGCGACTCGGCCCGCACGAGGGCCCGCAACACCCGTGGCAACGCCCTCGCCGAGGGCATCCGCTGGGCCACCGACCAGGGCGCCGACGTCATCAACCTCTCCCTCGGCGACGACTCCAAGTCCGCCCATCCCGAGCCCGCCGAGGACGCCGCCGTCCAGTACGCCCTGAAGAAGGGCGCGGTCGTCGTCGCCTCGGCAGGCAACGGCGGTGAGAAGGGCGACCACATCTCGTACCCGGCGGCCTACCCGGGCGTGATCGCGGCCACGGCCGTCGACCAGAACGGCACCCGCGCCTCGTTCTCCACCCGCCGCTGGTACGCCACGGTCAGCGCCCCCGGCGTCGACGTCGTGATCGCCGACCCGGACGACAAGTACTACGAGGGCTGGGGCACCAGCGCCGCCTCCGCGTTCGTCTCCGGCGCGGTCGCGCTCATCAAGGCGGCCCACCCGGGCCTGTCTCCGGCGCAGATCAAGAAGCTCCTGGAGGACACCGCCCGCAACGCCCCCAGCGGCGGCCGCGACGACTCCCGCGGCTTCGGCTTCATCGACCCCGCGGCGGCCATCGAGGCCGCCGGCCGCCTCAAGCCGGACAGCACCCACGCGGCGGCGTACGGCAAGAAGTACTTCGGTACGGGCCCCGACGCCGCCCCGGACGACAGCCAACCGTCCGGCTGGGTGGGCCCGGCGGCGGGCGGCGCGGGCGTGGTCCTGCTGGCCGCGTCGGTGATCCTGTGGCGAGGCCGCAGGTTCTCAGCGCAGGACGCATCGGGCGACATGCCCCTTTAGGGGCGCGGGGCTGTGACCTGTGCGGCCCCGCCGCGCGGGCGCGCCCAGCCACGACGCACCCGCACCCGAACGGACACCCCGCACCTTTACGGACCCCCCGCACCTTTACGGACCTCCCCGAACTCACGCGGAGCGGAACGCGGCCACCGCTGCCTTCGCCGCCGCCTCCACCACCGAGATCCCCTTGGCCTTGGTCGTGTTGCCGTTGGACAGCGTCGCCACCAGGTACTCGTCCCCGTCGACAGTGACCCGGCCGATGCTGTTGATGTCCCACAGCACGGTCGAACTCCGCGCCAGCCACCCGTTCTTGAGGGCCCACTGCGTGCCGTCGGCCGCCGCCGACACCCCCCAGTGCTGATCGGCGGCGATCTCGCCCATCAGCCCCTGGAGATACGTGCGCGAGGCCTTGCCGAGTTCGGAGTCGTCCCCGAACACCTGCTGGAGCAGGGTCAGCTGGTCGGCCGCCGTGGTCTGGGTCAGCCCCCACAGCGCACCGTCCCCGCCGGAGGTACCGGTCAGCCCGAACCGCTTGTTCGCGGCGTCGAGACCGTCCGCCTGCCCGATGATGTCCCACAGCGCGGACGCGGACGTGTTGTCACTGTTCGTGATCATCGCGGTGGCGTACGTCTTCTCCGCCGCCGTCAGATGCCGGTCCGCGTCCTGCGCCTGGAGCAGCAGCGTCGCGAGGATGTCGACCTTGACGATGCTGGCGGTGTCGAAGGCCCCCTCGCCGTAGGCGGCGCCCTCGCCGGAGTCGATGTCGAACACCGCGACCGAGACCGCTGCGCCGTTTTCCAGCGCCACGGCCTTCATCGTCTTGGCGAGCTGGGCGTCCCGGTCCACCGTGGGCTCCGTCACAGGTTCCACCGATGCCTCCTGGCTGGGGGACGACGACGCGGCCGAGGCCGGCGACGACGTACCCGGCGATGCCGAGGGGGAGGATACGAGGCTCCCGCGGTCGTGCGCCTGTGCCTTCACGTACACGGCACCCGCCGCCGTACCGCCCACGAGGACGGCGGAAGCCACCACGGTGTAGACGAGGGTCCTGCGTCCGGAGCGGCGGGTGCGACGCCGACGAGCTCTGTGAGGGGCCATCCCGCGATGCTCGGGGCGGTGCCTGTGCCCGGCGTTAGACGCATGTTAGAGGTGTGTCAGCGAATGCTGAGAATCCCGTGAAAGCTGTCAACGCCATGTTTCAGGGCCCGCACAAGCCCAGCAGCATCCCCCCGATAGGGTCGGGGACCGTGGCGAACAAGAACATTCCCGACTCCGGCTTCCCCGACGACGACGGCTCCGCCGATCCCCGGCTGAGCGCGGCACTCGCGGCCTGGGCCGAGGACCGCACCGCCGTGGGGCCGGTCCTGGAGGCGCTCAAGGGCGCCCGGCTCCTCGTGCCCGTCGTGGCCGTCCTCGGCGAGGTCGAGGAGGACAGCAAGGAGGGGCGCGAAGCTCCTTGGAGGGGTGGTGGCGGGAGACGGGAGGGCGGGCTGCGTCACGAGAAGACCAGTGATATGGCGGTGCCCACCCTGAAGGCAGGCCACCGCACGGCCCTGCCCGCCTTCACCTCCACCGAGTCGCTGGCTCGCTGGGACCCGGCGGCCCGCCCGGTCGCCGTACCCCTGCACCAGGCCCTGCAGGCCGCCGCGCACGAGAAGGCCGACACGGTCGTCCTCGATCTGGCCGGTCCGGTGCCGTACGAACTGACCGGCTCGGCGCTGCTCGCCCTCGCCGAGGGGCGTACGACGGCGGACCCGCTCGCCGATCCGGCCGTGGTCGAGGCGGTACGCGCCGCGGTGGCCGCCGAGCCCGCCGTACTCCGCGCCCACCTGGGCCCCGGCCAGGCCGACGGCACGCTCGCGCTGGTACTGGACCCGACCGCGGCCCCGGCCGAAGCCGCCCGCGCGCTCGCCGGGCGGCTCGCCGCCGACGAAACACTGAGGGCCCGCCTGGTGCGCGGTCTCGACCTGGCACTGCTGCCGGCCGGGACGACGCCACCGGGCGAGCCCTTGTACGTACGTCAGTAGAAAGCGGGAGAGGAAGAGGAAGAGGAACCGAGGCCTCTCCGGCGGATAAGGCCCTAGCCGTAGATCGGGCCCGTGTACTTCTCGCCCGGGCCCTGGCCCGGCTCGTCCGGGACGATCGACGCCTCGCGGAACGCCAGCTGCAGCGACTTCAGGCCGTCGCGCAGCGGGGACGCGTGGAAGGAGCTGATCTCGGTCGCGCTCGCGTCGAGCAGTCCGGCCAGCGCGTGGATCAGCTTGCGCGCCTCGTCGAGGTCCTTGTACTTGTCGCCCTCCTCGGTCAGACCGAGCTTCACGGCGGCGGCGCTCATCAGGTTGACGGCGACCGTCACGAGGACCTCGACCGCGGGGACCTCGGCGATGTCGCGGGTCATGCTGTCGAAGTCGGGGTTCTGGGGAGGGGTGTCACTCATGTCCCACACGATAGGCCCCGGCACGCAGGCACCCGTCCGCGGGAGCGCGGAGGCGCTCGGTTAGCGCGGGCCCGGGGGAGCTGCTAACCTTGTGTAACGACCGGCCGGATGCGCCCAGACATATGTCAGCGTGCTCGGCCCACAAGTGGAGGCTCCGATCTCCCACCCGACCGTCCTCAGGGATGGCGGGTCACCCGGTCAGGCGGCCACCACCGTTCCGTACGGACGGTGGAGTCGCCCGAATGTGCGCCCCGCGGTTCACCGCGGCGGTGTTCCGGTATTCCTTGGAGCCCCGCCTGTGTACCGTCCGGGGCATTTTTCATGCCCCGCGGTGGTTGGTCCAATGTCATCAGAGACATACGCGGCTGTCCGCCAGACCGCCGTGTGGTGCTACCGAGGAGGATCCATCAGCACCGAGCCCCGCATTAACGACCGGATTCGCGTTCCCGAGGTGCGACTTGTCGGTCCCAGCGGCGAGCAGGTCGGGATTGTTCCGCTTGCCAAGGCGCTGGAGCTTGCGCAGGAGTACGACCTCGACCTGGTCGAGGTGGCGGCGAGCGCGCGTCCGCCGGTCTGCAAGCTCATGGACTACGGGAAGTTCAAGTACGAGTCGGCCATGAAGGCCCGTGAGGCGCGCAAGAACCAGGCGCACACGGTCATCAAGGAAATGAAGCTCCGGCCGAAGATCGACCCGCACGACTATGACACCAAAAAGGGTCACGTCGTCCGGTTCCTCAAGCAGGGCGACAAGGTCAAGATCACGATCATGTTCCGCGGTCGCGAGCAGTCCCGGCCGGAGCTCGGCTACCGACTGCTGCAGCGTCTGGCTTCGGACGTCGAGGACCTCGGGTTCGTCGAGTCGAACCCGAAGCAGGACGGCCGAAACATGATCATGGTTCTCGGTCCGCACAAGAAGAAGACCGAGGCGATGGCCGAGGCCCGTGAGGCCCAGGCGGCTCGTAAGGCAGAAGCGAAGGCCAACCCCGGTCGCTCGCAGAACGCCGCCGACGGTGAGATCGCCGAGGGCGAGATCGCTGAGGGTGAGATCGCTGAGGGTGAGATCGCCGAGGGCGAGACCTTCGAGGCCGAGACCGCCGAGGCCCCGGCCGAGGCTTCCGCCGAGGCCTGATCCCAGGGTGAAGGCTCCGGGGAGTCCGGGACGAGAGTCCATGGAGTCCACGGGACGTGAGCCCGGGGATGTCAATCGATACATACATGACGTTCCACCGTGCCCGGTTTAACGACCGGGCATCGGAACGCCACTGACGAGGAGAGAACGGCGCTATGCCGAAGAACAAGTCGCACAGCGGTGCCAGCAAGCGCTTCAAGATCACCGGCTCCGGCAAGGTGCTCCGTGAGCGTGCCGGCAAGCGCCACCTGCTCGAGCACAAGTCGTCGCGCCTGACGCGCCGCCTCACCGGCAACGCCGAGATGGCCCCGGGCGACGCCAAGAAGATCAAGAAGCTTCTCGGCAAGTGACGTCGGGCGCGCACCGCGCGCCTGACCTCCGACCGGGACCCAATCGATTTCGGGTCGTGTGACGACAGCCACGGCCCCGCTACAAGGAGTTAAAAAGTGGCACGCGTCAAGCGGGCAGTCAACGCCCACAAGAAGCGCCGGGCGATCCTCGAGGCGGCCTCCGGCTACCGCGGTCAGCGTTCGCGCCTGTACCGCAAGGCCAAGGAGCAGGTCACCCACTCGCTGGTCTACAACTACAACGACCGCAAGAAGCGCAAGGGCGACTTCCGTCAGCTGTGGATCCAGCGCATCAACGCTGCTGCCCGCGCCAACGGCATCACGTACAACCGCTTCATCCAGGGTCTGAAGGCCGCGAACATCGAGGTCGACCGCAAGATCCTGGCCGAGCTGGCCGTGAACGACGCCGGTGCGTTCGCCGCGCTCGTCGAGGTCGCGCAGAAGGCGCTGCCGTCGGACGTCAACGCGCCGAAGGCCGCGTGACGCTCGCGCTCGCCTGAGCCGTACGTCGCTGTGGACCCGCTTGCCTCACGGCTTGCGGGTCCCGGTGCGTTTGGGCTCCGCCGGTCGCTCTGGGCACGCTGCGCGTCGGCGATGCCGGTTCGGCACCGCCGGATCCCGCCGTCGCGGCTGAGCGCCGCGGCGGCGGGAGAAGCACCTGCGGCGCCGTACGGCACGTCGGCCGCGAGGGAATCCCGGCCCGGATCGGCACCGAACGCCACGCATGACGTGCCGTGTCCGGCGCCCCCACCGGGAAGACGAAGCCCACGCGCAACGCCGAGGCCCTCCGGCCGGGTCGCCCAGCCGGTCGGCCCCGGGTCCGGCGGCGGGTTTGTGTCCTGGCGGACGCGGCCTTCGGCGGGGACGTCCAGCTGGTCGGTTCTGGGTTCGGCGACGGGTTTGTGTCCTGGCGGACGAGGCCTTCGGCCGGGGGCACCCAGCCGCTCGGTCGCGGGTCCGGCGGCTGGACGTCCCGGCCGACGGGGACGCCCAGCCGGTTGGTCCTGGGTCCGGTGGCGGGGTTCCGTCCAGGCGGACGCCGCCTCTGGCGGGACACCCGACCTGTCGGCCCCGGGGCCTGACGGCGAGGTCTCGTCTCGGTGGACGCGGTCTCCTGCCTTCGGCGGGGATATCCGGCCGGTCAGTCCCGGGCCTGGTGGCAGGGTTCCGTCTCGGCGGACGCCTGGCCTCCGGCGGGATATCCAGCCGATCGGTCGCGGGTCCGGTGGTGGGGTTCCGTCTCGGCGGACGCCTGGCGTTCGGCGGGATATCCAGCCGGTCGGTCGTGGGTCCGGTGGCGGGGTTCCGTCTCGGCCGATGCCTGGCGTTCGGCGGGATATCCGGCCGGTCGGCCCCGGGCCCGGCGGCGGGATTCCGTCCCGGCGGACGCGGTGTGCCGGGTCGGTGTCCTGCGTCGGGGCTCTGCCGGACCGAGAGCCCCGTACCGGCTCGTCGGGGTTCTGCCGGAGCGGCCGTCCCGCTCCGCCAGGACCGTGGTCGGTCGACGTTGGCCCGGTCCCCGAAGCTCCGGACCCGGCCGTAGTCGGCATGGACACACAGACCCCTTTCTCGTCGTCTTCTCCGAGGGGATCCGGCCCCGCCCCACCCCAAGCCGACCCTCCGCAAACTCCCTGAGGTGACCCCATGCCCGCCGCCCCCGAGCTGATCTCCCCGCGCTCGCCGCGCGTAGCCGCCGCGCGGCGGCTCGCCCGGCGGAACTTCCGCGGCAAGGAGCGGTTGTTCCTCGCCGAGGGACCGCAGGCCGTGCGCGAGGCGGCGGCGCACCGCGTCGACGGGGCGGCCACGCTCGTCGAACTGTTCGCGACCGTCGAGGCCGCGGAGCGCTACGCCGACATCGTCGTGGACGCCCGGGCCGCCGGAGCCCGGGTGCACCTCGCCGACGAGGAGGTGATCGCCGACATCTCGACCACCGTCACTCCCCAGGGACTCGTCGGGATCTGCCGGTTCCTCGACACCCCGTTCGAGGAGATCCTCGCGGCCCGCCCCAAGCTCGTCGCCGTACTCGCTCACGTCCGCGACCCCGGGAACGCCGGAACGGTGCTGCGGTGCGCCGACGCCGCCGGCGCCGAGGCCGTCGTACTCACCGACGCGTCCGTCGACCTGTACAACCCCAAGGCCGTACGGGCCTCGGTCGGTTCCCTCTTTCACCTGCCGGTGGCCGTCGGTGTGCCCGTGGAGGCAGCCGTGCGGGGCCTCAAGGACGCGGGCGTACGGATCCTCGCCGCCGACGGAGCGGGCGAGGACGACCTCGACGACGAGCTCGACAAGGGGACCATGGGCGGCCCCACCGCCTGGGTGTTCGGCAACGAGGCCTGGGGGCTCCCGGAGGAGACGCGCGCGCTGGCGGATGCCGTCGTGCGCGTACCGATCCACGGAAAGGCCGAGAGTCTGAACCTCGCGACGGCCGCCGCCGTATGTCTCTACGCGTCCGCCCGTGCACAGCGCGCCTCCGGAGGGTGCCGCTCCGTCACCGACAGCTAGTAGGGTGACGGGCTCGGGGGCCCACTGCGCCAGACGAGAGGTGGGGTACGGGGATGGGTGTCGGCACGAGCGGTGCGAAGAGCGCACCGCGCGCACGGGACGTGCGCGACGCACCCGCGCCCCGGCGCGCAGGTCAGCACGATGATCGACTCGATGCCGATCATGACACCGATCTCGATGCCGATCTCGATGCCGATCACGGTGCCGGTCCCGGGTCGGAACCGGGGGACGAACTCGGTATCGACCCCGACGACCTGCCCGACGGACTCGTCATCGCCGACGAGAACGGCCGGGTCATCTGCTTCAACGCCGCCGCCGCCCGCATCACCGCCGTCCCCGCCGCCACCGCCCTCGGACGCCACCTGGAATCGGCCCTTCCCCTGGAGGACCTCGAGGGCCGTCGCTGGTGGCAGCTGACCGACCCGTACGGCGGCCTCGCGATCCGCGTCGGACAGCCCGAGCGGAATCTGCTGCTCCCCGGGGGACGTGAGGTGCTCGTCACCGCGCGCTACGTACGCACCGCGCCCACCGGCCCCGTCCGCCGTGTCGTCGTCTCCCTGCGCGACACCGAGGCCCGCCGCCGCACCGAGCGCAGTCACGCCGAGCTGATCGCCACGGTCGCCCACGAGCTGCGCTCCCCGCTCACCTCGGTCAAGGGCTTCACCGCCACCCTGCTCGCCAAGTGGGAACGCTTCACCGACGACCAGAAGAAACTCATGCTGGAGACCGTCGACGCCGACGCCAACCGCGTCACCCGGCTCATCGCCGAGCTGCTCGACATCTCCCGCATCGACTCCGGCCGACTGGAAGTGCGCCGCCAGCCCGTCGACATCGGCGCCGCCGTCGGCCGCCACATCCAGGCGTACGTCACCTCGGGCCAGCCCGCCGACCGCTTCCTGCTGCGCATCGAACAGCCCCTGCCGCCCCTGTGGGCCGACCCGGACAAGATCGACCAGGTGCTGAGCAACCTGCTCGAAAACGCGGTGCGACACGGCGAGGGAACCGTCACTATTGACGTCACGCCCTCGGCGTCCCCGCGCGAGCGTGAGGACGGCGAGAACGCGGCCACGTCGGTCACCGTGAGCGACGAGGGCACCGGCATCCCGGAGGAGTCCATGAACCGCGTCTTCACCCGCTTCTGGCGGGGCAGCAAGCGCGGCGGCACGGGCCTCGGGCTGTACATCGTCAAGGGCATCGTCGAGGCCCACGGCGGCACCATCACCGTCGGCCGCGCCCCCGGCGGCGGAGCCGAGTTCCGATTTACCTTGCCCGTGGGCACCCCGGCGTACCTGCTGTAACGCCGAAGAGGCCCCACGGGCGCACACGTACCGGAGCCACCCCTCGGACTGCGCGTCCGAGGTCGGCTCCCACCCCGTTAGACTCGGCCTTTGGCACCTTTGCGTCCCCGTTTCAGGGACCATGCGTCCCCCGAGTCGGGACGGGGACCATCCGCCAGCCAACGGAAGCACGGGAAGAGATGTCGGCACCGAATAAGTCGTACGACCCTGTAGAGGTCGAGGCCTTGAAACCGGAAGAGATCGAGCGCATGCGGGACGAGGCGCTCGCCGCCTTCGCGGCCGCCGGTGACCTCGACGCGCTCCAGGAGGCCAAGGTCGCCCACACCGGCGGCACCTCGCCGCTGGCCCTCGCCAACCGCGAGATCGGCGCCCTGCCCCCGCATGCCAAGGCAGCCGCGGGCAAGCTGGTCGGCCAGGCGCGAGGCGCGGTGAACAAGGCCTTCGGCGCCCGCCAGGCCGAGCTGGAGGCCGAGCGTGACGCCCGGGTGCTGGTCGAGGAGGCGGTGGACGTCACGCTGCCGTACGACCGCGTACCGGCGGGCGCCCGCCACCCGCTGACCACCATGATGGAGCGCGTCGCCGACGTCTTCGTGTCCATGGGATACGAGATCGCCGAGGGCCCCGAGGTCGAGGCGGAGTGGTTCAACTTCGACGCCCTGAACTTCACGCCCGACCACCCGGCCCGGCAGATGCAGGACACCTTCTTCGTGGAGGGCCCGACGGGCGACCACGGCGAGTCCGGTGTCGTGCTGCGCACCCACACCTCGCCCGTGCAGGCCCGCGCCATGCTGGACCGCGAGCCGCCGGTCTACGTCGTCTGCCCCGGCCGGGTGTTCCGCACGGACGAGCTGGACGCCACGCACACCCCGGTCTTCCACCAGATCGAGCTCCTCGCCGTCGACGAGGGCCTGACCATGGCCGACCTCAAGGGCACCCTCGACCACATGGTCCAGTCGCTCTTCGGCGCCGACATGAAGACCCGGCTGCGCCCGAACTACTTCCCCTTCACCGAGCCGTCCGCCGAGATGGACATGCTCTGCTACGTCTGCAAGGGCGAGTCCGTCGGCAACCCCGACCGCCCCTGCCGGACCTGCTCCTCCGAGGGCTGGATCGAGCTGGGCGGCTGCGGCATGGTCAACCCGCGGGTGCTGGTCGCCTGCGGCGTCGACCCGGAGAAGTACAGCGGATTCGCCTTCGGGTTCGGCATCGAGCGGATGCTGATGTTCCGCCACAACGTCGAAGACATGCGAGACATGGTCGAGGGTGACGTCCGGTTCACCCGGCCGTTCGGGATGGAGATCTGATGCGGGTCCCGCTTTCTTGGCTGCGGGAGTACGTCGACCTGCCGGCGACGGAGACCGGCCGCGACGTCCAGGCCAAGCTCATTTCGGCAGGCCTCGAGGTCGAGTCCGTCGAGCAGCTCGGCGCCGACCTCAAGGGCCCCCTGGTCGTCGGCCAGGTGCAGTCCATCGAGGAGCTGGAGGGCTTCAAGAAGCCCATCCGCTTCTGCCTCGTCGACGTCGGCACCGCCAACGGCACCGGTGAGCTCCAGGAGATCGTCTGCGGCGCCCGCAACTTCGCCGTCGGTGACAAGGTCGTCGTGGTCCTGCCCGGCGCCGTGCTGCCCGGCAACTTCGCGATCGCCGCGCGCCAGACGTACGGCAAGACCTCGCACGGCATGATCTGCTCCGGTGACGAGCTGGGCATGGGTGACGACGGCAGCGGCGGCATCATCGTCCTGCCGCCGGAGATCGAGGTGGGCACCGACGCGATCGAGCTGCTCCAGCTCGTCGACGAGGTCCTCGACATCGCCGTCACGCCCGACCGCGGCTACGCCCTGTCGATGCGCGGTGTGGCCCGTGAGGCCGCCATCGCCTACGGCCTGCCGCTGATGGACCCCGCGCTGCTCGACGTACCGGCCCCGAACGCGTTCGGCTACCCGGTGCGGGTCTCCGACCCGATGGGCTGCGACCGCTTCACCGCGCGGACGGTGACGGGCCTCGACCCCGAGACCCTCTCGCCGATCTGGCTGCGCCGCCGCCTCCAGAAGGCGGGCATGCGCCCGATCTCGCTCGCCGTCGACATCACCAACTACGTGATGCTGGAGCTCGGCCAGCCCCTGCACGCGTACGACCGCACCCGCGTCCAGGGCGCGATCGGTGTGCGCCGGGCCGAGCAGGGCGAGAAGCTCACCACCCTCGACGGCGTCACGCGCACGCTGGACGCCGAGGACCTGGTCATCACCGACGACCGCGGCCCCATCGGCCTCGCGGGCGTCATGGGTGGCGCGAACACGGAGATCGACGACACCGAGGGCACCACCACCGAGGTCGTCATCGAGGCCGCGCACTTCGACGCGCTCTCCATCGCCCGCACCGCCCGCCGTCACAAGCTGGCCTCCGAGGCGTCCAAGCGCTTCGAGCGCGGCGTCGACCCGCAGGCCGCCTCCGCCGCCGCGCAGCGCACGGTCGACCTCCTCGTCCTCCTCGCCGGCGGCACCGCCGACGCCGGGGTCACCGAGGTCATCGCGCCCTCCGCGCCGCACAGCATCACCATCCCGGCGAACCACCCGGACAAGGTGGCCGGCGTCGACTACGGCCGCGAGACCGTCGTCCGCCGCCTCCAGCAGGTCGGCTGTGACGTCTACGGGCAGGACGAGCTGATCGTCACCGTGCCGTCCTGGCGGCCCGACCTGACGGACCCGAACGACCTGGCCGAAGAGGTCATCCGGCTCGAGGGCTACGAGAACCTGCCCTCGACCCTGCCGAAGCCCCCCGCGGGCCTGGGCCTGACCGGCCGGCAGCGGCTGCACCGCCGGATCGGCCGCGTGCTGGCCGGCGCCGGATACGTCGAGGCGCTGAACTACCCGTTCATCGGCGAGCACGTCTTCGACCAGCTCGGCCTCGCCGCCGACGACCCGAAGCGCAAGGTCGTCAAGCTCGTCAACCCGCTCTCCGACGAGGAGCCCGCGCTCCGTACGACGCTGCTGCCGGGCCTGCTCCACGCCCTGCGCCGCAACGACGGCCGCGGCAGCCACGACCTGGCGCTCTTCGAGACCGGCCTGGTCTTCCAGCCGCAGGACGAACTGCGCGTCGCGGGCCGCCTGCCCGTCGACCACCGTCCCACCGACGAGGAGATCGCGTCCCTCACGGCCGCGCTCCCCGTCCAGCCCCGGCACGCCGCCGTCGTCCTCGCGGGCGCTCGCGAGCAGGCCGGCTGGTGGGGCAAGGGCCGCCCGGCCGACTGGGCCGACGCGATCGAGGCCGCGCGCTCGCTGGCCCGCGAGGCGGGGACCGAACTCCTCGTCCGCTCCGGCCAGTACGGGCCGTGGCACCCGGGCCGCTGCGCCGAACTGGCCGTCGTCGTCGACGGCCAGGAGAAGGTCATCGGGTACGCCGGTGAGCTGCACCCCGGCGTCCTGAAGACCCTGGGTCTGCCCGCGCGCACCTGTGCGATGGAGCTCGACCTGGACGCGCTGGAGCAGGCGAGCGCGGGCCTCCCCAAGGGCCCGAAGATCTCGACCTTCCCGGTCGCCACCCAGGACGTGGCCCTGGTCGTCGACAAGACCGTCCCGCACGTGGACGTCGAGGCGGCGCTGCGCGAGGGCGCGGGTGAACTCCTGGAGTCCATCCGGCTGTTCGACGTCTACGAGAACGGTGAGCAGCTCGGCGAGGGCAAGAAGTCCCTGGCCTACGCGCTGCGGTTCCGCGCCGACGACCGCACGCTGACCGTCGACGAGGCCTCCGCGGCGCGTGACGTGGCCGTGGCGCTCGCCGCTGAGCGCACGGGGGCGGTGTTGCGGAGCTAGCTCCGTCGGCAGTGCCGGGGAACTGCGGGTTGTCCTTCGGCCGCGCGTATGTCGTGGCTGGGCGCGCAGTTCCCCGCGCCCCTTTCGGGGCGCTTTCCCCCGGCCGACCTGCATAAATGCAGGTGTCCGAAGCTGTGTCACTCATTCGGGTGGCAAGTCGGGGCGATCTGGCCCGATCGGGGCATGCGGTCGACAGAATCGGACCGGCCTCTTGGAGGTCGTCTGCGCTGTCAGGGCCTATTGGGGGGCCAATCGGCATGATCCGTATCAAGGCTGGGGCTCCCCGCAGGGCGACGTCCCGGACGAATTCGCGGGGGCCGGCCCGAGTGGGCCTCCGGGCGCGACCCCGGGGGAGCGGTCTGCGGGCCGGGCTCGTCCGGGCGGTGAGCCGGGGTGGACCGCGCGTGCGACCGGCCCGGACGGTCCACGTCGGCGGTCCGCCGGACGGCCTCGACCGCACGGTGCGCCGGGCCGAGCGGCGGACCCTGCGGCGGGTACTGAGCCTGGGGCTGCCCACCGCCTGGGGCGCGTTTGCCATCACGTACAGAATGACCTGCCCGCTCGCCCAGCGGGACGGGCTGGAGGCGCGGATCGTCACCAGCGCCGTCTTCTTCGCCGTCGGCACCGGGCTGATCCTCCACGTCAGACGGGCGCTGCTGCGGGAGCTGAGGCAGATCCGCGAGGTCGCGGGCGCCGCCCAGAGCGTGCTGCTTCGACCGCTGCCTCCGCGCATCGACGGCCTCAACATCGCCGCGGCCCAGCTCTCCGCCGACCATGGCGCGAACATCGGCGGCGACCTGTACGAGGTGATCGCCACCGAGCACGGTGTACGGGTCGTCATGGGCGATGTGCGCGGACACGGCCTCGGCGCCATCGGAACCGTCGCCGCCGTCCTCGGCAGTTTCCGCGAGGCCGTGCACGACGAACCCGAACTCGATTGTGTGCTCCGGCGGCTGGAACGCGCCCTGGCCCGGCATCTGCGGGAGCGGGCGCGCGCCGAACACCCCTCGGCGGGGCCGGAACCCGACAGTCTGGTCGCCGAGGAGTTCGTCACCGTACTGCTCCTGGAGATCCGTCGTGACGGCGAGGTGTACGCCCTCAACTGCGGTCACCCGTCGCCGTACCTGCTCGGCGCCGGTCGTGTGGAACCACTCACGGGAGCCGAACCGCTGCCCCCGCTAGGCCCGTTCCCGCTCCCCGCCGAACTGGCGGCCAGCCGGTGCGGCCGACTCCTCCCCGGCGAGGCCCTGTTCCTGCACACCGACGGAGTGGAGGACGCCCGTGACCCCCACGGCCGCTTCTTCCCACTGCCCGCCACCCTGAGCAGAGCTGTCCGCGTCCAGCCGCTCTCACCCCAGTCCGTCCTGCGCACCGTCTTCACCGACCTGCTCCGCCACAGTGGCGGCAGGCCGGCGGATGACGTGGCCGTCCTGATCCTCCGGAACGACCGCAGCCGGGTCGCTCCGACGCAGCAGGGCCACTCCGTGGCGCAGCACGTCACGCGAGCGCAAGGTTCTTAGGGGCGCGGGGACACACAACCCGCAGTGACCCCGCTCAACCGGCGGGGCCGAGCCGCCGCACTGTACGAGGGGGAGCCGGCGGCCCGGCCGGCCTCTTGCGAGGCATTTCAGTCAACCGGTAAGGAACTCTGCGCGACAGTGTGCACACGGTACGGATACGGGCATTCGGTTCACACCCCGTGTGAAGGGGGACCCACAAGTACAGGGGACGGATTACTCTGACCGCACTGTCGCCACCGAGCCATCCGGGGGCCCGAATGCAGCCCAACACTCTGCTCGACGCGATACTCGACGAGGCCGGCGTCTCGCACGCCGGACTCGCCGCGCATGTCAACCAGGCGGGGAGGGCACGCGGCCTCGCGCTGAGATACGAACACACGGCGGTGGCACGGTGGTTGAAGGGCCAACGCCCGCGCGGCCAGGTGCCCGACCTGATCTGCGAAGTGCTCGCGGGGCGCCTGCACCGGCCCGTCACCCTGGACGACATCGGCCTCGGCGTGCCCGGCGAGTCGTCGGCCCCGCACGGCACCTCGCTCTCCGGTTTCGTGGAGCGCGCCACCGCCCTGTGGCGCTCCGACGAACAGCAGCGCCCGCATCTCCTCGGGGCCCCGGCCGTCACCGGAACGCCCGCCGTGATGCCCGTGTGGGAGTGGGAGAACCCGCCCGAGGACGTGGACGTCTCACGCGGCGGCCGCCACCACGTGAGCATGGCCGACATCGAGATGCTGCGCGCGGCCCGCGCCCACTACGAGCAGATGTACCGCAAGGCCGGCGGGGTGGCGACCCGCAGCCGGATCGTGGGTTTCCTCAACGCGGAGACCGCGCCCCTGCTGCGCGGCAGCTACCCCGACGCCACCGGCCGCCAACTCCACCGTGCGACGGGCGGCCTCGTCGCCATCGCGGGGATCTGCGCCTACGACTCCGACGCGCACGGGCTCGCCCAGCGCTACTTCCACCAGGCGCTGAGGCTGGCGAAGGCCAGCGGGGACCGGGGTCTTGGGGCGTACGTCATAGCCCTGCTGGTCAACCAGGCACTGTTCATGCGCGAGCACCGGCAGGCCGTCGCCTTCGCGGAGGCCGCGCTGCGCGCCGCCGGGCGGCACATCACCCCGGCGCTCGCCTCGGACCTCTACGCCATGCAGGCGAAGGCGTACGCACACCTCGGCGACGGCAGCAGTGCGCTGTCCTGCATCCGGCGTGCCGAACAGGCCGCCGAGCGCATCCGGCGCGGTTATGAACCGGACGAGACCGGCTATGTCCAGCCCGGTCTGGTCAACGTACAGGTGGCGGAGGCACTGCTGAGCCTCGGTGACCTGGTGGCCGCCGCGGCGCACGCCGAGGCGGCCGTGGACACTCCGGCGCACGACCGGGGGCGCGTGCACCGTCTCGCGATGCTCAGTCAGATCGAGCTGCGGCAGGGGAATGCCGACAAGGCGGTGGCCACCGCCGTCCAAATGGCCGAGCAGGCCCGGGGAATGGAGTCCCAGCGGCTGCGCGACAGACTGCGCGCGGTACGCGAACACCTGGTGCGCAGCGGCTGTGCGGGTACGGCCGAGGCCGCCGAACTCATCGACGGAGCACTGCGCGTACCGCTGTAGACCACCAAGTCCCGCCGCCGCACCGTGCACTGTGCGCTGCTGTGCGCCTGCTGTCAGGACGCTCCTGCTGCGATATTGCCATCTACTCGGCGGAAGGTGGCAGAACCGTGCAGTGGACGAAACAGAACGAACAAACTGTGTACGCAAACCGCTGGTTCAGCGTCAATCTCGCAGATGTCGAGCTGCCGGACGGTCGGCACCTCGATCACTTCTTGATACGGCTGCGTCCCGTGGCCGTGGCCACGGTGGTGAACGAGGCCAATGAGGTGCTGCTCCTGTGGCGGCACCGCTTCATCACCGACAGCTGGGGCTGGGAACTCGCGGCGGGCGTCGTCGAGGACGGCGAGGACATCGCCGTCGCGGCGGCCCGCGAACTCGAGGAGGAGACCGGCTGGCGACCGGGACCCCTGCGCCATCTGATGAGCGTCGAGCCCTCCAACGGGCTCACCGACGCCCGGCACCACATCTTCTGGGCCGACGAAGGCGCGTACATCGGACACCCCGTGGACGACTTCGAGTCCGACCGTCGGGAATGGGTTCCCCTCAAGCTCGTCCCCGACATGGTCGCCCGCGGCGAGGTCCCGGCCGCCAATATGGCTGCCGCGCTACTCCTCCTGCATCACCTCAGGCTCGGGCAGGACGCGTTGCCCCGGTCCATCCCCCCACGGCGTCCTGAGCGTTAGTGCCCGAGAGCCTGCCAGACCGCCACGGCGAGTGCGCCCACGGCCGTGAGGGCCGCGATCGCGGGCAATGGCCAGCGGGTGTGTTCCAGGGCGACGACCCGTGCGCTCAGGTCGTCGAGCTCCTTGGCGGTCTGTTCGGCGCGGTGACTGAGCAGGGCATGCCCTCCCTCGACGCGTGCGTATGCCACGTCGAGGCGACGGCGTAACTCTGCGAGTTCTCCATGGACCACGGGATGCTCCGGGTCGGCGGTCACGGGTCCGCTCCTTTCCGTAGTCGTCACATCCCTTGGATGCGCACGGAAAGTCAACTCGCCTGGTGGACACGTGGGGAGCGTGTGCGAGGGGCATATGCGAGCCCGGCGCGCACACGGCGTGTGAATGGCGCGGGCCCGACACCGAAAGGGGTGCCGGGCCCGCGTGTGCCTGAGTTTCACCGTACGTAATCAGGCGACGGTACGAAAGGGGGCGACCGTACGCAATCAGGCGTAGGTGTAGAAGCCCGAGCCGGACTTCCGGCCGAGCCGGCCCGCGTCCACCATGCGCTGGAGCAGCGGGGGAGCGGCGTACAGCGGCTCCTTGTACTCCTCGTACATCGAGTAGGCGACCGAGGCCACCGTGTCCAGGCCGATCAGGTCGGAGAGCTTGAGCGGGCCCATCGGGTGGGCGCAGCCCATCTCCATGCCGTTGTCGATGTCCTCGCGGCTGGCGATGCCCGACTCGAACATCCGGATCGCGGAGAGCAGATACGGGATCAGCAGCGCGTTGACGACGAACCCGGAGCGGTCCTGGGCGCGGATCGCGTGCTTTCCGAGGGCCTTCTCGGCGAACAGCTGAGCCCGGCCGAGGGTGCCCTCGGAGGTGGTCAGCGCCGGGATCAGCTCGACGAGCTGCTGCACCGGAGCCGGGTTGAAGAAGTGGATGCCGACGACCTGGTCGGGGCGCGAGGTGGCGACCGCGAGGCGCACCAGCGGGATGGAGGAGGTGTTGGAGGCGAGGATCGCGTCCTGCCGGGTCACCACCTGGTCGAGCACCTGGAAGATCTCGGTCTTCACCTGCTCGTTCTCGACGACCGCCTCGATCACCAGATCGCGGTCGGCGAACTCGCCGAGGTCGGTGGTGAAGCTGAGCCGCTCCTGGGTGGCGGTGAGCTCGTCCGCGGAGATCTTTCCGCGCTCGGCGGCCTTGGTGAGGGAGTTGAACAGCCGGGTACGGCCGATCTCCAGGGCCTCACCGGTGGTCTCGGCGACCTTGACGTCGAGACCGGCGCGGGCGCAGACCTCGGCGATGCCCGCTCCCATCTGGCCGCAGCCCACCACTCCGACGCGTTCGATGTCGGTCACATCGTCCCCTTCGCTGATCTACGGCTGTCGCAGGGCCCCCGTTGTTCGGTGCCTGCTCCGATCGTGCACGTCCCGTGCACGTTACTCCGAAGTATCGATGATCGATCGCCCGGGTGGGGCATGCTGGCCGAGGAGACGATCCGTGACCGGACGGATCCGGAGCGTGGAGGAGCGGGGCGCAGTGGGGCGGCTGACGGCGGGGACGGCAGGGACGGGGCGGGGGTCACGGCGGGCGTTCACCGTGGCGGCGATGGCGACGCTGACGGGTCTCGTCACGACGGGGGAGCCGGGTCTCGTCGCGACGGGGGAATCGGGTCTCGGTTCGGCGGGGGACCCGGCTGCCGTACCCCGTTCCGGGGCAATCCGAGGGCCCGGTCGGCCACGGACGGACTCCGAGCTGCGGGGCATGTGGCTGTCGACCGTCGTCAACCGTGACTGGCCCTCGCGGGCCGGCCTGTCCGTCGCCCGGCAGCGCGCCGAGCTCCTCGCCCACCTCGACAGGGCGGTGGACCGCCGCCTGAACGCCGTGTTCTTCCAGGTCCGGCCCACGGCCGACGCGTTCTGGCCGTCGTCGTACGAGCCGTGGTCGCAGTACCTCACCGGCGTCCAGGGCAGGGACCCCGGCTGGGATCCGCTCGGCACGGCGGTGCGGGAGGCCCACGCGCGCGGCCTCGAACTGCACGCCTGGTTCAACCCGTACCGCGTCGCGAACCACTCCGACCCCGGCAGGCTCGTGGCGACCCACCCGGCCCGCAAGCACCCCGACTGGGTCGTCCCCCATGGCGGCAGGCTCTACTACAACCCCGGGCTGCCCGAGGTCCGCGCCTTCGTCCAGGACGCGATGCTCGACGCGGTGCGGTCGTACGCGATCGACGCCGTGCACTGGGACGACTACTTCTACCCGTACCCGGCCCAGGGGCAGGTCTTCGACGACGACGCCGCGTACCGGACGCACGGCGCGGGCTTCGCGGACCGGGCGGCCTGGCGGCGCGACAACATCGACAGACTGGTGCGGGAGACGGCCGCCCGCATCCCGCTGATCCGGCCCGGCACCCGCTTCGGGATCAGCCCGTTCGGGGTGTGGCGCAACGGCGCCACCGACCCGCGGGGCTCGGACACCAAGGCCGCCGTGCAGACGTACGACGATCTGTACGCCGACACCAGGAAGTGGGTCCGCGAGCGGTGGATCGACTACATCGTCCCGCAGGTCTACTGGAACCTCGGTTTCGCCGCCGCCGACTACGCGCGGCTCGTGCCCTGGTGGGCGGCGGTCACACAGGGCACGGGAGTGCGGCTGTACATCGGAGAAGCGCTCTACAAGGCCGGTGACCCCGCGCAGCCCGCGGCCTGGCAGGACCCGGCCGAACTCTCCCGGCACCTCACCTTCGCGCGCGAACACACTCAAGTGCGCGGGCACGTCTTCTTCTCCGCCAAGGAGGTCGACGGCGACCGTGCCGGAGCGATGGCGCGGGTCGTTGCCGACCACTACCAGCGGCCGGCGCGACCCGCGCGCTGAAACTGCCGAATGTCTACAGCGGGTTCTTGTGCCCGAATGTCTACAGCGGGTCCTTGTGACGGATTTCCGAGTCGGGGCCCGGTGAGCAGACCGCCTCGTGCCCGTCCGTGAAGCGCACGCGGTACGGGGGCGTGCCCTCCGTTCCTATTACTTCGGTGATCTCCGCGACCTTGTCGTGCTGTCCGACAACCCTGCCGTGCTGCACGAGCTTGTCGCCCACGTCTGCATGCATCTGAAGGGTCTCCTCGTCATCTGCGGGAGTAACGGTCCTGGGGCTCAGCCCCGCGCTCGCTGGGTGAGCGCGATGCAGATCAGCACGGCCGCGGCCGTGAGCGGCGCGGCCGGTGTGAGCTGCTCGCCGAGGAGCAGTACCGACCACACCAGTGTGAGCAGCGGCTGCGCGAGCTGCAACTGGCTGGCCTTGGGAATTCCGATCGCAGCCATTCCGCGGTACCAGACGACCAGGCCCAGGAACTGCGATCCGGCGGCCACCCACAGCAGTCCCGCCACGCTGTGCGCCGACAGGTGGACCGGCTCGTACGACAGCGCCACCAGCGCGCCCGGCACCGACAGCGGCAGACACAGGACCAGCGCCCAGCCGATGACCTGCCACCCCGGCATGGTCCGGGCGAGCCGGCCGCCCTCGGTGTAGCCGGCGGCGCAGATCAGCAGCGCTCCGAAGAGATAGGCGTCCGCGCTGCTCAGCGCCCCACCGCTCTGCTGCACGGTGAACGCGATCACCGCGGCCGCGCCCGCGAGGGCCGCTCCCCAGAATGTCCGCGAGGGCCGCGCGCCGGTCCGCAGTGCCGACAGCAGCGCGGTCGTCAGCGGCAGCAGCCCGACGACCACGGCCGCGTGGGCGGTGGTGGACGTCTGCAGCGCGAGCGTCGTCAGCAGGGGGAAGCCGAGCACGACACCGGCGGCCACCACGGCGAGCCCCGCCCAGTGCCGACGGGCCGGTACGGGCACGCGCAGCGCCAGCAGGCAGCTCCCCGCGATGAGGGCGGCGAGGACGCTGCGCACGGCCACCAGCGACCAGGGGCCGAAGCCCTCAAGCCCCCAGGCGGTGGCGGGGAAGGTGAGGGAGAAGGCGGTGACGCCGAGCGCGGCCTGGAGGGTGCCGGAACGGCGGTCCGCCGGGAGCCCCTGCGCGGGCGTCCTGGGCGTGCTGACCGCTATCCCGATCTCATCAATAGCGCTACTCTGTGTTCTCATGCAAGAGCGTAGCAGTGTCGGAGATCTGGCGAATCAGCTGCGACAGGAGCTGAACCGCTACTCGCCCGGTGGAAAGCTGCCATCGAGCCGGGCACTCGTCGAGCGGTTCCGGGTGAGCCCGGTGACGGTGTCGCGGGCACTGGCTCAGCTCGCCGCCGAGGGGCTGGTGGTGACCCGGCCGGGCGCCGGCGCGTTCCGCGCGCACCCGCGTACGTCCGCCGCGCCCGCCGGGGACACCTCCTGGCAGGAGGTCACGCTGAGCGCGGACGCCGCGACGGAACTCGTCCCGCGCACGGTGGACGCCTCCGGGGTCCTCGCCTCGCTCGCCGCCCCGCCGCCCGGCGTCATCGAGTTCAACGGCGGCTATCTGCACCCCTCGCTCCAGCCCGAGCGGGCCATGGGGGCGGCCCTGTCGCGGGCGGGCCGGCGTCCCGGCGCCTGGTCGCGGCCGCCGATGGAGGGGCTGACGGAGCTGCGCGAGTGGTTCGCGCGGGGGATCGGCGGTGCGATCACCGCCGCGGAAGTGCTCGTCACGGCCGGCGGCCAGTCCGCGCTGACCACCGCGCTCAGGGCACTCGCCCCGCCGGGGGCCCCGGTCCTGGTCGAGTCGCCCACGTACCCGGGCATGCTGGCGATCGCCCGCGCGGCGGGCCTGCGGCCAGTACCCGTACCGGTCGACGCGGACGGGGTGAAACCGGACCTGCTCGCCGACGCCTTCAGGGCGACCGGCGCCCGGGTGTTCGTCTGCCAGCCGCTGTTCCAGAACCCGACCGGCGCCGTGCTCGCCCCCGAGCGGCGCGCCGAGGTGGTGCGGATCGCGCGCGAGGCGGGCGCGTTCGTCATCGAGGACGACTTCGTACGACGTCTGGTGCACGAGGACGCGGGGCCACTGCCGCGTCCGCTGGCCGCGGAGGATCCCGACGGGGTCGTCGTGCACGTCTCCTCCCTGACCAAGGCGACCTCGCCGAGTTTCCGGGTCAGCGCGCTGGCCGCGCGCGGTCCGGTCCTCGAACGACTGCGTGCCATCCAGGTCGTGGACACCTTCTTCGTGCCGCGTCCCCTTCAGGAGGCCGCGCTCGAACTGGTCGGCTCGCCCGCCTGGCCCCGTCATCTTCGGGCCGTGTCCGCCGAGTTGAGGAACCGCCGCGACACGATGACGACCGCGCTCGGGCTGACGCTCCCCGAACTCGCCCTGCCCCACATCCCCTCCGGCGGCTACCACCTGTGGCTCCGCCTGCCCGACGGCACCGACGAGTCCGCCCTGGTCTCAGCGGCCCTCAGGGAGGGCGTGGCCGTCACACCGGGCCGCCCCTACTTCAGCGCGGAGCCCCCTGCGGGGCACCTCCGGTTGAGTTTCGCGGCGGTCGGAGGGACGGGGGAGATCGCGGAGGGGGTACGACGGCTGAGGGCGGCGTGCGACGGGGTGCTGCGGTGACTGGCGCCGACGCGGACGCGTTGACACCCGAGAGTGTGAGTGGTTGAGTACTCACATGAAGAACGAACGACCCCGCCAGCTGTCCACCGCCGAGGAACGCCGGGAGACGGTGCTGCGCACCGCCATCGGCGCCTTCGCGGCGCGTGGCTACTGGGGCACCACCACGACCGAGGTGGCGAAGGCGGCCGGCATCTCGCAGGCGTACGTCTACCGGTTGTTCCCGAACAAGGAGCTGCTGTTCACGGCGGTGGTCGAGCACTGCTTCGTGCTGGTCCGAGCCAGTCTGGAGCGGGCGGCGGCTGAGGCGAAGGGCAGCTCCGCCGAGGTGGTGCTGGAGGCCATGGGAGATGCCTACGCGCGGCTGATCAGCAATAACGACCTGATGCTGATTCAGCTGCACGCCCAGGCCGCGGCCGTTTCCGAGCCGGCCGTACGTGAGGCGGTCCGGCATGGCTACGCCCGGCTGGTGGAGTACGTGCGGGGTGCCTCCGGCGGCACCGAGGGGGAGGTCCAGGAGTTCTTCGCCCGCGGCATGCTCTGCCACCTCATCGTCTCCATGGCGGCCGACGAGGTGGATGCCCCCTGGATCCGGACGCTGTCCGCGGGCATCACGCACTACTGACGCCCGGCGCGCCTACCGACGCCCGGCGCGGTCGCGCTGCCGGGCCTGTCGGCGGGGCACGCAGCCTCGCCATTTTTTGGGCGTCAAGTGTGAGTGGTTGACCACACAAGGAGGATGTCATGAGGATCACGCACACCACCCGAGGCCCCGGAGCGGCGCTCGCGGCTCTGGCGGCGGCGCAGTTCACCGTCATGCTCGCCACCTCGATCGTGAACGTGGCCCTGCCGCAGATCCGCGCCGGCGTCGGGCTGTCGGACAGCGGCACCACCTGGGTGGTCAACGCCTACGGCCTGGCCTTCGGCGCGCTCCTGCTGGCCGGCGGAAGGGCGGCCGACCTGATCGGCCGGCGCCGGGTGCTGCTCGCCGGGCTCGCGGTGTTCGGCGCCGCCTCTCTGGCGGCCGGGCTGGCCGCCTCGTCCCCGGTCCTGATCGCGGCCCGTGCGGTGCAGGGCCTGGGCGCGGCGGCGACGGCCCCGGCGGCCCTGGCCCTGGTGATGGACCTGTTCCCGCCAGGGCCCGGGCGGGGGAGGGCACTTGGCGTGTGGGGTGCCGTGTCCGGGGCGGGCGGCGCGGCCGGAGTCCTGCTCGGCGGGGTCCTCACCCAGGCGTGGGGCTGGCAGTGGATCTTCTTCGCCGTCGCCATCGGCGCGTTCCTGGTGCTGGTCGGCGCCGCCGTCAGCGTGCCGCGGGCCCCGGTCACCGGCAACGGCCGGTTCGACCTGCCCGGCACCGCCACCGTCACCCTCGCGCTGACCGCCCTGGTGTGGGGCCTGACCACCGCCCGCGGCTCGGGCTGGACGGACACCGCCGTCCTCGGGGCCTTCGCCGTCACCGCCGTACTGGCGGCCGTGTTCGTCCTGGTCGAGCGCCGCCACCCGAATCCGCTGTTGCCGCCGCGCCTGTTCCGCGCCGGTCGCGTCACCGTCGGCAACGGGCTGATGGCGCTGCTGGGTTCGGTGTGGATCGCCCTGTTCTTCTTCCTTCCGCTCTACCAGCAGCAGGTCCTCGGCTCCAGCCCCCTGGTCACCGGCCTGGGTCAACTCCCGCTCGCCGCGGCCAACATGCTCGGCTCCACCCTCGCCCCGCGGATCTCCCGCCGGATCGGCGCCACCGCGACGGTGACCGGCGCACTGCTGACCGAGGCCGCCGGACTGCTGTGGCTGTCCCGGATCAGCGCCCACGGCAGTTACCTCGCCGACGTCCTGGGCCCCAGCATCCTCATCGGACTGGGCCTGAGCATCGCCTTCGTCCAGCTCACCGCCCTGTCCGTGGAGGGCGTCGCCCGGCAGGACGCCGGGCTGGCCGGCGGCCTGGTGAACACCACCCGGCAGGTGGGCGGCGCGATCGGCCTCGCCGTCCTGGCCACCCTCGCCGGCACCACCACCGCCCACGCGGCCGCCCATCAGCCGCACCTGGAAGCGCTCACGGCCGGCTACCGCGGCGCCTTCGGCATCTCCGCCGCCGTCCTGGCCGCGACCGCCGTCCTCGCCGCCCTCCTGACCCGGCGAGGCCGCACCCCGGACGGGGAAACCCGGGCCACCGCCGACCCCGACCCGTCCGCCATCCGTACCCGCTGACCCATCGTCAGATCCACCGAAGATCCACCGAAGATCGACCGAAGATCGACCGAGAGGAACAAACGCCAATGTTCACCATCGACGAGACCGCCCCCGTCGTCGTCCGTCTGTCCACCACGATCGTTGCCCCGCTGGAGCGTGTCTGGGCCCTGCACACCGACATCGACGCCTGGCCGAGCTGGAACGCGGACGTCGACCAGGCCACTCTCAACGGCCCTCTGCTGCCCGGCACTTCCTTCACCTGGAAGACCCACGGCCTGGACATCACCTCCACCGTCCGCGAACTGATACCCGGCGAGCGGATCGTGTGGGGCGGCCCCGCGAACGGCATCGACGGCATCCATGTCTGGACCTTCGAGCAGTCCGACGGCCAAGTCACCGTCCACACCGAGGAGTCCTGGAGCGGCGCCCCCGTCGACGCCGCGGTCACGGAACTCGGCCAGGCCCTGCACCAGTCCCTGACCGCCTGGCTCGCCGCCCTCAAGGCCCGCGCCGAGCGGACCGGCTGACACCACCTCGTCCCCGCCCAGCCATCACCACCGATCCGAGAAGCGAGGTTCCTGCCATGACCAGCACCGACAAGCCCTACCTGATCGGCCACTACACCCCGGCCGTCGACGAGATCACCGCCACCGAGCTGACCGTCGAGGGCTCCCTGCCGCCGGAGCTGACCGGCCGGCTGATCCGTAACAGCCACAACCCCAAGCCCGGCGTCACCCCCACCCACTGGTTCAAGGGCAGCGGCATGGTCCACGGCATCCGGCTGCGCGAGGGCCGCGCCGAGTGGTACCGCAACCGCTGGGTGCGCACCCCCGCCCTGGACGGCGCCCCCTACATGACCGAGCAGGGCCCGGACCTGACGGCCAGCCCCGCAGGCACCCACGTCATCGAGCACGCCGGACGCCTGCTGGCGCTGTGCGAGGCGAACCTCCCCTTCGAACTCACCCGGGACCTCGACACGGTCGGCGCCCACGACTTCGACGGCAAGCTGCGCGGCGCGATGACCGCGCACCCCAAGACCGACCCGGTCACCGGCGAGCTGCACTTCTTCGGCTCCTCGCCGTTCCCGCCGTACCTGATGTACTACGTCGCCGACGCCGAGGGACACCTCACCCACAGCGCCGAGGTGCCGGGGGCGACCGCCTCCCTCAAGCACGACTTCGCCGTCACCCGCCACCACGTGGTCTTCGTCGAGGGCACCGTCACCTTCGACCCGGGCGAGCACTCCGGCATCCCCTACGGCTGGAACGACGCGCAGCCGGCGCGGATCGGCGTCATGCCCCGCGGCCCGCAGGGCGCGGCGAAGATCCGCTGGTTCTCCGTCGAGCCGGGCAACATGCTGCACGCCGCCAACGCCTACGAGGACGCCGAGGGCCGCATCGTCCTGGAGGGCCCGACCGTGGACCGTGAGGGCTTCCAGCTCTCCTGGAACTGGTGGGTGGGCGCTCCCGGCCGCGGCACCGAGCCCAACACCCGCTCCTACAACCGTCGATGGGTCATCGACCTGGCCGCCGGCAGTGTCGAGGAGCAGATCATCGACGATCTCGCCGTCGAATTCCCCACCCTCAACGAGGACTTCCTCGGCGCCGAGCACCGCTACCAGTACGCGGTCTCCTTCCCCGACCAGCACGGCTACGGCGGCTACGGCATCGTCAAGTACGACCGCACCACCGGCGCCCGCCGCGTCCACCGGGCCGGCGACGCCCGCCTGCCCAGCGAGGCGGTGTTCGTCCCCGCCGCGGGCGCCACCCGCGAGGACGACGGCTACCTGCTCACCGTCGTCTCCGACCTCAAGCAGGACGCCTCCCAGCTCCTGGTCCTGGACGCCTCAGGACTCGACCGGATCGCGACCGTGCACCTTCCACGCCGGGTCACCGGCGGCATCCACGGCTCCTGGATCCCCGACACCGGCCTCGACACCTCCGACAGCTGAGACTCCGTGGCTCCCGGGGGATACCTCCCCGGGAGCCCGGCCCCGCCCCTCCGCCGGGTCCGCTTCGGCAAGAACACTCCGCCAAGCCTGCGTATACCTTGCGTAACGCCTCTTGACCTGCGGAGTCCCGCACTCCACGATCGCCGCATGCATCTTCGGGTCACTTTCGTCGCCGCCGCTCGCAGCTCCTCGCTGCTGGCCGAACGCTTCGAGGACGACCGGCCGCTGGACCAGGCCGGCTGGGACGAAGTACAGCGCGCCGCCCCGGAACTGGTGTCACTGGCGGCGGCCGAGCTGCGCTACTGCTCGCCGACCCCGCGCAGCCGCGCCACCGGCGACGCCCTCGGGTACGCGCCGCTGGCGCAACCCGCACTGCGCGACTGCGACATGGGCCGCTGGCGCGGCTTCACGCTGGGTGAGGCGATGGCCCGCGAGCCGTCGGCGGTCGACGCGTGGCTCGCCGATCCGCGCTCCGCCCCGCACGGCGGCGAGTCGCTGACCTCCTTCATCTCCCGCGTCGGCGGCTGGCTCGACACCCGCCCGGCGGACGACGGCAGCCGGATCGTCGCGGTGGCCGAACCCTCGGTGGTGCGGGCCGCGCTCGTCTATGCGCTGAAGGCCCAGCCGTCGACGTACTGGAACATCGACGTCCGCCCCTTGTCGACCATCACCCTCACAGGCATCAACGGCCGCTGGAACCTGCGCCTGGAAGGCGTGCCGCAGTACGCCTAGGGCAGCCGTGTGTAGTCGGTCGTGAGGACCAGGTCCTTGGCGGGGCCGCCCACCCGCCACACCGTGCGCCAGCGGTTCTCGTCCCGCACCGTGAACTCGCCCCGGTAGAGGTCCGCCGCGCACGGGTGGTCGGCGACGTACCGGCCGGTGCTCAGGTCCAGGTCGTGGAAGGGGCGGCCGTCGGAGAACTGGACGAGGGCCCTCGCCGGGCTCGGCCCCGGCAGGAACCGCAGCGTCCGTTCGGCGGGCCGGGGCGTGCCCTGCCACACGAACGTGCCGGATTCCTGGTGCAGAAGTCCGTGCGGAGCTCCCGGCTCCTCCAGTGGGCCGAAAACCGTCGTCCCCGTGAACCGGCCCTCCGCACCGCTCGCGAGATCCCGCACCGAGCGCTCCACCCGCCAGCTCCCGCCCAGGTGGGCGAGCACGTCCGTCACTGGCCAGAACTCGCCCATACCGTCCTGCTCTCCGTCCCATGCGATGCCGCGCGACCCATTGACGCGCTCTGCCCCCCTCCCTATCTTGCCGTTCGAAGTGCTGATCATTGTCCGAAATTTCGAACAACTCAAGACCTGGAACAACTCAACATCACAGAGCCGCGGAGTATCCATGCCACGCACCCGCACCCGCACCCGTTGGAGACTCGGACTCACGGCCACCGCGCTCCTGGTGGCCTCAGCCGTCGTTCCCGGGCCCGTCCACGCCGCCGCCGACGTCACCGACTACGCGATCACCGTCGACCCGAAAGGCTCGGGCGCGAAGATCGACGACACCATGTACGGCGTCTTCTTCGAGGACATCAACCGCGCCGCGGACGGCGGACTGTACGCGGAGCTCGTACAGAACCGGTCGTTCGAGTACAGCACCGCCGACAACAGGTCATATACGCCGCTCACCTCCTGGGCCACCACGGGCACCGCGACGGCCGTGGACGACGACGGGCGCCTCAACGCCCGCAACCGCACCTACCTCGCCCTGGACGCGGGCTCGTCCGTCACCAATTCCGGCTACAACACCGGGATCAGGGTCGAGAGCGGCAGGACGTACGACTTCTCGC
The DNA here is from genome assembly GCF_001514115.1 of Streptomyces olivochromogenes. Classification (GTDB taxonomy): domain Bacteria; phylum Actinomycetota; class Actinomycetes; order Streptomycetales; family Streptomycetaceae; genus Streptomyces; species Streptomyces olivochromogenes. Next base: position 346,451 of record NZ_KQ948453.1, read on the forward strand.
TCTGGGCCCGCGCGGACGCGAGGACGCCGCTCACCGTGACCCTGCACGACGCCGACGGCGCGCTCGCCGAGGCCCGGCAGGTCACCGCGCGCGGCGGCTGGGCCAAGTACCGCGCCAGGTTCACCGCCACCCGCGACAGCACCACCGGGCGCCTCACCGTCGCCACCGACGCTCCCGTCGCGCTCGACATGATCTCGCTGATCCCCCGGGACACCTACAAGGGCGACGGCCTGCGCAAGGACCTCGCCGAGAAGATCGCCGCCCTGCACCCCGGCTTCGTGCGCTTCCCCGGCGGCTGCCTGGTCAACACCGGCAGCATGCAGGGCTACGACGAGGCCTCGGGCTATCAGCGCCGGCGCTCGTACCAGTGGAAGGACACCATCGGCCCGGTCGAGCAGCGGGCCACCAACTCCAACTTCTGGGGCTACAACCAGAGTTACGGGCTCGGCTACTACGAGTACTTCCAGTTCGCCGAGGACATCGGCGCGATGCCGCTGCCCGTGGTGCCCGCGCTCGTCACCGGCTGCGGCCAGAACAAGGCCACCGACGACGACGCGCTCCTCAAGCGCCACATCCAGGACACCCTCGATCTCATCGAGTTCGCCAACGGGCCGGTGACCAGCGAATGGGGCAGGAAGCGGGCGGCGATGGGCCACCCGAAGCCCTTCCACCTCACCCACCTCGAAGTCGGCAACGAGGAGAACCTCCCCGACGAGTTCTTCGCCCGCTTCAAGCAGTTCCGCGCCGCCGTCCAGGCCAAGTACCCGAACATCGAGGTGATCTCGAACGCCGGACCCGACGACTCCGGCACCACCTTCGACACCGCCTGGAAGCTCAACAAGGAAGCGGACGTCGACATGGTCGACGAGCACTACTACAACAGCACCCAGTGGTTCCTGCAGAACAACGACCGCTACGACTCCTACGACAGGAACGGCCCCAAGGTCTTCCTCGGCGAGTACGCCTCGGGCGGCAACACCTTCAAGAACGCCCTCGCCGAGGCCGCCTACATGACCGGTCTTGAGCGCAACGCGGGCGTCGTCAAGCTCGCCTCGTACGCCCCGCTGCTCGCAGACGAGGACTACGTGCAGTGGCGGCCCGACATGATCTGGTTCAACAACCACGCCTCGTGGGGCTCGGCCGACTACGAGGTGCAGAAGCTGTTCATGAACAACGTCGGCGACCGGGTGGTGCCGTCGACGGCCACCACCACGCCCTCGCTGAGCGCGCCCATCTCCGGCGCCGTCGGCCTGTCGACCTGGGCGACCACGGCGGCGTACGACGACGTGACCGTGACCGGCGCCGACGGCACCACGCTGCTCGGCGACGACTTCAGCGGTGACGCCTCCCGGTGGACCCACACGGGCGGCGGGAGCTGGAGCCTCCAGGACGGGCAGTACGTGCAGACCGACGTGGGCGCCGAGAACACCATGGTGTCGGCGGGCGACCCGGCCTGGCACGACTACGACCTGCGGGTGAAGGCCACCAAGAAGGCGGGCAAGGAGGGCTTCCTCGTCGCCTTCGGCGTCAAGGACACCGGTAACTACTACTGGTGGAACCTCGGCGGCTGGAACAACACCACCACGGCCGTCGAACAGGCCGTGGACGGCGGCAAGTCGACCCTGATCTCCAAGCCCGGCACGATCGAGACGGGCAAGGCGTACGACGTCGACATCAAGGTCCGCGGCCGTCAGGTGACCCTCTACCTGGACGGCCAGGAGTGGGGGAGCTTCAAGGACGACAAGCCCGCGGAGCCGTTCCGTCAGGTCGTCACGCGGGACGCGAGGACCGGCGACCTGATCGTCAAGGTCGTCAACGCGCAGGCGGCGGACGCCCGTACCGCGATCGACCTGGGCGGGGCGAAGGCGGGCCGCAAGGCGGCCGTCACCACCCTCCAGGCCGCGCCGGAGGCGGTGAACTCGGAGACGGTGACCGCGGTCGCCCCCGTGAAGTCCACCTTCGACGGCGTCGCCGACAAGTTCACCTACACCTTCCCGGCGAACTCCGTGACCTTCCTGCGGATCAGGCAGCGGTAGCCGGAGGCGTGGGCTGCTGTCCGGCGGGCAGCAGCCCACGCTCGGCGAAGACCTTCTTCGCGACCAGGCTCGCGTTCATCGCCTTCGGTATGCCGCAGTAGACGGCCGAGTGCAGCAGCGACTCCACGATCTCGTCCGGAGAAAGACCCACGTTCAGGGCCGCGTTGACGTGCACCTCCAACTGGATCTCACAGCCGCCGAGTGCGGTGAGCATGCCGAGCGTCACCAACTGGCGGTCGCGCGGGGCGAGTCCGGGCCGGTCGTAGATGTCGCCGAAGGCCCAGGAGACGATCTGGTGGCCGAGTTCGGGATTGATGTCGCCGAGCGCGTCGACGACGCGCTGTCCGGCCTCCCCGTCGACGCGCTTGAGGACCTCCAGGCCGTGCTCGAAGCGCTCCTCGCGCGTGGTGGCGGTGTTCGTGAGCGTCATGAGAGTTCGTCCGATCCCGGCTGGTCGAGCAGCCGTTCGTAGTGGTCGATCTTGTCGTCGAGGGAGGCCGCGTTGCGGCGCAGCGCCCGGATGCGGTCCGCGAGGTCGGCGCGGTGCTCCCGGAGCATCGCGAGCCGGTCGGGGACCGTGGCGTCGCCGCGCGCCCGCAACGCGGCGAACCGCTGCATGTCCGCGATCGACATGCCCGTCTCGCGCAGCCGGATGAGGAACTCCAGCCAGGCCAGGTCGGCCGCCTCGTAGCGCCGCTGGTTCCCGGTGGTCCGGCCGACCCGTTGGATCAGGCCGGCCTTCTCGTAGTACCGCAGCGTGTCGTGCGAGAGTCCGGTGCGCTCGACGACCTGGGCGATCGTGAGCGTCGGCTCCTGCGGGAGGGGCTGTTCGCTGGTCATGGAGAAACCGTAGAACCTGGAGTGTGCTCCAGGTCAAGCTTCATGTGTCGGACGGTCCTGGGCTTCATCTGCCGGACAGTCCTGGGCTCTGTCTGCCGGGCGGTCCCGGGCTTCATCCGGCGGGCGGACCTGGGCTTCGTCCGCCGGGCGGACCTGGGCTTCGTGCGCCGGGCCGTCCTGGAGAGGGGCCGACGGCGTTTCGGCCCGGGTCAGGCCCGGGTCAGGAACGGGTCAGGCCCGGGCCGGGCCCGGGTCAGGAACGGCGGCGGGGCTTGCCCCGCTTGGCGCCGCCCTTGGCGCCTCCGGAACCGCCGCCGCGGGGGTTCCTGCCGGTCGTCGACTTGCCGGACGACTTGCCCGCGGCGGGCTTGCGCCGTGCGCCGCCACCCGTCTCGGGACGCTTGGCCTTCGTCGGGGCCTCGGGCGCCGCCGGGGCCTGGGCGCGTCCCCGTGAGCTGTTGACGGTCCGGCCGCGGACGATCCCGATGAAGTCCTCGACCAGGTCGGTGGTCGCGTCCTGCGGCCAGGACAGCGCGACGCGTGACTCCGGGGCGTCCGTGACCGGCCGGTAGGTGAGGTCCTTGCGGTGGTGCAGGCGGGCGAGGGACTGAGGGACGACGAGGAGCCCGATGCCCGCCGCCACGAGTTCGACGGCGTCCTCGGTGGTGGCGGGGCGTTCGAACGCGGGCTGCCCCGGCGGACGCTCCCAGTCGAGCGTGTCGTCGAGGGGGTGCAGCACGATCTCGTCGGCGAGATCCTCGCAGGTCACCTCCTCGACGGCCGCCACGATGTGGTCCTTGGGGACCACGACCACCGTCGTCTCGGTGTAGAGCGGGATCGCGCTGAGGTCCTCCTGGTCGACCGGCAGCCGGACGAATCCGGCGTCGGCGCCGCGGCCCCGCAGCACGTCGAACGCCTCGTCGGTGGAGACCGCGACGAGCGTGAGGGGGATGTCGGGCAGCCGCTCGTTCCAGATCCGCACCCACTTCGTGGGCGTCACTCCCGGGACATAGGCGAGCCGGAACGAAGGGGGTACTTCCGAGCCTGTCACCTCGCCAGGCTATCGGTCGTGGTCGGAGGTCGCGCACACGCTCGATACCCTTGACGCATGACGTCGCACCAGACCACCCAGACCATGAAGCCCGCCACCGCGGCGAAGAAGCTGGGTGTGTACCTCGAGGCCACCCCCGCCGAGTTCCAGGAGGGCGTCGTCTCGCGCGCCGAGCTGAACGCCCTGCAGGCCGATCCGCCCGCGTGGCTCCAGGAGCTGCGGCGCACGGGTCCGCACCCCCGGCCCGTGGTCGCCGCGCGGCTTGGCATCTCCATCGCCGGGCTCGCCCGCGGCGGGGTCACCGAGGCCCTCACCACGGAGCAGATCGACGCCCTGAAGCAGGAGGACCCGGGATGGCTGCGCCGGGAGCGCGCCACGCAGGCCGAGGTCCGCAAGGAAGAGGTCCGCATCAAGGAGAAGCGCGCGGAGGAGCACGCCCAGCAGAACACGGAGCGCGCCGCCCAGCCCCGCACCTCCCGCCCCTGACCCGGCCCCACCCGCGTCCGCCGCCCGGCGACGCCCACCTCTCACTGCCCCGCCACTCTCACTGCCCCGCCTCGCTGCCGGCGGCCCTGTCCCCGATCCTGCCGAGTCGTCGGGGCTCCGCGTCAGGACCGGCCGAGGACGCAGAACTCGTGGCCTTCCGGGTCGATCAGGCACGTCCACGAGACGTCGCCCTGGCCGAGGTCGAGGTCGGCGGCGCCGAGGGCCCGCAGCCGGGCCACCTCCGCCTGCTGATCGTCACCGGGGTATGGCAGCAGGTCGATGTGGACGCGGTCCGGCACGGTCTTCACGCCGGGCGTGCGGAGGAACTCGAGATACGGGCCGACACCCTTGGCGGAGCGCAACACCGCATGATCGTCGGTCACCTCGTGCAGGGTCCAGTCCGTCGCCTCACCCCAGAACCGGGCCATGGCCTGCGGATCCACACAGTCGACCACCACCACGGCGATCGGCCCGGTGTCCCGGTAGATCTCCCGGGGCTCCAGCACGCAGAACTCGTTGCCCTCCGGGTCGGCGAGGACCGTCCACGGCACATCGCCCTGGCCCACGTCGACGGGCGTCGCACCGAGAGCCTTCAGGCGCGCGACCAACTCCGCCTGATGGGCCGCAGAGGTGGTGGCGAGATCGAGGTGCACACGGTTCTTGGTCGTTGTCTTGGGTTCCGGGACCGTAACGACGTCGATGCAGACGGCGACAGGGTCCGGCCAGACGAAGCCGCCGCCGGGTTCGACGTTGGTCACGCCGGGTCCCTCGCTGGAAACGCCCCAGCCGAGCGCCTCCGCCCAGAACCGGCCGACCGCCGCGTCATCAAGGGCTTTTATGTTCACCTGAACAGGTCGCAGTGCCATGCCGATGATCTTATTCGTCCGCTATTGGCGCGCCCAGCCCCGCCAGGTGAACTGCTCACTCGCCGGATGAAGTGCTCAGTCACAATGGGCCTGTGACCGAGAATTTTAGTTGGCGGATCATGAGCTGACTGAGCAGGTCAGGAGCGCCTGGAGAATTCTTGTTGGCGGATCTTGAAAGGGTTAGTTGGCGGATCATGATTGTGGACGTTCACTGTGCGTGAATGTCTGGTGAGGCGGTCTGACGTCCTGCATGGCCTGACCGGGCGCTATCAGCACCTTGATGGAACCGCCCAAGCCTCTGGCGCGCCATCCGCCTGCCCTGGGAATCGGCGACTCGGGCACAATCAGGAGCCGTGACTACACCTCCCGATCCCTCCGTCCTGTACCCCGACGTTGCGGCCTGCGGCAGCCTCGCCGCAGCGCTCCGGGTCGAGGCGGACGGCTGCCTCGGTGCCGTCCCCGTCACGTCCCCGGACTTCGCTCCGCTGCGCCACGCGGCTGTCGCAAGTACCCTGCCGCACCGCGAGCCGCTGGCGATCAGCGCCTGGTCGCACGAACGGCGGTGGTCGATCCGCGGCGAGGAACCGTTCCAGAGCATGCCTCTCATCGACGGCAGGACGGGCGACCTGGCGGAGGTCGCCAGGGCCGCCCGAGCTTGGCACGACGGGGCGACTCTGGACGACATCCGACAGGCGGCACCCTTCGTGCACCTGACCGGCCGGTTCGAGGTGCCCGACAACGATCCCGCGCGCTTGACGGAATCCGAATGGCAGGGCAAGCGCCGGGAGGCGGCCGAACTGGAATACGCCTGGCAGGAGACGTACCACAACCTGATCGAGGCGGCGCACGCCGAGCCGGCGCTGCGCGCTCTCTACCCATTCACGAGCCACTGGGCACTGCGCTTCTCGACCACCACCCGCCCGGACCTGACCGTCGTCGGACCGTGCCTGAGCGCCAACAGCGACGGCACGTACGGAGTGGGTAGGGGCCTCATCAGCCAGGACCTTGGCCAATTCGCCACAGCGCAGGAGGCCGTGGCAGTGGCAGTGCGCCAACTGCCGTCCGGACTCGGCCCAACCACGCTCGGCGGATGATCCCGCCTGGCAAACGGCTCGGTCGACAGCGCAGGAGCGGACTGCGCACCGTACTTGGCGAACGGTGCCACCTGTGACCGAGAATTTTTGTTGGCGGATCTTGAGAGGATTCTGGCGTGGCGCTCGCTAGGGATACTCATGCTGATCTCGGGCGGGTCTCCGTTGTATGTAGCGTGCGGACATGACAAGAAGCGAGCGGCTCGCGGAGCAGTTGGACTGGTACTGGCACAAAAACCTGCGGCCGCGGCTGGACGGTCTTACCGATGAGGAGTACTTCTGGGAGCCGGTGCGTGGCTGCTGGAGCATCCGCCCACGTGGCACGTCGGCCGCACCGATGTCGGAAGGTTCGGGGGAATGGACGATGGACTCCGCGTCCCCTGGCCCGGTGCCGGCGCCGGTGACCACGATTGCCTGGCGGCTGGCGCACATCATCGTCGACTGCCTGGGCTATCGGGTCGGATGGCACTTCGGCGGCCAGGACGTCGACTCCGCGACATTCGCCTACGCGGGGACCGCTGACGAGGCGCTGAAACAGCTCGACGAGATGTACGGGAGATGGAACGCGGGGGTCCGCGAGCTCTCGGACGCCGACCTGGAGAATCCGCCCACGGTGGGTCCCGAGCGGTTTCCCATGGAGAACAGGGTCCTGCACGTCAACAGGGAGCTGATCCATCACGGCGCCGAGATTTCCCTGCTGCGCGACCTCTACCGCTGGCAGGACGGAGCCGTACCGCGCCGAATATGACTTTCCGGTAACCGGCGATCGAGCTTCGGAAACCTACGTGGACTCCGTGACGCTCCGTGGCTGCTAGCTTCACTGTTTTGGGAGCGACTCCCCGGCATCGATGCTCCGGGCCAGCTGGCATGCGTACTCGGTGAGGACCTTGCGCAGGTCGGCGTAGTGAGGGGCGGCATCGGGGCGGGTCAGATGGCACCACGTCGTGTTGCGCGTGAGCCCCCACTTGCGCTGGACGTCCGGCGTCTGAGCGGCCTCAATCGGCCTCGGGGCGAAGACGTGTTCGCCTTGGGTCACTTGAACCCAGACGAAGACGGAGGCTACTTGCCGCTTGCGATCGTCGAACGCTGGTGGATGCCAGCTAGCTGGGGCCGGCGTCAACTGCTTGATGATGTTCTCCCAGGCAACCTGATCAAGTGCCCAACCTCCGTTTCACCCGCGAGGTCTTCTTTTTGCTGGTCGGCGGGTTGGCTGCGATCACTGGCTCGTCAGGCGGCTGCTCGGGCTCGTCCCGGCGGAGCACGATCTCAGCCATCCCCCCGAGCCCGGGGCGATGCCCCTGCTTTGCCCGCCACGTGAACCCCCGCATCGGCCGGGACGACAGCACCGGCACGTGAGCCATATCCCGGATCGGCCAGCAGACCTCGCCAACACCCACCCGTCACGTCGAACTCCACCGACGCGGCCAGCCGTCCCCGAGCCGCAGCCGATCCCGCAGCCCGGCGTCCCCCTTGTACTCCGCGATCAGCTGGTCCAGGTGACTTGAATCCGACGGGATCTTCGCCCTCGCTACCTCGCCCACTCACCAACCACAGCACCCGCCGCCCGGCTACGGGGTCATACTTCGGAACTGATCGCAACGCAGCGTTATGGGACCAAGATCCGCAAGTTAACTATCTCGTCCGCAAACTAAAGTCCTCGGTCACAGGGCCCGCCCTGGGATCACCACGGGTGGATTGCATAAACGTGCAGCGAAACGTATAGTCATGCCATCTAGGAGGAGGGTTCCATGGTGGTACGCGCAGCAGTGGCGGGAGCGAGTGGGTACGCGGGCGGCGAAGCCCTGCGTCTGCTCCTGGCGCACCCCGAGGTCGAGATCGGCGCCCTGACCGGCAACTCCAACGCGGGCCAGCGCCTCGGCGCACTGCAGCCGCACCTGCTGCCGCTCGCCGACCGGGTCCTCCAGGAGACCACCCCGGACGTCCTCGCCGGCCACGACGTCGTCTTCCTCGCGCTGCCCCACGGGCAGTCCGCCGCCGTCGCCGAGCAGCTCGGCCCCGACGTCCTCGTCGTCGACATGGGCGCCGACTTCCGGCTCAAGGACCCGGCGGACTGGGAGAAGTTCTACGGCTCCGCGCACGCCGGCACCTGGCCCTACGGCCTTCCCGAACTGCCGGGCGCCCGCGCCGCGCTGGAGGGGTCCAAGCGCATCGCGGTGCCCGGTTGCTACCCGACGGCCGTCTCCCTCGCCCTCTTCCCGGCGTACGCGGCCGCACTCGCCGAGCCCGAGGCCGTGATCGTCGCCGCGTCCGGGACCTCCGGCGCGGGCAAGGCGGCCAAGCCTCACCTGCTCGGCAGCGAGGTCATGGGCTCCATGTCCCCGTACGGAGTCGGTGGCGTCCACCGGCACACCCCCGAGATGATCCAGAACCTCGGTGCGGCGGCGGGGGAGCCGGTCACCGTCTCCTTCACACCCACGCTCGCGCCGATGCCCCGGGGCATCCTCGCCACGTGCAGCGCGAAGGCGCGTGACGGGGTCACCGGCGACTCCCTGCGCGCCGCGTACGAGAAGGCGTTCGCCGACGAACCCTTCGTCCACCTGCTGCCCGAGGGGCAGTGGCCCGCCACCTCGTCCGTCTACGGTTCCAACGCCGTTCAGGTCCAGGTCGCGTACGACGAAGCGACGCACCGCATCATCGCGATCAGCGCCATCGACAACCTGACCAAGGGCACGGCCGGCGGGGCCGTGCAGAGCATGAACATCGCCCTCGGGCTTCCCGAGGAAACGGGTCTTTCCACGATCGGAGTCGCACCGTGAGCGTCACCGCTGCCAAGGGCTTCACCGCCTCCGGCATCGCAGCAGGCATCAAGGAGAACGGCAACCCCGACCTGGCCCTCGTGGTCAACAACGGGCCCCGCCTCGCCGCCGCGGGCGTCTTCACCTCCAACCGCGTGAAGGCCGCGCCGGTCCTCTGGTCCGAGCAGGTCCTCAAGGGCGGCCAGGTCTCCGCCGTGATCCTCAACTCCGGCGGAGCCAACGCCTGCACGGGCCCCAAGGGCTTCCAGGACACACACGCGACCGCCGAGAAGGTCGCCGCGGTCCTCGACGTCAACGCCGGCGAGGTCGCCGTCGCGTCGACCGGGCTCATCGGCGTACTCCTGCCGATGGACAAGCTGCTGCCCGGGGTCGAGTCGGCCGCCGCCCAGCTCTCCGCACACGGCGGCGAGAAGGCCGCCATCGCCATCAAGACCACCGACACCGTGCACAAGACCTCGGTGCACACGGGCGACGGCTGGACCGTCGGCGGCATGGCCAAGGGCGCGGGCATGCTCGCCCCCGGCCTCGCCACCATGCTCGTCGTGCTGACGACGGACGCGGACCTCGACCCCGAGACCCTCGACAGGGCACTGCGCGCCGCCACCCGCACCACCTTCGACCGCGTCGACTCCGACGGCTGCATGTCGACCAACGACACCGTGCTGTTGCTCGCCTCCGGCGCCAGCGGGATCACGCCGCAGTACGCGGAGTTCGCCGAGGCCGTACGCGCGGTCTGCGACGATCTCGGGCAGCAGCTCATCCGGGACGCCGAGGGCGCCAGCAAGGACATCAAGATCGAGGTCGTGAACGCCGCGAGCGAGGACGACGCCGTCGAGGTGGGCCGCTCCATCGCCCGCAACAACCTCCTCAAGTGCGCGATCCACGGCGAGGACCCCAACTGGGGACGCGTACTGTCCGCGATCGGCACGACCGGCGCCGCCTTCGAGCCCGACCAGCTCAACGTCGCCATCAACGGCGTCTGGGTCTGCAAGAACGGCGGCGTCGGCGAGGACCGCGAGCTCGTCGACATGCGCTACCGCGAGGTCCACATCGTCGCGGACCTCGCCGCGGGCTCCCGGACCGCCACGATCTGGACCAACGACCTCACCGCGGACTACGTCCACGAGAACAGCGCCTACTCCTCATGAGCAATGTGACGCGGAAACACACCGCACTGCCCAAGGCCCGGATCCTCATCGAGGCACTCCCGTGGCTGACCCGCCACAACGGCAAGACGGTCGTCATCAAGTTCGGCGGAAACGCCATGGTGAACGAGGAGCTGAAGGCCGCCTTCGCCCAGGACGTGGTGTTTCTGCGGCAGGCCGGCCTCAAGCCCGTCGTCGTGCACGGCGGCGGCCCGCAGATCAGCGCCGCCCTCGACCGGCATGGCATCGTCAGCGAGTTCAAGGCGGGCCTGCGCGTCACCACCGAGGACGCCATGGACGTCGTACGCATGGTCCTGGCCGGTCAGGTGCAGCGTGAGCTGGTCGGACTGCTCAACCAGCACGGACCGCTCGCCGTCGGCATGACCGGCGAGGACGCGCACACCATCACCGCCACCAAGCATCAGCCCGAGATCGACGGGGAGTTGGTCGACATCGGGCGGGTGGGCGAGATCACCGCGATCGACACGGGCGCGATCGAGGCACTGCTCGCCGACGGCCGGATCCCGGTCGTCTCCTCGATCGCCCGGAGCCAGGACGACGGACATGTCTACAACGTCAATGCTGATACGGCGGCTGCGGCTCTCGCTGCGGCACTGGGCGCCGAAACCCTCATGGTCCTCACGGACGTCGAGGGCCTCTACGAGGACTGGCCCGACAGCGACGAGGTGATCAGCCGCCTGACCGCCTCCGAACTGGAGAAGCTGCTGCCGGAGCTGGCCAGCGGCATGGTGCCGAAGATGGAGGGCTGTCTGCACGCCGTGCGCAACGGCGTCACCACCGCCCGCGTCATCGACGGCCGGGTCCAGCACTCGATCCTGCTGGAGATCTTCACCGACGAGGGGATCGGCACGATGGTCGTGCCGGACGCACGGCCCGATGAACAGGGGGACGCCGAATGACCGGGACCAACGCGGAGCTCACCCAGCGGTGGCAGGGCGCGCTCATGGACAACTACGGCACCCCGCGGCTGCCGCTCGTCCGCGGCGAGGGCACCCGGCTGTGGGACGCCGACGGCAAGGAGTACCTCGACTTCGTCGGCGGTATCGCGGTCAACGCGCTCGGCCACGCCCACCCGGCGATCGTCGAGGCCGTGAGTCGGCAGATCGGCTCCCTCGGCCATGTCTCCAACCTCTTCGTCGCCGAGCCGCCCGTCGCACTCGCCGAACGGCTGCTCCAGCTCTTCGGCCGCGAGGGCCGGGTCTACTTCTGCAACTCGGGCGCCGAGGCCAACGAGGGCGCCTTCAAGATCGGCCGGCTCACCGGCCGGGGCCACATGGTGGCCACCCACGGCGGCTTCCACGGCCGCACCATGGGCGCCCTCGCGCTCACCGGCCAGCCCGGCAAGCAGGAGCCGTTCCTGCCGCTGCCCGGTGACGTCACGCATGTGCCCTACGGGGACGCGCAGGCGCTGGCCGCGGCGGTCACCGAGGACACCGCCCTCGTGATCATCGAGCCGATCCAGGGCGAGAACGGCGTGGTCGTCCCCCCGCCCGGCTACCTCAAGGCCGCCCGCGCGATCACCGCCGCCACCGGCAGCCTCCTCGTCCTCGACGAGGTGCAGACCGGCATCGGCCGCACCGGACCCTGGTTCGCCTACCAGGACCACGAAGGTGTCCTGCCGGACGTCGTCACCCTCGCCAAGGGCCTCGGCGGCGGACTGCCGCTCGGCGCGACCGTCGCCTTCGGCCGGGCCGCCGAGCTGCTGAAGCCCGGACACCACGGTTCGACCTTCGGCGGCAATCCGGTCGTCTGCGCCGCCGCACTCGCCGTCCTCGACACGATCGCGTCCGAGGGGCTCCTCGAGAACGTGAAGGCCGCGAGCGAGAAACTGCGGGGCGGAATCGAGTCACTCGGCAACCCGTTGATCGACCATGTCCGGGGTGCGGGCCTGCTCCTGGGTATCGTGCTCACCGAGCCGCTCGCGCCCCAGGTACAGCAGGCGGCTCAGGACGCCGGTCTCCTGGTCAACGCGCCCGCCCCCGATGTCGTACGGCTGATGCCCCCGCTGAACCTGAGCGACGACGAGGTGGACGCGTTCCTCCAGGCCCTTCCCGGTGTCCTCGACGCTGTAGCCAACGGGGACGGACGAGCCAAAGAATGAGACGACGACGATGAGCCAGGCGCAGGATCACGAGCACGTCGGGCCTGCCGTGCCGCAGACCCGCACCGCACGCCACCGCCGGATCGTGGACATCCTCAACCGGCAACCGGTGCGATCCCAGAGCCAGTTGGCGAAGCTCCTCGCCGACGACGGGCTGAGCGTCACGCAGGCGACGCTCTCCCGGGACCTGGACGAGCTGAACGCGGTGAAGATCCGCAACAACGACGGCGACCTCATCTACGCGGTGCCGAGCGAGGGCGGTTTCCGCACCCCGCGCGCGCCGCTGGGGGAGTCGGCGAAGGAGGAGCGGATGCGGCGGCTCTCGGCGGAGCTGCTGATCTCCGCGGAGGCGTCCGCGAACCTCGTGGTTCTCCGTACCCCGCCGGGGGCGGCGCAGTTCCTCGCCTCCGCCATCGACCAGGCCGAGCTGCAGGACATTCTCGGGACGATCGCGGGTGACGACACGTTGCTGCTGATCAGTCGTGACCCGACGGGTGGGCAGGCTCTGGCCGATCATTTGCTGCGGTTGGCTCAGAACAATCATTGAGCTGTACGTCGGTGGAGGCGCACCCCGGGTTGGGGTGCGCCTCCACTTCCGTGTGTTTGAGTTTTGGGTGCGGCCCGGTTGTGGCTGGTCGCGCAGTTCCCCGCGCCCCTAAAGACGGACACTCACCCCAGGCGCTGTGCCAGGCCCCCCGTGCACCGCACCTCGTCTCCCGCCGTGATCAGTAAGGCCTCGATGTCGGGGAGGGACTCCAGCCAGGTCAGGCCCTCTCGGGAGCCCATCGCGAAGGCCGCTGTCGCCCAGGCGTCCACCCAGGTCAGGCGGGGGCCCACCACGGTCACGGCGACCAGGTCGGTGACCGCGGAGCGGCCGGTGCGGGGGTCGACGATGTGCGCGCCGCGCTCGGCGGTGCCGGAGGTGGCCACCGACAGTTCGTCGACACCGGCCGCGGAGACCACGGCCGCGAGCGAACCGGGACGCAGCGGGTCCGAGACGCCGACCCGCCACGGGCGGTGCGTGCCGGGCGCGCCGAGCAGTTGGACGTCGCCGCCGCCGTTCACGCTGACTCCGGTCGCGCCGGCCGCCGCCAGGTGACGGGCCACGCGCTCGGTCGACCAGCCCTTCACGATCCCCGTCGGGTCGAGCCGGCCCTCGTACGTCGAGCTGAACCAGCCGTCGCTGACCCGCTCCGCCTCGGCACACAGGCCGAGCACCTCGGCGACCTCCGGATCGCACTCCTCGACCGTCAGCTCACCGCGCGCGAGGCGCGAGATCTGGCTGTCCTCCCGATAGGTGCTGAACACCTTGTCCACCCGGTGGAGTTGGGCGACCGCCTCCTCCAACGCGGTCCGCACGGCCTCGGGTTCGCCGCCACGCACGTCGAAGGAGAAGACGGTGCCCATGACTTCTTCCGCGTGCCGCAGGGCAGGCGGCTCCTGGTCCGGGTCAGCCACCGGCCTTGTCCAGGGCCGACTGCAGGGACTGCTTGTAACCGGTGCTGGTGTAGGTGGCACCGGAGACGGCGTCGATGTTCGCGTTCCCGGCCGCGACCGCCTCCTGGTTGAGCTTGGGCACGGCCAGCGCGGTCTTCTGGTCGCTCAGCCCGCCCTTGGGCGCCTGCACGGCCTCGGACTTGGTGATCTTTCCGCCGCTGACGGTGATACGGACCTGGACCGCCCCGTACTGGGTCTGGGCGACGCTTCCGGTGACCGTCTTGGCCTGAGCGGCGGGCGCCTGGGACGAGGAGCCGGCGGAACCGGAGGAGCCCGCACCCGCGGACCCGGTCGATCCCGCGGAACCGCCGCCGCTCGCCTTGGCCTTGTCGAGGGCCGACTGCAGCGACTTCTTGTATCCGGCGCTCGTGTAGCTGGCACCCGACACCGCGTCGATGTTCGCGCTGCCCGCGGCGACGGCCTCCTGGTTCAGCTTGGGCACGGAGGCGTTGCTGACCTCGGTGCTGCGTCCGCCGCTGGGAATCTGGACGACCTCGGACTTGGTGATCTTTCCGCCGCTGACGGTGATACGGACCTGAACGGGCCCGTACTGGGTCTGCGCGACGTCGCCGGTGACCGTCTTGGCCCCCGTGGACGACTGCTGCGCGCTGCCGCCCTGGGGCGACTCCTGTCCCGCCACCGACTGCTGGGGCGCGGCACCCTGTGCCGACGCGGACGCCGGATCGGAGGCGGGCTTCAGCGACAGCAGCAGGACGATTCCGGACACGGTGGCGGCGCCGGCCAGCACGACACGCCGCAAGGGGTGGCTCTTCTTCATCGCTCCTGACTCCCGTCGCTCACATCTCGAACGACTCGTGATGGATGCGGCGGGCGGGAACCCCCGCGCCGCGCAGTGCTTCGTAGACCTGCTGCGCGAAGCCGGGCGGCCCGCACATGAAGACGTCGTGGCGGTCGATGTCCGGCAGCTTGCGGCTCAGCGTCTCCGCCGAGATGTCCGGGCGCTCGCCCTCGGGGCTGTTCACCGCGTACATCAGCCGCGCCCCGCGCTCCTCGGCGATCGCCGCCAGCTCGTCCCACAGGGCCAGGTCCTGGGTGGTGTTGGCCCGGTAGAGCAGCGTCAGGTCGCCCGCCGCGCCGGGCAGCGTCTCGAACAGCGCCCGCATCGGAGTGATGCCGACCCCGCCCGCCACCAGCAGCACCTTGCCGCGGCTGCGCTTGCCCGCCGTGAGCGCCCCGTACGGGCCCTCGGCCCAGACGCGGGTGCCGGGCCGCAGGTCGCGCAGCGCCGAGCTGTGGTCGCCGATCGCCTTCACCGTGATGCGCAGCATGTTGGGGCGGGGCGCCGCCGACAGCGAGTACGGGTGCGAGCTGAGCCGCATGCCCGGCGCCAGGAAGCGCCAGCGGAAGAACTGCCCGGCCTCGGCGCCCATGCGGTGCAGCTTGCGTCCGCTGATCAGTACCGAGACGATCCCGGGGGTCTCCTCGATCACGGCCTCGACCCGCATCCGGTGCTTCAGGTTCAGCCGGATCGGCGAGAGGATGCGGTACCAGATCACCAGGGCCGTCACCGACCCGTACAGCCCGTACCAGACCGTCTTGGCGGTCGGTTCGACGGCGAACTCGTTGCCCGTCGACAGCTGGTGCCAGAACGTCAGGAAGACGGCGGCGTAGGTGAGCAGGTGGATGTGGTACCAGGTGTCGTAGCCCATCCTGCGGCGCACCGGGCCCATGGAGAGCAGGCCGATCAGGAACAGCAGACCGGTGCCGATCGCCGCCTTGCCCATGTCGGGCAGCTGGTTGATCGAGTCGATGGTCTGCTGCACGATGTCGCCGAAGCTCTTGCCGGCCTGCAGCGCGTAGCCCCACATGATCAGCACGAGGTGCGCCAGCACCAGGGAGATCGTGTACCGGCCGCTCATGGCGTGCCAACGCGCCACCCGGTCCGAGCCCACCCGGCGCTCCAGGGCGGGCACCCGGGCCATCTGCAGGACCACCAGCGCCATCAGATACCCCGCGAGCAGTCCGGTGATCCGGCCCGCGTTGAGGATCTTGCTGTTGTCGTCGGCGATGGACGGGGTGTTGCTCCACCACAGCCAGATGACCCCGGCCGCGCCCGCCCCGACGGCGAGCAGCAGGGGGACGGCGGGGGAGCGTCGTGGGCGAATACGGCGCAAGGTCTGGCGCCGCGCGGCGCGGCCACCGGCGATCGTGGACACGGTTCCTCCGTGGTCGTCCGTGGGACGGGGCTGGGGAGAGGCCCCTGGCCCAGAGATACGGCGCTCGACGGCCGTGCGTTCAGAGGCCTGCCGAGTCCAGTGCCGATTGGAGGGACTGCTGGTATCCGTCGCTGGTGTACGTGGCCCCCGAGACGGAGTCGATCTGGGCGCTCTGCGCGGCCAGCGCCTCCCTCCTGAGCTGGGGAAGGGCGTAACTGTTGATCTCCTGGTCCCGTGGGTTGTCCGAGGGATAGGAGACCGCGGTCACATCGGTGATCTTGCCGTTCTTCAGCGTGACGCGCACCTGGACGGGTCCCCAGCGGGTCTGGATCGTGTCACCGGTGACGGTCTTGGTGCCGGTGCTCCTCGTGCTCCCGGACGAGCCTGCCGAGGAGCTTCCTGAGGTACTTCCCGACGACGGTGACCGGGAGGGCGACTGGGACTGTCCGGCGGACGACGACGCCTGCGCCACGGTCGGCGCCGTGTGCGGCTTGAGCGACAGCAGCAGGACGAAACCGGTGACGGTGGTGGCCGCCGCCAGCGTCACCCGGCGCAGCGGACGGTGCTTCTTCAGGGCGTGCACGGTGACCTCACAGCTCGAACGACTCGTGGTGGATACGGCGGTCGGGGACCCCGGCCGCGCGCAGCGCCCCGTACAGGTCCCGCGCCATGGCGGGCGGACCGCACAGATAGACGTCGTGCCCGGCGAGACCGGGCACGCAGGCCCGCAGGGAATCGGCGGTGAACCGCGGACGGGTCCCGTCGGCGCCGTTGACCGCGTACAGGACGCGCGCCCCGCGCCACTGCGCTATCGCCTCCAGCTCGGCGCCGAGCGCGAGGTCCTCGGCCGTGCTCGCCCGGTAGAGCAGCGTCACGTCGCCGGGCCCGCCGGGCAGCGTCTCGAACAGGGCGCGCAGCGGTGTGATGCCGACGCCGCCGGCGATCAGCAGCGCCTTGCGTCCGGTGTGCCGCTCGGCGGTCAGCGCGCCGTAGGGGCCCTCCGCCCACACCCGGGTGCCGGGCCGCAGCAGCCCCACGGCGGCACTGTGGTCGCCGAGCGCCTTCACGGTGATCCGCATCCGGTCGGGGCGCGGCGGCGCCGACAGCGAGTACGGCGTCGAGGTCCACCGCATCCCGTCCGAGAGGAACCGCCAGCGGAAGAACTGTCCGGCCTCGGCGCCGAGCTCGTCCAGCCGCTCCCCGCGTACGACGACGGAGAAGACCCCGGGTGCCTCGCGGTACACGGACTCCACGCGCAGCTTGTGCCGCAGGTTGAGCCGCACCGGGGCGAGCAGCCGGAACCACACCACCAGCGCCGCCGTGCCCAGGTAGAGCACGTACCAGGCGGCCTGGGCGGCGGAGTTGCCGACGAAGTCCGAGCCCAGCGCGAGCTGGTGGAAGAAGGTGAGGAACACGGCCACGTACGTCAGTAGGTGCAGGTAGTACCAGAACTCGTGGCTGATCCTGCGGCGGGCCGCGCGCGCCGAGGTGATGCCGACCGCGAAGAGGATGAGCGTGCCGGTCGTGGCCTTGAGCATGTCCGGGTAGTCGAACACCACGCTGAGCGTCTCGTGCACGATGCCCGCCCCGTCCTGGGCGGCGTACCCGAACAGGATCAGCGTGACATGCGCCACCAGCAGGCTGACCGTGTACCGGCCGGCCATGGCGTGCCAGCGGGCCACCCGGTCGGAGCCGATCCGCCGCTCCAGCAGGGGCACCCGGGCCATCAGCGCCACGAGCACCGCGCAGCTGTAGCCGCACAGCAGCCCGGCGATCCGCCCGGCGTCCGTCAGCCACCCGGCGAGGCCCACCACCGACCGCGTGTCGTACCACCACAGGGCGACGACCGCGCCGGCCCCGGCCCACAGCAGGGCCAGCAGGGGTCCGACGGGCGAGGGACGCGGTCGTCCGCGTCCGCGTGACGGGCGAGGGACCGCTGTCCGCTCGTACACCGTGGTCATATGTCCGTCCTTCCGGCTGTCCGGGAGGAAACTGTGCTTCGGCAACTTCTGAGCAGCCTCTGAATGGGCGCTCTCGTCGCGGATTCACAGGAAACGCAGAGCGGCGCACGCGGCCCACTCAGAGGAAACTCAGAGGCGGGAGGGGTGCTGCCGGCTCCGGCGAGGGGTGATCCTGGAAGACGACATGAACACTCCCCGCTCCCGAGGCACCGGCCTGCCCGCGCTCACCCGCCCCGACGGCACCCCCGTACGCGTCCTGGTCGTCGACGACGATCCCGACCTGGCCGAGGTGCTCTCCGGCGCCCTGCGCTACGAGGGCTGGGAGGTCCGGACGGCGGGCGACGGGGCCTCGGCCGTCACCGAGGCGCGCGAGCTGATGCCGGACGCCGTCGTCCTCGACGTGATGCTCCCGGACACCGACGGCTTCGCCGTGCTGCGCACCCTGCACACCGTGCACCCCGAGGTCTGTGTGCTCTTCCTCACCGCGCGGGACGCCGTCGAGGACCGCATCGCGGGCATCACCGCGGGCGGCGACGACTACGTGACCAAGCCGTTCAGCCTGGAGGAGGTCATCGCCCGGCTGCGCGGCCTGCTGCGCCGCGCGGGCATGGCCCGGCAACTGGACGAGGGCCCGCGCCTGACCGTCGGCGACCTCGTGATGGACGAGGAGGCCCGCGAGGTGACCCGGGGCGGCGAGCTGGTCGAGTTGTCGCCGACCGAGTTCGAACTGCTGCGCTTCCTGATGCGCAACCCGCGCCGGGTGCTCAGCAAGGCGCAGATCCTCGACCGCGTCTGGTCCTACGACTTCGGCGGCCAGGCTCATGTCGTGGAGCTGTACATCTCGTACCTGCGCAAGAAGGTGGACGCGGGCCGCGAGCCCATGATCCACACGGTGCGGGGCGCCGGGTATGTGATCAAGCCGGTGACCGGACGATGAGCCGCCGCCGGTGGCCACGGGTGCGGGCGTGTGTACGTCGGCTGCCGCTCGCGCGCACGATGCGGGCCCGCCTCACCGCCGGGCTCCTGGTGCTGCTCGCCGTCAGCTGCGCCGCCGTCGGGGTGGCCGCGGTGTACGAACTGAACGGCTTCCTCACCGGCCGCCTCGACCAGCAGCTGCACGATGTGGGAGTGCGGTTCCCCGCGAGCCTGGAGCACGGCGCCGTCAAGCCGTCGGACCATGACGGCGACGAGCACGGCGACACCCGGCGGCAGAGCACCGGCACCTTCGGCGCGCGGCTGGTCGGCCGGGACGTCACCAACGCGGCGGTCGTGCCCTCCGGCCAGAACCTCACCGACCTGAACGTGTCCCTGACCACCTCCGACCGGCAGACCCTGGCCGGCATCCCCACCGACGGCCGCGCCCACACCGTCTGCCTGTCGGCACTCGGCGACTACCGCGTGCTGGCGGCGCGCGGACTGGACGGCGACGTCCTGATCACCGGGCTGCCGATGGAACCGGTCACGGCCGCCGTGCACCGTCTGGAACTGGTCGCCGGCTGTGTCTTCGGCCTGGCCCTCGTGGTCGCCGGAGTCGCCGGAGCCCTGTGGGTGCGCTGGTCGCTGCGCCCACTGAGCCGGGTCGCCGCGACCGCGACCCGGGTCAGTGAGCTGCCGCTCGCCAGCGGTGAGGTGGCGCTGCCGCCGCGTGCGCCGGAGCAGGACCCGCGCAGCGAGGTGGGCCGCCTCGCCGGTGCCTTCAACCGGATGCTCGGCCATGTCGAGGACGCCCTGACCAAGCGGCACGCGAGCGAGGAACGGCTGCGCAGCTTCGCGGCCGACGCCAGCCATGAGCTGCGCACGCCGGTCGCCTCGGTCCGCGGCCACGCCGAGCTGGCGCTGCTGCACCCGGACCCGGTGCCGCCCAAGGTCACCCGGGCCCTCGAACGCATCGCCGCCGAGTCGGCGCGGATGGGCGAGATGGTCGACGACCTGCTCCTGCTCGCCCGCCTCGACGCGGGCCGCCCCCTGGAGCGCCTTCCGGTCGACCTCACCCACCTCGTCCTCGACTCGGTCACCGACGCCCGCGCCGCGGGCCCCGACCACCGCTGGACGCTGGAACTGCCGGAGGAACCGGTCACGGTGACGGGCGACGCCCACCGGCTCCAACAGGTGTTGGCCAACCTGTTGGCCAACGCCCGTTGGCACACGCCCGTCGGCACCAAGGTCACGGTGTCCCTGGAGACCGACGCCAAAACGGCCGTCCTGACGGTCCACGACGACGGCCCGGGAGTTCCGGAGGACGTCCAGCCCGGCGTCTTCGAACGCTTCACCAGAGCCGACCGCCGCCGCAGCGGTGGAGCGGGCGGTGGCGCGGGCCTCGGGCTGGCCATCGTGGCGGCCGTGGTGGAGGCCCACGGCGGCACCGTCGGACTGGAGAGCCGTCCGGGGGCGACGACGTTCACGGTTCGTCTCTCGAGCAACGGTGGCGGAGGCGCCCCCTGAGGGGCGCGAGGAACCGCGCGACCAGCCACGGACGACCGGCAGACGCCCACGACCCTGGCTCCGACGGCGCTCAGTACCGCGTGATCGCCGTTACCCCACTCACCGTCCCGATCGACATCCGCGGCCCCCGCGCAGGATCGACCCACCCGAGAACCCGCCGCATCGCGTCCGCCGACACCGACACGCAACCAGCGGTCGCCGCCCGCCCGTTGACGTGCAGGAAGATTCCCGCGCCGCGGCCTCGCACGGGCCGCTCGTAGTTGAACCCCACGACCAGCGCGTACGCGTACTGCGTCGCGTACGCGATCAGATGCTCGGACTCGGACGCTCGGCAGTCGGCCGGCCGCGGCTCGGTCCACCGGTTGTAGGAACGGGAGTCGTTGTCCTGGCACCACCAGGACTCCTCCCGCACCCGCCGGTAGGGAACCGCGGTGCCGTCCGGCGCGGCCTTGATCCCGAAGGCGAACGGAAGGTCGTACAGCCCCGTGGGTGTCGTGTTCGACCCCTGCTTGCGTGAGCCCCCCTCCACCAGCCCCTTCGCCCCGAAGCGCGCCGCCGCCGAACCGGCCTTCACCCAGTGCCCGTCCCGCCGGTCCCACCAGGTGAGCGTGCCCGACGTCGAGTCCCCGCGGGGCGCCTGAGCCGTGATCAGCTGGCTGCCGCCACCGGTGTCCGCCATCTGTTCAGGGAGAGTGGGGGGATCGCTGGGGGCCAGGACGAGCAGGGACGCGGACGCGAGGGCGGCGGCTGCGAGGCGCATGGCTCAGACCGTACGGGGAGGCAGCGGGAGCGGCAGCCCGGGCAGGCCGTCCAGGCTCGTCGCCACGTGGTCCTTCTTGGTGAAGTACTCGCTCAGCGAGGCGTCGTCCTCGCGCGCGAAGCGCTTGCCGTGCAGGTCGCGGTCCGCTTCGTACGACATGAAGGGCACCGCGTAGCCGCAGGTGTCCCGGACGAGTTCGGCGGTCACGACGATGATCGCGCGCAGACCGTGCGGGGTCGGGTCGATGCCGGGGAAGTGCGTGAGCAGTTCCTCGAAGCGGGGGTCGTCGCGGAAGACGGGCTCGCCGTGGCCGTGCACCCGGACGATGTTCGGCGGGCCCTGGAAGGCGCACCACATGAGGGTGATCCGGCCGTTCTCCCGGAGATGGGCGATCGTCTCCGCGTTGCTGCCGGCGAAGTCCAGGTAGGCGACGGTGAGTTCGTCGAGCACGACGAACGAGCCGGTGAGGCCCTTGGGGGAGAGGTTGACCGTGCCGTCCCCGGACAGGGGTGCGGTCGCGGTGAAGAAGAGGGGCTGCGCCTCGATGAACGAACGCAGCCTGCCGTCTATGCGCTCATAAGTCTTTCCCATGTCTAATGATTATTGGGCAAGACCGTTCGCCTGTCTAAGGAATTCACCCGTCCGGCGCATTCGTTCACGTGGCGGACGGCCCCGTGGCCGCTGCGCCCCGGTCGGCGGACGGGGAGCAGCGGCCACGGAAGACGTCACTTGTTGAGCGTGCAGGTCGCGAGGGAGTCCAGACCCGTGGGCTTGGCCGCGGTGCGGCCGATGGAGATGGCGATGCGGTCGATGGTCGACTTCCGCTTGTCCGCGAGGGGGCCGAGGATCGCGTTCTGCACGAAGTTCGGGCCGCCCTGGCCGACGGTGTTCGCCAGTCGGGTGTTCGCCTCGGTGATCTGGGTGTTCAGGAGCGTGAGGTTGCGGGTGACCTCGGCCTGCGCGGAGGCGGGGATCGCGGGCAGCTTCGACGCGACGTCCGGGCAGGTGATGGTGCCGGCGGCGGTGGTGCTGCCGGTGTTGCCCGTGGCGCCCGTGTTTCCGGTGTTCCCCGTGTTGCCGGCCTGCTGGGTGGCCGTCGCGCTCGGGGCCGCGGTGGCCGCGGCGCCGCCCGTGTTCACGCCGTTCGCGTTCAGGGTGCAGGGCGCGAGCGAGTCGAGACCCGTGGGCTTGGCCGCGGTGCGGCCGATCGCGGTGGCGATGCGGTTGATCGTCGCCACCCGCTTGTCCTTGAGGGGGCCGAGGATCGCGTTCTGGACGAAGTTCGGGCCGCCCTGGCCGACGGTGTCGACGAGCCGCTTGTCGGCCTCGGCGATCTGGGTGTCCAGGAGGGTGAGGTTGCGGGTGACCTCGGCCTGCGCGGAGGCGGGGATCGCGGGCAGGCTCGGCGCGACGGCCGGGCAGTTCACCGTGCCCGGGGAGGTCGCGGCCTTGGTGGTGGCGTTCGTGCTGCTCTTGGACGTCTCCCCGGCCAAGGCGTTGCCGGCGATCACGGCTCCGGAGAGCACCACCGCGGCGGTGCCGCCGATCATCAGGACGCGGCGCTTGTTGTACTTCGGAAGGGCCCTGGACATGCGGAAGCCTCACTCGGTTCGGGGGTGGGGGACCGTCCGGTGGTCGTCCGGGCGGTCCGTTGCTCGTCGCGCCTCGGTCTGCGAAGACCTCGGCGGCTAAGACCTCTGTGTACGAAAACCTCGGTGTACGAAAACGCGGCGCCTGCGTTCGGGGAGAAGTACGAGAAAGCGCGTTCCATCGTTCAAACAGCCTCAGACATTTTCGATCAGGGTTCCCCATGGCTCCTTCGAGGGGGACCGCGATTGACGAATCATGCGGAGTGCTGCATACTCATGCATACCAGCGAATGCAGTGTGAGGAGAAACCCGTGACCGAGCGCGTCGTACTCGCCTACTCAGGCGGTCTGGACACCTCCGTCGCCATCGGCTGGATCGCCGAGGAGACGGGCGCCGAGGTCATCGCCGTCGCGGTCGACGTCGGTCAGGGCGGCGAGGACCTGGACGTCATCCGCAAGCGCGCCCTCGCCTGCGGTGCCGTCGAGGCCGAGGTCGCGGACGCCAAGGACGAGTTCGCCGAGGAGTACTGCCTCCCGGCGATCAAGGCCAACGCCCTCTACATGGACCGCTATCCGCTGGTGTCGGCCCTTTCCCGGCCGACCATCGTCAAGCACCTCGTCGCCGCCGCCCACAAGCACGGCGCCACGACGGTCGCCCACGGCTGCACCGGCAAGGGCAACGACCAGGTGCGGTTCGAGGCCGGCATCGTCGCCCTCGCCCCCGACCTCAAGTGCATCGCCCCGGTCCGCGACTACGCGATGACCCGTGACAAGGCGATCGCCTTCTGCGAGCAGAAGAACCTCCCGATCGCCACCAGCAAGAAGTCCCCGTACTCCATCGACCAGAACGTCTTCGGGCGCGCGGTCGAGACGGGCTTCCTGGAGGACATCTGGAACGCGCCGATCGAGGACATCTACGAGTACACCTCGAACCCGGCCCAGGCCCGCGAGGCCGACGAGGTCGTCATCTCCTTCAAGGAGGGCGTCCCGGTCGCCATCGACGGCAGGCCCGTCACCGTCCTGCAGGCCATCCAGCAGCTCAACGTGCGCGCCGGCGCCCAGGGCATCGGCCGGATCGACATGGTCGAGGACCGGCTCGTGGGCATCAAGTCCCGCGAGGTGTACGAGGCCCCGGGCGCGATCGCGCTCATCACGGCCCACCAGGAGCTGGAGAACGTCACCGTCGAGCGTGAACTCGCCCGCTACAAGCGGCAGGTCGAGCAGCGCTGGGGCGAACTGGTCTACGACGGCCAGTGGTTCTCCCCGCTCAAGCGCGCCCTGGACGGCTTCATCGACGAGGCCAACCAGCACGTCAACGGCGACATCCGGATGACCCTGCACGGCGGCCGCGCGGTCGTCACCGGACGGCGCTCCGAGACCTCGCTCTACGACTTCGACCTGGCGACGTACGACACGGGCGACACGTTCGACCAGGCCGCCGCCAAGGGCTTCATCGACATCTACAGCCTGTCGTCGAAGATCGCCGCGAAGCGGGACCTGGCGTAACGGCTCGCACAGCGGCTCGCGTACGACGAGGTCCACCCCCAACGCACTAGCCTGACAGCCGCCTCCTCACTCACGGGTGGGGAGGCGGCGGCACATCCAGACCTTCCGAGGAGCAACGCAAGTGAGCAGCAACAGCGGTGACGTCCGGCTCTGGGGCGGCCGTTTCGCCGACGGTCCCGCCGAGGCGCTGGCCAAGCTGTCCGCGTCCGTCCACTTCGACTGGCGGCTCGCGCCGTACGACATCGCCGGATCACGTGCCCACGCGCGCGTGCTGCACAAGGCGAACCTCCTTGACGACGACGAGCTGACGCGGATGCTCGCGGGCCTCGACCAGCTCGAAGCCGACGTGGCGGACGGCTCCTTCGTGGGCACCATCGCCGACGAGGACGTGCACACGGCCCTGGAACGCGGGCTGCTGGAGCGCCTCGGCCCCGACCTCGGCGGCAAGCTGCGCGCGGGTCGCTCCCGGAACGACCAGGTCGCGACGCTCTTCCGCATGTGCCTGCGCGACCACGCCCGTACGATCGGCGGTCTGATCGCCGACCTCCAGGACGCGCTGATCGGCCTCGCGGAGGCGCACCCGGACGTGGCGATGCCCGGCCGTACGCACCTCCAGCACGCCCAGCCGGTGCTCTTCGCCCACCACGTCCTGGCTCACGTCCAGCCCCTGTCCCGGGACGCGGAGCGGCTGCGCCAGTGGGACGAGCGGACGGCGGTCTCGCCGTACGGCTCCGGCGCGCTCGCGGGCAGCAGCCTCGGCCTGGACCCGGAGTCGGTGGCACGGGACCTCGGCTTCGAACACGGCTCCGTCGCCAACTCGATCGACGGCACGGCCTCCCGCGACTTCGTGGCGGAGTTCGCCTTCATCACCGCGATGATCGGCGTGAACCTCTCCCGGATCGCCGAGGAGGTCATCATCTGGAACACGAAGGAGTTCTCCTTCGTCACCCTGCACGACGCCTTCTCCACCGGCTCGTCGATCATGCCGCAGAAGAAGAACCCGGACATCGCCGAGCTGGCGCGCGGCAAGTCGGGGCGTCTGATCGGCAACCTGACGGGCCTGATGGCGACACTCAAGGCGCTTCCGCTCGCGTACAACCGCGACCTCCAGGAGGACAAGGAGCCGGTCTTCGACTCCATCGACCAGCTCGAGGTCCTGCTCCCGGCCTTCACCGGCATGATGGCCACACTGACCGTGCACCGCGAGCGCATGGAGGAACTGGCCCCGGCCGGCTTCTCGCTCGCCACGGACATCGCCGAGTGGCTGGTCAAGCAGGGCGTGCCGTTCCGCGTCGCCCACGAGGTCGCCGGCGAGTGCGTCAAGGTCGCCGAGGCCGACGGCAAGGAGCTGAACGACCTCACCGACGAGCAGTTCGCGAAGATCTCCGCCCATCTCACCCCCGAGGTGCGATCCGTCCTGAACGTCCCGGGTGCCCTCGCCTCCCGCGACGGCCGCGGCGGTACGGCCCCCAGCGCGGTCGCCGTCCAGCTCGCCGAGGTGAAGTCGGACGTGGCGGCCCAGCACGCGTGGGCGACGGCCAAGAAGAAGCGGTAAGAAAAGCGCCCCGCAAGGGGCGCGGGGAGCTGCGCGACAAGCCACGACGAACTCGCACTCGCCGAAGCACCGCACGCAACGAGCTCTGAGGCGAGAGCCGAAGGTCATCGCGGGTTACGTTGGTCAGGAGCCGTACCGGAGCCGACCGAACGGAGCCCGCGATGCCCTTCGCCCGTCTCGCCACCGCCACGACGCCCACCTGCCACATCGGCCTGGGCCTCGCCGCCGTCGGCCGCCCGGGGTACATCAACCTCGGCCGGGACCATGACCTCGGAGAGGACCGCAGCGTCGAAACGCTGCGCGCCCGCACCCACGAACTCCTCGACGCCGCCTACGCCCAGGGCGTGCGCTACTTCGACGCGGCCCGCTCCTACGGCCGTTCGGAGGAGTTCCTCGCCGACTGGCTGAAGAGCCGGCCGGATGTCGACGACGTGGTCATCGGGAGCAAGTGGGGCTACACCTACACCGCGGACTGGACCACCGACGCCGAGAAGCACGAGGTCAAGGACCACACCCTCGCCACGTACGAGCGACAGCGCGCCGAGACCGCCGCGCTGCTCGGTGACCGGCTCGACCTCTACCAGATCCACTCGGTGACCCCGGACAGCCCGGCCCTCACCGACAAGGAACTCCACGCGAAACTCGCCGAGGCGGCCGCTCAGGGCCTTTCGATCGGGTTCTCCACGAGCGGACCCGCTCAGGCTGACGCCATCCGCGCCGCGCTCGCCGTGACGGTCGACGGCGAGCCTCTCTTCCGTACCGTCCAGTCGACGTACAACGTCCTGGAGACCTCGGCGGCTCCCGCCCTCGCCGAGGCGCACGACGCCGGGCTCACGGTGATCGTCAAGGAGGGCATGGCCAACGGCCGCCTGGCCGCCGAGCACGCGCCGGACGCGGTGCGGGCGATCGCCGAGGAGACGGGCCTCGGCGCCGACGCCGTCTCCCTCGCGCTGATCCTGCGGCAGCCCTGGGCCGGAGTCGTCCTCTCGGGCGCCGCCACCTCCGCCCAGCTCGCCTCGAACCTGCACGCGGCCGTCGTCGACCTGGACGAGGACCAGCTGACCCGCCTCGCGGCGCTCGCGGAGGACCCGGACGTGTACTGGGAGCGGCGCGGGCAGCTGCCCTGGCACTGACCGCGGCGGAAATCCCGGCACCGCAAAAGTCAACAAAATGGGACGCGGGTGAGACTCGCACGCTCCTGATGAGACAAGTATGTCTCACATGGGGTACCGTTGTCTCATGGCCGTCGACCGTGACCACGTGCTGCGCAGCGCAGCCGCCCTGCTCACCCGCAAATCCACCGCCACCATGGACGAGGTCGCCCGGGCGGCCGGGATCAGCCGGGCCACGCTGCACCGCCAGTTCGCCGGACGGGACGCGCTCGTCCGCGCACTGGAGGCCCTCGGCATCGAGGAGTGCGAGGCGGCGCTCGATGCCACCCGCCTCGACGAGGGCACCGCTCAGGAGGCCCTGCGCCGCCTGGTGAAGGAGCTCGAACGAGTGGCCGGTCTGCTCGCCTTCCTCTACACCGAGAACCAACTGTTCGAGGGTGAGGGGCAGAACGAGGGCTGGGCCCGGCTCGATGCCCGGATGGCCGCCCTGTTCCGGCGCGGCCAGGAAGACGGCGAGTTCCGCATCGACCTCAGCCCCGCCTGGCTCACCGAGGCGCTCTACGGGCTGATGGCCTCGGGCGCGTGGGCCGTGACCGAGGGCCGCGTCGCCGCCAAGGACTTCCACTACATGATCGTCGAGCTGCTGCTCGGCGGCGCACTACGGAGAGAGTGATCATGACCAGCACCCTGCAGCCGGTGTTGACGGCGGAGGTGGAGAAGCGTCCGGGCCGTTGGCTCGCGCTCTGCGTCCTCGTCCTCGCCGTGCTGTTGGTGGCCGTCGACGCGACCGTGCTCGGTCTCGCGACCCCTTACATCAGCGAGGACCTGAAGCCCTCCGGCACCCAGCTTCTGTGGATCGGTGACGTCTACTCGTTCGTCATCGCCGGTCTGCTCGTCTCCATGGGCAGCCTCGGCGACCGCATCGGCCGCAAGAAGCTGCTGCTGATGGGCGCCACGGCGTTCGGCGCGATATCGGTGCTCAACGCGTACGCGACGAGCCCGGAGACGATGATCCTGGCGCGGGCGCTGCTCGGCGTCGCGGGCGCGACCCTGATGCCCGCCACGCTCGCCCTCATCCGTAACCTCTTCCACGACCCGCGCGAGCGCAGCCTCGCCATCGGCATCTGGGGCGCCACGGCCTCCGCCGGCACGGCGGTCGGGCCCGTCGTAGGTGGCTTCCTGCTCGAACACTTCTGGTGGGGTTCGGTCTTCCTCATCAACGTGCCCGTGATGCTGATTCTCGTCCCCGTCGGCATCAAGCTGCTGCCCGAGTCCCGCAACCCGAACCCCGGCCCCTGGGACCTGGCCAGCGTCGTGCTCTCCCTCGTCGGCATGATCGGCATCGTGTACGCGGTGAAGGAGGCCGCCACGCACGGGTTCACCTGGGAGCCGATGGCCGTCGGCGTGCTCGGCGCCGGAGCCCTCTACGGCTTCGTACGCCGTCAACTCGCTATGCCCGTACCGCTGCTGGACATGCGGCTGTTCCGCAACCGGGGCTTCTCGGCGGCGGTGCTCGCCGATCTGCTGACCGTCTTCGGCCTGTCCGGACTGGTCTTCTTCCTGTCCCAGTACCTGCAACTCGTCCAGGGCAGGCCGCCGTTCCAGGCGGGGCTCGCCGAACTGCCCGCCGCCATCGGCGCGGTGGGAGCGGGTCTGATCGCGGGCTCGGTCGCGCGCCGCTACTCGGTGCGTGCCGTGGTCTCCGGCGGTCTCGCCGCCGTGGGCCTCGCGCTCGGTGTACTCACCCTGTTGAACCAGTCCACCGGGTACTCGGTGCTCGGCTCGGCGCTTCTGATCGTCGGCATCGGCGCGGGTTTCTCGTTCACCGTCACCGCCGACGTGATCCTCTCCAGCGTGCCCAAGGAGCAGGCCGGCGCCGCGTCCGCGGTCTCCGAGACGGCGTACGAGCTCGGCGCCGCCCTCGGCATCGCCCTGCTCGGCTCCATCGTCACCGGTGTCTACGCGGGCTTCACCGGCCCCGCGGGCACCCCGGCAGGGGCCCACGACTCACTTGGCGGCGCGGTGGAGGCGGCGGCAACCCTGCCCACCCACACCGCGGAGGCCCTGCTGACCGCGGCTCGCACCTCCTTCGTGGACGGCCTGGCACTGGCGTCCGGCATCGGAGCGGCGGTACTGCTAGCCACGGCAACAGCCGCATGGTTCCTGCTGAAGGACCAGAAACTGGAAAACGGGGCTTGAGGGGGGCGTCCCTCAGGGGCGCGAGGAACTGCGCGACCAGCCACAACTCACCCGCAGGCAAGACACGGCCGAACCGCCGGAGGCGCTACGCGGCCTTCGCCTTCGTGGCGTACATGTCCACGTACTCCTGCCCCGACAACCGCATGACCTCGGTCATCACGGAGTCGGTCACGGCCCGCAACACATACCGGTCACGGTCCATGCCTTCGTACCGCGAGAACTCCATCGGCTCACCGAAGCGGAGCGTCACCCGGCCGGGCCGCGGGAACCCGGCCCCACCGGGCTGGACCTTGTCCGTGCCGATGATGGCGAACGGGATCACGGGCGCGCCGGTCATCAGGGCCAGCCGGGCGATGCCGGTACGACCGCGGTAGAGCCGGCCGTCGGGGGAGCGGGTGCCCTCCGGGTAGATGCTGAAGACCTTGCCCTCCTCCAGCACCCGGCGGCCGGTCATCAGCGCCGCGACACCGCCGTGGCCGCCGTCACGGTCGACGGGGATCATCCCGGTGCCGGTGAAGAACCAGGCCATCAGCCGACCCTTGATGCCCTTGCCGGTGACGTACTCGTCCTTGCCGATGAAGAAGACCTGGCGGTCGCAGAAGAGCGGCATGATCATCGAGTCGATGAACGTGAGGTGGTTGCCGGCCAGGATGACCGGGCCGTCGCCCGGGATGTGCTCCACGCCTTCCACCCGTGGGCGGAACATCAGGCGCATGATCGGTCCGAGCACTGCCTTGATGAGCGCGAAGCGGGACAACGGGCCCTCCGGTGTCAAGGGATCGGTATGAAGTCTGTGCAGGTGAGGACGATACTCGCGGCCCCCCGGTGATTGCACATCGGGTTCACCGACTGGATACGGACTGTTGACCAATGTTTACCTGAGGTGGCGGGCTGTTGCGCGTTCGTCACACGGACGGAAGCATGTGACGTATCTCGCGACGGCTTCGGCCGCCACGCCGAACGAGATGCACAGGTTCGCCGAACGAGTCGCGCATTTCGACCGGGTCGACCGGGTCGACCGGGTCGACCGGATGGAGCGGGGATGGTGGGATACATGATCGTGACGCTCGCCGCCTTGGTCCTGGTCCTCGGGAGTGCCGCAGTGGTCCTGATCCGCAGGGACCGCCGCCGCGTCTACGACAGCCCCGACTCGGCGCGGATCGAGGCGCAGGCGACCAAGGGCCTGCGCGACGCCCGCGGCCGCGCCCACGCGGCCCAGCACGTCAGCGACTCCGGGGCCGTCAGTGCCGCCCGGGACCGGGACCCCGGAATCGGGAACCTCTGACCGCGTACCCGGACCGCGTACCCGCCACCGTCACCCCGAAACTGACGGATTGCCAGCCCCCTTGTTCCGTACAGCTGTTCCGTACGCCATCCAGTGGCACCCACGTGTTCCGCCACAGGTCTCCCTCCCGTCACGGAAGGGAACCTACGATCGACCCGCTTTGACAGGTACGGGGCGGTACGGCGGGAGGAGCGCTCATGGGGACGCAGGGGACGCAGGGGACATCGCAGTCGCGGGAGCCGAACGGGCAGGACCGGGGCACGGCGCGACGCGCGCTGCTCGGGGCCGCGGTGCTCGGCGCGGGCGGAGCGGTCCTCGGGCTGCCGGGTGCGGCGAGAGCCGACGAGCGGCACGGGAGCGGCGGGCACGGCGGTGGCTACAAGAGCCTGCCGAAGCCGACCGTCATCGGGCACCGGGGCGCCAGCGGCTACCGGCCCGAGCACACCTTCGGCTCGTACCAGCTGGCCCTCGACATGGGCGCAGACGTCGTCGAGGCCGGTGACCTGGTCCCCACCAAGGACGGCCACCTCGTCTGCCGGCACGAGCCGGAGATCGGCGGCACCACCGACGTGTCGGCGCACCCCGAGTTCGCCGACCGCAAGACCACCAAGACCCTCGACGGCATCCCCACCACGGGTTGGTTCACCGAGGACTTCACGCTGGCCGAGCTGAAGACCCTGCGGGCCGTCGAGCGCATCCCCGGCAACCGCCCGCACAACACGCTCTACAACGGCCGTTGGGAGATCCCCACCTTCGAAGAGGTGCTCCGCTGGCAGGACGAGCAGACCCGCAAGCGCGGCAAGCAGGTCTGGATCTACCCCGAGACCAAGCACCCCACCTATTTCCGGGCGCTGGGCCTCGGCCTGGAGGAGCGCCTCGCCAAGGTGCTCCGCAAGCACGGCAAGGACAAGAAGAACTCGCCGGTCATCATCCAGTCCTTCGAGCCGACCAGCATCCAGCGCCTCGACAAGCTGGTCGACAACCCGCTCGTCGTGCTGCTCTCCGCCGCGAACACCCGCCCCTGGGACTTCGTCACGACGGGTGACCCGCGCACCGTCGCCGACCTCGTCAAGCCCGAGGGCCTGAAGTGGATCGCCTCGTACGCCCAGGGCATCGGCCCCACGCTCGACCTGGTCATCCTCAAGGACGCGAACGGCGCCCTCACCACGCCGACCACGCTGGTCGCCGACGCGCACCGCGCGGGTCTGATCCTGCACCCGTACACGATGCGCAACGAGAACGCCTTCCTGCCCGCGAACTTCCGGCAGGGCACCGACCCGAACGCCTACGGCGACGCCTTCGGTGCCTTCAAGACCTACTTCGCCACGGGCATCGACGGCGTCTTCTCGGACAACGCGGACACCGCGCTGCTCGCCCGCGAGGACTTCGTCAACGGATGATCCACTCACCCCGATGGGGTGACAGCGCCCCGCCCCGGCAACCCTGTGCCGGGGCGGCGGCGTCCCGCCGCATATGACCCACGAGATGGTTTCCACCCTGCGTCCGCTGCTCGCCGCCGAAGC
This sequence comes from Streptomyces olivochromogenes, assembly GCF_001514115.1. GTDB lineage: Bacteria > Actinomycetota > Actinomycetes > Streptomycetales > Streptomycetaceae > Streptomyces > Streptomyces olivochromogenes. Next base: position 378,470 of record NZ_KQ948453.1, read on the forward strand.
CTCCGCGGAAGGCTTTGCGTCCGGGACCGAACCGGGCGACCTCGAACAGGCCGTCTGGCTGCGCCTCCTGGAGCGCCTCGACTCGGACGGGCCACCCGTCGACCCGCAGGCCTGGTTGCGCCGAGCCGTGCGCTCCGAGGTCCGCCGCACCCGCCGCACGGCCCGGCACGAACGGCCGTACGTCCGCGAACCCGCCGACGAGAGCGGGCCGGACCCCGAGCAGCAGGCGATGACCGCCGACAGCCGGCGCGCCCTGCACGACGCGGTACGGCGGCTGCCCGGCCGCTGCCCCGGTCTGATGGCGGCACTGCTCTCCCCGAAGGACCTCACCTATCGGGAGATCGCAGGCGAGTTGGGTATCTCACAGGGCAGTCTGGGTCCGGAACGTTCCAGATGCCTGGGATGTCTGCGTCGATTGCTCTCCCCGGTGGTTGCGGCCCGCGCACCACGGGGATAGGAGTGGGGGACGACCGGTGGAACAGGTGAGCGGGAGGCATGCACACATGGGCATGAGCGTGACCATCTCGGCGGCGACCGAGCAGGACGCAGAGCAGATCCTCAAACTGCAGTACCTCTGCTACCAGAGCGAGGCCGAGCTGTACGGGGACTACGGCATCGAGCCGCTCACGCAGCCGCTCGACTCCCTCAGGGCGGAGTTGGCGGACGGTACGGTCCTGGTGGCCAGGCTGGGCGAAGAGGTGGTGGCCTCGGTCCGCGGAGCCGTGGACCCGGACGGCACGGCCCGCATCAACAAGCTCATCGTCCACCCGCGCATGCAGCGCCACGGCCTGGGCGGGCGGCTCCTCGACGCGATCGAGGCCAAGCTCGCGACGGACGGCGCGGCCAAGTCCTTCCAGCTCTTCACCGGCCACCGCAGCGACCGCAACCTGCGGATGTACCGCAAGCACGGCTACGCGCAGGTCTCCACGGAGCGCGTCGACGAGCGGCTCACCCTGGTGACCCTGCAGAAGGGCGCCGACGCGGGCGCGTTCGTGACCAGCGCCTGACCAGTACCCGCGTTCCGGGCCCGAGCTACGGCCACGGGCCCGAGCTACGGACCCGGGCTACGGTCCCGGGCTACGGCTACGGTCCGAGTTACGCCGACCGGTCGGCCGTACGCGCCTTGCGCAGCCAGTACATGGCCGACAGCGGCAGCAGCACCGGGATGAACAGATAGCCGATCCCGTAGTCCGACCACACGGTGGCGTCGGGGAAGGCGGACGGCTCGACCAGCGTCCAGGTCCCGACGGTCAGCACGCCCACGAGCTCGGCGGCGCAGCACACCAGCGCCGCCCTGCGGGCCGTTTCGCCGCCGCGCACGAGTGAGTACGTGATGAAGCCGTAGACGAGGCCCGCGACCGCCGACAGCGAGTAGGCGAGCGGGGCCTTGTCGAACTCCGTCGAGATCTGGACGGCGGAGCGCGACACGGCGCCGACGACCATCACGCCGTACAGCCAGAGCAGCAGCATGCCGGGGCCGCTGATCAGCCGGGTGCGCTTCTTCTCCGGACCCTCCTGGCTCTCCCGGCTCTCCTGATTCTCCTGAGGCGCGGTCCCGTTCTCCTCCGTGGCCGTCATCTCAGCCTCCCCAGATGTCATAGAGCCGCACCTCCAGTACGGCGAGGACGACACCGCCGGCCGCCACCGTGATCGATCCCCAGCGGGTGCGCTCCGCCAGCGACATGAAGCCCGCGGCCGGAATGCACGCGAAGGCACCGAGCAGATACGCCACGAAGATCGTCGTGCCCTGGTCGGGCTTCTCGCCGCGCGCCAGCTGGACGATTCCGACCACCAGCTGGATCAGGGCGAGCAGGGTCACCACGGCCATGCCGATGAAGTGCCAGTCCTTGGTGGGCTGATCACGGTAGGCGGCCCAGCCGCACCAGGCGGCGAGCCCGAGCGCGGCGACGGCGGTCGCGACCGTCAGGGCATCAAGCATGCCGTGACCCTATTACGGGCCAAAAGGCCCGACGCCCTCGCCCCCGGGCTGCCCCGTAGGGTCGAGGGCATGAAGATCCACGCTGATGCCCTGCTGTTCGACAACGACGGGACGCTCGTCTCATCCCTCGAGTCGGTGAACCGGTGCTGGACACGATGGGCGCGCGAGTACGGGATCACCGCGGAGGACTTCGCCCGGATCGAACTGCACGGCCGCCCCGCCGTCGAGATAGCCGCCGACCTGCTGCCCGCCGACCTGGTCCCCGAGGCGCTCGCGCGCATCGAACTGCTGGAGGTCGAGGACGTCCCCGGCGGCGTCGTCCTGCTCCCCGGCACCGCGGCGTTCCTCGACGCGCTGCCGGCCGACCGCTGGGCCGTCGTCACCTCCGCCACCCGGCGACTGGCCGAGGCCCGGCTCGCCGAGGTCGGTATCCGGCCCAAGACGCTGATCTCCGCCGACGACATCACCCGCGGCAAGCCCGACCCCGAGCCCTACCTCCTCGCCGCCCGTGAACTGGGCGTCGACCCGGCCCGCTGCGTCGTCTTCGAGGACGCCCCGGCGGGCCTGCAGGCAGGCCGCGCCGCCGGGATGACCACCGTGGCGTTGGCCACAACCCACGAGGCGTCCGAGCTGGACGCGGACCTCGTGGTGAAGGACCTGTCGGCCCTGTCCGCACTGGTCACCGGCGGGGGAGTGGAGATCTCCACCCGCGGCTGAGATGTGTCCACCGCTGTCCGCAATGCGGACAGCGGTTCTGGGTCCCGCCTGTACGTCTGCTTTACTTGATCCCATGACCACGACGAGCAGCCGCATCCTTGCGACCGAGGCGACCATGACGCCCGGTGCTCGCTGTATGTGTCGAATGTGCGCCTTCTAGAGGGCCCCCGCACCACCGCCCCGTCTCGCGCCCCGAAGCGAGACAGCCGCGCCCTGTCCGTACTCCGTACGTGAGCGGCGTCGCCCCGCGCGCATGTTCTCTCCGGATTTTTCCGGTTCCATCGCCACCGCGAGAACCGTGTCGCGTTCCCGACCGAATGCACCCGTGCCGGCGCACACCCGCGCCCCGCACTCGACAGTGACGGAAACCCCCAGTGATCACGACAACGGGCCTCACCAAGGTCTACCGCTCGCGCGGCCGCGAAGTGACCGCCCTCGACGGCGTCGATCTGCACGTCCGCGAAGGCGAGGTGTACGGCGTCATCGGCCAGTCCGGCGCCGGCAAGTCCTCCCTCATCCGCTGCGTCAACCTCCTGGAGCGTCCCACCGCCGGCACGGTCACCGTCGCCGGACAGGACCTCACCGCGCTCGTCGGCCGCGGTCCGCGCGCGGGCAAGGAGCTTCGCCAGGCCCGCAGCCGTATCGGCATGGTCTTCCAGCACTTCAACCTGCTGTCCTCGCGCACCGTGCAGGACAACGTCGAGCTGCCGCTCGAAATCCTTGGCCTGTCGGGGAAGGAACGATCCTCCAAGGCGCTCGGGCTGCTCGACCTGGTCGGTCTCTCCGACAAGGCCAAGGCCTACCCGGCCCAGCTCTCCGGCGGCCAGAAGCAGCGCGTCGGCATCGCCCGCGCCCTGGCCGGCGACCCCAAGGTGCTGCTCTCCGACGAGGCCACCAGCGCCCTCGACCCCGAGACCACCCGCTCCATCCTCCAGCTGCTGCGCGACCTGAACCGGCAGCTGGGCCTGACCGTCCTGCTCATCACCCACGAGATGGACGTCGTCAAGACGATCTGCGACTCGGCCGCGCTCATGGAGAAGGGCCGCATCGTCGAGTCCGGCACCGTCAGCGAGCTGCTCGCGACCCCCGGCTCCGAACTCGCCGGGGCGCTCTTCCCGGTGAGCGGCGAGCCGTCCGGCGACGACCGCACCGTGATCGACGTCACCTTCCACGGCGAGGCCGCCACCCAGCCCGTCATCTCGCAGCTCTCGCGCACGTACAACATCGACATCTCGATCCTCGGCGCCGCGATGGACACCGTCGCCGGCAAGCAGGTCGGCCGGATGCGCATCGAACTGCCCGGCCGCTACGAGGAGAACGTCGTGCCGATCGGATTCCTGCGCGAGCAGGGCCTGCAGATCGACATCCAGGGCCAGCAGCCCGTGCTCGTGAAGGACGGTGCCAAGTGACCTGGTCGGAGATGCAGCCCCTGCTGTCCCAGGCGTGTTGGGACACGCTCTACATGGTCGGCTGGTCCACGCTGATCGCGATCGTCGGCGGTCTGCCGCTCGGCGTTCTGCTCGTCCTGACCGACCGCGGCGGACTCCTGCAGAACGTCGTCGTGAACAAGGTCATCGGTCAGGTCGTGAACATCGCCCGCTCGCTGCCGTTCATCATCCTGATGGTCGCGCTGATGAACTTCACGCGCACGATCACGGGAACGACCATCGGGCGCGAGGCGGCGATCGTGCCGCTCGCCGTCGGCGCGATCCCCTTCTTCGCGCGTCTGGTCGAGACGGCGGTCCGCGAAGTGGACGGCGGTCTCGTCGAGGCCGTGCAGTCGATGGGCGGCAACACCTGGACCATCGTGCGCAAGGTGCTCGTACCGGAGTCGCTGCCGTCGCTGATCTCCTCCGCGACCACCACGATCGTCGCCCTCATCGGCTACTCCGCGATGGCCGGCACCGTCGGCGCCGGCGGGCTCGGCGACATCGCCATCCGCTACGGCTACCAGCGCTTCGAGACCGGACTGATGTGGATCACCGTGGCGATCCTCGCGGTCGTCATCTCCGTCATCCAGTTCGCCGGCGACTACGCGGCCCGTACCCTGCACCGGCGCGGCGGCCACTCCGGCGCCGCACCGAAGCTGCGGCTGCTGAAGGCCAAGGAACCCGCCACCGCGGAGGTCGGCGAGGTCGCCTGAGACCGCCCGAACACCCCCTCCTGGTTCTCCCCCCCCCACCCGCAGATTTCCCCGTAACCACCCACCACGGGGTCGCTCCACCCTTAAGGAAAGGCACTTTTCGTGCGTAACACCGCCAAGATCACCACCGCAGTCCTCGCCGCCGGAGCCCTCACCCTCGGCCTCTCCGCCTGCGGTTCGGACAAGAGCAACAGCGCCTCCGACACCAGCGGTCCGCTGGTCGTCGCCGCGAGCCCCACCCCGCACGCCGAGATCCTCGACTACATCAAGGACAACCTGGCGAAGAAGGCCGGCCTCGACCTGCAGGTCAAGGAGTTCACGGACTACGTCACGCCGAACACGGCGACCGAGGACGGGTCCGTCGGCGCCAACTACTTCCAGAACCAGCCGTACCTCGACGACTTCAACAAGAAGAACGGCACCCACATCGTGCCCGTCGTCACGGTCCACCTGGAACCGCTCGGTCTCTACTCCCACAAGATCAAGAAGACCGACGAGCTCAAGAGCGGTGCGACGGTCGCCGTCCCGAACGACACGGTCAACGAGGCGCGGGCGCTCAAGCTGCTCGCGTCCAAGGGACTCATCACGCTCAAGGACGGCGCGGGCAACAGCGCGACCACCCAGGACATCGCGAAGAACCCGAAGAACCTCAAGTTCAAGGAGCTGGAGGCGGCCCAGACCCCGCGCTCCCTGGACGACGTCGACGCCGCGGTGATCAACGGCAACTACGCCATCTCGTCCGGCCTCAAGCCGGCCAAGGACGCGCTCTTCCTGGAGTCCGCGACGAACAACCCCTACGGCAACTTCCTCGCCGTCAAGAAGGGCAACGAGAGCGACCCGCGGGTGAAGAAGCTCGCCAAGCTCCTGACCTCGCCCGAGGTCAAGAAGTTCATCGAGGACAAGTACGCCGGCTCGGTCATCCCGTCGTTCTAGTTCCGGTCATCCCGTCTTTCCGGTCGGGTCACCGTACGGGGTCCACTCCATCACTCGGAGTGGACCCCGTGGTGCAGTTCGGTGGCCTCATGCTGCATGCTGGGCAGTTCAGCGGGCCCGAAGGATCCGAGGGCCCGACGTCCCCGACGGTTACGGAGCGGCGCATGACCAGCACCTTCCCCGACATCTCCATCAGCACGGAGCGGTTGGTCCTGCGTGCGCTCGACGAGGACGACGTCCCCTCCCTGGCCGCGATGATGAACGACGAGCAGGTCGGTGCCTGGACCGACGTGCCCCAGCCCTACACCGAGGACGCGGCCCGCACCTGGATCACCGAGTACGCGCCCACCGAACGCACGGCGGGCCGCGGACTCGACCTCGCCGTCACCGAGTTCCTCACCCAGCGCCTGGTCGGCATCGTGCAACTCGCCAAGACCAACTGGCATGTGCGCTCCACGGAACTGTCGTACGTCATCGCCCCCTGGGCACGCGGCGAGGGCTACGCCTCCGAGGCGGCGCTCGCCACCGCCCGATGGCTCTTCCGCGACCAGAAGTTCGAGCGCATCGAACTGCGCACGGCGGCCGACAACACCGCCTCCCAGCAGGTCGCCCAGAAGATCGGCTGCATCAGCGAGGGCGTCCTGCGCAACGCCTGTATAGCGCACACCCGCACCGAGGACGGCCGCTGGGTGGACGTGCGCACCGACTTCATCGTCTGGAGCCTCCTGCCGGAGGACCTCGACGGAGTCGGCGACCAGCTCGCCGACACGGGTGGTTTCACGTCGTTCTCCGACTGGAACTGAACCGGCGGGATTCCCCGCGCCGCATGCGGGGGACGTCCCGCACCGCGTCGGGAAGAACCGCTCCCACCCGGCAGAGACCTGTGCGCCCGCACCCAGCAAGACCAGGTACCCTCACGGAGCCCGCCCGCGGGCTGCCCACCGACGACCTGCGAAAACCTTCTGGAGACTGACGACGATGGCCGACCGGGTCACGGTGATCGGCTGGGACGGCTCGCCCTTGACCGCCGCGGCGCGCTCCGCCCTCGGCGCGGCCACCCTGGTGGCCGGAGCGGCGCACCACCTGGCGCTCCCCGAGGTACCCCGGGCCGCCGAACGCATCCGCCTCGGCAGCGTCTCCCTCGCCGCTCGCCGCATCGCGGGCCACCGTGGCAGCGCCGTCGTCCTCGCTGACGGCGACCCCGGCTTCTTCGGAGTCGTACGCACCCTGCGTGCCCCCGAGTTCGGCCTGGAGGTCGAAGTCGTGCCCGCCGTCTCCTCGGTCGCCGCCGCCTTCGCCCGCGCCGGCATGCCCTGGGACGACGCACAAGTGGTCGTGGCGCACCGCCGCACCCTGCGCCGCGCGGTGAACGTCTGCCGCGCCCACACCAAGGTCGCCGTCCTCACCTCGCCCGGCGCCGGCCCCGCCGAACTCGGCCTGCTCCTCGAAGGAGTCCACCGCACCTTCGTCATCTGCGAGGAACTCGGCACCGCGAGCGAGCGGGTCACCATCCTCACCTCCGACAAGGCCGCCGACCACACCTGGCGCGACCCCAACGTCGTCATCGTCATCGGCGGTTTCGTGGCCACGGCCGAGGACGGCGGCTGGATCGCCGGACGCGACCCGGGCACCGGACCGCGCGGCTGGGCGCTGCCCGCCCAGGCGTACGGCGGCGCGCTGGGCGAAGGCGAAACGGATCTGCTGCGCGCCGCCCAACTCGCCCGGCTGGGCCCGCGCGTGGGAGACCTCGTGTGGGACATCGGCTCCGGCAGCGGCGCCTTCGCCACCGAGGCGGCGCGCACCGGCGCGGCGGTCATCGCCGTCGACCGCAACCCCGGCTCCTGCGCCCGGACCGAGGACTCCGCGCGCCGCTACGGCGTCCAGATGCAGATCGTGCACGGCACCGCGCCGCACGTCCTGGAGAACCTCCCCGAACCCGATGTCGTACGCGTCGGCGGCGGGGGAGCGCAGGTCGTCTCGGCCGTCGCCGACCGCCGTCCGCAGCGCATCGTGACGCACGCGGCGACCCGCGACGCGGCCGAACTCGTGGGCCGTGATCTCAGCGAGCACGGATATCAGGTCGAATGCGCCCTGATTCAGTCCGTCGAACTCGACACAAGGGCTTGGACGGAGACCGAGCGGAGCGTCGCGTTCCTGCTCACAGGCCGTCTGCCCGATCGCAACCCGTGATCCTGTTGTCGTACTGCGCGCGGTAGGCTGGCCGATCGTTGTACCGCTCCAGGGCGATCGGTCTTTCGTAGGCCAATGTCCGGAAAACGCGCCCGTTTTGAGGCGTGTGTGGTACGGCAGAACCTGAGGACGCGCAACGTGGCGCAGTCCACAGCGGGCCGTCGCGGATCAAGCTGTCGCGAGGGTCGGACGACCGGGACAATGCCTGTTAATGGCTTTGTCGCCTTTGTTGGCCGGTCGTTCGTGCCGCTGGGCACGCACGCTCGTTCTTCACTGCGGGGCGGTCGGTGCGCCGTTCCGGGCGAGCAGGACTTGGAAGCACTAACCGATGGGCGAGGGGTACGCATGACCGACACCGGCCAGGTCCCGGGCGAGGGACTGCCGGAGAACGCAGGCATGGTGGAGCAGCCGGGCGTCCCCGCCCCGGGCGCGTACACCTTCCTCGACCCCTCCGAGAACCCCGCCGAGGACGACGACCTGCTTCTCATGCCGGGCGCACAGGGAGCGTGGGGCAACGAGGTGGCCCCGCCGCCCCCGCAGCCCCTCGTCGACGAACAACCTCTCGTCCATGAGCCGGGTCCGCACGAGACGGCCGGCCGGGACAGCGGTTCGCTCGACCTCAGCGGCGTCCGCGTACCTGGTCCCGCTCCCGCCGCGCAGCCGACGGCTCCGCGCCGCCCGCTGCACCTCGGGCCGCCGACTCCGGACGGCTCCGCGAGCCCGGTGCGCTCGCTCGCCGACCGCGGCCCCGCCGCCGCGCCCATGGCCACCCCGATGAACCCCGTGACTCCCCCAACTCCGGTACGGCACGCGGGTCCCCCGACGACCGGTCCCGAGTACCTCGACGTATCGCAGCTCTCCGAGACCCCGCCCCAGGGCGCGGTGCCGTGGGGAGCGCCGCCGGTGGGTCCCGAGGGGACGGCTGCAGAAACGGTCGTCCCGTCGGCCGTCCAGGGCCCCGAGACCGGAGCGGTCGCCGAGGCGCCGACGACGCCGGAGACGGCGCCGGTCGCGGAGGCCGTCGAGCCCGCGGGATTCGCCCCGGTTCCCCAGGCCGCGGAGGCGGTCGAGGCGGTCGAGGCTCAAGGATTCGCGCAGGTGCCCCAGGCTCCGGAGGCCGCCCACGCGCCCGAGGCGTCGGAGGGTCACTTCGTCCAGCAGGCGGTGGAGGTCGCGCCGGGCCCCGAGACCGAGCAGCGCCTTGAGGCCGAGCCGGGCTTCGAGCCCGACCCTGGCTTCGAGGTGGCGGCGGGCCCTGAGGCCGAGCCGGGCTTCGAAGTGGCGGCGGGCCCTGAGGCCGCGCCCGCGCCGGACGGCTTCCCGGCCCCCGAGGGTCCGGCGGTCACCGCCGCTTCGACGCCCTTCCCGGTCGCCCAGGACCTCCCGCACATCGCCCCGACCGTGGACGACACGGCCGGGCACCTTGCCGACATCCCGGCACAGGTTTCCGAGGCGGGGGAGCCCATGGCGACCGAGCAGGTGCTCCAGCCCGCGCAGGACCCACAGTCGACACCCGAGGCCGAGCCGCAGCCCACCGAACAGGCACCCCAACTCGCGGACCAGGCCGCCCACCTCGCCGAGCCCGTCGCCCACGCGGTCGACCAGGCGCCCCGGTTCCCGGCTCAGGACGCCCGGTTCCAGGAAGCCGGTGTCCACACCCCGGAACCCGTGGTCCAGTTGGCGGACACCGGCGTGGAGCCCGCGTCCTTCGCGGAGGCCGCGCAGCCCGAGTTCGCCCCGGAGCCCCTCGTGGTGTCCGCCGCCCACGCCGCCGCCGAGGCCCAGGCACAGGTGGCGCACGCCGCGGACGACTCGTACGGACACGCGGTCCCCGGCGTCGAGGCCTTCCCGGTCCAGGCCGCGCAGTTCGCGGCCCCCGCCGAGGCCCACGCCGCGTTCGCCGAGGCCGGTGCCGGTGTACCGGTCGGCGTCGCCGCCCACGCACAGGCGCCGCACGCGGCCACGAACCAGTCGCACGGCGAGCACCGCCCCGGTGACACGGCAGGCGCGGCCGGATTCCAGGGCGCCCCCCTGGACTCCGTCGCGGACCAGCCCCTCGGCCAGTTCGTGCCCGTCGAGGGCACGGTGCCGACGACCCCGCACCTGGCCCCGACCCCGCCGCACGCCATGACCGTGCCGCCGCTGCCCACGGAGGAGCGGCCCCCGGTCGAAGAGCCCCCGGCGATGGTGGAAGCGGTGGCGGTGGAGAGCCAGGAGGCTCCCCTCGCCCCTCTCGCCGAGGCGGAGCCCGCCATCGAGGCGGAGCCCGTTGCCTCGGTTCCCGCACCCCGCGAGGCCGAAGCCGAGACACCCCCCGTACCGGAGCCGTTCGAGGCGGACCCGGAGCCCGTAGTAGTCGCACAGCAAGCGGACGACCTGGACACCCAGGTCGCCGATCAGGAAGAGAGCACGGCCGCAGTGGAAGACGTACGAGAGTCCACCGGCCCGGCGGCCCCCGGCTACGACGACGCCGAGCGCGAGGCCGTGCTGCGCGTGATGCGCGAGCGCCGCGACATCCGCAACGGCTTCCGCAGCGACCCGATCCCGCACGACGTGCTGCTGCGGGTCCTCGAGGCCGCGCACACCGCGCCGTCCGTCGGCCACTCCCAGCCCTGGGACTTCGTCGTCATCCGCTCCGCCGAGACCCGGCGCACGATGCACGAACTGGCCGCCCGTCAGCGCGAGGCGTACGCCAAGTCGCTGCCCAAGGGGCGCGCGAAGCAGTTCAAGGAACTGAAGATCGAGGCCATCCTCGACACCCCGGTGAACATCGTCGTCACCGCCGACCCGACCCGCGGCGGCCGGCACACCCTGGGCCGTCACACCCAGCCCCAGATGGCCCCGTACTCCTCGGCGCTCGCGGTCCAGAACCTGTGGCTCGCGGCCCGCGCCGAGGGCCTCGGCGTCGGCTGGGTCAGCTTCTTCGACGAGCGCGAGATGGTCCGCGCCCTCGGCCTGCCCGAGCACCTGGACGTGGTGGCCTACCTCTGCGTCGGCTACGTCGACGAGTTCCCCGAGGAGCCCGAGCTGATGCAGGCCGGCTGGTCCAAGCGCCGCCCGCTGTCCTGGGTCGTGCACGAGGAGACGTACGGCCGTCGCGCGCTGCCCGGTGAGGAGCCGCACGACCTGCTCGCCGAGACGGTCTCCAACATCCGCCCGCTGGACGCCAAGGCGCTCGGCGAGGCGTGGGAGCGCCAGAAGCGGATGACCAAGCCCGCGGGCGCGCTCGGCATGCTGGAGATCATCTCCGCGCAGCTGTCCGGCCTGTCCCGGATGTGCCCGCCGCCGATCCCGGAGCCCGCCGCCGTCGCGATCTTCGCGGGTGACCACGGCGTGCACGCCCAGGGCGTCACCCCCTGGCCGCAGGAGGTCACCGGCCAGATGGTGGCCAACTTCCTGGGCGGCGGCGCGGTCTGCAACGCCTTCGCCAACCAGGTGGGCGCCGAGGTCTGCGTCATCGACGTGGGCGTCGCCTCCGACCTCCCCGCGACCCCGGGTCTGCTCCCGCGCAAGGTCCGCGCGGGCACGGCCGACATGACGACCGGCCCCGCGATGACCCGCGAAGAGGTCAAGGCCGCCATCGAGGTGGGCATCGAGACGGCCCGCGACCTCGTGGCGGCCGGCAACAAGGCCCTGCTGACCGGCGAGATGGGCATCGCCAACACAACGGCGTCGGCGGCCCTGATCTCCGTCTTCACGGACACCGACCCGTCCGAGGTGACGGGCCGCGGCACCGGCATCAACGACGAGACCCTCGCCCGCAAGACCGAGGTCGTGCGCCGCGCCATCGAACTCCACCAGCCGGACCCGGCCGACCCCATCGGTGTCCTCGCCGCGATCGGCGGCCTCGAACACGCCGCCATGGTCGGTCTGCTCCTCGGTGGCGCCTCCCTGCGTACGCCGGTGATCCTGGACGGCGTCAGCGCCGGCGCCGCCGCCCTCGTGGCCCGCGCCATCGCCCCCGAGGTCCTCGCGGCCTGCGTCGCCGGTCACCGCAGCGCCGAGCCCGGCCACGTCGCCGCCCTGAACAAGCTGGGCCTGCGCCCCCTGATCGACCTGGACCTGCGCCTCGGCGAGGGCACGGGCGCCCTGCTGGCGCTGCCGGTGGTCCAGAGCGCGGCGAGGGCGATGCACGAGGTGGCGACGTTCGACTCCGCAGGGGTCACCGAAAAGTAGACCGACGACGCACCCGTTCGTGCGGGGGTTCGGGGGCGCAGCCCCCCACGCGGCGGAGCCGCACCGTGTCACTGCCGGGACGGGGCGGGCTGGGGGAAGGAACCCCTCCCGCCCCCGCCGTATCGTGGACCCGCATCCAAAACAGCACGTCAAGGCCGCTCCAGCCGAGCGCAGCGGCCCCATACGAGGAGCCGCACCGCCATGGCCGAAAACCCCGCCTACCCCGTAGGCCTCCGCCTCACCGGCCGCCGCGTGGTCGTCCTCGGCGGTGGCCAGGTCGCCCAGCGCCGCCTCCCGGCGCTCATCGCGGCGGGCGCGGACATCCACCTCGTGTCACCCGAGGCCACCCCCTCCGTCGAGGCGATGGCGGACGCGGGCGAGATCACCTGGACGAAGCGCCCGTACGAGGACGGCGACCTCGCCGACGCCTGGTACGCCCTGATCGCGACCAGTGACCGGCAGGCGAACACGGACGCCTCCGCCGAGGCGGAGCGCCACCGTGTCTGGTGTGTCCGCTCCGACGACGCGGACGCGGCGACCGCCTGGACCCCGGCCACCGGTCACAGCGAGGGCGTCACGGTCGCCGTCCTCACCACGAACGCCAAGGGCCGCGACCCGCGCCACACCGCCGCGATCCGCGACGCGGTGGTCGAGGGGCTGCGCGACGGCACCCTCGTGGCACCCCACCACCGCACCCGGACCCCGGGTGTCGCCCTGGTCGGCGGCGGCCCCGGCGACCCCGACCTGATCACGGTCCGCGGCCGTCGGCTGCTCGCCGAGGCCGACGTGGTCATCGCCGACCGTCTGGGCCCGCGCGACCTGCTCGCCGAACTCCCGCCGCACGTCGAGGTGATCGACGCGGCGAAGATCCCCTACGGCCGGTACATGGCGCAGGAGGCCATCAACAACGCGCTCATCGAGCACGCGAAGCAGGGCAAGTCGGTCGTCCGGCTCAAGGGCGGCGACCCGTTCGTCTTCGGCCGCGGCATGGAGGAGGCCCAGGCGCTCGCCGAGGCGGGCATCGCCTGCACGGTCGTCCCCGGCATCTCCAGTTCGATCTCGGTGCCGGGTGCGGCCGGTATCCCGGTCACCCACCGGGGTGTCGCACATGAGTTCACCGTGGTCAGCGGCCATGTCGCCCCTGACGACGAGCGATCCCTCGTCGACTGGCCGGCCCTCGCCCGACTGCGCGGCACGCTCGTCGTCCTCATGGGTGTCGACAAGATCGGCAGGATCGCCGAGACCCTGATCGCGCACGGCAAGCCGGCCGACACCCCGGTCGCCCTGGTCCAGGAAGGCACGACCGCCGCGCAGCGCCGCGTCGACGCGACCCTGGCCACGGTCGCCGAGACCGTACGCACCGAGGACGTGAAGCCCCCGGCGGTGATCGTCATCGGAGAGGTCGTGAACGTGGGTGTGCACAGCCCGCTGAACGCTTCCGAGTAACCACCGGTAACCCAACCCGTGCCCAGCCGTTGGCACCGCACCCAGGACAAGGCAGTATCACCCTGTGGCCGATCTCATCACCGTTGAGAACCCCGACGACCCGCGTCTGCGTGACTACACGGGCCTGACCGACGTGGAACTGCGCCGCAAGCGCGAACCCGTCGAGGGCCTGTTCATCGCCGAGGGCGAGAAGGTCATCAGACGCGCCAAGGACGCCGGGTACGAGATGCGCTCGATGCTCCTGTCCGCCAAGTGGGTCGACGTCATGCGCGATGTCATCGACGAGCTCCCGGCCCCGGTGTACGCGGTCAGCCCGGAACTCGCCGAACAGGTGACCGGCTACCACGTGCACCGCGGCGCGCTCGCGTCCATGCAGCGCAAGCCGCTGCCGACGGCCGAGGAACTCCTGCGGTCCGCGCGCCGGGTGGTCGTCATGGAGGCGGTCAACGACCACACCAACATCGGCGCGATCTTCCGCTCCGCCGCGGCTCTCGGCATGGACGCGGTCCTGCTCTCCCCGGACTGCGCGGACCCGCTCTACCGCCGCTCCGTGAAGGTCTCGATGGGCGCGGTCTTCTCGGTCCCGTACGCCCGTCTCGAGACCTGGCCCAAGGGCCTGGAGACGGTCCGCGACGCCGGCTTCAACCTGCTCGCCCTCACCCCGGACGAGAAGGCGAGGTCCCTGGACGAGGCGGCCCCGCACCGGATGGACCGGGTCGCGCTGATGCTGGGCGCGGAGGGCGACGGCCTGTCCACGAAGGCACTGATGGCGGCGGACGAATGGGTCCGCATCCCGATGGCCCACGGCGTCGACTCGCTCAACGTCGGCGCTGCGGCCGCGGTCGCCTTCTACGCGGTCGCGACGGGCCGCCCCCAGCTCTAGACCGACTCCGCAGCGACCTGGACCCGTCCCCTAGGGCCTGCCGTTTGGATCAGGCCTGGGCCGCGGGGTGTGGCACGCACATCTGCGGCGTTGTCGTCAGCCAACAACGCTCGTGATCAATACACCTATGGCCTGTCCAGTTGGCTTCGGTACTGCTCGGCCATCAGATCGCCGGGCGGTGGCGCGTACGACGACTGCCCGTGTCGTACGTCCTTGCGTGTGCCCCCGTCGTCCAGCCCGCGGGCCGGCCCCTGGCAGCCCTGCGCCGCCGCGATGCCCAGCGCGACGAGCAGCGTCACCACGACGAACACGAAGAGCCGCTGACGCAGCAGTCGCGGATTGGCCGGCCGCCGCCCGGTCCCCGTGGTCCGGGGGGCGGGACGCCCGGCGCCGCTGCGGGGTGCGGGCCTGCTGCCCGAGCGTCCGGTACCCCGGGCGGGCGCCGGTCGCGCACCCGACTGCGACGGCCGTGAGCCCCCGTTGGTGCCGCCCGTGCGCGGCGGCGGTGTGCCCTGCGGGCGGCGCTGGGTGGGCTGCTCGGCATACTGCTCGGCCAGGCGCCCCGACGGCCGGTCGGGATCATTGCGCTGCGCGGGCGGGCGGACGTCCGCCATGCCCTGCGCCTCGCGGGCGGCGATCTCCTTGAGCCGCAGGGAGAGTTGGAGCGTGCTGGGACGCTCCTCGGGGTCCTTGGCCAGACATGCGCGGACGAGCGGAGCCAGCGCGTCCGGAACGCCGTGCAGCTGCGGTTCCTCGTGCACCACTCGGTACAGCATCACCTCGGAACTGCCGTGTCCGAAGGGCGAGTCGTTGGTCGCCGCGTACGCCAAAGTGGCGCCGAGCGCGAACACGTCGGTGGCCGGAGTGACGGCGGCGCCGCGCACCTGCTCGGGCGCGAGGAACCCGGGCGAGCCGACCGCCGTACCGACGTGCGTCAGGGTGCTCGCCCCCGTCGCCCAGGCGATGCCGAAGTCGATGATCCGCGGCCCCTTCGGGGACAGCAGGATGTTGGACGGCTTGAGGTCCCGGTGCACGACACCGGCCTCGTGCACGGCGACGAGCCCCTCGGAGAGCGCGGCCCCGACGGCGGCCACGTCGGCGGCCGACATCGGGCCCTCCTCGGCGACCTTGTCGTGCAGCGAGGGCCCCGGCACGTACTGCGTGGCGAACCACGGCCGGTCCGCCTCGAGATCGGCGGCCACGAGCCGCGCCGTGCAGCCGCCCCTGATCCGCCGGGCCGCCGAGACCTCGCGGGCGAACCGTGACCGGAACTCCTGATCCTCCGCCAGATCAGGTCGGATCACCTTCAACGCGACCCGCTGGCCGCGGCGGTCGGAGCCCAGGTAGACCACGCCCATTCCACCCGCGCCGAGCCGCCTGTGAAGCCTGAACGAGCCGACGACACGCGGGTCCTCGCGCCTCAGGCGCATCATCGCCATGTCCATCCCCGCTGCCCGGTCCGTTTGACGAGCCACAGCTTACGTTTCCGCGGCCGGGTGCGCGCAGAGGCCGCGCCCTCACGGTCCGATCGATTGTCAGTGCCGGGTGGGAAACTTGAAAGACGGTCAGGGAATGCGAGAACACGGCTGCTTTGGGCTGCCCGTGATCCCAACCGTCCGTCGCAGAAGGGGGATTGAACCTGTGAAGGGTGATCGCGTGGAGATAGTCGTGGACGCCGGGGACACGACGCGTACGTACGAGGTGGTGGCGAGCAGAGCGGGTCGCAGAGTGGAGACCGCGGTCCGCCGGGGGGTGGTGGAAGTGAGCGAAGTCACCCGAAACGGATCAGTGGTGCGCACCGCCCGCTTCATGGCGACCCGGGTGCTGGCGCTGGTCGAGCAGCCGGTGCCGAGGGAGGACAGCTCGGAACAGTCCGGGCACACCGGACGCCCCCTCCGGGAAGACCCTGAGACCTAGGTCCTCATCTCCACCCAGGGGAGTACACCGCAGGTCATCGCTCATCCTCCGGGAGGCCCGGCAATCGGTACGAGGGCATGACGACCGATCGCCGCCGCGCCCATAGATTTGAGGTCAAGCGGCGGGTGCAGCACTCGTCCCCCGAGGTCAGACACCCGCCGCTGCCAAACCACACAGATGCTCGGTCAGGAGAGGGACCATGGCCCACACGGCACCGCGGACGGCGATCCGCACAGGACGCAAGGCATACAGCGCCGCGTTCCGCCCGCGTCGTCAGGGTCAGCGCCACCCCTTGGTGGCGACAGCGATGGTCCTTCCCCTGGCGGCCCTGCTCGTAGTCGTCTTCGGCGGCTGGGACGCGGTGGTCACACAAGCGTCGTCCGTGGGCGTGATGCTGGGGCGCTGAGCGGCGCCCCAGGCCCGGAAGAGCGGTCCGGGCGGGGACATCCGGCCATGAAACCCCGTGGGGACGGGGGTGCGGCGGACGGCACAAATGCCCGCGCAGCTGGGGAGCTGCGCGGGCATTGTTTTGCCCTGACGCGGGGGCGGACCCGTCTCCTCTGATTGCGGGCAGGCGGGGGCCGGCCACGCGTTCCCCGCGCCCCTGAAGGGGCGCTGCGCGCATCTGCAGCCCGTCCGGCGTTCGGGGACCAGGCCGTCAGGCCGACGGGGCACCGGGGCGATGGGGCACCGGGGCGCAGCCCCGTGCCCCAGGGGCGCGGGGAACTGCGCGACCGGCCCCCACCCACCCGCACCCGACGAACCCACCCGGGGTCCGGGGGCGGAGCCCCAGGGATGATGGGGGCCCCTGCTCGAGCGAAGCCGAGAGCTTGGGGGAGGCTAGGGGCCCCAGGGACGGAGAACGTACGCTCGCGAGGTACCGACCGCACACCCCAGGGGGCCCCGTGACCGCAGACGTGCTTCCCGCCCTGACCGCCGGGGCGCGCACCGCGGCCCACCCCGCCGACACCCCCTGCACACACCACGACTCCGTCCTCGCCGACCGCCACGACGGCACCGTCGTCCGCCACGGCGACACCGTGGCCAAGGCCCACGCCCCCGGCACGGACCCCGCCGAACTCTCCCGCCGTCTCGAGCTCGCCGCACACCCCGCCCTCACCGGCGTCCTCCTCGCCCCGCTCCGCCCGAAGCCCGTCGACCTCCACGGCCGCCCGGTCACCTTCTGGCCGTACGGCACCCCGGTCGACCCGCAGACCCCCGAGGCCGCTCCCTGGGAGGCGGCCGCGACCCTGCTGGCCCACCTCCACCGGACTCCCGCGCCGAACGGCCTGCCGCCCATGCGTGGCCCCGCCAAGGCGGCCCGGGCGATCGCCCGGATGCGGACGGCGGGCCCGCACCCGGCCACCGCCGTGGTGCTGCGCGCCTGGGCGGCCCTGCCCGCCTGGGCCCGCGCCGAGGCCCCCATGCCGCCCGTGGGGACCCTCTGCCACGGAGACCTGCACCTCGGCCAGCTCGTCCGCCACCCCGCGCCGACCGGACCCTGGCTCCTCATCGATGTGGACGACCTCGGCGTGGGCGTCCCGACCTGGGACCTGGCCCGCCCGGCCGCCTGGTACGCCTGCGGCCTGCTCCCGCCCGACGAGTGGACCCGCTTCCTGACCGCCTACCAACGTGCCGGCGGCCCGGCCGTACCCGCCGACGGCGACCCCTGGCCCGCCCTGGACGTGGCGGCCCGCGCTCTCACCGTGCAGACCGCGGCCCTGGCGATCGCCAAGTCCGTGGGGGAGGAGCGCCCCTTGGACGAGGTGCAGCAGGCCGTGATCGACGCCTGTGACCGAATGGGAGCCGTCCCGCCCGAGTTGGCGCAGGGCTCGACGGCGTAGGGTGCAACCGTTCGAGGCCGGACAGTGTCTGTCCTGGTGGAAGCGGTACCGAACGGCGAGGAGTTGAGCCGAGCATGCAGTGTCCGAAGTGCCATGCGCCGATGCACACGTACAACCGCAATGGCGTCCAGATCGAGCAGTGCAGCGGCTGCCGCGGGATATTTCTCGACTACGGCGAGCTGGAGGCGCTGACGCGCGTGGAGTCCCAGTGGTCGCAGCCCGCGCCGCCCCCGCCCGCCCCGCAGGCCTACCCCTCGGCGCCCGCGCCCGCGTGGGGCGCCCCGCAGCACGGCGGACACGGCGGCCATGGCGGCGGTCACTACGGCGGTCACCAGCGCCACAAGAGCTTCGGCCACATGCTCTTCTCCTCCTGAGCACGACCGGAGGAACGACCTGACACGACGAAGCCCCCGACCGTACGAGACGGCCGGGGGCTTCGGCTGGTGCGCGATACTGGGATTGAACCAGTGACCTCTTCCGTGTCAGGGAAGCGCTCTCCCGCTGAGCTAATCGCGCGGGGATCCGGATGGATCAGGTCCTTGCGGACCAGTGGACGATACTGGGATTGAACCAGTGACCTCTTCCGTGTCAGGGAAGCGCTCTCCCGCTGAGCTAATCGTCCTTGGAGGTGGAGACGGGATTTGAACCCGTGTAGACGGCTTTGCAGGCCGTTGCCTCGCCTCTCGGCCACTCCACCAGGAGTGTGGGGGTTCGGGATGATCCCCCTCTTCCTGCGAGCGGACGACCAGGTTCGAACTGGCGACCTCAACCTTGGCAAGGTTGCGCTCTACCAACTGAGCTACGTCCGCGTGTCGTTTCCGTTCGGCTTGCGCGTCCCGGCGACGTGTTGAACTCTAGCGGATTCCCCGGCCAGCACAAAAACGCGTTTGCGCAGCGTGCTGCGGTCTGTCCGGCAAAGGACACGGTCAGGGCACCCGCAGGTCACCCGACCTAGACTCGACTGCGTGCTCGACCTCCCTCCTCTCGCCCGTTTCGGTGGCCTCGTCGCGACCGGTCTCCTCGACGTCACCAGCGACCCCGCGGCCCTGGACTCGGCCGGTTTCTGGGCTGTCGCGGCCGACTTCGAGGGCAGCCTGGTCTGCGCCCGCTTCGCCGACGTACGCACCGAACCCGTGCCCGCCCCCGTCCCCGGGCAGTGGCAGGGACCCACCCCCGGTGACTGGACGTCCTCCCTCGACCACGCCGCGTACACCGCCGGCGTACGCCGCATCCGCGCCCACATAGCCGCCGGCGAGGTCTACCAGGCGAACCTCTGCCGCGTCCTGTCCGCACCGCTCGCCCCCGACGCCGACATCGACGCCCTCACCGCGCTGCTGGCCCGCGGCAACCCGGCCCCCTACGCGGGAACGATCCGCCTGCCCCGCCACGGCGTCGAGATCGCCACCGCCTCCCCCGAACTCTTCCTGCGCCGCACCGGCCCCGTCATCGAATCCGGCCCCATCAAGGGCACCGGACGCACCGAGGCCGACCTCCTCGACAAGGACCACGCCGAGAACGTCATGATCGTGGACCTCGTGCGCAACGACCTCGGCCGCGTCTGCGCCACCGGCACCGTGACCGTCCCCGACCTCTGCGTCGTCGAGAAACACCCCGGGCTCGTCCACCTCGTCTCGACCGTCCGCGGCGAACTGCCCGCGGACACCGGCTGGCCCGAACTGCTGGCTGCCGCGTTCCCGCCCGGCTCCGTCACCGGCGCCCCCAAGACCAGCGCCCTGACCATCATCGAGGCCCTGGAGACCGCACCCCGCGGCCCCTACTGCGGCGGCATCGGCTGGGTCGACGCCGACCGCGCCACCGCACAGCTCGCCGTCGGTATCCGCACCTTCTGGACCGACCGCGCCGAAGGCGTCCTGCGTTTCGGCACCGGCGCCGGCATCACCTGGGGCTCCGACCCCGAAAGGGAATGGCAGGAGACCGAGCTGAAGGCCGCCAGGCTGCTCGCGGTAGCGTCGGGACAGTACGGAGACGCGTACGAAAGTGGAAGGACTCTCTGACGTGAAGATCTGGCTCGACGGCGGTCTGCAGGACATGGAGTCCGCCCGCGTCTCCGTCTTCGATCACGGACTGACCGTGGGCGACGGCATCTTCGAGACCGTGAAGGCGGTGGAGGGGCGGCCGTTCGCGCTGACCCGCCACCTCGACCGGCTGGTCCGCTCGGCGCGCGGCCTGGGGCTGCCCGCACCCGACCTCGACGAGGTGCGCCGCGCCTGCGTCGCCGTCCTGGACGCCAACCCGATGCCGCTCGGCCGGCTGCGGATCACATACACCGGTGGCTACGGCCCGCTCGGGTCCGACCGCGGCGAACACGGACCGACCCTGCTCGTCGCCCTCGGCGAGTCCACCCGCCGCCCCGACTCCACCGCCGTGATCACGGTGCCCTGGACCCGTAACGAGCGCGGCGCCCTCACCGGCCTCAAGACCACCTCGTACGCCGAGAACGTCGTCGCCCTGGCCCGCGCGCGCGAACAGGGCGCGAGCGAGGCGTTGTTCGCCAACACGGTCGGGCAGCTGTGCGAGGGCACGGGGTCGAACGTCTTCGTCGTCCTCGACGGCGAGATCCACACCCCGCCCGTCGCCTCCGGCTGTCTCGCCGGCATCACGCGCGCGCTCGCCGTCGAGTGGACCGGAGCCAGGGAGACCGATCTTCCGCTGGATGTCCTGGAGCGTGCGGACGAGGTCTTCCTGACGTCCACGCTGCGGGACGTGCAGGGTGTGCACCGGGTCGACGGGCGCCAACTCCCGGGCGCGCCGGGCCCGGTGACCGCCAAGGCCATGCGGGTCTTCGAGGAGCGGGCCGGCAACGACCTCGACCCGTAGAGGTCGCGCGTGGCACGTCAGGGCGCAAGAAGGATGACGGCAAAACAGGATGACGACGGGGCACGGGACGGGTAGAACACCCCTGATGACCACCACCCTGCGGCCGACCGAGCCGCTTCAGCGCGGAGCCGACGGGGCGCTGTCCCGCCGCTACAAGGTGTGCGTGAACAGTCGTCCCGTGGGCGGGATCCACCTCGCCACGCATCCGGAGTACGGCCCCACCGTGGCCCGGGTCGGGGAGCTGTACGTCGAGGAACCCGACCGTGGGCGGGGCCGGGGCACGGTGGCGGTGCTCGCGGCCGAGGAGGTGGCCCGCGGCTGGGGCTGCAAGCGCGTCGAGACGTCGGTGCCCGGGGGCGCGGACGGTGTGCTCCGGCTCGCCACGACGCTCGGGTACGTCCTGAGCAACCGCGTCATGACGAAGCCCTTGGACGGCCCCGGTCCCGACCTGCCGGTCGGCAGTGTCGCCCGGCCCATGACCGAGGCCGAGTACGTGCCCTGGCTGGCGAAGGAGCGCGAGGGGTTCGCCGACTCGCAGATCGGGCGGGGCGTGCCCGAGGCCGAGGCGTACCGCAAGACGGACCAGGGGCTCGCCCGGTTCCTGCCGGACGGACTGGCCAGCGAGAACACGGTGCTCAGCGTCCTGGAACACGAGGGGACCCCGGTCGGCACGCTGTGGCTGGGCCTGTGGCCCGACGCGGCGTTCGTGCTCGGGGTCGAGACCGGCCCCGAGCACCGGGGCCGCGGCCACGGGCGCACCCTGATGCTGCTGGCCGAGGCCCGGGCGGTGGCCGGCGGGAGGGACCGCATCGGCCTCAACGTGTTCGCGGGGAACACCCCGGCGGAGAAGCTGTACGAGTCACTCGGCTATACGACGAGCGAGTACCACCTCTACAAGAACCTGCTCTGACCACTTCGCCGGACCACTTCGCCGGACCGCCATGCGAGACCGCCTTACGGGACCGCTTCGCGAGACCGCTTCGCGAGAGCGAGCGCCTACGAGAACGGGTACTACTCGCCCTCGGCCAGCAGGCGGTCGGCGATCTCCTCGATGCGCTCGCGCAGGCCCTCCTGGCTCTTGCCGCCGTCGAGCCGCTCGCCGCCGATGACGTACGTCGGGGTGCCGGTCACACCGATGGCCTTGCCCTCGGCCTGGTCGGCGTCGACGATCAGGATGTGCCGGCCGTCGATCAGGGCGGTGTCGAACTCCTCGGCGTCCAGACCGAGTTCGCGGGCCACCTCGATCAGGAAGGGCTCGCCCTTGCGGTCCAGTTCCTCGACACGGTCGAGGACCGCCTCGACGTACGGCCAGGCTCGGCCCTGCTCCGCGGCCTCCTCGGCGGCCTGCGCGGCGGCGAAGGCGTGCTTGTGCTTCTCCAGCGGGAAGTGCCGCAGCCGCAGCTCGAGACGGTCGCCGTAGCGGGCGCGCAGCGCGCGCAGGTCGGGAAGGGCGCCGCGGCAGTCGGGGCACTGGAGTTCGCACCAGACGTCCAGGACGGCGGTGGTGCGGGCTGGGGAGGAGTCGTTCATGGCACCCAGTCTCCCAGCCGTGGCGACGACGCCCCAACCGGGACCTGGGGAGGACCCCGACCCGGAGATGTCCCTGAGGTCCGCCCGGAGCATGGCATATCGGGCGTGGGGCGGTGCAGGATGGAAGGGACGAACCGACCGCTCTGCCGAGCCCTGCCCTGGAGGACCGGATGATTGCCGAGACTGTCTGTTCCGCCGTCTCCGCGGCCGGCCTCGGCATCGCCGCGGTCACGGCCTACCGCAAGCGGTTCCTCTCCGCCGCCCGCATAGCCGCCTACTCGCTGGTGCCGGTCGGCCTGGTGATGACCGGAGTCGTCGGCTGGCTGGCCGACACCGCCTTCAGCCCCACCGCGTGGGCGGGCTTCGGCGTGCTGGGCGTGGCCTGGCTGCTGTTCATGACCACGCGGGCGGTGGAGCGGCGTAGTGGCGGGACCCGGAAGGAACGCAAGGCGGCCGCCCGGGCCGCCCAGCGGGAGGCGGTGGCCCCCGCGGCCTCGGCGCCCTCGCTGAGCCAGGGCTCCCGTCCGGCCGCCAGGCCCGCGACGAGGCCCCGGGCCACGGGTTCCGACGACGACTTCAGCGACATCGAGGCCATCTTGAAGAAGCGCGGCATATGACGGACTGAAACGACACAGAGGATCATGGGAGAGCGCGGAAACGATCACGTTCGTGCCTGCTCATCGCGGATATTGGCGAACTCCCGGTCATTCCGGGCGTGTTGATCGCGGAGCGGGTGGCGGCTGCGTCATCATCGCCGCGAGATGCTGGACACAACACAGAGCGACACCGACGCCCCTCCCGAGGAGCCGCGGGGTTGTCTCTACGCGCTTTCCCAGCCACCGCTGATGATCTTCCTTGCGGTGATCGGCTGTCTGCTGCTCATGGCTTCGCTGCACGACCTGCTGCTGCTCTGAGCCGTACACGGAGCCCCTGGCGTCACCCGCCGAGGGCTCCGTCAGCCCGCCGCGCGTCCAGCGTCCGTCAGCCCGCCGCTTCCTTGCGACGCGCCCGGTACGCCGCCACGTGAAGCCGGTTTCCGCAGGTCCGGCTGTCGCAGTAGCGGCGCGAGCGGTTCCGGGAGAGATCCACGAAGGCGTGCCGGCAGTCCGGGGCCTCGCAGCGCCGCAGCCGGTCCTGCTCTCCGGCGACCACGAAGAACGCCAGCGCCATCCCGCAGTCGGCCGCGAGGTGGTCGGCGACGGAGGCACCCGGCGCGAAGTAGTGCACGTGCCAGTCGTAGCCGTCGTGGTCGGTGAGCCGGGGAGTGGTGCCCGCGACGGCGACCAGCTCGTTGATGAGGCCCGCGGCGGTACGGGGGTCGTCGGCGGCGAAGACTCCGGCGAACCGGCCGCGGACCTCGCGTACGGCCGCGAGGTCGTGCTCCGACAGCACGCCGACATCACTGATTCCGTGCTTTCGTACGAAATTGTCGAGGGACGCGACGTCCGCGAGCCCGTCCGGCGTGTCGTTCTCCGCCGCGGTGTTCACCAGGTCCACCACGGCGTCGAGGGAGCGCCGGGTGTCGTGGGTGATCAGCACGTTTCGCTCCCTGGCCTGGGGGTCGGGCGGGCGCCCTCCGATGCTGGCCGATGGTAGTGGCTTCCTGGCGTGGGGGAGTGGGGGCGGTCGATCTACGCGTGGTCCGCCACGACTCCCGGCCGGTTCACGGGTCGACAACGGCACCCCGAGCACCTCCGAGACAGCCTCAGGTCCCGTCCGGGCCGACGCAGAGCCTGGCGGGTAGCGAGGGTCCGCCGGGCGCGCCCCGCCCGGCCTGTCGGCCCGACCCGACCCGGAGCCTGCCCCGTGCCCCGCCCCCCCGTGCCCCGCCCCGCGCCCCGGGCGACGCCCTCATCGGCTCTCGTCGGCGTCCCCACTGGGGCGGGGCAGGGGAAGGCCCGCCTCGGCCCCGCGCACCGGCGCTGGGGCCGTCGAGGCCTGCCGGCGACCACGCGCACCGGCGCCGCCCCCGCGGGAGTCCGCGGCGACGGCGCCGGTGTTCGTGCCCTTGCGGTTGTGCCCATTGCAGATGTTTAGGCCCGAGCCGTCTCCCCGAGTGGACGGCGCCGGGCGGCTCTATGGGGGTCTCGTCAGCTCTCGGCCAGGATGTGTGAGAGCTCCGTGTCGAGATCGAAATGCCGGTGTTCCGTGCCGGGGGGCACGGCGGCGTCCGTTCGCTTCAGGAACGATTCCAGGGCCCGCGCCGGGGCTTCCAGCAGGGCCTCGCCCTCCGGGGAGCTCAGGGCGATGCATACGACGCCCTGGCCGTGGCTCCGGGACGGCCAGACTCGGACGTCGCCGGTACCGGTGGGCCGGTGCAGGCCCTCGGCGAGGAGGTCGCGGGCGAACACCCACTCGACGGTTTCCTCGGCTCCGGTGTGGAAGGTGGCGTGCACGGCGTAGGGATCGGCCGTGTCATACCGCAGTCCTGCGGGTACAGGCAGTGAGGACTCGCTCGACACAACGAGGCGCAGGTGCAGCTCGCAGCTGACCGTGGTGTTCATAAGCGCCAGGGCCTTTCGCTCAGTGTGCGCTCGGGGATTCGCACGTCGGCGAAATCGACATGCCACCTACGGTGCCGTTGTAAACCCCTCTGAGTGTTTTGCGTGTCTTTACGTAACTCTTCCGGCCGAGAGCACGTTCGCCGGATAGGGCCATTCCGGTGACTGGTTTCTCTCCGGTAGGGTTTGGCCGTATGAATACGGGGAGTGACGAGCCGGGCGAGGTCGCCACGGCCGATGGTGAGACGAAGATCGAGGGACCGCTCGGATCGCGGGCGCCGGAATTCATCAAGGCCCGCCGTGCGCTGCATCTGAGCTGGCAGGTGGGTGTTTTCGTCGTGGGGCTCGCGGTGGTCGGCGCGGGCGTGATCATGCTTCCGCTGCCGGGTCCCGGCTGGCTGGTGATCTTCGGCGGCATGGCGATCTGGGCGACCGAGTTCGTCTGGGCACAGCTGGTGCTCCGCTGGACGAAGCGCAAGGTCACCGAGGCGACACAGCGAGCACTCGACCCGAAGGTGCGGCGCCGCAACATCATCCTCACGAGTGTCGGTGTCGTCATCGTCGCGGCGCTCGGTGGCGTCTACCTCTGGAAGTTCGGCGTCGCGATGCCGTGGAACATCCAGGAATGACCGACGGCCGCAGGCCCCTCCTGGAGGCTCCTCGGCTGGTCGGAGCCACCCCTGACATGGGGTAATGTTCTCCCTGCGCCCGGGCGATTAGCTCAGCGGGAGAGCGCTTCGTTCACACCGAAGAGGTCACTGGTTCGATCCCAGTATCGCCCACCAGCACGACAGGCGACCCAGTTCCACACACCATGTGGGCAGGGTCGCCTTCGTCGTTTCCGCACCACCCCGCAGGGGCGGGAGAGCGCGCCCGTGGCGTCGACGGACCGCACTCCGTGCCGGTGGCGGAACCGGTAGCGGTCCCCTCGAGGGCGCCAGGATCGGAGCCGGAGCCGCCGTCGCAGCCGCCATCGGAATCGGCGCCGGCACCCCTGCTCGGGCCCAGCCCCGCCCATGCCCCGAACGCCCTTCCGCACACGGACTCCAGGTGGGCGGTAAGCCTCTCCCGAGCCGCTGACCTCGGTAGACGCCCGTTCCCCCGGTGGGCGCCCGGCCTAACATCCGCCCGTCCACCGGCGGTGTCCCGCCCTGTGGCGCAGCCATGCGGACCACGCGCCTCCGCCCGCCCGTCCGGCGCCGGGCTTCGGTCAGGCCGCCGTGCGGTTGTCCGCGCTGCTCGCGGGCATCGTCGCCGGGATGCGGCGGGGCGTCGGGCGCGTGGCAGGCATCGCCCTGCGCGGTCTTGAACTCCGCATCGCTACTTCGCACCGCGGGCCGCGCCCTCCACGCCAACCCGCCGGCCAGGACGAACGCCGGACCGACGCGAGCGAGCAGCTGTTCGGACGCGCACCAGTCGTCCCGCGTCGCGGACGCGCCCCCGCACCGACCCGCCGACCAGGGCGAACACCGCACCAACGCGAGCGAGCCGCCGTCGGGACGCGCACCAGCGGACCGCGTCGGCACAACCCGCCCAGGCCCGCCCCGGACCAGCCCCAGGCCCGTCCAGGCCCGTCCGGACCTGGCTCAGGCTCGTCCAGGCCTGGCCAGGACCCATCCGGACTTACCAGGGCCCGTCCAGCCCCCCGAGCCCGAAGCCCGAAGCCCACCCCTCCTGACCACCTCTCACCCCCCCCGCCAACCCCACCCACATGTACGCCAGTTCGACCATCACCCCTCCCCGCGAAAACCCACCCCCCAACCCCTCACTCTCGGTCCACCCACCCCTCCTCCGCCCCCCGCCCCGCCCCCGCATCCCCGCCCGCGCGGCACTTGTTTTCGGCCCGGCCACACGCTCGCCCGACCTGTCGTTTTCCGTTCGATACCCCGACCGCACGCCCCGGACCTGCACATTCAGGCACCTCCGCGGGAGCGGCACCCCCCACACCCGTCGCCGCGCGGCCGAACCGCGTCACATCAATTCCTGTCCGAATCATTGACGCGCCTGGAAGCCCTCCGTACCTTGTGCCAGCAAGCGCTTACTTGAAACGATTCATGCAGGTGGCAACGACGTCGCGGGGAGGCCCGACTGTGGGTAACAACGGGAGTGTTGAGAGGCGTACGGTCCTCAAGGCGGCCGGAGCTTCACTGGCCACGCTGGGGCTGGCCGCGACGACGGGCTGCGGTGGGGACAGCGGCAGTTCCGGGGACGGGACGGTCACGATCCGGTACGCCTGGTGGGGTGCCGACGAGCGGGCGAAGAGGATCAACCAGTCCATCGCGCTCTTCGAGAAGAAGTACCCGAAGATCAAGGTGAAGACCGACTTCCAGGATTACGTGGCCTTTTGGGAGAAGTTCCAGACCCAGGCCGCCGGTGGAAATCCTCCGGACGTATTCCAGAACGCGGTCGGATTCCTGCGGAAGTACGACAAGAGAGGCATCCTGCTCGACCTCAAGCCTCAGATAGACGCGGGAAATCTGAGCCTCGACAACTTCCGTGCCGGAGTCGAGAAGGTCGGTCAGGTCGACGGAAAGCAGCTCGGTATTCCGGTCGGATCCAACACCATGTCACTTGTCATCGACGAGAAGGTGTTTGAGAAGGCGGGCATCAAGCCGAAGCAGGGCTGGACCTGGGACGAGTACTTCGCCGCCCTGAAGAAGATCCACGACACCCAGAAGCTGGCCGGCGACACCGGCTACTTCAGCATCATGTACCTGTACGACCTCTACCTCCGGCAGAACGGCAAGGCGTTCTTCACCAAGGACGGACTGGGATTCGACGAGGCAGACCTGACGGAGTGGTGGACGGACGGCTACAACCGCGTCAAGGCGGGCATCGTCACCGACCCCAAGCGGGTCGAGCAGGACAAGCCCAAGTCCTCGCTCTCGGCGGCCCATGGCGCCTCCGAGTTCACCTGGGACAACTTCACGGTCCGCTACACCGCCGAGGGCACCAGCACCTACGGCCTCGCGCCGATCCCGACCACCGACGGCAAGCAGACCGGTCAGTACCTCGCCTCCCTGATGCTGAGCGCCTCCGCCCGCACCAAGCACCCCAAGGAGGTCGCCCAGTTCATCAACTTCATGGTCCACGACCCCGAGGTCGGCAAGATCATGGGCTACGACCGGGGCATCCTCGCCACCACCGAGCAGTTCGACGCGTACAAGCCGGCCGACGCGCCCAACCAGGCGATCGCCAAGTACGAGACGGATGTCGCCGCGGCCGGAGTGCTCGGCACCATCACCCCGCACCCGGCAGGCGCCGACACCTGCGAGTCCGCCTTCCTGCGCATCGGCGGTGACATGTCGCAGGGCACGACCAAGGTCGCCGACGCGGTCAAGCAGTTCTTCTCCGAGGCGAAGACCGCCCTCGCCGCCTGATGGGAACCGCCGTGACGCTCGTCAAGGACTCTCCGCCCGACGCCCCGGAGATACGCCCCGAGGCCCCCGCCGCCCAAAAGCGGCGGGGGCGCCGGGAAAACCTCGCCGGCTATCTCTTCATGTCCCCGTGGATCGCGGGCTTCCTGCTGCTGACCGCGGGCCCGATGGCCGCCTCCCTCTACTTCGCGTTCACCGACTACAACCTCTTCAATTCGCCGAAGTGGATCGGCTTCGACAACTTCACCAAGATGTTCCACGATCCGCGGTGGCAGAAGTCGGTCGAGGTGACGGCCAAGTACGTCGTCATCGGCACCCCGCTCAAGCTGCTGCTCGCGCTCGGAGTGGCCCTGCTGCTCGCGCAGAGCCGACGGGGGCAGGCCTTCTACCGGGCCGCCTTCTACGCCCCTTCGCTCATCGGGGCGAGCGTCTCCGTCGGCTTCGTGTGGCGCGCGCTCTTCTCCGACGACGCCATCGTGGACCGTACGCAGTCGTTCCTCGGCTTCCACACGGGAGGGTGGGTCGGCGACCCGAACTGGGTGCTCTACAGCCTGGTCGCGCTCACCGTCTGGCAGTTCGGCGCTCCCATGGTGATCTTCCTCGCCGGGCTCAAACAGGTGCCGAGGGAGTTGTACGAGGCCGCCGAGGTGGACGGCGCCGGACCGTTCCGCAGGTTCTGGAACATCACCCTGCCGATGATCTCACCGGTGCTCTTCTTCAACGTGCTCCTGGAGACCATCCACTCCTTCCAGATCTTCGGCTCGGCGTACGTGGTCTCCAACGCCACCTGCGGACCGGCGGACGCCACGCTCGTCTACACCTGCTACCTGTACCAGAAGGGCTTCAGGGAGTCCCAGATGGGCTTCGCGTCCGCCATGGCCTGGATGCTGCTGCTCGCCGTGGCGCTGGTGACGGCCGTCCTCTTCTGGTCCCAGAAGCGGTGGGTGCACTACGAGGAGGACGCCCGATGAGCACCACCCTGCGCAAGCCCCTCGAAGTCGGCAGCCGCAAACGCACCGGCTCGCTGGTCTGGCACATCGGCGCGCTGCTGATCCTCGCGGTCGTCCTCTATCCCGTCATCTGGGTCATCGGCGCCTCGTTCAAGCCCAGCCGGGACATCATCGGCAGCCTGGACCTGTTGCCGACCAGCCCCGTCCTCGGCAACTTCAAGGGCCTGGCCGACGGCATCGCGGACATCTCGATCGCGACCTTCTTCCAGAACTCCCTCTACTACGCGCTCGGCTCCGTCGTCGGCATCCTCGTCTCCTGCTCGCTGACCGCCTATGCCTTCGCCAAGATCCGGTTCGCCGGCCGGAACCTGCTGTTCTCCCTCATGATCGGCACGCTTCTGCTGCCGTATCACGTGCTGCTCATCCCGCAGTACGTGATGTTCCAGAAGATGGAACTGGTCAACACCTACGTTCCGCTGCTGATCGGCAAGTACCTGGCCACCGAGGCGTTCTTCGTCTTCCTCATGGTCCAGTTCATGCGGAACCTGCCGCGCGAACTGGACGAGGCGGCCCGGCTCGACGGCTGTGGCCATCTGCGGATCTACTGGTCGATCGTGCTGCCGCTGTGCCGCCCCGCCCTCATCACGAGCGCGATCTTCACCTTCATCAACGCCTGGAACGACTTCATGGGCCCGCTGATCTACCTGAACGAGCCCAGCAAGTACACGGTCTCGCTCGGCATGATGATGTTCCGGGACCAGGAGGGCGTCGCCAACTACGGCGGCATGATCGCGATGTCACTGGTCGCCCTGCTGCCCGTGCTCCTCTTCTTCCTCGCCTTCCAGCGCTACCTGATCGACGGTATGGCGACCTCCGGATTGAAGGGCTGAGATGGCCACCAGCCAGCTGCGGGCGCGGGCGGAGCAGAAGAGGCGGGCGAAGGCGCGCAAAGCGCCTCGCGAATCCGTCTTCGCCGAGCGTTTCGCCGTGTTCGCCGAGTGCCTGCTCACCGGGGTGTGGATCGCGGTGGCCTCGCTGCCGCTGGTCACCTGCCCCGCCGCGTTCGCGGCCGGTGCACGGCATCTGCGGCGGCGTACGTCCCACGAGGCGGGCGGCCTCAGAGAGTTCGTCGCCGACTTCCGGGCGGCCGTCCGGGGCGGCTGGATCGCCGGGGTCGCCGGCTGGGCCGCGGCCGTCGCGGTCTGGGTGGACGTCCAGGCCGTGCGCGCCGGTATCCCCGGCGGCCCGCTCGTCGGGGCCGTCGGTCTCTTCGCCCTGATCGGCCTCGCCGTGGCCGGGCTGCGCGCGGCGGCCGTCTGGGAACCCGGCGCCTCCTGGCGGGCGCTGTTCGCGGAGGCAGGACGCCGTACGGTCCTCGATCCGGCCGGCTCATTCCTGCTCGTGGGCGGACTGGCCGTCGTGGCCGCTTCCGCCCTGTTCATCGCGCCGCTCGCGGTCCCCGTCCTGGGGGCCGTCGCGGCGGCGGCCGTCGCCGTCGAGGCGCGCCACCGCCGCCGCTGAGCTCCTCGCAGGTCGGCGCCCCGGCGCCGTACCTCGCTCTGTCATGCCCCTGACTTCCCCGCACGGAAAGGAAAGGCCATGTCTCCCATCCCCCGCAGGTCCCTGCTGAAGGCGGCCGCAGTCGCCGGAGCCGCCGCACAGTTCAGCTGGGCCCTGGGCAGCACGAACGCGCAGGCCGCCGCCAGATCCGAGGCCGCCGACACCGACCCCGTGACCCTGGACTGGCTGGAGGACGGCGCCCTGGGTGCCGCCCCGGGCTCCACCGTCGGCGTGCCCTGGCCGAAGGGCGCGTACCAGCAGGACCAGACCTTCGCGCTCACCGACGCCTCCGGCAAGGACGTGCCGGTGCAGTCCTGGCCGATCGCGTACTGGCCGGACGGCTCTCTCAAGTGGACGGCGCACGCGGTCAGTTCCGGCTCCGGAAAGCTCACGCTCGCCGCCGGTGCGCCCGCCGCCCCCGACCAGAAGGTGACCGTCGACAAGAGCGGTGGCACCATCGACATCTCGACCGGAGTCATCACCGCCAAGATCGGCAAGAGCGGCTCCACCCTGGTCAGATCGGTGAAGCGCGGCTCCACCGAGATCGCCAAGGACGGCCGGCTGGTGCTGATCCGCCAGCCCGAGATCGAGGACGACGACCAGGGCGCGGAGAAGTACGAGCGGTTCGAGAGCGTCATCGCCGAGGTCACGGTCGAGCAGGAGGGTCCTGTCCGTGCCGTCGTCCGTATCGACGGCAAGCACCGCAAGGGCAGCCGCAGCTGGCTGCCGTTCTCGATCCGGCTGTACTTCTACGCGGGCGCCGACTCCTTCCGGATGGTGCACACCATCACCTTCGACGGGAAGCAGGAGCCGGGGAAGACGAGCGGCGACTTCATCCGCGGCCTCGGCGTCCGCTTCAACGTGCCGATGCGCGACGCGGCGTACGACCGGCACATCCGCATCGGCGGCGACGGCTCCGGTCTGCTGCGGGAGGCCGTGCAGGGCATCACCGGGCTGCGCCGCGACCCGGGCGCGGCCGTGCAGGCGGCCCAGTTCGCGGGCGAGAAGCTGCCCGACCCGTCCACCTGGGACCAGCGGGTGACGACCCGCCTGCAGTACATCCCCGAGTGGGGCGACTACACCCTCTCCCAGCTCTCCGCCGACGGCTTCACCCTGCGCAAGCGCACCAAGAAGGGCCACGGCTGGATCGGCGCGGGCGGTGGACACCGGGCGAGCGGGTTCGGCTACGTCGGCGGGGCGAGCGGCGGTCTCTCCTTCGGCCTCAGGGACTTCTGGGAGAAGTACCCGGCGCAGCTCGACATCCGCGACGCGGCGACCGACGAGGCCGAGGTCACCCTCTGGCTCTGGTCGCCCGAGGCGCAGCCCATGGACCTGCGCTTCTACCACGACGGCATGGGCCAGGACACCTACGCCGAGCAGCTCGAAGGCCTCAACATCACCTACGAGGACTACGAACCCGAGTTCGGCACCCCCTACGGCATCGCCCGCACCTCCGAACTCCTCTTCTGGGCCAACGAGTCGACGCCCACGCCCGAGACGCTCGCCGAACAGGTCGCGGCCGTACGTGTGTTGCCGCAGCTCACCGCCCCGCCCAAGCAGCTCATCAAGGCCAAGGTCTTCGGCGGCCTCTTCTCCGAGCCGGACCGCTCCACCGCCGCCAAGGCGAAGATCGAGGACCACCTCGACTTCCTCTTCACCTATTACAAGGACCAGGTGGAGATGCGCCGTTGGTACGGCTTCTGGGACTACGGCGACTTCATGCACTCGTACGACACCGTGCGCCACCAGTGGCGCTACGACGTCGGCGGCTACGCCTGGGACAACTCCGAGCTGTCGCCCGACATCTGGCTGTGGATGGCCTATCTCCGCTCGGGCCGCTCGGACATCTTCCGTTTCGCCGAGGCGCTCACCCGGCACACCGGCGAGGTCGACGTCTACCACCTCGGCCAGTGGGCGGGCCTGGGCACCCGGCACGGCGTGCAGCACTACGCCGACAGCGCCAAACAGCAGCGCATCGCCAACACCACATACCGTCGCTATTACTACTACCTCACCGCCGATGAGCGGGTCGGCGACCTCATGCACGCCAACGTCGACTCCGACGAGACGTTCCTCGTCCTCGACCCGATCCGCAAGATCCGCACCGAGCCGTACACCCCCGACCGGCACGCCCTGTCCATCGGCTTCGGCACCGACTGGAGCGGTCTGGTCTCGGCCTGGCTCACGGAGTGGGAGCGCAAGGGCCCGAAGTGGGAGAAGGCCAAGGCGCGCGTGCTGTCGACGATGGAGACGATCGCCGCCCAGCCCAACGGCTTCGTCCAGGGCAGCGGGCTGTACGACCTCGACACCGGCAGGTTCGCCATCGCCTCCGCGCCGGTCGTCTCGGTGTCGCACCTCTCCGCGGTCTTCGGCCTCAATGAACTGTGCGCCGAGCTGATCGACCTCGTCGACGTGCCGAAGTTCAAGGAGGTCTACCTCGACTACTGCCGCTACTTCAACGCCACCAAGACCGAACAGGCGGCGCGCTACGGCTCCAACTTCGGCTCCCTGCTGCTGTTCCAGGGCCACTCGCGCCTCGACGCGTACGCCGCCGTCCAGACCGGCGACGCGACGCTCGCCAAGCGCGCGTGGACGAAGTTCTACAGCTCCGACGGCTACATGGAGTCCTCGCCCTGGAAGACCGAGCCGCTGAGCGGCCCGGTCACGCTGGTGCCGGGCAGCGAGGCCAACTGGGTCAGTTCGAACGACAGCGCCCTGTACGGCCTCGCCGCCATCGAGAACCTGGCACTGCTCGGCGACAAGATGCCGTAGGTCTATCGGCGCTGGGCGAATCCGTTGAACCGGGGGTTCTGCCGCGCCCCTTCAGGGGCGCGGGGCTGTGACATATGCGGCTCCGCCGCGTGGGCGCGACCGGCCACGACGCGGCTGCGGTTTCGGACCGTCCCTTCAGCGCATCCGTCCGAGGACGTCCCGTACTCGTCGCGCGTCCCGGATCCGCTGCTCGTACGTCGCACCGAGTGCGAGCAGCACCAGACCGGCGAGTGCGGGAGGCACCCAACGCGGCAGCGCGCCCGCCATCTGCACGAGGTACGGGGCGAGTTCGTGCAGAGCGTCCAGCGCGAGCACGCCGCCCCCGAGGACGAGCGGGGCCCGCAGCCGGTGCCGGGCACCCACGAGGGTGACCGCGAGGGCCGCGACACCGAGCAGCAGGGGGCGCGGCCAGTCGGGGTCGATCCACGCCGTCAGGAGACTCGGCACGAGCGTGACGGACAGCCCCGCTCCGTACGCCGTCCAGGACGAGGTCAGCGGATCCTTGCGGCGCCCGACGGCCCCCACCAGCAGCGCCGGGACGGTCACCGGCAGTGTGTACGCCTCGACGGAGCCGACGCCCCAGCACGCCAGCCGGACCCAGGCGGCCAGCACGAACAGGGCGGTGGCCGCGTATCCGGCGGAGCGCCGGTCCTCTCGTACGGCGGTGCCCGCGGCGATCACCGCGCACAGGGCCAGGACCAGGGCCAGCAACGGGGGGTCGGGCACCGCGAGGCCGACGGCGAGCAGCCCGGCGACGGCGCCCGTCACCTCGAGGGGCACGCGCGCGGGGGAGTCGGCGAGGCGCGCCGCGAGCAGAGCCGCGACGACCGGTGCGAGCAGGACCAGCAGCGCGATGTACTGCGACGGCCAGCCGAGGGACGCGCCCACGGCACAGGCCAGCGCGGTGGCGTAGGTGAGAGCGGCGACGGGGGCGAGGCGCGAGCGCCCGGACACGGCGGCGAACAGCACCGTCAGCGCGGCGAGGACGCCGAGAGTCGTGCCCTCGGCGGCGAGGGAGAGGCACGCGAGGCTCACTGAGCTGACCAGGGCCAGGAGGAAGAGGACCGGGCGCGGCTCGGCCGAGCGGGCGACGTAGGCCAGCGCCGCCACGATCGTGAGTCCTTGCGCCGACATCCCGGCCCAGTAGGGGATGTCGAGGGCCGCGGGAAGGACGAGCGCGGCCGCCCAGGCGAGGGCCGACGCGCCGATCGTCGCCCGGGGGCGCCACTGCGTACCGCGGACGGCCACGGCGAGGACGGTGGCGACGACGACGAGGACGAGCGGGGCCGTGGCCGCGTACGCAGGCCAGGGGACGCCGTCGGTCGTGACCGCCTCGCGCGCGGTCGAGGGGGCCCCGGTCCAGACACGTCCCACCCAGGCCACCGGGCCCAGCACAGCGACGGCGACCGGCGGCAGCGCCCACACCACCGCGACCGCCTGCACGGAGGCGGCCCCCAGGGCGAGGCCGCGCCTCATCGGCTCGGGGAGCCGGGTGCGTACGGCCGCCAACAGGGCCACAGCGCAGAGCAGATACCCCGGAACCGTCCACTCGCCCGGCAGCGACGAGCGCGGTACGCCACCGAGCGCGGCGACCGTGAGCAGGCCGCCGGCCGAGGCGACCCAGGTGGCGACGTTCGTGTCCGGCAGCCGCCACGCCGCCGCCAGAGCGATCGCCGCGGCGAAGAGGAGGAGCGCCGCCGCACGGGCGACGGCGCTCGGACCGGTGGCCGTCCAGGACAGCCAGCCGGCCGCGAAGGAGCCCCAGCCGCCCAGGCCGTACGCACCCACGGTGGCGACGAGACGTACGGACCGCACGGGCACCCGGAGCGCGACGGCCGTGTCGAGCGCCGCCGTGACCAGCAGCGCGGCCGTCATGGCGGGGGCGCCCGCGTCGGCCGCCGCCGCCCAGAGGATCAGCGGGAGCTGCGCGGCGGCCATCGCGGTGGGCAGGGGCAGGCGCAGCGGGAGCC
Organism: Streptomyces olivochromogenes; assembly: GCF_001514115.1. Lineage (GTDB taxonomy): Bacteria > Actinomycetota > Actinomycetes > Streptomycetales > Streptomycetaceae > Streptomyces > Streptomyces olivochromogenes. The sequence continues at coordinate 414,156 of NZ_KQ948453.1, forward strand.
GCGCGGGGGTGGCCCCTTCACCGGCCGGCCGGCGCGGCCCGCCGAGTGCGAGTCCGTACGCCGTCCACAGGGCCGCCAGCAGGGCCGACGCGACGGCCGCGTAGCCCTGGCCGTTCGTGTCGGGGAACGCGACCTCGTGCAGCGCGTACACGTCCAGGACCGTCAGCGCGAGTCCCAGGCCCGCCACGGCCTCCGCCGTCGAGCGCAGCCTGTGCCGGAGCAGGAGCACGGGTGAGCCGAGCGCGGCCAGTGTCACCGCGCCCAGCACCAGCGCCCGCCCGGCGATTCCCATCCGGCCCCAGCTGACCAGCGTGAACGCGATCGCGGCGACGGTCAGGAGGATGCCGCCGAGGACGAGCAGCACGTTCTGGACGCGGGGCGCCGTGGTCTCAGGCCGGCGTACGGGCGGGGGCGGGAGCGGCGGAGCCACGGGCGGCCTGAGCGCGGTGATCAGCCAGGCGCGGCGCGCCAGCAACAGGGCCCGGCGCGCGTCGAGTTGCCGCAGCTCGGTGTCCAGGAGCCGCAACTCCTCGGCCGGGGGCGGAAGGTGGGTCATATTCCGGGAGTGTGGTCCCGGTCACCTTCGCCGGCATGAGTGCGGGTACTCATGTCGTACTCAGATGCCCGGGCGGGCACACTCCGTCCATGGACTGGAGCCATTACCGCTTCCGCAGTGTGTGGGCCCTGCCCGCGCCGCCCGCCGAGGTCTACCCCGTTCTCGAACAGGCCGAGGACTACCCGCGCTGGTGGCCCCAGGTCCGTGAGGTGACCCGGATCGACGAACGCAGCGGCACCATGCGCATCCGCTCGTTCCTGCCGTACGACCTGGTGTTCACGGCGCGCGAGCTGCGTCGCGACCCGGCGGCCGGGGTCCTGGAGATCGCGATGGCGGGCGACCTCGACGGCTGGGCGCGCTGGACGCTCACCACCGCCGGATCCGGCACCCGCGCCCAGTACGACCAGGAGGTCGACGTGAGCAAGCCGCTGCTGCGGCGGTTCGCGGTGCCGGGACGGCCGGTGTTCCGCGCCAACCACGCCCTGATGATGCGCGCGGGACAGCGCGGACTGGCGGCCCGACTCACGGATGACTGACGGCTCACCTCGAAGCGGTTTGAACCACACCCGCAGAGACCTGTATTGTTCAGTGCGTTCCCGGGCGATTAGCTCAGTGGGAGAGCGCTTCGTTCACACCGAAGAGGTCACTGGTTCGAACCCAGTATCGCCCACCCGGAGAAGACCGGTCCGTCACAGACGGACCGGTTTTTCGTTGTCCCGCGCGGACTCAGGCCGCCGCCGGCAGTTCCGGACGCAGCGGCCACGCCGGATCCACCGCCTCCGGTGAACCGCTGCGCGCGAACCACGCCTGAAGGCCGCGCGCCTGTGCCGCGTGCCACACCGACTGCAAGGTGTGCAGCTCGGCGGGGGAGAGCCGCTCCAGCCGGGTGGCGAAACGACGCCCCACGGCTCGTACGACCTCCATGGCGGCCAGTGCGTCCGCCGCCGCGTCGTGCGCACCCTCCAGCACCACGTCGTAGTGCGCGCACAGGTCGGTCAGGGTGCGGCGGCCCTTGCGATAGCGGTCCAGATGTTTGTCCAGAACCCGCGGATCGAGCACATGCAGCGGCGCCGGCTCGAACCACCGGTCCAGATTGGTGGCGCGATGGCGGCGCAACTCCCGGTCCAGGAGCGTCAGATCGAACGGCGCGTTCATCACGACGAGCGGGCGGCCCGCCGCGGCCTGTTCGCCCAGCACCCTGGCTATCTCGTCCATCACCGGCGACGGCCAGCGGCCGTTGCGCTGAAGGTGTTCGTCTGTCAGCCCGTGCACCGCCGTCGCGCCCGCGGGCACCGGCACTCCCGGGTTCACCAGCCAACGGGTCACCCGAGGCCGGGAACCCGCGGCGTCCTGGACGACGACGGCGGCCGACACGATCCGGTCGGTCTCGACGTCCACGCCCGTGGTCTCCGTGTCGAACGCGGCCAAAGGGCCTTCGTACCAGCACGTCATACGTACACAACTCCTCGTTCACCCACGGCAGCTGACGCACCGTCTTCTGCCTGTTTGGTGATACCCGGGCTGTTTGCGCCGTACGCCGGAAGGAGACAACACAGGTACGGGTCTTTGCAGTTCAGCGGCCCGTCGCGGGGAATCACTTGGCTTGGAAGGCTGTTGGACTCATGGCACTCGCGCAGCCCGAGCGGGGCGGGCTGCTGCCCCAGCGGACGGCACCCCATCGCGGCACACTCGCCACCACCGCCTGCATGGAGACCTTGCAGGTGGGCTACTTGCACGCCGTCGCGGCCGCGGCGGGCTGTTCGCTGTCCCAGCCCTTTCCCGACAACGGCATCGACTGGCACGTCAGCCACAGCGCCCCCGGGCACACGGTCGACGACGAAGTCACCATCAAGGTGCAGCTCAAGTGCACGTACCAGATCCCGCCGAACCCGCCCGGGCCCGCCTTCTCCTTCACGCTCGACAACGAGCACCTGGCGAAGCTCGCCCGCACCCCGGTCTCGGTGCACAAGATCCTGGTCGTGATGCTCGTGCCCAGGTCCCAGGACGACTGGCTGCGCGCCAGCCACGACCGCCTCGACCTGCGGCACTGCTGCTACTGGATCAACCTCGCCGGCCACGCGATCACCGGCCGGCGCCGGACCACCGTGCGTATACCGACCTCGCGCATCTTCGACGACAGGGCGCTCTGCGAGATCATGACGAGGGTCGGGACGGGAGGGAAACCTTGACACACCGCCCCATCGACTCCATCGGCGAACCGCTCCGGGCGGTCAGGCCGCACCCCGTCGAGTCACACTGGACCGAGCCGCCCGAGCCGGGCCAGGTCGACCCCGCCGTCCTCAGCGCGCTGCTGCACCGCCACGGCTGGCAGCGCCGCGGCGGAGCGGCCGGACGGTACGGCCGGTGGACCCCACCAGGGCCCGGTGGCGGCGGCACGAGCCTGCTCGTGCCGGAGAACCGGGCCTTCCCCGACAGCGACGACCTCCTCGGCGAGGCGCTCCTCGCGCTCTCGCGCAGCGGAGCGCCGTCCGCGCGCGACGTCCTGGTCGCCCTCGCCGTGCCCAGCGACGAGATCCGCTGGTGGCGCGATGTGCCGACCGGACCCGTGGGCGCCACGTCCTGGAGCGTGGAGGAGCGGCTGCGCTCGGCCGCCCGCTCGATGCTGCTCGCGGCGGCGCTCGCCACACGCGCGCGTGCGGGCTACTACGGCGCCCGCCACCGCAGGCCCGCCGCCGCTTCCCTGGAGAACGTCCTCGTCGGCGCCGACCCCGGCGGCCGCCGGCTCACCGCCTTCGTGCCCGTCGACACCGGCCGGCCGCTCTCCGTACGCCTGCACCAGGCGCTGTACGCCGCCCGCGAGGCCATCGACTACCAGCGGGCCACCGGCGGCATGGACGCCTTCGACGCGGCCGTCGAGGCGGGCGTCAGCCATGAACTCACCGAGGCCGTCGTCGCCCTCGTGCGCGGTACGGAGGGCGCCCGGATCGCCGTCGAGTGGGCGCCCGCCGCCGGGGTCCCCGAGGGCTGCGCGGCGCCCGACGAGGCCGTCGAGTTCTCGCCCGGCGACCTGCCCGTCCTGCGTGAGGCCGGGGCCCGCTATCTGCGCGCCGAGCCGTCCGTACCGGTGCGCCTCACCGGTGCCGTGGTGCGGATGCGCAGGTCCCAGCCGCGCGGGGAGGGCACGGTACGGCTGCGGGTGATCGCGGGAGCGGAGGTCCAGCACGTCCGCATGACGCTCGACGAGGAGGCGTACCGGATAGCGGGCCACGCCCATCTGGTGGGGCTGCCGGTACGGGTGCTGGGGCGACTGGAGAGCCGCGGCGGCTTCCGCAGGCTCACCGACGCCTCCGGGGTCGCACCCGTGCAGGTGGACGAGGCCGAGCGGGACCGGCTGATGAAGTCGCTCCAGGAGAACCTGGACTTCTTCGAGGAGGCGTGCAGCGGGGACTGACGGCTTTGTGGAGCTTTGCCGGTAACCGTTTCGCGGAGGGTGCCCCGGGCTCGGTACGATCGCCCTTGTATTGCGTACGTAGGAGAAGGTGCGCGTCCCCTTCAGTCAGGAGAGACCGGTGTCAGACGTCCGTGTGATCATCCAACGCGATTCCGAGCGGGAAGAGCGCGTGGTGACGACGGGCACTACGGCCGCCGACCTCTTCAGCGGCGAGCGCACCATCGTCGCCGCCCGCGTGGCCGGCGAGCTGAAGGACCTCGCGTACGAGGTGCGGGACGGCGAGGAGGTCGAGCCCGTCGAGATCTCCTCCCAGGACGGTCTCAACATCCTGCGCCACTCCACCGCGCACGTCATGGCGCAGGCCGTGCAGGAACTCTTCCCCGAGGCCAAACTGGGCATCGGCCCGCCGGTCAAGGACGGCTTCTACTACGACTTCGACGTCGAGAAGCCGTTCACGCCCGAGGATCTCAAGGCCATCGAGAAGAAGATGCAGGAGATCCAGAAGCGGGGCCAGCGCTTCTCCCGCCGTGTGGTCACCGACGAGGACGCCCGCGAGGAGCTCGCCGCGGAGCCGTACAAGCTGGAACTCATCGGCATCAAGGGCTCCGCGTCCTCGGACGACGGCGCGGACGTCGAGGTCGGCGGCGGCGAGCTGACGATCTACGACAACCTCGACGCCAAGACCGGCGAGCTGTGCTGGAAGGACCTCTGCCGCGGTCCCCACCTGCCCACCACCCGCAACATCCCGGCGTTCAAGCTCATGCGCAACGCCGCCGCGTACTGGCGCGGCAGCGAGAAGAACCCGATGCTCCAGCGCATCTACGGCACCGCCTGGCCCTCCAAGGAGGAGCTGAAGGCGCACCTCGACTTCCTCGTGGAGGCCGAGAAGCGCGACCACCGCAAGCTGGGCAACGAGCTGGACCTCTTCTCCATCCCGGACCAGATCGGTTCAGGGCTCGCCGTCTTCCACCCCAAGGGCGGCATCATCCGCCGGGTCATGGAGGACTACTCGCGGCGCCGTCACGAGGAAGAGGGCTACGAGTTCGTCTACACCCCGCACGCGACGAAGGGGAAGCTCTTCGAGACCTCGGGCCACCTGGACTGGTACGCCGACGGCATGTACCCGCCCATGCAGCTCGACGAGGGCGTGGACTACTACCTCAAGCCCATGAACTGCCCGATGCACAACCTGATCTTCGACGCGCGCGGCCGCTCCTACCGTGAACTGCCGCTGCGCCTCTTCGAGTTCGGGACCGTGTACCGGTACGAGAAGTCGGGCGTCGTGCACGGCCTGACCCGCGCCCGTGGCTTCACGCAGGACGACGCGCACATCTACTGCACCAAGGAGCAGATGGCGGCGGAGCTCGACAAGACGCTCACCTTCGTCCTGAACCTGCTGCGCGACTACGGCCTGACCGACTTCTATCTGGAGCTCTCCACGAAGGACCCGGAGAAGTTCGTCGGTTCCGACGAGGTCTGGGAGGAGGCCACCGAGACGCTGCGGCAGGTGGCCGAGAAGCAGGGCCTCCCGCTCGTCCCGGACCCGGGCGGCGCCGCCTTCTACGGTCCGAAGATCTCCGTCCAGACCAAGGACGCGATCGGCCGGACCTGGCAGATGTCGACCGTGCAGCTGGACTTCAACCTGCCGGAGCGCTTCGACCTGGAGTACACCGGACCCGACGGCTCCAAGCAGCGTCCGGTGATGATCCACCGTGCGCTGTTCGGTTCCATCGAGCGCTTCTTCGCGGTGCTCCTCGAGCACTACGCGGGCGCGTTCCCGGCCTGGCTGGCGCCCGTGCAGGCGGTCGGCATCCCGATCGGCGACGCGCACGTGGAGTACCTCCAGAAGTTCGCCACCGAGGCGAAGAAGAAGGGTCTGCGGGTCGAGGTCGACGCCTCCTCCGACCGTATGCAGAAGAAGATCCGCAACGCCCAGAAGCAGAAGGTGCCCTTCATGGTCATCGCGGGCGACGAGGACATGGCGGCCGGCGCCGTCTCCTTCCGCTACCGCGACGGCTCGCAGGAGAACGGCATCCCGGTCGACGAGGCGATCGCCAAGATCATGAAGGTCGTCGAGGAGCGCGCACAGGTCTGACGCACAGGTCTGGCGCGCAGGTCCGACGAGTACGGTGCCTCTTTGACGCGCACGTGAGGGAAGGCCCCCGGAGAGCTCAGCTCCCCGGGGGCCTTTTCTCACCCCTGTTCCCGTCGTCCCCGTCGTTCCCGTCCTCGCGCGCGAACACCTGGAGCAGCCAGGACGAGAACGAGCCGGTCACCGCGCCGAGCAGCGCCAGACCGCACACCATCAGCACCGACGCGATCGTGCGCCCCATCGGGGTCACCGGCACCACGTCTCCGTACCCCACCGTCGTGAGCGTGGTGCAGGTCCACCACACCGAGTCCCCGAACGTCAGGATCGAGGCGCCCGGTGCCCCGCGCTCCTGCTGGTAGACGGCGAGGGAGCCCGCGAAGCCGAGCAGCGCGGCCGACAACCCCGCGTAGAAGACCACGCGCGCGTGCAGGGAGAGACGGGGCTCTCCACGGTGACGCTGTACTGCTTCGTAGACCTTGACGATGCGCAGCGGACGCAGGAGCGGCAGCAGGAGTGCCAGGGTGTCCACCGGGTGCGCGCGGACGAAGCCGAGTCGCTGTCCGCTCAGGCCCCAGCGCACCGCGTAGTCGACGCCGAACAGCGCCCAGGCGGTCAGCATCGCCGCCAGACAGACGTGCCGCCAGACGGCGGGCAGCGTGTGCCCGAGGACCAGGACGGCGTACGCGGCGAGAAACAACGCCGAGGCCAGGCTGAGCGGGACCTCGGTGCGCCTTTCCCACCGGGCCTGTCGGCTGTCGTCGTCCATCGGCCCAGCTTGGCCCGGCGAGCATTCGGGAGAGCCCCGCCGACACGCCGCGAACGGGCGAAGCAATATGCTGCACCACATGACGAGTGAGCCGGAGCAGCAGATCGGAGTGGGAACGCAGGACGCGTTCCAGCGCTTGTGGACGCCCCACCGGATGGCTTACATCCAGGGCGAGAACAAGCCCACCGGCCCGGGGGCCGACGACGGCTGTCCGTTCTGCTCGATCCCCGCCAAGTCCGACGAGGACGGGCTCATCGTGAGGCGCGGTGAGCAGGTGTACGCGGTGCTCAATCTGTACCCGTACAACGGCGGTCACCTCATGGTCGTGCCCTACCGCCATGTCGCGGACTACACCGACCTGACCGACCCGGAGACCGCCGAGCTCGGCGAGCTGACCAAGCAGGCGATGAGCGCGCTGCGTACCGCCTCGGGCGCGCACGGTTTCAACATCGGCATGAACCAGGGCACGGTGGCGGGCGCGGGCATCGCCGCCCACCTCCACCAGCACATCGTCCCCCGCTGGGGCGGCGACACCAACTTCATGCCGGTCGTCGGCCACACCAAGGTGCTCCCGCAGCTCCTGGCCGACACCCGCAAGATGCTGGCCGAGGCCTGGCCGAGCCAGTAGCCCGGTCAAGGGTGCGCCCCGTAGGGGCGCGGGGAACTGCGCGATCAGCCCAGGACGACCCGCACCCGGCGGACGGCCTTTCCTGCACGTCCGCCGGGGGCTTCACGCATCGTAGAGGTCCGCCTTCCGAGGCGACGGATCCTGCACCGCCGTGCTGAGGAACGCCGACCGGTTACCGAACTTCTCCGTGTCGACCCCGTTCTCGTCCAGCACCTTGATCGCCGCCGCGTGGACGACACGGAGCACCGGCGTGGCCGCCCGCAGCGCGTCGTCGGCCATGAAGCGGTGCCGCCAGGGCTGGTCGGCCCACGCGTGCCGCAGGCCGAACGGCTCGGGCAGTGTCAGCTTGCCGCCGAGCCAGTTCAGCAGCGGCGGGTACCCGGTGAGCGGGGCGCGCGCCGTGAGACGTACGACCTCGTCCGTGGTGACCAGCGGCAGCTTCACCTTGCGGGTCTCCCAGAACTTGACCGCCTTGGCGACCTCTTTCGTCGGGGCCTCGGGCTTGCTGGTGAACAGGGAGTTCACGGGACCCAGGGCGTGCCCGGTGATCTCGATGCGCAGCGTCTCGTGCAGCACGGTCACGGTGATCAGCATGGTGATGATCAACTGGCCGTCCCACAGTGTCCACTGCACGCCGAGGTAGTGCCGCTGGCCGCTGCCGAACTGCTGCTTGTTGCAGATGTCCTGTATGGCGTGGCTCTTGATCGTGTACGCCTCGACGTCCGTGCCGCCCGGCCGGGACACCTCCTTGGCGTTCTCACCGATCGGCGAGACGATCCAGTGCTTGATCGAAGGTGTGGGGAAACCACCGGTGTTGAGCGGGCCGCGCTCCAGCATGCGGAGCTTGTCGTGGATGTTGCGGACGACGTCCCAGCTGCGGAAGGGGTGGATCTCCTTGTCCGGGTCCTTGGGGACGAGGTCCTCGGCGAGCTGCCAGCTGCCCCAGCGGGTGCCCATGCCGAGTATGCCCTTGGGCCCGGCGTAGAACACCGAGTTGGACTGCTGCTCGGCGCTGAGGGCGGCCAGGGCCTGGCGCAGCCGCTCGGCCGCCGTCTCGCCCGGGCTGCCGGGCACCGCCTCCGGGATCTTGGCGCCGAGGCCGCCGCCGGACAGCAGGCTGTCCCAGCGCGCGCGCAGGTCCTTGGCGGCCCGCTCGCAGATCTGCTTGGCCCAGAGCCAGCCGACCACCGGGAGGACCACCGACGCACGCGCGTACCAGGCCCAGAAGCCGGTGAAGGGCATGCGGACGAGGAAGACCACGGCGAGGGCGCCGAAGGCGACCAGGAGCGTGGTGCCGAGGGCGCCGGCGCGCTTGTTCGTCTGCTTGGCGATCATGGACCGGAGCTGGAAGACCAGCAGCCACACCAGCAGCCCGGGCAGGAACAGCACACCGCACAGCACCATGACGGCCGACAGCCAGTTGTCCCGCTCCCGGCGGATGCGGTTCGCCGCGAGGCAGTGCTCGACGACGACCTGCGGCTCGGTGCCGAAGGACTGGATGAGGGGCTTGCGGCCGGCGCCCAGCATGCGGTCCACCACCGCCCGCCCGAAGGCCTCGCCGAGGTTGGGCCTGAAGATCGTGGCCCACTTGCGGCCCGGGCTGACGGTGGACTCGTGCCACTGGTTGTTCGCCTTGAGGATCTCGCCGACATCGCTGTCCCGGTACGCCGCCGAGGCCAGGGCGAAGGTCGCCGCCGTCTGTCCCGCGGAACCCGAGAGCGGCACTTGCGCCCCGGGAGTGAAATCGAAACCGTCGAACGCCACTTCCGCCCCCATCGCCGCCGCACCCGCTCCTGCGGCTTTCCCGACTTCCCTGCCCCGCACACCTGTTGATCAGGTCATCGTCTTGATCAGTTCCCAGAGTATCGGCCGCGACCGACATTCGTCGGCGGACGGCCGAAGCCGCCCGCCGAGGGTGAGAGAAGCCGAACCGTCAGGCGTTCTGGGCCTGTTCGCGCATCCTTTCGGCGATCTGCGACGGCATCGGCTCGTGCCGTGCGTAGGTGCGGTTGAAGCGTGCGGTGCCGTGCGAGAGAGAGCGCAGATCCACGGCGTACCGTCCGATCTCGATCTCCGGGACCTCGGCCCGTACGAGCGTGCGTCCGCCGCCCGCCTGCTCGGTGCCGACCACCCGGCCGCGCCGCCCCGACAGATCGCTCATCACGGCGCCCACGTACTCGTCGCCGACCAGGACCGTCACCTCGGCCACCGGCTCCAGCAGATGGATCCTGGTGTCGGTGGCCGCCTCACGCAGGGCGAGCGCGCCCGCGGTCTGGAACGCCGCGTCGGAGGAGTCCACGGAGTGCGCCTTGCCGTCGAGCAGGGTGATCCGTACGTCGATGAGGGGATAGCCCGCGACCACGCCCTTGGCGGCCTGGGCCCGCACCCCCTTCTCGACGGAGGGGATGAACTGCCGGGGCACGGCCCCGCCGACGACCTTGTCCACGAACTCGATTCCCGAGCCGTTCGGGAGGGGTTCGACCTCGATCTCGCAGATCGCGTACTGCCCGTGCCCGCCGGACTGCTTCACATGGCGGCCGCGCCCCGCGGCCTTGTCCGCGAACGTCTCCCGCAGGGAGACCTTGTGCGGGACCACGTCGACCTGGACGCCGTACCGGTTGCGCAGCCGCTCCAGGGCGACGTCGGCGTGGGCCTCGCCCAGGCACCACAGGACGACCTGGTGGGTGTTCTGGTTCTGTTCCAGGCGCATGGTGGGGTCCTCGGCGACCAGCCGCCCCAGGCCCTGCGAGAGCTTGTCCTCGTCGGCCTTGCTGTGTGCCTGGATGGCGAGCGGCAGCAGCGGGTCCGGCATCTGCCAGGGCTCCATCAGCAGCGGGTCGTCCTTGGCCGAGAGCGTGTCACCGGTCTCGGCCCGGTTGAGCTTCGCCACGCAGGCCAGGTCGCCCGCGATGCAGTGCGTCAGGGAGCGCTGCTGTTTGCCGAACGGCGCGGACAGGGCGCCGACGCGCTCGTCGACGTCGTGGTCCTCGTGCCCTCGGTCGCCGAGCCCGTGCCCGGAGACGTGCACCGTCTCGTCGGGGCGCAGGGTGCCCGAGAAGACGCGGACGAGGGAGACCCGGCCCACATAGGGGTCGCTGGCCGTCTTCACGACCTCCGCGACCAGCGGTCCGTTCGGATCGCAGGCCTTGACCTCGCGTTCCTGGCCTTCCGGTGTCGTCACGGTGGGCGCCGGGCGCTCCAGCGGGGTCGGGAAGCCGCCCGTGACGAGTTCCAGGAGCTCTACGGTGCCGAGCCCCTGGCGGGCACCCTCGGCGGCGGGCGCGGCCGCCAGGACCGGGAAGAAGGCCCCGCGCGCCACGGCCCTCTCCAGGTCCTGCACGAGCGTCTTGACGTCGATCTGCTCGCCGCCCAGATAACGGTCCATGAGGGTCTCGTCCTCGCTCTCGGCGATGATCCCCTCGATCAGCCGGTTGCGCGCCTCCTCGATCAGCGGCAGCTGTTCCGGTCCCGGCTCGGCCTCCTTGCGCTCCCCGGAGGAGTAGTCGAACAGCCGCTGTGTGAGGAGCCCGATCAGCCCGGTGACGGGGGCGTGCCCGTCGGGCCCCTCCGCGCCGTGCAGCGGCAGGTACAGCGGCAGTACGGCGTCGGGGTCGTCGGCGCCGAAGGCCTCGGCGCAGATCCGCGTCATGTCGTCGAAGTCGGCGCGCGCCGACTCGAGGTGGGTGATCACGATGGCGCGCGGCATGCCGACCGCCGCGCACTCCTCCCACACCATCCGGGTCGAGCCGTCCACCCCGTCCGAGGCCGAGACGACGAAAAGGGCCGCGTCCGCGGCGCGCAGACCGGCCCTTAGTTCCCCGACGAAGTCGGCGTATCCGGGGGTGTCGATGATGTTGATCTTGTATCCGTCCCAGTCGACGGGTACCAGGGACAGCTGCACCGAGCGCTGCTGCCGGTGCTCGATCTCGTCGTAGTCGGAGACGGCGGTGCCGTCCTCCACCCTGCCCGCCCGGTTCACTGCTCCCGCCGTCAGCGCGAGAGCTTCCACCAATGTCGTCTTGCCGGATCCGCTGTGGCCGACCAGCACCACATTCCGTACGGACGCGGGGTGGTCGGCCGCCGTAGCCCTGCCGGCGGCTCCGGGATGTGCGTTCGCCTTGTCGCCCATGGTCTTGCCTCCCGTGCACGGTGAGGTCTCTTTGGGCGCGGGCAAGCCGGAACCTCCCCCAGACTTCGTCCGGGAGGTGCCCCCAGCGGTGCGGCTCCGATGACGCCCGCGGTGTCTTCGAGCTTTGCACTCGCGTCACGGTGCGTCCATACGGGGGACGCGATCCCGCCGTGACATCGGTGGCATCCCACCGAGACACGGGGTGCGGGTGCCCGGCCGTCGCACAAGCGCGCGCGTGGCTACGATGGGCCAGCCGGTGGCCAGCAGGGGCCGCGCGGCGACACCGACCCTCGGGAAGGCCATGCTGAACAAGTACGCGCGTGCATTCTTCACGCGTGTCCTCACACCGTTCGCCGCGTTTCTCATCCGTCGGGGGGTAAGCCCCGACACGGTCACCCTCCTGGGTACGGCCGGAGTCATGGCGGGCGCGCTGGTCTTCTACCCCCGGGGGGAGTTCTTCTGGGGCACGATCGTCATCACGCTCTTCGTCTTCTCCGACCTGGTCGACGGAAACATGGCGCGCCAGCTCGGCCGCTCCAGCCGCTGGGGCGCCTTCCTGGACTCCACGCTCGACCGGGTCGCCGACGGCGCGATCTTCGGCGGTTTCGCGCTCTGGTACGCGGGCGGCGGCGACAACAACGCCCTGTGCGCCGTCTCGATCTTCTGCCTGGCCAGCGGCCAGGTGGTCTCGTACACCAAGGCCCGTGGCGAGTCGATCGGTCTGCCCGTCGCCGTGAACGGCCTGGTCGAGCGCGCCGAGCGCCTGGTGATCTCCCTGGTCGCGGCGGGCCTCGCGGGGCTGCACAAGTTCGGGGTGCCCGGCATCCAGTGGCTGCTGCCCGTCGCGCTGTGGATCGTCGCCGTCGGCAGCCTCGTCACGCTGATCCAGCGCGTCGTCACGGTGCGCCGGGAGTCCGCGGAGGCGGACGCCGCGGCCGCGGCGCAGAACAGCGGGGCCACGTCGTGACCGGTTTCCAGGAGAGGCTGGTGGACGGGGCGTACGCGCTCGGCTGGAGCACCGTCAAGAAGCTTCCGGAGCCGGTCGCGGCGCGCCTGGGCCGTACGATCGCGGACATCGCCTGGAAGCGGCGCGGCAAGGGCGTACAACGGCTGGAGAGCAACTACGCGCGCGTGCTGCCCGACGCGACCCCGGAGCGGCTCGCCGAGCTCTCCCGGGCGGGCATGCGCTCGTACCTGCGCTACTGGATGGAGTCCTTCCGCCTCCCCGCCTGGAGCAAGGAACGTGTGCGGACGGGCTTCGACTGCAAGGACGTGCACCATCTGACGGACGCGCTCGCCTCCGACCAGGGCGTCATCCTGGCCCTGCCGCACATGGGCAACTGGGACCTCGCCGGCGCCTGGGTCACCACCAAGCTGGAGACCCCGTTCACGACCGTCGCCGAGCGCCTCAAGCCGGAGTCGCTGTACGACCGTTTCGTCGCCTATCGCGAAGGCCTCGGCATGGAGGTCCTGCCGCACAGCGGCGGCACCGCGTTCGGCACGCTGGCCCGGCGGCTGCGGGACGGCGGACTGATCTGCCTGGTCGCCGAGCGTGATCTGTCGGCCTCGGGCGTCGAGGTGGAGTTCTTCGGCGAGACGACCCGGATGCCCGCGGGCCCGGCGCTGCTCGCCCAGCAGACCGGCGCCGTCCTTCTGCCGGTCACGCTCTGGTACGACGAGTCACCCGTGATGCAGGGCCGTGTGCATCCCCCCGTCGAGGTCCCCGAGACAGGCACCCGGGCCGAGAAGACGTCTGTCATGACACAGGCGCTGGCCGACGCCTTCGCCACGGGTATCGCCGAACATCCGGAGGACTGGCACATGCTGCAGCGCTTGTGGCTCAAGGACCTCGATCCCGGGAAGGATCCCGACAACAGGGATTCCGGCAGCGGAAATCCTGACAACAAGGATCATGACAACAAGGATCCTGACAACGCCCAGAAGGATTCCGAGAAGAGGGCCCCGTGAGGATCGGCATCGTCTGCCCCTACTCCTGGGACGTGCCGGGCGGCGTCCAGTTCCACATCCGTGACCTGGCCGAACACCTCATCCGCCGCGGGCACGAGGTCTCCGTGCTCGCCCCCGCGGACGACGAGACACCGCTGCCGCCGTACGTCGTCTCGGCGGGCCGCGCGGTCCCGGTGCCCTACAACGGCTCCGTGGCGCGCCTGAACTTCGGCTTCCTGTCGGCGGCCCGGGTGCGGCGCTGGCTGCACGACGGCACCTTCGACGTGATCCACATCCACGAGCCGGCCTCGCCCTCGCTCGGCCTGCTCGCGTGCTGGGCCGCGCAGGGCCCCATCGTCGCCACCTTCCACACCTCCAACCCGCGCTCCCGGGCCATGGTCGCCGCGTACTCGATCCTCCAGGCGGCCCTGGAGAAGATCAGCGCGCGGATCGCGGTGAGCGAGTACGCCCGCCGTACCCTCGTCGAGCACCTGGGCGGCGACGCGGTCGTCATCCCGAACGGCGTCGACGTCGACTTCTTCGCCCGCGCCAAGCCCAAGCCCGAGTGGCAGGGCGACACCCTCGGCTTCATGGGCCGCATCGACGAGCCCCGCAAGGGCCTGCCCGTCCTCATGAAGGCCCTGCCCAAGATCCTCGCCGAGCGTCCGGGGACCCGGCTCCTGGTCGCCGGACGCGGTGACGAGGAGGAGGCCGTCGAGTCCCTGCCGGCCGAGATGCGCTCGCGGGTCGAGTTCCTCGGCATGGTCAGCGACGAGGACAAGGCCCGCTTCCTGCGCAGCGTCGACGTGTACGTGGCGCCCAACACCGGCGGCGAGAGCTTCGGCATCATCCTCGTGGAGGCGATGTCGGCGGGCGCACCGGTGCTGGCCTCCGACCTCGACGCCTTCGCGCAGGTCCTCGACCAGGGCGCGGCCGGTGAACTCTTCGCCAACGAAGACGCGGACGACCTGGCCGCCGCGGCCCTGCGGCTGCTCGGCGACCCCGAGCGCCGGGCCGAGCTCCGCGCGCGGGGCAGCGCCCACGTACGGCGCTTCGACTGGTCGACCGTCGGCGCGGACATCCTGTCCGTCTACGAGACGGTGACGGACGGTGCGGCGGCGGTCGCCACGGACGAACGGACGGGTCTGCGGGCGAGGTTCGGACTGGCCCGGGACTGAGCGCCCACCGGGGCGGAGTGGGAGTACGCGGCGAGCGGTGGCTCGGCAGGCCGCCGCTACCAGCTGGGGAGATGAGTTCGTCCCCGTCGGCCAGGAGCGCGTGAACACCTGGCAGGGTGACTTCCCCCCCGGGTCAGCACCCGCCCCGGCGGCCGTACGGGAACCGTCCCGGTGGACTCCTGCGAGCCCAACGGCTTCGGCCCGCACAGCACTTCGGGAACGTGTGGGGGTGGTGCGCGGACGCCTTCACCGCGCCCTCCGGGACCTCGGTCGAGACCTCGGCGACGGACCCCGCCGAGCGGGTCGTCCGCGGGGGCTCCTCCGCCCGGCACGGTGGTTTCCGTTGCGTCTGGGACGTGGGGGAGGGGTGCGCACACCCGGGTAGCCTTGCCGCCCGTGACCGCAACCCTCATCTGGATCCTCGTCGGCCTCGTCGCGATCGGCCTCTACCTGAGCTGGACCGCGGGGCGTCTCGACCGGCTGCACGCCCGGATCGACGCCGCCCGTGCCGCGCTCGACGCGCAGTTGTTGCGCCGTGCCTCGGTCGCCCAGGAGCTGGCGACCTCCGGGGTGCTCGATCCCGCCGCCTCGATCGTGCTCTACGAGGCCGCGCATGCCGCGCGGCAGGCGGAGGAGGAGCAGCGCGAGGTGGCCGAGAGCGACCTCAGCCAGGCCCTGCGGGCCGTCTTCGGAGAGGTGCAGCAGGTGGAGGCGGTGCGGGAGGCGCCTGGTGGGGACGCGGCGGCGACCGAGCTGGCGCAGGCGGTGCGGAGGGTGCCGATGGCTCGGCGGTTCCACAACGACGCGGTGCGTGCCGCCCGCGCTCTTCGTCGCCACCGCAAGGTTCGCTGGTTCCGCCTCGCCGGCCATGCGCCCTTCCCCATGGCCTTCGAAATGGACGACGAGCCTCCCATCGCGCTGGCGGACCGTCCCACGACCTGAGGACGGAGGTCCCTTCCGGCCGCGGGTGGGTGCGTGTTCGCTCCGGGGCTGCGCCCCGAATCCCCGCCTGCCCGGTGGCTGTTCGGCTCCGGCCCGGTGGGGGCTGGTCGCGCAGTTCCCCGCGCCCCTGGGGCGGGGCTGCGCCCCGATCTGTCGCCTGCCTGTTGTCTTTTGGCTGACGGCCGGTGGGGGCTGGTCGCGCAGTTCCTCGCGCCCCTGGGGCGGGGCTTCGCCCCGCATCCCCCGCCTACCCGGAGTCGTTTGGCTGCGGGCCGGTGGGGGCTGGTCGCGCAGTTCCTCGCGCCCCTGGGGCGGGGCTTCGCCCCGCGTGCCCTGCCCCAGGAGGGGCGCTGTGCGCGTCTTTCAGCCTGGCCGGCGTTTGAGGGCGAGGGTGTTCAGGCCGAGGCGGGGGGCTGGGGGCGGAGCCCCCGGGGATGGGACGGGTAGGGGCGGCGGGGGCGAAAAGGATCCACCGGCTCCCCATTGGCCCTTGCTGTGGACTGGTCCATTCACGTTTCCTCGGTGCTGCAGAAACCCTCTTTCACCGAGTGAGGTCAACCCGTGTCCAGCACGCTCTCCAACACCGCCGAGAACACCGCAACCGGCACCGCCCGCGTCAAGCGCGGAATGGCCGAGCAGCTCAAGGGCGGTGTGATCATGGACGTGGTCAACGCCGAGCAGGCGAAGATCGCCGAGGACGCCGGCGCCGTGGCCGTCATGGCCCTGGAGCGGGTGCCCGCCGACATCCGCAAGGACGGCGGCGTGGCCCGTATGTCGGACCCGAACATGATCGAGGAGATCATCGACGCGGTCTCCATCCCCGTCATGGCCAAGTCCCGCATCGGCCACTTCGTCGAGGCCCAGGTCCTCCAGTCCCTCGGCGTCGACTACATCGACGAGTCCGAGGTCCTCACCCCGGCCGACGAGGTCAACCACTCCGACAAGTGGGCCTTCACGACCCCCTTCGTCTGCGGTGCGACCAACCTGGGCGAGGCCCTGCGCCGCATCGCCGAGGGCGCCGCCATGATCCGCTCCAAGGGCGAGGCAGGCACCGGCAACGTCGTCGAGGCCGTCCGTCACCTGCGCCAGATCAAGAACGAGATCGCCCGTCTGCGCGGCTTCGACAACAACGAGCTGTACGCCGCCGCCAAGGACTTGCGCGCCCCGTACGAGCTGGTCAAGGAGGTCGCCGAGCTCGGCAAGCTCCCGGTCGTGCTGTTCTCCGCCGGTGGTGTCGCGACCCCCGCCGACGCCGCTCTCATGCGTCAGCTCGGCGCCGAGGGCGTCTTCGTGGGCTCCGGCATCTTCAAGTCCGGCGACCCGGCCAAGCGCGCCGCCGCCATCGTGAAGGCGACCACCTTCTACGACGACCCGAAGATCATCGCGGACGCCTCCCGCAACCTGGGCGAGGCCATGGTCGGCATCAACTGCGACACCCTCCCCGAGACCGAGCGCTACGCCAACCGCGGCTGGTAAGAGACCGGACACACGAGACCGGACAAAGGCATCACGTACATGACTGACGCACCTGTCATAGGCGTCCTGGCACTCCAGGGCGACGTACGGGAGCACCTCATCGCCCTGGCCGCGGCCGACGCCGTGGCCAGGCCGGTGCGGCGTCCCGAGGAGCTCGCCGAGGTGGACGGCCTGGTCATCCCCGGCGGCGAGTCCACCACCATCTCCAAACTTGCCGTCCTGTTCGGATTGATGGAGCCCCTCCGCGCCCGCGTGCGCGCGGGAATGCCCGTCTACGGCACCTGCGCGGGCATGATCATGCTCGCCGACAAGATCCTCGACCCGCGCTCGGGCCAGGAGACGATCGGCGGCATCGACATGATCGTGCGCCGCAACGCCTTCGGACGTCAGAACGAGTCCTTCGAAGCGGCGGTCGACGTCCGGGGCGTCGAGGGCGATCCTGTAGAGGGCGTCTTCATCCGCGCCCCCTGGGTCGAGTCCGTGGGCGCCGCGGCCGAAGTGCTCGCCGAGCACGAGGGCCACATCGTCGCCGTACGTCAGGGCACCGCGCTCGCCACGTCGTTCCACCCGGAACTGACCGGCGACCACCGCGTGCACGGCCTGTTCGTCGACATGGTGCGCGCGAACCGGATACCGGAGTCCTTGTAGGATCTGGGGGTCCCCCAGATCCTCAAGGTCCGGGGGAGTTCGTACAGGATGGGTTACGCGAAGGAGACAGGCAGATGTCCGGCCACTCTAAATGGGCTACGACGAAGCACAAGAAGGCCGTGATCGACGCCAAGCGCGGCAAGCTCTTCGCGAAGATGATCAAGAATATCGAGGTCGCCGCCCGCACCGGTGGCGCCGACCCGGGCGGTAACCCGACGCTGTTCGACGCCATCCAGAAGGCCAAGAAGAGCTCGGTCCCGAACAAGAACATCGACTCGGCGGTCAAGCGCGGCGCCGGTCTCGAGGCCGGTGGCGCCGACTACGAGACGATCATGTACGAGGGTTACGGGCCGAACGGCGTCGCGGTGCTCATCGAGTGCCTCACCGACAACCGCAACCGCGCCGCCTCGGACGTCCGCGTCGCCATGACGCGCAACGGCGGCAACATGGCCGACCCGGGCTCCGTCTCGTACCTCTTCAACCGCAAGGGCGTCGTCATCGTCCCCAAGGGCGAGCTGACCGAGGACGACGTCCTGGGTGCCGTGCTCGAGGCGGGTGCCGAAGAGGTCAACGACCTCGGCGAGTCCTTCGAGGTCATCTCCGAGGCCACCGACCTGGTCGCGGTCCGCACGGCCCTCCAGGACGCCGGCGTCGACTACGACTCCGCCGAGGCCAACTTCGTCCCGACCATGCAGGTCGAGCTCGACGAAGAGGGCGCCCGGAAGATCTTCAAGCTGATCGACGCCCTGGAGGACAGCGACGACGTGCAGAACGTCTTCGCCAACTTCGACGTGAGCGACGACGTGATGGCCAAGGTCGACGCCTGAGGCACGCGACAGTCGAACGGGCCGACGGGACACACCCCGTCGGCCCGTCGCTTTGTCAGTGGCACCCGATAGCCTGCTCGAACTGTGGGGGTACCTCCCAGCGGTGGCCGGGGAGATCGAAGGAGGGGGTTTGGGGTGCGGGTGCTGGGCGTTGACCCGGGACTGACCCGATGCGGTGTCGGGGTGGTCGAAGGAGTCGCGGGCCGACCCCTGACCATGCGCGGCGTCGGGGTCGTACGCACTCCGGCGGACGCCGAGTTGGGCCTGCGCCTCGTCGCCATCGAGCAGGGCATCGAGCAGTGGCTCGACGAGTACGAGCCCGAAGTCGTCGCCGTGGAGCGGGTGTTCAGCCAGCACAACGTGCGGACGGTGATGGGCACGGCCCAGGCCAGCGCCGTAGCCATGCTCTGCGCCGCGCGCCGCGGCCTGACGGTCGCCCTGCACACCCCGAGCGAGGTCAAGGCCGCCGTCACCGGCAGCGGACGCGCGGACAAGGCCCAGGTGGGTGCCATGGTCACCAGGCTGCTCAGGCTCGACGCGCCGCCCAGGCCCGCCGACGCGGCGGACGCCCTCGCCCTCGCCATCTGTCACATCTGGCGCGCCCCCGCGCAGAACCGGCTCCAGCAGGCCGTCGCGCAGAACCGACTCCAGCAAGCCGCTGCCCTGCACGCGTCGAAACCCGCTTCGCACCACGCTTCGAAAGGCCGTACCGCATGATCGCCTTCGTCAGCGGCCCGGTCGCCGCCCTCGCCCCGGACTCCGCGGTCGTCGAGGTCGGCGGCATCGGCATCGCCGTCCAGTGCTCACCCAATACGCTCTCCGGGCTCCGGATGGGACAGCAGACCAAGCTCGCCACCTCCCTCGTCGTGCGCGAGGACTCCCTGACGCTGTACGGCTTCGCCGACGACGACGAGCGCGGAACCTTCGAGCTGCTCCAGACCGCCAGCGGTGTCGGCCCACGCCTCGCGCAGGCCATGCTCGCCACGCACTCGCCCGACACCCTGCGCCGCGCGATCGCCACGGGTGACGAGAAGACGCTCACGGCCGTACCCGGCATCGGCAAGAGGGGAGCCCAGAAGCTCCTGCTGGAGCTCAAGGACCGGCTCGGCGAGCCCCTCGGCACGAGCACCGGCATCGGCGCCCCGGTCAGCACCGGGTGGCGCGACCAGCTGCACGCCGCGCTGATCGGCCTCGGGTACGCGACGCGTGAGGCCGACGAGGCCGTCTCCGCCGTCGCCCCGCAGGCCGAGGCCGCCGAGGGCACACCCCAGGTGGGCCGGCTGCTCAAGGCCGCCCTCCAGACCCTCAACCGCGCCCGCTGAACCACCGGCCGCCCCACCACCAGACCGCGAGGCACACATGCACGCTGTGTCTTCCCGGGTAGCGCCCCCGGACCCCCGGCCGGATGACACAGCCGGCATGCCACGGCTAGGAGAACTTCAGTGAACTGGGACGACACGACCGACGAGAGCGACGCCGAGCGGCTCGTCGGCGCGTCCGCCGACCGTGAGGACCAGGCCGTCGAGGCGGCCCTGCGCCCCAAGGACCTGGACGAGTTCATCGGCCAGGAGAAGGTCCGCGAGCAGCTCGACCTCGTCCTGCGCGCCGCCCGCGCGCGCGGCGCCACCGCCGACCACGTGCTGCTCTCCGGCGCCCCCGGCCTCGGCAAGACCACCCTCTCGATGATCATCGCCGCCGAGATGGGCGCCCCCATCCGCATCACCAGCGGCCCCGCCATCCAGCACGCCGGTGACCTGGCGGCGATCCTCTCCTCGCTCCAGGAGGGCGAGGTGCTGTTCCTCGACGAGATCCACCGCATGTCCCGGCCCGCCGAGGAGATGCTCTACATGGCGATGGAGGACTTCCGCGTCGACGTGATCGTCGGCAAGGGCCCCGGCGCCACCGCGATCCCACTGGAGCTGCCGCCGTTCACGCTGGTCGGCGCCACCACGCGCGCGGGTCTGCTGCCGCCCCCGCTGCGCGACCGCTTCGGCTTCACCGCGCACATGGAGTTCTACGAACCCGCGGAGCTCCAGCGCGTCATCCACCGTTCTGCCCATCTCCTCGACGTGGAGATCGGCTCGGAAGGCGCCGCCGAGATCGCGGGGCGCTCCCGCGGCACGCCCCGCATCGCCAACCGTCTGCTGCGCCGCGTCCGGGACTACGCGCAGGTCAAGGCGGACGGGATCATCACGCGCGAGATCGCCGGGGCCGCGCTCAAGGTCTACGAGGTCGACGCCCGAGGCCTCGACCGGCTCGACCGCGGTGTCCTGGAGGCCCTGATCAAGCTGTTCGGCGGCGGCCCGGTCGGTCTGTCCACGCTCGCGGTCGCGGTGGGGGAGGAGCGCGAGACCGTCGAGGAGGTCGCCGAGCCCTTCCTCGTACGGGAGGGACTGCTCGCCCGTACACCGCGCGGCCGGGTGGCGACCCCGGCCGCATGGGCCCATCTCGGTCTGACGCCGCCGCGCCAGTCCACGGGGGGAAACGGACAAGGGGACCTGTTCGGGGCGTGACGGCGTGCGCACTCGCGGGGTCAGGAACCCCGGTGCCATGCTGAGCGTTGTTCCCTGAGTGCGGACTCGCTTAGACTCCGCCGATGCCGCCCTTGTCGACGGCATACATACCCCCATCCAGCAGGCCGCTCACCAATCGCGGTCGAAGAAGGAAGTTCCGACCCGTGAGTCTCGTGACCCTCCTCCCGTTCATCGTGCTCATCGGGGCCATGTTCCTGATGACCCGGTCGGCCAAGAAGAAGCAGCAGCAGGCCGCTTCCATGCGCAATGAGCTGCAGCCCGGCTCCGGCGTGCGCACGATCGGTGGCATGTACGCCACTGTCAAGGAGGTCAACGAGGACTCGGTCCTCCTTGACGCCGGCCCGGGCGTCGACCTGCTGTTTGCGAAGAACTCGATCGGCGCCGTGCTCTCCGACGACGAGTACAACCGCATCGTCCACGGCATCGAGCACGACCTGGATGCGGACGGGTCGGTCGTTCCCGACGACGCCTCCTCCCTCACCGAGACCGACGAGCCCGCCGCCGACGCCTCTTCCGACGCCTCCGACGACAAGCCCCTCGACCTCGGCAAGAAGGACGTGGCCGCCGAGCCGTCCGACAAGCCCGCCGAGGCGAAGGCCGACGAGGCCGACGAAGCAGAGCCGAAGAAGACCGACGGCGAGTCCGACGCGAAGTAGTCACGCCCCGGGGACGCGGCGCGATCCGTTCGCGCTCCGCACCTCCGGGACCTGCGTTTTCGCACGGAGTCCCGACACCATGTCATGGCCGCCCCCGCGCTGACCCCGCGCACGGCGGCCCGAGAGGGAGTACGAGAAGGTGGCAGCACCGAAGAAGGGCCGGAGCGCGAGCGCCCAGAGCAGGCCGGGGCGCTCGCTGGCCTTCATCCTGATCGCCATCGCGGCGCTCACGGGGGGGATGTTCCTCTCCGGGCATCCCACCCCGCGTCTCGGCATCGACCTCGCCGGCGGCACGAGCATCACGCTCACGGCGAAGAACGAGCCGGGCCAGCCGAACGCGATCAACAAGACCAACATGAACACCGCGGTCGACATCATGAACCGCCGTGTCAACGGTCTCGGCGTCTCTGAGGCCGAGGTGCAGACCCAGGGATCCGACAACATCATTGTCAACATCCCCAAGGGCACGAACTCCAAGGAAGCCCGGGAGCAGGTCGGCACCACCGCGAAGCTCTACTTCCGTCCGGTCCTGGCCACCGAGGTCTCCGGTTCGGCCGCGTCGGCCAGCCCGTCGCCCGGCGCCTCGAGCAGCTCCTCCTCGAAGGCCACGGACAAGGCCACCGACAAGGCGACCTCGTCGAGCTCCGCGAGCCCGACGTCCTCCGCCACCTCTCAGGGCCGCGCGGTCACCGACGCCCTGAAGGCGGACTCCACGCCGTCCGCGAGCAGCTCCGCGAGCTCCTCGGCCAGCCCCTCGGCCTCCTCCAGCGCCTCGCCGTCGGCGAGCAGCAGCGCGAGCGCCAGTGCCGCGGCCACCAAGCTCCAGGCTCAGTACACGGCGCTCGACTGCACCGACGAGGCGCAGCGCGCCAAGGCCGGCGAAGGCTCCAAGGCCACCGACCCCACCGTGGCCTGTGGCAAGAACTCCTCGGGCCAGTGGCAGAAGTACGTTCTCGGCCCCGCCGAGGTCTCGGGCACGGACATCAAGAGCGCCGCGGCCGTCTTCGACACCCAGAGCGCGGCGGGCTGGAAGGTCACCATGGAGTTCACCTCCGGTGGCTCCAAGAAGTTCGCCGACATCACCGGCAAGCTCGCGAAGAACCAGTCCCCGCAGAACCAGTTCGCGATCGTCCTCGACGGTGATGTCGTCTCCGACCCGTTCGTCCAGCAGGCGCTGACCGGCGGAAGCGCGGAGATCTCCGGCAGCTTCGACCAGGCCGAGGCGCAGAGCCTGGCGAACATGCTGAAGTACGGCGCGCTGCCGCTCGAGTTCAAGGCGTCGAGCATCACCACGGTGACCGCCGCGCTCGGCGGCGAGCAGCTGCACGCCGGTCTGATCGCGGGCGCCATCGGCCTCAGCCTGGTCATCATCTACCTGGTGGTCTACTACCGGGGCCTGTCGGTGATCGCCATCGCCTCCCTGCTGGTCTCCGCCGTCCTCACGTATGTGCTCATGTCACTGCTCGGCCCCACCATCGGCTTCGCGCTGAACCTGCCGGCCGTCTGTGGTGCGATCGTCGCGATCGGCATCACAGCGGACTCGTTCATCGTGTTCTTCGAACGCATCCGGGACGAGATTCGCGAAGGCCGCTCCTTGCGCCCGGCCGTTGAGCGTGCCTGGCCGCGCGCCCGGCGCACCATCCTGGTCTCCGACTTCGTGTCGTTCCTCGCCGCCGCGGTGCTCTTCATCGTCACCGTCGGCAAGGTCCAGGGCTTCGCGTTCACGCTCGGTCTGACCACGGTGCTCGACGTGGTCGTCGTGTTCTTCTTCACCAAGCCGCTGATGACGCTCCTCGCCCGCCGGAAGTTCTACGCGAGCGGCCACAAGTGGTCCGGCCTCGACCCCAAGGCCCTGGGCGCCAAACCACCGCTTCGCCGTACGCGCCGTCCCTCCGCCCCCGTCGACCCGAAGGAGGCGTGAGATGTCGAAACTCGGCACCCTCGGCGCCCGGCTCCACCGCGGCGAGATCGGCTACGACTTCGTCGGCAAGCGCAAGATCTGGTACGGCATCTCGATCCTGATCACCATCACGGCCATCCTCGGCCTGACGGTGCGCGGCCTGAACATGGGCATCGAGTTCCAGGGCGGCGCCGTCTTCACCACCGAGAAGACCAGCGTCTCGGTGTCCCAGGCCGAGACGTACGCGCAGGAGGCGTCCGGCCACGACGCGGTCGTCCAGAAGCTCGGCAACGGCGGTCTGCGCATCCAGATCGCCGGCATCGACACGGACAAGTCCGACAAGATCAAGGACGAGCTCGCCAAGGACCTGAACGTCGACTCGGAGAAGATCAACGCCGACCTGGTCGGCCCCAGCTGGGGTGAGCAGATCGCCAACAAGGCCTGGGAGGGTCTGGCGATCTTCATGGTCCTCGTCGTGATCTACCTGGCGATCGCCTTCGAGTGGCGCATGGCCGTGGCCGCGCTCGTAGCCCTGATCCACGACATCACCATCACGGTCGGCATCTACGCCCTGGTCGGCTTCGAGGTGACCCCGGGCACCGTGATCGGTCTGCTCACCATCCTCGGTTACTCGCTCTACGACACGGTCGTCGTGTTCGACAGCCTCAAGGAGCAGACGAAGGACATCACCAAGCAGACCCGCTACACGTACAGCGAGATCGCCGACCGTTCGATCAACGGCACCCTGGTCCGCTCGATCAACACCACGGTGGTCGCGCTGCTGCCGGTCGCGGGCCTGCTGTTCATCGGTGGCGGTGTGCTCGGCGCGGGCGTGCTCAACGACATCTCGCTGTCGCTGTTCGTCGGCCTCGCGGCCGGTGCGTACTCCTCGATCTTCATCGCCACGCCGCTCGTCGCCGACCTCAAGGAGCGCGAGCCGCAGATGAAGGCCCTCAGGAAGCGCGTTCTCGCCAAGCGGGCCCAGGCCGCGGCGAAGGGCGAGCCCCTGGAGTCCGAGGTCACCGAGGTGATGCTGGACGACGAGCCGGAGGACGACGGGCCCATGGTCGTGGGCCCGCGCAACCAGCCCGCGTCCCGCAACCGCGGTCGCGGCCGACCCTCGGGGAAGCGCCGATGACCGAGCTCACGGACATCACGACGCTGCTGCTCAGCCGTATCCGCGACGTGGCCGACTACCCGGAGCCGGGTGTGATGTTCAAGGACATCACCCCGCTCCTGGCGGACCCGGCGGCCTTCACGGCGCTCACCGACGCCCTGGCGGAGATCGCCGTGCGCGCCGAGGCCACGAAGATCGTCGGTCTGGAGGCCCGTGGCTTCATCCTCGGCGCCCCGGTCGCCGTCCGCGCCGGAATCGGCTTCATCCCCGTACGCAAGGCGGGCAAGCTCCCCGGAGCGACCCTGTCGCAGGCGTACGACCTGGAGTACGGCTCGGCCGAGATCGAGGTGCACGCCGAGGACCTGAGCGCGGACGACCGCGTCCTGGTCGTCGACGACGTCCTCGCCACTGGCGGCACCGCCGAGGCCTCGCTCCAGCTCATCCGCCGGGCGGGCGCCGAGGTCGCGGGCGTCGCCGTGCTGATGGAGCTCGGTTTCCTCGGCGGCCGCGGCCGTCTGGAGCCGGCTCTCGCGGGCGCTCCGCTGGAGGCGCTCCTCAAGCTCTGAGGGCCGCGTTCCCGACACCTGGGGGAAAGCCCCGGGAAAGGCCCGGGAAGGCCCTGAGACACCCGTAGGACACCGTGGTGGCGGGCCCGGAGGAATCCGGAGCCCGCCTCTCGCGTTGTTCCTGTACGAGGCCGTCCCAGCGGCCGAAAGCGAGCCCGGCGCCCAGGATCGCTACCATGGGGTTTCCGGAGCCTGACCGGGGGACCCGGAACGCGCACGAGGAGCCCTCTTGCCAGACGAGGCCCAGCCACTCACCGCCGCCAAGCCCGAGCCTGCCTCGGCCCCTGCGGCGAAGCCCGCCAAGAACGCCACGAGCGGGCCGGTCGAGCACGCCCAGTCCGCGCCCGACGACAAGGCGGCCGAGCAGCCACGCCCCAAGCCGGCCCCTTCCGAGCGCCCCGCGAAGACTCCGGCGGTCCGTTCCGCGGCCGCCCCGTCCGGCCGCCCGAGCTCCTCCTCCAACCGCGTCCGCGCCCGCCTGGCCCGGCTCGGCGTGCAGCGCTCGAACCCGTACAACCCGGTCCTGGAGCCGCTGCTGCGGATAGTGCGCAGCAACGACCCGAAGATCGAGACGTCGACGCTGCGGCAGATCGAGAAGGCCTACCAGGTCGCCGAGCGCTGGCACCGCGGTCAGAAGCGCAAGAGCGGCGACCCGTACATCACGCACCCGCTCGCCGTCACGACGATCCTCGCCGAGCTGGGCATGGACCCCGCCACGCTGATGGCCGGCCTCCTGCACGACACCGTCGAGGACACCGAGTACGGCCTGGACACGCTCAAGCGCGACTTCGGCGACCAGGTCGCCCTGCTCGTCGACGGCGTCACCAAGCTCGACAAGGTCAAGTTCGGCGAGGCCGCGCAGGCCGAGACCGTCCGCAAGATGGTCGTCGCCATGGCCAAGGACCCCCGCGTCCTGGTCATCAAGCTCGCCGACCGCCTGCACAACATGCGCACCATGCGCTACCTCAAGCGCGAGAAGCAGGAGAAGAAGGCGCGCGAGACCCTGGAGATCTACGCGCCGCTCGCCCACCGCCTGGGCATGAACACCATCAAGTGGGAGCTGGAGGACCTCGCGTTCGCGATCCTCTACCCCAAGATGTACGACGAGATCGTGCGCCTGGTCGCCGAGCGCGCCCCCAAGCGCGACGAATACCTCGCCATAGTGACCGACGAGGTCCAGGGCGACCTGCGCGCCGCCCGCATCAAGGCGACGGTCACCGGCCGCCCGAAGCACTACTACTCCGTCTACCAGAAGATGATCGTACGAGGCCGTGACTTCGCGGAGATCTACGACCTGGTGGGCATCCGCGTCCTCGTGGACACCGTCCGCGACTGCTACGCGGCTCTCGGCACCGTGCACGCGCGATGGAACCCGGTCCCCGGCCGGTTCAAGGACTACATCGCGATGCCCAAGTTCAACATGTACCAGTCGCTGCACACGACGGTCATCGGGCCCAACGGCAAGCCGGTCGAACTCCAGATCCGTACGTTCGACATGCACCGCCGTGCCGAGTACGGCATCGCCGCGCACTGGAAGTACAAGCAGGAGACCGTCGCCGGTTCCTCCAAGATCCGCACCGACGTGCCCCGGGCGGCCAAGGGCAGCGCGGGTCAGGACACCGTCAACGACATGGCGTGGCTGCGCCAGTTGCTCGACTGGCAGAAGGAGACAGAGGACCCGAGCGAGTTCCTGGAGTCCCTGCGCTTCGACCTCTCCCGCAACGAGGTCTTCGTCTTCACGCCCAAGGGTGACGTCATAGCGCTCCCGGCCGGCGCGACCCCGGTGGACTTCGCGTACGCGGTCCACACGGAGGTCGGCCACCGCACGATAGGCGCACGGGTCAACGGACGCCTCGTCCCGCTCGAATCCACCCTGGACAACGGCGACTTGGTGGAGGTCTTCACCTCCAAGGCGGCCGGGGCGGGACCCTCCCGCGACTGGCTGGGCTTCGTGAAGTCCCCGCGCGCCCGCAACAAGATCCGCGCGTGGTTCTCCAAGGAGCGCCGCGACGAGGCCATCGAGCAGGGCAAGGACGCCATCGCCCGGGCGATGCGCAAGCAGAACCTGCCGATCCAGCGGATCCTCACCGGCGACTCCCTGGTCACCCTCGCGCACGAGATGCGCTACCCCGACATCTCCTCGCTGTACGCGGCGATCGGCGAGGGCCATGTCACCGCGCAGAGCGTCGTGCAGAAGCTGGTGCAGGCCCTCGGCGGCGAGGAGGCGGCCACCGAGGAGATCGACGAGAGCGTTCCGCCCGCGCGCGGGCGTGGCCGCAAGCGCCGCTCCAACGCCGACCCCGGTGTCGTCGTCAAGGGCGTCGAGGACGTGTGGGTCAAGCTCGCCCGCTGTTGTACGCCCGTCCCCGGCGACCCGATCATCGGCTTCGTCACCCGCGGCAGCGGCGTATCGGTGCACCGCAGCGACTGCGTGAACGTCGACTCGCTCTCCCGCGAGCCCGAGCGCATCCTCGAGGTCGAGTGGGCGCCCACCCAGTCCTCGGTCTTCCTGGTGGCCATCCAGGTCGAGGCCCTGGACCGCTCCCGGCTCCTGTCGGACGTCACCCGCGTCCTGTCCGACCAGCACGTCAACATCCTGTCCGCGGCCGTCCAGACCTCCCGCGACCGCGTCGCCACCTCTCGCTTCACCTTCGAGATGGGCGACCCCAAGCACCTGGGGCACGTCCTGAAGGCGGTCAGGGGCGTGGAGGGCGTGTACGACGTGTACCGGGTGACCTCGGCGCGCAGGCCCTCCGACGGGTCCTGACCTCCCTGGCCCGGCCGCCGTCGACGGGCCACTACGTAGAGGGGCTCCCGTACGAACCGTACGGGAGCCCCTCTACGTAGTGGCGGGAAAACCCAGCCGCCTCGGCAGCCTCAGCCGCCGAACTCCTGGAGACCCTTCAACGCCTGGTCCAGCAGCGCCTGACGGCCTTCCAGCTCCTTCTGGAGCTTGTCGGCCCTCGAAGCGTTGCCTGCGGCGCGCGCCGTCTCGATCTGGCCCTGGAGCTTGTCCACGGCGGCCTGCAGCTGACCGGTCAGACCCTCGGCACGCGCGCGTGCCTCCGGGTTGGTCCGGCGCCACTCGGCCTCCTCGGACTCCTGCAGAGCCCGCTCCACCGCGTGCATCCGGCCCTCGACCTTCGGGCGGGCGTCGCGGGGCACGTGGCCGATGGCTTCCCAGCGCTCGTTGAGGGAACGGAAGGCGGCGCGGGCGGCCTTCAGGTCCTGCACCGGGACGAGCTTCTCGGCCTCCTCGGCCAGCTCCTCCTTGAGCTTCAGGTTCTCCGACTGCTCGGCGTCCCGCTCGGCGAAGACCGAGCTGCGCGCCGCGAAGAACACGTCCTGGGCGCCGCGGAAGCGGTTCCACAGGTCGTCCTCGTGCTCACGCTGCGCGCGGCCCGCGGCCTTCCAGTCCGCCATCAGCTCGCGGTAACGCGCCGCCGTCGGACCCCAGTCCGCCGAGGCGGACAGCGACTCGGCCTCCGCGACCAGCTTCTCCTTGGTCTTGCGGGCGTCCTCGCGCTGCGCGTCCAGCGAGGCGAAGTGCGCCTTGCGGCGCTTGGAGAACGCCGAGCGCGCGTGCGAGAAGCGGTGCCACAGCTCGTCGTCCGACTTGCGGTCGAGTCGCGGCAGCCCCTTCCAGGTGTCCACCAGGGAGCGCAG
The DNA here is from genome assembly GCF_001514115.1 of Streptomyces olivochromogenes. Lineage (GTDB taxonomy): Bacteria > Actinomycetota > Actinomycetes > Streptomycetales > Streptomycetaceae > Streptomyces > Streptomyces olivochromogenes. The sequence goes on from NZ_KQ948453.1 coordinate 443,196, forward strand.
CCGCTCACCGGCCGCCCGCCACTGGTCGCTCTGCGCCAGCTCCTCCGCCTCGACGACCAGCGCCTCCTTGGAGTGCCGTGCCTCGTCGGACTGCTTCGCACGCTGGACCTTGCGCTCCTCACGGCGCGCGTCGACCGTCTCGACGAGCTTGTCCAGCCGCTTCTTCAGCGCCTCCAGATCACCGACCGCGTGGTGGGCGTCAACCTGTTCGCGAATATGGTCGATCGCGGTCTGGGCGTCCTTCGCCGACAGGTCGGTGGTTTTCACTCGCTTCTCGAGGAGGCCGATCTCCACAACCAGGCCTTCGTACTTGCGCTCGAAGTAGGCCAGCGCCTCATCAGGGGAGCCGGCCTGCCAGGAACCGACGACCTGCTCGCCGTCGGCCGTACGCACGTACACGGTCCCCGTCTCGTCGACGCGGCCCCACGGGTCGCTGCTCACAGCGCCTCCTCCACATGATGCCTGCGAGGGGCTTCAGTGCCCCTGGGCATCGTCCACAGTTTCGTCACGGCCAACATAGGCGACCAGCCCGGCGGCTGTCCGCATCCAGCGCGACCGAAATTTCGCAGTTGACGGTCAGGATTTCGTCACGGTCAGTTTGTTGACCACGACCGTCGCGTTGGGCGCCCCGTCGCCCTGGCCTGTGCTCTCTCCGGCCGCGGCGATCTTCTTGAGAACCGTGAGACCGGACTTGGAAATAGTTCCGAACGGTGTGTAGTCGGCCGGTAGCTGACTGTCCTGGTAGACGAGGAAGAACTGGCTGCCACCCGTGTTGCGTCCCTGCTTCGTCTGGGCGTTGTACTGGTTCGCCATCGCAAGGGTGCCCGCCGGGTAGACGCCGCCCTTGAGGGTGGTGTCCTTCAGGTTCTCGTCCGGGATCGTGTACCCGGGACCGCCGCTGCCGGTGCCCTGCGGGTCACCGCACTGCAGCACGTAGATGCCGTTCGTGGTGAGCCGGTGGCACTTGGTGTGGTCGAAGAACCCCTTGCCCGCGAGGAAGTCGAACGAGTTCACCGTGTGCGGGGCCGCGGCCGTCTTCAGCGCGATGTCTATGTCGCCGCAGGTCGTCGCCAGCTTCATCGTGTAGTCCGCCGACTTGTCGATGCTCATCGCCGGCTCCGTCTTCCAGCTCAGCGACTTCACCGCGCCTTCGGCGGGCTTGGCGCACGGGTCCGGCGCCTTGCTGGTCGGGGAGGCGCTCGGCGTGACCTGCGCGCCCGCGTTGGCCTTCTTGCCGTCGTCCTTGAAGACCCCGGTCGCGTACGACACCACACTGCCGACGACGATCACGCCGAGGACCGACGCGACCACCGTATTGCGCGTGTGTGACTTGCGCCGCGCGGCCGTACGCCGCTGCTGCTGCCGCAAGAACTTCTCCCGGGCGAGCTGACGCCGCCGCTGTTCCTGGGTGACCACCGGGTTATCTCCTCATGCGTCTCGTACGTCAAGTGGGACGCGTGCGTCTTGTGAGCCGACCGCCTGCGTGTGCCCCGTACCGTATATGGGTTAGCTGAGGAATCGGCAGCGCCGGTAGGCTCTGATCCACAGCCGCCCACCCCGTACGGCATCACGCGTACGCCACCACGAAGGACGATCGTGCTCATTGCCGGGTTCCCCGCCGGGGCCTGGGGCACCAACTGTTACCTGGTCGCCCCCGCCGCCGGTGAGGAGTGCGTGATCATCGACCCGGGCCATCAGGCCGCCCAGGGAGTCGAGGTCGCACTCAAGAAGCATCGGCTCAAGCCCGTCGCCGTCGTCCTCACCCACGGCCACATCGACCACGTGGCCTCGGTCGTGCCCGTCTGCGGTGCCCACGACGTACCGGCCTGGATCCACCCCGACGACCGGTACATGATGAGCGACCCGGAGCGGGCGCTCGGCCGGTCCATCGGCATGCCGCTGATGGGCGAGCTGACCGTGGGGGAGCCGGACGACGTGCGGACGCTCACCGACGGCACACGGCTGGAGCTGGCCGGTCTGGAGCTGTCCGTCGCGCACGCGCCCGGCCATACGAAGGGGTCGGTGACCTTCCAGATGCCCGAGACGGCGGACATTCCGTCGGTCTTCTTCTCGGGCGATCTGCTCTTCGCCGGCTCCATCGGACGCACCGACCTGCCCGGCGGTGACATGGACGAGATGCTCGGCTCGCTGGCCCGTGTGTGCCTGCCGCTCGACGACTCGACCGTGGTGCTGTCCGGCCACGGCCCCCAGACGACCATCGGCCAGGAGCGCGCCGGCAACCCGTATCTGCGGCAGGTGTCGGCGGACCGCCAAGCACGCGGCGCCGAACCCGCTCCCCGACGAGGAATGTGACGAGAGACTTTCGTGAGCACCTTCAAGGCCCCCAAGGGCACGTACGACCTGATCCCGCCGGAGAGCGCCAAGTACCTCGCCGTGCGTGAGGCGATCGCCGCGCCGCTGCGCAACTCCGGCTACGGCTACATCGAGACGCCCGGCTTCGAGAACGTCGAGCTCTTCGCGCGCGGTGTCGGTGAGTCCACCGACATCGTGACCAAGGAGATGTACGCCTTCGAGACCAAGGGCGGCGACCAGCTCGCCCTGCGCCCCGAGGGCACGGCCTCCGTACTGCGCGCCGCGCTGGAGGCCAACCTGCACAAGGCCGGCAACCTCCCCGTCAAGCTCTGGTACTCGGGCTCCTACTACCGCTACGAGCGTCCCCAGAAGGGCCGTTACCGCCACTTCTCGCAGGTCGGCGCCGAGGCGATCGGTGCGGAGGATCCGGCGCTCGACGCCGAGCTGATCATCCTGGCGGACCAGGCGTACCGGTCGCTGGGGCTGCGGGACTTCCGCATCCTGCTGAACTCGCTGGGCGACCAGGAGTGCCGTCCGGTGTACCGGGCCGCCCTGCAGGACTTCCTGCGCGGCCTCGACCTGGACGCGGACACGTTGCGCCGAGCCGAGATCAACCCCCTGCGGGTCCTCGACGACAAGCGCGACGACGTGCAGAAGCAGCTGGTGGGCGCGCCGTTGCTCCGTGACTACCTCTGCGACGCGTGCAAGGCGTACCACGAGGAGGTGCGCGAGCTGATCACGGAGGCGGGGGTTGCCTTCGAGGACGACCCCAAGCTGGTGCGCGGCCTGGACTACTACACGCGGACCACCTTCGAGTTCGTCCACGACGGTCTGGGCTCCCAGTCCGCGGTGGGTGGCGGCGGGCGCTATGACGGGCTGTCCGAGATGCTCGGCGGGCCCGCGCTGCCTTCGGTGGGCTGGGCGCTCGGTGTCGACCGCACGGTGCTCGCCCTGGAAGCGGAGGGTGTCTCGCTCGAACTCCCCGCGGCCACGAGCGTGTTCGCCGTTCCGCTCGGGGAGGAGGCCCGGCGGGTGCTCTTCACCAAGGTGACCGAGCTGCGCAAGCTCGGTGTCGCCGCCGACTTCTCCTACGGGGCCAAGGGGCTCAAGGGGGCGATGAAGAACGCGAACCGGTCGGGGGCGCGGTATGCGATCGTCGCCGGTGAGCGGGATCTCGCCGAGGGTGTGGTGCAGCTCAAGGACATGGAGTCCGGTGAGCAGACGGCGGTCGGGGTGAACGAGATCGTGGCGGAGCTCGAGACGCGACTGGGCTGAGGGCCGGGTTTCTCGCCCCCGCCGCCCCTACCCGTCCCATCCATCCCTGGGGGCTCCGCCCCCAGACCCCCGGGTGGGTTCGCTGTCCGCGGGCGGGTGGGGGCTGGTCGCGCAGTTCCCCGCGCCCCTTGGGGCGGGGCTGCGCCCCGGAAAGCCTCGGGGCCGGCGTCAGTCCAGTAGGCCGAAGCGCATCGCGCTCGTCACCGCCGCGGTTCGGTCGTCCACCCCCAGTTTGGTGAAGGCCCGCAGCAGGTGGGTCTTCACGGTGGACTCGCCGATGAACAGGCGGCGCCCGATCTCGGCGTTCGTGCAGCCCTCCGCCACCAGCCGCAGCACCGCCGTCTCCCGCTCGGACAACCTCGGCCGCTCCGGCTTCGTACGGAGCTGGTCGACGAGCCGGGCGGCGACGGACGGCGCCAGCACGGTCTCGCCGCGCGCGGCGGAGCGGACGGCGTCGGCGAGTTCGGCGCGAGGGAGGTCCTTCAGGAGATAGCCCGCGGCTCCGGCCTCGACCGCCCGCAGAATGTCCCGGTCCGTCTCGTACGTCGTCAGCACGATGACCCGGCAGCCCAACCCCGCCTCGGTCATCCGCACGATCGAGTCGACACCCCCGCCCCCGGGCATCCGCAGGTCCATCAGGACGATGTCGGGCCGGAGTTCGGCCGCCAGCGCCTCCGCCTGCGGGCCGCTCGACGCGTCGGCGACCACATCGAGGTCGGGCTCGGCACTGAGCATCGCGCGCAGCCCTTCCCGTACGACGGGATGGTCGTCGGCCAGGACGATGCGGATCACGAGTCGCTCCTTGGTACGGGCAGACAGACGGTGATGGTCGTGCCCTCGCCGGGCGCGCTGCGCACACGGGCCCTGCCGCCCACTTCCGCGGCCCGGGCACGCAACCCGGTCAGACCGTAACCGCCGACCGGCGCGGCGGGGTCGAAGCCGGGGCCGTCGTCCCGTACGGAGAGCGTCAGCGAATCGTGGGCGTACGCCAGGGCGACCGCGATCGTCGACGAACTCCCCGCGTGCTTGCGGGCGTTGGCGAGCGCTTCCTGGCAGGAACGCAGGACCACGACCTCGGGCCCGGCGGGCAGCGCGCGCACGGGGCCGGTGACGTCGACCGTCGCCTCGTGGCGCGCGGCCAGCCGACGCAGCGCGTCTGGCAGCGAGGCCCCGTCGAGATCGGCGGGCGCGCCCCCGGCGACCAGGGCCCGCGCCTCGGCGAGGTTCTGCCGGGCCGTCTCCGCCATCAGGGACAGGTGGCGGCGGGCCTGCGGCACGTCGTGGTCGAGTTCGGCCTCGACCGCCTGCACCAGCATCAGCAGGCTCGTGAAGCCCTGCGCGAGCGTGTCGTGGATCTCCCGGGAGAGCCGTTCCCGCTCGGCCAGCGCGCCGTGCGCCGACGAGAGCCGGGAGAGCTCGTGGCGACTGGCGTCCAATTCCGCTATCAGCTCGGCCCGTTCCTGGCTCTGCTCGATGATGCGGATGGTCCAGCTGCCGACAGCCGCCGAGAAGACGAGGGTGACCACGGCGAACAGCGAGTTGAAGAAGACGTCCTGGTCGCTCGGCCACCACAACAGCGCCCAACCCGCCACCGGCGCGATGTTGATGACCGTCACGGCCGCCAGCGCCCAGCGCAGGCGCAGCGCCATGAAGCACTGGGGGACGAGCGCGAAGGTCATCAGCCGGGTCTCACCGACGAGGATCCCCGACGGCAGGAACAGCACGACCGCCCCCGCGAGATAGCCGAGGGCCCGGCGTTCGTCGGGCGGGTCGCTGCCGAGGACGGGGCGCCCCACCACCACGTACCAGGGAACCAGCGCCACCAGCAGCGCCGCCGAGACGAGGCGCAGGTGCCACCCCGGATGCCCCGTGCCGAGCACGAACACCAGGGTGGCCACGCACACGACCGCGAAGTACGAGTCCCAGAGCCGGAAGGAGCGGTCCCAGGTGTACGAGCTCTTCGCGCCGCCCGGTCCGGCGATCCGTTCGGTCATCCGTCGCGGCGGTTCTTCCAGCGGAAGGTCAGCAGACACAGCAGCAATCCTCCGACGCACCAGGCCCCCAGCACCAGGGCGATCCGCCCGAACTCCCAGCCACCCGCCTGCTCCAGGACCTTCGCCGACTCGGGCAGGAACACCCCGCGCAGCCCCTGGCACATCCACTTCAGCGGGAACAGGGCGCCGATGTTCAGCATCCAGTCGGGGATCGTGTCGATGGCGATGTAGACCCCGGAGATGAACTGCAGCACGAGGAAGGGCAGTACGACGACGGACGTGGCGCTCTTGCCGGACTTCGGGACCGAGCTGATCGCGATGCCGAGCAGGGCGCAGGCCGTCAGGCCCAGGACGAAGATCCAGGCGAAGTCGGCCCACTTGGCGGGATCCGAGGGCAGCTTCACGTCGTACAGCGACGTGCCGACGACGAGCAGGATCGCCGTCTCCATGAGACCGGTGACCAGGACCAGCCAGATCTTGCCCAGGAAGTACGCGGCCGGTGGCATCGGAGTGCCGCGCAGCCGCCGCAGCACCTTCTCGTCCCGCTCGATCGCGATGGAGATGCCGAGGGACTGGAAGCTGGTGGACATGATGCCCGCGGCCATCATCGCGGGGACGTACAGCTGGGAGGCGGTGATGCCCGCGCCCCGCACGTCGTCCTTGAAGATCGACGCGAAGAGGAACAGGAAGACGACGGGGAAGGCGAAGGTGAACACCACCTGGTCGCGCTGACGGAAGAACTGCTTGATCTCCAGGGCGCCCCGCCGCAGGCCGAGACCCCAGGCTCCGGGCAGCCGCACGGAGGAGGCCTCACCGCGTACGCGTACGGTCGTCAGGGTCATCGCGCGTTCTCCTGTCCGGTCAGGCGGAGATAGACGTCCTCCAGGGTCGGGCGGGTCACGCTCAGCCCGGGTATCTCACCGTCGAAACGGCGGGTGAGCTCCGCCACCGTGCGGGTCGGGGTGTCCGTGCGCTCGCGGCGCGTCGTGCCGTCGGCCTCCGTCCACTCGACGGTCGCCTCGGTGCCGAAGCGTTCGCGCAGCGCGGCGGGTTCGCCTTCCGCGACGACGCGGCCCCGCGCGACCACCGCGAGCCGGTGCGCCAGCGCCTCCGCCTCCTCCAGGTAGTGCGTGGTGAGCAGGATGGTCGTGCCCTCGTCGGCCAGTTTCCGGATCAGGTCCCAGAACTGGCGGCGGGCGGCCGGGTCGAAGCCGGTCGTCGGTTCGTCCAGGAGCAGCAGCTCGGGGCCGCCGATCACCCCGAGCGCCACGTCCAGACGCCTGCGCTGGCCGCCCGAGAGCGCCTTGATGCGGCTGCCCGCCTTCGCCTCCAGACCGACGAGCCCGATGACCTCCTCCGGGTCCCGGGGCCGCGGGTAGTAGCGGGCGAAGTGCCGTACGGTCTCGTCGACCGTCAACTCCGCGGGCGCCGATTCGTCCTGCCAGACGATGCCGACCCGCGAGCGCCACGCGCGTGTGCCCGTCGCCGGGTCCGCACCGAGCACGGACACCTCGCCCGCGTCCCGACCGCGGTTGCCCTGGAGGATCTCCACCGTGGTGCTCTTGCCCGCGCCATTGGGTCCGAGCAGGCCGAACACCTCGCCGCGGCGGATGCCGAGATCGATGCCGTCGACGGCGGTCACGTCCCCGTACTGCTTGCGCAGCCCCCGTACGTCCACCGCGAGTTCGTTCGCGTGTGTTGTCATGCCGACGAGCCTGCCGCCGAAACGAACGTTCCGGGACGACCGTGCGTACCTCCTTATGTCCATCGAACGGTGGACACACATGTGGGTGCGGCACAATGTCGGTTGCCCGCAGGCCCTTCGAGACTACGGAAACGGCGTGATGAGCAAGACGACGACAGTCATCTCCATCGACCAGGAACGCGCAGCCGGTCCCCGGACGGTCGGCGGCAGCCGTGCGCTCGCCCTGTTGCTGGTGATCACCGGTGCGGCCGGTCTGCTCGCCGCGTGGGTCATCACGATCGACAAGTTCAAGCTGCTGGAGAACCCGAACTTCGTGCCGGGGTGCAGCCTGAACCCGGTCGTCTCCTGCGGCAACATCATGAAGAGCAAGCAGGCCGCGGCCTTCGGGTTTCCCAACCCGATGCTCGGCCTCGTCGCGTACGGCATCGTGATCTGCGTCGGGATGAGCCTGCTCGCGCGGGCCACCTACCCGCGCTGGTACTGGCTGACCTTCAACGCCGGCACCCTCTTCGGTGTCGGATTCTGCACCTGGCTGCAGTTCCAGTCGCTGTACCGGATCAACTCGCTGTGCCTGTGGTGCTCGCTGGCCTGGGTCGCCACGATCATCATGTTCTGGTACGTGACCTCGTCGAACATCCGCAACGACTTCCTGCCTGCCCCGCGCTGGCTGAAGAGCTTCTTCGGCGAGTTCACCTGGGTCCTGCCCGTCGTGCACATCGGGATCATCGGGATGCTGATCCTGACCCGCTGGTGGGACTTCTGGACCAGCTGACAGCCCTGCGGGGATTGTCAGTGGCGTGACATAGGGTTTTGGACGTGGAGCCCGACCTGTTCACCGCCGCAGCAGAAGAACGCCAGGAGAAGGACCCGTCCAGCAGCCCCCTGGCCGTACGGATGCGTCCGCGTACCCTCGACGAGGTCGTGGGCCAGCAGCATCTGCTGAAGCCGGGCTCACCCCTGCGCAGACTCGTCGGTGAGGGGAACGGCGGCCCGGCCGGACCGTCCTCGGTGATCCTCTGGGGCCCGCCCGGCACCGGCAAGACGACCCTCGCGTACGTCGTCTCCAAGGCCACCAACAAGCGCTTCGTGGAGCTCTCCGCGATCACCGCGGGCGTCAAGGAGGTCCGCGCGGTCATCGACGGCGCCCGCCGCGCCACCGGCGGCTTCGGCAAGGAGACCGTCCTCTTCCTGGACGAGATCCACCGCTTCAGCAAGGCCCAGCAGGACTCCCTGCTCCCGGCCGTCGAGAACCGCTGGGTGACGCTGATCGCCGCGACGACCGAGAACCCGTACTTCTCGGTGATCTCCCCGCTCCTGTCCCGCTCCCTCCTCCTCACCCTCGAACCGCTCACCGACGACGACCTGCGCGGCCTGCTGCGCCGGGCGCTCACCGACGAGCGCGGCCTCAAGGAGGCCGTCACCCTCCCCGAGGACACCGAGCGGCACCTGCTGCGCATCGCCGGGGGCGACGCCCGCCGCGCCCTGACCGCCCTGGAGGCCGCCGCCGGCGCGGCGCTCGACAAGGGCGAGCCGGGGATCACCCTCCAGACGCTGGAGGAGACCGTCGACCGCGCCGCCGTGACGTACGACCGCGACGGCGACCAGCACTACGACGTGGCGAGCGCCCTCATCAAGTCCATCCGCGGCTCCGACGTGGACGCCGCGCTGCACTACCTGGCCCGGATGATCGAGGCGGGCGAGGACCCCCGCTTCATCGCCCGCCGCCTGATGATCTCCGCCAGCGAGGACATCGGCCTCGCCGACCCGAACGCGCTGCCGATAGCCGTGGCCGCCGCCCAGGCCGTCGCCATGATCGGCTTCCCCGAGGCCGCGCTGACCCTCAGCCACGCCACCATCGCCCTCGCCCTGGCCCCGAAGTCCAACGCCGCGACCATGGCCATCGGCGCCGCGATGGAGGACGTACGCAAGGGACACGCGGGCCCGGTGCCGATGCACCTGCGCGACGGGCACTACAAGGGCGCGGCCAAGCTCGGGCACGCCCAGGGGTATGTGTATCCGCACGACCTGCCCGAGGGCATCGCCGCCCAGCAGTACGCCCCGCAAGAGCTCAAGGACCGGGAGTACTACACACCGACCCGGCACGGCGCCGAGGCGCGCTACGCGGACGCGGTGGAGTGGACCAGGAAGCACCTCGGTAGAGGGCGGTCCTGACCACCCTGTAACATGACGCGAAGCGCTGCGTCCCGTGTCCGGCTCCGGTCGGCACCACCAGAACGGGACAACCAGCCGGAGCCCCTGCCGCCACGGAGGGATTCCAGGAGCGTCGCGCACCGTCGAAGGTGTCGCGGGCAGCCCACCACCACCCGGTCTCCGGGAACGGTCGGTGGGCCACTCGCGTGCTGCACGTATGTGCCCAGACCCAGGAGCGGCTGCCCAGCAGGTCCCCCGAGGACCCGCGGGGTTTCCCGGGCTGCGGATTGCGACCTCCCTTAACTCTGGTGAGCCGAAATCACGGAAAGAGAAAAAGTGGCGAATCAGTCCCGCCCCAAGGTCAAGAAGTCGCGTGCCCTCGGCATCGCGCTGACCCCGAAGGCCGTCAAGTACTTCGAGGCCCGCCCCTACCCGCCGGGCGAGCACGGCCGTGGCCGCAAGCAGAACTCGGACTACAAGGTCCGTCTGCTCGAGAAGCAGCGTCTGCGCGCGCAGTACGACGTGTCCGAGCGTCAGCTCGTCCGCGCCTACGAGCGTGCCTCCAAGGTCCAGGGCAAGACCGGTGAGGCCCTGATCATCGAGCTCGAGCGCCGTCTCGACGCGCTGGTCCTGCGTTCGGGCATCGCCCGCACGATCTACCAGGCCCGCCAGATGGTCGTTCACGGCCACATCGAGGTCAACGGCCAGAAGGTCGACAAGCCGTCCTTCCGCGTCCGTCCCGACGACGTCGTGATGGTCCGCGAGCGCAGCCGCAGCAAGACGCTGTTCGAGGTCTCCCGCGCCGGTGGCTTCGCCCCCGACGGCGAGACCCCGCGCTACCTCCAGGTGAACCTCCCGGCCCTGGCGTTCCGCCTGGACCGCGAGCCGAACCGCAAGGAGATCCCGGTGATCTGCGACGAGCAGCTCGTCGTCGAGTACTACGCCCGCTGATCGTCTTACAGCGGACGTAGCACCACCTGCGCGTCAGCCCGTCGTCTCCCCGCCCTTCGAGGTGGGCGAGACGGCGGGCTTGCGCGTGTCCGGGGGCAGCCCGCGCGGCGAGGGCACCGCACCCAGCGGCCGGGGACCGGGCCGCCGCAGTGCCCGCGCCACCGCCGCCTCCCGCCCGAGCCGAGACCCCGCCCGTACGCACTCCTCGTACCGCTCGTCGCCCAGCCGCCGCCGCGCCCCGGCCTCGCACCGCTCGTGCGGCACGTTGTAGTACGCCGAGCCGAACAGCGGCAGGCCCACCGAGGGCCACAGCCGGGCCGCCGCCCCCTGCAGCAGCGCGGCCTCGGCCGGATCGCCCTCCGCCTCCGTGACCAGCGCCAGCAGCTCGAGCGCGAGGACCGTGCCGAGCAGGTCGTGGAAGGCGTGCCCGATGTCGAGGCTCTGTTCCAGGAGCTCCCGGGCGCGCCCCGGATCGCCCGCGGTCTGGGCCTCGTACGCCAGCACGAACAGCGCGTAGGCGAGCGCCCAGCGTTCCCCGTGGTCCTCGCAGACCTGGCGGACGTCCTCGCACAGCCGCACCGCGCCCGGCAGATCGCCCCGGAACGCCAGCGCCATCGCCAGCTCCACCTGGGCCATCAGCACGTTGCTGTTGAGCTCGCCGATCGCGTGGTAGCGGTCGAGCGCCGAGCGCAGCAGGGTTTCCGCGCGTGCCATGTCGTCGCCGACCAGCGCCAGACAGCCGGTGCGGTGCTCGGCGTAGGCGATCGCGGTGGGGTTGCCGGTGCGTTCGGCCTCCTCGCGGCACTCCTGGAGCGCGGTGAGCGCGGGCACCATGTCGCCCTGGAGGATCGCCACATAGCCGAGCACCCACAGGGCCTTCAGCCGCGACTGGTCGCGGTCGCTGTCGAGCTCCACCCCGCGCTCCAGCCAGTGCCGCCCCTCCGCCAGCCGGCCGCAGCCGACCCAGTAGAACCACAGGCTGCCCGCGAGGTACTGGCCCAGATGCGTCTCGCCCGGCTCGGTCAGGCTGTACTCCATGGCGCAGCGCAGATTCGGCAGCTCCGTCTCGATGCGCGCGGCCACCTCGCCCTGCCGTGGCGAGAACCAGTCCAGCTCGCACCAGGTGGCCAGGCCCATGTACCAGTCGCGGTGGCGGCGGCGCAGCCGGCTCGCGTCGCCCGCCGCCACCAGCCAGTCCGCGCCGTACGCCCGCACGGTGTCCAGCATCCGGAAGCGCAGGCCGGCCGTCGTCTCCTCGCGCGCCAGCACCGACTGCGCGAGCAGCTCGCCCAGCACGTCGAGGACGTCGTCGGCGTGCAGTCCGTCGCCGCTGCACACGTACTCGACGGCCTCCAGGTCGAACGGTCCGGCGAACACCGAGAGCCGCGACCACAGCAGCCGCTCCTCGGGCGTGCACAGCTCATGGCTCCAGCCGATCGCCGTTCGCAGCGTCTGGTGGCGTGGCAGGGCGTCACGCCCGCCGCCGGTCAGCAGCCGGAAGCGGTCGTCGAGCCGGGACAGCAGCTGCCCGGGGGAGAGGGCGCTCAGCCGGCCGGCGGCCAGTTCGACGGCGAGCGGGATTCCGTCCAGGCATCGGCACAGCTCCAGGACGTCCGCCCGGTTGGCGTCGTCCAGCGTGAACCCGGGCACCCGGGCCGCCGCCCGGTCCGTGAACAGTTCCACGGCCTCTCGCTCGGGCAGCGGGGCCAGCGGGAACAGGAGCTCGCCCTCGACCTCCAGCGGCCTGCGGCCCACGGCGAGCACCCGCAGCCCCGGCGCATGCCGCAGCAGATCGCCCACCAGCGCGGCGCACGCGTCCACGAGATGCTCGAACCCGTCCACGACCAGCAGGAGTTGACGTTCGGCGAGATGGTCGAGGAGCAGCGTGCGAGGTGGCCTCGACGTCTGGTCCGCCAGAGCGAGGGCCTCCACGAGCGCGTACGCGACAAGATCCGGATCGCGCACGGAGGCCAGTTCCACCCGCCATGATCCGTCGCGCGGCCGGGTGTGTGCCGCGGCCCGTGCCGCGAGGCGTGACTTGCCCACGCCGCCCATGCCCGTCACCGTCACCAGCCGGGCCTGCCCCAGCGCCTCCGCCAGCCGTGCGAGTTCGGCCGTGCGCCCCACGAACGCGTTGAGTTCCAGGGGCAGATTGCCGGGTGCGGACCGGTCGGAGCACTCAGAAGCTCGCATGGGACACGGAGCGTACTGACCCGTAAACGGTCCGTACAATCGCTTCGCGCAACTCCGGGCCCGGCAGCCGGTAATGCGGTACGGAGCGGCGGCCCCGGCGCGATAGGCTCGGGGGACGACTTTTTGATGTTCAGACACGATGTCCAGGCAGGTGTGAGACATGGTGTGCGGGCATGTACTGGCAGGCACGTACTAGGGAGCGGGTGCGAACAGTGTCCGGTGGAGAGGTGGCCGGGATCCTGGTGGCCGTCTTCTGGGCGATCCTGGTCTCCTTCCTCGCCGTCGCACTGGCGAGGCTGGCCCAGACGCTCAGGGCGACCACCAAGCTCGTGGCGGACGTGACCGACCAGGCTGTCCCGCTGCTTGCCGACGCCTCCGCGGCGGTGCGTTCCGCGCAGACCCAGATCGACCGGGTCGACGCCATCGCGTCGGACGTCCAGGAGGTCACCTCGAACGCGTCGGCGCTCTCCACGACCGTCGCGTCCACCTTCGGCGGCCCGCTGGTGAAGGTCGCGGCGTTCGGCTACGGCGTCCGCCGGGCCATCGGCGGCCGCAAGGACAATGTGCCCCCCAAGGCCTCCCGTCGTACCGTGATCGTGGGCCGCACCGTCCCGTCCGCGCGACGGGGAAAGCGGAAGAAGGACTGACGCAGCGATGTTCCGCCGTACGTTCTGGTTCACCGCCGGCGCAGCCGCTGGTGTGTGGGCCACCACCAAGGTCAACCGCAAGCTCAAGCAGCTGACGCCCGAGAGCCTCGCGGCCCAGGCCGCGAACAAGGCGATCGAGGCCGGGCACCGGCTCAAGGACTTCGCACTCGACGTCCGCGACGGCATGGCCGAGCGGGAGGCCGAACTCGACGAGGCACTCGGGCTCGATCGCCACCCCGAGCTGCCTGCGCCCCGGCGTATCGCCGCGATCGAGAACAGTCCGAAACACAGCAAGAACCCGACGTACGTCGAGAGGTCGACGTACTCGTACAACCGGAATGAGGACCACTGATGGAGTCGGCCGAGATTCGCCGCCGCTGGTTGAGCTTCTACGAGGAGCGCGGTCACACTGTCGTTCCCTCGGCGTCGCTCATCGCGGACGACCCGACTCTGCTCCTGGTCCCCGCGGGCATGGTGCCCTTCAAGCCGTACTTCCTCGGTGAGGTCAAGCCGCCGTGGTCGCGCGCCACCAGCGTGCAGAAGTGCGTGCGTACGCCCGACATCGAAGAGGTCGGCAAGACCACCCGGCACGGCACGTTCTTCCAGATGTGCGGCAACTTCTCCTTCGGCGACTACTTCAAGGAAGGCGCGATCACCTACGCCTGGGAGCTGCTCACCTCGCCCCAGGACAAGGGTGGTTACGGGCTCGACCCCGAGCGCCTGTGGATCACGGTCTACCTCGACGACGACGAGGCCGAGTCCATCTGGCGCGACAAGATCGGTGTCCCGGCCGAGCGCATCCAGCGTCTGGGCAAGAAGGACAACTACTGGTCCATGGGCGTCCCGGGTCCCTGCGGCCCGTGTTCCGAGATCAATTACGACCGCGGCCCCGAGTTCGGCGTCGAGGGCGGCCCGGCCGTCAACGACGAGCGGTACGTGGAGATCTGGAACCTGGTCTTCATGCAGTACGAGCGCGGTGAGGGCACCTCGAAGGAGGACTTCGAGATCCTCGGCGAGCTGCCCAGCAAGAACATCGACACCGGCCTCGGCATGGAACGCCTCGCCATGATTCTGCAGGGTGTGCAGAACATGTACGAGATCGACACCTCCATGGCCGTCATCAAGAAGGCCACCGAGCTGACGGGTGTCGAGTACGGCGCCGCCCATGACTCCGACGTATCGCTGCGCGTGGTCACCGACCACATGCGCACCTCCGTGATGCTCATCGGTGACGGCGTGAGCCCCGGCAACGAGGGCCGCGGCTACGTGCTGCGCCGCATCATGCGCCGCGCCATCCGCAACATGCGGCTGCTGGGCGCCACCGGTCCGGTCGTCAAGGACCTCATCGACGTCGTGATCGAGATGATGGGCCAGCAGTACCCGGAGCTCGTCTCCGACCGGCAGCGCATCGAGACCGTGGCCCTCGCCGAGGAGGCCGCCTTCCTCAAGACGCTGAAGGCCGGCACGAACATCCTCGACACGGCCATCTCCGACACCAAGGAGTCCGGCGGCACGGTGCTCGCCGGCGACAAGGCCTTCCTGCTCCACGACACCTGGGGCTTCCCGATCGACCTCACCCTCGAAATGGCCGCGGAGCAGGGCCTTTCGGTGGACGAGGACGGCTTCCGTCGTCTGATGAAGGAGCAGCGGGACAAGGCCAAGGCCGACGCCCAGGCCAAGAAGACGGGCCACGCCGACCTCGGCGCCTACCGTCAGATCGCCGACGCCGCCGGTGAGACCGAGTTCATCGGCTACGACCGGACCGACGGCGAGTCGCGCATCGTCGGCATCCTGGTCGACGGTGTCTCCTCGCCCGCCGCCACCGAGGGCGACGAGGTCGAGATCGTCCTCGACCGCACCCCGTTCTACGCCGAGGGCGGCGGCCAGATCGGTGACACCGGCCGCATCAAGGTCGACACCGGTGCCGTCATCGAGATCCGCGACTGCCAGAAGCCCGTCCCGGGTGTGTACGTCCACAAGGGCGTCGTCCAGGTCGGCGAGGTCACCGTCGGTGCCCAGGCCCAGGCCACCATCGACTCCCGTCGCCGGACGGCCATCGCCCGCGCCCACTCGGCCACGCACCTCACCCACCAGGCCCTGCGTGACGCCCTCGGCCCGACGGCCGCCCAGGCCGGTTCCGAGAACCAGCCCGGCCGCTTCCGCTTCGACTTCGGTTCCCCCTCGGCCGTTCCGACGACCGTCATGACCGACGTCGAGCAGAAGATCAACGAGGTGCTCGCCCGTGACCTGGACGTGCACGCCGAGATCCTGAGCCTCGACGAGGCCAAGAAGCAGGGCGCCATCGCCGAGTTCGGCGAGAAGTACGGCGAGCGCGTCCGCGTCGTGACCATCGGCGACTTCTCCAAGGAGCTGTGCGGCGGCACGCATGTGCACAACACCTCCCAGCTCGGCCTGGTCAAGCTGCTCGGCGAGTCCTCGATCGGCTCCGGCGTGCGGCGTATCGAGGCCCTGGTGGGCGTCGACGCCTACAACTTCCTGGCCCGCGAGCACACGGTCGTCGCCCAGCTCCAGGAACTGATCAAGGGCCGTCCCGAGGAGCTTCCGGAGAAGGTCTCCGCCATGCTCGGCAAGTTGAAGGACGCCGAGAAGGAGATCGAGAAGTTCCGCGCGGAGAAGGTCCTGCAGGCCGCCGCCGGTCTCGTGGAGTCCGCCAAGGACGTCCGCGGTGTGGCTCTGGTCACAGGCCAGGTCCCGGACGGCACGAGCGCCGACGACCTGCGCAAGCTGGTCCTCGACGTGCGTGGCCGCATCCAGGGCGGACGGGCCGCCGTGGTGGCCCTGTTCACCACCGCGGGCGGCAAGCCGCTCACGGTCATCGCCACCAACGAGGCCGCCCGTGAGCGTGGCCTCAAGGCCGGTGACCTGGTCCGTACGGCCGCCAAGACCCTCGGTGGCGGCGGTGGCGGCAAGCCGGACGTCGCCCAGGGCGGCGGCCAGAACCCGGCCGCCATCGGCGAGGCCGCCGACGCGGTCGAGCGGCTCGTCGCCGAGACGGCCAAGTGAGCACGGACGGATCGCAGCAGAGCGGGGACGGCCGGGGCATGCGCCGCGGCCGCCGGCTGGCGGTCGACGTCGGGGACGCCCGGATCGGGGTCGCCTCGTGCGACCCCGACGGGATCCTCGCGACTCCGGTCGAGACCGTGCCGGGGCGCGATGTCCCGGCCGCTCAGCGCCGGTTGAAGCAACTCGTCGAGGAGTACGAGCCGATCGAGGTCGTCGTCGGGCTCCCTCGCTCCCTCAAGGGGGGCGAGGGCCCCGCCGCCGTGAAGGTGCGCGCCTTCGCCCAGGAGCTGGCCCGGGCGATCGCGCCCGTCGGCGTCCGGCTCCTCGACGAGAGGATGACCACAGTGACGGCCAGTCAGGGTCTCCGCGCGTCGGGCGTGAAGTCCAAAAAGGGCAGGTCCGTCATCGATCAGGCGGCCGCCGTCATCATCCTGCAACAGGCTCTGGAGTCCGAACGGGCGTCAGGCAACGCACCGGGCGAGGGCGTCGAAGTGGTCATCTGATCGCGATACGGTAACGTTCCGCGCGATGTGGTGGTGTTCGAACAGCCACCGCACAGCGAAGAGGCGGACGGGAGCCGAGCCACCAGCGACAGCAGCCACCGCCTCGCGGCTCTAGGGGATCGATGACTGAGTATGGCCGGGGCGCAGGCTCCGAACCGTGGAATCCGGAGGACCCGTTGTACGGGGACGGCGGATGGGGAGGACAGGCCGTCGACGGCCAGTCCCCCTACGGCGGCCAGCCGCAGCACTACCCGCAGCAGCCGCAACCGCAGCACCAGCAGTCCCAGTACGGCGAGTGGAGCCCCGACCAGCAGGGCGGCTACGGCCAGGAGCAGCAGTACGGCGCCCAGAACCAGCAGCAGTACGAGGGCCGGGGCGGGCAGCAGTATCACGACCAGGGCGGGCAGCAGTTCCACGGTCAGGGGCAGCAGCAGTACCCGCAGCAGTACCCCGGCCAGGAGCAGCAGCAGTACGTCGATCAGGGTCAGCAGCAGTACAACGGACAGAACCAGCAGCAGTACCACGACGGCGGCTGGGACAACGGGACGCAGCACCAGGTCACCTACGCCGCCGACCCGAACGACCCCTACGGGAACCAGGCCGCCGGGTACACCGGTGAGCAGCCCGACTTCTACGGCACTCCCGACGCGTATCCGCCGCCGGAGCCGCCCGCCCGTCGCCGCGCCGAGCCCGAACCGGAGATCGACTGGGATCCGGGACCCGACCAGGGCGAACACGCCTTCTTCGCGGGCGGCGACGACGATGACGAACCGGACGACGACGATCCGAAGGCCGGCCGCGGCGACCGGAAAGGCCGCGGCGGCAAAGGCGACAAGGGCAAGAAGCGCCGCAGCGGCTGTGCCTGCCTGGTCGTGGTGGTGGTCTTCGGCGGCGGTATCGGCGGAGTCGGCTATTACGGGTACCACACCTACCAAAATCGTTTCGGCGCGGCTCCGGACTATGCGGGTGACGGCTCGGGCGACGTGACGGTCGAGATTCCCAAGGGCGCGTTCGGTTATGCGATCGGGCGGGTGCTGAAGGAAGCCGGCGTCGTCAAGAGCGTCGACGCCTTCGTGTCGGCTCAGCAGCAGACCCCCGATGGGGACAAGATCCAGGCGGGCGCGTATGTGCTGAGGAAGGGCATGTCGGCTGCCAGCGCGGTCAAGCTGATGCTCGATCCCAAGAGCCAGAACAACGTGATCGTCGCCCCTGGGCAGCGCAATGTCGTCGTCTACCAGGCGATCGACAAGAAGCTCGATCTCGCGGACGGCACCACCGGGAAGATCGCCAAGA
The DNA here is from genome assembly GCF_001514115.1 of Streptomyces olivochromogenes. GTDB lineage: Bacteria > Actinomycetota > Actinomycetes > Streptomycetales > Streptomycetaceae > Streptomyces > Streptomyces olivochromogenes. The sequence goes on from NZ_KQ948453.1 coordinate 461,245, forward strand.
AGGAGTACAAGACCTTCGGACTTCCCAGCTGGGCGAACAACAGCAAGGACATAAAGGATCCGCTGGAAGGATTCCTCTACCCGGCGACCTATCCCGCCGCCAAGGGCATGAAGCCCGAGGCGATCCTGAAGCAGATGGTGACGCAGGCCAAGGAGAAGTACGCGGCGTACAACCTCGTGGCCAAGGCCAAGGAGCTGAACCTGGCGAACCCGCTCCAGGTCGTCACGGTCGCGAGCCTCGTCCAGGCCGAGGGCAAGACGCACGACGACTTCCGCAAGATGGCCGAGGTGGTCTACAACCGTCTCAAGTCCACGAACACGGAGACCAACAGGCTGCTCCAGTTCGACTCGACCTTCAATTACCTGAAGGGCCAGAGCAACATCCACATCAGCGAGTCCGAGATCAACAGCAACAAGGACCCGTACAACACCTATACGCGGAAGGGTCTGCCGCCCGGACCGATCGGCAACCCCGGTGACGACGCGATCAAGGCGACGTTGAACCCGACCAGCGACGGCTGGGTCTATTTCGTGGCGACCGACGGTCAGAGCAACACCGAATTCGCCAAGACCTATGCGGAATTCCAGAAGCTCAAGGACAAGTTCAATGAGAGCTCGGGCAACTGACGCCCGAAGGGCCGCGGTACTCGGCTCCCCGATCGCCCATTCCCTCTCCCCGGTGCTGCACCGCACCGCGTACCGGGAGCTGGGACTCGGCGACTGGTCCTACGACCGTTTCGAGATCGACGAGGAGGCGCTGCCGGGCTTCTTCGGGGACCTCGGTCCCGAGTGGGCGGGTCTGTCGCTGACCATGCCGCTCAAGCGGGCCGTCATCCCGCTGCTCGACGAGATCAGCGAGACGGCGGCCTCGGTCGAGGCCGTCAACACGGTCGTGTTCACCGAGGACGGCCGTCGCGTCGGCGACAACACCGACATCCCCGGGATGGTCGCCGCGCTGCGCGAGCACGGGATCGAGCAGGTGGACTCCGCCGCGATCCTCGGCGCGGGCGCCACCGCCTCCTCCGCGCTGGCCGCGCTCGCCCGGATCTGCACCGGCGAGGTCGTCGCCTACGTCCGCAGCGCGGAGCGGGCCGCCGAGATGCGGCAGTGGGGCGAGCGGCTCGACCTGGAGGTCCGTACGGAGGACTGGGCGCACGCCGCGCAGGCCCTGCGCGCCCCGCTCGTGATCGCCACCACCCCGGCGGGTACGACGGACGCCCTGTCCGCCGCGGTCCCGGAACGGCCCGCGACGCTCTTCGACGTGCTGTACGACCCGTGGCCCACCGACCTCGCGGCCCGCTGGTCCGGCTACGGCGGCGCCGTGGTCAGCGGACTCGACCTGCTCGTGCACCAGGCGGTGCTCCAGGTCGAGCGGATGACCGGATGCGCCCCGGCGCCCCTCGACGCCATGCGGAAGGCGGGCGAGCAGGCGCTCAGGAATCACCGTTGAGTACGGCCGAACGCTGTCTGCGCTGATAGCAAATGTGGGTCCCAATCCTGCGAGGATTGGGACCCACATTTGTAGATTTTTATCTAGTACACCGGGGATCCAGTGATCTCCCAGGCGGGCTGCATGCCCTCGCCGTCATTGTTGATGTCGTAGTTCGCCTTACCGTCCGCGGTGTAGATCCCCGTGCCGGAGTGGTATGCGGTGGTGCAGTTGTACGTCCCGCTGTAGTTCTGGTTGATCGCTCCGGTGAGGAAGCAGACGGAAGATTCGATGTACGCGTCATTCTTTTCGAGCCTGCTGATGACTACCGCTTCTTTCCACACACGGGGTTATCCAGAGCACTTGTCGCCCGGCGTGTCGAACGATTTTCTCTGGGTGTTTCCACAGCTGCGGGAGTCGTATGCGCCGGCCGGGCTGTCGGGTGATGGGACGAGATCGCCGATCCTGGGGAGCGGTGTCCGTCTGACGGACCTGCCGCCGGGTCGGGGCGCGGACGTGGGAGGATCGGAGGTGGCTGGCCGGAGCCGCGCATCCGGTCACGCCGACGACGTACGCGAGGACGCGCGTAGGCAGTACCAGGGCGCGAGCATGAGGAGCACCGTTGAGCAGGTTGCGCTGGCTGACCGCGGGGGAATCCCACGGTCCCGCACTTGTCGCGACGCTGGAGGGCCTTCCCGCCGGCGTGCCGATCACCACGGAGATGGTGGCGGACCACCTCGCCCGGCGGCGCCTGGGCTATGGACGCGGTGCCCGGATGAAGTTCGAGCGCGACGAGGTCACCTTCCTGGGCGGTGTCCGGCACGGTCTCACCCTCGGCTCGCCGGTTGCCGTCATGGTCGGCAACACCGAGTGGCCCAAGTGGGAGCAGGTCATGGCGGCCGACCCGGTCGCCCCGGAGATCCTCGCCGAGCTGGCCCGCAACGCCCCGCTGACCCGGCCCCGGCCCGGCCACGCCGACCTCGCGGGCATGCAGAAGTACGGCTTCGACGAGGCCCGCCCGATCCTGGAGCGCGCCTCCGCCCGGGAGACCGCGGCCCGTGTCGCGCTGGGCGCCGTGGCCCGTTCGTACCTGAAGGAGACGGCTGGGATCGAGATCGTCTCGCATGTCGTCGAGCTGGCCGCGGCGAAGGCCCCGTACGGCGTCTACCCCAAGCCCTCGGACGTCGAGAAGCTCGACGCCGACCCGGTGCGCTGCCTCGACGCCGACACGTCGAAGGCGATGGTCGCGGAGATCGACCAGGCCCACAAGGACGGCGACACGCTCGGCGGCGTCGTCGAGGTGCTCGCCTACGGCGTGCCGGTGGGCCTCGGCTCGCACGTACACTGGGACCGGCGCCTCGACGCCCGGCTCGCGGCCGCGCTCATGGGCATCCAGGCGATCAAGGGCGTCGAGGTCGGCGACGGCTTCGAACTGGCCCGGGTGCCCGGCTCCAAGGCCCACGACGAGATCGTCCACACCGAGGACGGCATCCGCCGCACCTCCGGCCGCTCCGGCGGTACCGAGGGCGGTCTGACCACCGGCGAGCTGCTGCGCGTACGCGCCGCGATGAAGCCGATCGCGACCGTGCCCCGTGCGCTGGCCACGATCGACGTGGCGACCGGCGAGGCCGCCAAGGCCCACCACCAGCGCTCCGACGTCTGCGCGGTCCCGGCCGCCGGAATCGTCGCCGAGGCCATGGTCGCCCTCGTCCTCGCGGACGCGGTGGCCGAGAAGTTCGGCGGCGACAGCGTGCCCGAGACGCGGCGCAACGTGGAGTCCTACCTCGAGAACCTGGTCGTGCGGTGACCGCTGGACCGCTGGTCGTCCTCGTCGGGCCGATGGGTGTCGGCAAGTCCACCGTCGGCGCGCTGGTCGCGGGCCGGCTCGGCTGCGCCTACCGCGACACGGACGACGACATCGTGGCCGAGCAGGGCCGCACCATCGCCGACATCTTCGTCGACGAGGGCGAGCCGGCCTTCCGCGCCATCGAGAAGAGCGCCGTGCACAAGGCGCTGGCCGAGCACGACGGGGTACTGGCGCTGGGCGGCGGCTCGATCCTCGACGCCGACACCCGCGCGCTGCTCGCCGGGCACCGGGTGGTCTACCTCTCGATGGACGTCGAGGAGGCGGTCCAGCGCACCGGCCTGAACGCGGCCCGTCCGCTGCTCGCCGTCAACCCGCGCCGGCAGTGGCGCGAGCTGATGGAGGCCCGCCGCCATCTGTACACCGAAGTCGCCCGCGCGGTCGTGCCCACCGACGGCCGCACCCCCGAAGAGGTCGCCCAAGCCGTCCTCGACGCACTGGAGTTGAAGGAAGCATGAGCGAGGCAGTGACGCGTATCCAGGTCGGCGGCACCGCGGGCACCGACCCGTACGAGGTCCTGGTGGGCCGTCAACTCCTCGGTGAACTGGGCGCGTTGGTCGGCGACAGAGCCCAGCGCGTCGCGATCATCCACCCCGAGGCGCTCGCCGAGACCGGGGACGCGCTCCGCGCCGACCTGGCCGGACAGGGCTTCGAGGCCGTCGCCATCCAGGTGCCCAACGCGGAGGAGGCCAAGACCGCGGAGGTCGCCGCCTACTGCTGGAAGGCGCTCGGCCAGTCCGGCTTCACCCGCACCGACGTCATCGTCGGCGTGGGCGGCGGCGCCACCACCGACCTCGCCGGGTTCGTGGCGGCGACCTGGCTGCGCGGGGTGCGGTGGATCGCCGTTCCCACCACCGTGCTCGGCATGGTGGACGCGGCGGTCGGCGGCAAGACCGGCATCAACACCGCCGAGGGCAAGAACCTCGTCGGCTCCTTCCACCCGCCCGCGGGCGTGCTCTGCGACCTGGCCGCGCTCGACTCGCTGCCGGTCAACGACTTCGTCTCCGGGCTCGCGGAGATCATCAAGGCCGGCTTCATCGCCGACCCGGTGATCCTGGAGCTCATCGAGTCCGACCCCGAGGCGGCACGGACGCCCGCGGGCCCGCACACCGCCGAGCTCATCGAGCGCTCCATCAAGGTGAAGGCCGAGGTCGTCTCCGGCGACCTCAAGGAGTCGGGGCTCCGCGAGATCCTCAACTACGGCCACACCCTCGCGCACGCCATCGAGAAGAACGAGCGCTACAAGTGGCGGCACGGCGCGGCCGTCGCCGTCGGCATGCACTTCGCCGCCGAACTCGGCCGACTGGCGGGCCGGCTGGACGACGCGACCGCCGACCGCCACCGCACGATCCTGGAGTCCGTCGGCCTCCCGCTCAGCTACCGCTACGACCAGTGGCCCAAGCTGCTGGAGAACATGAAGGTCGACAAGAAGTCCCGCGGCAACCTGCTGCGCTTCATCGTCCTCGACGGACTGGCCAAGCCGACCGTCCTGGAGGGCCCCGACCCGGCGGTGCTCCTCGCCGCTTACGGCGAAGTGGGGGAGTAGCTCCCAACGGGCCCCTGCTTGGCCCCGTTTGCCCACCGTTCATGGGCACTCCCCAGCTTCCCCGGCCGTTCACACAACGACGGCCGGGGAAGGTACCGTTCGGTAGCGAGCGAGCGGGAGGCTCCGCTCGCCGGCGTCAATCGCCTGCCGTGAGCGAATGGGCGAAAAGATTCACGAGACGGAGTGGCACCGGATGCAGCACGCAGTGGGGGCTCCGCTGCCGCCGCCCCACCAGCCGGGGCAAGGACCCGCCGCCGGCTGGTCGCCGGCCGCACAGCACCCGGGACACCCGGGCGGCCCCGCCGGTCCGGCGCCCACGAGCCCACCCGCCCCCGGCTTCACCGGTCCGCCGCCGGGACATCCGGCGCCGCCCTCGCACCTGCCGCATCCCGCGCCCCCGCAGCACGCCCCCGCAGTGCCGATCCCCGACACGACGGGCCATGTGCAGCTGCCCCCGGGCGGTCCGGTAGCCATGCCCAGCGCCCCGGGCGCCCCCGACCCCGCGGCGACCACCCTCGCCGTGCTGCTCATCGGGCCCGCGGGTGCGGGCAAGACGAGCGTCGCCAAGTACTGGGCGGACCACCGCCGGGTGCCGACCGCCCACATCAGCCTCGACGACGTACGGGAATGGGTGCGCTCGGGCTTCGCCGATCCGCAGTCGGGGTGGAACGACCATTCGGAGGCGCAGTACCGCCTGGCCCGCCGCACCTGCGGTTTCGCCGCGCGGAACTTCCTGGCGAACGGCATCTCCTGCATCCTCGACGACGCTGTCTTCCCGGACCGCCCGGTCGTCGGCCTCGGCGGCTGGAAGCGGCACGTCGGTCCGGGGCTGCTGCCCGTGGTGCTGTTGCCGGGCCTGGAGATAGTCCTGGAGCGCAACGCCGAGCGCTCCGGAAACCGCCGCCTGACCGACGAGGAAGTCGCCCGTATCCACGGCCGGATGGCCGGGTGGTACGGCTCCGGGCTCCCCATCATCGACAACTCCCAGCTCGACGTCCCGTCCACGGCCCGCGTCCTGGACGAGGTCCTGGCCCGCTCCATCGCGAGCCCACCGCAGTGGTAGCCCCGCGGCACCGGCGGTAACGCGTCGGCCACACGGCACCGGCGGAGCAGCCCCTGGCGGCTGGCGGCACAGCGTCGTCGGCGACCCCGTCGGGGGTGACGCACCCTTGGTGTCGCCCACCCTGCCGATGTCCGGACGGTCATGGCGGGGCGCGCACCGGCCTCCGGCGGCAGCGCGGCGCGGCCGACGGCCCCCCGGGAGCACCGCCGGTGTACTTGCCTCCGACGTGCCGGCCCCTGGGACGGCGCCCCGCGAATCAGGTCGCGCCGCCTGTCGGGCCGCGCTGCTCGCAGTCGCGGAACCAGCCCCGTGACCCCCGCCCGCGGTGCCTCCGTCTCACCGTCGACCGCCTACCGCCCATCCGGCCCCGCTGGAACGGCGACATCGCGTCGACGCTCGTAGGCTCGATTTATGTCAGAGGTGTACGCGGCGCGACGCGAGCGGCTTCGGGAGCGCTGTGCGGCGGGCGGCAGCGCGACGGCGCTCGTCACCCGCCCGGCCAACGTGAGGTATCTCGCGGGCGCGGCCCCGCCCGGTGCCGTCCTGCTGCTGGGCAGCAGTGAGGATCTGCTGCTCTGCGGTGCTCCGCCGAGCGGCGAGGCCGTCGAGGGGCGTCCCGACGAAGCGCTGCGCGTGCAGGTGCTGCCGCGCGCCGGGGGCGACGCGGCGGTGGCCGCCGCCGACGCCGCCATCGCCCAGGGCGCCGACTCCCTGGCGGTCGAGGAGCACCACCTCACCGTGACCCGGCACCGGGCCATCGGCGCGGTGGCACCCCGGCTGCGCCTCGCCGACCTGGGCGGTGCGGTGGAGCAGCTGCGGGTGATCAAGGACGAGGAGGAGATCTCCTGTCTGCGGATCGGCGCCGAGATCGCCGACCAGGCGCTCGGGGAGCTCCTCGAATCGATCCTCGTCGGCCGCACCGAGCGGCATCTCGCGCTGGAGCTGGAGCGCCGGCTCGTCGACCACGGTGCCGACGGCCCCGCCTTCGCCACCTCCGTCGGCACCGGCCCGAACTCCGGGCGGCGCGGGCACCGGCCCACCGACCGGCGCGTGGAGGAGGGAGATTTCCTTTCCGTCTGCCTCGGCGCGACCTACCGCGGCTACCGCTGCGAAATCGGCCGTACCTTTGTGATCGGGACCTCGCCCGCGGACTGGCAGATCGAGCTGTACGACGTCGTCTTCGCCGCCCAGCGGGCCGGACGCGAGGCGCTGGTACCCGGCGCCGCCTACCGTGACGTGGACCGGGCCGCACGCCAGGTGCTCGACTCTGCGGGCCACACGGAAGGCCTTCCCGCACTGACCGGGCACGGTGTGGGGCTCGAAATCGACGAGGACCCGCAGCTGGCCCCCGCGGCCATGGGTAAACTGGACACTTGCGTGCCGGTCACCGTCGAACCGGGGGTCCACCTTCCGGGCCGGGGCGGTGTCAGGATCGATGACACGCTCGTCGTACGCCCCGAGGCGGACGGCGGACCCGAGCTACTCACCATCACGACCAAGGAACTGCTCGCGCTGTAGCCAATCGCTACGCGCGTGTCCCGGGGTCGTCCACGTCAGTCCAGGAGATTCCGCAACCGTGGCTTCCACGAACGACCTCAAGAACGGCCTGGTGCTCAAGCTCGACGGAGGCCAGCTCTGGTCCGTCGTCGAGTTCCAGCACGTCAAGCCCGGCAAGGGCCCGGCCTTCGTGCGCACCAAGCTGAAGAACGTGCTCTCCGGCAAGGTCGTCGACAAGACGTTCAACGCCGGCGTCAAGGTCGAGACGGCCACGATCGACAAGCGCGACATGCAGTTCTCGTACATGGACGGCGAGTACTTCGTCTTCATGGACATGGACACGTACGACCAGCTCATGGTCGACCGCAAGTCCGTCGGCGACGCCGCCAACTTCCTGATCGAGGGCTTCACCGCCACCGTCGCGCAGCACGAGGGCGAGGTGCTCTTCGTCGAGCTGCCGGCCGCCGTCGAGCTCGTCATCCAGGAGACCGAGCCGGGTGTCCAGGGCGACCGCTCCACCGGCGGCACCAAGCCCGCCACCCTGGAGACCGGTCACCAGATCCAGGTCCCGCTCTTCATCACCACCGGTGAGAAGATCAAGGTCGACACCCGCACGAGCGACTACCTCGGCCGGGTGAACAGCTAACCGTGGCTGCCCGCAACACGGCCCGCAAGCGCGCCTTCCAGATCCTCTTCGAGGGCGACCAGCGCGGCGTGGACGTCCTGACGGTCCTCGCGGACTGGATCCGGCACTCCCGGACCGACACCCGGCAGCCGCCGGTCAGCGAGTACACGATGGAGCTGGTCGAGGGCTACGCCACCAAGGCGAAGCGGATCGACGAGCTCATCGCGACATACGCCGTCGACTGGACGCTGGACAGGATGCCGGTCGTCGACCGCAACATCCTGCGCCTCGGCGCCTACGAGCTGATCTGGGTCGACGGGACCCCCGACGCCGTGGTCCTCGACGAGGCGGTGCAGTTGGCGAAGGAGTTCTCCACGGACGAGTCGCCCTCGTTCGTGAACGGCCTGCTGGGCCGCCTGAAGGACCTGAAGCCGTCGCTGCGCCGCGACGAGGCCTAGCGGCGGCGCCGGTGCTCCGTACGCGCCCGTAGACGACGTACGAAAACGCCGGAGGGCCCGCAGCACGTTCGCTGCGGGCCCTCCGGCGTTCCCGTACCCATGAGGCTCCCGAGGCCCGCAGAAAGCCGCCGGGGTGGCCGGAACACATGGTTCCGGCCACCCCGGCGGCACGTTTCTGCTGAACTCCCCGAAGGGGTCAGCCCTCGTCGTGGGAGACGGCGCGGCGCGCGTCCGCGTCCAGCACGCCCCAGCTGATCAGCTGCTCGGTGAGGACCGAGGGCGACTGGTCGTAGATGACGGCGAGGGTGCGCAGGTCGTCCTGGCGGATCGACAGCACCTTGCCGTTGTAGTCACCGCGCTGGGACTGGATCGTCGCGGCGTAACGCTGCAGCGGACCCGCCTTCTCGGCCGGCACGTGGGCCAGCCGCTCCAGGTCGAGGACGAGCTTCGGCGGCGGCTCGGCGGCCCCGCCAGGAGTGGTGCCGGGCAGCAGCTCCTGCACGGGAACCCCGTAGAAATCCGCCAGTTCGGCGAGGCGCTGCACGGTGACGGCGCGGTCGCCGCGCTCGTACGACCCGACCACGACCGCCTTCCAGCGTCCCTGTGACTTCTCCTCGACTCCGTGGAGGGAAAGGCCCTGCTGGGTGCGGATGGCCCGGAGCTTGGCCCCGAGCTGTTTGGCGTATTCGCTGGACATATAGCTCCCCGGACGCTGTATCAACGTGCGGCTCCGCCGCGCGGCTGGTGACTCTGGTGACTCACTGTGAGGTTACGCAGCGTTACTCTCCCCCGTCAAGCCGAATGGTCCGGACCGGCCCTCGCGCGGGAGTCACCGGCGGTGGCCCACAGGGTGGTGATCAGGCGCGTTGCCGGGCTGGTACCGTGGATGGCGCAAATCCGACGTCCTTTAATGATCCGTCCCGTGAGGCGGAGAAGGAGGTCCGTTTCGTATGGACACCGAGCATGACAAGCAGCAGTACGAAGCCGATGCGCGGCCCGTTCTGGAAGCCCCCGACATCGCGCGGGTGCTGACCCGCATCGCCCACGAGATCGTCGAACGCGCCAAGGGCGCCGACGACGTGGTGCTCCTCGGCATTCCGACCCGGGGCGTCTTCCTGGCCCGCAGACTGGCCGACAAGCTCGAAGAGATCACCGCTCGCAAGATCCCGGTCGGCTCGCTGGACATCACCATGTACCGCGACGACCTGCGCATGCACCCGCCGCGTGCGCTGGCCCGCACCGAGATCCCCGGTGACGGCATCGACGGCCGTCTGGTCGTCCTCGTCGACGACGTGCTCTTCTCCGGCCGCACCATCCGCGCCGCGCTCGACGCGCTGAACGACATCGGCCGGCCGCGCGCCGTGCAGCTCGCGGTCCTCGTCGACCGCGGCCACCGCGAACTGCCCATCCGCGCCGACTACGTCGGCAAGAACCTCCCCACGTCGTTGCGGGAGACGGTCAAGGTCCAGCTCGCCGAGGAGGACGGTCGCGACACCGTGCTGCTCGGTGCGAAGCGGACCTCCCCGGACGCGCAGCAGTAGCACTCCGGAGTACGTCACAGCCGTACGCCCCCGAGTGCGCTCCTCGCGCGCCCGCCTGCCCGAATTCTCCTGAACTGCCTTACGGAGCCTGACAGATGCAGCGTCATCTCATCTCGGCCGCCGACCTCACCCGCGACGACGCCGTCCTGATCCTCGACACCGCCGAGGAGATGGCCCGGGTCGCCGACCGGCCGATCAAAAAGCTGCCGACCCTGCGCGGCCGCACCGTCGTCAACCTCTTCTTCGAGGACTCGACCCGTACCCGGATCTCCTTCGAGGCCGCCGAGAAGCGCCTGTCCGCGGACGTCATCAACTTCACCGCCAAGGGTTCCTCGGTGTCCAAGGGGGAGTCCCTGAAGGACACCGCCCAGACCCTCGAAGCCATGGGCGTCGACGCCGTCGTCATCCGGCACGGCGCCTCCGGAGCCCCGTACCGGCTCGCCACCTCCGGCTGGATCGACGCCGCCGTCATCAACGCGGGTGACGGCACCCACCAGCACCCCACGCAGGCCCTGCTCGACGCCTTCACCATGCGCCGCCGCCTGGTCGGCCGCGACGCCGGGATCGGCCACGACCTGTCCGGCAAGCGCATCACGATCGTCGGCGACATCCTGCACAGCCGGGTCGCCCGCTCCAACGTCGACCTGCTGCACACCCTCGGCGCCGAGGTCACCCTCGTCGCCCCGCCCACCCTGGTGCCGGTCGGCGTGGAGTCCTGGCCCTGCGAGATCTCCTACGACCTCGACAGCACCCTCTCCAAGTCCGACGCGGTGATGATGCTGCGCGTCCAGCGCGAGCGGATGAACGCGGCGTTCTTCCCGACCGAGCGCGAGTACTCACGGCGCTACGGCCTCGACGGGGACCGCATGGCGAAGATGCCCGAGCACGCCATCGTGATGCACCCCGGCCCGATGGTCCGCGGCATGGAGATCACCGCCGAGGTCGCCGACTCCGACCGCTGCACCGTCGTCGAGCAGGTCGCGAACGGCGTCTCGATCCGCATGGCCGTGCTCTACCTGCTCCTGGGCGGCAACGAGCCCGCCGTCACCCACACCCGTACCGAGGAGAAGTAAGAACATGAGCAAGATCCTGATCCGCGGTGCGAAGGTGCTCGGGGGCGAGCCGCAGGACGTACTGATCGACGGCGCCGTGATCGAGGCGGTCGGTACCGGCCTCCCGGACGAGGGCGCCGAGGTCGTCGAGGCCGACGGCAAGGTCCTCCTGCCGGGCCTCGTCGACCTGCACACCCACCTCCGGGAACCCGGCCGTGAGGACTCCGAGACCGTCCTGACCGGTACACGAGCGGCGGCGAGCGGCGGCTACACCGCCGTGTTCGCCATGGCCAACACCTTCCCCGTGGCCGACACCGCCGGTGTCGTCGAGCAGGTCTACCGGCTCGGCCAGGAGCACGGCTACTGCGACGTGCAGCCCATCGGCGCCGTCACGGTCGGCCTGGAGGGCAAGAAGCTCGCCGAGCTGGGCGCGATGCACGAGTCCGCGGCCGGCGTCACGGTCTTCTCGGACGACGGCAAGTGCGTGGACGACGCGGTGATCATGCGCCGGGCCCTGGAGTACGTGAAGGCCTTCGGCGGTGTGGTCGCGCAGCACGCGCAGGAGCCCCGCCTCACCGAGGGCGCCCAGATGAACGAGGGCGTCGTCTCCGCCGAGCTGGGGCTCGGGGGCTGGCCCGCGGTGGCCGAAGAATCGATCATCGCCCGGGATGTCCTGCTCGCCGAGCACGTCGGCTCGCGCGTCCACATCTGCCACCTGTCGACCGCGGGCAGCGTCGAGATCGTGCGCTGGGCCAAGTCCCGCGGCATCGACGTCACCGCCGAGGTCACCCCGCACCACCTCCTTCTCACGGATGAGCTGGTGCGCTCCTACAACCCGGTCTTCAAGGTCAACCCGCCGCTGCGCACCGAGCGGGACGTGACGGCGCTGCGCGAGGCGCTCGCCGACGGCACGATCGACATCGTCGCCACCGACCACGCGCCGCACCCGCACGAGGACAAGGACTGCGAGTGGGCCGCCGCCGCCATGGGCATGGTGGGGCTCGAGACGGCGCTCTCCGTCGTCCAGCAGACGATGGTGGAGACCGGGCTGCTGGACTGGGCCGGCGTCGCCGACCGCATGTCCTTCAAGCCCGCCCGGATCGGCCGGGCCGCGGGTCACGGGCGTCCCGTCTCGGCAGGTGAGCCCGCCAACCTCACGCTCGTCGACACGGCATACCGTGGGGCCGTGGACCCCGCGGGCTTCGCCTCGCGCAGCCGCAACACCCCCTACGAGGGCCGTGAGCTGCCGGGCCGGGTCACGCACACCTGGCTGCGGGGCAAGGCCACCCTCGTCGACGGGAAGCTCGCGTGACACCTCTCATCCCGATGGCCGCCTCCATGGCTGCCGAACAGAAGTCGGCCGACGTGACCGACTGGGCCGCCCGGATCGGCTGGCTCATCGGCCTCGTCCTGTTCGTCGCCCTCGTCTACTGGCTGATGCGCGAGGGCTGGAAGTGGCGCGGCACCCTTCAGAGTGACCTGCCGGAGCTGCCCACCGTGCCGGAAGACCCCGGCCCGGCGAAACTGAGCATGAGCGGCCGCTACCACGGCTCCACCACGGCCGGGCAGTGGCTGGACCGCATCGTGGCGCACGGCCTGGGCACCCGAAGCCGGGTCGAGCTCACGCTGACGGACGCGGGACTGGACGTCGTACGCCCCGGCGCCACCGACTTCTTCATCCCGGCCGAGGCACTGCGCGAGGCCCTGCTCGGCAAGGGCATCGCCGGGAAGGTCCTCAGCGAGGGCGGCCTGCTCGTCGTCACCTGGGCGCACGGCGACAAGCTGATCGACTCCGGGTTCCGCTCGGACCGCGCGGCCGAGCACACCGAGTGGGTCGACACCCTGAACAACATGATCAACAAGAGCACCAAGACGGAAGGCGCACGATGACGACCTCCATCCAGGGAGCCGCCTCGCAGCGGCACAAGGCAGCTCCCGCCGTACTCGTCCTGGAGGACGGCCGGACCTTCCGTGGCCGTGCCTACGGGGCCGTGGGGGTGACCTTCGGCGAGGCCGTGTTCTCCACCGGGATGACCGGCTACCAGGAGACCCTCACCGACCCGTCGTACCACCGCCAGGTCGTCGTCATGACCGCCCCGCACGTCGGCAACACCGGCGTCAACGACGAGGACCCCGAGTCGAAGCGGATCTGGGTCGCCGGCTACGTCGTCCGCGACCCCGCGCGCGTGCCCTCCAACTGGCGCGCCCGGCGCTCGCTGGACGAGGAACTGCGCAGCCAGGGCGTCGTCGGCATCAGCGGTATCGACACCCGCGCCCTCACCCGTCACCTGCGTGAGCGCGGCGCCATGCGCGTCGGCATCTTCTCCGGCAACGCGCTGCCCGACGAGGGCACCATGCTCGCCGAGGTGCGCCAGGCGCCCGAGATGAAGGGCGCGAACCTCGCCGCCGAGGTCGCCACCAAGGAGACGTACGTCGTCCCCGCCATCGGCGAGAAGAAGTTCACCGTCGCCGCCGTCGACCTGGGCATCAAGGGCATGACCCCGCACCGCATGGCCGAGCGCGGCATCGAGGTGCACGTGCTGCCCGCCACGGCCACGGCCGAGGACGTGTACGCCGTGAACCCCGACGGAGTCTTCTTCTCCAACGGCCCCGGTGACCCGGCCACCGCCGACGGACCGGTGTCCGTCATGCAGGAGGTCCTCGCCCGCAAGACGCCGCTCTTCGGCATCTGCTTCGGCAACCAGATCCTGGGCCGTGCCCTCGGCTTCGGCACGTACAAGCTGAAGTACGGCCACCGCGGCATCAACCAGCCGGTGCAGGACCGTACGACCGGCAAGGTCGAGGTCACCGCGCACAACCACGGCTTCGCCGTCGACGCGCCGCTCGACAAGGTCTCCGAGACCCCCTACGGCCGCGCCGAGGTCTCCCACGTCTGCCTGAACGACCAGGTCGTCGAGGGGCTCCACCTCCTCGACCAGCCGGCCTTCAGCGTCCAGTACCACCCCGAAGCGGCAGCCGGCCCGCACGACGCCGCCTACCTGTTCGACCGCTTCGTTTCCCTGATGGAGGGCCAGCGTGCCTAAGCGCACCGATATCCAGTCCGTCCTGGTCATCGGCTCCGGCCCGATCGTCATCGGCCAGGCCGCCGAGTTCGACTACTCCGGCACCCAGGCGTGCCGCATCCTGCGCGCCGAGGGCCTGAGGGTCATCCTGGTCAACTCCAACCCGGCGACGATCATGACGGACCCGGAGATCGCCGACGCCACCTACGTCGAGCCGATCACCCCCGAGTTCGTCGAGAAGATCATCGCCAAGGAGCGCCCGGACGTCCTGCTGCCGACGCTCGGCGGCCAGACGGCCCTCAACACCGCGATCTCCATGCACGAGCAGGGTGTGCTGGCGAAGTACGGCGTCGAGCTCATCGGCGCCAACGTCGAGGCCATCAACAAGGGCGAGGACCGCGACCTCTTCAAGGGCGTCGTCGAGGCCGTGCGCGAGAAGATCGGCCACGGCGAGTCCGCCCGGTCGGTCATCTGCCACTCCATGGACGACGTGATCGCGGGCGTCGACACGCTCGGCGGCTACCCCGTCGTCGTCCGCCCCTCCTTCACCATGGGCGGCGCCGGCTCCGGCTTCGCGCACGACGAGGAGGAGCTGCGCCGCATCGCCGGCCAGGGCCTCACGCTCTCCCCGACCACCGAGGTGCTCCTGGAGGAGTCCATCCTCGGCTGGAAGGAGTACGAGCTGGAGCTGATGCGCGACAAGAACGACAACGTCGTGGTCGTCTGCTCCATCGAGAACTTCGACCCGATGGGTGTCCACACCGGCGACTCGATCACCGTCGCGCCGGCGATGACGCTGACCGACCGCGAGTACCAGCGGCTGCGCGACATCGGCATCGCGATCATCCGCGAGGTCGGCGTCGACACCGGCGGCTGCAACATCCAGTTCGCGGTGAACCCCGACGACGGCCGCATCATCGTCATCGAGATGAACCCGCGCGTGTCGCGCTCCTCGGCCCTCGCCTCCAAGGCGACCGGCTTCCCGATCGCCAAGATCGCCGCGAAGCTCGCCGTCGGCTACACGCTCGACGAGATCCCGAACGACATCACGGAGAAGACCCCGGCCTCCTTCGAGCCGACGCTCGACTACGTGGTCGTGAAGGCCCCGCGCTTCGCCTTCGAGAAGTTCCCGTCCGCCGACTCCACCCTGACGACCACCATGAAGTCGGTCGGCGAGGCCATGGCGATCGGCCGCAACTTCACCGAGGCGCTGCAGAAGGCGCTGCGGTCGCTGGAGAAGAAGGGCAGCCAGTTCACGTTCGTCGGCGATCCCGGTGACAAGGCTCTTCTCCTGGAAGAGGCCGTGCGGCCCACCGACGGCCGGATCAACTCCGTCATGCAGGCCATCCGCGCGGGCGCCACGCCCGAGGAGGTCTTCGAGTCGACCAAGATCGACCCGTGGTTCGTCGACCAGCTCTTCCTGATCAAGGAGATCGCGGACGAGCTGGCCGCCGCCGACAAGCTCGACCCCGAGCTGCTCGCCGAGGCCAAGCGGCACGGCTTCTCCGACGCCCAGATCGCCGAGATCCGCGGGCTGCGCGAGGACGTGGTGCGCGAGGTGCGGCACGCGCTGGGTGTGCGCCCGGTGTACAAGACGGTCGACACCTGCGCCGCCGAGTTCGCGGCGAAGACGCCGTACTTCTACTCCTCCTACGACGAGGAGACGGAGGTCGCGCCGCGCGAGAAGCCCGCGGTGATCATTCTGGGCTCCGGTCCGAACCGCATCGGCCAGGGCATCGAGTTCGACTACTCCTGCGTCCACGCCTCCTTCGCGCTCAGCGACGCGGGCTACGAGACCGTGATGGTCAACTGCAACCCCGAGACCGTCTCGACGGACTACGACACCTCCGACCGCCTGTACTTCGAGCCGCTGACGCTCGAGGACGTGCTGGAGATCGTCCACGCGGAGTCGCTGGCCGGCCCGATCGCCGGTGTGATCGTCCAGCTCGGCGGGCAGACCCCGCTGGGCCTGGCCCAGGCGCTCAAGGACAACGGCGTGCCGGTCGTCGGCACGTCCCCCGAGGCGATCCACGCCGCCGAGGACCGCGGCGCCTTCGGACGCGTCCTCGCGGAGGCCGGTCTCCCGGCCCCCAAGCACGGCACCGCCACCACCTTCGCCGAGGCCAAGGCCATCGCGGACGAGATCGGCTACCCGGTCCTCGTACGGCCGTCCTACGTCCTCGGCGGGCGCGGCATGGAGATCGTGTACGACGAGACCCGGCTGTCGTCCTACATCGCCGAGTCGACCGAGATCAGCCCCTCCCGGCCGGTCCTCGTCGACCGCTTCCTCGACGACGCGATCGAGATCGACGTGGACGCGCTGTACGACGGCGAGGAGCTGTACCTCGGCGGCGTCATGGAGCACATCGAGGAGGCCGGCATCCACTCCGGCGACTCGGCGTGCGCGCTGCCGCCGATCACGCTGGGCGGCTTCGACATCAAGCGCCTGCGGGCCTCCACCGAGGCCATCGCGAAGGGTGTCGGGGTCCGTGGCCTGATCAACATCCAGTTCGCGATGGCGGGCGACATCCTGTACGTCCTCGAAGCCAACCCGCGCGCCTCGCGCACGGTCCCCTTCACCTCGAAGGCGACCGCGGTGCCGCTGGCGAAGGCCGCCGCCCGGATCTCGCTGGGCGCGACCGTCGCCGAGCTGCGGGCGGAGGGGCTGCTCCCCGCGCACGGTGACGGCGGCGAGCTGCCGCTCGACGCGCCGATCTCCGTCAAGGAGGCCGTCATGCCGTGGTCGCGCTTCCGCGACATCCACGGACGCGGCGTCGACACCGTCCTCGGCCCGGAGATGCGCTCCACCGGTGAGGTCATGGGCATCGACTCCGTCTTCGGCACGGCGTACGCCAAGTCCCAGGCGGGCGCCTACGGTCCGCTGCCGACCAAGGGCCGCGCCTTCATCTCGGTCGCCAACCGCGACAAGCGCTCGATGATCTTCCCGGCGCGCGAGCTGGTCGCGCACGGCTTCGAGCTGATGGCCACCTCCGGCACGGCCGAGGTGCTCAAGCGCAACGGCATCAACGCGACGGTCGTGCGCAAGCAGTCCGAGGGCACGGGACCGAACGGCGAGCGGACCATCGTCCAGCTGATCCACGACGGCGAGGTCGACCTCATCGTCAACACGCCGTACGGCACCGGTGGCCGCCTCGACGGCTACGAGATCCGTACGGCCGCGGTGGCACGCTCCGTGCCGTGCCTGACGACCGTCCAGGCACTCGCCGCCGCCGTCCAGGGCATCGACGCGCTCAACCACGGCGACGTGGGCGTGCGCTCACTCCAGGAACACGCCGAACATCTGACTGCGGCCCGCGACTAGGGCCTGCCCGGCGGATCAGGCCGGTCTCGAGTCACGGCACCCCTTCAGCACGGCCGAGACCCCGCGACCCCGGCAAGATCCGCCGGGGAGGCCCTGGCAGCCCTGAGGGGGACACCGGAAACGGTGTCCCCCTCTTCATGAGGCTCATGAGGCTTCACGAGGACACCGAGAGCTTCAAGAGGACACTGAGACATGTACAAGCTTTTCTTCCGGCTGGTCTTCAAGCGGATGGACCCCGAGCAGGCCCACCACCTCGCCTTCCGCTGGATCCGGCTCGCCGCCCGTATCCCCGTGCTGCGTACGTTCGTCGCCGCCGCGCTCGCGCCCCGCCACAAGGAGCTGCGGACCGAGGCGTTCGGCCTGCGGATGCACGGTCCCTTCGGGCTCGCGGCGGGCTTCGACAAGAACGCCGTCGCGATCGACGGGATGTCGATGCTCGGCTTCGACCACATCGAGATCGGCACGGTCACGGGGGAGCCGCAGCCGGGCAACCCCAAGAAGCGGCTGTTCCGCCTTGTGCCGGACCGGGCGCTGATCAACCGCATGGGGTTCAACAACGAGGGCTCCGCGGCCGTGAGCGAGCGCCTGGGGGCCCGTACGCCGGTCTTCAGGACCGTCGTGGGCGTCAACATCGGCAAGACCAAGGTCGTCCCCGAGGAGGAGGCCGTCGGCGACTACGTGAAGTCGACCGAGCGGCTCGCCCGGCACGCGGACTACCTCGTGGTGAACGTGAGCTCGCCGAACACGCCCGGCCTGCGCAACCTCCAGGCCACCGAGGCACTGCGGCCGCTGCTGCGCGCCGTCCGCGAGGCCGCCGACCGCGCGGTCACCGACCGGCGCGTGCCGCTGCTCGTCAAGATCGCGCCCGATCTCGCGGACGAGGACGTCGACGCGGTCGCCGACCTCGCCGTCGAGCTCGGCCTGGACGGGATCATCGCCACGAACACCACCATCGCGCGCGACGGACTCGGTCTGAAGTCCGAACCCTCGCTCGTCGAGGAGACCGGCGGACTCTCTGGCGCGCCGCTGAAGGCACGCTCCCTGGAGGTGCTGCGCCGCCTCTACGCGCGCGTGGGCGACCGGATCACCCTGGTGGGCGTCGGTGGCATCGAGAACGCCGAGGACGCCTGGCAGCGCATCCTGGCCGGCGCCACGCTGGTCCAGGGCTACAGCGCGTTCATCTACGAGGGCCCCTTCTGGGGCCGGGCGATCCACAAGGGGCTCGCCGCCCGCCTCCGTACCAGCCCGTACGCCACCCTCGCCGACGCGGTCGGCGCCGACGTGAGGAAGTCCGCATGAGTCTGGAACCCTTTGGCGCACGTCTTCGCCGTGCCATGGACGAGCGCGGCCCGCTGTGCGTCGGCATCGACCCGCACGCCTCCCTGCTCGGCGACTGGGGCCTGAACGACGACATCGCGGGCCTGGAGCGCTTCAGCCGCACCGTCGTCGAGGCGCTGGCCGAGCGGGTCGCCGTCCTCAAGCCGCAGAGCGCGTTCTTCGAGCGGTTCGGGTCGCGGGGCATCGCCGTCCTGGAGAAGTCGGTCGAGGAGGCGCGGGCGGCCGGGGCGCTGGTCGTGATGGACGCCAAGCGCGGCGACATCGGCTCGACCATGGCCGCGTACGCGGAGACCTTCCTGCGCAAGGACGCGCCGCTCTTCTCGGACGCGCTGACCGTGTCGCCGTACCTGGGCTACGGCTCGCTGAAGCCCGCGGTGGACCTGGCGCGCGAGAGCGGGGCCGGACTCTTCGTCCTCGCGCTCACCTCGAACCCGGAGGGTGGCGAGGTGCAGCACGCGGTCCGCGGGGACGGCCGTGACGTCGGAGCGACCATGCTGGCCCACCTCGCCGTCGAGAACGCGGGAGAGACGCCCCTGGGGTCCTTCGGCGCGGTCGTCGGCGCCACGCTGGGCGATCTCTCCTCCTACGACCTGGACATCAACGGACCGCTCCTGGCGCCCGGCATCGGCGCCCAGGGAGCCACGGCGGCCGATCTGGCGGGCGTCTTCGGGGCGGCGGTGCGCAATGTCGTGCCGAACGTGAGCCGGGGTGTTCTTCGTCACGGTCCCGACGCGGTCGCGCTGCGTGCGTCCGCGGAGCGCTTCGCGGAGGAGATCAGGGCCGCTGTGGGCGCTGCCTGAGCTCTTCAAGGGGCGGTCGGCGGTTCTTCGATGAGTGGCTCCGGAGCGGTTCGAGTCTGAATACATCCTCAAATCCGGGGCACTATGTCGCAAATGTCCGTGTCCAGGGAGGCTGACCAGGACTTTTCCGCTGTTCTCGCTGACTCCGGCGCACTTGCCCGCTAGTCTCCGTCGAGAGCGAATGGGCAAGCGTGTTGCTCGTAGCTCGCCAGGTGAGGGGCGACTAGGTTCCTCACCGGTCCGTATCCGACAGTTCGACATCCGAGGTGACGTAGGCGTGGCTCTTCCGCCCCTTACCCCTGAACAGCGCGCAGCCGCGCTCGAAAAGGCCGCCGCGGCTCGCCGGGAGCGGGCCGAGGTCAAGAATCGACTCAAGCACTCCGGCGCCTCCCTTCACGAGGTCATCAAGCAGGGTCAGGAGAACGACGTCATCGGCAAGATGAAGGTCTCCGCTCTCCTGGAGTCCCTGCCGGGCGTGGGCAAGGTCCGCGCCAAGCAGATCATGGAGCGACTCGGTATCTCCGAGAGCCGCCGCGTACGCGGCCTCGGCTCGAACCAGATCGCTTCTCTGGAGCGTGAGTTCGGCGGCTCCGGCGCCTGAGTCCTGGGCACACCGGGATTGCTGGAATAATCGCTGCATGAGTGAACGTCCGCGGCTGACCGTGCTCTCCGGCCCCTCTGGGGTCGGCAAGAGCACGGTCGTCGCCCATATGCGCAAGGAACACCCCGAGGTCTGGCTCTCGGTGTCGGCGACGACCCGCAAGCCGCGCCCCGGTGAGAAGCATGGAGTCCACTACTTCTTCGTCTCCGACGAAGAGATGGACAAGCTGATCGCCAACGGCGAGCTGCTGGAGTGGGCCGAATTCGCCGGCAACCGCTACGGGACGCCGCGTGCCGCCGTCCTGGAGCACCTGGAGTCGGGTGTGCCCGTTCTCCTGGAGATCGACCTCCAGGGCGCACGGCAGGTCCGCGAGTCCATGTCGGAGGCCCTGCTCGTGTTCCTGGCTCCGCCCTCCTGGGACGAGCTGGTGCGCAGACTCACCGGGCGGGGCACCGAACCGCCCGAGGTGATCGAGCGCCGCCTGGAGGCGGCCAAGATCGAACTGGCGGCCGAGCCGGAGTTCGATGTCACCCTGGTCAACACCTCCGTCGAGGACGTGGCGCGTGAGCTGCTAGCCTTGGTAGAAGTTGTTTGATCTTTAAGGTCACTTTTAGGTCATTTCCACCTTTCGGAAGGCAGAGCGTGTCCTCTTCCATTACCGCTCCCGAGGGCATCATCAACCCTCCGATCGACGAGCTCCTCGAGGCCACCGACTCGAAGTACAGCCTCGTGATCTACGCGGCCAAGCGCGCCCGTCAGATCAACGCGTACTACTCGCAGCTCGGCGAGGGCCTCCTCGAGTACGTCGGTCCGCTCGTCGACACCCACGTCCACGAGAAGCCGCTGTCGATCGCCCTGCGCGAGATCAACGCGGGTCTGCTGACGTCCGAGGCCGTCGAGGGCCCCGCGCAGTAGTCGTTCAATCGCTCATCCCAGGCCCGGCGGCGCGACCGCCGGGCCTGTGGTGTGTCATGGAGTCGTACGTTTCCGAGCTCGGGGAGAGACGGTGGACAAGCCCAAGGTCGTGCTGGGGGTCAGCGGTGGCATCGCCGCGTACAAGGCCTGTGAGCTGCTGCGCAGGCTGACGGAGTCGGGCCATGACGTTCGCGTCGTCCCCACCGCCTCCGCGCTGCACTTCGTCGGCGCCGCCACCTGGTCCGCGCTCTCCGGCCACCCCGTCTCCACCGAGGTCTGGTCGGACGTCCACGAGGTCCCGCACGTCCGCATCGGACAGCACGCGGACCTGGTGGTGGTGGCTCCCGCGACGGCCGACATGCTCGCCAAGGCCGCCCACGGCCTGGCCGACGACCTCCTCACCAACACCCTGCTCACGGCCCGCTGCCCGGTCGTCTTCGCGCCGGCCATGCACACCGAGATGTGGGAGCACCCGGCCACCCAGGAGAACGTGGCGACGCTGCGCCGCCGCGGCGCCGTCGTCATCGAGCCCGCGGTGGGACGCCTGACCGGTGTCGACACCGGCAAGGGACGGCTGCCCGACCCCGCGGAGATCTTCGAGGTCTGCCGCCGGGTGCTCGCCCGCGGCGTGACCGAGCCCGATCTCGCCGGCCGGCACGTCGTCGTCAGCGCCGGCGGTACCCGAGAGCCCCTCGACCCCGTCCGCTTCCTCGGCAACCGCTCCTCCGGCAAGCAGGGGTACGCGCTGGCGCGCACGGCGGCCGCGCGGGGCGCCCGGGTCACGCTGATCGCCGCGAACACCGGACTGCCGGACCCGGCGGGCGTGGACGTGGTGCAGGTCGGGACGGCCGTGCAGCTGCGCGAGGCGGTCCTCAAGGCTGCCTCGGACGCCGACGCCGTGGTGATGGCGGCGGCGGTGGCGGACTTCCGCCCGGCCGCCTACGCGGCCGGGAAGATCAAGAAGAAGGACGACCAGGAACCGGAGCCGATCGTTCTGGTCCGCAATCCGGACATCCTCGCGGAGATCTCGGCGGACCGTCCCCGCCCCGGCCAGGTGGTCGTCGGTTTCGCCGCCGAGACGGACGACGTCCTCGCCAACGGTCGTACGAAGCTGGCGCGCAAGGGGTGCGATCTCCTCGTCGTGAACGAGGTGGGGGAGCGCAAGACCTTCGGTGCCGAGGAGAACGAGGCCGTGGTGCTGGGGGCCGACGGCAGTGAGACCCCGGTGCCGTACGGACCCAAGGAGGCCTTGGCCGAGATGGTGTGGGACCTGGTGACACGCCGACTGGTGTGAATGTCTCATTAACCCCAACAGCCGCGTCCATCAGCGCGAAATCACCCGTGGTGACCCTGGTGGAGACCGATCGTCATGGCGCAGAATGCCCGTGCCGCAGGTCACAGGGCTTCCGAGAAGCGAGACAGGGGGGCCTGTCGGCGAGTGCGACCGATAAACTGTTCTCGGACGACGCCGAGCGCAGCTCTCGTCCCGTCCACCAATGATCAGCCAGCAGCCGCTGCAACCACAGGGAGCGTTGTGTCCCGTCGCCTGTTCACCTCGGAGTCCGTGACCGAGGGTCACCCCGACAAGATCGCTGACCAGATCAGCGACACCATTCTCGATGCGCTTCTGCGCGAGGACCCGACGTCCCGGGTCGCCGTGGAGACGCTGATCACGACCGGCCTGGTGCACGTGGCAGGCGAGGTCACGACCAAGGCGTACGCGCCGATCGCCCAGCTGGTCCGCGACAAGATCCTGGAGATCGGTTACGACTCGTCGAAGAAGGGCTTCGACGGAGCTTCCTGTGGTGTCTCGGTGTCGATCGGCTCGCAGTCGCCCGACATCGCGCAGGGTGTCGACACGGCGTACGAGAACCGGGTCGAGGGCGACGAGGACGAGCTCGACAAGCAGGGCGCCGGCGACCAGGGTCTGATGTTCGGGTACGCGACGGACGAGACCCCGGAGCTGATGCCGCTCCCGATCCACCTCGCGCACCGCCTGTCGCGCCGCCTCTCCGAGGTCCGCAAGAACGGGACGATCCCCTACCTCCGTCCCGACGGCAAGACCCAGGTCACCATCGAGTACGACGGTGACAAGGCGGTCCGCCTGGACACGGTCGTCGTCTCCTCGCAGCACGCGTCGGACATCGACCTCGAGTCCCTGCTCGCGCCCGACATCCGCGAGTTCGTGGTCGAGGCGGAGCTCAAGGCCCTCCTCGACGACGGCATCAAGCTGGAGACCGAGGGCTACCGCCTTCTGGTGAACCCGACCGGCCGCTTCGAGATCGGCGGCCCGATGGGCGACGCCGGCCTCACCGGCCGCAAGATCATCATCGACACGTACGGCGGCATGGCCCGCCATGGTGGCGGCGCCTTCTCCGGCAAGGACCCGTCCAAGGTCGACCGCTCCGCCGCCTACGCCATGCGCTGGGTCGCCAAGAACGTCGTCGCCGCGGGCCTCGCCTCCCGCTGCGAGGTCCAGGTCGCCTACGCCATCGGCAAGGCCGAGCCCGTCGGCCTCTTCGTCGAGACCTTCGGCACCGCCAAGGTCGACGCGGAGAAGATCGAGACCGCCATCGCCGAGGTCTTCGACCTCCGCCCGGCGGCCATCATCCGCGACCTCGACCTGCTGCGCCCGATCTACTCGCAGACGGCCGCCTACGGCCACTTCGGCCGCGAGCTGCCCGACTTCACGTGGGAGCGCACGGACCGCGTGGAGGCCCTGCGCAAGGCCGTCGGTCTGTAAGCAACGCCTGCACGGTGAGGCCCGGTACCCCTTCGGGGGCGCCGGGCCTCGGCGTTTCCCGGCGGGCGTCGGCGAGGGGCCGGTCGCGGCGGGTGGGTAAATCGGTGGTGCGGGTGGGGTCGGAATTCGTAGGGTCGGGGTCTCCCGGTGCGATGGCCGCGGTTACTTCGGTGGAGTGCGCCCAGGGCGCGCGGTGATTCTGGATCATGGTCCGCTGCCGCTTGGAACTCGGGAGAACTGACGTCGTGGCGTCCGGTGTGATGGTCGCGGGTACGTCCGGGTGATTCCCTCGCAGGTTCGAATCCTGCTGCCGGTCCTTGGACCGGTACGGCCGAGTGGTCCATGGCAGAAGCGCCCCTGGGGCGTTCGTGGTCCGTGGCCGGCCTGATCTCGGGCGCGCGGCGGTGTCAGTGGGGTCTGGTAGGAATGTTGCTGTGAGCAGCGCGAACGGGTGGGGTGAAGGTGGCGCGGAGGGCGCGCCGCCCGAGCAGCTTGCGTTGATTCGGGAAGGGGTGCGGCAGGCCAGGGCGCCCAAGGCGAAGCCGCGCACGTGGCGGGGGGCGAAGCTCGCCGGGGAACTGCCCGTCGCACGGGTCCTCGTCGACAAGGGTGTGCTGCACCTCGACCGGTATTTCGACTACGCCGTGCCCGAGGAGCTGGACGCCGAGGCACAGCCGGGCGTGCGGGTCCGGGTGCGGTTCGGGGCCGGGCGGCATCGGGTGCGGGAGGGCCGGCGTGAGGGCGGAGGGCTGATCGACGGGTTCCTCGTCGAGCGGCTCGCCGAGTCCGAATACTCCGGGCCGCTCGCCGCGCTCGCGCAGGTCGTGTCGCCCGAGCCCGTGCTCGGGCCCGAGTTGCTGGGACTCGCGCGCGCCGTCGCCGACCGGTACGCGGGGAGCCTCGCGGACGTGCTCCAGCTCGCGGTCCCGCCGCGCAACGCGCGGGCCGAGCAGAAGCCCTCGCCCGCGCCCCTGCCTCCGCCCGGCATACCCGAGACCGGTTCCTGGACGCGATACGGGCGGGGGGCGGCCTTTCTCGAGTCGCTCGCCGCGGGCGGGGCACCGCGAGCCGTGTGGAACGCGTTGCCGGGGCCCGGCTGGGCCGAGGAGATCGCCAGAGCCGTGGGCGCGACGCTCGCCTCGGGGCGGGGCGCGCTCGTCGTCGTGCCGGACGGCCGGGCCGTCACACGGGTGGATGCCGCGCTGTCCGCCGTGCTGGGGGAGGGGCAGCACGCGGTGCTCACGGCCGAGGCCGGCCCCGAGAAGCGCTACCGCGAGTGGCTGGCCGTGCGGCGTGGGTCCGTACGGGCCGTCGTGGGGACCCGGGCCGCCATGTTCGCGCCCGTACGGGATCTGGGACTCGTCGTCATCTGGGACGACGGCGACGACAGCCACAGCGAGCAGCACGCACCGCAGCCGCATGCCCGGGAAGTACTGCTGCTGCGGGCCGCCCATGACAAGTGCGCTTTCCTGTTGGGGAGTTGGGGCTGCACGGTCGAGGCGGCACAGCTGGTCGAGAGCGGGTGGGCGCTGCCGCTGGTCGCCGAGCGGGAGCAGGTGCGGGCGAGCGCGCCGCTCGTGCGGACCGTGGGGGACGGGGATCTCGCGCGGGACGAGGCGGCGCGGGCCGCCCGGCTGCCGACCCTCGCCTGGCAGGTGGTGAGGGACGGCCTGCGGCACGGGCCCGTACTGGTCCAGGTGCCGCGGCGTGGGTACGTACCGCGGATGGCCTGTGCGCAGTGCCGGGCTCCGGCTCGCTGCCGGCACTGCGCGGGACCGCTGGAGGCGCGGGACGCCGGGGCGCTGCTGTGCACGTGGTGCGGGCGGGACGAGGCGGCCTGGCACTGTCCCGAGTGCGGTGGGTTCCGGCTGCGGGCCCAGGTCGTGGGCGCGCGGCGGACCGCGGAGGAGCTGGGGCGGGCGTTTCCGGCCGTGCCCGTGCGGACGTCGGGACGCGAGCAGGTGCTCGACACGGTCCCGGGTGCGCCCGCGCTCGTCGTGAGCACGCCGGGGGCCGAGCCCGTCGCCGAGGGCGGGTACGCGGCCGCGTTGTTGCTCGACGGCTGGACGATGCTGTCGCGGCCCGATCTGCGGGCCGGCGAGGACGCGCTGCGACGGTGGATCGGCGCGGCGGCGCTGGTCCGCGGGCAGGGGGCGGGGGGCACGGTCGTGGTCGTCGCGGAGCCGACCCTGCGGCCCGTGCAGGCGCTCGTACGGTGGGATCCCGTCGGGCACGCGGTGCGGGAGCTCGCCGAGCGGGCCGAGCTCGGGTTTCCGCCGGTGTCCCGGATGGCGGCCGTGTCGGGTACGGCGGAGGCGCTCGCCGGGTTTCTCGCCGTGGTCGGGCTTCCGGGCGATGCGGAGGTGCTGGGGCCGGTGCCGCTGCCCGTCACGCAGACCGGGGGGCCGCGGCGGGTGGGGGCGCCGCCGCCGGGGGAGCAGTGGGAGCGGGCGCTCGTGCGGGTGCCGCCGGGGAGCGGGGCGGCGCTGGCGGCCGCGCTGAAGGCCGCCCAGGCGGCGCGGATGGCGCGGGGCGGGAGTGAGCCCGTACGGATTCGGATCGATCCGCCGGACATCGGGTGACGAGCCTCGGCCCGCCCCCCGTCCGGGCCGCCCCGACCTGGGCCGCCTCCCGGCTTCGATGGTGCCGGGAGGCAGGCGAGAGGTGGGGTCAGCCGTTGCGGGGGCCCGGGAACGCCGTGGGCCTGACCTCGTCACGGAGGGTGGGGCTGCCCGCGGTCGGCTGGGTCGGCATGGAGCGGGCGGCGGGGACCGTCGGCACCGTGGGGATGCCCGTGTTGACGGCGACCGTGCGGGTGCCCGAGGTCTCCGTGGAGCGCTCGGCCTCGGCGGCGGCCTGCGCGGCGGCGCGGCGGGCGCCGTAACGGCGGTGCACCGCCTGCTTGGTGACCCCGAGGGCGGAGCCCACCGCGTCCCAGGAGAAGCCCAGGGAGCGGTCGAAGTCCACGGCGGCCGTGACCAGGGTCTCGACGCTGTCCCGCAGCTCCTGGGCGAGGCGGACGGTCGGGGCGGGGGCGCGTCCGTAGACGACGAAGCCCGCGGAGGGGCCGGAGCGGCGCGGGCGGTAGACATTGCCCAGTTGTGCGGTGAGCGTGCGCAGTGCGTCCACCTGCCGGCGGACCCGCTCGATGTCCCGCACCAGCAAGTGCAGGCTGGCCCGAGCCTGGGCGTCGTGGGTTGCGTGGTCGGCCATGAACAAGCCTCTCGAACCGGCGTTGAAAAGGATCGGGCCGCGATCGCGGCCCGATGTGGTCAACTCTCTCTTGACCAACGCGTTTGCGGGTGAGTGGTCACGCTGCGGGGGCGTAAGGGCATATGCACAGGGCGCGTCCGGGGGCGTACGCCCCCGGTGCGCCGTTGTCCCGCCTCGGCCTTCGGTACCTGTTCGTGTGTTCGACGTGCCGACCGTCGAACCCCCGGGACGTTGAGCCGTCGCGCCGCATAGACTGGTGCGCTGCCCCGTAACCCGTCCGGACCGGCGGGTGTGCAGGGCCCTGAAGCGTTCCCGCCCGAGAGGCCAGCCGCCACCCATGAAGCTCGTCTTCGCAGGTACCCCCGAGGTAGCCGTTCCCGCACTGGACGCCTTGATCGCCTCCGGGCGGCACGAGGTGGCCGCCGTGGTCACGCGGCCCGACGCGCCCGCCGGCCGGGGACGGCGGCTTGTCGCGAGTCCGGTCGCCGAGCGGGCGGAGGAGGCCGGCATCGAGGTGCTGAAGCCGGTCAAGCCGCGGGACGAGGACTTCCTGGCCCGGCTGAGGGAGATCGGGCCCGACGCCTGCCCCGTGGTGGCGTACGGGGCGCTGCTGCCCCGGGTCGCCCTCGACGTGCCCGCCCTCGGATGGGTCAATCTGCACTTCTCCCTGCTGCCCGCCTGGCGCGGCGCCGCCCCCGTGCAGCACGCGATCATGGCGGGGGACGAGATCACCGGTGCCTCCACCTTCCTCATCGAGGAGGGGCTCGACTCGGGGCCGGTCTACGGGACCGTCACCGAGGAGATCCGGCGCACCGACACCAGCGGTGACCTGCTCACCCGGCTCGCCTTCGCCGGTGCCGGCCTGCTCGTCGCGACCATGGACGGCATCGAGGACGGCACCGTGAAGGCCGTACCGCAGCCTGCCGACGGCATCACCCTGGCGCCGAAGATCACCGTCGAGAACGCCCACGTCGACTGGTCCGCACCGGCGCTGCGCGTCGACCGGATGGTGCGCGGGTGCACGCCCGCGCCCGGCGCCTGGACCGCCTTCCGCGGCGAGCGGCTCAAGCTCATCCACGCCACGCCCGTGCCCGAACACACCGACCTCGCCCCGGGTGAACTGTCCGTCGGCAAGAACAACGTGTACGTCGGGACCGGCTCGTACGCCGTGGAACTGCTCTGGGTCCAGGCCCAGGGCAAGAAGCCGATGCGCGCGGCCGACTGGGCCCGCGGAGTGCGCATCGCCTCCGGGGAGCGGCTCGGGGCCTGACACGCGGTCGTACGGCGATGGCCCGCACCTCCCCCGTGGGTGCGGGCCATCGGGCTCCCGGCCGGCCGGGAGGGATCAGAAGGCGTGGGCGCGCAGCACCGGCCAGGTCTTCGGGCCGACCTTGCCGTCCACCGTGAGGGTGACCCCGTAGTACTTGTTGGCCAGCCGCTGGAAGTCCGCGGCCGCCGCCTGGGACTTGGTGCCGAAGACCCCGTCGATGGTGCCGGGGCTGAAGCCCGCCA
This sequence comes from Streptomyces olivochromogenes, assembly GCF_001514115.1. GTDB lineage: Bacteria > Actinomycetota > Actinomycetes > Streptomycetales > Streptomycetaceae > Streptomyces > Streptomyces olivochromogenes. The sequence goes on from NZ_KQ948453.1 coordinate 489,786, forward strand.
GGTCGAGCAGGCACTGTGCCTCGATGCCCGCGGACGACACCCCGGTGCTCGAAGGCTGCACGGTGGTCCCCGAGTAGTAGCCGGCGTATGCCCAGAAGCCGTCGGTGCTGTAGGTGCAGGTGTACGTCGTCGCCGACGCCCCGGTCGCGGGCAGTACGGCGAGGCCGCTGCCCAGGGCGAGGGCGGCCGTGGCCAGGGCGATGTGCTTGCGCAGGGTCATGCGGGCTCCTTCAGGCCCCGGGCCGGGTCCCCGGCCGGGAACCCCGAACAGCCCACGGGCCGTGTGGCTCCGCTCGATGGGCGGTGCCGCTGTGCCTGACGGTAGGAGCGGTGCCGCGGCCGCCGCGTCCCGCGGCGGGTGGAACTCCCGCCGCACCGAGCGCGGTAGCCGTGAGGTTGTACAACTCCCGTGGTAGCAAGGGAAGTTGACGCACCGTCCGGGATCCGGGGCTAGGCTGCGGCGATGCGCCTGAGGACGCCCCGGCCGTTCGTCGTCGACACACTGATCGCGCTCGCCATGACCGGGGTGGCCGTGCTGCTGGCGCATGTGTCGAGGGCGGCGCAGGGCTGGCCCGAACCCGACGCGCGCGCCCACGTCCTGATCGCCCTCGCGCAGCTGCCGGTCGCCCTGCGCGGCAGGTGGCCGCTCGCCGTCTTCGCCGCCGTACAGGCCGCCTCGGTCGCCTATGTCACCTTCGGCTACTGGCCCGTGGCGTGCTTCTTCGGCCCCATGCTCGCCCTGTACACGGTCGCGGCGCACCGTCCGCCCCGGATCGTCGTCGCCTGCGCGGCCTGCGCGGTCGCCGTCTGGGGCTACGGTGGACTGGTCGGCCACAGCCCGTCGATGGCGGTCGTCCTGGGGCAGGCGCTGCTGTACTGCTCGGTGCTGGTCCGGTTCGGCACCCTGACGCGGCACTCCGCCGAACTCACCCGCAGACTGCGTGAGGAGCAGACCGAGCGGGCCCGGCGTGCGGTCGCCGAGGAGCGTGGGCGGATCGCGCGGGAACTGCACGACGTGGTCGCCCACCACATGTCGGTGATCTCCGTGCAGGCGGGCCTGGCCCGGTTCGTCTTCGACTCCGATCCGGCCAAGGCCCGTGGCGCCCTGGGCACCATCGCGGACAGCAGCGGCGAGGCGCTGGAGGAGCTCAGACGCATGCTCCAGTTGCTCCGCGAGGAAGACCCGCGGGCACCCGACGGGGCCCCGATGCCCACCCTGGCCCGGCTGGCGGAGCTGGTCGACCGGGTCAGGGCCGGCGGTGTCCCGGTCGAACTGGCCGTCGAGGGCACACCGCGCCCGCTCGCGCCGGGCGTCGAGCTGTGCGCCTACCGCGTCGTCCAGGAGGCCCTCACCAACGTCCTCAAGCACGCCGGACGGGCACACGCGCGCGTGGCACTCGGTTACGGGCAGCACGAGTTGACGGTCTCCGTCACGGACGACGGAGAGGGGGTGATTCCGGACACGGTCCCGACGGGCGCCGGGCACGGCTTGATCGGCATGCGCGAGCGGGCCAAGCTCTACGGAGGGACACTCAGTCTCGGCCCGCGCGCCGGGGGAGGCTTCGCGGTCGAGCTGGCCCTGCCGACCTCGGCATCGGCCACCTGGCGGGGGGACGACCGTACGAGATGACCAGAGTGCTCGTCGTCGACGACCAGTTCCTCATCCGCGCCGGGCTCGTGGGCCTGCTGGACGCCGCGCCCGGGTTCGAGGTCGTGGGGGAGGCGGCGGACGGCGCGGAGGCCGTGCGGCTGGCCGCCAGGACTCGCCCCGACGTGATCCTCATGGACATCCGCATGCCCGGTGTGAACGGCATCGAGGCCACCGAGCGCATCCTCGCCGAGGCCCCCGACCGGGCCCCGCGCATCCTGATCCTGACCACCTTCGACCTCGACGAGTACGTGTACGGAGCCCTGCGGGCCGGCGCCTGCGGGTTCCTGCTGAAGGACTCCGGGCCCGAGCGGCTGCTCGCCGCGGTGGCCGCGGTCGACGGCGGCGACGCCCTCTTCGCGCCCAGCATCACCCGCCGCCTGATCGAGGCGTTCGCCCGGCAGCACGGGCCCGCGCGGGAGGACGCGCCACCCGACCTGGGCGTGCTGACCTCGCGCGAGGTCGAGGTGCTGAAACTGACCGCCCGGGGCCTGTCCAACCTGGAGATCGCCCACCGCCTCGGCATCAGCGAGGCCACCGTCAAGACCCACCTCAACCGCACCATGACCAAGCTCGGTCTGGACAGCCGGGCCCAGGCGGTCGTCGTCGCGTACGAGACGGGACTGGTGATCCCGGGCGGCTGAGCGGTGGTCGGCCGGCCGACCGGGTCCCCTGGGCCGTCCGGCCGGCGACGTCCGTCCGGAAGTAGGCTGGAGGGGTCGAACCATCCAGGATCCGGAGCACCTTTTTCGTGACTGAGCAGTCCCGCGGGCCGCGCAAGCCCGGCAAGCCCTACCGCCGCCCCCAGAAGGACCCGGTCCGCATGCTCGCCTTCGAGGCGCTGCGGGCCGTGGACGAGCGCGACGCGTACGCGAACCTCGTGCTGCCGCCGCTGCTGCGCAAGGCGCGCGAGAAGGAGGGACCGGAAAAGTTCGACGGGCGGGACGCGGCGCTGGCCACCGAGCTGGTGTACGGGACGCTGCGCCGGCAGGGGACGTACGACGCCGTCATCGCGGCCTGTGTGGACCGGCCGCTGCGAGAAGTCGATCCGCCCGTGCTCGATGTGCTCAGCCTCGGCGTGCACCAGCTGCTCGGGACGCGCATCCCGACGCACGCCGCCGTGTCCGCCTCCGTCGAACTCGCCCGCGTCGTACTCGGCGACGGGCGCGCCAAGTTCGTCAACGCCGTGCTGCGCAAGGTCGCCCGGCAGGATCTCGACGCCTGGCTGGAGCAGGTCGCGCCGCCCTACGACGAGGACCCCGAGGACCACCTCGCCGTCGTGCACTCGCACCCGCGCTGGGTCGTCTCGGCGCTGTGGGACGCGCTGGGCGGCGGCCGTGCCGGGATCGAGGACCTGCTGGAGGCCGACAACGAGCGGCCCGAGGTGACGCTCGTGGCGCGGCCCGGGCGTTCCACCGCCGACGAACTCCTCGGCGTCCTCGGCGAGGAGTCCGCGCTGCCGGGACGCTGGTCGCCGTACGCGGTGCGGCTCAGCGAGGGCGGCGAGCCGGGTGCCATCGACGCGGTACGGGAGGGGCGCGCGGGCGTCCAGGACGAGGGCAGCCAGCTGGTGGCGCTCGCTCTCGCGAACGCGCCGCTCGACGGCCCCGACAAGGCGTGGCTCGACGGCTGCGCGGGCCCCGGCGGCAAGGCCGCCATGCTCGCCGGACTGGCCGCCGAGCGCGGCGCCGCGCTGCTCGCCTCGGAGAAGCAGCCGCACAGGGCGGGCCTGGTGGCGAAGGCGCTCGCGGGCAATCCCGGCCCCTACCAGGTCATCGCCGCCGACGGCACCCGTCCGCCGTGGCTGCCCGGCACCTTCGACCGGGTGCTCATGGACGTGCCCTGCACGGGTCTTGGCGCCCTGCGCCGCCGTCCCGAGGCCCGCTGGCGGCGCCGTCCCGAGGACCTGGACGGCTTCGCGCCCCTCCAGCGCGGGCTGTTGCGCACGGCGCTGGACTCCGTACGGGTCGGCGGCGTCGTCGGATACGCGACCTGCTCGCCGCACCTCGCCGAGACCCGTGCGGTCGTGGACGACGTCCTCAAGCACTACGACACGGGCTCCGCCGAACTTCTCGACGCCCGCCCGCTCCTGCCCGGCGTCCCGGCGCTGGGCGACGGCCCCGACGTACAGCTGTGGCCGCATCTGCACGGTACGGACGCCATGTATCTGGCGCTGATCCGCCGGACGGCGTGACCTTTCCCAGCGCCGAGAACAGCCCGAAGGCGTATTCTTTCTCGTATTCGGAGAAAAGGCCGGAGCGGAGTAGGACGAGGCGTGGTAACCCCCGTCCGAGCGCAATACGAGAGCCATCGCCGAATCCTCCGGGTTCACCATTCTCGTAGTTGAGGGCGTGAATGATGGCAGCGCGTGTGGATCCCGATCGTTCCGAGTGGGACGTCATCGTCCTGGGCGGCGCCGCGGCCGGGGAGAACGCGGCTCAGTACGCCACGCAGTTCTCCGGTCTGGACGCGGTGCTGGTCGAGGCGGAGTTGCTGGGCGGCGAGTGCTCGTACTGGGCCTGCATGCCCAGCAAGGCCCTGTTGCGCCCGGCCGAGGTGCTGGACGGCGGACGGCATGTGCCGGGCGTGTCCTCGCTGTTGACCGGGCGCGAACTGGACGTGCGGGCGGTACTGGCCCGCCGGGACACCGTCGTGAACGGCCTCGACGACTCCTCGCAGATCGGCTGGGCGCTCGGCGTCGGCATCGATGTCGTGCGCGGGTACGGGCGGCTCGCCGGGGAGCGCGCGGTGGCGGTTCGGACGGCGGCCGGCGGCACCCGTGTGCTGACCGCACGGCACGCGGTGGTGATCGACACGGGCTCCTGCACCACCGTGCCGACGATCCCCGGCATGAGCGAGGCACGCCCCTGGACATCCCGCGACGTCACCAATCTGCACGAGGTGCCACGCCGGGTCGTGGTGCTGGGCGGTGGGGTCGTCGCGTGCGAGGCGGCGACCTGGCTGAAGCCGCTGGGCGTCGAGGAGTTGAGCATCGTGTACCGGCGCGCCGGCCTGCTGGCCCGGGCGGAGCCCTTCGCCGGGCGCATGGTGGCCGACCGGTTGACGGCCGCGGGGGTGCGGCTGCTTCCCGGCAGGTCGGTCACCGAGGTGCGGCGCGACGATCCCCGCGACACGGGAGTCGGGCTGCCGCACGGCGGCGAGGTCACCGTCCGGCTGGACGACGGGAGCACGCTCGTCGCCGACGAACTGGTGCTCGCCACCGGCCGTACGCCGAACACCCAGGACATCGGCCTGTCGTCGGTGGGATGCCCCGACGGCGGCTTTCTGGAGGTCGACGACGAGCAGGCCGTACGGGCGGTGGACGGGCACTGGCTGTACGCGGTCGGTGATGTCTGCGGACGCGCGCTGCTGACCCACATGGGCAAGTACCAGGCGCGGATCGCCGGTGAGGTGATCGCCGCCCGTGCCACGGAAGGGCGGCCGGACGGAGCGGGGAGCGGCGTGCCCGGCTCCGCCGACGGACACCGGGGCAACCCGCAGGTGACCTTCACCGACCCGGAGGTGGGATCGGCCGGCATGACCGAGCGGGAGGCGCGCGCGGCGGGACTCGACGTGGCGACGGTCGAGTACGACATGGCCGCGCTGGCCGGCACGTATGTGCAGCGCGAGGATTACCTCGGGCGCGCCAAACTGGTCTTCGACCGCGGTACCGACACGGTGGTGGGCGCGACGTTCGTCGGCTCGGGCGTCGCGGAACTCGTCCACTCCGCCACGACGGCCATCGTCGCGCGAGTGCCGCTTCCCGTGCTGTGGCATGTCGTGCCCAGCTACCCCACCGCGAGCGAGGTGTGGCTCCGCCTGCTGGAGGCGTATCGCGCGGAAAAGCGGCGTGTCGGGTAGCGTGAAATTCCCGTCATGCATTTCAGCCGATCAGGGATCCCGCACGTAACTCGATCGAAAGAAATATGCCATGCCTTTCATTTCCACGAAGGATGACACGGAAATCTATTACAAGGACTGGGGTACGGGGCAGCCGGTCGTGTTCAGCCACGGCTGGCCGCTGAATGCCGACGCCTGGGACCCCCAGGTCCGCATGATGGCCGAAAACGGCTTCCGTGCGATCGCGCACGACCGCCGAGGCCACGGACGCTCGGGCCAGCCGTGGGACGGGAACGACCTGGACACGTACGCGGACGATCTGGCGCAGTTGATCGAGGACCTCGATCTGCGCGACGTGATCCTGGTCGGCCACTCCACCGGTGGCGGCGAGGTGACGCGCTACATCGGCCGCCACGGCACCGGACGGGTCGCCAAGGCCGTCCTCCTCGGCGCGATCCCGCCGCTGATGCTCAAGACGGAAGCGAACCCCGAGGGGCTGCCGTTGGAGGTCTTCGACGAGATCCGCAAGGGCGTCGCGACCGACCGCTCGCAGTTCTACAAGGACCTCAGCGCGCCCTTCTACGGTGCCAACCGGCCCGGTTCGCAGGTGTCCCAGGGCACGCGGGACGCGTTTTGGCTGTGGTCCCTGCAGGTGGGGATCAAGGGCTCGTACGACTGCGTCAAGGCGTTCTCCGAGACCGACCTCACCGAGGACCTGAAGCGGTTCGACGTCCCCACCCTGATCGCGCACGGCGACGACGACCAGATCGTGCCCATCGTCGCGGCCGCGGAGAAGTCCTCGAAAATCGTCAAGGACGCCACGCTGAAGGTGTACCCGGGTGCCCCGCACGGCCTGTCGATGGTCGCCCCGTTCAAGGACGTCTTCGACGCCGACCTGCTGGCCTTCGCCCGCAGCTGACGAACCCGGCGGCACCCCGACCGTGCGGGGCGCGACACCCGCGCAACGGTCCCGGTGCCGCCCCGGTGGGGCTCGGGCACGGCGCATGTATGGCGCATGTATGGCGCAGGCAGGACGCCGGTATGTCTCAGGTACGGTCCAGGAGCCGGACCGAGGAGAGCAACCGGCCCGGGGCATGGCAGGCTTGGGGCATGGCCGTGCAGATCAACCCCAGCATTCTGTCCGCGGACTTCGCCCGTCTTGCCGAGGAGGCACAGGCGGTGGAGGGCGCGGACTGGCTCCATGTCGACGTCATGGACAACCATTTCGTCCCGAACCTCACGCTCGGTGTGCCGGTTGTAGAGTCCCTGGCCCGTGCGACGGACACGCCGCTGGACTGTCACCTGATGATCGCGGACCCCGATCGGTGGGCACCCCAGTACGTGGAAGCGGGTGCCGGTTCCGTCACCTTCCACGTCGAGGCGGCCGCCGCGCCGGTGCGGCTCGCCCGCGAGATCCGGGCCAAGGGTGCCCGCGCCTCCATGGCGCTCAAGCCCGCGACCCCCATCGAGCCGTACGAGGACCTGCTTCCCGAGCTCGACATGCTGCTGATCATGACGGTCGAGCCCGGTTTCGGCGGCCAGGCGTTCCTGGACATCATGCTGCCGAAGATCCGCCGCACCCGTGAGTTGATCAGCAAGCACGGCCTCGAGCTCTGGCTCCAGGTCGACGGCGGTGTGTCGGCGTCCACCATCGAGCGGTGCGCGGAGGCGGGTGCGGACGTCTTCGTCGCCGGTTCGGCCGTGTACGGGGCCGCGGATCCGGCCCAGGCGGTACGTGCATTGCGCACCCAGGCTCAGGGCGCGACGGCCCATGCGGCGTGGGCGTGCGACCACTGACCAAAGGGAACGTGAACGCCGCCCATCAGGGCTGATCAAGTACGCCGGATCTGCAAGGATGAACGGCGAATCCAGAGTGTGAACAGCAGTGAGGAGATCGCCGTGTCGGGTATGTCGGCGGGCCGGTCAGCCATGCGGATGGGACCCGCTGAGCTGGTCCAGGCGGCGGCCATGGCCCGCCGCTTCTACCTCGAGGGCAAATCCAAGATCCAGATCGCCGAGGAGTTCGGCGTCAGCCGCTTCAAGGTGGCCCGGGTCCTGGAGACCGCCCTCGAACGGGATCTCGTGCGGATCGAGATCCGGGTGCCCGCCGAGCTGGACGCGGAGCGCTCCGACGCGCTGCGCGCCCGCTACGGCCTGCGGCACGCCGTCGTGGTCGAGTCCCCGGCGGATGCCGAGGAGTCGCCCGACCCCGAGAACCTCGGTGAAGTCGCCGCCGACCTGCTCGGTGAGCTGGTCAACGAGGGAGATGTGCTGGGCCTGGCCTGGGGCCGCTCCACCATCCACATGGCGGCGGCGCTCGACCGGCTCCCGCCGTGCACGGTGGTGCAGCTGACGGGCGTGTACGACGCCGGGACCGCGGAGCGCGGGTCGGTGGAGGCGGTACGCCGCGCCGCGCAGGTGTCGGGCGGCGACGCCCACCCCATCTACGCGCCGATGCTGCTGCCCGACGCGGCCACCGCGGCCGCGCTGCGCAGCCAGACCGGGATCGCCCGTGCCTTCGAGTACTTCGACAAGGTCACGGTCGCCTGTGTGTCGATCGGCTCCTGGGAGCCCGGCATCTCGACGGTGCACGACATGCTCACCGAGGAGGAGCGCGCCCACTACGCCACCCTCGGTGTCGCCGCCGAGATGTCCGCGCACCTCTTCGACACCGAGGGCCGGCGGGTCGGCCGTGACCTGGGCGAGCGGTGCATCACCGTCGAGGCCGACCGGCTGCGGCGTATCCCCGAGGTCGTGGCGATCGCGGGCGGACAGCGCAAGGCCGCCGCCATCGACGCGGTGCTGCGGTCCGGGCTCGTCACCAGCCTGGTGACGGACACGTCCGCCGCGGACTACCTGATGACAGCGGGCGCGACTCCCCGACCCGCCCTGAACCGGGCGGACCCGGACGGTCCGTGACCCGTCGGGAGGCCCTTCGGGGTATCGGCGCGCCGCGCGGCGGGGGCGTGGCAGCATCGGCGGCATGGTGGTGGTGCGGTGGGTGCCCCGGGCGCTCGTGGGGCTGTTTCTGTGCTTCGGCGTGCTCCTGACGGGCTGCTCATCGACGGAGTCGGCCGGTGCGGGTGCGGGTGCGGTGACGGGAGCCCCGTCGGCGGCCCGTTCGGCGGTTCCATCCTGGGCCCACGGGATGGGGACGGTCGACGCGACCCGGCTGCCCGCCGAGGCCCGCACGACGCTGGCCCTCATCGACAAGGGCGGCCCCTTCCCGTACGCCAGGGACGGCATCGTCTTCGGGAACTTCGAGGGCATGCTGCCCAGGCACCAGCGCGGCTATTACCACGAGTACACGGTCAAAACGCCCGGCGCACACGATCGGGGAGCCCGTCGCATTGTCACCGGGCAGGGCGGTGAGATCTACTACACCGGTGATCACTACAAGTCGTTCAGGGCGGTGCTGAGATGACGGACGGCCCGTTGGCGGAGGTGTTCCGCGCGGCGCGCGCGGTCGGATGGCAGGTCAGCGTCCTCGACCTCACCGGCGTCTCGGACAAGGCGGCCTTCATGGAACGCTGTGTCCGCGCCCTCGACCTGCCCGAGTGGTTCGGCCGGAACTGGGACGCCCTCGCGGACTGCCTGGGCGACCCCGACTGGGGGCCCGCCAGCCCGGGCCGCGTCATCCTGGTGAGCGGCTGGCGGCACTACGCCAAGGTCCGCCCCGACGAGTGGGAGATCGCCCAGGAGGTGCTGGAATCGGCCACCGGGCACTACCAGGAGCACGACGCCGCGCTGTCGGTCGTCCTCTCCCTTGGAGGATCCGACCAACTGCCCCCTGACCAGCCTGGATGATCTGTCCGGGCATCACATACAGGTCGCCATGGGACAATGAAGTACGTGCTCTTCCCCCTGGCTGACCTGTCCGGGGGCCACCTCTGATCGACTGGGATGTGCAGCACGTGCGTTTCCTCAACGACATCCAGCCTCCGTACGACCTGACGTACGACGACGTCTTCATGGTGCCCAGCCGCTCCGCGGTCGGCTCCCGGCAGGGCGTGGACCTCAGTGCCCCGGACGGCTCGGGCACCACGATCCCCCTGGTCGTCGCCAACATGACCGCGATCGCGGGCCGCCGGATGGCCGAGACCGTCGCCCGCCGGGGTGGTCTCGTGGTCATCCCGCAGGACATTCCGATCGAGGTCGTCACCGAGGTCGTCTCCTGGGTCAAGGGACGCCACCTGGTGCTCGACACCCCCATCGTCCTGGCCCCCCACCAGACCGTCGCCGACGCGCTGGCGCTGCTGCCCAAGCGCGCCCACAACGCGGGCGTCGTCGTCGACGAGGACGGCCGCCCGATCGGCGTGGTCACCGACGCCGACCTCACCGGCGTGGACCGGTTCACGCAGCTGGCCGAGGTCATGTCCCGGGACCTGCTGCTCCTCGACGCCGACATCGAGCCGCGCGAGGCGTTCAACAAGCTGGACGGCGCCAACCGCCGCTACGCCCCGGCCGTGGACGCCGAGGGCAGGCTCGCCGGCATCCTCACCCGCAGGGGCGCCCTGCGCGCCACGCTCTACACCCCGGCCACCGACGCCGACGGCAAGCTGCGCATCGCGGCCGCCGTGGGCATCAACGGCGATGTCGCGGGCAAGGCCAAGCAGCTCCTCGACGCGGGCGTCGACACGCTCGTCATCGACACCGCGCACGGCCACCAGGAGTCGATGATCAGCGCGATCAGGACCGTGCGCGCGCTCGACCCGCAGGTCCCGATCGTCGCGGGCAACATCGTCGCCGCCGAGGGCGTCAAGGACCTCATCGACGCGGGCGCGGACATCATCAAGGTCGGCGTCGGCCCCGGCGCCATGTGCACCACCCGCATGATGACCGGCGTCGGCCGGCCGCAGTTCTCGGCCGTCCTGGAGTGCGCCGCCGAGGCGAAGAAGTACGGCAAGCACGTGTGGGCCGACGGCGGTGTCCGGCACCCGCGCGACGTGGCCATGGCGCTGGCCGCGGGCGCGTCCAACGTCATGGTCGGTTCCTGGTTCGCGGGGACGTACGAGTCCCCGGGCGACCTCCAGCAGGACGCCGACGGGCGCCTGTACAAGGAGTCGTTCGGCATGGCGTCCGCGCGCGCGGTCCGCAACCGTACGAGCGAGGAGTCGGCGTACGACCGCGCCCGCAAGGCCCTCTTCGAGGAGGGCATCTCCACCTCGCGGATGTTCCTCGACCCGGGCCGCCCGGGCGTCGAGGACCTGATCGACTCGATCATCGCGGGCGTCCGCTCCTCCTGCACCTATGCGGGCGCCAACTCCCTGGAGGAGTTCGCCGAGAACGCGATCGTCGGCATCCAGAGCGCGGCCGGCTACGCGGAGGGCAAGCCCCTGCACGCCAGCTGGAGCTGACCCGTTCCACCGTCGTACGGCCCCCGTGGTGCGCCCACGGGGGCCGTCGGCGTACCTGCCGCGGATCGCCGTGCGGGGGTGTGCGCAACCATCGAAAGGCCCCGCGCAACGAACACACGCCGAGGTCCGATGAACGCAACGATCTTGCGGAGATGCGCAAGGTTGCCGCATTACGCCCGTGAAGCCCGGGCTCATAGGGTCAAGCGCTGTACATGGCGTGGCGGGGACCCCGCTCGGTGGGTCCCCGCTGCCAGGGGTGCCGCCGGTTCCCGCCGTATCGACCGGCAGCGATGAAGGAGTCACCGCGTGCTCGATCAAGGCGCACCCCCGCAGTCCCGCACAGATTCCGCCGCACCGTCCCCGGGTGTCGGCGCGCGTCTCATGCGCCGCAAGCCCGTGGAACGCCTGGTGGCCGAGGGCGGCCAGGGCGAGGGAGGCTCGCTCAGGCGCTCCCTCGGGCTGTGGCAGCTCACCATGATCAGCATCGGCGCCACCCTCGGCACCGGCATCTTCGTGGTCCTCGGCGAGGCCGTCCCCAAGGCCGGACCCGCGGTCACCCTCTCCTTCGTGATCGCCGGCCTCACGGCGCTCTTCTCGGCCCTCTCGTACGCCGAGCTGGCCGGCACCATCCCGGTCGCCGGCTCCTCGTACTCGTACGCGTACGCAACGATGGGTGAGCTGATCGCCTGGATCTGCGGCTGGTGTCTGGTCCTGGAGTACGGCGTGTCGGTGGCCGCCGTCGCGGTCGGCTGGGGCGAGTACCTCAACGAACTGCTCGACGGCACGATCGGCGTCACCATCCCGAACGCGCTCTCCGCACCTCCCGGCGACGGCGGCATCTTCAATCTGCCCGCGCTCATCGTCGTCCTGCTCGCCATGGCCTTCCTGCTCGGCGGCGCCAAGGAGTCCGCACGCGCCAACACGATCATGGTGGCCGTGAAGATCGTCGCGCTGCTGCTGTTCTGCGCGATCGGCATCCAGGGCTTCAAGTCCGGCAACTACGAGCACTTCATGCCGCTCGGCATGGCGGGCGTCAGCGCCGCAGGTGCCACGCTGTTCTTCTCGTACATCGGCTTCGACGCCGCCTCCACCGCAGGTGAGGAGGCCAAGGACCCGCAGCGCGACCTGCCGCGCGCGATCATGCTCTCGCTGGTCATCGTGACGGCGCTGTACGTCGTCGTCGCGGCCGTCGCCGTCGGCGCCAAGCCCTGGCGGAAGTTCAACGACTCGGAGGCCGCGCTCGCCGAGATCATGAAGAACGTCACCGGGCAGACCTTCTGGGGCACGCTGCTCGCCGCCGGTGCCGTCATCGCCATCGCCAGCGTCGTCCTGACCGTGCTCTACGGCCAGACCCGCATCCTCTTCGCCATGTCCCGCGACGGGCTCGTGCCCAAGGTGTTCTCGCGCGTCCACCCGAAGAGCGGCGCGCCCCGCGCCAACACCGTGATCGTCTCGCTGTTCTGCGGTGTCCTCGCCGCCGCGATCCCGCTCGGCCAGCTCGCCGACGCCACCAGCATCGGCACCCTCTTCGCCTTCGCGCTGGTCAATGTGGCCGTCGTGGTGCTGCGCCGGACGCGCCCGGAGATGCGGCGCACCTTCCGGGTGCCGCTGTCGCCGGTGCTGCCCGCGATCGGCTTCGCCCTGTGCGTGTGGATGATGGGCAGCCTTTCGGCCGTCACCTGGGTGGTCTTCGGAGTCTGGATGGCCGCCGGGCTCGTGTTCTACTTCAGTTACGGCTACCGCCGCTCCCGTCTCGCGCCATCAGAAAAGTGAAACACCCGCAGTGCTGAACGATCTCGACGAACGCATCGTGCACGCCCTCGCCGAGGACGCCCGCCGCTCCTACGCCGACATCGGCCAACTGGTCGGCCTGTCCGCGCCCGCCGTGAAGCGCCGGGTGGACCGGCTGCGGGCCACGGGTGCCATCACCGGGTTCACCGTGCGGGTGGATCCGGCGGCGCTGGGGTGGGAGACGGAGGGGTTCGTCGAGATCTACTGCCGCCGGAACACCTCGCCGGAGACCATCCAGCGGGGGTTGGAGCGGTATCAGGAGGTGGTGGCCGCGTCCACCGTCACGGGGGAGGCGGATGCGGTGGTGCAGGTGTTCGCTTCTGACATGCGGCATTTCGAGCGGGTGTTGGAGCGGATCGCCGGGGAGCCGTTCGTGGAGCGGACCAAGTCGGTGCTGGTGTTGTCTCCGTTGCTGCGGCGGTTCTCGGCGGGATCGCCTACGTAGGGGGCGCGGGGGTTCGTAGGCGGCCGCGGGTTCGTTGTGGCTGGGCGCGCCCCGCGACGGAGCCGCTGTATGCACAGCCCCGCGCCCCTTCGGGGCGCTCCACCTCACTCCGCTGTTTTGCGGGCCAGCGCGTTGTTGCCGATCGAGTTGTGGACGCTGAAGCTCACCGCGTCCGAGCGGTAGCGGTCGTCGGACCATTCCACCGGGCGGCCTTCGCGGGTGGTGGTGACGCGGCGGACCCTCAGGAGGGGACTGGTGCGGCGGACGCCGAGGAGGTCGGCGTCCTGGGCGCCCGCCGCCACCGCGTCGATGACGTGCTCGCCGTAGGCGAAGACCAGGCCGGTGTCCTCGTAGAGCCGCTGGGTGACCGAGGCGCAGTCGGGCTCGATGGCCTCGACGGCGGGGGAGATCCAGTCCGCGTACACGGTCCGTTCCAGGAGGACCGGCTCGCCGTCCAGCCCGCGGACCCGCAGGACGTGCAACACCGGTGTCCTCTCGGGGAGTTGGAGGCGTACGGCGTCCTCCGCGGTCGCCGGGCGGTGCTCCTGCTCGACGACGTGTCCCGTCGCCTCCCGGCCCATCGCGCGGGCCCACTGGGCGAAGCTGCGCAGTTCGGCGAAGCTCTGGCTGCGGCGGCTGGCGAGGACCACCCGGCGGGCGCCCTGGCGGGAGCCGATGAGGCCCTCGGAGGTCAGGGCCGCGACGGCCTGGCGGACCGTGCCGCGTGCCACGCCGTACTGGGCCGCGAGATCCGTCTCGGCGGGCAGCAGACTGCCCACCGTGTACTCCTCGCGGTCGATGGCGCGCCGCAGCTCGTCGGCGATCTCCTCGTGTCGCGCCGGCATGCTTCCCCTCTGATTCGACTGCTGTGCACAGCGTGACCAGCCTAATCGAGATCCGAACGTGATCGGCGCGGGCCGGGATTGTGCAGGGAATCAAGGGTCACGGTTTCGCCAAAGTTTACGAACAGGACACCCGCGCCGGGCCTACTGGGGCCAACTTGTTCAGACAAGTTCTCCGCACTACCCGAACCCTCGTGCGTACTCCTGGAGAGACCGTGACCGTGTTCCTGCCGAGGACCGCCGTCCTCACCGGCGGCCTCGCCGTCGCCGCCGCCCTCGCCCTCAGCGCCTGTGGCGCGGCCCCCGACGACAAGTCGACCACCGCCGACGGCAAGAGCGCGGCCACCGCGACCTCCGCCGCGGACTTCGGCGGCCTCGACGCCCTGGTCAAGGCCGCCAAGAAGGAGGGCACGCTGCACGCGATCGCGCTGCCCCGTGACTGGGCCAACTACGGCGCCCTGATCGACGGCTTCAAGAAGAAGTACGGCATCAAGATCGAGGTGGAGAACCCGGACGGCGCCAGCCAGGACGAGATCAACGCCGTGACGTCGAGGAAGGGGCAGGACCGCGCCCCGGACGTCCTCGACCTGGGCAGCTCGTTCGCGCTCAGCGCCGCCCAGCAGGGGCTTGTCGCGCCGTACAAGGTGACCGCCTTCGCCGACATCCCCGAGGGGCAGAAGGACGCGCAGGGCCGCTGGTTCAACGACTACGGCGGCTACATCTCCATCGGCTGCGACGCCAAGAAGGTCAAGGAGTGCCCGAAGACCTTCAAGGACCTGCTCAAGCCGGAGTACAAGGGCCAGGTCGCCCTCAACGGCAACCCCACCAAGTCCGGTTCGGCCTTCGGTGGTGTCTACGCGGCCTCGCTCGCCAATGGCGGTTCGTTCGACGACATCCAGCCCGGCCTGGACTTCTTCGCCAAGCTGAAGAAGAACGGCAACTACACGCCCGTCGAGTCGACCCCGGCCACCGTCGAGAAGGGCGAGACCCCGATCAGCATCGACTGGGACTACCTGAACGCCGGTTACGCCGACGAGTTCAAGTCCAAGGGCGTCGACTGGACGGTCACGGTCCCCTCGGACGGCAAGTTCTCCCAGTACTACTCCCAGGCCATCAACAAGGACGCCCCGCACCCGGCGGCCGCCCGCCTGTGGCAGGAGTACCTCTACAGCGTCGAGGGCCAGAACCTCTGGCTCAAGGGCTACGCCCGTCCGGCCCTGATGACCGCCATGCAGACGGCCGGCACCCTCGACAAGACCGCCGCCGCCAAGCTCCCCGCGGTCTCCGGCACGCCGAGCTTCCCGACCGAGGCCCAGCAGGCCAAGGCCAAGACGGTCCTCGCGCAGGGCTGGGGCAAGGCCGTCTCCGGATGACCACCGTCCTCACCGAGGCCGGGGCCGACGTGACGCCCGCCGCCGCCGCTTCCCAGCGGCGGCGGCGCCGCGCCCCCGGCTGGCTCGCCGTGCTGCCGCTGCTCGTCTTCGTCGCGATCGCCTTCGGCGTCCCCGCCCTGGCCATGCTGAACGGTGCCTTCACCGTCAAGGACCAGACGACCGGCGCCACCTCGTACACCACGGCCAACCTGACCGACTCGCTCCAGGGCGCCTACTTCACCGCCCTGATCGGCAGCGTCAAGCTGTCCGCGGTCTCCGCGGGCATCGCGACCGTCCTTGGACTGCCGCTCGCCCAGGCCGTGGTGACCTCCCGTTTCCGTGCCCTGCGTGAGGCGGTCCTCACCGCGTCCGGCGTCCTCGCCAACTTCGGCGGCGTCCCGCTGGCCTTCGCGTTCGTCGCCACCCTCGGCAACGCGGGTGTCCTGACCGAGCACCTGGGCCTGAAGGACAAGGGCTGGAACCTGTACAGCTTCTGGGGCCTGGTCATCGTCTACCTGTACTTCCTGATCCCGCTGATGGTCCTCACCATCACGCCCGCCCTGGACGGCCTGCGCTCCCAGTGGCGCGAGGCCGCACAGAACAACGGCGCCACCGGAATCCAGTACTGGCGGTACATCGCCCTCCCCGTCCTCACGCCCTCCCTGCTCGGCGGCCTCGTGCTGCTCTTCGGCAGCGCCTTCGCCGCGTACGCCACCGCGGCGGCCATGGTGGGCAGTGCGGTCCCGCTGGTCACCCTGCAGATCGCCGACGCCATCTCCGGCAACGTCCTGGTCGGCCAGGAGAACGTGGCGCTCGCCCTCAGCCTCGACATGGTCCTCATCGCGGGCCTGGTCATGGCCGTGTACCTGCCCCTGCAACGACGGAGCGCGCGATGGCTGGAAGCCTGAACAATCCCGCTCGGGTCCTGAAGCCCGCCCGCGGGGCGAACAAGTCCGTACGCGTACGTCCCTGGCGCGGGGTCGTCCTCGTCTGCGCCGGGCTCTACTTCCTGGTCCCGCTCGCCGCGTCCGTGGTCTTCACGGTCGACGTGCCGAACCAGGGGATCACCTTCGACGCGTACCGCCAGATCGTCTCCGCCGACGGCTTCGGCTCCAGCCTGCTGCTCTCGCTGGAACTGGCCGCCGCCACCATCGCCGTGGTCCTGCTGCTGATGGTGCCCGCGATGGTCGCGCTGCGGCTCGGCGCCCCGAAGCTGCGGCCCGTGGTGGAGGTGATCTGCTCGCTGCCGCTGGTCGTCCCGCCGATCGCCTTCGTCGCCGGGATCGCCACGGTCCTCAAGTGGGGACCGGAACACCTCTCCCGCACCCCGCTGTTCGAGACGTTCGTGGCCCTCCAGAACCCCGACTTCCCCGTAGTGCTCGTCCTCGCGTACGTCGTGATGGCACTGCCGTTCGTGTACCGGGCCCTGGACGCCGGGCTGCGCGCCGTCGACGTACGCACCCTCGTCGAGGCCGCGCGCAGCTGCGGGGCGAACTGGCCGCAGGCGCTGGTACGGGTCGTGCTGCCCAACCTGCGCGGGGCGCTGCTCAACGCCTCCTTCCTCACGCTGGCCCTGGTGCTCGGCGAGTTCACCGTCGCCCAGCTGCTCGGCTTCCAGCCCTTCGCCGTGTGGATCTACAGCGTCGGCGGCTCGCAGGCCCAGCTCTCCGTCGCCGTCTCCGTGCTCAGCCTGCTCGTCACCTGGGCCCTGCTCCTCTCGCTCGCCGGGCTCGGCGGGCGCTCCCGTTCCGCTTCCGCATCCCGGGGATGAACCATGACCGTCACCACGCTTGAGAAGG
Source organism: Streptomyces olivochromogenes (assembly GCF_001514115.1). Taxonomy (GTDB): domain Bacteria; phylum Actinomycetota; class Actinomycetes; order Streptomycetales; family Streptomycetaceae; genus Streptomyces; species Streptomyces olivochromogenes. Next base: position 506,881 of record NZ_KQ948453.1, read on the forward strand.
CCGCCGACGCCAAGGCCGCCACCGTCGAATTCCGCGGCCTGCGGCGGGAGTTCGGCCCGACCGTCGCCCTCGACGGCCTCGACCTGACCGTCCGGCCCGGCGAACTCCTCGCCCTGCTCGGCCCGTCAGGCTGCGGCAAGACCACCGCGCTGCGCATGCTCGCCGGGTTCGAACACCCCGACTCCGGCGAGGTGCTGGTCGACGGCGAGGACGTCACCCGGGTCCCGGCCCACCGCCGCGACGCGGGGATGGTCTTCCAGTCCTACAGCCTCTTCCCGCACCTCAGCGCCCTCGACAACGTGGCCTTCGGGCTGCGGATGCGCAAGGTGCGCACCGCCGAACGGCGTTCCCGCGCGGCCGAGTTGCTCGACCTCGTGGGTCTCGCCGACAAGGGCGAGCGGTTCCCGCACCAGCTCTCCGGCGGTCAGCAGCAGCGCATCGCGCTGGCCCGCGCGCTCGCCCTGCGTCCACGCGTGCTGCTGCTCGACGAGCCTCTCTCCGCCCTGGACGCCAAGGTGCGACTCACCCTGCGCGAGGAGATCCGCCGGCTTCAGCAGGAACTCGGCATCACCACCCTGTTCGTGACGCATGATCAGGAAGAAGCGCTGTCCATGGCGGACCGCGTCGCCGTGATGCGGGCCGGGCGGCTCGAACAGTGCGCCGCGCCCGCCGAGCTGTACGGGCGGCCCGCGACCGCCTTCGTCGCCGAGTTCGTCGGCACGATGAGCCGGATTCCGGGGCGGCTGGACTCCGGCGTGGCCGAGGTGCTCGGACAGCGGCTGCCGGTCGACGGGGACGCGCCCGCCGCGACCGAGATCGACGTGCTCGTACGGCCCGAGGCGGTGCGGGTGCGGGCGGACGACGCCGGGACCGCGCGCGTCGTCGCCACCGCCTTCCTCGGCGCCGCCACCCGCGTCACCGTCCGGCTCCCGGACGCCACCGAGGTCAAGGCCGACCTGCCCACCCACGAGGCCGCCGGGCTCGGCTCGGGCGCCGCCGTGACCGTGAGCCTGCCGGAGCGGCCGGTACTGGTCGCCGAGCGCACGCAGTAACCGACGCATCCCCCCACTGAGTTACGCCGAGTGAAAGAGAGCACCGTGACCCTCCGCACCACCTCCCCCCACCTCCCCCTCCAGGCCGTCCTGTTCGACATGGACGGCACGCTCGTGGACACCGAGCGGCTCTGGTGGGAGGCGGTGGAGCAGGTGGCCGACGGGCTCGGGCGCCGGCTGACCGGGGCCGACCAGCCGGAGGTGCTCGGCCGGCCCGTCGAGTACACCGCCGCCTGGCTGGGCGGGATCACGGGCGCCGGGGCGGGGGAGATCGCCGCCGAACTGCACCAGGAGTTCGCGCACCGGGTCCGCACCGGCATCGTGCCCCGCCCGGGTGCGCTGCGGCTCCTCGGCGAACTGGTCCGCGAGGGTGTCCCCACCGCCCTCGTGACCGCGTCGCCCCGTGCCGTCGCCGACACCGTCCTCGCGGCCCTCGGCGCCGAACACTTCGCCGTCTCCGTCACGGCCGACGACACCGAACGCACCAAGCCCGCCCCCGACCCCTACCTCGCCGCCTGCCGCGCCCTCGGCGTCGATCCCGCCGCGTGCGTGGCCGTGGAGGACACCGAGACGGGGGTGGCGTCCGCCGAGGCCGCGGGGTGCGCCGTGCTCGCCGTGCCCTCGCTCGCGCCGATCGACTCCGTACCCGGACGCACCGTCCTGACCAGCCTGGAGGAGGTGACCCCGGCCCGGCTGCGCGCCATGGTCGCGCCCCGTGAGCTGCGGGTGATGAGCTGGAACCTCTGGTACGGCGGGACGAAGGTCGACGACCACCGCGAGAAGCAGCTCAAGGTCATCGCCGAGACGGGCGCGGACGTGGTCGGCCTCCAGGAGACGTACGGCACCTCGGCACAGGAACTCGCCGAGGCCCTCGGCTGGCACCACCACCGGGCCGGCGAGAACCTCGGCGTCATCAGCCGCTACCCGATCACCGCCCGCCACGGCGACCCGGACGTCGGCTTCTACGGCGGCACCGGAGTGCGCGTCCGGCTGGACGGCGGACAGGAGGTGGACGTCTGGAGCGCCCACCTCGACTACACGCCGTACGGCCCCTACGAGGCCCGCTTCGACGGGCTCCCGGCGGCCGAGCTGATCGCCCACGAGGGCGTCCGGCTGGAGCAGATGCGGGAGATCCTGCGGCGGATCACCGAGTCCGCCACCGAGGCGGTCCCCGTGGTCCTGGTCGGTGATTTCAACGCGCCCTCGCACCTGGACTGGCCGGACGTCGAGTGGCCCGTGACCAGGGCCGCCGAGGAGGCCGGCCTGCGTGACTCCTACCGCGAGGCCCACCCCGACCCCGTACGGCAGCCCGGGCACACCTGGTCGCCGATCCACGTGGAGCACGAGGACGGCAGCGGGCGGCCCGAGCCGCAGGACCGCATCGACTTCGTGCTGCACCGGGGGCTGACGGTGCTCGACTCCCGGGCGCTCGTCACCGGCACGCCGCGTCCCTGGCCCGAGGTCGCGGGCAACGACTGGCCCTCGGACCACGCCGCGGTCGTCACCACTTTCGCCGTCTGAACCGAGCGCTGGTCCAGGAAACCATTGCGGTGCGGGCGCGCCATCACGTAGGTTGATCCGCGCCCGCTACCAGCGAGTAACAACCATGGGTAACCAACCGTCGCCCGGCCACCCGACCGTTCTGTCGTCCTGGGGAGTCCATGCGCTGGTCCTTCGGCCGTCCCACCACGGTCCGTACGCGCATCGTGGCGCTCGCGCTCGCTCCGGTGGTCGCCCTCATGGTGCTGTGGAGCTTCGCCATGGTGTCCGTCACCGGCGAACTGCGCGCGCTCGTCCGGGTCCAGGGGGTGTACGACGACTTCGGGACGCCCGTGGACACGGCGGTCGGCCAGATCCAGATCGAACGGCGGCTCGCGGCCGCCTACCTGGGCGCGGACCACGGCACGGCGGCGGCCCTCGACCTGATGGAGCAGCAGCGCCGCACCGACCGCGCCGTGACCGCCATGCGGACGGCGATCCGGGACGGCGACCGCGGGCGGCTCTCCGGCAGGCAGCGGCAGGTGCTCGACGCCGTGCTGCGCTCCTTCGACGGGCTGGAGGCGCTGCGGGAGCGGGTGCTGTCCCGCGCCATCAGCTGGGACCGGGCGGTCACCGAGTACGGCGCCCTCGTGGAGCCGGGCTTCGACGTCCAGTCCGCCCTCACCGCGCTGCAGGCCGGACAGCTGGCGCGCGAGGCCCAGGTCGTCATCGAGCTGGTGCGGGTGAGGGAGTTCGTCTCGCGGGAGGACGCGCTCGTCGCCGGGGCGCGGGCGGCCGGATCGCTCACCGACCGCCAGTACGACACGCTCACCGCGACGATCGAGGACCGCCGGGTCTTCGAGCGGACGTATGTGCCCGACCTCCCCGCCGACTCGCGCGCCCTCTTCGAGAAGTTCCAGCGCGGCTCCCTGCACGGGGAGCTGACCCGGGGCGAGGACGCGCTGCTGCGGGCGGGCGCACGGGGTGCGGGGGAGGCCGTCGCGGCCGGCTCCTGGCGCACCACCACCGACCGTGCCGTCAAGCAGTACATGCAGCTGTGCACGCGGTCGGCCGTCAACTCGGCCGAGCGCGGACGGGCCTTCGCCTACCGGGAGCTGGCCAAGGCGGCGATCGTCGGTGTACTCGGACTCGCCGCCGTGGGACTGTCCCTGTGGTTCGCCGTGCGCGGCGCCCGGCGCATCTCGCGCCGCCTGGAGACCCTCCGGGACGCCGCCGACCTCCTCACCACCCGCCAACTGCCCGACGTGATGCGGCGGCTCAGCGCGGGCGAGGACGTGGACGCCGTCACCGAGGCACCGCCCCTGGCCGACGGGGAGGCGGGAGCCGACGAGATCGGCCAGGTCGGCCGGTCCTTCAACACCGCCCGCCTCGCGGCCGTCGAGGCCGCCGTCAAGCAGGCCACCCTGCGCCGCGGGCTGTTCGCGGTGCTCCTCAACATCGCCCGCCGCAACCAGGCGCTCGTCCACCGCCAGCTCAAACTGGTCGACACGCTGGAGCGGCGCACCGACGACCCGGACGTCCTGGACGACCTGTTCCGGATCGACCACCTCACCACCCGGATGCGGCGCCACGCGGAGAGCCTGATCATCCTCTCCGGCGCGGCGCCCGGCCGCAGATGGCGCAGTCCCGTACCGGTCGCCCGTGTGGTGACCTCCGCGGTGAGCGAGATCGAGGAGTACGCGCGCGTCGTGGTCCCGCCGATGCCGGAGGTGGGCGTGGCGGCGGACGCCGTCGCCGACGTCGTGCATCTGGTCGCCGAACTCGTCGAGAACGCCACCGTGTTCTCACCACCCCAGGCCCAGGTCACCCTGCGCACCGGCCGGGCCGGGAGCGGGTTCGTCCTGGAGATCGACGACCGGGGGCTCGGTCTCGAACCCGAAGAGATCGAGGAGGCCCACCGCACCCTCACCACGCCGGACGACTTCGACCCGACCCGGCACGACCGGCTCGGGCTGTACGTGGTGGGGCGGCTCGCCGCACGGCACGGCATCGAGGTCACACTGTGCCGCTCGCCGTACGGAGGTACGACGGCTGTGGTGCTGCTGCCGGAGGCGGTCCTCGCGCCGGTCGACCCCGAGCGGCCGGAGCCGGCGGCGGACACCGACCCGCGGGCACTGCCGTCGCGCACCTCCCGGACCTCCGAGACCTCCCGGAAGGGCACCGCGGTCCTTGAGAAGCAGCGGGAGGCACCTGACCGTCCCGCGGACCGTGTGCCGCGGAGCGCTCCCGCCACGAGCCCGCCGGCGCTGCCCACCCGAGTCCGGCAGACCTCCCTCGTCCCCGAACTGCGCACCGAGGGCCCGGCCGCCGACGAGCCGTCGGAGCGCGAGGTCACCCCCGAGGAGGTCCGCGCGGTCTTCGGCGCCTTCCAGCGCGGCCTCGACCGCGGCCGCAGGGGCCTGCCCACCGGGCCCGGATCCGAGCGGCGAACCGACACCGAGGAAGGGACGGACGCCGACGATGCTCCGTGACCAGACCCCCGAGCACTCCGACCGGGCCTCCGAGCCCCAGGACGGCACCACCGAGCCGCCCGGCACGGACCTCGGCTGGCTGCTCGACGACCTCGTGGCCAGGACCGACCACGTCCGCCAGGCCGTGCTCCTCACCGCCGACGGCCTCCCGCTGAGCTGCTCGGACGGCATGCGCCGACGGGACATCGAGCACCTCGCCGCCGTCTGCTCCGGCTTCCACAGCCTGGCCCGCTCGGCCGGTGAACGCTTCGCCGCGGGGGAGGTGCGCCAGACCATGGTGATGCTCGACGACGCCTACCTCTTCATCACCCCGGCGGGCGACGGCAGCCGGCTGGCCGTCCTGAGCGAGGTACAGACGGACGTCGGCCAGCTCGCCCACGAGATGGCCTTGCTGGTCCGCCGTGTCGGCCGCCACATGGCCGCCGCCGTACGGTCGGCCGCCGACCCCGCGGGCCCCTGACCCGGCCGTGACCGACGACCACTGGTACGAGGACGAGACCGGGTCGATGGTGCGGCCCTACACCGTGACCCGGGGCCGGACCCGGCCCTCGGACCGGCACACGATCGATCTGATGTCCCGGGTCACCGCCCTGCGGACGGAAGAGGGCAGGCCGGCTGTCGACCACGCAGGCGCCGCCCTGCTGGCGCTGGTGCGCCACGGGCCCCGGCCGGTCGTCGAGCTCGCCGCCGACGCCGACCTGCCCCTGACCGTCGTACGCGTGCTGCTCGGCGATCTGGCCGAGGCCGGTCTCGTACGCATCGACGCGCCCCGGCGGCCGGAACAGGGTGACCCGGCGGCCGACCCGGAACTGCTGCGCGAGATCGTGGAGCGACTGCGCGCGCTGTGAGAACGGGACGCGGGACGTGCGGCCGGGACGGCTCGTCAGGGCGAGGCCGCGACGGCTCGTCACGACGTCTGTGACCTGCGCCTCAGGGGTTTCGGGCCCTGTCGGAGGGCGCGCAACGAATCGCCGCCGGAGGCAGGGCGCACGCAACGATTCGTCCACCGGCGCGCAACGGCTCCTCCTTGTCCCCCCGAGCCCCCCGCCCGTACCGTCTAGACAGCCCCCGACACCCCTCCGTACCCGTGAGGACCACGCATGCGCACAGCCCTGCTCCAGAGCTCCGGCCGCCCCGGCTCGGTCGTCGAGAACCTGAAGGTCCTCGACGAGGCCGCGGGCCGCGCCGCCGCTGCCGGCGCCGGGCTCGTGGCGGCGCCGGAGATGTTCCTCACCGGGTACGCGATCGGCGACGACATCGCCCGCCTCGCCGAGCCCGCCGACGGGGACTCCGCCGACGCGATCGCCGAGATCGCCACCCGCCACGGCGTCGCCGTCGTCTACGGCTACCCCGAGCGCGAGGGCGAGACGGTCTACAACTCCGCGCAGCTCATCTCCGCCGACGGCACCCGCCTCGCGAACTACCGCAAGACCCACCTCTTCGGCTGCTTCGAGCGCGACCACTTCACGCCCGGCGAGCAGCCGGTCGTCCAGGCGGAGCTCAACGGCCTCCGCGTCGGCCTCATGATCTGCTACGACGTCGAGTTCCCGGAGAACGTCCGGGCGCACGCCCTCGCAGGCACCGACCTCCTCGTCGTGCCGACCGCGCAGATGCACCCCTTCCAGTTCGTCGCCGAGTCCGTCGTCCCGGTGCGCGCCTTCGAGAACCAGATGTATGTCGCGTACGTCAACCGGGTCGGCCCGGAGGGCGAGTTCGAGTTCGTCGGACTGTCCACGCTGGCCGGCCCCGACGGGATCGCCCGTACCCGGGCCGGACGCGGTGAGGAACTCGTCCTCGCCGACGCCGACCCCGACTTCCTCGCGGCCTCGCGCGAGGCGAACCCGTACCTGAAGGACCGCCGCCCCGGCCTCTACGGGTCGCTCGTCTGACACCCGGTCGCCCCCGGCGCCTCCCCTCACCAGCTTTCCCGCAAGGAGTCCGTACCCCATGACGTCCACGGTGCCCACCGCCGTCCAGCACGCCGACGCGCAGCAGCCGCCGATCACCATGTTCGGCCCGGACTTCCCGTACGCGTACGACGACTTCCTCGCCCACCCGGCGGGCCTCGGCCAGATACCCGCGACCGAGCACGGCACCGAGGTCGCGGTCATCGGCGGCGGCCTGTCCGGCATCGTGGCCGCCTACGAGCTGATGAAGATGGGCCTCAAGCCCGTCGTCTACGAGGCCGACGAGATCGGCGGTCGCCTGCGGACCGTGGGCTTCGAGGGGTGCGACCCGTCGCTCACCGCCGAGATGGGCGCCATGCGCTTCCCGCCCTCCTCCACCGCCCTCCAGCACTACATCGACCTGGTGGGTCTGGAGACCCGGCCGTTCCCCAACCCGCTCGCGGAGTCCACTCCCTCGACGGTCGTCGACCTCAAGGGCGAGTCGCACTACGCGACCACCGTCGACGACCTGCCGCAGGTCTACCGCGACGTGATGAACGCCTGGAACGCCTGCCTCGAAGAGGGCGCCGACTTCTCCGACATGAACCAGGCCATGCGTGAGCGCGATGTGCCGCGCATCCGCGAGATCTGGGCGAAGCTCGTCGAGAAGCTCGACAACCAGACCTTCTACGGCTTCCTCTGCGACTCGGAATCCTTCAAGTCCTTCCGGCACCGCGAGATCTTCGGCCAGGTCGGCTTCGGCACCGGCGGCTGGGACACCGACTTCCCGAACTCGATCCTCGAGATCCTGCGCGTCGTCTACACCGAGGCCGACGACCACCACCGCGGCATCGTCGGCGGCTCCCAGCAGCTTCCGCTGCGCCTGTGGGAGCGCGAGCCGCAGAAGATCGTGCACTGGGCCTACGGCACCTCGCTCGCGAAGCTGCACGACGGCGCCCCGCGCCCGGCCGTGACCCGGCTGAACCGCACGGCGGGCAACCAGATCACGGTGACGGACGCCAACGGTGACATCCGCACCTTCAAGGCGGCGATCTTCACCGCCCAGTCCTGGATGCTGCTCTCCAAGATCGCCTGTGACGACTCGCTCTTCCCGATCGACCACTGGACCGCCATCGAGCGGACCCACTACATGGAGAGCTCCAAGCTCTTCGTGCCGGTCGACCGGCCCTTCTGGCTGGACAAGGACGAGCAGACCGGCCGTGACGTCATGTCGATGACGCTCACCGACCGCATGACCCGCGGGACCTACCTCCTCGACGAGGGCCCGGACAAGCCCGCCGTCATCTGCCTCTCGTACACGTGGTGCGACGACAGCCTGAAGTGGCTGCCGCTGTCCGCGAACGAGCGGATGGAGGTCATGCTGAAGTCGCTCGGCGAGATCTACCCGAAGGTCGACATCAGGAAGCACATCATCGGCAACCCGGTGACCGTGTCCTGGGAGAACGAGCCCTACTTCATGGGCGCGTTCAAGGCCAACCTGCCCGGCCACTACCGCTACCAGCGCCGCCTTTTCACGCACTTCATGCAGGACGTGCTGCCTGAGGACAAGCGGGGCATCTTCCTCGCCGGCGACGACATCTCCTGGACGGCAGGCTGGGCCGAGGGTGCCGTGCAGACCGCGCTGAACGCGGTCTGGGGCGTCATGCGCCAGCTGGGCGGGGCGACCGACCCGACCAACCCCGGTCCCGGCGACGTCTACGACGAGATCGCGCCGGTGGAACTGCCCGAGGACTGAGCCGAGTCGGCCTTCGTGGGGCGGCCGGTCAGATTCCGGCCGCCCGCGCCGCCGCGTACACCTCGGCGGCCAGGTCCTTGAGCTCCTCGGCGTCCCGCGGGCCGTCCTGGAGGTCGACGAAGTACTCGTCGAGGCCGATCTCGGCGTACGGCACCAGGTCCGCCACGATCTGGTCGACGTTGCCCTGGAAGGGCTGGCGGTCCGCGCCGTCGTAGGCCTTGGCGGAGTAGCGCGCGTTGATCCGTACCACCGACTGGATGGGCTCGGTGCGCCCGCGCTCGGCCGCGAAATCCCGCACCTGCTGCCACTGGGCGGCGAGTTGGCCGGCGCCTCCCTGGGCCACGGGCTGCCAGCCGTCGCCGCGGTCCACGAGCCGGGTCAGCGCCTTCTTGCTGAAGGCGGGCAGCAGGATCGGGATCGGCCGGGCCGGCTTCGGGGCGACCACGGCCGACTCGATCTTGGTCAGGCGGCCCTCGTACGACACCGGGTCCGGGCCCCACACCGCGCGGCACACGTCGAGGACCTCGTCCAGGACCCGGCCCCGCTCCTCGAACGGCGCCACGCCCGCCGCGGCGTACTCGTCGAGCGACCAGCCGGTGCCGAGACCCGCCACGACCCGGCCGCCGCTCGCCGCGTCCAGTGTGCCGAGGGCCCTGGCCAGCTGGAACGGGCCGTGCAGCGGGGCGACCAGGACGCTGGTGCCCAGCCGCGCCCGCTGTGTGGCCGCCGCGGCCAGCGTCAGGGTCACCAGCGGCTCGGCGACGCCGCGGTAGGAGTCGGGCCAGGGCAGGTTCGGGACGCCGTACAGCCCCTGTGTGGCGGGTTCCGGGAACAGGGCGCGCTCGAACACCCACAGGCTCTCGTAGCCGATCTCCTCAGCCGTGCGCGCCACGTCGGGGACGTCTCGACCGATGTCGTACTGGCTTGTTTGAGGAAGACTCAGACCCAGCCGAGCAGCCATGCTTGTGCTCCTTCGCGTCAGGCACTTGAATCGTGAACGTATCGCGTATGAGGGTGAGTTACATGCCGTACGCGGCGTTATGGCCGGATCGGTCCCCCAGGGGCGTGAGCAGTATCCGGCCCGCCAGACCGACCGCGGCGCCGAGACGGTCGGCGAACTCCTCCGCGAGATCGGGGAGTCCGCGCAGCGCCCACAGGGCCCGCGCCGCCGACCAGGCCGCGTCGCGGGCCCTCTCCAGGCTCCACGAGCCGAGCAGATGGGTGAGCGGATCGGCGATCTGGAGGAGGTCGGGGCCCGGCATCAGATCTTCGCGGACGCGCTCCTCCAGCGAGACGAGGAGGTCACCCACGCGCTCGAACTCGTCCTCCAGGTCGGCTGGTTCGCAGCGGAGCGTACGGCAGGTGTCCACGACGGCGAGCGCCAGATCGTGTCCGATGTGCGCATTGATGCCCGCGAGCGCGAACTGCAGCGGGCGTACTCCCGGATGGCGCCGGAACTGGAACAACGGGCGCCAGCAGGCGGGCGGGAACCCCTCCTCGGCCACGCGCAGATAGCGCTCGGCGAAACGTACATCCAGCGTGACCGCGGCCTCGCCGTCCGGGAATTCCCCCGCGTCCAGGCGCCGTTCGACCTCCTCCGTGACGGTGAGGTAGACGCGGTTGAAGACCGCGATTCCGTCCCGCTCCGGCAGGGTCGCAGCCAGGGCGCGCATCCGGGAGGCGATGTCGTCCACGGGGGTGGTGAACTGTTCCAACTGCGTCATGGGGGCAGGTTCCCAGTCCTAGGCTGACCGGAGTCGCCGCCTGGCCGGGCGCATCCCCAGAACGGGGGAACACGCCCGTGTCGGGAGGCGCGGATGTGGCCTGCAGTGGCGGAAACGTGGTGGGAGCCGGGGGGAGCGGTACGTGTCAGGCTTACGTGCGCAGCGCCGGGCCGAGCGCAGGCGGGCGGCCCGGCGCGCCGCCATGGTCGCGGCGGCCTCGGTGGTCGTGGCGGTCGGCGCGGTGACGGGGACGATGTCCGCCCTCGACCGCGAGCGCCCCTCCGACGACGCCCAACCGCTGGTGACCCGCTCGCCCGGCCTCCGCCCGCCGCCCGCCGTACCGACTCCCTCCCCGCCCAGGACCTCCGCCGTGCCGTCCCCGTCCCCGTCCTCCCACTCCCCGTCCCCGAAGCCGAGCCCGACGCCTTCCCCGAGCAGGAAGGAGCCGGCGACGGTGGCCGCCCCCGCCCTGCTCTACAGCCACCCCGACTCCCAGGTCCTTCACTGGGTCGCGTCCCATCCCGGCGACCACCGGCGCGCGGTCATCGAGTCCCGGATCGCCGACCGTCCGGCCGCCGTCTGGTTCGCCGACTTCACCCCCGCCACCGTCACCGCGCGGGTCAGGGCGGTGACCGCGGGCGCCGCGGCCGAGGGCCGGGTGCCGGTCGTGGTGCCGTACGCCATCCCGCAGCGCGACTGCGGCGGGGCCTCACAGGGCGGCGCACCCGACCTCGCCGCGTACGACGGCTGGATCGACGACTTCGCGGCGGGCCTCGGAGACGGCGAGGTCATCGTCGTCCTGGAGCCCGACTCGGTCGCCCAGGCCGACTGCCTCCCCGCGGCCGACCGGGCCGCCCGCTTCGCCTCGCTGGCCCGCGCCGGCCGCGTTCTCAAGGCCGCCGATCCCCGGGCCCGCGTCTACTACGACGCGGGCCACTCCGCCTGGAACCCGGCCGCCGAGCAGGCCGCGCTCCTCGCACGGGCGGGCGCCGCCTCGGCCGCCTCCTCCGACGGTGTCTTCACCAACGTGTCCAATTTCCACCGTACGAGCGACGAGATCGCCTACGCCCGGCAGGTGCTGTCCGCGCTGGGCGGCCCCGCGAGTCTGGGCGCCGTCATCGACACCAGCCGCAACGGCAACGGCGCCCCGGCCGACGGGGAGTGGTGCGATCCGGCGGGCCGGAAGATCGGCCGGGCGCCGACCCTGAACACCGGGGAGGCGAGGATCGACGCCTATCTGTGGGTGAAGCTGCCGGGGGAGTCGGACGGGTGCAAGGGCACGCCGGGGACCTTCTCGGCGGAGTACGCCTATGAGCTGGCGCGCTGATCGTCCGGCTCGTCGTACGAGGATGTGCCGGAGTCCAGCAGCGGCCCCTCGGTCTTCAGGTGGGCCGGGGCCATCGATCGCAGCGCGTGGTACCCGATGATCACGACGAGCGTGCCGAGCGCGATGCCGCTGAGCGAGAAGGTGTCGGTGAACTTCAGGGAGACGCCGCCGACGCCGATGATGATGCCCGCGGCGGCCGGCACCAGGTTCAGCGGATTGCGCAGGTCGACCCGGGCGTTGAGCCAGATCTGGGCGCCGAGCAGGCCGATCATGCCGTACAGGATGACGGTGATGCCGCCGAGCACGCCGCCCGGGATCGCGGCCACGATCGCGCCGAACTTGGGGCAGAGGCCGAAGAGGAGGGCGAAGCCCGCGGCGGCCCAGTAGGCGGCCGTGGAGTAGACGCGGGTCGCGGCCATCACGCCGATGTTCTCGGAGTACGTGGTGTTGGGCGGGCCGCCGACCGCCGTGGAGAGCATCGAGGCGACGCCGTCCGCGGAGATCGCGGTGCCCAGCTTGTCGTCCAGCGGATCGCCGGTCATCTCGCCGACGGCCTTGACGTGCCCCGCGTTCTCGGCGACCAGCGCGATCACGACCGGCAGCGCGACGAGGATCGCCGACCACTGGAAGGACGGGCCGTGGAAGGACGGCAGCCCGATCCAGTCCGCCTTGCCGACGCCGGAGAGGTTCAGCCGCCAGTGGTCGGTGAGCTTGCCGCTCGCGTCCACCGAGTGGATCTTTCCGAAGATCCGGTCGAAGACCCAGGAGATCCCGTACCCGAAGACCAGGCCCAGGAAGATCGCGATCCGTGACCAGAAACCGCGCAGACAGACGAGGGCCAGGCTGGTGAACACCATGGTGAGCAGGGCCGTCCACTGGTCCTGCGGCCAGTACGTGGACGCCGTCACCGGCGCCAGGTTGAAGCCGATCAGCATGACGACCGCGCCCGTGACGATCGGCGGCATCGCGGCATGGATGATGCGCGCTCCGAACCGCTGCACGGCCAGGCCCACCAGGAACAGGGCGACGCCGACGACGAACACCGCGCCGGTCACCGTGGCGCTGGTGCCGCCCTGCGCGCGGATCACCGCGGCGACGCCCACGAAGGAGAGCGAGCAGCCGAGGTAGCTGGGCACCCGGCCGCGGGTGGCGAGCAGGAAGATGACCGTCGCGAAGCCGGACATCATGATCGCGAGGTTCGGGTTCAGACCCATGAGCACGGGTGCCACGAACGACGCCCCGAACATCGCCACCACGTGCTGGGCGCCGAGCCCGATCGTGCGCGGCCACGTGAGGCGTTCATCGGGTCGGACAACCGCTCCGGGCGCGGGCGTCCGCCCGTCGCCGTGCAGTTTCCAGCGCACGCCGAGGTCCATGGTGAGTTTCGCTTTCTTCGTACGTGAAACTTTGTCCGGACCATTGTCACGGGTACCTGGCGGTTCTACGCTCGCACGGTCTTACTCATGAACTGCGTTCACATTTATGATCGGAGGCCTGATGAGTGCAAGACCCCGTCTGGCGGTCCTCCTCGCCGCCGTGGCCACCTTCGCGGCGGTCGTCGTCCCCTCCGCCTCGGCCCACGCGGCGCCGAAGGCCCCCCGCACCGCCGTCCTTGACGGCACCCGGCTCCAGCAGACCCGACTCCGGCTCGACCACGGGGATCCCCAGCTGAAGCGCACGCTCAAGGACTTGACGGCCCGTGCCGACAACTGGCTGGCCCAGGGTCCCTGGACGGTCGTCGACAAACCCAAGCCCGCCCCCGGCGGCGATGTCCACGACTACCTGAGCCAGGCCCCGTACTGGTGGCCCTCCCAGCCGAAGACCGCCGACAACCCCTGGGGCTGCCCGTACGTCCAGCGTGACGGCCAGCGCAACCCCGAGGTCGACACCGGCACCGACCGCCAGGACGTCGAAAAGGTCTTCGACTCGACGTACGACCTCGCGCTCGCCTGGTACTACACCGGCAGGAAGCAGTACGCCGAGAAGGCCGCCACCGTCCTGCGCATCTGGTTCCTCGCCCCGGCCACCCGGATGAACCCGAACCTCGACCACGGGCAGTTCATCCCCTGCAAGTACGACGGCCGGGCCATCGGCATCATCGACTTCTCGCAGTCCTACACCAGCGTCCTGGACGCGATCGCGATCCTGGAGACGGGCGCCCCCGGCTGGTCGAAGAGCGACCGCACCGCCATGCGCGCCTGGAACACCGACTTCCGCGACTGGCTGGAGAACAGCGCCTTCGGCGGCGAGGAGGGCGCCGCCCAGAACAACCACGGCACCTTCTACGACATGCTGCTCGCCGCCCTGGCGTACGCGACCGGCGACGAGGACCTCGCCCGCCGGACCGTCCTCGGTGCGGAGTCCAAGCGGATCGACCCGCAGGTCGCCGCGGACGGCAGCCAGCCCCAGGAGCTCACCCGCACCCGCAGCTGGCACTACTCGACCTTCGACCTCGTCGCCTACACCCGCCTCGCGGCCATCGGCCGGCACGTCGGCGTGAACCTGTGGCGTTACACGGGGCCGGACGGCCAGACCCTGGCCAAGGCGGTCGACTATCTGCTCCCCGCCGCGACGGGCGCCGCGCCGTGGCCCCACCCGGAGCTGGAGTTCCACCGCTACGCGGCGAGCGACATCGTGCACGCGGCGGCCGACGCGGGAGACCGGTCGGCCCGGGACGCGGTGCCGAAACTGGAGACTCCGCCCGGCGGCGACCTGTGGACACTGCGGCCTGCCGCCGAGCAGCTGGACTCGATCGCCGGCTGACCGGAGGGCGCCCGAATACCCCGATCAGGGGCTCCTGAGCGGCCGCTTAGGATGGGGGTGTCCCCACCGTCCCCACCGGCACCCTCAGGAGCCCCGCCCGTGACCGCCGAAGCCCCCGCAGCCCCCGCCCTCTCCTACGGGCGGCTCCTCCCCGTCACCGTCCACTTCGACGACCTGGACGCACTCGGCCTGCTCCACAACGCCCGCTACCCGGTCATGGTCGAACGCGCCTGGACGGCCCTCTGGAACGACCAGGGCTTCCTGGCCTATGAGGGCGACTGGGAGGCGGCGGGCGACTTCTGCAACGCCGTCAAGGAACTGCGGATCAGCTACGAGGCCCCGATCAACCGCCCCGGCGAGTACGCCGTCCACCTCTGGCTGGAGCGCCTGGGGAACACCGCGGTGACGTACGGCTTCCGCTTCTGCTCGGCCGACGGCGCGCTCACGTACGCGCACGGCACGCGGGTCCTCGTCCGGCTCGATGCCGCGACGCTGCGCCCCACGCCCTGGAGCGACCGCTTCAGGGCCGTGGGTCGGGAACTGCTGCGGTCGCGGGACTGACCTTGGGCCGGTCGCGCTCGCCCGCGCGCAGCACCCCCGCGAACGCGGCAAGGCCACATGCCAGCACCGTGACCAGCCCGAACGACACCACCAGGCTCGTCGCCTGCGCCAGCGTGCCGATCGCGCTCGGCGCGACCAGGCCGGAGGTGTACGTGATGGTCGCGACGCCCGCGATGGCCTGACTGGGGTTGGGGCCGCTGTGCCCCGCCGCCGCGAAGCAGAGCGGGACGACGACCGCGATGCCGAGACCCATCAGGGCGAAGCCGCTCATCGCCACGGCGGGGTGGTTCGCGACGACGACGAGCAGCCCGCCGAGCACGGCGAGACCGCCGCCGGCCCGCACCGTGCGCACCGCGCCGAACCGGTTGACCACCGCGTCGCCCACGAGCCGGGCCACCGCCATGGTCAGCATGAATCCCGTCGTCGACGCCGCCGCGAGACCGGCCGAGCTGCCCAGCTCGCCCTTCAGATAGACCGCCGACCAGTCCAGACTGGCGCCCTCGGCGAACACCGCACAGAAGCCGATCGCGCCGATGAGCAGGGCGGACTTAGGTGGCAGCGCGAAGCGCGGCGGCGGGGCCTCGTCCTCGGTCGGCCGTAGGTCGAGGACCCACTGGCAGGCGGTGAGACCCAGGACCGTCAGGACCCCGGCCGCCAACGCGTGGTGCAGGCGCGCGTCCGAGCCGAGGTGCGCGGCGAGGGTGCCACCCGCCGAGCCGACCAGGGCGCCCGCGCTCCACATGCCGTGCAGCCCGGACATGATCGACTTTCCGAGGCGGCTCTCGATCTCGACGCCGAGCGCGTTCATCGCCACGTCCGCCATGCCCGCCGACGCGCCGTAGACGAAGAGGGCCGGGCACAGCGTGTAGAGGTTCGGCGCGAGGGACGGGAGGATCAGCGACAGGGTCCACAGGGACAGCAGCCCGCGCAGCGCGGTACGGGCGCCGAAGCGGTGGCTGATCCGGCCCGCCAGCGGCATCGCCACGGAGGCCCCGATCGCCGGGAACGCGAGGGCCAGCCCGAGCTGGCCGGTGCTGACGGACGCGTGGTCCTGGATCCAGGGGACACGGGTCGCGAACGAGCCCGTCACCGCTCCGTGCACCGCGAAGACGGCGGCCACGGCGTACCGCGCCCGCTTCACCTCACGCAGGTCGTAGACCATGTAACCCATCTTTCCCGCCCCTCCAGGCTCCGCTCCCCGCGCTGCCGCCGTAAACTATCAGGAACCCTGCCTGATAGATAGATGATTTACTGGCCGCCGACTGAGCGACTGATCTGGGAGGATCCCGGCATGCCCGCATCACCGAGCACCGCCCGGGCCATCAACGACCGCGTCGCGCTGCGCCTCCTCCAACAGGAAGGCCCCCTGACGGCAGGGCAGTTGAAGCAGCTCACGGGACTGTCCCGGCCCACCGTCGCCGACCTCGTCGAACGCCTCACGGCCGCCGGACTGATCGAGGTGGTGGGGGAGTCGGGGGAGCAGCGCCGCGGCCCCAACGCCCGTCTCTACGGGATCGTCGCCGACCGGGCCCATCTCGCCGCCCTCGACGTCCGCACCGAGGGCGTCTCGGTCGTCGTCTCCGACCTCCTCGGCAGGGAACTGGCCCGGGCGTCGGTGCCGATCGCGGACGACACCGGCACCGGGCCCGCCGTCGAGCAGGCGGTCACGCTGGTCGAACGCGCGGCCAAGGAGGCCGGGGCGGAGCGCCTGCACACGGTCGGCGTCGGAGCCCCCGGCCTCATCGACCCCGTCACCGGCGAACTCCGCGACTCCTCAGGCCTGCCCGAGTGGCACCGTCGGCTGGTCGCCGCCCTCCAGGAACGGCTGCCCGCCCGCGTGATCGTCGAGAACGAGACGAACCTCGCCGCCCTCGCGGAGCAGCGTGACGGCGCCGCCCGCGACCGCGACACGTTCGTCCTGCTCTGGCTCGGCCACGGCACCGGCGCGGCCGTCGTCCTCGACGGCAGACTCCGTCGTGGTGCGTCCGGCGGCACGGGCGAGATCGGCTTCCTGCCGGTACCGGGCACGTCGACGCTGCCCTCGGCGACGGACTGCGAGGGCGGGTTCCACTCCCTGGCGGGGTCCGCCGCGATCGTGGAACTCGCGGCCGGCCACGGGACGGTGGCGACAGCAGTGTCGCCCGGCGAACCGGAGGCGGCGGCGCTGGTGAGGCAAGCGGTGGCGACCCTTTCCTCTTCCTCTCCCTCTCCTTCCCCTTCGGCCTCCTCCGGAGCCGACCGCTTCCTCTCGGCCCTCGCCGACCGCCTCGCCATCGGCGCGGCGTCCGTCGTGGCCGTTCTCGACCCCGGGTGCGTGGTGCTCGGCGGTGAGGTGGGGCAGGCGGGCGGGGAGGTACTGGCCACGCGGGTCGGCGAGCGACTCGCCCGGATGTCCCCGCTACCGGTCGAGGTGCGCGCGAGCGCGCTGGGCGGCGGCGCGGTACTCCGCGGAGCCCTCCTGACGGCAAGGGAATCAGCCCAGGACGACCTCTTCGCGCCGCGCTCCCGGTAACCGGGCCTGAAGACGCGCGCTCCGTCAGGGGCGCGGGGAACTGCGCGACCAGCCCCCACTCGCCCGCAGCCCAAGAACCTCCCCCGGATGGGGAGACCCGGCGGCGGGGCAAGGGCCTCCGTCACCGCCGCCGGGTCGCTCAAGGGGCGAGTGCGACACCTCGGCTTCGACAAACCATTGATCATGGACCTTAAGAGGACTAGACCAGGTCGGTCAATGGGTACGGACCAAGGGGCGATCGCGTCAAGCGTGAGGAGTCTCGCGGGAGTTGACCTCCCGCGATGCGCCGGAGAAGTCCATCCGGACGACCTGTGAGGCACCCCACAGAGGTTCGCCCGCATGGACGTGGATCAGACGTGGCACACTGATGCTGTACCAGAAGCAGCGCACTCCGGGGTCGGTGAAAGTCCGAACCGGCGGTTATAGTCCGCGACCCGGTCGCTTCCAGCGGCCGGTTGACCAGGTGAAATTCCTGGACCGACGGTTAAAGTCCGGATGGGAGGCAGTGCGCGGCGGGCGGGCATTCGTGCGCGCTGCCGTTTGTTTCGGCGTGTCCTTCGGGACGTGTCGCCCCATGCGGCTCGCTCCCGGTGTCGCAGTCCGCTCATTCTGTCGTCATCGACAGGCCCCGGAGTCCGTGCCCTATGAGGCAGGAGGACCCGGGAAGTGTTCACCGGAATCGTCGAAGAGCTGGGTGAGGTCACCGCCGTCGAAATTCTCGACGACGCCTCCCGTTTCCGTCTGCGTGGCCCCGTCGTCACGCAGGGCGCACAGCACGGCGACTCCATCGCCGTGAACGGCGTCTGTCTCACGGTCGTCGAACACGAAGGCGACGAATTCACCGCCGATGTCATGGCCGAAACCCTGGACCGCTCCAGCCTCGGCGCCCTGACCGTCGGCTCCCGCGTCAACCTGGAACGCCCGATGGCCGTGGGCGAGCGCCTCGGCGGCCACATCGTCCAGGGCCACGTCGACGGCACAGGCGCGGTCATCGAGCGCAAGCCGTCCGAGAACTGGGAGATCGTGAAGATCTCCCTCCCCGCGGACCTCTCCCGCTACGTGGTCGAGAAGGGCTCCATCACCGTCGACGGCATCAGCCTGACGGTGGTCGACGCGGGCCCGGACTTCTTCACCGTCAGCCTCATCCCCACCACCCTCGACCTGACCACGCTCGGCCACAAGCAGGCCGGCGACCCGGTCAACCTCGAGGTGGACGTCATCGCCAAGTACGTCGAGCGACTGCTCGGCGCCCGTGGCGAGCAGCCGGTCGCGCTGCCCGACACTCAGGGGAGCGGTCGGTGAACTGGCTGAACTCCGAGGCGTTCACGCTCTTCGGACAGCACATCAAGTGGTCGGACATGATCGGCAACATCATCGGTCTGATCGGCCTCGCACTCGGCTGGCTGCGCTCCATATGGAGCTGGCCCGTACAACTCCTGTCCGGTGTCGTCCTCTTCGCGGCCTTCGCCAGCGGCCATCTCTCCGGCAGCGCCGGCAAGCAGGTCGTGGTCATCGTCGTCGCCGTGTGGGGCTGGTGGCAGTGGAACCGCGGCAAGGCGGAGGGCCAGGGCGGCCACATCTCCGTACGGTTCGCCACCTGGCGCGAGCGCGCCTACATGGTGGGCGCCGCCGCCGTCGGCACTGTCGCGGTCAGCGCTCTGTTCCACGCGTACCCGACCCTGTCCTGGGACCCCTGGCCGGACGCGTACATCTTCGTCGGCACGATCGTCGCCATGTACGCGCAGGCCCGCGGCATGGTCGAGTTCTGGTTCGCCTGGCTGCTGGTCGACGTGGTGGGCGTTCCGCTCAACTTCGCCAACGGCTACGCCTTCTCCGGTTTCGTCTACGTCGTCTACGGCGCGCTCGTCCTGTGGGGCATGCGCGACTGGTGGCTGCGCTCCCGCAAGGCCGGGCAGCCCGTTCTGGAAGGAGCCCCCGCATGACCACGGCACCCGTCTGGTACAGCACCGGCCACGATGAAGATGCTTCGGACTTCGCGCTCGACCCGGTCGAGCAGGCCATCGCCGACATCGCGGCGGGCCGACCGATCGTGGTCGTCGACGACGAGGACCGGGAGAACGAGGGCGACCTCGTCATCGCCGCCGAGAAGGCGACCCCCGAGATCATCGCCTTCATGATGAGCGAGTGCCGCGGGCTGATCTGCGCACCCATGGAGGGCGATGAACTCGACCGCCTCCAGCTCCCCCAAATGGTCGAGAACAACACCGAGTCGATGAAGACGGCGTTCACCGTCTCGGTGGACGCCTCCGCCGCCCACGGCGTGTCCACCGGCATCTCCGCGGCCGACCGTGCCACCACACTGCGGCTGCTGGCCGGCGGCGAGGCCGAGGCGGGCGACTTCGTGCGCCCCGGCCACATCTTCCCGCTGCGCGCCAAGCCCGGCGGTGTCCTCGTCCGCAACGGCCACACCGAGGCCGCCGTCGACCTCGCCCGGCTCGCGGGCCTGCGCCCGGCCGGCGCGATCGTCGAGATCGCCGGGGAGGACGGACGCATGCTCCGTCTGCCCGAGCTCATCCCGTTCGCCCGCAAGCACGGCCTGACGATCATCTCCATCGAGGACCTGATCGCCTACCGCCGCTCCCCCGAGCTCTCGACTTCGCTCGTGCACGGGGCGCCCCCGGCGGAGCCCACGGTCCGTCGCGAGGCGAAGACCCAACTTCCCACCGCCTTCGGCGAGTTCACGGCGTACGGCTACCGCTCCACCGTCGACGGCGTCGAGCACGTCGCCCTGGTGCACGGCGAGATCGGCGACGGCGAGGACGTCCTCGTCCGTGTCCACTCCGAGTGCCTGACCGGCGACATCTTCCACTCGCTGCGCTGCGACTGCGGCCCCCAGCTCCAGACCTCCATGGAGCGCATCCAGGCCGAGGGCCGGGGCGTCGTGGTCTACCTGCGTGGGCACGAGGGGCGCGGCATCGGCCTGCTGTCCAAGCTGCGCGCCTACGAGCTCCAGGAGCGCGGCCGCGACACCCTCGACGCCAACCTGGAACTCGGCCTGCCCGCCGACGCCCGGGACTACGGCGCGAGCGCGCAGATCCTGGAGGACCTCGGCGTCCACAGCCTGCGCCTGCTGACCAACAACCCCGACAAGACCGACGCACTGGTCCGGCACGGCCTCAAGGTCACGCGCCGGGAGCCGATGCCCGTACAGGCGGGCGAGCACAACCTCCGTTACCTGCGCACCAAGCGGGACCGGATGGGCCACGACCTGCCCTGGCTCGACACGGCTGCCGTGTCCGCCTGCGGCAACCAGTAACAAGAAAGAACTGAGGAGAGACGTGAGCGGCAAGGGTGCACCTGAACTGTCCGTACGCAACTGCGGCGACCTGCGGGTCGCGGTCATCGCGGCACAGTGGCACGAAAAGGTGATGGACGGCCTCGTCAACGGCGCGCTGCGCGCCCTGCACGAGCTCGGGATCGACGAGCCGACCCTGCTCAGGGTCCCCGGCAGCTTCGAGCTGCCGGTCGTCGCCAAGGTCCTCGCGGGCCGCGGCTACGACGCGATCGTCGCGCTCGGCGTCGTCATCCGCGGCGGCACCCCGCACTTCGAGTACGTGTGCCAGGGCGTCACCCAGGGACTCACCCAGGTCTCCATCGACACCGGTGTCCCCATCGGCTTCGGCGTACTGACCTGCGACACCGAGGAGCAGGCTCTCGACCGTGCGGGCATCGAGGGTTCCAACGAGGACAAGGGACACGAGGCGGTGACGGCCGCCGTGGCGACCGCGGCCACACTGCGCTCAGTATCCGAACCCTGGCACTGAGGCAGGGGCGGTAGCGCGTAGGGTGGGCAGCATCATGTCCAAGAAGACGTTCGAGGAGCTCTTCACCGAGCTCCAGCACAAGGCCGCCACCGGCGATCCCACCACTTCACGCACCGCGGAACTGGTCGGCAAGGGCGTCCATGCCATCGGCAAGAAGGTCGTCGAAGAGGCCGCCGAGGTCTGGATGGCCGCCGAGTACGAGGGCAAGGACGCCGCCGCCGAGGAGATCTCGCAGCTCCTCTACCACGTTCAGGTGATGATGGTGGCGCGCGGGATCTCCCTCGACGACGTGTACGCCCACCTCTGAGCCGCAAACCCCGCAATCCCGTACGTATCGTACGCACGAACGAAGGAAGCCGACCTCATGCTGCGCATCGCCGTCCCCAACAAGGGTTCCCTGTCAGGCCCTGCGGCGGAGATGCTGCATGAGGCCGGCTACCAGCAGCGCCGGGAGTCCAAGGAACTGCGCATCGTCGACCCGGGCAACGAGGTCGAGTTCTTCTACCTCCGCCCCCGCGACATCGCGATCTACGTCTCCTCCGGCCGCCTCGACATCGGCATCACCGGCCGTGACCTGCTCATCGACTCGGGCGCCAACGCGGAGGAGATCCTCCCGCTCGGCTTCGCCCGCTCGACGTTCCGCTTCGCCGCCAAGCCCGGCACCGCCAAGGCCATCGAGGACCTCGGCGGCACGACGGTCGCCACCTCCTACGAGGGCATCGTGGCCAAGCACCTCGCCGACAGCGGCATCGACGCCTCCGTCGTCCACCTCGACGGCGCCGTCGAGACCGCGATCGAACTCGGTGTCGCCGAGGTCATCGCGGACGTCGTCGAGACCGGCACCTCGCTGCGCAACGCGGGCCTCGAGGTCTTCGGCGACCCGATCATGAAGTCCGAGGCCGTCGTCATCCGCCGGGTCGGGGCCGACACCTCCGAGGACGCCGAGTCCAAGGTGCAGCAGTTCCTGCGCCGACTTCAGGGCGTCCTGGTCGCACGGACGTACGTGATGATGGACTACGACTGCCGCGCCGAGCACCTGGAGAAGGCCGTCGCGCTCACGCCGGGCCTGGAGTCGCCGACCATCTCCCCGCTGCACAACGAGGGCTGGGTCGCCGTCCGTGCCATGGTGCCCGCCAAGGAGGCCCAGCAGATCATGGACGACCTGTACGCGCTCGGCGCGCGGGCCATCCTGACCACGGCCATCCACGCCTGCCGCCTCTGAGGACCCCGACCGAAGCCATGCCCGACCTTCCCACGCTCCCCGTCACGTTCCGGCCGTCCCTCACCCGGGCCGTGCTGCTCACCGCGGGCGTCGCGATCTTCGTCGTCATAGCGACGGTCGCGCTGCTCCTCGAACAGCTCAGCCCGGGGGAGAAGCTCAGCTTCATCTTCATCGGCGCGCTGCTCTTCGGTGTCCTGCTGATGCTCTCGCGGCCCAAGGTCGTCGCCGACGAGACCGGCGTCACCGTGGTGAACATCACCAGCAGGCGACACCTGGAGTGGGCGGAGATCCTCCAGGTCAACCTGCGCCCTGGCGACCCCTGGGTGTTCCTGAACCTCAGCGACGGCACCAGCCTGCCCGTGCTCGGCATCCAACCGGGCATCGCCAAACAGCGCGCGATCCAGGACGCCCGCGCCCTGCGCGCGCTCGCTGAGGCCCGCTCCATCGGCGACCCGGAGCAACATCACGGCTGACTCTCGGCCTTCCACCCTGCCGTACGGGCCCATGTCTTGATTAATCTGTTGGCGGAGGCGTTTTCGTTGCGCCTCCGCCGCTGATGTTCCACCTGGTGACTCAGCGGCCCCCTGCTACCCGAGGAGTGACTCCCTCCAGCGATGGACGGATCGTCCTGTAGTACCTGCGCCGCCCCCTCCCGACATATCGAGGCGGCGGCATCATGACCATCCCCCTGCTGCTCCTTGGGGCGGCGTTCCTGCTGATCCTCGCCAACGGCTTCTTCGTGGCGGCCGAGTTCGGCCTCGTCACGGTCGAGCGGCCCGACGCCGAGAAGGCGGCGGCCGAAGGCGACCGACGGGCCGGTACGGTCGTCGAATCGCTCAAGGAGCTGTCCTTCCAGCTCTCCGGCACCCAGCTCGGCATCACCATCACCTCGCTCGTCGTCGGCATGCTCGCCGAACCCGCGCTCGCCGAACTGCTGCACGGACCCTTCACCGCGATCGGAGTGCCCGAGGGCGCCGTGTCCGGTGTCGCCGTCGTGGTCGGCATGCTGCTCGCCGCGGCCGTGCAGATGGTGATCGGCGAACTCGTGCCCAAGAACTGGGCGGTCTCCAAGCCGCTTCAGGTCGCCCGCTTCGTCGCGGGTCCGCAGCACGTCTTCTCCCGCCTCTTCCGGCCGGTGATCGCCGCGCTCAACACGGTCGCCAACCGGCTCGTACGGGCCCTGGGTGTCGAACCCGCCGAGGAGCTGGCCTCCGCCCGCACCCCCGGCGAGCTCGTCTCCCTGGCCCGGCACTCGGCCCAGGCCGGCGCCCTGGAGCAGGACACCGCGGATCTCTTCGTACGGACCATCTCGCTCGCCGACCTGACCGCGCAGCACGTCATGACCCCGCGGGTACGGGTCAGCGCGCTCCAGTCCTCCGCCACGGCCGAGGACGTCGTCAATCTCACCCGCGCCACCGGCCTCTCCCGCTTCCCCGTCTACCGGGAGCGGATCGACGAGATCGTCGGCATGGCGCACCTCAAGGACGCCCTGGCGATCCCCGCCCAGGACCGGCTGCGCACCCCCGTCGGCCGGATCGCCCAGGCCCCGCTGCTGGTCCCGGAGACGCTGCCCGTGCAGCCCCTGCTCGAGCAGCTGCGCAACCAGCAGCCGATCGCCGTCGTCGTCGACGAGTACGGCGGTACGGCGGGCGTGGTCACCCTGGAGGACATCGTCGAGGAACTCGTCGGCGAGGTCCGCGACGAGCACGACGCCAAGGACCTGCCGGAGCTCGCCGCCGTGCCGCCCGAGGACGGGCGGCCCGCCTGGGACGCCGACGGCAGCTGCCGGGTCGACATCCTGCAGCGCATAGGTCTCGACGTGCCCGAGGGCCCGTACGAGACCGTCGCGGGCCTCGTCGCCGATCTGCTCGGCCGGATCCCGGCCCCCGGCGACAAGGCCGAACTGCCCGGCTGGCGTCTCTCGGTACGCCAGGTCGGGCACTACCGGGCCGAACGGGTCCGGCTGGTCAGGACCGCCGACGCGGTAGCCGCGCCGGAGGCCGTCCGATGAGCGTGCTCCAACTCCTGTTCGCCGTGTTGCTGGTGCTCGCCAACGGGTTCTTCGTCGGCGCCGAGTTCGCGCTCGTCTCCGTACGGCGCAGTCAGATCGAACCGCTCGGGTCCGCGCGGGCCCGCCAGGTCCTGTACGGCCTGGAGCGGCTGCCGCAGATGATGGCGGCGGCCCAGTTCGGCATCACCGTCTGCTCGTTGACGCTCGGCGCGGTGGCCGAACCGACGGTCGCGCACCTGCTGGAGCCGGTCTTCGAGGCGGTACACCTCCCCGAAGGGGTGATCCACCCCCTCGGATACGTCATCGCGCTCGCCCTCGTCGTCTTCTTCCACCTCGTCATCGGCGAGATGGTCCCGAAGAACCTGGCGATGGCCGCGCCCGAGAAGACGGCCCTGTGGCTGAGCCCCGGCCTGGTGGCCTTCGCGCGCCTGTGCCGTCCCGTCACCGTCGCCCTGGGCGCCTGCGCCCGCCTCATCCTGAAACTCTTCCGGGTCGAACCCAAGGACGAGGTCGAGGCGGTCTTCACGAGCGAGCAGCTCAACCGGCTCGTCGAGGACTCCGGTCAGGCGGGCCTGCTGGATCCCAAGGAGCAGGAACGCCTCGAGGACGCCCTGGAACTGGGCTCCCGCCCGGTCACCGACGTCCTCCTGGACCACGGCTCCCTGGTCACCGTCGGCCCCTCCGTCACCCCCGGCCAGGTCGTCGCGCTCACCGCCCGTACCGGGTACTCCCGGTTCCCGGTCGTCGCGGAGAACGGCGCCTTCATGGGCTATCTGCATGTGAAGGACGTCCTCGACCTGGAGGAGTCCCAACGGGCGGTTCCCCAGCACCTGTGGCGACACATGACCACCCTGAGCTCCGAACTCCCGCTGGACGACGCCCTGACCGTGATGCGCCGCGCCGCGACGCACCTCGCGCAGGTCGCGGACGCGTCGGGGAAGGTCCTGGGCCTTGTCGCGCTGGAGGACGTCCTGGAGCTCCTGGTGGGCGAGGTACGCGACCCGGCCCATCGGGATGCGGACGCCGACGCTGCCGCTGTGGTCACGCCGCTCACGGAACCCCGCCTCAGCGAGGCCCCGGAGGAGGCCCTGGCAACCTGACGCCCCCGCGTGGGGGGCCGCTCACACAGCTCCCCACGCCCCGGACCGGGGCTGCGCCCCGATGCCCCCTACGCCTGGTTGTTCGGCTGCCGGGTGGCGGGGGTTGCTCGCGCAGTTCCCCGCGCCCCTGGGCCGGGGCTGCGCCCCGATCGGCTGCCCGCTCCCGGTTGTTCGGCCGCGGGGCGGTGGGGGCCGGTCGCGCAGCTCCCCACGCCCCTGAGAGCCTCGGCGCATCCGGCGTTCGAGGCCGAGGGGCGTTGGTCACATCGCCGAAGGGTCCTGGGGGCCCCGGCCCGACAGCACCTCCCCGTACGCCTGCATGAGGTCCGGCAGCCGGAGTGTCGACAGATCGTCGCGGGAGGGCGTGTTCGGGTAACCGGAGAGACGCAGGTCCCGGTACGCGCAGCTCTTCTCGTACAGGGTGCGCAGGAACCGGCCGTTGCCGAGTTCGTCGATCCAGCCCTGATCGACCACGTGCCCGGCGATGGAGCGGAGTTCGTCGAGCGCCTCCTCGTCCCAGATGTCACCGTTCTCGGCGGCGAGCACCTCACCGATGGAGGTCAGTTCCAGGGGGCGGTAGGAGGGGAAGTCGACCCGGGTGGTGAAGCGGGAGGAGAGGCCGGGATTGGCGGCCAGGAGGCGGTCCATGCCCTCCGGGTAGCCGGCGAGGATGACCACGAGGTGGTCGCGGTTGTCCTCGGCCCGCTTCAGCAGCACCTGCAGCGCCTCGTCCCCGTACGCGTCCCCCTTGCCGTAGCCCGAGTTCGAGAGCGCGTACGCCTCGTCCACGAAGAGGACTCCACCGATCGCCGAGTCGATCAGCTCGTTGGCCTTGACGGCGGTCTGGCCCAGGTACTCGCCCACGAGGTCCGCCCGCTGCGCCTCCACGAGGTGGTCACCGCCGAGCAGACCGAGCGCGTAGAAGACCCGTCCGAGAATGCGAGCCACCGTGGTCTTGCCGGTGCCCGAGGGGCCGGAGAAGACGAAATGGCGCTTCGGGGGCTGGACGGGCAGGCCCTGCCCGGCCCGCAGCCGCGCCATGTTCAGCTGCGCCGACAACGCCTTGACCTGGCGCTTCACCGGCTCCAGCCCGACCATGCGCTCCAGTTCGGCGAGCGCTTCGTCAAGTAAGGCGGGGTCGGTCGGCCCGGCCGGCAACGGCTGCACCGGCACCACGGCCTTCTCGCGCACCACGTCGGTCTCCGGCGGCAACGCGCCCGGCGGAAGAGGATCGGGCTCCGAGAGCTTCAGGTCGCGGCCCTCGACGCCGAAGAGGGGATCGATCCCGTCGGGGCCGTCCATGACGTCCTGCCCGACCCCGGCAAGGGTGATCGCCGCGAGGTCGGCGGCGGCATCGTCGTACCCGTCGCCCTCGGAGATCGCGGCCAACCGGGCCGAGGTGTCCATGAAGGCCGGGTCGACGCGGTGCACCGCCCGGTACAGGGGCAGCGCGGCGGCCGACCGCCCGGTGCCCTCGTGGGCCCGCGCGAGCCAGTACCGCAGCTCCTTGCGCTGGGGCTGTTCGCTGCGGCAGCGCATCAGCGCGGAGGACAGGAGCGGCTCCGCCTGGCCGAACATCTCCAGGCGGACCCGGGCCATGCCGCCGAAGAGGCCGGCCTCTATGCCCAGCATGGGGTCGTCGATCAGCGGATCCGTGTGCCGGACCAGCTGCTCCCAGTCCTTGACCAGATAGGCCCGGCAGGCGTGCAGAAACCGCACCTGATGATCGGCGTCGACCGGCGGCAGCCCGGCGAGAGCACGGTCCAGCTCGGGCACATGGCGGCCGTCCAGCCAGTGCGAGGCGTGCGCGAGCAGCAGATCGCGCGGGCTCTCCAGCACCGGCTGCACCCACCAGCCCAGCCAGTACCAGGAGTTGAGCGTGCGCCGGTGGCGCGAGCGCTGCTCACCGAAGCGGTCCCGGTGCCGGAACATCCGTAGCAGCGCGGTCGTCGTGTCCACCCGCAGCGCGTGCAGCCCGAGCCAGCCGTCCGCCATGCCCGGGTCCATCCGGACCGCGGTGCGGAACTCCTCCTCCGCCTGCGGATAGGCGCCCATGGTGTAGGCGTCCACACCTCGCATCCAGGCGAGGTCGGCCGGGGCCTCCGGGCCCTGCATGCCGAAGTCCATCACGTCCCCCACAAACCGTGCCCCCGATGGTTCTCCGAACGGGCCGGTGCCCGTCGGCAGCTTTGGTCGAACCCCTGTGCCGCGGACGGGAGTTGCACCGGTGCGCAGAGCAGCCGTCCGAAGGTCGCACCGAGAGGCATCGTACCTGCGGTTCATGGGCGTGCCGAAGGGTGCCGCACGCCTCGTTCCACGAGGTGGGAGCAGATGGGGCGCACTTGACTCGGTGACCGAGGGTGAGCGAATCGCGGCGCGGAGCGCCCGAAAAGAGAGGGTGTGGGCAGAACGAAGCCCCCGATCACGGGGGAACAACCGGGGGCTTCGCGACTGCGGGCGGCTTCGAAAGACCGCACATTCAGAACGTAAGTCCTGTACGGCCCCCCGGTCAAGCCGAGTTGAGGCACTGAGGGAACTTCCCTCGCAGGGCTCTTCACAAGTTCAGCACATTGCGGATGATCCGTCACCGTGAGTGAGGGGCTGGTCCGGTCCAGCGGTCTCAGTGGGTCCCGAAAACACCTCGTATCCCTCAGAACACTGCCGCACCAGAAGATCGGCAAAGGGTTTTGAGGGATCCTCGACGAAGTGCTGACGCTCGGCGGCGACCCACCCGGCCCAGAACGCGCTCTGCGCCTCGCCGTCCCGTCGCCGCCCTCGTGTCCAGGCCTCGTCGCGCGCCAGTTCCATCCACAGCAGCCGCGCGAGATACGGGCGCAGCGCCCGGCGCCCGGCGCCGACCCCCTCCAGCAGGATCACGGGCGCGGGCGGCAGTTCGCGGACCGGACCGAAGGCGCGGGCGCTCCAGTCGTACGGGAGGTAGCGCGCCGTCTCGCCCCGGCTCAGCGGCTCGACCACCTGGCCCAGCAGCCGCCGGGTCCAGCCGAACAGCTCCTCGTGCGTCGCGATGTCGTCGAGATGCAGCACGGGCGCGTCGCCCAGTGCCGCGGCCAGCCGTCCGGCGAAGGTGGTCTTCCCGGAGCCGGCGTGCCCGTCGACACCGATCAGGCGGACGGGTCCGCAGGAGGGCGGCAGGGCGCGCAGGCGCGCGGCGAGGTCGCGGATGACGGTTCCCGAGGTGCGGTGAGGCGCGGGCGCATCCGCCCGGCGGGCACACGCACCCCTGTACGGGGAACACTCTAGCGGCGGCCGGCGCGCCCCCGCCGGAACCGAGGCGTCGCAGGTCATGCCAGTGGTTCCGACCAATATTGGTGGGCGCGGCACAGGTCGAAGTGCTGGCAGGAGCCGCCTTCCACCGTCCATAGTGGGGAGCCGCCGCTTCCGGACGAACTGGGGGTTCCCCACCCATGACCAGAGCTTCAGAGCCGTCCCGCAGAGCCCTCCTGGCCGTGGCGGTCGCCGCGGCGGCGGCCGCCACCGCGGGCAGCGCGGCCGCGGCCACCCGGGCCGGGGCCGCGCACACGCACGCGGGTCCGGGCCTCGTGGACAACCGGGCCTGGACCTCGTACGCCGACTGGCGGACCGGCACCGCGAAGGGCACGCGGGCCCTCGCGGCCGCCCGTCCCGGCCTGGTGATCGAGACCCCGGCCGGCACCGCGGACTACACCGACCCGCACACCGGGAAGACCGTGACCTGGGAGTACGCGACCTGGACCTCCCCGGTCCACCGGCTCACCGTCCCCGCCACCGAGGCCATCGCCTCCTGGAACGCGCACACCCCGGCGGCCACCTGGCTCCAGGTCGAGCTCACGGGCACGTACTCCGACGGCACCGCCACTCCCTGGTACGTGATGGGCCGCTGGGCGGCCGGCGACCAGGACATCAAGCGGACCTCCGTGGACGATCAGAAGGACGGCAAGAGCAGTATCTGGACGGACACCTTCGCGATCGACGACGCGGCCTCGGGCCTGCGCCTCGTCTCGTACCGGCTCCGTCTGACCCTGTACCGCACCCCGAAGTCCGGGCTGACGCCCACCGTGTGGCGGCTCGGCGCGATGGGCTCCGACATCCCCGACCGCTTCACCGTCCCGGCCTCCACCCCCGGGCTCGTGAAGGAGTTGACGGTTCCGCGCTACTCCCAGGAGATCCACGCGGGCCAGTACCCCGAGTACGACAACGGCGGCGAGGCCTGGTGCAGCCCCACCTCCTCGCAGATGATCATCGAGCACTGGGGACGCAGGCCCACAGCCGAGCAACTCGCCTGGGTCGACCCGACTTTCGCCGACCCGCAGGTCTGCCACGCGGCCCGCTTCACCTACGACTACCAGTACGGCGGCTGCGGCAACTGGCCCTTCAACGCGGCGTACGCGGCGACGTACAAGGACCTCCAGGGGGTGGTCACCCGCCTCCGCTCGCTCACCGACCTGGAGAAGCTGATCGCCGCCGGTATCCCGGCCATAACGTCCCAGTCGTTCCTGAAGTCCGAGCTGACGGGGGCGGGGTACGGGACCTCGGGCCACCTCATGACCGTCATCGGATTCACCGCGGGCGGCGATGTGATCGCCAACGACCCCGCCTCGCCGGGCGACGACGCCGTGCGCCGGGTCTACAAGCGGTCCGAGTGGGAGAACATCTGGCTCCGTACCAAGAGGTACAACGCCTCCGGGAACGTCGTCTCCGGTACGGGCGGGGTCTGCTACCTGTACTTCCCGGCGAATCCGTCGGCGGGGCAGCGCGAGGCGCTCAAGGCGGTCGGAGTCCGTTGAGCGAGGGGGCGACCCCCGTGGTGCCGCCCCCTCACTCAGCCGTGGGCCCGCGGCCGTGGACCCTCAGCCCTGGACCGGGTTGACCACCCAGTCCGGGTGATGGGGCATCGGCGGGGTCTTGGCACCGTAGAGCCACGGGTGCAGGAAACCGTCGAGGTCCTGGCCCGCGACCTTGGACGCGAGGTCGACGTAGTCCTGGGTGTCGGCGGTCTTTCCGCGGTACTGGGTGACCCAGGCCCGCTCGATCTTCCCGAACGTCTCCTGGCCGACCTTCTCGCGCAGCGCGTACAGGACGAGCGTCGAGCCGTCGTACCGCATCCGCTTGAAGAGGTTCGGTTCGGTCGGTTCGGCGGGGGCGCCGTAGTCGTGGCGCCACTGGTCGTGGCTCGCGTACGCAGTCTTCATCGCGGCCTCGAAGCTGTCGCCGCCGTGCGCCTGCGAGTACAGCCGCTCGTAGAAGCGGGCGTGGCCCTCGCTCAGCCACAGGTCGGACCAGCTCTTGATGCCCACGCTGTCGCCGGTCCACTGGTGGGTGAGCTCGTGCACCAGGTTGCGCTCGGCGCCGACCCGGTCGCCGAGCAGGTCGGCCTTCGGGATCAGGGAGAGCGTCTGTGTCTCCAGGGCCACGCCCAGGTCGGTGTCGCCGACGAGGAGGCCGTAGCGGTTGAAGGGGTAGGGGCCGAGCCGCTCCTCCAGCCACGCGATGTGGTCGGCCGTGAGCTTGCGGTACTGCTCGGTCGAGGCGACCAGGTCGTCCGGGACCACATCGCGGATCGGCAGCCCGTGCGGCCCGGTGCTGTCGACGAAGGTGAACCTGCCGATCGCCAGCTGGGCGAGCTGGGTGGCCACGGGCTGCTCGGAGTCGTACGTCCACTTCACGCGCCCGTCGGCCTGCTCGGCGCGGCCGGTGAGCTTGCCGCCCGCGACGGCCGTGAGGCCCGGCGGGGTGGTGACGCGGAAGGTGATCGGGGCGCGCTGGCTCGGGTGGTCGTTCGACGGGAAGATCATCTTGGCGCCGTCGGGCTGCGGGTACAGCACCGTGCCGTCCGGCGTGGGGATCCAGCCGTAGTCCTCGATGGCGTCGTCGCGGTGCCGTATCAGGGTCGGGTCGGCGGTGTAGGTGACCTTGACCGTGAAGGGCTTGCCCTTGGCGAGCGGCTCGGCCGGGGTGATCACCAGTTCGTCGCCGTCGCGCACGGCCTGCGCGGTCGTCCCGTCCACGGTCACCGTGTGCAGGGTGTTGCCCGCGAAGTCCAGGTCGAAGCGGGACAGGGCCTGGGTGGCGGTCGCCTTGACCGTCGTGGCGGCCTCGAAGGGCGTCCTGGGTGCCTGCCAGTCGAAGTCGAGGAGGTAGCGGTTCACCTTGTAGCCGCCGTTGCCGTCGAGCGGGAAGATCGGGTCGCCGAGGCCCGGCGCACCCGGGGAGGGCGCGGCGGACGGGGACGTGGGGGCGGACGGGGAGCCGGCGGCTTGCGAGACCGGTCCCGTCAGGGCGGCTGCCACCGTGATCGCCGCCGCCAGAGCGAGGCGGGCGCTGCGGCGAGGCGTCCGGAACGGGCTCATCGAGGACCTTTCGGTTGGCTGACCACTGTCCTGTGAGGAGACCCACACCCCTGGCGCATCGTTGCCGAGAAGCGAGGTATTCGAAGGTGGTCGAAGTGTCCGGCGTGTCCCGTCGAGGCGTTCGAGGTGCCCGGGGTGACCCAGGTCTCTACCGCTGAAACCCGTTCCGGTGGCAAGGTGGTCGGGTCGGTGGGGAGCCGGCGTGAGGCGGGGGATGCCACCGCACCACTACGTCAGCGAGAAGACATGACCGCGAGCTCCGCCACCGCCACCCGACTCCGCGCCCGCACCGGCGGCCCCAAGGACGACGGCCCCAAGATCCTCGAACACGTCGCGGGCTGGACCTTCGTCGTGGTCCTCGCGATGCTCGTCACCCAGCTCGGCCTGCTGTGAACCGGACCGGCGGCCCTGCTGTGAACTGAACCGGCGGACGCCAGGGCGCGCTGAGCCCGCACGACAGTTTCCCCCAAGACCGCGCCCGGTCGATCAGAGTCGAACGAGTGGGTGGTACCGGTCTGCCATACTGCCAACGTCCCGCTGGCAGTCGGAGACTAGGGCTGGAATTGAATCATAGTCAACAGCGCGCCGTCGACCGCCCCCGGGCGCGCGGCACCGATCGCTCACTGGCGCGCCGCGCCGAACTCATCGCCATCGGGCGGAAGTTGTTCGCCGACACGTCCTACGACGCGCTGTCGATGGATGACATCGCACGCCAGGCGCATGTCGCCAAAGGGCTGATCTACTACTACTTCAAGTCCAAGCGTGGCTATTACCTGGCGATCGTCGAGGACTCGGTCGCGGACCTGGTCTCCCGGGCGGCGAGCGGACTCGAACTGCCCCCGGTCGAGCGGGTGCACCGCACCATCGACGGCTATCTGCGCTACGCCGAGCACAACCAGGCCGCGTACCGCACGATCATCACCGGCGGAGTCGGCTTCGACACCGATGTGCAGACCATCCGCGAGGGCGTGCGCGAGGTCATCGTCGAGACCATCGCCGAAGGGGCTTACGGCAGACGCAAGATAGCGCCGCTGCCCCGTATGGCGCTGCTCGGCTGGCTCTACAGCGTCGAGGGCGCGACCCTCGACTGGATCGGCAACCCGGCCCTGCCGCGTGACACGGTCCGCGAGCTGCTGGTGAAGATGCTGGGCGGCGCGATGCGCGCGGTCGAGGAGGTCGACCCCGCCTACCCGGCCCCGCGGCCGGCCCGCCGGGAGACCTGAGTGAGGGCCGGGGGCAATCGAACCCCCGGCCCGACTCGTGTACGGCACCGCTAGTTGATCGCCTTGATCAGTTCCCCGTTCGAGGTGTCACCGCTGAGCTCCCAGAAGAAGGTGCCGCCCAGGCCCTGCTGGTTCTTGTAGGTCATCTTCCCCGCGATGGTCGAGGGGGTGTCGTAACTCCACCAGTTCGTACCGCACTTGGCGTACGCGGTGCCGCCGACCGTGCCCGTCGCCGGGCACTTCGTCTTCAGCACCTTGTAGTCGTCGATGCCCTGCTCGTACGTTCCCGCCGCCGGTCCGGTGGCCGTGCCGCCGGGGGCCGCCTGGGTGACGCCGGTCCAGCCGCGCCCGTAGAACCCGATGCCCAGCAGCAGCTTCGAGGCCGGGACGCCCAGGCCCTTGAGCTTCGCGATCGTGGCGGAGGTGTGGTAATCCGCCTTGGGGATACCGGTGTACGAGTTCAGCGGGGAGTGCGGAGCCGTGGGGCCGGCCGCGTCCCAGGCGCCGAAGAAGTCGTACGTCATCGGGTTGTACCAGTCGACGTACTGCGCCGCGCCCGCGTAGTCCGCCGCGTCGATCTTGCCGCCCGCGGTGGCGTCCGCCGTGATCGCCGCGGTGACCAGGTTGCCGGAGCCGAACTTCGCCCGCAGCGCCGCCATCACGTTCTTGAAGGCCGCCCTGCCGCTGGTGTCGCAGGTGTTGCCGCAGGCGTTCGGGTACTCCCAGTCGATGTCGATGCCGTCGAAGACGTCCGCCCACTTGGAGTTCTCGACCAGGTCGTAGCAGGACTGCGCGAACGCGGCCGGGTTCCTGGCGGCCTCACCGAAACCGCTCGACCAGGTCCAACCGCCGAAGGACCAGAGGACCTTGAGGTTCGGGTGCTTCTTCTTCAGCTTGCGCAACTGGTTGAAGTTGCCGCGCAGGGGCTGGTCCCAGGTGTCGGCGACCCCGTCCACCGACTGGTCGGCGGTGTACGCCTTGTCGGTCGCCGCGTAGGCGTCGCCCATGGCGCACTTGCCGCCGGTGACATTGCCGAAGGCGTAGTTGATGTGGGTGAGTTTGGCGGCCGAGCCGGACGTCTCGACGTTCTTGACGTGGTAGTTCCGGTCGTAGACGCCCCATTCCGTGAAGTAGCCGACGACCTTGGAACCGGCGGCCTGCTGGGCCGAGGGGGTCGCGGTGGTCGCGGTGGCCGTGCCCGCGCCGGCGAGCAGCGTGGCGCCGAGAGCGGCGCAACAGGCGGCGGACAGGAGCGCTCGGAAGCGGGAGCGGGGGCGGTGCGGTCGGAGCATCGGTTCTCCTCGTGGGGGAGGGGAGTGTGGGGGAGGCATGCTGGGACCTGCGCGTGCTGTTTGGCATGAACGCGGTGAGGCGTTGACGGAACACTAGGAGGACTAGACCAGTGCGTCAATGGTTCGGACCAATTGTGCGGAGCGGTCGGATCGGTTCCCCTTTCTTTTGGTAAGCGGTCGTTAACTGGTGACTCGGTGCCCCCGAACGGGCATACTCACAGCGCCACAGCCGCTGATCAGGCCGTTCTCCACCCAGGAACGGCAGCATCGGCTGGGCCGTGAGACCCGGCGACGCCGCCCCACCCCTGGCGTGCGTGCGCCGATGCGCCCGACAGGGAGGAGAGCGTCGCCATGCCCGACCGCGCCCCGCAGCCGGTGGATCGTCAACTGCCCACGGACGAGGCCCGGGATCTGATCTCGCTCGTCCGTGACATCGCGCAGCGCGAGATAGCCCCGAAGGCGGCCGAGGAGGAGGACGCCGGACGCTTCCCGCGCGAGGTCTTCGGCCTGCTCTCCGATTCCGGCCTGCTCGGACTGCCGTACGACTCCGAGTACGGCGGCGGCGACCAGCCGTACGAGGTCTACCTCCAGGTCCTCGAAGAGCTCGCCATGGCCCGTCTCACCGTCGGCCTCGGCGTCAGCGTGCACACCCTCTCCTGCCACGCCCTGGCGAACTACGGCACCAAGGAACAGCGGGCCGAGTACCTGCCCGCGATGCTCGGCGGCGGCCTCCTGGGGGCCTACTGCCTCTCGGAGCCGTCCTCCGGCTCGGACGCCGCCTCCCTGCGGACGAAGGCCGTCCGGGAGGGTGGGGGAGAAGCCGAGAGCGGGGGAGAGTGGGCGATCACGGGCACCAAGGCCTGGATCACGCACGGCGGCGTCGCCGACTTCTACACCGTGCTCGCCCGCAGCGGCGGCGCGGGCCCGCGCGGCATCACCGCGTTCCTGGTGCCCGGCCATGCCGAGGGACTGAGTGCCGCCCCGCCCGAGAAGAAGATGGGCATGAAGGGCTCGCCCACCGCGCAGATCCACTTCGACGGCGTACGGGTGTCCGACGGCCGACGCATCGGCGACGAGGGGCAGGGCTTCGCGATCGCCCTCGCCGCGCTCGACTCCGGCCGGCTCGGCATCGCGGCCTGCGCCATCGGCGTCGCCCAGGCGGCCCTCGACGAGGCCGTCGCGTACGCGACCGGGCGCGAGCAGTTCGGCCGGCCGATCTCCGACTTCCAGGGCCTGCGCTTCATGCTCGCGGACATGGCGACGCAGATCGAGGCGGGCCGGGCGCTCTACCTGGCCGCGGCACGGCTGCGCGACGCGGGGCGGCCCTTCGCCAAGCAGGCCGCCATGGCGAAGCTGCTGTGCACGGACACGGCGATGAAGGTCACCACGGACGCCGTCCAGGTGCTCGGCGGGTACGGCTACACCGCGGACTTCCCGGTCGAGCGCTATCTGCGCGAGGCCAAGGTCCTCCAGATCGTCGAGGGCACCAATCAGATCCAGCGGATGGTCATCGCCCGTCACCTCGCGGGGCCGGAGTCACACTGAACTGCCCGTAGCCGTACAGGACCGGCGGCGCCACCAGCCGGACCCACTCCGGGTCGTGGCGCCCCGGCAGCGTGCGGCCGCGGTCGGCCCAGGCGCGGATCAGCGCGCGGTAGATGGGGGGATCCTGGGGCGCCGGCGCGGCGGCTGCCGGCCGAACCGATTCTGCCGGAGCCGGGACGAAGATCCGGCGAGGCCGCTCGGTCGCCGCGTATGTGGGGGTCATACCGGGGCAACGCGCGGGCGAGTGCGCAGGTCACCCGCCCGCGTAATCGAGCGTGGGTTCGCGGTGGGCCCGTACGGGGGGCGCCCCGACGTGCGGGTGTCTGGCCCCGGGCCGTCATCTGACGTACCGTCAACTGGCGCCGCCGGGGGCCGCACCCCTCCGGGGACGTCAACCGCCGTGCCCCCAGGGAGGCTTGCCGTGTCCGACGACCGCCCCGTTGCCCTCGACGAGTACCCCGTGCACCAGGTGCCCCTGTCCATGAAGCACCTCGCGACCGGGGACCGGAACGCGTACGACCGCTGCATCTTCCACGTTTTCGACCACCAGGGCCGGGCGCTGCTGATCCTGGGGCTCGGCGTCTATCCGAACGTCGGGGTCGTCGACGCCTACGCCACCCTGCGACTCGGCGACCGCCTGCACGCCGTGCGCGCCTCGGACGCGCTCGGGGAGGACCGGATGCGCCTCGCCGTCGGCCCGCTGCGCATCCGCGTCGAGCGCCCCCTGAAGACCTTCGTGCTGAGCTGCGCGGCCGATCCCGCCGACCCGGAGGGACTGTCGTACGAGATCACCTGGACGGCGGACTTCCCGGCCCTGTGGGAGCCGCACCACCTCCAGCGGCGCGGCGGCCGGCTCACGCTGGAGGGCAAACGCTTCGTGCAGGCGGGGCACTGCGAGGGCTGGATCCGGATCGGCGGCGAGGAGATCCGCCTGGAGCGCGGCCGCTGGACCGGCACCCGCGACCGCAGCTGGGGCGTGCGCCCGATTCCGGGGGAGGAGGGCGGCCGGCTCGCGCAGGAGAACCCGACGGAGGGCTTCCACTGGCTGTGGTGCCCGGTCCGGTTCGAGGACCGGTTCCTGATGGTCGTCGTCCAGGAGGACGCCGACGGCTACCGGACGCTGAACGACGCGACACTCGTACGCAACGCGGAGCGCGACCTGCAACTCGGCTGGCCCCAGGCCGACATCACCTATCGCCCCGGCAGCCGCCACCCCACGTCCGCCGTCATCCACCTCACCCGCCCGGGGGACCGCAAGCCCATGGAGCTGGACGTGGAGGTGCTCACTTCCTCCCCGCTCGCCGTCGGCGCCGGCTATCCGCCCGCCGACGACTGGCAGCACGGCACCTGGGTCGGGCGCGACTGGACCGACCGCCGCGCCTACGACCTCTCCGACCCGGCCGCGCACCCCCGCGCCGCATACGGGGTGATCGACCACGCGGCCCGCTGCACGCTGGACGGGCAGGTCGGCCACGGGATCTTCGAACACGGCTCGTTCGGCCGCCACGACCCGAGCGGGTTCACCGGCTTCGACTCGGTTGCGCCCTGAGGGGGAACGAGATGGCCACGGCACCACGCCCGCGCACGACCACCCGCGACCCGGAGGAACTGGGCCGCCGGCTGACCGCCTGGCTCACCGCCCGCCTCCCGGGTGCCGAGGCGGCCAACGTCACCGTCCCGGAGTCCAACGGCATGTCCAGCGAGACCCTGCTCTTCGACATCGAGCACCCCGAACCACCGCTGACCGCCTGCGCGTTGAGGCTGGCGGCGGACCCGGCGGCGTACACCGTCTTCCCCGTCTACGACCTGCCCCGCCAGTACCGCACGATGAGACTGGTCGCCGAGCGCACCGATCTCCCCGTGCCGCGGGTGCTGTGGCTGGAGGAGGACCCCGCCCCGCTCGGCGCGCCGTTCTTCGTCATGGAACGGGTCGAGGGACGCGTGCCGCCGGATGTCATGCCCTACACGTACGAGGGGAACTGGCTGCACGCGGCGAGCGACCAGGAACGCGAGCGGCTGGAGGCGGCCTCGGTGGGGCTCCTCGCCCGGCTGCACGACCAAGTCCCGCTGCCGGAAGCCGATTTCCTGGCCTTTCCCGGCGAAGGCAGCCCCCTCCGTCGGCATGTGGAGGCCCAACGCGCCTACTACGAGTGGGTGGTTGACGGGCTGTCACGTTCGCCCCTGATAGAGAGCGCGTTCGACCGGCTCGACGAGCTGTGGCCGCGCGACGAGGGCGAGGCGGTGCTCAACTGGGGCGACGCGCGCATCGGGAACGTCGTCTACGACGGGTTCGCCCCCGCGGCCGTCCTCGACTGGGAGATGGCGGCCCTCGCCCCGCGCGAGGTCGACCTCGGCTGGACGGTCTACCTCCACCGCTTCTTCCAGGACCTGACGGCGAGCTTCGGCCAGCGCGGACTGCCCGACTTCCTGCGCCGTGACCGCGTCGAGCGGCGCTATGCCGAACTCACCGGCCACACACCCCGGGACATGGACTTCCACACGCTGTACGCGGCACTGCGGCACGCGATCGTCATGCTGCGCATCGCCTACCGCCAGGTGCACTTCGGCGAGGTCGCCGTACCGCCGGACCCGGACACACTGATCCTGCACCACGGCAGCCTGCGAGCCATGGTGCAGGGCAGTTACTGGGAGGGACCGGCCGCCGGTCGCTGAACGCGAGGGCCGGTCAGGCGGCCTGACGGCGCATCTCGGGAACCCGCATCGGGCGCGAGGCCGGGCCGCCGACGTGCGAGAACGGCTGCGTCCGCCAGTCGAGTCCCTGAGGGAGCGTCAACAGGAGGGCGGTGTCCTGCTCCTGAGGCTCCACCGACTCGTCGGCGGGGCGGGCGTCGCCCGCCGCACGGCCCGTGCCGGAGCAGACCGTCAGCCCGAACGGGTTCCAGGGCGAGGCGCACAGCGCGTGCTCGGGCAGGCTCTCCTCGTCCGCGAGGAGCGCGATGGGCTGGGCGCAGTCCGGGCAGATCACCCGGTACATCTCGAAGGTGTCGTAGGCGTCGAACTCCTCACCGTCGACGGCGTCCGGTTCGACGCCCTCCGGCTCGGGTTCGACGACCAGCTTGGGCCGCCTGGATGCGGGACGACCAGGGCGCTTAAGACTCTGCATGGAATTCTCCCCCTCGGGTGGGCCGACAAGGCGCTGCGGCCTCGACCACAGCAAGCATTTCCCGTCCCGTCTCTGCGGTAATCACGAGAACATCACGGACCCGGTTGCGGCACTGTGTCGTTCGTCACATGCCGCCCGCAGGTGCCCGGCGCGGTGGATTTGTCCACCAGGCGGTTCACAGACAGCACTCTGCCACATCACAAAGCAGGTATGACCTGCGCCGCTGAGGTATCCGACGAGATCAAGGGCCCTGTAGGTTCTTGCGTCATGGAGGAGCTGGACCGACAGATCGTGCAGCTGCTCGTCGCAGACGGGCGGATGAGTTACACCGACCTGGGCAAGGCCACGGGCCTGTCCACGTCCGCCGTGCACCAGCGGGTGCGCCGGCTCGAACAACGCGGTGTCATCCGCGGCTATGCCGCGGTCGTGGACCCCGAGGCCGTCGGGCTGCCCATGACCGCCTTCATCTCGGTGAAACCGTTCGACCCGAGCGCCCCCGACGACATCGCGGAACGCCTCGCCGGCGTGCCCGAGATCGAGGCCTGCCACAGCGTCGCGGGCGACGAGAACTACATCCTGAAGGTGCGGGTCTCGACCCCGCACGAACTGGAGGAGCTCCTCGCCCGCCTGCGCACCCTGGCAGGCGTGTCGACCCGCACGACCGTGGTGCTGTCGACGCCGTACGAGGCGCGCCCGCCCCGCATCTGACCCACCCGGGGACCGACCGGACACCGGCAGGCGCGAGACTGTTCCCCATGAGTGAGAGCACCGCCACGTCGGACACCGTGCTGTTGCGCGGTGGAGAAGTCCACAGTCCCGCCGACCCCTTCGCCACCGCGATGGTCGTCGAACGCGGACAGATCGCCTGGGTCGGCTCGGAGGGCGCGGCCGACGCCTTCGCCGACGGGGTCGCCGAGGTCGTGGACCTGGAAGGCGCACTGGTCACCCCGGCGTTCACCGACGCCCACGTCCACACCACCTCCACCGGGCTCGCGCTCACCGGCCTCGACCTGTCCGACGCGCCCTCCCTGGACGCCGCCCTCACCCTCGTACGCGAGTTCGCCGCCGCCCGCCCCGCCGACCGGGTGCTGCTCGGCCACGGCTGGGACGCGGCCCGCTGGCCCGGCGGCCGCCCTCCGACGCGCGCCGAGCTCGACGAGGCGGCCGGCGGTCGCCCGCTCTACCTCTCCCGCATCGACGTGCACTCCGCCGTGGCCACCACCGCGCTCCTGGACCTGGTCCCGGGAGTCACCGCACGAGCGGGGTACGCCGCCGACGGCCCCCTGACCCGGGACGCCCACCACGCCGTGCGCGCCGCCGCGCTCGGCGCCGTCACCCCGGCCCAGCGCACCGAGGCCCAGCGCGCCGCGCTCGCCCACGCCGCCTCGCTCGGCATCGGATCGGTGCACGAGTGCGCGGGCCCGGAGATCTCCTCCGAGGACGACTTCACCGGACTGCTGCGGCTGGCCGCCGAGGAAGCCGGCCCCCGGGTCGTCGGCTACTGGGCCGAACAGGATGTCGACAAGGCCCGGGCGCTGGGCGCGCTCGGCGCCGCGGGCGACCTCTTCGTCGACGGGTCCCTGGGTTCGTACACCGCCTGCCTGCATCAGCCCTACGCCGACGCCGGCCACACCGGCACCGCCTACCTCGACGCCGCCGCCGTCGGCGCGCATGTGGTCGCCTGCACCGAGGCGGGCCTTCAGGCGGGCTTCCACGCCATCGGGGACGCCGCCGTGGCCGCCGTGGTCGAGGGAGTCCGCGCAGCCGCCGAGAAGGTCGGCCTGGCCCGTGTGCGCGCCGCCCGGCACCGCGTCGAGCACGCCGAGATGCTCACCCCGGAGACCATCGCCGGCTTCGCCGAGCTCGGCCTCACCGCATCCGTGCAGCCCGCCTTCGACGCGCTGTGGGGCGGCGAGGACGGCATGTACGCCCAGCGCCTGGGCGCCGAGCGGGCTCGCGCCCTCAACCCGTTCGCGGCCCTGCTGCGCACCGGTGTGCCACTGGCCTTCGGTTCCGACAGCCCCGTCACCCCCCTCGATCCGTGGGGCACCGTGCGCGCCGCCGCGTTCCACCGCACGCCGGAGCACCGGGTCTCCGTGCGCGCCGCGTTCACGGCGCATACGCGCGGCGGGTGGCGGGCGATCGGACGGGACGACGCGGGAGTCCTGGTGCCCGGCGCGCCCGCCGACTACGCCGTGTGGCGCACCGAGGAACTGGTCGTGCAGGCCCCCGACGACCGGGTCGCACGCTGGTCGACCGACCCTCGTTCGGGTACTCCTGGACTGCCCGATCTGAGCCCCGGCGGCGACCTGCCGGTGTGCCTGCGGACGGTCGTCGGGGGGCGGACCGTCTTCGTACGGCCGGGCGAGTGATCTCCGGGGGTGGCGCTGCGGTGCTCATCCGTCGCCGCCCCGTCGTGCGACCTGCGCATCCTCCGCGCTGACCAGGCAATTGAGGGAAAACCAGCAGGTCAGACGAGTGTTGACAGCTGGCCTCGGGGGGCCGGTAGGTTCGGCCGGGTCCACCACCGGACGTCCGACCGGAGAACTTCCACGCAGTCGCCGGAGCGCCGCTGGGTCAGGGGTGGTGTGCCGCACCGGCGCACCACCACTGGGAGCCAGGCTCAGCGCCAGTGCGACGGCGAGGGAACGTTCATGCCTGTCGGAAGGGTGTGACCCGGGTGGGGCCCGGACGTCCAGTAGACAACGGCTTTCGGTCGACCCGCAGCCAGCGGGTCCCAGGTCGGCCCGAAGGGCGCCGGGCCCCGATCCGCAGTACGGTGCTCCGGCGCGGCGGGCTCTCTCTTACCCGGCTCTTGCCGAATCGACACCCCCGTACTAACGCGCCGACGCGTCAGTGCAGGCTGCGGCCACTATGGTGGACCCCTGCGTACGGACATGAAGGGGCAGTAGTGAACGACGGCGACGGGACCCTCGCGGCAGGAGCCAAGGGGAGGCAGTTCGGCCCGCTCGGCACGGCCTTGGTGATCATCCCGACCTACAACGAGGCGGAGAACATCAAGAAGATCGTCGGCCGGGTACGAGCCTCGGTGCCCGATGCACACGTTCTCGTGGCGGACGACAACAGCCCGGACGGCACGGGCAAGCTCGCCGACGAGCTGGCCGCCGAGGACGACCATGTCCAGGTGCTGCACCGAAAGGGCAAGGAAGGCCTGGGCGCCGCGTATCTCGCGGGCTTCGCCTGGGGCCTGGAGCACGGCTACGGCGTCCTCGTGGAGATGGACGCGGACGGCTCGCACCAGCCCGAGGAACTGCCCCGGCTGCTGACCGCGCTCAAGGGCGCCGACCTCGTGCTGGGGTCGCGCTGGGTGCCGGGCGGGCGGGTCGTGAACTGGCCCAAGTCCCGCGAGTTCATCTCGCGTGGCGGCAGCATGTACTCCCGGCTCATGCTCGACGTGCCGATCCGGGACGTCACCGGAGGCTTCCGTGCCTTCCGCCGCGAGACCCTCGAAGGTCTCGGACTCGCTGAAGTCGCGTCCCAGGGGTACTGCTTTCAGGTGGACCTGGCCCGGCGTGCAGTCAAGTCCGGTTTCCACGTCGTCGAGGTGCCCATCACCTTCGTCGAGCGCGAGCTCGGCGACTCCAAGATGAGCCGCGACATCCTCGTGGAGGCGCTGTGGCGGGTCACCACGTGGGGCGTGGGGGAGCGGGTCGGCCGGATCACCGGCCGGAAGCGCACGTCGTAGGAGCGCTGGTGGAGTGGGGGCGGGCCCGGCCGGGGCCCGCCCCCACTCCCACTTCGCCCTCACGTCACTCCACAGGTACGGCTGATCATCCGCTTATCCCGTACTGAGCTGTGCCCAGGCACACTGGGTGCATGACGACTGGCGCACCGACCCCTGCATACCCCGCGCGGCCGCGGCGATCCCGGCTGCGCACCTACCTGCCGCTCGGCATCGCCGTCTGGCTGGTGCTGGAGATCTGGCTCCTGACCGTGGTCGCGGGCGCGGCGAGCGGTTTCGCGGTCTTCCTGCTGCTGGTCGCCGGTTTCGTCCTCGGTTCCGTGGTCATCAAGCGGGCCGGCCGCCGTGCCTTCCGCAACCTCACTGAGACGCTGCAACAGCAGCAGAGCGGGGTGCCTCCCACGAGCGGGGGCGGCGAAGGCAACGGGCT
The DNA here is from genome assembly GCF_001514115.1 of Streptomyces olivochromogenes. Lineage (GTDB taxonomy): Bacteria > Actinomycetota > Actinomycetes > Streptomycetales > Streptomycetaceae > Streptomyces > Streptomyces olivochromogenes. The sequence continues at coordinate 550,215 of NZ_KQ948453.1, forward strand.
GATGATGCTCGGCGGTCTGCTCCTGATGATCCCCGGGCTCATCTCCGACGCGCTGGGCCTGCTCCTGCTGGTCCCGCCCGTCCAGAAGGCCCTGAGCCGTTACGCCGAGCGCGCCATCGACCGCAAGATCCGCGAGGCCGCGCCGGGCAGTGTCGGTGACGCCTTCCAGCAGGCCCGCATCCATCGCCCCGACGGCAAGGTCGTCCAGGGCGAGGTCATCAGGGAAGAGAACCCGACGACGGACCCGGGCCCGCGTCCGCCGCTGAATCGCTGACGCCGGCCTCGGCCGCGGCCGAGTACTACTCGGTCGGGTGCGGGTGCGCGGGGGCTGATCGCGCAGTTCCCCGCGCCCCTGAAGGGCGCCGTGGCCGGCGCCGGTCCGTGTCTACCGCACCGCCGCATCTACCGCCACGCGCACAACGCACAGAGCCGCGGGCCCCGTACGACTTGCGTACGGCGCTCGCGGCTGCGTGCGTGGTATGCCGCCCAACCCCCGGAGGGGTTACGCGGACTTGCGGCTGTCCCGCGGATGCACCGCGATGTTCATCGCGCCGGAGCGCAGAACGGCCAGGCGCTCCTCGAGGACCTCTTCGAGCTCCTCTCGGGTGCGCCGCTCCATCAGCATGTCCCAATGCGTACGCGCGGGCTTGGCCTTCTTTTCCTCAGGGCCGTCGCCGTCCACCAGGAGTGCCTGGGCCCCGCAGACCTTGCACTCCCACTCCGGCGGAATCTCCGCCTCGACCGAGAAGGGCATCTCAAACCGGTGCCCCTTCTCGCATGCGTACTCCACGGCCTGGCGCGGGGCCAGGTCGATGCCGCGGTCCGTCTCGTAGCTGGTCACCACGAGGCGCGTGCCGCGAAGAGCTCGCTCACTCATGAATCGTGCCTCCCGGGCTTGTCGCCCACAGGACAGGTGTCGCTGTCGTCGTCATCCGGTCAACGTCCGGTCGGCGGTAAAGATTCCCGTTCCGGGTCATGCGTCGCCGTCGTAGCCGCCCCTTGTTGTACCCACCGGCGCCCGGTTTGTCACATCTGGCAGCAGATGTCACCCAACGCTTCAGTATCTTTGACGCGCAGTAACGGTACGCCTGGCAGGCCAAACGCGTACACTACCGGCCTTTGGCCTCAGGTGCTAAATCCTGTCCGGTACGGGATTACCCGCGTCGTGCACGGCCTGCTGCACCGGAACCCTCGCGAGCAGCACGAATCCGATGACGAAGAAGGCCACGAGCGAGATGATCGCGTCCCGATAACTTCCCGTCAGCTGGTAGGTCAAACCGAACAGAAGCGGGCCGAGCCAGCTCATGCCCCGGTCGCTCATCTCGTACGCGGAGAAGTACTCGGCCTCCTTCCCGCTCGGCACCAGATGGGAGAACAGCGAGCGCGAGAGCGCCTGGCTGCCGCCCAGGACCAGGCCGATCCCGGCGGCGAGGACGAAGAACCAGACGGGCGCGCCCGCCGGCAGGAAGTACCCGGCGCCGAGCGTCACGGTCCAGGCGACGAGCGAGCCGAGGATCGTGCGCTTCGCGCCGTACGTCCGTGCGAGCCGTCCCATCCCCAGCGCGCCTCCGACCGCGAGCACCTGCACCAGCAGCACGGCGACGATCAGGGTCGACTGGCTCAGCCCCAGCTCCTCCGATCCGTACACCGACGCCTGCGAGATGACCGTCTGGATTCCGTCGTTGTAGACGAGGTAGGCGAACAGGAAGGCAAGGGTGAGCGGTTTGCCCCGCATGTCGCGCACGGTCGCCGCCAGCTGCCGCCAACCGTGCCCCGGCGCCTGCCCCGCGGCCGCCGTGGGCCGGTCCCGCAGCCGCTTCAGCGGTACGAGGGTGAAGGCGCCCCACCAGATGCCCGCCGAGGCCAGACAGATGCGGACGGCCGTCGACTCGGAGACACCGAAGGAGTCGTGGGCCGAGTACAGGACCAGGTTCACGACCAGCATCAGCGAGCCCGCCGCGTAGCCGAAGGCCCAGCCGCGGGACGAGACCGCGTCACGCTCCTCGGGCGGGGCGATCTGCGGCAGGTAGGAGTTGTACAGCACCATCGACACGGCCACCGAGGCATTGGCGACGATCAGCAGCAGACCGCCGAGCAGATAGCGGTCGCCGTCCAGGAAGAACATGCCCGTGGTGGCCGTGGCGCCGAGATAGGCGCTGAGCGCGAGCAGGGGCTTCTTGCGGCCGGTGCGGTCGGCGGCCGCGCCCGCCATCGGCATCACGAAGATCGACAGAATGACGGACGCCGATACCGTGTAGGCGAAGAAGGAGCCGGCGCGGACCGGGATCCCCAGCGGATGGACGAAGCCGTCCGCGTCCGCCGCGTGCTTGGCGACGGACGTGAGATAGGGGCCCAGGAACACGGTGAGCACGCTCGTCGAGTAGACGGAGCACGCCCAGTCGTAGAAGTACCAGCCGCGCTGCTCGCGCCGCCGTTCGGTGACCTCGTCGGTCGCCTGTGCCCGCACGGTCTCGGTGCCCACCCGTGCCCCTCGCTTTCCGCTGAACGGACCGCGCGAGAGGGCTCAGACCCAGGTGCCCCGGTCCTCCAGGACCCTGCGCAGCGTGTCGATGTGATCGGTCATGATGCCATCGACGCCCAGGTCCAGGAGCCGGTGCATCCGATCGGGTTCGTTGACCGTCCACACGTGGACCTGCAGGCCGCGCGCGTGGGCGGCGCGCACGAAGCGCCGGTCGACCACCGGCACGCCCGACTGGGACTCGGGCACCTGGGCGGCGATCGCCGAGTCGCGCAGCGCGGCCGGGATGCCGTACGAGCGCAGCCGCAGCCCCAGGACACCCTTGGTGCCGTACGAGGTCGCCAGCCGAGGTCCGGCCAGACGCTGGGCGCGGAAGACCCGTGCCTCGGAGAACGAGCCGACGCAGACGCGGTCCCAGGCGTCGAGGCGGCCGATGAGGTTCAGCAGGGGGTGGAGGGCGGGCTCGGCCTTGACGTCGACGTTCCAGCGGACGTCGGGGAAGGTTTCGAGGAGCTCCTCGAAGAGGGGGACCGGTTCCTTGCCCGCCACGCGCGCCTGGCGCACGTCCTCCCAGGGGAGGTCCGCGATCCGGCCCGCGCCGTCCGTCACCCGGTCCAGGGTCGCGTCGTGGAAGGCCACGAGCTTGCCGTCCGACGTCGCGTGCACATCCGTCTCGATGTAGCGGTAGCCCGCTTCCACCGCGCGGTGGAACTGGGCGGCGGTGTTCTCCAGGCCGTCCGCCGCGCCGCCCCGGTGGGCGAAGGGGATCGGGCCGGGGTGGTCGAGGTACGGGTGGCGTATGCGCGGGCTCACCCTGGAAGTATCGCTCGCTCCGGTTGACCGGCGGCAACGACGGTGCTGCCGCCCGGTGCCGGGCGGGCGGCGAACACGCGCAGGAAGAGCTGCGCGAGCGGCCCGATCGCGACGGCGTACAGCACCGTGCCGATGCCGACCGTGCCGCCGAGCGCGAACCCGGTCGCGACGACCGCCACCTCCAGGACCGTGCGCACCAGCCGGACCGAGCGCCCCGTACGCCGGTGCAGGCCCGTCATCAGACCGTCACGCGGACCCGGACCGAAGCTGGCCGAGATGTAGAGGCCCGTCGCCACGCCGTTCAGCACGATGCCCGCCACGAGCAGCGGAATCCGTACGGCCAGGGAGTGGGCGTCCGGCACCAGGGCGAGGGTGCCGTCCATGGCGATGCCGACCACGAACACGTTGGAGACCGTGCCGAGGCCGGGGCGCTGGCGCAGCGGGATCCACAGGAGCAGCACCGCCGCGCCCACGAAGATCGACACCACGCCGATCGTCAGACCGGTCAGTTCGGCGAGCCCCTGGTGCAGCACGTTCCAGGGCTCCAGACCGAGGCCCGACTCCACCAGCAGGGCCGAACTCGCGCCGTACAGCGCGAGGCCCACGTACAGCTGGACGAGGCGACGAGGAAGCCGTCGCCCGGATCCCCGGCGTTCCCGGCGTGGGGAGTCGGCGTGTGCGGACAAGAGGTACCCCCTGTGGTGATGACCCGTGAGGGTCCGTGATGACCCGCGGTGGTGATGGTGGACCGGCTCGTGACATTCTGTGGCCTGAAGGAAGGCGCCATCCAAGGCCAATCCGAGGAAGGTGGACTGGGAATCATGACGCAGTGGACTTCGGCGATGGGGGCCGCGCAGCTCGCCCGGCTGCTCAACTCCCAGCAGGAGCGCCCCGCGGGGCCCGGCACCCGTCGACCGCCCGCCTATCGCGCGCTCGCCGACGGCATCCGGCTGCTCGTCCTCGAAGGCCGGGTTCCGGTCGCCGCGCGGCTGCCCGCCGAGCGGGAGCTCGCGCTGTCCCTCTCCGTCAGCCGTACGACGGTCGCCGCGGCCTACGAGGCGCTGCGCGGCGAAGGGTTCCTGGAGTCCCGCAGGGGAGCCGGCAGTTGGACCGCCGTCCCCGCCGGGAACCCGCTGCCCGCGCGCGGCCTCGAACCGCTGCCGCCCGAGGCCCTCGGCTCCATGATCGACCTCGGCTGCGCGTCACTCCCCGCGCCGGAGCCCTGGCTCACCCGTGCCGTGCAGGGCGCCCTGGAGGAGCTGCCACCGTACGCGCACACGCACGGCGACTATCCGGCGGGGCTGCCCGCGCTGCGCGCGATGATCGCTGAGGGGTACACCGCGCGCGGCATTCCGACCATGCCCGAGCAGATCATGGTGACGACCGGCGCGATGGGCGCGATCGACGCCATCTGTCATCTCTTCGCCGGGCGCGGCGAACGCATCGCCGTCGAGTCACCCTCCTACGCCAACATCCTCCAGCTGATGCGGGAGGCGGGCGCCCGGCTCGTCCCCGTCGCCATGGCCGAGGGGCTCGCCGGATGGGATGTGGAGCGTTGGCGCCAGGTCCTGCGCGACGCCGCGCCCCGGCTCGCGTACGTCGTCGCCGACTTCCACAACCCGACGGGAGCCCTCGCGGACGAGGACCAGCGGCGCCGCCTGGTGGACGCCGCGCGGTCGGCGGGGACCGTACTGGTGGTCGACGAGACGATGAGCGAGCTGTACTTGGAGGAGGGGCTGTCGATGCCCCGTCCCGTGTGCGGCTTCGACCCCTCCGGGTCCACGGTCATCACCGTGGGGTCGGCCAGCAAGGCGTTCTGGGCGGGGATGCGGATCGGGTGGGTCCGTGCGGCCCCCGATGTCATCCGCAGTCTCGTCGCCGCGCGGGCGTACGCCGACCTCGGAACGCCCGTGCTGGAGCAGCTGGCCGTGAACTGGCTTTTCAGCACCGGGGGATGGGAGCGGGCCGTGGAGATCCGGCGCGCACAGGCCCGGGAGAACCGGGACGCGCTCGTCGTCGCCGTGCGCCGTGCGCTGCCCGACTGGGAGTTCACTGTTCCGCGGGGCGGGCTGACGCTGTGGGTGCGCACCGGCGGGCTGTCCGGCTCGCGGATCGCCGAGGCGGGTGAACGGGTGGGGGTACGGGTGCCCTCCGGGCCGCGGTTCGGGGTCGACGGCGCCTTCGAAGGGTATGTGCGGCTGCCGTTCACCGTGGGGGGTGCGGTGGCCGAGGAGGCGGCGGTGCGGTTGGCCGCGGCGGCGCATCTGGTGAGAACGGGCGCGACCGGGGGCAACGAAGCCCCCCGCACGTTCGTGGCCTAGCCACCGGTTCCTCGCCCCCGCCGCCCCTACCCGTCCCATCCCCACCTGGGGCTCCGCCCCAGACCCCGGGTGTGTTCCTCGGCTGCGGGTGGGTGGGGGCTGGTCGCGCAGTTCCCCGCGCCCCTGAAGACTCCCAGCCCCTCCGGCGTTTGAGGACGAGGCCGTTCAGGCCGAAGGGAAACCCGCTCAGCCCTCCGCCACCGCCGCCTCCGCGGGGATCGGGTCCGCCGCTGGCGGAGTCGTGCGTTCCGGCAGCAGGTCGAGGACGGCGCGGCGTTGGGTCTCGCTGGTGGCGTCGTCGTAGGGGTCCGGCGTAGCCGGAACCTGGAGGCGCAGGACGGGACCCGCGCCCAGCCGGGCGTACCCGCGGCCGGGCGGCACCTCCCGCGTAGGAGTGGTGTGCGGCGGCGCGCCGAGCACGGCTTCCAGCTGGACCGCAGACGCCGGACCGAGGACCACGCGCGCGCGGGTGTGCTGCTGCACGGCCTCACTGACCGCCTCGAGATCCTCGAACTGCTCGGCGATGACGACCGTGACGCCCGCCGCGCGCCCGTGCCGGAGCGGGACCTGAAGGAGTGCCTGGGGATCGTTGCGGCCGTCGGCGGCGGCGAAGTGGCCGAGCGCGCTCGGCCGGTCGAGCAGGATCCACAGGGGGTTCTTGGTGTCGTCGGGGGCGGGGTGCCCCGCCTGCCGCGCACGGTTGGCGGAGATCAGCCGCCGCTCCGTCTCGTTCGCGGCCCACTCCAGGCTCGCGAGCGCCCCGGCGAGGCCGGACTCGACGGCGAGGACGCCGGCCCGGCCGGTCAGGCACGCGTACTCGCCGGTGCCGCCGCCCTCGACGATGACGACATCGCCGTACTGAAGGGCCTGGAGCGCGATGGAGCGCACGAGTGTCGTCGTGCCGCTGCCGGGATTGCCGGCGATCAGCAGGTGCGGCTCGGTGGAGCGGATGCCGGTGCGCCAGACGACCGGGGGGACGTCTCGCTGTTGCTCCCCGTAGGTGAGGGGGAGGGTGCGCTGGACGTCGGCCGGGTCGGTGAAGCCGAGGACCGTCTCGCCGGGTGAGGTGACGAATCGCTGGGCGGCGATGTCGGTGGGAAGCGGCGGGAGGACGGTGACGGTGAGCTCGTTGCCCTCCTCGTCCCACTCGAAGTGGTACTCGCGACCGCGGCCCGACTTGGCGTGCAGAAGCTGCTCGATCCGGGCCCGGGACTGCGCCTCGCCGTCCGTGAAGTACGCCGGGTAGCGGATGAGCAGCCGGGACACGCGCCCGTCGTCGTCGAAGTCGTGCGTGGGGAAGGCCTTCTCCCAGTCGCCGCCGTGGGCGTACAGGGGGGCCGGGTCCTCGGCCACGGAGAAGTACGGGACGAGGGCGTCGTACAACGACTGGAGTCGTTGGATCTGCGCCTCGTCGGGGCCCGTGGGCTCCGAGGAGACCTCCTGGCGGCCCGACCAGGCTGCCGCCGCCATCAGGGTGATGGCGGCGAGCAGCGGTCCGTACGGCACCAGCGCCACGACCAGGATCACCGAGGCCACCAGGAACAGCAGCGGCCCGCGCCGGTCCTTGGGGGTGGCGGCCCACTTGCGCCCGCCGGCGGCTGCCAGCCGGCGCAGTCCACGGGTGACCGTGATCAGTGGATGGAGGACGTCGGTGGCGCTGTCGGCTGCCGTTCGGGCCAGCTCCCGGCTTCGGGCGATCTGTGCGCTGCCGTTGCTGAGGATGCGGGGGAGAGGGCGCCGGGCCACTGCTGTCTCCTGAAGGTGCGTGCGATGGGCAGGGACGTCAGAACTTGATCCCGCCGAGGAGGCTCGCCAGGCTCTCCCCGCCCGCCTTGATGCTCGGCGCGATGGCCGTGCTGGCGAGATAGAAACCGAAGAGCGAGGACACCATGGCATGCGACGCCTTGAGTCCGTCCTTGCGGAAGAAGAGGAAGACGATGATGCCGAGCAGGACGACGCCTGAGATGGACAGAATCATTTGTGCTCTCCTGGTTCGTGGGGACAGTCACCATGAGTACTTCCAGGATCACAGGATGTATCCATACGATAAAAGGTGCAACTGAGTGAAATTCGGCTGATTTCATCCGGTCGGCGGAGCCGTTCCGGGCCCCCTGAGCGGGTCTGTCGCCCCCTGTCGGCTCTCGGGTGGCTTGTGGTGATCTTTGCCTCGGTCGGCGCCGGTCATGTGCCGCCGGAGCCAGTACGCTGGCGAATCACCCGTACGGCCGCACACTTCGCTGTCGTACGGACCTGCGCATGACAGCCCACCCGCTGTCGTACGCTCCCGCAGTCCCCCATGACGTAGCTGTCGTTGTCCTTGTGAGAGGTGGTCCGGCCGATGAGTGAAGCCCCTGACCCCGAGGTCGTGGAGCTGGCGACCAAGATCTTCGATCTGGCGCGCCGAGGGGAGACCGAGGCGCTCGTGGCGTACGTCGACGCGGGTGTTCCGGCCAACCTCACCAACGACCGCGGTGACTCGCTGGTGATGCTCGCCGCCTACCACGGCCACGCCGAGGCGGTGCGCGCCCTGCTGGAGCGCGGCGCCGAGGCCGACCGCATCAACGACCGCGGCCAGACCCCCCTCGCGGGGGCCGTGTTCAAGGGCGAGGCGGCGGTCATCCGCGCGCTTCTGGACGGCGGCGCCGACCCGGCCGCGGGCACCCCCTCGGCCGTCGACACCGCCCGGATGTTCGGCAAGACGGAACTACTCGAATTGTTCGGCGCGCGCTGATCCGTCCGCGCTGACCAGGTACGACACCGAAAACGGGGGAGGCGGAACGGGGCCGCCGGAAATACGGTCGCGGCAAGAAGAACTGCCGAGTCATCATGACGTCGTGATTCACGGACGCGATGGCTGGGCAGGTGTTGCCGCACCGCGCGGGCCGTGACGCGGCCCGTATGGGCCACCGACGAGAGGCAGAGGAAGATGGTCTACAGCAAGCAAGAAACGGCGGGCGCTCCGACGTGTTGTCACGCGGCCAGGTAATGCAGGATCCCGGTTGCGTCGACGCTTGATGTGAGGCTGTTTCCCATGTTCGATCCGGTCATAGCGCCCAGCGGTACGCTGCTCGGCCTGCTTCAGAGGGGCCGCGGCGACGGCACGCTGCACGCGCTCACCGCACCGCGAGCCGAAGCGCTCGCGGCACTGAACCACTGTGTGCTGCGCGATCCCCGCCACGACTGGCAGGTGGAGAACCGCTCCCTGTACTACGCCCGTCTCTACCTCGATCTGAGCGGTGAGCTCGACGAGATCGAGCGGCACCTCTTCGACGCCGAGGACATCCTCGACGACTGCGAGTCACGCACGGGGCTCGCCCTCGCGGTCCTCGGCCACCTCGCCTCGTACGGCAGGCGGGACGCCCTGGAACTGCTGCGCAGGTACGCCGCCTCGGGCAGCAACTGGGCCTGGGCCCTGGACGAGCTGGCCCTGCGCGACGACGACGCGGGACTGCGCGCCCTCGCCGTGCCCGTCCTCGCCCGCTTCCCGGCCGATCCGGAGGGCGAGGCCGCGCTCGTCGCCCAGGTGCGCGACGCCTTCGAGCCCCGGCCCTGGCGGCTGTGGGCGGACGACTCCCGCGAATCCATCGCCAAGCGTGTGCGGGCCGCCCAGGAACAGGGCTCCTTCGACCGATGGCAACGGCAACTGCGCCCCACCGGACCTCGCCCGGGGTGGAGCGTGCGGGCCGTGTTCGAGTGGGCCCAGCAGGGCCTCGACCGCGGAGCCGCACTCCATGTGCCGGCCGCGCGCTGCCTCACGGCCGTCGCGGGCCCCGAGGACAGGCCCGAGATTCTCCAGGCCGCCCGGGACGGCGGCGACGGAGCCCGCTGTACCGCCCTGCGCTATCTCGCCGACAGCAACGATCCGGACGCTCTCGATCTGATCGAGGCCGCGGCGACCGGCGGCACGGTGACCGTCGCGGAGGCCGCCGTCGACGCGTTCGAACGTATGCGCAGTGTCGCCGCCGTCGAGCGGGCCCGACGGTGGGCCGAGCGGCCCGACGCCCTCGGCGCCGCCGCGGGACGGATGCTCGCCTGCCGGGGCGGCACCAAGGACAGCGAACTGGTGCTGGGCGCCCTACGTGAGGCCGTACGCGGCGAAGGTCCCGACGCACCCACACTCTGGACCCTCGTCGACGGAGCCGGACGCCTCGGCATCGTCTGCGCCGCACCCGTCCTGCGCCATGTCTACCGGGAGACGGCGTCCTCCCATCTGCGCGGGCGAGCCGCCCGCGCCCTCGCCGCCACCGACCCCTCCTTCCCCGCCGGCTTCGCCGTCGAGTGCCTGTGGGACTGCGAGGAGTCGACCCGCGAGGTGGCCGCTCGGCACGCCGAAACCGGTGACGCGCGCGTCGTCGATCAGTTGCGGCGGCTGGCGTCGGATCCGGCCGAGGAAGCGGAAGTACAGACAGCCGTTCGCAGCCGGATCGGGCCCGACGCACCCGCAGTATGAACATGAAGTGACTCGCGGGTCAGGAGGGCGTGGCCGCGGGCTGACCTGGAAAAGCGTGCAGTACAACGCTCACGGGGCGTTCCCCGGTAGGAAAGATCGACGTTGACGCGGCCACGTCCGGCACGGCGACAACACGGGTATGCGTGTCGTCATCGTGACCGAATCCTTTCCCCCCGATGTGAACGGCGTGGCCCACTGCGCGCTCCAGACCGCCCGGCACCTCGTCGATCGCGGTCACGCTCCCCTCGTCGTCGCCCCGGCCACGGCGGCCGGGCACGGGCCCGACGCCCTCGCGCCGTGCCCCGTCGTCCGTGTCCCCTCCCTACCGCTCCCCGGCTACCCCCAGGTCCGCGTCGCTCTCCCCAGCCGACGCGTAGCCGCCGCGATCACCGAACACCGCGCCGACATCGTCCACCTGGCCAGTCCCTTCATCCTCGGCGTTCGCGGCATGGCGGCCGCCGCCCGGCTCGGCGTCCCCGCCGTCGCCGTCTACCAGACCGACCTCGCCGGTTACGCCCGTACGTACGTGGGTGCGGGCGAAGCCACCGCCTGGCGGCGCATCCGCTCCGTCCACGCCGCCGCCGACCGGACGCTCGCCCCGTCCAGCGCGGCCCTGCACGACCTGGAGGCACACGGTGTGCCCCGGGTGCGGCTGTGGCCGCGCGGTGTGGACACCGTCCGCTTCCGTCCCGAGCACCGGGACGAGGCCCTCAGGCGCGAACTGGCGCCGAACGGTGAGCTGATCGTCGGCTACGTCGGCCGGCTCGCCCCCGAGAAGCAGGTCGAACTGCTCGCCGGAGCCTGCGGCCTGGAAGGCGTACGCGTCGTGATCGTGGGCGACGGGCCCAGCGAGACGACCCTGCGCGAGGCGCTCCCCGGCGCCGTCTTCCTCGGGCGTCGCACCGGCGACGAACTCGCCCGGATCTTCGCCTCCCTGGACGTCTTCGCGCACACCGGCCCCTTCGAGACCTTCTGCCAGACCGTCCAGGAGGCCATGGCCAGCGGCGTACCGGTCGTCGCACCCGCCGCGGGCGGACCGCTGGACCTGGTCGCACACGGCCGTACGGGGCTGCTGGTGCCGCCCCGCGACGAGGCCGCCGTGCGCGACGCGGTGGGGGCGCTCGCCGCCGATCCGGCGCTGCGAGCGGCCTACGGCGCCGCCGGGCGGGCCACTGTCGAGGGCCGCACCTGGGCGGCCGTCGGCGATCAGCTCATCGACCACTACGCCGACGTGCTCACCGCGCGGACGGTGGTGGCGGCATGAGCCTGCGCATCGTACGGCTGGCCAACTTCGTCGCCCCCGCGTCGGGCGGTCTGCGCACCGCCCTGCGGGAGCTCGGCAGCGGCTACCTGGCCGCCGGACACGAGCCCGTGCTCATCGTCCCCGGCGAGCGTGCCACCGACCGCGAGACCGAACAGGGGCGGGTCATCACGCTGCCCGGTCCGCTGCTGCCCGGAACCGGCGGCTATCGCGTCCTCACGGACAAGCGGCGGGTCGCCCGCGTCCTGGAGTCGCTCGCGCCCGACCGCCTCGAGGTCTCCGACCGGACCACTCTGCGCTGGACCGGGGTCTGGGCGCGGCGCGCCCGGGTGCCCGCGGTCATGGTCTCCCACGAGACCGCCGACGGCGTGCTGCGGACCTGGGGGCTCTCCGAGGGGATGGCCCGCAAGGCCGCCGACGCCCTCAACATCCGTACGGCGCACACCTACGCGCGGGTCGTGTGCACCACGGAGTTCGCGGAGCGCGAGTTCGTCCGCATCGGGGCCCGCAATGTCGTACGGGCCCCACTGGGCGTCGACCTGGTCGGCCGGCACCCCGGGCTGCGCGATCGCGAGGTGCGCGAGCGGTACGCGCGCGCGGACGAGGTGCTGCTCGTGATGTGCTCCCGGCTGTCCGTCGAGAAGCGGCCCGGTACGGCCCTCGACGCGCTGGAGGCGCTGCTGCGGCGCGGCGAGCGTGCCGTGCTCGTCGTCGCCGGGGACGGGCCGCTGCGGGCCCGGCTCGAACAGCGGGCCCGGGAGCGGCGGCTGCCCGTCACCTTCCTCGGGCATGTCGCCGACCGCGCGCTGCTCGGCGCGTTGCAGGCCTCCGCCGACGTGTGCATGGCCCCGGGGCCCGCCGAGACGTTCGGGCTGGCCGCCCTGGAGGCGATGGCCTGCGGTACGCCCGTGGTGGCCAGCGCGGTGTCGGCGCTGCCGGAGGTGGTCGGGTCCGCCGGAACCACCGCCGCGGACAGCGGGGACTCCTTCGCGGACGCGGTACGCCTGCTCCTGGGGCGCCCCGAGGCCGCGCGCAGGGAAGCCGCACGCGCGCGTGCGGAGTGTTTCGGCTGGGGCACCGCCGTGGAGGCGTTCCTCGCCGCGCACGACGCGGTGGTCGAGTCCCGGCCCCGCCTCCAGGAGGGCGTCGGATGAGACCCCTTCGGTTCGTCGCCCTCGGTGACTCGCTGACCGAGGGCGTGGGAGACCCCGTCGGCGAGGCCTGGCGGGGCTGGGCCGCGCTGCTCGTCGACGGGCTGTCCGACGGCCCGGACACGTCCGTGGAGTTCACCAACCTCGCGGTGAGCGGGGCCCAGACGCGCGACGTCCTGGAACGGCAGACTCCGGCGGCGCTGGCCCTGGGTCCGGACGTGGTGTCCGTCGTGATCGGTGTGAACGACACCCTTCGCTGCACCTTCGACATCCACGCCGTGGCCGCGCGGCTCGACCAGGTGTACGCGGCGTTCCGGGCCCAGGGCGCCGTCCTGCTGACCGCCTGCCTGCCGGATCCCGGCGCGATGCTCGGGCTGCCGGGGGTGCTGGCCAGGCCCCTGGCCCGGCGGCAGCGGGCCGTCAACACGGTCGTGCACGCCCTGTCCGAGCGCCATGGAGCCGTGCATCTGCACGCGGCGGAGGGCGCCTGGCTCACGGACCGCGCGATGTGGAGCGCGGACCGGCTGCACCCGGGGGAGCGGGGGCACCGGCAACTCGCCCTGCGCTTCCACGCGCTGCTCGAACAGGAGGGCATCGCCACCGGGGACACCCCCTCCGCCGAGCCGGAGTTCCCCGCGCCCACACGGTCGGCCAGTCTGTGGTGGCTGGCCACCGCGGGGACGGGGTGGGTGGCCCGGCGGTGCACCGACCTGCTGCCGCAACTGCTCACCCTGGCCGCCGCCGAGGTGCGCCACCGGGCGCGCGGCACCAGCGCCCGGCTCGACCTCAGCGCCTCGCACGCCGTGGCGTCCGCGCTGGCCGCCCTGTCGGTGGCGGAACAGCCGGACGCGGCATGACGGTTCGAGGCGGTGGGCCGGAGCCCGTCACCGGCGGCGGACGACCATGAAGCGCACCGGCGTGCCCGGGACCGCCTGAGCGGCCGCGGGGAGGTCGGCGCCACGGACCACCGCGATCACCGGGTACCCCCCGGTGGTCGGATGGTCGGCGAGGAAGACGACCGGTCTGCCGTCGGGCGGCACCTGCACGGCACCCAGCACCATGCCCTCACTGGGGAGTTCACCGGAAACGGCCCTCTCCAGTGAGGGCCCGTCCGTACGCAGCCCTATGCGGTTGCTCGCGGAGGACACCCGATAGGTGCCCGTCGCCAGGGTCCGCAGGGCCGAGGCCGTGAACCAGTCGTCGCGCGGGCCCGGTGTCACCCGCAGGACCAGCTCCGAGGGCGGCCCCGGATGCGGAACCACGTCCACACGCGTGTGCACGCCGTCGGGGCGCCCCAGAGGCAGCACCGTGCCGTCCGTGAGCGGCGGCGGACCGAGCCCCGAGAGGAGGTCCGTGGAGCGGCTGCCGAGGACCGGATCCACGGCCACTCCGCCCGCGACGGCCACATAACTGCGTACCCCCGCGCGGGCCGGGCCGATGTCCAGCAGCGCTCCGGCGGGGACGCGCACGGGCGCTCCCCAGGGCGCCGGACGACCGCCCACCGTGACCGGGCAGGGCGCGCCCGTGACGGCCACGGTGACCACCGAACGCGGACGCACGGTGCAACCGTTGAGCGTCGTCTCCAGTACGGCCGCCTCGACGGGGTTGCCGACGAGCCGGTTGGCCAGCGCCGCGGCGGGCGCGTCCAGCGCGCCGGAGCGGGGTACGCCGAGGTGGGCGTGACCGGGGCGGCCCTGGTCCTGGACGGTGGTCAGGGCCCCGGCGCGCACGACGGCGAGGGCCCGGTCGGTCATGAGCACCCCACCGGTACGAACCGGACACGCGTCCCCGGGGCGAGCAGCGCGGCCGGCACGCGCGCGTGGTCCCACAGCACCGCGTCCGTCGTGCCGATCAGCTGCCAGCCGCCCGGCGAGGAGCGTGGGTAGACGCCCGTGTACGGGCCCGCGAGCGCCACGGAACCCGCCGGAACCGCCGTCCGTGGAGTCGCCCGGCGCGGCACGTCGTACCGGGCCGGCAGTCCCGTGAGATAGCCGAAGCCGGGCGCGAACCCGCAGAAGGCGACACGGAACTCGGCCGCCGAGTGGATCGCGGGCACCTCGTGCTCGGGCACTGCCCACAGAGCCGCGACATCCGCCAGATCGGGACCGTCGTACCGTACGGGGATCTCGATCGCCTCCTCCGCGCGCGCGGTGTGCGGTGGGATCTCCCACCCGGGGAGCTGCTCCGCCAGCCGCCGGGGGTCCTCCAGACCGTCCAGGAGGACCGTGCGGGCCGCGGGGACGATCTCCGCGGCCGAGAGCGAGCCCTCGGCGCGGCGGCGCAGCAGTTCGGCGTGCAGGGCCTGGGCCGCCGCGACCGAGGAGACCTCGACGAGCAGGGCGTGGTCTCCGACCGGCAGCGCCCTCGTGCCACCGGTCGCCGCGGACGCCTGCGTGTCGTGGGCGGCCGGAACAGCCTTCATACGAAGGCCTTCACGTGGACGCCCGAGGACTCCAGACGCGCGCGGACCCGACGTGCCAGGTCCACCGCGCCGGGGGTGTCGCCGTGCAGGCACAAGGAGCGGGCGCGGACCGGGATGCGCGCCCCGGAGTGCGACGTGACCATGCCGAAGCGGGCCAGGCCCAGCGAGCGCTCGACGACCGTCTCGGCGTCCGTGATCACCGCGTCGGCCTGGCTGCGGGGCACCAGGGTGCCCTGCTCGGTGTAGGCACGGTCCGCGAACGCCTCCGTGGCGGTGGGCAGTCCGGCCTGCTCGGCCAGCTTCAGGAACCGGGAGGACGGGAGACCGAGGACGGGCAGGGCGGCGTCCGCGAGCAGCACGCCCTCGACGACCGCCGCCGCCTGCTCCTCGTCGTGCACGACGCGGTTGTAGAGCGCGCCGTGCGGTTTCACGTACGACACGCACGCCCCGGCCGCGCGTGCGAAGACCTCCAAGGCGCCGATCTGGTAAGCCACTTCGGCCGCCAGCTCGTCGGGCGGCACGTCCATCGCGCGCCGCCCGAAGCCCGCCAGGTCGCGGTAGGAGACCTGGGCGCCGATCCGCACACCCCGTTCTGCCGCCAGCTCGCACACCCGCCGCATGGTGGCCGCGTCCCCGGCGTGGAAGCCGCAGGCCACATTGGCGCTGGTGACGACGGACAGCAGTTGTTCGTCGTCGGTCAGCCGCCAGCGGCCGAAGCCCTCGCCGAGGTCGGCGTTGAGGTCGATCGGGGTCATGAGGTGCGGTCTCTCCTTCGTAGGTCGTTCTCAGGCCACGCGGTACTGCTCGTCGCGGGCGTCGGTGAGGAACATCTGGCCCGGTGCGTGGGTGATGGCGAAGGGCGGGCGGGACGCCATCACGGCCGCCTGGGGAGTCACTCCGCAGGCCCAGAACACCGGGATGTCGTCCGGCTCGGCGTCCACCGCGTCGCCGAAGTCGGGGCGCGAGAGATCCTCGATGCCCAGCCCCGACGGCTCGCCGCAGTGCACCGGGCTGCCGTGCACGGCGGGCAGCAGGCTGCTCTCCCTGATCGCCGCGGCCACATGCTCGGGAGGGACCGGGCGCATCGACACCACCATCGGTCCGTGCAGTCGCCCGGCGGGGCGGCACTCGCGCTCCGTCACGTACATGGAGACATTGCGGCCCTGCTCGATGTGGCGCATCGGGACGCCCGCCTCGGTCAGCGCCCACTCGAAGGTGAAGCTGCATCCGATGATGAACGACACCAGGTCGTCGCGCCAGCGGTCGATCACGTCCGTCGGCTCGTCGACCAACTCGCCGTGCTCCCACACCCGGTAGCGCGGCAGGTCCGTGCGCAGATCCGCGCCCTGGGCGAGCGGGGTGGTCCAGGAGCCGGCGTCCGTGACGTCGAGGACCGGGCAGGACTTCGGGTTGCGCGTGCAGAACAGCAGCATCTCGTACGCCCAGTCGGCGGGCACCGAGATCAGGTTCGCCTGGGTGTGGCCGGTGGCGACTCCGGCGGTGGGGCCGGACACACCCGAACGGAACTTGGCGCGCGCCTCCTTGGGGGTCCACCGGTGCGCATGGCCGTCGATGTGGAGGAGGCTCGAAGGGCGTTCCTGGAGAGTGTGCTTCACCGCAGTTCCTTCCCACGCGTCTCGGGGAGTCCGATCAGTGCCAGGGCGGCGAGGGCGTAGCCGATCGCGCCGAAGACCAGAGCGCCGCCCACACCCCAGCTGTCGGCCAGGAAGCCGACGGTGGTGGGGAAGGCGGCTCCCACGGCACGCCCGGTGTTGTACGTGAAGCCCTGCCCCGTGCCGCGCACCGCCGACGGGTACAGCTCGCTGAGGAAGGAGCCGAACCCGCTGAAGATCGCCGACATGCAGAAGCCGAGCGGGAAACCGAGCACAAGGAGAAGCGTGTTGGCGCCGCTCGGGATGTTGGCGTAGGTGAGGATGCAGGCCGCGGAGAGGATCGCGAAGAGCAGGATGTTCCGTTTGCGGCCCAGTTTGTCGGTGAGGTAGCCGCCGGTGAGGTAGCCGAGGAAGGCCCCGGAGATCAGGAACGTGAGGTAGCTGCCGGTGCCGACGACGGACAGACCGCGCTCCGTCTTCAGGTACGTGGGCACCCAGGTGGCCAGCGTGTAGTAGCCGCCCTGGACGCCGGTGGAGAGCAGGACCGCGAAGAAGGTGGTGCGCAGCAGGCCGGGGCCGTCGGCCGAGGCGGGCTTGAAGATCGCGACGAACGAGCCCTTCTCGGCGCTCTTCTCGCGCACGGCGGCCGCCTCCGGGGCGTCCTGCACCCGGCGCCGCACCCACACGACGAGCAGTGCGGGCAGCGCGCCGGTCCAGAACATCACGCGCCAGGCGAGGTCGTCGCCGAGGAACTGGAAGACCAGGGTGTAGACGATCACCGCCAGCCCCCAGCCGACGGCCCAGGAGCTCTGGATCGCGCCGAGTGTGCGCCCCCGGTGCCGGGCGCTCGAGTACTCGGCGACGAGGATCGCGCCGACCGCCCACTCACCGCCGAACCCGAGGCCCTGAAGGGCACGGAAAACCAGCAGCGTCTCGTAGTTGGGCGCGAAACCGCAGGCCACCGTGAACACCGCGTACGTGATCACGGTGATCATCAGTGCCTTGACGCGTCCGATCCGGTCCGCGACCACACCCGCGATCGCGCCGCCGATCGCCGAGACGACCAGCGTGACGGTGGTGAACAGACCGGTCTGGCCGCTGTCCAGGCCGAAGTACGCCGCCAGCGCGACCATGCTCAGCGGCAGCGTGAAGTAGTCGTACGAGTCCAGGGCATAGCCGCCGAACGCGCCGGCGAAGGCCCTGCGGCCCTGCGGCCCGAGGGCGCACAGCCAGCCCAACGCGCCTTCGTCCGGGGTGAGTTCGTCCGTTCCGGGGTGTGCGCCGGTGGTCAGGGCCTGTGGTGGTGGGGTCGTGCTCATGGGCACCTCGCAGTGGGAGGACGGAGGGTGCTTGAGGACTGAGCTGTGCCGTGCGGAAGCCGTCGGCGCTCGGGTGAGCGGGTGGCGCCGTGTGTAGCAAGGTAGAGGATCGTTGAACGATCCCTCAATACCCGTGTTGTTTCGTTCTTATTTCTGCGATTGAATTCCGGGCATGGCAGAGCTGACGGGACTGGCCGACGATCGCGCCCTGCTGGGCCGCACCAGCACCGCCGAGCGGGTCTCGGACATCCTCAGGAGCCGTATCGCCGAGGGGTACTTCCCGCCCGGGACACGGCTGTCCGAGGACAGCATCGGCGGGGCGCTCGGCGTCTCCCGCAACACGCTGCGCGAGGCGTTCCGGCTGCTCACGCACGAACGACTCCTGGTGCACGAGCTCAACCGCGGGGTCTTCGTGCGGGTGCTGACCATCGAGGACGTCGAGGACATCTACCGCACCCGCACCCTCGTCGAGTGCGCCGTGGTCCGTGGCCTCGGCGAGCCGCCGTACGCCGTGGACGACCTCGCCCAGGCCGTCGCCGACGGGCAGCGGGCGGGGCGCGAAGGTGACTGGAAAGGAGTGGGTACGGCCAACATCCACTTCCACCGGGAACTGGTGGCGCTCGCCGGGAGCGACCGCACCGACGAACTGATGCGCAGCGTCTTCGCCGAACTGCGCCTCGCCTTCCATGTGGTGGCCGACCCGCGGCGACTCCACGAGCCGTACCTCGCGCGCAACCATGAGATCCTCGAGACGCTCCAGGCAGGCGACCGAGACAGGGCCGAGCAACTGCTCGCGGTCTATCTCGACGACTCGCTCACAGGGGTCGTGGACGCCTATGCGCGGCGGGTCGCCGACGGGGCGCAGGGGATCGGCTGAGCCGGGGGGATCGGCTGAGCCGGGTCGTGGTTCTCGGGGACGGCCGCGGCGGTTCGCTCCGCTGCTGTCGCCGCTGCTCTCGCGAGGCGCTGCGTGGAGCCGGTGTGACGTGCGGGGTGAAGCCGGTGTGGCATGCGGCGCGGAACCCGCGTGACGTGCTGCGTGGAGCCGGTGTGACGTGCGGTGTGGGACCGGTGTGACGGCGGTCGCTTCTGCGTCGTTTCGACCGTTGTCAGACCGAGGACCTAGTCTGTGCACCGTGACTTCGCCTGCATCGACGGACAGCGTTCCGCCCCAGCTCAGCGCGGGGCCGCGCCCCGCTCCGGGCCCGGCCGCCGACGAGGGCCTGGCGCGGCGGCTGCGCGCGCTCGCATGCACCGCGCCGCTGCACGACCTCGATGTGCGCAAGGCGAATCTCGCGGGCGAGTACACGGTGTACGGGATGGCCGAGGTGGCCCTCGCCGCCATCGACCTCGTCACACTGAACATGGACTTCGACACGGGCGCCGACCACGACCAGATAGTGGCCCGGCTCATCCCGCGTATCGCCGCGCAGGCCCCGCAGCGCCCTGTCGCCGAGCACGAGCGCGTGGCCAGGTGGGTCCTGGAGAACCTGATCAACGTCGGCAGCGTCGACCGTGGCTTCCGGGCCGTATACGGCACCTTCGCCCCCGACGGCTCCTATGTGCGCCGCGACTACGACTTCAAGCTGATCGAGGAGGTGCCCGGGTACGGGGGGACCGTCTACCTCCGTACGACGGACGAGGCGGTCAACGTCCTCGTCGGCGCCCTCGACACCGACGTCACCAGCGCGCAGATCGCCGCCGAGGTCAAGCTCGAGGTGCTGATCAGCCGCGGCCGCCTCGCCGACGCCCAGCTCGCCGCCGAGCAGGCCCGGTACCGGACCGTGCAGTACTCGGAGACCCTCCGCAGGGCGCTCGACGCGACCCGGCGCAATGTGCGGGCCGTCGACTGGCTCCAGGCCGTGCCCGACATGATCGCCGAGGCGCTCGACCACGTCGCCGACCGGTACCGCCACGAGAACGCGATCCTCACCAACATCCGCAAGGCCCGCGACGAGTCCGAGGACCCCGAGCAGAAGCGCCGCGCCGCCGAGCTCGTCGACATCGTCAAGGACTGCATCCGACGGCATACGCAGTTGCAGTCCCGGCTCCTGGAGGCCGGGCCCCTGTTCCGCGCCGAGCAGGACCGGCAGGCCTTCGCCACACCCATGACGACCTCGGGGATCGACCTCTACGGCCACCTCGTCGCGCCCGTGCTGCCGCTGCCCGTCGCACAGGCCCGGCGCGTGACGGACGCGTTCTTCGCGCGCGGGACGGGGCTGCGTACGCCGGTGGCCGTACGGGTGGGGGATCTTGTCGAGCTCCTGCTGACGCCGCCCCTGGAGCGGGAGCACCTCGGTGCGGAGATGCCCGAGCCGGACCTGATCGCCACGCCGGACGACAGTCGGTTCAGTGAGGAGCAGCTCGCCTCCGCCATGGAGCTGCTGGATCTGCCGGCGGACGCGCCGCGACGGCTGTCCGGGCTGCTGGCCGAAGCGCGCCGCCGGGATCCCGAACTTCCCTACCTCGTCGCCCTGTTGGCCGTGCACGCGGCCAGTCCACCGGTCGGTACCGCGTATCGGCAGGGCGAGGAGAAGCTGTTGTTCGCCGTCGATGACGGGGTGGAGCTGGACGATCCCGAGTTCGGCGGGGCCGATCTGATAGTGGGGATGGCTTTGCTGGACGCGGCGGGGATGGCGGCGGATCGGTCGTGAATCCCAGCCTCGTAACTCTGTACAAGGAGCTTCTGTCGTGACCGAGCAGCACGTCGAGTGGAGTGAGCCGGATGCCGTCGCCGCGCCGGCGAACGCTCCCGTCACACCCGCCGACGCCGCCGACGCGGCGCGGCTCGTCGCCTTCGGGCTCCAGCCCAAACTGCAGCCCGCGCGGGACCAGGAGTACGCGGAGCTGTTGCGGCGGTACCGAGAGGACCCGGCGTTCGCCCGGCTCGCCGACGCCGTGGCCGCCGGGCTCGGGCTCGTCGTGCTGGAGGTGTCCCCGCGCGCGGGAATGGCCGTGACGGCCGCCGAGGACTCGGTGTTCGCCGTCCGGATGGGCGACTACGCCCGTCGCACCTCGGCCGACTCCGCGGACCGCTTCCTGCACGGCCTCGCCCACCTCGCCGTCGCCGCGATGGCCTTCCCACGCCCCGAGGACCTCGCGGACGACGGGTACATCGGGCGTGTCTCGGTCAACGGCGTCGACGCGTTCGTACGACAGGCCTGCCGCCGTCTGGAGGAGCGGGCCGAGGAGCAGGGCGAGAACACCGATCCGGCGACCGAGGCGCCCGGCCTGGAGGCGGCCTGGCGGATCTGGGCGCGGCGCAGCTCCACCGGCGCCACCAAGGACGCGCGAAGACTGTCCGGTTCGACCACGGGCATCATCGGCAAGGCCGTCGCCTTCCTCACCGACTCCGGATTCCTCCAGCGGACCGGGGACGACTCCGGGGGGACGTACCGGACGACGGCCCGCTATCAGCTCCAGGTGCGGGACATGGCGGGCAGCGCCGCGATGGCCGAGCTCCTCGAGCTGGGCGTCGTCCCGGTGACCGACGGCACCCCGACGCTGCTGCCCGCCGAGCACACCGACGACCTGGAGCTGGTGGCCGACGCAGGCCTGCCGTTCCACTCCTGAACCCACCCGCGTATCTCCCCCGCAATCCACCCGCGTATCTCCCCCGCGTATCTCCCCTACGTATCCGAAGACTTACTACGAGAGTCCGCCGCCATGTACGAGCTGTCCCGGGTCCGCCTCTACTCCATCGGGCCTGCTGGCGCGCGCTATGCCGACACCGTCCTTGACCTGAGGGGTGTCGGCGAGCCCGTGCCCGACCCCGCCCCCACCCAGGCGGAGTTCTTCGAGGAGGAGCCCGTCGGGCCGCCGCGGCGGCCCGCGCCCGCGGGCGTGCTCTTCCTGGAGAACGGCGGCGGCAAGTCGGTGCTGCTCAAGCTGATCTTCTCGGTGATGCTGCCGGGCCACCGCAACACCCTGGGCGGCGCCAGCTCCGGTGTGCTGCGCAAGTTCCTGCTCGCCGACGACTGCGGTCATGTCGCGCTGGAGTGGCAGCACACGCTGACCGGCGAGTGCGTCGTGGTCGGCAAGGCCAGCGAGTGGCGGGGACGGCAGGTCTCCAACGACCCGCGGAAGTTCGCCGAAGCCTGGTACTCCTTCCGGCCCGGTCCCGGCCTGAGCCTGGACAACCTGCCTGTCGCCGAGGCGACCGCCGTCCGGCCGCCCGTCGAGGGAGCGTCCGGCGCGCAGGGGCGGCGGCGCACCATGAAGGGCTTCCGCGACGCACTCACCGAGGCCGGAAAGGCGTATCCGCACCTCGAGGTGCACTGGGAAGAGATCCACGACCGCTGGAACGAGCATCTGACGGACCTCGGCCTCGACCCCGAACTCTTCCGCTACCAGCGGGAGATGAACGCCGACGAGGGTGAGGCCGCCGGTCTCTTCGCGGTCAAGAAGGACTCCGACTTCACCGACCTGCTGCTGCGCGCGGTCACCGACACCCGGGACACCGACGGGCTCGCCGACCTGGTCGGCGGCTTCGGCAACAAGCTGGGGCGACGCGCCGAGCTGATCGCCGAGCGGGACTTCACGGCGGGGTCCGTGGATCTGCTCGGCCGGATCGTCGAGGCCGCCGAGGCACGGGCACGCGCGCGTGACATCCACGCGGGCGCCGAGCGGCGTACCCGCACCCTGGCCCGGCGACTGTCCGCGCGAGGCGTGCGGGAGCGCGTCCGCGCCGGTGAGCTCGCACAGCGCGTGACCGCCGCCGCGTACGCCGTCACCCACGCCGAGGGCGCACGCGAGCGCAGTGCCCTCATCGCCGCCGAACTCGCCTACCGGCACGCGTCGTTGGCGCTCGCCGGGGCCGAGAAGTCGGCGGCCGCCCAGAAGCGCGAACTGGCCGACGCGCGCACCCTGCACTCCTCCTGGCAGGCCGCCGAGCTCGTCCTGAGGCACCGTGCCGCCGCCGACCGCTCCGCGCGCGTGGCCGCCGCGATCCTCGAGGCCGAGCGGGACGCCGCGCCCGCGCTCGCCGCCCGCGCCAAGGCCGCCGTCGACCTCGTCCGCGCGCTGCACCGCGCCGCCGACGGCGCCGAGGCGCTCGCCAACGAGGAAGAGGAGCGTTCCGCCGGACTCCAGGAGGTCGGCGAGACCGCGTACGCCGACTCGACCGCCGCGGCCACCGCCGCCCAGCGCGCCCGCAGCGAGGTCGGACATCTGCGCCAGCGCCTGAGCGAGGTCGAGCAGGAGACCGCCGAGGCGGTCCGCGCCGGCTGGCTCGACGACAGCGCCCCCGACGCCGACCCGGCCCGCGCCGCCCTCGCCGCCAGCGACGCCGAGAAGACGGCCGTCGCGGCGTGGGACATCGCGCGGGAGGCCTCGCGACGGGCTTCGGAGCACGGCCGCGAGGCGGGCTCCGCCGAGTCCCGCGCCGAACTGACGGCCGCCCGCGCGGCGGACGCGGCGACAGCGGCCGAGCGCGCGTACGACGGCGAACGCCGTACGGCCGAGGCACTGGCGGGGGAGGAGCGGCTCGCGGAGCTGCTCAGCCTGCCGGGTGCCACCGGAACGCGGCACGGCGGGGTACCGGTGCCCCGGGCGGCCGGGGACGCCGCTGCCTCCAGCGGCCACGGCAAGGGCGGCGACACCGGCCGAGGCGCCCGCGGCAACTCCGGCGACGTCTGGGCGGAGACCGAAGGCGCCCTCACGCCCGAGGAGCTGGACCAGTACGCCGACGAACTGCGCGAGCTGCTCGACGGCGGAGTCGCCTCCGCCGAGCGCCAGCTCTTCGAGCTGCGCACCGCGGCGGCCGACGACGCCCGGATCCTCGGCGCCCTCGGCGACGGCGGACTCCTGCCGCCCGGCCCCGACGTGCTGGCCACGGTCGAGTACCTCGGTGAGCACGGCATCCCCGCCCTGCCCGGCTGGCGCTATCTCGCGCAGGCCGTCGACCCCGTCGACCACGCGCGCGTGCTGGCCGCCAGGCCCGAGCTCGTCGACGGCGTGATCATCACCGACCCGGACACCCACGCGCGGGCCCGTGAGGCGCTCAGCGAAGCGGCGCTGCTGCCGCGCTCCGCCGTCGCCGTCGGCACGGCCGCCGCGCTGCTCGCCCCGACCCCGGCCGCCGACGCGGGCGACGGCGGCGTCTTCCTCGTACCGCCGAACCCGGCCATGCACGACGAGCACGCCGCCGACGAGGAACGGCAGGCACTGCGCACCCGAGCGACCGAGCGGGACGAGGAGATCCGCATCCTCGCGGCCCGGCTCGGCAAGGACCGGGAGCTCGCGGCGCGGCTCGCCTCCTGGCGCACCGGCTGCCCCGCCGGGCGGCTCGTCGAACTGGCCGCGGCCGCCCGGGACGCGCGCGCGTTCGCCGAGGAGGCCGAGGCCGAGCTCGCCGAGGCGCGCACCGTGCGGGCCGAGGCCGACGAGGCGGCGGCCGAGGCGGCCCTCGTGCGCGACGAGCGCCAGGACGCCGCCCAGCGCGCCCGGCGCGCGGCCGACGCGCTCGCCGGACTCGCCTTCCGCCTGCGCGAACGTGCCGGCTGGCAGGTGAAGGTGCGCGAACTCGCCGACGAGGCCGCCGAGTCGGAGGCCCGCGCCCAGGTCTGCCTGGAGCGCGCCCGCGCCGCCGACGAGGACCGCCGCGCCGCCCAGCGTGCCGCCGACGACGCCCGCCGCACGGCCCGCGCGCTGCGCGCCGAGCGCGCCGAGATCGCGGGCGCCCCCGACGACGTACCGCAGGACGTGTCGGAGACGGCGAAGTCCTCGCTGCCCGCCCTGCGTGAGGCCTACCGGGCCGCGTCACAGCTGTACGAGAAGGTCGGTGTCGGCGCCGATCTGCGCGCCGAGCAGGCCCGCGCCGAGAGCGACGAGACCGCGGCCCTGGCAGAGCTGGACCGGCTCAGCAACAAGGTGCGCACGCGCGCCGCACAGCTCCTTCAGGCGCCGGACGGTTCCGACGGGCCGTCCCGGCAGGCCGCCGCCGCGCGTGCCGAGGAGCTCGTGCAGCTCCTGGAGACCCGTATGTCCACCGCGAGCGAGCAGCTCGGGCGGCTGCGCGGAGAGGCCGAGCGGCACGCGCCCGAGGACGGCGAGGCCCACACCGAGCTGTCGCAGGAGCTGGTCCCGCGCGACGCCGAGCACGCGCAGTCGCTGCTGCGTACGGCCACCGGTGAACTCGCCTCCCGCGCCGAGGCGCTCAGCCAGGCGCGCGCGGCGCACGCCGAGCTGCTCGACGCGCACCGCGCCGCCGAGGACGCGGCCGGTGGCTTCGACGAGACGGCCGCCCTGCTCAGGGACCTGCTGCGGGAGCACTCCGACGAGGAGCACGAGGAGCCCGAGCCCTACCCCGGCACCCTCGAGGAGGCCCGGCACTCCGCCGCCGAGACCCGCCGCTCCCTGCGCGGCTGCGCCGCCGACCTCTCCGCGGCCGAGGGCGCCGTGCGTGAGGCGAGCGACATCCTCGTACGGCATGCCAACTCCAACCGGTACGAGCAGGTGCGCACCCCTGCCCGGCAGCAGATCCGTGAGCTGCCCGCGTCCGCGCTGCCCGAACACGCCCAGAAGTGGGCGGACGCCTTCGCGCCCCGACTGCGGGTGCTGACCGACGAGTTGGCGCAGCTGGAGCGCAACCGGGACTCGATCGTGGACCGGCTGCGGGGGCTGGTGGAGTCCTCGCTCGCCACCCTGCGGTCCGCGCAGCGGCTCTCCCGGCTGCCGGAGGGGCTCGGCGAGTGGTCCGGGCAGGAGTTCCTGCGCATCCGCTTCGAGGAGCCCGATCAGGCCACGCTCGCCGAGCGGCTCGGCGAGGTCGTCGACGAGGCCACCCGCGCGGCGGTCAAGAAGAACTCCGACATGCGGCGCGACGGCATGTCACTGCTGCTGCGCGGAGTCGGCGCCGCCCTCGAGCCGAAGGGCGTCGCCGTCGAGATCCTCAAGCCGGACGCCGTACTGCGTGCCGAGCGCGTCCCCGTCGGGCAGATGGGTGACGTCTTCTCCGGCGGTCAGCTGCTGACCGCGGCCATCGCGCTGTACTGCACGATGGCCGCGCTGCGCAGCAACGACCGGGGCCGTGACAAGCACCGGCACGCCGGCACGCTCTTCCTCGACAACCCCATCGGACGGGCCAACGCGACCTACCTGCTGGAGCTGCAGAGGGCCGTCTCGGACGCGCTCGGCGTCCAACTCCTCTACACCACCGGCCTGTTCGACACGACCGCGCTCGCCGAGTTCCCCCTCGTCATCCGCCTGCGCAACGACGCCGACCTGCGCGCCGGGCTGAAGTACATCAGCGTGGAGGAACACCTCAGGCCGGGACTGCCGCGAGAGGCTCCCGCCGGCGAAGCCGTGCATACGGAGATCACGGCGACGCGGATGTTCAAGAGGCCCTCACCTCAAGGGGCCTAGCGGTCCTCCTTCAAGAGATCCGCGCACTTCTCGCCGATCATCATGGTCGTGATGCAGGGGTTGACGGAGATGAGATCCGGCATCACCGAACCGTCCGCGACCCGCAGCCCCTCGACCCCCTTGACCCGCAGCCGCGCGTCGAGCGGGGCCGAGGAGTCGTCGTCCGCGCCCATCTTCACGGTGCAGGACGGGTGGTAGACGGTGTTGTGGGTCTTGTGGATGTAGTCGAGCAGCTCGTCGTCCGTCCGCACGTCAGGCCCGGGGGCCAGCTCCGCGCCCGCCCAGCCGCTCAGCGCCGGCTGGGAGGCGATCTTCCGCGCCAGCTTCAGCCCGTACGTCATCACGCGCACGTCGTGTTCGTGCGTGAAGTAACGCGGATCGACCATCGGCTTGTCCCGGTAGTCCCGGGTGCGCAGTCGCACCGTGCCGCGTGACTTCGCGCGCGTCACGTTCGGTGTGAGGCAGAACGCGTTCTCGGACGTCGGGAACCCGTGCCGAGCCGTGTTCATGTCGAACGGCACCGAACCGTAGTGGTACATCAGGTCGGGCCGGTCCAGGCCCGGTTCGGTGTCGTAGAAGATGCCCGCCTCCCACCACTGGCTGGAGGTGGTGGTCATGGGCTGCTTGGCCTCCCACATGATGACGCCCTCGGGGTGGTCCTGGAGGTTCTTGCCGACCCCAGCCGAGTCCACCACCACCTCGACGCCCACCTCACGCAGATGCGCGGCGGGCCCGATGCCCGACAGCATCAGCAGCTTGGGAGTGTCGATGGACCCGCAGGACACGATCACCTCGCGGCGTGCGCGCACCGTCCGGGTGTGGATCAGGTCCGGGTCCAGGTACTCGGCGCCCACACAGCGACGGCCGTCGAGCACGAGCTTCTTGGCCCGTACCCCGGTGCGGACTTCCAGGTTCGGCCGCTTGTCCATGACCGGATGCAGATACGCGACCGACGAGGACTGCCGGATGTTGTTCTCGTCGGAGTTGATCTGGAACCAGTTGGCGCCACGGACCACGGTCTTGCCGGTGTTGAACGCGGTGGTCGCGATGCCCGCCTGCGCACACGCCTCCAGCAGGGCGGAGCCGCAGGGGTCCGCGCCCTTCAGCGTGCGCAGTTTCACCGGGCCGGTGCGGCCGTGGTGGTCGCCGGGAGCGTCGTTCGACTCCAACCGCTGGTAGAGCGGGAAGAGTTCGGCCGCGCTCCACCCCGTACAGCCTGCGGCGGCCCAGTCGTCCAGGTCCTCCGCGGGTGCCCAGAAGGCGATGCAGGAGTTGTGCGAGGAACAGCCGCCGAGCACCTTCGCGCGGGCATGCCGCATGAAACTGTTGCCGCTGACCTGCGGTTCGACCGGGTAGTCCCAGTCGTATCCGGACTCCAGCAGTCCCATCCAGCGTTCCAGCTTCAGGACGTCGTCGTCGCCGACATCGCTGGGGCCCGCCTCGAGGACGCACACGGTGACGGACGGATCCTCGGAGAGCCGGGCCGCGACCACGTTGCCCGCGGTGCCGCCGCCGACCACGACATAGTCGAACTCATCGACGTTCATGGGGAGTTGACCTCCTTGCTTTGCTCTTCGGTCGGTCGTGTGACGGTCCTTCAGTCGGTCGCGGGGGTCGCGGGGGTCGCGGGGGCCACGGGAGTCGCGACGGAAGCCGTCGCGGAGGCCTGGAACTGGTGCTCGGCGAGCACCCCGGTCCGGTGCCGCTGCACGAGCCAGTAGTAGGCGAAGCCGCCGCCCGCGACGACGCCCACGAACAGGACGGCACCCCAGCGCAGGTACCAGTGGTACGGCGCGGCCGCGTTGTAGACCGCGGAGCGCGGCCAGATGAGGTTGACCGTCATGACCGTGCCCCACACCACGGCGACGATGTTGACGAGCAGCCCCCAGCGGCCGAGCGAGAACTTGCCGTCGCCCGCGGGCTGCCACTTGCCACGCAGCCGCGCGACCAGCATCGGGCCGGTGACCAGCAGATATGCAAGGTAGATCATGATGATGCCGATGCTGGTGACCACGGTGAAGATCTGCGGCTGGCGGATGTTGACCACCAGGATCGCCAGTGCGAGCACACCGATGATCACGGTCGGCAGGACCGGCGTCTGGAAGCGCGCGTTGACCTTGGCCAGCTTCGAGGAGGCGGGCAGGTTGTTGTCGCGGGCCATCGCGAAGGCCAGCCGGATCGCCGCCGTGTGCACGGCCAGGGCGCACACCGTGACCGCGATCAGCACGCACCACAGCATCGCCTTGCCGGCCGTCGGACCGAGCACGTCGAGGACGATGTACTGCAGACCGTCGGTGGAGAGCTTGTCGCCCTTGAGGCTGGAGACGCTCATCAGCGCGAGCAGCAGCACGAGCCCGCCGAGGACGAACGAGGCGACGATGGCACGGATGATGGCGCGCGGCGCGTTGCGCGACGGGTCGAGGCACTCCTCACCGAGCGAGGAGGCCGTGTCGAATCCGTACATGACGTACGCGGACGCCAGCGAGGCCACCAGGAACGCGCCGAGGTAGCCGAACGACTGTCCGTGGCCGGTGCCCTGGGTGTCCATGACCACCTGCGGGCCGCGGGTGATGTGCACCGCGAACAGGATGATCAGTACGACGGTGGCGATCAACTCGATGAAGACGCCCGCCGTGTTGATGGTCGCCATCAGCTTCACACCGAAGGCGTTCACCAGGGTGGTGAACAGGATCAGTACGGCCGCCAGCAGAACCGCGTTGGTGGCGACGTCGTACTTGCCCGTGCCGTCACCCACGAACTGGAAGGTGGAGGAGATCTGGGGAAGCGTCAACTGATAGGCGAGTGCCACGGCCGAGATCGACACGATCGACGCGAGCAGCATCATCCAGCCCGCGAGCCAGCCTATGTGCGGATTGCCCACCTTCTTCGACCAGTTGTAGACGGAGCCGGCCACGGGATAGCGGGCGGCGAGCTCGGCGAAGCAGAGGGCGACCATGAACTGGCCGATGAAGACCATCGGCCAGGACCACCAGTAGGCGGGACCACCGCTGCCGTAGCCGAAGTAGAAGAGCTGGAAGGTGCCGGTGAGGATGGAGATGTAGCTGATGCCGGCGGCGAAGGTGTGGAAGTTGCCAAGGGTGCGCTTGAGTTCGGGCTTGTAGCCGAACTCGGAGAGTTCGGCGTCGTCGTTCTGCTCGGTCGCTGGTGGATGGGTGGTCATGAGCGGCCTCCTGGATCGGGGGAGAGGGGCGCGGCTCGTGCGGGTGAGTGGGGGGAATCAGGGGAGCAAGGGATCAGCGGATCAGATCATCCGGACGTCACCGGGGGATCATCAGGGGATTACGCGAACCACCCCTGTGGGGACGGGTTGGTGTTGCGCCAGATGTGCTTCGCCTCGCGGTACTCGGCGAGGCCGGCGGGGCCGAGCTCGCGCCCGAAGCCGGACTGCTTGAAACCGCCCCATTCCGCCTGAGGGACGTAGGGGTGGTAGTCGTTGATCCAGACCGTGCCGAGCCGCAGCCGGGCCGCCACGCGCTGGGCCTTGGCCTCGTCGGTGGTGAAGACGGCGCCCGCGAGCCCGTAGATCGTGTCGTTGGCGAGCCGCACGGCCTCCGCCTCGCCGCTGAAACGCTCCACGGTCAGCACCGGCCCGAAGGACTCGTCCTGGACCACGGACATGTCGGACGAGCACTCGTCCAGTACGGTCGGCGGATAGTAGAAGCCCGCCTCGAACTCGGGCCCGGAGGGCCGCGCCCCGCCGCAGCGCAGCACCGCGCCCTCCGCCAGACCCTTGGCCACGTACGCCTCGACCTTGGCGCGATGCGCCGCCGAGACCAGCGGCCCGCTCTGTGCCCGCTCGTCGAACGGGCCGCCGAGCCGGATCTCCGAGGCCCGGCGGACGACCTCGTCGACGAACCGGTCGTGCAGCGAGTCCTCGACCA
This sequence comes from Streptomyces olivochromogenes, assembly GCF_001514115.1. GTDB lineage: Bacteria > Actinomycetota > Actinomycetes > Streptomycetales > Streptomycetaceae > Streptomyces > Streptomyces olivochromogenes. The sequence continues at coordinate 580,310 of NZ_KQ948453.1, forward strand.
GCAGCCGGGCCCCGGACGAACAGACCTGCCCCGAGTGCAGGAAGACCGCGGTCAGCGCCATGTCGACGGCCGTCTCGAAGTCGGCGTCGGCGAAGACGATGTTCGGGTTCTTGCCGCCGAGTTCCAGGGCCACCTTCTTCACCGTCCCGGCCGCGGCGGCCATCAGCCGCCGCCCGGTCTGCAGCCCGCCGGTGAAGGAGACGAGGTCTACGTCCGGATGATCGCCGAGCGGAGCCCCTGCCTCGGGGCCCGCGCCGAGGACGAGGTTGGCCACTCCGGGCGGCAGCCCGGCCTCTTCCAGCAGCCGCATCAGATGGATCGCCGTGTGCGGGGTGAGCTCGCTCGGCTTGAGGACGAAGGTGTTGCCCGCGGCGAGCGCCGGGGCGACCTTCCAGGCGGTCTGCAGGAGCGGATAGTTCCAGGGCGTGATCAGCGCGCACACCCCGACCGGTTCGTACACGACCCGGCTGTCGACGCTCGCCGTACCGGTCTCGACGACCCGGCCCGTCTCCGCGGTGGCCGCCCGCCCGAAGTAGCGGAAGCAGTTCGCGATGTCGTCGATGTCGTACTCGCTCTCGACGAGCCGCTTGCCGGTGTCGAGCGACTCGGCGCGGGCGAGCGCGTCCTTGTCCCGTACGAGGAGGTCGGCGACGCGCAGCAGCAGGTCACCGCGGTCCGCGGCCGGGGTCGTGGGCCAGGGACCCTCGTCGAAGGCGCGGCGCGCGGCGGCGATCGCCTCGACGGTGTCCTTGCCGCCCGCCTCGTCGACGACACCCACCAGGGAGCCGTCGGCGGGGCATCGGATCTCGCGCGTGCGCTCGTCGAGAGCGCTCCGCCATGTACCGTCGATGAACAGGTCAGGCACTGGGGCCTCCCAATTGCTGGATCAGCCACTCGTGGAAGATCCCGATGTGGTGCTCGGTGGGCACCAGGACACCACCGTTCCGGTAGGCCCGCGAGGCCATGGCCGGCTGCGTACGTTCACACGCCTCGAAATCCTGTTCGTTGACCCGGTGGAAGAGCTCGACCGACTTGGACACGTCCGCGCCGGACTCCACGACCTCCGGCGCGTAGAGCCAGTCGCACTCGACGACCGTGCGGTCCTCGGCCAGCGGGAACATGCGGTGCAGGATGACATGGTCGGGGACCAGGTTGATGAAAACCGTCGGTTTCACAGTGATCGCGTAGTAGCGACGGTCCTGGTCGTCCGCTATGTCCGGCAACCGGCCGAAGCCCTCGCTGCCGTCGACCGTGAAGCCCTGGATGTCCTCGCCGAACTCGGCGCCGTGCCCCACGTAGTACTGGGCCGCGTAGCCTTCGGCGAACTCTGGGAGGACGTCGACGAGTTCGGGGTGGATCGTCGCGCAGTGGTAGCACTCCATGAAGTTCTCGACGATCAGCTTCCAGTTCGCCTTCACGTCGTAGGTGATGCGCTTGCCGAGGGCCAGCCTCTCGGCGCCGTAGTGCTGGATGGCGGCGGCGTCACCCAGCCGCTCCACGGCGGCGCCCGTCACCGTCTCCTCGAAGGAGGGCGGCTCGTCGGCCAGACACACCCAGGCGTACCCGAGCCACTCGCGCAGCGCGACCTTGACCAGGCCGTACTCGACGCGGTCGACGTCCGGCATCTTGATCAGGTTCGGCGCGGCGACCAGCTTGCCGTCGAGGTCGTAGGTCCAGGCGTGATACGGGCACTGCAGATTGCGGCGGACCTCCCCGGACTCCTCGGTGCACAGCCGGGCCCCGCGGTGGCGGCAGATGTTCAGGAAGGCGCGCAGCTCACCCGTGCGGGAGCGGGTGATCAGGACGCTCTCGCGGCCCACCTGGACGGTGCGGAAGGCGCCGGGCCGGGCGAGGTCCGCGGAGCGGACGGCGCAGAACCACATCGACTCGAACAGGGACTCCTGCTCCTGCCGGAAGATCTCCGGGTCGGTGTAGTAGTGCCCGGGGAGGGTGGCGATCAGGCTGGGGGAGATGGGGGACGGGGAGACGGGGGTCGTCGTCACGTGCGTACTCCTCAGGCGGGCGCGGCGGCGAGGCGGTGGGGGTCGAACAGCCCGATCGGGTGATCGGTGGTGCCGGTCAGGGCGAGGTCGGCGACGATCTCTCCGACGACCGGCACGAACTTGAAGCCGTGCCCGGAGAATCCGCAGGCCACCGTCACGGACTCCGGGTGGGCGGGGTGGCGGGCGATGACGAAGTGCTCGTCGGGAGTGTTGGAGTACATGCAGGTGGCGGCCTTGAGGAAGGCGCCCGGCAGATCCGGGATGTGCCGGGACATGTGATCCGCCATGGCCTGGACCTCGTCCTCGTGGACCGTCCGGTCGATGGTCTCCGGGGTGGTCAGGACCCCCTTGCGGAAGAAGGCGACCTTGGTGCCCAGGTCCGGCCCGTCGATCGACGGGAAGCCGTACACCTGGACTCCGGCCGCGTCCTCCCAGATGTAGATCGGGTGGTTCTCCGGCAGGAACGGCTGGACCCCGCCACTCGGCTGGAACCAGTACATGACCTGGCGCTCGATCGTGAACGGCACCCCGAGGTCGGTGAGCAGCTGCGGTGCCCACGCGCCCGGGCAGATCACCAGGTGGGCCGCCGTGTAGGTGTTCTCGGCCGTGTGGACGCGTACGCCGTCCTTGTACGGCTCCCAGCGGGTCATCGGTTCCTCGAAGTGCAGGTCGGCGCCCTGCCGGGTGGCGAGCTGGAGGTGCGCGGCGACGGTGTTCTCGGGGCGCACGAGCCCGGCCCGCGCCTCGAACAGCGCGACCTCGTCGTCCTTCGGGGTCAGGGTCGGGAAACGCCGGCGGATCTCGGAGGCGTCCAGCATCTCGTGCGGCAGGTCCCACTGTTCGGCGGAGAGCAGCGAACCGGAGACCGTCCGGGAGTCGGGGCGTCCGACCATGACGCCGCCGCACAGGGTGGCGATCTCCCGGCCGGTCGCCCGCTCCAGCTCCTCGTACAGCTCGTACGAGCGCAGCAGCAGCGGCACGTACGCCGGGTCCTCGAAGTAGGACTGGCGGGTGATGCGGGAACCGCCGTGGCTGGAGCCGCGGTTGTGCACCGGGCCGAACTTCTCCAGGCCGAGCACGCGGGCACCGCGGGCGGACAGATGGTGGGCGGCGGCGCTGCCCATACCGCCGAGACCGATCACGATCACGTCGTACGTGGGGGACACAGGGGCCTCCTTATGCCGTGTGGCCGGGCTCTTGTCTATTGATCGGTTTCAGCGGCGGATTCGGTTCATCTTCGGGTCGAAGAGGGGTTCTTCCGCGACGGTCGCGGGGACCTTCTCGCCGAAGTACTCGATGTGCACGCCCGTACCGGTCGGGAGCGCCGGCAGCCAGGCGTACGCGACGCAGCGGCCCAGCGTGTAGCCGTACGAGGCGCTGGTCACGTAACCCGCCGGGGCGCCGTCGACGTAGACGGGCTCCTTGCCGAGCACGACCGAGACCGGGTCGTCGAGGAGGAGGGGGGTGAGCCTGCGCGCGGGTTCCTCCGTGGCGAGGCCTTGCAGCGCCTCCTGGCCGACGAACCCGTCCTTGTCCATCCGGACCGCGAAGCCGACCCCCGCCTCGAACGGGTTGTGCTCGTCGGTCATGTCCACGCCCCAGGCGCGGTAGCCCTTCTCCAGTCGCAGACTGTTGAAGGCGGAGCGCCCGGCCGCGATCACGCCGTGCTCCTGGCCCGCCTCCCACAGCGTGTCCCAGAGCCTGAGCCCCAGATCGGCGGACGTATACAACTCCCAGCCCAGCTCGCCGACGTACGACAGCCGCATCGCCGTCACCGGGACGTGCCCGAGGCAGGTCTCCTTCGCGCGGAAGTAGCCGAAGCCCTCGTGCGAGAAGTCGTCGCGGGTCAGCGGCTGCACGAGCTCGCGGGCGAGCGGACCCCAGACGCCGATGCAGCAGGTGCCGGAGGTGATGTCCCTGATCCGTACGTCGTCCGGGGCGTGCCGGACCAGCCAGTCCAGGTCGGTGGGGGAGTTGGCGCCCACCTGGAATCGGTCCGGGGCGAGGCGCGCGACGGTGAGGTCGGAGCGTACGCCGCCCGTCTCGTCCAGGAGCAGCGTGTAGGTGACCGCGCCGGGCTTCTTGCGGAGGTTGTTGGTGGTCATGCGCTGGAGGAAGTCGAGTGCCCCGGGCCCGGTGACTTCGAGGCGGCGCAGCGGGGTCATGTCGTACAGGGCGACCTTCTCGCGGGTCGCCTTCGCCTCGGCGGCCGCGACGGGCGACCAGTAGCGGGCCGACCAGGCGTCGCGCTCGGGGAGCCGCAGACCGTCCACGAGCGGGGCGTTCGCCTCGTACCAGTGCGGGCGCTCCCAGCCGCCGCCCTCCAGGAAGTACGCGCCGAGTTCCTGCTGCCGGGCGTAGAAGGGGCTGACGCGCAGGGGGCGCGGGTGCTCCATCGGCTGGAGGGGGTGCAGGACGTCGTACACCTCGACGAACTGCTGCGAGCCGCGTTCGCGGACGTACGACGGTGAGCGCTGCGCGTCCTCGAAGCGCGTGAGGTCGCATTCGTGCAGGTCGATGGAGGCGCGCCCGTCGACCATCCATTCGGCGACCGCCTTCGCGACCCCCGCGGAGTGGGTGACCCAGACGGCCTCGGCCAGCCAGAATCCGCGCAGCCCGCGCGATTCCCCGAGCACCGGCATGCCGTCCGGGGTGAAGGAGAAGACGCCGTTGAAGCCCTCCTCGATCTCCGTCTCGCGCAGGGCGGGCATCAGCCAGCGGCAGTCGTCCCAGCTCGGTGCCCAGTCCTCTTCGGTGAAGGGGTACGACGACGGCATCTCCATGTCGTTCGCGCGCGCCTCGTCGTAGGGGAGGATCCCGAACGGGTCGACGGGCAGCGACTTGTGGGCGTAGCTGCCGATGCCGATGCGGTCGTGGTGCTCGCGGAAGTAGAGGTCGCGGTCCTGGAAGCGGAGGATGGGCTTCGAGGCGTCGGTGGGGGCGTGGGCGGTGGCTTGCGGGGTGGCTTCGGAGGTGGCGTTCGGGGCGGCTTCGGCCAGTTCGGGGAGCTGCTTGGTCTTTGCGTACTGGTGTGCGAGCGGTTGGAGCGGGACATCGATCCCGGCCATCCGGCCGATGACCGGGCCCCAGAAACCGGCCGCGGAGACGACGTGGTCGGCGGGGAAGGTGCCGCGGTCGGTGACCACGCCGGTGACCTTGCCGTCCTCCTGTTCGATACCGGTGACCGTGTGGCGGTCGAGGAAGCGGGCGCCCCGTTCCGTGGCGCGTTCCGTCTGGGCGCGGGCCGCGAGTACGGCGCGGGCCAGGCCGTCGTCGGGGGTGTGGAAGCCGCCGAGGACGGCGGACTGGTCGATGAGCGGCCACAACTCCTTGCAGCGGGCCGCGCTGACGATCTCGCCGCGTACGCCCCACGAGGCGGCGTAACCGGCCTTGCGGTGCAGGTCGGCGAGGCGCTCGGGTGTGGTCGCGAGTTCGAGACCGCCGACCGGGTTGAAGCAGGAGACGCCGTCGACCTGGAGCGAGTTGAATTTCTCCACGGTGTACCGGGCGAACGCGGTGAGCGTCTTGGACGGGCTGGTCTGGAACACCAGGCCCGGCGCGTGCGAGGTGGAGCCGCCCGGGGCGGGCAGCGGCCCTTGTTCGAGAACGGTGACGTCGGTCCAGCCGCGGGCGGTCAGCTCGTCGGCGAGCGAGCAGCCGACGATGCCGGCGCCGATGATGACGACACGGGGATGGTTTGCGGGCGTGCTGGACATGCCCCTCCTTGCCGGGGTGGGGAGTGGACGCGCTCGGGGTGGATCAGACGGTGGGGACGTGGGGGCGCTCGGCGGCGATGGTGGTGTCCTCGCCGTGCCCGGTACGGACCACCGTGTTGCCGGGGAGGGTGAGGAGCCGGTTGCGGAGCGAGGCCTCGATGGTGGGCCGGTCCGAGTACGAGCGGCCGGTCGCGCCGGGGCCGCCGTGGAAGAGGGTGTCTCCGGTGAAGACCGTGTCCAGGAACGGGGCGTAGAGGGAGCAGCTGCCCCAGGTGTGGCCGGGGCTGTGGATCACCTGGAGTTCGATGCCTGCGACCGTCAGGATCCGGCCGTCGCGCAGTTCCCCGTCGGGCTTGCGCCCGGGGTGCGTGAAGGACCACAGCTCGTTGTCGTCGGGGTGCAGGAGCACGGGCGCGCCGGTCAGTACGGAGAGCTCGGCGGCCGCGTCGATGTGGTCGTCGTGCGCGTGGGTGCAGACGATCGCGGTGACACGGCGTCCGGCGACGGCCTTGTGGATCGTAGGGGCGTCGTGGGCGGCGTCGACGATCAACACCTCCTCGTCGTCGCCCACGAGCCAGACGTTGTTGTCGACGTCGAAGGTCTCGCCGTCGAGGCTGAAGGTGCCCGAGGTGACGACGCGTTGGACCCGTACCGCGTGGTCCTGTTCGTGACCGTGTCCCTGGGGCGCGGCTTGGCTCACAGGACCACCACCGACCGCAGCACCTCGCCGCGGTGCATCTTCGCGAACGCCTCCTCGACCTGGTCGAGGGAGATGGTCTCGCTGACGAAGGCGTTGAGGTCGAGCAGTCCGTACAGGTACTGGTCGATGAGGAACGGGAAGTCGCGGCTCGGCAGGCAGTCGCCGTACCAGGAGGACTTCAGCGCACCGCCGCGCGAGAACAGGTCGATCAGCGGGAGGTCGATCTTCATCTCGGGGTCGGGGACACCGACCTGGACGAGCACACCCGCGTGGTCGCGCATGTAGAAGGCCTGTTTGTACGTCTCCGGCCGGCCCACCGCGTCGATGGCGATGTCGACCCCGAAACCGCCGGTGAGCGCGCGGACGGCCTCGACGGGATCCGTCCCGCGCGAGTTCACCGTGTGGGTGGCGCCGAACTTCTCGGCCTGGTCGAGCTTCTTGTCGTCGATGTCGACGGCGATGACCTTCATCGCGCCGTTGAGACAGGCGCCCGCGATCGCCGCGTTGCCGACGCCTCCGCAGCCGATGACGGCGACCGTGTCGCCGCGCCCGACGTTGCCGGTGTTGACCGCCGCGCCGTATCCGGCCATCACACCGCAGCCGATCAGGCCCGCGGCCTCGGGGCGGGCGGCCGGGTCGATCTTCACCGCCTGCCCGGCCGCGACCAGGGTCTTCTCGGCGAAGGCGCCGATGCCCAGCGCGTTGCTGAGCGGGGTGCCGTCGAGCAGCGTCATCGGCTGGGTGGCGTTACGGGAGTCGAAGCAGTACCAGGGGCGCCCGCGGCGACAGGAGCGACAGGTTCCGCAGGGCGCCCGCCAGGCGAGGACCACGTAGTCGCCCGGGACCAGGTCGGTGACGCCGTCGCCGACCGCCTCGATCGTGCCGGCCGCCTCGTGGCCGAGCAGGAAGGGGAAGTCGTCGGTGATCGCGCCCTCCCGGTAGTGCAGATCCGTGTGGCACACCCCGCAAGCCTGGACGTTGACGAGCACCTCTCCGGGGCCCGGGTCGGGAACGACGATCGTCTGCACCTCGACGGGTGCGCCCTTCTTGACGGCGACTACGGCACGGACCTCGTGTGGCACGACAAGCTCCTCTGCTGTTGCGCAATGCACGATGGGTTGCGCGATGAGGAACATATTGAGAACGCCGTCATGGGGTCGTCAAGGGGTCGGCGTTAACCCTTGGCAAAAGGAACGGGCCGCCCGAAACGTGCCGGACACACGGACCGGACACACGGACTGGACACACGGACTGGACACACGGACTGGACACACGGACTGGACACGCGGACTGGACACGCGGACCGGACACGGGAAGGGGCGAGGCCGGGAGAATCCCGTGCCCCGCCCCTTCGCCCCTGAAGGGCTGTCAGAAGCCGTACCCCATCCGGCGCGACAGCTCGGCCCCCGCCGCCACCGTCCGTTTGGCCAGCTCCGGCAGCCGATCGGAGTTCAGCCGGTACACCGGACCCGACACGCTGATCGCCCCGATCACCTTCCCGTCGTGCGCCCGGATCGGCGCGGCCACGGCGGCGAGCCCCAGCTCCAGTTCCTCGATGGTGACCCCGTAGCCCTGCTCGACCACGGCCTCCAACTCGGCGCGCAGCACGGACGTACCCGTGATCGTGCGCTCGGTGAACCGTGGCAGGGCGCGCGCGAGCAGACCTTCGCGCAGGGTGGGCGGCATGTGCGCGAGCAGCACCTTGCCGCTGGAGGTCGCGTGCAGCGGGGTGCGCCTTCCCAGCCAGTTCTGCGCGGTGACCGACGCGGTGCCGCGCGCCTGCATGATGTTGACCGCCGCGTCGTCGTCGAGCACCGCGACGTTGACGGTCTCGCCCAGTTCGTCGGCGAGTTCGCGGCAGACCGGGACGCCCTCCTGGGAGATGTCGAGGCGCACCGCAGCCGCCCCCGCCAGACGCAGTACGGCGGCCCCCAGGTAGTACTTCCCGCGGTCCTTGGCCTGGGCCACCAGACCGCGGTTCTCCAGGACACCGAGCAGGCGGAAGGCGGTGGACTTGTGCACGTCCAGCTCCTCGGCGATCTCGGTGACCCCGGCCTCGCCGACCCGGGCGAGGATCTCCAGCACGCTCACGGCGCGGTCCACCGACTGGACGGCGCTGCCGGCCCCTCTCCCGTGCTGCTTCTCGGAACTGTCCCCGTTGTGCTCAGCCTGCTTCTGCGTGCGGGTCATAGCTCAACTCTCACCACCTGACGGCCCGGTTTGGGCCGCATCTGCGGGAAGCCCTTGACGTGACAGGACCCCCGCGCGGATTCTGTTGCGCATAGCGCTCCCTCGTGCGCCATGCGAAACACCATGTTACCGAAGCGTCCGGAACCCGAAAGGTCTCCGGACCCACCTGGACCAGGAGGTCCCGGACGAAGAGTCCAGGACCGAGAGGGGGGCCCATGATTCCCGTCTGCCGCCTCGACGACCTCCCCGCGGGCGAATCCGTCCGTGTCGACACCACGCCGCCCATCGCGGTGTTCAACGCCGACGGCGAGTTGTACGCCATCGACGACACCTGCACCCACCAGGACGCCTCCCTCTCGGAGGGCTGGCTGGAGGGCTGCCTGATCGAATGCCCGCTGCACGCCGCCTCATTCGATCTCCGTACGGGCCTGCCGACGTGCCTGCCCGCACGCCGCCCCGTCCGCACCCACCGCGTCACCGTCGACGACGGAGTCATCCACGTCCACTTGGCCGCGGAGGAGGGCACCGCCGCATGAACGCCCTGACCGAGTGCGCCGAGGGGCGCGCCTCATGAGGACCGTGACCGTCGTCGGTGCCTCCCTCTCCGGGCTGTACGCCGCCCGGGAACTGCGGGCCCAGGGGTTCGACGGCCGCCTGGTGGTCGTCGGGGACGAGCCCCACCACCCGTACGACCGACCGCCCCTCTCCAAGGACTTCCTCACCGGCCGCGCCGACGAGGCCCGACTCGCCCTCGCCGACGCCGAGGAGACCGCCGAACTCGACGCCGAGTGGCTGCTCGGCGTACGCGCCCGCGGCCTCGACTCCCGGGGGCGCACCGTCCTCCTCCACGACGGCCGCACCGTCTCCACGGACGGCGTGGTCATCGCGACCGGCGCCTCGGCCCGCCGGCTCCCGGGGGACGGCCTCGTCGGCGTGCACACCCTGCGCACCCTCGACGATGCCCGCGCCCTGCGCACGGAGCTCTCCCGGGGCCCGCGCAGCGTCGTCGTCATCGGCGGCGGCTTCATCGGCGCCGAGACCGCGTCCTCCTGTGCCGGACTCGGCCACGAGGTCACCGTCGTGGAGGCCGCACCCCTGCCCCTCGTTCCCCAACTCGGCCCAGAGATGGCCGCCGTGTGCGCCGCCCTGCATCGCCGCGGTGGTGCAGGCCTCGTGACCGGCATCGGTGTCGCCGGCCTGCGGGGGAGCGGCACCGTCACGGGTGTGGAGCTCTCCGACGGCCGGGTTCTGCCCGCCGATGTCGTGATCGTGGGCATCGGCGCCGTCCCCAACACCGGCTGGCTCGCCGGTTCGACACTCGCTCTGCACGATGGCGTGCTGTGCGACGACGGTTGCGTCACCGCACTGCCGCAGGTGGTCGCCGTCGGCGACGTGGCCCGTGTCGGAGGCGCCCGCGCCGAGCACTGGACCTCCGCCACCGAACAACCCCGCGTCGCGGTGCGCAACTTGCTCGCCGGGCGCACTGTCGAGAGCGCGCGGTCCCTGCCCTACTTCTGGTCCGATCAGTACGGCGCACGGATCCAGTTCGCGGGGCGCCGGCACGCGGCGGACACCGTTCGCATCACCGAGGGCGCGCTCGACGACGGCGCACCGGCCGAAGGCGGCTTTCTCGCCCTGTACGAGCGCGGCGGCCGCACTACAGCCGTGCTCTCCATCGACCGCCCTCGCCCGTTCATGAAGGCACGCCGTGAACTGGCGCGCAGCGAGGACCCGGTGGAGCGGGCGGGAGCCGTGGCGAGCTGACGGACTGTGGGCGGACCCACGGACGCGGTCCACCTGGACGACCAGGTCCACCAGGTCCACGGGGTCCGTGGAGTCCGCCCCTCGGCCGTGCCGTGGCCAGCCGTACGCAGCCGTGAGCCAGGCTCAGTCACGAGCCGGGCTCAGCTGTGAGCCGTGCCGTACTCAGCCGCGACCCGTACTCGTCGCAAGCCGTATTCAGGGGTGGGACAACTGCCCGGCGCCGCCCTGCCGCTGTATTCGGTCCTGAGCGCGCTCCGTCGCGCGTGCCTGTCGTCGGGCCCGGCGCCGCTCGCGCCTCAGGGTCCTTGCGGTGCTGCTGGGTTCGGACACCACGCCGTTGCGCTGGTTCCACACCTGGCGGGTGACCCAGACGTCGAGGGCGGCCCAGGTGGCCACCACTGTGCTGGCCACGCTGCTCAGGACCATCGGGAAGGCGAGCCATGACTCCGCCAGCGTGGACAGGAAGGCGATCACGGCCTGGATCAGGGTCACCGCGATGATCAGCACCGCACGCACGGCCGACGTACGCACCGGATCGGGCAGCCGTCGCCGACGCGCGGGCTCCTCGATCCACAACGGCCGGTAGTACGCCTGCTCTTCGTATCCGTCCGCGTGCCCGACGACGCCCCGCGCCCGCCCGCCGACATGCCGCTGACCGTCAGCAGCACCCTCCCTGACCGCCCGCTCATTCCCGCCGGTGGCCGTGCCCCGCCCGCCCACCGGCTCGGGCCGGCCCTCGGCCACGGCCCGGGCGCTCAGGTGCTCGCTTCCGATCCCGGCTGCACGCGCCCGGTCGTTCTTCCGGTCGTGTCCCGCCAGGGCCTCGCTCTGCCCGCTCACCCGATCGCGCCCGTCCGTGACAACGCCTTGTCCGCTCACTTCGTCGCGTCCGTCCGCCGAGTCCACCGGTATGTCGCGATCCGGTGTTCGTGTGGCCGTTCGCACCGCCACAGGCGCCGCAGTACCCACCCCTGGTGTCCCGCCCCGCTCCGCCGTGCCCATCAACTTGTCACTCCCCACCGCCCAGCAGACCCTCGCACGGGTGTCATGCGACACCTGCTCCCCAGTGGCTGCCCGGCTTGCGCTGTTTTACGCCGCCTGGACGCGGCATGCGGCCCCTGTGGCCGATTCCGCCCCCATTTCCCGTAGAGAAGGACGAACAATGTGCCCCGAAGATTCCCAACAAGCGAAAAATTCCGGCCAACTGACCAAGTTCACAGGCTCGATGAGCTCCTGCTCGGCATGCCGGATTCGGGGCGGCAATCTCCCCCAATGAACGGACAACTACCCATCTCCGGTTCCCTCAACAGCCCGGGTTCCACCCTCTTCACGCCGGGCAGCTGCCCGGACACGTCTTCGAGTTACCTGTGGGTCAGTAGTAGGCTCACGCCGTTTGTTGACGCACAGGTGTGCCCCCGGGCCGGAGGGGGTCGAGCTGGGGGAGGCCATGCGCTTTCGCGGGAAGTCCATCCGCCGGAAGATCGTGGCGCTGCTCCTCGTGCCGCTCCTCTCCCTGACGGGGATCTGGGCCTTCGCGACGGTACTCACCGGCCGCGCGGCCAACCAGCTGTTCAACGTGTCGGACGTCGTCGAGAAGATCGGCTACCCCACCGAGGACACCATCAGCGTTCTCCAGCAGGAACGCCGCCAGACACTCGTCTATCTCGCCGATCCCCGTGCCTCCGAAGCGCTGGCGGCGCTGAAGCGCAGTCGCACCGCGACCGACCGGGCCGTGGCGAAGGTCCGCAAGAACGCCAAGGACGAAGACGTACGGGAAGAGATGAACGGGGGCACCTCACAGCGCCTCACCACCATCCTGGACGCCCTCGACGGCGTCGACTCGCTGCGCCGCAGCGTCGAGGAGGGCACCGTCAACCGGGCCCAGGCCCTCGACCTCTACAACCGGCTGGTCGACCCCTGTTACACACTGATGGCCAACCTCCACGTCGTGGACAACGTGGAGATGGACAAGCAGGGCCGCGCCCTCGTCAACGTCGCCAACGCCCGCGAACTGCTCTCCCGCGAGGACGCCCTCCTCGGTTCCGCGCTGGTCGCGGGACGCGTCACCCGCGACGACATCCGCGACATCTCCGATCTCGTCGCGCAGCGCACCCTGCTGTACGACATCAGCCTGCCGCTGCTGCCCTCCTCGGAACGCGGCCGCTTCGAGCGCTACTGGTCGAACGCCGACACGGCTCCCCTGCGCGTGGCGGAGCAGGCTGTCGTCACCTCCCCGGCCGGATCCCCGCACGGTGTCACCGCGCAGAGCTGGGACCGGGCGGCCGGACATGTGCTCGACGAACTCGCCGACCTCGACGACACGGCCGCCGACCACTACCAGGACCGCGTCCGTCCCGTGGCCACGGGCGTCATCGTCAAGGCCGTCATCGCGGGTGTCCTCGGACTCATCGCCCTGCTGGCCTCGCTCGTCATGTCCGTACGCATCGGCCGGAGCCTCATCCGCGACCTGCGCCGGCTGCGCCTGGACGCACACGAGGCGTCCGGCGTGCGGCTCCCCAGCGTCATGCGCCGCCTCTCCGGGGGCGAACAGGTCGACGTCGAGACCGAAGTGCCCCGCCTGGAGTACGACAAGAACGAGATCGGCGAGGTCGGCCAGGCCCTCAACACCCTTCAGCGCGCGGCCGTCGAGGCCGCCGTCAAACAGTCCGAACTGCGGGAGGGTGTCTCCGAGGTCTTCGTCAACCTCGCCCGCCGCAGCCAGGTCCTGCTGCACAAGCAGCTCACCCTCCTCGACACCATGGAACGCAGGACCGAGGACACCGACGAACTCGCCGACCTGTTCCGCCTCGACCACCTGACCACCCGTATGCGCCGGCATGCCGAGGGCCTGGTCATCCTGTCCGGCGCGGCCCCGTCCCGACAGTGGCGCAAGCCCGTCCAGCTCATGGACATCGTCCGCGCCGCCGTCGCCGAGGTCGAGGACTACGAGCGCATCGAGGTACGCCGACTGCCCCGCGTCGCCGTCACCGGGCCCGCGGTCGCCGACCTCACGCACCTGGTCGCCGAACTCCTGGAGAACGCCACGGTGTTCTCACCCCCGCACACGGCCGTGCAGGTCGTCGGCGAACGCGTCGCCAACGGTTTCACCCTGGAGATCCACGACCGCGGTCTGGGCATGGCGGCCGAAGCGCTCCTCGACGCCAACCTGCGGCTCGCCGAGACCCCCGAGTTCGAACTGTCCGACACCGACCGGCTCGGTCTCTTCGTGGTCAGCCGCCTCGCGCAGCGGCAGAACGTCCGTGTCTCCCTCCAGCCCTCCCCGTACGGCGGCACCACGGCCGTGGTGTTCATCCCCGACGCGCTGCTCACGGACGACGTCCCGGACACCAACGGCATCGGCTTCCGTCTCGACCGAGCGCTGCCCTCGAAGGAGGGCAAGATCGAGGAGGACCGCAAGGCGGCGCTCTCCGACGTACCGGTGCGCCTCCCCGGCCTGCCCGCCGCGATCCTGGACGGGCCGGTCGAACTGGAGGCGCCGGTCGATCTGGACGCGCTCGGCGGTTTCCCGGACGCCCTCGACGACGAGGACGCCGAGCAGGGAGGTCTGTTCCGGCCGCGCCGCTCCATAGCGGGTGTCCCGGTCGAGCAGCACCGGCCCCACCAGCAGCCCCGGACAGGCGGCGCGGAGCCGGCCGGCTCCGGCGACGACGACCACGCGGGGGGCCCGGCGCCCCTGCCGCGCCGCAGAACTCCCAAGCTGGTCAGCTCGCACGGTCGTCCCGTGACCCGGACGAGGCCCCGGCGCGGCGAGGCGGGCGAGGAGCCCGCCGAGGCGCTGAAGCCGGTGGAGAGCCTTGAACCGGTCCTCGAGCCTGTGGAGAGGCAAGGCATCGCGGAGAGGGCGAGCGCACGGTCGTGGACCGCCCGGCGTGCCGACCGCACCGAGACCTCCGGGCGCCGCAACGGCGAACGCCCCGAGACTCCGGGCCTTCGCTCCGAGGCGTCCGGCCTCCGAGAGGCCCCCGCTCTCCCCCGGCGCACTCGCTCCGCCGGCTCGCCGTCGGGCAGGGCCGGGACCACCTCGGGCTCCGCCGCCACGACGCAAGGGGCAGAATCGGGTGCGAGCCCGCTGCCCCGCCGCGTCCGGCAGGCCAATCTGGCCCCCCAGTTGAAGGACGGACCCGAACGGCGCGCCGAGCGCGACAAGGACCACACCCCGAAGGTGGCGGAACTCGCCGATCGCGACGCCGACGAGGTACGCAGCCGGATGGCCTCGCTCCAGCGGGGCTGGCAGCGGGGCCGCGAGAAGAACGCCGCGGGCGACGGGGCCCAGGGCGGCACAGCACCAGGAACGACGAAGGGGGACGGTCGATGACCGCACCGAAGGCCACAGGGCCCACCGCGACCAGCAAGACGTCGGGAGAGCTGAACTGGCTGCTCGACGACCTGGTGGACCGCGTGGCCAGCATCAGCAAGGCGATCGTGCTCTCCGGCGACGGCCTTGCCACCGGGGCCTCCAAGGATCTGACCCGGGAGGACAGCGAGCATCTGGCCGCCGTCGCCTCCGGCTTCCACAGCCTCGCCAAGGGCGTCGGCCGCCACTTCGAGGCGGGCGGTGTCCGGCAGACCGTGGTCGAGCTCGAGGAGGCCTTCCTCTTCGTCACGGCCGCCGGGGACGGCAGCTGTCTCGCCGTTCTTTCGGACGCCGACTCCGATGTCGGGCAGGTCGCCTACGAAATGACGCTCCTGGTGAAGAGGGTCGGCGCACATCTGGCCGCCGCTCCGCGCACCGATCTGCCCTCGGGCGGGTAGTGGGATGGCATGAGCGGAGACGGTCAGGGAAAACGCCACTGGTTCGACGACGACGCCGGACCGGTGGTCCGTCCTTATGCCATGACACGCGGGCGCACCACCAGTCCGGCCCAGCATCGCCTCGACCTGATCGCGGTGGTCGTCACCGAGCCACACGCGGACGACCCCGAAGCGGACCATTCGCTGTCCCCGGAACACGTGGACATAGTCGAGCTCTGCCGCGGCACCCCCCAGTCGGTCGCCGAGCTCGCCGCCGAGCTCGACCTGCCCATCGGAGTGGTCCGGGTCCTGATCGGGGACCTCGTGACCGAGGAAATGGTCCATGTGACACGTCCCGTACCCCCTGCCGAGCTGCCGGACGAGAGTATTCTGCGCGACGTGATCAGCGGCCTCCGGGCGCTCTGAGCTGGGCGGAAGCGGGGAACAGACGTGACAGGCTGGCAGTTCTGGGTCGACCGAGGCGGCACCTTCACCGACATCGTCGCGCGACGCCCGGACGGCCGCCTGCTCACGCACAAACTGCTGTCCGAGAACCGGGCGAGGTACGCCGACGCGGCGGTGGCGGGCGTCCGCGAACTCCTCGGCAGCGGCCAGGACGCCCAGGGCGCGCGGATCGACGCCGTCCGTATGGGAACCACCGTCGCCACCAACGCCCTCCTGGAACGCAAGGGAGAGCGCACCCTCCTCGTCGTCACCCGAGGCTTCCGCGACGCCCTGCGCATCGCCTACCAGAACCGCCCCCACATCTTCGCCCGCGCGATCGAACTGCCCGAGCTGCTGTACGAACGCGTGGTCGAGGTCGACGAGAGGATCGCCGCCGACGGCACGGTCCTGCGCGCCCCCGACCTGGACGCCCTTGCCGGGCCCCTCCAGGAGGCGTACGACTCCGGGATCCGGGCCGTCGCCGTCGTCTGCATGCACAGTCACCTCCACCCCGCCCATGAAGAGGCCGTCGGCGAACTGGCGGCACGCACCGGCTTCCCGCAGATCTCGCTCTCCAGCGAGGTCAGCCCGCTGATGAAGCTCGTCCCGCGCGGTGACACAGCCGTCGTCGACGCCTACCTGTCGCCCGTGCTGCGCCGCTACGTCCAGCACGTCGCCGATGAGCTCCAGGGCGTGCGGCTGATGTTCATGCAGTCCAATGGAGGCCTCGCCGAAGCGGGTCAGTTCCGCGGCAAGGACGCCATCCTGTCCGGCCCGGCGGGCGGCATCGTCGGCATGGCCCGGATGTCGCAGCTCGCCGGCTTCGACCGTGTCATCGGCTTCGACATGGGCGGCACGTCCACGGACGTCTCGCACTTCGCGGGCGAGTACGAGCGGGTCTTCACCACCCGGATCGCCGGGGTCCGGCTGCGGGCGCCCATGCTGGACATCCACACCGTCGCCGCGGGCGGCGGCTCGGTGCTCCACTTCGACGGCTCCCGCTACCGGGTGGGCCCCGACTCGGCCGGCGCCGACCCCGGCCCCGCCTGCTACCGCGGTGGCGGCCCGCTCACCGTCACGGACGCCAACGTCGCACTCGGCCGCATCCAAGCCACCCACTTCCCCAAAGTGTTCGGCCCCGACGGCGACCAGCCCCTCGACGACACCCTCGTCCGTGACCGGTTCGCCGCCCTCGCGCGCGAGATCCGTGAGAAGACCGGCGACGACCGCACTCCGGAGCAGGTGGCGGAGGGTTACCTGCAGATCGCCGTGGCCAACATCGCCAACGCGGTCAAGCGGATCTCGGTCCAGAAGGGCCACGACGTCACCCGGTACGCGCTCACCACCTTCGGCGGCGCGGGCGGCCAGCACGCGTGCATGGTCGCCGACTCGCTCGGCATCCGCACCGTCCTCGTCCCGCCCATGGCCGGTGTCCTGTCCGCCCTCGGCATCGGACTCGCCGACACGACGGCCATGCGCGAGCAGTCCGTGGAGGCACCCCTCGAGGCCTCCGCGATGCCCGGCATCCTCAAGACCGCCGACGACCTGGAGGGCGCTGCCCGCAGCGAACTCCTCGCGGAGGACGTGCCCGAGGACCGCATCCGCGTCACCCGCCGCGCCCAACTCCGCTACGACGGAACGGACACGGCGCTCACCGTCGAGCTCACCGAGCCCGACAGCATGACCCACGCCTTCGAAGAACGCCATCGCGCCACCTACTCCTTCACCCTCGACCGTCCGGTCGTCGTGGAAGCCCTCTCCGTAGAGGCCACCGGACTCACCGAACCCCCCGATCTCTCCGCCCTCGCCACCCCTTCGTCCGCCCGAGGCGCGACGCAGACGGTCAGCCTCCACACCGGTGGGGCCTGGCGCGACGTACCCCTGCACCGCCGCGAGGAACTGCCTCCCGGTGAAACGGTCACCGGCCCCGCGATCATCACCGAGGCCGGCGCGACGACCGTCGTCGACGACGGCTGGCGGGCCGCGACGACCGACGACGGGCATCTGGTCATGGAACGCGTGGCGGTTACGCAGAGTTCCGATCTCGGCACAGAAGCGGACCCGGTTCTCCTCGAGGTCTTCAACAATCTCTTCATGTCCATCGCCGAGCAGATGGGTGCCCGTCTGGAGTCCACGGCCCAGTCGGTCAACATCAAGGAACGCCTGGACTTCTCCTGCGCGCTCTTCGACCCCGACGGCAGCCTTGTCGCCAACGCCCCTCATATCCCTGTCCACTTGGGCTCGATGGGCACGAGCGTGCAGGAGGTCATCCGGCGGCGCGGCGACAGCATGCGCCCGGGTGACACGTACGCGGTCAACGACCCGTACCACGGAGGCACCCACCTCCCCGACGTCACCGTGATCACCCCGGTCTTCGACACGGAGGGTGAGCACATCCTGTTCTACGTCGCCTCGCGCGGACACCACGCCGAGATCGGCGGCATCGCCCCGGGCTCCATGCCCGCGAACAGCCGCACCATCGAGGAAGAGGGCATCCTCTTCGACAACTGGCTGCTCGCCGAGAACGGCCACTTCCGCGAGGCCGAGACGCTCCGCCTGCTCACCGAGGCGCCCTACCCCTCGCGCAATCCGAAGACCAACCTCGCCGACCTGCGTGCCCAGATCGCCGCCAACCAGAAGGGCGTCGACGAAGTCGCCCGCATGATCGAGAACTTCGGCCTCGACGTCGTCCAGGCCTACATGCGGCACGTGCAGGACAACGCGGAGGAAGCCGTACGCCGCGTCATCGACGCCCTGGAAGACGGTGAGTTCGCCTACGAGACGGACTCCGGGGCGGTCATCCGTGTCCGGGTCTCCGTGGACCGCGAAAATCGTTCCGCCACTGTCGACTTCACGGGAACCTCCCCGCAGCTCAGCACCAACTTCAACGCACCCTTCGCGGTGGTCAACGCCGCCGTCCTGTACGTCTTCCGCACGCTTGTCGCCGACGACATCCCGCTCAACGACGGCTGTCTGCGCCCGCTCGACATCGTCGTGCCGCGCGGCTCGATGCTCGCTCCCGAAGCCCCCGCCGCCGTGGTCGCCGGCAATGTGGAGACCTCTCAGGCGATCACCGGCGCGCTGTACGGAGCCCTGCGCGTGCAGGCCGAAGGGTCCGGAACGATGAACAACGTCACCTTCGGCAATGAGCGCTACCAGTACTACGAGACCGTGGCCTCCGGATCCGGAGCGGGCGACGGCTTCCCCGGAGCCTCCGTCGTACAGACCCACATGACCAACTCGCGGCTCACCGACCCCGAGATCCTGGAGTGGCGACTGCCGGTCCAGCTCGACGAGTTCGCGGTCCGCCCGGGCAGCGGCGGAGCCGGGCGCTGGAGCGGCGGGGACGGCGCCGTGCGCCGTATCCGGTTCCATCAGCCCATGACAGTCTCCACACTGTCCCAGCACCGCAGGGTCCCGCCCTACGGCATGGCCGGCGGCGAGCCCGGAGCGCTCGGCGCCAACCGGGTGGAGCGCGCGGACGGCACGGTCACGGAACTTGGCGCAAGTGATACGGCGGACGTCGGCCCCGGCGACGTACTTGTCATCGAAACCCCCGGCGGCGGAGGCTACGGCCCACCGTCCCACGACCCCCATCAAGCAGGAGAAGAGATCGATGATCTTCGGGCGTTCTGAGCGCGGCAAGCCCCCGGTCGAGCCCGTCACGCTCAAGATCCTGGTGGCCGGTGGCTTCGGGGTGGGCAAGACGACCCTGGTCGGCGCGGTCAGCGAGATCAAACCGCTGCGCACCGAGGAGGTGCTCACCGAGGCGGGCCGCCCGGTCGACGACACCAGCGGCGTGGAGGGCAAGCACACCACCACCGTCGCCATGGACTTCGGCCGCATCACGCTCCGCGAGGACCTGGTGCTCTACCTCTTCGGGACGCCCGGACAGGACCGCTTCTGGTTCCTGTGGGACGAGCTCGCCTCCGGCTCCCTGGGCGCCGTCGTACTCGCCGACACGCGCCGCCTGGAGGACTGCTTCGCCGCCGTCGACTACTTCGAGCGGCGCTCCATACCGTTCGTGATGGGCGTCAACTGCTTCGAAGGATCGGCCCGGTATCCGGTCGACGAGGTCCGCCAGGCACTCGACCTCGACGACGACGTTCCGGTCGTGCTGTGCGACGCGAGAGACCGGGAGTCGGCCAAGGAGGTCCTCATCGAGGTCGTCCAGCACGCGATGGCGTACGGAGCCGACCGACGCGAACCGGTCACCACCTGACCCGCACATACGGTCCGAACCGCGCAAACGGCCCGTACCCCCGCCGACCGGGGTACGGGCCGTCGTCCCGCACACGCGTGTGGCTCACGCGAGACGCACGCGCGCGTGGACCCCTGTCTCAGCTGACGTCGTCCTCGTGCCAGCCGAAGCTCTTCTCCACCGCCTTGCGCCAGTTGTGGTACTCACGGTCGCGCACGGAGTCCTCCATGGACGGTGTCCACTCGACGTCCTTCTGCCAGTGCGACTTCAGCTCGTCGAGGTCGTTCCACACACCGGTCGCGAGACCGGCCGCGTAGGCCGCGCCCAGACAGGTCGTCTCGGACACCCGGGGACGGATCACCGGCACGCCCAGGACATCCGCCTGGTGCTGCATCAGCAGATTGTTCTTGGTCATGCCGCCGTCCACCTTGAGGGTGGTGATCTGCACGCCGGAGTCCTGGAACATGGCGTCGACGACCTCACGGGTCTGCCAGCTCGTCGCCTCCAGGACCGCGCGGGCGAGGTGCGCCTTGGTGACGTACCGGGTGAGGCCGGTGACGACACCGCGCGCGTCGGAGCGCCAGTAGGGGGCGAACAGGCCCGAGAACGCGGGCACGATGTACGCGCCGCCGTTGTCGTCGACGCTCGCGGCCAGCGTCTCGATCTCGTCGGCGTTGCGGATGATGCCGAGCTGGTCGCGGAACCACTGCACCAGGGCGCCGGTGATCGCGATCGACCCTTCGAGGCAGTAGACGGGCGCCTCGCCGCCGATCTTGTAGCCCATGGTCGTCAGCAGCCCGTTCTTCGAGGGGACGGGCCGGTTGCCGGTGTTGAGCAGCAGGAAGCTGCCGGTGCCGTACGTGTTCTTGGCGGTGCCCACGTCGTAACAGGCCTGCCCGAAGACCGCCGCCTGCTGGTCGCCGAGCGCCGAGGCGACGGGGACGCCCGCCAGCTGGCCCACGGCGGTGCCGTACACCTCGGCCGACGACCTGATCTCGGGCAGCACCGCCTCGGGGACGTTCATCGCCGCGAGGATCGACGCATCCCACTGAAGGGTCTCCAGGTTCATCAGCATCGTGCGCCCGGCGTTGGTGACGTCGGTGACGTGCCGACCGCCGTCCGTGCCGCCGGTCAGGTTCCAGATCAGCCAGGAGTCGATGGTGCCGAAGGCGATCTCGCCGCGCTCGGCACGCGCGCGCAGCCCTGGCACGTTGTCGAGCAGCCAGGCCGCCTTGGGGCCGGAGAAGTAGCTGGCCAGCGGCAGGCCGGTCTGTTCGCGGAAGCGGTCCTGGCCGTCCGTGCCGCCCAGCTGGTTGCAGAGCGCCGAGGTCCGGGTGTCCTGCCAGACGATCGCGTTGTGCACGGGTTTGCCGGTGGCCCGGTCCCACAGGACCGTCGTCTCGCGCTGGTTGGTGATGCCGAGCGCGCTCAGCTGGTCGGCGCGCAGCCCCGCCTTGGCGATCGCTCCCGCGACGACCGCCTGCACCTTGGACCAGATCTCGGTGGCGTCGTGTTCCACCCAGCCCGGCTTGGGGAAGATCTGGCGGTGCTCGCGCTGGTCGACGGCGACGATCGCGCCGCTCCGGTCGAAGATGATGCAGCGGCTGGAGGTGGTGCCCTGGTCGATTGCGGCGACGTACTTCTCGGCGTTCTCCGTCATGGCGTCCCCTTACGTCTTCTTCGTCAGAAGGCTGCGTTGGAAGGCTGCGTTCTCGTCAGAAGGCTGCGTTGTAGATCGCGGCCCCGATGGCGGCGCCGGCGATCGGGCCGACCACCGGGATCCAGGAGTAACTCCACTCCGAGGTGCCCTTGTTGGGAATCGGCAGCAATGCGTGGGTGAGGCGCGGTCCCAGGTCACGGGCCGGGTTGATGGCGTACCCGGTGGGGCCGCCCAGCGATAGTCCGATACCGACCACGAGGAACGCGATGAGCTGGACGGGCAGTCCCGCGTCGCCGATCCCGGCCACGTGTTTGTGGCCGCCGACCATGGCCAGGATGGGCAGCATCAGGCCGACGGTGGCGATGGTCTCGGTGATGAGGTTCTGCACGGGATGGTTGATTTCCGGCCGGGTCGAGAAGATGCCCAGCGTCTCGATGGCGTTGTCCTCGTCGGCGTTGAGGTTGAACTGGCCGAGGTAGAGCAGCCAGCAGAGCACGGCGCCGACGATGGCGCCCGCGAACTGGCCCAGAATGTAGAAGGGAACGTCCTCCCACTTCGTCGAGCCCTCGATGGCGAAACCGATGGTCACGGCCGGGTTGATCTGACCGCCGGACAGCGGCGCCGCGGTGTAGGCCCCGGCGAGCACGCCGAAACCCCATCCGAACGCGATGACGACCCAGCCTGCGCCTTGCGCCTTGGACTTGTTGAGGGTGACCGCGGCGCAGACCCCCGCGCCGAACAGAATCAGAATCGCAGTGCCGATCAACTCGCCGACAAAAATGTCGCTGTTGCTCATGGCGGCTCCTAGGCCTCGCCCGGAGCGGTCCGCTCCGGGCCACCGTGCGGGGTGCGTTTCCCATGGCTACTTCAGCCGAAGGCAGGGAGGTCCCGCGCCCCGCCCGGCGTCCGTGACGAGCGTGCCGTCGCAGCGGAATCGCCCGTGGGGGACGGCCTTGGAAACAGGTCGGGAACCCGAGCGGTGCGGTCCCTGAAGACGCCCGAATGCGGCGATGCCGACTGACATCCGGAAGTGTTCACCGGCGCCCAGAGGGCGTCAAGGTCGCCGACGGCAACGGTTGAGGGCAGTGAACGAGCCAAGATCGGGACGCGGTACGGGCCTGTCCGGGACACGGTCTCGGGCGGACAATCCCTTCGCCCTCACCCGTCACAGAGGTCCCGGGCCGCGCGGCCGTTGCGTAAATACCTCCCGGTCCGTCGCTCAACCGGCCTGTGCCCGCTCCGCCCCCGCGCCACGCAGGACCTCATGTCCCGGCAGTCCCGCCCGCCCCAGCACCCAACTCGCCCCGCTCAGAGCCTTGGCGGCCTGCTTGAGCGGTGCCAGGCAGGCCGCCGCCTGTCGGTGGTCGGTCACGCTGCCCGGCGTGCACAGGACCGTGGCCAGCGACAAGGTGACGGGCCGTCCGCCCGCCGACCAGGGCGCGTCGAGTACCGTGCCGGCCAGCGGGCCGAGAGTCTCCGGATCCGCGAGGACCAGGAAGTCGTCGCCGCCGATGTGTCCCACCCGGGTCGTCCCGGAAGCCGCGTGCTGCAGCGTTCGCCCCACCGCCCGGATCAGCTCGTCACCCGCGGCGAAGCCCGCTCCGTCGTTGACCTGCTTGAAGTGATCGACATCGAGCCAACTGAGCGCGAACGTCGAGCCGTCGGCGATCCGCCGGTCCACCTCGCCGGTGATCGCGTCCGAACCGGGCAGCCTGGTCAGCGGGTTGAGCCCGGCCGCCTCCTCGACCCGGCTCTCGGAGAGCGCTCGTACGAGATCGGCCAGGCGTACGACACCCACGCACCGCCCGTAGTGATCGACGACCGCGACATCGTCCGACGTACGGTCCCGCTCGCCGTCCGCCACCACGTCGAGGACCTCCCACGCGGTCGCGTCGGCGCCGACCGTACGCGGCGGATCGCCGAGCTTGGCGGCCGGCCGGTCGGCGTACAGGGCATGCCCGTACGGCCCCGACATCGACAGCAGGAACCGTGACCGGTGCACCGAGCGGACCGGGATCCCGGAGGGATCCACGAGCAGCACACCGGACACGTCGGGCGAGCCGGTGAGCAGCGCCCGCACCTGCCCCGCGGACGCCGTCGCGGGCAGCAGCGCGGCGGGCCGCACGAACTGCCGAACCGACGGTCCCGACCGGGGGGCCGCCGCGACGCCGGGGGAGAGGGCCGGAACGTATACGTCCGCGACGGGCAGCCGTGCGGGCGGCGCGAACAGCTCGCCCTGCGCCAACTGCGCCCCCGCCGACACCGCGGCCGCGCACTGCAGCTCCGTCTCGACGCCCTCCACGGACAGCAGCGCGCCCAACTGCTCGCACAGCGTCCGCATCGCCCGGACCGCCGCCGGTCGCGTCAGCAGGGACGCGTCGAGCTTCACCAGCTCGGGCGCGAGATCCGTGAGCAGCCGCAGGGGTACGTCGCCGTCGCCCACTCCGTCCGCACAGATCCGGAATCCTTCGCTCCGAACCGTGGACACCGCCTCCAGCAGGGCCTGGTGGGGCACGTGCGTGTACGGCGGACCGATGTCGATCGTCACCTCCCACGGCAGCCGACCGGCCTCGCGCACGGCGTCGCGCAGCGCAGCGAGCCGTCCGAGATCGGCCAGTGTCCCGGCGAAGACATTCACGTGCAGCGGCAGCATCGTCTCCCTGCGGGCCGCGGCGCGCATCGCCAACGCCGCCAGCCGCCCGTCGAGTTCGGGGTCGCGACGGGCCTGTGCCAGGATGTCGCCGGATTCGGGACGGGCGAGTATCTCCAGCGCCGCAACCCCTCCGGTCGTCAGGTTGACGACCGGCTGGAAGGCGAAGCGGACAGTATCCGTCCAGGAGGGCACGGGAGCATACTGGCCCCGCCCGCGCAGGCCCGGGCGCGATTCACGAGCTGTTCACGCAGCATTCCGAGGTCGTCACACCGAGTGCAGACGGCCGCGGGGCGAGCGTCCGTGGACGGTGGTCGTCGCGGCGCGCGCCGCCCCTGGACGCGGCGCATTCGGCCGGCCGCCGGCTCAGCGGACGGCGATGACCGACGAACCGTGTCCGAACAGCCCCTGGTTCGCCGTGATCCCCACGCGCGCGCTCGCGACCTGCCGGTCGCCCGCGTCCCCGCGCAGCTGCCATGTGAGCTCGCACACCTGGGCTATGGCCTGTGCCGGAACGGCCTCTCCGAAGGAGGCCAGTCCGCCGCTGACGTTCACCGGTATGCGCCCGCCCAGCGACGTGGCACCCTCCCGCAGCAGCTTCGCGGCCTCGCCCTCCCCGCACAGCCCCAGGTCCTCGTACCACTGCAGTTCCAGGGCCGTGGACAGGTCGTACACCTCGGCGAGCGAGAGGTCCTCGGGACCGATGCCCGCCTCTTCGTACGCCGCCCGCGCGATCGAGGCCCGGAAGCTGCCGGCCGCGGGTTCCACCGCGACGGCGGAGTCCGTGGCGATGTCCGGGAGGTCGAGCACGGTGTTGGGGTAGCGCGGTGTCACCGTCGACACCGCGCGGATCCGTACGGGGTCCGCCGCCCCGTGCCGTCGAGCGAAATCCATGCTCGACAGCACGAGGGCGGCGCCCCCGTCGGACGTCGCACAGATGTCGAGCAGCCGCAGCGGGTCGGCGACGACGGCGGAGCCCGCCACCTCTTCGGCCGTGACCCTCTTGCGGTACCGCGCGTTCGGATTCAGCGCCCCCAGGGCGGCGTTCTTCACCTTGACCTGCGCGAAGTCCTCCAAGGTGTCCCCGTGCACGGCCATCCGCCGCCGCGCGTACAGCCCGAAGTACGTCGGATTCGTCGCTCCGAGGACCCGGAACCGCAGCCAGTCGGGATCGTCCGGCCTGTCCCCGCCCGCCGGACGGAAGAATCCCTTGGGCGCCGCGTCGGCGCCGACCACGAGGACCACGTCCGCGAGGCCCGAAAGGATCTGTGCCCGCGCGGTGTTGATCGCCTGCGCCCCCGACGCGCACGCGGCGTACACACTCGTGACCCGCGCTCCCTGCCAGCCCAGGGCCTTCGCGAACGTCGCCCCCGCCACGTACCCCGGATAGCCGGCGCGCACGGTGTCGGCGCCCACGACCGAGCCGATGTCCCGCCAGTCGACCCCGGCGTCGGCCAGCGCCGCACGCGCCGCCACGACCCCGTACTCGACGAATCCGCGCCCCCACTTGCCCCATGGGTGCATGCCCGCGCCGAGCACCGCCACCTCACCGCTCATGCCGTCACCCCCGTACGCCACATGCTCTTCATGCCGTCACCCCCGTCGGCCGCCAGTGCCACGTCGTCCAGGTCGTCTCCTCGTCCTCGTTCAGCACACCGGGGACGACCTCCACCTCCATGCCCACCGCCAGGTCGCAGACGGTGATCCCGGGAACCGTCTGACCGAGTACGACGATCCGCTCGGATTCCAGCTCCACAGCGATCAACGCATAGGGTTCCCACGAGAGTTCCGGATCAGTCACATACGGTGACGGAGGCCGGTACCGGCTGTCGGTGTACGACCAGACACGACCGCGCCGGGACAGCGGTACCTCGGTCAGCTCACCGCCCCGGCATCCCGGATTCCGGCAGAAGGAGTCCTCGCGGGGGAAGAAGACCGAGGTGCACGTGGAGCAACGCGTGCCGAGGAGACGGAACTCGTCCCCTTCCCCGGCGAACCATCCGGTCATCACGGGCGTACGTGTACGTGGACGCGACAAGACCCCTCCACAGCACTGGATCTGACGGAACGTCAGAAGTGTGCCACGGGCATCGGGAAATGGGCAGCGCGACGGAGAGAACCGTGGAGGCCTCCTGGGCGTCGGAGTATCGGGAGGTGCGGCCGGGGCCCACGGGGGTGGTTCCGGCCGCACCTCCCGGTTCGGCTCCGGGGCCCGTTGGGCGATCCAGTGATTCCCTCACTCGATGGTGCCCGACCTCAGGCGATTCCTTCCCCTACGGATCCCGCACCTGATAGATGCAGGGGACATGACACGACTCTCCACCGCCGTACGCGGTCTGGTGACCACGCTCGCCGCCTTACTGGCCGTGACCGCGGCCTCCGCCACCGCCCGGGCGACGCCCGAGCCGAAGGCTCCCGAGGACTTCGTGGCCCTGGGATCCGTGGACCCGACGATCATCCAGGAGATGCGCTACTTCACGCCGCACAACTTCGTGGGCGAGCGCATCGACGGCTACCGGCAGCCGATCTGCATCCTGACCCGGCCCGCTGCCGAAGCCCTCCACAAGGCTCAGGTGACACTGCTGCACGAGGGCTACACCCTCAAGGTCTACGACTGCTACCGGCCGCAACGCGCTGTCGACCACTTCGTGCGCTGGGCCGAGGACCTCGACGACCAGGCGATGAAGCCCGAGTTCTATCCGCAGGTCGACAAGACCCGTCTGTTCGAGGACGGTTACATCGCGGAGAAGTCCGGACACAGCCGCGGCTCGACGATGGACCTCACGATCGTGCGGCTGCCGGCGAGGCCGACCCGTCCGTACGTCCCCGGAGAACCCCTCGTGCCCTGCTACGCGCCCCAGGACGAGCGCTTCCCGGACAACTCCGTGGACATGGGTACCGGCTTCGACTGCTTCGACACCCTCGCGCACACGCTGGACCCACGCATCCAGGGCGTGCAGCGAGCGAACCGGCTCCTCCTGAAGACCACTCTCGAAGACCTCGGATTCGTCAACCTCGCCGAGGAGTGGTGGCACTACACGTACAAGCCCGAGCCCTACCCCGACACGTACTTCGACTTCCCCGTGTCCAAGAAGTCACTGACTTCGTCCCGCTGAGCCGGGCCGGTCCGCCCCGTGGCGGCGGGGCGGACCGCATCACGAGACGCACTTCGACAGGCGCCCGGACCCGTTCCTGGTGAGGCACCCGAAGACGAGCGAGAAGTGATCGGCTACAGTCCGCGGCGTGTCCGCAACCCCGCACCCACCCGCCGACTTCGCGCCGGACTCGCACTGTTCGAGCTGCGGAGCACCCTACGGAGAAGACAACTCCGGCTGGCCCCGCACCTGCGCCGTCTGCGGCGGCGTGGCCTACCGCAATCCGCTGCCGGTCGCGGTGGCCCTGCAGCCCGTGTACGACGACAGGGGCACCGCCCTGGTCGTCATCACCCGGACCATCGCCCCCGCGCGCGGAGGCGTCGCGCTGCCCGGAGGGTTCATCGACCACCGGGAGGACTGGCGGCACGCCGTCGCCCGGGAACTCAAGGAGGAGACGGGAATCGACGTGGCGAGCCGCGAGGTTCGGCTCGCCGACGCGATGAGCTCTCCCGCCGGTCACCTGCTGCTCTTCGGACTCCTACCGGAGCGCCCGGCCGCCGAACTGCCGCCGTCCGCCGCCACGGACGAGACCGAGGGCTGGCACCTGCTGCGCCGGCCCGCCGAGCTCGCCTTCCCGCTGCACACCTTGGCGGCGCGCGCATGGTTCGAGGGACGGTACGTCTGAGGGGGCCCCATGGGGGTCTCGGAGGCCGTCATCGCGCACCGAGGCCCCGCACCCGGACCGGATACCCCGGCTTGCCCGCTCCGCCCTCTCCGTCCCGCCGCACGACCACGTGCTGCCCCTCCCAGCGCGTCACGTAGCGCTCGAGCTCGGGCTCGTCCCAGCCGTCGCCGTGGTCCGGCACGGCGAGCCCGCCCCCGACCCGTCCGCGCGCCGGAGCCCACGCCTCCAGCTCAAGGCCGCCGTCGTCGCCCCGTACGGGTACGACGGCACCCGCGCGCGCCAGCACCGGAATCCGCGACAAGGGGGCATCGAGCAACACCTGGGCCGGCCCCTCGTACGCCTCCTCGGTGACCGTGTCGTACCAACGACCCCGGGGCAACTGCACGGCACGACGGTCGGCCCCATGGTCTAGCACCGGTGCCACAAGGAGGCAGTCACCCAGCATGAAGGCGTCCTCGCAGTCCCTGAGCGCCCGGTCCTCCGGTGCCGCCCACCACAGGGGCCGCACATAGGGTGCGCCCGTGCGGCGCGCCAGCAGCGCCAGCGTCATGAAGTACGGCAGGAGCCGCCGCCGCTCGACGAGAGCCGCGCGCGCGTGCTCCAGTACGTCGTCACCGAACTCCCATGGCTCCCGGCGACCCGCCCGCAGACTCGCGTGCGTACGGAACAACGGGAGATACGCGCCGAGCTGGAACCACCGCAGGTACAGCTCGGGAGCAGGGCTGCCGTCGAAACCGCCCACGTCGGGACCCGAGTACGGAACCCCGCACAGCCCGAGCCCCATCACCAGTGACAGCGAGGCCCGCAGCCCGGGCCAGCCCGTGGCCACGTCTCCGGACCAGGTCCCTCCGTAGCGCTGTATTCCGGCCCACCCGGAGCGCGAGAAGAGGAACGGCCGCTCCTGGGGATCCAGTTCACGCAGGCCCTCGTACGCGGCTCGGGCCATGCCCAGGGCGTACACGTTGTGCGCCTCACGATGGTCGCCGCCGCGTCCCTCCAGGGAGTGCCGGGCCGACCTCGGCAGCGTCGACTCCCCGAACGCCGTGAACGACGTCGGTTCGTTCATGTCGTGCCAGAATCCCGCGAACCCCTGCGCCAGCCGTTCCTCGTAGAGGCCGCCCCACCACTCCCGCGCACGCGTGTGCGTGAAGTCCGGATAGACCGACTCCCCGGGCCACGCGACTCCCCGCACAAGCCGGCCCGAGCCGTCCCGTACGAAGGCGTCCTCGGCGAGACCGCTGTCGTACACCGCGTTGCCCGGCTCGGACTTGACCGCCGGATCGACGATCGACACCAGCCGGATGCCGTCGCGGCGCAGTTCCTCGGCGAGCACCGGCAGCTTGGGGAAGCGTTCCCGGTCCACCGTGAACACCTGGTGGGCGTCGTAGTGATCGATGTCCAGGTGGACCGCGTCGAGGGGCAGACCGCGCTCCTGATAGCCCGCGACGATCCGCCGCACCTCCTGCTCGCTGCCGAAGCCCCAGCGCGCGTGATGGTGCCCCAGAGCCCACGCGGGCGGCAGCGCGGGCGCCCCGGTGAGCGAGGCCCAGGCATGCAGCACGCGCGCGGGGGTGCCCACCATCAACCAGCAGCGCAGTGGGCCGCCGTCCATCCGCAACTCGCATGTTCCCGCCCGGTCGTGCCCCGACCCCGCGCCCTCCTCGCCCTCGCGCAGGTGCACGGTGCCGTCCCAGGAGGTGTCGTGGAACACGAGATGCGTGCCCGCGTCGGAGACCACCATCTGCACGGGCATCGTGATGTACAGCGGATCGTCGCCCGGCGCGAAGGCGCGCCCGGGATCTGTGTTCCACAGCCGGTACGTCCCGTCACGCAGCCTGGGACCGGCCGCGCGCCCGCCCAGGCCGAAGAACCGGGCGTCGGCGGCCACTTCCGAGCGCTGCATCCACCGCGCGCCGCCCCCGTCGACCGGCTCCCACCAACGGGGCGGCAGATCACGGCGCAGGATCACACCACCCGGGGTTCGCACCTCGACGGCGCCGTGCCGCGAGACGACGACCGTCACCCGTTCGGCCACCACCCGCCAGCCGCCGTCCTTGTCGGGCTCCAGGACGGCCCGCGGGTCCGGCTCCGGGCAACGGCCCGCGAGCGCGTAGGACGGCTCCGGACCGGCCCCGTCCCAGCCCCAGAACACCGCCCCGCTCACCGCGACCGTGATCCGCAACTCGGACCGCGCGAACCGGACGACCCCACCCCCGGGCCCAGGCTCCGCCCCCTCCACCGGGCCGGGCACCCGCGCGCGCTCGGCCCCCCGTCGCGGCAGCCCGGCGGCGTCGGCACGCCTCCTTCGCCATGCGGCCCGCACGGTACGCAAGCCCTGGGCCGCCCCCGTCGAACCGACCGTCTTCACCGAACGCACCAGGTCACGACCGTCCATGCTGCTCACCCTGCCATTGCCTGCGCCAAATGAGTGAGTCGTTCAACTTCCGTTCACCCGCGATGGGGGCACATCTTCACGCGGACGACCATCTGCGGCGCACCCTGGTGCGGAAGTCGATCACATGGCATCGTCCGTGTCAGCCGCGTGACGCGCACACCCCAGCTCGTGCGCGACCGACGCACACAGTCCGGGAGCCGATTCATGTCCACCGCGAACCCCTCAGCGCTCTGGCAGCCCGACCCAGGGCGCATCACCCAGGCGCAGGTCACGAAGTTCCAGGCCTGGGCGGCCGAGCACCACGGAGCCCCGTCCGACGGCGGCTACCCGGCACTGCACAGCTGGTCGGTACGGGAACTGGACACGTTCTGGAAGGCCGTCACCGAGTGGTTCGACGTACGGTTTTCGACCCCCTACGCGCGCGTGCTCGGTGACCGCTCGATGCCCGGTGCCGAATGGTTCCCCGGGGCGACCCTGAACTACGGCGAGCACGCCCTGCGCGCGGCCGAGACCCGCACGGACGAACCAGCGCTCCTGTACGTCGACGAGACCCACGAGGCGACCCCGGTGAGCTGGTCCGAGCTGCGCCGTCAGGTCGGCTCCCTGGCCGCCGAGCTGCGCGCCCTCGGGGTACGCCCGGGAGACCGCGTCAGCGGCTATCTCCCGAACATTCCGCAGGCCGTGGCCGCCCTGCTCGCCACGGCCGCCGTAGGGGCCGTGTGGACGTCCTGTGCCCCCGATTTCGGCGCGCGCAGCGTCCTCGACCGCTTCCAGCAGGTCGAACCCGTCGTGCTCTTCACGGTCGACGGCTACCGCTACGGCGGCAAGGAGCACGACCGCCGTGACGTGGTCGCCGAGCTGCGCCGCGAACTGCCGACCCTGCGCGCCGTCGTCCACATCCCACTGCTCGGCACCGAAGCCCCCGAAGGCGCCCTGGACTGGTCCGAGCTGACCTCGGCGGACGTGGCGCCCGTCTTCGAAGAGGTCCCTTTCGACCACCCTTTGTGGGTGCTCTACTCCTCCGGCACGACCGGCCTCCCCAAGGCCATCGTCCAGTCCCAGGGCGGCATCCTCGTCGAGCACCTCAAGCAACTGGGCCTGCACTGCGACCTCGGCCCCGAGGACCGCTTCTTCTGGTACACGTCCACCGGCTGGATGATGTGGAACTTCCTCGTCTCCGGCCTGCTCACGGGCACCACGATCGTCCTCTACGACGGCAGCCCCGGATACCCCGACACGGGTGCCCAGTGGCGGATCGCCGAACGCACGGGAGCGACCCTCTTCGGCACGTCCGCCGCGTATGTGATGGCGTGCCGCAAGGCGGGTGTCCACCCCTCCCAGGACTTCGACCTCACGCGTGTGCGGTGCGTCGCGACGACCGGCTCGCCCCTGCCGCCCGACGGCTTCCGCTGGCTGCACGACGAGGTCCGCGACGATCTGTGGATCGCCTCCGTCAGCGGTGGCACGGACGTGTGCTCCTGCTTCGCGGGGGCGGTGCCGACGCTCCCGGTGTACATCGGGGAACTCCAGGCGCCGGGCCTCGGCACCGACCTCCAGTCCTGGGACCCCAGCGGCAAGCCCCTGATCGACGAAGTCGGTGAGCTGGTGGTCACCAACCCGATGCCGTCCATGCCCATCCGCTTCTGGAACGATCCCGACGGCAGCCGCTACCACGACAGCTACTTCGACACGTATCCCGGAGTGTGGCGCCACGGTGACTGGATCACGGTCACCTCGCGCGGTTCCGTCGTCATCCACGGCCGCTCGGACTCGACGCTCAACCGCCAGGGCGTGCGGATGGGGTCGGCCGACATCTACGAAGCCGTCGAACGTCTCCCCGAGATCAAGGAGTCGCTCGTCATCGGTGTCGAACAGCCCGACGGCGGCTACTGGATGCCCCTCTTCGTCCACCTCGCCCCCGGAGCCGCGCTCGACGAGGCCCTCCTGAACCGCATCAAGCAGACCATCCGTGAACAGCTCTCGCCGCGTCACGTCCCCGACGAGGTCATCGAGGTGCCCGGCGTCCCGCACACCCTCACGGGCAAACGCATCGAGGTTCCGGTCAAGCGCCTTCTCCAGGGAGCCCCTTTGGAGAAGGCGGTCAACGTCGGCTCCGTGGACAACGTCGAGTTGCTGCACTTCTACGAAGAGCTGGCCCGCAAGCGCGGCTGATCAACCTCCGTAGGTGGCCTCGGACTCGCCGAGCACGACAGCGAAGTCCGAGGCCAGGCGCACCGCGTCGGAGGGTTCGAGTTCCGCGACCGAGATCCGTACACCGGGCGCGGAAGCCAGCCTGAACCGCGCACCCGCCGCGACCCACCACCCGTAGGACCGCAGTCCATTGACGACGGCCGACTCGTCGCGCACCGGTACCCAGACATTCATTCCGCTCACGGAATGGCATGGGATCCCACGTTCCGCGAGTCGGTGTCGCAGTGCGTTCCGCCGCAGGGCGTACGTGTCCTGCGCACGGGCGACCAACGCACGCGTGTCGTCGTCCGTCATCAGCTCGTACACCGTCTCCTGGAGCAGGTGACTGACCCAGCCGGAGGTGAGCAGCATCCGGCCGTCGTGCCGGGCCAGTGTGATCGGATCACAGGCCGCAGCCGCCCACCGCAGGTCCGTCCCGAGGAACTTGCTCACGGTCCGCACGTGCACCCAGCGCGCGAGGCCGCCCGCGGCCAGAGCATGAAGAGGCGCATCGGCGACGGCGGACGCATGGTCGTTCTCCACCACGAGCACCTCGGGCTCTTCCTGGAGTACGGCGACCAGAGCGTCCCGGCGCTCCGCCGAGAAGCGACCGCCGTACGGATTCTGCGCCCGTGGACTGCACACCACCGCTCGTACGCCGGCCCGTAGCGCGTCGCGCAAGGCCTCGGGTCGCAGCCCCTGGTCGTCCACGGCCACCGGGACCGTACGCAGCCCCAGAGCCGTGACCAAATCCAGCAGATGGTGATAGCCGGGGTCTTCCATGGCGACGGCGTCGCCGGGACGCAACTCCACCGACAGCAGTCGCCCGATCAGATCGAGCGCGCCGTGCGCGAAGGTCACGTGTTCCGTCGGCACCCCGTCCGGTCGCAGCCAGTCGCGCACGGCGTCCTCCAACCGCGCCAGACGCGGCGTGCTGCGGTGCGACCGAGCGCCGGGGGAGAGCCGCGAGGGCGGCACCAGGTGCGGAAGCAGCCGAGGGTCGGGATGGCCACCCGCCAGGTCCCGCAGTCCGTCCGGCACTTTCGGTGGTCGCCGCGACGCCACCGAGGGAGCCGCGGCGACCACGGTCCCGCCCCGCCCGCGCGTCATGACGATCCCGCGCCGCCGCAGTTCCTTGTACGCCGTCGCGACCGTCCCCGGGCTCACCCCGAGCTCGTCGGCGAGCCTGCGTACCGGAGGCAGCGCCGCCCCCGGCCC
Source organism: Streptomyces olivochromogenes (assembly GCF_001514115.1). Taxonomy (GTDB): domain Bacteria; phylum Actinomycetota; class Actinomycetes; order Streptomycetales; family Streptomycetaceae; genus Streptomyces; species Streptomyces olivochromogenes. The sequence goes on from NZ_KQ948453.1 coordinate 613,973, forward strand.
CAACGCGCCCTCGGCCACGCCTCGTTCGACGGACGAGGCAATTCCCTTGGCCGTCGTACCACTGATCCCATATTGTGTTGCCACGTTACTAAGTATGTATCAATACATAATTGGAAGCAAGGGGGAACGGTGGGACCGATCAGCCGCGCAGCCGCATGGTCGAAACGCATTCCAGGAGGCCCTGACGGCCGAAGAATGCTCTGGATCGCCCTCGTCGACCGGACCGGCAGCGGCCTGTGGGCAGCCGTCTCGGTCCTGTACTTCACCTACGTCACCGGCCTGTCCGTGGCACAGGTCGGCACCCTCGCCGCGGTCTCGGGGGCCATCGGCATCGCCGGCGCACCGCTCGGCGGCCGCATCGCCGACCGCCTGCCCCTCACCCGCGTCCTGATCTCCCTGCAGATCCTGCGAGCCCTGGCCTCCCTCGCCCTGCTCACCACCGACAACTACGCCCTGCTGCTGGCCTTCTCGGCGGCCGGCAGCTTCGGTGACCGGGCCGCCAGCGTCCTCACCAAGCTGTACGCCACCCGCGTCTCCGGACCCGACCGCGTCCGCTACCAGGCCGTCACCAGAACCGTCGCCAACGCCGGATGGGCCCTGGGCGGCCTTTCCGCCGCGGCCGCTCTCACGATCGGGACCACCACCGCCTACCAGTGGCTCCTGACAGGAGACGCGCTGTCGTTCGTCGCCGCCGCTCTCCTCACCGTGCGCTGCGCCGAACCGCCGTCCCCCGCACGCATGATCGCCACGTCCAAAGACCCCGCCCCCGCCACCAGGCCGGCCAACCCCTGGCGCGACCGCGGCTATCTCGCGTACGTCGCCACCGAGACCGTCCTCTTCCTCGACGACGCCGTGTTCAAGGTCGGCCTGCCGCTCTGGATCGCCCACTCCGACCAAGTCCCTCACGGCCTCGCCCCATTGCTCATGGTTCTCAACAACCTGATGGTCGTGGCCCTTCAGGTCCCCCTGGCCCGCTTCGGCGCCACGACGGCCGCCGCGCGATCCCTGCTCCTCCCCCTCTCCGCCGCCTTCGCTCTCGGTGGCGTCGCCTTGGCACTCTCGGCCACGGGCGGAGCCTTCACCGCCACGCTGTTCCTCACGACCTCGGCCGTCGCCTTCACCGTGGCGGAGATGCTGCACGCCACCGTCTCCTGGGAACTCTCCGTCGCCCTCGCGCCCGGGACGGCCCAGGGCGCCTACCTGGGCGTCCATGGACTGGCGCAGTCCGCCCAGCGCAGCATCGGGCCACTCGCCGTCACCGCGGCCATCGCGACGGGCCCCCTCGGCTGGACGGCCTTCGGCGCGACCATCGCCGTGACCTGCGTGTTTCAGCACCACCTGGTGCGCGACCAGCTCTCCCGCGCCGCGTTGTCAGTGCCGCCAGTTACTGTGAGTGAGCATTGATCGACTGCGCACAGGGGGAAACATGGCGCACACCGAGTACCAGACCATGCGACGCGTCCTGCGCCGCGAAATCGCCGGCACCATCGGCCTGCTGACCGACGAGCACGACTTCACGGTGATGCGGCGCTACCGCACCTTCACATTCAACGACCACACGACCTACCTCCAGCAGGTGGAATCCCTGCTCAGGACCCTGGCAGCCCAAGGCAGCCACACCACGGTCGCGCTCTTCGACCCCGAGGATTACGCGGAGTTCTGCGCCCACAACGGCCTGGAACCCGACACCGCCGCCAGCCGCACACGCTTCACCGCCGAACTCGCCGCCACCGGCCCCACCGTTCCGTACGAGGGACAGCCCCTCGCCGAACTCGTCCCCGACCTCGTCGACGAAGCGGTCCGCAAAGCGACCTGGGAGTACGCGACCACACTCCTGGCCCGCATCGGCAACTGCGCGTCCTGCGGAGAGGACATCGGGCGAGCGTCCTTCGCCCGCGCCTCCCACCTGCTCACCCGCGTCCTGGACACCGCGAGCCCCGGCGAGCGCCATCTCGTGTGCAGCGTCTCCGCGGCACCCGAAACACTCGTCGCGGTGCTGCGCGCCGACGACGACGCCGAGGGCACCACCCGCCTCGACGAGGCGGAAGCCCTCGAATTCACCACCGTCCTGGCCCTGGGGCTTGCCACCGGCAGCGCCGGAGGACTCGTCATGCGCACCACCGCCCCCGACACGACCGACCGCGTCTACGGATGGCGGCTGCGCGGAGAAGGCCTGCAACCCCTCACCGCGGGCGAGGTCTTCGATGCCTACTGCACCGATGTCGCATCCGGAGACCTGGTCTCCCCGGAGTCAGGCGTCGACTACTGCGTACCACCCGACCTCGGCAGCGGAGAGGAGGCGACAGGCCACACGCACTGAACGCGAAGGGGCGCCCCACCCGCAGGTGGAGCGCCCCTGAGCAACCGTCGGTCGACACATGGTCCCGGCTACTCGCCGGACAGCACCGCCTGGGCCGCCGTGCGCGCCTCGTCGGCCGTGTCCGTGGCACGTGCCGCCGCGGCGGCACGCTCGCACTGCGCCAGCGTGTACTTGGCGAGCGTCGCCCGGACATAAGGAATAGACGCGGCACCCATCGACAGGGAGGTGACCCCCAGACCGGTCAGCACACACGCGAGCAGCGGATCGGACGCGGCCTCACCGCAGACACCACAGCTCTTGCCCTCGGCCTTCGCCGCCTCGGCGGACACGGCGACCAGGTCGAGCAGCGCGGGCTGCCACGGGTCCTGCAGGCGGGACACCGCGCCCACCTGCCGGTCGGCGGCGAAGGTGTACTGCGCGAGGTCATTGGTCCCCAGCGACAGGAACTCGACCTCCTGGAGGATCGAGCGAGCCCGCAGCGCGGCCGACGGAATCTCCACCATCGCACCGAACTTCGCCCTCAGCCCGGCGGCACGGCACGCGTCCGCGAACGCCTTGGCGTCGATGCGGTCGGCGACCATCGGCGCCATGACCTCGAGGTAGACCGGCAGCCCCTCCGCGGCCTTCGCGAGCGCCGTCAGCTGCGTACGCAGGACATCGGGGTGGTCGAGCAGGGTGCGCAGACCCCGTACACCCAGTGCCGGGTTCGGCTCGTCGGCCGGAGTGAGGAACTCCAGCGGCTTGTCCGCGCCCGCGTCCAGCACCCGCACCACGACGCGCCCCTCGGGGAACGCCTCCAGCACCTGCCGGTACGCCTCGACCTGCTTCTCCTCGGACGGCGCCTGCTTGCTGTCGTCCAGGAAGAGGAACTCGGTACGGAACAGACCGACACCCTCGGCCCCGGCCTCGACGGCGGCCGGCACATCGGCGGGACCGCCGACATTCGCCAGTAGCGGCACCTTGTGTCCGTCGGAGGTGGCACCCGGTCCGGTCGAGGTCGACAGCGCCGCCTTCCGCTCGGCAGCCGCGGCCTCCAGCTGCGCCCGCTTCTCGGCGCTCGGCTCCACGAAGATCTCGCCGGTGCTGCCGTCCACGGCGATCACCGTGCCTTCGGCGAGTTCTCCGGCGCCGGGGAGTGCGACGACGGCGGGCACTCCGAGCGCCCGAGCCAGGATCGCGCTGTGGCTGGTCGGCCCGCCCTCCTCGGTGACGAAGCCGAGGACGAGAGTGGGGTCGAGCAGGGCCGTGTCGGCGGGCGCAAGGTCACGCGCAATAAGGACGTACGGCTCGTCGCTGTCGGGGACGCCCGGCATGGGCACCCCGAGCAGCCGGGCGACGATACGGTTCCGCACGTCGTCGAGGTCGGCCACACGACCGGCGAGGTACTCACCGGCACCCGCCAGCAGCGCGCGATAGGAGGCGAACGCGTCATAGACGGCACGCTCGGCCGTGCTGCCGACCGCGATACGCCGATCCACGTCCGCCATCAGCTCGGGGTCCTGGGCCATCATGGCCTGCGCCTCGAGCACCGCCTGGGCTTCGCCCCCCGCCAGATTGCCGCGCGCCATCAGGTCGGCCGCCACAGCCTCGACGGCCTTGCGGGCGCGCCCCTGTTCGCGCTCCGCGTCCTCCGCCGGGATCTGCTTGGCAGGCGGCTCAAGCACCGCCGTTCCCATGTGCCGAACCTCGCCGATCGCCACACCGTGGCTCACGCCGACGCCTCGCAGCGTTGTCTCCATCTCACCCGTCTCCGATAGTGCGGCGCGTCCCGCCGCCGCGGTGGTTTTCGAACCTGCCGTCTATGACGGCAGCGCTGTTGATGTCACTGCCAGCTGAAAAGGGCGTCGCCGGCCTTCACATCGCCGTCCTCGCGGAGATCGGAGAGGGAGTCGGCCGTTGCCTCGAGCGCCACGATCGGGCAGATCGGGGACTTGCCGGCCACTTCGACGGCGGCCGGGTTCCAGCGCACGACGGCCTGGCCGCGCGTCACGGTGTCACCCTTGTTCACGAGAAGCTCGAAGCCCTCGCCATTGAGCTGCACTGTGTCGATGCCCAGGTGCGTCAGCACGCCATGGCCCTCTGCGTCGACGACGACGAAGGCGTGCGGGTGAAGCGAGACGATCACCCCGTCAACGGGGGCAACAGCCTCCCCGGGCTCACGCACGGGGTCGATCGCCGTGCCGGGGCCTACCATCGCTCCGGAGAAGACGGGATCCGGTACCGCGGCGAGTCCGATGGTGCGTCCTGCAAGAGGGGACGTCACGATGGTCATGGGAAGCCTCCCAGGGGTGGAGATTCATATGGGCCGTCACTGCCTGTACCGGACGGCGCACTGTTGAGCAGGGTATGTCATACGAACTGCCGGTTCCGCATGAGAGGTCCCGGTTGGCGGCCACTAGAGCACCGCGCAAACGATTTGCGCGCGCTCCAAACCCCCATGTAGAGTCGTACTCCTGCTTGAGGCCGAGCGGCGCGACCAAGCGTCCTTGCCTGGCAGCACCCAACTTGTCAGATCCTATCTCGGGGTCTGGTTCTGCATGTCCGCAGAGCCGTGGTCAGAGAGACGGAAAAACGCTGATAGTGTTT
>NZ_KQ948454.1:0-295633 GCF_001514115.1 Streptomyces olivochromogenes
CGGACGGCACGATCTCCTTCCTGGAGGTCAACACCCGCCTCCAGGTCGAACACCCGGTCACCGAGGAGGTCGCCGGCATCGACCTCGTCCGCGAGATGTTCCGCATCGCCGACGGCGAGGAACTCGGCTACGGCGACCCCGCCCTGCGCGGCCACTCCTTCGAGTTCCGCATCAACGGCGAAGACCCGGGACGCAACTTCCTGCCCGCCCCCGGCACGGTGACGCTGTTCGCCCCGCCGTCCGGTCCGGGCGTGCGCCTGGACGCGGGTGTCGAGTCCGGCAGCGTGATCGGGCCGGCCTGGGACTCCCTGCTCGCCAAGCTGATCGTCACCGGCGCCACCCGCGAGCAGGCGCTCCAGCGCGCCGCCCGAGCCCTGGAGGAGTTCCAGGTCGAGGGCATGGCGACGGCGATCCCGTTCCACCGCGCGGTGGTCCAGGACCCGGCCTTCGCCCCCGAACTCACCGGTTCCGCCGACCCGTTCACGGTCCACACCCGCTGGATCGAGACCGAGTTCGTCAACGAGATCCCCGCGTTCACGGCCCCCGCGGACACGGACACCGACGAGGAGCCGGGCCGCGAGACGGTTGTCGTCGAGGTCGGCGGCAAGCGCCTCGAGGTCTCGCTGCCGTCCTCGCTGGGCATGTCCCTGGCCCGCACCGGCCTCGCGGCCGGCGCCAAGCCGAAGCGCCGCGCGGCCAAGAAGTCCGGCCCGGTAGCCTCCGGTGACACCCTCGCCTCGCCCATGCAGGGCACGATCGTCAAGGTCGCGGTCGAGGAGGGCCAGGAGGTCAAGGAGGGCGACCTCGTCGTCGTCCTGGAGGCCATGAAGATGGAACAGCCCCTCAACGCCCACCGCTCCGGCACCATCAAGGGCCTGAGCGCGGAGGTCGGCGCGTCCATCACGTCCGGCGCCGCGATCTGCGAGATCAAGGACTGACGACACGGTCGTACGACATCCGAAGCGCCCGCCGAACCGAGCAATCGGTCCGCCGGGCGCTTCGGCGTCTGCGGCAGACGGCATCGCCTTCCCCACGCCGAGCCACAGCCCGTCCCTCCGGGCCGGGGACCGATGGCCGGGGACCGGGGACCGGGGGCCGGACAATTCGTCACCTCAGCCGGGTGAGCGGCCGGGATGTTCCGGGTCGGGGTGGGTTCGGATCTCGCTGATCACGGACCAGGCGACCGACACCATCGGGACGGCGACGACCGCGCCGATCACACCGGCGAGGATGCCGCCCGAGATGACGGACAGGGCCACGACCACCGGGTGCAGCCGGACCGCCCAGCTCAGCACGAGCGGGTGCAGGACATGGCCCTCGATCTGGCCGACGACCACGATCATGGCGAGCACCACGAGCGCGATGACCGGCCCCCGTGACGCCAGCGCGACGACCGTGGCCACGGCCAGCGCGATGGGCGAGCCCACCAGCGGGATGAACGCGGCGAAGAACTCCAGCAGGGTCAGCGGCAGGGCCAGCGGCACGCGCAGCGCGAACAGGGCGATCCCGACCAGTACGGCGTTGGTGGCGGCCACGATGATGATGCCGCGGGTGTACCCGGCGAACGTCCGCCACGCGGCCCGTCCCCCGCGGCCCCAGGGATCCCGGGCGCCCTCGGGCAGCAGGCCCTGGAACCAGTGCCAGAACCTGTCCCCGGAGTGGATGAAGAAGAGCGAACAGAACAGCGCGAGCACCGCTCCGGTCAGCACCTCCACCGCCCGCCCGACGCCGCTGAGGGCGCTGCTGATCAGCGTGGAGCGGTGCTCCTTGACGTACGTCGTCACCTTGCCCTGAAAGTTCGACAGCACAGTGTGGCGGACGCGGAAGGGAGGGCCCTCCAGCCACCGCTGGATCCGCCCGATGCCCCCGGCGAACTGCTGCCCCAACTGGTCCCACTCGCCCGCGACCAGGCCGCCGACCAGCGCCAGCAGCCCGAGCATCAGCACCAGACTGCCCATCACGCTCACCACGACGGCCAGGGACCGTGGCATGCGCCGCGCCAGCAGATCGGCCAGGGGACGCAGCACCGAGGTCACCACCAGCGCGAGGAACAGCGCCACGGCGACCAGTTGCAAGCGGCCCAGGATCTTGAAGGCCGCGTACACGGCCACCCCGAGCACCAGCAGCCGCCATGCGTACGCCGCGGCCACCCGCAGCCCCTGGTTCACCGGCACGTCGTCGCGCTCCGCGGCACGCCGGATCGCCGTCCTCGCCGTACGGGCCCGTGCCACCGACTTCACTCCACGGGCGGGCCGACTCCCCAGGGCGACGTACCGCATCCGTCGCCGGTGCGAACGGCGCGATCCGTCGTTCACCTGTGTGTCACCGCCTCCCGTCGCCGTGTCAGGGACAGGTTGCGGGTGGACGAGGAGTCATCGCAAGCCGGGATGCATGCGGACAAACCGCACCCGTACGCCGTGAGCTGCGCCGCTTCCCCGTAGCGCGGCCGGGGGACGGCCGAGTGGGGCGTGCCCGGCGTACGCCATACGGCCCATGGGGGTGCACGCCGGTCGAGTCGGTCAGCGGCGGCGCAAATCCGCCACTCGCGCCCGCTCTCCCGGGGACTGCTCGCCCAGGACGGTAGCGCTGCGCAACTGCGGTCCCGCACCGGGCACCTGGCCGCGGCGCGGACCGGGGAGGGGCATGTCCCGGCGCGGCTGGCGCCCCGCCGGGACGGTATCCCCTCCCGCGCCGCCGCCCGACTGTCCGGCCACCGCGATCTGTACGCCCTGGTCCGCCAGGGCCTGCAGTTCGGTGACCGCGCGGTCGTCGTGCGCGGGCGGCTCGTCCGTGACCAGGCGGGTGATCAGATCGGTCGGCACCGTCTGGAACATGGTGTCGGTGCCGAGCTTGGTGTGGTCGGCGAGGACGACGACCTCCGCGGCGGCCTGCACCAGCGCGCGGTCGACGGACGCCGACAGCATGTTGGAGGTGGAGAGCCCGCGCTCGGCGGTGAGCCCACTGCCGGAGAGGAAGGCCCGCGTGACCCGCAGCCCCTGGAGGGACTGCTCGGCGCCGCTGCCGACCAGAGCGTAGTTGGAACCGCGCAGGGTGCCGCCGGTCATCACGACCTCGACGCGGTTGGCATGGGCCAGCGCCTGCGCCACCAGCAGGGAGTTGGTGACGACGGTCAGCCCGGGCACCCGCGCGAGCCGGCGCGCCAGCTCCTGCGTAGTGGTGCCCGCGCCCACCACGATGGCCTCGCCCTCTTCGACGAGACCCGCGGCGAGATCGGCGATGGCCGTCTTCTCGGCGGTCGCGAGATGCGATTTCTGCGGAAAGCCGGACTCCCGCGTGAACCCGCCCGGCAATACCGCACCGCCATGCCGGCGGTCGAGGAGTCCTTCTGCCTCCAGTGCGCGCACGTCCCGCCGTACGGTCACTTCGGAGGTCTGGACGACGCGGGCGAGCTCACGGAGCGACACGGCCCCGTTCGCTCGCACCATTTCGAGGATCAATTGGCGACGTTCTGCAGCGAACACGAAACTGACAGTAACCCCAACGACCGTCTGCTTTCAGCAGTTTGCGCCGAATAACAGAAGTTGTTCGCATGGCAGTACGTGAAGTGGTATACGCGCCTAGTCGCGCCGCCTATGCCGTACGAATGGTCGACAACTCCCCGTGACCAGCGGGAAGTCGGGACGGGACGTCAGCCTTCGTCGCCCGCCTTGCGGGTGTGCAACTGCCGTGCCACCTCGGCGATCGAGCCCGAAAGGGAGGGGTACACGGTGAACGCGTTCGCGATCTGTTCGACCGTCAGATTGTTGTCGACCGCGATCGAGATGGGATGGATCAGTTCCGAGGCGCGCGGCGCGACGACCACGCCACCGACGATGATCCCGGTACCGGGGCGGCAGAAGATCTTGACGAAGCCGTCCCGGATGCCCTGCATCTTGGCGCGCGGGTTGCGCAGCAGGGGCAGCTTGACGACCCGGGCGTCGATCTTGCCCGCGTCCACGTCGGCCTGCGAGTAGCCGACGGTGGCGATCTCGGGGTCGGTGAAGACGTTGGACGAGACGGTCTTCAGGTTCAGCGGAGCGACCGCGTCACCCAGGAAGTGGTACACGGCGATACGTCCCTGCATCGCCGCGACGGAGGCGAGGGCGAAGACGCCCGTCACGTCACCGGCGGCGTACACGCCCGGGGCGGTGGTCCTGGAGACCTTGTCGGTCCAGATGTGCCCGGAGTCCCTGACCCTGACCCCGGCCTCCTCCAGACCCATGCCGCTGCTGTTCGGGATGGCGCCGACGGCCATCAGACAGTGCGAGCCGCTGATGACCCGGCCGTCGGAGAGCGTGACCTCGACCCGGTCGCCGACCCGCTTGACGGACTCGGCGCGGGAGCGGGCCATGACGTTCATGCCACGGCGCCGGAACACGTCCTCCAGTACGGCGGCGGCGTCCGGGTCCTCGCCCGGCAGCACGCGGTCGCGGCTGGAGACGAGCGTGACGCGTGACCCGAGCGCCTGGTAGGCACCGGCGAACTCGGCGCCGGTGACACCGGAACCGACGACGATGAGCTCCTCCGGGAGCTCGTCGAGGTCGTAGACCTGCGTCCAGTTCAGAATCCGCTCGCCGTCCGGCTGCGCGTCGGGCAGCTCACGCGGATGCCCGCCGGTGGCGATCAGCACCGCGTCGGCGACGAGCGTCTCCTCGGTCCCGTCCGCGGCCCGTACGACGACCTTGCGCGAGCCGTCCAGGGACTGCATGCCCTCCAGTCGCCCACGCCCGCGCAGCACCCGCGCGCCGGCCCGCGTCACGGAGGCCGTGATGTCGTGCGACTGGGCGAGCGCGAGCCGCTTCACACGCCGGTTGACCTTCCCGAGGTCGACGCCGACGACCCTGGCCGCCTGCTCCGCGGGAGGGGTGTCATCGGCGACGATGATCCCCAGCTCCTCGTACGACGAGTCGAAGGTGGTCATCACCTCGGCCGTCGCGATAAGGGTCTTCGACGGCACGCAGTCGGTGAGCACCGACGCCCCGCCCAGACCGTCGCAGTCGACGACGGTCACCTCCGCGCCGAGCTGGGCGGCAACCAGCGCCGCCTCATATCCGCCGGGTCCGCCACCGATGATCACGATCCGAGTCACGTACTCCATTGTCCCGCACGCTTCAAGATGCTTCCGCCCGGGGGCCGCGCCCGCCCGCATCCGAGCCCCATCCGTTATGCGCTCATCCGTTATGCGCTGATGCGTTCTGTTACGCAAGAGGCTCCTGTGTTCCCTGCCGTACCCTCGACCTCATGTCGCTCTACGCCGCCTACGCCGGCAATCTCGACCCGCGGCTCATGACGCGCCGCGCCCCGCACTCGCCGCTGCGCGCCACGGGCTGGCTGAACGGCTGGCGGCTGACGTTCGGGGGCGAGCACATGGGCTGGGAAGGCGCGCTGGTGACCCTCGTCGAGGCGCCCCGCTCGCAGGTCTTCGTGGCGCTGTACGACATCGCCCCCCTGGACGAGGACTCCATGGACCGCTGGGAGGGCGTGGGCCTCGACATATATCGCCGGATGCGCGTACGGGTGCACACGCTGGAGGGCGAGGAACCCGCGTGGGTGTACGTACTGAACGGATACGAGGGCGGACTCCCCTCCGCGCGCTACCTCGGTGAGATCGCCGACGCGGCGGAGTCGGCGGGCGCGCCCCACGACTATGTGATGGAGCTGCGCAAGCGTCCCTGCTGAGGGGCCCTTCCGCGCCCCGGGCGACCCTGCCGACGACGCCCCTCGTGGGAAACGCCGGTCCACCCCGTTCCCACCCCTTCGTTGGAAACGACAAGACAACGATCGCAAGACCGTGACCTCTGTCATCTACGCGCGTAGGCCCAGACCGGCTACCCTCATGCGCGTGAACGCATCTCTTCTTCCGGACGACATCCAGGGCGACCCCCACGCCGCCGCTGACGCCGCGGCCACCCGCCTGCGGGAGCTCACGGGCGCCGAGACCCACGACGTCGCGCTCGTGATGGGCTCCGGCTGGGCTCCGGCCGTGGACGCCCTCGGCACCCCCGAGGCCGAGTTCCCGGTCACCGAGCTGCCCGGGTTCCCCCCGCCGGCGGTCGAGGGGCACGGCGGCAAGATCCGCTCGTACAAGGTCGGTGACAAGCGGGCCCTGGTCTTCCTCGGCCGCACCCACTACTACGAGGGCCGCGGGGTCGCCGCCGTCGCGCACGGCGTGCGTACCGCCGTCGCCGCGGGCTGCAAGACCATCGTGCTCACCAACGGCTGCGGTGGTCTGCGCGCGGACATGCGCCCCGGCCAGCCGGTGCTGATCAGCGACCACATCAACCTGACGGCGACGTCCCCGATCGTCGGGGCGAACTTCGTCGACCTCACCGACCTGTACTCGCCGCGGCTGCGCACCCTCTGCAAGGAGGTCGACCCCACCCTGGAGGAGGGCGTCTACGCGCAGTTCACCGGGCCGCACTACGAGACGCCGGCCGAGATCCGGATGGCCCGTGTCCTCGGCGCGGACCTCGTCGGCATGTCGACGGTTCTCGAAGCGATCGCCGCGCGTGAGGCCGGTGCGGAGGTGCTCGGCATCTCCCTCGTCACCAACCTCGCCGCCGGTATGACGGGCGAGCCCCTCAACCACGAAGAGGTCCTCCAGGCCGGCCGCGACTCCGCGACCCGCATGGGCGCCCTCCTCACCCAGGTCCTGGACCGCCTGTAGGGGTCCCGTCCCCCACCTGGGGTGCGTTCTTCGACTGCGGGGCAGTGGGGGCCGGCCGCGCAGTTCCCCGCGCCCCTGGGGCACGGGGCTGCGCCCCGGCGCCCCATCGGCCTGGAGGCTTTTAGGGGCGCGGGGAACCGCGCGACCGGCCCCCACCGGCCGTCGGCCAAAAGACGACGGCGGACGGGGGATGCGGGGCGAAGCCCCCGCCCCAGGGGCGCGGGGAACTGCGCGCCCGGCCCCCACCCACCCGCAGCCGACGGTCGCACCCAGGGGGTCCGGGGGCGGAGCCCCCGGGGATGGGTCGGGTAGGGGCGGCGGGGGCGAGAGAAGGCACCCTGGCCGGGTACACAGCAAGGGCACCACAGACAGAGAGGTTCACCCGACGTGCAGGACGAACTCATCGCACGGGCCGAGACGTGGCTCGCCGAGGACCCCGACCCGGACACCCGCGAGGAGCTCGCCGAGCTCATCGCCGCCAAGGACGTCCCCGAGCTCACCGCACGCTTCAGCGGCACCCTCCAGTTCGGCACCGCCGGCCTGCGGGGCGAACTCGGCGCGGGCCCGATGCGCATGAACCGCGCGGTCGTCATCCGCGCCGCCGCCGGCCTCGCCGCGTACCTCAGGAAGCAGGGCGAGACGGACGGCCTCGTCGTCATCGGCTACGACGCCCGCCACAAGTCCGCCGACTTCGCCCGCGACACCGCCGCGGTGATGACGGGCGCGGGCCTGCGCGCCGCCGTCCTCCCCCGCCCCCTGCCCACGCCCGTCCTGGCGTACGCCATACGGCATCTCGGCGCCGTGGCCGGCGTGGAGGTCACCGCCAGCCACAACCCGCCCCGCGACAACGGCTACAAGGTCTACCTGGGCGACGGTTCGCAGATCGTCCCCCCGGCGGACGCCGAGATCGCCGCCGAGATCGCCGCAGTCGGCGGCCTCGCCGACGTCCCCCGCCCGGACTCCGGCTGGGAGACCCTCGACGAGGGCGTCCTGAACGCCTACCTGGCCCGTACGGACGCCGTCCTCGCCCAGGACTCCCCCCGCACCGCCCGCACGGTCTACACGGCGATGCACGGTGTCGGCAAGGACGTCCTGCTCGCCGCCTTCGCCCGGGCCGGCTTCCCGGAGCCCGTGCTCGTCGCCGAGCAGGCGGAACCGGACCCCGACTTTCCCACCGTCGCCTTCCCCAACCCGGAAGAGCCCGGCGCGATGGACCTGGCCTTCGCGAAGGCCCGCGAGACCGACCCCGACCTGATCATCGCCAACGACCCGGACGCGGACCGTTGCGCGGTGGCCGTCAGGGACGGTGCCGACTGGCGCATGCTGCGCGGCGACGAGGTCGGCGCGCTGCTCGCCCAGCACCTGGTGAACCGCGGCGCGCGCGGCACCTTCGCGGAGTCGATCGTCTCCTCCTCCCTCCTCGGCCGGATCGCCGAGAAGGCGGGCCTCCCCTACGAGGAGACCCTCACCGGCTTCAAGTGGATCGCCCGGGTGGAGGGCCTGCGCTACGGCTACGAGGAGGCGCTCGGTTACTGCGTCGACCCGGACGGCGTACGCGACAAGGACGGCATCACGGCGGCCCTGCTCATCACGGAACTCGCCGCCGAGCTGAAGGAAGCGGGCCGCACCCTCCTCGACCTCCTCGACGACATCGCCGTGGCGCACGGTCTGCACGCCACCGACCAGCTCTCGGTCCGCGTGGAGGACCTGTCGGTCATCGCGAACGCGATGGGCCGGCTGCGCGAGCAGCCCCCGACGGAGCTGGCTGGTCTGTCCATCACCAGGTCCGAGGACCTGACGAAGGGCACGGACACGCTGCCGCCGACCGACGGGCTGCGCTACACGCTGGACGGCGCCCGCGTCATCGTCCGCCCCAGCGGCACCGAGCCGAAGCTGAAGTGCTACCTGGAGGTCGTGGTCCCGGTCGGCTCGCACGCCGAGCTGCCCACGGCCCACGCGAAGGCCGCCGAGCTGCTCGCGGAGATCAAGCGGGACCTGTCGGCGGCGGCCGGCATCTGATCCCGCGGCCTCCGATCCCGCATCTCGGATCCCGCGCCCCCGCGAGGGCCCAAGTCCAGGACTCAGCCACGTACGGGTGATTTCCGCCCGGCAGTTGACGCAGCGCTCCGGTGCGCCACCATCCGACCGAGGAACGGTTGGCGGTAGCGCACCGCCGAGCCCCTGGAGCTGCCGCGTGTCCTCGACCGCTTCCCGGCCGACATCCTCCCCACCCCGGAACGCTCCCGGCGAACTCCCCGCGACCACGAACACGAACACGAGTACGGGCACGAGCACGGGTGCGGGGACGAGCAGGAGCACGGACATCCTGTGCTCCCTCCGCACCCAGCTGCGCCGGGCGGCCCCCGCCCTGCTCGCCTACGGGGCCGTACGCCTCGTGAGTCTGCTGGTCCTCACCCTGTGGGCGCACCATCAACACCACGGCGTGTGGCCCGTCCTGGCCACGCAGTGGGACGCGGACTGGTACCTGGGCATCGCCCAGCACGGCTACGCCCACCACCTGGGCACCCGGTACGACGCGAACAACCTCGCGTTCTTCCCGCTGTACCCGATCCTGGTCAAGGCGGCCGCGGTCCTGACCCCGGGTACGCGCGCCACGACGGGCCTGGCGATCTCGATCGTCGCCTCCTTCCTCGCCGCGTGGGGGATCTTCGCCGTCGGCCACCATCTCCATGGCCGGCGCGTGGCCCTGCTGCTGACCTTCCTGTGGGCGGCTCTCCCGGTCGGCCAGGTCCAGTGGATGGGTTACACGGAGTCCCTCTTCACAGCGTTCGCCGCCTGGTCGCTGTACGCGGTGCTCACCGGCCGCTGGCTCTGGGCGGGCGCCTTGGCGTCGTTGTCGGGCCTGACCCGCCCGACGGGCATCGCGACGGCGGCCGCGGTCACCGTCACGGCCCTGCTCTCCCTGCGGCGCCGCTTCTCGCCCCGCGTCCTCGCGGCCGCGGCCCTCGCCCCGGCGGGCTGGTTCGCCTACGTCGGCTGGGTGGGCGTGCGCCTGGGCCGATGGGACGGCTACTTCGCCGTGCAGCGGCTGTGGCACAACGACTGGGACGGCGGCGCGGAGACCCTGCGCCGTATGCGGGAGGTCCTCGCGCAGGACTCCAGACCGGAGCTGTTCCTGGTGATGGTCACGCTCACGCTGATCGTGTCGGTGGCCCTCTACACCCTGGGCGCCTGGGACCGGCAGCCGCTCCCTCTGCTGGTCTTCACCGGCGTCCTGCTGCTGATCGTGCTGGGCAGCGGCGGCGTCTACTTCCCCCGCGCCCGCTTCCTCCTGCCCGGCTTCCCGCTCCTGATCCCGCTGGCCCTCCATCTTTCCCGGGCCTCACCCCGCTTCCGGGCCCTCGCCGTGACCACGGCGCTACTGGGTTCGGCGTACTGGAGCGCGTACATGGCGCTGGTGTGGCCGAGCGCACCCTGAGCGGGCGTCCGTACAGCACCGCCCCTGGATTCGAACGTCTCTCGATTCACGGGGAATTGGGCTGTCGCATGCTCCTCGGCTGCCTGCTCCGTCCCCGCGCGTCTCACGCCGGAGGCAAGCGCGGATGTGCTCCTCACCCCGGGCGGCCTGATGCCGTACGGGGCGAGGGGGCGACGGGTCAGGGCCCGCAGGGCCCGCCCTGCGCGACGACGGACACCGGTCCGCCGCACCGCCCCGGTGTCACCCCACCGCCAGCAGGATCGCCAGGACCACGGCCCCCGCGACCGCGGGACCGATGACCTCGTACGCCCACCGCACGCTCACCTCGCCCTGCGCGCCCTCCGCGGCCGCCCGGGCCTCGGCGAGTTCGCGCAGGTCGTCCATGGCCTGGTCGGAGTGCGAACGGGTGGGCCCGCTCGCCACCGAGGAGGTGCGGCCGCTGCTGTCGGCGGCGGCGTTGCGCGCCTGCCGTCGGGCCGCGGCCTTGCGGCCGCGCAGGGAGACGGGGATCGCCCAGAGCTGGAACTTGGCGCCCTCGGCGTCGACCACCTCGTTGGAGTACCCGGAGCGCAGTGAGGCGACCTTGCTCCAGGGCAGCACGACGACACGGAACGGGTTACGGACGCGCAGCCGGTCCTCGTTGGCGTAGACGGCGGGGCGCAGCGTGAAGGCGGCCACCAGCGGAACCAGGAGGATCAGCGCGGCGAGTGCCAGCCAGGGGGTGCGGCCGTGGCCGGAGACCAGCGCGTCGATGCCGAGCCAGCCCGTGATGGCGAGCAGCAGTACGCCGCCCGCGATACCGGCGTGCGACCGGTAGATCCGGTCCTGCGACTCGGGTCGCGAGGCGTCCGGCACGGGTGGCTGGTCATCCGGGGTCGTCATGCCTCCGATTCTGCCCGACGCCCCCTGAACACTTCCTTCACCCCCGCCCCACGCCGCCGCTTCGTTACAGGCAGCGGGGGCCGCGCCCCGAATCCCCCGGCGTGGGCTCCCCCACACCCACCCCCGGGGCTGTACAGCCGCTACGCGCGTAGATATGCTCAGCTCGTGACCATGCCCACCACTGCACCCGCACTCGGCGACGTAACCGCGTCGGACAGCACGCTGCGCCGCTTCCTCCACGGGCTCCCCGGCGTCGACACGGTCGGCCTGGAGGCGCGCGCCGCCTCGCTCGGCACCCGTTCCATCAAGACGACCGCGAAGGCGTACGCCATCGACCTCGCCATCTCGATGGTCGACCTGACCACGCTGGAAGGCGCGGACACCCCGGGCAAGGTCCGGGCGCTCGGCGCCAAGGCGGTCCACCCCGACCCCACGGACCGTACAACACCCAGCACCGCGGCCGTCTGCGTGTACCCCGACATGGTGGCCACCGCCAAGGACGCCGTCGCCGGCTCCGGCGTGAAGGTCGCCTCGGTCGCCACCGCCTTCCCGGCCGGCCGCGCGGCCCTCGACGTGAAGCTCGCCGACGTACGCGACGCGGTCGCCGCCGGCGCCGACGAGATCGACATGGTCATCGACCGCGGGGCGTTCCTCGCGGGCAAGTACATGAAGGTGTACGACGAGATCACCGCCGTGAAGGAGGCCTGCGGGACCAGCGCCCGTCTGAAGGTCATCTTCGAGACCGGCGAGCTCTCGACGTACGACAACATCCGCCGCGCGAGCTGGCTCGGCATGCTGGCCGGCGCGGACTTCATCAAGACCTCGACCGGCAAGGTCGCCGTCAACGCGACCCCGGCGAACACGCTCCTCATGCTGGAGGCGGTCCGCGACTTCCGCGCCCAGACCGGCGTCCAGGTCGGCGTGAAGCCCGCCGGCGGCATCCGCACCACCAAGGACGCCATCAAGTTCCTGGTCCTGGTGAACGAGACCGCGGGCGCGGACTGGCTGGACAACCACTGGTTCCGCTTCGGCGCGTCCTCGCTCCTGAACGACCTGCTGATGCAGCGTCAGAAGCTGGCCACCGGCCGCTACTCCGGCCCCGACTACGTGACGGTGGACTGATCACCATGGCATCCGCATCCGCTTTCGAGTACGCACCGGCGCCCGAGTCCCGCTCCGTCGTCGACATCGCGCCCTCCTACGGCCTGTTCATCGACGGCGAGTTCACCGAGGCCGCGGACGGCAAGGTCTTCAAGACCGTCTCCCCCTCCACCGAAGAGGTCCTGTCCGAGGTCGCCCAGGCGGGCGCGGAGGACGTGGACCGCGCCGTGAAGGCCGCCCGCAGGGCCTTCGAGAAGTGGTCGGCGCTGCCGGGCTCCGAGCGCGCCAAGTACCTCTTCCGCATCGCCCGGATCATCCAGGAGCGCAGCCGCGAGCTCGCCGTCCTGGAGACCCTCGACAACGGCAAGCCGATCAAGGAGACCCGCGACGCCGACCTCCCCCTGGTCGCCGCGCACTTCTTCTACTACGCGGGCTGGGCCGACAAGCTCGACCACGCCGGTTTCGGCGCGAACCCCCGCCCCCTGGGCGTCGCGGGCCAGGTCATCCCCTGGAACTTCCCCCTCCTGATGCTGGCGTGGAAGATCGCCCCGGCGCTGGCGACCGGCAACACGGTCGTCCTCAAGCCCGCCGAGACGACCCCCCTGTCCGCCCTGTTCTTCGCGGACATCTGCCGCCAGGCGGGCCTGCCCAAGGGCGTCGTCAACATCCTTCCGGGATACGGCGACGCGGGCGCCGCGCTCGTCGAGCACCCCGACGTGAACAAGGTGGCCTTCACCGGCTCCACCGCCGTCGGCAAGGCGATCGCCCGCCAGGTCGCGGGCACGGACAAGAAGGTCACCCTCGAACTCGGCGGCAAGGGCGCGAACATCGTCTTCGACGACGCCCCCATCGACCAGGCCGTCGAGGGCGTCGTCACCGGCATCTTCTTCAACCAGGGCCAGGTCTGCTGCGCGGGCTCCCGTCTCCTCGTCCAGGAGTCGATCCACGACGAGCTGCTCGACTCGCTCAAGCGCCGTCTGTCCACCCTCCGCCTCGGCGACCCCCTGGACAAGAACACGGACATCGGCGCGATCAACTCCGCCGAGCAGCTGTCCCGCATCACCTCGCTCGTCGAGCAGGGCGAGGCCGAGGGCGCCGAGCGCTGGTCCCCGGCCTGCGAACTCCCCTCCTCCGGCTACTGGTTCGCCCCGACGCTCTTCACGAACGTCACCCAGGCGCACACCATCGCGCGCGACGAGATCTTCGGCCCGGTCCTGTCCGTCCTCACCTTCCGGACCCCCGACGAGGCCGTCGCCAAGGCCAACAACTCCCAGTACGGCCTCTCCGCCGGCATCTGGACCGAGAAGGGCTCCCGGATCCTGGCCGTCGCGAGCAAGCTGCGCGCGGGCGTCATCTGGTCCAACACGTTCAACAAGTTCGATCCGACCTCGCCGTTCGGCGGTTACAAGGAGTCGGGCTTCGGCCGCGAGGGCGGTCGCCACGGCCTGGAGGCGTACCTCGATGTCTGAGAAGACCGACAAGACCGAGCAGCAGCGACTGAGCGTCTTCAAGACCTACAAGCTGTACGTGGGCGGGAAGTTCCCGCGTTCCGAGAGCGGCCGGGTGTACGAGGTGACCGACTCCAAGGGCAAGTGGCTGGCCAACGCGCCCCTCTCCTCCCGCAAGGACGCCCGTGACGCCGTGGTCGCCGCCCGCAAGGCGTTCGGCGGCTGGTCCGGTGCGACGGCGTACAACCGCGGTCAGATCCTCTACCGCGTCGCGGAGATGCTGGAGGGCCGCAGGGACCAGTTCGTCCGTGAGGTCGCGGACGCGGAGGGCCTGTCGAAGTCCAAGGCCGCCGCGGTCGTCGACGCGGCCATCGACCGCTGGGTCTGGTACGCGGGCTGGACCGACAAGATCGCCCAGGTGGTGGGCGGCGGCAACCCGGTCGCGGGCCCCTTCTTCAACCTGTCCACCCCGGAGCCGACGGGCGTCGTCACCGTCCTCGCGCCCCAGGAGTCGTCCTTCCTGGGCCTGGTCTCGGTGATCGCCCCGGTGATCGCGACCGGCAACACGGTGGTCGTGATCGCGAGCGAGAAGTCCCCGCTCCCGGCGCTGTCGCTGGGCGAGGTGCTGGCCACCTCCGACCTTCCGGGCGGTGTCGTCAACGTCCTCTCCGGAAAGACGGCGGAGATCGCGGCGCCCCTCGCCGCGCACCAGGACGTCAACGCGATCGACCTCGCGGGCGCGGACGACGTACTGGCGAAGGAGCTGGAGATCGCCGCGGCCGACAACCTGAAGCGCGTCGTCCGTCCACAGGCTGTGGATTACTCGCGGACGCCCGGCATCGAGCGCCTGACGGCCTTCCTGGAGACGAAGACGGTCTGGCACCCGACGGGCGCGCTCGGCGCCTCCGGCTCGTCCTACTGAGCGGTTCCCCGCGCCCCGTCCGGGGCGCGGGGAAGCTCACGCACCTCCCGGCGACTCACGCGCCCCCCAGCAGCCCCAACGCCTGTCCCACCACCGGCACGCCCCCCAGCGACGACGCCTGCGCCAGCGGCCCCGTCAGGGCCTTCGAGGTCAGCGGCTTGAAGTCCGCGAGCTGGGTGCCCACCCCGTTGTCGAGCGGGTCGGCCCCCGTGCCGGCGAGCGGGTTGGGCTTGAGGCCCGCGATCGGACCGGTGGCATATCCCACCGTGCCGGTCAGGGCCCCCAGGCCCGCCTGCGGGTCGAGGTTGCCCAGCGAGGTGGGCCGGGCGCGCACCGGATCCACGACGGGGGCCGTGTCCGCGACGGCCGGACTCGCGGCGGCGGCCGCACCGGCGGCGACCACTCCGAGCGCGACGGCGACGCGCGCGGTGGTGCGGGCCAGGGGGGTCTGCTGGTGTGCGTGTCGCGCCATCGGATGTCCTCTTCGGTGAGCGTGAGCGAGTGCGGGCGGAGAGCAACGGGATTCGCACGCAGAGTAGTTGAACCAGATGCCGCCGCGGGCGGCGATGGCGGCGGATTCCCCTGTGCGGGTCAACAGACATACGGACGTAACCCCGATAATCCTTCGGGATAATGTTCCGGAGGCCTGCCGAAGCGCGGCGTGGCCCGGCCGAGTCACAGAAGGTACAGAGAATTGGGTTCCCATCCTCCGATACCCACCCGTGTGGTGCTGCTCTGCGGCCCCTCCGGCTCTGGAAAGTCCCTTCTCGCGGCCGACTCCGGACTCCCCGTGCTCCGCCTCGACGACTTCTACAAAGAGGGCACCGACCCGACGCTCCCCCAGGTCGAGGGCAGCTCCGACATCGACTGGGACCATCCGCAGTCGTGGGACGCGGACATCGCGGTCGCGGCGATCGAGGAGCTGTGCCGTACGGGACGTACGACCGTTCCCGTCTACGACATCTCGCTGAGCGCCCGTACCGGCGCGGAGGCGCTGCACATCGAGCGGACGCCGCTGTTCATCGCGGAGGGCATCTTCGCCGCCGAGATCGTCGAGCGCTGCCGGGAGCTGGGGATCCTGGCCGACGCGCTGTGTCTGTCGCGCGGCCCGCTGACCACGTTCCGCCGCCGCTTCCTGCGGGATCTGCGGGAGGGCCGCAAGTCGGTCCCGTTCCTGCTGCGCCGCGGCTGGCGCCTGATGCGATCCGAACGTTCGATCGTGGCCCGGCAGAGCGCGCTGGGCGCCCACCCCTGCGACAAGGCCGAGGCCCTGGGCCGACTGGCCGCGGCGGCCGCCGGACGCTGCACGACACCGGCGTAGTCAGGGGCCCTGCGCAAGGACACGCGAAGAGGCCACTCTCCGAAAAGTGCCACCACACGAAAAGAGGCCCAGGCGAACCCCCCGTCCGCCCGGACCTTTTCTCGTTTCCCCCGTGCTCCTCAGGGGTCCCCCGACCCCGTTGGTTTTCCCCCCGGTACCGCTCCCCCGTACCAACCGGTACTACCGGTTGCCCGCTCCCCCACAGACCTTCAGGCGACGAGCTCCCCGAAGGACTCCTCCTCGTCACGGCCGAAGCTGAGGACCTCGTCCTCACGCATCCGGCGCAGCGACCGCCAGATGCTCGACTTCACCGTGCCGACACTGATGTCGAGGATCTCCGCGATCTCCGGGTCCGTGCGGCCCTCGTAGTAACGAAGGACCAGCATGGTGCGCTGGAGTTCGGGCAGCCGGGCCAGCGCCTGCCACAGCACGGCGCGCAGCTCGGTGCCGCGCATCGCGTCCGTGTCACCGGCGGTCTCCGGCAGTTCCTCGGTCGGGTACTCGTTCAGCTTGCGGCGGCGCCACGCGCTGATGTGCAGATTGGTCATGGTGCGGCGGAGGTAGCCCCCGACCGCGGCCTTGTCACTGATCCGGTCCCAGGCCCGGTACGTCGAGAACAGCGCGCTCTGCAGCAGGTCCTCGGCCTCGAAGCGGTCCCCGGTCAGGTGGTAGGCGGTTGCGTACAGGGAGGCGCGGCGCTCCTGGACGTAGGCGGTGAACTCCGCCTCCGACACCGAGCGACGTTCCCCCGTGGCCTCCCTGTACGCGGCTCCCCCGTGAGCTCCCCCGTTACCGCCGTTCTCCCCCGTGAAGGCGTCAACCACCGTCATGTACGTGGTGTGCTGACGCCCGGTGCCGCGAGCGCACCCCCGCCCGCTCACGGCACCGGACTTCTCCGAACCCCTGACGTCGTGGAGCCGCGTGACAACTGCGCTAGTGCTGGTGCTGTGCAGCGTGTTCATCTCGCGCCCCCCGTCGTGGAGTTCCGGTTCTTCGGTTCGTTCCGTCGTGCTGTGCTGCCGTCTTGCCGTCGTGCTCTCTTGCTTGTGTCGAAAAGCTTGCCCGGGCCACTTCATGGCCGTGTCCGCCGACTGTCACAGACCTGTCACAGGGCCCCTCCCCAGGCGCGTCACGGCACGATCACAGCGCGGTCACAGAGGAGAGCGGTACGGCTACGCGGACGCCCTTCGGGCGCCCCTCTTCTGTGCGGGAGATGGGTGGGAGCGCTCCAACTGTCGAAAGAGTCCCTCACCATGGGCCAGAATGACGTTCGTGCCTTCCCTGTTGCTGATCGAGGACGACGACGCCATCCGGACGGCCCTGGAGCTCTCTTTGACGCGCCAGGGACACCGGGTGGCCACCGCTGCCACCGGCGAGGACGGTCTGAAACTGTTGCGTGAGCAGCGGCCGGATCTGATCGTGCTGGACGTGATGCTGCCCGGCATCGACGGGTTCGAGGTGTGCCGGCGCATCCGGCGCACGGACCAGCTGCCGATCATTCTGCTGACCGCGCGCAGCGACGACATCGACGTCGTGGTCGGACTCGAGTCCGGCGCCGATGACTATGTCGTCAAGCCCGTCCAGGGGCGGGTGCTCGACGCCCGTATCAGGGCCGTGCTGCGGCGCGGGGAGCGCGAGGCCAACGACTCGGCGACGTTCGGTTCCCTCGTCATCGACCGTGCCGCCATGACGGTCACCAAGAACGGCGAGGATCTGCAGCTGACACCCACCGAGCTGCGGCTGCTCCTGGAGCTGAGCCGCCGGCCCGGACAGGCGCTGTCCCGCCAGCAGTTGCTGCGACTGGTGTGGGAGCACGACTACCTGGGCGACTCGCGGCTGGTGGACGCGTGTGTCCAGCGGCTGCGCGCGAAGATCGAGGACGTTCCGTCCTCGCCCACCCTGATCCGTACGGTCCGCGGAGTCGGCTACCGACTGGACACTCCTCAGTGACCCCACCGCACGACGAGCTCCGCGGCTGGGCCGCGGCGCGCCGGGCGATCCTGGCGGGGTTGCGCTTCACGAGCCTGAGACTGCGGCTGGTCGTGGTGTTCGGACTCGTCGCGCTCACGGCCGCCGTGTCGGCGTCGGGCATCGCGTACTGGCTCAACCGCGAGGCCGTGCTGACGCGTACGCAGGACGCGGTGCTGCGCGACTTCCAGCAGGAGATGCGCAACCACGCGAGCATGCTGCCGGTGCACCCGGCGCAGGACGAACTGCAGCGCACGGCGGGCCAGATGGCCAACAGCAGCCAGCGCTTCAGCGTGCTCCTCGTCGCCCAGGACGGCGACGGCAGGACGGTCATCGGCAACTCCGCGCTGGACACCTTCACGCTGGACGACGTACCCAAGTCGCTCCAGAAGGCCGTGAACAAGGAGCAGCCGCTCTCCTCGAACAACAAGTCGGCCTATCACCTGTACTGGCAGCGCATCACCGACCACGACAAGCCGTACCTGGTGGGCGGCGCGAAGGTGATCGGCGGGACGACGACCGGCTACATGCTCAAGTCCCTGGAGCCCGAGGCCAAGGACCTCAACTCGCTGGCCTGGTCGCTGGGCATCGCGACCGGCCTGGCCCTGATCGGCTCGGCGCTGCTCGCGCAGGCCGCCGCGACGACGGTCCTCAAGCCGGTGCACCGCCTCGGTATCGCGGCCCGCCGCCTCGGTGAGGGCAAGCTCGACACCCGGCTGCGCGTCTCGGGTACGGACGAACTCGCGGACCTCTCCCGTACGTTCAACCACACCGCGGAGTCCCTCGAGAAGCGCGTGGACGACATGAGCGCCCGCGAGGAGGCGTCCCGCCGCTTCGTGGCGGACATGTCCCACGAACTCCGTACGCCGCTCACCGCCATCACCGCCGTGACGGAGATCCTGGAAGAGGAGCTCGACGCGGAGACCGGCAGCGTCGACCCGATGATCGAACCGGCCGTCCGGCTGGTCGTCAGCGAGACCCGCCGTCTCAACGACCTCGTCGAGAACCTCATGGAGGTCACCCGCTTCGACGCGGGCACCGCCCGGCTGGTCCTGGACGACGTGGACATCGCCGACCAGATCACCGCGTGCATAGACGCGCGCCTGGCTGGACGCCGTCGACCTGGACGCCGAGCGCGGCATCATGGCGCGCCTCGACCCGCGCCGCCTGGACGTGATCCTCGCGAACCTCATCGGCAACGCGCTCAAGCACGGCGGCAGCCCGGTCCGTGTCTCGGTCCGCGTAGAGGCCGACGACCTGCTCATCGAGGTCCAGGACCACGGGCCCGGCATCCCCGAGGACGTCCTCCCGCACGTCTTCGACCGCTTCTACAAGGCGAGCGCCTCCCGCCCCCGCTCCGAGGGCAGCGGTCTGGGTCTGTCCATCGCCCTGGAGAACGCGCACATCCACGGCGGCGAGATCACCGCGGCCAACGCGCCCAAGGGGGGCGCCGTCTTCACGCTCCGCCTCCCCCAGGACGCGTCGGAGCTGCTCGCCGACGACGAGCGCGAGCGGGAGCGCGGACGGCACGGGAACGGTACGGAGGGCAGCGCCGGATGACGACCTTGGTACGAGGCCGAGGCGGGCGCCGACGGACGCCTCTCGCCTCCCTCTCCCTGCTCTCCCTTCCCCTCCTCACCGTCCTGCTCGCGGGCTGCGGGATCCGCTCCACCCAGGTCCCGACGGACTTCGGCCCGGCGCCGTCCCGGGTCCCGTGCGCGCTGTCCGGCCAGGACATCACCACCCAGTCCTCCCGTGGCATCCCGGTCCAGGTCTTCCTGATCTGCTCCGGGCAACTGGTGACGGTCGACCGGTCCGTGCGGATTCCTGACGGTACGGCGGAGGGGGCGCGGCGGGTTCTGGTGGCGCAGGGGCTTCTCGACCAACTCGCCGAGACGCCCTCCACGCCCGAGCAGCAGGCCGGCTACACGACCGACGTGCGGGGCGGGATGACGGTGAGCGGGCCTCGGCCCAAGGACCCCGAGGACGCGCTCCGCCTCAGCACCCCTCCCCAGGACCTGACCTCGGCCGCCCTCGCCCAGATCATCTGCACCTTCTCCGACTCCGCCGCCGCGCAGGACGACGGTTCGGTCATCCTCGGCGGCCCCGACGCCACCCCGCTGCGCAGCTACGAGTGCCCCACCGACGTCCGCGCCAACCCCACCACCAAGTCCCCGCCGTCCACGACGGTCGCCGGCGCGTAGTCAGGGGCGCGGGGATCCGGGGCGAAGCCCCGGGCTCAGGGGCGCGGGGAACTGCGCGGCCCGCCCCCACCGGCCCGCGGCCGAACCCCTCCGCGCGCCGCCGAACCCGTGCGCGCGCCGCCGAACCCCTACGCGCGGCGCCGAACCGTTCCCGCTTCGCACCGCAGGTGTGGCGCATCCCTCACTCCTCATCCCCAAGCTCACCAACAACCCGGAACCGATCCTGCCGACCCCCGCGTCTTGGGAGGCGTGCAACGTCAAGGCGAAGGCGGCGGCAGCGCCGTGACCCGCGTCCGTGCGACAGGAGCTCTCCTCCTCGTCGCACATCTCGCGCTCGTCGCCTGGATCACCCTGCGTCCCCTGGACGTCCCCTGGGTGAGCCCCGCCAACCTCCGTCCGTTCGCCGGCATCAGAGCCGATCTCGCGCTGGGCCCGGCGGAAGCCGCCCGCCGGATGGGCGCGGGCCTCGGCCTGCTCGCCCCACTCGGCGTCCTGCTCCCCATGGCCGGCGGCAAGCTGACCGCGTCCCCGCTCGGCTCCCTCGTCCGCACGGTCGCCGCCGGCGCTCTGATCTCGCTGGGCATCGAACTGCTGCAGACCGGCGTCCCCGGTCAGGTCGTGGACGTCGACTCGCTGCTGCTCAACACGGTCGGCGTCGCCCTGGCCCATCTCGCGATCGTGCCGGCCGCCAGGGTCAGGCTCCGCCGCCGGGCCGAGACCCGGCGCCGCGCGGCCCTCCCCCGGGAGGACACGGCTCAGGGTCGGACCCCGACGATTCCCAGGGTCGGCATCGCCCCGTAGAGCGACGCTTCGCCCCCTTCGTCACCGTAGCGTTGAAGACATCGAAGCCGGAGACATCGCGGAAGACGCCGAAGAAGGCGTCGATGTCCCAACACCCCGGCATCCCGCCACGGTTCACGAAGGAGCCATCATGACCGCCCTTGCCCGCCCCACCAACGGCCGCATGATCGGCGGAGTGTGCGCAGCGCTGGCGCGGCGCTTCGGCACCTCCGCGACCACGATGCGCGTGATCTTCGTTCTCTCCTGCCTGCTCCCGGGCCCGCAGTTCCTGCTCTACATAGCGCTGTGGATCCTGTTCCCCTCCGAGGACAAGGCCCGCACGGCCTGGTGACCCCCGGCCCGGCTCACGGCACGAACGCCGGTGGGGCGCACCCCAATCAGGGTGCGCCCCACCGGCGTTCGTACAGGCGAAGGACCGAAACAGGCGGAAGGCGTCAGCCGAGCGGCAGCCCGTTCACCGGCAGACCGTGCGTCGGCAGGCCCTGGAGCGGCAGCCCCCCGAGGAGCCCTGCCACCGGCGCCGCCGGCCCGTCGGCAAGGACCTTCGCGACGGCGGGCTGGGCCGCGGCCACCCCCGCGCCGAGCGCGCCCTGCCCCTGGGTGAGCGCCTCTCCCGCACCCGGGAGCGCCGCCGCGGCGTTCTGCGCGGGCAGCGTCTGGGTAACGGTGTGCAGGGCCTGGGAGGTGTCCGGCACGGCCGGGGCGGCGTTCGCGGCGCCCGCGCCGACGGCGGCGAATGCGGCACCGAGAGCGGCGACGCCGAGGGTCTTGGCAGCAGACTGCTTCATATTGAATGCGTCCTTGGATCCGTGTGACGGGGATGTGAGCGGTCCAAAAACGTAAACACGCAGAGCCACCCTCCGCAAACATCAAAAAGCAGCCGAATCATGGAGAACAAGTGAAGACCCGGCTGCTTTTCGCTCCTTCGATCAGCCCTGTTCCCCCAAGGAACCGCTGGTGGAAGCGGTCTGCTGGAACAGCCATTCGGACTTGAGTTCTGCGTATCCAGGCTTGATCACGTCATTGATCATGGCCAGTCGTTCATCGAAAGGAATGAATGCTGACTTCATAGCATTGACGGAGAACCACTGCATATCATCGAGCGAATAACCGAACGCCTCGACCAGGTGCTCGAATTCGCGCGTCATGCTCGTCCCTGACATGAGCCGATTGTCCGTGTTCACGGTCGCCCGGAAGTGCAGGCGTCGCAGCAGACCGATCGGGTGCTCCGCATAGGAGTCGGCGGCGCCGGTCTGCAGGTTGGAGCTGGGGCACAGTTCCAGCGGGATGCGCTTGTCACGGACGTAGGAGGCCAGCCGTCCGAGCTTCACCGAGCCGTCCGCCGCGACCTGGATGTCGTCGATGATCCGCACACCGTGACCGAGCCGGTCCGCGCCGCACCACTGGAGCGCCTGCCAGATGGAGGGGAGCCCGAAGGCCTCGCCGGCGTGGATGGTGAAGTGGTTGTTCTCGCGCTTGAGGTACTCGAAGGCGTCGAGGTGACGGGTGGGCGGGAAGCCCGCCTCGGCGCCCGCGATGTCGAAGCCCACCACGCCCAGGTCGCGGTAGCGGTTGGCCAGTTCGGCGATCTCCAGGGCGCGGGCCGCGTGCCGCATGGCGGTGAGCAGGGCGCCGACCCGGATGCGGTGGCCGTTCTCCCGCGCACGCCGTTCGCCTTCACGGAAGCCCTCGTTGACGGCCTCGACGACCTCTTCGAGGGTGAGCCCGGTCTCCAGGTGCTGCTCGGGCGCGTAGCGCACCTCGGCGTAGACGACCCCGTCCTCGGCGAGATCCTCGGCGCACTCGGCGGCGACCCGCACGAGCGCCTCGCGCGTCTGCATGACGGCACAGGTGTGGGCGAAGGTCTCCAGGTACCGCTCCAGGGACCCGGAGTCGGCGGCCTCGCGGAACCAGACGCCGAGTTTGTCGGGGTCGGTCTCGGGGAGCCCGGAATAGCCGCTCTCCTGGGCGAGTTCCACGATCGTCCCGGGGCGCAGGCCCCCGTCGAGGTGATCGTGCAGCAGGACCTTGGGCGCCCGGCGGATCTGTTCCGAGCTCGGGGTGTTCTGGATCTGGCTCGTCATTTTCGCACTGTAGCCCCTACGCGCGTAGATCTCCTGTCACGCCGTCTGTCGATATGTAACGGTGACCAGGCGGACGGGTGGCGTACACCGTCACTTCTGACACTGTTCTGTCATGGCACAGCAAGCGACGCCGGTTCGCAGCGCCCGGCTGGGGAGGACGATCGGCCCGGAGCCGACGGCCGTCAGCGGAGTGGTTCTGCTGCTCCCGGGCGGTGACGAGGTCTCCGCGCGCAGACCGTCCCCGATGTTGGCGACCGCCTCCGTACGCGCGCTCGGCCGCCGGCTCATGCGCGCGGGACACGCGGAAGGCCTGGCCGCCCATGTCGTGCACTACCGCTTCCGCGGGTGGAACGGCAGCGAGGCGCGTCTCGCGAGCGACGCGTCCTGGGCCGCCGACGAGGTCGTACGCCGCTACGGGGACGTGCCGGTGTGCCTCGCCGGTGTGGGCATGGGAGGCCGGGCGGCGTTGCGTGCGGCCGGGCACACCGCCGTCAACTCCGTTCTGGCGCTCGCCCCCTGGCTGCCCGAGGACGACGTGGCGGCGCCACCCGAACCGGTGAAGCAGCTCGCCGGGCGGCGCGTGCTGATCGTGCACGGCACCAACGACGAGCGCACCGACCCGGAGTTGTCCTTCCGGCTCGCGGCGCGGGCGAAGAAGTCCAACCGGGAGATCTGCCGGTTCGAGGTCCACTCCGACGGGCACGGGTTGCACCAGTACCGGTCCGAAGTGCACGCGCTGTCGGAGGACTTCGTGATGGGGGCGTTGTTCGGGCGCGGGCTGGCGCGGCCGTTGGAGGATGCGTTGGCGGCTCCGCCGCCGTTGGGGTTGCGGATGCCGCTCGCCTCCGGCTTCGGGCGGGCGTTGCGTCGTTAGGTCGTGGGTTCACTGCGGGTCGGTGGGGGCTGGTCGCGCCCACGCGGCGGAGCCGCATATGTCACAGCCCCGCGCCCCTAAAAGCGGGGCGTCCGCCCCTCAGTCCGGTAGCAGGTGGCCCCTCCTCGACAGCAGGAACTTCTTGAAGGCCGCTACTGGTGGCGTGTCCGGGTGGCCGTCCAGCCATGCCACTCCGATCTCGCGGACCGCTCTCGGGGCCGTGACCGTCAGTTCGACCACCCCTGGGCGGGGCACGGCCGGTGGGGGCAGGAGGGCGACGCCGAGGCCGGCGGCGACCAGGCCCCGCAGGGTCTCGGCCTCCTCGCCCTCGAAGGCGATGCGGGGCTTGAAGCCGGCCTCCTGGCAGAGGTCGTCGGTGATGCGGCGCATGCCGTAGCCGGGTTCGAGGGTCACGAAGGTCTCGTCGGCGGCCTCGGCGAGGCGGATGCGTCTGCGGGCGGCGAGGCGGTGGTCGGCCGGCACGACGAGCCGGAGCTTCTGCTCGTCGAGGAGGCGGCCCACCAGGTCGGGCGCGTCCGGCACCGGCGAGGTGAGGCACAGGTCCAGCTCGCCCGAGCGCAGCCCCTCCAGCATCGCCTCGCCGTAGTTCTGGACGAGGCTGAAGCGGACCCGGGGGTGGTCGGCGCGGAAGGCGCGGATCAGGCCGGGGACGGTCTCCGAGCCCATGGTGTGCAGGAAGCCGAACGCGACCTTGCCGGTGGCCGGGTCGGCGTCCGCGCGCACCTCCTCGGCGGCGCGCTCGATCTCGGCGAGGGCCCGCTCCACGGAGGAGAGGAACGCACGGCCCGCGGGGGTGAGGGAGACCGTGCGGCCCCGGCGTGCGAACAGATCGACGCCCAGGTCCTGTTCGAGCCGGACCATGGCGCGCGACAGGGTCGACTGGGGGACCCCCATCTCCTGTGCGGCGCGGGTGACGTGCTCCGTGCGGGCGACCCCGGCGAAGTACGCGAGGCGTGGGGCGAGCAGCCTCGACATGCCCGCACTGTCTTCTGTGTCACTGGACGGTGACAGGTGAGGCCCTGACCTTTGCTGATGCGCCATGGGAACGATTATGGCGATTCCATGCATTGGACGGATGAACGGCGGCTCTTTAGTTTCGAAGTATGCCTTCCGCCAGTACCGGGGCGCCCACCACCGTGGGCGCCGCCTCCTCCGTCACGCCCTCCACCGCCGCCGTCGACTCCCGTCTCACCCCGGGTGGGCCCGGCTACCGCCGTATGAGCTTCGCGCTCTTCCTCGCGGGTGTGGCGACCTTCGCGCTCCTCTACTCCACGCAGGCCCTCCTCCCGCTCGTCTCCACGGACTTCGGGGTCAGCGCGAGCGAGGCGAGCTGGACGGTGTCCGCGGCGACGGGTGCGCTGGCACTGTTCGTCCTCCCCATGAGCGCGCTGTCGGAGCGGTTCGGACGGCGTACGTTGATGACGGCGTCGCTGGCGGTCGCGGTGACCGTCGGGCTCCTGGTCCCCTTCGCCCCGTCGATCGGCGCGCTGGTCGCGCTGCGGGCGGTGCAGGGCGCGGCGCTGGCGGGCCTTCCGGCCTCCGCGACGGCCTACCTGGCGGAGGAGGTCCGCCCCAAGGCCCTGATCACGGCGATCGGCCTCTTCGTGGCGGGCAACAGCGTGGGCGGGATGAGCGGCCGGGTCATCACCGGCTGGGTCGCGCAGGAGTGGGGCTGGCGGGTCGCCGTCGCCACGATCGGGATCATCGCGGTGGCCTGCGCGGTCGCCTTCCGTATGCTCCTGCCCGCGCCGAAGCACTTCACGCCCGGCTCGCTGCGGCCGCGGGTGCTGGCCCGTACGGTCCGTGACCACCTCGCGAACCCGCTGCTGCGCCGGCTGTACGCGATCGGCGCGCTGTTCATGATGGTCTTCGGCGGGGTCTACACGGTGATCGGCTACCGCCTGACCGAGGCCCCGTTCTCCCTCCCCCAGGGCATCATCGGCTCGATCTTCCTGGTGTACCTGGTCGGTACGGTGTCGGCGTCCACGGCGGGCAGGCTGGTCGCCCGCCTGGGCCGACGTGGCTCCCTGTATCTGGCGGGCGGCACCACGACCGCCGGCCTGCTCCTCTCCCTGGTCGACTCCCTGCCCCTCGTCCTGCTCGGCCTGGTGCTGATCACCGCGGGCTTCTTCGCGGGACACGCGGTGGCGTCCTCGTCGGTCAGCCACACCGCCAAGCAGGGCCGCGCCCAGGCCTCGGCCCTCTACCAGTCCGCGTACTACATCGGCTCCAGCGCGGGCAGCACGCTCGGCGCGGTCGCCTTCCACTCGGGCGGGTGGGCCGGGACGGTGACGCTCGGACTGTTCGCGGTCCTCGGCGTCGTCACGATCACGCTGTTCGGCTCCCACGCGGCCCGCACCCAGGCCCGCCGCGAACCGGCCCTGGCGCACTGAGTCCCCAGCCGCTCCTACGTTCCCCCTGGTCGGACCCCGTTGTCAGTGGCGGCACCTAGCCTCCATCCGGTCAACTGGCCCGAGCAGGGGGATCTTTCATGGAGTTCCGCGTCGATCGCGACGACCTCGCCGAGGCGGTGGCCTGGGCGGCCCGCACCCTGCCCACCCGCTCGCCGGTACCGGTGCTGGGCGGACTGCTGCTGGAGGCCGGTCCGGGACGGCTCGGCATCTCGGGGTTCGACTTCGAGGCGGCGGCGAGGACCGAGATCGATGCCGAGACGGGGGCGGACGGTCTGATCCTCGTGCTGGGGCGTCGGCTGCTGGACATCTGCCGGGTGCTGCCGCGGGGACAGGTGAGCTGCGCGCTGGAGGGAACACGGTTCACGGTGGAGGCGGGTGGCACCCGGTTCGGTCTCTCGACGCTGCCCAAGGACGAGTACCCGGCGCTGCCGGTGCCGCCCGAGCCGCGCGGCACGGTGGACGCCGCCGCGTTCGCGACCGCCGTGTCCCAGGTCGCCGTCGCGGCCGGGCGCGACGACACGCTGCCGGTCCTCACCGGCGTACAGCTGCGGCTGTCCGGCGAGGAAATGACACTCTCCGCGTCGGACCGCTACCGGTACGCCGTGCGCACCCTGGCCTGGAAACCCGAGGTCCCCCTCGACAGCGTCGTGGAGGCCCTGCTGCCCGCGCGTCGGCTGCACGAGATCGCCCGTTCGCTGGCCCGCTCCGGTGCCGTGCGCATCGGGCTCGACCCCGCGAGCGGCGGGATGATCGGCTTCGAGGGCGGTCCGATGCGGACGGCGGTGCGGCTGATGGAGGGGCGGCTGCCGCGGCACGGCTCGCTGTTCTCGGTGTCCGACGCCGCGGTCGCGGAGGTGGAGCGCGAGGCGCTGGCGGAGGCCGTACGGCGCGTCGCCGTCGTCGCGGAGGTGAACAGTCCGGTACGGCTGGACTTCACCGGTGACGGCGAGGGGTCCGTTCTGCTGCGCGCCGGATACGCCGACGACGTGGCCTCGCAGCGGCTGCCCGCGGCGCTGACCGGCACGGCGGAGATCACCGTCGCCTTCAACCCGGCGTATCTGCTGGACGCCCTGAACTCCTTCGAGCAGCCGCGGGTGCGGCTGGAGATGCTGGGGCCGGGGCAGCGGGCGCTGCTGAGCGGGGCCGAGGCGGGGGACGGAACCGGAGGCGAGGCGGGGGATGAAGCCGGGGGTGAAGCGGGGGACGGAACCGGGGGTGAAGCGGGCGGTGTGTACCGGCATTTGCTCATGTCCGTGAAGCAATTGGTCTGAGCTCCGCTTTTTCCCACTCCGGGGGCCATTGTCAGTGGGCTGCGGTAGCTTCCGAAGTGCCGGCGCAACGAGGCGACGGTGCGACGGGAACGGCCACAGGGGTGGGTTGGCTATGAGCGACGGTACGGCGACGACGGATCTGGACGTGCGGCTGGAGAAGCACCGGGTCGAGCTGACCGGGTACTGCTATCGGATGCTCGGCTCCTCCTTCGAGGCGGAGGACGCGGTGCAGGACACGATGGTCCGCGCCTGGCGGAGCTACGACAAGTTCGAGGGCCGTTCGTCGATGCGGTCCTGGCTGTACCGGATCGCCACCAACGTCTGCCTCGACATGCTGAACGCGGGCAACAGAAGGGCGCGTCCGATGGATCTGAGCGGTCCCTCACCCCTGGCTCAGGCGGCGCTCACCCCGCGCCCGGACAACACCTGGCTGGAGCCGATGCCCGACGCGCGCGTGCTGCCCACGGTCAGTGACCCGGCCGAGGCCGCGGTGGCCAAGGAGTCGGTGCGCCTCGCCTTCATGGCCACCCTGCAGCAACTGCCGCCCAAGCAGCGCGCCGTGCTCATCCTGCGCGAGGTCCTGGCCTGGAAGGCGTCGGAGGTCGCCGAGCTGCTCGGGACGACGGTCGCCTCGGTCAACAGCGCGTTGCAGCGGGCCCGCGCGACCCTCGCGGAGAGCGACAGCGCCGAGGCCGCCGTCTCCGACCCGCTCGACGAGGAGCAGCGAAAGCTCCTGGAGCGCTATGTCGCCGCGTTCGAGGGGTACGACATGACGGCGCTGACCGCGCTGCTCCACGAGGACGCGATCATGACGATGCCGCCGTTCGACCTGTGGCTGCGCGGCACGGGCGACATCACCGGTTTCATGACGACCCTCGGTGCCTCCTGCGCGGGTTCGCGCCTGCTGCCGGTCGCGGTCAACGGTCTGCCGGGGTTCGCGCACTACAAGCCGGATCCGGAGGAGGGCGGCTTCAGTGCCTGGGCGATCCAGGCGCTGGAGATCTCAGACGGCCGCATCACCGGGTTCCACTGCTTCCTGGACACCAAGCGCTGGTTCCCGCTCTTCGGCCTCCCCCTCCACCTCGAAGCGGAGTCCGACTAGATCGAGAAGCAGGAGGAGCGGCGGGGCCGGGGCGCGCAGACGGACGCGGCCCCCGGCCCGGCGGGCGGCGAGCTGCATCCTGGCCAGGGCGTCGACGGTGGCCAGGCCGGGCGGACCGAGGTCCGCGACATCGCAGACCACCACCCCGGCACCGGTCGCCGCCAGCCGCACGCGCACGTCGTCACAGAGCCCCGGCACCTGGTCACGGGTGACGGGGCCGGGCAGCACGAGTACGGCGGGTGTCGTGTGGTCCACAGTCAGTAGACCGGCCGGTGGCACGGAACTCATCGCGGAGAACCGACCCGTTCGAGGCGGGCGCCCGCAAAGGATCACATTGACCTGCGCCCCTCCCGCCGCAGAGGGTTGGGTGTATGCCCCATGAATCAGCGCCTCCCGTGATACCCGACGGCCTCCTCCGCTCGAAGGAGACACCGTGCAAGGCGTGCTGACGGGCTTCGCGGTCATCGCCGTCGTCATCGGGGTCGGTTACGTCATCGGGCGCCGCGGCTATCTCGGGGAGAACGGGCGGGAGGTGCTGACGAAGCTCGCCTTCCACGTGGCCTCCCCCGCGCTGCTGTTCACCACGCTCGCCCGGGCCGACCTGTCGGTGATCTTCTCCAGCCGGCTCCTGGTGACGGCGATGAGCACGGCCGCGGCGGCCGGTGTCTTCGTCGCGGTCGGGGTCGTACGCCGCTGGGGCGTGGGCCGGACGACGATCGGCGCGCTCTGCTCCAGTTACGTCAACTCGGGCAACCTCGGCATCCCGATCGCGGTGTACGTGCTGGGGGACGCCTCGCTCGTCGCTCCCGTACTGCTCTTCCAGCAGATCATGGTCACGCCCATCGCGCTCACCGTCCTCGACCTGTCGGGGGACGGCGAGAAGGGCCCCCTGTGGCAGCGGCTGATCACTCCGCTGCGCAACCCCATCGCGGTCGGCTCACTGAGCGGGGTCGCGGTGTCGGCGACGGGTCTGACGCTGCCGGGACCGGTCATGGACCCGCTCACGCTGATCGGCAACATGTCGGTGCCCGCGGTACTGCTGGCGTTCGGCATCTCGCTGTGCGGCAGCACGCTGCCCGGCCGGGGCGCGGACCGGCACCCGGTGCTGCTGTCCGTCGTCCTGAAGTCGGTGGGCCAGCCGCTGGCCGCCTGGGCCCTGGCCATGGGCCTGTTCGGGCTGCACGGCGCGCCACTGCTCGACGTCGTGGTCACCTCGGCGCTGCCCGCCGCCCAGAACCTCTTCACCTACGCCTCGCGTTACCGGGTCGGCGAGACGCTGGCCCGGGAGTCGATCCTGCTGTCGACGATCCTGTCGGTGCCGGTGCTGGTGGTGATCGCGGCCGTACTCGGCTGACGGACACTCGGCTGACAGCACCCGCACGGGGGCACGCGAAAGGGGCCGGCGCAGACACGCCGGCCCCTCCACCGCCGTACGGAATCAGCTGCCGGACGGGGCAACTGCCGTACGGAGTCAGGCGATACGTTCCAGCACGACCGGCGTGGCCTTGAACTCCGTGCCCGCGGCCGCGATGTCGTAGGAACCCTCGACCGACTCCAGGGCGTACTCGAAGCGCTCGGGGGTGTCGGTGTGGAGGGTCAGCAGGGGCTGGCCCGCGGTGACGGTGTCGCCGGGCTTGGCGTGCAGCTCGACGCCCGCGGCGGCCTGCACCGGGTCCTCCTTGCGGGCGCGGCCCGCGCCCAGGCGCCAGGCGGCGATGCCGATGTCGTAGGCGTCCAGGCGGGTCAGGACTCCGGAGGACGGGGCCGTCACCACGTGCTGCTCGCGGGAGGTGGGCAGCGCGGCGTCCGGGTCACCGCCCTGCGCGGCGATCATGCGGCGCCAGACGTCCATCGCGGAGCCGTCCGCGAGGGCCTTCGCCGGGTCGGCGTCCTTGATGCCCGCCGCGTCCAGCATCTCGCGCGCCAGGGCGATGGTGAGCTCGACGACGTCGGCCGGACCGCCGCCCGCCAGGACCTCCACCGACTCCCGTACTTCGAGCGCGTTGCCCGCCGTCAGGCCCAGCGGGGTCGACATGTCCGTGAGGAGCGCGACCGTCTTCACACCGTGGTCGGTGCCCAACCCGACCATCGTGGAGGCGAGTTCGCGGGCGTCCTCGATGGTCTTCATGAAGGCGCCGGTGCCGACCTTCACGTCCAGGACCAGCGAGCCCGTGCCCTCCGCGATCTTCTTCGACATGATGGAGGAGGCGATGAGGGGGATCGCCTCGACCGTGCCCGTGACGTCGCGCAGCGCGTACAGCTTCTTGTCGGCGGGGGCCAGGCCGTCGCCCGCCGCGCAGATGACCGCACCGGTCGTGTCGAGGACGTGCAGCATCTCCTCGTTCGACAGCAGGGCGCGCCAGCCGGGGATCGACTCCAGCTTGTCCAGCGTGCCGCCGGTGTGGCCGAGGCCGCGTCCGGACAGCTGCGGGACCGCCGCGCCGCAGGCGGCGACCAGCGGCGCCAGCGGAAGGGTGATCTTGTCGCCGACGCCTCCCGTGGAGTGCTTGTCGGCGGTCGGGCGGGAGAGGGAGGAGAACTCCATGCGCTCGCCGGAGGCGATCATCGCGGCGGTCCAGCGGGCGATCTCGCGACGGTTCATGCCGTTGAGCAGGATCGCCATGTTGAGCGCGGCCATCTGGTAGTCGGCGACCTCGCCGCGGGTGTACGCGTCGATGACCCAGTCGATCTGCGCGTCGCTGAGCTCGGCGCGGTCCCGCTTGGTGCGGATGACGGAGACGGCGTCCATGGCCATGGCTTTCCTTCCGAAGACTTCCGAAAATCCGCGGCCCCTCCCGATCGGCCGTTCATCGTCCGGTCGGGAGGGGCCGCGCAGGCGTTACTTGGTGAGATTCTCCGGCCCGAAGGCCTGCGGCAGCATCTCGGAGAGCGGCAGGATTCCGGCCGGGGTCTCCAGGAGCAGATCGGCCCCGCCGAACTCGTACAGCAGCTGGCGGCAGCGTCCGCACGGGACGAGGATCTCGCCCCGTCCGTCGACGCAGGTGAAGTGCGTCAGCCGACCGCCCCCGGTGTTCAGCAGCTGGGAGACCAGACCGCACTCGGCGCACAGTCCGAGCCCGTACGAGGCGTTCTCGACGTTGCAGCCGGTGACGGTCCGGCCGTCGTCGACCAGGGCCGCGACACCGACCGGGAAGCCCGAGTAGGGGGCGTAGGCCCGGGACATGGCGTCCCGCGCGTGCTCCCGCAGAGCCTCCCAGTCGACGGCCGTGGACCCGGCGTCGGCGGACGTCACTTGCCCTGTCCTCTCCGGTACGGCATGCCGTCCGCCTTCGGCATCCGCAGGTGCTGGGCGGACAGCGAGAGAACGAGCAGGGTCACGATGTACGGCGTCGCGGTCACGACCTGCTTGGGCACCTCGTTGGTGGAGGTGTACCAGACGAACATCAGCGCCGAGATCAGGGCGGTGATGACGGCGGGGGTGTACCGCTTCTTCCACACCAGGTAGGCCGCGCCGAAGACCAGCAGGATCGCCAGCAGCAGGATCAGCGCGTGGACGTTCGTACCGCCGCCGCGCAGGTTGAGGCTGTCGGTGTAGCCGAACAGGCCCGCGCCGAGGGCCAGGCCGCCCGGCATCCAGTTGCCGAAGATCATCGCGGCGAGACCGATGTAACCACGGCCGGCCGTCTGGCCGTCCAGGTACACGTTGGACGCCACGATCGACAGGAAGGCGCCGCCGAGGCCGGCGAAGCCGCCCGAGATGATCACGGCGATGTACTTGTACTTGTAGACGTTGACGCCGAGGGACTCGGCGGCCACCGGGTTCTCACCGCAGGAACGCAGCCGCAGGCCGAAGGCCGTGCGCCACAGCACCCACCAGGTGATCGGTACGAGGGCGACCGCGACGACGGTGAGCGGCGACAGGTCGGTGATCAGACCGGCGATCAGACCGGCGATGTCCGAGATCAGGAACCAGCCCTTGTGGTTGAGCGTGTCCAGACCGCTGGAGAGCCCTGGGATGGAGAACGTGCCGAGCGAGTCGACCGGGGGCGACTGCTTGGAGGAGCCCTGCGGGGCGCCCTCGAAGGTGAACTTCGACAGATAGCGGGTGGTGCCGAGCGCCAGGATGTTGACGGCCACACCGGAGACGATGTGGTTGACGTTGAAGGTCACCGTGGCGATGGCGTGCAGGATGCCGCCGAGGCAGCCGCCGATGATGCCGAAGGCGACACCGGTCCACGGGCCCCACTGGTAGCCGGCCCAGGCGCCGAACCAGGTGCCGAGGATCATCATGCCCTCGAGGCCGATGTTGACGACGCCCGCGCGCTCGGCCCACAGGCCGCCGAGGCCCGCGAGGCCGATCGGCACCGCGAGGCGCAGCGCCGTGGACATCTGTCCGGTCGAGGTGATGCCGTCCGCACCGGTGATCAGGCGGACGACCGAGGTCAGGATCAGTACGCCCGTGATGATCAACAGGAGTACGGGGAGCGAGAATCGGCGGCTGCCCTTGCCGGGCTGCTGCGCCTGCGGCTTGGCGACGGTCACGGTGCTCATCGGGCAGCCACCTCCTTCGGGGAGTTGTTGTTGGCGGCGGCCGCGGCCAGTTCCTCACCGACCTGCTTCTGCTGGCGGCGCAGGCCCCAGACACGTACGGCCTCGTAGGAGATGACGACCGCGAAGACGATCAGGCCCTGCATGATCGTGGCGATCTCCTTCTCGTACGCCACCGGGGTCGCGTAGTCGAGGGCGGGGGACGCCTTGTCGAGGAAGGCGATCAAGAGGGCGGCGAAGGCGATGCCGACGGGGCTGTTGCGGCCGAGCAGGGCGATGGTGATGGCGGTGAAGCCCAGTCCGGTCGGGAAGGTCAGGCTGTAGGTGTGGGCGTCGCCGAGCAGCAGCGGCAGACCGGACAGGCCCGCGACCGCGCCGGAGATCAGCATCGCGGTGAGCACCATCTTCTTGGCGTCGACACCGGAGGCCGCGGCGGCGGTCTCGGAGGCGCCGGTGGCACGCAGGTCGAAGCCGAAGCGGGTGCGGTTGAGGACGAGCCAGTACAGGACGCCCATGAGGATCGCGAGGAAGACGAGGCCGTAGATCTCGCCGACGTCCGAGCCGAGGTTGATGCCGGGGAACCAGCCGGACTTCTTCATGACGCCGGTCGTCATGTTGTTGCCGAGCTGCACACCGAACTTGTCGGAGAGGGTGAGGTAGCCGATGACGCTGGTGGCGATCGCGTTCAGCATGATCGTCGCGACGACCTCGCTCACCCCGCGGGTGACCTTCAGAACGCCCGCGATGCCGGCCCACATGGCGCCGGTGAGCATGGCGACCAGCATGAGCGCGGGGATCTGCAGGAAGGACGGCAGCGCGAGGTGCGCGCCGACCACCGCGGTCATCATCGCGGCGAGGCGGTACTGGCCGTCGACTCCGATGTTGAACAGGTTCATCCGGAAGCCGATGGCCACCGCCAGCGCGGCGATGTAGTACATCGACGCCTGGTTGATGATCAGGACCTGGATGTCGGAGTAGGTGGCCTGCTCCAGCATCAGGGAGTACGGCTCGAACGGGTTCTTACCCGAGGCGAGCAGCACGATCGACGTCAGGGCGACCGCCGCGACGAGCGCGATGACCGGGCCGGCCACCGCGAGGAGCACGCGCTCCTTGTCGAACTTCTTCATCGGGCCTCGTCCTCCGGGGCGGCGCTTTCCGCTACGTGCTCCAGGTGTCCGGAGGCGGCGCCGGTCATGGCCGAGCCGAGTTCCTCCGGGGTGACGGTCGCCGGGTCGGCGTCCGCCACGAGCCTGCCGTTGTAGATCACCCGCAGGGTGTCCGACAGGCCGATCAGCTCGTCCAGGTCGGCCGAGATCAGCAGCACGGCCAGGCCCTCGCGGCGGGCCTCGCGGATCTGGTCCCAGATCGCGGCCTGCGCGCCGACGTCCACACCGCGGGTGGGGTGGGCGGCGATCAGGAAGCGCGGCTTGTGGCTCATCTCGCGGCCGACGATCAGCTTCTGCTGGTTGCCGCCGGAGAGCGAGGCGGCGGTGACGTCGATGCCGGGGGTGCGGACGTCGTACTCCTTGACGATCCGCCTGGTGTCCTCCTGGGCGC
The DNA here is from genome assembly GCF_001514115.1 of Streptomyces olivochromogenes. GTDB lineage: Bacteria > Actinomycetota > Actinomycetes > Streptomycetales > Streptomycetaceae > Streptomyces > Streptomyces olivochromogenes. The sequence continues at coordinate 34,586 of NZ_KQ948454.1, forward strand.
CCTTGATGTCGAGCCAGAAGCCCTTCGCGTTGGGGGCCTCGGTGACATGGCCGAGGATGCGGTTCTCCCAGAGCGGGGACTCCAGCAGCAGGCCGTGACGGTGGCGGTCCTCGGGGATGTACCCGATGCCCTTCTCACGGCGCTTGCGGGTGGCCCACCCCGTGATCTCGTCGCCGAGGAAGGTGATGGCTCCCGAGTCCGCGTGCTTGAGGCCGATCAGCGCGTCGATGAGCTCGGTCTGACCGTTGCCCTCGACACCGGCGATGCCCATCACCTCACCCGCGTGGATGGTGAAGGTGACGTCGTCGAGGATGCGCCGCACCGCGGCGGCGGTCTCGGCGGTGTCCTCGCTGAGCAGACCGGCGCCCGTCGGCTCGGCGAGCTCGCCGAGCGAGGGGGCACCGCTGGCGAAGACCGTGAGGCCCGCCACCTGGATGACCGGCTTGTCCGTGACGGTGGACTCGGCGGTCTCCGGGGTCGGGAGTTCGCTGCCGACCATCATCTCGGCGAGCTGGCGGGGGGTCGTCTCGGCGGGGACGGCCGTGCCGACCGTCGTACCGCGTCGGATGACCGTGATCTCGTCGGCGACCGAGAGGACCTCGCCCAGCTTGTGCGAGATGAAGATGACGGCCAGGCCCTCGGACTTGAGCTCGCGCAGGTTGTCGAAGAGTGCGTCGACTTCCTGCGGCACCAGTACGGCGGTGGGCTCGTCCAGGATCAGGATGCGGGCGCCGCGGTAGAGGACCTTGAGGATCTCGATGCGCTGGCGCTCGGCGACACCGAGGCTCTCGACCAGGACGTCCGGGCGCACGTTCAGCCCGTACCGGTCGGAGATCTCCTTGATCTTCTTACGGGCACCGCCACCGATGCCGTACAGCTTCTCGCTGCCCAGGACGACGTTCTCCAGGACGGTGAGGTTGTCGGCGAGCATGAAGTGCTGGTGGACCATGCCGATGCCGCGCACGATGGCGTCGGCCGGCGACGAGAAACCGATCTGCTCACCGTCGACGGCGATCGTGCCCTCGTCCGGCTTCTGCATGCCGTAGAGGATCTTCATCAGCGTCGACTTGCCGGCACCGTTCTCGCCGACGAGGGCGTGGACCGTGCCCTTGCGGACCGTCAGGTGGATGTCGTGGTTGGCCACCACACCAGGGAAACGCTTGGTGATCCCCACCAGCTCGACCGCGATCGGCTGTGCGGTGAGCGGAGGGCTGCTGGACGCGTCGATGGCGCACTCTCCTTGAGAAAGGGGCCTATCTACGCGCGTAGCGCCCCTGCTTTAAATAGTGCTCGGACTGGCCGGGCCCGATTCGATCTCATTTTCGATCGAGTTCGATCTGGTTCGATCGGATTCAATCGGGGTCTCGATCTGATTCGGCTACGTCCGGTCCGAGCATTCTGCCGCGCGAACGGGGCGCGGGAAGGTCATCCTCCCCACACCCCGTTCCGTGGCCGTAACGCTTCCATTACAGCGTTGCCTTGGCCATGGTTTCGACGTCCGGTGATGGCGAGTGGTTATCGCCCGGTGATGACGTCTTGACCTTGGCCGGGGGTCATGAGCGCGTTCAGGAGGTCTTGACCGTGATCGAGCCGTCCTTGATGCCCGCCTCGGCCTTCTTCAGCGCGGCCTGCAGGTCGGCGTTGTTCTTGAACACCGGGTTCGAGTCGGCGAGGCTGACACCGCCGGTGGCGAGGCTGGCGCGGACGACGCCGGTCTCGGGCTTGCCGTCGTGGACCGACTTCGCGAGGTTGTACACGGCCCCGGCGACGTCCTTCATGGCCGAGGTCAGGATGGCGTCCTTGTACTTCGCCAGCGCGTCCTGCTTGTACTGGTCGGAGTCCACGCCGATCGCCCAGACCTTGTCCTTGGACGCGGTCTGGATGACGCCCTGACCGGACAGACCCGCGGCGGCGTAGACGACGTCGGCGCCGGCGTCGATCTGACCCTGCGCGGCGCTCGCGCCCTTGTCCGGGCTGGAGAAACCACCCTCGGCGGCGGTCTCGGTCAGGTACTGCGACTTGACCTTGACGCCCTTCTTGGTGTCCTCGACGCCCTGCTTGAAGCCCGCCTCGAACTTGTGGATCAGCGGGACGTCCACGCCGCCGATGAAGCCGACGGTGTTCGACTTGGTGGCCTTGGCGGCGGCGACACCGGCGAGGTAGGAGGCCTGCTCCTCGTGGAAGACCAGGTCGGCGATGTTGGCCGCCTTGTCCTGCTCGTCGTCGATGATGCCGAAGGTGGTCTTCGGGTACTTCGCCGCGACCTCCTTGACGGCCGGCGCGTAGGCGAAGCCGACGCCGATCACCGGGTTGAAGCCCTGCTTGGCGAGCTGCTCGAGGCGCTGCGTCTTGTCGGCGTCCGACTCACCGTCGGTCGGCTCGACGGCCTGCGAGGTGTAGCCGAACTCCTTGTCGGCCTTCGTCATGCCCACGGTGGCGGCATCATTGAAGGACTGGTCGCCCTTGCCGCCCACGTCGTACGCGAGGGCGAGACCCTTGGTCTTGCCGCCGCTGGAGCTGGAGCTGGTGGCGTCGCTGGACGTTCCGCCACAGGCGGAGAGAGCAACGGCGAGGGTAGCGGTCGCAACGCCCGCAACTGTGATTCGGGACACCCGGCGCATGGAACTTGACTCCTTTGTGCAAGCGCCCATACCAGGCGCTGGTTCCGCCGCAGCGTAACGCGCGTAGACCAGACGGAAAACCCCTTCTGTCCGGTCCGTTACCGAGCTGTGGCCGCAGATGCCGCCCAGATTACGGAACGCGGCGGGGCGCTTGCGGGAGGCAAAGATTGGGGGCCGTCGAGGGTGCGGGGTGTCTTCCAGGTCCTGTCGTCAAACTCCCGTGGTCGGCCGGGGGGCGGCCGTGCGGGGTCGGGTGCGTGCCCTCGCCCCGGGGGGCGGCCCTGCGGGGTCGGGTGCGTGCCCTCGCCCCAGAGGGTGACTTCGGGGTCGGGTGCGGGCTCTCGGCGCGCGACGACCGAACTGCCCTACGTTCCGGGCCTGCCGGCGCCGTCACCCGACGGCGACGACGATAGCCATGACGACCGGGCCGAGCGGTACGGCGAAGGAGACCTCTCCGGGCTCACACCGCAGCCGAGTCTGAGTCGACGGAGCACCCTCGTCGACCGGATCGCCTTCGTCGGCCTCCCGGTCGAGGTGCGGATCTCCGGTGAACCGCGCCCTCTGCCGCCCGGCGTCGATGTCACCGCCTGCCGGATCGTCCAAGAGGTGCCGGCCAACGCGCTCGAGTACAGCGACGACGGCAAGGCGTCCGTGACGGTGCGCCGTGCCGGCCGCAGTCTGCGGGTCGGCGAGCCGCCAGGGCGGTACGCCGGTGATAAACGAACGCCCCGGCGGCACACAGCGTGCCGCCGGGGGCAGAACCGGACAGGATCCCGCCGGGTGCCCTCGGCGACCTGACCCGGGCAGGCCTCCCGCAGAGGAGTCGTGGGCCCGACCCTCAAAGCCCGCCAGGACCGCGGGACCGGGACCGTGGCACGTCGCGCACCGGCGACATCACGCCGTCGCCCCCGGCGTACCCGTGAGGGTGCGTCGGGGGCGACGGCGCGGTTGTTCCGGCTTGGCCTGCGGAGTTACTTCGTGTTGACGGTGACCTTGCCGTCGACGATGTCCTGCTTGGCCTTCTCGACCGCCGCGACGGCGTCCGTCATGGCCTTGTACTTCGGGTTGGTGTCCGCGAAGCCGACACCGCCGGACTTCAGGTCGCCGCGCACGACGCCCGAGAGGGGCTTGCCGTCCACGACCGACTTCACCAGGTCGTAGACCGCGCCGCCGACGTTCTTCAGCGCCGAGCCAAGGATGTAGTCCTTGTACTTGGCGAGGGCCGACTGCGAGTACTGGTCGGAGTCGACGCCGATGGCCCACACCTTCTTGGCGGCGGCCTCGGAGATCACGCCCTGACCGGACAGACCGGCGGCGTGGTAAAGCACGTCGGCGCCCTTCTCGATCTGGCCGGCCGCCGCGTCCTTGCCCTTGTCGGGGCTGGAGAAGCCGCCCTCGGCGGGGGTCTGCGTCAGGTACTGCGACTCGATCTTGATCTTCGGGTTGACCGACTTGGCGCCCTGGTCGAAGCCCGCCTCGAACTTGTGGATGAGGGGGATGTCCACGCCGCCGATGAAGCCGATGTGGTTCTTCTTGGTCGCCTTGGCCGCGGCCACGCCCGCGAGGTAGGAGGACTGCTCCTCGGAGAAGACCATGTCGGCGACGTTGGCCGCCTTGTCCTGCTCGTCGTCGATGATGCCGAAGGTGGTCTTCGGGTACTTCGCGGCGACCTCCTTGATGGCCGGCGCGTAGGCGAAGCCGACGCCGATCACCGGGTTGTAGCCGGACTTGGCGAGCTGCTCCAGGCGCTGCACCTTGTCGGCGTCCGACTCGCCGTCGGTCGGCTCGAGGTCCCGGCCGGTGATCTTGAACTCGGTCTCGGCCTTCTGGAACCCGGCGTACGCGGCGTCGTTGAAGGACTGGTCGCCCTTGCCGCCGATGTCGTACGCGAGACCGATGCCCTTCCCGGTGTAGCCCGACGAACTCTTGCTCGAGTCACCACTCGAGTCGCTGCTCGAGTCGGTGCTCGAGTCGGTGCTCGACTTGCCACAACCGACCGCCGCGAGGGCGATGACCGAGACAGCCACCGCTGCTTGGGAGAACCTGGTCCTCCGAGACATCAGACGCACAGCAAGCACCCTTCATCCCCACGGCCGTCGCCGGTCCGCTTCCCCAACACGCCGCCGACGCAGCGATTTCGGCGCACAGTAACGCGCGTAGAAGGGGAGGGGAACGGGGTTTCTCCGGGCCGTTATCGAACCGTGCCGCCACCGGGTTACGTTTGCGCGCCACCCGTTACGGCGGGGTGACGCAAGCGGACGAAGGGGTGCCGATCGGGGCACCGGGCGGACCGGCGGCCCGGGTACCCCTACGTCACTTGTGCGCCACCTCTGAGGGTGGGCTAGCGGATCGCGTCCAGCAGGGCCGCCGCGGTGAAGAGCTCGACTCCGACCGTGATGGCCGACTCGTCGGCGTCGAAGTCGCCGCGATGCAGGTCACGGGTGGTGCGCTCGCCCGGCGTACGGACGCCGAGGCGCGCCATGGCGCCGGGCACGTGCTCCAGGTACCAGGAGAAGTCCTCGCCGCCGAGGCTCTGCTCGGTGTCCTCGACGGAGTGCGAGCCGCGCCGCGAGGTCATGGCGTCATGGAGGAGTTCCGTGACCGCCGGGTCGTTGACGACCGGCGGGACGCCCCGGATGTAGTTGATCTCGGACTTGGCGCGGTACAGGTTCGCGATCTCGTCGATGGCCGCGTGCACCAGGTCGGGCGCCTGTCGCCAGGCCTCGAGGTCGAGGCAGCGTACGGTCCCGGAGAGCTCGGCGTGCTGCGGGATGACGTTGCAGGCGTGCCCGGACTCGACCCGTCCCCAGGTCACCGCGAGCCCGCTGCGGGCGTCCACGCGCCGGGCGACGAGGGACGGCACGTCGGTGACGACGCGCGCGGCGGCGGTGACGAGGTCGGTGGTGAGGTGGGGGCGCGCGGTGTGGCCGCCGGCGCCGTCGAGTGAGACTTCCAGCCGGTCGCAGGCGGAGGTGATGGGACCGTGGCGCAGTCCGATCCGTCCGGCGTCGACCTTCGGGTCGCAGTGCACGCCGATGATCCGCCCCACGCCGTCCAGCACTCCGGACTCGATGGCGTCGGGGGCGCCCCCGGGCAGGACCTCTTCGGCGGGCTGGAAGATCAGCCGTACGGGATGCGGCAGGAGCCCCTGGCGATGCAGCTCGGCGAGGACGAGCCCGGCGCCGAGGACGACGGTCGTGTGCACGTCGTGGCCGCAGGCGTGGGCGCGGTCGGGCACGGTCGAGCGGTACGCGCAGTCACTCTTCGTGTCCGGGATGGGCAGCGCGTCGATGTCGGCGCGCAGGGCGAGCATGCCGCGTCCGCCGTCGACCGCGCGATCCCGTACGCGGGCGCGCGCCCCGTCCCCTTCACCCTCCCCTGCGCCTTCACCGGCGTCGATCCCGATGTCACAGATGAGCCCGGTCCCGATGTCGAGCACGCGGGGCTTGAGGCCCGCCTGCTCCAGGCGTGCCTTGAGCGCCGCGGTGGTGCGGAACTCCTGGTTGCCGAGCTCCGGGTGCATGTGCATGTCGCGTCGGAAGGCGATCAGCTCGGCACGCAGGGCGTCGGGCAGGGTGCCGGGGAGCGCTGCTCCCCCGGGGACATCGGCCTCGTACTCTCGGGACATCAATTGGTTCACCCTTTGAAGGGTAGGGCGGCGGGGCGGCCAACTGACCCACGATCAACAAAACTTCAGCCCGTTAGGGGAAGAAACTTGGCCACGCGCCGCATAGGTTTCCGGTGGGATGGGTAAGCTCGCCCGTCTTTCCGGACGATGGGATCGTGAGCCAGACGGTATGCGCGCCGTGCCCGGACCGCATCCGGGCCGAAGGCCGACTGTCGCGTCCGGGACGATGGCCGACTGCCATGTCCGCCACGATGGCCGACTGCGGTGACGGCCCGTGACCACAGGGTGACGCGGGCCCTTGATGCGGGCCGCCGCCCCTCTCTCGATCCAGTCCGCCGGGGCTGCCGGCGAACTCCCATAGGGGAACGCTCGGGGTGACCGAGCCCATTCCCGTCCCCTACGGTCCCACAGACCCGACCAAGATCATGCGCACGGATGCCTGAACACCACTCCCTGTCGACCCGGGCGCGAGGGGCCGCCGGGGTCCGCGCCGGAGGGCGTGGGGACGACTGGGGGCTCCTGATCAGTCGCCGGCGTCAGACGGCCGTAGTGCCGGCCATGAGGATCTTGCTCCGCCGCAGGTTGGTGTTGCCGAGCTTGCTGCTGGCGGCGGGTTCGGGGTTCCCGGCCGGCGCGTTGATCGCGTCGACCAGGGGTTTCACCGCGTCGCCGTCGCGAGCGCGGAGTCGTTCGAGGCCTTCGGCGGCCGCTCGCTCCCAGATGATCGTGTGGCTCAAGAGGCTTCCGCTCCGGCGACGAGGGCGTCGATCTCGGCCTGGGTGGACGTCGGGCCGCCGGCGGTCTGCGCATAGAAGGACACGGTCGCGTCGGCGAAGTCGATGGCCTCCCCGCGCGCCTCTTCGTTCGGAGCCGAGTCGGCGAGCGCCTGGGTCCACCACGGCGACGCGCGGTGCGTTGCCGGTCAGCGACGTTTCGACGCGGAACAGGCGGTCCCGTAAACACCCGTGGAGCAGGGCGTTCGTGCACAATTCGCTCGCCAGCAGGGCCGCGTCGCCTGCGACGTCGGGGTGACCCCAGTCGACGGCGAGTTGGGCGACGTGTCTGCGGGCGCGGGGGATGTTGCTCGGGTAGGGGGTGTAGTCCACGGAGTCGTAGCGGTCGTCGCCCTTGGGGAAGCGAGGGGGAGGGCGGAGTTGGTCACGGGGTGCGTCTCCTTGCGCCACATTCGAGCGGATTGCCCGGAGCGGACTCGCTCTTCGCGATTCCACCGCCCTGATCGGACGTATCCGCAAGGAGTTCTGAGCCGTGCCGCAGTTCGAGTTCGCCAAGTCCAGCCACAGCAGCGGCAACGGCGAGTGCGTCGAAGTCGCCCGCAACATACCCGGCACCGTCGCGGTCCGTGACTCAAAGGACGTGGACGGGCCCATCCTCCGGGTCGTCTCCTCGGCCTGGGCGGTGTTCGCGGTGCACATGGGCCGGTGAGCGAGCCGCGTCAGTCGTCGCCGACCTGGATCAGCAGGGCGAAACGGTCGCCGTCGCTGCCGATGACGAACGTGTCGTACGAGCAGCTGGTGACAGTGTCCACGCTGAGGTCGTCCCTGTTGGACCACCAGCGCGCGCCAGGACCGAGCAACCCCACCACACGTGCGGCGATCGATGTGGCCTCGGCACGGTCCATGAAGGCGAATTCGGGGAACATGAGGTTCGCCGAGGCGAGTTCACCCAAGAGTGCGGTGGCCTCTGCCAGAGACTTGGGGTACAGCGACAGTTCGATCTGCGGCGCAGACGCCGGTCCGTCCGTGCCGTAGGCGTACTGGTGCCAGTAGCCCTCGTACAACTCGGCGACAAGAGCCTGTACTTGCTCGGCGACGGCCTTCGTGAGACCGCCCGACCCGCCGGCGGGCCGAAGTGTGCCCGCGCTGACGTACACGCGCAGATCGTACGAGAGGCTCTTGAGCAGGACCGCCAACTCGTCCACGGGCGCGGTCACTTCGCGTCTCCCTGCGGCGGGGGCCCGTACTGGGCCCGCGTCCCACTGAGCCGCTCGGCGACCAGCGCGAGCCAGCCGCTCGGTGCGTACGGGGCCGGGGGGTCCACCTCCATGCCCAGCTCGGCGACGGCGAGAGCGTAGTCGGACTCCTCCAGGCTGAGGGTGAGCAGCTCGTGAAGCTCCCCCACGAGGCGGGCCACGAGCTGCGGGGCGGTGGAGGACCGGTAGTCGTCGACGGCGGCGTCGTGGTCTTCGAACTCGTCCGGCATGTCCTGGGTGAACCAGCCGCCGAGGAACTGGGCGAGTTCGGGGAAGCGGGCGTGCCATTCCCAGTGGGTGGCGGGGGCGGCCGGGGGCGGGGCCTCGCCGGTCTCGACGCTGTGCTTGATGTGGTCGGCGAGGCAGGTCAGCCACTGCTCGATGTCCGACTCGGGTAGCCCGACGTCCGGGATCGCGTAGAACTCGCCGAGGCGCAGGCGGAGTCGGCCGGGCGGGTTGCGGGCGTACTCGCGCAGCTGGGCCTCTGCCGTGGCCAGTGTCCAGGGGCGGGTGTGCCAGGTGTGGCGGATGTAGGCGGTCAGGGCCTGGCTGGGCCTGTCCGGGGTGTCGTCGGCGGGCTGCCCGGCGTAGGCGCGGATCACCTGGTCCAGTTCGCCGTACCGGCGGTCGTGTTCGAGGGGGCTCAGGGGCACGGTGATCAGCCTCTACTGGTCTCTACGGGGCTCTACAGATAGACGGGGAAGGTGGCCTGGACGACGAAGCCATGGGGGCGGGTCGCGTCACGCTTGAGCACCACGCGGGCCGCGCGCACGCCCACGGGATCGCGGCCCGCCAGCATCATCGCCTGGATCAGCACCCGGCCGACCGGCTCGGTACGCGAGGGCCACGACGCCTCGATCGTCAGACGGGGGCGGGTGGACTGGGCGAGCCAGCGGTGGATGAGCTGCTCGTTGGCGGTGACGACCTGCTGGGTGGCCCATTGGGCGGTTTCGCGGTCGGGGTAGGTGGCGGAACGGGTACGCATGGTGTGCGATTGTCCCTCGTCGTGAATCTACCTGGGTTCCCACATCGGTGAGTGGAACTCTCTCATGTGCTCGCTGCAGAGGCGGGCGAAGAGGGGGAGGAACTCGGTGAAGTCGTCGCTACCCGAACCGCCGTGCATTCCAGCCCCGCAGAAGAATCTGTCCAGTTGATCCTCGGTGTGAAAAAGCGCCAGAGCTTCGTGGCATTCGGCGACAGCAGCCGGAAGATTCCACGGGCATTCAGGGTGCGTCTCGTCGATGTACATGCGGACCCCCTCCTCCGTGCTCGCGTCCTGCATGTCGTCACTTACGGCCGCACCATCCTGTCCGAAATAAAGGGGCAGGATATTACTCAGACGCGGGAAGCGCATGATCAGTTCTCGAGCGGTTACCGGGGTGTCGCTGATGGCTTCCCTGTCCAGTGGGGAAGCCCACTGTTCCACATAGTCGGCGATTTCCCGAAAAATGGCAGCTGTACGCTCCTCGGGGTACCCCATGGGAAAATTATCCAAGGCGTGGTGCGAGCCATCTGGATGGGTTTCAAACAAATCGGCGGCAGTACGGAGTTGCGCTCCGATCTCGTACCGGTTCCTACCGCCGTCCATTTCCGAGTTCCAAATGCCACGAACGACAGGAAAGAGCTCCTTCTTCCACTCCGAAGCGTCGTCCGGGATATTATCCTGATAGCGCCCGTAGAGCTTGAGAAGGTTTCTTGCTCCTTCGAGGCAAAAATACTCGATCACATCCTGGCGCGTAATTGCCATTCAGGACTCCTGGCTCTTCTCGACCGGCATGGACGTCATGACGGCAGTGCTCTGTTGGCGGTCGGCCTTGTCATCGCCCTGGGAATCCATGCAACTCTGCGAGGTGTTCATTTCCCTTCCGGACGATCTCCAGCAGAACATTGCGAGACACCCAAGGGATGCTCTGCGAAAGCGTCGAGCGCAGAACGTCCGGATCCGGAAAGAGGATCAGGGCTTCCTGTGCCTGCGCCACGAGAGCCGTTGCGCTGCTCGCGCATTCTCCGGGATGCATGCTGTCGAACCCGGCCCACAGACACTCGTCGAGCGTCTCGAACTCGTCGGTCTCCACCCAGTATTTGAAGTCGATCACTTGCGGAAAAGCGAGGGAGACCTCCCAGGGAGCCATGGGAAGCTCCCCATATCCGGGGACAACCTCACTGTCGAGCTTGCGGATGGCCGAGGCGGTGTCCGACAGGTACTCCTCCACCGAACCACCGTCCGCCGCAAGGGCCAGCCTCTCCTCGAAACCTGCCGGAAGTCGGGTTCGCAAGGAGCTCGCCAACACCTCCGCGACAAGGTCCACCGTGGCCGCGGCAGTGGCCAGCGGCAGCGCCCAAGAAGCACTCCCCGTACTCCGCATGCTCCGGCAGAGGCGGGCAATCTCGTTCTCGAAATCCTCGTCCTCCGAGGTGTTCGCGCGAAGGGACAGGTCGAGCAACCGCGCAACAAATCCGTTGTTGAACACTGCCCCGATGTATGTGGTCAACGCTGGTGACACCTTTCATGCTTCTTCTTTCACGCTCACGGAACCGGCAGTGTCGGCTCACGGCGTCGTGGGCATGGAGGCGAGGACCACGAACTTCGGTTCCACGGCTTGTTTGAAGCGCAGCACTACTCGTCAAATGGGGTTGAACGACCAGAAGACACCGACCTCTTCCGGCGAGACGACGACGAATCCGAAGTCGCCGTCGTACTGAGTGAGAGACACCCAGCCGTCGACTCCGTCGGTGAGATCGGGCGACGGAGTCGCGCGGGCACGGGTGATGTTGCTGTAGCAGGAGATCTGCTCCCCGTACCGGCTCAACAAGGTCCGGGCATCGGCGTAGGCGTCCGCTGCCGCCTCCTCGTCCTGGGGGACCGGGCCCCAGTCGTAGGTCATCGTCACCAGCAGGCGCTCGGCCGTCGCCGGCGTGACGGGGAACAGCCGCTCTTCCAGGAGCTCGCGGGAGGGCGGGCGGAAGGGGAAGGACGGACCGGCCGTCGCACGCTCCTCCTTGTCCGTCTCCCAGTCGAGGACGTTCCAGCCGCGCGGGTCGTCCACTTCGTGGTTCATCACGGCCAGCACATCGTCCCGCCAGTCGGAGTGGGCCCTCGGGCCGGTCGCCGCGAACGCGTAGACGTCGTCGAGCAGGCGCAGGGAGGCTTCCTCCCATGCAGTTCGGTTCACCGTTTCCATTCTCGTTCCGGATCTCATTCTTCCCGACGCAATTGGTCAGCGCGCCGGCATGGAAGTCATGACGACGAAGGGGGGATCGAGGCTGGAGTCATACTTCAGGCGGGTATCGATGTTCTTCACCTCCAGGGGCTTGGCGTTCATACCACCCTGCTTGAAACCGGTCGTCGGATCGTTCGGGTCGTACGGTTGCTTCGTGACGCTCGTACCCGTGACTTCCCCGTCGGGTCCCGGGCCGACCAGCTTCTTCACTTCCCCGTCCTGAGGCGGTGGCGGCCCGTCGAGCCATGCCTTGATGTCGCCGGAGTACTGGTCGATGTTGTACTGCGTGTACCGCTGCGCGCTCTCCAGGGTGTCGAAGCTGGAGGCCGCACTGACCATGGGCTTACCGTGCGGCCATGCGTCGGTGGCCGGATCACCCTGATCACGCAGGCGTTGGGCGAGTTGCTCAGACGTCTTTCCGACATGCTTGTCCAGGGTGTGGCCGTCGTTCAACCATTCACTACTGGCCAGGTCAATCTTGTAGACGCCGTTCTTGGTGTCCTCCGGATTGGTCCACGGGTGCTCTTTCTTGAATTCGTCGAGCGCCCTCACACCGAAGGCCTCGGCGCGTGCCTCTTCCGCGGAATATCTGGGAACGCTGCGCTCCGCCTCTTCCAGCGCGTGCTTGAGTTCGGTCAAGTCGCCGGCAAGGGTGTGGATTTCGCGGTTGTACGTTTCGACGGCATGGTTAAGGCGACCCGTGTCGATGTTCGAGACGAACTCCAGGGCCAGCTCAGGAATTTTGAGGGCCAGTTCCAGAGCGGCCTCGATACTCTTCGCGACGAAGGTCTTCTCGGCCGCGTGCTTGTAGACATCGGTGATCGTGGACCTGATCTTCGTCACTTCCGCACTCAGCGCGTCGCACGCCGTCGCGACGTCGCGTGCGGTGTCCTGGAGGACTTCCAAGGCGGGGCGCCGGCCGTCTTTCTGGTTCCACTGGTAACGGCCGTTGTGACTCGCTTTGCCCCAGGCCGTACTCCCCCAGATCGCGGAACAGAACTGCTTCATCGCGCTCTGCCACTCGTCGTGGCCCGGCGCGGGGTTGGTGAGATACGCGACGGCGTCGTCGAAGGTGTCCGCGGACGTCTTGGCGTCCTTGGCCGCCGTCCGCCACGCCAGCGCGATCTTGGGAAGGTCGACGTCGTCGCCGCCCGGCGTGATGTCGGCGACCTTCCCGTGCCGCAGCGCGTACTCCAGGATCGGGCGCAGGACGTAGTCGCCGACCCCGCTCAGGCCCCCGGCGACGTCGTCGATGATCTCGTTGCCCCAGCCCGCCTCCGCAGGGGCGTTGCCCCAGCCGAGTTCGGCCACGGGTCCGCCCGCGCCGGCCTTCTTCAGGACGTCGGGGAGGTTTTTCCTCACCACAGCCGGGCTCAGCGGATTGGTCGCGTGCTCCGCCTGCGCGTAGTTGTTCGCCGTCACCGTGAGGCCCACCGCAGCGCCGCCGACACCCTCCGTCGCTCTGCTCCACACTTGCAAGAAGAGATCGGCGACTTCGGCGTACGCCTTCGCGAAGGCCTCAGGGCCGGTCCCACAGCCCGCCGCGTGCGCGTACCCGTCCAGAGTGTCGACGAGACTCTTGGCCCGGTCCGCGAAGTCGTACTGGGCGTTCCGCAGCACGTACGACGCGTAGTACACGTGCCTCGGCTGGATGTCGAAGCCGACGGCGTTGCCCGGCGCGGCGGGCTTCATCGCCGCCAGTTCGTCGGAGCGTCGGCGCCGTGCCGAGCCTGTGTCCTGTTGTGAAATGTCCTTGCCCTGGGGGTCCTTGAGGGAACCGGGAGAGGGGGCAGGGGTCGCGCCCGAGCCGGACGACGGGGCGGCGAGCGCGCCGTTGCCCGTGGTGACCGGGGGCGTGGTCGAGGGCGAGGGTGAGGGCGTTGCCATCAGGCACCTCCCCAGCCCCGCAGCACCGCCCGGTGCGCCGCCGCATAGTTGGCGTGGCCCGTCGTGACGTATTCGTGCAGCCACTTCTGTGCGGCCTGGAGGTCCTGGGCCGAGTGGTCCCACTCGTCGAGTTTGTCGACGAAGACCTCGCGGGCCTCGCCTTCCCAGGAGAGGACGACAGGGACGACCCGGTCGTAGAGGTCGTCCAGTTTGCCGTTGAGCTTCTTGAGGATGTCCTCCAGTTCGACGGCGAGGTCGCGAAGGGTGGTGAAGGAGACGGCTATGTGGTCGTCGGCGGCATCTCCTGGCTGCATCTTTCCCCCGGTACGTGAAATTGCCTCGTGGTCTGTGGGAGGTCAGAGGGCGTCGAGGCCGCTACTCGGGCGCGCGGGTGGGGTCGCCGACGCGGCGTCCGGGTTCGGCGTGGAGAGCCGGTCGACCTCGCTGCCCACGTCCACCCGAATCTGGCGCATCTGCTCGACCACGGCCAGTTCCTGCTCCGTGAAGCCGTCCCGGCTCAACCGCACGGCCTGCTCCAGATGCTTCATCACTTCGCGGATGCGTACGGCGTCCTCGGCTGCGGCCCGGTGGAACTCGCGGTACGCCGTCGCCGCCGGGCCACGCCAGTCAGCCTCGATACGGTCGACGATCGAGTCCATCCGCCTGACCTGCTTGTCGAGGTGATCCTGCATGTCGTCGAGGTCATCGGCGAGCTTGGTGAGGTCCTGCCCTGACACCCTCAGGTCGGGGCCCCCGCCTCCTTGTCCCCCGCCTGCTCCGTGCACTCTCATGCCGTACCTCCGCCCCCGTCACATCGGCATCGCACGTCACGTACGCCCAAGAACCTTACGAGGTTTCAGGTGGCGTCGAAGGACCAGAAGAGGCCGAGTTCGGTCCCGGAGACCGCGATCAGGCCGAGGTCCCAGTCGTACTGGGAGAGAGGGGTGCAGCCGGTGGTCGCTTCGTAGAAGTCCGGGGCGTCGGTGCGGCTGTCAGGACTCGCTGTCGGGTACCCGGTGTTCGTGTGGAAGGACGTCTCCTCCGGGAAGCGGGAGAGGATCACCCGGGCCTTCCGCTCCAGTTCGGGACGACGGGTCTCGAAGTCATTGCGGGCGCGTTCGCGCGGGACGTCCAGCCATGTGGTGGACAGCATGACCAGCAGTCTTTCCACCGATGTCCGGGGCACCGTCCGCAGCCCGCGCCGCCACGCGGCCGCGCCTTCTGGAGCGGAGGTCGGCAGGACGAAGGGAAAGAACGGCTCCTCCAGCCGTTCCTCCTCGCCTTCGTCGACGTCGAGCCACCTCCAGGATCGGGGATCCGTCACCTCCCGGCGCATGACTGCCGCGACGTCCCGCACCCAGTCCTGGTGGGCACGGGGCCCCACCAACACGTACGAGTACCGCCGCTCGTACATGCTGAGCGCCTCTGCCCAGGACCGAGCATCCGGCGTCGGCATCGCGGCTCCCTTTCGACAGTCGTGTTCGGTGAGGGGACGGTCACAGCACCGCCTGCCCCGCCTCCACCCGATCGATCGCCCTGCGGGTCGCGGTGGTGAAGGTCCAGAAGGGGGGGAGGAGGTTGGTGGCGCGGTCGGCGACCGTGTTCTTGCCGGGGGCGAACATCGCGGTGCGCAGGGCCGTGGTCATCTCCAGCTGGGCGCCCATGCCGAGGAGGGTGCGGTTGCAGATGTTGTCCGGGTCGATGCCCGCGATCTCCTCCTCCCCCGAGGCCGTCACCGCGCGGATGCCGGCCGCGGTGAACTCCTCCATCAGGTACTGGCGGAAGGTGGAGTTGAGGCCGCCGACGAGGACGGCCGCGGCGCCTGGTTCCAGGCCCGCCTGCTCCGGCTGGCAGCCGTGGAGGGAGACGACGTTGAGGCTGCCCGCGCACAGGGAGCGGGCGATCGTGTCGTCGCAGTGGGTGGAGGTGACGTGCAGCGCCCCGTTCCCGCCGCTCATCAGGCCCTCGAACATCCAGAAGTCGTGCACCGGGCCGGCCGCCGGGGTGGGTGCGAGGTCGGCGGGGTGGTAACCGGCTATCGCCAGGCAGAGTTCCGAGGTGCCCCCTTCGATGCCGCCGCCGTGCGGGGCGATGACCGTGGAGCGGAGGAAGGGGGCGCGGCCGGTCCTGCTCTGGTCGTCGACCAGGTGGCGTCTGGAGCGGCGGCCCCAGTCCGTGCCCTCCGTCCAGGCGGGGTTGGCGTACAGGGCCGTGTTCGAGGCCTGTTCGGCGGCTGCCGCGGGCGTGGCGGTCACCGTCGCGGTCGCGGCGGCCGTGACCGTGCTCAGGACGGGTGTCGCCGCGAGCGCGGTGAGGAGGGTACGGCGTCTGATCTTCATGACAGCCGAGGATGTCAGAGCGGAGGACGTCAGCCGAAGCGGCCCGCCACGTAGTCCGCCGTGCGCTGGTCCTCCGGGGTGCCGAAGATGTGCTCCGTGGGGCCGTGTTCGACGATGCCGCCCGGAGTGCCCTGTTCGGCGAGGAAGAACGCGCACTGCTGGGAGACGCGGGCCGCCTGCTGCATGTTGTGGGTGACGATCACGACGGTCACCTGGCCCGCGAGTTCGTGGATCGTCTCCTCGACCCGGCGGGTGGACGTGGGGTCGAGCGCCGAGCACGGTTCGTCCATCAGCAGCACCCGGGGACGTACGGCCAGGGCGCGGGCGATGCACAGGCGCTGCTGCTGGCCGCCGGAGAGCGCGCCGCCGGGCTGGCGGAGTCGGTCCCGTACCTCCTTCCACAGGCCGGCCCTGGTCAGGCTCTCCTCGACCAGCTCGTCCTTCTCGCGACGGCCGACGCGCGTGCCCGTCAGGCGCAGACCCGCCACCACGTTGTCGTAGATCGACATGGCGGGGAACGGGTTGGGCTTCTGGAAGACCATGCCGATCCTGCGGCGGGCGTCGGTCAGGCGGCGCTCGGGGGCGTAGATGTCCTCGCCGTCGAAGAGCACCTCGCCGCCCATCGCGGCCGTGGGGATCAGCTCGTGCATCCGGTTGAGCGTGCGCAGGAAGGTCGACTTGCCGCAGCCGGAGGGGCCGATCAGGGCGGTGACCTGCCCGGCGGGCATCGTGAGGGAGACCTGTTGCAGCACCTGGTGGCTGCCGAACCAGGCCGAGACGGCGCGGGCTTCGAGGGTCGCGGGAGCGACGGCCCCCTTCGCGGTCCCCGTCGCGGCTCCCATCGCGGTCCTGACGGGCGCGACGGGAGCGACGGGCGGCAGGACGACGGTGTCGGTCGCCGTCGTATCGAGGGAAGCGGTCGCATCGGTCACGTCGGGCACCTCGTGGTGATCGTGGGTCTCGGGAAGGTTCACAGGATTCACATCAGGTTCGGCAGCAGTTCGGTGGTGCGGACGGCCACCTGGAGGCCCAGGACCGCGACCACGGGGGCGAACACGATCCATGTCTGGTGCCGGCCCCAGCGGTGCCAGGTCCACACCGCGGCGACGGCGGCGGCCACCAGCGCCTGGAGCCACATGACCAGCGGCCACGGCACGCCGGAGGGGTGCGCGAGGGGCTGTTCGGACTCCGGGAGCGTGCCGGAGCGGATGACTGCCGCCGGGGTCTGGGCGGGGGTGGAGATCAGGTCGGCGTCGACGCGCAGCACCCCGCCGGGCATGAAGTGCGGGCCGGTGGCCGTGACGAGGACCAGGCGGCCCTTGCCGGAGGCCACGGCGGCGGGCGCCGGATCGCCGGCCCGTCGTACGCCGAGGACCTGGTACTTCGCCTTGCCCTGGCCGGTGGTCACGGTGAACGTGTCGCCCGCGGCGAGCTGGTCGAGACGGCCGAAGGGACCCCCGTAGGCGGCCGCCCGGCCCATCAGCACGCTGGTGCCGGTCTGTCCGGGCAGCGGGGTGTCCCGGCGGTGGCCGGGGCCGTCGGTCAGGACGGCGGAGTCGGTGCCCTCCAGGACGACCTGGTGGACGTGGACGGCGGGGATGTCGACGAGCGCGACCGGGGTGCCGGGCGCCAGCAGTCTGCCCTCCTGGTCGATCTGGGCCACCGGGGCGGTGCCGAGGGCGAGTTGGGTGCGCAGCGCGTCGTACGAGGCGTGCTGCGCGGCCCGTTCCTGGATGCCGCTGACGAGCAGCAGCTGGGCGGTGAGGCCGAGCAGCAGGGCGGCCAGGGTGAGCAGACCGCCCCGGGCAAGGTGCCGGACGGCGGTGACTCCCCGAACGCCCAGCCGCGGTACGGGCCTGGTGAGCGTGGTCTGTACGGCGACCGTCACGGCGACGCGTCTCCTTCCATGGCTTCACTGGTGGGGCCGTCGGGGAGACCGCGGTCGCGGTCTCCCCGACGGGTGGTGCGTCAGGTGGACTTGATGGTGAAGTTCGCGCCGTTCTTCGAGTTCACCGTCGTGGAGCCCGTGTAGTACACGTGCATGGTGTGCTTGCCACGGCCCATCTTGGGCAGGGTGATGGTCACCCTGCCGCCGCTCAGCGTGCCGGTGGCGAGCACGCGGGAGCCCTCGTAGACACGGACCGTGCCGGTCGGCGTGGTGCCGGTCGCCGTGACCTTCACGCCGACCTTGGCGCGGCCGGTGTGGCTGACCGAGGCGGGCGCGGTGCTGCCGACGGACGGGGTCGCCTTGGTGATCGTCAGCTTGGCGGTCGTGGCGGAGGCGTTGAGCTTGGTGCTGCCGCCGTAGGACACCGACAGGGTGTGCGTGGCGACCTTGAGGTGGTTGGACAGGCCGATGGTGACCTTGCCGGAGCTGTCCAGGGTGCCGGTGCCGAGCGTGGTGGTGCCGTCCTTGACGGTCACCTTGCCGCTCGGGACGACGCCGTGCGAGCCGGTGACCGTGACGGCGACCTTCGGCGTCTTGCCGTACGCGGTCGTGGCGGCGGTGGCCTTCACGGCGCTGGTGTACTTGACGGCGCCGGTCCAGGAGGCGGCGGAGCCCGTGCCGTTGAGGTTGGCGGCGGAGACCGAGGCGGTGTAGGTGCCGAGGGCCAGGCCGGTGAAGCTGTACGACGTGGTGGTGGCCGGGACGTCCTTGACGGCCACGACGGCGCCGTCCGAACCGGTCAGCGTGACGCGGTAGTCGGTGACCGGGAGCGCGGGCGCGGGGGTCGGGGCGGTCCAGGTCAGCTTGAGGCTCGCGTCACCGGGGGTGGCCTTCAGGGCAGGCGCGTTGGGCGCCTTGATGTCGATGCCGGACTCCTCCAGGCCGCCGAGCTTGGCGTGCTTGGCAGGGTTGACCGAGCCGTTGTACGACTCGTTCAGGAAGCCGAAGTCGGCGATGACCTTCTCGGCGGTGTCGGTGGCGAGGGCCGCCTCGTGGGTGCCGCTGGTGACGAAGACGTCGTACAGCGCCTTGTCGAAGAAGACGCTGGAGGGGTCGATCGCCCGGCTCGGGACGACGTTGTAGACGTCGCGGCCGAAGGTGGCGTTCTCGAAGTAGCCGCTGACCGGGGTGAGCTTGCCGTTCACCGTGGTCACCGGGCTGGTGGCGCCGGTGTCGCCAGGCAGCTGGATGCTGGCCAGGCGCGCGCCGGCGGCGACCGCGGTCTTGCTGTAGTCGGGCGCGATGCCGTTGTTCTGGGCGATCCAGCTGCCCACGGAGAACGGCACCAGCGCGCCGTCCTGGGTGAGCGCGGCGTTCGCCTGGTTCTCCTGGACGGTCGGGATGTTCGGGGAGACCGTGAGCTCGTTGAGGCCGATCGCCGCGAGGAAGAACTTGCGGGTGCCGGAGTCGACCTGCGGGATGACCGGGTGCACGACCTGGCCGTTCACCGTGGACGTCCCGCCGTTGGCGTAGATGTCGTGCAGCTGGTCGACCGTCAGCGTGTCGAGACCCGAGCCGCGGACCGCGACGCCGACCGCGTCCCGGGCGAACGGGACGTAGGTGAGGGCGGTGCCGGAGACGCTCGGGCCGCCGGAGGAGCGGGCGAAGTCGACCTGGCCCTTGATGGCGACGCCGTCGCTGCTGGGGAACTTGTCACCGGTCAGCGACTCGCTGAGGGCGAGCTTGCCCTTGCCGGAGCCGTTGGGGCGCAGGAAGGACGGGCCGCCCGCGCGGGTCTGGATGGTGGTGGTGGCGGTGCCGGAGGGGATCGCGTCGTACGAGGCGATGCCCGCGTCGCCCGCCTTCACGGCGGTCTCGGCGTAGCTCTTGCCGTTGACGGTGTCACCGGCGAGGGCGTTGAGCACGTCCTGGGTGGTGTCGGAACCCACGCCGACGAGCTGGCGGAAGGTCCCGGCGGGGGTGGGGTCGGCGGACGCCGGGCTCGCGAGAGCCAGCGTGCCGGACACCGCTGCGGCGGCGACCATGGCCGCCGTGAGGCGCATTCTGCGCATCGAGGGTCTCCTGAGGTTGTGCGTCGGTTCTGCGACGGGTGGACCTGGTGGATCCGGTGGATCTGGCAGGGTGGGGGGTCAAGCCGTCCGCCCCGACTGCCTTTCGGGGCGGACGGCCGTCTGTGGGGAGCCCCGGCCCGGGTGGACCTGGCTCCGTCGTTCGAGAGCCTCGGCCCAGCGGGCTGAACTCCCTTGTCGGAGAGCCTCAGCCCGGATGGACCTGACTCCGTCGTTCGAGAGCCTCGGCCCAGCGGGCCGGACTCCCCTGCCCGAGGGCCTCAGTCCAGTGGGCCGGACTCCCCTGGCCGGGGCCCAGGTCCTTACGGGCCTGGCTCTCCTGGTCCGGAGCCCCGGGGCGGTGCGGCCGTGGCACGGGGTCAGTGCCGGCCGGGCGGCAGCAGTTTGCGCAGCCGTTCCGGGAGGGTGGGGGCAGGGATGGTCAGGACGCGGCCGCCGGGGAGGGGGACGCGGAGTGGGAAGCGGAGCCGGCTGCCGCCCGCGAAGGGCGCGCCCACACCGGCCACGGCGCCGAGCGCCGCGCCGAGCGGGACGGCGTAGCGGAGCGCGTTCGCCGGGTCGGCCGGCGTGGTGCCCGCGGCCGTGGTCGCGACGGCCTTGCCACCGTCGTAGGAGGGCGCGCCGCTGGGCGTGGGGCTCGCGCTCCCGCCGCCACCCGATGCCGCATCGCCGCCGCCCGTACCACCGCCGCCCGTACCGCCGCCGGAGGCGCCCCCGTCCGACGTACCGCCGGAGCCGCCATCCGTACCACCGGTGCCGCCGCCGCTCGATCCGCCGGAGGAACCGCCGTGCGTGGCGGACGGACCGGTGTAGTCGGCGAGGGTGGTGGCGGCGTGGGTGGCCTTCGCGCGCAGCGTCTTCGACAGCGGGGCGTAGCCGATCGGGAGCCGGCCCGGGTCCGCGCCGGGGACCTGCCCGCTGCCTGCCGCGTACGTCAGCAGCGCCGCGTAGTCCTTGCGGGCGGCCGCGTCGAGCTTGGCGGGACGTACGGCCGCGTACACCAGCTGCGCGAGCGGGTACGCGCCCTGCGCGGTGGCCTTGGCCGGGCTGATCTCGGCGGCGTGGGCGCCGGACGCGCTCGCCGCGGCGGCGGTGAGGGACGCGGTGGTGGGCGCGACGAACTTACCTGCCGTGTTGCGCAGCCGCGCGGTCTGCAGGCCGAACCGGGCGGCGGAGGCCGCGTCCGTGACCGTGATCACGAACCGGGAGCCCACCGTCTGCGGGCCGGGGTTCTTGTACGCGGGCGGGCTGGCCAGCGGGTCCCAGGTCGCCTTCCACAGGCTGTCGGCGCGCCGGGTGTGCAGGGCGCCGGCGTGCATGTCCGTCACGTACGGATGGAAGTCGATCATGCACTGCTTCTCGGTGGCGCCGCTGTTCGCCGGGATCGTGCACCAGGGGTCGCTCTTGGGGTACGTGTCGGTGTCGGCCGGGTCGAAGGCGAATCCGGTCGGGTTCAGGTCCGCGTTGGTGCTGAAGTACGGGTTGACGCGCATCCCCCAGTCGTCGGACACGCCCGCGAGGAAGCTGCGGGCCTCCTTGTCGGAGACGATCCACTGCCAGACCGCGCGAGCCGAGTCGCTGTGGCCGAGCGAGGTCAGCAGGTCGGTGTCGGTGGCCGGGGTCTCGGGAATCGACAGCTCCGCGAACTCAGGGTTGAGCGCGATGAACTCGGGGTCGGTCGCCAGGCCCGCCGGATTGTTCTTCGCCCAGCCGTAGCCGCTCGCGACGGTGGAGCCGAGGACCGCTCCCCAAGGGGAGTTGCGGTAGGACTCGGTGAGCAGCTTGGCGACCAGCCGGGGCGTGAGGTCGATGGACTCGACCTTGGTGCCGGCGAGGCGACGGGCCGCGTCGGAGGCTCCGGCCTTCGGTCTGCGTTCGATGGTGAAGCCGATGACGGTGCCGGAAAGCGCGGTGGGCGAGTACACGGTGGTGTCCGTGGGTGCGGTCGTGCCGGTGTCCGCGCCGAGAGCCCGGGTGGTGAAGGCAAGCCCGAAGGAGCCGTTCGCGGTGAGGCGGGCGCGGGTGTCGGGCTCACCGAGCTCGGTGTAGCCGTACACCCTGCCGGCCGGGCACAGGGCCGCCTGCCAGCTGGTCATGGCGTCGGCGGCGAGTTCGCTGCCGGCGGTGGCACGCTCGTCGGAGCCGAGGGCGCAGTTGGCGCCGACCGGGTTGAAGCCGAGCTTGACGGCGATGCGGTTCTTCCAGTTGGTGGAGGAGACCGGGGAGCCGGCGTTGACCTGGCTGGTGTCGGCGTAGGGCTTGCCGTCGAGGTCGAGGTGGCCCTGCGGGACGATCACCAGCCAGCAGGAACGCGGTGCCGTACGGCCGTTCTCCGTCACCGGGACGCCACAGCCCAGGTGCGGGGCCTCGTTGGCGGTCTGCGCCTCGAAGAACTCCTGGCCGGTGCCGTCGGCGCCGGTGCGGGCGAAGTCGACCTCGTTGGTGGTGTTGTGGTTGAACAGGGAGTTGTTCTGGGTGCCGCTCGTGATCACCGTGCCGTCGACGGACTTGAAGGGCACCTCGCCCTGTCCTGAGACGCCACCGGCGCCGTAGCGGTCGTCCTGGCCGTAGTTGCTCGGGTCGGCACTGTAGAAGATCTTGCGGGAGTCGTCGTACTCGTTGCCCGGCCAGCTGCCCCGGTCGGTGGTCGGGGAGGCGCCGTACTGGCACTGGGTGCGCGACGGGCCGGGGTTGGCCGGGACGGTGCCGTCGTCGTCGCCCCAGCACTGCATGATCTGGACGAAGTCGGTGTTGAACAGCGTGCCCGCGAAGGTGCTCGGGGTGCCGCCGGTCCAGGAGACGGTGATCGCCTGGCTGGTGAGGTGCTCGGTTTGGCTGACCTTGAACTTCATGTCCTTGAACTCGCCGCGGCCGGAGACGGTGACGGCGGAGTCGGTGCCGCTCGCGGCGGTGGCGGGCTGGGCGGTCTGGGCGACCGCGAGGCCGGCGAGGGCTCCGGCGGCGGCGCCGGCGACGAGGCGCACCAGCAGCTTGCGTACGCGCTTCATCGCGCACCCCCGTCCATGACGTCCTTGGTGTCGTTCTTCTCTCCGCTCCCGGTGCGCCCGGCCATCGCCCGCGAGACGATGGACGGCAGGAGCAACAGCCCGAGGACCAGGGCCGCGGCGAGCAGCATCAGTGTCTGGGTGGTGGTCCAGCCGCTGTGCCCGGCCACGGCGATCGGCTGGGCGAGGGCGATGGTGCCGTCCACGGCGGTACCGCCGCCGGTGCCGGTACCCGATCCGCCGCTGGTACTGGTACCGGTGCCGGGCGCCAGGGTCTGGCCGGTGTCGGGGTCGACGACGGGCTGGGCGCTGCCGCCCGCCGAGCCGCCGGTGCCGCCGCCGCTGCCCGAACTCCCCCCGCTCGTACCGCCGCTCGCGGAACCGCCCGACGTGCCGCCGCCACTTGTGCCGCCCGCCGATCCCGAACCCCCGGAGCCGCCGCCCGACTTGGCGCCGCCGCTGCCGGTGTTGCAGGCCGCGGCGCCCTTCTTGTCGCAGGCCGCCGGGTAGGGGGCGGTCTCGGCGAGCTTGTTGTGCCCGTCGCTGGAGAAGGTCGGGTTGTTGCAGCCCTTGATGTTGATGTTCTTCGTCTGCACGCCCGGGATGCGGCGGATCTGGTCGAAGCCCGCCTGCACCAGGTTGATCGGCAGCGGCGAGTAGCCGAGCTGGGGCATCTGCTGCTGGCCCTGGCACATGAAGTAGTACGAGAAGGCACCGAGCGTCTTGCCCTTGGCCTCGGTGAAGGTGCCCTGCGCCTTCAGGGGCAGGATCATGTACGAGTAGCTGGACAGCGGGTAGTTGCGCTGGTCGCTGTCGTTGTAGACGCCGTCGAGCTGCTGGGTGAGGTAGTCGGCGGAGCTCTTGTTGGTGTTGATCCTCGCCTTGAGCAGCGAGACGGCGACGTTCTTCGGGGTCGGCTCGGTGTAGTAGCCCGCGTGGTTGAGGATCTTGGCGACCGGATAGCCCTCGTTGATGGCGTACGAGTAGTTGACGTAGCCGATGGCGCCCTCGCCGTAGTTCTGGGCGACGTAGCCCGCCACGCCCGGGTCGCCGGACTGGGCGATCATGCCGGACACGGTGGGGTAGTACGAGGTCTGCCCGCAGGCCCCGGAGCGGCCGACCTTGCCGCAGTACGCCTGCCACAGCGACTTGTGCTGGTTGGTCATCCACATCGTGAACTGGGCGGTGGAGCCCGAACCGTCGGAGCGGACGACGGGGACGACGGGGCGGTGCGGCAGTTGGAGCCCCGGATTGTCGGCCTTGATCACCGGGTCGTCCCAGGTCTTCACGACGCCGGTGAAGATCTTGGTGAGGACGTCTCCGGAGAGGCGGAGGTTGGTGACCCTCTTGCCGTTGACGGTCAGGTGGTACATGAAGGCGGTGCCGCCGGCCACGATCGGCATGTAGGCGTAGCTGCCGGCCGACGGACGTTCGGCGGCCGAGCCGTCGGTCGGGTGGGTCTGGAACGGGATGTCCGAGACCGCGAAGTCGACGGTGCCGCTGAGGAATTGCCGGCGGCCGTCGGAGGAGCCGCCGCCGGCGTAGCTGATCCGCATGCCGTACTGGTTGACGGCCTTGCGCCACTGGTCGATGGCGTTCTCCGCCCACGTGGAGCCGGCGCCGGCGACCGGGGTGTAGCTCTCGGCCGCGGCGGGCGTGGCCGCGGGCCCGGCCAGCAGGCCGGCGATCACGCCGAACAGGGCGCCGAGGGTCGCAAGGGCGCGCA
Source organism: Streptomyces olivochromogenes (assembly GCF_001514115.1). Classification (GTDB taxonomy): domain Bacteria; phylum Actinomycetota; class Actinomycetes; order Streptomycetales; family Streptomycetaceae; genus Streptomyces; species Streptomyces olivochromogenes. The sequence continues at coordinate 58,981 of NZ_KQ948454.1, forward strand.
GGCGCCCGAGGACGGTAGGGAGGTGGCTGCGCATCAGTCGTTCTCTCCGGGGGCGGTGGGGTCGGCTGTGGCGGACGCTTCGGTGCGGGGGGCGGCCTCGAACAGGGACAGGCCGGGGGCGTGCAGTTCGTCGAAGCGCGCCACGTCCTGCCGCGAGGCGCGGGCGGTGCGGCGGGCCTGACGCTTGGTCTGGTGGCCGGGGCCGCGGCCGCCGATCACACGGGCGATCACGAAGAGCACCAGGACCAGGGCCATGAGGACGGCCGCCGCGCCGAAGCCGCGAGCGATCATGGTCGGCTGGGGCGACTTGACGAAGTTGAAGACGGCCAGCGGCAGGGACACCATCGGCCCGCTGGTGGGGTCGGTGTTGAGTGCCGCGGTGAATCCGGCGGTCAGCAGGACGGGAGAGGTCTCGCCGATGCCGCGCGCGGTGCCGAGGATGACGGCCGTGGCGAGCCCGGAGCGGGCGGTGGGCAGGATGACGTGCAGGACGGTGCGCCAGCGGGGTGCGCCGAGCGCCTCGGCCGCTTCGGTCAAGGTCCCCGGCACCAGCCGCAGCACGACGTCCGACGCGCGGATCACGATCGGCAGCATCATCACGCTGATCGCGAAGCCGGCCGCGAGACCGGACTTCTGCATCCCGAGCCCGAGGATCCAGATGGCGAACACCATCAGGCCGGCCACGATCGAGGGCAACGCGGTCATCGCCTCGACCATGGTCCGCACGAACCGTGAGAAGCGGCCCGGGACCTGGTTCAGGTACACGGCGCAGGCGAGACCCAGCGGCACCGTGATCGCGAGCGCGATGGCGGTCATGATGAGGGTGCCGAGCATCGCGTGGGCGATGCCGCCGTTCGTCAGCGGGTCGAGCGGGCCGGCGGCCTGCATGTCCTTGGTGAAGAAGTTGAGGTGCAGCAGCGCCTCCCGGCCGCGCCAGGCGGTGAAGCCGACGATGAGCACGAGCGCGGTGAACAGCAGCGTGGCCGCCGTCCACAGCACGACCGTCATCACCCGGTCGCGTACGGACTGGCCGTCTTCTTCGAATCCTGTCAACACCGCGTAGATCGCGAGGAAGAGCAGGTAGGCGGTGACGGTGAAACCCAACGCGCCGGAGAACGGGGCGAGTTCGCCGTACAACAGGATCGTGGCGCAGAGCCCGGAGGCGGCGGCGCCGGTGAGGGACAGCAGGCCGGAGAGGCTGACGCCGCCGATACGGCGCGGCCGGTCGGGAGGCAGGGCGGGCTCCGCCGCGGCGGGCCCGGCGGCCAGGACGGGCTCCTGCGCCACGAGGTTCTCTTCTACGACGGTCATCTCATGCCTCGCTCTGTGCGCCGGACCGGGAGCGGGCCACGACCGAGGAGGCGGTGAAGTTGACCGCCAGGGTGAGCAGGAACAGCGCCAGGCCCGCCGCCATCAGCGCCGACATGCCGAAGGGGGAGGCGTCGCCGTAATGCAGGGCGATCAGCGACGAGACCGAGTTCGCCCCGGTCTGGAGGATGTGCGGCTGGATGACGAACACCGGCGAGATGATCAGATACACGGCGATGGTCTCGCCGAGCGCCCGGCCGAGGCCGAGCATCGTGCCGCCGATGATGCCGCCCCTGCCGTACGGCAGGACGACCGCGCGGATCATCCCCCAGCGGGTGGCGCCGAGCGCGTAGGCGCCCTCGCGCTCGCCGGCCGGGGCCTGGGCGAAGACCTCGCGCATCACCGAGCACTGGATCGGCGCGACCATCAGCGCGACGACGATCCCGGCGACGAAGGTGGAGGCGGTGTAGACGCTGTCGGAAGCGAGCGGCTCGCCCGGCTGGGCTCCGTCCACCGTGAACAGTGGTATCCAGCCGAGCCAGGTGGACAGCCAGCGCGACAGTCCGATCACGTGCTGCTGGAGGAAGAACAGTCCCCACAGCCCGTACACGACCGACGGTACGGCCGCCATCAGGTCCACCATCGTCACCAGCGTGTAGCGCAGCCTCCGCGGTGCCACGTCGGTGATGAACAGCGCGGTCCCGATGGCCAGCGGCACCGAGATCGTCACCGCGACGACGGCGATCAGCAGGGTGCCGGTGAGCACGGCCGCGATGCCGAACCGGTGGACGTCCGGCTGCCATTCGGTGGTGGTGAGGAAGGAGAACCCGGTGGCCTTGAGAGCCTGACCGGCTCTCAGCAGCAGGAAGAGGCCAACTCCCGCCATGACGGCGAGGACGACGACACCGCTGGCTGTCAGTTGGTACCGGAAGATCCGGTCACCGAGCCCACGAGCGGCGTACGGCCGCCGGGGCGCGGGTCTGTCGGAGTCCGATCTGTCGGACTCCGCATGTGCGGACGCCACGTGTGGTCCCCCCACTGCGTAAACGAAACAGGCGTGCGGCGACCGATTGGTGCCGTGCGGGGAGATTCAATGACCGGATCGTGTCGGTCCAACGCGCGATCTATGGATCGTTGACGAACAACATGTGTCCGTTCAGTGCAACCGGTGTGGAGGAGATTCGGAGTTCCTGTGTCCCGCCCGGACCGGGCCGCCGCCGCGAACTCAGTCGGGGAGCCTCTCGATCCTGGCCAGAAGGAGTTCGAGATCCCGCGTGGCACGGATACAGAAGTCCTGGTCCCCGTGCTTGAGGTCGGACAGGACACCCGGGTACCCCGGAGCGGCTCGGGAGAGTTCGTCCCGCACCCTGCGTGGCTGGAGGTACCAGTTCTCGGCCGAGACGTCCGCGACCCACCCGACGTTTCCCTCGAACGTCTCGACGGTCGGCGGGATCGCCAGGCGTACCCGGTCCTGCGGGTCGGCGTAGCGCCAGACGACCACGGGCGGACGGACGAGGGAATCCAGCGGATCCACCCCGGCCGAGATCCGGAACCACGCGATCGTTCCGTGGGCCCGCAGTGCCCGCAGCACCTCCGCCGAGCCGATCACGAGAACGGCCCGGCGAAACCCGCGGGCCCCGGCCCCAGCCCCGGATCGATCGACTTCATCAGTTTCATCAGTCTCATGTGGTGACTCGCCGGACGGCGCACGGCTTCCCTACGCCGATGTCACCGCCGACAACCGGTGTACGTCCCGTGCCGTCCCCGTCACCCCGGACAGGAAGCCCTGGGCGCGCGGGGAGGCGTTCTCCGTCAGCCAGGCCGGGTCGATGTCGCAGACGGCGACGCGGACCTCGGTGCCGGCCAGGGCCAGCGGCAGCGTGTGGACGACCGTGGAGGGGAAGCTGAGGATCGTGCGGCCGATGGGGCCGCGGCGGGCGATCAGTTCCAGGGGGAGATCGGGGCGGACGATCTCCAGGCCCGTCTCCGCGGCCAGCCGGTGGAGCTTTTCGGCGCTCTCGCGGCGGTGGGCGAAGTAGCGGGTGGCGCCGTGGGACCTGGCGAGGGTACGGACCGCCTGGAGATAGCGGTCCCCGTCGACGACACCCGTCTCGACGAGGGACGTGCCGACCAGGTCCGCGCCCTTGGTGAGGCGGGGCGGCCCGAAGCGGGCCCGGGTCCAGGAGAAGTCGTTGGCGGTGACGCGCACACCGATCGGGGTCTCGTCGATCGGCATCGAGGAGAACACCTCGACCGTACGGCGTTCACTGGGCGTCAGCCGGCGCCTGGCCAAGGAGGACACCGGGGCGAAGAGCAGGTCGCGCGGGCCCGGGCGGCCACCCTTGCGGTGCCAGCGGACCAGTCGTTCGCCACGGGCGAGCTGGGCGACGAACTCCATCGTCGCCGTGCCGTCGTCGACCACGACCAGGTCGGGGGCGCGGGTGATGGTCAGGAGGAGTTGCACATAGCGGGAGAACGGGTCTCCCATGACGATGCGGCGGGCCCTGCGCAGCAGCGGGGCGAGGCCTCCGATGGTGTGGAAGGGCGCCGTGGTGCCACCGCGCGCCTCCTCCCAGCGGACCGAGTGGCCTTCGTCGCGGGCCAGTTCGGCCATGCGGCGCAGTTGGCCACGGGTCATCGGGTCGTTGGGGGACAGGACGACGAGGGTGAGCCCCGCGCCGGGCGCCGTGCCGTTCTGGGCAGAGGTGTGCGCCCATTCCAGCACGTTCAGGAGCTGTACCGGACTCTCGACGAAGGCGAGAGTGTGGGGGCCGGTGGATCCGGCGCGGGGGCTCATCGACGTACGACCGTCCTGTCGTAAGGAGTTGTCGTAGGGAGGTGGGAGGTAACGCGTGGGGGGTTGTGGAGGTCAGGACCTCAGACCGTGACCGGCTCGCCCGCGGCCGCGGCGATCTCGGACTCGGCGACGACGCCCGTGACGCGGCGCAGCTTCTTCATGGGGCCGAGCTCGGACTCGTAGACCTTCTTGACGCCGTCGCCGAGGGAGGCCTCGATGGTGCGGATGTCGCGGACGAGGCGGGTGAGGCCCTGCGGCTCGACGGAGGCGGCCTGGTCGGAGCCCCACATCGCGCGGTCCAGGGTGATGTGACGCTCGACGAAGGTGGCGCCCAGGGCGACCGCGGCCAGCGTGGTCTGCAGGCCCGTCTCGTGGCCGGAGTAGCCGATCGGGACGTTCGGGTACTCGGCCTGGAGGGTGTTGATGACGCGGAGGTTGAGCTCCTCGGCCTTCGCCGGGTACGTGGACGTGGCGTGGCACAGGAGGATGTTGTCCGAGCCCAGCACCTCCACCGCGTGGCGGATCTGCTTCGGGGTCGACATGCCCGTGGAGAGGATGACCGTGCGGCCGGTGGCGCGCAGGGCGCGCAGCAGCTCGTCGTCGGTGAGGGACGCGGAGGCGACCTTGTGGGCGGGGACGTCGAACTTCTCGAGGAAGGCGACGGCCTCGGTGTCCCACGGGGAGGCGAACCAGTCGATGTTCTTGCTCTTGGCGTACTCGTCGATCTGGCGGTACTCGTCCTCACCGAACTCCACACGGTGGCGGTAGTCGATGTAGGTCATGCGGCCCCAGGGGGTGTCGCGCTCGATGTCCCACTGGTCGCGCGGGGTGCAGATCTCCGGGGTGCGCTTCTGGAACTTGACCGCGTCGCAGCCGGCCTCGGCGGCGGCGTCGATCAGCTTGAAGGCGTTCTCGAGCTCGCCGTTGTGGTTGATGCCGATCTCGCCGACGACGTAGACGGGGTGGCCGGGGCCGGCGGTCTTCGAACCGAACTGGCGCAGACGGGAGTTGGTGCTCATGGTGGAGAAGTTCCTTACTTGTCGAGGGAGTCGAGAGAAGGGCCGAGGATCCAGCTGGCGATCTCTCGGATCGCGCCGTCGCCGCCGGGGACGGTGGTGACCGCGCGTGCGGCGCCGCGCACGACGTCGTGGGCGCTCGCGACCGCCACGGGCCAGCCCACGAGGGCGAAGCACGGGAGGTCGTTGACGTCGTTGCCGACGTAGAGCACGCGCTCAGGCGCGATGCCCTGCTCCTCGCACCACTGCTTCAGTGCGAGGTCCTTGCGGTCGATGCCGTGCAGGACCGGAATCTTGAGCTTCCGGGCCCGGGCGGCGACCACCGGGTTCTGTTCCGAGGACAGGATCAGCATCTTCAGCCCGCTCTTGCGGAGGGCGGCGATACCGAGGCCGTCCCCGCGGTGCACGGAGACGAACTCCCGTCCGTCGGAGTCGATCAGCACCCTGTCGTCGGTCTGGGTGCCGTCGAAGTCGAGGACGACCGCGTCGATGTCTTCCGCGGTCGGGAGCGAACCGGGTCGGTTCGCGTCGAAGAGGGGGGCCAGCGCGCGGGCGCGGGCGAGGTCGTGCGGGTCGTCGATCTCCAGCACGCGGGCCGGGTCGGTGCGGACGAGCTCCGTGCGGCCGAAGAAGCGGTGCTGGTGCTCGCGCAGGCCCGCCGCGTCCATGGCGTAGGCCGCGCCGGTCTCCAGGAGGTCCTGGGGCCGGTCCTGGCGGCGGGGCCGGAAGGACTTGTCGTGGTTGACGCCGTTGCCGCCCTCGGTGGACTCCTCGGCGGCGTCGCGCCAGATGAAGCCGTGGAAGTTGGCCACCGTCAGCGCGGTGTCCGCGCCGTTCTCGGCGACCGCCCCGGCGACCCCGTCGATGTCCTCCCGCGTGATGAACGGGCTGGTGCACTGGACGAGCAGGACCACGTCGACCGGGGAGCCGTGCAGCGCCTCGTGGGCGTCCAGGGCGTGCAGGACGGCGGCCTCGGAGGTGGCGGTGTCACCGGCGATGGCGGCGGGGCGCAGTACGACCTCGGCGCCCGCCTCGCGGGCGGCGGCGGCGATCGCCTGGTCGTCGGTGGAGACCACGACGTCCGTGACGAGCCGCGTCGCCCGGCACTCGCGCACCGCGCGGGCCACCAGCGGCACTCCGCCGACCGGGAGGAGGTTCTTGGCGGGGACGCCCTTGGAGCCGCCGCGCGCGGGAATCACCGCGAGCACCCGGCGCACCGGCGCCGCGTGACCCGCTTCCGAGTTGGTCATGCGCTGTTCTCCTTGACGAGGGACACGGGGAAGGCTTGAGGGATCGGCGGAAGGGCTGAGGGATCGGTGGTGGTCACAGCTCCCCCATCCGCCGGATCACGGGGGCCACGCGCTGCACTCCGTGGCGGTAGGCGCCACGGGCCGCCCGGCGGACGATCTGCCGTACGGGGCTGGGCTCCTTGTCGGCCGCGGGGGCGCCGGGCAGCGGGCTGCCGTCCGGGGCGAGGTGGTGGCGGGCGAGGATCCCGGGGAGGTAGCCGGGGGCGGTGACGGGCGTGTAGTAGGGGGCGAGGGGCAGCAGTCCGGGGGCCGCCAGCAGGCCCGTGATCCGGGCGCGCGCCTCGTCGAAGGCCGTCTCGTACGAGCCGTCGGCGGCGACGCCCTGCCGAGCCACCCAGACCGGGTCGGGCGCCGGCTCGTACCCGGCGTCGAGCTGGTCCCAGGAGGCGAGGCAGCCGGAGCCCACGAAGTGGTGGTTGCCGAGCGCCTCGCGGACCCCGAGGTCGCTGAGGACGACGGTGGGGATGCGGCGGTGCAGGGACTCCAGGGCCGCCGTGGAGCTGATGGTGACCAGCAGGTCGGTGCGGTCGAGCACCTCGCCCATGTGTCCGTACACCAGCCGGAAGTTGGCGGGCAGGTCGGTCTTCTGCGCCAGCTTCTGGTAGGGCAGCTCCTCGATGTGCGTGGTGTGCTCGCCGGGCTTGGAGCGCAGCTTCAGCAGCACCTCGCGGTCCGGGTGGAGGCGGGCGTGCTGGATCAGCCGGTTCAGCAGGTACGTACGGTCCTTGCGGTTCTCCGGGACGGAGGGCTGGGCGGCGAAGACGACCGTGTACGGGTCGTGCTTCTCGTAGGCGGCGCCGCCCAGGAAGGGCAGTGCCACCTCCGTCACCGAGGAGGCGTCGGCGCCCACTCCCTCGTACACGGCCCGGAACCGTTCCGCGTCCTGCCGGGAGTTCGCGAGGACGAGGTCCGCGCCGTGCCGCAGCAGCAGGCCGTCGGCGAGCTTCTCGTAGACGACGCCGACATAGCCGGTGACGACCACGGGCCGCTTGCTGCGCCCCTCCCAGACATGGGCCAGGCCGTGCAGGATCGCCTGCACACCGCCGCCCACGAGGGCGATGACGAGGACGTCGTACGGCTCCCCCTCCATGGCGCGCAGGAATTCGACGGCGGTGACCTCGCGGAGGGAATCCGCGCGGACGCCGACTTCTTCGAGCTGGCGGGCGGTGGGGGTGGCTCGGCCGCGCAGGAGATAACCGTCGAGCAGAATGTCCGAATCAGCCGGTGAAATGCGATTCGCGGTGAGCGAACCCCATTTCCACCGGGTGTCGGAATCCGCGAGAACGGCGACCCGCAGGGACTTCCTGGTACTTGCTGGCACGTCCAAGACGCTAGGAAGCCATTCCGAGTTGCGGCCCAACCTGAATGCAACAAACGGTTAACAGCACATCGACGAATGGCGAATCAGGCCGTGATCGAGCCGGAAATCAGCTGGGTTCACTGCTTCGCCACGCGTCGTTCACCTGACATCTCACCAACGGTCAAGACGAATGCCGGGCTGCCGCCTAACGTCACGTGGGTGGTCAAGCTCTCCGTCATCGTGCCGTTCTACAACGTGCAGCAATATGCACCCGACACCTTGAAGAGCCTGCGTGCGAACGCACGTGAGGACTTCGAATTCGTTCTCGTGGACGACTGTTCACGAGACGAGACTCCGGACATTCTCGCGCGCGCGGAGCGCGAGCTCCCCGGCGCGGTGTATGTCAGACACGAGAAGAACGGAGGACTGGCGACCGCGCGCAACACGGGCATCGACGCGGCGCACGGCGAATACCTCACGTTCCTCGACGGGGACGACTGGCTCGCCCCCGGCTACTACGAACAACTTGTTGCCTCCATCGAACAGCTGGGCTGCGACTTCGTCCGTACGGACCATGTCCAGTGCACCGCGCGGGCCCGCACCATTCACAGGGTCCCGCACGGCCGGCGCGGAGTGGTACTGAACCCCCGCGACGCGATACTGCCCGCCGACCGCTCCACCTCCGTCGACTACGCCTACGCCTGGGCGGGCATCTACCACCGCCGGCTGGTCGACCGGGGGCTGCTGCACTTCACCGACGGCCTGCGGACGGCCGAGGACCGGCCCTGGATCTGGAAGCTGCACCGGGAGGCGGAATCCTTCGCCACGGTGGGGCTTCTCGGTGTTTTCTACCGGCGCGGTGTGGCCTCCTCTCTCACTCAGATCGGGGACGTGCGCCAGCTCGACTTCATTCGCGCGTTCGACCAGGTGGTGGCGGAAACCGCCGCCGACCGCGACGCCGAAAAACTCCTGCCCAAGGCCGTGCGCACCTATTGCGCGATTATTTCCCATCATCTGGGATCCATCGAAAGGTTCGAGCCGGCAGTGGCACGGAAACTGAAGTCGATGAGCGCCGTCGCTCTGCGGAACATGCCGCAGGACGTGCTCGACGACGCCCTCGACTCGATGGACGTGCAGCGCGCCACGCGGCTGCGCCGGCTGCGCCGCCGTCCGGCTTCCACCACGGGGGTGGCCGCGTGACCACCCAGATCTTCATGGCGTCCACGCTGTACGGCACGGCCACGCTCGCCGCGGCCCTGGACACCGACTGCTTCCGCCCCGCCGACCGGCGCATCCTGCTCGTCTCCAACAACGCGGCGACGCCCGAGACGACGCCCGGCCTCGACGAGATGCCCGGCTTCGAGCAGCTGCGCGGCCGCTTCGACGACGTGATCTCGTGGAACGAGACCATCTCCCCCTTCCACCCGGGCGGCTGGGCCCCGCGGCCCGACGACGTCCCCCTGTGGGAGCGGCATCTGCGGCTCGCCTGGAACCTCGGCGACGACGACATCGAGCTGGCCGTCGAGTCGATCCAGGTCAACCCGGCGCTCGGTATCTCGCAGATCTTCATGGGCGCGCCCGTCACCGTGTACGCGGACGGCCTGATGAGCTACGGCCCCACCCGCAACAAGATCGACCCGCTGGTCGGCACGCGCGTGACCCGCCTGCTCCACCTGGACCTCGTCCCCGGCCTCAAGCCCCTGCTCCTCACCGAGTTCGGCGTCGAGCCGGAGATCGTGCCGACGGACGCGTTCTCGAAGGTGCTCGCCGAGCTGGTCGACACCGGCGACGAGCTGCCCTTCGTCGACGAACCGGCCCTCCTGCTCGGCCAGTACCTCTCCGCGCTGGACATCCTCACCGCCGAGGAGGAGGAGAACCTCCACGTACGGATGCTGAAGGGCGCCCTCGCGCTCGGCCACACGCGCGTGGTGTTCAAGCCGCATCCCTCGGCCCCGGCCCGCTGGTCGCGCCTGCTGGAGAAGGAGGCCGAGAAGCTCGGCGCCGACCTCACCGTGCTCGACACCCCGGTCCTCGCCGAGGTGCTCTACCAGCGGATGCGCCCCGCCCTGGTGGTCGGCTGCTTCTCCACCGCGCTGCTCACCGCGTCGGCACTGTACGGCCTGCCGGTCGCCCGCGTCGGCACCGGCCCCCTCCTCGACCGTCTCACGCCGTACGAGAACAGCAACCGCGTCCCCGTCACGATCGTGGACGCGCTGCTGCCCGAACTGACGGACGAGTCGGCGGTCGACGAACAGCGCCGGAGCATGGACGTGGCGGAACTGACGGACCTCGTCCGGGCCGTCGGCTTCGCGATGCAGCCGAAGATCTACCCGGACCTGCGCCCGGCCGCCGAGGCCTACCTGACCAGGCATCTGAACCACCACACCCGGCGCTACTTCAAGCGCAAGCGCCTCACCTCGCTGGCGCTGCCCGGCGCGGTCCCGGCGCAGCTGGCGTTCATCCCGCGCAATGCCACCGTGCGCCGCGTGGCGCGCCGCGCCCGCTCGCTGAAGCGGGCCGTGGGTCGCTGATCCGGTGTCCTGGGCCGGGCCGTCGCGGGCCGGCCCGGGAACCCGAAACGACATACAGGTGAACACGCACGGACCGTCGGGCGAATCGTCGGCCGCACGACCAGGTAAACCTTATTAATCGGATTAGTGTGCTGTGGGTCCACTGAGTCCCGTTGAGGGGAAACCTGTGATCGACTCGCGCGAGGCCGTCCAAGTGGCCTCCACGGGCACCGTGGCCCGCACCGTCCTGCCGCCCACGGACGCACCGTCCCCCGCGAAACCGGCCAAGCCCCGGGAGACGCGGCTGCGCGCACTGGACGGACTGCGGCTGGTCGCCGCGCTGATGGTGGCCGCGTACCACTACGGCGGGCGCGACGGCGAGGTCGCGAAAGCCTGGGGCAGCTCGCCGCGCCACCAGTTCCCCGTGCTGCACGGGTACTTCGCGTACGGCTGCCTGGGCGTCCAGGTGTTCTTCGTGATCAGTGGTTTCGTCATCTGCATGAGCGGCTGGGGCCGCCCGCTGCGCTCCTTCTTCGCCTCCCGCGCCTCCCGGCTGCTGCCCGCGTACTGGGCCGCCATCATCCTGGTGACGGTGGTGTTCGCACTGCCGATGGTCGCGTTCAAGACGGTCTCGCCGAGCGACACCCTGGTCAACTTCACGATGCTGCAGTACCCGCTCGGCGTCGACCGGGTCCTGGGCGTGTGCTGGACGCTGTGGGCGGAGGTCCGCTTCTACGCCCTCTTCGCGCTGTGCATCGTCCTGCCCGGCGCGAACCGCCGCCGCGTGATCATGTTCTGCGCCGGCTGGACGCTGGCCTACGTCATCGCGCAGGGCGCCAAGATGCCGCTGCTGGACATCGTCCTGATGCCCGAGTACGCGCCGTACTTCATCGGCGGCGTCGGCCTCTACCTGGTGCACCGCGACCGCAAGGACGTGTACGCCTGGGGCATCGTGGCCGTGAGCTGGCTGATCGGCCAGCACTACGCGGTGCAGGGGCTGTGGCACGCCCCGCAGGCGAACGGCTTCTCCTACCGCACCACCTACGGCATCGTCCTCGTCGTCACCTTCGGCTACGTCGCGGTCGCCGCGATCGCCCTGGGCTGGCTGCGCTGGGCCAACTGGCGCTGGCTGACGGTCGCGGGCGCGCTGACGTACCCCTTCTACCTCGTCCACGAGCACCTGGGCTGGGTCGTCATCAAGGCCCTCCACCAGGGGCTGCACATCCCGTCGTACGCCACGTTCCTGCTGACGGCGGCGAGCATGCTGACCCTGGCCTGGCTGCTGAACCGGTACGTGGAGAACTGGCTGACGCCCAGACTGCGCACGGCGCTGGCGAAGCCCCGGCCGACCGTGGGGGCGTCCCGGCCGTAGGGCGCACCGCGGGTTCAGCCGATCCCGTACCGCGTTCCGATCCCCGCGATCACCAGGGCCAGCCCTTCTTCGAAGTGCCGGTCGTAGTCCTCGAACATCTCCGCGCCCGCCGCGGCCGACAGAGGGAAGTCGGCCATCCGGCGGGCGCGGTCGTCCACGTCGTAGCCCTCGCGGCGCTCCCCGGGGAGCGGCTGGACGCCCTGCTCCTCGGTGACGAACCCGAGGGTGTAGAGGTAGGCCGTCGTGGCCGCCCGGACCGCCTGGGCGAGGGTGAAGCCCGCGTCCGTGAGCAGGCGCAGGTTCTGTTCCATCTCGACCGCGTGCAGAGTGCCGGTGAAGCGTGAGCCGCTGAAGACCCTGGCACCGTCGCGGTAGCTCAGCAGCGCGGCGCGCAGTGCGCGGTTGGCCGCCAGGATCCGCTCCTGCCAGGTGGCGTCGGGGTCGACCGGCGCGGCCTCCGTCATCCGGCGGTACATCTCCGTCGCCATCTCGTCGAGCAGCGCCTGTTTGTCCTTGAAGTGCCAGTACAGGGCGGGTGCCTTGACGTCCAGCTCCTTGGCGATGGCGCGCAGGGTCAGGCCCTCCAGTCCCCCCTCGTTCAGGAGTTTCAGGGCGGTGTCCGCGACGCGCTTGCGGTCGAGCGGCGCTCGTCGTTCCGTACTCACACTTGACAACTTAACACCGTTAAGGCCACGCTCGGAAACGCCGGAACTTAACAACGTTAAGGAGAGTGTGGTCATGGCAGCACAGACAACGGCGCAGGGCGCGGGCCGAAACATGGGCTCGGACGTGGACGTGGACGTTCTGATCGTGGGGGCGGGCCCCGCCGGTCTCGCCCTCGGCGTCGACCTCGCCCGGCGCGGGGTGGACGCGCTCGTCGTGGAGCGGACCGACGGCCTGTTCCCGGGTTCGCGCGGCAAGGGCATCCAGCCGCGCACGATGGAGGTCTTCGAGGACCTCGGCGTACTCGACGCGATCCGCGCGGCCGGTGGCCCCTACCCGGTCGGGATGATCTGGCAGGACGGGGAGCCGCAGGGCGAGCACCGGATGTTCGACCCGGCCGAGGCGAGCGACGGTTCGCCGTACGCCGAGCCGTGGATGGTGCCGCAGTGGCGTACGCAGGAGATCCTCTTCGCGCGCCTCGTCGAACTGGGCGGAAGCGTCGCCTTCGGGCACGAACTGCTGACGATCACCCAGGAGCCGGACGGGGTGACGGCCCACTTCGCCGCCGGCGCCCCCGTCCGCGCGCGGTACCTCGTCGGCGCCGACGGCGGCCGCTCGACCGTGCGGCGCGGGCTCGGGATCGCCATGACCGGCGAGACGGTCGACCCGCATCCGGCGCTGGTGGCCGACGTCCGTATGACGGGCCTGGACCGTGACCACTGGCACGTGTTCCCGCCCCGGGGCGACGACGACGGCTTCCTGGCGATCTGCCCGCTCGCCGGCACCGAGGACTTCCAGCTCGCCGCCCGCTTCCCGGAGGGGACCGAACCCGATCTGACCCTGGAGGGCGTACGGAAGGTCGTCGCCACCCGCTCGCACCTCGCCCCCGAGGCCGTGACCGAGGTGCGCTGGGCCTCGGACTTCCGCCCGCGGGCGGCGCTGGCGGACCGCTTCCGCGCGGGGCGGGTCTTCCTCGCCGGGGACGCGGCACACATCCACTCCCCGGCCGGCGGCCAGGGGCTCAACACCAGCGTCCAGGACGCCTACAACCTGGGCTGGAAACTGGGCGCGGTACTGGGCGACGGCGCCCCCGAGGCGCTCCTCGACTCCTACGAGGAGGAACGGCGGCCCGTCGCCGCGCGCATGCTCGGCCTGTCCACGGCCGTCCACCGCGGCGAGGCCCGGCGCAGCACGCAGACGACGGGCCAACTCGGCCTGGGCTACCGGGACTCGTCACTCTCGACGGACCTGCGCGAGGGCCTCCCGGAGGACGCCCTGCGGGCGGGCGACCGCGCTCCGGACGGCCCTCTCCCCGACGGTACCCGGCTCTTCGACGCCTTCCGCGGCCCCCACTGGACCCTGCTCGCGGCCGGCCCGGAAACCCGGGTGCCCGCACTCCCCGTCCGCACGGTCGGCATCCCCGCGCACGAGTCGTACGGCACCGGCCTCTTCCTGATCCGCCCCGACGGTTACGTGGGATGGACGGGCGACACGGCTTCGGGGCTGCGGGAGTACGCGACGCGCCTGGGTGTCCTGGGCCAGGACCTGGCCGAGGAGTTGGCCGAGGACCTGTCCTAGGCGCTGGCCAGGGTGAGCTTCACGGCGAAGCCCAAAAACAGGGCGCCCGCCGCGGTCGTGGCCCCCGCCGAGAGCCGCTTGCGGCGCCGGAAGGCCGCCGCCAGCTTCGTCCCGCTGAAGATCAGCGCGGTGAGGTACAGGAAGCTGGCGAGCTGGGCGAAGGCGCCGAGGACGACGAAGGAAAGGGCCGGGTAGGCGTAGCCCGGGTCCACGAACTGCACGAAGAAGGCGACGAAGAACAGGATCGCCTTCGGGTTGAACAGGCTGATCACCAGCGCCCGCCGGAAGGGCCGCTCCTCGGCGGCCGGCGCGGCGGTGGCCTCGCTCTCCTCGGCGCGCTCGTGCCGGGTGCGCCACATGCTCCACGCGGCGCGCAGCATCCCGATCGCCAGCCATGTCAGATATCCGGCCCCGGCGTACTTCACGATCCCGAACAGCACGGCGTTGGCCTGCAACAGCGAGGCGACTCCGGCCGCGGACAGGGTCATGAGCACGGTGTCCCCGCACCAGACACCCGCGGCGGCCGTGTATCCCGTGCGTACGCCCTTGCGGGCGGCGACGGACAGCACGTACAGCGAGTTCGGACCGGGAAGCAGAACGATCAGCACGAGTCCCGCGAGATAGGTCGGGAGGTCGATAACACCAAGCATGAGGTGGAGTGTCGCACGAGAGTACGACAACGGACCCAACGGGTGCCGAGGGTCAATCCCCGTCCAGGAGGGTGTCGACGGAGAGGTCGAGCGTGACACCGACGAACTCGGGCACGGGGACCGTCTGCCCGCGCCTGAAGCGCTGGGGCGCGGGGTATCTCCCGTCGACCGGGTTCTGGTGGAGCAGCACCTCGTCGTGCCGGCGGTCGACCACGACGTAGACGGGAATTCCCGCCTCGGCGTAGCAGGCGACCTTGAGGCCGAGGTCGTCGGACCAGTTGCAGGCGGTCACCTCCAGGACCATCCGGAAGGCGCGGGGCGCATAGCAGTTGATCTGGACGTGCGTGCTCAGGAAGTCCTCCTCGACGATCGAGAGGTCGGGAACGGCGAAGTCCTCCGGCCCTGTGGGCAGCCACAGCCCGATGCCCAGCAGGCACGTGAGCCCTGCCTGCTCCAGTCCGGCGTCAAAGAACTTCGTGATGAGGCGCGTCAACGTCTGCTGATGCGGACCGTCGGCCCACGGCGTGGCGGTGAGCCTCCCGTAGAGGATCTCCCCCGGTACCCCTCCAGCTCACGGGTGAGCCAGGCCTCGGCCTCGATGACAGTCGTGCGCCGCCGTGATGACACCGCCACCCCAACTCCTCTCCGGATACCCCCGTTCACAGAGCGTATCCGGAACGGCACCCTCAGAACGCATCCGTCGGCACATACGTCCCCCAAACCCCCCGCAGCGCGTTGCACACCTCGCCCACCGTCGCGCGGGCGCGCAGGGCGTCCTTCATGGGGTAGAGGACGTTGTCCGTGCCCTCGGCCGCCTTCCTGAGGTCGGCGAGGGCCGCGTCCACCGCCGACTGGTCACGCTCGGCACGGAGCTTGGTGAGGCGTTCGGCCTGCTGGGCCTCGATGGCCGGGTCGACGCGGAGGGGCTCGTACGGCTCCTCCGCGTCGAGCTGGAAGCGGTTGACGCCGACCACGACCCGCTCACCCGAGTCGGTCTCCTGCGCGATCCGGTAGGCGCTGCGCTCGATCTCGCCCTTCTGGAAGCCGTGCTCGATCGCGGACACCGCGCCGCCCAGTTCCTCGACCCTCGCCATCAGTTCGACCGTGGCCGCCTCGACGTCGTCGGTCATCTTCTCGATGACGTAACTGCCGGCGAAGGGGTCGACCGTCGCCGTCACGTCCGTCTCGTACGCCAGGACCTGCTGCGTCCGCAGCGCCAGGCGCGCGCTCTTGTCCGTGGGGAGCGCGATCGCCTCGTCGAAGGAGTTGGTGTGGAGCGACTGCGTGCCGCCGAGGACCGCGCCCAGGCCCTGGACCGCGACGCGCACCAGGTTCACCTCCGGCTGCTGGGCGGTCAGCTGGACCCCGGCGGTCTGGGTGTGGAAGCGCAGCATCAGCGACTTCGGGTTCTTCGCGCCGAACTCATCCCGCATCACCCGCGCCCAGATGCGCCTGGCGGCGCGGAACTTCGCGACCTCCTCCAGGATCGTCGTACGGGCGACGAAGAAGAAGGACAGGCGGGGGGCGAAGTCGTCGACGTCCATGCCGGCGGCCACGGCCGTGCGGACGTACTCGATGCCGTCGGCGAGGGTGAACGCGATCTCCTGCGCGGGCGAGGCACCGGCCTCGGCCATGTGGTAGCCGGAGATCGAGATCGTGTTCCACTTCGGGATCTCGGCCTTGCAGTACTTGAAGATGTCCGCGATCAGCCGCAGGGAGGGCTTGGGCGGGAAGATGTACGTGCCGCGCGCGATGTACTCCTTGAGCACGTCGTTCTGGATCGTGCCCGTCAGCTGATCGGCCGGGACGCCCTGCTCCTCCCCCACCAGTTGGTACATGAGCAGGAGCAGCGCCGCGGGCGCGTTGATCGTCATCGACGTGGACACCTTGTCCAGCGGGATGCCGCCGAACAGGATCCGCATGTCCTCCACCGAGTCGATGGCCACCCCGACCTTGCCGACCTCGCCGTGCGCGATCGGCGCGTCCGAGTCGTGGCCCATCTGGGTGGGCAGGTCGAAGGCGACCGACAGGCCCATCGTCCCGTTCGCGATCAGCTGCTTGTAGCGCGCGTTCGACTCCACGGCCGTGCCGAAGCCCGCGTACTGGCGCATCGTCCACGGGCGGCCCGTGTACATCGACGGGTAGACACCGCGGGTGAAGGGGTACGCGCCCGGCTCGCCCAGCTTCTCGGCCGGATCCCAGCCCTCCAGAACCTCGGGTCCGTAGAGGGGTTCGATGGGCAGTCCGGACTCCGACTCGCGCGCCATTGCTGTGCCTCCCGCTGAAGTTACTTACTGGTAGGTCCGACCCTCGCCACGGACTGTAGCGGCGGCCCTGCGCGGGATGGAGAGGACCGCGCTGGGACCTTGCTCACAGGCTTCATCGCTCTCAGGATTCATTGCTCACACGCTTCATTCCCCAGGATCGCGCGTCGTTCGCAACCGGGCGCGCCTGGGGAGCATCTCAGGGGACACGACGACGCACCGGGGGTTGGAATGCGTACGACTGGTATGGGGAGATCGCTGGCCGCCCTCGTGGCGCTCGTCGCGGTGAGCGGCTGTACGGCCCAGGCCGTGGACGCGCACGGGAGCACGCACGGGAGCACGCAGGGAAAGACGCCGGGCAGCACGCGGGGCGACACACCGCCGTCCGCCTCGAAGACGGACCGTTCGGCCACGCCCGGGGACGACAAGGCGGGCGGCACGACGCCGTCCGCCGCCCCCAAGGTCCTCTGGTCCCGCGGCGACAAGGGGAACGACGTCCGTGAGGTCCAGGCCCGGCTGCACCAGCTCGCCTGGCTCATCCCGGCGCCGACGGGGACGTACGACACCCCGACGGTCACCGCGGTGAAGGGGTTCCAGGGCAAGCGCGGGCTGCCGCGGACCGGCGAACTGGACGCCGTCACCTGGGAGCGGCTGCGGGGGATGACGCACAAGCCGGCCTCGTGGGAGTTGTACCCGTACGGCGGGCAGCCCGCCGCGCGGCCCGACCCGCGCTGTATGACGGGCCGGGTGCTGTGCGTGAGCAAGACGAGCCGCACCCTGCGCTGGATGATCGACGGCAAGACGGTCTCGGAGATGGACGTGCGGTTCGGCTCGCAGTACACGCCGACCCGCGAAGGGGTCTTCAGCGTCTACTTCAAATCGCGCTACCACGTGTCGACGATCTACCACACGTCCATGCCGTACGCGATGTTCTTCAGCGGCGGCCAGGCGGTCCACTACTCCCCCGACTTCGCGGCCCGCGGCTACTACGGCGCCTCGCACGGCTGCGTCAACGTACGGGACGAGGGGAAGATCGCGGCGCTGTTCGCGCAGGTCCGAGACGGGGACAAGGTCGTCGTCTACTGGTGACGGCCGGCCCGGAGGGCGGAGGGAGTGATGGGGCGCGGGCGGGACCGGGGGAACGTGTCCCGCCCGCGCCGATGTGCACCAGGCCTGGGTACGGGGGGAACCCCGGCTCGGTGCGACGGCCGATGACCAGTCGGCTCACCCAGTACTGCGTCGGCGCGGCCGAAAACGTCACACCCGGGCGGAAGAAAATTCCGAGGAAGTGAGAAACCGCAGGTCAGAGAGCAGATGACAGGGTGCGCCGGAGTCCGGGTGGCTGAGAACATACCCGGACCGGATGGCCGAAAGCCTGCTCGGAAGGTCGGCAGCAGTGGCTGCCCGGGAGGTCAGCAGCAGCAGCGGCCGCTCAGGACGTCGGCAGCAGCGGCCGCTCAGGACGTCGGTGTCGGCAGCAGCGGCTCGACGACCGGGCGCGGCGACGGGGCGAGGATCCCGTTGTGGCCGTGGTGGCCCCCCGTGCCGCCGGAGCCCGTGTGGCCGTCGCCGTCGCCGCCGTTGTCCCCGCCACCGGAGCCGCTGCCCGAGCCGTCACCGGAACCGCCCCCGGCCCCCTGGTCGGAGCCGGAGTCCGAGCCCTGGTCGCCGCGGTCCTCGCCCGAGTCGGCGCCCGTCCGTCCCAGGACGCCCTTGCAGTACTTCGTCACGCGCCGGCCGCCGCCCGCGGCGTCCACCAGGACACGTCTGCGGCCGGACTCCAGGGTCTTGCCGCCCAGCACGTCGCGGCAGTACGAGCGCGTCTTGGCCCACCACTCGCGGGCGCGGGCCGACCGCCCCGCGTCGGAGGAGTCGGGCTGTCCGCTCGGCGCGCCGGGCCCCTGGGCCTCGTCGCCGCCGGAGCCGGCACCGGCCGGCGCGCTCGTGGTGGCGCCCGGGACCGGCGTCTTGGCACCGTCGGCCTTCGACGCTCCCGGCGACGGCGAGAGGAACGGCTGCCGCGGTGTCTGTGCCGCGGAAATCGTCGCGGCCGGGTGTGGCGAATCGTCACGGAACGGAGTCGGCAGCACTCCGGTTCCGGCCGCGACGGCGACCCCGCCGATCATCCCCGCGGCCAGCGCGGCGACGATCCCGAGGCGCACCGGACGGCCCCAACGGGGCCCCCGCGGGGCCGGGGCCGGACGGCCCAGCCGGACGAGACCCGCGTCGCCGGAGTGGGCCGCGGCCCCCGGGCGGACCCGGCGGCCGAGCAGGGAGACCTCGCCGTTCCGGCTCGCGCGCGCCTGCTGGAACGCGGCCAACGCGGCAGCCTCGCCGGGGAGTTCGGCACTGGTCGGCGCGGGTTCGGGGGCCAGCGCGCCGAGCACGTCGGCGAGCCGCTTGGCCCGGCCCTGGGTGTCGGCGTCGACGGCTTCCAGCGGCTCACCACGCAGCAGACGCTCCGCGGCGTCACGGTCCAGCCACTTGTCCTGCTCGTCGGCCATCACATGTCCTTCTGCGTCCGCGAACGCGTATGCGTCACACCCGCGGACGTCACCGCGCGTGTGCGCGACTCTCTTCGTGACTCTCTTTGCGGTGGGACGGCACCGAGGCCGCCGGCGGATTCCGGATCCGCGCCGAGCAGCTCCGCGAGCCGCTTGAGACCGCGGTGCGCCGCGGTGCGGACGGCTCCGGGGCGCTTGCCGAGGGTCTCGGCCGCGGTCTTGGCGTCGAGGCCGACGACCACGCGCAGCACGACGGCCTCCGCCTGGTCCTGGGGGAGTTGGGCGATCAGCGAGAGGGTGCTGTCGGTGGCCAGCGCCTCCATCGCCTCGCCCGCGGTGTCGGAATCCCCGGCCTTCGTGGTCAGTTCCGTCTCGTCACCGCCGATCGCGGGGCGGCGCCCGCGCATGCGTATGTGGTCGAGGGCGCGGTTGCGGGCGATCCGGGCGGCCCAGCCACGGAAGCGGTCCGCGTCACCGCTGAACCTCTCCAGGTCACGGGCGATCTGCAGCCAGGCCTCGGACGTGACGTCCTCCGCGTCCGGGTCGCCGACCAGCGTCCGTACGTATCCGAGCAACCGTGGGTGCACCGAGCGGTACACAGTCCGGAACGCGGTCTCGTCCCCGTCCTGTGCAGCAAGCACCGCGGCGGTCAGCTCCGCGTCGTCCCCCAGCACCCCGCGCGCCCCTCTTTGCGCCTAATCCGGCGCCGCTCTCGCGGACCGGGTTGCTCGCCGTTGTGGTTCCTCAATTGGTGGTTGCGGTCGTAGGCCCCTCGTGGGTGCGGTTGTCCGTCCTCCGCACCCCGGCGCGAATGGCACGTTACGGCCTGAAACCGCTCCCCGTCCATGTTCGTACAGGATGCAACTAACTGGTGACACAGCGAGGTGTGACAGAAAACGCAGCCGCGGCGCTGTAGAGAGTACGGGTCGCCGCGCGGCCCGTGCCGCGCGACGGTCGGGGCCTCTCCTGTGGGGGGTGGCGGCCCCGGCCGTTGCCATCGGCTCCCTAACTCTCCTTGAACTCGCGCCCCGGTCGGCGCTGCTCGCGCGGTCGCCAGTCGTCGCGCCGCCGGGTCCGCGCCCCGTGCGCCCCGCCCTCACGAACGGCCCGGTACGCGGCGACGGCACGCCCCTCGGCCTCCGGGTCGACGGGAACACCCCTTACGGCGAGGGCGAGCAGCGCGTCGAGGGAGGTCCCGTTCTCACCCATGCCCCTGCCCACCCCTGCCTGTCCTCGGCCGACCGCTTCCTGACGCCCGTCCCGAACCCCTTAGCGTCCGGAGGCCGTTGGACGTCACACCCCGAGCTCCCCGTCGGGGCCGAGTTGCTGCGCCAGGCGCTTGAGGCCACGGTGGGCGGCGGTGCGGACCGCGCCAGGGCGCTTGCCGAGGACACGGGCGGCGGCGGGCCCGTCGAGGCCGACGACCACCCGCAGCAGCACGGCCTCGGCCTGGTCGCGGGGCAGCCGTGCGACCAGTTCCAGGGCGCGCTCCGTGGAGAGGCTCTCCAGCGCCTGGTCGTGGGTGCTGTGGGAGCCGGGCAGTTCCAGCAGGTCGTTCTCGAGCCCGGTCGCCCGGGGCCGTACCTTCTGCCTGCGCAGATGGTCGAGCGCGCGGTGCCGTGCGATGGTCGCGGTCCAGCCGCGGAACCCCGCCCCGTCCCCCTTGAACCGCCCGAGGTCCCGCGCGATTTCCAGCCAGGCGTCGGACGCCACGTCCTCCGCGTCGTCCCCGACGATCCCGCGCACGTACCCGAGCAGTCCGGGCTGCACGATCCGGTACGCCAGCGCGAAGGCCGCCTCGTCCCCCTGCTGCGCCCGCGCCACGGCCGCACCGAGCTCACCGTCGTACGCCTGTACGCGGCGGGGTTCCCCTCCCTGGCCCAACGCTGTCCTCGTTCGCCCCGAGTCGGTCAGAATGCGCACGGTGCGACACGGTCGGCCGTGTCGACGCCCACGTGGTCATCTGCGTCGGGCCCCACAGAAACGTCACAGCCCGTCAGGCACCCCGGGCGTCCCTCGGGACACATCCCGGCTCAGGCGTCCGTGCGGTCGGAGATACAGCGTCCGTACGCCTCCGGGCTGTCGCCCGCGGGCCGGTTCAGCCCTTGGTCTCCACCGGTTCGGGCAGCGGGGCCGGCCGCGCCTGCGGGGCCGGCATACGGTCCGCGTTCACCACGATCCCGGCGATCAGCGCGGCCAGCAACAGTGCTCCCATCGCCCACCAGGTGGCCACGTTGAAGCCGTGCACGGCGGCCCGGGAGGCGAGGGCGCGACGGTCGACACCGGGGCCCGCGTGCGCGCTCGCGTACCGGGTCGTCACGCTCGCGGCGATCGTGTTGAGCAGCGCCGTACCGATCGAACCGCCGACCTGCTGGGCGGTGTTGAAGGTGGCGGAGGCCGCGCCCGCGTCGCGGGGCGCGACGCTCACCGTGGCCAGCGAGATGGAGGTCATCATCGCGGTGCCCATGCCGAGGCCGAGCATCAGCATGCCGGGCAGGATGTGCGAGGCGTACGCGGGTGCCACCCCGACCTGCGCGATGATCGCCAGCGCCCCCGCGGCCACCAGCAGCCCGGGGACGATGAGGGCGCGCGGCGGGACCCGGTTCAGGAGGCGGGCCGCGACCTGCGTGGAACCGGTGATCATGCCGACGGTGATGGGGAGATAGGCGAGTCCGGTCTTCATCGGCGAGTACCCGAGCACACGCTGCATGTAGTAGGTGAGGAAGAGGAAGACCCCGAACATCCCGATGGTGACGAAGAGGATGGTGAGGAACGCCCCGACCCGCTGCCGGTCCCTGACCACCGACATCGGCAGCAGCGGCACCCGGGCGCGGGTCTGCCAGAGACCGAACACGCCGAGCAGCACGACCCCGGCGGCCAGCAGTCCGAGGACCAGTCCGTCGCCCCAGCTCCTCGACTCCGCCTCCGAGAAGCCGTAGACCAGCGAGAGCATTCCGGCGGAGCCGAGCACCGCTCCCGGCACGTCCAGGCGCGCGTCCTCGTACCGGCCGCCGCCGCTGAGCACCGCCAGGGCGCCGGCGAACGCGACCAGGGCGATGGGCACGTTGACGTACAGGCACCAGCGCCAGTCCAGGTACTGGGTGAGGAAACCGCCCGCGAGCAGCCCGAACGCCGCGCCCGCGCCGACGATCGCGCCGAACACGCCGAACGCCTTGCCGCGCTCCCCGGGGTCGGTGAACGTCGTCGTGAGCAGCGAGAGGGCGGCGGGAGCGAGTAGCGCGGCGAACACGCCCTGGAGGGCGCGCGCCCCGAACAGCATCCCGGAGTTCGCGGCCGCGCCGCCCAGCGCGGACGCGGCGGCGAAGCCCAACAGGCCGATCATGAAGGCGAGTCGGCGACCCGCGAGGTCGGCGATCCGGCCGCCGAGCAGCAGCAGCCCGCCGAAGGCGAGGGTGTACGCGGTGATGACCCACTGCCGGTTGCCGTCCGACATGTGCAGGTCGCTCTGGGCGGAGGGCAGGGCGATGTTCACGATGGTCATGTCGAGGACGACCATCAACTGGGCGAGCGCGATGACGACGAGCGCCCACCAACGGCGGTTGTCGGCCACGAGGCCTCCCGGGTCCGGCGGTTGCCCTCATGTTCACTCCGGAGACCGCCGTTTGGGAACGGTCGCGTACCTTAAGAACCGGCAATCTCGCCGCCGTTCGGCGCGCTGCCCCTATCCCACGGCCTCGCGGCACAGCAGCCGCAGCGAACCGTCGCCCGCGTAGCAGCGGCGGGCCTCGTCGACGGGGTCCCACAGGCGCCCGTCGGGGGTGCGCAGCCAGTGCTCGCCGCCCGTCTCCCACCACTCGGCGCCGGTGCACCGGACGACGACCTCACCGGCGTACGCGCCGAAGCCGCGCAGCACGGCGTGGACGGCGGCGTACGGCGCCCCCTCCCGGCGTATCTCCTCGATCAGCCGGTCGACGCGCCACAGACTCTGCGCCGAGTAGTCGAGGCGCAGCCGGGCGCCCTCGCGCATCGTCGCGACGGTGTCCGCGGCCCAGCGCACGGGCTTGGTCGCGGCGGAGGGCCTGGTCGCCCGGATCGGGTTCGCACTCGTTGCGTTCACACTCGTAGCGTTCACACTCGGAAGAGCGCCTTCCGGACGGGATTCGTCACGCGTCCCGGGCGCCTTCGCGACACCGGCCCAGGACCCTCATCTCCGGCCCCAGGACGGTCACAGGAACCCCTCAGGGAAACAGGTTTACGACCGTCCGCGCGCCCGGCGTGACACCACCGCGCGCAGGACGCGCCGCCCCTCCGTCGACACCTCCAGGGCGGGGCGCAGGCCGCCCGCGCCGCGGGCCGCGAGCAGTTCCAGGACGGCGACCTGGCGACGCAGTTCGGCGGCGACGAGGGGCCCGTCGCCGTCGGCGGCGACATCGAGGAGCCGGTGGATCCGCAGGGCCGCCGCCGAACAGGCGTCGGCCCAGGCGCGCAGGGCGGACGCGCAGGGGTCGTCGGGGGCGGTGGCGAGCATACGGCGGGCGAGTGCGGCGGCGCGGTCCTCGTCACTCACGGCAGCCTCGGTCTCGGCCTCGGTCTCGGCCTCGGTCTCGGCCTCGGCTCCTGGGCCGGATCCGGGGGCGGGGTCGGGGTCGGGGTCGGCGGAGGGGGCGGCGGAGTCCAGTTCCGCCCGTGCCTTGGCGAGCCGTTCGCCCCAGGCGTCGCCGTCCGCGAGGCTCGACCAGAGCGGCCGCAGGACCTCGTCGTCGCCACCCAGCAAGGGCACGCACCGATCCAAACAAGCCAGCCCGCTCGCTGCCAGACCACGCTCGTCGGCCTGAGCGATCAGGTCCACCAGGCTCATCACGCCTCCCTCGACAGGGCGCTCCTGCTTACGGAGCCCGCACTTTCCCTTACTGCGTGCTCCGGAGCGGGAGTGTCACAGGGGCACCACTCCGAGCCGGTCGAGGAACCGGAAAAGCAGGTTTTCGGCCAAAGGGTCGGCGTCCGCGGTCAGCACGGCGAGCAGGGGCTCGGCGACCACCGTGTGCCCGGCCTCCGCGGCCCAGGCAACGGCCCGCGCGGCGGCGTCGGAGGGCTCCAGGAAGTAGTCGTCGACGGTGAGCCCCTCCTCGCTCTGCCCGAGGTGCGCGGCCATCGCCGTGCGCGCGAGGCAGGTCGTCCACGCGCCGCTCCCGGGCCCGGCCGCCTCGACGACCACACAGTCGCTGTTCATGACGTACCCGAAGAGCGCGGGCGCGCCGGTCTCCCGGGCGAGCGTGTTCATGCTCCCGACGTCGCCGTCACCGCTCGGGTACTCCCAGACCTGCCAGCCGTCGGGCGCCGTGGTCCGCAGCGCCATCCCGTGTGCCGCGCCCAGCGCGTCCAGCTCCGCGAGCGGCCGCTCGCTTCTGCCCACGACGTAGTAGCCCCAGTAGCCCATGCCGGTGTCCCCCCGGTGGTGTTTCGGTTCGGCCGCGCCGAATACACCACAGGGGCAAGTGAATTGGCCAGGGAATCGGCCGAACCGGCGCGCCGCCTGCCTCCAACGGCCTAACGCCGACGGTCAGCGGTGGTCCCGGACCGCCGCCGGGACCGGCGCCCCGGGCGGGACCGGGCCGCGCAGGACCTTCTCGTTCTGTATCCGGTTCAGGCGCAGGACGACGAGGGCGGCGAGCACGGCGGCCACGATGTCGGTGACGTCCGAGAAGATCCTCTGGCCCGCGGCGTGCTGGAGTTCCAGCGCGGTGTGGGCCGCGCGGTGCGCGGCGGACGCGGTCTGGTCGGCGGCCGACGTGATGATCCACATCGCCCACCAGGCATTGACGAGCCCGTGTGAGGTGCGGGTGCCGGCGGGACGGCTCGCGTCCCAGGTGTTCAGCATGATCCGGCGCGGGAACCAGAAGTTCACCACCGGCACGAACCAGCCCCAGCCCACCCAGGCGCGCCCCATTTCATGCCCGAACGGGTCGAACACCTCGGCGTTGATCCGCACCCGGTGGAACCAGACGAGGTAGACGGCCATGGTGGCGACCAGGGCGACCAGTTGCGCGACCCCGGCCGCGGCGAAGAGCGAGTCCGCGTGGTCCGCGTCCCGCCGCACGGTGTCACCGATCCCGCCGTCCGCGAGGGTGCCCGTGACGTCGTACATCTTGACGCCTGCCCAGATCGCGAAGAGATCGACGGCGACGACCACGCCGAGCAGCACCGCGACCGCTCTCCCGAGGCCCACCGGCGAGGCCAGCCAGGCATTCCCGTGCGGCGGGGGCACCGTGCCCACCGGCACGGGTGCGAGGGCGGGTGTTTCGGCGCACACGGAACACAGCCCGCCGGCCATCGACGCGGCGAACTGCTGGCAACGCTGACAGATCAAGGGAACCCCCGGACTACCCGCACAAGAAACCGGGTGCGCCCCCTCCCCAGGGGCACACCCGGCACACGAATCACAGGGAAGATACGCCTCAGCCCAGCCGGTTCGCCAGGTTCTTGAAGTCCGTCCAGGACAGCGCCGGCCGGCCCGGGTCCCACAGCTTCTGGATCGTGGCACGCAGCGGCATCCTGATCCCCGCCGCCACCTGGTCCTGGGTCTGGGAGTTCGCGCGGTCGGACCAGACGGCGAAGCTCCCGCCGAGGATCTGGCCGTCGTACTTCGCGGGGACCGGCGTGGTGCCGCGGACGACGAGCGGGGTCCACTGCTCGTAGATGCGCTGCCCGGTCGGGTAGACGAAGGTCTGCGGCTCACCGAGGACGTAGTAGAGGTACTCGTCGTTGTAGTTGATGAGCTCCCGGCCCGCGCTCAGGTACTCGACGGGCGGGCGCGCGCCGAGTTCCTTGCCCGTCCAGTACGCGACCTCCAGGTCCTTGTCCGCCTGGACCGTGCCGCCGCGGAAGAACCCGTCGTTCCAGGCCCGTGCGGTCCGGTCGTGGCCGCGCACCACCTGGGCGCGGGCGTTGAGCCAGCCGGTGGTGAGGTCCGCGACGGTGGCGCCGGGGCCGTAGGCCTGCTTGGCGGCGGCGGCCAGTTGAGGGTAGGAGGTCGACGGGCTGGCCACGGTCAGGGCCTGGTACTCGTCGCCGCCGAGGTGCCAGTACGGGCCGGGGAAGAGTCCGGTGTACTCGTTCAGCAGGTCGTCGACGATGGAGGCCGCGGCGGGCTTGGAGATGTCGACGGTGCCGCGCGGGGCGGTTCCCGAGACGCTGCGCAGTTGGAGGTCGGGGTGGGCGGCGATCACCGCGCCGAGGTGACCCG
This sequence comes from Streptomyces olivochromogenes, assembly GCF_001514115.1. Classification (GTDB taxonomy): domain Bacteria; phylum Actinomycetota; class Actinomycetes; order Streptomycetales; family Streptomycetaceae; genus Streptomyces; species Streptomyces olivochromogenes. Next base: position 85,457 of record NZ_KQ948454.1, read on the forward strand.
GCGAGTCGATCTCGGGGACGACATGGATGTGACGGCTCTCCGCGAGGGCGACGATGTCGTGGACGTCCGTCTTGCTGAGGTGGTCCTTCGACACGATCTCCGGGTGGGTGTCCGACTGGATGCGGAAGCCCTGGTCGTCGGAGAAGTGCAGACCCAGCTCGTTGTACTTCAGATCGCCCAGTTCCCGGATCCGGTCCTCTATCCAGGCCGCGGAGTAGGGCTTGCGCGCGATGTCGAGCATGAACCCGCGGCGCGGCTTGGCGGGCTGGTCGCGCACGACGCCCTCGGGCGCCGTACCGCCGTCGTGCACCTCCTGCTTGAGGGTGCGGGTGCCGTAGAAGACGCCCGCCTCGCCGGGCGCGGAGATGGTGACCCGGCGGTTCTTGACGGTCAGGGTGTACGACTCCGGGTCGGCGCCACCGGTGTTCAGGCCGAGTTCGACGTCGCCGTCCTTGGCCGCCGTCTGTCCGGCGTACGACATTTTCAGCTCGTCGGCGAGCAGCTTTCCCTCGTCGGCGAGGCCGGCGTCGTCGACGACCACGCGGGCGCCCGCCGCGGGACGCCAGCCGGGACCGCGCGCCGGAGTGTGCTCGCGTACGGCGGGGATGGTGCGCGGGGTCTGGGAGAGGGGGTAGGTCCGGGTCGGCGTGGGAGACGGCGGGGCCCCGGTCCGGTTCGCGGACCCGGCCGCCGTCCGGCCAGGATCGACGCTCGCCCCGGTCGGCGCGCCGGCGTCACCGGACGGCCACAGCGCGACGGTCGCCACCACGGCACCCGTCACCGCCGCCACGCCGACCGCTATCAGTACCGGCCGCTTCCCGTCCTGCACCGGCGCCCGTCGTCGCCTGCCCGTGCTCACCGCACCACGCCCTTCGCTTCGGTAACCGAGGCCCACGCCCTGTCGTACGCATCGAACGCCTCGTACACCTCACGTCGTACACCCCCGGACGTTCCACGGTCCCCCTCTCCACGTCACCCGTCCACCGCAGGTTCCGAAACTCTCCCGTCCGGGTGAAATTCGGGCATCCATCGGACACCTCCCGTCAATCGTCGATAACGTGGCAGCACAACTCTCACTTCTTCCCCTGCCGCACCACACGTGACGTTCACAGGACGTCACGGCATCCCGTCGACATCCCACCGCCGAGGACCCACGCTGCCTTCGCACCGTCTTCCACGCCTCCCCGGCCAGGTCGCCCTACCCGAGCAGAAGAGCGTGCCGTCGTCCCCGGCGCGCCTGGAGCCGTTCAACTCGGCGCCCGCCGACTCCGTCGTGCGCGCGCTCCTGACCTGCTGCCACAGCCTGCGCTGGGCCCACCGACTGGCCGACCACCGGCCCTACCCGGACCTGGACGCCTTTCTCGCCGCGGCCGACGAGGCGGCCTACGACCTCACCCCGGCCGACCTGGCCGAGGCCCTCGCGGGCGAGTCCCTCACGCTGCTCCCGGACGGCGCCTACTCCGCCGCCCACACGGCCCTGAGCGCGGCCCACGCGGCCTACGAAAGCCGCTTCGGGCATGTGTTCGTCATCTGTCTGGACGACTTCTCCCCGGAGGAATCACTGGATCAGGTGCTCGTCGGAATCCGATCACGATTGACAAACGATCCCGAAGAGGAGCGGCTGGTCACGGCGGAGGAGCTGCGCCGTCTGGCCAGGGGCCGCCTGACGCGCCTCCTCGGGGACGAGGGGCCCTGGGCCGTCCGGAATAGCCCGAACGTGCCTGATTGATTGCCAGTTTGATCACATAGATAGGGCCGCTGTAAACGTTCCGACAAGTCGTCGCTACGATGGCCAGGGCCGGTGGACCGTACCCGGCCGGGCCGACCGACACAGAAGCCGGCAGGCCCCAATCCCCGCTCCCGGAGGGTTCTTCCGTGCCGGCTGGAACGCTGTACCGCGGCCGGGAAGGAATGTGGTCCTGGGTGGCTCATCGAGTCACCGGCGTCCTCATCTTCTTCTTCCTGTTCGTACACGTGCTGGACACCGCTCTCGTCCGTGTCTCCCCCGAGGACTACGACAGGGTCGTGTCCACGTACAAGAATCCGATCGTCGCGCTGCTGGAGTACGGCCTCGTCGCCGCCATCCTCTTCCACGCGCTCAACGGCCTGCGCATCATCGCCGTCGACTTCTGGTCGAAGGGCCCGCGCTACCAGAAGCAGATGCTCTGGTCCGTCGTCGGTATCTGGGTCGTGCTGATGATCGGGGCCCTGTACCCGGTCCTCGGTCACGCATTCCGCGAAGTCTTCGGGAGCTGACGCCGCCCATGTCGAACAACACAGTCACTACTGAGGCCGCCGGTTCCGGTATCGGGCCGGTCGAGGGCGCGTACTCCTCGTACAGCGTCGACAACCCGGCGCCGTTCATCGAGGCCCCGCGCAAGCGCACCAAGAAGACCCCGAAGTCCACCCGTGGCAACTTCGAGATGTACGGCTGGCTGTTCATGCGCCTGTCCGGCATCGTGCTGGTCGTCCTGGTCCTCGGCCACCTGCTCATCCAGCTCGTCCTCGACGGCGGTGTCTCCAAGATCGGCTTCGCGTTCGTCGCGGGCCGCTGGGCCTCCCCGTGGTGGCAGGTCTGGGACCTCGCGATGCTGTGGCTCGCGATGCTGCACGGCGCCAACGGCCTGCGCACGGTCATCAACGACTACGCGGAGCGCGCGAACACCCGGCTGTGGCTCAAGGGCCTGCTCTACACCGCCACGGTGTTCACCATCCTGCTGGGCACGCTGGTGATCTTCACCTTCGACCCGAACATCCGCTAGGCACGGGGCTGAGGTAACCGACTCATGCAGATCCACAAGTACGACACCGTCATCGTGGGCGCCGGCGGCGCCGGCATGCGCGCCGCCATCGAGGCGACGAAGCGCAGCCGCACCGCCGTGCTGACGAAGCTCTACCCCACCCGCTCCCACACGGGCGCGGCGCAGGGCGGCATGGCCGCCGCGCTCGCCAACGTGGAGGAGGACAACTGGGAGTGGCACACCTTCGACACGGTCAAGGGCGGTGACTACCTGGTCGACCAGGACGCCGCCGAGATCCTGGCGAAGGAGGCCATCGACTCGGTCCTCGACCTGGAGAAGATGGGCCTTCCCTTCAACCGGACGCCCGAGGGCCGGATCGACCAGCGCCGCTTCGGCGGTCACTCCCGCAACCACGGCGAGGCCCCGGTCCGCCGGTCCTGCTACGCCGCGGACCGCACCGGCCACATGATCCTCCAGACGCTGTACCAGAACTGCGTCAAGGAGGGCGTGGAGTTCTTCAACGAGTTCTACGTCCTGGACCAGCTGATCACCGAGGTCGACGGCGTCAAGCGCTCGGCCGGTGTGATCGCCTACGAACTGGCGACCGGCGAGATCCACGTCTTCCAGGCGAAGGCCGTGATCTACGCGTCCGGCGGCACCGGCAAGTTCTTCAAGGTGACCTCCAACGCGCACACCCTGACGGGTGACGGCCAGGCGGCCGTCTACCGTCGCGGGCTGCCGCTGGAGGACATGGAGTTCTTCCAGTTCCACCCGACCGGCATCTGGCGCATGGGCATCCTGCTGACGGAGGGCGCCCGCGGTGAGGGCGGCATCCTCCGCAACAAGGACGGCGAGCGCTTCATGGAGAAGTACGCGCCGGTCATGAAGGACCTCGCGTCCCGTGACGTCGTCTCACGCTCCATCTACACGGAGATCCGTGAGGGCCGCGGCTGCGGTCCCGAGGGCGACCACGTCTACCTCGACCTCACGCACCTCCCGCCGGAGCAGCTGGACGCCAAGCTCCCGGACATCACGGAGTTCGCGCGCACCTACCTCGGCATCGAGCCCTACACGGACCCGATCCCGATCCAGCCCACGGCGCACTACGCCATGGGCGGCATCCCGACGAACGTCCAGGGTGAGGTGCTCCGCGACAACACGACCGTCGTGCCGGGCCTGTACGCCGCCGGTGAGGTCGCCTGTGTGTCCGTGCACGGCGCCAACCGCCTCGGCACCAACTCGCTCCTGGACATCAACGTGTTCGGGCGCCGCGCGGGCATCGCCGCCGCCGAGTACTCCGCGAAGGCCGACTACGTCGAGCTGCCCGAGGACCCGGCCTCGCAGGTCGTCTCGCAGGTCGAGCACCTGCGTAACTCCACGGGCACGGAGCGGGTCGCCGCGCTGCGCCTGGAGCTGCAGGAGTGCATGGACGCCAACGTGATGGTGTTCCGCACCGAGCAGACGATCAAGACGGCGGTCGAGAAGATCGCCGAGCTGCGCGAGCGCTACCGGAACGTCTCGATCCAGGACAAGGGCAAGCGGTTCAACACGGACCTCCTCGAGGCCATCGAGCTGGGCAACCTGCTCGACCTGGCCGAGGTCATGGCCGTCTCCGCGCTCGCCCGCAAGGAGTCCCGCGGCGGTCACTACCGCGAGGACTACCCGAACCGAGACGACGTCAACTTCATGCGCCACACCATGGCGTACCGCGAGGTCGGCGACGACGGCACCGAGTCCATCCGTCTCGACTACAAGCCGGTCGTCCAGACCCGCTACCAGCCGATGGAGCGTAAGTACTGATGGCTACCCCGACCCTCGACAAGGCGGACAGCGCCGGCCAGCCCGAGGCGGGCTTCGCCGACTCGCCGTACATCACCGCCACCTTCCGCATCCGCCGCTACAACCCCGAGGTCGCGGCGGAGGCGGTCTGGGAAGACTTCCAGCTGGAGATCGACCCGAAGGAGCGCGTCCTCGACGCCCTCCACAAGATCAAGTGGGACCTGGACGGAACCCTCACCTTCCGTCGCTCCTGCGCGCACGGCATCTGCGGCTCGGACGCCATGCGGATCAACGGCAAGAACCGCCTCGCCTGCAAGACGCTGATCAAGGACATCAACCCCGCCAAGCCGATCACGGTCGAGCCCATCAAGGGTCTGACGGTCCTCAAGGACCTCGTGGTCGACATGGAGCCGTTCTTCCAGGCGTACCGCGATGTGATGCCCTTCCTGATCACGAAGGACACCAACGAGCCGACGCGCGAGCGTCTGCAGTCCGCCGAGGACCGCGAGCGCTTCGACGACACCACCAAGTGCATCCTGTGCGCGGCGTGCACGTCGTCCTGCCCGGTCTTCTGGAACGACGGTCAGTACTTCGGTCCGGCCGCCATCGTCAACGCGCACCGCTTCATCTTCGACAGCCGTGACGAGGCGGGCGAGCAGCGCCTGGAGATCCTCAACGACAAGGACGGCGTGTGGCGTTGCCGCACCACGTTCAACTGCACGGACGCCTGCCCGCGCGGTATCGAGGTCACGAAGGCGATCCAGGAAGTGAAGCGCGCGCTGATCACGCGTCGCTTCTGATCTTCCGGTCGGCCTTCCGGTCGTACGGCGCCGTGGGCCCCGTTCCCCTTGTGGGAGCGGGGCCCACCGTCGTTGACGGACCGTGTTTTTCGGCCTTTCCCGAAGCGTCGAGAACGCGCCGGGGGCCGGGCCGCCGGTAAAAGCTTGTCATGGGAAGCAATGATTCCGTTGTGTATCGCCCCCGCCTGGGCGGGTGAAGGCGCCCCAGAGTAAAGAGAACCTCATCGATATGAGGTTCCCCTGAGGGTACGGAAGGACCTTGCTCTCCGTAGTCGAATTCGCCATTGAGGGGCGATTGGCCTCTTGATAGGTTTCTCATGGGAAAGGCGCCCCGACTGACCACCGGGGGCCTTCGATCGGGACGGCCGGCGTACGCGGTAGGGAATTCTGCAGATTCCCGGATGCTCGGCGGCGCGCTCCGACGGGGGACAGGTGCAACTTCTTCTCTCCGGCCGAGCTGACCACTCTCCCGGATGAGGCCTCACTGCTTCCTGCGGCAGCCAGAGATCTGCCGCGTCATGCGCACCATCTCGCTAGCGAATCGATTCCAGGGATCCCTCACGTTTCCGGTGCGGCTTCGCCATGCCGGAAATTCCCGGAAGACCATCAAATTCCATACAGGAAGGCTCAGCATCGTGAACGCCAAGCGTGTCATAGCGGCGACCGTCATCACCGCGGTCGCCGCAACGGGGGCCGCGGGGCTCGGCGCCGCCAACGCCTCGGCAACGTCGTTGCCGCAGCAGCGGACCGCCGCCCACCACTCGGTCGCCACCGCCACCGTCGTCAATGACGGAGTCCAGCCGCAGTTCTGGCACGCCGTCGCCCAGAGCGTGGTCGCCGCCACCGCGGTCAAGGTCACCGAGGCGGCGGTCAAGGTCTCGACGAAGCTCCGGTCCTCGTCCTCCAGCGAGTCCTCCTCGTCGTCCAGCGGTGGCCCCGCCGTCAGCGCGAACGGCCTGCATGGGGTCATCCCCGGGGACGTCCAGTACGACGCCAACTGACCGCGCCGGGGCCGTGTCCCTGACCGGCCCCGGCATCCGGTGACGCACCACTCGCACACGCGCCCGGCGGTCCTCCCGGCCGCCGGGCGCACCCCTTCACCTCAGCGAAAGGGAGATGTCGCACGATGAGAGTCTTCGGGCGAGTCCCCGCGGACGCCGACGACGACCCGGCTCGCGCGGACGCCGACGACGACCCGGCCGGCGTGGGCGCCGACGACGACCCGGCCCGCGTGGGCGCCGACGACGACCCGGCCCGCGTGGGCGCCGCCGACGGCCCTCGCGCGGACGCCGGCAACGGCCCTCGCACGCACACGCACGCGGTCACGGCGCGGCTGCGGATCTGCACCTTCCTGGCCCTGCTGCCCGTGGCCCTGTACACGGCCGCCTGCCTGGTCTACAACGCGCCCGATTCTCCGGCCAAGTCCCGTATCCAGGGAGCGGTCGCGCATGTCATGCAGCCGTATTTCTGGCAGGACTGGCAGCTCTTCGGCCCCACCCCGGGCAGCAACGACGACCTCATCTACCTGACGGTGCGCATGCGGACCGCCGGTTCCGACCAGGTCGTGCAGACCAGCCCGGTGGAAATCGAGCAGGCCATCGACCGCGCCCCGCACGCATTCCCGCTGAATCCGACGAAGCTCCCGGGTATCCCGCTCGCATTCGACGCCGCCGCCAATCGGTACGCACGTATGGTGACGGATTTCAAAAAGCTTCCCGCGGCGCAACGCAAGGCGGCTCAGGCCGATCTGGACAAGCAGTACGTACCGGAGTTCCAGGAAATACAGCGCTTCCTTTCCGCCCGGGCCGCCACGATGTACCCGGGGGCGGAGATCGTGTCCGTCAAAGCCGCTTTCAAGACCAGGCCCATCATTCCTTTCTCGGAGCGCTATGTGACTCCGAAACCCGAAGAGAAGAGCAAGGGAATTCTGGAGACGTCGTGGATGGACTACGTTCCGGGGGTGGCCCGCTGATGCGCGGATGGGCCAAGTACGGCCTGGCGTGGATCGATGCCGGGCTGCTACGGATGGCGAGCCGTGAGCACCGGCTGATCGGGATCGCGCTGCTGCGGATCGTGATCGGGCTGGCGACGGTCATGTACTGCCTCGCCGACTACGGAAACCGGCGGTTCCTGTGGGGCCCCGACTCCTACAACTCGATCCACACCGCGAAGGCGGCGCTGACCCACGGCGCCTTCTCCCTCTATCTGTTCAGCCACTCCACGGTGTGGTTCGAGATCGTCTTCCACGCCACGATCCTGGTCTCCGCCGCCTTCATGGTGTGCGGCGGCAGAGTGCTGACCGTGGCCCAGGCCGTGCTGATGTGGTCGCTGCACAACCGCAACCAGGACGTGCTGGAGGGCGGGGACAACCTCGCCCAGATCCTCGTCATCTTCATGGTCTTCACCGTCTCCAACGCCTACTTCGCGCCGGGGGCCAAGGCCAGGCGTGCCGGACTGCGGGCCCGTAGCGCCCCGTCGGCCGGCACGGTCGTACACAACCTGGCGGCGTATCTGATCGTCTTCCAGACCGCGGTGCTGTACTTCGCCGCGGGCTACTGGAAGATCACCGGGAAGATGTGGCAGGACGGCGTCGCCATGTACTACATCAGCCGCATCACCGGTTTCCAGATGTCGTCGACGTACGCGCACGCGATGGGCAACGCCTATGTCGGCACCGCGGTCAGCTACTTCACCATCTTCGCGGAACTGGCACTCCCGTTCGCGATCCTGTCCGCCCGCGCCTGGGTGCGGAAGGCCAACACCCTGGCGCTGGAGGGCATGCACCTGGGCATCATGGCCTGCATGGGACTGGTGTGCTTCGGGCTGCTGATGATCGGCGCGGACTGCACCTGCCTGCGGGACGAGGACTACCGGTCCCTCAAAAAGCGGGCGGTCGGCGTCACTTCGCGCCTCGCCCAGCGGCTCCGGCCCGCCGGGACCGTCGGCGCCGGACCCGCCGCGGTCTCCGCGTTCGCCGCCCTCGCGCCTCGGGACGGGGCGGCCGATGCCTGAGCACGACAGCACCGAGGCCGCCCGCGCCCTGGAGCGCTTCCTCCTGGCCGACCCCGGGCAGTGGAGCGAGCTGGCGCCGCGCGTCGTCGACGCCGTGGGCGACCGGCGGCTGCACGAAGTGGTCGGGGCGACACTCGCCCACGTGGGAGACGTGCGCTCGGTCACGGACGGCCCGGACGGGCTGGTGGTCCAGGGGACGGCGGGACGGACCCTGGCCTTCGCCGCCGCGGACGCCGGCGGGCGGCTCACCAACCTCCGTCTCGCCCCCGGCCCCTATCGGCCGCCCCGGCTGCGCGTCCCGGCCGGGGCACGCATCGCCGTGGGCTGGGCCCTGTGGTGCGTGCTGCTGGCCGTGCGCGTCGCGGCCTGCTGGACCGCCTCGTCGGTGACCGGCTGGTGCGGCGACGTCCTGATCGTGGCCGCCGCGTATCTCCTCATGGAGGGGCGTCTCACGCCCGCCCGGCTGCCCTGGTGGCTGCGCCGGGCCATGGAAGCGGGCGGCCCCGTGGCACTCGCCTCCGCCTGGCGGCTGCCCTCGCTGCCCGCCGGTCACCCAGGCGCGGAGCTCGTGACCGGTCTTGTCCTGCTGAGCGGTGTCGCCGGGTACCTGGTGTGGGCGCGACGCCACCGCTGGGGGGCGGAGCTGTCGGCGCCCCTGCGCTTCCCGCTGCGCGACGGCACCTGGCTCATCGCCCAGGGCGGCGGCCCCGGCCTGAACCACCACGCGCCCCACCCCGAACAGCGCGGGGCGATCGACGTCATCGGCGTCGGCGCGCGCGGCGCCCGGCTGCGCTCCGGCGCGGCGCCGGACGCCTACCTGATCTACGGCGCGAAGCTGTACGCCCCGTGCGACGGGGACGTGGTCTCCGCCGCCGACGACTACGCGGACCAGGTCCCCGGCACCATCCGCTACGAACCCCCCTACGGCAACCACGTGTTCATCGACACCGGCAGTGAGCTGGTCAAGCTCGCGCATCTGCGGCCGGGCACCGTGACCGTGGCCACCGGCGACCGGGTACGCGCGGGCCAACTCCTCGGCGAGGTCGGCAACTCGGGCAACACCACCGAGCCCCATCTGCACCTGCACGCCGAGCGCGACGGACTCGGCCTCGACCTCCGGTTCACCGGCATCACCGGAACGCTGCACAGGGGACGCACGCTGCGTACCTGAAGGGCCCCTGAAAGCCCCTCACACCGGGGACCACCCCGCACCGCCCTCGCACCTCCCCTCCTCACGTCCGCCCGCGACCTCCGTACGTCCGGCCCGGACGCCACCTCGGCTCCCCAGAAGGGCTCTCCATGTCCGCACACCCGCGCATACGCCCCGGCGCGCTCGGCGCCGCCGTCTGCACCGCACTCCTGGGCACGGTGCTGGCCTCGCCCGCCGCGCACGCCGCGGCCCCCTCCCCGCACCGGCACACCCTGTCCGGCTCGCGCCCCGGATACGCCACCGCCGGCGCGGACGCGGGCGCGGTGCCGGCCGACCAGCGCCTCACCGCCCGCCTCTACCTCGGCTCCCGCGACCCGGGCGGCCTGGCCGCGTTCCTCCGGCAGGTGACCGACCCGCACAGCCCGCACTACCGGCACTTCCTCACCCCCGCCGCCTACCAGCGGCGCTTCGCCCTCGGACCGGCCGAACACCGGGCCGTGGCCGACTGGCTGACCCGGGCCGGCCTCACCGTCACCCGGGACACCGCGCACTACATGGACGTCTCCGGCCCCGAAAGAGCCGTACGGCAGGCGCTCGGAAGCCCCATCCACCACTACCGCACGGCCCGGGGGACGGTCAGCGCGCCGTCCGGCGACCTCAGCGTCCCGAGCTCCCTCGGCACCGAGGTGGTGGCCGTCTCCGGGCTGTCCGCGCCCGCCGCCGCCCACCCGCAGTCCCACCGCACCACCACCCCGCTGCACCCGCCGCGCCCACCGCACCCGCGGCCCTCCGGCACCTCCGTCGCAGACGCCGACGACACCGGCGCCGTCTGCTCCCCCTCCTTCGGCGGGACCCCGGCCACCGGTCTGCCGACCGCCTACGGCGCGACACCCGCCTACGCGCCCTGCCCGTACGTCCCCGCGCAGCTGCGTCACGCGTACGGAGCGGGCGGTGCCCACGCGACCGGCAAGGGCACCACCATCGCCATCGTCGACGCCTACGGCTCCCCCACCATGCCCGCCGACGCCGACCGGTACGCCCGCGCCACCGGTGACCGCCCCTTCCGTCCGGGCCAGTACCGCCAGCGGGTCACCCCGAAGGACTGGAACGTGGGCTCCGCGTGCGCGCCTCCCGCGTCCTGGGCCGGCGAGGAGGCCCTGGACGTCGACATGGCCCACGGTCTTGCCCCCGACGCGCACGTCCTCTACATGGGCGCCGACTCCTGCCTCGACGCCGACCTCATGGACGCCGAGGCCACCGTCATCGACCACCGCCTGGCCGACTCCATCTCCAACTCCTGGGCCGAGATCATCCACTCCGACCCCGGACATCTGACCCCGGACCTCGTGAACGCCTGGAACCTGCTGTTCGAGCAGGCCGCCGCGGAGGGCATCGGGGTGTACTTCGCCGCCGGGGACTGCGGAGACTCCTCGCCCGGCGCCGCCGAGACCGGCGTCAACTGCGACCCGAAGACCACCGCCGCCCAGGCGGACTTCCCCAGCGGCTCCCCCTGGGTCACCTCCGTCGGAGGCACCACCCTGGCCCTCGACCGGCACGGGAACTACGCCTGGGAGACCAGCATGGGCGACGAGCTGTCGGTCCTCACCGACAGCACTTCCGCCGCCCGGTCATCCGCCGCCCGGTCATCCGCCTCCCGGACATCGGCCTCCCGGACATCCTCCCGGACATCCGGCAAGGCCTGGGGCCCCCTCCCCGGAGTGTTCGCGTTCGGCGGCGGAGGCGGCCCCAGCGACTTCCCGCAGCCCTGGTACCAGCGCGGGCACACACCCGCCGGCGGCCACGGCACCCCGGCGCGGCGCACCACCCCCGACGTGGCCATGGAGGGCGACGGCGCGCTGCCCGTCCTGGTGGGACTCACCGACGGCGGCACCTTCCAGCTCGTGGGCTTCGGCGGCACCTCCGCCGCCACCCCCGCCTTCGCCGCGCTCCAGGCCGACGCCCAGCAGGAGACCGGCCATCCGCTGGGCTTCGCCAACCCGCTGCTGTACGCGCTCGGCGGCAGTCCGGTCTTCCGCGACGTCACCGACCACCCCGCCGCCGCGGGTACCGGCCCGCTCACCGCCGTCCGCGACTACGGCCCCTCGCCGACGGCCCAGGCCCCGTCCGACGACCAGCAGCGCTACGTCCTCTACGCCCTGGGCCGCGACTACGGCCTGCACGCCGTCCCCGGCTACGACGACGCCACCGGACTCGGTTCCCCCTCCCCCGCCTATCTGCGGTGGATGCGCCGTACCGGCGGCATCCCGCGGTGACACCGGACGCCATCGTGGTGGGGTCGGGGCCCAACGGTCTGGCCGCCGCCGTGGTCCTGGCCCGGCGCGGGCTCGCCGTGACCGTCCTGGAGGCGGCCGACACGCTCGGCGGCGGCACCCGGACCAGCGAACTGACCCTGCCCGGGCTGCTCCACGACCACTGCGCGGCCGTCCACCCGATGGCGCTCGCCTCGCCCTTCCTGCGGTCCCTCGATCTGGAGCGGCACGGCCTGGAGTGGCGACGGCCCGAGATCGATCTCGCCCATCCGCTCGATGACGGCCCCGCGGCCGTCCTGCGCCGGTCCCTGGAGGCCACGGCACGCTCCCTCGGCCCGGACGGAGCCGCGTGGGAGCGGCTGTTCGGGCCGCTGACGGACCAGTACGACTCCCTCGCGGCGGAGTTGCTGCGCCCGCCGCAGCGGCTGCCCCGGCATCCCCTCCCCCTGGCCCGGTTCGCACTGCACGCGGCGCTCGGCGCCACCGCCGTCGCGCGGCGCTGGCGCACGCCGGGCGCCCGCGCCCTGTTCGCCGGCGTCGCCGCGCACGCGATGGCGCCCCTGACCGCGCCGGGCAGCGCCGCCATCGGCCTCATGCTGACCGCGGCGGCGCACCGGCACGGCTGGCCCGTGGCACACGGTGGCTCAGGGGCCGTCACCCGTGCCCTGGCGGCGTGCCTGGCCGAACTCGGCGGCACCGTGGAGACCGGCGTCCGGGTGCGTTCGCTGGCCGAACTGCCGCCCGCGCGCGTCACGTTGCTGGATGTCGCGCCGCGTGCCGCCGTGGCGCTGTGCGGCGACCGGCTGCCCGCCCGCACCCGCCGCGCGTACGCCCGCTGGCGGCACGGGCCCGCCGCCTTCAAGGTCGACCTGGCCGTCGAGGGCGGTGTGCCCTGGCGCGACGAGTCCTGCCGCCGGGCCGGGACCGTCCACCTGGGCGGCACGCTGGAAGAGGTCGTGGACGCCGAACGGGCCGTGACACGCGGGCGGATGCCGGAGCGTCCCTTCGTCCTGGTGTCCCAGCAGTACCTCGCCGACCCGGTCCGCTCGGCGGGAGACGTGCACCCCGTCTGGGCGTACGCGCACGTCCCGCACGGGTACGACGGCGACGCCACCGAAGCCGTACTCGACCGGATCGAGCGCTTCGCACCAGGCCTGCGGGAACGCGTGGTCGCCCGTGCGTCGATGTCCGCGTCCCGGCTGGAGGCGTACAACGCCAACTACGTGGGCGGTGACATCCTCACCGGCGCCAACACCCCGCGCCAGCTGCTCCTGCGCCCCCGCGCGGCCCTCGATCCCTACGACACCGGCATCCCCGGCGTCTTCCTGTGCTCGGCGGCGACCCCGCCCGGTCCCGGCGTGCACGGGATGTGCGGCTACCACGCGGCGCGCTCGGCCTTGCACCACCTGGGGGACCCGCACGGTCGGGCACCGGGCTCCCGGGGTGGCCCGTACCTAATCTGATGGCATGTCAGATGATGTGTCGTACGAGCTGCTCGGCTTCGACAACGTACTGCTGCCCGTCGGGAACCTCGGCGCCGCGGTGGAGTTCTACGGGCGGGCCGGCATCCCGGTGGCGTTCCGGCTCGACGAGGCCGGGATCGCGCTGCTGAAGGTGGGCAAGGAGACGCCGGGGCTGCTGCTGCGACTGGAGGAGGAGCTCGGCCTCCGGCCGCCGCTGTGGGCCTCGGCGCGCGTATGGCTGGAGGTCAGTGACGCGCGGGCCGCGGCCGACGCGCTGGCCTCGGCGGGCATCCGGCCGCTCGCCCCCGCCTTCCCGGTCGCCACCGGCTGGACCGTCGAGATCGCCGACCCCTGGGGCAACGTCATCGGCTTCACGGACTACGGCAAGCGGCCCGAGCTGGGCCGCCATCAGGCGTGACCCCCCTCACTCCTTCGCACCACGCTCCCCCTGACTTGAACATGTTCAAAAGCAGGTCTACATTCCTTCTCGACAGCGTTTTGAACGCGTTCAAGAAGGGGTGGGGACATGGACCTCACGGTCGTCGCGTACGTCATCTATCTGCTGGTCAGCATCGCGCTGACGGTCTGGGTGGCACGCACGCTCAGCCACAACGGGCGGATCTTCCTCGCCGATGTACTGCACGGCAACGAGAAGCTCGCCGACGCCGTCAACCACCTCCTGGTGGTGGGCTTCTACCTCGTCAACCTGGGCTTCGTCGCGCTCTATCTGAACGGCGACGACGGCGAGATCACCGACACCCGCGGGATCTTCGAAGCCCTGTCGACCAAGCTCGGCGTCGTCCTGCTCGTCCTCGGGGTCATGCACCTCGGCAACGTGTACGTGCTCAACAAGATCCGGCGGCGGGGCGTCATGGAGCGGGAGCAGCTGCCGCCCGTCGCGCCGACGGACTGGGTCGCGCCGGCGGCCGGGGCGTGAGCACCGTGACCGGCCTCGAGGCCACCCGTGACCGGGACGCCGTACGCGTCCCGGTCCTCGGGCTCACCGTCCTCTACGACGCCTCGTGCTCGCTGTGCACCTTCCTGCGCGACTGGCTGGGCAAGCAGCCCCAGCTGGTGCCGCTGCGGCTCGTGCCGGCCGGTTCCGAGCAGGCCAGGGCGCTCTTCCCCGCCCTCGACCACCGCGCCACCCTCGACGAGATCACCGTCGTCGGGGACGGCGGTCAGGTCTACCGCGGGGCCGCCGCCTGGGTCGTCTGCCTGTGGGCGCTGCGCGAGCACCGGCCGCTCGCCCACCGGCTGAGCACCCCGGCCGGGGCCCGGCTCGCCAAGGGCGCGATGCTCGCCGCCGCGAAGTGGCGCTCCACGCACGCCCAGCAGGGGTGGGGCGGGGGCGCGTACCGGCGGGGCGACGGGTGGGTGTACGAGCCGGGCGTCGGGTGGACGTACCAGCCTCCCGGCTGTGACAGCGGCTCCTGTTCGACTCGTTAGGCTCTGTTCCCGTGCCAGCACCGACAGACAGCCCCGGCCCGGACGACACCAGCGCGCCCGGAAAGGCCCAGGAAAAGGGTCCCGCCAAGAGCGAGCAGACCCGCGCGCTGATCCTGGAGACCGCGCTGCGGCTGTTCCAGGAGCGGGGGTACGACAAGACGACCATGCGGGCGATCGCCCAGGAGGCCGGGGTCTCCGTCGGCAACGCGTACTACTACTTCGCCGGCAAGGAGCACCTCATCCAGGGCTTCTACGACCGGATCGGCGCCGAGCACCAGGCGGCGATCCGGCCGGTCCTGGAGCGCGAGAAGGATCTGGAGGCGCGGATCGCGGGAGTCCTGAAGGCGTGGCTGGACGTGGCGGAGCCGTACCACGAGTTCGCGGCGCAGTTCTTCAAGAACGCCGCCGACCCGGAGAGCCCGCTCAGCCCCTTCTCCACCGAGTCGGCGGGCCCGCGCGAGGAGGCCATCGCCATACACCGCGAGGTGCTCGCCGGGTCGAAGGCGAAGGTTCCGGAGGAACTAAGGGACGTCCTGCCCGAGCTGATGTGGCTGTCGCAGATGGGGCTCGTCCTGTACTGGGTCTTCGACCGCACGGAGGGGCGCGAACGCAGCTACCGGCTCGCCGAGCGCGGCGCCCGCCTCACCACCCGGGGCGTCTCACTGGCCCGCTTCCGCGTCCTGCGCCCGCTCGTCCACGAGGTGCACGAGCTGTTCACGGACTTCCTGCCGGGGATGACGAAGTTGCTGCCGGATCCGGGGCGGGGCTCCACGACCGGGTGACGCCCGTGATACGGGGCATGGCGGAGGGATGCGGCCTACGATGATGCTCTCGACACCAGCCCATGGGAGGCACGCGATGTCCGCTGCATCCGCCGAGCAGCCTTTCAACTCTCGGCCACTCACGGCCATTGCCGACGAGATCATGGAACGCCATCCGGGCTACCGCGTCGAGATCATCGGAGGCCATCTCCTCGTGTCCCCCGCCCCGGATGTCCCCCACGCTCGCGCTCTGACCAAACTCATGCGCCCGTTCATCGCGGCAGGACTGGACGACGGCGAGACGGAGGTACTCCAAGGCATCGGGCTCTGGCTGCCCACCGACACCGAGGACTACGCCATCCCTGACCTCGCGATCGTGGACGCCGATGTCGAGGACCACCTCGTAGAGAACAACTCCTACGAACCGGTCTGCTTCCGCCTCGTCCTGGAGGTCACCTCCGGAAACTGGAAGAACGACCTGAAGACCAAGGTCACCGCCTACGCCCAGGCCGAAGTCCCTGTCTACGTGATCGTCGACCGCAAGCACCAGCGCCTGCACGTCCTCACCGACCCTGCCGGGGGCAGGTACGCGAACCACCGCCCGCACGCCCCCGGCGAAATCGTCACCCTCCCCGATTCCATCGGCGCCAAGGTCACCCTCGACGTCGATGAAATCCTCAAAGCCGGGCAGCCGAAGGCTAATTGACGGCGTCCACCTCTCCCTCCGTCAACTCCAGGTCGTGCACCAGCGGTTCGTCGGTCACGAGGATGTGCCGGGCGCGGGCGCCGTACGACGAGGCCGTCGCCGACAGCAGATACGCGCCGGGCGCCGGTACCGAGACGATGTACGAGCCGTCCGCCAGTGAGGTCACCCGGTCCAGCTGACGACCGCCCTTGCTGAGCAGGGTGAGGACCGCCCCGTCGACCGGCCCGCCCTCCGCGTCGCGGACGAAGCCGTGCACGACCGTCGGTCCTCCCGCCGAAGCCCGCGGCAGCGACTCCGCCTCCTCCGCGGGCTCCACCGCCAGGTGCGGCAGCCGCTTCTCCAGACCGGCCGGCAGCCACCAGTTGGACTTGCCGAGCAGATGCATCGCGGCCGGCACCAGCGCCGTACGGAGAATGAACGCGTCGAGCGCGACCGCCGCCGCGAGGCCCACGCCCGCCATCGCCGCCCCCGAGTCACCGCTGAGGACGAAGGCGAGGAAGACGCAGACCATGATCAGGGCGGCGGAGTTGATGACGCGGCTCGTCTCCGCGAGGCCGACCCGGACCGCCCGCGCGTTGTCCTTCGTGTGCACCCACTCCTCGTGCATCCGGCTCACCAGGAACACCTGGTAGTCCATGGAGAGGCCGAAGAGGAGGGAGAGCATGATGACGGGCAGGAAGGCGTTGATCGGGCCCTCCTTTCCGAGGCCCAGCAGGCTCAGACCCCAGCCCCACTGGAAGATCGCGACGAGGACACCGAAGGACGCGGCGGCCGCGATCAGGTTCATCAGGGCGGCGGTCAGGGGCACCACCAGGGAGCGGAAGGCGACCATCAGCAGCAGGAAGCCCAGCCCGATGATGGTGGCGACGAAGAGCGGCAGCCGGTCACCCGTGACGGTCGAGAAGTCCTTGGAGATCGCCGTCACACCGCCGACGTGGGCCTGCGCCCCGGCGTCCGGGATCACCTTGTCCCGCAGGGTGTCGATGAGCTGGTCCGTCTTCTCGGACTGCGGTGACGTGGTCGGTACGACCTGGATCACCGTGACGCCCTGCGCGGGCGGCAGCGCCGCGACCTGGGCGACGCCGTCGGTCGCGCGGATGCCCTGCACCAGCTTGTTCGTGTCGCCGCTGGTGGAGACCACCTGGAGCGGGCCGTTGAAGCCGGGTCCGAAGCCCTCCGCGAGAAGGTCGTACGCCTTCCGGGTCGTCGTCGACGCGTCGTCGTTGCCCTGGTCGGTCGCGCCGAGCCGCAGCGACAGCACCGGGATCGCGAGGATCGCCATGACGACGACGGCCATCACGGCGATCGAGCGCGGGCGCTTCTGGACGCTCGCCGACCAGCGCGCCGCGAAGCCGCTGGCCCGCTCCGGCTCGGGGCCTTCGGCGGCCAGCTTGCGCCGCTGGCGGCGGCTGAGCACCCGGGAGCCGAGGAAGCCGAGCAGCGCGGGCAGCAGCGTGACCGCCGCGAGCACGCTGAACACGACGGTGAGCGAGGTGCCGATGACCACGCCGTCCAGGAAGCGCAGGTTGGTCACGAGCATCCCGGCGAGCGCGATGCACACCGTGCCGCCCGCGAACAGCACCGCGCGGCCGGAGGTGTTGAGGGCGGTGACCGCCGACTCCTCCGGGTCCATGCCGCGCAGGATGCCGCGCCGGTGCCGGGTGACGATGAACAGCGCGTAGTCGATGCCGACACCGAGGCCGATCAGCGTGGCGAGCAGCGGAGCCAGGTCGGGCACCGACGTCACATGGCTGAGCAGCTGGGTGGAGAACAGGCCCGTGCCCACCCCGAAGATCGCGATGCCGATCGGGAGCAGCATCGCGAAGAGCGACCCGAAGGCGAGGAAGAGGACGACCGCCGCGGCCAGGATGCCGATCATCTCGGCGAGTCCGGTGGGCGGTTCCTGGACGCGCTGGATCGCCTGGCCGCCCAGCTCGACGTGCAGACCGCCGCCTCGGGCGCCCTGTGCGGTGTCGACCACGTCCTGCACCAGTTCCTTGGGCACCGCGTTCGCCTGCTCGGCGAAGGTGATCTGGGCGTACGCGATCTTGCCGTTGGCGCTGATCTGCGCCGCGCCCCGGTCGCCCGCGTACGGGCTGGTGACGCCGCCGACCCCCGCCATCTTGCCGATCCTGTCCAGCGCGGGCTGGATCCGGGACTGTACGGACTGGTCCCGGACGGTTCCCGTGTCGACCTTCCACACCACCGTGTCGGTGTCGCCCGCGCGCTCCGGGAAGGCCTTCTCCATCTGGTCGTACGCGCGCTTGGAGTCCGTGTTCGGAAGGGAGAAGACGTTCGCGTAATCCGTGCCCGCGGACGAGGCCGCGGCCCCGAGCCCGAGCAGTGCCCCCACCCACAGCAACAGGACCACCAGCCGGTGCCGATAGCACCACCGTGCCAATGTCGCCACGCTCAACGCTCCTTAGTCGACCGGTCATCCGGTCGTTCGGTTGTCGGTTGGTCCCCCAGGTCCTGGGACCAACCATCGACCGGCACGCTCGAGCGACGACACAGACCGCCCATGACTCTCAAGGAACTCCAAAGGGGGAGCCGCCCCCTGGCGCGACCCGCGTGCGGATACTGGGGGGCATGACCGCTCACGAGGGGGCCACCGTTCTCGTCGTCGAGGACGAGCCGAGCATCGCGGACGTCCTGGCCATCGCGCTGCGCTACCACCGCTTCGAGGTGATGACCGCGGGCACCGTCCGGCAGGCGCTCACGCTCGCCGAACGCACCCGCCCCGACGCGGCGCTGCTCGACGTGATGCTGCCGGACGGCGACGGGCGGGCGCTGGGCCGTGAACTGCGCCTGCGCCGGCCCGACCTGGCGATCGTCTTCCTCACCGCGCGGGACGCGCCCGCCGAGATCGTCGGCGCGCTCGGTTTCGGCGACGACTACATCACCAAGCCGTTCAACATCGACGAGGTCGTCGCCCGGATCACGGCCGTACTGCGCCGCACACGCCCCGACGACGTCCTTCCCCAGCGCCCGCCCCTTCGCTACGGCGAACTCGAACTGGACGAGACGACGTACTCCGTGCACCGCGGGGACCGCACGGTGGAGCTCACCCCCACCGAGTACGCCCTGCTGCGCTTCCTCGTCCGCAACGGCGGCCGGATCGTGCCCAAGGAGCAACTCCTGCGGCACGTCTGGCAGTACGAACACTCCGCCGAGTCGACCGTCGTCGAGACGTACATCAGCTATCTGCGCCGCAAACTCGAACCCCTCGGCCCACCGGTGATCCAGACCCGCCGGGGCGTCGGATACGGCCTCGCATGACCCCGGCATCCCCGGCATCCCCGGACCCGGGAGTCGCCGCGCCGCATGCGGAGCCCTCCCTCCGCGCGGAACCCGCGACCCGGACCGAGCTCGCCCTCTGTGCGGGGATTCCCGCGTACGTGAGTGTGCGGCGCCCCCGGCGTCACCACGGGGTCCATTCCTTGCGCGGCAAGCTGACGCTCGCGAACGTGGCGTTGCTGGCGCTGGGCATCATCGTGGCGACCGCCGTCAGCCTGATGGGCATGCGGCACTATCTGCTCGACCAGGTCGACACGGAACTGTCCAAGACGCGGGAGTCCCTGACCGGTTCGCGGCTCACCCTCCACCAGATCGACTCGCTCACCGCGCTCGCCTTCGTACGCGAGCGGATGGTCCCCGGCGCGGACCGGTCCGACAAGCCGGACTCGATCTTCGCGGCGGTGGACGGCCACGGGACCCCCCTCAGCGTCGGCGGTTTCAAGCCCACCGACATCCAGCGCGCGCTGGCCGCCGCGGTGGACGAGCCGAGCGCCCTCGCGCACGACCCCGCCCTGCACGACACCACCGTGCACGGCGCCTCCTACCGGGTCACCGGGGCCCGGCTCGCCGACGGCACGTACGTGCTGCTCGCCGCCTCCACCGACGCCCTGCACAAGGGCATCGCCAAGGCCCTCAAGCTCGATCTGGGCGTCGGCACCCTGCTGTTGTCGCTGCTCGCGGCGCTGACCATGATCAGCGTGAGGCGCCGGATGCGGCCACTGGAGGACATGGTGGAGACCTCGTCCGCCATCGCCGAGGGCGACCTCACCCGGCGCGTGCCCTCCAGCCACCATCCGACCCAGGAGGTCGAACAGCTGCGGCTCGCCCTCAACTCCATGCTCCACCAGGTGGAATCGGCGTACCGGACCCGCGAGCGCAGCGCGGCGCAGCTGCGCCGGTTCGTCGCGGACGCCTCGCACGAGCTGCGCACCCCGCTGTCGGCGATCCGCGGCTACCTCCAGCTGTACGAGAAGGGGATGCTGCGCGAGCCGGGTGAGCGCCGGCGGGCCTGGGACCGGATGAACGCCGAGGCCGACCGCATGGGACGCCTCGTGGACGAACTGCTCATCCTGGCCCGCCTCGACCAGAGCCCCGAGCTGCGTTTCAAGAACGTCGACCTGAGCCGTCTGGTACGGGACGCGGCCGAGGATCTGCGGGCCCAGCAGCCCGGGCGTCCGGTGACCGTGGGCGCCGACGGGACACTGCTGGTGCACGCCGACGAGTCGGGGCTGCGGCAGGTGCTGGGCAACCTGGTGGCCAACGTACGCACCCACACGCCCGCCGACGTGCCGGTGCGGCTCGGCCTCGAACGCAAGGACGGGACCGTACGGCTGTGTGTCGCGGACCAGGGGCCCGGGCTGGCGGAGGAGGACGCGGCGCGCATATTCGACCGGTTCTTCCGGGCGGGCGGTGGTGCGGGCAGCGGGCTGGGGATGGCGATCGTGCAGGGAGTGGTGGCCGCGCACGGGGGTGACGTGGCGGTACGGACGGCGCCGGGAGCGGGGCTCGAGGTCACGGTGACGCTTCCGACGCGGTGAGCTGCTTTAACAAGCACAGTGAGGTGCTTGAACAAGCTCGGTGACTCGCTTGAACATAAGCAAACCCGGATGATTGAACACCGGCCGGTACGACCTCGTACCCAACAGAAGAAGGCGGCCCCGACCTCAGCCTGGTCCGCCGCGCCACCACCGGGCTTCGCACGGAAGGACCGCCGGGTTGTCGTTCAACACGAGCTCTCGACAGCTGTCGAAAACGGACGAGGCGCCGGAGGACGTGCCCTCGCAGGAGGTCACGCCCCTGGACTCCCCGGAGGCCGACACCCCGGAGGGGGGCGTTCCAGAGGCGGACGCTCCGGAGGCGGAAGCACAGGAGACGAACGCCGCAGAGGCGGAAGCTCCGGAGGCGGAGGTCGAGGTCGAGGCAGAAGCAGAGGCCGACCCCGAGCCGGAAGCCGCGGAAGCCCCTGAGGTCCCGGAAGTCCCTGAAGTCCCGCAAGTCCCGGAAGCGATGGCTCCGGAGACGGAGACTCCCGAAGCCCAGACGTCCGGGACGACGACATCCGAGACCGAGACTCCTGAGACCGAGACTCCTGAGACGGAGACCCCTGGGGCCGAGACTCCTGGGGCCGAGACTCCTGAGACGGAAAGCCCCGGGGCGCAAGCCTCGGACGTCGACGCTCCGGAGGGCGAGGTCACCCCCCGCCCACGCCGGTGGTGGCGGGTCTGGGGCGGGTGGCGGGAGAGGTACCCGGTCGCGGCCCGCGTTCTCTGGTGGACCACCACCGCCGTGGCCCTCGCTGTAGTGGTCGTCGCGCTGCTCATGCCGACCCAGGCGGACAAGTTCCGGGTGGCCGCTTTCGTGCGTCTCCCGGTGGAGGCGATCTTCGGCGCCGCCCTGCTGATCGTCCTGCCCCGCAGGCCGCGGATCGCCGTGGCGGTGTTCGCCGGGCTCGGCCTGGGCGCCCTGACCGTCGTGAACTTCCTCGACATCGGTTTCAACGAATACCTCGGGCGAGGCTTCAACGTCGTCCTCGACTGGTCGCTCTTCAGTGATGCGCAGGGATACCTCCAGGACACGTTCGGCAAGGGTGGCGCGCTCGGCATCGCGGCCCTGGCCGTGACGCTCGTGATCGCCGTACTCGCCCTCACGACGATGTCGGTGATCCGACTGGGCAACCTGGCGGCCCGGAACACCGAGACGGCGACCCGCACGACGCTGGTGCTGGCCATCGCCTGGGTCACCTGCGCGGCGCTGGGCGTGCAGTACGCCGCGGGGATACCCATCGCTTCGGAGCACACCATGCAGGCCCTCCAGTTCAAGACGGAGCAGGTGCGGCGGACGCTGCGGGACGAAGCCGAGTTCGCCAAGATCGCGAAGAAGGACGACTTCGCCAACACGCCGCCCGACCAGCTGCTCACCGGGCTGCGCGGCAAGGACATGATGATCACCTTCATCGAGAGCTACGGCCGCAGCGCGATCGAGGACCCGGTCATGGCGCCGGGCGTCGACGCCACGCTCACCGCCGAGAACGAGAAGCTGACCCAGGCCGGGTTCGCGGCCAAGAGCGGCTGGCTGACCTCGGCGACGTACGGCGGAAGCAGCTGGCTGGGCCACTCCACCTTCCTGTCGGGCCTGTGGATCAGCAACCAGCAGCGCTACCGCACCGTCACCGCGGGCGATCGCCTGACCCTCCCCGGCGCGTTCAAGAAGACGGGCGCCTGGGACACGGTCGGCGTCATGCCGGGCATCCAGAAGGCGTGGCCCGAGCAGAAGTTCTACGGCATCGACAAGCTCTACGACTCCCACAAACTCGGCTACAAGGGCCCGAAGTTCAGCTGGTCGACCATGCCCGACCAGTACGCGCTGACCGCGTTCGAGCGCCTGGTGCACAGCAAGAAGCACGACAAGCCGCTCATGTCGACGATCATCCTGACCTCCAGCCACCAGCCCTGGGCGCCGATCCCCAAGCTGGTCCCGCAGGACCAGGTCGGCGACGGCTCGATCTACAACGCGATCGAGAAGGCCGGCAAGAAGCCCGGGGACATCATCACCGACTCCACCAAGTCGAAGCAGGAGTACGGCAAGTCCATCCAGTACTCGGTGTCGAGCCTCATCAACTACCTGGTGAAGTACGGCAACAAGAACACCGTGCTGATCTTCCTCGGCGACCACCAGCCCATCGCCCGGGTCAGCGGCAACCACGCCAGCCGTGATGTGCCGGTCTCGATCGTCGCCAAGGACCCGAAGGTCCTGGACAAGATCGCCGACTGGAACTGGGCGGACGGACTGCAGCCGCAGCAGGACACCCCGGTCTGGAAGATGAACGACTTCCGCGACCGCTTCCTGACGGCGTACGGCTCGACCCCGGCGCCGTGATTCACGGGGGCGCGGACGCCACGAGCGCCCACACGGTCTTGCCGTGGCGGCCCCGGCTCCACACCCCCCACGCCACGGCGACGCCCTCCACGAGGTGCAGGCCGCGGCCGGTCTCCTCCCCCACGGAGACCGGCCGCGGCCGTGGTGCGGCGAAGCCCTCGTCGGAGACCTCGACGAAGCAGGAGCCGTCGGCGAGGGCGGTCACCGCGACCTCGAACTCCCCTTCGTGACCTTCGTGAAGGGGTCCGTGGCGTACGGCGTTGGTCACGAGCTCGGAGACGATCAGGACGACGTCCGCGAGGGCCGGGTCGTCGGTGCTGTGGCCCCAGTCCCGCAGATGGTCGCGTACCCGGCGCCGGGCGAGTCCGACGGACGCCGGGTGCCGGGGCAGCCGGAACGCGTTGCGTCTCAACACCTCAGCTCCTCACCGTGCGCACACCTCGGGCACATAGTGCGCACATGGTGCCGCGTTGGGCGAGAGCGCGATGTCACCGGGGTGGGGGGCCACCCCGCGAGATCACGTCACGTGTCATATTCAGCCCGGCTCATATCCAGCCCGGCTCATATCCAGCCCAGCCGCCAGAGGCGGAAGACACCGGTCCCGTCCGACAGATACTGGCCGCCTCCGACGTCCTCACTGCTGAGTACGTACTCCTTGCGCTGCCACAGGGGGATCAGGGGAACATCGCGGGCCACGATTTCCTGCAGTGTCTGGAAGTCGTCGGACGTGCGGCTGCGGTCCTCGTACTGCTGACTGTCCTGAATCAGCCGGTCCACGTCCTTGTCGCTGTACCCGTTCTTCATGCTGTTGCCGGTGCCGACGAGCGGGGTGCTGAAGGTGTCCGGGTCGGGGAAGTCGGCGACCCAGCCGACCGCCCAGGCGTCCAACCGGCCCTCGGCGTACCGCTTCTGGAAGTCGGTCCACTCGTAGCCCTTGATGTCCACCTTGAACAGGCCGCTCGCCTCCAGCTGCCGCTTCAGCTCGGTGGCCTCCTCGCCGGCGGCGCCCCGCCCCTCGGCGTACCCGTAGGTGAAGCGCACCGGCGTCGACACCCCGGCCTCGGTCAGCAGGGCCTTCGCCTTCTTCGCGTCGGGCTTCGGGTAGGTGTCGAAGAACGACGTCGAGTGCCCTGTGATGCCCGCGGGGATCAGCCCGTACAGCGGATCGGTCGTCCCCTTGTAGGTCTGGCTGACCAGTTGCTCGCGGTTGATCAGCACGGCGACGGCTTGCCGTACGAGGCGGTTGTGCAGCGGCGAGTTCGCGCGGACGTTGAGGACGAGGTTGCGGGTCTCGGCGCTGTCGGACTCGGTGACGTGCTGGTCCGGGTCGCTCGGCGAGAGGGTGGCGAGCGTCGCGGGCGGCAGCTGACGCGTCGCGACGTCGACCTGCTTCGCCTTCCAGGCGCTCTCCAGTGCCTTGGGGGTGCCGTAGTAGCGCAGCACGGTGGGCGTGCCGCTCCCCTCGACGGCGCCCTTGTAGTTCTTGTTGGGCGCGAGGACGGCCCGCTTGTCCTTCGTATACGACTTCAGTACGTACACCCCGGTGCCGTCGGCGCCCGCGTCCTTGCGCAGGGCGTGCTTCGGGTAGCGGGTGTGGTCGACGATCGACCCGGCTCCGGTGGCCACCTTGAAGGGGAAGGTGGCGTCCGGCGAGGACAGGTGGAAGGTGACCTTGAGGCCCTGGGCGTCCACCGAGCCGAGGGTGGAGAGCAGGGACGCGGGCCCCACCTCGGAGTTGATGGCCTTGACCCGGTCGAAGGAGAACTTCACGTCCTCGGCGGTCACCTTGCTCCCGCTCGGGAACGTCAGGTCGTCGCGCAGGGTGCAGACATAGGTCCGCAGTCCCGTGCCCAGGAACCCGCAGCTCTTCGCCGCGTCCGGCACGGGGGCGGCGCCACCGGGCTCGAACGTCAGCAACGACTGGAACACGTTGCTGAACAGGGCCCAGGAGCCGGCGTCGTACGCGCCCGCCGGGTCGAGTGACGTGACGGCGTCCGTCGTCCCGACCGTGATGGTCCTGTTGTGGTTGTCCTTCGACGGCAGTAACTGCCAGCCGCCCACACCCACGGCCGCCAGTACCACCAGCACCGCGAGAATCCGTATGCGAACCGATCGCATCGGCGCCCCTCCCCAGGCCACGCCCCGTGCCACTCCCCAGTGACGCGGATCACCCAACCACAGGTGTTTCGTCTGAGGGAAGAGGTGTCCGAAGAATCAGACGGGGTATTGGGAAAGACCGTTTCCCCCCTGTTTCACAGCCGGTTCTCAGGCTTGCAGGGATGCCAGTTCCACGACGGTGATGTCCGACGGCGCGCCCACCCGGGTCGGCGGCCCCCAGGCGCCCGCGCCCCGGGAGACGTACAGCTGTGTATCGCCGTACCGTTCGAGGCCCGCGACCGTGGGATTGGCCAGTTCCGCGATGTAGTTGCCCGGCCAGAGCTGGCCGCCGTGGGTGTGCCCGGAGAGCTGGAGGTCGACACCGTGCTTGACGGCGTCGTGGATCTGGACCGGCTGGTGGGCGAGCAGCACCACGGCCCGCGCGGTGTCCCGGTCCCCCAGCGCCCTCCCGAAGTCGGGCCCGTGCCCCTCGCTCTCCCCCGCGACGTCATTGACGCCCGCGAGATCGAATCCGGCCATTTCCGTCCGGGCGTTCTCGAGCGGGTGCAGACCCAGTTCCCGTACTTCCCGGACCCATTGCGCGGCGCCGGAGTAGTACTCGTGGTTGCCCGTGACGAAATATGAGCCGTGCCGTGCCCGCAGCCGCGCGAGAGGCGCCGCGGCGGGTCCGAGGTCCTTCACACTCCCGTCGACGAGGTCCCCGACCACCGCGATCAGGTCGGGCTGCGTCGCGTTGATCGTGTCGACGACGCGCTGACAGAAGTCCCGTCCGAGGGTGGGCCCGAGGTGGATGTCACTGACGACGGCGATCCGGTAACCGTGTGCGGACCGGGGCAGTTTGGCCAGCGGCACGGTGACCCGCTTCACCCGCGGCCCGCGCAGCACCCCGTACGTCCCGTACCCCACGGTCCCCAGGGCGACGGCCGCGGCGGCCCCGCCGGCGGCACGCGAGACGAAGAGCCGCCGCGAGGGGGCGGTGACGGGCGGTGGGGGTTCGACGGGTGAGGGCTCCTGGGGGGCCGCCGCTCCCGTCGGCACCGACTCCGGGTGCGGTACGGGTGCCGGGTGCGGCAGGGCCACGGAGGGGGCCGCGCGCCGCTCCACGACCCGGCGCAGCAGCGGTCGTACGACCTCTCCCGCCACCACTCCGAGCAACAGATAGATCGACAGCGCCATCCACAGGAACCCGGGCCAGGCCAGCACCTGCTGGAGCCGGAAGGGCGCACCGGCGCGCTCCGCGGTGACCGCGGCGATCATCAGCACCGGCCCGGCGACGAAGACCACCGTGCCCGCGCGCCGGGCGAGCCCCGGACCGGACGTCGTGTCACGCACCAGGCGGCGCCACACGTACCAGTACAGCCCCGCGACCGCGGCGAGGGCGAGCAGTCCCACCAGTACGAAGACGATGACCAAGACGCCGTATCCCCCGTTGTCCGCCGTTGTATTCCGTTGTCCCCCGTTTGCCCCCTGTTGCTATGACGTCTGGCGCAATGCGCGCAGTCCGCGGAACCCGATGCCACCGACGACCGTCCCCAAGACAAAGGAGACGACGGCGAGCGTCAGGTGCACCCAGAAGTACGCCGTCGGATCCCCCGCGTCGTTGAACGCGAGCCCGCTGCCGTCCTTCCACAAATTCTTGACGAAAGTGACCCAGATGATCCAGCTCCACACTCCGAAGGCGAGCAGGAACCAGGAGACGGGGCGGCTGAGCTTCATGGGTCCAGTATCGCCGTCGCCGGCCGGGAGCGGGCGCCGGGGTGGCCGGGACCAGGGGACTCCAGCATCAGGTAATGGGACTTCCCGGCCCGCGCCCTGTAATTTCTCGACCGTGCCCGCCACCAAAAAGACCATCCGGCGATCGATGCTGGTCACTTCCGCCACCTTGTTGACTCTTTCGCTGACGACGACGGTCCCCGTCTTCGCGGCCGACAAGCCGTCGTCGTCACCGTCGCCGACGGCGAGCCCGAGCGCGACTCCCCCGGCGAACATGTCGACGGTGGGCGGAGCGCGGCTGGGAGAGGCCGGGACCCAGGTGGCTCTCGGCGCGGGCGCCCCGGTGCTGCCCAAGGACGTGACCGCGCGCTCCTGGATCGTCACCGACGCCGAGTCGGGCGACGTGCTGGCCGCCCACAACGCGCACTGGCGGCTGCCCCCGGCGAGCACGCTGAAGATGCTCTTCGCCGACACCGTGCTGCCGAAGTTCCCCAGGACCGAGCAGCACAAGGTCGCCGTCACCGACCTCTCGGGCATCGGCGCGGGCTCCAGCATGGTGGGGATAAAGGAGGAGGAGACGTACAGCGTGCACGACCTGTGGCTCGGTGTCTTCCTGCGCTCGGGCAACGACGCCGTGCACGTGCTGTCGGCGATGAACGGCGGCGTCGAGCAGACGGTGAAGGACATGCAGGCGCACGCCGAGGACCTGCAGGCCCTCGACACGCATGTGGTCAGCCCCGACGGCTACGACCAGCCGGGCCAGGTGTCGTCGGCGTACGACCTGACGCTGTTCGCCCGTTCCGGACTGCAGAAGAAGGACTTCCGGGAGTACTGCTCGACGGTGCGGGCGAAGTTCCCGGGCGAGACGAAGAAGAACGACAAGGGGAAGACGACCCGCGAGTCCTTCGAGATCCAGAACACCAACCGGCTGCTGACCGGTGACGCCGACATCTCCACGTACCAGGGCATCGCGGGGGTGAAGAACGGCAACACCACCAACGCGGGCGCCACCTTCACCGGTGTCGCCGAGCGGAACGGCAAGGTGCTGCTGGTCACCGTGATGAACCCGGAGAAGGACGAGCACAACGAGGTCTACAAGGAGGCCGCGCGGCTGCTCGACTGGGGCTTCAGCGCGGCCGGCAAGGTCACACCGGTGGGTGAGCTGGTGCCGCCGAAGGGCGTCGACACCGGCGCGCAGGCGGGCGCGACCGCGTCCGCCGGGCCCAACACGCCGGTGTCGTCCGGAGACCGGGGAACCAAGGCCTCGTCGTCGCCGGTGGCCGCCTCCGCGGCGGCGAAGGACGGCACCAGCGGGATCGGGACCGCCCTGGCCATCACGGGTGGCCTGCTCGCCCTGGTCGCCGGCGCCGTCTTCCTCGTCAACCGCCGCTGGCCCCTCCCCGACCTGATGCGCCGCCGCCACTGACCTCCCCGAAGTCCCCGGGCTCCGCCGGCTCGTCGGCGTCGTCGGGGTCGTAGGGGGCGTCGTCGCGTTGCTTCGGGCCGGTGTCGGCATGTCCCGTGGCCGTCCAGGCGGCGCAGAACAGGACCAGTTTCGAGGTGAAGTTGATCCACAGCAGCAGCGCGACGGGCACGCCGAAGGCGCCGTACATGCTCTTCGACGCCACGCCCCGCATATAGCTGCTGAGCAGCAGCTTGAGCAGTTCGAAGCCGACGGCGCCCATCAGCGCGGCGACGACGAGCCGGTGGCGCGGCGGCTCGACGCCCGGCAGCAGGGTCAGGACGTACAGGAGCACCAGGAAGTCGGTGAGTACGGCGACGGCGAACGCGGCGGACTGCAGCAGCACGCTCCCCCAGTCGTGTTCGCCGATGCCGAGCTGCCGGGCCGTCAAGCCGACCAGCGAGGACGCGACGGTGGAGACGGCGATGGTGACGAGTACGGCAC
This sequence comes from Streptomyces olivochromogenes, assembly GCF_001514115.1. Classification (GTDB taxonomy): domain Bacteria; phylum Actinomycetota; class Actinomycetes; order Streptomycetales; family Streptomycetaceae; genus Streptomyces; species Streptomyces olivochromogenes. Next base: position 114,498 of record NZ_KQ948454.1, read on the forward strand.
CGCCGAGTCCGACGAGGATCCCGGCGTCCAGGAGCTTGCGCAGGAGGGGGTTCTCCTCCCTGTCGGGCAGTTCCCAGACCGCGCGCAGACAGTCCCGCATGGAGCCGACCCAGCCGATGCCGGTGAACAGCAGGACGGTGCCCGCGATGAGCCCGATGGTGCCGGCGTTCTGCACCAGCGCGTTGATGTCGAGCTGGTCGGAGATGCCCGGCACCTGCTCGACGATCTTGTCCTGAAGCTCCTTCTGCCGCTGGCTGGTGAGGGTGGCGGCGGCGATCGCGGCACCGACGGTCAGCAGCGGGAAGAGCGCCACGAAGCTGATGAAGGTCATCGCGGCGGCGAGCCGCGTCCACTTCACCCGGTCCAGACGCTCGTACGACCGCCACCCGTGCGTGGCCATCAGGCGGGCGACCAACGGCCCCACGCCGGGGAGCTTTTTCAGCCAGTCCATGATCCGACTCTGCCCTCACCTCGGAAAACCCATGTCCGGGTACCCCAAAAACGCAGGACCGTGGCGAGTGCCATACCGATCCCCGCACCGGAGACCGTGTCGGCGCGTCGCGAGGTGAGCCCGAGGCCATAGTGGCTGACGGCGACGCACAGGAGCTGGACGAGGGCGCCCGCGAGGTTCACGGCGAGGAACACGAGGAAGTCGGGGCACCGCCGGGGCTCCCGCACGGGATGGTGCCGGTATGTGCCGAGCGCGTTGCCGGTGTACGCGACCGAGCAGCCCGCCACGAACGACAGCGCCTTGGCGGTGAGCGGGTCGAGGCCCAGCGGGCCGCGCAGCCACAGGAAGAGGGCGAGGTCGGCGGCGTAGGCGAGGACGCCGACGGTGGCGAAGCCCAGGAGCTCCCGGGTCAGGGGCCGCTGGGCGAGGCTCACCAGTTCACGACCGCGAGCCCGTACATCGCGAGCCACACCAGTCCGATCAGGGCGAGCGCGCGGTCGCGCAGGACGACGTCCTCGGGCTCGCCCGCCGCGCCCCGGTCGGCGAAGACGGCGTACCGCAGGACGGCCAGGATGAAGGCGACCATGGACAGCTGGCGCCAGGGCAGCACCCCGGCGCTGGGCACGCCGCCCTCCTCCAGGGCCCACAGGCAGTAGCCGAGCACGGCGACCCCGGCGGCCAGCTGCCAGACGAAACGCAGATAGCCGGTGGTGTACTCGGTGAGCAGCGCGCGGGTGGCACCGGCGTTCCCGGCCAGCTGGACGGCCTCGGAGTAGCGTTTCGCCGCCACCATGAAGAGCGCGCCGAAGCCCGTGGTGATCAGGAACCAGCGGGAGAGCGGGATACCGAGGGCGAGCCCGCCGATCATCGCCCGCATCAGGAACCCGGTCGTCACGACGGCGAGGTCGACGACCAGGACGTGCTTGAGGCTGACGCAGTACGCCAGTTGCATACCGAGGTAGGCGGTCAGCAGTGCCGCGGTGACCGGGGAGGACAGCAGGGCGGCGGCGGTCGGGGCGAGGACGGCGAGCACGCCTCCCGCCGCGTAGGCGAGGGGGACGGGGACCTGGCCCGTGGCGACCGGGCGGTGGCGCTTGACCGGGTGGGCGCGGTCGGCTTCGGCGTCCCGGGCGTCGTTGATCAGGTAGACGGCGGCGGCGCAGGCCGTGAACAGGACGAAGACGAGCGCGAGTTGGATCACCGCGTGCCGGGAGAAGAGCTGGCCCGCCGCCGCCGGGGCCGCCACGACCAGCAGGTTCTTCACCCACTGGCGGGGGCGGGTGGTCCTGAGGAGACCCCGGGCGAGGCCGGTGAGGGTCCGCACGGGAACCGGGGCGGTCGGCGTGGGGTCCAGGAGCACCGTGCGTTCAGCCATGGCCGGCCTCGATCCAGCGGGCGCCCAGACGGGCCGTCAGGGCGCCCAGGGCGGCGCCCGCGAGCACGTCCGAGGGGTAGTGGACGCCGGCCACCAGCCGGGAGAGGCACATCGCGGCGGCGAGCGGCAGCAGCGGGCGGCCTCCGAGCGCGCCGAAGGCGACCGCCGCGGCCGTCGCGGAGGCCGCGTGGGAGCTGGGGAACGAGTGACGTCCGGCCGTGCGCACCAGCGGAACGATGTGCGCGGGGCGTGGACGGCGCACGATCCGCTTCACGCCCATGCTGGCGAGGTGCGCGGTGGCGGTGAGCGCCGTGCCGCGCAGCCACGCGCCGTACCGCCCGCGGTCGACCACCGCGCCCGTGAGTCCGGCCGCGAGCCACAGCACGCCGTGCTCCCCGCTCCAGGACAGGGCGCGTGCGACGGCCGCCACGCGTGGATCCGTGCCGCGCTCGTGGAGGGCCGACAGCAGCCGACGGTCCAGGCCGTCCCACCGTCGGCGGTCCATGTCGTCAAGGTCGTCCATGTGATCTCACTCTTCTAGGGAGTGGCCGCAGAATTACGGAAATCTTGTACGACATCCCATTAATCACCCATTTCGGTGAGGAGCCGCGAAGACGGGAGAGGTGAGGGCTTTATGCACCTTTTTCGCCGATACGGTCACGGTCATGCCTGCCGACACCGCCTCCGACCCGGACGGATCCGCCTCCGACCCGGCCGAACCCGTCTCCGTCACGGGCTGGGGCCGCACCGCCCCGACCACCGCCCGTGTGGTCCGTCCGCGTACCTACGAGGAGGCGGCGGCGGCCGTCCGCGCCTGCGGGGTCCGCGGAGGCATCGCCCGGGGCCTGGGGCGGGCGTACGGGGACGCGGCGCAGAACGCGGGCGGGGCCGTGCTCGACATGACCGGCCTCGACCGTGTCCACGCGATCGACGTCGACGGCGGGACCGTGCTCTGCGACGCGGGCGTGAGCCTGCACCGGCTGATGGAGGTCCTGCTCCCGCTCGGCTGGTTCGTGCCGGTCACGCCCGGGACCCGCCAGGTGACCGTCGGCGGCGCGATCGGCGCGGACATCCACGGCAAGAACCACCATGTGTCCGGCTCGTTCGCCCGCCATGTCCTCTCCTTCGAGCTGCTGACCGCGGACGGCGCGATCCGCACGGTGGGCCGGGGCACCCCCCTCTTCGACGCCACCGCGGGCGGCATGGGCCTGACCGGGGTGATCCTCACGGCGACCGTCCGGCTCCAGCCCGTCGAGACCTCGCTGATGTCCGTCGACACCGAACGCACGGCGGACCTGGACGACCTGATGGCCCGTCTCACCGCCACGGACCACCGCTACCGCTACTCGGTCGCCTGGATCGACCTGCTCGCGCGCGGCCGCTCGACGGGACGCTCGGTGCTCACCCGCGGGGAACACGCCCCCCTGGACGCGCTCCCCCCACGCGCGCGCCGGCGCCCGCTGGCGTTCCGCCCACCGCGGTTCCCGTCCGCGCCCGCCTTCGTGCCGGAGGGGCTGCTCGGCCGCGGAACGGTGGGCCTCTTCAATGAGCTCTGGTACCGGAAGGCACCTCGCGCGCGTACCGGTGAGCTCCAGCGGATCCCGGCCTTCTTCCACCCGCTCGACGGGGTGCCGCACTGGAACCGGATCTACGGGCGCGGTGGGTTCGTGCAGTACCAGTTCGTCGTCGGGCACGGGCGGGAGGAGGCCCTGCGGCGCATCGTGCGGCGCATCGCCGAACGCCGGTGCCCGTCCTTCCTCGCCGTCCTGAAGCGTTTCGGCGAGGGCGATCCGGGCTGGCTCTCCTTCCCGATGCCGGGCTGGACCCTGGCCCTGGACATCCCCGCGAACCTGCCGCGCCTCGGCGCCTTCCTCGACGAGCTGGACGAGGAGGTGGCCGGGGCGGGCGGACGCGTGTACCTGGCGAAGGACGCGCGGCTGCGGCCGGAACTGCTGGCCGACATGTATCCACGGCTGACCGAATTCCGGGAACTGCGAGCCGAGTTGGACCCGCGCGGGGTGTTCACCTCCGACCTGTCCCGCCGCCTCGACCTCTAGAACCGGTCGACCGTCCCGCCGCCCCGGCCTCCAGAACCGGTCGACCGTCCCGCCTCCTCACCCCTCTAGGAGTTGTCATGAAGGACGCCTTCGGAGCCCCCCAGTCCCTGCTGATCCTGGGCGGCACGTCCGAGATCGCGCTGGCCACGGCGCGCCGTCTGATCGCCCGGCGCACCCGCACGGTGTGGCTCGCCGGACGGCCCTCGCCGGCCCTGGAGCGCGACGCCGAGCACCTGCGCGCACTGGGCGCGGACGTCCGTACCCTCGCCTTCGACGCGCTCGACCCCGAGTCCCACGAGACGGTCCTCGGCAAGGTCTTCACCGAGGGCGACCTCGACATGGTGCTGCTCGCCTTCGGGGTCCTCGGCGACCAGGCCCGGGACGAGCGGGAGCCGGTGGCCGCCGCCCGGATCGCGCAGACCAACTACACGGGCGCGGTGTCGGCCCTGCTGGTGTGCGCGCGGGCCCTCCAGACACAGGGGCACGGCTCCCTGGTGGTGCTCTCCTCGGTCGCGGGCGAGCGCGCCCGCCGCTCCAACTTCATCTACGGGTCGAGCAAGGCGGGCCTGGACGCCTTCGCCCAGGGTCTGGGCGACGCGCTGCACGGCACCGGCGTCCACGTGATGGTCGTACGCCCGGGGTTCGTCCGTACGAAGATGACCGCGGGGCGCGCGGAGGGACCCCTGGCCACCACGCCGGAGGCGGTCGCGACGGCGGTCGAGGTGGGGCTGCGACGGCGCTCGGAGACGGTGTGGGTGCCGGGGGCGCTGCGGCTGGTGATGGCGGTGCTGCGGCACGTACCGCGAGCGGTGTTCCGCCGCCTGCCGATCTAGCTCGACGGCGGCTGTCCGGTCTCTACCGGGGCTGTCCGGCTCTACCGAGGAGGCTGTCCGGCTCGACCGCTGCTAGCGGCTGGCGATGGTGCCGCGCTCCACGTCCACATGGCCCGCCTGCGGTGGCACCACGGATCCGCCGAAGGCGAACTCCCGGAGCTTGCGCCACACACTGTCGGGGCCCTGTTCGTAGAGCGCGAACCCCGTGCAGGGCCACTCGGCGTCGTAGTCGGCGAGTTCATGGAACGCGCGGTCCATCGCCGCGTCGTCGATGCCGTGCGCCACCGTGACGTGCGGGTGGTACGGGAACTGCAGTTCACGCGCCACGGGACCGGAGGCGTCACGGACCCGCTGCTGGAGCCAGGCGCAGGCCTCGGCGCCCTGGACGACCTTCACGAACACCACCGGTGACAGGGGCCGGAAGGTGCCGGTGCCCGACAGCCGCATCGGGAAGGGCCGGCCGGCCACGGCGACCGCGGTCAGGTGCGCCTCGACGGCCGGCAGGTCGGCGGCGTGGACCTCCGTCGGCGGCAGCAGGGTGACGTGCGTGGGGATGCCACAAGCCGCGGGGTCGCCGAAGCCCGCGCGCCGCTCCTGGAGCAGGCTGCCGTAAGGCTCCGGGACCGCGATCGACACGCCGATCGTTACGGTCCCCACGTCGTCTCCTGTCGTCGTGTCCGGTGCGTCGTCGGTCGCGTCACCGGTTGCGTTGTCCTTCGCGTCGCCGGGCGCGTTGTCTGGGTTCGTACTCAGCCGTCCGGCTATCGACTGTAAGGCCACGGCTGCGTTGTGGGCAGGCGCAGCCGTAGTGATGTGCAGCGCTCTGCCCCGTGGTACGTGTGTGCGGTCGTACGCCTCAGTGCTTGGCGGGCAGGAAGCCCACCCGGTCGTACGCCTGCGCGAGCGTCTCCGCGGCGACGGCGCGCGCCTTCTCGGCTCCCTTGGCCAGGATCGAGTCGAGCGTCTCCGGGTCGTCCAGGTACTGCTGGGTGCGCTCCCGGAACGGGGTCACGAAGTCGACCATGACCTCGGCGAGGTCCGTCTTGAGCGCACCGTAGCCCTTGCCCGCGTAGTTCTCCTCCAGTTCCGCGATACCGGTACCGGTGAGGGTCGAGTAGATGGTCAGCAGATTGCTGATACCCGGTTTGTGCTCGCTGTCATACCTGATGACGGTGTCCGTGTCGGTGACCGCGCTCTTGACCTTCTTGGCGGTGGTCTTCGGCTCGTCGAGCAGGTTGATGAGGCCCTTCGGCGTGGACGCCGACTTGCTCATCTTGATCGACGGGTCCTGGAGGTCGTAGATCTTCGCCGTTTCCTTGAGGATGTACGGCTTCGGGATCGTGAAGGTCTCGCCGAAGCGGCCGTTGAAGCGCTCGGCGAGGTCGCGGGTGAGCTCGACGTGCTGGCGCTGGTCCTCGCCGACCGGGACCTCGTTCGCCTGGTACAGCAGGATGTCGGCGACCTGGAGGATCGGGTACGTGAACAGGCCGACGGACGCACGGTCCGAGCCCTGCTTGGCGGACTTGTCCTTGAACTGGGTCATGCGGGAGGCCTCGCCGAAGCCGGTGAGGCAGTTCATGATCCAGGCGAGCTGGGCGTGCTCCGGGACATGGCTCTGCACGAAGAGCGTGCAGCGGTCCGCGTCGAGACCGGCGGCGAGCAGCTGCGCGGTGGCGAGCCGGGTGTTCGCGCGCAGGTCCGCCGGGTCCTGCGGAACGGTGATCGCGTGCAGGTCGACAACCATGTAGAAGGCGTCGTGGGACTCCTGCAGGGCCACCCACTGGCGGACGGCGCCGAGGTAGTTGCCGAGGTGGAACGAGCCTGCTGTGGGCTGGATTCCGGAGAGCACGCGGGGACGTTCAGAGGCCATGTTCACCATTCTCTCAGGTGCGCCCGGGAGCTCGGGAACAGGTGGGAACAGAGCTCTCCCCGGAAGGAGGACCCGGGCGGATACTCGAGGCACGTGCTGGGGGCGGACGGGGGACACGCATGGCGGGCCGAGGCGGACGGGTGAGATCGGGGATCGCGGTGTTCTCGGGTGTGGTGCTCGCCGTGCTGGCGGCGCACCCGGCGGGGGCTTTCGCACCGGCCGCGGGGCACAGGGGGCCGGACATGGCCCTGGTCATCGAGGGCGGCACGGGGCGCACGACCACGCTGCACTCCGGGGAGCGGGACTTCACACGGCTGTGGGACCTGATGTCTCCCACCTACATGGGGACGGTACGGGTGCCGGACGCGTGGACGGCGGGCGACTTCCCGCCGGTACGGGCCACCGTGATGTGGGGGCTGAGCGGGGTCGGGGGCTGGCCGCAGACCGACAGCGCGCCGGGGGGCGATGTCGCCATGGGGCGCCAGGACCAGCTGTTCCTGGCCGCGGACGGCACGCCCTGGGTGCGCACGGACCCCTCGCCCGACGTGGTGGACGACGACATCCGCTGGCACCGCGCGTCGCGCTCGGTGTACGAGCGGCTGGTCGAGCGGGGGAGGCTGCTCCACGCCGCGGCAAGCGCACCGGGCTCGAAACGGGGTGCCGAGGAGCGTGCGCGATGGGTACTGCCCGGGCTGGGCGCGGGTCTGCTCCTCGGGGCGGGCGGCGCCTTCCTCGTACGCCGCGCGACGGCCCGGCGAGATGGCGCCGGACCGCCGCGGGAACCACGACAGGAGCTGATCGACCTCTGAACCGGGAGGTGGGTCAGCCGAGGTCGATCTCCGGGTAGAGCGGGAACGGGGCCAGCAGGTCGGTGGCGCGGTGGGAGATCTCGTCGGAGATCTTCGGGTCCAGGACGTGCTGGGCCTTGGACGGAGCGCCCTTGGCGGTGGTGCCGGGCTCGGCGGCGGTGAGGACGCGGTCGATGAGACCGGCGATCTCGTCCATCTCGGTGGCGCCCAGACCACGGGTGGTCAGCGCGGGCGTGCCGATGCGGATGCCGGAGGTGTACCAGGCGCCGTTCGGGTCGGCGGGGATGGCGTTGCGGTTGGTGACGATGCCCGAGTCGAGCAGCGCGGACTCGGCCTGGCGGCCGGTGAGGCCGTAGGAGGACGCGACGTCGATCAGGTTGAGGTGGTTGTCCGTGCCGCCGGTGACCAGGGTGGCGCCGCGCCGCATCAGGCCCTCGGCGAGGGCGCGGGCGTTGTCGACGACGGCCTGGGCGTAGTCGCGGAACTCGGGGCGGCGGGCCTCGGCGAGCGCGACGGCCTTGGCGGCCATGACGTGCGGCAGGGGGCCGCCGAGGACCATCGGGCAGCCGCGGTCGACCTGCTCGGCGAGGCTCTCGTCGCACAGGACCATGCCGCCGCGCGGGCCGCGCAGCGACTTGTGCGTGGTGGTGGTGACGATCTGGGCGTGCGGGACGGGGTCGAAGTCGCCGGTGAGGACCTTGCCCGCGACCAGACCGGCGAAGTGCGCCATGTCGACCATCAGGGTCGCGCCGACCTCGTCGGCGATCTCCCGCATGATCCGGAAGTTCACCAGGCGGGGGTAGGCGGAGTAGCCGGCGACGATGATCAGCGGCTTGAACTCACGGGCCGACGTCCGCAGCGCCTCGTAGTCGATGAGGCCGGTGGCCGGGTCGGTGCCGTACGACCGCTGGTCGAACATCTTGCCGGAGATGTTCGGGCGGAAGCCGTGGGTGAGGTGGCCGCCCGCGTCCAGGGACATGCCGAGCATGCGCTGGTTGCCGAAGGCCTGGCGCAGCTCGGCCCAGTCGGCGTCGGAGAGGTCGTTGACATTGCGGACGCCGGCCTTCGCGAGGGCCGGGGCCTCGACGCGGGCGGCGAGGACGGCCCAGAAGGCGACCAGGTTGGCGTCGATGCCGGAGTGCGGCTGGGCGTAGGCGTGCTCGGCGCCGAAGAGCTCGCGGGCGTGCTCGGCGGCGAGGGCCTCGACGGTGTCGACGTTGCGGCAGCCGGCGTAGAAGCGGCGGCCGACGGTGCCCTCGGCGTACTTGTCGCTGAACCAGTTGCCCATGGCCAGCAGGGTGGCCGGGGAGGCGTAGTTCTCCGACGCGATCAGCTTGAGCATGTCGCGCTGGTCGGCGATTTCCTGACCGATGGCGTCGGCGACGCGGGGCTCCACGGCCCGGATCACGTCGAGGGCGCTGCGGAAGGCGGTGGACTCGGTGGAAAGGGGCTCGGGCATTGACGGCCTCCGGACGTGGCGTTCAGCGTTCACGGGTCGGCCCAGGCGCACGGCACACAGTTCGTGGGCCGCTCCCCGATGGTCGATCCCATCCCAGCGCGCCAGTCACGGCCCGTCGCCAGCCTACCGGGCGCGCCGGATCGCCGGGTTCCGTCGTCCACCATGCGAGCGACGATAAGAAGGGAGCCACGAGCCAGACCCCCGTGCGGCAGCGATCCCTGGGCTGCAGGAAACGGAGATTCCGTGACCACCACCGAACGACTCATCGCCTCGGCCGACGCGCACAGCGCGCACAACTACCACCCGCTGCCGGTCGTCGTGGCGACGGCGGACGGGGCCTGGATGACGGACGTCGAGGGCCGCCGTTTCCTCGACCTGCTGGCCGGCTACTCGGCGCTGAACTTCGGCCACGGCAACCGGCGGCTGCTCGACGCGGCGAAGGCGCAGCTGGAGCGGGTGACGCTGACCTCGCGGGCCTTCCACCACGACCGGTTCGCCGACTTCTGCGCTCAGCTCGCACAGCTGTGCGGCATGGAGATGGTGCTGCCGATGAACACGGGTGCGGAGGCGGTGGAGACCGCCGTGAAGACGGCCAGGAAGTGGGGCTACCGCGTCAAGGGGGTCCCCGACGGCCGGGCGAGGATCGTCGTGGCGAGCGACAACTTCCACGGCCGTACGACGACGCTCATCAGCTTCTCCACGGACGCGGAGGCGCGGACGGACTTCGGGCCGTTCACGCCGGGCTTCGACATCGTGCCGTACGGGGATCTGGCCGCGCTGCGGGCGGCGGTCACCGAGGAGACGGTCGCGGTGCTGCTGGAGCCGATCCAGGGCGAGGCGGGCGTGCTGGTGCCGCCGCCCGGCTACCTCGCCGGGGTGCGGGACCTGACGCGGGAGCGGAACGTCCTCTTCGTCGCGGACGAGATCCAGTCCGGGCTGGGTCGCACGGGCCGCACCTTCGCGTGCGAGCACGAGGGCGTGGTGCCGGACATGTACGTACTGGGCAAGGCGCTCGGGGGCGGGGTCGTGCCGGTGTCGGCGGTGGTGTCGAGCAGAGAGGTGCTCGGGGTGTTCCGGCCCGGTGAGCACGGGTCGACGTTCGGCGGGAACCCGCTGGCCTGCGCGGTGGCGCTCGAGGTGATCGCGATGCTGCGCTCGGGCGAGTACCAGCGGCGCGCCGCGGAACTGGGTGACCACCTGCACCGGGAGCTGGGGCTGCTGACGGGCACGGGGCATGTCACGGCGGTGCGCGGGCGGGGGCTGTGGGCGGGCGTCGACATCGCCCCCGCGTACGGCACGGGACGCGAGATCTCCGAGCGGCTGATGGACCGGGGTGTCCTGGTCAAGGACACCCACGGGGTCACGGTCCGGATCGCCCCGCCGCTGGTCATCAGCAAGGAGGACCTGGACTGGGGGCTGGCTCAGCTGCGTGCGGTGCTGGGCGCCGACTGAGCGCGCAGGGCCTGTCCGGCCGGACAGGCCCTGGCTAGAGGATCACGTGGGGCAAAAAGCGGGCGTACTCGTCCGTGACCAGCCCGGACGACTCGCGGATGCCGAGCCCCGCCGACTCGCCGTCCACGACCCACGCACCGAGGACGACATGGTTGCCGTCGAAGGAGGGAAGGGGGGCCAGTTCCTGGTAGCAGCAGAGCTCGTCCTCGCGTACGACGGGGGCGGCGCCCGGCGCGTGCACCGTCACCCCGGCGCCCTCGCGGCCGAGGAGCGGCTTGGCGACGTACCCCTGGGTGGTGGCCAGCTCCCGGGGCCCGTCGAGGTGGGCGGGCAGGAGGTTGGGGTGGCCCGGGTACAGCTCCCAGAGCACGGCGAGGAGGGCCTTGTTGCTGAGGAGCATCTTCCAGGCGGGCTCGATCCACAGGGTCGTGCCCGTACCGCCGCCGTTGTCGAGGGTGTCCAGGACGTGGTCGGCGAAGCGGTCGGTGGTGAGCCACTCCCAGGGGTAGAGCTTGAAGCAGCTGCGGATGAAACGGAGCTGGTTGTCGACGAAGCGGCCGGAGAGGGGGTCCCAGCCGATCTCCTCCACCGAGATCCAGTCGGTGTCGAGGCCCGCCTGCTCCGCCGTCTCCTTCAGGTACGCGACGGTCATCAGGTCCTCGCCGAGTTCGTCGTCGGCGGAGTGCGCGAAGTAGAGGGGGCTGCCCGGCGGGAGGAGGGCGGCCTGCTTCTTCCAGGCGGCGACGAGGCGTTCGTGGAGGGAGTTCCACTGGTCGGCGCCGGGGAAACGGTCCTCCATCCAGAACCACTGTGGGCTCGCCGCCTCGACGAGGGAGGTCGGGGTGTCGGCGTTGTACTCCAGCATCTTGGCGGGGCCCGTGCCGTCGTAGCGCAGGTCGAAACGGCCGTAGACGGAGGGGAGTTCGCCGCGGCGCCGCCAGGCCTCGGCGACCGCCCGCACGACGCGCGGGTCGGTGATGCCGAGGTCGGCGAATCGGTTCTCCGTGACGATGTGCTCGGCCGCCGCCAGGCACATGCGGTGCAGTTCCTCGACGACCTCCTCCAGCGCCTCCACCTCCGGGAGCGAGAAGGCGTAGTACGCGCTCTCGTCCCAGTAGGGGCGCAGGGAGTCGTCCGGGTAGCGGGTCAGGGGGTAGATGAGGCCCTGTTGCTCGACGGTCTGCTGCCAGCCGGCGCGGGGCTCGATGGTGCGGCGTTCCATGGCGTACGGGTCCGATCGGTGCTGGGCGCGCGGCCTACGGCTACGGGTGCGGTGACGTGGTGTCGCGTCGCTCAGCCGCCGGAGCTGCCCTTGCCGCTGCCGAAGCCGCCGCGGTCGACGGAGTGGTGGCTGCCGCCGCTGGTGCTGCTGCCGGACCCCTTGCTCGCCTTGGTGAAGGAACCGCCGTCGACCCAGCCGCCCTTCTTCTTGCCGCCGTAGTACCAGCCGCTGCTGACCGAGGTCTTGGTGGTCTTGGTCTTGGTGGTCTTGACGGACTGGGTGGTCTTGCAGTTCTTGTCGGCGATGACCTTGTAGCCCTTGAGCGAGGTGTAGCTGTCGCGGTCGACGCAGCGCTTGTCCGGCTCCGAGGAGCAGGCGGTGAGGGCCGCCGCGAGGAGTCCCATGCCGCCGAGTACGACCGTGCCCGAGCGCAGTTGCCGTCGTGTGTCCGCCATCTTCGATCCCCCGTTTGTCGTGACCCCGTGCGCGCTTTGCTTGGCGCAGGCGATCAGATTAATGGTCCTTTGCGCAAGGCAGGCGGGGGACCCCTTCGATTCGGCGTCGCCTACAGTCGCTTCGTGCTCTTTGGAATGGTGTGCGCGCTTGGTGCGGCGGTCTGTTTCGGTACGGCGACGGTGTTGCAGGCGATCGCCGCGCGGGCGGCGGCCGACAGCGGCGGCTCGGGCGGGGACGCGGCGCTGCTGCTGCGCGCGCTGCGGCAGTGGCGGTATCTCGCGGGCCTCGCGCTGGACGGGCTCGGCTTCCTGCTCCAGATCGCGGCGCTTCGCTCCATCCCCATCTACGCGGTCGGGGCGGCGCTGGCGGCGAGCCTCGCGGTGACGGCGGTGGTCGCCGCGCGGCTGCTGCATGTGCGTCTGAGCGGGGTGGAGTGGGCCGCGGTGGGGGTGGTGTGCGCGGGGCTGGCGATGCTCGGGCTGGCGTCCGGGACGGAGGGCAGCGAAGCCGGGTCGATGACGCTGAAGTACTGGATGCTGGGGACCGCGGTGGTGGTGCTGCTGCTCGGCCTGGTGGGCGGGCGGATGTCAGGGCGGGGCCGGGCGTTGGTCCTCGGCCTCGGGGCCGGGTTCGGATTCGGGGTCGTAGAGGTCTCGGTACGGCTGATCGACGACCTCGCACCCGCCACTCTGCTGACCAACCCGGCGACGTACGCGCTGCTCATCGGCGGAGGCGCCGCGTTCATCCTGCTGACCTCGGCGCTGCAGCGCGGCTCGGTGACGACGGCCACGGCCGGTCTGATCATCGGCGAGACCGTCGGACCAGCCCTGGTGGGGGTGATCTGGCTGGGCGACCGCACCCGCGAAGGCCTGGCCTGGCTGGCGGTGCTGGGGTTCGCGGTGGCGGTGGCGGGCGCGCTGGCCCTGGCACGGTTCGGGGAGGCACCGGTGGAGGAGCCGGTGGCGGAGGGGTGACGGGGTGGGCCGGGGAGTTCCTCTTACTGCCAAGGTGACGTGGGACGACGCGGGTCTGTCCGATCTGCATGCGCAGCTGGCACAGGAAATGCTGGGCCGCGTCACGGCGTTCACGATCGAGCAGGAAGTTCGGCTTGTGCGTGGAGTCGTGAATGCCCCGGATCGACGCGGCGTCGGCCGGGTCGTTCTGTGGGACGGGCAGCAACTGGACACGTCCGTCGCCTTCGACCTGCCGCTCCGGACGCATACGGCGCGAACATCCCGCCAGGGGACCTCGCGGCCGCCTTGCGGAACGTACTGGCCGACCACCCCGAACGCGAGGCCGGGGAGGAGTCGCGCGACGCCTTCGGGATCCCCGTGATCGACGCCTCCGCCGCTGTCCACGACTTCGTCGGCCGGCCGCGGTTCCACCTCTCGGACGCACTGCAGGCCGCAGTGGCGGCCTTCGCCGTTCCAGCAGAGCCTGACGAGCCCGCGGAGCTGCGCCTGCGCGGCTTCCTGCTTCTCGACCAGGCAACGTGTCGCCTCTACCTGGACACCCCCACATCACGGGACACTCCGCCGATCGGTATCGACCTTCCCCTCCGAGACGATGAAGGCTCTGTTGTGGTCGGCGTGACAGGAACGCACGCCCTACTTCCGACCCTCCTGGAAACGGAGGAGTTGGAGCGCATGCGGAAGAACGCCCACGATCCCTACTGTCGTGCGGTCTACGACCTGGCGGACTGGCTTACGGGGCGCTGACCGAGCGCTTCAGCGAGTTCGGGTCCCGGCCTACCCCCCCCCGCTCCCGTCCTCACCACCTGCGCCCCCGCCCCCGGTCGGGGGCACAACCGTTGTCCGGGGCCTCAGGCCATCGCCTCCACGATCCCGTCCCACAACCGCACCCTCGCCTCGAGGGCCAGCGTCGCCGTTTCGACCGCCTCCTGCCAGCGTGTGTCGTCCGTGCCGCAGAGGTCGGCCACCATCTGCATGGCCATGGGGGTGTGTTCCTCGCCGTCGACCTCGATATGTCGGGCCAGGTAGTCGCGGAAGAGCGGGAAGCGGTCGGTGCCCTCCTTCTTGATGACCTGGTCGAACATGTCGGGGATGAGGTCCTCCCGGGAGAAGGCGAACGCGGCCGCCCGGCAGTGCAGCGGCCGGTCCGAGATGATCTCGAAGGTGGTGCGGACGAACTCGGCGGCGGGGGCCGGGACTTGGGCGACGCGGAGCGTCGAGGGCAGGTCGTGGCCCTCGGCGACCAGGGCGAGGAAGGTGTCGACCCTGGTCGCGTCGGCGTCCGCCTCGGTCATGCCCGCGCGGTACAGCTCGAAGTGGCTGGTGAAGCCGCCGTTCAGTTCGTCGCTCTCCTCGACCAGGACGATGTCGTTGATCAGGCGTCGGCTCACCTCCGTGCCGCGCGGCACCCAGGGGACGTCGACGCAGGTCAGTTCCCGTTGGAGGGACTTCAGGAGCGACATGAAGTCCCATACCGCGAACACATGGTGCGACATGAACGTCGCCATGTCCTCCCTGCTGTTTATCCGCTGGTAAATCGGGTGGGTGGTGACCTCCTTCCGAGCGGGTTCGATCACGGAACGCGCCCGCTCGATTCCCTCGTGGTTCATATTCCAGTCGTACCTGGACATGGGATCTCCTCTTGGGGGCGGATAGGGGCCACAGTGCGCGGTGGATGGCGATCGTGCAGCTTTATCGAAGGGTCTCGCAAGCACTTTCTGGAATTACCGGAGAGTTACCCGGAGTATCACTCGACAGAAGATGTCAAGATAACCAAAAGGTAAACAAACGGTCACGATTCAGACACTCAAGAAACTTCGTTGAAGATTTGAACGCGGTGTACGCGCTTTCCGTATTCGGTGGCGTGACCAGGAATCCCGTAACCGTCACCGTGGCGTATCACGTGATCCCGGGCCGCGAGACCGACTTCCACTCCTGGGGGTGGGCCGTGCTGCGGGCGAGCTCGCGCGAACCGGGCTTCCTGGGGGGTGGTGTACTTGCCGACGGAGAGGCGGAGTGGCATATGGTCTACCGCTTCGACAGCGAGGGGTCGGCCCTGGCCTGGGAAGACTCGGTCATCCGGGCACAGTGGGCCACCCGGGCGGACCCGTTCGCCCGGGAGACGGGCCGACGGAGCGCGCGGGGCTCCAAGAGCTGGTTCGACGCCCAGACCGGCGCACCGAAACCGCCGGCCGCACCGCTCCCGCCCGCGAAATGGAAGCTTTGGTTCGTGAATATGAGCGCGGTTTTCCCACCGGTGCTCTTATTCAATCTGCTCGTGATTCCTTATCTCGGTGGTCTCAATCCGCTCATCCGAACGCTGCTGCTGTGTCTGTGTGTGACGGCCCTCGTCACCTGGATTCTCATGCCGCGCCTTCAGCGATTCTTCAAGAAATGGCTGTACCCACCGCTCCAGGCGCTCCGCGGACGCCACAAAAGACGGACCGCGTAGGCCAGAGAACGATCAAAGGGAGGTGGGCGGGTGAAGACCCTGCTCATCGACAATTACGACTCGTACACGTACAACCTGTTCCAGCTGATCGCCGAGGTCAACGGCGAGGAGCCGGTGGTGATCCTCAACGACGCCGCCCCCGACGGAACAGGCGGAAGAACTCCGGATCTCTCGGAATTCGACAATGTGGTGGTGTCGCCGGGCCCGGGACACCCGGCCGAATCCCGTGACTTCGGGATCAGCGCCAGAGTGCTCGCGGAGTCCACGATCCCGGTGCTCGGTGTCTGCCTGGGCCACCAGGGCATCGCACTCGGGGAGCATGGCCGGGTGCTGCCCGCCCCGGAGCCCCGGCACGGGCATCTGTCGAGAATCCGGCACGACGAGCGGGACCTGTTCCAGGGGCTGCCGCAGCACTTCACCGCGGTCCGCTACCACTCGCTGTCCGTGCGCGAGCCGCTGCCCGAGACGCTGGAGGCCACGGCCTGGTCCGAGGACGGCGTCCTGATGGGACTGCGGCACCGCACCCGGCCGCTGTGGGGGGTGCAGTTCCACCCGGAGTCCGTCCTGACCGACTACGGCCACCGGATGCTCGTGAACTTCCGCAACCTGACGGCGCAACGCGCCCGCAAGACCCCTACGAAGAACACCGCGGTCACCCCGTCCGCGGCGGCCATGCCCGCCCCGGCCGCGCCCTCCCGCCCCGCGCGGACCGTCCGCCCCGCCCACCGGCTGCACACCCGCCGCATCGCCACCGCCGTCGACGCGGAGGCCGCCTTCACCCGCATGTACGCCGCCTCCCCGCGGGCGTTCTGGCTGGACAGCGCACGGGTCGACGAGGGGCGGTCACGGTTCTCGTTCTTCGGTGACGGCTCCGGGCCGCTGTCGGAGTTCGTCCGGTACGACGTCACGAGCGGCCGCTGCGAGATCGAGCGGGCCGGCCGGCCGCCGCGCAAGGTCCGGGCGAGCGTCTTCGACTACCTCAAGCGGCAGTTGGCGAACCGCCACGTGGACGCCACCGGGCTGCCCTTCGACTTCACCGGCGGATACGTCGGCTACTTCGGGTACGAGACCAAGGCCGACTGCGGCTCCCCCAACCGCCACCGGTCCGAAACCCCCGACGCCTGCTGGCTGTTCGCCGACCGACTGATCGCGGTGGACCACCAGGAGGGCTTCACCTACGCCGTCTGTGTGGCCGAGGACACCCCCCAGGCCACCCGGGACGCCACCGACTGGCTCGACGGCGCACTCGCCCAGCTCACCTTCGTCGGCCCCGACCCGCAGCCGTTACCGCCCGCTCCCGTGTCGGCCGAGCCGGACCTCGACGCCGCCGAACCGTGGCTCGTCCGCGACCGGGCCACCTACCTCGCGGACATCGAGGCCTGCGCGCGCGAACTCCGCGCGGGCACCAGCTACGAGATCTGTCTGACCAACGCCGCCCGGCTGCCCGCGCCGCCCGACGCGTACGACTTCTACCGGGTGCTGCGCCGCGTCAACCCGGCGCCGTACGCGGCCTTCCTGCGGTTCGGCGACCTCGACGTGGCGGGCGCCTCCCCCGAGCGCTTCCTGCGGATCACCCGCGGCGGCGTCGCCGAGGCCCGGCCCATCAAGGGCACCGCGCCCCGTGGCGGCAATCCGGAGGAGGACACACGCCTGCGGGACGCGCTCGCCGCCGACGCCAAGACCCGCGCCGAGAACCTGATGATCGTCGACCTGCTCCGCAACGACCTGGGCCGGGTCTGCCGGACCGGGACGGTACGCGTCTCCCGGCTCATGGCCACCGAGACCTACGCCACCGTGCACCAGCTCGTCTCCACCGTCGAGGGCCGGCTGCGCCCGGACACGGACGCGGTGGACTGCGTCCGCGCCTGCTTCCCCGGCGGCTCGATGACCGGCGCGCCGAAGCTGCGCACCATGGAGATCATCGACACGCTGGAGACCGAGGCGCGCGGGGTGTACTCCGGGGCCCTCGGCTACCTGGGGTGCAGCGGCGGCGCCGACCTCAGCGTCGTCATCCGTACCGCCGTACTCGCGGACGGGCTGACGCACCTGGGCGCGGGCGGCGCGATCGTCCTCGACTCCGATCCGGCCGCGGAGTACGACGAGATGCTGCTGAAGACGGCGGCACAGATGCGGGCCCTGCGGGAGCACCAGGAAGCCACCCCGGCAGGGGTGAGCGCCCGTCGGGCGGACACCCCCCGCCGAACCGCCGTAGAGGAGCCCGCCCGGTGACGATCCCCACGTCCACGCCGACTCCGCGGTCGCCGACCGGCACCCACGCCGACGCCGACGCCCCCGGCAACCTCGCCACCCATCTCGCCGCGCTCGCCGAGCGGCGCGGCTGGGGCGACCGGATCGCCTTCCACCAGGGCCACCGGGCCTGGACGCACGCCGAGGTGCACGAGCTCGCGGGCCGCGCGGCCGGTGTGCTCCGCGGGCACGGCGTGGGCGCGGGCGACCGGGTGCTGCTCGCGCTGCCCGACGGCATCACCTGGGTGGCGGCCTTCCTCGCCACCGCCCGGCTCGGCGCTGTCGCGGTCCTGGTCAACCCCGAACTGCCCCCGGCCGACCACGCGTTCATGGCCGAGGACACCAGGCCCGTGCTCTGCGTGACCGGACCGGGCCTGGAGGACCGCTTCACCGACCGTGTGCGCCTCGGCGCCGATCAGCTGATGGCGCTCACCGCCGACGCCGAGCCGGCCGCCGCGCACCCGGTCGACGCGCACACCCCGCTCTACGTCCAGTACACCTCCGGCACCACGGGCCGGCCCAAGGGTGTCGTGCACTGTCACGGCGACCCGAAGACGTACTACGACCTCATCGGCCGGCGGCTGCTGCGGATCACCCCGGACGACGTCACCCTGTCGGTGTCGAAGCTGTACTTCGCGTACGGCTTCGGCAACGCCTTCGTCTTCCCGCTCTTCTCCGGCTCCTCCGCCGTCCTGGTGGACCGGCGTCCGAACCCGGCCGCCGTGGACGAGCTCGTCGCCCGGCACCGGGTCACCCTGCTCTACTCCGTGCCCTCCGCGTACGCCGCCCTCGTCGCCGACCGGGGCAGCGGCCACGCGACCTGCTTCGCCTCCGTACGCGCCGCCGTGTCGGCCGGGGAGGGCCTGCCCGAGGGACTCGAGAAGCAGGTCGCCGATCTGCTGGCCGCGCCGGTCCTGGAGCAGATCGGCTCCACCGAGGCCGGTCACGCGTTCTGCGCCAACAGCTTCGAGCACAACCACCCGGGCACGGTCGGGCGCCCGGTCCCCGGCTTCGAGGTGGAGCTGCGCGACGGCGCCGGTATGCCGGTGGAGGACGGCGCGGAGGGCGAACTCTGGGTGCGCGGGCCGACGCTGACGCCCGGCTATCTGAACCGGCCCGAGGAGACGGAACGCACCCTGGTCGGCGGCTGGCTGGCCACCCACGACCGGGCGCGCCGGGAGCCGGACGGCAGCTACCGGCACCTGGGACGCACCGACGACCTGGAGATGGTCGGCGGGATCACCATCTCCCCGCTGGAGGTGGAGGCCGTGCTGCGGGCCCACCCGGCGGTGAAGGAGGTCGCGGTCGCGGCCATGACCGACTGGCGCGGCTTCAGCCGGCTGCGGGCCTTCGTCGTCCCCGTCTCGCCCCTGCCGCCCGGCCTGTCCGCACTGTCCGGGCCGTCGGGTCTCGAGACCGAACTCGTGGGCCTGGCGCGCGAGCACCTCGCCGCGTTCAAGGTCCCCCGAGCCATCAGTTTCGTCCCGTCGCTGCCCCGCACCTCGACCGGAAAACTCCGCCGCCACCTCGTCCGCCAGGGCGCCTGGTGACCACAGGCACAGCCACTGCCACTGCCACAGGACAGAAGGGAACGGGCACATGCGACAGCAGCAGCCCCTGCTCGCCGACCGCGGTTTCTACCTGGGTCCGATGTTCCGGCACGCGGCGGACCGCCACGGAGCCGTGTTCGTCACCCTGGACCGGCCGCTCGACGTCCGTCCCGGCCTCGGGGTCGACCTCAGCTATCCGGTGCTGGCCGAGGTGGTCGAGGAGCTCTCCGGACGACTGTGGGAGGCCGGGGTCCGGCCCTCGGAGGAGGTGGTCGTCCACAAGACGGACAACGTCGACATCGTCCTGCTGACCTGCGCCGTCTCCCGTATCGGGGCCGTTCCCGTCCTCCTGTCGCCCGCGCTCGCGGGCCCGGTGGTGGGCCGGCTCCTCGAACGGCTCCACCGACCCTGGCTGATCACCGACAGAGCCAAGCTGGAAGGCCCGCTGGCGGACGTCGACCTCTCCACCCTCGTACGACGGACGCTCTCCGTGGACGACGCGCCCGGGGCCGAACCCCTGGAGAAGTACGCCGGGGCGCAGACGCCTTCACCCGTCCGGCTGCATCCGCGCGAGCCCGCCCTGATCACCCACAGCTCGGGCACCACCGGCCTGCCCAAGCTCGCCGTGCACTGCGCGAACACCATGTGGAACCGGCTGGTCCCGCAGAAGGCGATGGGCTGGCCCACCCGCGGCGAGACCGCCGCGCTGCACATGTCGTTCGTGCACTCGCGCTTCTGCCATCTGCTCGGCGTCCTGCTGCACTTCGGCAGCCCGCTCGTGCTCATCACCGACCCGGACCCGGCCAGGGTGGGACCGCTGCTGACCCGGCACCGCCCCGGCATCGTCGAGACCCACCCCAACACCTTCGTGCTGTGGGAGGAGCTGGCCGACGCGCCCGGAGCACCGCTGTCCCGGGTCCGCTCGTACGGCTCCACGTTCGACGCGATCCATCCGCGCACCGTACGGCGGCTGCTGGACGCCTCGAAGCGGCGCACGCCCTGGCTGATCCAGCTGTACGGGCAGAGCGAGACGGGTCCGGTGGCCTTCCAGTGCTTCACCCGGCGCAGCGCCGCCCGCGCGGACGGGCGCCGGGTCGGGATCGGGATCCCCGGCTTCACCCGGGTCCGGGTCACGGACGACTCCGGCGGGCGGGCCAGGCCCGGCACGCCCGGCCGCATCGAGGCCCGCACCCGGGGGCGGATCCTCACCTATCTCGGCGCCCGGGAGCAGTACCTGCGCCAGCTGGACGGCGGCGGCTGGTGGCAGATGGGCGACATGGGGTACCAGGGCCGGCTGGGCGGGCTGTATCTGATCGACCGTGAGATCGATCGGATCGACTCGGTGCACAGCAGTCTGGAGGTCGAGGACGCCCTGATGGACCGGCTGGAGGAGCTGCGTGAGGTGGTCATCGTGCCCGGCGCGGACCGGGAACCGGTGCCGGTGGTGTGCGTACGGGGCGAACAGCCGCTGGACCCGGCGCGCTGGCGGGAGGCCACGGCCGATCTGCCGCCCCTGGCCGAGCCCCGGCAGTGGCGCTTCGAGGAGCTGCCGATGACCGCGACCTGGAAGGTGAAGCGGGTGGAGATCACCCGCATGCTGGCCGAGGGCGCGCGCACATGAGCGGCGCCCCCGGCCGACCGGCCCTCGTGGTGGGTGCCGGGCCCGTCGGGCTGTCGGCGGCGCTCGCGCTGCGGGCGCACGGGCTGCCGGTCGTGCTCCTGGAGGCGGACCCCGAGGAGCGCGAACGCCCGGGCAGCCGGGCTCTGTTCGTGCACCGGGAGACCCTGCGGCTGCTCGACGGGATGCGCCCGGGGCTGGCCGCCGAGATCACGGCGTACGGGCGCACCTGGCACACCCGACGGACCCTGTACCGGGGCCGCGAGGTGTACGCCCGCACCTTCCCGCCACCGTCCACGCCCGGCCTGCCGCCCTTCACCAGCCTGCGTCAGGTGGACACCGAGCGTTTCCTGCGCACCGCGTGCGAGGCGGCCGGAGTGGAGTTCGCGTGGGGGGCGCGGGTGACGGGGGTGCGCGTCGCACCGACGGAGGTCGTGCTCACGGGCGAGGACGGCCGCGTCTGGACCGGCACGCACGCCGTCGCCGCCGACGGGGCGCGCTCGGCGGTCCGGGGCGAGCTGGGCATCCCGATGGAGGGGACGCGCGCGGACGGCTTCCACGTCGTCGTGGACGTCGCCGACCTGCCGGGCGCCGAGCTGCCGTTGGAACGGGTCTTCCACTACGAGCACCCGGGGGTGGGCGGCCGCAGTGTGATGCGGGTGCCGTTCACCGGGGGCTTCCAGGTCGACCTGCAGTGCCGGGACGACGACACGCAGGAGACGTACGGGACCGAGGAGGCCGTACGGGAATGGCTGCCCGCGGTGGTGGGCGACGGGTACGCCGAGCGGATCCTGTGGGTGTCGACGTACCGTTTCCTGCGCAAGGTCGCCGCCTCGTTCAGCGACCCGCGCCGGCGGGTGCTGCTCGTCGGCGAGGCCGCTCACCTCTTCCCGCCGTTCGGCGCGCGCGGGATGAACAGCGGGATCGCGGACGCGGCGGCCGCCGCGCGGGCGATCGCCGACGGGACGGCCGCCGCTGTCGCCGGGTTCGCCGAGGTCCGGCGGGCCGCGGCCCTGTTCAACAGCGCCGCCGCCGGCAGCGCGCTGGACCATCTGCGACCGCACCGCCGGATCGTCCGCGTCAAACAGCGGGCGGCGGCGGCGCTCGCGCCCGTGCTGCCGTGGTGCGGTTCCTGGCTGGAGCACGCGCCGTACGGGCCACGGAACGGTTCGCCCGCTGTCGCGGGCCGCAAGTACTGACACCGAGAGGGGTACGCAGTGACACAACCGGCCATCGCGGAGGAGCTGTTGGCGTGGTCGCCCGACCGTGGGCTGACCTCCGGTCCGGCCCCCGGTACGTTGCCGGGCGGGCGGCTGCTCGTCGCGGACTCGTGGCTGCTGCGCGAGGGCCGGATGCGCGGCTTCGACCGGCACCGGGAACGCTTCCTGCGGGCCTGCGGCGACTGCGGCGGCCCACCGCTGGACCGGCTCGTCGCGTTCTGGCGGGACATGACCGCCGCGCTGCCGCGCACCGGGGAGTGGTTCCCCCGGGTCGAACTCGCGTCGGGCTCCATGGAGTTGCGACTGCTGCTGCGGCACGCGCCGCCGCTCGGCACGGGCGTACGGGTCTGGGCGGCGGGGCAGAGCGATCCACGGACCGTCCCCCGCCGCAAGGGGCCCGACCTTGACACCCTGGCCCGGGTGAGGCGGCGGGCGTCCGGGGAGGGCGCGGAAGAAGCGGTGCTGATCGCCTCCTCCGGTGTGGTGCTCGAGGCGGCCACGGCCAGCGTGCTGTGGTGGGAGGACGACACCCTGTGCCTGCCCTCGCCGCAGCTGCCCGTCCTGGCCGGAGTGACGGCCGGCCTCATCCAGGAGCGGGCCCACCGGTCCGGGATCCGTGTCGCCCACCGCGAACGGACCGTGGCCGAGCTCGACGGCCGTGAGGTGTGGCTCGTGAACGCGCTGCACGGGATCCGGCCGGTGACCGCCTGGACGGCGCGCCCGATGAGCCCGGCGCCGGCGGTACGCGCCCCGGAATGGCGGAATTGGCTGGACGACATCATGGAGCCGCTGCCGGTCGACTGAATTCCGGAGTCGACTGGATTTCGTACGGAATCACCGGAAAAAAAGCGCCGGGCCGAATAGAATTCGACCCGGCGCTGCTTCTCGTACCCTAATTCAGCTTTTCCTCTGGACGGGCTGATAGGCGCCCGGAACCATACGGGTCGCGATCGCGATCCGGTTGTACGCGTTGATGACGGTGGCCGCCCAGATCAGCGCCGCGAGCTGGGCCTCGTCGAAGACCTCCGCCGCCTCGGCATAGACCTCGTCCGGCACATGTCCGTCGTGGACCAGCGTCACGGCCTCGGTCAACGCCAGTGCGGCACGCTCCCGTTCGGTGAAGAACGGGGTCTCCCGCCAGGCGTTCAGGGCGTAGATCCGCTGCTCGGTCTCGCCCCCGGCGCGGGCGTCCTTGGTGTGCATGTCGAGGCAGAACGCGCAGCCGTTGAGCTGCGAGGCGCGAATCCTGATCAGCTCCAGGAGTTCCGGTTCGACCTTGGCGTCCTGGGCCGCGGAAACGGCGGCGCCGTGCAGGGCGCCCATGGCGCCGGACACCTCGGGGGTAATTTTCTTCAGGGCCACACGGGACAGGGATTCACTATTACTCATGACGCGACTCTATTCCACGAAAAAGACCGCCGCCTCCCTCATCGTGGAAAGCACCGTTGAAAGGCAGTGCCGCGCACAATGCGTCCAGCGCCCCCGACCACCCGTGGTCCGGCGGTGTCCCGTACCCCACCACCAGCGCGTCGGTCCGCTCGGCGGGCGACTCCGGGTGGCGGTAGCGGTCGAGCCCGTGCACCGCGAGCCCCTGCCAGGCCGCCGCCCGCAGCGTCTCCTGCTCGGTGCCGGGCGGCAGGCGCAGCACCACGTGCAGGCCCGCCGCGATGCCCGTGGCCCGGACCCCGGGGGCCTGTCCGGCGAGCCGCGCCACCAGGGCGTCCCGGCGACGCCGGTAACGCAGCCGGGACGCGCGGATGTGGCGGTCGTAGGCGCCCGACGTGATGAACTCCGCCAGGGTGAGCTGGTCCAGCACCCCGCACGACCAGTCCACCCCGCCCTTCGCCGCGATCACCTCCGGGGCGAGCGACGGCGGCAGCACCAGCCAGCCCAGCCGCAGCCCGGGGGCCAGGGACTTGCTGGCCGTGCCCAGATGGACCACGTGGTCGGGGTCGAGGCCCTGGAGGGCGCCGACCGGCTGGCGGTCGTAGCGGAACTCCCCGTCGTAGTCGTCCTCCAGGATCAGACCATCGCCGCGCCGCGCCCAGTCCACCACCTGCGCCCGCCGGTCGGGGTGCAGTGGTACGCCCATCGGGAACTGGTGGGCGGGGGTCATCAGCACCGCCCGTACGCCTCCCGGCGCGCCCCCGCCCCGCGGGCCGGCCGTCAACTCCTCCGTACGCGTGCCGAGTTCGTCGAATCCGAGCGGCACCGTCCGCAGCCCGGCCCGCTCCAGCAGCCGCCAGTGGACGTCGAGCCCGTAGGACTCCACGGCCACCGAGTTCAGTCCCCGCCCGCGCAGCACCTGGCCGAGCAGCATCAGGCCGTGCACGAAGCCGGAGCAGATGACGATGTGCTCCGGGTCCGTGCGGACGCCCCGGGCGCGGGCCAGATAGCCGGCCAGGGCGGTGCGCAGTTCCACCCGGCCGCGCGGGTCGCCGTAGTCGAGGGCCTCGTGCGGGGCGACGGTCAGGGCGCGGCGGGAGGCCTTCAGCCAGGCCGCGCGGGGGAAGGAGGACAGGTCGGGGGTGCCGGGGACCAGGTCGTACGCCGGGCGGGCGTGGGTCCGGCGGCCGGGTGCGGAGGTGGTGGAGGGGGCCTGCACCGGGCGGCGTGCGACGCTCGTGCCCGAACCCTGGCGGGCGGTGAGCCAGCCCTCCGCCACCAGGTCCGCGTACGCCTCCGCGACCGTGTTGCGGGCGATGCCCAGGTCGGCGGCGAGGGAGCGGGAGGAGGGCAGCCGGGTGCCGGGCGCGAGGCGGCCGCTGCGGACCGCCTCGCGGAGGGCTTCCGTCAGACCTCTGCGGACACCGGGTCCGGTCGGCTCGACGTGGAGGTCGACCCCGAAAGTGGCCCAAGATTTCGCCATGTAAATGGACCATACTCCTGGGCTGCTTCGCTCGTAGGGTCGAGAACATGACGACGAACGACGCCACCACCGAGACGACCGCCACGACCGACACCACGGCCGCCACCGAGTACGTCCCCGAGCACAGCCCCCGCCTGCACTGGGCCAAACACGCCCCCGAGGTCTACAAGGCCATGCTGCGGCTGGAGACGGCCGCGCAGCAGGGGCTGGAGCCGAAGCTGCGCGAGCTGGTGAAGATCCGTGCCTCGCAGCTCAACCACTGCGCGTTCTGCCTCGACATGCACACCAAGGACGCGCTGGCCGCCGGGGAGAGCGTGCAGCGGATCATCCAGCTCAGCGCCTGGGAGGAGTCGAAGCACTTCTACACGGAGAAGGAACTCGCGGCGATCGAGCTGACCGAGGCCGTCACCGTCCTCACCGACGGATTCGTACCGGACGAGGTGTACGAGAAGGCGGCTCAGCACTTCGAGGAGGCCGAGCTGGCGCAGCTGATCGCCGCGATCACGGTGATCAACGCGTGGAACCGCTTCGGCGTGAGCACGCGGATGGTCCCGGGCCACTACGAGGCGGGCCGGCACCAGTGACGGAGGGCTTCGCGCCGGGCGGGGTGTACGCGCGGTAGCCGGGGTCACGACAGCCACGCGCGCCATGTCGACGCGTGGCTGTCGACCCACTTCTTCGCCGCGTCCTGCGCCGACAGCTTGTCGTTCGCGATCATCAGGGAGACCTCGTTCTGGTCCTCGGTGGTCCACTTGAACTTCTTCAGGAAGGCGGCCGCCTTGCCGCCGCTCTTCGCGAAGTCGGCGTTCAGGTACTTCTGGAGCGGTGTGTGCGGGTAGGCGCAGGCGACCTTGGCCGCGTCGGCGTCGCAGCCCTCCTTGTACGGCGGCAGCTTCACCTCCGTCATCGGGACCTTCTTGAAGAGCCACTGGGGCGAGTACCAGTAGGTGAGGAAGGGCTTCTTCTCCTTGGCGAACTGCTTCATCTGGGTGATCTGCGCGGCCTCCGAACCGGCGAACACCACCTGGTAGTTCAGCTTCAGGTTCGCCACCAGGGCCTTGTCGTTGGTGACGTAGGAGGGCGAGCCGTCCATGAGCTGGCCCTTGCCGCCGCTCTCCGCGGTACGCATTTGGCCGGCGTACTTGTCGAGGTTCCTCCAGTCGGTCACGTCGGGGTGCTGCTTGGCGAAGTACGTCGGGACGTACCAGCCGATGTGCCCGGTGACGCCCAGGTCCCCGCCGGGGGCGATCGTCTTCTTGTCCTCGACGTACCGCTTCTCCTGGTCGGGGTGGCCCCAGTCCTCCAGGATGGCGTCGACCCGGCCCTGGCTGAGCGCGTCCCACGCGGGGACCTCGTCGACCTGGACGGTGTCGACGCGGTAGCCGAGCTCGTGCTCCAGCAGGTACTGCGCGACGGCCACGTTGGCCTGCGCGCCCACCCAGGACTGGACGGAGAGGGTCAGGCTCTTGGCGCCCCGCGCGTTCGCGAAGGGCGAGGCCTGCTTGGTCATGTCGACGGCGCCGCAACCGGTCAGCGTCAGCAGCGCGGCCGCGCCGGCCATCACCGAAGTCGTACGTAGGCGCATGTCACGCTCCCTTCTTCGTGGTCCGCGCGGTCGGCTGGGTCACCCGGTCGAGCATCAGGCCGAGGCAGACGATCGCCGCGCCGGCGACGAGGCCGGTCGCCAGGTCGCCCTGCGCGAGGCCGAACACGACGTCGTAGCCGAGCGCGCCACC
Organism: Streptomyces olivochromogenes; assembly: GCF_001514115.1. Taxonomy (GTDB): domain Bacteria; phylum Actinomycetota; class Actinomycetes; order Streptomycetales; family Streptomycetaceae; genus Streptomyces; species Streptomyces olivochromogenes. The sequence continues at coordinate 141,145 of NZ_KQ948454.1, forward strand.
GCCGACCAGACCGCCGATGATGACGACGGCGAGGACGAGCACGACGCCCTGGTTGACGGCGAGCAGCAGCGACTGGCGGGCCAGCGGCAGCTGGACCTGGCGCAGCTGCTGGGCGCCGGTGGCGCCGAGCGAGCGGGCCGACTCCAGCGCGGCCGGGTCGACGGCGCGCAGGCCCTGGGTGGTGATGCGGACGACGGCGGGCAGCGCGTAGACGACCGCGGCGGCGACGGCGGGCGCGCGGCCCACGCCGAACAGCGCCACCACCGGGATCAGGTAGACGAACTGCGGCATCGTCTGGAAGACGTCCAGGACCGGCCGCAGCAGCCGCTCGACGCGCTCGCTGCGCGCCGCCGCGATACCGGTCGCGAAGCCGAGCACGAGGGTCACGGCGACCGCGGCGAGGACCTGCGACAGCGTGTCCAGGGACGGCTTCCACACGCCGAGCACCCCGATCGCGGCCATCGCGAGGACCGCGGTGAGGGCGGTGCGCCAGGTGCCGATCAGCCAGGCGAGGGCGGCGACGATCAGCAGGACCGACCACCAGGGCAGCCATTGGAGGCCGTCCCGGACGGGGTCCAGGACCCAGGTGGTGAAGTGGCCCGCCCAGTCGGCGGTGCCGCCGATGTAGGGGACGCCTGAGTAGAGGTGGTTGGTCATCCAGTCGACGACGCGGTTCACGGGCTCGGCGATGGAGAGGGTCCAGGAGGCGGGCCAGTCGAGACGCCCGGTGAGGTGTCCGGCCAGCGCCACGGCGAGGGCCGACACGGCCGCGTACACCCAGCGGGCGGCCGTCGCACCGGAGTCCGAGCCCAGGCGCTCCCCGGCCGCTCCCGTCACCCGGTCCAGGACGACCGCGAGCAGCACGATCGGGATGCCGGCGGCGAGGGCTGCGCCCACGTCGACGGAGGCCAGGGCCTGGTAGACGCGGTCGCCGAGGCCGCCCGCGCCGATCACGGAGGCGATGACCGCCATGGACAGGGCCATCATGATCGTCTGGTTGAGGCCGAGGAGGAGTTCCTTGCGGGCCAGCGGGAGGCGGGCGGTCAGCAGGCGCTGGCGGGCGGTGGCGCCGAGCGAGGTGACGGCCTCCATCACCCCGGCGTCGGCGTCACGCAGGCCGAGCGCGGTGAGGCGGGCCATGGGCGGGGCGGCGTACACGACGGTGGCGAGGACGGCGGCGGGGACGCCGATGCCGAAGACGAGGACGACGGGCAGGAGGTACGCGAACGCCGGGAGCACCTGCATGGTGTCGAGGACGGGGCGCAGCGCGCGGTAGGTGCGGTCGGAGAGCCCGGCGGCGAGGCCGAGCAGCGCGCCCAGCAGGACGGACGCGAGGACGGCGACCACCATGAGGGCGAGGGTCTGCATGGTCGGCACCCACATGCCGAGCAGTCCGCAGGCGAGGAACGCGGCGGCCGTGCCGAGCGCGAGCCGTACGCCCGCGGTGCGCCAGGCGACGAGTGCCGCGACGGCTGTCACACCGGCCCAGCCCGCCGCGAGCAGCACCACGTAGACGGCGCGCACGGAGAGGACGACGGCGCTGCTGACGTACCCGAAGAAGTACAGGAACAGGGGGTGGCTGTCCCGGTTGTCGATGATCCACTCGCTGGCCCGGCCGAGGGGTGCGGAGAGATCGACGGTGAGGGCGCCCGGCCAGCTGCCGCTCGCCCAGTGGGAGTCGAGGACCGGGACGATCACGGCCGCCACGACGGCGAGCAGCAGCAGTTTGCCGACGGCCCGGTGCCCGCGGAGGTTCTTGAGCAGCGCGGAGACGCCGGAGTGACCGACGGTCGCGGTGACGGTGGCCATCAGGCGGCCTCCCCACGGGGGCCGTCCGGCGCCCCGGCGGCGGGCGTGTCCGCTCCGGCCACCACGCCGAGCAGCGCCGCCGAGTCCACGACGCCGACGCAGCGTCCCTGGTCCATCACGCGGGCGGGGTCGCCCGAGCGGGCCACCACCTCGATGGCCTCGGAGACGGTCGCGTCGGGTGCGAGCGCCGGACCCCGGGCGGCCTCCGCGGCGGACGCGGCCCGCATGGCCGTACGGACGGTCATGACCTGTTCGCGCGGTACGTCCCGGACGAACTCGCGGACGTAGTCGTCGGCGGGCGAGCCGACGATCTCCTCGGGGGTGCCGAGCTGGACGACACGGCCGTCGCGCATGAGCGCGATGCGGTCGCCTAGGCGCAACGCCTCGTTGAGGTCGTGGGTGATGAAGACCATCGTGCGGCCCTCGTCGTGATGCAGCCGGATGACCTCCTCCTGCATGTCGCGCCGGATCAGCGGGTCGAGCGCGCTGAACGGCTCGTCGAAGAGGAGGACTTCGGGGTCGACGGCGAGCGCGCGGGCGAGCCCGACGCGCTGCTGCTGGCCGCCGGACAGCTGGCCGGGCCTGCGCTGCTCCATGCCCTCCAGGCCGACCTTGGCGACGACCTCGGCGGCCTTCTCGCGGCGCTCCGCCTTGCCGACACCCTGGATCTCCAGGCCGTACGCCACGTTGTCGAGCACCGAGCGGTGCGGGAGCAGGCCGAAGTGCTGGAAGACCATCGCGGCGCGGTGGCGGCGCAGTTCCCGCAGCCGGTTCTTGTCCATGGCGCGTACGTCCTCGCCGTCGATGACGATCGCGCCCGCGGTCGGCTCGATCAGCCGGGTGAGGCAGCGGACCAGCGTGGACTTGCCGGAGCCGGACAGCCCCATGACGACGAAGACCTCGCCCTTGCGGACGTCGAAGCTCACGTCACGGACGGCGGCCGTGCAGCCGGTGCGGGAGCGGAGTTCGGCGGGGTCGAGGGCGGCGAGTTCGGGGTCGGCGGGGACGCGTTCGGCCTTCGGCCCGAACACCTTCCACAGGCCGTCGACGGAGAAGACGGCGTCGGCGGAGCCGGGGGGACCGGCGGGCGTACGGGCAGGGGTACTCGCGGGGGTGCCGGTGGTCGTACTCATCACGCACCGCCCCCGATCAGCTCGGCGCATTTCTCCCCGACCATGAGCACTCCGATCATCGGGTTCACGGCGGGCATCGTCGGGAAGACGGACGCGTCGGCGATCCGCAGACCGTCGAGGCCACGCACCCTCAACTCGGGGTCGACCACGGCGAGCGGGTCATCCGTGGCGCCCATCCGGCAGGTGCCCGCCGGGTGGTAGACGGTGTGCGCGACCTGACGGGCGTACGCGCTCAGCTCCTCGTCGTCGGTGACCTCGGGCCCGGGGCACACCTCGCGCTTGAGCCAGCCGGCGAGCGGCTCGGTGCGGGCGATCCGGCGGGCGATGCGGATGCCGTCGACGAGGGTGCGGCCGTCGTAGTCGTCCTCGTCCGTGAAGTAGCGGAAGTCGAGGGCGGGCTTGACCGATGGATCGGCGCTGGTCAGGTAGAGGCGGCCGCGGCTGCGCGGTTTGGGGATGTTGGGGGTCATGGAGACGCCGTGCGCCGGGCGTTCGTAGCCCAGCCGCTCCGGGTTGTCCGTGAAGGGGATCTGGTAGAAGTGGAACATCAGGTCGGGGCCCGCCTGTTCGGGGTCGCGGCGCACGAACAGGCCCGCGTCGGAGTCCATCGCCGAGTTCTCCGGGATCGGCCCGTTGGTCTCCCAGACGATGACCGACTCGGGGTGGTCGAGCAGGTTCTCGCCGACGCCGGGCAGGTCGTGGGCGACGGGTATGCCGAGCTCCGCCAGGTCGTGGGCGGGACCGATCCCGGAGTGCAGCAGCAGCCGCGGCGAGTCGACCGCGCCCGCGCACAGCAGGACCTCGCGCCGGGCCCGTACGAGGGTCTCGGTGCCGTCCTTGGCGCGTACGTGCACGCCCGTGGCGCGCGTCCCCTCCAGCTCCAGCCGGTACGCCCAGGTCTCCAGCAGCAGCGTCAGGTTGGGCCGTTCGTCCATCACCGGGTGGAGATAGGCGACCGACGCGCTGGAGCGCTTGTTGTTCTCGGGGTGGTAGGCGAGGTCGAAGAAGCCGGTGCCCTCGGTGAACGGCTTCTTGTTGAAGCCCTCGACGCGGGGCACGCCCAGCGCGCCCTGGGCGGCGTCGACGAAGTCGCGGGCGATGGCGTTGCGGTCCTTCTCGTCGACCGGGACGATGTTGTTGAGGAGTCGCGCGAAGTACGCCTCCATGGGCACCGCGCCCCAGCCCTTGGCGCCCGCCTCCTCCCACTCGTCCCAGTCGGACGGCAGCGGCTTGAACGCGATCAGCGTGTTGTGGGACGAACAGCCGCCGAGGACGCGGGCCCGGCTGTGCCGGATGTGCGAGTTGCCGCGCGGCTGCACGGTGGTCGGGTAGTCGTAGTCCAGTTCGCCGCCGAGCAGGCCCATCCAGCGGCGCAGGGTGAGGACGTCCTCACGGCCGACGTCGCTGGGACCGCCCTCGATGACGGCGACCGTCACGTCGGCGTTCTCGGTGAGACGGGAGGCGATGACGGAGCCTGCCGTGCCGCCGCCGATGACGACGTAGTCGTACGTGTTCTCGGACGCGTTCTCGTGCGTGCTTTCGTGCATGGGGGTGCTCCAGGGTGCAAGGGGCAGGTGCGCTGTGGGGTGGTGGGGTTACGTCACTGGGGTCGGCCCGCGAACCAGCGGACCGGCTTGGGCGCCAGGTTCTGGTAGACGTGCTTGGTCTCGCGGTACTCGGCGAGGCCCGCCGGGCCCAGTTCGCGCCCCACGCCGCTCTTCCCGAAGCCGCCCCACTCCGCCTGCGGGAGGTAGGGGTGGAAGTCGTTGATCCAGACGGTGCCGTGCCGCAGGCGTCCGGCGACGCGGCGGGCGCGGCCCGCGTCGGTGGTCCAGACGGCGCCCGCGAGCCCGTACTCGGTGTCGTTGGCGAGCGCGACGGCCTCGTCCTCGGTGCGGAAGGTCTCGACGGTCAGGACGGGCCCGAAGACCTCCTCGCGGACCACCTTCATCTCCCGGTGGCACTGGTCGAGGACGGTCGGCTCGTAGAAGTACCCGGTGGCGGGTCGTTCGGCGGACGGCTCGGGGCGCCGGCCGCCCGCCCGCAGCACCGCGCCCTCCGCGAGCGCGGAGGCGACGTACGCCTCGGTCTTCTCGCGCTGTCCCTCCGACACGAGGGGGCCGCACTCGACGCCGTCCTCGGTGCCGCGGCCGAGCCTGATCCTGCCGGCCCTGCGGGCGAGTTCGGCGACGAAGCGCTCGCGCACGGACTCCTCGACGATGAGCCGGGATCCGGCCGAGCAGACCTGGCCGCTGTGGATGAAGGCGGCGTTGAGCGCCTGGTCGACGGCGGTGTCGAAGTCCTCGTCCGTGGCGCAGGCGTCGGCGAAGACGACGTTGGGGTTCTTGCCGCCGAGCTCCAGGGCGACCTTCTTGACGCTCTCCGCGGCGGCCCGCGCCACCTTCGTGCCGCTGACCAGGCCGCCGGTGAAGGAGACGAGGTCGACATCGGGGTGCTCGGCGAGGCGGGCGCCCACCGTGTGCCCCGGGCCGGTCACCAGGTTGGCCACCCCGGCGGGAAGTCCGGCCTCGGCGAGCAGTCGCATCAGCGCGATCGTGGTCAGCGGGGTGATCTCGCTCGGCTTGACCACGAAGGTGTTGCCGGCGGCGAGGGCGGGCGCGATCTTCCAACTGGCCTGCAGGAGCGGATAGTTCCAGGGGGTGATCAGCGCGCAGACGCCGACGGGCTCGTGCACGACGACGCTGTGGACGTCGGCGGAACCGGCGTCGACGACCCGCCCGCCGCCCTCCCCCACGACGAGGTCGGCGAAGTACCGGAAGGCGTCCGCGACACAGTCGATGTCGATGCGCCCCTCCTCCAGGGTCTTGCCCGCGTCGCGGCTCTCCAGGAGTCCCAGCTCCTCGCGGTCGCGGACGAGGAGGTCGGCGACGCGGCGCAGCAGCGCGGCCCGCTCGGCGACCGGGGTACGGGGCCACTCCCCCGTGTCGAAGGCGTGGCGGGCGGCGGCGACGGCAGCGTCCGCGTCGCGCTCGTCACCCTCCGCGACCACGGCGAACGGCTTGGCATCCGCGGGATCGAGGATCTCGCGGGTGGCACGGGAGACGGCCTCCCGCCACTCCCCACCCACGTGAAGGGTCTGTTGTGCCTGCTGAGCCTGGTGCGCTTGGTGTCCGGCCATGGTCGGTGTTGCCTTCCGTTCCTGTTCCGTGCCCCTGCGTGCCCGTGTGTCACACGCGTGTCACTCTCGGGGACCGGGAGCGCCTGCCCCTCGACCCGGAATGCATGCACAACCAGTGACCAGAAGTGCCCGGCGTCACTGAAAAATGAGCGGAAATGCGACCAGAAACCACCAAACCCAGGCTGAGAGTGATCGGCACCCCGGAGGTGGCTTTCTTTGACTAGAGTCAAAGAATGACTCAGTCGGTGTCAGCGCAGGACGTGCGGGCGCTGCGGCGCTTCAACCGGTACTTCACCCGGCGCATCGGAGCCCTCGACGACCACTACCTCGGACAGGACCGGCCGCTCGGCGAGGCCCGCCTGCTGTTCGAGATCGGGGACGGGGCCTCGCTGCGGGAGCTGCGCGGCCGGCTCCGCCTGGACGCGGGGTACTTGAGCCGGATGGTCCGGGCGCTGCAGGCGCAGGGGCTGGTGCGGGTGAGCGTGCCGGCCGAGGACAGCCGGCTGCGGGTCGCGGAGCTCACGCCGGCCGGGCGGGTCGAGGTCGAGGAGCAGAACCGGCGGGCCGACGCGCTGGCCGAGGGGCTGCTCGGCTCCCTCGACGAGCGCCGGCGCGGCGAGCTCACCGCCGCCATCGCCGCCGCCGAGCGGCTGCTGCGGCTGGCCGCGATCACCGTCGAGTCCGTCGACGCTGCCGCGCGCGACGCGCGCGACTGTCTCGCCGGGTACGCCGCCGACATCGACGCACGGTTCCCGGAGGGCTTCGACCCCGCCGCCCTCGTACGGCCCGACGAGGTGTCGGGGGACTCGGGTGCCTTCCTGGTCGCGTACGAGGAAGGGCGTCCCGTGGGGTGCGGGGCGCTGCGACGGCTCGCACCGGACACCGGCGAGATCCGGCATGTGTGGGTGCGGCCCGAGGCCCGGCGGCTCGGCCTCGCCCGCCGGATCCTCGACGGACTGGAGCGGGCGGCGGTCGCGCGCGGGTACGGCGTCGTGCGCCTCGACACCCACGCGGTGCTCACCGAGGCGCAGGCGATGTACCGGGCGTGCGGCTACACCGAGATCCCGCGCTACGACCACAACGTCTACGCCGCCCACTGGTTCGAGAAGCGGCTGCCCCGCCCGTCGGGGGACTGACGGAGGACTCGCGGGGGGGGCTGGCGGAGGACTAGGTACCGCTCGCGCAGCTCGTGTCGGTGGGGCAGAAGGAGTTCAGGGCCGTGCTGAGCGGGCCGGTCATGTCCACGCCCTCGGGGCCGCTCGCGTTGATCGCGTAGAGCGTGCCGTCGGCGGCCCGGAAGCGGTGGTCGACCACGTGCGTGGCGCCCTTCTGCGGACTGTCGTAGCGGTAGGTGACCTCCGTCCAGCCGGTGCCGTTCTGCCGCTCGATGAGCCGGTACCCCGGGAGCTTCTCCGAGATCGCCTCCGCCTGGGACGACGACTCGGCCAGGGAGCTCTCCTTGACCTCGAACAGCATGAGCCTGCTGCTGCCGCCGGGGGCCGTGTAGGTGACGACCGGCGCCAGCTTGCCCTGGACCTCCTCGCGCACCCAGCCGTCCGGCACGTCCACCGTGTAGCCCACCGCGTCCACCGACCTGCTGTAGCCGGGCAACGGATCCGGGGTCGTGGGCTGCGTCGCCGGGTCACTGGACCCGCCCGGGTCGGCGTAGGTGTCCGGACTCCCGGAGGTGTACCCGGTGTCCGGGGAAGGAACGCTCTGGGTCGCCGTGACGGTCACCGCCGGGCGCGACGGGTCGGCGCCGGTGTGCCCGGACGAGTCGCTCCTGGTCAGCGCCCACACCGCGCCTCCGACACCGCCCGCGAGGACGGCGACGGCCACGATCACCACCAGCAGCCGGCGTGAGTCCGTGGGGGCCGGTCCCCGGCCGCCACCGGAACTCCCGCCGGGCCCGGACCACGACGGTGGCGGCAGGGGCGTCTCGGGCGGGCGCGGTGGGCCCGCCTGGGTCGGCGCCGACGCCCACCACTGCTGCGCCGCGTCCGGCGGCACCCCGCCACCGCCTGCTCCGCCCCTGCCCTGGCCGCCCGCGCCGTCGTCGTCGACCCACCGCTGGCGGTCCTCGTCCCACCGTTGCGCCACCTCGTCACCCCGTTCCCACTAGACCGATCCCGTACCGACCGCTAACCGGCCAGCTGCGCGATCACCTGCACCACGGCCGCCGTCGACGCCAGCCCCGCCACGGCCGCGGCGGCGGTCTCCAGGCGCATCCGCAGCCGGCCAAGCCGCGCCGGGTCCGCCTGGCCCGTTCTCTCGATCTCCCCCTGCACCACGGCGAGTTCGCCGTCGAGCCCCGTCGTGTCGTCGGTCTCCGTCAGCAGCCGCAGATGATCGCGCAACGTGCGGACGGCCTCCAGGAGCGCCTCGGTCGTCTCGTCGGCACCGGCCGCGGGCGGCGCCTCGTGATAGTTCGCGGTGCCGTGGTCGCCGAAGTTCACCGCACTGCGCGTGATCCGGTCGACCCGCCCTCCCGAGCCCTCAGTCATCCCTGTTCCCCTCGTTGTACGACGCGCCCCCACTGCCCATGGAGACGGCACTCTTGCTGATCCGGCCCACCGCGGTGCCGCCGCTCATCTGCCCGATGAACTGGCCGCCCGCGGCCACGTTGAAGATGTTCTGCTCGAAGCTGCCCGTCTCACAGCCGCTGCGCCGCAGCGCCTCGCGCACCCCGCTCGCGATCCGGTCCTCGACGGTCTTGATGTAACGGCTGACGTCCATCTCCTGGAACAGCGACAGCCGGTCGGTGCTGCCCATCTCCCGCACGGACACCAACGGGGCGTCCGGCAGGGCCTGTTCGGGCCGGGCCAGCCAGGTGCGCAGGCACTGGACGAGGGTGCGCAGCATGGAGAACCCGGCCACCACGCCCGTCGCCGGGGCGGACAGCACCGTCCGCAGCACCTCACGCCCCGTCGTGCCCTGCCCGGAGGCCGCGATGAAGTCGACGCGCCGGTACTCCTCGAAAATCGGCCCCAGGACGTGCGGTACGACTTCCAGGACCAGCATCCCGCCCTGCGTGTGGACGCGGACCAGCACCGAGACCACCACCTGCTCGTCCCAGGCGCCGACCCTGACGCGCAGGAAGTGCCGGCGCGCCTCGCCGCCCTCGTCCACCGCCCCGTCCAGGTGCACCCGGGCCGACGACGGCTCGTACACGCCCTGGTTGCGGCCCACGCCGTACGGCAGGTAGACGAACTCCTCGACCTCCAGGTCCTTGAGCCGGTCCCGGCTGGTGCGCGCGGCGGACTCCCGCAGCGCCTCCAGCTTCGGTACGACCAGGTCGAGGATCTGCCGGTTGGTCAACTGCACCGGCAGGCGGTGCCCGTTCGCCGAACCGTCGCCGGTCTGCTCGGGCAGCTTGCCGTTCAGGCCGTCGAACGGCTTCTTGGCCGGGGTGATCTCCATCGCGAACGACCAGGGCTCGTACGGCTTTCCCGCGCCGACGAACGGCCGGTGGGCGTCGTAGAGCGCCACGGACGCGTGCTGCTCCCAGGTGACGGCCCGCGCGACCCGGAGCTGACGCTCGCTGCCCATGGGCAGTGCCACGGACGTACGGGCGAAGGCGTCCCGGGAGAGTTCGACGCTCATGACCGCGGCCACCTGGGAGCGGTGGGCACCGATCACGAAGGTGAGCAGGAGCGGGAAGATCACCAGAAAGGGGTCGTGGAGCAACTGGGTGAACGCGTACACCCAGTAGGCGATCTCCGCGGCCCGCGCCATGAAGGTGAGCCCCCAGGCGGTCGCCCTGCGCGGCAGACGCAGCCGGGCGGACTCGTCCCGGCTCGCGGCGTACATGCTCATGCCCCACCCGGACGCGGCCCGCGCGGACCACAGCAGAAAGCAGACGGCGGCGTAGAAGAACACCGCGACGGCGCCGAACGCCTCCGCGAAGCCCCGGGGCCCCGCGTCCGCGACGCCGGTGGCCGCCCGGACCATCTCCACCAGGAAGAACACGACCCAGATGGCCAGCAGCCCGAGCCCGGTCAGCGCCTCCCTGCGGCGCGCGCGCAGCGCGTGCGCGAGCACGGCGACGACGTCGACACCGAGGGACGGTGCCGCGGGCCGCTCCTCGTGCCCTATGAGTTCGTCGATGACCCGTGCCCGGAACACGGTGTCCAGATGCACTCCGGCACACAACAGCCGTGTCGCCTCGCTGTGTGCGTACCGTCTCTCCGATTCCGTCACTGGGACCACCCCCGTGTGTCTCCCCCGGCCGCGCCCCAGCTCTCTTGAGCAGCCCTGCGCTCCCCTACCGGACCGTACGTCACGACGATAGCGAGAGTTACTCCCCGTGTACCCCCGCATACAGCGAGAAAGCACGTACGTTCGATGCGTACTTTCTGTACGCATGCGTCGGCCCCGCCCGGGACACTTCCCGGACGGGGCCGATGAGTTGCGAGTGACTCAGGTGAGTCGGGTACGTCAGATCAGACCGAGACCGCGGACCGCGTCGCGCTCCTCCTCGAGCTCCTTGACGGAGGCGTCGATACGGGCGCGGGAGAACTCGTTGATGTCCAGGCCCTGGACGATCTCGTACTGCCCGTCCTTGGTGGTGACGGGGAAGGAGGAGATGATCCCCTCGGGCACGCCGTAGGAACCGTCCGACGGGATACCCATGGAGGTCCAGTCACCGTCGGCGGTGCCGTTGACCCAGGTGTACACGTGGTCGATGGCGGCGTTGGCGGCGGAGGCGGCGGAGGACGCGCCACGGGCCTCGATGATCGCGGCACCGCGCTTGGCGACGGTCGGGATGAAGTCCTCGGCGAGCCACTTCTCGTCGCCCACGACCTCGGCGGCGTTCTTGCCGGCGACCGTGGCGTGGAAGATGTCCGGGTACTGGGTGGCGGAGTGGTTGCCCCAGATGGTGAGCCGCTTGATGTCGGCGACCGTCGAGCCCGTCTTCTTCGCGAGCTGGGTCAGCGCGCGGTTGTGGTCGAGGCGGGTCATCGCGGTGAAGCGCTCGGCCGGTACGTCCGGGGCGGCGGCCTGGGCGATGAGGGCGTTGGTGTTGGCCGGGTTGCCCACGACGAGGACCTTGATGTCGTCCGCGGCGTTGTCGTTGATGGCCTTGCCCTGCGGCTTGAAGATGCCACCGTTGGCGGAGAGCAGGTCACCGCGCTCCATGCCCTTGGTACGGGGGCGGGCGCCGACGAGCAGCGCGACGTTCGTGCCGTCGAAGGCGACGTTCGGGTCGTCCGTGATGTCGATGCCCGCGAGGAGCGGGAAGGCGCAGTCGTCGAGCTCCATCGCGGTGCCCTCGGCGGCCTTCAGCGCCGGCGTGATCTCCAGGAGGCGCAGCTTGACCGGCACGTCCGCGCCGAGCAACTGGCCTGAGGCGATGCGGAAGAGCAGGGCGTAACCGATCTGGCCGGCCGCGCCGGTGACGGTGACGTTCACGGGAGTGCGGGTCATGGCGTTCTCCGTATGACAGCAGGCGGTGGGGCGTCCCTGCCCCGGGGTGCAGGATCGTCCCCTGCGTCCACCGCAATGATCGATCAAAGGAACCGATGATCGATCTCTCGGCGTCAAGAGAGATCCGCCGTCAGGCTATCGCGCATCCAGGATCCCGGATGGCCGGGTCCCGTGTGGCCCACCCCACAACCCCCCGACGGGGCGGCCGCCGGCCCGGGAGAGGGTGACACGACGACCGCCGTCGGGGTGACCGGCCGGGGCCGGATCCCGTGGGGGTACGGAGCGCCTGCCCCAACGGCGCCGGAACATTCCTGGGCCTCGGTTTTCGGGGGTGGGCTTCTTCTTCGGGTGCGGGTGCGGGTGCGGGTGGGCGGGGGTTGCTCACGCAGTTCCGCGCGCCCCTGGGGCCGGGGCTGCGCCCCGAAACCCCGGCCGCACGAAGCGCCTCGGCTGGCGGCCGGTGGGGGTTGCTCGCGCAGTTCCCCGCGCCCCCAAGGCGGGGCTGCGCCCCGAAATTCCGGCCGCCTGTTGCCTTTTGGCCGACGGCGGGTGGGGGCTGGGCGCGCAGTTCCCCGCGCCCCTAAGAGCCTCGGCCCTACCGGCGTTTGAGGACGAGACCGGTGGCCGATACCCCACCCACCCCCAGTCCACCCACCCCGCTCCGCGCCCCATAGCCCATCCGGCACTTGAGGACGAGGCCGGAGGCCGATGCACCACCCACCCCGGCCCCCATCACTCAGCCCGTCCGGCGTTTGAGGACGAGCCCTTCGGGCGAGGCGGGGGTCCAGGGGGCGCAGCGCCCCTGGCGGGGTCGAAGGGGCGGAGCCCCTGGAGGTGGGACGGGTAGGGGCGGCGGGGGCGAGTAACCCATGCCGCGCGTGCCCACCCGCCCCAGCCAAGCCCCCCCCCCGGCTACTTCACTTGGTGCAGCCCTTCTGACCCGACTTCAGCGTGACGCACGCCTTCGCCTCGGCGGCGTCCTTGACGGCGATCATCGGGGTGTACGCATCGGTGGCGTTGTCGACGGTCCCGGTCTGCTTGGCGGCGGTCCCGGCCGTCACCTGGACCGAGTCACCGATCACGGCCTGGGTGATGCGGGCCCAGGCCGCGGCGCAGGTCTTGCTGTAGCGCACCTCGACGAGCGTGGTACCCACGGTGATGCTGGTGCTGGTCGTCGCCAGTTGCCCACCGCACCCCATGTTCTCCGGGTCCTTGCCCGTGCAGTCGGCGCCACTGCACTTCACCCCGGCCGGCAGATCGGGATTGACGGCGGCGGACGTCGAGGGCGTCTTCGGCGCGCTCGCCGCCTTCTTGCCGTCACCGCCCCCGGTGAAGTACACGACCGCGGCTATCACCACGAGCGCACCCACAACCCCCGCGAGGAACATCGTCAGCCGCCGCTTACGCCGCGCCGCCGCGTCCACGGATCCCCCCGCGGGCGCCCCCGGCCCACCGGCACCGACAGACCCGGCCGGACCCACGGAACCACCCGGCCCCGACGAGCCCACAGAACCCGCGGAACCCGCGGAACCCATCGGACCCGCAGAACCCCCCGGCCCCACAGACCCCGCCGGAGTCGACGGACCGTACCGCCCCCCGTCACCGGACGGCGTGGCGACGACCCCCCAGCCCCCGCCACGCGAGCCCCCACCGGAGGAAGGCCCACCCGAAGACGCACCCGAAGGCCCGCCCGAAGAGGACCCGCCGTACCCGGCACCCCCACGCGCCCCACCCCCGAGCGACGACGAAGAGCCGTACGACGAGTCCTCCACCTCCGTGGCGGACGGCTGCGGCGGCACCGTCGGCGACACCCCCGCGGGCCCTGCGATCCCCGGCGTGATGCCGGGCGTCGCGGTCGCGCTGCCGCCCTTGCGGGCCTGCTTGCCGTTGCTCCCCTTCGCCGGGGGCGCCCCGAACTCCCCGAGCGCGGCGCGCGCCTGGGAGATCCGGATCGCTTCCATGGTCATGTCGTGGCGCATCTCCGAGCGGCTCCACGCACGCTCGGCCAGCTCCCACATGGTCGTCAGATGGATGGGATTGGTCCCGGTCACCTCGGCCAGGGCGACGATCGCGCCCTTGGGCGCGAGAAGCCGGCCGTTGAGGTACCGCTCCCAGGACGTCTTGCTGTAGCCCGTGCGGTCGGCCACCGCGGCGATGCCCAGCCCGCTCCGGTCGACCAGCCGGCGCAACTGGCTGGCGAACTCCCTGACCTGCGGATCGAGTTCATCCGGCAAGTCCCTCCAACGAGGCATTACTGCTCCCCCCTACTTCTTTCCCCCCGTACGTGCCTGACTGTTCCCCCGCGTGTTTCGGCACCCCTCCGTCGAGTCCCCCCGGCCCCGCCGGTCCCCGTTCTGGCTACCCACAGGGATGCGATCGGTCAGGATCTCAGTTCCCGGGATGGGGGCGCACGGGAGCATTCGGGCCCGGGCATGCACCGTTGCACGCCCCGCGGGCTGCGGCCCATTGTCCCATCGACGTCATGCCCGCCAATCGGACCCTCGTCCTCCGCAGCAGGACGTCCGATACCGTCCCGATTGGCCACGCTAACCGGGTTGTCGGGACAGATCAGGGTAAATCCTTGAACTTGTCAAGACATCGACACAACGGGAACACAGGTGCGACCTCACCTGTCACGAGAATGCTCAGCTCACCCGAGGGTGACGGCACCCACGACGGCGGCGAGAAGGAGAACGACGGCGAGAAGGGCCGCGTAGAGGAGGAGGCGGGGCGCACGGGGCCCGGCGGGCCGCCGGGACGCCTCCTCGTCGAGCAGATCCCACCACGGGAGCGTGGGGTCCTCCTCGTAGCCGTCACGGCCGCGCGCGGCGGGGAGGGCGGCTGCGGCACCGGGAGCGGGTTCGCCGCCGGGGCCGGGGACGGGACCGGGACCAGGGCCGGGGACGGGACCGCCCGCCGGTACCCGTACGGGCGGCACGGGCGGCACCGGCGGCACGGGCTCGCGCGGCCAGGCCCGCACCGCCAGTTCCCAGCGCACCCCGAAGCGTTCGGTCTCCTCGCCCGCGACACCCGCGACCCGGCACAGGGCGACGACCGCCTGCCGGGGCGGCGGCTGGCTCGCGTTGAGGTAGCGCTGCCAGGAGGACTTGCTGTACGCGGTGCGCGTGCCCAGCGCGACCAGGCTCATCCCGGTGCGGTCCTTGAGCAGCCGCAACTGCTCGACGAAGTGCCGTACCTCCGCCGGCAGCTCCTCCGGCAGCGGCTGCCAGGCACCCATCGCTTCACCCACCTCCCGTGGCGCTCACCAGGCGCCCCGTGTCGTTCCCCGTGAGCGATTGACGACGCCGGGCGGTGGACGGTTCCCGTCACGCGGCGCGGACACCGTGGCGGAATGGTCACTTCCGTGCCACAGGGAACTGACAGCTGTTGTACGGGCGGTGCCTGTACAGAAGGGTTGACCCGGGCGGTCCGACCGCCCGGCCGCGGCCCGTCCTTACTCGGGGGAGGGGACGGGCCGCGCACCGCTTCAGGGCATGCGCGGGGGTCTCAGCGGACCGTGAAGTGCAGCGTGTCGTCCAGGAACGGGATGACCAGCCACGGGTTGGGCTGCGCCATCAGCGAGAGCAGCACGATGGCGACGCCCAGCACGCCGTACGTGAGCATGTCCGTGAAGCGGGAGCGGACCGCGAGCATGCCCACGTCGGGCAGCATCCAGCGCATCACGGCGCCGGCCAGCAGCGCGGCGCCGATCAGGATCGTGCCGAGCCGGAACACGTCGAGGGCGGTCAGCAGCAGGCCGAGCCCGACGGCCGACAGCACGGCCAGGATCGGCCACTGGCGGGCCGGGGCCGGGGCGTCGCCGCCCGCCGCCCGGCCGCCGCCCTCGGGCCGCGCGGTGTCCCTCGTGAACAGGGGGAAGCGCCGTGTGGTGCGGCGCGGCTTCCCCTCGGCGTCGGGCGCGCTCACGGCGTCGAGCGCACCCGGCTCGCCCTCGGCGCCGTCCGCCTCCCGCACACTCGCCACACCGTTCACGGCCCCCGCCTTCCCCGAACCGGCCTCACCGTTCACGGACCCCGCCTCCCGCACGACGGACTCACCCTTCGCCGCCCTCGCCCTCCGCACGGCCGACCCGCCGTTCGCGGACGCGGTCTCCCGTACGGCCGACTCGGCGTCGGAGCCGGCATCGGTGTCGGTGTCGGTGTCGCGGGCCGCGGCGTCCTCGGGTCCGCCGTCAGCCGACACTGCGCTCCGCCGCTTCCACCACGTTGACGAGCAGCTGGGCGCGGGTCATCGGGCCCACGCCGCCGGGGTTCGGGGAGATCCACGCGGCGACCTCGGCGACGTCCGGGTGGACGTCTCCGACGATCTTGCCCTCGGCGCTGCGCGAGACACCGACGTCGAGGACGGCGGCGCCCGGCTTCACGTCCTCGGCGCGGATGAGGTGGGCGGATCCCGCCGCGGCGACGATGATGTCGGCGCGCTTCAGGTGCGCGGAGAGATCACGGGTGCCGGTGTGACACTGGGTGACCGTTGCGTTCTCGCTGCGCCGCGTCAGCAGCAGCGGCATCGGACGCCCGATGGTCACCCCGCGGCCGACGACCACGACCTCGGCGCCCTTGATCTCCACGCCGTAGCGGCGCAGCAGGGTGAGTACGCCGTTGGGAGTGCACGGCAGTGGGGCCGGCTCGTTGAGGACCAGCCGCCCGAGGTTCATCGGGTGCAGGCCGTCGGCGTCCTTGTCCGGGTCCATCAGTTCCAGGATGCGGTTCTCGTCGATGCCCTTGGGGAGCGGGAGCTGGACGATGTAGCCGGTGCACGTGGGGTCTTCGTTGAGTTCGCGCACCACCGCCTCGATCTCCTCCTGCGTGGCGGTCGCGGGCAGTTCACGCTGGATGGAGGCGATACCGACCTGGGCGCAGTCGCGGTGCTTGCCCGCGACGTACTTCTGGCTGCCGGGGTCGTCGCCTACCAGGACGGTCCCCAGGCCGGGCGTGACGCCCTTCTCCTTGAGGGCCGCCACGCGGGCGGTCAGATCGGACTTGATCGCGGCTGCGGTGGCCTTGCCATCGAGAATCTGGGCGGTCATGCCCCCATCCTCGCGGATGACCCGCTCCCTGTTCCAATCCGGGCGCCCCTTCCCCCCTGTGACCAGCCGCGATCAGCCGTGATCAGCGATGTTGCACTTGCACAACACCTGCACAACACAATCGGAATGGCTCTGGACAAATAAGTAAGGCATTTAGAACGATGAACACCACAGTGCCGCGGACAGTACCGGGGGGACGGACCGCTCTGTAGAACTCTCCTCCGCACCTTGCCGCGCGTCCCCGCACCAGGCAACGGAGGAACACCCGCCATGAGTTTCGGCGACCCGAACAACCCCTACGGTCCCCCGCAGGGCCAGCCGGCCGGCTACCCGCCCCAGGGCCAGCCCGGCTACGGCTACCCCCAGGGCGCCCCGCAGCAGCCCGGTTACGGCTACCCGCAGGCCCCGCCGATCGGCCAGCAGCCGTACGGCGGCTACCCCGGCGGCCCGATGGAGATGCCCGGCGGGGTGAAGGCCGCGCGCGTGATGCTGTTCGTCATCGCCGGTCTGCAGGTGATCGGCGCGGTCCTGATCGCGATCTCGGCGCTCGCCGTCTCCGCCGCGAAGAACAACGCGGACCTCAAGGACGACGTCCAGTTCCAGCAGCTCGCGGACTACTCGGCCGGCGTCCTGTGGGGCGTCGCGGTCGCGGTCCTGGCGTGGGGCGTCTTCGCGATCTGGCTCGGCGTCAAGTGCGCGAACGGCGGCAGCGGCGTCCGCATCGCCGCGATGGTGTTCGGCATCCTCACCGCGGTCCTCGGTATCTACCCGTTCGTCGTCATCGGTCTGGTGCACACCGTGCTCGCCATCCTCATCGCGGTGTTCGTCGGCAAGGCGGACGGCGCCGCCTGGTTCGACCGCCCGAAGTACTCGGTCTGAGACCACCGGCGGCACGGCCGCCACGAGGCCGATTTCGAAGCTGACTCCGAGGCCGACTCCGAGGCCGACTTCGAGGCCGACTTCGAGGCCGCGAAGGCGACTTCCCGCCATTCACTCCGAGGGCCGTGTCCCCCCCTGCCAGGGGGGACACGGCCCCAGTGCGTCTGCCTACCGTCAACTACCCGCCACTGAAACGGCGGAGGATGCGGCGGTGGTCTCCGGCCCTCCCCCATGGAGGCCGGAGACCACCGCCGCGCACGTGCGCGAGCCGCCCGCTGGCTCAGCCGCAGTTACCGGTGATCCACTGGTGGGACCGCACCTTGTACGTACCGGCGAGGTTGCCGCCCTGCTGCTGCCGGGTGCAGCCGATCCGGCTGTTGTAGTTGGTGTTCGCGTAGAAGGCGACACCGCTGTACGACCCGGTGCCGGCGTTCCACACCGACTTCACGTTCGTCGTGGCGGCCCAGGAACACTTGATGGCGCCGCTCTGCCAGTCGGGGTCGGCGACACTCCACGAGCACTTGCTGCCGGTGAAGTTGAAGCCGGTCCAGAAGCAGACGTCACCCGACGCGCAGTCCACGGCGGCGGCCGAGGCGGGTGCCGCCGACGCGGAGGCGGGCAGGGCCAGCGTGGTGGCGGCCGCCGCGCTGACGGCGAGGGTCGCGAGCAGCGGGGAGAGTCGGCGCGGACGACGTACTACGGAGAGGTTCATGGGTCTGTTTCTCCTTGCGATGCGGCTGCTGGTGGTCGGACAGCCAGAAGGTGGCAACGCGTGTCCCGGCCGGGCAAGGAGACCGGCCGGGCTGGGACGCCGGGACGGCCGCACGCCCGCTACTTGGCGCGTTATCTAACCCCTGGGACGGCCGTGGGACGGCTACTGTGTCGAGCCACTGCAACGTCTGACCAGCGTGCCGTAAGTGCCAGGGGGGAACCGCGATGCCCGCGTGCCCGGAGACCGAACGGTTCGGCGCGCTGTTGCGTTCGCTGAAGAACCGGTCCGGTCTGAGTTACGAGGCCCTCGCCAAGAAGACCGGCACGGCCGGGTCCACACTGCACCGCTACTGCCGCGGCACTTCGGTGCCCCAGGACTACGGAAGCGTGCACCGGTTCGCCACCGCCTGCGGCGCGACCCCGGACGAACTGCGGACGCTGCACCGGCAGTGGGCCCTGGCCGACGCCGCCCGGACGGAGCCGGGGACGGCGACGGGGACGGAGGCCGACGCAGTCGTTGTTGAGGTCGTCGATCTCGTGGACAGCGACGGCGCCGAGGAGCCGGAGACCGCGGAGCCGGGAGCGGTGGAACCGGGGGTCGTGCAACCGGAAGCGGTGGATCCGGAAGCGGTCGAGGTCGGGTCGATTCGGCCGGTCCGTCAGGGCCGGTTCCGTCTCGACCAGTTCCGGCAGGGCCGGTTCCGTGTCGTGGTGATCGGCGCCGTGGTCCTGACGCTCGGCGTCTCCGCCTGGGCCCTGACGACCGATCACCCGTCATCCGGCGTGGGCAGCGGCGGCGGCTCCACGGCGGACGGCCGTCTGCTCTTCTCGGCCGCCTGTCAGCCCGTGGTGGCCATGGGCCAGCACGACGCGTGCGTGGGCGAGGTACAACGGCTGCTGCACGCCAAGGGCGCGGACATCGACGTCGACTCGGACTTCGGCCCGCAGACGCTGCGCCGGGTCACCGCCTTCCAGGTGTTCACCGGTCTCCAGCCCAACGGAGTCGTCGGGGAAGCCACCAAGAAGGCGCTCTACACCTCGAACGTGCGCATGACCGTCTGGCCGCCGGCGAAGGTACGGCAGCACATCCGCGCGGTCTTCACCGACGCGCCCGACGCGGCGGTCGCCATCGCGGACTGCCAGTCGTTCCTCGACCCGCTGCACATCCTGCCCAACACCAACGGCACCCGTAACTGGGGTCTGTTCCAGATCTCCGACCTGCGCCTGCGCGAGCTGGGCGGGACCCCGCGTCAGGCGCTGGACCCGGAGTGGAACATCAGGGCGGCCGAGCGCCTCTGGAGCAAGAAGCGCGACTTCCACGACTGGCCGAACTGCGAGCGCGCGGTCAAGGGCGCCGCCACCACCGCGCCCGCAGGGTAGCGGCGGCCCACCGGAATCCCGGTGGACCGCCGCGCACGCACCGACCTGCCGTGGATCAGTGGAAGAAGTGCCGCGTCCCCGTGAAGTACATGGTGATGCCCGCCTTCTTCGCGGCCTCGACCACCAGCTCGTCACGGACCGAACCGCCGGGCTGGACCACGGCCCTGACACCCGCCTCGGCGAGGATCTCCAGACCGTCGGGGAACGGGAAGAACGCGTCCGAGGC
Source organism: Streptomyces olivochromogenes (assembly GCF_001514115.1). Taxonomy (GTDB): domain Bacteria; phylum Actinomycetota; class Actinomycetes; order Streptomycetales; family Streptomycetaceae; genus Streptomyces; species Streptomyces olivochromogenes. Next base: position 160,896 of record NZ_KQ948454.1, read on the forward strand.
CGCGTACGACCCGCGGGCCCGCTCGGCGCCCGCCCGCTCGACCGCGAGCTTCGCGGAGTCCACGCGGTTGACCTGGCCCATGCCGACGCCGACCGAGGCGCCGTCCTTGGCGAGCAGGATCGCGTTGGACTTCACCGCGCGGCAGGCCCGCCAGGCGAAGGCCAGCTCGTCGAGCTCACCCTCGTTCAGGGCGTCACCGGTCGCCAGGGTCCAGCTCGCCGGGTTGTCGCCGTCGGCCTGGAGGCGGTCGGTGACCTGGAGCAGCGCGCCGCCGTCGATCGGCTTGAGCTCGGTCGGGTTCGCGGGCGCACGGTGGGCGCGCAGCACGCGGATGTTCTTCTTCTTGGTGAGGGCTTCGAGGGCGCCGTCCTCGTACTCGGGCGCCACGATGACCTCGGTGAAGATCTCGGCGACCTGCTCCGCCATCTCCTTCGTCACCGGCCGGTTGACCGCGATCACACCGCCGAACGCGGACAGCGGGTCACAGGCGTGCGCCTTGCGGTGCGCCTCGGCGACGTTCGAGGCGATCGCGATGCCGCACGGGTTGGCGTGCTTGATGATCGCGACGCAGGGGTCCTCGTGGTCGTACGCGGCACGGCGCGCGGCGTCCGTGTCCGTGTAGTTGTTGTACGACATCTCCTTGCCGTGCAGCTGCTCGGCCTCCGCGAGACCGCCGGCGCCCGAGGTGTAGAGGGCGGCGGGCTGGTGCGGGTTCTCGCCGTAGCGGAGGGTGTGCGCGCGCTCCCAGGTGGCACCGAGGAAGTCGGGGAACCGGGAGGCGTCGACGGGGGCGTACTCGGAGGCGAACCAGGAGGCGACGGCGACGTCGTACGCGGCCGTGTGCTGGAAGGCCTCGGCCGCGAGCCGCTTACGGGTGGTGAGGTCGAAGCCGCCGGTCTTCACGGCGGAGAGGACGTCGCCGTAACGGTCGGGGCTGGTGACGACGGCCACGGACGGGTGGTTCTTGGCGGCGGCACGGACCATCGAGGGCCCGCCGATGTCGATCTGCTCGACGCACTCGTCGGGCGTCGCGCCCGAGGCGACGGTCTCACGGAAGGGGTAGAGGTTGACGACGACGAGGTCGAACGGCTTGACGCCCAGCTCTTCCAGCTGCCGCTGGTGGTCGGGCAGACGCAGGTCGGCGAGGATGCCGGCGTGGACCTTGGGGTGCAGGGTCTTGACGCGGCCGTCCAGGCACTCGGGGAAGCCGGTCAGGTCCTCGACCTTGACGACGGGGACCCCGGCCGCGGCGATCTTGGCGGCGGTGGAGCCGGTGGAGACGAGCTCGACACCGGCCTCGTGGAGCCCGCGGGCAAGCTCTTCGAGCCCGGTCTTGTCGTAGACGCTGACGAGCGCGCGCCGGATGACCCGCTTGGTGCCCTCGGTGCTCTCGGCCGTGACTGTGCTGTCGGCGGTCACTGGATAACTACCTTTCGTCCCTCAATGCGATAGCCGTTGCGGGCGAGCCGCCCCACGACATCGACGAGCAGTCTTCGCTCGACTTCCTTGATGCGCTCGTGCAGAGCGCTCTCGTCGTCCTCGTCCCGGACCTCCACCACGCCCTGAGCGATGATCGGTCCGGTGTCGACGCCGTCGTCGACGAAGTGGACGGTGCAGCCGGTGACCTTCGCGCCGTACGCGAGCGCGTCGCGTACGCCGTGGGCCCCCGGGAAACTGGGCAGCAGGGCGGGATGCGTGTTGACGAACCGCCCACCGAACCGGGCGAGGAATTCCTTCCCCACGATCTTCATGAATCCCGCGGAGACCACCAGGTCGGGCTCGTGGTCGGACACGGCCTCGGCGAGCGCGCTGTCCCACTCGTCCCGGGTGTCGTAGTCCTTGACGCGGCGGACGAAGGCGGGGATCCCGGCCCGCTCGGCCCGGGCGAGCCCTTCGATGCCGTCGCGGTCGGCGCCCACGGCCACGATCTCGGCCCCGTAGGCCTCCGGGCCGGCCGCGGCGATGCCGTCGAGCAGTGCCTGCAGATTCGTGCCTGATCCGGAGACCAGCACGACGAGGCGCTTGGTCTTGGCCACGACGGGGCCCTTTCTCGGGGGAGCGTTTGTACGGTCGTACGAATGCTTCGCGCCCCTGGATACAGGGAAGTCTACAAACCGGCCGACCGTCAGCAACGATACCGGCACACCGGGCGGCCCCCACGGGACGGGGGCGTGGCCGGAAGGTAGCGTCTGCGGTGGATCCTCCCGGGAACACCGTTCAGCACGGGGAACGCCCTGTGCGCTTGGGACGTTGACCTGGGACGGGTAGAACGTTCGGGGTACGAGCCCCAGGGGCGAACGTCCGGGGCGCGGGCCTCGGACGGAAGACCCGGGGCAGGGACTCCATGGAGCGGTGCCCGGGGTGCGAATCCCGGGTCCTGATCCTGAAAACGAACGCCCGGGGTGCGAGCCCCGGGCAGGACGCTCGGGGTGCGCGTCGCGAGCACGATGCCGTGTGGACACGCCGCCCGCCAGAACCACCAAGGGGAAGACGCACACCTGATGCCGGACCGCAGTCTCCGACTCCCTCCGCTCCTGCTGCGCGAGCGGCGCCCTTCGCCTACCCCGCCGCGGGAGAGCGGGGACACGCCCTCGGGTGGGAACGGTTCCGCGGGCGGACGCGGCCCGGACACAGACTCCGGCACGGGCTCCGGCTCCGGCTCCGGCTCCGGCTCCGGCTCCGGCTCCGGCTCCGACGACAATCCCTTCGCTCCGCCGCCGGAGGGCACGCCCGACCGCCCCTGGCAGCCTCGGCGTCCCGCGTCCGGCCAGAGCCCGAACGAGGACGACGGTTCCGGCCCCGGGTCCGACCCCGGACAGTCCCCCTGGGGCAGTCAGTGGAGCGACCGGCAGCCGGGGCGTTCGTCCGGCGGCGGTTTCGGCGACCGTCCCGGGGCTCCGCACGGTCAGGGCGGCCCGGAAGGTTCCGGCGGCGGCCCGGGCTCCGGAATGCGCTGGGACCCGACGGACCCCGCCCAGCGCCGCGCGCGCTACGCGCTGCTCTCCGGAATGTGGGCGTTCTTCTTCGCCCTGTTCAGCTGGCCGTACGTGGCGCTGCTGCTCGGTGCGCTCGCCCTCTACTGGGGCGGCAGCGCACTGCGTGCCAAGCCCCGCGCGCAGGACCCGGACACCCCGGCCCCCGACGCGAACACGCGCCCCCAGACGACCGCCGCGGTGAGCGGCCTCGTCACCGCGTCCCTGGCCATCATCATGGTCGCCGCGACCTTCACCGCGCAGCTCGTGTACAGCGACTACTACTCCTGCACGAACGACGCCCTCACCAACGCCGCCAAACAGTCCTGCAACGACCTCCTCCCGAAGGACCTGAGGGGCGTCTTGGGAACGCGCGGCTAGCGCCCCGTCAGGGGCGCGAGGAACTGCGCGCCCAGCCCCCACGCACCCGCAGCAAATTAACCGCCCGCCCGGGGGCTGGGGCGCAGCCCCTGGGGGGTCTGGGGCGCAGCCTCAGGGGATGGGAATGGGTAGGGGCGGCGGGGGCGAGGAACCGAGGGGGCCTCACTCACGCCGTCACTCCGTGTCATCGGAGGGCAAGAGGTCGTACGGCGCCAGGCTCGGATCCCGAGCCGGGCCCGACCCCGAAGCCGAACCCACCCCCACCTTCGAATTCGCCCCCACCGTAGAAGTCGCCTCCCCCTTCGCAACCGGCTCCACCGGACCCCCCTCACCACGCGACCGCCACGCCCCCCACGAGAACCACGAGGGCCGAGAGAGCCACGCAGGCCGAGAAACCCCCCGTCGCCGCCGAAGCTCCCACCCCCACAACCCCACCCCCACAGGAACCCCCACCCCCACCGTCCAAACCACCACCGCTCCGCCCACCTGCCACCACACCGGCCCGAAGTGAGCCAGCGCCGCCACCCCCAACGGCCCACCCGCCACCCCGGCAAGCACCGCCATCACCAACCCGCACAACACGGCCGCGACCCCCACCCCCACCGCGACCCGCCCCCACGACCAGGCCTCACGCCCCTCCCCCGGCGCCCCCGCGGTCACCAGGAACCACGCCACCGTCACCCCCGCCACCACCGGCACCCCCATCCCCACCTCAGTCCACACCGTCCCGGGCACAGGCACCGCCGCCAGCAGCGGAAACGCCGGCAACAACGGCCCCGGCCCCGACGCGGACAACGGCCCCGCGACATGCCCGGCCCCCAGCACGACCCCGGGCCCGAGCCCGTACGCGGCCCCCCACACCGCCGCGTTCGGCACGAGCGCCAGACAGAGCAGCAGTACCGCGAACCGCCCCGACCACACCTCGGTGAGCTGCGCGAACGAGGCCCGGGCGACATCGCCGTGCCACACCAGCGACACCGCCACCAACAGCGAGCCACCCCAGACGAGCACCGCCGCCCCGGCCCCGGCCGCCCGCGCCGAGGCCCCGAAGAACTCGGGCGAGCAACGGCGTACACCGGCGGGCATCACGGCGAGCAACCGCCGGACCCGCGCGGGCACAGGGAAGCCGGCGCGTCCGTACGTCGCCCACACCCCCATCCCCGCCGCACTCCCGGCGAGCAGCGGCAGGCATCCGGCGGTCCACACCCACGAAGGCCGCAACTCCCCGCCCGAGCAGTACAGCGCGGCCACCAGTCCGACCGTCAGATAGCCCCCGACGACCCCCGTCCACACCGTGCCCGGCTCCGCCTCGGCCTCGGCGTCCGCCACACCGCGCGCCGCCCGGTACAGCAGCCACACGGGCAGGACGACCAGCAGCAGCGGTGTCACACCCACCGGCATGGGCAGGCCCGACAGGGTCTCGGTGCGGATCAGCTCCACGCCGTGTGCGAGCAGCCACAACGCGGCGGCCACGTGCAGCGATCCACTCGGTCCGCTGTCCGGATAGGGCGAGCTGATCCACAGCATCATGACGAGGACGGCGAACGAGCCGAGCCCGAGCCCCGCCGCGAGGGCGCCACCCAGGAGGCTGGCGCCCAGTCCGGGTGAACGGTGGCGCATCCGGGTGAGCAGGGGCGACAACGACAGCCTGCGGTCGGTCATTTGGGTCACGCCCGCCATGCTCCCAACGACACGCGCTTTCTCGTCGTAACAGGCGAACCTCGGATGTGTCGCTCAATATGCAGCTATGTACTTTTTCGTACTAAGGGGAGCCCTATGGGGTCCGACATGACGCGCACCCCTGAGACCCCGCTGCCCTCCCCCAAGGAGCGCCGCCGCCTGCGCGAGGCCCAGTCGCTGAGCCAGGCCGACGTCGCGGCCGCGGTGGGCGTCACCCGTGCGACGGTGCGCTCGTGGGAGAACGGCCGTACGACGCCACGCGGCACCAAACGGGACGCGTACGCACGACTTCTGACGGGCGCCAAGGAGGTGACCCCCCATCAGGAGAACCCGGCTCCCGCCCTGGTCGGCGCCGCCACCGGCTCCGTACAGGCGTCCCCCGACCGCGCCGAACCCACCCCCGAGCCGCCCTCCGAAACCCCACCCGCCGCCGAGCTCGCCCCCAAACCCGATCCCGAATCCGATCCCGAACTCGGCCCTGCCCCCGCGCTCGACCCCGAACCCGAACTCGGCCCCAGACCCGAACCCGGCCCCAGACCCGAAGCCGAACTCGAACCCCTTTCGACCTCCCTGACGCCCGATCAGGCCTTCGACGCCCTCTACGCGTTCTGCGCCCCCGCCCTCGTACGGCAGACCTACCTGCTCACCGGGCGGCGCGAACTGGCGCGCGAGTCGGTGGAGCGCGCCTTCCAGCTGGCCTGGCACCGCTGGCCCGAGGTGGCCATGGACCGCGATCCGGCGGGGTGGGTGCGGGCGACGGCGCACGAGTTCGCGCTCTCGCCCTGGCACAGGCTGCGCCCCCGGCACCGCAACCCGGAGCCGCCGCCCACCGCCCCCGCGGACCGCGCGCTGCTCGACGTACTCCTGCAACTGCCGCCCGTGTACCGGCGGACCCTACTGCTCTACGACGGGGTCGGGCTCGATCTGCCGGAGACCGCGGCCGAGACGGAGGCGAGCACGCCCGCGGCGGCCAACCGGCTGCTGCACGCGCGCGAGGCCGTGGCCAGGCGGCTGCCTGAGCTGGCGGAGCCGAAGGAGTTGCACCGGCGACTCGCCGAGGTCGCCTCCGCCGAGCGGCTGCGCGCCGCGAAGCCCACCACGGTCCGCTGGGGCGGAGAGCAGCGCGCCCGGCACTGGACCCGCGCCGCCATCGCCTTCACGGTCGTCCTCATCGGCGCCACGACACTGACACTCCGTACGGCCCCGGACCACTACGAGCCGCCGCTCGCGCCCGGCGCCACGGTGCACGGGGTGCCGCCCCGGGTCGCGCCCGGACCGCTGTCCGCGGAGGAGCTGGCCCTGCGCGCCAAGCTCAAGGGGGAGACGGTCAGCGGGCCGGAGCGGCTGGTTCCGAAGGCAGGCTGAGCCGGGTACGACGACGGGCTCGCACCCCCCGTGGGGACGCGAGCCCGTTCAGTCTGGAGAAGGTCCAGCCTGGAGAAGGTCAGCCGGCGAGGATCTCGCGGGCCAGCTTCGCCGTCTCGGTCGGCGTCTTGCCGACCTTGACGCCGGCGGCCTCGAGGGCCTCCTTCTTCGCGGCGGCCGTGCCGGAGGAGCCGGAGACGATGGCGCCGGCGTGGCCCATGGTCTTGCCCTCGGGCGCGGTGAAGCCGGCGACGTAGCCGACGACCGGCTTCGTCACGTTCTTGGCGATGAAGTCCGCCGCACGCTCCTCGGCGTCGCCGCCGATCTCACCGATCATGACGATCAGGTCGGTGTCGGGGTCGGCCTCGAACGCGGCGAGCGCGTCGATGTGCGTCGTACCGATGACCGGGTCGCCACCGATGCCGACGGCGGACGAGAAGCCGATGTCACGGAGCTCGTACATCATCTGGTATGTCAGCGTGCCGGACTTCGAGACCAGGCCGATGCGGCCCGGCTTCGTGATGTCGCCCGGGATGATGCCGGCGTTCGACTGGCCCGGGGTGATGAGACCGGGGCAGTTCGGGCCGATGATGCGGGTCTTGTTGCCCTTCGACTTCGCGTACGCCCAGAAGGCGGCGGAGTCGTGGACGGCGATGCCCTCGGTGATGACGACCGCGAGGGGGATCTCCGCGTCGATCGCCTCGACGACGGCGGCCTTGGCGAAGGCCGGCGGCACGAAGAGGACGGACACGTTGGCGCCCGTCTTCTCCATGGCCTCGGCGACCGTGCCGAAGACCGGGATCTCGGTGCCGTCGATGTCGACGGACGTGCCCGCCTTGCGCGGGTTCACGCCACCGACGATGTTCGTGCCGTCGGCCAGCATGAGCTTGGTGTGCTTCATGCCCGTGGCACCGGTCATGCCCTGGACGATGACCTTGCTGTCCTTGTTGAGGAAGATAGCCATGGCGGTTGTTTCCCTCGTCCCTTACTTCGCAGCCGCGAGCTCGGCGGCCTTGTCGGCCGCGCCGTCCATGGTGTCCACGCGCTGGACCAGCGGGTGGTTGGCGTCCGACAGGATCTTGCGGCCCAGCTCGGCGTTGTTGCCGTCCAGACGCACGACCAGCGGCTTGGTGACTTCCTCGCCCTTGTCCTTGAGGAGCTGCAGCGCCTGGACGATGCCGTTGGCGACCTCGTCACAGGCGGTGATGCCGCCGAAGACGTTGACGAAGACGGACTTAACGTCCGGGTCGCCGAGGATGATCTCCAGGCCGTTCGCCATCACCGCGGCGGAGGCGCCGCCACCGATGTCGAGGAAGTTGGCGGGCTTGACGCCGCCGTGGTTCTCACCGGCGTACGCGACGACGTCGAGGGTGCTCATGACGAGACCCGCGCCGTTGCCGATGATGCCGACCTCGCCGTCGAGCTTGACGTAGTTGAGGTTCTTGGCCTTGGCCGCCGCCTCGAGCGGGTTGGCGGCGGCGTGGTCGACCAGCGCCTCGTGCTCCGGCTGGCGGAACTCGGCGTTCTCGTCCAGCGACACCTTGCCGTCGAGCGCGATGACGCGGCCGTCGGCGACCTTGGCGAGCGGGTTGACCTCGACGAGGAGGGCGTCCTCCTTGATGAAGGTGTCCCACAGCGTCACCAGGATCTCGGCGACCTGCTCGGCGACCTCGGCCGGGAACTTCGCCTGGGCGACGATCTCGCGGGCCTTCTCGATCGAGACGCCCTCATTGGCGTCGACCGGGACCTTCGCGAGGGCCTCGGGGTTCTCCTCCGCGACGACCTCGATCTCCACGCCGCCCTGTACGGACGCCATGGCGAGGAAGGTGCGGTTGGTGCGGTCGAGGAGGTACGAGACGTAGTACTCCTCGGCGATCTCGGGCGCGGTCTCGGCGATCATCACCTTGTGGACCGTGTGGCCCTTGATGTCCATGCCGAGGATGTCCGTCGCCCGGGCGACGGCCTCGTCCGGGGTGGCGGCGAGCTTGACGCCGCCGGCCTTGCCTCGGCCACCGACCTTCACCTGAGCCTTGACGACGGACTTGCCGCCAAGACGCTCGGTCGCCTCGCGGGCTGCCTCAGGCGTGTCAATGACTTCACCGGCCAGCACCGGTACACCGTGCTTGGCGAAGAGGTCCCTCGCCTGGTACTCGAACAGGTCCACGCGCGTCCGTCCCTATCAGTGATCTCGCGGTTCGTTGGATGCGTGGGCGTGCCGCGAAGGGCAACGTGACGTCCGCTGTCACAAGGGTGGCGCACACGGTGTCCGAGCGCGCGGCATGTCCGTCTCGCAGGTTATCGCCGCAGGACGTGGGTCCCTAAATCGCAGGTCACACCTGAGCGGTGATACCTGTCACAGATCTGGCCGGGACGGGGCCTCACCAGGCTGGGGTTTGCCTGGTGAGGCCCCTCGAAGAGCCCCTGAGGGGCCCGGGGAGGGTGGTCCCCACCCCAATGGGGACCACCCTCCCCATCCGCGGGGTTTCGGTCGGACAAGGCCGACGGCTTTCGGCCGTCCGGGGCCGTGGCCCCGCGAAGTCGGTCGGTGGATACAGCGCTACGGCGGGAGCGACGGTCAGACGCCGCGAAGCCGCCGACATTCATCTCGCCGCCGTAGGCCAGACCGGTGGCGCGGGCGGATGTTCAGGCCGCCAGCGGGGGAAGGACCGCCCTAGCCGGGGAAGAGCGGAATGTCCCGGTACCTGTCCCGGGTCCCGGCCGCGGTCACCGCCGCGGGAACACCAGGCACGAGCCGCAGCGGCGTCCGGTGACTCGGAGTGACGACGGCATGCGGATCGCCGTGGCGCGGCGTGCCGCTGTCGACGGCAGACTGACCGCCCAGCGCGCCCGTGGGGTCGCCGGGGGGTGCCTGCCGGTCGGGACCCGGCCCCGGTCCCGGCGCCGCGCCGCGGTGCTCGCCGCGCACGGCGACACCGTCCGTGTCCGTACCGAGGCGGGCGGGGCCGTAGTACGTCGGGCCGACGGGCCCGGCGTCCGCGTGCCGCACCACCGCATGCGACGACGAGGGCACGGCACCCGCACCCGAGTGCTGGGGCCCCGAACCGGCGGACGGAACCTGACCCCCCGCGCCCGGAAGCGAGGCCGGATCGGGCAGGCCTGGCACCTCGGGCAGGGAGGGCGACGAGGGAAGGGACGGCAGTGTCTTCGGCGGAGCCTGGCCCAGCTCGCCGGTCACGGTCTCCACGAGATCACCGACCGGCCGTACGACCCTGTCGGCAGCCGGCCGTACGACGTGCCGGACGGTGTCGGTCACGCGGGTGATGGTGTCGCCGACCTGAGCGACGGTGTCCGTGACATGAGCGTGGGTGACGGTGTCCGTGACGCAAGCGTGGGTGACGGCTTCCGTGACACGAGCATGAGTGACGGTGTCCGTGACGTGAGTGACGGTGTGGGCCGCCGGGTGCGCCACCGACAGCGGAGCACCCGGCTTCACCACCCGTACCGACGAACTCGTCGGAACCGTCGGCACCAACTCGTCCGCCCCGTCCGCCGCATGCGCCCGCTCCCCGCAGAGGACCCCGAGCGCGAACAACCCGGCCACCAGCAGCGCCAGTCGCAGTGCACGCCGCCCTGCCGCCGTCCGCGTCATGCGCGTCATACGCAGAGCGGCACCGGCGAAGGGCGGTTCGGCGGCGAGCGGGGTCAAGACGGGGTGATCCTCCGTGCGGCGGGAAGAGGCGTCGATCCTCGCACGGGTCTCCTGAGGTCGCGCAAGCCCCCTGTCGCCGTCATCACTGATGGCACGTCTCCTCAGGCGGTGTCCGGTATCGGGAGCGGCCGCTTCTCGATCGCCGCCGCCATCACCTCGGGAAACAGGTCGGGCGTACAGGCGAACGCCGGTGCGCCCAGCGCCGCGAGCGCCGCCGCGTGCTCACGGTCGTACGCGGGCGCCCCTTCGTCGGACAGCGCCAGCAACGTCACGAACTGCACCCCCGACGCCTTCATCGCCGCGACCCGCTTGAGCATCTCGTCGCGTATACCCCCTTCGTAGAGGTCACTGATGAGCACGACCACCGTGTCGGCGGGCCGGGTGATCTGCGACTGGCAGTACGCCAGCGCCCTGTTGATGTCCGTACCGCCGCCCAACTGGGTGCCGAAGAGAACATCGACTGGGTCGTCGAGCTGGTCGGTCAGATCGACGACGGCCGTGTCGAAGACGACGAGCCGGGTGGCGATGGACCGCATCGACGCGAGGACGGCGCCGAACACGGAGGCGTAGACGACGGACGCCGCCATGGATCCCGACTGGTCGATGCAGAGGACGACCTCCTTCTTCACGGACTGCGAGGCACGCCCGTAGCCGATCAGCCGTTCGGGCACGATCGTGCGGTACTCGGGCAGGTAGTGCTTCAGGTTCGCCGCGATCGTGCGGTTCCAGTCGATGTCGTGGTGACGGGGTCTGCTGATGCGCGTACTGCGGTCGAGGGCGCCGGTGAGAGTCGCCCGCGTGCGGCTCGCGAGCCGCTTCTCGAGATCCTCGACGACCTTGCGCACGACGGCCCGCGCCGTTTCCTTCGTCGTCTCCGGCATGGCCTTGTTGAGGGAGAGCAGCGTGCCGACCAGGTGCACATCGGCCTCGACCGCCTCCAGCATCTCGGGCTCCAGCAGGAGGGTGGACAGTCCGAGCCGGTCGATGGCGTCCCGCTGCATGACCTGCACGACGGACGAGGGGAAGTACGTCCGGATGTCCCCGAGCCAGCGCGCAACCGACGGCGCCGACGCCCCCAGCCCCGCCGAACGGTCCCGCCCGGACCGCCCCTTGCCGTCCTTCCCGTACAACGCGGTGAGCGCCCCGTCCATCGCCGCGTCCTGCCCCGCGAGGACGCATCCGGTGCCGTCCGCGTCGTCACCGCCCAGCACGAGCCGCCACCGCCGCAACCGCTCGCCGGCGACGTCGGTGGGTCCGGTCGGACCGTTCGATCCTGTCGGTCCGGCCGATCCGGCCGATCCGGTCGATCCGGTCGATCCGGTCGCTTCCACAGGTGCCGCTGTCATCGGGCCACCCCCGCAAAGTCGTCGTAGGTCTCGTCCAGCCCCAGCAGCAGGCTCAGCACCGGCAGGACCGCGTCGGCGCGCCCGGGGTCGAGGTCGGGCGCGAACCCGGGTATGCCGGAGGCGGCGGCCTCGGCGCTCCCCCGCGCCCCCGGGCCGCGCCGGACCAGCTCGCCCAGCGTTCTGCGCACCCCTGCCTCGTATGCCGAGAAGGTGCGCCGCAGCAGCGGCAGCACATCGGTGAACGCCTCCGCCGGCACCCCGGTCAGCCACGCGTCCACCAGACCGAGCAGCCGCTCGTCGTGCACGAGCAGCATCCCGCCCCCGGAGCCACCGCCGACGAACCCCTCGATCCACGCGGCCGCGTCCCCCGGTTCCGTACCCGGCGACAGCACGAGACCCATGAGCCGCGCGGCCTCGTCCTCGCCCAACTCCCCGTCGTCCAGCAGGAGTCGTACCGACCGCCCACGGATCACCCCCGGCACGGTGTCCCGCCCGGCCAGCACCCGGAGTACGGAGTGCCAGCGCTCGCGTATGCCGCCGGAGGCCGCCGCGCCCGGCTCCCCCAACAGCCCCACCGCGCCGTGCACCGCGTCCACATGACGTCGCATGTGCTCGGCGGCCTCGGCGTCGATGGCCGCACAGGCAGGTGGGAGCCCGACGAAGATCCGCTCGGCCAGGCCCACGGCGACGTCCGTGAGGGCATGTGTGTCCGTGCCGCGCACATCGCCGTACCGCAGGGAGCGGACCAGCGCGGGCAGGGCCTGGGCGAGGTGGCCGACATCCGCGTCCAGCGCCGCCCGGTCGGCGAGAACCCGCATCACCACGGGCAGCGCGTCCGGGAGTTCGGCGAGCAGACAGCGCTCGGCCAGTGCCGTGACGTCGGCCAGTGCGTGCGCGGCGACGGCGTCCGCCTCGGCCTTGCCGGTCGCCGCCGACAGCACCGTCGTGCCCCAGACCCCGGCCTCGGCGACCCGCACGGACAGCTCCGGCTCCCAGCGCAGCCGCCAGGTCTCCCGGAAGGTCCCGGTGCTGCCGCGCGAGGCGGTGGGCTCGCCCCACGCGATACCGAGCAGCCGCAGCCGGTGCAGGAGTCTGCTCCGCCCGGCGTCGGTCTCCCCCCGCAGGTCCAGCTCCAACTCCCGCTCCATCGGCTCGGGTTTCAGTCGCAGCCGCTTCTGCGCACGCGCCAGGTCGCGCTGCAACGGCACCGCGGGAGCGGACCGAGGCACCTCGCCCAGCACATCGCCGACCACGAGCCGGTCGTGCACGAGCCCCAGTGGCACGTCCGAGCCCTCGCACATCACGGCCCGTACGGCGTCGGTGGTCTCGGTCAGCCCGGGCAGTGGGCGACCGCGCATCGCGGCGAGGGTGTCGGCCAGCCGTACCGCCTCGATGACGTGCGCCGACGACACCATCCGGTCCTCGTCGCGCAGCAGCCTCGCCACCTTCGTCATCCAGCGCTCGACGGGACGGTCCGGGGCGGCGAACAGATGCCCGTACCAACCCGGCGAGTCGATGCCCGCGCCGTACCCGCTGACCCGCGACAGCCTCCGGTGGGTCCACGGCACCCACGTCATGTCGGCCTTGGCCTTGGGAAGCCCCTTGAGCAGCGCCCGATCGGCGGCCACGGTCGTCTTCTGCCGCAGCGCAGGCACGTGCCAGGCCCCGCACACCACGGCCACCTCGTCCCCGAACTCCCGCTGCGCCGACCGCATCTGGAGCCGCATGTACGCCTCGCGCACCAGGTCCCTGTCGTGTCCCCCGACCCCGTAGGCCTCGCGCAGTGCCCCCATCGCCTCCTCCAGCGCGGTGAACGGCGCGAACGGATCGGCCCCGATCCCGGCCCCGCCCCGGTGCTCGACCACGTCCTCCCACCAGCGCTCGGGATCGTCGTAACCGGCCGTCTCCGCGAGTACGGCGAGGGGGTCGATCCGCACGTCCGCGTCGACGGAACGGTCGGACGCACCGGCCTCCTTCTCCCCCCTTTCCCCCTTCCTCTCTGACCCCTTCTCCTCCTGCCCTTTCTCCTCCTCCGCCGTCTCCTTCTTCTCTTCGTTCCCCCACGCCAGCGTGTGGGTCGCCGGAAGGTCGATGAAGCGAGCCGGGACTCCGTGCTCCAGGGCCCACCGGATCGCCACCCACTCGGGGGAGAACTCGGCGAGCGGCCAGAAGGCGGAGCGGCCGGGCTCGTTCACGACATGGGCGAGGAGTGCGACGGGCGGACGCATGTCCTTCTCGGCGGCGAGCGGGATGAGCGCGTCCGCCTCCGGGGGTCCCTCGATCAGGACAACCTCGGGCGTCGCCGCCTCCAGCGCGGCCCGCACGGCGCGGGCCGACCCCGGGCCGTGATGCCGCACCCCCAGCAGCAACGGCCCCGGCGTGAAGGTCGTCATGCGCTCACCTCCCGGCAGGCCCGGTAGAAGTCCTTCCAGCCGTCCCGCTCGCGGACGACCGCCTCCAGGTACTCCTGCCAGATGACCCGGTCGGCGGCCGGATCGCGGACGACGGCGCCGAGGATGCCGGCCGCCACGTCGGACGCGCGCAGGACACCGTCGCCGAAGTGGGCGGCGAGGGCCAGGCCGCCCGTGACGACCGAGATCGCCTCCGCGGTGGACAGCGTGCCGCTGGGCGACTTCAGCTTTGTCCGCCCGTCGGCCGTGACCCCGTCGCGCAGCTCGCGGAAGACGGTGACGACACGGCGGATCTCGTCGATGCCCTCGGGCACCGCGGGCAGGTCGAGGGAGCGGCCGATCTGGTCGACACGCCGCGAGACGATGTCGACCTCCGCGTCCGCGCTCTCCGGCAGGGGCAGCACCACCGTGTTGAAGCGGCGACGCAGGGCGCTGGACAGCTCGTTCACCCCGCGGTCGCGGTCGTTGGCGGTGGCGATCACGTTGAAGCCGCGGACGGCCTGCACCTCCTGGCCCAACTCCGGTATCGGCAGGACCTTTTCCGACAGGATCGTGATCAGCGTGTCCTGCACGTCCGCCGGAATGCGGGTCAGCTCCTCGACCCGGGCCGTCATGCCCTCGGCCATGGCACGCATGACCGGGCTCGGCACGAGGGCGTCCCGGCTGGGGCCGTGGGCCAGCAGCTGCGCGTAGTTCCAGCCGTACCGGATCGCCTCCTCCGGAGTGCCAGCCGTGCCCTGCACCAGCAGGGTCGAGTCGCCGCTGACCGCCGCGGCCAGGTGCTCGGACACCCAGGTCTTCGCGGTGCCGGGCACGCCGAGCAGGAGCAGGGCGCGGTCGGTGGCGAGCGTGGTGACGGCGACCTCGACGATGCGGCGCGGTCCCACGTACTTCGGTGTGATCACCGTGCCGTCCGGCAGCGTGCCGCCCAGCAGATAGGTCGCCACCGCCCATGGCGACAGCCGCCAGCGGGCGGGCCGCGGCCGGTCGTCCTGCGCGGCCAGCGCGGCGAGTTCGGCGGCGAAGGCGTGCTCGGCATGTGGTCGCAGCGCCTCGCCCGCGCCCTCGCTCACGCCTTCGCCCAGGCCCTCGCTCACGGGCGGACGGACGGTCGTCGGTTCAACGGACGCAACGGGCACAGACATGGCTCGCTCCCCCTCCAGCTCGGCCGGTTCGGATCTGGTTCCACCGTGCACCACGCCACTGACAATGGGCTCTGACCTGCGCAAATATGCTCGCGAAGGTCGATTGTCAGTGGCGGGACCTACCTTCGATGACATGACTCAGCAGGGGGTGCGCTGGACGGCGGATCAGGTGCTGGCACTGGCGCCTGATGCCGCGTCACGTACGGCCGGCAGCAAGCTCGGCGCTGCCGGGCCGTGGTCCGAGGCAGGCAGTTCTGACGAGGGGACGGTATGGGGACTGTGCAGGGGAAGCGGCAGCAGGCCTTATCAGACGGTCATCGACAGCGCGGACTCCACCGGGCCCGCGTACAAGTGCAGTTGCCCGAGCCGGAAGTTCCCGTGCAAGCACGCGCTGGGACTGCTGCTGCTCTGGGCGGGCGAGGACGGTTCGGTGCCGCGGGGGCCGGCGCCGGACTGGGCGGAGCAGTGGATGGAGGGGAGACGAGAGCGAGCGGAGGAGAAGGGGACGACGGGCGGGGCATCTGGGACGGCGTCACCGGGCGATCCGGAGGCGGCGCGGCGCAGGGCGCAGCGGCGGGCCGAGCGGATCACCGCGGGGGCGGCGGAGCTGGAGCAGCGGTTGGCGGACCTGCTGCGGGGTGGCCTCGCGTCGGCCGAGCAGGCGGGGTACGGGATGTGGGAGGAGACGGCGGCCCGCATGGTCGACGCGCAGGCGCCCGGACTGGCCGCGCGGGTCAGGGAATTGGGGGCGATTCCCTCCTCCGGACCGGGCTGGCCGGTGCGGCTGCTGGAGGAGTGCGCGTTGCTCCATCTCCTCGACCAGGGCTGGCTGCGCCGTGAGCGGCTGCCGGACGACCTGGCCGCGACGGTTCGCTCGCGGGTCGGGCTGCCCGGTTCGGCGGACGGGCCATCGGTGCGGGACCGCTGGCTGGTCCTCGCCCAGTACGACACGGCGGACACCAGGCTCACGACCCGCAGGATCTGGCTCTACGGCGCGGAGACCGACCGCACCGCGCTGCTTCTCTCCTATGGGGCCGGCGGCCGCGCGCCGGAGCTGACGCTGCCGGTGGGGCTGGCCTTCGAGGCGGAGGTGTCCGCGTATCCGGGCGCCGGACAGCTCCGAGCGGCCCTGGGCGAGCGGTTCACGCCGCCCGCCCCCGCCCGGACGCGTCCACCGGGGCTGACCGCCTCCCAGGCGGCGGCCCGCTTCGGCGAAGCCCTGCGGTCCGACCCCTGGCTCGACTCCCACCCGGTCACGCTGGCCCGGGTGATACCCACTCCCGACGGCGACACCTGGCAACTGGCGGACGCCGACGGCGACTGCGCCCTCCCGATCGCCTCTTCCCTTCTCTCCCGGCCCGGACTGTGGCGCCTCGCCGCCCTCTCCGGCGGCGCCCCCGTCACGGTCTTCGGAGAGTGCGGCCACCGCGGCTTCACTCCCCTGACGGCCTGGCCGGAGGGCGCCGGGGAGCCAGTGTCCCTGTGCTGACCACCGGTACGACCCGCACCACCAGCACTACCCGCACCACCGAAACCACCGGCACCACCGGCACCACCGAAACCACCGGCACCACCGGCAGCGCTCAGACCACGAGCACCATCAGCACCGCCCGCACCGCCCGCACCACCCGCACGACCAGCACGACCTCCGTCTCCCGCATCACCACTTCCGTTCTCAGCACCGCCTCCCCACGGAAAGGACGCTCATGAACACGACTCCCGCTTCCGCGGGCGCGCCCGTCGGAGGTTCCTGGGAGGAGCTCGTCACGATGGCCCTGCTCGGGACCGAGCGGCGCCCGCCTCCGGCCTGGGCCGCCGGGCGCGAGGCGCCGGTGGCCCTGCTGGACGCGGCCGCCGTGGAAACCCTGCGGCGGCGGGCCGGGGTGCGGGCCGCACGGGCGGCCGCCCGTCCCGAGCCCGCCGCGCCCGACCCACGACCCGGCCTCCCGCCCGCCGCGGCCCGCCGGCTCACGACGCTGCTGGCGGACCGGCCCGGCACGGGAGGCGGCGGCCGCCGGGGCACCGCGCCCGACCTCATGGAGCTGTTGCCGCAGTGGCTCGCGCTGGCGAACGCGCGGGGTTTCGCGCCGCCCCCGGAATCACTGCCCGCGCTCCTCGACGCGGCCCGGGGCCGTACGGACCTGCGGCCTGCGGCCCTGGCCTTCGCCGGGCCGCGCGCCCTGTGGCTCGCCCGGCTGAACCCGGACTGGCGCTTCGCCCTGCGGTCGCTGCCCGGCGGCGGCACCGCGCTGCCCGGCCCGGAGGACCCCGGGCGCGCGCAACAGCTCTGGCAGGAGGGTCTCTTCGCCGAGCGGGTCGCACTGCTCACATCGATACGGGCCCAGGACCCCGGGGCCGCGCGCGAGCTGCTCGCCACCACCTGGGCGACCGAGCGGGCCGAGGACCGGCTGATGTTCCTCGACTCCTTGCGCTCCGGACTGTGCGCGGCGGACGAACCGTTCCTGGAGCGGGCGCTCGCCGACCGGAGCCGCAACGTCCGGGCCACGGCGGCGGAACTGCTGTCCGCGCTGCCCGGTTCGGCGCTCGCCGCGCGGATGGCGGCGCGGGCCGGCTCATGCGTGGCCGTCGACCGGACGCGCGGCACACCCTCGATCGTCGTCGAGGCGCCGCACGAGTGCGACGCGAGCATGGAGCGCGACGGTGTTGTACCGAAAGCTCCGGCGGGACGAGGGGAACGGTCGTGGTGGCTGGGCCAGTTGGTCGAAGCAGCGCCGCTCGGGACGTGGTCGCGACGGCTCGGCGGACGTACGCCGGAGGAGATCGTGGCGCTTCCGGTGTCGGACGACTGGCAGAGCGAGCTGCACGCGGCGTGGTGCCGGGCGGCGGTACGGCAGCGGGACCCGGGCTGGTCCCGGGCTCTCCTCGGCGCGCCGTCGGCTCCGGAGGCCGGCGGGCCGGGAGCGGTGTCGCTGGCGGAGCGGTCGAAACTGCTCGCCACGTTGGGCTCCGCCGAGCGGGCCGAGTGGGTGGCGGGGTTCATCGCCACCCACGGGCTGTCCGAGGCGTTCCAGCTGCTCGGGGTCTGCGCGGTGCCGTGGGCGGGGCCCCTGGGACGGGCGGTGGTCGACGCGCTCAATATCGCGCGGGACGCGGGGAGTTATCCATGGAGCTTCAGTGGGGTGATGGGGCTGGCCGAGCGGTGCCTGGATCCGGCGGAGGCGGGGCGGCTGGAGGGACTCACGGCGGTCGCCGACGAGCCGGAGAACGCGGCGCCCGGTGCCGGTGGCTACTGGGCGGAGGCCTTCCAGCGCCTCGTCACGACACTGCGTCTGCGCGCGGCGATGACCTCGGAGCTGGACGGTGCGCAACCACGCTGACAGGAGCGCCCCTTGAGGGGCGCGGGGAACGGCGCGACCAGCCCCCACCCACCCGCGGCCGCCCCACGAGCGACGGGGACCGCACCCCCGCCGAAGGGGTGCTACGCGCCCGCCGGCTGGCGTACGTTCGCCCGGACCCACTCCACGATCGACGCGGTCGTCGCGCCCGGCGTGAAGATCTCGGCGACACCCTTCTCCTTGAGCGGCGCGATGTCCGCCTCGGGAATGATCCCGCCGCCGAAGACCTTGATGTCCTCCGCGTCGCGCTCCTTGAGGAGATCGATGACCGCGGCGAACAGCGTGTTGTGGGCGCCGGAGAGGATCGAGAGGCCGATCGCGTCGGCGTCCTCCTGGATCGCGGTGTCGACGATCTGCTCCGGGGTCTGGTGGAGCCCGGTGTAGATGACCTCCATACCGGCGTCGCGCAGCGCCCGCGCGATCACCTTGGCCCCGCGATCGTGGCCGTCGAGCCCCGGCTTGGCCACCACCACGCGGATCGGACCGGCTGCCACACCCATCACTGCCTCCATGAACGGACTTCATCGACCGCCCCGCGCCGCACCGGCAGGGGAAGTGAACGAACGTTATCGTCAGATCCGTGCAAACCGCAGTTTCCCGCTGAAGACCGAGGGGGAAATCACACGGTGGGACACATTCGCCGCGCACCGCTCCGCTTCACTGCGGCACACGCGCCGCAGGGATCTGCGACGCGCGGGCCGTTGCCGGAGCATGCGCAAGGAGAGCCGCCAGCAGGTGGCAGCACCACCGTCGCATCACGGAGGAGCGACGGCGGTGCGGCGCACCGGCGGGAGCACGACGGAGGGGAATCCCGTCGCGTCACCGGCGCACCACAGGCCACGGACGCACCGTCGGCGACCGCCCACGCCATCGCCACCGGCACCACCACCACGGCTTTCCACGAGGGCACACGGGGGACAGAGCGGTCCCGCTGCGTGCCGACTGGAGGTCGGCCATGAAGGTCACCGGGGCCGAGTTGCCCTTTCTCCCTCTCCGCCAGCGCCTGCTGCCCAGCCGACTGACCGGGCTCTCGGTGGCCCTGTTGAAGGCGACGGCCCTGGAGATCGCCATCCTCGCCGGGCACCTCCTCCTCTATCCGTCCGGCATCACCCAGGAGCGCCGCGGCACCCCCGCGCTCCCCCCGCCCGACGCGCCCCGGCTGCCCACCGGGACCAAGCCGCCGGTCGTGCTGCTGCACGGCTTCATCGACAACCGTTCGGTCTTCGTGCTGTTGCGTCGCAACCTCGCCCAGCACGGCAGGCAGCACATCGAGTCGCTCAACTACTCGCCGCTGACGAACGACATCCGTGCCGCCGCGGAACTGCTCGGGCGGCACATAGAGGACATCTGCGAGCGCACCGGGCGCGATCAGGTGGACATAGTGGGCCACAGCCTCGGCGGACTCATAGCCCGCTACTACGTCCAGCGCCTCGGCGGAGACCTGCGCGTCCGCACCCTGGTCACGCTCGGCACGCCGCACGCGGGCACGAAGGTCATTCCGCTGATGAACGCGCACCCGATCGTCCGTCAGATGCGCCCTGGTTCCGAAGTGATCGAGGAGCTGCGCAAGCCCGCACCCGACTGCCGTACGCAGTTCGTGAGCTTCTGGAGCGACCTCGACCATCTGATGGACCCGCTGGAGACCGCCTCCATCGATCACCCGGACCTGCTCGCACAGAGCGTCCAAGTGAGCGGAATCGGACATCTCGCCCTGCCGGTCCACCCCGCGGTCGCCGCCGGGATACGACAGGCACTCGACTTCGAGGAGACGCGGGCCCGCCCCGCCGCCGCACCCGCCGCCGAAACCGGGGGTCTGACAGTGGCATAACGCCTCCGCAGAACGCCCTCAACATCGAACGGCAATCGAACGCCAGGCCAAAGCCGTGCCCGCCCTCCCCCGAAACACGGCCGAATGCCCCTTTCCCGAGTGGAGGAAACCTGCCGAAGATTGTCGCGCCCGCGTACCGCCGGGTACAGTCGCCGCACTGCTCTGCCAGCCCCTGTTGTCGAGGCGAAAGAGAAGTTGGTGAACGACCGTCACCCGTCGGGGACCGTAACGCCCCCGGCTCCGGCCTCCGATGCCGCCGCGGCGCCCTATGCGTCGTACGGTGGCCAGGAAGCCCAGTACGGCGACCTCACCTCGTACGACGGCTACGCCGCCACCGGTACCTACGCGACCGGAAGTTTCGAGACCACGGGTTTCGAGACCTCGACCTTCGCGGCCGACCCTCTCTTCGGCGACATGTCGGGCGGCGACGGCACGGGTTCGTACGACGCCACGCAGTGGGGCACCGGCAGCCACCAGATGCCGCACTACGACCCGTACGCCGCACAGCACCAGGCCGCGTACGACACGGGTGCCTACGACACGACCGCCTGGGCGAGCGGATACCAGCAGCTCGCCGACATCCCCGCCCAGCACCCGGGCCCCGAGGGCACCGGCCAGTGGGACGCGGCCGCCTGGCTCCAGGCCGAACAGACCGGCCAGACCCAGCAGTGGACCGCGCACACCCAGGAGACGGGCGCGTACGACGCCACGCAGTGGAACACCGCGGGCGAGCACGACCCGTACGAGGGGTACGAGCAGCACCAGCAGGCCGAGTCGTACGAGCAGCAGCTCGCCGCCGAGGCCTACGAGCATCAGCCGGTGTCCGAGTCCGACGTGGACGACCGGCCCTTCGACCAGCAGGCGACCGCGACCTTCGAGCAGGTGTCGTACGAGGAATCCGACGCCGCGGAGGACGAGTTCGAGGACGCCGGTGACGCGCAGGACGCGCCGCTGCTGGAGGACATGGAAGAGGTCATTCCGGCCCCCCGTGCCGCGAACCGGTCCGCGTCCCGTTCCCGGCGGCGCAGCCCGGCGAAGCGTTCCGCCTTGCTGACCGTCGCGGTGCCCTCGGCCTGTGTGATGGGGGTCGCGGGGATCGCCGCCGCCTCCGTGGGCACCATCGGCGGTAACGACAGCAAGGACAACACGACCCTCAGCGCGTCCGACGGGACCGCGGTGAAGCCGTCGGCCGCCAACAACAAACTGGACACCCAGCTCCAGAGCCTCTCCGCGGGCGCGGACGACTTCGCCGACCGTGCCAGCCGGACGCAGGAACGTATCGACCTCAAGGCTCAGCAGGCCGCCGAGAAGCAGAAGGCGGTGGCGGAGGCGGCTCGCAAGGAGCGGCTGCGGCCGAAGTTCGTGCTCCCGGTCACGCAGAAGGGCCTCAGCGCCTACTTCGGCCAGGCCGGCATCAACTGGATGTCCGTGCACACGGGCATCGACTTCCCGGTGTCGTACGGCACGCCGGTGATGGCCGCGACCGACGGCACCGTACGGACGCAGTGGAACAGCGCGTACGGGAACATGGCGATCGTCACCGCGATGGACGGCACGGAGACCTGGTACTGCCACCTCTCCAGCTACAAGGTGCCGTCGGGGACGGTCGTGAAGGCCGGAGAGCAGATCGCGTTCTCCGGGAACTCCGGCAACTCGACCGGTCCGCACCTGCACTTCGAGGTCCGCCCCGCGGGCGGCTCGGCGATCGACCCACTGCCGTGGCTGCGCAGCCACGGCCTGGACCCGACGTAACCCACGGGGCCTCGGGCTCGACGTGACCCACGGGACCTCAGGCTCGACGTAACCCACGGGACCTCGGACCCCACGTAACCCACGGGACCTCGGACCCCACGCGACCCAGAGGCCCAGGGCCCTACGCAACCCAGCGGCCCCTCACCCGACGACGTGACCGAACGCCGTCGCCGGGCTCCGAGCTACCGCCCCGTGGAGCGAACTACAGCTTCTCCACCGGCGCGTACCGCAGCAGCAACCGCTTCGGCTTCGCCTCGCCGAAGTCGACCGTCGCCTCCGCGTTCGCGCCCGTCCCCTTCACTCCGACCACGGTGCCCAGGCCGAACTGGTCGTGGGTGACCCGGTCACCGACCGCGAGCGAGACCACCGGCTTCTCGGAGATCCCGCGGCGCGTCGCGAAGCCGGAGGCACCGGACGCCGCGGACCGCGAACGCGAGGACGACAGCGAGGCGGCCACACCGGAGGCGGGCCCCGAGGGCATGGGAGCGGTCGCGCCGGTGCGCTTCCACTCCAGGTGCGTCTCCGGGATCTCCTCCAGGAAGCGGGACGGCGGGTTGTACGAGGGCTGGCCCCAGGCGCTGCGCATGGACGAACGAGTGAGGTACAGCCGCTCCCGCGCGCGCGTGATGCCGACGTACGCGAGGCGCCGCTCCTCCTCCAGCTCCTTGACCTGCCCCAGCGCGCGCATGTGCGGGAAGACGCCGTCCTCCATGCCGGTGAGGAAGACGACCGGGAACTCCAGGCCCTTGGCGGTGTGGAGGGTCATCAGCGTGATGACGCCGTTGCCGTCCTCCTCGTCCGGGATCTGGTCGGAGTCGGCGACGAGCGCGACACGCTCCAGGAACGCGGAGAGCCCACCGGCCGCCGCACCAGCACCAGCACCAGCAGCCGCTGTACCCGCAGCCGCCCCCGTGCCTTCGCCCTCGCCCTCGCCCTCGCTCTCGCCGGTCTCCTGCTCGAACTCCAGGGCCACGGCGGCGAGCTCCTGAAGGTTCTCGATCCGGGTCTCGTCCTGCGGGTCGGTCGAGGCCTGCAGCTCGGCGAGGTAGCCGGTGCGCTCGAGGACCGCCTCCAGGACGGTCGCCGGGCCGGCGCCGGACTCGACGATCGTACGGAGGTCCTCCATGAGCGTGTTGAACCGCTTCACGGCGTTCGTCGACCGCGCCGCCATCCCGTACGCCTCGTCGACGCGGCGCAGCGCCTGCGAGAAGCTGATCTTCTCGCGCTGCGAGAGCGCGTCGATCATGGCCTCGGCGCGCTCACCGATGCCGCGCTTGGGAACGTTCAGAATGCGGCGCAGCGGGACCGAGTCCTCGGGGTTGGCCAGGACCCTGAGGTACGCGAGGACGTCCCGGACCTCCTTGCGCTCGTAGAAGCGGACGCCGCCGACGACCTTGTAGGGCAGGCCGACGCGGATGAACACCTCTTCGAAGACACGGGACTGGGCGTTCGTCCGGTAGAAGACGGCGACGTCGCCCGCCCTGGCGTCGCCCGCGTCGGTGAGACGGTCTATCTCGTCGGCGACGAACTGGGCCTCGTCGTGCTCGGTGTCGGCGACATAGCCGGTGATGTTCGAACCGGCGCCCGCGTTGGTCCACAGGTTCTTGGGGCGGCGGGACTCGTTGCGCTCGATGACCGCGTTCGCGGCGGTCAGGATCGTCTGGGTGGAGCGGTAGTTCTGCTCCAGCAGGATCGTCGTCGCGTCCGGGTAGTCCTCCTCGAACTGGAGGATGTTGCGGATGGTCGCCCCGCGGAAGGCGTAGATCGACTGGTCGGCGTCACCCACGACGCACAGCTCGGCGGGCCCGAGCTCGCCCTCGATGGGCGTCACGTCCTCGGGCCGGTCACCGGCGGCCGGGCCAACGAGCTCCCTGACCAGGGCGTACTGCGCGTGGTTCGTGTCCTGGTACTCATCGACCAGGACGTGGCGGAAGCGGCGGCGGTAGTGCTCGGCGACGTCCGGGAAGGCGCGCAGCAGGTTGACCGTGGTCATGATCAGGTCGTCGAAGTCGAGCGCGTTGGCCTCGCGCAGCCGCGACTGGTACATCGCGTAGGCCTGGGCGAGGGTCTTCTCGAAGCCGTCGGCGGCCTGGGCGGCGAAGTCCTCCTCGTCGATCAGCTCGTTCTTCAGGTTCGAGATCTTGGCGCTGAAGGACTTGGGCGGGAAGCGCTTGGGATCGAGATCCAGATCACGGCAGACGAGCGCCATCAGGCGCTTGCTGTCGGCGGCGTCGTAGATCGAGAACGAGGAGGTGAAGCCGAGCTTCTTGCTCTCGCGGCGCAGGATCCGCACACACGCGCTGTGGAAGGTCATCACCCACATCGCGTTCGCGCGCGGCCCGACGAGCTGCTCGACGCGCTCCTTCATCTCGCCCGCGGCCTTGTTCGTGAAGGTGATCGCGAGGATCTGGCCGGGGTGGACATGGCGCTCGCCCAGCAGATGGGCGATGCGGTGGGTGAGCACCCGGGTCTTGCCGGAGCCCGCGCCGGCCACGATGAGCAGCGGGGAGCCGGAGTGCACCACGGCCGCACGCTGGTTCTCGTTCAGCCCGTCCAGCAGGGCCGCCGGGTCCACGGCGGGGCGGTGCGCGCCGTCGCGGTAGTAGGCGTCCCGGCTCGCGGGCACGTCGAAGCGGCCGCCGAACAGGTCGTCCGGAAGCGGCTCCGCCACCCCGTCCTCGGGTGGCGGCGGGGGCTCTTCCTCGTGGGCCCCGGAAGGCTGGAGGTCCGCCAGAAAGCTGTCATCAAAGAGGCTGCTCATCGCTCTCCGAGTCTAGGCGGCCCCACTGACAACCCGCGGCCACCCCGGAAACCCGACCGGTTTTTCCGCGACCACGCATGATCCTTTTCCGTGACCGCGCATGATCGCTTTCCGTCACTCTTTCCATCACTTTTTCCACCGCGGACGCCGTAACCGTTCAGGATCGTTTCATTACGGTCAGCCACGGTCAGTCCCGATCAATGGCCTTCAGGATCAAGGTCACGAAAATGTATCGGGCATATCGCACATCAAACTTCACAGAACACTTATGAGTTGGCTAGCGTGCCGGGCAGGCCGCTCGACCCAACCGGCGAACACCGCCGGGCCGTGCGGCCTCCGCCGAGTCCGGTGCGCCCGCGTGGCAGCCGGAGCCGGGGACCCAACCGAACTTGGGGTGAATCGGTCCAACCGCCCAGTGGGGCAGGGGCCGTAGGGCAAACCTTCCGGAAGCACCCGCCCGAACCCGACAGCTAACTCGGTAGGCGGATGACGGAAGGAGTCGCCACCTTGGCGTCGCATCGCAAGTGGAGTCCTACGGGTACGCGCATAGCGGGTATACGGACTCCCGCCCTCGCCACGGCGGCCCTCACCTCCGTGGCCCTGCTCTCCCAGACGGCGAACGCCGCGCCCTCGGCCGACTCCAAGCCGAGCATCGAAGAAGTCGAGAAGAAGGTCGACGACCTCTACCACCAGGCCGAGACGGCGACCGAGAAGTACAACGCGACCAGGGAGAAGACCGCCCAGCAGCGCAAGCGCGTCGACTCCCTCCTCGACGACGTGGCCCAGCGCACCGAGAAGCTCAACACCGCGCGCGAGGAACTGGGTTCGTTCGCCGCGGCGCAGTACCGCACCGGCGCCGCCGCCCCCGACACCGCGAGCCTCCTGCTGGCCGACAATCCGCAGGACTACTTCGACCAGACCCAGCTGATGAACCGTCTGACCACCCGCCAGAAGGCGGCCGTCGACGACTACGTCACCGAGCAGGCCGCCACCACCAAGAAGCGTGCGGAGGCCTCCGAGAGCCTGCAGACGCTCACCACGGCGCAGAGCGCGCTGAGGACGTCCAAGGCCGACGTCCAGCGCAAGCTCGCCGAGGCCCGCTCGCTGCTGTCGAAGCTGACCGCCGAGGAGAAGGCGCGGCTCGCGGCGATCGAGAAGAAGAAGCGGGAAGCGGCCGACCGCAAGGCGGCGGAGCTGGCCCAGCAGCAGGCCGCGGCGGAGAAGAAGGCCCAGGAGGCGGCCGCCCAGCAGCAGACGGGTTCCGGCACTTCCGGAACCACTGGCTCCACCGGCACCTCCGGGAGTTCGGCCACCGACTCCTCGTACACCGCGAAGGCCGACAAGGCCCTCGCCTTCGCCCGCACCCAGATCGGCAAGCCGTACGTCTGGGGCGCGACCGGGCCCGGCTCCTACGACTGCTCCGGCCTCACCCAGGCCGCCTGGAAGGCCGCCGGCGTCGCCCTCCCGCGCACCACCTACGACCAGGTGAAGGCGGGCACGACCGTCTCGCTCGCCGACATCAAGCCCGGTGACCTCGTCTTCTTCTACGACGACATCAGCCACGTCGGCCTCTACATCGGCAACGGCATGATGATCCACGCCCCCAAGCCGGGCGCGTACGTCCGCGAGGAGTCGATCTTCTACGGCGGCGAGTCGATCATCCACAGCGTGGTGCGTCCGGCCTAACGCCCCGGCGCCCGGCACGCGCGCGTGGGGCTCATCGGGCTCCACGCGCGCGTGGCCCGCCGCCAACCCGCTCGAAGGTCCTTAGCATCGGGCCCATGTCAGCCATCTCCCCGCCCGGCACCCGGTGGACCGGCCTGCGCACCTGGTGGGCGCGGAATCCGCCGGGCGCCGGAGCCGCGATCCTGGCCACCGGCATCATCTCGATCGGGCTGGAGCAGACCGGCTACGAGATCCTGTCCCGGATCGTGCTGGCCCTGGCGGCCATCGGCTGGCTCGGGCTCGCCGCGGCCTTCGTCGTACGGCTGCTGCGGGAGCGGGAGCGGTGGCTGACGGAGGCCGGTACACCGAGCGCGCTCACCGCGGTCGCGGCGACCACCGTGCTCGGCACGCGGCTGGTCACACTGGGGTGGGAGGTGCCGGCCGAGGCCCTGCTCGCCCTGTCGGCGGCGCTCTGGCCGGGGCTGCTCCTCCTGGTCGTACGGCAATGGCGGCCCCGTATGCCCGGAGCGGTGTTCCTCGGCTGTGTGGCCACGCAGGGGCTCGCGGTGCTGGGTGCGACGCTCGCCCCCGCGACGCACACGGACTGGCTCGCGCACACCGCCCTGGTGCTGTTCTGGCTGGGGCTCGTGCTCTACGCGACGGCGCTGTTCTACTTCGACTACCGCGAGGTCGCCACGGGCGCCGGGGACCAGTGGGTCGCGGGCGGCGCGCTCGCGATCTCGGCGCTGGCGGGGTCGAAGCTGATCCTCGCGTACCAGGCGAACATCTACCTGTGGAACAACGACGACAACGGCGTGCTGCGCTGGGTGACGGAGGCGCTGCTCGTGCTCGTCCTCGGCTCGTACTGCGTACTGGCCGTGGCGGAGGCCCTGTGGCCCCGACCGCGCTACGACGTGCTGCGCTGGGCGACCGTGTTCCCGCTGGGGATGACGGCGGTGGCGGCGCTGTCGGTCGCGGCCGCCATCGGCGTCGGCTGGCTCAAGGGGCTCGGGCAGGTGCTGCTGTGGATCTCGGTCGCGGCGTGGCTGGCGGTGGTGGCCGTAGCGGTCAGGCGCCCACAGGAGCCGTAGCGGTCGGGCCTCCGCGGGAGCCGTAGCGGTCAGGTGTCCGGATGCCGCCGTGATCGTCAGGTGTCCGGAAGCGCCGTAGCCGTACGTGGGGGCCTTCGGGGGGCCATCAGGTCCAGAGCACCGCGATGAAGATGTTCGCGGTCGTGAGCAGCCCTACGAGCCCGAACAGGCCCTTGTCCACCTTCTCGTCGTCCCGCTTCACATAGACGAGTCCGAGGATCACGATCAGCAGGGCGAGCTTCACGCCGATCTTGATGGTGTTGACCGAGTGGTCGTCGGCCTGGTTGAGGCCGACGAGGGCGACGCCCGTGACCAGCATGGTCAGCGCGCCGTGCAGCATGGCGGGGACGAACCGGGCGGTGCCCTGGCCCATCGCCTTCATCTGGGTGAGGAAACCGCCGAGGAGCGAGGCGATGCCGATGATGTGCAGGCCGACGAAGAGATGGATGAGTACGTCCATGGAGCCGGAGCCTAATCGGCGACCCCGACCCCTCTTGTCACCGGCCCACCCCCTGTAGACCCGTACCACCTGGGAACCACCGATTGTCCCGGAACCGCCCCATCGGTCATCACACCGCGTGAAGTCGACGGCGCCGGGCCGGGATCACGGTCGCATTCGGTCACCCCGCGATCCAGTGGCGCCACTTCCGTACTTGGCGTTACCGGGACATCACTCTCAGGTTTAGCGTCCTCCACCAGGTGACCGGCTCCCCACCGCCGCCCGGGCCAGGGGCGGCAGCCGGACACCACCGCCGAGAAAGGTCCGGCGGCGGCCCGCTCCCCCTGTGTGGGCCGCCGCCGGACGTGTCCCCGCTGACCGCGCTCGTCCCCGGCGGTCGTAGGCAAGTCCCCGGGAAGGATGTGGGCCCTCGTGGCAGCGCACCGAAAGCCCAGACAGCGCTCGCTCGGCGGAAACACGGCCCGCACAGCCGTGACCATCGCCCTCGCGGGCGCGGCCACGGCGACGGGCTTCGACGGGACGGGGCACGCGGACCCGCAGCTGTCGCCGGCACAGGTGAAGGCCAAGGTGGACAAGTTGTACGAGGAGGCGGAGGTCGCCACCCAGAAGTACGACGGCGCGAAGGACAAGGCCGACAAGGCCGAGCAGCGGCTGAACGCGCTGCGCGACGAGGCGGCACGCAAGGAGGACCGGCTCAACACGGCGCGGGACGCACTGGGTTCGATCGCCGCCGCGCAGTACCGCAGCGGCGGCCTGGACCCCGCGCTGCAACTCGCTCTCTCCGACGACCCCGACCAGTACCTGGAAGGGGCCGCGTTCGCCGAGCGGGCCGGCGACCGGCAGGCGGAGGCCGTGGCTCGGGTACGCAAGCAGCTGCGGGAGATCGAGCAGCTGCGCGGGGCCGCGCATGTCGAGCTGGCCTCGCTCAAGTCGCGTCAGGCGGAGCTGAAGCGGGCCAAGAAGGCGATCACCGGGAAGCTGGACACGGCGCGGCAGCTGCTGTCGCGGCTCACCGACGAGCAGCGCGCGCAGCTGGGGGACCTGGGAGCGGCCGGGGGTACGGGAAGCGCCGGGCAGCGCGCCTCGCGCTCCGCCGCGCGGGACCTCGGCCCGGTGTCGTCGCCCGGCTCCGTCGCGGCACCCAACTCCCGTGCGGCGGAGGCCGTCGCCTACGCCTACGGGAAGCTCGGCAGCCCCTACGTCTGGGGCGCCACCGGACCCGACGCCTTCGACTGCTCGGGCCTGGCCCAGGCCGCGTACCGCGCCGCGGGCATCTCGCTGCCACGCACGACGTACGCGCAGATCAACGCGGGGCGCCGGGTCTCACGGTCCGAACTCCGCCCCGGTGACCTGGTGTTCTTCTACTCGGGAATCAGCCATGTGGGCATCTACGTGGGAAACGGCCAGATGATCCACGCCCCGAACCCGTCGGCGCCCGTGCGGCTGGCGCCGGTCGACGAGATGCCGTTCGCGGGAGCCACCCGAGTGGCGTGAAAGACGCGGGGGCGACCGCGGTGTGGTGCGGACGGAGAAGTGGATCACGGTAGCGTCGGCGCGGACTCTGTTTCCGTCGTCATCGCTCCGTCGTCCTGTCGTCGTTCCGTCGTCGCTCCGTCGTCCGAGAGGTCCTGATGCCCGGCTCTCTGCTGCCGCCTCCGCCGCCGCCCGCGCACATCAGGACCTGGCCGGACCGCGCCGCGCTGCTGGCCGACCGGGGGCGGGCCCTGGAGGAGCTGCGCAGGCGGAGCCTCGGAGTGCACCGGGTGCTGCTGCTCTGGCTGCTGGCGCTCGCGGCGATCGTCGGCTGGGCGCTGCTGGTGCTGCCGCTGCGACAACTCGAGCAGCGCGACCCCACCGGCTTCGTCCTGGGCCCGCTCTTCGCCCTGCTGGGCCTGGCCGCGCTCGCCCCGACCGTCGTCGCCGTCGCCCTCTCCGTGCGCCGGGACCATCACATACACCGACTGCTCGACGCCTGGTCCGCGTTGGACCGGCATCCCGCGACCGACTCCCGGCTGCGCTCCCCCGGCCTCAGCCTCTTCTGGCTGCTCTCCTCGCTCGGCGTCTGCGCGATCGGCGCCTGGACGTCCTTCACGGCGGCCGCGCGGGCCGAGCCCGGCCACCCCCTGTACAGCGATGTCGTCCAGGGCATGGGCATCGGCCTGATCCTGTGGCTGACCGGCCTCATCGGCATCGTGAAGGCCGTACGTCACTACCGCTGGGCGCTACGGATACTGGGCCGGGCGCCCGACGCGGAACACCGGTAGGCAACCCTCTCGGCGCGATCGGCTAGACCAGCCGACGCGCGGTGGCCCATCGGGTCAGCTCGTGCCGGTTCGACAGCTGGAGCTTCCTGAGGACCGCCGAGACGTGCGACTCGACCGTCTTCACCGAGATGAACAGCTGCTTGGCGATCTCCTTGTAGGCGTAGCCGCGGGCGATGAGACGCAGGACCTCGCGCTCGCGCTGGGTGAGACGGTCGAGGTCCTCGTCGACGGGCGGGGCGTCGGTGGAGGCGAACGCGTCCAGGACGAATCCGGCCAGGCGGGGCGAGAAGACCGCGTCGCCGTCCTGGACGCGGAAGACGGAGTCCACCAGGTCCGTGCCGGTGATGGTCTTGGTGACGTACCCACGGGCTCCGCCGCGGATCACACCGATGACGTCCTCCGCGGCGTCCGACACGGAGAGCGCGAGGAAACGGACGGGCTGCCGGGCGTCGGCCATCAACGGGGCGCAGCGGCGCAGCACTTCGACACCGCCGCCGCCGGGCAGATGGACGTCGAGCAGGACGACCTCGGGCCGGGTGGCCGTGATGACCGTGACCGCCTGGTCGACGTCCGCGGCCTCGCCGACCACCTCGACGCCGGTCCGCTCGGTCTCTCCGATCTCGGCCTGTACTCCCGTACGGAACATGCGGTGGTCGTCGACGAGCACGACCCGCACACGGCGTCCGCCCTCGGCAGCAGCAGTGGGCGCGCCCGCACCGGCGACGGACTCGGCGGCCGACCCGGTGGTCGACCCGGGCGCGGCCTCAGCCCCGGCCCCCGTCCCGGCCGTACCCACGGCGGCATCCTCCGGCCCGTTCGATGCCGGGGTCTGCCCGGTCGGTCCGTTCACGTCGCTCATGACGTCTTCTCCGCCCTTTCCATCTCCAGCTCGACCTCCGTGCCGCCGTCCGGCACCGCGCGCAGTCGCGCCGTGCCGCCGTTGCGCTCCATGCGGCCGATGATCGATTCTCTAACGCCCATGCGGTCGGCGGGTATCCCGTCGAGATCGAAGCCTGGACCGCGGTCGCGGACGGACACGAAGACCGTCCTGCCCTCGACTTCGGCGTAGACCTGTACGGCGCCGCCCTCGCCACCGTACTTGGCGGCGTTCACCATCGCTTCCCGCGCGGCCTGCATCTGTGCGGTCAGGCCCTCGTCGAGCGGGCAGTCGCCCACGACGACGACCTCGATGGGGACGCCGTGCTTGTCCTCGACCTCGGCCGCGTTGCGACGGACCGCCTCGGCCAGGGTCGCCGGCTCGTCCGCCTCGTCCTTGCCGGTGCCCTCCGGTTTGTAGAGCCAGGCGCGCAGGTCGCGCTCCTGGGCGCGGGCGAGCCGTCGCACCTCGTTCGCGTTCTCCGCGTTGCGCTGGATCAGGGTCAGGGTGTGCAGCACCGAGTCGTGGACGTGGGCGGCGACCTCGGCCCGCTCCTGGGCGCGGATGCGCATCAGGCGCTCCTCGGAGAGGTCCTGGGTCATGCGCACGAGATAGGGGCCGGCGAGGAGCGCCGTGCCGACCAGGACCGCGAGTGCCGCCTGGAGGACCGACCCGAGGTGGGCCGCCGAGCCCTGGAGCACGAATATTCCGGAGACGCCCGCGGTGACGAGCAGGACACCGGCCGCGGAGCGCAGCAGCGTGAGCGTACGACGACGACGGCCGACCTCGACCCAGCGGGCCCGTCGCGCGTTGTCCGCCTGGCGCCAGACCAGGGCGACGCCCGCACCGACGAGAACGGTCGGCCAGAGATAGGCCCTTGCCCCACCGCCGAGATTCACATTGCCGACGAAGACCATGGCCACGACGACCATGAGGAGCAGGGCGACCATCTGGCCCCGGTCCGGCTTGCGGGCCACGAGTCTGCGGCGGCCGTCCGGGGCGGTCTCGGTGGTGAAGGCCGAGGTACGCCCGGAGTCGACGCCGCCGACGCCGAGCGGCACGAAGAACCAGAACGCGGCATAGAGCAGCGCCCCGAGACCGTCCGCCATGAACAGGCCGACGAACACCAGCCGCACCCAGATCACCGGCAGCCCGAGATGCCCGGCGAGCCCTCGCGCCACGCCCCCGAGCCAGCGACCGTCGCTGCTGCGGTAGAGCTTGCGCGGGGGCCGCGGGTCGTCGAGGGGCACTGCTGCGGCTTCCGGCATGCCATCGATGTTCACACGGGCGGAGGGCAGGAGCATCAGGGTCGACCCCCGAGACTCCCCTGATCTTCGAGAGACCGGTGCTCGAACGGTTCCCTCCGCCCCCGTCAGGGCCGATATCAGGGTTCGGCCAGGGTCGTCCCGACTGCCGCCGGGCCTTCCCGCCCGTCACCATGGACTCATGACAGATCAGCAGCGCGCGGCAGCGGAGCCGGATCCGGGCCCCGGCCCGGGCGCCCCACCGTCGGGCGCCGGGCCGCGGGACGCCGTGCCGCCCTCCGCGGGCACCGCCACGGGCGCCGGGGGAGCCGCGGAGGGCGCGGGAGCGCCGGGCGCGACAGGTGAGGAACCGCGCGCGCACGGGGCGCCGCCCGTGCCCGAGGGCCCGCGCAGGTTCCGGCGCGACCGGCGGCAGAAGATGCTGGGCGGTGTGTGCGCCGGGCTGGGGCGGCAGTGCGACATGGACCCGGTGATCTTCCGGATCGTGCTCGCCGTGCTCTCCGCCACGGGCGGCATCGGTCTCATCTTCTACGGCTTCGTCTGGCTGTTCGTTCCCTACGACGACGAGGAGGAGAACGAGGTCCGCAAGCTCCTCACCGGCCGCGTCGACGGCCACGCGCTGGCGGCCGTGCTCTTCGCGCTGGTCGGCTGCGGGGTGTTCCTGTCGATGTTGAGCAACGGCAGTGTGCTGACGTTCGCCGTCGTCCTCTCCCTGCTTCTCGCGGGCGCGGGGTACTGGTCGCAGCAGCGCGGCGCCCCCGACCCCGACCCGCTCGCCGCCCAGGCGGTGGCGGACGCCCCGCCGGAGGCGCAGGCCCCGCCCGTCCCCGTCTCCTACCCCTCCTGGTGGCGCGACCCGATCGTCAAGGACGGCTCGCACGTGGGCGGCACCGGCTATCTGTGGGGCCCGCCGGACGCCCGGGACCGGGATGTCGCGGCGGCACTCAACATCGCCCGCGGCATGCCCCGCCCCGACATACGGGACCTCCGTGCGGCCCGTGAGCCGCAGCCGCGCGGCCCGCGCTGGATCGGCGGCTGGGTCTTCCTGCTCGCGCTGGTCGCGGGCGGCCTCGGCACGGGCCTGACGTGGAACGAGCATCCGCTCGCCACCAGCCTGCAGACCGGTCTGTCCTGCGCGCTCGTCGTGTTCGGCCTGGGTATAGCACTCAGCGCGTTCGTGGGGCGTACGGGCGCGGGGTCGATCTTCCTCGCAGTGATCACGGCGGCGCTGCTGGCCGGCTCCGTGGCCATGCCGAAGGACATCAGCACCCACTGGATGCGGGTCGAGTGGACTCCCAGGACCGCTGCCGCCGTGCCGGAGAGTTTCGACCTCGGCACGGGGGTGGGCACCCTCGATCTCACCCATCTCGGCCTCACCAAGGGCCAGACGGTGACGACGACCGCGGAGGTGGGCGCGGGCCAGTTGAAGGTGATCGTCCCCAAGGACGCGACCGTGAAGCTGAACATCGACGTGGGCGTCGGGGACATCCAGTTGCCGGGTGACGGCAAGAAGGACGTGGACGTGGAACCGGGCAAGCACAAGCAGGTGACCCTGCCGGCCCCGACCGGCAGCAAGAACGGCGGCACGCTCGACCTGAACCTCCAGGTCGGCGTGGGACAGGCGGAGGTGATCCGTGCCACGTCATGAGTTCGAGCCGGGAAAGCTGGTCGCCGGCCTCTTCCTCACCGCCGCGGGCGTCACCTACGCGGGCGACGCGGGCGGTTGGTGGGACACACCGTGGTTCGCGATCATCCCCGTCGTCACGGGTGGACTCTGCCTGGCGGGCGCGGTGGCGTTCCTGACCCATGGCATACGTCGGCGACGGTTGCGGCGACGGGGGGCGGGGGTGTCCGGGTAGCGGGGGCGTGAACGGAGCGTCTGTGGGCGCAGGGCGATCTACTCGCCCTGCACCCACCACCCTGCGTCGCCGTGCGCTCCGCTCTGCGTCGCCGTGCGATCCACCCTGTGTCGCCGTGCGATCCACCGCGGTGCCGTGCGACGCTCTGCTGAACTGCCCTGACCCGCGTTGCTCAGTAGCGGAGGTTTCCGGACCGTTGGGCGCGCCTCGCGCGCAAGGCCGCGTCGACGGAGAAGACCGATGCGCCCGCGAGGACCAGGGGCAGCCAGGCCATCAGGTAGGCGAGGTCGTTGCCGTAGTAGTACGGGTCGGAGGCCCAGCTCACCGTCAGCCACAGGCTGAGGGAGATGAGCGCGCCGCCGAGGGCCGCGAGGCGGGCCAGCAGGCCGATCAGGGTGCCGATGCCGACGGCCAGTTCGCCGAAGGCGATGGCGTAGCCGAAGCCGACGGGGCTCTTCAGAGCGAGGTCGACGAGGGCCGGGATCGCGGAGGAGTCGCGCACGTTGCGCATCAGGTCGCCGACCGAGCCGGAGCCGGAGTCGGAGAGGAAGGCGCTGTCGGTGAGTTTGTCGATGCCGGCGTAGATGAAGGTGACGCCGAGGAAGACGCGCAGGGGCAACAGGGCGTAGCGGGTGGCGGTGTCCCGCCAGTTTCGTCCGCCGCCGTCGAGATAGGGGGTTTGGGTGTCCGACCGCATACCGTGAGTCATCGCTCTCCGCCGCCTCTCGCCACGTGCCGTTGACCCCTCAACAAACCATACGTACGAGAACGGATTCCCGTTCAACGCTCGGGGCCAGATTTCTTGATGGCGCGGGCGCACCCCGCAAGGGGCGCGGGGAACTGCGCGAACGGCCCCCACCGGCCCGCTGTACGACTCCAATTATCCCACCCACCCGCAGTCGAACGACTACGGTGAGGCCCCCGCACGCAGCCGCGGGGTGGTTCAGTCCGTCACCTCGATCAGGCAGCGGTTCGTTTCCACTCCGGCCGCCGTTACCACCTGGACCTCCACCTGGCCAGGTTCCACGTCGACCGGGACCGGCACGGTCAGGACCGCGTCCGTGGGGTTGCTGAAGCCGCCGGGGACCGGCACCAGGGGGACATGGACGTGCACCGCGCCGATGCGGACGACCATGCGGGACAGACGGTCCGCGCTCTGGGCCCCGGGTGGGACGAAACCGGCGCCCCGGATCTCGATGTCGTCGCCGGTGCGGATCGGCGCGTCGAGGTCGCCTGCCTCACGGGAGCGGACGACGGAGAGGATGACGGGGCGACCGCCCTCGGCGTACTTCCCGGCGAGATAGGTGGCCGCCGAGACGAGGACCAGGAGCGCCAGGCCCCAGGGGAGGTCGGGCAGTTGCTCCGGGCGCCTGGCGAGCCGTACCGCCGCGAAGACCAGGGCGACGGCGCCGATGACGACGTACTGGATGTCGGCGAAGCTGCCCCGGCCGGAGTCGTCCGTGAGGAGGTCGGCGGCGCGCGGCCGGTCCGCGCGCACCTTCTGCAGGCGTTGCCCGAGGACCCGCAGGCCCACGACCCGGCGTACCAGCACCGCGATCGCGCAGACGACGGCGACGACGGTCACCA
This sequence comes from Streptomyces olivochromogenes, assembly GCF_001514115.1. Taxonomy (GTDB): domain Bacteria; phylum Actinomycetota; class Actinomycetes; order Streptomycetales; family Streptomycetaceae; genus Streptomyces; species Streptomyces olivochromogenes. The sequence continues at coordinate 196,631 of NZ_KQ948454.1, forward strand.
CACCGGCACCGCGGGCGAGTTCGAGGCCGGCGATCAGGTCGTCGCGCTTGCCGTGGGCGGAGGCCGCCGCCAGTTGGCCGACGAGGACGAGTACGGCGTAGACGACGAACAGCACCCAGCCGGCGGCCATCGCCCGTGAGGTGGAGAGGCGGTTGTCGTCACCGACGACCGGGGCGAGGGTCCCGCCCCGCGCCCGGTGCAGATAGCCCGCGCCCGTCAGCCCGGCGGCCACCACCAGAGCGGCCAGCAGGCCCGCCGTGCGCGCCGCCGTCCAGCCCGCGCCGATCGCCGTGAGGGCCTGGACGATGAGCAGGGTCAGGACGGCCCCCCACACCGCGTACGCCGTGTGCCGCCACAGGCGTCCCAGCCAGGCCTCGCCGTCGACGCGTCCGCGCTCGGCTACCAGGTCGGCGGACTGGGTGAGTTCGTCGGACACCCACTGCCGGGACGCGGACGCCGAGTGCGCGACGGCGGCGGGCAGTCCCTGTCCGGACGCCAGCTCGTCGCGCTTGGTGAGGAACGCGGCGACGGCGCGCCGGTGCCCCTCGCGCGCCCCGTGCGGACAGTCCCCGCAGGTGCAGCCGCCCGTGTGCGCCGCCCCCTGTCCCGCACCGAGCCCGCCACCGCGCTCCGAGCCGTGTCTCGCCTCCTGCACCGCCACGCCCACTGCCGCCTTCCCCGCGCCGAGAGCTGCCTCGCAAGTCTTGCAACTGCCTTGCGATGACAGGGCATTGTGCCGCACGAAACAGTGGTCGCGTCGGGCAGGTCTGGTCAGCGCGGGTGAAGCGGGGGACCCCGTGTTGACCCGGCTGCGAGAATTTCCCCATGGCCGAGATCATCCAGCGCGACGGGACCTGGGCCTTCGACGGCAGCACGGTCAGGATCACGCCGGGACTCCATCGCTCCGTGCCGTTGTTCCGGCAGACGTACGGAGAGATCACCGTCCCCCTGGAGGCGGTTTCAGGCATCGTCTACGAACCCGAACGCAAGCGCGGCAGACTGCGCCTCAGGCTCCGTGAGGGTGCCGATCCGCTGCTCCAGGCGACCGGCGGGCGGCTGCCCGACGCGGCGGACCCGTACCGGCTGACGGTCGACATCGACCGTACCGGGGTCGCCGAGTACGTCGCCGAGGAGATCCGGCACGCCCTGCTCCTGGACCAGATCCCCAAGGAGCCGGCGAAGGCCTTCCTCCTCGCGGGGCCACCCGTGCCCGTGTCCGTCCGGTCCAGCGACGGCGTGGTCTCCTTCGACGGCGCGCAGGTGCGGATCGACTGGGCGGACACCTCGGACCGGGTCAAGCGGGCGACGGGGCCGCGGATCATCGCCGTCGGGGACCTGGTGCAGGTGGAGTGGCTGCCCAACTCCGGGTACGAGGACGGGTTTCTGCGGTTCGTGACGCGCGAGACCGTGTTCTCCAAACTGCCGCCGGAGAAGGATCCGTTCGCCCTCGACCTGTGGGGCAGCGCCCGCCGCGATCTGCTCACGGCGCTCGTCGCCGCCGCGGTGACCGCCCGGCTGCCGCATCCGTCCCTCCGGGCGGGCGAGCACGTCGACCGGCCGCAGCAACTCTCCGCCGCCACTGCGGGACCAGGATCGGTACCGGTGCCGGCACCAGTACCGGCCCAGGCCGACCATCACGACGTACTGCTGCGCCGGCTGCGGGAGCTGGGCGAGCTGCATCGCGACGGTGTGCTCACGGACGAGGAGTTCGCGGCGACCAAGGCGGCTGTACTGCGGGGGTTCTAGCGGTTGCCCTGCGGGTTTCAGCGGTAGCCCTGCGGGTTTCAGCTGAGGAGGTCCGGTTCGCTGCGGCTGATGTCCTGCCACAGCGGCTGGTAGTTGATCCATGCCACCAGGTCGCCGCCGAGCTGCTCCCGGGTCGCGACCGCCTGTTTGTGGTCGATGAGGATCGGGCGGCCCGCGGCCCGTGCGGTCAGCTGGACCTGGCTGGAGCGCTCCATCGACAGGAACCACCAGGCCGCCGCGTCCACCGAGTCGCCCACGGTCAGCAGCCCGTGGTTGCGCAGCACGAGCGCCTTGCGGGTGCCGAGCGCGGAGGCGATCCGGCGGCCCTCCTCGGTGTCCACGGCGACACCGGTGTACGAGTCGTACAGCGCGTGGTCCTCGTAGAAGGCGCAGCTCTCCTGGCTGATCGGGTCGAGCAGGTCACCGAGGGCGGACAGGGCGCGGCCGTGCACGGAGTGGCAGTGCGCGACGGCGACGACGTCGGGGCGGGCGGCGTGGACCTGGGCGTGCACGGTGAACGCCGCCTGGTTGACGTGGTAGCGGCCCTCGATCACCTGCCCGTCCTGGTTGGCCATGACCAGGTCGCTCACGGTGACGTGCTTGAAGGGCATCCCGAAGGGGTTCACCCAGAAGCAGTCGCTGTACTCGGGGTCGCGCGCGGTGATGTGACCGGAGACCCCGTCCTCGAAGCCGAGCCGCCCGAAGATCCGCAGCGCCCCGGCCAACCGCTCCTTGCGATGACGTCGCTCGTCGTCCAACGAGTCGTACATCGGCGGCATGGCGAACTGCAGCTGGTCGGTGGGCAGGGGCAGGGGCGGCGTGGGCCCTTGCATAGGTCCTCCAGCACTGGCGTGTCCGATACGGAGCGGAAGTTACCTCTGGTCGGTGCAGGAGAACAGAGTCGTTCGGTGAAGAGAGTGCGCAACCGTTACGAGAGGGTCGGGGCCGGGGCCCGAGGGCGCCTGCCGAGCGCCCGCCAATACCCGACAGTACGTGTCGGGTATTGGCGCCACACTCACCGTATGAGCGCTACCAACGGCCTTGCCGAGAGCCCTGCCGAACATGCGAACCCTGCGCGCTGGGGCACCTTCGCCGCCGCCGAACCCTCACTCGCCCAGTCGGTCGAAGAGCGTTTCGGTGCCTTCACGCACCACGTCCTCGCGACCCTCCGCAAGGACGGTTCACCGCGGACCACCGGCCTTGAGGTGCGTTTCCTGCGCGGCGAGCTGTGGCTCGGCATGATGCCGGACTCGCTCAAGGCACTCGACCTGCGCCGCGACCCGCGCTTCGCGCTCCAGGCGAACCCGGGGCCGGGCACGGCGATGGGGGGCGGGGACGTCCGGATCAGTGGACGGGCCGTCGAGGTGGACGACGGGGCGGCCAAGGCCGCGTACGTGAAAGAGGTGGAACCGCCGGAGCCGTTCCACCTCTTCCGCACCGAGCTGACGGAGGTCGCACGGACCTACGTCGAGGACGACACGTATCTGGTCGTCCAGGTCTGGACGCCCGGAGAGCCGGTGCGGACTCTCAGGCGGACCTGACGGGTGGGACTACTCCCACTCGATCGTGCCCGGGGGCTTGCTCGTGACGTCGAGGACGACTCGGTTGACGTCCGCGACCTCGTTGGTGATGCGGGTCGAGATCTTGGCGAGGACCTCGTACGGGAGGCGGGACCAGTCGGCGGTCATCGCGTCCTCGGAGGAGACGGGGCGCAGCACGATCGGGTGGCCGTACGTGCGGCCGTCGCCCTGGACGCCCACGCTGCGGACGTCCGCGAGCAGGACCACCGGGCACTGCCAGATGTCACGGTCCAGGCCGGCCGCCGTGAGCTCCTCGCGGGCGATGGCGTCGGCCTCGCGGAGCAGGTCGAGCCGCTCCTTCGTCACCTCGCCGACGATCCGGATGCCGAGGCCCGGGCCCGGGAAGGGCTGGCGCTGGACGATCTCGTCGGGGAGACCGAGCTCCTGCCCGACCATCCGGACCTCGTCCTTGAACAGCTTGCGCAGCGGCTCGACGAGCTCGAACTCGAGGTCCTCGGGGAGGCCGCCCACGTTGTGGTGGGACTTGATGTTGGCCGTGCCGGTGCCGCCACCGGACTCGACCACGTCCGGGTAGAGCGTGCCCTGGACCAGGAAGGCGACGTCCTCGCCCTCCGCGGCCTCGGCGATGATCTCCGCCTGGGCCTGCTCGAAGACCCGGATGAACTCCCGGCCGATGATCTTCCGCTTCTCCTCGGGGTCCGAGACGCCCTTGAGCGCGGTGAGGAACCGCTCCTGCGCGTCCACGACCTTCAGCTGTACGCCGGTCGCGGCCACGAAGTCCTTCTCGACCTGCTCGGTCTCGCCCTTGCGCATCAGGCCGTGGTCGACGTACACGCAGGTCAGCTGGGAGCCGATGGCCTTCTGTACGAGGGCGGCGGCGACGGCGGAGTCCACGCCGCCGGAGAGGCCGCAGATGGCACGCTTGTCGCCGACCTGCTCGCGGATGAGGGCGACCTGCTCGTCGATGACGTTGCCGGTCGTCCAGTTCGGCGTGAGGCCCGCGCCGCGGTACAGGAAGTGCTCGAGCACCTGCTGGCCGTGCGTGGAGTGCATGACCTCCGGGTGGTACTGGACGCCGTACAGCTTCTTCTCGTCGTTCTCGAAGGCCGCGACCGGGACGACGTCCGTGGACGCCGTGACCGTGAAGCCCTCGGGGGCGGCGCTGCACGCGTCGCCGTGCGACATCCACACCGACTGCTCGTCCGGGGTGCCTTCGAAGAGCGTCGATCCGGACTTGGAGACGTGCAGGGGCGTACGGCCGTACTCGCGGGCGCCGGTGTTGTCGACCGTGCCGCCGAGGGTCGTCGCCATCAGCTGGAAGCCGTAGCACATGCCGAAGACGGGGACGCCGGACTCGAAGATCGCACGGTCGAGACGGGGGGCGGCCTCGGCGTACACCGACGAGGGGCCTCCGGAGAGGATGATCGCCGCCGGGTTCTTGGCGAGCATCTCCTGGACCGGCATGGTGCTCGGCACGATCTCGCTGTAGACCCGGGCCTCGCGGACGCGGCGGGCGATGAGCTGGGCGTACTGCGCACCGAAGTCGACGACCAGGACGGTGTCGGGGGCGGCGGGGGACGCTTCTGGCACGGTTTGCCTTCCGGCGGTGAGCAGGGGGTGTGGGGTATCGAGTCTACCGGGGGTCCACGCGAGCATGCCTGCACCGGGTTCTCCGCCCCCGCCTCAGGGGCGCGGGGAACTGCGCGGCCGGCCCCCACCGGCCGTCAGCCGAAGAGCTTCGGGCAGACGGGGGACGTGGGGCGAAGCCCCGCCCACTCGCAGTCGGGTGCGAGTCTCAGTATCCGAACCCGCTTGGACGTGGCACGGCCCTGTGGGCATACTGCTTCCATGCTTACGCAGGCGACCTTCCTGTTTACCTATGGCAACCGGCCCACCGGCTGCCATGGTCGTGCTGCTTGAGCAACTGACAAGCGACTTCCCAGGCGCCCCGGGCCGACAAGGCCCGGGGCGTCTGTCGTTTCCGGGTCCTGCCGATCCGGGGCACCTCATCCCAAGAGGAGCCCACCGTGGCCGACGTACTCGACAAGACCGGCGCCCGTACCGACGAGGCCGCAGACGTGATCACCGGCGCCCGCGAACGCATCGACGCCCTCGACGACCGGATCATCGGCCTGGTCCAGGAACGGATGGCCGTGTCGAAGGTGATCCAGGAGGCCCGGATCGAGTCCGGTGGCCGCCGGGTGAACCTCTCGCGCGAGATGGAGATCCTCGCCCACTTCAGGGACGCGCTCGGCAAGCCCGGCACCTCGCTCGCCATGACGCTGCTGGAGCTGTGCCGCGGCCGCGTCTGACCCCCTACGCGACGTACGCACGTACGCATGCCTTCTCACCCGTACGGCGCGTGACCGGGGCGCCGCGGACTTCGTTGGTCCCGGTGTCCGTGCCAGCCAGGGGCGGGCCCGAAAGAACCACGCGTGGCTCCACTGGGGCGATGAGACGTACGGATCGTGCCGTACGTCGTGGGACCTCGTCCCAGGGGTGTGACCGGACGGCAGGGGACAGCAGCCCGGTCACTCAAGAGAACGGTCGGCTCCGGGGACGCCCGGGGCCGTCCGACGGAATCTGCTCCACGGTCCCAAGTCCCGTACCCCGTGTCCGTCCCCTCACGTTCGTACCCCCCGTACCCGTACCTCGTGTCCGTACCCCGTGTCCGTACCAAGACCCGCGGCGCACCCCCCGGCGCCGCTCCCCAGGCACCGGCGCTGCCCTGACGTCGGTGCTGATGACGAAGGGCCCCGCGGTCTCCGTCCCGCGGGGCCCTTCGCACGCCGTCAGATCCCGCCGGACCCATCGGCTCCCGTCACGTGCGGGACAGCGTGCCGCACGCCTCCTTGCCGGAGTGCTCGATGTCCCGGCTGCGGTCGTACGGGTCGGTCGTGGGCCCCGTCGGAGGCGCGCCGGTGGGGGCGGCCGAGTCGAACTGGGGGTGCAGGAAACCGTCGTAGACATCGCAGGCGGTGTTGCCGAGGTTCTGGTCGTACCGGGTGATCGCCAGCTTGCCGGGAGTGGCCTGGTACTTCCGCGGGTCGAGGAGTTCGAGGTCGAGGACGCGGCGCACGATGGTGCGGGCCACCTCGGTCGAGCCCCCGCCGGAACCCTCGGCCGGCGCCCCCGACGTCTCCGTCGTCCCCGTCGTCCCCGGCGCCTTCGATGCCCGGTCCGCCTGAATCAGGGGGTAGACGAAGGTGTAGTCCATGTGGATGGCGACGGACGCGTGTGCGCCCGCCTTGAACGTCATCCGGCCACGGACCTTGACAACATCCCCGGCCGGCCGCACCTCGGCCGGGTCGAACCGGCTGAAGAGCATCAGCGGATCGTGCTTCTTGCCCGGCGCGCGCAGCCAGCTGTTCACGTCGTCGAGCATGCGGGGCTGCTTCGGGTCGAGAACGGCGAGCGCGCTCTCGGGACGCTCACCCCGCAGGGTCCCCGGGGCCAGGTTCGCCCCGACGAGCAGGGTCTTCGCCCGCTTCAGGGCCGCGGCCACCTGCGCGCTAGTGAACGTACCGACCGGCGTCGCCTTCGGTACGACGATGGCGGCGGCGCCGTCGGCCCAGCGCTCGGCGGGCGAGCCGGCGAACGGCCTGTCGAGGGTGGGCGTGTCGGGCGCGGCACTGGAGGGAGCGGCGGTCGGAGGCGCGGTCTCGGCGGGCAGCGCGGCGGCGGACGCACCCCCCGACGGCGAACCGGACGACGCGTCGGACGACGTGCCGAAGGGGTCGCCCGGCAGCAGCGACGGCTTGACCGCCACCAGCGCCACGGCGACCGCGACGGGCACGCCGAGGATCGCCCACAGCCGGCGCCGACGGGCCGCGCGCCCGTCCATCTCCCTGCCCCAAGCTCTCGACTTCGCTCGACCAGGGGGGACCCCCATGGCCGGACCCGTTCGCCACCCCTCCGGCTGGGCGCCCTTGGCGTCCTTCTGCCGGAGCCGTTCGGTCACCATGCGCGCCCGGGCGGACGGCTCCTTCGGCGCCGAACTGCGGATGTCACGTTCGGTGTCGCGAGCGAACCGCTCCCACACGTCGTCGGGGACGGAGGGTTGCTCGAACTCCCCGGATTCCCCCGCCCCTTCGGGCTGCTTGTCAGACACGAAGATCAGTTTTAAGTGGATCGAAAGCCTGTACACAAGGCAGATCCACGCAGATCCGTGTGTGACACAGCCCACATAAGAATTCTGTGAGTGAAGGCACAACCGTTCTCAGGTTTCGCGGGTCACACCTGCTGAACCAACGGCCACACCCGCGCCCCACACGCGGAGGCCTCATCCCATACGAGTACCGTGACGACGCGGTACCGGACTTTCCGAGGTCTTCATGAAGCTTCGCCGTGCCATGGCCCTGGCGGCCGCAACGGCAGCAATAGCCCCTCTGGCGCTGCTTTCGGCGCCGGCCGCGTTCGCGGAGGAGACTCCCTCCCCCACCGCGACGGTGTCCGAGACCGCGAGCGAGCCCGCGTCGGCGACCCCGACCGAGACCACTCCCGCGCCCTCCGAGACCCCGTCCGCGTCGGCGACCGAGACCACTCCGACGCCGAGCGCCTCCGCCACCGCCACCACCACGACCTCCGCGACCCCCGCGCCGAGCACCACGTCGCCGGAGCCGTCCGACACGCCGGAGCCCGAGCCGTCCGAGTGCCAGGACTCCAAGGTCGACGTCTCCATCTCCGGCCTGCCCGGCAAGATCGCGGCGGGCAGTGGTTGGCACAAGTTCTCCCTGAACGTGCTCAACAACTCCAAGTCCACGCTGAACGAGCTCGGCTTCTTCGCCGGCGCGTCCTCCGACAAGGCGGGCGACGACCTCTTCCAGAGCAAGAAGGTCCAGCTCCAGGCATACAACGAGGACACCAAGGCCTGGGAGGACGTCGACTCCGAGGGTTACGCGGTCGGCTACGTCGGTTACACCGACGAGCTCAAGCCCGACTACGAGGTCGACATCCCGCTCCGTATCAACGTGAAGTCCAGCGCCCCGGTCGGCGCCGGCTTCTCGCTCGGCGCCAGCATCTACGGCGACACGGACGGCCAGTGCACGGGCTTCGGCGAGGTCGCGTACAAGTTCCAGATCGTCTCCTCGGGTACCGACACCGATGGCACCAAGCCGCAGGAAGGCGGCAAGGTTCCGGTCTCGGACAAGCCGGCCGACAAGGGCAACACGCCTGAGGTCAACGGCAGCCTCGCCGAGACCGGCTCCAGCTCCGCCCTGCCGATGATCGCGCTCGCCGGTGGCATCGCCGTCGTCGCCGGTGCGGGTGCGGTGTTCGTGGTGCGGCGTCGCAAGTCGGGTGACGCGACCGCGTAAGCGGTGAGCGACACACCCACGTAGGCAGCACGCCTCGTAAGAGAAGAAGGACCTGGGCTCGGAGGGGGGCACAGGTCCTTCTTCGCGTTCACATGAGCCGTCTGCCCCTTGTGTGCTGCCAACAGCTGTAAGCAGTACGGCTGTACTGCTTACAGCTGTACTGCTTACGACTTCGGGGGCACCGTCGGCATCCCCAGGAACGGCAGCCGCAGCGCGCCGAAGGCGTCCGCGGGCACCGCCGGGTCACGGGGCTCGACCGGCTTCAGACGCTCGTACGCCGCTCCCGGCGCCGGACGCGGGTCCGCCTCGCCCTTGTTGGGCCAGTACGACATCGCGCGTTCGGCCTGGGCGGTGATGGTGAGCGACGGGTTCACCCCGAGGTTCGCGGAGACCGCGGCACCGTCGACGACGGAGATGCCCGGGTGGCCGTACAGCCGGTGGTACGGGTCGATCACGCCGGTCTCCCGGGAGTCGCCGATCGGGCAGCCGCCCAGGAAGTGCGCGGTCAGCGGCGTTCCCATCAGCTCGCCCACGTTGCTGCCCGCGAAGCCGTTGATCTCCGCGGCGACGGCGGAAGCCGCCTCGGACGCGGCCCTGATCTGCTTGGGGTTGGCCGCGCCGTGCCCCTGCCGGGCCGTCAGCAGGCCCTTCCCCGCGCCCTTCGGCTTCAGGTAGGTCGTCAGGGAGTTGTCCAGCGACTGCATCACCAGACCGATGATGGTCCGCTCGGACCAGCGGCGGTTGGAGAGCGAGCGGAGCACGAGGAGCGGGTGCCTCGCCGCGTTCGCCAGCCATCCCGCCACCCTCGACGAGCCCTCCGCGTAGGGGACCTGGAGGATGGACAGGCCGCCCATGGCGTTCGAACCCTTGCCGTAGCGGACGGGCTCGATGTGGGTGTTCTCGTCCGGGTGGATCGACGACGTGATGGCGACACCCTGGGTGAAGTCGGCCTTGGGTGTGCCGTGCGCCTTGCGGTAGCGGCGGTTGTCGGTCTGCGCGCCCACCAGCGCCTCCGAGTTGGTGCGGGTCAGCTCGCCCAGCCTCGGGGAGAGGTAGGGCAGCTGGCCGCCCGCCTTCATCCGGTGCAGCAGTGTCTGCGTGCCGTAGGTACCCGCGGCGATGACGACCCTGCGCGCCTTGAGCGTCCGCCCCGCGCCCTTGCGTTTCCCGTCCGTGGGCAGGGTGGCGACGGCGTATCCGCCCTGCGAGTCGTCGGTGACGGACACGACGGTGGTCATCGGGTGCACGACCGCGCCCGCCTTCTCCGCCAGGTACAGGTAGTTCTCGTTGAGGGTGTTCTTCGCGCCGTGCCGGCAGCCGGTCATGCACTCGCCGCACTCGGTGCACGCCTTACGGGCGGGTCCGGCGCCCCCGAAGTAGGGGTCCTCCACCTCACCGCCGGGCCCGGCCTTCGCCGTACCGTCCGCGTCCTGCCCGTCACCGAAGAAGACACCGACCGGCGCCATGTGGAAGGTGTCGCCGACGCCCATCCGCTGTGCGGCCGCCTTGAGATGGACGTCGGAGGGGGTCATCGTCGGGTTGAGCCGGACGCCGAGCATGCGGCGGGCCTGGTCGTAGTACGGCTTCAGCTCCGCCTGCCAGTCGGTGATGTCCTTCCACTGCGGGTCGTCGAAGAAGGCCTTCGGCGGTACGTAGAGGGTGTTGGCGTAGTTCAGGGAGCCGCCGCCGACTCCGGCGCCCGCCAGCACCATGACGTTGCCCAGCAGATGGATGCGCTGGATGCCGTACATGCCGAGCGCCGGCGCCCACAGGTACTTCTTGATGTCCCAGGAGTTCTTGGGCAGCGCGTCGCGGGTGAAGCGACGGCCGGCTTCCAACACGCCTACGCGGTAGCCCTTTTCGGTGAGCCTGAGGGCCGTGACCGAGCCACCGAAGCCGGAGCCGACGACGATGACGTCGTAGTCGTAAGCGGTGTCGTCCGGGTTGTGGACGGAGTTCTCCTGTGACACGTGCTGCTCTCCTCATTGAGAACGTGGTGCGGCCTGACGGAGCCCTTGCCAGGCCCACGCCGGGGCCCTTATCGCAGCCGGAGCGCCTTCATCACCCTCAGGCTGCGGCTCATGAACTGCGCGTACTTCTCGTCGTCCATGCCGAGCGAGGGCGCCATCGGCAGCAGCCGCTGCTGGGCGACGGTCTGCGCCTCGGTGTACTTGAGGATGCCCTCGGAGCCGTGCCGGCGGCCGAGGCCGGAGTCCTTCATGCCGCCCATCGGCGACTGGACACTGCCGTACGCGGGCGCGTATCCCTCGTTGACGTTGACCGTGCCGGTGCGCAGCCGCGCCGCGACCGCGCGTCCGCGCCGCCCGTCCTTCGTCCAGACGGAGGAGTTGAGGCCGTACGACGTGGAGTTGGCGAGTTCGACGACCTCGTCGTCCGTCTTGAAGCGGTAGAGGGAGACGACGGGCCCGAAGGTCTCCTCGTTGCAGACGGCCATGGGGGCTTCCACGCCGTCGAGGATGGTGGGCTCGTAGAAGTAGGGGCCGATGTCGGGGCGGGCGACGCCACCGGCGACGACCTTCGCGCCCTTCGCGACCGCCTCCTCCACATGCCGGGTCACGGTCTCCAGCTGCCGCTCCCCCACCAGCGAGCCCATGTCGGCGCCGTAGGCGAGGGAGGTGCCGAGCCGCATCGCCTTGGTCCGGGCGGCGAAGCGCTCCGCGAACGCGTCGGCGACGGACTCGTGGACGTACAACCGCTCGATGGAGATGCAGAGCTGCCCCGCGGAGGAGAAGCAGGCGCGGACGGCGCCCGCGGCGGCCTTGTCGATGTCGGCGTCCTCCAGGACCACCATCGCGTTCTTGCCGCCGAGCTCGAGGGAGACGCCGACGAGCCGGGCGGCGGCGCCCTGGGCGACCTCGCGGCCGGTCCGGGTGGACCCGGTGAAGGAGACGTAGTCGGCGTGCTTGACGACCTCCGGGCCGACGACCGGACCGTCCCCGATGACGACCTGGAAGACCTCGGCGGGCAGCCCGGCCTCGACGAGCAGGTCGCGCGCCCACAGGGCGGTGAGGCAGGTCTCGGTGTCCGGCTTCATGACGACCGCGTTGCCCGCGACGAAGGCCGGAAGCGCGTCGCCGACGGAGAGTTCGAGGGGGTAGTTCCAGGGCGCGATCTGACCCACGACACCGCGCGGGTGGCGCAGTTCGGTGACCTTGGTGAGGGTGGGCATGGCCCCGGCGTGCCGCTTGGGGCGGAGGTAGGCGGGGGCCTTCCTGCCGTAGTGGCGGGCGGCCACGACGACGGCCTGCACCTCTTCGTGCGCGTGCAGCCGGGCCTTGCCCGTCTCCAGCTGGATGAGGTCGAGCACCTCGGCCTGGCGGGCGAGCACCAGGTCGTGGAAGCGGAGCAGGACGGCCGCGCGCTGCCGTACGGGCGTGGCACCCCAGGCGACCTGCGCCTTACGGGCCCGCTCGAAGGCCTCCTGTACGTCCTCGGGGGTGGACTCGGGCAGGTCGGCCAGCTTCTCGCCGGTGAACGGGGTGTGGTTGGCGGTCCGTCCGGAGCCGACGACACCCTTGGTGAGCTGCGCGACCAGCTCGGGCGTGACCACGTCGGCGGCGGTGCGGGCGCCCACGGGGGCGGGGGCGAGGGGGTTGGTGCCGGTCTTTTCCGACTTGACCGTGCCGGTGTTTTCCGAGGCCTGCGAGTCCGTCATGAGGCGCAGCGTATGACGGAGCGGGGGCTTTGGGTACCCGTTGGTAACCCGCTTTCACCGACTGCACACACCGCGCCAGTGGGCACTGGCAGGGAACGCCCTGATCAGGGCGTTGTTCGGGCGGCGGGTGTCGATTCGGGGCCGGCCGGCTTGGTCAGTTCTCCGCGTCCGCTCCGGCCGCGAACTGTGAGGTGTCGAGGTCGAAGTCGAAGGGCGGGGGAACATGCAGGGACGTACCGAAGGTGACCGTCGTCCGCGACCGATAGCCCTTCGGGGACGGGTCCCAGAACGCGGTGATCTCCCCCACCTGCATGTCCAGCACCAGATACACGGGAACGACGCGCCCGTACGTGTCCAGCTTGTCGAGCCAGTCGGCGTCCTTGGTGGATGCGGAGGTCAGCTCCGCGACGAGGGAGAGCGCGGCACCGTCGGCGTGTCGGCCTTCGGCTTCGAAGGCGGATTCGTCGGCTACGTGGAGGTCGGGGCCGAATCCGCGCTCGGAGCGGGGGAACGTGAAGAGAAACGGCGCCACGTCCACGTCGTGCCCCTCCGGCGCATGCGGCTCGAGCTGGAGCCGCAGCGACTTCATCACCTTCTTGTAGCGCAACTTCGACCACGGCGACACGACGATCTTCCCCCGGATGAGTTCGGCCTTGTAACCCTCAGGCGTGTCCAGCTCCTCGACGGTCCGAAGCATGTCCCCAAAGGCTCCGGCCGAAGGAGCGTCTATGGTCGCCGGACGCTCGCTCATGATGGTCACCGCGGTCCTCCACCGATTACAGGGCGTGTCGCTGCCTCCACGGTAGCGCCGCGCGGACTACGCCGCTCGCAACCGTGGGCCCTCACGCCGCGGCCGCCTGGCCGTCGGCTCGCGGTTCCATCCATCTCGCCCATCCGGGAAATCACCACACTTTCGCTTTCCCGACGCACATCGGTGACGACATCGAGCGCCGATGAAATATTGAATCCTTAGGAAGTGCCCCCGTACCGTTGCTTTGTTGCCATGGGGGGGTACGCGGACACGCAACCCAATGCATTCAAGATCAATTGAACAGAAGTTTCATTTCGCCAGAAGCGTGAACAAATCGACCGCCGAACAGTGACCTGCAGCACGCTCCAACCCCGCATTTCACCGGGCATTCATGTTGTACGCACTGGCAACTCACGGTATATTCACATCCCTGTCGGCACCTTCTCCCGCGCACATGGACCTTGGCTTTCGCGGTTTCAAATGCGGCCCAAAACGAGGCGTGCCCCGTCTTGCCAGGAGAACGTGACGATGGCCACGCCCACCGTTTCGGTGATTATCGCTGCCTACAACGCGATGCCCTATGTGACGCGCACCCTTTCCTCGGTCGCCGAGCAAAGCATCGGCCAGGAGCAACTCGAAGTCATCGTCGTCGACGACGGCTCGACCGACGGGACCGGCGCCGAACTCGATCGGTTGGCCGCCATTCATCCCCAGTGGCTGCGCGTCATCCACCAGGCGAACTCCGGCGGACCCGCGGCGCCCCGCAACGCCGGACTCGACCTGGCCCGCGGGAAGTTCGTCTTCTTCCTGGACGCCGACGACTATCTGGGGCCGGAGGCCCTGGAGCGCATGGTCACCATGGCGGAGAAGAACGGCACAGACGTCGTGCTCGGCAAGATGGTCGGTGTCGGCGGACGCGGCGCGCCCACCTCCATGTTCCGGCAGAACCAGCCCAAGACGGACGTCTTCACCTCCCGTGTGTACTGGACTCTCAGCCCGATGAAGCTGTTCCGCCGCGAGCTGTTGGAACGGCACGAGCTGCGCTTCCCGACGGATCTGTCCACCGGCGAGGACCAGCCGTTCGTGGCCAGCGCCTATCTGTACGCGTCCGGGATCTCCGTGGTCGCCGACTACGACTGCATCTTCTGGGTCCTGCGGGACGACGGCGGCAACGTCACCACGAGCACCTCGGGCTCCGAACCGCGGCTGCGCTACCTCGCGCGCATGGTCGACCTGATCACCGACAAGGTCCCGCCCGGCCCCGGACGCGACCGCATGGCACACCGACACCTCACAGTGGAAGTGCGGACGCTCATCCACTGGCACCTCAAGCTCGAGACCCGCGACAGCCAGCGCAGGACCCTTGCCCGCCTCGCCGAGATCATCGCCCCGCTGCTGCACGACGGTCTGCGCGAGGAACTCTCGGCGATGGCCTGGCTGCGCCTCCACTTCGTACGGCACGAAATGCTCGACGAGCTCCTCGAACTCGACCGCTTCGAAGACGAGTTGAACGCGTCCGACGTGGCCACCCCGCTCGTCGTCGACAAGGGCCGCGCCTACGCCCAGTACCCGTACTTCCGCGACCCCGTACGCGCCGTGCCCGACAACTGCTACGACGTCACCGACCAGGTCGGCGTCCGGCACCACGTCTCCCGTGCCGAGCTGCGCGGCACCACGCTGCATCTGGCGGGGTACGCGTACCTCCACCGCGTGGCGACCGACGACGTGACCACCGAGCTCGTGCTCCGCGAGCGTGACAGCGGGACGGAGTACCGCCTCCCCGTCACGCACACCGCCACCCCGAGGCTGGGTGCCCACGAGGACCAGGGCCGGTACACGTACGAGATGGCCGGGTTCGAGGCTGCCGTCGGCATCGACAGCGCGGCCGACGGCGCGCCGCTCGCCGACGGACTGTGGGACATCTCCCTGGCCGTCGGGGCGCAGGGACTCTCGCGCGAGGTACGAATCGGCAGCAAGCGCGCCACCGACGTGTCCGGCGTGTCGGACACCCGTGTCGTGGACACCACTCGAGGCGTTCGTGCCGTCACCCTGTACACCACCAAGCCGCACGGCAACTTCACACTCGACCTCGGCGAGAAGAAGCACAGGGTGGTGTCGCACCTGAAGCTCGAGGCGACCCGCTGGAACGCCAGCACCCCCACCGAGCTGCTGATCACCGGTCGGTGGACGTTGGGTGCCTACCCGGACGGCCCGCTGACCCTCGTGCTCGGTAACGACGAGGGCGCGACCACCGACTTCCCGGTCACGCGCACCGCACACGGCGACACTTTCACTGCGCGCGTGCCGGTCACCGACCTCCCGGCCGGCCTCTGGAACGGCGAACTGCGTCTCTCCGGCTGGTCTGTGCCCCTGCCCCGACTTCCGAAGGACCTGGCAGCGGCCAAGTGGCGGCGTCGGGGCGTCCCCTGGTACGCGAAGCCCGTGTCCGGCAGCGGTGCGACGTTCGCCCTCCGGGTGGCGAAGACGGACCTCGTCAGGGCGATCTCCGGCAAGCTCAAGCCCTGAGAAAAAGGGCCCGCTTCACGAGAAGCACTCAGTAGAAATACAGCTAAATCATGATATTCACATAGCATTTCCAGCCCCTTCCCTTGCACACTCGGCGGCCACAAAAGAAATAGCCAAGTCGACCGGGAGAAGGGGCACCTCGGACTACTTGGAGAGCGTGACGATGGCCGGCCCCACCGTTTCGGTGATTATCGCTGCCTACAACGCGATGCCCTATGTGACGCGTTCCATCACATCCGTGGCCGAACAGACCATCGGGCGGGATGCGTTGGAAATCATCGCGGTCAACGACGGTTCGACGGACGGAACGGCCAAGGAGCTCGAACGTCTCGCCGACGAGTTTCCGGGGCTCTTGCAGGTCGTTCACCAGGAGAACTCTGGTGGCCCCTCAGCGCCGCGCAACGCCGGGCTCGGCCTCGCTCGCGGGGAGTTCGTCTTCTTCCTCGATGCCGACGACTATCTGGGACCCGAGGCCCTGGAGCGCATGGTCACCATGGCCGAGAAGAACGGCACCGACATTGTGCTCGGCAAGATGGTCGGCATCGGCGGACGCGGCCTGCCCATGTCGATGTTCCGAAGCAATCAGCCGAAGACTGATGTCTTCAACTCCCGTGTCTACTGGGCCCTCAACCCGCTGAAGCTGTTCCGACGCAGGCTGCTGGAGCGGCACGCACTGCGATTCCCGACCGGCATGCCCGTCGGTGAGGACCAGCCGTTCACCGCCCTGGCGTACCTGCACGCCTCGGGGATCTCCGTGATCGCCGACTACGACTGCCTGTTCTGCACCCTGCGGGAAGACGGCGGCAACATCACCGTGCGCACCAAGGGTTCGGAACCTCGCCTGCGGTTCCTCGCCGCCATGGTCGACCTCATCCTGGAGAACGTGCCACCCGGCCCCGGCCGCGACCACCTGGCGCACCGGCACCTCACCGTCGACGTGCCCCATGTGCTCGACAGTCATCTGGTACACGAACCCCGCACGCAGCAGTTGAAGTCCCTCGCCGAAATGGCGGAGATCATCGCCCCGCTGTGGCACGAGGGGATGAACGACCGACTCTCGGCGATGGCCCGGGTTCGGCTGCATCTCGTACGGCACCGGATGCTGGACGAGGTACTTGAATTGGTGGGGTTCGAGAAAGAACTGGCCGACAGCAAGGCGGCCACCCCCGTCCTCCTCGACGCCGGCCGCGCCTACGCCCGCTACCCCTTCCTCCGCGACCCCGCCCGCGCCGTCCCCGACGCCTGCTACGACGTCACCGACCAGCTCGGTGTCCGCCACCGCGTCAGCCGGGCCGAACTGCGGGGCACCGCGCTTCACCTGGCCGGACACGCCTATCTGCACCGTGTGGAGACGCAGGACGTCACCACTGGACTTGTCCTGCGCGAGCGCGACAGCGGCACGGAGTTCCGGCTGCCCGTCACGCACACCGCGACACCGGGTCTCGGCGCCGACGCGGACGAGGGCGCGTACGCGTACGACCTGGCCGGGTTCGAGGCGGTCGTCGACATCACCACCGCCGCCGACGGCAAGCCCCTCGACGACGGGCTCTGGGACATCTCGCTCGCGGTCGGCGCCATGGGCGTGTCGCGCGAGGTCCGCATCGGCAGCAAGCGCGCCGACGATGTGTCCGGCAAGGCGAGCACACGGGTGGTCGACACGGGCGCGGGCGTGCGGGCAGTCACGCTGTACACGACCAACCCGCACGGCAACTTCACGCTCGACCTCGGCGAGAAGAAGCACGGCGTGCGGTCGCACCTCCGGTTCGACGGTGTGCGCTGGGCCACCGGCGCGCCCACCGAGCTGGAGATCGCCGGGGGGTGCACCCTCGCCGAGTACCCGGAACACGCGCTCGCTGTAGTCCTGGACGACGGCCACCGTGGGAGCGCTTCCTTCACCGCCGTCCGCGGTGACGGCACCTTCGTCGTGCGGGTGAACGTCACCGAACTCACCGCCGGCGAGTGGACCGGCGAACTACGCCTCGGCGACTGGTCGTTGCCTCTCCCGGTGCTCCCGAAGAAGCTGGCCCCCGCCAAGTGGCGCCGACGGGGACTGCCCTGGTACGCCAAGCCGGTCCCCGGCGCCGGGAATCGCTTCGCCCTGCAGGTCTCGAGGACGAACCTGGTCAAGGCGGTCGCCGGCAAGCTGAAGGCGTGACCGTCACCGCCTCGGGTGGCGCTTTACCAACTTGACGTTCACTTGACCTTTACCACATAGTCCTTTCACCTCATGTACACGGCAGGTACCCGGCTGCGCCTCCAGGCGCGGCCGGTTCCGTCCGCACACCGAAGGACTTCCCCAGAATGAAGAGATCCGCGCTGTCGCGCCCCGGCGTCGCAATGGTCGCGTCGGCGCTCTCGCTCGCCCTGGCCACAGGCTGTTCCGACTCCGGTTCGGATTCCGGCTCCGGTGACAAGGCGACGGGCGGCAAGGGGGCGACGGCCACGGTCAAGGCCCTGAGCGACGCCGAGTTGAAGAAGCTGATCGTCGGCAAGGGCGACCTCGACGGGTACCGCTTCGCGGCGGCCGACAAGTCCGAGCGGTTCGCCTCCTCCAAGGAGGAGATCACCGTCGTCGACGAGAAGTGCGCGCCGCTCGCCTATGTCCTCACCGGCTTCGCGCCGGGCGACTCGACCGCGTACGTCAACACGATGGCCACGCCGGTGGAGGCCAAGCCCAGCGCGTCCTCCACCAAGAGCATGGAGGACATGACGGACAAGGAGCTCGACGACGCGCTCAACTCGATCACCGACACCCTGGGCGGGACGGTCACCATCGTCTCGCTCTCCTCGTACGAGGGCGACGGCGCCCAGAAGGCCATGTCCTCGGTCTCCGACGCGGTCAAGGGCTGCACGGGCGGGTTCACGGCCACGGCGAAGGGCGCGAAGGACGACGCCCAGAAGTTCACCAAGGTCGAGGCCGAGAAGGCCTCGGGCAGCGGCGACGAGTCGGTCGCCTTCGCCGTGACCGGCGACGCGGACGGCGACAAGATCGTCGTGCACGGCGAGGCGGTGCGTCACGGCAGCACGGTGGCCACGTACTACTCGATGAACCTGGCCGTGTTCCTCGCCGAAGGGAAGCCCAAGGAGTACGGCATCCCCGCCGAGCTCATCAAGGCCCAGGCCGGCAAGCTCGCCTGACCCCTCGTCACCCCTCTACAGCTGGTCGATGTCCAGGTTCGCGATCGCCGTCCTGGCGACTTCGCGGCCGCGTGCCGTGAAGTCGCCCTTGCCCGGATAGCTGATCGTGAACTTGTACATGTCGCCCTTGGACGTCTTGTAGTAGAAGATCTTCACCTCGCGCGGGCGCGGGTTCTGGCTGTCGGTGGTCGTGTAGACGACGGTGTTCTCGGCGGACTGCCTGCCGTGGTACTTCGTCTCCTCCGGGTCCGTCCGCGGGGCCTCGGGCATGCTCAGCTCGTACGCGCCGCTGCCCTTGAAGTCGTCGTTGTCGGCGTACATCTCGGCGGCCGAGGAGTCCTTGATCCGATGGCTCGTGTCCTCGGACTTCTTGATCAGGGTCAGGCCGATCCAGATGCTGCCGCTCCAGTCGGTGTACGTGACCCAGTGCCCCTTGTCCGACGTCCGGTCCGGCGTCGATCTCTGGTAGCCCGCGGGTGCCGCCAGCGTCGCGGCGACGTCCGTGTCGTGGTGCTTCTTCCAGCCGTCGGGCAGCGGCCCCGCGAACGGGTTCGCGAACACCAGGTACGCCGCCACGGCAGCCGCGACGACCACCGCGCCGAGGCCGATGAGCAGGGGCGTGCGGCGTACGCGCAGGCCCTTGCCGCCCGGACCCGCGATCTGCACCACCTGCGTCGGCTCCGGGGCGGGTGGCTCGGCGGCCTCCTCCAGCATCCGTCGGACCCGGTCCGCGCCGGGGCGGCGGGAGGGGTCCTTGTCCAGGAGCCCGTTGATGGCCTCCGCCAGCGGACCCCGCGCCGAAGCGGGCGGCGCCGGGGTGGAGTTGAGGACCGACTGGAGCGTCGCGGGCGTGTTGCTGCGGCGGAAGGGCGACACGCCCTCCGTGGCCGCGTACAGGACGACACCGAGCGACCAGAGGTCGGAGGCCGGGCCCGGACGCTGGCCGAGCACCCGTTCCGGCGCGATGTACTCGGGCGATCCGACGAAGCCGCCCGTGGCCGTCAGATTCGTCTCGCCCTCGATCTGCGCGATGCCGAAGTCGGTGAGGACGACCCGGCCGTGCGGGCCCAGCAACACGTTGTCGGGCTTGACGTCCCGGTGCAGGATGCCCGCCGCGTGCGCCGCCTCCAGCGCGCCGAGCACCTCAAGACCGATACGCGCCGCCTCACGCACCCCGAGCGTGCCCTCCTGGAGGGCGGCGCCCAGCGAACGGCCCCGGACCAGCTCCATGACGATCCAGGGCTGTCCGTCCACGACCGCGACGTCGTGGACGTTCACCACCGCCGGGTGGTCGAGCCGGGCCGCGGCGCGCGCCTCGCGGCGCATCCGCTCGAAGACATTGGCGCGTTCACGCTCGGGAAGGTGGTCCGGGACGCGGGGCTCCTTGACAGCGACCTCACGGCCCACCGTCTCGTCCTCGGCCCGCCAGACCGTCCCCATCCCACCGTGCCCGAGCTTGCCGAGCAGCCGGTAGCGGCCCGCGATGAGCCGCCCGGTGCCGGGGTCGGGATCGAGTTCGGTCGCGGGGTTGGGCATGGGGTTGGCCGCGGGGTTGGGCGCAGGCACCGGACCGGGCGCGGACTCGGCCGTCGGCTCCGGGGCGACCCGGGTCGGCGGTTGCAGAACGAAACTCGTCGGCTCGTCGGCCCCGTAAGGGACTCCCCCGTTGTTCCTCATGGGTCCATCCCTATCGCGGCACGCTCTCCGGCATCCAGACCCGTCGCGCACCGGTCACAGACCCGTGACGCGGGCCGTCCCTTATCTCCCGTTTATCTCCCGCCTACGGGGCCACGAAGGTGTCCAACGCCACGTCGAAGTACTCCTTCGCCTGCGTCACCTTCCCGACCGGCGCCGACACCCACACGTCGTACATCCGGCCGCCTTCCTCCCAGCAGAGGTCGTACGTGTGCCGCGCGCCCTCCGCCTTGGTGAAGCCGTTCCAGGTGAACTCCCAGAGCGCGGCGGGCTGTCCGTCGTGCGTGGTCGGGGTGACGGTGCCGTCGTGGTAGCCCGGGTTCGTGGACGGCCCGTCGGCGTCGGCGCGCCGCATCACCGCGAGCGGGCCGCCCGCCTCGGGATCGGTCGCCTTGATGCCGAGGCGGAAGGTCTGGCCCGGCGACACGTAGAAGATCCGCTCGCCCTCCGGATCGCGGGTGAAGCCGTCCGGCACGGCGAGCGAGAACCCGTCCGGGTCATGGACCGTCCGGTAGCCCGAGGGCGCCGGGCCGGAGGCGGCGGTCGGCTTCTGCTGCCGGGTGACGGTGACCGTGGGGGCAGCGCTAGGTGAGGCCGAGGACCCCGGCGCTGCGGGCGCGCTCGGGGAGTGCGACGCGCTCACGGACGTGCCCGGCGCCGAACTGGCGGACGGCGTCGACGTACCGCCCCCGCCGCCGCCCCCACCGTGGTTCACCAGCAGCACCGCCGACACGCCCGCCCCGGCCGCGGCGGCGACCAGCGCCGCGACGACGAGCATGGTCCGCGCCGACCGCTTCGGGGCACGGTCGGGGGCGACGGCAGGCGGAGGAACCGGAGGAGGGGAGCGGTGCGCGGTCTGCTGGACGGGTGACTTCCGCTTCGGTACGTCCCGTTGCGTGGGCGTGTAGCCGGCCGACGCGGCCCGCGGCGTACGGCCCGTCTCCAGGAACGCCCTGAGCAGCCGCTCCGCCTCCACCGCGTCGAGCCGCCGCTCCGGATCGCGCTCCAGCAGCCCCCGTACGACGGGCAGCAGGGGCGCGGCCTGCGCGGGCGGGCGGATCTCGTCCATGACGACGGCGTGCAGGATGCCGCCCAACGAGTCTCGCCGGAAGGGCGATTCACCGCTCAGTACCGTGCAGAGCAGCGCCCCGAGCGACCACAGATCGGACTCGGGGCCGGTCCTGACCCCGGACATCCGCTCGGGCGCGGTGTACTCGGGCGAGCCGACGAACGACCCGCTCTCGGTGAGCGTCGTGGCACCCGCGACCTGGGCGATGCCGAAGTCGGTCAGCACGACACGGTCGGTACCCGCCTCCATGAGGACGTTGGCGGGCTTGAGGTCACGGTGCAGGACACCCGCCTCGTGCGCGCGGCGCAGCGCGCCGAGGAGGGCGAGGCCGATCCGGGCGGCCTCTCGCGCGTCGACGGGGCCGTCGGCGGAGATCCGCTCGGCGAGCGAGCCGCCGTCGATCAACTCCATCACGATGTACGGCCGTTCGGCCTCCTCGACGACGTCGTGCACGACGATGATGTGCGGGTGGTGCAGCTGGGCGACCGCGCTGGCCTCGCGCAGGGTGCGGTCGCGCTGCGTCCGGGCCTCGTCGTCGGAGAGCGAGTCGTCGAGGGCGAGTTCCTTCACCGCGACCTGCCGGCCGAGCAGTTGGTCGGTGGCGCGCCAGACGACGCCCATGCCGCCCCGCCCGATCCTGGCCTCCAGCCGGTAACGGCCGGCGATCACACGGACGTTCTCCCCCTCGGTCCCCATACGCCCCATCATGCCGCACCGGACGGACGCGCTCCGGGCTCCGGCCCGCGCGATGGCTGTTATCCGGCCTCGTCAGACCGGTTGCGGCCAGTTCGTGTCCGTCCGGCCCGTCAGGTCTTGGGGAGCCAGCTGCGGAGAATCACGTCGAACTGCTGTCGCGCCGTGTCCCAGTCCGCCGCGGGCGAGGACATGTAGATCGCGTACTCGACACCCTCACGGCTGAGGTACGTCTGCTCGATCGCCCGCCGCTCGCCCGGGAACGGCGTCTGCTTCGGCAGCGCGGTCCAGGTGAAGTCCCACAGGGAGCCCGGGCAGTCGCGGAACGTGTTGGACTGCAGTTGCACCCGGTTGTAGTCGGCCAGCTTGGTCAACTGCTCTTCCAGGTCCAGCTGGTGTGCGTACGGGGTGGGGAAGTCCGGCGAGTCGTCGATGGCGATGCGGACGAAGTGCTTGCCGCCGTCGGGCGTGTAGTCGACCTGGTTGCCGTTGGCCTGCCGCTGCCAGGTCTTGTCGGGCAGGGAGATGGTGAAGCCCTCGACGTCGTCCCGCTGCACCCAGGTGTCGGGCACGGCGCCGGACGGCTTCTGGGTGCCCGAAGTCGCGGTCGGGGTGCTCCCGGGCTTGGTGGTACCGGAATTCGCGGTGCCGGGCGAGGCACTGTTGTGGGTGTCGTCGGTCCGTGCGCCGTTCACATAGTGCATGGCCACGGCGCCGCCACCGCCGATCAGGGCGGCGAGTACGACGACGAGGGCGATCGTACGACCGCGGCGCCGTCTCCCGGACGCGCCCCCGGAGCCGGTGCCGTCGACCAGGGGCCCGGACACCAGTGCATGAAGTGTCGGCGTCGCCCCGTGCGCGCCCGATCCGTGCGCCACCGACCCGTGCGACGCCGTCTCGTGAGCCCCCGGTCCGTGGGGCGCGACGCCCCGCGATCCCGTCCCCTGCGATCCCGTCCCATGGGGCGCCGTCCCGTAGGGCGCCACCCGCTGCGCGCCCATCCCCATGGTGCCCGTGTCCACGTGCTGCTGCGTCGGCACATACGCCTGCGCCGCACTCGGCCGGCGTCCCTCCGCGGCCTCGGCGAGCATCTGCTCGGCCTCCTCCGCACCGGGCCGCACGGCCGGGTCCTTGTGCAGCAGCGCGGTGATGACGGGCCCGAGCGGACCGGCGTGCTGCGGCGGCGCGGGCTCCTCGTCGACCACGGCCTGCATGGTGGTCAGCGGCGAGGTCCGCCGGAACGGCGACCGTCCCTCCACCGCCGTGTACAGCGTCGCGCCGAGCGCCCACAGGTCGGCGGACGGGCCGGGGTCGTGCCCGCGCACCCGCTCGGGCGCCAGGTAGTCGACCGAGCCGACGATCTCGCCGGTACGCGTGATGGTCGTGTCACCCTCGACCTGCGCGATCCCGAAGTCGGTGAGCAGCACCCGCCGGTCGGAGGCCAGCAGGACGTTCCCTGGCTTCACGTCACGGTGCAGCACGCCGGCGGAGTGCGCGGCGCGCAAGGCGCGCAGCACCCACAACCCGATCCGCGCCGCCTCGGTCGGTTCGACACGCCCCTGCTCCTTGACCTCGTCGGCCAGTGAGTTGCCCTCGACCAGCTCCATGACGATCCAGGGCCGGTTGTCGTGATCCAGGACGTCGTGCACGGTGACGACGGCCGAGTGGTTGATCCGGGCGGCGGCCCGCGCCTCGGCGTGGGTACGCGCCAACAGCACGGCCCGGTCGCTCTCCGTCACGTACAGCGCGGCCGTCAGCTCCTTGACCGCGACGGCACGGTGCAGCACCTCGTCGTGTGCACGCCACACGCGGCCCATGCCACCGCTGCCGATGGATTCGACAAGTCGGTAGCGGCCCGCGAGGAGCAGGCCCTGCATCTGATTCACGTTTCCCCGCAATGGTATTGACAGGGTCAGACTAAAGAGCGGTCCCCGCGCAGGGAACCGGCGGGGTCGTACGGAGACCGCACTGTGACGGTTCTCCCTTCCGTGTACGGAAGGGAACCATTCGGCGTTCAGCGATTCATGACTACGGGAATTGCTCAGCCGGTGACTTGGTAGGTCGCCGACGCCTGCTCGTACAGCCTCGTGACCTCGTCCCGTTCGGCCTCCGGGCCACGCACCTGCACCACGTGGTAGTGGCCGCCGACGACGATCGCGAGATTGCGGACGTACAGCGACTGCCCTGCGGAGTTCTGCCAGGTGAACTGCCCCTCGGCCATGGTCCGTCCGCCCACGTCGATCCGCCGCATCCCGCTGGACGTGGCCCACGTCGAGTCGCGGAACGGCTGCAACTCGCTCTCGGTCTCGCGCTGGTACGTCAGCGGATCGCCGCCGTACTTGCTGGTGCTGTCCCGTCCGGGTACGACGATGAGCTCGAAGTCGCCCTGGGAGTAGACCACCTGACCGCGCCCGTTCTTTGGCGTGCGGTCCCAGCCGTTGGCCACGGCGACCTGGAAGCCCTCGGAGTCCTTGCGCAGGGTGAAGCCCTGGCCGACCGCCGGGTCGTTGGACTGCGAGGTCGTCGAACTCGCGCCGCCCGAAGGGTTCGTGTCCGTCCCGGGAGAGGTCTGGTCGGGGCGCGGCCGGCTGCTGGCGCTGCCGTCCGCGCCCGTGCCCGCGGTGTTCCCTGGCGCCGGGCTCACCTGGCCCGCGGAGCCGGTCCGGTCGCCGTTCGCGTCGCTGTTCGGGTCGGTCTTCTTCGGCATGAAGACCATCGCGTACGCGACCGCCGCGACCAGCAGGAGCAGGACCAGCAGAAGCAGGTTCCGGCCCAGCTTGCGGGGCTTGGCCGTCTCCGTCGACCTGGCCGGCCTCGCCTGCCGGTCGGACTTCGCGCGCTTGTGGCGGGCGTGCGCGCTGGTCGCGGGCAGTCCGGCCCGGCGCCTGCGGACGAGCTCGCCCCTGCGCCGTACGATCGGAAGCCGGCTGGGGTCGACGGGCGGGGCCGCGACGACGTGCGCGCCCGCCTCGGGCTCCGGCGCGGACCGCACCAGCGAGCGCAGCCAGCCGCTCAGCTCCTCGAAGTCCAGCCGCTCGGTGGGGTCCTGACGCAGCAGCGACTCCACGACCGGCCGCAGTGGCCCGCACTCCTCGGCGAACGCCGGCGGCTCCGCGCACACCAGCTGCACCAGCTCCGCGGTGTTGTCCTCCGGGTAGGGCGCGTGTCCCTGCACGGCCCGGAAGAGCAGGGCGCCCAGCGCCCACAGATCGGTCTGGGGGCCGATCGGCGCCGCCAACTGCCAGTTCTCGTGCACCGGCCCGGCCTGCTCCGGCGCCCAGCGCTCGGTCACCGGACCGACGACGGCCATCCGCGCCTGCCGGGCCCGCTCCGCGGCGAGCGCGGTGGCGGGACCGCGCCGCGGGGGCGCACCGGCGACCAGCTCGTCCCAACGGCCGTTGGGGGTCGGGGCGGGGGTGGACTGCTGTCCGGGCACGAGGGCGGGGGTGCCGTGGTTCTGGGCGCCGTGGCTCTGGATGCCGTGGCTCTGAGCGCCGTGGGGGCCCTGGGTTCCCGGGGGAACCGGGGTGCCGCTGTGGCCACTTCCATGACCGGCCGCGGGGCCGGGGAGCGCCGGGCGCCCCTGACCGCCATGGCCGCCGGGGCCGGGGCCACCGAATCCCGGACCACCGAATCCGGGGTCGTCGACGCCAGGGCCGGTACCGGTACCGGGGCCGCTTCCGGGGCGCGGCTGCGCGCCGGGCCACGCGCCCGCGCGCCCGCCACCGACGCCGTACGGGTCGGCGATCTGACCGGGGGGCGGGGTCTCGGGCCGCTGCTCCACACCCTGCCCGGAACCCTGGGCCCCCGGCACGGAGCCGTCGGCCGGCGGGGCGGGACGGGGCGCGGGCAGTGCCGCCGGACCGCCCCGCTGCTGCTCGTGCACGCGTGCCGCGGCCCGGGCTCCGGCCCGGTACGCGGCGATGGCTCCGGCCCGGGCCGCCCGGGCGTCGCCTCCGGCCTCCAACGCCCTGCGCGCCAGGGCCGCCCCGCCGTCGACGGGCGGCTCTCCTACGGGAGTGGTGTTCTCGGCCCGCGCCTCGATCGCGGCCCGCCGCGCGGCCTCGGCATCGGCCCCCTGCGCACTGGCGACCACCGCGCCGAACGAGGCGCCGGGCCCCCCGCCGGAGGCACCACCGGCTCCCCCGCCGGGCAGTCCTGCGGTCACTCCACCAGGCGCGGCACCGCGCGTACGGGCCGCACCACGCGGGACACCGACGCCCGTACCCGCTCGTGCATCCGCACCGGGACCCGCGTGGGGCGAACCGGCACCGACGCCTCCCTCACCCCCGGGACCCTCGAAGTCCTGCACCGGCACCGGGTCGTACCCGCACAGTGCCTCCTCCGCGGCGCCGGCGGCCAGGCCGGTCAGCATCACCCGGCCGTCGTCGCAGACGAGCACCGTGCGCACGGTGATGTTGCGGTGGACCCATCCGTGCGCGTGCAGCACCCGCAGCGCGGTGACGACGTCGGCGGCGACCTCGGCCGCCCGATAGGGGCTCAGCGGCTTCTCGGCGAGCAGCGCGGCCAGCGACCGCGCGGGCACCAGCTCACTCACTATCCACAACGACCCGCCTTCGGCGAACACGTCGAAGACCTGGTCCAGCCGGGGATGGTCGGGAATCTGCGCGGCGGCCTGCGCCGCCTCGATCGCCCGTCGTACGGCGGGTTCGGGGGGCCTGCGCGTGGTCCGTGCGGAGGCGCGCCGCACCCCGCCGTCCCGCGCCACGAACCCCTCGGGCAGCCCGTCCGCGTCGAGCATCTCCGCCTCGACGACCTCCGGCAACGGCACCTGCCGGACAAGGACTTCCTGACCGCTGTAGGTGTCGAAGGCCCGGCTCTCGGCGAGTTCGTACTCGTCGGAGGGCGGCAGCGGCAGGCGGTAACGGTCGGCGAGTACCCGACCCGCATAGTCGTCCACGATGCCTCCCCCGGCCGCCCGGTGGTCAATTCCGTTCGCCTCGCGTCCCGTTACGGCTTCGTACGGTCCGCAACCACTCACGATACGTGCCGGAGGCAACCCGCAATGTCGGGACGCGAGATGTCACCGGCCCGTGACCGACCCTTACAACAGACACCCCGGGCGAACCGGCCCGAACCTCACGACATGGGCGCGCGCCTCACGACGTGGGTTCGGGCCCATGCCTCACGACTTCGGCTGGAACGTCGCCGTCAGCGTCTTCCACGTGTCCTTGCGCAGTTCGCTGTCCCAGTCGGATGCCTTCGCCGTGTACATCAGCCCGTACCCGAGGTGATCATTCACGACGAAGCCGCGGTCGATCGACTGGTACTTCGTGCCGCCGTCCTGATAGGTGAACTCCCAGTCGGCCGTGTTCCAACCGCGGTAGTCCACCTGCTCTATGCGCACCCGCTTGTACTGCGAGCGCACCATGTAGCCCTCTTGGTTCTTCCAGTCCGCCACGGGGTCGCTCTTGGGCGTGGTCGTCCAGCCGACGAGGAGCTTCTGCCCGTCGGGACCGGTGAAACGGACTCCCGCGTCATCCGTCGACTGGTACTTCCATCCCTTGGGCAGCCCGATCTTGAACCCCTGGCTGCCCTTGTACGTCGACACGGCGGTGGAGCCCGAGGAGCCCGACTCCTTGCCGTCGCCGCTCGTCCCGCTCGTGGCGGCGGCGCTGCCCGACGCGTCGGTGTTCGGCGTGCTGCCCGAACTCCCGTCCCCGGCCGACCCGGTGGCGCCGTCCGTCTTGTCGCCCGTGTCGGTGTGAGAGCCGCTGGTCGCGTCCTTGCCGCCGCTGCCCGCGGTCACCCCGCTGGACGCGGCCGCCTTGGTGCCACCACTCTTGCCGTTCTTCGACCCGCTGTCGTCACCGCCACCGAGGGTCAGGGCCAGCACGGTCCCGATCACGGCGAGCGCCACGACCACGGCAATGATCACCAGGGTCCGTCGCGGCACCACATCGGTGAGCGGTGCCCGCGGTACGGGCCGCGGCGGCCGCTCGGGCGCCACGGGCCACCCGGAGGCCGGCCTGGCCTCGCCGGCCGAACCGGTGGAGCCGGCACCGCCCGAACCCGCCGAGCCGAGAGCCCCCTTCGAGCCGACGGGACCGGAGGCCGAGCCCACTGGCGCGCCGTCACGCACGCCCGGCTTCGGGGAGCCCTCCGCCGCCTTGCCACCCTGGCCGGACGTGACCGTCCCGGACTTCCCCGCAGCCGCGGCGGGCTTCGACACGTCCACGCGCGGCGGAGCCGGGGGAGCCGCCGGAGCCTTCGGAGCCGCCCCCTCCACGCCCACCGAGCCGGAAGCCGCGGTACCGCCGGCACCACCCGCACTGCCCGTGCTGCTCGCGCCGCCCGTCCCGCCGGCAGCGCCGGACTTCGCACGGGCCGTCGCCGCAGCGGTCGCCGCCGCCGTGGCCGCACCGGCGACCGAGGCGGCCTTCCGCACGGAACGCAGCGCCCCGCGCAGCCGCTCCCCGGCCTCCTCACCGCGCTTGGCACCGGAACCGCCCGAGCCGCCCGAACTCTTCTTGCCCCGGCCCTCGTCCGGCACCGGCGGCAGCACCACGACCTTCGTCGCGTCCACCGGCTCCGGCACGGTCTCCTTGGGCTCGGGGGCGTGGACCACCTCGCTGAGCATCGCCCGGGCGCGCTCGTTGTCGAGCCGCTGCGCGGGGTCCTTCACGAGCAGCCCGTAAATCACGTTCTCCAGCGGGCCCGCGTTCTTCGGCTGCTCCACCGGCTCGGTCATCACCGCGGTGAGCGTCGCGATCGCGGAACCCTTGTCGTACGGCGGAACGCCCTCGACCGACGCGTACAACAGCCCGCCCAGCGACCACAGGTCGGCCGCGGGGCCGGGCTTGTGCCCGCGCGCCCGCTCCGGCGAGATGTACGAGGGCGCGCCCACGAGCATGCCGGTCGAGGTGATGGACGGGTCACCCTCGACCTGCGCGATACCGAAGTCGGTCAGCACGACCCGGCCGTCGTCGGAGATCAGCACGTTCGACGGCTTCACGTCGCGGTGCAGGATGCCCTCGCGGTGCGCGGAACGCAGCACGTCGAGTATCGCGAGCCCCACCTCGGCGGCGCGCTTCGGCGTGAGCAGGCCGTCCTCGCGGATGACCTCGGCGAGCGACTTGCCCTCGACGAGTTCCATCACGATCCATGGCCGGTTGTCCTCGTCGACCACGTCGAAGACCGTCACCGCGCCGTTGTTGCGAATCCGCGCGATCGCCTTGGCCTCACGCAGGGTGCGCGTGATCAGCCGCCGCTTCTCGTCGTCGTCGATGCTCGACGGGAACCGCAGCTCCTTGACGGCGACCGTGCGGCCCAGCGTTTCGTCCTGGGCCCGCCACACCGTGCCCATGCCGCCGCGGCCGAGAACATCTCCCAGCCGGTAGCGCCCGGCGAGGAGACGTTCGCTCTTGTCCTGACGGGATGCTCCCGCCCGCTCCGCCTCCGACATGCGTCCCCTCATGCAACCCGCCCTGACAGAGCCTTCATTGTCCCTCACCCGACAAGCGCTCAGCGCCCAGGGGGCCCTTCGGCCGACAAGCCCCCGGCGACCGGCACGCCCCTCACCTGCGGACCACCCGCTCGCGCGCACAGGTCCGTCCCCCATGATGTGCCGCAACAGGGAAGGAACGCCGATGCCTGCGCCCCGGACACCTCGGACACTCCTGGTCATACCCGTGTCTCTGGCCGCCCTGTTCCTGGCCCCGATCGGTCTGCCGCGCGTGCTGCCGACCGCCGGTCCTTCCCACTCCACCACACCCTCGGCCGCCCGTCACACCCCCAGGTCCGCGGCCTCGACGGGCTCACGCTCCCCCGCCGCCGCCCCGGCAACGGACGCCACCCGTGCCCTCCGCCGGCTGCTCCCCCTCCTCGTCACCCGCGGCAAGGTTCCCGCCGCCGCGCTGCTGGCCGGCGACGCCTCCGGCGCACGCTTCGCCCGCGCCGGCGAGGGCATCGCCCGCGGCGACCACTTCCGCGCGGGCAGCATCACCAAGACGTTCATCGCGACCGTGGTGCTGCAACTCGCCGCCGACCACCGGCTGTCCCTGTCCGACTCCCTGGACGCTCACCTTCCGGGTCTGGTGCGCGGCGCGGGCAACGACGGCCGGCGTCTGACACTGCGCTCCCTGCTCACCCACACCAGTGGCCTGTACAACTTCACCGACGTCACCAAGGGCGCCGTCCCCCTCACCCCGCTCCAGGCCGTCCGCATCGCGCTCACCCACCCCCCGGCCGCCCGCGGCCGCTTCTCCTACTCGAACACCAACTACGTCCTGCTCGGCATGGTCATCCGCCAGGTCACCGGCCACTCGTACGCCACCGAGGCCGAGCGCCGCATCATCGATCCCCTTCGTCTGACAGGCACCTCGTTCCCCGGCGCCCGCACCTCGCTGCCCTCCCCGCACGGCCGCGCCTACGCCGCCGACGGCACCGACGTGACCGCCCTCGACCCGCGCGTGGCCGGCGCGGCGGGTGAACTGGTCACCACGCTCGCCGACCTGAACCGCTTCTACGCGGCCCTGCTCGCGGGCGACCTGCTCCCGTCCCGCCAACTGCGCGAGATGCTCGACAGCCGCACCGCACAAGGCCAGTACGGCATGGGTCTGTATCCGGTGAAGCTGTCGTGCGGCACCACGGTGTGGGGGCACGACGGCCATATCTCCGGCAGCTACGTGCGCACCGCGGCCACCGTCGACGGCCGTCGCGTCCTCACCTTCCGGGTGAACACGGACGGGATCGAGGACCCGGACCTCGAACCCGAGCTGCTGGCCGCCGAGTTCTGCCCCCGCACCCAGTAGAACGACCGGGATTCGAGCAAAGATCCCAGTTCACGACACCCGTTCGAGTGACATTCACGGGAACTCCCGGGCAGGTCCTCGTAGGCAGCGGGACCCGATCAGCACGGCACGATCAGCGCCGCACGATCAGCGCGGCACGATGTCCGGCGCCCCCAGCCGCGCCGCGTCCGCCGTCTGGTCGTCCGGCTGGCGCTGGGACTCCCGCTCGGCCTCGACCCGCTTCTCGTAGTGCTCCACCTCGCGCTCGATCTGGTCCTTGTCCCAGCCGAGGACCGGCGCCATCAGCTCGGCGGCCTCGCGGGCGCTGCGCGTACCGCGGTCGAAGGTCTCGATGGAGATACGGGTGCGCCGGGTCAGCACGTCGTCCAGATGCAGCGCGCCCTCGTGCGAGGCGGCGTAGACGATCTCGGCCTTCAGGTAGTCCTCGGCGGCCGGAAGGGGCTCGCCCAGCGCGGGGTGGGCCGCGATGAGCTCGAAGATCTCCTCGGCCAGCACACCGAACCGGTTCAGCAGATGCTCCACCCGGACCACATGGAGCCCGGTGCGCTGAGCGATGCGCGCCCGCGCGTTCCACAGCGCCCGGTACCCCTCGGCCCCGAGCAGGGGGATGTCCTCGGTGACGCATTCGGCGACCCGCTGGTCGAGGCCGTGCACCGCCTCGTCGACCGCGTCCTTGGCCATCACCCGGTACGTCGTGTACTTGCCGCCCGCCACGACCACCAGTCCCGGCACCGGATGGGCCACGGTGTGTTCGCGCGAGAGCTTGCTGGTGGCGTCCGACTCGCCCGCGAGCAGCGGCCGCAGTCCCGCGTACACGCCCTCCACGTCGTCGCGGGTCAGGGGTACCGAGAGCACCGAGTTCACATGCTCCAGCAGATAGTCGATGTCGGCGCTGGAGGCCGCGGGGTGGGCCTTGTCGAGGTTCCAGTCGGTGTCCGTGGTGCCGATGATCCAGTGCCGCCCCCAGGGGATCACGAAGAGGACGGACTTCTCCGTGCGCAGGATCAGACCCGTCGCGGCGTTGATCCGGTCCTTCGGCACGACCAGGTGGATGCCCTTGGAGGCCCGTACGTGGAACTGGCCCCTCTCGCCCACCATGGCCTGGGTGTCGTCGGTCCACACCCCCGTGGCGTTGACGATCTGCTTGGCGTGGATCTCGTACTCCCCGCCGCCCTCGACGTCCTGCACCCTGGCGCCGACCACGCGCTCGCCCTCGCGCAGGAATCCGGTCACGCGGGCGCGGTTGGCGACCTTCGCGCCGTACGCCGTCGCCGTGCGCACCAACGTGGCCACATAGCGGGCGTCGTCCACCTGCGCGTCGTAGTACTGCAACGCGCCGACCAGCGCGTCCTTCTTCAAGGCGGGGGCTATGCGCAGGGCGTGGCTGCGCGTCAGATGGCGGTGGGCGGGCAGTCCTCGGCCGTGTCCGCTCGTCATCGACATGGCGTCGTACAGCGCGACGCCCGATCCCGCGTACAGCCGCTCCCAGCCCTTGTGCTGGAGCGGGTAGAGGAAGGGCACCGGCTTCACCAGGTGCGGTGCGAGGCGCTCCAGAAGGAGTCCACGCTCCTTTAGCGCCTCGCGCACGAGGGCGAAGTCGAGCATCTCGAGATAGCGCAGGCCGCCATGGATCAGCTTGCTTGACCTGCTGGAGGTGCCCGACGCCCAGTCGCGCGCCTCGACCAGGCCTGTGGACAGGCCGCGCGTCACGGCGTCGAGCGCCGTCCCCGCGCCGACCACGCCCGCGCCCACCACCAGCACATCCAGCTCACGCTCGGCCATTTGCGCCAGGGACTCGGCGCGCTCCGCCGGTCCCAGTTTCGCTGTCCTCACCGCTGCCTCCCGCTGTCTGTCGCGCTGGCCGCACCTGTCCGGCGACGCCCGGCTCACGTCCCCCTGCCCCAAAGTCTGACCGCGATGTCCGTCATCGGCCACCACGCGCCCCCAGCCTGTGGACAACACTCCCGGAAACTCGCCCGCCCAATACCGTAAATCGGTCATATTTACTCCTAGTCTGACATTGCGCTCGCCCGTTCTGTCCACAGGGCTTGCGCACCTGTCCCGCTTCGGTTACTGGGAAGGACGGCCCACGCCATGCCCGCAGATCTCGCCGTCATCGGACTCGGACATCTCGGCCTGCCCCTGGCCCAGGCCGCCGTCGCCGCCGGCATCCCCACGCTCGGCTACAAGACCGGGCCGGAGGGCGGCTCACTCACCCCGGCCGAACTGCGCCGGATGCTCTCGGGGGGCTTCCGGCCGACCACCAACCCCGCCGAACTCGGCCGCGTCCGCACCGCCGTCATCTGCGCCCCGACCCCACCCGGCCCGGACGGCACCCCCGACCTGGGCCAAGTGGCCTCGGCCGCCCGCACCCTGGCCGGACGGCTGCGCCCGCACACCACCGTCATCCTGGAGTCGCCGGTCCACCCCGGCACCACCGAGGACTTCCTGCGCCCGCTCATCGAAGAGGGCTCGGGCCTGCGCGCGGGGCGCGACTTCCACCTCGCGTACTCGCCCAGCCGCGTCGATCCCGGCAACCGCGACTTCACCCCCGCCAACACCCCCAAGGTCATCGGCGGCCTCACCCCTGCCTGCACCGAGTCGGCCGCCGCCTTCTACGGGCGCCTCACCGACAAGGTCGTACGCGCGCGTGGCCCCCGCGAGGCGGAGACCGTGCAGCTCCTGGAGAACAACTACCGGCACGTCAACATCGCCCTGGTCAACGAGATGGCCGTGCTCTGCCACGACCTGGGCGTCGACGTGTGGGACGTCATCCGCTGCGCCGAGACCAAGCCATTCGGATTCCAGGCGTTCCGGCCGGGACCCGGCGTCGGCGGCCACGGCATCGCCCAGGACCTGGCAAGCCACTCGGGCCGCACCCTCCGCATGGTCGAACTGGCCCAGCAGGTCAACAGCCACATGCCGCGGTACGTCATCCAGCGCGCCGCCACGCTCCTCAACGAGCACGGGAAATCGGCCCGCGCCGCGCGCGTGCTCCTCCTCGGCGTCACCTACAAGCCCGACCTCGCCGACCAACAGGGCACGCCCGCCCACGAGATCGCCCTGCGTCTGATGGAGCTCGGCGCGACCGTCAGCTACCACGACCCGCACGTCCCGGCCTGGAACGTCCTCGGCCGCCCCGTCCCGCGCGCCGACTCCCTCTACGAGGCCGCCGCCGACGCCGACCTCACGATCCTGCTCCAGCCGCACCGGACGTACGACCTCCAGGGGCTCTCCGTGAAGGCCCAGCTGCTGCTGGACACCAGGGGAGCGACCCCGACCGGAGCCGCGCACCGACTCTGACCCTGGCGAAACCCCTGGACGGGATGTCACTGCCGACTGCTACTGTGCGTCAGCTCTCGCACACCAGTGCGCCCGCGTCCCGGGCGCTCTCCGGTGTGCGCTCACATCCCTGGGGGGAACCACATGAGTCAGTCGTCTCCGCCGCCGTCCGGTCCACCGGTCGACAACCCGTACGCGGGGCAGAACCCGTACGCCGACCAGCCGGGCCAACCGCCCGCGCCGCCGCAGGACGCCGTCCCGGCCGGGTTCCCGCAGCAGGGTGCCCCGCAGGGCGCACCCCAGCCGGGCTTCCCGATGGCCCCCGTCGCCCCGGCCGCTCCGGTGCGCGACAAGCTCGGGCTCGGCCTCGCGGCCGCCGTCGGTGCCGCCCTGGTCGCGGCGGGCGTCTACGGAGTCATCATCGGCCTGACCAAGCACGAGATCGGCTGGGCGGCCGTCGGCGTCGGCTTCCTGATCGGCCTCGCCGCGGGCCGCGTCGGCGGACGCAACCCGATCCTGCCGATCGCCAGCCTGATCCTTTCGGTGGCCTCGGTCTACCTCGGTCAGCTGGTCGGCGAGGCCATGATCGGCGCCAAGGAGGTCGGCGTCAGCTTCAACGAGGTCTTCTTCCACCACTTCGGCGTGGTCCAGGAAGCCTGGAAGGCCGAGGCCGACCCGCTGACCTTCCTCTTCTTCGCCATCGCCGCGTACGCGGCCTTCTCCGGCGCCAAGAAGGCCGGTCAGTAACCCCGTCCGGCATGCGCGAGGGCCCGCCCACCTCATGGTGGACGGGCCCTTCGGCGTCGTACGAGCCGGCGTACCGCTCCCGCTAGCGCTTGTGCTGGGAGTCCGCGACCGTCACCTCGACGCGCTGGAACTCCTTGAGCTCGCTGTAGCCGGTGGTGGCCATGGCGCGGCGGAGGGCCCCGAAGATGTTCATGGAGCCGTCGGGGATGTGCGAGGGTCCGGTGAGGATCTCCTCGATGGTGCCGACGGTGCCGAGGTCGACCTTCTTGCCGCGCGGCAGCTCCTCGTTGACCGCTTCCATGCCCCAGTGGTGGCCCCTGCCGGGCGCGTCCGTGGCGCGGGCCAGCGGGGAGCCCATCATCACCGAGTCGGCGCCGCAGGCGATCGCCTTGGGGAGGTCGCCGGACCAGCCGACACCACCGTCCGCGATCACGTGCACATAGCGGCCGCCGGACTCGTCCATGTAGTCACGGCGGGCCGCGGCCACGTCGGCGACGGCGGTCGCCATCGGCACCTGGATGCCCAGCACGTTGCGCGTGGTGTGCGCGGCGCCGCCGCCGAAGCCGACCAGGACACCGGCCGCGCCCGTACGCATCAGGTGCAGCGCCGCCGTGTACGTGGCACAGCCGCCGACGATCACGGGGACGTCGAGCTCGTAGATGAACTGCTTCAGGTTCAGCGGTTCGGCGGCACCGGAGACGTGCTCCGCGGAGACCGTCGTACCGCGGATGACGAAGATGTCCACGCCCGCGTCGACGACGGCCTTGGAGAACTGCGCCGTGCGCTGCGGCGACAGGGCGGCCGCGGTGACGACGCCCGAGTCGCGCACCTCCTTGATGCGCTGCCCGATCAGCTCCTCCTTGATGGGAGCGGCGTAGATCTCCTGGAGGCGGCGGGTCGCGGTGTCCGCGTCCAGCTCGGCGATCTCGTCGAGCAGCGGCTGCGGGTCCTCGTACCGCGTCCACAGGCCTTCGAGGTTCAGTACGCCCAGGCCGCCCAGCTCGCCGATGCGGATCGCGGTGGCCGGGGAGACGACCGAGTCCATCGGGGCGGCCAGGAACGGCAGCTCGAAGCGGTAGGCGTCGATCTGCCAGGCGATCGAGACCTCCTTCGGGTCTCGCGTACGGCGGCTCGGGACGACGGCGATGTCGTCGAAGGCGTACGCCCGGCGGCCGCGCTTGCCGCGCCCGATCTCGATCTCAGTCACGTGTGTGGCCTTTCCCTCTTCGGTTCTGCGCGTCCCAGTATCCCCGACACCCACGACAAGGGCGGCCCCGGAACCTCCGGGACCGCCCTCACGTACCTGTACGGCTAGTCGTTACGGCTGTAGTTCGGCGCCTCGACCGTCATCTGGATGTCGTGCGGGTGGCTCTCCTTGAGACCCGCCGAGGTGATCCGGACGAACCGGCCCTTGGACTCCATCTCGTCGATGGTGGCGGCGCCCACGTACCCCATGGTCTGGCGCAGACCGCCGACGAGCTGGTGCAGCACGTTGGCCAGCGGGCCGCGGTAGGGCACCTGTCCCTCGATGCCCTCGGGCACGAGCTTGTCGTCGGAGGCCACGTCCGCCTGGAAGTAGCGGTCCTTCGAGTACGACCTGCCCTGGCCCCGGGACTGCATGGCGCCGAGGGAGCCCATCCCGCGGTACGACTTGAACTGCTTGCCGTTGATGAAGAGCAGCTCGCCGGGCGACTCCTCACAGCCCGCCAGGAGGCTGCCGAGCATCACCGTGTCGGCACCGGCGGCCAGCGCCTTGCCGATGTCGCCGGAGTACTGCAGACCACCGTCGCCGATCACCGGGACACCCGCGGCACGGGCCGCGAGGGCCGCTTCGTAGATGGCGGTGACCTGCGGGACGCCGATGCCGGCGACCACACGGGTGGTACAGATCGAGCCGGGGCCGACGCCCACCTTGACGCCGTCGACACCGGCGTCGATCAGGGCCTGGGCACCGTCACGGGTGGCGACGTTGCCGCCGATCACGTCGACGTGCACGCTCGACTTGATCTTCGCCATCCAGTTGAGCGCGTTGCTGTTGTGCCCGTGCGAGGTGTCGACGATCAGGAAGTCCACCCCGGCCTCGGCCAGCGCCTGGGCGCGCTCCAGCGCCTCGGGGCTGGCGCCGACGGCGGCACCCACCAGCAGCCGGCCCTCGGCGTCCTTCGCGGCGTTCGGGTACTTCTCGGCCTTCACGAAGTCCTTGACCGTGATGAGGCCCTTGAGGACACCCGCGTCGTCGACCAGCGGAAGCTTCTCGATCTTGTGGCGGCGCAGCAGCTCCATGGCGTCGGTGCCGGAGATGCCGACCTTGCCGGTGACCAGGGGCATCGGCGTCATGACCTCGCGCACCTGGCGCGAACGGTCGGTCTCGAAGGCCATGTCCCGGTTGGTGACGATGCCGAGCAGCTTGCCGCCGCCGTCGGTGACCGGCACGCCGGAGATGCGGAACTTGGCACAGAGCGCGTCGGCCTCGGCCAGCGTCGCGTCCGGGTGCACCGTGATCGGGTCGGTGACCATGCCGGACTCGGAGCGCTTCACCAGGTCGACCTGGTTGACCTGGTCCTCGATGGAGAGGTTGCGGTGCAGTACACCGACGCCTCCCTGCCGCGCCATGGCGATCGCCATGCGCGACTCGGTCACCTTGTCCATCGCCGCGGACAGCAGTGGGATGTTCACACGTACGTTGCGGGAGATACGCGACGAGGTGTCGACCGCGTTGGGCAGCACCTCGGAGGCGCCCGGCAGCAGCAGCACGTCGTCGTAGGTCAGCCCGAGTGTCGCGAATTTGGCGGGCACTCCGTCGACGTTGGCAGTCATGACACCTTCCCCAAATGGCCTTGATCGGTGCGGATGTCCATGCTAACGGGAAGCAAGGGTCTCCCATTCCACGGTTCGGATCGCCTTCGGGCTTCGTAGGTTCGTACGGGCGGGGTGGCGATGCCGTTCAGTTGTGGGCCGGGGCCCGGTCCCCGCGGAAGGACGACGCGAACCCCACGCCCGGGCAAAACCCGGTCCGCCCCTTGGGAGGGCGGACCCGTAGCGCCGGCGAACGCGTCCCCAGAGGTCCCGGTGTCGGAGGCCCCTGAGACCCGCCTACTGCTCCGCCAGCGCCCGCAACCGGCTCAGTGCGCGGTGCTGCGCCACCCGAACGGCGCCCGGTGACATTCCCAACATCTGGCCCGTCTCCTCGGCCGTGAGGCCCACCGCGATGCGCAGCAGAAGCAGCTCGCGCTGGTTCTCGGGGAGGTTGGCCAGGAGTTTCTTGGCCCACTCGGCGTCGCTGCTGAGGAGAGCGCGCTCCTCGGGGCCGAGGGAGTCGTCGGGGCGCTCGGGCATCTCGTCCGAGGGAACCGCCGTCGAACCGGGGTGGCGCATCGCGGCGCGCTGCAGGTCGGCGACCTTGTGCGCGGCGATGGCGAAGACGAACGCCTCGAAGGGGCGCCCGGTGTCCTTGTAGCGCGGCAGTGCGAGGAGCACCGCTACGCAGACCTCCTGGGCCAGGTCCTCGACGAAGTGCCGCGCGTCGCCCGGAAGCCGGGAGAGGCGGGTGCGGCAGTAGCGCAACGCCAAGGGATGTACATGCGCGAGCAGGTCGTGCGTGGCCTGCTCGTCGCCGTCGACCGCGCGATGGACGAGCGCACCGATCACCGTCGTCTCGTCGTCGCGCATCGGTCCATGGTGCCTCGGCGTCGTCTTGTCCGTGGCACCGCGTCCGTAGTTGTGCACCGAAGCGTTATGAGCAGGTGCGCCGGAACTCATCTCCTGCGCCCTCCCCTTCCGCTCGACCGACTCGTCCCCGAGGAACTCCACACCTCAAGCATGCGGCATCCGCGGCGAAACGAGCAGCGGGCACTCGGCGGGCGCTGTTGTCGGCCCCGCCCACCATGAGGTAGGCGGGGTGCGTCGTACCCCCGCGACGGCTCACCTAACGAACCAGACCCCATCGGAAACCGAGCGCCACGGCGTGCGCGCGGTCCGAGGCGCCGAGTTTCTTGAAGAGCCGCCGGGCGTGCGTCTTCACGGTGTCCTCGGAGAGGAACAGCTCGCGGCCGATCTCGGCGTTGGAGCGGCCGTGACTCATGCCTTCCAGCACCTGGATCTCACGCGCCGTGAGCGTCGGCGCCGCGCCCATCTCGGCCGACCGCAGTCTGCGCGGGGCGAGCCGCCAGGTGGGGTCGGCGAGCGCCTGGGTCACGGTCGCGCGCAGCTCGGCGCGGGAGGCGTCCTTGTGCAGATAGCCGCGGGCCCCGGCGGCGACGGCGAGCGCCACACCGTCCAGGTCCTCGGCCACGGTGAGCATGATGATGCGCGCACCGGGGTCGGCGGACAGCAGCCGCCGGACGGTCTCGACGCCACCCAGTCCGGGCATGCGTACGTCCATCAGAATCAGGTCCGAGCGGTCGGCACCCCAGCGGCGGAGGACTTCCTCGCCGTTGGCTGCCGTCGTCACGCGCTCGACGCCGGGCACGGTCGCCACCGCTCGGCGGAGCGCCTCTCGGGCAAGCGGGGAGTCGTCGCAGACGAGGACGGATGTCATGGCCGCCCTCCGCAGCTGATGCGCGTCACCTTGAGCCTCCAGGCTGGTACGAATCGTCATCTGTGCGGTCGACACTCGCCGACGGAACTGCCGTCTGCCCGAGCGCTTGTTCCTTCAACCGCCTCCGCACTCTCAACGACGGTCACTCGAAAGAGTTACGGGGCAGTCGGTCGCCTTCGGCACTCTACGTGAGGGCGTGGACACGAGGCAGACATGCGCAACGGACCCTCAACGTTTCATCACAACCTATGCCCCATTCAGCCTGTTTTCTTCCCCTTTGCTGGTGTCTGCGGCTAGATTCGCAATGAGTCATATTTTCATCTCCTTAGATCGTAGATGTACGGTCGGTGGGCACAGAGCGGCCCAGAACGGCAACAAGGGGACAAAGCAATGGCAGATTTCTCCCGCCTTCCCGGTCCGAACGCGGACCTCTGGGACTGGCAGCTCCTCGCGGCCTGCCGCGGGGTCGACAGCTCGCTCTTCTTCCACCCGGAGGGCGAGCGTGGTGCGGCACGGAGCGCTCGCGAGAACTCGGCCAAAGAGGTCTGCATGCGATGCCCGGTTCGCGCCCAGTGCGCTGCGCACGCTCTGGCGGTGCGCGAACCGTACGGCGTATGGGGCGGCCTGACCGAGGACGAGCGCGAGGAACTCATGGGGCGGGCGCGCAACCGGCTGGTGGCGGCGTCGACCACCGGGAGCGGCGATCCCGCTTCGAACAACTGAAGGAACGTTTCTGCTTTTCAGTCCACCGTCGGGCACGCGCACGCGTGCCCATGCTGTTTGGCGGCGTCAGCGGCTCGCGGCGCGCGCCAGTTGGTCGAGC
This sequence comes from Streptomyces olivochromogenes, assembly GCF_001514115.1. GTDB lineage: Bacteria > Actinomycetota > Actinomycetes > Streptomycetales > Streptomycetaceae > Streptomyces > Streptomyces olivochromogenes. The sequence continues at coordinate 236,944 of NZ_KQ948454.1, forward strand.
GTCGCCGCCACCGCCGGCACCTGTGCCAGGTCCGGCAGGGTGAGCGCGACGATCTCGCGCCGCACCGGCGGCTCCACCGTCACGGTGCGTGCACCCTTGGGGCGTACGGACTCGATCGCGAGCTCCGGCAGGACCGCGACCCCGAGGCCCGCACCGACCAGCCCGACCACGGCCGGGTAGTCGTCGGTGGCGAAGTCGATGCGGGGCACGAAGCCCGCGGCGCGGCATACCTCCACCAGTTGTCCGCGGCAGCGCGGGCAGCCCGCGATCCAGGGCTCCTCGGCGAGTTCGGCGATCGCGACCGACCCGGCCCGCGCGAGCCGGTGCTTCTCGGGGACCAGCCCGACGAGCCGGTCCCGCAGCAGGGGCCGTACGACCAGGTCGTCCCACTCCTCGGCACCCGCGGCTCCCTCGTAGCGGAACGCGAGGGCGATGTCGCAGTCCCCGGCCCGGAGCTTCTCGACGGACTCCGGCGGCTCGGCCTCCTCCAGGGAGACCCGGGTGCCGGGATGCGCGGCGCGCAGCGCGGCGAGGGCCGTGGGGACGAGCGTGGAACTGCCGCTGGGGAACGAGACGAGCCGGACCCGGCCCGCACGCAGGCCCGCGATCGCGGCGACCTCCTCCTCGGCCGCGGTCAGGCCCGCGATGATGCCCGCCGCGTGCCGGACCAGCGCCTCGCCCGCCTGGGTGAGGCGCATCTCGCGGCCCGTGCGGACGAGCAGCGGGGTGCCGACGGACGATTCGAGCGCCTTCATCTGCTGGCTGACGGCGGGCTGGGTGCAGCCCAGTTCACGTCCCGCCGCCGAGAAGGAGCCGGTGGCGGCGACGGCGCGCAGGACACGGAGATGACGGGCCTCGATCACCTTTCGAGCATAAGTGAGTCTTGGGTACGGCGGCGAATATTGCGTCGCTGCTTTGGTTCTCATCGCCTAGCGTGCTGTCATGAAGCTTCTGTCCCTGAACATCGGCCGCCCGCGGGCCGTCCCGTACACGGACCAGCCCGAGGGCGTCACCGGCATCGACAAGCGACCGGTGGACGGGCCGGTGCGGGTGACGGCACCCGGGCCCAAGGGGGTCGGCGCGAGCGGCCTCGCCGGGGACGCGGTGTGCGACCTGCGCCATCACGGCGGGAACGACCAGGCGGTGTACGCGGTCGCCCGCGAGGACCTGGACGACTGGGGGCGCGAGCTCGGCCGGTCGCTGGCGAGCGGCGCGTTCGGCGAGAACCTGACGACCCAGGGGCTCGACGTGTCCGGCGCGCGGATCGGCGAGCGCTGGCGCGTCGGCTCCGAGGTGGTCCTCGAAGTCACCTGCGGGCGCATCCCCTGCCGTACGTTCCAGGGGCACGTCGGTGAGCAGCGCTGGGTGAAGCGGTTCACCCAGAAGGGCTCGCCCGGTGCCTATTTGCGGGTGATCGAGCCGGGCGAGATCCGGGCGGGCGACCCGATCGAGGTCGTGCACCGGCCCGACCACGAGGTGACGGTCGCCCTCGCCTTCCGCGCCGAGACGACCGAACGGGCGTTGCTGCCGAGCGTGTTGGCCGCGGGTGACGCGCTGCACCCGGAGTTGCTGGAGATGGCGGAGAAGTACATGGCGCGGCACAGCGGCTAGCCGCTCGAAGCGGGGGCGCGGGGTGGGGCACGGGGGTGGGGCGTCCGGGGTGTGCGGGGAACTCGTGGAGCAAGGTGGGCGTTGGGTGGCGGGAGTGGGGCGGGCCTGGTCAGGTCACTAGCCTTGGGCCATGACAACGGCTCTGATTACGGGATCGACCGCGGGCATCGGCGCCGCCTTCGCGCGGCGGCTGGCGGCTGACGGGCACAACCTCGTGCTGGTGGCGCGTGACACCAAGCGGCTGGGCGAGCAGGCGACCGAACTGCACGACCGGCACGGCATCGAGGCGGAGGTGCTGACCGCCGACCTGGCGACGGACGAGGGCATCGAGGCGGTGGCCACCCGCCTCTCCGACCGCAAGAACCCGGTCGACCTGCTGATCAACAACGCGGGCTTCGGCAACAAGGGCCACTATCTCGAGGTGTCGATGGCCGACGAGCTGACGATGCTCAAGGTGCACTGTGAGGCGGTGCTGCGGTTGACGTCGGCGGCGACCGAGGCCATGCGGGAGCGCGGCCGGGGCGGAGTCGTCAACGTCGCGTCGGTGGCCGCGTTCGTGCCGCGGGGTACGTACGGGGCGTCCAAGGCGTGGGTCGTGCAGTTCACGCAGGGCGCGGCGCGGGATCTGGCGGGCAGCGGCGTACGGCTGATGGCGCTGGCCCCCGGTTTCGTCCGCACCGAGTTCCACCAGCGGGCCGGGATGGGCACGGACAACATCCCGAACTGGATGTGGCTGGATGCGGACAAGCTGGTCGCGGCGGCGCTCGCGGACCTGGCCCGCGGCAAGTCGCTGTCCATCCCCGACCCCCGCTACAAGGCGCTGATGGGCCTGGTGAAGGTGGCGCCGCGCGGACTGCTGGGCGGGATCACGTCGAAGACGGGCCGGAAGTACGGCCCCCGGTAAGGACCACCGCGCAGTGGGTGGTGTCGTCCCTCCGGTGGGAAACTGAGGGTGTTCAACCGGACCCAGGGGGCCGGAGGCGACGCCATGACATTCGTACAGCTCATCGATTGCAGGACCAGCCGGTTCGACGAGATGAACCAGCTGATGGACACATGGGTCGAGAAGACCAGGGGCAAGCGGACCGCGACGCACAGTGTGATCGGCAAGGACCGCTCCGACGCGACCCACTTCATAGAGATCGTGGAGTTCCCCTCGTTCGAGGAGGCGATGCGGAACTCGCACCTCCCCGAGACCGACAGGATCTTCCAGGAGATGGTGGCGCTCTGCGACGGACTGCCGACGTTCACCGACCTGGACGTGGTGCGGGACGAGCAGCTGTTCGCGGCCAACATCCGCAGGTTCTTCGAGACGATGGCCGGCCCGGGTGAACTGCCGCCGCTCAACGGTCTGATGGTGGAGAGCTACCACGACCACGATCCCGCCAACGAGCAGGACACCATCGGCCTCGACGCGATGCGGCGCGAGATCGAGATGTGGCGCGGCGGATTCGACTTCACGTTCACCGTCGAGGACCAGCTCACCCAGGGCGACCGGGTCTGCACCCGGTGGGCCTGGAACGGCACCCACAAGGGCGACTTCATGGGGATCCCGGCGACCGGGAAGCAGGTCACCATGACCGGCACGACCGTCTTCCGCTGTCAGGAGGACGGGAAGATCGCCGAGGGCTGGTGGCAGTACGACCGGCTGGGGCTGTTGGCTCAGCTGGGGGCGCTGGACGCGCTGGAGCAGTAGTTCCGGCGGGCTGGTAGGTACCGGCTGGAGCGGTCGGAGCAGGTGGTGCCGGTCGGAGCGGGGGTACCGGGTACGGGAGAAGCCCCCGTTCCGTGCGGAACGGGGGCTTCTTCGGGAGTACGAGACTCAGTGGGAGTGCCCGTGGCCGTGACCGGCGTCGGCCTCCTCCTCGGCCGGCTTCTCGACGACCAGGGTCTCGGTCGTGAGGAGCAGGGAGGCGATGGAGGCGGCGTTCTCCAGGGCGGAGCGGGTGACCTTGACCGGGTCGATGACACCGGACTTGACCAGGTCGCCGTACTCGCCGGTGGCGGCGTTGAAGCCCTGGCCCTTGTCGAGCTCGGCGACCTTGGAGGTGATGACGTAACCCTCCAGGCCGGCGTTCTCGGCGATCCAGCGCAGCGGCTCGACGGCGGCCTTGCGGACGACCGCGACACCCGTGGCCTCGTCGCCGGTCTTGCCGAGGTTGCCCTCGAGGATCTTCACGGCGTGGACGAGCGCGGAGCCACCACCGGAGACGATGCCCTCCTCGACCGCGGCGCGGGTCGCGGAGATGGCGTCCTCCAGACGGTGCTTCTTCTCCTTGAGCTCGACCTCGGTGGCGGCGCCGACCTTGATCACGCACACGCCGCCGGCCAGCTTCGCGAGGCGCTCCTGGAGCTTCTCGCGGTCCCAGTCGGAGTCGGTGTTCTCGATCTCGGCCTTGATCTGGTTGACCCGGCCGAGGACCTCCTCGGAGTTGCCGCCACCGTCGACGATGGTGGTGTCGTCCTTGGTGACGGTCACACGGCGGGCGCTGCCCAGCACGTCCAGACCGACCTGGTCGAGCTTGAGGCCGACCTCCTCGGCGATGACCTGACCACCGGTGAGGGTGGCGATGTCGCCGAGCATGGCCTTGCGGCGGTCACCGAAGCCGGGGGCCTTCACGGCGACGGCGTTGAACGTGCCGCGGATCTTGTTCACGACCAGGGTCGACAGGGCCTCGCCCTCGACGTCCTCGGCGATGATCAGCAGCGGCCGGGAGGCGTTGGACTGGATGACCTTCTCCAGCAGCGGCAGCAGGTCCTGGATGGAGCTGATCTTGCCCTGGTGGATGAGGATGTACGGGTCGTCGAGGACGGCCTCCATACGCTCCTGGTCGGACACCATGTACGGCGACAGGTAGCCCTTGTCGAAGGCCATGCCCTCGGTGAAGTCGAGCTCCAGGCCGAAGGTGTTGGACTCCTCGACGGTGATGACACCGTCCTTGCCGACCTTGTCCATCGCCTCGGCGATGAGCTCGCCGACCTGCGGGTCCTGGGCGGACAGCGCGGCGACGGCCGCGATGTCGGACTTCTCCTCGATGGGGCGCGCGGTGGCGAGGAGCTCGTCCGAGACCGCCTTGACGGCCGCGTCGATGCCCTTCTTCAGCAGCGCCGGGGAGGCACCCGCGGCGACGTTCTTCAGGCCCTCGCGGACGAGCGCCTGGGCCAGCACGGTGGCGGTGGTCGTACCGTCACCCGCGATGTCGTTGGTCTTGGTCGCCACCTCCTTCACCAGCTGGGCGCCGAGGTTCTCGTACGGGTCGTCGAGCTCGACCTCGCGGGCGATGGTGACACCGTCGTTGGTGATGGTGGGTGCGCCGAACTTCTTGTCGATGACGACGTTGCGGCCCTTGGGGCCGATCGTCACCTTGACCGTGTCGGCAAGCTTGTTGACGCCGCGCTCGAGGGCGCGACGGGCGTCCTCGTCGAACTTCAGGATCTTCGCCATGGGAGCGATTCAGCCCTCTCGGAAAACTGGGGTGAACGAACCGCGCCCCCGACGCCCGGCTGGTTATGGTCGCGGGGGCCAGGGGCGCAGTTCACTGCAAAACTGGGTGGAACGGTGAAGCTGGGCGAACTACTTCTCGATGATCGCGAGCACGTCGCGAGCCGAGAGGACGAGGTACTCCTCGCCGTTGTACTTCACCTCGGTGCCGCCGTACTTGCTGTACAGCACGATGTCGCCGGTGCTGACGTCGAGCGGCAGGCGCTCGCCGTTCTCGAAGCGGCCCGGGCCCACGGCGAGGACGACGCCCTCCTGGGGCTTCTCCTTCGCGGTGTCCGGGATGACCAGGCCGGAAGCCGTGGTCTGCTCGGCGTCCAGCGGCTGGACCACAACACGGTCCTCGAGCGGCTTGATGGCAACCTTGGAGCTGGTGGTCGTCACGATCCGACCTCCCCCTTCGGAGATCTCACGGGGTTAACTGTCTGAGGTGGCGACCAGGTGGATCCGTCGTCGCGGGTGCCGGACCTGCCCGTCGCTATTGGCACTCTCCAGTGGGGAGTGCCAGGGCCGAGACTATGACCGCGATTAGCACTCGGTCAAGCGGAGTGCCAAAGCCTCCGGCGTGGCGTGGGGTTTTGGGCACCCGGCGCGCGTGTCGGCGTACCCCCAGCCGCATGGTCAGAGGTAGTTCTCAAGACGCGCCGGCGTGAAGCCCTCCGCCTGGATGCGTCGCAGGAGTCTGACCGTCGCCTCCGTGAGGTTGGGCTCCTCGAAGCCGGAGAGGATGTCACCCGGTCGCAGGCGGCGGGCGTCGGGCTCCCGGCCGAGGACGACGGCCGCGACCCCGCAGTCGGCGGCGGCGTGCAGCGTGGTGGTGTCGTAGGTGCCGTAGGGGGGACGGAAGAGCCTGGGGCGGACGCCGAATCGGGCCTTGAGCTTCTCCTGCTGGCCGCAGATCTCGGCCCGCTGGCCCGCGTACGGCAGTCCGCGCAGCGAGGCGTGGTGGAGGGTGTGGTTCTGCACGCTCGCGCCGACCGTCCGCAGCTGGGCGAAGTGCCCGTACCCCGGCCCGACGACACTGTCCGTGAGGAACATGCTGACCGGCAGCCGCAGTTCACGGACCATGTCGACGAACCGCGGATCGCGCTCGGCACCGTCGTCGTACGTCAGGAAGACCACCTTGTCGCGGGTGGGTACGCGGTCCACGACGGGAGCCAGCCCCGGCGCCGCACCGCGCAGGGCGGGCCGGGCGGGCCGCTGCGGCGGGGCGGCGAGCGGGGTGGGCAGCCCCCAGTGGCGGTACGTCGCCGGGGTCGGCCCCTCCGGCCTGGACCTGCGTACCTCCTGCGCGGCCTTCTTGCCCAGCCGTTCGATCGGGTCGACGGACTGGGCACAGCCGGTGCAGCCGGTCAGGAGCGCCGCGGTGAGCGCCCCCGCGACCAGCGCCCGCGTTCTCACAGGTAGTCCTCCAGCCGTGCCACCGCGTACCCCTTGTCGGTGACCAGCTTCAAAAAGCGGCGGATCATGTCGGGCATGGTGCCGTCCCAGTCCTCCCTGCCGCGGAAGTGGGTGAGGACGATGTCGCCGGGGTGCAGGTCGCGGTCCCAGTCGCGGTACTCCCAGTGGTCGACGAAGACCTCCTCGTCCCAGATGGGCGCGTACTTGATGCCACAGGACTTGGCGGCACGCAGGGTGTCCCGGTTGTAGTTGCCGTAGGGCGGCCTGAAGACCTTGGGGCGCTTGCCGAACTGCTTCTCCATGATGTCCTGCATGCCGCAGATCTCGTGCTGCTGCTCCTCGTACGACAGCCCCGGCAGGTAGGGGTGGGTGAGGGTGTGGTTGTTGAGGGTGACACCCCGGTCGCGCATCTTCCGGAAGTACCCGTAGTCGTCCTTGACCAGGTAGTTGCTCAGGAAGGCGGTGTACGGGATCTTCAGGTCGCTCATCATCCTGAGGAACGCCGGGTCCTTCTCGGAGCCGTCGTCGATGGTGAGGAAGACGACCTTGTCCTTGGTGGGGACGGTCGTGAAGACCGGCGGCAGGTCGAGCTCTTCCTGATCGGTGACCTCGAAGCCGTCGCGGGGTCCGATGACCGGCTTCCTCGCCGGGGCCGGCGGCGCGGCCAACGGGACCTTCGTGAGCCCCCAGTGCTTGGCCGCGACGGCCCGGGCGGCCTGCTGCGCGCGGAGTCTGGCGGCGTAGGAGTCGAGGGCGCGGGCCGGGGGCGCGTGCAGCGCCTGCTGGGGTCCCTCGACGGGACGGGCGCCGTTGGTGTCGTCGTCGGCGCAACCGGACGCGAGGGCGGCGACGGCGAGGACGGCCACCCCGCCCCACGCGCGCGCCCTCTTTGCGTTGTTTTTGTACTTTTGTCGTACTGATCGCATGGTGTCGGATCCTCGCAGGCCACCGCCCGTCCGGGGCTCCGACACCGCGACCGGGGGCGCACCGTCCACCGACTGGCCCACACCCACCCGCGCTGACCGACAATGGGCCGGTGAACGACGTCTCCTTCGCCTCTCTCCTCACCCCCGAGGGCCACGCCCTGCTCGACGAGGTGCGCGGCACCGAACCCGCCCAGGAGCTGGCCGTCGCCACCCGGCTGCGCCGCGACCACCCGGCCGAACTGGTCTCGGCCGCGCTCGGGCAGGCGCGGCTGCGGCAGCGGGCGGCGGCGAAGTTCGGCGCCGAGGACGCGGAGCGGATGTACTTCACCCCGAACGGGGTCGAGCAGTCGACGCGCACCACGGTCGCCACCCATCGCGCGCGGCGACTGCGGTCCCTGGGGGTGCGCTCGGTCGCCGACCTGTGCTCCGGCATCGGCGGCGACGCGATCGCGCTGGCCCGTGCCGGAATCCGCGTCCTCGCCGTGGACCGGGACCCGCTGACGGTGGCGGTGGCGCGCGCGAACGCCGAGGCGCTCGGGCTCGCCGAGCTGATCGAGGTGCGCGAGGCCGATGTCACGGAGGTCGACACACAGGCGTACGACGCGGTCTTCGTGGACCCGGCGCGGCGCGGCGGACGCGGCCGTATCTTCGATCCGGAGGCTTACTCGCCCCCGCTCTCCTGGGCGATCGCGACGGCTCTGAAGGCCCCGCTCGCCGCCCTGAAGATCGCCCCGGGCATCCCCCACGAGGCGGTCCCCGCCGAGGCCGAGGCCGAGTGGATCTCGGACGCCGGTGACGTGAAGGAGGCGGTGCTGTGGTTCGGCACCGAGCCGGGGCTGGTGCGGGCCACCCTGCTGCCCGGCCCGCGCGAGCTGCGCGGCCGCGGCCTGCCCGACCCCGCGGTGCGAGCGGTCGGGCGCTACCTGTACGAGCCCGACGGCGCCGTCATCCGGGCCCATCTGGTGGCCGAGGTCGCCGAGGAGGTCGACGGCGGCCTGGTCGACGAGACGATCGCGTACATCACGGCGGACGAACTGCGCCCGACACCGTACGCCTCCGCCTACGAGATCACCGACCGGCTTCCCTTCAACGTGAAGAAGTTGAAGGCGCTGCTGCGGGAGCGGGGGGTCGGGGTACTGACCGTGAAGAAGCGGGGGTCGGCGGTCGAGCCGGAGGAACTCCGCAAGAAGGCCCTGCCCAAGTCGCACGGCCCCCACTCGGCCACCGTCTTCCTGACCAGGGTCGCGGGGGCACCGACGATGCTGCTCGGCCACCCGGCCCAGCGGCACGCCTCCTAGGCCCTAGCGACACTCCCGCGCCCGCGTCTCCAGCAGCTCGCGTTCCCGTTCGTTGCGGGCCAGGCTCGCGGCTCGTTCGAACTCCGCGCGGGCCTCCGTCGTACGGCCGAGGCGGGCCAGCAGGTCGCCGCGGACGCTGGGCAGCAGGTGGTAGTCGCGCAGGGCCGGTTCGCCGGCCAGCCGGTCGACGATCTCCAGTGCCTGGGCGGGGCCCTCGGCCATGGAGACGGCGACGGCGCGGTTCAACTCGACCACGGGAGAGGGGGAACGGGCCGCCAGCAGCCCGTACAGGGTGGCGATCCGTTCCCAGTCCGTGTCCTCGTACGCGTACGCCTGGGCGTGGCAGGCGGCGATGGCGGCCTGGAGGGCGTACGGGCCAGGGGGGCCGGTGGTGACGGCGTTCGCCCGGCCGAGGGCGGCGAAGCCGCGGCGGATCAGCAGACGGTTCCAGCGGCGCCGGCTCTGGTCCTTGAGGAGGACGGGCTCGCCCGAGGGGCCGGTGCGGGCGGCGGCACGGGACTCCTGGAGTTCCAACAGGGACACCAACGCGTGCACTTCGGGCTCCTTGGGCATCAACTCGGCCAGCACGCGGGCCAGTCGCAGCGCGTCCTCGCACAGGGCGGGGCGCAGCAGGTCGTCGCCCGCCGTGGCCGCGTATCCCTCGTTGAAGACCAGGTAGATGACCTCGAGCACGGACCCGAGGCGGGCCTCGCGGTCCGAGCCGTAGGGGACCTCGAAGGGGACGCCCTTCGTCGCCAGGGTCCGCTTGGCGCGCACGATGCGCTGGGCGACGGTCGCCTCCGGGGCGAGGAAGGCGCGGGCGATCTCGGAGGTGGTCAGACCGCCGACCAGGCGCAGCGTGAGGGCGATGCGGGCCTCGGCGGAGAGGACGGGGTGGCAGGCGGTGAAGACGAGCCGCAGCAGGTCGTCGTCGATGTCGTCCGGGTCGGAGGGTTCGTCGAGGTGGTGCGGGGCGGTCACCGAGAGGTCCCGCCCCACCTCCGCCAGCTTGCGTGCGTACTGCTCCCGGCGGCGTACGAGATCGATCGCACGGCGCTTGGCCGTGGTCGTCAGCCAGGCGCCCGGGTTGTCCGGGACGCCGTCCCGCGGCCACTGCTCCAGCGCCGCGACCAGGGCGTCCTGCGCGAGCTCCTCGGCGATGCCGACGTCGCGGACGATGCGGGAGACGCCGGCGATGATGCGGGGCGACTCGATCCGGAAGATCGTCTCGACGGCTTCGACCGCTTCGACGGCTTCGCCGGCACCTCGGGCGGCCCCGGACGCGACGGGCTGCGTGACGGGCGTGACAGTGGGCTGCTGCTCTTCCACAACCCACCATCAGACACCCGCGTCGGCCGTGGGCCAAGGAACCGCTGCGGCATGATCCGCCGGACAGGTCCTAGCCCTCGGCGATCTCCCGCACCTCGCAGGTCACCGTCCAGTGCTCCTCGTGCACCTTCAGGAACCGCTTGGTCCACTCCAGGGCCTCGGCCATGTCCTTGCACTGCATGAGCGCGTAGCCGCCGACGACCTCCTTGGACTCGGTGAAGGGCCCGTCGGTGACGGACAGCTGCCCGCCCGACCAGTGCACCCGCTTGCCCTGGGCGGACGGCGTCAGCCCGGCGGTGTCGAGCATGACCCCCGCCTTGGTGATCTCCTCGATCAGCTCGCCCATCCGCTGCATCAGCTCCGGGCTCGGGCCCTCGGCGGGCGCGGTGCTCTCGTCGATCTGGACCAGCGACAGGTAACGCGGCATGGTGACTCCTCGTGTCCGTGGTGCCTCGGAGGCGGGGCTTCTCCCTGCCTCTCACCCGTGCGTCGAACGGGAGACACCGGTTTCGACACCGTCCCCGGATTTCTCTGGATTTTTTTCTCCCGGCGGGGTGAGGCGGCTACGGCTCAGTCGGCGAAGTCCTTGAGCTCCACGGTCTCCAGGGTAAAACCGACGGGGTCCGGCAGTTCGATGGCGGTGCCGTACGGACGAGTCGTGATGCAGCGGTACTGGCCGCCCTCGGGCTCTGCGTGGACGATGACGCTGCCCGCGTCCCTGTCGATCAGGAGATAGACGGGGATGCCCGCGGCGGCATAACCGTCGGGCTTGTCGATGTGATCACGCCGAACAGCGTCCCCGTCGTGCGAAGTGACCTCGACGGCCATCAGGACACCGTCCGAATCCGCCCACTCACGGGCCCCGACGAAATGCCGACGGGGTGCCAGGACGCCGTCCGCCTTCGCCCGTCCGTTGCGGTACTCCTCGATCTTCAGGCCTTGCTCCCCGTATAGCCAGAGATCGGGCCGGTGCTGCATGCAGATCTGCTGAAGCCAGGCGATGACCTCGTTGTGGTTACCGTCCGGCACGGGCTTGACCACGACCTTTCCGCTGATGAACTCCAGCCGCACAAGCTCGGGCGCGTTGCGGGCGAGCTCCTCGAATTCCTCGACGAGCATCTGGGGCCGGTCGGCAGTGCTGGGGGTCATGGCGTCGCCTCCTCCCCTCCATCCTGCCCCGGTCACGGGCGGACCGTGCTGCAAGGTCGTCATGTGCCTGCTCCTTTCTCCGTCTTGTCCATGCGGGTCCCGGTACGCAGGACGGCGCGCAGCCGTCCGGCATGGGCGCGCACCTCATCGACCGCGAGGGTCGGCCGCCCGCCCCAGCACCCCCCGCACAACCCGCCCCGCAGCTCGTCACCGTCCCCGCCCGGCTCCCCGCACGCCGTGCACACCACCTCGTACCGGGGCGCCGGTGACTGTGGCCGCGGCTCGGGCGGCGGGGGCAGTTTGGCGAGGAGTCGGGCGCGTACGAAGGCGTACGCGTGCGCCACGCGCTCCGGGAGCCCCGCCGTCAGCGCCTGGACGAGCTGTGCCTCACCCGCGCCCCGCGCGAACCACTCGGCGGCCTCCTCCTCCAGCGCCGCGCACTCCCCCGCCGACAGCGTGAGCCGGGCGTCGATCCGGCCGAGCCGGGCCAGCGCGCCGTACGCCGTCGAGCGCGCCGCCTGCGCCACGGGCCGCTCGGTCACCGGCGTCCGCCCGGCGAGGAAGGCGTTCCACCAGGCGTCGTCGTGCGCGGTGCGCGAGAAGAAGGTGTGCCAGACCCAGCGGGGGCAGCCGTCGACGGTGACGGGGCGGCGTACGCGGCGCAGATGGCCCGCCGCCGAGAGGTTGTTGAGGGCGGTGGCCAGGGCGCACTGGCCGTACGGGAGGTGCTTGGCGAGGGTCTTGATGGAGAGGTCCGACTCGTCGGCGAGCCGGTCGATGTACGTCGCGATCGATGCCTCGCGGGTGGGCAGATGCGCGAAGTCGCGACCCGTACGGGGGGTTTGATCGGGCGCCGACCGTTTTCCGTAGCCCGGATTGGCCAGGGGATGGGCGGAGGGGCGCGGGGCAGCACTAAGCTGGGCGACAGCCATGAGTCGAAACGTCTCTTTCGGTCTCGGTGGTCAGACCCCCGCGCGGTGCTGAGAACACCCACGGGGGTCGATGCTTTCCCGGCGCACGCTACACGTCCGCCACGCTCCGCCGCGACCCGATCACGAAAAGTCATCACCCCTGGCCGGAGCGGCACTTGGGCCGCCGGACAGGGAGGGTGGGCGGGTAGGGCCTCCCGCCCAATCCATACAAAAGCGTCTCGAATCCCGACCCCCGAAGCTCAAGTCCCGGCGAACGGGGCGCAGACGTGCTCGCGGAAGCGCGGGGCTGACCCGGGGGCCGGGTGGGCAGGTTCCTGTATGCCCTTCGATCACAACGATCACTACCACCGGATGCTGCTGCGGAAGTTGCCGAAGCACGGGCGTACCGCTCTCGACGTCGGCTGTGGCACCGGGGGTTTCGCGCGGCGGATGGCGGCGCGGGGCTATGAGGTCGACGCCGTCGATCCGTCCGCCGAGGTGATCGCCGCGGCGCAACGGATCGGGGGCGGCCCTCGGTTCCGGCGAACGGACATCGCCTCCGCCGGGCTGCCGAAGGGGCACTACGACGTCATCACCTGCCTGGCGAGCCTGCATCACATGCCGTTCGGCACGGTGACCAGGTTCCGGGAGGCGCTCGCGCCCGGCGGGGTGCTGCTGGTGCTGGGCTGCTACGCGGGAATCAGCTGGTGGGACCTCGCCGCCGTGCCCGCCAACGCCGTGGCGCGGGCGGGGGTGGCGATGGGCGAGCGGCTGCGCGGAAGCGAAGCCGTGCCCCGTGCGGGCGCCGGTGCGCGAGCCGCGGATGTCGCTGGCGGACGTCCGGAGCGAGGCGGACCGGCTGCTGCCCGGCTCCCGCGTCCGCCAACTCCTCTACTGGCGTTATCTGTTGACGTACCGGGTCGGCGGGGTCGACCGGGTCACTTGAGCGAGGCCCACAGGTCGCTCGCCTCCGGCTCGTCGGCGACCACCCGGTTGGGGTTCGACGGGGCCGTCACCACCGGCATGGTGATCGTCTTGACCTTGTCGGAGGAGAGGGACTTCAGACTCTGGCCGAGCTTCATCAGTTCGCCGAGCGAGTCGAGCCCCGTGTCCGTCGTCAGACTGCCGGTGACGGCGTCGGCGACCTTGTAGAGCTTGGCGGGGTCGGTCAGCAGGGACGTCGACGCCATCTGTTCCAGCAGTGCCTTCACCAGCTTCTGCTGGAGGCCTATGCGCCCGAGGTCGCTGCCGTCGCCTATGCCGTGCCGGGTGCGGGCAAGCGCCAGGGCCTGGGTGCCGCCCAGGTGGTGCGTGCCCGCCTTCAGGTGCAGATGGCTCTTGTCGTCGTCGATGTTCTGGTCCGTCGTGACCGTGACGCCGCCGAGCGCGTCCACCAGCTTCGCGAAGCCGGAGAAGTCGATCTCGATGTAGTGGTCCATGCGGACGTCGGTGAGGGACTCGACGGTCTTCACCGCGCAGACCGGACCGCCCACCGAGTACGCGCTGTTGAACATCGCGTTGTACGCCACCGAGGTCGTCCCGCCGGACGAGGTCGGGCACGACGGACGGGTCACCAGGGTGTCCCGGGGGATGCTCACCACCGTCGCCTCGGTGCGACCCTCGTCGATGTGGACGACCATCGCCGTGTCGGAGCGGGCGCCCGAGCTGTCACCGCCCCCGAGCGTGGCGTTCGCCTTCCCGCTGCGCGAGTCGGAGCCGAGGACCAGGATGTTCACGGCGCCGCTCGGCAGCGGGGCGGCCGAGGCGGACGCGGACGCCGACGGGGCCGACACCGCCTTCGCCGGACGGTCGTCGCCCAGCGCGCTGTTGATGTCCACGCTCTTGATGTTCTGGTTCAGATGCCAGTAGACCCAGCCCGCCCCCGCCGCGGAGAGCACGAGGACGCCGGCGAGCGTGATGCCGGCGGCTTTCAGCAGACCTCTCCGCCGTCCGGCACGTCTCGCGGCGCCCTCGTTCCCGTCCCCGCTCTCGACCCCGTTCCAGTCTCCGCGCCCGGCCCCATGTCCGCCCCCGCGCTCCTCTTCTGCAGTCACGCGGAGGAACGTAAGTCCGAATTATTACGAGCAGGAACCTCTTCTGGGGTTTCCTTCGGAAAATCTCAGACTTCTCACGCCACCCTCAGCCCAGCGTCACCGTGGGCACCGGATTGCTTCCGCTCCATGACGCGTTGAACCCGAACGTCACTGATCCGCCGTTCGGTACCGTTCCGTTGTAGGAGGCGTTCGCGCACGTCACCACCGCACCGGACTGGGTGCAGTCGGCGTTCCAGGCCTGAGTGATCCGCTGGCCCGCGCCGTAGGTCCAGTTCACCTTCCACGACGACAGCGCGGCCCCGGAACAGGCGATCCTCACCTGCCCCGTGAACCCCGTGTTCCACTGGCTCTGGACGCTGTACGCCGCCGTGCAGGCACCCGTGGGCGGTGGTGTCGTGGTCCCGCCCAGCGAGCCCGCGATCGCGTAGTACGCCGGTTTCGGCACGTAGTTCTCGTCGTACGGGGTCGCCGCGCCGTAGCCGGAGAAGACGTCCGGGATCCAGGAGTCGGAGTCGGTGAAGCCCCAGACGGTGACGCCGTAGCACCGGGACACCGCCACGCACGCGTCGAACACGGACTTGTAGTCGGCGGCCTGCTGCGCCAGCTTCGTGCTGTCGGAGGGGAGTTGCATACGGATGTCCAGCTCCGTGATCGCCACGTCGACGCCGAGGTCGGCGAAGCGCTGGATGTTCTGCTGGAGCGTGGACGGCACCTGGCCGAGGATGAGGTGGGCCTGGAGGCCGACCCCGTCGATCGGAACGCCGCGCTCCTTCAGCGACTTGACCAGGTTGTAGAGGGCGGTGCTCTTGGCGCCCACGCCCTCGACGTTGTAGTCGTTGATGTAGAGCTTGGCGCTCGGGTCGGCCGCGTGCGCCCAGGTCAGGGCCTGGGCGATGTAGTCGGAGCCGAGGCCGTTGTACCAGAGGGTCGAGCGGTAGGTGCCGTCCTCGTTGAAGGGCTCGTTCACCACGTCCCAGGCGGCCAGCTTGCCCTTGTAACGGGTGACCTCGGTGTTGATGTGGTCCTGGAGGAGGGCGCTGAGCTGGGCGGACGTCCAGGTGCCGTTCGTCAGCCAGCTCGGGTTCTGGCTGTGCCAGACCAGCGTGTGGCCGCGCACCTGCTGGTTGTGGGCCTGCGCGAAGGCCACGATCTGGTCGGCCTCGGCCCAGTTGTAGGTGCCCCGGGTGGGCTCGACGGTCTCCCACTTCATGGCGTTGCCGGGAGTGAGCGAGTTGAACTGGGCCCCGGCGATGTCGCCGTACGTCCCCGTCAGCTTGGACCCGGTGACGGCGGTGCCGATGACCTTGCCCTTGGCGGCGGCGAGGTCGCGCAGCGGGGTGTCGGCCGCGTGGGCGGTCGTTGCGACCGCGAGTAGGGCGCCCACCATCGCGCCGCCGGTGAGGAGCGCCGTGAGGCGCGCACGTAAGGAAGTTCGGGAGGTTCTCATTGCGGGTGCCTCCGAAAGTTTCGGTCGTGCAACCGATTGACTTCGGAGAGTGTCAGGCCATGCGCCCCACTCGTCAATAACAGGAACAGCAATCCGTTCCCTATGCCGGAGCCGCCCCCGTACTGCTGCGCACCACCAGACTCGTCGCCAGCTCCACCCTGGTTCCCGCCGCCGGCCGCTCCTCGCGCCCCAGCTCCAGCACCAGCTTGGCCGCCGCCTCCGCCATCTCCGTCAGCGGCTGTCGTACGGTCGTCAGCGGCGGCCCGACCCAGCGCGCCACCGGCAGATCGTCGAACCCCACGACGCTCAGGTCCTCCGGGATGCGCAGGCCCAGCTCGCGGGCGGCCTCGTACAGGCCGAGCGCCTGGAGGTCGTTGCCGGTGAAGACGGCCGTCGGGCGGTCGGGGCGGCGCAGCAGGTCGAGGCCCAGCCGGTAGCCGTCCTCGTGGTGGAAGTTGCCGGTCCTGATCAGCTCCGGGTCCACCGGCAGTCCCGCCGTCTCCAGCGCCGCCCGGTATCCGTCGACGCGCGCACGGCTGCACATCATCCGAGAGGGCCCGCTGATCGCGCCGATCCGCCGGTGCCCCAGGTCGACGAGATGGCGGGTCGCGGCCAGCCCGCCGTGCCAGTTGGTGGCGCCGATGGACGGCACGTCGTCGCCCGGGTCGCCCGCCGGGTCCATCACCACGAACGGGATGGACCTGCTGGTCAGCAGCGCGCGCTGGGACTCGTCCAGCCGGGACAGCACGAGGATCACGCCGTGCGGACGGCGGGCGGCGACCTGGTCGGCCCAGGTCCGCCCGGGGGTCAGCCGTCCCGCGCTCTCCGAGAGGACGACGCTCAGCCCCTCGTCCCGGGCCACGTTCTCGACGCCCCGGATCACCTCCATCGCCCAGGCGCTCTCCAACTCGTGGAAGACCACGTCGATGAGGGGCGAGCGGGCCGCCTCGGCCCGGCGGCGCCGGTAGCCGTACGCGCGCAGCAGCTCCTCGACCCGGGTGCGGGTGGCCGGGGCGACATCGGCCCGGCCGTTGAGCACCTTCGAAACAGTCGGAGCGGACACGCCGGCCTCCCGGGCGATCTCGGCGAGGGTCGCGGTACCCGAGGAACGGTCCGCCATCCGATTCTCCACGGGCTTCGCGGGATTCATGGGCGCGATCGTATCCCCGGGTGCACGCCGGGCGACCCCTCTCCGACCTCAGTAAGGTCCGTAACATTCGGAGACTGGCGAGAAACATTCGGCCACCGTGGGAACCGACGGCTCACTTCACGCGCACCTCGCACCGCATCCGCCGCTCCCGGCCCACCACCCGCTCGGGCCCGGTCAGTGTCACCGGCACCGCGTACCGCACCTCGCCCTCGGCGCTGGACGCCCCCAACCGCAGCTCCAGCTCCCCCGGTTCGACGATCCGGTCGCCGTCCGGGCCGGTGTACGCGGCCAGGTCCGCCGGGACCGTGAAGTGGACCTCCGCCGACGCGCCCGCCTCCAGCGGCACCCGCGCGTAGCCCACCAGCCGGGCCACCGGCCGCGCCACCTTGCCGACCGGGTCGTGGAGATAGAGCTGCACGACCTCGGTTCCGGCCCGCTCCCCCGTGTTGCGGACGGTCAGCCGCAGGGTCGTCTCGCCGTCCGTCGGGAACGCGGTGTCGTCGACCGACGGCGTCTGCCAGTCGTAGGTCGTGTAGGACAGCCCGTGTCCGAACGGGAACAGCGGCGTCGGGTCGAGGTTGCTGGCCTCGCCGCGCTGTCCGAGCGGCGGGGCGAGATACGTCCACGGCTGCCCGGCCCGCTCGCGCGGCACGCTCACCGGGAGCCGCCCCGACGGGTTCACCCGCCCGGACAGCACCCCGGCCACCGCGGGACCCCCCTCCTGTCCCGCGAAGAACGCCTGCACCACCGCCGCGCACCGGTCCGCCCAGCGCCCGAGCGCGTACGGCCGCCCCGACAACACCACCAGCACGACCGGTGTCCCGGAGGCCAGCGTCTTGTCGACCAGTTCTCCCTGTCCCTCGGGCAGTTCGAGATCGGCCGCGTCGCACCCCTCGCCCGAGGTGCCCCGCCCGAACAGCCCCGAGCGGTCGCCGACCGCGACCACGCACACGTCGGCGGCCACCGGATCGTCGGTGAACTCCACGTCCGGCAGCTCGGCGCGCAGCGCCTCCAGCAGCGTCGGCACGTCCACCCCCATCTCGACCTCGGGGTGGTCGAGGAGGACATGGCGGGGGAAGGTGTAGCAGCCGAGCATGGCCGCGGGATCGTCGGCGAGCGGACCGAGCACGGCGATCCGCCGCACCCCGGACGCCAGCGGCAACGTACCCCCGTTGGCCAGCAGGACGACCGACTCCTCCGCCAGCTGCCGGGCCAGCGTCCGCATGTGCGGCGGATCGAGATCGGCGGAAGCGGAGTCGGCGGGCGGCGCCCAGTCGGGATCCAGCAGCCCCAGTTCGCACTTCTGCGTCAGCACCCGCAGCGCGGCCCGGTCCACGAACTCCTCGTTGAGGGGCCCGGCGCCGTAGCAGCGCACGGCGGGCAGTTCGACGTCCACGCCCGCCGCGAGCGCGAGCCCGGCCGCCCCGGCGGGCGAGTCGGTGAGCCCGTGCGCTGTCTCCAGGAAGGACACCCCGAAGTAGTCGGCCACGACCGTGCCGGTGAACTGCCACTCCTCCCGCAGGAGTTCGGTGAGTAGTCGGCGGTGCGCGTGGGCGGGCAGCCCGTCGAGGTCGTTGTACGAGGCCATCACCGACCGCGCGCCGCCCTCCCGTACGGCCATTTCGAACGGTGGCAGGATGACGTCCGCCAGTTCGCGCGGGCCGAGCGAGGCGGGCGCGTGGTTGCGGGCGCCGCGGGAGGCCGAGTAGCCGGCGAAGTGCTTGAGGGTGGCGACGACACCCGCCGACTCCAGGCCCTGGACATAGGCGGTGCCGACGGTCGCCACGAGGTAGGGGTCCTCTCCGATCGACTCCTCCGTGCGGCCCCAGCGGGGATCGCGTACGACGTCGAGGACCGGGGCGAGGCCCTGGTGGACGCCGACCGAGCGCATCGAGGCGCCGATCGCCGCCGCCATCTCCTTCACCAGGGCCGGGTCGAAGCTCGCGCCCCAGGCGAGCGGGGTCGGGAAGACGGTCGCCCGCCAGGCCGTGAACCCGGTGAGGCACTCCTCGTGGGCGAGCGCCGGCAGCCGGAAGCGGTTCGCGGAGCGGATGCGTTCCTGGAGGGAGGCGAGGCGGGCGGCGCCCTCGGCCGGGTCGACCGGCGCGGTGCCGAAGGGGCGGGTCAGCTGGCCGAGCCCGTGCGGGAGCAGCCGCGTCAGGTCGATGTCCTCGGACAGGGCGTGCTGCAGCGGCGCCATGTCCCGGCCCGGGGTCTCGTTCGAGCCGGGCCACACGCTGTAGAGCTGGGCGACCTTCTCTTCCGTGGTCATACGGGCGAGCAGGTCGGCGGCGCGGACGCCTGCGGGCAGAGCCGGGTCCTGCCAGGGGTCGGTCATGTAACTCCTCACGTATACAAGGCGGTAAGGCCGCCTCATAGGGCGGTAAGGCCGTCAGCCCTTGGTCGCGCCGAGCGTGATGCCGCCGATCAGCTGTCGTTCGGCGACCGCGTAGAAGGCCAGGGCGGGCGCCATGGCGAGGACCAGGTACGCGAAGATGCGGGCCAGGTCGGAGGCGTACTGGCCCTGGAACTGCTGGATGCCGACGGGGACGGTCCACCAGGTGGGTTCGCTGAAGACGAGCAGCGGGAGCAGGAAGTTGTTCCAGCTGCCCACGATGGCGAGGACGGAGACGGTGCCGAGCGCCGGGCGGGCCAGCGGCAGCAGGATGCGCCAGAAGAAGCCGAACGGGGAGCAGCCGTCGAGGGTGGCGGCCTCCTCCAGTTCGCCGGGGATCTCCCGGAAGAAGCCGCGCAGGATGACGATCGTCATGGGCAGGCCGAACGCGGCCTGGGGCAGGATCACACCCCAGGGGTTGTCCAGCAGTCCGAAGGTGCGCAGCAGGATGAACAGCGGCAGGATCGCCACCGCGAAGGGGAACATCAGCCCCATCGTGAAGACGGTGAAGAGCACTTCCCTGCCCCGGAAGGCGAACCGGGCGAGCGCGTAGGCGGCGAGCGCCGACGCCCCCACGGTCAGCAGGGCGGTGGCGACCGCGATGAGGGTGCTGCTGCCGACGGACCGCCAGAACGGTCCCGAGCCGAGCAGCGAGGTGTAGTTCGAGGTCACCCAGGGGTGGGGAAGGCCGAAGGTGTTGCTGGAGAGCTGGTCGGTGGACTTGAAGCCGGAGACCAGGGCGTACAGCAGTGGGGTCACCATGACCGCGCCGACCAGCCACAGGGTCACGTACACGGGCAGCGTGCGCAGCCTGCGACGGCGTACGACACTCTTCGGGACCGTGTTCTTCGGGACCGTGTTGTCCCCGACCGTGCTCTTCACGACCGCGCTCATCGGTTCGCTCGCATGGTGGTGATGGCTCCCTCTGTGTCGCGGCGCAGCACGAAACGCTGGTAGGCGAGGGCGAAGACGAGGCTGATCAGGAACATCGCCACGCTGATCGCGCTGGCGTATCCCATCTGGTAGCGCTTGAAGCCGTACTGGAACATGCTGATGACCATGGTTTCGGAGTGGTGGTCGGGACCGCCCGCGGAGATCACCCACACCAGGTCGAAGAGCTGGATGGCGCCGATCACGGACAGGAACACGCTGATCCGCAGGGTCGGCGCGAGCAGCGGGAGCGTGACGTGGCGGAAGCGCTGCCAGCTGCCGGCGCCGTCGATGCGTGCCGCCTCGTGCAGCTCCGCCGGGATGCCCTGGAGGCCTGCCAGGTAGAGCATCATGTGGAAGCCGAAGTACTTCCAGGTCATGACCAGGAAGAGGGTGGGCAGGACGGTGTTCTGGCCCGCGAACCAGAGCCCGCCCAGGCCGTCGAGACCGACCGCGCCGAGGATCTTGTCGGCGAGTCCGTCGCCCGGCGCGAAGATCATGCTGAACAGCACGCCGGTGATGACCTCGGACAGGATGTACGGCGCGAAGAACAGCATCCGGTAGACGGCCCGGCCGCGCAGTCTCTGGTTGAGCAGCACGGCCATGGCGAGCGCGAACGGCAGCTGGAGGACGAGGGAGAAGGCGATGAGCAGGAAGCCGCGCCACAGGTCCCCGAGGAACACCGGGTCGTGGAAGAGCCGGGTGTAGTTGTCGAACCCCACGGAGTCGGTGGGCGAGCCGAATCCGCCCCAGTTGAAGAAGCTGACGTAGAAGGCGTAGCCCATCGGCAGGAGGACGAGCATCCCGAACAGGGCGAGCGCCGGGACCGTGAAGACGAAGGCCGCGAACCAGTCGCGCACGCGCCGCAGGGCGGGACGGCGGGGCCCGCCGCCCGGTGAAACGGCCGTCGCGCCGGTCGGCTTGCCGAGATCGGGCACATACGTCGACGTGGTCGAGGCCGAGGTCGAGTGCGTCATCGCCGGCCGCTAGCTCTTCTCGCTCTTGGCGACCTGGGTCACCGAACGCGTGACCTGCTCGGGCGACTTGGAGCCCGCGATGAGCGCGGCGACGCTGTCGTTGATCTCCTGGCCGACGGCGGGGGCGTAGGCCTGGTCGAGGTAGAGCTGGAAGCCGGTGGCGTTGTTCAGGGCGTCCGACACGGCGGTGAGGTTGGGGTCGGTCAGCGCGGGGCGCGCGTCCTTGGACACCGGTATCAGGCCGGTCTCCTTGACGAGGGTCTCGGCGAACTGCTTCTCGGCGAAGAACTTCAGGAACTCCACCGCCGCGTCCGGCGCCCCCTTGCGCACCGCGTGGCCGCCGCCCCCGCCGAACACCTCGGTGAGCGCGCCCTTTCCGCCCTCCACGGAGGGGAAGGAGAAGAAGCCGAGATCGGCGCCGAGGCCCTTGCCGGACGACTTCTCGACGCTCGGCGCCCACTGGCCCATCAGCTCCATGGCCGCCTTGCCGTTGCCCATGGTGGCGGCCTGGCCGTTGGGCTCGGAGTAGGCGGCGCCGAGGACCCCCTTCTGGAAGGGTTCGAGCGCGACGAGGTCCTTGAGGTGCTGGCCGGCCGTGACGAACCCGGCGCCGGTGAAGTCGGCGTCGGTGGCGGCCTTCTGCATCGCCTCCAGTCCGGCGACGCGCATCGACAGGTACGCCCAGTAGTACATGCCGGGCCACTTCTCCTTGCCGGCCAGCGCGATGGGCGTGATCCCGGCGCTCTTGAGTGCCTTGACGGCGTCGAGGTAGCCGGACCAGGTGGTGGGCGGGGTGTCGATCTTGGCCTTCTTGAAGAGCGCCTTGTTGTACCAGAAGCCGACCATGCCGATGTCGAACGGGACCGCGTACGTCTTCTTGTCGAACTGGTAGGCCGCCAGCGAGGCGGGCACATAGTCCTTCGTCCAGGAGGCGGTCTTGTCGGTCAGGTCCTCGACCAGACCCGCGTCGATCTGCTGCTTGAGGACTCCGCCGCCCCAGGTGTGGAAGACGTCCGGCAGTTTCCCGGACGTGGTCAGCGCGGTCATCTTGGACTTGTACGCCTCGTTCTCCAACGTGACGATCTTGACCTTCACATCCGGGTGCGCGGCCTCGAAGTCCTTGGCGCGCTGGGCCCACAGCTTCTTCGCCGGGTCGGTGGTGGTGATGTTCCACCACTCGATCGTGGTCTTGCCCGAACTGTTCCCGCTGTCGGAGGAACCGCACGCACTCAGGGCGGCCGCCCCCAGTCCGGTCGCCGCGGATGCCGCCAGGAACCTCCGGCGGGAGAAAGAGGTGTAGGTGTCGCCCAACGCTCGCATCGCACACCTTCCGGAAGAGAGCCGATAATTATCGGCCGAGTGCGCCGGAAGTTACGGGGGTACGCCAGACGTGTCAACGCCCCTGACAAATATCGGCAGTTCTTCACGCGCGGGCCGATGGGGGCTGCTCGCGCCCCGCGGCGGAGCCGCTGATGTACACAGCCCCGCGCCCCTTCGGGCGCGCCGGGATCAGCGCCCCTTCAGGGGCGCGAGGAACTGCGCGACCGGCCACGAATCACCCGCAGCCGCCGAACCGCCCTCGAACACCCCGCCCCTGCCGCGCCCCTCAACCCCGTCGCGCCGTACTCGCCCGAACGACCAGCTCAGTAGCCAGTTCAACCCTCGGAGAGACCGGGTCCTCGCCCAGCGCCAGCCGGAGCACCGTGCGCGTGGCCAGCTTCCCCATGTCCGCGAGCGGCTGCCGCACCGTCGTGAGCGGCGGCGCCGACCACCGGACCTCCGGCAGGTCGTCGAACCCGACGACACTCATGTCCTCGGGCACCCGCATCCCCCGCCGCCGCAACGCCTCGATCGCCCCGAGCGCCATCTGGTCACTCGCCGCGAACACGGCGGTCGGCGGTTCCTCCAGGTCGAGCAGCGTGTTGCAGCCGTCGAAGCCGGCCTGATGGTAGAAGTCCCCCGGCACGATCAGCGCGTCGTCGACCGCGACCCCCGCACCGTCCAGCGCCGCCCGGTACCCGTCGAGCCGTGCCCGCGAGCACAGCAACCGCACGGGTCCGGCGACAAAGCCGATCCGCCGGTGCCCGAGCCCGAGCAGATGCTCCGTCGCCGCCATCCCGCCCGCCCAGTTGGCGGCGCCGACGGTCGGCACGTCGAGGGTCGGGGACCCCGCCGGATCGATCACGACCAGCGGCACCCCGAGCCGCCGCAACTCCTCGTGCAGCCGGGGTTCGAGGACCGAGGTCACGAGGATCACGCCGTCCGAGGCGCGGGCGCGCAGATTGGTCATCCACTGCCGGGCCGAGCCCGACGCACCGTGGATGGCGGAGACGACCGTGCCCACCCCGGAGGCGTGCGCGACCTCCTCGACCCCCCGGATGATCTCCACGGCCCAGGGGCTGTCGAGGTCGTTGAAGACCAGGTCGATCAGGGCCGCCCGGTCACCGGGCGCGGACGACTTGCGCTGGTAGCCGTGGCGCCGCAGCAGGTCCTCGATGCGGGCCCGGGTCTCCGGCGACACGTCGGAGCGGCCGTTGACGACACGCGACACGGTGGGCACCGAGACGCCGGCCTGCCGGGCGATCTCGGTGATCGTCACCTTGTTCTTGATGCTCTCCCGGGCCACTGCGCCCACCTCCGTCGACACGTCGAACCGCCCCTCTACCGTTCCACACCCACGAACGAAACTTTGCAGGAGTCTTCCGGAAAAGCGAGGTCGGCGTGAAGCCCGGCGGAGACGAAGGCGTCAGGAGACCGACTCGAACCGCCACCGATGGACCGTCCGGGTCACCAACTCCCCGCCAGGCTCCGGGAGTTCGGGCAGCTCGGCGTCGTAGGGCGCATCCCACCAGGTGATGACGAGCACCCGGTCCTGCGGCGCGCGCAGGATCTCCCGCCGCAGCGGCTCGCTCGCGAGCTCCTGCCTGCGCACCCAGGCGAGCAGTTCCTCGCCCCGCCCGGGGACGGCCCGCGCCTCCCACATCAGCGCGACGCTCACGAGTACAGGTTCTCCTTCGAGACCTCGTGCACGTGATCATGATCGTGGCCAGGGCCGTGGCCGTGGCCGTGCTCGTGCGAACGGCCGGGCACATGCGGGTCCGTCACCGGCAGTGAGGAGTCGGCCGACAGGTCCCAGTCGGAGGCGGCCCGGTTGCGGGAGACCATCTCCGCGCCCAGCGCGGCCACCATCGCCCCGTTGTCCGTGCACAGCTTCGGCCGCGGCACCCGCAGCCGGATCCCCGCGGCCTCGCAGCGCTCCTGCGCCAGCGCCCGCAGCCGTGAGTTGGCGGCCACGCCACCGCCGATCATCAGATGGTCGACGCCCTCGTCCTTGCAGGCCCGTACGGCCTTGCGGGTCAGCACGTCGACGACCGCCTCCTGGAAGGAGGCCGACACGTCACGCACCGGCACCTCCTCACCCGCCGCCCGCTTGGCCTCGATCCAGCGGGCAACGGACGTCTTCAGGCCGGAGAAGGAGAAGTCGTACGCCGGGTCGCGCGGGCCGGTCAGGCCGCGCGGGAAGGCGATCGCGGAGGGGTCGCCCTCCTTCGCGTACCGGTCGATGACCGGACCGCCGGGGAAGCCGAGGTTGAGCACGCGCGCGATCTTGTCGAAGGCCTCGCCGGCCGCGTCGTCGATGGTCGCGCCCAGCGGGCGGACGTCCGAGGTGATGTCGGTCGACAGCAGCAGCGAGGAGTGACCGCCGGAGACCAGCAGTGCCATCGTCGGCTCCGGCAGCGGGCCGTGCTCCAACTGGTCCACACAGATGTGGGAGGCGAGGTGGTTGACGCCGTAGAGGGGCTTGCCGAGCGCGTAGGCGTACGCCTTGGCGGCGGTGACGCCGACGAGGAGGGCGCCGGCGAGGCCGGGACCTGCGGTGACCGCGATGCCATCCAGGTCCTTCGCGCTCACCCCCGCCTCCTTCAGCGCACGGTCGATCGTCGGCACCATCGCCTCCAGGTGCGCCCGGGAGGCGACCTCGGGCACGACACCGCCGAAGCGGGCGTGCTCGTCGACGCTGGACGCGATGGCGTCCGCGAGCAGGGTGGTGCCGCGGACGATGCCGACGCCGGTCTCGTCGCAGGAGGTCTCGATGCCCAGGACAAGCGGTTCGTCAGCCATTGCTCTCTGTTCCTTGTACGCCGTTTACTGAGGGTGAACCCGGGGCGGAGCCGCTGTCGGACGCGGTGCGCATCCGCATGACCAGGGCGTCGACGTTGCCCGGCTGGTAGTAGCCGCGACGGAAGCCGATGGGCTCGAAGCCGAAGCGCTCGTACAGCTTCTGCGCGCGGACGTTGTCCACGCGGCACTCGAGCATGACCTCGGCGCACTCGAACGCGGTCGCGGCCCGCAGCAGCTCGGTCAGCAGCCGGGCGCCGAGGCCGGTGCCCCACTGATCACGTCGTACGGCGATGGTCTGTACGTCGCCCAGGTCGCCGGAGGCGGCGAGCCCGGCGTATCCGACGAGCCGGCCGCTCTCGGTCGCCACCACATACCGGCGCGTCGCCCCGGGCCCGCGGGCGTGGGCCAGCTCGGACCAGAACATCCCCCGCGACCAGGCGTCCTCGGGGAAGAGGTCCTTCTCCAGCTCCAGTACGGGATCGATGTCCCACCAGCGCATCTCGCGCAGTTCGGCGGTCACTTCGGGGTGACCACCTTGTAGTTCTTGGGCACCTGGGCGTCCGGGCGGCGCAGGTAGAGCGGCCGGGGCGCCTCGAGCTCCTCACCCGCGGCGAGTTTCTCCGCCGCCAGGGACGCGAGCGCGCCCGCGGAGACGTGCTCGGGTGCACGGGCGTCCGGGAAGGTGTCGGGATAGAGCAGCGCACCCGCGCCCACGGCGGGCAGACCGGCGACCGTCGCGGCGATGTCGGCGGGCCGGTCGACGGCGGGCTCGGAGACACGCGTACGGGGGTCGTCGTACAGGGCCCAGTACACCTCCTTGCGCCGGGCGTCCGTCGCGACGACGAACGGCCCCTCGACGCCGGTGCCGTCGGCGGCGTACGCGAGCCCGTCGAGGGTGCACAGGCCGTGCACGGGCACGCCGAGCACGAGGCCGAAGGTGTCGGCGGTCATGAGGCCGACGCGCAGCCCCGTGTACGGGCCGGGGCCGACGCCCACGACGATGCCGGTGACGGCGTCCAGCTTGAGGCCTGCCTCGGCGAGCACCCGGTCGACGGCCGGCAGCAGCAGCTCTCCGTGCCGGCGCGCGTCCACCTGGCTCGACGAGGCGATGACGGACGTGCCGTCGTGCAGGGCGACGGTCACGGCGGGGGTGGCGGTATCCAGAGCGAGCAAGAGCACGCAAACAGCCTACGGCGCCCGAGCGGGACGCACGGCCGTCCCGGTCTGCGGGGCGGCGACTGCTACCGTCACCACAAAGGACGTAATGGACACGAACGCGGTACGAGAGGCGGGTACACAAGATGGCTAGGAGCAGCTCGGGATTCGTGGCCGGGCTCACCGCGGCGGCTGTCGCGGTGGTCGGCTTCCTCGCCTACCAGGCGTCCGCGAACGTGCCCGACACCCTCGGCAAGCCCCTCGCGGGCGCGTCCAAGGTCCCCACCACGAAGGCACCCCGGGACAAGAAGAACCCGGTGGCGCTGCCGACCCCCTCGGGCAGGGGTGAGCGGGTCGTCTACTCGGTCGACGACGACCGCGTGTGGCTGGTCGACGCGAACAACAGGACCGAGCGCACCTTCCAGGTCACCCCCGGCACGGTGGACCCGGCGGTCGGCACCTACGCCGTCACCTCCCGCTCCAAGGCCGTCACCGGATCGGACGGCACTCAGGTCGAGCACGTGGTCCGCTTCAGCGTCGTGGACGGCGTGGCGATCGGCTTCAGCTCCGCCATGGACGGCTCCACGGGTTCCCCCGACTCCACCAAGAAACTCGGCGGTATCCGGGAGACCCGCAAGAACGGCACCGCGATGTGGAACTTCGCGACGATCGGCGTGAAGGTAGTCGTCATCCGCTAGTCGTCATCCGCTAGTCGTGGTCATTGACCAGTCAGCGGGCCTGTGCGGAGGCGCGCCCTTAGGGGCGCGGGGCTGTGTACATCAGCGGCTCCGCCGCGGGGCGCGACCAGCCCCCACCGGACCCGCAGCCGAACCACCGCCCCTCTGCGGAGCGTCCGCGGAGCGCTCACGCCGCTTTGCGGACCTGCTCCTCCGCGGAAGCCCCCGGAGCCTCCGCCGCAGGCGCGACCGGCGGCCTGGACACCGCGTCGGCCGCCGCACACGACGCCAAAAGATCCCGCATCGACACCCCACCGCACGGCTGCTGCACCGGCACGTCACGTTCCGAAGCCGACATGGACGCCTCCTGGGGATTCGGGGGCAAGCGTGGTTAGGTAGACCTAACTACCGACTGAGGTCCATGTGACCACGGCCGGGACGCCCAACGCAACATCTTGCCGACGACTTGTCGGAACCTTCACGTCCCCCGGAACCCTCACCCAGGGTGATCAAGCCGCGAGCACGCTCAGATCGATCGTCGCCCAGCGCTCCCCGAGCCCGGTGAGCGTGACGTGCCGCACCTCGTCCGTGGTGTCGCCGACGGCCCGGTGGATGACGACGTCGAGCCGGTCGTCGGTCAGCTCCTCGACCTTGCCCTCGCCCCACTCCACGACGATCACCGAGTCGGTGAGCGACACGTCGAGGTCGAGGTCCTCCATCTCGTCGAGGCCGCCGCCCAGCCGGTACGCGTCCACGTGCACGAGCGGCGGACCGTCACCGAGGGAGGGGTGCACACGGGCGATGACGAACGTCGGCGAGGTGACCGCGCCCCGTACGCCGAGCCCCTCGCCGAGCCCGCGGGTCAGTGTCGTCTTGCCCGCGCCGAGCTCCCCGTTCAGCATCACGAGATCGCCCGCGCGCAGCAGCTTGGCCAGGTGAAGGCCCAACTCCCGCATCTGCTCGGGCGAGTTGACGGTGATCTGGACGTTCACGCCCTCGGCGGCGGGCTCAGCCGGGTTGTGCGCTGCTGCTGGTGCTTCCATAGCCACCCACGGTAGCCCCTGCCGGGACGGCGCCCGCGCGCATCAGAAGGTCGGCGAGACGGTCTATGACCACCTCGGGGTGCTCCAGCATAACCAGATGCCCGGCGTCCGGAACGAGCACCAGTTCGGCGTCCGGCAGCAGGTCCGCGATCGCCTCGCTGTGCTCACTCGGTGTCACCATGTCGCCGACCCCGGCCAGCACCAGCACCGGCAGTTCGGCGAAGTACGCGAGGGCTTCGGTCTTGTCGTGCTCGGTGAACGCCGGGTAGAACTCCGCGACGACGTCGATCGGAGTGCCCTCGATCATCCGTTCGGCGAAGCGCACGATGGCCGGGTCGACGTCCCGGGACGCGAACGAGTACCGCTTGATGATCCCCGCGAACAGGTCGGCCGTCGCCCGTCGCCCCCGCTCCACCAGGGCAGCCTGCTGACCGAGCGCCTTCAGCACACCGGGGAGCACCCGGCGCACCGCGTTGACGCCCGCGACGGGCAGCCCGAAGTTGACCTCGCCGAGCCGCCCCGACGACGTACCGACGAGCGCGACGGCGACGACCCGCTCGCGGACGAGGTCCGGATACCGGTCGGCCAGCGCCATGACGGTCATCCCGCCCATGGAGTGCCCCACCAGCACGATCGGCCCCTCGGGCACGGCCGCGTCGATGACGGCCTTCAGGTCCTGGCCGAGCTGGTCGATGGAGACGGGCGTGCCGTCCTTCGTCTGCGCGACCCCGCGCCCGGAGCGGCCGTGACTGCGCTGGTCCCAGTGCACC
Organism: Streptomyces olivochromogenes; assembly: GCF_001514115.1. GTDB lineage: Bacteria > Actinomycetota > Actinomycetes > Streptomycetales > Streptomycetaceae > Streptomyces > Streptomyces olivochromogenes. The sequence continues at coordinate 265,788 of NZ_KQ948454.1, forward strand.
GTGCGCACCACCCCGCGCAGCGCGGCCCGCTGGAAGTGCCAGGAGTCCTGGTTGAGGCAGTACCCGTGACTGAAGACGACGGTGACGGGGGCCGGGGCCTTGCGCCCGAAGAGCCGCCGCCGACGTGGGGTGAACGTCACATCCTGCTCGATGTCGTCCACCTCGTAGTACAGCTCGGTGCCGTCGTCGGCGTACGCCTTGCCGGGCGTGCCGCGCAGCGAGCCGTACGGGCCCGTCGAGTCGAGCGCGAGGCGGGCCTTGTTGCGCATGCCGCGGCCCACCGTCAGCCGCTCTATGGCGACTCCGGCGGCGGCGCCCGCGGCGACCACGCCTATGGCGACGCCGGCGATACCGGCCTTGCGCCAGTTCCCGGCGGCGGAGGCGACGGCCGCCGCGGCGACGTCCGTGACGGCCTCCGCGCTGCTCTCGCTCACGTACCGCTCCTCTTCGCCGGGGTGTCGTTCACTTCAGTAGGTCGTGCTGAGGGTGGTGCCGGAGGTACCGCTGGTGGTGCAACTATGTCCTGTTGCCCTGTTGTCCTGCGCGGGGCACCCCCTGTACTCCTTGCGGGTTACCCGCCTTGTTCCTTATTCACGTATACGCGCGGCACTCGGGTTCCGATCCGGGTGACGATTTCGTACGCGATCGTCCCCGCCGCCCGCGCCCAGTCCTCGGCGGTCGGCTCGCCCCGGTCGCCCGGACCGAACAGGATCGCCTCCGAACCGGGCACCGGCTCGTCCCCGCCCAGGTCGACCACGAACTGGTCCATCGCGACCCGCCCCGCCACCGTCCGCCACTTGCCGCCCACCAGCACCGGTCCGGTGCCGGAGGCGTGGCGCGGCACGCCGTCCGCGTAGCCGACGGGGACGAGGCCGAGGGTGGTGGCACCCGCGGTGACGTAGTGATGCCCGTAACTGACCCCGTGGCCCCCCGGTACGTGCTTCACCAGCGCGAGGGACGCGCTCAGTGTCATCACCGGGCGCAGCCCGAAGTCGGCCGGGGTGCCGATCTCGGGGCTGGGCGAGATGCCGTAGACCGCGATCCCCGTCCGTACGAGGTCGAAGTGGCTCTCGGGGAGGGTCAGCGTGGCCGGCGAGTTCGCGATGTGCCGCACCTCGGGACGCGCGCCCCGCTCCTCGGCGTACGTCACCATCTCGCGGAAACGGTCCAGTTGGGCACGGATGGAGGGGTGCCCGGGTTCGTCGGCGCAGGCGAAGTGCGACCACAGACCGGTGATGTCGATCAGCCCGCGTTCCTCGGCGCGCAGCGCCTCGCGCACGAGTTCGGGCCAGTCGGCGGGCTGGCAGCCGCCGCGCCCGAGCCCGGTGTCGGCCTTGAGCTGGACCCGGGCGGCCGTCCCGGCCGCCTCGGCCGCGGCGGTGACCTCCCGCAGGGCCCACATCCCGCTCACCGACACGTCGAGGTCGGCCTCGATGGCCTCCCGCCACGGCCCGCCGGGCGTCCACAGCCAGCACATGATCCGGCTGTCGGTCAGGCCGGCCGCGCGCAGGGCGAGGGCCTCCTCGGGGGTGGCGGTGCCGAGCCAGGTGGCGCCGGCCTCCAGCGCCGCGCGGGCGCACGGGACCGCCCCGTGGCCGTACGCGTCGGACTTGACCACGGCCATCAAGGCCGCGGAGGGCGCGTGGGCACGCAGGGTCCGCACGTTGGCCCGCAGGGCGGCCAGGTCGATCTCTGCGCGGGCGCGCAGGGGTGCTGTGTCGTTCATCGCGCCCCCAGTGTCTCAGAGGGGTCCGAGGGCCCCCGGAGGACGGTCAGGTGCCGGCCCTGCGGCCCCACACGTACACGTGGTCGTTCGTCTTGGTGACGTTCCACAGGGAGCGGGCGTCGGCCAGGCGCAGATTGACACAGCCGTACGAGCCGTTCGGGTCGTAGATGCTGCCGTAGATGGCGTGGAAGGCCTCTCCGCCGCTGAAGAACTGGCTGTACGGCATCGGGGTGTTGTACAGCGTCGACCAGTGGCTCTTGTGCTTCCAGTAGACCTTGAACGAGCCGGTCCTGGTCCGGTACCCGGCCCGGCCGCTGCGCATCGGCACCGGTCCCCACAGCACCTTCTTCCCCTTCTGCACCCAGGTGAGCTGCCGGGTCAGGTCCACACACGCGACGCGGTACGACCGCACGGGACACTTCCCGGCCGCGTTCGGGTTCTTCTTCGCGGACAGCAGCTGCATCCGGGCCCAGGTGACGGGGCCGGCGAAGCCGCTGTTCGGCTTGATCCCCTCCTTCGTCTGGAACGCCCGGATGGCGGCGCAGTCCCTCGCCGACTGCTTCCCGTCGACCTTCAGCTTCAGCCACCGCTCGACCTGCCGCTGGTACGGCCCGGTCAGCTTGCTGCACATCACGGACTTGCCCGCGACGGCCTCGCTGAGGGGGACGTACTCGATGAGCGCGTCCGTCTCCGCGGGGGCGTCCCTCGGCTCGGCAGCGTCCTCCTGCGCGCTCGGTGTGTACACCCTCGGTGGCAGCATCTGGTCCGGCGTGTCCACGTGCCACGGCTGATGGGGCCCCGGCGGCACGCCGGGCACCAGCTCGCTGCCCGGCCCGGGCGCGGGGGGCCCGGCCTCCGCCGCCGCGCCCTCCACCGGCATCACCACCAGCAGCGCGAGGAGCACCCCCACGCTCCCGCGTCTCATTCGTCTGCTCATCATCATGCGACCAGCGATACGCAACCCCGACGCGAGCGGGGGTGCGCCGCGCGGACGGGGTCCCCCGTAATGGGCAACGCAGCGCCCCCGTAAGGGGCGCGGGGGGGCTGGGGCGAAGCCCCACCCCAGGGGCGCGGGGAACTGCGCGACAAGCCCCCACCCACCCGCAGACGAAGAACGGCGGGGTCAGCGGAGCGCGTCGCGGATGTCCCGCCAGGCCTCCGGAATCGCCGCCGCGACATCATGCGCCCCCAGGGGCGCCCCGTCCGCCGCGAGCCTCCCCGCCAGCCCATGCAGATACGCGCCCACACTGCCCGCGTCCAACGCCGACAACCCGGCCGCGAGCAACGACCCCGCGAGCCCCGACAGCACGTCCCCACTCCCGGCCGTGGCCAGCCACGCCGTCCCCGTCGGATTCACCCGCACCGCACCGCCCTGCGGATCGGCGACCAGAGTCGTCGACCCCTTCAGCAGCACGGTCGCCCCGTACCGAAGCGCCAACTCCCGCGCCGACGCCAGCCGAGCCGCCTCCACCGACTCCCGCGAGACCCCGAGCAACGCCGCCGCCTCCCCGGCATGCGGAGTCATCAGCGTGGGCGCGGTACGGGCCCGTACGGCGGACCGGTCCGCGAGCCGCAGCCCGTCCGCGTCCACCAGCACCGACACATCCGCCTCGAGCACCTGCGCCACCGCCGACGCGTCGTCCCCGACCCCGGGCCCCACCACCCACGCCTGGACCCGCCCGGCCCGTGCGGGCCCCTGGTCCGACACAAGCGTCTCGGGAAAACGGGAGATCACGGCATCCGCCGCGGGCCCGACGTACCGCACCGCCCCCGCGCCGCCCCGCAACGCCCCGGACACGGCGAGCACGGCGGCCCCGGGATACCGCGCGGACCCGGCCGCGATCCCGACGACCCCGCGCCGGTACTTGTCGCTCTCGGCCCCGGGCACCGGCAGCCGCACCGCCACGTCCGCGTGCTGAAGGGCCTCCAGTTCGGCCTCCTCGGGCAGTTCGAGCCCGATGTCGACGAGGCGTACCGAACCGGCGTACTCGCGCCCCGGGTCGATGAGCAGCCCGGGCTTGTGCGTTCCGAAGGTCACCGTCAGATCGGCGCGGACGGCGGTGCCCAGGACCTCTCCGGTGTCGGCCTCGATCCCGCTCGGCAGGTCCACGGCGACCACGGCGGCCCGGGAGTCCGCCGCGTACCCGGCCAGCGGCACCGCCTCGGGCCGCAGCCCGCCCTTGCCCCCGATGCCGACGATCCCGTCCACGACGAGGTCGGCCCGCAGGATCAACTCCTCGGCGGCGCCGGACCCGGCCACCGTGCCCCCGGCCCCCCGCAGCGCGGCCAGGCCCGCGCCGTGCGTCCGTTCGGGCGCGAGCAGCACGGCGGTGACCCCCGCCCCACGCCGCGCCAGCCGGGCCCCGGCGTACAGGGCGTCGCCCCCGTTGTCCCCGCTGCCCACGAGCAGCACGACCCGGCTGCCGTACACCCGTCCCAGCAAGTCCGCGCAGGCAGCGGCGAGTCCGGCCGCGGCGCGCTGCATCAGCGCACCCTCCGCAAGCCGCGCCATCAGCTCACGCTCTGCCGCCCTGACCGTCTCCACGCTGTACGCAGTACGCATGGGTCGAGTCTCCCGTACGCGGGCTCACCGCGCCGCCCCGGCCGCCGTGCAACCGCGCTCCCCTACCCCTCCGCCACCACCACGGCCGAGGCCACCCCCGCGTCGTGGCTCAGCGACACATGCCACGAACGGACGCCCAGTTCGGCCGCGCGCGCCGCCACCGTCCCCGTCACCCGCAGCCGCGGCCGGCCGCTGTCCTCGACGTAGACCTCCGCGTCCGTCCAGTGCATGCCCGCCGGAGCGCCCAGCGCCTTGGCGACCGCCTCCTTCGCGGCGAAGCGCGCGGCCAGGGAGGCGATGCCGCGGCGCTCCCCGTTCGGCAGGTGCAACTCCTGATCCAGGAAGAGCCGATGGGCCAGCCCCGGCGTACGCTCCAGCGCCGCCAGGAACCGGTCGATCTCGGCCACGTCGATACCGACCCCGATGATGCTCATGCCCAGCACCCTATGGGCCGGACGGCCGCCGACGTGCCGACCTCTCGGCGTTGCTCGCGCGAGCTCAGTGCTTGGCGTTCTTCGGCACGGTGATCTGGTGCTCGCCCCAGCTCATCCGCGTCGTCGCCTCATAGTCCACCGTCGTACCCGCGTCGAGACCCGCCTCCCGGGCCCTGGCCGACGGTTCGACCAGCACGACCTGCTCGCAGAGCATCGCGCCGGTGGCCGGGTCCACGACCAGCTGCTGCTGCACGCTCCCCAGCGGGGTCCGCGCCGTGCCGGGGAACGCGACACCGACGCCCTCACGCCCCAGTGGATCGGTGACACGCCCGAGCCCCCGGACGCCGGGCAGGTTCGCGATCACCCGATACGCGGCCGCCCGTACGGCGGGCTTCACCGGCATCGTGATGAGGTCGGCCGCCTGGCGCAGCACATAGGCCGTGCGGCCGGCGCCGGTCTCGGCACCGCTGCTGTCCTCCGCGTACAGCTTCTCCAGCTGACGGCGCAACTCTCCACTGTTGGAGGGGAGTTCGCGCAGGTCCTGGTACGAGACGTTCCGCGGGCCGAGGGCGTAGATCTTGTCGTCGGCGTCCGTCCGCATGACCATCGGCCGCCCGGTTCCGATCCTGTACCCCAGCGTGCCCTGTCCGGCCGTTGTCGAGGCCTCGGCCTGCACGGTGGCCGGCGAGCCCGCGGCCCGCCAGCGTGCCTTGTCCGCCTCGGTGCGGGGCGCGGTCACGTCGTCCAGACCGGAGACCATCAGGCTCTGGGTTCCCGGGCGCACACCCACCGACCACTGTCCGGTCGACGTGGTGCGCACGGCGAAGAGCTGTCCCTTCGCATCGACGACGTTCACGTCCTGCGAGCGGGTGGTGGTCTGCCAGTACGTTCCCTCGGCGGCCGGTGTCTCCGCCTTCTTCGCCACGCTGAGCAGTTCGAGGCGGCCGTCGACCTGGACGTCGGCACGGCCCTCCGACGCCGCCGAGGCCGACCCCGCCGTGGCGGACGAGGACTGCGGGTGGGCGCTCGCACGCACCCCTGAAGGGTCCTGCCCGTCGAGCGTGCTCACGACCACCACGGACGCCGCGACGGCCGCGACGGCCACGACGGTCCCGAGCGGCCGGATCCCCGCCCAGAGGCGCCGCGGTTCCTCGGAGCGTGCCGTGCGACTGTCCGTCGCTCCGGCCAGGATGCGTGCCAGGTCGTCGTGCTGCCGCGGGGAGTCGGCCAACCGGGCCGGGTCGAGTTCGTCGGGCCGGGCGTCCGCGAGCACCCTCAGGACGTCGGGTCGCCCGGACCGTACACGGGTGTTCTTCATGTGAGTGCTCCTTTGCGATCAGCGCTGTGGTGCGGGGCCCGAGCCGGCGGCACCCGTGAAGGCGGCGTTTGTGTGGCTGCTACGGACGCCGTCTCCGCCGGGGACACCGCCTCCAGGGCCTTCTCCAGACGGCGGCGGGCCCGGTGCAGCCGGACGGTCAGCGTCGCGATGGTGCAGCCCAGGACCCGTGCCGCCTGCTTGGGGCTCAGCCCGTGCCAGGCGATCAGAGTCAGCAGCTCCCGGTCGGCGTCGGACAGACTCGCCAGGGCCTGCAACGCGGCTTCCCGGTCGGTCACGTCCGCCGCGACGTCACCGACGTCGCTCCGGGCACCGCTGCTGATGCGCTGCGCCTCCTCGGCGGCCAGGGCGTACTGGTGGCTGTCCCGGCGGCGCAGTTCGCGCACCAGGTTGCGGGCCACTCCCAGGAGCCAGGGCAGTGCGGGTTGCGGAATGTCCCGCACGCGCCGCCAGGCGACGGTGAACGTCTCGCTCGTGATGTCCTCGCCTACCTGTCGACCCACCAGACTCGTGGCATAGGCGAGGACGCGCGGATAGCACTCCTCGTAGACATCCCTGAAGCGTTGGGCATGTGTCACACGCCATCCCCTCATATCGGCTCTCTCACCAAGCAATGCGCGTGAGCGCCCACTTCTTACAGGGCGAGCCGAAATTCCTGTGGTGTGGTCCGCGTCACGCCGGGGAGAGGCGAGGGGTGCCCGATACCGATCGAGCGGGAACGGCCGCAGCCGTTCCCGCTCGATCTCTGCGCTGTACGGCCGGACGAGTCCCGGCCCGGATCTCTCAGACGGTGCCGGAGTCCGCGATGACGATCTTCTTGGACGTGGTGCCGGAACGGCTGCCGAGCTTCTCGACGGCCTTGACGACGTCCATGCCCTCGACGACCTCACCGAAGACGACGTGCTTGCCGTCGAGCCAGTCGGTGACGATCGTGGTGATGAAGAACTGCGAGCCGTTGGTGTTCCGGCCGGCGTTGGCCATGCTCAGCAGACCCGGCTTGGTGTGCTTGAGCTTGAAGTTCTCGTCCGGGAACTTCGCACCGTAGATGCTCTTGCCGCCGGTGCCGTCCTCGTTGGTGAAGTCACCGCCCTGCAGCATGAAGTCCGGGATGACACGGTGGAACGGCGAGCCCTTGTAGCCGAAACCGTTCTGACCGGTGGCCAGCTCACGGAAGTTGCGGGCCGTCTCCGGGACCACGTCGTCGTACAGCTTGAACTCGATCCGGCCGAGCGGCTCACCGTCGGCGGACACCTCGAAGAAGACGTTCTGTCCCATGGCACTGCTCCTCTTGTATTCGAAAGGTCGTGTCCGAGAATAAGAGGGCACCGGCCCACGGGTCGCAGCGGGAACCCCCACAGCGGGACAAACGGCCTAACGCCACCATCTGGACGAGCCTTCTTGCCGACGTCAGCGCCTGTCCGACGGGTCAGGCCCTAGTCGCCGTCACTGCTGGACTGATTCACACTCCGTCGCCCGTTGCTCTTCGCGGCGGCGCGCACCAGCTCCCCCACGACGAGCGTCACCGCCGCCACGCCCCGGACCCAGCGGGGCCCGCCCCGCGACGCCCACACCACACACACGCACCCACCGATGACAAGCACCAGGAGACCGGCCAGCACCAGAACGCCCATGTTCCCCACCCTGCATTCGCATATCCGTACGGTGCGGGTGATCCTAGGCGGCCGCCAGCTCGCACCACACGTACTTGCCGCGCTGCCCGTTCCTGGCCAGCGGCTGCCAGCCCCACAGATCGGCGCAGGCCCGCACTCCATGAGGCGGCACTTGGGATCAGGGTCAGCGACCGCGCCGCCTCGAAGGCTCAGCTCAACACTTACCGAACGAGCTTCCGTAGAGTAGAGGCCGCTTCACTCGAACCCGAACGGTCGCGCGAGTTCATCCACAAGCTGACGAAAGAGCTGTGAGGCACCCCACGGACAACTGGCGGAAGTCGTCCTACTCGAGCGAGGCCGACGGCAACGAGTGCGTGGAAATCTCGAACTCGCCCACCCACATAGCCATCCGCGACTCCAAGACCCCGGCCAGGGCCACGCTCACCTTCCCGGCCGGAGCCTTCTCCGCCTTCATCGACGCCCTAAAGCCGGCTCACTCCACCGTCACCGACTTCGCCAGGTTCCGAGGCTGATCCACCTCGTTGCCCCGCGCCGTCGCCAGTTCACACGCGAACACCTGCAACGGCACCGTCGCGACCAGCGGCTGAAGCAACGTCGGCGTGGCCGGAATCCGGATCAGGTGGTCGGCGTAGGGAACCACCGCCTCGTCCCCCTCCTCCGCGATCACGATCGTGCGCGCGCCCCTCGCCCGGATCTCCTGGATGTTGGACACGATCTTGTCGTACAGAACCGAGCGCCCGCGCGGCGACGGCACGACGACCACGACCGGCAGATCGTCCTCGATCAACGCGATCGGCCCGTGCTTCAGCTCACCCGCCGCGAAACCCTCGGCGTGCATGTAGGCGAGCTCCTTGAGCTTGAGGGCACCTTCCAGGGCGACCGGATATCCGACGTGCCGCCCCAGGAACAGCACGGTCTTCTTGTCGGCGAGCGATCGCGCGAGCTCCCGTACCGGCTCCATGGTCTCCAGGACGCGTTCCACCTCGCCGGAGATCTGGGACAGGTCCCGGATGACGGCCTGGATCTCGTCGCCCCACTTGGTCCCGCGGACCTGGCCCAGGTACAGGGCGACCAGATAACAGGCGACCAACTGCGTCAGGAAGGCCTTGGTGGACGCGACGGCGACCTCAGGACCCGCGTGCGTGTAGAGCACCGCGTCCGACTCGCGCGGGATCGTCGAACCGTTCGTGTTGCAGATCGCCAGCACCTTGGAGCCCTGCTCGCGGGCGTGCCGCAGCGCCATCAGCGTGTCCATGGTCTCGCCGGACTGGGAGATGGCGATCACCAGCGACCGCGTACCGAGAATCGGATCCCGGTACCGGAACTCGCTCGCGAGTTCCACCTCGCACGGGATCCGCGTCCAGTGCTCGATGGCGTACTTGGCGATCAGCCCGGCGTGGAAGGCGGTCCCGCAGGCCACGATGACGACCTTGTCGACCTCGCGCAGCTCGTGAACCGGGATCCGCACCTCATCGAGCGTCAGTGAACCGCCCGCGTCGATCCGGCCCAGGAGCGTATCGGCGACCGCCTTGGGCTGCTCGGCGATCTCCTTGAGCATGAAGTAGTCATAGCCCCCCTTTTCCGCGGCCGAGGCGTCCCAGTCGATGTGGTACGAGTGCACCTCCGCCGGACGGCCGTCGAAACCGGTCACCGTCACGCCGTCCCGGCGCAGCTCCACCACCTGGTCCTGACCCAGCTCGATCGCCGACCGCGTGTGGGCGATGAACGCGGCGACATCCGAGGCGAGAAAGGCCTCGCCCTCTCCAACGCCCACCACGAGCGGCGAGTTCCGCCGCGCCCCCACCACCACGTCCGGATCGTCCGCATGCACCGCGACCAGCGTGAACGCGCCCTCCAGACGGCGGCACACGAGCCGCATCGCCTCCGCCAGGTCCTCGCACGCCGAGAACTCCTCGGCGATCAGGTGTGCGACCACCTCGGTGTCGGTCTCGGAGGCCAGCTCGTGCCCGCGCTCGGCCAACTCGGCACGCAGCAGCGCGAAGTTCTCGATGATCCCGTTGTGCACGACGGCGACGCGCCCGGCGTTGTCGAGATGCGGATGGGCGTTCGCGTCCGTGGGCCCCCCGTGCGTGGCCCAGCGCGTGTGCCCGATCCCCGTCGACCCGGTCGGCAGCGGCCGGCCGACCAGCTCCTTCTCCAGGTTGACCAGCTTCCCGGCCTTCTTCGCGGCGGCGAGCCCCCCGTCCGCCAACACGGCGACACCCGCCGAGTCGTACCCCCGGTACTCCAGCCGCTTCAGCCCGGCCATCACCACATCAAGCGCCGACTGCGACCCCACGTATCCCACGATTCCGCACATGCGCCGCAGCCTAAGCGCCAACAACCTCCCGAACCCGGCACTGCGTGCCCGAATTCGGAAATTCCAGCCACCTTTCGGGGGGTCCCCCGGCCCCTGGACGCCCATGCGTAACCCCGCGTAGCCGACTACGTGACCGACCCCACCCCCCACCCCGTCCACACTCCCGTAACAATGGACTGTGATCTCTCCGGTCTCCCCGATGCCCCGGAGCGCCCACCGGCACAGGCCGGAGGCGACTCCCTACGTCGACCTCACCCGAGCCGAGTGGAGCGTGCTGCGCGAAAAGACGCCGCTGCCACTGACCGCCGAGGAGGTCGAGAAGCTGCGCGGTCTGGGCGATGTCATCGACCTCGACGAGGTGCGGGACATCTATCTGCCGCTGTCCAGACTGCTCAATCTGTACGTCGGCGCCACCGACGGGCTCAGAGGGGCGCTGAACACGTTCCTCGGTGAGAAGGGCTCCCAGTCCGGCACCCCGTTCGTCATAGGGGTGGCCGGGTCGGTCGCCGTCGGCAAGTCCACCGTCGCGCGCCTGCTGCAGGCCCTGCTCTCCCGCTGGCCCGAACACCCACGCGTCGAACTGGTGACCACGGACGGTTTCCTGCTCCCCACCAAGGAGCTGGAGGCACGCGGTCTGATGTCGAGGAAAGGTTTCCCCGAGTCGTACGACCGTCGGGCCCTCACCCGGTTCGTCGCCGACATCAAGGCGGGGAAGGACGAGGTCACGGCCCCCGTCTACTCCCACCTGATCTACGACATCGTCCCCGACCAGCGGCTCACCGTCCGCCGTCCGGACATCCTCATCGTCGAGGGCCTGAACGTCCTGCAGCCCGCCCTCCCCGGCACGGACGGCCGCACCCGCGTCGGCCTCGCGGACTACTTCGACTTCAGCGTGTACGTCGACGCCCGCGCCGAGGACATCGAGAGCTGGTATCTCAACCGGTTCAAGAAGCTCCGTCAGACCGCCTTCCAGAAGCCCGACTCCTACTTCCGCAGGTACACCCAGGTCTCCGAGGAGGAGGCGCTCGACTACGCCCGCACGACCTGGCGCACCATCAACAAGCCCAACCTGCTGGAGAACGTGGCTCCCACCCGGGGCCGCGCCACCCTCGTCGTGCGCAAGGGCCCGGACCACAAGGTGCAGCGCCTGAGCCTGCGCAAGCTGTAGTCGCGAGGCCCCGTCGCCTGCTGTCGTCGCACGCCGTAACGCCGTCATCCCGTGCGTATACCCTGCGCCGCATGCTGCATCTACGTCTGATCAGCCCGGCCGACCGCACCGACGACGTCGTACGGCTGATCGAGAGGACCGTGGGCACGACCCATCTCGTCGTGCTCACGGGCGCCGCCCGCAACCCGGCAGGGGACGTGGTGACGTGTGACGTCGCGCGTGAAGCGGGCGACGAACTGATCGGCGGGCTGCGGGAGATGGAGCTCGACCGGACCGGGTCGATCGCCGTCGAGAACATCGATCTGTCGCTGTCGAAGCGCGCCGACAAGGCGGAGGACGAGGCGCCGGGCGAGAGTGCGGACGCGGTGCTGTGGGAGCACCTGGCCGACGCGACGCACGAGGAGTCGACGCTCTCGGTGACCTACGTCGCCTTCCTCACGCTCGCCACGATGATCGCGGCCTGCGGTGTGGTCCTCGACAACGCGATCCTGATCGTGGGCGCGATGGCGGTGGGCCCGGAGTTCGGGCCGCTGGCCGGCATCTGCACAGCGCTGGTCCAACGCGACCCTCGGCTGGCGTGGCGCTCCCTGAACGCGCTGCTCGTGGGCTTCGCGGTGGCGTTGGTGGTGACGGTCGGCTTCACGTACTTCATGGACGCGGTGGGCCTGTTCAGCGCGGTCAAGCTGGACGCCGAGCGGCCCAACACCAACTTCATCTACCGTCCCGACGCGTTCTCGTTCGTCGTCGCGGTCCTGGCCGGCGTGGCCGGCACCCTCTCGCTGACCTCGGCGAAGTCGGGCGCGCTGGTCGGTGTCGCCATCTCGGTGACCACGGTGCCGGCGGCGGCGAACGCTGCCGTGGCCTTCGCCTACGGCGAGTACCGGCAGGCCTGGGGCTCCAGCGAGCAGCTGCTGCTCAACCTGCTGGGCATCGTGCTGGCCGGTACGTTCACGCTGGTCGTCCAGAAGTGGCTCTGGGCCCAGCAGCGTGAGCGTACCGCCAGAACAGACCGGTTCTAGCCCAGCGCCGACTTCACCGCGTCCGCGAGCCGCCCCGCCACCGACCGCGCGTGGTCGATGTCGGCGGCCTCGACCATGACCCGGACGAGCGGCTCGGTGCCGGAAGGGCGCAGCAGCACCCGGCCGGTGGAGCCGAGTTCCCGCTCGGCCTCGGTGACCGCGGCCGCCAGTTCGGCGGAGCTGTTCACCCGCGAGCGGTCGACGTCGGGGACGTTGATGAGGACCTGCGGCAGCCGCTCCATGACGGACGCGAGGTCCTGGAGCGTACGGCCGGTCTGGGCGATCCGGGCCGCCAGCAGCAGGCCGGTCAGCGTGCCGTCGCCGGTGGTGGCGTGGTCGAGGATGATCACGTGCCCGGACTGCTCGCCGCCGAGCGCGTAGTTGTGCTCCTTCATCTCCTCCAGGACGTAGCGGTCACCGACCGCGGTCTGGATGAGGGAGACACCCTCGCGCTCCATGGCGAGCTTGAAGCCCAGGTTGGACATGACCGTCGCGACAACTGTGTCGGAGCGCAGTGCGGAACGCTCCCGCATCGCCAGCGCGATGACGGCCAGGATCTGGTCGCCGTCCACCTCGGCACCCGTGTGGTCCACGGCGAGGCAGCGGTCGGCGTCGCCGTCGTGCGCGATGCCGAGGTCGGCCCCGTGCTCGACGACGGCGGCCTTCAGGAGGTCGAGGTGGGTGGAGCCGCAGCCGTCGTTGATGTTCAGGCCGTCGGGCGAGGCGCCGATCGTGATGATCTCGGCACCGGCCTGCGTGAAGGCCTCGGGAGACACTCGGGCGGCGGCGCCGTGCGCCTCGTCGAGGACGACCTTCAGGCCGTCGAGGCGGTTCGGGAGCACGCCGAGGAGGTGGGCGACGTACTGGTCGAGCCCCTCGTCGTACCCGCGCACGCGCCCGACGCCGGCGCCGGTGGGCCGGTCCCAGGGCGCACCGGTGCGGTGCTCCTCGTACACGCCCTCGATCCTGTCCTCCAGCTCGTCGGCCAGCTTGTGGCCGCCGCGGGCGAAGAACTTGATGCCGTTGTCGGGCATGGCGTTGTGGCTGGCCGAGAGCATCACGCCGAGGTCGGCGCCCAGCGCACCGGTGAGGTACGCCACCGCGGGGGTGGGCAGCACACCGACGAGCAGGACGTCCACTCCCGCGCTGGCCAGGCCCGCGACCACGGCGGCTTCCAGGAACTCCCCGGACGCGCGCGGGTCCCGCCCGACCACTGCCACCGGCCGGTGGCCCTCGAACGTACCCGCCTCGGCCAGCACATGCGCCGCCGCCACGGAGAGACCGAGCGCCAGCTCGGCCGTCAGATCCGCGTTGGCGACACCGCGCACGCCGTCCGTGCCGAAGAGTCGTCCCACTGGTGTCCTCCTGATGAAGCTCAGTTTTCGGAAGTCATCCGATCATGCAAGCCTTTGAGCGCCTTGTGCCGTTATACGCCCTGAGCTGTGATAAACGAACGCCCCGGCGGCACACAGCGTGCCGCCGGGGCGAACGGTCGTACGAATACGCAGCAGCCAGCGATTAACGCTTGCTGTACTGCGGAGCCTTACGGGCCTTCTTGAGACCGGCCTTCTTGCGCTCGACCGCACGGTCGTCGCGCTTGAGGAAGCCGGCCTTCTTCAGGGCCGGGCGGTTGTTGTCGACGTCCGCCTCGTTCAGCGCGCGGGCGACACCGAGACGGAGCGCACCGGCCTGACCGGAGACGCCGCCACCCGAGATGCGGGCGATGACGTCGTAGCGGTTGTCGAGCTCGAGCACCTTGAAGGGCTCGTTGACTTCCTGCTGGTGCACCTTGTTGGGGAAGTAGTCCTCAAGGGTGCGACCGTTGATCTTCCACTTGCCGGTGCCCGGGACGATCCGGACGCGGGCGATGGCGTTCTTGCGACGGCCCAGGCCGGCGGCCGGCTGCGGGTCGCCGAAGCGGCCCGCGAGCGACTCCGAGGTGTACTCGCCCTCGACGGGGACCTCGGACTCGGTGGTGTAGTTCTCGATGTCGACGAGCTCAGTCTCTTCGACCGGCTGCTCAACGGTGGTCTCGGCCACGATTCTCCTCAGATTCTTTTCTGTCTTAGGGGGTGGTGGCCGGAACTACTGCGCGACCTGGGTGATCTCGAACGGGACCGGCTGCTGAGCAGCGTGCGGGTGGTTCTCGCCCGCGTAGACCTTCAGCTTCGAGAGCACCTGACGGCCCAGGGTGTTCTTGGGGATCATGCCCTTGATGGCCTTCTCGATGGCCTTCTCGGGGTTCTTGGCCAGCAGCTCGTCGTAACGGACGGAGCGCAGACCACCCGGGTAGCCGGAGTGGCGGTACGCCAGCTTCTGGGTCTTCTTGTTGCCGGAGAGGTGCACCTTGTCGGCGTTGATGATGATGACGAAGTCACCAGCATCGACGTGCGGCGCAAAGATCGGCTTGTGCTTGCCCCGCAGGATGTTCGCGGCAGTGGTGGCCAGACGGCCCAGGACGACATCCTGGGCGTCGATGACATACCACTGGCGAGTGATGTCGCCGGGCTTGGGGCTGAACGTACGCACTTCGCAGCCTTCTTCTTCAGTGGATGGGTGCTGACACATGGCATCACTGAAGCGATCGTGCAGCTGGGGACGACAGTGCCGGGAACGATGCCCGTATGCCGCCCACTGGTAACTGCTCCAGGGAACCTACGTAGGGGCCTCTCGCGTGAGAACGACCAAGCCGATACGCATAACGAACTGTAAGAGTACCCGCGGTTGCCCGGACGGGTCAAAACGCGGGTTCGCGACCCGAGCACTCAGGGCCACGCGAGCAGTCCCTGTAAACAGAGTAAGGCAGTCCTTTCCTCCGCAACGGTCCGACTACCCGGCGTCACCCGACGGCCCGCACCTGGAAGCCTGCCGAAGCGTGTCGCACCAAGCACCCGGAGATGTCAGTTTTGCCCGTGCGCACTCAGGTCACGCTAGGGGCTCAAGTGCCCTCCGGTGCGGACCGCCACCCCCCGGACCCCGTCTAAGATGCGCGCATGAGTTATGGGCAGGGTGGGCAGGGGGAGCCTCCGTGGGATCCCTGGAAGCCTGGTTCTCAGCAACCCGATTGGGGACGTCGGAACCAGACTCCGGACTGGGCGGCACTCGCCGACGCGTCCGAGGCACGCAACCGGCGGCGCAGACTGCTGGTGATCGTCGGCTCGGCGGTCGCCACGATCGCGGTCGGCGCTGCCGTCGCCGTGGCCGTCGTCTCCTCGAACGGGGACAACCAGGCCGGGAACACGCCCAGCAAGCTGCCCGTCACCGCGAGCATCCCGAGCGACAGCACGGCGCCGGTACCGACGTTCGCGCCGACCTCGGCGCCGCCGCCGCTGGATCCGATGGACTTCATATCCAGCGTGCAGAAGGACACCGCGCCGCTCAGCCCGGACATCCTCTTCCCCGGTTCCCAGCTCACGATGGGTGACCGCGTCTACCGCAAGGGCCCCACCGCCTCGACGACGAACTGCGCGTCGGCCGTGCAGGGCACGCTGCCCGCGGTGCTCAACAAGAACGACTGCACCCGGATGATGCGCGTCACCTACACCAAGGACGGCGTCTCGGTGACCGTCGGCGTCGCGGTCTTCAACACCGCGGCCCAGGCGGTCAAGGCGAAGTCCGAGGCGGACAGCAAGAGCATCATCACCTCGCTGTCCGGCCAGGGCGTCGCCAACTTCTGCCGTACGGCGGTCTGCCGCTCGACCACCAACTCCTACGGCCGTTACGCCTACTTCACGCTGGCCGGCTTCAACAACGGCAAGGACGTGACGACGAAGGACGCCAAGGTCTTCACGACCGGCGACGACCTGGCCGAGTTCGCCTTCCGCCAGATCCGCCGCCGCGGCGAGGCCCAGGCGTCGACGGCGGCCAACCAGTAACCGGCCGACCGCCGCCGTACCCAGGACCTGGGACCCGGAACCTGGGACCCGGGTCAGTTCTTCTTCATGCGCAGCCGGATCGGCACCAACGCCGACTCCAGCTGCGTCTTCAGTGTCATCTTCGAGACCCCCTCGGTCCGCTCCTCGAAGCGGATCGGGATCTCGACGGCGCTGTGCCCCGCCCGTACGGCCTTGTACTTCAGCTCGACCTGGAAGCTGTAACCGGCGCTGTCCAGCGTGGCCAGGTCGATGTCGCGCAGGGCCTGGGCCGACCAGAGGTTGAACCCGGCCGTGATGTCCCGGATCCGGGTGCCGAGCACGGTACGGGCGTACCGGTTGGCGAAGCGGGAGAGCAGGACGCGGTGCGTACCCCAGTCCTCGTCCAGCGAGCCGCCCTCGACGTACCGGCTGCCGATGACCAGCCCCACCCCGTTGGCCAGGGCCGTGCCGAGCATCCGGGGCACGGCCTCGACGGGGTGGCTGCCGTCGGCGTCCATCTGGACGACGTACTCGGCGCCCTCGTCGAGCGCGAGGCTCATCCCGGCCGCGTAGGCGCGCCCGAGCCCGTCCTTCTCGGTGCGGTGCAGCACGCTCATCCGGCGCCGCCCCTTGGTGTTGTACTTCTCCGCCAGCTCGTCGGCGATCCTGCCGGTGCCGTCCGGGCTGGAGTCGTCCACGATCTTCAAGTGAAGCCCGTCGAGCGGCAGTTGAAGCACCGCTTCCGCCATCCGCGGCAGGTTGGCCGCCTCGTTGTAGGTCGGCATCACCACAGTGACGGCAGTGCCCGCCCCCAGGTTGTTCGTCATTTCCCTTTCCCTCCCCATATGTCGCTTATGTAGTCTTAAATTCCCCCTCCCTCGGCGGGCGGCCGTGTCCGGCACGGCACCCGGAGGGAAAGGTGCTGCGCTCAGCTGTAGATCTTGCGGTGGGCGACGTCTTCCTTCTTGTCCGTAGTCCCGCCCGTGGCCGCCTTGGCGGTCCGCTCGAGCAGGACGAGCGTGAGGCCCTCCAGCTCGCGGGTCTTCACTACGCGGAAGTTGCGCCGGACCGCGGTCGCCGTCGCCTTGGGCATACCGCTGAGCGGCTGTCCTTCGCGCATGGTCGACACCAGCCACAGCCGGTCCGCGTCCGCCAGGCACTTCGCGGGCTGCGGGCACTGCTTGGCGCCGAAGGAGCCCAGCTCCTGCGGGGTGCGGTACATGAGCACGTCCCGCGGGCGGCCCTTGTCGTCGCGCAGCTCGTAGGCCATGGCCCGGCGCTCCGACAGCTTCCCGCTGAACACGATCCCGTCGCCCTTGCGCTGCCCGGCCTCGACAAGGTGCGCGGCGCCGTGGAAGTCGGGCTCCCCGAGCGCGTTCTCACGGGTCTCACGGATGCCCGGCAGCGCCTGCCAGGCGAGCCCGGCGACCACCGCCACGGCGAGCACCCAGCCGAACCCGCGCCGGGCCGCCGCCCCCGTGCCCGCCTTCGCCCCGGCCACCGGTCCGGCGATCCGGCAGACCGCGACCGCCGCGAGCAGCACCCAGGCGGGCGCCGTGAACAGCAGATACCACGGCAGGAAGAGGTGCAGCTGGGACGCGGTGACATACGTCGCCAGCGGCGGCAGCACGATCCACACCGCCAGCGCAGGCGCCCACCGGCCCGCGAAGACCATACCCAGCGCGCCGAGCGCCATCACCGGCCCGGCCACCGCCCACGACCCGAAGAGGTTCTTCGGAAAGTCGACCAGATCCTTCAGGACCGGGTCGCCCCAGTCGATCTGCCCGCTCTGGCGCGACCCCTGGATGACCATCGGAGCGACGAAGCACAGGCCGAGGGTGCCGGCCGCCGCGTACGCCCAGCCCACGATCCGGTCCCCCGAACGCCGGGCCTTCAGGACCATCGTGAGATGCGCGCCGAGCACCGCGAGCGAGGCCAGCTGGCTCCAGCCGATCATCGGCACGGTGAAGGTGTAACCCACCCACACCTTGAAACTCGGCCGCTCCAGCGCCCTGGCGAGCAGCAGCGTCGACAGGAGCACGGCGGCCACGGCGAAGGCGTACGGCCTGATCTCCTGCCCGTAGCGCGTCACCGTGGGCACCACGGCGAACAGGAAGCCCGCGAGCAGCCCGGTCTGCGTGGTGAACAGCCGCCGTCCGAGCAGGGCGAGCAGCCCGGCCGAGGAGGCCATGGCCACGGCCCCCGGGATGCGCATCGCGGTCGGTGAGTCCCCGGCGAGGGAGACCCAGAAGTGCATCAGCACGTAGTACGGCGCGAGCACCACGTCGCTGGAGCGGATCAGCCGGCTCAGGTCGTGGAGGGAGAGCGACGCCGCCCACCAGGTGGCGTGCTCGTCGCGCCACAGCTCCCGGTGGCCGATCCCGCGCAGGATCAGCGCCAGCGCGGCGGCGGAGGGCAGCAGGAAGGCGAGGAGGGCGGCGAGTCGCCCGCCGTCGTCACGCGTCTGCTGCTCGGCCTCACGCCGGGCCCGCCGCCCACCGGAACCGGCGGACGCCTCGGAGACGGGCGTGTACCCGGCCGTCGTCGTGCCGCTCATCGCTTGACCCAGATCCGGTAGGCGTTCTCACCGTTGCTCGTCATGTACGGGAAAACGGCGGCCAGACGGTAGTGCGTATTGCCCTCGAGCCCCTTCTTGACCGCCTCGTACGTCGCCGGGGTCACCGCGCCGTGCATCACGATCACGTCGAAGCGCCCGTCGCGCACCGCCTGCTCGAAGGCGTCGGGGCCGGTGAGCTGCTTGCCGTCCTTGCCTTGGTAGTCCATGTAGTAGGTGCTCTGCCACTGGTTCCACCCGGTGACGTCCCGCAGGTAGTACGCGGGCACCTCCTGCTCCTCGGCCAGGTAGGAGCCCTTCTTGTCGACGTGGACCACCGTACGGAGATAGGACACCATCGGCGCGGCGTCCGGGAAGCTGTACACCCGCTGCGCCTGCACCATGCCGAACACCAGCGCGAGGACGTAGACCAAGATCCCGAGCTGCGGATGTCGAAAGTGCGGGCCGACGAGCCGGGCCATGCCGAGGCCCGCCATGGGCGCGGCGAAGAGCAGGCCGAAGCCGACGTGCTTGTGGAGCGAGACCCCAGTCTGCAGATGGATCTGGTATGCCGGTGCCAGCAGCGCGGTGCCGGTGAGCACCAGGCCGAGCGCGGCGCGCCGCACCCGCCCGGCGGTCGCCCCCTCGATCCACGGCATCTCGCCCATCCGCCCGCGCAGCGTGTACGCCACCGAGCCGAAGATCGCCGCGACGAAGACCAGGCCGCCCCACTCGGCGCTGCGCTCCAGCAGCGTCATGGCGGAGTCGGCGCCCTTGGCCCGGTTGGTGGTGGTGGAGCTGATGCCGCCGAGCGGCCCGGAGAGGACGTACCCGGCGGCGAGCAGCGCCCCGATGCCCGCTCCCAGGAACACACCGCGGCCCAGGGCCTTCACCCCACGGTGCCGGTGCGCGGTGACCACCGCGAGCAGCACGAGCGTCGGCAGATACAGGCCGGAGGCGTACTTCACCCCGAAGGCCAGGGCGGCCGGGGGCGCGGCGAGCAGGACGGCCGCCGAGCGCATCCGGTCGGTGCGGACGACGGCGTACATCGACAGGGCGAGCAGGAAGATCGCGGCGGCGTCGTAGGTGGCGAAGTTGCCGAGCACCGTCGTCGACTGCAGGACGGAGAAGAGCGCGGCCGCGCCGATCGCCGCCCGCAGGTTGAACAGGCGCCGGGTCACCGCGTACAGCAGCCCGGTGGCGGCCAGCATGAACAGCAGGCTGACGACGCGAACGCCGGTGAGTCCGAAGTACGAGTCCACGGCGGCGGCGAGCACCGGGTACAGCTTCGGGTGGCCCGAGAAGTAGGCCGCGAAGTCGACCGGCAGCTTGGTGCCGTGCAGCAGGTTGTTCAGCTCGTAGTGGCCGGACGCGACGTAGAGCGCCTCGTCCTCGAAGGCCGTCCCGCGCAACCGCAGCGAGAGCCCGGCCTGCACCAGAAGCAGGCAGCCCAGCACTCCGCGTCCGAGCAGCTTGCCGCGCCGGTTGTCCACGGCCCAGGAGGACTCGGGGACGGCGGGCAGGGTGTAGCCGGGGTCGGCCTCGGGCTCGGGCTCGGGTGCGGGCTCCGGCTCGGGCGCGCGAACCGGCGTTTCCGGCGGGGCTTCCGCGTACGGGTCGTACGTCTCGTAGTACGGCGGATATGTCTGCTGCTGAGGCGGCCAGGCGTACGAGTCCTGCCCGTACGACTCCTGCTGGTATTCCTGGTACTGCTGCTGGTAGTCCCGATCGGCCCACGTGGGCTGCTGGGGCGGCGGCTGTCTGCTGCTCATGGTGTGGTCACGTCGAATCCGAAGCGGGGGTCGGCGGCCTGCTCGCGGAAGGTGCGGGCGGAGGCCGGACCGCTGGTGATGCGCCAGTCCGCTTCCTTGTCGATGTCGAACCAGACGAAGCCGATCACGTCGTTGTGCGCGGCCAGCCCCTGGAAGAGGTTGGTGATGTCGGCGGGTTTACGCTCCCCGGCCTCGGCCGCCGTCTCCGCGATGATCATGGGCTTCTTGGTGAAGGCGCGGATCTGGCTGGCGGTGGGCCCGTAGAGGGTGCGGTAGGTGGAGGGGCCGTAGCGGGCGAAGTAGCCGATGACGCCGACCCAGTCGACGTACTCCTCGCCCGGCCAGTACGGCTTCAGGCGCACGTTCGGCGCCGGGTTGATCACGTTCGGGCTCCACACCCAGATGACCTGGGTGGCGCCCTCCTGGTCGAAGAGGTCGTGGACGTGCCGGTACGCGGCGACGAACTGCGCAGCGGTGGCCTTCTTCGTCCCCCACACGTACCAGAAGCCGTTCATCTCGTGCGCGAAGCTGATCGCCACCGGCAGATTGAGCTCCTTGACGGAGCGCGCGTAGTCACGGATGTACGCGTCCTGGGAGCCGGACGCGATCTGCTTGAGCGTCTTGTCGTAGGGCTCCCAGGCGATGAAGGGCAGCGCCTTGTAGTTCCAGGCGTTCCGCACGGCGGCCGTCTCGTACTGGTCACCCCAGGCCGAGTAGAACTCGACCAGGTTGGGCTTCTTGCCCGCGGCCTTCGCGAAGGCGTCGACGTTCTTCATACTGGCCGGCGCCCCGACGGCGGCGACACCTAGGTACTTCTTCGAGGGTTGCAGCAACGGGCGTACGTCATAAGGGAGGTCGGGCTTGGTCGCCTCGGCGGGCGCCTCGGTGACCCCCAGGCTGGGTTCCGCCGCCTTGCCCTGGGCCCGTCGGTACTCGTCCCGGCCCTGCTCGGAGAACGTGCTGCAGCCGGCGAGGAGTGCGCCGGCGAGCAGGACTGCCGCCAGCGCACGAAAACGACTCATCACGCGATCCGCTCCCGGGGCTGGACGAGCACGCGCCCGACGACCATGGCATAGAAGAGGCCGGCGGACAGCATCAGCGCGAAGTCCGGCGGATAGAGCGTGAGCATGCGCCAGGCGGCGACGCCGATCCACAGCACCGCGGTCCCGGCGCTCCACACGATCATTCCGGTCCAGTACCGGCGCATGCCGTTCTTCTTGGCGCCCTGCGAGCCGGTCGGCTTCCAACCCATCGGACGTCCGCGCAGCACGTCCCACACGGCGAAGACATGCGACCACCCGTACATCACGCGAACCGACCAGGCCTCCAGGCGGTACGGCGCCCGGTGCCACAGCGGCAGCACCAGCGTCACGTACGCCACGCTGGGCAGCACCCAGAGCGAGGCCTCGGCGCGCAGCAGATCGGGCCGCAGGATGAGCAGCCCGAGCGGGATCAGCGGGGCGAGAAAGGTCGCGAGGGCGGTCTGCAGGTAGTAGAGGAACCCGGAGACGTAGCACAGCCGCGTCTGGAACTTGAGGTCCATCTCCCAGAACCGCTTGCTGGTCAGCAGCGACAACGAGCCCATGCACCAGCGGTACTGCTGGTTGTGGAAGGCCCCGGCCGTGTCCGGGCACACACCCGCCGACAGCGCGATCGGTACGTAGCGCAGCTTCCAGCCCAGCGCCCGCAGGTCGAAGCCCGTGTACATGTCCTCGGAGTGCTCGATCAGTGAGATGCCGCCGATCTGCTCCAGCGCGGACCGCCGGTACACGGCGCACGAGCCGACGCAGATCGACCCGTCCTTCCCCTCCCGGGAGGTCTGCACGGACCGGTAGAACTGCTCCTGAACGGCCCCGGCCCCGCGCTCGATCCAGTTCTGCCGGTCGGTGATGCGGAAGAACTGCGGCGACTGCACGATCCCGACCTGTTCGTCGGCGTCCATGTAGGGCAGCAGCTCGTCGAGCAGATCGGCACGCGGCGCGAAGTCGGCGTCGAGGATGAGGATGTGGTCCCCGCCGGTGATCCCGAAGGCGTGGTGCAGATTGCCGGCCTTCTTGAACCAGCCCCGGTTGGGCCGCACCACGTACCTGAAGTCGAAGTCGTGCGCCATGGCCCCGACCTCGGTGTCCGCCGCGTCGTCGAGGACGTACACGTTCACGACGCCCCGGTAGGTGTCCGCAAGCCGGTTCACATGCACCCAGGTGTTGTGCAGCACCTCTAGGGGCTCACCGCACACCGGCAGGAAGACGTCCACACTCGGGTACGCGGCCGGCTGCCAGTGGCGCACCAGCAGCTTGTGCGCCTTGAGGTCGAAGTCCTTGCTCAGCCCGTCCAGATACAACGAGATCAGGTAGTCCGCGACGACGAACGCGAGCAACGGCATCGTCAGCCAGAACCACGGGCTGGACGCCGTGAAAAGGAACTGGCTCACCGCCAGACACGCGAAGCTGACCAGCGAGCCGAACGTCAGCATCCACAGATGACGCCGCGCGTACGAGTACTTCTCGGCGTCGTCCGGCGGCTGTGGCAAGAGCCCGTGGCTCTCCGGCTCGCGTCTGCGCCGATGAGGACGCTCAGCGCGCGCCGCAGCACTCACTGCACTATTCATGAACCCCCCCAGGACCTGGAACGGACCTGTGAACCCACCCTGAGCCCGGCTGCCCCAAATTCGAACTTTCAGCCGGACTGCGAAAGCATAACCGGCTCCCCCCTTTATGACTCAACAACCTTGTTACGTGACGGTTTCATCAGGGGTCACAGGGGTAGCAGTGGCGCCGCACGGCAGCGAAGCACGCCCCCACGGTGCACAAAAAGGTCAACTGATGGTAAGAACAACCACTCAGTCTTCACGTTTGCGCCACACCTGCGATCATTCCGGGCGCGAACACTAGGGGGAGGTCCCGATTTGCCCGGGTTTTCCGTGCCCGCACGCGGTGGCCGCCATCGCAACCGGCGGCGCAGACAGCTGTTCGCCACAGTGGCCGTGGCCGCTGCGGCACTGATCGGCACGACGATCAGCCTGGTGGCATCCTCGGCCCAGGCCGACCAGACCACCCAGGGCATCGACAATTTGCGCACCAACTGGGACCAGAACGAGGCCGGGCTCTCCCCGGCAGTCGTCCAGTCGTCCGCCTTCGGCCGGCTCTTCGCCACGAAACTGGACGGGCAGATATACGCCCAGCCCCTGGTGCTGGGCGACCAGGTGATCGCGGTCACCGAGAGCAACACCGTGTACGGCCTCGATCGCGCCACCGGCGCGATCGAGTGGAGCAAGAACTACGGACCGGCATGGCCGGCCTCGGCGATCGGCTGCGGGGACCTGACACCCAATGTGGGGGCGACCGCGACTCCCGTCTACGACCCGGCCACCAACGCCCTCTACTTCACCACCAAGGTCGACGACGGCACCTCCACGCACCGCCACCCGACGTGGCTGATGCACGCGGTGGACCCGGCCTCCGGAGCCGAGCGCCCGGGGTGGCCGGTCACCATCGCCGGAAGCCCCGTCAACGACCCGAGCGCCAAGTTCGACGCCTACTACGAACAGCAGCGCCCCGGCCTGCTGTTGATGGACGGCGTCGTCTACGCGGGCTTCGGCGGCCACTGTGACGCGTGGCCGTACCGCGGCTATGTGGTCGGGGTGAGCACCACCGGGCACAGCATCACCTCGATGTGGGCGGCGGTGACCGGTGCCGGCACCGGCGGCTCCGGCATCTGGCAGTCGGGTGGCGGACTGGTCTCGGACGGGTCCGGCCGGATCTTCTTCAGCACCGGGAACGGCATCAGCCCGGCTCCCGGGCCGGGCAAGACCGTTCAGGGAACCCTGGCCGAGTCCGTCGTACGCCTTCAGGTCGGCGCGGACAACACCCTCGGTACGGCCGACTTCTTCAGCCCGAGCGACGCCTCCACCCTGGACCTCAACGACCAGGACATCTCCTCGGGCGCCCCGATGGCGCTGCCGGACGGCTTCGGTACCAGCGAGCACCCGCACCTGCTGATCCAGCAGGGCAAGGACGGGCGGGTGTTCCTGCTCGACCGCGACAACCTCGGCGGCATGGGCCAGGGGGCCCAGGGCGGCGACGCCGCGGTGAGCGTGTCCGGCCCCTACCAGGGCATGTGGGGGCACCCCGCGTTCTGGGGCGGCGACGGCGGCTATGTCTACGTCGTCGGCAACCAGGGTCCGCTGCGCGCTCTCAAGTACGGCGTGCGCAACGGCGGTACGCCCACGCTCACCCTCACCGGCCAGAGCCAGGACACCTTCGGCTACACCAGCGGCTCTCCCCTGGTCACGTCCGACGGCACGGACGAGTCCAGTGCCCTGGTGTGGATGACCTCCGCGAGCAACGCCTCCGGGGCCGACGGCACCCTGCGCGCCTACAGCCCCACTCCCGACGGCCACGGCCTGCTCCAGTTGTTGTGGTCCGCGCCGATCGGCACCGCGACAAAGTTCAGCACGCCGACCGCCGAGGGCGGCAAGGTGTACGTCGGCACCCGGGACGGTGTGCTCTACGGCTTCGGCAGCCCGGCCAGGACGGCTCTGACCGCGGCCTCGCTGGACTTCGGTCAGGTCGGTGTGGGCGACAGCGGCTCCGCCGAGATGAAACTGACGGCCACGCAGGACGTCAGCGTCACGGGGCTCAAGGCCTCCGGCGCGTTCTCGGTCGACCCGTCCGCCGTGCCCACCCCCGAGCAGCCCACGGCGCTGGCGGCGGACGCCACCCTGGACGTACCGATCACCTTCGCCCCCACCGCCACCGGCGGCATCAACGGCACGCTGACCGCGAACCTGTCGGACGGCCAGAAGCTGGTCTTCGCCCTCCACGGCGTCGGCACCAGGCCCGGCCTCGGGGCGGCACCCGCCGCCCTGGACTTCGGGGAAGTGCCCACCGGCAGCACTTCGACGCTGAACCTTCAGATCACCAACACCGGTACCGAACCGGAGACCATCGACTCGGTCGACTCGCCCGGCGGCGCCTTCTCCGCCTCGGGGCTGCCGAACGCGGGGACGGTCGTACCGGCCGGTGGCTCGTTCGTGCTCTCGGTCACCTACACCCCGACCGGCGACCAGGTCGACAGCGACGCGCTCGTGGTCAGCAGCAGCGGCGGCGGCGCCACACACACACTGAGCGTGCCGGTCAGCGCGACGGCCATCACGGGGCAGGGACACCTGGAGTTCTCCACGAGTTCACTGGACTTCGGCCAGGTCCCGATCGGCAGCTCCAAGTCGCTGTCGTTCACCATCACCAACACCGGCAACATCCCGGTGACGGTGACCAAGGCCAAGGCGCCGACAGGTGACTTCAACAGCCCGGTACAGCTGTCGGAGGGCCTGATCATCGGTCCTGAACAGACCGCGGTGCAGAACGTGACGTTCACTCCGCGCTCGGCTGCGGATCTGAGCGCCTTCTACGAGGTCACCGGCACCGGGACCGACACGAACGGCAACAGCCAGGGCGCCATGTACGTGCCGATCAAGGGCACCGGTACCGGCACCGCCACGACCACCTCGGCCGACGACGGGAAGTGGCAGACCAACGGCTCGGCGGTGCCGGCCGACGGCGGCGGGGTCCAGCTGACCCCGGCCACCAGCAATCAGGCGGGCACGGCGGTGTACACCGAGCCGTTGCGCACCGACGGTCTGCGGGCCACCTTCACCACGAAGTTCGGCCCCGGCAGCGGTGGGAAGGGCATGACGCTCACTCTGCTCGACCCGGCCCAGAACTCCGCCTCGGCACTGGGCGGGACCGGTGACAGCCTCGGCATCGCGGGGCGGCCGGGCACGGTGATCGCGCTCGCCACCGGCTGGAACGACACGCTCAAGGCACAGAACTTCGTGGGCGTCGGCCGCAGTGCGGCCGACTCGTCGGCGATCAACTACCAGTCGGTGGCCACACTCGGCACCTCCCTGCGCCAGGGCACGCACCAGGTCGACATCCAGGTGGCCACCGGCCATCTGTACGTCTGGATCGACGGGACGCAGGTGATGGACGCGACACCGACGCTGACGTCCACCGCGCTCCTCGCCTTCTCCGGTGCCACCGGCGACAGCTCCGACGTGCAGACGGTCAGCGGCCCGGTCGTCAGCGAGGCGGCGCCTCCGGCCCCGGACCCGAAAGCGGCGACCTCGCTCCATCTCACCGCCCCGAGCACGGGTGTGCCGGGTCGGAAGTTGACCGTCGCCGGCACGTTGACCTCGTCCGTGGCGCTTCCCGCAGGTCAGGTCGCGCACATCACGCGGAACGGAACAGCACTGCCCGATGTGACGACGGCGGCGGACGGCTCCTTCACCTTCAGCGACACCCCGTCGGCAGAGGGCACCTACACCTACGCCGCAAGCTACGCGGGGGACGCAACACACGAGGCGGCGAGCACGACAAGCCTCGTCCAGGTGTCCAAGCTGGCCACCTCGGTCACTCTGGCGGCCCCGGCCACGGCCACCCGCACGCACAAGCTGACCGTGTCCGGCACCCTCTCCGGCTCGCCCTTCGCCACCGGTGGGGTCGTCACGGTGACGAAGACCGACCTCGCACACCCGTCCGGCGTCGCACTCGCCAACGCGAAGGTCGCCGCGGACGGTTCGTTCACGTTCGCGGACATCCCGCAGATCGGCGGCGCCAACACCTACAAGGTGGCCTACGGCGGCGACATCTCACACAAGCCGGGCAGCCGCAGCGCCACCGTCCAGGTGTCCCGAGTCTCGACGGTCCTGACCATCACCACCGACCACTCGACGTACGCATATGGTCAGTCCGCGAAGGTCACCGCTCACCTCGGTACGACCTACAACAAGCGCACGGTGGCGATCTACGCCCAGCCGTTCGGCGGCACATCGGTCCTGGTGAAGTCGGGCACGGTGGACTCCCACGGCAATCTGACAGGGTCCTACAAGCTCGCCCGCAACACCACGTTCAGCGCGGTGTTCGCCGGCGACTACCAGTACGCCCCGAAGACCGTCGCCCGAAGTGTGCAGTCCTCTGTGCGGATCTCGGAGAAACTGTCCGGTTACTACACGAGCACGCACTACGGCAGCACTCTCTACTGGGTGTACCACCACACCGCCAAGGAGCGACTCGACGCCACCGTCACACCCAACAAGGCCGGCCAGTGCCTCGTCTTCCGGGTGCAGCGGTACTACAGCGGCGCCTGGCACACGCAGACCACCACCCCCTGCGCCGCCCTGAGCTCCAGCAGCGCAGGCCGCCACCAGATGTCTCTCACCAAGTCCGTCAACAGCAGGTTCCGCATCGCCGCGGAGTACATCCACAGCAGTAAGGACAACACCAACCCCAGCACCTGGGGCGCCTGGCAGTACTTCACCGTCAGGCAGTAAGCACGACTGCGACCCGGCTGAACAGCCCCGCCCTCGGACAGCGGCCCAGGGCGGGGCCTCGCTTTCCGCGCGGCAGGTCCTCGTGGCCGACGGCCTACGCAGTGGGGCTCCGGTCCTCCGCCGGCAGCCGGTTCAGCAGCAGGCCCCCGGCAACGTCCGCCGGTTCCGCGCCTCCTTGTTGCGCGCCGCGAGCAGTTCGTCCGCGGGGTAGCCGACCTCCTCCAGCGTCAGCCCGTGCGGTCGTACGACATGGACGGCCGAGTCCCGCACGCCGGCCGCGAGCACCTTCCCGGGCCAGTCGGGCCCGCGGTGCCCGTCCCCCACGAACAGCAGCGCGCCGACGAGCGAGCGCACCATGTTGTGGCAGAAGGCGTCGGCACGGACCGTGGCGGTGATAACCCCGTCGTCCCCGCGCACCAGGCTCAGCTCCTGGAGCGTACGAATGGTCGTGGCGCCCTCGCGCTTCTTGCAGTACGCGGCGAAGTCGTGCTCGCCCATGAGCCGCTCGGCCGCCTCGTTCATGGCGTCGACGTCCAACGGCCAGTCGTGCCACAGGACGTGTCCCCGCAGCAGGGGGTCCACTCCCCCGGGGTTGTCGGTGACGCGGTAGGCGTAGCGCCGCCAGATCGCGGAGAAGCGAGCGTTGAACCCGCTGGGGGCCTCCCTCAGGGACCACACCCGCACGTCCTTGGACAGCCGCCCGGCCAGCCGCTTGAGCAGCTTCTCCTCGTGCTCGGCCCACAGCTCGACGGGCAGATCGACGTGCGCCACCTGCCCGCGCGCGTGCACACCGGCGTCGGTGCGCCCGGCGACGGTCAGCTCGTACGTGGTGTCCCTGGACCGCGTGACGGTCCTGAGGGCGTCCTCGATCTCCCCCTGCACGGTCCGGCGCCCCGAGGCCTGCTTGGCCCACCCGGAGAACCCGGTCCCGTCGTACGACAGATCCAAACGCACCCGTACGAACCCGGGCTGTACTTCGTCACTCACACCTAGATCCTCTCAAGGCCGGCAGCTGTGCCGGAAACGCGAAAGCGGGCCCGCCCCCGAAGGGACGGACCCGCTCACAGCCAGGCAGTGCCTCAGGCGTCCTTCGACTCCTCGGCGGGAGCCTCGGCGGCGTCCTCGACCTTGGCGTCCTCGACCTTGGCCGGAGCCTCGGTCTTGACCTCGGCGTCCTTGGCGGCACGCTTGGTGGCCGCCTCGGCCTCACCGGTGGCCTGCTGGGCCACGGTCAGGGCCTCCACCAGCTCGATGACGGCCATGGGCGCGTTGTCGCCACGGCGGTTACCGATCTTGGTGATACGGGTGTAGCCACCCGGGCGGTTCTCGTAGCGCGGGCCGATCTCGGTGAAGAGCGTGTGCACGATGCTCTTGTCCGTGATCACCGAGAGCACCTGACGGCGGTTGTGAAGGTCACCCTTCTTCGCCTTGGTGACCAGACGCTCCGCGTACGGGCGCAGGCGACGGGCCTTCGCCTCGGTGGTGGTGATGCGGCCGTGCTCGAAGAGCGACTTCGCGAGGTTCGCGAGGAGCAGCTTCTCGTGCGCGGCGCTGCCGCCCAGACGGGCACCCTTGGTGGGCTTCGGCATGGTGTTTCTCCTAGGTGTCTGCCCCGGCCGTATCAGGTACCGGGGTCAGTGTCCGAGCGGGCGATTGCCCGTCGGAGATCCGGGCGCCTCTTGCAAGGCGCCCGGAGGATCCGCGCCCCAAGGGGCGCGGGGAACTGCGCGACCAGCCAAGAACCGTCCCACAGCCTGGAACCGGCCGTGGAACCCGAGTTCTTAGTACTGCTCGGTCTCGACGAACCCGGCGTCCGCGTCGTCGTCCGCGCCAAAGGCGTCCGCGGCAGCGGTCGGGTCGAATCCGGGCGGGCTGTCCTTGAGGGCCAGGCCCATGCCGGCCAGCTTCGCCTTGACCTCGTCGATGGACTTCGCACCGAAGTTGCGGATGTCCAGGAGGTCGGCCTCGGAGCGGGCGACGAGCTCACCCACGGAGTGGATGCCCTCACGCTTGAGGCAGTTGTACGAACGAACGGTGAGCTCGAGCTCCTCGATCGGCAGCGCGAGGTCCGCGGCAAGGGCGGCGTCCGTGGGGGACGGGCCCATGTCGATGCCCTCGGCGTCGATGTTGAGCTCGCGA
>NZ_KQ948454.1:296178-296714 GCF_001514115.1 Streptomyces olivochromogenes
GCCAGACCGAACAGCTCGACCAGGGTCTTACCGGCCGACGCCATGGCGTCACGGGGACGCATGGCCTGCTTGGTCTCGACGTCGACGATCAGCTTGTCGAAGTCGGTGCGCTGCTCGACACGGGTCGCCTCGACCTTGTACGTGACCTTCAGGACCGGCGAGTAGATCGAGTCGACCGGGATGCGCCCGATCTCCTGACCGACCTGCTTGTTCTGAACGGCGGAGACGTAGCCGCGACCGCGCTCGACGGTCAGCTCCATCTCCAGCTTGCCCTTGCCGTTGAGCGTGGCGAGGACGAGGTCGGGGTTGTGGACCTCGACACCGGCCGGGGGCGCGATGTCGGCGGCGGTGACCAGACCCGGGCCCTGCTTGCGCAGGTACATCACGACCGGCTCGTCGTGCTCCGAGGAGACGACCAGCTGCTTGATGTTGAGGATCAGGTCGGTGACGTCCTCCTTGACGCCCGGCACGGTGGTGAACTCGTGCAGCACGCCGTCGATGCGGATGGACGTGACCGCCGCACCCGGGATCGAGGA
>NZ_KQ948454.1:296851-419399 GCF_001514115.1 Streptomyces olivochromogenes
CAGGAGGGTCCGGCGAAGGGAGTTGCCGAGGGTGTAGCCGAAGCCCGGCTCCAGCGGCTCGATCACGAACCGGGAGCGGAATTCGTCGACGACCTCTTCGGTCAACGAGGGACGCTGAGCAATCAGCATGTTGCGATCCTTCAGTCATGGGCGCCCGCTATTTGACGCCCTGCTGCTACTGCAAGGGTACGGGCGGCACGCCTCCGAAGAGACGTACCGCCCGCAACCTCAAGACAACCGAGCCTCAGACGCGGCGGCGCTTGGGCGGACGGCAGCCGTTGTGCGGGGTGGGGGTGACGTCCTGGATGGAGCCGACCTCGAGGCCAGTGGCCTGGAGGGAGCGGATCGCGGTCTCGCGACCGGAGCCCGGGCCCTTCACGAAGACGTCAACCTTGCGCATGCCGTGCTCCTGCGCGCGACGGGCGGCCGACTCGGCAGCCATCTGCGCGGCGAAGGGGGTGGACTTGCGCGAGCCCTTGAAGCCGACGTGGCCGGCGGAGGCCCAGGAGATCACGTTGCCCGAGGGGTCCGTGATCGAGACGATGGTGTTGTTGAACGTGCTCTTGATGTGAGCGTGCCCGTGAGCGACGTTCTTCTTTTCCTTGCGGCGCACCTTCTTGGCAGCGCCCTGACGACCCTTGGGGGGCATCTATTACTCCTACGGGAGGTGGTCGGTCCTACAGCGAAGACCGCTGATAAGCGTCCGCTGAGGACTACTTCTTGCCCGGCTTCTTCTTGCCGGCGATGGCGCGACGCGGGCCCTTGCGGGTACGAGCGTTCGTGCTGGTGCGCTGACCGTGGACGGGCAGGCCACGACGGTGGCGCAGACCCTGGTAGCAGCCGATCTCGACCTTGCGGCGGATGTCGGCCTGAATCTCGCGACGGAGGTCACCCTCGGTCTTGATGTTCGCGTCCACGTACTCGCGGATCTTGACCAGCTCTTCTTCGGAGAGGTCACGAACGCGGGTGTTCGGGTTCACGCCGGTCTCGGCCAGCGTCTGCTGGGAAAGGGTCCGGCCGATGCCGAACACGTAGGTCAGGGCGACCTCCACACGCTTTTCGCGAGGGATGTCAACACCGGAAACGCGTGCCATTCAATGGCTCCAGTTGTCGTTCGGAGGTCTTCCGCAGAACCGGATCCCGCCCGCCGTCCTCTCCTCTTGACGAAGATTCGGTACGAACCGGGTCCCCGGCCTCCGACCGGGGGTGTCAGGCCTGAAGAGACTCAGTCCTGGATTCTGCGTATGAACATGTACTGCTTGCGTCGCGCGAAGTATCTGCGGATGCAGAAGGTGCGGTCGTGCGTCAGCCCTGGCGCTGCTTGTGGCGCGGGTTTTCGCAGATGACCATGACCCGACCGTGACGGCGGATCACCCTGCACTTGTCGCAGATCTTCTTGACGCTCGGCTTGACCTTCATTGGTGAGGTTCTCCGGGTCAGTGCCACCCCCCGCGTCCCGGAACCGGGAACACGGAGTAAGGGCAAGATCTACTTGTACCGGTAGACGATGCGGCCACGCGTCAGGTCGTACGGAGACAACTCCACCACGACCCGGTCGTCAGGGAGGATGCGGATGTAGTGCATACGCATCTTGCCGCTGATGTGTGCCAGGACCTGGTGGCCGTTCTGGAGCTCGACCTTGAACATGGCGTTCGGAAGAGACTCGACGACAGTGCCCTCGATCTCGATGGCACCTTGCTTCTTGGCCACGCTTCGCCCTTCGAATCGACTACCTTGATCGACTTCGCACGAGCGCATGCAGACATGCGGGTGCACGAGAGCCGACGAGTCAGTCTACGTCAGGCCTCTCGGAAAGACGAATCGAGAAAGAATGCCCCACTACGGAGATCGTTAAGCAACGGGGGTCGTCCACACGTCACCACGGACCTCCCGGACCGGCACCACGAAGACGTACGGCGATCACATCGCCACCCGCCGTATCCGACCGGTACCCCCGCCCGACCACCGCGATCCCCCACACTCCACCGACCCCCGACCTGGCCCGCCCACATCAGGCCCACGGTTCCACCACCACCGGGCCACCGGGTCCGCCACCACCGGGCCACCGGGACCGGCGCCGCCAGACCACGGGTCGGGCGCCATCGACCACGCGGGTCCAGCGCCGCCAGACCAACGGGTCCGGCGCCGTCAGGCCACGCGGCTCCGGCGCCATCACACCAACGGGGCGGGCGCCGCCAGGCCACGCGGGTCCAGGGCCATCAAACCAACGGGGCGGGCGCCGCCAGGCCACGCGGGTCCAGGGCCATCGGACCAACAGGTCCGGCGCCGTCAGGCCAGCGGGTCCGGTGCCGCCGTGATGCCGTGTTCCGCCAGCTTGGCCTTGCCGCCGTCCGGGGCGGTGAGGACCAGCGGGCCCTCCTCCGTCAACGCCACCGAGTGCTCCCAGTGCGAGGACCACGTGCCGTCCGTCGTGATGACGGTCCAGTCGTCCTCCAGCACCTCGGTCCGCGGCGTGCCCAGGGACACCATCGGCTCGATGGCCAGGCAGAAGCCGGGGACCAGCTTCGGACCCTTGCCGCGCCGCTTCTCGACGTAGTTCAGCAGGTGCGGGTCCATGTGCATCTCGGTGCCGATGCCGTGACCGCCGTAGTCCTCGATGATTCCGTACTTGCCGCCGCCGGGCTTCGGCTGGCGGCGGATGTACGTCTCGATCGCACGCGAGACGTCGATGAGCCGGTTGCCCTGCTTCATCGCGGCGATGCCCGCCCACATCGACTCCTCGGTCACCCGGGAGAGCTCCAGCAGCTCCGGGGCGTGACCGGAACCCACGAACGCGGTGAACGCGGCGTCGCCATGCCAGCCGTCGATGATCGCTCCGGCGTCGATGGAGATGACGTCGCCGTCCTTGAGGACGACCTCGTCGGACGGGATGCCGTGGACCACGACCTCGTTCACCGAAGTGCAGATCGTCGCGGGGAAGCCGCCGTAGCCGAGGAAGTTCGGCTTCGCGTCGTGCTCGGCGAGCACCTTGCGCGCGGCCTGGTCCAGATCCATGGTCGTGGCCCCGGGCACCGCTGCCTCACGCGTCGCCGCGTGGATGGCGGCGACGACCAGCCCCGCCTCACGCATCTTGGCGATCTGCTCGGGGGTCTTGATCTGCACCATCAGCTCTGCCTTCTTACGGGTGCCGGTCCGGTTTTGTACACCACAACAGTACGGCCCCCGGCGATGTGGCAACACGTGGTCCCGCCGGTCACGGCCGCAGCCCGGTCAGCGCCGGGTGAATACCGGGAACCAGCGGCTCTCGTCCTGCGCCTTCGCCGACCGGAAGCCGGAAAGCGGAGTGACCTTGCCGTCCAGGCCGACCAGGAGCAGCTGGTTGCGGAACTCCCCCGTACCGGGCTTACAGCGCTCGGGATCGCACCGCCAGGCGATGAGGTGACTGTTGTCGGCCCACGCGAGAAGCTGCTGGCCGGGGACCACCGCGGCCCGCTTGCCGGTCTTCGCGTTCCGTACCTCGGAGACGATCTTGTCGCCCTCCCCCACGAAGGCGCCGGTCACCAGGTTTCCGTCGGGGGACCAGACCGCTCCCGGGTTGGACTGACGCGCTTCCTGATCCGGGGCAGGCATCGTCTTGCCGGTCACGTCGTAGTAGCTCACGCCCGCCTTGTCGTCGCCGGGTCCCCACACCAGCTTCCCGTCACGGCTCCACTGGAAGTCCTGACGCCCACCGGCGGGGATCCCCTGCTCGCCTTTCTTGGCCGGCAGCCCGACGAAGTCCGCCTTGCCGGAGGCGACATCGATCACATAGAAGCCGGTGCGGCTCTGCTTCGGCCCCGGCACGGTCTTGCCGTTCCACCGGTAGGACGCGTCCTTGAACAGACCGTCCGGGTTGAGGCCGTACGCCGTCGCCAACAGGCGTTTGCCGTCCGGTGAGAACTGCACACCGCCGACGCTCCTGTCGACCTTGATCCAGCGCTGCACCTTGCCCGTGGCCAGGTTCAGCAGTCCTATCCGGTCGACGGGCAGATCGCGCTCGAGCACCGCTGCGGTCCGCGTCCCGGGGGCGACGTCCAGCCAGGCCCAGTCGGTCTTCTCGTACCGCTCGGTGGTCGTGTTGAGCAACCGCCACTCGTAGGTGCCGATCGCGTTCCCGTTCGGCTGCTTCACGAGTTTCATCGTGTAGTACGCCGAGACGGCGGCCCTCCCCGCCGCGATCAGCTCTCGAGGCGGCGACTGGTCCGGGTGCGCCGCCACGCCCGTGACATCGGGCGCGCTCGCGGGCCGCCCATGCGCTTCACCGCCGCGCAGGGCGAGCGACACCGCGATCCCCGCGGCGGCGACCGCCGCGACGACGGCGACCACCACGAGACGTCGAGTCTTGCGACGGCGCAGCAGCGGTTGTGGCCGTTCGGCGGAGTCCGCGGCCGGTCGCGCCTCTGGAGAGGACGTTTTGAGCGCCGCGCGGGCATGCGGGTCGGGAGCCATGCTCGTACCTCCACGGGAGAGACGACTGGGACAGGAATCTGGCCGGCTGGTGTGAAAGACAACGAAGGAGTTCACCGCGTACGGGGCCTCTGCGCCACGGACAACGACCCCTGCGCCACGGACAACGAAGGGGCTGCTCCCGCAACACCGGAGCAGCCCCTCTGCAGTTGATCTCAGCCCACGAGCAGGTCAAGCGTCATGGGTCGAGAGCGAACTCATCCGCGGTTTACTCGTTGAACCAGCTCGGCGACCAGACGGCAGCGCCGCCACCGTGCCACCAGACCTCCATCTTGTAGACGGAGAGCTGGCCGATGTTCTCGCCCTTCTTGTCGCAGCCGGAGTCACCGCCGTCGTCAAGAGTCCACAGCTGCGACTCGATGCCGGCGGAGTTCCGGACCCACAGAGCACCGGTCACCCCGTAGCCGTCGGCCTTGGTGTCACAGACCGAGAACACGTCGCCGTCGTCGTGGAAGTGCATGTATCCACGGCTCGACGGAAGGTTGATCTGCTTGTCGCTGTCGGCCTGCGCCGAAGCGCTCACCCCGACGACCAGGGCAGCGGACGCGCCGACGACTGCGGCGGCTCGAGCGAGCTTTGACTTGATCATGATCCCTCTTTCCCCAATGAGGTTGCACAACACCGGTGTTGCCGATGTGATTGCAGTGATCCGAACACTAGTTCACCCGCGCGGGGCATGTCCACATCAAATCATTACTTGACGATCATGACAAAGGCTGCTCCGGACCAGCCGGAGCAGCCTTGTCGTCGTCCTCGCAACCCTGGTCAGGGCCGCGGCAGAGCCCCCATGGCGCGTCCCGTGACCTCTTCCACCTTGCCGAGGGCCGAGATCGTGACCACCAAGCCCTGGGACTTGTAGTAGTCGATGATCGGCTCGGTCTGGCTGTGGTAGACCTCCAGGCGCTTGCGCACCGTGTCCTCGGAGTCGTCGTCACGCTGGTACAGCTCGCCGCCGCAGACGTCGCAGACGCCTTCGCTCTTCGGCTGCTTGTACGTCACGTGGAAGACGTGCGCCGAGTCGTTGCGGCAGATGCGGCGGCCCGCGATGCGCTTGACCACCTCGTCCTCGGGGACCTCCAGGTCCAGCACCGCGTCCAGCTTCATGCCCTCGGTCTTGAGCATCTCGTCGAGCGCCTCGGCCTGCGAGACGTTACGAGGGAAGCCGTCCAGCAGGAAGCCGTTCACGGCGTCCGGCTGCTCCATGCGGTCCTTGGCCATCCCGATGGTGACCTCGTCGGGCACCAGGTTGCCGGCGTCCATGTACGCCTTGGCCTGCTTGCCCAGCTCCGTGCCCTGGCTGATGTTGGCGCGGAAGAGGTCGCCCGTGGAGATGTGCGGAATCCCCAGGTTCTTGGCGAGGAACGCGGCCTGCGTTCCCTTCCCGGCACCGGGCGGCCCGACGAGGACGATTCGCATCAGCGGAGGAACCCTTCGTAATTGCGCTGCTGAAGCTGGCTCTCGATCTGCTTCACCGTCTCGAGACCGACACCCACGATGATCAGGATGCTGGTACCACCGAACGGGAAGTTCTGGCTTGCCCCGAAGCCAACCAACGCCACCGTCGGTACGAGAGCGATCAGACCCAGATACAGCGAACCCGGCCAGGTGATCCTGTTGAGCACGTAACTGAGGTACTCAGCGGTCGGTCGGCCAGCCCGGATGCCCGGGATGAAGCCACCATACTTCTTCATGTTGTCGGCGACTTCTTCGGGGTTGAAGGAGATCGCCACGTAGAAGAACGCGAAGAACACGATCAGCAAAAAGTACATGGTGATGTAAATCGGGTGGTTGCCCTTGGTCAGATTCTGCTCAACCCAGGTTTTCCAGCCGGAAGTGTCCTTGGAGAACTGGGCGATCAGCGCCGGGATGTAGAGCAGCGACGACGCGAAGATGACGGGAATCACACCCGCCTGATTCACCTTCAACGGGATGTAGGTGGACGTACCGCCGTAGGACCGGCGGCCGATCATGCGCTTCGCGTACTGGACCGGAACGCGGCGCTGGGCCTGCTCGACGAAGACCACCAGGCCGACCATGACGAGGCCCACGAGGATGACCGTGCCGAACTCGATCCAGCCTCCGGCCAGCGTGCCCTGCGTCTTGATCGCCCACAGCGCGGACGGGAACGTCGCGGCGATCGAGATGAACATGAGGATCGACATACCGTTGCCGATGCCCCGGTCGGTGATGAGCTCGCCCAGCCACATGACGACGCCCGTACCGGCGGTCATGGTGACGACCATCACGACGGTCTGGAAGATCGACTGGTCAGGAACGATCTGGTTGGCCACCTGGCAGCCACTGAACAGGGCGCCGCTGCGGGCGGTCGCGACAAGGCCGGTGCCCTGAAGGATCGCCAGCGCCACTGTCAGGTAACGGGTGTACTGCGTGATCTTCGCGGTGCCGGCCGAACCCTCCTTCTTGAGGGCTTCGAGGCGCGGGATCACCACCGTCAGCAGCTGCAGGATGATGCTCGCCGTGATGTACGGCATGATGCCGAGCGCGAAGATCGTGATCTGCAGCAGTGCGCCACCACTGAACATGTTGACCAGCCCGAACAGACCCTGGTTGCCCTTGGCCACGTCGATGCAGGTCTGGACGTTCTTGTAGTCGACACCTGGGATCGGTACGTGGGTACCGACCCGGTAGACCACGATGATGGCGAGCGTGAAGAGCAGCTTCTTGCGCAGGTCGGGCGTCTTGAACGCCCGGGCGAACGCGGTGAGCACGGTGCCTCCTGCGACCCCCGCGCAACTGCGTCAGAGGTGACGGTCTTGAGGTTCGACGAATAGGTAGGTATCGGTCGACTGCCGTCCGATGGAACGCCGGACGAAAGTCGGCAGTGCAAGTCACCTTACCGGCGAGACTGCCCCCCTAGGAACGACCAACCGGGGATACCCCTTTTATAGGGGCACCCCCGGTCGGGATCGCTCATGTCATCGAGACGCCTGAAAAGGTCAGACGAGCTCGGTGACGGTACCGCCGGCGGCGGTGATCTTCTCCTTGGCGGAGCCGGAAACGGCGTCAACCGAAACCTGCAGCGCGACGGAGATCTCGCCCTGGCCGAGGACCTTGACGAGGCTGTTCTTGCGAACGGCACCCTTGGCGACGAGACCCTCGACGGTGACCTCGCCACCCTCCGGGTACAGCGCGCCCAGCTTGTCGAGGTTCACGACCTGGAACTCGGTCTTGAACGGGTTCTTGAAGCCCTTCAGCTTCGGGAGGCGCATGTGGAGGGGCATCTGCCCGCCCTCGAAGCGCTCCGGAACCTGGTAGCGGGCCTTCGTGCCCTTGGTACCACGACCGGCCGTCTTACCCTTCGACGCCTCACCACGACCCACACGGGTCTTGGCGGTCTTGGCGCCCGGGGCGGGACGGAGGTTGTGGATCTTGAGCGGGTTGTTCTCCGCCATGATCAGTCGACCTCCTCAACCGTCACGAGGTGGCGGACGGTGTGCACCATTCCGCGGAACTCGGGGCGGTCCTCCTTGACGACCACGTCGTTCAGGCGCTTGAGCCCGAGCGAACGCAGGGTGTCGCGGTGGTTCTGCTTGCTGCCGATGTACGACTTCGTCTGCGTGATCCTGAGCTGAGCCATGATTACGCACCCGCTCCCGCACGCGCACGAAGCAGAGCCGCGGGGGCGACGTCCTCGAGGGGCAGACCACGGCGGGCCGCGATCTCCTCGGGACGCTGCAGGCCCTTGAGGGCCGCCACGGTCGCGTGCACGATGTTGATCGCGTTGGACGAGCCGAGCGACTTCGACAGGATGTCGTGAACGCCGGCGCACTCGAGCACCGCACGCACCGGGCCACCGGCGATAACGCCGGTACCGGGGGAAGCAGGCTTGAGCAGGACGACGCCCGCAGCCTTCTCGCCCGTGATCGGGTGCGGGATGGTGCCCTGGATACGGGGGACCTTGAAGAAGTGCTTCTTGGCCTCCTCAACACCCTTGGCGATGGCGGCCGGCACCTCCTTGGCCTTGCCGTAGCCCACACCGACGGTGCCGTCACCATCGCCCACCACGACCAGCGCGGTGAAGCTGAAGCGACGACCACCCTTCACAACCTTGGCGACGCGGTTGATCGCGACAACGCGCTCAACGTACGCGGTCTTCTCGGCAGCAGCGCCGCCGTCACGGCCCTTCCGGTCCCGCCGCTCGCCGCCACCGGCACCGCTTCCGCGGCGCTGGGGTCCAGCCATTGGAATTACCTCTCTCTGTTTCCGCTAGCTACGGAACCGACTCAGAACTTGAGTCCGGCTTCGCGGGCGGCGTCCGCCAGAGCGGCAATGCGCCCGGCGTACTGGTTACCACCACGGTCGAATACGACAGCCTCGACACCGGCGGCCTTGGCGCGCTCGGCGACAAGGGCGCCGACCGACTTGGCCTGCGCGGACTTGTCGCCCTCGCCACCACGGACCGTGGTGTCCAGGGTCGACGCCGACGCGAGGGTGTGACCCTTAACGTCGTCGATGACCTGGGCCACGATGTGGCGGTTGGAGCGCGTCACGACCAGGCGCGGCCGCTCAGCCGTACCGGAGATGTGCTTCCGGATGCGGATGTGACGACGCTTGATGGCAGCACGCTTGTAAGCGTCGCCCTTAGCAATCTTGACACCGTATGCCATGGCTTACTTACCCGCCTTTCCGACCTTGCGGCGGATGACTTCGCCTTCGTACTTGACGCCCTTGGCCTTGTACGGGTCGGGCTTGCGCAGCTTGCGGATGTTGGCCGCAACCTCTCCGACCTTCTGCTTGTCGATGCCCTCGACCGAGAACCGCGTCGGGTTCTCGACCTTGAAGGTGATGCCTTCGGGGGCCTCGACGGTGATCGAGTGGCTGTAGCCGAGCGAGAACTCCAGGTTGGAGCCCTTCGCCAGGACGCGGTAACCGACACCGCTGATTTCGAGCTTCTTCACGTAACCCGTGGTCACGCCGGTGATCATGTTCGCCACCAGCGTGCGGGACAGGCCGTGCAGGGCCTTGTTCTGACGCTCGTCGTTCGGGCGGGTGACATTGAGAATGCCGTCCTCACCCTTGGCGACCTCGATCGGCGCCGCGACGGTGTGGGAGAGGGTGCCCTTGGGGCCCTTCACCTGGACCGTACGGCCGTCGATGGTGACGTCCACGCCGGCGGGAACCGTGATGGGGAGCTTGCCAATACGCGACATAGCTGTTTCCTCCGTTCCCTTCCGTTACCAGACGTAGGCGAGAACTTCTCCGCCTACGCCCTTCTTGCCGGCCTGCTTGTCGGTGAGGAGACCGTGCGACGTGGAGATGATCGCCACGCCGAGGCCACCGAGCACCTTGGGCAGGGAGGTGGACTTCGCGTACACACGCAGACCCGGCTTCGAAATCCGCTTGATGCCCGCGATGGAGCGCTCACGGTTCGGGCCGAACTTCAGCTCGAGGACGAGCTTCTTGCCGACCTCGGCGTCCTCGACCTTCCAGCCGGTGATGAAGCCCTCCTGCTGGAGGATCTCTGCGATGTGCGACTTGATCTTGCTGTGCGGCATCGCGACATCGTCGTGGTACGCCGAGTTCGCGTTACGCAGACGAGTAAGCATGTCTGCGATGGGATCAGTCATGGTCATGAATTGGCCTTCGGCCTCTCTCGCCGGGGTTTCCTGTATGCGCCATCCCTCTCCCCACTCAGTGGCGGGACGGGTGCGGTGCGGGGACCTACGGCGTAGTAAGTCGTACGGGCGTCAGGCGCCCAACCCTCCTAGCCTAAGCCATGGAGGGCAGGGCACCTGACCGAACCCTTTACTTACCGAGAGCCCTGGAATCCCTTGTTGGGGGGACTACCAGGAGCTCTTGGTCACGCCCGGCAGCTCGCCACGGTGAGCCATCTCACGAAGGCAGACGCGGCACAGGCCGAACTTGCGGTACACGGAGTGCGGACGACCGCAGCGCTGGCAGCGCGTGTAGCCACGTACGCCGAACTTGGGCTTACGAGCAGCCTTGGCAATCAGAGCCTTCTTCGCCATCTCGCTTACGCCTCCTTGAAGGGGAAGCCGAGGTGACGGAGAAGGGCACGGCCCTCAGCGTCGTTGGTCGCCGTGGTCACCACGGTGATGTCCATGCCCCGGGTACGGTCGATCTTGTCCTGGTCGATCTCGTGGAACATGACCTGCTCCGTGAGACCGAAGGTGTAGTTGCCACGGCCGTCGAACTGCTTGGGGGACAGACCACGGAAGTCGCGGATGCGCGGCAGCGCGAGCGACAGGGTGCGGTCCAGGAACTCCCACATGCGGTCGCCACGGAGCGTGACGTGGGCACCGATCGGCTGACCCTCACGCAGCTTGAACTGCGCGATGGACTTGCGGGCCTTGGTGACGGCCGGCTTCTGACCGGTGATCGTGGTCAGGTCACGGACGGCACCGTCCATGAGCTTCGAGTCACGGGCGGCGTCGCCGACACCCATGTTGACCACAATCTTGACGAGGCCGGGAACCTGCATGACGTT
This sequence comes from Streptomyces olivochromogenes, assembly GCF_001514115.1. Taxonomy (GTDB): domain Bacteria; phylum Actinomycetota; class Actinomycetes; order Streptomycetales; family Streptomycetaceae; genus Streptomyces; species Streptomyces olivochromogenes. The sequence goes on from NZ_KQ948454.1 coordinate 307,788, forward strand.
CTCGTAGGAGAACTCCTCAAGCAGCTTGCCCGCGATCTCCTCGCGGTACTTCGTCTTGAGACGCGGAGTCGTGGTGGTAGCCATCAGATGTCCTCACCCGTCCGCTTGGCAACGCGAACCTTGTTGCCCTCATCGTCGAAGCGGTAACCGACACGCGTGACGACCTTGTTGCCGTCCTTCTCCACGACGAGCTGAACGTTGCTCACGTGAATCGGGGCCTCGGTCGTGACGATGCCGCCGGCCTGGGAACCGCTGGCGGTCGGGCCGGCCTTGGTGTGCTTCTTGACCCGGTTGACACCCTCGACCAGGACGCGCTCGTCGCGCGGGTAAGCGGCAATGACCTTGCCCTGCTTGCCCTTGTCCTTGCCGGTGATGACCTGAACCGTGTCACCCTTCTTGATCTTCATGCTTACAGCACCTCCGGCGCGAGCGAGATGATCTTCATGAACTTCTTCTCGCGCAGCTCACGGCCGACGGGGCCGAAGATACGGGTGCCGCGAGGGTCGCCGTCGTTCTTCAGAATGACGGCGGCGTTCTCGTCGAAGCGGATGTACGAGCCGTCCGGACGGCGGCGCTCCTTGACGGTGCGAACGATGACGGCCTTGACGACGTCACCCTTCTTCACGTTGCCGCCGGGGATCGCGTCCTTGACGGTGGCGACGATGACGTCACCGATGCCCGCGTAGCGGCGACCGGAGCCACCGAGCACACGGATGCAAAGGATTTCCTTCGCCCCCGTGTTGTCGGCGACACGCAGTCGCGACTCCTGCTGGATCACGTCTATCTCCTGATTGTCTGCCGGTTCCCGCGGGGATCCCTTTCGGGTCGCCCCGCGAGCCTGGCGGAACCGTCCTGCGGGTAAGCCCCGCAGGAATTACTTGGCCTGTTGAGGGAGAAAACCTCCGCCGGGGGCCGGGCACCTGACGGTGCGGCAGGCCCCCGGCGGGGGGCAACGGGGGGAGCGGGCCCCCCGTTTGATTACTTCGCCTTCTCGAGGATCTCCACGATGCGCCAGCGCTTCGTCGCGGACAGCGGACGCGTCTCCATGAGGAGGACGCGGTCGCCGATACCCGCGGCGTTCTGCTCGTCGTGGGCCTTCAGCTTGCTCGTACGGCGGATGACCTTGCCGTACAGGGCGTGCTTGACGCGGTCCTCGACGGCGACGACGACGGTCTTGTCCATCTTGTCGCTGACGACGAGACCCTCACGGGTCTTGCGGAATCCGCGCGCCTCGGTCGTTTCAGTCACGTTGCTCTCGCTCATCAGGCGCTCTCCACCGTTTCGATGCCCAGCTCGCGCTCACGCATCAGGGTGTAGATCCGCGCGATGTCCTTGCGGACGGCCTTGAGCCGACCGTGGTTCTCGAGCTGACCGGTCGCCGCCTGGAAGCGGAGGTTGAACAGCTCTTCCTTGGCTTCGCGAAGCTTCGCGAGAAGCTCCTCGTCACCCAGTTCGCGCAGCTCGGACGCCTTGGTACCGGCCGACATCACGCTTCACCTGCCTCGCGCTTGACGATCCGGCACTTCATCGGCAGCTTGTGGGCTGCGCGAGTGAGGGCCTCACGGGCGATCTTCTCGTTGGGGTAGGACAGTTCGAACATGACCCGGCCCGGGTGCACGTTCGCGATCCACCACTCCGGCGAACCCTTACCGGAACCCATGCGGGTCTCGGCAGGCTTCTTCGTGAGCGGGCGGTCCGGGTAGATGTTGATCCAGACCTTGCCGCCACGCTTGATGTGGCGGGTCATCGCGATACGCGCGGCCTCGATCTGACGGTTCGTCACGTACGCCGGCGTGAGGGCCTGAATGCCGTACTCGCCGAACGAAACCTGCGTACCGCCCTTGGCCTGACCACGGCGCTTGGGGTGGTGCTGCTTGCGGTGCTTGACCCTACGGGGGATCAGCATGTCGGTCAGGCCTCCGTTCCGGTGCTCTCAGCCGGAGCGGCAGCCGCCGGAGCCTCGGCCTTGGGGGCCTCGGCAGCGGGAGCCTGCTGCGGCTTGCGGCCGCGGCCGCCACGCTCGCCACCACGGCCACCACGGCCGGCCGGGCGGTCGTTGCCGCCACCACGGGCCGGGCGGTTGCCGGCGCGGGCAGCGGCGTTCTCGGCGCGGACCTCGGCGATGTTCTTGACGTCGCCCTTGTAGATCCAGACCTTCACACCGATACGGCCGAAGGTCGTCTTGGCCTCGAAGAAGCCGTAGTCGACGTTCGCGCGGAGCGTGTGCAGGGGCACACGGCCCTCGCGGTAGAACTCCGAGCGGGACATCTCGGCGCCGCCGAGACGGCCACCACACTGGATCTTGATGCCCTTGGCGCCGGCCTTCATCGTGCCCTGCATGCTCTTACGCATGGCGCGACGGAAGGAGACGCGGGAGGACAGCTGCTCGGCAACGGCCTGAGCAACCAGCTGAGCGTCGGTCTCGGGGTTCTTGACCTCGAGGATGTTCAGCTGGACCTGCTTGCCCGTGAGCTTCTCGAGGTCACCGCGGATGCGGTCGGCCTCGGCGCCACGGCGGCCGATGACGATGCCGGGACGCGCGGTGTGGATGTCCACCCGCACGCGGTCACGGGTGCGCTCGATCTCAACCTTCGAGATACCGGCGCGCTCCATGCCGGACGTCATCATCCGACGGATGGCGACGTCTTCCTTGACGTAGTCCTTGTACAGCTTGTCGGCGTACCAACGGGACTTGAAGTCCGTGGTGATGCCGAGCCGGAACCCATGCGGGTTAACCTTCTGGCCCATTACCGGGTTCCTTCCTTGCTGCTGACGACCACGGTGATGTGGCTGGTCCGCTTGCGGATCCGGTAGGCACGACCCTGGGCGCGCGGACGGAACCGCTTCAGGGTCGGACCCTCGTCGACGTACGCCTCGGAGATGAAGAGGCTGTCGGCGTCGGTGTGGTCGTAGTTGTGCGCGGCGTTGGCAATGGCGCTGTCAAGCACCTTGCCGACCGGCACGCTCGCGGCCTGCGGGGCGAAACGCAGGACCGCCTGAGCCTCCGTGGCATCCATGCCACGGATAAGGTCCACCACGCGGCGGGCCTTCATGGGCGTAACGCGGATGTACCGCGCCTGGGCCCTGGCTTCCATGGTTGTCCTTCCAGTGTCTGTCATGGTCATTCCACCCCGCGTTAGCGGCGCTTCGACTTCCGGTCGTCCTTGACGTGACCCCGGAAGGTGCGCGTCGGCGAGAACTCGCCGAGCTTGTGGCCGACCATCGACTCGGTGACAAACACCGGAATGTGGGTCTTGCCGTTGTGCACCGCGATCGTGTGGCCGAGCATGGCCGGGATGATCATCGAGCGACGGGACCAGGTCTTGATGACGTTCTTGGTACCGGCTTCGTTCTGAGCGTCCACCTTCTTTACGAGGTGGCCGTCAACGAAGGGTCCCTTCTTGAGACTGCGCGGCATCTAAACCCGCTCCTAGCGCTTCTTGTTCGTCTTGCGGCGGCGGACGATGTACTTGTTCGAAGCCTTCTTCGGCGAACGAGTACGACCCTCCTTCTGACCCCACGGGGAGACCGGGTGGCGACCACCGGAGGTCTTGCCCTCACCACCACCGTGCGGGTGGTCAACCGGGTTCATCGCCACACCGCGGACGGTCGGGCGAACGCCCAGCCAGCGCTTACGGCCGGCCTTACCCCAGTTGATGTTGCTCTGCTCGGCGTTGCCGACCTCGCCGACCGTGGCGCGGCAGCGCTGGTCGACCAGGCGGATCTCACCGGAAGGCATACGAAGGTGGGCCATCGTGCCCTCCTTCGCGAGCAGCTGCACCGAGGCACCGGCGGAGCGGGCGAACTTGGCGCCGCCACCGGGACGGATCTCGATCGCGTGGATCGTGGTACCGACCGGGATGTTGCGGAGCGCCAGGTTGTTGCCCGGCTTGATGTCGGCCCCGGGACCGTTCTCGACGCGGTCACCCTGCGACAGGTTGCGGGGGGCGAGGATGTAGCGCTTCTCGCCGTCCGCGTAGTGAAGCAGCGCGATGCGCGCGGTGCGGTTGGGGTCGTACTCGATGTGCGCGACCTTCGCCGGCACGCCGTCCTTGTCGTGACGACGGAAGTCGATCACTCGGTAGGCGCGCTTGTGTCCGCCACCCTGGTGGCGAACGGTCACACGACCGGCGTTGTTACGGCCGCCCTTGCTGTGCAGCGGGCGGACCAGCGACTTCTCCGGCGTGGACCGCGTGACCTCGACGAAGTCGGCGACGGAGGAGCCACGGCGGCCCGGCGTCGTCGGCTTGTACTTGCGGATTCCCATTTCTCAGTCCTCGTCCGATATTCGGACCAGGGCGCTCCGTTAGGAGGCCTGGCCGAAGATGTCGATACGGTCGCCCTCAGCGAGGGTCACGATGGCGCGCTTGGTGTCAGCACGCTTACCGAAACCGCTCTTGGTGCGCTTGCGCTTACCCTGACGGTTGATCGTGTTGACGCCGGTGACCTTGACCGAGAAGACCGCCTGGACGGCCTGCTTGATCTGGGTCTTGTTGGCGCCCGGCGCGACGACGAAGGTGTACTTGCCCTCGTCGAGCAGCGCGTAGCTCTTCTCGGAGACGACCGGCTTGAGGAGGACGTCACGGGGGTCCGTGAAGCTCTTGCTCGCCGGCGTCTCGACGGTGTTCTTGCCCTCGGCCTCGTGGCGCTTCGCCTTGGCGACGCGCGCGGCCTTGGCGGCCTTGGCCGCCTTGGAGGCAATGCTCGGGTGACGCGTAGCCATCAGGCTTCGCTCCCTTCGGTGTCAGCGGCCTTGGGGCCAGACACGAAGGACTCGAAAGCGGCCTGGGTGAAGACCACGTCGTCCGAGACGAGAACGTCGTACGTGTTCAGCTGGCCCGGCTCCAGGATGTGGACCTGGGGCAGGTTGCGCGCGGAGAGCAGCGCGGCCTCGTCGGAGCGCTCGATGACCAGGAGCACGTTCTTGCGCTCGCTGACCTTGCCGAGGAAGCTCTTGGCGGCCTTGGTGGAGGGGGTCTCGCCCTCGATCACGCCGGTGATGACGTGGATGCGAGCGTTGCGGGCCCGGTCGGTGAGGGCGTGGCGCAGGGCCGCGGCCTTCATCTTCTTCGGGGTCCGCTGCGAGTAGTCACGCGGCGTGGGGCCGTGGACGACGCCACCGCCGGCGAACTGCGGCGCACGGGTCGAACCCTGGCGCGCGCGGCCGGTGCCCTTCTGGCGGTAAGGCTTCTTACCACCACCGCGGACCTCGCCACGACGCTTGACCTTGTGCGTGCCCTGACGGGCGGCGGCCAGCTGCGCGACGACGACCTGGTGAAGCAGCGGAATGCTGATCTTCTCTACGTCGAAGATCTCGGCCGGGAGCTCAACGGTCCCGGCGGTGTCGCCGGAGGGCGACAGAATGTCAATGGTGCTCATAGTCCTCAGGCCCCCTTGGCCGCGGTGCGGACCAGGACGAGGCCGCCGTTCGGACCAGGAACCGCGCCCTTGATAAGGAGCAGGCCCTTCTCCGCGTCAACGGCGTGAACGGTCAGGTTCTGGGTGGTGACCCGCTCGTTGCCCATGCGACCCGCCATGCGGAGGCCCTTGAACACACGACCCGGGGTGGCGCAGCCACCGATGGAGCCGGGAGAGCGGTGCTTGCGCTGGGTGCCGTGACCGGCGCCGAGGCCCTTGAAGTTGTGACGCTTCATGACACCGGCGAAGCCCTTGCCCTTGCTCTTGCCGGTGACGTCGACCTTCACGCCCGCCTCGAAGACCTCGGCGGAGATCTCCTGGCCGAGGGTGTACTCGGAGGCATCCGCGGTGCGGATCTCGACGAGGTGACGACGGGGGGTGACGTCGGCCTTGGCGAAGTGACCCTTGAGGGGCTTGTTCACCTTGCGCGGGTCGATCTCGCCGAAGGCGATCTGGACCGACTCGTAGCCGTCGCTGTCGTTGGTACGCACCTGGGTGACGACGTTGGGGCCGGCCTTGACGACGGTGACCGGAACAACACGGTTGTTCTCGTCCCACACCTGCGTCATGCCGAGCTTCTCGCCCAGGATGCCCTTGATCTGCTTAGCCATTCTCAGATCACCGATCCCTAGAGCTTGATCTCGATGTCGACACCGGCCGGGAGGTCGAGTCGCATCAGAGAGTCAACGGTCTTGGGCGTCGGGTCGAGAATGTCGATCAGGCGCTTGTGCGTGCGCATCTCGAAGTGCTCGCGCGAGTCCTTGTACTTGTGCGGCGACTTGATGACGCAGTACACGTTCTTCTCAGTGGGCAGCGGCACCGGGCCCGCGACCGACGCACCAGTGCGGGTCACCGTCTCGACGATCTTCTTCGCCGAGCTGTCGATGACCTCGTGGTCGTAGGCCTTGAGCCGGATGCGGATCTTCTGTCCCGCCATGGCTACTCAGTAGTCCTTTGTCTCGTGAAAACGCTCTGGTGCCCGGGGGCAGATGTCCCGCTCTCCGACCCACGCGGTCGGGTGTGTCGCGCTCCTGCTGACAGGGATATCCACAAGGGATTTCCCTACCAAGGGACGCGGCTCAGCCCAAAAGACAACCGCAGGACCGGGGGCAGGCTGCATTCGATATTCCAAATGCGTGACCACCGGGCGCCTGGTCTGCACCCCGCTGACACTTCCCGGAAGATTCCCGTACGTCCGCCCGAGCGCTGCCTGACGACAGATCGGGCGACGAGTACTGTGGGACTCGCTTCCAGTCCTCCCGGCGGGAGGCGCGCAGCATCGGCACTCGACCGAGCAACTCCGACAGTCTGCCATACGGGGTGGGGGGCTGGCCAATCGAGCCGAGGATCGTACCCCTTGAGTGACGCAGGTCAAACCCTTGCGGCCCGCACGCCTCGGCGAGGACCGCTCCGACCGACCTCGGGGTGATCGACTCGGGCACCGACTGACGGTGAGCAGTCGTCCATGCACAGTACGTGACGCCCATGAAGCCAGACGTACCGGTCGGCACCGGTACTGGAGGAAGTACCCCTTGCTCGGGGTCCCGGCAGCCTCACAGTTTGCCGGTGACGACTCCCCGCCAGGTCCACCCCGCGCCGAGGACGGCGTCCTGCAGGGGATTCTTGAGCTCAGAGCTGTCGAAGCTGAACGTCTCGGTCGCTTCGAGGCCGCCGCCTGTCCCCCCACCCAGCGTCCATTGCTTCGAGACCGTCTGCACCTGGCCGCGTTGGGCCCCGGCCGAGATGGCCAGCCTGGGGGTGTCGCCGACCCAGGTGACCTCGTACTGCTGGTCCAGGGAGCGGACCTCGTTCTTCTCCGGGACCAGGCGCATACGGACCTGGAACACCCGACTCACCCGGGTACGGGCGAAGAAGCTCTGCCAGGCCGGCTCCAGCATCCGCCACTCCCCCACCAGGTCGGCGCCCTCCGCGCGGCCGTCCCGGATGACGTACGGGACGTCGGAGCGGTTGAGGCCGAGCAGCGCCGCGCGGACCTCGGCGGCGGATCGCGGGGCGACACCGTCGGCCGGGCGCTTGGTTCCGGTCAGCTTGTCGAAGAGTCCCATGAGATCAACCTATGAGTGGTGGGATTGTCGGCGCAAAGATCTGCCGCTGCGTCGGGGCGCGCTTCGGCGCGGGTGCGCTTCCGCGGGACGCCCTATGAAGCTGCACCCGCGCCCGTGTCCGTGTCCGGCCGAACCGTGCGCACGAAGTCCCGGAAGTCGTCCAGGACGGTGGGGTGTTGGGACGCGGTGGCGGTCAGGACGAGGCGGATCACCGACCGTTTGCGCGGGTCGGCGACGTCCAGCATGGACAGGTAGACCTGCGACTGGACGAGGTCGCGCAGTAGGCCGCCGACGACAGCCGAGACGGCGAGCGTCTGCGTGAGGCCCGGCGCCTCCGCGGAGCCGATCTCGCGGCGTCCGGTGATCTCGACCGACATGGCGGTCTGACGCAGGCGCTCTACGGACTCCTGGGCGATCTCGGGCAGTGCCGCCGCGTCCGGACGGAACTCGCCGTCGATCGTGATGTTCGCGGTGAATCCGGCATCCGGGTGCGGATGCAGCGCCACGAACGCCGCACCTGGTGCGCCGGCTTCGTCCGGAGGTGCGGCGTGCCAGCCCTCCGGCAGTTCGAACTCGATCGGTACGGGCAGGGTCGTTGGCATCCAGGGCCCTCCTCTCTTACGGAAGTGTGCCTACGGCAGTCGGTCTGCGGGAGTGCGTATCAGAACAGGCTGCCGATCGCATGGGCCGTATCGCCAATGGCGTCGGCCGCATCGCCCGCGGTGTCGGCGATCTTCCCAGGATCAACGGTGAATTCGAAGCCCACCTCGCCTCCGAGCCCGACGGCGACGCCCACCGTCGCGCCGACCTTCCACTTGCCGTCCTCGCCTTTGCCGAGGGTGGCGTCGGCCTCGGCCCCGGCACCGGCCCAGCCCTCTAGCGTCCCGCCCGCTCCGATGCCGCCGATGTCCGCGCCCCCGGAGAGACCACCCTTCGCGCCTGCGAACGCCTCCGCTCCCGCGTTCAGCCCCTCAAGTCCGATCCCGGCGTTGACCCCTGCCTCGGCACCCGCCATGGTTTCCGGCCGACCGTACAACCCGACGAAACCGGCGTCGGCGCGGCCCTTGGCCGAGGCCTCGCCACCCGCGAAGACGCTGGCCTCCCCCTGGAGGCCCTCGTTGGTGATGCCGCCGGCCGCGGAGACCTTTGCGCCCGCATAGGCTTCGGCCTCCCCGGCGAGCTTGAACGGGCCGTTGGTGAGCGAGCCCTCCGCGCTCGCGCGGCCGAGGTCGGCATGCGCCTCGGCCTCGCCCAGCTTGCCGGCACCGGTATCGGGCCCGGAGACCTCTGTCCCGACGCCGGGGCCAGAGGCCTCGCTCTCGCCATCGGAGACCCACCCGTCGGTCTTCGTGGTGGTCTTGGGGTCCGGCTTACCGGCTTTCGCGAGGTCGCCCACGGCGTGCGCGTTGAAACCGCCGAACCCGAGACCGTCGGTCGAAACGTCGCTCGTCGCGCGGACCAGCGCTCGTTTCACGCTCTGGTCGGCGTCGTCGACGGCCTTGACCGCCTTCGCGATGTCGTCGGTCCAGCCCTGAGCCTTCACGCGTGCGTCGGACTGCAGTTGGGCGTAGTCGGGGTCGTGGTGAAGGGCGTACTTCTCCTGTTCGGAGAGGTTGTCGTACCCGACGTAAGTCGCCTTGCCGGAGCTGTCGACCTTGAAGTCCTTCGCCTCGGCATCGTGGACTAGGTCCTTGACCGCCTTTTGCAGGCGGGTCAGTTCGGCGTGCGCATCCGCGAGAAGACTGGCGATGGCCAGCGCCTCCGCCTTGGCCGCCCCGTACTCGAAGGTCGTGGCCGAGGCATTCTGCTGCTGCGCGCCGTAGGCGAGTCCCTGCCAGTTCCCGTTGCCCAGCACGCCCTGCACGTGCTTCTCATAGTCGGTCTTCAGTTCACCGAAGCGCTCGCCCATCTTCTTCCACGCCCCGGAAGCGTCCGCCAGCGAAGACAGATCGGCCGTCATCACGTCTTGGTAGTTCAGCGTCATGGCCGCCCCGTCACATGCCGTCGAAACTGCTGGGGGGCCGTACCCCGGCCGCCTGCGCGCCGACGGCGGTGTCCTGGTTGTGGAAGAGGTTCTTCGTGCCGTGCAGCGCGTTCACCTCCTGCTGCAGCCGCGCCATGAGCCGGTTCGCCTGCCCCTGCCAGGCGGTCAGCGCGTCGGAAACAGCCTGGTCCGAGGCCCAGCCGGAGAGCCCCTTCAGCCCGGTGTCCTGCTTGATCAGGGGGCTCGCGGGGGCCACCGGGCCCACGAACGGTGGCCGCACTGGGGCTCCACCGCCGTCCGCCATGCGGGCGGCTGCCTGAGTGTCCGGCATCAGGTGCTCTTCCATGAACTTCGCCGCGCGCGTCTTGTCGCTCGCCGAACTCGCAAGTCTCGGCTCGCCACCGACTCCGGACCCCATGGGCAACCCCCGTTGCATTCGCGCCTCGTCCGTTTCTCGCCCAACAGGCAGACCACGGAAGATCTTCGTGCACCCTATCGACCGTTCCTGAGCGCCGGCGCCTCCACCCTCGTCCTGAACAAGTTCCTGCACATGTCCTGAACATGCTCATGCGGAAGTGAGGACCGTTGAACGGACCGACCGGCGTCGTCCCACCCGGTCGGTGATCTTTCACTCGGATGCATCCGGCTGTCCGTCGACCGGGCCGGGCCTTGCTGGGGCAACCCGTCAGCGGGGGCGTGCGCACGGAGCCTGGCTGCGGAAGCGTCGACCATTCCGGCTCGGCCAGGTAGCCCCTCCAGCATGCCGACGCATCGCCGCCAAGTATGCTTCCTGACTCTTCTCGTCATGATCCCCCCACACCGGAGTCCACCATGACCACAAGCCGGTTGTCCGCGGCGACTTCGATCCTCTCGACCGTAGCCGTCGGCGCGCTGCTCGTCGGCTGCTCGGCCTCGGTCAACGTCGGAACGTCCACGCCAAAAATGTCTGCGGACAAGCTGGCCACCATCGTCGCCGAAAAGCTCGCCGCCACGATGAACCAGCCGAAGCCGAACATCACTTGTCCCGAGGACCTCGCCGGCAAGGTCGGTACCACCACCCGATGCAAACTCACGGCGAAAGACGGCAGCACCTTGGGTGTAACGGTCAAGGTGACGTCCGTCCAGGGGGAGCAGATCAACTTCGACATCAAGGCCGACGAGACGGCTTCCCCGGCCGCGAACTGACCATCGCGCCGTTCTGCACCAGGTCGGAGAAGTCCGTCTGGTGTGCAAATCCGGCGTTGACGGTCTGGACGCCGTCCCACTATCGCTCGGCAGCACAATCTCTCCCCCGTACAGCCAAAACAGCCGAAGCTTCACCAGCAACCCCAGCTATCGGCTGTGACAGTTCACAGACGGCCGCTGGCAGAGAGTGACCGGAATCGGGCCATTCCGAGGGGCGGCTCGGCCAGTCGCCGAGGCCGGTGAGGGAGAGCATGGCTCCACTCAACCCCGCTACAGGAGACGGCACATGAGTGTCCGTACTCATATGAGGGAGCGGGAGTATCCCGGCGTTCTCGCATCACCGGAGCGTGGCGGAGCGTGTTCCGGTGCGGCCGACGCTCTTCCCCAAGAAGCACGGGGAGAAAGGAACCCCACCAAGCCCCACCCCTCCCGCCCGCCGAAACGGTGACCGCCGCGCAAACTCACTCCCGCGAGTGAATATGCCCAACTCGGGTGGATTCGGGGCCGGTTGCCTGCCTTACGCTCAGCGCGACAGAACACGACCGCAGACATGCGGCAGACATGCGGCAGACAATGCGACGGCCCCCGCCGGGACTAGCGATCCCTGCGAGGGCCTGACCATCGAGGAAGTAGGAGCTTCCCGATGGACACCGAAAACCCTAGCGTGCCCACGCGCGCCCAGTCCGTATCGCGGGCAAAACCACCCCCACCAACACACGCGGCAGCCGCACGCCCGTCACGGCGGTGTCATCCACGACAACACCCGCTACACCACCCGCTTCACGGTGATCGGCAACCACCTCGCCCAGCACCCGGAGCTTTCAGGACTCGCGATCGGGCTGGCCGTCTACATCCAGTCGCTCCCCACCGGCGCCCGCGTCGACATCAAGACCCTCGCCGTCCGCTTCCCCGAAGGTCCCACCCGGATCGCCGCTGCCCTGCGCGAACTCGAAACCCACGGCTACCTCCGCCGCACCCGCGAACGCACCCCCGGCGGCCGCATCGTCACCCGCAAGGACTTCATCCACGGCGAGGACGTGACCATCGCCGAGTGGACGATCTCGACCGCGGACCTGCCCCGGTACCCGAACCAGTAAGCCGGACCGCGGCGACGAAGGCACGACGAAGGCATTCCGCTGCTCCGCCTGGAGCACTCCCGCGCGACACCTCACTCCCGCCCGATGATGCTGAACGCATGGCAGAAGAGACCGGCACACTCGCCGAGCGGCCCGAGCAGCCCCTTCCCCCTGTTCGGGACTGGCCCGCCGGTGAGCTGAGCGCCACCGAGTTCGAGCCGGTGCTCGCGGAGCTGATGCGGGAGGGGCCGCTGACGCGGATCCGGCTTCCGTACGGGGAGGGCTGGGCGTGGCTGGCGACGCGCTACGACGACGTGAAGATGATCACGAACGATCCCCGGTTCAGCCGGCGGGAGGCCTCCGTCCGGCAGGTCACGCGACTGGCGCCGCACTTCGCGCCGCGCCCCGGGGCCCTGGCCTGGGCCGATCAGCCCGACCACAACCGGCTCCGGAACGCCGTCTCGGCCGCCTACACCGTGAGCGCCGTGAAGCGCCTGCGCCCCCGTGCCCAGGAGATGGTCGACGCCCTGGTGGACGGGATGGTGGCGGACGGCCCCCCGGCGGACCTGGTCGAGCGGGTCCTCGAACCCTTCCCGATCAACGTCGTCTGCGAGGTCATGGGCGTACCCGTCGACGAGCGGCAGAAGTTGCACGACTGGACGCGGGAGATCATCAGCACGGCGGGCGGCGCCGAGGCCTCCGAGCAGGCCAAGAAGGGGCTCTTCGGGTGGATCGGAGAGGCCGTCCGCGATCGACGCGACAGCGAGAGCGAGAGCGAGTGCGAGAACGACAGCAACGGTGACCACGTGGACGTGCTGTCCCTGCTCGGTGGTGCCGTGCGGCGGGGCGAGCTCGGCCTGGAGGAGGCGATCAGTGTCGCCGGGCCGCTCCAGATCGGCGGCGAGGCCGTCACCAACAACAGTGGCCAGATGTTCTACCTCCTCCTCACCCGGCCCGACCTGCTGGAACGCTTCCGCGACGACCCCGCCTCCCGCCCGGCGGGCATCGAGGAACTCCTGCGCCACATCCCGCACCGCGCCGCCGTCGGTCTGCCCCGCATCGCCACGCAGGACGTCGACATCCACGGCACCCTCGTCAGCGCGGGCGACGCCGTCTACGTCTCCTACCTGGCCGCCAACCGCGACCCGGACGTCTTCCCCGACCCCGACCGGATCGACTTCGACCGGGACGCGGGCGCCCATGTGTCGTTCGGCAACGGGCCGCACTTCTGCACGGGCGCCGTCTTCTCCCGTATGCAGATCGAGCTGCTGATCGACACCCTGCTCGAACGCCTGCCCGGGCTGCGCCTCGCCGTGCCCGCCGATCAGGTCCCCTTCCGGCAGCGCACGATGATCCGCGGTCCGGTGGCCTTGCCGGTCACCTGGTGACACCCCGGTCCACGCGGTGGCTCTCCGGCGGGCCCAGGTACGTCGGCCCGAGCCCACCCGTGTCGATCACCAGCCGTTGCAGCACCACCGTCGGGTCGACCATCCAGAACTTCAGGCGGTGCACCCCGGGAGCGGCAACCTCATGCCTCGTCGACGTCACGTTCACGTTGTCCGAGGTGTTGCGGGCCCACTGGCTGTTCATCAGGCCGTCGTCGGCTCCCGTGGCCGCGTGGATGTCGACCGTCCGCGGCGGCGCGTCGTCGAAGGAGAGCGCGTAGCGCAGGCCGCCCGTCGGGAGGGCCGGGTTGCGCGGGGACAGGTACGCCCACACGGTCACCGTGCCGGCGCTCAACAGGCTCACCTCGTACTCCAGGCGAGGGGAGGCCGTGCCGCCCGGCGTCCGGCGCGGGGCCGTCACGGGGTACGGCGTCATGCCCGCCCCGGTGCGGCCGATCCGGTCGACCCGCCGCCAGGTGCCCACCGCCCGTACGCAGTGCTCCGCGTCCATCGCCACATACCCGCCCGCCTCGACGAATCCCCGCAGCCCACGGGCGGCCGGGTGCTCCGCGATCACCGGCACGACCACGGAGGCTCCCGCGCCGCTCACCGTGATCCGGGCCTGCGTACGGCCGTGCGGCGCCCGCGACCAGTCCGCCCTCACCACCGCCCGCACCTGGTCCCGGACTCTGCCGCGCGGACGGTCCACGGTGATCCACGGCTCCGAGGCCTCGATCCGGTAGTCGAAGGCGTCCCGGCCCCGGTTGAACACCTCGATGTACGGCGCCGGGCCCGTCCCGTACGGGCTCAGCACCACCTCCGCGCCCGGGGAACCGTCGACCGCCACCCCCAGCTCGGCGCCCGGCGGCAGTTCGATACGGCGCACCGCGGGGAACAGGACGTCCGGCAGTGCCACGTTGTTCAGCTCCGGCTGCTGCCAGCTCGCGTTCGGGCCGTAGCGCGCCACATCGCCGTAGTCGATGTGCGGCTGCGTCTGGAAGCCCGCCCATTTGCCGCCCGCGACGCCGTGGTTGAAGCGTTCGGCGAGCGCGAAGTCCCGTTCCAGGCCCGCCTCCGCCGCCGCGGCCAGGCCGTTCGTCGCCGCCCGGCCCTGGTCGGCGTAGCGCAGGTTCGTGAACTCGGCCTCCCTCAGCTCGTACAGGTTGGCCGTCGCCTCGACCTCGTAACCGACGAGCTCGAACCACGCGTCCCGCGCCGAGTCCGGCAGCCGTCGCGCGATCCGCCCGGCCCGTACCGCGAGCGTCCGCCACTCCTGCGTGACCTGCTCGAGTTCGCGGCCGTGGAAGGGAGTTGCCCGGTCGTCGTACGCCACCGCGCCCGATGCCGGGTCGAGGGTGATCCGGCGGTTGAGGAGTTCCGGCTTGCGGCGCGACTGGAGTTGTCCGTACGTCGCCAGTACGTCCGCGATCGCCGTCGCCTGCTCCGCGCCGAAGTTCTGCCGCGCGTACCGCCTCTCCCACTCGCCGAGCGCGGCAGGGTCGTCCCAACGGCCTGGATTCCAGGCGTAGTCGAGGAAGAACTCGGTGGGCAGCTCGTTGCCCTTGAGGTCGCCGACGTTCGTCACCCACAGCCCGTGGTTGCCGTACGCGTGCGCCTGGTGGAGCTGGTCCCAGAGGTTGGGCAGGTTGGTCGTGTCGACCCACTTGTAGTCGCGGCCCGCGCCCACGTAGTCGAAGTGGTAGTAGAGGCCGTAACCGCCGGGCCGCGCGGGCTCGGCCGGGTCGGGGTGCTTGCGGATGTTGCCCCAGTTGTCGTCCGTCAGTACGACGGTGACGTCGTCCGGAGCCCGCAGCCCGCGGTCCCAGTACCGCTGGACCTCCTTGTAGAGCGTCCACACCTGGGGGACCGAAGCCGGGTCTCGGCCCGTCACCTCGGCGATGATCGTCCGCTGCGCGTCGATGATCTCCCGCATCAGCTCGACGCCGTCGCCGTCCGGCAGGCTGGTGTCGCCGTTTCCGCGCATCCCGAGGGTGACGACGCCCTCGAAGTCCTGGTCGGCCATCCGGCGGATGCCGTCGCGCCAGTACGCCTTGAGCGCGTCGGCGTTGCGGCGGAACGACCACTCCCCCGTACCGCCGTACGGGTCATGGCCTGGCGTGACGACGGTTCCGGAGCTGTCGCGCACGGCGGGGACCGCGTGCCGGTTCCACTCCTCGATGCCCCGCATCATGGGCGCCTCGTGAGACGTGCCCATGACAATCCCATACTCCTTGGCGCGGGCGTGGTTGCGCGGATCGTCCTCGGCGAAGGCGCGGCCCCACACCGCCGGCCACAGGTAGTTCGCCTTCAGGCGCAGCAGTACCTCGAAGACCTTCGCGTAGAAGTCGGCGTTGAAGCCGCCGTCATGGCCGGGCGCCTTGCCGGGGCCGAAGTAGGCGGGGGCCCAGGTGCCGAGGGCCGGGTTCTCGTCGTTGATGAAGATCCCGCGGTACTTCACCGCGGGGGTGCCCTGTGTGTGCCGCCCCGGCAGCACGTGGAGCGCGTCGCGGTGGACCGGGCGTACGTCGTCCCACCAGTACCAGGGCGAGACGCCGATGCCGTACGAGACGTCGTACGCGCCGAAGATCGTGCCGCGGGGGTCGCTGCCCGCGAGGACGAAGGCCCGGTCGACGCCGGGCATCGGCCGCTCCACCACGGTCTGCAGGGAGGTCTCCCACCGTCCCCGCACGCCCGTGACATCCAGCTTGCCGGTGGCGATCAGGCCATCGATCAGCGGGCTGCGTCCGATCGTCCCGACCAGCACGACCTCCCGGGCCATCCCGTCACCGGGCAGTACGTCCGTCACCCGTTCGAGGTCGTCACGGAGGTCACCCGCCACCCGTACGACTCCGGGGTGGTCCTCCGGGGAGACCACGACCGGCGCGCCCACCAGCGAGAACGCTCCGCCGGTGAAGGAGATGTACGCGCCGGGGTCGGTGGGCCGCGGCCGCCCACCGTCCGCCCAGGCCACTCCCGACGACCCCGGCCACGCCGCGAGCCCCGCACCGAGAACGGCACCGAGAACGGTCCTGCGACTGACGTCTCCAGACATGCCTCACCCCTCGCCCGACGGCGTACGAATTTGCTCAGCGGCATGACAAATAGTGGAGGGAGGGTCACGCGGGGGGAATGGGTCGTCGGCGTCGAATACTTTCGGAGCCCGTGATCACGCTTACGTAGGTCGTGATCACGCTTGCGGAGACCGTCATCACGCTTGCGGAGGCCGTCATCGGCCAACGGAGACCTTCATCGGCTCGCCAAGGCCGTCATCGGCAAAGATCGTCAGGGGGTGCCGGCCACGGCCGGGCGGAGTCCCGCCGGAAGGTGGGCCACGACCAGGGCGACGGCCGCTTCCGCCGTGCCGGTCTCGCCCCGGAGAGTCCCCCCGCGTGCCACGAAGACCCGGAAGCGCCCGTCGTGCCGAGGCAAGACGCTCGGCGCCCGCAGCGCGTACGGATACCGCGTGCGGCTGCTCAGACGCACGGCGCAATGGCTGTTGTACGGATACAGCTGCCGCAGTGCCCGTTCCGCGCGGGCCACCTCGACGAGGTGCACGATGCCCGGGTAACCCACCCCCGGCCGGAGGACCTCCTGCCGCTCGCGACGCCACTGCCACACCAGCGCCGGCTGCCGCCACCGCGCCTCCACGGCATCGGCGGGTCCACGCCGATGTGCCGCCGCCACGTCCGCGTCCGGAAGAACCGGCTTCGCCGGCAGCGGCCGACGGCCCACCGCGCCCAGGTCCGGGGAATCCACGCACGCAGTGTGCGCGACGGGCACGGCAAAGGGGCCCGTACGACCGAAGTCGTACGGGCCCCTTCAAGGAGCTCGCTAGGAGCTACCAGGCTGTCAAGCCAACAAGGACTTACTTGTTGATCTTGATGACCTGGCCGGCGCCCACGGTCCGGCCACCCTCACGGATGGCGAACTTCAGGCCCTCCTCCATGGCGACGGGCTGGATGAGCGAAACGGTCATCTCAGTGTTGTCGCCCGGCATGACCATCTCGGTGCCCTCGGGGAGGGTCACAACGCCGGTCACGTCCGTCGTGCGGAAGTAGAACTGCGGACGGTAGTTGTTGAAGAACGGCGTGTGGCGGCCACCCTCGTCCTTGGACAGGATGTAGGCCTGGGCCTCGAACTCGGTGTGCGGCGTGACCGAACCGGGCTTGATGATGACCTGGCCGCGCTCGACGTCCTCGCGCTTGATGCCACGGAGGAGCAGACCGACGTTCTCACCGGCCTGGCCCTCGTCGAGCAGCTTGCGGAACATCTCGATGCCGGTGACCGTGGTGGTGGTCTTCTCCTGCTTGATGCCCACGATGTCGACGGTCTCGTTGACCTTGAGGACACCACGCTCGATACGACCGGTGACGACGGTGCCACGACCGGTGATCGTGAAGACGTCCTCGATCGGCATCAGGAACGGCTTGTCGACGTCACGCTCGGGCTGCGGGATGTTCTCGTCGACGGCCTTCATCAGGTCGAGGACGGTCTGGCCCCACTCCTTGTCGCCCTCAAGGGCCTTGAGCGCCGAGACCTTGACGACCGGAAGGTCGTCGCCCGGGAACTCGTACTCGGAGAGCAGCTCACGGACCTCGAGCTCGACGAGCTCCAGGATCTCCTCGTCGTCCACCATGTCGGCCTTGTTCAGGGCGACGACGATGTACGGAACGCCGACCTGGCGGGCCAGGAGCACGTGCTCCTTGGTCTGCGGCATCGGGCCGTCCGTCGCGGCGACAACGAGGATGGCGCCGTCCATCTGCGCCGCACCCGTGATCATGTTCTTGATGTAGTCCGCGTGACCGGGGCAGTCGACGTGGGCGTAGTGACGGGTCTCCGTCTGGTACTCGACGTGCGCGATCGAGATCGTGATACCGCGCTGGCGCTCCTCAGGAGCCTTGTCGATCTGGTCGAAGGCCGAGGCCTCGTTCAGGTCCGGAAACGCGTCGTGCAGCACCTTGGTAATGGCGGCCGTGAGGGTCGTCTTACCGTGGTCGATGTGACCGATGGTGCCGATGTTGACGTGCGGCTTAGTCCGCTCGAACTTTGCCTTCGCCACTGGGTCCTCCTGCGGAGTGGTTCTGGTACGCCTTACTCATCGGCGCCAGGTGATCTTTGCTGGGATGCCGCCCGCCGGGGTTTTCCCTTCCGGGTGAGCCCCGGCGGTCGGTGTCAAGCCTAAAGCGTGTAAACGGGGTGTGTTACTCGCCCTTGGCCTTCGCGATGATCTCCTCGGCGACGTTCCTGGGAACCTCGGCGTAGGAGTCGAACTGCATCGAGTAGCTTGCGCGACCCGAGGTCTTGCTGCGGAGGTCTCCGACGTAGCCGAACATCTCCGAGAGGGGCACGAGGCCCTTCACGACGCGAGCGCCGCTGCGCTCCTCCATGGCCTGGATCTGGCCACGGCGGGAGTTGAGGTCGCCGATGACATCACCCATCGACTCCTCGGGCGTGGTGACCTCGACGGCCATCATCGGCTCGAGCAGCACGGGGCTGGCCTTGCGCGCGGCCTCCTTGAAGGCCTGCGAACCGGCGATCTTGAACGCGAGCTCGGAGGAGTCGACCTCGTGGTAGCCACCGTCGAGAAGAATGACGCGGACGCCCGTCATCTCGTAGCCGGCCAGGATGCCGAACTGCATGGCCTCCTGCGCACCGGCGTCCACCGACGGGATGTACTCCCGCGGGATACGGCCACCGGTGACCTTGTTCACGAACTCGTACGCCGGACCATCGGTCTCGGTGATGGGCTCGATCGCGATCTGCACCTTGGCGAACTGACCGGTACCACCGGTCTGCTTCTTGTGGGTGTAGTCGTGACGCTCGACGGTCTTGCGGATCGTCTCGCGGTACGCGACCTGCGGCTTGCCGACGTTGGCCTCGACCTTGAACTCACGGCGCATACGGTCGACCAGCACCTCGAGGTGCAGCTCGCCCATGCCACCGATGATGGTCTGGCCGGTCTCCTCGTCCGAGTGAACCTGGAAGGAGGGGTCCTCCTCCGCGAGACGCTGGATGGCGACACCCAGCTTCTCCTGGTCACCCTTGGACTTGGGCTCGATGGCGACCTGAATGACCGGCGCCGGGAAGTCCATGGACTCCAGGATGACCGGGTTCTTGTCGTCGGACAGCGTCTCACCGGTGGTGGTCTGCTTCAGGCCCATGACGGCGACGATGTCACCGGCGCCCACCGACTCGATCTCCTCACGCTTGTTCGCGTGCATACGGTAGATCTTGCCGATGCGCTCCTTCTTGCCCTTGACGGAGTTCAGCACAGCGCTGCCGGACTCCAGGCGGCCCGAGTACACCCGGACGAAGGTGAGCTTGCCCAGGTGCGGGTCGCTCATGATCTTGAACGCGAGGGCGGAGAGCGGCTCGTCGTCGGACGGCTTGCGCTTGACGACCAGCTCCGGGTCCTTCACGTCGTGGCCCTCGATGGCCTCGACGTCGATCGGAGTCGGCAGGTAGCGCACGACCGCGTCGAGCAGGGGCTGAACGCCCTTGTTCTTGAACGCGGTACCGCAGAACACCGGGGTGACCGTGACGTCGCTGGACTTGCCGGAGGCGATGGTGACACGACGGATCGCGGCGTACAGCTGCTCCTCGGTGGGCTCCTGGCCCTCAAGGAACAGCTCCATGATCTCGTCGTCGTGCTCCGCGACGGTCTCGACCAGCCTGCCGCGGTACTCCTCGGCAGCCTCGGTGTGCGTGGCCGGGATGTCGACGACGTCGTACATCTCGCCCTTGGCGGCCTCGGCGGACCACACGAGCGCCTTCATGCGGACCAGGTCCACAACGCCCTTGAAGTCCATCTCGGCACCGATCGGCAGCTGCATGATGATCGGAACGGCGCCAAGCCGGTCCTTGATCATGTCCACGCAGCGGTGGAACTCGGCGCCGGTGCGGTCAAGCTTGTTCACGAAGCAGATGCGCGGCACGCCGTAACGGTCGGCCTGACGCCACACCGTCTCGGACTGCGGCTCCACACCGGCGACACCGTCGAACACCGTGACGGCACCGTCGAGGACGCGGAGCGAACGCTCCACCTCGACCGTGAAGTCGACGTGCCCCGGGGTGTCGATGATGTTGATCGTGTAGTCGTTGTCCTCGAGCGGCCAGTGACAGGTGGTGGCAGCAGAGGTGATCGTGATGCCACGCTCCTGCTCCTGCTCCATCCAGTCCATGGTGGCAGCGCCGTCGTGGACCTCACCGATCTTGTAGCTGACGCCGGTGTAGAAGAGGATCCGCTCGGTGGTGGTCGTCTTGCCCGCGTCGATGTGGGCCATGATCCCGATGTTGCGGACCCTGGCCAGGTCAAGTGAAGTGGTAGCCATAAGGCTTCGGTCTTCTCTCGGTCTCGATGGGGGTAGCGACTACCAGCGGTAGTGCGCGAAGGCCTTGTTGGACTCGGCCATCTTGTGGGTGTCCTCGCGCTTCTTCACAGCGGCACCAAGGCCGTTGGAGGCGTCGAGAAGCTCGTTGAGCAGACGCTCGGTCATGGTCTTCTCGCGACGGGCGCGGGAGTAACCGACGAGCCAGCGCAGCGCGAGCGTGTTGGCACGACCGGGCTTGACCTCGATCGGAACCTGGTACGTCGCACCACCGACACGGCGGGACTTGACCTCGAGGGTCGGCTTGATGTTCTCCAGCGCGCGCTTCAGCGTGATGATCGGGTCGTTGCCCGTCTTCTCACGCAGACCCTCCATGGCGCCGTAGACGATGCGCTCGGCGGTGGAGCGCTTGCCGTTCAGCAGCACCTTGTTGATGAGGGAGGTCACCAGAGGGGAACCGTAGACCGGGTCGATGATGACCGGGCGCTTCGGGGCGGGGCCCTTACGAGGCATTTCTACTTCTCCTTCTTGGCGCCGTAGCGGCTGCGGGCCTGCTTGCGGTTCTTGACACCCTGGGTGTCAAGCGAACCACGGATGATCTTGTAGCGAACACCCGGCAGGTCCTTCACACGGCCGCCGCGCACGAGCACGATGGAGTGCTCCTGCAGGTTGTGTCCCTCACCCGGAATGTAAGCGGTGACCTCGATCCCGCTGGTCAGACGCACACGCGCGACCTTACGCAGGGCCGAGTTCGGCTTCTTCGGGGTGGTCGTGAACACACGCGTGCAGACGCCGCGACGCTGGGGCGAACCCTCGAGTGCGGGCGTCTTGTTCTTCTCGACCTTGTCCTGCCGGCCCTTCCGGACCAGCTGCTGGATCGTAGGCACTACTTCTCCGGTTTCTGTGTGCCGAATGGTGAAGCTAACCTGGAACATCTCCGACCCACGCGGTCGGGTGTGTCGAATGCTGCAGACTCCCGCCGCGAGGCGAAAAGGGCGCAGATTACGGTGGCCGGTTACGGCTCGCCTTGCGGTTTGAAGGCACGCACGCGAGCCAGGGCACACCCCAGGCACAAGGTCTGAGCGTACCTACCTCAAGGACTCCGGTCAAAACAAATGCTGTCCAGGGCGACACGCCGGACTTCTTGCCACGTCAGCGCGGTGCTCCCGCAGGTCGGACGCGAGTCCGGGACGGGGCGGTCGTGAGGCGGTCGCTGCGGCGGTCGTGGGGCCGTCGCGGGGTGATGGTCGGGCCGGCCTTAGCGCATTCCCGGGGCGCTCGTCCCCAAAAGTTTCCGATCCCCGACGGTACTGCGCAATCTCTGTCCACCGCCACGCGCCCTTCAGTACCTTGATCGGTCGGCTGCGGCGATCGGGGGGACCATGACGGCAGCACACGCACCGGACTCATCCGGGTCATCCGGGTCATCCGGGTCATCGGACTTACCGGGTTCGTGGGATTCGTCGGGCTTACCCGGCGACGGGGGGCTCGACGACCGGGTGCCGTTCCTGGCCCGGCTGGAGAGCGAGGACCGCTCGGCGCTGCTCGATCTCGGGCACGAGCTCTCGTACGCGCCCCGGATGGTGCTCCTGCACCAGAGCGAGCCGTCCTCACACGTCCTGTTCGTCACGCACGGCTGGACGAAGGTGACCGCGGCCGCCTCCAACGGCTACGAGGCGCTGCTCGCGCTGCGCGGCCCCGGCGACATCATCGGGGAGTCCGCGGCGCTCACCGGGCGCCCGCGATCGGCCACCGTGACGGCCCTGGAGCCGGTCCGTACGGTCGCGGTCGAACGCGGCCGGTTCACCGAGTTCCTCGCCCGCTCCCCCGCCGTCTCCTTCGCCCTCCTCGGCCTCACCTCCGATCGGACCCGGGCGGCCGATCGGCGCCGCCTGGAATTCGCCTCCCTCAGCGTGCGGGAGCGCTTCGCGATCCTGTTGCTGGACCTCGCCCGCACCCACGGGCGGCGCACCGACCAGGGCATCGAACTCTCCGTCCCCCTGAGCAAACAGGAACTCGCCGGGTCGGTGGGGGCCTCCCGGGAGATGGTCCAACGCCTGCTGAAGGACCTGCGGGAACGGGGGGTCGTGATGACGGGGCGCCGGGCGCTGGTGATCGTGCGGCCGGATGTGCTGCGACGGATCGCGCGGGGGTGACGTGAGTCTTGTGGATCACTTCGGCCGCGGGCCGGTGGGGGCTGGTCGCGCAGTTGCCCGCGCCCCTGGGGGGCCGGGGCCGCGCCCCGGGTCCCCCGCCCGCCGGCGGTTCTCCGGCTGCCGGCCGGTGGGGGTCGGTCGCGCAGTTCCCCGCGCCCCCAAGAGCCTCGGGGGTCCGGCGTTCGAGGGCAGGGGCCGTGGGCCGGTTCCCACCCCACCCCACCGCGCACCTCCAGCCCACCCGCCGGTCGAGCACGAGGTCGTTCGGGCCGAAGCGGGGCCCGGGGTCGAAGGGGCGGAGCCCCTGGGGATGGGACGGGTAGGGGCGGCGGGGGCGAGGGACCGGGGGTTCTGTGCACGCCGTCACACTCCGACTGCGTCATCCGCCCTCACGGCACCACAACCCCGCCCGCCACTCTTCTGCCACTGCCGCACCACCTGCGAGAGGCGACCATGACCGACCCCGTGAGCCGGACGATCCTGTTGCTCGACATCGAGAAGTACAGCGACCGGGACGACATCGAGCAGGCGTACCTGCGGCGCATGCTGTACGACGTCGCCGACCGCACCCTGGAGCGCGCCGGCATCGACGAACGCCTGCGCCTGCGCGCCGACCGGGGCGACTCCGTGATGGAGCTGATCGACGCCAACGCCTCCGTCACCGCACTGCTGCGCGCCCTGCTCACCGAGGTCCCCACCCAGTTGCACGCGGTCAACCGGATGGCGTCCAGCTCGGCGCAGATCCGGCTGCGCGGCGTCGTCGCCACGGGCTACGTCGCCGTGGACGAGCACGACGGCTGGGTCGGCTCCGACCTCAACCACGCCTGCCGCCTCCTCGACGCCCAGCTGCTGCGCGCGGCCCTGCGGGAGCGGAGAGACGACTTCGCCCTGTGCGTCTCGGAGAGCGTGCACACGGGGATCGTGCGGCACGGTCACGCGGGCATCCCCGCGGACGACTTCCACGCCGTGACCGTGGACAGCAAGAACGGCCCGCTGCGCGCCTGGCTGCACGGCCCGGTGCCGGGGACCGGCGACGACCACAGTGAGAAGGGGGGAACCTCGGTGCCGGGCGCCAGCTCGGGGGAGCGTCCGGCACCGAGGCGGGACCAGCCAGAGGCCCGGGCGTCCGGAGCCCAGGCGTCCGGAGCCCAGATGTCCGGAGCCCAGGCCCCCGAGGCCCGCGCGGCCCGGCCCGCCGCCCCTCCCGCGGGCGCCGTCTTCCACTTCGACGGAGGCGCCCCCACCTTCGGCGGCAGCCTCGTCGGCGGCGACCAGCACGGCGTGTCGGGCGGCCAGGTCACCGGAGACGTCCACCTCGGCGGGTCCGGGGGTGAGTCGGCGTGACGGTGCCTCCACCCACGTCGTCGGCCCCCGACGACGTACCCCCGAAGGACATGGACCCGGCCCCCGAGCCGGACGCCCGGCGCCAGGACGCGGAGGGGGAAGGAGAGGGGGAACAGGAGCGGACGCAGGAGGCACGCGCGGCTCAGCGCGAGCTCTTCGCGCACACCCCGGGGTTCATCCTCGGCTCGGCCGCGTCCTTCGGCGGGAGTCTGGTCGGCGGCGCCCAGCACGGCGTGTCCGGCGGCGAGGTCGCCGGTGACGTGTTCATGGGCGGCAAGACGGAGATCCACCACCACGGCTCGGCGGCCTCGGCCGCGTACGCCTCCGGAGAGATCCCGCGGCGCCACCTCGAAGACCTGGACGCCGTCTTCGTCGAGAGCCCCGCCTTCGCCGCCGCCCTGGACCGGCTCCGCGAAGAACGCGTCCTCGTCCTCGCCGGCGCCCACGCCACCGGCCGCCACGCCGCCGCGCTGATGCTCCTGCACCGTCTGGGCGTGCCCGCCGTGCACGCGCTCTCTCCGGAGACGAGCCCGGCGACCCTGAGCGCCCCGCTCACCGCACCCGGCGGGCACGTGCTGCGCGATCTGCCGCTGAGCCGCAACCGGCCGCTGCGCGACACCCATCTCCACGCGGCCCGCGACCAGCTCAAGAAGGTCGACGGGTATCTGGTGGTGACGGTCGAGAACTCGCCCTTCCTGCTCGGCGCCACCGCCTGCGTCTGGCAGCCGCCGGAGGCGTCGGCCGTCGTCCGCGCGTATGTGAGCAGGCACCGCGCGCAGGACACCGACGGCCTCCTCGCCCTCACCCCGGTGCGCGACTTCCTCACCCGGGGACATCATCAGCCCGCCGAGGCGGCCGAGTTCGCGAAGGAGGTGGCGGGTTACGACGGCGGCGAGGCGGCCGCGGCCCGGCTCGCGGAGTTCGGGCAGGCGGCCGTGGAGCAGCAGTGCCGGGAGTGGCTGAGCGACCCCGAGTCCACGCTGCGCGACAAGGCCTTCCTCATCTCGCTCGCCGTCTTCGACCGGGCGCCGTACGTCCTGGCCGCCGAGCTCGCGGACAAGCTGTTCGTGCACTTCCAGCGCTTGCAGCACCCCGAGGAGCCGCCGGAGATCCCGGTGTTCGGGCTCGATGCGGAGACCCGGCTCGCGCGGGCCCGTGCCGAGGGGGAGGTGCGGGACGAGGCGACCGAATGGGGCCCGGTGCCGCAGTTCACCGCGTTCTTCCGGAAGGAGAACACCCCGCGCGCCCTGCTCACCGAGGTGTGGACGGGACATCCCTCGGCCCGGCCCGCGCTGATCGCCTGGCTGAGGGAGCTGGCCCGCGACGGGCGTCCCGTCGTACGGACCCGGGCCGCCGCGGCCACCGCCATGCTCGCGCTCGCCGACCTGCCCTCCGCGGTCGCGCTGCTGATCGACGGCTGGGCGGTGTCGAAGACGTTCGGCCCCCGTGTCACCGCCGCGAACACCCTCACGCTCGCCCAGCTCCTCGACGCGCCCGTCGTCCTGCGCCTGCTCACCCAGTGGTGCACGGACTCCCACCCGGCCCGCCGCTGGACCGCGATCCGCGCCTTCGGGCTGCTCGCGCCGTTGCGTCCGGACCTGGTGGCCCCGGCCCTGAGCGCCCTGGCGACCCTGGCCCGCGCCGACCACAGCGGCCCGGCCGAGGCGGCCAACCTGATCGAGTCCACGGCCCTGCTGCTCTCCGTGGGCCTCAGGCGCGGCGAGATGCTCTCCGAGCTGGTGCGGCTGCTTCACCACGACACCCCCGCGGTCCGCGCGCTGGCGCTGGGCGCCTTCGTACTGGCGTGCGACAACGCCGAGGAGGGCGCGCTCGTCGAGTGGTACGCCGGCGACGGCATGTACCAGGCGGACTCGGCCCGCGACCTCGCCACCCTCTGGCGCACCGCCCTCGGCGACCGCGCCCACACCCGGGGCGCCCTGAACGCCCTGCACACCTGGGTGTACGTGGCCGAGCGCCGCCCGGACGCGGCCCAGGCCCTGGAGCTGCTGCTGCCCGCGCTGGTCGTCACCGCGGACGACCACAAACGCCTCAGCCACGAACTGCGGACCCTGCGCGGCCGGGACGGCGGCCCGCGCCCGCCCCTCGCCGACCGCCTGCTCGCCGCACTGCGTCCCCCCGTCCCGACAGCCTGACACAGAGTCACGAGGAGTTGACCCATGGCGGAATTCCGCCGCCCGCCGGAGTGGCAGCAACAGGCCGACCGGCACACCCTGCTGATCGACCCGGTGCTCACCGTGCGACCGATCTCCCGTTTCGACTACACGGCCCGGCGGCCGGTCTCCGCGATCGACCACGCACTGGTGTTCGCCACCGCGGGCGGCGGCTACGACGCGTACATGCCCCCGCACCGGCCGAGCCGCACGGACGCCGCGACCCGCCGCTACACCTCGGTCTACGAGGTCGACATGGGCAGCCACCCGGTCCAGCTGGAACTCGAACTGCCCAGCGACGACGACGCGTTCTCGTTCGGCGCCACCGCCGATCTGACGTGGCGCGTCTCGGACCCGATCGCGTACGTGGCCGGCGGCGAACGCGATGTGCCCACACGCCTCGCCCGAGAACTCCACCAGCTGGCGCGACCGGTCAGCCGCCGGTTCTCCATCGAGGACAGCCGGGACGCCGAGGCCGAGGTCCAGTACGCGGTCGAGAGCGGCGTCTTCGCCGACGGCATCGGGCTCGCGGTCACGTGCGCGGTGCGGCTGCGCCTGGACGACGACGCGATCGCGCACAGACGGCGCAAACGGGCGCTGCGCTACGAGGCCGACATGCTCGACCCCGAGCACGAGTACCGGCTGCGCCAGGCCCAGCAGCTGCACGAGCTGGAGGTGCTGCGCCAGCACCAGTCCCAGGAGCTGATGGCCCAGAAGATCGCCTTCTACCAGCACCACCTGCAACACGGGGGTGTCGCCCAGTGGGCCTTCCACCTCGCCGCGCACCCCGAGGACACCCGGATGGTCATCAACGCCCTCCAGAAGGACCAGCTCTCCGCCATCGAGAGCCAGCTGGAGCTGATCGCCGGAGACACCCTGGAGGACTACCAGAAGGCCGAGTCGGCCCGCTCCACCCTGCGCGTCGTCAAGGAACTCAACAGCCGCCAGGAGCCCCCGCCACAGCCCCCGGTGCCCGGCCGACCGGCGCCGCCGCCGGGGGGCGTACCGCAGCCGCCGTACGACCCCTCACGGCCGTACGACCCCGCGCAGCCGCAGCCGTACACCCCGTCACCGCCGTACGGGGCCGCCGCCCAGCCCTACGGCGGCTCTCCGGCCCCCGGAGGCGTACCGGGCGCTCCCTACACCCCGCCGGGGCCGCCCGTGTCCCACCAGCCGTACGTCCCGCCCGCGCCCGGAACCGTGCCGCCGGGGCCGTACCAGGCACCCCCGGCCGCGCCCGCCGCCGGGGGCCCGTACGACCAGGCCCCGCCGCTCCCGGCCGTGGCTCCCACGCCCGTCATTCCGCCCGCGCCCTCCGCCTGTCCCCCGCCCCCGCTCCCAGCGCCGGAGTCCTCCGAGACGGGACCGGAGTGACCACCACCGCTCCCGGCACCAGAACCGCCGAACGACTGCTGGAGGAACTGCGGGGCGAGATCGCCCGGGCCGACAGCAAGGCGTCCGTGCTCGTGGCGGCGCTCGGGATGACGGCGGGGGTGTTCAGCGGGCTGCTGGCCGGGCGGAACTGGTCACCGAGCTCGCTCTCCGCGCCCGGTACGGCCGTCTGGTGGACCGGCGCCCTGGCCCTCGCCTCCGCCCTGTTCGCGCTGCTGCTCGCGGTGCTCCCCCGGTACCGCGCCAGTTCATGGGCCCCGGGCCGGCCCCTCTGTTTCTTCGGCGACATCCAACAAGCCGTACGTGAAGGTCAGTTGGCGACCGCTCTCGCCGACACCGACCGCGACCCCGCCGCCGGACTCACCGCGGCGCTCACCGAGACCAGCCGTATCGCCGCCCGCAAGCACCAGTGGATCCGCACCGGACTGATCGCCTTCTGCGCGGGCACGGTGCTGCTTCCCGCCGGGCTGCTCATCGGCTGACGTCCCCATCCTGAAGGAGCCCCACCTTGTCCTACCCACCAGACCCGGCCGCCCCGGAGCCCGGCCCCGTCTACCCGGACCCCCCGTACCCGGGCACGCCCGCGCCGCCGTACCCCGGGGCCGCCTCGACCCCACCTCCGTATCCCGGGGCCGCCGCTCCCCCGCCCCCGTACCCCGGGACCGCCGCTCCCTCGCCTCCGTACCCTGGAGCCGCCGTTCCCCCGCCCCCGTACCCCGGGGCCGCCGCTCCCCCGCCCCCGTATCCCGGGGCCGCCGTTCCCCCGCCCCCGTACCCTGGGGCCGCCGCTCCGCCCCTGTACCCGGAGACTCCCGCGCCCCCGTCCTATCCGGGCGCCGCGCCCCAGTACCCGGGGGCCGGGGCCGCGCCCTCGTACCCCGCGGCGCCGTCCGCCCACCCGGGGGCCACGCCCACGTACCCGAGCGGCCCGCAGCCCACCGCCACCACACCGCCGTACATCCCGCCCCAGACGCCCCCCGCCCCCACACCCGCGGCACCGCCGGAGGCCCCCGCACCCGACGACCTCGACTACCGTCACGCGGGCTCCCGAATCCACGTGGCCGCGCACCAGCGTGGTGCCGACGCCACCGCGATCGGGCAGCTGGCGGTCCAGGTGCCGGGCTTCCTGGTGAGCCTCGCCGTGGTCGCCTCGTTCGCCGTGGGAATCCTCGGCACGGCCATCGGCTGGCTGGTCATCCTCGCCTGGCTGGCTTCCGGGGCGCTCGTCTTCCACCGGCCCACCGAGCTGGCCTTCGCCCGGCACGTGATGAAGCTCAGGGTGCCGCTCGCCGAGGAGCGGGCCCGTCTGGAGCCGATCTGGCGCGAGGTCACCGCCCGAGCGGGCATCGAGCCCCACACGTACGAGCTGATGGTGGAGAACAGCACGGACCTGAACGCCGTGGCGGCCGCCGGCCATGTCGTCGGCGTCACGACGTACGCGCTGAACGAGATCCCCAGCAGCAACCTCGCCGCCGTACTCGCCCATGAACTCGGCCACCACACCGGCGGTCACGCCTGGACGGGCCTGCTCGGCTACTGGTACTCCCTGCCCGGCCGGATCGCCTGGGCCTTCATGCGGGGCATCGCCAGGATCGCGATCCGGGTCGCGAGCGTCTTCTCACTCGCCGCGACCGGGATGGTCTACCTCTTCATCGGGATGTTCGTGATCGGCGGGTTCGTCGCCGCCTGGTACATCACCGTGCCGCTCGTCGCCGCCCCCTATCTGCTCGCCTACGTGGGTCGCCAGGGCGAGCTGCGTGCCGACCGGCAGGCGGCGGACCTGGGCTTCGCGCCCCACCTGGCGCAGGTCCTGCACCACTTCCAGGCCCAGGAGGACGCCGTCAAGGCGCAGGCCGCGGCGCAGGGCAGGCAGCTCAAGGAACCGGGCGGCCTGGCCAGGCTGCTGACCACCCACCCGGACAACTACACCCGCCTCCAGGCCCTGGAGCCCTACCTCCAGCTCAGCCGCTGACCACGGACGACCGGCACCGGACAACGCCGAAGGGCGGCCACCCCGTACGAAACGGAGTGGCCGCCCTTCAGTACTTCAGACGTACGCCTTACTGGTTGTACGGACCGTAGTCGTAGTCCTCCAGCGGGACGGCCTGGCCGGAGCCGGTGCCGAACGGCGAGTAGTCGATGTCGTCGTAACCGACGGCCGAGTACATCGCGGCCTTGGCCTCTTCGGTCGGCTCGACCCGGATGTTGCGGTAGCGGGACAGACCCGTACCGGCCGGGATGAGCTTACCGATGATGACGTTCTCCTTGAGGCCGATCAGGGAGTCGGACTTGGCGTTGATCGCCGCGTCCGTCAGAACCCTGGTCGTCTCCTGGAAGGACGCCGCCGACAGCCACGACTCGGTCGCCAGCGAGGCCTTGGTGATACCCATCAGCTGCGGACGGCCGGAGGCCGGGTGGCCGCCTTCCTGGACCACACGACGGTTCTCGGTCTCGAACTTCGAGCGCTCGACCAGCTCGCCGGGCAGCAGCTCCGCGTCGCCCGACTCGATGATCGTCACCCGGCGCAGCATCTGCCGGATGATGATCTCGATGTGCTTGTCGTGGATCGACACACCCTGCGAGTTGTAGACCTTCTGGACCTCGCCGACCAGGTGGACCTGGACGGCACGCTGACCCAGGATGCGCAGCACGTCGTGCGGGTTGGTGGCACCCACGGTGAGCTTCTGGCCCACCTCGACGTGCTCGCCCTCGGACACCAGGAGCCGGGCACGCTTCGAGATCGGGAACGCCGTCTCGTCGCTGCCGTCGTCCGGGGTGACCACGAGCTTCTTGGTCTTCTCGGTCTCCTCGATCCGCACGCGGCCGGAGGCCTCGGAGATCGGGGCGACACCCTTCGGCGTACGAGCCTCGAAGAGCTCGACGACACGGGGCAGACCCTGGGTGATGTCGTCACCGGCCACACCACCGGTGTGGAAGGTACGCATCGTCAGCTGGGTACCGGGCTCACCGATGGACTGGGCGGCGATGATGCCGACCGCCTCACCGATGTCGACCAGCTTGCCGGTGGCCAGCGAACGGCCGTAGCACATGGCGCAGGTGCCGACGGCGGACTCGCAGGTCAGGACCGAACGGGTCTTGACCTCCTCGATGCCGTGCTTGACCAGCTCGTCGATGAGGACGTCGCCGAGGTCGGTGTTGGCCGGGGCCAGCACCCTGCCGTCGACGGTGATGTCCTCGGCCAGCGCACGTGCGTACACGCTGGTCTCGACGTTCTCCGTCTTGCGCAGCACGCCGTCCTCGCCGCGCTCGGCGATGGCCAGACGCAGACCACGGTCGGTGCCGCAGTCCTCCTCGCGGATGATGACGTCCTGCGAGACGTCCACCAGACGACGGGTGAGGTAACCCGAGTCGGCGGTACGCAGGGCGGTGTCGGCCAGACCCTTACGAGCACCGTGAGTCGAGATGAAGTACTCGAGCACCGACAGGCCTTCACGGAAGGAGGCCTTGATGGGGCGCGGGATCGTCTCGTTCTTGGCGTTCGACACCAGACCGCGCATACCGGCGATCTGACGCATCTGCATCATGTTTCCTCGGGCACCCGAGTCGACCATCATGAAGATGGGGTTCGTCTTCGGGAAGTTCGCGTTCATCGCCTCGGCAACCTCGTTGGTCGCCTTGGTCCAGATCGCGATGAGCTCCTGAGTGCGCTCTTCCTTGGTGATCAGACCGCGCTCGTACTGCTTCTGGACCTTCTCGTCCTGCGCCTCGTAGCCCTTGACGATCTCCTTCTTCGCCTCGGGAACGACGATGTCGGAGATGGCCACGGTGACGCCGGAGCGGGTGCCCCAGTAGAAGCCGGCCGCCTTCAGGTTGTCGAGCGTCGCCGCCACGATGACCTTGGGGTAGCGCTCGGCCAGGTCGTTGACGATCTCGCCGAGCTGCTTCTTGCCCACCGAGTAGTCGACGAACGGGTAGTCCTCGGGCAGCAGCTCGTTGAAGAGCGCGCGGCCCAGGGTCGTACGGAGGCGGAAGGTGTCACCCTGCTGCCACTCGGGCTCGCCCTCCTCCTGCGCCGGCGGGGTCCAGCCGCGCGGCGGGATGGTGCCCACCGGGAAGCGGATGTCGACGGCCGACTGGAGCGCGAGCTCCCCGGCGTCGAACGCCATCGTCGCCTCGGCGGTCGAGCCGAAGGCACGGCCCTCGCCCTTGACGTCGCGCAGCTCGCCGTCCGTGGTCAGGAAGAACAGACCGAGGACCATGTCCTGGGTCGGCATCGTGACCGGGCGGCCGTCGGCGGGCTTGAGGATGTTGTTCGAGGACAGCATCAGGATGCGGGCCTCGGCCTGCGCCTCTGCGGACAGGGGCAGGTGGACGGCCATCTGGTCACCGTCGAAGTCCGCGTTGAACGCGGTGCAGACGAGCGGGTGGATCTGGATGGCCTTGCCCTCGACCAGCTGCGGCTCGAAGGCCTGGATGCCGAGGCGGTGCAGCGTGGGCGCACGGTTCAGCAGAACCGGGTGCTCCGCGATGACCTCTTCCAGGACGTCGTACACGACCGTGCGGCCGCGCTCGACCATCCGCTTGGCGCTCTTGATGTTCTGCGCGTGGTTCAGGTCGACCAGGCGCTTCATCACGAACGGCTTGAAGAGCTCCAGCGCCATGGCCTTGGGCAGACCACACTGGTGCAGCTTCAGCTGCGGACCGACGACGATCACGGAACGCGCGGAGTAGTCCACACGCTTGCCGAGCAGGTTCTGACGGAATCGACCCTGCTTACCCTTCAGCATGTCGCTGAGGGACTTCAGCGGACGGTTGCCGGGGCCCGTGACCGGGCGACCACGACGGCCGTTGTCGAAGAGCGCGTCGACGGCCTCCTGAAGCATGCGCTTCTCGTTGTTCACGATGATCTCGGGGGCACCGAGGTCAAGGAGTCGCTTCAGACGGTTGTTGCGGTTGATCACGCGGCGGTACAGGTCGTTCAGGTCGGAGGTCGCGAAGCGGCCACCGTCCAGCTGCACCATCGGACGCAGGTCCGGCGGGATGACCGGCACGCAGTCGAGCACCATGCCCTTGGGGCTGTTGCTGGTCTGCAGGAACGCGGAGACGACCTTGAGGCGCTTGAGCGCACGGGTCTTCTTCTGGCCCTTGCCGGTGCGGATGATCTCGCGGAGGCGCTCGGCCTCCTCGTCGAGGTCGAAGGACTCCAGGCGCTTCTGCAGCGCCGCGGCACCCATCGAACCGTCGAAGTACGTGCCGAAGCGGTCACGCAGCTCGCGGTAGAGGAGCTCGTCACCCTCAAGGTCCTGGACCTTCAGGTTCTTGAAGCGGGTCCACACCTCGTCGAGACGGTCGATCTCGCGCTGCGAACGGTCACGCAGCTGCTTCATCTCACGCTCGGCACCCTCGCGCACCTTGCGGCGCACGTCGGCCTTGGCACCCTCGGCCTCGAGCTCGGCCAGGTCGGTCTCGAGCTTCTTGGCGCGGGCCTCGAGGTCGGCGTCGCGACGGTTCTCGACCTGCTGACGCTCGACGGAGACGTGCGCCTCCAGCGAGGGCAGGTCGCGGGTGCGGCGCTCCTCGTCGACGAACGTGATCATGTACGCCGCGAAGTAGATGACCTTCTCGAGGTCCTTCGGGGCGAGGTCGAGCAGGTAGCCCAGACGCGACGGAACGCCCTTGAAGTACCAGATGTGGGTGACGGGAGCGGCCAGCTCGATGTGGCCCATCCGCTCACGACGCACCTTGGCGCGAGTGACCTCGACGCCGCAGCGCTCACAGATGATGCCCTTGAAGCGGACACGCTTGTACTTACCGCAGTAGCACTCCCAGTCCCGGGTCGGACCGAAGATCTTCTCGCAGAAGAGTCCGTCCTTTTCGGGCTTGAGGGTGCGGTAGTTGATGGTCTCGGGCTTCTTGACCTCGCCGTGGCTCCACTGACGGATGTCGTCAGCGGTGGCCAGACCGATCCGGAGCTCATCGAAGAAGTTGACGTCGAGCACTATGCGTCAATCCCTCTCAGGGTTGTAAGTCTTGGGGTCTGAAACGGGGGTCCTGGGGCCGGCGGGCCTTATGCACCTTTTCCAAGGGCGTTCAAAGGCCCGCCGAACTCCCGTCAGACCTCTTCGACGCTGCTCGGCTCGCGCCGGGACAGGTCGATGCCGAGCTCCTCCGCCGCGCGGAAGACGTCCTCGTCGGTGTCACGCATTTCGATGGACATACCGTCGCTGGACAGCACCTCCACGTTGAGGCAGAGAGACTGCATCTCCTTGATGAGCACCTTGAAGGACTCGGGGATGCCGGGCTCGGGGATGTTCTCGCCCTTGACGATGGCCTCGTAGACCTTCACGCGGCCGGTCACGTCGTCGGACTTGATGGTCAGCAGCTCCTGGAGGGCGTAAGCGGCGCCGTATGCCTCCAGCGCCCACACCTCCATCTCACCGAAGCGCTGGCCACCGAACTGGGCCTTACCACCCAGCGGCTGCTGGGTGATCATCGAGTACGGACCGGTCGAGCGGGCGTGCAGCTTGTCGTCGACCAGGTGGTGGAGCTTGAGGATGTACATGTAGCCGACCGAGATCGGCTCCGGGAACGGCTCGCCGGAGCGGCCGTCGAACAGCGGCGCCTTACCGGTCGGGAGCACCATGCGCTCGCCGTCGCGGTTCGGGATCGTGTGCTGCAGCAGACCCGCGAGCTCGTCCTCACGCGCACCGTCGAAGACGGGGGTGGCGACGTTGGTGCCCGGGGCGACCACGTCGGCCTCGATGGCCTGCAGTCGCTGCGCCCAGTCGTCGGCGAGACCGGAGACGTCCCAGCCGCGGCTGGCGAGCCAGCCGAGGTGGATCTCCAGGACCTGTCCCGGGTTCATTCGGGACGGGACACCGAGCGGGTTGAGGATGATGTCGACCGGGGTGCCGTCCTCCAGGAACGGCATGTCCTCGATCGGCAGGATCTTGGAGATGACACCCTTGTTGCCGTGACGGCCGGCGAGCTTGTCACCGTCCGTGATCTTGCGCTTCTGCGCCACGTAGACACGAACCAGCTGGTTCACGCCCGGCGGCAGCTCGTCGCCCTCTTCACGGTCGAAGACGCGGACGCCGATGACCTTGCCGATCTCGCCGTGCGGCACCTTCAGCGAGGTGTCGCGCACCTCGCGCGCCTTCTCACCGAAGATCGCGCGGAGCAGGCGCTCCTCCGGGGTCAGCTCGGTCTCACCCTTGGGCGTGACCTTGCCGACCAGGATGTCGCCGGCGACGACCTCGGCACCGATGCGGATGATGCCGCGCTCGTCGAGGTCGGCGAGGACCTCCTCGGAGACGTTCGGGATGTCCCGGGTGATCTCCTCGGGGCCGAGCTTGGTGTCACGGGCGTCGACCTCGTGCTCCTCGATGTGGATCGAGGAGAGGACGTCGTCCTGCACGAGGCGCTGCGAAAGGATGATCGCGTCCTCGTAGTTGTGACCCTCCCACGGCATGAACGCCACGAGCAGGTTCTTGCCGAGCGCCATCTCGCCGTTCTCGGTCGCCGGGCCGTCGGCCAGAACCTGACCGGCGATGACCCGGGCGCCCTCGTCCACGACAACCTTCTGGTTGACGGAGGTGCCCTGGTTCGAGCGGGAGAACTTGTGCAGGCGGTACGTGGTGTACGTGCCGTCGTCGTTGGCGGTGGTGACGTAGTCCGCGGAGACCTCCTGGACCACACCGTCCTTCTCCGACTTCAGTACGTCACCGGCGTCGACCGCACAGCGGTACTCCATGCCGGTGCCGACGAGCGGCGCCTCGGACTTGATCAGCGGCACGGCCTGGCGCATCATGTTCGCGCCCATGAGGGCACGGTTGGCGTCGTCGTGCTCGAGGAACGGGATCATGGCGGTCGCGACCGACACCATCTGGCGCGGCGAGACGTCCATGTAGTCGACGTCCTCACCGGGGACGTAGTCGACCTCTCCGCCACGACGGCGGACCAGGACACGGGACTCCTCGAAGCGGAGCTCGTCCGTCAGCGGCGCGTTGGCCTGCGCGATGACGAATCGGTCCTCTTCGTCGGCCGTGAGGTAGTCGACCTCGTCGGTGACGACACCGCCGGTGACCTTGCGGTACGGGGTCTCGACGAAACCGAACGCGTTGACCCGGCCGTAGGAGGCGAGCGAGCCGATCAGACCGATGTTCGGGCCTTCAGGCGTCTCGATCGGGCACATGCGGCCGTAGTGCGAGGGGTGCACGTCACGGACCTCGAAGCCGGCCCGCTCACGGGAGAGACCACCCGGGCCAAGAGCCGACAGACGGCGCTTGTGGGTGAGACCCGACAGCGGGTTGTTCTGGTCCATGAACTGCGACAGCTGGCTGGTGCCGAAGAACTCCTTGATGGAGGCGACGACGGGCCGGATGTTGATCAGGGTCTGCGGCGTGATCGCCTCGACGTCCTGGGTCGTCATGCGCTCGCGGACGACGCGCTCCATACGAGCCAGACCCGTGCGGACCTGGTTCTGGATGAGCTCGCCGACGTTGCGCAGACGACGGTTGCCGAAGTGGTCGATGTCGTCGGTCTCGACGACGATCGTGGTGCCGTTGTCACCAACGGTCTCGGTCTCACCGGCGTGCAGCTTCACCAGGTACTTGATCGACGAGATGATGTCCTCGACGGTCAGGATCCCGGCGTCCAGCGGGGCCTCGCCGCCCAGCTTCTTGTTGACCTTGTAACGGCCGACCTTCGCGAGGTCGTAGCGCTTCGGGTTGAAGTAGAGGTTCTCAAGAAGCGTCTGCGCGGCCTCGCGGGTCGGGGGCTCGCCCGGACGCAGCTTGCGGTAGATGTCGAGCAGCGCGTCGTCCTGGCCCTGGGTGTGGTCCTTCTCCAGGGTGGCGCGCATGGACTCGTACTCGCCGAACTCCTCGAGGATCTGCTCGGTCGTCCAACCGAGAGCCTTCAGGAGAACGGTGACGGACTGCTTGCGCTTGCGGTCGATGCGGACACCGACCATGTCGCGCTTGTCGATCTCCATCTCCAGCCAGGCACCCCGGGACGGGATGACCTTCGCGGAGAAGATGTCCTTGTCGGACGTCTTGTCGATGGAGGAGTCGAAGTAGACGCCCGGCGAGCGGACGAGCTGCGACACCACGACACGCTCGGTGCCGTTGATGACGAAGGTGCCCTTGTTGGTCATGAGCGGGAAGTCGCCCATGAAGACCGTCTGGGACTTGATCTCGCCGGTCTCGTTGTTGGTGAACTCGGCGGTGACGAAGAGCGGGGCCGCGTACGTGAAGTCGCGGTCCTTGCACTCGTCGATGGAATTCTTCGGAGGCTCGAAGCGGTGGTCCCGGAACGTCAGGGACATCGACCCGGAGAAGTCCTCGATCGGGGAGATCTCCTCGAAGATCTCCTCCAGACCGGACTTGGTGGGGACGTCCTGTCCGTTGTCCAGAGCCGCCTCGACACGAGCCTTCCACGCGTCGTTGCCGAGCAGCCAGTCGAAGCTCTCGGTTTGCAGCGCAAGAAGGTTCGGAACCTCGAGGGGCTCCTTGATCTTTGCAAAGGAGATGCGCAGCGGGGCGGTGCTGGCGCCGTTGTTCGTATTCGCGGTCGAGGCAGTGCGCGAGGCGGCCAAGAGGGGGTCCTTCCGAGGGCTCGGACTCACTACGCGCGTACCGGCCCCCCACTGTGGGCACAGAGACAGTCCGTTCCCGATTCAGCCAAAAGGCCAGGTCAGGGATGATCTAGTCATCGGTGCTCACGCGAGGGCATGCCCCTGGTGACGGGCAGGAGGCAGCTAACAGGCAGCGCAAAGGGTCAGTGTAGCCACTAGGCCCACTGATGTCCAGTCCCGGTTTTTTGAGACCATCGTTGTTCTCAACACCTGCGGCAAGCCACGCCCTCAATGCACATCGATACTGCCCTCTTCGTCACCGATCCATGCCTCGGATCCGGATCGTTGTGACGACGCGTCCTGAGAATTGCGCGCTGCGTGCGGTTCGTCAAGGCCCCCCATGCCCTAAGCAAGTGCCGCGATCGTCACGTGCAACCTGTCTTGCAGCCCGTCTTGCAGCCCGTCACGGGCTCGGCCGGAGGCACAACGAAGATCACCATACTCGTCGCCACCGACAGTGCAAGGCAGCCGCCACCGGACCCCAGGAACGCCGAAGAGCGACCACCCAGTTGGGTGATCGCTCTTCAGTGCGTCAGCGTTACAGGCGCACTAGCGGACCTGTATCAGCTCGCGAGGGGCCCTCAGCGGGCCCGTGGGACTACTTGACCTCGACGGAGGCGCCGGCGCCCTTGAGGGACTCGGCAGCCTTCTCGGCGGCCTCCTTGGCGACCTTCTCGAGAACGGGCTTCGGGGCGCCGTCCACGAGGTCCTTGGCCTCCTTCAGGCCCAGCGAGGTCAGCTCACGCACGACCTTGATGACCTGGATCTTCTTCTCGCCGGCACCCGTGAGGATGACGTCGAACTCGTCCTGCTCCTCGACGGCCTCGGCGGCGGCGGCGGGGCCGGCCGGACCGGCAACGGCGACCGCGGCGGCGGCGGTGACGTCGAACTTCTCCTCGAACGCCTTCACGAACTCGGAGAGCTCGATGAGGGTCATGTCCTCGAACTGCGCGAGCAGGTCTTCCTGGCTGAGCTTCGCCATGAGGGGCGATCCTTCCACTTATTCGGCTGGTGCCGGATGTACATGTGAGGCGGGCGTACTTTCGGCCCGCTGCGACCACTGCCTAGGCGGAACTGCTCAGGCGGCGGTCAATGCGCGAGCCGAATTACTCGGCACCGCCCTGCTCGGCCTGCTTGGCACGAAGAGCGTCCACGGTGCGGACGAGCTTCGAGGGGAGCGCCTGGAAGAGCTGGGCAGCCTGAGTCTGCTTGCCCTTGAAGGCACCCGCCAGCTTGGCGAGCAGAACCTCGCGGGACTCGAGGTCCGCAAGCTTCTTGATCTCGTCGGCGGACAGCGCCTTGCCGTCAAGGACACCGCCCTTGATGACGAGGTTGGGGTTGTCCTTGGCGAAGTCACGAAGACCCTTCGCGGACACCACCGGGTCACCGGTGATGAACGCGACCGCCGTCGGACCGTTGAACAGGTCGTCGAGCGTGGAGATCCCGGCCTCGTTGGCCGCAATCTTGGTCAGCGTGTTCTTCACCACGGCGTACTGGGCGTCTTCACCGAGCGAACGACGCAGCGTCTTGAGCTGCGCCACGGTGAGACCCCGGTACTCGGTCAGCACGGCGGCGTTCGAGCTGCGGAACTGGTCCGCGAGCTCGGCTACCGCGGCAGCCTTGTCGGGCCTTGCCATAGAGCGTCGGCCTCCTTCCGGGTGATGAGGACCGCTCAGAAGGGGCTGGGCAAAACGAAACGCCCCGGCGCAGGCGCACGGGGCGTAGCTCGACCGGCACGTCCGCAAGCTGGGCAAGCGAACTCCGGGAGCACATCCACGGTCACCTACGCGGGTCGTCCGCAGTTTCAGCGGATCCTTCGGCCGCCCTGCCCTCTTGCGAGCGCAAGGCAACGACCAGCGGTCTTTGGCTTCTGGGGAACAGTACGTGACGGGGTCGCTGTCAAGCAAATCCGCTCGACAGCGCCTCGTCCCGGCACTCGACGGCGCCTGGGCTCAGCGCCTCACGGCGCCTCGGCTCAGCGGCGGTTCAGTGCCGGATCATCCCTTCTGGGCGTCCTTCATCAGCTGCGCGAGGTCGACAGTGTCCTTGGCGGGCGGGGCCTTCACCGTCACCGGCTTGTTGTAGTCGAGGAAGACCATGGTCATGTCGAGCGGGCCCTTGTCGGAGGCGGCGCGCACCCGGACCTGCTTGGTGTGGTCGTCCGGCCCGACCCACATGTCCATCGTGAGCTTGTCGGCGCCCAGTTCCTCGTACTGCTTCAGGCTCTTCTCCCGCTTGTCCCGCGTCGCCTTGTCCTTCTTCTTGAGCTCGGCGCGGAGTTCGTCGAGGGTGACCGTGCCGTAGTAGTGGGTGGTCTGCACGCCGTCGATCTTCTCGGTGCCGACCTTCTTCACGTCCTTGGAGCCGGTCAGGTAGGTGGACTCCTGGGACGGGTCCTGGTCGGCCTGGTCGGAGAGCTTGCCCGCGTCGATGCCCGCGGAGCCGTCGGCGCCCTTGGCCATCCCGGAGATGTCGAACTTCATCCAGCTCTTGCCGTCCATCTCCTTGGCGGCGGCCGCACCCCCGCCCAGGTACATCGCCCCGTCGACGACCCGGATCTCCATCTTGCCGTCGGCGCCCTGGTCGAGAGCGGTCATCTTCATGCTCATGGCCAGCGGCTTCATGCTCATCGACGCCTGGGCCTCGACGCGGCCCGTCTCCGGGACCTTGCCGGTCATCCGGTAGCTGAGCGAGGTGATGGCCTCGCTGTTCTTCGCCGCCTTGGCCACGGCCGCCGCGGGCGTCATCTTCGGCGACTCGTCACCCTTCCCACAGGCGACGGCGCCCCCGCCGAGGACCAGGGCCGCGAGCGCGGCCCCCGCCGCTCCATGCCGTACGGAGTCACGCACAGAAAACATCAGGATCCCCCCAGGGAACACATGAGCGATACACAGACTTCGCCCGCAGCGTAGCCCAGGGAGGTTCCAGAGGTCTCGTGAATTCTTTTGAGTTTCTTGGTACTCGAGTTCTTGGTACTCGAGTTCTCGGTACTTGAGCTTCTTGGCGCCTGGCCCTCCAGGCGCCCGGAGCCTCAGCTCGTGGT
Organism: Streptomyces olivochromogenes; assembly: GCF_001514115.1. GTDB lineage: Bacteria > Actinomycetota > Actinomycetes > Streptomycetales > Streptomycetaceae > Streptomyces > Streptomyces olivochromogenes. The sequence continues at coordinate 347,934 of NZ_KQ948454.1, forward strand.
GTCCGACGACCCGCTCGAAGTGTCGGCGCTGCCCGGCGTCAGGCCCTGTGTTTTCAGGAGGTCCTTGAAATCGGTCGTGTCGCTCGCCGGGGGCGCCACGGCGGCGACCTTCACTCCGTAGTCGCTGTAGTACGTCGTGGAGGACATCGTGCCGCTCGACAGCTCGCCCTTGGAGACCGCCTTGACGAGCAGGTCCTTGCCGTTGACCCAGATGTCGACGTCCTCCGTCGTGATGCCGGCCTGGGTGAACTGCTTCTTGAGGTCGGCGAGTTGGCTCGCGGTGAGGTGGGAGCTCTTGGCCGCGAGGTCCGAGACGTTCACCGTGCCCGCGTAGTGCGTGGTCTTCTCGCCGCGGACCGTCTCGTCGCCGACCTTCTTCACATCGCCGGAGGCCAGCAGGAGCTTCACCGACTGGTTCGGCGAGCTGTTCTGCATCTGGTCCTTCAGGAACGCGCCGGAGCCGCCGGCGAGCTTCGCCAGGTCGTCGTACGCGTACCTGACCCAGTGCTTGCCGCCCAACTGCTTGGCGAACGCCTCGCCCATCTTGGCGTAGTAGGCGTCGGACAGGTAGCGGGCCTGCATGGAGGTGCTGCCCGTCTTGCGCATCGTCTCGGCCAACGTGCCGCCGGTGTACGTGATCGTCATGTCGCCGGTGAGGCCGTCGCTCCAGCCCATGACGCCGTCCGACTTCATGGACATCAGCGTGCCCAGGCTCGTCGTGGACTCGATCTTGGCGGTGTCGGCGCCGTCGGTGGACTTCTCGGCGGACTGGAGGGCCGCTATGGGGCTGACGCGGGTCGTGCCCTTGTCGGCCGCCTTGTCGTCCTTCCCGGAGCCTCCGGAGGAGCCCGAGGAACAGGCGGCCACCCCCGCCAGCGCGCTCACCAGCGCGATCGAAAGGGTCACTCGGCGCACGCTCGTGCTCTTCATTCGTCCCACCCCTATGCGAATCCTGAGAGCTGCACGCTAACGCAGCCCACTGACACACGTATCCGGGAATGGGGACGGGCCCCGCACCTCGAAAGGTTGCGGGGCCCGTGCCAAGAACGCGTATGCGACGCGGTCACCGTGGTGAGCGGAAGGCTCAGACGGCGGCCGGGTCCTCCTCGACGAGGAGGTTGCGGGTGCGGTTCGGGTCGACCGGAACGCCGGGGCCGATCGTGGTGCTGATCGCGGCCTTCTTGATGTAGCGACCCTTGGCGGCGGACGGCTTCAGACGAAGGATCTCGTCCAGCGCGGCGCCGTAGTTCTCCACCAGCTTGGCCTCCTCGAAGGAGGTCTTGCCGATGATGAAGTGCAGGTTCGAGTGCTTGTCGACGCGGAACTCGATCTTGCCGCCCTTGATCTCGGTCACGGCCTTGGCCACGTCCGGGGTCACGGTGCCGGTCTTCGGGTTCGGCATCAGACCACGCGGGCCAAGGACACGGCCCAGACGGCCGACCTTGCCCATGAGGTCCGGGGTGGCGACGACGGCGTCGAAGTCCAGACGGCCCTTCGATACCTCGTCGATGAGCTCGTCGGAGCCGACGATGTCGGCGCCCGCGGCGAGTGCGGCCTCGGCACGGTCACCGGTCGCGAAGACCAGGACCCGGGCGGTCTTACCGGTGCCGTGCGGGAGGTTCACGGTGCCGCGGACCATCTGGTCGGCCTTGCGCGGGTCTACACCCAGGCGGAAGGCGACCTCGACGGTGCCGTCGAACTTGCTCGTGGAGGTCTCCTTGGCGAGACGGACGGCCTCGAGCGGGGCGTAGAGCTTCTCCCGGTCGATCTTGGCGTCCGCAGCGCGGAGAGACTTGCTGCGCTTGCTCACTACTGCTCCTGTTGTGTTCTGAGGAGTCGTGGTACGGACCGAGCAGGCCCTGCCACGTGCGGCTCGCGCCGCATGGTTCCTACGAAGGTGGGTGTCAGCCCTCGACCGTGATGCCCATGGAACGGGCGGTGCCGGCGATGATCTTCGACGCGGCGTCCAGGTCGTTGGCGTTGAGGTCGGGCATCTTCGTGGTGGCGATCTCGCGGACCTGCGCCTGGGTGATCTTGGCGACCTTGGTCTTGTGCGGCTCGCCGGAGCCCTTCTCGACACCCGCGGCCTTGAGGATCATCTTGGCGGCCGGCGGAGTCTTGGTGATGAAGGTGAAGGAGCGGTCTTCGTAGACCGTGATCTCCACCGGGATGACCCAACCGCGCTGCGACTCGGTCGCGGCGTTGTAGGCCTTGCAGAACTCCATGATGTTGACGCCGTGCTGGCCCAGCGCGGGGCCGACCGGCGGAGCCGGGTTGGCCGCGCCGGCCTGGATCTGGAGCTTGATAAGCCCCGTGACCTTCTTCTTCTTGGGAGGCATGTGCTCTCTCCGGGTCCTAGTGAGAGTTTTCAGCTTCCGCCCGGTTCATCCGGATGGAGGCATACCGCACAACGATAACGGGTATCCATGCGCGGCCAAAAACCGAGCAGGTCAGACGGGCTGCGTGAGCCCGTCTGACCTGTTCGGAAGACGTACGTCCAGAAGCTGCTAGTTCTTCTGGATCTGGTCGAACGAAAGCTCGACCGGGGTCTCGCGACCGAAGATCTCCACCAGGCCCTTGACCTTCTTGGAGTCGGCGTTGATCTCGTTGATGGTCGCCTGCAGCGTGGCGAACGGGCCGTCCGTGACGGTGACCGAGTCGCCGACCTCGAAGTCCAGCACCTGGACCTCAAGCTTGCGCTGCGGAGCAGGCTTGCCCTCGGCCTCGGCGGCCTCACGGGCGGCCTTCTCCTCGGCCTCCGGGGCGAGCATCTTGACGATCTCGTCCAGCGTCAGCGGGTACGGGTCGTAGGCGTTGCCCACGAAGCCGGTGACACCGGGAGTGTTGCGAACGACACCCCAGGACTCGTTCGTCAGGTCCATGCGGACCAGGACGTAGCCCGGGAGCTTGTTCTGCTTGATCGTCTTGCGCTCGCCGTTCTTGATCTGCGCGACCTCTTCCTGCGGCACTTCGGCCTGGAAGATGAAGTCCTCGACGTTCAGCGAGACGGCGCGCTGCTCGAGGTTGGTCTTCACGCGGTTCTCGTAACCGGCGTAGGTGTGGATGACGTACCACTCGCCGGGGAGCGTGCGCAGCTCCTCGCGCAGTGCGGTGACGGGGTCGACGGGCTCGGCCTCTTCTTCGGCCTCTTCCTCGGCGCCCTCTTCGGCGTCTTCAGCGAGGGCCTCGTCGGGAACGTCCTCGTCCTCGACGTCCTCACCGGACTCGTCCTCGACGTGCAGGGCCGCTTCCTCGGCGGGCTCGCCGGTGGCGGCATCGGCAGCCTCGAACTCGTCCACGACGTCCGCGCCCTCGACGATGTCGAGCTCGTCGTCAACGGACTCGACCGACTCGCTGGCATCGTTCAGGTTCGGGTCAGACACGGTGGCTGCTTCTTCCTGGATACATGGGGGTGGAACGCGCGAAAGGGGCGCCGGTGACGGCGCCCTTCGCTCTCGGCTCAGCCGAAGACGTACTTGGCGGCGTGGTTGAGCCCATAGTCAATCACGGTCACCAGGCCAATCATGATGACGACGAAGACAATCACCACTGTGGTGTACGTCGTCAGCTGATTGCGAGTCGGCCAGACGACCTTGCGGAGTTCCGCGACGATCTGGCGGTAGAAAGTGGCAAGGCGCTTCAGCGGGCCCTTCTTGGCACGCTTACCGCCCTTGCGGGCCTTCTTCTGAGACTCGGGCGCCTCGGCATCAGGCATGTCGATGGAGCCCACGGCGTCCGTCACTCGTCCTCACCTGATTCCGGGTCGTGGCCGTGCCGCGCCCGGTTGAGCCGCACGGCGGTGCATTGCGGTACGTACATGCGCACACATCCTGGCGAAGGTGTGCGTAGCAGGGCCGGAGGGACTTGAACCCCCAACCGCTGGTTTTGGAGACCAGTGCTCTACCAATTGAGCTACGACCCTTTGTTTCCCCCAACGTACCGCATCCATCCGGATGCTCGGTGTGCATCGGATGAGTGCGGCCGGTGAAGGCCAACGAGGTGAGAGTGTACGTGGTCCGGGGCCGGTCGTCGAACAGAAAGTGTCCGTACGGGCTTTGTCCGCCGAAGATCGACCGGTGAGGCATCCGGATCCGGACGGTTGTTCTCTTGTTGTTCAGTCTGTGAAACCCGCGTGCCGGGGGAGTTTCCAGTCTGAAACGATGGGTGCCATGAGCCCTGCAACCCCTCCCACCGAGCGCCGGGTCTCCGCCCGAGTCGGCGCGATCTCCGAGTCCGCCACCCTCGCCGTGGACGCCAAGGCCAAGGCCCTGAAGGCCGCCGGGCGCCCGGTGATCGGCTTCGGCGCCGGTGAGCCCGACTTCCCGACCCCGGACTACATCGTCCAGGCCGCCATCGAGGCCTGCTCGAACCCCAAGTACCACCGCTACACGCCGGCCGGCGGGCTCCCCGAGCTGAAGGCCGCGATCGCCGCGAAGACCCTGCGCGACTCCGGCTACGAGGTGGAGGCCGCCCAGGTCCTGGTCACCAACGGCGGCAAGCAGGCCATCTACGAGGCCTTCGCCGCGATCCTCGACCCGGGCGACGAGGTCATCGTCCCGGCGCCCTACTGGACGACGTACCCGGAGTCGATCCGTCTCGCCGGCGGTGTCCCGGTCGAGGTCGTCGCCGACGAGACCACCGGCTACCGCGTCTCGGTCGAGCAGTTGGAGGCCGCCCGCACCGAGAACACCAAGGTGCTGCTCTTCGTCTCCCCGTCCAACCCGACGGGCGCGGTCTACAGCCGCGAGCAGATCGAGGAGATCGGCCGCTGGGCCGCCGAGAAGGGCCTGTGGGTCCTGACGGACGAGATCTACGAGCACCTGGTCTACGGGGACGCGGAATTCCACTCCCTCCCGACGGTCGTCCCCGAGCTCGCCGACAAGTGCATCGTCGTGAACGGCGTCGCGAAGACGTACGCCATGACGGGCTGGCGCGTGGGCTGGCTCATCGGCCCGAAGGACGTCGTCAAGGCCGCGACCAACCTCCAGTCGCACGCCACCTCGAACGTGTCCAACGTCGCCCAGGTCGCCGCCCTCGCCGCCGTATCCGGCGATCTGACGGCCGTCGCCGAGATGCGCGAGGCCTTCGACCGCCGCCGCAAGACCATCGTGCGGATGCTCAACGAGATCGACGGCGTGCTCTGCCCCGAGCCCGAGGGCGCCTTCTACGCGTACCCCTCGGTCAAGGCCCTCGTCGGCAAGGAGATCCGCGGCAAGCGCCCCCGGAACACGGTCGAGCTGGCCGCGCTCATCCTGGAGGAGGCCGAGGTCGCGGTCGTCCCGGGTGAGGCCTTCGGCACCCCGGGGTACCTGCGCCTGTCGTACGCCCTGGGTGACGAGGATCTCGTCGAGGGCGTCAGCCGGATCCAGAAGCTCCTGGCCGAGGCACGGGACTGACGTTTTCGCGCTCCACGCGTGTGTGCGGGCCGTTTCCCCCAGGGGGAGGCGGCCCGCTTCTTCGTGCGAGCAAGACCACTAACGAGGAAAGCGCTACCGACACGGCGGGAACGTACGGCAGGATCCTGGAATGGAGCGCGTACGTGATCTCTCTGAACTGCCGAAAGCCCATCTGCACCTGCACTTCACCGGTTCGATGCGGCCCACCACCGTGCTGGAGCTGGCCGACAAGTACGGCGTCCGGCTGCCCGAAGCCCTCACCGACGCCCTGACCAGCGGCGAACCGCCCAGGCTGCGGGCGACCGACGAGCGCGGCTGGTTCCGCTTCCAGCGGCTGTACGACGCGGCGCGGTCGTGTCTCAGAGAGCCCGAGGACATCCAGCGGCTGGTGCGCGAGGCCGCCGAGGAGGATCTGAAGGACGGCTCCGGCTGGCTGGAGATCCAGGTCGACCCGACCTCGTACGCGCCCCGGCTGGGCGGGCTCATCCCGGCCCTGGAGATCATCCTGGACGCGGTGGACTCGGCCGCGCGGGAGACCGGGCTCGGTATGCGCGTCCTGGTGGCCGCGAACCGCATGAAGCACCCGCTGGACGCCCGCACCCTGGCCCGGCTCGCCGTGCGCTACGCGGACCGCGGCGTCGTCGGCTTCGGGCTCTCCAACGACGAGCGGCGGGGCATGGCGCGGGACTTCGACCGGGCCTTCGCGATCGCGCGGGACGGCGGTCTGCTGTCCGCGCCGCACGGCGGCGAGCTGACCGGCCCGGCGTCGGTCCGCGACTGCCTGGACGACCTGCACGCCACCCGGATCGGGCACGGTGTGCGCGCCGCCGAGGACCCGCGGCTGCTGAAGCGGCTCGCGGACCGCGGCATCACCTGTGAGGTGTGCCCCGCGTCGAACGTCGCCCTGGGGGTCTACGAGAAGGCCGAGGACGTCCCCCTGCGCACCCTCTTCGAAGCCGGCGTCCCGATGGCCCTCGGCGCCGACGACCCCCTGCTGTTCGGTTCCCGGCTGGCCGCCCAGTACGAGCTGGCACGCCACCACCACGGCTTCACGGACGCGGAACTGGCCGAACTCGCACGCCAGTCGGTGCGGGCCACGGCGGCCCCCAAGGACGTCAAGGAGAAGCTGCTGTCGGGCATCGACGACTGGCTGGCCGCCCCGGTCGCCTGAAGTGGGCGTACGGCGGATACGCCTGGAAGCCGATGTCCAGCTCGACGTGACGGCCTCGGGACGGCGGCAGGTGCGGGGTGAGGGAGGCGACGAGCACGTCCTGCCCCTTGGCGGCCCGCTTCCCACGCGGCCCGAACCCGGCCGCCACCTCCAGGTGCGTGGCCGCCGAGGCGAAGGTGTCGCGGGCCCCGAGGAGGAAGAGCGTCCCCGCGTGTACGGCCGGATGGATCCGGTCCCGCGCGTCGAGGCGGTCCCAGCGCTGCTCCCAGCGCGCCTCCCAGGCTGCCGCGTGGGCGGCGGTGCGCTCCTCGTTCGTGCGTACGGTGAGCGGGGTGCCCTCACGCAGCCGACGGCGCAGCCCGGGCCAGGCGGAGGGCTGCAGGCCCGGCGACCGGTGGGCCAGGACGAGGTCGACCGGCGCCCCGGGCGCAAAGGCCCTGGGGATGCTCCGCCGCAGCGGGACGTACACGATCGTGTGCCGGGAGAACGCGGCGAACGAGAAGAGCGCGGCGAGGCGGGCGAGTCCGTCGTGGTCGCCCACGAGGTAGCCCCAGCCTTCGAAGGGGTCGCTGAGTGTGGTGTGCCGCAGCGGCGGACGTGGCTGGACGACCCGGTAGGCGCGGGGGCCGACGCGCGGCGTGAACTCCGTGACGCTCAGCCGCACAGGGAGCGTCGCACGGCCGTTTGGGCTTGTCTCATCGGGCCAGGGTGACCGTCACGAGAGCTCGTCCGCAACGGAGATTCCGCCCAGCAGCGTGCGGGCGATCGACAGGGCGAACTCGTCCACGGGCGGCGGCTTGCCCTCCTCCGTGGAGTCGTAGGCGAAGGCACGCTGGGCGCACGCGCCCAGCAGGAGCGAGGCGGCCGCGTAGGTGTCGGCACCGGCGCGGACCCGGCCCGCGTCCTGTTCGGCGCGGAGATAGGCGTCGAGACCCCGGATGGGCATGTGGGGGCCCGACCCCATGGAGCGCAGCGACTCCTCGTGCCGGCGCTTGAGCTGCGTTTCCGCGTACAAGGAGGCGGCGATCGGGAAACTCTGTTCATAGAAGAGGGCGGCCCGGCGGGCGATCTCGGTGAGGTTCTCCAGAAGGGTGCCCCGGCCCGGCTCGGCCGCGAGACCGGCCAGCAGCGGGGTCAGCTGGGGCAGGCGCTCTTTGAGCACGTTGACGAACAGTTCCTCCTTGCTCGGGAAGTACTTGTAGAGCGCCGCCTCCGAGCAGCCCGCGGCCTTGGCGATCTCCTTGGTCGTGGCGCGGGCGAGGCCGATGGTGAGCATGAGCTCGTGCGCCGCGTCGAGGATGCGGATCCGGGCCGGTTTCTGCTGCATGGGCCCCAAGGATTCCATGTTCACCCCTGTTCGGCCTTGACGGGTGAGTGAGTGCTTACCCACCCTAGGAGCAAGCAGAGGTAAGTGAATACTCACCCACCCGATCCATCCAGGGGGATCACGTCATGAAGCTCACCGTCTTCGGGGCCACCGGCGGCATCGGCCAGGAAATCGTCCGGCAGGCGCTGGACTCCGGCCACCAGGTCACGGCCGTCGTACGGGATCCGGCTCGGCTGACCGTCACCGGCGCGGGTCTGGAGGTGTTCCGCGCGGACCTCACGGACCCGGAGGCGCTGCGCCCCGCGGTCGCGGACCGGGACGCGGTCCTCTCCGGGCTCGGCGCCCGCAGCCGCAAGGACGCCGGGATCGCGACCCGGCTGACCCGTACGGTGCTGGGCGCCATGGAGGCCGAGGGGGTGCGCCGGTTGCTGGTGGTGAGCGCGGGGCCGGTCGGTCCCGACCCCGAGGGCGCGGGGTTCGTCGACCGCGCCGCGCGGGGCCTGGTCTCGCTGATCCTGAAGGACGTCTACGCCGACCTGGCGGCCATGGAGGGCGAACTGGCCCGGAGCGCGACCGACTGGACGGTCGTGCGCCCGCCGCGGCTGCAGAACAAGCCGGTGACCGGCTCGTACCGGACGGTCGTCGGGGGCTTCCCGCTCAAGGGCCGGTTCATCGGACGCGCCGACGTGGCGCACGCGATGCTGGCGATGATCGACGCCCCCGGGACGGTGAAGCAGGGCGTCGGAGTCGCCTACTAGAAGTCGCGTACTGGAACCGGAGCCCTAGAGCTCCACGCCCACCGTCACCGGCTCGTTGACGAGGGTGATCCCGAAGGCGTCGCGGACGCCGGCGACGACCTCGCGGGCCAGCGCGAGGAGGTCCTCGGTGGTGGCCAGGCCCCGGTTGGTGAGGGCCAGCGTGTGCTTGGTGGAGATCCGGGCGGGTCCGGAGCCGTAGCCCTTGGTGAAGCCGGACTTGTCGATCAGCCAGGCCGCGGAGGTCTTGGTGTGGCCTTCGCCCGCCGGGTACGCGGGCGGCACGACGTCGGCGCCCAGCCGCTCGGCCACGCGCGCGTGGAACGCGGCGAAGTCCTCGTCCGTGAGGATCGGGTTGGTGAAGAACGACCCGGCCGACCAGGTGTCGTGGTCCTCGGGGTCGAGCACCATGCCCTTGCTGGAGCGCAGCTTCAGGACGGTCTCGCGGGCGGTGGCGAGCGGCACCCTGTCGCCGGGCTCGACCCCGAGGGAGCGTGCCGTCTCGGCGTACTTGATCGGGGCCGACAGCCCGTCCGCGTCCTCCAGCTCGAACCTGACGCGCAGCACGACGTACCGCTCGGGGTCGGCCTTGAAGCGGCTGTGGCGGTACGAGAAGGCGCAGTCGGCGTTGGCCAGGGTGACCGTCTCGCGCGCCCTACGGTCGTACGCGATCACTTCGGTGATGGTGGACGACACTTCCTGGCCGTACGCGCCCACGTTCTGGATCGGGGTCGCGCCGGCGGAGCCGGGGATCCCGGCGAGGCACTCGACGCCGGCGAGCCCGGCCTCGACGGTGCGGGCGACCGCGTCGGTCCACACCTCGCCCGCCGCCAGCTCCAGCCTCGTACCGTCGAGGGCGAAGCCGGTGGTCGCGATGCGCAGGGCGGTCCCGGCGAAGCCCTTGTCACCGATGACCAGGTTCGATCCGCCGCCGATGATCAGCAGCGGCGTACCGGTGTCGTCGGCCTCTCGGACGGCGGCGATCACCTCGGCGTCGGTCGTGGCGGTGATCAGCCGGGTCGCGGGACCCCCCAGCCGGAAGGTGGTCAGCGGGGCGAGCGGGGCGTCGTGGAGTTCCTGCACGGGCTCAAGAGTACGAGAAGGGCCCCGCCGGTCGAGGCGGGGCCGCTTCTGTATGCGCACGGGATGGACTTCTATGTGTGCACGGGATGGACCGATCAAGGGTTTGGATCCTGGACCCTCTACCGGCGAGCGGTTGCCCTCCCACTCACCGCGAGGCGGTATCCCTTGCCTCGGTGAGGCGTTTCCGGTGCCTCAGCGTGAGGCGGTTTCCAGCACCGGCGCCTGGGCCAGATCCTGCTCCTGGGGCGACTCGGAGGCGACGACCCGGGCCTGAGCCGCACGCCGCGCCGTCGGGATGACCAGCGCCGCGACGCCCGCCAGGGCGACCACCGCCGCACCCACCACGAGCGCGGGCCGCAGACCGTCCACGAAGGTCTGCGCGGTCCCGTAGCCGCCCTGCGCGGAGAAGATCGAGGACATCACCGCGATGCCGAGCGCGCCACCCACCTCACGCAGCGCGTTGTTGGCGCCGGAGGCGATGCCTTGCTCCTGCGGACGGACGCTGGACATGACCAGGTTGGAGGCCGGGGCGAAGTACAGGGACATTCCGATGCCGCTGACGATCAGCGCGGGCAGCTGGGCGGCGTACGAGGCGTGGGCGGCGACCACGGAGGCGTAGTACGCGAGCCCGGCGGCCTGCAGGAAGAGCCCGGTGGCGACCACGGGACGCCCGCCGACGCGGTCGGAGAGGTACCCGGCGATCGGCGCGACGAGCATCGGCATCCCGGTCCAGGGCAGCATCCGCAGGCCGGCCTGGGTGGGCGAGTAGCCGAGGACACCCTGCATGTACTGGCTGAGCAGGAAGATCGAGCCGAACATCCCGAGGAACATCAGCAGGCTCGCGGCGTTGATCCCGGCGAAGGCACGGGAGCGGAAGAGCCGCATCGGCAGCATCGGGTTCTTGGCGCGGATGCCGTGGAAGACGAAGCCGGTGAGCAGCACGGCGCCGGCGAGCAGGCCGGTCAGGACGATCGGGCTGGTCCAGCCCTCGGCGGGCCCGCGGACCAGGCCGTACACGATCCCGAACAGACCGCCGCTGACGAGCAGGGTGCCGGTGATGTCGAGCGGGGCGCCGGTGCCGTGGGACTCGGCCAGCCGCAGTCGGGCGAGGGGCAGCAGGGCGAGGCCCAGCGGAACGTTCAGCCAGAAGATCCAGTGCCAGGAGACGTGTTCGGTGAGACTGCCGCCGATGAGGGGCCCGGAGGCGACCGCGAGTCCGTTCACGGCGCCCCAGATCCCGTACGCCATGCCGCGCTTGGCGACCGGCACCGCGGCCGTCAGCAGGGTGAGCGTGAGCGGCATCATGATCGCCGCGCCGACGCCCTGGACCGCGCGGGCGGCGATCAGTGAGTCGAGTCCGGGTGCCATGGCGGCGGCCGCCGAGGCACCGGTGAATACGGAGAGACCGACGAGGAAGAGCCGACGACGGCCGAACCGGTCACCGAGCGCCGCACCGAACATCAGCAGCACGGCGAAGGTGAGCGTGTAGGCGCTCACGGTCCATTCCAGGTCGTCCAGCGCTCCGCCGAGATCCCGGCGGATGGAGGGCAGTGCGGTGGTGACGACGAGATTGTCGAGAGCCGCCATGAATCCGGCGACGCTGGTGATGATGAGGGCCCAGGTGGCTCCCCCGCGACGTGCGGTCTGCTGTGACATCGCTCCCCCTAAGGGCGATCGTTCCCCATAATTAGTTATCACTGACTAACTTTCGCGGCCAAAAAAAGGCGCCCACATCCGCCTCCCCCGCCCGCTCCCTGCTTTCCCTGCCTACTTCTCCAGTCGATCCTTCGGCCGCGCCGACGGATAGACCGTTTCCCAGACCTCGTGCCCAGGCGGAAAGCCCATGGTCACCAGGCAGTTGATGAGCATTCCGTACGCCATGAAGCCCGTCGTCTCCTTCGGGTCGGCGCCGAGCGGCAGATGGGCCGTCTCCCACAGCCGCATCCAGTCGGCCCGTACGGCCTCACCGAGCTCGCGGTCGCCGGCCTGCTCCGCGGCGGCGGTCGCGACGTACATCTGCATCTGCATCAGCAGCTGCTCCGGGTGCTCCGCGATCGCCTTGGTGTACGCGTTCGCCATGGAATGCAGGGCGTCTTCACCCTCCAGACCCTTCGCGGCCTCCTCGAAGGTGCGGTTGGTGTCCTCCATGCAGCGGTGGGCCGCCGCGAGGAAGATCGCCCGCTTGTCGGGGAAGAGCCGGAAGAGATACGGCTGCGAGACACCCACACGCTTGGCGATCGACTCGGTGGAGGTCCCGTAGTAACCACCCCGGGCGAACTCCGCGATCGCCGCGCGGATGACGCTCTCGCGCCTCTCGTCTGCGCTCATCCTGACCATGCGACTAAGTTAGTGCCCAATCACTAACTACGTCAAGCGGTAGCCAGGAACGGCTTCGAGTGACCCCCGCGGCCATCGACCACCCGCAGCCGCCATGCGACGCGAGGGGCCGTGCCGGTACGTCGCAAGCGCGTCGCTTACGTTCGGATCGAGCAGCGGCTCCCTTGCCCGGCCCACGTCTGATCCGGCGGCGACGTGCTCGACGTACCGGCACGGCCCCGACCCACCACCGGCGGACAGCCGGACCGCAGACAACGGACCACGGACGGACGAACCAGGTAAGGCCAGGTGCGGCCAGGCGCGGCCAGGTGGGGCCAGACGCGACCAGGCACGCCCCAGACGCACGTAAGGGGCGCCGACCATGGCCGACGCCCCTTACCCGCTCCTACCCATCGCCCCTCATGACGGCCATCAGGCCAGTCGAACGACCGCTCGCGACATGCCCAGGACCTTCTGCCCCGCGCTCATCGCGGTGAGGTCGACGCGGACGGTGTTGTCGTCCAGCTTGGCCGCGACCTTGCCGCTGACCTCGATGGTGGCTCCCTTGTCGTCGTTGGGGACGACGACGGGCTTGGTGAAGCGGACGCCGTACTCGACGACCGCACCCGGGTCACCGGCCCAGTCGGTGACGACGCGGATCGCCTCGGCCATGGTGAACATGCCGTGCGCGATGACGTCGGGGAGACCGACCTCGACCGCGAACTTCTCGTTCCAGTGGATGGGGTTGAAGTCCCCGGAGGCGCCCGCGTACTGCACGAGTGTGGCGCGTGTCACGGGGAAGGTCCGGGCCGGCAGCTCGGCACCGACCTCGACGTCGTCATACGCGATCTTCGCCGTCATGGTCAGCCCTCCTCCGCCGCACGTGCCACGAGCTTGGTGACGGCCGTCACCACGTGCTCGCCCGCCTCGTCATGGACCTCACCACGGATGTCCACGATGTCGTTGCCCGCCATGGACTTGATCGCCTCGATGGTCGAGGTGACCGTGAGCCGGTCGCCCGCGCGCACCGGACGGGTGTAGGCGAACTTCTGGTCACCATGCACCACGCGGCTGTAGTCGAGACCCAGTTGGGGGTCCTGGACGACCTGCCCCGCGGCCTTGAAGGTGATCGCGAACACAAAGGTCGGCGGGGCGATCACATCGGAGTGCCCGAGCGCCTTGGCGGCCTCCGGGTCCGTGTACGCCGGGTTGGTGTCCCCCACGGCCTCCGCGAACTCTCGGATCTTCTCCCGACCGACCTCATAGGGGTCGGTGGGCGGGTAGGTCCGCCCCACGAAGGACTGGTCGAGCGCCATGGGCTCGGTACCTCCTGGTTTTCAGCCGGTGCAGCGATTCTCGGACCGATGCCCGTACGAGGACTGTCGGCGACTGCTCGACGACCACTCACACGTCGGCACTCGGCCGGTGAACGACGCGAGGCCGCCCCCGTTACTGGGGACGGCCTCGTGTACGAGCCTGATTTATCGCGTTTCGCGGTGCGCGGTGTGCGCGTTGCAACGCGGGCAGTGCTTCTTCATCTCCAGTCGGTCCGGGTCGTTACGCCGGTTCTTCTTGGTGATGTAGTTCCGCTCCTTGCACTCCACGCAGGCCAGCGTGATCTTCGGGCGGACGTCGGTGGCAGCCACAGGAGTGCTCCTTGACGAACGGATGGGACATTAATGCATAGAAGAGTAGCCGATCGAAGGACCGACCCCACAATCGGCTACCGTCTGTAGCGGTGACCGGACTTGAACCGGTGACACAGCGATTATGAGCCGCTTGCTCTACCGACTGAGCTACACCGCTGTGATGCGATTGGTCCCCGCCTTGCGACGGGAACCCCTCACACCAGAGCCCCAATACGGAATCGAACCGTAGACCTTCTCCTTACCATGGAGACGCTCTACCGACTGAGCTATTGGGGCGAGCGATGAAGACATTACACGCTCGCCCGCCGATCGCCCAAATCCGTTTCGGGGTCCCCGCCCCGGCCTGTTCCCGGCTGTTCCCCGCCGCTCCTCCGGCCCCTCACGAACGGTGCGTCACGGCCGCGACTCCGGCCGCTCCCGTCCCACGGATCACGGGCGCACAGCCCGGTCGACAGCCTCCGGTCCCAGCCTCTCCGCCCGGCCGACCAGCGGCTCCGTCCGGCCGACCAGCGGCTCCGTCAGGCTGCCCCGACTCGCGTGTCCGGCTCTCATCGCCCGCTTTCTGTCCGTGCACGGACCACACCGGTACGACTATTGCGCTCCTCCCGGACGGAAAGGGCTCGCCACCCTAGGCTCGACTCACGCTGCGTGATCATGCCCGTCACCACCCACGACCTCGCCCCACTCCTCCACCCAGCCACCTCCCGCCCCGCCACCCCACACCCCCACCACCACCGAAGCCCCCCCCAGTCGCCCCTCCCAGCAGCCGCCCCCGAGCCCCAGGAGCGCGATGCCCGACAGCCAGCCGCAGCCACCCCACTCCTCGTCGGGACAGACCGACACCGCCACCCTGCTGCTGCGCGGGGCGCGGCTCACCGACGGCCGGACTGTGGACGTGCGGCTGGGCGGCGGGCGCATCGAGGCGGTCGGCACCGCCGGGAGCCTGGCGACACCCGCCTCCGGCTCGCGCGCCGCGAAGGTGGACCTCGACGGCTACCTGCTCCTGCCGGCCCCCGCCGAGCCCCACGCACACGGCGACACGGCCCTGACGGCCGACGGCGACGGTCCCCTCTCGTACGACACCCAGGAGGTCCAGCGCCGGGCCACCGAGGCCGCGTTGCTGCAACTGGGGCACGGGGCGACGGCGTTGCGCTCGCACGTGCGCGTCGGCGACGTACAGGGTCTCGACGCGCTGGCGGCGGTGCTCCAGGCGCGGCGGGCGCTGCGCGGGCTGGCCGAGCTGACGGCGGTGGCGATGCCGCGGGTGCTCACCGGGGTCGCCGGTGCCGACGGGCTCGCGATACTGCGGGACGCCGTGAAGATGGGCGCTTCGGTGGTGGGCGGCTGCCCGGACACCGACCCGGATCCGACGGGGTACGTGGAGGCGGTCCTGGAACTCGCCTCGGAACACGGCTGCCCGGTCGACCTGCACACGGACGCCTCGGACCCCGCCCGGCTCGCCCGGCTCGCGGCGATGGCGGGCGGCCTGCGGGCCGGGGTGACGCTCGGCCCGTGCGGCGGCCTCGGCCGGCTGCCGTCCGAGGTGGCGTCCCGGGCGGCCGACCAACTCGCCGCGGCGGGCGTGACCGTGGTGTGCCTGCCGCAGGGCGGCTGCGGGAGCGTGGACCGGCGCGGAACGGCTCCGGTGCGGATGCTGCGGGCGGCCGGGGTGCGCATCGCCGCGGGCAGCGGCGCCCTCCGGGACGTATCGAACCCGGTGGGCCGCGGCGACCCCCTGGAGGCCGCGTACCTGCTGGCCTCACGGCACGGTCTGCGCCCCGAGGACGCGTACGACGCCGTGAGCTCCGGCGCGCGAGCCGCCCTCGGACTGCCCGAGGTACGCGTGGAAGCAGGTTTCCCGGCCGAGTTGCTCGCGGTGCGCGGGAACCGGCTGGCAGGGGCGCTGTCGCTCGCGTACAGCCGGCTCGTGGTGCACCGGGGGCGCGTGGTGGCACGGACCAGCGCGGTGCGGGAGTACTGCAACTCGGCGGCAGCGGCGGGTCTGGACCTGCCCCGACAGGGACGCGGACAACCTTCCTAGTCACAACCGCCGTCCACCGTCTCCCGTGTTGGGTGCGCACTGCCGCAACCACCGTCCGAGCGCCCCCTGTTCACCACGCGGGGCGAGGGCTCGACGGCCTCCGCCGGCGCGCGACCCTGTGGACAACTCAAGAGACCCCTGAGTTGTCCACAGGGTCGTGCGGCGAACGGGTCCATCCGGGCGTACGGTCGGAAACATGCGCATTGTCATCGCTGGAGGTCATGGTCAGATCGCGCTGCGGCTGGAGCGACTGCTCGCCGCGCGCGGTGACGAGGTCGCGGGGATCATCCGCCGCGCCGAGCAGGGCGACGATCTGCGGGCGGCCGGTGCCGAGCCGGTCCTCTGCGATCTGGAGTCGGCTTCGGTGGAGGAGGTCGCCGCCCATCTGCAGGGCGCGGACGCGGCCGTCTTCGCGGCGGGCGCGGGCCCGGGCAGCGGTCCGGCCCGCAAGGCGACGGTGGACAGGGGCGCCGCCGTCCTGTTCGCCGACGCCGCGGAACGAGCGGGCGTACGGCGCCACGTCGTCGTGTCGTCCATGGGCGCGGACCCGGCGCACCCGGGCGACGACGTCTTCGACCTGTATCTGCGCGCCAAGGGCGAGGCCGACGAGTACGTACGCGGTCGTTCGTCCCTGGAGTGGACGATCCTGCGCCCCGGATCGCTGATCGACGACGCCGGCACCGGCCTCGTACGCCTGGAGGCCTCGACCGGCCGCGGAGCGGTCCCACGGGACGATGTCGCGGCGGTCCTGGCGGAGCTGGTGGAGACTCCTGCGACGGCCGGGCTGACCCTGGAGTTGATCGGCGGCTCGACGCCGATCTCGGTGGCGGTCAAATCGGTCGCGGGGAACTAGACACCGACCGGACCAGGCCATTCGCCTACCCGCTCGGAACATTCGCCGACCCGCTCAGAACAACGGAAGCTGCCCGGGAAAGTCGGGCACGGAGTACCCGTCCAGCGTCGGCTGGGCCGCACCCAGCCGGGCCGGCCGACGCGACCCAGGACACGAGACCAGTTCCCCGCTCCCCCGCGCACCAGGCGGATCATGCCGGGCGAACCGTCCCGCGACGACGGCGATCTCCCGACGGCACTCGGGGCAGTTCCTACGACGCGATGACATGGGAACAGTCTGCCCGGCGGGCAGCAGCCGCACCGACAGCACCCGACCCCAGCCCCGGTCCGTCAAGCTGGTTGGACGTGGCTGGACCCCATGTCTGAACGGTCTTCAAGCGCGACTACGTATTCGATCAACTCCCGGGCCTGACGCAGTGGTCGAGGGATGCGCATCGCACTGTCGAGATCACGCAGAAGCCATGGGCGCATGGCCGAAGATGGCCGACGGCGTCGTCGGGGAGCGCTCCAGCTCAGGGAGCCGCGCTCCCGGTCGCGCCCAGCCTGGACGGACACCAGCGAAGCGCACGACACGCGGGAGCTGTGAAGCACCGGCACAGCGGAACTCGCCGCCCCGGGGGACAACTGGGGGGACTCGCTCCTGACCGCCCACAGATGCCCGGTCGGCTACTCACTCCGCCCGACCTCGATGCCGCGCCGATGGCCGCACTCGCGGGCCGGTCACCCGTCACCCGCGTCCACACCCCCTTCAGGGCACTACACCTAGCGGCCCGCGGTCACGGCCTTGAGTTCGTCCAGCGATTCCCGCATCAACCGCGACAACTCGCGTTCCTCGTCCCCCGCGACCCAGCGCTCGAAGCCGACTTTGAAGACGGCGACTCCCGCCTCGGCGGCCAGGCTCGCGGCCGGCTCCGTAACGCCGTGTCGGCGCAGGGTGTCGGCGAGCGCGGCAGACATCGAGGTGAGCTTGATCAGGTCGCGCTCCTGGAGCTCGGGGTTCGCCATGATCACAGCCTGCCGAGTACGGACGCAGTCGCGTTGGTCGGTGAGCATCTCGGAGACCGCATCAAGGCCCACCGCCAGCGCGTCGATCGGCGCCGCGGACTTCAGAGCGCCGGCGACCGCCCGCACGAACAGCTCCTGAAACTCGCCGGACGTGGCGAACAGCACCTCGCGCTTGTCGGCGTAGTGCCGGAAGAAGGTCCGCTCCGTGAGCCCGGCGCGTCTGGCGATCTCCGCCACGGTGGTCTGCTCGTATCCGCGCTCGCTGTAGAGCTCCAGCGCTGCTGCGGCGAGGCGCCCGTGCGCGTTCGGCTCCCATCGACCCATGGGCAGATCCTACGTTATGACAGTGACTGACATCAGGTGTACTGTCGATGACAGTCACTGACATCAACAGTTTGAGGTTCCTCGTGCGCATCTTCGTGACCGGCGCGTCCGGCTTCATCGGCTCCGCCGTCGTTCCCGAGCTCATCGACGCGGGGCACCAGGTCGTCGGGCTCGCCCGCTCCGACGCCTCCGCCGCCGCGCTCACCGCCGCCGGCGTGGAGGTCGTCCGCGGCACCATCGACGACCTTGAGGTACTGCGGGACGCGGCCGCCGCGTCGGACGGGGTGATCCACCTCGCCTTCAAGGGCGACGTCGCGTTCACCGGCGACTACCAGGGCGCCGCCGAGGCCGATCGCCGCGCCGTCGACACCTTCGGCGACGCGCTCGCCGGCACCGACCGCCCCTTCGTCCTCGCCTCCGGCGTGATCGGCCTCGCGCCCGGTCGCGTGGCCACCGAGCGGGACATGCCCACGATCGACGGCTCGCCGCTGTCGATCCGATCGGCCACCGCCCAGGCGGCGCTCGATCTCGCCTCGCGCGGCGTCCGCTCATCGGTGGTGCGGGTCTCTCCGACCTGCCACGGCGAGGGGGACTACGCCTGGGTGGGGACCTTGGTCGCCATCGCCCGCGCCAAGGGCGTCTCCGGCTACATCGGCGACGGCGCCCATCACTGGCCCGCAGTACACCGCCTCGATATCGCACGGCTGTTCCGCCTGGCCGTCGAGAAGGCACCCGCCGGATCGGTGCTGCACGGCGTCGCGGAGGAGGGCGTCGCGATCCGCGACATCGCCGAGGTGATCGGGCGCCACCTCGACCTGCCGGTGACCTCCGTGGCCCCCGAGGCCGCGGCTGAGCACTTCACCTGGCTGAGCCCCTTCATGAGCCTCGACGCCCTGGTGTCGAACACCCTGACCCGCGAACTGCTGGACTGGCAGCCGACCCACCCCGGCCTCCTCGAAGACCTCGAAAAGGGCCACTACTTCCACACCCCTGCCACCGCCACCTGACCAGCCCCGGAGACGCCGCATGACGTGAGCTCACCACAAGGAATGGGCAGAGGGGCCCAGTTGGGCCGAGGCTGAGGCCGACGCCTTCGGCTGCGCGGCCAACCCGCGCCCTCGCCCCGCGAGGGCCCCACAACCAAGCGCCAGGATCAGCGCCCTCGCTGACGGTGCGGGATGCGTCGAGGTTCGCTCAACCGTGGGAGACGGTGAGGCCGTAGAAGGCGACCCGAGCGCCCTTGGTGGTGCTGTCGGAGGACGACTGGTTGTACGAGCCGGCCTTGAAGTACTGCTTGTAGGCGTCGAACGACGACGGGATGGCGTAGTGCGTGGTGCTCCCGTTCACCGTCAAGTCGATGGTGTGTCCGCCCGAGACCGCGATCGTGTAGCTCCATGTCTTGCCGACCGATACGTGGCCTACGGTGTGCAGCGTCTGCCCTCCGGAGGGCGAGTTCTCCGTGCCGAGGACGATGTCACCGCTCGACCGGTAGTACAGCTCCAGCAGCGGCTTGGTGGACGAACCTCCTGTACCGAGGTGGATCTGTCCGACGCAGACGTTCGATGTGACGGACACGACCCGCAGCGTCGCCTTCATTTGGTGCGTGCCGCTGAGCGACCAGTTGGCGGCGGTGCCGTTGCGGTTCATCTCCCGCAGTTCGGAGCGGGCGTAGTTCGAGTTCGGTGTGGTGACGCCCTTCTCCGGTGCCCAGAAGGTCATCGCGCCGTCACGGGTGTCCGTGTAGAAGTACGAGTCCTGGAACCCGTTGGCCCCCTGAAGCCGGGAGGACGGGATCGTCGTCGGCGAGCCGGGGGAGCCCACCGGCTCCTGAAGCTGCCATACCGACAGGTCGAAATTCCCACCGGGCGCGACGGACGGGTCCGCCATGGGTGAGGAAACGACGCTGGTACTGCGCTGACCGCTGGGTGCGGCGGCTACGCCCGCGGCGACGGAAAGCGAACTGGCCGGCGCGGCGGGAGCCACAAGGACCAGGCCGCCGCTGACGGCGGTGACGGTGGCCAGGGAGGTGAGCAGCGTACGCATGCGCATGGGGGGTGCCTTCCTGTCTGCTCGGTGGACTCGGTTGGCGGGCGCGCGTATTTCTCAGCATGGAGCGTTCATGTCTGTGAACTTCATATCCCAACATGAACGCTTGGTGTCGCGACAGTAGGACTGTGGCGCGGCCACGTCAAGGCTGCTGGTGAAACAACGCATTCGTACCGGTGAACGCCCTTGGCCAACCGCTGAATGCCGCCCATGCCCACGGCGAGGCACGCGCTCTATGGCCAAAGCAGGCGCTCTACCCCATCGGCGGGCGATGCCCTGGGGCACGCCGGGCTGGAGCTGGATGCCGATCTCGTCCACGTCGATGAACTCGACCGGAGATCACGGAGACGCGATTGCTGTCGCGGAAGTACGCGGAAGTACATGGGGCGGCTATGGCGACTAAATCGATGCCGCACGCCTCTGGAACGACGAAAGGGCCCGTGATCGGCATTGCTGCTGATCACAGACCCTTTCGGTCGTGTGGCGGCGCCAGGATTCGAACCCGGGAAGGCTGAGCCGGCAGATCTACGGTCCGCGTGAGGTGATCCACCTGGCCTGGTTCCTGTTCGGCCTGCCGCCCATCTGTCCCACAGGCACCCACCGACCGCCGCCGAGCCGACCGCCGTGGCGGAACGCGGGCTACGCGGCCTGACGGGGGTCACGCTGCCGAGGGCCGAGGGCGGCGAGATCCCGACCCTGTACCGAGGGGGTCAGCGCACGTCGACGTAGTCGGCCGCGCTGGTGGCGACGCCGGTCGTGGAGTTGCCGGAGTACACCCAGCGGTAGGAGCCGTCGACCGAGGCGGTGACCGTGACTTTCAGACCCCCGGTGCTGCTGGTGGTGGCCTTCTTGACCGTCTTGAAGGTGTCGGCGCCCTTGGCGCGGAACTGGAGGCTGACCGTACGGCCGCTGTAGGCGTCGTACTTCTTCGTGCTCCAGTTCGCCCGGGTCAGCTTGCCCGTGACGGTGATCGACTTGCCCTTGGTGACCGGCTCCGGCGAGGCGTTGGCGGTTGCCTTGGCCGCGCGCTTGAGCTGGGCGGTCGTGGACCGCGTCTCCAGTTCCCCGGTCTTGAGGCCGCCGTCGGCCTTCCACAGCCGCAGCGAGACGCCGACCTTCCAGGTCGTGGCGTCGCTGTTGGAGTCGACGTGGTCCTGGCTCGGGTGCGGGTCGATGTAGAGGTTGCCCTCGCAGCGAGCGTGCTTGGAGTCGATCTCGTAGCAGGTGTAGCCGCCCGGCCCGATGAAGTTCTCTCCGGTGTCGGCCGCCGTCTTGATGCTGCCGCGGTAGAGGAAGGGGTACGCGTCGTAGCGGGAGGGGTTGGCAGTGCTGTACCCGGAAGGCAGCGCGATGTTGAAACTGATGGGCGGCTCCACCTCCTTCGACGTGCCGGCGACGATCGGCTTGCCGTTGTTGATGACGATGTCCGACACGGTGATGCCGGTGTCCGCCGCCTGAGCCGTCGGCGCGTTCAGCACCGAGAGCCCCAGCGCCCCCACGAGCGTGGCCACCGCGACGGTTCGTCTGTCTGTCTTCATTCACACCTCTTCAGGAGGACCCCATGACAAGAGGCGGCAGCCTATCTGACGAGTTCATGACCTCTGGCCCTGACGGCCCAGCTCACCGCCCCGCGGCCAATCCCTCCCGCCTCCTGCTCAACGCGCCTCACAGCTCGCCAAGCGCCCACATGACCTACGCCACGACGCCGTCTCCACGCGCCTCAGTTCCGGTGTGGAACCACAGGCGGCCGCCGCGCGCCGACCACAGCGTGGCCGTCCTCTTCCGGGTCTACGCGAAGTGCCTCAACGGCACCGCGGCCACGGCGAACGCCATTGACGTACTGCCAGTCGGCGCCTACAGCGGATGCCGGGGTAAGAGCGCCGCTGGCGGAGACGAACACCTGGAACGGTCACGCGATGCGTCGGCTCGTAAACAACATCAGCGGGGACTGTCTCACCTCGGACTATGCGACCGGCGGTGACGACGTCTACATGGCCCCCTGTGGGGGCGACCGGTCGGGGCAGTTCTGGACCGCGGACGACGGACACATTCAGAACCAGAACCACCTCTACCTCGGCACCTTTCCCTCTGGCACTGGCGTCTACATGGCCTCCTGGCTCGATGAGGAGCCCAACCTGAGCACGTTCGCCTGGAGCGGTAGCACCGTATAGCGGAAGCACCACCCCCGAATCGCTGCGTAACTAGGTAAGCCCCTGCGCTTAGGCGCACGGGCTTACCTAGTTACGATCAGCGCGATCTGCCCGACGATGACGTCCCCGGTGGCCGCCTCAGCCTCGATGAAGTAGGGAAATCTGCACCGTGCTGAGAGCGCAGCGGCTTTCAAGAGGGTCGCGGTATCACTACCAGAGCCACCTCTGACCTGCGTCTATAACTTGATGCGGCAGATCCAGGGGAGCGCTGGCCCACGTATGGCCCACAGCGCGGCTCAATGCCGCCCCGAAGCCCCTGTCGGATTCGAACCAACGATCTTCGCTTTACAAGTTCCCCCAACAGTCCAACGACCAGGGGTGATGCCGTCCGGCCTGGCTTGCGAGGTGTCCGGCTGGTTCTCCCGATACGGCGATGTGCACCGGTGTTGCCGTCAAAGACTGCCGTCACGTCATGGGGCGTCGGAGCTACGGTTTGGCCTGGCGGAACGCCGGCGTGCGCGTGCTCCGAGTTCTCGCTCAAGCTCCCGTAGCCCCCGTGGGGTTAGGGACGGTAGTGGTCGGTCATGGTGGGCGAAGAGCTGTGCACTGCGGCAGCGTTGTAGGAGACCCTGTCGTTGTACGCCTGCAGCCGCCGTGCTTGCTCGATCAGGCGACCGTCGACGTTCTCCGTGTTGCCGTTTCTTCGGCGCAGGAGCACGAAGAGCAGGACCAGTACCGCTGCCACCAACAGACCAAACAGCACGCCGAGCTCGATCACAGGCGGTCCCCCCGAGTGAGTGCGTGATGCTCCACGATAACGAGCAGCCTCAGAGGTGCCTAGGTAGCTTCCGGGCGCCCCCAAATCTGGCGTGGAAGGTGGGCACGCGCCCGCACTCGGAGTCGTTCCTCACTTCGGGCCTGGCCGAGAGCCAACGAGCCCAGCTCATCACCGCGGCCCGCGAGGGCGAGGCTTTCGACGTGGACAGCGGACTGCCGAAGTCCCTGGTCGTCAAGGAGCGGGATATCTCGTGGTACGAGCACGCCCGCAACTACATCGCGATGAAGTGGGACGACTCCCCCGCCTCCACACGACGGACCCTCGCCGAAGCCATGGCCACCGTGACCCCCACGTTGGTGAAGGACACCAAGGGCTTGCCGGACGCCAGGGTTGTGCGCACCACCCTCTATAGCTGGGCGTTCAACAAGAACCGTTGGGAGGAAGACGCCCCGGCTGACATTGCGAAAGCGCTGGACTGGTTCAAGCGGAAGTCGCTGCCCACGTCTGCTCTCTCCGACCGCCTGCTCGTACGGAGCACCCTCACCGCCCTCTCCAAGAAGCTGGATGGCAAGACCGCGGCGGCGAGAACGATCCGGCGGAAGCGAGCAATCTTCCACAACTCCCTGGAGTACGCGGTGGAGGCCGACCTCCTCACCGAGAACCCGCTCACCCGCATCAAGTGGAAAGCACCGGAGCAGGTAGAAGAGGAGTTGGACCCTGCCTGTGTGCCGGACCCCGAGCAGGCTGCCAAGCTCTTGGACGCCGTGCGGGACCAGAGCCCCCGTGGGCGGCGTCTGGTCGCGTTCTTCGGCTGCATGTACTACGCCGCGGCGCGGCCGGCGGAAGTCATCGGGCTACGCCTCCAGGACTGCGACCTACCGCGCCGGGGGTGAGGCATGCTGCGGCTCAAGGAGACGCGGCCGCGGTCGGGCTCAGCGTGGACAGACAGCGGGGAGGCTCACGACAGGCGGGGCCTGAAGCACCGTTCGCGGAAGGCGGTCCGCCCGGTCCCGATCCCACCCGAGCTGGTCGCCCTGCTGCGGTGGCACGTCACCGCGTACCGCACGGCGCCCGACGGCCGACTGTTCCAGACCCAACGCGGTGGGCTGATCCAGGACACCGGTTACGGCGAAGTCTGGGCCGAAGCCCGGTCGCGCGCCCTGACACCCGCACAGCAGGAATCCCCACTGGCCAAGCGACCATATGACCTTCGCCATACGGCGGTCTCCACGTGGCTCAGCTCCGGTGTGGAACCTCAGCCCGTGGCCAAGCGTGCTGGGCACAGCGTGGCCGTCCTCTTCCGGGTGTACGCGAAGTTCCTCAGCGACGGAGACGACGCCGCCAACGCCAAGATCTCCGCCCGTCTGGGGCGGCACGGCTGAGGGGTCGGAAATCCCGTCCACAGCCCGTCCACGCACCCCGAGGCGGGGCGTTCGAATGCGAGACAGCGCGAGACAGCACGTCCCTCAGGAGAGCACATGACAAAGGCCCCGTGACCTGCGTAGAGGGCAGGTCACGGGGCCTTTGTTTCCCGTGTGGCGGCGCCAGGATTCGAACCTGGGAAGGCTGAGCCGGCAGATTTACAGTCCCCTCAAGATCTCGCGCCCACAACCTGCTTGACCAGGCCCTTTATGGGATGCATGAGCGGGGTACTCGGTCTCCGTCCGCGTCTCGTCCTGATCTTGAAAATTCGTGCGACCGCGGACGTGGCCGTGATCGCCCCTGGGAGCGTTGAGTCTGTCCGCCGGAGACTCGTCAACCGCCGCCTTGTAAGGGCGGGCGTGACCTGCGACCAGGACGCCCAGGTCGCTGAGGCTGTAGAGCCAGCCCAGCTCATCGGCTCATCCCCACCGCGGCGAGCCTCCGTTGACCGTTGTTGACCGCACTATGTGGCACGGATGTGGCACGCGCTAAGAGGCTACGAGCTTAGAAGGCCCTTGATGGTCCGACGCTGCACGACCTCTGACCTGCGGTTGGCAGCGTTGTGATCGATAGGCCTGGGCGGCTTCGACGCGCATTCGACAGAAGCCAGTGATTGCTCTGGGGTGGCCGAGCGCCGGTATGGGCACTGTGGCCGCGGCACCGCTGATGCGGACACCCCGGGCCGAATCTAGACTGGCGAAGGCATGGAAAGTCCTGAATTAGGGAGATGTGCACCATGGCTAAGCGAGGGAACAAGCGACGCGGCCGTAAGAAGAAGAAGGCCAATCACGGCAAGCGCCCCAACGCCTGAGCCGACCAAGCAGACGGCCGAGGGGTCCCCTTGAAGACGGGGCGCCCTTTCCAGAGTTGGGCAGGGGGCTTCGAACCCGCGCACACGGCTTCGAAGGCCCGTTGTGACCCGAGTAACGTCGCTGGTCACGGCTGCACAGGTCCTCGGTCGGGTGCGGCGTGTCCACGGATGGTCCACGGCCTGACCACCGCCTTAGGAGTTCGATCGCTGAGCGGTGTGACTTCTCGGCAGGCTTCTTCGTGGTCGCTTGCTGGACATGACTTAGCCCGTTCGGACCGGTTCATGTGCGTCCGGCTTCTGTGGGACCTCATGGTGGACGACATGACGCATCTCCGTGTAACGGCCTTGATGGCTGACGGTCAGACCGTGCAGGTAACCGCCATCACGGCATGGCCGGAGCCATGGATCACGCTGGAACCGGGGAAGGGGGAGAGTGAAGACGAGATCCGCAACGGGCTGGCTGAGACGCTGAGGGCTTACCTGGCAGAGAACGGGGGGCGGGTTCTTGTACTACGTGGGCCCGACTCGATGATCGTCTGTCCAGCCGGCAAGATCCCACTATTCCGGGTGAGGTAGCTCGCTAAGGTCGGCGGAACGACTTTGGCCGGGAGCTGCTTTGGCGCGAGTGATCATGGCCCCGTAAGCTTCCGGCGCGTCGGGCAGTCTGTGGACCTGCCCGGTAAAGCACGACGTTGGGGCCATGATCTTCGAGGCTCGCGCCAAAGTGGCTGGCTAGAGTCGTGGAGCCGACCGCCCCAGCCGCAGCGGGTTCTCCCACTCCATGCCCGCACTCGCGAGCGCGCCGCCGGGCGCGGCCAGCCGGGGCGGAGACAGGAGGCAGGCCGCGCCGCAGAGGCGGCGCGCGCCCGCGCCGTGCGCGGGCCTTGATGCAGTGGGGAAAGTTCTACCGCGCCAAGGCAACGACGACTTTCAAGACCGGTCGACTGGCAAGGGGAAGTACCCCTCTGACCTGCTGTTTTATCCTCAGCAAGCAGATGGTGGCCGTGACGTTGGCCGCAGGTTGGCCAACGCCGACCCGAACCAGCCGGGCCCGTACGACGCCATCGGCCCGAGTCTGCTTGCGGAGCGCCAGGCCAAAAGCTTGTTGCGCAGGAAGTTGCGCGCCGCAGGGTGGTCCTCGAACGACTCATGGCGCGGTGCCGATGACCTGCAATCGAGCAGTCGTCCACGGTCGTTGTTGGTCACTGTGGGCCGCCCTTCGACGGCCCACAGACGGCGGCCCCCCAGACCCCCTAGACCAGATCTTGGCTCTCTCAAGGCCGACGAGACATACGGAGGGGCGCTCCTCCTCCAGCACGCCAAGAGCTCGACCGCCGCTGTCCGTCGATTCCCCACACGCCGCAGGCAAACTTGCGGCAGCATTGGTGACCATGAGATGGCGCGGGCGACGGATGTGGGGACGCTTACTAGGGCTCCTCCTTATCGTCATATTCTTCACTGCAGGGCCTCAAGCCTTCAAGGCTGCAAACATTCCTGCACCTCCATGGGTCGCTCCAGTAGTCGCTTCGATCGGAACTGCCGTTCTACTCGTGTTCACTCCGCTCCTACAGTCAGGCGTTGACAGACTAAAGAGCCGGAGCGAAAAGATAAATGCGGACGAGGATGCGCAAATCGAAACACTGCGAGGACTCGGCGGCGAAAACAGATCCCTGCCACTGGTCTCGGAGATCAACAATAGGGCACTCTTCGGCATTCACCCAGCTATCCCTCTGCCCGCAGAAGAAGCGTCCTCAATATCTCCCGAGCTACCCATCTACGTACCTCGCGACATCGACGCGGATCTCCATACAGGAATCAGGAGCAAGAGTGAGATCGGGGGATTTTTTCTCCTCGTAGGAAGAGCCGCCTCCGGAAAGACAAGATGCGCCTATGAAGCCATCAATGCCGTACTCCCCGAATGGCGTCTTTGCATGCCCGCAGACGCCAAAGCACTATCAAGCCTCGTGACAAGTGAATTCGACCTTAGTCACACAGTTGTATGGCTGGATGAAATCCAGAAATTTTTGGGCCCAGAGCAACTACAGGCTGAGGTAATCCGAGGCATACTCATGAATAGAAACGCGCCAACCATCTTGATTGGCACCATTTGGCCAGAAAACTACAATCACCTTCGGGCACCGTTAGCTGAAACAGAGGAAGAGGACCCAAATAGGAACGCCAGAGATATCCTGAACTTGGCTTCACGGTTTGACATTTCGACTTTTTCATTCAAAGAGCTAGACAGAGCTCGCCAAATCGCAGAGATTGATCCGAGAATTGCCGAGGTAATCCACCGGGGCCCCAGTGCGAGCGTGACCGAACTTTTGGCGGCAGCGCCCGAGTTGATCCACCGCTGGATACAGGGAGAAAACGAGTTCGGCCGCCTGCTAATTACAGCGGCGGTATCAGCGCGCGCGTGCGGCATAGGGGAGGAAATTCCGGTAGGCACGTTGCGCGATATTGCCGTCGCTCTGATGAATGGGAGGCTTCGCGCAATGGCTTCCGATTCTTGGTTTGAAGAGGCCGTTCACTGGGCCTCTCGGCCTGTACGGGGCGCTAGCTCGCCGCTGGCCCCGCATTCGAAGATAATTGGCGCTGTCGACAGCTATACCGTCTCCGATGTCCTGACTCAATATGCGAACGAGTCGGCACCCCAGCGTACGCGATCCGTAAGTGACGAGATATGGGAGATTACACTCAGGGATACAAATCACACGAGCACCTTGATATCAATTTTCACGGCGGCAGAGGCGGCGGGAAATACGTCGATCGCCGAGAGAGCCGCCACGCGTGCAGCTGAGGCGGGATCTAACCACGCCATATGGCTCTTGTCTTTGTTTCTGGAGAAGCTTGGGAGAAATGAAGAGGCGCTGGCTTGGATATTGCGCGGCGCCGAAAGGAGAGACGTAACATCTATGGCCCTCGCTGGACTCCAGCTATTTAAGACCGACAGGCGCGAAGAAAGTGAATACTGGCTGCGCCAAGCTGCCGCTGCAGGTGATGCTAACGCCATGGGCGGGCTGGGTGTAGTTCTGATGCAGCGGAATCAGTTCGAGGAAGCCCTGGTATGGACTCGGAGATCTGCCGAGAAAGGAAGCTTTGTCTCGATGGAGGTGCTCGGGGATCTCCTCGCGCAGCGGGGAGAGCGGGGCGAGGCAACAGAGTGGTTCCGCCGGGCAGTCCAGCACGGAAACAGAATTTCAGCACAGGCTCATTTGGGAATCCAGCTTATGGGGGATGAGGAGACCCTGGAGGAGGCTGAGGGGTTGTTGCGCCGCGCAGCGGAGGCAGGAGAAGTCAGGGGAATGGTGGGCTACGGCATGCTGCTTAGCCAAAGAGACCATGAATCAGCGGAAGCTAGACATTTTCTTACTCTCGCCGTTGAGGCTGGCGACGAGCATGGAATGATGGCTTTGGGGATTCTGCATGCCGAGCGAGGCGAGACATCTAATGCTATTCATTTGTACGAACGGGCAAGTCAGAGCAATCAGAAGGCAGTGCGGAATCTGGCCATCGGAGAGCTAATGAAACTGCTGCGAGCTCAGGGGCGAGACGAGGAAGCGGCCCGCTGGGAACTTCAGCTAGATGCGCTCAACGGTGCCGGCGCCGACGAATGAACCTTGAGAGGTAATTAGCGGGGGAAAAAGTTTCAGGGGCGTCTGAGGCTGTAGTACTAGTGCGGCATGGGACTGCCGTGTCTGGGAGCGGCCGTACGCGCCACCTCGGTTCAGGCATGGCTATCGCTGGCGCCAGCCTCAGGTAGAGCGCAGCGTGCGAAGCATAGTCGGACACCCGGGAACGGCCCGACTCTCATGCGAAACACGAGGTCAGAGACCCGGACATTGTGTCCGGGTCTTTTTGCTCTGGGCCCGTCACGCTCGTACTAGCTCCGATGGTGAGCAAGGCGAACTACCCGCCTCACCACTGGCTCTGTACCGTGAAACCGGCCCCCAACCAGCAGGAGGCAGCACGTAATGCGTGGCCTTGGAGATCACCTCAGCATCGGCGAGCGGATCGCGTTCTACCGCAAGCGCCGCGGCTACACGCAAGAGGTTCTGGCAGGACTGGTCGGCTACAGCACTGACTGGTTGGCCAAGATCGAAACTGGGCGCCGGAAGCCGCCCCGTATCGACATGCTCGCGGAGCTGTCGCGCATCCTGCGCGTACCCCTCGGTGACTTGCTCGGTCAGACCGTACTCATGGAGGACGAAAGGCAGCAGGACGACGTACCGGCCGTGCGCGACGCGCTCATGAGCCCGCGGCGGCTGTCGCGCTTGCTCTTCGGCCCTGAGGCCGAAGTCCAGCTCCCTACGCCCGCGCCTGCGGCCGTGCGTGTGGAGCACGCGTGGAACGACTACCAGGGTGGGCGACTCGGCAGTGTCATTGCCGCCCTTCCCGCGCTTCTCCAGACAGCTCAGGAGCTTGAGGAGCGAGCGGCACGCCGTGGCGAGGACCATAACGACTGCTGGGCAGTGTCGGCTCGGACGCACCACCTCGCAGCAACGACGCTCGCGAAGATCGGCGAGTCGGACATCTCATGGCTTGCTGCCGAACGCGCGATGCGCGCCGCGGACGAGTCGAACGACCCGCTTGTGCTGGCGTCGGCCGCACGGTCCGGCACACACGCGCTGCTGGCCAACGGCCGGTATGACGACGCGTTGGAGCTAGGCAATACGGCCGCTGCATGGCTGTCGTCTCGGGTCGCCGAGAACGACCCGGCGGCGCTGAGCCTGCTGGGGATGATTCACCTGCGCGCCGCTGTGGCAGCAGCGCGCCACCAAGACCGCCCCAGCGCAACGGGCTTGTTGGACCGAGCCGAAGAACTCGCGGACGACCTCGGGTCGGATGAGAACTACTGGCAGACCGGCTTTGGGCCCACGAACGTCCAGCTTCACCGGCTGTCCATTGAGCTGGACCTCGACAACGTGTCGTACGTGGTGGAGCACGGGCGGATCAACGTGGACCACATGCCGCAGGAACGCAGCGTTTCGCACCGAATCGACTTCGCGCGCGCCCTGTCGCTCGCCGGACAAGGTGATGAGGCGTTCACCGAGCTGCAAACCGCTGAGCGCACATCGCCGCAGCTCGTACGTAACAATCCCAGGGTGCGCGAGACCCTGCGGGACCTGATCAAACAGTCTCCGGTTACGGGTGGCTCGCGTTCGTCCGAGGTGTTCGTAATGGCTCAACGGTGCAAGGCGGTGCAGTGAGTTCAGGCAAGCGTGGGGTGCTCGGGGTCGTCGGGTCTGCGGCCGGAGGTGTGGAGGCACTGCGTACCGGTCTGATTGAGCCCGCGATGGAGCGGGGATGGCAGGTGGCCGTCACACTGACGCCGACCGCGGGTCAGTGGCTGCGGCTGAGCGGCGAGGTTGAGCAGCTGGAAAAGCTGACTGGTCTCCCCGTGCGCGACGAGCCACGGTTGCCCGGCGACGCCCGACCGCACCCGCCGGTTGACTGCTACGTGGTCGCCCCTGCGTCGGCCAACATGGTGGCCAAACTCGCGACGGGCCTGATGGACAACCAGGCACTGACGCAGGTGGGCGAGGCCATCGGCACTCTCGGCTTGCCCGTCGTCGTCTTCCCGCGGGTAAACGCGGCGCATGCTCGCCACCCGGCGTGGCAGCGGCACATCGACACCCTTCGGGCGGGGGGCGTGCACGTCGTCTACGGCCCGGACGTGTGGCCGCTGTACGAGCCGCGAGAAGCGCCGGCGGGGCGCGAACTCCCGTGGGCGGCAGTGCTGGACGCAGTGGACACGGCCACTGGATGACGAGTCGTCAATCCTTTTGACCTGCAAGGAAAGAGGACCCGGACAGTCTGTCCGGGTCCTCTGCCGTTCCCGGCCACATGCTCATTGGCATGTCAGGGATCAATGAGCGAAGCGGCGAGCTGGAAGGCATGACTCCTGCTGAACTCGCCTTGATCAAAGCGAGTTTGAGCGAGGCGCGCGTCAAGGTCGAACGACTGCTGAGGCGCGCGGACGAACTCACGGCGACGGTGGAATCTCGCTACCCACAAGCCGCTCAAGCCGATCCAGACGCTCACCGAGTAGGTGGAGGGCGTCGTGAATCGTGCTGAGCTCTGCTGCCAAGGCAGTGAACGCGGGGCTGCTGCCCGGCTCGGTGCCGAGGGGCACAGCAGGATCGCGGACGAACGTCCCGCGGCCCTGCTGAGTGAGAACCAACCCCTCATCGCGAAGCTGACCGAACGCACTCTGAACGGTCATGAGCTGCACGCCAAGTTCCTTGGCGAGCTTGCGAGCTGCTGGGAGCTGGTCCCCCGGGGCGTACTCGCGGTCGGGGCCCGTGATCTTTTCGCGGAACTCCGCCGCAATCTCCTTGGCCGTGGGCGTCTGCTTGGGCGCTTCGGGGCTCTGGTCCATGGCTCCGAGAGTAACCGGACCTAGGTCAATCTCTGATCCTTCATCGCACCTCCTTGACAGTCAGATTGACCTAGGTCAATCTGTAGTTACGCCGGAACGCGAGGCCCGGAAGAGCTTCACCGGCCGCATTCGCAAGTGCTTGACCTGCGCCAACGCCCGGAGGGCTCCGTGAAACGGGCTCGAAGGAAGCGACGGATGCTTGAGAACTCAACAGCGTGCCTGAGGCAAACCGCCCCGCCTCTGCGAGCAAGTGGGCGGTCCGCGCGGCGAAAGAGCCGCGCACACCTCGTACGCAACGGCTCAGCGGCCGAACGTGCCGCTGCCGGTTGCCCGATCCCGCCCCGCCGAACTGCCGGGGCGGGTGAGGGGAGCCCGGAACCGCCCCCCTCGCCTCCTAGGAGTCCCTCATGACTGCTGCTATTGAGATCGTTTCGTTCGGCTACCTGCACGACGAGCCGCCCGCCGCGCACCTGACCATCGACCTGCGCCACCACTTCCGCGACCCGCACGTCAGCCCGGAGCTCCGGTACATGACCGCGGACGACGAGCCGGTACGCACGGCGGTGCTGTCTACCCCGGGTGTCGCCGCCCTCGTGCTCGCGACCGCCGCGGCGGTGGACGCGTTCACGTCCGGCCCGTCCGCCGGAACGGTCACCGTCGCCGACGGGTGCGCTGGAGGCCGGCACCGCGCCCCCACCTTCGCCCGCGCACTCGCCGAACTGCTGCGCGACGCGGGCCACGACGTCACCGTCCGGCACCGCGACCTCGGCAAGGACGTCGTCCAGCGCTGACCACACCGCGGCCGCTGCTCCACAGCCATGCCGCCCATCATCCGCACGGCTTTCCCCATCAACGGCACGCGGCCCCCGGGATGCACCCCGGGGACCGCTTCGGGCCGTACCACCGACTAGGGAGAACACGACCCAATGAGCCACATCGTCACTGTTCAGGAAGCTGTTACCGCGTTCGCCGACTGGAACGAGCCGACGGATGCGGAGCTGGACGCGATCGAGTCGGAGATGCCGCTGATCCTGGCGGACGTCGACCTGATCGACGCGCAGATCATCGCCATGGACCACACCCCGAACGAGGTCGACACCCGCCGCGTGCGCCGCGCCCTCGCCCGGGTCCTCACCGAGTGGCGGACCCTCGCCAACCGCACCGCCGACGAGATGGCCGCCGGGGGTGCGGCATGAGCGCCAGGACCACCAAGACCGTGCTGCCGGCCGTCGCCATGACGGCGGTGTCCATGGTCCTCACCCTGGCCGTGGTGGTGATGTGGCTGGGAACGGCGATGCCGTGGCCGGTCGCCCTGGTCGTCGGTCTCGGTATCGACGGCGGATGGCTGGCCACCCTCGCCTACGAACGCCGCCTGGCCGCGCAGGGCGACCACAGCCACGCCGTCACCGGCGTCGGCTGGTCCTTCGGCCTGATCGCAGCCGGCGTCCTGATCGCCCACGCACTCACCGCCGAAGAGTCCGCCGGCGCGTGGCTGGCCGTGGCCTGGCTGCCCATCGCCGCCAAGGCACTGTGGCTGGTCCACGGACTGTGGGAGCGGACCGCGCTCACCCCGAACGCGCTCGGAGCGATCCGCGGAATCCAGCAGGAAGCCCGCGACGAAGCGGCCGTGGCCCGCGCCCGCCTGCGGGCCGAAGCCACCACCGAGGAGACCCGGCTGACGGCCGTGACGCAGGCCGGCGCCCGCGTCGCACGCGTCCAAGCAAAGACCGCACAGACCCTCTCGCGAGCCTGGTCGACGCTGGAGACGGCACGGGACGGCGAGGACACCGGCAGGGCACTGACCAGCGTGACGAACCGCGTCACACCCGACGTCACACCCCGCTGGCAACTCCCCGTATGGGGACCCACCGAACCGGTATCGGCGTTCACGCTGGACGCGGCGCCCGCCCTCACCGACGAAGCCCTCGACACGCTGGTCGACGAGATCCGCCACAGCGAAACCCCCGCCCTCTCCTACCGCGAGATGGCCACCCGCTTCCGCGCCGCCGGCCACTCCGCATCCGAAGTCCGCCTCAGGGCGGCGTGGAAGCGCGTGGTCGCCTGATGTCGGCCGCGTTCGGCAAGTGCTTCGACCCGTCCGGGGCCCGCTACGGCATCCCCACCTACCCCTGGAAGTTCGCCCCCGACGACGACCAGTTGGCTACCCGCCGGCAGTTACGGGCCCGGGGGCTGCGTCCGGGCGGTCAGCCGATAGCGGCGCAGGTCATGCGCATCAACCGGCGCGCCGGGAACGTCCGGGTCGCCTACCTCTACCGCATCGACCTCGCCAAGCCCGTACGCCCGATGACCTCGCGCAAATGGGGCGCGCTCGCGCTGGCGATGCTCGCCCGCCGCACCTGCCCCAAGTGCCGCATCACTTACAGCTACTGCCTGCCGCGCTCGCTCGACATGTGCGTGCTGTGCGCCTACCCCGACAGCCACGACTCCGCCCACCAGGGGGCCTGTTGAGCGTCCGCCGCGAGACCGCCGCCGACGACTGCGCCCGCACCGTAGGCCTGATGGCCGCACTCGGCGACTCCCTGCCCCCCGACCGCGAGCCGGACCAGTTCGAACAGACCGTCGCCCGCGCCCTGTACGCCAACCGGTGCGACCAGCCGCCCGCCGGCCACACCTACCCCAGGAGGGGATGACCATGGCCAACTCCGACATCCGCCGTCTGGACCGCGAGATCCAGCAGACGCAGAAGAAGCTGGAAGCCGTCCGCCGGGGCGAGTGGTGGCCGCTGAACGGCTCGGAACGCCGCGCCATGGCCCGCGCCCTGGCCGCCGGCGCCTACCGCGCCTCCCGCGGCCGCAGCACCAGCCACGCCGAAGAGCGGATGGACACCACCGGGTCCGCCGCCGAGATGCGGCTGAACGCGGAACTGACCGCCCTGCACAGCGAGCGCCAGCGACTCATCACCGAGGCCGCCCGCGCCAAGGCCGCCAAGAAGTCTTCCCGCTGGTTCTGACCAGCCCGCACAACCCGCCGGGGTGCCCGCCCCCTGCCACGGACACGGCCACCCCGGCGCCCTCCACAACTCCCGCCCTCGAAGGGGCAGTCAGGAGATCTCTCAGCATGTCCGAGAACGTCGTTCACCTCCACAAGCCCACCGACCCGCCGACCGACGACGCGGCGCCCACGATGCTGACCGTCGTACCCGACGCCCCACCGGCGCCCCCGGTACCGCTGTGGGTGCGCTCCGGCCGCGCAGTGAAGGGCGCGGTCACGCACGAGACCACGAAGATGACCGCCCGCGCCGTGGCCCGGCACGGCCTCTACACGTTCAACGGGGGCCGGATCGTGGCCCGCCGCACGTGGGACGGCAAGACCGGAGCCCGCTACGAGCGCATGATCCGTACCGCCGAAGCCGCGGGGAACCTGGAAGCGGCCGAGGAGTGGGAAGAGCGGCTGCAGCGCTTCCGCGCCGCCCGCCACCACCGCCGCATGGACCTCCTCCACTCCCCGGTAGAAGCCGCCAAGGGCATTGCGGTCGGCACCGGGGTGAGCATCGGGGTCCTGGTCGCGCTCGGAGTCGTGATGGCCATCAACAACCACGACGTCACCGACGTCATCACCCCACTCCGGGCCACGATCGAGTTCATCGCCCTGCTGATCCGGATCGTGCAGGTCGTATGGGGCCCTGCCCTCACGATCGGCCCGTTCCTCGCCCTGCTCGCCCTGTGGACCGTCGGCAGCAAGCAGCAAGCCGCCCCACAGTGGGCCCTGCCCGCCAACGTCCGCTCCGGCGAGGGTGAGCCGATCACGCCGTCGATCGTGGTCAAGGCGCTGCGGGACCTGGGGGTGCCCGCGCTGCGCAACGCCATCAAGGAGATGGGCGACGCCGGCGCGTCCATGCTGGGACCGATCCGGATCGCCGGATGCGGCGTGGAGGTCGACGTCACGCTTCCGTCCGGGGTGGCGACGAACGAGGTGCAGGCCAAGCGTCGCAAGCTCGCCGAGAACCTGACCCGGCACGAGCACGAGGTGTTCATCACCATCCCCGAGGCCGCCCGCACGGTCCGGCTGTGGGTCGCCGACTCGGGGGCCCTGGACCAGCCGATCGGCCCGTCCCCGCTGGTCACCGACGAGACGATGACCGCCGACTACACCAAGGGACGCGCCCCCTGGGGTCAGGACCTGCGCGGTGACGCCGCCGCGCTGAGCGTCTACCAGCGGCATCTTCTGATCACGGGGTTGTCCAACCAGGGCAAGACCGCCGCCCTGCGCTCGATCGCCCTGTGGCTCTCCCTGGACCGGTCGGTTGAGTTCTGGATGGGCGACCTCAAGGGCGTGGGCGACTGGGCCATGTTCGACGGGCTCGCCACCCGGCTGATCCAGGGTCCTACCGATGACCACGTCATCCAGGTCACCGAGATGGTGGAAGACGCCGTTGAGGAGATGAACCGCCGTATCCAGGCGCCGCCCGGAACGACGTTCCCGCCGCTGATCGTCATCGTGGATGAGGCGCAGGTCGCGTTCATGTGCCCGGTCAAGGACGAGGACAAGCGGCCCTACGGCGGCTCTAGCTCCACCTCCCGGTACTTCATGGCCGCGCGGAAGATCCACAACCAGGGGCGGGCCGTGAACGTGCTGCTGTGGCAGGGCACCCAGGACCCGACCGACCAGAACCTTCCCAAGCTGGTCCGCGAGGGCGCCCACACCCGCGCCTCCCTCGCCCTGGGCACCGAGTCGCAGGCCCGTATGGCGCTCGGGGACAAGGCCGTTGACGGCGGGGCCGCGCCGAACCTGCTGCGCCCGGGGCTGGACCAGGGCACCTTGGTCGTCGCCTCGGACGGCATCGAGATCCCCAAGGGACAGTCGTCCATCACGGTGCGCACGCACTACATCAGCACCGACGACGCGAAGGAGATCGCCGCCCGCGCCAAGGCACTGCGCGACGGGGTCACCACCCTGCACGTCATCGACCGGGGCGAGGAGCGCGACCCGCTCGCCGACATCGCCGCCGTCGTCGGCGACGCGCCCCGAGTGCGCACAAAGGACGTCCTGAACCGGCTCGCCACCCTGAACGCGGACGCCTACGGCGGCTGGTCGTTCATCGACCTCAAGCGCGTTCTGGACGACGCCGACGCGGAGCCGTACAAGTCCGACGGCGTCATGGTCGTCAGCCGCGACCGCCTCGCCCGCGCCCTCGCCAACCGCAACGACGAAGGTTCCGCTTCCGCCGACGGATGACAGGGAGCCGACCCCCGACGGGCCAGGGAGACAGGGAGAACTCCCTAACCCCCTCCCTGACCCGCCTCCCTGCCCCTGAACTGCACGAATGATCCATCAGGGAGGCAGGGAGGCCTGCAGGCCAGACCCCCGAAAACCCCCTCCACAGCCACCCCGCAAGGGGGTGGTCCTGCCTCCCTGAACCGTTCCGAGAAGGGATTCCGGATGTACCCCGAACACACCGGCCACCTGCCCGCCGAACGGGCCGTGACCATCCACCAACCCGCTCCCCTCGCCCCGTACGACCTTGCCGCGCCGGTAGCCATGGACCCGTACGCCGAACGGCAGCCCGTGGTGTGGGTGCCCGACGCCTACGGCCGCATGGTCCCCATGCCCAAGCACCTCGCCCCGCCCCCCGCCGTCGCGAGCGAGCCGCGCGACCTGACCCCGCTCCCGCTCCTCGACCCCGTCGCGCAGCGCCTCATGGGCGCCGGCATCGGGGGCGGCGCCCTGTCCGCCGGGGCCGGATACGGCATCAGCGAAGTCATCAACGCCGCCGCCGGCTTCAGCGGCGGGGCACTCATCTGGATCGCCCTCGTCGTCCTCGCCCTGCGCACCCCCGCCCGCGCCATCACCAGCGGCAAGGGCAGCACGGTCAACATCCGCAAAGCCGTCATCAAGCGCAGCCACTTCCACGGCTGAACACCCCCAGAGGAGAACCGTGTTCGACATCCGCATCATCTGCGACCCCGCCGACGAGCCGGCCATCACCCGCGCGTTGACCGCCGCGTTCGACTGCGACCCCATCCAGCGCCGCCCCGCCCACAACGGCCACCACGTCCGCCTCTACACCAAAGCCTTCCACCCCAACCCCGCCGCGCTACTCAACGACGCCCCCGAGACGACCGAGGCGGGGCCGACAGCATGGCCCACGCCGGAAGACGCCTACGCCACCGCCCCCGGCATCACCTACGAGATCGCATGGACCGCTTCCACCGCCAGGACGCTCACCGAGAACCCGCACGGCGACGACGTGGACCGTGAGTACTGGCTGCGCAAAGCCGCTCTGCTGGACCGCATCGCGCTGGAGTACGAGGCCGAAGGCGTCCGCAACGACACGGCCGAGACCGCGGCCAACGCCGCTCGCCAACTCATCGAGGCCGACCAGGACGGCAAGGGCGACTACAGCGGCGACCCGTACTGGCCGGAGCACCCGGCCACGCTCGCCCATCCCCGCGGCTACGTCCGCCAGGAATACGCCGTCTGGGCCCAGAACCAGTAGCTACCCCAAGGGCGACCCCCGCATCTCGCCAAAGAACCGGGGTCGCCCTTGCCAGCCAGAACCCAACACAGGAACTGGAGACCTCCAGCATGACCCAACCCACGGACAACCGGCGAGAGGCCTTACTCGCCGCCGCCCTGAACGCCGCCGGCCGCGGCTGGCACGTCTTCCCCCTCCGTCCCGGCACCAAGCGCCCCGCCCTCCACGGAGAAGCCACCTGCCCGCGCATCGGAGCGTGCGAGGCAGGCCACCTCAAGTGGGAGCAGCGCGCGACGACCGACCCCGAGCGCATCCGCGCCACTTGGGCCACGGTTGCGTTCAACGTCGGTATCGCCACCGGCCCGTCGGGGCTGGTCGTGGTCGACCTCGACATGCCGAAGGACAACAGCAATGGGGACGCGCCTGACGGCGCGGCGACCTTCGGGGCGCTCTGCGAGCGCACCGGGAACGCCGTCCCCGACACCTACCGGACCCGGACCGCGAGCGGCGGCAGCCACCTCTACTTCACGGCGCCGTCCGGGGTGCGGCTGGCCAACACGGCAGGAACGATCGCCCCGTTGGTCGACACCCGGGCATGGGGCGGCTACGTCGTCGCCGCGGGCAGCATCACCCCCGCCGGACCCTACGAAGCCATCAGCGGCCCCGTGGCGGCTTCTCTGCCCTCGTGGCTGCTGAGCATCCTGAAACCGGCTCCCAAGCCCGTACAGGCCCCCTCAGTGCCCGTAACGTCACAATCCCGCCGATACGCGGACACAGCGCTCGGCAATGAAGTCCGCAACGTCTCCGGGGCCCAACTCGGCCAGCGCGAGGCGAGGTTGTTCCGGGCAGCGCGAGCCATGGGGCGCTTCATCGCGTGGGGCGACCTCCCCCGGCACGAGGTAGAGCAGGCTCTTCAGGAGGCAGGCGAGGCGGTAGGACTGCCGCCGTCCCAGTGCCGCGCCACCCTCCGCAGCGCCCTCAACTGGTCCATCGCCCACAACCAGCGCCGACGGGATGCGGCATGACCGCCCCCTCCCGCCCCCCTCTGAAGAGCATCACCTCCACTCCGGCCGGACCACACGTCGCTCCACAGCCTGTGGACACGACGGCCGTGGGCGAACCGAAAGGCGCCGCCCGTCAGGGCGTCGTTTCTGCTCTTCCTCGTTCCAAGCGATTCCCGGACGGTGGCGCACGTCACGACAGCGGGAACCCCACGCCGGATCAGCCCGGCATCCGCATCTACGCCCCTCCGGTCTACCGCTTCCCGGGCGACGGGGCCCGCTGGTCGAAGCGATACGGCAGCACCCCGACCGCCGCCTACGCCTGCACCTGCGGGCACACCGATACGGCCACCGGCCCCCGCGGCGTGGCCGCCCTGGTCTCCGACTACGACGCACACAAAGCCGCCTGCACCGGAACACCCGCCACACTCACCGACGGGAGGACGGCCGCATGATGAACCGCCCCGCCACCGAGACCGAGGAACTGCCCCCGCCTACCAACCCCCTGGCCGTCGCTCGCCGGCTGCTGCCCGACTGGCAGACCGAGGACGGACGGCTCGTGTGCCGGCGATGGCGGGCATCGTGGATGCGCTGGAACGGCTCCTGCTGGCGCGAGATGGACGAAGCGCAGATCCGCGCCGCCATGTACACCCGCCTCGAATACGCCGTCTATCAGGCGCCGGGCAAGGACGGGCAGACGGAGGAACGCGACTGGGCCCCCACGAAGCAGAAAATTGGCAACCTGCTCGATGCGCTCGGAGCGATCACCCTGTTGCCCACGGACACCGACGCCCCGGCGTGGATCGATGGCCAGGGCGCCACGGGGCAGGATGAGGGGCCCATCGTGGCCTGTGAGAACGGGCTACTCCGGATTCAGGATCGTGCGCTTCTGCCGCACGGACCGGAGTTCTTCAACCTCGTGTCCGTGCCGTTCGCCTACGACCCCGACGCGAGTGCACCGACGTGGGAACGGTTCCTCGCGCAGGTCTGGCCCGACGACCCGGACACCATCGCCGCACTTCAGGAATGGTTCGGCTATGTCCTCTCCGGGCGCACCGACCAGCAGAAGATCCTGCTCATCGTCGGCCCGTCCCGCTCCGGTAAGGGCACCATCGCCCGCGTGCTGAAAGCGCTGGTCGGCAAGGAGAACCTGGCCGGCCCGACCCTGGCCGGACTCGGGACGAACTTCGGTCTGTCCACGCTGGTCGGCAAATCCCTCGCGATCATCTCGGACGCCCGTCTGTCCGGCAACGACAACAGCCAGGTGGTGGAGCGGCTGCTGACGATCTCCGGTGACGACACGATCGACATCGACCGCAAGTACCGCGAACCGTGGACGGGCAAGCTGCCCTCGCGGCTGATGATCCTGTCCAACGAACTGCCGCACTTCGGCGACTCATCTGGCGTCATCGCCAACCGGTTCATCCTGCTCAGCATGCGCGTGTCGTGGCTCGGCAAGGAAGATCCCACCCTCACCGACCGCCTCACCGCGGAAATGCCCGGCATCCTGAACTGGGCTCTGGAGGGGCTCGCCCGTCTCCAGCGCAACGGACGGATCACACAGCCACCGTCCAGCCGCGAGGCAATCACCACCTTGCAGGACACCGCCTCACCCACCAGCGCATTCGTCCGCGAACGCTGCAAGACCGGCCCGACGTGCAGCGTCCCCGTGGACGACCTGTGGAACGTCTGGCGCGAGTGGGCCGAGGACAACGGCGTCCGTGCTGGCACGAAGCAGGTGTTCGGTCGCAACCTGCTCTCCGTGGTCCCTCAGCTCAACCGCTCCCGGCCCCGTGCTTCCTCGGGCGATGAGCGGATCGCCACGTACCACGGGATCGCCCTCAGCGGTTGAGCCCACATTCCGCCGGGTCGCGGCCCATCGCGGCCCACCACGTCTGACCTGCGGATTTACCCACGCCGCATCGCGGCCCATCACGGCCCAACCCGCCCGGAGCGTGGGCCGCGATGGGCCGCACAAGCGCGAGACAAAACCGCAGGTCACAACCTTGGGCCGCGATGGGCCGCGACCCACAGCATTGTGACGCCAACCACACCCCGCCCCGCCCTCTCCTCACACCAAGGAGACCCTCCGCATGAGCACCCCCACCCGTCGGCGCCGCGCGCCGAAGGATGAACTGTTGCCTCTGAGTGACGTCCTGGAAGAACTCGGCATCAGCCGCCCGACCTGGTACCGGTGGCGTGATCGCGGTTTCGGGCCGGACGCGCGCCGCACGCCGTCCGGCCGCATATGCGTGCGCCGAAGTGTCCTGGACGCCTTCAAAGAAGAATTGGAAACCGCGTGACCGAGTGGAGCTACACCGTCAAGTTCTGGGCAATCCGTAAGCGCGACTATCGGAAGCCCTACCAACTCCGCTGGTTCGTGGGAACGAGTTCTCACTCGGAATCGTTCCTCACATCGGGCCTTGCGAAGAGCCGAGAAGCGCAACTCATCACCGCAGCCAACGCAGGTGAACCGTTCGACGTGGAAAGCGGGCTCCCCAAGTCCCTGGTCGTCAAGGAACGGGACATCTCTTGGTACGAGCACGCCCGCAACTACATCGACATGAAGTGGGACGACTCC
Source organism: Streptomyces olivochromogenes (assembly GCF_001514115.1). Taxonomy (GTDB): domain Bacteria; phylum Actinomycetota; class Actinomycetes; order Streptomycetales; family Streptomycetaceae; genus Streptomyces; species Streptomyces olivochromogenes. Next base: position 389,460 of record NZ_KQ948454.1, read on the forward strand.
CCCGGCTCCACGCGGCGGACGTTGGCCGAAGCCATGGCAACCGTGACGCCCGCGCTGGTGAAGGACACCAAGGGCATGCCCGACGTACGAGCCGTGCGTACCGCCCTCTATAGCTGGGCGTTCAACAAGAACCGCTGGGAAGACGACATACCTGCCGATGTAGCCAAGGTGCTGGATTGGTTCGAGCGCAAGTCGTTGCCCACGTCCGCACTCTCCGAACGCATGCTCGTAAGAGCCACCCTGAAAGCCCTGTCCAAGAAACTGGACGGCAAGACGGCCGCACCCGGAACGATCCGGCGGAAGCGCGCCATCTTCCACAACTCCCTTGAATACGCGGTGGATGCCGAACTCCTCACTGAGAACCCGCTCACCCGAATCAAGTGGAAAGCCCCGGAGCAGGTGGAAGAAGAGGTTGACCCGGCCTGCGTACCGAACCCGGGGCAGGCCTCGAAGCTCCTGGCCGCCGTACGTGAACAGAGCCCCCGTGGACGGCGCCTCGTGGCGTTCTTCGGCTGCATGTACTACGCGGCGGCGCGCCCGGCGGAAGTCATCGGGCTACGCCTCTCAGACTGCGACCTGCCGCGTCGAGGATGGGGCATGCTCCGCATCAGGGAGACGCGCCCCCGGTCGGGCTCAGCGTGGACGGACAGCGGCGAGCCACACGAGAAGCGAGGGTTGAAGCACCGTCCTCGAAAGGCGGTGCGGCCGGTCCCGATCCCGCCCGAATTGGTGGCTCTACTGCGGTGGCACGTCACCGCGTACGGCACCGCTCCTGACGGCCGGCTGTTCCAGACGCAGCGCGGTGGACTGATCCAGGACACCGGTTATGGGGAGGTCTGGGCTGTGGCTCGATCACGGGCCCTGACGCCTGCCGAGTACGGCTCGACATTGGCCAAGCGTCCTTATGATCTTCGCCACACGGCGGTTTCTACGTGGCTCAGCTCCGGGGTGGAGCCACAGCTCGTGGCGAAGCGCGCCGGACACAGCGTCGCAGTGCTGCTCCGCGTGTACGCCAAGTTCCTCAGCGACGGAGACGATGCCGCCAACGCCAAGATCTCTGAACGCTTGGGGCGGCATGCCTGAGGGACCCGCGGCCGCCGTCCGCGCCTCGTCCGCGAAACCCGAGAGAGAGCGTTCGAACACGAGACAGAACGAGACAGTGCTCTGATCTCACGGGCGCACGACAAAGGCCCCGTGACCTGCGTAGAGGGCAGGTCACGGGGCCTTTGTTCCCGTGTGGCGGCGCCAGGATTCGAACCTGGGAAGGCTGAGCCGGCAGATTTACAGTCTGCTCCCTTTGGCCGCTCGGGCACACCGCCGGGTTTGCTGCCCTGAGGACCGCTTTTCGGCGGTGCTCCTTGGCAACGACGTAAACGATACCTGATGCCCGGGGGTGCTTCGCCACCCGATTGATCTGCGCTTGGAGGGGAGGGGGTGGCTAGGCTTATGCGGATGCGGCCGGGGACCTACGCCGGGCTCGACGGCCGCCCCTACGCACCCCGATACAAGGAGCCACAGGACATGGCCGACTCCAGTTTCGACATCGTCTCGAAGGTCGAGCGGCAGGAGGTCGACAACGCCCTCAACCAGGCCGCCAAGGAGATCTCGCAGCGCTACGACTTCAAGAACGTTGGCGCCTCCATCTCCTGGTCCGGCGAGAAGATCCTGATGGAGGCGAACTCCGAGGAGCGGGTCAAGGCCATCCTCGATGTGTTCGAGACCAAGCTGGTCAAGCGCGGTATCTCGCTGAAGACGCTCGACGCGGGCGAGCCCCAGCTCTCCGGCAAGGAGTACAAGATCTTCGCGTCCATCGAGGAGGGCATCTCCCAGGACAACGCGAAGAAGGTGGCGAAGATCATTCGCGACGAGGGCCCGAAGGGCGTGAAGGCGCAGGTGCAGGGCGACGAGCTGCGTGTCAGCTCGAAGAGCCGTGACGACCTGCAGGCCGTGCAGGCACTGCTCAAGGGCAAGGACTTCGACTTCGCGCTGCAGTTCGTGAACTACCGGTAGCCGTCGGCCGCCAACCGGCTTCGGCCGGTGGTTCATTGCGCGTACATGGAAAGTTGCGCGTACGAGGAAGGGTGGGCCCCCGGGGGTGCCCACCCTTCTCGCCTGCTGGCTGCGGCCTCGGGGCGTGCGCTCAACGGCGCGAGTCGCCGAACAGGATGCGGTAGAGGATGAGCAGGACGAGCGAGCCGCCGATCGCGGCGGCCCACGTGGCACCGTCGTAGAACTGCTTGGCGATCGGGTGGTCCAGCCAGCGCGCGGAGATCCAGCCGCCGATGAAGGCGCCCGCGATGCCGATGACGGTCGTTCCGATGAAGCCGCCCGGGTCACGGCCCGGCAGCAGGAATTTGGCGATGGCTCCGGCCAACAGTCCCAGAATGATCCAGCTGATGATGCCCATGCCCTGAACCTGCCTCTCCGCGCTGTGCCTGTGCTGTGATCCTGCTCCGGACCTGCTGTCTCATGCCTTCGAGTTCGAGCAGCCGGTGGTCGTGCTGGTGTTCGTGGCGCGTTGTCCGGAAGGACGCCTGGTCGGCGGCGGTCGGTTGCAGCGATCAGTAGGGTGCCGCCCATGGCACAGTCCGGATCCGAGTTGCGGCGCACCCTGGGCGTCGGGGACGCCGTGGTCATCGGGCTCGGGTCGATGGTGGGTGCCGGGATCTTCGCGGCGTTGGGCCCCGCCGCACGGACGGCCGGGTCCGGTCTGCTCCTCGGACTCGCGGTCGCGGCCGTGGTCGCGTACTGCAACGCGATGTCCTCGGCACGGCTGGCCGCTCTGTATCCCGCCTCCGGTGGCACCTATGTGTACGGGCGTGAGCGTCTCGGCGCCTTCTGGGGGTATCTGGCGGGCTGGTCGTTCGTCGTCGGGAAAACGGCCTCCTGTGCGGCGATGGCGCTCACCGTGGGCGCGTACGTCTGGCCGGGGCAGGCGCACGCGGTGGCGGTCGGGGCCGTGGTGGCCCTCACCGCGGTGAACTACGGCGGCATGCAGAAATCCGCCCGGCTGACCCGGGTGATCGTTTCGGTGGTCCTCACGGTCCTCGCTTCCGTGGTGGTCGTGTGTCTCGGATCGGACGCCTCCGACGCCGGGCGGCTGGACGTCGAGGTCTCCGGTGGCGCGGGCGGGGTGCTTCAGGCGGCGGGGCTGCTGTTCTTCGCGTTCGCCGGATACGCGCGGATCGCGACGCTCGGTGAGGAGGTACGGGATCCGGCGCGCACCATTCCGCGCGCGATCCCGACGGCTCTGGGTGTCACGCTCGTGGTGTACGCGGCGGTCGCGGTGGCGGTCCTTTCGGTACTGGGGCCGGAGGGGCTCGGGCGCGCCTCGGCGCCGCTGGCCGACGCGGTGCGGACGGCCGGTGTGCCGGGGCTCGTGCCGGTGGTACGGGTGGGTGCGGCCGTGGCCGCGCTCGGCTCGCTCCTCGCCCTGATCCTGGGCGTCTCACGGACGACGCTGGCCATGGCCCGCGACGGTCATCTGCCGGGCGCCCTGGCCGACGTACATCCGCGTTTCCAGGTGCCGCACCGGGCGGAGCTGGCCGTGGGAGCGGTGGTCGCAGCGCTGGCCGCGACGGTGGACGTGCGGGGCGCGATCGGGTTCTCCTCCTTCGGTGTACTGGCGTACTACGCCGTGGCCAACGCGTCGGCCTGGACCCTGAGCCCCGCTCCGGCGGCGCGGCCGGTGCCGGTGGTGGGACTCGTCGGGTGCGTGACCCTGGCGTTCGCGCTTCCGGTGCTTTCGGTGGTCGCGGGCACGGCTGTGCTGGGTGTGGGTGCGGCGGCGTACGGCGTGCGGAGGTGGGCGGCCTCGCGGTAGCCATCGCGGGGCGTCGGTGGGCGGGTCGCTACGAGGCCTGTGCCGCCGCCGTGCGTATGCGGAAGTCGGGCCAAGGCGCCAAGTCCGTGTCGTCGTTGGACTCCTCGTACCAGCCGGAGCCCTCGAGCCAGGTGTCCAGCCACGCCTCCAGGTCGGGTGCGTCCACGTACCAGGCGTGGTCGGCCTCGTCGGCGTTCGGCTCGAAGAGCAGGACCGTGCTCCGGGGGCTGCGGCAGTCCACGCACGCGTACATCCCGCAGCCCCAGTGGGATATCGGCAGGACGCCCTCCGGCCAGGGCCAGTCGGGGTCCTGGCGGCCGCTCTCCCGGTGGGCGAGGTACTGCGGGACGGCGGCGGGCTCGCCGGACGGGGGGCCGTCGAGCAGCGGCAACAGGCCGTACTCCGGACCAAAACCGCCGTCCCCTATCTGTAGGTAGAGCGCGGCGAGCAGTGGCGGCAGGGTGAAGCCCAGAACGGCTTCGGCGCGGGTGACCGTCGCCGCGTCCACGGGCGCGGGGAGCGAAGGCCAGCCCCACGGGCGGGTGTTGCGGGCCTCCACACCGACCCGTGCCAGCAACTGCTCGATTTCGGTCATGGCTTCATGATGCAGCGCGCCACTGACAATCGGGCGGCCTGTGGATAACCCATCAGGCGATGTGCACGTCGACGCCGTTCTCGGTGAGGAGGACGAGCAGTTCCTCGAATGTCGGGGGTCTGCGGTCGCGGCACGGTGTCACGCCGAGGCAGGCGCGGGCGACGTCGGCGTCGTGCCAGACGAGGGTGAAGGGCGGCTCGGCGCCGTAGCCGCCCCGCAGGCAGTCGGCGACGGCGCTCAGGTCGTGGCCGAAGTAGCCGCCGGGGCCGTTCACCGCCTCACCCAGGGCGCAGTGGAAGGCCTGCACGTCGGTGATGTGGCGGCCGTCGAGGTGGTAGGTGGCGCCCGGCTCTGGGGCGGGCCCGTACGGGTGCGTTCTTTCCCGGGCCCGGTCGAGCCAGAACTCGCGCCCCTGCGAGCTGCATCGGGCCCAGCTGTTCGGCTCGGACTGGCGTTCGCGCCACCACACGTCCCAGGCCTCGCAGGCTGCTCTGGGAAGCCGTCGCGACCAGGGGTCGAGCGTGAGATCGACCAGGCCCCGGCCGTGCGCGGAGGGGATCCACGCGATGATCTCGCCTTCGAGTACGGAGCCGACCGTCCGGCCGACCCAGTTGAGGCGCAGCACGCGGGCGTGTCCCAGGTCCTCGTCACCCGCTTCGAGCGCGTCGCGCAGGGATCCGCGTGGGGAGCAGCCGAGCAGGCGCACCGGCGGGTCGGCCGGTTCGAGGAATTCGCTCGGGACTTGGCCGAGGTCCCTGCAGTGGCCCCACGGCTCGCCGTCCGCGCCCAGGAGCCGGTGTCCCGCGGAGAGTAACGGCCGTTGGGGGTGTTCGGCCTGGGTGTCCGGGACCGCCGACGCCTCGACGGTGATGTCGCGCAGCGTCGGGTCGAGCGCGCACGGGCGGTCACCGAGGACCCGTGCGTACTCCAGTGGCCATTCCTCCCCGACCGGGGTGTGCGTGGCGTCGAGGGTCCACACCAACAGGCCGCCCAACGGAGCGGAGCCCGTGGCGCGGGCCAGCTCCACGGCCCCGGCCAGCTCGCCCCGGGGTGCGCAGCCGAGAAGGTCGTACCGGACGCGCGGCGGAGGGAGCGGATCGGCGTAGAGCTCGTCAGTGGCGTCCTTGCACAGCGCCCATATCGACTCGCCGACGCCCCTGTTGCTGTACGCCGCCACGGCGTACTTCGGATTCTGCACCCCCGCGCCGCCCCGTCAGCGCGTGGCGAACGGCTCGTCCGTGCGAACGATTTCGCGGCCCAGCGGGAGCAACGAGACCGGGATGAGCTTGAAGTTGGCGATGCCGAACGGGATGCCGATGATCGTGATGCACAGCAGGATGCCGGTGACGATGTGGGCGAGGGCGAGCCACCAGCCCGCGAGAACCAGCCACAGGACATTACCGATGCAGGAGGGGGCGCCCGCGTCGCGGCGCTCCACCGTCGTATAGCCGAAGGGCCACAGGGCGTAGACGCCGATACGGAAGGCCGCGATGCCAAACGGGATCGTCTCGGAATGTTCCCGATCACGCCACAAGGGCGCTGCGGTTCCGCCTAGAGGTATGACCAGCTGATACTTGTGGTGGCAGGCAGTGCCGGCGGAGCGACCTGGAGAGGTACCGATCATGAAGCTGTTCAACCTGCTGCTCAATATCCTGTGGCTCGTCTTCTGCGGCATCTGGATGGCGATCGGGTACCTGATCGCCGCACTGATCTGCTTCATCTTGATCATCACCATCCCATTCGGCATTGCGTCGCTGCGTATCGCGGGCTTCGTTCTGTGGCCGTTCGGGCGGACCACCGTGGAGCGACCGGACGCCGGAGCGCCGTCGTGTATCGGCAACGTGATCTGGGTGGTTTTCGCGGGGTGGTGGCTGGCACTGGCTCACCTGATCACGAGCATCCCCTTGTTCCTGTCCATCATCGGCATCCCGTTCGGGTGGGCCAACCTGAAGCTGATTCCGATCTCCCTCATGCCACTCGGACGCGAGGTTGTCCCCACGGATCAAGCGTTTGGCGGACGCTGAAACAGATGCAGCGCCGGTACACCTTCTCAAAGACCCGCGATGCGGCCACCGTGACGCATGTCGACCTGGCCGACAAGGGCTAGCGGCACAACGAACCCCCCGTTCCCTCCCGGGAGCGGGGGCTTTCGTCATTTCAGGAACGGGCAACCAACCGCCCTTGCCGACCGGTCAGAAAGTTGGGCGCAAACCCGCTTCTTTTCCTCTGGCGTCGATGACCTGTCTGAAGCCCAATGTGCGGTCATCAGCACAATTCCAAAAACAAAAGCTAGAATCACACCGAGGACGAAAGTCCTGGCCGCGTAGACGCTGGGCGACCTGACAGGGAATTGGGCGGAGAGGGTGGGAAGATGCTTCGGCTCGAAGCCCATAAGCGGAGAGCGAAACCGAAATTTAGCTTCATCGCCCGGGCCGTCCGCAACGACTGAAATCACAACCTCTTGATTTCCTACGAGCAGACACGGCTCTACTAGCACCCCGCGCTTGGATGCCGGAATTCTGACGGTGGGCGGAACACTCGTCGGCGGCTCAGAGGCGACGCTTTTAATCTCGATGATCGTAGCATCGAGTTCAATTTCGATGGGCCTGTTGGGCGGCCTTAGTAGGCCGGCATCCAGTCGCGCATGGCGGCGACGTCGCCGCCATGCGCGTCGAACCGGTTCCTCCACTCCCAGGCATCGACGCCAAGCGATGGCCACCGAGCAAATCGGCCACGCACGCTCGATGCTGGCAGACCCTTGGCCGAGAAGTCCGCGCGTCGACTTGTGCCTAGGCTGCCGGGATTTCTAGAACGCTCGTCGAGAGGCGCGACCGAACATACTTCTACCGGCACCGTGACCTACTGGAGCGCATCCACGCCGCAGCCGTGACGCGCGTCTGGGTCACACCCCGAGGTAGCTATCAGCGGCCCACTCGTGCCTACTGCCGGTCGGTCTTAGCACGGAACCCTGGCGGACCTGTCGGAGCGGCGCCGCCGACCAACCCCGCCCCGTCTCCGGGGCCCGGGCCGCCTGGTCGACGGTCGATCGCGGATGGGCGGGCGGGCACGGCAAGTCTCCTGGTCGAGCGAGTGATCTTGGTTGTGGACTCGTCGCGTTTCCAGGAGCCTTGACATGTCGGGCGAACGCAGTGCAGCACAACTCACTGAACATGCAGCCGAGTCGGCAAGGACTCGTCGCAGCCCTCGGCGATGGCGCGCGGCCCCGCTTCACGGGCCCTCTCGGACCGTCCTCGTCGGCTTCAGTTCGTCGCAGGCCGGGATGGTCGGCCTGGCGGGCGCGAGGGCGGCGTGCGTGTCATCTACGAGTAGGCATCGCAGCTCGGCAAACTAATCCATATACCGTCCTTCTCCATCTCGACCCAGATGGTGTAGTGGTTGCCTTCCGGCAGATCCCCCGTGACGGGGCCGGCCGTGTACCCAGCGCTGTGCCCCAGGGTGCTGGCGGTGCGGCCCGTGCTGAGGTGCGCCACCACGCCCCACCCGTCGGCATACGAGTCCGTCGCATACAGGGCGTCGCCCGGATTGCCGCCGTAGGGGTCCTGGTCGAACAGGGCCAGGCCGACGTAGTGATTGTCCTGGTCGTAGGCGATGGCTTCCCACTCGCTGGGCGATGTGAGGTGTCTGCACACGGTGTGGAAGGACGTTGCCGCACTCGCGGTGCCGCTTCCAAGTATCGTCGCCGCCGTGGCGAGCAAGGACGCTGCCGCAAGCGTGGCGGCGATCCTCCTCTTTCGGGCCATGTCGGTCTCCCTTGTTTGCAGTTGTTCCTTGCTGTCCATCCATGATCAGCGATGACAGCCGGAGCGGAGCGTATCTGGCCAGGGCCTCTGTCCGCGAGCCCCGTCGGCTCACTGTCCGCCACCAGCGCAGTACCGGAAGCCTTCGGCGCCCTCTGCACAGCAGGGCTTCGGCGTAGTCGCGTGGCGTCCGGTTCGTGATTATCCGAGGCCGAGGAGTGCGAGGGGGCGGCGAGGGTCGCGGGCGTTGCGGCGGAGGCCGGCCGCGATGTTCTTCGCTCTGGAGGAAGTGAAGACGTATTCGACCGATCACCATCGGCCCTCAGCCGCGGGCGCGCCGCGCGGGCTCTTTGTCGGCGGTGATCCGGTAGGCGAGTTCGGCACGGTCCGCCCCCACGCGGAGCTCTTCGAGAATCAGCGGGCGGCCGCTGGTGCCGTGCGTGACGCGGGCCAGGTGCAGGATCGGCGTCGCATCCGGCAGCTGGAGGGCGGTCCGCTCGTCCGGGAGTGGCATGCGGGCGCGGACTGTCTCCGACCACCACAGCTTGTGTCCGGCCTGGGTGAGAAGCCAGTACGCCGACGCTGGGCGCTGGTCCGGGGCCTCGGCAAGCAACGGGATTTCCTCGGCCACCTCGAACGGGATCAGCGTCCGGTGCATCGCCCGTGTGCCGCTGGCGGGGTCGGTGAGCAACCGGTCGCAGCCGAAGAGGGCTTCTTCCGCGCCGAGTTCCAGGAGCTGCCCGGTGGCCGTCGTGGTGTGCGAGCGGTACGGGGTGGGCTCTTCGGCCTCGTCCCAGACGGCGCCGTTGGGCATCACGAAACGCCCCTCGGACGTGCGGCTCACGCGGCGGTCGAGGGTGACGGAGGGTTGTCCGTCGGAGCGTACGAAGCTGCCCTTGCCGTGCCGCACCTCGATCAGGCCTTCCGCTCGCAGGGCGGCGACGGCGTTGCGGACGGTGGGGCGGGAGACCTTGTAGCGCTCGATGAGCTGGGCCTCGGAGGGCAGCGGGGCGCCGGGGGCGAACTCGCCCTTCAGGATGGCTTCCCGGATCGCGGCGGCGACCTGCTGGTAGAGGGCTCCGGGGCGTTGGATCTCCGTCAACTCGGCACCTTCGGGTTGAAGTCGTAGGCACGTCGCACGCGCGACATCACTCGTCAGCATAAGTAGTTGACCCCTCGCCGTACAGAGCCGCATAGTCATCACTCGTAAGGACAAGTGACGTCTGAATATGTCAGGCGTCCGACTGGCCAAGGAGGCCAAGCAATGCAGTCCATTCCCGTGGACACGGCACGACTGGGCGTACTGCGGTGCGCCATCGCGCCCGAAGCAAAGATCAGCAACTTCGACACACAGGAGGTCAAGAAGGACCGGGACGGCAACACGATCTACTCCGTGGCCGTCACGGTGCGCCAGGACGGCCGGCGCATCTCCGTCATCGAGATCGCCGTCACCGGTGAGCCGAAGGGCATCGAGGAAGGACAGATCCTCAAGGTCACCGGACTGACCGCGTTCGCCTGGGCCATGGGCGACCGCCACGGAATCAGCTTCCGCGCCGACGCCATCACCCCCGTACCCAGCACTCCCGCGCCGAACAAGACCGGCGGTGCGTGATGGGACCGATCGCACTCTCCTTCGGACTCGCCGCGCTCGCGTGGGTGCTCGTCGTCGGTGACCTGCTGCGCCGGCACCGTCCGGCCTGGCACTGGTACCTCGCCGGATACCCGCTGACGGCCTGCCGGGTGGTGTTCACCTGGCGCAAGATCGCGATGCTCAACGACCTCTCCGTATCGCGGCGTCCGCCCCGCGGACTGCTCGGGGACCTGGTCGTCAAGGGCGACCCGCTGCGGCCGGTGACTCCGCGGCTCTCCTTCCCGCGAGCCAACCGCATGGGACTGACCGCGACCGTGCGCCTGCACGCGGGCCAGACCCCCGCGACCTACATGAAAGCGGCGGACGCCTTGGTACACGCCTGGAAGGTCCATGCCGTGCGGGTCACCTCGCCGGAACGCGGCCTCGTGCTCCTGACGGCAACCGCCAGTGATCCGCTGGCCCGGCCCGGCTTAGCCTCGGCACCCGCCGCGCTCCTGTCCGCACTCATCGGAGTCCTGGAGAACGGCGCCGCGTGGGTCATGGACCTGCGGATCGTCCCGCACTGGCTCATCGCGGGCGCCACCCGGTCCGGCAAATCCACCCTGCTGGCCCGACTGATCACTCAACTCGCTCCGCAGCCCGTCGCCCTGGTCGGCATCGACTGCAAGGGCGGCATGGAACTCGGCCTCTTCGCCGACCGGCTGAGCACCCTGACGACATGCCGCCGTGAGGCGGTCGCGGTGCTGGCCGCGCTGGTCGACGACATGCAGGACCGCATGCGTGCCTGCCGCGCGGCGGGGGTCCGCTCCATCTGGGAGCTCCCGGAGACGCTGCGGCCCGTGCCGGTCGTGGTGATCGTCGACGAACTCGCGGAGCTCTACCTGTCCGACGGCCGACGCGAGAGCAAGGCAGAAGCCGAACAGTGCTCCACCCTCCTACTCCGCCTGGCCCAGCTCGGTGCCGCGCTCGGCATGCACCTGGTCGTCGCCGGCCAACGCGTCGGCTCGGATCTCGGCCCTGGCGTCACCGCCCTGCGGGCGCAGCTCGGCGGCCGGATCTGCCACCGCGTCAACGACCCCGCCACGGCAGAAATGACCCTCGGGGATCTCAACAAGGACGCCGTCGTCGTCGCCCAATCGATCACCGCAGAGGAACAGGGCGTGGCCGTGTGTACCGGCCCGGACGGCGGCTGGAGCCGAGCCCGCTCCCACCTGACAACCACTGAAGAGGCCATGGCCACAGCCCGGAAGCACGCCGCCATGACACCCGAACTGCCCGCCGTAGACCGTGCCCTCGCGGCGCTCGAAGGAGGCTCTCAGTGATCAGCTCCGGTACCGCCGTGTCCCTCGTGGTCCTCCTCGGGATCATCACCATCCTCCTGGTGCGCTCCCGGAACGTGCGCGCGTGGGAAGCGTTCTGCATCGCCCTCTTCGGCATGTACCTCGGCCAGACCCCGGTCAGCCTCACGATCAACGGCTTCCTGACCTGGGTGCTGAGCGGCTTCTCCCACTTCTAGACCGGCAGGAAGGACGTACGCCATGCCCATGCCCCGCGTGAGGTGCCCCCACTGCAAGGGCGACGGAGCCCGCAAATCCTGGACCGGACGGCTTCACCGCTGCCGCGTCTGCCGGGGCTCCGGAACCATCCGCTGACCTCGCAAGCACCCCCGACCACGCAAGGAGTGATCCCCATGGACGACTGCGCGCCACCAACCACCACCCGTGCCGCTTCGGCGGCTCACCCCGGAAGGTCACCACCATCACACCCGAGTCATCCTCGGCTGACAGGCGCGCCGCCCTCGGCCGCGCGGCGCGCCTGCGTCAGCTCTCCGAAACCGACCGTGACGCCATCCGCATCGCCCAAGACCCGAAGTTCGCCCGCTGGCTGGAGCAGATCACAGCAACGGGCGGCTGCGCCCACCCGGTCCATCTCTCCGGCTCGACCACCACCCTGGACGGGACAACCGGCGAGATCCTCCACCACTACGACACCCGCACCGAACCCGGCGAACGGCTCCTCGTCCGCTGCCGCAACAGACGCGCAACCGTCTGCGCACCCTGCTCCCGACTCCACGCAGGCGACACGTTCCACCTCGTCCGCGCGGGCCTGATCGGCGGCAAGAACGTCCCCGCCACGGTCCGCCATCGCCCCCGGCTCTTCGTCACCCTCACCGCCCCGTCCTTCGGGCCCGTGCACCGCACTGGGGAACGCTGCCGCCCTCGTCGCGACCGCGGACGGTGCGAGCACGATCGGCCCCTCGGCTGCGGCACCACCCACGACACGAACAATGCCCTCGTCGGGCAACCCCTCTGCGCCGACTGCTACGACTACCCGGCGCACGTCCTCTGGCACGCACACGCAGGCAAGCTCTGGGACCGCTTCGTCATCGGCGTCCGGCGCCAACTCGCCTCCTCGGCTGGCCTCGTACAGTCCCGATTCGCCGATCACGCCCGGCTGTCCTTCGCACGGATCGCGGAGTACCAAAGGCGTGCGGCAGTCCACGTGCACGCCGTGGTCCGCCTCGACGGCCCGGACGGACCGAACGACGAACCCCCGGCCTGGGGCACGGCTGACCGACTTGCCGATGCGGTGCGAGCATCCGCACAACGAGTCATGGTCCGCACGCCCTACAGCGCTGCCGTCGGTGAACTCGCCCTGCGCTGGGGCGTACAGGTCGACGCTCGTCCGATTCGCGCCGACACCGACGGGCCTGGCGACGACACCGTAGCCGCGTACGTAGCCAAGTACGTCACCAAGGGAGCACACGAGACAGGCGCCGGCACCGACTACCGGCTCACTACCTGGGACGACATCGACTTGGCACGCGTCACCGACCATGTACGGGCACTCATGCGCACCTGTTGGCGCCTCGGCGGCCTACCCGAGTACGCGCCCATGCAACTGCGCACCTGGGCCCACACCCTCGGCTACCGCGGCCACATCCTCACCAAATCCCGCGCCTACTCGACTACGTACGCCGCACTGCGCGCCGACCGAGCGGAGCACCACGGGCAGGAAACCATTCCCAGCAGCGTCGCGGATGCACATTGGCGCTACGTCGGCTCAGGCCACTCCCCCGGAGCTGCGTTACTCGCCGCTGGCATCGCCGAAGATCTGGCCACCAGCCGTGAGTTCGCACAAGAGGCGGCAACCGACCGAGGCGGGTGCAGTGCCTGACACCAAGGTCATATGGACTCCAGACAAGACACTCTCGCCGGCCGAGCGGGTGCGACTCCTGCGGATTCTGTTCGGACCGCGTGCACAACGCAGGAATGTCAGGAACTCCGACGATGTGTCATATCCCGCAGATACCATCGGAGTTGACAGAAACGCCCCGGCAGCGGCTGGCACCGCCCCGGGGCTGGCCGACTGATTGGGAGTCGACATGTCCAATGTAAGCACACCCCTGTCCTCAGCTTTCGAGACTGGTGTTCGGGCGACTGGCACACGCGCACTGCGCGCCGTCGACTATCTGCGGGTCTCCACCGAGGAACAGAAAAAGGGCTACGGCGTTGCCAGGCAGAGCCGGAAGACCCTCCGCCACATCGCGCTCAAGCAGTGGACGCACATCGCGACCTACAAGGACGAGGGCGTCTCTGGCTCCCTGGAAGCGGCGGATCGTGGTGACCTGAAGCGTCTGATGGAGAGCGCACAGCAGACCCCACGCCCCTTCGACATCGTGGTCGTGCCGGACGGCCGTGTGATCGGTCGCAAGGGCCGTGCCTTCTGGCGGTGGGTCTGGGCCCTTGAAGACATCGGGGTGTACGTCGCTGTCGTCGCCGACGACTACGACAACACCACGACCGAAGGGCGCAAGAAGATGCGCCGTGACGCCGACTACGCCGAGACAGAGTGGGAGACGATCCGCGACCGCACTCAGGGCGGCTTGCAGGAAAAGGCCGAACTGACACCGGCCGCGCACATCGGCGGGCGTCCGCCGTACGGCTACCGCATCGCCAACAAGGGGACCCCCGGCTCATACCTGGTGATCGACGAGGACGAGGCGGAGATCATCCGGCATGTGTACGACCTGGTCGTCGGTGAAGGGCTCAACCTTCGCAAGGCCACCATCCGTCTCATCGCCGAAGGGGTCACAGCGCGTTCCGGCAAGACATGGACGCGCGACAACCTCCGCGATCGCATCATGTCGACGCCTGTCCTCGACGGCGTACTCGTCTTCCGCGGAAAGCACGCCAGTACCGATGAGAACGGCAATCCCATCTGGGGCGACTCCGTACGGATTGACCTGCCTCGGATCCTGACCGAGGAACAGAGCGCAGAGCTTCGGCGCAAGGTCGCCGAAACAGCGAAGCAGAGCAGTGGGCAGCGGTGGTTCTATCCGCTGAGCGGTCGGCTCCTGGGCCTTTGCGGAAAGACATATTCGGGGATCAGCTTCACCCCAACACGGGAGGGCGCTCGGTTCTACCGATGCTCCGGCAACGCGCCCAAAGACCCTAGCCAGAAGTCCTGTGGCTGCTCGCGCATCGACGCCAACGCGCTTGAGAAGCATGTGTGGAGGCGCGTCACCGAGATCGCAAGCGATAGCGAAAAACTCCAGGCGTTGGCTGCCGAATGGATCGGGATGGCTGAAGGGGACACCACTGCCCTGGTCGACCGGATCGCAGCCCTTGACCACCAGATCGAGGGTATGAACGCATCGATCACGGCCGTCATCGTCGCATCAGCCAAGCAAAGCAAGTCAGCCGAGGCTATTGAAACGGCTACAGCCGTTCTGAACGACGAACTCCAACAGCTTCAGAACCTGCGCGACGAGGCGGCCGAATGGCTCGCGGAGATGGAGGAGTCCGACCGGCAGGCCCGGGATCTCATCGCGCTGGCAAGCATGGCGAAGAAGTCGTTCCCGGACATGGCCCCGGAGCAGCAAGCGGCCATCTTGTCCATGCTGGAACTAAAGGTCACGATCACGGGTCCGGTGCCCGACGATCGGCGCGGCGGCGTCCCCTGCACCGTTCGTGCCTGGCACGCCGCTGCTGGCCTCGGTATCCCTGCTGCCGCGCTCTCCGACGAGGAGTGGGCAAAGGTCGCTCCCCTACTCCCCAAGGGGCGCCGGGGCACCGTTCGCCGATCCGTGGATGCCATCTTCTACAAGGCGCGCACTGGCAAGTCCTGGCCCGTTGTGATCAAGGAAACCGGCGCCACCATCCAGGCTTCGAAGCACTTCAACACCTGGACGTCCGACGACACCTGGAGCCGTGTGTGCGCTGCCCTGGCGGACGTGGAACAGGTCCCTCTCCCGGAGCTTCAGCTACTGCCCTCGATGGTCATCGAAGGACGGGTCGACCCGAGCGCGATGCTGAACGCAGAAGAACGATCCCGAAGGGGATGCCGATGATCGTGATGCACAGCAGCACGCCGGCGGCCAAGTAGCCGAGGAACAGCCAGAAGCCGCTCAGGACGAGCCAAATGACGTTCAGGATTGTCTTCATTGCTGGCGACCTGCCATCTGCTCGAGCCGGGCGATGCGCTCCGCCATCGGCGGGTGCGTGGAGAACATCTTCGACATTCCCTGGCCCGGGCGGAAGGGGTTGGCGATCATCATGTGGCTCGCGGTCTCGATGCGCGGCTCGGGAGGCAGCGGCAGTTGTTTGGTGCCCGCGTCGAGCTTGCGCAGGGCACTGGCGAGGGCGAGGGGGTCGCCGGTGAGCTGGGCGCCGGACGCGTCCGCCTCGTACTCCCTGGAGCGGCTGATGGCCAGCTGGATGAGGGACGCGGCGAGCGGACCCAGGATCATGATCAGCAGCATGCCGAGGATGCCGGGGCCCTCGTCGTCGTTCGAACGGCCGACCGGGATCAGCCAGGCGAAATTCACCAGGAACATGATCACGGAGGCAAGGGCGCCCGCGACCGACGAGATCAGGATGTCGCGGTTGTAGACATGGCTGAGCTCGTGGCCGATGACGCCGCGCAGCTCGCGCTCGTCCAGGATGCGCAGGATTCCCTCGGTGCAGCACACCGCCGCGTTGCGCGGGTTGCGCCCCGTCGCGAACGCGTTCGGCGCTTCGGTCGGTGAGATGTACAGGCGCGGCATGGGCTGGCGGGCCTGGGTCGAGAGCTCCCGGACGATGCGGTACAGGGCCGGGGCCTCGAATTCGCTCACCGGGCGTGCGCGCATCGCGCGTAGAGCCAGTTTGTCGCTGTTCCAGTACGCGTACGCGTTCGTCCCGATCGCGATGAACAGCGCGACGACGAGGCCGGTACGCCCGAAGAAGCTGCCGATGACGATGATGAGTGCGGACAGTCCCCCGAGGAGTACGGCGGTCCTGAGCCCATTGTGCCGGCGGTGCACGGTACGCCCTCCAAGTGGTGCGGCAGGGGAACCCTTTGCTTGCTGATATTGCTTCCACTTTTCAGTGGAACCTCCCGCACTGGTCAACGCCAGGCGGGGAGCACTAGTTCCCTTGCGCGCGCGACAGTGCACGTGGACCGTCCGGGTGACGGTCCTGGTGACGGGTCTCAGAACAGGCCGGTTGCGGAGAAGCGCAGGACCAGCTGGGGTGCTCCGGAGAGGGCGATGCCCAGGACGGCCGTCAGGGCGATGGCGGCGGTCAGCGGTGCCGGGACGCGGTGCTTCTCGGGCTCCCCCTCGGGGGCGCGGAAGAGCAGGGTCGTCCACTGGAGGTAGTAGAAGAGCGCGATCACGACGTTGACGGCCATGACCACGGCCAGCCAGCCGAGCCCCGCGTCGACGGCCGCCGCGAAGACGGTGACCTTGGCGAAGAGCCCGATGATGCCCGGCGGCAGTCCCGCGAGGCAGAGCAGGAAGAAGCCGAGGATCAGCGCGGACAGGGGGCTCTTCGCGTACAGGCCCCGGTAGTCGCTGATGCGGTTCAGGGGGCTCGTACGGGCGACGAGGGCGGCCACGGCGAAGGCGCCCAGGTTCACCACCGCGTACATCAGGGCGTACGCGACGGTGGAGCCGATGGCCTTGTCGGCGTCCTTGGAGTAGGCGGCGGACGCGATCGGGACCAGGAGGTAGCCGGCCTGGCCGACGGAGGACCAGGCGAGGAGGCGGACCGCGCTGTACGCGCGCGTGGCCTGCTGGCGCAGGGCAGCGACGTTGCCGACGGTCATGGTGAGGGCGGCCAGCACGGCGAGCGCCGGGCCCCAGACGTCCCCGTACGAAGGAAGGGCGACGACGGTGACGAGGATCAGGCCGGAGAAGCCGACCGCCTTACCGACGACGGACAAGTAGGCGGCGACCGGCAAAGGCGCCCCTACGTAGGTGTCGGGCACCCAGAAGTGGAAGGGCACGGCGGCCGTCTTGAAGGCGAAGCCGACAAGGGTGAGGACGACGCCCGCCTGGGCGAGGGTGTGGAACTGTCCGTCGACGTGCTGGATCTTGTCCGCGATCTGGGTCAGGTAGAGGCTGCCGGTCGTCGCGTAGACAAAGCTGACGCCCATGAGACTGACGGCGGTCGCGGTGACGGAGGACAGGAAGAACTTCAGGGCCGCCTCGGAGGACTTCTTGTCGCCGCGTTTGATGCCGACGAGCGCGAAGGCTGGCAGTGAGGCGACTTCGAGGGCGACGATGAGTGTCGCGAGGTCGCGGGAGGCGGGCAGCAGGGCGGCGCCCGCGGCCGAGGAGAGCAACAGGAACCAGAACTCCCCTTCGGGGAGGCCCTTGTTGGCGTCCTTCAGGGCCGTGACCGACAGCAGAGCCGCCAGGAGCGCGCCGCCGAGGACCAGGAACTGGATGACGAGGGTGAAGCGGTCCGCCGTGTAGCTACAGGCGTGCGCGTCGCCCGTCAGACAGAAGGTGGCGCGGTCGCCGTCGCGGAGGGGCAGCAGCATCAGTGCGGACGCGGCGAGCCCCGCCACCGACACCCAGCCGAGTACCGCCTTCTTCTCCTCGCCGATGAAGAGGTCGGCGACGAGCACGACGAGTCCGACGACCGCGGCGAGGGTGGGCGGCGCGATCGCGAGCCAGTCGACGGACTGGACCAGGGAGCTCATCGGGTGCCTCCTGCGAGGAGCTGCTGTACGGCCGGGTCGGTCAGGCCGAGGAGGGCCTTGGGCCACAGGCCGGCGACGACGGTGAGGGCGACGAGCGGCGTCCAGGCCGCGAACTCGTAGCTCTGGACGTCGGCGAGCTTCGGCGCCTCCTGCCGCGGGGTCTCGCCCATGCACACACGGCGTACGACGACGAGCATGTACGCGGCCGTGAGCAGCGTGCCGAAGGCGGCGATCGCCATGAACGTCAGATATGCGGGACGGCTGAGGTCGGCGGCGGGTTTGAACGCGCCGAACAGGGCCAGCATCTCGCCCCAGAATCCGGCGAGGCCCGGGAGCCCGAGCGAGGCGACGGCGGCGAAGGCGAGGAGGCCGCCGAGACGCGGAGCCTTGCCGTAGAGCGCGGCGCCGGTCCCCTCGGCGAGAGTGTCGAGGTCGGTGGTGCCCGTGCGGTCCTTCAGCGCCCCGACGAGGAAGAAGAGGAGTCCGGTGATGAGGCCGTGGGCGATGTTGGCGAACAGCGCGCCGTTCACGCCGGTCGGGGTCATCGTCGCGATGCCGAGCAGGACGAATCCCATGTGACCGACGGACGAGTACGCGATGAGCCGCTTGAGATCGCCCTTCGCGCCCTGTTTCGCGAGGGCCAGGCAGGCCAGGGATCCGTAGATGATCCCGACCACGGCGAAGGCGGCGAGGTAGGGGGCGAAGGTGTGCATCCCGTCCGGCGCGACCGGCAGCAGAATCCGGACGAAACCGTACGTACCCATCTTCAGCAGTACACCGGCCAGCAGGACCGAGCCGACGGTGGGCGCGGCGGTGTGGGCGTCCGGCAGCCAGCTGTGCAGCGGCCACATCGGCGTCTTGACCGCAAGCCCGATTCCGATCGCCAAAACGGCGATGACCTGCACGGATGTGGTCAGCGACCGGCCGTTGTCAGTGGCGAGTGCCACCATGTCGAATGTGCCCGCCTTGATTCCGATCAGGAGCAGGCCCAGCAGCATGACGACCGAACCGAGCAGTGTGAAGAGGATGAACTTCCAGGCCGCGGCCTGGCGCTGCGCACCGCCCCACCGGGCGATGAGGAAGTACATCGGGATGAGCACCATCTCGAACGCGAGGAAGAACAGCAGCAGATCGAGGACGGCGAAGGTCGCGAGGGTGCCGGACTCGAGGACGAGCAGCAGTGCGACGAAGGCCTTCGGGGTCGGCCCGGCGGGCATCTTGAAGTAGCTGTAGAGCGCGCAGAGGAAGGTCAGCAGCGCGGTCAGGACCAGAAGGGGGAGGGAAATGCCGTCGATGCCGAGGTGGATCCGCACGTCGAGTGCGGGGATCCAGCTGATGTCCGTCGTGGCCTGCATCCGCTGTGCCTTGGCCGGGGTGTCGTGGTCGAAGCCGAGCGCGAGGACGATCGCGGCGATGAGCACCACGCCGGTGACGATCACGCCGTGCCGCAGCACGGCCTGGTCCGGTGACTTCCCCTTCAGTCCGGGCGGCGCTGGCAGGAGAGCGGCGGCGGCGCCGATGAGCGGCCCGACGACGATCAACGCAAGAAGAATCTGCATCACGGATTCACTGATATCGATCACGCCTGCTCACGCTCCCGTGGCGACGAGGAGGGCGGCGACCACCAGGACGACGGTGCCGGCGAGCAGCGCGCTCACATAGGTCTGCACATTGCCGGTCTGCGCGCGCCGTACGGCAGCGCCGAGCAGGCGGGGTAGGGCGGCGGCACCGCGTACGTAGGTGTCGACGACCTCACGGTCGAGGAACCGGACGAGGGCGGCTCCGGCCTGGACGGGGCGGACGAACAGCACGTTGTACACGGCGTCGAGGTGGAATCCGACGGCCGCGTGCCGGTGCAGCGGGCCGAGCAGCAGCCGGCCGGGATCCGCCGGGTCGGCGGCGTAGGCCACGTCTCCGAACGCGGGCGCGTGACTGGCGATCGCCTCGGCCTCCACCACCCCGGCGTCGGCGTCGGGGTGGGCCGCGACCGCACCCAGTGGGATGCGGGGAGCCAGCGCGGTGGTGTGCCGCCAGGCTCCGTAGGTGATGATCCCGCCGACCAGGGCGAGCCCCGTGCCGAGGACGGAGGTGGTGAGGACCGGTGTCAGGTCGCGGCCGTCGAACCAGTCGGGCAGTGGGCCGTACGCGAGCCCGAAGGCGAGGGAGGGGACGGCGAGCACCCACAGCACGGCGGTCATGCTGCGCGGCTCCTTGCCGTGGTCGGGGGCCTCTACGCCCCGGCCGTGGAAGGTCAGCAGCCACAGCCGGGTCGCGTACGCGGCGGTGAGTACGGCGGTGACCAGACCGGCGACGAGGACGATCCAGCCCGCGGAGCCGGGGGCGTGTTCGGTGTGGCCGGTGGCGACGTGCTCGGCTGCGCCGAGGACGGCCTCCTTGGAGAAGAAGCCGCTGAACGGCGGGATCGCGGCGAGCGCGAGCAGCGCCACGGTCATCGTCCAGTAGGCGTCCGGGACGCGGGATCGCAGGCCTGTCATGCGGGACATGACGGCCAGCGAGTTGGTGCCGGAGGCGTGGATGATCACGCCGGCGGCGAGGAACAGCAGCGCCTTGAAGGCGCCGTGGGACAGGAGGTGGAAGACGGCGGCACCGCGGTCGCCGACGGCTAGGGCGCCGGCCATATAGCCGAGCTGGCCGATGGTCGAGTACGCGAGGACCCGCTTGATGTCGTCCTGGGCGAGTGCGGCGAGTGCCGAGCCCGCCATCGTGACGGCGGCCATGACGGCGAGGACCACCATCGCGGCCGAGGATGCCTGGAAGACGGGGAGGAGCCTGGCGACGAAGTAGATACCGGCGGCGACCATCGTCGCGGCGTGGATCAGGGCGGAGACGGGTGTCGGGCCCGCCATCGCGTCGGGCAGCCAGGTGTGGAGCGGGAACAGCGCCGACTTGCCCGCCACGCCGGCGAGGAGCAGCAGGGCGATCAGCGTCGGATGGTGCAGTCCGCCGCTCGCGACGGTGCCGAGGACCGTGGTGATGCGGAAGGACCCGGCGTCGGTGCCCAGGGCGAACAGACCGATGAGGAAGGGGACGTCGCCGAGTTTGGTGACCAGGAAGGCCTTGATCGAGGCGGCGCGGGCCTCGGGGGTCTCCCAGTAGTGGCCGACCAGGAAGTACGAGCAGATGCCCATGACCTCCCAGCCGACCAGGAGCACGATCAGGTCGCCGGAGTAGACGACGAGCAGCATCGCGGAGGTGAAGAGGGAGACGAGAGCGGCGTACGAGGGGTAGCGCGGGTCGTCGCGCAGGTAGCCCGTCGAGTAGATCTGCACGCAGGAGGCGACGACGCCGACGAGTACGGCGACGAGGGCGGCGAAGCCGTCGATGTGCAGGGCGAGTTCGATCGGGACCGAGCCGGTGGGCGTCAGTTCGGTGGCCGCGTTGATGGCCTGGCCGCCGCCCTGGCGCACAGCGACCAGCACGGCGAGGACGAGCGAGGTGAGGGACGGGAGTACCGCGAGGGGGCGGACGTAGCCGGGGGCCGTGCGGCCCAGGAGGAGTCCGGCCGCGGCGCCCAGGAACGGAAGGAGGGGGACAAGGACGGCGAGGGTGGTCGTGGTCACGCGGTGGCCTCAGCCTTCTCGTCTCCCGTGACGGGGGCTTCTTCGGTGCCGTCGCCGCGGGAGTCGTCCGGGGCGGGGCCCTCGGCGGTGTCGCGGAGCTTGTCGATGTCCGAGGTGCCGCGGCCCCGGTAGACGGCGAGGACGATCGCCAGACCGATGCCGATCTCGGCGGCCGCGATGGCGATGGTGAACAGGGTCAGGGCCTGGCCGGAGTGGAGCGTGTCGCGGGCGGTCCTGGAGAGCCAGACGTCGAAGGCGACGAGGTTCAGGTTGACGGCGTTGAGCATGAGCTCGACGGACATCAGGACCAGGATCGCGTTGCGTCGCGCGAGGACTCCGTACAGGCCGGTGCAGAAGAGGAGGGCGGAGAGCACGGCGGGATAGGCGAGGTGCATCAGCGGGTCCCTTCCTTCTCGCTCCGGCGGCTCTGGGCACCCGCGGGGGTGGCAGCGTCCGCGGGGGTGGTCGCGTCCGCCTTCGCCTTGCGGGAGAGGACGATCGCGCCGACCAGGGCGGCGAGAAGGAGGACGGAGAGGGCCTCGAAGGGGAGGACCCAGTTCTGGAAGAGGCTCGCTCCGGTGACCTCGGTGGAGCCTGCGGCGGGGCCCTTCAGGTCGACCCAGGTGGTGCGGAAGGCGTCCACGACCACCCAGACAAGGGCGGCAGCCGCGGCGACGGCCACAGTGAGGGCGACCCAGCGGTTGCCCGAGTCGGCGTCCGGGGAGCGGCCGATCGGCGCCTTGGTGAGCATCAGACCGAACAGAAGGAGGACGACGACGGAACCGACGTAGATGAGGACCTGCACCCAGGCGATGAACTCGGCCGTGAGCAGGAGGTACTCGACGGCGAGGCCGCCGAGCGCCATCACCAGCCACAGGGCGGCGTGCACCAGCTGCTTGGTGGTGACGGTGACGATCGCGGCGCCGAAGGTGACCAGGCCGACGAGGAGGAAGGCGATCTCGACGCCCGTCGGGGAGAGGAAGCCGTGGCTCTCGGCGGCGGTGGTCGTGGCCCGCGCCGCGGCGGCCGTGGCTGCTGCGAGGCTCACGACGCACCGTCCTGCGGGTCGGAGGGCTTGGAGGACTCGGGCGTGTCCGTGGGCGTGTCTGTGGTACTGCCCGTGGTCGTGTCTGTGGTACTGCCCGTGGTCGTAGTCGTGCCGCCGGCCGGGGGTTCGGGCTGGGCAGCCTGTTCGGCTGTCCGTGCCGCGAGTTCGGCTGCCTCGGCTGCCGTGGCTGCCTCGGCGGCGAGTTTGTCGGCGGTTTTGCGGGCAGCGACCAGTTCCTTCGGTTCCTCGGCGCCGGGGTCGAGGGCGGGCGGGGCCGGAACCGTCCACATCCACTCGCGGAGCTTGTCGCGCTCGTGGGTGAGTTCGTGGATGTCGGTCTCCGCGTACTCGAACTCCGGGGACCAGAACAGCGCGTCGAAAGGACAGACCTCGATGCAGATACCGCAGTACATGCACAGGGAGAAGTCGATGGCGAAGCGGTCGAGGACGTTGCGGCTGCGCTCGCGGCCACCGGGGGCGGCCGGCGGGACCGTCTCCTTGTGGGAGTCGATGTAGATGCACCAGTCCGGGCACTCGCGGGCGCACAGCATGCAGACCGTGCAGTTCTCCTCGAACAGCCCGATGACGCCGCGGGAGCGGGGCGGGAGTTCGGGCTGGGCGTCCGGGTACTGCGCGGTGACGGTCTTCTTCGTCATCGTGCGGAGGGTGACGGCCAGGCCCTTGGCGAGTCCGGAGCCAGGAATGCGGGAACGGGTGGGCGGGAGAGGCTCAGCCATGGTTACGAGATCACCACCTTGACGATGCCGGTGAGGGCGATCTGGGCGAGAGAGAGGGGGATGAGGAGGGTCCAGGAGAGTTTCTGGAGCTGGTCCTCGCGCAGACGGGGGTAGGTGACGCGCAGCCAGATCACGACGAAGGCGAGGAGGGCCGCCTTCAGAAGGGTCCAGACCCAGCCGAGGCCGTCGGCACCCCACGGGCCGTGCCAGCCGCCCAGGAAGAGGACGGTGGTCAGACCGCACAGGACGACGATTCCGGCGTACTCGGCGAGGAGGAAGAGCGCGAAGCGCAGCCCGGTGTACTCGGTGTACGCGCCGAAGATGATCTCCGAGTCGGCGACGGGCATGTCGAAGGGCGGGCGCTGGAGTTCGGCGAGGCCCGCCACGAAGAAGACGACCGCGCCGACGAGCTGCCAGGGCACCCACCACCACTCGAAGGCGGCGACGATGCCGGGCAGGGAGACCGTGCCGGCCGCCATCGCGACGGAGGCGGCGGTCAGCAGCATCGGGAGTTCGTACGCGAGGAGCTGTGCGGCGGTGCGCAGGCCGCCGAGAAGGGAGAACTTGTTGGCCGAGGCCCAGCCCGCCATGAGCGAGCCGAGGACGCCCACGCCCATCACGGCGAGAACGAAGAAGATGCCCGCGTCGACGACCTGGCCGACGGCGCCCTCACCCGGGCCGATCGGGATGGCGAGGAGGACGAGAAGGTACGGGAGAAGGGCGACGGCGGGGGCGAGCTGGAAGATACGGCGGTCCGCACCCGCGGGGACGATGTCTTCCTTCTGCGCGAACTTCACACCGTCCGCGACGAGTTGGGCCCAGCCGTGGAAGCCGCCCGCATACATCGGGCCGAGTCGGCCCTGCATGTGGGCCATCACCTTGTGCTCGGTCTGACCGACGATCAGGGGGAACGTCAGGAACACGACGAAGACGACGAGGAGGCGTAGGGCGACGTCGAGAGCGTCGTTCACTGCGTGCCTCCGGCTGGGTTTCTGGGGGTGGGGTCTTCGGGCGTGGGGTCTTCGGGGGCGGGGTCTTCGGGCGTGGGGTCTTCGGGAGTGGGGTCTTCGGGAGTGGGGGTGGAGTCGGAGTGCGAGCCGGGGTCCGACTCGGAGTCCGGCTCGGGGGACGCCGGGGGTTTCGAGGTGGCTTCGGGGTCCGGACTCGGGGCAGCTGCGGGCTCCGGGGCGACCCCCGGCTCCGACTCCGACCTGGACTCCTGCTTCGACTCCTGCTTCGGCGCTTGCTCCTCCGCTTGCTCCTGCGCCTGTTCCTGCGCTTGTTCCTGCGCCTGCTGCGGCTCGTCGAACGCGGGGCGGGCGTGGTGCCACGGGGCGTCGGAGCTGCGCGGCGTTGCGGCAGCGGGCGGCTGCTCGGCGGCCTGTGTCCTTTGTGTCGCCGAGCCCTGGCTCGCGCTGCGCGCCCGGCGAGGGCCGGCGGGAGGCGTCGGCTCGGCGGTCCCCGGGGCCGCGGGGGCGGCTGTCGAAGTCGGCTGTTCGTCGGCGGCCGGGGCCTCGGTCTGCTGGCTGGCCGAGCCCTGGCTGGCGCTGCGCGCCCGGCGAGGGGACGTGGGGGCCTGCGCACCGGCAGCGGCAGCAGTGGTCGCAGTGGTGGCACCGGCGGCGGGACCGGCTCCCGTGTCGCCAGTGGTCGTGGTCTGGCTTGCCGAGCCCTCGCCCGCCGTGCGGGCCCGCCGTACCGGGCGGTCGCCCGCGGCTCGGGCCGCTCCGCGCGCCGGGCGGGCGGGGGCCGGGGGGAGTTGGCCCTTCAGGGGGCCCCATTCGTTGGGGTCGGGTACGCCGGGCGGAAGCATCTGGCGGCGCTTGGGGCCGCCGTGATCGGACTCTCCCGGCTCCTTCGCACCGGGCCAGGCCTTGGCGACGCGGGCGGCGAGGACGAAGTCCTTGCGGAGGGGGTGGCCTTCGAAGCCCTCGGGGAGAAGAAGGGGGTCGAGGCCCGGGTGGCCCTCGAAGGTGACGCCGAACATCTCGTGGGTCTCGCGCTCGTGCCAGCCGGCGCCGGCGTACACGGAGACCGCCGTGGCCAGGACAGGTTCCGAGTGTGGGACGGTCGTACGGACGAGGAGGCGGCGTACGGGAGACAGGGCCACCACGTGCGCGGCGACGCGGAAGCCCGTGCCGGGTTCGTCGACGGCGCTCAGCCAGTCGAAGTAGGTGCAGCCCAGCGAGTCGCGCGCGGTCTCCAGGGCGGAGATCCAGGCAGTCGGCGGTACGTCGACCGTCAGGACCTCGTACGACTCCTCGGCCGTGGCCTCCGGGCCGAAGAGCTCCTCGACGGGGGCGGGCAGCCAGCCGACGGTCATCGGTCCTCCCCCACGGCGGGCGGACGCACCAGGCCTCTCTGGAGGGCGGCGGCCGACGGACGCGGCGAGGAGCTGTAGCGCTCCCCCAGCGACTCCCGGGCGATCTTCTCCTGGAGCTTGAGGATGCCCTGCAGCAGCGCTTCGGGGCGGGGCGGGCACCCGGGGACGTAGACGTCCACCGGGATGATCTGGTCGACGCCCTTGGTGACGGAGTAGGAGTCCCAGTACGGGCCGCCGCAGTTGGAGCACGCGCCGAAGGAGATGACGTACTTCGGCTCGGGCATCTGCTCGTAGAGGCGCTTGACGGCCGGGGCCATCTTGTCCGTGACCGTGCCGGAGACGACCATCAGGTCGGCCTGGCGCGGGCCCGGTGCGAACGGGATCACGCCGAGCCGGATGAAGTCGTGGCGGGCCATCGACGCGGCGATGAACTCGATCGCGCAGCAGGCGAGGCCGAAGTTGAAGACCCAGAGCGAGTAGCGGCGGCCCCAGTTCAGGACCACCTTCATCGGCTCCGGGGCCAGCCGGGAGAGCACACCGAGCCGCTTCGGCTCGGGAAGCAGCACCGGCTCAGCAAGCACCACCGGTTCGGGCAGCGCCACCGGTTCGGACAGCACCGGCTCGGGCAGCGGCGCCGGCTCGGAGGGCGTCGAGGGGGTCACGTCCGAGGGGGTCACGTCCATGTCAGGACGCCCTTCTTGTATGCGTACAGCAGGCCCACGGCCAGGAAGCCGAGGAAGATGAACATCTCCACGAGGGTGGCCGCGCCGTAGCCGGGCGCGGCGAAGACGGTCGCCCAGGGGAAGAGGAAGATCGAGTCGACGGCGAAGATGACGTAGAGGAAGGCGTAGACGTAGTAGCGGACCTGGGTGTGGGCCCAGCCCTCGCCGACGGGGTCGACGCCGCACTCGTATGTCAGGAGTTTCTCGGGGGTCGGGACCACCGGCCGCAGCAGGCGGCCCGCCCCGAAGGCGACGGCGACGAAGAGCACGCCGACGACGGCGAGCAGTCCGACGACCGAGTACGACTGGAAGTAGCCCGCCGCGACGACGGCCCCGGTTGCCGTGACAACGGTCGGTTCCGGCACGTCAGCCCCTCACTCCCTGACCTCGTTGGCGCCCGGCGCGCGCCCCGTCGCGCACGCTGTGATGCGCCCCGTTCGACGATCTGTACGGACGGGAGTCTAGGGCCTGCTAAAGAGACGGTAAGCAGCCCGTCACGCATTGGCTATCGGGGACATGTCAGGGACTAGTCCGCCTCGCCTGTCGCCGGGTTCGCGCACTCGCCCGGCTCAGGTGTCACCGGGTTCCCGTCCACACCTCGCGGTCACTTCCCATTTCACCTCGCGAGCACATCCAGGTACACCGCGCGGCGGCCTTCGCTTTCACCTCAAGGGGTGGGGTTTTCCCCAGTGGATCGTGGCGGTCGACCTCATGGCGCGGCGGCCCGCCGCCGGGCAGGCTAGCGAATATGACCGAACGCATCATCCCTGTCGGCCCCCTCGGCCCCCTCGGCCCGTCGGACACGCCGCGAGCCCCGGACATACCGGGTGTACCGGATGTACCAGATGCACAAGACGTACCGGACGAGTCGGCCGACGGCGACCGGCTGCCTCCCCCACGCTTCGCACTCGGCCGGCAGACGTGGAAGGAGATCGCGCACCTCCTCGCCAATCTGCCGATCTCGATCCTCGGCTTCGTGTACGTCGTGACGCTCGTCTCCACGGGCGCGGGGCTGGCCGTGACGGCGATCGGGCTGCCGCTGCTCGCGGGCGGGCTGCGGGGCACACGGCTGCTGGGCCGGATGGAGCGGGCGCGGGCGCGCAAGCTGCTCGGCGTGCGGATCGACGAGCCGAGCCCGATGCCGGTGCGCGGGACGGGTTTCTTCCCCTGGTTGTGGTCGAGCCTGCGGGACCCGGTGGCCTGGCGGACGGTGCTGTACGACTTCATCCGGCTGCCGTGGGGCATCGTCACGTTCACGGTCACGCTGACGTCGTTGTTCCTGCTGTGGCCCGTGCTGCCGTTCCTCGCGCGGGGGCTGACGAACGTGGACCGGGCCATGGTGCGCGGGCTGCTGTCGCCCTCGGACGAGTTGGAGCGGCGCATCGCCGAGCTGGAGTCGGACCGGGGGGTCGTGGTCGACACGGCCGCGGCGGACCTGCGGCGCATCGAACGGGATCTGCACGACGGGGCGCAGGCGCGGCTCGTCAACCTCGCGATGGGACTCGGTCTGGCCAAGGAGAAGATCCTCGAGGGGCAGGCCGACGAGACCGTCGCGGCCATGGTCGACGAGGCGCACGGCGAGGTGAAGCTGGCGCTGCAGGAGCTGCGCGATCTGGCCCGCGGCATCCATCCCGCGGTCCTCACCGACCGGGGCCTCGACGCGGCGCTGTCGTCGGTCGCCTCGCGCTGCACCGTGCCGGTGAAGGTGACGGCCGACCTCCCGACGAGACCGGCCGCCGCCATCGAGGGCATCGCCTACTTCACCGTGTCCGAGCTGTTGCAGAACGTCAGCAAGCACAGCGGGGCGCGCTCCGCGTCGGTCGACGTGTGGCGGACGGACGAGCGGCTGCTCATCCAGGTCCAGGACGACGGGCGCGGTGGGGCCGCCCTCGACGGCGGTACGGGGATGGCGGGGCTCGCGGACCGGCTGGGCGCGGTGGACGGACTGTTCGTCATCGACTCACCGCCCGGCGGCCCGACCACCATCACGGCGGAGCTGCCTTGGCGGGACCGGGGGGACGGGCAGGGCTGACGGGGCCGACGGGGCTGACGGGGCTGACGGGGCTGACGGGGCCGGCCTACGGGGTGACCCGTGCGGGTCCGCCTTGGCGCGTCGGCCATGGCACGTCCGCCTTGAAGGGGCCGCCTTGGCCAGTCCGCCTTGAAGGGGCCGCCTTGGCCGGTCCGCCTTGACGCGGGCCGTCGGTATGCGACTTCCGTCCTGCTCGGAGGTAGGGAAAACCCCCGTCCCAAGACGCCGACCCGCTCCATGGTCGGCAAGGGCCGGGAACAGCAGGGTGGGGGTACGAACCGACGAGCAGGACGAGCAGAACGGACGAGACCGATGGCGACGGAGTACGGACAGGGGTACGGGTACCCGAGCGGGCCCGGATTCCACGAGGCGGGTGCCGAGGAGCGGCGGCACCGTCTCCCGACACCGCTGCGGGCGCCGATCGAGGCGCGCAGCTGGCGCGAATTCGGTTACGTGATGTCGGGCCTGCCGGTCGGCATCCTCATGTTCACGTTCGCCGTCACGATGTTCTCGCTCGGCATGGGCCTGCTGATCACCTTCCTGGGGATCCCGGTGCTCGCCGCGGCCCTCGCCGGCGTCCTCGGGTTCGGCGCGCTGGAGCGGGCGCGGGCGCGCGGGTTGCTCGGGCTCGAGGTGGCCGCGCCGAAGCCCCTGCGGGTGCGCAAACACGGGGCGCTGGCGTGGATGGGGGCGATCCTCAAGAACGGGTCGGCGTGGCGGCATCTGCTGTACTCGGTGGTGCAGTTCCCGTGGTCGGTGTTCTCGTTCGTGGTGACGCTGACCTTCTGGGCGTACGGCTGGGCGATGCTGACGTATCCGCTGTGGTTCTGGGTCTTCCCGATGTACGGCGGGCAGGGCGGCCTCCAGCTCTACGGCGACGGCGCGCACCGCATCTACCTGGACAACCCCTTCGAGATCACCGTCACCGCGCTGCTGGGGCTGCTGATCACGATGGCCACGCCGTGGATCGTGCGGGCGCTGACCACGGTGGACCGGGTGATGGTGGCGGGGCTGCTCGGGCCGTCGCGGCTGGCGAGCCGGGTGGTCGAGCTGGAGTCGGACCGGGGGGTCGTGGTCGACACGGCCGCGGCGGACCTGCGGCGCATCGAACGGGATCTGCACGACGGGGCGCAGGCGCGGCTCGTCAACCTCGCGATGGGGCTCGGTCTGGCCAAGGAGAAGCTCACCGAGGATCCGCAGGCCGCGGCGCGGATGGTGGACGAGGCGCACGGTGAGGTGAAGACGGCGTTGCAGGAGCTGCGGGATCTGGCGCGGGGGATTCATCCGGCCGTGCTGACCGATCGTGGGCTGGATGCGGCGCTGTCTTCCGTGGCCTCGCGGTGCACCGTGCCGGTGCAGGTGGATGTGGATCTTCCCGCTCGGCCGGCGCCGGCGATCGAGGGGATCGCGTACTTCACCGTGTCCGAGCTGCTGCAGAACATCAGTAAGCATGCGCGGGCGACGCGGGCCACGGTCGATGTGTGGCGGGTCGAGAACCGGCTGATGCTTCAGGTTGTCGACGATGGTGTGGGTGGGGCTGAAGTTTCCGGTGGGTCCGGGCTGGCGGGGCTGGCGGAGCGGCTCGATGCGGTGGACGGGGTTCTGGTGGTGGACTCTCCGGTGGGTGGGCCCAGTCGGATCACTGCGGAGTTGCCCTGGCGGGGGTGAGCGGGGTTGGGGGGTGGGGTGTTTCTCGCCCCCGCCGCCCCTACCCGTCCCATCCCCGGGGGGCCCCCCCCCCCCCCCCCCCCCGGGC
>NZ_KQ948454.1:419424-563432 GCF_001514115.1 Streptomyces olivochromogenes
GGCGGGGGTGAGCGGGGTTGGGGGGTGGGGTGTTTCTCGCCCCCGCCGCCCCTACCCGTCCCATCCCCGGGGGCTCCGCCCCCGACCCCCCGGCGGGGCTCCGCCCCTGCACCCCGTCAGGGGCGCTGCCCCTGCCCCCCCGCGGGGCGGAGCAGCCCGCACCCACCCACAGACGTCGCCTCTGACCCCCACGGGGCTCCGCCCGCGTACCCCCACCACAAGCAGCGCCTCTGACCCCCACGGGGTCCGCCCCCGCACCCCCACCACAAGCAGCGCCTCTGACCCACACGAGGTCCGCCCCCGCACCCCCACCACAGGCGGCTCCTGTGGCCCCCGCGGGAGCCCGCCCCACACGCCACAGGGGCGCAGCCCCGAACCCCGACCGGGCTCGGCCCCCAACCCAGCGGGGCTCCGCCGCCGAACCTCACCACGCGCGTACCCCCAGCCCCCGCAGGACTCCACCCCCGCCAAGCGCCCTCCCCCACGGACCCCTCCCCCTGCGCCCTGGTCCCTGCCCCCGCTCCCCACCACCAGCCCGAAATCCCCACCCCCTAAACCCCACCCCGGAGCCAAAAGTGCGCCCCCCGCATTCCCCCATCCCCCTCCCTCTGATTCCCCTTGGTCGGGGGCAGGTGGGTCCGAATGCTGGGATGCTGTGGGCTGATGCATGAGCGGGGACGCGGCCGGCGTGGGTCGGGGAATGGTGTGGGGGGCCGGGAATCGTGGAGGACAGGGTGCGGGTGGTCATCGCCGAGGATTCAGTGCTGCTCAGGGAGGGCCTGACCCGGTTGTTGACCGACCGCGGGCACGACGTCGTGGCCGGTGTCGGAGACGGCGACGCGCTGATCAAGACCATCACCGACCTGGCGGCGCAGGGCTCGCTGCCGGACGTCGTGGTCGCCGACGTACGAATGCCGCCGACGCACACCGACGAGGGCGTGAAGGCGGCCGTGCAGCTGCGCAAGCAGCACCCGGGGGTGGGGGTGCTGGTGCTGTCGCAGTACGTGGAGGAGCGCTACGCCACCGAACTGCTGGCCGGTTCGACCCGTGGCGTCGGCTACCTGCTCAAGGACCGCGTCGCGGAGGTGCGCGAGTTCGTGGACGCGGTGGTGCGGGTGGCCCAGGGGGGTACCGCTCTGGACCCGGAGGTGGTCGCGCAGCTGCTCGGGCGCAGTCGTAAGCAGGACGTACTGGCCGGGCTCACGCCGCGGGAGCGGGAGGTCCTAGGACTTATGGCCGAGGGACGCACCAACTCGGCGATCGCGCGGCAGCTCGTGGTGAGTGACGGAGCGGTCGAGAAACACGTCAGCAATATCTTCCTGAAACTCGGACTTTCCCCGAGCGACGGCGATCATCGGCGTGTTCTCGCGGTCCTCACCTATCTGAACTCCTGAGGGACTGACACTGGGTCAGCCGAACGCACTGGTTCAGCCGAACGGAATCACCCTCGAAGGACAGGGGGCCCGACACGGCACCAGAGCGGCGCGAGACCGGCACGAGAACCAAAGGATGAGGTAGAAGCGTCTTCCAGAGGAGCGTCGGGGGCGAGTAAGTCATGACAAGTCAGGGCGTCGAACCATCTCAAAATGGTGTCCATCATGCGAACGGCCGAGGGAAGGCGACCCTTACAGACGTAGGGTTGATCCCGGGAAGGCCTGCGGGAAGGCCGCTCCCAGACAGCCGCCTCGAAGGAGGTCCAGTTAAGTGACCAGCCAGGTCAGTAGCCCAGCGGAGCAGGCCGACGAAGCCGTCGTAGGAGAACAGCGCAAACCGGCGGGGGCAAAGGAAACACGCCGGCTCAACCGGGTGATCATCCGATTCGCGGGTGACTCCGGTGATGGAATGCAACTCACCGGCGACCGCTTCACCTCCGAGACGGCGTCCTTCGGCAATGATCTTTCGACGCTGCCGAACTTCCCCGCCGAAATCCGAGCGCCCGCAGGCACCCTGCCGGGCGTTTCTTCATTTCAGCTGCATTTCGCTGACCATGACATCCTCACGCCCGGTGACGCGCCGAATGTGCTGGTGGCCATGAATCCGGCGGCGCTCAAGGCGAACATCGGTGATGTGCCGCGCGGCGCGGAGATCATCGTCAACACGGACGAGTTCACGAAGCGGGCGATGGCGAAGGTCGGTTACGCGGCCAGCCCGCTGGAGGACGGTTCGCTGGACGGGTACGCCGTCCATCCGGTCCCGCTGACGACGATGACGGTCGAGGCGCTCAAGGAGTTCGAGCTGTCCCGCAAGGAGGCCGAGCGCAGCAAGAACATGTTCGCGCTGGGCCTGCTGTCCTGGATGTACCACCGGCCCACCGAGGGCACCGAGAAGTTCCTGAAGTCGAAGTTCGCGAAGAAGCCCGAGATCGCCGCCGCCAACATCGCCGCGTTCCGGGCGGGCTGGAACTTCGGCGAGACGACCGAGGACTTCGCGGTCTCCTACGAGGTCGCCCCGGCCGCCAAGACCTTCCCGACCGGCACCTACCGCAACATCTCCGGGAACCTGGCCCTGTCGTACGGCCTGATCGCCGCCTCCAAACAGGCGGATCTGCCCCTCTACCTGGGCTCCTACCCGATCACCCCGGCCTCCGACATCCTGCACGAGCTCAGCAAGCACAAGAACTTCGGAGTGCGCACCTTCCAGGCCGAGGACGAGATCGCGGGCATCGGCGCGGCCCTGGGCGCAGCCTTCGGCGGCTCCCTCGCCGTCACCACCACCTCCGGGCCGGGCGTGGCGCTGAAGTCGGAGACCATCGGGCTCGCGGTCTCCCTCGAACTGCCACTGCTGGTCATCGACATCCAGCGCGGCGGGCCTTCCACGGGGCTGCCGACGAAGACGGAGCAGGCGGACCTGCTCCAGGCGATGTACGGGCGCAACGGAGAGGCCCCGGTCCCGGTGGTCGCCCCGTGCACGCCGGCCGACTGCTTCGACGCCGCCCTGGAAGCCGCCCGGATCGCCCTCACCTACCGCACCCCCGTCCTGCTCCTCTCCGACGGCTACCTGGCCAACGGCTCCGAGCCGTGGCGGATCCCGGAGGTCGACGGACTTCCGGACCTGCGGGTGCAGTTCGCACAGGGTCCGAACCACACCCTGGACGACGGCACCGAGGTGTTCTGGCCGTACAAGCGCGACCCGGGGACCCTGGCCCGCCCGTGGGCCATCCCCGGCACGCCCGGCCTGGAACACCGCATCGGCGGCATCGAGAAGCAGGACGGCACGGGCAACATCTCCTACGACCCCGCCAACCACGACTTCATGGTCCGCACCCGCCAGGCGAAGATCGACGGCATCGACGTACCTGACATCGAGGTCGACGACCCCTCCGGCGAGGCCAACACCCTGGTTCTGGGCTGGGGTTCGACGTACGGACCCATCACCGCGGCGGTACGGCGGCTGCGGGCGGCCGGGGAGAACATCGCGCAGGCCCATCTGCGCCACCTCAACCCCTTCCCCCGGAATCTCGGCGCGGTGCTGGGGCGTTACGAGAAGGTGGTGATCCCTGAGATGAACCTCGGCCAGCTCGCCACGCTCGTCCGGGCGAAGTACCTGGTCGACGCGCACTCCTACAACCAGGTCAACGGCATGCCGTTCAAGGCCGAACAGCTCGCCACGGCGCTCAAGGAGGCCATCGATGGCTGAGACGACCACAGGAAGCGCGGACACGATCGAGGCCCTCACCCTGGTGCCCAAGGCCGAGGCCAGGCAGTCCATGAAGGACTTCAAGTCCGATCAGGAAGTGCGCTGGTGCCCCGGCTGCGGTGACTACGCGGTCCTGGCCGCCGTACAGGGCTTCATGCCCGAGCTCGGCCTCGCCAAGGAGAACATCGTCTTCGTGTCGGGCATCGGCTGCTCGTCCCGCTTCCCGTACTACATGAACACCTACGGGATGCACTCCATCCATGGCCGCGCGCCCGCCATCGCGACGGGCCTCGCCTCCAGCAGGCGGGACCTGAGCGTGTGGGTGGTCACCGGTGACGGGGACGCCCTCTCCATCGGCGGCAACCATCTGATCCACGCGCTGCGCCGCAACGTGAACCTGAAGATCCTGCTGTTCAACAACCGGATCTACGGCCTCACCAAGGGGCAGTACTCGCCGACCTCCGAGGTCGGCAAGATCACCAAGTCGACGCCGATGGGCTCGCTGGACGCGCCCTTCAACCCGGTGTCCCTGGCCATCGGCGCGGAGGCGTCCTTCGTGGCCCGGACCGTGGACTCCGACCGCAAGCACCTCACCGACGTACTGCGGCAGGCCGCCGCCCACCCGGGCACGGCACTGGTGGAGATCTACCAGAACTGCAACATCTTCAACGACGGCGCCTTCGAGGTCCTCAAGGACAAGCAGCAGGCCGAGGAGGCGGTGATCCGTCTCGAACACGGGCAGCAGATCCGCTTCGGCGCGGACCGCGCCAAGGGTGTCGTACGGGATCAGCTGACCGGTGACCTGAAGGTCGTCACCGTCACCCCGGAGAACGAGGCACAGATTCTGGTCCACGACGCCCACTCCGCGTCCCCGACCACGGCCTTCGCGCTCTCCCGGCTGGCCGACCCGGACACCCTGCACCACACCCCGATCGGCGTCCTGCGCTCCGTGGAGCGGCCGGTCTACGACACCCAGATGGCCGACCAGCTGGACACAGCCATCGAACAGAACGGCAAGGGCGACCTCGCCTCACTCCTCGCGGGCGGGGACACCTGGACGGTCGTCGGCTGAGCGAGCCGACCGTCCGAGGCGTTCTTCGAGGCGTTCTTCGAGGCGTTCTTCGAGGCGTTCAAGAAGTTCCAGGGGCCCGGGTGGCAGACGCCCGGGCCTCGTCGTATGCGTGGCGGGACCTCTCCACGTCGTCCATCCGGTCCTTGGTCCAGACGGCCAGCGTGCGCACCTGCTCGGCGGCCTCGCGGCCCAGTTCGGTGAGCGAGTAGTCGACGCGGGGCGGGATCACGGGCTTCGCGTCACGGTGGACAAGACCGTCGCGCTCCAGGGTCTGGAGGGTCTGGGTGAGCATCTTCTCGCTGACCCGGCCGATCGCCCGGCGCAGCTCGCTGAAGCGGTAGGGGCGGTCGAGGAGCTCGATCAGCACGAGCACGCCCCAGCGGCTGGTGACGTGCTCCAGGACGAGGCGGTACGGGCACATCGCCTCGCCCGTGTCGTACTTGGAGACGGCCGCGGGCCTGGAGACGGCCGGGGGCTTGGACGCGGCCGGGGTGTCGGTGGATACCTCTGTACTTACTCCCATGCCAGTACCTTACTTCAAAGTGGGTACTTTCGCAGAGTTAGCGCACCTCCTAGGGTTAGTGACAGACCTACCCCACAAGGAGCCAAGCCATGAGCATCGTCGTCACCGGAGCCACCGGACACCTCGGCCGCCACGTCATCGAGGGACTGCTGGAGAAGGTTCCGGCCGACCAGATCACCGCCGTCGTCCGCGACGCGGACAAGGCCGCCGGCTTCGCGGCCCGCGGCGTGAAGATCGCGGTCGCCAACTACAACGAGCCCGAGACCTTCGGGCCCCTCTTCGCCGCCGGCGACAAGGTGCTGCTCATCTCCGGCAACGAGTTCGACAAGGGCCGCGTGGCCCAGCACCAGGTCGTCCTGGACGCCACCAAGGCCGCCGGGGTCGCGCTCTTCGCGTACACCAGCGCGCCGGGCACCCTCACCGCCGCCCTCGCCGACGACCACAAGGGCACCGAGAAGGCGATCCTGGAGTCGGGTGTGCCCTACGCCCTGCTGCGCAACGGCTGGTACAACGAGAACTACACCGAGAACCTCGCCCCGGTCCTCGAGTACGGCGCCGTCACCCAGGCCGCCGGCGACGGCAAGGTCGCCTCCGCCGCCCGCGCCGACTACGCGGCCGCCGCCGTGGCCGTACTGACCGGCGAGGGCCACGAGAACAAGACGTACGAGCTGAGCGGCGACACCGCGTGGAGCTTCGCCGAGTACGCCGCCCTGGTGGCCGAGCGGTCCGGCAAGGAGATCGTCTACAACGCCGTCTCCGTCGAGGCGCTCACCGGCATCCTGACCGGCGCCGGACTGCCCGGCCCCCTCGCCGCGATCCTGGCGGGCGTCGACGCGTCCATCGAGAAGGGCGAGCTCGCGGGCACCAGCGGTGACCTGTCCCGGCTGACCGGCCGCCCGACCACGCCGGTCGCCGAGTCGATCGCGGCGGCGCTGAAGGGCTGACTCCCCCTCGGGCCCCGGCGCCGTCGCCCTCCGAACCTCCGCCTGTCATGACCGTATAGCGATACGGGCATGA
The DNA here is from genome assembly GCF_001514115.1 of Streptomyces olivochromogenes. GTDB lineage: Bacteria > Actinomycetota > Actinomycetes > Streptomycetales > Streptomycetaceae > Streptomyces > Streptomyces olivochromogenes. The sequence goes on from NZ_KQ948454.1 coordinate 425,673, forward strand.
CAGGCGGGGGCGCTCGGCGCTACCTTCTTGGAGGCTGCGCGGGAGCAGCTGTGCGAGAGGGAGGGCCGGTGGCCGTGCAGCAGGCGAAGAATTCGATGGGTGCGACCGGCTCGACGGGTTCCAGTGGCCCCGTCGGCTCCGCGAGTTCCAGTGGCCCCGTCGGCTCGACGGATTCCCGGATATCCAAGGCCGAGCAGCGCATCGGACTGTTGAACGGCTTCGCCGCGTACGGAATGTGGGGGCTCGTTCCCCTCTTCTGGCCGCTGCTGAAGCCGGCCGGAGCCCTCGAGATCCTCGCCCACCGGATGGTGTGGTCCCTCGCCGTGGTCGGCGTCGCCCTGCTGGTCATGCGGCGCTGGGCCTGGCTCGGCGAACTGCTGCGACAGCCGCGCAAGCTGGCGCTGATCAGCGTCGCGGCGGCCGTCATCACGGTCAACTGGGGCGTCTACATCTGGGCCGTGAACAGCGAGCACGTCGTCGAGGCGTCCCTCGGCTACTTCATCAACCCGCTCGTCACCATCGCCATGGGCGTCCTGCTGCTGAAGGAACGGCTGCGCCCCCTGCAGTGGACGGCGGTCGGCGTCGGCTTCTCCGCGGTGCTCGTCCTCGCCATCGGGTACGGCCGGCCGCCGTGGATCTCCCTCACCCTCGCCTTCTCCTTCGCCACGTACGGGCTGGTGAAGAAGAAGGTCAACCTCGGCGGGATCGAGTCGCTCGCCGCCGAGACGGCGATCCAGTTCCTGCCCGCGCTCGCCTATCTGCTGTGGCTGGGTTCGAGCGGGAGCGCGACCTTCGGCACGGAGGGCGCGGGGCACGCGACGTTGCTCGCGGCGACGGGCGTCGTCACGGCACTTCCGCTGGTGTGCTTCGGCGCGGCCGCGATACGGGTGCCGTTGTCCACGCTGGGGCTGTTGCAGTACCTCGCCCCGGTGTTCCAGTTCCTGCTCGGCATCCTCTACTTCCACGAGGCCATGCCGCCGGAGCGGTGGGCCGGGTTCGCGCTGGTCTGGCTCGCGCTGTCGCTGCTCACCTTCGACGCGCTGCGGACCGCGCGGCGGGCGGCTCGGGCGCTCAGGGCCGGGGCGGTCGCGAGTGCCGTCGCCGGCGCGCGGGGCGCCGCCGCCGTGGAGGCCAAGTCGTAGAGAGTTGTTCGACGGCACGTGCGCAAATCCGTTGCACCTCTCATCAGGCAACCACTATGAGTGGCTGTATGACGCCTACGCCCGTGCACTGGAAGCTGGTCATCGACGCCACCGACCCGCACGCCCAAGCCGACTTCTGGGCCGCCGCCCTCGGTTACGAGGTCGAGGACAACAGCGCGCTCGTCGAACGACTGCTGGGCCTCGGTGCCCTGCCTGCCGAGGCCACCGTCGGCTTCCACGGCCGCCCGGCCTTCCGGGACCTGATCGCCGTACGGCATCCCGACGACCCGTACGACAAGGAGCGCGGCATCGGGCTGGGACGACGCCTGCTCTTCCAGCGCGTCCCCGAGCCGAAGACCGTCAAGAACCGGCTCCACCTCGATCTGCACCCGGGCGAGGGCCGACGCGCGGACGAGGTCGCCCGGTTGGAGGGGCTGGGCGCGGAGGCGCTGCGGCACGTGAAGGAACCGGCCGGCGAGTGGGTGGTGATGGCCGACCCGGAGGGGAACGAGTTCTGCGTGCAGTGAGCGTGCGTGCAGTGAGCGTGCGGGCTGCGAGCGTCACCCACCCCGGCGGCCCGGGTTCGCTATGCGAACCAGCCTGACCGGATTGCGCTCTTGACGGAACGTCAGCCTCAGAAACACCATCAGGCACCTCATTCCCACAAGGAATCCGGAGCCCCCCACATGAAGCTCTCCGTTCCCGGGCGTGCCGCCGGCGTCGTCGTCGCGGCCGTCACGCTCCTCACCACCGGCGCGATAACCGGCGCGGCGCCCGCCCCCACCGCCGCGGCCGCCGCACCCGACATCCCCGTGGCCAACGTCAAGTCCCATCTCGCACAGCTGCAGTCCATCGCCACCGCCAACGGCGGCAACCGCGCACACGGCCGCACCGGCTACAAGGCCTCCATCGACTATGTGAAGGCGAAGCTGGACGCGGCCGGATTCACCACGACCCTCCAGCAGTTCACGTCCTCCGGCCGCACCGGGTACAACCTGATCGCCGACTGGCCGGGCGGCGACGCCAACCAGGTCGTCATGGCGGGCTCGCACCTCGACAGCGTGACCGCGGGACCCGGCATCAACGACAACGGTTCCGGGTCCGCCGCGATCCTGGAGACCGCGCTCGCCGTCTCCCGGGCTCAGTACCAGCCCACCAAGCACCTGCGGTTCGCCTGGTGGGGCGCTGAGGAGCTGGGGATGGTCGGCTCGAAGTACTACGTGAACAACCTGTCCTCCGCGAACCGGGCGAAGATCAGCGACTACCTGAACTTCGACATGATCGGCTCACCGAACCCCGGCTACTTCGTCTACGACGACGACCCCACGATCGAGAAGACCTTCAAGGACTACTTCGCGGGCGTCGGCATCGCCACGGAGCCGGAGACCGAGGGCGACGGCCGCTCGGACCACTCCCCCTTCAAGAACGTGGGCATCCCGGTCGGCGGTCTCTTCAGCGGCGCCGACTACATCAAGACGGCCGCCCAGGCCACCAAGTGGGGCGGCACCTCCGGCCAGGCCTTCGACCGCTGCTACCACGCCTCCTGCGACACGGCGTCCAACATCGACGACACGGCCCTGAACCGGAACGCGGACGCGCTGGCGTACGCCGTGTGGACGCTGTCCTCCTAGGACTCCTGAGCTCCTGGCCCGCTGAGGCCCCCCTAGGCCCCCCTAGGGCCCACTGAGGCTCCCAGGGCCCACTGAGGCTCCTGGGGCTCACTGGGGCTCCTCGTTCTCCCAGCCCTCCTAGGGGGTGTACGGGTTGTCCGCCAGGGAGCGGGCCCGGGCCCGGTCCGCGAGGCGGGTCATGCGAGTGCGGGCCGACTCGAGCTGTTCGAGGTCGTCGGCGGCGGGGCCGCCGTCGGCGACGAGCTCGGTCCACAGCGTGATCAGGTCCTGCCCCAGGTTCAGCCCCTGCAAGGGGTCGCGCACGGCGCGCCAGGCCGCGGCGGCGCTCTGTACGTTGCCGTACGCGGCCTCGGGGTCCTGGTGCCGCCTGCGGACCCGGGCGAGGTCGAGGGACAGGTGGAACGCCCGGAGCGGGTCACCGGCCAAATAGGCGATGTACGAGGTCAGCTCGCGCAGCCGCAGCACCTCCGGGTGCTCGGGGCCCAGTGACCGCGACGCGTCCGCGCCGACCCGCTCCGCCATCCCCGTGGCCTCTTCGATGCGGCCCATCTTCACGGCCTCGTTGATCCGCGCCACGGGCTCCACGAGGAACGCCGCGCCCTCCGTCTCCTGAACCGGTGCCAGCACGGACTCGGCGACGGCGTCGAAGCCGCGCGCGGGCGTGGGCTTCGGTTCCGGCTCCGGCTCGGGGTCCATGACGGACATGGCCTCCATCGCGGGGGCCGGACGCTCAGGAGTCAGCCCCACGGGCGGCGGGCCGAACTCGCCCGTCGGAGCCACCGCTACGCCGGGGGTGGCGTCCCGCGTCGGCTCCGGCAGCGCCCGCAGCACATGCGTCGCCGCGGCCCCGGGCAGGGGCTGAGGCTCCGACACCGGCACCCGCGGCGCCGCGGGCATCGCGGGAGGGGCCGCGGGCATCGCGGGAGGGGTTGCCGACGCCCCGGGCACCTCGGCCGGCGGCCCCACCCGTACGGGCTCGCCCGTGTAACGGCTCGACCCGTCCCCGTACACCTCCAGCGGTACGACGAAGCCGATCCGCTCGTCGTGGATGGTGGCGAGGACGGAGTGACCGGCGGCGAGGGCGAGTCGGTGGAGGTGGTTCAGGACGGCGGCCTGGACGGTCTGGCCGTGCACGACGCCGACCGGCACACCACCGACCGTGACGCCGCCCCCGCTTTCCCCCGCGGGCGCGGTGACCCACACCTCCAACGGGCCGGCGCCGGGGCCGACCGCCGAGCGCTGCCGCTTGGATTCCCGCTTCTGTTCGCGGCTGAGTCGAGACATCGCTTCCCTCACTCGGGTCGTACTTCCATGCGTCGACCTTGCCTCAAGATCCCGTCAGGTACATACAGTCAAGTCTCTCGGCTCACCACCGCTGCATGCGTCACTACGGCGTCACAGCCTCGTAAGAGTGGCCGACAACGCCGACAACGACCGAGGAGAGTGGTCAGGTGACGCAGGGGAGCATGCGGCAGGGAGCGGAAGGGCCCGAGATCTGGCTCCGCGGGCCCGTCGCCGACACGGTGGAACCCACTCGGTGGCCCGAACCCGCCGGGGACGAACCCGACCACCTCGACGTCGGGCCACGGCGGTACGCCTGGGTCGCGACGCACGGCGGGGCCGGCACCACCACGCTCGCCGCGGTCTTCGGCGGCCATGACGCCGGGCGGAACTGGCCCCGGCCCGACCAGGGAGAACCGGGGTCGGTGCTCCTCGTCGGGCGTACGCACGCGGCGGGACTGGACGCCGTCTCGCACACCCTGGACACCTTCCGCCGGGGTGAGGCGCCCCCGGGTCTCGACCTCGACGCCGTGGTACTGGTCGCGGACGCACCCGGGCGGCTGCCCCGCCCGCTCGCCCAGCGCGTCAAGGTGATCGATTCGATGATCGACGTGTATCAGGTGCCGTGGATCCCGGCGTGGCGCATCGGCGACCTCACCTCGGCGCCGCCCCGCGAGACGGCCGCGCTGGCCCGGCTGACGGGCGCCGCGCGTCTGCCCTGAACCCCGGCCCCGGCAGAACCCCGGTAGAACCCCGGCGGCCGACAGCCCGCAGTCGGCGTCCGGCGTCCGCCATCCCCGTCTCTCGGCATGGACGTCGCATGCGTATGCATATATTGTGCACGCATGCAGTTGCGGGTCGTGGCGTTCCGCGACCCGTCGCACACGCACCCAGGGGGACCCATGAGCCGTCACTTCCTGTTCCTGCTCGGCAGCAGCCGCCCCGACGGCAACACCGAGCTGCTGGCCCGTCGGGCCGCCGAACAGTTGCCCGCGGATGTCGAGCAGCGCTGGCTGAGCCTCGCCGAGCACCCGCTGCCCGACTTCGTGGACCTGCGGCGCGACAGCGACCACGTACACCCGGCCGCCGGGAGCAATCCGGCGCTGCTGCTCGACGCCACCCTGGCGGCCACCGACATCGTGATCGCCTCGCCGCTGTACTGGTACTCGGTGTCCGGCCTCACCAAGCGCTACCTGGACTACTGGTCGGGCTGGCTGCGCATGCCCGGCGTCGACTTCAAGGCCAGGATGGCGGGGCGCACCCTCTGGGGCGTCACCGCACTGGCGCACGAGGAGGAAGAGGTCGCCGACCCGCTGATCGGCACTCTCCACCACTCGGCCGCGTACCTGGGCATGCGTTTCGGCGGGGTCCTGCTCGGCAACGGCAGCAAGCCCGGTGACGTACTGAAGGACACGGCAGCGCTGGCGCAAGCGAAGACGTTCTTCGCAGGGGAGGCACCGCTCGCCCGCTACCCCTACGAGAAGCAGGTCACCGACGGCGCGCGCGACACGCAGGGCGTGGCAGCCGCGCGTTGACGGCTACGCGGTGATGTCCTTCGCCGTGAACCGCGCCCAGGCCGCCGAGCCGAACACCGCCGCGTACAGGCCCTGGAGCCCGAGGTTGCGGACCAGGTCGTCCCAGTACACCGGGTCGCGCATGAGGTCGGCGAAGGACAGCCAGTAGTGGGAGAAGAAGTACGGCTGGAGGGCGTGGAGCTGGGGGATCTGGTCGAGGATCTGGATGGTGATGAGGAGGCCGACCGTCGTCGCCATCGCCGCGATGCCGCTGTTGGTCAGCGTCGAGACGAACAGGCCGAGGGCCGCGACGCCGATCAGTGACGCGGCGACGACCAGCGCGATGAGGAACGCCCGTCCGAGCCCCTCGGTGAAGCTGATCCGGGTCCCGGAGATCGTCGTCAGCTCGCCCAGGGGGAAGAGCAACGCGCCGACCGTGAGCGCCGAGAGCGCCACCACCAGGGTCGCGACCAGGCAGAACGTCATGGTCGTCGCGTACTTGGTGAGCAGCAGGCGGGTACGGCCCGCGGGCGCGACCAGCAGGTAGCGCAGCGTCCCCGCGTTCGCCTCGCCCGCGATCGCGTCGCCCGCGATGACGCCGATGGCCATCGGCAGGAAGAAGGGGAGGGTCGCGGCGAGCGCCGTGAACACCAGGAACAGGCCGTTGTTGGTGATCTGCGAGATGAACGCCGGTCCTTCGCCGCCGCCACCGCCCGCCGTCGAGCCGTCACGTGTCTCGATCTTGATCGCGATGCCGATGAGGATCGGCACGGCCGCGAGCACGGCGAGCAGCGCGATGGTCCGCCAGCGCCGGAAGGTGGTGAGGAGCTCGCTGCGGAAGAGTCCGAAGGTCCACAGGGGGCTCGGTTTCCGTATCGCCGTGTCCTCGACGCGTACCGCCTCGGCCCCGGCCTCAGCCCGCGACATCGAACCCCTCCCCCGTCAGCGCCACGAACGCGTCCTCCAGTGAGGCCCGTTCGACGCCGAAGCCGCGGACGCGGACGCCCGCCGTGACCAACGCGGCGTTCAGTTCGGCGAGTTCGCGGTCCGGAGGTTCGGCACTCACGCCTGTCTCCGTCACGACGAGATCCGCGACTCCCTGTTCCTTCAGTACGCGCGCCGCGTCCCCGGGGTCCGGGGTGGTCACGACCAGCCGCCCCCGCGCCCCCGCCGCGAGCTCCGCCACCGGGCCCTGGGTGATCAGCCGGCCCTGTGCCATCACGGCGGCGTGCGTGCACACCTGCTCGATCTCGTCGAGCAGGTGTGAGGAGAGGAAGACGGTCGTGCCGTCCGAGGCCAGCTCCCGCACGAGGGAACGGATCTCGCGCATGCCCTGCGGGTCGAGGCCGTTGGTCGGCTCGTCCAGGACGAGCAGGCGGCGGGGCTGGAGCAGCGCGGCCGCGAGCCCGAGCCGCTGCTTCATGCCGAGCGAGTACGCCTTCGCCTTCTTGCCCGCGGCCGCGGTGAGTCCGACCCGGTCGAGGGCGGCCGCGACGCGGGTACGCCGGGTGCGCGGGTCGGCGGTCGGGTCGGCGGCGTCGTACCGGAGGAGGTTGTCGCGGCCGGAGAGGAAGCCGTACAGCGCGGGGCCCTCGATGAGGGCGCCCACGTGCGGGAGCACGGCGCGGGTGGCGCGGGGCATGGGCTGCCCCAGCACACGCGCCGTGCCCGAGGTCGGCTCGATCAGGCCCATCAGCATGCGGATGGTGGTGGTCTTGCCCGAGCCGTTGGGTCCGAGGAAGCCGAAGACGCTGCCCGCCGGAACGGTCAGATCGAGGCCGTCCACGGCGAGCTGTCCGCCGCGGAAGCGCTTGGTGAGCGCCCGGGTGGCGATCACCGTGCCCTCGGCGGACGCGCTGGCGGTGCCCGCCACAGACGGGTCCGTACCCTCGGCGGACCGCTCCTCCATGGGCTCCCTCGTTTCGGCTTCGTCCCTACGTCGGTTCCGTACCTCAGTTCCGTACGTCAGTTCCGTACGTACGGTACTCAGTGGGCCTCGTTGGCCGCCTTCACCAGCGCGTCCTTGGTGACCGCACCGGCGTACACCTTGCCGTCGTCCGTGATCAGCGCGTTGACCAGGCGGGTCGAGAAGACCGTGCCCGAGCCGAACTTGCCCTTGACGTGGTCGCCGAGGGAGTTCAGGAACCCGGAGACGTCGCCGCCCTGGGACGACGAACCGGAGGGTATGCCCTGGCCGCCCGTGTCGAACTCCGCGATGGTGCTCCAGCCCTCGCCGATGGTCTTCAGACCGTCGAGCCCCTTGCCGAGGTCATCGCGGCTCGGAGCGGACTCCGGGGCCTTGGTGCCCTTGGTGTCCTCGCCGTCCTTGCCCTCGGTGACCTTCGCACCCTTCGGCGGGGTGAAGTCGAAGGTCGAGGCGGCCGGCTTGGCGAAGGCGACCTGGGTGAACCCGGCGTCCACGACGGCCGCGCCGCCGCTCTTCGGGACCAGCGTGAACTTCAGCGGCACCCCGGTCTTCGCGTCCACCGCGACAGTGATCGCGCCGACCGTGGAACCGGACTGCTTCGGCTTGATCAGCAGCTTGTAGGCGTCACGGCCCGCGACCTGCGCCGTGCCGTCGACCGTCACGGAAGTCGTGTCGTCGACCGACTTCAGGGCCTCGTCGGCGAGCTCCTTGGGCGTCGTCGGGACGTCCTTCGGGGCCTTCTCCCGGCCCTTTTCGGCTGCGGGGGCCGTCGAGTGGTACACCTCGTTCGACTTGCTGTCGTACGCCCACACGTCGTTGCCGTTGTGGATGATGCTGTACTCGGCGGCGTTCTCCAGGACGGAGACCTTGGCCTTGTCCGGGCCGTCGGCCGCGACGCGCACCGTGTGCGTGCCGGAGGCCAGCTCCATGAGCTTGGACTGCGGGTCGGCGGAGGAACCGTCGGACCCGTTGGCAGCGCCGGACAGCATGCCGCTCTCCAGGCCGCCCAGGCTGGGCAGTCCAAGATCGGTGCTGACCTTGACTGTGCCGGACAGCTGCTGGACGTCCGACTTGGCGATCTTCTCGATGAGCTGCTCTGCGGTGATCTTCGGCAGGCTGGGGTCGCCGGAGTCGGCGAGCGCCGGGACGAGCCCGATGGTCGCGGCCGCCACCCCCACCACTGCGACCGGAACGACGTAACGAGCCGCCTTGCGCCGGCCGGTGCGGACGTCGTCGGCCTCGTCGGGCAGACCTTCCGCCCCGGCGGTCCTGTCGGATTCGTACGGTGCCATGTGTGCCTTACCTCCGTCGTCGGCGGCGGCCTACCGTCCTCACTTCTCCACCCCTATAGCCGCCATTCTCACCCGAACCGGTGAGGAGTGGTGTTCTCAATCTGACCAAATCGGCCGACGAGAAGCGTCAGACCCCGGACTCAACTCCACGTAGTCCTGCGGTATGACATGAGAAGGCGGTGGCTCCCCCGACCCGTAGGGGTTGGGGAAACCACCGCCTGGGCCTCACTGAGCCCCGGTACCCGTCAGCGCTGCACGAACACGTAGTCCGCCTGGTAGGGCACGCCCACGATCGCGCCCGGCGAGCAGGAGCCGGCCGGGGCGACGCCGCCCACGGTGTTGAGCCGCAGGATCTCCTGCGTGTCGGCCAGCAGACCGCGGTGCTTGCCGGACTGTGTGGCCTTGAGGTCCAGCTCGGCGATGTTCTTGTCGCCGTTCGGAGTCTTGGAGATCACCGCTCCGGTGACCGCACTGCGGTCGGGCGCGACCCACTGCGGCGTACCGGAGTTGGGCTTCACGAACGTATGCACGATATTGCCACCAAGCAGCGCCGCGACGTCACGCTGAGCGAAGGCGTAGCCACCGCCCTCGGCGGGCTTGCACTCGTAGATCTGCTTGCCCTTGACCACGGACGCCTGGAAGTTGCCGAGGGCGTCACGGAAGTCGAAGGAGCCGGTGACCTTGTGGAGCTGGCCGCGGACGGCTCCACCCGGGAACTCGGCGGTGTGCAGATTGGCGTAGAACGCTCCCGGGTCGTTCTTCAGCCGCTGCAGCAGGGCGGCGTCCTTCACCTTCACGGTGCCGACCACGTGGTGACCCTTGATCCTGCCGAGCAGCTCGGTGAAGTCGATCTTGATGCCGCCGTTGGTGCCCTTGGCGCCCTGGTGGATGTGGAGCATGGTCGGCCTGCCGGTGCCGCGCCAGGTCACGGCGACGGACACCTTGTCCCCCTTGACCTTGATGAACTCCAGCGCCGCACCGTCCTTGTCGCCGACGGCGGGGCCGCCCTGGACGGGCACCTCGTTGGCGCCACGGAGGCTGGTGGCGAGGATGGCGCCGCTGCCGCCGACGACTCCGCTCTGCGCGACGATGGTCTGGTCGCCGTGCGTCGAGTGGCTCATGCCGCCGTGGTCACTGTGGTGGCCGCCGCCTGCGGCGACCGCCGGGATGACGGCGGCTGCGACACCGGCCGCGGCTGCCACCGCGACACCGGCCATGACCAGGCCCTTGCGGCGCGCGTCCGACATGGTCTTGAACGTGACGTTCGATTCCATGATTCTTTTTTCTCCCCGTAATGCAGCCGACGCCCCCTGCGTCAGCTTCTGCCCGGGAGTACGGACCGATTCCTATCCTGGACTCAATCCAACAATGTGACGTGCGTCACGACGGGGAGCGCCTACGTCGGGACCCGGGGAGGGCGCACGCCGACACCTGAGGAGGGCCGCACGCCGACACCTGAGGAGGGCGTACGTAGGCACCCGAGGAGGGCGTACGTCAGCACCCGAGGAGGGCGTACGCCGGTGGCTCGCTCCGGGCGCCTATCCGGCCCGGTGCACGACCGCGTCCACCAGCTCCATGAGCGCCGCCTTCGCATCGCACTCGCGGAGCGGGACGAGCGCGGCGCGGGCCTCCTCCGCGTACCGCACGGTGTCACGGCGGGCCTGCTCCAGCGCCGGATGCGCCCGCAGCAGAGCCAGCGCCTCCGCGTGCCGGTCGTCGTCCGTGAGGTCGGAGTCGAGCAGCTCGCACAGCGCGATGTCCTCGGCGAGACCGAGCCGCTCCGCCCGCTCACGCAGTCGCAGCACCGGCAGCGTGGCGATGCCCTCGCGCAGGTCCGTACCCGGCGTCTTCCCGGACTCGTGCGAGTCGGAGGCGATGTCCAGCACATCGTCCGCGAGCTGGAAGGCGACACCCAGCCGCTCCCCGTACTGCGTCAGCACGTCCACGACCGTCTCGTCGGCGCCCGACATCATCGCGCCGAACCGGCACGCCACGGCGACCAGCGAGCCGGTCTTGCCGCCGAGCACGTCGAGGTAGTGGTCGACCGGGTCGCGTCCGTCGCGCGGCCCCGCCGTCTCCAGGATCTGTCCGGTGACGAGCCGCTCGAACGCCTCGGCCTGGATACGGACGGCCTCGGGCCCGAGGTCGGCCAGGGTGTGGGACGCGCGCGCGAAGAGGAAGTCGCCGGTGAGAACGGCGACCGAGTTGCCCCAGCGGGTGTTCGCGCTGGGCACGCCGCGCCGCGCGTCGGCCTCGTCCATCACGTCGTCGTGGTACAGGGTGGCGAGATGGGTCAGTTCGACGACCACGGCCGAGGGCACGACACCCGGCGCGTAGGGGTCACCGAACTGCGCGGCGAGCATCACGAGCAGCGGACGGAACCGCTTTCCGCCGGCGCGCAGCAGGTGCTGCGCGGCCTCTGTGATGAAGGGGACCTCGCTCTTGGTGACTTCGAGCAAGCCCTCCTCCACAGCCGTCAATCCGGCCTGGACATCGGCTTCGAGAGCCTGGTCCCGCACGCTCAGCCCGAACGGCCCGACGACGGTCACGAGAGGTTCTCCTGTCTGCTGACGATCACATGGCGAACTCGGTCGATCATTCGGTCGATGACACGGTTTGTCGATGTGTCGCTGCCATCACTCAAGTCAGCGTATCCGGTCACGTTTCGATCACCACGAGCGCCCACCGTCCCCACTGCCGACTTCCTCCCGACTTCCCTCTCCCCCGCCATCCGATGTCCCCCGAGCGGCAGACAGTCCCACACCCGGGCGGTACTGGATCACGGACGGTATGTTCTTGATCGCTCGATATGACCTGATATAAGACGTATTGACTGCTCAGACGGGGATCTGTGGGTCCCTCTCCCGGACGGCACCCGCCTGCACGCGCGTGTGTGGCGCGCGCTGGCCTACGCGCCCGTCCCCGCGCTCCTCGAATATCTCCCGGACCGGCTCACCGACAGGACCGCGCCACGCGACTGGCAGCGCCACCCCTGGTACGCGGGTCACGGCTACGCCTCCGTCCGGGTGGATGCCCGCGGTCACGGCGACTCGGAGGGCGTGCCGGCGGACCCGTACGGGGAGAGTGAGCGGGCCGACGGGGTGGAAGTGATCCACTGGCTGGCGGACCGGCCCTGGTGCAGCGGCGCGGTGGGCATGTTCGGCATCTCCCGGGGCGGCTTCACCTCCCTTCGGATCGCGGCCCTCGCGCCCGAACCGCTCAAGGCGATCGTCGCGGTCTGTTCGACCGACGATCCCTGTGACAACGACGGGCACCGCACGGGAGGTTCCGTCCTCGCCGTCGAGACGCACGCCCGGGCGGCCACGGCGCTCGCCGACGTCGCCCGTCCCGCCGGATCCGGCGCACGTGGCCAGGTGATGTGGTGCGACATGTGGGTGAAGCGCCTGCTGGAGACGGTGGAGCCGTTCATCCATACGTGGCTGTCCCACCCGACACGGGACGAGTACCGGCAACACGCCGGTGTGCGCGAGGACGGGGGATGAGGACGGGGGATACGGAGGGATCCGGGCCGCCGCGCTTGCGGTGGGCGGTGGCACGACCCGTACCGCGACACGGTGCTGCGTCTGGTCGAGAGCCTTCCCGCCGACCGCGTGCGCGGCCTGATCGGCCCCTGGTGCCACCAGTACCCGGACCGGGGCCTGCCACCGGGCCCGGCGATCGGCTTCCTCCAGGAGACGCCGAGGTGGTGGGACCGCTGGCTCAGGCCGACCGTTACGAGCGTCGCCGAGTCCGAGTCCGAGTCCAGCCCCGGCCCTGATCCCGATCCCGAGCCCGACGCGATCGGCCATCCCGACCTCGGTGTGCTCAATCCCGACCTCGGCGTGATCAACAATCCCGGCCCCGACGCGACGACCGATCCTGACCCCGGCGTGAACGGCGATCCAGGGCCCGGCGTGAACGGCCATCCGGACCCCGGTATGAACGACGATCCGGACCCCGGTGTGAACAACGATCCGGACCCCGGCGTGCGCAACCGTGACGTCATGGCGCAGCCCCTCCTGCGCTCCTACGTCATGGCCCCCCGGCGACGACGTACCCGTCCCTCCCCGGCCGCTGGGCGGGCGACACCGCCTGGCCCTCCCCCTCCGTGACCCCGATCGCGTACGCGACGCGGGGCGCACCGGTGCTGGTGTGCTCCCCTCAGCACACGGGCGTGGACGCGGGCCGTTTCCGACCCGTCGGGAACGACGCGGACCTGCCGTCGAACCAGCGGGAGGAGGTCGCGAGGTCGGCCTGCTTCGAGTTCGACGTCCCGGGGGAGACCTGGATCCTGGGGTGCCCCGGGGTCCTCCTGCGTCTGACGTCCCACTCCCCCTGGGGCCAGGTGATCGCCCGGGTGTGCGACGTCGCTGCCGACGGTTCCTCGACGCTGGTGACCCGGGGTGCTCTGAACCTGTCAGCGCGCTACGGCCCCGACCGGGCGGTCTCCTGGAAACCGGGCTCTACGGAGGACGTGGTTTTCGACATGACCGCCCTCGGCTACGCATTCCCCTCCGGCCACCGCATCCGGCTCTCCCTGTCCTGCGCCTACTGGTCGTGGATCTGGCCCCAGCCGGGCTCGGCGGCGGGGTTCGTCCTGGACCCGGCGGGCAGTTCGCTCGAACTTCCGGTGCGAGCAAGGGAGTCGGACCCGAGGATCACCTTCGAGGAGCCGGAGCGGTCCGAACCCCTGGGAGTGACGTCCCCGGCCACCCTGGACGAGCCCCGCCCCGAACGCCTGGTCGTCCGAGACGTGGCGAGGGGCGAGTGGCGCCTGGAGGCCGACCCTCACCAGGACGCCACCCGTGTTTACCCGGACGGCCTCGAATGCACGGAGGACGCCCCGGACACGTACACCATCGACGAATCGGACCCGCTTTCCGCCCGTACCCGCTCGACGAGGTCGATCCGTCCGCACCGCCCGGAGCCGCCCTGGGACGCCCGGGACGAGACACGCTCCGAACTCGGCTGCGACGCCCGGGAGTTCATCACCGCGAACGAGCTGATCTGCAAGGACGGCAACGAGGTGGTCTTCCATCGGACGCGGGAGAGAAGAATCCCCCGGACGGCGGACTGGAGTCCCGGCGGCGGCATGGGCAACCCTGAGGAGCATGGCGCGGACCGGTGAGTTCCTGATGGCCCTGGACGAGGGGATGCTCGCGTACTTCCGCGAGATGGCCGACGAGATGGTCGCGCGTTTCGGGATCCCCCGGGCCGAGGCGGTGGCGAGGATCAACAGGGCTTACGCGGGGCAGGAGTTCGAGCCTTACCCAGACCTTATGTGCCACGAACTCCCCGAATACTGGGCCTACGGCCTCTACTTCAAGCCCAACGCCGGCCGGCTCCCCGACGACGACCCCGACACGGACCTGTCCGCGTGGGAGGTCCGCCCGGCTCCGCCCGCGGGCTCACCGGCCTGGACACTCGAAGCATGATGTCCGATTTGCCGCCAGTGCCGCTTTATTTCTGCTTGGTCGCGTGAATTGGGTCACGCCCATGTCGGGTGGACTCTTTATCCCCTCTTGACGACTCCCCCTTTGCATAAGGCAAGTTGAGCGTCACGTTCCGGATTAATCGGGCATTTTCACCCTCGGATCTCCCAGGTGAAAGCGATCTACACCGGGAAATGAGGGCTTGTTCCGGACATGTGCTCTCGCATACGTTCACGTCAATCCGGACGGACCGCCCAATCCTGCCGCCGACCGGAATAACCCAGCCACCCACACACACGCACGGCAGGAGCGGGGGACCCAGGTAAGCCGCCGAACCGGACACCGGAACGGCTAGGGGTGAAGTCGCACACACCGTGCGGCCGGGCAGCTCCCGCCCGAACCCGACAGCTCACTTCGCAGGCGCCGGAGAGGAATTCGCCATGTCCGCACGAGGCAAGCACCGCAGCTTCAAGATCCACGGCATGCTCACTCGGGGCATCCTCGCCGCGGGAATGGGCGGAGTCGCACTCGCCCTTCCGCTCGTGAGCGCGACCTGCGCGCAGGCCGCCACGGCCACCACCACTGATGTCCAGCTCATCACGTACAAGGTGGTCGCGGGCGACACCCTGGCCAAGATCGCGCAGAAGTACCCCAAGAGCGGCGGCGCGGCGAAGCTGTACGCCGCCAACCGCGCGGTCATAGGCCCCGACCCGACGACGCTCCGGCCGGGCCTCACCCTGACCGTAGGCACCAGAACCGTCCAAACCCCCACCAAGGCGACCCCGGCGAAGACGGCGCCCACCAGCTCGAAGACGTACGCGAACAACCTCGACGGTTGGATCAAGCACTCGCTGGACATCATGGCCCGCAACAAGATCCCCGGCACCTACAACGGCATCCACCGCAACGTCATGCGCGAGTCCTCCGGCAACCCCCTGGCCATCAACAACTGGGACTCCAACGCCAAGGCCGGCATCCCCTCCAAGGGCCTGCTCCAGGTCATCGACCCGACGTTCAAGGCCTACCACGTGCCGGGCACGTCGATGAACCCCTACGACCCGGTCGCGAACATCACGGCGGCCTGCAACTACGCGGCGGCGAAGTACGGCTCGATCGACAACGTCAACGGGGCCTACTGACAGGGCTGGTGGGGCTGGTTGGGCCGGTAGGGCTGGTACGCCTGCCAGGACTGATGCGGCTGATACGGCTGATGAGGTCGGAGAGACTCGGAGAGCCCCCGGGACCCACCGGGCTCTCCGGACTCCCGGAACCGATTCGACCGGCACGGGAACAGCCGCTCCAGCACCACCGCGATCCCGTCCTCCTCGTTCGACAGCGTCACCTCGTCGGCCATCGCCTTCAGCTCCGGATGTGCGTTGGCCATGGCGACCCCCCGGGCGGCCCAGTCGAACATGGGGATGTCGTTGGGCATGTCGCCGAAGGCGATGGTGGCGGCCGGAGTGAGACCGAGGTGGTCGGCGGCGAGCGCCAGACCGGTCGCCTTGGTCACGCCGCATGGCTGGAGTTCGACGGTCCCGGGTCCCGACATGGTGACGGTGGCCAGCGAGCCCACCACTCCCCGGGCCGCCGAGGCCAACTCGTCGTCGGACAGTGACGGATGGCGGAGCAACACCTTGCTGATCGGCTCCGTCCACAGGTCGTCACGGTGACGCACCCGCACCGCCGGAAGCGTCGGATGCGGCATCACGTACCCCGGCTCGATGAGCGTCAGCCCGTCCACGCCGTCCTGGTCCACCGCGGCGTAGAGCAGCCCGACTTCCGCCTCGATCTTGCCGAGCGCGGTCTCCGCGAGTTCCCTGTCCAGGGTCACCGACCACAGCAGCCGGTCCGTCGCCGCGTCGTACAGCTGCGCCCCCTGCCCGCACACCGCCAGTCCCGCGCCGCCGAGTTCGTCGAGCAGCGGTCGTACTCTCGGCGCCGGGCGCCCCGTCACGACCAGGTGCCGGGCACCCGCCTCGGCCACCCTCTCCAACGCGGCCCGAGACCGGTCGGAGAGGGTGTCGTCGCCGCGGAGCAGCGTTCCGTCCAGGTCAGTGGCGATAAGTGAATATGCAGTCGGAGCGGCCATGATCCGAAGAATACGGATCGAACGACTCATCGGCCCGGCGTGAACCGGACGACGTCCGGTATCCCGTCAGCAACGCCGTTGACCGTACGGGCCGTACTGGGCGTACAAAGTGCACTTCGGCCCCTGTCCACCGAATCGGGCGGTACGAAAAGACTCCGAGCGGAATGTCACTCCAGAGGATGACGCGGCAGCGGTGACTGTGGCCGCCCGAGCCCAACACGAGCTCCGACGCGGCGGGTTGGACCCGCCCACGGCGTGGCCCACCAGTCACCGACCCCTCCGACCGCACGGACCCCGGTCACCTCATCCGTGCGCGCCCGCCAAGTGCTTGGCCAGCCGCGGCGAAGCGAACTCCGTACCGCACACGAACCGCATCACCGGCCCGTACGAAGCCGCCGCCGGCAACCCCGTGAAGTACAGCCCGGGCACCGAGGAGCAGTACCCCGCACCGAGCTTGGGAGTACCGCGGCTCACCGCGAGTGCCGTGCGCAACTCGTGCCCCAGGAAGTCCATCGCGGCGATGTCGACGCGATAACCGGTCGCCGCGATGACATGGTCGGCGGCGAGCTCCTCGCCCCGGCCGCCCAGGGTCTGCACGGAGAGGACCGGACGCCCGTCGGAGACGTCGGCGCGAACGATCCCGGACACCTCACTGACCTCGACCTTGCCCTCGAAGCGGTCGCGCAGCCACCACGCCCCGAGGGGGCCGAGCACCCGGCGGACCAGGTAGTGCCGGGCCTCGGCGGGCAGATAGCGGTAGGGGTGCGGGTAGTAGCTGAGCGCCCACAGGGACCAGGCGCGGCCGAAGGGCGACTCGGGACGCAGCTTCGGCTGCTTCCAGGGCGGTGCGCCGAAGGCGACCCTGCCCCGCCCCCGGGACACCACCCGGACCTGCGCCCCCGCCTCCGCCGCGAGCGCCGCCGTCTCCAGCGCGGACTGGCCCGCGCCGACGACGATCAGTTCCTTGCCGGAGAACCGGGCGAGGTCGTGGTGCTGGGAGCTGTGCGAGACGAGGCCGGTGGGTGTGGGTCCATCCGCCGCCGCGCCGCCGAGCTCGGGTGGCAGATGGGCGAGTCCGTACAGTCCCGTGGCCACGACGACCGCCCGCGCCGTGAACGACTCCCCCGAGTCCAGCTTGAGTTCGAAGCCCTCGCTGCCCCGGCGGTCGACCGACACCACCCGCACCCGCTCCAGCTCGGGCACCAACTTCTGCTGGAACCACTCGCCGTACGCGATGAACGTCTCGACCGGAATGATGTCCTCGTCCGTGACGAGCCGGCGGATCCCCGCCGCATCGCAGTAGTCGGCGATCGTGTGGCCGGGCTGCGGGGCGTCGAGGCTGGACGCGACCGGGGTCGACTTGAGGAGCATCCCCTCGGGCATGTGGTCACGCCAACTCACCATGGGCTCGCCGAACACACGCACCGGGATGCCACGCGCCCGCAGATGAGCGGCGGTGGACAGGCCGAACGGGCCGGCACCGATGACTGCTACCGGATAAATCACGAAGTCCCTCCCCAGGACGTACTTTCGTCACTTCGTGGTCGTACTGGTGCTGCCGCCACGGCGGTTGGTCCGCCACAGCTGATACAGATGCCTCGCGCCCGGCCGCACGAAGCGCGCGAGCATCGTGAAGAACGGCCGCAGGTCGTCACCCGCGAGCCAGGCCAGCTCCGTACCGCTCGCGCGAGTCGGCGCGTGCGGGGTCGTGTAGCCGCTGCGCCGGTAGGCGAGCAGGGCCGGCAGGTCGATGTTCTCCACGATGTACCGATGACCGGCCCGCTGTTCCCCTTCGGGAACGGTGCGCCCGGTCAGGTCGAGATGCATGGCCCGGACGACGTCGATCCCCGACTCGTTCTCGAAGAGCCGGAACTGCGCGCCCATCCGGGGGTTGAAGTCGAGGAGTTTGTACTGTCCGTCGCGCCGGTCGAAGCGCAGATCGAGGTCGATGACGCCGCTGAAGCCGATCTGTTTGATGAAACGCGCGGCGAGGTCCGCGAGTTCCGGATTGTCGACGACGTACGCGTTCGCCGTCATTCCCGCGTGCGGCGGCCAGGAGCGGACCTTCACGCCCGTGAACATCGCGAGCGGCGTCGAGTCCGCGTCGAAGTACGCGTGCACGATCCAGTCCTCCGCCTCCTCCCTGGGCAGGTACTCCTGGAGGATCACGCCCGGCTGATCACCCCAGTCCCGGGCGAGTGACAGCAGCCCCTCCCGGGTCGCGATCCTCGTCGTCCCGTTCACCGCCGGCTGGCTGCGACGTACGAACGCCTCCCGGTTCTTGGCGACGATCGGAAACCGGGCGTTCTCGGCGAACGCCACGATCTCCTCGTACGACTGAGGAAAGGCCGCCGCCGGACTGGGGATGCCGTGCTCCACGCAGAGTTCGTGCAGGCCCTGCTTGCTGGCGAGGCGCCGGGGCAGTTTGGCGTCCACCCGGGGGAAGAGGAACCGCTCCCCCAACTCCTCCTGGTGTTCGGCGATCAGGACGGCCGCCTCCTCGTCCGTCGGGACGAGCACCGTCGGCCGCCCGATGCGAGCCCCGATCCGCAGCAACCCCTCGACGAGAAGCTCCGGCTCCTCCGTCCCCGTCGTCGGCCAGACAAAGGCACGGCGCAGATAACGCGAGGCCGCGGCAGGCGTGTAACGGTCCTCGGTGATCGCATACATCGGTATGCCGAGGCGGCCCAGACTTCGGATGGCGCCCACACCGCCGTGGTGCAGCGGATAGTCGCCAAACTTCACGATCAGGCCCGGAACGTTCCGATCGGCGTCGACCGGCACTCCGCTGACGCTCCCGGCCACGGGTCCCCCCACGTGTCCCCCCTACGGACCGGACCCACCCCGTCCATGTCCCCAAAGGACGCTAAGCCGGAACTACCGCGTCCGACAAGGCCTATTCGGACATTGCGAACTCTTTAGGCACTGTCGAGGCAACTCTTCGGATACCGCCCCGGCGACTCACGACAACTCGCGGCAACTCTGCGGGCACTGCCACAGCACGTCACTCCCCCGTAACCTGTGCCGCGACCACACGGAGCACGTGAAACACCCACACATGCACCGCGCGGATCACACGGCCAAGACAGTCACACGGACCACACAGCGCGCACGACCACGAAAGCGAGGCACCACCCGATGCCCCCCTTCGATGTCCCCGAGGGCGATCCCTTCGGCCCGCACAACCTCCCCTACGGCGTCTTCTCCCGGGCCGGAGCGTCCGAGCGGAGCGTCGGCGTCCGGCTCGGCGACCACGTCCTCGACGCGGGAGCGACCGCCCGGGCACTCGGCTCCCCGTACGCCGGACTGCTCGCGCAGCCCACCCTGAACCCGCTGCTCGCCGCCGGCCGCACGGCCTGGTCCGACGTACGCCGCGCACTCACCGCCTGGGTGACGGTCCCGGCCCACCGGGAGACCATCGCGCCCCTCCTGCACCCCCTCTCCGAGGTGACCCTGCACCTCCCCTTCGAGGTCGCGGACTACGTCGACTTCTACGCCTCCGAGAACCACGCCCGGAACGTCGGACAGATCTTCCGCCCCGACGCCACCGACTCCCTCACCCCCAACTGGAAGCACCTGCCGATCGGTTACCACGGTCGCTCCGGCACGGTCGTGGTGTCGGGCACGGAGGTGGTCCGCCCCTCGGGCCAGCGCAAGGCCCCTTCCGACACCGCCCCCGTCTTCGGCCCCTCCGTCCGGCTCGACATCGAGGCGGAGGTCGGCTTCGTCGTCGGCGCACCCTCGACCAGGGGCACGCCCGTCCCGCTCTCCTCCTTCCGCGACCACGTCTTCGGCCTCTGCCTCCTCAACGACTGGTCGGCGCGCGACATCCAGGCCTGGGAGTACGTCCCTCTCGGCCCCTTCCTCGGCAAGTCCTTCGCCACCTCGGTGTCCGCCTGGATCACCCCGCTCGACGCCCTGGACGACGCACGGGTCGCGCCCCCGGCCCGCACGCACCCCCTCCTCCCCTACCTGGACGACTCCGAGGACGAGCCCGGCGGCTACGACCTCCGTATCTCCGTCGCCGTCAACGGCCACGTCGTCTCCGAACCCCCCTTCTCCACCATGTACTGGACGGCCGCCCAGCAACTGGCCCACATGACGGTCAACGGAGCCTCTCTGCGCACCGGCGACCTGTACGGCTCGGGAACGGTCAGCGGCCCCTCCGAGCACGAGCGCGGCTCCCTCCTGGAACTCACCTGGAACGGCCGCGACACCCTCGACCTCCCCGACGGCAAGCGGGCCTTCCTGGAGGACGGCGACGAGGTCACCCTGACTGCCTGGGCCCCGGGCCCCGGCGGCACGCGGGTGGGACTGGGCGAGGTGAGGGGCCGCATCACCCCGGCACCCAACCCCTCCTGACTCCGGGAGGTCCGGGGGGGGGTGGGGGCGGAGCCCCTGGATGGGACGGGTAGGGGCGGCGGGGGCGGAGACCCCTACCCGTCGGCCCCACGCGCCCGCACCCCCACACCCCCAAGACACCCCCGCCCCACACCGCGCCCCCACGGGTGGCAGAACTCCCCTCCTCCCGACCAAAGCCGCAGGCCAACCCCCGACCCTCACCATCGACAGGTGGCGCAACACTCCAGCAACACCACCGGCCGCACCCCGTCGGTATGGTCCGTCGCATGCCCACCGAACGCGTCCGAGAACACGCCGGCCCCGGCGCGACCACCGTCGCCGCCCACCGGCGTCGGCTGCGCGCGGACCGGGCGAGGCAACTCGCCGACCTGCTCCGCCACCAGGTGCTGACCGGCGGTTTCCCGGACGGCACCCTGCCGCACGAGGCCGCCCTCGGCACCGACTACCGCGCCTCGCGCAACACCGTCCGCCAGGCCCTGGACCTGCTCCGCGCGGAGGGCCTGGTGGAACGCCTTCCCGGCGTCGGCACCGTCGTCGTCGCCCAGAAGTACCCGCACGGACTCGACCGGCTGATGGGACTCGCGGAAACCCTGCGCGAACACGGCCAGGTCACCAACGAGGTCCGCACGGTCGGCCCCGTGGCCGCGCCCACCCCCGTGGCCGACCGCCTCCGTATCGCCCCCGGCGCCGACGTCCTCTACATCGAACGCCTCCGCCGCCTCGACGGACTCCCCCTCTCGCTCGACCTCACCTACATCCCGCTCGACCTCGGCTCCGCCCTGCTCGGCGCCGACCTGGAGAACACCGATGTCTTCCGTCTCCTGGAAGCCATCGCCGGCCAGCCGCTGGGGCACGCCGAGATCACCCTGGAGGCGGTCAACTCCGACGCACACTCGGCGGCCGTCCTGCAAGCACCCCGCGGTGCGGCCCTCCTCATGCTGGAGCGGCTCACTCACCTCGCCGACGGCCGCCCCGTGGACCTGGAGTTCATCCGCTTCCGCGGCGACCGCATCACGATGAGCGGCCAGCTCCGCCGCGCGCTCTGACGCCTCTCTTCACCACGTCACCGTCACCCCCCTTCCGCACCGCGCCCCTCACCACAGCTCCCTTTCACCCCAGCTCCCTTCACCACCGCGCCCCCTCACCGCCGCCGCGCCCCTCCACCCCTTCATCGTTTCGAAGGGTCCTTCCGGTTCATCCCACGCACGACTTTTCTGGAGACAGCCATGCCCTTGGCGCCCCAGCGGGCCGACGTGCCCGTGACCATCGACGAGTCGAAGTGCATCGACGGCTGCACGCTCTGCATGGACATGTGCCCGTTGGACTCCCTCGCCATCGACGAGAGCAACGGCAAGGCGTACATGCACGTCGACGAGTGCTGGTACTGCGGCCCCTGCGCGGCCCGCTGCCCCACCGGGGCCGTCACGGTCAACATGCCCTACCTCCTCCGGTGAGAGGACCGAACTCCCATGAAACTCAAGGCATTCGCCGCCCTGGCCACGGCCGCCCTCGTGCTTCCTCTCACCGCCTGCGGCAGCGGCACCACGACCGGTTCCGGCTCCACGGTCACTATCACGGTCGGCTACCAGTCCAAGACCATCAACACCGTCACGGCGGGAACCCTGCTTCGTTCCCTCGGCTCCTTCGAGAGGGAGCTCAAGGCCCTCGGGGACGGCACGACGTACAAGGTGAACTGGCAGGACTACGCGACCGGCGCCCCCATCACCGCCCAGATGACCGCCGGGAAGATCGACATCGGCTCGATGGGCGACTTCCCACTGCTGATCAACGCGGCCCGCGGCAAACAGCTCGGCCGCCCCACCCGCCTCGTCTCCGTCACCGGCTACAACCTCCGAGGCGGCCTCAACACCATCGTCACGGCACCGGACTCGAAACTCGCCGCCCTCGACGACCTACGGGGCAAGAAGGTGTCGACCAGCATCGGTTCGGCGGCCGACGGCACCCTCGTACGAGCTCTGCAGCGCGCCGGAATCGACCCGGACAAGGGCATCCAGAAGCTCAACCAGCAGCCCGCGGTGGGCGCCTCGGCCCTCTCCGCGGGCAGCACCGACGCGCTCTCGCAGTTCGTCGCCTGGCCCGGCCTGCTCGCCTTCCAGGGCAAGGCGAAGGCCCTGTACGACGGCGCCGCGCTCGATCTGCCGACCTTCCACGGCGTCACCGCCCGCGAGGACTTCGCGACGAAGCGCCCGGCCGTGCTGGAGGCCTTCCTCCGGGCGCAGTCGGAGGCGACGACCTACCTGCACGACCACCCACTGGCCGCCGCCCAGGAGGTCGCGAAGGCGACCGATCTGCCCGCCGAGGTCGTCTACCTCTACAACGGCGCTCACGGCATCGCCGCCTTCGACCCGGCCCTCAAGCCCCGACTGATCTCCGCGCTGAAGAAGGACGTCTCCGTCCTGAAGTCGGCGAAGCTCGTGGGCGACGTCGACGTGGACGCCTTCGTCGACGACCAGTACGTGAAGCGCGCCCTCGGCCCGACCGCGTACGCCGATCAGCTCGCCGCGTCACCTCCACCGGCCGCGAGCGAGGTGTGGCCCAAGGGCGCCTCCTCGACCCGTACCTTCGCCTCCCCCTCCGCTCTCCTCCACTACGTGTCCTCCCACCGCGACACCGTCCGCGCCGCGTACGTCCCCGACGCCACGACCGGCACCCCGTGGTTCGCCGACCGGGCGGTGTGGGTGGCCGACGGCAACGACCTGCGCCCCTTCGTCACGGCGGCGACAGCCCAGGCGTACCTCGCCGGCCACCTGGGCGCGCACACGATCTCGTACGCCTCCGCGCTGGAGCGGGCGTCATGACCCGGTATCTCGTCAGGGCCGCGTCGCTCGCCGCGGCCCTGACCGCCTGGCAGCTGCTGACCAGCCTGAACATCGACCTCTGGCTGCGCTTCTCGCAGTTCCCCACCGTCGCCGACGTGGCCCGTGCCTTCGGTGACCGGCTCGGCGGCCACGACTACTGGACGGACCTCACCGACAGCCTCACCCGGATCCTCACCGGCTTCCTGCTGGCGGCCGTCCTGGGGGTGGCCACGGGCGTGCTCGTGGCCCGCTCGCGCCTCGCCGAGGACCTGCTCGGCCCGCTGGTGGAGGTGCTCAGGCCGATCCCCGCGATCGCGCTCGTCCCGGTCGCGATCCTCCTCTTCCCCAGCAACGAACAGGGCATCGTCTTCATCACCTGCGCCGCCGCCTTCTTCCCGGTCCTGGTCTCCACCCGGCACGCGGTTCGGGCCCTGGTCCCCGTGTGGGAGGAAGCGGTGCGCACCATGGGCGGCGGCCGATGGCGGATCCTCGGCTCGGTCGTCCTGCCCGGCGCCCTCCCCGGGATCTTCGGCGGCCTCTCGGTCGGCATCGGCGTCTCGTGGATCTGTGTGATCTCCGCCGAGATGATCTCCGGCCAGTACGGCGTCGGCTACCGCACCTGGCAGGACTACACCGTCGTCGACTATCCCGGTGTCTTCGTCGGCATGGTCACGATCGGTGTGCTGGGCTGGGTCACCTCCACGGCCGTCGAGCGCGTGGGGCGATGGCTCACCCGGTGGCTGCCACGCACCGAGTACGTCGCCGGGGCGCGCCTGCGCAGCGCCCCCGCCCCGGTCCCGTCCGTCCCAGAACCTGTCCGCGAGGAGGGGGTGCGCGATGAGCACCTCGTCTGAGACCGGGACGCCCGTCGCCGCGCGCGGCACCCGGCTGTCCCTCACCCGCGCCTCGCTCGGCCGCCCCGGCGCCCCCGTCATCGAAGGCGTCGACCTGGACATCACCCCCGGCGAGATCCTCACCGTCGTCGGCCCCTCCGGCTGCGGCAAGTCGACCCTCCTGCGCACCCTCGCCGGGCTGCTGCCCGCACTCGCCGGAACCATCACCCAGGACGGTCGTCCCCTGGCAGGCCCAGGTGCCGACCGGGCACTCGTCTTCCAGGAAGATGCCCTCCTTCCCTGGCGCACCCTGCGCGCCAACGTCGAACTCCCGCTGGCCATCAAGGGCTCGTCCCGCACCGAGCGACGCGCGCAGGCCTCGGCCTGGCTCGCCCGCGTCGGACTCGCCGACCGCGAAAGGCAGTTGCCGCACCGCGTCTCCGGCGGCCAGCGCCAGCGCGTCCAACTGGCCCGCGCCCTCGCCGGAGCACCCCGCGCCGTCCTCATGGACGAACCCTTCGGCGCCCTCGACGCCCAGACCCGCGCCGGCATGCAGGACCTCCTCGTCGAGGTACTGCACGGCACCGGAGCGACCGTCGTCTTCGTCACCCACGACGTGGACGAGGCGCTGTTCCTGGGCGACCGGGTCGCACTCCTCGGCTCCGGGCACCCGGCCGACGACGGCGGTCCCGGCAGCCCCGGCCGGCTTCTCGCCGTACGTGAAGTACCGCGCCCGCGTGATCGCTCCGCACTCGACGACCCGGCGCGGCTCACCCTGCGCCGCGAGGTCCTCACGTCCCTCAGCACCTGAAAGGCACCCTCGTGGACACCCCCGTCGACACTCCCGTGGAGATCCCCGCGCTCGCGGACGCCGAAGAGCTGTCCTGCGACGTCCTCGTCATCGGCGGCGGCACGGCCGGCACCATGGCGGCGCTCACCGCCGCCGAGCACGGGGCCGATGTCCTCCTCCTGGAGAAGGCGCACGTCCGCCACTCCGGCGCTCTCGCCATGGGCATGGACGGCGTCAACAACGCGGTCATCCCCGGCCGCGCCGAGCCCGACGACTACGTCGCCGAGATCACCCGCGCCAACGACGGCATAGTCGACCAGTCCACCGTCCGCCAGACCGCGACCCGCGGCTTCGCGATGGTGCAGCGCCTGGAGTCGTACGGCGTGAAGTTCGAAAAGGACGAGCACGGCGAGTACGCGGTCCGCCAGGTGCACCGCTCCGGCTCGTACGTGCTGCCGATGCCCGAGGGCAAGGACGTCAAGAAGGTCCTCTACCGGCAGTTGCGGCGCCGCGAGATGCGCGAGCGCATCCGCATCGAGAACCGGGTCATGCCGGTACGGGTCCTCACGGCGGAGGGGCGTGCGGTGGGTGCCGCGGGCTTCAACACCCGCACCGGGCGGTTCGTCTCCGTACGTGCCGGGGCGGTGATCCTCGCGACCGGCGCCTGCGGCCGCCTCGGCCTGCCCGCATCGGGCTACCTCTACGGCACGTACGAGAACCCCACCAACGCCGGTGACGGCTACGCCATGGCCTACCACGCCGGGGCCGAACTCACCGGCATCGAGTGCTTCCAGATCAACCCACTGATCAAGGACTACAACGGTCCCGCCTGCGCCTACGTCGCCAACCCCTTCGGCGGCTACCAGGTCAACCGGCACGGCGAACGCTTCGTCGACTCCGACTACTGGTCGGGCCAGATGATGGCCGAGTTCGCCGCCGAGATCGCCTCGGACCGGGGCCCGGTGTACCTCAAGCTCAGCCACCTCCCCGAGGAGTCGATCAGCGCCCTCGAGTCCATTCTGCACACCACCGAACGCCCCACGCGCGGTACCTTCCACGCCGGTCGCGGCCACGACTACCGCACCCATGACATCGAGATGCACATCTCCGAGATCGGCCTGTGCGGCGGCCACTCCGCTTCGGGCGTACGGGTCGACGACCACGCCCGTACGACCGTGCCCCGTCTGTACGCCGCCGGGGACCTGGCCTGTGTCCCCCACAACTACATGATCGGCGCGTTCGTCTTCGGCGACCTCGCGGGAGCGGACGCCGCCCAGTACAAGCCCTACGAGGGCGAGTTGCCGCAGGACCAGCTGCGCGACGCACACAAACTGGTGTACCGCCCGCTGCACCACCCGGACGGCCCCCCGCAGTCCCAGGTCGAGTACAAACTCCGCCGCTTCGTGAACGACTACGTGGCGCCGCCGAAGTCCGGCGCCCGGCTCTCCCTCGCCCTGGAGGCGTTCGAGCGGATGCGTGCGGACATCGCGGAGATGGGTGCCCGCACCCCGCACGAGCTGATGCGATGCGCCGAGGTCACGTTCATCCGCGACTGCGCGGAGATGGCGGCCCGCGCCTCCCTGGCCCGCACCGAGTCCCGCTGGGGCCTGTACCACGACCGCACGGACCATCCAGCGCGCGACGACGACTCCTGGTTCCACCACCTCGACCTGCACAAGTCCCCCTCCGGCTCCATGGAGTTCACGGCCCGTCCCGTGGCCCCCTATCTCGTCCCGGTTCCCGACTTCGCCCCGACGGGCGGCGCCTCCCGACACCTCGGCGAGGTCCACCCGGAGGCGGTCGCCACCGCGGGGGCACGGGACGCCGCGCCGGTGTCCTCGGCGCGCCCTTCCGGCACGGTCCCCGTCACCGATCCCGACCGCAGGGGACCCGACCGCACCGGCGCCGGCACCTCGCCCCGCCTCCTCGAACTACTCGCCCTCACGGAGCAGGAGCCCGAACTCACCGCGCTGCTGCCCTACTTGGACGATCCGTCCCCCGCTGTCCGACGCTCGGCCGTCGACGTCCTCACCGAGACCGTGCCGCCCGGCACCGGTCCCGCCCTCGCCGCCGCACTCCGGGACCCGCACGGCGACGTACGGGCCACCGCCGCGGCCTCGCTGCGCGAGCTGGTGGAGGCCCTGCCGGCCGAGCCGGACCTGCGCGAGGGCCTCGCCGCCGCCCTCGCCGAGGACGATCCCGTCGTACGCGCCGCCGCCCTGGACGTCCTGCGCGCGCTGCGCCTGGGCGACGCAAAACTGTTCGCGGACGCCCTCGCCGATCCCGAAACCGCGGTCCGCGTCGAGGCCGTGCGCGCCCTGGTCTCCGTCGACGCCGCGGAGCCCCTGAGCCGGGCCGCGGCCGACCCCTCCCGCGAGGTCCGCGTCACGGTGGCCAAGGCCCTCGCCAACGTGACCCCGGGAAAGCTCGTCGCTGATGCCCTCGACCGGCTCACGACGGACCCGGACGCCCTGGTCCGGGCAGCGGCCTTCGCGACGCTGGCCGTCACCGGCTGCTCGACGTCCCTGGCCGTGCGTGCCGTCGCCGCCCAGGCCGATCCCGCCTGGCAGGTCCGCTCCGGCGCCGCGACCGCGCTGTCGGCCGCCGAGGCCCGGGTCGCCGTCCCGGCGCTCGCCCGGGCCCTGGAAGACCCGAACGCCGACGTCCGCAAGGCGGCGGTCCTGGCCCTCGTACGGCACTCCGCGATCGACGAGAACGCCCACGCGGCCCTGGCCACGGCCACCGCGGACTCCGACGCGGACGTCAGGGCGTACGCGTCACGGGCCCTGTGACCACGGGGCTGAGCAGAGAGCTGGACAGAGGGCCGGGGCGCCCTATATCCAGTCCTCCGGGGGCGGCTCCGCGTCCAACTCGGGCCAGTCCGGGTCCGGTGCCTCACCGGTCGCGGCGGTCGGCGTGGCTCCGGGGGCGGCGGTCGGCCCGGCTCCCGGGGCGGCAGTCGGCGCGGCTCCGGGGGCGCCGCCGCCCAGGGAGGCGAGCACTCCGATCACGCCCTCTCCGTACGTCGCGAGCTTCTTCTCGCCCACCCCGCTGATGCCGCCGAGGCCTTCGACCGAGGTGGGCCACACCGTGGCGATCTCCCGGAGCGTGGCGTCGTGGAAGATGACGTACGCCGGGACGCCCTGTTCCTTCGCCTGTTCGGCGCGCCAGGAGCGCAGGGCCTCGAAGGCGGGGACGAGTTCCTGGGGCAGGTCGGCCGCGGCGGCCTTGGCCTTGCGATCGCCCCGCGAGGACGAGGAGGACGAGCGGGAGACGGTGGGCTTCGGTGGCTCCTTGCGGAGCGGCACCTCGCGCTCGCGCCGCAGCACCGTCCCGCTCTCCTCGGTCAGCACCAGCGTCCCGTACTCGCCCTCGACCGCGAGCAGGCCCTGCGCCAGCAGCTGCCGCACCACGCCGCGCCATTCGGACTCGGCGAGGTCCTCACCGATGCCGAACACGGACAGCTGGTCGTGATCGAACTGGATCACCTTGGCGGTGCGCCGCCCCAGCAGGATGTCGATGATCTGTCCGGCGCCGAACTTCTGTCCGCGCTCGCGCTGCAGCCGTACCACCGTGGACAGCAGCTTCTGTGCCACGACCGTGCCGTCCGAGGTCTCGGGCGGTGCGAGGCACGTGTCGCAGTTGCCGCATGCCGGGGTGTGCGGGTCCTGGCCGAAGTAGGCGAGGAGCTGGGAGCGCCGGCACTGGACCGTCTCGCACAGGGCCAGCATCGAGTCCAGGTGGGCGGCGGCCCGGCGGCGGAACGCCTCGTCGCCCTCCGAGCCCTGGATCATCTTGCGCTGCTGGACGACGTCCTGAAGCCCGTACGCCATCCATGCCGTGGACGGCAGTCCGTCACGGCCCGCGCGTCCCGTCTCCTGGTAGTAGCCCTCGACCGACTTGGGCAGGTCGAGGTGGGCGACGAACCGCACGTCCGGCTTGTCGATACCCATGCCGAAGGCGATGGTGGCGACCACGACCAGGCCCTCTTCGCGCAGGAAGCGCGACTGGTGGGTGGCGCGGGTGCCCGCGTCAAGACCCGCGTGGTACGGCACCGCCTCGACGCCGTTGCGGGAGAGGAACTCGGCCGTCTTCTCCACCGAGTTGCGCGAAAGGCAGTACACGATGCCCGCGTCGCCCGCGTGCTCGTCGCGCAGGAAGGACAGCAGCTGCTTCTTGGGGTCGGCCTTCGGGACGATCCGGTACTGGATGTTGGGACGGTCGAAGCTCGCCTCGAAGTGGCGGGCGGTCGGCATGGCCAGGCGCTGGGTGATCTCCTTGTGCGTCGCGCGGGTGGCCGTGGCCGTCAGTGCGATGCGCGGGACGTCCGGCCAGCGCTCGCCGAGCAGCGAGAGCGCCAGATAGTCGGGGCGGAAGTCGTGGCCCCACTGGGCCACGCAGTGCGCCTCGTCGATCGCGAAGACGGAGATCTTCCCGCGGGACAGCAGGTCCAGCGTGGTCTCCAGGCGCAGCCGCTCCGGGGCCAGGTAGAGCACGTCGAGCTCCCCTGACAGGAACTCGGCCTCCACCACGCGCCGCTCGTCGAAGTCCTGCGTGGAGTTCATGAACCCGGCACGCACGCCCAGCGCGCGCAGCGCGTCCACCTGATCCTGCATCAGCGCGATGAGGGGGGAGACCACGACTCCCGTACCCGGTCTGACCAGGGCCGGAATCTGGTAGCAGAGCGACTTGCCGCCACCCGTCGGCATCAGGACGACAGCGTCACCGCCCGCCACCACGTGCTCGATGATCGCTTCCTGCTCGCCGCGGAAGGCGTCGTACCCGAAGACCCGGTGGAGCGTGGCCAGTGCCTCGCTCTCTCCCAGCGTCTCCGTCGCGTCCGCTTCGGTCATCACACCCGTCCCGCCCATCGTCCTGTCCCCCGTACGTCGCGCCTCGACCACTGCGTCCACGATAGGGGTCCGCGCCGACAGTCTCGGAGTTATCCACAGGCTGCGACCGGCCGACTTCCCTACGCATCGGCGCCCGGCCCGTCCAGCCCGCACAGCCCCCTGATGCACGCGGGACACACGGGGCACGCGGCCGACCGGACATGGCTCGGGCCCCGCTGCCTCACGAGGAGAGAGCGGGGCCCGGACCGTGCGTGGTTCAGCGGACGAAGACTCCCGCCTGGCTCGCCAGGTTCAGGAAGTACTGCGGCGCCACACCGAGCACCAGCGTGACCGCCACGCCGAACCCGATCGCCGTCATGGTCAGCGGCGAGGGCACGGCGACCGTCGGTCCCTCCGGCCGGGGCTCGCTGAAGAACATGAGCACGATCACGCGGATGTAGAAGAACGCCGCGATCGCCGACGAGATCACACCGACCACGACCAGCGCGCCCGCGCCGCCCTCCGCCGCCGCCTTGAAGACGGCGAACTTCCCGGCGAAGCCGGAGGTCAGCGGAATACCCGCGAACGCCAGCAGGAAGACCGCGAAGACGGCCGCCACCAGCGGTGACCTGCGTCCGAGGCCCGCCCACTTGGACAGGTGCGTGGCCTCGCCGCCCGCGTCGCGGACCAGGGTCACGACCGCGAAGGCCCCGATCGTCACGAACGAGTACGCGCCCAGATAGAAGAGGACCGACGAGACGCCGTCCGGCGAGGTCGCGATGACGCCCGCGAGGATGAATCCGGCGTGCGCGATGGACGAGTACGCCAGGAGCCGCTTGATGTCGGTCTGGGTGATCGCGACGATCGCACCGCCCAGCATGGTGACGATCGCGACGGCCCACATGACCGGCCGCCAGTCCCAGCGCAGGCCCGGCAGGACGACGTACAGCAGTCGCAGCAGCGCCCCGAAGGCGGCCACCTTCGTCGCCGCGGCCATGAAGCCGGTGACCGGTGTCGGCGCGCCCTGGTAGACGTCGGGGGTCCACATGTGGAACGGCACCGCGCCGACCTTGAAGAGCAGGCCCATGACGACCATCGCGGCGCCGATGAGCAGCAGCACGTCGTTGCCCATGGTGCCGGCGAGCGCCGGGTCGACGTTCGGGATCGTGCCGTCCACGACCTGCGCGATCGTCGCGTACGACACGGAGCCCGCGTAGCCGTAGAGCAGGGCGATGCCGAAGAGGGTGAACGCGGAGGCGAAGGCGCCGAGCAGGAAGTACTTGACCGCGGCCTCCTGCGACATGAGCCGCTTGCGGCGGGCCACGGCGCACAGCAGGTAGAGGGGCAGCGAGAAGACTTCCAGCGCGATGAACAGTGTCAGCAGGTCGTTGGCCGACGGGAAGACCAGCATGCCGCCGATCGCGAAGAGCAGCAGCGGGAACACTTCGGTGGTGGTGAACCCGGCCCTCACCGCGGCCTTCTCGCTGTCGCTGCCGGGCACGGAGGCGGCCTGCGCGGCGAACGAGTCGACGCGGTTGCCGTGCGCCTCCGGGTCGAGCCGTCGCTCGGCGAAGGTGAAGACACCGAGGATGCCCGCCAGCAGGATCGTGCCCTGCAGGAACAGGGACGGTCCGTCGACGGCGATCGCGCCCATGGCCGCGATGTGCGCCTTCGTGGTGCCGTATCCGCCTGCCGCCAGTGCGATCACCGCGGCGAAGGCGGCGGCGAGCGCGACGACGGACAGGAAGACCTGCGTGTAGTAGCGGGACTTGCGCGGCACGAAGGCCTCGACGAGCACCCCTACGAGCGCCGCCCCGATCACGATCAGGGTGGGCGACAATTGCCCGTATTCGATCTTCGGCGCGTCGATCTTGGAGATCGGTTCGGCCGCGGTTGTCCACAGGCTGTGGACAGCTGCTGTGCTCACTTGGCCGCCTCCACCTCGGGCTTGGGGTCCGTCTTATGGACGTCGGACATGGTCTGCTGGACCGCCGGGTTGACGATGTCGGTGACCGGCTTCGGATAGACACCCAGGAAGATCAGCAGGGCGATCAGCGGGGCGACCACCAGAAGCTCACGCACCCTGAGGTCGGGCATCTCGGCGACCTCCGCCTTCACCGGGCCCGTCATCGTCCGCTGATAGAGGACGAGTGTGTAGAGCGCGGCGAGGACGATGCCGAAGGTGGCGACGATGCCGACGGCGGGGTAGCGCTCGAACGCGCCCACCAGGACCAGGAATTCACTCACGAAGGGCGCGAGCCCGGGGAGCGAGAGGGTCGCGAGGCCGCCGATCAGGAAGGTGCCCGCGAGCACCGGGGCGACCTTCTGCACCCCTCCGTAGTCGGCGATCAGACGCGAGCCGCGCCGCGAGATCAGGAAGCCCGCCACCAGCATCAGGGCGGCGGTCGAGATCCCGTGGTTGACCATGTAGAGCGTCGCGCCCGACTGGCCCTGGCTGGTCATCGCGAAGATGCCCAGGATGATGAACCCGAAGTGCGAGATCGACGCGTACGCCACCAGCCGTTTGATGTCCCGCTGGCCGACCGCGAGCAGCGCCCCGTAGATGATGCTGATGAGGGCGAGGACGAGGATGACCGGCGTCGCCCACTTGCTCGCCTCCGGGAAGAGCTGGAGGCAGAAGCGGAGCATGGCGAAGGTACCGACCTTGTCGACCACCGCCGTGATCAGTACCGCGACCGGGGCCGTGGCCTCTCCCATGGCGTTGGGCAGCCAGGTGTGCAGCGGCCACAGGGGCGCCTTCACGGCGAACGCGAAGAAGAAGCCGAGGAAAAGCCACCGCTCCGTGTTGGTCGCCATGTGCAGCGAGCCGTTGGCGCGGGCCTGGACGATCTCCTGGAGCGAGAAGTTTCCGGCCACTACGTAGAGGCCGATGACGGCGGCCAGCATGATCAGGCCGCCGACCAGGTTGTAGAGGAGGAACTTCACCGCGGCGTACGAGCGTTGGGTCGCCGCCGCGTCGTCGCCGTGCTCGTGGGCACGGTCCCCGAAGCCGCCGATGAGGAAGTACATCGGGATCAGCATGGCTTCGAAGAAGATGTAGAAGAGGAAGACGTCGGTGGCCTCGAAGGAGATGATCACCATCGCCTCGACGGCCAGGATCAGGGCGAAGAAGCCCTGGGTCGGCCGCCAGCGCTTGCTTCCTGTCTCCTGCGGGTCGGCGTCGTGCCAGCCCGCCAGGATCACGAACGGGATCAGCAGCGCGGTCAGCGCGACGAGCGCCACCCCGATGCCGTCCACGCCCAGCTCGTACCGCACACCGAAGTCCTTGATCCAGGCGTGGGATTCGGTGAGCTGGTAGCGGTCGCCGCCGGGGTCGAAGCGTACGAGCACGATCGCGGCCAGGACGAGCGTGGCGAGCGAGACGAGCAGCGCCAGCCACTTGGCGGCGACGCGTTGCGCGGCCGGCACGGCGGCCGTGGCGATCGCCCCGACCGCCGGGAGCGCCGCCGTCGCTGTCAGCAGAGGAAAGGACATCGGTATCAGACCGCCCTCATCAGCAGGGTCGCGGCGACGAGGATCGCCACACCGCCGAACATCGAGACCGCGTAACTGCGCGCATAGCCGTTCTGCAGTTTGCGCAACCGCCCGGAGAGGCCGCCCATGGAGGCCGCGGTGCCGTTGACGACCCCGTCGACCAGGGTGTGGTCGACGTACACCAGGGAGCGTGTGAGGTGCTCCCCGCCGCGCACCAGCACGACGTGGTTGAAGTCGTCCTGGAGCAGGTCGCGCCGGGCGGCCCGGGTGAGCAGGGAACCGCGCGGGGCGACGACCGGGACGGGGCTGCGCCCGTACTGGGCGTACGCGATTCCGGCGCCGACGACGAGCAGCACCATGGTGGCCAGCGTGACCGTGAGGGCGCTGACGGGCGAGTTGCCCTCCGAGTGCCCGGTGACCGGCTCCAGCCAGTTGAGGAAGCGGTCGCCGATACTGAAGAAACCGCCCGCGAAGACCGATCCGAAGGCCAGCACGATCATGGGGATCGTCATGGACCTCGGGGACTCGTGCGGGTGCGGCTCATGGCCTTCGGCGTCCGGCTGCCAGCGCTTCTCCCCGAAGAACGTCATGATCATCACGCGGGTCATGTAGTACGCCGTGATGGCCGCGCCCAGCAGGGCCGCGCCGCCGAGGATCCAGCCCTCGGTGCCGCCCTTCGCGAAGGCCGCCTCGATGATCTTGTCCTTGGAGAAGAAGCCGGACAGGCCCGGGAAGCCGATGATGGCGAGGTAGCCGAGGCCGAAGGTGACGAAGGTGATCGGCATGTACGTGCGCAGACCGCCGTACTTGCGCATGTCGACCTCGTCGTTCATGCCGTGCATGACCGAGCCGGCGCCGAGGAACAGTCCGGCCTTGAAGAAGCCGTGCGTCACCAGGTGCATGATCGCGAAGACGTAGCCGATGGGGCCGAGGCCCGCGGCCAGCACCATGTAGCCGATCTGCGACATCGTCGATCCGGCGAGCGCCTTCTTGATGTCGTCCTTCGCGCAACCGACGATCGCACCGAACAGGAGCGTGACGGCGCCGACCACGGTGACGACGAGCTGGGCGTCGGGCGCGGCGTTGAAGATGGCGGCGGAGCGGACGATCAGGTAGACACCCGCGGTCACCATGGTCGCGGCGTGGATGAGGGCCGAGACCGGGGTCGGGCCCTCCATCGCGTCCCCGAGCCAGGACTGCAGCGGCACCTGGGCGGACTTGCCGCAGGCGGCGAGCAGCAGCATCAGGGCGACGGCGGTGAGCTTGCCCTCGGTCGCGCCGCCGACGAGCCCCGGGTGCCCCTCGGTACCGAGCACCGGCCCGAAGGCGAAGGACCCGAAGGTGGTGAACATCAGCATGATGGCGATCGACAGGCCCATGTCGCCGACTCGGTTGACCAGGAAGGCCTTCTTCGCGGCGGTGGCGGCGCTGGGCTTGTGCTGCCAGAAGCCGATCAGCAGGTACGAGGCGAGACCGACGCCCTCCCAGCCGACGTACAGCAGCAGGTAGTTGTCGGCGAGGACGAGCAGCAGCATCGCCGCGAGGAACAGGTTCAGGTAGCCGAAGAAGCGGCGGCGCCGCTCGTCGTGCTCCATGTATCCGATCGAGTACAGGTGGATCAGTGAGCCGACGCCGGTGATCAGCAGGACGAACGTCATCGACAGCTGGTCGAGCTGGAAGGAGACGTCCGCCTGGAAGCCCTCGACGGGGATCCAGCTGAACAGGTACTGGCTCATGGCCCGGTGGTCCGCGCTCTTGCCCAGCATGTCGGCGAAGAGGATCGCGCCGATCACGAAGGACGCGGCCGCGAGCGCCGTGCCGATCCAGTGGCCGACGGCATCGAGCCGCCTACCGCCGCACAGCAGTACGGCCGCTCCGAGCAGAGGCGCCGCTACCAGCAGCGCAATCAGGTTCTCCACGATTCAGCGACCCCTTACAGCTTCATCAGGCTGGCGTCGTCGACCGAGGCCGAGTGGCGGGAACGGAAGAGCGACACGATGATCGCGAGCCCGACCACGACCTCCGCGGCGGCGACGACCATCGTGAAGAAGGCGATGATCTGGCCGTCGAGATTGCCGTGCAGGCGGGAGAAGACGACGAAGGCGAGGTTGCAGGCGTTGAGCATGAGCTCGACGCACATGAACACCACGATCGCGTTGCGTCTGATCAGCACGCCGGTGGCGCCGATCGTGAACAACAGGGCGGAGAGATAGAGGTAGTTGACCGGGTTCACTTGGACGCCTCCTCCGTCTTCGTGCGCTCCAGGCGTTCTTCGGCCCGCTGCTCCAGCGCCTTCAGATCGCTCAGCGCCTCGGTGGACACGTCACGGACCTGGCCGCGGTCCCGCAGCGTCTTGCTGACGGTCAGCTCGGACGGGCTGCCGTCCGGGAGGAGGCCCGCGATGTCCACCGCGTTGTGCCGGGCGTAGACACCGGGGGCCGGCAGCGGCGGTACGTGCTTGCCTTCCCGTACGCGCTGCTCGGACAGCTCGCGCTGGGTCTTGGCGCGCTCGGTGCGCTCGCGGTGCGTGAGCACCATGGCGCCGACGGCGGCCGTGATGAGCAGGGCGCCGGTGATTTCGAAGGCGAACACGTACTTCGTGAAGATGAGAGCGGCGAGGCCCTCCACGTTCCCGTTGGCGTTGGCCTTGCTCAGGCCGTTGAAGTCCTTCAGGGACGCGTTGCCGATGCCCGCGATCAGCAGGACACCGAAGCCGAGTCCGCACACCAGGGCCAGCCAGCGCTGACCCTTGATGGTCTCCTTCAGGGAGTCCGCCGCGGTGACACCGACGAGCATGACCACGAAGAGGAACAGCATCATGATCGCGCCGGTGTAGACCACGATCTGCACGACGCCCAGGAAGTAGGCGCCGTTGGCGAGGTAGAACACCGCCAGGACGATCATGGTGCCGGCGAGACAGAGCGCGCTGTGCACGGCCTTCTTCATGAAGACGGTGCACAGGGCGCCGATCACGGCGACCGTGCCGAGGACCCAGAACTGGAAGGCCTCTCCGGTGGAGGTGGAGTAGGCGGCGAGCTGCGCGCTCATGCCTCCACCCCCTCTTCCGTGGGCTTCTCACCCTTGGAGACGGCGACTTGGCGCTCCGTGCCCGGCGCCGCCTCGGTCACCAGACCCCGGTAGTAGTCCTGCTCGTCCGTGCCGGGGAAGATCGAGTGCGGTGTGTCGACCATGCCCTCGTCGAGCCCGGCGAGCAGCTGCTCCTTGGTGTAGATGAGGTTGGCGCGGCTGGAGTCGGCGAGCTCGAACTCGTTCGTCATCGTGAGCGCGCGGGTGGGGCACGCCTCGATGCACAGGCCGCACAGGATGCAGCGGGCGTAGTTGATCTGGTAGACGCGGCCGTACCGCTCGCCCGGCGAGTAGCGCTCCTCTTCGGTGTTGTCCGCGCCCTCCACATAGATGGCGTCCGCGGGGCAGGCCCAGGCGCACAGCTCGCAGCCGATGCACTTCTCCAGACCGTCCGGGTGGCGGTTGAGCTGGTGCCGGCCGTGGAACCGCGGGGCGGTGGTCTTCTGCTGCTCCGGGTACTGCTCCGTCAGGCGCTTCTTGAACATGGCCTTGAAGGTCACGCCGAAGCCTGCGACGGGGTTCTGGAAACCGGGCTTGGTCTCCTTCGGCTCCTCAGCCATCGGACCCCTCCTTTCCGTCACGAGTTCCGCCATTCGATCCGTCACTCGCAGTATCGGACCCACCACTGACAATCAACTCGCGCTCGCGGCGCGGACGGCGCCGCGGCACGGGTGGGAGCTCCTGTCCCGGCAGTGGCGGCACCGGGAATCCACCGGCCATCGGATCGAAGGCGGCGGGCTCGGCGGGCGCTTCCTGGGCGCCCTGCTTGTCGCGGAAGATGTCCGCGGCGAACGAGAGCAGCAGCAGGACGAGGACACCGCCGCCGACGTACAGGGCGATGTCGGCGAAGTCGTAGTTCTCGTTCCTGAGGGTCCGTACGGTCGCGACGAGCATCAGCCAGACCACGGAGACCGGGATGAGGACCTTCCAGCCGAGCTTCATCAGCTGGTCGTAGCGGACGCGCGGCAGCGTGCCGCGCAGCCAGATGAAGAAGAACAGCAGCAGCTGCACCTTCACCACGAACCAGAGCATCGGCCACCAGCCGTGGTTGGCACCCTCCCAGAAGGTGCTGATGGGCCACGGGGCCCGCCAGCCGCCCAGGAAGAGCGTGGTCGACACGGCCGAGACCGTCACCATGTTCACGTACTCGGCGAGCATGAACAGCGCGAACTTGATGGACGAGTACTCGGTGTTGAAACCGCCGACGAGGTCGCCCTCGGACTCCGGCATGTCGAAGGGGGCGCGGTTGGTCTCGCCGACCATCGTGATGATGTAGATCAGGAACGAGACCGGCAGCAGGATGATGTACCAGCGGTCGTGCTGCTGTTCGACGATCGTCGAGGTCGACATCGACCCGGAGTAGAGGAACACCGAGGCGAAAGAGGCGCCCATGGCGATCTCGTACGAGATCATCTGCGCGCAGGACCGCAGACCGCCCAGCAACGGGTAGGTGGATCCAGAACTCCAACCCGCGAGCACGATCCCGTAGATGCCCACCGAGGCGACCGCGAGGATGTAGAGCATCGCGATCGGCAGGTCCGTGAGCTGCATCGTGGTGCGGTGGCCGAAGATCGAGATCTCGTTGCCTGCGGGCCCGAAGGGGATCACCGCGATCGCCATGAAGGCCGGGATGGCCGCGACGATCGGCGCGAGGATGTAGACCACCTTGTCCGCGCGTTTGACGATGAGGTCTTCCTTGAGCATCAGTTTGACGCCGTCGGCGAGCGACTGGAGCATGCCCCAGGGGCCGTGCCGGTTGGGTCCGATGCGCAGCTGCATCCAGGCGACGACCTTGCGCTCCCACACGATGGAGAAGAGCACGGTCACCATCAGGAAGGCGAAGCAGAAGACCGCCTTGACGAGGACCAGCCACCAGGGGTCGCGGCCGAACATGGAGAGGTCTTCAGCGGCGAGGTACGGCGTCATGCCTCCACCTCCTTGGGGGCCTCGGTGGCGAGCGTCGCCGGGCCGATGCGGACGAGTGCGCCGGGCAGCGCCCCCGTGTCGGAGGCGACGCCCCCTCCGGTGGAGTTCAGCGGGAGCCAGACCACGCGGTCGGGCATCTCGGTGATCTGCAGCGGGAGTTCGACGGTTCCGGCGCTGCTGGTGACCGCGAGGAGGTCGCCTTCCTTGACGCCCGCCTCGGCGGCCGTGGCGGCCGACACACGCGCGCGTGCGGCATGCCGGGTCCCGGCGAGTGCGTCGTCGCCCTCCTGGAGGCGGCCCTGGTCGAGCAGCAGCCGGTGGCCCGCGAGCACGGCCTCCCCCGCGGCGGGACGCGGCAGCGATGCCGCGATCTCCACGGGCCCGGTGGCCCGCAGGCCGCCCCAGGGACCGAGCCGGTCCAGCTCCCCGCGCGTGGTGCGCAGATCCGGCAGACCCAGGTGTACGTCCATGGCGTCGGCGAGCATCTGCAGGACGCGCGCGTCGGTGGGCGCCAGACGACGGGTCATCTGGTCGGGCTTGAGCGCGGCCTCGAAGAAGCGCAACCTGCCCTCCCAGTTCATGAAGGTGCCCGCCTTCTCGGCGACCGCGGCCACCGGGAGGACGACATCCGCGTGCTCGGTGACCTCACCGGGCCGCAGTTCGAGCGACACCAGGAAGCCGACTTCGGAAAGGGCCGCACGCGCGCGTGCCGGGTCGGGAAGGTCGGCGACCTCCACGCCCGCCACCACCAGGGCCCGCAGCTCCCCGCCGACGGCGGCCTCGACGATCTGGCCGGTGTCGCGCCCGTAGCGGTGCGGGAGATCGGAGACGCCCCAGGCGGTCGCGACCTCCTCCCGCGCGCGGGGGTCGGTGGCCGGACGCCCGCCCGGCAGCAGCGACGGCAGCGCGCCCGCCTCGATCGCGCCGCGTTCTCCGGCCCGGCGCGGGATCCACACCAGCGTGGCGCCGGTCGCGGACGCGGCCCGTACGGCGGCGGTGAGCCCGCCCGCCACGCCCGCGAGCCGCTCGCCGACGATGATCACCGCACCCTCGGTGCGCAGCGCCTCGGCGGCCTTGGCACCGTCGCCCTCCAGGCCGACGCCGCTCGCGAGGGCGTCCAGCCATTCGGTCTCGGTACCGGGCGCGGCGGGCAGCAGCGTGCCGCCCGCCTTGTCCAGGCCGCGTGTCGCGTACGTGGCGAGCGAGAAGGTCTTCTGTCCGTGTCCGCGCCAGGCCTTGCGCAGCCGCAGGAAGACTCCGGGCGCCTCCTCCTCGGACTCGAAGCCGACGAGCAGGACGGCGGGCGCCTTCTCCAAAGAGGTGTACGTGAGGCCCGTACCGTCGAGGTCCCGTCCGTGTCCGGCGACCCGGGAGGCCAGGAAGTCGGCCTCCTCGGCGCTGTGCACGCGCGCGCGGAAGTCGATGTCGTTGGTGTCGAGGGCCACGCGCGCGAACTTGCTGTAGGCGTAGGCGTCCTCGACGGTGAGACGGCCACCGGTCAGGACGCCGGTCCGGCCGCGGGCCGCCGACAGGCCCCGAGCCGCCGCCTCCAGGGCCTCGGGCCAGGAAGCGGGCTCCAGCTCACCCGACTCACCCCGTACAAGAGGAGTGTCGAGCCGGTCCCGCTGCTGCGCGTACCGGAACCCGAACCGTCCCTTGTCGCAGAGCCACTCCTCGTTGACCTCGGGGTCGGGGGAGGCCAGGCGCCGCATGACCTTGCCGCGCCGGTGGTCGGTGCGGGTCGCGCAGCCGCCCGCGCAGTGCTCGCACACCGAGTGCGAGGAGACGAGGTCGAACGGACGCGAGCGGAAGCGATACGCCGCCGAGGTCAGGGCGCCCACCGGGCAGATCTGGATGGTGTTCCCGGAGAAGTACGACTCGAACGGGTCGCCCTCGCCGGTGCCGACCTGCTGGAGCGCGCCCCGCTCGATCAGCTCGATCATCGGGTCGCCCGCGATCTGGTTGGAGAAGCGGGTGCAGCGGGCGCACAGCACGCACCGCTCGCGGTCGAGCAGTACCTGCGTGGAGATCGGGACCGGCTTCTCGTAGGTCCGCTTCTTGCCCTCGAAGCGGGATTCGGCGTTGCCGTGCGACATCGCCTGGTTCTGCAGCGGGCACTCGCCGCCCTTGTCGCAGACCGGGCAGTCCAGCGGGTGGTTGATGAGCAGCAGCTCCATCACACCGTGCTGGGCCTTTTCGGCGGCGGGCGAGGTGAGGTGAGTCTTCACCACCATTCCGTCCGTACACGTGATCGTGCAGGACGCCATGGGCTTGCGCTGGCCCTCGACCTCGACGATGCACTGGCGGCAGGCGCCGGCCGGGTCGAGCAGCGGATGGTCGCAGAATCGGGGGATTTCGATGCCGAGCTGTTCGGCGGCCCGGATGACCAGGGTGCCCTTGGGCACGCTGATCTCGGCTCCGTCGATCGTCAGCGAGACGAGATCCTCCGGCGGAACCGCCGCCTCTCCCCCTCCCGAGGGAGCGCTGGTGGTCACCGTCATGCGTTCACCTCCGTGCGGTCGGCCCAAGCCGTGGACTTGGCCGGGTCAAAGGGGCAGCCGCGGCCCGTGATGTGCTCCTCGTACTCCTCGCGGAAGTACTTGAGCGAGGAGAAGATCGGCGAGGCGGCGCCGTCGCCGAGGGCGCAGAACGACTTGCCGTTGATGTTGTCGGCGATGTCGTTGAGCTTGTCGAGGTCCGACATGACGCCCTTGCCGGCCTCGATGTCGCGCAGCAACTGCACGAGCCAGTACGTCCCTTCGCGGCAGGGCGTGCACTTGCCGCAGGACTCGTGGGCGTAGAACTCGGTCCACCGGGTGACCGCTCGCACGACGCAGGTCGTCTCGTCGAAGCACTGGAGTGCTTTTGTGCCGAGCATGGAACCCGCGGCACCCACTCCTTCGTAATCAAGAGGGACGTCGAGGTGCTCGTCGGTGAACATCGGGGTCGAGGAGCCGCCCGGCGTCCAGAACTTCAACCGGTGGCCGGGGCGCATCCCGCCGCTCATCTCGAGGAGTTGACGCAGGGTGATGCCGAGCGGAGCCTCGTACTGGCCGGGGCTGGCGACGTGGCCGCTGAGCGAGTACAGCGTGAAGCCCGGGGACTTCTCGCTGCCCATCGACCTGAACCATTCCTTGCCTTTTCGGAGGATTGCGGGAACTGACGCGATCGACTCGACGTTATTCACCACAGTCGGGCACGCGTAGAGGCCCGCGACGGCTGGGAAGGGGGGACGGAGCCGCGGTTGACCACGGCGGCCTTCGAGCGAGTCGAGCAGTGCGGTCTCCTCACCGCAGATGTACGCGCCCGCGCCCGCGTGCACGGTGAGCTTGAGGTCGAGTCCGCTGCCGAGGATGTTCTCGCCCAGGTAGCCCGCCGCGTAGGCCTCTCGAACGGCCTCGTGCAACCGCCGCAACACGGGGACGACTTCACCGCGGAGATAGATGAACGCATGCGAAGACCGGATGGCATAACACGCGATCACAATGCCCTCGATGAGGCTGTGCGGGTTCGCGAAGAGGAGCGGGATGTCCTTGCAGGTTCCCGGCTCCGATTCGTCGGCGTTGACAACTAGATAGTGAGGTTTGCCATCGCCCTGAGGAATGAACTGCCACTTCATTCCGGTGGGGAATCCCGCGCCGCCCCGGCCGCGCAGACCGGAGTCCTTGACGTACGCGATCAGGTCGTCCGGCGACATGGCCAGCGCCTTGCGCAGCCCCTCGTACCCCTCGTGCCTCCGGTAGACGTCCAGCGACCAGGACTTCTCCTCGTCCCAGAAGGCCGACAGCACGGGTGCGAGCAGCTTCTCCGGGCTGGTCTCGTCGATCTCGGGTGCCAACGTCATCACTCCCCCTCCTCGGCTGCGGGACCCGCCGGGTGCGACGGGTCGGAGGCCGATGTGTCCTGCGGCGCGTCGTGCGAGCTCAGGTGCTCGGCCGGCGGCTGGTCCTGCGGTGCCCCACCGCCTCGTGGGTGGACCACGCGCGCGTGGACGCTCTCCCCCTTGGCCAGGCGGAGACCGATGAGTGAGGCGGGGCCCGCGCTGCCGCCCGCCTCCACGGCTCCCTCGCGCTCGTCGGGGAAGCCCGCCAGGATCCGCGCGGTGTCCTTGAAGGTGCACAAGGGGGCGCCGCGGGTGGGTGCGACCTGTGCTCCCGTGCGCAGGTCGTCCACGAGCCGCTTCGCGGAGGCCACGGTCTGGTTGTCGAAGAACTCCCAGTTGACCATCACGACCGGTGCGAAGTCGCAGGCCGCGTTGCACTCGATGTGCTCCAGCGTGACCTTGCCGTCGTCGGTGGTCTCGCCGTTGCCGACGCCCAGGTGGTCCTGCAGGGCCTCGAAGATCGCGTCGCCGCCCATGACCGCGCACAGGGTGTTGGTGCACACACCCACCTGGTAGTCACCGCTCGGCTTGCGCCGGTACATCGAGTAGAAGGTCGCGACGGCGGTGACCTCGGCCGTGGTCAGGTTCAGTACGTCCGCGCAGAACCGCTGCCCCGTGCGCGTGACATGGCCCTCCTCCGACTGCACGAGATGCAGCAACGGAAGGAGCGCCGAACGGGAGTCCGGGTAGCGGGCGACGATCTCGCGCGCGTCCGCCTCGAGCCGGGCTCGGACGTCGTCCGGATAGTCGGGCGCGGGCAGTTGGGGCATGCCCAGGCTGACGCCCTCGGGGGTCGTGGTCACCGGTCGACGCCTCCCATCACGGGGTCGATGGACGCGACGGCGACGATGACGTCGGCGACCTGGCCGCCCTCGCACATCGCCGCCATGGCCTGCAGATTGGTGAAGGACGGGTCGCGGAAGTGGACCCGGTAGGGGCGGGTGCCTCCGTCGGACACGGCGTGCACCCCGAGCTCGCC
Source organism: Streptomyces olivochromogenes (assembly GCF_001514115.1). GTDB lineage: Bacteria > Actinomycetota > Actinomycetes > Streptomycetales > Streptomycetaceae > Streptomyces > Streptomyces olivochromogenes. The sequence continues at coordinate 468,987 of NZ_KQ948454.1, forward strand.
CTTGGGCGACTCGACCGCCGCGTACGTCTGTCCCGGCGGGACGCGGAAGCCCTCGGTCACCAGCTTGAAGTGGTGGATCAGGGCCTCCATGGAGGTGCCCATGATCTTCTTGATGTGGTCGAGGGAGTTGCCGAGACCGTCGGGGCCCAGTGCGAGCTGGGCGGGCCAGGCGATCTTCTTGTCGGCGACCATGACCGGGCCGGGCTGCAGCCGGTCCAGGCACTGCTCGACGATGTGCAGCGACTGGCGCATTTCCTCCAGGCGGATCAGGAAGCGCCCGTAGGAGTCGCAGGTGTCGGCAGTCGGGATCTCGAAGTCGTACGTCTCGTAGCCGCAGTACGGCTGGGCCTTGCGCAGGTCGTGCGGCAGGCCCGCGGAGCGCAGGACCGGGCCGGTGGCGCCGAGGGCCATGCAGCCGGCGAGGTCGAGGTAGCCGACGTCCTGCATACGTGCCTTGAAGATGGGGTTCCCGGTGGCGAGCTTGTCGTACTCGGGAAGGTTCTTGCGCATCTTCTTCACGAACTCGCGGATCTGGTCCACCGCGCCGGGCGGCAGGTCCTGGGCGAGTCCGCCGGGGCGGATGTACGCGTGGTTCATCCGCAGGCCGGTGATCAGCTCGTAGATGTCGAGAATGAGTTCACGATCACGGAACCCGTAGATCATGATCGTGGTGGCACCGAGTTCCATGCCTCCGGTGGCGATGCACACCAGATGGGAGGAGAGTCGGTTCAGCTCCATCAGGAGGACGCGGATGATCGAGGCGCGGTCGGGGATCTGGTCCTCGATGCCGAGGAGCTTCTCGACGGCGAGGCAGTAGGCCGTCTCGTTGAAGAACGGCGTCAGATAGTCCATGCGCGTCACGAACGTGGTGCCCTGGGTCCACGTACGGAACTCGAGGTTCTTCTCGATGCCGGTGTGGAGGTAGCCGATGCCGCAGCGGGCCTCGGTGACCGTCTCACCGTCGATCTCCAGGATGAGCCGGAGCACGCCGTGGGTGGACGGGTGCTGCGGGCCCATGTTGACGATGATGCGTTCGTCGTCGGACTTCGCCGCGGACTGGGCGATCTCGTCCCAGTCGCCACCGGTGACCGTATATACGGTGCCCTCGGTCGTCTCCCGCGCCGCCGCGGCGGACGCGCCGGAAGAAGGGGTCTGCGTGCTCATGAGTACGACCTCCGCTGGTCCGGAGCAGGGATCTGGGCGCCCTTGTACTCGATGGGGATGCCACCGAGGGGGTAGTCCTTGCGCTGCGGGTGGCCCTGCCAGTCGTCCGGCATCATGATCCGCGTCAGTGCCGGGTGGCCGTCGAAGATCAGGCCGAAGAAGTCGTACGTCTCGCGCTCGTGCCAGTCGTTCGTCGGGTAGACGGAGACGAGCGAGGGGACGTGCGGGTCGGCGTCGGGGGCGCTGACTTCGAGGCGGATCAGCCGGTTGTGGGTGATCGAGCGCAGGTGGTAGACGGCGTGCAGCTCCCGGCCCTTGTCGCTGAGGTAGTGCACTCCGCTCACGCCCGTGCACAGTTCGAAGCGCAGGGCCGGGTCGTCGCGGAGGGTCTGGGCGACCCGGACCAGGTACTCGCGTTCGATGTGGAAGGTGAGCTCGTCGCGGTCGACGATCGTCTTCTCGATGGCGTTGTCGGGGACGAGTCCCTGTTCCTCCAGGGCGCCTTCCAGCTCGTCGGCGACCTCGTCGAACCAGCCGCCGTAGGGGCGGGTGGCCGGGCCGGGGAGCCGGACGGAGCGGACCAGGCCTCCGTAGCCGGTGGTGTCGCCACCGTTGTTGGCGCCGAACATGCCGCGCTGGACGCGGATCTCCTCGCCGCCCTCGCCGCGCTGGCCGGGGAGGTTCGAGGCGCCGAGGTCCTTCTCGGGGTTCACCCCGTTGCCGTTCGCGTCGCTCACCGCAGCAGGCCCTTCATCTCGATGGTGGGGAGCGCCTTGAGCGCCGCTTCCTCCGCCTCGCGGGCCGCCTCCTCGGCGTTCACACCGAGCTTGGAGGTCTGGATCTTCTGGTGGAGCTTGAGGATCGCGTCGATCAGCATCTCGGGCCGCGGCGGACAGCCGGGCAAATAGATGTCGACCGGGACGATATGGTCGACGCCCTGCACAATGGCGTAGTTGTTGAACATTCCGCCCGATGAGGCACAGACCCCCATGGAGATCACCCACTTGGGGTTGGGCATCTGGTCATAGACCTGCCGCAGCACCGGCGCCATCTTCTGGCTGACGCGGCCGGCGACGATCATGAGGTCGGCCTGGCGCGGTGAGCCGCGGAAGACCTCCATGCCGAAGCGCGCGAGGTCGTAGCGGCCCGCACCGGTCGTCATCATCTCGATGGCGCAGCAGGCGAGTCCGAACGTGGCGGGGAAGACGGACGCCTTGCGCACCCAGCCTGCGGCCTGCTCGACGGTGGTCAGCAGGAATCCGCTCGGCAGCTTTTCTTCGAGTCCCATGTCTTAAAGGCCCCTCAGTCCCATTCCAGGCCGCCGCGCCGCCATACGTACGCGTACGCGACGAAGACGGTGAGCACGAAGAGCAGCATCTCCACGAGCCCGAAAACACCCAGGGCGTCGAAGGTGACGGCCCAGGGGTAGAGGAAGACGATCTCGATATCGAAGACGATGAAGAGCATCGCCGTCAGGTAGTACTTGATGGGGAAGCGCCCGCCGCCGGCCGGCGTGGGGGTCGGCTCGATACCGCATTCGTAGGCCTCGAGCTTGGCCCGGTTGTATCGCTTTGGACCGATAAGCGTGGCCATGACCACGGAGAAGATCGCAAAGCCTGCCCCGAGGGCTCCCAGTACGAGGATCGGCGCATACGCGTTCACGCTCCTCGCTCCTCTCAGTCGGCACTGACTGCTGGCGGTTGCGTCGGGCAAGCACTTCCGCCCCACCCGTCCCACGAACCCCGTGCGTCCCGACGAAGATCGCGGACATGTGAAGCAGGTCACAAGCCCAACTGCCTCGCATCTTATGCCCGCCGGTCTGTGATCTGCGACACGGGGTATTGCACAAGCTTTGTGATCTCCACCACCTGACGAAGGATCATGAAGTCGGATGAGCAGTGATCTTCATACGCGAAGCGTCCGCGCGATCACCAGATGTGACATTTCCGCTCGTCATCACAGGTCCGGGGCGGCGTCTCAATATCAAGAGACTTCCGACGCATGCAAATTGGTGCTGGACGCGGGGGCTTGATAGAGGCGCACGTTCACACATCAGAGGGAGGGGTGTGGACGGATGTGGACGGACATCGGCGCGTGCATGCATTCACGAGCACGGGGCAGTCGAGAGGTGCGCGCGAGACGCCGCTGCGCCGGTGACCGTTCCGTGACCTGTGTCACATCGATCTATGGGTCAGATAAGCCGGCCTTGGCCACAGGCTGCAACCAATGGTAGGCAGAGGGCAATTCGGACGTAATGCGGAAAGCACATGATCACAGGCTTGATCATCTCTGTCCGGAATGCCCGTTACGGCGTCAATAAGAAGTGACGCGCCGCGGATTCGGCCGCGGATTGAACAACTGTGGCGCACCACACGTTTCTTGAAGGTATGAGGGAGTCCCTGATACCGGTTGTACCCATGTCCCACACCGCTCACATACGCAACCACCGGAAGCCCCGCCGCAACGCGTCGACGCTAGCGATGCGCGCCGGAGTTGCCGGTGGCGTTCTCAGCACCTTGGCCGTGGCCGGTGCGGCTGGTTCGGCGAACGCGGCCGAGCCCGTTACTCAGACCCTCGAACTGCCCACCCTGACGGCCGACCTGGCCACTCAGCTGGCGCAGTCCGCGGATGCCACGCAGCAGGCAGCCGCGAACTACGAGCTGCAGGCCGAGCGCGACGCGGCCGCCGCAAAGGCCGCGAAGCAGGCCAAGGCGGACCTCGCGGACGCCAAGAAGAAGGCCGAGGCCAAGAAGAAGGCCGAGGACGCGCGGAAGGCCGCGGCCGCCCAGGCCGCCTCTCGGTCGTCCACGCGGACCGTCCTGTCCAGCTCCGTGGGCTCCTCGGGCTCCTCGAGTTCGACCGTCTCCGCCCCGGCCAGCGGCAGTGTCGCCACTGTCATCGCCTTCCTCAAGGCTCAGGTCGGCGACGCGTACGTGATGGGCGGTACGGGCCCCAACGCTTGGGACTGCTCCGGCCTCGTGCAGGCCGCGTTCCGGCAGGTCGGTGTCGACCTGCCGCGCGTCTCGCAGGACCAGTCGACGTCCGGTACGCCGGTCTCGCTGTCCAACATCCAGGTCGGCGACATCCTGTACTGGGGTTCGGCCGGTTCGGCGTACCACGTGGGTGTGTACATCGGTAACGGCCAGTACCTGGACGCGGCCAACCCCTCCAAGGGTGTGGTGATTCAGGACCTTTCGGGCTACCCGGCCACGGGCGCGGTACGCGTTCTCTGAGTCGCGGGACCTTGTGAGTCATACGGCATGAAGGCCGCCACCCGAGTGGGTGGCGGCCTCGTCGTGCTGTCCCGGAGGGGGCAAGACCGTCCCCGGAGGCCGCCCGGGCCCCCGGGCGACCCCGTGATGGCGTCAGGCCTTCGGTGCCACCTTCGAGAGGCCGTTGATGATGCGGTCCATCGCGTCGCCGCCGGTCGGGTCCGTGAGGTTCGCGAGCATCTTGAGGGTGAACTTCATCAGGAGCGGGTGGGTCAGGCCGCGCTGGGCCGCGATCTTCATGACCTTCGGGTTGCCGATGAGCTTCACGAAAGCGCGGCCGAGCGTGTAGTAGCCGCCGTAGGTGTCCTTGAGGACACGGGGGTAGCGCTGGAGGGCCAGTTCTCGCTGGGCGGGCGTCGAGCGGGCGTGGGCCTGCACGATGACGTCCGCGGCGATCTGGCCGGACTCCATGGCGTAGGCGATGCCCTCGCCGTTGAAGGGGTTGACCAGGCCGCCGGCGTCGCCGACCAGCAGCAGACCCTTGGTGTAGTGGGGTTGGCGGTTGAAGGCCATGGGGAGGGCGGCGCCGCGGATCGGGCCGGTCATGTTCTCCGGCGTGTAGCCCCAGTCCTCCGGCATGGACGCGCACCAGGCCTTCAGGACCTCGCGCCAGTCCAGCTCCTTGAAGGAGTCGGAGGTGTTGAGCACGCCGAGGCCGACGTTCGAGGTGCCGTCGCCCATGCCGAAGATCCAGCCGTAGCCGGGCAGCAGACGGTCCTCGGCGCCCCGGCGGTCCCACAGCTCCAGCCAGGACTCCAGGTAGTCGTCCTCGTGGCGCGGGGACGTGAAGTACGTACGGACCGCGACACCCATCGGGCGGTCCTCGCGGCGGTGCAGGCCCATCGCCAGGGACAGGCGGGTGGAGTTGCCGTCGGCGGCGACGACCAGCGGCGCGTGGAAGGTGACCTCGCGCTTCTCCCCCGCGTCGCCCAGCTTCGCGTGCACGCCCGTGATGCGGCCGGTGCGGTCGTCGATGATGGGGGCACCGACGTTGCAGCGCTCGTACAGCCGCGCGCCCGCCTTCTGCGCCTGCCGGGCCAGCTGCTCGTCGAAGTCGTCGCGCTTGCGGACGAGTCCGTAGTCCGGGTAGGAGGCGAGATCCGGCCAGTCCAGCTGGAGGCGGACGCCGCCGCCGATGATGCGCAGGCCCTTGTTGCGCAGCCAGCCGGCCTCTTCGGAGATGTCGATCCCCATGGAGACGAGCTGCTTGGTGGCGCGCGGGGTCAGGCCGTCACCGCAGACCTTCTCCCTCGGGAACGCGGTCTTCTCCAGGAGCAGGACGTCGAGTCCGGCCTTCGCCAGGTAGTACGCGGTCGTGGAACCGGCTGGTCCAGCCCCGACGACGATCACATCTGCGGTGTTTTCGGAGAGGGGTTGGGGCTCGGTCACGGCGGGGTCTCCCCAAGACTCGAAATCTGCGTGCTGACGGGCACTGGACATGGGCAGTCTATGCAGCGGTACTGATCACCTGGCTGAAGGGTTGCCCCGTGAACCGAGCTCTGCCCGACGTACGGCTGCGTGTCCCCACCGACGAGGACGCGTTCGCCTGGCACCGGATCTTCGCCGACCCCGAGGTCATGGAGTTCCACGGTGGGAAGGCGGCCGAACTGTCGGTGTACGAGGAGCTCACCGCGCGGCAGCGCCGGCACGACGCCGAACTGGGTTTCTGTCTGTGGACCATGGTCGGCCCGGAGGACGAGGTGCTGGGCTTCACCGGCGCGCAGCCGTGGCCGCGCGCGTGGGGGCCGGAGGGGGAGATCGAGATCGGGTGGCGGCTCGGCAGGGCGCATTGGGGCAAGGGGTACGTCACCGCCGCCGCGCTCACCACCCTGGAGCGGGTGCGCGCCGCGGGCGTCTCGGATGTCGTCGCCATGGTCAGACCCGGCAACGAGCGCTCCATCGCCGTGACCCGACGCGTCGGCATGGAACTGGCCGAGGTCTTCACCCGCCCCACGACGGGTGAGCCCGCGCACTGCTACCGCCTCGCCCTCTGACGGCTTCCGGAAGGCCGCCTCACGGTTTCTGGCAGCCACCCGACGGCTTCCGGAAGGGCCGGGCCCTGGCTTACCCTTCCGATACCGCTGGGGGTGACGTCCGTGCGCCAGACACCCAAGACACCCGAAGTGCGCGTGCCGCGGCTCATCGGCCTGATGGCCGTGGACGCACGCGAGACGGCCGACGCGCGAGGTGTGCTGCTCGTCGCGCCCGACCGGCCCGACTTCCATCTCACCGTCGTCGACTACGTCGTACGCCAATATCCGCCGCCCGGCTCCGAGGTGCCGCGCGGGGCCGTGGTCACCGTGTGGTTCGACCTCGGTGACGGGGAGGGCGGCGCGGGTGTGCGGGAGCCTCGGCTGCCGGGTCCGCCGTCGGGCGGCATGCGCCGTGAGCTCGACGAGCCCGGGGACCCGTTCGAAGTGCTCAGGTGAGACAGCCGCTCTCCGGAACCGGGAGCGGCGGCTCGCCAGGAGAAGGCATCGGGCGGCGCTTGCCCGGGGTGCGCGTCACGCGGTGCTTGCCCGACAGGCGGCGTCAGGCGGTGCGCTTGCCCGGAGGTGGCGTCAGGCGGTCTTGAAGCCCCGGTGCAGGGCCACCACGCCGCCCGTCAGGTTCCGCCAGGCCACCTTCGACCAGCCTGCCTTGCGCAGCTTCTCGGCGAGCTCGGGCTGGTTCGGCCAGGCGCGGATGGACTCGGCGAGATAGACGTACGCGTCGGGGTTGGAGGACACGGCACGGGCGACCGGCGGCAGCGCGCGCATCAGGTACTCGGTGTAGACCGTGCGGAACGGCGCCCAGGTGGGGTGCGAGAACTCGCAGATCACGACCCGGCCGCCGGGCTTGGTCACCCGGTACAGCTCGCTCAGCGCCGTGTCGGTCTCCTGGACGTTGCGCAGGCCGAAGGAGATCGTCACCGCGTCGAAGGTGTCGTCCTTGAAGGGCAGCTTCGTCGCGTCGCCCGCGGTCAGCGGCAGCCAGGGGTGGTTCCTCTTTCCGACCCGCAGCATGCCGAGGGAGAAGTCGCAGGGCACGACGTACGCGCCGGTGCGGGCGAAGGGGAGGGACGAGGTCGCCGTACCGGCCGCCAGGTCCAGGATCTTCTGCGCGGGGCGCGCGTCGACCGCCTTCGCGACCTCCCTGCGCCACACCCGGTCCTGGCCGAGCGACAGCACGTCGTTCGTCAGGTCGTACCGTTCCGCCACGTCGTCGAACATCGAGGCGACTTCGTGCGGCTGCTTGTCCAGGGATGCGCGGGTCACTCCCCCATTGTGGCAGCACGGGCCGGGCGACTCTGCGGCGCCCGGCCCGTACGCCGGTCTCACACGCCCCCTTCAGGGGAGCAGCTTCGGCTTCTTCCTGGCGGCCACGTCCTCGACCCAGCCGACCAGTGGGATGGCGACCCAGATCAGCACCCAGCCGATGCCGAACATGAACCACTGGCTCTCCAGCGGCAGCCACTTCTCGAAGGCGGGCACCTTCCAGAACTGGTCGATCAGCGGGACCGCGAGCACGAGGGCGATCTCGTGCCAGAGGTAGATCGTCACCGCCCGCCCGTTGAAGATCGTCACGATCCGGTCGAGCCGCTTGAAGCGGGCGAGCCAGGCGAAGTCGACGTTGTAGTACGCCTTGAAGTACATCAGCAGCGTCACGAAGCCGGCCGACCAGAAGGTCTGCGCGACGGGGACCTCGTCCAGGTCGTACGTACCGAACTCCGCCTGGTGCGCGAAGGCGTACCAGCCGCCGTACGCCAGGAGGGCGAGCGACGCCAGGATCACCAGGGCGGGCTTCAGCCGCTGGAGCACGCCCTCGCGGTGCGCGAAGCCGACCAGCCAGCAGAACAGGAAGGTGGCGAAGTCCGTCAGGCCGCTGCCGAAGCGGTTGTACGGAGGCTGCCAGGCGTACTGGAAGACCAGGATCGGGGCGAGGGAGAGGAGCAGGACGGGAAGGGGTGCCTTGCGGAAGACCTTGAGGAGCAGCGGGGACATCAGGACGAACCAGAGGTACGTCCGCAGGTACCAGAGGATCTCCCAGGCCTGGACGCCCCACTGGTTGCCCGGTGGGTCGCCGACCGGCACGATCCAGAAAACGATCTGCCAGCCCGGCATCCAGTCGTGGATCAGCATCGCCACGACGACGAAGAAGCCCCAGAACCAGAAGGGCGGCAGCAGCCGTCGCATCCGGCTCTTGACCACCTTGAGCGCGGGGCGTTCCAGGGACTTGGCCATGAGCGAGCCGGCGAGCGCGAACATCACGCCCATCGACGGGAAGACCAGGCCGGCCCAGGCCCAGCCGAAGGTGTGGTACGCCACGACACGGACCAGCGCGACGGCGCGCAGCGCGTCGAAGTAGCGGTCGCGTCCGGTGCCTTTGGCCTTCGGCTCCAGGTCGGCGGCGGGGCTTTCGGGCTCCCCGGCGTCAGGGCTGGGCTCGGTCCGGACGACGGCGTCCGCCGCGCGCTCCGGCTCGGGCTCCGGCTCGGTCACCGGCAGGGGTGCCGTCTCGGTGACGTACCCCTGACCGTGGTCGACGTACCCCTGGCCGTAGCCGTACTGCTGGGCGACCTGAGGCTGCGGGCCCTGGCCGTAGGGATCGGGCTGCTGCCCGTACCCATAGTCATATCCCTGCTGGCCCTGTTGGCCCTGCTGACCCTGCTGGACCTGCTGGACCTGCTGGCCTTGGTACTCCTGCTGGCCTTGGTACCCCTCATATCCCTGGTACCGCTGTTGTTCCGAGCCCCAGCTCATGTCAGCTCACTCCTGCCGGGGTCCCGACCTCACCCGTGCGCTTGAGCTTCTGCCAGCGGAGGCGGCCGCCGGTCAGGGCGGTCACGGAGGAGTGGATCAGGACGAGGTACATCATCTGGCGGTAGGCGAGCTGCTGCAGCGGCAGCATCGCGAGGTAGCGGTACTTCTCGCGGTCGAGGCGGAACGCGTAGGCCGCGCAGACGAGTTGGACGACCAGCACCGCCAGCCAGGCCAGCAGTGAGGCCCAGAAGTCCACGAAGATCATCGAGTAGATCGTGAACACGTCGATGAGCGGAGCGAGGACCGGCGTGATGATCTGGAAGATCACGACGAGCGGCATGCCGATGCGGCCGAAGCGGCCCGACGGGCCCTTGTCCGTCAGCGACTTGCGGTGTTTCCACAGCGCCTGCATGGTGCCGTACGACCAGCGGTAGCGCTGCGACCACAGCTGCTTCAGCGAACTCGGCGCCTCCGTCCAGGCCCTGGCGTGCTCCTGGTAGACGACCCGCCAGCCCGCGCGGTGCATCGCGATGGTGATGTCGGTGTCCTCGGCGAGCGTGTCCTCGCTCATGCCACCGACCTCGAGGACCGCGTCGCGGCGGAACGCGCCGATCGCGCCCGGGATGGTGGGCATGCAGCGCAGCAGGTCGTACATGCGGCGGTCGAGGTTGAAGCCCATCACGTACTCGATGTGCTGCCAGGCGCCGATGATGGTGTTGCGGTTGCCGACCTTGGCGTTGCCCGCGACCGCGCCGATGCCCGGGTCCGCGAAGGGCTGGACGAGCTGGTGCACGGCGTCCGGCTCGAAGACGGTGTCGCCGTCCATCATCACGACGATGTCGTAACTCGCGTTGCGGACGCCGTTGTTGAGGGCGGCCGGTTTGCCCGCGTTCTCCTGGCGGATGACCCGGACGTTGGGCAGGCCCAGCGCCTCGGCGATCTCCTTGGTGCCGTCGGTGGAGCCGTCGTCGACGACGATGATCTCGATCGGATGGGTGCTCTGCGCCAGCGAGTGAAGCGTGTTGGCGATGCACTCCTTCTCGTTGTACGCGGGCACGATCACCGTCACCGGCCTGGTGACCGTCGGCCCCCAGCTGAACTTGCCGCCCTTGCCGCGCTTCTTGTTGCGCTGTCTGTAGTGGCGGCGGGCGAGGATCAGCATCATCCCGAAGCGGCCCATGACGGAGATGCCGACGACCAGCAGCAGCCAGGAGAGCAGCGGCAGGACCCATTCGGCGACCGCGACCGCGTAGACGAGGGCCTTGCCCTCGTAGAGGGTCGAGCCGGTGGCCTTCTGCTGGCCGGACTGCTCGATGTTCACCTTGTTGGAGGAGTTGTTGGCGGAGTTGTCGGCGGAGCTCGAACCGGGCGCGGACTGCGCGCCGCCCGGCTGCTCGCCCAGCGCGCCGGCACCGGCCCCCGCACTCGCCCCGGCACCCGCACCCGCACCCGCACCCGCACCGGTGCCGGTCTGTCCGGCGCCGGCCTCGACGGCCTGTCCGGAACCGGTGGCGCCCGTGCGGCCTGCGCCGTTCGGCGCCCCGTTCAGCTTCGCCATCGCACCGCTGACGGTGGTGAAGGAGTACCCCTTCGCCTTCATCTTCTTGATGTACGTGTCGAGCGCCTTGACCGTCTCCGAGCGGTCGCCGCCCGCGTCGTGCATGAGGACGACGGCGCCCTTGTTGTTCTTCGGCGTGGCCCACTGGACGATCTTCGAGACGCCCGGCTTCTTCCAGTCGTCGCTGTCGGTGTCGACGAAGACGCTGGTGTAGCCGAGGTTGCCGATCTCCTTGTAGACGGGCCAGCTGTAGTTGTCGACCGCGTTGATCTCCGAGGAGTACGGGGCGCGGAACAGCGTCGTCGTGATCCCCGCCGCACCCGCGAGCGCGAGCTGGGTCTGCTTCAGCTCGCGCTGGAGCCGGCCCGTGCCCTGGTAGGAGAGGTCGACGTGGGTGAAGGTGTGGATGCCGACCTCGTTGCCCTGGTCCACGAGGTCCTTCACGACGCCCGGATAGCGGGAGACCATCGAGCCGACCATGAAGAAGGTGCCCTCGACGTTGTTGTCGTCGAGCACCTTGAGGATCTGGGGGGTCCAGGTCGGGGTCGGACCGTCGTCGAAGGTGAGCACGATGGTCTTCTTCGGAACGGACTGGGTCTTGGCCGTGCCGCCCGTGAACGTCAGGAGCGGACCGCCGTCGAGGATCTTCTGCGGCACCTTGTCGTAGGCCGCGCCGTCGCGCACCCGCGCGTCGTTGCCGATCTCGGAACGCAGATAGCCGTCGAGCAGCATCACGCTGGTGAGCCCCAGCAGGAGCAGCAGGGCGAGGATCACACGCGGTTTCTGCAGCGCCGCGGCCTTGCCGGCCGCCCGCTCCATCTTGGTGGGGGCGCGCCGGCGGCCGCGTGAAGGCGTCGTCGAAGTCATGGAGGTGGGTCCGTTCCGGTCAGTTGGCGCCGGTGGAAGCGGACGCGGATGCGGCCGGGGAAGCGGCCGAGGAGGGGGCCGTGCCCGTGCGCAGGCCCGACGGCGGGGTGCCGGTCGGCCTGCCGGTGGGGGCCACGCCGCCCTGCGGCCGAAGGTTGCCCCCGGGTGCGGAGCCGGCCTGGTCGCCGCTGAACGGGAAGAGCGAGGACGGGGTCAGCGAGGTGCCCCAGCCCATGAAGGCCATCCCGAGGACTACCGCGTAACCGAAGCAGACGGCGCCGAAGAGCATGCCGCACCTGCGCAGCAGACGTGCTCTGCGCCCGGAGTTGTCAACGAACACGGGACCGTCTTCGGACGCGTTGCCGCGTTTGCGGCGGCGGCCGCGCCCTTGACTGTGGTTTTCGATGGCTGACTCGGATTGCATTCCCCGGATATTAGGGCTCCTTTATGTGGCCAATTCTCTGGTTCTCATGTGAGGCGCCCATGAAACTTGGCCCAAGCTGTCCATTCCCTGAGAGAATCCTTGAACATCCGCGCAGCTCAGGGTCGATACATATTTACCTTGTGTACCGATTCGCGGCCCGGGTTGCCCGATTCGCGTACCGCTACTCATGGGTTACCCATGCGCTTCCTGTATTCGGGAATCGCCGTCGGATGTGCCACCTTGGAACTCCCGAATCCCACTTTGTTTCGGTCCTGAGACAGAAATCACGAGAGCGGGTGCATACGCAATGAGGGGTTATCTGAGGCCGGCTGCCGGGCTCACCTGCCTGTTTGCTCTGGCGGCGGCGGGGTGCTCTTCCGGTGGCACGGGCACCACGGACGCGGCGCCCCCGCGGACCGCCCAGGCCCCGCGGACGAGTGCGGCGCCCTCCGAGAGCGCGTCCTCCTCCGACACCTCGTCCAGCACCTCGTACGCGCCCTACGTGAGCGCCACGGAGGCTTCCGCGACGGACTCGACGGGGTCTCCGACCACGTACAACCTGGCCTTCGTGATCTCCGACGGCAGCAACTGCACGGCCAAGTGGAACGGCACGGACGCCATCGACAAGGCCGCCGTGAAGTCCCGGATCTCGGCGCTGAAGAAGTCAGGCGCGAGTGTGCGCGTCTCGTTCGGCGGGGCGTCCGGCAAGGAGCTGGCGGAGGTCTGCGGCAGCGCGAGCGCGCTCGCGGCGGCGTACGGGGCGGCGCTCGACGCCGCCGGGTCCACCCAGGCCGACTTCGACATCGAGGGGGACGCGCTGACCGACTCCGCGTCGGTGGCGCTGCGGTCCAAGGCGATCGCGCTGCTCCAGGAGGAGCGCGATGACCTGAAGATGTCCTTCACGCTGCCGGTCATGCCGTCCGGGCTGGATTCGGACAGTCTGGCGCTGCTGGAGTCCGCCAACGACAACTCCGTGACGGTCTCCACGGTCAACATCATGACGATGAATTACGGGAGTTCGTACTCGGGGGACATGGGCGACTACGCCGAGACGTCCGCCAAGGCGACCCACGATCAGCTGCAGGATGTGTTCGGGCTGTCGAGTGCGGGGGCCTGGCAGGGGCTCGCGTTGACGTCGATGATCGGGGACAACGACGTGGCCAACGAAACGTTCAGCCTCTCGGACGCGGCGCAGGTCCGTGCGTTTGCCGAGTCGAAGAAGATCGCTTGGGTGTCGATGTGGTCGACGTTCCGGGATCAGCAGTGTTCGAGTGATGACGCTTCTTCGGACAATGCGGCCACCAATTGCAGTGGAGTTTCGCAGAGTTCGGGGGCGTTTGCTCAGGCGTTCGCTGGGTGACGGCGCATATCTGATCTGCGGGCCGGTGGGGGCTGGTCGCGCAGTTCCCCGCGCCCCTGAAAACGGGGCGCTTCCCCGCCCGGGGGCAAGAAGTTCAGCGGCGTCTGTGTACCAGGCGACCCGCGCACACGGTCGCGACGCATGCCCCATCCACGTCGAACACCGCCAGGTCGGCCCGGCCGGGGGCCACGATCGCCGTAGGCCGGGTGCGGGCCAGGACCACGACGTCGTTTCGCTGGGCCGCGGCCCGGAGTTCCGGTGTGTCGACGTGCTCCTGAAGAACCGCCACCGCACCCGACTTCAGAATGGCGTGAACGCGTTCCCGTGGGGACGGCGCCTGCGGCAGTGGGCCCTCATGGACGAGTGCCGGGCCGAGGACCCCGGGCCAGCTGCGGACCCGTGCCCCCGGAAAGCGCTCCAGCAGCACGTCCAGCGGACCGGTGCCCGCGACCCGGTCGCCCTCCACGGCGACCGCGCCGTCCTTCAGCGGGTCCGCGTCCCAGCTGATGCGCAGCTCGTCGGCGGTGTGGATCGTCAGCACGGCGGCGCTAGTTGGAGGCGAGCAGCTTCAGCTCGGGGTGCGCCGTGCCGCCCTCGATCGCGGTGGACGAGATGTGGGACATGACGCGCTCGTCGACCGGGTCGTTCGCCGGGTCGTCGTGGACGACGATGTGCTCGTACGTCGTGGTCCGCTGGGCGGGCACGCGGCCGGCCTTGCGGATCAGGTCGATGATCTCCATGCGGTTGGAGCGGTGCTTGGCGCCGGCGGAGGAGACGACGTTCTCCTCCAGCATGATCGAGCCGAGGTCGTCCGCGCCGTAGTGCAGGGAGAGCTGGCCGACCTCCTTGCCGGTGGTGAGCCAGGAGCCCTGGATGTGGGCGATGTTGTCCATGAACAGCCGGGCGATCGCGATCATCCGCAGGTACTCGAAGAGCGTCGCCTGCGTGCGGCCCTTCAGGTGGTTGTTCTCGGGCTGGTAGGTGTACGGGATGAAGGCGCGGAAGCCGCCCGTGCGGTCCTGTACGTCACGGATCATCCGCAGGTGCTCGATGCGCTCGGCGTTGGTCTCGCCGGTGCCCATGAGCATGGTGGACGTCGACTCGACGCCCAGCCCGTGCGCGGTCTCCATGATCTCCAGCCAGCGCTCGCCGGACTCCTTGAGGGGGGCGATCGCCTTGCGGGGGCGGGCCGGGAGGAGTTCGGCGCCGGCGCCCGCGAAGGAGTCGAGGCCGGCGGTGTGGATCCGCTGGATGGCCTCCTCCACACTCACCTTGGAGATACGGGCCATGTGCTCGACCTCGGACGCGCCGAGGGAGTGGATGACCAGCTGCGGGTAGGCGGCCTTGATCGCGGCGAAGTGCTTCTCGTAGTACTCGACGCCGTAGTCCGGGTGGTGTCCGCCCTGGAACATGATCTGCGTACCACCGAGTTCGACGGTCTCCGCGCAGCGGCGCAGGATGTCGTCGAGGTCGCGCGTCCAGCCCTTGGCGGTGTCCTTGGGAGCCGCGTAGAAGGCGCAGAACTTGCACGCCGTGACGCACACGTTCGTGTAGTTGATGTTGCGCTCGATGATGTACGTGGCGATGTGCTCGGTCCCCGCGTACCGGCGGCGGCGTACCGCGTCCGCGGCGGCGCCCAGGGCGTGCAGCGGGGCGTCGCGGTAGAGGACGAGCGCCTCTTCGGGGGTGATCCGCCCACCCGCGGCAGCACGGTCGAGGACGGCTGTGACATCAAAAGACGTGAGGTCGGCCTTCTCGGTCACCGGGAGCGTCCCTTTCGTAAGGGTTCTGGACGGACCCGGCCAGCCTACGCCAGCCCCACGCGCGGCCCGACGTCAGGCCGCGTACGCCCCGATCAGCAGCCCGACGTACGCCCCCGCGATCAGGAACGGCCCGAAGGGGATGGACGTCTTGCGCCCCGCGCGTCGCATCAGCACCAGCCCCAACCCGTACAGGCCGCCGAACAGGAACCCGGCGAAGGTACCGAGCACCACGGTCCCCCATCCGTACCAGCCGAGCACGGCCCCGATTCCCAGCGCGAGCTTCACATCCCCGAAGCCCATGCCGTTCGGGTTGACGAGGAAGAGGAGGAAGTACGCGCCGCCCAGCACGAGCGACCCGAACAGCGCGGTCGGCCACTCCCCCGCGTGCTCCGGTACGAGGGCCATCACGCCCAGCAGTACGAGCGCCAGGCCCGCGAGCGGAAGGGTCAGGACGTCCGGCAGGCGCTGCACCCGGAAGTCCACGACCGCGAGCAGCACGCCGAGCGGCGCGAGCAGCAGCCAGACGGCCAGTTCGGGGCGGGCGCCGGTGGCGAGGGCGAGACCGGCGCAGGCCCCCGCGGTGGTGAGGGTGACGAGCGGGGTGCCGGGGCCGTAGCGGTACGCCGCCGGGGCGTCGCCCGGCACCCACCCCGCACCGCCCGTCACCCGCCCGGCATCACCGGGCACGCGGCCCTCGTCTCCAGGCACACGCCCCGCATCTCCGGGCGCCGACCTCGACGTACGGCGGTCAGGAAGGTCCTGGGCGCAGTCGGGGCAGCGGGCGAGGCCGAGCCAGCCGCCCGCGGCGCCGGTGAGGACGTGTCCGTCGGGGCACCGGGTCCGCCACGCCTCGTCCGGCTCCACCGCGAACCGGTAGGCGGCCCGCGGCACCAGCAGTCCCGCCGCCGCGCCCCAGAGGGCGGCGAGGACGGTCAGCCACAGCGGCCGGACGGACCAGAGTTCGAGGTCCACGGCTACTCGGCCTTCGACATGCGCGCCACCGGATCGCCCGCGTCCGCGTTGTCCGTCTCGTACTTGAGGTCGCCACCGGCGGGAATCAGCCGCACCTCGTGGCTGCCCGTCGTGCAGGTCCCGGAGTTGGACGCCTTGGCGATGCTCGTCGCGGTGAGCTGTTTGTCCGTGACCTTCTTCAGGACGAGTACGTCGTCACAGATGCCGCCGATCAGATCGGTCGACCGGAACGTGCCCAACTCCTTTCCCACGGCGGCCTGGTGGAGGGTGACCCGGAACGTGCCCGCGGGCAGCTTCCCGCTCAGCGCGTAGGCGTCGCCCGACCAGGTGCCGAGGTAGTGCGCGGGCACGGAGGCGAGCGTCGCGTCGGCCGAGCCGGCGGCGCTCGGTGTCGCCGCCGGAGGGGTGGCCGCGGAATCGGGGCCTCTGGAGGCCGTGTTGTCGTCACCGCCGCCCGGGAGCAGATGGAACATGAACACCGAGCCCACGGTCACCGCGGCCAGCGCTCCCGCCACGGCCAGCGCGAGCGTGCAACTCACCCTGCGGCCACGACCGTTCGCACCGGGGGCCGAGGTCGCGGCCATGCTGACGGAGAGCTTGCCCGGGTGGTCCTCCCGGTGCTCTCGCCGGTCCTCGCGGCCCTGGTGGCCGGGGCCGGCCGCGGGCGTGCTCGGGTGGACCGTCGGCGCGGCGACCGCGTCCTGGACATCGCGCTGCCCCGGAACGTACGTCGGCATGGCGTACGGCGGCATGGTCGGCGGCGGACCGAACACCCCGTCGGGCGGCGGCGCCCCGGCCCCGGAGTCCGTGCCCACCGAAGGGCTGCTGAACCCCACCGGCCCGGACGGCGTCACCTCCGCCGCCTCCAGGTTCAGCAGCTGCACCGCGCTGCGGCTGACCTGCTCCACCAGGGGCCCCGGCAGCCAGCCGGCGGTCACCAGCCGGGCCGCTCCCTCGGGGGCCAGCCGTCCGGCCACCTCGCCCGGGGTCGGCCTGCCGGCCGGGTCCTTGGCGAGGCAGGCGGCCACGAGTTCCCGTAGCTCCCCCTCCAGGGAGCCGAGCCGGGGTTCCTCGTGCACCACCTTGTAGAGGAGGGCGGCCGAGGAGTCACCGGGGAACGGGGACTCGCCCGTCGCCGCGTACACCAGCACCGCGCCCAGGGAGAAGACGTCCGCCGCGCCCGTGACCCCCTTGCCGAGGATCTGCTCGGGGGACATGTAGCCGGGGGAGCCGACGGAGACGCCCGTCGAGGTGAGCGAGGCGGTGCCGTCGGTGGCCCGGGCGATGCCGAAGTCGATGAGGAGGGGGCCGTCGAGGGTGAGCAGGACGTTGGAGGGCTTGACGTCACGGTGGACGAGGCCCAGTGCGTGGACCGCCGTGAGCGCCTCGGCCAGGCCCGCGCCCAGCACCCGTACCGAATGCGCCGGGAGCGGACCGCCCGCGTCCGCGACCGCCGCGGCGAGCGAGGGACCGGCCGCGTAGCCGGTCGCGACCCACGGCACGGACGCCTCCGGATCCGCGTCGAGGACCGGGGCCGTCCACGCGCCGCCCACCCGCCGCGCGGCCTCGACCTCGCGGCGGAAGCGGGCGCGGAACTCCTCGTCGAGCGCGAAGTGCGGGTGCACGATCTTGACCGCGACCGTCCGCCCGCCCGCGCTGCGGCCCAGGTACACCCGTCCCATGCCGCCGGACCCCAGCCGGCCGAGCAACCGGTAGGGCCCCACGACCGTGGGTTCATCCACTCCGAGCGGCTGCATGGCGCTCCCACCTCCCCCGTACGCACGGACGCACTGCCCAGCAGGGTAGTTCCGTACGCCCCCGCGGGGTCCCCAACGCCCCCGCGGGTTCAGAACATCCCCCGCGATCCCGGGGAGACGTCCGCGCGATCCCAGCGAGATGTCCGCGCGATCTCAGGGAGTCAGCAGTTCGACCTTCACGTCCGTCGGGAAGCCGGTGGTCGAGCCGACCCGCCGGGCGAACTCCTGTACGGCCGCGAGCTGCGGGCCGCCGAAGCGGAAGTCGAGCGTGGTGAAGTACCGCTCCAGGACCTGCTCGTCGAAGGCCTCCCAGCGGGCCGCCTGCTCGGCGACCTTGGAGACCTCGTCCAGCGAGAGGTCCCGGGAGGCGAGGAAGGCCTCGTGCACCTTGCGGGTGACGACGGGCTCGCGCTCCAGGTAGTCGCGGCGGGCCGCCCACACGGCGAAGACGAACGGCAGGCCCGTCCACTCCTTCCACAGCGTGCCTAGGTCGTGCACCTCCAGACCGAACTTCGGCCCGTCGAGGAGGTTGGCCCGCAGCGCAGCGTCACCGATGAGGACGGCGGCGTCGGCCTCCTGCATCATCAGGCTGAGGTCGGGCGGGCATGTGTAGTAGGACGGCTGGACGCCCACGCTCTCGGCCAGCAGCAGCTGCGCGAGCCGAACGGACGTGCGGGAGGTGGAGCCGAGGGCGACCCGGGCGCCGTCCAGCTGGTCCAGCGGGACCTGCGAGACGATCACACAGGACATCACCGGACCGTCGCAGCCGACCGCGATGTCCGGGAAGGCGACCAGCTCGTCGGCGTGCTTGAGGAACTCGACGAGCGTGATGGGCCCGATGTCGAGGTCGCCCTGCACCAGCTTCTCGCTGAGCTTCTCCGGGGTGTCCTTGGTGAGCTCGAAGTCGAGGAGCGTGCCCGTTCTCGCGAGCCCCCAGTAGAGGGGCAGGCAGTTCAGGAACTGGATGTGGCCGACGCGCGGCCGGGTGCGGTAATTGTCCACATCGCGAGGCTAGACCCCATGGAGTACGGTGCAGTCTCCAGGGTCCCCGCGTGGTTTCCGAAACCCTTCCGCCCTCTCGTGTCAACCCTTGCGACAGCCAGTCGACACCACCTTCGTCAACCCATCCGCCATGCGGGTCAAACATCCGGGTGACGTGATCTTGCCCCCTATTGCTTTCGGCTGCCTGCGTGCTAGGCTCGCCGCAAGTTGCAGTTTGGTTTCCCTTGCAGTACAGAGCCTGCGGAGCATGTGACCGCGGGCTCTCGTCGTTTTCAGACGAATGCAGTTGTTTACACAATCGCAGGTTCTGGAGCAGGGCAACCCTTTGGGCCCAAGGAGGGCTTATGGCTACCGGAACCGTGAAGTGGTTCAACGCCGAAAAGGGCTTTGGTTTCATCGCCCAGGAAGGCGGCGGCCCGGACGTCTTCGTCCACTACTCCGCGATCAACGCGAGCGGATTCCGCTCTCTCGAAGAGAACCAGTCGGTTTCCTTCGACGTCACGCAGGGTCCGAAGGGCCCGCAGGCGGAGAACGTCACCCCGATCTAAGTCTGCGGGCTTCATGAGCCCAATGCTTTGATCCGGAACGGATCGCATTACCCAAGGAGCCCCGCGCCAGCCGGTCGCGGGGCTCCTGCCTTGTCCGGATCGCCCCTGAGCGGCCCTACCGCACGTACAGCTCCTCGATCTCCTTGCTGAAGTCACGTTCGATCGCCGCCCGCTTCAGCTTCATGGTGGGGGTCACGTGGCCCGCCAGTTCCGTGAAGTCTCCCGGGAGAACGGCGAAGCGGCGGATGGACTCGGGGCGGGAGACGAGTTTGTTGGCCTCGTCGATCGCGCGCTGGAGGATGACGTTCAGCTCCGGGTCGTCCATGAGGAGCTCCGGCGGGACGGGGTGCTTGCCGATCATCTGGCGCCAGTGGGTGACGCCGTCCTGGTCCAGGGTGATGAGCGCGGTGACGTAAGGGCGGCGGTCGCCGAGAACGATGCACTGGGCGATCAGCGGATGCGAGCGGAGCCAGTTCTCCAGAGGCGCGGGAGCCACGCTCTTGCCGCCCGCGGTGATCAGGATCTCCTTCTTGCGGCCCGTGATGGTGAGGTAGCCCCCGTCGTCCAGTTCGCCGATGTCACCGGTCGCGAACCAGCCGTCCGGCGCCGCGTCGACGACGCCGCCCGCGTTCGGGTCCCAGTAGCCGCGGAAGATCTGTTCGCCGCCCAGCAGGATCTCGCCGTCCCCGGCTATCCGTACCCGGGTGCCCGGCAGCGGCCAGCCCACCGTGCCCAGTCGGGGTTTGAGCGGGGGCGTGACGGTCGCGGCGGCGGTGGTCTCCGTCAGGCCGTACCCCTCGAAGATCTCGATGCCGGCACCGGCGTAGAACGCGGCGAGACGGCGGCCCAGCGGGGAGCCGCCGCAGATCGTGTAGCGGACCTTGCCGCCCAGCGCGTTGCGGATCCGGCGGTAGACCAGGGGGTCGTAGAGGGCACGGGCGGCGCGCAGGGAGCGCGAAGGGCCCGGCCCGGTGCCGTGCTGCTTGGCCTCGACCGCCTCGCCGTAGCTGCACGCGATGCGCGCGGCGCGGTCGAAGGAGGACCCGCGGCCCATCTTCTCGGCCGTGGCCCGGCCGGTGTTGAACACCTTCTCCATGACATAAGGGATGGCCAGCAGGAAGGTGGGCCGGAAGCTCGCCAGGTCCGCGAGCAGGTCCTCGGTACTCAGGCTCGGCGCATGGCCCAGGCGCACCCGGGCGCGCAGACAGGCGACCGCGACCATCCGCCCGAAGACATGGGAGAGGGGGAGGAAGAGGAGCATCGACGCGGCGTCCGAGGTCTTCGCCTTGAAGATCGGGTAGAGCAGTTCGATCGCGTTGTCGATCTCGGCGAAGAAGTTGCCGTGGGTGAGTACGCAGCCCTTGGGGCGGCCGGTGGTACCCGAGGTGTAGATGAGGGTGGCGAGCGTGTCGGGGCCGAGCACCCCACGGCGCACGGCGACCTCCTGGTCCGGGATGTCCCGGCCCAGTTCGGCCAGCCGCTCCAGGTGGCCCTTCTCGAAGACCCACATGTGCCGCAGGTCGGGGATCCGGTCGCGTTCCGGGCCGAGCGCGGACGCCTGCGCCACCGTCTCCGTGGCGAGGGCGACGGCTCCCGAGTCCTGGAGGATCCAGCGGACCTGGAAAACGGAGGAGGTGGGGTAGACGGGGACGGTGACCAGGCCCGCCGCCCAGGCCGCGAAGTCCAGGAGCGTCCACTCGTACGTCGTCCGCGCCATGATCGCGATGCGGTCGCCGGGCGCCAGGCCCTCGGCGATCAGGCCCTTCGCCACCGCCAGCACCTGCGCGGCGAACTCGGTGGCGGTCACGTCCTCCCAGGCGCCGTCGGCGTTCTTCCTGCTGAGGACCGCCGTGTTCGGGGCCACGGTCGCGTTGTCGAACGGGATGTCCGCGAGCGAGCCGTGGGTCACCTGACCGACGAGGGGTGGCACGGACACCTCGCGCACCACTCCGTCCAGCCGCCTGATCTCGGGCTCCACGAGGGAGGGTGGGGAGTCGTACGGGCTGGGCTGGGTGGACATGGAGTGGCTCCTTGGCTACCAGGACCCGGTCGGTATGAGGTGGGTTGGGGGCGCAAAGTCTCATACGTGCCTGGGGCGTGGGGGGTTCATGCGAGTTTCAACAAGGCAGGGGTGACCGGGATCGTACGGGGCGGGAGTGTGGGGTTTGTGGGTGTTCAAGGCGGGCGAAGTGCGAGTTACCCGGGGTAAATCTTAATTCTTCAGACGAAGTTCGGCCCATACCGTCTTGCCGACCAGGCGGTGCGCGACGCCCCATACGGTGGCGAGCACGGCCACGACGACCAGACCCCGCCCTCCCTCACCGTCCACCTCTCTCGCGCCGAACCGCAGATGCCGGTCACCGCGCGTGTCACTCACCTCGATACGCAGCGTGCCCTCCGGGAGGCGCAGCAGGCGGAGTTCGAAGTCGCGTCCGGGTACGCGGCCGTGGGTGACCGCGTTGGCGGCGAGTTCGGCCACGACGTGCTGTGCGGTGTCGTTCACGTCGCTGTCGTGCGGATATCCCCACTCGGCGAGTTGGTGTGCGGTGAGGTGACGGGCCAGGCGGGCGCCGCGCGGGGTGGAGCTGAGGCGCTGGCTCAGTTCGTCGGTGGGGGTGGAGATTCGAGAGTTCACATCACCGAGCGTGGTCGGCTCGCCCTACGCTGACCAGGGGCGACCCGGCGACGCTGCGTAGCCGTACGGGTGCGGTGCGCGGGGTGTGCGGGTTGTCGGCCGTGGCGGTGAGCGTGTGAAGGCGGTGGCGTACGTGACGGAAGAGACTGACCGGAGGCCGGAGACACCGGCGGAGGCCGAGGGAACGACGGGCTTGTTCACCGCGCTCGGCAAGATGCTGAAGCTGCTGCGTGAGCGGGCGGGGCTGACGCAGAAGGAGTTCGGGCAGTCGGTGGGGTACGGCCCCGACGCGATCTCCGCCATGGAGCGGGGCGTACGGGTGACTCGCCCCGAGCTGCTGGAGAAGGCGGACGAACTCCTCGATGCCGGGGGCCTGTTGAAGCAGGCGATCCCCGAGGTCAGGGAGGCGATGAAGAAGGCGCGGACTCGTCATCCGGAGTGGTATCGGAGTTACGCCGGGTTGGAGGCGGAGGCGGTCGAGCTGCATTTCTACGCCAACCAGGGGGTGCCGGGGCTGTTACAGACGGAGGATTATGCGCGAGCCGTGTTCGGCCAACGGCGCCCGTTTCTGAGCGAGGACACCATTGAGAAACGGGTCGCCGACAGGCTCTCCAGGCAGCAGGTCTTCGATCGCTGGCCACCGCCCGCCGTAAGTTACGTACTCGAAGAGGTCATGCTGGACCGACCGATCGGCGGGCAGGCCGTCTTCAAGGACCAGCTACTCAACCTGTTACGTGTCGGCAGCATGCGCAATGTCGAGATCCAGGTGATGCCGACCCGCCGCGAGGAACACCCCAACCTGGACAGCGCGTTCAACCTGCTGTCTCCCAAGAGGTACGGGCAGGTTGCGTACACGGAGGCGCAGGGCTTCCCTCGCCTGATCACCGACCCGGAGGAGGTCCGGAAGATCGCCGACCGCTATGGGATCATGCGCGCACTGGCACTCAACCCCATGGAGTCCCGGGCCTTGATCGAGAAGAAGCTGGGGGAGCTATGAGCACCGAGAAACTCAACTGGTTCAAGTCCAGCTACAGCAGCGGCGAAGGCGGCCAATGCCTCGAAGTCGCCTACATCTGGCGGAAGTCGAGCTACAGCAGCGGTGAGGGCGGTGAATGCGTGGAGGTCGCTGCCTGCCCCCACACCATCCACATCCGCGACTCCAAGAACCCCACCGGCCCCCGCCTCACCCTCTCCCCCACCACCTGGTCCGCCTTCCTCACCGCCGGGCCCGGGATCGCGGGCCCCTGACGCGGACCACGCGACGAACGCGGCCGTACTCGGCGCGGCAGGCCGTTCTCGGACACCGAGCGAGGGAAGGCATCGACGTGGCCTTACCCTGGGTAACCTGACTCCGGAGTAAATACACCCGAGCCGGGAGTTGGACCATGGCCGACCGCTACCTGACCCCTGTCCTCGCCCGAGGCGCACTCCTCTCCCCCTTCAAACGACCCCGCCCGGACGCCCACGTCCCGCCGACCCCTCTCGTTCTCCCGGACGTCCGTATCGACCTCGCCCGGCTCGCCGCGTACGAGCGGGTCTGTGGGTTCGCGACGGGGGCGGACGCGCTGCCGGTGACGTACCCGCACGTTCTCGGGTTTCCGCTCGCCATGCGGATCATGGCGAGCCGCTCGTTCCCCCTGCCGCTGCTCGGGCTCGTCCACACCTCGATCGAGATCACCCAGCGACAGTCGCTGGCCGCCACGGAGGCGTACGAACTCGGCGTGTGTGTCACCGGGTTGGCGCCCCATCGTCGCGGGACGCAAGCCGTCGTCGCGACCGAGGCCAGGGTCGACGGCGAGCCGGTCTGGGAGTCGAGGAGTACTTATCTCGCCCGGCACCGGACGACCGAGGAGCCGACGTCCACGCCCCCGCGGGAGTCGGACGACGCCAAGCCCCTCCCCGTCCGCGCCGAATGGCGTCTCGGCGCGGACGTCGGGCGGCGGTACGGTGCGGCCTCGGGGGACCGCAACCCCATCCACCTGCACCCCCTCACCGCCCGCCTGTTCGGCTTCCCCCGCGCCATCGCGCACGGCATGTGGACGGTGGCCCGCTGCCTCGCGGAACAGGGCCCCCAGGACGCGGTGCGCGTACGTGCCGACTTCAAGGCACCGGTTCTGCTGCCGGGCACCGTCACTTACGCCGCCGACGGCCCCGCGTTCGAGCTGCGCGGCGGCGGCACGGACCTGCTGCATCTGGTGGGTGAGGTACGGCCCCTGCCCCGGCCCGCGGCACCCGAGTGAGGGAGGGGTATCGGCCTCGGAACGGTGGGAAATCCGCGGGTCCGTACGGTCCGGATCCTCGCGCGCGGAGGCACGCCTGTGCGGCGGGCCACCCCGGGGGGGGCGACCCGCCGCACAAGTGATTCAGGTCCAGCGTGTGAGCGGCCGGCTCCTGGTCAGCGGAGACCGAAGGCCCGGATCACGGTCTGTGCGACCGCGTTGCCGGCACTGTCGTGGGCGTGAGCCCGCAGCGAGACGAACCGGGCCTGCTTCGGAGCGGACAGCCCGAACCGGCCGTCGTGTCCGCAGGTGATCTTCCGCCAGGTGTGTCCGTCGTCGTAGGACACCTCCAAGGTGACCGCCGACAGGGTGCCGGCGCCCGCGGCGTGGGCGAGGTGGGCGACGGACGCCGTCAGTGTCGCGTTCTTCGCGGCCTTGCCGGCCGCGTTGGTGTCGACGCCGTAGTTGATCTGCATGAGCGGCAGGACCGCCTTCTCGTCCCCCGCCGGGGCCTGGGAGGTGAAGTCCCATTCGGTGTGCGTGGTGGAGGAGTACGGACTCACCGTGCTGTCCCGGTTGGCGTCCAGGACGAGACGGTAGGGCAGTGTGCCGGCGCCGGGTGCGTCGGCCTGCACCTCGGTGTTGTCCGAGTTCTGGGCCAGCTGGGTGTCACCCTGGTAGAGCGTGAGGGTGTGATGCATGCGCTGGTAGTCCAAGGACATGCCGACGTGGTCCGAGCCGCCCCAGGCGGGAACGTCGAGGACCAGGTGGCTCCCGCTGCGCGTGGGCGGCTTGTAGTTGTCGTTCAGGTACGGGCGCTCGATGGGCTTGAACCACTCCTGCGTCTGTGTGCTGCCCGCCCGGTACGTGGTGCGCGGCTCGATCTCGTAGATCAGGTCGTCGACGTAGGCCTCCTGGCCCCAGGAGTATCCGGGCCCGGTGGAGACCCAGTCGACCCGCTGCGAGTTCACCGGCTCCCGCATGTATGGCCAACCGATCGCCCAGTCCGCGTTGTAGACCGGATGGTCGTAGCGGAACTCACCACCGCCCAGGGTCGTATCGGGGCTGTCGAAGGTGACGTTCACCCGCGCGAGGTTGTTCGGGCCGCCCTGGACGACCATGTGGTCCGGGATCTCGTTGTGCCACGTCTTCATCAGGTCGTACACGTAAGGGCTGACCGGCTGCGAGTCCACCGAGAGCATCGCCCCGCGATCGGAGGCCTGGCCGAAGAGCTTCTCGCCCTCGTCCGTGCTCAACAGCGTGACGTCGATTCCGGCGGGGGTGTTGGCGCCCCACGGGGAGGCCTTGCTGTAGCTCCGGAATCGGCGCCCGGGTTCGTTGTTCACGACCAGCAGGAGCTTGGCGCCCGCCGCGACCGCCGCGGCGGCCTGGTCGGAGTCGCTGATCGTGTCGTTGCGGCGGACGACGACCGCCTTGCCCTGCGCGTCCAGACCGGCGTAGTCCGCGCTCGTGCCGTCCCCGGCGGCCACGAGCGGGAGCCTGTAGTGACCCTGGGGCAGCGGGGTGACGCCGTCTTGCCGGAGTGCGTCGGTGAACTCGGTGGTCTTGGTGGCGACGGCCAGTGCCGGCTGCTCCTTGCGCCAGCGGGCGCCGAGGTAGAAATCGCCGTGGGTCACCTTGTGCGTGGTGGGCTGGGCCCACAGGCTGTCGTAGTTGGTCTGGGTCAGCAGGAAGTCGCGCCAGTTCTGGCCGCCCATCGAGCGGTCGTACTCCAGGCGCTGGAAGGTCGTCTCGGTCCGCTGCGGTGTGGTCATGTCCACCCGCTCGATCTTCGCGGCGTCCAGGGTGACCGTGACGTCGTGGTGGTCGATCACGACCTCGGGGTCACCGAGCAGCGCCATCCCCATCGAGTGCGGGCCGTGCACGCCCTGCACCTCCTCGAAGGACATCACCGAGTAGACGTCGTTCTGGAGGTACGTCTGGAACGTGCCGGTTTCGTCGACGTAGTAGAACACGGGCGCGTCGTCGCCGGACCGCAGCACCTCGACGACACCTGGCATCGGATTTCCGTGTGCGTCCTTGAGGACCACGGTCAGCTTGCGGGTGACGTCGCCCAGCGACACAGCCGTGTGGGTGACGACCTTCCCCGCCGTGTCGGCCGCGACGACCTGACCGGTCCAGCGGCCGCCCCCTGTCGCCGTGGAGCCGTCGATGGTGACCGTGACCTCGGCGGTGCCGTGCGCCGGCACGACGACCTGGGGGGCGGACAACTGGAACATTCCCGCGGGGGCGTTCGGGGCCTTCACGGAGAGGTCGAGGGTGACGGGCGAGTCACCCATGTTGGTGTACGTGACCGGGCGTTTCACCGCGCCGGACCCGCCCGTCGTCACCTCGGTGGCGAACGCCGTCGAGGAGGCGAAGACACCGGCGCTCAGCGCCGACGCGACGTCCACCCGGCCGCTGCCCGCCTGGAAGGCGTTCCACGCGGGCAGCTGCTTCGAGCTGCTCACCAGCAGGTCCTTCAACTGGGAGCCGGTCAGCTCGGGGTGCGCGGCGGCCAGCAGCGCGGCGGCTCCCGCGACGTGCGGGGTGGCCATCGAGGTCCCGCTCATTGGCTTGTAGCTGCCCTGGCAGCCCTCCGCGTATTGCGAGCATGCCGCCAGCACGTTGACGCCGGGCGCGCTGATCTCCGGCTTGAGCGCGCCGTCGATGCGCGGGCCCTGGCTCGAGAAGTTGGCGACGTCGTCCGAGGAGTCGACGGCCCCCACCGTCAGGGCGGAGTCAGCCGCGCCCGGGCCGCCGATGCCGCCGGGCGTACCGGTGTTGCCTGCCGCGATCACGAACAAGGCCCCGGTCTCGGCACTGAGGCGGTCGACCGCCGTGCTGAGGGGGTCGGTGCCGTCGGACGGAGTCGGGTCGCCCAGGCTCATGCTGATGATGTCCGCGTGCTGGTCCACCGCGGCCCACTCCATGCCGGCCAGCACCCAGGATTCCTCGCCGGAACCCGTGTTGGAGAGCACCTTGCCGATGTGCAGGTCCGCGCCGGGTGCGACGCCCTTCTCCTTGCCGTCCGACGCGGCCCCCGTGCCGGCGATGGTGGACGCGACGTGGGTGCCGTGCCCGTCGAGGCCGCGGTCCGTCACGTCCTCGTCCGGGACGAAGCTCTGCGAGGCCGCTATTCGGCCGACCAGGTCGGGGTGTTCGGCGTCGACACCGGTGTCCAGGACGGCGACGTCCACGCCCTTCCCGGTGTCACCGGCCTCCCACGCCTGCGGCGCGCCGATCTGGGAGGTGGACTCGGCGAGATCCGCCTTCACGACCCCGTCGAGCCAGATGCGGGCGATACCCACGCCGAAGGCCGGTTTGCCGGACGCGGCTGCCGCGGTCCTCGAGCCCGACGCCGGCGCGGAGGTGACAGCCCGCCAGAAGTCCGCCGACCGGTCCCGGTCCTCGGCCAGCGCGGCACCCCGGACACTGCCGAGGGCCCTGACCCGGGTGGCGCCCTTGGGGGTTGCGGAACGCAGCCCTGAGGAGGCTTTGCTGTCGTACGAGACGATCAGCGGCAACTGGTCGCGATGTGCGTCGTCGTAGCCGTCCGCGACGAGCCGGCTGATGTTGAACAGGCGCTTGTCCAGCGTGCCCGACGCCACATAGGGGAGAACGGAGCCGGGATACACGTACAGGTCGCCGTTCGACTCCATGATGTGCGCGTCGACCGGTGCCCCGGTGGCGCTGCGCACATCGACGGTGCCTCCGGCCTTGCTGCCGGTCTGACGGGTGGTGACGACGTCCCCCGTGACCAGGGTGACGGTGTGGGCGCCCGGCGGCACGTTCTGCGGCGTCGTCGGGGCAGGGTCGGCGGGTACGGGCGCGGGTGATGCCGCATGAGCGGCGGACAGGGCGGCGGGTTGTGCCAACGACAGGAAGGCGGCGCCGGCGACGGCGCACACGCTCCAGCGTCTCAGTGATGATCTCAAGGAATTCCCTGAATGTTCCGTGGGGCCGGGTCGGCCCACAAGCGGGTCATGACTGAAGTGACGGATCGGCGGGGGGATCGGATGGCCGACGCTGTGGACCGATCGTGGGGGTTCTGGGATCGCGCGGCAGGCCGGCGTGGACGAGCACAGTTAAGGCTTGTGGCTGGGAGATGTATAGATCAGACTCGTGTCTGATATCGCCAGCTGGCGAATCGCGCCAATACCGGTCCGACGGCTCGCCGAGCCGAGACGGCCGAGGAGGAGGCCCGGTGCTCGATGCCCTAGGGATCAGCGAGTTCGACGAGCGGGTCTACCGCGCCTATCTGACCAAGCCGGACCGGACAGCGCTGGAGATCGCCGAACACCTGGGCACCACACCCGGCCAGATACGGCACGCGGTGGCCCGGTTGGTGGAACTGGGCGTGCTGCGAAGAGAAACGCACGGCCAGTACCGGCCGGTCAGCCCGCGGACCGCGTTGAGCGCACTGCTCGCCAAGCGCCGAGCCGATTCCGAGGCGGCGTTCGCCGCGGTGTTGGACGTGGTCGATGACCTGGCAAGTGAGTACCGCGCCAGCCGGCTGCAGAGGGATCCGACCGAGCTGGTGGAGGTGATCACTGGTGAGGCGGCGGTCACCCTACGGGTGGCCGAGCTGACCCAATCGATGCGCACCCACTTCTGGGTTCTTGACATGCCCCCGTACATCGGCCCGTACAGCAACGAGTTGGAGGAGACCTTCACGAAGGAGCTGCTGGGCCGCGGCCTCGACATACGGTCCGTCTACACCCCGGAGGCGCTGGAGCAGCCCGGCCGATTCGAGCTGATCACCCGCCTGGCCCAACTCGGCGAGCAGGCCCGGATCCTGCCGACCCTGCCGTTCAGGCTGCGGATCATGGACCGTCGTGTCGCGCTGGTCGCACTGATCGGAGGGCAGTACGACAAAATCATCGTCGTCCATCAGTCCGGTCTGCTCGACGCAATCCTCGAGCTGTTCGACACCTACTGGCAGCGGGCACAACCCATCGCCTCGACGGCCCCGGAGACCCCCGACAAGCCGAGCACGGATGATCTCTTGCTGTTGAAAATGTTGCAAACGGGCTATAAGGACCAGGCGATCGCCCGGCAACTGGGCACGAGCGCGCGCACCGTGACCCGCCGGATCGCCGCGATGGCGTCCCGGCTCGGCCTCGAGACCCGCTTCCAGCTGGGCACCGAAGCCGCCAAGCGAGGCTGGATCTGAGGAGGGTCGGGGACTGGCGCGGTGGCTGTTGCTCCGTTTCCAGTCGCCGCCGCTTCAAACCGGGCACGCAGCCGCCGGCTCTTTCCCTGCCGTCAGCCCGGGCAGCCGATGGACCCCGTCAGCCTCCAGGACCACCTGCGCGAGATCGGCGTCCGACCACACACGGTGAAGCGTAGGTACTCACGCCGGGTCTGCTGAACCTCGCCCGTCCCTGGTACCCGAGCTGGGATTCCGAGGTCGTATCAGTCCTGCGGGGGCGTCCACGGGCGGTTCTCCATCAGGTCGCCCAGGCCCGCCCAGGCGAAGTTCATCAGGGTCGCCGCGGCCTGCTTCGCGGAGACGCCCGCCGTGGCGTTGGCCCAGGCGGCGAGGGACTCGGCGGCGCCAACGAGGGCCTCGGCGAGTCCGGCGACCTCCCGTTCGGCCAGGGACGGGTCACGGTGAGCCTCACGCGCGGCGACCACGATCAGCTGGGTGACGAACGCGACGAGTTCCTCGCGCATCGCCGCGACCTCGACCGCGAACGGCTCGCCGTGCGTACGCGCCTGGCGGTGAAGGACCGCCCAGCCGTCCGGATTCTCCGCGGTGTGCGTGAAGAACGCCCGCAGGCCCGCCCAGAGTTGACGATCGGCGGGCAGTCCGGGCTGGACGCCCGCGCGTACCGCCGTGGTCAGTGCGGCCGCCTCACGGCGGATGCAGGCGGTGAAGAGGTCTTCCTTGGAGTTCAGGTACAGATACACCAACGGCTTGGACACGCCCGCCAGATCGGCGATCTCGTCCATCGAAGCGGCTCGGTACCCCCGCTGCCCGAAGGTCCGCACGGCGGCGTCCAGCATCTGCTGTTCGCGTACCGCGCGCGGCATCCGCTTGTTCTTCACAGCACCCATACAGGCAAGCGTACGATCGGCCGCCGTCGGCCAGGCACAGCGTTACGAGGTCTGGCCCTGCACGCCGCCGCGGGTGGCGTCGTCCACGCCGTCCTCCTGGCTGCGGTTCTGCTCCAGGTTGGTCTTCATGCGATCCACGCGCGCGACGACCTGGGCGGAGGCGCGGTCGCGCTCCTTGCGCAGCACGACGAAACTGATGGGCGCGGAGATCACCAGCGCGAGCAGGACGATCCACATGTAGTTGGAGTCACCCAGGCCGCGCGGGGCGATACCCAGGTAGACAAGGCCCCAGACGACCACGAGGCAGCCGGCGAAGACGCCGAGGCGCATCAGTGTGTAGCGGCCCATGTCAATCCACTCTTCCGTTCCGAACCGTTTCGAACGTTCCCAAAGGGCACCGTCCAGTGAAGCACGCCCGGCGATCCCGTCGCGCAGGGGGGCCTCAGTCGGCCGCGCTGGGGGGCCTCAGTCGACTCGCGGGAGAGGCAGCAACATCGTGATCTCGTCGCGGTCGTCGCCCGGCGCGACACGCAGTGCGTCGGGCGCCCGGCCGATCTCCTTGTAGCCGCAGGACGCGTAGAAGCGTTCCAGTCCCTGCCCGCCCCGGCAGGTGAGGCGGAGCCCCTCCAGGCCGAGCGCGCGGGCCCGGTCCTCGGCCTCGCGGAGCAGGTCGGCGCCGTAGCCGCGGCCCTGGAGGGCCGGGTCGACCATGACGGTGTACAGCCAGGCCCAGTGGCGCATGAGGGGGTGGTCGTTGTGGGCGAGGAACGCGGTGGCGGCGAGCCGGCCGTCGGCGGTGAATCCGGCGAGGAGCCGGGTGCGGCCCTCGGCCATCGCGGTGAGGTGGGCCTCGGCGCGGGGACGTATGTCGACGGCGGTCACCGGCGGCACGAAGCCGACCGCACCGCCCGCGTTGGTGACATCCGTCCAGAGGGTGAGCAACTGGTCGGGCAGGGGGCGGGGCGGCTTCGCGTCACGGGTGAACAGGGTGAAGGTCAGTGGCACGGCCACCGAGCGTAGAACACCGAGGTCAGAGTGGACCAACTGCAGATGTCACCCGCCCACGCCGGGTTGAACTTCAGGAACACGACGGCGGAGTCGTCGGACGAAGCGACATGCCGGCCCCCTCCGCGAGGAGGGAACCGGCACAGGGGCCGTCACGGGCGTACGACCGGACCGCGGAGCGTCAGACGCGCATCGGCTGCGGCGACTCGCGGCGCGCCGGGTCCGGGCCGTCGTACTCGCGGATGATCTCGTAGCGGGTGTTGCGCTCGACCGGCCGGAAGCCCGCGTCGCGGATCAGGTCGAGCAGGTCCTCGCGGGTCAGCTTGTTCGGCGTGCCGTAGTTGTCCGCGTCGTGCGTGATCTTGTACTCGACGACCGAGCCGTCCATGTCGTCGGCGCCGTGCTGGAGGGCGAGCTGCGCGGTCTGCACGCCGTGCATCACCCAGAAGACCTTGACGTGCGGCACGTTGTCGAAGAGGAGACGGGAGACCGCGAAGGTCTTCAGGGCCTCGGCGCCGGTCGCCATCTGGGTGCGCGCCTGGAGCCGGTTGCGGACCTTGCCGTCCTTCATGTCCACGAAGTCGTGCTGGTAGCGCAGCGGGATGAAGACCTGGAAGCCGCCGGTCTCGTCCTGGAGCTCACGGAGCCTGAGGACGTGGTCGACGCGGTGGCGGGGCTCCTCGATGTGCCCGTACAGCATCGTGCACGGGGTCTTCAGACCCTTCTCGTGCGCGAGCCGGTGGATGCGCGACCAGTCCTCCCAGTGCGTGCGGTGGTCCACGATGTGCTGGCGGACCTCCCAGTCGAAGATCTCCGCGCCGCCACCGGTGAGGGACTCGAGGCCCGCCTCGATCAGCTCGTCGAGGATCTCCGACGCCGACAGCCCCGAGATCGTCTCGAAGTGGTGGATCTCCGTCGCCGTGAAGGCCTTCAGGGAGACGTTCGGGAGGGCCTTCTTCAGCTCGCTCAGCGACCGCGGGTAGTAGCGCCACGGCAGGTTCGGGTGCAGGCCGTTGACGATGTGCAGCTCGGTGAGGTTGTCGTTCTCCATCGCCTTGGCGAGGCGGACGGCCTCCTCGATGCGCATCGTGTACGCGTCCTTCTCGCCCGGCTTGCGCTGGAACGAGCAGTACGCGCAGGACGCGGTGCACACGTTCGTCATGTTGAGGTGGCGGTTGACGTTGAAGTGGACGACGTCGCCGTTCTTGCGCGTGCGCACCTCGTGGGCGAGCCCACCCAGCCAGGCCAGGTCGTCCGACTCGTACAGCGCGATGCCGTCCTCGCGGGTCAGCCGCTCACCGGCTCGAACCTTCTGCTCCAGCTCGCGCTTGAGCCCGACATCCATGCCTCTACCTCTTCCTCAGACAGCCTTCGCAAACCGTACTCCCCCACCCTCCGGGCGGGAGGGGCCCCCATCAGGCACGTCGTGCCCTAGTCCTCTTCGGGCAGCTCGCCGACCCGGTTCTCCCACTTCGTGGAGAGCACGATCGTCGTACGGGTCCGGGAGACACCCTTCGTCCCCGAGAGCCGTCGGATGGTCTTCTCCAGCCCGTCGACATCGCTCGCCCGCACCTTGAGCATGAACGAGTCGTCGCCCGCGATGAACCAGCAGTCCTCGATCTCACCGAGGTCCCGCATCCGCCGGGCCACGTCCTCGTGGTCCGCGGCGTCGGAGAGCGAGATGCCGATCAGGGCGGTGACGCCGAGACCGAGCGAGGCGGAGTCGACGGTGGCGCGGTAGCCGGTGATGACCCCGGCCGCCTCCAGCCGGTTGATGCGGTCGGTGACGCTGGGTCCCGACAGACCGACGAGGCGCCCCAGCTCCGCGTAGGAGGCCCGGCCGTTCTCTCTCAGGGCCTGGATGAGCTGCCTGTCCACCGCGTCCATGCGATCGCTAGCCTTCCGCTGAAGTGTGTGAGTCGTGGGTCGTGAGTGGTGCGATGTTGCTCAGTGGTGCTCGGGTCGTGCGTGCTCGGGTCGTGCGTGCTTCGCTTCACGGGTGCTCGGTCGTGGCCGCTCAGGTGGCTCGGGAGCCGCCGCCGAGTTCGCCCTCCCACCGGCGGTACAGCCCGTGTTCGACGCCCGCCGCGTCCAACACCCGCCCGGCGACGAAGTCCACCAGGTCCTGGATGTGGGTGGCCCCCGCGTAGAACGCCGGCGAGGCGGGCAGCACGGTGGCGCCCGCGTCGTCCAGGGAGACCAGGTGACGCAGCGTCTGCCCGCTCAACGGGGTCTCGCGGACGGCGACGACGAGCTTGCGCCCCTCCTTGAGCGTCACACTCGCCGCGCGCTGCAGCAGATCCTTCGACAGCCCCAGGGCGACTCCGGCCACGCAGGCCGTCGAGGCCGGCACGATCAGCATGCCCTTCGAGGGGTACGACCCCGAGGACGGCCCCGCCGCCAGGTCACCGGCGCTCCAGTGCCGTACGTCCTCGATGCGCACGTCGAAGGTGCCGGGCTTGCCGTCCGCGCCGCGCGCCAGCCATTCCCGCAGGTCGTCCTGCCAGTGGGCGTCGCGGAAGGGGAGGCCGGTCTCGTCGAGCAGCGTGAGCCGGGAGGCCCGCGAGACCACCAGGTCGACGCTCTCCCCCGCCGCCAGGAGCGCCCGCAGCACGGAGGCGGCGTAGGGCGTACCGGAGGCACCCGACACCCCCACGATCCAAGGCCGGCGCTGCGTCTGTCCTGGCTTCATGATGTCGAGGGTATCCGGCGGCTGTCGGGATTCAGACCGTGAGCCCGCGGACCAGCAGATCGAGCAGGGCACACACGAACAGGGCGATGCCGATGAATCCGTTGACTTGGAAGAACGCGCGGTTCAGACGGGACAGATCGTGCGGCTTCACGATGGAGTGCTCGTAGAGGAACGCGCCCGCGACGATCAGCAGGCCGAACCAGAAGAAGGCGCCCGCGTCGGTGGCGACGGCGTACCAGGCGAACAGGGCGGTGGTGACGGCGTGGCAGCCGCGCGCGCCCCAGATCGCGGCGGGGATACCGAAGCGCGCCGGTACCGACATGACCCCGATCTCGCGGTCCGTGTCGACGTCCTGGCAGGCGTAGATCAGGTCGAAGCCGCCGATCCAGATCCCGACCGCGAGCCCCAGGATGACGGCGTCCCACGACCACTCGCCGGAGATCGCCAGCCAGCCGCCGATCGGGCCCATCGCCTGGGCCAGACCCAGGATGGCCTGCGGGAAGTTCGTGAACCGCTTGCCGTACGGGTACACCACCATCGGGATCACCGCGATGGGGGCGAGGGCCAGGCACAGGGGGTTCAGGAGGGCCGCGGCGCCCAGGAAGAAGACCAGCGCGACCAGCGCGCCCGTCCACGCGTGCTTCACGCTCATCGCGCCGGTGACCAGCTCACGGTGGGCCGTGCGCGGGTTGCGGGCGTCGATCTCGCGGTCGATGATCCGGTTCGCCGCCATCGCGAACGTGCGCAGCCCGACCATCGCGATCGTGACGAGCAGCAGCCTGCCCCAGTGGATGTTCTTGTCCCACTCGAACATCGCGGTCAGCGCGGCGATGTAGGCGAAGGGCAGCGCGAAGACGGAGTGCTCGATCATGACGAGCCGGAGGAAGGCCTTGGTGCGCCCCGGCTGCTGCGGGAGCGCGGCGGATGCGCTGGTCACCGGCCGGCCGCCCGTCCGCTGTCGATCCGTCCGCCGTCGATCCGTCCGCTGTCGATGGACCTCACAGGCCGTACTCCTTCCAGCGGCGGTCGACCGTCGCCGCCGTCTCCGGGTCGGAGAGAACCATTTCCGGCCATCCCCCGTCCCTGGTGTAGCCCTCCTCGGGCCACTTCCTCGTCGCGTCGATGCCCGCCTTGCCGCCCCAGAACTGCTGGTAGGAGGCGTGGTCGAGATGATCGACGGGGCCTTCGACAACGGTGAGGTCGCGGCCGTAGTCGGTGTTGCCG
Source organism: Streptomyces olivochromogenes (assembly GCF_001514115.1). Lineage (GTDB taxonomy): Bacteria > Actinomycetota > Actinomycetes > Streptomycetales > Streptomycetaceae > Streptomyces > Streptomyces olivochromogenes. The sequence goes on from NZ_KQ948454.1 coordinate 504,254, forward strand.
AGGGCCCGCCACGCGACCTCGTGCAGATCGTGGACGTCACAGTCCGAGTCCACGACCACGATGAGCTTGGTGAGGGACATCATGTGCGCCCCCCAGACGGCGTGCATCACCTTTTGGGCGTGCTTGGGGTACTTCTTGTCGATCGCGACGATCGCGCAGTTGTGGAAACCGCCGGCCTCGGGGAGGTGGTAGTCCACGATGTCCGGCACGATGATCTTCAGCAGGGGGAGGAAGAAGCGCTCGGTCGCCCGCCCGAGGGGACCATCCTCCGTCGGGGGCCGCCCCACGACGATCGACTGGAGCAGCGGCCGCTTGCGCATGGTGACGCAGTCGATGGTCAGCGCCGGGAAGGGCTCCTGGGGCGTGTAGAACCCGGTGTGGTCGCCGAAGGGCCCCTCCGGGAGCATCTCCCCCGGCTCCAGCCACCCTTCGAGCACGACCTCCGCGTTCGCGGGCACCTGCAGCGGGACGGTCTTGCAGTCCACCATCTCGATCCGCTTGCCCTGGATGAACCCGGCGAAGAGGTACTCGTCGATGTCACCGGGCAGGGGGGCGGTGGAGGCGTATGTCACGGCGGGGGGGCACCCGAAGGCGATCGCGACCGGCAGTCGCTCTCCCCTCCTCGCCGCCACCTGGTAGTGGTTGCGGCTGTCCTTGTGGATCTGCCAGTGCATGCCGATGGTGCGCTTGTCGTGGCGCTGGAGGCGGTAGAGCCCGAGGTTGCGGATTCCGCTCTCCGGGTCCTTGGTGTGGGTGAGCCCGAGGTTGAAGAAGGAGCCGCCGTCCTGGGGCCAGGTGAAGAGTGCGGGGAGGGCGTCCAGGTCGACGTCCTCACCGTGCAGCACGACCTCCTGCACGGGCGCGTTGTCGGACTTCACCTTCTTCGGCGGTACGTGGGTCATCGCGCCGAGCTTGCCGAAGGCCTCGCGTACGCCGACGAAGCCGTGCGGGAGTTCGGGCCTGAGCAGGCCGCCGATCTTCTCGCTGATCTCGCCGTACGACTTCAGGCCGAGGGCCTTCAGCAGCCGCCGGTCGGTGCCGAAGACATTCATGGCGAGCGGCATGGCGGAGCCGCGCACGTTCTCGAAGAGCAGCGCCGGGCCACCCGCCTTCTGCACCCGGTCGACGATCTCCCCGACCTCCAGATACGGGTCCACCTCGGCCTTGATGCGCTTGAGGTCGCCCTCGCGCTCCAGCGCCCTCAGCAGGGATCGAAGATCGTCGTAAGCCATGCGTCCAAGTATCGCTGAGGCCCACCCGACACCGACGTGCGCCCCACCGCCACGGCCAGGCCCACCCCTCTCGCCCCCGCCGCCCCTACCCGTCCCATCCCCGGGGGCTGCCGCCCCCGGACCCCCGCTTCGGCCTGAACGGCCTCGTCCTCAAACGCCGGACGGGCTGAAGAGTGCGGACCGGGGTGGGTGGGTGGACGGGGGTGGGTGGGTGGACGGGGTGGGTGGGTGGACGGGGTGGGTGGGGCATCGGCCTCCGGCCTCGTCCTCGAACGCCGGGCGATCCGAAGCTTTTAGGGGCGCGGGGAACTGCGCGACCAGCCCCCACCGGCCCGCGGCCGACAAACCCCGAGGGGCAGCGCCCCTTCAGGGGCGCGGGGAACTGCGCGACCAGCCCCCGCCCACCCGCAGCCGACGAACCCACCCGGGGGCCGGGGCGGTGGGGGCGGGGAAAGTGTCATACCCCCGTTGAAGTCAGCCGCTACCCTGTGCCCGTCACCGGGGCCCGCACCGCCCCGCCACCGTCCACTGGGGGACCGTTCCGCCATGCTCAGGTATCTGCCGTTCCTGCTGGTCCTGGCGCTGTGGATCTACGCGTTCATCGACTGCCTGAACACGCCGGAGGAAGAGGTCCGCGGCCTGCCCAAGGTGGTGTGGGTGATCGTCATCCTGCTCTTCGGAGAAGTCCTCGTCGGCCCGGTCGCCTGGCTCGTCGCGGGCAAGGTCGGCCGGGGCCCGACCCGAGGCGTCACGCCCTCCGAGTGGCACCGCGACCAGCGCCCGCAGTACGTCGCCCCCGACGACAACCCCGAGTTCCTGAACTCCCTCAGCGCGGAGCCCGCCCCCTCCAAGAACGTCAAGGACGAGGCACTCCTGAAGGACTGGGAGGCCGACCTGCGCCGCCGTGAGGAGGAGCTGCGCCGGCGCGAGGCCGGCGAGGAGTCCGAGAGCTGACGCCCGTACAAGGTGTACGCCGACGAGCCTCCCGGAACGGACAGTGCGCCTCTGTCCGGGGGTGACGGGGCCCCGGACACTTACGGTGCATGACGACCGCTCCCGCCGGCACCACCGCACCGATCACGCCCGAGTACGGCGACCGAGTCATCGCCGTCGAGACGGCGGGCTCGGAACCGATCCCCGACGCCGAACGCCACGGCAGCCCGCTCCAGTTGCTGTGGACCTGGGCCTCCCCGAACATCGAGTTCGCGACCGTGTACATCGGCGTGATCTCGGTCCTCTTCTTCGGGCTGAACTTCTGGCAGGCGGCCGCGGCACTGCTGCTGGGCACGGCGCTGGGCGCGCTGACGCAAGGCGTCCTGTCCCTCGACGGACCCCGGTTCGGCGTCCCGCAGATGGTGATCGGCCGCCTCTCCTTCGGCTACCGGGGCAATCTGCTGCCGGCCGGGGTGAACGCCCTGGTGGCGGGCGTGGGCTGGTTCGCCGTGAACAGCGTGAGCGCCGCGTTCGCGCTGAACACGCTGACAGGCCTGCGCCCTCTGCCCTCCCTGCTGCTGGTGGTGGCGGTCGAGATCGTGATCGGCTTCATCGGCCACAACTTCGTGCACGCCTTCGAGAAGTACGCGTTCCCGGCGCTGGCGGTGGTGTTCCTGGTGGCGGGCGTGTGGACGTTCGACCACGCGGACCTGGGCACCTCGGGCGGGGGCGGCGGCATCGGCGGCTTCCTGCTGGCGTTCAGCACGGCGTGGGGATACGCGGCGGGCTGGAACCCGTACGCCACGGACTACTCGCGCTACCTCCCCCGTACGGCGAACAGGTTCAGGACCGCCCTCTACCCGGCCGTCGGACTCTTCCTCTCCGTCGCGGTCGTCTCCCTCATCGGTGCGGCGTCGGCGACGATCGCGGCTCCCGACAGCGCGACCCCGACGGCCGCCTTCACCGGTCATCTCCCGTCCTGGCTCGGCGACCTGGTGCTGCTGTCCATCATCCTGGGCGGCATCTCGGCGAACGCGCTGAACGTCTACTCCTCCGCCATGTCCATCACCTCGCTCGGCCTGCGGCTGCCGGCCTGGCTGGGGCGCGGCGCGCTGGTGGTGCTCTCGGGCGTGGCGGGTACGGCGGCGGCTTGGGCGTCGCTGTCGGATGCCGGGCATGCGTACGAGGCGTTCCTGCTGGTCATCGCGTACTGGATCGGACCGTGGCTGGGAGTGGTGCTGGTGGAGCGGTGGCTGCGGACCCGTACGCCGGACGACGAGCCGGCCCGGCGTCTGGGCGACCGCGCGTTCAGCAACTGGCCGGGGATCACCGCCCTGTTGGTCGGCGTGGCGGTCTCGGTCCCGCTCTTCTCCAACCAGGAGAAGTACGTGGGCTGGGTGCCGAAGCACTGGGCGTCCTTCGGCGACATCACCTGCCTGGTGGGCTTCGCGGTGAGCGCGGCGCTGTACGCGCTGCTGCGGCGGGCGCCCCGCACGGGCTGAGCGGTCAGCCGGTGGTGCTCAGCAGCGAGGCCTGTTCGGCGTACCCCACCTCGATGTGCCGTGCGCCGAAGGCCTTCTTGAGGAGGGGCGCGGCGGTGATGGGGTCGTCGACGCCCACGAGCACGAACCCGGCCTCGTCCACGCCGACTTCGCGCAGGTCGAAGGTGCCGTTCCAGCGGTTCATGTCCTCGGCGATCCGGTCGGCGAGGGCCTCCAGGTCGGTCCGGTTGGCATCGGTGTCGTGCAGCCGCACCGTGACGCCCTTCTCGGCGGCGCCGCAGAGGTCGGCGTCGAAGGAGGCGGACGGCATGCGGTACACGTCCATGGCCCGGTCCTCCTCGTCGACCGACATGCCCGTGTAGACGGCGGCGTAGCGGGCGGACTCCGCCATCCTGTCCACGTGGGCCAGGGTGCGGTCCAGCGGGGTGAAGTCGTCGGCTCCGCGGGCGGGAAGGCTCCTGGCCGGCCGTGTTCCGACGCAGGTGGCGGTGACGGGCGCGGCATGCGCGGGCTCGGCCTGCGCGACGGCGCTCGATCCCTGGAGCAGCGCTCCCAGCAGCACGACGGCACCGGTCACGGTGGCACCGGTGGCCCCCCGACCCCTCACACGCTTCTTCATGCCCCTTCGACGCGGGAGGCGGCGAATCGGTTCAGTGCGCCCGGTCCGCACGCAGAACCAGGTCGAGGAGTCCGGGGAAGCGGGCCTCGAACTCCTCGCGTCGCAGGCGGTTGACGCGCTTGGGACCCTCGTCGCGCTGCTCCACCAGACCCGCCCCGCGCAGCACCGCGAAGTGGTGGCTGAGGGCCGCCTTGCCGACGGGCACGTCGAAGCTGCCGCAACTCCGCGTCCACTCCGCCGAGTCGGCCAGCTCCCGTACGAGGGTGACGCGTACGGGATCGGCGAGAGCGGCGAGGGCGGTCTGGACCGGAACGTCGTCGGGATGGGTGTGTTCCGGGGCGACCCGGTGACTCGCTCGTTCCGCCACGCCCGACTCCCCTCAGATCTCCGACACCTTGCCGAGTGTTCGATGAAAATCATACACTCCCGAGTGTTCGGTTTTCATTGAACAGTCGAGCGGACGAGTTCTCGTGAGAGGTGTGCCATGCGCGCGATCGAGATCCAGGAGTACGGCGGTCCCGAGGTGCTGAGGGTCGTTGAGGCGGGGGTGCCCGCGCCGGGTGCGGGGCAGGTGAGCATCGACGTGGCGTACGCCGGCGTGAACTTCGCCGACCTCAAGGCGCGGGCCGACGGCTACCGGGTGCCCGCCCTGCCCTTCGTCCCCGGTCTGGAGGTCTCGGGCCGCGTCCGGGCCCTCGGCGCGGGCGTCACCGGCCTCGCCGTGGGGCAGGAGGTGGCGGCCCTGACGCAGGGCGGCGCATACGCGGACGTCGCCGTGGCCGACGCGGTGACCGTCTTCCCGCTGCCGCCCGGCGTGGACCTGCGCACCGGCGCGACCCTGCCCACCGTGCTGCCCACCGCGTACGCCCTGATCCACACCGTGGGCCGGCTCCAGCCCGGCGAGACGGTGCTCGTGCAGGGTGCGGCGGGCGGGGTGGGCACGGTGCTGGGGCAGTTGGCGAGCGCCGCGGGGGCCGGGGCGGTCTACGGGGTGGTGTCGAGCGCGGCGAAGGCCGAGTACGCGCGGGAGCACGGTTACGACGAGGTCTTCGTCACCTCCTCCACCGCCACCCCCTCCGCCTCCTTCGCCAAGGAGGTGCGCGGGGCGACGGACGGTCGCGGGGTCGACCTGGCCCTCGACCCGGTCGGCGGCGAAACCCTCCGGGCCTCCCTCGACTCCCTCGCCCCCTTCGGCCGCCTGGTCTCCTTCGGCAACGCGAGCGGGGCGCAGCCGTGGCAGGTGGGCCAACCGGACCTCTACCCCCTGGCCCTCTCGGTCTCCGGCTTCTCCATCCTCACCCTGGCCCAGACGTCCCCGGCCGCACTGCGCACCCTCACCGAACGCGCCTTCCGCACAGTGGTCGACGGGGTGGTGTCCCTGCCTGTGACGGCGGAGTTCGCCCTGCCGGACGCGGCAGAGGCACACCGTCTGATGGGGACACGGACGAGCACGGGAAAGCTGCTGCTGCGCACCCACGGCGCGGACGGGGCCACCGACCTCGCGTGACGACGACGCGCCGGGCGTGTCAGTCCCCCCGGCTAGTCTCCCGCGCCATGACCTCTCACCCCGCGACCTCTCACCCCGTGACCTCCCGCCCGGACGCCACGAGGGCGTCGTACGACACCGTCGCCGTCGACTACGACGAGCTCCTCAAGGCCGAGTTGGAGCACAAGCCCTTCGACCGGGCCATGCTCGCCGTCTTCGCGGAGAAGGTGCGGGACGGCGGGGGCGGCCAGGTCGCGGACCTCGGGTGCGGGCCGGGGCGGGTGACGATCCACCTGGAGGGTCTCGGGCTGGACGCGTACGGGGTCGATCTGTCGCCGCGGATGGTCGCCGTGGCCCGACGCAGCCATCCGCACCTCCGCTTCGAGGTGGGCACGATGACCGACCTCGACATCGAGGACGCGTCACTCGCCGGGGCCCTCGTCTGGTACTCCACCGTGCACACGCCGCTGGACGAACTACCGCTGTTCTTCCGGGAGTTCCACCGGATCCTGGCACCGGGCGGTCATCTGCTGATCGCCTTCAAGGTGGGCGACGAGCGCGTGCACCTCGATCACGCGTACGGCCATGACCTGGACCTCGACGTCTACCGCTTCCCGCCCGAGCGCGTCGCCGAGCTGCTGCGCGAGGCGGGGCTGGTGGAGGTCGCCCGCCTCGTCCGCGAGGCCGACGCCCACGAGAAGACCCCGCAGGCGTTCGTGCTGGCCCGCAGGCCGGAACCGCCGGTGTGACGGTGACGTTCCCTTTCGAGGGACACCAGGGGCACCGCCCGCGCCCCTGTCGAAGGTGAACTCTCCACAACAGCAACACACTTGACGGCTGTTACTGCCTTGCAGCCACCACACGCCCGGTGGTTAATGTTCCTCACTCAGTGATCGGACACCACAACAGCCTCAGGGGGACGCATGGAGACGACAGGACCGGAAGAACGGCCGTGGAACACCCCGCCGAACACCCCGCCCCCGCCGCCGGTGCCACCGCTCCTACGAGGCGCCGAAGTCGACCTGCGGGTCAGCAAGCGACTGCTGTGGGTGGGCGGGGCCGCCTATCCGCTGCAGAACATCGCGCGGGTCTACACGTTCACCCTGCACCCCAGGCGCATGGACGCCACCGTGCGCTTCTTCAAGAACGTCGCGATCACGCTCTCGGTCGCGTTCGCCCTGACCATCATCGGTACCGTGACAGCGCTCGGGAGTGAGAACGCGGCCGGCGGGATCCTCACCTTCGTCTGGCTCTCCACCGTGGCCGCCCTGATCTACTTCATCGGGGAGCTGATCTCCGTGCTGTCGGCACAGTCGCACTACGTCCTGGCCGTCGAAACAGCCGGCCCGTCCACGGCGGTGGTGACGAGCCCGAACCCGCAGCACCTGAACCAGCTCGTCGGCTACATCACCCACGCGATCGACAACCCCGAGGCCGAGTTCCAGGTCAAGGTGGAGAGCATCACGATCAGTCCCAAGAACTACTACTTCGGGGACAACGTCAACATGTACGGCGGCACCGGCAACGTGGGGATGGCGGCATGAGCGGCGACAACTTCTACTTCGGCGACAACGTGAACATGCACGGCGGGGTCGGCAACACCGGCATGGTCAAGAACCAGGTGGTCGCCCCCGACTCAGCGGCTGCGTCTCCCGAGCTGGAGGCTGCGGTGGGGGAACTCCTGCGGCTGGTCGAGCAGCTCCGCGGCCACGTCGCGCCCGTCAGCGCCCAGGCCATCGACGACTCCCTCCCCGCCATCAGCTCCGACGGCAGCACCCCGCCACAGGAACGGCACCGCGCGCTGCTGGCCGTCGCCGGCATCGCGACGACGGTGGGCGCCGTCGGTCGGCCGGTCATCGAGGCGGTCAACAAGATCCTCGAACTGCTGGGCGGACGATAGCGGCACCCGTCCGCCCCGTCCGCATTCCTTCGTCGGGTCTCCGCATACCTTCGGCGGGCGGCCGTAGACCTTCGACGGACGGCCGAGCGGCCTGCCGCTTCCCAGACTGGAGCCACGGCGACGGATCTGGGGAGGCGCGATGCGGGGGATCACTCGGGCTCGGTTCATGGGGATGGCCGCGGGGGCCGGGGGCGCGGTGGTGCTGCCGGCCGGGCGGGCCGGGGCGACGGGCCGTCGGCCGGGGCTGACGTACCGGGGTGTGGTGTACGAGGTGACGGACGGGGAGACGCCGAGCACCGGGTGGAACCCCGGGCGCATGCGCCGCGACCTGCGCGCCGTCGCGCACGACCTGCACGCCGACTCCGTCAAGATCACCGGCAACGGAGTCGAACGGCTCACCGCCACCGCGGCCGAGGCGGCGGAGCTCGGTCTGAACGTCTGGCTGGAGCCGACCCTGGGCGACGTACCGGAACGCGAGATCCTCGACCACCTCGCGCAGACGGGCCGGTTCGCCGAGCGGCTGCGGCGACGGGGCGCGGGAGTGCATCTCAGTGTCGGCTGCGAGTTCGTGCTCTACGTGCCCGGGATCGTGCCCGGCGCCAACGCCCAGGAGCGCGTCGAGCATCTGCTGAGGGACGACTTCGATCCCGTGCTGATGGCACGGCGCCTGCACCGGTTCACGGCCAAGGCGGCGTCCGTGGGCAGGTCCGTCTTCCACGGGCGGCTCACGTACGCCGCCGCCCAGGACGAGGACGTCGACTGGGGCCTCTTCGACCTCGTCGGTGTCGACTACTACGGCTGGTTCCGGGACCGGAACGCCTACGTCCGCGATCTCGCCGCGCTGCGGCGCTTCGGGAAGCCCGTCGCCGTCATGGAGTTCGGCTGCTGCACCTTCGAGGGCGCGCCGGAGAAGGGCGGCATGGGCTGGGACGTCGTCGACTACGGAAAGGAGCCGCCGGAGATCGAGGCGGGTCTCGTCCGCAGTGAGCGCACCCAGGCCGCGTATCTGACGGACGTGCTGTCGGTGTTCGAGTCGATGGGCCTGTACTCGGCGATGGCGTACACCTTCGTCACCCCCGACGCCCCGCACCGCCCCCGCGACCCGCGCCACGACCTCGACATGGCGAGCTACGGCATCGTGAAGACGATCGAGGACCGCCACGGCGGATGGCACTGGGAGCCGAAGGAGTCCTTCCGCGCGCTGGCCCGGCAGTACGCACGGGCCCGCGCACACACCTGCTGACGGACGGGTCGGACCGGGGCAGGTCAGGCCACCGTCCGCAGGCCGCCGTCCGCGGTCGCCTGCACCCCCCGCACGATCCGGTGCGCGCACAGGGCCGCGAGCAGCTCTCCCAGCAGGTCCGGGTCGTCGATCTCCAGGCCCAGGAGGGATTCGATGCGTTCCAGGCGCTGGTAGAGGGACTGGCGGCCGATGTGGAGCAGGGCCGCCGTGCGGGTGGGTGAGCAGCCGTGGCGAAGGTGGATCTCCAGGGTGCGGACGAGGTCGCTGGGGTGGGCGGCCTCCCAGGCCAGCAGGGGGCCCAGGGTGTGCTGGACCAGGCGGGCGAGGCGGTCGCGGTTGGCGTCCACGCCGCCTCGGGTCAGCTCGCGTTCCAGGGTGAGGGCGCGGGAGGAGGTGACGACCGGGCCACCGGTCGGGCCGGGTTCGGCGGACGGCACGGTGAGCGCCAGTTCCAGGGTCGTCCGGGCCGCCCGCAGTGTCTCGCTCCAGCGCAGCCAGCCGCCGCCCGCGAGGACCGCGTGTCCGACCGCCACGGTCACCCCGGCCTCGGCGACCGTCCGGAATGCCTCCTGCACGGCCCGTACGACATCCCGCCGCGCCGTCACCGCCCGTACGGCGTCGTCCGGCATCGCCACCAGCGCCAGTACGTCCCCCGGGAACGCCGCCCGCAGCACCGCGACCCCGCCCAGGGAGCGCGCCGCCCGGTCGACCACGCCCAGCTCGCGCGCCCCGTGCGCCGACACCCCGACCAGCCGCGCGCCCGGCCCCGGATGGAACCCGGCGAGCGCCGCGCGTGCCTCCACCTCGGGCTGGTTGAGGGCCTGCCCGTCGGCGAGGTCGGCGAGCAGGGCGGCGGTGTGGTCGCCGCCCCAGGGCCGTACGGACGCCGCCCGACCCGACAGGCCGCGCGCCACGATCGCCCGGTTGGCGGCCTCGGTGATGCGGACGAAGGGCACCACCCGGTGCAGGGCGAGCAGCGGCAGCCCGAGCCGCCGGGCCTCGTCGACGACCTCCTCCGGCATCCGCACCAGCGACCGTCCGACCTCCACCGCGAGCCCCGCCGCTCCGCGCGCGGTCAGCTCGCGCACGTAGCGCCGCCGGGTGTCCTCGTCCGCGTCGGTCAGCCCGAAGCCGTTGGTCAGGAGCAGTTCGCCGCCGTCGAGGAAGTTCGCCCCCTCGTACACCTCGCTCGAATGCACCCAGCGGACCGGGCGGTCCAGGGCGCCTTCGCCGGCGAGGAGTTCGGGCTCGCTGCCGCGGACGGGGTCGAGGGCCAGGATGTCGCGGAGGGTGAGTGCGGGCACGGGTACCTCCTTCAGGCGCTGACAGTCCGTCCGGGTGCGGCTTGCCGGGAGAGTACTTTCCGCACGTTGCCCTCGTGTTTCGGCCACAGGAGAGTGGAGTCATGGAGCGCATCGATCAGGCACGGGCACGGATGTGGTTGTCGACCGCCGTCGCGGAGGCCCGCGCCGGGCTGGCGGAGGGCGGCATCCCCATCGGCGCCGCGCTGTACGGCGCGGACGGCACGCTTCTGGGCCGCGGACACAACCGTCGGGTCCAGGACGGCGACCCGTCCATGCACGCGGAGACGTCGGCGTTCCGCGCTGCGGGACGGCAGCGTTCGTACCGCGGTACGACCATGGTGACGACCCTGTCGCCGTGCTGGTACTGCTCCGGCCTGGTGCGCCAGTTCGGCATCTCGCGGGTCGTGGTGGGCGAGGCGCAGACCTTCCACGGCGGCCACGACTGGCTGGCCGAGCACGGCGTGGAGATCGTGCTCCTGGACGACCCCGAGTGCGCCGCGCTGATGCGCGACTTCATCAAGGACCACCCGGCTCTGTGGAACGAGGACATTGGTGAGTAGCCGCCCGAGCAGCCCCCGTACCCCCGGTATCCCGCGCATCCCGACCATCGACCTGCGGCCCTGGCTGGACGGCGATCCCGACGCCCGTACCGTCATCGCCCGCACGGTCGACGAAGCCCTTCAGAGCGCCGGTTTCCTCCTCGTCACCGGACACGGTGTGGACCCGGCCCTGCGCACCCGCATCCGCGAGGCCGCCCGCGCCTTCTTCACCCTCCCGACGGAGGTCAAGCAGCCCTACGCCGTCCAGGTCGGCGGGCGCGGCTGGCTCGGCCCGGGTGCCGAGGCCAACGGTTACTCGGAGGGTACGCAGACGCCCCCCGACCTCAAGGAGTCGCTGACCTTCGCGACGCACGAGCCCTTCGAGGACCCGGCGACCGACGCGGAGTGGTCCGCGCCGAACGTGTGGCCCGCCGAGGCCCCGGAGCTGCGGAAGCTCTGCGAGGAGTACCTGGCGGGGATGGGCGAGCTGGAGAACCACCTGCTGGCCCTCCTGGGTGAGGCCCTCGGTCTGAAGGCGGACTTCTTCACCCGGCACATGGACCACCCGACGTACGGCTTCAACATCAACTGGTACCCGGGGACGGAGGTCGTCGGCGAGCCCGAGCCCGGTCAGTTCCGTATCGGCCCCCACACCGACTTCGGCACCGTCACCATTCTCGACCGCCAGGCGGGCAAGGGCGGGCTGCAGGTCTACACGGACGAGGGCGGCTGGGAGGACGCGCCCTTCGACCCGGCGGCGTTCACGATCAACATCGGTGACCTGATGGCCCGTTGGACGGGCGACCGGTGGCGCTCGGGCCGGCACCGTGTGCTGCCTCCGCCCGCCGACGCGCCGGCCGAGGAGCTGATGTCGCTGGTCTACTTCGGCGAGTGCACGCCGGGGACGGTGGTGGAGTCGGTCCCCGCGCCGGTGGGCCGCGTCGCGTATCCGCCCGTCGACTCCCATGTTTATCTGCGCGAAAAGCTGGATTCGATCACCGTGGGATAGACGGGCGAAAGGGCGCGAATAATTTTCGTAACCAAACGGACATCACGTGCCCTAGTCCGAATCAACTCCCCCTTTTTACACTGGTGTTGATAGACCTCACAGCAGCACAGAGCAGGACCGGACCGCGCCAGGGGGAGATGCGGTGCACAGAGGGCTGCACGGACGCGGAGCGTTGTTCGACACGGATCCGCCCGGTCTTGCACTACGGCTCGTCGGCCTGCGCCCGTACCAGCTGCGCTCGTCCCCGTACGAACACCCGAAGGAACTGCCCTTCGTGGTGTTCGCGGGCGGACGGGGCCTCGGCAAGAGCGCCGTACTGCGGGAGCTGCGCGACGCCTACCGCGGGCACACACCGGTCGCGCTGATCGACGGCGAGGAACGGCAGTTCGCGGGGCCGCCCGCCGAGCGGCCCGCGGAGTCCTGGTCGCCGGTGGGACAGGCGCTCACCACCATCGCCGAGCAGCTCGCGGAGCCGGTCACCGGCGCCGGAAGGATCGGCTTTCCACGCCTGACGTCCGGGCTGCTGGCCGTCGCGGCGGGCGGCTGGAGCGACCGTGACGTGCCCCGCATCCGGCAGGAGGCGGAGCGGATCCTGCTGCTGAACGAGACCGGCTCATGGCTCTCGGGGTTCGCGGGCCGCTGGGTGAGCAAGGTCGTCTCCAAGCTCATCGCCTCGCTCAGCGGGACGGGTCCCGTGATCGCGCCGATCATCGAAGCCACCCTGGAGGCGTTCGCCGAGGGGATCGGCCCCGCTCCCCGCCGGCTGCGCAGGGCCGCCACCTGGTACCGCGACTATCCGAACGCGGGCGGCAATCCCAAGCTCGGCCTGATCCTGCTCTCCTCGCACTTCCGGGCCGGCGGCGACTCCCGCACCCACGCCGAGCGCTATCTCGTACGGGCCCTGCTGGCCGACCTCGACGACGCGTACGCGGGGGTCATGCAGCGCTCGCACCGGCTGGGCCGCCCGGTCGTACTGATCGACAACGTGCAGGAACGGGCGGGCCTCGGCCTGATGGAACCGGTGCTGCGCGACCGCGCCGACGGCATCGCCGACCATGTCGTCTTCTTCGCCGCCCTGCGCGGATACACCCATGGAGCGCTGCGCAACGCGAGCCGCCGCACCCTCCCCGAGGTCGCCCGGCACACCGGCTGGGAGCCGGGCACCTCACCGTCCTCGCGGGCGCTGCTCGTCGCGCTGCCGCCGCTGACCCCGGACGACACCCTGCACCTCGTGGGCGGCGTCTCGCAGGGCCTCGCCGTCCCCCCTCAACTCCCGCACGCCACCCATCGGCTGTCCGGCGGCAGCCCGCTCGGCGTCACCCTCCTCGCGGAGTCCGCCCGCCAGAACCTCCCCCAAGGAGCCAAGTCCCTGGGCGAGTTGCTCACCTCCGACGTCGCCGTCCACGAGGACAACGACGGCCGGCCCACCTATCAGGAGCTGCTCGACCGGCTCGTGCCCGGTGGCCGGCTCGACGAGCTGACCGTGCTCGCCGCGGCCCACGACCGCGACTCAGCCTGCGTACTCGCGGAGGTCCAGCTCTCCGACGACTTCGGCGCGTCGGGGGTCCTCGCACTGGAGGAACGGCTCACGGAGGAGGGCTGGACGAGCGCCGCCGGGCAGTTCGTGGGCGATCCGTTCCTGCGCGCGCTGCTCCTGCTGCGGCTGCACCACGACGACCCCGACCACGCACGCTGGCGGTCCGTGCACCGCACCCTCATCGACCACTACGGCGACGGGGACCAGCCGGACAGCGCGCGCTATCGGCTGCACCACGAACTCGCGCTCGGCAAGCCCGACCTCGCGGTGGCGCACCTGCGCGACACCTTCCCGCGCACCGACACCGGGTCCTGGCTGTCCTCGCTCGTCTTCATCGCGTCCGCGCCCTACTACCACGCACACGACCCGGACGGCCGCGACTTCGGCGGCCACGGCGGTCACGACGACCGGGCGGCCGTCGCGCTCGGCCGCACCGACGCCGCCCAGCAGCCCCCGGACAGCGTGGACGCCGTACTGCACTTACGGGTACGACGGCTGCTGCACGCGGTCTGGCAGCTCACCGATCCGCTGGTGCTGCCGGACCCGAAGGTGTCCGACCGGCTCCGTTTCGAGCTGGAGCAGCTGTCGAACCTGCGGCCCGCGGGCAACCCGCTGCTGTGGCGGGCCTCGCGGGAGTGGCCGTCGGACGCGCTCGCCGGCCACCCCCTGCGCATCCCTGGTGACGACGACGACAACGCGAACGGGGACCTGTGATGGCGCGCTTGTGGACCTGGCTGCGCGAGGACGTCTGGGAGATTCGATTCCGCAGGTATGTCGCGCTGACCCTCGCGGCGGTGCTCGCGGGCCTCGGCGTCTGGGGCGGTATGACGGCCACCAAGGAGAATCGCTCCTGCGCGCCCGGCGTCGTCCAGCCGAAGGGCAGCGACGAGTGCGTGGGCGTCTCGTGGACGACGTACGCCTTCGGGCGTGCGCAGTTCGCCGACACCGTACGGGCCATCCACCGCGAGAACGCCCGTCTGGCGCCCGGCAGTTACGTCACCGTCGCGCTCCTGGAACCCTTCACCGCCACCGACGCCGACAACCTGGCCGATGTGCTGCACGAGCTGCAGGGCGCCTATCTGGCCCAGTACCAGGCCAACCACGACACCACCGGCCTGAAGCCGAAGATCCGCCTGGTGCTGGCCAACCCCGGCTCCACCGGCACGTACTGGCAGCACACGGTCGACCAGCTGGCGGGCATGACGGGCGGCTCCGACCGGCTGCGCGCGGTGACCGGGGTCGGCCTGAGCACCGACAACAACAAGAAGGCCGTCAAGGAGCTGACCAGCCGGGGCATCCCGGTGATAGGGAGTTCGATCACCGCCGACGACCTGGCCAACGGGCAGAACGGCAAGGACCCGTTCCCCGGGCTCGCGCCGGTCTCCCCCACCAACACCGACGAGGCCCGCGCCCTCGCCTCCTTCGCCAAGGTCTCCGCCGCCAACGCCTTCCTCGTCTACGACCGCACCGGCGACCCGTACACGCGCACGCTCCAGGCCTCCTTCGAGAAGATGCTCACGGGCTCGCGCTACGAGGCCCAGCCGTTCACGCCGCCCGCCGACCGCAGCAAGGAGGGCAGCACCTCCAACGTCTTCATGCAGATCACCAACATCCTCTGCAACACGCCGACCACCACGAACACCATCCTCTTCGCGGGGCGGCACACGCAGCTGCGGCAGTTCATCAACATGCTGGGCCAGCGCGGCTGCCACGACCGCCGGTTCACCGTGCTCACCGGCGACGAGGGCTCCTACCTCGCCGGGGACAAGGACCTCGACCCGGCCGCCCTCAAGGACCCGCTGCTGACCGTCCGCTACACGTCCCTGGCCCACCCGGACGCCTGGCTGAAGGACACCGCGAAGACGGGCGGCAGCGCGGCCGACGCGAAGGTGCTGCAGTCGCTTCTGGGGAGTGCCGGGAAGGAGCCGGTCGGGCCCCTCGGGCCGATCGCCCTGGACGACGGCCAGCTGATCATCGCGTACGACGCCATGCGGCTCGCCGTGCGCGGCATCCGCGGGGCGTCGCCGACGGGGAGGATCCCGGCCCTCGCGGACGTCGGGCTCCAGTGGCCGCAGGTCAAGGGCAAGGAGCTGCGGGTGAACGGGGCGAGCGGGTGGATCTGTCTGGACGCCCACGGCAATCCGTACGACAAGGCGGTGCCGATCGTGCAGCTGACGCCCGAGTCGCGGGCTCGCTTTGTGAAGATCGCGTGGCCTGAGGGGAAGCCCCCCGCTACGGCGTGTCTGCCGCCGGCTTGACGGGGGCGCCGTTGGGGGATCGGTGGTTCGTATGTGCGGGCCGTATGTGGCTGGTCGCGCAGTTCCCCGCGCCCCTACGGGGCGCTGATCAGTTGCTCAAAGCGTCGGCGCCAGCCCGGGTCCTCGCCCTCGGTGCTCTCGTGGGTGAAGCGGACCGTCGTGCCTGACGGGCGGGTCGGTTCCAGGTGGAAGCGGATGCGGCCCCGGCCCTCGACCGTGTACTCGGCGATCCGCTCGACGTCCCACGCCGTGATCCGGCCGCTGCCGATCCCGCGCAGCGTGACCTCGCCGCCGAGTCGCGGCTCGAAGACCTCGGCCTCGGCCAGCCACGCCCGCAGGCCCTCGGGGGTGGCCACCGCCTTCCAGACGTTCTCCACAGGCTGGGGAAAACGCAGCAGGTAGTGCAGGACGCGGGTACCGTCCTCCCGCGTCTCGGGGACGCCCTCTTCGAAGCCTCGGGTCACTCCGGTCATGACACCAGCGTGGCCCGAGGCGGGCCGTTCCGCTGGCTAGACGCCCGCGTAGGAGTGCTTGCCGGAGACGAAGATGTTGACTCCGTAGTAGTTGAAGAGGAAGCAGGCGAAGGCGATCAGGGCGATGTACGCGGCCTTGCGGCCCTTCCAGCCGGCCGTGGCGCGGGCGTGGAGGTAGCAGGCGTAGGCGACCCAGGTGATGAACGCCCACGTCTCCTTCGGGTCCCAGCCCCAGTAGCGGCCCCACGCGTCGCCCGCCCAGATGGCGCCCGCGATGATCGTGAAGGTCCACAGCGGGAAGACGGCGGCGTTGACGCGGTAGGAGAACTTGTCGAGGGAGGCCGAGGAGGGCAGCCGCTCCATGACGGAGGTGGCGAAACGGCCCGGCTGACCGCCGGTGGCGAGCTTGTTCTCGTACGAGTCCTTGAAGAGGTACATCAGGGTGCCGACCGCGCCCACGTAGAAGACGGCGCCGCAGAGGATCGCGGTCGAGACGTGGATGTACAGCCAGTACGAGTGAAGGGCGGGCACCAGCTGGTCGCTCGCGGTGTAGAGCACGGTGACCGCGAGGCCGAGGTCGAGGAGGACCGTGGTGACCAGGGGCAGGCCCAGCCAGCGGATGTTCTTCTTCAGCGCGAGCATCACCAGGTACACGGTGACGGCGACCGTGGAGAAGGTGACGCTGAACTCGTACATGTTGCCCCACGGCGCCCGCTGCACCGACAGTGCGCGGGCGACGACACCGGCCGCCTCGACGGCCCAGGCCAGCACGGTGAGGGACACCGCGATCCGGCCGTAGAGGTCGCCCTGCTCGTCACCGCCGTGTGCGCCGGGCCCGTCGGGCACGTCACGGGCGCCCGCCGCCGACCGGGTGACGACCTTCGGCCGCTCCAGGACGGCCGTACCGCCCGCCGACTGCACGGTGACCGCGGGGGCCTGCGCCTTCTCGGTGGTGGTGAGCGCGGCGGCCGTACGGGCGACCTTGCTGCGGCTGCCGAAGATCCACTCGGCGATGTACGCGAAGAAGGCCAGGGTGTAGACGGCCATCGAGGAGTAGATCAGCGTGTTGCTGATGTTGGCGAGGTGTTCGTTGGTGGCCGTGGCCAGATCGGTCACGGCGCCCAGGTCGGTTGCGGTGGCGAGAGTCACTTCTCAGCCCCTTCGGCGGCAGGTACGGAGGGTTCGGCGTCAGGGTCGGTTTCGACTGCGGCTTCGTCTGTGTCGGGCTTGGTGGGCGCCTGTTCGTGGACGAGTGCGGCCAGGTCCCCCAGTTCTTCGGGGAGCTTCGCGGACTCGCTGCGGCCGAGGCCCGCCATCTCGACGACGGTGACGCCGTCTGTCCCGGTGGTCGCCCGCACCCACACGCGGCGGCGCTGGATGAAGAGCGAACCGGCGAGACCGAAGATCGCGGTGAAGGCACCGACCAGCGCCCAGTCACTGCCGGGCTGCTGGGTGACCTGGAAGTTCGCCCATTCCTTGATGCCCTTGTCGAAGGTGATGGAGCCGGCGCCGTTCGGCAGTTTCATCGTCTCGCCGGGCAGCAGGCGCGCCGTGACGATGTTGCCCTTGGCGTCCTTGAACTGCTTCATCTTCGAGGTGTCGAGCTGGTACACGTTCTGCGGGATGCCCGCGTCCACGCCGAGACTGCCGTGGTACCCGGTCAGCGCGAGCACGGGGAAGTCGAGCGCGGGGAACTGGGAGAACATGTCGCCCTTGCCCGCGCCCGCGAAGGTCGGCACGAAGATGCCGATGAAACCGAGCTGTTCGGTCGCCCCCTGCGCGTTCTTGTAGCCGTCCATCACCTTGATCGCGCCCTTGGAGGTGACGTTCGAGTCGAGCGGCAGCATCGGCACGGCGTCGTGGTAGACGACGTTGCCCTTGCCGTCCCGGACGGTGACGACGGGCGCGTAGCCGTGCGCGGTGAGATAGACCTTCGAGTCGCCGATCTCCAGCGGCTCGTTGACCTTGACGGTGGTCTTCTTCTCCTTGCCGTACGCGCCGATGCTGTAGGTGATGTCCGCCTGGTACGTGCGAGGGGTGCCCTTGTTGGGGCCGGTCCGCTCGTAGGTGCCGGTGAACTTCTTGAGGTTGAAGCTGAACGGCGTGAGGTCGTCGGTGCTGAAGAGGTTGCCGGACTTGAAGTCGTCGTACTGCGAGATCGTGTTGGAGAACCCGTCGCCCTCGACGATCAGCTTGTTGCCCTCGGACTTGAAGAGCTGGCCCCAGGCGAAGGCGACCAGCATCACGATCAGCGCGATGTGGAAGAGCAGGTTGCCGGTCTCGCGGAGGTAGCCCTTCTCGGCGGCGACGGCGTCCTTCTCGATGTGCGCCCTGAACCGCCGCTGCTTGAGGATCTTGAGGGCGGCCTCACGGACCTGCTCGGGCTCGGCCCCGGTGCGCCAGGTCGCGTACGCGGGCAGCCGGTTCAGCCGCTTGGGGGCGCCCGGCGGACGGCCGCGCAGCTGCCCGACGAACTGCCAGGTGCGCGGGATGATGCAGCCGATGAGCGAGACGAACAGCAGGATGTAGATCGCGGAGAACCACACCGAGCTGTAGACGTGGAACAGGCCGAGCTTGTCGTAGACCGGCCCGAGGATGCTGTGCGCGTCCTTGAAGTCCGCCACCTTCTGGGCGTCGGTCCCGGACTGCGGGATCAGCGAGCCGGGGATCGCCCCGAGCGACAGCAGGAAGAGCAGGATCAGGGCGACCCGCATCGACGTCAGCTGCCGCCAGAACCAGCGGGCCCAGCCGACGACCTCACGGCCGGTCCAGGTCAGCCAGCCCAGGGCGCCGGGGGCGCGGGACCCGCCGAAGGAGCCGGGCACGGCCGTGTCGACCGGCGCGGTGGACAGCTGGGATCCGGCTTCGCCGAGTTCGCCGTCGGCGCTCACCCCGATGTGCCGCTTGGCGGCCGCCGGGTCCTTCGTCCTGCCCGTGCCGGTGTCGGTGTCGGTCGTGCTCATCGATCAGATCCCTACCGTGAAGCCGTTGGACCAGGTCTGCATCTGCTGCACGATGCTGTCCCAGGCGCCGGTGAGCAGGAGCAGGCCGGTCACGATCATCATGCCGCCGCCGATCCGCATCACCCATGCGTAGTGCCGCTTGACCCAGGCGAAGGCACCGAGCGCCTTGCGGAAGGCGACGGCGGCGAGGACGAAGGGCACCCCCAGACCGACGCAGTACGCGACGGTCAGTATGGCGCCGCGGCCCGCACTCGCCTGGTTCATGGAAAGAAAATTGATGGAGGAGAGCGTCGGTCCCAGGCAGGGCGTCCAGCCGATGCCGAAGAGCGCACCGAGTATCGGAGCGCCCAGCAGGCCGGTCACCGGCCGCTTGTGGAAGCGGAACTCGCGCTGCGTGAGCCAGGGCATCATCCCCATGAAGAACACGCCCATCGCGATCATCAGCACGCCGAGGATCTTGCTGAGCGTGCTCTGGTACTCCTGGAGGGTCGATCCGAAGTAGCCGAACAGTGCCCCGCCGGAGACGAACACGGCGGTGAACCCCACCACGAACAGGCTGGCGCCCGCGACCATCCGCCCCCGCCTGGCCTCCGCCAGATCCGTGCCGGTGACACCGGTCACGTACGACAGATAGCCGGGGACGAGCGGCAGCACGCACGGCGAGAAGAAGGAGACGAGCCCGCCGAGGACAGCGATCGGCAGGGCGAGCACCAGGGCACCGCTGACGACGGTGTCGGACGACGACGCGGCGAGGTTCGTGGACGCGGCGAGAAGGGACACGTCGGTCACTTCTCCGCGACAACGGGGTCGAGCATCTCGCGGAGCTTGTCCTCGCTGAGGGCCTGCAGCGTACGGGCCGCGATCTTCCCGTCCCGGTCGATGACGATCGTGGAGGGGATCGTCTGCAGGTTCAGCGTGCCCTTCTTGAAGCGGAGCAGCAGCTTGCCCGTGGGGTCGTAGAGGCTGGGGAAGGTGACGTCGTGCTGCTTCTCGAACGCCTGGGCAAGACTGACGTTGGCGTCACGGGTGTTGATGCCGACGAACTGCACGCCCTTCGCCGCGGTGTCCTTGGCGACCTTGACGAAGTTCGGCGCCTCGGCGCGGCACGGCGGGCACCAGGAGCCCCACACGTTCAGGACGACGACCTTGCCCTTGTAGTCCTTGACGTCGAGCTGCTTGCCGTCCACGGTCGGGCCGGAGAGGTCGGGGGCCTCGACCCGGGAACCCTTGGCGACGGTCGAGATGCCGTCCTTGCCCGCCACGAAGTTGCTGTCGCCCGAGCCCCCGGACGTCCCTCCCGAACCGCACGCGGACAGGACAAGCGCGGCGACGGCGGCCCCGGTGGTGAGCAGGGCGGCGCGGCTACGGGTGCGGTTCGAGCGCTGTTCGGCGCGGCAGGCGGCACTCATGTGAAAAGTTTCGCATGCCCGTTTCGAGGATCTTCCGCACCCCCCTTGCGGGCGGAAAACACCATTTCAGGCGGCGTTCCCGGACCCCTTGGAAGTGGCCGTCCCGGTGCCGGTGCCGGTGCCCGAACTGGTACCAGTCCCCTTGCCGGTGTCGCCGAGGAACGTCTTCCAGCCACCCGCGGGCCGCTGTCCCACGTCCAACGTCCGCAGCTTGGCCAGGACCTCGGGCTTCTGTACGTCCATCCAGTCCACGTACTGCCGGAAGGAGACGAGGCGGACGTCCTCGCCCTTCTCCTTCTCCCGGGCGATGTGCTTGAAGGCGTACTCGACGGCGTCCATGTAGATGCCGCCGTTCCAGTGCTCGAAGTGGTTGCCGATGAAGAACGGCGCCCGGTTGCTCTCGTAGGCCCGTCGGAATCCGGCGACGTACGCCTCGCCCGCCTGCTGCCGCCACGCCGGGTAGTTGTGCGCGGGCGCCTTCGTCGAGTTGATCGACTGGTTGGCCAGCATGTTGTAGTCCATGGACAGCACTTCGAAGCTGCGCCCCGGGAAGGGGATCGCCTGGAGGGGCAGGTCCCACAGTCCGTGCCGCTTCTGCGGCCAGACCTGGCGGCCGCCGGGCGAGGAGGCGTCGTAGCGCCAGCCGAGCTCCTTGGCGGTGGGCAGCAGGTTGTCCTGGCCGAGCAGACAGGGGGTGCGCGCGCCGACGAGTTCCTTCTCGTAGTCGAAGGGCAGCGGGGGCAGATCGGTCCAGCCCGTGTTGGTCCGCCACTCCTTGACGAAGGACTTGGCCTGGTCGATCTCGCTGCGCCACTGCGCCGGCGTCCAGTTGCCGACGGTGCCGTGGCCGGAGCAGAAGTGGCCGTTGAAGTGCGTGCCTATCTCGTGGCCGTCGAGCCAGGCCTGCCGGACGAGCCCGAGCGTCGACTTGACGTGGTCGTCGGCGAGGTAGCCGATGTCGGAGGCGCCCCGGGGGTTGTTCGGCGGCAGGTACTTGCGCTTCTTCGACTCGGGCAGGAGGTACAGCCCGGAGAGGAAGAACGTCATGTGCGCCTCGTGCTCGCGGGCGAGCCGGAGGAAGCGGGAGAAGAGTCCGGTCCCGACCTCACCCGCGCCGTCCCAGGAGAAGACCACGAACTGCGGAGGGGTCTGGCCGGGCTCCAGCGGAACCGGCTTCGCGGGCTGGTTCGGCTGCTTGCCCGTGAAGGAGGTGGAGCCGTCGCCTATCAGGCGGGCGGGGTGTGCGGAGGCGCTGGGCTTGCCGGACGGACCGGGCTTGCCCGACCGGGAACCACCGCCCCCGCCATGACCGTCCTGTTGGTCGGTGCCGCACGCCGCGAGTCCCATCGCCGCCGCGGCACCCGCCCCGAGGCCGATCATTCCCCTGCGGCTGATGTCCCGCATTCGGTCCCCATCTCATCGTGCCCTCTCAGCTGGCTCCCAGCTGACACACAATGAGAGGGCACGACAAGCGGATAGGTTCCTTCGAACGCGCAACATTGATCGTATTTTACGAAGAACAGTTCGGGTAGCGACGCATACGAACACTTTGCGCCAACATGTACGGGAATGGGCGCTCTACGCCCCGAACGCCTTGCCCTTCCCCTTCACCGGCTTGGCGCCCGCGAGGAGATGGGCGGGAACGAGATCCCGGGCGGGCTCGCTGTACCCCACGGACACGATCTTGTCGCCCCGGTAGGTGAAGGACGTCAGGGACGCCAGCGTGCACTGCCGCTTGCGCGGGTCGTGCCACAACCGCCGCTTCTCCACGAAGGACCGCACGATCCAGATCGGCAACTGGTGGCTGACCAGCACCGCTTCATGCCCACGGGCCGCGTCCTTGGCGGCGTCCAGCGCCCCCATCATCCGTACGACCTGATCGACGTACGGCTCGCCCCAGGACGGCTTGAACGGGTTGACGAGGTGCTTCCAGTTCTCGGGCCGCCGCAGCGCCCCGTCCCCCACGCCGAAGGTCTTCCCCTGGAAGACGTTCTCGGCCTCGATCAACCGCCCGTCGGTGTCGAGGTCGAGACCGTGCGCCTTCGCGATGGGCGTCGCGGTCTCCTGCGCCCGCTCCAGCGGCGAGGCGACGACATACGTGACGTCCCGCGGGGCCAGGTGCTCGGCGACCCGCTCGGCCATCTGCCGCCCGAGCTCCGACAGGTGGTAGCCGGGCAGCCGCCCGTACAGCACCCCGTCCGGGTTGGCGACCTCGCCGTGCCGCATGAGATGCACGACGGTGATGTCCTGATCCCGGCCCCGCGTCTGATCCTGCGTCTGATCCTGGCTCATGCCGTGGCCTCCGCCGCTGCCCGAGCCGCCGCCGGAAGGGCGTCGGCGATCCGCTGAATGGCCCGCTCGTCGTGGGCCGTGGACACGAACCACGACTCGAAGGACGACGGGGGCAGATAGACGCCCCTCGCCAGCATCGAGTGGAAGAACGCGCTGAACCGGAAGGACTCCTGCGCCTTCGCGCCCTCGTAGTCGCGCACCTCACGCCCGGTGAAGAAGACCGAGAACATGTTGGAGGCGGTCTGCAGCCGGTGCGCCACGCCCTCCTTGCTCAGCGCCTCCGTGACCAGAGCGCGGATCTGCTCGGAGACGGCGTCGACCTTGTCGTACGCGGCGTCGTCGAGCAGCCGCAGCTGGGCGAGCCCGGCGGCGGTCGCGACGGGGTTACCGGAGAGCGTGCCGGCCTGGTAGACGGGCCCCGCGGGAGCCAGGTGCTCCATGACGTCCTTGCGGCCACCGAAGGCGGCGGCGGGGAATCCTCCGCCCATGACCTTGCCGAAGGTCATGAGATCGGGACGTACCCCGTCGATCCCGTACCAACCGGCCTTACTGGTCCGGAATCCGGTCATGACCTCGTCGGAGATGAACAGGGCGCCGTTGCGCGCGCAGGCGTCCTTGAGTCCCTGGTTGAACCCGGGCCGGGGCGGTACGACGCCCATGTTGCCCGGCGAGGCCTCGGTGATCACACAGGCGATCTCACCGGGGTGCGCGTGGAAGGCCTCGTTCACGGCTTCGAGGTCGTTGTAGGGCAGGACGATCGTGTCGGCGGCCTGGGCGCCGGTGACACCGGGGGTGTCGGGCAGCGCGAAGGTCGCCACCCCGCTCCCCGCCGACGCCAGCAGCGAGTCGACATGCCCGTGATAGCACCCGGCGAACTTGATCACCTTCGACCGCCGGGTGAACCCGCGGGCGAGCCGGATGGCGGACATGGTCGCCTCGGTCCCGCTGGAGACGAGCCGGACCTGCTCGACGGGCTCGACGCGGGCGACGATCTCCTCGGCGAGCGCGACCTCGCCCTCACCGGGAGTGCCGAAGGAGGTGCCGCGCGCGACGGCCTCCTGGACGGCGCCGATGACGTCGGGATGCGCGTGACCGAGGATCATCGGCCCCCACGAGCACACGAGGTCGACGTATTCCCTCCCGTCGGCATCGGTCAGGTATGGACCGTTTCCGGACACCATGAAGCGGGGCGTACCGCCCACGGCACGGAACGCGCGCACCGGAGAGTTCACGCCGCCGGGCGTGACGGCAGCCGCACGGTCGAAAAGAGTCTGCGAAACTGGGGCTTCGTACGGATAGCTCACACGAGCCATGGTGTCAGAGGCTGCGAAGATCCTGCGGACAGGTGTTTCAGCGTACGTTTCGGCGTGCGGCCGTGGGGGAGGTCACTGTCACGATGATCGGGTTGCGTGGCGGGGGTCGCGCGCCTTAGAAAAGCAGTCGGGTGGAGATATGCATCGCGGTGGCGGACTGGGCGAGGGGACCGATGACCTCGGTCCTCGGCGTGCCCGGCGGGGAAGGCGCCGGCGCGAGGCGGAGGAAGCGGCCGAGGCACGACAGACGCAGGGGTCGCCGGGCTCTCCCGGATCACCCGGAGCACCCGGGTCGCAAGGAACACAGAACGATCCTGAGCGGATCGACTCGTCGGGCCGTATGGACGGTATGGACTACACGGACCGCGGGGCAGACCGGCTCAGGGCAGGAAGCGGGAATGGTGGCCGGGTGGGGGTGACCTACAAATACTTCGGCGCGCCGGACGGCGCGACGGCGGCCCGCGTGCCGATCTCGATGCGCCCCGAGGAACTCGGCGGCGACGAGCTCGGCATGAACGGCATGTTCACCAAGATCAAGCCGGAGACCATGGCCGCGATGGTCCTCACCGGCATCGAGGGCGTCCCTCTCCACAAGGTCCCGCCCCTGGAGCTGGTCGTCCTCCACCCCGACTACGCCGTCGTGAAGCTCCCCATGACCGTCGTCGACCCCCTGCGGGGCATCGGCGAGGAGGCGGTCGGCGCGGCGGCCTTCATCTGGTCGACGGTCCCGGACCGCGGGGGCCCGCGGGACGCCTTCAACGTGTACCAGCTCCTCCACGAATGGCAGGATTTCAGCCACCGTCTGCACGAGGCGGGGCATCAGCCGTACTGCCTCGTCTGGCCCTGATTTCCCGCTTTCCGGGATGCGGGCGGGGCTGACGGCCATGTCGGTCGCCGCGTGAACACGCGGCGATCAGATTCCACAAGCTGAGACGCTCATGGCCGCGCACCGCACCCGGCTCCAGCTCACAGCCAGCCGTTGCGCTTGAACCCCCGGTGGATGACGAAGCACGACACGGCGATCACCGTGAGGGCCAAGGGGTAGCCGAAGCGCCAGTGGAGTTCGGGCATGTGGTCGAAGTTCATGCCGTAGACGCCGCACACCATCGTCGGTACGGCGATGATCGCGGCCCAGGCCGTGATCTTGCGCATGTCCTCGTTCTGGGCGACGGAGACCTGGGCGAGGTGGGCCTGGAGGATGGAGTCGAGGAGACCGTCGAAGGCGGTGATCTGTTCGGTGACCCGGGACAGGTGGTCGGCGACGTCACGGAAGTACGCCTGTATCTCGGGGGCGATGAAACGCATCGGCTCGGTCGCCAGGATGTGGAGAGGGCGGCCGAGGGGGACCACCGCGCGTTTGAGTTCGAGGAGTTCGCGCTTGAGCTGGTACATGCGGCCGGCGTCGGCGCCCCGGGCACCGCGAGGTGAGAAGACGGACGTCTCCACCTGGTCGATGTCGTTCTGGACGGCGTCCGTGACGGTCAGGTAGTCGTCCACGACGTGGTCGGCGATGGCGTGCAGCACCACGGCCGGCCCCTTGGCCAGCTGCTCCGGCTCGGCTTCCAGATCCTCGCGCAGGGGGCCGAGGGAGCCGTGCCGTCCGTGCCGCACGGTCACCACGAAGTCGGGGCCCGCGAAGACCATGATCTCGCCGGTGTTCACGACCTCGCTGGTGGCGGTCAGCTCGGCGTGTTCGACGTAGGAGACCGTCTTGAAGATGGCGAACAGGACGTCGCCGTACTGCTCGACCTTGGGGCGCTGGTGGGCGTGGACCGCGTCCTCGACGGCGAGCGGGTGCAGGCCGAACAGTTCGGCGACCCGGGCGAACTCCGGCTCGGTCGGCTCGTGCAGCCCCAGCCAGACGAAGCCGTGGCCGCCGCGTTTGCGGACCCGGGCGACGGACTCCTCGACGCTGGGCGCGGCCTCCTGGCGGACGCCGTCGCGGTAGATGACGCAGTTGACGACAGCGGAGCCGAGCGGGGAGCGGGCGGGGTGGCTCAGGTCCACCCGGCGTCCGCCGCGTGCCAGACGGGCGACTTTGCGCAGGTTGCCGACCATCGACATGCGGTACTCCTTCCCCGGATTTCCCGGAACGGACGGCCAGTGTGCCAGCAAGGGGTAAGACCGACGTCAGAGCCCGGTTCGAGCGTGCGCCCGCGCCCGGCCCCGCGGTGTCAGGAGAGCGTCATAAATCACGTCCTCGCCGTCAGGCCCACGCCAACGCGGCGGTCCGCCGCCGTCCTCCGGCCCTTCGATGGCCGATGGGTATGTGTGTGGACCGACATCGAGGAGTGCGCGAGCGATGAGCGAGGAAGAGCGGGGACCGCGTGTGGTGGCGGGAGTCAGCGGTTCGCCGGGGAGCCTGGCGGCCCTGCGCCGGGCCGCCGCGGAGGCCCGGCGCGGGGGAGCCGAGCTGCTGGTCGTGATCGCCTGGGAGCCGCCCGGTGGTGACTTCGCCCACCGCAGTGCGCTGAGTCCACTGCCGACGGCCACGCTCCGGCTGGACGCGGGCCGGCGGCTGCTCGCCGCGCTGGACACCGCCTTCGGCGACGCGGGGCCCGGGATCCCGTACCAGGGTCTTGTCGTACGCGGCACACCGGGGCGGGCGCTGGTCGAGACCGCCGACCGGGCCGACGACCTGCTGGTGGTCGGCCCGGGGTGCCGAGGAAGGCTGAACCGGTGGCTGTTCCCGTCCGTCACCCGGTACTGCCTCGCGCACGCCGCATGCCCCGTGCTGGCCCTGCCGCCCTCGCCCCTGTCCCGCGAGCTCGCCTCGGTGCACCGCCGCATCCGGCTGCGGCTGCCGCTCGACGCACGGGAGCTGACCGAGAAGAGGTCCTGAGCGACCGAGCCGCCCAAGTCAGGGGCGCGTTACGGGTCCGGGCCGGCGCGTCAAGCCTCCGTCAGCGAGCGGCCCCGTTCCCGGCCCGGCGGGCATAGCCTCACAGAGGCGCACGGCCGAACCGGCCGGCGCCCATCTCTTCCGCGAGGAGCCACACCATGTCTCCAGTCGAGTATTCCGAGGACCCGGAGCCTTCCGAACGCTTCCCGGCCGGACTTCTCTTCGTTCCCGTCCGGTCGGGGCCCACGGGCTGCACGGCCCGGTTCTTCCGCACCCCGCTGGGCGGCCGTACGGCCGTCGGCTTCACCTCGGCGGCCGAGCTCACCGCCACACTCGGCACGGACCAGGCCTTCATCCGGCTCTCCGAATCCGCACTGCGCGCCCTCGCCGCGCCCCTGGGCGTCACCGCCCTCACCATCGACCCGCAGTTCTCCGCCCCCTCGGCCGACCGCACCGCGGCCACCGCCCGCGAGCGCGAGAACTCCTGGCGCCGCTGGCACCCCCAGCACGTCGGCGCCCTGCGGGTGACCGGCGCCGCCGCCGTCGTCGCGTGCCTGAACCTGCTGATCGGCTGATCAGACGCCTCCCGGCGGCCGGTTCAGAGGCTGAGCCGGTAGGGCACCACGCAGACGACCACGTCCGTGCGGGCCCGCAGCGCGGCGGCGAGGAGCAGACCGCGCTGGTTCTGGAGGATCTGATAGCGGCGGTGGAGGGGCTCCACCTCGGGGATGAGGACGGCGATCTGCCGTCCTCCCTCCTCCGCCCTCTGGACGTACTCGACGATCGGTTCCACGAGCGAGCGCTGCGGGCTGTCGACGACGTCCAGACGTACGCCCGGGTTCCAGCGGTCCCAACTCTCCCTGAGCGCACGGACTTTGGCCGGGTCGGAGTGCACGGCGACGGCGACCACCTCGTGGCCGAGGGCGCGGGCGGCGGACAGCGCGTGCTGGGTGAGTCTGCTGACCTCGCCGACCGGCACGATGACGAGGGAGTCGCCGACGCGCACGGGCGGCGGGACCTCGCCGAGTCCGAGTTCCCGGCCGACGGTCGTGTAGTAGCGCTGGATGCGGTCGAACAGCAGCATCAGCAGCGGGATGGCGACGACCACCACCCAGGCTCCTGCCAGGAACTTGGTGGTGAGCAGGACGACGCCCGCCACGGCGGTCAGTACCGCGCCGACCCCGTTGAGGACCGCGCGTCGCAGCCAGCCGTGCGGACGTCGCACCGCCCAGTGCCGCACGAGACCGATCTGACTGATCGTGAAGCCGATGAACACGCCGATCGCGAAGAGCGGGATCATGCGGTGGGTGTCGGCGTTCACGGCGATCAGGAGAACGGCCGCGAGCAGGGCGAGGGTCACCACGCCCCAGCGGTACACCGGCCGTTCCGTGCGCAGCCCGAAGAGGTGCGGCAGCCGGTGGTCCTTGGCGAGCAGGCTCATCAGGACGGGCAGACCGCCGAAGCTGGTGTTCGCGGCGAAGGCGAGGGCCAGGGTGACGATGAGATTGGTCGCGTAGTACGGCCATCCCGTCCCGTAGGCGCCCGCCGTCAGCTGCGCGAGTACGGTCACGCCGCCGCGCGGGGCGACATGGTCCCGGCGGATCAGCAGGGCCATACCGATGAGCATCAGACCGAGGAGTGCGCCGAGCATCAGCTCCGTGTGCTGGGCGCGTTTGACGCGTGGCTCGCGGAAGGAGGGCACTCCGTTGGCGATGGCCTCGACTCCGGTGAGCGCGGAGCAGCCGGAGGAGAACGCCTTGAGGAGCAGCAGGACGCTCAACGCCTCGGTGGCGTGCACGGGCTGGTCGGTGCCGACGACCGCCACGGGATGACCTCGCACCAGACTGAGCACGACGATGCCGAGGATGCTCACGATGAACAGCGCGGTGGGCAGCATCAGCACCCGCGCGCTCTCGGCCACACCGCGCAGGTTCACGGCCGTGAGCAGGGCGAGCCCGATCAGGCAGACCGCGAGCAGGTGCGAGCCGAGCACCGGGAACGCGGAGGCGAGGCTGGCCGCGCCCGCCGCCAGACTGACCGTCACGGTCAGCACGTAGTCCACGACCAGGCTGGCCGCCGCGAGCAGGCTGACGGTCGGTCCGAGGTCCTTCTTCCCCACCGCGTACGCGCCGCCGCCGTCCGGATGCACGGCGATCACCTGTCCGTACGACACGACGAGCACCGCCAGCAGTCCGGCGATGACGAGCGTCACCGGGAACGTGGCGGACAGCGCGCCCGTTCCGGCGGCGATCAGTACGAGCACGATCGCCTCGGGGCCGTACGCCACCGAGCTCAGCGCGTCCAGGGAGAGCGCGGCGAGCCCCTCGACGCTGGTCAGGTGGTACTTGTCGCCCTCCCCGTGCCGCAGCGGAACTCTCGGCCGCAGTTCGCGGCGGGCCAGGCCGTACGCCATGGGGACCTCGCGGGGGTGAGGGAGTGTGAGGTCAGTGTGACCGGCGTGGTGCGGTGTGTCGGGGCAAGGACGCGCCAGGACCGCCGCGGACCGAAGGTGCGGGACGCGCAGTCGTGTTGCCGCCGATCGGGTAGTACCCGAGGCGCGGTACGGGCGGGGGCACGGCCGCTCACCTCTGACGAAACAGCAGGTCAGTGGAGTCTGACGGGTCATCGGCCGGCCGAAAGGGCCTGAGTGGGCGTGACCTCGGGGTGCGCCAGGTGAGCGGCTCGAGTGGTGCGCGGAGCCCGGCGGATTGACGGTGGATCACGTCGGGGTCGGGTTCTCACGAGCTGACGCGGTGTCAGCTGCCTGGCTGCGACGGAAGGACTCCGAAGATGCGATCTGCCCGCATGCTCCTCGCCGCCGCGACGGCCACGGCCGCCCTCGCGATCGGTGCACCAGGCGCCCTCGCCGCCACGGCGGGTGACGGGGGCCACGACGACTCTTCCTACAGCAAGGAGCAAGACAAGGAGAGCAAGCACGGCAAGCCGAACGGGGGTGTGCACGCGGGTGGCGGAGCTCTTACCGCCGTGCGTGGTGAAGACTCGAGCGGCAACGACTCCGGCTCCGGCCGCGGCAAGGGCGACTCGGACTCCGGTGGTGGCAAGGGTGACGACTCCGGCTCCGACCACGGCAAGAAGGGCGGCTCCGACCACGGCAAGGGCGACGACTCCGGCTCCGAGCGCGGCGGGCCCCGCGGCGGCATGCACACCGGCGGCGGTGCCCTCAGCGCCGTGCGCAGCAGCGGCGACGACTGGAACAAGGACGACGAGAAGTTCGACCCGGAGACCTACAAGGACAAGGGCGACAAGGGCAACGACGACTCGGGTTCCGGCCGTGGCAAGGGCGACTCGGACTCCGGTGGCGGCAAGGACGACTCGGACTCGGGGCGCGACAAGCCCCGCGGCGGCATGCACACGGGTGGCGGTGCGCTCGCCACGCCGGGTACGACGGCCGGTGGGCTGGCGGCCCTGGCTCTCGCCGGTGCGGGCGTCTACGTGGTGCGCCGCAAGCGTGCGGCGCACGGCCTGTCCTGATCCATGCCTGACGACATAGCAGCCCGGGCCGCCTCCTGCGCACAGCGTGGCGGCCCGGCTGGTTGCCCCCGTGCCGCGCCGGCTCCGCCGCCGTAATCCAGTGAGTTGTCCCGTACGTGTTCCAGTGAGGTGGTGCCCGATGGCATCCCGGTTGTCCTCCCCTGTCGAGCCCCAGTCCGTGACGCCGCTCCAGGGCGCGCGGTCCGGCGTGCCGTTGTACGTGTGGTGCGCCGGAATCCTGGTCCTGGCGCTGAGCCTGTTCGGCGGCCACGGCCGGCCCGCCGACCCCTCCTCCGCCTCCGGCAAGCCGCACGGCGCGGCGGCGCTCGCACCGTCGTCCTCGGCCCGGCCGCCGGGCAAGCATCTGCCGCGGTCCGAGCCGACGCGGCTGCTCATCCCGAAGATCGACGTGGACGCCCCGTTCACCGAACTGTCCGTCGACGAATCGGGCAAGCTCCAGCCTCCGGAGGCCGACGACACCAACCTGGTCGGCTGGTACGCCAAGGGCGTGTCCCCCGGTGAAGCGGGTGCCGCGATCATCGCCGGTCATGTCGACACGACGACCTCTCCGGCCGTCTTCGCCGACCTCAGGGAGTTGCAGATGGGCGACCGGTTCACCGTGAAGAGGGCCGACGGGCGCAAGGCCACGTTCGTGGTCGACGACGCCGACACGTTCGCGAAGGACGACTTCCCCGACAAGCGCGTGTACGCCGACACCCGCGACGCCGAGGTCCGGCTGATCACCTGCGCCGGCGACTACGACCATTCGGCGAAGGACTACACCGAGAACCTGGTGGTCTTCGCCCACCTCGTCTGACCTCACGGACCCTGACGTGTCAGGGGCCCGGGACTCCGTGCTCGCGCAGGGGCCCGACGCGCCAGCCGTGCGTCTCGCAGGTGTCGAGGACGCGGGGCAGGGCGGCGAGGGTGGTGCGCCAGGAGTCCGGGGCCGAGGTGCAGTCGGAGTCGTGGAGCAGGATGGTGCCGCCGCCGGACAGATCGCGGGTGACGGTGCGGTGGACGGAGTCCGGGGTGGCCCGTCCGCGCCAGTCCTCGCCCCAGGCCGTCCACAGCGTCGGGGTCAGCCCGAGGCGGCGGCAGGTGAGGTGGGCGGCGGTGTTCATCACCCCGTACGGCGGCCGGAACAGCGTGGGCGGGCGGCCGGTGACCTCGGCGACGGCGTCGCGGGCCCGGGCGAGGTCGTCGTACGTGGCGCGCGGGCCGCGCAGCAGCAGGGGGCGGTGGTGCCAGCCGTGGATGCCGATCTCGTGCCCGGCGGCGGCCATCTCCTTGGCCAGGCCGGGCGAGCGGGCCAGCATCGAGCCCAGCAGGAAGAAGGTCGCCCGGATGCCCCGGGCGTCCAGCAGTCGCAGGAAGTGCGGGGTGGAGAGGTGGTCGGGCCCGTCGTCGAAGGTGAGTGCGACATGGTCGGGGCGGCCGCGGCCGGCGAGGCGGGGCATGGCCCGGTTGCGCAGCGGTCCGAAGGTGGAGATCACCGGCGCGGCGTGCGCGGCGGCGAGCGCGGGCAGGGCGATCGCCCCGGCCCGCCGAACGGTACGGGTCAACTGGCCCGGGTCTGACCTCATCGGTCGTCGTCCTCCAGGTAGTGGGTGAGCGCACCGAAGTGATGGCCGGGGGACTCCCCGTAGGCGTAGGCGAGCGGGGCGCCGACACCGAGGGAGAGGGTGGCCGCGACGGCGGCGACCATGAGGACCGTACGGCGCCGGGCCTGCCGTGACCTGGCGGCGAACCGCCCGGCAACGGGGAGGCGCAGCGCCTCGACCGGTACGGCGGTCGACGCGTCGGCCGGTACGGCGGTCGGGAGTCCGGACGCGTCGAAGTCGACGGCGGCCCGCGCGGCGACCGGCCGCCCAGGCCTCGCGGGCCGAACGCCGGCCCGGGGTCCGGGAGTCCCGGCGCGGCCGTCGGCCGGGCGGCGCTGGGACGGAATGGTGGCCGTGGACAGGTCCGGTGTCCCGGCGGGTAGCGCGGTCGGGGAACTCTGACGGCCCGGGCGTACGGCGGACAGCGGGCTGTGGGCCATCGCGGTGACGGCCGGTACGGGACCGGGGGCCGTGGTGAACAGGGCCAGGCCCGCCTCGCGTTGCGCCCGGCCGCGCGGGCCGTGGAGGAGTTCGGTCAGGGTCGGCGCCAACCGGTCCGGCTCGCGGATCCAGGGGGCGAGGCCCGCCTCGTCGAGCGCGGCGGCGTTGGTCCGGCCGTGCCCGGGTATGCAGCGGTAGCTGACGACCGGGAGTCCGCCCGCGAGCGCCTCCAGCGAGGTGAGCCCGCCCGCGTTCTGCACGAGGACGTCGCACGCGTGCATCAGGCCGGGCATGTCGTCCACCCAGCCGTGCACATGGGCGATGCCGTCCGCGCGCAGCCGTTCGGCCAGCGCGTGATTGCGCCCGCAGACCACGACCGGCAGCGCGACCCCGGTGCCGAGGATCTCCGCGGCGGCCTCCCGGACGGGCCCGACTCCCCACGAGCCCGCGACCAGCAGGGCGAGCGGTGTGTCCGGGGGAAGGCCGAAACGGGTGCGGGCGGCACGCCGTTCGCCCTCGTCGGCGGGGGTGAAGCGCGGGTCGGTCATCGGGCCGGTCACGGTGACGCCCGCCGCGCCCTGCTCGTGCGCCTGGGCGGCGGGTATCGCGTGGGCGGCAAGGTGGGCGTCGATGCCGGGCGCCACCCACAGGGAGTGGACGGAGAAGTCGGTGAGGTAGGTCAGGGCCGGTATCGCGAGCCGGCCGCGCAGCCGCAGGGCGCCGAGGACCTGGCTCGCTCCGGGGTAGGTCGAGACGACCGCGCGGGTGTCGGGGGTGACGGTGGCGAGGGTGCGTCGTTCGGCGCCGCGCAGCAGGGCCCGTACGGCGGGGTTGGGCCGTCGTTCGTGCTCGGTGGCGGCGTAGATGCGCTGGTAGCCCGCGGGGGCCCAGGTCAGCAGCCGGAGGTAGGCGCCGGAGAGCAGCTTTCCGATGCGGGCGGGCAGCAGGTCGAGGAAGTCGTGGCGGTCGACGAGGAAGCCCGCCGCCGTGAGGTGGCGGGTGAGTTCGGTGGCGGCGCCGTCGTGCCCGGCCCCCATGCTCGCGGAGATGACGGTGATGCGGGTGGGACTGTCGGAGTGGAGCACAGCGGATCAGCCTCCAGAGTGGTGAGGGCATGACGGGGGACGTCACCGACTCGCCGGAACAAAGGCGAAGGGAACAAAGGCGAAGGAAACGAACGCAGGGAGCGACCGAGGTCGCGGCCACCGGCGCCGGCGCTGCGGGCCGACTCGGCGGTGAGGTGTCGAGCACGCGAGCGTTGAGCGCTCAGGTGTTGAACACTCAGGCGTTGAGCACTCCCGCGCCCAGCAGCCCGAGAAGCAGCACGCCGACGACAATCCTGTAGATCACGAAGGCGTTGAAGGAGTGCTTGGCGACGAACTTCAGCAGCCAGGAGATCGACGCGTAGGCGACGACGAAGGAGACGGCGGTGCCGACGGCCAGCGGTACGGCGCCCACCCCCGCGCCGACGGCGTCCTTCAGCTCGTACAGACCGGCGCCGGTGAGGGCGGGGATGCCGAGGAAGAAGGAGAGGCGCGTGGCGGCGACCCGGTCCAGGTCGAGGACGAGCGCGGTGGACATCGTGGCGCCGGAGCGCGAGAAGCCCGGGAAGAGCAGGGCGAGGATCTGTGAACAGCCCACCAGCATCGCGTCCTTGAAGGTGGTGTCGTCCTCGCCGCGCTTGTGGCGTCCCATCTGGTCCGCCGCCCACATCGCGCCACTGCCGACGATCAGCGAGACGGCGACCACCCAGAGGGAGCCGAGTGCCCCGTCGATGAGCGGCTTGGCGGCGAGGCCCACGATCACGATCGGGACGGTGGCGTAGATGACCCACCACGCGAACTTGTAGTCGTGATGCTGCCGTTCCTCGCGGTCGCGCAGCCCCCGGCCCCACGCCGAGACGATCCGCACGATGTCCTTGAAGAAGTACACGAGCACGGCGGCGATCGCGCCGACCTGGATGACGGCGGTGAAGCCGACCACGGCCGTGTCGTCGACCGGGATGTTCATCAGCCCCTCGGTGATCTTGAGGTGGCCGGTGGAGGAGACGGGGAGGAACTCGGTCACTCCCTCGACGACTCCCAGTACGACGGCCTGGCCGACGCTGATAACACTCATGGGATCCATCTCTGCGGTGAACGGGGCGAGCACGTGTCCCCCGGGGCACGGGCGCACGGCGACACATGGCAGACTCGGACCACGGCAGCATTTACACCGCCGTAGAAGCTCAAGTTTTACACGACTGTAGAAGATGGACGGGTGAACGACAAACCCATGGGCCTCGATTCACGCGATTCACAGGCTCGGGGCTCCAAGCGGGCCAACGGCGAGCGGGAGTCCGAGATCCTCGGCGTACTCCAGCAGGCCGAGGCCGCGCTCACCCCGGGCGAGGTCGCCGAACGGCTCGGGGGCGAGCTGACGTACAGCAGCGTGGTCACGATCCTCACCCGGATGCACACCAAGCAGCTGCTCACCCGCACCCGGCGCGGACGGGCGTACGCCTACGCGCCCGTGACCGACGACCCCGGGTTCGCCGCCCGCCGGATGCGCACCGTGCTCGAGGAGCGCCCCGACCGCGAGGCGGTGCTCGCCCGCTTCGCCGACAGCCTGTCCGACACCGACGCGGACCTGCTGCGCCACCTGCTGGGACCCGACGCGGACCCCGACCGGTAGGACAAGGAGCCCGCCCGGATGCGTATCGCCGTCTATCTGCCGCTGCTGCTGTCCGTGATCGCGCCTCTCGGCGCCCGCCCGCTCTCCGAACGCTGCGAACCACGCCTGGCCACCTGGCTGCTCACCGCCTCCGCGCTGATCCTGGGCGTCGCGACCACCATCTCGCTGGGCCTCCTGGCGATCACCGGCCTGATAGGCGTCCCGTTCCTCGCCGGCCTCGGCCACTGGTCGGCCCGCACCGCGCAGATCAACGACCCCGCCGAACCGCCGGTCGCGCTCCTCGCCGGCCTCCTGCTCGGCGGCGCGCTGCTGACCGCGGCGCGGATGCTGTGGCGCCGGGCCCGCTCCATCGCCTCCGCCATCTGGGACGCCGCGTGCATGCCCACGCCGGACGGGCTCGTCATCGTCGAGGACGAGGCGCCGGACGCGTACGCGCTGCCGGGGCTGCCGGGGCGGGTCGTCGTCTCCACCGGCATGCTGCGCACCCTGGACAAGGCCGAGCACGACATCCTGCTCGCCCACGAGCGCGCCCATCTCGCCGCCCACCACTATCTGTTCGTGGCCCTCGCCGGCCTGGGCGCCGCCGCCAACCCCCTGCTGCGGCCCTTCGCCACCGCCGTCACCTACACCGTGGAACGCTGGGCCGACGAACAGGCCGCCCGCGCCACCGGCGACCGCCGCCGGGTCGCCCGCGCGGTCGGCAAGGCGGCCCTGGCCGCCCACGGCGCCCCCGCGCCCCGCCTCTCCACCCTCGGATTCCGCGGCGTCCTCGGCCGACGCGGACCACTCGCCGGCGCGGGCCCGGTCCCCCGCCGGGTCGCCGCCCTCCTCGCCCCGCCCCTCACCCGCCGTCCGGGGCTCACCCTCGTCACCACGGCGTGCCTGGCCCTCACCATGGTGTCGACCGTCGCCGCCACCCACGACCTGCACGACCTCCTCGAAGTGGTCGGCATCGCCGACCACCACGGCCCGCACCACCTCGACCCGGACAGGTCGAACCACACCGCCTCGCCCTTCGGCTGAACCGGCCCCTCGTACAGGACGGCCGGACAGGCCCTGGGCGTACGCTGAGAGAAAACGGGGAAAAGGGGCGGGCCATGACGAGTCGTTTGCTGATGCCGTACCGACGTGCGGGAGGCGACCCGGTCGCCCCGGGGACCGAACCCGTACCCGGCTCCACGCGCCCCACCCCCATCCTCGACTGGACCCACCCGACCGTCACCGCCCTCGTCGAGCGGATCCCCACCGAGGACACCGCCCGCGACTCACTCCGCGTGGCACACGGGATCATCGCGCGTGAGGTGCGCCCGGTGTACTCCGTGGACGACCTGCGGAGCACCTCGCGGACGCTGACGCTCGGGCGGGGCTCGTGCAGCCAGCGGATGGCGGTGCTGGAGGCCGTCGCACGGGCCATCGCCGTACCCACGCGCGTGCGGGGCCTGCTCGTCGACGGAGTCTTCTGGTATCCACGCTTCCCCCGGCTCAAGCCGCTGGTCCCGGAACGGGTCCTGCTCGCGTGGCCCGAGTTCCTGCTGGACGGCGACTGGGTACCGATCGCCGAGCTGTTCGGAAGCCCGGAGGAGATGAGCTCGGCCTCCGGCGGCTTCACCAACAAGGGTGGCGAGACCCTCTTCGACGCCGTGGCCCGTACGGCGGTCGACTGGGACGGCCACGCCGCCGCGAGCTGCGACGGCGGCCCGGGAGCCGTCTGCGACCTGTCCGGCCATCTCCGCCTCGACCTCGGTCACTTCACCTCCCGCGACGAACTCTTCGCCCGCCACGGCCAGACCCTGTGCCTCCCGGCCCGCACCCTCGCGGAGCCGGTGCTCGGTCGATGGGCCGCGGGAGGCCGGGCCGCCCGGCCCGCGTAGCGGCGGGCCGACGCTTCTTGTCGCATCCTTGACGCCCAAGTCATCAGAGACCCGTCAAGGCATGCTGCCTGCGACCTCCCCGGTCTCTACCGTCGGTCGTATGGAACGCCGCAACCGCCGCGACAACGCGCGCACCGCGGTCGACGCACCGGCCCCGCCCTCGGCGGAAGTCGCGCGCGACCGCCTCTGGGCCCAGGACGTACGCAGTTCGATCCGCTGCGCGGCCGTGCTGCTCGCCCTTCTCCTCCTCATCGACTGGGGAGTCGGCACCCTCTCCGCGCCACGCGCCACCCTGTGGGCCGCGCTCGCGGTGCTGCTGTTTCTCGTGCTGTACCCCACCCGGGTCTCCGCGGGCGAGGGCTGGCTGGTCTCGCGCGGGCTGCTGCGCGCGCGGCTGGTCCGCACCGACCACCTGGTGTCGGTGCGCTGCCTCGACGGAGTCGGCCAGCGGCTCGTACTGCGGGACACGTTCGGCGCGCGCGTCGAGATCGACCCCCGGGTCCTGGTCGCCAATCCGCCGCTGTGGCGCCGCCTCGACGAGGACGCGCGCCTGTCCGCCCTGCGCTCCACGCTCTCGTGCGGGGAGACCGCGCTGCACCGCGTCTCGGAGCGGATCGACCGCGAGACGGCACTGACGGTCTTCAAGGTGTCGGGGCTGGAGTGAGCGAGGGGTCGTGCGGAGCGGGACCCGTGCCCGCCCTCGCCGACCTGGTGAGGAGCGGCCCGGAGTGAGTGTCGGGCCCCCTCCCGGCCCCTCCCCCGGCTTACCCTCCGCCCGTGTTCAACGTCACGGGGATCCTCAAGCGGCTGGTGATCGGCCGGGCCATGCGCAGCGAAGAGCTGCACGAGACGCTGCTGCCCAAGCGGCTCGCCCTGCCGATCTTCGCCTCGGACCCGCTGTCCTCGGTGGCGTACGCGACCCAGGAGATCCTGCTGGTCCTCACCCTGGGCGGCCTTGCCTACCTGCACTTCACCCCGTGGATCGCGGCCGCGGTCGTGGCGCTGATGACGGTCGTGGTGCTGTCGTACCGCCAGGTGGTGCACGCCTACCCGAGCGGCGGCGGCTCGTACGAGGTGGTGTCGACGAACCTCGGCCCGACCGCCGGACTGGTCGTCGCCGCCTCGCTCCTCGTCGACTACGTCATGACGGTGGCCGTCTCGGTCGCCTCCGGTGTCGACAACATCATCTCGGCCGTCCCACGCCTCGCCGACCACCGCGTTCTGCTGGCGATCGGCTTCGTGGCGGTCCTGACGGCGATGAACCTGCGGGGCGTCCGGGAGTCGGGACGCGCCTTCGCCGCACCGACGTACCTGTTCATCAGCGGTGTGCTCGTCATGGTGGTCACGGGCCTGATCCGCTACGCCCTCGGGGACGCGCCGGTCGCCGAGAGCGCCGGATACGGCGTCGCGCCGGACCCCTCGGACGCGAACCTGACGGGTCTCGCCCTGCTGATGCTGGTGCTGCGCGCGTTCTCCTCCGGCTGTACGGCGCTGACCGGGGTGGAGGCCATCTCCAACGGCGTACCGGCCTTCCGCAGGCCCAAGTCGAGGAACGCGGCCGAGACCCTGACCGCGATGGGCGCCCTCGCGATCGTCATGTTCGTGGGCGTCACCGCGCTGGCGCTGATCACCAAGGTGCACATCACGGACGACGCGTGCCGGCTGACGGGACTCACCGGCGACTGCGGCTCGTACACCCAGCGCACGGTGATCGCGCAGATCGCGGCGGCGGTCTTCGGCGGCGAGCACAGCGTCGGCTTCTACGTCATCCAGGCGGCGACCGCGCTGGTCCTGATCCTGGCGGCGAACACGGCCTTCAACGGCTTCCCCCTGCTCGCGTCCATCCTGGCCCAACACCGTTATCTCCCCCACCAGTTGCACAACCGGGGCGACCGGCTCGCCTTCTCCAACGGCATCCTGGCGCTCGCGATCGTCGCGGCTCTGCTGCTGTGGGGCTTCAAGGCGAACGTCACCAGCCTCATCCACCTCTACATCCTGGGCGTGTTCACCGCCTTCACGCTCTCCCAGCTGGGCATGGTCCGGCACTGGAACAGCGAGCTGCGCACGGAACGCGACCCGGCGCCGCGGCGCCGCCACCAAACGGCCCGCGCGATCAACGCACTCGGCTCGGTCGTCACCGGCCTGGTCCTGGTGATCGTGCTGGCCACCAAGTTCACGGAGGGCGCGTGGCTCGCCGTACTCGCGGCGATCGTGCTGTGGGTGATGATGCGCGGCATCCGGCGCCACTACGACGCCATCTCGGCGGAACTGGCGGTGACCGACCCGAAGGGCGAACTCACCCTCCCTTCACGAGTGTTGGGGATCGTCCTGGTCTCCACCCTGCACAAGCCGACCCTCCGTGCCCTCGCCTACGCGCGCGCCTTCCGCCCCGACCGGCTGGAGGCCCTGACGGTCTCCGTCGACCGTGACGAGGCGGCGGCGCTGCTCAGGCGCTGGGAGGAGTACGGCATCGACATCCCGCTGAAGATCATCGACTCGCCGTACCGCGAGGTGACCCGGCCGGTCGTGGAGTACGTCCGCTCGATCCGCCGCGAGAGCCCGCGGGACATCGTCGCCGTCTTCATCCCCGAGTACGTCGTCGGACACTGGTGGGAGAACCTCCTGCACAACCAGTCGGCGCTGTGGCTGAAGAACCGGCTCCTGTTCACCCCGGGGGTCATGGTCACGAGCGTGCCGTGGCAGCTGACGTCCTCGGCCCACGCCGACCGGCCCGCGGCCAGGGCGCCGGGGTCCTTCCGGCGGGGGGAACCGCAGGGGCCGGCGCCCCGGGCGGGCACC
This sequence comes from Streptomyces olivochromogenes, assembly GCF_001514115.1. Lineage (GTDB taxonomy): Bacteria > Actinomycetota > Actinomycetes > Streptomycetales > Streptomycetaceae > Streptomyces > Streptomyces olivochromogenes. The sequence goes on from NZ_KQ948454.1 coordinate 543,988, forward strand.
CGGCACCGGTGACGCGCCCGGGGCGGAACCCGGCTCGGCGCACCCTCGCTCGGCGGACCCCGGTTCAGCGGAACTCGGCGAGCCTCGGTCGCAGCCCCAGCAGGATCAGCGCACCCGCACCGAGCAGCAGACCGCACGTCCACGGGAGCAGTCCGGTCGCCTCGAAGCGGCCCGCGCGGACCGCCGCCGTGAAGTGCCGCCGGTTGATGTCCGTCACCTGGTCCAGCGCCGTCATCCAGGCCCCGAAGTGGGCGTTGGACGTGCCCGGCTCCCACCCCATGCAGAACGCGACGGCCTCGCCCTCCTTGCCCTGCGCGACCAGGGCCCGGATCCTCCGGTCGTCGCGCTGGTAGACGGCGTACGCGTCCACCGTCCGCTCCGCCGCGGCCCGTTCACCGGGGAAGGTGAGGTTGGCGAGCTCACGCGCGAACTCGCCGCCGAAGTCGAGGGTGTGGCGGTCGGCGCGGTACTCCTTCCAGGTCGTGGCGAGCCCGAAGTCGTACGAGTCGAGGCTCGCGCCCTTCATCCCGTACAGCTGCTGCGACTTGGCGAGGAACGCCTGCGCGTACTGCGAGCGGCGCTCGGGGTCCAGCAGGAAGCGGCTCTCGTCGGCGTTCGCGTCGTAGGCGATCGCGCGGGCGCGGGAGAGGGCGACGACGGAGTCGAAGGCGTCGCGGCGAGCTCCGTAGAGCTGGTCGGCGGAGGCGGCGAGCGCCTGGCCGCCGAGGAGCACGGCCAGCAGCGCGCAGACCGTGGCGGCCAGGACGCCGGGGTTGAGGATCCGGTGGAAGCGGCGGGCCAGGTACCACTGGAGGACGCCGAGGGCGGCGAGCAGTAGCGCGCCGAGTACGAGGACGGCGGCGAGCTGGGCCGAGAGGACCGAACGGGCCTGGTCGTACTGCCGGTCGAAGGCGCTGTCGTTGGAGTCCACCAGCTTCCTCGCACTCGGCAGGAGCTGGGCCTGGAGGAGATCGGTGGCCTCGCGGTAGTCGACGAGGGCGGCCGGTCCGCCGCCGGCGCGGTCGTCGTTCTCCAGGGCGCGGCCGATCAGCTCCTGGTACTCGGCGAAGTCGTCGGTGAGCGACTCGACGGTGTGCTCGTCGGCGGCGTCGCCCTGGGCGGCGACGGCAAGCGTGCGCAGGTCGTGGCCGATCGCGCGGCGCGCGTCCCCGTAGAAGCCGGCCGCCTTCTCGTACGGCGTCGCCAGGCGCCCCTTGCCCCCGTCGCCGCCGGCCAGCAGAAGGTTGGCGGCCTGCGCGTCCATGTCGTTGAGGGCGAGATTCAGGTCGGCGGCGCTGGTGGTGCGGGGTGCGTCGCGGCCCGCCACGGTGTCCCAGGTGCCGTTGGCGGCGAGTCCGGCCAGGCCCAGCAGCAGGGCGAGGGCGACGGTCAGCAGGAGGGTGACGGTCCGCAGCAGCCGCAGTCGCGCGGGCAGGGTCGCCCAGAAGCGGTGGTGCAGGGCGGTGGCGGCTCTTCGGGGTGCGCGGCGAAGGGGGAGCCTCGGACTTCGGGGCCGCCCGGCGCGTCGGGGGCGTCTCGATCGCGGCCCTCCGCGCCTGGGCCGCGGCCGGCGCCCACCCCCGGAGGGGGCGCTCGCCACGCGCGGTGGCGCTCCGACGGTCCCGGCTCGCGCCGGACTGTGCGTGGTCGCGGCTCGCGCCGCGGGACTGTGCGTGGTACCGGCCGTGACAGCCACGAGCCCCTCCATCGGCACGCCACGGACGTTCGTCCGTGTCCCCCGTGCCGCGCCAAGTCTGCGACCGCCTCACGTCACACACACCGGACCTTGATGGGCCCCTGACGTCGCACCGGACGACTTTGACGCGGCCTTGACGCCGTCGGCCGACCACGTGTGCGAAAAGCACGGCATTCTCGTCGTCGGGGGCGGACCGGAGCGCCGGACCGGAGTGCCGGACCGCGGTGCCGGACCGCGGTGCCGGACCGCGGTGCCGGACCGCGGTGCCGGACCGCGGTGCCGGACCGCGGTGCCGGACCGCGGTGCCGGACCGCGGTGCCGGACCGGGGGCTGCCGCCCCCGCGACCGCACCGCCGCCCCCCGTTCGCCGTAATGTCCACCCGCCCTGCCGTTTCCTCCCCCATTGCTCACAATCGGATCACAATGGGCACCACGCCGGGCAGCACGTCAGGAGCACCCCGATGGCCACCACCGACCACGCTCGTACCAGAGGTACGACGGGTACGAGCCGGCTGCGTGCGTGGATGCTCGAGGGACTGTCCGACATGGGCAAGACCCCGCAGAGCTCGCACGCCCTGCCGGAGCCCGTGCACCAGGGGCAGCGCTGGTGGCGGGTGATGTGCCTGACCGGCGTCGACTACTTCTCGACACTGGGCTACCAGCCCGGCATCGCGGCCCTGGCCGCCGGACTCCTCTCGCCCATCGCGACCATCGTGCTCGTCATCGTCACCCTGGCGGGCGCACTGCCCGTCTACCGGCGGGTGGCCGAGGAGAGCCCGCGCGGCGAGGGCTCGATCGCGATGCTGGAGCGGCTGCTGTCGTTCTGGAAGGGCAAGCTGTTCGTCCTGACCCTGCTGGGCTTCGCCGCCACCGACTTCCTGATCACCATCACCCTGTCGGCGGCCGACGCCTCCACCCACCTGGTCGAGAACCCCCATCTCACCAGCACGCTGCACGACCAGCAGATGCTGATCACGCTCATCCTGGTGGCCCTGCTCGGCGCGGTGTTCCTCAAGGGCTTCCTGGAGGCGATCGGCGTCGCCGTCGTCCTGGTGGGGATCTATCTCGCGCTCAACGTCGTGGTCGTAGTCGTGGGCCTGTGGCACGTGGCGACGGCCGAGCATGTGATCACCGACTGGACCAGCGCCCTGACCACCGAACACGGAAACGTTTTCGCGATGGTCGGGGTCGCCCTCCTGGTCTTCCCCAAACTGGCCCTCGGCCTCTCCGGCTTCGAGACCGGCGTGGCCGTCATGCCGCACGTCCAGGGCGACGCCACCGACACCGACGCGAAGCCGGCCGGCCGCATCCGGGACACCAAGAAGCTCCTGACCACCGCCGCCGTGATCATGAGCGTCTTCCTCATCTTCACCAGCTTCATCACCACGCTCCTCATCCCGGAGCAGGAGTTCAAGTCCGGCGGCCAGGCCAACGGCCGCGCCCTCGCCTATCTCGCCCACGAATACCTCGGCGGCGCCTTCGGCACGGTCTACGACGTGTCGACCATCGCCATCCTCTGGTTCGCGGGCGCCTCCGCCATGGCCGGACTGCTCAACCTCATGCCCCGCTACCTCCCCCGCTACGGCATGGCCCCGCACTGGGCACGCGCCGTCCGCCCCATGGTGATCGTCTTCACCCTGGTCGCGTTCCTGGTCACCTGGATCTTCAACGCCGACGTCGACGCGCAGGGCGGCGCCTACGCCACCGGTGTCCTCGTCCTCATCAGCTCCGCCGCGATCGCCGTGACCATCGCCGCGCGCAAGGCCGGCCAGCGCAACTGGACCATCGCCTTCGCCGTCATCTCCGCGGTCTTCCTCTACACGACCGTCGTCAACGTCATCGAACGCCCCGACGGCGTCAAGATCGGCGCCTGCTTCATCGCCGGCATCATCCTCGTCTCGCTGCTCTCCCGGCTGGCCCGCGCCTTCGAACTGCGGGTGACCAGCGTGAGCCTGGACGACATGGCGGACCGGTTCGTACGGGACATAGCAAGCCGCCGGATCCGGTTCATCGCCAACGAACCCGACAACCGCGACAAGGCCGAGTACCGCGAGAAGATCGAGCAGATCCGCGCCGACAACGACCTCCCGGCCCAGGAGGACTTCGTCTTCGTCGAGGTCACCGTCCTGGACCCCTCGGAGTTCGAGGCGGGCCTGACCGTACGCGGCGAAGTGCTCCACGGCCGCTACCGCGTCCTGACTCTGGAGTCCTCCTCCATCCCCAACGCCCTGGCCGCCCTGCTCCTGTACGTCCGCGACCGCACCGGCTGCACCCCGCACATCTACTTCGAGTGGACCGAGGGCGACCCCTTCACCAACTTCCTGCGCTTCTTCCTTTTCGGCCAGGGCGAGGTCGCCCCCGTCACCCGAGAGGTCCTGCGCGAGGCCGAACCCGACCGCGCCCGCCGACCGCGCGTACACGTCGGCTGAGCACTCCGCTGAACGCGCGGTACACCGCCTGCGGGTCCGTCGTGACTGGTCGCGCAGTTCCCCGCGCCCCTTCAGGGCGCTGTCCGCCCGTCAGTCCTCCTCCGTCGGGTAGTCCGCGCTCACCGTGAACCCGATGACCGCGCCTCCCCCCTCCCGCCGGAAGGCGAACGGCGCTCCGCCGTGGCCGGTGGCCACCTCGCTGACGATGGACAGACCGAGCCCGGAACCGGGCAGGCTGCGGGCGTCGGCGGCGCGGTAGAAACGGTCGAAGACCCGGACGAGATCGCCCTCGACCACGCCCGGACCCCGGTCGAGGACCTCGATCCGGACGCTGCCCGGAAGACCGCCGCCCACCCCGATGCCGGGGCGCACCGGACCGGTGACCGCGATCTCGATCGGCGCCTTGCCCTCGCGGTCGAACTTGGCCGCGTTCTCCACCAGGTTGGATATCGCCCGCTGGAGCGCCGTGGGACGGCCGTCGACCGTCGTGTCACCGCCCACCCGGACGAGGATGTCCCGCCCGGTGCGGCGCCGCGAGGCGATCGCCACGTCCTCGGCGAGATCGGCCAGGTCGATCCGCTGCACGGGCTCGGTGTCGGACCGCCCGGCCGCGAGCGCCACCAGCTCGTTGACGAGGTCGGTCAGCTCACGGGACTCCTGCGCCAGGTCGGCGACCAGCTCCTCGCGGGCCTCGGGCGGCAGCTCGTCGATACGGCGCAGCATGGAGATGTTCGTACGCAGCGAGGTCAGCGGCGTACGGAGTTCATGGCCCGCGTCCTGGACCAGCCGACGCTGGTCCTCCTCGGACTGGGCGAGCCGGCCGAGCATCCGGTCGAAGGAGCGGCCGAGGCGGGCCACCTCGTCGTATCCGGCCACCGGCACCTGGATGCCGAGCCGCCCGGTGCGCGCCACGTCCTCCGCGGCCCCGGCCAGCCGCACCAGCCGCCGGGTGATCCGCCGGGCCAGCCACCAGCCGAACAGCCCCGACGCGATCACCACCGCCCCCACCAGCAGCACGGTCCGCTGCTGCAGTTCCTGCAGCAGATCCTCCGTGTCGCTGAACTGCTGGGCCACCTGCACCGCGCCCCGCCGGCCGCCGAGCGCGACGGTCGCCACCCGGTAGCGGTCGCCGGCGACGTCGACCTCCCCGTGCTCCACCCACTTGCCCGCGGTGGCGGACGCGGCTGTCCGCCGGTCGGCGGCGGTCACGGGCAGCGCGGGCTTCCCGCGGTCGGATATCACCCCACCGCGCCCGAGCACCTGCACATCCGTACGGGCGGGCCGGATGATGTCGTCCAGGGGCCCGTCGTGATCGGGGTCGGACGACGAGAAATCACCCGGGTCCAACGCCGTCCCGCGCACCTGGACCCGCAGGTCCTGCACGACCCCGGAGAAGACGGTCTGCTGGTCCACCCGCACCAGCCGGGCGGCGGCGTCGTAACTCAGGAACCCGACGAGGACGGTGACCGCGGCGGCCACGGCGGCGAAGGACAGGGTGAAGGTGGCCCGCAGGGAGGACACCCGCCGGGGCCGCAGCCCCGTGAGCCATCGGGGTGGCACTCAGTCCTCCCTCAGCACATACCCCACGCCCCGGACGGTGTGGATCAGCGCCGGCGCTCCCGGCTCGTCGAGCTTGCGCCGCAGATACCCCACGTACACGGCGAGGTTCTTGGAGCCGGGACCGAAGTCGTAGCCCCAGATGCGGTCGTAGATCGTGGCGTGGTCGAGGACGATGCCCGCGTTGCGGACGAGCAGTTCGAGCAGCTCGAACTCGGTGCGGGTGAGCTCCAGCTCGCGCTGTCCGCGCCAGGCGCGGCGCGCCTGGATGTCCATGCGCAGCCCGGCCGCGGAGATCTGCCCCGACGCCTCCTTCGACGCGAACACCGACGGCGACGACGCCGGTACGCCGGCGGGGGTGCCGTTCACCGGAACGGTCCGGCGGAGCAGGGCCCGCAGCCGGGCGAAGACCTCCTCCACGTCGAACGGCTTGACCACGTAGTCGTCGGCCCCGGCGTCCAGGCCCGCGATGCGGTCGGCCGTCTCGACCAGTGCGGTGAGCATCAGGATCGGCGTACGGTCCCCCTCCGCGCGCAGCACGCGGCACACCTGCAGCCCGTCGATACCGGGCATCATCACGTCCAGGACGAGGACGTCCGGTGGTGTGCGGTGGGCCTGGGCCAGCGCCTCTACGCCGTCGGCGACGGCCGTCACCGCGTAGCCCTCCAGCGTCAGTGCCCTTTCCAGGGCATGGCGGATGGCACGGTCGTCCTCGGCGAGCAGCACATTCTGGGGCACCCCACCAGTCTGCCAAGCCTCCGGCCGGGTACCACCTGGTGGGCGGTGGTCAGGGTGGGCTTCTTACCCGCCTCTCACCCCTCCCCCCGCGAGTCACTTACCTCGCCCGGCCAGTCTGTCCCGTATGTCAGGACGGGCGGACCCGCGAATCCCCCAATAGGGGTCCGGCCGGTGCGGAGGGGGTGGGCCGGAAGCGCAGGACGGTGGCGGCCCACCCCCTCTTCCGGCCTTCACGGCCTTCTGCTGCCCCTACGGCCGCAGCGCGGCGAGCTGCTGCTCGAAGGGGATGACGGTGAACCTGTCGGCCGAGGCGAGGGCCCCGTCGAGCGAGCGCGGCGCGATGGCGGCGGCGGTGTCGGTGTCCACGGCCACCGAAGCGTCCGCCGCTTGCGCCACATCCGCCACATCCGCCGTGTCCGCCACATCGGCCCCTCGCACAGCCCCGGCCCCAGAGCCGGAGCCCAGGCCCTCCATGAGCCTCCCCAGTTCGCCCGCCGCGCGGTCGATCCGCTCGGCCAGGCCTTCCGCACCCCAGTCCTCCGAGGCCGCGTAGACAGCGGTCGGTACGACCACGGCACGCAGGTAGGCGAAGAGGGGGCGCAGGGCGTGTTCGAGGACGAGGGAGTGGCGGGCGGAGCCGCCGGTCGCGGCGATCAGGACCGGCTTGCCGGTGAGCGCGTCCTGGTCCAGTACGTCGAAGAAGGACTTGAACAGGCCGCTGTAGGAGGCGGAGAACACCGGCGTGACCACGATCAGACCGTCCGCCTCCGTCACCGCCTCCAGGGCCGCGGACAGGGCCCGCCCGGGAAAGCCGCTGGTGAAGTTGTGGGCGATCTCCACGGCCAGGTCGCGCAGTTCGACGACCTGGACGTCGACGGACGTGTACCGGCCGGTGGCGGCGGCCAGCCGGTCGGCCAGCAGCCGGGTCGACGAGGGGACGCTCAGCCCCGCCGAGACGACGACGAGCTTCATACGACGCTCACTTCCTGAGCCTTGAGCAGGGACTGGTGGGTCGGCGCGTCCGGCACATCCGCCGGGCGCCCCTTGGCGAACTCCTCGCGCAGCACCGGGACGACCTCCTCGCCGAGCAGGTCGAGCTGCTCGAGGACCGTCTTCAGCGGCAGCCCGGCGTGGTCCACCAGGAACAGCTGGCGCTGGTAGTCACCGGCGTAGTCGCGGAAGGCCAGGGTCTTCTCGATGACCTCCTGCGGGGAGCCGACGGTCAGCGGGGTCTGGTCGGTGAACTCCTCCAGGGAGGGTCCGTGCCCGTAGACCGGCGCGTTGTCGAAGTACGGCCGGAACTCGCGCACGGCGTCCTGGGAGTTCTTCCGCATGAACACCTGCCCGCCGAGACCGACGATCGCCTGCTCGGGCGTGCCGTGCCCGTAGTGCGCGTACCGCTCCCGGTACAGCTCGACCATCCGCTGGGTGTGGTCGGCCGGCCAGAAGATGTTGTTGTGGAAGAAGCCGTCACCGTAGTAGGCGGCCTGCTCGGCTATCTCCGGCGACCGGATCGAGCCGTGCCACACGAACGGGGGCACCCCGTCCAGCGGACGCGGCGTCGAGGTGAACGACTGCAGCGGCGTGCGGAACTTGCCCTCCCACGTCACCACGTCCTCGCGCCACAGCCGGCGCAGCAGTGCGTAGTTCTCCACCGCCAGGTTGATGCCCTGACGGATGTCCTGCCCGAACCAGGGATACACCGGCCCGGTGTTCCCCCGCCCCATCATCAGGTCCACCCGCCCGTCGGCCAGGTGCTGCAGCATCGCGAAGTCCTCCGCGATCTTCACCGGGTCGTTGGTGGTGATCAGCGTGGTCGACGTCGAAAGGATCAGCCGTTCGGTCCGCGCCGCGACATAGCCGAGCATCGTGGTCGGCGACGACGGCACGAACGGAGGGTTGTGGTGCTCACCCGTCGCGAAGACGTCCAGGCCCACCTCTTCCGCCTTCTGCGCGATGGCGACCATGGCCTTGATCCGCTCGGCCTCGGTCGGCGTACGGCCGGTCGTCGGGTCCGCCGTGACATCGCCGACGCTGAAGATTCCGAACTGCATGGTCGCTCACCCTCCAGGTTGTTTACGATTCAACTATACCCCCAAACGATCCACCCCCCGTCGCTATTCCGCGCACCACCCACCCCCGCCCCCCGACCGTGACCCCTGCCCCTGCCCCGACCCCTGCCCCTGCCCCTGCCCTGCCCCGACTGTCAGTGCCCCGCCCTACGATCCCGTCATGGCCGCCCCACGCCGTGACACCCGAGGCATCGTCGACGCCGCCGAGCTCTTCGCGCGCGTCCGCTTCCGGCGCCGCGAACCGGCCGAGCCGCTCCGCCCCTACCTGGAGCACTACTGGCTGATCGACTGGGACCTGCCCGAGCCGTACGCCTCCCACGTGGTCCCGCACCCGTCCGTGAACGTCGTCTTCCAGAGGTACACGGGTCAGAACCCCGTCGACTTCGGCGAGGTGGCCGGCATCGGCCTCGACCTGTTCACACAGAAACTGGAGGGCCGGGGACGGGTGTGCGGGATCCAGTTCCGCCCGGGGGGCTTCCGCCCCTTCGTGCCGGGACGGGCCCTGACGTCACTCACGGGCGAGCGCCTCGCGCTCCACACGGTGTTTCCCACGGTGGACGCCGCCACGGTCCCCTCCGTCCTCGACCCCGCCGACGAGGACGCACGCGTGGCCGCGCTCGACGCGTTCCTCCTGGGCCTCGGTCCGCGCCCGGATCCGCAGGCCGACCTCGCCATGGCCCTGGTGGACCGCATCCGGGGCGACCGCGCCATCCGGCACGTCGGCGACTTCGCACGCGCCGAGGGGATGACCGTGCGGGCCCTGCAACGGCTCTTCGCCGCGTACGTCGGCGTCGGCCCGAAGTGGATCATCCTGCGCTACCGGATCCACGAGGCCCTGTCCCGCGCGGAGGCCTCCGGCCCGGTCGACTGGGCCGCCCTCGCCGCCGACCTCGGCTACGCCGACCAGGCCCACCTAGTCCGCGACTTCACAGCGACGGTAGGAGTACCCCCCACCACCTACGCAACCACCATCCACTGACCCGACTCCGACTGCGGGTGGGTGGAGGCTCGGTTGCCGGCCGACGGGGGCCGGGGCGCAGCCCCGCCCCCAGGGGCGCGGGGAACTGCGCGCCAAGCCCCCACCCACCCGCAGCCGACAAACCCACCTGGCGGCGGAGCCCTCCCGCATCACCGCGTCGTGGTGGTGATCGTGTCCCGGAGCCAGCGTTACGCGGCGTCGTCGTCCAGGCGGGGATGCCAGGACATCGCACAGCTGATCGGACCGATCTCGCTCGGTGCCGGGATGACGGTGGTGGTGCCCGGCGACGCGTGCCGGATCGCGAAGCTCCTCGGCAGCGTCGCCATCAGCGAGGTTCCGGGCACCGCGGCGGCCGCCGCCGCGTGGTAGGGCACGGTCACACCCGCGCGCCTCGGGCTGCCCGGCAGCAGGACTCCGAGATCACCCCATGCCCCCTCCGGGCACCCCGCGGACTCAGGGGATCAGGACCAGCCGCCCCCGCAGCCCGCCCCCGGCCAGCCGCGCGTGCGCCTTCCCCGCCTCCTCCAGCCCGTACGTGTCGGCGACCCGGGTCGTGAGCACCCCCTCGTCGACGAGCGCCACCAGCTCCGCGAGGCGCGCCCCGTCGGCGCGCACCTCCACCGAGTCCGTCCGCACCCCCCGTACGGACGCCGGATGCGCCCCCGGGATGACGCCCACGAACACCCCGCCGTCCCGCGCCCACTCCAACGCCGCCGCGCCGAGAATCGCCGCGTCCAGCACCCCGTCCACGCCCTCCACGCCACCCGGCGCGAAGTGGGCCGCCCCCAGCGACCGTACGAGCTCCTCGTCGCTCTCACGGGCCACCCCCGTCACCACGAGACCGCGGTGGGCGGCGAGTTGGACCGCGTACCCGCCGACCGCCCCCGCCGCACCCGTCACCGCCAGGCTCTGCCCGGGCTCCAGGGCCAGCAGGTCCAGGGCCCGGTCCGCGGTGAGGGCGTTGAGGGGCAGGGTGGCCGCGTGGACGGGGTCCACCGAGCTCGGCGCCCCGGCCACCGCGTCCGCGTCCACGACCACGTGATCGGCGTGCGTGCCAAGGGACTTGACCGCCCCGTACGACAGCGCCACCACCTCGTCGCCGACCCTCCACCCCGCGTCCGCGCCCACCGCGTCCACCGTCCCTGCCACATCCCAGCCCAGTCCGAGCCGCCGCCCCGCGCCCCCGAAGCCGCCCGCGCGCACCCCGGCGTCGACCGGATTGAGCGCGGCGGCCGCCACCTTGATCCGAATCTGCCGGGCACCCGGCTCCGGCACCTCGACCTCCGCGATCTCCACCGCTTCCGGCCCACCGAACTCCGTCACGACCACTGCCCGCATGTCAGCTCTCCCTGTGTCCCGCGCCCAGCGCGTCGATTCACCTGATTCACCCGGGTTTCTCTCCCGTCGCAACAACCCTAGGAAGAGTTACTCTCTTTTGGTAAGTAGGCACCTGAAGGTGCGTACGTCACCCGGAGGTGAGTCATGGCGACCACGACCGCGGCGCAGCGGCGCGCGCAGGCGCGGATCGAGTACGACGCGTTCATCCGCAGCTGCCCCACCAACCAGCTCCTCGACCGCATCAGCGACAAGTGGGTCAGCCTGGTCGTCAGCGCGCTCGCCCAGGCGGACGGGGCCTCGATGCGCTACAGCGACCTGGGCCGCAAGCTCGCGGGGATCAGCCCCAAGATGCTGACGCAGACGCTGCGTTCACTGGAGCGCGACGGCATCCTGGTCCGCACGGTGACGCCGTCCGTGCCCGTCCGCGTCGACTACGAACTGACCCCCCTCGGCACCAGCCTCGCCGGACTGCTCTCCGCCGTGAAGGACTGGGCGGAACTGCACATCGAGGAGGTCAACGAGGCTCGGGAGCGTTACGACGACGACGGCGACGCCCCGTCCGAAGGCTCGGCGGGCTCCGTGAGCTCCGTAGGCTCCGGACGATCCTCGTCGGCCTCCTGAAGGTCCCCGTCCCGCAGGCGGGCGATCTGCTCCGCGCTCAGGTCCACCGTGCGGCGCATGTGCCCGATGATCAGGGCCAGTTCGTCGTCCGCCAGCTCGTCGAAGAGCGCGTACCAGCCGCCACCCAGCCGGTCCCACACCCGCCCGAACTCGGCGACCTTCTCCGGCACGGTCGCCACCAGCACCCGCCGCCGGTCCACGGCGTCCCGCTGCCGCACGACATAGCCCGCCTTCTCCAGCCGGTCCACCAGCCGCGTCGCCGAACCGGTCGTCAGACCGGTCAGCTCCGCGATCCGCCCGGTCGTCACCGGCCCGCCCTCCAGGCTGAGCAGGTTCACACACTGCATGTCCGTGGGGTGCAGCTTCAGACGGTCGGCGAGGGCCTGGTTGAAGAGCGCGTACGAGGCCATGTAGCGGCGCGAGACGGTGGACAGCTCGTCGAGCAGCCGCGCACGCACGTTCCCTGACATGGCACGCCCCTTCACTGCCGCTTCACCCACGTCGGACAAAGATCGTACGTGCAACCGGCAGAACCACCCGGCGAACCGGACAGGTCCTAGAACACGTACGAGTCGCCGGTGTCCAGCACCAGCACCCGCTGCCGGTCGTTGCCGTGATCGCGGTCGACCGCACCGCCGCCCCACACCGTGTCGATCTCCAGCGTCACCTCCGACGGCTCCCCCAGCAGCCGTACCTTCAGCCGCATCCGGTCCCCCGGCCCGTCCGCCGCCAGCGGCCCCGTACGGCACACCACCTCCCGTTCGCCCGAATGCGCGCAGTCGCCCGGCAGCCGCTGCACATCCGCGAGCGGGGCCGACCAGCGCAGCCGGACCGTCGCGTCCTCGACGGTGTTCGGGCCGAGGTTCTGCGGGGTCAGCCGCAGGTCGACGAGCCCGGCCGCCATGGCCACCGAGCCGTGATAGGCGAGATCGGCCTCGGGAGCGAGGGCGCCGACGGACGACGCCCCGCCCAACGTCAGGGCCGCCCCCGCACCCATCACACCCATGCCCCGCACCCACGCGTCATTCCCCATCCCCGACCGCATCCCCAAACGCTTCCGCAATCGCATCCGCATCTCCATCGTCCGCATGACGTCGCTCCCTTCGCTCGGGGCCCGCACTCACTCACGCTCACGTGTGACCACCCGATGTATGCCACCCCAGACCGTCCACAGGCGCCGTCCATCAGGTGACGGAAGGGGCGGATACGGCCCGTGCGAGAGTGACGGCATGCTGATCGTCCGCTCCGCCGCCCTCTTCGTCATCGCCGCGCTCTTCGAGATCGGCGGCGCCTGGCTGGTCTGGCAAGGCGTGCGCGAGCACCGCGGCTGGCTCTGGATCGGCGCGGGCGTCATGGCGCTCGGCGTCTACGGCTTCGTGGCGACACTCCAGCCGGACGCCGAGTTCGGCCGCATCCTCGCCGCGTACGGCGGAGTGTTCGTGGCCGGCTCCCTCGTCTGGGGCATGGTCGCGGACGGCTACCGCCCCGACCGCTGGGACGTGACCGGCGCCCTCATCTGCCTCGCCGGAATGGCCGTGATCATGTATGCGCCGCGTGGCGGCAACTGAGCCCACGACCCCGCGGACGCCGACCGCCTGCCTATCCTGACGAGGACCGACCGCACCACGTACGCCAGTCAGCCACGTCCTAGGAGCAACCCATGACGTCCGCCGCGCCCTCCGCCTCCTCCCGTATCGCCGTCGTCACCGGCGCGAGCAGCGGTATCGGCGCGGCGACGGCCCGGCAGCTCGCCGCGGCCGGCTACCGCGTCGTGCTGACCGCCCGCCGCAAGGACCGCATCGAGGCACTGGCCGAGGAGATCAACGCGACGGGCCACCAGGCGACCGCGTACGCGCTGGACGTCACGGACCGCGCGGCGGTCGAGGAGTTCGCCGGCGCCTTCAAGACGATCGGTGTCCTGGTCAACAACGCGGGCGGCGCGCTGGGCGCCGACCCGGTCGCGACCGGCGACCCGGCCGAGTGGCGACAGATGTACGAGACGAACGTCATCGGCACCCTGAACATCACCCAGGCCCTGCTCCCGGCGCTCACCGCGAGCGGCGACGGCACGGTCGTCGTGCTGTCGTCGACGGCGGGGCACGGCACGTACGAGGGCGGCGGGGGCTATGTCGCCGCCAAGCACGCCGAACACGTCCTCGCCGAGACCCTCCGCCTGGAGATCGTCGGAACGCCGGTCCGGGTCATCGAGATCGCGCCCGGCATGGTCAAGACGGACGAGTTCGCGCTGACCCGCTTCGGCGGCGACACGGAGAAGGCGGCCAAGGTCTACGCGGGCGTGGCCGAGCCACTGACCGCCGACGACGTCGCCGACACCATCACCTGGGCCGTCACCCGCCCCAGCCACGTCAACATCGACCTCCTCGTCGTCCGCCCCCGCGCCCAGGCGTCGAACACCAAGGTCCACCGGGAACTGTGATGCCGGAGGGGATGCCGGACGGGATACCGATCGAGGCGCCGGACCAGACGCCGGACGAGACGTCGGACGCGCCCTCCGCGGAGCGCCGCCACCTCGCCGCGGAGAAGAAGAACCAGCGCTACGTCTGGTGGTACCTCGCGTACTTCCTCTTCGGCATCCACATCGTGGCCTTCGTCATGATCTACGCGATATCCCACGCAAAGTGATCGCGGCAGCCGTACGTCCGCCGTACGCTGCCGCGACGTGAACAGACACATACTCTTCGCCCGTCTGCACAACTTCCGCGACCTGGGCGGATACACCACCGCGGACGGCCGTACGGTCCGCCGCTCCCGCCTGTACCGCGCGGACTCGCTCGGCAAACTGACCCCCGGGACGCAGGACTGGGATCTCTTCCTCTCCCTCGGCATCCGCACGGTCGTGGACCTCCGCTACCCCTGGGAGATCGACGCGAAGGGCCGCGTCCCGGAGCATCCCTCCCTCACGTACCACAACCAGAGCATCGAACACCGCCCGTACGACCAGGCGGCACTGCCCCCGTCCGTCGCCCCCGGCCCCTACCTGGCGGCCCGCTACGCGGAGGTCGCCGAGGACGGCACCAAGGAAATCCGCGAGACACTGCGACTGATCGGGGCAGCGGCCGAATCGGACACCCCCCTGGTCTTCCACTGCGCCTCGGGCAAGGACCGCACGGGCCTGGTGGCGGCGCTGGTCCTGTCCCTCCTGGGCGTCCCCGAGCGGACGATCACCGACGACTTCACCCTCACGGAACGTGCCACGCCCCTCCTGGTGGCGGACTGGCGCGCCGACAACCCCGACCGCGATCTCCTGTGGCCGGCGTACGGCACGGCCCCCGCCGGGATCATGACCGGATTTCTGTCGGACCTGAAGTCCCGCTACGGGTCGGTCGAGTCCTACGTCACCGAGACCCTGGGCCTGCCTCCGACCTTCGCCTCGGCCCTCCGCGCACACCTCCTCGAACCCCCCTCCCCCCTCACCTTCCGCCGGGCGACCGAGACGGACATCCCCACCCTGGTCCGCCTCCGGGACGAGGCAGCCCACTGGCAGACCGCGCACGGGATCGACCAGTGGAAGCCCGGCCAACTCACCGAACCCCACTTCCGCACCCGCCTGGCGGAGGGCGAAGTCTGGCTGGCCCTCCTGAACGACCAGGTGGCGGGCGCCTGGGAACTCTGGTGGGACGACCCGGCCGCCTGGGGTCCCCAACCGCCCACCG
The DNA here is from genome assembly GCF_001514115.1 of Streptomyces olivochromogenes. Taxonomy (GTDB): domain Bacteria; phylum Actinomycetota; class Actinomycetes; order Streptomycetales; family Streptomycetaceae; genus Streptomyces; species Streptomyces olivochromogenes. Next base: position 559,092 of record NZ_KQ948454.1, read on the forward strand.
CCGCCTACATCCACCGCCTGATGACCGACCGCCGCGTGGCACCGCCCGGAGCGGGCCGCCACATGCTGGCGGAGGCGGAACGCCGCATCGCAGCCGCGGGCCGCCCGCTGTCCCGCCTGGACTGCCTCTCCACCAACCCCCGCCTGCGCGAGTACTACCAAGCAGCCGGCTACACGGTCGTGGGCGAACAGACCGCCAAGGACGGCGGCCTGGGCACCCCCTACGCGGTGACCCTCCTGGAGAAACGCCTCCACTAACTCACAAGGGTGAACCGCATAGATCACCCATACGACCCCAGAACTCCCGACCTGGGCTCGCGCCACAACATCAAACACAACGGCCCTCGGCCGGGACTGCCATCCCGCCCGAGGGCCTGACCAAGACGCCTACATGTTCGGATTTTTGCAGGCCGACGGGCATCTCTCCCAGCAGTCAAGGCAGCGAGGGCGACTGACCGTCGAGATCAACGTGCGGGACACCGACCTCTTGCGCAGATTTCAGGAGTTGACGCGCCCGGACCAAACTCAACCAACTCGGTCTGCCCTACGGCCGCAAGTCGAAAACGATCACTCCGCCACGCGTCGTCCGCAGAGGACGTCGCGGCATGGACTCGCCCAGCCGGCTCCAAGCCCAGGCCGCCGCGCATCGAGTGGACCCACGAAATGGACCGGGTCCTGCTCGCCGCCCCGACCATTGCCCATGCAGCAGCCGAATTGGACTACTCCTGGAGCGCCTGCCAGGTTCGCCGCTGGAAACTGCTGCACGCGCAATAGGACTGCCGGACCAACCGGTTCATGATGGGCGCGGCGAATGTCCGCCACGCCCATCGCCGCTTCTAGCCCTTCACGCAGACGACCTGCTTCAGCTTCGCGACGACCTCCACGAGGTCGCGCTGCTGCTCGATGACCTGCTCGATCGGCTTGTACGCACCCGGGATCTCATCCACGACGCCGGAGTCCTTACGGCACTCGACGCCCTGCGTCTGCTCCTCCAGGTCCCGCGTCGAGAACTTGCGCTTCGCCGCGTTGCGGCTCATGCGCCGGCCCGCGCCGTGCGACGCCGAGTTGAAGGACTTCTCGTTGCCGAGTCCCCTCACGATGTACGAACCCGTGCCCATCGAGCCCGGGATGATCCCGTACTCGCCGGAGCCCGCGCGGATCGCGCCCTTGCGGGTGACAAGCAGGTCCATTCCGTCGTACCGCTCCTCGGCGACGTAATTGTGATGCGCGCTGACCTCCGGCTCGAAGGTCGGCTTCGCCTTCTTGAACTCCTTGCGGATCACGTCAATCAGGAGCGCCATCATCAGAGTGCGGTTGTACTTCGCGTACTCCTGCGCCCAGAAAAGGTCGTTGCGGTACGCCGCCATCTGCGGCGTGTCAGCGACGAAGACCGCGAGGTCACGGTCGACCAGCCCCTGGTTGTGCGGAAGCTTCTGGGCGACGCCGATGTGGTACTCGGCCAGTTCCTTGCCGATGTTGCGCGAACCGGAGTGCAGCATCAGCCAGACGGAACCGGTCGTATCTGTGCAGACCTCGATGAAATGATTTCCCGATCCGAGCGATCCCATCTGCTTAGTGGCACGTTCCTGACGGAATTTGACCGCTTCGGCGATGCCATCGAACCGCCCCCAGAAGTCGTCCCACCCACTCGTCGCCAGCCCATGGAAGCCGCCCGGCTCGACCGGCGAGTCGTGCATCCCCCGCCCCACCGGAATCGCCTGCTCGATCTTCGACCGAAGCCGCGAAAGATCCCCCGGCAGATCATTGGCGGTGAGCGACGTCTTGACGGCAGACATCCCGCAGCCGATGTCGACCCCCACCGCCGCCGGACACACCGCGTCACGCATGGCGATGACCGAGCCGACCGTCGCGCCCTTGCCGTAGTGGACGTCCGGCATGACGGCGAGCCCCTTGATCCACGGGAGCGTGGCCACGTTCTGGAGCTGGCGCAGGGCCACGTCCTCGACCGACGCCGGGTCCGTCCACATGCGGATGGGCACCTTGGCGCCCGGTATCTCTACGTACGACATAACATCCTCATTCCCCCGACAAACAACAAAAGTCATAGAACGCAAAACCCGCACCAAGGTCGACGTATGGGACAACGGACCGGCGTCCACGGCTGTGCGTGCGATACACATTGTCTGCAGGGGCCGCCCCCGCGCGGCAACCGAATAACCACAGGACAGCACCACAGAGCATCCCGGCCACAGGCCCCGGGAGCCGTCGAGAGGAGCCCGACCGTGCAGCGGAAGGCGTACGTCCCCGGCATCGCCGCGCTCCTCGCGGCTCTGCTGGCCGGCTGCACCGGAGGTTCGGCAAGCGACGGCACGGCGGCCGACCCCAAGCCGGGCGACGTCAGCGTGAACACCCCGGCCGCCCAGCCGGGCAAGTACCGCACGCTCCCGGAGGCCTGCGCCGCGGTGAGCCACGACAGCCTCGACTCGCTGCTGCCCGGCATCAAGCAGATCACCGACCAGGACCAGCGCGACACGGCGTACGAGGGCCAGGCCACCCTCACCTACGACACCGACCGTCGCGTCGGCTGCGGCTGGAAAGTGGACTCCACGGACGCCACCGACCATCTCAGCGTCGACTTCGAGCGCGTGGTCTCGTACGACAACACGGTGAGCGACGACTCCCGCGCCCAGGACATCTACGCGACCGAGGAGACCGCGGCGAACCTCCCCGAGGCCTCCCCTTCGGCGACGCCGTCCGACACCGGTTCCGCCACCTCCACCCCCTCGGCGACCCCCTCCACGTCCGCCTCTTCGACCGCCTCCTCGACCGCCTCCGCCTCCGCCTCGACCTCGGCCGGCCCGAGCGAGACTCCTGCCGACCTCCAGCCCCGCAAGCTCAGCAGCCTGGGCGACGAGGCGTTCCTCAACGACAAACTCAACTCCGGCACCTCGACGGCCCAGCAGCGCACCGTGACTGTGGTGTTCCGCACGTCCAACGTGATCGTGAGGATCGAGTACGCCGAGCAGCCGACCGCTTCCACCGGCACCCCGGACAGCGAAGAAATGCAGGACAAGGCCCGGAATCTGGCACAGAAGCTCGTCGACCGGCTCAACGGCTAGCGGGTCCGCCGGGGCGCGGGGGCACCCCACGCGAACCCCTCGAACAGGAAACGCACGGCTGCCTCACCGCGTACCGTGGCCCCTCGGACCCGACCGGTCGCACAAGCCATGTGCGGTCGCACCACGAGCGCCACGAGTGAAGGAACCATGCACCGACCAGCACAGCGAGTAGGCCGAGCCCCGCGACTCACCCGCATCCTTGTCAGCGCAGCCGCCGTCCCGGTGGTACTCGCCGCCGCCGGCTGTTCCTCGGACTCCGGCTCCGGCTCGGGATCGGGTTCGAGCGCCGACAACGCCGCCCAGAAGGGCACGGCCGCGACCTCGTCCGCGTCCCCGAGCACCTCCGCCGACGCCGTCAAGCCGGCCGCGTACGCGACGCTGCCTGCCCCCTGCTCGGTATTCTCGAAGAAGACGCTGGGCGAACTCGTACCGAAGGGCCTGAAGTCCGCCAAGTCGGGCAAGTCGGACGACGCGAAGGACCGCAGCAGCTGCTCCTGGAACAGCCTCGACAACAAGGGCGTCAAGGGTTCCCAGTTCCGCTGGCTGAACGTCTCCCTGCTGCGTTTTGACTCGGACGCGACCCGCGGTGAGGGCAACCAGCTCGCGCAGACCTACTACGACAAGCAGGTCAAGGACGCGCAGACGGTGACCGGCGCCACGGGCGCCCGGTCGGAGCCGGTCTCCGGGATCGGCGACGCGTCGACGGCGGTGCGCTACGGCCTGAAGAAGAAGGAAGGCTCCTTCAAGCAGCAGACGGTCGTGACGCGCGTCGAGAACGTCGTCGTCACGCTCGACTACAACGGCGCCGGTCTGGCCGGCGACAAGGCCCCCAGCGCGGACGACCTGACGAAGGCCGCGGAGAAGGCCGCCAAGGAGGCGGTGGCCGCCGTGGCCTCCGCGAACCAGGACGGCAGCCGGGCGACCACGGCCCCGTCGCAGTCGGCCTCCCCCTCCAAGTCCGCGAGCCCGTCGAAGTCGGCCTCCCCGTCGGCGTCGGCCAGCTCCAAGCCCTCGGCCTCGGCGTCGGCCACCAAGAAGAACTGACATTCGAGAAGTACTGACATTCAACGGGCGTCTGCGCGCAACTCGCCCGCCCAGCAGGGCATTTGAAGGAGTCCGGTCACCTCGCGGGCCGGACTCCTGGCATACCGGCCGCCCGTGCGCCGTACACATGTGCCACCCTGTTGCGCGCAACAACACGCAAGGAGAGGGGAGTACAGGTGGCCGCGCCAATCCAGCTCACACGAATGCACCGGATTCTC
>NZ_KQ948454.1:563457-593456 GCF_001514115.1 Streptomyces olivochromogenes
GGCCGCGCCTGGCGCCGCAAGGCCCCGGTGGAGTCCATGATGCCGCTGCGCCTGGCCCGCTACGGCGTACCGCTCGCCGAGACCGCCCCCTCCGGCCTGGCGGCGGCGGGCATCGAGCCCGCGCTGTTGCCCCCCGCGCCACAGTTGGAGGTGGCGCGCGAGCCGGAACCGACGGCACCCGTCGTACAGAGCAACGCGGCGCCTGTCCGGGAACAGCTTCCCGCCGCCGAGGCGAACGAGCCCCCCGAGCAGCCGGAGGACTACGCCGAGCCGCAGAGTCAGTGGCTTCAGGCGCGGGACCCCCAGGCCGTCGCGTATCAGGGCGGTTACGACCCGACGTACGACCCGACGTACGACCCGGATGTCGCGTACCGGCAGTGGTACGAGGAGCAGCAGCAGGCCGAGCAGTTCGAGGAGCAGCAGCAGTTCCGGGCTCGGCAGCAGTTCGAGGAACAGCAGCGGTTCGAGCAGCAGACGTTCCCGCAGCAGACGTTCCCGCAGCAGCGGTACGAGGAGCAGCCTGCCCCCGCCCCGGAGCCCTCTGGGGAGGACACCGGTACCTTCCCGATCCCGTCCGGCCCGGGCCGTACCCGTGCGCTGGGTGCGGGCGGCGGCTCGGAGCCGACCGAGGAGGACTACTACCTGGTCTTCAAGAAGTCGATAGACGGCAGCTATCCGACCTCGGGCCAGTTCAGGGGCGACGTGGAGGCGACGTACGGCACCACGCTCCCGCAGCGCGAGGCCGACCGCATGGTCAACCGCTTCACCAACCGCCACACGGCGGAACTCCAGGAAGACCACATCGCGTAGGCACGTCAGCGTGTACGAGGAAGGGGGCGCCCGGTGTATTCACCGGGCGCCCCCTTCCTCGTGCAGCCGTAGGCCCTACGCGCCGAGCAGCTTGCGCACCCGGTCCTGTCCGACCGCGAGCAGCAGCGTGGGCAGGCGCGGACCGGTGTCACGCCCGACCAGCAGGTGGTACAGCAGCGCGAAGAAGGTGCGCTGGGCGACCTTGATCTCCGGCGGGAGCTCCTTGGCGGTGGCGTCGGCGGGGAAGCCGGCCTGGACCTTGGGGACGCCGTAGACGAGGTGGGTGAGGCCGTCCAGGGACCAGTTCTGCTCGAGCCCGTCGAGGAGCAGTCGCAGCGACTCGCGGCCCTGGTCGTCGAGCGACTTGAGCAGGTCGACGTCGGGTTCGTCGCGCACGACGGTGCGCTCCTCGGCCGGCACCTGGGTGTTGATCCAGGTCTCGGCCTTGTCGAGCCGGGGCCGGACCTCGTCCAGGGAGGCGAGGGGGTTCTCGGGGTCGAGCTCGCTCAGGATCCGCAGGGTCTGGTCCTCGGCGCCGGCGGTGATGTCGGCGACGGAGGCGAGGGTGCGGTACGGCATCGGGCGGGGGGTCCTGGGCAGCTCTCCGGCGGCGGTGCCGACCGCGCGGGCGTACGCGGCGGCGTCGGCCGGGAGGACCGAGCCGTCGGCGACCTTGCCCGCGAGCTTGTCCCACTCGTCGTACAGGCGCTGGATCTCCTGGTCGAAGGCGATCTTGAACGACTGGTTGGGTCGGCGGCGGGCGTACAGCCAGCGCAGCAGCTGCGGCTCCATGATCTGGAGTGCGTCGGCCGGGGTGGGTACCCCGCCCTTGCTGCTGGACATCTTGGCCATGCCGGAGATGCCGACGAACGCGTACATGGGCCCGATCGGCTGCTTGCCGCCGAAGATGCCCACGATCTGGCCGCCCACCTGGAAGGAGGACCCCGGGGAGGAGTGGTCGACCCCGCTCGGCTCGAAGATGACGCCCTCGTAGGCCCAGCGCATGGGCCAGTCGACCTTCCAGACCAGCTTGCCGCGGTTGAACTCGCTCAGCCGGACGGTCTCGGAGAAGCCGCAGGCGGAGCAGGTGTAGGCCAGCTCGGTGGTCTCGTCGTCGTAGGAGGTGACGGTGGTGAGGTCCGTCCCGCACTGGCCGCAGTAGGGCTTGTACGGGTAGTACCCGGCGGCCGAGCTGCCGTCGTCCTCGGCGGCGGCGCCGGAGCCCTCGGCGGCTTCGAGCTCGGCCTCGTCGACCGGCTTCTGGCCCTGCTGCTTCTTCGCGGGACCCTTCTTGGTCCGGTACTGGTCGAGGATCGCGTCGATGTCACCGCGGTGCTTCATCGCGAACAGCACCTGGTCGCGGTAGACACCGGAGGTGTACTGCTCGGTCTGGCTGATCCCGTCGTACTCGACGCCGAGCTCGGCCAGCGCCTCGACCATGGCGGCCTTGAAGTGCTCGGCCCAGTTCGGGTGCTCCGAGCCCTTGGGGGCGGGGACGGAGGTCAGCGGCTTGCCGATGTGCTCGGCCCAGGAGTCGTCGATGCCTGGGATGCCGACCGGGACCTTGCGGTAGCGGTCGTAGTCGTCCCAGGAGAGCAGGTGGCGCACGGTGTGCCCGCGGCGGCGGATCTCGTCGGCGACCAGGTGCGGGGTCATGACCTCGCGGAGGTTGCCGAGGTGGATCGGGCCGGAGGGGGAGAGCCCGGACGCGACAACGACCGGTTTGCCCGGGGCCCGACGCTCCGATTCCTCGATGACCTCATCCGCGAAACGGGAGACCCAGTCGGTGGTCTCGGTGCTCTGAGCCACGATCGGCACGTCCTTCTTTCTCATACGCCAGTACGGCTGACCCCACCATTCTCCCAGCTCGGGCGTGAACCGCGAAAACGGCTTTTCACCGCGTGGGATACTGGCTTTCCTGTAGTCAGAAACTTCCGGAACCCGAGCAGAACGGCAGCCACTCCATGGCCTCGGTCACGTCCCTCACCGCCTCCGTCCACCAGCGCCTCGCGGACGCCCTCTCGGCAGCCCTGCCGGAGGCCGGTTCCGCGGACCCGCTGCTGCGACGAAGCGACCGGGCCGACTTCCAGGCCAACGGGATCCTGGCCCTCGCGAAGAAGGCGAAGGCGAACCCGAGAGAGCTGGCGACGCAGGTCGTGGCGCGGGTCGAGTCGGGTGACGTGATCAAGGACATCGAGGTCTCCGGGCCCGGCTTCCTGAACATCACGATCACCGACAAGGCCATCACGGAGAACCTGGCGGCGCGGTACGAGGACGGCGAGCGCCTCGGCGTGCCGCTCGCCGAGAACCCGGGCACCACGGTCATCGACTACGCGCAGCCGAACGTGGCGAAGGAGATGCACGTCGGTCACCTGCGGTCGGCGGTCATCGGCGACGCGGTGGTCCAGATCCTGGAGTTCACCGGCGAGAGCGTGGTCCGGCGCCATCACATCGGCGACTGGGGCACCCAGTTCGGCATGCTCATCCAGTTCCTGATCGAGCACCCGCACGAGCTGGACCACAAGGGCGAGGCGGAGGTCTCCGGCGAGGAGGCCATGTCGAACCTGAACCGGCTCTACAAGGCGGCGCGGACGCTCTTCGACTCCGACGAGGAGTTCAAGACGCGGGCGCGGCGCCGGGTGGTCGACCTCCAGGCGGGCGAGCCCGAGACCCTCGCCATGTGGCAGAAGTTCGTGGACGAGTCGAAGATCTACTTCTACTCGGTCTTCGACAAGCTGGACATGGAGATCCGGGACCCGGACGTGGTCGGCGAGTCGGGCTACAACGACATGCTGGACGAGACCTGCCGCCTCCTGGAGGAGTCGGGCGTGGCGGTCCGCTCCGACGGCGCGCTCTGTGTGTTCTTCGACGATGTGAAGGGCCCGGACGGCAACCCGGTCCCGCTGATCGTGAAGAAGTCGGACGGCGGCTACGGCTACGCGGCGACCGACCTCTCGGCGATCAGGGACCGTGTCTTCAACCTCAAGGCGAACACCCTCGTCTACGTGGTCGACGCCCGTCAGTCCCTGCACTTCAAGATGGTCTTCGAGACCGCGCGCAGGGCGGGCTGGCTGGGCGAGGACGTGCAGGCGCAGCAGCTGGCCTTCGGCACGGTGCTGGGCAAGGACGGCAAGCCGTTCAAGACGCGTGAGGGCGAGACGGTCCGGCTGGTGGATCTCCTGGACGAGGCGATCGAGCGGGCCACCGCCGTCGTGCGGGAGAAGGCCGAGAAGGTGGGCCTGAGCGAGCAGGAGATCGAGGAGAACGGCCGGTACGTCGGCATCGGCGCCGTGAAGTACGCGGACCTCTCGACCTCAGCCGTCCGGGACTACAAGTTCGACCTGGACCAGATGGTCTCGCTGAACGGCGACACGTCCGTGTACCTCCAGTACGCGTACGCCCGTATCCGGTCGATCTTCGGCAAGGCGGGCGACCGTACGCCGCTGGCCCACCCGGAGCTCGAACTGGCTCCGGCGGAGCGGGCGCTCGGTCTGCACCTGGACCGGTTCGGGGAGACGCTGGAGGAGGCGGCCGTCGAGTACGCGCCGCACAAGCTGGCGGCGTACCTGTACCAGCTGGCGTCGCTCTACACGACGTTCTACGACCAGTGCCCGGTCATCAAGCCGGCTCCCGCACAGGAGGTCGCGGAGAACCGCCTCTTCCTGTGCGACCTCACCGCCCGCACGCTCCACCAGGGCATGGCTCTGCTGGGCATCAGGACGCCCGAGCGTCTCTGATCTCCCGCAGGGCGCCGAGCCCGGCGTACCCGACCCGTAGTACCTGATCCCGTAGGCCGCTGACGCGCCTGCGGGATCAGGCGTTTCCGCACCCGGACGCGCGTACGCACGATCACCCGAGCGGGTACCCCTGCTCGCTCGGGACTGTTACTCACTTTCGGGTGACGGTGGAGGTCGCGGACGGGTGGCGCGGCATGGCGAAGAAGTGGCGCAGGCCAGTACTGATGCGGCCACACCCCCCGAAGAGGCGTCAACCCGACACACCTTCACAAAACGTGCACAGTACAGGCGACTATCACAACAGTGTCGTTGATCGGCAACGCCCTCCGATTCCGGGACGTAGCGGAGCACTTCAGTCGGCAAGCTATGCGGTGTCCGGCCAGCAGGCCGGGTGCACGAACAGCGGGCCGACGGCACGATCCTGTCGCCATGGCCCGCCAGTACCCCAAGGGGGCACCCATGACCGCTTCGCAGACCTTCACGGCCCGTCGCCTGGCCGCCGCCGCTCTGTCCGCCGCCGCACTGGTGGGGGCAGCCGCCCTGCCGGCGGCGGCCGACGGATCCGGGCCGCGCGGTCCGCAGGTGGAGATCAGCAAGGTCCAGTACGACGCCCCGGGACACGGCTCCAGGTCCAACCGCTCGCTGAACGAGGAGTGGGTGCAGATCACCAACAGCGGGCGCGACAGCGTGAACCTGGACGACTGGACGCTGTCCAACCGTCAGGGCCGCGTCTACACGTTCCACCACCTGCGCCTGAACGGTCACTCCACCGTCCGCGTCCACACCGGCGTCGGCCGTGACACCTACCGCGACGTCTACCAGGACCGCCGCAACTTCGTCTGGGACGACCGCAAGGACACCGCCACGCTCCGCAACGACCACCGTCGCGTGGTCGACACCATCTCCTGGGACGCCAGGCACCACGGCGACGACGGTCGCGGACACGGCGACAACCGCGGACACGGCAGCGACCGCGGCCACGGCGACAACCACGGCGGCGGTCCGGGCCACGGCCACCGCTGACCCCTGGCGGGTCGGGACCGGCGCACGGACTGCGCCTTCCTCGACCCGCGCCTGACCCTCTTCGCGCGGCGTGCCACGAACCACCTGTGGCACGCCGCGCACGTGTGCCCCGGCCGTCCGGGACCTCGTGGGCGGACCCCGGGGCGCGTTGTCAGTGGCGGGCCCTAAAGTCACCGGCATGGCGACACTTCCGAACCCGCTGCCCTCGCTGGCGGCAGATCCGAGCGGGCGCGCGCTCGGCCTCGAACTCCCGCCCGGGAAACTGATCGACGCGACAGACGAGGGCCCCTGGCACGAGCCGTTGCTGTGGCACGCCGAGGCGCCGGCCGCCCCCGGAGACTGGGCCACGCTGGGTTCCGCCCCGCGCACGGCCGGCCTGCTCCCCCTCCTCATAGACGTCGGCGGCGGCCAGGGCGGCCCGGAGGAATGGGAGTTGATGCCCGAGGAGACGTCGTACCCGGGGGATCACGACGCCGACGAGGTACTGGCGGGGTACTGGGAGGAGTACGCGGAGGACGAGCTCGAAGCCGACGCGGACTACCCCGGCAAGGAAGCGGTCACCGAACTCTTCGGTGAGGCGAAGGAGTTCGCCGAGACGATCGCGCCGCACGGCGTGCAGTGGCCCGGCCTGGCGCCGGCCACCGCGCCCGGGGCGGACGCGGACGACCGGGCCACCGAGGTCGCCGACTCCCTCGCGGGCGGCGGCTCCTGGCTGAAGGAGCCGCGCCTCGCCCTGGTCCCGGCGCGCCGCAGCGCGGACATCCCGGCGGCGATCGGCTGGTCCGGCCCGGTGAACTACGAGGGCGACGTGGCCCGCCTCTGCGCGGTCCTGCGCTCCTGGGAGGACCGCTTCGGCATACGGGTCGTGGCCCTCACCTTCGACCAGCTGGTCCTGTCGGTGGCGGCTCCGCCCACGACGGCGGCCGAGGCCGAGGCGGTGGCCGCCGAGCACTTCGCCTTCTGCCCGGACAACATCACGCAGGGCGAGAGCGAGACGCTGCGCGCCTACGCGGCGGACGAGGTGCTCGGCAGGCGGGTGTGGTCCTTCTGGTGGGACTGACCGGCTCCCGTGTCTACCGAAGTCCCTTCGCCAACCGCTTCAGCCCCTCGCCGATCTCGTCCGGGGTCTGGGTGACGAAGCAGAGCCGCAGCGTCGCGGGGTCGGGCTCCCCGGCGTAGAAGGGCGCGCCAGGCACGTACGCCACTCCCTGCTCCACCACTTCGCGGAGCAGGGCCGTGGTGTCGTACGACTCCGGCAGCCGCGCCCAGAGGAACATGCCGCCCTCGGGCCGCGTCCACGTGGACCCGGCCGGAAGGGCGTCGGCGATACCCGCCAGCATGGCGTCGCGCCGCTCGCGGTAGACGCCCGCGACCCGTGCCACATGGGCGTCGAGGTCCCGGTCGGCGAGATACCGCGCGGCGGCGAGCTGGTTGACGGTCGGGGTGTGCAGATCGGCGGCCTGCTTGGCGACGGCGCACGCCCGCAGCAGCGCGGCGGGCGCCCGCAGCCAGCCCAGCCTGAGGCCGGGCGCCATGACCTTGGAGAAGGAGCCGAGCAGCACGGTCCGGTCCTGGGCACCGTCGTACGAGGCGATCCACGGCACCCGCTCGCCCTCGAAACGGAGCTCACCGTACGGGTCGTCCTCGACGATCCACACCCCGCACCGGGCGGCGACGGACGCGACGGCGGCCCGGCGCTCGGCCGTCAAGGTCCGGCCGGTCGGGTTCTGGAAGGTCGGCACGGTGTAGAGCAGCTTGGGCCGCTCGCGAGTGACAAGCTCCTCGAGCGCGTCCGGATCGATCCCGTCCCCGTCTCCCGGCACCGCGACCACCCGCGCCCCGGCGAACGCGAACGCCTGGAGTGCCGCCAGATAACAGGGGCTTTCGACGAGTACGGTGTCGCCGGGCTCGACCAGGGCGGTCGCGAGCAGCGAGAGCGCCTGCTGCGACCCGGTGGTGACCAGTATGTCGTCGGCGTCCGTCGGCAGGCCGCGCGCGGTGGTCCGCTCACCGAGGGCTGCCCGCAGGACGGGCTCGCCCTCGGTGGTCGAGTACTGCAGCGCCCGCTCGGGCTCGTGGGCGAACACGTCACGGAACGCGGCGGCGATCCCCTCCGTGTCGAACAGCTCCGGTGCCGGCAGCCCGCCCGCGAAGTTGATCACCTCCGGCCGCGCGGTCACCGCGAGGATCTCCCGTACCGGCGACCCACCGATCGCGGTGGCCCGCGCGGCGAGCGGCGGCACGGCTTGGGCAATCCCGAGACCGGTCACAGGACGACTCCTTCTCCTACGGCTCCCACAACCCCTGGTCCGCCACCCTAAGGAGACACCTGCGCCCTACACCGACCAATTCCGCGATGCGGACACGAACGACTTCGCCTGCTGCGGACACAGGCCGGCCGGAGCCTTACGGAGTCAGGGCTTGATGCCCGTCACCCCGTACACGTTGATGTCCGCGTCCGTCACGTCATTGATGTCGCGATAGCGGATCTTCTCGATGTCGTCGAGGCCGGCGAAGTACGCGGGATCCACCTTCTCGGGCAGCGGAGCCGCACCGTCGGGCCGCCAGCGGTGCACGGGCACGACGCCCGGCTCCTCCACCTCGAGCCCGTTCTCCGTGAAGAACCGCTCCACCTCGGCCCTGGACCGCAGCACGAACGTGAACCCCCGCTCGGTGAACGTCCGCTGAACCGCCCGGATGTTCTCCGCGTTGAGATCCTCGGTGAGGTGGCTGAGCACCAGCCGGCTGCCCGAAGGCAACGCCTCCACCAGCTCACGCACGATCGGATAGGCCTGCTCGTCCTCGATGAAGTGCAGTATCGCCACCAGCACGAGCGCGATCGGCTGCTCGAAGTCGAGGGTCTTCGCGGCCCCTTCGAGAATCCGCCCGGGCTCCCCGAGGTCCGCGTCGATGTAGTCCGTCTGTCCCTCGGGCCCACTGGTGAGCAACGCACGCGCGTGAGCGAGCACAACGGGGTCGTTGTCGACGTACACGACCCGCGACTCCGGAGTGATCCGCTGCGCGATCTGGTGGACGTTCTCCTGCGTCGGCAACCCGGTACCGATGTCCAGGAACTGGCGGATGCCCGCTTCCTGGGTCAGCGTGGTGACCGCCCTGCGCAGGAAGTCCCGGTTGTGCCGGACGTCGAGGTAGCCCCGCGGATTGGCCACGATCGCCGCGGCGGCCGCGGACCGGTCGACCGGGTAGTTGTCCTTGCCCCCGAGGAAGACGTCGTAGACGCGCGCCGGGTGCGCCTTGGTGGTGTCGATCCTCCTTCTCAGCTCGGCGGGGTCCTGGCTGAGAGCATCACCGGGCATAAAGCCTCTCCCTGGAGAGTCGCGTCATTCAACGGGCAACAACGTAACTCCTAGGGGGACTTGATAGTGCCCGTCTCCTCGCCAACCTGTCGCGGCCGTCTCCCACTCGCTGCCGCCCTCACATCCGTCGCGGGCGCCGCGGGCACCCCCTTCTGCCCCCGCAGCACATCCGCCCGCACCTACTGCCGACGCAGCTCCACCAGTTCCTCGGGAGTCGCCCCGCACGCGCGCGCGAGCCGTTCCACGGGTGCGTAGTCCGTCGGTACGGCGTCCCCGTTGACGTACCGATGCAGCGTGGACGTACTCACGTGCAGCCGCTTCGCGAGCACCCCGTAACTGAGTCCGGACCGCTCCTTCAGCTCCCGCAGCAGCCCCGCGAACTCGTCCCCGCCCACCGTTCCTACAACCCCCGCGTCCCGGTCCGCGTTCCAGGGGGACGACATTTCCCCTGGTCAGACCCCCTACGAACGTTCCGGCGTCCCGTATCCCCCGGCAACCGTGGCGCCCGGGACGGATCAGCCGACAAGCTGTGGTCATCCAGGCACGCCGCTCCCCTCGACCGGTCGAGCGGCCACCGACCAGCCACACCCACAGGGGGATCACCCATGTCCGCACGCACCGCCCGCACCCGCCTCCTCGCCGCCACGACGGTCGCGCTCGCCGCGCTCGCCCTGACGGCGTGCGACAACGGAAAGGGCGTACGTGACGAGGGTCCGTCCGCCGCGTCCAACTCCTCCTCGCAGCCGACCGGGTCCACGGCCGACGGCGGTACGAAGGGGAAGCCGGCGGGTGAGACGGGAGGCTCGACGGCCGCCCCCAAGAGCACCACCACGCCGGGCACCACCACGACGGGAACCAGCGGCGGCTCCGGCTCCGCGGGCAAGAACGGCGGAGGCACCACGAGCACCCGGAACCCCACCTGCAACGGCGCCAACACCAAGACCACCGCGACCGAGGTCTCCCGCCCCCTCAACCACCTGCTCCTCACCGTCACCAACACCGGTGCGAAGAACTGCGATCTGACCGGCTACCCGATCGCCCGCTTCGGCGAGGCCCAGTCGGTCCCGCCGGTCGCCGAGTCGACCCACCCCCAGGCGGTCGTCACACTGGCCCCGGGCGAGTCCGGCTACGCGGGCGTCCTGCTCTCGGCCGCCGACGGCAGCGGCGGCAACGGCTACACGGCCAAGACCCTCGTCGTCGGCTTCGCCAAGGGCAGCAGCGCGACCCCGGCGCTCCCGGCGAAGGGCGTGTACGTGGACGACAAGCTCACGGTGACGTACTGGCAGCAGAGCCTGGACGACGCGCTGGCCTACTGAGCGCCTACTGAGCGGCTGCCGGGCCCTGTCGGAGCTTCTGCGCGACCTCGGTGGCCCAGTAGGTGAGGATGTTCTGGGCGCCGGCCCGCTTGATGCCGGTCAGCATCTCCAGGATCGCCTTGTCACGGTCGATCCAGCCTTTCTCGGCCGCCGCCTCGATCATGGAGTACTCGCCGGAGATCTGGTAGGCGGCCACGGGCACGTCGACCGAGTCCGCGACCCGCGCCAGGACGTCCAGATACGGCCCCGCCGGCTTCACCATCACCATGTCGGCGCCCTCCTCCAGATCGAGGGCCAACTCCCGCAGGGACTCCCGCACATTGGCGGGGTCCTGCTGGTACGTCTTGCGGTCGCCCTTCAGCGAGGAGGCCACGGCCTCCCGGAAGGGCCCGTAGAAGGCGGAGGAGTACTTCACGGTGTAGGCGAGGATGGCGACGTCCTCGCGCCCGATCTGGTCCAGGGCGTCCCGGATGACCCCGATCTGCCCGTCCATCATCCCGCTGGGCCCCACCACATGGGCTCCGGCGTCGGCCTGGACCTGGGCCATCTCGGCGTACCGCTCCAGGGTCGCGTCGTTGTCGACGCGGCCTTCCGCGTCGAGCACTCCGCAGTGCCCGTGGTCGGTGGTCTCGTCGAGACACAGATCGGACATGACGAGCAGTTCGTCGCCGACCTCGGCGCGCACGTCGCGAAGGGCGACCTGCAAAATCCCGTCCGGGTCGGTCCCGGGGGTTCCCACGGCGTCCTTCTTCGCGTCCTCCGGCACACCGAAGAGCATGATCCCGGAGATCCCGGCCTCCACGGCCTCCAGCGCGGCCTTCTTCAGGCTGTCGCGCGTGTGCTGCACGACGCCGGGCATCGTCGCGATGGGAACCGGCTCGCTCACACCCTCCCGCACGAACGCGGGGAGGATGAAGTCGGCGGGGTGCAGCCGGGTCTCGGCGACCATGCGCCGCATGACCGGCGTCGTACGCAGCCGCCGCGGCCGCGTACCGGGGAAGGATCCGTACTTCGTCATGCCCTCTACGCTACGCCCGCCCCTCCACTGCCCTTGCCGACACCGTGCCGGTACCCGATTCGTTCGACTGACGGACGATGAGGCATGAGGCCTGGGGGCCGGGGCGCAGCCCCGCCCCCAGGAGCGCGGGGAACTGCGCGCCCAGCCCCCACCCGCCCGCAGCCGAAAACACACAGGGGGTATGAGGGGCGAAGCCCCTCATACCCCCTACGCACACCTATGCCGACTACGTCGTACGACGCCTGCGCGCCCCCGGCCGACGCTCACTCGGCCGAGTGACCGGATCCCCCGCCTCCGCGGCGGCAGCCCGACGCCGGAGACCGAAGTCCGCCAACGCCTCGGCCAGCTTGAGCACGGACGGCTCGGGAGCCATGACATCGACCCGCAGCCCGTGCTCCTCCGCCGTCTTGGCGGTGGCCGGACCGATACAGGCGATCACCGTCACGTTGTGCGGCTTGCCCGCGATGCCCACGAGATTGCGTACGGTCGAGGACGATGTGAAGAGCACGGCGTCGAAACCGCCCCCCTTGATCGCCTCCCGCGTCTCCGCCGGCGGCGGCGAGGCCCGTACGGTCCGGTAGGCCGTGACGTCGTCGACCTCCCAGCCCAGGTCGATGAGCCCCGCGACCAGCGTCTCGGTGGCGATGTCGGCCCGCGGCAGGAACACCCGGTCGATCGGGTCGAACACCGGGTCGTACGGCGGCCAGTCCTCCAGAAGCCCCGCGGCCGACTGCTCACCGCTCGGCACCAGATCCGGCTTCACGCCGAAGGCGACCAGTGCCTTCGTCGTCTGCTCGCCCACCGCCGCTACCTTGATCCCGGCGAAGGCCCGCGCGTCGAGCCCGTACTCCTCGAACTTCTCCCGCACGGCCTTGACCGCGTTCACGGAGGTGAAGGCGATCCACTCGTAGCGGCCCGTCACCAGGCCCTTGACCGCGCGCTCCATCTGCTGCGGCGTCCGCGGCGGCTCGACGGCGATCGTCGGCACCTCGTGCGGCACGGCTCCGTAGGAGCGCAGTTGGTCGGAGAGCGAGGCCGCCTGCTCCTTCGTCCGCGGTACGAGCACCTTCCAGCCGAACAGCGGCTTGGACTCGAACCACGAGAGCTGCTCACGCTGAGCCGCGGCGGAACGCTCACCGACCACGGCTATCACCGGGCGCCCCCCGTCCGGGGACGGCAGCACCTTCGCCTGCTTCAGGGTCTGGGCGATCGTCCCGAGCGTGGCCGACCAGGTCCGCTGACGCGTCGTCGTACCGGCGATCGTCACCGTCATCGGTGTGTCGGGCTTGCGACCGGCCGCGACCAGCTCGCCCGCGGCGGCGGCCACGGAGTCCAGCGTCGACGAGACGACGACCGTCCCGTCCGACGCCCCGACCTCGGTCCAGCACCGGTCGGAGGCCGTACGCCCGTCGACGAACCGCACGTCGGCGCCCTGCGCGTCGCGCAGCGGCACACCGGCGTACGCGGGCACGCCCACGGCCGCGGCGACACCCGGCACGACCTCGAACGGCACGCCCGCGGCGGCGCAGGCCAGCATCTCCTCGGCGGCGTACGTGTCGAGCCCGGGGTCACCGGACACCGCACGCACGACCCGCTTGCCGCCCCGCGCGGCCTCCATGACAAGATTGGCAGCGTCCCTCAACGCGGGGTCACCAGCGGTCGTTGACACGGCGTCAACAACCGCTAGTTGAGGCGTGCCTGTGCCCGGATACGTACTGGAAGACGTGCCCAAAGGCGTCCCCCCGTCCGTATTCGTACTCAGTACGGCGACGCCTTGTCTGGCATGGACGCGGACCATGTCGAGTACCTCGTACTCGGCGACGAGAACATCCGCGTTCGCCAGCGCCTCGACGGCGCGCAGTGTCAGTAGTCCCGGATCTCCGGGTCCGGCACCGAGGAAGGTGACGTGCCCGTGTTCGGGACCGGCGGGAAGGGTGGTGGGGCTCAATGTGCTCGCTCCCCCATCAGACCGGCCGCGCCCTTGGCAAGCATCTCGGCGGCGAGTTCACGGCCGAGCGCCATTGCTTGGTCATGTGTCTCGGGCACGGGACCGGTGGTGGACAGCTGCACCAGCGTCGTGCCGTCGGTCGTGCCGACGACGCCGCGCAGGCGCATCTCCTTGACAATCTGCCCGTCGGCCAAAAGGTCGGCGAGAGCACCCACGGGTGCGCTGCAGCCGGCCTCCAGGGCGGCGAGCAGGGACCGCTCGGCGGTCACGGCGGCCCGGGTGAACGGGTCGTCGAGTTCTCCGAGCGCGGCGACGAGATCCGCGTTGTCCGCGGCACACTCGATCGCCAGTGCCCCCTGGCCGGGGGCGGGCAAAACGGTGTCGACGGACAGGAAGTCCGTCACGTCCTCTATCCGCCCGAGGCGGCCGAGGCCTGCGGCGGCGAGCACGACGGCGTCGAGCTCCCCGCTGCGTACGTATCCGATCCGCGTGTCGACGTTCCCACGGATCGGGACCGTCTCGATCGTCATCCCGTGGTTACGGGCGTACGCGTTCAGCTGGGCCATCCGGCGCGGCGAACCGGTACCGACGCGCGCGCCGTCCGGAAGCTCCTCGAAGCGCAGCCCGTCCCGGGCGACGAGCACGTCGCGCGGGTCCTCGCGCAGCGGCACGGCGGCCAGCGCGAGCTCGTCGGGCTGCCCGGTCGGCAGGTCCTTCAGGGAGTGCACGGCGAAGTCGATCTCGCCGAGCAGCAGCGCCTCGCGCAGCGCGGTGACGAAGACGCCCGTGCCGCCGATCTGGGCGAGGTGCTCACGGGAGGTGTCGCCGTACGTCGTGATCTCCACGAGCTCGACGGGCCTGCCGGTCACCTGGCTCACGGCCTGCGCCACCAGCCCGGACTGGGCCATGGCGAGCTTGCTGCGCCTGGTCCCCAGCCTCAGTGCCGCCTTCTCATCTGGTCGCCCTTGGGGCGCTCCAGCCTGCCCCTGCGGCGCACGTGGCTCACGTGGCTCACTCATGCTCGCCCTCGGTTCTTGGCGTTCTCGTTGTTGTTCTCGGCCCGCGAGACAGAGGCGACCGTCTCGGGGTCCAGGTCGAACAGGGTCCGCAGCGCGTCCGCGTACCCGGCGCCACCGGGTTCGGCGGCGAGTTGCTTGACCCGTACGGTCGGCGCGTGCAGCAGCTTGTCGACGACGCGCCGCACGGTCTGCGTGATCTCGCCCCGCTCCTTGTCGTCGAGGTCCGGCAGCCGCCCGTCGAGCCGCGCGATCTCACTCGCGACGAGGTCGGCGGCCATGGTGCGCAGCGCCACGACGGTGGGGGTGATGTGGGCGGCCCGCTGGGCGGCACTGAAGGCGGCCACCTCGTCGGAAACGATCCTCCGCACCTGGTCCACGTCCGCCGCCATCGGCGCGTCCGCGGACGCCTCGGCCAGCGACTCGATGTCGACGAGCCGCACGCCGAGCAGCCGGTGCACGGCCGCGTCGATGTCACGGGGCATGGCGAGGTCCAGCAGCGAGAGCACGGGCGCGGGCCGGGGGGCCTCGGCGACCGGCTCGGGCCTGCGGCGCTCGGGCACCCGGCCGACGGTGGCGACGGCCAGGACGAGCGCGGCGATGGCGTCGGCGTCAGCCTCCGGGTCGAGTACGGCCGCCCCGCGCGGGGCACGGGCCGCGACATCGCCCTTGTCCACCCAGGCCGCGTGCTGTTCCAGCTCGGCGGCGGCCATTCCGGCAACGGCGGCCTCGCCGAGCACGGAGAAGCCTGCCGTGCCCTGCACGGCGGACAGGTCGAGCGGACAGTCGTCGTCGGTACCGACACCGGTGGGAGCGAGCTGCGCCTGGTCTCCCACGACCGCGGACGACGCCGTACGAGCGGAGCCGGCACCGCGCACGGCGGCCTTCGCCGCCGGCCCGGCCGTGGCCACGGACTCTCCCGTACGTCCCTCCACGGCCGCCGCGACCGACTCGGCCGTCAGGACGAGCCCGGTGGCGCCGGTGCACGAGATGGCGATGTCGGCACGTGTCAGCTCGACCGGCACCGAATCCATCGGTACCGCGCGGGCCAGCACGTCCGTGTCGCCGCCCTCGTTCTCGTTGAGGATCTGGGCGAGCCGCTCCGCGCGGTCCGGGGTGCGGTTGGCGATGACGATCTCGGAGACTCCGGCGCGCGCGAGTGTCGCTGCGGCCAGCGAGGACATCGAGCCCGCGCCGATGACGAGGGCCTTCTTGCCCTTGGCCCAGGCGTCGACGGCGGCGCCGGCCGACAGCTGCTGGAGGCCGAAGGTGACGAGGGACTGCCCGGCGCGGTCGATGCCGGTCTCGGAGTGCGCGCGCTTGCCGACCCGCAGCGACTGCTGGAGCAGGTCGTTCAGCAGCCGGCCCGCGGTGTGCATCTCCTGCGCGGTGGCGAGCGCGTCCTTGATCTGGCCGAGGATCTGGCCCTCGCCCACGACCATCGAGTCGAGCCCGCAGGCCACCGAGAAGAGGTGGTGGACGGCCCGGTCCTCGTAGTGCACGTAGAGGTGGGGGGTGAGCTCGTCGAGGCCGACCCCGCTGTGCTGGGCGAGCAGCGTGGACAGCTCGGCGACGCCCGCGTGGAACTTGTCCACGTCGGCGTACAGCTCGATGCGGTTGCAGGTGGCGAGCAGGGTGGCCTCGGCGGCCGGTTCGGCGGCGACCGTGTCCTGCAGCAGCTTGATCTGGGCGTCCGCGTTCAGCGTGGCCCGCTCCAGGACGCTGACCGGGGCGCTGCGGTGGCTCAGCCCGACGACGAGGAGACTCATGCCGGCATCACGGCGGGGACGTCCCCGTCAGGACCTTTGCCGTTGTCCTCCTGGGCGGCCTGGGCCACGGCGGCGGCACCGGCCTGGGCCTCGGCCTCCTCGCCGGCCTTGCGCTGCTCGTGGAAGGCGAGGATCTGCAGCTCGATGGAGAGATCGACCTTGCGCACGTCGACGCCGTCCGGGACGGACAGGACAGTCGGCGCGAAGTTGAGGATGGAGGTGACTCCGGCCGCGACCAGGCGGTCGCAGACCTGCTGGGCCACGCCCGGAGGGGTGGTGATGACGCCGATGGAGACGCCGTTCTCGTCGATGATCTTCTCGAGGCCGTCGCTGTGCTGCACGGCGATCCCGGCGACCTGCTTTCCGGCCATCTCCGGATCGGCGTCGATCAGCGCGGCGACCCGGAAACCACGGGAGGCGAACCCGCCGTAGTTGGCCAGCGCGGCGCCGAGGTTACCGATACCGACGATCACTACCGGCCAGTCCTGGGTCAGGCCCAGCTCACGGGAGATCTGGTACACGAGATACTCGACGTCGTACCCCACACCACGCGTCCCGTAGGAGCCGAGGTAGGAGAAGTCCTTGCGCAGCTTCGCGGAGTTGACCCCCGCCGCGGCCGCGAGCTCCTCGGAGGAGACCGTGGGTACCGAGCGCTCCGACAGTGCGGTGAGGGCTCGGAGGTACAGCGGAAGCCGGGCGACGGTGGCCTCGGGAATCCCTCGGCTGCGGGTCGCCGGTCGGTGAGTTCGGCCAGTTGCCACGGTGCTCCTGCGGGTAGCGCGGGGCTGCAGGCGGTCACACGTACCTAGACCGCCCCGTCGAATGCAGGCTATGTCTTTGTGAACGCGTGCACAAAGATGGTGTCCGATTTGCCCGGGCAACGTGACGGGCGTCACGCACTTCCGGCGCGCCTGTATGGAACCGGCGCGCGCACCGCTTTGTTCCGCTCCTGAAGGGGGCAAAACCGCACACACTCCTCAACGAACCCCGCCCCCGAGACCAATCGCCGTCGATCCTAGGCGACTTTCCGGACCCGTTGGACTCACCGGTCAGGACGGGGTCCGGACCCGATCGAGGCGCAATCCGGACGGAACGCCACGCCTCACCGCGCCACACCACGCCACTACGGAGCGAGTGCTTTGCGCAGACGCGCCTCGTCCACACGCCAGAAGGTGTGCTGCGCCCCGTCCACCAGCACCACCGGGATCTGCTCCCAGTAGGCACGGTGCAGCTCTTCATCCTCGGTGATGTCCTTGTGCTCCCAGGGGACCCCGAGATCCCCACACACCTTCTCCACTACTTCTTGTGCGTCATCACACAGATGACAACCAGGCTTCCTGATGAGCGTGACCAGCCGCTCCGAGGGTGCCTTCTGCGTCGTACGGCGCCCACCGCGCCGGAACATGGAACTCATACGGGTCATTCTCCCGCCACCCGCGCGGCCCGGAGATGCCGGTCGGACGACTTCTTTAACGGCTCGGTCGCGGAGAGTTCACAGCCTCGCATCCTCTCGACTCCGGAAGCTCCGAACAAACTGGCTATGCTCACGACATGGCCGCTCTCGGATGGCTCACTCCCCGTAGGCGCTCCGCCACCGCGCGGAGCGTGTTGGCAGGCGAGGCCTCGGCGGAGGCAGCGCGCAAGTCCTCCCAGGAACTGGAGGAACTAGCCCACGACGCCGCGCCCGGCGCCGACGCGCCCGACCAGGAACCGGAGTTCCCGGTCCTCGGCGACGAGAAGGCCGCGGCCTTCTTCGACCTCGACAACACCGTGATGCAAGGCGCCGCCCTCTTCCACTTCGGCCGGGGCCTGTACAAACGGAAGTTCTTCGAGACCCGCGACCTCGCCCGATTCGCCTGGCAGCAGGCGTGGTTCAGGCTGGCCGGCGTCGAGGACCCGGAACACATGCAGGACGCCCGTGACTCGGCACTCTCGATCGTCAAGGGCCACCGGGTCGCGGAGCTGATGTCGATCGGCGAGGAGATCTACGACGAGTACATGGCCGAACGCATCTGGCCCGGTACGCGCGCCCTCGCCCAGGCCCACCTGGACGCGGGCCAGAAGGTCTGGCTGGTCACGGCGGCCCCTGTGGAGATCGCCACGGTGATCGCCCGTCGGCTGGGCCTGACCGGGGCGCTGGGCACGGTCGCCGAGTCGGTGGACGGCGTCTACACGGGCAAGCTGGTGGGCGAGCCCCTGCACGGCCCAGCGAAGGCGGAGGCGGTCCGCGCACTGGCCGGCGCCGAGGGCCTGGACCTCTCCCGCTGCGCCGCCTACAGCGACTCCCACAACGACATCCCCATGCTGTCCCTGGTCGGCCACCCCTACGCGATCAACCCGGACACGAAACTCCGCAAGCACGCTCGTACGTTCGAGTGGCGTCTGCGCGACTACCGCACGGCCCGCAAGGCCGCGAAGGTCGGCATCCCCGCCGCGGCCGGAGTCGGCGCCGTGGCCGGCGGCACAGCCGCCGCCATCGCCCTCCACCGCCGCCGCCGCTGACACCCCCGGGGCCGCGCCCCGCATCCCCCGCCCGCCCATAGTTCTTCGACCACCGGCCGGCGGGGGCTAGGCGCGCAGTTCCCCGCGCCCCTAAAAGCCTCCGGCCCGTCCGGCGTGCGAGGACAAGGCCACTCAGGCCGATGGGGCGCCGGGGCACTGGGGCGCAGCCCCGTGCCCCAGGGGCGCGGGGAACTGCGCGACCAGCCCCCACCCACCCGCACCCGAAGAACCCACCCCGGGGGTCTGGGGGCGGAGCCCCCAGGACACCCCGCCGGAAGTCGGCCAATCCCCTGTCCTACCCCCGTGGCCCCCCGCCCAGTCACCCCACCCCCACACGGCCACAACACGCCCCGCACCCAGACGGAACCCGAACCCATCCGATCAACAATCGGTCACTGTCGGGCACTTGATCAGGCGTCAATCGGTTACAGAAGCGACGTAATCGATGATTTGAGCAACTCGGTGTAGCGCTGCCTGTACGAAGCGTTATTCTCCTCAGACGCAAACCGGTACCCCTCCGTCGCTACGACGGGTGAACGGTCCCGCACTGCACGTGATGGAAGCTCTGCCTCTGGGAGTCCCGTGTACTCACACGTCGGGGTTGACGCCTCGGGCCTGGCTACGCTGCGCGCAACGGTCCTGGACCGCTTGCGCGGCTTCGTCCCCACCGCGTACGCCGTCCCCGCCCTCGCCGCCGTCCCCGCGCCCCTCGGCCCTTGCTACGCCCTGGCCGAGGGCAGCGCGGCGGTCGGCAGACGAGGCCGCTCGGGCTCGGCCGCCACGCCCACCGCACGCCGCCCGGCCGCAGACAGCGACAGCGCCCGGATGATGGATCTCGTCGAACGCGCACAGGCCGGCGAGGCCGACGCCTTCGGCCGTCTCTACGACCAGTACAGCGACACCGTGTACCGCTACATCTACTACCGCGTCGGCGGAAAGGCGACCGCCGAGGACCTCACCAGCGAGACGTTCCTGCGCGCCCTGCGCCGCATCGGAACGTTCACCTGGCAGGGCCGCGACTTCGGCGCCTGGCTGGTCACCATCGCCCGCAACCTGGTCGCGGACCACTTCAAATCGAGCCGATTCCGACTCGAAGTGACCACCGGCGAAATGCTCGACGCGAACGAGGTCGAGCGAAGCCCCGAGGACTCCGTCCTGGAGTCACTGTCGAACGCGGCCCTGCTCGACGCCGTACGACGGCTCAACCCTCAACAGCAGGAGTGCGTCACCCTGCGCTTCCTGCAGGGGCTCTCGGTCGCCGAGACCGCCCGGGTGATGGGCAAGAACGAGGGCGCGATCAAGACCCTCCAGTACCGAGCCGTCCGCACCCTGGCACGGCTCCTCCCGGACGACGCCCGCTGAAACCCGTACGAACACCGGCCCGTACGAACGCCCCCGCGATCCCACACACTCAGCGACGCTCAACTCACCTTCCGTGAAAGTCCGTTGACTTCACGGTCCGATCATCCGTCGTCCGTAACCCAAGTGCCGCGACGCTCGTTGTGCGGGATACAGGCTCCCTGTGGTCACGACCCGGCCATCGCCGATCACTCGATCGTGTGGATGTGCTCGGGGCGTGCAACCCTCAGGACCCCCTGGGGAGTCGACCGTCTTGACGAGAGGAGGTGCCGCCAGTGATCGCGAACGTATCGGCACACCGGCGGGCGAACGCCTTCGCCCAGGCCCTGGAGGACCAGTCCGACCAGGGCACGGCGGCCGAGCAGCCCGATGGATCGGCACCGTCCCAGGCTGCGTCGGAACAGACCGGGCAGGGCCTGCTGTTGGCCCTCGCCACCGGTCTCGGCGAGCTGCCCAAACCGGAGCTGGATCCCGAGGTCAAGATCGTGCAGCGAGCACAGCTCGTGGCAGCGATGGAGGCCATGCTGCTGGAAGGCACCGCCGCGGGGGGCGAAGGCCCGGACCGTTCCGTGCCCGAGCAACGCTCGCACCGGGCACGGGGCGCGCATCGGGCGACCGGACTGGGGAAGCTGCGACCGCGTTCGCGTTTGTCCAAGGGCCTGGCCGCGGGCGGGCTCACCGTGGGCGTGGCCGCGGGAGCCTTCGGCGGCGTGGCAGCCGCCAGCTCCGACGCCCTGCCCGGTGACTCGCTCTACGGGCTCAAACGAGGCATGGAGGACATCAAACTCGGCCTGGCCCACGGCGACAGCGACCGCGGCGAGCTCTACCTCGACCAGGCGTCCACACGCCTGAGCGAGGCACGCCGGCTGATGGAGCGTGGCCGCTCGGGCCCCCTCGACCACGAGTCACTGGGCGAGATCCGCCGCGCCCTGTCGGGCATGCAGCACGACGCCTCCGAGGGCCACCGCCTGCTGTACGAGGCGTACGAGCGGGACGGTTCGCTGGGCCCCATCCAGGCCCTGTCCGCCTTCGCCCAGTCGCACCGCGAGGCCTGGGGCGCACTGCGCGACCGGCTGCCCGTCCAGCTCGGCGACGTCAGTCAGCAGGTCTCGTCGGTGTTCGCCGCCATAGACGAGGAGGTCGACCCGCTGCTCCCGGGAGCCCCGGCGAAGGAGGGCACGGGCCGTCACCGGGGTGCCAGTTCGGACGCCCCCGGCTCCTCGTCCGGTACGGACCGTCCGGCGCCCAGCGCCAGCAGCGGCTCCACCACCGGCAGCCACAGCAGCGGCAAGCCGAAGCCGTCCAGCTCCAGCAGCACCGGCGAGGGCCTGCTCGGCGGCACCACGGGCGGTCTTCTGGACCCGCCCAAGGACACCACCAGCTCGTCCCCGTCGGCCGGCAAGTCCAGCCCGACGAGCGGCGGGCCGGACGTCACCCTGCCCCCGCTGCTGCCCGGTCTCCTGCCGGGCCTGGGCATCGACAGCGAGGACAGCAGGTAACTCCGCTACGTGGCTGGGGGCGCCCTTCTCAGGAAGGGCGCCCCCAGCCACGTACGTCCGTCGCCGGCGGAACATCCGGCGAAACGTCCGTCAGAAGAAGACCGACCGGCGCTGCACCAGCAGCTTGTACAGCGTGTGCTGGATCTGCTCCCTGACCTGGTCCGTCAGGTTGAACATCAGCATCGGGTCCTCGGCGGCCTCCGGCGGATAGCCGTCCGTGGGGATCGGCTCGCCGAACTGGATCGTCCACTTCGTGGGGAGCGGGACAGCGCCCAGCGGACCCAGCCACGGGAAGGTCGGCGTGATGGGGAAGTACGGGAAACCCAGCAGCCGCGCCAACGTCTTCGCGTTGCCGATCATCGGGTAGATCTCCTCCGCGCCGACGATCGAGCACGGAATGATCGGGACGCCCTGCCGCAGGGCCGTCGACACGAACCCGCCCCGGCCGAAGCGCTGGAGCTTGTATCGCTCGCCGAACGGCTTGCCGATGCCCTTGAAGCCCTCCGGCATCACACCGACCAGCTCGCCGCGCTCCAGGAGCCGTTCGGCGTCCTCGGCGCACGCGAGGGTGTGCCCGGCCTTGCGGGCCAACTCGTTGACCACCGGCAGCATGAAGACCAGGTCTGCCGCGAGAAGGCGCAGATGGCGGCTCTCGGGGTGGTTGTCGTGGACGGCGACCTGCATCATCAGGCCGTCCAGCGGGAGGGTGCCCGAGTGGTTGGCGACGATCAGCGCGCCGCCGTCGGTCGGGATGTTCTCGATGCCCTTCACCTCGACCCGGAAGTACTTCTCGTACAGCGGCCGGATCAGGGACATCAGGACCTGCTCGGTGAGCTCCTGGTCGTACCCGAAGTCGTCGATCTCGTAGTCACCGGTGAGGCGCCGGCGCAGGAAGGCGAGGCCACCGGCGACACGCCGTTCCAGCCCGCCGCTCACCCGCGCCTGCGACGTCGACGGCGCGTTGTTCGGCGTCGACGGCTGAGGCGGCTGTTCCTCACGCGTCACAGGAACATCATCCTGCGGGAAGGTCCGGCCGGGCAGGGGCTGGACCTCACGTACCACCACGGGATCGCCCTTGCGCCGGCTCCCCGCGGCCCGCCGCCGCGGCGGGCGCTGCACAGCACCCCCGCGCGACCGGTCGTCGTCGAACGGAATGACCTTGGCGTCCGCCATCGTCGATGCGCTCCTCAGTTGGCGCTCAGTGTCGGGGGGTGGCCGCCGCCCACGTAACGCAGCGCGGCGATCCGGTCGACGGCCCCCGCGAGGGCCTCGGGGGGCAGGAGTCCGGGCCCCCGGCTGCGTGCGAAGTCCGCGAAGGTCTCCGCGGTCGAGTATCTCGGTTTGTAGCCCAGCGTCTCGCGCATCTGGTTCGTCGACACGACCCTGCCGTGGGTGAGCAGCCGCAACTGCTCCGGCGAGAAGTCCGTCACGCCCAGGGTACGCACCGCCGTGCCCGCCCAGCTGAGCGCCGGCAGCAGCAGAGGCACCGTGGGGCGGCCCAGGCGCCGAGCGCACTGCGAGAGCAACAGGACGCCGTCTCCGGCGATGTTGAAGGTGCCGCTGTTGAGCGTGCCGCGCTGTGGATCGTGCGAGGCGATCCGCAGTACCTCGATCACGTCGTCCTCGTGCACGAACTGCAGCCGCGGGTCGTAGCCGAAGACGGTCGGCAGCACCGGCAGCGCGAAGTACGAGGCGAGCGGCGAGTCGGCGCTCGGCCCGAGGATGTTCGCGAACCGCAGCACGCACACGGCGACGTCGGGCCGCCGCCGCGCGAAGCCACGCACATACCCCTCGACCTCCACCGTGTCCTTCGCGAAGCCGCCGCTGGGCAGCGACTTGGGCGGGGTGGTCTCGGTGAACACGGCCGGATCCCGCGGCGCGGACCCGTAGACGTTCGTACTGGACTTCACGACGAGCCGCTTGACCGACGGGGACTTCTGGCAGGCGCCCAGCAGCTGCATGGTGCCGATGACGTTGGTCTCCTTGACCGTCGTCCGGCTGCCGCCGCCCAGCGCGATGCCCGTCACGTCCATGTGGACGACCGTGTCGACGGAGTGCTCGGCGAGCACGCGGGCGATCGTGGGCTGGCGGATGTCGGCCTGGACGAACTCGGCCTCGCCCAGATGGTGCTCGGGCAGCACCGCGTCCACGGCGATCACCCGGTCCACCTGAGGGTCACGCTGGATCCGTCGTACGAACCGGCCTCCCAGCTGACGGGCCACTCCGGTGACGAGCACGACCTTCCCCAAGATCAGCGCCTCTCTTCCCGTTCTGGACGTGAGCCGACGTAGCTCCGCTCGTACCCTGCCGTGTTCCCCGTGTGCCGCCAACCTAGCGGGTTGATGTTGCGCTGTGATGACCACCCGATGCACGAAGTGACGACAGCCACGAACGTACGATCAGACCAAGCCACATGGCACATGGGCGTATGCACAGCATCGCCCTCCGGGGCCCTCGCGCAGGAGACGCGCGCCCGCTCCCCACGGAAAGTACCCGCTCTGGGCGAAAGCCGCCGCGACGGCGGAGGCCGGTACGCCTAGAGCCTGGCCGGAAAACGGCTGTGGCCCCCCACCGGCCGGTGGGGGGCCACAGAGCGCGCCGTTCGCAGCGCTCGCACAAGCGCAAGGACGAGCCCCGACGATGCGGGGCGCGGACTTACTTCTTGTTGCGACGCTGAACGCGAGTGCGCTTAAGCAGCTTGCGGTGCTTCTTCTTGGCCATCCGCTTGCGCCGCTTCTTGATAACAGAGCCCACGACTACCCTCGCTCACTTCTCTTTACTCGGTGCTGGGCTGCATGGGCCCACACGACCTATGAGGGGCCAGCCTACCCGTCCGAGCGCTGAGGTCGTAATCGAGGGGATCCGAGTGGATTCCCGAGGCGGCCACAAGGACCTCTCGGGAACCCCTCGAAGCAATTGTCAGGCTGTCTCCACCCCCACATAGCTCTCGCGGAGGTACTCGTGAACCGCTTGCTCCGGCACCCGGAAGGACCTCCCCACCCGGATCGCCGGCAGATGACCGCTGTGCACCAAGCGGTACACGGTCATCTTCGACACTCGCATCACCGAGGCGACTTCCGCCACGGTAAGGAACTGAACCTCGTTCAGAGGCCTCTCGCCAGCTGCAGCCATGACACACCTGAACCTTCCGCACTCGACGGCCACCGGCTTCCCCTTCCGGTGACTCTTCGTCGTTGCGTGCTCACTCCCCAATGTAGGGGCGGGTGATGCGAGTGGGGAAGAGGAGATGCCATCGGCCGCCTACTGTGACAGACACGCTCGATTGAGTACATAGCGAGTAAGCGGTCGGTAGTAATCAGACCGCACAGCGTCATCAAGCGGAACGACGACGGACACCCGCCCCTCTGCCTCTCCGACGAAGAGCGCAGGATCGTCCGTATCGGCCAGCCCCATGGCCTCGAACCCCAGCTGACCTGCTCCGCAGACCCAGCCGTGGTCCCCGATGACGAGTTCCGGGAGCGGCCCGCCGCCCTCCGCGGCGGCTGCCAGAACCGTCCGAACCGGCAGCGGTGAGTGGGTATGTGCGCCGGTCGCACCACCGGGGGCTTGCGCGCCGGGTTCGCGTACCAGCGCGACACCTTGTACGTAGTCAAGGTTGTACGTGCGTAGACCGAACCGGGTCGTTATGTCGACAGAGCTACCCTGCGCGGGGGTGAGGACGGTACATCCCGCCGCCGACAGGGCGTCCGCAAGGGCGGCGTAGAAACCGAGCAGACGGTGCGGGTGACCGGTTCCGAGGAGTACCGGCTCGCGCTTCCTGGCCGCCGTTCCGAGTCGCGCCGCGAAGGAATCGAGCGCGACCAGAGTCCGCTCAGGGTCGATCACATCATGCCCACTCGTGTGCGCCGGATCGGCCGAAACTCCACACTTGTCGGCCATCAGCTCGATCAGATCCCGCTGCCCCCACGTCCACTCGGGATCGAGCCCGAGCAGCACACGCGGATCGCGGGCCGCGAAGAGTCGATAACTCCGCAGACTCTCCTCACGCGAGGTGGCAACGGGCCCGGCCAACCGGGCCGCCAGCAGGTGCGCACGTAATACTCCGGTGCTCAACACGACAGCGATGCTGACGCACATGAACCCCCTTCACCCCGAATTTCCCGAAAACGCCCCACAGTTGGCGTAATGCACACTCTGGCCCCCTATCCCCCGACAGAACGGGAACCCAAGCACAACAGAACACCCAGAACACAGCCCCAGACGGGACATGGGAGCACGGCCTCGGCGGGGGTCCGAGGCGGAGCCTGGCCGAGGGCAGGTTTCCGAGGGGGGGAGGGGCGGAGCCCTGCAGGGGCCCTGGGGCACAGCCCCTCCGGGGTCCGGGGGCACAGCCCCCAGGGGGGTGCAGGGGCGGAGCCCCGCCGGGGTCGAAGGCGCACAGCCCCCAGAGTGCAGGGGCGCAGCCCCGCCAGGATCTGGGGGCGCAGCCGTGCAGGGGTCTGGGGGCACAGCCCCGCCGGAGTCCGGGGGCACAACCCCGCCGGAGTCCGGGGGCACAACCCCGCCGGAGTCCGCTGCCCCGCCGGGGTCCGCTGCCCGCCGGGGTCCGGGGGGGGCGCAGCCCCCAGCGGGTGCAGGGGCGCAGCCCCGCCGGGGGCGAAGGGGCGGAGCCCCTGGGGATGGGTCGGGTAGGGGCGGCGGGGGCGAAGAAGGGTCAGGGGAGGAGGCCCCGTAGGGGGAACACGGCGCGGCGCGTCGCGACGATCGCCTGGTCGAGACGATCGGCCGGGTCGTACCCGGACTCCCACCCCTTCCAGGACACGGGCCACCGCCCGTCCGTCATCCGCACGGGCGCCAACTGCCGCGTACGAGCGAAGACCTCCTGCCGCCAGCTCTCGGGAATCACCGTCTCGGGGTCGATCGGCCGCCCCGCCGCGACGGCGACCAGATGCGTCCACGACCGCGGCACGACGTCCACGACCGCGTACCCGCCCCCACCCAACGCGACCCACCGCCCGTCGGCGTACTCGTGCGCCAGGTCGTGACAGGCGACCTGCACGGCCCGCTGCGCGTCGAGCGAGACGGCGAGATGAGCGAGCGGGTCCTCGAAGTGGGTGTCGGCACCGTGCTGGGTGACAAGCACCTGCGGCCGAAACTCGGCGACGAGCTCCGGCACCACGGAGTGGAACGCCCGCAGCCACCCCGCGTCCCCGGTCCCGGCCGGCAGCGCGACATTGACGGCGGAGCCCTCCGCCGAGGAGGCCCCCGTCTCCTCCGGCCACCCGGTCTGCGGGAACAACGTCCGCGGATGCTCGTGCAGCGAGATCGTCAGAACCCGGGGGTCCTCCCAGAACGCCGCCTGCACCCCGTCCCCGTGATGCACATCGACATCCACGTACGCGACCCGCTCGGCCCCCAGCTCCAGCAGCCGCGCGATCGCGAGCGAGGCGTCGTTGTAGATGCAGAACCCGGACGCCCCACCCGGCATCGCATGGTGCAGCCCACCCGCGAAGTTCACCGCGTGCAGCGCGTCCCCGTGCCACACCGCCTCCGCCGCCCCGACCGACTGCCCTGCGATCATCGCCGACACCTCGTGCATTCCCGCGAAGGCGGGATCGTCCATGGTCCCGAGCCCGTACGAGGCATCCGCGGCCCCCGGATCCACCGACGCGGCCTTGACCGCCTCGACATAGTCCTCACGATGCACGAGCCGCAACGTCGACTCCCCGGCCGGCTTCGCCGCGACGACATCCATCTCCCGGTCGAGCCCGAAGGCATCGACCAGTCGTCGGGTCAGCGCCAGCCGGACCGGATCCATCGGATGGTCCGGGCCGAAGTCATAGCCCGTTACTGCCTCGTCCCACATCAGCTGTGCGCGGCCGCTCATGTCCGTCACCGTATCGGTCCGGTTCGGGCGCGAACGAGCGGGCGTACCCCAAGGTCGCAAGTACCAACACCATCGGCACAAGCATGGCGCCCCGGTAGTTCCACGCGTCGCCCAACGCCCCCACCAACGGCGAACCGATCAGGAACCCGACGTAATTGAAGATGTTCAGCCGTGCGATGGCAGCGTCCGAAGCCCCGGGAAACAACCGTCCGGCCGCCGCGAACGTCTGCGGCACCAGCACGCACAACCCCAGCCCCAGCAACGTGAACCCGAGCATCCCGACCCACGCCCCCGGCGCCACCGCCACCACCGCGAACCCCAGCGCCGCCACGACCGCCCCCAGCCGTACGACGGCCACCGCCCCGAACCGCCGCACCCCGAAGTCCCCGACAGCCCGCCCCACCAGCGTCATCACCATGTAGACGTTGTAGGGAACGGTCGCCAACTGCTCCGAACTGCCCAGCACATCCTGCAGATACTTCGCACTCCAGTTTGAAACCGTCGAGTCCCCGATGTACGCGAACGTCATCACCAGACACAGCGGCAACAGCAGCCTGAAGACCAGGGCCCCACTCTCCCCCTGCCCCTTCCCGACCTCCGCATCGACACCGGCATCGGCATCGGTCTCAAGACCAGAGGCGGCGCCCCCGTCGACGTACCACCGACTCCCCACGAGCGCCGCCGGCAGCAGCACGAGCACCACCGGGAGATAGGACACGAACAGCGAGAGATGCCAGTGCGCTCCCACCCACGCGAGCGAGGCGCCCACGATCCCGCCCAGGCTGTACGTGGCGTGGAAACCGAGCATGATGCTGCGCCCGTACGTCCGCTGGAGGCTCACCCCGAGCATGTTCATGGACGCGTCGAGCGCGCCGACCGCGAGCCCGAAGGCACCGAGCGCGACCGCCAGTTCGACCAGCCGGTCCCCCGCCCCGACCCCGAGCAGCGCAAGGAGCACAACGGGCTGGGACCAGCGCAGCAGCCGACTGGGCCGTATTCGCTTCACCAGCTGCTCGGTCGTCACGCTGCCGACCCCGGCGAGGATCGGCACGGCGGCCAGGAACGCGGGCAGCAGCGCGTCGGAGACGCCGTACCGGTCCTGGATGGCCGGAATGCGCGTCACGAGCAGGGCAAAGGTGGCGCCCTGAGCGAAGAAGCTGAACGCCAAAGAGGCCCTACCGCGCCGCAGCACATCTGTCATGGCGGCGAGCGTAGGGCCCCGGCATACCGGTGGGTAGATCCAGCCGAAGATGAATTTTGCTCAACTCTTCGACTGGATGGTCCCGGCGACCTCGTTCTCCAGCATCTTCTCCATCGGAACGACCGCCAGCCGCCCACCGACCAGCATGGCCACCACGATCGAACCGATCATCACGACCGTGCCCAGCCAGACCATGGTGTCGACCGGCAGGGTGTACGCCCCCACGACCCGCGCGACGCACTCGCTGAGCAGCACCACGCCCCAGACCAGGGAGAAGGTCCGCTCGGCCTTCCGGAACCGCGGGGAGCCTGCCGCCAGCCGGTCCCACGCGGCGTTCTTGGCCGCGTCGCCCTTGATGAGGAACGGCTTCATGCCCGCCGTCATCATCGGCCGGCCGAGCTTCACGGACACCAGGATGCCGATGCCGATCGCGCTGCTGACCCCGCTGTCCTTGGCCAGCATCAGCCGCGGGTCACCGGCGACGAGGCTGAGCGCCAGCCCGACGACGTTGACGAACAGAATCAGCCCGGCCAGGGCGTTGGCCTTGCGCTCCTTCACCGCGCCCCACACGGTCCGCACCGCCGGCACCACACTGCTCCAGCCGAGGGCCGCCATGGTGCTCATGCCGAACCCGTTCTTGAGGAGGTAGTACGACCCGACGGGCACCGCCACGTCGAGGATCAGCGGCAGGAAGCTGGGCCTGGCGGCGACACCGGCGCTCGTGGCGGCCGGTGCCTCGACGGTGGTCGCTCCAGTGCTGGTCTCGATGGCCGTGATGCTCATGATCGGGTCCCTCCGTCGTCGCTGTGTACGTCCCGTTCCGATGTACTCAGCTTCGCGGTCGGACCCCACTCGCCAACAGAAACGATCGTCCGGAGCTCGGCGTGACAAATGTCAGTGCCGCGCGATGGGTGCCGTCATACGAGCAGGTCAGCCAACTCGCCCAGCTCGGAGAAGAGTTGAGTGGCGCCGGCGAGCTTGGCGGCCGGCGTCATCGCGGTGAACCCGTACACGTCCATCCCCGCGGCGTTCGCCGCCCGCACCCCGAGCGGACTGTCCTCCACGACGACACACCGCTCCGGCGCCACGCCCATCCGCTCGGCGGCGTGAAGAAACAGATCGGGGGCCGGCTTGCCCCGCCCCACGTCCTGCGAACTGAAGACACGCCCTTCACCGAACCATCGGTCGATCCCGGTCTTCCGATGGCCCACCCGGATCCGCTCATGGCTCCCGGAGGAGGCCACGCAGTACGGCACCTCGTCCGCGGCCAGCTTCTCCAGCAACTGCACGGCACCGGGAACGGGTTGCAGCTCCCGCTCGAAGGCGGCGAACACCCGCCCGTGAAAGACGTCGTCGAAGTCCTCCGGCAGCCGCTGCCCACTCCGCTCCTGGACGAGCTCGTGGATGCGGTGCATGGCAGACCCCATGTAGTCCCGGATGGACTCCTCGTACGAGGTCGGGTGCCCGAGTTCGGTCAGATAAGCGGCCAGGATCGTGTTGGAGATCGGCTCACTGTCCACGAGGACGCCGTCGTTGTCGAAGATCACCAAGTCATAGCGCATGACAAAACACTAGACCCCCAAACGCAGAAAACCCCCGTACCGATTTCCCGGTACGGGGGTTCTCCCTACAATTA
>NZ_KQ948455.1:0-47929 GCF_001514115.1 Streptomyces olivochromogenes
ATCCAGGACGGCCTGGGCGAACTCGGCGTTCTCCGACAGGAAGCCGTAGCCCGGGTGGATGGCGTCCGCGCCGGAGTCCTTGGCGGCCTGGAGGACCTTGGCGATGTCCAGGTAGCTGGTGGCGGGGGTGTCACCGCCCAAAGCGAACGCCTCGTCCGCCGCCCGGACATGCAGAGCGTCCCGGTCTGGTTCCGCATACACGGCAACGCTCGCGATCCCGGCATCCCGGCACGCCCGGGCCACGCGGACAGCGATTTCGCCACGGTTGGCGATGAGCACCTTGCGCACGATGGCTCCCTCCTTGAAACAAGCCGAGTTTAGGGACTGCCGACACGACCTTTCGACCCGTCCCCAATGGTGAGCTTGCCCACACGGAGCGTGATTCGAGGCTCGCTCGACCCGCGAGATCCCTTGTCACACCGCGGTACGCAGGAATCCTTGGCTGAACCCTAGCCCTCCTGTGTGGCCAAGGTCTCTGTGAGGCCGTGCTGCGACGCACAGCGTTTCTTTGTGGAGTCCCTACGAATGGCCCAACGATTCTTTGCCCGCGGCCGAACCCTTGTCCCGGCGTTTACCCGTTAGTAGCGTTCGGGAGGTCTCGAACATACTTGGGGTAACAGCACTCGGAAGTGGGTGGGGACCGGTGGTGCGCAGACCGGTGGCGTGGGTGGCGGCGATCGTGCTCTTCGTGGAGGCGATCGGCATCGCGCTGCTGAACTGGTTCCTCGGCGTGGTCGTCGACCGCCAGGACATGTCTCTTGCGGGTCTCGACTCGGACATGATGTCCGTCTCGTCCAAGGTCGGGGGGCTGGTCTTCGGCCTCTACTTCGCGCTGTGCGGCGTCGCCGCCCTGCTCGTCGCGGTGCGCGACCGCGCCCCGGGCCTCTTCGGCCGCATCCTGCTGATCAGCGCCGCCGTGGTGCACGGTCTGCTCGGCGCGTTCACGGTGGGTCTGGTGGGCTGGGGCGCGTTCGTGTTCATGATGGTGGCGCTCGGGCTGATCGTGTTCACTCTGTTGGCCTTCGACCGCAGCGCGGGTCCCGCCGACGCCGCGCCGGGTGACGGCGCGGGCGGCAAGGACGGCAATGGAGGCGCGAACGGAGGCGCGAACGGGAACGGCGGTACCGGGGGATCCCCGGTCACGGCGCCCCCGACGCCGAGCGCGACCTGATCACTTCTCCCGCGGGGTCCACAACTCCGTGATGCCCACGCCCAGTTCGGCCAGCAGGCGGCGCACCAGTGGCAGGGAGATACCGATGACGTTGCCGTGGTCGCCGTCGATGCCCTCGATGAAGGGGGCGGAGCGGCCGTCGAGCGTGAAGGCCCCGGCGACGTGGAGCGGCTCGCCCGAGGCGACGTACGCGGCGATCTCGGCGTCGGTCGGGTCGCCGAAGCGGACCACCGTGGACGCGGTCGCCGACGCGTAGCGCTTGGCCGCCGTGTCGTAGACACAGTGTCCCGTCTGGAGGGTGCCGGCCCGGCCGCGCATCGTCTTCCAGCGCGCGGTGGCCTCCTCGGCGTCCTTGGGCTTGCCCAGTGCCTCGCCGTCCAGGTCGAGGACCGAGTCGCAGCCGATCACCAGGGCGCCCTGGACCTCGGTCCGGGCGGCCACGACGGAGGCCTTGGCCTCGGCCAGGGCGAGCGCGAGTTCGGCGGGGGTCGGGGCGGAGACGGCGTCCTCGTCGACGCCGCTCACGATGACCTCGGGGTCGAGTCCGGCCTGGCGCAGCAGGCCGAGCCGGGCGGGGGACTGCGAGGCGAGCACGAGGCGGCGGCGCGGCTGATCAGTCATGCGGTCAGGGTATCGGCGTGGGCGTGTCGCCCCCCGTCGCCCTGTCTCACCTCGCCCCTGTCTCACCTCGAGCCGATCACCTCGCGCCGATCAGAGCATGCCGATCACGGCACGCCGATCACATCACTCCGAGGACGATCATCGCGAGCAGCATGGCCAACGCCATGAGAAGGCCGAGCCGTCGCAACATCTCCTGCATGTCGCGAAGTTCTTTGGGCGGCTCGTTCTCCGGGTCGGACCACAGCATGCCTTCGATCGTGCGGCGGCGAGGATGTCGACCGCCTGAGTACGCGTACTCAACTTGCACCCGACCCGATTAAACGGGTCCAGGGTTCCTTTAGTGCGCCTCCGCCTGCTACGGTCATGGCATTCACTAAAGGAACTCTGGTCCCTTTTAGGGAGGCAGCTGCCGTGTTCACCACCGCCTGGACCGCATCGCCCCAGCTCCCCGCCGTGGGCTTCACCCCCAACTGGTCCCAGGAGGGCTTCTGGCGCCAGTCCCTGCGCCAGGTCGTCCGCGTCGGGGCGGGCGGCGGCCGGGTTCGTATACGGCTGTCGAACGCGTACGGCACCTCGCCGCTGCGGATCGCCGGGGCCACCGTGGCCCGTGCGGGCGAGGGGGCCGGCGTCGAGCCCGGCTCGTTGCGGCGGCTCACCTTCGAGGGGGCCGGGGGTGTCGAGATCCCGGCGCGCGGACAGGTCGCCAGCGACCCCGCCGAACTCGTGGTGGAGGCCTTGGAGTCCGTGACCGTCACCCTGCACCTCGACGCCGTCACCGGGCCCGCGACCTTCCACGCCCAGGCCTTCGCGACGAGTCACCGGGGCGAAGGGGACCGCCTCGACGATCTCGACGGCGACGGATTCGGCGAGACGAGCGAGTCCTGGTACTTCCTGTCGGCCGTCGAGGTCGACGCGGGCGGCCGCACGGACGGTGTCGTCCTCTTCGGGGACTCCATCGTGGACGGGTTCGGCTCGACGCCGGGCGCGAACCGCCGCTGGTCGGACGCGCTCGCCGAGCGCACGGGCCGGCCCGTTCTCGGCGCGGGCATCGGCGGGAACCTGCTGCTGAACGACTCCGCCTGGTACGGGGAGAAGGGCGTCCGGCGGTTCGGTCGGGACGTTCTCGAACAGGCCGGGGTCGAGGCGGTCGTCGTGCTGCTGGGGCTCAACGACATCGGGTTCAGCGAGACGGACGAACAGCCGACGTACAAGCCCGCGCCGGTGGTGGAGGCCGATGAACTCATCGACGGGTACCGGGAGTTGATACGGCAGGCTCGTGCGCGGGGGCTGCGGGCGATCGGGGCGACACTGCTCCCCTTCGGGGGGTCCGATCACTGGGGGGAGCGGGCGGCGAAGGTGAGCCGTGAGGTGAACGGGTGGATTCTCGGGGCGGGGGAGTGGGACGCGGTGGTGGACCTCAACGGGGTGTTGGCCGATCCGGGGGATCCGGATCGGCTACGGGGTGGGTACGACTTCGGCGATCACCTGCACCCCAATGACGCCGGGTACGAGGTGATGGCCGAGGCGGCGGCGGGGTGCCTCTAGGCGGGCCAGTACGTGCGCGTCCATGCCGTGGGGCCCGGCTGGGGCAGGTGCTGGGCGGCTATGCGGGACGGGTCCGACCAGGAGTCCCGGGTGCCGGGCGCGCCGGGGGGCGTGGAGGCCGCCGCGGCGCGCGCTCGGACCACCGCCAGAGCGGCGGCCAGCTCCTCCGGGGTCGGATTGCCCCGTATGACCTTGATCGTCATGTCTGCTCCCAAGGGTCCGGGGTTCTAGAGCGGGATGTTGCCGTGCTTCTTCGGAGGGAGTGATTCCCGCTTCGTACGCAGCTGACGCAGGCCCCGTACGACGTGGGAGCGGGTGTCGGAGGGCATGATCACCGCGTCGATGTAGCCGCGCTCGGCCGCCGTGTAGGGGTTGAGGAGGGTGTCCTCGTACTCCTGGATCAGACGGGCCCGCGTGGCGTCACCATTTCCGGCGGTCTCGGCGGCTGCGATGGTGCGGCGGTGCAGGATGTTCACCGCGCCCTGCGCGCCCATCACCGCGATCTGGGCGGTCGGCCAGGCGAGGTTGAGGTCCGCGCCCAGGTGCTTGGAGCCCATGACGTCGTAGGCGCCGCCGAAGGCCTTGCGGGTGATGACCGTGATGAGCGGGACGGTCGCCTCGGCGTAGGCGTAGATCAGCTTGGCGCCGCGGCGGATGATGCCCGTGTGCTCCTGGTCGACGCCCGGCAGGAAGCCGGGGACGTCCACGAAGGTGATGACGGGGACGTTGAAGGCGTCGCA
This sequence comes from Streptomyces olivochromogenes, assembly GCF_001514115.1. GTDB lineage: Bacteria > Actinomycetota > Actinomycetes > Streptomycetales > Streptomycetaceae > Streptomyces > Streptomyces olivochromogenes. Next base: position 4,078 of record NZ_KQ948455.1, read on the forward strand.
GGTGCGCACGAAGCGGGCCGCCTTCTCGGACGCGTCGATGTCCAGACAGCCGGCGAACTGCATCGGCTGGTTGGCGACGATGCCCACCGGGCGGCCCTCGACCCGCCCGAAGCCGGTGAGGATGTTCGGCGCGAACAGCGCCTGGGTCTCGAAGAACTCGGCGTCGTCCAGGATGTGTTCGATCACCGCGTGCATGTCGTACGGCTGGTTCGCGCTGTCCGGCACGATCACGTCCAGCTCGCGGTCCTCGTCCGTGAGGGCGAGGTCCGCCTCCTCGGGGAAGACCGGGGGCTCACTGAGGTTGTTGGACGGCAGGTACGACAGCAGCTGCTTGACGTACTCGATGGCGTCCTTCTCGTCGCCCGCCATGTGGTGGGCCACACCCGACACCGCGTTGTGGGTGCGCGCGCCGCCGAGCTCCTCGAAGCCGACGTCCTCGCCCGTCACCGTCTTGATGACGTCCGGCCCCGTGATGAACATGTGCGAGGTCTGGTCGACCATGATCGTGAAGTCGGTGATCGCGGGGGAGTACACCGCGCCGCCCGCGCAGGGGCCGACGACGAGCGAGATCTGCGGGATGACACCGGAGGCGTGGGTGTTGCGGCGGAAGATCTCGCCGTACATGCCGAGCGCGCTGACGCCCTCCTGGATGCGGGCGCCACCGGAGTCGTTGATGCCGATGACCGGGCAGCCGGTCTTCAGCGCGAAGTCCATCACCTTCATGATCTTCTGGCCGAAGACCTCGCCCAGGGCGCCGCCGAAGACGGTGAAGTCCTGGGAGAAGACGGCGACGGGACGGCCGTCGACCATGCCGTAGCCGGTGACGACACCGTCGCCGTAGGGCCGGTTGTTCTCCATGCCGAAGTCGGTCGAGCGGTGCTGTGCGAACTCGTCCAGCTCGACGAACGAGCCCTCGTCGATCAGCAGCTCGATCCGCTCACGGGCCGTCAACTTGCCCTTGGCGTGTTGCTTTTCGACAGCCCGTGCCGAGCCGGCGTGCGTCGCTTCCTGGACGCGGCGCCGCAGATCCGCGAGTTTGCCCGCGGTCGTGTGGATGTCGGGGTGGTGCAGCTCTTCCGGCTCGGACATCGGGATGCGGCTCCCTGCCTGCTCAGTGCGAATATGAGGGTGATGTGCTCAGGGGGTTGCTACTGACTCGTAGGGTAGTGGTGCCGATACCGTTCGGCAGTGCGGCGTTTACCACACCTAGGGTGGGTTGCATGACGCCGCGAGATGCTTCAGACGCGAACGACAACCGGTGGTCCGACCTCGACCGTCCACCGCTGAACGGGACCGCCCTGCGCCGGGCTCTGGTCCGCGAGGGCGGGCTCTGGGGTGATGTCCGGGTCACGCCGCACACCGGGTCCACCAACTCCGACCTCGTGGCCCTCGCCACGGATGAGAAGGCCGACGAGGGCGTCGTCCTCGTCGCCGAGGAGCAGAACGCCGGGCGGGGCCGCCTGGACCGCCAGTGGACCGCACCGGCCCGCTCGGGCCTCTTCTTCTCCGTGCTGCTGAGGCCCACCGGGGTTCCCGTCGAGCGCTGGGGCTGGCTCCCGCTGCTCACCGGGGTCGCGGTGGCCACGGCCCTGTCCAAGGTGGCGGGTGTCGACACGGCACTCAAGTGGCCCAACGACCTGCTGGTCACCGTGGGCGGCGAGGAGCGCAAGACGGGCGGCATCCTCGCCGAGCGCGCCGGGAACGACGCGGTCGTCGTCGGCATCGGGATCAACGTCACCCTGCGTGAGGACGAACTCCCCGTGCCCGGCGCGGGCTCCCTCGCCCTCGCGGGCGCCACGACCACGGACCGTGACACCGTGCTGCGGGCCGTCCTGCGCTCCCTGGAGCAGTGGTACGAGAAGTGGCGGGCCGTGGGCGGCGACCCCGCCGCCTCCGGTCTCCAGGAGACGTATGCCGCGGGATGCGCGACCCTCGGAAGGGTGGTGCGTGCCGAACTGCCCGGCGGCACGTCGATCACCGGGGAAGCGGTGGCGGTCGACGGGGACGGGCGTCTGGTCCTGGCCACGGAGGAGGGCGTACAGCAGCCGGTGGGAGCGGGGGACATCGTCCATCTGCGGCCGGCGTGAGCCGAGGAGGCCGGTGGACCGTACTCAGCGGTGGGGTCCGGAACCGATCGTGGTGCCGGGCTCCGGCCGGGCGTACGAGTCAGGAGTGAGCCAGCGCACACCTGCCGTAGAGTTGAGCGCGGTCGATACCTGACCACGGCAGATCGGAAGGGCAGCAGGCGTGACCGTCGACGACACGGGCTCCGGCACGGGTGCGCACCCCGCCCCCGACGGTGGGCCGGGGCGTACCGCCGGGCCGGTCACCGACCCGGCGCCCGCACGCGTCGACGCGTTCGGTGACATGGCCGGCGAGAGGACCGCCGGGCCGACCGGTGAGACGACCGGGCGGATGGACGGACAGAGCCGCTTGGACGCGCAGAACCGGATGGACGAGGAGTCCGTCGACTCCGGCGAGGACCCCCTCGCGCTGCGCCTCGAAACGCTCATCCTCGGCGCCGAGCGCCGCTACACCCCCTTCCAGGCCGCCCGCAGCGCAGGCGTCTCCATGGAACTGGCCTCGCGTTTCTGGCGGGCCATGGGCTTCGCCGACATCGGCCAGGCCAAGGCGCTGACCGAGGCCGACGTGCTGGCGCTGCGGCGCCTCGCCGGTCTCGTGGAGGCGGGCCTGCTGAGCGAGGCGATGGCTGTCCAGGTCGCCCGCTCCACCGGGCAGACCACGGCCCGCCTGGCCGAATGGCAGATCGACTCCTTCCTGGAGGGCCTGACCGAGCCCCCCGAGCCGGGCATGACGCGCACCGAGGTCACGTACCCCCTGATCGAGCTGCTCCTGCCCGAGCTGGAGGAGTTCATCGTCTACGTCTGGCGGCGCCAGCTCGCCGCCGCGACCGGCCGCGTCGTCCAGGCCGGCGACGACGAGGAGATGGTCGACCGCCGCCTCGCCGTCGGCTTCGCGGACCTCGTCGGCTTCACGCGGCTGACGCGCCGGATGGAGGAGGAGGAACTCGGCGAGCTCGTCGAGGCCTTCGAGACCACCGCCGCCGACCTGGTGGCCGCGCACGGGGGGCGCCTCATCAAGACCCTCGGTGACGAGGTGCTGTACGCCGCGGACGACGCCGGGATCGCCGCCGAGATCGCCCTGCGCCTCATCGAGACGATGGCCAACGACGAGACGATGCCGGAGCTGCGCGTCGGCATCGCCTTCGGCACCGTGACGACCCGCATGGGCGACGTCTTCGGTACGACGGTGAACCTCGCCTCGCGGCTCACGTCGATAGCGCCGCGGGATGCCGTCCTGGTGGACGGCGCCTTCGCGGAGGAACTGATCCGCACCGCGGACGCGCCCGCCTCCGAGGCGGAGGCCGCCGAGGCCGCGGCCGCCGCGGAGAAGGAGGGCGAGGAGCCGCCCGTCTACCGCTTCGCCCTCCAGCCGATGTGGCAGCGCCCCGTCCGCGGCCTCGGCGTGGTCGAACCATGGCTGCTGGCCCGGCGGAACGGCGACCAGCCGTAGGTCCTGTGTCCCTCGATGGACGTCTCCCTCGACAGACCCTGATCCCTCAATGGCCTCCGGCGGGGCCCGCCAGATCGTTCACACAGATGCCGACGATCGGCACGCACAGACCCGGCGGGTTCTGGGCGGGCGCCGGGGCCGGGGCGTGGGTGGTGGGACTCGGGTTCGGCGTCGGCTGCGTGTGTGGCTGCGACGGTACGACGACGGGCGCGGTCGGGATGCCGGTCGTGTCCGGCACGCTCCCCACGGGGACGCTCGCCCGGGCGGACGGGATCGTCGCCGTCGCCGAGGGTGAGGCGGCCGTCGACGGTGCGGCGGGCGCCGGGCTCATGCCCGAGGTCGGGCTCGTGCTCGCCCCGCCCTGGGCGCCGGTCGGGCCCGGGGACGCCGGATGCGCGGAGGGCACGGCCCAGACGGTCGGCGCGGCGTCGAGCGCCTCGTCCGTGGCGACCCCGGGCCTCGGCTCCGCCTCCGTGTTCCCGCTTCCGCCGCCGACCACCGACTCCGGTGCCATCCGCGCCAGACTCAACGCCCCCGCGGCCAGCGCGAGCCCGCCGACGGCGAACAGCGCCCGCCGGGGCCGCGGCTTACGGTGCCGCCCCCGGCCGCCCCGCTCCCGGAGCGGGCCGGCCGCCTCGTCCTCCGCGAGCCTCGCGGAGGCGTCACCGGCGGGTGCGGGGCCTGCCGCCGGGCGTCCGGCGGGCGTCCGGCCGATCAGCGGCTCGACGGCCACCGCCCGGCCCGCCCGCGCGGCACCGGCCGCCCCGGGGCGGCCTGCCACGCCGCCCGCCCCCGCCGGGCCCCCGGACACGCCGTCGGCCGGCCCGGGATCCGCCGCCGTCGCGCGGTCGGCGGCCGGGCGACCGGCCATCGGATCGGCCGGGGCCCTGCGCGCCGCCGGAGCGCGGCCGGGTGCCGGGGAGCCCGCTGCGGCGTGGCCGCCTGGTGCGTGGCCGTTCAGCGGGTCGGCGGCTGTCCCGCGCCCCGCCCGCGTGCCATCGCCCCCCGCCGCGGGGCGGCCGCCCGGCACCCGTGCCATCAACGGGTTGGCGGTCGGCACGCGCGCCGCCCGGCGGGGTGCCGCGTCGCCGGGCCGCGAGGGGGCGGCCGACGACCTCGCCGACATGGCCGCTGAACCCCCGGAGGGCCCCGTGTCCGTCGGAGTTCTCGACGGCCTGGTCACGTCTGTCGTCGTGCCGTTCGTCATGGTCATCCCTCCCCGATGTGCCCGCGCCCCCCGAAGCACCGGGCGGAGCGCAGGTTATGCGCGTTTTGGGGGTGTGGGGCGGGAGTTGGGCGGGATGTCACTCGAACGGGGAGCGTGGGGCGAGGGGAGGGGAGGGCACGGGTTTCGCCGGCCGGGGGTGGCTGCGATGATCGGAGGCATCGGGAGTTAACCCGCGTTAACCGTTCACCGGGAGGGTGTCATGGCGGAGCAAGGGGACGAGCGGCGGTTCGGGGAGTTCGTCGTCGTACGGCGGCACGCGTACGTCGCGGAGCTCGCCCTCGACCGGCCGAAGGCCATGAACGCCGTGTCCACGGACATGGCCCGCTCCATCACGGCCGCCTGCGAGGCGCTCGGCGGCGAGCGCGACGTACGCGTGGTCGTGCTGACCTCCACCGCGGAGCGCGCCTTCTGTGTCGGTGCCGACCTGAAGGAGCGCAACTCCTTCAGCGATGCCGACCTGGTCCGCCAGCGCCCCGTCGCACGGGCCGCGTACACCGGCGTCCTGGAGCTGCCGATGCCGACGATCGCCGCCGTGCACGGCTTCGCGCTCGGCGGCGGCTTCGAGCTCGCCCTGTCCTGCGACCTGATCGTGGCCGACCGTACGGCGGTGCTCGGGCTGCCCGAGGTATCGGTCGGGGTGATTCCCGGAGGCGGCGGTACGCAGTTGCTGCCGCGGCGGGTCGGGGCGGCCCGCGCGGCCGAGCTGATCTTCTCGGCACGACGGCTGGAGGCGGGCGAGGCGAGGGAGCTGGGCCTCGTCGACGAACTCGTGGACGCGGGCCAGGACCGCGGCGAAGCCCTCGCGCTCGCCGCCCGCATCGCCGCCAACTCCCCCGTCGGCCTGCGCGCCGCCAAGCGCGCGCTGCGGCTCGGGCACGGGCTCGACCTGCGCGCGGGCCTGGAGGTGGAGGACGCCGCCTGGCGGTCCGTCGCCTTCTCGGGGGACCGCGCGGAGGGAGTCGCCGCGTTCAACGAGAAGCGCCCGCCGCAGTGGCCGGGGGAGTAGCCCCCCACGCTTCCCGGCACCCTCCGGCCGGTACGGCCACTCGGACCCCTGTTCGCCTCACCAATGTCCCGAATCGTCGTGAATATCCCTAGCCTGGAGTGATGGGTGAGGACAGACGGCTGAGGGCCGTGGTGGAGCTGGCGCAGGGGATGGCGGCGGCACGCACCCCGCGCGAGTCCTGGCGGGCCGCGGCGCTCGGCGCCTGCCACGCGCTCGCCGGGAGCTTCGCCGCGCTCTCCGTGTGGGAGCGCGAGCTCGGCCGGCTGCGCGTCCTGGCGAACGTGGGCGAACGCGCGCCGGACGAGGAGGAGTTCCCGGACGGCGAGGCCTACCCCGTGCACCAGTTCCCGGAGATCACCGAGTTCCTGCACGAGCGCTGGGCCGGGGGCGGTGGCCCGAACGCCTGGGTGGAGACCGCCGACGGGCCGGTGGCCGGTCCCGTCGGCCACTGCCATCCGGGGGCACCTCCCGGCGCCGGCCGGGGGAGGGTCGCCGCCCTGCGCCGGCGCCGCCGTGGCTGCTGCGTCGTCGCCCCGATCGTGCTGCACGGGCGGGCGTGGGGCGAGCTGTATGTGGCCCGCCCGGTCACGGCACCCGTCTTCGACCGGGCCGACGCGGACTTCGCGACCGTGCTGGCCTCCGTCGTCTCCGCCGGGCTCGCCCAGACCGAGCGCCTGGAGGAGGCCCAGCGCCTCGCGTTCACGGACGCCCTCACCGGACTCGCCAACCGCCGCGCGGTCGACGTGCGCCTGGACGAGGCCATCGAGCTGCACCGGCAGGAAGGGGCCGCGGTCAGTCTCGTCGTCTGTGACCTCAACGGACTCAAGAACGTCAACGACACCCGCGGGCACGCCGTCGGCGACCGGCTCCTGGAGCGGTTCGGATCGGTGCTGTCGCTGTGCGGGGCGATGCTCCCGGGTACTCTCGCCGCCCGCCTCGGCGGTGACGAGTTCTGCCTGCTCGCGGTCGGCCCGCCGGCCGACGACGTCGTCCGCATCGCCGACGAACTCTGCCGCCGCGCCGCCGAGTTGGAGCTGGGGGAGGGGGTGGCGTGCGGGGTCGCCTCGACCGCGGACCCGATCGGTCCGGTGCGCTCGGCGCGGCGGCTCTTCCGGCTGGCCGACGCCGCCCAGTACCGCGCGAAGGCCGTACGGGCCGCGAAGCCCGTCGTCGCCGGGCGCGAGGGCCCCGACGACCCGGTCGTGCGTCTCGCCGACGCGCCCTCCCCGGCGCGGGGGGAACGCCGCCGCTTCCGTGGGCGCCACGAACCCCCTCGCCCCTGAGTCCGCGCGGGCGTGTGTGACGTACGTCGGAGTAAGGGGTCAACCGCCCACCCACTAGTGACATCATCGAATTCACTGCGTACGCTCCTGAATATGGATATGCACACTGTGGTGGTGGGGACGTCCGGAGTGACCGCGTCCGACGTTCTCGCCGTGGCGCGCGGCGGCGCCCGGATCGAGCTCTCCGAAGAGGCGGTGGCGGCCCTGGCCGCGGCCCGCGAGATCGTGGACGCGCTGGCCGCCAAGCCGGAGCCGGTCTACGGCGTCTCCACCGGGTTCGGCGCCCTCGCGAGCCGGCACATCAGCCCGGAGCTGCGCGCCCAGCTGCAGCGCAACATCGTCCGCTCGCACGCCGCAGGCATGGGCCCGCGCGTGGAGCGCGAGGTCGTCCGCGCGCTGATGTTCCTGCGGCTCAAGACCGTCTGCTCCGGGCACACCGGTGTGCGGCCCGAGGTCGCCCAGACCATGGCCGACATCCTCAACGCCCGGATCACGCCGGTCGTCCACGAGTACGGCTCGCTCGGCTGCTCCGGCGACCTGGCCCCGCTCTCCCACTGCGCGCTGACGCTGATGGGCGAGGGCGACGCCGAGGGCCCCGACGGTGTCGTACGGCCCGCGGGCGAGCTGCTCGCCGAGGCCGGCATCACCCCCGTCGAACTGCGCGAGAAGGAGGGCCTCGCCCTCCTCAACGGCACCGACGGCATGCTCGGCATGCTGGTCATGGCCCTCGCCGACCTGGAGACGCTCTACAAGTCGGCCGACGTCACCGCCGCGCTCTCCCTCGAAGCCCTCCTCGGCACGGACAAGGTGCTCGCCCCCGAGCTGCACGCCATCCGCCCGCACCCGGGGCAGGGCGCCAGCGCCGCCAACATGCTGGCCGTGCTGAAGGGCTCGGAGCTCACCGGCCACCACCAGGACGACGCCCCGCGGGTCCAGGACGCCTACTCCGTGCGCTGCGCCCCCCAGGTCGCGGGCGCCGGACGCGACACCCTCGCCCACGCCCGCACGGTCGCCGAGCGCGAGCTGGCCTCCGCGGTCGACAACCCGGTCGTGCTGCCCGACGGCCGCGTCGAGTCGAACGGCAACTTCCACGGCGCCCCGGTCGCCTACGTCCTCGACTTCCTCGCCATCGCCGCCGCCGACCTCGGATCGATCGCCGAGCGCCGCACCGACCGGCTGCTCGACAAGAACCGCTCGCACGGCCTGCCGCCGTTCCTCGCGGACGACGCGGGCGTCGACTCGGGCCTGATGATCGCGCAGTACACCCAGGCGGCGCTGGTGAGTGAGATGAAGCGCCTCGCCGTACCGGCGTCCGCGGACTCCATCCCCTCCTCCGCCATGCAGGAGGACCACGTCTCCATGGGCTGGTCGGCCGCGCGCAAGCTGCGCACCGCCGTGGACAACCTCACCCGTATCGTCGCGATCGAGCTGTACGCGGCCACCCGCGCGATCGAACTGCGCGAGGGTCTGACCCCGGCCCCCGCCTCGCAGGCCGTCATCGAGGCCGTCCGCGCGGCCGGCGTCCAGGGCCCGGGCCCCGACCGCTTCCTCGCCCCGGACCTGGAGGCGGCGGACGCTTTCGTGCGCGGCGGCCGGGTGGTGGCGGCCGTGGAGCCGGTGACCGGACCGCTGGCCTGACCGGAGCACCTTCGGGCCGCCGCTGTCACAGGGGCGGCCCGAAGTGTGCTACTGTCTCATTGATACGTTTTTGGTACCCATTTACTTTGTGCGCCTGATCGGAATCCTCCGCAGGCGCGTTTTGTTTTACCGGCATCTCCGGCTTTTCCCGGTGCATCTCCGGATTGGGGCCCTACCTATTCAGGAGAAAAACATGGCAACTGGCACCGTGAAGTGGTTCAACTCGGAAAAGGGCTTCGGCTTCATTGAGCAGGACGGCGGCGGCCCCGACGTCTTCGCCCACTACTCCAACATCGCCAGCTCCGGCTTCCGTGAGCTGCTGGAGGGCCAGAAGGTCTCGTTCGACGTCGCGCAGGGCCAGAAGGGCCTGCAGGCGGAGAACATCATCCCCGCCTGATTTCGGGGACGCGCTTTTCCAGAGCCGGGGCCCGCACCTTCGGGGTGCGGGTCCCGGCTCGTGCTGTGAGTGCTTGTCAGTTGCGAGCGCTGTGCGTGCAGTCCGTGGGGCCCAGGAAGGAAATCCAGATCCAGCATGACTCGATCCGAACGTCCCGTCCGTAAGCGGCCGGCAAACGCACGAGGTGGCGCCCAGACCGGCGGCTTCGCGAAGGGCGCGGGCCGCGGCGGCGGCCGTGGCACCGGCAAGGGCCCGGCCCGCAAGGCCGTGGCGCCGCAGGAGTTCTCCCTGCCCGAGACCATCACCCCGGCGCTGCCCGCCGTCGACTCCTTCGACGCGCTCGACATGCCGGCGGCCCTCACCAAGACCCTCGCCGCGCAGGGCGTCACCGAGCCCTTCCCGATCCAGGGCGCGACGCTGCCCAACTCCCTCGCCGGACGCGACGTCCTGGGCCGTGGTCGCACCGGCTCCGGAAAGACGCTCGCCTTCGGGCTCGCCCTGCTGGCCCGTACGGCGGGTCGCCGGGCGGAGTCGAAGGCGCCGCTCGCGCTCGTCCTCGTCCCCACGCGCGAACTCGCCCAGCAGGTCGACGACGCGCTCACGCCGTACGCCACCGCGGTCAACCTGCGCGTGGCCACGGCCGTCGGCGGGATGTCGATCGGCCGGCAGGCCGGCACGCTGCGGCGCGGCGCCGAGGTGCTCGTGGCCACCCCCGGGCGGCTCAAGGACCTCATCGAGCGCGGCGACTGCGTCCTCGACCAGGTCGCCATCACGGTCCTCGACGAGGCCGACCAGATGGCCGACATGGGCTTCATGCCGCAGGTCACCGCGCTGCTCAAGCAGGTCGAGCCGGGCGGTCAGCGACTGCTCTTCTCGGCCACGCTCGACAAGAACATCGACCGGCTCGTGAAGATGTTCCTCACGGACCCCGTGGTGCACTCCGTCGACCCCTCGGCGGGTGCGGTGACCACCATGGAGCACCACGTGCTCCACGTCGCCGACGAGACCGACAAGAAGGCCGTCGCCCTGCGGATCGCGGCGCGCGACGGCCGGGTGATCCTCTTCGTCGACACCAAGCGCGGCGCCGACCGGTTCACCAAGCGGCTGCTCGCGAGCGGTGTCCGGGCGTCCGCGCTGCACGGCGGGCGCAGCCAGCCGCAGCGCAACCGCACCCTGGACCAGTTCAAGAACGGTCAGGTCACCGCGCTCGTCGCCACCAACGTCGCGGCGCGCGGCATCCACATCGACGACCTCGACCTCGTGGTCAACGTCGACCCGCCGACCGACCACAAGGACTACCTGCACCGCGGCGGACGCACCGCCCGGGCCGGTGAGTCCGGCAGCGTCGTCACCCTCGTACTGCCCGAGCAGCGGCGGGAGATGACGCGGCTGATGGCCGACGCCGGCATCACCCCGCGCACGGCGCGGATCGCGTCCAGCGACGAGGAACTCGCCCGCCTCACCGGCGCCCGCGAGCCCTCCGGCGTCCCGGTCGTCATCGAGGTGCCGCAGCAACCCGAACAGCCGAAGAAGCGGTCACGGCCGCGAGTCGGAGGCGGGGCGAGGCGCCCGGCCGGAACGGGTGCGGGTTCGGGTGCGGGTTCGGAGTCGCAGGGCCGTCAGCCGCGGCGTACCGCCGGCGGTACGGCCGGTGGCGGCACCGGCGGCGGCACGGGGGGTGCGGGTCGCTCCGGTGGTCGTGGGCGTGCCCCGCAGCAGCAGCGGCGTACGGAGCGTGGCGGGCAGGGCGGCGGGCGTCGCGCGGCGTAGCCGCTCCGCTTGTGGCTCGGTTCACAGCTGCGGGCCGGTGGGGGCTGGTCGCGCAGTTCCCCGCGCCCCTAGAGCGCGCCCCAAGGGGCGCGCTCTAGGGGCGCGCTCCCAGGCACCCGGGAACTTCTCAGTAGTCGTCGAAGTTGCCCAGGAAGCCCGGGTCGATCTTGTCGAGTTCCAGGCCGGTGCCTCGGTGGAGGTCCATGAGGTCCGTCATGTGGACGGCGCGGCGACGGGCCGCGGGAAGGTCGCGGCGGTTGGCGGCCGTCCACAGGACCGGGTCGAAGGTGATCCCGTGGGAGCCCGGCATGGGCCCCGTCTCGGCGCGCCAGCCGGGCCAGCGCAGGGTGTCGTAGAACTGCTCTATGCCGCCTTCGTCCAGCAGCCAGGTGAGCCAGTCCGCGTGGCCCACGCCGAGCGCGTCCCAGCGCAGGGAGTCCGGCGCGAAGTACAGCACCTCGCCGGGACCGCCGGGGCGGTTCGCCTGCGCGGGGTCGGGTCCGTTGACCACGAAGACGCCGCCGAGGACGTCATGGGCGATGACGAGCCCGCCCTCCGGCCGCCACGCCGGGTCGAACCGCTCGGGGAGGTCGTTGACCTCGGCGAAGCTCGGCGTCCCCGCAGGCGCGTCGTCGTCGGGGCTGCCGTAGATGCGCAGCCAGCCGCTGTCCAGCAGCACCCCGCCGCAGTTGAGCACGAAGGCGGCGAGCGAGGAGCGCGCGCTGGCCTGCAGTTGCAGCAGGGATCCACGGGCCTGCGCCGGGTCCACCGGCAGCACATCCATGGACACCCTGCTGTTGGAGATCGCCTCGGAGAGGAGCGGCCACGCGGGCTCCTCGACATCAGTCAGCTCGGTCAGGTCTCGCATGGGTATCCCGTGGGGTTCCGGGCCGGAGCGTCGCGCTCAGAAGGCCGCCGTGCGCTCCCGGCGCACCGAGTAGGTCACAAAGCCGGCGCCGAGGCCCAGGAAAAGGGTTCCGCCGACGACGTACGGCGTCGTGTTGACGCTTCCGGTGTCGGCGAGCCGGGTCCCGCTGTCCTGCGACCCGGTGGTGTCGGAGCCCGTGTCGTTCGCTCCGGCGTCGCTCGTATCGGCGGCGCCCGACTGGGTGTCGCCCGACTCCGTGGAGGCCTGCAGCACGGTTCTCGACGTGGTGTTCGTCGACATGTTGCTGTGCTGAACAGGCTTTTCCGGGGTCGCGTTGGCGGACGGGACGAACCACAGGGCCCCCAGGAGGGTTCCCGCTGCGGTGGCGGTCAGCAACGAGCGACGAGCGGCGGACACGTAATATCGATCCCCTTGTGGCGCTGGCGAATTGGCCGTGTGGGCCGATGCTAATGAAAGGCGCGGGTCGTGGGAAAGTCGCGGGAGCCACGGGCCGTACGCTCCGTCTCATGAGTACTCCTGAGACATCACGATTTGTCCGGCTTCGCGTGGAGCTGGTGTTGGAAGTCGATGACGCGGACGCCGTCACCAAGGCCGCGTTGCGCCGCATCGCGGACGACTCCGGCATGCCGGCCGACGAGCGGACCCACGCCGAGAATGCAGTGACGGAAGACACTGCCGAGGCCCTGGCTTATCTCGTAGACCCGTTCGACCTGGTCAGCGAGGTGCCCGGAGTCGACCTCGCCCAGGCTTCCTGGAGCAGTGAGCCGATCGACTACGACCCCGATTCGCCGGAATGGGACCTCGACGAGGATGATGGCGACGAGGATGACGACGAGGAAGTCGGAGTCGGCTGACGCCTCTTGGGGAAAACGTGACCCCGGGTGGCAACCGCTGCCCGGGGTTTTGTCGTCTCCGACGACGCACCGACCACCTCCGCACCAGAATTCGGTCCGGCTGTCGGTACCACTCGATCGGGGTCCGTCGACTCGGGTCGATTCGGTTGACACCGTTGACCGACGTGGTGTTGCCCACACCTCAAAAATATGTGGAATGGGACGAACCGGTCGTAGCGTAGAGGGTTCGAACGGGGCTCATGTGGTTCCAGGTGACTTGGCGACGATGGAGAAGCGTGTGATGACGGACAGTAAGCGGCGCAAGGGTCTGACGGCCGCGTCCGCCCTGCTCGGCGGAGTGCTGGTGCTCTCTGCGTGCAGCAGTGGGGGCGGCAGCAAGGCCAGTGCCTCGGACGGCGAGACCTCCCAGGCCCAGGCCGATGCGGCGGCGGCCAAGAAGAGCTCCCAGGCCCAGATCAAGATCACGCCCGCGGACGGTTCCGACAACGCCTCCATCAACAACGCCGCGGCGGTCACCGTGAGCAAGGGCACGCTCACGGCCGTCACCATGACGACCGAGACGGGCACGGCGGTGCCCGGTCAGATATCCGCCGACAAGAAGAGCTGGAAGCCCGCCTCCCAGCTCGAGCGCGCCACCACGTACAAGGTGGCCGCCGAGGCCACCGACTCCGCGGGCCTCGTCGCCCACGAGAACGCCTCGTTCACCACGGTCTCCGCGGCGAACAGCTTCATAGGCAACTTCACGCCGGAGGACGGCTCCACCGTCGGTGTCGGCATGCCGGTCTCGATCAACTTCAACAAGGCGATCACGAACAAGGCCGCCGTGCAGAAGGGGATCACCGTCTCCTCCAGCAGCGGCCAGGAGGTCGTCGGCCACTGGTTCAACGCCAACCGCCTCGACTTCCGTCCCGAGAACTACTGGACCGGCGGCTCCACCGTCACCCTCAAGCTCAACCTGGACGGCGTCCAGGGTGCGAGCGGTGTCTACGGTGTGCAGCAGAAGACGGTCACCTTCAAGATCGGCCGCAACCAGGTCTCGATCGTCGACGCCCAGACCAAGACCATGAAGGTCACGCAGGACGGCAAGACGATCAAGACGATCCCGATCTCCTCGGGATCCCCGGAGCACAAGACGTACCAGGGCCAGATGGTGATCTCCGAGAAGTTCAAGGAGACCCGGATGAACGGCTCGACGGTCGGCTTCACGAAGACCGACGGCAAGGGCGAGTACGACATCAAGGACGTGCCGCACGCCATGCGTCTGTCGAACTCCGGCACCTTCATCCACGGCAACTACTGGGGCGCGAAGTCCATCTTCGGCGCGGTGAACACCAGCCACGGCTGTGTGGGTCTGTCCGACACCAAGGGTGCGGGCGACCCGAACACGCCGGCGGCCTGGTTCTACGACCACTCGCTGATCGGTGACGTCGTGGTCGTCAAGAACACCGGCGACAAGACCATCGCCCCGGACAACGGCCTCAACGGCTGGAACCTGAGCTGGTCCGCCTGGAAGGCGGGCTCGGCCGCCTAGGATCTGTCCGGCCGCACTCTCCTCGTTCGCCGATGGCGGCGGTGGCCCTCACGGGTCGCCGCCGCCATCGGCGTTCTCACAGCCTTCAGGGACCGCCCACAGGTGAATTCCCGGGCTGCCACAGCCTTCTCATCCTTCTCTTATGCGGGGCTTATCGCGCCATCACGCGCCGTACCTAGCTTTCCGCCATGTTCTTCACCTACCTGAGGCGCGAACTGCGCCGCCGCAGGAAGGCGGCGCTCGTCGTCGCCTCCGGACTCGCCCTGGGCATCGCCCTGGTCATCGTGGTCAGCTCCGTGTCGTCCGGCATGGAGAAGGCGCAGGGCAAGGTCCTCCAGTCGCTGTACGGACTGGGTACGGACATGACCGTCACCAAGGCGGCGGCGCCGGCGACGAGTACCAGCCAGCGTCCGCGCTTCAACTTCGACGCGAACGACAACGGCTCCACCAAGGAGCAGAGCAGCGACCGCGTCATGGTGCAGGGCTTCCAGACCCTGGCCGCCTCCACGGTCACCAAGGTCGACTCCCAGAAGGGCGTCGCGGACTCCGTCGGCGGACTGAGCCTCCAGGTCATCAGGATCAACGGCCAGTTCACGCGGGGTCAGTTCCAGCAGAACCAGAACAGCGGCACCGGCCAGGGGGGCGGGCGCCCGAACGCCCAGCAGTCCCCGCAGGGCCGTGTCGAGGGCGGCGGCGCCAACTTCGACGTCAACAACTACTCGGTGTACGGCACCGACGTCACCAAGCCCGCCCTCGGCCCGCTGACCTCCTCGAAGATCACCAGCGGCCGTACGTTCAAGACGTCCGAGACCGACACCAAGGTGGTCGTCGCCGACGTCTCGTACGCCAAGGAGAAGAAGCTCAAGGTCGGCTCCACCGTCACCATCAAGAGCGTCAAGTACAAGGTCATCGGCCTCGCCACGCCCGACAGCGGTGACGCGGCGGCCAACCTCTACATCCCGCTCAAGCAGGCGCAGACGCTCAGCGGCTCCAAGGACAAGGTCACCACGATCTACGTCAAGGCGTCGGACTCGCAGCAGATCTCCAGCGTGAAGAGCACCATCCAGAAGAACATCTCGGGGACGACGGTCACCACCTCCGCCGACCTCGCGTCCACCGTCTCCGGCTCCCTCTCCACGGCCTCCAGCCTCGCCTCCAACGTCGGCAAGTGGCTGTCCATCGCGGTGCTCGTGGCCGCGTTCCTGGTCGCCGGTCTGCTCACCTCCTCCGCCGTCTCCCGGCGCGTGCGCGAGTTCGGCACCCTCAAGGCGCTCGGCTGGAAGTCGGGCCGGGTGACCCGGCAGGTCGTCGGCGAGGCCATGGTCAACGGTCTGGTCGGCGGCGCCCTCGGTATCGCGATCGGCCTCGCGGGCGCCTACGTCGTCACCGAGATCAGCCCCACCCTGCAGGCACAGGTGGGCGGTTCGGGCGGCGGCGGAGGCCAGGGCGGTCCCGGCGGCGGTGGCGGCTTCGGCGGTCCCGGCCGGCAGGCCGCGTCCAAGGCCCTCGACGTCGCGCTCACCGCGCCCGTCAGCCTCGGCACCATCGTCGGCGCGGTGGCCCTCGCCATCACCGGTGGTCTGATCGCCGGCGCCTTCGGCGGCTGGCGCGCCTCCCGACTCCGCCCCGCGGACGCCCTGCGCCGCGTCGAATAGGCCCCAGCCCCTCTCAAGGGGGTGCCCGAAATTGCCCACTGCTGCTCGCTGTACCGGGCACCCCCTTCACCTCATCCAGGAGTTGCACCATGTACGAACTCAGAGGCGTCACCAAGCGCTATACCCGGGGCAAGGAGACGGTCGACGCGCTCGCCGGGGTCGACCTGACCATCGCGGACGGCGACCGGCTCGTCATCCAGGGCCCCACCGGTGGCGGGAAATCCACCCTTCTCCAGATGCTCGGCGGTCTTGACCGGCCCACCGCGGGCAGCGTCGAACTCGACGGCACGGACATGGCCAGACTGTCCGAGGCGAAGCTCACCAAAGTGCGCAGCGAGAACATCGGATTCGTCTTTCAGAGCTTCAACCTGATTCCCACGCTCACCGCCCAGGAAAACGTGGAGACCGCCCTCGTACCCCTCGGTGTGAAGGTGAAGGAACGGCGGCAACGGGCCGCCGACGCACTGGAGTCGGTGGGACTCGCCGAGCGGCTCGGGCATCTGCCCGCCGAGCTCTCCGGTGGCCAGCAGCAGCGTGTCGCCATCGCCCGCGCCCTGGTCAAGCAGCCGAAGGTGCTGCTCGCCGACGAGCCCACCGGCAACCTCGACGAGTCCATGCGCGACGAGATCATGGAGGTGCTCGAGGCCATGTGGAAGGAGCACGGGCTCACTTTCATCATGGTCACGCACGATTCCTCGATCGCGAAGAAGGCCCCGCGCCTCGCGACGATTCGCAAGGGAAAGATCTCCGTCAAGGAAAACGCGGGTGCTTAAAGAAGCACAAAAGGAGCGTGCGGGAGCTTAGCGGAACAACTCCGTCAACTCTTCACCCTCACCCCGCTATTGAGGGGGCTATCACCCCCCGGGCATACTTGCGTATTCCGGGGGGTGTACGTGCATGCGTACGAGGCTTCCCTCGACCGGATGAACGGGGATTCGTCCGGACCTGAGCTCCAGGGGGAGACTTGCGCAGACAAGTGAAAAGAGCGTGCGCGGCGACCATCGCCATGGCGGCGTCCGTGGCGCTGGCGGCGGGTATGACCAGCCCGGCGTCGGCGCGGGCGGAGCAGCGCACAGCGGGCGTGTCCGTGGCCGGGAAAGCGGGCGGGAAAGCGGCCGGGATCACGGCCAAGCACCGCATCACCCTGATCACCGGTGACCGGGTGGTCGTCGACGCCAAGGGGCGCGTCGTCGGCTTCGAGCGGGCCAAGGGCCGCGAGCACGTGCCCGTGCAGATCCGCAAGGCCGACGGCCACACGCTGGTGGTGCCGGCCGACGCCCAGGCGCTCATAGCCGGCGGCAAGCTCGACCGGCGGCTCTTCGATGTCACCGAGCTCAACAAGGCGGCGGTCCGCAAGTCCCAGCAGCGGGGCCTGAAGGTGATCGTCGGCTACCGGGGAGCCGCGGCGGCCGCCAAGGCCGACGTCCGTGACGCCGGTACGCTCCGCAGGAGCCTGAAGGCACTGAACGCGGACGCGGTGCAGACGCCGCAGCGGGACGCGGCCGAGCTGTGGTCCGCGGTCACCGACGACGGGAAGACGGCCTCCGGCATCGCGCACGTCTGGCTGGACGGCGTCCGCAAGGCGAGCCTCGACAAGTCCGTGCCGCAGATCGGCGCCCCCACGGCATGGGCGGCCGGATACGACGGCAAGGGCGTCAAGATCGCCGTCCTGGACACCGGGGTCGACGCGAGCCACCCGGACCTCAAGACCCAGGTGATCGAGTCCAAGAACTTCTCCACCGCCGCCGACGCCACCGACCACTTCGGCCACGGCACCCACGTCGCGTCCATCGCGGCGGGCACCGGCGCCAAGTCGGGCGGCAAGTACAAGGGTGTCGCGCCCGGCGCGAAGATCCTCAACGGCAAGGTCCTCGACGACACCGGCAGCGGCGACGACTCGGGCATCCTCGCGGGCATGGAGTGGGCGGCCGAGCAGGGCGCCGACATCGTGAACCTGAGCCTGGGCGGCCAGGACACCCCCGACATCGACCCGTTGGAGGCCGAGGTCAACAAGCTCTCGGCCGAGAAGGGCATCCTCTTCGCGATCGCGGCGGGCAACGAGGGCCCCGAGTCGATCGGCTCCCCCGGCAGCGCGGACGCCGCGCTCACCGTCGGCGCCGTCGACGACAACGACAAGCTGGCGGACTTCTCCAGCACCGGCCCGCGCGTCGGCGACGGCAGCATCAAGCCGGACGTCACCGCGCCCGGCGTGGACATCACGGCGGCGGCGGCTCCGGGCAGTGTCATCGACCAGGAGGTCGGTGAGAAGCCCGCGGGCTACCTGACCATCTCCGGTACGTCGATGGCGACCCCGCATGTCGCGGGCGCCGCGGCCATCCTCAAGCAGGAACACCCGGACTGGACGTACACCGAGCTCAAGGGTGCGCTGACGGGCTCCGCGAAGGGCGGCAAGTACACGCCGTTCCAGCAGGGTTCGGGCCGGATCGCCGTCGACAAGGCGATCAAGCAGACCGTGATCGCCGACCCGTCGTCGGTGAGCTTCGGGATCGCGCAGTGGCCGCACACCGACGACACGGCGACGACCAAGCAACTGACGTACCGCAACCTCGGTACGACGGACGTCACCCTGACCCTGGCGATCTCCGCGACCGACCCCAAGGGCCAGGCGGCTCCGGCGGGCTTCTTCGCGCTCGGCGCCAAGACGGTCACCGTCCCGGCGGGCGGCAAGGCCTCCGTCGACGTCACCGCGAACACGAAGCTCGGCGGCACCCTCGACGGCGCGTACTCGGCGTACGTGACGGCGAGCGGCGACGGCCAGGCCGTGCGCACGGCCGTCGCGGTCGAGCGCGAGACGGAGTCGTACGACGTCACCTTCAAGTACGTCAACCGCGCCGGTGAGACGCCCACGCACCTCACCGACCTGGAGGGCTACTCCGGCCTCGGCGAGGCCCGGGACTACACGTCGCAGAGCACGGCCGACACCGCGACCCTGCGTGTTCCCAAGGGCAAGTACGTGCTCAACTCCCTCTTCGTGAAGGACCTGGTCGAGGCGAAGGGCGGGGTCGACTGGCTGATCCAGCCCCGGCTGAGCGTCACCAAGAACACCACGGTGACCCTCGACGCCCGTACCGCCAAGGGCGCCGACATCACGGTGCCGGACGCGGGGGCGAAGCCGCTGTCGGCAGCCGTCGACTTCTTCGACGACGCCACCGGCATCGGCACCGGCATCGGCCTGGGCTCCTTCCAGGACGTGCGCGTGGCGCACGTCGGCCCGGCGATCTCCTCCGGCCTCTTCCAGAGCTGGTCCGGACAGTGGACCAAGGGCGCGGGCACCGAGTACGACACCTTCACCGGCACCAAGACCACCAAGCTCCAGGGCGCGCACGTCAAGCACTACAAGGCGAGCGAGCTGGCCAGGGTGAAGGCGAACCTCGGGGCCGCGGCCTCCGGCAAGACGGGCGCGGTCACCGCGTACGGCTTCCTGCCCGACGACGGCAGCATGAGCGTCGGGGTTCCCCAGAAGCTGCCGGCCTCGCGCACGCTGTACGTGTCGACCGGTGAGAAGGTCCAGTGGGCGTTCGACCTCGAGCAGGACGCGGGCGTCGACGCCACCGGGACCCCGATCATCGAGGCCTACTACACGGACGACTACCCGCAGACCCTCAAGGCGGGCAAGAGCTACACGAGGACGTACAACACGGCCGTCTTCGGTCCGAAGATCAACGCGGACTACGGCGTCTTCCGGGACGGCAACAGCATCTCGGGCTACCTGCCGCTGTTCGCCGACGGGAGCGGTCACCCCGGCTCCTCGCTGTACACCTCCGTGACGACGACGCTGTACCGCAACGGTGCGAAGGTCGCCTCGAACGACGACCCGCTCGTCGGCATGAAGGAGTTCAAGGTCCCGGCCGCCGAGGCCACCTACAAGCTCACGACCTCGGTCAAGCGCACGGTGAAGGTCGCCGCGGCCTCCACGCGGATCGACGCCAGCTGGACCTTCAAGTCCAAGAAGGCCGACTTCACGAAGCTGCCCACCTCCACGGTCCGCTTCAACGCCACCACCGGCCTCGACAGCCGTGTCACGGCAGGCAAGACGGTCACGATCCCGGTCTCCGTGCAGGGCTCGGCCGCGGGCAAGAACCTCAAGTCGCTGTACGTCTACGTCTCCTACGACTACGGCCAGACCTGGAAGATGCTCAAGGTCAAGAACGGCAAGATCACCGTCAAGAACCCGGCGAAGGGGAAGGGCATCTCCTTCCACGCGAAGATCACCGACAAGCAGGGCAACAAGTCGACGGTCTCGATCTACAACGCGTACTACGGGAAGTAGCCTTCAGTAGGTGAGCGGCCTGTCCGGGACTCGGGTCCCGGACAGGCCGTTGTCGTTCTTGTGCCATGGCCGGGCTCCATGTCCGCCTGAGAGGGGAGAGGCAGTGTCGGGGACTTCCGCGTCGTGGCGTTCGGCCAGGAGGAGCGAGCGAGCCTGGTCGGAGGCCGTGGCGTTTCTTCAGCAGGGCCGCACGGAGGCCGCGGCGCACCGGTTCGACGAGGCCTTGCGGCACGATCCCGCCGCCGCCGACGCATGGCTGGGGCTGCACGCGGCGGGATATCGCCAGGCCGAGGCCGTCGAACGGATGGCGTGGCACGCGGGGACCTTCGGGGCGCTGCGGATGAAGCTGGGCACCCCGCTCAAGTCCCGCTTCGACATCGGGGTGTACGTCACGTTCCGACTGGAGAACCAGCGCGACCTCTGGCTGGCCCGGATGGCCCAGCTCCTGCACGAGAACCGGCTGGACGAGGCCTGGCAGTCCCTGGAGGCCGCCTACCTGGACTGTGACGAGACCCGCTTCGTCTGCACCAGGTACGCCTTCCTCAAGCGAGACTGGCGGCTCGTCCTGACCTTCGCGCGCGGTATCACGGAGCCCTACCTGCGGGACGAGTCCCAGCTCTATGTGGCGCGGGCGCTGGTGGAACAGGGCGTCCACCATGAGGCGTTGAGCGTCTTGGCGCCACTACCCCAGCGCCTCGACAAGGGCAGTAAGTTCGACGGCGAGGTCGCTTACGCGCGAGGCCTCGCGAAGGAGGGGCTCGGCCAGGACGAGGAGGCCCTGCGGCAGTTCCAGTACGCGTTCCGCTGCTTCCCCGGCTTTGCCGACGTCGCCGTACGGGCGCGGGCGTCGGTACCCGAGGCCGCTTCAGCCGTCCCCCTGCCGGAGCCGGCGACGTCTGTGGAGCCTGTGGCGGGGCCCGCGCAGGCCACCGGCGTGGCGGTCGGCGGTCCGATCGATCCGGCGACGAGGGAGGAGGACCTGGCCGAGGCGCTGTCGCTCCTGGACGACATGGTCGGCCTCGATCCGGTCAAGCGGCAACTGCGTACCATGGTGGCCCAGTTACGTATGTCCCTCATCCGCAGGGAACAGGGTCTGCCGTCCACCGCGAGCCCTCAGCACTTCGTTTTCGCCGGCCCTCCCGGTACGGGCAAAACAACAGTCGCCCGCATCGTCGGGAAGGTCTTCGCCGGGCTCGGCCTGCTGGAAAAGGGTCAGGTCGTCGAGACACAGCGCGTCGACCTGGTCGGCCGGCATCTCGGTGAGACCGCCATCAAGACGAGCGACGTGATCGACTCCGCACTGGACGGCGTGCTGTTCATCGACGAGGCGTACGCGTTGTCCAACAGCGGTTACTCGGGTGGTGACGCCTTCGGGGACGAGGCGCTGCAAGTCCTGCTCAAGCGGGCCGAGGACGACCGCGACCGGCTGGTGGTGGTCCTCGCCGGCTACCCGCACGAGATCAACGAACTGCTGGCCACCAACCCCGGACTGGCGTCCCGCTTCACGACGCGTGTGGACTTCCCCTCCTACTCCGCACCCGAGTTGGTGCTCATCGCCCGGCGCATCCTGGAGGCGCAGGGCGATGCCCTGGACGAGGAGGCGGCGTCGGCGCTGGAGTCCGCCTGCGAGCGCGCTGTCGGTGAAGCGCTGATCGACCAACTGGGCAACGGCCGCTTCGTACGCGAGCTGTGCCGGAAGGCCGCGGGACTGCGGGACCTGCGCCTGTACGAAGTCCACGGCGGTACGGGGACACCCTCGCGCGAGGACATCACCACGATGCGCTTCGAGGACATCACGGGCGCCTACCGCGAGCTGCGCGACGGGGTGACAGGCCCCTGACGCCCGGATGGGGCGCGCAGCCGTAGCGCGCGGGCGCGGTCATGGCTCCGCACCACGGCTTCGAAGTCCGGCTCTGTGCGAGCGACCGGAGGCGGTGGCGCAGTTCGGGTACGGCTCTCGGGGAGTGATGCGCTCCGGCTCAAGAGTACGTACAGCGCGCGGTTCGCCCCCGCCCCCGCCGCCGGTACCGCGCACGGAGCGGGGCCGGTGAGGGGGCGAGGGCGGGGTGGTTTTCGCCGTGCCGCTTCGTCGCACGGTCGAGCTCAGCGGTTGTTGGGCTCCCACACAGGCAGCCAGACGTCGTTGGGGGCGCCTTGGGCGATGCAGTCGAACTGGATCAGGTTGTTGCCCACCCCGACTCCGCCGGCGACGTTCAGGCATTTGTTGCTGGATTTGACGACGAGCTGGTAGCCGATGCCTGTGGGGACGAACCTCCACAGTTCGTTGTCCGCGGTTCCGCAGGTGTACTGGATGATCTGGGTGCCGTTGGCGGTGCCGCCGCCGAGGACGTTGAGGCACTTTCCACTGCTGACGGACTTGAGGCGGTAGTAGCTTCCGCCGGCCGCGTCCAGTTCCCAGCGTTCGTTGGCGGTGTTCGACAACGGGTACTGAATGATCGGCACGCCGTCCGCGGTGCCGCCTCCGCGGACGTTGGCGACCTGGTTGGGGTTGCTGGCCAGGCGCAGCGTGAACTGCTCCGCGACGATCGACCGCGGTGTCGGGGTCGCCGAGCCGCCGGCCGCGGCCGCGCCCTGCGCTCCAGTGGCCACTCCGGCGGTCATGGCGAGAGCTGCCGCGCCCGCTGCCACGTACCTGAACGTCTTCACCGTTCTGCCTCCTGCTCCACAATGCGGATGAAAGAGACATGAGGAGTATTGCGGTAGAAATGTGTGGAAATGGTGAACCTTGAGAATGGGCGTGTCCGGGTGGACGGAATGCCGGACCGGCGTCGTTCCGCCGAGCGCTGACACGGTGTGGTGGCCCGCCGGAAGGAGAGCTTCCGACGGGCTTTCCGTGTTTGTGTGGGAGGTATGACCGAATCGACTGTCGAGTACATCCGCTACCGCATTCCCGAGGAGAAGTCCGCGGAGTTCCTGGCCGCCTACACGCGGGCCGCGGCCCAGCTCGCCGCGTCGCCGAGTTGCGTGGACTACGAGCTGACGCGCTGCGAGGAGGACTTCGAGCACTTCGTCCTGCGGATCACCTGGACCTCGACCGAGGACCATGTCGAGGGATTCCGGAAGTCGGAGCTGTTCCCCGCCTTCCTCGCCGAGATCCGGCCCTACATCCCCTACATCGAGGAGATGCGCCACTACACGCCGACGACGGTACGGGGCCTGGGCGCGTCGGTCCCCACCCTCTACGCCTGGGCCGGGGGCGCCGAGGCCTTCGCCCGCCTCACCGAGGTCTTCTACGACAAGGTCCTCAAGGACGACGTCCTCGCACCGGTCTTCTCCGGCCTCGCCCCCGAACACGCCGCCCACGTCGCCCTCTGGCTCGGCGAGGTCTTCGGTGGGCCGCATGCCTACTCCGAGACCCAGGGCGGCCACGGCCACATGGTCGCCAAACACCTCGGCAAGAACATCACCGAGGTGCAGCGACGCCGGTGGGTCAACCTGCTCCAGGACGCGGCGGACGACGCGGGCCTGCCCACGGACGCCGAGTTCCGCTCCGCCTTCCTCGCCTACGCGGAATGGGGCACGCGGCTGGCCGTCCTCTTCTCCGCCCCCGACGCGACCCCTCCGGGGGACCAGCCGGTACCGAGGTGGACGTGGGGAGCGGCCCCGCCGTACCAGCCCTGACGCCCCGCGGCCCCGGGCTACAGGGGCGTCGTCGTGCCCGCGCGGGTCGCGTCCGTGCCCCAGCTGGCCAGCAGCCGCAGTGCCTCCGCCGAGGCGGACCCCGGCTCCGCGTGGTAGGTGACCAGTGACTGCTCGCCGTCGTCGGGCAGCCGGAACGACTCGTACTGGAGGGAGAGGTCACCCACCAGCGGATGCCGCATCCGCTTCACTCCGTGGCTCTTCTCCTTGACGTCGTGCGTGGCCCACAGCCGGCGGAAGTCCTCGCTCTTCACGGACAGCTCCCCGACCAGCGTCGACAGCCGCGGGTCGTCCGGGTGACAGCCCGCGTCCATGCGCAGCATGCAGACGATGTCGATCGCCTTCTGCTCCCAGTCCACGTACAGGTCGCGGTACTCGGGCTTCAGGAACACCAGGCGCGCCCAGTTCCGCTCATGCGGGGCCAGCTCCGACCAGTCACCGAACACGGTCGCCGCCATCCGGTTCCACGCCAGGATGTCCGTGCGCCGCCCACCGACATACGCGGGGATGCCGTCCATCGAGTCCAGCAGTTGCCGCAGCGCGCCCCGTACCTGCTGCGGCCGCGCCGGCTGCTTCTTCTTGTGCGCCTTGGGCTTCGCGAGGTGCGTGAGATGCGCGTGCTCGGCGTCCGTCAGCCGCAGGGCGCGGGCGATCGCGTCGAGTACCTCCGCCGACACGTTCCGTCCGTTGCCCTGTTCCAGGCGCGTGTAGTACGCCACGGACACCCCGGCCAGCTGCGCCAGCTCCTCGCGCCGCAGTCCGGGCACCCGGCGGTGCCGGCCGAAGTCGGGCAGCCCCACGTCCTCCGGCTTCAGCCGGGCCCGGCGCGTGCGCAGAAACTCGCTGAGCTCGGCACGCCGGTCCAGGGGCGGGGAGGGCTGTTCGTCCATACGTCCAGTATTCACGGTCGTACGCCGGTGAACCTGACCCCGCCAGTAGTAGGACCAGCGGACGTACGCAAAGCCGTGACCTGGGTGAAGGCTCTCGCCTGGGGCAGGCTGTACAGCGTGCCCGACCGAAGGCAGCCGGGCACAGGACATACCACTCCTTAGGAGAACCCCCGGCATGACCACTGTTGCTGCGTACGCCGCTCCCGCCGCCAAGGCTCCGCTGGAGCGCACCACCATCGAGCGCCGCCCGGTCGGTGAGTTCGACGTCCTGATCGACATCAAGTTCGCCGGTATCTGTCACTCGGACATCCACCAGGCCCAGGAGGGCTGGGGTGAGGCGATCTTCCCGATGGTGCCTGGTCACGAGATCGCCGGCATCGTCTCCGAGGTCGGCTCCGGCGTCACCAAGTTCAAGGTCGGCGACCGCGTGGGCGTCGGCTGTCTCGTCGACTCCTGCCGTGAGTGCGACAACTGCAAGGCCGGCCTGGAGCAGTACTGCACCGGAGGCGGCGTCGGCACGTACAACGCCCTCGACAAGAACGGCGAGCCGACCTACGGCGGCTACTCCGAGAAGATCGTCGTCGACGAGAACTACACCCTCCGCATCCCCGACGGCCTCTCCCTCGACGTGGCCGCGCCGCTGCTCTGCGCCGGCATCACCACGTACTCCCCGCTCAAGCACTGGAACGCCGGCCCCGGCAAGAAGGTCGCGATCCTCGGCATGGGCGGCCTCGGCCACATGGGCGTCAAGATCGCGGACGCGCTCGGTGCCGAGGTGACCGTCCTGTCGCAGTCCCTGCGCAAGAAGGACGACGGGCTGAAGCTGGGCGCCGACCACTACTACGCCACCAGCGACCCGAAGACCTTCGAGGCGCTGCGCGGCACCTTCGACCTGATCCTGTCGACCGTGTCCGCCCCGCTGGACCTGGACGCCTACCTGGCCCTGCTGAAGACGGACGGCGCCTTCGTGAACGTGGGCGCCCCGGAGGAGCCCGTCAAGCTCAACCTCTTCTCCGTGATCGGCGGCCGCAAGACCCTCGCCGGTTCCGGTATCGGCGGCATCCAGGAGACCCAGGAGATGCTGGACTTCTGCGCCGAGCACGGCTTCGGCGCCGAGATCGAGCTGATCAGCGCGTCCGAGATCAACGACGCCTACGAGCGGGTGCTGGCGAGCGACGTCCGCTACCGCTTCGTGATCGACACCGCCACCATCTAGTCACGGACGGAGTTCCGAGGGCGCCGATCGGTCGTACGACCGATCGGCGCCCTCGGTGTTTCCACCGTACGTACAGCGATCCCGTCAGCGGCGGCCCGACCTGCCCAGCAGCCACAGCAGATAGGGACCGCCCACCAAGGACGTGAGCGCCCCGACCGGGATCTCCAGCGGCGGCACCAGCGTGCGGGCCACCAGGTCGGCGCCGACCACGATCAGCGCGCCCGTCAGGGCGGAGGCGGCGAGGGGGAGTTGCGGGGTGCGTGTGAGGCGGCGGGCCAGTTGGGGGCCGGTGAGGGCGACGAAGCCGACCGGGCCGGCCGCGCCGGTCGCGACCGCGGCGAGCACCACCCCGAGCACGGTCAGGCCGAGCTGGGTGCGCTGCACGCGGACGCCGAGCGCGGCGGCCGTGTCGGCGTCCAGTCCGAGCGGGCGCAGCGCGCGGCTCGCCCACACCAGGGCGGGCAGGGAGAGGAGCAGGACCCAGGAGAGGGGGGTCGCCTGCTCCCAGCCGCGCCCGTTCAGACTGCCCGTCAGCCACAGCTTGACCTGCTCGGCGGCGGCCAGTTCGCTGTCGGTGAGGTAGAGCTGGACGACGGCGGAGAGGGCGACACCGATGCCCACCCCCGTCAGGACGAACCGGCTCGGCTGCATTCCGTGCCGCCAGGCCAGTACGTACACCAGGGCGGCGGCCGCGAGACCGCCGGTGACGGCGACGGCCGGCAGCGCGCCGGGGGAGGCGACGGTTCCGGTGGCCAGCGCCAGTACGGTCGCGGCGGCGGCGCCGTGCCCGACGCCGATGACGTCGGGGCTGGCCAGCGGGTTGCGCGTGACGGTCTGGACGAGCGCTCCGGAGAGTCCGAGCGCCGCCCCGACCAGCGCGCCGAGCACGATCCGCGGGACCCGCAGTTCGCCGACGACCAGGTCGTAGGGGCCGCCGTGACCGCGCAGCACCCGCCAGACCTCGCCCGGCGGGACGTACGTCTGCCCGACGCACGCCGCGAGCAGCATCACGCCCGCGAGGAGCAGGAGGAGGACGGTGACGACGGCGGCGGCGCGCCGGTGCAGGAGGAGGGAGAGATGACGGTGGCGGAGCACGGAGAGCCCGGCCGAGTGCGGGTACGTGGTGCGGTTCGCGGTGGGCTCGGTGGGCGTCGTGGGGGCTGTGGTCACGAGGCCATGCCCTTGCGTCGTACGAGTACGACCAGGACCGGCACGCCGACCAGCGCGGTCATCACCCCGGCCGGCACTTCCGCCGGGGCGCGTACCACCCGGCCCGCCACGTCCGCGGCGAGCAGCAGGGCGGCGCCGAGCAGTGCGGAGAGGGGAAGGGTCCAGCGGTGGCCGCCATCGACCAGGCGGCGGGCGAGGTGGGGGACGGCGAGGCCGATGAAGGCGATGGGGCCCGCGGCGGCGACCGCGGCCGCGGTGAGCACGGTCGCGCCGAGTGCCGCACAGCCCCGTACGAGCGTGACCCGGTGGCCGAGTGCCCGTGCGGTGTCGTCGCCGAGCGCGAGTGCGTCCAGACCGCGGGCGCAGGCCGTTACGAGCAGCGCACCGGCGGCGAGGAAGGGCAGCATGCGTCCCACCGTTGCCGCGTCGCGCCCGCTGAGCGCGCCCACCTGCCAGAACCGGAACTGGTCCAGCGTGGCCGAACTCGAGGTGAGGACGACGGTCGTGGCTCCCGCCGTCATCGCCGACAGGGCGGTGCCGGCGAGCGCCAGTTTCACCGGGGAGGCGCCGCCGCGTCCGCGCGAGGCGATGGCGTACACGACGCAGGCGGCGAGGACCGCGCCGGTGAAGGCGTACCAGACGTACCCGTCGAAGCCGTTCGCCCAGCCGAGCGCGATGGCGAACACGACACCGGCGGCCGCGCCCTGACTGAGCCCGAGGATGCCGGGGTCGGCGAGCGGATTGCGGGTGACCGCCTGGAGGGCCGCCCCCGAGAGTCCGAGGGCGGCACCGGCGGTCAGCCCGATCGCGGTCCGCGGCACCCGCAGCGACCGTACGACCAGCGCGTCCGGTGAGCTCCCGCCGTGCACCAGCGCGTCGAGGACGGCGGACAGCGGGACGGGGCGGGTGCCGACGGCGAGGCTGAGGGCGGCGGCGGTGACGGCGAGGAGGAGGGCCGCACCCAACCAGGTCGCACGCCGCGCGCCCGCCGGGGCGGACGTGCGGCGTGCGACAGACGTGGGACCGGTCACTTGCCGAGGGTGTCCGCGAGCTGTCGTACGACGAGCCGGGCGGCGGTGGGGCCGGCGTTGAGGTACCAGGGGTCGTCGTCGACCTTCACCGCGTGCCCGGCCTTGACCGCCTTCATCGACTTCCACAGGGGCCCGGCGAGCACGCTGCCCGCGTCGGTCTTGGAGGCGTCGCCCTGCACGGAGTAGAAGATCCAGTCCCCGTCCGCGACATCGATGCTCTCCGCCCCGATGTCCTGCGAGATCGCCTTGAACTGCTGCGACTTGGGCCGGGAGAGCCCCATGTCGACGGCGATGGAGCCGGTGAACGACGACACGCCGAACATCCGTGTCCGGTCCGGCGTGAACCGCAGCATCGAGACGGCGGGATCGCCGAGCTGCTTGCCCCGCGTGGCGGCGTCGCTCACGATGCCGTCGAGCAGCTCCTGCGCCTTGTCGCCCTTGCCGACCGCGTCACCGACGAGGAGCAGATCCCGCTTCCAGTTGATGCCGTTGCCGGCCGTCACGACGGTGGGCGCGATCTTCGACAGCTTCGGGTAGAGGTCGCCGAGCGAGTCGTTGATCAGGATCAGATCGGGCTTGGCGGCGGCGAGCGTCTCCAGGTTGGGCGCGGTGCGGGTCCCCGCGTCGGTCATGGCCGACAACTTCTTCTTGTACGCGGGGAAGGCGTCGTTCAGATAGTCCGGCGCCAGCCCGGCGTTGTCCGCGCGGGTCGTCACGGTCGGCACGATGCCCAAGGTCAGCAGGTCGTCCAGCTGTCCGGTGCTGAGCGCGGCGATCTTCTCGGGCGCGCTCTTGATCTCCGTCTTGCCTTCGAAGTGCCCGACGGTCCGAGGGAATTCACCGTCCTCGGCGCTGCCCGCGCCCATCCCGGCGGCGACGGCGCTGGGGGCGGCGGAGGGGCCCTCGGAGGCCCCGCTCACGAGATTGCGGTCGCCGCCTGCGGTGTTCTTGCTCTGCGAGGAGCCGTTGTCCCCGTCCCCGCTCCCGGACGAACATCCGGCCAGCAGACCGCCGACGATGGCAACGGCCAGGACGGCCTTCGACCCCAAGGTGCGCACAAGTACTCCGATCAATGGATAAGGCAAGCCTAACCTTATCCCCCGTTTCAGGGTGACGGGGTCTGCTCCAATGGGGGACACGCCGTGCCGGGTTCGAGGACATATCAGCGTAAAACGTGTGTTATTCATTCATGCACTCACCTACGCGGCGCACCGTGCTCGGTGCCTCGATCGCGGCCGCCGGCTCGGGACTCCTGGCCGGCTGCTCCGGGTCCGACTCCTCCTCCGGATCCGGCTCGCACCCCGGGCCCGGCGAGCACCAGGGGAGCGGAGTCGGTCACGGCGGCAGGCCCTTCATTCCCAGGGGACCCAAGGGGTACGTGAACCCGTCCGATCCCGAGGTCCTGGCCGTCGAGAGGAAACGCGGGGGCGGTCCCGTCCGCTCGTTCAAGCTCACGGCCGCCGAGACCACCCTCGACCTGGGTGGACGGACCGTCAGATCATGGGCGTACGGCGACTCGCTGCCCGGCAGGGAGGTGCGGATCAAGTCGGGCGACATCCTCGATCTCAACCTGGCCAACCATCTGCCCGTGTCCACGACGCTGCACTCGCACGGGGTCCGCATGCGATGCGACATGGACGGAGTACCCGGCCTGACCCAGCACCCCATCAAGCCCGGCGACGACTTCAACTACCGCTTCGCCGTGGACCACCCGGGTACGTACTGGCTGCACTCGCACTCGGGGCTGCAGCTCGACCGCGGCCTGTACGCCCCGCTGATCGTCGAGGACCCCAGGGAGCCGTTGTCCTACGACAAGGAGTGGGTCGTCATCCTGGACGACTGGGTGGACGGCGTCGCCGGCTCCACCCCCGACGGCGTGCTCGCCCAGCTGCTCGACGGCAAGGGCATGGCGACGGGCATGGGCATGGGCGAGGACGACGAACCCGGGGGCAAGGCCCATGACAAGGCCGCCCACGAGAAGCCCCACGGCCCCTCCCGCGTCCTGCACAACTCCCGCAGCCGCATCCTGCACAGCGAGGGAGGCAGCGTCGACTACCCGTTCTACCTGGTCAACGGCCGTCTCCCGAAGGCTCCTTCGGTCTTCCGGGCCCGCAAGGGCGACCGCATCCGGCTGCGGATCATCAACGCCGGCGCCGAAACGGCCTTCCGGGTGGCGCTGGGCGGCCACGAGATGACGATCACGCACACGGACGGCTACCCCGTCGAGCACACGAAGACGGACGCGCTGCTGCTCGGCATGGCCGAACGCTACGACGTGCTGATCACCGCCAAGGACGGCGTGTTCCCGCTGGTCGCGCTCGCCGAGGGCAAGAACGCCAGGGCCCTGGCCGTCCTGCGCACCGGCAGTGGGGACAATCCCCACCCCTCCGTGCACCCGGACGAACTCGACGGCAAGCTCGTCCCGGCCAGACGCCTCGTGCCGGACGACTCCGTGGCCCTCACCGACGACGAGCCGGACCGCGAGCTGCGCATCAGGCTGACCGGCGGGATGAAGAAGTTCGACTGGGCCTTCGACCACCGGCCGTACTCCGTCGAGCAACGCCACCCGGTCAGCTACGGCGAACGGATCCGCCTGACCCTCATCAACGCCACCGACATGTGGCACCCCATGCACCTGCACGGCCACACCTTCGCCCTCACCGGCTTCGGCGTGATCGGTGCCCGCAAGGACACCGCCCACGTGGTGCCACACCACAAACTCGTCGTCGACTTCTACGCCGACAACCCGGGCCTGTGGATGCTCCACTGCCACAACCAGTACCACTCGGAGTCCGGCATGATGACGATCCTCGGCTACCGGAAGTGAGACACCAGCCACCGACGCGTTGTCACTTGATCATGCGAAACCCCGCTCGTGGAGGGAGACTCGGTGGCCGAGCAGGCCGCCGAAGTCGATCGGCGCGTCGAAGTCGATCGTCGCGTCGAAGCGTCCGGCGAGGACCAGGGCGTGGTGCCCGAGCGGCAGATGGTTCTCCCGCCCCGAGCCGTGGGCGGGCAGGCCCGCCCACCGCGTCCTCCGTACATCAGCCGCGGCGCTGCCACCAGCGGCGCTTCGGTTCGGGTGTCGGAGGAAGCGGTGGGGTCGATGCTTCGGTCGTTGGTCCGGCCGATTCCTGGGCTGTCGCGGTGTCCGGGGCAACGGCGGGCAGAGCGCGCAGCGCGGTGCGGATGCGGTCGAAGGTCGCGATCGTGTGGTGACCGTCGCCGGGCAGCGCCACCCCGACGCAGACCAGCTTGAAACTGTTCCCGCTGAGGGGGGAGGCGATGAACACCGGTGCGCCGACGCACCCTTGTGGCAGTCGGCCGACCCAACGGACGCCGCCGTCGCTGCCACGCGCGACCTCGCCGACCACGACGGCCTGCTCCCGGGCGCCACTCCCGGCAGCGACGTCGTGGCCCAGTAGACAGGCCGCGACCGGGTCCGCACCGAGATGCGCGATGTCCTCGTCCCTGGCCGCGAGGCCGTCGGTGATCTCATCGGTCGTCCAGCGCCACCCCTTGCGGGCGCCATGCGCATGCAGCCCGGCCGTGGGCATGACCGCGACCCCCAGGCCGTCGAGATGGATCCACCCCTCGGCGAAGTCGACCATCATCAGTTTCTCCGCACTCATCGCGGGTGCGCACAGGTCCGGCCGAAGGGTGAACTCGGCCATCTCGACCCTCGTCGGCTCGCCGGCGGTCACAAGGTACTGCCGGACGACCTCGTCCGCGGATTCGTTCTCGGAGGTGCTCTCCACGAGCTCGTTGAACCAGAAGGCAGTCGCGTACTGCTCCTCCCGGTTGGCTCGCTGAAAGGGAAGCGTCGCGCGGCCGGCGTGGCCGATTATCGCGTCGATGGTCGCGCCGTGGAGGTCGGGCAGGTCGGTCAGCTCAGACATGGTTCGAGAGCGTAGCTTGGGACGGCCGGGGCGACCGGGGCGTTGTTTCGGGCGGGCACTCCGGGGGAGAGCGGATGAACGGCTGGGGTCGGCGCGGGGAGAGAGGCCGGGCAGGCCGTCCGGCGGTCATGTTCGTCGTTCTCGTGGCCGCGGGCATCGGACTGACCTGGTTCGCGGGAACGCACTTCGCCTACGCCACGGGCCTGGCCGGCACCCCGGGGCATCTCCGGGTCGAAGCATGCGCCTGGGAACACGTCGGGGGCCACCGCTATCCGCACTGCAGCGGCGTCTTCCGCTCCTCCGACGGCACCGTCGTCGACCCGAACGCCTCGATCGGCAAGAACCTGCCCGTCGGCGACACGGTCGCGTTGCAGCGGGTGGCCTCCGGCGGATACGAGCAGACGGGCACCGCGTCCTCGTTCGGGTGGCTGGCGATTTCCCTGCTCGGCCTGATGGTGCTGCTGCTGGGGATTCTGGTCGTCTGCGGCAAGGGCGGTGCGCGTCGACTGCCGCGCGGGCTGCTGGTGCTGCTCGGTGCGCTGGGCGCCCTGATGCTGCTCAGCGCGTTCATCGGCGGAGTGGCGGGGATGACCGGGGTGTTCTGAGGCCCGGCCACATCGTGCGGCGGGGTGGTGTGCGGTCGACGATGGCTGTGGGGGTGTGTGGCCGCGGGATCGACTTCTGCGGGTTCAGCCGAGCCACGCCTGCTCGGATCACTCCGATCACTCCGATCACTCCGATCGTTCCGATCGCTTCGTCGCTCGGAGCAATCCATCGCTCGGATCGCTCCGGATTGTTCCGGATCGCTCCGATCCTTCCCTTGCCGGAGGCCGCCATGGGGCAAGCTCTCGGTGATGTCCTGGGTTTGGCGGCCGCCGTCGCCGTCAGCCCGCTCCCGATCATCGCGATGATCCTCGTCCTCGCCACACCGCGCGGACGGCTCAACGGCGTACTCTTCGCCGTCGGCTGGATTCTCGGGCTCTGCGTCCTGGGCGGGGCGGTGCTGGCGATCGTCGGACCGGAGGGTTCCTCCTCCACCCGCAGTCAGCCGGCCACCTGGGTGGGCGGCCTCAAACTTGCCCTGGGAGTGCTGCTCGTCCTCTTCGGCCTTCGGCTGTGGCGTCGGCGCCCCTCGGACGCTTCGCAGGCGCGGCTGCCGAAGTGGATGGCCACGATCGACCGGCTCACGCCGTCGAAGGTCTTCGGACTCGCGGTGGCCCTGGCGGCGCTCAACGCCAAGAACGCCCCGCTGACCATCGCCGCGGGTGCCTCGATCGCTTCGGCCGGGCTTCCCGTCGGGCAGCAGATCGCGTCGTTGGCGATCTTCGTACTGATCGGCTCACTCGGACTGCTCGCCCCGCTGGGAGTCTTCCTGATCGGAGGAGACCGGGCGAGGACCACGCTCGGCGGCTGGAGAGACCGGGCCGCACGGCACAACGTCGCGGTGATGGCGGTCCTGTTCTTCGTCATAGGGCTGAAACTGCTCGGCGACGGCATCTCCATCCTCACGTCCTGAATTCCTGAATCCCTTCCTCCTGAATCCTCACCGTGCGGTCGGCGTGCACGCGGGATACGCTTTTGACGGCAAGTTCAGGTTCTCCGGGCGGTTTTGCAGACGCCGAGGCCTCATTCGCGATGATCGATTCTTCCTGCGGAGACCTGCCGACTCCCTTCTTCGAAAAGGGCATGCCTCGCCGCAATGGAGGTCGGGATGAGAGTTGTCGTTGATCTTTCCCGGTGTCAGGGGTATGCGCAGTGCGCGTTCCTGGCTCCGGACGCGTTCCGGATGCATGGCGAGGAAGCGCTGATGTACGCCTCGAACCCCGACGACGCCCAGCGCCAACAGGTGTTGCGCGCCGCGGCGGCCTGCCCCCTCCAGGCCATTCTGGTCGACCAGCTGAAAGGCCGGGACGCGCCGGTGGGGACGTCGCCGTCATGAGCACTGCCGACACCCTGCAGGGGTTCAAGCGCGACGGCCGCGTCGTGATCGTCGGGGCGTCACTGGCGGGACTGCGCGCCGCCGAAGCCCTGCGCGACGAGGGGTTCACCGGGAAGCTGACCATGATCGGTGACGAGTTGGGGGAGCCCTACGACCGCCCCCCGCTGTCCAAGCAGGTACTGACCGGATGGGTGCCGGCCGACGGCACCACCCTGCCACGGCGTCGTGACATCGACGCGGAGTGGCTCCTGGGCGTGCCTGCCGACGGACTGGACCTGGCGAACAACCACGTGCGGCTCGCCGACGGCCGCACGATCCCCTTCGACCGCATGCTGATCTCCACCGGCGTACGGGCCCGGCCCTGGCCCGTCGAGGCCGAGGCGGCCCTGGACGGTGTCTTCGTGGTCCGCACACGCGAGGACGCCGCCGGCCTGCAGCGGGCGGTCGCCGCCGGGCCCTCCCGCGTACTCATCATCGGCGCGGGCTTCACCGGCTCCGAGATCGCCTCCGTCTGCCGCGAGCGCGACATCCCGGTGACCGTCGCCGAACTCGCGCCGTCCCCACTGGTCGGAGGACTCGGCGCCATGATCGGCGAGATCGCGGCGGACATGCAGCGCGCCCACGGCGTCGACCTGCGCTGCGGTGTCAAGGTCACCCAGCTGGAGGGCGACGCGCAGGGGCGGGTTCGCCGTGCCCACTTCTCCGACGGCAGTGCGGTCGACGCCGACGTGGTGGTGGTGGCGCTCGGGGGCATCCGCAACACCGAGTGGCTGCGCGACTCGGGACTGGCGGTGGGCGTATGGGGAGTCGCCTGCGACGCGGGCTGCCGCGCCTTCGACCTCAACGGCCTGGTCACCGACGACATCTTCGTCGCCGGAGACGTGGCACGCAGCCCGAACCCGATGTACGAGTACCGGTTCATCTCGCTGGAGCACTGGGCCAACGCCGTGGAGCAGGCCGAGATCGCGGCGCACAACATGGTCAGCGCCCAGGCGGACCGCTGGCCGCACCTGTCCATCCCGACGTTCTGGTCGATCCAGTTCGGCGTCAACATCAAGTCCGTCGGTGTACCGACCTACGCCGACGAGGTCGTCGTCACCCAGGGCTCCGTGGCCGACCACCGCTTTGTCGCCGCATACGGGTACCACGGCCGCGTCACCGCCGCCGTCAGCTTCAACAACGCGAAGTGGCTGGACCACTACCGGCGGCTGATCGAGACGGCCGCGCCCTTCCCGCCCCCCTGCCCCACGCCCGACCAGCCCCTCGACGCGAAGCCGGTGCCCGTCGACTTCCCCGGCCCCACGCTGCTCGCCCAGGGCGCCACGGTGGTCGTCACCGGCCATGACCCGGGAGAACGGCGCGTCACCGCCATGCGGCAGCACCGCTAGGAGGGAACAGGCAGGACGGAACAGGAGGGAAAGCGACATGACCACGACCGAGGCGCCCGACATCCTGCCCCGGATCCTCGACTACTCGAACCGGGCCGACCCGTACCCGCTCTACGCCGAGCTGCGCAAGACGCCGGTGGCCCTGCAGGAGGACGGCAGTTACGTCATCAGCACCTACCGCGAACTCAGCGGCATCCTGCACGACCCGCACCTGAGCTCCGACGTCCGCAACCTGACGCATCCGATGCCCGCGATGCAGGAACGCGGCACGCCGTCGTTCATCAACCTCGACCCGCCCGAGCACGACCGTATGCGGCGCCTGGCGATGCGTCACTTCGGCCCCCCGCACACCCCGGGCCTCGTGACCGGCATGGAACCCGACCTGACCGCCATCGTCGCCGGTCTGATCGACGACTTCGCGGGCAAGCAGCGGATCGACATCGTCGACGACTTCGCCTACCCGTTCCCCGTCACCGTGATCTGCCACCTGCTCGGTGTGCCGCGCGAGGACGAACCGCGGTTCCACGTGTGGGTGAACGCCATCATCGACTCGATCGACTACAACCCCAAGACCGACCCGCAGGAGAAACTGGAAAACGGCGTACAGGCCACCAAGAACCTGCGCCAGTACCTCGGCGGACTGCTGGAACTACGCCACGGCCACCCCGGCGACGACCTCCTGACACGGCTGGCCAACGACAACGGGCCCGACGGACGGATGACCGACGCCGAAATCGTCAGCACCGCCAACCTGCTGCTCATCGCCGGCCACGAGACCACCGTCAACCTCATCACCAACGGCATGCTCACGCTGCTGCGCCGCCCTGAGATGCTGCGACGCCTGCGCACCGAACCCGACCTGGTCGTACCGCTGGTCGAGGAACTGCTGCGCTACGAGCCCCCCGTGCACATCATTCCGTGGCGGGCGGCGTACAGCGACATCTCCGTCGGCGACACCGTCATCCCCAAGGGCTCGCAGATCATGCTCATGCTCGCCTCGGGCAGCCGCGACCCGGACCGCTTCCACGATCCCGACCGCTTCGACCCCGATCGCCAGGACAACCAGCACCTGGGCTTCGGCAGCGGCATCCACCTGTGCTTCGGCGGCCCGATGGCCCGACTGGAAACCCAGATCGCCCTGACCGCACTGGTACACCGCCTCGCCGACCCCACCCTGGTGACCGACCCGCCCCCGTACCGCCCCAGCCCCGTCCTACGAGGCCCCATCCACCTGCTCATCGACCAGAACTGACACCGCGCTCGAGCCCGGTATGTGGCTGCTCGTGTCGCCCCTCATCGGTCCGGTGACCGTCCGTTAGGCTCGCGTCGTCCCACAGGTCCCGATCTTCACGGAGGGCAGCACGGCGGGGATCAATCGAGAACGCCTCGTCAGAACGCTGACCTTCTGGCTGCGTCCCGCCTTCGCGTTGCGGGTCATCAACCGGTTTCAGAAGATCGTGGGTTTCGACCGCTCGATGGCCCTGGCGTCCAGCGCCTTGACGGCATTGGTCCCGCTCTCCATCCTCCTCGGCGCCGTCCTCGGCAACTTCGTGCACTACGACGCCGCTGAGCGGATCATCAAGCGCTACGACCTCACCGGAGCGGGCGCCACGGCGGTCAACTCCCTCTTCTCTCCTGCCGAAGGCACCAGTGCGAGCGTCGGCATCTTCGGGGTCGTGTTCCTGACGATCTCGGTGCTGAGTTTCGCGCGAGCCGTGCAGCGGCTCTTCGAACAGGCATGGGAACTCAAGCCTCTCAGCGTGCGCAACACGCGCAACGGCTTGTGGTGGATCCTCACTCTCGGCGGCTATGGGGTGGTCACCGCGACGCTCTCCACGCTCCTCGGCGGGGGCGCGCTGGGTCTGGCCGCCGCGTTGTGTCAGGTACCGGTGACCGCCGCCTTCCTTGTCTGGAGCGGCCGGATCCTGTCGGCGAAACGGATCAGCCGGCCGGACCTGCTCCCCTTCGGCGTCACCGCCGCCGTTCTGACGGTGGCCTATTCGGTGGGCGCGACCCTCTACATGCCGCGCCTGTTCAACTCCTCCGCCGCGCGCTACGGGGTGGTCGGCGCCGTCTTCGCGATGATCTCCGCCCTCTTCGCGGCCATGCTCGTCCTGGTCGCGTCGGTGGCACTGGGACGAGAAGTACGGGACGAGCTCAGCCGGATCCGCCAGGGCCACCGCCCCTCCGACCACGAGGTCCAACGGCAGTGGGACAGCGTGGTCGAGCAGACCCGGTCACGGTGGCGGACGGCACGGGAACAGGTTTCTCATCATCAGGTCAAGGGCCCGAACCACTGAGCGGGCGGGCACTCCCGCGTCCTGGGCCTGTCCGGTTCGCGGCGAGTTGTCTTGCTCGCGCGGTGGGCCGTTGCTAAGCCTTGGGCACTCGACTCCATGGAGGACGCTGTGCACCAAGAGCCCCCTCTTCCCGTTCCTCCGCGTTCACGTGTCCGGGGATTGACCTGCGCGGCCGCGGCCGTCGCCCTCGTGACGCTCACCGCCGCGACGAGTTCCCCCGCCGCGGACACCCGGACCGCGGCGGCCCCGGCAGCCGTGGTCCGCGAGTGGAACGCCATCGCCACCGACACGATCAAGACCAGCCTGGGCCCACGCCCCTCCGGGCAGGCGGCGATCTGGGAGGGGTTCGTCTCCGTCGCCGTGTACAACGCCGTGGTGGGGATCGAAGGCGGCTACGCCCTGTACAAATGGCGCGAGCGCGGTCCGGCCAAGGCATCCTCCGCGGCGGCCGCCGCCACTGCGGCCCACGACGTGCTGCTCACCTACTTCCCTGCCTTCAAGGAGCGGCTCGACACCGCCTACGCCAACTCGCTCGCCGCTCTTCCGGCCGGTCAGGCCAGAGACCGGGGCGTCGCCTACGGAAAGCGCGCCGCGGCCCGCGTCATCGAACTCCGGGAAGGGGACGGAAGGTTCGCGGACGTTCCGTTCACCGCTTCCCCGGCACCGGGGGTCTGGCGGCCCACCCCGCCCGCGTTCCAGCCCTTCATCGACACCTGGCTCGCCAGGCTCCGCCCCCTCCTGCTCGCCTCCCCGCAGCAGTTCCGCCCCGGCGGACCACCCGCCCTCTCCTCGGCCCGCTACGCCGAGGACGTCCAGGAGGTGGAGGCCATGGGCGCGAAGACCGGCTCGGGCAGGAGCGCGCGGCAGACCGAGACCGCCCTCTTCTTCAGCGGCAACCTGGTCGAACAGGTCCAGACAGCCGTACGAGACCACGCCGCCCGCCACCGGCTCGGCATCGCCGAGACGGCCCGGCTGTTCGCCGCGGTGAACGCGTCGGCGACCGATGCCGTCGTCACGGCATGGGACGCCAAGTTCCACTACGGCTCCTGGCGGCCGATCACCGCCATCCGCCTCGCCGACACCGACGGCAATCCCGCGACGACGGCGGACCCGGCCTGGGAGCCGCTGCTCCTGACCCCACCGCACCCGGACTACATCGCCGGCCATACGACCGTCGCCGCTGCCGTGGCACGCGCCCTGACCGGCGTCCTCGGCACCTCGCACATCGACCTCTACGTCCCCTCCGAGGTCACCGGCACCACACGGTTCTACGGGTCCGCCGACGGCTTCAACCGGGACGTCGTCGACGCCCGTGTGTGGGGCGGCGTCCACTCCCGTACGGCGGACGTGGTCGGCTGCCGGGCCGGCACCCGCGTGGCCGCCTGGGCGCTGGACCACTACTTCCAGCCGCTCGCCAAGGACGGCACCCAGCGGTCCCTGCCGACACGAACGGCTGGGCAGGACAGGCTCACCGAGCCCAAGTGCGGCGACGACACCGACTGAACCACAGAGCCGAAGAGAGCCCGGCGTCGTGCCGGGCTGCTGGGAGTGCGTCCTCCACGGCAAGCTCAGCGGGGACAGCCACGCAGGCGAAAAGGCTGTGAACGCGCCTTGATGACCCGGGTCAAGCCGTGTTCACAGACCTTTCCCTGACACACGTCCGAGAACCTGCCCACTGCTCCAGTTGTGGCGGCGCGAGCGACCGGCGGCGGCCCCGCCGTCACGCGGAAGCCACCACCTCGCCCGCCATGACCTGGGGAGGGTTGGGGAGCAGTGACGCGAGGTTGTCCCGCACGAAGTCCGCAGCCTTCGAGATCGATTCGTCGGCACCGGCCCGGTTCTCAAAGATGCTGGTCGAGACCATCGCTCCGTCCCCGGTGTCGATCCAGTAGTAGGCCACGAAGCCGGAGACCTGGCGCATGAGCGGCACGAACCCCTCGTTCACGAGACGTGCGGCCTCGGCCGAATCGGTCACCCCTTCGTAGCGCCGGATTGCTGCGTACATCGCCAAGCTCCTCACGGCGTTGCGGGTTGGTCCTCTGCTGAGACGTCGTACCCCTGTGACGGCTGCCTGGCTCATGAGGCGTCCGGCAATCACCTGAAGGGCCGCCTGGGGAGATCCGAACGGCGGTATTCCTTTTTGCCTTGATCAACGAGGAGCGCGAGCTTGTCACGGGCCGACTGGATCACTCCGACGGGTGCGCTCGACCGGTTTGTTCGTATGCGCTTGCCGTCTCTGTGAGAGCGAGTGCCGGCAATCCAGGAAACGGTTCCGTGGGTGAGCCGTTCATGTGGCGGCCCAGGTGCCGAGCGCGTGGGCCAGTCGGTCGCTCTGCTCTCGGGTGATGCCCTGGGCCAGGTGAGTACCGCACCGCGGACTCATGGACTCGTCGCAGTGCAGGATTCCGTGGAAGGGCTCCTGGCTGCCCGAGAGCGGGGAGGCGGCAGGCAGCGTCCATTCAGCCGGCTCCCACAAGGGGTGGTCCGCGAGGAGCGCTTCGGCGAGGGACGGCGCCTGCGTTGCGGGGAGGCCGACTTGCGCCAGCGCGTCGCCGAGTATGTCTGCGGCGTCCTCGGGCATGTCCTGGTCGCCGAGCGTCGGCAGCAGGAGGAGCAGGCGCGCGTGTTCGGCGTGGACTCCCGGGGCGTTGAGGTCGGGCGTGCGGGCGATGTGGTGGAGTTCTCGCCAGGAGAGTCCCGGGCCGGCCACCTGACCGCCGACGGTGGCCAGACGGCCGTGCCGTCCCCACTCGGGGTGGGTGATGAAGTACTCCGTTCCCGGATCCTCGGGAATGTTGCAGCCGAGGACCATCGCGGTGTGGTCGCCCGCGAACGGGATCCGGAAGACAGGCCACTGGTCCTCGTCGCGCAGTACGTCGAAGGCCGCGTCGGCATCGGCCCCGTCGACACGGAACCACTCCGGGACGGGGTCGTACTCCTGTGTCCGGCTCAGCCACATCAGGTAGGCCGCCCAGAACCCCGGCAGTGCCAGCAGTTCCTCCCCCGCGACAACGGGAGCGTTCTCGAATCCCTCTATCAGCACCGGTCCAGGCTCTCACCCGCCTATGACAGTCCGTGGGGAACCAGGTGACCGCTGGACGCTGCTCTTCGTGTGGGGAGGAGTCACGCCCATGAGGGTCCCTCGTCGTTGCGGGTCATGCGTGCGGCAGAGGCTGCTCTGTCCAGACGGTCTTGCCGTCGTGGGCGTAGCGGGTGCCCCACCGCTCCGTGAGCTGCGCGACCAGGAAGAGCCCGCGTCCGCCCTCGTCCGTGCTGAGGGCCCGTCGGAGGTGCGGGGAAGTGTGGCTGGCGTCCGACACCTCGCAGATCAGACAGTGCGTACGGATGAGGCGCAGGGTGACGGGGCCGGTCGCGTACCGGTAGGCGTTGGTGACGAGCTCGCTGGCGACCAGCTCGGTGGTGAAGGTCAGCTCCGTCAGCCCCCATTCGGTCAGCTTCGCCGTGGCCAGCTCCCTGGCACGGGCGGCGGCGGTCGCTTCCAGGGGCAGCTGCCAGGTGGCGACATCCTGTGGCGGCAGCACCCGGGTACGGGCGATGAGCAGCGCGACGTCGTCGGTGGGGAGGTGCTCCTTCGGCAGCAGCGCTTCGACCACGGCGTGGCAGGTGCTGTCCAGAGGATCGGCGACGTGGGTGAGGCACGCGTACAGGTGGTCAAGCGCGGCGTCGATGTCGCCGTTGCGCGCCTCCAGAAGACCGTTGGTGTAGAGCGTGAGGAGGCTGCCCTCGGGGAGGTCGAGGTCGTACGTCTCGAAGGGCAGCCCGCCCAGACCCAGCGGTGGACCCGCGGGCAGGTCGAGCACGGTCACCTCGCCGTCCGGGGTGGACAGCATCGGTGCCGGGTGACCGGCGCGTGCCAGGGAGCAGTGCCGGGAGACCGGATCGTAGACCGCGTACACGCAGGTGGCCCCGAGCATCTGCTCCACCGTGGACCCGCTGCCGTCGGCGTTCGCCTCCAGCTCGGCGGCCAGCAGGCTGACCAGATCGTCCAGCCGTGCCACCACCTCGTCCGGTTCCAGGTCGAGGCTGGCCAGGGTGCGCACGGCGGCGCGCAGACGGCCCATGGAGGCCGCGGCGTGGAGCCCGTGGCCGACCACGTCTCCCACGACGAGTGCGACCCGGGCCCCTGACAACGGGATCACGTCGAACCAGTCGCCGCCGATGCCCGGTTCACCGCTCGCCGGGAGGTAACGGCAGGCCACCTCGACCGCCGGCAGGTCGGACACCGCGCTCGGCAGCAGACTGCGCTGCAGAGTCAGAGCGGCGCTCTGCTGCTGGGTGAAGCGACGCGCGTTGTCGATGCAGACGGCCGCGCGCGAGGAGAACTCATGGGCCACGGCGGCATCGTCGTCCTCGAAAGGCTCCGAATGGCGCACGCGCCACAGGCTCACTACGCCCAGTACCAGGCCGCGAGCCACCAAGGGCACCACGATCAGCGAATGAACGCCGAGACCCATGGCTATCTCGATCCGCCGCCGGTCCATGGCGTACCACTCGGGGCGGAGGGACAGCAGCCGGTCGAGAATCGGGCGGCGCTCGGTCAGGCACCGCGCCTGCGGGGAGTCCGGAAGGAGCGGGACCACCTCGCCCTCCTGGTACGGGGCCCGGCGTTCCGGGGGCGAGAGGGCTACTCGGAGCAGCGGACCTCTCACACCGGGGGGTGGTTCGTCACCGAGTGTCACCGGCTCCAGAAGGTCCACCGAGCAGTAGTCGGCGAGGCCGTGGGCGGCCACCTCGGCCAGTTCCCGGGCCGTCTGTGCCACGTCCAGCGAGGTTCCGATCCGGGCGCTTGCCTCGTTCAGCAAGGCCAGCCTGCGCTGCGCCCGGTGGCGGTCGGTCACGTCCTCGATCGTCTCGGCCACGCCGAGAATCCGTCCCGAGGGGTCTTCC
Organism: Streptomyces olivochromogenes; assembly: GCF_001514115.1. Lineage (GTDB taxonomy): Bacteria > Actinomycetota > Actinomycetes > Streptomycetales > Streptomycetaceae > Streptomyces > Streptomyces olivochromogenes. Next base: position 46,555 of record NZ_KQ948455.1, read on the forward strand.
ATCCGGAACGCCGAGACGGACACGATCCGTTCCCGGCCCGGATCGTGGCGTGCCCGGGCGGACTGCTCCGTGAAGATCAACGGCTCGCCGGTCTCCAGGACGTGCCGTACCCGCTCCTCGGTCGGACCCGCGTCCTCGTCGATCATGAATTCGCGAGGGCGACGGCCCACCGGCGCCTCGGCCGGGACACCGCTCGCCTTGGCGACCGCACGGTTGACCCGAATCACTCTGCTGTCCGGGCCGTAAGTGACCAGACCGATCGGGGACCGGCGGTACAGGCCTTCCAGCAGCGCACGGTCCCGCTGCCAGGCGATGACCTCCGCGGCGGGGGCTCCGACCAGGACCCACTCCTGACCGTCCCCGTCCCGAGTGACCGCGCGGGCCCGGAACCCCATCTCCATACGCCGTCCGTCGCGGTGTCGGACGGGCAGGACCCCGAACCAGCCCCCCGTCCTCATGGCGTCCACCACGACGGACCGCACGACAGGCAGGTCACGGGCGTCCACCAGGAGGTCCTGCCACGCCCGTCCGATCACTTCCTTGGCCGGATAACCCAGCAGTTCCTGCGCACGCGTGCTCCAGCCGACCACGGCGCCTCGATCGTCGAGCACGGCCGAGGCGCCGCGCCCGAGGGCGAACGGATCCTCGGAACTCTCGCTGAAATGCATCGACGGCATCCCCATAGCCACCACCTTGCCTACATGACTCCGATGTTCCTCCCCGAGGTCTCCGTCCGCGACTCTCCCGTACTACTCGGCCGGCCGGCGGTGGCGCAGCCCGCTGCTCACCGGATCGGAGCCGGTCAGCAGCGCCTTCGACGTCGTCGTCGCGTCCCGCGAGAGAGCCCTCAGCCAATCGCCCTGGCCACACCGCTCGGGCAGGAGACGCCCGTCCCCGCGGGTCTGTAGTGCCATGTGACCCGTAGGCCGGTCAACTGTGGGTTGAAGCGCCCTGTTATCCGCGCAGGTGGCAAGGAGTGCGTCTTCAACGCGTATGGGTGTTCCGGCGGGAGCAGTCGGGCGGATTCGCGGGCGAACCGTGTTGCGTCTCTGATCGCGGGGCCACGGCCGTAGCGATGCGCAGTCGCCTGGGCTAGAGGGACAGGATCTCGCAACCCGTGGTCGTGCACCCCGCTATCGTGCCCGGCGTCTCATGACCGACAGCCAACGCATGCGCCGCCCGTTCCCTCGACGCATGGCTGCCAGTGCCGCTTCGAGGTTGGTGCGGCTGTTCAGGGTGTGGGGGTGTTCGGGGCCCAGGACGCGCTGGCGGATGTCGAGGGTCTGGCGGTGCAGGTCGGCGGCCTGCGCGTAGTCCCCGAGGTCGTGCAGGGCGTTGGCGAGGTTGGTGCGGCTGGCCAGGGTGTGAGGGTTTT
>NZ_KQ948455.1:48708-589332 GCF_001514115.1 Streptomyces olivochromogenes
ATGTCGAGGGTCTGGCGGTGCAGGTCGGCGGCCTGCGCATGCTGCCCGAGGTCGTTCAGGGCGTTGGCGAGGTTGGTGCGGCTGTCCAGGGTGTCGGGGTGCTCAGGATCGAGAAGGCGGGTTTCGGCATCGAGCACGATCTGGTGCAAGGTGAGCCGCTCCGCGTGGAGACCGGCGCCAGCCAGGACATAGGCCAGGTCGTTGAGTGCGTTGCGGGCGTCGATGAAGGGCAGCAGGCCGTCTGGGGCCAGCAGGAAGGGAAGGTGGGGTGCGAGCAGTCGGGCAGTGGGCCAGCCCGAGCGCCCGGCCTGGCGGATCTCCGCGACGGCGGCGACGAGGCGGTGCGCGACAGCCCGCCGCCACGTACTGACATCGGGAGACTCGGCGGTCAGGGCGAGAGCGTTGATCTCGCGGACCAGTGGGTGCAGGGCCACAGTGGGAACCTCACCGCTCTCCAGAGCATCGGAGGCGCCGAGGAGTCCGTAGCGGTGCAGCCCGCCGAGTGCGGCATCAAGCTTCACCTGGGTGACCGTCTGTCCGGTGGCAGTCGCCAGCAGGTCGGGGGTGATGAGGGAGAGCGGGATGGGCGCGTCTGCGTAGAGTGCGAGCAGCCGCAGCAGGGGGCGCGCCAGCGGGTGCTCTTCCCCGGCCAGCTGGTCGAGGGAGAGTTCCCAGGTGTGGCGCACCACTTGCCGCGCGACCTCGGGGTCTGCGGCGTTGGGGTCCTCCGCGCCCAGGAGAGAGGGAAGGTCTTCTTCCAGCGCCTGCTGGTAGGCGGTGAACGTGCGGTACCGGCTGGTCGGCCTGATCAGATAGGCGCCAGCCGCGTGCAGCGCCAGGGGCAGACCACCCAGGCGAGCGGCCAGGGCCTCAGCCTCCTCCGGCATGCCGGCGCCGGGGGCAGCATCACGGAGCACCCGCCCGGCCGCCCGCGCCGTCAGCGGGGCCAAGTGCACGAGCTCGGCGCACGGGCCCCACGTAGCGGGTGCGGTGTCACGGCTGGTGAGGAGGAGGAGCCCGCCGCCGTGAGGGCGGACCCAGCCGCGGTAGTCGCTGACCTTCTCTGGTTCTGGCCCGATCCTGCTCGTGTCGTCGGCGTTGTCGATGACCAGCAGCCACTTGCGTACGTCGGAGAGCTGCCGCCACACCACGTCCGGCAGGTTGTCGTGACCGGCGCGGGCCTGCTCCAGCACGCCCAGGGGCAGGCCGCAGGCCAGCGCAACCTGGGTTAAGTGCTCCGCCAAGGCGACCGGGTCGCGCCAACGGATCCAGAACACCGCGTGCCCGGCCTTCTCTGCCTGCGCGCACAAGGTGGCCGCCACGGTGGTCTTCCCGATGCCGCCCGCCGCACAGACCACCGCGAACCGGCCGCCCGGCCGGTGCAGCATCCCAGTGAGGCGGCCGAGCTCGGTCTCACGACCATGGACGCGATCGACAGGGACATGCGGCGGGCGCAGCGAATCCAGGGAGGCGGACGCCAGCGGCCCGACGCGCGGCAGTTGGGCAGGCGGCGGTTCGTCCAGGCGCCTGCTGAACAGCCCCAGACCGACACTGAGCAGAGCCATCCCCGCGAACACCGGCCAGATCACCCACGGATTCCGTGCCCAGGCGGGAGCAAACTCGCTTGCGTAGTTCGTCACCGGCCCCAGCAGCACCATCACGATCGCCAGGGCCCCGGCAGCCAGTGATCCCAATCCCGCGCGCCGTCTTTGCCGCACCCTGCGCCCCCTTGGCTTGCCGCTGTGCCGACACCAGAGTGCCCGAGCAGCACCATGAACGACACCCGCCGAGACACCGTCAGCGAGGAGAACCGTTACCTCAAAGGAGTCGGGGAACCGCTCCTGGCACTCAACCGACTAATCGTGAGACCGGGCGATGGGAGGAGGGCGTGATCGGCTGGAGCGAACTCAGCCGATGCCGTCCGCCTTGGCGATCCCCGTCGGGCAGGAGCGGCCCCAGTTCGTTTCCGACGGGCTACTTAGCTTGACTCCCGTCCCGCCGAGTGCGTCCTGCCATGTGACCCGTGATCGCCCAGCGAGTCGCAGAGTGAGGACCTGGCTGGTGACTCAACTCACCAGACCGAGGGATTCTTTGCTGCGCCTTTATATGGCTCGCAGTCGCGAAGATCGGTCCCTGGCTAGGATCGCACGGTCGAACAACCGTCAGAGGGGGCGGATGCGAAATCATGGGCGATGCAGGCGAGATACTCGACATCAAGATCGCTGATATCAAACGGACGGCGCCTCAGTTCCACCACGAGAGCGTTGCTCTCGCGCACGCACTCACCAAGCTGAAGACCGCTCTGTCGGCGGCCGGGGCGCCCTGGGGCGACGACGACCAGGGTGAAGCCTTCCATAAGGCGTACGGCTCCCACGTCAAGCAGGTCGAGCACTCCACCCAGATCCTCATCGATGGGCTGACCAGCATCCACACCGCCATGGTCGACATGGCCGACGGCCACATCGACAACGAAGAACTCGTCCGAGACATGTTCAGCCGGATCCACCTCCCGCACGACGCCGAGGGCCACCGTAGGTGAGCGTCGCCGACAAGGCCCGCAAGATTGTCCAGGACATGACGGGCATGTGGTGGCCCGCAGCGGACGTCGGCGGGCTGCGGGACGCCGCGAAGGCGTGGCGGAACTTCGCCGACGACGTCGAGGACGTCACCGCCGGAGCCAACAGGGCCGCCCGCTCTCTCATCGAGCACAACAAGGGCGAGGCCATCTCCGCGTTCAACGACCCCTTCTGGCGCCGTTATTACCACGACAAACACGGCTGGCTCAAAGACCTGGCCGACGCCGCCCGGGACATGGCCAAGGCGCTGGACGCCTACGCGGACGCCATCGCGCACGTGAAGAAGAAACTCGAGCACCAGCTCGAGATCGCCGGCGCGACCCTCGTGGTAGGTACTGCCCTGGCCTTCGTAACCTTGAGCCTGTCAGAGGGCGCCGCCATCGCGGCCGCAGCCGCGGTCTCGGAGATGGCCGCCGGCCTGGGCGTCGCGGTGACCACCGAGGTCGCCACCATCGCGGGCACCACCCTGGCCACCGCCGCCTTTGCGGGCGTCGAATCCGTCGCCGTCAACCTGGCGGTCGCCCAGCCGATCGCGATCGCGACCGGCGAGCAGAGGGGTCTCAGCCTCGACGAAGCAAGTGGAGCAGCCACCGACGGGATGCTTTACGGCGGCATGTTCGGCGCGGCAGGAGGCACGGCGCAGGCCGTCGCCGAGAGCGGCGGTTTCCAGGCGGTTTTCGGTGACTCTCTACGCCTGAACAGCCTCGCACTTGACCAGATGGGCAAGTCCCGCACCTGGAATCTATTGCGGAGTGAAGACTCCAAGGTTCCGCTACCTCCGACGAAGCCCGGAGAATACGAACTTATATCCGGTGATCCGGTCTATTTCGGGAAGAGCACCACCACGATCGGCTACGACCAGCGCACCCTGAACAACCTGCAACGCGTCGCCCGGCTGCCGGGTGTTCACGACGTAGTCGTTCACGGGACGAACGAGGGCGTATTCCTGCCCGGGCGCGTCAACATGGCGGGGAAGACACTGACGAACTTCGAGGTGCATCCGAACAACGTCGTGGACGCGATCCGGAGCAATCCCAACTACCATGGCGGGCCCGTTCGTCTCATCTCATGCCATTCCGGTGCTGACGCAAGGCCGCCAGAGTTGCCACTCGCACAGTCCGTGGCCAATGAGCTAGGCGTTCCCGTGTACGCCCCCACGGACAAGGTGGGCACTTCACCCGACCTGGGCCTCAATCAGACCCCCACGATCGGTAACAATGGCTACTGGCGCACCTACCTGCCTGTGTCCCACTGAGCCCACGGTTCGACTGGAGAGAAGATGATCAAGCGAGTGGGCTTCTACCGGGAGCTCGGCGGCCATGGCGACCCGTCGGCTTCCGCCCCTTCGCTCCGCGATGCGGTCAGGGCTGCCGGGGAATGGGACGAGGACCAGATCGTCGCCTACCTGGAATCTGCCACCGAGATCTACTCCACCATGGGGGCGGAGCGGGACGTCATCGCGGGTGATGACTGGATCCCTGGCGCCGGATCGCTGGTCACGGACGGATCGTGGCTGTGGCTGGTCGAGCTCGCCTACTACGTACGCAACCACCACATGGCTCTTCCTTCTGATTTCGTCGACCACATCCGAGCCAACGGCTACGTAAGCCCGTCGCTGTCTCACGAGCAGTCCCTCAAGATCTTCAACGAGTACTTCGACCGGGACGCCTCGCACGGCGCCACCGCACCACGCTCGACCCTGAGGCCGTTCTTCACGTGGTACCTGCCGGCACTGACCAGCACGTCAAGCGCTGCACTGATCAAGCAGCTCGGAGCAGCTGGCCTCTCGGTCGCGCATCCACTCACGGATGCGCTTTTCGGTTTCCGCGAGACAGTGGAAGGCCGGAAAGGGCCGCTCATGGGCGGTCCCGACGTACTGGCCGCGTCCTTGGCCGACGGCCAGTACCGCGACGTCGAGTTCCAGTGCTGGATGGGGTACGACCAGTCCCTCGCAACACATGTACGACGGATCGACCCGTCAGCTCAGAAGGTCACTTTCCAGATCGCCGACGTCCCCGAAGCCGATCGCGAAGATGCCGTTGCCGCGCTGGTACGAACGCTGGACCAGGACGCGGCGCACTGCCTCGGATTCGTCATCGACCGCATCGGCACATCCGGTGAACAGGACTGGGATCGCGTCCTGGTGGGTCACGGGGGGCAACTGGCCGTCTTGCCGGACATCGTTGGGATTCGGCGGGAGCGCCTGTCCGCGCATCCCGAGTTCGCCGCCGCGCACTGCACGGAGTACGGTCCGCTCGCGGTCTTCCATCGTCCGGAGCGATGAACTCTGCCTGACCATAGAAGGCGGGGTTGGCCGCTGATCGCTCGACGAGGTGCCGACCGACCGTGGCATCGTGGACGATTCAGCGACGCCAGGGCCGGTCGGTGATCTTGCAGGCTACTGCTCGGTGGATTCCGGTGCCGGTGCAACCCCCGTCGGGCAAGACGCTCCCCAGTTCGTCCCGAACGGGTCACTTAGCTTGACCCCCGTCCCGCCCAGCCCGCAGTACCCGTCCGGGTTCTTGCTGTCCGAAAGGTACTGCTGGTGATAGCCCTCGGCCGGGTAGAAGGTGCGGCCTTCCGCGGGGAGGAGGTCGGTGGTGATGGTGCCGTAGCCGGAGGAGGTCAGGACCTTCTGGTAGGCGTCGCGGGAGGCGGCCGCGGTGGCCGCCTGGGCGGGGGAGTGGGTGTGGATGGCGGAGCGGTACTGGGTGCCGACGTCGTTGCCCTGGCGGAAGCCCTGGGTCGGGTTGTGGGACTCCCAGAAGACCTGGAGGAGGCGCTCGTAGGAGATCAGGCCGGGGTCGTGGACCACGCGGACGACCTCCGTGTGGCCGGTCAGGCCCGAGCAGACCTCCTCGTACGTGGGGTGCTCGGTGAAGCCGCCCTGGTAGCCGACCAGGGTCGTGTACACGCCCGTCGGGAGCTGCCAGAACTTGCGCTCGGCGCCCCAGAAACAGCCCATCCCGAAGTCGGCGATCTCCAGGCCCTCGGGGTAGGGGCCGAGGAGGGGGTTGCCGAGGACGGTGTGTCGGTCGGGGACCGTGAAGATCGGCTCCGGGCGGCCCAGCAGTGCCTGTTCGGCGGTCGGGAGCTGAGGGGTACGGCTGTGCAGGAACATGCGGTCTCCACGGGGTCACAGGGGCACGGGGCCGGGGCGCCGTGGTGTTCAACGGGTGAGCCCCGGCCGGGATTCCGGGGCTCGTACGCTCAGCGGGGCAGTGACGCCGGCGTTCCGCCGTTCGCCTCGTAGCCCGCCACCGCCAGGGCGCGGTAGAGCGCGTAGTCCGCCGCCGGGTCGGGTGTGAGGGTCCAGGGGAGCGCGCCGACGTGGCCGTCCACGTGCACCAGCTGGTTCATGGCCTCCGCCCAGCGCTCGCCGCGGACCAGGAAGAGCACCAGGAGGTGGCGCACGTGCGCCAGCATCGGGTCGTCGGGGCGGGCCGCGTGCACCGCGTAGAGCGCGCCGTGGACCGCCTTGGTGACGACCTCGCTCTGGTAGAAGCTGCGGACCAGGTTCACCTCGGGGAGGTGCTCGAAGACCGCGAAGAGGGGCATGGCGGCCAGCAGGGAGCCCTGAGGGGCGCGGGCCGCCGCGGCCTCCGCGAAGGAGTACGCCACCTCGCGCGAGCCGTGCCACTTCTCGCACCAGTAGTGCAGGGCCGCCAGATGCGCGCCCATGTGGGCCGGCGCGCGGTCCAGGATCTTCAGCCAGAGCGCCTCGAACTCCGGCCGGGGGTACGCGAGTCCGCGGGCCACCGACAGTTCGATGATGTACGGGACCGGGTCACCGGGGGAGAGCAGGGCCGCCTCGCCGCATGCCGTCCTCGCCTCCTCCATGATGATCCGGAACTCGTCCGTCCCCGGCGTCGACGTCCGCCACGCCTGCTGCACGAGGAACTCCGCGTGCACCGCCGCGCCGCCCGCGTCCTTGGGCTTCTCGGCCCGCCACACCCGCAGCCACTGCCCGCCCGGCGTCTCGCTGACCCCGCCCGGACGCCGCTGCAGCTCCAGGGACGCGGCGCCGGCGAAGGCCTGCACCCGCTGCCAGCGCGTCTCGCCCGAGATCTCCGTGCCGGCCAGGAGCTGCGAGGCCGCTTGGTACTCCTGCGTGCGCTGCACCAGGTCCAGGACGTCCAGGAGGTCCCCGTCCGGTCCGGGCATACGGATGTCCAGCTCCTCCTGACGCAGGAATCCGTAGTTCGCCGGGTCCGCCGCGTCCGGGTCGCCGGGCGATACCAGCTGAATGCCGGTGCGCCTGCGCCTGAGGACCGGCAGCAGGACCAGGCTGAACATGGCCAGCGCCATCAGGACCCAGAGAATCTCCATGCCTCAAGCGAACCAGACGGGTCCGACAATTGGCCAACCCGGTCCGGTTCCGGTCCGGTACCGGCCCGGATCGCAGACCACGAGGTGCCCCCGCGTAGGCCACGAGGTGCTCCCGCGCAGGCCGAAGGGCGCCCCCGTGCAGGCCACGAGGTACCCCCGCGCAGGCCGAAACGCGCCCCCGTGCAGCCCGTGAGGCGCCTCGCGGGGGCCGTGAGCCGCCATCAGGCCCGCGGGCGCACTACGCTCGGGACCCATGAGCGACAGGCACATCAGTCAGCACTTCGAGACCCTCGCGATCCACGCGGGCAACACCGCCGATCCCCTCACCGGCGCGGTCGTCCCGCCGATCTACCAGGTCTCGACCTACAAGCAGGACGGCGTCGGAGGGCTGCGCGGCGGTTACGAGTACAGCCGCAGCGCCAACCCCACCAGGACCGCCCTGGAAGAGAACCTCGCCGCCCTGGAGGGCGGTCGTCGCGGCCTCGCGTTCGCGTCCGGACTGGCGGCCGAGGACTGCCTGTTGCGTACGCTGCTCAGCCCCGGCGACCACGTGGTCATCCCGAACGACGCGTACGGCGGTACGTTCCGCCTCTTCGCGAAGGTCGTCTCGCGATGGGGCGTCGAGTGGTCCGTGGCCGACACCAGCGACCCGGCCGCCGTAAGGGCCGCCCTCACGCCGAAGACCAAGGTCGTGTGGGTGGAGACCCCCTCCAACCCGCTTCTCGGCATCACCGACATCGCCGCCGTCGCGCAGATCGCGCGCGAGGCGGGCGCCCGGCTCGTCGTCGACAACACCTTCGCCACTCCCTATCTGCAGCAGCCGCTCGCGCTCGGCGCGGACGTCGTCGTGCACTCGCTGACCAAGTACATGGGCGGTCACTCGGACGTCGTCGGCGGCGCGCTGATCGTCGGCGACCAGGAGCTCGGCGAGGAGCTGGCGTACCACCAGAACGCGATGGGCGCGGTCGCCGGGCCCTTCGACTCCTGGCTGGTGCTGCGCGGCACCAAGACGCTCTCGGTGCGCATGGACCGGCACAGCGAGAACGCCACCAAGATCGCCGACATGCTCACCCGGCACGCGCGCGTGACCCGCGTTCTCTACCCCGGACTTCCGGAGCACCCCGGTCACGAGATCGCCGCCAAGCAGATGAAGACGTTCGGCGGCATGGTCTCCTTCCAGGTCGAGGGCGGCGAGGAAGCGGCCGTCGAGGTCTGCAACCGCGCCAAGGTCTTCACCCTCGGTGAGTCCCTGGGCGGCGTGGAGTCCCTGATCGAGCACCCCGGGCGCATGACGCACGCGTCCGCCGCCGGCTCGGCCCTGGAGGTCCCCGCCGACCTCGTCCGCCTCTCCGTGGGCATCGAGAACGTCGACGACCTGCTCCAGGACCTGCAGCAGGCCCTCGGCTAGACCCAGCACCGGCCCCTCGGGGTCACCAGCCCGTCAGCGGTGGGGTCGTCTGCGAAGGCGGCTCCACCCAGGGACGGGCCATGGACGCCCACACCACGAAGGCGACGGCCGCGGCGAACAGCAGCAGCCACATCACCCGCCGGGCCAGCGTCCTGCGGCGCAGCATCCGGCTCCCGCGGCGCACGACGTCCGCGTACAGGTCGGGCGGCACGGTGGGCTGCTTCTGCTCCAGCAGCCGCCGTACGTTCGCCTCGCGCTCGGGCAGGTTCACGACCGCACCACCGCCCTCACGACGGCACCACCGTGCTTCACGACGGCACCACCGTGCTTCACGACGGCACCACCGTGCTTCACGACCGCACCACCGTGCTTCATGACGGCACCACCTTCGCCATGGTCGGTGCCGGTCCGCGCGGCGGGTGCAGCAGTGTCGTCATCGCCCGGGCACAGATCGCCCGGACCCGTTCCACGGGGAGCCCGAGCAGAGCCGCCGTCTGTTCCTCGGCGACCCCCTCGTACATCCTCAGGACCAGGATCAGCCGCTCCTGGGGCGTCAGCCGGGCCAGGACGGCGACGGCGCCGGCCCCGGAGGGAGATGGGGATGGGCGGGAGCGTCCCAGGGCCCCGTACTGGTGCCACGCCCCGCGCGCGAAGCGGACGGCCAGCTGCTGGCGGGCCCGGTCGTACGGGTCCTCACCGCGCAGCCGGTCCCAGGAGGCGTACGTGTGGGCGAGTGCCAGCGTCAGCAGGCGCCGCGCGCGCGGGTTGGCGTTCGGCGGCTCCGCCGTGAGCAGTGTGGCGGCATGCAGCAGCCGCCCTGCCGCGCCCGCGACGAACGCCTCGAACTCCCGGGCCCGGCGGGCGTTTTGGAACGCGCGCCGTTCTCGCACCACGCCTCCCGCCCGAGGACGACCCTGACGGAACCAAGGGCCCGGCCGTGTACGACGGGCCGCACCGTGTGCGACAAGGACCCGGTCTCATATGAGGCCAGACGCGGCCCCGCGGTCAAGAGTCCGGCGGGCACACACGTGTGAAGCCGAAAGACACGCGCGGATGAAGCCGCAAGCACACGCGCGTGTGAAGGCTCAGAAAGGGGCGGGACGGTCGGGAAGCCGACGGGAGGGTCAGGAAGCCGGCTGCTCCCCCGCCGCGCCCCCCGGCGTGGCCATCCGGGACGAGAGCGCGCTGTTGAAGCGCGTGAGGAGCGAGCAGAAGGCCTCGCGCTCCTCCGGCGCCCAGTCGTGGGTCAGCTCGGCCATCAACTGACGCCTGGAGGAGCGCACTTCGTCGAGACGGGACTGCCCGCGCGGCGACAGCTGGAGCACCACGGCGCGTCCGTCCTCGGGGTGCGAGGTCCGCTTGACGAGACCGGTGTCGACCAGCGGGGCCACCTGCCGGGTGACAGTCGAGGAGTCGATGCCCATGCTCGCGGCGAGCGCCTTGACGCCCATCGGGCCTTCCTTGTCCAGGCGGTTGAGCAGCAGGTATGCGGCGCGGTCCATGGAGTTGCGGACCTGCCCCACCCCGCCGAGCCGGGTCTGTTCGGCACGGCGCGCGAACAACGCGACCTCGTGCTGAAGCGTGTCGAGGAGACCGGTGTCACCGACGGTCGTCATGTCCATCGACATTTCTGGTGTTGTGGGCATGGCCGGGGGCTCAATTCATGCGTGGGGAGCTGGGTTGGGGGAAAGGGTACGCGGCCCGGACGCGGGTCGTACCGACGCTGAGTAAAACCGGTCTCGGCCCGTGGTCACACCAGGAGTCCTCGGGTGTGAACTGCGAGACTGGTGGTCATGAGCTACAGCACGGCCGACTCCATGCCCAGGGTGACTCTGGACGACGTACGAGGCGCCCAGAAGATGCTCACGGGCGTGGCGCGGACGACCGCGATGGAGGGCAGCAGGTACCTGTCCCAGCTGGTGGGCGCCCCGGTGCACTTCAAGTGCGAGAACCTCCAGCGCACCGGCTCGTTCAAGTTGCGTGGCGCGTATGTGCGAATCGCCGGGCTGCTTCCGGAGGAGCGCGCCGCGGGGGTGGTCGCGGCCAGCGCGGGCAACCACGCGCAGGGCGTCGCCCTCGCCTCCTCGCTGCTCGGCGTGCGCTCCACGGTCTTCATGCCGACCGGCGCCCCGCTGCCGAAGGTCGCGGCCACCCACGACTACGGCGCCGAGGTGAGGCTGCACGGTCAGGTGGTCGACGAGACACTGGCCGCCGCGCAGGAGTACGCGGCCGAGACGGGCGCGGTGTTCATCCACCCCTTCGACCACCCCGACATCATCGCGGGTCAGGGCACGGTCGGCCTGGAGATCCTGGAGCAGTGCCCGGAGGTGCGCACGATCGTCGTCGGGATCGGCGGCGGGGGGCTGGCCGCCGGCATCGCGGTCGCGGTGAAGGCGCTGCGCCCCGATGTACGGATCATCGGCGTGCAGGCGGCGGGGGCGGCGGCGTATCCGCTCTCGCTGGCGGCGGGGCGCCCGGTGTCGATCGACAACCCGGCGACGATGGCCGACGGCATCAAGGTCGGACGGCCGGGCGATGTGCCGTTCCGGATCGTCGAGGAGCTGGTGGACGAGGTCCGCACGGTGTCGGAGAGCCATCTGTCGAGCGCGCTGCTGCTCTGTCTGGAGCGGGCCAAGCTGGTTGTCGAACCGGCGGGCGCGAGCCCCGTCGCGGCGTTGCTGAGCGAGCCCGGGACCTTCGAGGGCCCGGTCGTCGCGCTGCTGTCGGGCGGCAATGTGGACCCGCTGCTGATGCAGCGCATCCTGCGCCACGGCATGGCCGCGAGCGGCCGCTACCTCGCGGTCACGCTGCGGCTGACGGACCGTCCCGGCGCTCTGGCCACACTTCTCGGGGTGTTGTCAGTGGCGGACGCTAACGTCCTCGACGTGAGCCACGTACGGACCGATCCCCGGCTCGGGCTCACGGAGGTGGAGGTCGAGCTGCACCTGGAGACGAAGGGTCCGGAGCACTGCGCCGAGGTCGGCCGCGCCCTGCGCAAGGCCGGCTACACGGTCATCGACTGATCGGCTGATCGACCGACATCCATCGTTCGAGGTCGGGCATCGTGCGAGGTCAGGGCCCCTGTCCTCGAACCTCGGAAAAATCTGTTGAGTAACGCGATACATCGCGTTACGGTGTGTCGTGCCCAGTCCTCGCCCGGCCTCTCGCTGCGCTCGTCGCAGCCTGTGAGGCGGGACGAGACGGGCAAAGGTAAGAAGTTACCGTGAAAATTCCCCAACGACGTGGAGAACTCACATGCCAGGCGCCATCTATGCCGAAGGCCTGGTGAAGACCTTCGGTGACGTAAGGGCTCTGGACGGCGTCGATCTCGATGTCCCGGAAGGCACCGTCCTGGGCCTGCTGGGACCGAACGGCGCGGGCAAGACGACCGCCGTCCGCTGTCTGACGACCCTCCTGCGCCCCGACAGCGGCAAGGCGGTCGTCGCGGGCGTCGACGTGCTCAAGCACCCCGACGCGGTACGGCGCAGGGTCGGCCTCTCCGGACAGTTCGCGGCCGTCGACGAGTACCTGACCGGCCGCGAGAACCTCCAGATGGTCGGCCAGCTCTACCAGATGAGGGCGAAGGCCGCGAAGGTCCGCGCGGCGGAGCTCCTCGAGCAGTTCAACCTGACGGAGGCCGCCGACCGCCCCGCGAAGACGTACTCGGGCGGTATGCGCCGCCGGCTCGACCTGGCCGCCGCGCTGGTCGTCTCACCGCCGGTGATGTTCATGGACGAGCCGACGACCGGCCTCGACCCGCGCAACCGGCAGCAGCTGTGGGAGGTCATCAAGCAGCTGGTCTCCGACGGTACGACCCTGCTGCTGACCACGCAGTACCTGGAAGAGGCCGATCACCTCGCGCACGACATCTGTGTGGTCGACCACGGCCGCGTGATCGCCCGCGGTACCGCCGACCAGCTCAAGGCGCAGACCGGCGGCGAGCGCGTCGAGGTCGTCGTGCACGAGCGTGAGCACATAGCGACGGCCTCGGAGGTGCTCCGCGGCTTCGGCAAGGGCGAGACGACCGTCGAGGAACACACCCGCAAGCTCACCGTGCCCGTCACCGGCGGCGCGAAGCTCCTCGCGGAGGTCATACGCGAGCTGGACGGCCGCGGCATCGAGATCGACGACATCGGGCTGCGCAGGCCCACGCTCGACGACGTCTTCCTCTCCCTGACCGGGCATGTCGCCGAGGTGAAGGACGAGGAGAACGGGGTGGCGGGGGACACGAGGGGCCGCAAGCCGAAGAAGGACCCGGCGAAGAAGGACCCCGCGACGGACCCGGCGAAGAACGAAACCGCGCAGAGCGAAACGGCGCAGACCGAACCAGCGCAGAGCGAAACCGCGCAGACGGAGGCCACGAAGTGAGTGCCGTGAATCCTGTTCGCTCGTCTCGGTCAGGTTCCATCTCGCCGCGCATCCGCGACCGGCGGCCCAACGCCTTGAAGGAGCAGGCGAAGTGAGCGCTGTGAACGATTCCCTGGTCATCGCCCGCCGGAACTTGATTCGGATGACCCGGATTCCCGAAATGATTCTGTTTGGGCTAATTCAGCCAATCATGTTCGTGGTGCTGTTCACGTACGTGTTCGGCGGTTCCATGCAGATCGGCAACAGCGCCAATCTGGACGTCTACAAGAACTTCCTGATGGCGGGCATCTTCGCGCAGACCGTCACGTTCGCCACCGCCAGTTCCGGTGCGGGCATCGCCGACGACATGCACAAGGGCCTGATCGACCGGTTCCGCTCGCTGCCCATGGCGCGCGGCGCGGTGCTGACCGGGCGTACCGTTGCGGACCTCGTGCAGACGGCCTTGACGCTGTTCGTCCTCGCGATCGTCGCGTTGATCGTAGGTTGGCGCCCCGGCTCCGTGGAGACGACCAACTTCGGGAAGATCTTGGGCGGCTTCGGCCTGCTGCTTCTTCTGGGGTACGCCTTCACGTGGATCGGCGCGCTGATCGGCCTGTCGGTGCGCACACCGGAGGCGGCCACCTCCGGCGGACTGATCTGGCTGTTCCCGGTGACCTTCATCTCGAACGCGTTCGTGGACTCCAGCAAGATGACCCCGTGGCTGCGTCACATCGCTGAGTGGAACCCGTTCAGCGCGACCGTTCAGGCGTGCCGCAAGCTCTTCGGCGACCCAGGCCTGTCCCCGTCAGATGCCTGGCCGATGCAGCACCCCGTGTGGGCGTCGCTGATCTACTCGATCCTGATCATCGTCGTCTTCCGCACGCTCGCGGTCCGCAAGTACCGCCGGGCGACCAGTTGATGGCTCCGTCTTCCCGGATTCCTTTCGCGAAAGTCGGCTAGGTTGCCGTTGGCCTGGGTGCGCCTAGGGACACTGACCCATCTCGAAGTCCCCCCACGAGATGGACGCTGTTGGTCGATTCCGCCCCGCCGATCTCATCTGGCGAGGCGGAATTACCAAACGGCGTCCCGTTTCCACGGGAGGGGATCAGGGTCCTGTTTCATCCTGGAGTAACAGCACCCGACGGCGCCTCAGCCGCCCCCGAGGGGCCGGTGATTGCATGCTCAGCACCTTCGCCTTGGGGCCGCTCAGCACCTCCGTGAGGTACTGCCGCACGATCTTTCCGAGCAACTCTCCTATGTGGACCCGTTCTCGGTATGTGGCTTGCCGAAACGCAAGGTACTCCTCAGCGCTCAGTATGGCGTGCATCGATCGAGCGTCAGGGTGCATGTAACCGCAGCAGATCAGACGCACACAGAAGCCGAGCCTGGTGTCTCGGACCTTCGGCGTACGCCACGGGTAGTGGGGATAACCCTTGAGCTCCTCCCTGCAGCGGCCGAGGACCTCGAACATCTCTGTTTTGTTCCTGTGCTTCTCCAGGCCGTAGTGATGCCGGAACCAGTCGTGCCGATCAGGGTCGGCTATTTCGCGCTGGGCGCGCTCTACGCGCCTCGTGATGCCGGCGTAAACTTCCCGGCCCTGGCGGGCGCGGTCCACGACATCAGGGCAGCCCGCTCCCATGGCCTGCTCGACGCCCTCGACGCCCTCGACACCGGCGGCATCCGGTGTTGGGCCGACAAGGCGTACCAGGGCTCCGGCCCCGCCGTCCGCGTCCCCTTCCGCGGCCGCTGGAACAAGCACTCCGCCGGGAAGAAGGCCGTCAACCGTGCCCACGCGAAGATCCGCGCACTCGGCGAACAGGCCATGGCCACCCTCAAGTCCTGGCGCCTGCTGTGGAAGCTCCGCTGCAGCACCACCCGCATCACCGACCTCGTCAAGGCCGTCCTCACCCTGGAGCTGACCGCCTCAACCTGAGGAGGAAGCCTCACTGCCTTCTATACTCCTGGCGTGTTTGATACGTCGAACCTCTTCCACGTTTCATCCATGCTCAATCGGCAGTCGATCGCACAGCATGGCCTGGATTGGGCCCGGATGAGCGCCGCACCGGGAATCGCCGGCAGCCGCCGCCCTGAGGTGGAGGGGATCTTCGTCTGTCGGGGCGAGGAGGAAGCAGAGTTCTTCCTTCAGATCAACAACACCGGTGGGCCGGTTGATCTCTGGTCCGTGGACGGCATCGATGAAGGGTTGCTCCTCGACAACGGCAACGGATTCGTCTACCTGCCCGGCCGCATACCAGCCGCGCGAGTCCGCCTCGCGCGATCAGACGTTCCTCCGCAGCTTGGTTTTTGACTTCGCGCGGCGGTGCGGCTGGGGGCAGGCCCACGCGGAATCTGACTGCGAGCTCGGCGAAGGTGTGGTTGCAGCGCAGGTGCGCCAGCCTCGTCAGCGCCTGGCGGCTGCAGGTCAGCCGCCGCCGGGTGCCGATCAGTCGTCGCCGAGCGGCCAACCCCCGCCGCAGCAGCCGCAGTGCGGAATTGGACAGATGCAGCCCGGATGGGTGGGCAATGACTCGGGGGCTCTAGGCGGAGAAGGTTGCTGTTAGCCGACAACCCATCTACCTGGGGCTTCGTTGTCCTGTCACCGCAACCCCTCGATCTCACAGCCAGGTTGGAAGGGGGCTCAGTAGTGCCAGGCTCGCGGGCAAGTCCCGAACGTGGTCGTGGCCCGCGGAGAACGGTCGGCTGCTGCGCACCCAGATCGACCACGTCTTGGTGAGCCGGGATTTCCAGGTGGACTCGGCGCACTTCGTTTCGCTGCCGGGCTCGGACCATCGGGGTCTCGTCGTCGAGCTGGAACTGCACGCGGCATCCAGGTAGTCATGGGGTGCCGGGCCTGTAGTGATGGTGTGCTGCGCGCAGGGCGCGCAGCTGGTCCTCGAAGCTGAACGCGTCCACGGAGCCGGCGTACGGCACCGGAAGCCAGACGGCTTCGCCGCTGTGCAGCTTGGCCACGACACGGAGGTTGTGGGTGCTGAGGCGGCGGTCGCCGGGTTGCACCCGCAGGTCCTCGAAGCGGTCGATCTCGTTCCATTCCAGTCGGTGCCACCGCAGCACTGTGCGGTACCGCAGCCCGTCCTGGCCCGCCTCCAGGCGGCGCCCGAGGAACCCGAAAGCCGTTATCAGGGTCCCCGCGGCGAGGACCGAGGAGCAGCCCACCCACTGGTCGTGCCCCGGAACACCGAGACCGGCCGCGCCCCCTGCCCCGATCGCCGCAAGCGCGGCCAGCGCGGTTGCCCAGCGTGCGGACGCGCCCAGGATGCGGAAGGACAGCTCAGCATTGCTTGTCATCCTGGTGATCCTTCCATCCGCCTGCCGCCGTGCGTAGATCCCGTCAGGCCGCGATGTGATGACCATGCCCCCCCGGTGCGGGACGGCACGGTCGTCCACGGCTGATCTCAGCGTCTGCTGTCGCCGGGCGCGGGCAGGCTGGCCCGACACCCTGCCCGCCCTCGTTCTTGGCGCGATCCGTCGGACAATCAGGGGCTGCATGCACCTCGTGCGTCGCTGTGCTTAGGGCCTGTCCGGCGGATCTTCGTGGCGTCCCCGGTCGCATACGCTGAGGCCGTCCCTTCTGATACCCGGCGCCCCGTCAAGGAAGACCAGTTGACTCCGCATTCCCTTGCGTTCTACATGGACGTGGTCGCCTCCGGAACGGTGCTCGGTGCCAATCCGACGGACAGTCCCGACCGGGTGACCGCGATGCTGGGTTCCGATTTCGCCGAGAACTCCCTTGACGACCACAGCATGTGGCGCGACTACGGAATGGCTGAGTTCTTCTGGATTCGGGAAACACCGGACCATCCTTGGGAGGGGCACCACTTCACCTTGCAGGTGCATCGGCTGTCGCACTGGGGCGGCAGCATCGTCAACAGGGCAATTCGCGACCAGTACGGGCGCTTCGACCGCCACCTCCGGTTCGACAAACTGGAGCGGCTGCTGGGGAAGCGCGGTATACCCCTGGAAGACGCCCCGGACGTGAATGCTCCGACCTTCACACGGCACTGGCAGCCTGTTTCACGGGTGTCCGTCATGGTGTTCCGGGCTCACGAAGAATGGCGACAGCGTCGGCGTGGCGACGACCGTATCGGAGATGTGTACACCATCCAGTCATCGGTGAGTGCCGAAGGGGTGGCGCGGGATAGGGAGCGCTACGGCCGTCAGGACAGCCGGGAGCTGTCCGGCAGGTCCTCATCGGAGCCATAGCCGCATCGCGGCGAGGGCGACGGTGCCGTGGAAGACATACGCTCTCTTGTCGTACCTGGTCGCCACGGCCCGGGAGCCCTTGAGCGCATTGATCGTCCGTTTGCCACGCTTCATGATCACCTTGAGCCTTGGGTCAACTTCGGACGTCTCCTCGATCGGTCGAGCGCATCTGGTCCTGTCGGAGCACACTCCATCTCCTACCTGAAGCACAGTGAGTGCAGCGGGTCGTGCCGCCCTGCTGCAGCCAGCCGGGCCGCAGACAGGAGGCAGGCCGCGCCGAGCGTGGGCCTTGATCAGGTAGGAAAATCAACGATGCCCTCCTGAGGCACAGCCGTCTGTGACCGGACAGCCCGGACACCGACACCCTGAGCTGTCCGGGCCGTTTGTGCAGATGAGGGGCGTAACCGGACAGTCGGACACCTGGGACACCCCTGTCCGGAGTCGAGGTGCGCGTCCGATCAAGCGCCGTCTATTCGGTCGAGCAGAGCCTGAGCCTCGACTGTGCGGCGATGGTCCGGGCCGAATGAGGCCAGACAGGCATCGTGAACAGCTGTGGCCTGAAGGCGAGCTTCGGCGCCGCGGCGTAGCCCCACGAGGGCGGTGGCTACGGCCAGCTCGATGGCGCCCGTCTCTGGGCGGATCTCTTCCGCGGGCAGGCTGCGGCACAGCTCACGGGCGCCCTCCGCCTCGACGAGGGCCTCCTCGTGGCGGGCTTGACCGTTGAGGCTGCGTGCCAGGCCGAGCCGCAATGCCAGAGTCAGTCGGTCCGGTTCACGATAGGCGGCCAGGATCTCGCGGGCGCGTGCCTCGGCCTCCGGGTGGCGCTCCTGCGCGCTGAGAGCGAAGACCAGCCCGTTGCTGGCGGCCCTTTCTACGTTTTGCAACTGTTCCCCTGTACCGCGGCTCGCGGTCTGGGCGACGGCCGCACACTCTGCCTCACACTCGGCGTACCGACCGAGCTCGGCCAGCGTCTGGGCACGGTCGGAGCGCAGTTTCAGGGTCTGCCAGTGATCAGCTCCGAAAGTCTTTCCGACGGTCGGCAGCACTTCGTCGTATATGGCGAGAGCGTCGGCGTGGCGGCCCTGGGCGCCCGTCGCGTTTGCGGTGATGCTCAGTGCCAGCGGTGCGTACGTGTCATCGAGTGGCAGCGACCGGGCCACGGCACGGGCCTCGGTCACCGCCTCTGCGTAGCGCCCGGCCCTGTACAGGGCCATGGCCCGCGACACAGGGGGTTCAGTCGTCCGCTTGGCGCGCGGTCGGAAGAGTCTCATGGTCGGAGGATATGGATAGGTCGGCTCCGCGGGTCAGCCGACCGTGGAGGCGCGCGTGTGCCTCGCTGCACCCCGCCGACCTGAGCACGCTGTTGCCCGTCGAACGGAGCAAGTGGCACTGAGCCCTTTCCAACCTCCCGCGTCGGCAGGGTAGTTGGCCTGACAGACGGATGAAGCCCCTGCTAGATGGGTTTTCGACCGAGAGAACCGTCTCCACCAGAGGCTTCGCATGCTTGTTTACCCGTCCGGCGTCGACGTGTTCAGCTCTGCCCTCCGCTGTCGTCCCAGCGGCCGAAGCCGTCCACGTTGCACGGCATCATCGACGCTCTCGCCGAGGCCGGCATCACCTGCTGGGCGGACAAGGGCTACCAGGGCGCGGGCGGCACGGTCCGTCTCCCTCGCCGCGGGCCGATGGGACAGCCTTTCCACCGGTCAGCAGGCCGTCAACCGGTCCCATGCGAAGGTCCGGGCACTGGTCGAACAAGCCATCGTCACCCGCAAGTCCTGGCGGCTCCTGGACCTGCGATTGAGGAGTTGCTGCGCACCCAGGGCCGAGAGATCGGCCCGCGCTCAGGCGCCGCCATCGAGTGACGAGGGCGCGCCGACGCTCCTCCTGAGACGGGCGGCGAGGAACACCCGGAGGCGACGGTGCGCCATCCCGATTTGCGTAATGGGTCGAGGGCGCGCTGGTGGTGGCTGCGGCGCTGGCTGCCGCGACGTCGTCCTCAGTCGCATATGCCTGTGCCGGCGCCTGACTGGGATACCGGGGAGATCCCTCCCTCGCGACCCGGGGGCACGGCGAGCGCCCGGCGTCGGTTGATCTCGCGCGACTAGCGCACGCCTCTCTGAGCAACGTGACTTCTACCTAAACGAGTACTCAAGCCGCACACCCCCTTCCAGTGGGCGCCCTGACCACCCACTCACCAACCGGGGCGATATCGAGTCGGCACCCGTGAGCGAACACGTCCGCACCCTCATGCGCACCTGCTGGCACCCGCTCGCTGCCCATGGCGCGCGGCGCGGTCCTGACCGGCCGGACCCTGGCCGACCTGGTGCAGACGGCCCTCACCCTGGTGGTCCTCGCGGTCGTCGCCGTCCTGGTCGGCTGGCGCACGCACGAGAACTTCGGGAAGGTGCTGGCCGGTTTCGGCCTGCTGCTCCTGCTCGGCTACGCGTTCTCGTGGATCGGCGCGCTGATCGGCCTGTCCGTACGCACCCCCGAGGCGGCCACCTCCGGCGGCCTGATCTGGCTGTTCCCGCTGACGTTCATCTCGAACGCGTTCGTGCCGTCGGAGAACATGCCCGCGTTCTTGCGGACCATCGCGAACTGGAACCCCTTCAGCGCCACCGTGCAGGCCTGCCGCCTTCAGCGCCACCGTGCAGGCCTGCCGTCAGCTCTTCGGCAACCTCCCGGCGGGCTATCCGGTGCCGGACGCCTGGCCCATGCAGCACCCGGTGTTGGCCTCGTTGCTGTGGTCCGTGCTGATTGTCGTGCTGTTCCGCACGCTCGCGGTACGCAAGTACCGCCGGGCAGACGCTTGATCACGGTTCTTCGCCGCACCCCCCGCGTGGCACTTGGCTCCGCCTGACCAGCAAGGATCGACCAGAGGCCCCGGCAGACGCCGGGGCCTCTGTCGTTGCCTGCCAGGAGGTGAGGATCAGGAGGTGAGGACGGAGATGCCGTCTCCGAGCAGCTTCAGCCCGAGAACGAAGAACAGGACTGCCATCACGGCGACATTGTGCTGGGCCGCCCAGTCCTTCCAATTGCCGAGCGTGGTTCTGGCCCGCTCTCCTCCGAGCAGGAAGACTCCCAGTGGGGCCAGCAGGCCGAGGGTGGCGATCAGGACGAAGATCGCCAGCGATGCGATCTGCTGCCCGACCGGCAGTCCGGCTGAGCCGATGGAGGCGGCCGCGGCGATGGTCAGCGGGGCGTTCTTGGCGTTGAGCGCGGCCAGGCCCAGTCCGAGTCCGAAGACCTTGACCGGCGTGAGGCGGTCGATCGCGCCCATCCACTTCGGCAGCTGGGCTTGTGAGGCATCCTTCGGCCGCCGGTGCCATTGCCGGGCACTGAAGAGGACGAGGAGCAGGCCCAGAGCGAGCTTGAGGGCTCCCACCCACGTGGCCGGTTGATTGTGGGCGGAGGCACCCGCGGGGGAAGCGATGGCCAGCATCACCGCGCCCAGTGCCGAGAGTCCCAGGATCCAGCCGACGGTGAAGAGGGGGCCGTTGAGACGTCCCCGAAGCGTGGCGAGGATGAGGATGATGGCGATGATCGGGAGCGGGCTGATCGCGACGCCGGCCGCAAGACCCAACACGTCACCGAGAACTTTGCCCATGATTACCTCCTGGTGGGTGGGTCAGGGCGGCGATCGAGTCGAGCAAGGCCTGGTGAGAGTGGGTGACCCAACTACCTGGGCGGCCGGCTGTGGGACTGTCATGGGCATACGCCGGAACTGCTGGGGGTCCTGGGCCAAGGGCGCAGCCATTCCGGAAGTGGTCGCCATGACCGCCGAACTCCTTGGCGTTCCGTCTTCCTGTCCATCTTCCTGCGCCATTCGGGATCTGTCCTCGGGAGCTCCCCGGAACGCGGGGACCCTGGCCTTGGCCGGGGTGCGAGGCGATGTGTGTGGATCCAGGATTGGTGGTGAGGGCGATGGCGTCTCATGTCCGAGCGCCTGGCGACCCTCGGACCGATCTGTGGCAGGTGAATCTCACGATGACTGCGACGACAGGTGCGGCCCCATCAGCTCAGCCCGAGCGCCCGGGCAGGTCCGATGGGGTCTGTAGCGAGTTCACCGTCTTTACCAAGATCAAGCCGGGCCACGCTGATGCGTTGCGTGAGGATCTCGCCGCGATGGCCGACGCTGCGGCCGACGAGAACGTGCATGCGGCGGTGCGTCAGATCGGTACCCTGCACGACGCGCGGCACGTGATCTTCGACAACGACACCCGGTTCATGTTCGCCAGTGTCTTCGACGGCTCCTGGGACACGTACATCGACGACTTCGCCCAGACGGTGGTCGGGGCCCGCTTCGACAAGGTCTTCTCGCACAGCGAAGGGTTCCCCGGCGTCACCGACCCAGGGGTGAAGGACTGGTTCGTCGCCCACCAGGAGCCCGCGGGGGTTTTCGTCAGCGCCTATCCCGATCTGACCGTTCAGCAGATCTACAAGGACCACCGTGTGGAGGAGGCGTTCGAGGCGGTGCTGGACACCGCCGAGTTCCGGGCGGCGCTGGACAACCCGGCGAACGCCGAGTTGCTGGCCACGCCGGCCTTCCAGAAGCTGCTGGAGGAAGCCGCGGCCTAGAAGTCGGACACGACCGACCTCGGACACGACCGACCTCGGACACGACCGACCTCGGACACGACCGACCTCGGGCACGACCAACCCTCAGACACGACCAACCCTCAGAGCCGACCGAACACCGGTGGACCGCGTCGGGCGCGGGTCGGCCGCCGCACGTCTGCCCACGCACAGGCCGCTATGGAGGCACAGGCGATCATGAACACGGTGGCAAGCGGCAGCGCAGCCGGCATGGGCGTGGAGATCGACGACGTCCAGAGCGGGGCACTGCGTCCACGGCCCGTGCCGTACGAGGGAAAGTTCGTCTTCCTGCGGGTCGACGACCGCCACGCCGGGCGCGCCCTGCTGCGGCGGCTGCTGCCGGTGACCGCGGGCGGGCTGCCCGGCGTGGACCGGAGCAAGGATGCCTGGGTGGCCCTGGCGTTCACCTATCAGGGGCTGAGCGCCCTGGGGGTGCCCCAGGAGTCGCTGGACAGCTTTCCGCGGGCGTTCCGTGAGGGCATGGCCGCTCGGGCGGAGCTGATCGGCGATGTGGGCGAGAGTGCCCCGGCCCACTGGGAGGAGCCGTTCGGAACGGGCGATGTTCACATCGCGTTGAGCGCTCTCTCCTCCGACGCGGCGCAGCTGGACAGGGAGCTGGAGCGGGCCCGCGTCGCCTACGAGGACACGCCCGGTGTCCAGGTGATCTGGCAGCAGGAGGTCCACCAGCTCCCGACCGGGCGCACCACGTTCGGATTCCGCGACGGCATCAGCCATCCGAACATCGAGGGCGTCGGACTGCCCGGCTCCAACCCGCAGGAAGCGCCCATCAAGGCCGGCGAGTTCATCCTCGGCTACCCCGACGAGACCGGCAATCTGCCACCCATGCCCAGCCCCGATGTGCTGGGGCGCAACGGAACCTACGCGGCCGTTCGCAAGATCCACACCAACGTGGCGGCCTGGCGGCAGTACCTGCGCGCGAACACCTCCAGCGCCGAGGAAGAGGCACTCCTGGCGGCGAAGATGGTCGGCCGCTGGCCCAGCGGGGCGCCGCTGACGCTGACGCCGGAGCACGACGATCCGGAGCTGGCGGCCGATCCGCACCGCAACAACGACTTCCTGTACCGGGAGAACGACGATCGAGGCTTCCGGTGCCCCGCCGGTGCGCACATCCGGCGCACCAACCCCCGCGATTCCACCATCATCGGCGACGCGCGGATGCACCGCCTCATCCGCCGCGGCACCACCTACGGCCCGCCGCTGCCGGAGGGCGTGCTGGAGGACGACGGCGCCGACCGGGGTCTGGTCGGAGTCTTCCTCGGAGCACACCTTGAACGACAGTTTGAATTCATCAAGGCCGAGTGGGTCAACGACGGCAACTTCATCGGCTATCCCGGCGAGAAGGACCCGGTGGCCGGGCATCACGGCGGAACCGGCAGCGTCACCATCCCCGAGAAGCCGGTCCGGCGCCGTCTGCGGAATCTGCCGAGCTTCGTGGTCACCCGGGGCGGTGAGTACTGCTTCGTGCCGGGTCTGCGTGCCCTGCGCTGGCTCGCCGAGCTGGAGGACTGAGGGCGATTCCTACCCCTGAGGCCCCACACGGTCTTCGAGAAGAGGTCGAAGTCATGGCAGCACAGTTCGTCCGCTACACGCCTGACGTCGAAGACGACGACCCGGACTTCGACCGCAACCTGCAGACGGTGATCGAGAAGACCGAGAGCTACATCGCCGAGTCGGTCGAGGCCGGTGGCACCGGACGGGCCCTGCGCGACGCCCACGCCAAGGGCTACGGGCTGGTCCGGGGGGAAGTGGAGATCCTGGACGGGCTTGCGCCCGAGTACGCCCAGGGAATCTACGCGACTCCGGGAACCCACGACGCGCTCATCCGCTTCTCCAACGGCTCGCCTCACGCCGGAGCCGACGCGCGACTGGGCGCCGCCACCGGACTGGCGCTGAAGATCTTCGACATCCCCGGCCCGACCCTGCTGGAAGACGAACCGGACACGGGCACATTCGACTACGCGAACATCAACGGACCGATCTTCTTCTGCAACACGGTCGAGCACTACCTGTTCATCCAGGAACTGTTCCTGAACGCGCCGGCCTACTTCTCCCAGGGCCGACCCGGCGCACGTCGTTTCTTCACCGAGTTCGTGACCGGAAAGGGAACGCTGGACCAGGACAACTGGGCGTGGGACGAGTTCCTGGCCTTCCTGCGCCTGTCGAAGACCCCTCCGGCGAACCTGCTGCTGTCGAGCTACTGGACGATGGGCGCGGTCCGGCACGGGGACCACATCGCCAAGGTGCGCATCACCCCCGACCCGTCCTACGCCGCCGCGGTGGTCCGGCGCACCATCGACCCGGCCTCCGCGCAGGAGGTCTTCCGGCCGGCCCTGCAGGCCGAGCTGCAAGAGCAGCCCTACGCCTTCGACATCCAGGTACAGCTCTGCACCGACCTGGAGCGCATGCCGGTGGAGGACACCACCGTGGAGTGGCCCGAGCAGCTCTCGCCGTCCGTCACCGTGGCCAGACTGCGGCTGCCGCAGCAGGACATCTCCGGCCCGGAAAACCTGGAGAAGATGGACTCACTGTCCTTCACGCCCTGGCGGGTCACCGCCGAGCACGCACCGCTGGGCAACATCATGCGGGCCCGCAAGGAGGTCTACCGGCGATCCTCCATCGAGCGCCACAAGCTCAACCAGCAGCCGCGCACCGAGCCCCGCAGCGCCGACGAGGTACTCGGCCCGGCCCGCTGAAGCCGCCGGTGACGGCGGTGACGCGGGCGTGCAGACGCGGGCATGAAGACGCGGGCGTGACGATGCCCCCGGCACGGCCGGGGGCATCGTCGCAGTGGTCGGTCCCGGCTCAGCCCTTGTAGGGCTCGGCCTTGAGGATCTTCACCGAGGCGAGCTTGCCGTTGGGCAGCTCGTACTGGGCGTCCTCGCCGATCTTCTTGCCGTTCACGCCGGAGCCCAGGGGGGACTGGGGCGAGTAGGTCTCGATGTCGGCGCTGGCGTACTCGCGCGAGGCGAGCAGGAAGTCCAGCGTGTCGTCCTCGTCGCCGTCGAAGGCGATGGTGACGACCATGCCGGGGGCGACCATGCCGTCCGCCGCGGGGGCCTCGCCCACCTTGGCGTTCTCCAGGAGCTGGGTCAGCTGGCGCACACGGAGCTCCTGCTTGCCCTGCTCTTCCTTGGCCGCGTGGTACCCGCCGTTCTCGCGCAGGTCGCCCTCCTCGCGCGCGGCCGCGATCTTGGCGGCGATCTCCGTGCGCGCAGGACCAGACAGGTAGTCCAGCTCGGCCCTGAGCTGGTTGTACGCCTCCTGGGTCAGCCAGGTGACGTTCTCGCTGGTCTGGGTCACAGGTGCTCCTCGTAGGTACTGGGAATACAAAGCATCGCCCTACCCAGAAGAATGTGCTTTCACGGGTGGGCGAAACCACGAGCCTAACAATTCCCGGGCAGAAGGGGGAGGACATAAGACATCAGAATTACGTCAACGCAGGTCAGCGCATAGGTGCCAAGGATGATGCCGGACGTGGCGGGCGGTGCGAGGGGGACGACAGCGGGTGGTGTCAGTCGGCGTGGCAGCCGAGCAGCTCCGCCGTGCCGCCGCGCGAGGTGGTACGGAGCGTGACGACCTTGTCGATACGGGAGGAGTCCTGGTCGAAACGGAAGTCCGCGCGGCCCACCTCGCTGCCGTCGTCGGCCTGCGAGCGCAGCGTGCAGTAGCCGTGGGCGCTCGCGTCCTTGCGCACCTCCAGGTGCACCTCGACCGCGTTGTCCGAGACGGCCTTGAAGGTGATCACCTCGGCGCTGATCTTGTTCGAGAAGACGTAGTAGTAGGCGAACCAGCCCATCAGGGCGAGCAGGGCCACGCCCAGCACACTGCCGATGACCTTGAGTTTCCGGTCCGCGCGCTCGTCCTCGGAGCGGCCGTACCGGCCCTCGGGCAGCTGTGTGCTCGCCGTGCTCATGATCGTCCTCTCGGGGACGGGGTCCCGGAATTATTCGTCCCCCGATTCCGTCACTATAGAAGCCGCCCATGACGCCGAAACACGCCGGGCGCCGACTTGCCGACCGGCCCCACCGGCCGACTTACTGAGGATCGAGTCTTGACTGACCAGCTGCGACTGATGGCCGTGCACGCCCACCCCGACGACGAGTCGAGCAAGGGCGCGGCCACCATGGCGAAGTACGTGTCCGAGGGGGTGGACGTGCTGGTCGTGACCTGCACGGGCGGGGAGCGCGGCTCCATCCTCAACCCGAAGCTCCAGGGCGACCAGTACATCGAGGAGCACATCCACGAGGTACGCAAGAAGGAGATGGACGAGGCCCGCGAGATCCTCGGCATCAAGCAGGAGTGGCTCGGATTCGTGGACTCCGGCCTTCCGGAGGGTGACCCGCTGCCGCCGCTCCCCGAGGGCTGCTTCGCGCTCGAGGACGTGGACAAGGCGGCCGGAGAGCTGGTCAGGCAGATCCGTTCGTTCCGTCCGCAGGTGATCACCACGTACGACGAGAACGGTGGTTATCCGCACCCCGACCACATCATGACCCACAAGATCTCGATGGTGGCGTTCGAGGGGGCGACGGACACCGAGAAGTACCCGGAGTCCGAGTACGGCCCGGCGTTCCAGCCGCAGAAGCTCTACTACAACCAGGGCTTCAACCGCCCGCGCACCGAGGCGCTGCACAGCGCGCTGCTTGAGCGCGGTCTGGAGTCGCCGTACGGGGACTGGCTGAAGCGGTGGAGCGAGTTCGAGCGCACCGAGCGCACGCTGACCACGCACGTTCCGTGCGCGGACTTCTTCGAGATCCGTGACAAGGCGCTGATCGCGCACGCCACGCAGATCGACCCCGACGGCGGCTGGTTCAAGGTCCCGATGGAGATCCAGAAGGAGGTCTGGCCGACCGAGGAGTACGAGCTCGCCACCTCCCTGGTCGACACATCCCTCCCCGAGGACGACCTCTTCGCGGGCATCCGCGACAATGCCTGATATGAGCGCAAGCCTGGCACTGACGCACCTCGTTCCCCTCGCCAAGGAGGTCGACGAGAACAAGGTCACCCCCGGCGTCCTCGGTTTCATCGTCTTCGCGGCGTTGGCCCTGGCGGTGTGGGGCCTGATGAAGTCCATGAACCGGCACATGGGGAAGGTCACCTTCGAGGAGGATCCGGAGAAGCCCGGGAAGGGCGCCGCGGTCTCCGGCAAGGGGAGCGGCTCCGGTGCCGGCCCCGGCGGGAAGGCCTCGCCCGCGAAGGGCTGAGCCTGGTGTACGGACTCCGGCCACGGTGACCGGAGTCCGCACCCTCACCCTCGGCACCGTCCACTCGTACGACGGGGTCCCTCCGTACGTGGGGGCGGCCGTCGGCGCGGTCATGCCGTGGCCCGCTCCAGCCTGTTGTCCATGCCGCACTGCAGGGCGTACGCGAAGCCGAGCGGGTTGCTCCACGCGTCGGCGAAGTGCCGGGCGAGCCCGTGGACGATCTCGCCCGCGGTCTCCCGGCCGCCGAGATAGCGGGTCACGTACGCGTGGGCGTACTCGGCGGCGAACAGCTGCGGCATCTCGATCTGCGGCCCCAGCACCCCGCCCGCGCCCGCCTCGATGAGCGCGCCGCCCAGGCGTGCCGGCTCGGCGGTGGCGGGCAGCCCGGCGTAACCGGCGTTGAGGAACACCAAGGGGCGCTGCGCGAGCAGGGGTTCGGCGGGGCCGCGCTCGGCGAGGACCGCAGGGACGTCGATGTCCTTGCCGTCGCTCAGCCGAAGGACGAACAGCGGGGCGCTGTCGTCGGCGACGGGTCTGAAGTGCCCGTGGCACCAGAAGTACATCAGCTGCTCGTCGAGCCCGCCGGAGCGCAGGGCGCGCAGCAGTTCGTCGCGCAGGGCGCGTTCGACGCGGACGGTACCGGTGGCGAGGGCGCTTTCGACCTCGGCGGCCCGGGTGACGCCCTGCGGGTCGATGCCCTTGTCGTGATTCAGGCTCACCACCGGTGACGAGGGCGGCAGCGGGGCGTCGTGCTCGTCGCCGGCGGGGACCGGGAAGCGTGGGTGGTGGCCGCCGGTCTGCTCGATCTGGTGCCGGTAGCCGAGGAAACGGCGGAAGGGGTCGCCGCCGGGGCCGTCGGGCCCGTCGGGCCCGTTCGCGGTGTCCTCGGGCAGCGCGAGCATCGGCCAGGGCAGGAACAGGTCGGAGTCGACGCGGATGCGCAACGGCTCCTCGCGGCTCAGCGCGTCGGTCAGGATCTCGCCGAAGCGCCGGGTGCCCCGGCCGCCGTCGCCGAGCAGCTCCCCGTACAGCAGGTGGGAGCCCTGGCGGGCGAGCTCGTCGAGGATCCCGCGCAGTTCCTGCCGTGGCTCGGCGGTGAGATCCGGGCAGGTGGCGTACGGGAAGTGGGGGCGGCCCCCGACCGGGATTCCGTGCTCGTCGACGGGCTGGAAGTCGACCAGCTCCCGTTTCCACAGCGCCCGCAGATGCGCCGCGGCGGCGGTGACGGCGGCCGGCTTCACATTCAGCCGCAGCGCGTGCTCGGTCGTGGACGGGGGCGCGGCCGGGCCGTACATCCGGGCCCGGATGTGGTCGTCGGCGTGGGCGTCGAGGGCGAGGACCAGGTCCGGGTGACGGACGGTGGGGGCCGGGCGGCGGGTGAAGCCGCGGCTGGGGTCCTGGACGACCTGGCTGAGAAGTTCGCGTGCCATCGGGCTCAGGCCCTCCGCGCGGACGGGCGGGGCGCGGGAGGGGTGGGCCGGTGCGGCCCCGGATCGGACGGGACGACGTCGATGTCGGCCTCGACCTGCTGGAGGACGGTTCCGGTGGCGGGGTCCTCGACAGTGAAACGCAGCCGGTGCGCGCCGGGGCGGTGCGGGGTGAAGCGGAACTCCGCCCCGTCGGCGGGGACGCCGTGCGGGGGGTCGATCTCCGCATGGCCGAGGGAGGTCGCGCGGGCCGTGAGCGGGGGGAGCGGGACGGTGGACCACGGGTGCCCGGGCCCGGGTACGACCTCGAGGGCGATACGGGCGGGCACGTCCGGGACGGGTGCGTCGTCGAGCAGGGTCAGCCGGACGTGGGCCCTGGAGTCGTCGGGGCGGTCGCGGTCACCGGGGCGTGGGAAGCCGGGACGCGGTTCGGGCTGGGTGTAGCGGGCGGCGCGTGGGATCAGCGGATCGCCGGCCTCGGTCCACCCGAGCGTGTCCAGCAGGGCGGTGGGGTAGCGGCAGGCCAGTTCGTACGGCGGCTCGCCGCCCGGGGACGGTCCGGCTTCGGCGAGGTCCACCCAGGCCTCGCCCGCCTCGTCGCCGATCCCATGGAACACATGGCGGATCTCGGCCGCCCACTCGCCGTTCAGGAAGCGGTGGGCGGGGGAGCGGAGCGCGTACTCCAGCATGGTCCAGGCCCGCCCGTGCGGACAGTCCGCCTCCTCGAAGAGTGCCAAGGCCCCCTCGAACAGCCGGTCGGCCTCGCGCCGACGCTCGCCCGTCCCCTCAGTCCCGCCCGTCCCCCCAGTGCCGCCCGTCCCGTCCACGCCGTCCGTCCCGTCCGCACGGGCCAGGGTCAGCGCGTGGTGGTGCAGTGTCCATGCCGTCCCGAGCCGGTCGGAGACCTCACGGAAGCGGCCCTGGACGTTCGTGAACTCCTCCTGCCAGGGAAAGCCGGGCTCGTCCGCCCGTGCCACGGTCCACCACAGGTGCGCCCAGGCGGCGCCGCGCCGGTCGCCCGCGCGCTCGTGCAGCCGACGCGCCTCGGCGAGGGCGTCCGGGTCCGGGGTGCCCGACCCCGTGGCCAGCCGCGCGAGTTCGCCGACCGCCCACGCCTCGCCCGGCGTCTCACCGACCGCCCGGAACGTCTCCCGCGCGGTGTGCAGCAGCCTCCGCGCGTCCTCGGCCCGGCCGCGTAACCGGCACATCCGCCCGTACAGGAAGACCGCCCACGCCTCGCCGCGCCGGTCGCCCGCGACCTGGTGGGCCTCCACGGCCCGCCGCAGCAGCGGTCCGGCCGCGCGCGGATCACCCCGGTCGCAGTGGACGGCGGCCCGGTCGAGCAGTGCCCAGCCGTCGGCGCATCGGTCGGAGGGGAGGGCGGCGGTGTCCTCCCGGGCGTCCGTCGTGCCCACCAGAAGGAAGGACTCCGACTCGGCGAAGGCGCCGATCAACTCGGCGAGAAGCGACCCGTCCGCCGCCCCTGCGGGGACTCCGTCCACCACCACGACGCAGGGATGTACGACGAACCCGCCCCGGCAGGCCTCGACGACCGTCCCCGCCACCTCGTCCGGCGTCCGCCCGGCCTCCCCCGACCGCTCCCCGGCGTCCGCCACCTGTAATCGGTACACCGCAAGCCCCGCCTCGTCCGCGACCTCCCGTGCCACGGCGCCGAGAAACGCGGACCGGTCCGAGTCGGGTCCGCCGCTCACCACCAGGAGCCCTCTGGTCTCCAACTCCCGCCGCCCTGCATCGAGTTCGCGCGTGCGCCCGACGAACGACACCGAAGTCCCCCTCGTACCCGAACATCCCCACCGCGCTAGCGCGCCGCGGTCACCGCCACCCCCATGACCTCCCGGGCGTGCCGGCTCGGCACCATTCCCAGGCGCCAAGCCTGCCATCCCGCGCCCAGGTCGACCCCCCGTTCCAGCAAGAGCTGGTAGGCCTCCACGTAGTCGTCGAGCTTTCCGTCGCGCAGCGGGTGGCCGGTGCGGGAGAGCTGCGCCAGTTCCTCCTGGGCGACGGCGCTGCCCACTTCGAGGCCGCCCGGGGAGCCGTACGGCAGAAGGGTGCACCTCAGGAACCTGGCCCAGTCCTCACCGCGCCGGTCCCCGTACGAGGCGAACAGGCCGGCCGCCTCGTCGCACAGGGCGAGGGCCCCCGGCGTACGGGCGTTCCCGGCGTCGACCACCGCCAGCTCCAGGCAGGTCCACGCCTCGCCGTGGGCCACGCCGATGCGCTGGAAGTCGGCGCGCGCGTCCACCAGGAGCTGGCGGGCGAAGCCCGAGTTGCGCAGGGAGCCGGTCTGGGCGGCCCGTTGGTCGCGGGTGACGCGCGCCGAGTGGTGACGGGCGCAGGCGAGCCCGTACACGTCCCGCATCCGCGAGAACATCGTGCGGGAGCGTTCCAGTTCACGGACCGCCTGGTCCAGGTTGCCGGTCTCCTCCAGGGACTGGCCCAGGTAGTAGATCGTCCATGCCTCGCCGCGCGCGTCCTCGTTCTCCCGGTGCCGGGAGGCCGCCTGGCGCAGGTCCTCGGCCGCGGTGGACGGGTCGCCGTCGACGAGGCGGGCGCGGGCCAGCTGGGTCAGGGCCCAGGCCTCGCCGCGGGCGTCGCGCGTACGGCCGTACAGGTCGAGGGCGTCACGCAACTCCCGTTCCGCGCGCGGAACGTCGCCCATCCGCAGGCCCAGCTGGCCGAGCTGGAAGTGGGCCCACGCCTCGCCGTGCACGGACTCGCCCGCGCGGTGCAGGACCAGGGCCTCGGTGAGCAGGTTCAGGGCGAGGGCGAGATGGCCCCGGTCGCGTTCCACGGCGGCCAGCGCGTGCATCGTCCACGCGCGGTCCGTCTCCAGCTCGGGGGAGGCCTGCAGGTCCATGGCCTCCTGGAGCTTGGCGGCCGCCTCGGTGAGGTTGCCCTGGTGGTGGAGGGTGATGCCGAGGGAGCCCAGGGCCCGGGCCGCGCCCGCGTCGTGGTGCGCCTCGAAGTAGAGGTTCACCACGGACGACAGGGTGGTGTGGGCCTTGTCCAGCTCGCCGAGCTGGCGGGCCGCGATACCGGTGCGCCACTGCACCGAGCGCACCAGCAGTCCCTGGTCGACGGCCTGCGTCAACTCGCTGATCTCGCCCAGGCGGTAGAGGTCGCCGCGCAGCAGGCAGTAGTCGCACAGGGCGCCGAGGAGGTTCAGTACGGCCGCTTGGTTCACGCCTTCCGCGTGGCGCAGGGCGGCCGTGATGAAGCTCGACTCGTCGTCCAGCCAGCGCAGGGCCGCGTCGAGGGACGTGAAGCCGTGCGGTCCGAACTGGTCGGCTCGTGTCGACGTCTTGCCGTCGACCAGGCGGATCACCGCGTCGGCCAGCTCCGCGTAGTTCACGATCAGGCGCTCCTGGGCCGCCGTCCGTTCGGACGGCTCCTCCTCGTCGAGCAGCCGCGCCTGGGCGAAGCCTCGGACGAGGTCGTGCAGCCGGTAGCGGCTGCCGCGGACGTGATCGATGAGGCCCGCCTGCGCGAGCGCGGTGAGGTGGCGGGTGGCCTCCTGTTCGTCCGTCGCCAGCAGGGAGGCAGCGGCGGCGGCGCCGAGCGAGGCCCGGCCGGCCAGCGCCAGCCGGCGCAGCAGGCGCCTCGCGGTGTCGGTCTGGTCGGTGTAGCGCAGCCACAGCACCCGCTCGACCGGCTCCACGGGGCCGTACGCGCCGAGGTCGGAGGCCAGCTGGCGCGGGGTGCGCGGGCCGAGGGAGGAACCCGCGATGCGCAGGGCGAGGGGGAGGCTGCCGCACAGCTCCCGTACCCGGTCGGAGGCCTCGGCGTCGTACGGGTCCGGCTTCTCCTGCGCCGCCGCGTTCAGCAGTTCCTCGGCGCCCGCCGCGTCCAGGGCGTCGACCGGGAGCTGGTGCACCCAGGCGGGGAGGTCGGCGGGCAGGTCGAGCGGTTTGCGGGCCGTGACCAGGACCAGGCTGTCCGAGCGCTCGGGGACCAGGGTGCGGACCTGCTCCGCGTCGCTCGCGTCGTCGAGGACGATCGTGACCGGCAGGCCCGTCAGATGCTGGTGGTACAGCTCGCCGAGGCGTCTGGCCTGCTGGTCCTGCGAGGAACGCTCACGGAAGAGGAGCTGCTCGCGGGGTGCGCCGAGCCGGTTGAGGAGGTGGAGCATGGCGTCGCGGGTGGTGAGGGGCGGCTCCTCGGTGCTGTCGCCGCGCAGGTCCACCACGCACGCGCCGCGGAACTGGTCCTTCAGGCTGTGCGCCGCCCGGATCGCGAGGGTGCTGCGGCCTGAGCCGGGGGCGCCGTGCAGGACGACCACGGTCGGCTTCGTCTCGGTGCTGGCGCGCGCCGCCTGCACCCACTGCGCCACCCGGGACAGCTCGGTCCGGCGCCCCGTGAACGGGCCGGCCGGCTCGGGAAGCTGCCCGAACGACTGCTCCAGCACGTTGCGCCTGCGCGCGGCGGCACTCTTGTCGGTGCGCCGCAGCTGGGGCGCACCCTGCTTGGCCCCCGCGGAGGCGCTGAGCACCCGCTGCTGATCGAGGAACGGCCGGATGCCCCGTACCTCCAGCGCCGTCAGCCACTGGAGCCGCAACTGCTCGGGGCCGCCCGGCTGGCCCAGGGCTCCCGCCCGGCGGCTCGCGGCCGGTACGTGCGAGGCGGTCACCTTGAGCACGGTGGCCGCCGCGCCCACCACGGCGACGGTCGCCCCCGCGCCGACGGCCGTTGCGGCCCCCGTGCCCAGCGCCAGGTCCGCCGCGCAGGCCGCGACGGCGGCAACCACCGCCACCAGCAGGGGAGTTCCGGCGCCCTCCCGGGCATACCGCTGTCCGAACGTCAGCCGTCCGGCCTCCGCCTCGTCCAGCGCTCGGGTGTACGCCCCGTACTCTTCGGCGGCGGCCTCCGCCATGGTGTCGAGCGCGGCCCGGGCCCGCGACAGCAACACGGCCCCGTCGCTCCGCCCGCCCGAGCGCCGTGCCTCTTCCTCCACGGCCCGGGTCAACAGCCGCTCGGCCTCAGCCCGATGGCCTTCCCGCATGTCACGTCCCCCTCCGGCGGCAACTCCTCTACGTTCAAGTGTCCTTGGTGGGGGGCGTGAGCGCGAGGGGGCCGAGATCGCGAGGCTGGTTCGGTGACTTGGAGATCACTCGCTCGTTCTTATGACTGTCGGTCTAAAAGTCGAACGGGGGAGATCGTGAACTACCTTGCCGCGCACGAGCCGACGGGCTTGATCCCGGTCGTGTCCTATGCGCGGACGTCCGAGGACGTCCGTCAGCGTGATGGGCACGGAGTGCGCTATCAGTTGCGGATCAATGAGCGGACCGCACGTGAACATGGCTGCACGGTGGTTGCGACGTACACCGACAACGGGCTTAGTGCCTCCAAGGAGGGGGCGGTGAGGCCTGGGTTCGACAGCCTGCTCGTCGACCTGGCCCGCGGGTGCACCGGCAGCGGACAGCCGATCTCCGGGGTCGTCTCAGTCGCGGACGACCGGTTGTATCGCCGAGTGGAGGATCTCGCCCGGTTCTTTGCCGCACTGACCAGTCGACCAGGGCGTATTCATGTCGATCCACGGGGCGTCCGGGACCCGTATTCGCAGGAAGGCCTGTTGCACGCTGTGCGATCGCTGGACGCGGCGGTCACGGAAACGCGGATAAGGAGTCGCCGGCTGTTGGACTGGCACTGGGCTCGCGCCATCGAGGGTGTGCCGCACAGCGGGCCGCGTCCCTTCGGCTGGCAGGAGGACAGGGTCACCCTGCGTTCTGAGGAGGCGAAGCTCGTCCGGCAGGCGATCATCGACCGCATCGGAGGGAAGGCGGTCCGGGCCATCGCGCGTGAGTGGTGCGGACTGGGGGTGGAAGGCACCCGTGGCGGTAGGCCCAACGCCCAGACCGTGACGCAGATCATGACCGCACCCAGGGTGTGCGGCTTTCGGGCCAACAGAGGCGAGTTGCTGCTGGTCCCGGAGACGGGGCAGCCGGTCCTCGGCCTGTGGGAACCCATCGTCGTGCCGAACCAGTGGCACGCGGTGTGCGCGACGTTTTCGCCCGGCAGCCTCTACCTGCACAGGGGCAGTGGTACGCCGAGACTCACAGGGAGGGGGACCGCTCCCCGGCACCTCGCCAGCGGCTTCCTTCGGTGTGGGGCGGAGCTACCGGACGGCACGACGTGTGGCGGCGCGCTGTGTGCCCAGAAGGGCAGAAGCAAGAGGAGCCCTTACGTGTACTCCTGTCGCAGTTGCAGGCGATGCAGCATCAGCGGGCCGCTGGCCGACGAGATCCTTGAACGACAGCTTTTCTCCGAGGTGAGAGGGGAGGTACGGCTGTCGGCGGCCGTGCGACACCGCTGGCAGTCCGGTGAGCTGGGCCTCGAAGAGAAACGAGAGATCATCGCGTCGGTCTTCACGCGCTGTCTCGTCCGACCTGGTGTGAAGGGAGACCATTCGTGGGACTACTCGCGGATTGAGACCGTGTGGCGCTGCGCTGATCAGGTAGCGCCGGCATGAGCGACCGTCCGAGGGTCGGGCCGCCCCACGACTGGATGGCCCCCGTCAGGCAGGATGGATGACATGCCGAACCGACTGGCCCACGAGACGTCCCCCTACCTGCTCCAGCACGCCGACAACCCCGTCGACTGGTGGCCCTGGTCGGCCGAGGCCTTCGATGAGGCCCGTGAGCGGGGCGTGCCCGTGCTGCTCAGCGTCGGCTATTCGTCTTGTCATTGGTGCCATGTCCTCGCACGGGAAAGTTTCGAAGACGAACAAATCGCGGCGTACATGAATGCTCACTTTGTGAACATCAAGGTCGACCGTGAGGAGCGGCCCGACGTCGACGCCGTCTACATGGAGGCCGTGCAGGCGGCCACGGGTCAGGGCGGGTGGCCCATGACCGTGTTTCTCACGCCGGATGCGGAGCCCTTCTATTTCGGGACGTACTTTCCGCCCGCGCCCCGGCACGGGATGCCGTCGTTCCGGCAGGTGCTGGAGGGGGTGCGCGGGGCCTGGACCGATCGCCGGGGCGAGGTCGCCGAGGTCGCGGGGAAGATCGTGCGGGATCTCGCCGAGCGGGAGATGAGTTTCGGGAGCGGCGAGGTGCCCGGCGAGGAGGACCTGGCAGGGGCGCTGCTCGGGCTCACCCGGGAGTACGACGCCTCGCGCGGCGGCTTCGGGGGCGCGCCCAAGTTCCCGCCGTCCATGGTGATCGAGTTCCTGCTGCGGCACCACGCGCGGACCGGTTCCGAGGGCGCTCTCCAGATGGCGCAGGACACCTGTGAGCGGATGGCGCGGGGCGGGATCTACGACCAGCTGGGTGGGGGGTTCGCGCGGTACTCCGTGGATCGCGAGTGGGTTGTGCCCCATTTCGAGAAGATGTTGTACGATAACGCACTTTTGTGCAGGGTGTATGCGCATCTCTGGCGTTCCACCGGCTCCGAGCTCGCCCGTCGCGTCGCGCTGGAGACCGCCGACTTCATGGTGGGCGAACTCCGCACGAACGAAGGCGGGTTCGCCTCCGCGCTCGACGCCGACAGCGACGACGGCACGGGCAAGCACGTCGAGGGTGCGTACTACGTGTGGACCCCGCGGCAGCTCCACGAGGTTCTCGGTGCGCAGGACGGCGAACTCGCCGCCCGGTACTTCGGGGTGACGCAGGAGGGGACCTTCGAAGAGGGCTCCTCCGTGCTGCAACTGCCGCAGCAGGACGAGTTGTTCGACGCGCAGAAGGTGGCCAGCATGCGGCGTCGGCTGCTCGCCGCGCGGGCCGAGCGGCCCGCTCCCGGGCGTGACGACAAGATCGTCGCCGCCTGGAACGGGCTCGCCGTCGCCGCCCTGGCGGAGACCGGCGCCTACTTCGACCGCCCCGACCTCGTGGACGCCGCGATCGCCGCCGCGGACCTCCTCGTACGGGTGCACATGGACGACCGGGCGCGACTGTCCCGTACCAGCAAGGACGGGCGGGCCGGGGCCAACGCGGGGGTGTTGGAGGACTATGCGGACGTCGCCGAGGGATTCCTCGCGCTGGCCTCCGTCACCGGGGAAGGGGTGTGGCTGGAATTCGCCGGGTTCCTGCTCGATCAGGTGATCACGCAGTTCACCGATCCCGAGTCCGGCGCGCTGTACGACACCGCGGCCGACGCCGAGCGGCTCATCCGCCGGCCCCAGGACCCCACCGACAACGCCACGCCCTCCGGCTGGAGCGCGGCGGCCGGTGCCCTGCTGAGCTATGCCGCCCAGACCGGCGCCGAGCCCCATCGGGCCGCCGCCGAAAGGGCGTTGGGCGTCGTGAAGGCGCTCGGGCCGCGTGCTCCCCGTTTCATCGGCTGGGGGCTCGCGGTGGCGGAGGCGCTGCTCGACGGGCCGCGTGAGGTCGCGGTCGTGGGGCCGGAGGGGCATCCCCTGACAAAAGCCCTGCACCGGACGGCGCTGCTCGGTACCGCGCCGGGTGCCGTGGTCGCCGTGGGCACTCCGGAGAGTGACGAGCTGCCGCTCCTTGCCGACCGCCCCCTCGTGCAGGGCGAACCCGCCGCGTATGTCTGCCGTAACTTCACTTGTGACGCTCCGACGACCGATCCCGACCGGCTTCGCACGGCTCTGAGCAGCTGAAACGCAGATCATCAGACCGTCCGTCAACCGGTTGAAACGCGACCGGTGTTCGAATCGTTCAGCAAATGATCCGACTGTGATGAAACACGCTCTTCACCAGATCAGCCTGTGCACTTCACAGATCGCCCATAGTCTTTGCGTCGTGACGCGGCGGATGTGACACATCGTCGCGACTGGGGGTTTTGGGATCTGGGGGGATCTGTTGCTCACGTCTGTCTTTATTGCGGCCATTTCGCTGGCCCTGTTCTGGATGGCGGCGTTCACTCTCTGGTGGCAGATGCACGCGTGGCGCACGCCCGAGGTGCTGGCGTCCACCAGGTTCAGCAGACCGGACGGCGATGACCGGCTGGCGTTCTCGCTGCTGCTGCCGGCCCGCCACGAACAGGCCGTGCTCGACCACACCATCCAGCGACTGCTGGAATCGAGCCACACCGACTTCGAGATCATCGTCATCGTCGGGCACGACGATCCGGAGACCACCGAGGTCGCCCGGCAGGCCGCGGCCCGCGACGAGCGGGTGCGGGTCGTCGTCGACCACCACGAGAAGAAGAACAAGCCGAAGGCCATGAACACGGCGCTGCCGCACTGCCGCGGCGACGTCGTCGGGGTCTTCGACGCCGAGGACCAGGTCCATCCGGAGCTGCTCGCCCACGTCGACCACGCGTTCCGCACGACGGGTGCGGACGTCGTCCAGGGCGGGGTCCAGCTCATCAACTTCCACTCCAACTGGTACAGCCTGCGCAACTGCCTGGAGTACTTCTTCTGGTTCCGCTCGCGGCTGCACCTGCATGCGCAAAAAGGTTTCATCCCGCTCGGCGGCAACACCGTCTTCGTTCGGACGGACGTACTGCGGGAAGCGGACGGCTGGGACCCCGAGTGCCTCGCCGAGGACTGCGACCTGGGGGTACGGCTCTCCAGCGTCGGCAAGAAGGTCGTCGTCGCCTACGACTCCGACATGGTGACCCGGGAGGAGACCCCGGGCAGCCTGGTGTCGCTGATGAAGCAGCGCACCCGGTGGAACCAGGGCTTCCTACAGGTCTACCGCAAGAAGGACTGGAAGCAACTGCCCGGCTTCGGACAGCGGTTGCTCGCCCGCTACACGCTGATGACGCCGTATCTGCAGGCCGTCTCCGGGGTGGTCATCCCGCTCAACGTGGCCATCGCGCTCTTCCTCGACGTGCCCGTCGGGATCGCCTTCATCACCTTCCTGCCGGCCGT
The DNA here is from genome assembly GCF_001514115.1 of Streptomyces olivochromogenes. Taxonomy (GTDB): domain Bacteria; phylum Actinomycetota; class Actinomycetes; order Streptomycetales; family Streptomycetaceae; genus Streptomyces; species Streptomyces olivochromogenes. The sequence goes on from NZ_KQ948455.1 coordinate 86,634, forward strand.
GACCGCCCTGGTCACCTTCGTCTTCGAGCTCGTCGGACTGCACGACTTCGGCAAGCAGTACGGGCTGCGCGTCCGGTTCGTCCACTACCTGAAGCTCGTGGTCGGTGGCCCCTTCTATCAGGTGCTCCTCGCCGGTGCGGCCGTCCGTGCCGTATGGCGTGAGCAAAGAGGCCGCAACGACTGGGAGTTGACCAGCCATGTCGGCGCGCACCTCACCGAGGTCGAAGCGGCCCACTAGGACCTGAGGCCACCCGCCGGGCGTCCCCGCCGGCGGGCAGGCCTTGGTTCCGTACGCCTTGGTTCCGCATGCCCCGGTGTCGCAGGCCTCGGTGCTTCAGTCCTTGGGCCCGAACATCCCGAACGTACCGAAAGTCCCGAGAGGACCTTCCCGCGTGACCTCGACACTTCCCGCGGTGACCACGTCCACGGTCCCCGCGACGCGACCCGCCGCGCCCGACATCGTCCACGACCGCCCGCCGCTCCAGCGGCTGCGCACCTCGCGCGCCGACCTGCTGCTGTGCGGCGCCCTGCTGCTGGCGATCATCGTCGTGCAGGGCTGGAACATCACCGACTATCCGACCCTCAGCGACGACGAGGGCACCTACCTCGCCCAGGCGTGGGCCGTGCAGCAGGGCAAGGGCCTCGCGCACTACACGTACTGGTACGACCACCCGCCCCTGGGCTGGATCCAGATAGCCGCCCTGACCTGGATCCCCGCCCACATCAACCCCTCGCTGATGACGGTCGGCTCGATGCGCGTCGCGATGCTCGTGGTCAGTGCCGCCAGTGCGGTCCTGCTGTACGTCCTCGCGCGCCGCCTCTCGCTGCCGCGCTGGGCCGCGGGCCTCGCGATGGTGCTCTTCGGGCTCTCCCCGCTGTCGGTGGTGCTCCAGCGAGAGATCTTCCTCGACAACATCGCGGTGATGTGGACGCTGCTCGCGTTCTGCCTCGCCGCGTCCCCGAGCCGGCACCTCTGGCACCACTTCGGGGCGGGCATCGCGGCCGCGGCCGCCGTGCTCACCAAGGAGACGATGCTCGTCGTCCTGCCCGCGCTCCTGGTCACCATGTGGCGCCACGGCCACCGCGACACCCGCAAGTTCGCGCTCACCGGAGCCATCACCGCCTGCGTCCTGATCGGCCTCGCGTACCCGCTGTTCGCCCTGCTCAAGGGCGAGCTGTTCCCGGGCGCGGGCCATGTCTCGCTCTGGGACGGCATCACGTACCAGATGAGCCGCCCCGGCTCCGGCTTCATCCTCGACCCCGGCACCGGCTCGTACGGCGTGCTGCACTCCTGGCTCTACTACGACCGGGTGCTGATCATCGGAGGCCTCGCCGGAGCACTGCTGCTCCTGGCCACCTGGCGCTGGTCCGTCACCGCCCGCGCTCTCGCCGGACCCGCCCTCACGGTGGCGATCCTCGCCCTGGTGGCGCTGCGCCCGAGCGGCTATCTGCCCGCGATGTACATCATCCAGGCGCTGCCGTTCCTCGCGCTGGTCCTCGCCGGAGGCGCCGCCAGCCTCGCCCATCTGGTGCTGCGCAGGTGGCGCGGCGACGAGGAGAAGCCGTACGTCACCTGGGGACGGCGGGTGACGGCGGCCGCGCTCGTGGCGGTCGCCGCGCTCTATGTGCTGCCGCACTGGTACGACGGCGACCGCACCGCCGTGACCGCCGACGCCAACGCCCCCTACCGGGCGGCGGCCACCTGGCTGAAGACCGAGGTCCAGGACCCGGCCGACACCCGGGTCCTGGTCGACGACGCCCTCTGGCTCGACCTGGTCCACGACGGCTACCGCCCCGGGCTCGGCGTCATCTGGTTCTACAAGGCGGACCTCGACCCCGCGGTGACCAAGACGATGCCACGCGGCTGGAAGGACATCGACTACGTCGTCGCCTCGCCGACGGTGCGGCGTGACGCGGTCGACCTCCCCAACGTCAAGGCGGCCATCGAGCATTCGACGCCGGTCGCCACCTTCGGCAAGGGCGCCGACCGCATCGAGATCCGGAAGATCGACGAGAGCACGGGAAACACCATGACCACGACGACGTCCGGGGGCAGTCGATGAGCAGCTTCGAGAGCACCGTCCCCGAGGAGCTCGGCGATCCGGCCGTACGGGCGTCCGAGGTCCCTGAACCGGGCGCCGTCACCATCGTCGTACCGACCTTCAACGAGTCCGCGAACATCCGCGAACTCCTGCACCGGATCACCGAGTCGGTGCCCGCCCGGCTGCCCTGCGAGGTCGTCTTCGTGGACGACTCCACGGACGACACCCCCGAGGTGATCTCCCGGGAGGCGCAGGACTGCCCGTTCCCGGTGACCGTGCTGCACCGCGAGGAAGCCGTGGGCGGGCTCGGCGGCGCCGTCGTCGAGGGGCTGAAGGCGGCGAGCTCCGACTGGATCGTCGTCATGGACGGCGACCTCCAGCACCCGCCGTCCCTGATACCGGAGTTGGTGGCCTCGGGGGAGCGATCCGCCGCCGGGCTCGTCGTCGCCAGCCGGTACATCAAGGGCGGCAGCCGCGAGGGCCTCGCGGGCGGTTACCGCATCGCCGTCTCGCGGGGCGCGACCTGGCTGACCAAGACGCTCTTCCCGCGCCGACTGCGCGGTATCAGCGATCCGATGAGCGGCTTCTTCGCGATCCGCCGCAGCGCGGTCACCGCCGAGATCCTGCAGCCGCTCGGGTACAAGATCCTCCTAGAACTCGCCGTCCGCAGCCGCCCCCGCGAGGTCACCGAGGTGCCCTTCGTCTTCCAGGACCGGTTCGCGGGCGAGTCCAAGTCGACCGCGCAGGAGGGCTTCCGGTTCCTGCGCCACCTCGTCGGGCTGCGCACCGCCTCGCCGGTCGCCCGCATGGTCGTCTTCGGCCTGATCGGCGCCACCGGCTTCCTGCCGAACCTGCTCGGCCTGTACGCGCTCACCGCCGCCGGCCTGCACTACGTACCGGCCGAGATCCTCGCCAACCAGTTCGGCGTCGCCTGGAACTTCCTGCTCATCGAGCATCTGCTGTTCCGCGAGCGCCGAAAGCACCGCAGCTGGTGGGACCGGGTGGGCCGGTTCGCGCTGCTCGCCAACGCCGACCTGGTGCTGCGCATCCCGCTGATCGCCCTGTTCGTCGGCCACTTCGGGATGGGCGCCCTGTCCGCCACCGCGCTGGCCCTGGTGATGACCTTCGTCCTGCGTTTCGTGGGCACCGAGGCGCTGGTCTATCTGCCGCGCCGCAGCAGTGGGGCCGCGGGCGGGAGTCACACAAAGAGGAGAGCCGCGTGAAACATCTCGCACGACCCAGACGGAGAACCTCACTGCTGGCCGTGGCGGGCCTGGCCGCCGGGCTGCTGCTCGTCTCGCCCCAGCCCGCCTCCGCCGCCAACCTCGTCACCAACCCGGGTTTCGAGACCGACGGCACGGACGGCATGCCGTACTGCTGGGAGAAGTCCGGCTGGGGCGACAACGACTTCACCTTCTCCACCGTCGCCGATTCCCACTCCGGCTCCAAGGCCATGAAGGTCACGCTGACCCGGCGCGTCGACGGCGACCGCAAGGCCCTGATCACGGAGTCCGCGAGCTGCGCGCCGGTGGTCACCGCGGGCAAGCAGTACGACCTCGGCCTCTGGTACAGGACGACGACGCCCGACGCCGCGATCACGCTCTTCCGGCACGACACCACGGCGGGCTGGCAGTACTGGACCGATCTCAAGACGCTGGACATGGCGGCGGGCTGGACGCAGGCGAGCGTCCGTACGCCCGCCGTCCCGGCCGGTACCGACCGCATCACCTGGGGCGTCTCGGTGTACGGCACCGGCTCGGCGACGACCGACGACTACACGATGGAACAGGTCGCCGACCCGATCCCGCCCGCCACCTGCACCGCCACCGCCGACGAGTGTGCCAACGGCCGCTGGGACGTGTTGCCCACGCAGAACCCGGTGCGCTCCATGCACTCCGTCGTCCTCAACAACGGCAAGGTGCTGCTGATCGCCGGGTCCGGCAACAGCGAGGAGAACTTCGACGCGGGCACGTTCACCAGCGCGGTCTACGACCCGGTGAAGGGCACGTACAAGGTGATCCCCACGCCGAAGGACATGTTCTGCTCGGGTCACGTCCAGCTCGCCGACGGGCGGGTGCTGGTGATGAGCGGCAACAAGGCGTTCCCGGTCGCGGGCGGGCACGGCTACGAGGGGTACAAGGACTCGTACATCTTCGACCCGGTCACCGAGACGTACAGCAGGACGAACGACCTGAACGACGGCCACTGGTACCCGTCGGCCACCGAGCTCGGCAACGGTGACGTCATCTCGTTCGGTGGACTGCGCGAGGACTCCACCGGGTCGGTGACGGCCGAGCGCTGGTCGGCGGCGCAGCAGCAGTGGCTGCCGTTCACGCAGGTCAACCAGACCTGGTCGTACTGGGGTCTGTACCCGTCGATGATCCTGATGCAGGACGGGCGGCTCTTCTACTCGGGCAGCCACGTCTTCGGCAACGGCACGCCCGGCACGGGTTCGGCGATCTACGACTACGACGCGAACACCGTCACGGCGATCCCCGGGCTCCAGGACAAGGACGAGCGCGACCAGTCCGCGAGCGTGCTGCTGCCTCCGGCCCAGGACCAGAAGGTGCTGACGCTCGGCGGCGGCAACATCGACTCCAACCCGGAGGCGAACCGGCTCACCGACATCATCGACCTGAAGGCCGCGAACCCGGCGTACACCGTCGGCCCGCAGATCCCGCAGGGCACGGTCGACCTCGGCAACGGCAAGGTCGCCGAGACCGGCAACCAGGGCAAGATGTACGTCTCCGCCGTCCTCCTGCCGGACGGCAAGGTGCTGGAGACGGGCGGTGGCCTGCACAACCGCGCCAACCCGGTGTTCGAGGCGTCGATGTTCGACCCGGCGACCTCCACCTTCGACCCGGTGGCCGCCGACCCCGAGGCACGCGGCTACCACTCCTCCGCGTTCCTGCTGCCCGACGGCCGGGTGATGGCGACCGGCGACAACCCGGGCAACGGCACCTGGAACCACAACGTGTCCATCTACACCCCGCCCTACCTCCTCAAGGGCACCCGCCCGACGATCACCTCGGTGATCGACAACGAGTGGGTGTACGGGGACACGCAGCGCATCACGGTCGACCGGCCCATCGTGAAGGCCGAGCTGATCCGCCCGGCCGCGGTGACGCACTCCTCCGACCCGAACCAGCGTTTCGTGGACCTGCCCCTGTCGGTGGACGGCAACAACGTCGACCTGAACGTGACGAGCAACCCCGACATGGCCCCGCCCGGTTGGTACATGCTCTTCGCGGTCGACGCCAACGGGGTGCCCTCGGTCGCCAAGTGGGTGCACCTCCAGGGCCCCGCCGCCCTGGCCACGGACACCGCCTCGGCGCACGTCCACTCCTTCGCCGACTCCCTCGAGGGCACGGTCACCAAGGGCGGCAAGAAGCGGACGTCGCAGAAGGTCAGCACGACGATCTCCGGCTGCGACCGGCACTACGGCACGATCAACGTCTGTGTGCCGACCGTCTTCCCGGACGGCGTCAAGAAGACGACGGCCTCGCGCTGCGCGTGGCTGAAGACGAACGACTACGGCCGCCTGAAGGTCAACGGCAAGGACGACCCGCTGGGTCTCGACCCCGACGGGGACGGGCTGGCCTGCGGCGCCAAGGATCTCAAGCGTCGCTAGGCGTCTGGCTCCCGAACTCGGCGAGGGCGCGCTCCACGATGGCCTCCAGGTTGTCGTGGTGCGCGCCCTTCCAGTAGGCGCGCCCGCACTCCTCGCACTGCGCGAACACGTCGTAGGACCGCTCGGTGCCGCCCTCCAGCTGGTCCACGACCTGCTCCTTCGTGGCCTCCTTGAGCAGGCCGTTGCAGGCGGTGCAGCGCGTCCAGGGCCTCAGCTCGGGTGCGAACCGGCCCAGCACGTCACGGAGTTGGTCGTCGGGCCGGGTGCTGTAGATGAACGCGCCCGCCCACAGTTCGCGGCGGCGCAGCAGCCCCCGGTCGCGGCTGAGCATCACGCGACGTTCGGCGGCTGAGCGCGCGGCGAGCGCCGGGTCGCCGATGTCCGTCGACTCGTACGCCGCGTCGACCCCGAGGAGGCGCAGCCGGCGCGCGAGGGTGCCGAGGTGGACGTCGAGGAGGAAGCCGAGCGGGGCGCCGGGGACCCGCTGCGGGCGCTCGACCGCCCGTACGTCGACGCTCTCGCCGGCCCCCGGGAGGTGCGAGACGGGCACCTCGCGGCCGTCCACGACGAGGGCGCCGACCTCGGTCAGCGGGACGCCGAGCGACTCGACGACATGCCCGAGGGTGGAGGAGCCGTCGGTGGCGACCGCGGTGGCTCCCGAACGACGCCCGTGCGGTACGAACATCCCCAGCTCGGGGGCGAAGGCGACATGGATCTCCGGTCCGTTCACCCGGTCAGGATGTCACGCCCCAGAGCCCTGGCCTCAGGGTTTTTCGGGGGAGAGGCCGTGTTCCAGGACGTCCATCGTGCGGTCCACCAGGTCCTTGAAGTCGTCCCTGTGGTCGTTCTCCGCCCAGTACAGGGACGTCTCCATCAGGCCGCCGATGATCGCCATCGCGTAGACCCGCACCTCCAGGCTGTCCGGGTCCCGGCCGGTGCGCTCGCCGATGGCCTGGCAGAGCATGGTGCCGGTGACCGACATGCTCTCCATCATCCGCGAGCGCACCGCCGGGACCTGGACCATCAGGTGGGTCCGCAGCCGGGACACCTCGGGGTCGTCCTTGATGCCGAGCCGGATGGCCTTCTGCATCACGAACCGGAGGGTGTCCATCCACGGCTCGTCCATGGGCCGGGCCCGCAACTCCTCCATGATGAGCGGGTCGTACTCGTCCGTGAGGACGATGTCCTCCTTGGTGGGGAAGTAGCGGAAGACGGTCGACGGTGACACCTCGGCGCGCTCCGCGATCTGCTCGATCGTCGTCGCGTCGTACCCCTGTTCCCTGACGAGTGCGTACGTCGCGGTGCGGATCGCCTCGCGGGTCTTGATCTTCTTCCGCTCGCGGAGTCCCAGTTGAGGGCGGTCGGTGGGACTGAAGGGGGAGGGTGCGGCCGTCATGCTGTTCATTGTCCGGCATCCGCCGCGGCGGTGGCCATGGCCGGGTCCTCGCCCTCCTTCGTGGCGTGCGTGACCGGGGTGTTCGGCAGGAACGCCGCGGCCAGCAGGGCGGTGACGAGGGCCGCGATGCCGCACACCAGCAGGACCAGGCCCATGCCGTGGACGTACGCGCTGTTCGCGGAGGCCACGAGATCGGCCGAGCTCGCCTTCTGGGCGACGATGTGCGCCGCGACCACGGACTCCCCGGCGGTGTCGGCGGCCTTCGTGGGCAGTCCGGTGACGTCGAGGCGGTCGCGGAAAGTGCTCGCCAGCAGGCTGCCGAGGAGGGCGATGCCGATCGCGCTGCCGACCTGTCGTGTCGTCATGAGGAGCCCGGAGCCGCTGCCGGCCCGGTCGCGGGGCAGGGCGCCGAGGGCGCCGTCCATCGCGGGGACGACCGAGAAACCGAAGCCGAAGCCGGTGATGGACAGCCACAGCGCGGTGAAGCCGTAGCCCGAGTCGACCGTCGTACGGCTGCCGAGCAGCGCGGCGAAGGCCAGTACCACCAGTCCGGCGGTGACCACCGCGCGGGAGCCGAACCGGGCGACGACCGGCTGTGCGGCCCGGGCCGCGATGATCAGGCCGCCCATCATGGGCAGCAGCCGCAGGCCGGTGCCGAAGGCGTCGTGGCCGAGTACCGCCTGGAGATACGGCGGCAGCACGAACAGCAGGCCGGACAGGACGAACATCACCAGGGTCGCCGCGATCGTGTTGAACAGGAACCCGCGGTGGGTGAGCAGCGACATGTCGAGCATGGGGCGTTCCACGCGCCGCTCGCGCAGCACCAGGGCGGTGATCAGAACGGCGGCCCCGGCGAGCATGCCCACGATCAGCGGGTCGCCCCAGCCGCGGCCGGGCGCCTCGATGATCGCGTAGATGAGGGCCCCGAGGCCTGCCGCGGTGAGCGCGGTGGAGAGGGTGTCGACCTTGGGGGAGGCGGGGTCGCGGGTCTCGGGCAGCAGGAAGACGCAGGCGGCGATGCCGATCGCGGCCATCGGGACGTTGACCAGGAAGACCGAGCCCCACCAGAAGTGGTTGAGCAGCCAGCCGCCGATGATCGGGCCGAGCGGCAGACCGAGCGACGAGGCGGCGGAGATGACGCCGACGGCCTTGGTGCGCTCGTCGGGTCCGAAGAGCGAGGGCAGCACGGACAGGGCGAGCGGCATGACCAGCGCGGCGCCGAGGCCCATCACCGTGCGGGCGGCGATGACCCAGTTCACGTCGCCGGCCAGGGAGCCCATGACGGAGCCGGCGAGGAAGATCCCGAGTCCGACGACCAGCATGCGCCGCCGTCCGAACCGGTCGCCGAGCAGTCCCGCCGGGAGCATCAGCGCGGCGAAGACGATCACATACGCGTCCGCCATCCACTGCTGCTGGCCGGTGGTGGCGCCGAGTTCACCCGCCATCGTCGGCAGGGCGACGTTGAGGATCGTCGTGTCGAAGCCGAGCGTGAGCATGCTCGCGACCAGGGCCCCGAGGGCCCACCAGCGGCGCGGGTCGCGCCGTACCGCGTTCTGAGTGACAGTAGCCATGAAATGAGAGTAGCTGTCAAAAGGTGGTGTCTGTCAATGAGGATCTACTGTCAGGCATACGAAAAATGGCCACGGCTCGGAAGCCGTGGCCATGAAGGAGAAGGGGGAGGTGCGTTACCCGTGCTGGTAGGCCACCAGTGAGATGCCCACGTAGTGCACGACGAACGCCGCGAGGGTCAGGGAGTGGAAGACCTCGTGGAAGCCGAACCAGCGGGGCGAGGGGTTGGGGCGCTTGATCCCGTAGATCACACCGCCCGCGCTGTAGAGCAGTCCGCCGACGATCACCAGGACCAGGACGGCGATGCCGCCCGAGCGCATGAAGTCCGGGAGGAAGAAGACGGCCGCCCAGCCCATCGCTATGTAGCAGGGGGTGTAGAGCCAGCGCGGGGCGCCGACCCAGAACACCCGGAAGATGATCCCCGCCGCCGCGGCGGCCCAGATGCTCCACAGGAGCCACTGTCCCTTGGCGCCGGGGAGCAGCAGCATCGTCAGCGGTGTGTAGGTGCCGGCGATGATCAGGAAGATGTTGGCGTGGTCGAGTCTGCGCAGCACGCCGTCCATCCGCGGGCTCCAGTTGCCGCGGTGGTAGAGCGCGCTCACTCCGAACAGGAGGCAGGCCGTCAGCACGAAGATCCCGCAGGCGATGCGGGCCCGTGTGGAACTGGCCAGAGCGGTGAGCACCAGGCCGGAGATCAGAACGGCCGGGAACATGCCGAGGTGCAGCCAGCCGCGGAGCTTGGGCTTGACCGGATGCGACGGGGAGAGCGCTTCGGGACTGCGGCCTGCGGCCGGCGAGTCCGTGGGCGCGTCGGGGACGGGCGCAGTCATAGGCGGAATCCTACCTACGGAACCGTAAGTTACGTGTCAGTACGACGCACTGAACAGCCAAGAGTGGCCATGTTCTCACGAGCGTGGCGCAAGGCGGCGTCCGCGCAAAAAAACCTTCAGCTGAACCCAACGTGTACGCAAAGAATCGCGGATACACGTGGCGATGGTCACTCCGCTCACGTGTGAGGCCCTCTGGACATATGGGCGAACCCGTCGGATGATCAAATGAGTGCGGTCGGCACCGGATGAGCGCCATGGGTATTCACACCCCCGAAGCATCCGGGTCGCAGCCCCCACGGGGCCTCAATAAAAAACCCCTCATCTAGGAGCAATCGTGGCGCGCGACATCGCGGCTCCCTCCACCGTCCCCACCCAGCACAAGGAACTGATCTCGTGGGTCAACGAGATCGCAGAACTGACCCAGCCGGACAACGTGGTCTGGTGTGACGGATCCGAGGCCGAGTACGAGCGCCTGTGCGAGGAGCTCGTTCACAAGGGCACCTTCAAGAAGCTCGATCCGATCAAGCGCCCGCATTCCTACTACGCCGCTTCCGACCCGACCGATGTCGCGCGGGTCGAGGACCGGACGTTCATCTGCTCCGAGAAGGAGGAGGACGCGGGCCCGACCAACCACTGGAAGGCGCCCGCCGAGATGCGGGAGATATTCGCGGGGGACAAGGGCATCTTCCGCGGCTCGATGAAGGGCCGGACGATGTACGTCGTCCCGTTCTGCATGGGCCCGCTGGGCTCCGACCTCTCCGCGATCGGCGTCGAGATCACCGACTCCGCCTACGTCGCCGTGTCCATGCGCACCATGACCCGCATGGGACAGCCCGTCCTCGACGAGCTCGGTACCGACGGCTTCTTCGTGCGTGCTGTGCACACGCTCGGAGCGCCGCTGGCCGAGGGCGAGGCGGACGTGCCGTGGCCGTGCAACTCCACCAAGTACATCTCGCACTTCCCCGAGTCCCGCGAGATCTGGTCGTACGGCTCCGGCTACGGCGGCAACGCGCTGCTCGGCAAGAAGTGCTACGCCCTGCGCATAGCCTCCGTCATGGCCCGTGACGAGGGCTGGCTCGCCGAGCACATGCTCATCCTGAAGCTGACCCCGCCGCAGGGCGAGTCCAAGTACGTCGCCGCCGCCTTCCCGAGCGCCTGCGGCAAGACCAACCTCGCCATGCTGGAGCCCACCGTCTCCGGCTGGACGGTCGAGACGATCGGCGACGACATCGCGTGGATGCGGTTCGGCGAGGACGGCCGGCTGTACGCGATCAACCCCGAGGCCGGTTTCTTCGGCGTCGCGCCCGGCACCGGTGAGCACACCAACGCCAACGCGATGAAGACGCTGTGGGGCAACTCCGTCTTCACCAACGTCGCGCTCACCGACGACAACGACATCTGGTGGGAGGGCATGACGGAGGAGACTCCGGCCCACCTGACCGACTGGAAGGGCAACGACTGGACGCCGGAGTCCGGTACGCCCGCCGCCCACCCCAACGCCCGCTTCACCGTCCCCGCCTCGCAGTGCCCGATCATCGCGCCCGAGTGGGAGGACCCCAAGGGCGTGCCGATCTCGGCGATCCTCTTCGGCGGACGCCGCGCCACCGCCGTACCGCTGGTGACGGAGTCCTTCGACTGGAACCACGGCGTCTTCCTCGGCGCCAACGTGGCCTCCGAGAAGACCGCCGCCGCCGAGGGCAAGGTCGGCGAGCTGCGCCGCGACCCCTTCGCCATGCTGCCGTTCTGCGGCTACAACATGGGCGACTACATGGGGCACTGGGTCGACGTCGCCAAGGACAAGGACCAGGCGAAGCTTCCGAAGATCTACTACGTGAACTGGTTCCGCAAGAACGACGCGGGCAAGTTCGTGTGGCCGGGCTTCGGTGAGAACAGCCGTGTCCTGAAGTGGATCGTGGACCGCCTCGACGGCAGGGCCGAGGGCGTCGAGACCCCCATCGGCATCCTGCCGGCCAAGGGCGCCCTGGACACCAAGGGGCTCGACCTCTCCGAGGCCGACCTCGACTTCCTGCTCACCGTCGACAAGGACGTGTGGCGCGAGGAGGCGGCGCTCGTTCCCGAGCACCTCAACACCTTCGGCGAGCACACCCCGAAGGAACTGTGGGACGAGTACCGCGCGCTGGTGCGGCGCCTGGGCTGAGTTCCGAGTGGACGGCGGTCTCGCGGCTGCCGTCCACCCCTGAACTCCGCGGCCGGTCCGACTTGCCCTGACCTGCGACGTCGCCAAGACCGGCCGCGGTGACCCCGGCGAGGCCGAGAGGTTTCTCAGCGGGGGCGAAAACCTCTCGGTGTCATTTCTCGTATCACCTCCGCCCGGACGGGCGTTTCGCGGGACACTCGGGACATCCTGCAAGGAACCCCGAAACGAGGTGAGCGGGGTGCGCACACCCGTCAGTGACCCCATGAAGATCGGCCCGTACCGCATCGTGGGGCGACTGGGCTCCGGCGGTATGGGATGGGTGTACCTCGGCCGCTCGCCCGCCGGGCGCGAGGTCGCGGTGAAGGTGGTCCGCCCCGAACTCGCGGCGCAGGGCGAGTTCAGGGAGCGCTTCGCCCGCGAGGTCGCCGCCGCCCGGGTCGTGAGCGGCGCGTACACCGCCGCCGTGGTCGACGCCGACACCGAGGCCGAACTGCCCTGGCTCGCCACGATGTACGTCCCCGGCCCCTCACTCGCCGAGGCGGTCCGCACCGACGGCCCGCTGCCCGAGCCGCAGGTACGACGGCTCGGCGCGGGCCTGGTCGAGGCACTGGGGGCCATCCACGCCGCCCGCGTGGTGCACCGGGACCTGAAACCGGCGAACGTGCTCCTCGCCTCCGACGGGCCCCGCGTCATCGACTTCGGGATCTCCCGGGTCGACGGTGCTCCCGGGCTCACCCAGGTCGGCGTCGTGGTCGGCACCCCGCCGTTCATGTCGCCCGAGCAGATCAAGGGTGAGCGGGTGGGGCCGCCGAGCGACGTCTTCTCCCTCGGCGGAGTGCTGGTGTACGCGCTCACGGGCCGCCCGCCGCACGGCAGCGGGGAGGCGGTGCGCTACCGGGTCGTGCTCGCCGAGCCCGAACTCGACGGCGTACCGGCGGGAATGCGGGAACTCATCGGACACTGCCTCGCCAAGCGGCCCGAGGACCGCCCTCAACTGGCGGACCTTCTGACCGAGTTGCTGGAGCTTCCGGCCAAGTCGGCTTCCTGGCCTCCGCCCACCGTGGCCCGCAGCATCAAGGCGCGCACCCGTGAGCTGGCGGTCCGCCGCGGGGCCGGCACGAGCGTGTCCGTGCCCTCGTGTCTGCTGCTGCACGCCCAGGCGCTGCTGGACGCCGGGCTGACCGACGCGATGGTCGCCGAGGCGGTGGGCCGTGGCGGCGTCTGATCCCTTTCCCGGCCGGGAGTCCGTTCCCGCCAGGGACCACGACATTCTCGAAGTCGGCCCGCACTGGCGCCGGTTGGTGCAGAACTGGGTCGCCCGACGGAATTACCACACCGAGACCGACACCGTTTCCGTGTCCCTGCAATTCGATCTCAAGGAAACGGGACGGATGATAACGGTGCGCTTCATGACTACCAAGAGACTTCTTGTCGCCTTCGCGACGGACGGTCATTATCTGCGCCAGGACCAACTCGCGGTCGCCGCCGCGGCATCGAACGCATGGAATACCGAACAATTGAATCCCATGTTGTCCGTGTGGGACGTACGAGGACCGCGCCCCTGTCTCGCCGGAGTCTGCGATCTGCCGCTGACCTGCCGGATGACCCAAACGGATTTCGATGCTTTGGCCAGTGATTGGGTGGAACGGGCGCGGCAGATGTTCACCCGCTGCCATCAGGTATTCAAGTTGTAGAAGTGAGAACCGGCGTGTGCCCCGAACCCCTTCCGGGTGCCCGCCGGTTGCCCCCACTATTGGGCGAGTGCCTTTCAGGCCACGGGGGGTTGCCCATGAGGCGTTCGCTGTACTTCATCGGGATTCTGGGAATACTGGCCACTCTGGTGTCGGCGGGGACGACGACGGCGGCCGCGGCGTCCTGCGAAACGGACTTCCCCGCACGCCTGAACTGCTGGTTCCGCTGGATCGGCGAAGGCACCTTCGTGGTCACCCTGAACGACGCGCTGCCGTTCGACGGGGACCAGCGGGCCCGCCGCGGCGTCGAGCGGAAAGTGGTGACGACCAGCCGCAACCACCTCATCGTCGAAGTGCCGGCGAACCAGCACACCGGCCCGGGCGGCACGGCCCTGCTGCTGCTCGCGGGGGTCCGCTGGGTGGAGGCGAGCGCCCACATCGACCGGCTTTCGCCCGAGGCCGTGCAGGACCTGAAGGCCGTGGGCGCCTGCGACGTCGACAACCGCGACGACCTGTGCGCCCGCCTCGCCACCCGCTCCCTGCGCGGCAGCGACCTGATCGGGGCGCACCAGACGAGCGACCGCTCCCAGCACGCCTACTCCGTCGACGCGCCCGCGCCCGCCGACCCGGCCACCGGCACGCCTCCCACGGCCCACGCCGCCTCCGGGCAGGCCAAGGACACGAAGTCCACCGGCCCGCTCTTCGACAAGAAGACCACCGCGCTCACCGCCCTCTGCGCCCTGCTCGTCCTGCTCCTCACCGCCTTCCTGGTCCTCGTCCGCCGCTCCTCCCGGGGCCCCGCGAGCGCGACCGCCGTCCCCCACCTCGCCACGCCCGCCCCCACGCCCTCCGCCACGCCCTCCGCCGAGCCCGCCGCCCCGGCCACCGCACCGGCCACCGCATCGGCCACCGCACCGGCCCCGCGACCCCGGGCGTCCGACGAGCCGACCACCCGGCTCAGGGCCGCACCCGCCCCCCGCCACGCACGCGAGGCCGGCGAGGGGAAGGAACCCGCGCGGACCGCCGTCGTCCGTACCGAACTGCACCCCCAGGGCTATGTCGAACTGGACCACGTCCTGTACCGCGCGGTCTGGGCCGACCCCGGGAGCCCGCCGCCCCTCCCCGGCGGACTCGTCGACGTCACCGACGCACGCGAACGGGACTCCGACGTCCTGTACGCCTTCCCCACGGCCGCCGGGCGCCACGACCAGCACACGCGGCCCTGAGTTCGCACACCAGGAGAGACGAAGATGCACAGCGAATACCCGCCCACGCTGCCGGCGGAGTACGCCGACATCGAGTTCGAGAACAACGCACAGCGCCTGCCGCTGGTGCTCTGCCTCGACACCTCCAGCTCCATGGCGGGGGCGCCCATCCAGACGCTCAACAACGCGCTCACGGAGTGGACCCGGGAACTGCACGACGACGTCAGCCTCAGCTACAGCGTCGAGGTCGCCGTCATCACCTTCGGCGGCCAGGGCGTCGGCGCCTGGCGCGGACCCCAACTCCTCGACCCGCGCGCCCCGGTGAGCCCCTTCGTGCCCGCCCACCTCTTCCGGCCGCCCCGGCTCGCCGCGGCCGGGGTGACACTGATGACCGAGGCGCTGGAGCTGTCGATGCACATCGTCGCCGCCCGCAAGGCCGAGCTGCGCGCCTCCGGACTTCAGTACTACCGGCCGCAGATCTGCCTGGTCACCGACGGGCTGCCGACCGACGGCACGGGCCATCTCACCGACTCCTGGCACCGGTTGATCCCCGTCCTCGCCGAGGAACAGCGCGCCCGCCGCTTCCGGCTCTACGCGATAGGCGTCGGCGGCATCACCGACATGGGCGAACAGGTCCTCCAGGCCTTCGCGCCCAAGTTCCACGCCCGCCTCCAGGGCTTCCCCTTCCGCGAGCTGCTGCAGATGATGTCCGCCAGCGCGAACGCCGAGCAGAAGGGCGCGGGCGACGAGGTCTTCGAGAAGATCTTCAGCCAGTTCAAGACCCAGCGCCCGGCCTGGGAATCCTGACCGATGGCGGACAGGGGCGCGAAGGACAGGGGCGAGCGGGAGTCGCCGTGGCGCGTGCACGGCATGAGCGTCGAGGGCTACCGGCACCGGCGCCAGGGCCTGCCCTGCCAGGACGCCTGCGCGTACACGGTGTCGCCCTCGCTGGCGGTGCTCGCGGTCGCCGACGGCGCGGGCAGCCGGCCGCGCTCCGACGAGGGCTCCCTGCTCGCGGTGGAACTGGCCGCCGAGCACTTCGGACGGCGGGCGGCCGCGGCGGCGGACAGCGGACCTGGAACCGCCGTGCGCGAACTGCTCGTGGACGCCTTCCGCGACGTCAGCAAGGTGTTCCTGGACACGACCGGCGCGGACGCCCCCGACTTCGCCACCACCCTCACCGTCGTGGTGCTCACTCCGGGCTGGCTCGGCCATCTCACCCTGGGCGACGGCTTCGTCGTCGTACGCGCCGGTACGGAGGACGGCGAGCGGCAGTTCCATCTGCTGCCGCAGGCCGCCGAGGCCAGCGAGTACAGCAACGAGACGGTGTTCCTCACCTCACCGGACGCGGCCCGCTGGGTGCGCACCGCCTGTGTGTCCGACCCCGGGATCGACGGGGTGCTGCTGTCCACCGACGGACTCGCGCAGGCCGCGCTCAACCGCTCCGCCGGCGGCGCGTCGAGCCCGAACGCGTCCTTCGCCGACGCCGTCTTCCGCTCCCTGGACGCTCCGGGACCGGTCTCGGACAACGCGCACGAGGCACTGGCCGCGCTGCTGAGGTCGGACCGGCTGACCGCCCTGAACGCCGACGACAAGACCCTGCTGCGGGCCGTCCGCAAGGCCCGCCCATGAGCGGCCTGACCGTGTTCCTGGACGGCAAGCCCGTCACCCTCGCGGAACTGCCTCTCAAGGGCGGCGGCCAGGCGGCCGTCTTCCCGGTGGTCGGCGACGACGGGATCGTCGTCAAGCTCTACCGCGACCCCCCGGGCCCCGAGCAGGAGCGCCGGCTGACCCGGATGCTGACCATGTCCCCGCTGGCCGCCCGCCCCACCAACGCCTTCCAGCCACCCGAACTGGCCTGGCCCACGGCCCTCGCCCGCGGCGCGCGGGGGGAGTTCCTCGGCTATGCCATGCGGCGCTTCGGCGAACCCGCGCACATCCAGCTGATCGGCCTGTTCACCCGTGCCCAGCGGCGCAAGCTCTTCCCCGAGCGGGCCGACTGGCGCTTCCTGCTCGGTGTCGCCTGGAACCTCGCGTTCATGACCGCCCGCATGCACCACGACAACCTCGTCATCGGCGACTTCTCCAGCAGCAACGTCGTGGTCGACGCGAACGGCTTCGTCACCTTCCTCGACTGCGACTCCATCGCCTTCACCGACCCGGCGACCGGGGAACTCTTCCCCTGCCTGATGCACACCACCGACTACTCGCCCCCCGAGCGCCAGGCGGGCGGCCCGGCCAGCCGCGCCACCGACGACTTCGCCCTCGCGGTCCTCGTCTACCAGCTCCTGACGGCCGGCAACCACCCCTTCGGGGGCGTCCCGCACGACAGCGCGTCCGAGTCGACCGTCAAGGACAACATCGCCGCCAGCTGCTCGTACGTGGTCCGCCCCGAGCGGGTCGTCATCCCGCGCGGCACCGTCGACCCCTCCGTCCTGCCGCCGGACCTGCTCACCCTGGCCCGCGCCGCGTTCGGCCCCGGTGTCCTCGCCCCCGCCGCCCGGCCCCCCGCGGAGGCCTGGCTGCGCGCCCTGAACAAGGAGCGCTCCCAGGTGCGGATCTGCGCGATCCGCCCCCTGCACGCGTACGGCTCCCATCTGACGTCCTGCCCGTGGTGCACGCGGGTGGCGACCACGGGCCACGACGTGTTCAACGGGCCCGCGCCGCTCCCGCTGCCGGACCCGCCACCGATGGAGGAGGAGCGGCCGGAGGGACGCCTGAGCCCGGCACTGAAGGTCGCCCTGCTGGTCGCGCTGGTGGTGGCCCTGGCGGTCGCCGCGAAGCACCTGGGCGGCGGGTGATCACTGCGAGCGACCGCGGTCCTCCAGATAGCGCGTGTGCGACTCCTGGCGCCGGGCCTCGACCTCCCGCAGGGCCACCGCGAGCCGGTCCGCCTCCTCGTACAGCAGGGTGAGCTGGCGCTCCAGGTGGCGTTCCGGCGGTTCGGTGCCGGGCGTGAGCCGGGTCCACCACCGGGTCCGTACGAAGGTGTCGACGGCCTCGGGGATGTCCTGCCGTACGGCGCGGGACAGCGCGTGCATGCCCTCCGGGTCCTGCGCGAGCACCTCGGCGACCCACCCGGGATCCAGCAGCGCGGTCAGGAGCTCGGTCAGTTCGGTGAGCCGGCCCGCGGCCGCCGGGGGCAGTTCCACACCGCCCAGGTACTCCCGCAGACGGCCGAAGTCCCCCCGCAGTTCCTCCAGTTGGGCCGAGGGGTCGGGGAAGTCCGGCAGCTGTGGCCGCTCCGGCGGGGCGATCAGGGCGCCCGCCCCGTACAGCCCCGCGACGACGACCGGCCAGTACGGGCCCGCGACCCCCGCGAAGGTGAGGGCCAGACCGACGAGCCCGCAGGCGCTGCCGGTGAGGTTCTTGCGGGACTCCAGATACCTCAGGGGGTTCCTACTGGTAGCCACGGATCTCCTCGAAGGCGCCGTCGAGCGAACCCTTGCGGGCGTCGAAGAGCCGGCCGCCGGTCAGGTCGGCGATGTGCTGGAGCTCGCCCCGGTCGGAGTCGCCGAACAGGATCGGGAAGACCGGGATCTCCTTCTGCCCGCCCGGCAGCCGGCCGTAGAAGCCGTCGAAGTCCTCGGGGTCGGCGCCGCGCGTGTTCTCGCCGTCCGTCATCAGCACGATCGACGTGAACGTGTCGCCGCCCGCGCCCAGATGCTCGTACGCCTTCTCCAGCGACGTGTAGATCGCGGTGTTGCCGGAGGCGCTCAGTGCCTCGGTGTCCTTGCGGATACCGTCGAGACCGGTCTTCGGGTCCTCGGGCCGCACCACGTACGTGTGGACGCTCTTGACCTTCGAGCCGAACGGCATCAGCGTCACCTCCTCGCGGTCGCGGAAGTCGCCCGTCAGCCCGGTGAGCGCCTTCTTCAGCCGGTCGAGCCGGCCGCCCTCCATCGAGCCCGAGGTGTCGAGGACGTAGACGGTCCGGGAGGGCCGGCGGAGCTTGTTCTCGTAGGAGTCCAGGAGGTGGTCGGCGACGGACCGGCTGCCGGGGAAGGGGAGTTCACGCCGACGGCCGGTGTCGAGGCCGGCCGCCGGGGCGACGGAGGCGACGACCGGGCGGCGCCGCGTCTGCTGCGTGATCTCCCGCTGCACGGCCGGAGCGCGCAGCGCCTCGGTGAGGCGGCGGACACTCTCGCGGGTGTCCTTGCTGGAGGAGGCGAGCGAGGAGAGCGGGTAGTCGGCGGTCACCACGCCGTCGCGCGGGCGGATGACCGTGAGTCCCTTCATGCCCGTGAGGATCGACTCGTAGTTGAGCAGGGCGTCCACGGTGCCGCGCCGCTCGTACGTCGTCGCCAGCCAGCCCGAGGACCCCGACGTCAGCTTCTGCCCCTTGAAGAACTCCTTCAGGCGCCCGGTCGCCTTCGCCACGTCCGCGTCGGTGAGCGCCGACTGCGCCCCGGAAAGGCCCGAGGCCACCGAGATCAGCGTGGAGAAACCGGAGTTGGAGCGGGCCGGGTCGGTCATGCCGTACGTCAGCTTCCCGTCCGCGACGGCCTGCTCGACCTGCGACCAGGTGACGTCCGCGGGCTTCCAGCCCAGCGCGCTCACGGTCGCGGGCTTCACCCCGATCGCCACCGGGCTCGACATGATCGGCGTCTCCGAGACGACCTTCTTCGCCGCTTCGGGGCGCAGCCGCAGATAGTCGTCGGACGACAGCCACAGCGCGTCGTACGCGCCGTCCACCTTGCCCTTCGCGAGCAGGTCGACGGCGGAGAGGGTGCCCATGTAGGTGGGGCGGACCTTGATGCCGGTGTCCTTGCGGACCTGTTCGAGGATCGGCGCCATGTCGCTGAGCTCGCTGGAGGCGAGGACGCGCAGGGTGCCGGGCTCGGGGGCGTTGCTGTCGGAGTGCTGCTTCTGGTCCTGCGCCGTGCAGCCGGTGACCGCGGCGGTGGCCGTGACGGCGAGCAGGGACACGAGGGCGTAGGCCCTACGACGTCTCACGCGGAGCCTCCTTCCAGGGCGCCCTGCGAGCGGCTGCGCTCCAGGTAGGCGCTCGCGTGCTGGAGTTCGGAGGTCAGGGACTCGACCGTTGCGGCCATGGACTCGGTCGCCTGGACCTTGTACGTGTCGATGGCGTCGAGCGTGCGGTAGATCTGCTGGAAGGCGGTGCGCAGGGTCTCCGCGCCGACGGCCGGGTCGGCGGCGATGCGCTGGATCTCCCCGCTCTGGGTGGCGAGCATCTCGGCGTTGCCGCGGATCAGGTCCTCGGTCGTGCCGCGCAGGGCGTTGACCTGGTCGACGACCTTGCGCTGGTTCTCCAGGGAGGAGGCCAGCATCACGGAGATGCGCAGCGCGGACACCGTGGTGGTGGCGGCGCGGTCGACGCCCTTGATGAGCTCGTCGTTGTTGCGCCGGACCACGTCCATGGCCAGATAGCCCTGCGCGCACACCGCGAGCTGGGTCAGCAGGTCCTGGTGCTTCTGCCGGACGGGGAAGAGGACGTCGGCGCGCAGGGTGTCGGCCTGCGCGGGGTCCACGGCCTCGGCGCCGGCGATGTGCTCCTCGACCGCCGTGTCCAGGGCCTGGGTGAGGACGACGTACTCCTGGAGCTTGCCCATCGTCTCCCAGAGCCGGACGCGCTCGGTCTGCAACGCGGCGTTGTCGCGGCGCAGTTCGTCCTGGCCGCCGCGCAGCGAGCCCACGATCTTGTTCAGGGTGGCCTGCGAGGAGGCGTACTTGGCGACGTGGTCACGCAGCTTGTTGCCGCCGGGCAGCCTGGACAGGAACTTCCGCCCCTTGCTCGCGGGCAGGTCGCGCGGGTCCAGGTCCTCGACCACACGGCGGAGTTCGACCAGCGAGCCCGCCACGTGCGACTGGGCGTCCCCGCCCTTGTCGGGCAGGCTGCGCAGGGTGCGCTCCAGCATGCGGTTGGACTGCGCGGCGGCGCCCCGCATCTCGCTCCCGCCCAGACCCGCGATCTCCCCGACCTTGCCCGCGAACTCGGGCGAGCGGGCGTCGAGGGCGGCGAGAGAGCCGACGTACTCGGCGGCCCGGCGGGCCATCTCGTCCTGCACGGACGGGTCGACGGGCACCAGCCCGCCCGCCTTCTCACGGGGCACGGGCGCGACGGCCTCGGGCGGTGTGAGGGTGAAGGTGTCTTCGGTCGTCACTTGCTTTTCCCCCTAGTTCCCGGCGCGGCGCGCCATCTCGTGCAGCACCTTGTAGGCGGGCACGGGCGCCTGCCGGACGCCGGTCAGCTTCTGGTTGAGATACGTGGCGTGGGCGGCGGTGGCCGCCGTGAACTCCCCGGTCGCGCCCTGTGGCCGGAACCCGTGCTTGACGGCGAGCCTGCGCAGGGTCGGGTCACTGCTGAGGAGCTCACCGAGCGCGCGGCCCTCGGGAGTGAGGGGTACGACGGTGTGGTCGCTGTTCGCCGTGGTGTCCGGGTAGAGGACGGTGAGGTCACCGACGTCCTGGCCCTGGTTGAGCAGCGCGGCGACCTGCGACTCGTAGACGAGCACGAGCGGGTTCCCGGCCCCGCTGATGAAGTCACGGAACGCCGCGTCCGTGCTGGACTGCTGGGCGCCCTGGACGCTGACGAGCTTGTGCATGAGGGGCGCGGTCCGTCCGACGGCGGCGGCGCTGGACGCGACGCGGCCTCCATCGGCGACGTACGAGGCGGCGGCGAGGTAGAGCGCGCCGGAGTTGGAGGTGTTCGGATCGGTGCTGGCGATGAAGAGCGTGCCGGTCAACTCGCCGTGCGCCGCGGCCCCCTTGAGCTGCTGCCAGGTCCGGTCCTGCGCGGCGGCCTTGAGGTAGGCGGCCATCTTGAGCGTGCCGGTGCCCTTGCCGACGGTCGCGAGCCCGTTCGCCGCCAGGACCTCGGCGGCGCTGCGGTGCGCGACGACCACGAGGGGCGAGTAGAAGGGGCGCGGCAGCGGCTGCCGTACGTGGAACTTGGCGGCCAGCTCGTCGGCCGGGGCCTGGCTGGAGGGGAAGGCGAAGTCGTACCCCTTGAGGTCCAGACCGTCCATGGCCCAGGACCCGGAGGTCTCCGTCTTCACGGTGAAGCCCTTGGCAGCCAGGGCCTTCACCACGTCGGGATCGGCGAAGAACTCCGCCTTCTCCGATCCGATCACTCCTTGCACGGTCTTCGTTGCCGTGCGCTTGTCCTGATCTTCGCGGCCTGCGACGACGGCTGCTACCACGCCGCCGATCAGCAGGACCGCCAGGACGATTCCCGCGATGCGTCTCACACCGAGGAGAGTGCTCCCGGAACCCAACATTCCCGGTCGTGCCGGGTGAACGGAGGGTGTCCGACCGATCCCGGTATGCAACCGGAACGGCGGCTTCGAGCCGTCCGTGTCGGGGGGACCGGCAGTACCAGGCTGTGGCGGCGCAGGGGGAGGACCATGGAGGGGTGAGCCGACGAGACCTTCACGACCCTCGGGACCCTCGGGAGCACGGAGAGCTGGGTGCCGTGCTGCGGTACTGGCGCGACCGGACCACACCCCAGGAGGCCGGGCTGGCGAGGGGCGGCGTACGCCGGGCACCCGGACTGCGCAGGGAGGAACTGGCGCAGCTCGCCGGACTCTCGGTGGACTACGTCACCCGCCTCGAACAGGGCCGGGCCACCGCCCCCTCCGGCCAGGTCGTCGGCGCGCTCGCCCGCGCCCTGCGCCTGTCGGAGCCCGAGCGCGACCACCTCTACCGGCTGGCCGGGCACGCCCCGCCCACGGCCGGACACATCTCGCAGCACATCCCGCCGAGCGTGCAGCGCCTCCTGGACCAGCTGGGCCGGTCCCCGATCGGGGTGCACGACGCGGCGTACAACCTCATCTCGTGGAACCCGCTGTGGGCCGCGCTCGCGGGGGACCCGTCCGGCTGGCACGGGCGCGAACGCAACTACGTGTGGCGGCAGTTCACGGGTCTGCCCAGCCGGACCACGCACACCCCGGAGCAGGAGCGGAGGCTGCGCACGGCCCTGGTGTCGGATCTGCGGTCCGCCACCGCCCGCTATCCCGACGACCGGGGGCTGCGCTCGCTGATCGCGGATCTGCGGCGGGAGAGCGAGCCGTTCCGTGAGCTGTGGGCCTCGCACGCGGTCGGGTTCCACACGGCCGACACCAAGACGGTCCACCATCCCGAGGTGGGGAGGATCGTCCTGGACTGCGACACGCTCGCGGTGCCGGGCGGGGACCTGCGGATCACGATCTGCTCGGCCGCGCCGGGCACGGAGGCGGCACAGCAGCTGGCGCTGCTCGCGACGCTCGGGTTGCAGACGACGGGCACCGCCCTCGGCTGACCGGTGGGGTGTGTGGCACCCGGTCCGCACGTCGCTGCGGGTGCGCGCGGACCGGGGCCGTACAGGGGGAGCCCGGGGGCTCGGACGCGGGCGCTCAGCGAGCCGCGAGTGCGCGGGGTTCGGCGGCCGGCGCGTGGGCGTCCATGCGCTCGGCGGCCAGGATCGCGACCGCGGTGTCCGCGCGGGACGCGGCGACGACGAGGGCACGGCCGGCGAGGGCGTGGGCCCGCTGGTGGAGCGCGACGACGCGTGACTCGCGCACGGCCGCGGCCGACGACGCGCGGACCGGCGCCACTCCTGCCCGCAGCCGCGCCACCTGCTCGGTGAGCCGCTCGGCCGCCGCGTCCAGGTCGGCGCACGGCTCGATCGCGCGGATCTCGTCGGTCACCGCGAGGAGCGCCGCGAGGTGTCCGGCGAGCTGGATGTCCAGCTCCTCCTCGCGCGACCGGTGGGGAAAGTCGGAGGGGGTACCGGCCGTCGTGTGGACCGACTTGGTGCGGATCGGTTCGTACATGGGGACGGCCTCCTGTGCTCTTTCAGGAAGCCATCCTAGCTTGGATTTCGTCTAAAGTTGAGTCATGTCGCACATCTTGTCGTCCCGCGCACGCAGTGTGAGCGTCACGGCTGGCTGTAGCCGTCCAGGAAGTTCCCGATCCGGGTCACCGCGTCGGTCAGATCGCCCACGCTCGGCAGGGTGACCACCCGGAAGTGGTCCGACTCGGGCCAGTTGAAGCCGGTCCCCTGGACGACCATGATCTTCTCTTGGCGGAGCAGGTCGAGAACCATCCGGCGGTCGTCCTTGATCTTGAAGACCTTCGGGTCGAGCCGCGGGAAGAGGTAGAGCGCGCCCTTGGGCTTCACGCAGCTCACGCCCGGGATCTGGGTCAGCAGCTCGTAGGCGACGTCCCGCTGTTCCTTCAGTCGGCCGCCGGGCAGTACCAGGTCGTTGATGGTCTGCCGCCCGCTGAGCGCCGCGACCACGCCGTGCTGACCGGGCATGTTCGCGCACAGGCGCATGTTCGCGAGGATCGTCAGGCCCTCGATGTAGGAGTCGGCGTGCGCGCGGGGGCCGGAGATCGACATCCAGCCGACCCGGTAGCCCGCCACCCGGTACGCCTTCGACATGCCGTTGAAGGTGAGGGTGAGCAGGTCGGGCGCGACCGAGGCGGTCGGGGTGTGCGTGGCGTCGTCGTAGAGGATCTTGTCGTAGATCTCGTCCGAGCAGACCAGGAGGTTGTGGCGGCGGGCGATGTCGGTGAGCCCGCGCAGCATCGCCTCGTCGTACACCGCGCCCGTCGGGTTGTTCGGGTTGATGATGACGATCGCCTTGGTGCGGTCGGTGACCTTGCGCTCCACGTCCGCGAGGTCGGGCATCCAGTCCGACTGCTCGTCGCAGTGGTAGTGCACGGCGGTGCCGCCGGACAGGGACACGGCGGCGGTCCACAGCGGGTAGTCCGGCGCCGGTACGAGGACCTCGTCGCCGTCGTCCAGCAGTCCCTGCATCGCCATCACGATCAGCTCGGACACGCCGTTGCCGATGAAGACGTGCTCGACGTCGGTCTCGATGCCGAGGGTCTGGTTGTGCATCACGACGGCGCGGCGGGCGGCGAGCAGGCCCTTCGCGTCGCCGTAGCCGTGCGCCGTCGACACGTTCCGGAGGATGTCCTCCAGGATCTCGGGCGGGCACTCGAACCCGAACGCGGCCGGGTTGCCGGTGTTCAGCTTGAGGATCCGATGTCCCGCCGCTTCCAGCCGCATCGCCTCCTCGAGCACCGGGCCCCGGATCTCGTAACAGACGTTGGCGAGCTTGGTCGACTGGATCACCTGCATGACGGTGAGCTTACGGCCGCGTAACGCTCGGCGGGGGGTGTTTTCCACCACGTGAGACGTGGCGTTTTGGGTCGCTTTCTTCCCTCTGTTGTGCCGTAAGCCCTTGCGGTCCTTAGAATCCGCGCCCATGTCCTGGCAGAACGGTGAGACCGAGGCCGAGCCGAGGGTGTACCTCCCGAGTGGCGACGGCGAGGCGCCCGTGGCGTACGAGGCGTACGCGGATCCGGCGGCGGCGCACGGCTGGCAGGACGCGTACGACGGGCCGGGTGCGGGGACGGCCGATGACGGCGGGCCGGGTGCTCGGACGGTCGATGACGGCGGGCAGGGTGCGGGGACGGGCGGCGACGGAGTCGTGGCGCGTGCCGGGGCCGGGCGCCGTGACGGCTCGCGGCGCCGCCGCCGGGAGCGGCTCCCGCGGCGACGGGTGGCGGTGGCCGGCGGCGCGATGTGCGCGGTCGTCCTCGGCGCGGTGGTCGTGGGACTGTTCGACTCCGGGTCGTCCGGGGGTTCCGCGCCCTCGGGGCGGAGCGACGGTGGCGGCCGGGGTGCGTCCACGTCCCCGGAGCCGACGGCTTCCGCGGGTGGCTCGACCGCCGGTGAAGCGGAGACGACGCCGGGCGACTCGCCCGCCGCCTCCGGCGCGAGCGCCGACCGGACCTCTCCGGGCGCGTCCGCGTCCACCTCGGCGACGCCGTCCACGACGGCGTCGCGGTCCCCGTCGGCCGGGACCTCCACCACCCCCGCCATCAGCCCCACCGCGACCACGACGACCGCGACTGCGACTGCGACCGCGACCACGGGTCGCGGTGCCGGCAACGGCAACCCCGGCCACGGCCAAGGCGCGACCAAGCGGCCGAAGTAGCCGCCGGTCCCGACGGGTTCCGTCCGGGCCACGGCAGACCCCGCGGTGGGTTCCACCCCCGCCCGCTCGCCCGCGTATACGACACGCCCCGTCCCGCCTCTCCGGCATGCCCATGGCCGGAAACCGCTCCTTGTCCCTCCTGTCCCCTCGATTGACAATGCGCATGACAAAACTGGAAGTGGCCGGAAGATCTCCGGTCGCCCAAGTCGCAAGAGGGGACCCCCACATGAGAAAGCCTCTCGTCGCCGCGCTCTTCGCCCTGGTGATCACCGGGGCGGGCGTGGCACCCGCGGTCGCGGCACCCGCGCCCGCGGCGGCGTCCACGTCCACGTCCGTGTCCGCGGTCAAGGCGGACGCGAAGGCGGCGGCGCCGACCCTGCAGGCCGTCAGCCTCGCCGGGACCGTCGCGCTCAGCAACTGCTCCGGCTCCGTCATCCGCTTCCCCAACTCCGCGGACAGCGACCCGGCGCTCGTGCTCTCCAACGGCCACTGCCTGGAGACGGGCTTCCCGGAGCCCGGTGAAGTGATCGTCGACCAGGCGTCAAGCCGTACCTTCGGCCTGCTCAACTCCGCCGGCACCCGGGTGGCCACCCTGCGGGCCAGCAAGGTCGCGTACTCGACGATGACCGACACGGACGTCACGATCTACCAGCTCACCAGCACCTACACGACGATCAAGAACTCGTACGGCATCAGCGCGCTGACCGTGCAGGACACGCACCCGACCGTCGGCACCGCCATCACGGTCGCCTCCGGTTACTGGAAGCGGCTCTACAACTGCAGCATCGACGGGTTCGCGTACCGTCTCAAGGAGGGCGACTGGACCTGGAAGGACTCCATCCGCTACACCTCCGCCTGCAACACCATCGGCGGCACCTCGGGCTCGCCGGTCATCGACCAGGCCACCGGCAAGGTCGTCGCCGTCAACAACACCGGTAACGAGGACGGCGAGACCTGCACGGTGAACAACCCCTGCGAGGTCGATGCGAGCGGCAACGTCACCATTCACCCGGGCATCAACTACGCCGAGGAGACCTACCAGATCCCGGCGTGCTTCACGACCGGCAACAAGCTCAACCTGAGCGCGAGCGGGTGCACCCTGCCCAAGCCGTGATCCCTGTGCGGCGGCGGGCGGTCACCGGGGAGTCCGGCGGACCGCCCGCCCCGCCAGTACGTCCGTGCGCCGCCCGTCCTCGATCACGAACCGGCCGTCGATCAGGACGTACGGGATGCCTGTGGGGAGTCTGCGCGGCTCCTCGAACGTCGAGCCCGCCGCGACCGTGGCCGGGTCGAAGAGGACGAGGTCGGCGCGGTACCCCTCGCGGACCAGGCCGCGGTCGGGCAGCCGCAGCCGGGCGGCCGGGCGGCCGGTGAGATGGGCGACGCACTCCTCCAGGGAGAGCACGCCCAACTCCCGTACGTACTTCCCCAGATACTGCGGGAACGTGCCGTACGCGCGCGCGTGCGGCTTGTCGCCGCGCAGGATGCCGTCCGAACCGCCGGTGTGCACACGGTGCCGCATGATCGCGCGGACGTTCTCCTCGTGGCCGACGTGCTGGAGGATCGTCGGGCCCAGCCGGTCGTCCAGGAGCAGGCGGCGGGCGGTCGTCCAGGAGCTCTCGCCGAGCCGGTCGGCGGACTGCCGGACCGTGCTGCCGACGTACGAGGCGAGCGCCGGGTCGGTGACTCCCGAGATCTCGATCGTGTCCCACTCGATGGGCACGCCGTGGCAGCCGTCGGCGCCGGTCACCTCCATGTGGTGCCGGACGCGTTCGGCCGTGTCCTCGTCCTTCAGGCGCGTGAGGATCGCCTCCGGGCCGCCCTCGCTCGCCCAGCTCGGCAGCATCGCGACCAGCGTGGTGCAGCCGGGGGTGTAGGGGTACGTGTCGAGGCTGATGTCCGCGCCCGCGGCGAGGGCGTCGTCCAGGAGGGCCAGCAGCTCCGGGGCCCTGCCCTCGTTGACGCCGAAGTTCATGGTGGCGTGGGCGAGGTGGAGCGGGCAGCCCGCCTCGCGGGTGAGGGCCACCATCTCCTCGTACGCCGCGAGGGCGCCCGCCCCGTACGAGCGGTGGTGCGGGCAGTAGTAGCCGCCGTACTCCGCCACCACCCGGCACAGCTCGGTGAGTTCGGCGTCCTGGGCGTACATGCCGGGGGTGTAGGTGAGACCGGAGGACATGCCGACGGCGCCCTCGCGCATCCCGTCGGCCACCAGCCGCCGCATCCGCTCCAGCTCCCGCGCCGTCGCCGGGCGGTCGTCCCAGCCGACGGCGAGCATCCGGACGGTGCCCTGCGGGATCAGATACGCGGCGTTCACCGCGATGCCCTCGCCGTCGAAGCCGTGGTCGAGCCGGTCCAGGTACTCGCCCACCGAGCGCCAGCCGAAGTCGATGTCGTCACCGGGTCCGTTCCAGCCGGTGATCGTGGACCGGACCTCCGCGAGGGTGCGGTCGTCGACCGGCGCGTACGACAGCCCGTCCTGGCCGATGACCTCCAGGGTCACCCCCTGGGCCGCCTTCGCGCTGTGGTCCGGGTCGCGCAGGAGGGCGAGGTCGCTGTGGGCGTGCATGTCGATGAAGCCGGGGGAGAGGGCCAGGCCCTCGGCGTCGAGGACCCGCCGGGCGAGGGGCCGCAGACAGCCGGCCGCCGCCCCCTCCCTGAGCACGGTGGTGATCCTGCCGCCCTGGATGCCCACGTCGGCGCGGTACGAGGGGCCTCCGGTGCCGTCGACGACCTCCGCGTCGCGGATGACGAGATCCATCACAGGGGCCTCCGGGAAACACAGGAAACATTCGTCACAGCGGCCTCTCAGAAGCTCTCAGAAGAACGTACGGACGTAGTCCACGACCGTGCCGTCCGCCTCCACCAGCGGAATCAGCTGCCACTTGTCGAAGGACGTGCAGGGGTGGGACAGCCCGAGGCCCACCCAGTCCCCGACCTCCACGTCCGCCTCCGGGTCCGTGCGCAGCCACGCGTGCTGGTCGGAGAGCGCGGTCACCGTCAGACCCGTCGCCGGCCGCTCGGCACCGTCCCGCCGCACCACCTGGGCCTCGGGCAGATCGAGGTCGTACGCCGCGTCCCGCTTGCCCGCGTTGACGAAGGCCTGCTCGGGGGAGGGCCGGGAGACGACCTGGGTCCAGAGGCGGAACGCGGGGTGCAGGGCGCCCTCCTCGGGGACCCGGGTGAAGGGGGTCAGCCGGCGGTAGTGCCCGTCGTCGTGCGAGACGTAGGCGCCCGAGCGCAGCAGCTTCAGTACGGGCAGGGAGAGGTCGGGGAGCTCGGAGAAGACGTCCGCGACGGCGTCGAACCAGGCGCTGCCGCCCGCACTGACGACGATCTCCGTCAGTCCCTCGAACCGGCCCGCCTTGTCGAAGTCCACCGCCAGCGCGGTCAGCCGCCGCAGCCAGGCGTGCACGCGCTCGGGGTCCGCCCCCGGGACCTCGCCCTCGTAACCCGCCACGCCGACCAGCCGCAGGGTCCGCGTCGCGGCCACCGCGTCCGCGACCGCCGCGCACTCCGCCTCCGTACGCACCCCGGTGCGGGCCCCCGCACCGGCGGCGAGCTCGACGACCACGTCCACCGGACGGGTGGAGCCGTGCAGCGCGGCGTCCATCAGCTCGACGCCGCGCACCGAGTCGACATAACAGACGAAGCGGAAGTCCGGGTCGGCCGCCAGCTCGGACGCGATCCAGCGCAGCGCCGCCGCGTCGACGAGTTCGTTCGCGAGGAAGATCCGCCCGATCCCGAACTCCCGCGCCACGCGGACCTGATGAGGCACGGCGAGGGTGATGCCCCAGGCGCCGTGCTCGATCTGCCGCCAGAACAGCTGGGGGGCCATCGAGGTCTTGCCGTGCGGGGCGAAGGCGAGGCCGTGGCGGACGGCGTACGTCTCCATCAGCTCGAGGTTGTGCGTCAGGCGCTCGGCGGACAGGGCGAGGACGGGGGTGGTGAAGCCGCCGGTGAAGAGGTCCCGGCGCTGGGCGGCCAGCTCGCCGACGGTCAGACCCTCGGCGTCCGGGGGGAGGCCCTTGAAGCGGTGGTCGACGCGGGCGGCCGCGAGGCGGGCGGCGGCTTCGGAGGCGGTCATGAGCCTTCCCTTCAAGGGTGTTGCGTGACGTGTTGCATCATGTGCAACGGTCATTGCGTATGTCGCTTACTGCTGTCTAACATCCCAGCCAACGCAGGGTCAACGGTGCGGCTGCGTCACCGTCGACCGCGAGAGCGAGGAGCCCCAGTCATCGTGCCCCCCACCGTTGTCGACGTCGTGGCGCTCGGCGAGTCCATGGTCACGTTTCTGCCGTCCCGGCCGGGGCGCCTCGCCGATGTGCCGTCGTTCGAGCGGGGGATCGGCGGCGCCGAGTCGAATGTGGCGTGCGTGCTCGCCGCGGCCGGGCACACCGCGCGCTGGGTCGGCCGGGTCGGCACCGACGGGTTCGGCGACCACCTCGTCGAGGCGATCGCCGCGTACGGCGTCGACACCTCCGCCGTACGACGGGATCCCGCGCGCCCGACGGGCATCTACTTCCGCACGGCGGGCGACCGGGCGAGCGACGCCCACGAGGTCGCGTACTACCGGGCCGGTTCTGCCGCCTCAGCGATGGCGGCGGACGCCGTGGACCTGGACGCCGTCCGCGCGGGACGGGTGCTCCACCTCTCCGGCATCACCGCCGCGCTCTCCGCGGGCTGCCTCGCCCTGATGCGCGAGCTCACCGCGCGCCGCCCCGGCCGCCCCCTCGTCTCGTTCGACGTCAACCACCGGGCCCACCTCTGGCAGCACCAGGAACCGGGCAAGGTCCTGCTGGACCTGGCCCGCGGCAGCGACCTCGTCTTCGTGGGCGAGGACGAGGCCGAGACCGCCTGGGGCGTCACCGGCGGTCCGGGGGCGATCCGCGCCGCGCTGCCCGAACCCCGGGTGCTGGTCGTGAAGCAGGGGTCCCGGGGTGCCACCCTTTTCCAAGGTGACAGTGAGGGCGACACGGTCACCTTCGTCCCCTCCCTCCACGTCGACGTGGTCGCTCCCGTCGGCGCGGGCGACGCCTTCGCCGCCGGGTTCCTCTCCGCCACCCTGCGCGCCTTGCCCGCCCGGGAGCGGCTCCGGCACGGCCACCTCATGGCCGCCGCCGCCCTCACCGTCCACGGAGACCTCGCCGCGCCCCCCTCCCGCGACCACGCCGACCGGCTGGCCGCTCTGGACGACGACGCGTGGGAGACACTTCGACTCGGCCCCGGCTGGACCGAAGCCGTCACGCGGGCCCCGGAGGAGGTACCTACCCCATGAGCCAGACCGTCGACCGAGCGCTGAGCATCCTGCCGCTGCTCGCCGAGGGCCCCGCCGACCTCGGCCAGGTCGCCGACCGCCTCGGCGTCCACAAGTCCACCGCGCTCCGCCTCCTGCGCACGCTGCACGAGCACGGCCTCGTCTACCGCCAGTCCGACCAGCGCTACCGCCTCGGCGCCCGCCTATTCGCCCTCGCCCAGGAAGCCGTCGAGAACCTCGACGTCCGCGAGATCGCCCACCCCCACCTCGTACGGCTCAACGAGACGTGCGGGCACACCGTCCACCTCGCGGTGTACGAGGAGAACGAGGTCCTCTACATCGACAAGGTGGAGAGCCGCTACCCGGTGCGCATGTACTCCCGGATCGGGAAGCCGGTCGCCATCACGGTCGCCGCCGTCGCCAAACTCCTCCTCGCCGATCTCCCCGAGCCCGAGCGCCGCGCCCTCGCGGACAAGCTCGACTACCCCATGTACACGGCCCGTTCGACCCCCAACGCGCCCGCCTTCCTCAAGGAGCTGGCCACGGTGCGCGAACAGGGCTGGGCCACCGACCTCGGTGGCCACGAGGAGTCCATCAACTGCGTCGCGGCCCCCATCCGCGGCGCCGACGGACGCGTCGTCGCCGCGATGTCGGTCTCCGCGCCGAACGTCGTCGTCACCGCCGACGAACTCCTCACCCTGCTCCCGCTGGTGCGCCGGACCGCCGACGCCATCAGCCACGAGTACTCCGGCAAGCCCCCAGCCAAGGAAGAGAGTTCCCGACGTCCATGACCGAGAAGACCGCCCTCACCCCCAAGACCCACACCACGCCGCCCGCGAAGTTCTCGCACGGCGTGAAGAAGGGGAACATCCTCCAGGTCGCCGGACAGGTCGGCTTCCTCCCGGCCGAGGACGGCAAGCCGCCCACGCCCGCCGGTCCCACCCTGCGTGAACAGACCCTCCAGACCCTCGCCAACGTCCGGGCGATCCTCGAAGAGGGCGGCGCGAGCTGGGACGACGCGTTGATGATCCGCGTCTACCTCACGGACGTCGACCACTTCGCCGAGATGAACCAGATCTACAACACCTATTTCGAGGAGCAGGGCCTCACCGCGCCCCCCGCCGCCCGCACCACGGTCTACGTCGGCCTGCCGGCCGGCCTCCTCATCGAGATCGACGCGCTCGCCGTACTGGGCTGAGCGACCCCCTCCCACTCCCGCACCCCGTACGCCATCACGGCACGGCGTCCCCCTGGGGCGCCGTGCCGCGATCCCCCCTGCCCGAAAGCCGCATGCCCCACTTACCCGACTGCAGAGGTCCCCCGCCCATGTCCTCGCTCATGTCCTCGCCCATGCCCCTGCTCGCCGCCACCACCGCACCACCGGCCCCACCCCACACCGGCGGCCTGATCGCCCTCATCCACGGCACCGCCGGTCTGCTGACCGTCGCCGCGCTCGGCATCGCCCTGCTCCTCGTCCTGATCATCAAGGCGAGACTCCAGCCCTTCGTGGCGCTGCTCGCGGTCTCCATAGCCGTCGGCCTCTCGGCCGGTCTCTCCGTCACCGAACTCTTCGGCACGGTCCAGCGCTCCGACGCCGTCTCCCTCATCGAGTCCGGCATGGGCGGCACCCTCGGCCACATCGCGATCATCATCGGGCTCGGCACGATGCTCGGCGCGATCCTCGAAGTCAGCGGCGGCGCCGAGGTGTTGGCGTCCCGGCTGCTGAACCTCTTCGGCGAGGAGCGGGCGCCCCTCGCCATGGGCCTCACCGGCCTCATCTTCGGTATCCCGGTCTTCTTCGACGTCGGCATCTTCGTCCTCGCGCCGATCGTGTACGCGGCCGCCAAGCGCGGCGGCAAGTCGATCCTGCTCTACTGCCTGCCCCTGCTCGCTGGTCTCTCCATGACCCACGCGTTCCTGCCGCCGCACCCGGGCCCGGTCGCCGCCGCGGGACTGCTCCACGTGCAGCTCGGCTGGGTCATCCTCATGGGCATCGTCTGCGGCATTCCCGCCGTCCTCGCCGCCTGGGTCTGGTCCGCGTGGATCGGCAGGCGGATCTTCGTCCCCGTACCGCAGGACATGGCCGAGGCCGCCGACGAGGCGAGGGCCGCGCTGGTCGAGGAGCAGCGGGCCGCCGGGGTCGCGCCGCAGGAGAAGCCGGTGCCGCTCGGCACGGTCCTGGCCATCATCGGTACGCCGCTGGTGCTGATCCTGCTCGCGACCTTCTCCTCGATCGCCTTCGACCCCTCCACGGGCCGCTCGGTCATCACGTTCTTCGGCCACCCCTTCGTCGCGCTGACGATCGCGCTGCTGCTGGCGTACTACCTGCTCGGCATCCGCCGCGGCTGGTCCCGCAAGTCGCTGGAGACGGTGTCCACGGCCTCGCTGAAGCCGGTCGGCAACATTCTGCTCGTGGTCGGCGCGGGCGGGGTCTTCGGCGCGGTCCTCAAGGGCAGCGGGGTCGCCCAGGCCCTCTCCGACACCTTCAACGACGTCGGTCTGCCGGTGATCGTCCTCGCCTACCTCATCTCCCTGGTCCTGCGGGTCGCCCAGGGCTCGGCCACGGTCGCCATCGTCACCACGGCCGGCATCGTGGCCCCGCTGCTGACCGAGGGCGACCACTCCCAGGCCTTCGTCGCCCTGGTCATCATGGCGATCTCGGCGGGCTCCATCTTCGCCTCGCACGTCAACGACGGCGGCTTCTGGATGGTCGCGAAGTACTTCGGCATCTCCGAACGGGACACCCTCAAGACCTGGACGGTCCTGGAGTCGGTGCTGTCGGTGGCGGGCTTCGCGGTGGCGGCGGTGGTGAGCCTGTTCGTGTAGGTACGGGGCGTCTTCGTACAACAGTCGCGTTGCCAACTTGGGGGCTGGCTGTGTCCGACACAGGATCTTCGACCATACTGCCCGCTGTGGAGCAGCGCATAGGTTCGAAGAGCCAGCCCCTGGACGCCGCCGCGGTGAACCCGGCGTACATCCCCGGGCTTACGTCACCCGCGAAGGCGGAGCCGAAGGACGCGGCCGTCGAGGAGGCCGCGTCCGAGGAGACCGCCTCCGAAGAGGCCGTGTCCGAGGAGGCGGTTGTCGAGGACGCCGCCCCCGAGGACGAGGTTTCCGAGGAGGCGCCCGCCGAGCCCGAAGAGGAGGCCACCTCCGAATCCGACTCGGACTCCGGGCCCGAGCCCGAACCCGAACCCGACCCGGACGGGCCGGTGTTCGAGGCGTCCGACCGGCGCGCCTCGATCAAGGCCGACCACAGCGGCGTACACCTGCGCCTGGACGACCAGGAGGCGGAGTTCCGCTGGGACGAGATCGGCGCGGTCGAGACGGAGTCGCCCCGCTTCGGGAAGCGGTTCACCATCACGGTGCACACCCCGGACCGCCGCTGGTACCCGATCGAGATCGAGGCGACGGCCCGGGCGCGCTTCAAGGAGTGGGAGGACCAGCTGGACGCGGTCCTGGACGCCTACTTCGAAGACGGTGACGATTCTGAAGAGGCCCCGGACGAGAGCGCCCCGTAGGGGCGCGGGGAACTGCGCGACCAGCCACATCCGGCCCGCAGTTCCCCACCCACCGGTCTGTCCCACTCCTAACTGCAGTACTGCGTCGCCTTCCCGATCGACCGGTACATGCAGTCCGCGTTCTCCAGCAACTGCAACACCGCGTCCCGGTTCCGTGAGGTCTCCCGCTCGATCACCTCGTCGGGCGGGTAGAACCCACCACCGGAACTGGACGTCGGATACATCTCGAAGGTGTAGTCGAAGATCTTCTGACTGCCCCAGAGATAGTCGTCGATCGACCCGTCGGTGATGTACAGGTCGCTGGACTGCTCCGGGGTGTACCCGTTGCTGGCCGCCATCTTCTGGCCGACGGCCTTGAACGCGGCGGCGTCGTCCGCGGTCATGCCGGTCGCGGTGTCGGCGGTGGTGTACCCGAAGGGCCACAGCACGAGTTCGCTGTACGTGTGGAAGTCGATCCCGGCCGTGATCTGCTGCTTGCCGCCGACGACCCGGCTGCGTACGAAGTCGGCGACGACCTTCACCTCGGGTGCGGACTCGGCGGAGGCGCCGCGGTAGGTCTCGGAGGACGTGGAGCCGGACGAGCCGCCGCAGCAGCCCCACTTGTAGTTCCAGTTGCGGTTCAGGTCCGTACCGACGTACGAGGAACCGGAGTTGGGCTGGCGATTCTTGCGCCAGGAGCGGTAGGAGCCGGTCGCGATGTCGTACTCACCGCCGTCGGGGTTGAGGTCCGGGACGATCCAGATCTCGCGACCGTTCACCATGTTGGTGACGCGGGAGTCGCTGCCGTATCCGGCCCCGAGCTCGCGCAGCAGATACAGCGCCATCTCGACGGTCAGGTGCTCGCGGGCGTGCTGGTGGAAGGTGAGGAGGACCTCGGGCTCGTTCTCGTCGGTGGCCACGTTGTCGCTGACCTTGATGGCGACGATGTCCCGGCCCTGGTACGACTTCCCGATCACCCGCTTGCTCATGATGCTGGGGTAGGCCGCGAGCCGCTGGTCGATCTCCGCGTTCGCCTCGGCGTAGTTGTGGTACTTCGAGTCGGCCGAGGGGAAGTCGAGGAGGCGGACGTCACCGGCGCCGTTCGACCGGTTCGGCGCGGACCCCAACAGGGAGACCTCGTAGCCGAGTTGGCGCAGCTTTTTGACCTGGTCGGCGCGGCCCGAGACGACGACGGTCTCCTCGTCGGCCTCGTCCACGGTGACACCGGTCTGCTGGATGGCGGTGCGGGTCACCGGGGTGGTGCTCTGGTGGATCTCGTACTGGCGTATGTCGTCGGCCGAGGGCGCGGGGGCTTTCGCTCCGGTCGCCGTGGCGTGGGTGGCGGTGGCGGTGATCGGGGCGGCGAGGGCGAGCGCGAGCAGGGTCGCGAGGGTGACGGTGCGCCTGCCGCGTCTGTGAAGTCGCATGAAGTCTCCTTGGCGGAGTGTGGGGGGTGGAATCAGTGCGACGTACGGAGTGCGGGTGTGGCGCTCATGGTGAGTGTTTGGCATGGGCAGGTCAAGGGACGACAAAGAGCCGATGGCGGAAACCGGTCATGCCTCGGACCCCGCCGGCAGGTCTGCCCGACGGGGCCCGATGTGTGAGGGCGGCGAGGGAACTCAGCCCAGACCGCGCCACTTCGCACTGAGGGCGATCGCCCGGAGCTGCTTCGTCGTGAGCGCGGGGGCGTCGCGCGTCGCGGCCGTCTCCTGGCTGCCGGAGTTGAAGGCACTGACCACCACACGGAACCCGTCGGTCCTGAGGGTGTCGGCGGTCCACATGACGACGCCCGCGCCGCCCTTCTCGCCCGGCTCCTTGTGCGTGACGACCTTCGTGCCGTCGGCCAGCGTCTCGGCGCCCGCCCCGAAGAGCTGGTCCTCGACGTCCGACATGTTCGGCTGCACGTTGATCTGGACCAGGCTCCTGCCCTTGCCGTCATCGACGACGACATAGGCGTACCCGCTGTCCGGGCCGCTCCTGGCGACCACCTTGACGCCCTTGGGAAGCAGCGAGACGAGCGTGGAAGCGATCGCGCCGCCGTCGATGCCCGAGGGCTGTGCGGGCGCCGCCGTCGGGGCCTTGGGGTCCACCGGGATCGCGTCGACGACGCCCAGCCACGCGGCGGCCGTGGCGAGTGTCCTCAACCGTGCCGGGGACAGCGGGGGTTCGGCCCTGCTGACCGGCGCGCCCTTCTCGGCCGCGGCGTTCCATTCGCTCACGCTGACGTGCTGACCCTTGGGGGTGACGAGGTCCGCCGTCCACAGCTTCGTGTCCGCGCGGCGGTCCGGGTACTCGTACCCCTGGAAGATCCTGAGCGCCGAGCCGTCGGACAGCCTGCTCACGACGCAACCGTCGTACGGCGTCAGGACTTTGTCCGGGCACTCGACGGTCTGGCGGGCCTGCTCGCTGCCCGGCAGGACCCGGTCGAAGCCGACGGCGACGGCCGCCTTGCCCTTGCCGTCGTCGTGGACGACCTGTGCGTACGGCGGCAGCCTGTCGTCCGTGCCGCGTGCTTGCGGCGAGCTGAACTCGCCCCGGGGGAGCAGCTTCTCGAGGATGCCGATCAGTTCGTCGCCTGTGTACGACGCCTTGGGCGTGGCCGAAGCGACGGGGGTCTTCGCACCGGTGGCCACGGACTGCCGCCCGTCGTCGCCGCCCGGTACGAGGAGTGCCCCGCCGAGGCCCACGAGCGCGACCGAGGCCACGCCCGCCACGACGGCGGCCCTGCGCCGCAGCAGCAGCCTGTGGCCGCGCGTCTCGCCGGCGGCGACCAGGGCGCGCCGGTCGGTCTCGTAGGCCCCGCCGGCCTGGTGCAGGGCCTCGCCGAGCCGTTCCTCGAAACGGTCCTGGTGGTCATGGTCGTGGTTGTCAACGGGCATGGCGAACCACCCTCTCTGCTCTCCGTAAGGGCTGTCTCTAAGGTCGTCGGCGCCGGGTCAGTGTCTGGCGTGCTCGCCGAGGGCGTCCCCGAGCAGCAGCCGCAGCCGGGCGAGTGCGCGGGTGCAGCGGGTGCGTACGGCGGCCGAGCTGACGTTCATGGCCTCGGCGGTCTCCTCGACGCTGCGGTCCTCCCAGTAGCGCAGCACGACCACGGCCCGGTCCTTGGCGGACAGCCGGCCGAGTGCCTCGACCAGGGTCAGCCGCAGGGGCGTGTCGGTGTCGGCCGCGCGGGGGTCGGGAAGGTCGGGGAACTCGTCCGTGGCGCGTTCCCGACTGCTGCGGCGCCGCTGGTGGGCGAGGAACGTACGGGTGAGGACGGTCTGCGCGTATCCGGCGGGGTTGCCGACGCGGGAGACCCGGTACCAGCGGACGTACAGGCGACCGAGGGTCTCCTGCACCAGGTCCTCGGCGAGATGGGTGTCCCCGCCGGTGAGCAGACAGGCGGAACGGTAGAGATGCCCCGCCCGCGCCGCCGCGAACTCGGCGTAGTCGTCCCCCCGGACCTGTCTCATCCCGCCCCCGTGTCTCTGGTACCGCCGCCTTCACTTCATTGATGCGCCGGCCCCCCGGAAATGTTTCAGTGGACGGAAAGAAGGTCCAGAGGGGGCCCACAGGGAGTCCACGGGGGAGCCCTCCACGTAGGGGGTCTGCGTACGCCGGGATAGGTTGCCGGAGTGACAGACCAGCCGCCCGCTTCCACCCCACCCGGCTTCGGCCCGCCCCCGCCGCAGTACGCCCCGCAGCCGCCACCGCCCGCGGCGCCCGGCCCGGAGTTCCTGGCGGTAGACAAGCACAACTCGGTCGTCGTCGACGCGTCGGGCGTGGCCTTCGAGATGTACGACATCACAGTCGACTTCCCCTGGGCCGAGATCCGCAGCGTCCACTACAAGGCGAGCCCCAACGGCAAGGCCCTGATGGTCGCCGTGGTCCACCTGGACGGCAGGGTCTACGAGTGCGTGGTGACCGCGAAGCCGCGGGAGTTGTTGCGCGGGTGGTTCGCACAGTTGGCGTGGGTGCTGGGGTACTACCGGCCGATGGGGTAGCCGTTCGGCGGCTCAGAGAAGGTGGCCGGCACAGATTGTTGGCGATGTCGCGGATGAAGTCGCGTGACGCCTCTGGGGAGAGGGCCTGTGGTCGGGAAGGGCGCCCGACCTGTCTGTTCTTCTGCGCCCGTCAGGGCGTGAGCAGGTCGGCGAGTTCTGTTCGGGAGCTGATGCCGAGCTTGGGGAACGCGCGGTAGAGGTGGTGGCCGACGGTGCGCGGGCTCAGGAACAGCTGCGTGGCGATTTCGCGGTTGGTGGCACCGGTGGCCGCGAGACGGACGACTTCGCGCTCCTGGGCGCTCAGGCGGGTCAGGGGGGAGTCGGTGGCGTCGGACGGGTCGTGGGTTTCGCCGGCCGCCTGGAGTTCCGTGCGAGCGCGGTGGGCCCAGGGCCGGGCGTTGAGCTGATCGAAGATTTTCAGTGCGGTGCGCAGTTGGTCGCGGGCGTCGATCTTGCGGCGCGAGCGGCGTAGCCATTCACCGTAGAGGAGTTGGGTACGCGCCCGATCGAAGTCGTTGCCGTCGGTGTGCAGGTCCAAGGCGGCCAGATAGTGCTGCTCGGCCTGTGTGTCCGGGCTGGTCAGGGCCGCGCAGCGGTGCGCTTGGGCCGTGAAGTGGAGCTGCCCGAGGTCGGCCGCCCATGTCATGAGCTGGTCCGCGGGTGCCCGCGCCCCTTCCGGATGTCCGGCGCGCACAGCCGCCTCGATCAGATCCGGCAACAGGTGCCGGGCCAGGAAGGGGTGGCCCGCCGCCTGCCGGGCCGCCTCCAGATGGCGCAGCGCGTCCTGCGCCCGCCCGAGGGCGAGGTCGAGCAGCCCCAGCGCCCACAGCGCCTCCGCCACGCCCCGTCCGACCTCGCGCGGGCGGGTGTACTCCAGTGCCTGTTCGGCCATTTTCCGGGTCTGCGCCTCCTCCCCTTGGACGGCGGCCAGCACCGCCAACAGGGCGCGCAGATGGGCCGCTCGGTGGTCCAGGTCGTAGCCGTCGGCCAGCCGGAGCGCTTCGGTGGCGTGTGCGTGCGCGTCGTCGAGCCGGCCGAGCGCCAGCTCCACCTGGGCACGCAGATGCAGCGTGGTGGGCAGCCATCCACCGATGCCCTGCTCGCGGCAGTGGGCGACCGCCGCGACGGCCAGTTCGTGCGCGGTCGCGTGATCGGCCATCAGGTGGCAGTGGATCGCGGTCACCAACTGGTCCATGAGCCCGACGTCGGCGAGGCGTCCGGCCCGTACGAGAGTGTCCAGGGCCCGGCGCGCGCCGGGCAGGTCGCCCGCCAGGAGGTGGACGGGCACGGCCAGGATCGGCAGATGGGGTGTGCGGACGCCGATCTCCACCATGAGGGGTGCGTCGCCCGCGCAGAAGGCCGCGTGGATGGCGTCGGTCAGCAGCGGCGCGAGCTTGTCGGGGCGGTCGGCCGAGATCGTGTTCGCGCAGTCGGCCAGGATGCGGGCGGCCCGGCGGGGGCTGCCGTAGCCGAGCTCGACCACGGAGCGTGCGCGCGCGAAGTCCGCCGCCATCCCCGGGTCCCGCAACGGCAGTGGCACCTGGTCGGCGAGAGCGCGGCACCGTTCGTCCTGGCCGGCCTCGCTCGCCTTCTGCGCGGCGGTGATCAGACGGCGGGCGTGCCGGTGCGGATCGGCGGTCAGGCGGGCGGCCCGCTCGTACGCCGCGGACGCGGACGCCATCGCCTGCCTGCTCCCGGCCCACTCGGCGACCCGTTCCAACTCCGCGGCGACCTCTTCGTCCGGGCCGGTCGTCGCGGCGGCCAGGTGCCAGGCGCGCCGGTGCGCGTGCTGGGCGCCTTCCAGGTCCGCCGCCAACGCCCGGTGCGCCGCGATCCGCCAGGCCAGCGGGGCCTGTTGGTAGGCGGCGAACCGGATGAGGGGGTGGCGGAAACGCAGTTTCTGCGCGGAGACGAAGACCAGGCCGGCACGTTCGGCGGGCTCCAGATCCCTGACCTCCCCGTCGAGCCGGCCCGCGGCTGCCAGCACGGTCGGAAGGTCCCCGGTGTCGTCGGCCGCGGCCACCGTGAGAGTGCGCTGGGTCGCGTCGGGAAGGCGGCGGATCTGCTGTGCGAACGCGTCCTGGAGCTGATGGGGCAGCTCGGGCCGCGCCTCGGCCGGCGCCAGCGGCCCCAGCTGTCCGGCGCGCTGCGCCGGGGTCAGCGCGGCGGCCAACTCCCGCAGCGCCAGCGGGTTTCCCTGCGCCTGGTCGAGGATGTGCTCGGCGACCGGGGGAGCGAGGCCGGGCAGCAGCGCCACGGCCGACCGCCGGTCGATGCCGGTGACGTGTACGCGCGGCAGCGCCTTCGATCCGCTCTCCGGCGCGGTGCCGCGGGCGGCGAAGAGCATGACGATGCCTTCGTCCCGCAGCCGCCGGGCGGCAAAGGTCAGCGCGTCCCCGGACGGCCGGTCGAGCCATTGCAGGTCGTCGACCAGGCACAGCAGGGGGTCGTCCGTGGCCGCCTCGGACAGCAGCGACAGTGTGGCGAGCCCCAGGGTGAGACGGTCCCGTACGGGCTCGTCGCTCAGGCCGAAGACGGCGCGCAGAGCCCCGGCCTGCGGTCCCGGCAGCCGGTCGAGCAGATCGAGCACCGGCAGGAGGAGCTGATGGAGCCCTCCGAAAGCGAGCTCCATCTCCGACTCGATGCCCTCGACCCGCAGCACGCGCATGCCGTCCGCGTGGGCGGCCGCATGCTCAAGGAGAGTGGTCTTGCCGATGCCGGCCTCGCCGTGCAGCAGCAGTGAACTGCTCGCTCCGCTCCCGGAGTTGGCGAGCATCCGCTCAATGTGGCGTCGTTCCTCCGCGCGCCCCTGCACCGTCCGCTCCCCCCGCCGGCAACCGAGCATCATGATCGGCACTGTACGTCGGAGGAGGAGCGATGCCGCAACGGGCCGTCCTCAGGCGCCTTCGAGCACCGGCCGGATCTCGATGGTCTCCAAAGTGCCGAGCCCCTCGGCGAGTTCCACGGCTTCCTCACGGTCGGCCACGTCGATGACGAACCAGCCGCCCAGGGTCTCCTCGCCGGGGTGTGCGGGCCCGTCGGTCACCGTGGCGGGCGCCGCTTCGGTGGTCTTGCGCACGGTCGTCGCGGAGGCCGACCCGGTGTCCAGGGCATCGCCACTGATCAGTTTGCCTGCCGCCGCCATCTTGCCGATCCAGGTCTCGTACGCCGCTCGGTGAGCGGCCCGGTCGGTCCGGATCCGGTGGCGCGACTCATCGGTCTCGAAGATCACGAGTGCGTACTTCATGAGCGTTCCCTTTCGTTGCTTCGTTGCTTCATTGCTTCATTGCGTGCGGACACGGACGCTGACGCGGGCGAGTGCGCCGATTTCCAGCGCCGTCCACAGAGCTCCGTCCGGGCCCAGGGCGATCCCGTGCGGCTCCGAGCCCGGGGTCGGCAGGTCGTGCACGGTGACAGTGCCGTCGGGGGTGAGGGAGCCCACCCGGTTGCCGGCCCACTCGGTGAACCACAACGTGCCGTCGCTGCCGGCGGTGATGGCATGCGGCCGGGACGTGCGGTCGGGCAGCGGGAACTCGGTGATCTGGCCGTCGGGAGTGATCCGCCCGATCTGCCCAGCACCGATCTCGACGAACCAGACCGCCCCGTCGTGCCCGGCCGTGATGCCCACCGGGCCGGCGGACCTGGTCGGCAACGGGTGCAGAGTGACGGCTCCGTCCATGCCGATCCGCCCGATCGCGTCGGCCTGGTTCAGGGTGAACCACATCCCGTCGTCGGCGCCTGCGGTGATCGCGGAGGGGTAGGTCCCCGTGGCCGGCAGCGGGAACTCGGTCACCCGGCCGTCGGTGGTGATCCTGCCGATCCGGTCGGCGGCGGTCTCGGTGAACCACAGCGCTCCGTCCGGCCCTGCGGCGATTCCGAACGGACCGCACTCCGCGGTCGGCAC
The DNA here is from genome assembly GCF_001514115.1 of Streptomyces olivochromogenes. Classification (GTDB taxonomy): domain Bacteria; phylum Actinomycetota; class Actinomycetes; order Streptomycetales; family Streptomycetaceae; genus Streptomyces; species Streptomyces olivochromogenes. Next base: position 128,749 of record NZ_KQ948455.1, read on the forward strand.
GGTGAACTCCTCGACCTTGCCGTCGAGGGCGATCCGGCCGATGCGGTGCGCCCGGTGCTCGGTGAACCACAAGGCGTCGTCCGGCCCGACAGCGATGATCATCGGCCCGCAGTCCGGATCGAGTTGATGGTGCGTGAGTACCCCTCCGGGCACCAGACGCCCGATACCCCCGCTGTGAACCAGCGTGAACCACAGCGCCCCGTCCGGGCCCGTGGTGAGCGCGTAGGGACCGCTGTCGCTCCCGGCCAAGGTGAACTCTTCGATGAAAACCGGCATCAGAGTCGGCTCTCCTCTCTTCATACGGCTCATACGGCTGTCTTCATACGGCGCGCCCGCTGCCGCCCTTCATCAACCGTCCGTCTCCCTCGGGCGAAGGGGCCTGTGCCTCCGTCTCTCCGCCCTACGCCACCGGCGCCGAATACAGCATGCGGATCTCCGAAGTCCGGTAGCCGGCGCGGGCGAAGGCCGCTGCCATCGGGGCGTTGCCGGTGTCCGTGGTGGCTGTGATCAGTCCGGCACCGGACTCCGCGTGGATGCGGGTGATCTCGGTGAGGAGGTCGTCCACGTACCCATGGCCGCGGAACTCGGGGACGACGCCCAGGTAGCCCACGTTGCGGGCATACGGTGTTGCGGAGGGGAGGGCGAGGCCCGCGACCTGCCCGTCCGGGGTGTGGGCCACGCGCCACCACTCGCGCCGACCGGGGCAGCCGAGATAGAAGTCCATCTCGTCCCTGGCCGTGGCTTCGGCGCCCTTGACGGCGATGTTCCTGCGGGTCTCGTCGTCCAGGCTGCCGACGGCTATCCGACGGAACAGCCGGAGGAACTCCTCGTCCGAAGCGGCGGCGAACGTCAGCCGGCCCCTGGACGCGGGGAGGCCGACGTCGGCCGTCCATTGCAGGCGCAGCCGTTCCACCTCGTGCGTGAGGCCTGCTGCCACGGCGGCCCGGCGCCGCCACTCCACGGCGGCCACCGCGGCCGGGGTGTCACGCCAGCCGACGGGCAGCGTCAGGTTGTACAGCGGAGGTTTGGGCGCACCGGCGTCCGCGAACGCCCGCAGCGCGGCGGTCAGCAGCCCGGCCGCCACCTCCGCGCGGTCGGGGAGCCTCGGGTCGACATGCAGACAGTCCAGGGCGACGGGGTGAGAGCTGTCCTGCTGCCCCCACCACAAGGAACGGCCCACGATCCGCCCGTCGTCCTCGGCGATCCAGGTCCACTCCGGCCGGTACATCCCCTGCTTCGACTCGTCCAGGTAGCGGTCGGCGTCGATCCAGCCCACCGGTTCATCCACGATGACTGCTGCGACACTCTCTTGATCGGCCTCGGTCGTGGGGCGAAACAACACGTGTGCTCCTACTGCTTGGTGTACGTAGTGACAGTCGCGCCGGTGGCGAAGACCCGGAAGTCGGTCAGTGTGAAGGCGGCGGGGTCGAATGCCGCGTGGAACAGCGGAACGCCGGCCCCGAACACCACTGGGTGGCGGTGGACCACGAGCCTGTCGACCTCGTGCAGCAAGCGCCCGGCCAGCACCGGGCCGCCGCACAGCCAGATGCCCATGCCCGGCCGCCGCTTCAGCCCGCGGACGAACTCCGCCGGGTCCCCGGCGACGACATCGACGCCTGGCGCGGGCCGTTTCAGGGACGAGGAGACCACGTACTGCCGAAGCCAGGGATACGGGCTGTCGGCACCGGCCGCCCGAGCGGATTCGTAGACGCCGCGCCCCATGACGACCGTGTCGAACAATCTGTTCGCCGTGCTGACGACGCCCAGCGGCCTGCGGGCATGCTCCGGGACGGTCTCGGGGTACTCGGCCAGAACGGCGGCCTTGAGATCGCCGTCGAAGCCGAAGGGGTCGCACTGTCCGTCAGGACCGGTGGTGAAGCCGTCGACACTGCAGCCGACGAGGTACGTGAGCAGACGCATGCGGGTCCGGTTCCGATCCGTTGCCACCAGGGACGAGATGACACTAGGCACCCCGATTCAGGAGGGCATCGGTCATCGCGACGTAACGTGACCCGCCACGCCCGGGACGGCATCGGTATGAACCGGGACGGCATCGGTATGAAATGGCCTGTCGGCCGCGACAGGCGAGTGCCGGCCACCCCTGCGTGGGGTGACCGGCACCGTGTCCGGCCGAAGGGGGCCCTTCTAGCCGAGTGCGTGCACGTGCGCCCCCACCGAGTTCGACCACGCGTTGCCCGCCGCCGCGTCCCAGTTCGTCGACCAGGTCATCGCGCCGCGCAGGTCCGGGTAGGTCTTGGAGGGCTTGAAGGAGCCGCAGTTGGTGCCCTTGGCCAGGCAGTCCAACGCGTTGTTCACGACCGTCGGAGACACATAGCCGCTGCCCGCGCCGCTCGTCGAGGCCGGGAGGCCCAGGCCCACCTGGGAGGGGGCCAGGCCGCCCTGGAGCTGGATGCAGGCGAGCGCGGTGAGGAAGTCGACCGAGCCCTGGCTGTAGACCTTGCCGTCGCAGCCCAGCATCGAACCGCTGTTGTAGTACTGCATGTTGACGACCGTCAGGATGTCCTTGATGTTCAGGGCCGTCTGGAAGTACGTGTTCGACGTGGACTGCATGTCGATCGTCTGCGGGGCCATGGTGATGATGAGGGACGAGCCCGCCTTCGCGGAGAGGGACCGCAGGGCCTGCGTCATGTACGTCGCGTTGAGGCCGTTCTCCAGGTCGATGTCGACGCCGTCGAAGCCGTACGTCTGCATGAGGGAGTAGACGGAGTTCGCGAAGTTCGTCGCGGACGTGGAGTCGCTGATCGACACCGTGCCGTTCTGGCCGCCGATGGAGATGACGACCTTCTTGCCCGCGGCCTGCTTGGCCTTGATGTCCGCCTTGAACTGGTCGACGGTGTAGCCGCCGAGCCCGGCCGAGTCGAGGTTGAAGGTCACCGCGCCCGGCGTGCCCGTCGCGTCCGCGAACGCCACCGCGATGATGTCGTACTGGGACTGCACGGCGGAGATCTTCTGGACCGTCGCGCCGTTGTTGAAGTTCTGCCAGTAGCCCGTGACGGCGTGCTTGGGCAGGGAACCGCCGCCACCGCCGCCCGAGGACGCGGTCGTCGTGCCCGTCACCGCCGACGACTTCGCCGACTCACCCGCCGAGTTCGTCGCCGTGACCTGGAAGGAGTACGAGGTGGAGGCCGCGAGGGACGAGACGGTCGCCGAGGTCCCCGTCGTCGACTGGACCTTCGTACCCGCCTGGTAGACGTTGTAGCCCGTCGCGCCCGACACCGTGTTCCAGGAGAGGGAGACGGAGGAGGACGTGGTGGAGGAGACCGTCAGACCGGTGGGTGCCGCCGGGACCGTGGGGGCCGGGTCGCCGCCTCCGCCGCCGTCGGGGCCGAAGACCGAGAGGTCGTCGGCGTAGTACGGGGCCTGGCCGTACCACCCGTGCGTGTACACCGTCACCGAGGTCGTCGACGCGCCCGTGGTGAAGGTGGTCGAGAGCTGCTTCCAGGAGGCGGAGTCGGGGGTCCAGGTCGAGACGTCCGTGGTGCCGGTGCCCGTCACGCCCAGGTAGGCGTACCCGCCCTGCAGCCACGAGCTCAGCGTGTACGTCGAGTTGGGCTTGACCGCGACGGCCTGGGTGCACTGGGCGTTGTCCTGCCCGGCGGGCGTGCCCTTGAGCGCGGCCGAGCCGCCGTGCACCGGCGAGGAGACGGTCGTACCGCTGCCCGCCGTACAGGTCCAGTTGCTCAGGCCCGACTCGTAGCCGCCGTTCTTGGCGTTGTTGACGTCCGCCGCCTGGGCCTGGCCCGCCAGACCGGTGAGGGAGAGGACGGAGGCGGTGACGACGGCGGCGAGGGCGCCCGCCCATCTGCGCCGGGGCGGTCGGGGCATACGTATGACGCGGTCCACTGGGACCTCCGGTGAGGGGAGGGGAGGGAGGGGGGAGAAGCGGGGTGCGCAACGGTGGCCACCGTCGGACGTTGCTGGCGTACAAGTTGGTCCAGACCAATTCGGTTGTCAAGACCTCTGGTGGGTGACAGGGGTGGCCGGGTGTCTCAACGGGCCCACGGGGTGGGCGACTTGTGGCATATTCGTCTCACTCTCCGTTGATCAAGCCCGTACCTTCCGTGAGTTGATCTGGAAGATTCGGTGTTGAGGCGGCCATGCCGTGGATATGGTGCTGATGCAAGAGGACGTCACAGGGGCCATCTGAGGCGGTGGTCGACCACCCCGCCACAGTGAACGGGGTGTGTGCAGCGTGCCGACCGCGATAGCCGTCACCAGTCCCGATCTGGTGCTCCCGCCGCACGACCGGCAGACCCCCCCCGCCGTGGTCCAGCCCCTCGACAGTCTCGAAAGCTCCCTCACGGGCATGCACGCCCTCATCGAGCAGCACGGATACGTCATCGCGCTCTACCCGGCCTCGGTCGAGGACGCGGTCACCCGGCGGCTGCACACCGTCCGCTCCGTCCTGGAGAGCGACCGCATCGCCCTGCTCGGCATCGACCTGCCGCCGCTCGGAGTGGCCCTGCTGGCCCAGCAGTTGCGGCAGCTGTCGGTCTGCGACTTCAGCCCGGGCGTGCTCGCCTCCTCCGCCCGGCTGCTCGCCCACTACATCTACGCCGGCGCCCTGCTCGGCTCGGTCGCCAAGCTCGACCGGGTCCCGGTGACGCTGAAGTCGCACGCCAAGTCATGGGTACCGGGCGCCCAGTTCGCCGTACTGTCCCACCCGCGCCCGCAGCTGGCCCGGATCGGGCAGGACGAGCTGACCGGGCCCGAGTTCGGCACCCGGCTGCTCGTCGCCGCGGGCCAGCCGCCCTCCGACTGGGTCACCGCGACCCTCGCGCCCGCCTGGCGTGTGCAGGGCGTCGCGACCGTACCGCTGCCGCAGGAGTCGGCCCGCTGGTGGGGCACCACCAAGCTCGCCGAGTTCGCCGCCGGTCTGTACGACGTCTCCGTGCTCTACCAGCTCGTGTCGTCCGTCCGCCGGGAGGAGTGCCACTGGTGCGGTCTCGAACTCATCGGTGACCGCTGCGGGTTCTGTGCCGCGCCGCTGCCCCCGCCTCCCGAGCTTCCGACGGCCACGGTGCGGGCAGCATCCTCAGTACGCGCTCTGCCCCGAGGCGCAACTTGAGCACCCGCAGTACACGTGAAGAGCACCAGGCACGACCGCTCGACCCCGCCGTCCCCGCCCCACGATCGAGGTTGTCCGCGTCATGAACTCACGCCAGCGCCGCGGCGTCATCCTGCTGGTCCTCTCGGTCCTGTGCGCCCTGGGCGCCTTCGCCGGAGTCCTCTCGGTGATCCGTGACGTGAACTCCAAGGTCGGCCCGGAGGTGGCGGCGTACCGCCTGAAGGACGACATCGCGCCCTACAAGGAACTGTCGGCCGACCAGTTCCAGAGGGTCTCGATGCCCAAGCGCTGGCTGTCGAGCACGGCGGTCACGAACCTCGGCCAGATCCGCGGGAAGATCGCCGTCACCCAGCTCCAGAAGGGCTCCCTCCTCCAGAGCGACATGATCGTGGACCGGCCCGCGCTGGAGGCCGGCCAGCAGGAGATCGCGATCATGATCGACGCGGCGACCGGTGTGGCCGGAAAGATCGACCCGGGCTCCAGGGTCAACATCTACGCCACCTTCAAGGCCGAGAACGACAAGCAGAAGGACCAGTCCAAGGTCATCGTGGCGAACGCCCGCGTCATCGACGTCGGCAAGCTCACCGCCCTCGACCCCGGCCAGTCCAGCAACGACCGGCGCAACAGCGCAACCCAGGCCGTCCCCATCACCTTCGCGCTCGACACCGCAGACGCCCAACGCGTCGCGTACGCCGAGTCGTTCGCCGAACACGTCCGCCTCGCCCTGGTCGCGGGCGGCTCCGACGCGACCGTCGCCCCCGGCGACCGTACGTACACCCTCGACGAGGACAAGTAGGAGGCCGCGCATGAGGTCCAACCCCACGGGGCTGCGCCGATGGCCCCGCACGAGGCAGACGACTACGGGGCAGCGCCGATGACCATCCGTATCCTCCCGGCCGTCAGCGACGTCGACTCGGCCCGCGCGCTCGCCACCCTGCTGAGCCAGCTCGCGGACGCCGAGCCGGCCCCGCCCGTCCCCGACTCGACGGCGCTCCTCGACACCCTGGCGCGGCTCGCCGCCGAGTCCCTCGACGAACTGCCCGAAGTCGTCCTGGTCCACGAACGCATAGGTCCCGTACCGGCGTTGGACCTGATCCGCGACGTGGTCATGCGCTTCCCCGCGATCGGCGTCGTCTTCATCACCGCGGACACCAGCACCGGTGTCCTCACCGCCGCCATGGACTCCGGCGCCCGCGGCATCATCGGCCTCCCGCTGGGCTACGACGCCCTCGCCGAACGCGTCCAGGCCGCCGCCGGGTGGTCGCTCGGCATGCGCCGCCACCTCGGCAGCGGCACCCCCGAGCTGTACGCGGGCCCCGGCGGCACCGTCGTCACGGTCACCGGCGCGAAGGGCGGCGTCGGAGCGACGGTCACCGCCGTCGAACTCGCCCTCGCCGCCCAGGCGTCGGGGCGCAGCGTCGCGCTGGTGGACCTCGACCTCCAGTCCGGGGACGTGGCCTCGTACCTGGACGTCCAGTTCCGGCGGTCGATCGCCGACCTCGCCGGAATCAGCGACATCAACCCCCGCGTCCTCCAGGACGCCGTCTACACCCACGACAGCGGAGTGGGCCTCCTGCTGGCCCCGGCCGAGGGCGAGCGCGGCGAGGAGGTCACCGACCGGGTGACCCGCCAGGTCGTGAGCGCCCTGCGCTCCCGCCACGACGTCGTGGTCGTCGACTGCGGCGCCCAGATGAACTCCGCGACCGCCGCGGCCGTCGAGATGGCCGACCGGGCCCTGCTCCTCGTCACCCCCGACGTGGTCGCCGTGCGCGCCGCCAAACGCATGGTCCGCATGTGGGACCGCCTCCAGATCCGCAAGGCGGAGGAGACGACCACGGTCGTCAACCGTTTCGCCCGCGGTACGGAGATCCAGCCCTCCCTCGTCGAACGCGTCACCGGCACCAAGGTCGCCCGCACCCCCGTCCCGGCCGCCTTCAAGGAACTCCAGTCGGTCGTCGACGCGGGGCGCCTCCAGGACCTGGACACCCGCTCGACGGTCAAGCAGGCGCTGTGGGCGCTGGCGGGGGAACTCGGTCTCGTGGTCGCCCAGGAGACCGGCGGGGGAGGCGGCAGGCGCCGCAAGGCCTCCTCGGACCGGGGCGCACTGGCCCTGCGACGCAAGGGCGGCGACCGGGGCGCGGTCACCCTCGAATTCGCCGGCATGTTCCCGATCCTGCTCGTCGTGATGACGATCCTGTGGCAGTGCGTGCTGTACGGCTACTCGTACTCGCTGGCCGGGAACGCGGCGGACGAGGCGGCGCGGGCGGCGACGGCGGCGTACGCGGTCAACGGGGATGTACCCGGGGTGTGCCAGACGGCCGGGAGCAAGCATCTGCCGGGCGCCTGGAATGGCGCCGAGATCCGCTGTGGCGCGGCGGGCTCGGTGATGAAGGCCACCGTGAAGGTCGACGTGCCGCTCTTCTTCCCGGGCTTCGACGCGGGCTGGCACGTGGAGGGGAACGCGGGCGCCGCGCTGGAGGGTGACAACGGATGAGGCCCCTACGGTGGCTGAGGCGTCGGCTCCGCGACGACCGGGGCGTCTCCATGCTGGAGTTCGCCGGGTTCCTGCCCATCCTGCTCCTCATCGGGATGGCAGCCATCCAGCTCGGCCTCATCGGCTACGGGATCAACCAGGCGGGGACGGGGGCGCGGGCGGCGGCACGGGTCGCCTCGCAGGGTGGCGACGGCTCGGCGGCCGGACAGGCCGCGGTGAGCGGCTGGCTCAACCCGAACATTCCACCGCCCGCCCAAGGCCCCGACGTCACCACCGCCACGGTCACCGTCACCGTCCCCGGAGTCATCCCCTTCTTCGGCCCCTACCCGGTCACCCGTCACGCCACCATGCCCACCGACAACTGAACCGGAAACGGACCACCGACGAATGACCGGAAGGAGCTGAACCCATGAGCCTGCGCAGCCGACTCTCCACCCCCGACGAGTCGGGCCCCGCCCGCGAGGACGGACACCTCGTCGCCGTCTACCGAGCCAAGCTCCTCGAGGAGATCGACCTCGCGGAGATGTCGAGCCTGGCGGCGGCCGAACGCCGGGTACGCCTAGAGCGCGTGCTCGGCCACATCATCAGCCGCGAGGGCCCGGTCCTGTCCTCCGCCGAGCGCTCCCAGCTGATCCGGCGGGTCGTCGACGAGGCCCTCGGCCTCGGCGTCCTCGAACCGCTGCTCGCCGACGCGTCGATCACCGAGATCATGGTCAACGGGCCGGACTCCATCTTCGTGGAGCGGGCGGGACGGGTCGAACAGCTCCCTCTCCGTTTCGCCTCCCACGACCAGCTGATGCAGACCATCGAGCGCATCGTCTCCACGGTCAACCGACGCGTAGACGAGTCGAACCCCATGGTCGACGCCCGTCTCCCCACCGGTGAGCGCGTCAACGTCATCATCCCGCCGCTCGCCCTCACCGGCCCCACCCTCACCATCCGCCGCTTCCCCCGCGTGTACACGCTGCCCGAACTCATCGGCCTCGGCTCGCTCGACGAGCAGATGCTGATGCTGCTCGCGGCCTTCGTGCGGGCCCGCTTCAACGTCATCGTCAGCGGCGGCACCGGCAGCGGCAAGACGACCCTGCTCAACGCCCTCTCCGGCCTGATCCCGTCCCGCGAGCGCATCATCACCATCGAGGACTCGGCCGAACTCCAGCTCCAGCAGGAACACGTCATCCGGCTGGAGTCCCGCCCCCCGAACGTCGAGGGCAAGGGCCACATCACCATCCGTGACCTGGTCCGCAACTCCCTCCGTATGCGGCCCGACCGCATCATCGTCGGCGAGGTCCGCGGCGGCGAGACCCTCGACATGCTCCAGGCGATGTCGACCGGCCACGACGGGTCCCTGGCCACCGTCCACGCGAACTCCGCCGAGGACGCCCTCATGAGGCTCCAGACCCTCGGCTCGATGTCCGAGGTCCAGATCCCCTTCGAGGCGCTGAAGGACCAGATCAACTCGGCCGTGGACGTCGTCGTCCAGCTCACCCGCCACGCCGACGGCTCCCGCAAGGTCACCGAGATAGCCCTGGTCGTCTCGCACGGCCGCGATCAGTTCCGCGTCGTCCCCGTCACCCGCTTCGTCCCCCGCCCCGCGGGACCCGACCGTGTCGTACACGGCACTTTCGAGCACCTTCCGCTACCGCGCCAGGTCGCCGAGAAGCTGTACGTCGCGGGCGAACCGCTGCCGCCCGCGTTCGGCGTGGCCGAGGTCCTCGACGTACTCGACACGAGGCGGGCCATCGGATGAGGACGGTGAACCCCGTGCGGATCGTGAACCCTTTCTGGAGGTGTGAGCCATGAACGACCCCGCCCTGCTCGCCCTCGGCGCGACGGTCCTGTGCGGCACCCTCGCCGTCGCGGGCGTCCACATGTACGCCTCGGGCCGTGCCCAGCGCCAGGCCCTCGTCGACCGCCTCTCCGGCGGCGGCCCGCTGCGCACCGCGGCCGGCCGCGTACGCCGTTTCGCCGCGATCGACCGCCGACTGCGCCGCACCCGCCTCGGCCGGACGATCCACCTGCGCCTGTCGGCGACGGGCCTGGACGTGACGGCGGGGGAGTTCGCCACGTACGTCACCGCCGTCGTCGTCGCGATGTGGCTGATCGCCGCGTCGGTGCTGGCCCCCTTCTTCGGTCCGATCGCCGCCCTCGTGGGCGTGTGGAGCGCGGCCATCTTCCTCAACTGGCAGCGCCAGAAACGTATCGAGGCCTTCATCGCCCAACTCCCCGACGTGGCACGCCTGCTGGCCAACGCGACCGCCGCGGGACTGGCCCTGCGCACGGCACTGGCGATGGCGGCGGAGGAGCTCGAAGCGCCCGCGGGCGAAGAACTCGCGCACGTGGCGGACCAGTTGATGCTGGGCCGCACCATCGACGACGCCCTCGGTGAACTCTCCGAGCGCCTCCCGTCCCGTGAGCTGATCGTCCTCGTCACGACCCTGGTCCTCGCCAACAAGGCGGGCGGCTCGGTCGTCAGCTCCCTGCGCAACCTCACCCACACCCTGGAGGACCGCAAGGAGACGCGCCGCGAGGTCCGCACCATGCTCTCCGAGGTCAACGCCACCGCCTTCACGGTCCCGATGCTCGGTCTGGGCTCGCTGCTCCTGATCAACTCCTCGAACGAGGGCGCGCTCGCCCGCGTCACCGGCTCCGGGCTCGGTCAGACCCTCGTCCTGGTCTCGCTCGGCCTGTACACCGTCGGCTTCTTCGTCATCCGCCGCCTCGGCAAGATCGAAGTCTGAGAGAGGAGGGGTCACGTTGCTCGCGCTGCTGCTCGCCCTCCTGACGGCCGGGGCCGTCGCGGGCGCCCTGCTGGGCATCCGCATGATCCGCGCCGACGCCAAACTCCCGAGCGACCTCGCGCTCGCCCTGGAGGTCGGCGGAACCCGTGTCTCCACGGCCGAGTCCGCCGTCGACCGCCTCGGCATGCGCTTCGCGCCGACGGTCCTGCGCCTGATGGGCCCCCGCCGTGTCGAGGCCAAACGCCGCCGCATCGACATGGCGGGCAACCCCGGCGGCCTGACCCTCAGCCGCTACGCCGCCCGCCGCGCGGTGTACGGCGTCTTCGGCGTCGTACTCGGCCTCGTCTTCCTCTCCAACGGCCAACTTCTCTTCGCCGTCCTCACCCTGGCCTTCGGGCTCGTCGCCGCCGACGCCCTCATCTGGCAGGCCGTCCGCGAACGCAAGGAGGTCATCGACCGCACACTCCCCGACTTCCTCGACGTCCTCGCGGTCGTGGTCTCGGCGGGCCTCGGCTTCCGCCAGGCGCTGGACCGGGTCGCGGAGAAGTACGAGGGCCCCTGGGCGGACGAACTGCGCATCACGCTGCGCCAGATGGACATGGGCGTCAGCCGCCGCCAGGCCTTCGACGAACTGCGCAAGCGCAACTCCTCCGAGCAGGTCGCCCAGTTCGTCTCGGCGCTCCAACAGGGCGAGGAGCTGGGTTCCCCCATCGCCGAGACCCTCATCCAGCTCGCCACGGACATGCGCCGCACGGACGCCCAGAACGCCCGCCGCCGCGCCGCCAAGACCATCCCCAAGGCGACGATGGTGACCCTCGTCTTCATGCTCCCGGCGACGATGATCCTGATCGCCACGGGCATGTTCCTGGGGTCGGGGACGAACTTCGGTTCGATCCTGGGCCGCTGATGACCAGCCGCCGTACCCCCCTGCCGAGGCCGTCACCGCCCTGGACGCTCCCTCAGTGGCTGTCACAGCCCCCGCCGTGGCTGACCCGGCTGTGGGCACGGCGGCACCTGGCGAGCACCGAGGACGGCTATCTGGCCGACGACGCCCCGGCCCCTGGAAGCGTCCGCCTCCAGCTCAACGCACTCCAGGCACTGTGCCGCCAGGCCTTCGGCGTCCGCCTCGCCGCGATCGCGATCGGCGCCCCCTTCGCGATGACCAACGCCGTGAACGGCCCGCCCCGCTACACGGTCCTGGTCGCCGCCGTCCTCGGCGTCATGGGCTCGTACGCCATGCTCAGGGACTGGGAGCGGTTCGGCCCCCGCCTCCTCGCGCACCCCGGCCTCATGGCCGTGGACCTGACCTTCGGCGCGGTCCTGCTCCTGACGGCGTCCCCCGCGTCCCCGCTCGCGTACGCGACGGTCTGCACCCCGCTTCTGGCAGGCCTGCTGTACGGCTGGCGCGGCTCGGGCATCTTCACCGGCCTGCAACTGATCGTGCTGGTGACGGTGTACAGGGCCTGGCAACACCACCCGGGGGCCGGCGCCAGCACCCTCCTCGTCGCGGGCTTCTGCGTCGGCGCCGGCATCATCGGCGTCACCCTGCGAAACCTGATGTTCCGCTTCGGTACGGCGAGCCAGGCGCTGTCGGAGGCGAACTCCCGCCTGGCCGTCGCCGAGGCGGTGGAGTCCGAACGGGCCCGTCTGGCCCGCGAGATGCACGACTCGGTCGCGAAGACCCTGCACGGCCTGGCCCTGGCGGCCGAGGCCCTCGCCGCCTCTGCCGCCGCCGGGGACGCGGACCCGCACACGCTGGGGCGGCAGGCGACGATGGTCGCGGGCGCGGCCCGCCGGGCGGCCGCGGAGTCCCGCGACCTCCTCTCCGACCTGCGCCGCCACACGGACCTCACGAGTGCGAACACGGACGTCCTGTCCGAACTCGACTCTCGGGTCCGGTCCTTCGAGTCCCGCACCCACCTCCCCACGTCGCTCCACCTCCGCGGCGAGCGCCCGATCCTCCCGTACGCCACCGCCCACCACGTCCTGGCGATCGTGTCCGAGGCGCTGGAGAACGCGCACCGCCACGCGGACGCGACGCGGGTGACGGTGGAACTGGACGTGTCGGAAGCCGAGTGCGCCGTACGCGTACGGGACGACGGAGTCGGTCTGCCCCCACCCGTCGCCCTCGACGACCTGACCCTCGACGACCTGACCAGATCCGGCCACTTCGGTCTGCTCGGCATGGCGGAGCGAGCCGCGTCGCTGGGCGGCCGTATCGACCTGAACCGTTCCCCGCAAGGAGGCGCGGAGATCCACCTGACCCTCCCGCGATCCTCCGCCGTCCCCCACCGTCCCCCCACCCCCCAAGAGGAGGCCGCACATGCCTGACCAGGCACTTCCCGGCCCGAACCTCCATGTACTCGTGGCCGACGACAACCCGGTCGTCCGGGCCGGCCTGGCCGCGCTGCTCGACGGCCACCCGGACCTCGAGGTCGTCGCGCAGGCGGCCGACGGGGAGGAGGCCATCGCGGCCGCCACCCGACTGCGCCCGGACGTCGTCCTCCTCGACGTCCGCATGCCCGGCACGGACGGCCTGACGGCCCTTCCCGCCCTCTCCCTGCTCGCCCCCGTGATGATGCTGACCTACAGCCGCGAACCCGAGGTCGTGGCCGAGGCGTTGCGGCGGGGCGCGGTCGGCTATCTCGTCCACGGCGAGTTCACGGCCGCCGAACTGATCTCCGCCGTACGGGAGGTACGGGACGCGAGGGCGACTGTCCCGGATTCACTCGGTGTTTCGTACGAACCGAACGATTCCTCTTCGCATCTGCAACCGCTTGTGGCACAGTCGTCGAAGGCCCGGTCCGGCTTCGCGGCGAGGCTCCACCGCCGCGTGCCCAACCGGCTCAACTTCGGCCTGAGTTCACGGGAGGTGGAGGTCATGGATCTCATCGCGTCCGGCATGAGCAATCAGCAGATCGCCGCCGCCTGCTTCATCAGCGAGAAGACCGTCAAGAACCACATCAACCGCATCTTCGCAAAGCTGCACAGTTCCTCGCGCAGCGAAGCGATCGCCCACTGGCTGGGCACGGCACGTGAGGGGTGGAGCCGATGACTCCACCAACGGGAAGTTGGGCCCCTGGGCCCACCCGGAGTAGGCGCGGTCTCACGTACGGTGCTCGGGTCGGTAGTGGTGGCGTCGGGTGGGAGGACAGGGGCCATGGTGACGAGGGACTGGACGCTGAGGGTGGGGGTCCGGGTGGAGCGCGCTCTGCAGGACTGGACGGAGACGGTTTCCACCCGGATGCGCGGACGCGGGCGGGATGCCGGGGCCGGGTTTGTGGAGTACGCGGGCCTGATGATTCTGATCGCGGGGATCTACACCCTCATCGATCAGCTCGGCCTGAACGGAAAGATTTCGCAGGCGATCGGCAACGCAGTGAACAGGGTCATCGGCGGAGCTTGATCGGCGGCCCACCGCACAGCGACCGAGGGCAGACTCTCCCCATCTACATCTGGATGACGGGGATTCTGCTCTTCGCCGCGATCGCCTTCTTCGTGTTCGCCCAAGCAGCGTCCGCCCGGAATGGAGCTCAATCCGCGGCGGACGCTGCGGCGTTGGCGGCCGCACGGGACTCCCGCGACGAGCTGATGACAGGCTTGGCGGGGGCCGTGGGCACAAATGACCACTGGCTGGACTGGCTCAAGGGCAACCTGTTCAAGGGCACCGGAGCCGCGGGTGCGGCCGATCGGCTGGCCGCCGAGAACGACTCGACGGTGCGGGGGTTTGCCGATAAGACCGTGAACGGATTTCCGGGCTACTGGGTGGAAATCAAGACCCAGTACACGGTTGGCAAGTCGATCATTCCCGGCACGGAGGACAAGCAAGCGACGGCCCATGCCACCGCTGTCATCCAGCCGCGCTGCGACTTCGATCCGGCCGCGGATCCCAAGAAGCCCGTCGAACTGAACTGCGACGGACAGATCGTCAACATCGACCCCGGAAAGTTCGATCCGGTCGACCTTCCGGACCCGTCCGTGCTGTTCTCTGTGCATCTGGCCGAGTGAGAGGAAGCCGTACCGATGGATCTCCGGCACACCATGAAGGGCCGCAGGGCGCTGAGCGCGCTGGCGATCACGGCTGGGTTGTTCCTCACGGTGGCCGGTTGTGGAGGGGGCGGAGACGCCAAGTCCGGCAACCAGGCGTCGACTTCATCCCCTACCCGGAACAGCGGTGACGGCAAGGCGAAGGAAAGCGGCTCACCCGCCGTGAATCAAGCGATCGCCGAAGTGAAGAGCAACGGCCTCACGCTGACGATCACATCGGCCAAGCGCGACCAGGGCGGGTTCGTCACTGTCAACGGCACGGTCACCAACGGCACCTCCGGCATCTGGATCGGCGCCGAATGGATCAGCGACGAGACCGAGCTGAAGAGCAACGGCGGATCCCTGGCCGGTGCCAGTCTGGTCGACGAGAAGGGCAAGAAGAAGTACCTCATCCTCCGGGACACCGAAGGGCACTGCCTCTGCACGAAGTTCCAGGGCGGTGTCTCCCAGGGTGCCACCGTCGACTGGTTCGCCCAGTTCCCGGCGCCGCCCGCCGGGACGACGAGCGTGCAGTTCCAGGTACCGACCATGCCCCCGGCCACCCTCACACTCTCCGACGGCGAGTGACCCATGGCCCTGACCTCCCGCACCGTGGCCACCATGTTCACGACCTTCGCCGTCCTGAGCACTCTGACTCTCAGCGGTACCCAGGCGTACGCGGACGACGGGAACCCCAGCGCACCTCCGGGCAGTCTGACCACCTCCCCACCCCCCACCGTCGACCCCACCAGCCCCGGCCTGAAGCTCGCCGACGGCGCCACGCTCGCGCCGGCCAAGGTGTTGGACATCAAGTCGGTCGTCGAGGACCTCGGGGGTGAGGAGCGGCGGGAGGACACGAACTCGGACGTGACGTTCGCGTTGCAGGCCGAGGTGCTGTTCCCCAAGGACAGTTCGAAGCTGAACCCCGACGCCCGTTCCCGTATCCAGGCGATCGCGGACGAGATCAAGAACCAGAAAGCGACGACGGTCAGGGTGTTCGGGTTCACCGACAACCTCGGCTCGTACGCCCACGGCCTGGTCCTCTCCAAGAAGCGCGCGGAGATCGTCCACGACGAACTGGCGGCGGCGCTCGGCTCGACGGACGTCACCTTCGAGGTGCGCGGCTACAGCGAGGACTACCCGATCGCGGACAACACCTCGGAGGAGGGTCGCCGGAAGAACCGCCGGGTGGAGGTGACGTTCCCACGCGACTCCGCGAACAGCAGCTCCTCGGGAGCCCAGAGCTGAGAACCTGGTGACATGAGAAGAATCGTCCTGATGATGTCGGTGTCCCTGGACGGATTCATCGAGGGACCGAACCGCGAGATCGACTGGCATCGCGTCGACGCGGAGCTGCACCGCCACTTCAACGAGGAGATCAGGAAGTTCGGCGGCCTGCTGGACGGCCGCGTGACGCACGAGCTGATGGCCGGGTTCTGGCCGACGGCCGATCAGGATCCGGACAGTACGGCCGAGGTGGTCGAGTTCGCGGGGATCTGGCGGGACATCCCCAAGTACGTGTACTCGCGGACGCTGGAGCGGGCCGACTGGAACACCACGATCGTCCGGGACGTCGTACCGGACGAGGTCAGGGCGCTCAAGGAACAGCCCGGCGGGGACCTCGGCCTCGGTGGCGCCGACCTCGCGGCGGCGTTCCTGCGGCACGACCTGGTCGACGAGTTCCGGGTGTACGTCCATCCGGTGCTGATCGGCCGCGGCAAACCCCTCTTCCCGGAGTCGCACACCCCGACCGATCTCCGGCTCGCCGAGTCGAGGATCTTCGGCAACGGGGTCGTACTCCTGCGCTACGAACGCGACAGCACCGCCCCCGCCCCCGCCTCCGCCGAGGCGTAAAGGTGTTGTCCGCGTGCCGGGGCATCGGTAGGAAGGCTCCATGACTGTTCTCGGCGTTGTGTTCCGGCCCCAACTGCCCCCCGAGCGTCTTCGGGCCGTCGCGCGCGCGGCGGACGACGCGGGCCTGGAGGAGCTGTGGCTGTGGGAGGACTGCTTCCTCGAAGGGGGCATCTCGGCCGCGGCGGCCGCCCTCGCCTGGACCGAACGGGTCCGGGTCGGCGTGGGCCTGCTGCCCGTCCCGCTGCGCAACGTCGCCGTCACCGCGATGGAGGCCGCCACGCTGCACCGGATGTTCCCGGGGCGCGCGATCCTGGGCGTCGGCCACGGCGTACAGGACTGGATGGGGCAGGTCGGGGCGCGTGCGGAGTCGCCCGTGACGCTGCTGCGCGAGCACCTCGACGCGCTGCGCGCGCTGTTGCGGGGCGAGCGGGTCAGCACGGACGGCCGGTACGTGAAGCTGGACGGCGTCGCGCTCGACTGGCCGCCGGCGGGGGCACCGGAGGTGCTCGCGGGCGCCACCGGGCCGCGTTCGCTCCGGCTCTCCGGGGCCGCCGCCGACGGCACCGTCCTCACCGCCGCCACCGCGCCGGAAGGGGTACGACGGGCGCGCCGACTCATCGACGAGGGGCGGGAGTCGGCGGGCCGGACCGACCCCCACCGGGTGGTCGTCTACCTCCACGCGGCCACCGGACCGGACGCGGCGGCGCGGCTGCGCGCCGAGATCGAGGCGAACGGTGAGGATCCGCTGCCGGAGCACGGCGTCGCCGGGGACGCGGACGCGGTCGCCAAGGCCGTACAGCGCCTCGCGGAGGCCGGCGCCGACACCGTGGTCCTCCAGCCGACCGCCGACGAACCGGACCCCGAGGCCTTCGTACGGTTCGCGGCGGAGGAAGTACGGCCGCTCTTCACGTAGGCCGGTCGTTGTCAGTGCCCGCTGCCACACTCGTCGGTATGAGCGACGACGACGTACGACTGAGGGACACGGTCGAAACCGACCTCGACCTGTTCCTGGCCTACGAGCTCGATCCCGAGGCGGCCCGGCGGTCGAGGTTCGAGCCCCGGACGCGCGAGGCGTTCATGTCCCACTGGAGGACCAGGATCCTCGGCGACGACACCGTCCTCGTGCAGACGGTCACCGTGGACGGTGTGCCGGCCGGGAACCTCGTCGCCTGGTGGGAGGGCGAGCGGCGCTTCATCGGCTACTGGTTCGGCCGCCCCTACTGGGGCCGGGGGATCGGCACCAGGGCTCTGACCAGCTTCCTGGAGCTGGAGAGGAACCGCCCCCTGTACGCCGACCCCTTCACGGGCAACACCGCGTCCCTACGCCTCCTGGAACGCCACGGCTTCCAACCCCAAGGCACCGTCCACCACGGCGAAGACGACCACACCCTGCTCGTACTCCCTGGAGAGTGAAGGCACGGGCGACGAGCACCCTGGACCCCCGGCCCGTGAACCCGGTTGCCCGAAGAAAAACACCTCGCCTCCCCACCACCCCCTTGAGAAGATCCCCCCATGACCACCACCCGTACCTTCGAAGCCCTCGTGGACGAGGGTGTGGCGGCGCCCGTCGAGGGCTGGGACTTTTCCTGGTTCGAGGGGCGTGCCAGCGAGGAGCGGCCCTCGTGGGGGTATGCGCGGGGGATGGGGGAGCGGCTGGCGCGCGCGTCCGCCGCGCTGGACGTCCAGACCGGTGGTGGTGAGGTGCTGGCCTCCGCGCCGACGCTGCCCCCGCTCACCGCCGCCACCGAAGGCTGGCCCCCGAACGTCGCGAAGGCCACCGCCCTGCTCCACCCCCGTGGCGCCGTGGTCGTCGCCTCTCCGGAGGACGCCCCGCTGCCCTTCGCGGACGGCGCCTTCGACCTGGTCACCAGCCGGCACCCGGTCACGACGCACTGGTCCGAGATCGCGCGCGTCCTGCGCCCCGGCGGCACGTACTTCTCCCAGCAGGTCGGCCCCGCGAGCGTCTTCGAACTCGTCGAGTACTTCCTCGGGCCGCTGCCGGAGGACGTCAGGAACGGCCGGCACCCGGATCGCGCCCGCGCCGCCGCCGAGGCCGCCGGGCTCGATGTCGTCGACCTGCGCGCGGAGCGGCTGCGCGTCGAGTTCCACGACATCGGTGCCGTCGTGCACTTCCTGCGCAAGGTGATCTGGATGGTCCCCGGCTTCACCGTCGACCGGTACCGGACCGAGCTGCGTGCCCTGCACGAGCGGATCGAGGAGAAGGGCCCATTCGTCGCCCACAGCGCCCGCTTCCTGATCGAGGCGCGCAAGCCGCGTCATCCGTAGGGGAGTGGTGGCTCAGGCGTGCGGGCCCGCCGTCACCGTCCCCACCACCAACTCCGCCCTCGCCTCCAGGATTTCACCCACCCGTTCCACCCGCACCGCCAACTCCCGTTCCCGCTCGGCCGTCAACCCTTCCAACGGCTCCACGGTGACGGTCGTACGCCCTCCCCGGCGCCGCTGGTGCCAGACCCCGGCCACCACACCGTCGACCAGCAGCACGGGGAAGTTCCCGGCCTGACCGCCCGCGAGAGCACGCGCGTACGCCGGCCCGGGGAAGAGCACCTCGCGGGGCCCCGCGGCGATGGCGTACGCGTCGAAGTACGGAAGCAGCCGCACCCCGCACACCTCCCCCGGAAACTCCGTGTCGCCCGCCGCGACCCACGCAGGCCCCTCGAAGTCGACCTCCTCGATGACCCCCGAACCCGCCAGCGAGGCGAAGAGCTCCGTGGCCCAACCGCGCGGGGCCGCGGCCCACTTGGCGAACCGCCCCGGCGTCGCCGGTCCGTACGCGCGCAGATAGCGCCCTACGAGCAGGGCGAGCCCCTCTTCGGCGGCGAGCGGCTCGAAGCGCGGGGGCCGGGTGTACGTCGCCTTGCGGCCCCGGTTCGGGGCGAAGCACAGCGCGCCGCGCTGACCCGCCCGGTGCATCACCTGCCGCCAGCGCGGCCACATGCCCTGGAACGCGGGCATCACCAGGTCCCCGGCCCAGGACCCGGTGCGCGCCACCACCTCGTCGCTCAACTCGTCTATGGTCAGCCGCGCGCCGTCCAGGGCGTCCCCGATCGCCGCCACGACCTCGTCCGCCTGCTCCTCGGTGAGCCGGGCGGCGGGCGCGGAGGCGCTCCGGCCGGACGGGATCGCCGTCAACGCGGCCGTCCAGAGGGGGAGTTCCGCGGTGGGAAGCAGATGTACGGTGCCGCGCGGGCCGTACGTCTTCACCAGCGAGCCGTCCTCCCAGAGCGCGGCGCGTACGTCTGCCCGCGTGACCCCGTCGGCGCGTACGCCCACGGACACCTCGGCCGCCGACAGGACTTGTGCGTGCGCGCCGAGCATCGCGCCGACGACGTCGGCGACCGGAGTCCCGCCGCGCGCCGGAACGGCCAGGCACTGGCGCTCCATGCGGCGCGCGCTCGCCTCGTTCCATGTGATCTTCAGAGTCATGCGGCGAAGGTAGGCGGGAATGAGGTCAGAACCTGTCCGCTGGAGCACCTGGGAGCCGATTGACCGAAAACACCCTGATGCGACCTGCCATGGGTGAGATGTCCGTCCGTATGACGGACTTCTGCACAGGGTTTCCACATCGTTATCGGCGGCGGGTCGTCTGGGCTGTTCGCCTCACGTAAGTTCAGACCAAGGTAATTCGCGTGAGCAAAGCTGCGCGTGTGGCACCGCGCAGTGGAGGGGGCTGCGCGGTGCTGCGCCCCTGCCTGACGCCACATCACCGGTCGTGCACCGTGACCTGCCCCCCGCGCCGTACGCCCCATCGCTCCATCGCCCCGGCCTGCGCCTCCAGAATGTGGCGGGAGCGTGGACGGGGGCGCCCCATGCGCCCCGGCTTCATCGTCCGCACCGCCAGGACGCGGAATTTTCGGTCCAAATAGGCGACGTCGATCGCGAACCGCATCCCCAGGGTGTGCACCGCGGCGGCCGGCGAGAGCAGCAGGGCCCCCTCGATCCCGTCGCGCCCGAGCAGTCCACGGCGCCGGGCGCGGGCCGACGCGGCGACCTCCAGCGGCACCGGTGTGGGAATCCCCGGCGTGGTGAGTGTGGCCATGGGTGCGAAGTTAGCGGCGCCGTCAAGCGGGCGGCACAGACGCGCGTCACTCTCCCGGAGTACATGGGGGCGAGTCGGCAGGGAAGACCCAGTTGGTCGCAAACCCTCTGGATCTCTCCGTTTACCTCTCTATTCCCTTTGAATCCGCTGTGATTCGGCCATGGTCAAGCCCTGAATGAGAGGTTCCGGGGCCACCGTGGCGTCGTCGTCCGGTTTCGGAGAGTAGTTGTGGCACGCCGATGCACGCAGCATCACTTACGAAGGGTTATGGTGGAAACCCCCCCTCGGGCCGGTCCGTCTCCCCCCCACGGACCGGCCCGTTTTTTGTGCCCTCACACTCCGCCCCGCCGCCGCCTCGGCCTGCGCCCCCGTGCGCCCCCCTGGCCCCGGCAACCGGCCTTGGTGACACAGCGCCCCCACCCCGTTCATCGGTGCCGACGAGGCGCCGCTGCTTTCCACCACCATGATCGACAGGGCAGGCCCTTGCCGGGCCGTTGGTTTCGCGGGGGTAGGCTTCGCCCCCGGGGACCGTCATATGGACAGGGGTTGCGCTGAGCGAGGCCGCTCTGCCGCGCCCGTCCGATCCGCACGGAGGGGCTGACAACACGTGAACCTGCGGGACAACCTGCGCCGGCTGCTGCTCAGGTTCTACACACGCAGGGTGGAGGGCCACCTCGACCACGACCAGGTGCCCAAGCACATCGGCGTCATCATGGACGGCAACCGGCGCTGGGCGAAGGCGGCGGGAAGCACGGCCGCCCAGGGGCACCGTGCGGGTGCCGACAAGATCGAGGAGTTCCTCGGCTGGTGCTCGGAGACCGACGTCGAGGTCGTCACCCTCTGGCTGCTGTCGACGGACAACTTCGACCGCCCCGAGGAGGAGCTCGTCCCCCTGCTCGGCATCATCGAGGGCGTCGTACGCACCCTCGCCGCCGACGGCCGCTGGCGCGTGCACCACGTGGGCACGCCGGACATCCTGCCCTCCCAGATGCAGACCGCGCTGAAGGAGGCCGAGGAGGCCACCGCGCACGTCGACGGGATAGTGGTCAACGTCGCCATCGGCTACGGCGGCCGCCAGGAGATCGCCGACGCCGTGCGCTCGATGCTCCTCGACGCCGCCGACAAGGGCTCCTCGATCGAGGACATCGCCGAGTCGGTGGACATCGACCTCATCGGCAAGCATCTCTATACGAGTGACCAGCCCGACCCCGACCTGGTGATCCGTACCAGCGGCGAGCAGCGGCTGTCCGGATTCATGCTGTGGCAGACCGCCCACTCGGAGTACTACTTCTGCGAAGTCTTCTGGCCGGCGTTCCGCAAGGTCGACTTCCTGCGCGCCCTGCGCGACTACGCGGCGCGACACCGCCGCTACGGAGGCTGACCCAGGGGGGTGCGAGGGGTGCGCGTCATCCGGAGTTAACGAACGCGTGGTCACATGCTCTTGCATGGCCGCGCATGTTCGAGGGCATAAGCCATGCAGGTCGACGCCCGAACCACGGGTGTCGTATCTCAGCGGACGGCACGGGGCCGTCCGCCCGGGAGGCCCTTTGCACCAGCCCGACCGTGCGGTCAGTACGGACGAGACGGAGGGCCGGTCTCCGGCCCGCGCAATGCGGCCAGGACCGGTCCAGCTCCTCTCCGTCGCTCCCCGACCTCATCCGAGGGGGTACGTCCTTCCGTGGTGACCAGCACAAAGCGCCACAAGCCCGACCGGCGCACCTATGTTCTCGACACCAGCGTCCTGCTGGCCGATCCGAACGCCCTGAGCCGCTTCGACGAGCACGAGGTCGTGCTTCCGATCGTCGTGGTGACGGAACTGGAGGCCAAGAGGCACCATCCGGAACTCGGCTACTTCGCCCGGCAGGCCCTGCGCCTGCTCGACGAATTCCGGGTGCGGCACGGCCGCCTCGACTCCCCCATTCCGATCGGGGATCTCGGCGGGACCGTACGCGTCGAGCTCAACCACTCGGACCCCAGCGTCTTGCCCAGCGGGTACCGCCTGGGGGACAACGACTCCCGCATCCTCGCGGTCGCCCGCAACCTGCAGGCCGAGGGGTACGACGTCACCGTCGTCTCGAAGGACCTGCCGCTCAGGATCAAGGCCTCGTCCGTCGGTCTCCTCGCCGAGGAGTACCGCGCGGAACTGGCCATCACGGGCTCCTCCGGCTGGACCGGAATGTCCGAACTGACCCTGTCCGGCGAGCAGGTGGACATCCTCTTCGAGGAGGGACACGCGTACGTCCCCGAAGCGGCCGACCTACCGGTGCACACCGGTCTGACGATCCAGTCGGAGCGCGGCAAGGCCCTGGGCCGTGTCACCTCCGAGGGCAACGTCCGGCTGGTGCGCGGCGATCGGGAGGCCTTCGGCATCAAGGGCCGCAGCGCCGAGCAGCGCATCGCGCTCGATCTGCTGCTCGATCCGGACATCGGGATCGTGTCGATGGGCGGCCGGGCCGGCACCGGCAAGTCCGCGCTCGCGCTCTGCGCGGGTCTGGAGGCCGTGCTCGAGCGGCGCCAGCACCAGAAGGTGATGGTCTTCCGGCCGCTGTACGCGGTGGGCGGGCAGGAGCTCGGCTATCTGCCCGGCTCCGAGTCCGAGAAGATGAGCCCCTGGGCGCAGGCGGTCTTCGACACGCTGTCGGCGGTCACCTCGCGCGAGGTCATCGAGGAGGTCACCGCGCGCGGCATGCTGGAGGTCCTGCCGCTCACCCACATCCGGGGGCGCTCTCTGCACGACGCCTTCGTGATCGTGGACGAGGCCCAGTCTCTGGAACGGAACGTGCTGCTGACCGTTCTGTCCCGCATCGGCGCCAACTCGCGGGTGGTTCTCACCCATGACGTGGCACAGCGGGACAATCTGCGCGTCGGCCGCTACGACGGTGTGGTCGCCGTCGTGGAGAAGCTGAAGGGCCATCCGCTCTTCGCGCACGTGACGCTGAACCGCTCCGAGAGGTCCCAGATCGCGGCACTTGTGACCGAAATGCTGGAGGACGGACAGATCTGACCCAGCTGGTTCCATCTGGCTCTGTCTGACTCCTTCTGGAGTCACCTGGACCCATCTGGCACCACTTGACCCGGTTGGTCAAAACGTGGTGGATGCACGGTAGTTGACGCCGCCCGGCAGAAGGCGAAGAGCCTAGCCGGGCGGCGTCATCGTGCGCGCTTGTTTCCGTAAAACTCCTGGGGCAAACGGGGTGTGAGCTTTCACACGCAACTGGGAATTGCCTCGCGGTGTCGGGTTACGGCAGAGTCTCATTCCTGTCAGGCCCCGCATACGACACACGTGTACCCCCAGCGGTACCGCACCTCAGGAACACCAGAACTCCATAGAGTCGTCGTATGCCGCCCGCGCACCACGCGGCACTTCCGTCAAGGGAGTTGCCCACCGGGCCCGTGCCTCCCGTGACCCCGCAGTTGGGAGGCCAGCGTTCAGGGGCACGATTGCGTCCGCGCGGGTCACCTAAACGGGCGATGCTGGAAGGAAACCGTGTGAGCCGGATTTCGGTCCGGGGACTCGCAGTGGCCTCGGCCACCGCGGTCACCGCTGTCGGCGCCGTGAGTGGTGTTGCCTCAGGCAGCACTGGCCAGCCGTCTATCGACGCTGAGGCGACGGCGAGTGACTCGACTCTCCTCGCGGACATACCTGCGGGCCAGCAGGCCCAGGTGCAGACCGCGTCCCTGACGCAGCAGGCCGACGCACAGGCCATCGCCGCGGACGCGAGCGCCAAGAAGGACGCGGAGGAGGCTGCCCGCAAGCAGGCGGCCAAGGACGCGGTCGCGAAGCAGAAGGCCGCGGCGGACGCCAAGAAGCGCAAGGAAGCCGCGGAAGCGGCCAGCCGCTCCGAGACGCGTGCCGCTGCCGCTGTCAGCCTGGCCCCGCAGTCCTCCTACACCGTCGCCGAGGTCCAGGCCATCGCGCGCCAGATCATCCCCAGCGGTCAGTTCCAGTGCTTCAGCAACATCGTGGACCACGAGTCCACCTGGAACTACAGGGCGCAGAACCCCTCTTCCGGCGCCTACGGTCTCGTGCAGTCGCTGCCCGGCAACAAGATGGCGTCCGTCGGCGCCGACTGGCAGACCAACCCGGCCACGCAGATCAAGTGGGGCCTCAACTACATGAACGACCGCTACGGCAGCCCCTGCGGCGCCTGGTCGTACTGGCAGGCTCACGGCAACTACTGAGCCGTCGTCACCTCCGGCCGCTCAACCTTTCGAAGCCCCTCCCCGTCCTAGGGTGAGGGGCTTCGGCCATGTACGGTCGGAACCGACGACTCCAGGGGGGAGTGGTGGGGAGAAGCGGGGGAAAAGGACGGATCATGTCGAGAGTGCCAGGGTTGCTCGGCCGGCTCGGCGCCGGGCTGACCGAGCTGGGCGCGCGGCTGGACGAGCGCCGCGCCGAGGTGGAGAAGGAGTCGGGGGGCTCACTCGACCTGATCGACGAGAGCGACGACCGGTCGCCGCGTGGCTCGACGACGACGGTAGGGGCGGACGCGAAGCCTTCCGCACCCCCTGCCGACGCCGTTCCCGAACCCACCCCCGAACGTGAACCCGGATCCGAACGTGGACCCGGATCCGATTCCGACTCGGAGCCCTCCGCCGTTTCCACCCCCGCTCCGGCCTCCGTCCCCCACTACACCCGTGGGCCGGAGACGGACACCCGGCCCGATCCCGTCCTGGCCGTGCCGTGGGGCGTACGGGTCGCGGCCGAGGCCGGCTGGCGGCTGCTCGTTCTCGCGGGCACCCTCTGGGTGTTGATGCGGGTGATCAGCGCCGTACAACTGGTCGTACTGGCCTTCGTCGCCGCGCTGCTCATCACCGCGCTCCTTCAGCCCACCGTGGCGCGCCTGAAGAGAGTGGGATTCCCCAGGGGCCTCGCCACCGCGCTCACCGCGATCCTCGGCTTCGTCATCATGGGGCTGGTCGGATGGTTCGTGGTCTGGCAGGTCCAGGAGAACATCGACAACCTCTCGAACCAGATCCAGGACGGCATCGACGAGTTGCGCAAGTGGCTCCTCAACAGCCCGTTCCATGTGACGGACAAGCAGATCAACGAGATCGCCAAGAACCTGCGGGAGGCGATCGGTGCGAACACGGACCAGATCACGTCGGCGGGGCTGGAGGGCGTGACGGTCATAGTGGAAGCCCTGACCGGCATCCTCCTGACGATGTTCTCGACGCTCTTCCTTCTCTACGACGGCAAGCGGATCTGGGAGTGGACGCTGAAGCTGGTGCCGGCGGCGGCGCGGCCGGGGGTGGCCGGGGCGGGGCCCCGCGCGTGGCGGACCCTGACGGCCTATGTGCGCGGCACGGTGATAGTGGCTCTGATCGACGCGATCTTCATCGGCCTCGGCATCTACTTCCTGAACGTCCCCATGGCTGTTCCCCTCGCCGTCTTCATCTTCCTCTTCGCGTTCATTCCGCTGGTGGGCGCGGTGGTGTCGGGGGCGTTGGCGGTGGTGGTCGCGGTGGTGACGCAGGGTGTGTTCACCGCGCTGATGACGCTGCTCGTCGTGCTCGCGGTCCAGCAGATCGAGGGCCACATCCTCCAGCCGTTCATTCTGGGGCGGGCCGTGCGGGTGCATCCGCTGGCGGTGGTGCTGTCCGTCGCGGCGGGTGGGCTGGTCGCCGGGATCGGCGGGGCCGTGGTGGCGGTGCCGCTGGTGGCGGTCACCAACACGGTGGTGGGATACCTGCGTTCGCACTCCCGCGAGCCGGGACTCCGCCACGCGCCGGAGCCGCGGGGCGCCACAGCGATGGATGTGGCGCCGGTGCGCCCCCCATCTCCGTGACGATTCCACCCCACCTCGGACGGGGCCTTTGTCCGCGGGCGGGTGGGGGTCGGCCGCGCAGTTCCCCGCGCCCCTGAGACGGGGCTCCGCCCCGTATCCCCGCCCACCCGGATTCGTTTGTCCGCGGGCCGGTGGGGGTTGATCGCGCAGTTCCCCGCGCCCCTAAAGGCCTGGGGCGCCGGGGCGCAGCCCCGTGCCCCAGGGGCGCGGGGAACTGCGCGCCAAGCCCCCACCCACCCGCAGCCGAAGAACCCACCCGGGGTCTGGGGGCGGAGCCCCCGGGGGTAGGCCGAGGCCCCGCCCACCCGGCCAGGGTGAACGGGGCCTGAGAGAAGAGGCGGAGGTTACTCCGCGAGAACGGCTTCGGCGTCCAGGGTCGTGGCGACCGCCTGGATCACGGAAGCGATCTTGAACGCCTCCTGGATCGTCTCCCGGTCGACGCCCGCCTTGCGGAGCACCTGCTCATGGGAGTCAAGACACTGCCCGCAGCCGTTCACCGCGGACACCGCCAGCGACCACAGCTCGAAGTCGACCTTCTCGACACCGGGGTTGCCGATGACGTTCATCCGCAGACCGGCCCGCAGGGTCCCGTACTCGGGGTCCGACAGCAGGTGCCGCGTGCGGTAGAAGACGTTGTTCATCGCCATGATCGCGGCAGCCGACTTGGCGGCGGTGTACGCCTCCGGCGACAGCTGAGCCTTCGCCTCCGGCTCCAGCTCCCGCAGCACCCGCGGCGACCGCGCCGCGATCGCGCACGCCAGCACCGTCCCCCACAGCTGCTGCTGCGGAAGGTCCGAGTTGCCGATGACCGAGCCGAGGTTGAGACGCAGGTCCTTCGCGTAGTCCGGCAGGGCGGACTTCAGTTCGTCGAGGGACATGGAGGGTTACTCACCCGCCAGGAGCGCCACCGGGTCGAGGGTGTTCTCGCCCTTGGTCCAGTTGCACGGGCAGAGCTCGTCCGTCTGGAGCGCGTCGAGGACCCGGAGGACCTCCTTGGGGTTACGGCCGACGGAACCGGCGGTCACCATGGAGAACTGGATCTCGTTGTTCTGGTCGACGATGAACACCGCACGCTTGGCGAAGCCGTCCTCGCCCTCGATGCCGAGGTCCCGCATGAGCTCGTGCTTCGAGTCGGCCATCATCGGGAAGGGCAGGTCACGCAGGTCGTCGTGGTCCTTGCGCCAGGCGTGGTGCACGAACTCGGAGTCGCCGGAGAAGCCGAGCACCTGAGCGTCACGGTCGGCGAACTCGTCGTTCAGCTTGCCGAAGGCCGCGATCTCGGTCGGGCACACGAAGGTGAAGTCCTTGGGCCATGCGAAGATCACCTTCCACTGACCCTCGTAGGTCTTGTGGTTGATCTGCTGGAACTCCTCGCCCTTCTCCAGCGAGACACAGGCGGTCAGATCGAACTCGGGGAACTTGTCACCGACAGTGAGCACGCGCTCTCCTTGCAGCGAGGAAAAGCCCTTTTTGGGGGCGTTTCCCGGGGGTTGGTCGAACTTGATGTTGGCACACGCTGCATTGATTACGGAAATAGCTACACTCGGTCGTGTTGATCGACTGAAACTATCAGTGACTATGAGTAAGAGGTACGGCCATGGCCAGCCCGATGGGCAACGCAAGCTCCAAGGGCCCCATGAGCGGCAAGGGCCCCATGAGCGGCAAGGGCCCCATGAGCGGCAAGGGCCCCATGAGCGGCAAGGGAGCCATGAGTCCCAAGGGGAACGGGCGCCGTCAGCCGAGCCTCGCCCAGCTGCGCGCCTTCGCCGCCGTGGCCGAACACCTGCACTTCCGTGACGCGGCCGCCGCGATCGGCATGAGCCAGCCCGCGCTGTCGGGCGCGGTATCCGTCCTGGAGGAGACACTCGGCGTGACCCTCCTGGAGCGTACGACCCGCAAGGTGCTGCTCTCACCCGCCGGCGAGCGTCTCGCCGTACGCGCGAAGGCGGTACTGGACGAGGTCGGCGCGCTCATGGAGGAGGCGGAGGCGGTACGGGCGCCGTTCACCGGGGCCCTGCGCCTCGGCGTCATCCCCACCGTCGCGCCCTACCTCCTGCCCACCGTCCTCAACCTGGTCCACGACCGCTACCCGGACCTCGACCTCCAGGTCCACGAGGAGCAGACCGCCAACCTCCTCGACGGGCTGACCTCCGGCCGTCTCGACCTGCTGCTGCTCGCCGTCCCCCTCGGTGTGCCCGGCATGACCGAACTCCCGCTGTTCGACGAGGACTTCGTGCTCGTCACCCCGCTCGACCACGCGCTCGGCGGCCGGGAGGGAATCCCCCGCGAAGCCCTGCGCGAGCTCAACCTGCTCCTGCTCGACGAGGGGCACTGTCTGCGCGACCAGGCCCTCGACATCTGCCGCGAGGCCGGCCGGGAGGACGCGCCGGTCACCACCACGGCTGCGGGCCTGTCCACCCTGGTCCAGCTCGTCGCCGGCGGCCTCGGCTGCACCCTGCTGCCGCGCACCGCCGTCAAGGTCGAGACGACCCGCAGCAACCAGCTCCTCACCGGCTACTTCGCGGACCCGGCGCCGACCCGGCGGATCGCGCTGGCGATGCGCGCCGGGGCCGCGCGCGGCGGCGAGTACGAAGAACTGGCCGCAGCGCTCCGGGAAGCGCTGCGGCCACTGCCGGTACGGGTGTGGGACCGGGACGCCTGAGCGCCCCGGCCCACGGGCCCGTCACTCGGTGCGCAGTCCGTCCGGCCGCATCAGGCGCAGCAGCGGTGGCAGGCTGAGTGCGGTCACCAGCAGGACGACTCCCGCGCCGATGCCGGTCATCGACAGCAGGCTCGGCCAGTCGACGCGCACCGAGACGCTCGTCATCTTCTGCAGGACCACGCCCAGGGTCACGCCGACCACGGAGGCGAGCAACAGACCCAGCGCGATCGGGATCGCGGTCTGCCAGAGCACCGACAGGCTCAGCGTGCGGCGTCGAGTGCCGAAGGCGACCAGGACGGAGAGCAGTTTCTTTCGCTCGCGCAGCTGTTCCAGCTGGGAGACCAGCAGGCTCGCGCCGATCAGGAACAGGACGCAGGCCGCGCCGACGGACAGGCCGGTGCGGATGGAGGTGTAGCGGTTGTCCTGCTCGGTCGACGCCCAGGTCCAGGCGTGGGCCAGCGGGCTGAGCTTCGCCGTGCTGTTGCGAACGAGGTCGTAGACGTCCGGTGTCGACTGGTCGATCCGCAGGTAGGCGTTGCCCTCGATCGCCTGTGCGGCCCCGGCAGGCAGTGCGCTCGGGGTGAGCAGGATGCCGCCGGTCAGACCGTTCGTCGCATCCGTGCGGATCCGGGCTGCCTTGATGCCCTGCGGCACGGTCCACGCGGCCTGCCTGCCCCTGAAGCTCTCGGCGTAGGAGGGGTCGATGTAGAGGGTTCGGCCGGGCTTGCCGAGCTTCGCCGCGTCCAGGTCGCTGTCGGGGCCCTTGACGAGGAAGACGTCGCCGTCGCGGCACGTCGGCAGCGTGGCCACCTCGCGCAGCGACGCGCAGTTGCCGACGGTCACGCTCGTGGACGTGTTGGGGTCCCGCTTCCGGTCGCCCAGTGAACCGGAGCCGATCGCGGTGACCTGTCGTACGCCCTTGGTCCGCGCGAACTGCTCGCGGGCCTGGTCGAGCGGGACGTCGTACGGGAGGCGGATCTGCATCTGTGCCCGCTGGAGGTCGTTCGACGTGTCCTTGGTGTAGTCGCCCTCGACCCCGGCGAACAGCATTTGCAGGGCGATGGCGCCGGCCACCGCGACCGCGATGCCGTTGACCATGCGGGCCGCCGTTCCGCTGCTCAACTGGAGTCTGCGGATGGCGAGTTGCCAGGACACCGAGCCGGATCCGAGCCGGGCGACGACCGTTTCGACGATCCAGGGCAGCAGCGCCGTGACGCCGATCAGGAGCAGCAGGACACCGCCGATCACCAGGTACTGGTTGAAGTTTCCGCTGGTGTTGCCCTTGCCGATCATCGGGTAGAGCATCGCGAGTCCGCCGATCGGCAGCAGCAGTCGCCACCACAGCCGGCGCCGCGCGGGCTTGGCCGCACGGACCACTCCGAGCGGCTCGATGACGACCCCGCGCAGTGCGAGCAGGGTGACGAGGACCGCGGCCGCGGGCACCGCGACGGCGACCAGGGCGGCCAGCGCGGGCGTGGGGTTCAGATAGCTCGGGAACACGCTCTTGCCGAAGATCTCGACGGATCCCGCCAGTTGACGGGCCAGCAGGAAGAAGACCGTGCCGAAGGCGAGCCCGAGGACGGAGCCCGAGAGGGCCTCGCCCGCGGCGATCCGCCGGGTCATCCGGCTGTCGGAGCCGACCAGGCGCAGTGCGGCGAGCCGCCGGTCGCGCCGCTCGCCGCCGAAGCGCACGGCCGCGGCGATGAAGACACCGACCGGCAGCAGCAGCACCACGAAGACGACGATGATCAGGAGGAGGAGTACCGGGTCCAGTTTGTCGGGCGGTCCGAGGGGCTCCCCGAAGTGGTCGATACGGGTCACTCTGGAGCCGTCGATCCTCGGGGCGAGGTTGTCGGCGCCCGCGTAGAAGCTGAGTTCGTTCGCGCCGACGAGACCGGGCTCCCCGATGGTGCCGATGGTGCGGTAGGGCAGCCGCTCGCGCAGCAGTTTCCCGCTGCCGGACTTCAGCAGGTCCGCCAGCGCGGGGGAGACCACCATCTCGCCCGGCGCCGGGATCTTCTTCACCCCCGGCGGCAGCGGCGCCCGGGCCCCCTCGGGTTGCACCTCGCGTCCGCGGATGTCCTTGTCGCGGTAGGTGTCGTCGACGGCCGCGACGAGAAGGGTCCGATCGGACGCCTTGGGTATGCCCACATCGGTGAACGTGATGTCCGTACGGGCCTTCTCGCGGTCGCTGCGGGCCTGGAGCGCACTCGGCAGCGCCGTGGTGAGCAGCAGCAGCGCGACGCCGAGCCCGACCCCGACGGCCGTGAGGACCGCACGCATCCAGCCCTCGCGTCCGCCGGTGAAGGCGAACTTGGCGCCCATGGCCAGGTCTCTGGACCACTGCCGGACGCTGGGAACGGCGCTCATACGATCCGCTCCATGTCGCGGGACTTTCCGTCGCGTACGACGATCTCGCGGTCCGAGTAGGCGGCCACCCGTGCCTCGTGCGTGACGAGGACGACGGCGGCGTTGGTCGAGCGGGCCGCCTCGGTGAGCAGATCCATCACGCGTTCGCCGTTGAAGGAGTCGAGTGCTCCGGTGGGCTCGTCCGCGAAGAGTACGCGCGGGCTGGTGACCAGTGCCCGGGCCACGGCGACCCGCTGTCCCTGGCCGCCGGATATCTCGCCCGGCCGCTTGCTCCTGAGGTCGTCGACCTCCAGCCGTTCCATCCAGGACAGGGCGGTTCGCTCGGCCTCCTTGCGCCCGGTGCCGTTGAGCCGCAGCGGGAGGGCGACGTTCTCGACGCAGGTCAGTTCGGGAACGAGCTGCCCGAACTGGAACACGAACCCGAACTCGCTGCGCCGCAGCGCGCTGCGCTGGGCGTCGTTCATGGTCGCCATCTCCTGGCCGTTGTAGACGATGGACCCGGAGTCCGGTGTCACGATGCCGGCCAGGCAGTGCAGGAGGGTCGACTTGCCGGAGCCGGAGGGGCCCATCACGGCGACGACCTCGCCCGGGTGGATGGAGAACTCGGCGCCGTCGAGGGCGTTGGTGGGGCCGTACGCCTTGCGCAGGTCGTGGGCCGTGAGCAGGGAGCCTGCGGGGGTCATCGGGTTACCGCCTCGGCGAGTTTTTCGAGGCGCGCGGCGGTGAGCTCCAGCCACCGCAGGTCGGCCTCCAGATGGAAGAGGGCGTGGTCGCAGATCAGCTGGTCGGCGAGGTCGCCCTTGCGCTTGCGGTCCGTCAGGATGCGCATCATTCGCAGGTGCTCGGACCGCTGCGTGTCGAGGATCTCGGACGCGTCCCGGTGCGTGAGCAGTGCGAGGACGACCTTCGTGTAGAGGGTCGACTGCAGATACGGCTCGGGCTTCTCGGGTGTCGCGAGCCACTGCTGTACGTCGGTGATCCCGGCGTCGGTGATCGCGTACCGCTTCCGCTCCGGGCCGCCGCCCGCCTCTATCCCGTCGACCTCGACGAGTCCGTGCTTGAGCAGCCGCGACATCGTCGAGTAGACCTGGCCGTAGTGCAGCGGCCGGTCGTGACCGAACTTCTCGTCGAAGGCCCGCTTCAGGTCGTAACCGTGGCGGGGCCCGGACTCCAGGAGTCCTAGGAGGGTGTGACCGATGGACATGCCGAGCACTCTACACACGGCGTATACACCGCACGTATACACACCGCGAATAGATCATGGTCGACCCCACGTCCGCGCAGGTCACACTCGATTGTCACGGTTCCGTCACCGCGATTCCTCGCCCCCGCCGCCCCTACCCGTCCCATCCCTGGGGGCTGCCGCCCCCAGACCCCCGCATCGGCCTGAACGGCCTCGTCCTCAAACGCCGGACGGGCTGAAGGTGCGGGCCGGGGCGGGTGGGTCATCGACCTCGCCCTGGAACGCCGCACGACCGTCGGCTTTGAGGGGCGCGGGGAACTGCGCGCCAAGCCCCCACCGACCCGCAGCCGAGGAGCGACCGTCGGCTTTGAGGGGCGCGGGGAACTGCGCGCCAAGCCCCCACCGACCCGCAGCCGACGAACGGCCCCCGGCCTTCAGGGGCGCGGGGAACTGTGCGACAAGCCCCCACTCACCCGCAGGCAGCAGGCAGGCGGGCGCGGTGGGGAGAGGAACCCGGCTGTGCCTACTCCTCCGCGTCCGGCGCGGAAGCGGACGGTCGCCCCCGTCGAGGAATCGGCCCCGCCCCACCCGGCAACCGCCCCGCCTCCGCCAGCGCCCGCCGCAACAGATACTCGATCTGCGCGTTGGCCGAGCGCAGCTCATCCGTCGCCCACCGGGCCAGCGCTTCATGGACGAGCGGATCCAGCCGCAGCAGAACCTGCTTGCGCTGCTGAGGCTGAGGCCGCGGCTGTGGCCGACGCTCGGGGACCGACCCCCCGGAGGGATCCGTCACTGGTAGAGGGAGCCCGTGTTCAGGACGGGCTGCGGAGCCCGGTCACCGCACAACACCACCAACAGGTTCGACACCATCGCCGCCTTCCGCTCGGGGTCCAGCTCCACCATGTCCCGCTCGGCGATCCGGGCGAGCGCGGCCTCGACCATCCCGACCGCCCCGTCCACGATCTCCCGCCGCGCCGCGACCACCGCCCCGGCCTGCTGGCGCTGGAGCATCGCGGAGGCGATCTCGGGAGCGTACGCGAGATGCGTGAAGCGCGACTCGATGATCGAGACCCCGGCCGCCTCCACGCGCGCGTGCAGTTCGACGGCGAGCTTCTCGGTGATCTCCTCGGCGTTGCCGCGCAGCGAGAGACCGTCCGCTTCGTGGGCGTCGTAGGGGTACTCGATCGCGATGTGCCGTACGGCAGCCTCGGTCTGTGTGGCGACGAACTCCAGGAAGTCGTCGACCTCGAACATGGCCTGCGCGGTGTCCTTGACCCTCCAGACGACGACCGCGGCGAGCTCTATCGGGTTGCCGTAGGCGTCGTTGACCTTGAGGACGGCGGTCTCGTGGTTGCGCACCCGGGTCGAGATCTTGGTGCGGGAGGTGAAGGGGTTCACCCAGCGCAGCCCGTCCCGGCGGATCGTCCCTCGGTACCGCCCGAAGAGCTGGACGACCCGCGCCTCACCGGGCGCCACCGTGTTCAGCCCGCACATCGCGATGAACGCGGCGAGGCCGATCAGGATGCCGGGGACGATCAGCGCGGCCTTGGCCCCGCCGGCGTCGACCGTCGTGGCGGCCGCGATCGCGCCGGCGCCGAGCAGCAGTCCGACCAGCCCGAACAGCAGCGCGAGCCCGCCGCCGATGCTGTGCGCGGCGAACTCCCGTACCCGCGGATCGGGCATCCGCGGCACATCCGCGAGAGCCGAGGAGCCGCTCGCAGTCGATTCGCCGGTAGTCGAGCCGTTGGGAATCGAGCCGTTGGGAATCGAGTCGTGTTCCGGCATTGGTGCCCCCCGTTGTCGTGGCCATCCAGGTCTATCTAAGTGATATCACTTTACCCGGCACGACAACCTTCCACCCCTCCCGCACGTCGATTGAGATGGGGCGGATGCGTTGTCCTGGGTGGTACGTGCTGATTGTCACGTCCGCAAAAGACCGGATCGACAGCCCTTTGTCATAGCGCGTGGTGTTAGTTTGCTGAGCTGACCTCAGCGGCGAACCTGTGTGACGCGCGAACACGAACGCGACACCCGAGCGCGTGAGTGAACGCGGCAGGACACGCGTACAAGAGAGCGCGACACGAGAGCGAGCGGAGCGGACGCAGCCATGGGACGAGCGGAAGAGAGACGAGCGCGGCAGCACGGTGGCCGCCGCGCGGCGGCCATGCCCTCGTCCGGAGGAAAGCCCCGCCGCACCGGCATACGCCGGTTCGTGAACTGGAAGACGATCATCGGCACCTTCCTGGGCTTCTGTCTGCTCGGCATGGGTGCCTTCGTCGTGCTCTACATGGTGGTGTCCATACCCCAGGGCAACGCGGCCGCCACGCAGCAGAGCAACATCTACAAGTACAGCGACGGCAGCACGCTCGCCCGAACCGGCAAGGTCAACCGCGAGATCGTCGGCCTGGACAAGGTGCCCAAGGCCGTCCAGAAGACCTTCGTCGCCGCGGAGAACAAGTCCTTCTACAAGGACGCCGGCGTCGACCTCAAGGGCACGGCCCGCGGTCTGATCAACACCCTGTCCGGCAAGGGCAAGCAGGGTGGTTCGACGATCACCCAGCAGTACGTCAAGAACTACTACCTGACCCAGGACCAGACCGTCACGCGCAAGCTGAAGGAACTGGTCATCTCGCTGAAGCTGGACCGTCAGCAGTCCAAGGACGACATCCTCGCGGGCTACATCAACACCAGCTACTACGGCCGCAACTCCTACGGCATCCAGGCGGCGGCCCAGGCGTACTACGGCAAGGACGCGAGCGAGCTCTCCGTCGAGCAGGGCGCGTACCTCGCCTCGCTGCTCCAGGCCCCGAGCCAGTACGACTGGGGTGCCGCCACGGACACCGGCAAGCGGCTGGTCACGGCCCGCTGGAACTACACCCTCAACAACATGGTCGAGGAGGGCTGGCTGCCCGCCGCCCAGCGCGCGACCATGAAGTTCCCGGTCCCGCAGGACCCCAAGGGCGTGCCCGGCATGGAGGGCCAGACCGGTTACCTGGTGGACGCGGCCAACAGTGCGCTGGCCAACCGGCTCGTGGCCCAGGGGTCCGCCGCCAACTACGAAGACGCCAAGGCGCTGGTCGACGCGGGTGGCTGGACGATCACGCTCAACATCGACAAGAAGAAGCAGACGCAGCTGGAAGTCGCCGTCAAGACGAAGCTCACCGGCAAGCTGGACGCCAAGAAGCGCAAGGTCGACGGTGATGTCGAGGCCGGTGCCGCGTCCGTCGACCCCAAGACCGGCAAGGTCGTGGCGATGTACGGCGGCGAGGACTACTTCAAGCACTACGTGAACAACGCGACCCGTCGCGACTACCAGCCCGCCTCCACCTTCAAGCCGCTGATCTTCGCGGCGGCTCTGGACGAGCAGGCCAAGACGCAGGACGGCCAGGACATCACGGCGGACACGGTCTACGACGGCACCAGCGGTCGCTCCGTCAAGGGCAGCAGCATCGGCTTCGCGCCGCCCAACGAGGACGACCAGGACTACGGCGACGTCACCGTCCAGACCGCGATGAACAAGTCCATCAACTCCGTCTTCGCGCAGATGGGCGTCGACGTCGGCATGGACGAGGTCCTCAAGGTCGCCGGCAAGCTCGGCATGGACACCAAGGGCGTGCAGGCGGTGCCCGCGCAGACCCTCGGCACCATGGGCGCGAGCCCGCTGGAGATGGCCGGCATCTACGCGACCCTCGACAACCACGGCCGGAAGGTCACCCCGGCCATCGTCGCCTCGGCCGAGCACAAGGACCGCCCGGTCGACTTCCCGAACCCGATCGGCGACTCGGTCATCAGCTCCCAGGCGGCCGACACGGTCACCTCGGTGCTCACCGGCGTGGTCAACGACGGTACGGCCCAGGTCTCGGTGGCCCAGGCGGTCGACCGCAACGACCAGCAGGTCGCGGGCAAGACGGGTACGTCCGACAACAACAAGTCGGCCTGGTTCACCGGGTACACACCGAACCTGGTCACCTCGGTCGGTCTGTTCGGAGAGGTTCCCAAGGACCGCAAGGACAGCGCCGGCAAGGTGGTCAAGCAGGGTACGCAGGTCTCCCTGAAGGGCGCCGCGGGCGGCGGCCGTGTCAACGGCGGCGGCTTCCCGGCCCAGATATGGGCGGCGTACACCTTCAACGCGATGGGCAGCGTCACCACCTTCGACCTGGACACCACCCAGGGCGCGGCGATGGCGCCCACCACCACGCCGACGATCAGCGACACGCCGAGCGAGACGCCGTCGCAGACGCCGACCACCGAGCCACCGACGAGCGAGCCGCCCACCACCAGCGCGCCGCCGACCCCGACGTCCGAGCCCCCGACCACCCCGACGACGACGGCCCCGACCACTCCGACCGGGACCCCGACCGACGAGATCACACCAGAGGACCCGTTCAACCCGGACAACCAGCAGTGACGGAGCAGTGACCGCGCAGTGACCGACAAGGGCGCGAAGACCGGTACGGCCGGTCTTCGCGCCCTTGTCGTGTGTTCCGGAGAGTGTCGTGTGTTCCGGAGAGTTCAGCCTCCGTTGACGTCGTGGGCGATCCGGTCGCCCAGTTCCTTGTCGATGTTGCGCCAGTACTGCAGGGCGCGGTCCAGGACCGGTCGGGAGACGTCGGCCTTCAGGTGGCCGCTGACGTTCGAGACCAGGCGGTCGCGGGCCGCGTCGTCGAGGACCTGGCGGACCATCGTGCCCGGCTGGCCCCAGTCGTCGTCCTCGGAGTGCAGCTTGTACGCCTCGCGCACCAGCTCGCCCGTGGCCTCCCAGCTCGCCGGGTCGCCGAACTGCCCGTAGTCGGCCGCGGGGCCGCCGTAGGAGTTGGGCGCGTACGGGCGCGCCGCGAGCGACGGCTCGTAGCGCATCGGGCCGTCCTTGGCGTACGAGTTCACCGGGGAGTGCGGGCGGTTCGGCGGCAGCTGGGTGTAGTTCGGGCCGATCCGGTACCGGTGTGTGTCCGGATAGGAGAACAGCCGGCCGAGCAGCATCTTGTCCGGCGAGGGGCCGATGCCCGGCACCAGGTTGGACGGTTCGAAGGCGGCCTGCTCGATGTGGATGAAGTAGTCCTCGGGGTTCTTGTCGAGGGTCATCCGGCCGACGTCGATCAGCGGATAGTCCCCGTGCGGCCAGACCTTGGTCAGGTCGAAGGGGTTGAAGCGGTAGTCCGCCGCGTCCTCGAACGGCATGATCTGGACCTTCAGGCTCCAGCTCGGCGCGTTCCCGGACTCGATCGACTTGTAGAGGTCCATGCGGTGCAGATCCGGGTCTGTACCGGCCAGCTCGTCGGCCTCCGCCTGGGTGAGGAAGTCGATCCCCTGGTCGGTCTTGAAGTGGTACTTCACCCAGAACTTCTCACCGGCGCCGTTGATCCACATGTAGGTGTGGGAGCCGTAGCCGTTCATGTTGCGGTAGGTCTTCGGGATGCCCCGGTCGCCCATCAGATAGGTCACCTGGTGCGCCGACTCGGGCGAGAGCGTCCAGAAGTCCCACTGCATGTCGTTGTCGCGCAGCCCGTTGTCGGGGCGGCGCTTCTGCGAGCGGATGAAGTCCTGGAACTTGATCGTGTCGCGCACGAAGAAGATCGGGGTGTTGTTGCCCACCAGGTCGTAGTTGCCCTGCTCGGTGTAGAACTTGAGCGCGAAACCACGGGGGTCGCGCCAGGTGTCGGGCGAACCCTGCTCGCCGGCCACGGTGGAGAAACGGGCCAGCATCTCGGTGCGTTTGCCCGGCTGGAAAAGATCGGCCTTGGTGAACTGACTGACATCGTTCGTTACTTCGAAGAACCCGTATGCGCCACTGCCCTTGGCATGCACCACCCGCTCGGGGACCCGCTCCCGGTTGAACTGGGCCATCTTCTCGATGAGGTAGTGGTCCTGGAGCAGAATCGGGCCGTCGCGACCGACGGTCAGCGAGTGTTCGTCGCTCTCCACCGGAATGCCGACGTTGTTCGTGGTGTACGGAGCCTTCTGGGGTGCCTGCGTCACGAGCGTCCTCCCGTCAAGAAGAGAGTCTTCAGATCGCTTCGCTCACCTCAGCAGTCAACTCTGCCGACAGGATGTCGGCAACCGGGCCGCCGTGGGGCGAGGCGGATCGCGTACCCCTCGCCCCCCGGTCCATTCAGCCCCGGTTCAGTTCGAACCAGACCACCTTTCCGGTGCTCAGGCGCGTGGCGCCCCACCGTCTGGCCAGTTTGTTGACCAGATACAGGCCACGCCCGCCCTCGTCCGTGGCGCGCGCCTGCCGCAGCCTGGGCAGCTGCGGCACGTCGTCGCCCACCTCGCAGCGCAGCACGTCCGTGCGCAGCAGACGGAGGGTGACCGGGCGTGACGCGTAGCGCACGGCGTTGGTGACGACCTCGCTGACGAGCAGCTCCACGGAGTCGCTCATGTCCTCCATACCCCAGCGGGACAGCGCCCGGCGGGCCAGGCGCCGGGCCCGCCCGGGAGCCGCGTCCTCCGGCTCCAGATGCCAGTACGCCACATCGCTCGGCGCGATCCCGTCGAAGCGGGCGGCGAGCAGCGCGATGTCGTCGTCCCGGTCGCCCGGACCGAGCATGTCCAGCACCTCGTCGCAGAGCGCTTCCAGCGGCGGCGGATGGTCCGGTCCGGTGAGCTGCGCGGTGGCGGCGAGCTTCTCGCGCAGTTGCTCTATGCCGGTCCACACATCCCTGAGGCGCGATTCGACCAGGCCGTCCGTGTACAACAGGAGCGTCGCCCCGGCGGGCGCGTCCAGCTCGACCGCCTCGAAATCCACTCCTCCTACGCCGATGGGGGCGCCCGGCGGCACCCGCAGCACCTCGGCCCGGCCGCCCAGGTGCAGCAGCACCGGCGGCGGATGGCCCGCGTTGGCGATGGTGATCCGGTGCGCGACCGGGTCGTAGACGGCGTAGAGGCAGGTCGCCATGCGGTCGGTGCCCAGGCGCTGGGCCTGCTCGTCCAGGTGGTGCAGCACCTCCTGCGGGGGCAGGTCGAGCCCGGCGAGGGTCTGCGCGGTGGTGCGCAGCTGGCCCATGATCGCGGCCGAGGTCATCGAGTGGCCCATGACGTCACCGACGACGAGGGCGACGCGGCTGCCCGGCAGCGGGATCGCGTCGTACCAGTCGCCGCCGACCCGGGCGGTCTCAGCGGCCGGCAGATAGCGCGAGGCCAGCCGCACACCGGTGGGGCGCGGCAGCGTCTCGGGCAGCATGGTGCGCTGCAGCTCGTCGGCGATGTACGCCTCGCGGCCGTAGAGCACCGCCTTGTCGATGCCGAGCGCGCTGTGCGTGGCGAGCTGGGCCGCGACCAGCAGATCGTCGGTCTCGAACGCCATCCGCTCGGGGCGGCGCACGAAGAGTGCCGCGCCGATCACCCGGCGGCGCCCGCGCAGCGGGGCGAGGATCGCGCGCTGGCCGGTGGGCACGATCAGCTCGTCGCCGAGCAGCTCGGGCAGCGCGGCCCGGGCGGCGGGCGCGTCCGCGAAGACCGGGCGCACGCCGCGCAGCACCTCGGCGAGGGCGCCGCCGGGGCGCACCTCGCACAGCTCGGCCGTCATCGCCGAAAGTTCGTTCGGCTCGGGCCGCAGTGCGGGCATGAAGCCGTTCTCGGTGTCGCGCTCCTCGGGGATCCGGTCGGTGCGCCGCAGCCGCAGCACGAGGGGCCCGGTGGGCCGCTCGTCGCCGACCGGCAGCGGGTCGCGCAGATAGACGAGGATCGCGTCCGAGAAGGTCGGCACGGTGGCCCGGCACAGACCCATGACGATCTCGTCCAGGTCGATGCCGCGGGCGATCCGCCGGGTCGCTGCGCCCACGAAGCGCAGCCGGTCCCCGTCACGCCGCATCGGCATCGGGCCCGCGTGCGGCAGCCCCTGCCCGGTGCGCCGGTCCGTGCCCGCGGAGTTCCCGGACGGCCGGTCGCCCTCCATGCCCGGCTGGGCCGGGATGCCCTCGGGAGCCGGGCGCGGGCGGTGCGCGTCGGGCTCGCTGGCCGAGGGCTGGGAGTGCTCGGGGCCGGGAGAGGCGGGCGGCGGCGTGGACGCGCCGGTGCCCGAGGGCGACGGTGTGTCGGTGCTCGCCGACGCCTGGGTGGCGGACGATCCGTGCTGGCCGTAGGGCGTGCTCGGAGCGGAACCGGTGGGGGCGTCGCCGCTGCGGGCGGGTTGTGCGGGTAAGGCGCCGGGCGCGCGCTGCGGCTCCGGGGTACGCAGGAGCGCCCCGCGGGGGTCCGCGGGGGTGGAGGGCCGGCCGGCGCCGCTCTGGCGGCGCTCGTGCGAGGTGGGGTGCTCCGTCACGCGTGTCGAATCCATCCGTCCGGGGCTGCGCGCCGTGCGTGCAGTTCGTCCCGCAGCCCCGATACCCGGAATGTGTGTCCCGGGAACGGACTCTGCGCGTCGTCAGGACGGGGCCTGCCCGTCGCCGACGTGAACGCCGTCGTCGGGCCGAACGCCCTGTGCGGCCCGGTGGGCCGGCCGCCGACCGTACCGCCGTGGCCCTCGTACCCCTCGCTCACGTCCTGCCGCCCCTCGGTGACGTATGGTCAAGCTCAGCGCATGCTGCGGGAGTTGCTGCTGTGCGCCCTTGCGGAGGACGATCCTACGGTTGTACCACGGGGGCGCATCAAGGGTCTCATGAGGACACGTGCGCGGGCGTACGGTCCCAGTCATCCGGCAGGGAAGGAACCGGCCAGGCGGGATCCGGGCGCCAGTGCTGCCAGCCGTCCGAGAACGGCGCGCCCCAGGCACGGATCACCTCCACCGCGCAGTGCCCTGCCTCTCGTACCTGTGCGGCCAGTTGAGTATCCATCAATCCGGCCCGTTGCGCCTGTGCGAACTCGTCTTCGTCGAGCCAGTGCCAACTGCGGTCCGGGTGCACGGAGATGTCCAGGAAGTGATCCTCGGAGTCGACCCCGCCCTCCCAACGGGCGAGCGGCGCCTCCAGGTTCACGTACCAGTTCTTGAACCGCCAGCCCGGTTCCCAGAACAGCCACACTGACCAGGGCTCGCCGGGCCGCGCCAGCTTCAGCACCCCGTTGCCGAACCAGCGGTCCCGCTGCACCGTTCGCGCCTTGGTGTAGCGGGACTCCAGCGGTTCTCCGTGCACCGGTGTACCGTCGGCGAGCACGGGCTTCACGCACTCGGTGCCGGGCGCCATCCACACCGCGAGCAGTTCCTCGTCGTCGCGTACGACGGTCACGGGGCGGCAGATGTGGAAGTGCTCACCGGCGTTCTCCCGGTACCGCCACAGAATGTGACTCCCGGGGGTCCAGTACACCGTCGACCCGCCCGCCGCCACTCGCCTCACCGCTCCACCCTCTGCCATGACCAGATATTAGGTGCCACAGGCATACGACGCTGCGGTGCGCGTCACGGTTCGCGCCATGGAGCGAATGACGTAACGAAGGCGTCATCCAATGGCTTCCAAGGTCATCCGGGGGGTGAACGCCGTTTACGGATGCGTCATCCTCAGGACATCGAGCGCCTCGTCCAGCTGTTCCAGGGTGAGGTCACCGCGCTCCACGTACCCGGAATCCAGGACGACCTCGCGGATCGTCCGGCGCTCCGCCAGTGCCTTCTTGGCCACCTTGGCGGCCTCCTCGTAGCCGATGTACTTGTTGAGCGGCGTCACGACCGACGGCGAGGACTCGGCGTACTCGCGGGCCCGTTCGCGGTGGGCGACGATCCCGTCGACGGTGCGATCGGCGAGCAGGCGCGAGACGTTGGCGAGGAGACGGATCGACTCCAGGACGTTCTTCGCGATGACCGGAAGCATGACGTTCAGCTCGAAGTTGCCGGCGGCCCCGGCGACGGCGACCGTGGCGTCGTTGCCCATCACCTGGGCCGCGACCATGAGCACCGCTTCCGGAATGACCGGATTCACCTTGCCGGGCATGATCGAGGAGCCGGGCTGGAGGTCGGGCAGGCTGATCTCGGCCAGCCCGGTGCGCGGACCGGACGCCATCCACCGCAGATCGTTGGCGATCTTCGTCAGCCCGACCGCGATGGTCCGCAGCTGCCCGCTCGTCTCGACGATCCCGTCCCGCGCGCCCTGTGCCTCGAAGTGGTCACGGGCCTCGGTGAGCGGCAGTCCGGTGGTCCGCGCCACCTCCGCGATGACGGCCGCGGAGAACCCGGGCGGCGTGTTGATCCCGGTGCCCACGGCTGTCCCGCCGAGCGGCAGTTCGGCGAGCCGGGGCAGCGAGGCCCGGAGGCGCTCGACGCCGTACCGCACCTGCGCCGCGTACCCCCCGAACTCCTGCCCGAGCGTCACCGGTGTGGCGTCCATGAGATGCGTACGCCCCGACTTCACGACGTCCGCGAACTCCTCGGCCTTGCGCTCCAGGGCGCCCGCGAGGTGTTCCAGGGCCGGAACGAGATCCCGTGTGACGGCGGCGGTGGCCGCGATGTGGATCGAGGACGGGAACACGTCGTTCGACGACTGCGAGGCGTTCACATGGTCATTGGGGTGTACGTCCCTGCCGAGCCGCTCGGTCGCGAGCGTGGCGATGACCTCGTTGGTGTTCATGTTCGAGGACGTTCCGGAACCCGTCTGGAAGACGTCCACCGGGAAGTGTGCGTCCCAGTGGCCCTCGGCGACCTCGCCAGCCGCCTCCTGGATGGCCTCGGCCACGTCCTTGTCGACCACCCCCAGCTTCGCGTTGACCCTGGCGGCCGCGCCCTTGATCAGCGCCAGCGCCTCGATGTGCGCGCGCTCCAGACGCTGGCCCGAGATGGGGAAGTTCTCCACGGCCCGCTGGGTCTGGGCCCGCCACTTCGCGTCCGCGGGCACCCTGACCTCACCCATGGAGTCGTGCTCGGTCCGGTACGGGGCTGCCTGTTCGTCGGCCATCGACGATCACCTCCAGTGGGGACAGCATCGCGGACGTGCCCCGTGTTCCCGGCAAGGCGGCTCCCGTTTCTCCCGGGAAGTCAGCCCCGTGAGCCGCTCGCCCGAGGAGTCAGCTCCGTGAGCCGCTCTCCCGGAGAGTCAGCTCCGTGAGCCGCCGAGCGGGCCGGTGCACGCCGACGTCCCGCCGACCGTGGCGCAGGCCTCCGCCCCGCGAGGGCTCGACGTGGCCAGCATCGGGCTGCTGTAACCGTCCGAGGGGTCGCCCGGGTAGGCGGCGGACAGCTCGTCCTGGTCCGATCTGATCGAGATCTCCCGCGCCCCGCCGCTCCTGGTGCGGACCTCCGACCAGACCGTCGCGCACGAGGGGGAGAAACGCAGCAGCACGACCTGCCCGGCCCGCGTGACGGTGCTCTCCGTACGCGCGTCACGGCCGCAGGCCTCGGAGGTCGGGAACTGCCCCTGGCAGTCGTGGCCCCGGCAGGCGGAGCTGGCGGGGGCCACGGGCTGGTCGGGGTCGAGGACGTCGGTGGCGCCCGCGGTGACCACCACCGTGGCCGCCATCGCCGCGAGGGCGATGACGGCCCGGTTGGACCCCCGGACACGCCGGCCCCGAACCGGCGCGTCCGGAACCACGGCCTGTGGGACCGGGGCCCCCGGGGGCGGGGTCGCCGCCCTGGACTGGGCCCGGGACGCGGCGTCCCACAGGGAGAGAAGGGGACCCGGGTCGGTGTCCGCCAGACGGCCGAGCGACTCGACCGCCGAGCGCGGCGGAA
This sequence comes from Streptomyces olivochromogenes, assembly GCF_001514115.1. Lineage (GTDB taxonomy): Bacteria > Actinomycetota > Actinomycetes > Streptomycetales > Streptomycetaceae > Streptomyces > Streptomyces olivochromogenes. The sequence goes on from NZ_KQ948455.1 coordinate 172,601, forward strand.
ACTGATCACCGCTCAGGTAGCGGTGCCAGGTCGACTTGCTGAACGGGGTGACGGAGGCCAGCGCGGCCAGACTCAGCCCCGTCCGCTGCTTGAGGCACCGGAGCCGCTCCATCAGCAGCTGCTCCTCGTCGATGTCCTCTGTGCCGACGTCCTCCGCAGCGATGCGTTCGGTATTGATGCGTTCGGTGCCGATGCGCTCCATGCAGATATGTTCTGTTCCTGTACGTACTGCCTTGCTGTGTTCTGTCTCGTCCAACGAGTCGGGCAGCGGCTGTCTCTTGACCCTCACGTGGCTCTTCCTCTCGCTCCCTCGCCCTGCCGGGGTGACCGCCCTGATGTGTTCCCTCGTGCGGTGCCCGGGCACACCCCGATCGCCCGAATGCGAACCGAATATGAAGGGGAGTTGACCTGCTGTTTCGTCAGGGGAGTGGGGTCGTCGGCTGATCGACTTGTCCTACCGGCCGGCGGGGCGGACCTCGCCCCGCCGGCCGGCGCCGGACCTCAGGAGGCGAGCGGCGAGGTGTTCGTCAGCACCAGCGGACGGTGCGGCTGTTGCGGACGTAGTGGGCGGAGACGTAGCCCCGGCCGTGGGCGAGCTTGTACCAGCGCGAGTTGCCCATGACGGAGGAGCCGCTCTTCTTGCAGACGAGAGTCACCACGCGGCCGGGCCGCCGCGAGCCGACGATCCGGTAGCCGGTACCCGGACCGGACCGGACGTGCAGACGCGTGTGGTGGGTCGTCACCCGGCCCAGGACGTGCCGGGTGAGGTGGTGGCGGGCGTGGGTGATCGCGTAGTGCTTGTAGTGGTGCCTCGGGGCCAGTGGCAGGGTGTGCGCGGCGCTCTGGAGTCCGGGGATCGAGGACAGCGGGGACGCCGGGTACCAGCTCGACGACGCGACCGGCGAGGACGCGGCGCCCCGGCCGGGAACGTGCGGGGCGGCCGGGGCGGCGGAGGCGACGGCTGTCACCGGGAAGACGGCGACAGCCGCGATCGCGGCCACCAGGCCGTTGCGCAAAGTGCGACCAATCATGGGATTTCCCTCCGAGATGACCTGCGGACCACAGGCTGTGATCCGGTCATCACGGAGGGTTTCCGGCAAAGCTCACAAAAATGCTGTCCCACTCGTTCCTGGGACGAAGTGGGACAGCATCGGGGCGTGGCGGGACGCGTCCGGGCAGCGAACAGCTGCCTCCGGCGTCCCGGGACGCTACGCCAGCCCAGGTCCCCGTACCGGGATCGACGTGAACGTCGGGGCCGGGGCCGGGTCCTGGAAGAAGTCGTTGCCCTTGTCGTCGACGACGATGAACGCCGGGAAGTCCTCGACCTCGATCTTCCAGACGGCTTCCATGCCGAGCTCCTCGTACTCGACGACCTCGACCTTCTTGATGCAGTCCTGGGCGAGCCGCGCGGCGGGGCCGCCGATGGAGCCGAGGTAGAAGCCGCCGTGCGCGTCACAGGCGCCTGTGACCTGCGCGGAACGGTTGCCCTTCGCGAGCATCACCTTGGAGCCGCCCGCGGCCTGGAACTGCTCCACGTAGGAGTCCATGCGGCCGGCGGTGGTGGGGCCGAACGAACCCGACGCGTAACCCTCGGGGGTCTTGGCCGGACCGGCGTAGTACACCGGGTGGTCCTTCAGGTACTGCGGCATCTCCTCGCCCGCGTCCAGCCGCTCCTTGATCTTGGCGTGCGCGATGTCGCGCGCCACGACGAGCGGGCCGGAGAGCGAGAGCCGGGTCTTGACCGGGTACTTCGTCAGCTCGGCGAGGATGTCGTCCATCGGCTGGTTCAGGTCGATCCGCACGACGTCGTCCCCGGCGGAGTCCAGGTGCTCGTCCGTGGTCTCCGGCAGGAAGCGCGCCGGGTCGGTCTCCAGCTGCTCCAGGAACACGCCCTCGGCGGTGATCTTCGCGACGGCCTGACGGTCGGCGGAGCAGGACACCGCGATCGCGACGGGGCAGGACGCGCCGTGCCGCGGCAGACGCACCACGCGCACGTCGTGACAGAAGTACTTGCCGCCGAACTGCGCGCCGATGCCGATCTTCTGGGTCAGCTCGAAGACCTTCTGCTCCAGGTCCTTGTCCCGGAACCCGTGACCGAGCTCCGAGCCCTCGGCCGGAATCTCGTCCAGGTAGTGCGCGGAGGCGTACTTCGCGGTCTTCAGGGCGTACTCGGCGCTCGTGCCGCCGACCACGATCGCCAGGTGGTACGGCGGGCAGGCGGCCGTGCCCAGCGAACGGATCTTCTCCTCCAGGAACTTCATCATGGAGGCCTCGTTCAGAACGGCCTTCGTCTCCTGGTACAGGAAGCTCTTGTTCGCCGAACCGCCGCCCTTGGCCATGAAGAGGAACTTGTAGGCGCCGCCGTCGGTCGCGTACAGCTCGATCTGCGCGGGAAGGTTGGACCCGGTGTTCTTCTCCTCCCACATGGTGAGCGGAGCCATCTGCGAGTAGCGCAGGTTCAGCTTGGTGTACGCGTCGTAGATGCCGTGCGAGAGGGCCTCCTCGTCGCCGCCCTCGGTGAGCACGTTCTGCCCGCGCTTGCCCATGACGATCGCGGTGCCGGTGTCCTGGCACATGGGCAGCACGCCTGCGGCCGCGATGTTCGCGTTCTTCAGCAGGTCCAGGGCGACGAACTTGTCGTTGCCGGACGCCTCGGGGTCGTCGATGATGCGCCGCAGCTGCGCGAGGTGCGCGGGCCGCAGATAGTGCTGGATGTCGTGGATGGCCTCCGCGGCGAGCTTGCGCAGCGCCTCCGGCTCGACCTTGAGGAACGTGCGCCCGTCGGCCTTGAAGGTGGAGACACCCTCGGAGGTCACCAGCCGGTACGGGGTGGTGTCCTCTCCCTGGGGGAGCAGATCGGTGTACGCGAACTCAGGCACTAGCCCATTCCTCACTCGACAGACAGCGGCATGCCTCCATTGGCAGCGTCCACCAGCGTAGAACCTGGCGCGGACGCTGAGTCTGTGAGGTAAGGCTCAGTTGGCGTGAAGGGGCGGTTTTCCACAGGTCGCGAGAAGGGGTAGTCGCGATCTATCGCGTTTGGGTACGCTGCTGTCGTGGACCTTCAGAAGCGCACCGAAACCCGGGCCTCCGACGCCGAACTCCGGGCCTCCGACGCCGACCGTGACCGGATCGCCGACATTCTGCGCGATGCCCTCGCCGAGGGGCGCCTCACCGCCGACGAGCACGCCGAGCGGATCGAGGGGGTGCTGGCCACGAAGACGGTGGGAGAGCTCGACCGGTTCGTCCAGGACCTGCCCGCCGCGCGCGCGGGCCGCGCGACCCCCGCGTACACGTCCGTGCCCAACCGCCCCCAGCCGGGCGGCATCCCGGCGGAGGCCGACGAGAACGTGGTGGCGGTGTTCAGCGCCGCCGTGCGCAAGGGCCGCTGGCGCGCCGGGCGCCGCATCCACGCGTACGCCGTCTTCGGCAGCATCGACATCGACCTCAGCGAGGCGATCTTCGAGTACCAGCAGGTCGTGATCAAGGCGATCTCGGTGTTCGGCAACGTCGAGATCAAGGTCCCGGAGAACGTCTCGCTGCGCGGCAGCGGCGGCGGAGTCCTCGGCAACTTCGAGACGCACACCACGGACGGGGGCGACCCCGACGCCCCCGTGGTGTACGTCGAAGGCTTCGCGGTGCTGGGGAACATCGAGGCGCGGCCCAAGCGCGGCAAGCTCGTCGCCGACATCCTCGACCGCACGATGGACCGCGTGGACAGGACTTTGCGCAAGCACCTCGACCGTTGACGCCTGTGAACGCGACGGCGCGCGGGGCGCATTGGTCCACTTACCAGCGCCCCGTTTCGAACGACCGGCTCCGCTCTTGGGAACTCAGTGCATAGGCACGCGCACAGCGGGTAGGGCTTGCTGCATCGCCTCTTGGAGGGCGCTGTGGGATTTCCCGCGGTGCCCGGCCCGCCCGCGAAGCCGTCGTCAGGAGTAGACCGTGCTGCAACCGCCGCATCAGTCCCTGCAGGTAGCTGCCGTTCCGGCCCAGCGGGCGCCAGTGCAGGACAGGGATCAGGAAGCCCCATGGCACACGGAGGCGGTGTGCCGCAGGGACGAGGCCGGCCTGTTCTTCGCGCCCTCCAAGGAGCCCACGGCCGCCCGGCTGTCCCGCGAGGAGGCGGCGAAGCGCGTCTGCGCCCGCTGTCCCGTGATGGTCGAGTGCCGCGAACACGCGCTGCTGCAACCCGAGCCGTACGGAGTGTGGGGCGGCCTCACCGCCGCCGAACGCCGCGTGGTGCTCGCCCGGCGCCGCCGCCGCGACCTGGAACTCAAGAAGGCCGCCCGCGGCACGATAGCCGCGGCCGGCTGACCGCACATACGCCAAAGGGGCCGCCCTCCGCACAGGGCAGGCCCCTTTGTCGTACGTACTTCTTGACGCGCCTCGTAAGGCGAGCGCCCCGTGAGGGGCGCGGGGCTGTGACATCTGCGGCTCCGCCGCGTGGGCGCGACCGGCCACGACACACCCGCAGTGACCCACAACCCGCGGTTCCCCGGCACTCCCGGCGGAGCGCCCCCGTGGAGCTACTTCGCCCGGTCGAAGTCGATCGCGCTGTACGCCCGCAACTTGCTCAGCCGATGCTCGGACCGAATCTGGCGCACCGTACCCGACTTGGACCGCATCACGATCGACTCGGTGGTCGCGGTCTCCGCCCGGTACCGCACCCCGCGCAGCAGCTCCCCGTCCGTGATCCCGGTGGCGACGAAGAACACGTTCTCGCCGGAGACCAGGTCGTCGGTGAGCAGCACACGGTCGAGGTCGTGCCCGGCGTCCACCGCGCGCTGCCGCTCCTCGTCGTCCTTGGGCCACAGCTTGCCCTGGATGGTGCCGCCCAGGCACTTCACGGCGCAGGCGGAGATGATGCCCTCGGGCGTACCGCCGACGCCGAGGAGCAGGTCGATGCCCGTGCCCTCGCGCAGCGCGAGGATCGAGCCCGCGACATCGCCGTCGGAGATCAGCTTGATCCGGGCGCCGGTCTCGCGGATCTCCTTGATGATCCCCTCGTGGCGCGGCCGGTCGAGGATCACGACGGTGACGTCCTCGGGGGAGGACTTCTTGGCCTTGGCGACCCGGCGGATGTTCACCGAGACGGGCGCGTTGATGTCGACGAAGTCGGCGGCCTCCGGCCCGGTGACCAGCTTGTCCATGTAGAAGACGGCGGACGGGTCGAACATGGTGCCGCGGTCGGCGGCGGCCAGCACCGCGATCGCGTTCTCCATGCCCTTGGCGGTGAGCGTGGTCCCGTCGATCGGGTCGACGGCGATGTCGCACTCGGGACCGGTCCCGTCGCCCACGCGCTCCCCGTTGAAGAGCATCGGAGCCTCGTCCTTCTCGCCTTCACCGATGACGACGACGCCGTTCATCGAGACGGTGGAGACGAGGGTCCGCATGGCCCGGACGGCGGCGCCGTCGGCGCCGATCTTGTCGCCGCGGCCTACCCAGCGGCCCGCGGCCATCGCGGCGGCCTCGGTGACCCGGACGAGTTCCAGGGCGAGATTTCGGTCGGGGGCCTCGGAAGGGACCTCGAGTTCGGACGGCAGGTGATGATTCTCGGTCATCGAGACGCACCTTTCTGATACGACGACGGCCGGATGAGGGTGTGCCCCGACTCTATCGCCAGGCTGACAAAATGAGCAGGGGGCCCCACGGATGAGCAGGCCAGGGCACCTGCGACGATAGGGGCGTGGCAGGTACGAAAGGCAAGCAGAGCGTCCGGGACATGCTTCTCTCCCTGGGTCTGATCGGGCTCATGGCGGGCGTGATCTACATCTTCATCCCGCACGACGACTCCGCGCCTCCTCTCAAGCGCGTCGACTACCGCGTCGAGCTGCTCACGGCGCGCCGCGCGGCGTCGTATCCCGTGGCGGCACCCGTCGGTCTGCCGACGGCGTGGAAGGCGACCTCGGTGCGGTACGACGGCACCGAGTTCGACGCCTGGCACCTGGGCTTCCACGACCCCGACGGTCAGTACGTGGCGGTCGAGCAGTCGACTCAGCCCGCGGCCGTCTTCATCGACTCGGCCAGCCAGGGCGCCAGGGAGACGAAGGCCACCCAGCGGATCGGTGACGCGACGTGGCAGCGGTACGAGGGCGACAAGTACGACGCCCTTGTGCTCAAGGCCAAGGGGACGACCACCGTGGTGACCGGGACGGCGTCGTTCGGGCAGCTGACGAAGATGGCGGAGGCGCTGAAGACGTCGTGACGTCGTGACGTCGTGATGCTGTGACGTCGTAATGCTGTGACGTCGTGATGCGTTCCGTAATACGTCCGTGTACGCGCATGAGAAGGGCCCCCGGCGCCATTGCCGGGGGCCCTTCTCATGCGCGTACACGCCGGGGCGTACGCGGGGGGGCTCAGACGGTCGTGATGACCTGGTCGAACTCCAGGCGCGGGGAGCGCGGGAACCAGGCGTCCTCGCCCGGCGTGCCGATGTTGACGACCATCAGCGGGGTGTGGTCGTCGTCCAGGAACTCCTTCTGGACGCCCGCGAAGTCGAGACCGGTCATCGGGCCGGCGGCGAGGCCGGCGGCACGGACGCCGATGATGAAGTACGCGGCCTGCAGGGCGGCGTTCAGCGAGGCGGCACCCTCACGGGCCGGACGCTCGGCGAAGAAGAGGTCCTTGGCCTGCGGGAAGTGCGGGAACAGGGTGGGGAGCTCCTCGTGGAACTCGTTGTCCGCGGAGAGGATCGCGACCAGCGGGGCGGTGGCGGTCTTGGGCTGGTTGCCCTCGGCCATGTGCTGCACCAGGCGCTCGCGGGCCTCGGCGGAGCGGACCAGGGTGATGCGCAGCGGCGACTGGTTGAAGGCGGTCGGGCCGTACTTGACCAGGTCGTAGATCGCCTGCACCTGCTCGTCGGTCACCGGCTCGTCGGTGAACGTGTTGGCGGTACGGGCCTCACGGAACAGCAGGTCCTGGGCGGCGGGGTCAAGAACGAGAGACATCAGAAACCTTCTCGGTATGTGCGGCGGATCCGGGGGGATCGGTTGGCGATGCCGACACTACGGGGATTAGGTTTAAGGTTCAACCAAAAACGGGGTGAGGTGATCCGGTTCACAGGGAGTGAGGGGGAGCGAGGCCGCTTCCGGGCGCCGGGCCAGGGCTCCGGGGGAACGACGAGGCCGCCGTCCCCGAGCGGGACGGCGGCCGGGTGTCACCGGGGATGTCGCCGGGTGTCACCGGCTGTGGAAGGGAGTGAACGTCATGACGTCACTCGGAGTCGCGGCCCCCGTCTCCGTGCCCGTCTCCGTCCCCGCTCTCCGACTCCTCCTCGGCCAGCGCCGCGTCCAGGCGGGCCCGTGCGCCCTCCAGCCAGCGGCGGCAGACCTTCGCCAGCTCCTCGCCCCGCTCCCAGAGCGCCAAGGACTCCTCGAGCGTCGTGCCGCCCGCCTCCAGACGGCGTACGACCTCGATCAGCTCGTCCCGCGCCTGCTCGTACCCGAGCGCCTCGTCCACCTTGCTGGTCATGCGCCCACCCTATGCATCGACTCGTACCGTGAATTCACCCTCGGCGACGCGCGTCCGCAGCGCCTCGCCCGCCGTCACCTCGTCCGGATCCCGGACCACATGACCGTCGGCCTTCTGGAGCACCGCGTACCCCCGCCGGAGGGTCGCGGCGGGGGAGAGGGCCACCACGCGCGCGTGGGTGTGCGTCAGCTCCGAGTCGGCGCGGTCGAGCAGATGGCCGAGCGTGCGCCGCCCGCGGTCCAGCAGCGCGGTGACCTGGCCGGCGCGCTCGTCGACCATCCGGTGCGGATCCTCCATCGAGGGCCGGGCCAGCGCGTGCGCGAGCCCGCGCTCCTCCCGGTCGATGAAGGACTGGACACTCCGCCGCGCCCGGTCCCGCAGCAACCGCACCCGCTCGTACTCCTCCCCGACGTCCGGCACGACCTTCTTGGCCGCGTCCGTCGGAGTGGACGCGCGCAGGTCGGCCACGAAGTCCAGCAACGGGTTGTCGGGCTCGTGCCCGATGGCCGACACGACCGGCGTACGACAGGCCGCGACCGCCCGTACGAGCTGCTCGTCCGAGAACGGCAGCAGGTCCTCCACGCTGCCGCCGCCGCGCGCCACGATGATCACGTCCACGGTGTCGAGTGCGTCCAGCTCCTTCACGGCCTGCACGACCTGCGGCACCGCGTGCACCCCCTGCACGGGGACGTTGCGCACCTCGAAGCGGACGGCAGGCCAGCGGTGCCGCGCGTTCTCCAGCACGTCCCGCTCGGCCGCGGACGCCCGCCCGCACACGAGCCCGATGAGCTGCGGCAGGAACGGCAGGGCCTTCTTGCGATCGGCCGCGAACAGCCCCTCGCTCGCCAGGGACTTCTTCAACTGCTCGAGTCGCGCGAGGAGTTCCCCCACGCCGACCGGTTTGATCTCGGTGGCCCGCAGCGACAGCTGCCCGCGCGGCGCGTACCACTCCGGCTTCGCCAGGACGACGACGCGGGCACCCTCGCTCACCACGTCCGCCACCGCCTCGAACACCTGCCGATAGCAGGTGACGCTCACCGAGATGTCGTACGACGGGTCGCGCAGGGTCAGGAAGACGACGCCCGCGCCGGGGCGCCGCGACAACTGGGTGATCTGTCCCTCGACCCACACCGCGCCGAGCCGGTCGATCCAGCCTCCGATGAGCCGCGACACCTCGCCGACGGGCAGTGGGGCGTCCGCGGACGTGTTGAGAGCCATGCGCCCGAGAGTAACGGCCCCCACTGACACACGGCCCGCACGCGTTCTTGGCGCGCAGCGCCGTGGTTTCCTGGCGCGGAGCGCCAGTGAGGGCTCACCCGGCGCGGCGCGCCGAAGCGGCCCCCGCTACCCGCCGACGCGCCCCCGCTGGGCCAGGAGCACCCCCACCCCCAAGGCCAACCACACCGCACCGACCACCTGAGCGGCCCCGGACGCCTCCACGAGGACGGCGACAGTGACCGCGCCACCGCCCCGTGCGACTCGGCGTCGAGGGTCCCGAAGATGCCGACCGGCGCCATGGGGGCGATGAACAGCAGCCCGTAGACGACCAGGTCCCGGAAACCGAGGCTGCGCCGCAGTCCGTACCCGGCACCGTCTCGTCGGCCGCTCCGGCGGTGGTCCGCGTGTCGGACATCGTGCCTCCCGAGGGTCGCCTCCCGCCCCACCCCGTCCGGCTCCCCCCAGTCTCCCCAAGGAGGCGATCTTTGACGCGTCGGACGCGGCCTTACGATGGGTGCCATGACTGCTTCGCCTGGCCGCCGTGTCCTGCTCGCCGCCCCCCGTGGCTACTGCGCGGGCGTGGACCGCGCCGTGATCGCCGTCGAGAAGGCCCTTGAGCAGTACGGGGCCCCGATCTATGTCCGCCACGAGATCGTCCACAACAAGTACGTCGTGCAGACCCTGGAGAAGAAGGGCGCGATCTTCGTCGAGCAGACGGCCGAGGTCCCCGAGGGGTCCATCGTCATGTTCTCGGCGCACGGCGTCGCCCCGGTCGTCCACGACGAGGCCGCGGCCGGCAAGCTCGCCACCATCGACGCGACCTGCCCGCTGGTCACCAAGGTCCACAAGGAAGCCGTCCGGTTCGCGAACGAGGACTTCGACATCCTGCTGATCGGCCACGAGGGCCACGAGGAGGTCATCGGCACCTCCGGCGAGGCGCCCGACCACATCACCCTCGTGGACGGCCCCGAGGACGTCGCCAAGGTCGAGGTCCGCGACCCGTCCAAGGTCGTCTGGCTCTCCCAGACCACGCTGTCGGTCGACGAGACGATGGAGACGGTCGACGCGCTGAAGGAGAAGTTCCCGCAGCTCATCTCCCCACCCAGCGACGACATCTGCTACGCCACGCAGAACCGCCAGCTGGCCGTGAAGCGGATGGGAGAGGAAGCCGACCTGGTCATCGTGGTCGGCTCGCGCAACTCCTCCAACTCCGTGCGTCTCGTCGAGGTCGCCAAGCTCGCGGGGGCGCGGTCGGCGTACCTCGTGGACTTCGCCGACGAGATCGAGGAGGGCTGGCTGGAGGGTGTGACGACGGTCGGTGTCACCTCGGGCGCCTCCGTCCCGGAGGTCCTGGTCGAGCAGGTCCTGGAGTGGCTCTCCGCCCGTGGCTTCGAGGACGTCGAGATCGTCAAGGCGGCCGAGGAGTCCATCACCTTCTCGCTGCCCAAGGAGCTGCGCCGCGATCTGCGCGCGGAGGCGGCGGCGCTGGTGGAGCAGCGCACGGCGGCCGGTTCTTCCGCCCCCTCCGAGAAGTAACTGTCAGTCGTACGACGTAGCGTAGGGCCATGCAGATCTTCGGCGTGGACATCGGCGGATCCGGGATCAAGGGTGCCCCTGTGGACCTGGACCGCGGCGAACTGACGGAGGAGCGCTGCAAAGTGCTCACTCCCCATCCGGCGACCCCGGACGCGGTGGCCGACGGCGTGAAGGAGGTCGTCGGTCACTTCGGCTGGACGGGACCCGTCGGCATCACCTTCCCCGGGGTGGTCACCGGCGGCGCCACCATTCGTACGGCTGCCAATGTCGACAAGGCGTGGATCGACACCGACGCGCGTGCCCTGTTGGGCGAGCGGCTGGGCGGCCTTCCGGTGACGGTGCTGAACGACGCGGACGCGGCGGGTGTCGCCGAGATGGAGTTCGGCGCCGGGCGCGACCGTCGGGGCACGGTCCTCCTGCTCACCTTCGGCACGGGCATCGGCAGCGCGCTCTTCGTCGACGGCGAGCTGGTTCCGAACACGGAGCTGGGACACCTCGAGCTGAACGGCCACGACGCGGAGAAGCGCGCCTCCACCAAGGCCAAGGAGGACCACGAGCTGACTTGGGAGCAATGGGCCCACCGGGTGCAGAAGTACCTCGCCCATGTGGAAATGCTCTTCTCGCCCGAGCTCTTCATCATCGGCGGCGGCGTCAGCCGCAAGGCCGACAAGTTCCTGCCGCTGATCGAGGGCATCAAGGCGGAGATCGTCCCGGCGCAGTTGCAGAACAACGCGGGGATCGTGGGGGCGGCGATGCGGGCGGCGAAGTCCGCGTAGGCCCTCCGGGGCGCGGGGCGCGGGTGCGGGGTTGGGAGCCCGGCGCCGGTGTGGTCGCGCCCGTCGGCTCCCTTCGAGTTCGTCGCCGCCCTTCGAGTTCGTAGGGGCTTTTGTGCCCCTCGCCCCCCGTCGTGTCCGTCGCCCCGGTCATGTCCGTCGGGCCCCTCGTCGTGTCCGTCGCGCCCCTTGTGTCGGTCAGGCCGGACGGCGGCGCGGCCGGATCTCGGGGCGGGGCCCCTGGGCCGCCCTGCGCTGGGCGGCCCTGCGGCTCATCAGGCGGATCTTCCGTACGGTGGTGATGACCCCCGCGACCAGCGTCCCCCCATACAGCCATCCCGCCTGGGTCGCCAGCGCGGTGACGAGCCCCATCAGTTCGCCCTCGAACCCGCCGCCCCCGTCGGCGACGGGCAGCAGCCCGAACGCGAAGGCGATGGGCACGACGACGGGCGCGGTGACGATGTCTCCCCGCCGCACCCACAGCGCGGTCAGCGCGCACACCGGCAGGAACAGCACCCCGTAGACCACCAGCGACGCCCCGAAGAGCAACTGGTCGAGACAGGCGAGCGCGAACATCGTCGCCCCGCAGAACAGTCCGCCGCCGAGCCCGGTGAGCCGGGGGTTCGGCATCCGCCGTCGCGCCGGAGCGGGCCTGGGCGCGGGCGCGGGTCGTCGCGCGGGAGGCGCACTCCTGCGTACACCGTCGGCCGTGGCGCGCCCGGTCTGGGCGGGAAGAGGTGCGCCGCGTCGCGGTCTGTACTGAGGGGGACGCGTCCTGTGTTGCTCCACTGGACCAACTTAGGTCGGTTTATGTGCGGAATAGCCCCTCAGACACGCCGATGGGCCGACCTTGGCCATGCGTTCGATGCGTCGCCGGTAAGGGACCTCGCACCCCGTAGACTGGTGGATCGGCCCGCGCACCTCCGCGGACCTGTCGCCCACCCTCACGTACGGGAAGTCGCAACGTGTCGCTCACGATCGGAATCGTCGGTCTGCCCAATGTCGGCAAGTCGACCCTGTTCAACGCCCTGACCAAGAACGACGTGCTGGCGGCCAACTACCCGTTCGCCACGATCGAGCCGAACGTCGGCGTGGTCGGTGTCCCCGACGCGCGCCTGACGAAACTGGCAGAGATCTTCTCCTCCCAGAAGATCCTCCCGGCGACCGTCGACTTCGTCGACATCGCGGGCATCGTGAAGGGCGCTTCCGAGGGCGAGGGCCTGGGCAACAAGTTCCTCGCGAACATCCGTGAGTCGGACGCGATCTGCCAGGTCATCCGTGCCTTCAAGGACGAGAACGTCGTGCACGTCGACGGCAAGGTCTCGCCCAAGGACGACATCGAGACGATCAACACCGAGCTGATCCTCGCGGACCTCCAGACCATCGAGAAGGTCCTGCCGCGCCTCCAGAAGGAGTCGCGCATCAAGAAGGACATCGCTTCCAAGGTCGCGGCGGTCGAGGCGGCGAAGGAGATCCTGGAGAAGGGCGACACACTCTTCTCGCAGGGCATCGTCCAGGGCTCCGGCAACGAGGAGCTCCTGCACGACCTCCACCTCCTGACCACCAAGCCGTTCCTCTACGTCTTCAACGTGGACGAGGACGAGCTGGTCGACGAGGACTTCAAGGCCGAGCAGCGCACCCTGGTCGCCCCCGCCGAGGCGATCTTCCTCAACGCCAAGCTGGAGGCGGACCTCGCCGAGCTCGACGAGGAGGACGCCATGGAGCTCCTGGAGTCGGTGGGCGCCGAGGAGCCGGGCCTCGCCACCCTCGCCCGCGTCGGCTTCGACACCCTCGGCCTGCAGACCTATCTGACGGCCGGCCCCAAGGAATCCCGCGCCTGGACGATCAAGAAGGGCGACACCGCCCCCGAGGCCGCCGGAGTCATCCACACCGACTTCCAGAAGGGCTTCATCAAGGCGGAGGTCATCTCCTTCGAGGACCTCGTCGCCACGGGCTCGGTCGCCGAGGCCCGCGCCAAGGGCAAGGCCCGCATGGAGGGCAAGGACTACGTCATGCAGGACGGCGACGTGGTGGAGTTCCGCTTCAACGTCTAGTGGATGACATGCCACTGCATCGCTGATCCGGCAAGAACGCGGATCGGAAGGGGTCCGGCTCTTCGGAGTCGGACCCCTTCTTCGGTGTGCGCAAGACGCACCCGCACGCCCGACGAACCGCAGACACGGTCGCTGTACGGATGGACGTCGAACCCGCTCGTCGAGTACGCCGACTTCTATGCGTGCCGGGGCGGGGTGAGCTTGTCGAGGTCCAGGCTGATCTCGAAGGGGACGGGGCGCTCCAAGGTGCCCCGGAAGATGCCGGCGGGTGCGTAGGAGCGGGTCGGCTCGTCGAGTTCGTAGACGTGGACGACGGGGGCACCGTCCTCTTCCTCGATGCACCAGTAGTGCGGGATGCCTGCTTCTGCGTACTTGCGGAGCTTTACGGTGCGATCACGGTGGGCGGATTCGGGGGATACCGCCTCGACGACGAGCTTCACGTCCTCCGGGGCGTACCAGGTGCGGTCCGGTTCGTAGGGCAGGTCCGTCAGCAAGAGGTCCGGCTCGGGGCGGTTGCGGGCGTCGAGGCGGATCGTCATTTCCCGCTCGACCTCGAAGCCTTCCGGCGTCTGCGCCATGAGCGTGGTGGTCAGGGCGGTGACAAGGCGGCCGTGCCAGGCCCGCTGGGGCGACAGCATGAAGACGAGGGCTCCGTCGATCAGCTCGGTATGGCGGGGTGCCTCGGGGAGGCGGTCCAGGTCCTCCGCGAACCAGCCTTCCAAGCGCGGCGGGCGCATCCAGTCGGGCAGCGCGGTCATGCCTCAACCGTAGCGATTCGACGCCGCCCGGGCCACGAGAGCGTCAACGAGGTGATCGACGAGGTGATCGGCCTTCCTGGGCGATGACGTAGGGGCTTGGCTCCGTCGGCGCAGCCGGAGGCGGGCGGGGCTGTCGGTGGTGGGCAGTAGTGTCGGGCCGGTGGGGAAACGTGAGCGGAGTCTGCTCGCCGAGGGCGTCGGACTGCACGAGGCCGCGCGGGATGTGCTCACCGATCACGCCCGCGCGCTCGAAGCGGTGCGCGCGGCGCTGGCACCGATCCACGCCGAACTCGTCGGCAAGGAGCTGGAGTCCATCCCCGTCTCCCGGCTGAAGGACGTCACCGAGGGGCGACTGCGGCTCGGGGCGCTGGAGACGGCCGGGTTCGCGTCGGTGCGGGCGGTGTACGAGGCGGGGCGGTACGAGCTGCGCCGGCTGCCGGGGGTGGGCGCGCAGACCGCCGACCGCGCCCTCGCGGCGGCCCGGCAGCTCGCGCGGGCAGTGGAGGAGACCGTCTCCGTACGGATGGACGTCGACCGGCCCGAGCCCCGCACGACCGCCCTGGTGATCGCGCTGCGCACCCTCGTCGAGGCCGGTCCCGAGCTGCGCCGGGCCGTGGACGCGGCGACGCGGCTCGACGAGCGGCTCGGGGCGCTGCTGCCCGCGGCCCGGCCCGCCGGCGGACGGCTGGGGATGGCGCTCGCGGGGCGGGAGCGGCGACGGAGCGCGCTCGACGCGGTCGCCGAACTGCGCGAACTGACCGCCGACGCGGGCGCCCGAGACGTACGCCTGCTGCTCGCGCAGGCCTCGACCGACCTGCTGCGGACGCCCGCCTCCGAGATCGAGGCGTGGGTCGACTTCGAGTTGCGCTCCGCGGAGTACTACAGCCAGCTCGCCGAGGTCTGCGAGCACCGTTCGGATGTGCCGGCCGCCGAGGGCTTTCTGCCGTCGGAGGTCGCCGAGCGGGTGCACGCCCAGGCGCTGGACGACACCCGGCGCCGGGTCTCGCTGCGCGGCTACCAGGACTTCGGCGCCCGGTTCGCGCTCGCCCAGCGCCGGGTCGTCCTCGGCGACGAGATGGGGCTCGGCAAGACCGTGCAGGCCATCGCCGTACTCGCGCATCTCGCGGCGGACGGGCACAGCCACTTCCTGGTCGTCTGCCCGGCGAGCGTACTGATCAACTGGACGCGTGAGATCGGCGCACGCAGCACACTGCGGGCCCTGCCGGTGCACGGCGCGGAGCGGCTGGACGCCTACGAGGAGTGGCGGGAGCACGGGGGCGTCGCGATCACCACGTACGACATGCTGCACCGCCTGCCCGCCCCGGACGGTGAGGGTGAAGGGGCGAAGCCGGGGATGGTGGTCGTCGACGAGGCGCACTACGTGAAGAATCCGGACACCCGCCGCTCCAGGGCGGTCGCGGCCTGGACGGGACACTGCGAGCGCGTCCTGTTCCTCACGGGGACGCCCATGGAGAACCGGGTCGAGGAGTTCCGCTCCCTCGTCCGCTACCTCCAGCCGGCCCTCCTCCCCGCGATACGGCACACCACCGCGGCCGCGGGCCCGCACGCCTTCCGCAAGTCCGTCGCCCCCGCCTATCTGCGCCGTAACCAGCGCGACGTCCTCACCGAACTGCCCGCGCTGGTGGAGGTCGACGAGTGGGAGGAGTTCAGCGCCGCGGACCGGGAGGCGTACCTCAAAGCGGTCGAGGACGGGAACTTCATGGCGATGCGCCGGGCCGCGTACACCGACGCGGAGAAGTCCGCGAAGCTGGGGCGACTGCGCGAACTGGTGGCGGAAGCGGCGGAGAACGGCCTGAAGGTGGTGGTGTTCTCCTACTTCCGCGATGTGCTGGCACTGGTCCGACAGGCCCTGGGAGAGGGCGTGTTCGGGCCGGTCTCCGGTGCCGTGCCCGCCGCCCGCCGGCAGCGTCTCGTCGACGACTTCACGGCCGCTCCGGGTCACGCGGTCCTCCTCTGCCAGATCGAGGCCGCCGGTATCGGCCTCAACCTTCAGGCCGCGTCCGTGGTCGTCCTGTGCGAACCGCAGGTCAAGCCCACGATGGAACACCAGGCGGTGGCCCGCGCCCACCGTATGGGCCAGGTCCGCCCCGTCCAGGTGCACCGCCTCCTCGCCACCGACAGCGTCGACCAGCGCCTGCTGCACATCCTCAAGAACAAGACCCGCCTCTTCGACGCCTACGCCCGCCGCAGCGACACCGCCGAACAGAGCCCGGACGCCGTCGACATCTCCGACAGCGACCTCGCCCGCCGCATCGTGGAGGAGGAGCAGATACGACTGGCGGCCGCCGTGGGGCCGGGGCAGGGTGGTGCGCGGGAGCCGTGAGGGTCACGTCTTTCGACGAGTCGGCGCCGCCCGGGGCGTTGTGCGGTGGCCGACGGCCGGTGGGCGCCGGTCGCGCCCACGTGGCGGAGCCGTATGCGCCACATCCCCGCGCCCCGAAAGGCCGGCTCCGCCTACCCCCGGGCCGGCCCCGACTTCACGCCCGCCCCGCACAACGGCACCACCGCCGTACGTCCCCCGAGCACCCCCTCCCGTACCGCCGCCCAGCACGCCACTCCCGTCGACTCGACGTACAGGCCCCTTGACGCCAAGTCCCGCTGGGCGTGGCGGATCTGGTCCTCCGTCACCGTGAGGAACGTGCCGGCGGAGTCGCGTACGGCGCGCAGGATCTGGGGGGCCCGGGGCGGGCGCGGGATGGCGATGCCCTCGGCGAAGGTGGGGGCCGAAGGCGTGACGCCGACCAGGTCGTCCGCGCCCTCGGCCCAGGCGTGCGCGAGCGGCGCCACCGCGGCGGCCTGGACGGCGTACAGCGCGGGCCGCCGGTCGATGAGCCCCGCCCCGTGCAGCTCGGCGACGGCGAGGGCGGCGCCGAGGAGCAGCGTGCCGTTGCCGACGGGGACGACGATGACGTCGGGCAGGCGCCCGCCCAGGTCCTCCCAGAGCTCGTGCACGTACGTCTTCGTACCGTGCAGGAAGTACGGGTTGAAGACGTGCGAGGCGTAGAACGTGCCCGGGAGATCCGCGGCCTCGCGCGCCGCCCGCGCCGTCGCCTCCCGGTCCCCCTCCACGACGTGCACCCGCGCCCCGTGCGCCTCGATCTGCTCCAGCTTCTTCGGCGACGTGCCCTCGGGGACGTACACCGTGCAGGGCAGCGCGGCTCGCGCGCAGTACGCGGCGATCGCCGTCCCCGCGTTTCCGCTGCTGTCCGCGATCACCTGCCGTGGCCCCAGCCGCAGTGCCAGCTCGGCCAGCAGGACGGCACCGCGGTCCTTGAAGGACAGGGTCGGCATCAGGAAGTCCAGCTTGGCCGAGATGCCCCCGCGCAGCTCCACCAGCGGGGTGCGGCCCTCGCCCAGGCTGACCGTGGGCGCGGCCAGCGGCAGGCACTCCGTGTACCGCCACAGTGAGTTCACCCGCCCGGTCAGGGAGGTGAGGGGCGCGGGGGTCGGTGCGAAGTCCAGGTCGAGCGGGCCGCGGCAGACCGGGCAGCACCAGTCGAGCGAGCCGCCGGGGACGCGCGTACCGTCCGCCGGGCAGAAGCGATCCGGCAAAGGTGTCATGAGCGCAGGCTATGCGTGCGCCTCGACGTCCTCGGGGAACGGCTCCGGGTCCGTGACCCACCCCGCCGCGAGGACGAGCCGCGAGGTGCGGTGCAGGGCGAGGAAGCCGAAGGGGCGGTCGAAGGTGGCGTCGACCGTGGTGGTGACGTAGCGGAGGTCGGGCATGCCCGCGGCGGCGACGCCGAAGGCTGTCACCGCCGCGGCCCGGAATCCGAGGGCGCCGAACTTCGCCATGGCGGACTGGCGGGCGGAGGCCACCGCCAGGGGCGGCCGGTCGCCGATGCCGGGAAAGTGCCCGCGGCTCGGGTCCTTCGCTGTGGTGAGTCCGAACAGGCCGTGCCGTTCCAGCAGATCGTGGTCGGCCGTCAGTTCGTACGCGACGGTCGTGACGTGAAGAGTCGGTGGCTGGGGCCGTTCACAGCGCTCTTTCGCCACGTGCAGGCCGGGGCCCACATCGCCGTAGGGGAGCTGTGGACCGGGCACGACCGATCGGGTGCGGGCGAGGATGTCCATGCCCGCGCCCAGCACCTGTCCAGGGCTCATCCGCTCCTCGCCGAGCAGGAGATGGACATCGATGCCATGGGTACCCAGCACCTTCAGCTCGGTGACGCACCCTTCCGGCGTGTCCGCCACGCCGATCCGGTCGAGCAGCGTGCTGCTGCGGCGCAGCCCCAACAGGGTCCGTTCCTGCCACGGCCCCGTCTCCGGCAGCAGCGGGTACTCCTCGAACGGGCGCAGCCACTGGGTCCGCAGGGCCAGTGCGCTGGCCAACACGAGCACGGTCTCCTCGGACAGCGCGACCGGCATGCGCTCGATGAGTCCCCCCGTCCGCCGCGCCGCCCACGCGTCGAGCGTCGCGTGGTCGGTGGCCGGGTCACCGGTGAGCTCTCCGCGCGTCCCGTCGGGCAGCCCCGCTGCCCACTCCTCGCGTACCGCCAGCTTCCGGTCGTTCCACAGCCCGACGGCCGAGTCCAGCCCCCGAATCGCGTGGAGCGCGGCCATGAACTCCCTTGCCCGGTACGCCGCTTCGTCGGCGGGAAATCCCACCGCCGCCGCCAGCTCCGCCCGCGCCGCCCCCGTCGCCCCGTCCGCCAGGAACCCGAGCAGCGGCCACACTCCCGCCGCCGAGAACACCGTCCCGGCGGGTGCCTCGCGCGCCCATCGGGACGTCAGCCCGTTGACCGCGTCGATCGTCGCGTTCGTGATCCGCATTCCGCCCCCGCCCCGGCCGTGCCGCCCTACCGTGCCGCGCTTACGATGCGCCCAACTGTGCGGCGAACATACGCCCGTCGTACGTCGGTGCCGTACTGGGTTTCCGTACGGCCGAGCCCGCCCGGACTAGGAGCAGAGCACTCGTGGCCATACCCCCGCCACCCGGGCCCGAGCGGCCCGAGGGCCCGTACCCGCCACCCGTTCAGGGGCCGTATCAGGGGCCGTACCAAGGGCCGTACCAGGTCTGGGGTCAGGGCTACTCCCCGTACAACCGTCCCGCGCCCGTCAACGGGCTCGCGGTCGTCGCGCTCGTGCTCGGCGTCCTCTGCTTCCTGCCCGCCGTCGGGCTGGTCCTCGGGATCGTCGCGCTCGCGCAGATCAGGAAGCGGGGCGAGCGGGGCAAGGGGCTGGCGGTGGGCGGCATGGTGATGTCCTCGCTCGGTGTCGCGCTGCTCGTCCTGGCCGTCGCCACCGGCGGCGCGAGCGACTTCTGGGACGGCTTCAAGGGCGGGATGAACGGCTCGGCGCGCACGGGCACGGTCTTCTCGCTCAGGAAGGGGGACTGCTTCGACGAGCCGGGCGACTCGTCGAAGAGCGTGACCGTCCACGTCGACAAGGTGCCGTGCGCCGGGAGGCACCACGCCGAGGTGATCGCGAACTTCGCCATGAGCGGCGCGCGTTACCCCGGCCGCGCCAGTCTGCGAGACGCCGCCGACGCCAAGTGCCGCACGTTCGAGCGCGCGTACGCGATGGACGCCTGGGCCGTCCCCGGCGACGTCCGGCTGTACCACTTCATCCCGACCCGCGACAGCTGGAACCTCGGCCGTCACTCGATCATCTGCATGCTCGAGAGCGGGGACGGCAAGAGCGGTCTGAAGGGTTCGCTGCGCAAGGACGGCTTCACCCTGAACGCGGACCAGTTCGCCTATCTGCAGGCCGTGGACACGCTCGACGAGGCCCTGCGCGCGGCGCCCGCCGCGAAGTACGTGGACGACGACCTGCGGGGTTACAAGGAGTGGGCGACCAGCGTGTCCGTCGCGCTCGACGACGAGGCGCGTCTGCTGCGCGGACACGGCTGGTTCCCCGCCGCCGACAAGCCCGTAGCCACCCTCGTCGACGACGTCGAGGCCTCGCGGAAGGAGTGGACGAAGGCGGCGGCCGCCACGGACGCGGACACCTTCTCCGCCCACTACAAGAAGGGCCTGAAGCTCATCGACCCGAGGAGGACGGTCACCGCACGCAAGGTTCTGGGCCTCACCGCCACCCCGCCGTCGAACGACGGGGGCGGGGGCAGCCGGGACAACGGGGGAAGCGGTGGCGGTCTGGAGGTGTGACGCGGGCTATAGCGGGGAGAAAGTGCCTGGGTAAAGCCCACGGCGGGGTTAAGTAATCACATCGAGTGATTCTTTGGCCTTCGCTTGCATGGCACAACCCACGGTTGCCAGGCTGTTGCTGTCTGTACAACCTGATGGGAGCGGCCAGTGACTTTCGGTGAGCAGCCGGCGTATCTGCGTGTCGCGGGTGATCTCCGCAAGAAGATCGTCGACGGTTCGCTGCCACCGCACACCCGCCTCCCCTCCCAGGCCAGGATCCGCGAGGAGTACGGCGTCTCGGACACGGTCGCCCTGGAAGCGCGCAAGGTGCTGATGGCCGAAGGCCTGGTCGAGGGCCGCTCCGGCTCGGGGACGTATGTGCGGGAGCGGCCGGTGCCGCGCCGGGTGGCCCGCTCCGGGTACCGCCCGGACAATGGAGCGACCCCCTTCCGCCAGGAGCAGGCCGACCTGGCCGTGCGCGGCACCTGGGAGTCGCACAGCGAGCAGGCCGAGGCGAGCGGCGCGATCGCCGAGCGCCTCTCGATCCGGCCCGGCGACCGCGTGATGTGCACGAACTACGTCTTCCGGGACGCCGGCGAGGCGATGATGCTCTCCACCTCCTGGGAGCCCCTCGCCGTCACGGGCCGCACCCCGGTGATGCTCCCCGAAGAGGGCCCGCTCGGGGGCATGGGCGTCGTCGAGCGGATGGCGGCCATCGACGTGATCGTGGACAACGTCACGGAGGAAGTGGGGGCCCGTCCCGGCCTCGCGGAGGAACTCCTCGCGCTCGGCGGCGTCCCCGGGCACGTGGTCGTCGTCATCCAGCGGACGTACTTCGCCTCGGGCCGCCCGGTGGAGACGGCCGACGTCGTCGTACCGGCGGACAGGTATCGCATCGCGTACCACCTGCCGGTGAAGTAGACGTAGGAGTTCACGGGCGGTCGGCGTCCGTGGGGCGGGGACCCCCTCGTTCCCGGGCGAGTCGACCGCCAAGTGCCCCGCGCGTGACGTCGGTTGCAATCTGGCCTTTCTCAAATGCCCTGCCCCGGACGGAG
The DNA here is from genome assembly GCF_001514115.1 of Streptomyces olivochromogenes. Lineage (GTDB taxonomy): Bacteria > Actinomycetota > Actinomycetes > Streptomycetales > Streptomycetaceae > Streptomyces > Streptomyces olivochromogenes. The sequence goes on from NZ_KQ948455.1 coordinate 193,578, forward strand.
TTCGCGCTGCCTGACGGGCGCACGGGGGGCGCTCGACGGCGCGTTCGTACCCATGCGCCCCCTCCGTCTTGGCTGGTTGCGTACCTCTTTGTGTAAAGGCGTATTCGCTGCGTAAAGGTTAGGCGTAGGCTCGGGCATATGCGGATTGCGGTTTCGTTAGGGTGCGGGGCACGGCGCGGGCCGGGGGCGGGAAGTGGAGGGGCTCGATGAACGACGGCACGATCACTCTTCCCTGGCTCGTCATACGGCAGGACGACAACGGCAATCGCTACCGCGTCGGCAGGTACGCGACCCGGGCCGAGGCCCAGAAGATCGCGGACAGCCTCGACGACCGCGGCCACAAGCAGCTCTACTGGGTCGAGCGGATCGCGCAGAACGGATCCAAGTGACGGTGTGACGGCCCCGGCCTCGATCCGGCGTGCCGTCCGTGTCCGCGGTACGGCGTTCCGTCCGTGTCCGGGCTCAGGCGTCCTGTCCGTGTGCGGTGTGCCCTGCCGTAGGCTCCGGCGCATGGACGAAACGATCGTGGTGGTGGGCGGCGCCCTGCTGCACGACGGACGCCTCCTCGCCGCGCGCCGCAGCGCACCCCCCGAACTGGCCGGACGCTGGGAGCTGCCCGGCGGCAAGGTGGAACCGGGCGAGGCCCCCGAAGCCGCCCTCGTACGCGAACTGCGCGAGGAACTCGGCGTCACGGCGGAGTCCGTCGAGCGCGTCCCGGGGGAGTGGCCCCTGCGGACGCCGTACGTCCTGCGCGTGTGGACCGCGCGGCTGCTCCCGGGCTCGGCCGATCCCACGCCCCTCGAGGATCACGACGACCTGCGCTGGCTGAGTCCGGACGAGCTCTGGGACGTGGACTGGCTGGACCAGGACGTCCCCGCGGTCAAGGCGGTGCTGCGGCGCTGGGACGGCCAGGACCCGTCCTAGGTGCCGACGTGCCGCGGGACCGGGCGCCGTGCACCGGCTCCTCTCTTCGGGGGACACCGGTGAGGTGCGAGGTGCGAGGTGCGAGGTGCGGGCGCGGGCACCGGTGCACGGCGCTGCGTGCACGGCTTTCGGGAGCGGGGGAGCGCGAGCCGCGTCCGCGGCCCGAAGTCCCGTACGCCGTTCGTGCCACAGTGCGCCCACATGTGCGGTAAAGCATCCCGGATATCGGGTATGTGCCAATTAACCCCACGAAACCGGACATGGGTGGGTTCCTGGCCTGGGAAGTGATCGGCGTGATCGACACCGAAGGCGACTGTGCCGAGTGGAGCTTTTCCGCGGAGCCCGGTGCCGTCCGTACCGCCCGTGCCGTCGTCCGGGGCCAGCTGCGCACCTGGGGGCTGGATTCCCTCGGTGATGTGACCGCGCTGCTGGTCAGTGAGCTGGTGACCAACTCGCTGCGGCACGCCACCGGCCCCATCGGTGTCCGTCTGGTCAGACCCGGGGGACTGCCGGGCGCTCTCCTCGTGGAGGTCTCCGACCCGTTGCCCGACCCGCCCCGTGAGCGGTCCGCCGACGCGGACGACGAGAGCGGTCGAGGACTGCAACTGGTGGCGGGGTCGTCGCGGCGTTGGGGTACCCGGCCCGGGGACACTGGAAAGACGGTGTGGTTCGAGCTGGGGGTGCCCGGCTGAGGGTGCGTCGGCTGTCGTGCTGAGGGTGTGTCGGGCGGAGGGTGGGGCGACCGATTGGTTCAGGCCACCAGAGTTGTCCGGAGTCTTTGATTCGATGGGGCGCCACCTGGTTAGAAGACTGGGAGTATGTCGCGGCCGGTCCAAAAACCATCGGGACCGTGCTGTGATCGTGAACACCGTGTTGTGCGGCGCCGTAGTGCTGGATACTGCGGGCAGCCGCCCCCGGTGACCGGTGCCGGACGCGGTGAGCTGGAGGGGACGGTTCGCGTGAGCGAGATACCAGCGAAGGCCACGGAGTCCGAGGACCCGTCGGACGGCGCGAGGGCGGGGGCCGCGGGGGATTCCGCCGTGGCCGGAGCGACGGGCGGGGCGATGGGCGACGCCATGACCCCACCGCGAGGCGACGCGAGAACCGAGCCGACGAACACACCACGGGTCGGCGCGCCCTCCGGACCGCGCGACGACGTGAGGCCCCGGACGGCGGGCGCCTCGACGGGCGATCCGACGGACGCGGGCAGGGACATCGGCGCGGACCCGCACCGGGCCACGGCCAAGTCGCCTGGTGGACCGCAGGGCGCAGCGCCCGTCGAACCGTCCGGCGAGCCCATGGGCGACGCGATGTGGCAGAGCAGCCCGCCCGGTTCGATCTACGACTACATCAAGGTCGCCTCGTTCTCCATCGGCGCCGACGGCCTCGTCGACCAGTGGAGCCTGCGTGCCGAGCAGCTCTTCGGGATATCCCCCGAGCGCGCCCTCGGCATGGACCCCATCGAGGCGTTCTTCGAACCCGACCAGCGCGAGCGCGGCCAGCGCAAGATGGCGGAGATCCTGGACGGCCGCGAGTGGACCGGTGTGGTCCCCTTCCGCATGCCGGCCACCGAGGACGGCGAGGCGGGTGCCGAGGGCCTCGCCGAGGTCTATGTGATGCCCACCACGACGGAGGACGGCGAGCGGGCCGCCGTGTGCATCGTCGTGGACGTCCGGACCCTCCGCAGCATCGAGACGGACCTCGCCGCCTCGCAGGCGATTTTCGGTCAATCTCCGTTCGGCTTCCTGCTCATCGACACGGATCTGCGGGTCCGGCGCGCCAACAAGCGGTTCGCCTCGGTGTTCGGCGGAAACGTGGACAGCCACCGCGGCCGTACGGTCCACGACTATCTGCCGCGCTCCGAGGCCGATCGCGTCGCCGCGACGCTGCGCCGCGTCCTCGAAACCGGCGACTCCATCACGGACATGCACGTCACCGGCTTCATACCCGGCTCCGACGACCGCCGGCACTGGTCGGTCAACCTCTACCGCGTGCACAGCGGCACCGGCCGTCCCATCGGTATCGCCTGGCTCGGAACCGACATCACCAGCCGACGGGCCGCGGCCCGGGAAGCGGCCGCCGCCCGGCGCAATCTCGCTCTTCTGAACGAGGCGGGCGCCCGCATCGGCAACTCCCTCGACCTGGAGACCACCGCGCGCGAACTCCTCGACGTCGTCGTGCCCGGTTTCTGCGACCTCGCCACCGTCGACCTCTACCAGGGTCTGCTGGCGGGTGACGAGACCCCGCGGGCGCTCGCCGACGGCAGCGCGGAGCTGCGCCGGGTCGCCTTCGCCAGCGCCGTGTCCGACGCGCCGTTCATCGGCGGACCGGCCCCCGTGGCCGTGGGCGCCGTCCACCACTACCCGTTCAACTCGCCCTGCGCGGACGCCCTGCGCACCGCCCGCCCCCAGCACGTCCCCGCGGAGGACGGCGGGCTCATCCAGTCCACGCTGGCGGTCCCGATGGTCGCCCACGACACGGTGGTCGGCCTCGCCCAGTTCTCCCGCACGAAGGGCAGCGAGCCGTTCGGCGACCGCGACCGGGCGCTCGCGGTGGAACTCGCGGCGCGCGCCGCGGTCTGCATCGACAACGCCCGCCTGTACCGCCGTGAGCACGAACGCGCGCTGATCCTGCAGCGCTCGCTCCTTCCGCCGGGCGACCCGGAGGCCTCCGGTCTGGACATCGCGTGTCGGTACCTGCCCGGCAACGCGGCCACCGAGGTCGGCGGCGACTGGTTCGACGTCATCGAACTCCCTGGGCACCGCACGGCGTTGGTCGTCGGCGATGTCATGGGGCGCGGTCTGCGGGCGGCGGTCGCCATGGGTGAACTGCGTACCGCCGTACGCACCCTGGCCCTCCTCGACCTCGAACCCGCCGAAGTCCTCTCGGCGTTGGACGAGATCGCCCGCGGCCTCGGCACTCCCGGCGGAGTCCAGCAGGCCACCCGCGCGGCCCGCCAGCCCCGCGACGCCGACCTCTCCGAGGTGTACCTGGCGACCTGCGTGTACGCGGTGTACGACTCCGTGACCCGCCGCTGCACCTTCGCCAACGCGGGCCATCTGCCGCCGGTGCTGGTCGAACCCGGCGAGAGCGCGCTGATGCTCGACGTGCCGCCGGGCATGCCCCTCGGGGTGGGCGGCGAGCCCTTCGAGGAGGTGGAGGTCGAACTACCCGAAGGCGCACTGTTGGCGCTCTACACGGATGGACTGGTCGAATCGCGCGATCACCCCCTCGACGAGGGTCTGCAGGCCTTCGTCGGCGCGCTCACCGACCCCTCCCGCCCCCTGGAGGACGTGTGTGACCACGTCCTCAACACCCTCGACACCCACCACGGCGAGGACGACATCGCGCTGCTGATGGCTCGCGTTCAGGGGCTGCCCGCCGATTCCGTCGGCGACTGGACGCTGCCGCGCGAGCCGCGCAGCGTGGGGCGGGCCCGTGAGTACGCGCGCACCCAGCTCACCGCCTGGGACCTGGAACCGCTCGTCGACACCACCGAGCTCCTGGTCAGCGAACTCGTCACCAACGCGCTGCGCTACGGCGAGGGTGAGATCAGGCTGCGCCTGCTGCTGGACCGGACCCTGGTGTGCGAGGTCTGGGACGCGGGCCTCGTCCAGCCGCGCCGGCGCCGCGCCCGCGACACGGACGAGGGGGGCCGGGGGCTGCAGCTCGTCGGTCTGCTCTCCGCCTCGTGGGGCTCGCGGCGGACACCGGCGGGCAAGACGGTCTGGTTCGAACTCCCGCTCCCGGACGGCGGCACGCCTCTCACGGACCCGGCGGAGGCGTTGCTGAGCCTGTTCTGACGGCACGGTTCCCCCGCGCCCCTTGGGCGGGGCTTCGCCTCGATTCCCCGCCCGGCCGGTGGTTCCTCGGCCGCGAGCCGGTGGGGGCTGGTCGTGCGGTTCCCCGCGCTCCAGAAAGCCCCGCGCCCCTGAAAGCCCCCGCGCCCCTGAAAGCCCCGCGCCCCTGATAGCCCCCGCGCCCTCAGAAGTCCCTGCGCCCGCGTGTCCTCGGTCCGCCGAAGCTCCCCGCGGGGGCGCCGGGCGTGTCGTCGAGCAGGATCCCGCCGAGCACCGCACCGCCGACGCCCGCACCCTCGGGCCCGGCATACGGATTCCCGTACGCCCGCACATCCCGCTCCGCGAGCTGCTGGGCCTCCAGGGCGAGCCCATCGGCGCTCCGGACGTCGACGAGGGTGCGGGGCGCGAGCGCGAGGTGCCGCTCCGCCTCCGACAGCCGGGTCCGGGCCTCGACCCCGACCGCTCCCCGGTGTGTCGTGACGAAGTCGGCGGCGAGGGCGACGGCACTGCGGGCCGCAAGGAGCGCGTGGTCGAGGAAGGCCCGGTCGAGGAAGGTCCGGTCGACGGGCACGCGGTCCTCGGCCAGGAGCGGTGCCCCGGCGTCGGCGAGGCGACGGAGGGCGCCGAGGGGGTCGTACGGACGGACGCCGCCCGTGATCTCCCGCCGCACGTCGGCGACGGCCGAGGCGGCGTGCGTGATCCGACCGGGCAGCGCACCGACGGCCGGGAGGCCGTGCGCGGCCACGAGCTCGGCGTCCGCGTCACGCAGCGCGCCGGGCAACATGGCCGTCGCGGAGGCGAGTTCGGAGGCCACTCGGTCGATACCGGCCACGAAGAGGTCCGCCTGGTCGACGGCGGCCTCGGCGGCCCGCAGATACGCCGTCGCCCGCGCGCCCTCCCCCCGGTCCAGGGACTGCCGGGCCCGGTCAAGGCGGGTGGTGGCGAAGACGAGCCGGTCCTTGGCCTGTTCGACGTTGCCCGCGACGGACAGGGACGCGGAGGGCGCGTACCGCTCGCGCAGTTCGGTGAGCGTCGCCTCCGCGGCCGGGGTGCGCGCGGTGAGCTCCCGGAATCGGGCCTCCGCCGACTCCAGCGCGGCAGGCAGCGTCCGTTCCAGGGCGCGCAGCAGGTCGAACCCGGGCGCCTCCGCGTCCAGCCGCCGCCCCGCCTCCGTACAGCGGGCGACGATCTCCTCCAGCAGCTGCCGCCTCACGAGGCTGTCGTCGGTCAGGGTCTCGTCCAGCCGCTGCCACAGCCGGAAGGAAGCCGTCAGCTCGGAGCGCGCGAACGCCAGTGCCTCCGTGTACGTCTCGACGTCCTCCTCCCCGAACCGGTCCGCGGCCCAGCCGAGTTCCTCCGTTCCGGTGCGTACGCAGTCGTCGATCTCGACGAGCAACCGCCCCGCCCGCCGGTCGAGTTCGGCGAAGGGCACGGGGTGCGGGGTGCCGCCGCCGGGCGTCGTACGGGTCCGGGCCCGCCGCGTCCGCCGCGCGTACGAGTACGCCGCCAGCGCCCCCGCGGCGACCACCGCGACGAGGGGCAGCACGAGGTCGCCGGTGCTCGTCCCGCCCCGCCCGGGCGCGGCCCGCACCTCGTGGGCACCCGCCCGTGCGACGGGCAGCAGCAGCCACCCCACCGCCAGCAGCCCCCCGAGTACGGCATGCGCCACCCGTACGGCTATGTGGGACGTGGCTCGGCGCGACCGGCTTCGGCTCAGGGGCGACGTCACATTTGGGAGCGTATGACCGCTTGCGCCGGGGCGCGACCGGGAGTGCGCCGAGGCGGGGCCGCTTAAGGTACGGGGGATACGGGGGTATACGGAGGGGGCACGGGGGATGGACGAGCAGCGCGCGGGGACCGAGGTGGAGACCGGGGCGGAGCCGGTGGCGGAGACGCCGGCGACACCGGTGGCGGAGACGGACAGGGGAGAGGGCGGGGGAGCGGGCGGGCCGGGGGACGGCGAGGGCCGTACCTCCCCGAGCCGGGTCCCCGCCTGGCTTCGAACGGTGGGCCGGGGCTGGCGGCACCCCCGCCTCCGCTGGCCCAAACGGGTCGCGCTCGCGCTCGTTCTGGTGTCGGTGCTCTCCCTGCTCGCCGCGGGCACCGCCCTGCGGGTCAACTACGCCGGAGACCCGGCCCCCGGTACCCAGACCAGGAACCGTGACGCCCTCTGGATGGGCCACGCCTGGGTGGACGGCCGGAAGAAGGACGCGGACGTCAAGGCGCTCGCGAAGCGGCTGCGGGCGACCGGGATCCGGGATCTGTACGTGCACGCGGGACCGCTGGAGCACGACGGGACCCTGCCCGAGTCGGCGTACCCGAAGGCGCGTTGGCTGGTCGAGGCCGTGCACCGCGAACTGCCCGGTGTCCGTGTCCAGGCGTGGCTCGGCGACGTGCTCGCCACCGAGGGGGAGGTCGGGATGCGCCTGGAACGGGCGGCCACCCGGGCCGCCGTCGTCCGCTCCGCCGGGCAGATCCTCGACGCCGGTTTCGAGGGCGCCCACTTCGACCTGGAGCCCCTGCACTCCGACGACTCGAACTACCTGTCCCTGCTCGACGATCTGCGCCGCGTCACCCGCGCCCACGACGCCCAGCTCTCCGTCGCCGCCCACCAGATCGACCCGCTCCCGAACCTCCACTCCGTCTTCGGCGCCTTCACCGCGCACCCCAAGTGGTGGTCCCAGTCGTTCTTCGGACAGGTCGCCCGCCGAGTCGACCAGATCGCCGTGATGTCGTACGACACGGCGCTTCCGCTGGAAAGCCTGTACGGGGGTTACGTCGCCGAGCAGACCTCCCTCGCCCTCGAAGTCACCCCGAAGTCGACCGACCTGCTGATGGGCCTGCCCTTCTACTACGAGGACAACATGGACCACCACGGCTCCGCCGAGACGGTCGCGGCGGCCGTCCGTGGCACCCGCCTCGGCCTCTCCCGCACCGACCGCACCCGGGAACACTTCGGCGTCGCCCTGTACGTGGACTTCGCCGCCCGGGAGAAGGACTGGACGGCGTACGAGGAGGGCTGGGTCCGATGACAGTCAGGCGCAGGCCGCTCACGAGGGACGAGCTCGCGCCCCTCGCCCGCGCGGCCCTCGGCCCGGCCCGGACGCTCACCGCGGTCACCCGGCTGCGCGGCGGCAGCAAGAAGGGTGCCTACCGGCTCTTCCTCGACGACGGCTCCACCGCGGTCGCCTACGTCTGGGACCCGGCCGAGGACTACTGGGACGCGGCCCCGGCAGACCCCCGCGACTCCTTCTCGCACGCCTCCGGGCTCGACCTCTTCACCGCCGCGTACGACAGGCTCACCGCCCTCGGCATCCGCACCCCACGCCTGCTCTTCGCCGACCGCGGCCACACGCATCTGCCCTCGGACGTGGCCGTGGTGGAGGACGTGCGCGGCGGCAGTCTGGAAGACCTGCTGCACCGCGACCCCGAGGCCGCAGAAGGGCCCCTGCGGGAACTGGCCGAGGCCCTGCGCACCCTGCACGCCCACTCCGCACCCCGCCACGGCAAGGTCGCCGTCGTCGACAACGGCGGCAGCGCGTACGGCGGTTCGTGCGAACAGGTCGTCCTCGAACGGGCCCTGGCCGACCTGGCGGAGGCCGCCGCACGCGACGCCCGGATCGCCGCCGTACGCGAGGCCCTGCACGACCGACTGCACGCCCTCGCCGGGAGGGTCCGACCGCGTGGCCGCGTCGGCCTGGTCCACGGCGAACTCGGCCCGGACCACGTCCTCGTGGACGAGCACGGCCACCCCGCCCTCATCGACATCGAGGGCCTGCTCTACTTCGACGCCGAGTGGGAGCACGTCTTCCTGCGCCAGCGCTTCCACGACGACTACGCGGCTCTGCGTGCCGAGGGTCTCGACGAGGACCGGCTGCGCCTCTACCGCCTGGCCATGCACCTCTCGCTGGTCGCGGGCCCCCTCCGGCTCCTCGACGGCGACTTCCCGGATCCGGAGTTCATGCGGGCGATCGCGGAACACAGCGTCGGGCAGACCCTCACGCTGCTGGAGCACCCCGTGCCATGATCTGAGCCCACGCGCCGGTTCGGCGCGCTCTGGGGGAGGGGGAAGTCCGTGCACCCGTATCTGGTGGGCTTGGTCGCGCTGGCGATGACCGGCACGGCGCTGATGGGGATCGCCGGGATCGTCACGGGCTGGGTGCCGCCCTGGCTGCGCCCCCGTGTCTTCCGGCCGAAGCTGTGGGGGTACGGCTCGGTGGTGGGGGCCGCCGGGATGTCCCTGTACATGTTCATCGGCCCGTTCCGAGGGCCCGACCTCAGCATGGCCCCCTTCGCGATGACCGGTATGGCCCTGTTCATCGTGGGGCTCGTGATGCAGATGGCCTCGCGGCGTCCCGGTGGCCCCGGCATCCCCGAACGCCGATGACAGGGCCCTGGCTCTTCGCGGCGGGTCTCGGCGAGGGCGTGGTCCTCGGACTCGCGGCGGCCGTCGGGATCGTCGCCGTGCGCGGCGGCCGGGTGCCGGGGTGGGAGCGCCGTCCCGTCGTCCGGCGCCGCCTGTGGGGCCGGGGCGCGCTGCTGGTGACGGCGGCCGTCGCGCTCCAGTCGTTGAACCTGGCCTTCTCGGGCCCCGGCTACCTCCAGTTCGCGGTCGCCCTCGTGAGCGGCGCGGGCCTGATCACCGGGGCCGCCCTGATGCACCGGGCGACCCGGGACCGCCGCCGCGGCCCCACCGCTCCTTCGGCTCCCTAGATTCCTGAGAGCCCTGAGAGCCCTATGAGCCCTTAAGACGAATCCCGCCTCCTGATCTTCGAACCCAGCCACACCAGCGGGTCGTACTTGCGGTCGACCGCCCGTTCCTTCAAGGGGATCAGGGCGTTGTCCGTGATCTTGATGCCCTCGGGACAGACCTCCGTGCAGCACTTGGTGATGTTGCAGTAGCCGAGGCCGTGCTCGTCCTGGGCGGTGCGCTTGCGGTCCAGGCCGGTGTCGGCGGCCGCGTCCAGCGGGTGCATGTCCAGTTCGGCGACGCGCATCAGGAAGCGCGGGCCCGCGAACGCCGGTTTGTTCTCCTCGTGGTCACGCACGACATGGCAGGTGTCCTGGCACAGGAAGCACTCGATGCACTTGCGGAACTCCTGCGAGCGGTCCACGTCCTCCTGCTGCATGCGGTACTCGCCGGGGCCGAGACCGGCCGGGGGGACGAAGGCGGGGACCTGCCGCGCCTTGGCGTAGTTGAAGCCGACGTCCGTGACGAGATCCCGTACGACCGGGAAGGCGCGCAGCGGTGTGACGGTGATCGTCTCCTCGTGCGTGAACACCGACATGCGCGTCATGCACAACAGCCGGGGGCGTCCGTTGATCTCCGCCGAGCACGAACCGCACTTGCCCGCCTTGCAGTTCCAGCGGACGGCCAGGTCCGGGGCCTGGGTCGCCTGGAGCCGGTGGATGATGTCCAGCACCACCTCACCGTCGTTGACCTCGACCGTGAAGTCCTCCAGGCCACCGCCCTTCACATCCCCGCGCCACACCTTGAAGCGGGCCTCGTAGCTGCTCACTCGTAGAGCTCCTCTTCGGCGAGGTACTTGACCAGCTCCTCCTTCTCGAAGAGGGCGAGCAGGTCGGGACGAATGGGTTCGGTGGTCTCGCGGCTGAGGTCGATCTGACCGTGCACCGGGTCGGTGGCCGCCAACCCGCCTGTGGGATCGGTGAGTTGGCACAGGAGATTGGCGCGACGCCAGGTCCGCTCCATCGCCGGATGGTCCTCGCGGGTGTGGCCGCCGCGTGACTCCGTGCGCTCCAGGGCGGCGCGGGCCACGCACTCGCTGACCAGGAGCATGTTGCGCAGGTCGAGGGCGAGGTGCCAGCCGGGGTTGAACTGCCGGTGGCCCTCGACTCCGGCCCGCCGTGCCCGTACCCGCAGCTCCGCGAGCTTCTCCAGGGCCTGTTCCATCTCGGCCTCGCGGCGGATGATGCCGACCAGGTCGTTCATGGTCTGCTGGAGTTCCTGGTGGAGCGTGTACGGGTTCTCGGGCGGGCGTCCGCTCTGCGCACCGGGCTCCGGACCCTCGGCCGAGAAGGGCCGCAGGGCCTCGGCCGCCGCCGTGTCGATCTGGATGTCGTCCACGGGCGGGCGGTCCCGGGCCAGGTCGGCGGCGTACCCGGCGGCGTGCAGCCCCGCCCGCCGCCCGAAGACCAGCAGGTCGGAGAGGGAGTTGCCGCCGAGCCGGTTGGAACCGTGCATGCCGCCCGCGACCTCACCGGCGGCGAACAGCCCCGGTACGCCGCGCGCGGCCGCCGAGTCCGATTCGACCGCGATGCCGCCCATCACGTAGTGACAGGTGGGCCCGACCTCCATCGCCTCGGCCGTGATGTCGACGTCCGCGAGCTCCTTGAACTGGTGGTACATGGAGGGAAGCCGGCGCCGGATCACCTCGGCGGGCATACGGGTCGACACATCGAGGAAGACCCCGCCGTGCGGCGACCCACGACCCTCCTTCACCTCGGAGTTGATGGCACGGGCGACCTCGTCGCGGGGCAGCAGCTCCGGGGGACGCCGGTTGTGGTCCGGGTCCTCGTACCAGCGGTCGCCCTCCTCCTCGGACTGCGCGTACTTCTCCTTGAAGACGTCCGGGATGTAGTCGAACATGAACCGCTTGCCGTCGGAGTTCCTGAGCACCCCGCCGTCCCCGCGCACCGACTCGGTGACCAGGATCCCCTTCACCGACGGCGGCCAGACCATGCCCGTCGGGTGGAACTGCACGAACTCCATGTTGAGCAGCGGCGCCCCGGCGAGCAGCGCGAGGGCGTGGCCGTCGCCCGTGTACTCCCACGAGTTCGACGTCACCTTGAACGACTTGCCGATACCGCCGGTGGCGATGACGACGGAGGGGGCTTCGAGAACGAAGAAGCGGCCGGACTCGCGCTCGTAGCAGAACGCCCCGGAGACGCGGTCGCCGTCCTTCAGCACGCGCGTGACGGTGCACTCCTGGTACACCTTCAGCCGGCTCTCGTAGCTCCCGGTCTCCTTCATGTCCTCCTGCTGGAGCGACACGATCTTCTGCTGGAGGGTCCGGATGAGCTCGAGCCCGGTCCGGTCGCCGACGTGCGCGAGCCGCGGATACTCGTGGCCGCCGAAGTTGCGCTGGGAGATCCGCCCGTCCTTCGTACGGTCGAACAGTGCGCCCCAGGTCTCCAGCTCCCACACCCGGTCAGGGGCTTCCTTCGCGTGCAGCTCGGCCATCCGCCACTGGTTCAGGAACTTCCCGCCCCGCATGGTGTCGCGGAAGTGGACCTGCCAGTTGTCACCGGAGTTGACGTTGCCCATCGCGGCCGCGATGCCGCCCTCGGCCATCACCGTGTGGGCCTTGCCGAACAGCGACTTGCAGATCACGGCCGTACGGGCGCCACGCTCGCGCGCCTCGATGGCGGCGCGCAGTCCGGCGCCACCGGCGCCGACCACGACAACGTCCCACTCCTGCCTGTCAACCACGGACATCAGAGGGCCCCACTCAGCTAGAAGAAGCGCGGATCGTCGAAGGCGCCGGACGCGACGAGGTACACGTAGAAGTCGGCGAGCGCCACGCTGATCAGCGACGCCCAGGCGAGCAGCATGTGGCGGGCGTTGAGCTTCCCGACCCACTGCCACATCCGGTAGCGCACGGGATGTTTGGAGAAGTGCTTGAGCTTGCCGCCGACGATGTGCCGGCAGGAGTGGCAGGACAGGGTGTACGCCCAGATCAGCGTGATGTTGAGCAGGAAGACCAGGGTGCCCAGGCCCATGTGGCCCCAGCGGTAGTGCTCGTCGCGGAAGGAGAGCACGGTGTCGTAGGTCAGGATCCCGGCTACGACGATCGCGGCGTAGAAGAAGTACCGGTGGACGTTCTGCAGGATGAGCGGGAAGCGGGTCTCGCCGGTGTACTTCTTGTGCGGTTCGGCGACCGCGCAGGCCGGCGGCGACGCCCAGAAGCCGCGGTAGTAGGCCTTGCGGTAGTAGTAGCAGGTCAGCCGGAAACCGAGCGGGAAGATCAGGATGATGATGGCGGGGGAGATGCCCCACCAGCTCCCGAAGAGGTCCGCGTTGGGGCCCGCGTGCATCGTCCGGCACCGCTCGGCCAGACAGGGCGAGTAGAACGGCGAGACGTACGGCGCCGAGTAGTAGTTCGTGTCCGCGAACGCGCGCCAGGTCGAGTACACGACGAAGGCCAGCAGCCCGGCGGCGGTGACGGCGGGCGCCAGCCACCAGCGGTCGGTGCGCAGATGCGGGGCGGTGATCGCGGCGCGCGTACCGGTGTGTACGCCGCCGGGGGTCGGATGGGGTTCAGTGCCAGTGCTCAACTTTTCGCCTCCGGGGCGCTCACGGGGCGTGGCGGTCGTGGGCGCCGAGTCCCTCGTCGTCCGAGTCCGTCCACAAGGAGCTGTCGTACGGGGTGTCGGGGATCGACACGAGATCGGGGCGCCGGGGCGGGGCGAGGCCGGGGGCGGACTCGCGCAGCAGGGCGACGCTCTCGCGCAGGTGGTCTGCGTCGGCGCGGACGCGGCGCATCTCGAGGCCGCCTCCGCCGATCTGCTGCTCCAGGCGTCCCACCGACCTCACGAGGTCGTCGATGCATCGCTGAACTGACGTCAAGTCGTCGTGTACGGACATGACTTGCCCTCGCTTCCAGGACCCTGCGGTCCAAGGCGGCAACGTTCATGCGCCTGCGAGTGTTGCGCGTCACACCGAGCCGTGGGAAGGGATCTGCACGGATTGACGGCTCACGCCCATCGGAATGCGCCCCCCGGGGCCGATTTACATCCACACGTGAGTGAATCCGAGCCCTGCGACGGGGCTGCGCCGCGGATCCCTGTTCGGCTGCGGGTGGGTGGGGGCGGGCCGCGCAGTTCCCCGCGCCCCTGAGGCGGGGGCTTCGCCCCGCATGCCCCGCCCGCCCGAGGTTCTTTGGCTGACGGCTGGTGGGGGTTGGTCGCGCAGTTCCCCGCGCCCCTGAGGCGGGGGCTTCGCCCCGCATGCCCCGCCCGCCCGAAGTTTTTTGGCTGACGGCTGGTGGGGGTTGGTCGCGCAGTTCCCCGCGCCCCTGAGGCGGGGGCTTCGCCCCGCATGCCCCGCCCGCCCGAGGTTCTTTGGCTGACGGCTGGTGGGGGCTGGTCGCGCAGTTCCCCGCGCCCCTGAAAGCCTCGGATCGTCCGGCGTTTGAGGACGAGGTCGTTCAGGCCGATGCGGGGGTCTGGGGGTGGAGCCCCCAGGGATGGGACGGGTAGGGGCGGCGGGGGCGAGGAAACGTTGGGCCGGATGGGTGGGGTTCTGGGCGCTCCCCGTCGTGTCGCCGCGCCCCCACGCTCCCCCTCCCCTTCAGTGGGCGCATACATCTGATCAACCGTATATACCGCCAAAAGTGATCAGATCCGGCTCCGTTCTCCCCACCGGAGGTTGCAGTGATGTCCCACGACGGCGTCGGACTGCGCGCGGTGATGCGCTCGGTCGCGTTCCTCACCGCGGGCGCGCTCGCGGTACCCGCCCTCGCCGCGTGCAGTGCCGACGACGAGGTCGCCAAGCCCCTTGCCGCGCAGGACATCGCACCCGCGACCCGCGACCGGATCGCGGACGGCGGCACCCTCCGCTGGGCGGTGGACGCCGTACCGCAGACCCTCAACACCTTCCAGGCGGACGCCGACGCCGGCACCTCCCGGATCGCCGGCGCCGTACTGCCCTCCCTGTACCGCCTCGACCCGAACGGCACCCCCCAGCTCAACCCCGACTACCTCGAATCGGCCAAGATCGTCGAGACCGAGCCCAAGCAGGTCGTGCTCTACAAGCTCAACCAGCAGGCGGTCTGGAGCGACGGCCGCGAGATCGGCGCCGCCGACTTCGCCGCCCAGTGGCGCGCCCTGTCCGGCAAGGACAGCGCGTACTGGACGGCCCGCAACGCCGGCTACGACCGCATCGAGAAGATCGAGCAGGGCAAGAGCAACCTGGAGGTCCGCGTCACCTTCAGTCGCCCCTACGCCGACTGGAAGTCGCTCTTCTCACCGCTGTACCCCAAGGACGCGATGGGCACCGCGGACGCCTTCAACGACGGGACGCGCACCAAGCTCCAGGCCACCGCGGGCCCCTTCGCCCTCCAGAAGATCGACCACAAGGACGGCCAGGTCCTCCTCACCCGCAACCCGCACTGGTGGGGCCGCCCCGCCAAGCTCTCCGAGATCGCGCTGGTCGCCGTCCCGCGCGACAAGCGGGCCGAGGCGCTCGGCGCCGACAAGGTCGACCTGGCCGAGATCGACCCCGAAGAGGCCGGCCGGATCACGCTCGCCGCCCGCGACAAGGGGCCCGCCCCGTTGCAGGGACCGGGCTCCGCGCTCACACCCGCGAAAGCGCTGCGTTCCTGGGCGGTCGCGCACGGCTCCGACGAGCAGGCCGCGTCGGACGAGATCAAGGCCCGCAAGAAGCAGCGCACGGCGAGCGCGACGTACGCCCGTCAGCAGACGTCCCTGCGCGACTTCGTGGTCCGCAAGTCCCTGGAGCCCGCCTACACCCAGCTGGCCCTGAACGGCTCCGAGGGCCCGCTCGCCGACGAGCGCGTCCGCCGCGCCGTCGCCCGCGCGATCAACCGCGACGAACTCGCCAAGATCGTCCTGGGCCCGCTGGGCCTGCCCGCCGTCCCGGTCGGCAGCCACCTCGCGCTCTCCGGCCAGCCGGACTACGCCGACAACAGCGGCGCGCTCGGCGGTCAGGACACCAAGGAGGCGCAGGCGCTGCTGGCGGATGCCGGGTGGGTGCCCGGGGGACCGGTGAACGAGCAGCAACAGCAGCAGAAGAAGGACAAGGACAAGGCGGCCGGGCCCGAGGGCAAGAAGGCGGACTCCGACCCCGACTCGGACGACGGAACGTTCATCGTCGGCGAGGACGACAAGAACGGCGAGGCCGACCGGGACAAGAAGGACCCGAAGGACCACGCCGCGAAGCAGGGGAAGGACGAGAAGCACGGGAAGAAGGACGAGAAGCAGCACGCGGGCGACGAGGCAGGCAAGGATGTCGACGGCAGGCAGTACGCCCCCAAGGACAACCGGCAGGGCGGGGCGCCCGGCGCCTACGCGCCCAAGGGCACGGCCGCCCCGGCGGGCGCCGCGGCCGGCGCGCTCGCCAAGGACGGCAAGGCGCTGACCCTGCGCTTCGTCCTGCCCTCGGGTCCCGGTTCGGACTCGCTGCGCACGGTCGCCGACCAGATCTCGCGGATGCTGGAGAGCATCGGCATCCGTACCGAGACGTCCAGGGTGCCGGACGACAGCTATTTCAAGGACCACATCGCCTCGGGCCAGTACGACCTGGCGCTGTACTCCTGGCCCGCCTCGGCCTTCCCCGCCACCGACGCCCGCCCGATCTACGCGAAGCCGGTCCCGGCCGCCGACGGCTCCCTCGCCGTCGAGCAGAACTACACCCGGGTCGGCACCGACCAGGTCGACCAGCTCTTCGACCAGGCCATCGCGACGCTGGACGAGGACGAGTCGCGTGCCCTGGTCCGCAAGGCCGACGCCCGGATCTGGGCCGCCGCCGGATCGATTCCCCTCTATCAGCGCCCCCAGCTCACGGCCACCCGCCTGGACCTCGCCAACGCCGGCGCCTTCGGGTTCCAGACTCCCCTCTATGAGGACATGGGCTTCTTGAAGAAGGGCGCGCAGGGGGGAACGGCAACCCAGAAGGACAGGTAGGAAGGGCAGGCAGGAAGGGCGATCGGCGTCGCCCACGGCCTCCGCGGACTAGCCCGCGGAGGCCGTGCCCGTCAAGGCCACGTACCATGGGGTAAGGCCGTGGCGTGTCCAGCCCGGCAGGGTCCGCGTAGCACTGACGTACGCGCAGGCCGTCCACTCACTCCGGGAGAAGCGCCTCAATATGGCCACGCGCCACGACATCCGCAACGTCGCCATCGTCGCCCACGTCGACCATGGCAAGACCACCCTGGTCGATGCCATGCTCAAGCAGGCCGGTGCCTTCGCCGCGCACGCCGCCGAGTCGCTTGACGACCGCATGATGGACTCGAACGACCTGGAGCGTGAGAAGGGCATCACGATCCTGGCCAAGAACACGGCCGTGAAGTACCACCCGAAGGATGGTGGTGAGGTCATCACCATCAACATCATCGACACCCCGGGCCACGCCGACTTCGGTGGCGAGGTCGAGCGCGGTCTGTCGATGGTGGACGCGGTCGTCCTCCTCGTCGACGCCTCCGAGGGCCCGCTGCCGCAGACCCGCTTCGTGCTGCGCAAGGCGCTGCAGGCCCGCCTGCCCGTCATCCTGTGCATCAACAAGACGGACCGTCCCGACTCGCGCATCGACGAGGTCGTGAACGAGGCGTACGACCTCTTCCTCGACCTCGACGCCGACGAGGACCAGATCGAGTTCCCGATCGTCTACGCGTGTGCGCGTGACGGCGTCGCCTCCCTGACCAAGCCGGAGAACGGCACGGTCCCGCAGGACAGCGACAACCTGGAGCCGTTCTTCACCACGATCCTGGAGTCCGTCCCGGCCCCGTCCTACGACGAGTCCGCCCCGCTCCAGGCGCACGTCACCAACCTGGACGCCGACAACTTCCTCGGCCGTATCGCGCTGCTCCGCGTCGAGCAGGGCGAGCTGCGCAAGGGCCAGACCGTCACGTGGATCAAGCGCGACGGCACGATGTCCAACGTCCGCATCACCGAGCTGCTGATGACCGAGGCGCTCACCCGCAAGCCGGCCGAGAAGGCGGGCCCGGGTGACATCTGCGCGGTCGCCGGTATCCCGGACATCATGATCGGCGAGACGCTTGCCGACCCCGAGAACCCGATCGCGCTGCCGCTGATCACGGTCGACGAGCCGGCCATCTCGATGACCATCGGCACGAACACCTCGCCGCTGGTCGGCCGCGGCGGCACCGGCAAGGGCGCCACCGCCAAGGCCGCGGTCAAGGACCGCAAGGTCACCGCCCGCCAGGTCAAGGACCGCCTCGACCGCGAGCTGGTCGGTAACGTCTCCCTGCGGGTGCTGGACACCGAGCGTCCGGACGCCTGGGAGGTCCAGGGCCGTGGTGAGCTCGCGCTCGCCATCCTGGTGGAGCAGATGCGCCGCGAGGGCTTCGAGCTGACCATCGGCAAGCCGCAGGTGGTCACCCAGATGATCGACGGCAAGGTCCACGAGCCGGTCGAGCGCATGACGATCGACGTGCCCGAGGAGCACATGGGCGCGGTCACGCAGCTCATGGGCGTCCGCAAGGGCCGTATGGACAACATGTCGAACCACGGCTCCGGCTGGGTCCGCCTGGAGTTCGTCGTGCCCTCCCGCGGCCTCATCGGCTTCCGGACCGAGTTCCTGACCGGCACGCGCGGCACGGGCATCGCCCACTCCA
Organism: Streptomyces olivochromogenes; assembly: GCF_001514115.1. Taxonomy (GTDB): domain Bacteria; phylum Actinomycetota; class Actinomycetes; order Streptomycetales; family Streptomycetaceae; genus Streptomyces; species Streptomyces olivochromogenes. Next base: position 211,639 of record NZ_KQ948455.1, read on the forward strand.
TCCACGAGGGCCACGAGCCGTGGTTCGGCACCCTGACGACCCGGAACAACGGTTCGCTGGTCGCCGACCGCGCCGGTGCCGTCACCGCGTTCGCGATGACGAACCTCCAGGAGCGCGGTGTGCTGTTCACCGACCCCGGCACCGAGGTGTACGAGGGCATGATCGTCGGCGAGAACTCGCGTGCCGACGACATGGACGTGAACATCACCAAGGAGAAGAAGCTCACCAACATGCGCTCCGCCGCCGCCGACTCGTTCGAGGCGATCGTGCCGCCGCGCAAGCTCTCCCTTGAGCAGTCCCTGGAGTTCTGCCGCGACGACGAGTGCGTCGAGGTGACCCCGGAGGCCGTGCGTATCCGCAAGGTCGTCCTGGACCAGAAGGAGCGCGGTCGCAGCGCCAGCCGGGCCAAGCACGGCTGACCTCGGCCGTTCCGCAGTGATTTCGGGCACCTCGCATTCGCGGGGTGCCCGTTGCGTTGGGGGGGGGCGCGCCGAGCGTGACGCGCGGTTTGCGCTGACGTACGGGGCTGCGATAGGGCGCAGAGCGAGGGGAGGGTAGGGAAAACCCTTCATTACGGAGGAGGAGCCCTCCAAAATGGCCGGTTCCCACTACCCTGCAGTCACGTGGGTCCCGGCCGCACGGCGCGTCTCGGCGTCGTGATCACACCGTCGGGGACGAACCCGCTGGATCAGCGAACGGCCTTGTCATGGAAGCCCGTTGACCGCGAAACGGGGCAGTTGCCTCCGCCGGTCCGGGGTGGGTGGGCACGCCGATGGCACCCCCACATGACGGCCACGATAGCCGCAACCCCTTTTTTCGCTCCGAGCGTCCGCAATGCGGACGGTCGAGACCGATAGATGTGTAACAAGTCCGTTTCGCAGGGATCTTTCAGCAAACCCTTTGTCCGGATTTTGGAAGAAGTAGGCGACAGGTGTGATCGAACCGAGACCTTGTGAGTGTGGTCGGGCTCTGGCCCATGGCAGATAGTTAGGCGCGTAGAGCTCGGACCAACGGGCCATACGCCTTCAGGTGGCGTCGGCTTGCGAGCGCAGGGGGCACCAGCACTTTCTCCGTCCCGAGTGTCGGCAGTGTGACTAGTGCTCCCTTTTGCGGTGAACCAATGGACTCATGAGGAGGAACCCATGCGCGGTGCCAAGAGCGCCAAGTGGGTCGCGATAGCCGCGGTTGTGGCGCTGGGAGCGACCGCCTGTGGTGGTGGCGGTGGCGACAAGGGCAGCGACAGCAAGGCCGCCGTCGACCCGGCCGGTAAGTTCTCGGTCGAGGTGGGCGAGCCGCAGAACCCGCTGCAGCCGGCCAACACCATGGAGTCCAACGGCAGCATTGTCATCAAGTCGCTCTTCTCGCAGCTCGTGAGCTACGACGACAAGGGCAACATCGTCTACGTGAACGCGCAGTCGGTGGACACGAAGGACAACAAGACCTACACGGTCAAGCTGAAGTCGGGCTGGAAGTTCCACGACGGCACGCCGGTGACCGCCACGTCCTACGTCAAGGCGTGGAACTGGGCCGCCGCCCCGGCGAACAAGCAGACCAACAGCTTCTGGTTCTCCGACATCGCGGGCTACGACGACGTCGCCCCGGCGAAGGGCAAGCCGAAGGCCACGGAGATGTCCGGTCTGAAGGTCGTCGACGACAGCACCTTCACGATCACGCTCTCCAAGGCGATCCCCTACTACGTCTACAAGCTCGGCTACGAGGTCTTCTCGCCGCTGCCCGAGTCCTTCTACAAGGACCCGAAGGCCGCGGGTGAGCACCCGATCGGCAACGGCCCGTACAAGTTCGTCAGCTGGGCGCACAAGAAGCAGATCGAGGTCGCCAAGTTCGACGGCTACCAGGGTCCGGACAAGGCCAAGAACGGTGGTGTGCTCTTCAAGAACTACACCAACCTGGAGACGGCCTACGAGGACCTGAAGTCGGGCAACGTCGACGTTCTGCGTCAGGTCGCCCCGAAGGACCTGCCGGTCTACAAGTCGGACCTCGGCAGCCGCGCGGTGGACAAGGCGTACTCGGCGATCCAGACGATCACGCCGGCCTTCTACACCAAGCAGTGGAAGGACATCAACCCGAAGGTCCTGCAGGGCCTGTCGATGGCGATCGACCGCGCCACCATCACCAAGACGGTGCTCCAGGGCACCCGTGAGCCGGCCACGGGCTGGGTCGCGAAGGGTGTGCTCGGCTACGAGCCGAACGTCGGCGGTGACGTCTTCACGTACAACCCGACCAAGGCGAAGCAGCTCATCAAGGACGGCGGCGGCGTCCCGGGCAACGCCATGACCATCCAGTACAACGCTGACGGCGGTCACAAGGAGTGGGTGGAGGCGGTCTGCAACTCGATCACCAACGCCACCGGTGTCAAGTGCTCCGGCGACTCCAAGGCCGACTTCCAGGCCGACCTGGACGCGCGTGACGCGCACTCGGTCAAGTCCATGTACCGCAGTGGCTGGGTGCTCGACTTCCCGATGAACGCGAACTTCATCCGTGACCTGTTCGGCACCAAGTCGGACGGCAACACGAGCGGGTTCTCGAACAAGAAGATCGACGCCGACATCGCCGCGGCCGACTCCGCCAGCTCCCTCGCGGACTCGGAGAAGAAGTACCAGGACATCGAGAAGGAGCTCGTCAACTACATGCCGAGCATTCCGCTCTGGTACTACAAGGTCAACGCGGGCTACTCGGACAAGGTCACCGGCGTCGAGTACGCCCAGGACGGCGACCCGATCCTGACCGGCGTTCAGGTCAAGAAGTAACCGCAATCAGCCCGTGATCCCGGGTGCGGCGCCGCCTTGTGCGCCGCACCCGGTGGGACGGCAGCGGCCGGGGGGCCCTTTCCATGCGCATCGTTCAGGGGTGCGCAAGGAAAGGGCCCGTCGGCTGTCGTCGTAGTAACTACATGGAGGCACGATGGGGCGCTACGTCGCACGACGACTGCTCCAGATGATCCCGGTCTTCATCGGGACAACCCTGCTGATCTTTCTCATGGTCTACGCCCTGCCCGGCGACCCCGTGCGAGGCCTGTTCGGCGACAAGGGCGGAAGCCCTGCCGTCATCGCCTCACTGAGACATCAGTACGGCCTGGACCAGCCGATCCTGGTGCAGTACTACCACTACATGAAGGACATGATCCTTCACTTCGACTTCGGCACGCAGATCGCGAGCGGCCGCCCTGTCACGGACGTCCTCAGCGAGGCGTTCCCTGTGACCCTTCGCCTCGCCTCGCTGTCTTTCGCCATCGAGGTCGTCCTGGGCATCGCCCTGGGCATCTGGGCGGGTATGCGCGCCGGGCGGTTCGCGGACAACGCGATCCTGCTGGTCTCGCTGCTGCTGATCTCCGTTCCGGTGTTCGTTCTCGGCTTCATCCTGAAGGTCGTCTTCGCCTTCCAGCTCAACTGGCTGCCGCCGAACGTGAACGACTCCACGAACTACAACGAGTTGCTGATGCCGGCGTTCGTCCTCGCGACCGCCTCACTGGCCTATGTGACCCGGCTCACCCGTACGTCGGTCGCCGAGAACCTGCGCGCCGACTACATCCGTACGGCCATCGCCAAGGGCCTGCCGCGGCGTCGTGTGGTGGGTGTCCACCTCATGCGCAACTCGCTGATCCCCGTGATCACCTACCTGGGCACCGACATCGGCGCGCTGATGGGTGGAGCCGTCGTCACCGAGGGCCTGTTCAACATCCAGGGCATCGGCGGCACGATCTACCAGTCCATCGTGCGGCGCGAAGGCACCACGCTCGTCGGCCTGGTGACCATCCTGGTGCTGGTCTACCTCCTCGCCAGCCTGCTCGTCGACCTGCTGTACGCGGTCCTGGACCCGAGGATTCGCTATGCCTGACGTGACCAAGACCGACGTCCAGACGGCGGTGGCGACCGACGGTGGGGCCACCACCCCGGTGGCTGCCCCCGCGGCCAAGCCGGAGAAGTCCCGCAGCCTGTGGGGCGACGCCTGGAACGACCTCCGGCACAGCTGGATCTTCGGTGTCTCGGCGGTGCTGATCCTGCTGCTGCTGACCATCACCTTCTTCCCGGGGCTGTTCACCGACACCGACCCGATCAAGGGCGATCTGGCCAAGCACTTCCTGCAGAAGCCGAAGCTGGGCCATGTGTTCTCCGCGGACTGGCTGGGCTACGACCAGCAGGGCCGCAGTGTCTACGCCCGTACCATCTACGGCACCCGGGCCTCCGTGGCCGTGGGCTTCGGCACCACCCTCGCGGTGACGGTCGTGGGCGGCCTGATGGGCATGATCGCCGGATACTTCGGCGGCATCGTCGACTCGATCCTGTCGCGTCTGACGGACGTCTTCTTCGGCATCCCGTTCCTGCTCGCCACCATGGTCGTGCTGACCTCCTTCCCGGACCGCACGACCTGGGTCGTCATCGGCGCGCTGGCCGCCTTCGGCTGGACGCAGATCGCCCGCGTGATGCGCGGCGCGGTGATCACCACCAAGCAGGCCGACTATGTTCACGCGGCCAAGGCCCTGGGTGCGAGCACCCCGCGGATCATGTTCCGGCACATCCTGCCGAACACCCTCGCCCCCGTGATCGTCGTCTCCACCATCTCGCTCGGTGTCTACATCTCCGCCGAGGCGACCCTGTCCTTCCTCGGACTCGGCCTCAACGGCGTGTCCTGGGGCAACGACATCTCCGACGGCGGCAACCAGATCCGCGTGGCGCAGTGGATCATGCTGTACCCGTCGATCATGCTCAGCATCACGGTGCTGGCGTTCATCATGCTCGGTGAGGCCGTCCGTAACGCCCTCGACCCGAAGCTGCGCTGAGGGAGGCGTACGTGACCATCATCGAAGACTCAGTCCCGGTGCCCGCCCCGCGTAAGGGCGGCGCCGACGACGGGCCGCTGCTCGAAGTGCGTGACCTGCACGTCGAGTTCCACACCCGCGAGGGCGTGGCCAAGGCGGTCAACGGCGTCAACTACAGCGTCAGCGCGGGCGAGACCCTCGCCGTGCTCGGCGAGTCCGGCTCCGGCAAGTCCGTGACCGCGCAGGCGATCATGGGCATCCTCGACATGCCGCCGGCGAGGATCCCGCAGGGCGAGATCCTCTTCCGCGGCCAGGACATGCTCAAGATGTCCGGCGAGGAGCGCCGCAAGATCCGCGGCCAGAAGATCGCCATGATCTTCCAGGACGCGCTCAGCTCGCTCAACCCGGTCCTGTCCGTCGGCTACCAGCTCGGCGAGATGTTCCGGGTGCACCAGGGCCTCTCCAAGAAGGAGGCCAAGGCCAAGGCGATCGAGCTGATGGACCGGGTGAAGATCCCGGCCGCCGCGGCTCGCGTGAACGACTACCCCCACCAGTTCTCGGGCGGTATGCGCCAGCGCATCATGATCGCGATGGCGCTGGCCCTGGAACCGGACCTGATCATCGCGGACGAGCCCACCACGGCGCTCGACGTGACGGTCCAGGCCCAGGTCATGGACCTGCTCGCGGACCTTCAGCGCGAGTACAACATGGGCCTGATCCTGATCACCCACGACCTCGGCGTCGTCGCCGACGTCGCGGACAAGATCGCCGTGATGTACGCGGGCCGGATCGTGGAGCGCGCCCCGGTCCACGAGCTGTACAAGCGCCCCGCGCACCCGTACACGCGGGGTCTGCTGGACTCGATCCCGCGCCTGGACCAGAAGGGCCAGGAGCTGTACGCGATCAAGGGGCTGCCGCCCAACCTGCTGCGCATTCCGACCGGCTGCGCGTTCAACCCGCGCTGCCCCAAGGCCCAGGACATCTGCCGCACCGACGTGCCGGCACTGCTCCCGGTGAGCGAGCAGGACGGCACCGAGCTGGTCGGCCGCGGTTCGGCCTGCCACTTCTGGAAGGAGACGATCCATGGCTGAGCTCAGCAAGAACGACGAGCAGGAGGCCACCCCGAACGTCTCCGACGTGGAGGTCGTCGACGCCCACTCCGAGACGGAGGCGGTCGCCGCGATCGAGGCGCCGGTGGACCGTGGCGAGCCGATCCTTCAGGTGCGCAACCTGAAGAAGCACTTCCCGCTCACCCAGGGCATCCTGTTCAAGCGGCAGATCGGCGCGGTGAAGGCCGTCGACGGTATCTCCTTCGATCTGCACCAGGGCGAGACGCTGGGCATCGTGGGCGAGTCCGGCTGTGGCAAGTCCACCGTGGCCAAGCTCCTGATGAACCTGGAGCGGGCCACCGCGGGCGAGATCTTCTACAAGGGCCAGGACATCACCAAGCTGTCCGGGCGCGCCCTGAAGGCCGTACGCCGCAACATCCAGATGGTCTTCCAGGACCCGTACACCTCGCTCAACCCCCGTATGACGGTGGGCGACATCATCGGTGAGCCCTTCGACATCCACCCCGAGGTGGCTCCGAAGGGCGACCGGCGGCGCAAGGTCCAGGAACTGCTGGACGTGGTCGGCCTCAACCCCGAGTACATCAACCGCTACCCGCACCAGTTCTCGGGCGGTCAGCGTCAGCGCATCGGTATCGCCCGCGGTCTCGCGCTCAACCCCGAGATCATCATCTGCGACGAGCCGGTGTCGGCGCTCGACGTGTCGGTGCAGGCGCAGGTCATCAACCTGATGGAGCGGCTCCAGGACGAGTTCAACCTGTCCTACCTCTTCATCGCGCACGACCTGTCGATCGTCCGGCACATCTCGGACCGGGTCGGCGTGATGTACCTCGGCAAGATGGCGGAGATCGGCAGCGACGAGCAGATCTACGACCACCCGACGCACCCCTACACCCAGGCGCTGCTGTCGGCCGTGCCGGTGCCGGACCCGGAGGCCCGTGAGCACCGCGAGCGGATCATCCTGACCGGTGACGTGCCGTCCCCGGCCAACCCGCCGTCGGGCTGCAGCTTCCGCACCCGCTGCTGGAAGGCCCAGGACAAGTGCTCCGTGGAGACCCCGCTCCTCGCGGTGCCCGAGGTGTTCATGGGCGTGGACTCGCCTGCGGCCCATGAGTCGGCGTGCCACTTCGCCGAGGAGAAGAACGTCGTGCACGCGGCCTGAGCGCCACGCGTCCCGTGATCGACAGGCCGGTTCCCGGCACCGCCACCGCGGTGCCGGGAACCGGCTTTTTCGGGTGGGGCAGGAACGGGTGGGGGAAGATCGGGCGAGGGTCGGGCCGGGGTCGGGTGGGGGAAGATGCTGCATCACGTCGAACTGTGGGTGCCGGACCTGGAGCGCGCGGTCCGCTCCTGGGGATGGCTGCTGGAGAGCCTGGGCTGTGAGCCGTACCAGGAGTGGCCGCACGGCCGCAGTTGGCGCCGGGGCGAGACCTATCTCGTCGTCGAGCGGTCGCCCGCGCTGACGGCGGACTCCCACGACCGTCTGCGCCCCGGCCTGAACCACCTCGCCTTCCACGTGCAGGACCGCGCCGAACTCGACCGGCTCGTGACCGAGGCACCCCGCCACGGCTGGTCACCCCTCTTCCCGGACCGCTATCCGCACGCGGGCGGTCCGGAGCACTGCGCCGCGTATCTGGAGGACGCGGACGGCTTCGAGGTGGAGCTGGTGGCGCGCGCCTGACGCAGGTCGCGTCGACACCCAGGGGTGTGTGACTCCACGTACGGGTGGCCTGAATGTGCGGTATGTGCGTTACCGGTTGATATTGGCCGGTAATGGAACAGCGCCGCGGCGCTGGCGGCACCGCACTCTGGGAGGCACTCCATGCGTGGAGCGACGCACGCCACATGGGCCGTGGGCGCGGCGGCGGTGGTCCTCGTGGCGACGGCCTGCGGAGGCGGCGGGGGAGGCGGTGGCAGCGGCGGCGCGTCCGGCGTGCTCAGTTCCTCCTGGGGGGACCCGCAGAACCCGCTGGAGCCGTCCAACACCAACGAGGTGCAGGGCGGCAAGGTCCTCGACATGATCTTCCGGGGTCTGAAGCGGTACGACGCCAAGACCGGCGCGGCCCAGAACATGCTGGCGCAGAAGATCGACACCTCGGACTCGCAGAACTTCACGATCACCGTCAAGGACGGCTGGACGTTCAGCAACGGGGAGCCCGTCACCGCGCAGTCCTTCGTGGACGCCTGGAACTACGGGGCCAGTCTCAAGAACAACCAGAAGAACGCGTACTTCTTCGGGTACATCGAGGGCTACGACAAGGTCCACCCCGAGACGGGAACGCAGAGCGCGAACACGCTGTCGGGGCTGAAGGTCACCGGCCCCCACACCTTCACCGTCAAGCTCAACCAGAAGTTCTCGACCTTCCCCGACACCCTCGGCTACGTGGCGTTCGCACCGCTGCCCAAGGCGTTCTTCAGCGACCACGCGGCCTGGCTGAAGAAGCCGGTCGGCAACGGGCCCTACACCGTCGACTCGTACACCAAGGGCTCGACGATGGCCCTGCGGAAGTGGGACGCGTACCCGGGGGCGGACAAGGCGCAGAACGGCGGGGTGGACCTGAAGGTCTACACCGACAACAACACCGCCTACACCGACCTGATGGCGGGCAACCTCGACCTCGTCGACGACGTGCCCGCCGCCCAGCTCAAGCACGTGAAGAGCGACCTCGGCGGCCGGTACATCAACACCCCGGCCGGCATCATCCAGACCATCGCCTTCCCCTTCTACGACAAGGCCTGGGACAAGAGCGGCATGGAGAACGTCCGCAAGGGCCTGTCCATGGCGATCAACCGGGACCAGATCACCACCACGATCTTCCAGAAGACCCGCACCCCGGCCTCCGACTGGACCTCACCGGTGCTCGGCGCGGCCGGCGGCTTCCAGGACGGACTGTGCGGCGCCTCGTGCCGGTACGACCCCGCGCAGGCGAAGAAGATGATCCAGGACGGCGGCGGACTGCCCGGCGGCCAGATCAAGATCTCGTACAACGCGGACAGCGGCTCCCACAAGGAGTGGATCGACGCCGTCTGCAACTCCATCAACAACGCGCTGGGCAACGACAAGGCCTGCGTCGGCAACCCGATCGGCACCTTCGCCGACTTCCGCAACCAGATCGGGCAGCACAAGATGCCGGGTCCGTTCCGGGCCGGCTGGCAGATGGACTATCCGCTGATCCAGAACTTCCTGCAGCCGCTGTACTACACGAACGCCTCCTCCAACGACGGCAAGTGGTCCAACAAGGACTTCGACAAGCTCGTCGACCAGGCGAACGCCGAGACCGACAAGGCCAAGGCCATCCAGCTCTTCCAGCAGGCCGAAGGGGTCGTACGGGACAACATGGCCGCCATCCCGCTCTGGTACCAGAACGGCAGCGCGGGCTACTCGGACAGGATCTCGGGCGTGGCGCTCAACCAGTTCAGCGTGCCCGTCTACAACGAGATCAAGGTCAGCTGAGCCGTCCACGGGGTGAACGCCCGGGTTGCTGAAGCGAACCCGGGCGTGGGCCCCGTACTACCTCCGGAGCCCTCATGGGACGGTATGTGATCCGGCGTCTGCTCCAGATGATCCCGGTCTTCATCGGCGCCACGCTCTTGATCTTCCTGATGGTGAACGTGATGGGCGACCCCATCGCGGGCCTGTGCGGCGAGCGGCAGTGCGACCCCGCCACCGCCGCCCAGCTGCGCAAGGAGTTCGGCCTCGACAAGCCGCTGTGGCAGCAATACCTCACGTACATGGGCAATGTCTTCACCGGCGACTTCGGCACCGCCTTCACCGGGCAGCCGGTCACCGAGCTGATGGCCGACGCCTTCCCCGTCACCATCAGGCTGACGATCGTCGCGATCCTCTTCGAGGTCGTCATCGGCATCCTGCTGGGCGTCGTCACCGGGCTGCGCCGCGGCCGGCCGATCGACACCGGTGTCCTGCTGCTCACCCTCGTCGTCATCTCGATCCCGACCTTCGTCACCGGATTGCTGTTGCAACTGCTGTTCGGTGTCGAGTGGGGCTGGATCAGACCCTCGGTCTCCACGGACGCCACCTTCGGCGAACTGATCGTGCCCGGACTGGTCCTCGCCTCCGTCTCCCTCGCCTACGTCACCCGGCTCACCCGGACCTCCATCGCCGAGAACAAGCGGTCCGACTACGTCCGGACAGCCGTCGCCAAGGGCCTGCCCCGGCACCGGGTGATCACCAAGCACCTGCTGCGGAACTCGCTGATCCCCGTGGTCACCTTCATCGGCACGGACATCGGCGCGCTCATGGGCGGCGCGATCGTCACCGAGCGGATCTTCAACATCCACGGCGTCGGCTACCAGCTCTACCAGGGGATCGTGCGGCAGAACACCCAGACCGTGGTCGGCTTCGTGACCGTCCTCGTGCTCGTGTTCCTGGTCGCCAACCTGCTCGTCGACCTCCTCTACGCCGTACTCGACCCGAGGATCCGCTATGCCTGAGCAGCCGCCGTACCAGCGCGAGGGCGCCATCGCCGCGACCGGCGCGGGCGGCGCCATGGACCTCGCCACGAGCGAGGGCGCCACCCTGGAGCGGACGCCCGGCGGCCCCGAGGGCACGGGCCCTCAGGAGAAGCCCAGGAGCCTGTGGTCCGACGCCTGGCGCGATCTGCGGCGCAACCCCGTCTTCATCGTCTCCGGGCTCCTCATCCTCTTCCTGGTCGTCATCTCCCTGTGGCCCTCGCTGATCGCCACCCAGAACCCCCTCAAGTGCGACCTCGCCAAGGCCCAGGAAGGCTCGCAGCCGGGACATCCCTTCGGGTTCGACGGGCAGGGCTGCGACGTCTACACACGGGTGGTGTACGGGACCCGCGTGTCGATCAGCGTCGGCGTCTGCGCCACCCTCGGCGTCGCGATCCTCGGCTCGGTGCTCGGCGGGCTCGCCGGGTTCTTCGGCGGAGTGGGCGACTCGTTCCTGTCCCGGATCACCGACATCTTCTTCGCGATCCCCGTCGTGCTCGGCGGCCTGGTCCTCCTGTCCGTGGTGACCAGCAACACCATCTGGCCGGTCATCGGGTTCATGGTGCTGCTCGGCTGGCCCCAGATCTCTCGCATCGCGCGCGGCTCCGTCATCACCATCAAGCAGAACGACTACGTCCAGGCCGCCCGCGCCCTCGGCGCCTCGAACTCCCGCCTGATGCTCCGGCACATCACCCCCAACGCCGTCGCGCCGGTCATCGTCGTCGCCACCATCGCGCTCGGCACCTACATCGCGCTGGAGGCGACGCTCTCCTACCTCGGCGTCGGCCTGAAGCCCCCCACGGTCAGCTGGGGCATCGACATCTCCTCGGCCTCCGCCTACATCCGCACGGCCCCGCACATGCTGCTGTGGCCCGCCGGCGCCCTCGCGATCACCGTGCTCGCGTTCATCATGCTCGGCGACGCGGTGCGCGACGCCCTCGACCCGAAGCTGAGGTGACGGCCGTGCTGCTCGAAGTACGGGATCTGCACGTGGAGTTCCGCACCCGGGACGGTGTCGCCAAGGCCGTCAACGGGGTCGACTACGGCGTGGACGAGGGCGAGACGCTCGCCGTCCTCGGCGAGTCCGGCTCCGGCAAGTCCGTCACCGCGCAGGCCGTGATGGGCATCCTCGACATGCCGCCCGGGCGGATCACCGGCGGCGAGATCCTCTTCCAGGGCCGGGACCTGCTGAAGCTCAAGGAGGACGAGCGGCGCAAGGTCCGCGGCGCCGAGATGGCGATGATCTTCCAGGACGCGCTGTCCTCCCTCAACCCCGTGCTCAGCGTCGGCGACCAGCTCGGCGAGATGTTCACCGTGCACCGCGGGATGTCCCGCAAGGACGCCCGCGCCAAGGCGATCGAGCTGATGGACCGGGTGCGCATCCCGGCCGCCGCCGACCGGGTGCGCGACTATCCGCACCAGTTCTCCGGCGGTATGCGCCAGCGCATCATGATCGCCATGGCGCTGGCCCTGGAGCCCGCCCTGATCATCGCCGACGAGCCGACCACCGCCCTCGACGTCACCGTCCAGGCCCAGGTCATGGACCTGCTCGCCGAGCTGCAGCGCGAGCTCGACATGGGGCTCATCCTCATCACCCACGACCTCGGCGTCGTCGCGGACGTCGCCGACCGGATCGCCGTCATGTACGCGGGCCGGATCGTCGAGTCCGCGCCGGTCCACGACATCTACAAGGCCCCCGCCCACCCGTACACCAAGGGCCTCCTGGAGTCGATCCCGCGCCTGGACCAGAAGGGCCAGGAGCTCTACGCGATCAAGGGCCTGCCGCCCAACCTGATGCACATCCCGCCCGGCTGCGCCTTCAACCCGCGCTGTCCGATGGCCCAGGACATCTGCCGCACCGAGGTGCCGCCGCTGTTCGAGGTGGACCGTGAAGGCGTGGACCGTGCAGCGGGGGACCAGGAAGCCGGAGTCCGCACCAGCGCCTGCTTCTTCTGGCGGGAGTGCCTCGATGGCTGAGGCGATCCTGGAGGTCAGCGGCCTGGTCAAGCACTACCCGCTGACGCGGGGGATCCTCTTCAAGAAGCAGATCGGCGCGGTCAGGGCCGTCGACGGAGTCGACTTCGAACTCGCCGCGGGCGAGACCCTCGGCATCGTCGGCGAATCCGGCTGCGGCAAGTCGACGGTCGCCAGAATGCTGGTCAACCTGGAGAAACCGACGGACGGGACGATCAAGTACAAGGGCGAGGACATCACCAAACTGTCCGGCAGGGCGCTCAAGGCCGTACGCCGCAACATCCAGATGGTCTTCCAGGACCCGTACACCTCGCTCAACCCGCGCATGACCGTCGGCGACATCATCGGGGAGCCCTACGAGATCCACCCCGAGGTCGCGCCCAAGGGCGACCGCAGGAGACGCGTCCAGGACCTGCTGGACGTGGTCGGCCTCAACCCCGAGTACATCAACCGCTACCCACACCAGTTCTCCGGCGGTCAGCGCCAACGCATCGGCATCGCACGGGGGTTGGCGCTGCGCCCCGAGATCATCGTCGCCGACGAGCCCGTCTCGGCGCTCGACGTCTCGGTGCAGGCGCAGGTGATCAACCTGATGGAGCGGCTCCAGGACGAGTTCGACCTGAGCTACGTCTTCATCGCGCACGACCTCTCCATCGTGCGGCACATCTCCGACCGGGTCGGCGTGATGTACCTCGGACGGATCGTGGAGACCGGCAGGGACGCCGAGATCTACGACCACCCGACACACCCGTACACCCAGGCCCTGCTCTCCGCCGTGCCCGTCCCCGACCCGGAGGCCCGCGAACGCCGGGAGCGGATCATCCTCGCCGGAGACGTGCCCTCCCCGGCGAACATCCCCTCCGGCTGCCGCTTCCGCACCCGCTGCTGGAAGGCCCAGGAGCGCTGCGCGCGGGAGGTGCCGCCGCTCGCGGTGCCCGAGGAGTTCCGCTTCGTGGAGGGCCCGGCGGCGCACGACTCGGCCTGTCATTTCGCCGAGGAGAAACGGGTCGTACCGCCGGAGGAACCGCCCGAGCAGGCGACATAACCCCGCAAATGCTGACGAACTTCGTTAACACGCAGGCAACTTGGCCGAAGCGGCACCGATATACGGACGCGTCAAGGTAATCAGCGTACGGCCGTGCGGGTGCCGTAGATGGGCCGGGGCGCGCCATGTCGCCCCGGCCCACCTTTTTTGCGCCTAAGCCGGCGCCGCTCTCGCGGACCTGGCTGGTGTTTCGTCGGGGTTCCTCAATTGATGGTTGCGGTGCTCTGTGGAATTTTTTCCACTCAGCCCAGTCGCAGAGCGCGCCGCAGGAAGTCCACCTGGAGGAGGAGCAGGTTCTCCGCGACCTGTTCCTGCGGGGTCATGTGGGTGACGCCCGACAGGGGCAGCACCTCGTGCGGGCGGCCCGCGGCCAGGAGCGCCGAGGAGAGCCGCAGGGCGTGCGCGACCACCACGTTGTCGTCCGCGAGGCCGTGCACGATCATCAGCGGCCGGTGCGGCTCGGCGGGCGCGGACAGTCCGTCGTCCGTGATCAGCGAGCTCTTCGCGTACGCCTCCGCGGCCGCCGCCGGATCGCCGAGGTAGCGCTCCGTGTAGTGGGTGTCGTACAGCCGCCAGTCGGTGACCGGGGCGCCCGCGATGCCCGCGTGGAAGACGTCGGGGCGGCGCAGCACGGCGAGCCCCGCGAGCCAGCCGCCGAACGACCAGCCCCGGATCGCCACCCGGGACAGATCCAGCGGGAACCTCTCCGCGAGGCCGTGCAGCGCGTCGATCTGGTCGTCGAGGGTGAGCGTGAAGTCGTCGCGGACCGCCTTCTCCCAGGCGGGGGAGCGGCCGGGGGTGCCGCGGCCGTCGGCGACGACCACCGCGAAGCCCTGGTCGGCGAACCACTGCGAGGTGAGGTGCGCGTTGTGCGCGGCCAGCACCCGGGGGCCGTGCGGACCGCCGTAGGGGTCCATGAGGACGGGGAGGGGAGTGACACCGTCGTAGTCAGTAGGCATAAGCAGGGCGCATGGGATTTTCCGTGCGCCCCCCTCGGTGAGTGTCACGCGCGGGGACAGACCGGGACTTTCGGCATACGACGTGACAGTCGCCGTCCGCTTTCCCTCCCGCAGCACCTGCACTTGAGCTCCCGGCCGGTCCGGTACCGAGGAGACCAGCACGGTCACGCCCCCGCCGCGCACCGCCGCGTGCACGCCGGGTTCCTGGGAGAGACGCTCGACACCGAGCTCGTTGACGCGGTAGACATGCACCTCGCCCGTCTCCGGGGCGGTCGCCGCCTCGCCGGCCGACGCCGAGATCAACACGTCGTCGTCCGAGACGTCCAGCACCGCGCGCACATGCAACTGCGGTCCCGTGAACGGGCGTTCGCCGAAGGCCAGGACCCGTGCCCCGCCCTCGTCGGCGATTCGTACGAGCTGTCCCGCGGGGCTCCAGCACGGCACACCAGGGAAAAGATCCAGCCATTGTCGATCTTCGTCGGCGTGCACCATCCGGGTCGCCCCGGTGTCCGGGTCGACGGCCAGGAACAGCTGACTGCGCTGGTCCCGCGCCTGCACCAGAACCAGTGGCGCGCCCGCCGCTGACCAGTGCACATGCGCCAGGTACGGGTAGTGCGCACGGTCCCAGACCACCTCGGTGCGCACCCCGTCGAGGCTGACCACGAAGAGCCTTACGTCCGCATTGTCCGTTCCGGCGGCCGGGTAGCCGACCTGCTGCGGAGCGCGTTCCGGTTGTGCGGGATCGGAAATCCACCAGCGCCGCACGGGCGCGTCGTCGACCCGCGCGACCAGCAGTCGGTCCCCTTCCGGAGACCACCAGAAACCGCGCGAACGCCCCATCTCCTCGGCCGCGATGAACTCAGCCAATCCATAGGAAACCGTCCCCGAATCCGCACCGGACTCCGGCTCCACGAGCGCCCGGTCGCCGTCCCCCTCGGCGCCGACGACCCGCAGGGCGCCCCCGCGGACATACGCGACGAGCCGTCCGTCGGGCGAGGGGCGCGGGTCGATCACCGGTCCCGGGACCCGGAGTTCACGTGCCGTACCGGCTCGCAGCTCCGCCGTGAAAAGCCGCCCTGACAAGGCGAAAGAGGCCAGCTCGACCGCCGTGTCCGTGGCATAGCCGACGATCCCCGCGCCGCCCTCGCGACTGCGCTCGCGGCGCGCCCGCTCCGCCGCCGACAGGCGTTCCGTGGCGCCGCCGAGCAGCGCCCGCGGGTCGGCCGCGACGCGCTCCTGCCCCTCCGCGACATCGAGGACCCACAGCTGATTCGCCCGGTCCGTACCGGAGGAGGACCTCAGGAACACCACCCGGGAACCGTCCGGGGAGACGGTGAACGCGCGGGGCGCACCGAGGGTGAAGCGCTGCGTCCGGGCGTACCGGCGGGGGAAGGAGAGAGGCTCGGTCGTCATGCCTTGACCATATTGGCCATGCGCCCCCTTGTGCGGCCGTGCGCCGATCGATGCGCGCGTATGGATAGTTATGATCACTGGCGGTGTGTGGGTATGAACCCGCTGGCCGCTGTATGGATTTACCGACCCCCATGTCCGACCCCCCATGTCCCTGGGATCTTTGGAGGTGAGCCGCCGTGGCACTCTCGATTTCGGCGGTGGTGCTGCTGGCGATCATCGTCGTCATCCTGGTCAGGAAGTCCGGGTTGAAGGCCGGCCATGCGGTCGTGTGTGTCCTGTTCGGCTTCTATCTCGCCTCTTCGACGATGGCCCCCACGATCAGCGACCTGACGACGAACGTCGCGGACATGATCGGCAGCTTCAAGTTCTGACGGGGCGCTTCACGTTCTTGACGGGGAGCTTCGGTGCCACGACCCGTGCCCGCCTCGGCGGTGGGCCGGGCGCCTCGTAGGGTGGGTTCCATGACGGAACTGCCCGACCGGCGTCTGCTCCTGGTGCACGCGCACCCGGACGACGAGTCGATCAACAATGGCGCGACCATGGCCAGGTACACGGCCGAGGGCGCCCATGTGACGCTGGTGACCTGCACCCTCGGCGAGGAGGGCGAGGTCATCCCGCCCGAACTGGCGCATCTCGCGCCCGACCGCGAGGGCGGGCTCGGCCCGCACCGGATCGGTGAGCTGGCCGCCGCCACGAAGGAGCTCGGGGTCACCGACCACCGCTTCCTCGGCGGTCCCGGGCGCTTCGGCGACTCCGGGATGATGGGCCTGGAGCAGAACCACCGCGCGGGCGCCTTCTGGTCCGCCGACGTCGACGAGGCCGCGGAGTACCTGGTCGAGGTGATCCGCGAGGTCCGACCCCAGGTGCTCGTCACCTACGACCCCGACGGGGGCTACGGACACCCGGACCACATCCAGGCCCACCGCGTCGCCGTGCGCGCCGTCGAGCTGGCCGCGGACCCCACCGTCCGCCCCGACCTCGGCGCGCCCTGGGAGATCACCAAGGTCTACTGGAACCGCGCCCCGCGCTCCGTCGTCGAGGAGGGCTTCCGACGGCTGCGCGAGGCCCTGCCCGGACTGCCCTTCGAGCACTCCGCCGCCGTGGCCGACGTACCCGGCGTGGTCGACGACACGGCGGTCACCACCGCGATCGACGGGACCGCGTACGCCGCCGCGAAGGCCGCCGCCATGCGGGCGCACGCCACCCAGATCGAGGTGGCCGAGCCCTGGTTCGCGCTGTCGAACGCACTCGCGCAACCGCTGTTCACCACCGAGTACTACGAGTTGGTGCGCGGGGAGCGCGCGGGACCCGGTCGTGAGACCGACCTCTTCGCGGGGATCGAACGGGGGTCCACGGAGGCCGGGCAGGGATCCACGGAGACCGAACAGGGTTCCGCGGGGACCGGGCAGAGATCCATGGGGACCGAGCAGGGAAAGGCGGACGCGTGATGAGCATGTCGGGACAGCGGGGGAGTGCGCTCGCCCAGCCGCTGCCGCGGCCCTCGGCCGGGCGGATCGTGGCCCACCTGGGCCTGTTCCTGCTCGGCGCGGTGGTCGGAGCCGCCGGAACGCTGGTACAGGCCGCCTGGTTCCCGGGCGGGTTGCTGCTCGCCCTGGTCGGCGCGGCCGGACTCTTCCTGGGCGGATCGCGGGCGACCGGCTCCCGGGCCGGCGCCGTCGCGCCCGCGGCGGGCTGGATGATCGCGGTCGTTCTGCTCACCTCCACCCGCCCGGAAGGGGACTTCTTCTTCGGCGCGGGATTCGGTTCCTACCTTTTCCTGCTCGGCGGGATGGCCGTGGCTGTGATGTGCGCCACGCTTGGTTTGGGGCGGCAACCGCACGACTCCGCCGTCCGACTTGGGAAGTGACGTACCACTTCGCCGTACAGGACAGGTGCGGGTCCCGTGCGAGTTTCCTGGGCGGGCGAGGTTTGCGCGCCGAATGCGGCCAGTATGGTGGTGCGCGCCGCCGAGCTGCCCGAGATGAGGTCGAGTAAACGGGCGGCGGAGCCAACCGGGAGAACCTGCCTTGAGTCGTGAAACTGACAGTTCGTCCTCCGGGCCCAACGGGCGCGGTGGAGCCGCGTACCCGTCGGGGACGCCCCCCTACGGGACCCCCATGGTTTCCGAAAACGGTGCCGATGCGGGCCGTTCGGCCGGCGGCACCCCGCCGGAGGAGCGCAAGACCGAGACCACGCTGACGACACGGATCCGGATCAACATCCCCGGATCGCGGCCCATCCCGCCGGTCGTCGTGCGCACACCGGTCGGGGACGCCGAGTCGCCCGCCGAGTCCGCCGGTTCCACGGGAGCCCCCGCGGAGGCGCAGCGTGCCGTGAGTCCGCCCGTGGCAGCGGCCACGGCCACCGAGACCCCGGCCGAAGCCGCCGCCGCGGGCGGTGCTCCGGCCAGAGAGAAGACCAGCGACTGGTTCGCACCCCGCAAGTCCGGTGCGCCTGGCGGCGGCCCGGGCGGCGGGTCCACCAACGGGGCGGGTCTGCCCGGAGGTTCGGGACCCACGGGTCCCGCGGCGCCGCAGGGCGCGGGCACGCCGGGTGGCAACGGCACCGGCGGTACGCGTCCGGGTGCCCCCGGCGGCGCGAACGCGCCCCGCCCCGGGAGCGGCGGTACGAACGGTGCCGGGCTGCCCGGTGCCACCGGCGCCGGACCCGTGGCGCCCGGTCACGGCGGCGGCACCGGTTCCTTCGACGTCTCAGCGGCGCTGGGCAACACGGCCTCGTTCCCGGCCATAGGAAGCGAAGGCCCGGGCGGGCCCGGTGGCCCTGGCGGCTCCGGAGGCCCGGGTGGCCCTGCGGGGCCCGGTGGCGAACCGCGCCGTGACAACCTCCCGTACTTCGCGGAGAACTTCTCGGAGAACGGCCGGGGCGGTCCCGCGGGCCCGACCGGCGGTCCGGTCACCGGTGACGGCCCGTTGGTGCCGCCGGCCGGCCCGGGCGTGGCTCCGGGCAGCCTGGCCGCAGGCCCCGGTGGTCGTGGCGTCCCCGGCGGGCACGGCACGGCCGGCCTCGGCGCGGGATACCCCGGTGGCGGCCTCAGCGACGACACCGCGATCCTCACCCCGCAGAAGCCCGCGCCCGATCCGGGCGGCCAGGGCTACGGCGGCCCGGTGGACAACGTCTCCGGGCACACCCTGACCAGCGGCATTCCCGTCGTGCCCGCCGCCCAGAACTCGCCGTTCGGGCCGGGCGCGCACACCGACGGACCGCTGCCGCACACCCCGCCGAAGGCGCCCGAGCCGGCCCCGAAGCCCGCCGCCTCCTCGAAGAAGCCGGCCAAGAAGAAGGGCCGCAGCAAGCTGACGCTCCTGGTCGTCGCCGTGGTGTTCATCGGCGGTGGCGTCTACGGCGCGGGGCTGCTGATGAACCGCTCGGACGTCCCCAAGGGCACCACGGTGCTCGGCGTGGACATCGGCGGCGGCACCCGCGACGAGGCCGTCAAGAAGCTCGACGACGCCTTCGGGGCCAATATGAACAAGGCGCTCCAGCTGTCGGTGGACGGCACCACGGTCTCGCTCAAGCCGGACCAGGCCGGGCTCCAGTTCAACGCCCAGGACACGGTCCGCGCCGCCGCGGGCAGCGACTACAACCCGGTCTCTGTGATCGGCTCGCTGTTCGGCCAGCAGCGCGTCGTCGAGCCGGCGATGCCCGTCGACGAGGAGAAGCTCCAGGCCGCCCTGGAGCGCACCGCGAGCGGCTCAGGTTCGGCGAGCGACGGCACCATCAAGTTCGAGTCCGGCAAGGCCGTCGCCGTGTACGGCAAGGCGGGCAAGGGCATCGACGTGGCGGCCTCGACCCAGGCCGTCGAGGACGCGTACCGCGCCCAGGTCGGGACCGGCACCTCCACCCCGGTGAAGGTCGCCACCACGACCCGTCAGCCGACCGTCTCGAACGCCGAGGTCGACCGGGAGATGAAGGAGTTCGCCCAGCCCGCGATGTCCGCCCGCGTCACCATTCAGACCGACGCGGCACACAGCATCCAGTTCGGCGCCCTGTCACTGCCGAAGATCCTCGGCTTCAAGGCCGTCAACGGCAAGCTCGTGGAGACGTACGACCTCACGGCGCTCAAGGCGGCGTACGGCAAGACCTTCGACGGCGTACAGATCCAGACCGCGGGCGGGAAGCGCGCGGTCACGCCGCAGGACGTCGTCACCGCACTGGGCAAGGCCCTGCGCGGCAAGACGACGGCGGAGCGCGTCGGAGTCATCGACACCAAAGCGAGCTGACCCCTGGTCGTTCGGATGAACGGAGCCCCTGCCCGCACCGGGCGGGGGCTCCGTCGTCGCAGCACGGGGATCCCCGGACCGCGCCGCACGACCTGGCACATGACATCTGTCATCCGGCACTCAGGACCGCCGACACTGCCGTGCACCGGGCCCGCGCGGCCACGATGGTCCCCATGACGACAACAGCGGCGCCCGCCACCACCCCGGTGGTCGGGTTCGATCAGGTGAGCAAGAGCTACGGGAACGTACGGGCCGTCGACGGGCTGACGCTCGACCTGCACCCGGGTGAGACCGTCGCCCTGCTGGGTCCCAACGGCGCGGGCAAGTCGACCACGCTGGACCTGCTCCTCGGCCTCAAGCACCCCGACACCGGCGCCGTCCGGGTGTTCGGCGCCGGCCCCCGCGAGGCGATCGTCGGCGGCCGGGTGGGCGCCATGCTGCAGAGCGGCGGCCTGATGGACGAGGTGACGGTCGGCGAGCTGGTGAAGCTGGCCTGCGATCTGCACCCGAAGCCGTACAAGGTCAGTGACGTGCTGGCCCGTGCGGGCATCTCGCAGATAGCCGACCGCAAGGTCAACAAGCTCTCCGGCGGCCAGGAGCAGCGCGTCCGCTTCGCGCTCGCCACCGCGGGCGCCAACGATCTGATCGTCCTGGACGAGCCCACCACCGGCATGGACGTCTCCGCCCGCCAGGCCTTCTGGGCCACCATGCGCGAGCAGGCCGACCAGGGCAGGACCGTCCTGTTCGCCACGCACTACCTGGAGGAGGCCGACGCCATCGCGGACCGCGTCCTCGTACTGCACCGGGGCCGCCTGCTGGCCGACGGCACCGCCGCCGAGATCAAGGCGAAGGCCGGCGCCCGCCGCATCGCCTTCGACCTGGAAGGCCCCATCGACGAGGCCCCGCTGCGCGCCCTGCCCTTCCTGACCTCGATCGACGTCTCCGGGCACACCGTCCGCATCCAGTCCTCCGACGCCGACGCGACCGTGCACGCGCTGTACGGGCTCGGCCTCTACCCCCGCAATCTCGAAGTCGCCGGGCTCGGGCTCGAGCAGGCCTTCGTCGCCATCACGGCCGCCGAGGAGGCGAAGTCGCAGTGAACAGCCTCATCAAGCTCGAGATCACCCGCGCCCTGCGCAACAAGAAGTTCCTGTTCTTCTCGGTGATCTACCCCTCGGCCCTGTTCCTGCTGATCGCGGGCAGCGCGGACAGCACCACCAAGGTCGACGGCACCGGGCTGACCCTGCCGACCTTCTTCATGGTCTCCATGGCCTCCTTCGGCGCCCTGACCGCCGTCCTGATGGGCAACAGCGAACGCATCGCGAAGGAGCGCGAGAGCGGCTGGGTACGGCAGCTCAGACTCACCACCCTGCCGGGCCGCGGCTATGTCCTGGCGAAGACCGCCAGCGCCGCCGTGATCAGCCTGCCGTCGATCGTGGTCGTCTTCGCGGTCGCCGCCGCCGTGAAGCACGTACGGCTGGACGCCTGGCAGTGGCTCGCGCTCACCGGCGCGATCTGGGCCGGCAGCCTCGTCTTCGCCGCGCTCGGCGTGGCCATCGGCTATCTCGCGAGCGGCGACGCGGTCCGCCCGATCACGATGATCCTGTACTTCGGCCTCTCGGTGCTCGGCGGCCTGTGGATGCCCACGACCACCTTCCCCGACTGGCTCCAGAAGATCGCGTCCTGGCTGCCCACGCACGCGTACGCTGCCCTCGGGCGGTCCATCGAGCTGGGCGACGCCCCGCACGCGAAGGACCTCGCCATCCTCGCCGTCTCCTTCCTCCTCTTCGCGGGCGGCGCGGCATGGCTGTACCGGAAGGACACGCTGAAGGCGTGAGCAGCGTCGGCATCGGGCAACGCCCGCAGAATCGCAGGCAGATGATGGTCAAGGCCGTCTGGACCGGCATCTGGCTCGTCTATCTGAGCGCGCCCGTCAGCGACTTGGTACATGGCGGGCACAGCACCGGTGTCGTCGTACTCGGCTGGTTCGGCCTGGTGGCCTTCGTCGGGTGGTACGGGACGCTGGTCTTCCGCACCGGCCGCGGCGAGACGACCCCCTTCGTGTTCGTCTCGCTCGTGGTCCTCGCGGCCGAGGCCGCCCTGCTCTCCTACACCCTGGGGCGGGAGTGGCTCGTCCTGTTCGTGTACGTCTCGATCGCGTCCGGCGCGGTGCTTCCGCTGCGGCTGGCGCGCTGGACCATCCCGGCCGTCTCCGCCGTGCTGACGGGGATCGCCCTGACCGTGTCGGGCGGCAAGGAGTATCTGGCGGGGCTCCTCATCCCGGCGTTCCTCGGCGGGTTCGCCATGACCGGCGTCCGTGAACTGATCCGCACGACGATCGCGCTGCGTGAGGCCCGTGCGACGGTCGCCCAACTGGCGGCGAACGAGGAGCGCCTGCGCCTGGCCCGCGATCTGCACGATCTGCTGGGCCACTCGCTCTCCCTGATCACCCTCAAGAGCGAGCTGGCCGGCCGGATGCTCCCCGACCACCCCGAGAAGGCGGCCCAGCAGGTCGCCGACATCGAACAGGTCAGCCGTCAGGCCCTCGTCGACGTGCGCGAGGCGGTCACCGGCTACCGGCGTCCCCGGCTGTCCGGCGAACTCGCGGGCGCCCAGGTCGCGTTGACGGCGGCTGGCGTCACCGCGGAGCTGCCCGTCGAGCCGGACCTCACCGACGTCGCCGAGGAGAGCGAGTCCGCGCTCGCCTGGGCACTGCGGGAAGCGATCACCAATGTCGTACGACACAGCGGGGCCCGGCGCTGCACCGTGGAGCTGGTCCGCCGCCAGACGCTGGACGGCCCGGTGCTCGAACTGAGCGTGGAGGACGACGGTGCGGGCGGCTCGGGCCATGCTCCGGGCAACGGCCTCACAGGCCTGACCGAGCGGCTGGAGAAGGCGGGCGGAGCCCTGGAGGCGGGCCGGGTGCGCCGCGGCTTCCGGCTGGTCGCACGGGTACCGGCGCAGGCCCCCTTCGAGGCCGCCGATCACCCCGTAGGATCCGGTGCATGAGCCGCACGATCAAGGTCCTGCTTGCCGAGGACCAGTCGATGGTCCGCGAGGCGCTGGCCGCGTTGCTGGGCCTCGAGCCCGACATCGAGGTGGTCGCCCAGGTGGCGCGCGGCGACGAGGTGCTGGCCGCGGCCCGCGCCCACGACGTGGACGTGGCGCTCCTCGACATCGAGATGCCGGGCAAGACGGGCATCGAGGCGGCGGCCGAGGTCCACAAGGAACTCCC
This sequence comes from Streptomyces olivochromogenes, assembly GCF_001514115.1. Taxonomy (GTDB): domain Bacteria; phylum Actinomycetota; class Actinomycetes; order Streptomycetales; family Streptomycetaceae; genus Streptomyces; species Streptomyces olivochromogenes. The sequence goes on from NZ_KQ948455.1 coordinate 234,820, forward strand.
CGGCATCAAACTGCTCATCCTCACGACCTTCGGCCGCCCCGGCTATCTGCGCAGCGCCATGGAGTCCGGCGCCGACGCCTTCCTCGTCAAGGACGCCCCGGCCGCCCAACTCGCCGCGGCGGTCCGCAAGGTGCTCGCCGGCGAACGGGTCATCGACCCCACCCTCGCGGCCGCCGCCCTCGCCGAGGGCGCCAACCCCCTGACCGACCGCGAACGCGAGGTCCTCCGCGCGGCGGCCGACGGTTCCACCAACGCCGAACTGGCCACCGCCCTCCACCTCTCCCAGGGCACGGTCCGCAACTACCTCTCGACAGCGATCCAGAAGCTGACGGCCCGCAACAGAGCAGAGGCAGTCCGGATAGCGCGAGAGAAGGGCTGGCTGTAGAACCCCGGCTGGGGAGCGCCCCGAAAGGGGCGCGGGGAACTGCGCGCCCAGCCACGACGAGCCCGCAGTCGCCCGAAGCCAGCTCCCTTCACGGCGCCTGGGCGAACTCAGTTCAACATCGCCCGAGCCGCCCGAGCCAGCCCCCGAACCCGTTCCGCGGCGCCCTCGTCGACGGCGACAACCACCTCCGCGTACGCCTCGAGTTCCGCCGCACCCTCAAGGAACTCCCCACGCTGCACCAGCAACTGAGCCCGCTCGTACCGCAACCGCGCAGGATGCGACGGCAACAGCAGCGCCAACTCCACGGCCCACAGGCCGACATCCGACCGCTCCGGCCGCGCCGCCGCCCACGCCCGGACGTTGTTCAGGATCCGCACGACGACGTCGAGGGGAGGGGCGGGGACGAGCATCGAGGGATCGAGAGGCGCCCCGGTGGCGCCCTGCACGAGCAGCTCGGCATCGGAGCCGCTCAGCACCCGCCCCCCGTCGAAGGGATCGGCGAGCACCTGCTGCTCGGCCGGCCCGAAGCCCACCACGAAATGCCCGGGCAGGGCGACCCCGTACACCGGCGCGCCGGCCCGCCTGGCCACCTCCATCCACACCACGGAGAGCAGGATGGGCAGCCCGCGCCGCCGCCGCAGCACCGCGTGCAGCAGCGAGGACTCCAGCCGTTGATAGTCCCCGGGCGAGCCCCGGAACCCGCAGCGCCCGCCGAGCAGCTCGGCGAGCGCGGTCGCCCAGGGCAGCGCCCCACCGGGCCGGAACGGCAGCTGTCCGGCGAGCCGGTCGAGTTCGATCTGCGCCGCGTCCGACCCCGCCTCGTCCAGCGTGCCGTCCGCCGCCGCCCCGATCAGCAGGCACAGCGCCGCCAGGTCGGGCCGCTCGGACCGTGCCTCCTCGGCGAACCTCCGCCGCACCTCGGCGGCTCGCTCCGGCTCCGGGGGATGGGGGGAAGGCATGGCGGTCTGGTACCCCTTCACGCCGGTCGACGGCGGTCGTCGGCGGACATCTGAGGCGCGCGGTAGTGGTGGTACGTGTGATGCGCCGCGAAGCCCATCCCGGTGTACAGCGCCCGCGCCCCCGCGTTGTCCGCCTCCACCTGGAGCCAGGCCGCCGAGGCGCCCTCGTCCAGGGCACGGCGGGCGAGCGCGGCCATGACGGCGGTGGCGAGGCCCCGGCGGCGCTGGGCGGGGTCGACCTCGACGGCCGCGAAACCGGCCCACCGTCCGTCGACGACACACCGCCCGATCGCGGCCGGAGGCTCCCCCTCGGCGCCGGGCACCGTCGCGAACCACACCGAGGGCCCGCTGCCCAGGACGTGCAGCGCGACCTCGCTCAGTCCCTTGCGCTGGTAGCGGCCCAGCCACGCCTCGTCGGCCGCGCGGGCGAGGACCACCCCGGAGGCCTCCGCGACCTCGCGGTCGGCGAGCGGCGCGAGCGCGCCGATCCACAGCCCGGCACTCACCTCACGCGCCCAGCCACGCGTCTCCAGCTCCGCGCACAGCACCTCCTGGGTGCCCTCGGCCCCGGTGGCGGTCTGGACGTAGGCGGGGAGGTCACGGGCCGCGTACCAGTCGCGTACGTACGTCAGCGCCTCGTCGAGCGGCACGCCCGGGTCACCGAGCGGCAGCACGGAATTCGCGCGCCGGGTGAACCCGGAGGCCGCCCGCAGCTCCCAGTCGCCGAGTCGCTCGCTCTCCACCGGCTGCCAGGCCCGCGCGGCGACCCGCGCCAGCTCCTCGTACGAGGCCGCGGGGCCCCGCCGACGCGCCGGGGCGGCCGGTACGACCTTGCCCGCGACCAGCGAGGATTCCGGAATCCGGACGATCTCACCGTCGCGCCGTGTGATCAGCAGCACACTCTCGTCCCATGATGTGAGAACACCGACCGTGTCAGTGAACTTCTCACCCCCGGCGGCACCTTCGATATCTATGATCATCCGCCGAACAGAGACACGTTTGCCCACGTCAGCAGCGGTGATTCGGACCTCGAGACGTCCGGCCGCAGAGATTTCCACAGGTCAGTTCACCCCTCCTGTATGGATCACGCCCCGGAACGGAGATACTAGGTGCGGGCATCGACGACGCCGCGCTCCCGCGCGCCAGGCGGCGGAGCCTACGGAGGCCCGCCAGCGCCCTATCGAGGAGGAACGACAGCGTGACCTACGTCATCGCGCAGCCTTGTGTCGACGTCAAGGACAAGGCGTGCATCGAGGAGTGCCCGGTCGACTGCATCTACGAGGGCTCCCGGTCCTTGTACATCCACCCGGACGAATGCGTCGACTGTGGAGCCTGTGAGCCGGTGTGCCCGGTCGAGGCGATCTTCTACGAGGACGACACTCCCGAAGAGTGGAAGGACTACTACAAGGCGAACGTCGAGTTCTTCGACGAGCTCGGCTCGCCCGGCGGCGCCAGCAAGCTCGGTCTGATCGAGCGCGACCACCCCTTCATCGCAGCGCTGCCGCCGCAGAACCAGTAAGCGGCCGCACCTACGCGCCGCCTCGGTCCCGTACGGCCCGATCCCCTCGATCGCCGTACGGGGCCGAGGCGTTTGCCGTAGCAGCCCGTACCGGCCACTGGCGCGCAGGCCGTGTGTGTACGGGTCGTACGAACGAGAAAGTGAGCCCGATCCCGTGTCCGCAGTCTCCGACCGGCTTCCTGTCTTCCCCTGGGACAAGCTGGAGCCCTTCAAGGCGACGGCCGCCGCTCATCCGGGTGGCATCGTCGACCTGTCCGTCGGCACCCCGGTCGACCCGGTGCCCGAGCTGATCCAGAAAGCTCTGGTCGCGGCCGCGGACTCGCCGGGCTATCCCACGGTGTGGGGCACGCCCGAACTGCGCGACGCGCTCACCGGCTGGGTCGAGCGGCGGCTCGGCGCACGCGGCATCACCCACCAGCACGTGCTCCCGATCGTCGGCTCCAAGGAACTCGTCGCCTGGCTCCCCACCCAGCTGGGCCTGGGCCCCGGCGACAAGGTGGCGTACCCGCGCCTCGCGTACCCGACGTACGAGGTCGGCGCGCGCCTGGCCCGCGCGGACCACGTGGTCTACGACGACCCCACGGAGCTGGACCCGACCGGCCTGAAGCTCCTGTGGCTGAACTCCCCGTCGAACCCGACGGGCAGGGTCCTGTCCGCCCCGGAACTCGCCCGGACCGTCGCGTGGGCCCGCGAGCACGACATCCTCGTGTTCTCCGACGAGTGCTACCTCGAGCTGGGCTGGGAGGCCGACCCGGTCTCGGTCCTGCACCCGGACGTCTGCGGCGGCTCGTACGAGGGGATCGTCTCGGTCCACTCGCTCTCGAAGCGCTCGAACCTGGCCGGCTACCGCGCCGCGTTCCTCGCCGGTGACCCCGCCGTCCTCGGCGACCTGCTCCAGATCCGCAAGCACGGCGGCATGATGACGTCCGCGCCGACCCAGGCCGCGGTGGTCGCCGCCCTCGCGGACGACGTCCACGTCCGTGAACAGCGCGAGCGTTACGCGGCCCGCCGCACCGCCCTGCGCGAGGCCCTGCTGCGCCACGGCTTCCGCATCGAGCACAGCGAGGCGAGCCTGTACCTGTGGGCCACCCGCGACGAGTCCTGCTGGGACACCGTCGCCCATCTGGCCGAACTGGGCATCCTCGTCGCCCCGGGCGACTTCTACGGCGAGGCGGGCGAGAACTTCGTCCGCGTGGCCCTGACGGCGACGGACGAGCGGGTGGCGGCGGCGGTAGAACGCCTGGCGCCCCTTTAGAGGCACCCCGGTGAGGGAGTGCCCCTTTAGGGGCGCGGGGCTGTGACATTTGCGGCTCCGCCGCGTGGGCGCGACCAGCCCCCACCGGCCCGCACGCCAGGAAGCGACACACGCGAAGGGGTCCAGGGAAACTCCCTGGACCCCTTCGCGCGTGCAACCCCGGCGGGGCTAGCCGAGCGGCAACCCCTTCAGCGGCAGCTGCCCCGTCGGCAGACCACCCTTGGTCACCGCGTCCGTCGGAAGGCCACCACCGGCGGTCTTCGCGGTGTCACCGAGCAGACCCCCGGCCTGCCCCGCCGCGTCCCCGGCCACCTTCTGCGCGGCCGGCGTCGCCGTCCTGGCGACACTGCCACCCGTCTTGCCCGCGGCCGGGACGGCCTTCTTGAGGGCGTTGCCGCCGGTCGTGCCCGCGAGCCCGGTGACGTTCTGCGTCGCACCGTCGACCGTGCTGCCGACGTGCGCGCCGTCCAGAGCGGTCAGCCCGCCGAGGTTGGGGGTGGCCGGGAGTTCGGCCGCCGCGCTGGCGGAGCCGGCCGCACCGACCACGGGCGCCGCTCCCGCTGCGATGAGCAGCGCGGCACGGGCGATCCGGCGGGTCAGGGGGAGGGACATGATGCTCCTTAGACGGAAGAGAACGGTGAAGTGTCCACCCGTGCCCGGGAGTTGACCGTCCGGCCGCCGACCGGCTGTCGGGCGACCCGTTGATCGTTCCGGGCTCGGACGCAGTGACTACCGCTCGAGACCCGCGAAGGTTGCGGTGGTCCGACGTAAAGAGTTGGCAATGCGTCGCATTATCGGTTGTGGATAAAAACGGGCAAAGGGCATCCGGTCGGAAAGTCTGCCGAATCCTTACGGCCCTTTGTTTTCAACGGGTCCGGCGGATTCCGGTGTGAGCACGAGAAAACCCGCTCGCAGCGGCAACGCGCCACGCCGCGCATCCCCCGTACAGGTGAGGCACCGTACTACTGCGCGGTGACGATGCGGACCTCGCCGGGGGACTGCTTCGCGGTCGAACCGCCCGTGGTGACCGCCGCCCGCCACTCGCCGTTCCTCTCCCCGGCCGTCCACTCCCGCCCCGCGTAGGAGACCCGTTGGATGTGCAGCGCCGAGGAGTTGGCCACCGCCCAGTGCGCCAGCTCCCAGCCATGCTGGCGGACCGTGGAGTCGCCGGTGGGGTCCTTGCGCACGGGCACGGTCACGGTCCGGCCGGAGACGCTCGGCGAGGGGGCGAGGCTCGGCGAAGCCGTCGAGGAGGCGGGGGAGCCCGCGGTGCTCACATCGGCTCCCGCCTCCTGCAGCACCTCGCGCCCGAAGTCCCGTACGAGCGCGGCGCGCACCGAGTCCGGGCCGCCGACCGGGGTCGCCCCCGGGCGGCCCTCACAGGTCAGCGTGGCCGCCGCACGGCCGGTCAGGGCCGCGGCCAGCAGCGTCGCGTCCGGCTCGTGCTTCGCGTACGCCTGCGGATAGCCGCTGCGCTGCACCCGCTGCGCGGCGACGGTGAGCGGCATCCGCGTGTAGCCCGGCACCTTGGCCAGGTGTTCGTAGAACATGCCGGCCGCGTACGTCGGGTCCATGATCTGTTTCGTCGTCCCCCAGCCCTGCGAGGGGCGCTGCTGGAACAGACCCAGCGAGTCCCGGTCGCCGTGCTGGATGTTGCGCAGCCCCGACTCCTGGAGCGCGGTCGCGAGCGCGATGGCCACGGCGCGCTCCGGCAGCCCGCGGGTGGTGCCGACCGCCGAGATCGTCGCCGCGTTCACCGCCTGCTCCGGAGTGAACTCGTACGACTCGCCGTCGCTCTTGCCCGAGACGACTCTGCAGCGCGGCGCACCCGTCCCTCCCGTGAGGTACTGCACCGCGAGGTAACCCGCGAGCGCGAGCATGACTACGACGGCCGCCCCGAAACGGAAGAAGCGGCCGCGCCGGACAGGAGTGGGGGACGTCTCTGGCACGCGTACAAGGTACTGGAGGCGACTGCTGGCGACCTATGGGGTTGTGGACAACCCGTGTGCGGCAGAGCGCCGAGCAGGGGGCGCTAGGGTCGAGGGCATGGCCGACACCACCCTTGACCTCACGCTGGACGCCGCCGAGCTCACCGCGCGGCTCGTCGACTTCCCCTCGGAGAGCGGCAACGAGAAGCCCCTCGCGGACGCCGTCGAGGCCGCGCTGCGCGCCCTGCCGCATCTGACGGTCGACCGGTACGGCAACAACGTCGTGGCGCGTACGAACCTGGGGCGGGCCGAGCGCGTGATCCTCGCCGGGCACATCGACACGGTCCCCATCGCCGGCAACGTGCCCTCGCGCCTCGACGAGGACGGCGTCCTGTGGGGCTGCGGCACCTGCGACATGAAGTCCGGTGTCGCCGTACAGCTGCGCATCGCGGCCACGGTCCCCGCACCCAACCGCGACCTCACCTTCGTGTTCTACGACAACGAAGAGGTCGCCGCCCACCTGAACGGCCTGAAGCACGTCGCCGAGGCCCACCCCGACTGGCTGGCGGGCGACTTCGCGATCCTCCTGGAGCCGACGGACGGCCAGGTCGAGGGCGGCTGTCAGGGCACGCTCCGGGTGCTCCTGAAGACCAAGGGGGAGCGTGCCCACTCCGCGCGCGCGTGGATGGGCTCCAACGCGATCCACGCGGCGGCCCCGATCCTCGCCAAGCTCGCCGCCTACGAGCCGCGCACGCCGGTCGTGGACGGCCTCCGGTTCCACGAAGGCCTCAACGCCGTCCGCATCGAGGGGGGCGTGGCCACCAACGTCATCCCCGACGCCTGCACCGTCGTCGTCAACTTCCGCTACGCGCCCGACCGCAGTGAGGCCGAGGCCGAGGCCTTCGTCCGTGACTTCTTCGCCGACTGCGACATCGACGAGTTCATCGTCGACGACCACACCGGCGGGGCCCGGCCCGGCCTGACCCACCCGGCCGCCGCGGCCTTCCTGGCGGCCGTCGGCGGCGAGGCCCGCCCCAAGTTCGGCTGGACGGACGTCGCCCGCTTCAGCGCGCTCGGGGTGCCCGCGGTGAACTACGGGCCCGGCGCGCCGCTCCTCGCCCACAAGGTGGACGAGCGGGTGCGGGCGTCGGAGATCCCCGAGGCGGAGGAGCGCCTGCGCGCCTGGCTGACGTCCTGAGGCCCGCCCGAACCTTTGCGGTGCACGGCGGACATGCGCATGTCCCCCCTCCGTAACCCGCGTAGATCTACGCTGGGGCTGAACCACTTGCAAGCGGAGGGAGCGCACATGGCTACTGGCAACCCCGAGGGCAAGAAGCAGCCACCGGAGGAGCAGCGGCTGGGGCCGGTACTGCGCAGGCGCGGCCAGGTGCAGGCGAGCACCACGGACCAGCGGCTGCTGGACGCGGGCGGCCCCTCCGACTGGGTGCACACCGACCCCTGGCGGGTCCTGCGCATCCAGTCGGAGTTCATCGAAGGCTTCGGCACGCTCGCCGAACTCCCGCCCGCGATCAGCGTCTTCGGCTCCGCCCGTACACCGGTGGACTCGCCCGAGTACGAGGCGGGAGTCGCGCTCGGCCGAGGCCTGGTCGAAGCGGGCTTCGCCGTCATCACGGGCGGCGGGCCCGGCGCGATGGAAGCCGCCAACAAGGGCGCCTGCGAGGCCAAGGGCATCTCGGTCGGCCTGGGCATCGAGCTCCCCTTCGAACAGGGCCTCAACCCCTACGTCGACATCGGCCTCAACTTCCGGTACTTCTTCGTCCGCAAGATGATGTTCGTCAAGTACGCCCAGGGCTTCGTGGTCCTGCCCGGCGGCCTCGGCACCCTCGACGAGTTCTTCGAGGCCCTCACCCTCGTCCAGACCCAGAAGGTCACCCGCTTCCCGATCGTCCTGTTCGGCACGGCGTACTGGGGCGGTCTCGTCGACTGGCTCAAGAACACCCTGATCGCCCAGGGCAAGGCCTCCGAAAAGGACCTCCTCCTCTTCCACCTCACGGACGAGGTGGACGAAGCGGTGGCCCTGGTCTCCAAGGAGGCGGGCCGCTAGCGCAGCGGCCCCTGCGAGGGGCGCGGGGAACCACGCGACCGGCGGGGCGAGGAAGGTCTACGCCAGGCCCCGGCGGGCCACCGTCGGAGGGCGGTGGCCCGCGATCGACGCCACCATGTCCAGGACCTGACGCGTCTCGGCGACCTCGTGGACGCGATACACCTGCGCCCCCAGCCACGCCGACACCGCCGTCGTGGCCAACGTCCCCACCACCCGCTCCTTCACCGGCTTGTCGAGCGTCTCCCCGACGAAGTCCTTGTTGGAGAGGGAGACAAGCACGGGCCACCCCGTCTCCACCATCTCGCCCAGCCGCCGAGTCGCCTCCAGGCTGTGCCGCGTGTTCTTCCCGAAGTCGTGCCCGGGGTCGATCAACACGGACTCCCGGGGCACGCCCAGGGCCACCGCCCGCTCGGCCAGCCCCACGGTCACCCGCAGAATGTCGGCCACGACGTCGTCGTAGGCGATCCGATGCGGCCGTGTACGAGGCTCGGCGCCCCCGGCATGGGTGCACACCAGCCCTACCCCGTACCGCGCGGCCACCTCCGCGAGCCGCGGATCCACGCCACCCCACGCGTCGTTGAGCAGATCCGCCCCCGCCTCGCAGACCGCCTCCCCGACCTCGTGCCGCCAGGTGTCGACGCTGATGATCACGTCCGGGAACCGCCGCCGCACCTCGGCGACGAAACCGACCGTACGGCGCGCCTCCTCCTCGGCGGTCACCTCTTCCCCGGGCCCCGCCTTGACCCCGCCGATGTCGATGATGGCGGCGCCCTCGGCCACCGCCTGGTCCACGCGCGCGAGCGCGGGCTCGTCGCGGAAGGTGGCTCCCTGGTCGTAGAAGGAGTCCGGGGTCCGGTTCACGATGGCCATGATCACCGGCTCGTGCGGGTCGAATTCGTGCCTGCCCAGCCTGAGCATCCCCTGTGACCTCTCCTATAAGTCCCGCTGCTTAGCCGCCTGCGACCTTAACTGTCAGACTCGCATGGCACGATCGGACCCTGACACTTTCAGCGCCGGACCGCTTCGGCACTCGTCAGAGATTTTCAGTAGCTTCAGTACTTTCGCGTCGGCGCCCAACGCGTCGGCACCAGAGCGTGGGGACCTCAGCGATGTTCATGTTCTTGTTCCTGGTCGTCGCGCTCGCCGTCGTGGTCGCCGCGGTGACACTGTCCGTGGTGGGCGGCGGCGAGAGCGCCCCCCTTCCCGACGCCGAGCCCGATCGGCTGGTGGACCCGCTGCCCCAGGACCGGCCGGTGAACCGGGCGGACGTGGAGTCCGTGCGCTTCCCGCTCGCCGCCCGCGGCTACCGCATGGCGGACGTGGACGACGCCCTCGGCCGGCTCGGCGCCGAGCTCGCCGAGCGGGACGCCAGGATCGCCGACCTGGAGGCCGCGCTGGCCGGCGCCCGCGCCACCGCGACCATGTCGCTGCGCAAGCCGGCCGAGGGGGAGCAGCAGTGAGCGACGCGCTCGCCGGGCCCGACGGCGCGCTGCGCTGCCCCTGGGCCCTGTCCACCGAGGACTACGTCTCGTACCACGACAAGGAGTGGGGCCGCCCGGTCCACGGCGACGACGCGCTGTACGAGCGGCTCTGCCTGGAGGCCTTCCAGTCGGGCCTGTCCTGGATCACGATCCTGCGTCGGCGGCCGGGTTTCCGTGCCGCCTTCGCCGACTTCAAGATCGCCTCGGTGGCCGCGTTCACGGACGCCGACAAGGAGCGCCTCCTCGGCGACCCGGGCATCATCCGCAACCGCGCCAAGATCGAGGCGACCGTCGCCAACGCGCGCGTGCTGACCGACTGGGCGCCGGGCGAGCTGGACGAGCTGATCTGGTCCTTCGCCCCCGACCCGGCCGCCCGCCCGGCCCCGAAGCGGTTGGCCGACGTCCCGGCCGTCACCGACGAGTCGACGGCCCTCTCCAAGACCCTCAAGAAGCGCGGCATCCGCTTCGTGGGCCCGACCACGGCGTACGCGCTGATGCAGGCGTGCGGCCTGGTCAACGACCACCTGGTGGACTGCGCCGCGCGCGGTCTTTAGGGGCGCGGGGAACTGCGCGCCCAGCCACAGACGGCCCGCAGTTCCCGTACCGACCTCCGACCTCCGAATCCAGCGAAGCGTTACCGCCCCAGGTACTTCGGCTTCTCCTTGTTGACGAACGCCTGCACCGCGATCACATGGTCCTCGGACGCCCCGGCCCGAGCCTGCAGCTCGTCCTCCTTCTCGAGGGTCTCGTCCAAGGAGTGGGTGAGCCCATAGGCCACGGCCTCCTTCAGCGCGGCGTACGCGACCGTCGGCCCGGCGGCCAGCGCCCGCGCCACTTTCTCCGCCTCGTCGCGCAGCTCGGACGACGGGACGAGCCGGTTGGCGATCCCCAGCTCGAAGGCCTCCTGCGCGGTGATGCTGCGTGGGAAGAGCAGCAGGTCGGCGGCGCGGCCCGGTCCGATCACCCGCGGCAGGTTCCATGACATGCCCGAGTCGGCGGTCAGCGCGACCCCCGCGAAGGACGTGTTGAAGGCGGCGGTGTCGGCGACGATCCGGTAGTCCGCACAGAGCGCGAAGCCGAAACCGGCCCCCGCGGCGACGCCGTTCACCGCGGCCACCACGGGCTTCGGGGCCCCGGTCAGGGCGCGCACGATCGGGTTGTAGTGCTCGCGCACGGTGCTCATCGTGTGCTGCGACCCCGACTCCTTGTCGGCGGCCAGCAGCCCGATGTGCTCCTTGAGGTCCTGCCCGACGCAGAACGCTCGGTCTCCCGCGGCGGTGAGCAGGATCGCCCGTACGCCGCCGTCCGCCGCGGCGGCCTGGGCCGCGTCCCGGAGGGCGACCTTGGTCTCGATGTTCATCGCGTTCATCGCCTCGGGGCGGTTCAGCGTGATCGTCGCGAGTCCGTCGCTCACCTCGTAGAGCACGGTGTCGGCCATGGTGGGTCTCCTCCGGTGTCGTGGCTCCGACGTACCGGTCGGTACGTCCTGGTGCGAGGACAGCATGCAGGACAGCATGGCGGAGATCACGGTCCGGGGCGGGGACAGGACATGTGACCTGCGTCAAAGAATTCCGCGCCGTGGAAGTCGATGCAGCGGCGCAGTATCGCAGTCACATCGCCGAATTGAGTGGTTTTGCTCAAGCGCGTTGCGCAAGCGATGCCGACTGATGTTGGTCATCGGGTCCTGAGATGCGGGATAATGGCCTGGAAGCAATGTGTTCGATGCCGGTGACGTGTGTCCTATGAGGGGACGTGCGTGCCCTTCAAGGGGCCGTCGGCGACGATGAGCTGGTTTCAGGAAGGGGAACGAGCATGGCGGCCATGAAGCCGCGGACGGGCGATGGCCCGCTCGAGGTGACCAAGGAGGGGCGGGGCATCGTCATGCGCGTTCCGCTCGAAGGCGGCGGTCGGCTCGTCGTCGAGCTGACCCCTGACGAGGCCGACGCGCTCGGCGACGCCCTCAAGAAGGTCGTCGGCTGACGCGGAACGCGACCATACCTTTCAGCTGCCCCGGCATCGTAATTCGGTGCCGGGGCGGTGGTTTTCCTGGGGTACGGCAGCAGCGTGCCCGTATGTATCGGCGCAGGTCAGACATGCATCGCGGGTGCGCGGCCGAGCGTGCGGTCAGCGCTTGACCCCGCACAGCAACCCGTCGCCCACCGGCAGCAGCGAGGGCACCAGGTCCTGGCTCTCGCGCACCGCGCGCAGCAGTTCGCGCAGCCGGCCGACCTCGGCGGGCTGCGGGCCCGATTCGACGGTGCGGCCGTCCGCGAAGACACCCTCGAAGACGACCAGCCCGCCCGGACGCAGCAGGCGCAACGATTCAGCGAGGTAGTCCAGGCACTCCAGACGGTCGCCGTCGCAGAAGACGAGGTCGTAGCCGGCGTCCGCGAGCCGGGGCAGGACGTCCAGCGCGCGGCCGGGGATGAAGCGGGCGCGGTTGCTGGCGAAGCCGGCCGCGCGGAAGGCCTGGCGGGCGAACTGCTGGCGGTCCGGTTCCGGATCGACGGTGGTCAGTACCCCGTCCGGCCGCATGCCGTGCAGCAGATGAATTCCGGAGACGCCGGTCCCGGTCCCGATCTCCGCCACCGCTTTCGCGTCCACGGTGGCGGCGAGCAACCGCAGCGCGGCGCCCGTGCCGGGCGACACCGGGCGCAGCCCTGCCTCGTGGGCCCGGTCGCGGGCCCAGCGCAGCGCTTCGTCCTCGGCGACAAAGGCGTCGGCGAACGCCCAGCTCGTCTGCCGGTTGCCGGTAATGACCCTCTCCCTGTCCCCGTGGTTGCCTGGGCGTGACTGTATCCGTTGGTGCCGGGAACCCGCAGATGGGACCAGGCGTTTAGAAGGGTGCGGAAACAGAGCGGGGGGAAGTCGATGGAACAGCGCGTGGAGCGGGGCGTGGAGCGGGGTGGCGATCACATGCTGACGCAGCCATATGAGCACGTATCAAATTCTCGTAAAACCGCTTATCCGGAGCTAACGGGCGAGGTGGCTATGGTAGGGGCTCCACTGGACACCACCAGAGCCGACAGGGGAGGTGCGGCTGCGCCTGTGGATCGGGGAGGGGTGCTGCGGCGCCTTCTCAGATCGGCGGGTGAGCCGAAATCCGTGACCGACATCGCTGACAAGTTCCATGCTGCTGCCCCAGCGCAGACCGCGACGTTCACCACCGACGCGGAGTCGCAGGCGTGGACTCCGCCCACCTGGGAGGAGATCGTCAGCACGCACAGCGGCCGGGTCTACCGGCTCGCCTACCGCCTGACGGGCAACCAGCACGACGCCGAGGACCTCACACAGGAAGTCTTCGTCCGCGTCTTCCGCTCCCTGTCGACCTACACGCCCGGCACCTTCGAGGGCTGGCTGCACCGCATCACCACGAACCTCTTCCTCGACATGGTGCGTCGCAAGCAGCGCATCCGCTTCGACGCCCTCGGTGACGACGCGGCCGAGCGCCTGCCCAGCCGCGAGCCCTCCCCGCAGCAGGTCTTCAACGACGCGCACTTCGACGCGGACGTCCAGCAGGCGCTGGACACCCTCGCGCCCGAGTTCCGCGCCGCCGTCGTCCTCTGCGACATCGAGGGACTTTCGTACGAGGAGATCGCCGCGACCCTGGGCGTCAAGCTCGGTACGGTCCGCAGCCGGATCCACCGTGGCCGTTCGCAGCTGCGCAAAGCCCTCGCACACCGGTCTCCCGAGGCCCGTGCCGAGCGCCGCGGCTTCGCGATCACGGGAGTTCCCGCGCTGGGAGGAGGGGGCGCGACCGCGTGAGTGGATCCCGACCCAACTCTACGGAGCGGCGTGTAGCCGACCAGCATCTTGGGGACCGACTCTCCGCCCTGGTGGACGGAGAGCTCGGTCATGAGTCGCGCGATCGCGTCCTGGCCCACCTCGTCACCTGCGCGAAGTGCAAGGCCGAGGCGGACGCCCAGCGCCGACTGAAGAACGTCTTCGCGGAAGTCGCCCCTCCGCCCCCCTCCGAGAGCTTCCTGGCCCGTCTCCAGGGACTGCCCGGGGGAGGTGACTTCGACGGCGGTGATGGCTCACCGTTCGGCGGGGGCGGATTCGGCGGAGGACTCCCCTCCGGCGCCCCGGTGACCGGCGTCTTCGGAGTGCGCGGAGAGCCCTTCGGGTACGTGCCCGCCGCGCCGCACGGCGACGTGCTGCCGCCCGCCTCCGGGCGCGGTTTCCGCATCCATGACGTCAGCCGTCACGAGACCGACCGATCGGCCTCGCGCGGGCTGCGTTTCGCCTTCGCCGCCGCCGGTGCGGTGTCGCTGGCCGCGGTCGCGCTCGGCGGAGTGTCGACCGGAGTGCCGGCCGACACCACGGACGCGCGCGGCGGCTCCGGCGGCAGCAATGTGACGCCGGCGCGTACGCCGGGCTCGGGCCCCGCGACGGCTCCCGAGACACAGCGTCGCCGCTCCGACGGGCCGCTGCTCGCCCAGGGCGAGCGTGCGCTCGGCGTGGCGCCCCCGGCGCCTACCTCGGTGTCCGCACCCCTGCTCCCCGGAGTCCCCGCTCCGGTGACCCGGGCAGACGACGTCATGCACACGCTGACCACCCCCGTGGTGGCCGGTGCCGCCGTGATGTCCCCGCTCATACATCCGCTCACCGAGGCCCAGCCGATCGCGCAGACCTCCTGGTCGACGCCGCCCGGCCTCACGCCTCCGCGCCTGCTCGCCGCCCCGGCCACCACCCCGTCCCCCACTTCCTCCCCGTCCCCCTCCTCCCGTACCGCCCACTGACCGGCCCTCTGCGCCCCGGCCCCGGAACCTGGTTGAATCCAGGGTGGGCCGCGTCCGCCGGAGGGATTCCCGGACGCGGAGTCGGCAATCTGCGGTGACCGTCGGCGTGTTGTGCCGCGGGCCAGGTGTGGGGAGAACATGAACGAGGGGAAGCCCACGAAGGCGAAGTGGTGGAGTCGGCCCCGCCAGGTCCCTCCGGGGGTCGGCGAGGTGGGCCCGGTCGAGGACACCTCCGGACCCGAGGCGGACCGCGACTCCGACGCGAGCCGCGACTCCGACGGGAGCCACGGCTCCGGCGGGAACCACCAGCCCGAGAGGGACCACCGGCCCGAAAGGGACTACCGGCCCGAGAGGGACTATCAGTCCGACGGGGACTATGAACTGGACCGGCCGGCGACGGCCGCGGCTCCGACGGGTGCGGTGGGTGCGGCTTCGCCGTACGTCGCACCGGCGGGGCCCGGTGCCGGGAGTGGTGTCGGCGGCGGTGACTTCGAGCTGGAGCGTCCTGCCGCGGCTCTTCAGGGAAGCGTGCCGCATGCGGATGCGGATGCGGAGGCGGTCGGGGCTCCCTCCGACGCCGTGCCCGCGAGCCTGGCCCCGGTCGCCGCCGTACCGGCGCAGCAGGCCCCTGAGGACCGCCCCCGGCCCCTGCACGACCCCGACCCCTACAGCACCCCGCCGTACGGCGAGCCGGGCCCCTGGGCGCCCGCTCCGCCCGTCCAGCACCCGGCGGCCACCCCCGCGCACGGCACCGCCATGCCCTCGGGCCCGCCCGCGGCCCCGCTTCCGGCCCCGGCCCCGTACCCGAGCAACCCTCACCCGGCCCCCGCCCCGTGGCAGAACTACGACCCCTGGGCCGCCCCGGGGCCGCTCCAGCAGAACGGGGCGGCTGTCGAGACGAAGACCCAGCGGCGTAAGCGGGCGAGGAAGGCGTTGGTCCTCGGGGCCGTGGCGCTCGCCCTCGTCTCCGGAGGCGTCGGGGGCGCCGTAGGGGCCTATCTGGAGCGCAACGGCGGGGTCGGTGACGTCACACTGCCGCAGGCCGCCAAGGAGGCGCCCGGGCGGGCTACGGACAGCGTGGCCGGGATAGCGGCCCGCGCGCTGCCCAGCGTGGTCACCCTGCATGTGAGCGGGTCCGGCGAAGAGGACACCGGCACCGGGTTCGTGCTCGACACCCGGGGTCACATCCTCACCAACAACCACGTGGTCGCGCCGGCCGGCAGCGGCGGCGAGATAACCGTGACGTTCAGCGGCGGCGAGAGCGCCAAGGCCACCGTCGTCGGACGCGACAGCGGCTACGACCTCGCCGTGGTCAAGGTGTCGGGAGTCGGCGGGCTGCGGCCCATGGCGCTGGGCAACTCCGACAGCGTCCAGGTGGGCGACCCCGTCGTCGCCATCGGCGCGCCCTTCGACCTCGCCAACACCGTCACCTCCGGGATCATCAGCGCCAAGGAGCGGCCCATCACGGCGGGCGGCGAGAAGGGCGACGGGAGCGACGTCTCGTACGTCGACGCGCTGCAGACCGACGCGCCCATCAACCCCGGCAACTCCGGCGGCCCCCTGCTCGACACCCGGGCCCGCGTCATCGGCATCAACAGCGCCATCCGCTCCGCCGACGGCGGCACCGACCTCCAGGGCGGCCAGGCCGGTTCCATCGGGCTCGGCTTCGCCATCCCCGTCAACCAGGCCAGGCGCGTCGCCGAGGAGCTGATCAACACCGGCCGGGCGACGCACCCGGTGATCGGGGTCATGCTCGACATGGACTACACGGGTGACGGCGCCCGGGTCGGGACGAAGGGCGGCGGCGCGCCGGTCACCGTGGGCGGCCCCGGGGCCAAGGCGGGCATCAAGTCAGGCGACGTCATCACCGAGGTCGACGGACAGCGCGTCCACTCCGGTGAGGAGCTGATCGTGAAGACACGCGCCCACCGTCCCGGCGACCGGCTCCGGCTGACCCTGCGGCGGGGCGGCGCGCAGCGGACGGTCACCCTGGTCCTCGGCTCCGCGAGCGGCGGCTGACCTCTTTCGACAGCAACTGACATGAACTTCACAGGAGGGGCCCCGAAGTCCGTGCTGAGCGGCGAACATCCGGGGAAACTCGTCGTGTACACGAACCCGGAAGCCCCGGGACAGTTCCGGACGGACGGGATCGACGGGTACCGTGGACCAGGCCCGGACCACGGAAGAACCCCGAGGGCCGAGGGCCGAGGACTGAGGACATCGCAAGGAGCTTCAGGTGTTCAATGACATAGGACCGCTCGAGCTGGTGACGCTCGTTGTCCTTGCCGTGCTCGTCTTCGGTCCGGAAAAGCTCCCGAAGATGATCCAGGACGTCACCCGCACCATCCGTAAGATCCGCGAGTTCTCGGAGAGTGCCAAGGCGGACATCCGCGAGGAACTCGGCCCGGAGTTCAAGGACTTCGAGTTCGAGGACCTCAACCCCAAGACGTTCATCCGCAAGCAGCTGGACAACGACGAGCTGGGGCTCAAGGAGATCCGCAACGGCTTCGACCTGAAGAAGGAGATGGCCGAGGTCACGGACGCGGTCCACAGCCGCGACACGGACTCCTCTTCGTCTTCCCCGTCCTCGTCCTCCGGTTCCTCCGGCGGCTCGATCGACATGACCAAGAAGCCCGAGAAGACCGATCCGGACGAGCGCCCGCCCTTCGACGCGGACGCCACCTGAGCCGTACCCGCAGGCGTGTGACACGGCCTGAAATCGGCGCGTGCGCGTCTCACGCGCCGGGTGCTTTCCCTGCTGCTCGGGGCGGTGTGGCTATGCTGCCCAGTTGTTGTGCGGACCGCTGAGGACGCCCGAGGGGGGCGGGCCACCCGGTCCGACGAGAGCAAGGAGGCGTCCGGGCAGATGGAGACGACAAGTCGGGTAGGCGCGCAGGCGCCGGCCGCGGAAGACGGACAGCAGGTCCCCTCCGCCCGCCGCACGGTAGACGGTTACCTGCTGGCGCCCTTCCCGTGGTACGGCCTCGACGAGGCCTTCACGGGGCCGCGCTGGCTGATGCAGGTCGGTACGTCGGCGGACGGTGCCGTCGAGCACGGTTCGATCGGGCACGGGGAAGAGCCCTCGGTGCGCAGTGAGTCGACGGAGGACAAGGAGCGGTTCGCGGTCGTGGTGACCGTCGCGGCCAGCCCCTCGCGCCGCAGCGCGGACGGTACCGGGCTCCTCGAGGCCACATCGGTGTCCTCGGCGGCCTGGCTGGCCGGTGTGGGGCTGCTGTCCTTCACCTGGCCCGGCCAGATGGACCACACCCGGCGGGACGACTGGCTGGACCAGCAGACCGAGACGGCGTGGGTCCTCGCGGACGACCTCGACGGGCCCGACTGGTCCTCGCTGTCCCTCCCCGTGGACGGCGTCCCCACGCCGTTCCACTACCGCGAGTCCGAGTTCGGCTGGGTCCTCGCGGGCTCCACCCAGGAGGGGGTCCACGTGGGGGCGTACGGGCGGGGGATGAGCGCGTACGGGTTGGGCTTCGCCATGATCAAAGACATCGCGGCGTACGCCTGACGGTGCCCTGCCCTCCGGGAGGGGGACGGGAACGCGGGCCGATGTGGGACTTCGGCCCGTTCGGCGGCCGCGGGCCGGTTCTGGCTGGTCGCGCGGTTCCCCTGGCCCCTTTGGGGCGCTCCTCAGCGGGGCGCCCCTGGCTACGTGCTGCCGGGGAACGGGCTAGAACTTGTTCCTCGGGGTGATGCCCAGGGACATGCCGGACAGGCCGCGCTGGCGGCCGCCGAGCTTGCCGGCGATGGCGCGCAGGGCGGAGCCCGCGGGGGACTCCGGGTCGGTCAGGACGACCGGCTTGCCCTCGTCGCCGCCCTCGCGGAGGCGGACGTCGATCGGGATGGAGCCGAGGACGGGAACGCTCGCGCCGGTGGTGCGGGTCAGGCCGTCGGCGACGCTCTGACCGCCGCCCGTGCCGAAGACGTCGACCATCTCGCCGCAGTGCGGGCACGGCAGGCCCGACATGTTCTCGACCACGCCCACGATCTTCTGGTGGGTCTGGACGGCGATGGAGCCCGCGCGCTCGGCGACCTCGGCCGCCGCCTGCTGCGGGGTGGTGACGACCAGGATCTCCGCGTTCGGGACCAGCTGGGCCACCGAGATCGCGATGTCGCCCGTGCCCGGCGGGAGGTCGAGGAGCAGGACGTCCAGGTCGCCCCAGTACACGTCCGCGAGGAACTGCTGGAGCGCCCTGTGCAGCATCGGGCCGCGCCACACCACCGGGGCGTTGCCCGGGGTGAACATGCCGATGGAGATGACCTTCACGCCGTGTGCCGACGGCGGCATGATCATGTTCTCGACCTGGGTGGGACGGCCGTCGGCGCCCAGCATGCGGGGCACGGAGTGGCCGTAGATGTCGGCGTCGACGACACCGACCTTGAGACCGTCGGCGGCCATCGCCGCCGCGAGGTTCACCGTCACCGAGGACTTGCCGACGCCGCCCTTGCCGGAGGCGACCGCGTACACGCGGGTGAGGGAGCCGGGCTTGGCGAAGGGGACCTCGCGCTCGGTCTGGCCACCGCGCAGGGCGGTCGCGAGTTCCTTGCGCTGCTCGTCGCTCATCACGTCGAGGGTCACCTCGACGCCGGTGACACCCTCGACGCCCGATACCGCCTCCGTCACGCGCTGGGTGATCGTCTCGCGCATGGGGCAGCCGGAGACCGTCAGGTACACGGTGACCGCGACCGCGCCATCCGCACCGATCTCCACCGATTTGACCATCCCCAGCTCGGTGATGGGTCGCTGGATCTCGGGGTCGTTCACCGTCGCCAGTGCTTCGCGCACCGCGTCTTCCGTAGCCATAAGGACGATGGTACGGCGCCCGGCCCTGGGCCCGGAAAGCCCGTCAGCGGTCGTCTACGTCACGTCGCGGCGGCCGTTCTGCCGGGAATACGACCCCGCCGTCGGCGCGGTGTTCCTCCAGCTCCCTGATGAGGTCCTGGAATTCGGAGCGGATCCAGTCGCGGGTGGCGACCTCGCCGAGGCCCATGCGCAGGGCGGCGATCTCGCGGGTGAGGTACTCGGTGTCCGCGATCGAGCGCTCGTTCTGCTTGCGGTCCTGTTCGAGGTTGACCCGGTCGCGGTCGGCCTGGCGGTTCTGCGCGAGGAGGATCAGCGGGGCGGCGTAGGAGGCCTGGAGCGAGAGCATCAGGGTCAGGAAGATGAACGGGTACGGGTCGAAGCGCAGATGGCGCGGTGCCGAGATGTTCCACAGCAGCCACACGATGATGACGACCGTCATCCAGACGATGAACCGTCCGGTGCCCAGGAAACGCGCGATCCGCTCCGACAGCCGCCCGAAGGCCTCCGGGTCCCACTCGGGCACCAGCCGGCGGCGCGGCGGCAACGGCTGGTCGAGGCGGGTGCGGGGCCGGGTGGTGGCGGTCGCCCCGGTGGCGGCCCGCTCGCGGGTCTCGCGGTCAGACCCCATCACGCCCCCCTTCGTCCACGCCTTCGCGGCCGTCTTCCTGGCCGTTCTCCTGGTCGCTTTCCTCGTCGCCTTCCTCGTCGTCTCCCCGGTCGTCATCGAGGTCGTCGTCGCGGTCACCCGGGCGCCCGTCCTGGGGTTCGTCCAGATGTTCGACGTGCGGTTCGTCCTCGTGCAGATGGAACTCGGTCTCGCGCCAGTCCTCCGGCAGCATGTGGTCGAGCAGGTCGTCCACGGTCACCGCGCCGAGCAGTGAGCCGCTCTCGTCGACGACGGGCGCGGCGACCATGTCGTACGTGGCGAAGAACCCGGCGACGACGGGCAGCGCGGCGTCCGGCGCGAGGGGCTGGAGATCGTCGTCGAGGATCGAACTGACCAGCGTGTACGGCGGGTCGCGCAGCAGGCGCTGGAAGTGCGCCGCACCGAGGTACTTCCCGGTCGGCGTCTCGTCCGGCGGGCGGCACACGTACACCTGGGCGGCGAGCGCGGGGGACAGGTCGGGATTGCGGACCCGGGCGAGCGCGTCGGCGATCGTGGCGTCGGGCCGCAGCACGATGGGCTCGGTCGTCATCAGACCGCCGGCGGTGCGCTCCTCGTAGGCCATCAGCCGTCGTACGTCGGCCGCCTCGTCGGGACGCATCAGCATCAGCAGTCGCTCCACGTCGTTCTCGGGGAGTTCGGCGAGCAGGTCGGCCGCGTCGTCCGGGTCCATCGCCTCCAGGACGTCGGCGGCGCGCTCCTCCTTGAGCTTGCCCAGGATCTCGATCTGGTCGTCCTCGGGGAGCTCCTCCAGGACGTCGGCGAGGCGGTCGTCGTCCAGGGCGGCGGCCACCTCCCCGCGCCGCTTCGGCGACAGGTGGTGCAGGACGTTGGCCAGGTCGGCCGCGCGCAGCTGCTCGAAGGTGGCGAGGAGGCTCTCGGCGCCCTGTCCGTGCTCCTCCAGCGAGAACCCGGTGACGGCGGACCAGTCGACGGTCATCGTCTCGCCCTTGGTGCGCCGGAAGGTCCCGCTGCGGCCCTTGCGCACGAAGACGCGGCCGATCTCCCACTCCCGGCGCGCGGGCAGCTGCTGGACGGACACGTCGAGCACGGTCACCTCCTCGTCGGTCTCGACGAGCCGGACCCGCCGGTCGAGCAGTTCGCCGAAGACGAGCCGCTCGGTGGGCCGCTGTTCGAAGCGGCGCACGTTCAGGACACCGGTGGTGATGACCTGGCCGGACTCGATGCCGATGACACGGGTCATGGGCAGGAAGATGCGCCGCCGGGTGGAGAGTTCCACGACCAGCCCGAGCAACCGGGGCGGGCGGCGTCCGACGCGGAGCATGGCGACCAGGTCCCGCACGCGGCCCACCTGGTCGCCGCTGGGGTCGAACACGGCGACACCGGCGAGGTGCGAGACGAAGATCCGGGGGGCGGCTGCGGCCATGCCCGCGCCTCCTTCTTTCCGTGTTGCTCTTTCTTCCGTGTCGCTCGTCGCGTGCGGCTCGTCGCGTGTTGCTCCGGACGCTTGCCGGCTTTCTCCGTACGGGCGTTTGGTCCCGACCTGTCCGCTCAGGTGGGCTTCAGGCTAGCCCGTCCCGGTCGGATACGCCCTGGTGAGCGGTCCGGACGGACTGGCTCCGCCGGGCGCGCACGGCACCGGTACGCTGCCGTACGCCGTTGGGGACACCCGGCACGGCCACCCCGGCATGGGCACCCGCACGGACACGCACGGACACACGCACGGACACGCGCATGGACACCCGTATGAAAGGCAGCCCTACCTGTGACTGCGATTTCCCAGGGCCGTACCCGCAGGGCCGCACTGGTGGGCGCGATGTGCGCCCTGGTCGTGACGGGGACGGCGCTGACGGGGTGCAGTAGTGAGGACCCGGACGCGGGCACGAACGGGGTGGGGAAGCTGTCCGCCACCGAGATCCAGTCGAAGTCGCGCAAGGCCGCCACGTCGGCCGAGGCGGTACGACTCGCGGGGACCGTGGTGTCGAACGGGCGCACGTACAAGCTCGACATGCGGCTGAAGTCCGACGGCGGCACCGGTTCGGTCACCTCGGAGGGGGCGAGCTTCCATCTGCTCCGGGTCGGCCGGCATCTCTTCCTCAAGGCCGGCGCCGAGTTCTGGAACCACCAGGACGGCAAGAGCGGTGCCACTTCGGCGGACACCGCGGCCGCCGACAAGCTCGACGGCAAGTACGTGAAGGTCCCGAGCGGCGACCCGGCCTACAAGCGCTTCATCAGCTTCACGGACAAGGACGTCCTGCTCGACGGTCTGCTGACCCTGCACGGCTCCCTCGCCACGGACGGCCACCACGAGCAGTCCGGCGTCCGCACCATCCGCATCACCGGCGACAAGGGCGCGGGCGGCACCCTGGACGTCTCCCTGAAGGGAACCCCGTACCCGCTGCTCCTGGTCCGCGCGGGCGACGCGGGCACGCTCAGCCTCACCGACTGGGGCAAGAGCTTCGCCCTCGCGGAACCCGCCAAGGACGAGACCGTGGACTACGGCCAGCAGCTGCCGACGTCGTAGCCCTAGGGTCCGTCCGCCGGACGGGCCCTAGCGGCGGCGTCCCCGCTTCCTGAAGAGCAGGCGCGGTACGGCGGCCGGGATCGGTTGGCGGGTGGTCGCGGGGGACGGGACCGGCACGGCGGCCAGCGAGCCGTCCGGCAGCGCGAGCGTGCCCGCCCGGGGCTCCAGGCGCAGCACCCGGCACTCGCGGGCCCAGCGGGCCGGCATCTCCTCGCCGTCGGGCGCGTTCAGGCGCTTGCCCTTGAGCTCGGCGACGGTCGCCTCCCACGCGGGGGAGGCGGGCGCGAGTTCGACCACCTTCGCGGTCCACGCGGCCAGCCGCCCGCCCTTGTCCTTGCTGCGGACGACGACGACCGCGTCGCCCCCGTCGACGAGCCCGGGCAGCGGCTGCTCTCCGGGCCCGTCGCCGACCAGGCAGGCCGCGCCGTCGTGCCACACGTGCCACAGGGCCTGGGTGGGCGCCTCGGCGCCCGGCGCCTCGTGCGCCGGCCCGCCACCGCTCCGTACCCAGATCAGCCCGGACTTCTTCGTGGCCTCCTCGACGAGGGCCCGGTCGAGCAGCTGTTCCGTCATGGGCCCAGCCTATCCAGGGGCACCGGGCGGTCACCCGGTGCGCTCAGAGCCAGCCGTTGCGCTTCAGGATCCGGTGGATCGACAGACACATCCCGACCGTGGCGCCCAGCACCAGCGGGTAGCCGAACTTCCAGTGCAGCTCCGGCATGTAGTCGAAGTTCATGCCGTACACACCACAGACCATCGTCGGTACGGCGATGATCGCGGCCCAGGAAGTGATCTTGCGCATGTCCTCGTTCTGCGTCACGGACGCCTGCGCGAGGTTGGCCTGGAGGATGGAGTTGAGCAGTTCGTCGAAGCCGAGGACCTGCTCCTGGACGCGGGCGAGGTGGTCGGCGACATCGCGGAAGTACTTCTGGATGTCCGGGTCGATCAGCCGCATCGGGCGCTCGCTCAGCAGCTGCATGGGGCGCAGCAGCGGGGATACGGCCCGCTTGAACTCCAGCACCTCGCGCTTGAGTTGGTAGATGCGGCCGGCGTCCGTGCCGCGCGGGGTGCCCTTGCGGCCCGGCGAGAAGACCTCGGTCTCCACCTCGTCGATGTCGTCCTGCACGGCGTCCGCGACCGCGATGTACCCGTCGACGACGTGGTCGGCGATGGCGTGCAGCACGGCGGAGGGGCCCTTGGCGAGCAGCTCGGGGTCGTCCTGCAGCCGGTGCCGCAGCGCCCGCAGCGAGCCCTGCCCGCCGTGCCGGACGGTGATGAAGAAGTCCCGCCCGGTGAAGCACATGACCTCGCCGGTCTCCACGATCTCGCTGGTGGCGGTGAGCTCGTCGTGCTCGACGTAGTGAATGGTCTTGAAGACGGTGAACAGGGAGTCGTCGTAGCGCTCCAGCTTGGGCCGCTGGTGGGCCTGGACGGCGTCCTCGACGGCCAGCGGGTGCAGCCCGAACTCGCCCGCGATACCGGCGAATTCGGCCTCCGTGGGCTCGTGCAGGCCGATCCACACGAAACCGCCGTCGCGGTGCACCAGCCGCATCGCCTCCTGGGGCGTCAGCGGCTCGGGGGTCTGGACGCGGGCGCCGTCGCGGTAGACGGCGCAGTCGACCACGGCGGAGTTGGTCCCGGGAGCGCGGGTGTGGTCGTACGAGCCACTTTCCTTGCGCAGCGAGGGACGGGGACGGACCGCGGCACGCAGGTCACGAATCATCGACATGACGGGCTCCTTCGCAACGGAGGCGACCGACGACGGTTGAAACTACCCGGAATGGGGACGTCCTGACTGCGGATGTTTGGCACGTCCACAAAGCGGGGAGCACCGCACCGTCGCGGTGGCAGCTTCGCTACTGATTCAGATCAGACAGATCGGATGGATCAGACGGATACGAAGCGCTCTTCCGTGGTGCACCGGGACAACGCTGACACGTATGCACACGTTTGCAGGAGGAAGCAGCCGACAGAGCTACGGGAGCCGGGGAGCGGCTGGAACCAGCTACAGAACTTCAGCGACCGGAAGAGCGGGTGGTACTGCCAGGTCGACTTCGGTCCATTGCAGCCCCACCTCCTCCGGTCGGTCCCCCGTGAGGGACGATCCATCCCCCGTGGGGGAGCTGGCTCCCCCACGGGGGGAAGACAGTCAGTCTCAGTGCGTCGGAGCTCGAGAGCAACGCTTCTGCGTGCTGCCCCGACCAGCGGCCAAGACTATCAGCGCACTGAAGCGTCAAGCCGCCGCTTTGCCCGTTACTGACGAGTTCTATGCTCGGCTCATGGCTGATGTTCTTCCCTTGGTCGAGGCCCGGTTGCGCTCTGCGCTGGGCGAACCAGATGCCCGGGCCGCGGTCACCTTCCTCGGCACCGACCGTATCGAAGTGCTGCGCTTCACGGAGGGTGACGTCGTCCGCTACGCCACCCTCGGTATGTCCGCCCAGCCGATGGCGGACCCCACGGCGGTCCTCGCCGACCCGGTGAAGGGCCCGCGCGCGGAGCTGGTCCTGTCGGTCCGCCCCGGCGCCGCCGACACCGACAAGGTGCTCCGCCCGCTCGCCGTGCTCGCCGCGTCCCCGCAGGTCGAGGGGCTGATCGTGGCCCCCGGTGCCTCGCTCGACGTGGGCGGGGCGCTGTGGCCCGGCGCGCCGTTCACCTCGGTCCTGGTCGCGGAGTCCGGTGGCCTGGTCGAGGACCTGGAACTGGACGCGCCCGCCGATCCCGTACGGTTCCTGCCGCTGCTTCCGATGACGCCGAACGAGGCCGCGTGGAAGCGTGTGCACGGCGCCGGGGCCCTTCAGGAACGCTGGCTGAACGGCGGAACGGACCTGCGCGATCCCTCGCGCAGGTCCGTTCCGCTGGACTGAGTACTTCTTGCCCCGTCTTTTTCCGCCGGTCCGAGACCAGGCCGGTTTCCTGGCCGAAAACAGTCAGCCGGCGAACACGGCCACGCTGTCCTCGGTGGCGTGCATCGGCTGGAGCTCCTCGGCCTCGTGGGAGAGCGCGCTCCGGCGTACGAAGACCACGACCGCTCCGATCACGGCGGTGATCGCGGCGACCACGAACGGGATGTGGATGTCGCTCCACTCCTCGATCTTCGGCGCGAAGTAGGGCGCGGCCGCGGCGGCGAACCACCGGACGAAGTTGTAGCCGGCGCTGGCCACCGGGCGCGGCGCGTCCGACACGCCGAGCGCCAACTCGGTGTAGACGGTGTTGTTCACGCCGATGAAGGCGCCCGACAGGATCGTGCAGACCACGGCCGCGGTGTGGTTGCCGTACCCGAGCACGAGCACGTCGGCGGCGAGCAGGACGAGGGAGCCGCCCAGCACCTTGAGCGAGCCGAACCGTGCCTGCATCCGCGGTGCCACGATCACCGAGAAGACGGCGAGCAGCAGGCCCCAGCAGAAGAACACGGCGCCCGACTTGTAGGGGGTCATGTTCAGCACGAACGGGGTGAAGGCCAGCACGGTGAAGAACGTGTAGTTGTAGAAGAACGCCGACACGGCCGCCGAGGCGAGGCCGCCGTGGCCGAGCGCCTTGATCGGGTCGAGCAGCGAGGTCTTCTTCGCGGGCCTCGGCTGCTCCTTCAGGAACACCGTGATGCACAGGAAGCCGACCGCCATCAGGAACGCGGTGCCGAAGAAGGGGTAGCGCCAGCTGGCGTTGCCGAGCAGGGCGCCGAGCAGCGGCCCGCACGCCATGCCGAGGCCGAGCGCGGACTCGTAGAGCAGGATCGCCGCGGCGCTGCCACCGGCCGCCGCGCCGACGATCACGGCGAGGGCGGTGGAGACGAACAGTGCGTTGCCCAGGCCCCAGCCGGCCCGGAAGCCGACGAGTTCGCCGACCGAGCCCGACGTGCCCGCGAGCCCCGCGAAGACCACGACGATCGCGAGGCCGAGCAGCAGGGTCTTCTTGCCACCGATGCGGCTGGAGACGAAGCCGGTCACCAGCATCGCGACCGCGGTGATCAGGAAGTACGAGGTGAACAGCAGCGAGACCTGGCTCGGGGTGGCGTCCAGACCCTTGGCGATGGAGGGCAGGATCGGGTCGACGAGCCCGATGCCCATGAAGGCGACGACGGATGCGCCGGCGGTCGCCCAGACGGCCTTCGGCTGCCGCAGGATGCTGCCCGCGCCGGCGTCGAATGTGTCCCCCTCGGCGGGACCTCCCGTGGTGTTGGTCATGCTCGCTCCTCGACTGCGTAGGGAGAGATCGGTGGCCATGGATCGATGGCTAGATCGTTGGCGTATACACATAATAAGTTAGAAGGGCTAATTAATGCAAGCTGCATCTAGTTCCATCGGGTGACCGGCACGCTCCGGACGGGTGATCGTCCTTGACGCGGCGAAATACGGGGAGGACCGTGGGGCCCTATGAGGGGCGAACCCAGTTGCCCGAAGTGTGGTGGCCGGGTCAGGGCTCCCGGCCTCTTTGCCGACTCCTGGCAGTGCGATGCGCATGGGGCCGTGTATCCGCTGCAGCCCGTGATCCCGCCCAGCGTCGAGGCCCTCGGTGTCGTGGTGCACCGTGCCCAGGTGCCGGTGTGGATGCCGTGGCCGCTGCCGGTCGGCTGGCTGTTCACCGGCGCGGCCTTCGCCGGTGACGATCGCAGCGGAGGGCGTGCGACGGCCGTGGCCTGTTCGGGCCCCGGGCCGCTCGGCGGCATAGGGGAGCTGATCCTCGTCGCCGAGGAGCTCGGCGTCGGCCTCGGCGCGCGGTACGCGGGCATCGACGGACCCGACCCGGGGCCGTACATGAACGTCGAGAAACCACCCCAGGCGAAGGTCCTCGCGGCCGGTCGTCCGACCCCGCTCTGGCATGTGGCCGGCAGCCCCGACGACCGTGCCGTCTTCGCGGGCGAGGCGCTGGGGCTGTGGGTGTGGGCGGTGGTGTGGCCCGAGCAGTCGGGGCTGCTGATGTACGACGAGCTGGTGCTGACGGATCTGCGCGATGCGGGAGCGGAGGTGGATCTGTTGCCGTGCGGGGCGTTGTCGCCACGGATCCTGGAGCCGTAGCGCTCCGCTGTGGTGCAGGGGTGCCTCGGGCGGGGGGATGCGTGCGGGTCGTCGTTGGCTGAGCGCGCGGTTCCCCGCACCCCTGGCGGGGCGCTTCGCGCAGGTCGGTTGTAGGGGGCGCCCGGTGCTTGCGGGTGTGACAAGGCGCTCGGAACCCCCGTTATGCTTGAGCGTCCCCTCTCACCCCGTCATCGCCTGGAGTCCGCGTCGTGCGCATCGATCTGCACACCCACTCCACCGCGTCCGACGGTACGGACGCCCCCGCCGAGCTGGTGCGCAACGCCGGCGCCGCCGGTCTGGACGTCGTCGCGCTGACCGATCACGACACGACCCGCGGGTACGCGCAGGCGCTGGCCGCGCTGCCCGAGGGGCTCACCCTCGTCACGGGCGCCGAGCTCTCCTGCCGCCTCGACGGCATCAGCATGCACATGCTGGCCTACCTCTTCGACCCCGAGGAGCCCGGGCTGCTCGCCGAGCGCGAACTGGTGCGCGACGACCGCGTGCCGCGCGCCCGGGCCATGGTCGCCAAGCTCCAGGAGCTCGGTGTGCCGGTCACCTGGGAACAGGTCGCGCGCATCGCGGGCGACGGATCCGTCGGGCGACCGCACGTCGCCTCCGCCCTGGTCGAGCTGGGGGTCGTGGACAGCGTCTCCGACGCCTTCACGAAGGACTGGCTGGCCGACGGCGGGCGCGCCTACGTCCCCAAGCACGAGACCGACCCCTTCGAGGCGATCCGCCTCGTCAAGGCCGCGGGCGGCGTGACCGTGTTCGCGCACCCGGCCGCCGCCAAGCGCGGCCGGACCGTCCCGGAGTCCGCGATCGCCGACCTGGCCGCCGCCGGGCTCGACGGCATCGAGGTGGACCACATGGACCACGAGCCGGCCACCCGCGCCCGGCTGCGCGGCCTCGCCGCCGACCTTGGGCTGCTCGCCACCGGATCCAGCGACTACCACGGCAGCCGCAAGACCTGCGTGCTCGGGGAGTTCGCCACCGACCCCGAGGTGTACGGCGAGATCACCCGGCGTGCGACCGGGGCGTTCCCCGTGCCGGGCGCCGGCGGAGTCTGACGCCCGCCTTCGCGCCCCAGGTTCCTCGAAGCACCCGACAGAGCACCTGGCAGAGCACCTGACGAAGCGCGCGGCAGAGGGCCCGGCAACGTGCCCGACGCCGGCCGTCGTGTGCCTCCGTTCCGCCCGGCGGAACACCTTTCCCCAGCGGTGGCGGCAGCTCTCGCCGCGCCGATTTCCCCACCTCCGCAAGGCCTCACTCACTCATGTTCGACGTCGCCGTCTTCGGCTCCCTCTTCCTCACCCTCTTCGTCATCATGGATCCCCCCGGGATCACCCCGATCTTCCTCGCGCTCACCGCGGGACGCCCCGCCAAGGTGCAGAGGCGGATGGCCCTCCAGGCCGTCTGTGTGGCCGGCGGAGTGATCGCCGTCTTCGGCCTCCTCGGCCACCAGATCCTCGACTACCTGCACGTGTCCGTGCCCGCGCTGATGATCGCGGGCGGGCTGCTGCTCCTGTTGATCGCCCTCGACCTGCTGACCGGCAAGACCGACGAGCCCAAGCAGACCAAGGACGTCAACGTCGCCCTCGTACCGCTCGGCATGCCGCTGCTCGCGGGCCCCGGCGCGATCGTGTCGGTGATCCTCGCGGTCCAGAAGGCCGACACCGTCGCCACCCAGGTGTCCGTGTGGGCCGCGATCCTCGCCATCCACGTCGTCCTGTGGGTGGTCATGCGCTACTCGCTGCTGATCATCCGCGTCATCAAGGACGGCGGTGTCGTGCTGGTGACCCGACTCGCGGGCATGATGCTGTCCGCGATCGCCGTGCAGCAGATCATCAACGGGATCACCCAGGTGATCCGGGCGGGCTGACCGTGAGCCGGTGAGAACGTGCAAAGCCCCGTACGGCGTCGTGCCGTACGGGGCTTTGAAATCTGAAGGCGTCCACCCGGAGGCGAACTGCTCCGTGATGCTTCGAACTGCTCTGAAATGTTATGAAGCGGACGATTCGGCCGGGCGGATCCACAGTCGCTGCCCGATGGCGGCGGCCTGCTGAACGATCCGGTTGACGGAGGCGGCGTCTACAACGGTGGTGTCCACGGGCGTGCCGTCGACATCGTCGAGTCGCATGATTTCGAAGCGCATGGGCTTCTCCCTTCGTCTGGTCATCCTCCTGAGGAGAACTACTGGTGTGGGCTGCGCGAGACGTCGGTGCTCACGCTTCCGTTCGTATTCAACGGGGTGCGTGTTACAAACATTCCCTACGCTAAGGAAATTTTTCGAGAACCTAATTACTGTCGGGTAAGAAGTCTGAAGGAGACTGAACGGGACCAGTTGTGTTCGCAGCGTGACCGCCGGGACAATGGAGGTGATGAACGACGACCACGCGGCGCTCGGCGCCCGCATCGACCGCACGAACGAGCTGCTCCAGCGCATGCTCGCCGAGGTGGCGAAGACGCCCTCGACCCATGCGATCTTCGTCGACGCCGGATACCTGTACGCGGCCGCGGGGCGGCTCGTCGCCGGGACCGAGGACCGCCGCGCCTTCGACCTGGACGCCGAAGGCCTCATCGACGCGCTCATCGACAGGGCCCGCACCATCTTCGCCGACAGCAGGCTGCTGCGCGTCTACTGGTACGACGGCGCACGCCGCCGTATCCACACCGCGGAACAGCAGTCGATCGCCGAACTCCCGGACGTGAAGGTCCGGTTGGGCAACCTCAACGCCAACAACCAGCAAAAGGGCGTCGATTCCCTCATCCGCTCCGACCTGGAGTCCCTCGCCCGGCACCGCGCCATCAGCGACGCCGCGCTGCTCGGCGGCGACGAGGACCTGGTGTCGGCGGTCGAGGCGGCGCAGGGGTACGGGGCGCGGGTCCATCTCTGGGGCATCGAGGCGCCCGAGGGCCGCAACCAGGCCGAGCCGCTGCTGTGGGAGGTCGACAGCCAGCGCACGTTCGACCTCGAATTCTTCAAGCCCTACGTGTCCCGGCGCACCTCCGCGACCTACGACCCGACGGCGGCGAGCCGGCCCACCCGCGAGGACGTGCGGTTCGTGGGCGCCCAGATCGCCGCGAAGTGGCTGGCCGCGCGGGGTCGCGAGGCGCTGGTGGAACTGCTGCCCGGCCACCCCTACCTGCCCGGCTCCGTCGACC
Organism: Streptomyces olivochromogenes; assembly: GCF_001514115.1. Taxonomy (GTDB): domain Bacteria; phylum Actinomycetota; class Actinomycetes; order Streptomycetales; family Streptomycetaceae; genus Streptomyces; species Streptomyces olivochromogenes. Next base: position 265,296 of record NZ_KQ948455.1, read on the forward strand.
AGGATCTGCTGGTCGAGGCCGAGGGGCTTCTGCAGTACTCCCTGCGGGGCCAGGCGGACCTGCGCCGCGCGCTCCGGGACGGCTTCTGGGAGCACCTGCAGGCGCAGTACTAGCTTCTACCGGTCCCTTCTACCGGTCCGCCCCGGATCACTCCTGCGTCTGATCCCAGAACTTGGCGAGGGCGAGGGCCGTCTGCTCGGGCTGGTCCGTGTTCGGGGAGTGCTCGGCTCCTCGTACGACCGTGCGCCGGGCCGTGAGACGTACGGCCATGTCGTCCAGGAGCGGCACCGGCCAGGTGTCGTCGAACGCGCCGGACAGCACATGCTTGGGCAGGCGTACGGCGGCCAGCTCGGCGACGCGGTCGGGCTCCGTGCACAGCTGACGCCCGGTCGCGATCAGCTGGGCCGGCCGGGTGAGCAGCCAGCGGCGCCGCAGGTCCTCGCGGTCGTCCAGCCCACCGTCGAGATCGGCGGTGTCGATCTCCTCCGGCGGTTCCATCGCCTGGATGGCGTCCCACACCTGGGCCATGTCCATCACGGCGAGGGCGTCCCGGAGCAGTTTGACGCGCTGTTGCTGGGAGGTGGAGATCTGGGCGGGGCCCGAGGCGATGAGGGTGAGTGAGGCGAAGGGGGCCGGGTCGAGGAGGACGGCGGCGCGGGCGACCAGTCCGCCGAGGGAGTGGCCGACGAGGTGCACGGGGGTGCCGACGGCTGCCGCCTGGGCGAGCACGTCCCTCGCCAACTCGGCCTGCGCGTACGCCGATTCGTCGTGCTCGGGACCGTCGCTCTCGTACTGCCCGCGGCCGTCCACGGCGACGGTACGGTACCCGCGCGCCGCGAGCGGCTCGTGCAGCGCGATGAAGTCTTCCTTGCTGCCGGTGAATCCCGGCAGCAGCAGCGCGGTTCCCTTCAGCTGCGCCTGCGGCGCGGCGTCGAGCGCGGCGAACTCGCCGCGGGCGGTGCGGAGACGGTAGGCGCGGACACCGGCGGGCGGCGCGAAGAAAGGGGGCCTGCTCATGCCCCGAGGCTATCGGGCGGGTCCACGCCCCGGATCCCCGCCCGCCCGAAGTCGTCCGGCCGACGTCCGGTGCCCCAGGGGCGCGGGGAACTGCGCGCCAAGCCCGCACCGGCCCGCAGGCGACAAACCCGCCCGGGGGTCTGGGGGCGGAGCCTCCAGGTAGGGATGGGACGGGTAGGGGCGGCGGGGGCGAGAACACCGATGGCCCGGCCCCACTGCACGTGGGACCGGGCCATCGGGCTGAGGATCAGCTCTCCGCGGGCTCCGCGGCAGCAGCCGCCTTGCGCGTACGCCGACGCGGTGCTGCCGCCTCCGGCGCCGCCTCCGCGGCGACCGCGGGCTCCACGACCTTGCGGGTGCGCCGACGCGGCTTGGCCTCCGGCTCGTCAACGGCGGCCGACTGAGCGGGAATCGCCGCCTCGACGGTCTCCGCGACGGCCTTGCGGGTCCGGCGACGGACGGGCTTGGCCGCGGCTTCGGCACTGTCCACGGCCGCTTCGGCGGGCGCCTCGGCCGTGGCCTTGGCCCGCGTACGCCGCGGCTTGGTGGCGGCGGCCTCCGGCGCGGCCTCGACCGCGTCCACGACGGCCACTGCCGCCTTGCGCGTACGCCGCGGCTTGGTGACCGGCGCCTCGGCGACACCCTCCGCCGTGTCGACCGCGACCTCCGCGGGCTCCGCGGCCTTGCGGGTACGACGACGAGCCGGCTTGGCCTCCGGGGCCTCGACGACCGCGGCGGTCTGCGCCGGAATCTCGGCCTCGACGGGCGCGACGGCCTCCGCTACGGCCTTGCGAGTGCGGCGACGGACGGGCTTGGCCGCTACCGCTTCCGCGCTGTCCACGGCCGCTTCGGCGGGCGCCTCGGCCGTGGCCTTGGCCCGCGTACGCCGCGGCTTGGTGACGGGGGCCTCCGGCGCGGCCTCGACCACGCCCTCGGCCGTGTCGACGACGGCCTCGGCGGCCTTGCGCGTACGGCGACGAACCGGCTTGGCCGGAGCCTCCGCGACGACCTCGGCGACGGCTTCCACGACCGGCGCGGATTCCGCGACGACGGCCACGGTCTCGACCGGGGCGGGAGCGGCCTCCGCCGTCTTGCGGGTGCGACGGCGACGCGGCTTCGCGACCGCGTCCTCCGGCGTGGCCTCGACCACGCCCTCGGCCGTGGCGACCGCGGTCTCCGCGGCCTGCGGGGCCTCGCTCACCGACGGCTCGGAGACCGTGGCGGCAGCCGCCACCGTCTCCGCCGTACCCCCGACGCGCGTACGGCGACGGCGGCGCGGGGTGCGGGGCTCGGTGGCCTCCGCGGCGGCGGGCTCGGTGGTCGTCTCCGGAGTCGGCGTCGTGGACGTCTCCTCCAGCCCGGCACCGTTGCGCGTACGGCGACGGCGGCGGGGCGTGCGCGCCGGGCGCTCGCGCTCCACGGGCGCCGGCGCCGACGAACGGCCACCGCGGCCGCGCGGACCGCCACGCCCGCCGGTCTCGCCGAGGTCCTCGACCTCTTCGGCCGCGAGGCCGGCGCGGGTGCGCTCGGAACGCGGCAGGACACCCTTGGTGCCGGCCGGGATGTTCAGTTCCTCGAAGAGGTGCGGGGACGTGGAGTACGTCTCCGGCGGGTTGCCGAAGCCGAGGTCCAGCGCCTTGTTGATGAGCTGCCAGCGCGGGATGTCGTCCCAGTCGACGAGGGTGATCGCGATGCCCTTGGCGCCCGCGCGGCCCGTACGGCCGATGCGGTGCAGGTACGTCTTCTCGTCCTCGGGGGACTGGTAGTTGATGACGTGGGTGACACCCTCGACGTCGATGCCGCGGGCGGCGACGTCGGTGCAGACGAGGACGTCGACCTTGCCGTTGCGGAACGCGCGCAGTGCCTGCTCGCGGGCGCCCTGGCCGAGGTCGCCGTGGACCGCTCCGGAGGCGAAGCCGCGCTGCTGGAGCTGGTCGGCGAGGTCCGCCGCCGTCCGCTTGGTGCGGCAGAACACCATCGCGAGCCCGCGGCCGTCGGCCTGCAGTATGCGTGCGACCAGCTCGGGCTTGTCCATGTTGTGCGCGCGGTAGATGAACTGCGCGGTGTTGCGGACCGTCGCGCCCTCGTCGTCCGGCGCCGTGGCGCGGATGTGCGTGGGCTGCGACATGTAGCGGCGCGCGAGACCGATGACCGCACCCGGCATGGTCGCCGAGAACAGCATGGTCTGACGGCGGGCCGGCAGCATGTTCATGATCTTCTCGACGTCGGGCAGGAAGCCCAGGTCGAGCATCTCGTCGGCCTCGTCGAGGACGAGCGCCTTGATGTGCTTGAGGTTGAGCTTCTTCTGGCCCGCGAGGTCCAGCAGTCGGCCGGGGGTGCCGACGATGACGTCGACGCCCTTCTTGAGGGCCTCGACCTGCGGCTCGTACGCCCGGCCGCCGTAGATGGCGAGAACGCGTACGTTGCGGACCTTGCCGGCGGTCAGGAGGTCGTTGGTCACCTGGGTGCACAGCTCGCGCGTCGGGACGACGACGAGGGCCTGCGGGGCGTCGGTGAGCTGCTCGGGCTGGGCCCGGCCCGCCTCGACGTCCGCGGGGACGGTGACACGCTCGAGGAGCGGAAGGCCGAAGCCCAGCGTCTTGCCGGTGCCGGTCTTGGCCTGGCCGATGACGTCGGAGCCCGAAAGGGCTACGGGGAGCGTCATCTCCTGGATGGGGAAGGGGGTGATGATGCCGACGGCTTCAAGGGCTTCGGCCGTCTCGGGAAGGATTCCGAGCTCTCGGAAAGTCGTAGTCAGGGTGCTGCCTCTTCTGTGTACGCGGTGCGAGGCGAGCGCGGGGGTCGTGTCGGGGACCGTGCCGGGGACGTCGGCCGCTCTTGACGGGCGGGCCGAGTGGCATGGGACCACTGCCGACGCTCGAGCTCTCGTACCGCTGAGGGTTCCCTCCGGATGTCGTACGCAATGTGCCGTACGGACGAGGAGGGCTGTCGGGTCGGAGCCGATCGGGCCACCGACCGGGCATCCTCATTCGTGCGGCCCGTCGAATACTCGCCGGGCGCATTACCACCATACCCCGGAATCGCGCATATGCGATGGCCGATTTGGTCACGTAGTCGTCGTCACACTGATTGACCAGGGACTTCCCTGTTGCGTCGAGCGGGCTATTGTGCGCTTCATGACGACGCCTGACAACGCCGCTGACCCGTCCGCCGAGGCCACCGCCAAGAGCACCCCCGTGGCCACCGGAGTCGCCGCGCAGAACTGGGACACGGCCGCCGCCGACCCCCAGTACCGCGCCGCGGTCGTGGACCTGCTCGGAGCGCTCGCGTACGGCGAGTTGGCGGCGTTCGAGCGGCTCGCGGAGGACGCCAAGCTGGCCCCGACGCTCAGTGACAAGGCCGAGCTGGCGAAGATGGCGTCGGCCGAGTTCCACCACTTCGAGCGGCTGCGGGACCGGCTCGCCGCGGTCGGCGCGGAGCCGACCGAGGCGATGGAACCGTTCGTCGCCGCGCTCGACGGCTTCCACCGGCAGACGGCTCCCTCGGACTGGCTGGAGGGCCTCGTCAAGGCCTTCGTCGGTGACTCGATCGCCAGCGACTTCTACCGTGAGGTCGCCGCGCGCCTCGACGCCGACACGCGCGGGCTCGTGCTCAGCGTCCTCGACGACACCGGGCACGCGAGCTTCGCCGTCGAGAAGGTGCGCGCCGCCATCGACGCGGACCCGCGCGTGGGCGGCCGGCTGGCGCTGTGGGCACGGCGACTGATGGGCGAGGCGCTGTCGCAGTCGCAGCGGGTCGTCGCGGACCGTGACGCGCTGTCGACGATGCTCGTGGGCGGTGTGGCGGACGGGTTCGACCTCGCGGAGGTCGGCCGGATGTTCTCGCGGATCACCGAGGCCCACACCAAGCGGATGGCGGCACTGGGCCTGGCGGCCTAGACCCGGTTCCCTCGGCTCCCTCGGTCTCCGTGGTTCCCTCGGATTCCTCGGGGCTTGTCCGCCTCAGGAGTTTCGCCGTCGCCCGCTTCGGTCACGCCGTCGCCGAGCGGCGGCGAAATCTTTCCGCGGGGCGCAGCAGGAGCGACAGCAGCGCGGCGGAGACGATCACGGCGCCGACGAGGATGACCAGGAAGTGGCCGGAGCCCAGCGCCGTGTGCGTCAGGAAGGCCCCGAACAGGCCTCCGGCGACACCGGTCGACAGGACCAGGCCGCGGCTCGGCAGGCGGTGCGGCAGTCGGTACGCCGCCCCCCATGCCAGCGCGAGACCGAGCATCGCGGCGCCGAGCGCTTCCAAGAACATGGTGGGGGTCCCTCCCGCACGGCCGGTGCAAATCGGTCGTAGCCGGTGTACCCCCGAGGTGCGGAACGCAATCCTCCCCTGTGGATGTTCTGTGCTCCATCCGTGGTGGTGAGACCACGGGTACGGGCCCGACACGACACGCGCGGAGGATCCGGTTACGTGCATGCGAGAGGATCCGGCTCCGTGCATGCGAAGGGGCCCGGCGACAGTGTCACCGGGCCCCTTCCGCTCGCCTGAACTACAGCGCGCTGAATCCCACCTTGCGCTGCGTGGGCTCGCCGAGCTCCACGTACGCGAGGCGGTCGGCCGGAACCAGGACCTTGCGGCCGTGGTCGTCCACGAGGCTCAGCAGCTGCGACTTGCCGGCCAGCGCCTCGGACACCGCGCGCTCGACCTCTTCCGGGGTCTGACCGCTCTCCAGAACGATCTCGCGGGGCGCGTGCTGCACGCCGATCTTGACCTCCACGGCTTTGTCCCTCCGACGGTCAGTCATGTGCGCGTCTCTCCGCGCCGTACGCTGCACACATTAGCCCGGTGAGGGGACGTGCACGTTCCGGCCGGGAACGCCAAGAGCGAACAGTGGACGGGAACAAAGAGACGGTCAGGGTGGTCGGGCGGAGTCGTCGGGCGTGAGTCAGTGGTGATCGGTGCCGTGCAGCGGGAAACCCGCGATACCCCGCCAGGCCAGTGACGTCAGCAGCTGCACCGCCTGGTCACGCGGGACGCTGCGGTCGCTGTGCAGCCAGGAGCGGGCCACCACCTGCGCGAGGCCTCCCAAGCCCGAGGCGAGGAGCATCGACTCGGCGCGCGAGAGACCGGTGTCCTCCGCGATGACCTCGCAGATCGCCTCCGCGCACTCGTGCGTGACCTTGTCGACGCGCTCGCGGACCGCGGGCTCGTTCGTCAGGTCGGACTCGAAGACGAGCCGGAAGGCGCCGCCGTCGTCCTCGACGTACGCGAAGTAGGCGTCCATCGTGGCGCGGACGCGCAGCGAGTTGTCCGTGGTGGACGCGAGCGCCGTCCGTACCGCATGGAGCAGGGACTCGCAGTGCTGGTCCAGCAGCGCGAGGTACAGGTCGAGCTTGCCCGGGAAGTGCTGGTAGAGAACCGGCTTGCTGACGCCCGCGCGCTCGGCGATGTCGTCCATGGCGGCCGAGTGATACCCCTGCGCAACGAATACTTCCTGGGCGGCGCCGAGGAGCTGGTTGCGTCGGGCACGGCGCGGCAGGCGAGTGCCCCGCGGGCGTGCCGCCTCTGTCTGCTCGATGGCTGTCACGCCGCCTCCCAAAATTGTCCACATGCGGTGTGCGCCGCGCCGCCATCGTACTTTTCGGTAACCCCACTGTGCGCGGTGCGAGCGCAGAATTTCACGGACCGGACGCGTGCGATAACGACACAGACAGTGACGAACGGGGTGAGAAGGGCATGACGCCTCACCGGATACCGCTGGTCGGCGGGGTCCGGTCACATGGGGTCATCCCCTGTAGTCGTCCTCGTTGAGCCGGACGACCCTGGCCTGCTCGGCGAGGTCGGCCTCATTGGCGTTGAGGGGGTCACCGGGGGGTTCCGGGTCGATGTCGTCCACCGGATCCAGTTCGCTGAGCTGCTCGGCGAGGTCCGCCTCCGGGGCTTCCGGGTCAAGGATCTCCCGGAACCGGTCGTTGAAGGTCTCGGGGTCTGTCGGGTCGACTGTCATGATTCCTCTTCCCGAGCGGTGCGAGTGCGCTCCTGATGTACGGATCCCTGGGTACGGATCCTGGTGTACGTACGAGTGCCCTCGATCGAAGCCTAGGAGACACCCGATCGAGGCGCTAGACGATCCGCGCACGATCTGTGACAGCGAACACATGAACCACTGCGTGATCGTCTCGTAACATTGCCGCATGTCTTCGACCGAGCTGCCCGCCGCGCTGGCCACCACCGTCACGCCGAGGGTCGGGACCGTCCGGGTCGCGGAGGGGGAGCGCCTGCGATCGGTCGGTCTGCCCGGGATCACCTTGACCGTGCGTTCGAGACCGCCCGCGCGCGAGGGACTGCCGCCCGCCCTGTACGTCCATGGGCTGGGCGGTTCCTCGCAGAACTGGTCGGCGCTGATGCTGCTGCTCGACGGGCTCGTGGACAGCGAGGCGCTCGATCTGCCCGGCTTCGGGGACTCGCCGCCGCCCGACGACGGCAACTACTCGGTGACCGGGCACGCGCGCGCGGTCATCCGTTATCTCGACGCGGCCGAGCGCGGCCCCGTGCACCTCTTCGGGAACTCGCTCGGCGGAGCGGTCGCGACGCGTGTCGCCGCCGTACGGCCCGACCTGGTCGAGACGCTCACCCTGATCTCGCCCGCGCTCCCGGAGATCCGCGCGCAGCGCACCGCGTGGCCGACGGCGCTGCTCTCGGTGCCGGGTGTGGCGCGGCTGTTCACCCGGCTCACCAAGGACTGGAATGCCGAGCAGCGCGTCCGCGGGGTCATGGCGCTCTGTTACGGCGATCCCGGCATGGTGACGCCCGAGGGGTTCCGCGACGCGGTCGAGGAGATGGAGCGGCGGCTCGCGCTGCCCTACTTCTGGGACGCCATGGCGCGTTCGTCGCGCGGCCTCGTGAACGCGTACACGCTGGGCGGCCAGCACGGGCTGTGGCGCCAGGCCGAGCGGGTGCTCGCGCCGACGCTGCTCGTCTACGGCGGCCGTGACCAGCTCGTCGCCTACCGCATGGCCCGGCGCGCGGCGCGCGCCTTCCGCGACTCCCGGCTGCTGTCGCTGCCGGACGCGGGGCATGTCGCGATGATGGAGTACCCGGAGACGGTGGCCTCGGCGTTCCGCGAACTCCTCGCGGAAACAGGCGAGTTGACCTCCCCGGCCGGCACGGACGCGGGGAGCTGAGGCGGGGCGTGGGACGTCACAGTCGCCGGGGGCGGCCAGGTAAGAGCGACACGGGGGAGATGCCGAGGGTTCCGGCACCCGGTGCCGCACCGGGCACGGCTCAAGGGGTGGCGCCGGTTACGGGACCCGCGGCGACCTCGCCGCAGGGGGCCACGCGCGGCCCCCTGGGCCCACAACCACCGGGACCCCGACGCCCCGCGCCGACCGGCACTCCGCTGCCCGGAACTCCCCGCCCCCAGGACGGCACGCCGGCGCATGGTGTGCCGCGTTATCCGGACGGGACTCCGGCGCACGGTTTCCCGCGTCTTCCCGACGGCACGCCGGCGCACGGCTTCCCGCGGATGGCGAACGGGACTCCGGCGCAGGGTGTTCCGCGTCTCCAGGACGGGACCCCCGTGCATGGCGTGCCGCGCTATCCGGACGGGACCCCGGCCCACGGTGTTCCGCGTTATCCGGACGGGACTCCCGCCCACGGTGTTCCGCGGTTCGTCGAGGGGACGCCCGCGCACGGTATCCCCCGTATGGCCGGCGGTACGCCCGCCCGTGAGGTGCCCCGGTCGCCGGACGGCACCCCCGCGCGTGGTGTGCCCCAGGCGCGTGCGGGACACCCCGAGCAGCGTGAACCCGGCGGTGGCTGGGGCGCGTTCAGGGGTGGCCCGCGGACGGCGGGGGCCATGGACGGCGGGCCGCAGGCCATGCCGCAGGGGGCGCCGCACGGCATGCCCCAGGGGGCGCCCGGACCGCGGATCCCCCGGCAGCGGCAGGAGGCCGACGCCGGGCTCGGGCCCGGCCCGGGACTCCGGCAGGCCTACGTCGACGCCTTCGACGAGAGCGAGAGCGAGAGTAAGAGCGAGAGCGGGGGCAGGGCCGGGACCGAGGGGCCGGGGGCCGAGGAGGGGGAGAAGGGCAAGGGCGTCAAGGGGAAGGCGTTCACCGGAATCGCCGCGGCCGCCGTCACCACCGTGCTCGCCGTGGTGGTGGCCGGGCAGGTGGCCGCCGGGCGGCACGACGCCACCGCTCAGACGCAGTCCGCCGCCGGTGGCGGACTGGACGCCCGCGCGTCCGCCTCGCCCGGAGGCACCGGGTCGACCCCGTCCGTGACGCCGAGCGCGACACCGCTGACGTACGACCAGAAGATGGGTGTGAGGTACCCGCTCAGCGCCACCCTCAAGGCCTCGGGGAAGTTCGACGCCGTCCCCGGGTTCGACAAGGCGCCTGGAAAGGGACAGAAGTACACATACCGGGTGGACGTGGAGAAGGGCCTCGGCCTCGACGCCGCCCTCTTCGCGCAGGCCGTCCAGAAGACGCTGAACGACAAACGGAGTTGGGCCCACAACGGCGCCCGTACCTTCGAGCGGATCTCCTCAGGCAAGCCCGACTTCGTGATCACGCTGGCCAGCCCCGGCACCACCGCCGAGTGGTGCGCCAAGTCCGGGCTGGACACGACCGAGGACAACGTGTCGTGCGACTCGGCCTCCACCGAGCGCGTGATGATCAACGCGTACCGCTGGGCGCAGGGCTCCAAGACCTACGGTGACGCGATTCACCCCTACCGGCAGATGCTCATCAATCACGAGGTCGGCCACCGCCTCGGATACGGCCATGTCACCTGCGACAAGGACGGCGAGCTCGCGCCCGTCATGCAGCAGCAGACCAAGTTCCTCGACCATGACGGAATCCACTGCCGGGCCAACCCCTGGCCCTATCCGGGGAGTTGACGGAGGGTTCCTGGGGGGCCACTGGGGCCACGTTGACATGCTCTGAAAGTTCGTTCATATTTCTGCGCATGTGGTCTAGTCATGCCGTCCGTCGCGCCGCCATCGAGCTGGCGCTGATTGGCGTGACCGCGCTCTGCGTCGCAGACATCCACTGTCGCTGACGCCCGCCCTTGGCGTGTGCGTCGTGCTTCCGCTTCCGTCGTGACCCTGGGTGACCGTATTGGTCCCTGGTTTTCCGACTTCGCGACCTTTTTGACGACCTGACGCCGGGGCAGACGTCCGTTCACTTCCGTCTCACTCCTCGTCAATCTGTCTCATCATTCGAGAGGTCGTCTTCCGATGCGTCAACCGTCCGTCATAGCCCGCCGCGTGGCCGCGGCATCCGTCACCCTGGTCGTGGCAGCGGGCGCGGCCGCCTGCGGGCCGAAGGACAACGATGCCAAGGGCGCCGGTGGCGACTCCAAGCCGCAGAAGGGAGGCACGCTCACCGTCCTCAACGCCAACCCGCAGGAGGACTTCGACCCGGCGCGCCTCTACACCTCCGGCGGCGGCAACGTCCCCTCCCTCGTCTTCCGTACGCTGACCACGCGCAACCGCGAGAGCGGGGCCGCCGGCGCCAAGGTCGTCCCCGACCTCGCCACCGACACCGGCCGCCCGAGCGAGAACGCGACCGTGTGGACGTACACCCTGAAGAAGGGCCTCAAGTACGAGGACGGTACGCCGATCACCTCCGCCGACATCAAGTACGGCATCGAGCGTTCCTTCGCGGCCGAGCTCTCCGGCGGCGCGCCCTACCTGCGGGACTGGCTGATCGGTGGCGCCGACTACCAGGGGCCTTACAAGGACAAGAAGGGCCTCGCCTCGATCGAGACCCCGGACGATCTGACCATCGTCTTCCACCTGAACAAGCCCGAGGGCGAGTTCCCCTACCTCGCCACGCAGACCCAGTTCACGCCGGTCCCGAAGGCCAAGGACAAGGGCACGAAGTACGAGGAGCACCCGATCTCCTCCGGCCCGTACAAGGTCGTCAAGAACGAGAACGACGGCGAGCGGCTCACCCTGGAGCGCAACACCTACTGGTCCGCGGCGACCGACGCCGAGCGCAAGGCCTACCCGGACAAGATCGACGTACGGTCGGGTCTGGACTCCTCCGTGATCAACCAGCGGCTGTCCGCGTCGCAGGCCGCGGATGCCGCCGCCGTCACCACGGACACCAACCTCGGTCCGGCCGAGCTGGCCAAGGTGACGGGCGACAAGGCGCTGGCGGCGCGCGTCGGCACCGGGCACTTCGGCTACACCAACTACATCGCCTTCAACCCGAAGGTGAAGCCGTTCGACGACCCGAAGGTGCGGCAGGCGATCGCGTACGCCGTCGACCGTTCGTCGGTGATCAACGCGGCGGGCGGTTCGTCGCTGGCCGAGGCCGCGACCACGTACCTGCCGAACCAGAAGTCCTTCGGCTACACGCCCTACGACCACTTCCCGGCGGGCGCGTCCGGCAACCCGGCCAAGGCCAAGGAACTGCTGAAGGAGGCCGGTCACCCGAACGGGATCACCGTCACCCTCACGCACTCCAACGACAAGGACTTCGAGACCAGCCCGGAGATCGCGACCGCCCTCCAGGACGCCCTGAAGAAGGCCGGTATCACGGTCAAGCTCCAGGGCCTGGAGGTCAACGACTACAAGGACAAGATCCACAGCGTCAAGAGCGAGCCGGGCTTCTTCCTCGCCCACTGGGGTGCCGACTGGCCCTCCGGCGGTCCCTTCCTGGCCCCGATCTTCGACGGCCGCCAGATCGTCAAGGACGGCGCGAACTTCAACACCGGCTTCCTCGACGACAAGTCCGTCAATGGTGAGATCGACGCGATCAACAAGTTGACGAATCTCGACGAGGCCGCCCAGCGCTGGGGCGCACTGGACAAGAAGATCGGCGAGCAGGCCCTGACCGTGCCGCTGTTCCACCCCGTCTACAAGCGTCTGTACGGCAGCGCGGTCAAGAACATCGTGATCAGCGACTGGACCGGCGTGCTGGACATCTCCCAGGTCGCGGTGAAGTAGCGCCGTGAGCGAGGCAATCGTCGCCTCTCAGGCCCCCGGGACGGACCTCGCGTCCGTCCCGGGGGCCTCGGGGGCCCGTCAGTTCTGGCGGCGGCTGCGCACGCAGCGCGCCGCCCTCGTCGCGGCGGGCGTCGTCGCGCTGCTCGTCCTGCTCGCGCTCGCCGCGCCGCTGCTGACCGCGATCGAGGGCCAGGACCCGACCACCTACCACCCGTCCCTCATCGACTCGGCGCGCGGCGGTGTGCCCGTGGGTTCGTTCGGCGGCGTCAGCGGCGACCACTGGCTCGGCGTCGAACCGCAGACAGGCCGTGACCTCTTCGCCCGGCTCGTGTACGGCGCCCGGGTCTCGCTGGGAGTCGCGCTGGGGGCCACCGTCGTACAGGTCCTCGTCGGTGTCGTGGTGGGCGTCGCGGCCGCACTCGGCAACCGATGGATCGATCAACTGTTGAGCCGGATCACCGACATCTTCGTCGCGATGCCGTTGATGATCATGTCGCTGGCCCTGCTGGCGATCGTGCCCAGCAGCTTCCCGCGGCCCTTGCTGGTCGCGTTCGTCATCGGACTGATCGCCTGGGGCAACACCGCGAAGATCGTGCGCGCCCAGACCCTCACCCTCAAGGGGCTGGACTACGTCTCCGCCGCGCGGCTCAGCGGCTGGAACACCTGGCGCATCGCGCGCCGCGAACTCCTGCCCGGACTGGCCGCCCCCGTCATCACCTATGCCGCGCTCCTCGTGCCGATGAACATCTCCGCCGAGGCCGCGCTGTCCTTCCTCGGCGTGGGAGTGAAGCCCCCGACGCCGTCCTGGGGGCAGATGCTCACGGCCGCCAACGTCTGGTACCAGGCGGCTCCGCAGTACCTGCTGCTGCCCGCCGGGGCGCTCTTGGTGACCGTGCTGGCCCTGACCGTCCTCGGCGACGGCGTCCGCACGGCCCTGGACCCGCGCGCGGCCTCGCGCCTGCGCGTCGGCACGGGCCGCAAGCGAGAGGCCAAGGCGGACGCGGACTCCAAGAAGGCCACGGCGGACGCGGACTCCAAGAAGGCCACGGCGGACGCGAGCGCCAAGATGGCCGCGACGGAAGCGGACTCCAAGAAGGCCACGGCCGACGCGAGCGCCAAGAAGGAGGCCGAGGCATGAGCGGCTTCGGAGGATTCGTCCTGCGCCGCGCCGTCGGCACCGTGATCACCTTGCTCGCCATCTCGGTGATCGTCTACGTCGTCTTCTACGCCACCCCCGGCAACGTCGCCCAGATCACCTGCGGCCCGCGCTGCTCTCCGGAACAAGTGCACCAGGTCGCCCAGCAGCTGAGGCTCGACGACCCGCTGTACGTGCGCTACTGGCACTTCCTGCAGGGCATCCTCGTCGGCCAGGACTTCTCCACCGGCACCTCGGTGGAGCACTGCTCGGCGCCCTGCCTCGGCCTGTCGTACCAGGGCGACACCCAGGTCACCCAGCTGATCCTGGCGAAGCTGCCGGTCAGCCTGTCCCTCGTGTTCGGCGCGATGGTGCTGTGGCTGATCCTCGGCGTCGGCACCGGCATCCTCTCCGCGTGGCGGCGCGGCCGGCTCACCGAGCGCGTACTGACCGGCATCACCCTCGCGGGCGTCGCCACGCCGGTCTTCGTGATCGGCCTGGTGCTCATGATCGTCGTCTGCGGCCAGTTGCAACTGCTGCCCTTCCCGCAGTACGTCGGCCTCACCGACGACCCCGAACAGTGGGCCTGGAACCTGCTGCTGCCCTGGCTCTCCCTCGCTCTCATCGAGGCCGCCGCGTTCGCCCGGCTGACCAGGGCCGCGATGCTGGAGACCCTCGCCGAGGACCACATCCGGACCTTCCGTGCGTACGGCGTCGGCGAGCGGTCGATCATCGGGCGGCACGCGCTGCGCGGGGCGTTCGCGCCGATCATCGCGCTGAACGCCAACAACGTCGGCTCGGCGGTCGGCGGCGCGGTGCTCACCGAGACGCTCTTCGGGCTGCCCGGCATCGGACAGGAGCTGGTGCACGCGGTGAACGTCGTCGACCTCCCGGTGGTCGTCGGCATGGTCCTGGTCATCGGCTTCTTCGTGGTCATCGCCAACGCCGTCGCGGACGTGCTGTACGCGGTGGCCGACCGACGGGTGGTGCTCGTATGAGCTTGGTGGAAGTCACCGACCTGACGGTCGGGTTCGGATCGCTGCGCGCCGTCGACGGCCTGTCCTTCCGGCTGGAGAAGGGTGCCGCGCTGGGTCTGGTCGGCGAGTCCGGCTCGGGCAAGTCCACGGTCGCCTCGGCCCTTCTGGGGCTGCATCGCGGCACGGGAGCCGACGTCGGCGGCTCGGTGCGCGTGGCCGGCATCGACGTACAGGAGGCGCCCGACGCCGAACTGCGGCGGCTGCGCGGCGGGAAGGCCGCCATGGTCTTCCAGGACCCCCTGTCGTCCCTCGACCCGTACTACGCGGTCGGCGACCAGATCGCCGAGGTGTACCGGGTGCATGTGAAGGCCTCCCGGCGTGCCGCACGCGCGCGTGCCGTCGAGGTGCTCGACCGCGTCGGCATCCCGGACGCCGCGCGCCGGGCGCGCTCCCGCCCGCACGAGTTCAGCGGCGGTATGCGCCAGCGCGCGCTGATCGCGATGGCGTTGGCCTGCGAACCCGACCTGCTGATCGCCGACGAGCCGACCACGGCCCTCGACGTGACCGTCCAGGCGCAGATCCTCGACCTGCTGCACACCCTGCGCGAGGAGACCGGAATGGGCCTGCTCCTCGTCACGCACGACGTGGGCGTCGCCGCCGAGAGCGTCGACGAGATCCTGGTCATGCGGCACGGCCGGGCCGTCGAGCACGGCCTCGTCGGCGCCGTCCTGGGGGCGCCCGCGCAGGCGTACACCCAGGAACTCCTCGGCGCGGTGCCCCGTGTGGACGCGCCGCGCACCGCCTCCGCCGTGACGGAGGAGGTCGTTCTCGAGGCGAGCGGCCTGCGACGCGAATTCGGACGCGGGAAGAAGGCGTTCGTGGCCGTCGACGACGTGTCGCTGACGATCCACCGGGGCGAGACCCTCGGGATCGTGGGCGAGAGCGGCAGCGGCAAGACCACCCTGGGACGGATGCTCGTGGGGCTGCTGGAGCCCACGGCGGGGGAGATCAAGCCCGGCGGAGGCGTGCGACCGGACGTCCAGATGGTCTTCCAGGACCCCGTCTCCTCCCTCAACCCGCGCCGCAGCGTGGGTGAGTCGATCGCCGATCCCCTGCGCGCGCAGGGGGAACGGGACGAGGGGCGCATTCGGGGGCGCGTACGGGAACTGTTGGAGCGCGTGGGGCTCGAAGCAGCGCACTACGACCGCTACCCGCACGAGTTCAGCGGCGGACAGCGCCAGCGCGTCGGCATCGCCCGGGCGCTCGCCGCCGACCCACGCGTCATCGTCTGCGACGAACCGGTCTCCGCGCTCGACGTCACCACCCAGGCCCAGGTGGTCGCCCTGCTCGCCGAACTGCAGCGGGAACTCGGGCTCGCGCTCGTGTTCGTGGCGCACGACCTCGCGGTCGTCCGCCAGGTCAGCGACCGGGTCGCGGTGATGCGACGCGGCCGGATCGTCGAGTACGGGCCCGCCGACGAGGTGTACGAGTCGCCGCGCGACCCGTACACCAAGCAGCTGCTGGCCGCCGTACCGGCGCTGGATCCGGAGGTCGCGGCGCAGCGACGGACGGCCCGGAGGCAGCTGACGGCGGTGTGATGCAACGTGACTGGTTGATCTCGTAGCGCGACGGAACGCGACCCGCACGGGAAAGTTACGACCGTTCACCCCTTTTGGTGGCGCGATGGACAACCGTCCGTCGCGCCACCGCCATGTGCGCATACGTTCTTCCCGCTGCGAGCCGCCGGGTCAACGGCGGCTCCCCATAGGGAGATCGGGGGTGCACTGGTGCGCATCGGACTGCTTACGGAGGGTGGCTATCCGTATGTGAGCGGTGACGCCAGACTCTGGTGCGACCGGCTCGTGCGCGGGCTCGGGCAGCACGAGTTCGACATCTACGCGCTCAGTCGCAGCGAGCGGCAGGAAGACGAGGGCTGGGTCCAGCTGCCGCCGCAGGTCAGCAGGGTGCGGACGGCTCCGCTGTGGATGGCCGAGGACGACGGCGTGGTACACGGGCGACGGGCGCGCCGGCGGTTCGCCGAGTGCTTCGGGGAGTTGGCGGCGGCGGTGTGCGCCGCGCCCGCGGTCCTCGACGGCTCGGAGGTCTCAGGCGGACCGACGGCGTCGGAGGCCTCTCGCGGAGTGGTGGCGGACCGTTTCGGCAGTGCGCTGTACGGGCTCGCGGAACTGGCCCGCGACGAGGGCGGGCTGGTCGGGGCGCTGCGCTCCGAGGGGGCCGTGCGCGCCCTGGAGCGCGCCTGCCGTGCGCCCGGCGCACTGCGCGCCGCGCGTACCGCGCGCGTACCCGACCTGCTGTCCGTCGCCGCTCACATCGAGCGCGCCCTGCGCCCCCTCTCGCTGGACTGGTACGAGGACGACGGGCTCGGCTCGGTCGACCTCTGCCACGCGGCGGCCGGCGGCGAGGCCGCCCTGCCCGGCCTGCTCGCCCTGCACTTCGCCGGGGTGCCCCTGCTGGTCACGGAGTACGGCGTGCAGCTGCGGGCGCACTACCTCGCCTCCGCCGCCGCCGAGGAGTCCCCCGCGGTACGGGCGCTGCTCGCGGCCTTCCACGGCGCGCTGGCCGCCGAGGTCTACCACCGGGCCGCGCTCATCACACCCGGCAACACCCACGCGCGCCGCTGGCAGGAGCGCTGCGGCGCCGACCGCGCCAAACTGCGCACCGTCCACCCCGGCATGGAGGCAGCCCGCTTCGCGGAGGTGGGCGAGCGGCCCGACGGCTCCGGAGGCGCGGACCCGGACACCCTGGTCTGGGTCGGCCGCATCGAACCGGCCAAGGACCTGATCTCACTGCTGCACTCCTTCGCCGAGGTCCGCAAGGAGGCACCGAAGACCCGGCTGCGGATCGTCGGCGCGCCCGCCGAAGGCCCGGAGGGCGCGCTGTACCTCGGCCACTGCAAGGCGCTGGCCGCCCAGCTCTTCCCCGACGAGGCGGAGGGCGTCCACGCGGTCGGCGACAACCCGGTGTCCTTCGAGGAGATCGGCGGCCCGGAGGTCCCGAGCCTCGCGGCGGCGTACGCGTCCGGCGCCGTGGTCGTCCTCTCCAGCGTCGTCGAAGGCTTCCCGATCAGCCTGGTCGAGGCCATGTTCTGCGGCCGCGCCACCGTGTCCACGGACGTCGGCGCGGTCGTCGAAGTCATCGGCGGTACGGGGCTGGTGGTGCCGCCACGCAATCCGCGGGCGCTCGCCGAGGCGTGCGTGGCACTGCTGCGCGACCCCGAACGGCGTGCGCGCCTGGGCGCGGCGGCCCGCGCGCGAGCCCTCGAACTCTTCACGGTCGAGCAGAACATCACGGCATTTCACGGCATTTACCTGGAGATCGTCTCGCGCTCCCCGGTCCGGCGGCTCGTCGTGGACGACACGGGGGATCCCCTGCCGTTCGGCGTGCCGGCCGAGGCCCACGTACCCGGCCGCTGGACCGAGGCCCGCCTCATGGTCACGGGACGCCCGCGCTGGGCGGCGGGGGCACCGGTGCGCGCCACAGCTCCGCTGCCCGCGGGAGAGGGCGCGTGATGAGCGAACTCGTACGGGACGGCTCGGGTGGTGCGCGCGGCGACGCCGGGGGTGATCCGGGGAACGACTCGGGGAACGACTCGGGGAGCGACCCGGGGGGCGACTCGGGGGGCGCGCGCACACCCGCAGGCGGTGGTCGCCGCGGTGCCGTGGACCCGGTGAAGGCGCTGATGCACCGGCATCGTGAACTCTGCGAGCGTGCCGTCGACCCTCTGGAGATCGCGGCGGGCCTGGAGGCGCACGGCGTGACCGACCGCACCGCCGCACGGTTCCGGCACCGGGACGTGTTCTCGCTCGCCGAGGAGATGTACGCGCGCGTGGCCCGCGACCCGGATCCGGCGCCGCCGCCCGTGGCCCCCGAACACTCCGGCGCGCGCGCCGACTGGGCCGTGCTCTCCCTGCTGCCGGGCGCGCTGTGCGCGGCGACCGTGGCCGGGCTGCGGCTCACCGAAGGGCAGCCGCGCCTCGCGGTCGCCGCCGGCGGCACCCTCGCGGTGACGCTCGGTGTGCGCGCCGCGCTGCGCCGAGGCCCCCTCAGCACCACGCACCGCACGACGAGCGGCACTCTTGCCTGGACCTGCTGGCTGATCGTGTACGCCCTGTTCGGCGACGGACTGCTGAGCGTCGGCATCGAAGGCGGCCCCGACGGCCCCTGGCCCCCGGCCACCGCACCCGTACTGGCCCTCGCCCTGGCGTGCGCCCCCGCGGCCTGGTGCGCCCACCTCTTCACCGCGGGCGCCCGCCGCAAACTGACCGTGAGCCGAGGCCTGGAGGAGTTCGCCGTCTCCGTGCGGCCCCTGCTCCTGGGAGCGTTCGCCCTGTTCCTCTGCGCCCTGGGCGCGTTGCTCGCACTGAGCCGGGAGGCGCCGAGCGAGCCTGGTGCCTACAACGGGCCCGGCGCGTACGCCGGAGCGGGCGCCCTCGGCGCGCTGCTCCTGCTCGCGCGCCTGCTCACGACGCGCGGCTTCACGCACGCCCCGGCCGTCGTCCTCGGCGCCGCGGGCGCGGCCGAAGTGACCGCCCTCACCACGGTCTTCGCGGCCCGCCTGCCCGGCTGCTCGTTCGTCGCCGTTCCCGTCGAGACCGTCGCCGACGCCTGGGGTCCGGGTGCCGTCCCAACCCTGGTGTGCGGTGCGGCGGCGCTCGTCCTCCTGATCCACGCGACCCGCACCCTGACCCGGGCCTCGGCCCACGCCACACCGGGCGGGACGCCATGAACCGCGACCGGCGCCCGAGGGTCCAGCCCTCGTGCCGGGCGCACCCTCCCGCGGGGCCGACACCGCGGGCGCTCCGTCCGACCCACGGCACCACCCCGAAGGAGAACGCCAGATGATCACCTCCCGAACCGGAGAATCCGCCCCGGGAGCCGCCCGATGAGGGTCCTGCTGATCGGAGCCAACGGATACCTCGGCCGTTTCGTCGCCGACAGACTGCTCGCCGATCCGGCCGTGCAGCTCACCGCGCTCGGCCGGGGCGACGACGCCGACGTACGGTTCGACCTCGCCTCGGGCAGCCCCGGCGCCCTCACCCGCTTCCTGGACGCGGTGCACCCCGGGGTCGTCATCAACTGCGCGGGCGCCACCCGCGGCGGAGCCCGCGAACTGACCCGGCACAACACCGTCGCCGTCGCCACCGTCTGCGAGGCCCTGCGCCGCAGCGGCTGCGGCGCCCGCCTGGTGCAGATCGGCTGCGGCGCCGAGTACGGGCCCAGTCAGCCCGGCTCCTCCACGGCCGAGGACGCCGTACCGCGCCCCGGCGGCCCGTACGGCGTCAGCAAGCTCGCCGCCACCGAACTGGTCCTCGGCTCCGGCCTCGACGCCGTCGTCCTGCGCGTCTTCTCGCCCGCGGGCCCCGGCACCCCCGCCGGATCCCCGCTCGGCCGCCTCGCCGAGGCCCTGCGCCGCGCCATGCAGTCCGGCGACGGCGAACTCAAACTCGGCGGACTCGGCGTCCAGCGCGACTTCATCGACGTCCGCGATGTCGCCCGCGCCGTGCACGCCGCCTCGCTCTCCGCCGCGCAGGGCGTCATCAACATCGGCTCGGGCCGCGCCGTCCGCCTGCGCGACGCCGCCGCCGTCCTCGCCCGTGTGGCCGGCTACGGAGGCACGCTGCACGAACTCGACGGCCCACCCGGGCCCATGAGGTCGTCCATCGGCCACCCCCGCACCGAAGCGGATCACGGGGCGCCGGTCGCGTACCCCTACCCGGACGGCTGTGGCAGCTGGCAGCAGGCCGATGTGCGCACCGCACGCGACCGGCTCGGCTGGCGGCCCCGGATCAACCTCGAGGAATCCCTCGCCGATATCTGGATGGAGGCGGCATGTCGTATCTGACCAGCGCCGCGACGGACATCGCGAGCACGGACTTAAGGGTCGGCCTCGGCGTCCCCGGCTATGCGCACCCCCTCGTCGCTCCGGCCGAGTGGGGCGAACTCACCCGCCCCGGCACCCCCGTGCACTGGGCCGTCCTGAACGTGGCCAACGGTCCCGGCACCCGCCCCGACCCGCACTGTCTGGAGGCCGCCGGCCGACTCCGGAACGCGGGCGTGCGCGTCCTTGGACACCTGGACGTGACGTACGGCGCACGCGCCTTCGCCGAGGTGATCTCCGACGCACACCGGTATCTCGACTGGTACCGGGTCGGTGGCTTCCTCCTGCACCGCTGCCCCACCGAGCGCGCCGCGCTCCCCGAGGTCCGGCGGGCGGCCACCACGCTCCGTACGCTCCTCGACGACGCGCACCTCGTCTTCGGCCACGGCACCCAGCCCTACCCCGGCTATGTCGAAAGTGCCGACCAACTGGTGACCTTCTCCGGCACCTGGAGCGACTACCGCTGGTCGCAGGTGGCCGAGTGGACCGCCGACTATCCGCCCGAGCGCTTCTGCCACTTCGTGCACGGGGTACCGCGCGGTCATCTCGACGAAGCGCTGCGCATCGCCCGCTGGCAGGGCGCCGCCACGATCTACTTCACCGACCGCACGGATCACGGTGGACGGGCCGACCCCTGGGAGACGATGCCCGGCTACTGGGACGAGATCGTCTCGCGGATCGGAACGGGTGTCTCGGAATGAAGAAGGGCGTGGCAGTGTTACGGGGAGAACAACTGTAGTGATTGACCGACCAACGGAGTCCCCGTGTCGCTGCCACCCCTGGTTGAGCCAGCTGCTGAGCTCACCGTAGACGAGGTCCGCAGGTACTCCCGCCACCTGATCATCCCCGACGTGGGCATGGACGGGCAGAAGCGGCTGAAGAACGCCAAGGTGCTGTGTGTGGGCGCCGGCGGCCTCGGATCGCCGGCGCTGATGTACCTGGCCGCCGCGGGCGTGGGCACGCTCGGCATCGTGGAGTTCGACGAGGTCGACGAGTCGAACCTGCAGCGCCAGATCATCCACAGTCAGGCAGACATCGGCCGCTCCAAGGCCGCGTCGGCCCGTGACTCCGTGCTGGGCATCAACCCGTACGTGAACGTGGTCCTTCACGAAGAGCGGCTCGAGGCCGAGAACGTGATGGACATCTTCAGCCAGTACGACCTGATCGTCGACGGCACGGACAACTTCGCGACCCGCTACCTGGTCAACGACGCGTGCGTCCTGCTCAACAAGCCGTACGTGTGGGGCTCGATCTACCGCTTCGACGGCCAGGCCTCCGTCTTCTGGTCCGAGCACGGTCCCTGCTACCGCTGCCTCTACCCGGAGCCCCCGCCGCCGGGCATGGTCCCCTCCTGCGCCGAGGGCGGCGTGCTGGGCGTGCTGTGCGCGTCCATCGGCTCCATCCAGGTCAACGAGGCGATCAAGCTTCTCGCGGGCATCGGTGAGCCGCTCGTCGGCCGCCTGATGATCTACGACGCCCTCGAGATGCAGTACCGCCAGGTCAAGGTCCGCAAGGACCCGGACTGCGCGGTCTGCGGCGAGAACCCGACCGTCACCGAGCTCATCGACTACGAGGCCTTCTGCGGTGTCGTGTCCGAGGAGGCCCAGGAGGCGGCGGCCGGCTCGACGATCACTCCCAAGCAGCTCAAGGAGTGGATCGACGACGGCGAGAACATCGAGATCATCGATGTCCGCGAGATCAACGAGTACGAGATCGTCTCGATCCCCGGCGCCAAGCTGATCCCGAAGAACGAGTTCCTCATGGGCACCGCCCTGGAGACTCTTCCGCAGGACAAGAAGATCGTCCTGCACTGCAAGACGGGCGTCCGCAGCGCGGAGGTGCTCGCCGTGCTGAAGTCCGCGGGCTTCTCGGACGCGGTGCACGTCGGCGGCGGTGTGATCGGCTGGGTCAACCAGATCGAGCCGGAGAAGCCGGTCTACTAGGCGCCGGTGTACCAGGCGAACGGCTTTTCGGGAGGGGCTCGGCACCGTGCGTGCCGGGCCCCTTTCCGTTGGCCGGTCGCTCGCGGGCCGGGGGGTGGCCGACCGGGCGTCCGTGCGTCGGGTCTTCACCGGCCGGGTGCTCGCCGGCCGGGTGCTTGTCGACTGTGTGCTCGCCGGTCGAGTGCTCGTCGGCCGGGTGGGCCCGGCGACAGGTCCGCGCCCGTCGGCCGCACCCGCCACTACGACGCGCAGACCTTCCCGTCCTTCGGCACCGTCCCGTCCAGCAGATAGCTGTTCACCGTGGAGTCGACACAGTCGCTCCCGCTCCCGTAGGCGCCATGGCCCTCGCCCTTCCAGGTGAGCTCCACTCCGACGCCCTTGCCCAGCTCGTCGGCCATTCTGCGGGCGCCCTCGTACGGAGTCGCGGGGTCCCCGGTGTTGCCGACGATCAGGATGGGCGCGGCGCCCGGCGCGCTGACCTCCGGGTTGTCGTACTGGCCGGCGACCGGCCAGTCGTGGCACCAGCCCGCGGTGTCCCAGCCCATGAAGTCCCCGAAGACGGGCGAGATCTTCTCGAACTCGGGCAGCAGCTTCTTCGTCTCCGCGGGAGTCGGCCGCTGCTTGTCGTCCAAGCACGATATGACTCGTTGGGAGTGGGTCGTCGTGCCGTAGTGCCCCGAGGAATCGCGGTCGTTGTAGCCGTCGGCGAGGGCCAGCAGTCCCGAACCGTCACCGTCCTCGGCGCCCTTGAGCGCGTTGGTCAGGCGGGGCCAGCCCTCCTTGCTGTACAGGGGCAGGACGATGCCGGTGAGCGCCAGCGTCTGGGTGAGCTTGCGGCCGTCGGCCGTCGGCAGGGGGTTCGCGTCGATGCGGTTCAGCAGGTCCACGATCTTCTGGGAGCCCTGCTTGGGGTCCTGGCCGGTGGACTTGAGGTAGTCGTCCAGGGCGCGCTGGAAGCCCAGGGTCTGGTTCTTGGCGTGGCCGACCGTGTCGGCGCTCGGGTCGACGACGGCGTCCAGCACCAGACGGCCCACGTTCTTGGGGAACAAGTGGGCGTACACGCCGCCGAGTTCGGTCCCGTACGAAAAGCCGAGGTAGTGCATCGTGCCGTCGCCGAGGACCTGGCGCATCAGGTCCATGTCGCGGGCCGTGTCGGTCGTGGAGACGTGTGACAGCAGCTTTCCGGCGGCCTTGGCGCAGCCCTTGCCGAAGTCGGCGGCGTCCTTGAAGTACGCGGTCTCCTCGGCCGCGTCGTCCGGGGTGGCGTCCACGGACTCGGCTGCCTGGATCGCCTTGTCAGTGCGGCAGCGCACACCCTCGCTGGCGGCGACGCCGCGCGGGTCCCAGCTCACCAGGTCGTAGCGCTCGTGGAGCGGGCCGACGGCACTCTCGTACGACGGCATCGTGTCGACGCCCGAGCCGCCGGGGCCGCCGAAGTTGAACAGGAGTGAGCCGATGCGCTTGCTCTGGCCGCCGGTCGCCTTCGAGCGGATCAGCTCCAGGCCGATCGTCTCGCCGTCCGGCTTCGCGTAGTCGAGCGGCACCTTGAGTGTCGCGCACTGCCAGCCGCTGCCCGGCGCGGAGGAGCTCTTGCAGTGGCCCCAGTCGAGCTTCTGTGAGGTGAGCGAGGCGGGCAGCCCCGAGGCGGTGCCGGAGGAAGGCGCCCCGGCCGACGGCCGGCCGCTGTTCTTCCCCGCGTCCTTGCTGTCCCCCGACGAGCCGCTGCCGCAGCCTGCCACCAGCAACGCGGCGGCCGCCGCGGCCGTCCACCGTGCGAAACGCGTCATGAACTTCCCCCCTCGCCCGTGGTCCGCCGGATGCCGCGGATCACATGCAGGCCATGGTAGGCGTCCGCGGCCGACAGCGTGGAGGCCTGTGGATAACCCTTTGACCTGCACTTTTATTGATGCGATGGCGTTGGTTCTAGGTGCAGACGGTTCCCGCGGGCGGTACGGTCCCGTCCAGCAGATAGCCGTTCACCGCGTTGTGCACGCACTTGTTCCCGCTGTCGTACGCGCCGTGCCCTTGGCCCTTGTAGGTCACCTCGACGCCAACGCCCTTGCCCAGCGCGTCCACCATCTTCTTCGCGCCCTGGTACGGCGTGGCCGGGTCGCCGGTGTTGCCGACCACGAGGATCGGCGCCGCACCGGCGGCGCTGACGTCCGGGTGGTCGGCGGCGCCCGGGACGGCCCAGTTGGTGCAGCTGAGCATGCCCCAGGCCAGAAAGTCGCCGAAGAGCGGGGAGGCGGCCCGGAACGCCGGCAGCCCGGCTTGCACATCGGGGATCGTGTACCGCGGTTTCTCGTCGGCGCAGTTGATGGAGACGTTGGCCGCGTAGAGGTTGCTGTACTGGCCGTTCTGGCTGCGCCCGTTCATCGAGTCGGACAGCAGCATCAATACCTTGCCGTCACCGCTGTACGCCTGGTCCAGGCCCTCCGTCAGGTACTCCCAGAAGTCCTTGGAGTACAGCGCCTGCGCGATGCCGTTGGTGGCCTCGGTCTGGGTGAGCTGGCGTGGGAAGACGCCGGGGATGGGCTTGCTGTCCAGGTCCTTGAGGAGTTTGGCGATGCGGTTCTTGACGTCCTGCGGGGTGTCGCCGATCGGGCAGGGCTCGGTCTTCGAAGTGCAGTCGGTGGCGAAGTTGTCGAGCGCGAGCTGGAAGCCCCTGGCCTGCCCGAGCGCGCTCTGTTCCGGGTTCTGCGTCGGGTCGACGACCGCGTCGAAGACGGCACGCCCCACGTTCTTGGGGAACAAGTGGGCGTAGACCCCGCCGAGTTCGGTGCCGTACGAGATGCCGAAGTAGTGCAGTTTGGCGTCGCCGAGCACCTGGCGCATGAGGTCGATGTCGCGGGCCGCGTCGGTGGTGCGCACGTGGGGGAGGGTCCGCCCGGAGTTCTTCTCGCAGGCCGCGTTGAACGTCTTCGTGTTGCTGAGGAGGTTTTTCTGCTCGGCGGTGTCGTCGGGGGTGGCGTCCTGCTGGAAGAACACGTCGAGTCCGCTGTCGTCCTCGCACTTCACGCCCGCGCTGCGGCCGACCCCACGCGGGTCGAAGCTCACCAGGTCGTAGCGGGTGCGCAGCTTCGCGTAGTCCTCGCCGAAGGCGGGCAGCGTGGTGACGCCGGAGCCGCCGGGGCCGCCGAAGTTGAAGATGAGGGAGCCGATGCGTTTGCTCTGGTCGCCGCTCGTCCGCGCCCGGATCAGCGCGATCCCGATGGTGTCGCCCTTGGGGTCGGCCCAGTCGAGGGGTGCCTTCATGGTGGCGCACTGCCACTGTGTGCCGCCCGGCAGGGGAGAGGGTGCGTTGCCGCCGCCCTCGGACTCGGCGGGGGCCGGGCAGTCCTTCCAGCTCAGCTTCTGGGCCGGCAGGTCCTCGCTGTTCGAGTTGTCGCTGCAGCCCGTCAGTACGGCGGACAGCACAGCGACGGAGAGCGCCAGCGCAGCGGCGCGCGGCGGAGACGGGTTCGGCATGCTCCCCATCCTGCGGTCGTGCGGGGCGGGGCGCTCGGGACGCGGGCCGTGCGGGTGAGGGCGCGCGGGCCGCTCGTACGGGAGGGTCGGCGCGGGGTTCTAGAGGGCGCCCTTGCGGGTCAGGTGGTTGAAGAACAGCCAGCCCGGAAGCACCGGAAGCCACAGGGTCAGCAGCCGGTACAGCAGCACCGCGGGAGCGGCGACCTCCTTGGGGAGCCCCACGGCGATCAGACCGACCGTGAGGGTCGCCTCGACGGCGCCGACGCCGCCGGGGGTCGGCGCCGCGGAGCCGAGCGCGTTGCCGGCGAGGAAGACGACGGCGACGCTGGCGAGGCTGAGCGTGGTGGGCTGCTGGTGGCCGAAGGCGCGGATCGACGCGTCCAGGCACATCACGAAGCAGGCGGTCAGCAGCAGCATGCCGCCGATGCCGGTGATCAGCTTCTGGGGCCGCTGGAGCACGTCGAGCATGCGCGGTACGACGCCCGCGAACAGCGACCTCACGCGCGTGCTGACGAATTTGCGCAGGAACGGCACCGACGTCACGACGAGCACCAGTACGGCGACCGTCAGCAGACCGGCGATGACCGTGCGGGAGGGCGACAGGGACGGCGTCTTCTCGGTGCCGGTCAGATAGCCGAAGGACAGCAGCATCAGGATGTGGCAGCCGAGCCCAAACAGCTGGGACGCGCCGACACTCGCCACCGCGAGCCCCGGCCGGACCCCCGCACGCTGCAGGAAGCGCGTGTTGAGGGCGACACCGCCGACCGCGGCGGGCGCCACGATCTTCACGAACGAGCCGGCGACCTGCGCCGCGACGGCCCGCATGAACGGCACCCGCTCCGGTACGAAGCCGAGCAGCGCCATCGCCGCCGCGAAGTAGCTCAGCGCGGAGAACAGCACGGCCGCGGCGACCCAGCCCCACTGGGCGTTGTCGAAGAGGGTCCCGAACTCGATGTGGGTGAGCTGCGTCAGCAGGAAGTACCCGCCGATGGCACCGGCGATGAAACTCATCAGTGTGCGTGGCCGCACCCGCTCCAGGCGGGCCGGTTCGACCGGCGCCTGCGGGCGGATCCGCAGCACCTGGTGGCGGATCTGGGTGAGGAGATCCTCCTCGCGCGCTTCGTCCAGTGCCTCGTCGATCGCCCGCTTCTCGGCCCGCTGCTCCGCGCGTACGGCCTTCTTGCCGGGCTTTTCCACCGCGGCCTCAGCGTGCTGGGCCTGTTCCGCGCGGGCGAGCTTGTTCTGCCGGGAAGCCTCCAGGACCGCGTCGCGTTCGCGCTGGGCGCGCTCCCGGGCCAGCTTGCGCAGCGTCGCGCGCGTGGAGCGGGTCAGTGCGATGGGCTGCAGCAGCGGCAGACAGTCGGCGATCGCGTCCGGGCCGAGCACACCGACGGCCGACGCCACTGTGCGCTCGGCGCCGACGCGCAGCCCCAGCGTGGTCAGCAGTTGGGCGATGTCCATGCGCAGCAGCAGATCGCCGGCCGCGATCTCACCGCCGCGAAGATCGGTGAGGATCACCATGCCGGAACGATCCACCAAGATCGCGTCACCCGCGAGCCTGCGGTGGGCGATGCGTCGCGACTGCAAGGCCTGCACCTGATGCCAGGTGTCGCGCAGGAGATCGTCGGTGATGAGCTCGTCGGGCAGCGAGTCCAGTGTGCGCCCGCCGGTGTGTTCGTAGACGAGCATCACGGCGTCCGGGCCGAGCTCGGAGGTCGCGATCAGCTTCGGGGCGTTGGCCCCGGCCGCGATGGCCGCGTACGCGAGAAGCGCCTCCTGCTCCAGGGCCTGGCGCAGCGACTGGAGACTGCGACGGGTCGCGAGACCGCGCAGCGTCAGGTTGCGCCACACTCGGTAGAAGAAGCCCTGCGCCTGCTGTTCACGGTCGACCACTGTGACGTCCAGCGGCGGGCCGTCCTCCAGGGTGACGAAGTAGCGCCGACCGCGGTCGCCGTTCTCCGTGGTGTCGGGCGTGTCCTCGCGGGCCGCGCTGACGGGGTGGAAGCCGACGTGCCGCAGGCCCGCCATCAGTGTCCGTCCGGTCGGACGCACATTCGGCGAGCCGACCGCGTACAGCGTCCCGTACGCGACGCTCCAGCCGATCAGCACCGTCAGGATGATCGAGAACGGCGTGGTGTAGCCGGTGACCAGCATGGAGAAGGCGTCGAGGAGCAGCACCACCCACAGCACCGCGCGCCAGCGCGGTCTGCGGGACATCCCGACGGCAGTCATGTACGCGATGACCGGCGCCAGATAGCCGTGCACCGGGTCGGTCAGGGCGTGGATGTCACCCGGCGAGGGCTGGGTGAGTGCCTCCTGGATGGAACTCGGGGCACCCTTGGCGACCCACAGATCCGTGGCGAGAGTCACTCCGTGTGCGAGGACCGCGGCCAGCACGCCGTCGGCGATGCGCAGCCCGTCCCGCTTGATCAGCCGCTCGATCGCGAAGGCGACCGGCACCAGGAGGATCGCGATGCTCGACGCCAGACCCGCGATCTTGATCAGCAGATCGGGTGCCTGGCCGGTGCCCTTGTTGATGTCCTGTTCGAGCCCCGAGGTGGTGCCGTGCGCGAACGCGGCGATGGCCAGCAGCACGGCGATGGCGAGGACGCCGACCATGAGCCGCATCAGGTCGGACGGACGGTGCACACGCGCGGGAAGCAGCGGTTCGTCGCCCTCGACCTCGTCGTTGTGGACCTCGTCCGCGCAGTCGTCCGCCGGATCGAGTCGCTTCCGCGCTCGTCCGTGGGTGTCAGGAACGGGTTCCTCGTCCACCGTCGTGGTGGGCTCGCCCGCCGCCTCGCCCGGGTCCTTCGGGCCGGTGTCGCCGGTGTCCGGACGCGACGAGGCCGCGGAGGTGCTCTCCGCGTCTTCGGGGTGCACGCCCTGCTGCCTCATCGTCTCTTCTTGATCTCGTATCACCAGTCACCGCCCGCACGATGGTGGCATGCCCCACCGACACACGGGGGCATCAGGGTGCAAATACGGGGGCGCACAGTCTGCCCCAAGTGCGCCTTCGTGGCGAGGGATACGCACAGTCACCGGCTCGTCGCACTGTCGGTGGGATGGGGCAGGATGGGGCGGATGAGCGAGGAGAGCCTTCCGACGGATGCCCTGCCGGAGTACGCGGAGCGGGTCCTTGAGGTCGCCGAGTCGATCCCGCCGGGGCACGTGATGACGTACGGGGACGTCGCAGAGTGGCTGGAGGAAGGCGGACCGCGCCAGGTGGGCCGCGTGATGGCCCTCTACGGAGGGGCGGTCGCGTGGTGGCGGGTCGTCCGCGCGGACGGCGCGCTGCTCCCGGGCCACGAACTCGATGCGCTGGGCCACTACCGCGACGAGGGCACGCCCCTGAAGGAGGCGAGCAGGGCCTCCGAGGGGCATCTGCCGCGCATCGACATGAGACGGGCACGATGGGACGGCGGCGAACGCGCGCAGGGTCACACCTGACAGCTTCCGGCATAGGACGGGGCGATGGGGAACCTGTGGCCCGTACGGGGGAAACGGGGCACGCCCGTGACATGCCGTACGTTCGAGAGCCGGGGGACGCACGTGGTGTGAGGGAAGAAGGGGAAGCCCTCCTTCCATGATGCTCACCGGCGTAGCGTCGACGGCACGCATCCCCCTCACCCCGCGGCCACCGCCCTGAACGCGCGGCGCTCCTCCCGCCCGTCGCCCGACCACCAGCCCGCAACGACGGCGCTCCGCGCCGGCAGTGACATCCCGCACAACCTCCAGGACCGGCGAACCACGTGAGCTCCTCTTCTTCCACCAGGCGCCTGTCGCACCCCCAGGTGCGGCAGGGGACCCGCGGCGCGTACCGACTGGTACGTACCGCGCCGGTCCGAGTGGGGCCCCCTCGTCTGGACGCAGAGCAGCGCGCGGTGGTTGACCATGACACGGGACCGCTGCTCGTGCTGGCCGGCCCCGGCACCGGCAAGACGACGACGCTCGTCGAGTCCGTCGCGGCGCGGATCGCGCGGGGCGGCGACCCGGAACGCATCCTGGTGCTGACGTTCAGCCGCAAGGCGGCCGTCGAGCTGCGCGACCGCATGGCGCTGCGCATAGGGGCCGCCCGCGCTCCCCGGGCGACCACCTTCCACTCGTTCTGCTACGCCCTGGTCCGCGCCCACCAGGACAGTGACCTGTTCGTGGAGCCCCTGCGGCTGCTGTCCGGACCCGAACAGGACGTGGCGGTGCGCGAACTGCTCGCCGGCCAGCCCGACCTGGAGCGGCTCGGCCTCGCCCATGTCCGCTGGCCGGACGAGCTGCGGGCCTGCCTGACCACGCGCGGCTTCGCCGACGAGGTCCGCGCGGTACTGGCGCGCAGCCGCGAACTGGGCCTGAGCCCCGACGCCCTGACCGCCTTCGCCCGGCGCATCGGCCGCCCCGACTGGGGCGCGGCCGCCGCCTTCCTCGCCGAGTACCTGGACGTTCTCGACCTCCAAGGAGTGCTCGACTACGCGGAACTCGTCCACCGCGCGGTGCTGCTCGCCGGGCGTCCGGGCGTCGCCGAACGCCTCGCCGCGCAGTACGACGCCGTCTACGTGGACGAGTACCAGGACACCGATCCGGCGCAGGTCCGGCTGCTGCACGCCCTCGCCGGCGGCGGCCGCAACCTGGTCGCCTTCGGTGACCCCGACCAGTCGATCTACGCCTTCCGAGGCGCGGACGTGAACGGCATCCTGGACTTCCCCGACGCCTTCCCGCGCGCGGACGGCCGCCCCGCGCCGGTCGAGGTGCTGCGCACCTCCCGCCGCTCCGGCGCCGCCCTGCTGACCGCCACCCGTCTGATCACCCAGCGCATGCCGCTGACCCGCCTTCCGGCGGAGAAGGTACGCGCCCACCGCCAGCTGTCTCCGGTACGGGACGGCGGCGCCGTCGAGGTCTACACGTACCCGACGGCGGGCACGGAGCTGGACAACATCGCGGACATCCTGCGCCGCGCCCACTTGGAGGACGGCGTCCCCTGGGGCGACATGGCCGTCCTGGTGCGCGCCGGCTCCCGCACGATCCCGACGATCAGGCGGGCGCTCACCGCGGCGGGCGTGCCGCTCGACATCGACGGCGACGACCTGCCACTGCGGCACGAACCGGCGGTGACGCCCTTGCTGACGGCACTGCGGGCGGTGGCCCGCGCGGAGTCGGGTACGGCCGCGCCCTCCGGCGGCGACAGCGACGTACGCGAAGACGCCGATGTACCCGAAGGCGCCGACGTACCTGAGGATGCCGACGCACCTGAAGACATCGACGTATCTGGGGACGCCGACGCGCAGGCCGCGCCCTGGCTCGACACCGAAACCGCGCTCACCCTGCTCGCCTCGCCCCTCGCGAGCATGGACGCGGCCGATCTGCGGCGTCTGGGGCGCGCGCTGCGCGAGGAGGAGCGCGCCGCGGGCAACCACGTACCGCAGCCCTCCGACGAACTGCTCACCCGCGCGCTGGCCGAGCCGGAGCGGCTCGTCGCGCACGACCCGGCATACGCCCGGGGAGCCCAGCGCCTCGGCGCGCTGCTGCGCAAGGCGCGGGAGCGCCTGGCGGGCGGCGGGACGGCCGAGGAGGCGCTCTGGGACCTCTGGGAGGGAACACCGTGGCCGCAGCGCCTGGAGCGGGCCGCCCGGCGTGGTGGCGCGGCCGGACGCAACGCCGACCGCGACCTCGACGCCGTCTGCGCGCTGTTCGCGACCGCGGCCCGCGCCGAGGAGCGCACGGGCGGGCGCGGCGCCCTCAACTTCCTGGAGGAGATCGAAGCCCAGGACATCGCCGCCGACACGCTCACCCGCCGGGCGGTGCGCCCCGCCGCCGTACGCCTGATGACCGCGCACCGCTCCAAGGGCCTGGAGTGGCGCCTCGTCGTCGTCGCGGGCGTCCAGGAGGGCCTGTGGCCGGACCTGCGCCGCCGCGGCTCCCTGCTGGAGGCCGACCGCATCGGACGCGACGGCCTCGCCGAACCCCTCACCCCCGGAGCGCTCCTCTCCGAAGAACGCCGCCTGTTCTACGTGGCCGCCACACGCGCGCGTGAACGCCTGATCGTCACCGCCGTGAAGGCCCCCGCCGACGACGGCGACCAGCCCTCCCGCTTCCTCACCGAACTCGGCGTCGAACCCAGGGACGTCACCGGCCGCCCCCGCCGCCCGCTGTCCGTCGCCGCCCTGGTCGCCGAACTGCGCGCCACCACGGTCGACCCGCGGGTCTCGGACACCCTTCGGCAGGCCGCGGCCCACCGCCTGGCCAAGCTCGCCGCCCTCGGCGACGAGGACGGCCGCCCCCTCGTGCCGTCCGCGCACCCCTACCGCTGGTGGGGCATGTACGAGCCGACCGAGAGCAAGGTGCCGCTGCGCGACCGCGACCAGCCCGTCGTGCTCTCCGGAAGCGCCCTCGACCAGCTCGCCAACACCTGCGCCCTGCAGTGGTTCCTGGGCCGCGAGGTCAAGGCCGACGCGCCCGCGACCGCCGCCCAGGGCTTCGGCAACGTGGTGCACGTCCTCGCCGACGAGGTCGCCTCCGGACGCACCCCCGCCGACCTCGCCGTCCTCATGGAACGTCTGGACTCCGTGTGGAACGCGCTCGCCTTCGACGCGCCCTGGAAGTCCGCGCAGGAGAAGGAGCACGCGCGCGTGGCGCTCGAACGCTTCCTGAAGTGGCACGTCGACTCCAACGGCGTCCGTGCCGGACGTGTGCCGGTGGCCAGTGAGCACGACTTCGACGTGACCCTGGAGGCGGGCGACTACGAGGTGCGCATCCGGGGCTCCATGGACCGCGTCGAGACGGACACAGAGGGCCGCGCCTACGTGGTCGACTTCAAGACCGGCAAACACGCGCCCAGCGCCGCGGAGGTGGCGCACCACCCGCAGCTCGCCGTCTACCAGCTCGCCGTCCGCGAGGGAGCCGTCGACGACACCTTCGACGGCGTACGCCCCGAGCCCGGCGGCGCGGAACTCGTCCAGCTGCGCCAGGGCGCCGCCAAGAAGAACGGCGGCGAGACCCTCCCCAAGGTGCAGGCCCAGGAGCCCCTCGAGGGCGAGTGGGTCGGCGACCTGCTGGCCACCGCGGCCGGGAAGGTCCTCGACGAACGGTTCTCGCCGACCACGGGACAACACTGCACACACTGCGCTTTCCGGGCATCGTGCAGCGCTCGGCCCGAAGGACGGCACGTGGTCGAGTGACGGGTCCAAGTGGACGTCACGTCAGCGAGTGACGTACGGCACCACATGTGTTGACCAGCACTTCTTCCATCCCGGCGGCCGATGTGGCCTCCGCTGTCAGTGGGCGCCGCTAGCCTCTCCGACATGCCCGCCCGTATCACCGACCCCGAGCAGCTCAAGGAGCTCCTCGGTATCCCGTTCACCCCGGAGCAGACGGTCTGCATCACCGCACCGCCCGCCCCGCAGGTGATCGTGGCCGGAGCCGGATCAGGCAAGACCACGGTGATGGCGGCACGCGTGGTGTGGCTCGTCGGCACCGGACAGGTCGCCCCCGAACAGGTCCTCGGTCTCACGTTCACCAACAAGGCGGCGGGTGAACTCGCCGAGCGCGTCCGCAAGGCGCTGATCAAGGCCGGAGTAACCGACCCGGACGTGATCGACCCCGACAACCCGCCGGGCGAGCCGGTGATCTCCACCTACCACGCCTTCGCGGGCCGCCTGCTGACCGACCACGGCCTGCGCATCGGACTCGAACCGACCTCCCGCCTGCTCGCCGACGCCACCCGCTACCAGCTCGCCGCCCGCGTACTGCGCGAGGCCCCGGGACCGTACCCGGCGCTGACCCGCTCCTTCCCGGACCTCGTCGGCGACCTCCTCACACTCGACTCCGAGCTCGCCGAACACCTCGTACGGCCCGAAGACCTGCGCGCCTACGACGCCGAGCTGCTGCGCTCCCTGGAGAGCGCCAAACTCACCAACGCCGACCTGCGGAAGGTCCCCGAGGCGGCCGCGGCCCGGCGTGAACTGGCCGAGCTGGTGGGCCGCTACCGGTCGGCCAAGCGCGAGCGCGACCTCCTCGACTTCGGCGACCAGATCGCCCTCTCGGCCACCCTGGCCCGCACCCGCCCCGAGGTCGGGGAAATCCTCCGCGACGAGTTCCGGGTGGTGCTGCTGGACGAGTACCAGGACACCTCGGTGGCCCAGCGCATCCTGCTCGCCGGACTCTTCGGCGGCGGCACCGGCCACCCCGTGACCGCGGTCGGCGACCCCTGCCAGGCCATCTACGGCTGGCGCGGCGCCTCCGTCGCCAACCTCGACGACTTCCCCGAACACTTCGCACACGCCGACGGCCGCCCCGCGGCCCGCCAGGCGCTCAGCGAGAACCGTCGCAGCGGCGGCCGCCTCCTCGACCTCGCCAACGGCCTCGCGGAGCCCCTGCGCGCCATGCACGAGGGCGTGGAGGCCCTCCGCCCGGCCCCAGGAGCCGAGCACGACGGCCAGGTCCGCTGCGCGCTGCTGCGCACCCATGCCGAGGAGATCGACTGGCTCGCCGATTCCATCGCCCACCTGGTACGCACCGGAAAGGCACCCGGCGAGATCGCCGTACTGTGCCGTACGGCGGGCGACTTCGCCGAGATCCAGGGCGCGCTCGTCGCCCGGGACATCCCGGTCGAGGTGGTGGGCCTCTCCGGGCTGCTGCACCTGCCCGAGGTCGCCGACCTCGTCGCCGTCTGTGAAGTCCTCCAGGACCCCGGGGCGAACGCCTCCCTGGTCCGCCTGCTCACCGGCCCCCGCTGGCGGATCGGCCCGCGTGACCTCGCCCTCCTGGGGAGGCGCGCCCGCCTGCTCGTGTCCCACGCGCGCGTGGGCGCCGACGAGGACCCGGACCGTCGGCTCGCGGCGGCCGTGGAGGGGGTCGACCCGGCCGAGGTGATATCGCTCGCCGACGCGCTCGACACGTTCCTGGAGATGCCCATCGAGGCCGAAGGGGACGACGACGGGCTGCCCTTCTCGGCGGACGCGCGGGTGCGGTTCGCGCGGCTCGCCGCCGAGCTGCGCGATCTGCGCCGCTCGCTCGCCGACCCCCTGATGGACGTCCTGCACCGGGTGCTCGCCGTCACCGGCCTCGAGGTCGAGCTCTCCGCGTCTCCGCACGCGCTGGCCGCCCGCCGCCGAGAGACCCTGTCGAACTTCCTCGACGTCGCCGCGTCCTTCGCCGCGGGCGACGGCGAGGCCACGCTGCTGGCCTTCCTCGGCTTCCTGCGTACCGCCGCCCAGTACGAGAAGGGCCTCGACAACGCCCTGCCCGGCGGCGAGAACACCGTCAAGGTGCTCACCGCGCACAAGTCCAAGGGCCTGGAGTGGGACGTCGTCGCGGTCCCCGGGCTCGTCACCGGCACCTTTCCCAGCGGCCAGGGCCGCGAGAAGTGGACCGCCCAGGGCAAGGTCCTGCCGCACGAGCTGCGCGGCGACGCCGACACGCTCCCCGAGATCGCCACCTGGGACGCCAAGGGCATCAAGGCCTTCCACGAGGCCATGAAGGACCACCAGCACACCGAAGAGCTCCGCCTCGGCTACGTCACCTTCACCCGTCCCCGCTCGCTCCTGCTCGGTTCCGGCCACTGGTGGGGCCCCTCCCAGAAGAAGCCGCGCGGCCCCTCGGACTTCCTGGACGCCCTCTACGAGCATTGCGTCGCCGGACACGGCGAGATCGAGGTCTGGGCCGAGGAGCCCGCCGAGGGCGAGGAGAACCCCGCCCTGCGCGAGGCGGCCGCCGACCACGCGTGGCCGCTCCCGCTCGACGACGAGGCACTGGCCCGGCGCCGCGCCGCCGCCGAGACCGTACTCGCCCACCTGGAGCGTGTGGCGTCCCACGAAGAGCCCCACCCGGGGGCGCAGGGAGCCCGGCACGCGACCGACCACGACCCCACCTCGTACGACGATCCGGACTGGCCGCCCCCGCCCGAGGACGACGACCCCGCGTACGACGACGTGCCCTACGGGGACGACGACCTCCCCGACGACGGCTTCCCCGAAGGGGACGACTCCGACTGGGACTCCTGGTCGACCGACCGCCCCGAGGACCGGCCGACGCGACCTGCGCAGGACCGCCCGACGGTCCCGCACCAGGCACCGGCTCCGGAGACTCGCCCGCGCCCCGCGAAACCGCAGCCTGCGAAACCGCACCCCGCGAAACCGCACCCTGAAGAACCCGCGCACCTCACCCCGGAGGAGGCCCGCACCCTCGCCTCCTGGGACCGTGACCTCGACGCCCTGACCGGAGAGCTCCTGCGCGCCCGCGCGAGCGTCACCGACGTCCCCCTGCCGGCCTCACTCACCGTGACGCAGCTCATGCGCCTGGCCGCAGACCCGGACGGCTTCGCGCAGGAGCTCGCACGCCCCATGCCACGCCCCCCACAGCCCGCCGCGCGCCGCGGAACACGCTTCCACGCCTGGCTGGAGTCCCGCTTCGAAGAGCTGCGGCTGCCGATGCTGGAACCGGAGGACCTCCCCGGCAGCGACGCCGAGATCGCCGACGAACGCGACCTGGAGGAGCTCAAGGACGCCTTCGAACGCACTCCCTACGCCTATCGCACCCCCCATCGCGTGGAGGCACCGTTCCAGCTCGCCATCGCGGGACGTGTCGTACGGGGCCGGATCGACGCCGTCTACCGGGCGGAGGGCGACGCCGGCACGACGTACGAGATCGTCGACTGGAAGACCAGCCGCACCGGCACCGCCGACCCCCTCCAGCTCGCCCTGTACCGCCTCGCCTGGGCCGAACAGCAAGGCGTGCCCCTGGAGGCCGTCAAGGCCGCGTTCCTGTACGTCCGCAGCGGTGAGGTGGTCCACCCGGACGAGCTCCCGGACCGCGCGGCACTGGAACGACTGCTCACACAGGACCCGGCGGACCCACAGGAAGCGTCTGCCGGGGATCCGCCGGACGAACACGCCTCCGTGGGCGGATAGGCTCGTGAGCATGAGCAAGCCCGTTGACAACGCCGTCAGCACCGTCCGCACGTACATCCAGAACCACCGCACGGCCTTCCTCGACGACCTCGCGGAGTGGCTGCGCATCCCTTCGGTGTCGGCCCAGCCCGACCACGCCGCGGACGTGGCACGCAGCGCCGACTGGCTCGCCGCCAAGTTGCAGGAGACCGGCTTCCCGACCGTCGAGGTCTGGGCGACCGAGGGCGCCCCCGCCGTCTTCGCCGAATGGCCCGCCGAGGACCCCGGGGCTCCCACGGTTCTCGTCTACGGACACCACGACGTGCAGCCCGCAGCCCGCGAGGACGGCTGGGACACCGACCCCTTCGAACCGGTGATCCGCGGAAACCGTCTCCACGCGCGCGGTGCCGCCGACGACAAGGGCCAGGTGTTCTTCCACACACTCGGCGTTCGCGCCCACCTCGCCGCCACCGGACGCGGCGCACCGGCCGTGAACCTCAAGCTCCTGATCGAGGGCGAGGAGGAGTCCGGCTCCCCGCACTTCCGCGACCTCGTCGAAAGCCACGCCGACCGGCTCACCGCCGACGCGGTGATCGTCTCCGACACCGGCATGTGGTCCGAGGACACCCCCACCGTGTGCACCGGCATGCGTGGCCTCGCCGAGTGCGAGATCGAGCTGTACGGGCCGCAGCAGGACATCCACTCCGGTTCCTTCGGCGGTGCCGTGCCCAACCCGGCCACCGCCGCCGCCCGTCTCGTCGCGGCCCTCCACGACGAGCACGCGCGCGTAGCCGTCCCCGGCTTCTACGAAGGCATCAGCGAACTCACCGAACGCGAGCGTGAGCTCTTCGCCGAACTGCCCTTCGACGAGGAGCGCTGGCTGAGCACGGCCAAGTCGACGGCCACCTACGGAGAGGCCGGACACACCACCCTGGAGCGCATCTGGGCCCGCCCCACCGCCGAGGTCAACGGCATCGGCGGCGGCTACCAAGGCCCCGGCAGCAAGACGATCATCCCGTCCTCGGCCACCGTGAAACTCTCGTTCCGGCTGGTGGCGGGGCAGGACCCGGACCACATCGAGAAGGCAGTCCGCGCCTGGGCCGCCGACCGGCTGCCCGCCGGCATCCGGCACGAGATCACGTTCGGCGCCGCCACCCGCCCCTGCCTCACACCGCTGGACCACCCCGCCCTGCAGTCCGTCGCACGCGCCATGGGCCGCGCCTTCGAACAGCCGATCCGTTTCACCCGCGAGGGTGGCTCGGGACCCGCGGCCGACCTCCAGGAAGTCCTCGGTGCCCCCGTGCTCTTCCTGGGCATCTCCGTCCCCTCCGACGGCTGGCACGCCCCCAACGAGAAGGTGGAACTCGACCTCCTCATGAAGGGCGTCGAGACCAGCGCCTACCTGTGGGGCGACCTGGCCGAGAACTGGCGCGAGGCACACTGAAAGAGCCCGTCTCCACCCTTCCTGAAAAGTCCGTCCCCACCCCGAACAGTGCCCTTCGCACCCGCCCTGCTGAACCGCCCGCCGAAATAACCGTTCCACCGGGGGAGTTGGAAGCACCCGTGACCACCTGGACCGACCGAACCGCCGACCGTCCCATCTCGCTCACCGCCCCGAGCGGCATCGACCGGGCCGCCCACCACCGGCTCGACGAGGCCTGGCTCGCGGCGGCCTGGAGCCACCCCACCACCCGCGTCTTCGTGGTCTCCGGCGGTCAGGTGCTCATCGACGAG
This sequence comes from Streptomyces olivochromogenes, assembly GCF_001514115.1. Classification (GTDB taxonomy): domain Bacteria; phylum Actinomycetota; class Actinomycetes; order Streptomycetales; family Streptomycetaceae; genus Streptomyces; species Streptomyces olivochromogenes. The sequence continues at coordinate 303,252 of NZ_KQ948455.1, forward strand.
ACGGCGGACGGCACCACCGAACTCGTCATGACCCCCTCTTTCGAGGCCCCGCTCACCGAGGCGCACCGCTACTTCCTCGGCACGGACGACGACGGTGTGAGCTATTTCGCACTCCAGAAGGACGCACTGCCCGGCCGCATCGACCAGTCCGCCCGCTCGGCGGGCCTGCGCGAGGCGGGACTCCTGCTCTCACCCCGCGACGCGGGTCTGATGGTGCACGCCGTCGCCCTGGAGAACTGGCAGCGCCTGCACCGCTTCTGCTCGCGCTGCGGCGAGCGCACCGTGATCGCGGCGGCCGGGCACATCCGCCGCTGCCCCGCCTGCGGCGCCGAGCACTACCCGCGCACCGACCCGGCCGTGATCATGGCGGTGACGGACGACGAGGACCGCATCCTGCTCGGCCGCCAGGTGCACTGGCCCGAGGGCCGCTTCTCCACGCTCGCCGGCTTCGTCGAACCCGGCGAGTCCATCGAGCAGTCCGTGCGCCGCGAGGTCTTCGAGGAGGCGGGCGTCACCGTCGGCGAGGTCGACTACGTCGCCAGCCAGCCCTGGCCGTTCCCCTCCAGCCTCATGCTCGGCTTCATGGCCCGCGCCACCTCGTCCGAGATCAACGTCGACGGCGAGGAGATCCACGAGGCCCGCTGGTTCTCCCGCGAGGACCTGCGCACCGCCTTCGAGTCCGGCGAGGTGCTGCCTCCGTTCGGCATCTCCATCGCTGCCCGACTGATCGAACTCTGGTACGGCAAGCCCCTGCCGCGCCCGGGAGCGGTAGCCGCCTGACCGGCGCACACCACACCACTCGCGCGAGTGGCGCAAGTCACACAGCAGGGGCGGTCCTTGAGTCAGACTCAAGGACCGCCCCTGTTGCTGCCCGCGGCAACCGCCGGGGCGCACCGATGGTGAACCGCTTACGCGCCGATCTTCTGCTTGACCTGCGCCAGCGAAGGGTTGGTCAGCGTCGAGCCGTCCGCGAACAGCACGGTCGGAACCGTCTGGTTTCCGCCATTCGCCTTCTCCACGAAGGCCGCGGACTCCGGGTCCTGCTCGATGTTGATCTCGTTGTACGCGATGCCCGCGCGGTCCATCTGGCCCTTCAGTCGCGTGCAGTAGCCGCACCACGTGGTGCTGTACATCGTCACAGTGCCCGGCATGTGTCTCGCGCTCCTTTGCTGCTGGGGGTGCGTTGTCGCAGAGGTGGAACGTACGCGAGCGGGCCACCATTCCCGTGCCCGGGTACCCCGGCCCGGTACACGAGTGCACCTCGCGGCGGACGGGTGAGCAAGAGCACGCCCAGCGCCTGCCGCATTAGTACGACTGCGAGGGCCTCCCTGTGGACAACCGGCTCATGCGTCCCCACCGACCTGGCAGCATGGCGGGGTGACAGCAGCAACGCACTCCACCCTCTTCCCGCAGGCACCGGACACGGCCGACGCGGTGCTCGACGGGCTCGACCCCGAGCAGCGCGAGGTCGCCACCGCCCTGCACGGTCCGGTGTGCGTGCTGGCGGGCGCCGGCACGGGCAAGACACGAGCGATCACCCACCGCATCGCCTACGGGGTGCGTGCCGGGATCCTCCAGCCCTCCAGCGTGCTCGCCGTCACCTTCACCAACAGGGCCGCGGGCGAGATGCGCGGCCGGCTCCGCCAGCTCGGCGCCGGTGGTGTCCAGGCCCGTACGTTCCACTCCGCCGCGCTGCGCCAACTCCAGTACTTCTGGCCGAAAGCGGTCGGTGGCGGCCTGCCCCGGCTCATCGACCGCAAGATCCAGCTCGTCGCCGACGCGGCAGCCGCCTGCCGCATCCGCCTCGACCGGGGCGAGCTGCGCGACGTCACGGCCGAGATCGAATGGTCCAAGGTCACCCAGACCGTCCCCGCCGACTACGCGGCCGCCGCGGCCAAGACCGGCCGTCTCTCGCCCCGCGACCCGGCCGAGATCGCCCAGCTCTACGCCACGTACGAGGACCTCAAGCGCGACCGCGCCGTCATCGACTTCGAGGACGTCCTGCTGCTGACCGTCGCGATCCTCCAGGACCGTCACGACATCGCCGAGCAGGTCCGCTCCCAGTACCAGCACTTCGTGGTCGACGAGTACCAGGACGTCAGCCCCCTCCAGCAGCGCCTCCTGGAACTGTGGCTCGGCGAGCGCGACAGCCTCTGCGTCGTCGGCGACGCCAGCCAGACGATCTATTCGTTCACCGGTGCAACTCCCGACCACCTGCTCGACTTCCGCACCCGTTACCCCGGGGCCACCGTCGTCAAGCTCGTCCGCGACTACCGCTCCTCACCCCAAGTGGTGCACCTCGCCAACGGCCTGCTCTCCCAGGCCCGCGGCCGGGCCGCCGACCACCGCCTGGAGCTGATCTCCCAGCGTGCCCCGGGCCCCGAGCCCGTCTACGCCGAATACACGGACGAACCCGCCGAGGCCGAGGGTGCCGCCCGCCGCATCCGCGACCTCGTCGCCTCCGGCATTCCCGCGGGCGAGATCGCCATCCTCTTCCGCACGAACTCCCAGTCCGAGATCTACGAACAGGCCCTCGCCGACGCCGGAGTGCCCTATCAGCTGCGCGGCGCCGAGCGGTTCTTCGACCGCCCTGAGGTGCGCAAAGCAGGCGCCGCCCTGCGCGCGGCCGCCCGCTTCGGCGCCAACGACTCTCTCCTCGACGACGCCGTCGACCTGCCCTCCCAGGTCCGAGCGGTGCTCTCCGGCGAGGGCTGGACCAGCCAGCCCCCGGCCGGATCCGGGGCCGTCAGAGAGCGCTGGGAGTCCCTGGCCGCCCTCGTCCATCTCGCCCAGGACTTCGCCGCCGCCAAACAGGGCGCCACCCTCGGTGACCTGGTGGCCGAGCTCGACGAGCGCGCGAGTGCCCAGCACGCCCCGACCGTCCAGGGCGTCACCCTCGCCTCCCTGCACTCCGCCAAGGGACTGGAGTGGGACGTCGTCTTCCTGGTCGGCGTCGCGGAGGGGATGATGCCGATCACCTACGCAAAGACCGACGAGCAGATCGAGGAAGAACGCCGCCTTCTCTACGTCGGAGTCACCCGCGCCAGAGAACACCTCCTCGTCTCCTGGGCCCTGTCCCGCTCTCCCGGCGGCAGACCCAACCGTCGGCCCAGCCGCTTCCTCGACGGGCTGCGCCCCGGCTCCGTCGCCACCGCGGGCCGCAGCGCCGGCGGCGGTCCAGGCGGCATCGAGCGCGGCATCGGAAGCAGCGGGGGCACGGTCGTACGGCGCACGAGCCGGACCCCGGCCCGCTGCCGGGTCTGCGGGCGCACGCTGACCGACGCCGGCGAGATGAAACTGATGCGTTGTGAGGACTGCCCCTCCGACATGGACGAAGGCCTCTACGAGCGGCTGCGGGAGTGGCGGGCGGTACAGGCGCAGCGCAGTGGGCAGCCCGCGTTCTGCGTCTTCACCGACAAGACACTCATGGCGATCGCCGAGGCCGCGCCGGACGACGAGGGCGAGTTGGCGCGGATCCCCGGGGTCGGCGTGCGCAAGTTCAACCGGTTCGGGGCCGATGTTCTGGCCATCTGTGCTGGTCAAGAGCCTGCGGAGGGCGGCGAGGGTGACTGATGCAAACTCGTCGTAAAAATAGTTTGCGCATGCCCCAGCAATCCCCATAGGTTCTTAACCACGGCAGCAGCGGCCTTCTCCGAGGCCCTGGTTCCGTGCTGTACTTAATAGCCGTCGGACTGGTTCACCCCAGTCCCCCAAGACGCCGAGAGGAGGCGATTCCAGTGATCAGCATCAACATCAGCTCCATCAGCACCGCCAAAATGACCGATCGCTCGGTCGTCTCCACGTGCCTGCTCGGCGTCTCGAACCTGGGCACCGGTCTGTCCGGCATCGCTGCCGTCCGGCCGGCCTCCCCTCTGTCTCTCGCGGTTCTTCCCAACCGTGAGCGCAATGAGCGACCGATGAAGGCACTGGAAGCGGCAGTAGTGGCAGAGGCCCAGGCCTATGCCTTTGCGGCGGCCGGTGCCGGATCCCTGAAGCAGACAAAGCAGCACCACACGATGTGGGCCTTCCGTGGGCCTGAACCCTGGAGTGATCCAGCCTGATCTTCGATCAGGCCGGCGCCTTCAGGGCCGCGGAACCCCACCCGGGATCCGCGGCCCTTCTGTTTGTCCCCGACCGGGGACGGCAGAGCGAAGGGGCCTCGGGACAAGAAAAGAACCCGGTACCAGCCGCCAACCGGCCAACCCGGCCGGCACGACCAGACGAGGAAGACCAACCGTGCAACTCGAAGCGCACGCCCCGTCCGTACCGCCTTCCGAAACGATCCCCCCGCCCGGCCTCACGGAGGACTCCACCTTGATCCCGCTCACTGCGCTCACCGCGCTCGACGACGCCATCGAGAACCTCGGCGTACCCGTCCCCTGCCGCTCCTACGACCCGGAGGTCTTCTTCGCCGAGTCGCCGGCAGACGTCGAGTACGCCAAGTCCCTCTGCCGCACCTGCCCGCTGATCGAGGCCTGCCTCGCCGGCGCCAAGGAGCGGCGCGAGCCCTGGGGTGTCTGGGGCGGCGAGCTCTTCGTCCAGGGTGTTGTCGTGGCCCGCAAGCGGCCGCGTGGCCGCCCGCGCAAGAACCCGGTTGCGGCATGAACACCGTAGGAACGATCGATCGCCCCCTGACGCACGACCCCAAGAAACAGGCCCCGATGAAGCCGTCCACCAGCGAGCCCGCAGGCTCCGCCATCCCAGACTTCACCACCACCGGCGCGAACGACTCGCGTCAGAACAGGACCCGCGAGATGCAACTCATCCCAGAAGCCCTGGCTCGTGCGCATATGCACGAGCGACTGCACGAGGCCGAGCGGGAACGCCTGGCCGTGCGCCTGGCCTCCGCCCGTCGGATGCAGCGTCGGGCCGAGCGCGCCTCCATGCGCGCCCGGCGCGCGCTGGCCATGGCGGTCATGCACTAGCCGAAGGCAGTCGCTGCAGTATCAGTAAGCAGCTCCTCGCGGGGGCCGGTCCGAACGGACCGGCCCCCGCGGTGCGTTGTGCCGGGCGAACAGCCGACCACGGCGTTATCGTCGCCGGGTGACGAGTCTTCCCGGGGACAGTGACAGCACCGGCTCCATGCCGCGGCCCGACACGGCCGAGGCCCGGCACATCGTGTGCGCCCGCTGCGGTACCCCGGCCGACGGCCCTCCGCTGACGTGGACCTGTTCCATGGAGAACGGCATCCGCCACTACTTCTGCGACAACTGCGCCCGCAGCAACCTCAGGGCGATCGAGGGGCGGCTGGACTCGGCCTGGTGGTAGGCCACGCCGGGTCGGCCCGCTGACCGAAGGTGGCCCGAGTCATGCTCCGGCCGCGGATCCCTCCTCGTCCAGCAGCTCCTCCGTCGGGTTCTCTCCCGGTACGAAACCTGGCAGCCACTCCTCCAGTTCGTCGCGCAGCCGCACCGTCGCGCCCAGCTGACACAGGACTCCGATGGTGCTCAAGGTCACACGGTGTATCAGGAGATACGACGGTGGCAGGTTGAGGAGCCTGCCCAACTGGTGTGCGGGGGAGCGGGGGTCGGCGATGCGGGTGGCCTGACTGCGCATCCAGCCGCGGGTGAACGTGAACTCGTCGACCTGGGCCGGTTCGATGATCGGCAGGAGATAGTCCAGGACCGCGTCGGGTTCGAGCTCTATGGACTCCTTGACGAAGCCCTCCTCACGCAACAGCTCGTAGACCGCTTCGGCTTCGCCCTCGAGAGTCATCCGGAGGGAGTAGCCGATCGTCGGGGGCAGACCGCCGGGAAGACGGTCGACCGTGCCGAAGTCCAGGACGCCCAGCCGCCAGCCGCCTTTCTCGTCGGGCAGGAGGCGGAAGTTGCCCGGATGCGGATCGGCGTGCAGCAGTCCGGTGCGGGCGGGACCCGAGAACAGGAACCGGGCCAGCAACTGGCCCGCACGGTCCCGCTGCTCCTGGGTGCCCTCGGCGATCACCTCCGACAGCGGTATCCCGTCGATCCACTCGCTCACCAGGACCTGGTCGCACTGGTGGACCACCGCCGGGACGAGCACGTCCGGATCGCCGGCGAACTCCGTGGCATGCGTCTCCTGGGCCTCTGCCTCCAGCGCGTAGTCGAGCTCCTCGGACACCCGGTCGCGCAGCTCCGCGATGAGCGGCTTGATGTCCATGCCGGGGATCAGGGGACCCAGGAGCCTGGCGAATCGGCTGAGCTGGGTCAGATCGGACAGCAGGGCCTCGCCCGCCCCCGGGTACTGCACCTTGACGGCGACCTCGCGTCCGTCGTGCCACACCGCCCGGTGCACCTGACCGATCGAGGCCGCCGCGGACGGCTTGTCCTCGAACTTCTGGAACAGCTCGGACCAGTCCTCGCCGAGGCGCTCGCGCAGAACGGAGTGCACCGTGCGCGTCGGCATCGGCGGCGCCGCCTCCTGGAGCTTCGTCAGCGCCGCGCGATAGGGTCCCGCGACCTCCTCGGGCAGCGCCGACTCGAAGACGGACAGGGCTTGTCCGAACTTCATGGCACCGCCCTTCAACTCTCCGAGGACCTTGAAGAGCTGCTCCGCCGTGCGCTGCTGCAGCTCGCGGCCGACGATCTCCGCGGACTTCCCGCCGATCCTCTTGCCCAGCCCCCAGGTCGCCCGCCCGGCGAAGCCGAGCGGTAGTGCGGCGAGTTTGGCAGTTCGGGTGACTGCCTTCCGGGGAAGATCAGACATGCGCCCTCCAAGTCCCAGACAGCCGTGCCGCGTGCGGCTGTTGCACCGCCATTGTCTCGTGCGGCTGCCCGTCCTCGGCGGCGCGCTCCCCCTTCTTACTTTTCTCCGCCGCGCCGCACGGGCATGCGGGATGCGACCACACCGGCTTCGCATGCCAGTCGAAGCCCGGCACGGAGGACTCCCAGCGTGCCCCGGCGCTGGAAGGCAGCCGTCCGTCGAGGAAGGCGAGGGCGTGTCCCGCCGCGAGTCCGGCGACCCCGGTCGCCAGCGCGAGGTCGCACGCCGGGACCTGGTGCGAGGCGCCGGAGCGCCACTGGGCGATCAGACGTGGCCAGGTCGGGTCCCGGTCGATGCGCTGCTGGTCCAGGCAGCCCGCGCAGCCGGTGTCGCCGGGCAGCACCAGGGGGCCGACGACACCCGTTCCCTCCACGACCCCCGCGTACAGATGGGGAGTGCCGGAGGTGATCAGGGGCTCGGCGACGGCGGGATCGGGGGCGTGCACCGCCAGGCCGTCCCGGGGCGCGAGGATCACCAGGGAGAGACCGAGCTCCTCGCCTTCGGCGGCGGTCCGTGGTGGCCGATCCGGTGCCGCTCGGCGCACCGCGCGCCGGGCGGCTTCCTCCCGGCGCTCGCCGATGGACGCCGAGGGCAGTCCGCCCGGTGCCACGTCCCAGGGTTCGACGCTGCCGATGTCGCGCACCTCGACCTGGCCGACACCGGCGGCGGCCAGGAGGGAGGCGAGGACGACTCCCACCCGGCCGGCGCCCCGCACCTGCACCCGCAGGGAGCGGCGGGCGGCCAGATGCTTCAGGGCGTCGCCCGGCGCACGGGCGACGAGGGACAGGGACGCGAGGTCGGGGCGGAGCCGGTCCAGGACCGCCTTCTTCTCGCGCAGGGCGTCCGCGGCCCGGCCGCCGCCCGTCGCGTCGTCCAGCAGACCCGATCGGGCCAGTCGCTCCACAAGTGCGTCGACATGACCGTCGGGCAGGCCCATCGCGCGACCCAGGTCGCGAAGGAGCGGGAGCCCGCGTGTTCCGTTGAGCAGGTCGAGAAAGCTGCCTGTCGCCGTGTCCACCGGGCCCAGCACCATCGCGTGCGCGGGCGCCATCCCGAACTGCACGGTGTTGAGATCCCGCCAGCCGCGCCGCAGCGCGGGCTTCACCATCGGATGCATGACCGACCCCCGTACCCGTAGAGCATCCCCGTGTGTCGGCGGGGTCCGTCCCGGGCCCGCCGATCGAATGCCAGCATGCCCCGCCCGGCCGAACCGTGCCGAAAGTTGTCCACAGGCGGTGGTGTTCGTCGTATAAATCAAGCGCACGGGGCGCGGATCGGCATCGAACCGTCCAGGGGACGGGACTTCCCCCATGTGCAGCGGGTAACGTCGGGGCGTGCCCGCCGACCCACTGCACCGCGCCGGAAAGCCACAGCGCAGCACGACGAGCCCGCCGCCAAGCGGCTCGGGGGCGAGCGCGATCGAGGTTCGCAGGAGCGCGCGCCGGCGCAGAACGGTCTCCGCGTACCGCGAGGGCGATCGCACCGTCGTGCTCATCCCCGCCCGTATGTCCGAGGCGGAGGAACAGCGCTGGGTCACTGTCATGCTCGACAAGCTGGCCGCCCAGGAGAGCAAACGGGTGCTCGGTGACGCCGAGCTGACCGAGCGCGCCGCGCGGCTGTCGGAGCAGTACTTCGACGGCCGGGCCCGCCCCGCCTCGGTCCGCTGGGTCACCAATCAGAACACGCGCTGGGGTTCCTGTACCCCGGCCGAGGGCAGTATCCGTCTTTCGCATCGCCTGCAGGGCATGCCCGAGTATGTCGTCGACTACGTCCTCGTCCACGAACTCGCGCACCTTCTGGTGCCCGGTCACGGGCCCCGCTTCTGGCGGCTGCTGGAGGCGTATCCGCGTACGGAGCGTGCCCGCGGCTATCTCGAAGGGGTGGTCGCGGCCGAACGGCTGCCCCATCTGCCCGTGGCGAGCGACGAGTAGCGGGCGGGGGCGGCGGACCGTCCCCGCCGGGGGTTGATTGTGTACCGGGTCTGTACCGGCGGCGTTCACTCCCAGAGTTTCCCGTTAGCCTGACGCGACGCAATCGCACTCGGGATGGGGGACGGTCGTTACGCATGGCCAGGGACTTCCAACGCGGCCACAAGGCCAGGATCAGTGACCTCACCGCGGGCACGGATCTGTACGTAGGTGTGCAGATCACCGGTCCGGGACTGACCTTCGACATCAGCTGCTTCGGTCTGGACGCCGACGAAAGGCTTTCGGACGACCGGTACTTCGTCTTCTTCAACCAGCCGAAGACCCCCGAAGAATCCATCCAGCTCCTCGGCGCCCAGTCGGGTGACACGGAGTCCTTCCGCGTCACGCTCGACCGGATCCCGGCGCAGATCCAGAAGCTGTCGTTCACGGCGACGATCGACGGCGCCGGACAGATGTCGCAGATCGCCCCCGGATACCTCCGTGTCGTCGCGGGCGGCGAGGAGGTGGCCCGGTACTCGTTCAGCGGCGCGGAGTTCTCCACCGAGCGTGCCGTGATGCTGGGCGACTTCTACCTGAAGGACGTCTGGCGGTTCGCCGCCGTGGGGCAGGGCTTCGACGGCGGCCTCGATGCGCTGCTCAAGAACTTCGGTGGTGAGGTAGCCGACGAGCAGCCCGCCGCGCAGGAGCCGCAGGCCACTGCCGCGCCGTCCTTCGCTCCGCCTGCCCAGGCCACCGCACCCCCCGCGTTCGGCGCCCCGGCACCGGCACCCGCGCCGGGGCCCGCCGCGCAGGGGTTCACGCCGCCGCCCGCCCCGGCGCCCGCCGCGCCCTCGGTGCACGCAGCGCCGACCATCATCGCCCCGCTGCACACCCCGCCGGGCGGCACCGTGCCGCCGCCGGGCCCCGCTCCGTACATCCAGCCGCCCGGTCCGCCCGGTCCGCCGCCGGGCTACGGACAGCAGCCTCCCGGTCAGACTGCTCCCATGCCGCCCGGTTACGGCCAGCAGGCACCGCCCGCGCCCCCCGGCTACGGGCAGCAGGCCCCGACGGCGCCTCCGGGCTACGGCCAGCAGCCGCCGTACGGCCAGGTTCCGGGCCAGGTGCCGGGTCAGCCCGGTGCGCCGTCCCCGTACGGTGTTCCTCAGGGCGCCCCGCAGGGCGGTGCCGGTGTGGCCGCCGCGCTGGGGGCCTACAAGGAGACGCCCACCGGTCAGCGGTGGACCCAGCAGAACAAGAAGCTCATCCGCGTCGACCTCGGTATCGGCGGCCAGCCCGTGCTGGCCCGCCAGGGCAGCATGGTGCTCTACCAGGGCAAGGTCGACTTCAGCTACAAGGGTGCCGGCTTCGCCGGGCGGATCGTGGGCAACGCGACCGGCCAGGAGATGCAGCTCATGCGCTGTACCGGCCAGGGGCAGGTCTTCCTCGCCGAGAACGCCACCCACGTGCATCCCATCGAACTCCAGGGCGACGCGATCTGCGTCTCCGCGGAGAGCGTGCTCGCCTTCGACGAGTCCCTCCAGTACGAGGTCCGGCGTATCGAGGGGCACGGCATCCCCGGAGGCGCGCTGTTCACCATGCAGTTCCAGGGGACCGGAACGATCGTCGTGAAGACGCACGGCGCTCCCGTAGTGCTGCCCGTGACGCCGACGACCTTCGCCGACTGCAACGCCGTCGTCGCCTGGTCCGCGGCCTCCCAGGTGATCGTCTCCAGCCAGGTGCGGATGCGCCGCAACGCCTACCCCGGCGACACCGGCGAGAGCGTGAACCTCCAGTTCCGCGGCGCGCCCGGCAATTTCATCGTCGTCCAGCCGTACGAGGTCTGAGGGAGCCCGTCATGAACCAGCCACTCGCGGGCTTCGCCCCGGCACCTGTCACCGCCCGCATGGAGAACCACGGCAACCACATGCTCAAGGTCGCCATGCAGACCGGAAACGACCTCTTCGCGCGCGTGGGCTCGATGGTCGCCTACGAAGGGTTCGTCCAGTACGAGCCCAACCCGCCCGCCGTACGCCAGATCGCGCGGGACTGGATGACCGGTGAGGGCGCGCCCCTCATGAAGTGCACCGGCGACGGCCTGCTCTACCTGGCCGACTACGGTGCGAACGTCGTCGTCATCAACCTCAACGGGGACGCGATCTCCGTCAACGCCACCAACCTGCTCGCCTTCGACGCCCATCTCCAGTGGGGTGTCGAGCGGGTGAAGGGGCTCGCCAAGTTCGCCGGACAGGGCCTGTGGAACACCAAGATCTCCGGTCAGGGCTGGGTCGCGCTGACCTCGCGCGGCAAGCCGATCGTGGTCGACTGCGGCGGCGGTGAGGACGAGACGTACGTCGACCCGGACGCGCTCGTCGCCTGGTCCCCGAACCTCAAGGTGAAGGGCAAGCGCAGCTTCAAGGCGCAGTCGCTGATCGGACGCGGCAGCGGCGAGGCGTACCAGATGGCGTTCTCCGGACAGGGCATCGTCGTCGTCCAGCCCAGCGAGGACAGCACCGATCGCCTCCGGATCCGGGGCTGAGGGGGAGCACCACATCATGCAGAGCCCGCTTTTCGGCTACAACGAGCAGCAGACCCAGGAGCGCTACAGCCTCCAGAACTCGCAGATGCTGCGAGTCGTCATGGAGGGGCACGACGACATCCTGGCCCGCAAGGGAACCATGGTCGCGTACCAGGGGCTCGTGGAGTTCGACGCCGAGTACCAGAACAACAGCCAGCACCGCGCACGCGCGTACACCGGTGAAGGCCTCGACCTGATGCGGTGCCACGGGCAGGGGACGGTCTATCTGGCCAATCTCGCCCAGCACGTGCACGTGGTCGACGTGGAGCAGGACGGTCTGACCGTCGACAGCAGCTACGTCCTGGCGATGGACTCCTCGCTGCACCACGAGGTCATCGCCGTGGACAGCCAGTACGGCATCTCCGGCTCCGGCAAGTACCAGCTCAACATCACCGGCCGTGGCAAGGTCGCCCTGATGACCTCGGGCATGCCGCTGATGATGCAGGTCACGCCGGACAAGTACGTCAACTGTGACGCCGACGCGATCGTCGCCTGGTCCACCGGCCTGCGTGTCCAGATGCAGGCCCAGACGCACTCCTCCGGGGTGTGGCGGCGGCGGGGCAACACCGGTGAGGGCTGGGAGCTCAGCTTCCTGGGCACGGGCTTCGCGCTCGTCCAGCCCAGTGAGCTGCTGCCGCCGCAGAACGCGGTGATCGGCCAGGGGCTGCGCGCCCAGTACGGCATGGGGCAGCAGGGGGCCCGGGCGCAGAACCAGGGCAACGTCTGGAGCTGACCGGCCGATGTTCGCCTGATCGGCCGTACCCAAGGTCAGTTGATCATCCGGACCCAGGGTCGGTTGATCAACCGGCGGTCGGTCGACTCAGGTGACGGTCCGGGAAACGAACGTAAGGGGCGACCGCCATGGCGGTCGCCCCTTACACGTGCCTCAGGCCGCGAGCCGTGCGCGGGTTGCTTCCAGGAGCCGTACGACCGAGGCGTCCGCCACGTCCGCGACCTCCTCGTAGGGGAACCAGCGCAGGTCCAGGGACTCGTCGCTGATCGCCGCCACGGCCTCGGCCGGGGCGAGCGCGGCGTACTGGACGTCCAGGTGCCAGTTGCACGGCGCCGGGATGGCGTGCCGGTCCAGGGTCACGGGGCCGCCCGGCAGCAGGATCAGACTCTCGATGCCCGACTCCTCGGTCGCCTCCCGCAGCGCGGCCGCCGCCAGCGTCGGATCGCCCGGCTCGCAGTGACCGCCCATCTGCAGCCACATCCGCAGCTTGCGGTGCAGCGTCAGCAGGACGCGGCAGCCGACCGGGTCGATGACCAGGGCGCTGGCCGTGACGTGCCCCGCCGTGCAGGCCTTCCACATGCCGTCGGGATGCTCGGACAGATGGTCCAGATAGACCTGGCGCAACTCTTCCTGGTCCTCGTACTGCTTCAGTACGAGGACGGCGTCGTCGTGAAGGGTCACTCGGTGCCGTCGCCCTTGTCGTCGTCCGTGGGAGCGTCGTCCTTCTTCAGGTTCGGCTTCTCGGCGGAACCGCTCGCCGCCTCGCCGAGCATCTTGTCGAGCTCGGAGAAGTCCAGCTGCTCACGGTGCACGAAGCCGTCCGGGTCGTCGAGGTCGGACGCGTTCGGCAGCATGTCCGGGTGTGCCCACAGGCCGTCGCGGCCGTCGACACCGCGCGCGTCGGTGAGCGAGGCCCACAGGCGCGAGGCGTCCCGCAGCCGGCGCGGGCGCAGCTCCAGGCCGATCAGCGTGGCGAACGTCTGCTCGGCGGGACCGCCCGTGGCGCGGCGCCGGCGCAGTGTCTCGCGCAGCGCGTCCGCGGAGGAAAGACGCGGCTTCGCGGCCGCGTGCACGACCGCGTCCACCCAGCCCTCCACGAGCGCGAGCGCCGTCTCCAGACGGGCCAGCGCGGCCTTCTGCTCCGGCGTGTCCTCCGGCTGGAACATGCCCTGCTGGAGGGCGTCCTGCAGCTGCTCGGGGTTCTGCGGGTCGAGCTGGCCGACCACGTCCTCCAGCTTGGCCGTGTCGACCTTGATCCCGCGCGCGTAGCCCTCGACCGCGCCGAACAGGTGCGAGCGCAGCCACGGCACGTGCGAGAAGAGACGCTGGTGGGCGGCCTCGCGCAGGGCGAGGTAGAGCCGCACCTCCTCCAGGGGGATGCCCAGGTCCTTGCCGAACGACGCGATGTTCAGCGGCAGCAGAGCGGCCTTGCCGGCCGGGCCGAGCGGCAGGCCGATGTCGGTGGAGCCGACGACCTCGCCCGCGAGCACGCCGACGGCCTGCCCGATCTGCGTACCGAACATGGCGCCGCCCATGGAGCGCATCATGCCGATGAGCGGGCCCGCCATGGCCTGCATCTCCTCCGGCAGGACATCGCCCATGGCCGCGCCGACACGCTCGGCAACCGGGTCGACGAGCTCCTTCCACACCGGCAGCGTCGCCTCGACCCACTCCGCGCGGCTCCAGGCCACGGCGGAGGCGGCGCCGGACGGCAGGGACGTCGCGTCGTCCAGCCACAGGTCGGCCAGGCGTACGGCATCCTGAACCGCGGTGCGCTCGGCGGGACCGACGCTCGCGTCCTTGGTGCCGTCAGAAGTGCCCTGGGAGACCGTCTGGCGGGCGATCTGCTTGGCCATGTCCCAATTCACCGGGCCGCCCTCGTACGAGAGCATCTGGCCCAGCTGCTGGAACGCGGCCCCCAGATCGTTGGGGTTCATGGAACCGAACATCGCTGCGAGCGGATTGTCGGCGCCGGGGCCGCCGGCTCCGGGCGGCCCGAAACCGAACGGTCCCTGTCCACCGCCGCTCTGCTGGTCCTTCTTCTTGCCCTCGTCGCCGTTCTCCGGCTCCTCCGGCGGAAGGCCGAATCCGAATGGGGTGTCACTCACGGGATTCCTCGGCTGGTAAGGCCGCCGGTTCGTTCCGACGGCGACTGCCCGACAACACCACCCAGCGTAGACACCCGAACCCGATCGGGCCTCGGTGCTTCGCCGACTCTTGGCCTGCGGCAGGATGGATGCCACCTGGTACGGACGCGTCACGCGCGTCCGTTACTGAAGACAACCGCTGGAGACGCCCGGTGAGTTCCCCAGATCCACAGGTTCGCGCAGCGCGAAACCACTCAACCAGCCCGCCCTTGCGCGGGCCCGTCGTCGCGGTCACCGGCGCCGCGTCCGGCGTGGGCGCGATGCTGACCGAGCGGCTTGCCGCCAGCGAGGAGATCAAGCAGGTCATCGCCATCGACGAGCGTCGCGGCGAGTGCGAGGGCGCCCAGTGGCAGATCCTCGACGTGCGGGATCCTGCGATCGCCGAGAAGCTGCGCGGCGCGGACGTCGTGGTGCATCTCGCGCTCGACCTCGACCTGGAGACGGACGCGGCGGCGCGCACGGCGTACAACGTCCGGGGGACGCAGACCGTGCTCACGGCCGCCGCCGCGGCCGGGGTGCACCGGGTTGTGCTGTGCACCTCCGCGATGGTCTACGGGGCGCTGCCCGACAACGAACTGCCCCTCTCCGAAGACGCCGAACTGCGGGCGACCGCCGAGGCCACGGGGGTCGGGGACCTGCTGGAGATCGAGCGGCTCGCCCGGCGGGCGCCGCGCGCGCATCCGGGGCTCAATGTCACCGTCGTACGGCCGGGGGTCCTGGTCGGTGGTGGTACCGACACCGCGCTGACCAGGTACTTCGAGTCTCCTCGACTGCTTGTGGTGGCGGGGTCACGGCCTGCCTGGCAGTTCTGCCACGTCGAGGATCTGTGCAGTGCTCTGGAGTACGCCGTCCTGGAGAAGGTGGAGGGGGAGCTGGCCGTCGGGTGCGACGGGTGGCTGGAGCAGGAGGAGGTCGAGGAGCTCAGCGGGATTCGGCGGATGGAGTTGCCGTCCGCCGTCGCGCTGGGGGCTGCCGCGCGACTTCACCGGATTGGGCTCACTCCTTCGCCCGCCGGGGATCTGGCGTACACGATGTACCCCTGGGTGGTGAGTGGGAGCCGGATGCATGACGCCGGGTGGCGGCCGCAGTGGACCAACGAGGAGGTTCTCGCGGAGCTGCTGGAGGAGGTTGCCGGGCGGCACACCGTGGCTGGGCGGCGGCTGGGGCGGAAGGATGCGACGGCGGCGGGGGCTGCGGGGGCGACGGTCGCTCTTCTGGGTACGGCCGCGTTGGTTCGGCGGGCTCGGAAGGCTCGGCGGCGGATCTGAGTTTTGGGGGTGGTCGGGTGCGGGTGCGTCGTGGCTGGGGCCGATGTTCCGCCCCCGCCGCCCCTACCCGTCCCATCCCCGGGGGCTCCGCCCCCGGACCCCTGGCGGGGCTCTGCCCCTGCACCCCGGCGGGGCTGCGCCCCTGCACCCCGGCGGGGCTGCGCCCCTGCACCCCGGTGGAGGTGCGCCTATGGACTTCGGCGGGGCTGCGCTTCTGGGTCCCTGGCGGGGCTCCGCCCTTGCACCCCGGCGGGGCTCTGCCCCTGCACCCTGGCGGGGCTGCGCCCCTGCACCCCGGTGGAGGTGCGCCTATGGACTTCGGTTGCACCCCGGCGGGGCTGCGCCCCTGCACCCCTGGCGGGGCTCCGCCCCTGTACCCCAGCGGGGCTGCGCCTATGGACTCCGGTGGGGCTTCGCCCCCGGAGCCCGGTGGGGCTTCGCGCCTGTGGCTCGGCGGGGTCGTGCCCCGTCGCCCTCGGGGCTCCGGCCCCGACCCCGGTGGAGGGCTCACGGGCCTCGTCGTCTGATGCTGGATGGGGCGGGGTGCCTGTAGGAGGCTCCAAAAGGTCACGTGTGTGTGCGGGGTGAAAGGCGTATTTCGTGGGTGCCGTGGGGTGCGGCACGATGGGGAGATGGCACCTACCTTTGAGCATCCGGGTGAGTTGGGCGCGCAGGATCCGATTCGGCTGTTGGCGATTCGGGACGAGCCGCTCTCCTTGGACGAGGTCTTCCGGGCAGTCGGGGACGACGCCGCCGGGGGGACCGCGCTCTTCGTCGGGACCGTGCGCAATCACGACGGGGGTGCCGACGTGGACGGGCTGGGGTATTCGTGTCATCCCAGCGCGGAGGCCGAGATGCGGCGGATCGCCGAGAAGGTGGTCGCCGAGTATCCGGTGCGGGCGCTGGCCGCCGTGCACCGGGTCGGTGACCTGGCCGTCGGTGATCTCGCGGTGATCGTCGCCGTGTCGTGTCCGCATCGCGGTGAGGCCTTCGAGGCGTGTCGCAAGCTGATCGACGACCTCAAGCACGAGGTGCCCATCTGGAAGCACCAGAAGTTCTCCGACGGCACGGAGGAGTGGGTCGGAGCCTGTTGAGGGAGTCGGCCGGACGTGTGAGTCCGGCCTCACCGAGTTCTCACCCTTGCTCCGGTTGCGTAACCGACCCCCTGGTATGAGCGTTAACAAGGCGGATGGTTAATCTGCTGATCAGTCAGTTGCGGTCGCTCGTGGGGTTGGGAGGTCGGCATGGCGTCGCTCGCCTGGTTGCTGATTCCGCTTTTGGCTGCGATCGGTGCCGGACTGTGGGGCAGTTGGGCCAGCCGGAACCGTAAGACGGTGGGAGACGGCGTCGAGCTCGAGGGGTACGCGCGCTTCCGCGCGGCCATGGAGCGCTCCGAGGCCGTCATGGTGCGGCCCGGTGCCGGGGAGAAGCCGCACTCCGACGCGGTCTGAGGCCGGGGCCCCGCAGGGGCCGCCCGGGCCCCGTACGGACGGCCCCGACAGTGCGCTGACAGCACCGTCCCGTACTGTCGTGGCATGCCACGCCGCACCGCGACGATGCTCGCCTCCACCCTGATCCTGATCGCGCTCCTGTGCGCGGGAGTGTTCATCAAAGTGCCGTACTCGGAGATGTCACCGGGGCCGACGGTGAACACGCTGGGCGAGCACGACGGCGAGCCGGTGCTGCAGATCTCCGGGCGCAAGACGTACCCGGCGACCGGGCACCTGAACATGACCACCGTCCGGGTCACCAGCGCCGACTACAACATGAACCTCGCAGAGGCCGTGTACGGGTGGCTCGCGCATGACAACAAGGTCGTGCCGCACGACACGCTCTACCCGGACGGCAAGACCGAGCAGCAGTCGACGCAGGAGAACGCCGAGGAGTTCAGCCAGTCCCAGGAGAGCGCCAAGGTGGCCGCTCTGAAGGAACTGGGCATCCCGGTGAAGTCCTGGGTGATCGTGTCGACCGTCGTCAAGGACTCCCCGGCCGAGGGCAGGCTGCACGCCGGTGACGTGATCAAGAGCGTCGACGGTACGGCCGTCAAGGCACCCGAAGACGTCGCCAAGCTGGTCACCAAGCACAAGCCCGGCGAGAAGGTCGTCTTCACGGTGGTGCCCGCCAAGGAGCAGGCCGCCGCCGAGAAGGCGGGCAAGACGGCCACCGCGACCACGGATGTGACCATCACCACGGCGAAGTCCGGCGACAGCGGCGCGTCCCGGGCCATCGTCGGCATCTCGGCCGGGACCGATCACACGTTCCCGTTCAGCATCGACATCAAGCTCGCCGACGTCGGCGGTCCGAGCGCCGGGCTGATGTTCGCGCTGGGCATCGTGGACAAGCTGACCCCGGGCGACCTCACCGGCGGCAAGTTCGTCGCCGGCACCGGCACCATCGACGACAGCGGAACCGTCGGTCCGATCGGCGGCATCGAGCTGAAGACGATCGGAGCGCGCGAGAAGGGCGCCCAGTACTTCCTGACGCCCAAGGACAACTGCGCGGCCGCCGCCAAGGACACCCCCGAGGGGCTCACCCTCGTCAAGGTCAACACCATCGACGACGCGATGAACGCCCTGAAGGACATCAGTTCCGGCAAGACCGCCGACCTGCCGAAGTGCACCACCAAGAGCTGAGGGACCGACCGGCGGCGGTACACACGGGCCGTACGGTGTGATGGGGGCGCCCCCGGAAGTCCGGGGGCGCCCCCATCCACGTACATCAGGACGTCAGTCCGCGAACGTCGCCGACAGCGCCTCCGCCAGGCCCGGCACCAGGCCCGCGCCCGTGAGGACCTCGGTCGGCGCGTCCTTCTCGCGCAGACGCAGTGCCGAGTCGCGGGTGCCGTCGCGCAGGACGCCGACCGTCATACGGACCTCCTGGCGGTCCGGGTGTTCGGCGACCCACTTCGCGAGCTTCTTGTCGCTCAGGCCCTCCGGGACGGAGGCCTCCGCGGACGGCGGCAGCATCAGCCGCTCCACGGTGAGCGCGCAGCCGACCACGGCGTCGGGCCAGGCGATGGTGCCGAGGAACTCGTCCAGCGGCTTGCCGGCAGGGATCTCGTCCTGCTCGATGGGGGTGAGACCGGTGGTCTCGGGCTCGTCCTGCAGGCCGAGCTGGGCCGCGAGGCCGGGCTCCTGGGCCCGCAGTCGCGCGGTGTCTACGAGGGCGAAAAGGCGAGCGGGCTGGTCCCAGCCGAGGCCGGAGGCGTACTCGTCGATCTCGAGTACGGCCCGGGTGAGCGGGCTCGCTGCCATGGGAGTGTTGGACATGGTCACAATCCTGCCTCGTTCGTACCCGGATCCGGGAACCGAGTAAAGCGTGAGTAAGTTGCATAGATGAGGCTCCACGATCACGGAGCCTGACGGATGGTCCGCTTCACGGGGACCTGACGGATCAACAGCGAACTTCGAGGTGCGCACCTTGGCTTTCCAGATGCCGGACCGCGGCGGAGGCCCGACGGGGCCACGGATCAGAGTGGGCCGACCGTCCCGGCGTGTCCGGACCCTGCTCATGACACTGGGCGTGCTGGCCGTGCTGGCCATGGCGTTCGTCATGTTCGCGGGGTTCTGGACGGACTGGCTCTGGTACCGGTCGGTTCACTACTCGTCCGTCTTCACGACCACCCTGTGGACCAAGATCGGGCTCTTCTTCGTCTTCGGCCTGATCATGGCGGCCTCGGTCGGCGTGAACATCTGGCTGGCACACCGGCTGCGACCGCCGCTGAGCGCGATGTCGATGGAGCAGCAGAGCCTCGACCGGTACCGGATGGGGATCGCGCCCTACAAGAGGTGGCTGCTGCTCGGCATCACCTCTCTGGTGGGGCTGATCGCCGGCGCGTCGGCGTCGGGCCAGTGGCGTACCTGGCTGATGTGGGTGAACGGGGTCCCCTTCCACCAGAAGGACCCCCAGTTCCACCTCGACGTCTCCTTCTATGCCTTCGACCTGCCCTGGTACCGCTTCCTGCTCGGCTTCGGCTTCGCCGCCGCCGTGCTCTCGCTGATCGCCGCCGCGCTCACGCACTACCTCTACGGAGGGCTCAGGATCACCTCCCCGGGCGCGCGCGCCACGGCCGCGGCGACCGGGCACCTGTCGGTGCTGCTGGGCGTCTTCGTCGCCCTGAAGGCGGTCGCCTACTGGCTCGACCGCTACGGACTCGCCGTGAAGTCCAGCGACTTCAAGGCGACCGGCAACTGGACGGGTCTCAGGTACGTCGACGCCAACGCGTATCTGCCCGCCAAGACGATCCTGTTCTGCATCGCCGTCATCTGCGCGCTGCTGTTCTTCGCCACCCTGTGGCGGCGCACCTGGCAGCTGCCCGTCATCGGCTTCGGCCTGATGGTGCTCTCGGCGATCCTCATCGGCGGTCTCTACCCGGCCATCGTGCAGAAGTTCCAGGTCCAGCCGAACGAGCAGGCCAAGGAAGCGCCGTACGTCGAGAAGAACCTGAAGGCGACCCGCGAGGCCTACGGCATCGACGGCACCCAGGTCTCGGAGTACGCGGGCAAGAGCGACACCACGGACAAGACCAAGCAGCGCGACGACGCCGACACCACGGCGAGCATCCGTCTGCTGGACCCGAACATCGTCTCGCCGACGTTCCAGCAGTTGCAGCAGATGAAGAACTACTACGCGTTCCCGACCAACCTGGACGTCGACCGGTACAGCAAGGACGGCAAGGACCAGGACACGGTCATCGGACTGCGCGAGCTGAACCTGAACGGCATTCCGAAGAACAACTGGATCAACGACCACTTCCGCTACACGCACGGATACGGCGTGGTGGCCGCCAAGGGCACCACGGCGACCTCCGGTGGCCGGCCCGTCTTCACCGAGTCCGACCTGCCGTCCAAGGGCGACCTGGGGACGTACGAGCAGCGGGTCTACTACGGCGAGAAGACCACGCAGTACTCGATCGTCGGCGGTCCCCAGAAGGAGATCGACTACTCCGACGACAGCGGTGAGAAGACCACCAGCTACAAGGGCGAGAGCGGTGTCAGCCTCTCCAGCCCGGTCAACCGTGCCGCGTACGCCGTGGCGTTCGGCGAGCCGCAGATCCTCTACTCGGGCGCGATCGGCGAGGGTTCCCGGATCCTCTACAACCGCACCCCCAAGGACCGCGTCGAGGCGGTGGCCCCCTGGCTGACCATCGACGGCGACGCCTACCCGGCCGTGGTCGACGGCAAGATCCAGTGGATCGTCGACGCCTACACCACGACCAACGGCTACCCGTACGCCTCCCGCACCACCCTCGGTGACACGACGGCGGACTCACTCACCGCGACCAACAACCAGCGCGCGGTGGTGGCCCAGCAGAACCAGGTCAACTACATCCGCAACTCGGTGAAGGCGACCGTCGACGCGTACACCGGCGAGGTCAAGCTCTACCAGTGGGACACCAAGGACCCGGTCCTCAAGACCTGGATGAAGGCGTTCCCGAACACGGTGGAGCCGAAGACGGCCATCTCGCAGTCGCTCATGGACCATCTGCGGTACCCGCAGGACCTGTTCAAGGTCCAGCGCGAGCTGCTCACCCGCTACCACGTGAAGGACGCGCAGACGTTCCTCAGCGGCAGCGAGGTGTGGCAGGTCCCGGACGACCCGACCAACAAGTCGGGCAACGCGGTGCCGCCGTACTACCTGAGCATGCAGATGCCCGACCAGCAGGCGCAGACGTTCTCGCTGACGACGACGTTCACGCCGAACGGCCGGGACAACCTGAGCGCCTTCATGTCGGTCGACTCCGAGGCGGGCACCAGTGACTACGGCAAGATCAGAATCCTGAAACTGCCGACCAGTGAACCCGTCGACGGGCCCAAACAGGTCCAGAGCCAGTTCAACTCCCAACAGGACATCGCCGAGTCGATCAGACTTCTGAAGGGCGGGGACTCGGAAGTCGAGTACGGCAATCTGCTGACGGTTCCGCTCGACGGAGGACTGCTCTACGTGGAGCCCGTCTACGTACGCGGTGGCGACCTCAAGTACCCCTTGTTGCGCAAGGTGTTGGTGACTTACGGAGGCAACACCGCCTTCGAGGACACGCTCGACCAGGCGCTCAACAAGATCTTCGGGACGGACAGTACGACCAGTCCACCGGCCGACACGGGGACCACCCCACCGCCGACGTCGAGCAACCCGACGGTCCAACAGGCGCTCAGCGACGCCCAGAAGGCCTTCGAGCAGGGCCAGGACGCCCTCAAGAAGGGCGACTGGACGGCGTACGGGCAGGCGCAGAAGGATCTTCAGGACGCGCTGAAGCGGGCCGAGGACGCTCAGTCCAAGGCCGACAAGAGCGCCACCGGTGGCAGCGGCGGCAGCAAGAGCACCGACAAGGGGAGCAGCCCGAGCAGCAGTCCGAGCAGTAGTCCGAGCCCGAGTGGCAGCGGCAGTCCGAGCCCCAGTGGCAGCAGTAGTCCCAGCGGCGGTACGACCTAGGGCGGCGGTACGGGCCAGGGCGCCGGCCGGTCCGTCGGGCCGGCCGGCGGCTGGTCCGGTTCGGATCGGCCGGTGGTCAGAGGCCACCTCCGCTGCTGGTCAGAGGCCCCCTCCGCGCCGTGGTACGGTTGCAACACAACGGCGCGGGGTGGAGCAGCTCGGTAGCTCGCTGGGCTCATAACCCAGAGGTCGCAGGTTCAAATCCTGTCCCCGCTACTGAAAAGTGAAGGCCCGGATCCTCACAGGATCCGGGCCTTCGCTGTGTGCGCACACGTGTACTGCACCCGTATGACGACCTGAGCAGGGCGCGTACGTGGGGTGCCTGCGGCGACCATGGGCGACGCGCCGAAGACTGCGCCATCCGTGGGGAGTTGGGAGAACTGTGTTTGACTTGTCTCTCTGTGGGCATGTCGACAAAACGCTGAAGTGACCTCACTGACTGCGGTATACCAGGTGTACCCAGGTTGCAGGTGGTGCGACGATGGACGTTATGGGGGACAAGGCAACTCTGTTGGATACAGGGCGTTTTGCGCAGCCTTCAGACCGGGACGAAACCGGCGAGGCTGCCGAGGAAGCACGTCAGCGGCTCGCCGCCGAGGCCGGCGACGTCGAGGCGATGAGTGTCCTCGGAGCGATGCTGCTGCGCCGTGGCGATCTCGACGGAGCCGAGCCTCAGTTGCGTGCTGCCACCGCCGCCGGTGACCGCGCCGCCGCCAACAACCTCGGTGTCCTCCTGCACCAGCGCGGGTACGCCGACGAGGCCGCCGGGTGGTGGCGGATCGCCGCCGTCGCCGGGTCCGCGGCCGCCGCGCACGCGCTCGGGCGCTATCACCGGGAGCGGGGAGACGAGCCTGCCGCCGAGTACTGGCTGCGCCAGTCCGCCGAGCAGGGGCATGCCCTCGGGGCGTACGCGCTCGCCGATCTGCTGGAGCACCGCAGTGACGTCGGCGCGGAGCAGTGGATGCGGGCGGCCGCCGAGCGGGGACACCGCGAGGCGGCGTACCGGCTCGCTCGCACGCTCGACCGCAAGGCCGCGGACGCGGGCGAGGGCAGGGGCGACAACGGTGTCATGGGGGTCATAGGAGCCGCCGGTGAAGAGGCCGAGCAGTGGTACCGGCAGGCCGCCGCGCGGGGGCACCGGCGGGCCGCGCTGCACCTCGGGGCGATCCTGGAGAAGCGGGGGCACCTCAAGGAGGCGGGGCGCTGGTATCTGACGTCCGCCAAGGACGGGGAAGCGCGGGCCGCCTGCGCGCTCGGGTTCCTGCTGCGGGACGCCGGGGACACGGAGAGCGCGGCCGTGTGGTGGCTGCGGGCCGCCCAGGACGGGGACGGGAACGCCGCGAACGCACTGGGGGCGCTGCACGCCGAGCGCGGCGAGACGCAGACCGCGGAGCGGTGGTATCGGGCCGCCATGGACGCCGGTGATGTGAACGGCGCGTACAACCTCGGGCTGCTCTGCGCCGAGCAGGGGCGGACCGCGCAGGCCGAGCAGTGGTATCGGCGGGCCGCGTACGCGGGGCACCGTGAGGCCGCGAACGCGCTGGCGATCCTGTTGCTTCAGGTCGGGGACTCGGCCGGGGCAGAGCCCTGGTTCTCCAAGGCCGCGGAGGCCGGGAGTGTGGACGCCGCGTTCAATCTCGGGATCCTGCATGCCGGGCGGGGGAGCGAGGACGACGAGGAGGCGGCGCTGCGGTGGTACGAGCGGGCGGCTTCCGCCGGGCACACCGAGGCGGCGCTGCAGGTCGGGATCGCGCGGCTGCGGGACGGGGACGAGCTGGAGGCGGAGCGGCATCTGAGGTGTGCCGCGGGGGGCGGTAGCGCGGAGGCCGCGTACCGGCTGGCCGCCGTGCTCGACGCTCGGCGGCCGCCGGCGCCCGCGCATGAGCTCGGGGAGCCGACGCAGGAGAAGAGCGAGTGCGAGGAGTGGTACGAGCGGGCTGCCTCCCTGGGGCATCGGCGGGCGCAGGTGCGGGTCGGGATGCTCGCCGCGGCTCGGGGTGATGTGGTGGAGGCGGCTCGGTGGTACCGGTCGGCGGCGGAGGCCGGGTCTCGGAACGGGGCCTTCAATCTGGGGCTGCTGTTGGCCCGGGAGGGGAGTGAGCCGGAGGCCGCGTTGTGGTGGACCCGGGCGGCGGATGCGGGGCATGGGCGGGCGGCGCTTCGGCTTGCGCTCGTGTATGCGCGGCGGGGGGAGTTGGCGGAGGGGCAGCGGTGGGCTGATCGGGCGGTGTCGCTGGGGCCTGCGGAGGTGGCTGAGCGGGCGGCTCGGTTGCGGGATGCGTTGCGGCAGGAGTTGTCCGCGTGAGTTTGTGGCGGTGGGGTGGGTGGGGGCTGGGCTTGGGCTGGGCCCTGGACCTTTGCGGGGCTGCGCCCCTGCGCCCTGCCGGGCTGGCTCTGGGGGTGACCCTGGAGCTCCGCTCGCCCGTGTTCAAGGGGGCGTCTATGGGATTTGCACTGGTCCACCTGGTTGACGTAATGTTCAGTTCATCGACGCGGGGTGGAGCAGCTCGGTAGCTCGCTGGGCTCATAACCCAGAGGTCGCAGGTTCAAATCCTGTCCCCGCTACTTGAAGGCGAAGGGCCCAGATCATTTAGATCTGGGCCCTTCGGCGTTTTCGAGGGGTGCGGGGGTAAGCGGAAGCCCCGGCGTCCGTGGAGGCCGGGGCTTTCGGGGGAGTCAGGCTGATGCGCAGGTGGGGCACAGGCCCCGGTATGTCACCTCTACGTCCGAGACCGTGAAGCCGAAGCGCTCCGAGTCGGGGAGGTCGGCGAGCGGGTTGCCGCTCGGGTGGACGTCGCGGATCGAGCCGCACTGGGCGCAGACCAGGTGGTGGTGCGGATGGTGCGCGTTCGGGTCGTAGCGCTTGGCGCGCTTGTCCGTCGCGACTTCCAGCACCTCGCCGAGCGAGACCAGCTCACCCAGCGTGTTGTAGACGGTCGCCCGGGAGATCTCGGGCAGCTTGGCGACGGCCCGGGCGTGCACCTCGTCGGCCGTCAGATGGACGTGCTCGCCGTCGAGGACCTCGGCCACGACACGCCGCTGCGCGGTCATTCGCCATCCGCGTCCGCGCAGTCGTTCCAACAGGTCACTCATACAGGCCAGCTTAACAGCAAGGTGACCAGATCCCGAATGGGTGTGAAGTTGGATGCATGCTTGATTTGGATATTGTCTAATGTAGGATCGGTTCGGCATTGGGCATTGGATGGGACCGGGCGTGACCGGTCCGGAGTGACCCGGAATAGCCCGGAATGACGCAGGAGGCGCACGTGACGCAGGGACCGCTTACGACGGAGGCCGGCGCGCCGGTGGCCGACAACCAGAACAGCGAGACCGCGGGCGCCGGCGGCCCGGTGCTCGTTCAGGACCAGCTGCTTCTCGAGAAGCTCGCCCACTTCAATCGCGAGCGCATCCCGGAGCGTGTCGTGCACGCCCGTGGCGCCGCCGCCTACGGCACCTTCACGGTCACCGCGGATGTCACCCGGTACACCCGCGCCACGTTCCTCTCCGAGGTCGGCAAGCAGACCGAGACCTTTCTGCGGTTCTCGACGGTGGCCGGCAACCTCGGCTCCGCGGACGCGGTCCGTGACCCCCGCGGCTTCGCGCTGAAGTTCTACACCGAGGACGGCAACTACGACCTCGTCGGCAACAACACCCCGGTGTTCTTCATCAAGGACGCCATCAAGTTCCCCGACTTCATCCACACGCAGAAGCGCGACCCCTACACCGGCTCGCAGGAGGCCGACAACGTGTGGGACTTCTGGGGCCTCAGCCCCGAGAGCACGCACCAGGTGACCTGGCTCTTCGGTGACCGGGGGATTCCTGCCTCCTACCGCCACCTCAACGGGTACGGCTCGCACACGTACCAGTGGAACAACGAGGCCGGCGAGGTCTTCTGGGTCAAGTACCACTTCAAGACCGACCAGGGAATCAAGAACCTCACCCAGGCGGAGGCCGACAGGCTCGCCGGTGAGGACCCCGACTCCCACCAGCGCGACCTGCGCGAGGCCATCGAGCGCCGTGAGTTCCCGTCCTGGACCGTGCAGGTGCAGATCATGCCGGCGGCCGACGCGGCGACGTACCGGTTCAACCCGTTCGACCTCACCAAGGTGTGGCCGCACGAGGACTACCCGCCGATCGAGATCGGCAGGCTGGAGCTCAACCGCAACCCGGAGAACATCTTCGCCGAGGTCGAGCAGTCCATCTTCTCGCCGGCGCACTTCGTGCCGGGTATCGGGCCTTCCCCCGACAAGATGCTTCAGGGGCGGCTCTTCGCCTATGGCGACGCGCACCGCTACCGCGTCGGCATCAACGCCGACCACCTGCCGGTGAACCGTCCGCACGCCGCCGAGGCGCGCACGAACTCCCGTGACGGCTCCCTGTACGACGGCCGCCACAAGGGCGCGAAGAACTACGAGCCGAACAGCTTCGGCGGTCCGTTCCAGACGGACCGGCCGCTGTGGCAGCCGATCGCGGTGACCGGCCACACCGGTGAGACCGAGGCGCCGTCCCACTCCGAGGACGACGACTTCGTGCAGGCGGGCAGTCTGTACCGCCTGATGTCGGAGGACGAGCAGGGGCGGCTGATCGCGAACCTGGCGGGGTTCATCGCCAAGGTCTCCCGTGACGACATCGCCGAGCGCGCGATCAACAACTTCCGTCAGGCTGACGAAGACTTCGGCAAGCGGCTGGAGGTCGCGGTCCAGGCCCTGCGCGGCTGACAACCAGCACTGGATCGCTTGTCGTGGGCGGTGGGCCGGATCCCCTCAGAGCGATGGGGGTCCGGCCCGTCGGCATGTGCGGGCCCAACAGTGGTGCCCGGGAGCGGTGCCCGCGAGTGGTGCCTGCGAGGGGTGCCCGGGCGGTCTACGCGGGTACCCGCTGCCGCTTCGGAGCCCAGCAGCGGATGATGTCGCGGACCGAGACGATGCCGACCGGGCCGTTGTCGTCGAGCACGATCAGGTGTCGGAAACCGCCGTGTGCCATCGCCGCCGCGGCTTCCTCCAGGGTCCAGACGGGGGCGGCGAAGACGACGTCGGTCGTGGTGTGGGTGCCCGCGGTCTCGGTGTCCGGGTTCTGACCGAGGGCGATCGAGTTGAGGATGTCGCGTTCGGTGAGAATGCCGAGGCCGGAGGAGTCTTCGTCGTGGACGACGGCCGCGCCTACGCGGCGGGAGGACATCAGGCAGGCCGCCTGACGGAGTGTGTGTGCCGGGCCGATGGTGAGGACCACCGTGCTCATGGCGTCGCGGACGAGCATGGGCTGGAGCCACCTCCTTGGTGAAGCGCCAAGAGAAGCGATTCACAAGTTCACAAGTGGGGGGACTCTCAGAGTCGCAGTTAAAGGGAGGGTCAACAAGAGGGCGTGCGATGACTTTCGGGGGCGCCCATGGATCACAAGGGCGCGCCACCGGCTCTTCAGTACCGCTGGTTAATGTGTCCCGGCAGCCCGTCGGCTCAGTAGCGCTGGTTCAGATAACCCAGCAGCTCGTCGTGGAGGATGCCGTTCGACGCGGCCGCGTTGCCGCTGTGCGGGCCCGGGCGGCCGTCGAGGCCCGTGAAGGACCCGCCCGCCTCGGTCACCACGATCGCGTTCGCCGCCATGTCCCACAGCGACAGCTCGGGCTCCGCGCAGATGTCCACCGAGCCCTCCGCCACCATCATGTACGGCCAGAAGTCGCCGTACCCGCGCGTGCGCCAGACCGCCTTCGTCAGGTCCAGGAAGCCGTCGAGGCGGCCCTGGTCCTCCCAGCCGGACAGCGAGGAGTACGCGAAGGACGCGTCGGCCATCCGCGAGACCTGGGAGACCTTCAGGCGCGTGGCCGAGGACAGGCTGCGGCCGGTGAACGCGCCGTGCCCCTTCGCCGCCCACCAGCGACGGCCCAGCGCGGGCGCGGAGACCACTCCGACGACCGGCTGATAGCCGCCCTCGCCCGCTTCCATCAGGGAGATCAGCGTGGCCCAGACGGGCACCCCGCGGACGTAGTTCTTGGTGCCGTCGATCGGGTCGATCACCCAGCGGCGCGGGCCGGTGCCCTCGATGCCGTACTCCTCGCCGAGGATCGCGTCGCGTGGCCGTGCCCGCTGGAGGTGGCCGCGGATCAGCTCCTCGGCGGCCTTGTCCGCCTCGCTGACCGGTGTCATGTCCGGCTTGGTCTCGACCTTGAGGTCGAGCGCCTTGAACCGGTCCATCGTCGCCGCGTCGGCGGCGTCCGCCAGGACATGGGCCAGGCGCAGGTCATCGCGATAGTCGGGCATGACTGCACCGTATATGGCCCACTCGGGCCACAGCCATACGGCCCGGGGGATCATCGGGCACGGTCATGGGGCTCGGGGCGCCTCCGGGGCGCGGGCCGCACGGCCTGGTTGATCATCGCGGCGTGCGGGGGTCTGCGTACGCCCCTCGACGCCGCCGCGAACCCTTGACAGTGCCTCTGTGCGCGTCAAATCTGAGCTGCAGTGCCGCCCGCTCGCCCCCAGGGAGGCGAAAGATGCCTGCAGCGCGGGAATCCCTTCTGGATGCCGCCTATACGGCGCTCGCACACCGCCCGTGGTCCACGGTGCGGATGGTCGACGTCGCCGCCGTGGCCGGTGTGTCCCGCCAGACGCTGTACAACGAGTTCGGAAGCAAGGAGGGACTCGCCCGCGCCCTCGTACGGAGGGAGGCCGACGGCTATCTCGCCGGTGTCGAGCGTGCGCTGGCCGCCCACGCGGATGCGCGCGAGCGGCTGGTCGCGACCGCCGAGTGGACGATGTCGGCGGCCCGGGGCAACGCGCTCGTACGGGCCATGCTGACCGGGTGCTGGAGTGAGCGGCTGCCGTCGCCGACGCTCTCGGCGGTGCCGTCGTCCTCCGCGGTGCCCGCGCAGCGCAGGGCCGACGGGCCGTTGCCCTCGCCCGCCGACTTCGTGGCACTCGTACGGGATCGGGCCGTCGCGGCGTTGTCCGGGCCCGGGGCGATGCGGGGGGATGTGGTCGAGTTGGCGGGGGCGTGTGAGTTGGTGGTGCGGTTGTCGTTGTCGTGTGTGGCGGCTCCGCCGGGGGACGGGGGAGTGACGGAGCTGGTGCGGGGTGCGTTGCCTCGGCAGTGGAGATGACTCGCCTACCGGGGTGCCGGGGAGCGTGCGTCGGCGGGTGCGGCGTCGTCGTGGCTGGTCGCGCAGTTCCCCGCGCCCCCAAGAAAGACGTCCCGCGCCCCCAAGAAAGACGTCCCGCGCCCCCAAGAGGGCGCCGTGACGGGGCGCTTCAGTGAGCGGAGCCCGAGAGCTGCAGGCCGATGACGCCGATGATGACGAAGCTGATCGAGACGATCTTGAGCGTCGACACCAGGTCGCCGAGGAAGATCATGCCGTAGATGGCGGTGCCCGCCGCGCCGATACCGGTCCACACCGCGTACGCCGGGCCGACGTCGAGCTTGCGCAGGGCGAGAGTCAGTAGACCGAAGCTGCCCAGCGCGAAGACGCAGAAGGCGACCGTCGGCCAGAGTCTGGTGAAGCCGTGCGAGAGCTTCAGACAGACGGCGAAGCCGGTTTCGAGCAGTCCCGCCACAACGACCAGCAGCCACGCCATGTCTCGTCCTCCCGTGTCCGCACGTCGACTGCTTCGCCTGGCCTGGGTCCGGCTTGGTGCGATTATGCATTTGCCGACCGGCTAAGCACTTACCGACGGGCCGCCCACGCAAACAACGCGGAGGTCACAGGGGGGCTCAGGGGACTCAGTCACCCTCCGTGCGTTCCCGCGTCGCCAGCAGCCGGCGCAGGGAGTAGAGCCGCTGCGGATCCGCGTGGCCGTCCGCCACCCACTGGTCCAGCGCGCAGTCCGGCTCGTCGTGGCTGCACGCGCGCGGACAGCCCTCGGTACCGGGTTCGAGGTCCGGGAAGGCGTGGATGACCCGGGACGGGTCGACGTGGTGCAGGCCGAACGAGCGGACGCCGGGGGTGTCGATGACCCAGCCCTCAGTACCTGGCAGCGGGATCGCGCGCGCCGAGGTCGTGGTGTGCCGGCCGCGGCCCGTGACGGCGTTCACGTGGCCGGTGCTGCGCCGCCGCTCCTGCGAGACCAGCGCGTTGACCAGGGTCGTCTTGCCGACGCCGGAGTGCCCGACGAACGCCGTGATCTTGCCGTCCAGCTGCTTGCGCACCCGGTCCACCGCCGCGCCGCTCTCCAGCTCCTCCCGGCTCGTCACGACGTAGGGGACGCCCAAGGCCCCGTACAGCTCGAGGAGTTCGTCGGGCGGGGCGAGGTCCGACTTGGTCAGCACCAGCAGGGGCTCCAGGCCCGCGTCGTACGCCGCGACCAGGCAGCGGTCGATCAGGCGGGGGCGCGGCTCGGGGTCGGCGAGGGCGGTGACGATGGCGAGCTGGTCGGCGTTGGCGACGACCACGCGCTCGTAGGGATCGTCGTCGTCGGCCGTACGGCGCAGTACCGAGCTGCGCGGCTCGATGCGGACGATGCGGGCGAGGGTGTCCTTCTCGCCGGACAGGTCACCGACGATCGCGACGTGGTCCCCGACGACGGCGGCCTTGCGGCCCAGCTCGCGGGCCTTCATCGCCATCACGAGGCGGTCCTCGACGAGGCAGGTCAGACGGCCCCGGTCGACGGTGACGACCATGCCGTCGACCGCCTCCTCGTGCTTGGGGCGGATGTTCGTACGCGGACGGTTGCCCTTGCGGTTCGGGCGCTGGCGGATGTCGTCCTCGTCGGTGTTCTTGCCGTAGCGGCGCATGATCCCGGTCCGCCCGTCAGTTCCCGAGCATTCCGGACCACATGTCAGGGAAGTCCGGCAGGGTCTTGGCCGTCGTCGCCACGTTCTCGATCTGGACGCCCTCCACCGCCAGCCCGATGATCGCGCCCGCGGTCGCCATGCGGTGGTCGTCGTAGGTGTGGAAGATGCCGCCGTGCAGTCGGCGCGGGCGGATGTGCAGGCCGTCGGCGGTCTCGGTGACGTCACCGCCGAGTTCGTTGATCTCCTTGGTGAGCGCGGCCAGCCGGTCCGTCTCGTGCAGACGCAGATGGGCCACGCCCCGCAGGGTGGACGGCGAGTCGGCGAGAGCCGCGACCGCCGCGATGCCCGGGGTCAGCTCGCCGACCTCGCTCAGGTCCACGTCGATGCCGTGGATCGCACCCGAACCGGTGAACTCCAGTCCGCTCTCGGTCAGTTCGCAGGAACCACCCATCTCGGTGAAGATCTCCCGCAGCCGGTCACCGGGCTGGGTGGTGTGCGCGGGCCAGTCGGGGACGACGACCGTGCCGCCGGTCACCAGGGCCGCCGCCAGGAACGGCTGGGCGTTCGACAGGTCCGGCTCGATGATCAGGTCGCGGCCGAGCAGCGCGCCGGGCGTGACCCGCCAGACGTTGGTCTCGCCGCCCGACTCCGGCGTGTCCACCTGCGCGCCGACCGCGCGCAGCATGTCGACCGTCATCCGGATGTGCGGCATCGAGGGCAGCGTCGAGCCGATGTGGCGGACCTCCACCCCCTGGTTGAAGCGTGGGCCGGACAGGAGGAGGGCGCTCACGAACTGGGACGACGAGGACGCGTCGATCTCCACCGGGCCGCCGTCCAGGGCGCCGCCGCCGTGCACGGTCAGCGGCAGCGCGCCGCGGCCGTCGTCGTCGATGCGGGCACCGAGCAGACGCAGCGCGTCGATCACACCGTTGAGCGGGCGCTCGTACGACCGGGGGTCGCCGTCGAAGCGGATGGGGCCGTCCGCGAGGGCGGCGACCGGGGGCAGGAAGCGCATCACGGTGCCGGCGTTGCCGACATCGACCGTGGCCGGGCCCTGAAGACCCGAAGGGATGACCCGCCAGGCCTCGCCGGAGGCGTCCGGGCCCGCGGCGACCGTGGAACTGGATGCCACCGTCTCCTCGATGCCCACGCCCATCGCGCGCAGCGCGCCCGCCATCAGCAGCGTGTCCCGGGAGCGCAGCGGGCGGCGCAGCCAGCCCGGCTCCGAGGCGAGCGCGGCAAGGACCAGGGCGCGGTTGGTGACCGACTTGGACCCCGGCACGTGGACCGTCGCGTCGACGGCTCCGCTCGCGTGCGGGGCGGGCCAGAGGGCGGTGTGGGCGGGGTTCGCGGTCATGCGCCCACTTTAGTGGGTGGGGGTGAGGGTAGATCTTGATCAAAAGTGACGGAATGTGAGCGAATGATTCAGGGGTGCCTCAAGGCCCCCGCGCTCAAGGCCCCCGCGCTCAAGGCCCCCGCGCTCAACGCCCTCGCACTCGACGCCTCTGCACTCAAAGCTCCAGCAGCCAGCGACCGCCGCCCAGCAGAGAGCACAGGGACACCGCGTGGAACAGGAACAGCCACAGCCCCGCCGGGACGTGGGTGAGGCGGGAGAGCTGGTCGGCGTCGGAGTCGCCGGCGCCGCCCCGGCTGCGCTTGGCCTGGAGCTCGAAGGCCGGACGGACTCCGCCCAGCAGCAGGAACCACACCACGGCGTACGCGAAGGCCGCCTGTACCTGGGGTCCGGCGAGCCAGGACACCACCAGGAACGTACCGCCGGTGAGGACCACCGTGAGCGCCCCGTATGCGTTGCGGATCATCACCAGCATCGCGACGAGCAGGGCCGTGGCCAGCCACAGCAGCAGGGTGATGCGGCCCGCGCCCAGCAGCGAGGCGCCGCCGAGGCCGAGCAGCGGGGGAGCGGTGTAGCCGGCCGCCGCGGTGAGGATCATGCCGAGGCCGGTGGGCTTGCCGCGGCTGACGGTGAGGCCGCTGGTGTCGGAGTGCAGCCGGATACCACTGAGGCTCCGCCCGGTCAGCAGCGCCACCAGCCCGTGGCCGCCCTCGTGCGCGATGGTGATGGCGTTGCGGGAGACACGCCAGACGCCGTGCGGGACGATCACCGCGAGAGCGGCGACCAGGGTGGCTATCACCACCCACAGATCGGGCTCCGGCTGGGTGCCGGAGACCTGGTCCCAGAGCGAGGCCAGCGAGGTGGATGCGGTGCTGTCCATTGTCTGCGGTGGCTCCCTCAGGTGTCGCGGAATCTGGCAGTGTGGCACGTATGTGCGGACGGTATGCAGCGAGTCGTAGGCCCGAGGATCTCGCAGGAATCTTTGAGGTCGAGAAGTGGGAGCCCGAGGAGACCTTGGACCCCGACTACAACGTGGCTCCGACCAAGGACGTCTATGCCGTCCTCGACCGCCCCCTTAAGGACGCGCAGAGCCCGAAGCCGGTTCGCCAGCTGCGCAGGCTCAAGTGGGGGCTCGTCCCGTCCTGGGCCAAGACGCCCGAGGGCGGCGCCCGGATGATCAACGCCCGCGCGGAGACCGTGCACGAGAAGCCCTCGTACCGCCGTGCCTTCGCCACCCGGCGTTGCATCGTCCCCGCCGACGGCTACTACGAGTGGGTCACCGCGTCCGCCGAGCGCGATCTCGAGGTCGAGGGCAAGAAGAAGCGGCCGCGCAAGCAGCCATACTTCGTGCTCCCCGCGGACGGCTCGGTCTTCGCGATGGCAGGGCTGTACGAGTTCTGGCGCGACCGGACGCTCCCCGACGACCACCCCCGGGCCTGGTGGGCGACGTGCTCGGTGATCACGACCGAGGCGGAGACCTCGCCGCTCGCGGTCGCCCCCGCCGCGGGGCCGTACGCCCTCGCCGACATCCACCCCCGGATGCCCCTGATGCTCACCCCGGACCGCTGGGACGCCTGGCTCGACCCGGCCCGTACGGACGTCGACGGCCTGCGCGAACTGCTCGCGCCGCCGCCCGCCGGGCTGATGCGCGCCTATCCCGTCTCCACGGCCGTCAGCAACGTCCGCAACAACGGGCCGGAGCTGCTGAAGGAGCTGGAGGGCCCCGAAGAGGGCACACTCTTCTGACGTGACGGAGGTCATGGATGCCTGACGTGACGGAGGTCATGGATGCCTGCCGTGACGGAGGTCATGGATGCCAGCCGTGACGGCGATCATGGAAAGGTGACGTGACGGAGATCATGGACGGGATCGAGACGGTCGAGACGGTCGAGACGGACGCCGGTACAGCTCGCGTCACCTGGCACCGGGCCAAGAAGCCACGCCTCGTGCTCGCTGTGAGTCACGGCGCGGGCGGCGGTATCGAGGCGCGCGATCTCCAGGCGCTGGCCGCGGTGCTGCCCGGGCACGGCGTGAGCGTCGCGCTCGTCGAGCAGCCCTGGCGGGTGGCCGGGAAGAAGGTGGCGCCCGCGCCGAAGACCCTGGATGTGGGATGGCGGGGCCTGTGGCCCACGGTCGCGAAACCCGGACTGCCGGTGGTCGCGGGCGGGCGCAGCGCCGGAGCCCGCGTCGCCTGCCGTACGGCGACCGAACTCGGCGCCACCGCCGTCCTCGCCCTCAGCTTCCCGCTGCACCCGCCCGGCAAGCCCGAGAAGTCCCGCGCCGACGAACTCCTCGGCGCCGGGGTGCCCACCCTCGTCGTCCAGGGTGGCAACGACCCGTTCGGCAAGCCGGCGGAGTTCCCGAAGGGCTCGCACGATCTGATCGAGGTGCCCTACGGCGATCATGGCTTCGCCGTGCCGAAACGGGCGCCGATCGACCAGGACGCGGCCCTGGAGATCATCACCGACGGCGTTGTGAGGTGGATCGCGTCACTCGGGTGACGCACGGGAATGTCGGGCGGCGGACCACTGTTGTGCCGAGCAGACAGCACGGAGCGTGCTGAACCGTTCGAACGAGAGGAAGTCCGCCGCATGGGTTCGACCATCTGCCCGAACCGCAGCAGTAGCCCTGAGCTGGACTGGACGGTGCTGCACGCGGCGAAGACCGCCCCCGTTCGAGCGGCGGCGGGTGTGGATGTTCGTCTATCCTCCGATTCGAGTGGGACCGGTTTCGGTCCTGCCACGTCGCTGGAGGAGGTGGGTCCGGTCACTGGGACCGACGCAGGGACCGATCACGGCCAGGCGGAGCAGCCCGAGGGCCAGGGCACGAGCACGGAGTCGTCCGCCGAGCGCACCGCGCGCTTCGAGCGGGACGCGCTCGAATTCCTCGACCAGATGTACTCGGCCGCCCTGCGCATGACGCGCAACCCGGCCGACGCCGAGGACCTGGTGCAGGAGACGTACGCGAAGGCGTACGCGTCCTTCCACCAGTTCCGCGAGGGCACCAACCTGAAGGCTTGGCTGTATCGCATTCTCACCAACACCTTCATCAACTCGTACCGCAAGAAGCAGCGCGAACCCCAGCGCAGTGCGGCCGAGGAGATCGAGGACTGGCAGCTCGCGCGTGCCGAGTCGCACATGTCGACCGGTCTGCGCTCCGCGGAGTCGCAGGCGCTCGACCACCTGCCCGACTCGGACGTCAAGGCTGCGCTGCAGGCGATCCCCGAGGAATTCCGCATCGCGGTCTATCTCGCTGATGTAGAAGGCTTTGCGTACAAGGAGATCGCGGACATCATGGGGACACCCATCGGTACGGTGATGTCCCGGCTGCACCGGGGCCGTCGCCAACTGCGCGGCATGCTCGAGGACTACGCCCGTGACCGCGGGCTGGTCCCGGCCGGCGCCGGAGAGTCGAACGAAGCGAAAGGCTCGGGCTCATGAGCTGCGGAGAGCCGCACGAGACGGATTGCAGTGAGGTACTCGACCACCTGTACGAGTTCCTCGACCACGAGATGCCGGACTCGGACTGCACCAAGTTCGAGGTGCACTTCGAGGAGTGCTCCCCGTGTCTCGAGAAGTACGGACTCGAGCAGGCCGTGAAGAAGCTGGTCAAGCGGTGCTGCGGTTCGGACGACGTGCCGACCGATCTGCGTGCCAAGGTCATGGGCCGCATCGACCTGATCCGCTCCGGTCAGACCGTGCCCGAGCACGACGTCACCGCGACGCCCCAGGAGTCCTGAACTCCCCGGGGAGATCGTCCGGTTATCACCCGAACGTGCTAATCCGCGGGCTCCGAGCCCGCGGATTCGGCCATTGCCGCCCCCGTACCGTTCCCACCGCCCTAGGCTCCGGAGCCTGACCGGGGCAGGGGACGTCCGGGGGAGGGAACGAGGCGATGGGGTCGATTCCGACGTGGGCCCGTGTCTACGTCGTCTGTGTCGTCCTGGCCGCAGCGGCCTGCCTGGCTCCGCTGCCCGACCTTCACGCACCCTGGTGGATCGTCGCCGTACTCGCCGCGCTGTACGCCGGCTGCGAGCGGATCCCCTTCCCGCACAGCCCCAGGGGTGCCGCCGCCCGCGTCGCCGAGCGTGGCGCCCCCAGAGGGCTGGGCACCTTCCTGCCCGTGCTGCTCGCCGGGGCCTTTCTGCTGCCGCCGTCCGCCGCCGCGCTCGTGGCGCTGCCGGGCGCGCTGCTCGCGCGTGTGGAGCAGCGGCCGCGGTGGCTGCGCCGGGTCTGGCGCGCGGCCCAGCTCGCCGTCGCGGTCTGGGCGGCGTCCCGGGTGCACTGGGCGCTGGGCGGCCGGGACGCGGTCGCCCTGCCCCACTTCCCGTACGCGCTCGTGCCCGCCGGGGCGGCGGTGCTCACCTTCTGCGTGGTGCTGACCGCGCTCGACGGCGGGATCCTGGCGCTCGCCGAGCGGGTACCGGTGCGGGGTGCCTGGCGCGGGCTCTTCTCGCGCTCCCTCGCCTCCGTCGCCGTGCACGGGCTCGCCGGGCTGATGATGGCGGTGCTGTGGCGCAGTCCGTACGGTCCCGTCGCCGCGTTGCTCGTCCTGCTGCCGATGTACGTGTCCTGCTGGGCGTTCGCCCAGTACCACCGGGAGCGGGCCGCCCACCAGGCCACCATCCGGGCCCTCGTGCAGGCCGTCGACATCAAGGACGGGTACACGCGCGGGCACAGTGAGCGGGTCGGGCAGGCGTCCATGATGATCGCCCGTGAGCTGGGCATGGACGACGAGCGCGTCGAAGTACTGCGCTTCGCCGGGATCCTGCACGACGTGGGGAAACTGGGCGTGCCCACGCGGCTCCTGCGCAAGGACGGGCCGCTGACGCCGGAGGAACGGCGGATCATCGAGCTGCATCCCGAGTACGGGCACGAGATGGTGCGCGGCATCGGCTTCCTCGGGGAGGCGCGGTCGGCGATCCTGCACCACCATGAGCGGATCGACGGGAGCGGGTACCCGTACGGGCTGGTGGGACGCCAGATCCCGGAGTTCGCGCGCGTGGTGGCCGTCGCCGACGCGTTCGACGCGATGACGTCGACCCGGTCCTACCGGCGGGCCCGGCCGGTGCCGGTGGCGCTGGAGGAACTGGAACGGTGTGCGGGGGCGCAGTTCGATCCGGGGATGGTACGGGCCCTGGTGCGAGCGCTGAACCGACACGGGTGGCATCCTGCGGTCACCGCAGGGGTTTACCCGCCCTCCCCCGAGTTCTCGACTTCGCTCGAACAGGGGGGACCCCCATCACCCGTTTCCGGTCGGACAGAGGGGAACCCGACAAACAAAAGCGGGTTCTCGGCGAGTACGGACGGCTGCTCGGTGGCCGCCGACGGGCCGTCCACCGGTGTGGGCCGGGACCCGGACGGTGTCGATCCTCCGGCGAGCGGCGTCGTCGGGCGGGGGCGGTCATGAGTGCCCTCGGGGTGGAGATTCCCGGGTACGGGATCGTCGGGCGAGCCCCGGTCACCCTCACCCTCGTTCACGCGGTCGCCCTGCTCCTCGCGGTTGTCTCGCTGGCCGTCGTCTTCTGGCACGGTCTCGACGAACGAGGTGTCGCGCTCGCCTTCGGAATCCTCATCGCCGTGGGGGAGCTGACCCGCTGGAGCGGGGCCGAGGAGCGGGAGTCGGCACCCCTCGCCGCCGCCGGAGCCCTCGCGTACGCGCTGCTCGGCGAGAACGCCGGACACCGCACCGACCACGGCGTCCTCGAGATCGTCGCCGTCGTCGTGGCCGCGGCCCTCATCGGCTGCGTACCGCACGTCGCCCAGGGCCGCGGGCCCACCGCCGACCACCTCACCCGGCGCGTCCTCACCGTCGCCTTCGCCGCCGTCTGCTTCCAACCCCTCTACAACCAGGGACGGTTGATGGGCTGGGGCGGCCCCTCGTACGCCCTGCTGCTGGTCTCCCTGCTGGTGCTCACCGCGCTGTGCGACGCCGTGCTCGCGGCGGCGATGGCGCACGCCCGGACCCGCTGGCCCTTCGGACCGCTGCTGCGGGACGAGCTGCGGGCCACGCTCGGCATCGGGTCGGCGGTCTGCGCGACCGGGGCCGTGATGTCGCTCGCGGTGGCGGTCGTCGGGCTGTGGGCGCTGCCCGTGTTCTCACTGCCCCTGCTGCTCACCCAGCTCTCCGTCCGGCGGTACGCCGCCGTGCGCGTCACCTACCGGCAGACGATCGCCTCACTCGCGCGGGCGACCGAGATCGCCGGGTACACCCCCACCGGGCACGCCCGGCGGGTCGCCGCGCTCAGCCGGGCCGTCGGCCGTGAGCTGGGCCTGTCCGAGCCCGATCTGACCGTCCTGGAGTACGCGGCGCTCATGCACGACATCGGACAGCTCAGCCTCGTCGACCCGGTGCCGGCCGGCGCCACCTCCGTGCTCTCCGCCGACGAGCAGCGGCGCATCGCCCTCCTCGGCGGCGCCGTCGTACGCCAGACCGGCGTGGACGCCGAGGTCGCCGTGGTCGTGGAGCGGCAGGCCGATCCGTACCGGGAGCAGCCGGTCACGGCACGGATCGTGCGGGCCGTCAACGCGTACGAGGAGATGGCCAGGGAAGCAGGCCCGGGAGGGCCCCTCACCGCCCTGGAGAAGCTGCGCCTGGCCACCGCCCGCGACTATCAGCCCGAGGTAGTGGAGTCGCTGGCCAGGGTCCTGTTGCGGGGCACCCTTACCCTGCCCCAGGCTGGGTAACCCATGGGTAATGAGCGCCCGTCCAACGGTCCGTGGTTGGATGCGAGGAAGAGGGTGTTCGGGGGCACCGGCCAGCCCGGGGCTGCGCTGTCTTCAAGAAACTCTTCAAGGGACCGGCAGGCGGGAAACGCAAGGAACTGGCAGGCGGGAA
The DNA here is from genome assembly GCF_001514115.1 of Streptomyces olivochromogenes. Classification (GTDB taxonomy): domain Bacteria; phylum Actinomycetota; class Actinomycetes; order Streptomycetales; family Streptomycetaceae; genus Streptomyces; species Streptomyces olivochromogenes. The sequence goes on from NZ_KQ948455.1 coordinate 341,967, forward strand.
TCGTGAGGATCTTCGGCAAGGGACGGCACCGGCCCTCCGCCTCATGGCGGCAGGCCACCGATCGTGCGTTCACGCTGATCGGCGACGGCCGGTACGAGGACGCGGGAGCGCTGTTGACGCGCGCCGCGGACCTGGAGCCCTGGCTGTCGGAGTCCTGGTTCAACCTGGCCCTGCTGCACAAGTTCCGGCACGACTGGGAGCAGGCGCGGGCCGCGGGCCTCAGGGCCGTCGCACTGCTCGACCGGGAGACGGGCGCCCCCGACTGGTGGAACGTCGGGATCGCCGCCACCGCCCTGCAGGACTGGCCGCTGGCCCGCCGTGCCTGGCAGGCGTACGGGCTGCGGGTGCCCGGCGGGGCCGCTGTCTCCGGGGAACCGGTGGGCATGGACCTCGGCAGTGCGGCCGTACGGCTGTCGCCGGAGGGCGAGGCCGAGGTCGTGTGGGGGCGCAGGCTCGATCCGGCCCGGGTGGAGGTCCTGTCCATTCCGCTGCCGTCCTCGGGGCGGCGCTGGGGCGAGGTCGTTCTGCACGACGGTGTCCCGCACGGGGAGCGCACGACCGCCGCCGGGCACGCCTATCCCGTCTTCGACGAGATCGAGCTGTGGGCGCCCTCCCCGGTGCCCACCTGGGTGGTCCTCCTGGAGGCCGCCACCGAGGAGGACCGCGACGCCCTGGAGCAGCTCGCGGCGGACGCCGGCTTCGCCGCGGAGGACTGGTCCTCGTCCGTACGGCTGCTGTGCCGGATGTGTTCCGAGTCGCGGATGCCGTCCGACGAGGGCGACGGTGAGCATCTCGACCCGCACGACCACAGCGAGCCCGGGCATCCGGGGCCGCTCGGTCACCGCACCGACGGGCAGCTGTGGGTGCCGGAGCGGGAGTGCGGGGTGGCTGCGCCGGCTCCGCTGGTCAGGGGGCTGCTGGACGGGTGGGTCGCGGACAGTCCGGACTCCCGGGACTGGCGGGATCTCGAAGAGGTCTGCTGAGCTGACTGGCGGGATCTCGAAGAGGTCTGCTGAGCTCTGGGGGTTCACCGCGGGCCGGTGGGGGCTTGTCGCGCCCACGCGGCGGAGCCGCAGATCAACACAGTCCCGCGCCCTCGCGGGGTGCCACCCCCGTACCCTGTATGAGCACCACACCCCTGGTTTCGAGGAAGGCGTACGTCGGTCATGGCGCAGCAGGACACCGAGCAGCAGCACTCTGGAGTGCTCCCCGTGGACGACGAGGGCTTCGTCAACGACACCGAGGACGGTGAGGAGCGCGAGGCGGCCTACCGTGAGCGCGGTACCTCGCGGCCGATCACGGTTGTCGGCAACCCGGTGCTGCACAAGGAGTGCAAGGACGTCACCGAGTTCGGGCCCGAGCTCGACCAGCTGGTCGCCGACATGTTCGCCAGCCAGCGCACCGCCGAGGGCGTGGGCCTGGCGGCCAACCAGATCGGCGTCGACCTGAAGGTCTTCGTCTACGACTGCCAGGACGACGAGGGCAAGCGGCACGTCGGTGTCGTCTGCAACCCCGTCCTCGTCGAGCTGCCCGCCGAGCAGCGCCGCCTCGACGACAGCAACGAGGGCTGCCTCTCCGTGCCGACCGCGTACGCGCCGCTGGCCCGCCCCGACTACGCGGAGGTCACCGGGCAGGACGAGAAGGGCAACCCGATCAAGGTGCGCGGCACGGGCTACTTCGCGCGCTGCCTCCAGCACGAGACCGACCACCTGTACGGCTACCTCTACATCGACCGGCTCTCCAAGCGCGAGCGCAAGGAAGCCCTGCGGCAGATGGCCGAGAACGAGCCCCGCTACCCGATCGTCGCGAACGACTGAGTCGCGGCAGGACAGTTGGGGCTCGCGCACACACGCGGGTCGGCCCGAGCGGCGTCTGGCCAGGGGGAACTCCCTGACCAGGCGCCGTTCGCATGTGCGTCGCACGTTCGATCCCTTGTGCTCCTCTAGTGATCCATATTCAGTCACACAAGGGGGGATTCTCAGCACTGTGGGGTAGTGAGTGGGGCAAATCCGTTCCCAGAACGGTCAGTTGTGGTGCTGAATAGGAAGTGCGGGGATACGCAACGGCGCACGCCCGGCACAGCGGGAGGGGCGCAGCGTCAACTGGCGGCTGAGAGGGGTTTGTTCGTGCATGCATTCTCACACGGCACTTCATCGACACCGACCGTGGTCGCGGTTCCACCGGCGCTCTCTCTCCCGGTGATCGAGTCCGCGTTTCCCCGTCAACTGCACCCGTATTGGCCGAGGCTTCAGGAGAACACACGTTCGTGGCTGAGGGAAAAACGCCTCATGCCGGCGGACAAGGTCGACGAATATGCCGACGGCCTTTGCTATACGGACCTGATGGCGGGCTACTACATTGGCGCTCCTGACGAGGTCATGCAGGCGATAGCGGACTACAGCGCGTGGTTCTTCGTCTGGGACGACCGGCACGACCGCGATGTCATCCACGGCAGGCCCGGCGCCTGGCGGAGGCTCAGGTTCCAGCTGCACGCGGCTCTCGACTCCCCGAGGGAGCACCTGCACCACCGGGATCCCCTGGTCGCGGGGTTCGCGGACAGCATGGTGCGCCTGTACTCGTTCCTGACCAAGAAGTGGAACGCGCGCTTCGCCCGGCATTTCCATGCGGTGATCGAGGCGTACGACCGGGAATTCCGCAACCGTGTCAACGGCACCGTGCCCACGGTCGAGGAATATCTGGAACTACGGCGGCTCACCTTTGCGCACTGGATCTGGACCGACCTTCTGGAGCCGAGCGCCGGCTGTGAACTTCCCACCGCCGTGCGGAACCACTTCGCATATCGGCGGGCGGCGCTGCTGAGCCAGGAATTCGCCGCCTGGTACAACGACCTCTGCTCGCTCCCGAAAGAAATCGCGGGCGACGAGGTCCACAATCTCGGAATCAGCCTCATCCACCACGAGGGGCTGACACTCGAAGAAGCGGTCCAGGACATCCGGCGGCGGATCGAGGAATGCATCACCGAATTCCTCGACGCGGAAAAGGACCTCAACCGGTTCGCCGACACCCTCGCGGACGGCACCGTGCACGGCAAGGAATTGAGCCTCGCCGTGAAAGCGTGTCTCGGCAATATGCGGAACTGGTTCAGCTCCGTGTACTGGTTCCACCACGAGTCCGGCCGGTACACCGTCGACAGCTGGGACGACCGCTCCACACCCCCGTACGTCAACAACGAAGCGGCAGGTGAGTCATGACCGTCGAGTCCGTGAAGCCCGCGCAACCCGCGGCACCGCAGCTGCCCGTCCCACCCCTGGCCGGGGGCGGCGTCCCCGTCCTCGGCCACGGCTGGAAACTGGTCCGCGACCCGCTGGGCTTCCTCGCCCGGCTCCGCGACCACGGCGACGTCGTACGGCTCAAGCTGGGCCCCAAGACGGTGTACGCGCTCACCTCGCCGGCCCTCACCGGAGCGATGGCGCTCAGCACCGACTTCAAGATCGACGGACCCCTCTGGGAGTCCCTGGAAGGCCTGCTCGGCAAGGAGGGAGTCGCCACCGCGAACGGGCCCAGGCACCGTCGCCAGCGCCGCACCATCCAGCCCGCGTTCCGGCTCGACATCATCCCCGAGTACGGACCGATCATGGAGGAGGAGGCGCGTGCGCTCGCCGAGCGCATGGGGTCGGGCGAGCCCGTCGACTGCACCTCCGAGTCGTTCCGCGTCGCCGTGCGCATCGCGGCCCGCTGCCTGCTGCGCGGCGAGTTCATGGACGAGCGCGCCGAGCGGCTGAGCGTCGCGCTCGCCACCGTGTTCCGCGGTATGTACCGGCGCATGGTGATCCCGGCGGGCCCGCTCTATCGGCTGCCGCTTCCGGCCAACCGCAAATTCGACCGCGCATTGGCCGATTTACATCTCCTCGTCGACGAGATCGTCGCCGAGCGCCGCGCATCCGGTCAAAAGCCGAACGATTTGCTGACGGCATTGCTGGAAGCGAAGGACGAGAACGGCGAGCCGATCGGCGAACAGGAGATCCACGACCAAGTCGTAGCGATACTCACGCCCGGCAGCGAAACCGTGGCGTCCACGATCATGTGGCTGCTGCAAGTCCTCACCGAACACCCGGAACACGCCGCGCGAGTGGCCGAGGAGGTCAAATCCGTCGTCGGGGACCGGCCCGTCGCATTCGACGACGTCCGGAAGCTCCCGTACACCAACAATGTCGTTGTCGAGTCGATGCGGCTGCGCCCCGCCGTATGGATTTTGACCCGGCGGGCGGTGACCGAAACCGAACTCGGCGGCTATCGGATACCGGCCGGTGCCGACATCGTCTACAGTCCCTTCGCCATCCAGCGTGATCCGCGCTCGTACGACGGGCATCTGGATTTCGACCCCGACCGCTGGCTTCCGGAACGCGCCAAGGACGTCCCGAAGCACGCCATGAGCCCCTTCAGTGTGGGCAACCGGAAGTGCCCGAGCGACCACTTCTCGATGGCGCAGCTCAGCCTGATCACGGCGACGGTGGCGTCCCGGTGGCGGTTCGAGCAGGTCTCCGAGTCCAATGACGCGACCCGCGTCGGCATCACCCTGCGTCCGTACCGGCTGTTGCTGAGGGCGCTGCCGCGGTGAGCGCGCGGCATCGTCCGCGGTGACCCCGCGTCCGTACCGGTGCGCGTTCAGGCAGCCCGCGGGCCCCTGAACGTGCGCCGGTACGCCTGCGGGGTCGTCCCCAGGCTCCGGACGAACTGGTGGCGCAGCGCGGCCGCGGTGCCGAACCCGGTGCGGCCCGCGATCGCGTCCATCGTCTCGTCCGACGCCTCCAGCAACTCCTGTGCCAGCAGCACCCTTTGGCGCAGGATCCAGCGGTACGGGGTGGTGCCGGTCTCCTGCTGGAAGCGGCGCGCGAAGGTGCGCGGGGACATGTGGGCGCGGGCCGCGAGCTGCTCGACGGTCACTTCCCGGTCGAGGTGGCGCTCCATCCACACCAGCACCTCGCCTACCGTGTCGCAGGTGGAGCGGGGCAGCGGGCGCTCGATGTACTGGGCCTGCCCGCCGTCCCGGTGCGGGGGCACCACCATCCGGCGGGCGATGGCGTTGGCGACCTCGGGGCCCTGTTCCTTGCGGACGATGTGCAGACAGGCGTCGATTCCGGCGGCGGTGCCGGCCGAGGTGATCACCGGGTCCTCGTCCACGTACAGCACGTCCGGTTCGACGATCGCCTTCGGGTACTGCCGGGTGAGCTCCTCGGCGTGGTGCCAGTGCACGGCGCAGCGACGCCCGTCGAGGAGCCCGGCCGCGCCGAGCACGAAGACGCCGGAGCAGACGCTGAGCACCCGGGCGCCGCGGTCCGTGGCGCGGTGCAGGGCGTCGAGCAGTTCGGGCGGATAGGACCGGGACACATAGGAGTTCCCGGCGGGGAGAGCGATGAGGTCGGCGCTCTCCAGCCGCTCCAGGCCGTGCTCCGTGGTCAGCGAGAACCCCGCGTGGGTGCTCAGGGTCGGGCCCTCGGCGGAGGCGACCGCGAAGTCGTAGACGGGCAGGCCGTCGTCGCTGCGGTCGATGCCGAACACCTCGCAGACGACCCCGAGTTCGAAGGGGTGCACACCGTCGAGCAGGACCGCGGCCACGTTTTTCAGCATGCCCGCCAGTGTGCCTCGTCAGTGGCAGGAAATCGAGGGTGTACGGCAGTCCTGCCACTGACGCCGAGGAGCGAGCGGTACGACAGTGGTGTTCATGAAGACACTCATGGACACCACCGCCGGAATCCTGACCGTCCTCGCGCTCTTCGTGGTCCTGGCCCTGCCCGCGCTGATCGGCACGGCCCACGAGCGGCGCATCGACCGTCAGCTAGGACTTCGTGACCAGCACCGTGACCGTCCACTCCTGAATGCCCTTGCACGACACCTTGCCCGGGGCGGTCGCGCAGAGCGGCCGGGAGGAGGAGAGGTGGACCGTTCCCGCCGAGACCGCCTTGAAGGCGGAGTTCGCGTCGCCCGGCTGGAGGACGATGCCGCTGTTGGTGGCCTCTAGCCCGGTGCCGCTGACCTTGACGGGTGTCCACGGCCGACTGGTGGTGCCGTCCAGGGTGAGGCGCAGTACGCCGCCGGCCGTGAGGCAGTACGTGTGGCCGGTGTCGGCGGCGCCGAGCTCCGCGGGAGCCGTGTCACAGCTCTGGTGGCTCGTCGTGGGGGACGGCGAAACGGTGCGGCTGCCGCCCGCGTCACCGCCGCCCTGTGTGCCGCAGCCCGCGAGGAACAGCGTCAGGGCCGTGAGGGCGAGGATCCGATGGTGGGTCGTACGGCGCATGGGGTGGCACCTCCTTGTCGCTTGGACGTGCCACCCCCGCATCAGGATCCACACAGGGACACAGGGCCCTGGCCGCGACGCCGGCCAGGGCCCCACCGGTCAGCTGGTCGTGACGGCGGTGTCGTCGACGACGAAGCTGGTCTGGAGCGAGGAGTCCTCGACACCGCTGAACTTCAGGGTGACGGTGGACCCGGCGAACGAGGACAGGTCGAAGGTCTTCTGGGCGTAGCCGGAGGCGGCGTTGAGGTTCGAGTACGTCGCCAGGGTGGTCGATCCGGCGGTGACCGTCAGCTTGTCGTACTGGCTGCTCGTGGTGGTCTCCGCGGTGTCGATGTGCAGGTAGAAGGTGAAGCTGGCCTTGCAGCCGGACGGGATCGTCACCGACTGGGAGAGCGTGTCGGTGTGCGTCGAGCCGTAGCCGTCCAGCCACGCCTTGTACGAACCGGCGTGCGCGGCCTCACTGCTGGAGTTGGTGATCACGCCACTGCTCGCGGTCCAGGTCGTGTTGCCCGACTCGAAGCCCGGGTTGCCGAGCAGCTGCGCCGAGGTGCAGGTGCCACCGCCGGAGGTGCTGACGGTCCAGGTGAAGGAGGCGGAGCCGGAGGCGCCCGTGCTGTCGGAGGCGGAGACCGTGACGCTGTAGGTACCCGCCGTGCTCGCGGTGCCGGAGATCAGACCGGTGGAGCTGCTGATCGAAAGACCGGTCGGCAGACCGCTCGCGCTGTAGGTGAGGGTCGCGCCCGCGCTGTCGCTCGCCGAGATCTGCAGGCTGACCGAACCGCCGGTGGCGGTGGACTGGCTGCCCGGGTTGGTGACGGTCACCGTGTTGCCGGTGCTGGTGCCCGAGGCGAAGGCGGTGGTGCCGTTCGGGGTGCCCCAGCCGGTCGGGCCGTCGTAGCCGGTGGCCGCGGTGCAGAAGTACGAGGGCGAGCAGGAGCCGTTGTTGCCGCTGGTCACGTCGTACAGGTTCGAGGTGTGGGAGTACGGGTACTTCGCCGGGTAGTCGCTGGAGCCCGGGGTGCCCGCGAGGGCGTACACACCCGCGATGATCGGCGAGGAGGCACTCGTACCGCCGTAGACCGCCCAGCCGGAGCCGCCGTAGGTGTCGTAGACGGCCACGCCGGTGGCGGGGTCGGCGACCGCGGAGACGTCGGCCTCCATGCGCTTGGAGCAGCCGGTGTCGGTCTGCCAGCTCGGCTTCGCGTCGTAGGCGGAGCAGCCGGAGCCGGTGCCCTCGGTGCTGCTGGTCTTCCACACGGACTCGGTCCAGCCGCGGCTGTTGGAGCTGGTGGACAGGGCGGTGCCGCCGACGGCGGTCACGTACTGGGACGTGGCCGGGTACTCGGCGCCGTAGGCGGAGTCACCGGAGGAGACGGTGATGGCGACGCCCGGGTGCTTGAAGTACGAGGTGTCCTCGCTGGTCTGCGAGGAGGACTCGGAGCCGCCCCAGCTGTTGGAGACGAACTTCGCGCCCAGCGTCACGGCCTCGTTCTCGGCGGTGCCGAGGTCGGAGTCGGTGGCCGAGTTGGCCTCGACGAGGACGATGTTGCAGTTCGGGCAGACCGCGCTGACCATGTCGATGTCGAGCGCTTCCTCACCCGCCCAGCCGGTGTCGTTGGTCGGCAGGGAGCTGGTCGAGCCGGTCTGGCTGACCTGCTTGAAGCAGCCGTTGGCCTTGGTGCAGGCCGACAGGCCGAACTGCGAACGGTAGGTCGCGAGGTCCGACTCCGCGTTGGGGTCGTTGTACGCGTCGACCACGGCGACGGTCAGACCGGAGCCGCCGGTGGAGGGCAGGTTGTAGGCGCTGTGCAGGTTGGCCGGGCTCAGACCGGACACCGCGGCGGCGGCGTTCGGCGAGATCGCGGCGGCCAGCTTCTGCTTGATGTCGGTGCGGCGCTGCGCGAAACAGGCCGCGTGACCGGCCGTCGGGGCGCCGCACAGGTGCGTGGTCGGCACCTTCTGGCCCGCCTTGCCCGTGGAGTGCACGGCCTGCGCGGCCGGGGCGGTCAGGGCCTTCGCGTTCTGGGCGGCCCGGGAGGGCTTGGCGGTGGTCGGCGCCGGCTGCGCGTTCGCGGCCGGGGCCGCCATGAGTCCGGCGACCGTGAGGGCGAGGGCGGGCGCGGCGGCGGTCAGAAGTCTTCGCAGTCGCCGGGCGGGCCTGCTGGGGGGTGTCTCACGCATGGGTGCTGCCTCCATCGGTTTGAGGCGGGTGCCGTGCGGGCCGGGGTAGGGCCGCACACGGCTCCACAGCCGGAAGTGGGGGTTCTCGGCGTTGCGTGGCAGGCCCGTGACGCGCGTAGCGTGAGAGAAGTGCGGATGTGCCATGGGCATGCCAATTTAGCCGTCCTGTCATGCCGCTGTACGTGACATGTCAGGACGGCCAGAACCTAGCCGGGGCCGATGACGCCCGGATAGCCACGCCCGAAGAACTTTGCCGCCCCATAGGGGGTCCATGGACGGTGCATGGACGGCCCATGGACGAGACGCGGTGATGCCGGGCCGCGACATGCGGCCCGGCATCACCGGTGTCGTACCGTCAGAAGTCCTCGTACCGCCGGAAGTTCTCGTCCGTCAGAAGTGCTCGTCGGTCAGAAGTCCTCGTCGAAGCCGACCGAGCCCTCCACCGCCACCTGGTACGCCGAGGGGCGGCGCTCGAAGAAGTTGGTCAGCTCCTGGACGCCCTGGAGCTCCATGAAGGAGAAGGGGTTCTCGGATCCGTACACCGGGGCGAAGCCGAGACGCTGGAGACGCTGGTCGGCCACGCACTCCAGGTACTGGCGCATCGAGTCGGTGTTCATGCCCGGCAGACCCTCACCGCACAGGTCGCGCGCGAACTGCAGCTCGGCCTCGACGGCCTCCCTCAGCATGTCGGTGACCTGCTGCTGGAGCTGGTCGTCGAAGAGCTCCGGCTCCTCCTTGCGCACGGTGTCCACCACCTCGAAGGCGAAGGACATGTGCATCGTCTCGTCGCGGAACACCCAGTTGGTGCCGGTGGCGAGACCGTGCAGCAGACCCCGGCTGCGGAACCAGTAGACGTACGCGAAGGCGCCGTAGAAGAAGAGGCCCTCGATGCACGCGGCGAAACAGATGAGGTTCAGCAGGAAGCGACGCCGGTCCGCCTTGGTCTCCAGGCGGTCCAGCTTCTCCACCGAGTCCATCCACTTGAAGCAGAACTCGGCCTTCTCGCGGATCGAGGGGATGCTCTCGACGGCGTCGAAGGCGGCGGCGCGGTCCTCCGGGTCGGGGAGGTAGGTGTCCAGCAGGGTCAGATAGAACTGGACGTGGACCGCTTCCTCGAACAGCTGCCTGGAGAGATACAGGCGCGCCTCGGGGGAGTTGATGTGCTTGTAGAGGGTCAGCACGAGGTTGTTCGACACGATCGAGTCGCCCGTCGCGAAGAACGCGACCAGCCGGCCGATCATGTGCTGCTCGCCCTGCGAGAGCTTCGCGAGGTCGGCCACGTCCGAGTGGAGGTCGACCTCCTCCACGGTCCAGGTGTTCTTGATGGCGTCCCGGTAGCGCTCGTAGAAGTCGGGGTAGCGCATGGGGCGGAGCGTGAGTTCGAAGCCCGGGTCGAGCAGGTTCTTTTCGGTGGAGCTCATTACTGGCAGGCCTCGCAGGACTCGGGGTTCTCAAGGGAGCAGGCGACGGCGTCCTCGTCGGGGATCGCCTGCACGGGGATGGTCTTCTCGGGCTGGGCCTGCGCCTGGGCGGCGCGCGCGATACGGGTCGCCGGGCGGGAGCGCAGGTAGTACGTCGTCTTCAGGCCCGACTTCCAGGCGTACGCGTACATCGAGGAGAGCTTGCCGATGGTCGGCGTCTCCAGGAAGAGGTTCAGGGACTGCGCCTGGTCCAGGAACGGGGTGCGGGCGGCGGCCATGTCGATCAGGCCGCGCTGCGGGATCTCCCAGGCCGTGCGGTACAGGTCGCGGACGTCCTGCGGCACCCAGGTGAAGCCCTGCACCGAACCGTTGGACTCGCGCAGCGCCTCGCGGGTCTGCGCGTCCCACACGCCGAGCTTCTTCAGCTCGTCCACCAGGTAGGAGTTGACCTGGAGGAACTCACCGGAGAGCGTCTCGCGCTTGAACAGGTTGGACACCTGGGGCTCGATGCACTCGTACACGCCCGCGATGGACGCGATGGTGGCGGTGGGCGCGATGGCGAGGAGGAGGGAGTTGCGCATGCCGACCGCGGCGATACGTTCCCGCAGGGCCGCCCAGCGCTCCGGCCAGGTCAGCTCCACGCCGTAGTGGTCGTGGTGCAGGACGCCACGGGCCGTACGGGTCTTCTCCCAGGCCGGGAGCGGGCCGCTGCGCTCCGCGAGGTCGGCCGAGGCCTCGTACGCGGCGAGCATGATCCGCTCGGCGATGCGGGTGGAGAGGGCCTTGGCCTGCGGGGAGTCGAAGGGGACGCGCAGCTTGAAGAAGACGTCCTGCAGGCCCATCGCGCCGAGGCCGACGGGCCGCCACTTCGCGTTCGACCGGCCGGCCTGCTCGGTCGGGTAGAAGTTGATGTCGACGACACGGTCGAGGAAGGTGACGGCGGTGCGGACCGTCTCGTCCAGCCGCTCCCAGTCGATGTCCCCGTCGACCACGAAGGCGCCGAGGTTGACCGAGCCGAGGTTGCAGACCGCCGTCTCCCCGTCGTCCGTGACCTCCAGGATCTCGGTGCAGAGGTTCGAGGAGTGGACGGTGTGGCCCGGCTCCGCCGTCTGGTTGGCGGTGCGGTTGGCGGCGTCCTTGAAGGTCATCCAGCCGTTGCCGGTCTGCGCGAGGGTACGCATCATGCGGCCGTAGAGGTCACGGGCCGGGATGGTCTTCTTGGCGAGGCCGGCCGCCTCCGCCCTGCGGTACGCCGCGTCGAACTCGTCGCCCCACAGGTCGACCAGCTCGGGCACGTCGGAGGGCGAGAAGAGGGACCACTGCCCGTCGGTGTCGACCCGGCGCATGAACTCGTCCGGGATCCAGTGCGCGAGGTTCAGGTTGTGCGTACGGCGGGCGTCCTCACCGGTGTTGTCGCGCAGCTCCAGGAACTCCTCGATGTCGGAGTGCCAGGTCTCCAGGTAGACCGCGGCCGCGCCCTTGCGCCGGCCGCCCTGGTTCACCGCGGCGACCGAGGCGTCGAGGGTCTTCAGGAACGGGACGATCCCGTTGGAGTGCCCGTTCGTACCGCGGATCAGCGAACCGCGCGAACGGATCCGGGAGTACGAGAGACCGATGCCACCCGCGTGCTTCGAGAGGCGGGCCACCTGGTGGTAGCGGTCGTAGATGGAGTCCAGCTCGTCCAGCGGGGAGTCGAGGAGGTAGCAGGACGACATCTGCGGGTGCCGCGTACCGGAGTTGAACAGCGTGGGGGAGGAGGGAAGGTAGTCGAGGCGGCTCATGAGCCCGTAGAGCGCCGCGACCTCGTCCAGGGCCCGGTGCGTGTCGTCCTCGGCCAGGCCCGACGCCACGCGCAGCATGAAGTGCTGGGGCGTCTCGATGACCTTGCGGGTGATCGGGTGCCGCAGCAGATAGCGGCTGTGCAGGGTGCGCAGGCCGAAGTAGCCGAAGCGGTCGTCGCCGTCGGTGTCGATCAGCGCGTCCAGCCGGGCCGTGTGGAGCCGGACGAACTCCGCCGTGCGGTCGGCGATCAGGCCCTCGCGGTGACCCGCGGCGATCGACCCGGAGAAGGACGTGACGCCCTGCGAGGCGGCCTCCGCCGCGATGCTGATCGTCAGCAGCCTGGCCGCCAGCCGGGAGTAGACGGGGTCCTCGGAGATGAGGCCAGCGGCCGCCTCGGTGGCCAGTTCGCGCAGCTCCGTGTCGTCCGCGTGCGCGGACCGGCCGCGCAGCGCGGCGGCGGCGACCCGGCCGGGGTCGGCGTCGGGGAGGTCGGCGGTGAGGTCGGTCAGGGTACGCAGCAGCGTGGTACCGGGACCGTCCGTCTCCACCAAGACCTGCTTCCGCTCCTGCTGTACGAAAGCGGTAGCTGAAGCCGGGTCGGCTGGCGCGATGGTCACTTGGGGCTCTCCCTCGCTCGGCACGGGGCCTGGCGGAGGGCAGGGCAGCTCACGAGCGCACACGGCGTCGCGTCCACCGGCCCATTCCGCGAGGCCCGGACGTCATGCACCCGGGCCGGATGGCCGGGCGCGCTGTCGGCAGGTCCTCGGACTGACGCGAGTACATGGGCGCGGGTGTGCGAACACGTACAAGTACACCGTTGCGGGACAGTTCCGGATTTGCACCGGATTCCCCTGCGGCGACAGCGAGCATGAGCATACATCTTGTGCCGGGCTGCGGTGACACCACCAGATGTTGTGTCGTGCCGGTGTCAGAGTGTCAACTCGTAGGTGAGGAGAGTGATGTCGTCGAGCTCCGGGAGCGGGTTCCAGTCACGGTCGGGGGTGCGGGTGAAGCCGAGGCGTTCGTAGATGCGGTGGGCGGCGTGCATGGTGCGCTGGGTGGAGAGCACGACGCGTACGCAGCCGGCGGTGGCGCGTGCGTGTTCGACGCAGGCGCGGACGAGGGTCTCGCCGACGCCTCGGCCGCGGGACTCGCGTGCGACGGCGAGCATACGGATCTCGGCTTCGCCGGAGCGGGCTATGTCGGCCATGGGGCCGCCGCGCGGTACGAAGGTCACGGCGCCGAGGACGTGGTCGTGGTCCACGGCGACGAGGACCTCCGCGGCGGTGGCTCGTTTCGCCACGTCCCGCAGTTCGCCGAGGTACTCGTCGCTCTCCCCGAAGTCGAGCAGGCCGTCGCCGAGGTAGGCCTGCGCGGTGATCTCGCCGATGCGGTCGTATTCGTGGGGGCGGGCGTCTCTGATGCGGATGTCCATGCCGGTGAGTGTGCAACAGGGCGCGGAACGGGCCGCCGGATTTTTGTCCGACGGCCCGTGGGGGTTGTTGGCGCGGTTCTTCGGCTGCGGGTGGGTGGGGGCTTGGCGCGCCCCGCGGCGGAGCCGCATATATACACAGCCCCGCGCCCCAGGCTTTTAGGGGCGCGGGGAACTGCGCGACCAGCCCCCACCGCCCCGCAGCCGACGTACCCACCCGGGGGTCCGGGGGCGCAGCCCCCGGGCTCAGTGGGTGGAATCGGCCGTGGCCGGCGGGAGTTCCGTCTCGACGCCCGGGTCGCCCGCGTCCGCCGTGTAGTCCTGCGGAGACGTCTCGTCGACGCCATCCGGCGCGTTGAAGGCGCGGAGGGCGAAGGTGAGGACGACGCTGACCACGACGTTCAGGACGAAGGCCGTCAGACCGAGGTAGCCGATCTCCCCGATGCCCGGGATCTCCTTCGAGCTGCCGCCGAAGTGCTTCTGGGTGGGAGAGGCGACCCCGTACGCGGCGATCGTGCCGTACAGCATGCCCACCGCCCAGCCCCCGAGCAGCGCCCAGCGGTGGAACCAGCGGGTGAACAGGCCACCGACCAGCGCCGGGAAGGTCTGGAGGATCCAGATGCCGCCCAGGAGCTGGAAGTTGATCGCGACCGTCTTGTCCATCGTCAGGACGAAGACCAGCGCGCCCACCTTCACAAGGAGCGACACCAGCTTGGAGACCCTGGTCTCCTGCTGCGGGGTGGCGTCCGGCCTGATGAAGTCCTTGTAGATGTTGCGGGTGAAGAGGTTCGCGGCCGCGATGGACATGATGGCCGCCGGTACGAGCGCTCCGATACCGATCGCCGCGAAGGCCACCCCCGCGAACCAGTCCGGGAACATGTTCTCGAAGAGCTGGGGGATGGCGAGCTGGCCGTTGGTGACCTTGACCCCGGCCGCGATCGCCATGAACCCGAGCAGGGCGAGCAGCCCCAGCATCAGGGAGTAGAGAGGAAGGATCGTGGTGTTGCGGCGGATCACCTCACGGCTGCGGCTGGAGAGCGTCGCCGTGATCGAGTGCGGGTACATGAACAGCGCGAGCGCCGATCCGAGCGCGAGCGTGGCGTACGTCCACTGGCCCGCTTGGGCGGGCACGAGCCCGCCCGCCCCCGCCGCCGTGTACTTGTCGCTCGCCGCCTTGAAGATCTCGTCGAACCCGCCCAGCTTGATCGGGATGTAGATGATGGCCACCGCGATCACGATGTAGATCAGGGTGTCCTTCACGAACGCGATCAGGGCGGGGGCCCGCAGTCCCGAGGAGTAGGTGTACGCGGCCAGCACGCCGAACGCGATGAGGAGCGGAAGGTCCTTCACGAACCAGTTCGTGTTCTCGCCGCCGCCCACGCCCATCACGTCCAGGACGGCCTGGATGCCGACCAGCTGGAGCGCGATGTACGGCATGGTCGCGAGGATGCCGGTCACGGCCACGGCGAGGGACAGACCCTTCGAACCGAAGCGCCCGCGCACGAAGTCCGAGGTCGTCACGTACCCGTGCTTGTGGGAGACCGACCACAGGCGGGGGAGGAACGTGAAGATCAGCGGGTAGACGAGGATCGTGTACGGCACGGCGAAGAAGCCGGCCGCGCCCGCCGCGTAGATCGCCGCCGGTACGGCGACGAAGGTGTACGCCGTGTAGAGGTCGCCGCCGAGCAGGAACCAGGTGACCCAGGTGCCGAACGACCGTCCGCCCAGGCCCCATTCGTCGAGGCTCTGCTCGTCGGCCGCCCTGCGCCAGCGCGCGGCCAGGAATCCCATGACCGTGACGGCCAGGAAGAAGAAGATGAAGACGCCGAGCGCGACGCCGTTCACGCCGTCCTTCACTTCGCCGCACCCCCGCCCTGGGACGCGCGGGCGCGCTGGTCACGCTGCCACAGCTGGTACGCGGTCACGGTGAGCGCCGTGGACACGAGCACCCACAGCATCTGGTACCAGTAGAAGAACGGGATGCCGATGAACGCCGGGTCGGTCTTGGCGTAGGAGCCGACCCACAGCATCGCCACGAACGGGGCGATCAGGCACAGGGCGATGACCACCCGGACCGGTGTCACCACCGGCGGTTCGACCTTCGGCGCGTCTGGCACGTCGGACACGTCTGACATACGGCGACTCCGTCCCCTCGCTGTTCACCTGTGCAATGCGCAGGCAATCTAGGCGACGGTGTCAGCCAAGCGGAAGCCCTCGTCCGTATCTCGGTCCGGGCAACGTGGCAGGTGCGCTACTCCTGCGGGCGCTTGAGCCGTGCCACGAACTTGTACCGGTCGCCCCGGTACACCGACCGCACCCACTCCACCGGCTCGCCCTGCCGGTCCAGCGAGTGCCGGGAGAGCATCAGCATGGGCAGACCGACATCGGTGCCGAGCAGGCCGGCCTCACGCGGGGTGGCCAGCGAGGTCTCGATGGTCTCCTCGGCCTCGGCGAGATGGACGTCGTACACCTCGGCGAGCGCGGTGTAGAGGGACGTGTACTTCACCAGGCTGCGGCGCAGGGCGGGGAAGCGCTTCGCGGAGAGGTGGGTCGTCTCGATGGCCATCGGCTCGCCGCTCGCGAGGCGCAGCCGCTCGATGCGCAGCACCCGGCCGCCGGCCGAGATGTCGAGCAGCTCGGCGAGGGTGTCGTCGGCGGTGATGTAGCCGATGTCCAGGAGCTGCGAGGTGGGTTCAAGGCCCTGGGCGCGCATGTCCTCGGTGTACGAGGTGAGCTGGAGCGCCTGGGAGACCTTGGGCTTCGCGACGAACGTGCCCTTGCCCTGGATACGTTCGAGGCGGCCCTCGACGACCAGTTCCTGGAGGGCCTGGCGCACGGTCGTGCGCGAGGTGTCGAACTCGGCGGCGAGGGTGCGCTCGGGCGGTACGGGCGTGCCGGGCGGCAGTGTCTCCGTCATGTCGAGCAGATGCTTCTTGAGGCGGTAGTACTTGGGCACGCGCGCGGTACGGATGGGGGCCCCACCCTCGTTCTCCGCACTGCTGACGTCGGTGCTCATGCTCTGCCTTCCCGGCTCCGGGTGCCGAAGCGACCGACATCCCGTCGGTCACGGCTCACATCGTGGCACGGCTTCGTGTGCGAGTGTCCCCCCGCACGCTCCGTGATCCCCTCTATATACCGTCGGCGTACCCGTTGGTCTAGTCCATAGTGTGGACTCGGGGCGATCGGGAGGCGCGAGAGGCCGGTGAACGGCCCCGCCGTTTATGCCACTTACCTACTTAAAGGTCCTTGCATATGTAGGTCCCATAACGGACGACCAGTCGGGCTTACACACCCTTGACACCCCTCTAGGTCTAGGCCAAGCTCCCCGTACTGGTCTACACCATTGGTCCAGTCCCAGTCCCACGGGCAGTACTCGGCAGCGCTTCGGCATGTGTCACCGCGGTGGGCAGGGGGGTTTATGGCATCCCTGAGGAGGGTGGCGTGAAGCGGAAGCTGGCAGCCGCGATCGGTATCGCGGGCATGATGGTCTCCATCGCGGCGTGCGGGAGCAGCGACAACAAGTCCGGGGGGTCGGACAAGGGCGCGGACGCGAAAGCACTGACCGTCTGGCTCACGGTGGACGCGCAGAACAACTGGCCCGAGCTGGTGAAGGCCGCCGACGCGGCGGTGCAGAAGGCGCACCCGGGCGTCAAGATCAACCACGAGTACTACGGCTGGCCGGACAAGAACACCAAGCTCGACGCGGTCCTCGCCACCGACAAGGCGCCCGACGTGGTCGAGATGGGCAACACCGAGATGCTCGGCTACATGGTCAAGGGCGCCTTCGCCCCCATCGACGCGTCGAAGCTCGACAACTCGGCCGCGTGGCTGGACGGCCTGAAGGCCTCCGTCACCTACGACGGCAAGACCTACGGCGTGCCGTACTACGCCGGTGGCCGCGTCGGCAACTGGCGCAAGGACGTGGCGGCTTCGGTCGGTGTCAAGACGCCGCCGAAGACGTACACGGAGCTCATCTCCGACCTGGACAAGATCCAGAAGAAGGAGGGGAGCAAGTTCAGCGCCTGGTACCAGCCGACGCGTGACTGGTACGCCGCGATGTCCTTCGTCTACGACGCCGGCGGCTCCATCGCCAAGGAGGACGGCGGCCAGTGGAAGGCCAGCCTGTCGTCTCCGGAGTCCATCAAGGGACTCAACGACTGGAAGACCATCGTCGACAAGTACATGCACGGCGACAAGACCAAGGACGAGTCCGACCGTTACATCGTCTACGGCCAGGGCAAGTCCGCCATGATCTTCGGCGCCGCGTGGGAGGGTGCGACCTCCGAGGACCCGAAGAACGACAAGACCGGCAAGCTCAAGGGCAACCTCGAGAACTTCGTGATGCCCGGCCCGTCCGGCAAGAACCTCCCCGTCTTCCTCGGTGGTTCCGACCTCGCCGTCCCGGTGAAGTCCAAGGCGCAGGCGCTCGCCGCCGAGTGGATCAACGCCTTCACGGGCTCCGCCGGTCAGAAGGGTCTGATGGCCAAGGGCAACCTGCCCAACAACAAGACCGACCTCGCCACCCTCAAGAACGACCCGGCGACGGTGGTTCCGGCCACCGCGGCCGAGTCCAACTGGTTCGTGCCGATGGCTCCCGGCTGGGGCCAGGTCGAGAAGGCCCAGGTCCTGCAGACCATGCTGCAGAACATCGGCACCGGCAAGAAGTCGGTCGAGGCCGCCGCGAAGGATGCGGACGCCGCGATCGACAAGGTCATCAACACCAAGTGACATGAGCGCGGGGCGTGGTGGGCCCCCGGGGCACGTCCGGGGCTACACCCGGGGTGCGTCCAGGGTCCGCCCGGGGTCTGACCCGGGTCCGTCCGGGGTGTGCCTCCGGGGGTACGTCCGAGTACGTCCGGGGCGATCCCCGGGATGTTCCCGGGCGCGCCCGCCGGGGTCCTCTTCGGGCCCGGGTTCCTACCGCTTCCCGCACGACCATGCGGGACCCGGCGCCGTACGACCGCGCGGGGCCCCGGCCGCGTACAACCGTGCGAGGCCGGGCCGCGTACGACCGGGAGGGCCCGGGCCGCGTACGACCGGGTGGGTCCGGCCGGACTACGACCCGGGCGGCCCCCGACCGGAACCGGCCGCACCAGGTTCGGACCCCGCCCGACCCGCACCGGACTCGGACCCCGCCCGACCCGCACCGGACTCGGACCCAGCAGGACCCAGCAGGACCGAGCAGGACCGAGCAGGACGGGGCAGGGCGGGCCAGGACCGGCCGGGCCGCCTCGCGCACGACCGAGAGGGCCCGCCCCGGCGAGCGCCCCGCGTACGACCGCGGGGGCCCGCCCCTGTGCATGACCTGTGCGGGCTCGGCCCGTGTGCGACCGCGGGGGTCCGCCCCCGTGCACGACCCGCGCGGGGCCCGAACCGCGCACGATCGTGCGGGGTTCGGACCGTGTACCACCGTGTGGGGCTCGGGCCGTGTGTGATCTGGGTGGCTTTCGCCCGGATACGGCCGCGCCGGGTTTTGGGCCCTGTACGACCGCGAGGGTCCGCCCCGCGCGCGATCGCGAGGGTCCGCCCCCGTGCAGACCGTGCGGAGCCGGGCCGCGTACGACCGTGCGGGGCGCCGGCCGCGTACGGCCCGGGCGTGTTTCGCCTGTGTTCGACCGTGTGGGGCCTGCCCCGCGTACGACCCCGTGCGGGGCTTCGACCACGTACGACCTGAGGGACCGCTGAGGAGCGCGCGATGAGTGCCGCAGACACGACCACCCCCGCCAAGGTGCCGCCGCCGCGGCAGGCACCGCCACCGGCCGTCCCCAAGGCGCCACGCAGAAGGCGGACCTCGGGCGGAGCGGCGGTCCCCTGGGCCCTGCTCGCGCCCTGTCTGCTGATCCTCGCGCTGGTCATGGGCTATCCGTTGGTCCGCCTGGTCACCCTCTCCTTCCAGAAGTTCGGACAGTCCCAGCTGTGGGGCTTCCAGCCGGCCGAGTCGGTCGGTTTCGACAACTTCGGCAAGGTGCTGGGCGACAGCGAGTTCTGGACGGTCGTCGTCCGCACCATCGTCTTCGCCGTCGGGTCCGTCGTCTTCACCATGGTCATCGGCATGCTGATCGCGCTGCTCCTCCAGCGCGTCTCGGGCTGGGTGAAGACGCTGATCAACATCGCGCTGGTGGCCAGCTGGGGCATGCCCATCATCGTGGCCACCACCGTCTTCAAGTGGCTCTTCGACTCCGACTACGGCGTCTTCAACGCACTGCTGAGCAAGCTGCCGGGCGTCGACATGATCGGCCACAACTGGTTCGCCAGCGGCCCCCAGGGACTGGCCGTGATCATGCTCCTGGTGGTGTGGGGCGCGGTGCCGTTCGTCGTCATCACACTCAGCGCGGGGCTGACCCAGGTGCCGAGCGAACTGGAGGAGGCGGCCCGGCTGGACGGCGCCGGCGCCTGGGGCGTCTTCCGTTACGTCACGCTCCCGATCCTCAAGCCCATCGTCGTGATGCTCACGACGCTCTCCGTCATCTGGGACATGGGCGTCTTCCCGCAGGTCTTCGTGATGCGGGGCGGCCACCCGGAGGCGGAGTTCCAACTGCTCACCACCTACTCCTACGACCGCGCCTTCGTCGTCAACGACTACGCGCAGGGGTCGGCGATCGCCCTGCTGACCGTGCTGTTGCTGCTGGGCGTGGTCGCCGTGTACATGCGTCAGATGCTGCAGATCGGAGAGGTCGAATGAGCACCCTCGCCACGGCGGGCCGCCGCCGGGGGAAGTCCAAGCTCGGCTGGAACCTCCTCGGCCTCCTCGTCTTCGTCACCGCGGGCTTCCCCGTCTACTGGATGCTGAACACGGCGTTCAAGCCGGCGAAGGACGCCATCGACCCGGACCCGAGCCTGTTCCCCACGGGGCTCACGCTCGACAACTTCCGTCGCGCGCTGGACATCGCGGACTTCTGGGGCCCCGTAGGCCGCAGCCTGATCGTCTCCCTGTCGGTCGTCGTGATCGGCGTCGTGGTGGGGATGCTGGCCGCGCTGGCCATCTCCCGCTTCGCCTTCCGCGGCCGCAAGATCGTGATCGTCGGCATCCTCGCGGTCCAGATGATCCCGCTGGTCGCCATGATCATCCCGGTCTTCCTGCTGCTCAACGACCTGAACCAGTACGACAAGCTCACCGGCCTGATCATCACGTACCTGACCTTCATCCTCCCCTTCACGGTGTGGACGCTGCGCGGCTTCATCGTCAACATCCCGAAGGAGCTGGAGGAGGCGGCCATGGTCGACGGCTGCTCGCGCACCGGAGCCTTCATACGGGTGGTCTTCCCGCTGCTCGCGCCCGGCATGGTCGCCACGTCCGTGTACGCGTTCATCCAGGCCTGGAACGAGTACCTCTACGCCCTGATGCTCATGAGCCAGGAGCACCAGACCGCCACCGTCTGGCTCGGCAACTTCACCACCAAGCACGGCACCGAGTACGCCCCGATGATGGCCGGCGCCACGATGATGGCCGTGCCGATCGTCGTGCTCTTCCTCATCGTCCAGCGCAAGATGGCCGCGGGGCTGACCGCGGGCGCCGTGAAGGGATAACGCCCCCCGATGACGACACTCGCCAGTGGTACGACCGCGTCCTCTTCCGACCGGAACGGCTTGGCACGCGACGCGCTCACCGTCCTCCAGCCCGGCTTCACCGGAACCACCGCCCCCGACTGGCTGCTGCGCCGCCTCGGGGAAGGGCTCGCCGCCGTCGGCCTGTTCGGCCGGAACATCGCCTCTCCCGAACAACTCGCGGCCCTGACCGCCCAGTTGCGCGCGGAGCGCGACGACGTCCTGGTCGCCATCGACGAGGAGGGCGGCGACGTCACCCGCCTCGAGGTCCGCGCCGGCTCCTCCTACCCCGGCAACCACGCGCTGGGCGCGGTCGACGACGTGGAGCTGACGCGGGCGGTGGCCTCGGCACTCGGCCACCGACTCGCGGCCTGCGGAGTGAACCTGAACTGGGCCCCCTCCGCGGACGTGAACTCCAATCCCGACAACCCGGTCATCGGCGTACGGTCCTTCGGCGCCGACACCGACCTGGTGGCCCGGCACACCGCCGCCTACGTCACCGGGCTCCAGTCCGCGGGCGTCGCGGCCTGCACCAAGCACTTCCCCGGCCACGGTGACACGGCGGTCGACTCGCACCACGCGCTGCCGCGCATCGACGCCGACCTGTCGGTCATCGAGGCCCGCGAACTCGCCCCGTTCCGTGCCGCGATCGCCGCGGGCACACGCGCCGTGATGAGCGCGCACATCCTGGTCCCGGCGCTGGACCCGGACCGCCCGGCCACCCTCTCCCGCCGCATCCTCACCGGCCTGCTCCGCGAGGAACTCGGCTACGACGGCCTCATCGTCACCGACGGCATGGAGATGCAGGCCATCGCCGGGACGTACGGCATCGAGCGGGGCAGCGTCCTCGCCATCGCGGCCGGCGCGGACGCGATCTGCGTGGGCGGCGGGCTCGCGGACGACGAGACGGTACGGCGCCTGCGCGACGCCCTCGTCACGGCGGTGCGCACCGGTGAACTCCCCGAGGAGCGCCTCGCGGACGCGGCGGAGCGGGTACGGGCGCTGGCCCGTTGGACGGCGGCGGCCTCCGCTGCTCCGCAGGCCGCCGAGCGGGAGCCGGCGGACGTGGGGCTCGTCGCCGCCCGACGCGCGCTGACGGTGACACGCGCGCCGTCGTGCGAGCCGGTGGGCGCGGCGCCGTTCGTCGCCGCCTTCACCCCCGTGGCGAACATCGCCGTCGGTGACGAGACCCCCTGGGGCGTGGCCGCGGAACTGGCCCGGCTGCTGCCCGGCACGGAGACGGGCAGCTTCGCGGGGGAGGGGGCGGCAACGGCTGTCCTGGCCGCCGCGGGCCCCCGCCGCGTCGTCGCCGTCGTCCGCGATGAACACCGGCACCCCTGGATGGCGGCCGCCCTGGACACACTGTTGGGGGAACGCCCCGACACGATCGTGGTCGAGATGGGCATCCCCCAGGCCCCGCCCCGGGGCGCCCTCCACATCGCCACGCACGGCGCGGCGAGGGTGTGCGGCCGGGCGGCGGCGGAGGTCATCGCGGGGGAGTGACGGCCCGCGAGAGGGAGAACCGAGAAGGAGAACGAGGAAGGTGCCGGACCCCCGGGGTCCGGCACCTTCCTCGTTCTCCTTCTTCCCCGCAGTGCCCTTCTTCGCGCCTTCGGGGTCAGATCCCCTGCCAGTCCGGCTTGTTCGCGAACGTGTGCCGGAAGTAGTCCGCCAGCTTCAGCTTGGACGCGGCGGCCTCGTCCACGACGACCGTGGCGTGCGGGTGGAGCTGGAGCGCCGAGGCGGGGCACACCGCGGCCACCGGCCCCTCCACGGTCGCGGCGACCGCGTCCGCCTTGCCCTCGCCCGTGGCCAGCAGGACGAGATGCCGTGCCTCCAGGATCGTGCCGATGCCCTGGGTGATGACGTGGTGCGGCACCTGCTCGATGTCGCCCCCGAAGAACCGCGCGTTGTCGACCCTGGTCTGCTCGGTCAGCGTCTTGATCCGGGTCCGCGAGGCGAGCGAGGAGCAGGGCTCGTTGAACCCGATGTGCCCGTCGGTGCCGATCCCGAGCAGCTGCAGGTCGACGCCACCGGCCGTGGCCAGCGCCTTGTCGTACGCCTGACACGCGGCCTGCACGTCCTCGGCCGTGCCGTCCGGGCCCATGAACGCGTCCATGCCCAACCCCAGCGGTTCGAGCACCTCGCGCCGCAGCACCGAGCGGTACGACTCGGGGTGCTCGGCCGGCAGTCCCACGTACTCGTCGAGCTGGGCGACCCGCGCCCGCGAGGCGTCCACGGCACCGGAGCCGACCTTCGCCGCCAGCGCCTGGTAGATGGGCAGCGGCGTCGAGCCGGTGGCCACGCCGAGCAGAGCGTCGGGCTTGCGCCGGAGCAGCTCCGCCATGGCCTCGGCGATCAGTTCGCCGCCCGCCTTGGCGTCGGGAACGATGACAACTTCCACGCTGGGCCTGCCGATCTGGAGAGTGGCTCGCCGGGAACCGTGAGGGAACACATGTGGTGTAGACCAATCTAGCAAAGGAGTCCCACCCGCGGCCCGTTGTCCGTCGCCGACTTCTCGACGCGTCCGGGCCCGCCGCCCGGACGCCCGCTCGCCACCCCCGTGAGTAGCGGCACACCGGACAAAGCCCTGCCCACGGGCGATGAGATGCTGATACCGATCTCCGCGATCCGCACCGCACGCACCGCCCCACCGCGCTCCACCTCGTACCACCGCGCTTCACCCCGCCCCACCGCGCTCCACCCCGTACCGGCCCACGGTCGACGCGTACGACCGGAACGTCCCCAGGAGGCCCCATGTCCGCCCCTACCCCGGACCCCCGGACCGACGACGACCGCCCGGGTCGGATCATGGCCCGCGAGATGGCCGAGCAGCCCGACGTGCTGCGCCGGATCCTGGAGGCGGGCGCGCCGCGGATCCAGGAAGTGGCCCGGCAGATCGCGGCCCGCGAGCCCCGCTTCGTCCTGCTCACCGCCCGCGGCACCTCCGACAACGCCGCCCTGTACGCGAAGTACCTGCTGGAGATCCAGCTGGGCCTGCCGTGCGGGCTCACCTCGATGTCGACGACCACGGCGTACGGCGCGCGGCCCGATCTCACCGACGTCCTGGTCGTCACCGTCAGTCAGTCCGGCGGCTCCCCGGACCTGGTCGCCTCGACCCGGGCCGCCCGTGAGGCCGGCGCCATCACGCTCGCGGTGACCAACAACCCGGACTCACCGCTTGCGGCCGTCTCCGAGTACCACCTCGACATCATGGCCGGACCCGAGAAGGCCCTGCCCGCCACCAAGACCTACACGGCCTCCCTCCTCACCCTCTATCTCTTCGTCGAAGGACTGCGCGGCGGCGACGGCGCCGCGGCCAAGGCGCTGCCCGATCTCGCCGCGCACCTCCTCACCCGCCAGGAGGAGATCCGCACGCTCGCCTCCCGCTACCGCTTCGCCGAGCGCATGGTGATCACCTCGCGCGGCTACGGCTACCCCACGGCCAAGGAAGCCGCCCTGAAGCTGATGGAGACCAGCTACATCCCTGCCCTCTCGTACTCCGGCGCCGATCTGCTGCACGGCCCCCTCGCCATGGTCGACAACATCTCCCCGGTCATCGCGGTCGTCACCGACGGCAAGGGCGGCGAGGCGCTCCAGCCCGTGCTCGACCGGCTGCGCGGGCGCGGCGCCGACCTCGTCGTCATCGGCCCCCGGGCCCAGGTGGAGCAGGCCTCGGCCGGGTTCGTCCTGCCCACCGAGGGGGTGGCCGAGGAGCTCCAGCCGATCCTTGAGATCCTTCCGCTCCAGCTCCTGGCCTACGAGGTCACCATCGCCCGCGGCCAGGACCCGGACGCGCCGCGCGCCCTGGCGAAGGTGACGGAGACCCGCTGACCGACGCGTCCCCCGGACGGGTGCACGAGCCAAGTCGATCCGGCCCCGCTCATGAGCCGATCCGGCCCCCACCGGGGGCCGAACCGGGCTAGTCTGCGTGGTGGATGCTGTTGGAAGTTGGATAAAGAGACAACAACAAACATCCACCGACGCATGGACGCGGCACGTGGTCTAGTCCACAATGTGCAGGTAAGGCCTTCGATCGACGAAGCGTCGCTTACGGCGAGGCGTCGATCCACGCAAGCATCCGTCTTCCCCGCACAGGAAGGCGGACCGAGGAACCGGCGCTCTCTGCCCTGACTGCTCCGGGTCCTCTCCTTCGGCCGACCGGGACCGCACACCCCGCGGCCGTTGCTGCTCCGGGCTGCGGTGCCGGGAGGGTTGAGGGTCCCTCCCAGGCGCCGCGGCCCGCGGGTGTTTTCGGAGCCGGGCCAAACCCCCAGGTACGCTCGCAGATGTGCCCTCCATGAACGACCTCGTCCGCCAGCACACCGCTCTCGGTGACTCCGATCTCGAGTGGTTGCATCTGCTGGTCTCGGAGTGGCAGTTGCTCTCCGACCTCTCCTTCGCCGACCTCGTGCTGTGGGTTCCCACCCGCGACGGCACCCGCTATGTCTCTGTTGCGCAGATGCGGCCCAACACCGGGCCGACCTCGTACCAGGACGACATGGTCGGCCACCTCGTCCCACGCGGCCGCCGCCCGCTGCTGGACGCCGCGCTGGACGAGGGCCGGATCGTGCGCGAGGGCGATCCCGAATGGCGGGAGGAGGTGCCGGTACGGGTCGAGTCCATTCCGGTACGGCGGGAGGGGCGCGTCCTCGGTGTCATCGCGCGCAACACCAATCTCCTCACCGTGCGCACTCCGAGCCGGCTGGAGCTGACGTATCTCCAGAGCGCGTCCGACCTCGCCCAGATGATCGCCGCCGGCTCCTTCCCGTTCTCCGGCCAGCAGGTCGACATGGACGCCTCCCCGCGGGTCGGCGACGGACTGATCCGCCTCGACGCCGACGGCATCGTCCAGTACGCGTCCCCGAACGCGCTGTCCGCGTACCACCGCCTCGGCCTCGCCTCCGACCTGGTGGGCCACCACCTCGGTGTGACCACCGCGGAACTCGCCCCGTCCCGCGGTCCGGTGGACGAGGCCCTGTCCAAGGTCGCCAGCGGCTGGGCACCCCGCGAGTTCGAGATCGAGAGCGCCGACGGGGTGATCCAGCTGCGCGCGATCCCGCTCAAGCCCAAGGGCACCCGGGTCGGTTCGCTCGTCCTGCTGCGTGACGTGACCGAACTGCGCCGCCGCGAACGCGAGTTGATCACCAAGGACGCGACCATCCGGGAGATCCACCACCGGGTCAAGAACAACCTCCAGACGGTGGCGGCGCTGCTGCGGCTCCAGGCCCGGCGCATCGAGTCGGAGCGCGGCCGTGAGGCACTGGAGGAGGCCGTACGGCGGGTCGGCTCGATCGCCATCGTGCATGAGACGCTGTCTCAGAACCTGGACGAGCGGGTGGAGTTCGACGAGATCGCCGACCGGGTGCTCGCCATGGTCGCCGAGATTTCGCCCGGCAAGGTCACCGGCCGCCGCACCGGCCGCTTCGGCATACTCGACGCCGAGGTCGCCACCCCGCTCTCCATGGTCCTCACCGAGATCCTCCAGAACGCGCTGGAACACGGCTTCCGCGAGGGCGACCGGGGCACGGTCGAGGTCTCGGCGGTGCGCGGCGGCACCAGCAAGGAGGCGCGCCTGCTGGTCACGGTCCAGGACGACGGGGTCGGCCTCCCGGAGGGCTTCGACCCGCACCGTTCGGGCAACCTCGGGCTGCAAATCGTACGGACGCTGGTGGAGGGCGAGTTGGGGGGCAGCTTCGACATGGTGGCGGCTCCGGAGCGCGGCACGCAGGTCATCCTGGACATTCCGGTACGGGCGCACAAATAGGAGTACACGTAGGGGCGCGAGCAGAAGCGCGAGCAGAAGTACAAGCAGAAGTACCTGACGCACCCTCAAGTCGCGCATGACAGTGGCCCCGGACCAGAAGGTCCGGGGCCACTGCTTACGTTGCTATGCGCATCGGGGGTACTGCGCGCTGCGGCTCGGGGGCGGGAGATGCGTACTCGCTGTACGCGCCGCCGGGCTCAGGCTCGTTACGGGGTGGGGTGTCAGGCGGTGGCCTGACGGGCCCGGTTGCGGGCGGCACGGCGCTTCATCGCGCGGCGCTCGTCCTCGCTGAGGCCACCCCAGACGCCGGAGTCCTGGCCGGACTCGAGCGCCCACTGCAAGCACTGCTCCATGACGGGGCAGCGGCGGCAGACGGCCTTGGCTTCCTCGATCTGCAGCAGCGCAGGACCGGTGTTGCCGATGGGGAAGAAGAGCTCGGGGTCTTCCTCGCGGCAAACGGCGTTGTGACGCCAGTCCATGGCTGCTACCTCTCCTTGGTATTACATGCACGTTGCTTGTGAATGTGAACGCTTTCACGAATCCCTCAACAAGTGAAGGGCCGACTGCCAGGATTCCCTGACGTGGTCCTGTGGTTTGAGGAGGGGTTCTGGCTCTCTGTGGGGCCGATGTTGCGGGCCGTCCCGATCGCCACGTAGAGACTCGCAAACCTCAGCGGCGGATACAACCCCTTCTGGAAAGTTTTTTTTGATTCCTCGGTGTCGACTAGGTCACAGCCGTACTTCCATGGGGTGGACCCTGGTCTAAACGTTCGAGTGAAAGGACTTTGGGCCCTTCCGCTCACACAATCACACGCAGTGCACGGCGTACGCCTGTGAACGTCACGCTTGTGCGCAGTCCCAGGTGGTCGCCGTCCATCTGGAGGGGGAGCGGCGCCTTCGAATGCAAGGTGAAGTCGGTCAGGTCGTGCAGAGACAGGGCGTGCTTGCCATGGGGTCCGCGCTCAGGGGACGAAGTGAGCAACTGGGTGGCATACCGGGCAACCGCGCCTGTCGACATGCGGTTGAGAGCGAGTACGTCGAGCCCGGTATCGAACGAAGCCTTAGGCGACGCGTACACCGGACGATTGCCGAGAAACGTCCAGGGCGAGGTGTTGCAGATTATGGACAACACAAGATCGGTGACCGGGTCCTGGCCGGGCCGCTCCAGCGTGATCTTTCCGTGCCTGCGGTGAGGTTCGTCCAAAAACTGACGTGCCACTTGGCGCAAATAGAGGGCGTGGGTGGAACGCTTGCCGCGCTCGCGCTGCTGTTCGACCCGGCCGATCACCCCCGCGTCGAAGCCGAGCCCCGCGCAGAAGGTGAACCAGCGGGAGGGGACGGCTTCGTCCTCGGTGCCGGGCGTGCCGGCGGCGAGACCGAGGCCGATCGCGCGCTCGCGGTCCTCTCTGAGCGCGTCCAGCAGGGCGCCGGTGGCCTCCACGGCGTCGTTGGGCAGGCCCAGGGCGCGGGCGAAGACATTGGTGGAACCGCCGGGGACCACCGCGAGGCGGGGCAGGCGGTCCAGGTCGGGGCCGTTGTGCAGGAGACCGTTCACGACCTCGTTGACGGTGCCGTCGCCGCCGAGCGCGACCACCAGTTCTATGTCGTCGCTCTCCGCGGCCTGCCGGCCGAGGTCCCGGGCGTGCCCGCGGTACTCGGTCGTGACCACCTCGAGCTTCATCTCGCTCGCCAGCGCGTGGATCAAGACATCGCGCGTGCGCGCACTTGTGGTGGTAGCTGCCGGATTGACCACGAGAAGTGCACGCATGCGATGCAGCGTACCTACCGAGGGGTACTGGTCCCAGACAGAGTTAGGGATCCGGTAAGAGATAGGGGCGTGAGTCTCGACACGGTGAGGTGCGGGCGGCAGTGGGGGAGCGGCCGGGGCCGGGCCGCGCGCCAGGGCCCGAGGGATACCCTTCAGGGGTGAGCGCTGAGCAGATCCCCACCCCCGACGCCCCCACCGCAGAACCCCGTCCCGGACGGCTGACCGCCGCGGCCGCGCTGGCCGCGCTGGAGGGGTTGGTCCTCGCCGTGGGGGGCGTGTGGATGCTGATCCTGGGGGCCACGGGCGGCTCGGGAGACCGGCAGCAGGGCGTGACCCTGGGTGTGACGCTGATCGTGCTCGCGCTGCTGCCCCTGCTGGCCGCCCGCGGTCTGCTGTTGCGCCGCAGCTGGAGCCGGGGGCCCGCGGTCATCACCCAGATCATGGCGCTGCCCGTCGCCTACAGCCTGCTCCAGGCGGACAGCGTGGCGATCCCTGCCGGAATCGCCCTCGCGGTGGTCGCGATCACGGCGCTGGTCCTGCTCGTCAATTCCGAGACCACCCGGGCGCTGGGCATTCGTGGCCCCGGTGCCGCCGAGGAAACCAAGTAGCTTCGGCCTGCCGGCGGCGCCCCCGCTCGGGGCTGCCCGGTCACTCCTCGACCAGGAGCTTTTCGCGGAGCTGGGCGAGGGTGCGGGCCAGCAGGCGGGAGACGTGCATCTGGGAGATGCCGACCTCCTGTGCGATCTGCGACTGGGTCATGTTGCCGAAGAAGCGAAGGAGCAGGATCCGCTTCTCTCTCGGGGGGAGGTCCTCGAGCAGGGGCTTCAACGACTCCCGGTACTCGACGCCCTCCAGGGCCTCGTCCTCCGCACCCAGTGTGTCCGCGACCGCCGGGGACTCGTCGTCCGTGTCGGGGACGTCCAGCGACAGCGTGGAGTACGCGTTGGCGGACTCCAGGCCCTCCAGGACCTCCTCCTCCGAGATGGCCAGCTTCTCGGCCAGCTCGTGGACCGTGGGAGAGCGCCCGTGCTGTTGCGACAGCTCGGCCGTCGCCGTCGTCAGGGCCAGGCGCAGTTCCTGCAGGCGCCGCGGCACCCGCACCGCCCAGCCCTTGTCGCGGAAGTGCCGCTTGATCTCGCCGACGACCGTCGGAGTCGCGTACGTGGAGAACTCGACGCCGCGCTCCGGGTCGAAGCGGTCGACCGACTTGATCAGGCCGATGGTCGCGACCTGGGTGAGGTCGTCCAGCGGCTCACCGCGGTTGCGGAAGCGGCGCGCGAGATGCTCGACGAGCGGGAGGTGCATGCGGACCAGCTGATTGCGCAGCTCCGCGTACTCCGCACTGCCGTCCTGCAGCTTGCGCAGCTCGATGAACATCGCCCGCGCGCCGCTGCGGTCCTGCGGGTCGTGCTGGATGTGCTGGGCGCTCGGCCCGTGCTGCGTGCCCTGCACGCTCTGCACCCCTGGCTTGTCGTGTTGCTCGTGCTCGCTCATAGTCCCGCCCGTCACCAGCCGCCGCCCTTCCGAGGACGTGCTCGGCGCGGCACCCTCCGGATCCCGTTGCCCGTCGTCCTGGCCGGAGAGGCTCTCCTGTGCGTCCTCCGGGTGCGGCCGGGCCTGTTCGGGGATGCCGTCGACGCCTTCCACCGCGCGCCGCGGCCCGTCGAGGCCGTCGACACGTCCGGTGGGAAGCTCCCGTGTGCCGCGCTCTTCGTCCCGCACCGGCCCGTCCCCGTTCCTCACGCCGGCCCGGGTCCCGCGCCGCGCTGTTTGTAGAGGCTGATCGAAACGGTCTTGTCCTCGGCGACGGTGGAGTCGACCTTGCCCGCGAGCGCCGACAGGACGGTCCACGCGAACGCGTCCCGTGACGGAGCGTGACCATCGGTGGTCGGAGCGGAGACCGTCACCTCGAGCGAGTCGTCGATGAGCCGGAAGACACAGCTGAGCACCGATCCGGGGACGGCCTGCTGCAACAGGATCGCGCAGGCCTCGTCCACCGCGATGCGGAGGTCCTCGATCTCGTCGAGGGTGAAGTCCAAACGGGCCGCGAGACCGGCCGTAGCCGTACGCAGCACCGACAGGTAGGCACCCGCGGCCGGAAGCCGGACTTCCACGAAGTCCTTCGTCGCGGGCTCGCCTGCGATCTGGGACACCCTCACCTCCAAGGTGGTACAAGCTCTTTCGAGCTCTTTTCGGGGGCCGAGGGTCGCCCCCCGGGGTAACGCGCTAGGTGGTTCAGCGGTGACGCTACCGCGCTCCCAAGTTTCTTGTCCTGGGGACCCCGCCCCTTGCTGTCACTCATAGTAAGCCTATGAGTACGCACAGTGGCTAGGGGTCTGCGGGCCCAATTAGGAAGAGCGCGCGCCGGGTTGACGTACCCAGGCGTCAGACGGTCGAACCGTCCGGGCCGTGGGTCACGCCAGTACGTGGTCGACGAAGCACCAGCGCCAGCTCTCGCCGGGCTCGAAGGTACGCATCACGGGATGTCCGGTCTCCTTGAAATGCCCGGTCGCGTGCCGCAGCGGCGAGGAGTCGCAGCAGCCGAGGTGCCCGCAGCTCAGACACAGCCGCAACTGCACCGGATGTGTACCGGCGGCCTGGCATTCCAGGCAGGTCTCGCTCAGCGGCCCGGGTTCGGGGTGCGGCAGCTCGTCGGCGTGCGTGCACTGTTTCATGATTGCCAGGTTACGTCGGGCGTGCGGGATGTCGCGCGAAAACGAGGGCGGGCGGAAGACGATGGACGTATTGCCACTGCTGTTGCTGGTCGCGGGGAGCGCCGCGGTCGCCGGGCTCGCCCGTCGCACCCCGGTGCCGGCGCCGCTGTTGCTCGTCGCGGCGGGCCTGGTCATCTCGTACGTCCCTGGAGTGCCCGGATACGAACTCGACCCGGAGATCGTGCTCCCGCTGGTGCTGCCCCCGCTGCTGTACACGGCGGCCACCGACAGCTCGTACCTCGATCTTCGGGCGCATCTGCGGCCCATCGCGCTGCTGTCGGTGGGGTACGTGCTCTTCGCGACGCTGGCCGTCGGCTGGGCCACCTATCTGCTCGTGCCGAGCCTGCCGCTGCCCGCGGCGCTGGTCTTCGGAGCGGTGGTGGCGCCGCCGGACGCGGTGGCGGCCACGGCGGTGGCGCGCCGGGTGGGGCTGCCCTCGCGGATCACCACGATCCTTCAGGGCGAGTCCCTGGTGAACGACGCGACCGCGATCACCGCCTACAAGGTGGCCCTCGCCGCCGCGGTCGGCGAGGGCGCGACCTGGGCGGGCGGTATCCGTGAGTTCCTGCTCGCGGCGGTCGGGGGTGTCGTCGTCGGTCTCGTCCTGATGGTTCCGATCCACTGGTTGCGCACGCACCTGAAGGAGGCGCTTCTCCAGAACACCCTCTCCTTGTTGATCCCCTTCGTCGCGTACGGGATCGCCGAGAAGGTGCACGCCTCCGGAGTGCTCGCGGTGGTCGTCGTCGCGCTCTACCTCGGGCACCGTGCCTGGGAGGTGGACTTCGCGACCCGGCTCCAGGAGGAGGCGGTGTGGACGATGGTCGCGTTCGTCCTGGAGTCGGCGGTGTTCGCCCTGATCGGACTGCAACTGCCGGTCGTCCTCAAGGGCCTCGGCCAGTTCCAGGGAGCCCAGGCCGCCTGGTATGCGGTGGCCGTCTTCCTCGTCGTGGTCGCCGCCCGGTTCCTGTGGGTCTATCCCGCCACCTTCCTGCCCCGGATCCTGTCGGCGCGCGTCCGGGAGCGCGAGGGGGCCCCCACCTGGAAGGGCCCGTTCGTCATCGGCTGGGCCGGAATGCGAGGGGTGGTCTCGCTCGCCATCGCCTTCTCCATCCCGCTCACCGTGCACGGGGGTGCCTCCTTCCCCGATCGCAACCTGCTCCTCTTCCTCACCTTCACCACCGTGATCGGGACCCTGGTCGTCCAGGGGCTGACCCTGCCCCCTCTCATCCGCCTGCTGAAGCTGCCGGGGCGCGACGTCCAGGCCGAGACGCTCGCCGAGGCGAACGCCCAGGCGCAGGCGTCCCGGGTCGCCGAGGAGCGCCTCGACGAACTCCTCACCGACGAGCGCAACGCCCTGCCCCCGCCGCTCGCCGACCGGCTCCGCTCGGTCCTGGAACGCCGCCGCAACGCCGTCTGGGAACGGCTCGGCGCCGTCAACCCGGTGACCGGGGAGACCGCCGACGACACCTACCGCCGCCTGTCCCGCGAGATGATCAGCGCCGAACGCGAGATATTCGTGAAACTCCGCGACCACCGCTACATCGACGACGAGATGCTCCGCACGCTCCTGCGCAGACTCGACCTGGAGGAGGCGGCGGCCTACCGGGAAGCGGCGTGAGGCGTCGGACGAGGGCTCAGAACGGTGCCCCCGTGATCACCGCCGCCACCGTCGTCCCCCGCGCGAACGCCCCCTCCTCCACCAGGGTGACAAGTCCGTAGAGCATCTTGGCGACATAGAGACGCTCCACGGGCAGGCCGTGGCGCTGTTCGAAGTCCGCGGCGAAGGTGTCGAGTTCGGGCGTGGAGCGGGCGTAGCCGCCGAAGTGGAAGCGGTCGTCGAGTGACCAGGTGCCGCGCCGGCCGCCGAAGGCGGCTTCCTGGAGGGCGCTTATATCGCTCCCCAGGAAGCCGCCCTTGAGGACGGGGATCCCCAGGGCCCGCTGGTCGGGGGCGAGGCCGGCGGCCAGGCCGGCGAGGGTGCCACCGGTGCCGCAGGCCAGGGCGGCCACGTCGACACCGCCATGGCCCCTCAGCTCCGCGCCGAGTTCCCGGCAGCCGCGTACGGCAAGAGTGTTGCTGCCGCCCTCCGGGACGACGTACGCGTCCTCGGCGTCCACCGAGCGCAGCAGGGCGGCCAGCGTCTCCGGTTCACTTTTGCGGCGATACGTCGATCTGTCGACGAAGTGCAGTCGCATGCCGTCGGCCGCGCAGCGGGTCAGTGAGAGGTTGAGGGGGCGGTCGGCCAGCTCCTGGCCGCGGACCACCCCCACGGTCGTCAGCCCGAGGAGGCGGCCCGCGGCGGCGGTGGCGCGCAGATGGTTGGAGTACGCGCCGCCGAACGTGACCACCGTGCGGCCCGCCGCCGCGCGGAGGTTCGGGGCGAGCTTGCGCCACTTGTTGCCGATCAGCTCCGGGTGGATCAGATCGTCCCGCTTGAGCAGCAGCCGCACGCCATGGCGCGTGAAGCGCTCGTCCGTGACCTGACACAGCGGCGAGGGCAGCCTCGGCCGCAGAACGGTCGGGTCGAGCGCTTCGGGGACGTCCGGAGCGGCCGGGGTGGTCGGGCCGTCCGGGGTTGCGGGGCTGGGCACCCCACCATTGTCGGACACCTGTCCGGTATGCGGGCGGCCACCCCGTGCCCGTCCGTCACTTGAGGCGGTCGCGGACGCGCTCTCTCATCGAGGCCATCGTGAAGCCGCGCGGGTCGACCTTGCCCGGCTGCCACTCCAGGTGGCCGATGACCGAACGCTCCGTCCAGCCGTGGTGGCGGCAGATCGCGGCCGCGACCTTCTCGATGGCCTCCAGCTGCGCCTCGGGCCACGGATCCTTTCCGTCGCCGAGGTTCTCGCACTCGAAGCCGTAGAAGTGGCGGTTGCCGTCGGTGTTCGCCTCGTTGTCCGGCGGGAGCGCCTTCTCCGCGATCACGGCGCGCAGCACGTCGTCGTCACCCAGACCCGCGTGGTTGGCCCGGCCGTAGCCCACGAGGTGCAGGACACCGTCCTTGGTGATGACGCCGTGGCACAGCGGACCGGGCAGGTCCGGGCGGCCCGCACGGCAGATCCCGACGGTGTGCTCGCTGCCCGAGGTCACCGAGTGGTGGATCATCACGCCGTGCACCGGACCCCAGGGCCCCTTGTGATTGCGGTTGTGATGCTCCCAGTCGCCGACCTCGACGACGGTGACGCCTTCCTCCTTGAGCTGGTTCTGGAAACCGCCCGCGGACATGGGTGGGGCCATGACCGCCTCCTTCGCACTGCGCGGCGGCCACCGGTCGCGGCCGTCTCGTACCGCAGCTTGTACCCGGAACCCAGGGCTCCGGCCCAGCCGTTCGTACGGTGTGCGAGTCGATCCGGTCAGGGGCGTGGGCGCATCTGACCAGCGCGTTCACGGAGCGTTCGCGGTGCGTCCGCGAGGCCCGTCAGGAGTGCAGGAACGCGTCCCCGTTCGCAGCGATGTGGCTCTCCAACGCCTGCAGGGCCTGCTGGGTCGCCGCGGGGGAGCCGCTGCCGCGCCGCTCCGCGTAGTACGCCGCGCCCAGTTTCTTCAGGAGGTCGGCGCCCGCGCGCTGTGCCTGCACCTCGTCGAGCTTCTGCTTGCCCTGCGTGAGCCCTCGCTGCGCCTGTTCCTTGGCGCGGTCCAGGAAGCCTGCCATTGCCGTCTCCTGTCGTCGTCCGTCACCGCGTCAAACGGTTGGCCTGATCTCGGAGTTCCCGCTCGCAACGGCTCCGCACTGTTCGAAGGCGGGGACTCCGGCTGTTCGAGGGCGACGGCTCCGGCTGTTCGATCGATCGACAAAAGCGGACCCTCTGCCCAATCCCCCGTGATCCATTCCCGCTCATTCGTGTAATAGCACCGGCACGCTCCGTGATGGAAGGCTGGTCGGCGCAGATCAGCGCATGACCGGGAGGGCAATTTTCATGTCGGTAGGCGAAGAGGTCCGTGCGGGTCAGGGCAAGCCGCAGCAGAGTCTCGGCACATCCGCCGCGCGGAACCTGGCCACCACGACCAAGTCCGCACCCCAGATGCAGGAGATCAGCTCACGGTGGCTGCTGCGCATGCTTCCGTGGGTGAACGTGCAGGGTGGCACGTACCGCGTGAACCGGCGGCTCAGCTACTCCGTGGGCGACGGCCGCGTGACGTTCGTGAAGACCGGTGACCGTGTGCAGGTCATCCCCGCGGAGCTCGGCGAGCTGTCCGTGCTCCGCTCGTTCGAGGATCAGGAGGTGCTCGGCGAGCTCGCCCAGCGGTGCCAGCAGCGGGAGTTCGTACCGGGCGAAGTGCTCGCCTCGTTCGGCAGCCCGTCCGACGAGGTGTTCCTGCTCGCGCACGGCAAGGTGGAGAAGATCGGCACCGGCCCGTACGGCGACGACGCGGTCCTCGGCGTCCTCGCCGACGGCGCGTACTTCGGCGAGCAGGCGCTCATCGACCCGGACGCCATCTGGGAGTACACGGCCCGCGCCGTCACCGCGGTCACCGTGCTCGCGCTGCCCCGTCAGGACCTCGAGCAGGTCGCCGAGCGCTCCGACTCCCTGCGCGAGCACCTCACGTCGCTGCGCGCGATTCCGGAGCAGCGCACCAACAAGTACGGCGAGAAGGAGATCGACCTCGCGGCCGGCCACACCGGGGAGCAGGACATCCCCGGCACCTTCGTGGACTACGAGGCCGCGCCGCGCGAGTACGAACTGAGCATCGCCCAGACCGTGCTGCGCCTGCACACGCGTGTGGCCGATCTCTACAACCAGCCGATGAACCAGACGGAGCAGCAGCTCCGCCTCACCGTCGAGGCGCTGAAGGAGCGCCAGGAGCACGAGCTCATCAACAACCGGGAGTTCGGACTGCTCAACAACTGCGAATACGACCAGCGGCTCCAGCCGCACGACGGCGTGCCCAGCCCCGACGACCTGGACGAGCTGCTCAGCCGCCGGCGTGGCACCAAGCTGTTCCTCGCCCACCCGCGCGCGATCTCCGCGTTCGGCCGCGAGTGCAACAAACGCGGACTGGTCCCCGAGAGCATCGAGATCGCGGGCAACCGCGTCCCGACCTGGCGCGGTGTGCCGCTGTTCCCGTGCAACAAGATCCCCGTCAGCGACACCCGTACGACCTCGATCATCGCCATGCGTACCGGCGAGGCCGAACAGGGTGTCATCGGCCTCCAGCAGGCGGGCATCCCGGACGAGATCGAGCCGAGCCTGTCGGTGCGCTTCATGGGCATCAACGAACAGGCGATCATCTCCTACCTGGTGACGGCGTACTACTCGGCGGCGGTTCTCGTGCCGGACGCCCTCGGCATCCTGGAGAACGTCGAGATCGGCCGCTGGCGGTGACCTTCCCGACGCCGGCCGTCGTGTTCCCGCCCGATCAGGCGGGAACACCGGGGACGAGGCGGAGTCCGGCCGAGACCCTGGACAGGCGGGGCCCCATCGGCAAGCCCAAGGAGGGCAGGCCGTTGGGCGGCGGTTGCGCGGACGGGACGGGCGGCGGTTGCGCGGACGGGAGGCCCATGGATCGGCAGGTCGCGCCCGGCCAGCTGGACGGACAGGAGGCGGCGGGCATCCTGGAGTACGCCCGGGCGTCCGTCGACCCCGAGCTGCGCAGGGCCATCGACTCGCTGCCGGGATCCATGCGCCGGATCGCGCTCTACCACTTCGGCTGGGAGCACGCGGACGGCACCCCGGCGGCGGGCAACGCGGGCAAGGCGATCCGCCCGGCTCTGGTGCTCACCGCCACGGGAGCGCTCGGCGGTCAGCACGCGGCCGCCGTACAGGCGGCGGCCGCCGTGGAGTTGATCCACAACTTCACGCTGTTGCACGACGACGTCATGGACCGGGACACCACCCGCAGACACCGCCCCACCGCGTGGACCGTGTTCGGCGACGCCGACGCGATCCTCGCCGGGGACGCCATGCAGGCGCTCGCCCAGCGGCTGCTGGCCGAGGACTCGCACCCGGCGTCCCAGGCCGCCGCCGCCCGGCTCGCGTCCTGCGTCGTCGAGCTGTGCGAGGGGCAGCACGCGGACACGGCCATGGAGAAGCGCGGACCCGCCGAGGTCACCCTCGACGAAGTGCTCGCCATGGCCGAGGCCAAGACCGGCGCGCTGCTCGGCTGCGCGTGTGCGCTCGGCGGGCTGTACGCGGGGGCGGACGAGGAGGACGTCGACGCGCTGGACGCGTTCGGCCGGGAGGCCGGGCTCGCCTTCCAGCTGATCGACGACGTGATCGGGATCTGGGGGGACCCGAGCCGCACCGGCAAGCCGGCCGGGGCGGACCTCATCGCCCGCAAGAAGTCCCTGCCCGTGGTCGCCGCGCTCGCCTCCGGCACCCCGGCGGCGACGGAACTCGCCGAGCTGTACGGAGTTCCCTACGAGGAAGGGGAGCTGGAGCGCACGGTGCTGGCCGTCGAGCGGGCGGGCGGCCGTGACTGGGCGCAGCTCCAGGCGGCCGACCGGATGTCCCGGGCGATGCACGAGCTGTCCCGGGCGATCCCCGACCCGGAGGCGGCGGGCGGCCTCCTCGCGCTCGCGGAGTTCGTGACACGGCGCAGCAACTGACCCGTTCGACCTTTCAGATGGCGTTCGACCCTTCAGAAGGGCGGTTGAAGACCCCGGGGCCTCCGGGACCGTACGGCACCTGACCTCCGTACGGCACCGGGCCCCGGCCGGGGCGGGTCCCGCGCATCCCCACGGTGCGCGGGGCCCGCCCCTCTCGGACCGAGCGGGTCCGACAGGCCCTAGGCTGCAACAGCCGTACGATCAGCGGCGGTTGAGGCGAGAGGGTGGGACATGGGTGTGGTGATCCGGACGGCGGACGAGGGCGATCGGGAGCTGGTCACCAGGCTGCTCGACGAGGCGTTCCAGGACGACCCGGTGAGTGTCTGGGTCTTTCCGGACGCGGCGCATCGCCGCGCCAAGCACCCGGGGCTGATGGGGATGTTCACCGAGGTCGTGCTCGCCGAGGGCCGCGTCGACGTCACGGAGGACGGCACGGCGTGCGCGCTGTGGCTGTCCGTGCCCGCCGACGCCGGCCATGCCGACGACGAGGACGACGGTCCGGTACGGCTGCGTGAGGCCGTCGACCCGGACAACGAGCGGGTCGAGCTGATAGGCCGCCTGACGGCCGGGATCCACCCCGCGGGCCGCGCCCACGAGTACCTGTGGATGATCGGCGTGGCGCCGGGCCGCCAGGGCGAGGGCCTCGGCACCGCGCTGGTCCGGTCGGTCCTCGACCGCTGCGACCGCGAGGGCCTGCCCGCCTATCTGGAGGCGAGCAACGCCGACAGCCGCCGGCTCTACGAGCGTCTCGGCTTCGACCTCACGGGGCGCCCTCTCGACCTGCCGGACGGTCCGCGGATGTGGCCGATGTGGCGCGAGCCGCAGCCCGGGCGGGGAGCCTGATCGGGCACGTCGGAGGACAGCGGGTTCGGCATCTGTCTGTGCGGTTGTGTACGGCTCGCGGGGGCGCTGCTCGACGAGGTGCGCGCGTTCGAGAACGGCGTCTTCGCGCGGACGTACAGCAGGAAGCGCTGAAGCGTCTCCCGCCCTACCCTGAATGCATGGGCACCGATGAGCATGTCTGCCCCGCCTGCCGGCAGCCGGTCACCACCACCGTCGTGCGGCGCCACAAGACGCTGGGCGCGTTCGTTCCCGTATGGGGTCCCGGCCCCTGCCACAACCCGGAGTGCGAGACGTACGTCGGCGAGCCCGGCGCCGGGGCCGGAGCCGAACCCGGCAGGGGCACCGGGGAGCCCCGGGAGCATCCCGGGGAGTCCGTCGCGGAAAAATGAGGAAGCCGAGGGAGCCGACTCATGAAGTACCTGGTGATGGTGCAGGGCACGCAGGCGGACTACGAGGGCATGCGGGGCAAGGGCTCCGCGCACGCCCCGGCCTGGAGCGAGCAGGAGCTGCAGGCGATGTACGCGTACATGGGCGCGATCAACGACGACCTCTCGAAGTCCGGCGAACTCGTCGACGGGCAGGGGCTGGCCGAGCCGGCACAGACCCGCCTGGTCACGGCCGGGCAGGACGGGAAGGCCGTCGTCACCGACGGGCCGTACAGCGAGACCAAGGAGCTGATCGCCGGCTACTGGGTACTGGAGTGCGAGAGCCTGGAGCGGGTCACCGAGATCGCCGAGCGCGTCACCCGCTGCCCCGGCCCCGAGGGC
Source organism: Streptomyces olivochromogenes (assembly GCF_001514115.1). Classification (GTDB taxonomy): domain Bacteria; phylum Actinomycetota; class Actinomycetes; order Streptomycetales; family Streptomycetaceae; genus Streptomyces; species Streptomyces olivochromogenes. The sequence continues at coordinate 380,989 of NZ_KQ948455.1, forward strand.
GCCACGAACTACCCGGTGGTCATCCGCCCCCTCCTGGACGGCGCCGGAGACATCTGAGCGGGATACGCCCACGGGAACGTAGCGTGGCGGCATGTCCGAACTCCTGTTGCACCTCACCGAGCGCTCCCTGTGGGACGCGGCGCGCGCGTCCGGCGCGTACGAGATGTCCACCCGTGGCCGCACCCTCCAGGAGGAGGGCTTCATCCACTGCTCGCTGCGGCACCAGGTCCCCGGGGTCGCCTCCTTCCTGTACGGCGGGTACGACGGCCCCGACGAGCTGGTGCTCCTGGTCATCGATCCCGAACGGCTGGACGTGCCGGTGCGCTACGAGGCGGTCAAGCCCGGGGGCGAGGAGTTCCCGCACATCTACGGGCCGATTCCGGTGGCGGCCGTGGTGGACGTGGAGGTGTGGGAGTCCGCGTAAGGCTGTCCGCGTAAGGCTGTCCGGCTCGGGTCGTCCGCCTCGGGTCGTTCTTCGGATCAGGCCGGGGCCGGGAGGCTGCCCGTCGCGGGGTCCCGGCCGGTCAGGCAGTAGGTGCCGCCGACCGGGTCCCGCATGACGGCCCAGCGGGCACCGTGGCCGACGAGCACGGCTCCGAGCCGCTCGTGGTGGGCGCGTACCGCCTTGATGTCCGAGCAGGCGAGGTCGAGGTGGGCGGCGGCGGGGCGGGCGGTGTCGAGGCGTTGCAGGAGGATGCGGAAGGGGAGCCCGGCGGGCGGCCTGAGCAGGTGGAACTCCGGGAGCGCGCCGGGGTGCGACTCCCATCCGGTCAGGGCGCTCCAGAAGGCGACTTCGGCCTCGAAGCGGGTGGGCGCCACGTCCAGGCACACCTGGTCGAGGCGGCTGGTGGCGCCGGTGGGGCCCGGAACGACCGGAGGCCGCGCCGACTCGCCGTGCCAGCGGACCGCGCAGAACGGCTGACCACCGGGGGAGCGCAGGACGACCAGGTCCTCTTCGGCGGTGACGATCTCGGCGCCGAGCTGCCGGGCCGACTCCGCCAGCGCCGGTACGTCCTCGACGGCGAGGTCGAGATGGGCGCCGCCGTCGCCCGCGTCGACGCCCTGCGCTTTGACGCAGGCATCGGTACCGTCGGGGAGCAGGGTCACGAACTCGCCCTGCTCACCGCGCGGTTCGGACAGCTTCGTCGCCGTGACCGAGGTCCAGAAGCCGCAGGCGCGAGCGAAGCCCTTCATGGGCCGGTCGACGAAGGCGTAGGTCCATCGAATGGGGTCAGCCATGGGTCGTTTCCCGCTCCCTCTCAGACGCCGTGTGCGGCTCGTACCGTCTCCTGTCCGATCAGCCCGCGCAACGATGTTTTCACCCGCGAGACGAAGGCGTCCCGCGCGTCGGGGGAGAGCACGTCCAGGGACAGATAAGGGTTCAGGTCCTCCAGCTCCACGAGGAGCAGCTCGCCGTCGGGGGCCCGGCAGGCGTCGACGCGCTGGATGCCGTACGCGATGTCGTTCCAGTCGACGAACCGCTGCGCGAACTCCCGGTCCCGCTCGGTCGGCTCGTACGGTTCCAGGGCCCAGCGCTCGTCCGGGCGGGGGGCGTACAGGGCGTACTGGAAGGTGTGGTCGACGAAGTAGAAGGACACCTCGTAGCGGAAGTCGATGCGTGGCTGGACGAGGATGTTGTCGTACGACAGTTCGCGCAGCCGGTCGCGCGGTACGAACTCCAGGCCGATGGAATCCGCTCCCAGCTTGGGCTTCACGACGTAGGTGTCGACGTCCGGAAGCCGGTCGAGGTCGTCCGCGCGGTCGATGGTCGGGATGACCGGGAACCCCGCCGCGGTGAGGTCCAGCAGGTACCCCTTCCCCGCCATGTCCCCCTTGCCGGACAGCTGGTTGTACACGCGGACACCTTCCGCGACCGCCTGCTTCCGGAACGCGTCGTAGTGCGCCTGGTAGTGCAGCACGGGCCCGCTGTTCCGCACGACCACGGCGTCGAAGCCGGTCATCAGCGCGGCCGCGTCCAGGGGGTGGCACACGGCGAGGTCGAACTCCTCGCGCAGCCGGGAGGTGAGGAAGATGTCCTCGTCGCAGTACCGCCGCCCCTTGGCCGGGTAGGCCAGGTCACTGACGTAGAGGACGCGGGGGCGCGCGGACGGCATTGACGACTCCTCGGACTACGGGACTTCAGACGTTCCGTTCCATGGGCGACCCGCTCCCACCGAACACACGGACGTAGTCTCCCTCCCGCCGGCCGATGCGGGGGTGGCGGGGGTCAGGCATCGGGGCGTTCGGTGAAGCGGAGGAGGTTGCCCGCCGGGTCGCGGAAGGCGCAGTCGCGGACGCCGTACGGCTGGTCCATCGGCTCCTGGAGGACGTCGGCGCCGGAGGCGCGCACGCGTTCGTAGAGGGCGTCGCAGTCGGCGGTGGAGAAGATGACACCGCGCAGGACGCCCTTGGCGAGGAGCTCGGCCATGGCCTGTTTGTCGGCGGGGGAGATGTCCGGGCTCGCGGCGGGGGGCTCCAGGACGATCTGGACGTCCGGCTGGAGCGGGGAGCCGACCGTCACCCAGCGCATCCCCTCGAAGGCGACGTCACCCCGGACCTCCAGGCCGAGGACGTCCCGATAGAAGGCGAGCGCTTTGTCATGGTCGTCCACGGCGATGAAGCACTGTGAGAGTTTCAGGTCCATGGCCCCACGCTAGGACCTGTCCGGCCGATCACGCCGGAGACGCGGGGTGTGGCAACTTTTCTCCACCGTGGTCGGCCGGACAGGCCCTAGAGGCGTGTACCCGGTTCCGCTTCCGGGTTGCGGTGGCGGGTCGGGCGGGTCAGGCGCTGGGCCACGCACGGCGGGATCGGGGCGCCGTGGTCGTGCGGCCGGGCCCGGTACGCGCTCGGGGTCTCGCCGACCAGCTCCGTGAAGCGGGAGCTGAACGAACCCAGCGACGTACAACCCACGGCGAGGCAGACCTCCGTCACCGTCAGGTCGCCCCGCCGCAACAGGGCCTTGGCCCGCTCTATTCGGCGGGTCATGAGATAGCTGTACGGCGTCTCCCCGTACGCCGCCCGGAAGCTCCGCTGGAAGTGCCCGGGTGACATCAGCGCGGTGCGCGCGAGCGCGGCGACGTCCAGCGGCTCCGCGTACTCGCGGTCCATCCGGTCGCGTGCCCGGCGCAGCCGGACCAGATCCTCCAGAGTCATTTCCTCAGGATGACACGCGCCACTGACAGAGGCCGGTGGGTCAAGGCCGTGGACGGGACGCGGCCGCCGGGCCGGGGGCGACGAACAGGCCGGCGAGAGGCTGGAGACGCTCGGCGTCGGGTACGCGTCCCAGTCCAGGTTCAGCTCCCCGACCGGCGGGTGACGGACGCGCATCCGGCCGCGCGTGGTCTCCGCCATGTCATGACGCGCCCACAGGCCCGCGAACTCGTCACCGCGGACGGCGAGTTCACCGACCAGCTCGACGCCACGCGGATGCCCGGGCTCGGCCGCGACCTGCACACCATCGGCGGGGCGGCCGAGTACGTCGCCGTCCCCGCGGACCGGCTCGCACCCGGAGAGAAGGCCCTGGTCCGCGGCGCAAAGAAGACCGCACCCGGACCGTCATGGACGCCGTGTTCGGCGTCCCGCGGGCCGGGTGCGGGCAGAGGGACCGTGCGACCGGAGAAACCGAACAGGTCGCGGGTCGAGCCGTATGACCAAAGGTCAGGCCTTCTTGGTCTCCCAGAAGATCTTGTCGATCTGGGCGATGTAGTCCAGCGCCTTCTGGCCCGTGGCCGGGTCCGTGGACGCCTTGGCGGCCGAGAGGGCCTTCAGGGTGTCGTTGACCAGCTGGTGCAGCTCCGGGTACTTCTCGAAGTGCGGGGGCTTGAAGTAGTCGCTCCAGAGCACCGACACGTGGTGCTTGGCGAGCTCGGCGCGCTGCTCCTTGATGACCGTGGCGCGAGCCTGGAAGTGCGGGTCGTCGTTGCCGGCCATCTTTTCCTGGACGGCCTTCACCGACTCCGCCTCGATGCGGGCCTGGGCCGGGTCGTACACGCCGCAGGGCAGGTCGCAGTGCGCGCTGACCTTGACCTTGGGGGCAAACAGGCGGGAGAGCATTGAGCTGTCCTTCCTCGTGATCGTCTTCTCAGGTGGGACATTACTCCGTAGGAGACGTCTTTTCTCGAGTGCCCCCATGGGCTTAGGACAAAAGTCCAGGGTGAGACTGGGACTGGTGGAGGATGGACCGGGGAGGTGCCGGTGATGCCGGAGCTGTCGCAGGAGACCGAGCGTGGGAGGGCCGTGCTGCCGTTCGGGGCGGCCGAGGTGACGGGGCCCTCCATGGTGCCCACGCTCCAGCACGGAGATCGGCTCGTCGTGCAGTACGGGGCCCGGGTCAGGCCCGGTGACGTGGTCGTTCTGCGCCATCCGTTCCAGCAGGACCTGCTGGTCGTGAAGCGGATCGCGGAGCGGCGCGAGGGGGGTTGGTGGGTGCTCGGGGACAACGCCTACGCGGGTGGGGACAGCACCGACTACGGGACCGTGCCCGAGGACCTCGTCCTCGGGAAGGTGCGTTTCCGCTACCGGCCCCACCTGCCGGGTCAGCGCTCGCCGTTCGCAGTCGTCCGCTGGGCGCTCGGCGCCGCCAGGCCGGTGCTTTCCGACCGGTCGGCCTCCAGGCGTTTGCGGGCCCGGTAGGCGGCCACGTTGGCGCGGGTCGCGCAGCGGTCCGAGCAGTAGCGCCGGGAGCGGTTCGTCGACGTGTCCAGGTACGCGTTGCGGCAGGGGGCCGCCTCACAGAGGCCGAGGCGGTCCACGCCGTACTCGGTGAGGTGGAAGGCGAGTCCCATGGCGGCGATCGCGGCGTAGCCCGCGGTCGCGTTCGACGGGTGGTCCGCCAGGTGCATGTGCCACAGCGGGCGCCCGTCGTCGTCCCGGTGGTCGTGCCCGGAGATCTGCGGGCTGACGGGGAACTCCAGGAGAAGTGAGTTCAGCAGGTCCACGGACAGGGTCTCGTCGCCGCCGTCGGCCGCCTCGAAGACGGCGCGCAGCCGGGCGCGGACCGACCGGAAGCGGGTGACGTCCGCGTCCGTGGCGCGGCGGGCCGCGGAGGAGTTCCCTCCGAAGAGGTCCCGGACCGCTTCGACCGAGGTGAGCGAGTCCTTGCCCCGGGTCGGCTCCTCGGTGTTGACGAGGCGTACCGCGTAATCCGAGTAATAGGCCAGTTCCACTTGTAGTCCTTACGGAGGCGCTCTATCGTCGTGCGTGCGGTCAGGTAACGGCTGATTGCGCTTCCAGGGTATTACGCGGGCGAGTGAAGACGAACGGAGAAGGGGCATCCATGACCGTCGGCACCGGAATCGACAACGACGAGATCCAGGGCAACGGCACCGACTGGCACGCCTGGCAGGAGAGCTGGGACCGGCAACAGGAGTGGTACATGCCGGACCGTGAGGAGCGCTTCCGGGTGATGCTCGACATGGTCGAGGCCCTGGTCGGCCCGGAGCCGCGCGTCCTCGACCTGGCCTGCGGTACCGGCACCATCACGGCCCGGCTCCTCGACCGCTTCCCGAAGGCCACCAGCACCGGCGTCGACCTCGACCCGGCGCTGCTCACCATCGCCGAGGGCACCTTCGGGGGCGACGAGAGGGTCTCCTTCGTCACGGCCGACCTCAAGGACCCGCACTGGGCGACCCGGCTGCCCCACGACTCGTACGACGCCGTCCTGACCGCCACCGCCCTCCACTGGCTGCACAGCGAACCCCTCGCGGTCCTCTACGGCCAGGTCGCGGGGCTCGTCCGCGACGGCGGCGTCTTCATGAACGTCGACCACATGATCGACGAGTCCACGCCCCGGATCAACGAGGCCGAGCGCGCCCAGCGGCACGCCCGGATGGACCAGGCCAGGGCGAACGGGGTGCTCGACTGGGCCGCGTGGTGGGAGCTGGCGGCCCAGGACCCCGTCCTCGCCGCGCCGACCGCCCGCCGCTTCGAGATCTACGGGGAACACGCCGACGGCGACATGCCGTCCGCCGACTGGCACACGCGTGTGCTGCGCGAAAAGGGCTTCGGGGAGGCGCGGGCGGTGTGGCGGTCGCCGTCCGACGCGCTGGTGCTGGCAGTGAAGTAAGCAGGCCGCGGGGGTCCGGACGAAGATTCCGTGGCGCGGACCGAACGGGGAAGGGGCGGTACGGGAGTCCCGTACCGCCCCTTCACTCTTGTCCGTGGCTCAGAGCACCTTGGACAGGAACGACTGCGTCCGCTCGTGCTGCGGGTTCGTCAGTACGTCACGTGGGTGGCCGGACTCGACCACCACACCGCCGTCCATGAAGACCAGCGAGTCGCCCACCTCGCGGGCGAAGCCCATCTCGTGGGTGACGACGACCATCGTCATACCCGACTCGGCGAGGTCGCGCATGACGTCGAGGACGTCACCGACCAGCTCCGGGTCGAGCGCCGAGGTCGGCTCGTCGAAGAGCATCAGCTTCGGGTCCATCGCCAGCGCACGGGCGATGGCGACACGCTGCTGCTGGCCGCCGGAGAGCTGCGAGGGGTAGTTCTTCGCCTTGTCGGCCAGGCCCACGCGCTCCAGCAGCTGGCCCGCGCGCTCCCGTGCCTGGGCCCTGCTGATGCCCCTGACCTGGACCGGCGCCTCCATGACGTTCTCCAGAGCCGTCATGTGCGGGAACAGGTTGAAGCGCTGGAAGACCATGCCGATGTCCCGGCGCTTCAGCGCGACCTCGCTGTCCTTGAGCTCGTACAGCTTGTCGCCCTTCTGGCGGTAGCCGACCAGCTCCCCGTCGACGTACAGCCGGCCGGCGTTGATCTTCTCCAGGTGGTTGATGCACCTCAGGAAGGTCGACTTGCCGGATCCGGAGGGGCCGATGAGGCAGAACACCTCGCCGGACTTCACCTCCAGGTCGATGCCCTTGAGGACCTCGACGGGGCCGAAGGACTTGTGGACGCCCTCGGACTTGACCATCGTCGTGGCGGACTCCGCCTTGGTCACGTTGGCGCTCATGCATTGCCTCCCCTCGGACGACCCAGCGACAGCATGTTGGCCTTGATCTTCTGGAACGGCGTGGCCGGGAGCGTGCGGCTGGAGCCGCGGGCGTAGTACCGCTCCAGGTAGTACTGGCCGACGCTGAACACCGAGGTCAGCAGCAGGTACCAGGCGGCCGCGAGGAACAGCATCTCGGCCGGGGCTCCGGAGGTCTGGCCGATGTCCTGGGCCACGCGGAACAGCTCGGAGTACTGAATCACGGCGACCAGCGAGGTCGTCTTCAGCATGTTGATGACCTCGTTGCCCGTGGGGGGCACGATCACACGCATCGCCTGCGGGATGACGATCCGGCGCAGGGTCTTGCTGTGGCTCATGCCCAGGGCGTGCGAGGCCTCGGTCTGGCCCTCGTCGACCGAGAGGAGACCGGCCCGGCAGATCTCGGCCATGTACGCGGCCTCGTTCAGGCCCAGACCCAGCAGCGCCGTCAACAGCGGCGTCATGAAGCTGGACCAGTAGTCCTTGTAGATCGGACCGAGGTTGATGTACGTGAAGACCAGGCCCAGGTTGAACCAGACCACCAGCTGCACCAGGACGGGCGTGCCGCGGAAGAACCAGATGTAGAACCAGGCGATGGACGAGGTCACCGGGTTCTTCGACAGCCGCATGACGGCGAGGAGCACGCCGCCGACGACGCCGATCAGCATCGAGAGGACCGTCAGCAGCAGCGTCTTGAGGACGCCGTTGATGATGCGGTCGTCGAAGAAGTAGTCGGGGATCGCTCCCCAGTTGATCTTGCCCTGGGAGAACGCGTAGATCACGGAGACCAGGAGCGCGATCGCGATGACCGCGGAGACGTACCGCCCGTAGTGCCGGACCGGGATCGCCTTGATGGCTTCCGGTCCGGCCGGGGGAGTGTCCTCCGGGCCCGCCGTCTTGTCTATGTCAACAGTCACGGGTGTTGTTGCCTTTCAGTGCCCGCTCGGTTCCGCGGTCACTTGCCGCCGTTGACCGTGGCCGTCTTGACGGAACCGGCCTCGACGCCCCACTTTGCGATGATCTTGTCGTACTCGCCGTTCTTGATGACGGCGTCCAGTGCGGCCTGCAGGGCGTCCCGCAGCTGGGTGTTGGACTTGGCGACCGCGATGCCGTACGGCGCCGCCTCGACCTGCTCGCCGACCAGCTCGAAGTCCTTGCCGCCGCCCGAGGTCTTCACCGCGTACGCGGCGACCGGGAAGTCGGAGGAGCCGGCGTCGGCGCCACCGCCGCGCAGCCGGGTCTGGGCCTGCTGGTCGTTGTCGTACGACTCGATGGCGATCTTCTTGCCGCCGGTGCACTTCTTGGACTCGGCCTTGGCCATGTCCTCCGACACCGTGGCGCGCTGCACCACGATCTTCTTGCCGCACAGGTCGGACCAGGTCTTGATGTTCTGGGTCTTGCCCTTGGGCGTGTAGATCGAGACACCCGCGGTGAAGTAGTCGACGAAGTCGACGCCCTCGCCGACCTTCTTGCCCGTGTCGGCGTCGATGCCCTCCTGGCGGTCCTTGGTGTCCGTCATGGCGGACATCGCGATGTCGTACCGCTTGGAGCGCAGACCCGTGATGAGGGTGTCGAAGGTGCCGTTCTGGAAGTCGAACTTCACTCCGAGCTGCTTGCCCATCGCGTCCGCCAGGTCGGGGTCGATACCCACGGTCTTGCCGGAGCTGTCCTTGAATTCGACGGGCGCGTACGCGATGTCCGAGCCGACCTTGATGACACCCGCGTCACGGATCGACGCGGGCAGCTTGGAGGCCAGCGGAGCTGAGGCGGCGCTCGAGGAGGAGCTGTTGGAGTCCTTCTTGGTCTGGTCACCGCAGCCGGTGAGGATCAGGGCCCCGGCGACCGCGATCGCACCGACCGCTGCTATACGGGACTGCGCGGCGGTCGTACGACGGGTGGAGCTTGCGGTCATGGTGGGTTCCTCCGGCGGATGAGGGAGTTGCCGATGGGTCGACGAGAACACACACCTTCGGGTGTCGCGACCTCGTGTGATGACGGCATCTTGCCATTCGGACTGCGCGCTTCAGGGGACTCGCTATGTCAAAATCGGATAACGGGTGACCCCCGAACCGCCACGGACGACTCCATGGGGGCCGGACCTTGTGCGGGAATCCCTCCTTCCGGCCGGAAGATCTTCGGCGCATCTCACGATGCGGGCCGCCACTACTCCGCACTTGTAGTGTCTTGGGGTCATGTCTTGGACTTGTCCACATATCCAGGTATGAGTCATGTCACCGGCGTGTGAGCTTCGCGGTATGGACTCGTCGCCGACCTGGTCCGTCCGGTAAGAAGGTTCTCTACACCCCTCATCCGGGGCTCAGGGCGCGTGTGCGGCGCGCCCGTCGCGTATCCGCCCGTACGCACCACCACGGCGGCAGGGTTACGCGGTGCCCGCCCACCCCTCAACCAGGAGTGGTCACCCTCAAATCAATGAAGACTTAAGGGGTAAAACAAAGTGGCAGCGGAGATCGTCAATCCTCGCAGCGACAGCAATACGGGTCTTGAAGGCGACGTGGAGCCGGTCAATTCCGCCGGCTCCGTCGACACCGTCGGTTCCGACGGTTCCGTCGACTCCCTCGACTTCGACCCTGCCTTTGCGCTGCACCGTGGCGGCAAGATGGCCGTGCAGGCCACCGTGCCCGTCCGTGACAAGGACGACCTGTCCCTGGCGTACACGCCCGGCGTGGCGAAGGTGTGCAGCGCCATCGCCGAGCAGCCCGAGCTCGTCCACGACTACACGTGGAAGTCGTCCGTCGTCGCTGTGGTGACGGACGGTACGGCGGTGCTGGGACTCGGTGACATCGGCCCGGAGGCCTCCCTTCCCGTGATGGAGGGCAAGGCCATCCTGTTCAAGCAGTTCGGCGGGGTGGATGCCGTGCCGATCGCGCTGGACTGCACGGGCGTCGACGAGATCGTGGAGACCGTGGTCCGGCTCGCTCCCTCGTTCGGGGGCGTCAACCTGGAGGACATCTCGGCGCCGCGGTGCTTCGAGATCGAGCGCAAGCTCCAGGAGCGGCTGGACATTCCCGTCTTCCACGACGACCAGCACGGAACCGCGATCGTGACCCTGGCGGCGCTGCGGAATGCCGCGAAGCTGACCGGGCGGACGCTGGGTGATCTGCGTGCGGTGATCTCGGGGGCGGGGGCGGCCGGGGTCGCCATCGCCAAGTTCCTGCTGGAGGCGGGGATCGGTGACGTCGCGGTCGCGGACCGCAAGGGCATCGTCTCCGCGGACCGGGACGACCTGACCGACGTCAAGCGGGAGCTTGCCGGGATCACCAACAAGGCGGGGCTCACGGGGACGCTGGAGTCGGCGCTCGCGGGCGCGGACGTCTTCATCGGCGTGTCCGGCGGTACGGTGCCGGAGCCGGCGGTGGCGTCGATGGCCGAGGGGGCCTTCGTCTTCGCCATGGCCAACCCGAACCCCGAGGTGCACCCCGAGATCGCCCACAAGTACGCGGCCGTGGTCGCCACCGGGCGGTCGGACTTCCCGAACCAGATCAACAACGTGCTGGCGTTTCCCGGGATCTTCGCGGGGGCGTTGCAGGTGCGGGCGTCCCGGATCACCGAAGGTATGAAGATCGCGGCGGCGGAGGCGTTGGCTGCGGTCGTCGGGGACGACCTTGCCGCGGACTACGTGATCCCGTCGCCGTTCGACGAGCGGGTGGCTCCTGCGGTGACCGCGGCGGTGGCCGCGGCTGCTCGGGCCGAGGGCGTTGCCCGCCGCTGACGCGGCCGTGTGATTCCAGGGCCTCGCCGGGTGCTCCCGGCGGGGCCCTGCTCTCTGTCCCGGACTGGTCCGTACGGGTACGGACTTGGTTCTTCCGTACGGGTACGGGCTTGGTTCCGGAGTGGGGCGGAGTCCCGGGCTGGAGGGCGGCGGTCGTTTCCGCTTGCGGTCGGAGCGGACCGGTGTGACGTGGAGCGTGAGGGTGGCGGGACGTGTGTCACAGGGGGACGTGGTTCCGCCGGGCGGGGGCGGAGCCTATCGTCAAGGTCATGTTCGCTGCCTACGCCGCCCGCATTGACCGTGACCAGCCGCTCACCGGCCTGGAGTTGGGGGAGCGCCCGGCCCCCGAGCAGAGGCCGGGCTGGACCACCGTGAACGTCAGGGCCGCGTCCCTGAACCACCATGACCTCTGGTCCCTGCGCGGCGTCGGTCTCTCCGAGGACAAGCTGCCGATGATCCTCGGATGCGACGCGGCCGGCGTCGACGAGGACGGCAACGAAGTCGTGCTGCACTCGGTCATCGGACAGACCGGGCACGGGGTCGGCCCGAAGGAGCCCCGCTCCATCCTCACCGAGCGCTACCAGGGCACGTTCGCCGAACAGGTCTCCGTCCCGACGTGGAACGTCATCCCCAAGCCCAAGGAACTCTCCTTCGAGGAGGCCGCCTGCCTGCCGACCGCATGGCTGACGGCGTACCGCATGCTCTTCACCAATGCCGGAGTGCGGCCCGGCGACTCCGTCCTCGTCCAGGGCGCCGGCGGCGGCGTGGCGACCGCCGCGATCGTGCTCGGCAAGGCCGCCGGTCTTCGGGTCTTCGCCACGAGTCGCGACGAGGCCAAGCGCAAGCGGGCGGTCGAGCTGGGCGCCGTGGAGGCACTGGAGTCCGGCGCACGGCTGCCGCAGCGCGTGGACGCGGTCATCGAGACGGTCGGCGCGGCCACCTGGTCGCACAGCGTCAAGTCGCTGCGGCCCGGCGGCACGCTGGTCATCTCGGGCGCGACGAGCGGCGACCGCCCCTCGCACGCCGAGCTCACCCGCATCTTCTTCCTGGAACTCAAGGTCGTCGGCTCCACGATGGGCACCAAGGACGAGTTGGAGGATCTGCTCTCCTTCTGCGCCGCCACGGGTGTGCGACCCGTCATCGATGAGGTGCTTGCGCTGGACCGGGCCCGGGAAGGGTTCGAGCGGCTGGCGGCGGGCGACCAGTTCGGGAAGATCGTCCTCGCGGTGGGATGAGAGCGAGGGATTGAGGGATTCCCTCGGCCGTTCGGGCCGAGGTGCAGTGCAGTGCGATGCAGTGCGGTCGCGGCGGGCTCGGGAGGATCCGGGCCCGCCGTTTCGCGTTCCGCTTGTCAACTGGGGTTGACGGCCGCCCTGGTGTCAACTTAGATTGACATCATGACCGAAGCAACGGATCTCGCCGAGCGTGCGGGTGATCGCGATCCGCGGATCGGACTGCGGGCGGTCTCCGCGCTGCGGAGGCTGCTGGAGCAGTTGGAAGCGGTGCAGGTGCGCAGCGCGCGCAATCAGGGCTGGTCGTGGCAGGAGATCGCCGCGGAACTCGGAGTGAGCAGGCAGGCCGTGCACAAGAAGTACGGGAGGCAGTGATGTTCGAGCGGTTCACGAAGGACGCCCGGGCCGTGGTCGTGGGAGCGGTCGGGCACGCCGAACGCACGGGTGCCGAGGTGGTGGACGAGGAGCACATACTTCTCGCCCTCCTCGATCGGGAGGGCAGCCGTGGCTCGTTCGCGCTGGCCTCGCTCGGCGCGGCCGGTCGTCGCGACTCGATGGAACGGTCGCTTGCCGAGGCGCGCCGGCGCGGTGGGCTCTCCCGTGCCGACACGGAGGCGCTCTCCGGGCTCGGGATCGACCTCTCGGAGATCGTCTCCCGAGTGGAGGAGGCCCACGGGGTCGGGGCGCTGGGATCGGGGAACGGGGGCGGCGGCGGGCGCCGTTCCAGGCGTCGACCGTTCGCCCCGGGGGCCAAGGACGTGCTGACGCGGTCTCTTCGTGCCGCGCTCGCCCGTCATGACCGGCACATCGGCGACGAGCATCTGCTGATGGCCCTGACCGCTCGGCCCGGTGTGCCGGCGGAGGTGCTCGCCGACCACGGGGTCACCTACGAGGCGGTCACGCGTGTGCTGTACGGCGGCGGGGAGGCCAAGGCGGGGTGAGTGAGCGGTCGGAACCGGGACTCCGGCCGGGGGCTTCTCCGAGGTCCCCGGCCGGAGCCCGGGGGGATTCCCTCGGGCCTCGGAAAGCCCCGGGTGGCGATGGACGTCAGCTCTTCGGCGTGCGCAACGCGGCCCCGATGTGCGCCGCCGCCGTCGACAAGTGACGGCGGGCCGAGCGGAGCTGGTCCTCCGTCACCCCGTGGTCGCGGGCGGAGTCGCGGATGTCGTCGCGGAAGCGGTCCAGGAGGCGTTCGAGGTCACGGGCGGGGTCGCCGGTCGAGTCCTCGTGGGCCCAGGAGGGTGCGTAGTCGGCGGGGAAGTCCTCCGGAGTGTCCGTGTACTCGGCGTACTCGGGCTTCGCCGACCCGGTGGCCGCCGTACCCGCGCGGCCGAAGCCGAAGTCCTTGCCGAAGGTCTTCCCGAAGTCGCCGAATTCCTTGGCCAGTTCGCTCAGGCCCTCACGGACCCCGTTCGGCCAGTCGCCGCGCGCGAAGCGGTCCTGCACCTGCTCCTGGACCCGCTTGGCCATGCGCTGCATCTCCTCCTGCGCCTCCTTGGCCTGGCGCCGAGCGCGCTGCGCCTCGTCGCGGGCCCGGCGGCTCTCGTCCTTCGCGCGCCGGTTCTGTTCCTTCCACTCCTGCTTGACCCGCCGCATCTCCTCCTTGGCGACCCGCCACGAGTCCTTGTCGCGGAAGTCTCCGAAGTCCCCGAACTCGCCCGCGGGACCTTCGTGTTCTCCGGAGCCGGTGCCGGTGTCGGAGCCGGTGCCAGTGCCGCTCTTGCCGCCGCGCCTCGCCTCGGTGGCCGCGGCCCGCATCTCTCGGCGCAGATCGCCCGCCGCGCCCCGCACATCGGCGCGGATCTCCGCGGCGAGCTCCGCGACCGACTCGCGGATCTCCAGTTCCAGGTCGGCCAGTTCGCCGCTGCGGTCGGCCAGTTCGGCGCGGCCCGCGTCCGTGATCGCGTACACCTTGCGGCCACCCTCGGTGGTGTGGGTGACCAGGCCTTCCGCCTCCAGCTTCGCCAGCCGGGGGTAGACGGTGCCTGCCGAGGGCGCGTACAGCCCCTGGAAACGCTCCTCCAGGAGCCGGATCACCTCGTACCCGTGGCGGGGGGCCTCGTCCAGCAGCTTCAGCAGGTAGAGGCGCAGGCGGCCGTGGGCGAAGACGGGAGGCATGTCAGAGCACCTTCTTGTCGGTCGGGGTCTCCGGAGAAGCGGACGACCCGTCCTCGTGGGGCTCGTCCTCCGCCGTCGGCCTGCGGAGCATGGCGATGGAGCCGGAGACGGTCATCGCCTTCAACTTGCCGTTGCCCGCGCCCAGTCGGCCGGTGATCTTCTTGGCGCCCCACTGGCCGCTGACCCGGAGGTCCTCGAAGGCGCTGGAGACGGTGCCGCTGGCGGTGTTGGCCTCCACCTCGGCGTCCGCGGGGTGCGGGAGGCGGATGGCGATCTCCCCCGAGACGTTCGACAGCTGGACGTCGGTGGGGGTGCCCCTGGGATCGAGGTCCACGATCATCGAGCCGCTCACCGATTCGGCGCGCACGGAGCAGCCCGAGGCCTCGACCACCGTCAGGTCGCCCGAGACGGAGTTGAAACGGAGGTCGCCGGTGACGGCCTGGGCCTCCAGGCTCCCGGAGACGGTCTCCACGCGGACGGGGCCGGCGATCCGTACGAGGGTCGTGTCGCCCGTGACGCCCCTGACCGCCACCCGGTTCTCCATCCCGGAGACCACGGCGGCGGCGCCGACGACGCCGACCTCGACGGGGGTGCCGGCCGGGACGGCCAGCGTGACGACGGCGCTGCGGCGCCAGCCCTTGCGGTCGAGCCACTTGAGGAAGCCCTTCCAGGGCAGGTCCTCGTACGCCACGGTGAGCGTGCCGTCCTGCTGGGTCACGAGCAGCGGCGGGCCCTCCAGCTCGGAGACTTCCAGGCGGGCGGAACCCTCGTCGGTCCCCACGACGTTCACTGTTCCGTTGACGACGCGCACATGAAGTGCCGTCACGGGGTCGTCGAAGGTGAGCTTCCTCGGCTCTGCGACGGACCACTCGGACATGGTGCAGACCTCCCAACGACCCGACCAGACAGAGCGTGCGTCTGGACTCGACGTAATCTGGACTCGACGCGCCATATCGCGTCTTCCGTCATTCACGATATATCGCGGATGCGGAAAGTCAAGGCACTCGTTTGGGGGAAGCGGCGCTCTCGCGATCGGGGCTTGCGGGTGAGTGGTGGGGACTTGACGGGCAAAACGGGTTATTCGGGTCGTGGGCGATCTACGGTGTGCCCATGTCCACCACGCCCGACTCGTCCCAGGCCAAGGCCGCCGGCGCCCTGCTGCTCTGCCGGGCAGGGCACGAGTCCGTCGGTCTGGCCGCCCAGCTGTTGCGGGAGCGGATGCTGCTCACCGGGGCGGGCCCCGAGTGGAGCGTGCTCGTTCCCGAGGGGGAGCCCTGGCTGCACGGCGCCGAGCCCGTCGATCGCGTGGTCACGGGGTGGGCCACCGCCCTGGCCGTCAGCGCCCCCTGGCCCGTACTGGCCCTGTGGTGGGACGCGGACCGCAGCGGGCTCACCCTCGCGGCGGGCTTCCGGCGCAGCGTGGGCTACGAATGGCTGGCGAACGGCACCCCGGTCGGTGAGGACGAGGCGATGCGCACCTTCGCCGCGCGTCTCGGCCTCGACCCGGTCCTCGACATGCAAGCGCTCGACCCGCTGACCAGGCCGGTGTCCGGGGCGGACGCCCGTACACGCCTGCGGGGACTGCTCGCCGTCCTCACGCGCGCGGGGGTGCTGCTGCCGGCCGGGCTCGGACCCGGGGAGCCGGCCGACCGGCTCCTCGAGGTGGCCCGGACCCAGCCCGGTGCCGAGCAGATCGAGTGGAACGGGTGGCGCGCGGCGGTCAGGGCGGAGCTGGAGGCGGCGGAAGGCGCCGGTGGGGGTTCCTGGCTGCGCGGGCGCCGGGCCCGTGTCCTCGCGACCGGGCAGCTGGCCGCCGGACTGCCGCTCACCGTGTGGGGCGTACGGCGCCACAGCGCCGGCTGGATCGTCGCGGGCACACTCCTGATGCTCCACGGGGCGCTCGGCCTCGCGTACGACCGGCTGCGCGCCTTCGACTGACGCCCACCCGTCCCGACGCCGGGGGCCTACTCCTCGTCGTCGTCCTCGTCGTCCAGCCGCGCCAGCCACGTCGCCAGCCGCTCCACCGGCACCTCGAAGTCCGGATTGAGGTCGACGAACGTACGCAGCTGCTCGGCGAGCCACTCGAAGGTGACCTCCTCCTCGCCGCGCCGCTTCTCCAGTTCCTCGATGCCACGGTCGGTGAAGTACATGGATGGTGCTCCGTCGCTGAAAGTGAAGGGGAACGCTGAGAAAAGGATAAGTGGGTCCACGGGGCGCCCGGAGGGCCTCGAACCCCGAGTCACCGCCGCAACGGTGGCACAGGGAAGGGCCCGGCCTCCGGTGTTCTCGGAGGCCGGGCCCTTCACCGGACTTGAGCGGATCGAGGGCTACGCCTCGAACACCTCACGCACCAGCTGCTCCTGCTCGGCCTGGTGCCGCTTCGCCGAGCCCACGGCCGGGGAAGAGCCGGCCGGGCGGGAGATACGGCGCAGCCGCTCGGCGCCCGGGATGTCGGCGCCGACGGCCAGGTCCAGGTGGTCGATCAGGTTGAGGGCGATGAAGGGCCACGCGCCCTGGTTCGCCGGCTCCTCCTGGGCCCACAGGTACTTCTCGGCGTTCGGGTACTTGGCGATCTCCGCCTGGAGCTCGGCACCCGCGAGCGGGTACAGACGCTCGATGCGGATGATCGCCGTGTCCGTGACGCCGCGCTTCTGCCGCTCGGCCTCGAGGTCGTAGTACAGCTTGCCGGCGCAGAAGACGACCCTGCGGACCGCCGCGGCGTCGACCGAGTCGTCGCCGATGACGGGGCGGAAGGCGCCCGTGGTGAACTCCTCCGTCTTCGACGCGGCGGCCTTGAGGCGCAGCATCGACTTCGGGGTGAAGACGACCAGCGGCTTGTGGTGCGGGTTGTGCACCTGCCACCGCAGGAGGTGGAAGTAGTTCGACGGGAGCGTCGGCTGGGCGACCGTCATGTTGTTCTGCGCGCACAGCTGGAGGAAGCGCTCGATGCGGGCCGAGGAGTGGTCCGGGCCCTGGCCCTCGTAGCCGTGGGGGAGGAGGAGGGTGACGCCGGACGTCTGGCCCCACTTCTGCTCCGCGGCCGAGATGTACTCGTCGACGACCGTCTGCGCGCCGTTGACGAAGTCGCCGAACTGCGCCTCCCACATCACGAGGGCGTCCGGGCGGGCCAGCGAGTAGCCGTACTCGAAGCCCATGACCGCGTACTCGGAGAGCAGGGAGTCGTAGACGTTGTAGCGGGCCTGGTCGTCGGAGAGGTACTGGAGCGGGGTGAAGTCCTCGCCCGTGACCCGGTCGATCAGGACCGCGTGGCGCTGGCCGAAGGTGCCGCGGCGGGAGTCCTGGCCCGACAGCCGGACCGGGGTGCCCTCCAGGAGGAGGGAGCCGATGGCGAGGGTCTCGCCCATGCCCCAGTCGATCGTGCCGTCCTCGATCATCGCCGCCCGGCGCTGCAGCTGCGGCAGCAGACGCGGGTGGACGGTGACGTTGTCGGGGATGTTGACCTGGGACTCGGCGATCCGCTTCACGACCTCCTGGGAGACCGCGGTCTGCACGGCCACCGGGAACTGCGCCTGCGGGTCCGAGATCTGCACCTCGGCCCCCTGCGAGACGGCCTCGCGGACCTCGGTGAAGACCTTCTCCAGCTGGCCCTGGAAGTCCTGCAGCGCCTGCTCGGCCTCTTCGAGGGTGATGTCGCCGCGGCCGATCAGGGACTCGGTGTAGAGCTTGCGCACCGAGCGCTTCTTGTCGATCAGGTCGTACATCAGCGGCTGCGTGAACGCCGGGTTGTCCGACTCGTTGTGCCCGCGACGGCGGTAGCAGATGAGGTCGATCACGACGTCCTTGTTGAACGCCTGGCGGAACTCGAAGGCCAGGCGAGCGACGCGGACGACGGCCTCGGGGTCGTCGCCGTTCACGTGGAAGATCGGCGCCTCGATCATGCGGGCCACGTCCGTGGCGTACATCGAGGAGCGCGAGGACTCCGGGGCGGCGGTGAAGCCGACCTGGTTGTTGATGACGATGTGGACCGTGCCGCCGGTGCGGTAGCCACGCAGCTGCGACATGTTCAGCGTCTCGGCGACGACACCCTGGCCCGCGAAGGCCGCGTCACCGTGCAGGGCGACCGGCAGGACGGTGAAGTCCGTGCCGCCCTTGTTGATGATGTCCTGCTTGGCGCGGGCGATGCCCTCGATGACCGGGTCGACCGTCTCCAGGTGGGAGGGGTTCGCGGCCAGCGAGACCTTGATCTGCTCGCCGTCCAGGCCGGTGAAGGTGCCCTGGGCGCCCAGGTGGTACTTCACGTCGCCGGAGCCGTGCATCGACTTCGGGTCGAGGTTGCCCTCGAACTCGCGGAAGATCTGCGCGTACGACTTGCCGACGATGTTGGCGAGGACGTTCAGGCGGCCGCGGTGGGCCATGCCGATGACGACCTCGTCCAGGCGGGACTCCGCTGCGCTGTCGATGACGGCGTCGAGGAGCGGGATGACGGACTCGCCGCCCTCCAGGGAGAAGCGCTTCTGGCCGACGTACTTCGTCTGCAGGAAGGTCTCGAAGGCCTCCGCCGCGTTCAGGCGGCGCAGGATGCGCAGCTGCTCCTCGCGCTCCGGCTTGGAGTGCGGGCGCTCGACGCGGTCCTGGATCCACTTGCGCTGCTTCGGGTCCTGGATGTGCATGAACTCGATGCCGGTGGTGCGGCAGTACGAGTCGCGCAGCACGCCGAGGATGTCGCGCAGCTTCATCATCGACTTGCCGGAGAAGCCGCCGACCGCGAACTCGCGCTCCAGGTCCCACAGGGTGAGACCGTGCTCGGTGATGTCGAGGTCGGGGTGCTTGCGCTGGCGGTACTCCAGCGGGTCGGTGTCGGCCATGACGTGGCCGCGGACCCGGTAGGAGTGGATCAGCTCGAAGACGCGGGCGGCCTTCGTGACGTCGTCGTCGTGGCTGGCGTCGATGTCCTTGAGCCAGCGGACCGGCTCGTAGGGGATGCGCAGGGCCTCGAAGATCTCGTCGAAGAAGCCGTTCTCGCCGAGGAGGAGGTTCGCGACGATCCTGAGGAACTCGCCGGAGGCGGCGCCCTGGTTCACCCGGTGGTCGTAGGTCGACGTGAGCGTCATGACCTTCGAGATGCCGAGCTTGTTCAGGGTGTCCTGGGAGGTGCCCTGGAACTCCGCCGGGTAGTCCATGGAGCCGACGCCCATGATGACCGACTGGCCGGGCATCAGACGCGGGACGGAGTGGACGGTGCCGAGGCCGCCGGGGTTGGTCAGGGAGACCGTGACACCGGTGAAGTCGTCCATCGTCAGCTTGCCGTCACGGGCGCGGCGGACGATGTCCTCGTAGGCCTGCCAGAACTCGAAGAAGTTCAGCGTCTCGGCCTTCTTGATGCCGGCGACGACGAGCTGGCGGTCGCCGTTCGGCTTCACCAGGTCGATGGCGAGGCCGAAGTTGACGTGCGCGGGCTTGACGAGGGTGGGCTTCCCGTCCTTCTCCGCGTAGTGCCAGTTCATCGACGGCATGGCCTTGATGGCCTGCACCATCGCGTAGCCGATGAGGTGGGTGAAGGAGATCTTCCCGCCCCGGGCACGCTTCAGGTGGTTGTTGATGACGATGCGGTTGTCGAAGAGCAGCTTCACCGGGACCGCGCGCACGGACGTGGCCGTGGGCAGGTCCAGGGAGGCGTTCATGTTCTTCGCGACGGCGCCGGCGGGACCACGCAGCGTCACGTACTCGGGACCCTCGGGGCCCTCGGTCGCGGGCTCGGCCTTCGGCTTCGCGGCGGCCGGAGCGGCCTTCACGGGGGCCGGGGCGGCGGCAGCGGGCTTCGGCGCCGCAGGAGCGGCCGCGGGAGCGGCGGCCTGGACGGGCGCAGGAGCGGCCTGAGCCGGGGCTGCGGGCGTCGCGGGCGCGGCCGGGGCTGCCGGAGCGGCAGGCGTGGCCTGGGGCGTCACTGACGGGGTGGTGGTCCCTGCGGCCCCCGCGGCCGCAGTACCCGCCGAAGCCGAGGCGGCAGGAGCCCCCGGCTTGTAGTCGGCGAAGAAGTCCCACCAGGCTCGGTCTACCGAATTCGGGTCCTGGAGGTACTGCTGATAGATCTCGTCGACGAGCCATTCGTTCGCACCGAACGCGGCCGCGGGGTTCTTCCCGGCGGCTTGGTCATTGGTCGAGATGCTCGAGTTACTGGGGGACTGTGGCGACACGGCGGCAACCGCCCTCTTCCGCTTCACAAGGTGATGGACAGCGGGAATCAAGGCTACGCCCCCATGGCCGAGAAGGTCAGGCCGGGCCGGTCCAACGTCGTGTAAGTCACATCGGAAAGCGTGTTTCGGGGAAGGAAATGGCGGGAAACAAGCGGGGTTTCGGTCCGGAATGGGTACGTCGATCCAGGGTCGCGGTACGACTCACACGGCCCTGTGCCTGATCACACGTGTCCACGAGCACGGGACGGCGATGGATCTTGTGGCTCCGGTTCGAACTTTACGTCAACTTGGCAGAGAAGGAAGCCCTGGAAGGATGACCTGAATCCGGCAGCCCCGCTGGGATTCGGCCACGCCGATGCGGCCGCCGTGCAGATCGACCGCCCAGCGGGCGATGGCGAGCCCGAGGCCCGTACCGCCGTCGCTGCCCGGGCCGTGCGGCGAGGGCACCCCGCCGCGGTTGAAGCGTTCGAAGACCCGGTGCCACTCCGACTGCGGAATGCCGGGGCCCTCGTCCAGGACCTCCAGGGCGAGTGACTCCGGGTAGTTGCCGCGCCGCGCCTTGACCGTCACCCGGCCGTGCGGCGGGCTGTGCTTGACCGCGTTGTCGATGAGGTTCGCCACGACCTGGTGGATCCGCTCCGGGTCCGCGTGCGCGGTCAGCTCCGGCGGGGACACGTCGAGGTGCAGATGGACGTCGGTACGGGTGTGACTGCCGGAGCCCGAGGCGATGCCCGCGCGCGCGGAGGCGACCATGTTGGCCTCCTTGAGTACACCGGACAGGTACGGCCACACCTCGAAACGGCGCCTGCGCAGGGGTACGACGCCGTTGTCCAGCCTGGAGAGGTCCAGCAGCGTCTCGACCAGCCGGCCCAGCCGCTCCGTCTGCTTCAGGGCCGTACGCATCGTCTCGGGGTCGGCGGCGGAGACACCGTCCACGACGTTCTCCAGGACCGCGCGCAGGCCCGCGATGGGGGTGCGCAGCTCGTGCGAGACATTCGCCACGAGTTCCTTGCGCTGGCGGTCCTGGGCCTCCAGCTCGTCGGCCATGAGGTTGATCGTCTGCGCCAGGTCGCCCAGCTCGTCCCGCCGGTCGTCACGCACCCGGCGGGTGTAGTCGCCGTGCGAGATGGAGCGGGCGACCGTGTTCATCTCGTCCAGCGGCGCGGTGAGCGAATGGGCCACGAACTGCGTTATCAGCAGTGTGGCGATCATCGAGAAGACCGTGATGAAGCGGAGCTCCGTCTTGGTGTGCACCGCGATCATCGACAGACCCGTGGTGATGAGCACGGAGATGACGACCAGAGCGCCCAGCTTGGTCTTGATCGAGAACGGGCGCACGGAGCCCCAGAACCCCTCGCCGCGGCCCGGCTCACCGGGACCGCTCGTGACGCCCGTGGTTCTGCCCGATTCACCGAGCCCGCTCATGACATCAGCCCCCTACATGAGGTTCCTGGTCCCTGCGGAGACCCGGCTCAGGGAGTCGGGGTCTCCAGGGCGTAGCCCACGCCGTGGACGGTGCGGATCCGCTCGGCACCGATCTTCCGGCGCAGCGCCTTGATGTGGCTGTCCACGGTCCGGGTGCCCGAGGCGTCCGCCCAGTCCCAGACCTCGGCCAGCAACTGCTCGCGGGAGAGTACCGCGCGCGGAGTGTTGGCGAGGCATACCAGGAGGTCGAATTCGGTGGGCGTGAGGTGCACGTCCTCCGAGCGCACCCGTACCCGGCGCTGCGCGTGGTCGATCTCCAGCTCGCCGAGGCGCAGGATGCCGCTGCGCGGCGTCGAGGCGGCCACCACGGCCCGCTCGACCCGGCGCAGCAGGACGTGCACGCGTGCGGCCAGCTCGCGCATCGAGAACGGCTTGGTCATGTAGTCGTCGGCGCCGACGCCGAGCCCGACCAGCATGTCGGTCTCGTCGTCGCGCGCGGTGAGCATCAGCACCGGCACCGGGCGCTGGGCCTGCACGCGTCGGCAGACCTCCAGGCCGTCGAAGCCGGGCAGCATGATGTCGAGGATCAGCAGGTCGGGCTGCCAGGCCTCTGCTGTGTCGACGGCGGCCGGTCCGTCGCCCGCGGTTTGCACGAGGAATCCCTCGGCTCGCAGGCGGGCCGCGATGGCGTCGACGATCGTCGGGTCGTCCTCGACCACCAGCACCCGGCGCTGAGCGCCTGGCGTGGCCGCCGTGCCGTTGTGCGAGGTGTGTGTCTGCTCCATCGCCCGCCCCTGAGGTGTGCTTTCCGGAATCCGTGGGGTGATCCCATGACTGCGCTTGACGCTTGAATGATCTGCGCCAGGGAAGCAGGGTACGGGCAGTCACCTTCGCTCGGCTATCCAGGCCCGACCGCGAGATGGACGACGTCCGGAACGCCCCGGGCAACGGGGATCTCTTCGGTACGCACCTGGTGGAATCCGGCATTCCGCAGCGTTCCTTCAAATTCCGGAGAGGGCTGCGCCGACCACACGGCGAGCACCCCGCCCGGCTTCAACACCCTTGCGCAGCTTGCCAGTCCGGCCGGTCCGTACAGCCCGGTGTTGTCCTCGGTGACGGTCCAGTCGGGCCCGTTGTCGATGTCGAGGCACAGTGCGTCGTACGTGTCGGAAGTCTCATTGACGTGAGCGAGCAGATCGGATCTCACGATCTTCGTCCGGGGGTCGGCGAGCGCCGCCGCGGAGAGTTGCGCCAGCGGTCCGTCACGGTGCCAGTCGATGATGGCCCCTTCGCGCTCGACGACGGTGATGTGCCCCCAGCGCGGGTCGGCGGAGGCGTGCGCCAGAGAGAACCCGACACCGAGTCCCCCGATCAGCACCTTCGGCTCCGCCCGCCCGTCCAGGGCGTCCAGCGCGGCGTCGACGAGCAGCCGTTCCGAGCGGCCGTCGGAAGTGTCCATCAGGAAGCACCCGTTGGCGATGATCTGCAGCAGCGCGCCGTGCCGCCGCAACACGACCTCGCCGTAGGGGCCTTCCCGGCGATCGATGACTACAGGGATGTCGTACGAGGCAGTCATGGCTCCCATCCTGGCACTTTCACCAGGATGGGCAGCCGAATTAACCCTCAGGGGGTCAGAGGTTCAGTCCGTGCCCGTAGGGGAACACGGGGTCTTCGGTGTCGTCGGGGACGTCGGGCCGTGACGCCTGGACCGCCGCCATGGAGCGCGGCAGTTCGAACGGCAGCCGCCCCTGGGCCCGCGCCCGTCCGAAGGCGACGTCCAGGAGTGCCGTGTCGCTCGCGCCGAAGTCGGCGACCAGCGCGGCCGCCTTCGCGGCGATCTCGGGGAGGACGGCGGGCCGTTCGAGGTTGACGCACACCAGCGTGGGCACCGCGTCCAGCAGCCGCAGGATCTCCTTGAGCTCGTCCTCCGGGAAGGCCAGCGACCCCGAGTGGAAGAAGGACTCGAAGAGCCCGGGGCGCTCCTCGTGGGGCGTGCGCAGTCGCAGCACCGCGAGGTCCGCGTCGACGGGATCGGGGACGACATTGCCGTACGCGGCGGCCGCTTGCTCGGAGATCCCCCGCACGTACAGGTTCGGGCGGCCCTCTTGGGGCAGCAGTCCGTGGTTGGTCAGGACGGTCAGCGAGCGGCGCTGGGCGGCCTCGCCGAGCGCGGTGAACTCGTCGGCCCCGACGGTCTCCTCCGCCTGGTCGGGGTCCACGTAGGGGTTTTCGAAGAGGCCGAGTGTGAATTTCTCGCGCAGGAGTCGACGTACGGATTCGTCGACGCGTTCCTCCGTGACGCGGCCCGAGCGGACCAGTTCCACGATCACCTCGGGGCACTGCTCGCCACCGAACTGGTCGCTGCCCGCGTCCAGGGCCTTCGCCGCGCGTTCGGCGACGGTCAGGTGCTCGGCGCCCCAGGCCCGCGCGGGGAACAGCTCGCCGAGCACGGGCGCGTCGGTGAGCAGGCCCCAGTCGGTGCAGACGATGCCGTCGAAGCCGAGGCGTTCGCGCAGGAGACCGGTGAGGACATCGCGGTTGAAGCCGAAGCCGACCTCCTCCCAGTCGGTGCCGATCGGCTGCCCGTAGTACGGCATCACCTGGGAACAGCCCGCCTCCACGGCCGCCTTGAAGGGCTGGAGGTGGTACTCGCGCATGCCGCCCGGGTAGATCTGCTCCTTGCCGTGCGCGAAGTGCGGGTCCTCGCCGTCCTTCTGCGGTCCGCCGCCGGGGAAGTGCTTGACCATGGCGGCGACGGAGTCCGGTCCGAGCCTCATCCCCTGGAGACCGCGTACGTACGCCCGTACCAGCTCGCTCGTCAGTTCCGCGCTGGATCCGAACGTGCCACTCTGGCGCGACCAGCGTGGCTCGGTGGCCAGGTCGATCTGGGGGTGCAGCGCGACCCGGAAGCCCACCGCCAGGTACTCGCGGCGGACCGTGTCCCCGAAGCGCTCCACCAGCGCCGGGTCGCCGATCGCGGCCAGGCCCAGGGGTTCGGGCCAGGCCGAGAAGGCGCCGGAGTTGAAGGAGGCGCCCGGGTTGTCGGTGAACGCGTGGCGCGGGTCGGTGGAGAGGGTGACCGGGATGCCCAGACGGGTGCTCGCGGCCAGCTCCTGGACCCGGTTGACCCACTGGGCCGTCTCGCGCACGCCGTACTGGCCGATGAGGTTGAAGTGGGTCAGTGCCCTGCCCTCGATCAGCTCGGGGGTGGGGGCGTGCACGAAGGGCCCGTCGGTGGCGAAGGTGCCGTCCGCGTTCATGGAGAGCATGGAGTGGAACAGCTGACCCGCCTTCTCCTCCAGCGTCATGCGGGAGAGCAGGTCCTCGACGCGCTCGTCGACGGGACGGTGCGGATCGCGGTACGTGGCGGTGGTCTTCCCTGAGGGCATCCCGGTTTCCTTGCTTCCTTCTTGCTGGAGGCGGCTGTGTGACGGGCTTCTTAGAGAAAAGGGCTTCCTAAAGAAGGGGGCTGTTTGAAGGGGGTCACTTGACGGAGCGGATGAACTGGACGGCGAGGGCGCCCAGTACGGCGGCGATCGCGCCGAAGAGGAACAGCGCCCCGTAGTTGCCGCCTCCGCCGATCGCGAGCAGCGCGGGGGCGACGATCGGGACGAGGGACTGGGGCAGGGCGTTGCCGATGTTGAGGACGCCCATGTCCTTGGCGGACTCGTCGGGGTTGGGCAGCACCGCGGCGGCGAGCGCCAGGTCGACGGAGAGGTAGAGGCCCTCGCCGAGGCCGAAGACGATCACGGCGACGACGTACATCCCGAAGGACTGCGCGGCGGCGAGCAGCGCCAGGCTGAGGGCCATGACGAGCGAGGAGCCGAGGACGTACGGCTTGCGGCGGCCCGAGCGGTCGGAGAGCTGGCCGCCGAGCAGCGAGCCGGCCACGGTCGCGACGACCATGGCGAGGGTGCCGACGAGGACCTTGCCGGAGACGGCGTCGTCGCTGTAGCCGAGGCGGTCCATCAGGAAGTAGACCTGGTAGCTGGTGACGCAGGAGGCGCCGGTGAAGACCAGGAAGCGGCCGGCGAAGTTCCAGGCGAAGTCGGGGTGCTTGCGCGGGTCGACCCAGAAGCTGCGCAGGAACTCGCGGAGGCTGTACGGCTCGAAGGCGCCGGCGCGGGCCGGGCGGTCCTTCATCACCGCGACCAGATAGCCGACCGCGGCGAGCCCGATGACGCCGGGGACGAGGAACGCCAGTGCCATCGAGCCGCTGAAGACATTGGCCAGTACCGAGCCCGCGATCATCGAGAACGACGTCGTCATGCCGACGATGCCGGAGACCCGGGCCTGCTGGTGCGGCGGGATCAGATCGGGGACGCACGAGGTCAGCGCGGACAGGGCGGCGTTGATGCCGAGCTGAGCGAGGGCCCAGCCGAGCATCAGCGTCAGGACGTTGCCGCCCAGGGCGACGACCATGAGCCCGGCTAGGCCCGCGGTCATGCCGCCGACCAGCCAGGGGCGGCGGCGCCCGAAGCGGCTGGTGGTGCGGTCGGACAGGGCGCCGAAGACCGGGTTGCCGAGCATCGCGAGCAGGGCACCGACGGAGAGCACCTGGCCGAGGGCGGCACCGCGGTCGCCCTCCGGGACGATCTGGCTGACCCGCAGGGCGAGGGTGACCATGACCGGGGTGAGGACGGCGAGGTAGGCGCCGAACTGGGCGAGGGCGAGTCCGAGGACGAGTTTGGCGGGGGCGTTCGCAGGGGCCTGGGGGGAAGGCGCGTCGTGCAGCGGCTCGGGCGAGCGGGCACCGAGCGAGGAATCGGGAGTGACGGCCATGGCGGCTCTCCATGGGGACGAGGCGCGGCTTCCTTGCCACGCCGGCGACCACAGAGAAACATCAAAACCGAGTGGGTACTAGGTTTTGTTCATGTGGCCAGAATCACGCTGCGTGTGGCTTGAAAGTGGGGCGGGTTGACTCGTGTAACCGCCGGTCGGGACGGCCCGGGCGGCAGCCTGTGCGGCGGCTATGGTGGCGGGCATGGTCCGAAACCGGAGGTCGGAGGAGAGCGTGGAGGCGGAGCGCAAGGTTCCGGGCGCCGTCCGGGGCACCTACGCCGTCGGGGACGAACGCCGGCTGCGCATCCTCGACGTCGCCGTCGAACACTTCGCCCAGTGGGGCTTCCACGCCTCCTCACTGGCCCGGATCGCCAAGGACGTCGGCATCACCCAGGGCGGCCTGCTGCACCACTTCCGCAGCAAGGAGGACCTGCTCGTCTCCGTCCTGCGGCGCAGCGAGGAGCACGACGTCGAGCGGTTCTTCGCCGTCGAGGCGCACTCGGCCGCCGAGTTCTTCGCGGCGCTGGTGGGACTCGCCGACTACAACAGCCGGCGCCCGGGACGCACCAAGATGTTCAACGTCCTGCTTGCCGAGGCGGGCGATCCCGGCCACCCCGCCCACGCGTTCTTCGTGAAGCGCTACGCCGATCTTGTCGAGGTCAGCGCGGGCGCGCTGCGCGAGGCGGTCGCGAGCGGCGAACTGAAGCCCGACACCGACTGCGAGGCGCTGGCCGAGGAGTTCGCCGCCGTCATGGACGGTATCCAGTTGCAGTGGGCCCTCGACCCCGCGGGCGTCGACATGGCCGCCCGAATGCGGGCCTACCTTGACCGGCTGCTGCGCTCGATCACCGTCTCGGGCGCGGGGCTGCCGGCGGACGCGCATACGGGACTGACTCGTGCGCGCGTACGGACCGACTCGGACGCGCGCACGGACTGACTCGGACGGGTGTGCGGACACGGCGACCGCGGACGCCGTATGCGCTTATCAGGTTGCTATGAATCGCCTCCCACGTGGCGTCGGTCATAGACAGCGGCGTCGCGGGCCCCCAAGGGTGGAGCGGGACGGAAGGAGCCCCTCACCTTGGACCGGAGCACCACCGCGACGGCGACGGCAGTGGCGACGACCACGGCCCCGACGGCCTCCTCGGCCGATGCCGCGCTCAAGGACCCACAGACGGGCTCGCTTCTCCTGGACGGGGTGCCGCGACAACGCGGCGCCACGACCGTGCCGCCCGCCCCCCGCCCGGCGACGACACCCCCCGCGCTCGCCCCTCCCGCTCCACCCGTCTCCCGCGCCCTCGCCCGGCTCCGGTCGCTCCGTCCCTGGCGGCTGCTGCCCACCCCCACCGGAACGCCGTTCACCTTCGGTTACGCGGCCGTGCTCACCGTCACCGCGATGGTCACCGACTACGCGGACCCCTCCCTCGTCCACGCCTTGCAGCAGGGGTCCAGCACCGACGTCGCGCACCTCATACACGAACCGGTGCTGGTGCTGCTGGCCAGCGCGCTGTGGATGGCAGGCGGGATCACCTCGCCGTACGCCCTCGGGTTCGTGCTGGTGCTGACCGCGCTGGAGCGGCGGATAGGCGGCCTGCGGGCCGCCGGAGTCTTCCTGCTCGGGCATGTCGTGGCCACCCTGGCCACCGAGGTGCCCATCGGCCTGTCCGTGCTGGTGGGAGACCTCCCCGACAGCTCCCTGCACCGCCTCGACTACGGCATCAGCTTCGGCGTCGCCACGAGCGTCGGCGCGCTCGCCGGGCTGCTGAGGCCCTGGCTGCGCTGGCCGCTGCTGGTCGTCTTCGGCTCGATGGTCGTCGGGGACCTGCTCGAATTCGCCGACCCGATGACGGACTGGGGGCATGCGATGTCCCTGGCGATCGGGGTGTCGACCTGGCCGCTGGTCCGGGGCTGGCGCCGCGCCCGTACGGAGGCGGCCGCCGGCCCCGCCGCCCCCGCCGCCGTACACACCGCTCACGCTCAGACGTCCGGCACCGTCGCCGCGTAGCATCCGGGCGGTCGGGGCGGGTCCGGACCAGTCCGGTTCGGTCAGGTCAGGTGGTCCGGGCCGCCATCAGCCGCCGGGCCAGATCTGGGACGCCGAGGCGGCGCTCCTGTTCCGCACTCGCGTGGAGCTTGAGGGTGTGTTGGCGTGCGCCCGCTCGAAGGTCACACGGTGCCTGCCGAGCCGGTCGACGGTCTCGGGCGTCGCCCACTCCGTCTCCTTGGGCTGGTCGTCGGTGACGACGACCAGGATGTTGGGCCGCCCGGAACGAGTGCCGCCGGTGGCGGCGGTCGCGGTGGCGGGGGCCCGCCCGACGGCCGGCGCCGCCGTCGCCCGTCGGTGGGCCGTCCGCTCGGACCCGTCCGTGTCCGCCGCCGGCACCGTGGCCGCCCCGAGCGCCGTCCCGGCACCCACGATCACCCGGCGCCGAGTCGACCCCCGTCCCTGTTGCTGCCCCTCGCCCCCGTCGTGCCCCGATTCCCCGTGCGTGGTTCCACAGCCTGTGGATGAGCCCGCGGTGTGACACGGGAAGGGACGGCGGGCCGACGGCGTTGACCGCACCACAGGCGTTGGCCGCGGATCTGCGGCGGAGTGGCGCCGGCCAAGAGGGAAGCGTGGCGGATACCCCGCTGACCTGCACAAATGTCTCCGTGGAGAGCGATCGCTCACAGCGAACAGGCCCCGGGGAACAATCCGGGGCTCACGTGCATTGAGTCGGCATAGCTCAACTTGACTGCCTAGGGAGAGATAATGGCTTTGACGTCCACACCGCTCACCCTGCCCGTGTTGCCGCTCGATGATGAGGTCGTGCTGCCCGGGATGGTGGTTCCGCTGGACCTGAACGACGCCGATGTACGCGCCGCGGTGGAGGCCGCCCAGGCCGCCGCGCGGTCGGAGCCCGGCAAGCCGAAGGTGCTGCTGGTGCCACGCATCGACGGGGCGTACCCGAGCACGGGAGTGCTCGGCACCGTCGAGCAGGTCGGCCGACTGGCCGACGGCGACCCGGGCGCGCTGATCCGCGGCCGTGGGCGCGTGAAGATCGGCGCCGGGACGACCGGACCTGGTGCCGCCCTGTGGGTCGAGGGCACCCCGGTCGACGAGACCGTGCCCGACCCGCTGCCCGGCCACGTCGCCGAACTGGTCAAGGAATACAAGGCCCTCGCCACCAGCTGGCTGCGCAAGCGCGGCGCCTGGCAGGTCGTGGACCGCGTACAGGCCATCGACGACGTGTCCACCCTTGCCGACAATTCCGGTTACTCCCCGTTCCTGAGCACCGAGCAGAAGATCACGCTGCTGGAGACCGCCGACCCGGTCGCCCGGCTGAAGCTCGCCACCGAGCAGCTGCGTGAGCACCTCGCCGAGCAGGATGTCGCCGAGTCCATCGCGAAGGACGTCCAGGAAGGCGTCGACAAGCAGCAGCGCGAGTTCCTGCTGCGGCGCCAGCTCGAAGCCGTCCGCAAGGAGCTGCGCGAGCTGAACGGCGACGCCAAGGAGGGCGAGGAGTCCGACGACTACCGGACTCGCGTCGAGGCCGCCGACCTCCCCGAGAACGTCCGCGAGGCCGCGCTCAAGGAAGTCGACAAGCTGGAGCGGTCCAGCGACCAGTCGCCCGAGGGCGGCTGGATCCGGACCTGGCTCGACACCGTCCTGGAACTGCCGTGGAACGAGCGCACCGAGGACGAGTACGACATCCAGGGCGCCAAGGCCATCCTGGACGCCGAGCACGCCGGTCTGGAAGACGTGAAGGAGCGCATCACCGAGTACCTGGCCGTGCGCAAGCGGCGTTCCGAGCGTGGTCTCGGCGTCGTCGGTGGGCGGCGCGGCGGTGCCGTGCTCGCGCTCGTCGGTCCGCCCGGTGTCGGCAAGACCTCGCTCGGCGAGTCCGTCGCGCACGCCATGGGCCGCAAGTTCGTCCGGGTCGCGCTCGGCGGCGTACGGGACGAGGCCGAGATCCGCGGCCACCGGCGTACGTACGTCGGCGCGCTGCCCGGCCGTGTCGTCCGTGCCATCAAGGAGGCCGGGTCCATGAACCCGGTGGTCCTGCTGGACGAGATCGACAAGGTCGGCTCCGACTTCCGCGGCGACCCCGCCGCGGCGCTGCTCGAAGTCCTCGACCCCGCCCAGAACCACACCTTCCGGGACCACTACCTGGAGGTCGAGCTCGACCTCAGCGACGTGGTGTTCCTGGCGACGGCCAACGTGCTCGAAGCCATCCCGGAGGCGCTGCTCGACCGTATGGAGCTGGTCCGGCTCGACGGGTACACCGAGGACGAGAAGGTCGTCATCGCCCGTGACCACCTGCTGCCGCGTCAGCTGGAGCGGGCCGGTCTGGAGAAGGAGGAGGTCGCGCTCGACGAGAGCGCGCTGCGCAAGCTCGCCGGGGAGTACACCCGGGAAGCGGGCGTACGCAACCTGGAGCGGGCCGTCGCACGCCTGCTCCGCAAGGTCGCGGCGCAGCACGAACTCGGAGAGCGGGAGCTGCCCTTCACGGTGACCGACGCCGATCTGCGCGGACTCATCGGACGTCCGCACCACGTGCCCGAGTCCGCCCAGGACCCGGCCGAGCGTCGCACCGCGGTGCCCGGTGTCGCCACCGGTCTGGCCGTGACGGGCGCGGGCGGTGACGTCCTCTTCGTGGAGGCGTCGCTGGCCGACCCGGAGACGGGCGCGGCCGGTCTGACCCTGACCGGTCAGCTGGGTGACGTGATGAAGGAGTCGGCGCAGATCGCGCTCTCCTTCCTCCGCTCGCACGGCGCCGAGCTGGAACTGCCGGTCGGCGACCTGAAGGACCGGGGCGTGCACATCCACTTCCCGGCGGGCGCGGTCCCCAAGGACGGTCCGAGCGCGGGCGTCACCATGACGACGGCGCTGGCCTCGCTCCTGTCCGGCCGACTCGTCCGCACGGACGTGGCGATGACGGGCGAGGTCTCGCTGACCGGCCGTGTCCTGCCCATCGGCGGGGTGAAGCAGAAGCTGCTCGCCGCGCACCGGGCGGGTGTCACCACGGTCATCATCCCGAAGCGCAACGAGGCCGACCTGGACGACGTCCCGGCCGAGGTGCTGGAGAAGCTGGACGTCCACGCCGTCACGGACGTCCGTCAGGTCCTGGAACTGGCGCTGTCGCCGGCGACGAACGGCGCGACGCCGGAGGTTCCGGTAGCGGCGTGACGGACGCTGCCGGAAGGGAAGGCCCGGGTCCCGTGAGGGAGGCCCGGGCCTTCGCCGTGCCGTCAGCCGTTTGTGTCGGCTGTCGGCTGTCGGCTGTCGGCTGTCGGCTGTCGGCTGTCGGCCGACATTGGTCGTCTGAAATCTGAAATCTGTCAGCTGAAATCTGTCAGCCGTCAGGTGTCAGCCGCCATCCGCCATCTGTCAGCTGTCAGCTGTCAGCTGTCAGCTGTCAGCCGTCAGCCGCCATCGGTCATCGATCAGCCGTTGGCCAGTGCCCGCACCCGGTCCAGCCCGCCGTTGAACTTGTCGTGGTCCCCGACCGTCGGCCCGGACGACGTGTACTGCCAAATGGTGTAGTACGACCACCCGGAAGGCAGCGTCCCTGGATCGGACGCGTACCGCGCGATCCACAGGGGGTTGGCGGAGGCGAAGCCGCCGTAGTTGCCGGTGCAGTCGCTCCACCAGCTGGTCGCCGTGTAGATCACGGCGTCCCGGCCGGTGCGCGCCTTGTACTGGGCGAGGAAGCTGCTGATCCAGCTGACCATCGCGCTCTGCGTCTTGCCGTAGCAGGCGGCGCCGTACGGGTTCCACTCGATGTCGAGCGTGCCCGGCAGCGTCCTGCCGTCGCCGGACCAGCCGCCGCCGTGGTCCACGAAGTAGTTGGCCTGGGTGGCGCCGCTCGTCGTGTCGGGGGTCGCGAAGTGGTACGCGCCGCGGATCATGCCGACGTTGTAGGAGCCGTTGTACTGCTGGGCGAAGTAGGGGTTCGTGTAGTACGTCCCCTCGGTGGCCTTGGTGTAGGCCCACTTGACCCCGCTGCTCCACAGGGTCGACCAGGCGACGTTGCCCTGGTAGCCGCTGACGTCCACGCCTTCCGTCTGGGTGGCGTCACCGGTGGTGGGTGTGCCGGCCTGGCCGTCGTGCGCGAGGACGCCCATGCCCATGCGGGCGGAGCCCCGGGCGGGTGTGTCGGCGGCGGAGGAGGGCGGGGCGGAGAGGGTGGAGAGGAGGGAGAAGGCGGCGAGCAGGGTTCCCAGCGCGAGCAGGCGCAGGCGGTGGGGCGTTCCGGATCTGTGCACGGGCATGACGTGCCTCCGAAGGCTCGATGGAGCCAGGTGGGGGGAATGGTGCGGACATGCGTGCCGTGAGTGGTGTGGGCATGCGCGCTGTGAGTGGGGGGTCAGGCCCTCGTCGACCTGGCGGCGTGGGCATGCCATTGGATGCCTGTTCACGAAGCTACGCACGGGGAGAACGTGCTGGGAAGAGGGGCCGTGGGCTGCCGTTGGTCTACGCCTGAGAAATACTTACGGAGCTGTGGCTATGGCCACCTTTGGCGGAAACTTTCAGAGTCGGGAAACCGGGTGAGGGGCAGACGTGCGCGAGGACAGGAACGGAGGCCGGCGTCCGGCCGGGCTCGACGGGTCGGGCCGGGGTGTGGACCAGCCCGCCGCGCACGGCGGCCCGGACCCCGAGTTCCTCTCCCTGGAGCGCGAGTTGACCGTGTTCCTGCGCCGTGCCCGCGCCAACCAGGGCGAGATGGCCCGCGAGGTCCATCCGGTCCTGGAGTCCGCCGCGTACGGACTCCTCGTACGCCTCGACGAGTGCGGTCGCCAGCGTGCGACGGAGCTCGCCGCCTACATCGGCGTCGGCAAGGCCACCATGTCCCGCCAGCTGCGTGCTCTCGAGGAGCTCGGCCTCATCGCCCGTGAGCCCGACCCCGCCGACGGCCGTGCCTGGCTCGTCCATCTCACCGAGGAGGGCCGCGGCCGGGTCGGCCAGGTGCGCGAGGCGCGGCGCGCCCGGTACGTGAGCGAGCTCGCCCACTGGGATCCTCGCGAGGTCGCGGAGCTGGCGCGGCTGCTGCACCAGCTGAACCTCGGCATGGAGAAGTAGGAGGAGGCGGGCATGGACCAGGAATTCCCCGCGTTGGAGCGGGAGCTGACCCTGCTGCTGCGGCGCGCCCGGGCCAGTTCCGGCGAGATGGCCCGCGAGGTCCACCCCGACCTGGAGTCCTCCGCGTACGGGCTCCTCTTCCGCCTCGACGAGTGCGGCCGCCAGCGCGCCACCGAACTGGCCGCGTACATCGGCGTGGGCAAGGCCACGATGTCCCGTCAGCTCCACGCCCTGGAGGAACTCGGTCTGGTCGCCCGTGAGCCCGACCCCGTCGACGGTCGTGCCTGGCTGGTCCGTCTCACGGACGAGGGCCGCCGCCGGTTCCGTACGGTGCGCGAGGCGCGCCGGGCACGGTACGTCCGTGAACTCGCGGGCTGGGACCCGCACGAGGTCGCCGAACTGGCCCGGTTGCTCCACCAGCTGAACCAGGTCATGGAGAAGTAACACCCCGATCCGCCCCACTCACCACTCCACGAAGACCACGGTCGCGTCGTCGTGCGTCTTGCTCCGCCTCAGCCGTGCCCGCGCCTCGGCGTCGGCCCGCTCCAGCGTCCGTACGCGGTCCACGAGGGCCTGGGCGCCCTCCTTGCGGACCGTGGTGAACAGGCCGCCCCAGTCGCCCTCCTCGAACTTCTCCACCCAGCGGGTCGCGCCGTCCGTCAGGGCGGCCAGGGCACGGACCTCGGCCCGGGGCACGGTCCCCGTCACCGCCCGGGCCGCGACCGACGGATCGGCGGCGGCCGTGAAGAAGCCCCCCTCCTTGTTGCGGACGGTCGCGTCGGCGATCGCGTCCGAGGCGAGAGAGGCGCGGGGGACACGGCTGAGGCGGTCGTCCAGGACCGGTGTCACCTCGCCCGCGGGGGACTCCAGCAAAAGGGCCGAGTCCGAGAGGACCAGGTACTCGACGAGGTCGCCTGACCAGCGGGCGAGGACCACGGTTGCCTGGGGCGTGCGCGGGTGAGAAAGGTCACAGGTGTCGGAGTGGGCCTCGGAAGTGCGCAGGACGGACCGGGAAAGGATCTCCGCCAGGGTCAGATCCCGCCGGGAAACGGACAGTTCGGTCAGGGCTCCGCCGAGGCGTGCGGAGAACCAGTGGACGGAATGCAGACAGCCGTCGTCGCCCGGCGGGGGAGTCACGCCGTCGAGGACGACCAGTGATCCCCCTTGTCCTGACGCCGGAAGGCCGACCGATGCGAAGTCCTCATTGGGGCGGGCCGGGTCACCCGGCTCGGAGACGAGTTCGATGCGCATCCAGCCAGTCTGCACGAGCCCTTCACAAGGTCCACGAAAGGCTGGCAACGGTCGCAGGACCGGTGCGGACCAGCAGCTCAGCCGCCGGGTTTGGCATGGAATGATCGACTCCGGCAAGGCGTGGCGGCGAATACTGCCAAAGCGCGCCGCAGACGTCCAACCGGCCCGCCGTGCAAGGGGGTCGCACGCGCCAGGGGAACTTGCCCGCCAACTCCGGTCCGGGGTTCACTCCTTCGGGTGGCGGGCCGGATGATGCGGGACCACTGCCCACCGGCACTGGGAGGGTCGGGAGCCGATGGGACACCCCCTGCTCGAGCGAAGTCGCGAGCTTGGGGAGGGCGGACGCCCAGTTGACGGAACGTCACCCGGGCCCTAGGTACACGAGTCAGGAATGCGAGCACCGGTGCAGAAGATGCGGTCTCGGCGCACAGGCAAGCAGTCGGCCTCCGAAGGGGGCGCGGAACGCACGCCGGGTGCCGCGGGGCAGACCCCTGCGGGCAAGGGCCGCTCCGCTCACGTACGCAATCGGCTGATCGTCGCCGTGGCGGTCGTCGCGGCCGCCATCGCCGGCGCCGGAGCCCCCACGGTCCTCGCGGCCTCCGAGCAGCTGAACGACTCCCAGAACCTGGTGACGCTCGCCGGGCGGACCCAGCAGGCGCTGACGCTCGCCCACTCGCTGGCCGACGAGCGCGACGAGGTCACCTCGTACATCGCCGCGGGCCGGCCGAAGTCCAAGGCGCCCTCCGAGCAGCGCAGCGCCCGGGTCGACCGGCAGGTCGACGAGGTGCGGGCGGACGAGGACGCGCCCGCCGTCCTCCTGAAGGACCTGGACGGCATCGGCACCGCCCGCAGAGCGGCGCTCACCGGAAAGAGCACCGCTCTCGAAGCGCACGAGGCGTACTCCGACGTCATCACCGAACTCCACGCACTCGCCGAGGACCTGGCCGAGCAGCTGCCGCCCCGCGCGGGCTCCGGCGCGCACGCCCTCGCCGAGCTGGACTCCGCGGTCCAGCAGTCCGCCGCCGCCCGCGGACTGCTCCTCGCGGCCCTCGACATCCCGCGCACCACCCAGACGGTCATCAACCCCGTCACCGGTCTGGCGTCCACCACCAGCGGCTCGTCCGCCGCCGACACCAAGCAGCGCGACGCGCTCAGCGCCGCCGCCCAGCAGGCCCGGCTCCGCTCGGACGCGGCCCTCGCGGACTTCCGCGAGACGGCCCCCGAGGACGCCAAGGACTCGTACGACTCCACGGTCACCGGACCCGACGTCACGACCGCGGACAAGTACCTCACCGACCTCACCGACCAGCCGACGCTCTCCGACTCCGAGCTCGACTCCAGCACGAACAAGGTGGACGCGGCGCTCTCCGCCCGCGTCGAGCTGATGCGCGGCGCCGAGGCCTCGCTGTACGACCACCGCACCAAGGACCTGGAGCGGCTGCGGGACGACGACGTCACCGCGCTGGAGATCCGGATCGCCCTCATCGGCACCCTGCTGCTGGTCGCGGTCGGCGTCTCGATGGCCATGGCCCGTACGCTCACCCGCCCGCTGTCCGTACTGCGCCGGGGCTCGGCCCGCCTCGCCGCCGACCCGGGCACGCAGGAGCCGGTCAAGTTCACCGGGCGCAACGACGAGTTCGCCCAGGTGGTCCGCTCCGTCAACGCGCTGCACGCGCACGCCGCCGCGCTCCATGAACGGCTGACCACCCTCGAGGCGGACCGCAAGCACCTCATCGGGCAGCGCCAGCTGATGGCCGACGAGCGCGACAGGCTGCGCGCGGAACTCGCCGACACGGCGGCCCACCTGGAGCAGGTGCGCGGCACCATCCACGGCACCTTCGTCAACCTCGCGCTGCGCACCCTCGGCCTGGTCGAGCGGCAGCTCGGGGTCATCGAGGGACTGGAGGAGCGCGAGCAGGACCCGGACCGCCTGGGAACGCTCTTCAAGCTGGACCACTTCGCGACCGTCATGCGGCGCCACAGCGAGAACCTGCTCGTCCTCGCCGGCCACGAACACGTCCAGCACCACGCGGGCCCCGTCCCGCTGGTCGACGTCGTGCGGGCCGCGGTCAGCGAGATCGAGCGGTACGAGCGCGTCCGCATCGCCGTGTTGCCGCCGCACGCGCACCTCGCCGGGTTCGCCGCGGACGACCTCTCGCATCTGGTGGCCGAACTCCTGGAGAACGCCTCCTCGTTCTCGCCCCCCGACCTGCCCGTCGAGGTCTCCGGCTGGCTGCTGGAGAACGGCGAGGTGATGCTCTCCGTGCAGGACGAGGGCATCGGCATGGCCCCCGACCGGATGGCCCAGCTCAACGCCCGTCTCTCCGAGTTCGACCCGGAGGACACCTACGACCAGGAGAGCGGCGAGGGACTCGGGCTCGGCCTGTACGTGGTGGCACGGCTCGCCCACCGGCACGGCGTCCGCGTACAGCTGCGAGAACAGAAGCAGGGCGGCACCGCGGCCGTGGTCGTCCTCCCCAAGACGCTGTTCGCGACCGCCCCCGTCGGCACGGTCCCCTCGGCCTCCCCGGTCACCGGAGCCGCCCCCTCGGTCGTCCTCCCGGGCGCCGACGCGGAGGCCAACTCGAACGTACTGCGCGGCCGTTCGGCCCTCACGGCACGGGGCCAGGCGAGCCCGGGCGTTCCCACCGCTCCCGCCGTTGACGAGGACCCGCTGATCGCCGCCGCGGAGGAGGCCGTACGAGCGGACGCCGCCGCGGAGGAGGCCGTATGGTCGGGCGCCGCCGCGCAGGAGGTGGCCTACGCCCCCGAGCCGACGCCCTCCGAGACCACCATGGAGCTGCTGGCACCGCTGGTCCCGCCGGACGAGCCGGTGGCCCCGGCGCCCGAGCCCGCGGTGTCCGCCGCCGCTCCCGACCCCTACGCCATCGGCCCCGACTCCCACGAACGGGTGTCGGACGAGGAGGCGGAACGGGTCACCGACAAGGGACTGCCCAAGCGGACGCCGAAGATCTCGGCGCCCGCAGCGGTTCCCCGGCCGCGTGTCGGCGGTGTGGACGCCGAGGCGCTGCGGCGCAGGCTCGGCGGCTTCCACCGGGGCGCGACGGAGGGCCGCCGCGACGTGGAGGCCGAGATCGCCGAACAGACGGCCCAGACGCCCACCCCGCACCACACCGCACGGAACACCGCGCAGGACCAAGCGCAGGACGCGGTGCGACAGCAGGACGCAGTAGACGCATCGGGGGGCACAGTCGAGGAGGCAAGCAGTTGACCGCGCCCAGTACCTTCGGCCTGAGCAGTGAAGCCCGCAATCTGCACTGGCTGCTGACGAACCTCGTCGAGGAGGTGCCGGGCCTCCAGTCGGTCGCGGTCGTCTCCTCCGACGGTCTGCTGCTGCTGTCCTCCGACCCCGGGAGGAACGCGGAGGCCCGCACCGGAGCGGAGGCGCGCCCCACCGGCCCCAAGGGATCCTCCGCGGACCTCGCCACCATCGTCTCCGGCATCGGCAGCCTCACCATCGGCGCCGCGAAGCTGATGGAGGCGGGCGGGGTGAAACAGACGATGGTCGCGATGGACGAGGGCAGCCTCTTCGTCATGTCGATCAGCGACGGCTCGCTGCTCGGGGTGCACGGCGCCCCGGACTGCGACATGAGCGTGGTGGCGTACCACATGGCGCTGTTCGTCGGCCGCGCCGGGCACGTCCTGACGCCCGAACTCCGCAGCGAGCTACGCCAGTCACTCGAAGCCAAGCCGACGGGGAGTGCCCAGTGAGTCCTTCCTCCGCGCCCAAGCTCCCCATACGTGGCGGGGACCGCAAACCGGCCCGCGTGCGCCCGTACTCGCTCACCGGCGGCCGTACCCGTTTCGGGCACGTGCTGCTGGTCGAGACGTTCGTGGCGGCGCTCGAGGCCCCCGAGGAGCGCAAGGAGCTGACCAACGGCTCCCTCGCGACCCGGGTGATGCCCGAGATGCGGGCCATCGTCGAACTCTGCCGCCGGATGCGTACGGTGGCCGAGATCGCCGCCCTCCTCAGGATGCCGCTGGGCGTGGTCCGCGTCCTCCTGAGCGACCTGGCGGACCAGGGAAAGATCCGTGTGTACGGAACAGGTCACGGCCCGGGACAGCCGGACCGCGCTCTGCTGGAAAGGGTGCTGAATGGACTCCGTCGTCTCTGAGGGTGCGCCGAGAACGGCCTCCCCCGCCTCGGCTCCGATGCCTCTGGCCCCGGTGCCGCTGCCCGAGTCCGACGAGAACCTCCAGGCCTGGCAGACCGACCGCAGCCGTGCCCCGATCGCGACGAAGATCGTGGTGGCGGGCGGCTTCGGCGTGGGCAAGACCACGCTGGTGACCGCGGTCTCCGAGATCACGCCCCTCCAGACGGAGGCGCTGATGACCCAGGCCAGCGAGGAGACGGACGACCTCACCGGCACTCCGGACAAAGTGACCACGACCGTGGCCATGGACTTCGGCCGCATCACACTCGACGACGACCTGGTCCTGTACCTCTTCGGGACGCCGGGCCAGCAGCGGTTCTGGTTCATGTGGGACGACCTGGTGCGCGGCGCGATCGGCGCCGTGGTCCTCGCCGACACCCGTCGCCTCAAGGACTGCTTCCCGGCGCTCGACTACTTCGAGAGCTGCGGACTGCCGTACGTCGTCGCGGTCAACCACTTTGACGGCAGCGAGCAGTTCGACGCCGACGACGTGCGCGAGGCCCTCACGGTGCCTTCACACATACCTGTCATGATCATGGACGCCAGGCGCCGGATCTCGGTCGTCGAGACCCTGCTCGCGCTGGTGGGGCACGCGCTCGACGTGAGCCCCGAATAAGACGTACACGGAGTTAGGACGCGCATGCGGAAGATACTCGTCGTCGGAGCCGGTCAGTCCGGACTCCAGCTTGCCCTCGGCCTCCAGTCGCACGGGTACGAGGTCACCCTGATGTCGAACCGGACGGCGGACGAGATCCGCACCGGCCGCGTCATGTCGACGCAGTGCATGTTCCACACGGCACTCCAGCACGAGCGCGATCTCCAGCTGAACTTCTGGGAGTCCCAGGCCCCGAAGATCGAAGGACTCGGCGTCTCGGTCGCCGCCCCCGGCTCGCACGATCCCGGTCCGACCCAGCGGGCCATCGACTGGGTGGGCCGGCTCGACGGCTACGCGCAGTCGGTCGACCAGCGGGTGAAGATGGCCGGCTGGATGGAGACCTTCGCCCAGCGCGGCGGCCAACTGGTCATCCATGGCGCGGCGGTCTCCGACCTGGACTACTTCGCCCGTACGTACGACCTGGTCCTGGTGTCGGCGGGCAAGGGCGAGCTGGTCTCCATGTTCGGCCGGGACGCCGCCCGTTCCCCGTACGCGGAGCCGCAGCGCGCCCTCGCCGTCGCCTACGTCCACGGTCTGGGCCCGCGCCCCGAGCACCCCGACTACGACGCGGTCCGCTGCAACCTGGTCCCCGGCGTCGGCGAGCTCTTCGTCATGCCGACCCTCACCACCTCCGGCCGCGCGGACATCCTCTTCTGGGAGGGCATACCCGGCGGCCCGGTCGACGCCTTCAACGGCATCAAGGACCCCGCCGAACACCTCTCCCTGACCCTGGAACTCATGGAGAAGTTCGTGCCGTGGGAGTACGCCCGGGCCACCAAGGTCGAACTCACCGACGCGAACGGAACGCTGTCCGGACGCTACGCGCCCACCGTCCGCAACCCGATCGGCCGCCTCCCCGGCGGCGGCCTGGTCCTGGGCGTCGCCGACGTGGTCGTCGCCAACGACCCGATCACCGGCCAGGGCTCCAACTCCGCCTCCAAGTGCGCGGCGGCGTACCTCGGCGCGATCCTCGAGCACGAGGACAAGGAGTTCGACGAGGCGTGGATGCGATCCGCGTTCGACCGGTACTGGGACACGGCCCAGCACGTGACGAAGTGGACGAACGCCATGCTGGGCGTGCCGCCGGAGCACGTCCTCAATCTGATCGGGGCCGGGGGGCAGATTCCGGCGGTGGCGCATCGTTTCGCCAATGGGTTCAACAATCCGGCGGACTTCGAGAACTTCTTCTATGAGCCCGAGAAGACCGAGGCGTACCT
This sequence comes from Streptomyces olivochromogenes, assembly GCF_001514115.1. Taxonomy (GTDB): domain Bacteria; phylum Actinomycetota; class Actinomycetes; order Streptomycetales; family Streptomycetaceae; genus Streptomyces; species Streptomyces olivochromogenes. The sequence continues at coordinate 421,768 of NZ_KQ948455.1, forward strand.
GGCTTCCGTGGCCGGGGCCTGAGCCTGTCGGGCACTCCTAATGGGACGCGAGCCTCGGCGGTGTGTAGCGCCGCAGGGGCTTTCCGTCCGGGTCCGGGCGGACGGCTCCGAGCAACGGGTTGGCGGCGATGGGGGAGACCTTGACGTCGGTTCCCGGTCTCGGGGCCTGCACGACCAGGCCGTCCCCCAGGTACAGGGCGACATGGGTGGCCTCGGGGAAGTAGATCACCAGATCCCCGGGGCGAAGCTCGCTCAGCGCAATGTGGGGCAAATGGGCCCATTGCTCCTGGCTGGTCCGGGGGATGGGCCGCCCGGCGTGCTCCCAGGCCTGCGAAGTGAGCCCCGAGCAGTCGTACGCCCCGGGACCCTCGGCCCCCCACACGTACGGCTTCCCGATCTGCTCCACGGCGTACCGCACCGCCTTCTCGCCCTCCTGCGTGGGCGGCCGCGCACTGCTGAGCGCCCCTGACGCCACGAACTTCTGCTGCGCCTCGGCGACTCCCGACTTCTCCAGCCGGGCGAGCTCGGCGAGCTGGCCGGCGCTGAGCGAGGCGAGCAGCACCTCGACGTCCTTGAGCCGCCCCCGCACCTCGTCGCGCTCCTTCTTCTGCCGTTCGGCGAGGGCGAGTTGACCGTCGAGCGCCTTGCGCGCCTTCCGTGCAAGACCGTCGGTCCTGCGCTCCGTTCCCCGCAGCCGGTCGACGGTCTCGACCCGCTCCTGCGCCAGCTGCCCGATCACGTGCCCCTCGTCCAGGGCGTGCTGCGGATCACGGGCGAGCAGCAGGCGTACGTACGACGAGATCTCGCCGCTGTTCTGGTACTGCTGCCGGGCGAGCCGCCCCGCCGCCGCGCGGCTGTCGTTCAGCGAGAGGCGGGCCTTGGCGAGGTTCCCGTCGAGCCGGGCGACCTCGGCCTTCTGCTTCCTCAGCTTCTCCGCGGTGGCGTTGTACGTCTCGGTGGCGCGCTCGGCGTCCTGGTAAAGCTGCTGAAGATCCGTCAGCAACTGGGTCACGGACCGCGCTTCGGCCCCGGGATCCGGCGCGGCCACCACCGCCGGCGTGGAGGCCAGCAGCGCCCCCGACGCCATCGCGGCCGTACAAGCCAGACGCACAAGCCTTCCTGACACGTCATCACCTCCGGTGCCGAGGTGGTACCTCCACCTCGCACCGGCAGGATCAGGGAGGCGCATCCCGAGCGCGCGCCGACTGACCGGTTCGGCCCAAGAACCTCACTCGTCGGCGTGGGACTCCGGCGTGGCTCCCGCACTCTTGCCGCCGGGCTTGGACCAGGGCCACTTGCGCCCGCTCCCCGCGTCGCCCGAGGGGTCGTACGCGTACTTCCACGCCTGGTGCAGCCCCAGTCGCTTGCTCACCCGCGCCTGGACCCGCCGGTAGACGAGCACGGTCGGCGGGCCGCCGTCGGCATCCGGAACCGGAACCCGGTACACCTTCGGCGGGTGTCCGGTCAGACCGAGCAGGACGGGCAGTACACGCCCGTCCAGCGGGCCGCCCTCGAAGGGGGTGTCTTCGCTCTTCACGGCACCAGTGTCACAAACGCACCCGTCACAGCAGCCGCGCGGCGTCACCGATCACCGGAAGAACCGCCCGGGCCAGCTTTCCCAGGGCCCCGTCCCGCCCCTCCAGGGCGAGTGCGGCCTGCACCACGCCGGCGGTCTGCGGATCGCGTCCGGCACTGACCACGAGCATCGCCACGAACTGCTCCACGAGCCAGTCCCGCAGCTCGTCCAACGGCGGCTCCTTGCCCCCGTCCAGCCAGCTCAGCGAGGCGCCCTCCACCGCCGTGATCCACATCCGCACGGTCATCCGCAGCCGTCGCCCCGGATCCTTCACGCCCAGATGATCCAGAATGTGCTCCGCCGCCGCCCGCCGCACGCCGTCCACTATGGCCGTCGTCCTGGAGGTCTCGACGACACTGCCTCCCTGGAGCAACGCGGTGAACCCGGCGTCGTGCTGGTCCACGAACGCCAGGTAGCGATCCAGGGCCCGGGCCAGCCGCTCGCTCAACGGCCCCTCGGGGGGCTCCGCGAAGCAGTGCTCCAGATCCTCCGCGGCGGACCGCAGGGCGGCCTCGTACAGCTGCTGCTTGCCGCCCGGGAAGTACCGGTACACAAGAGGCCGCGACACGCCCGCCGCCTCCGCCACGTCGTCGAGCGAGACCTCCTCGGGTGCCCGGTGCGCGAAGAGGGACAGCGCCGCTTCGAGAAGCTGCGAGCGCCGCTCCTCGACACTCAGCCGGCGGTATGCGGGGGTGGGAGCCTGCGAGGTCATATCGGCAGCGTAACGGCCAGGACACGAGCCCCCACTCACCCGCAGCCGCCGGACTGCGCAAGGGGCCGTGGCGGTACGTCGCAAGCCCGTCGCGCACGTTCGGATCGAGCAGCGGCTCCCTTGCCCGGCCCACGTCTGATCCGGCGGCGACGGGCTCGACGTACCGCCGCGGCCCCGACCCACCCACCGATCCCGCGGGCGCCCCGCCCTCAGGCCAGCAGCCCCGACGCCTTCCACAGCCGCCGCCCGACTCCCCGCAGCACCCCGATGTCGTCCAGGAAGTCGGTCAGCCGCTTGGCGCCGGTCTGCATGACCTCCCGCCGGTGCCCGCTCGCCCGCACCTGCGCCACGGCCTCCCGCTGGTCGAGGCCGACGTTCGGGTAGACCTCGGGATTGACGAAGGCGACGGAGAAGATCCGGGCGAACTCCCCCGACGTCACCCGCGTGAACTCCTGCGACCACCGCGGCGCCGTCACCATCTGCCGCCGCAGCTCCTCCCGCGCGTACCGCACGTGCCGCGCCTCCTCCACCACGTGGATGCGCGTGACCCCTCGTACGAGGCTCTGCACCCGCTCGTCCGGAAAGGTCAGCCGCTGCATCCAGTCGAGGATCTCCTCGCCGAGCAGAGTCGCCGTGAAGGACCCGGGCGTGGTCGAGATGGTCTTGAAGACCCGTCCCAGATTCAGATGGGTCCGGCTCACCGGGTAGTACGGCGTTCCACCGCGCGAGATCAGCCGGGCGAACATCTTCGAGTGCCGGCACTCGTCCTCGATCTCGGTCAGCGCGTAGCGCACATGCGCACTCGTCGCCGCCTTGTCGTAAATGTGCCGCACCAGCAGCTGCATCAGAATGATCTCGAACCAGATCCCCAGCGAAGCCAGCGCGGCGGCCTCGTGGTGCGAGAGCAGAATCCGCTGCTCCTCACTCATCCGCTTCCACAGCGGGGTGTCGTACAGCGACACCAGCTCCGGCGGCCAGAACCACTTGCCCTCCTCGAAGGGCGCGTCCCAGTCCAGCTCCTTGTCCGGGTCGAAGGAGTGCTTGGCGGAGGAGTCGAGCAGCCGCTCGGCGACCTGCTCCCGGTCCTTGAGCAGACCGAGCGCATCGCGCAGCATGTCCACTTCCGTCACGGTCGTCATGGCTGTTCCCACCTCGTCGTACGGGATCAAGTACGGCATCCATCCGGGTTACCGACGGTCACGACTTATGAGACTGCCTGTCAGCAAGCTCGTCAATCCCTTGCGCGCGACTTGTTGACGACGCGTCTACCCCGTGTGAGCCTGCGATGTATGCCGACGCACGAGCTGTACGCCAAGGACCCGGGAGACCCCCGCTGGCAGGTACCGGCCTCAGGGGCGGCACGCTTCAGCTGGGAGTACGACGACGGCCGCGACCGACTCCTCGCCCTGTACCAGAAGGGCAAGGACAAACAGTGGGACGGCCAGAAGAGAATCGACTGGGATCTGGAGGTCGACCCCTATGACCCCCTCGGTACCCCCGACGAGTCGATGACCCTCTACGGGACCCCGCACTGGGCGAAGATGACCGACCGGGACAAGGGCGAGCTGCGCAAGCACTACGCGTCCTGGCAGTTCAGCCAGTTCCTGCACGGTGAGCAGGGGGCCATGGTCTGCGCGGCGCGCATCGTCGAGTCGGTCCCCGACCTCGACGCGAAGTTCTACTCGGCCACCCAGACCATGGACGAGGCCCGCCACGCCGAGATCTACGCCCGCTTCCTTCAGGAGAAGATCGGGATGCTCTACCCGATCAACGACAACCTGCGGTCACTCCTCGGCGACACCCTCCGGGACTCCCGCTGGGACATGCCGTACCTCGGGATGCAGGTCCTCATAGAGGGCCTGGCCCTGGCGGCCTTCGGCATGATCAGGGACACCACCGACAAGCCCCTCCCCAAGCAGATCCTCGCGTACGTGATGCAGGACGAGGCCCGCCATGTCGCCTTCGGTCGGATGGCGCTGCGCGACTACTACACACAACTCTCCGACGCCGAACTCCGCGAGCGCGAGGAATTCGTCATCGAGGGCTGCTACTTGATGCGGGACCGGCTGCGCGGCGTCGAGGTCCTGGAGAACTTCGGCATCCCGAAGGCCGAGGCCGAGGAATACAGCGAGCAGTCCGAATTCCTGCGCCTCTTCCGCCAGTTGCTCTTCAGCCGCATCGTCCCGTGCGTCAAGGACATCGGCCTGTGGGGCGAACGCCTCCAGCGGGCCTACGTCGACATGGGCGTCTTCGGGATGGGCGACTCCAACCTCGACCTGCTGATGGCCCAGGACGAGGAGGTGGCCGAGCGGTTGGACGCGGAGCGGTTCGCGGCGGAGGAGAGGGAGCGGGTGGCGGAGGTGGCGGAGATGATCGAGGAGGGCGAGGACTCGTAAGGCGGACCGCCGGAAACGGCCCGCTCAAACACGCGTGCGCAGGCCCACCCCGACCGCCATGCTCACACCATGACAGCCACCCCGAACCCTGGTCTCTCCCCCCACGCCCTGGCCCGCCGCAGCCTGGAGGGCCTGGCCCTGGGCGACGCCTTCGGCGAACGCTGGTTCCCCCTCTTCCGGGACCGCCCCCAGGCGTACGAGGAGATCCGCGCCCGGCGCACCCCTGAGGAACCGGACTGGCACTGGACGGACGACACGGCCATGGCACTCGGCATCCTCCGTGTCCTCGACGAACACGGCGAGATCCGGCAACCGGAACTGGCCCAGGCCTTCGCCCTCGGCTACGACGCCGATCCGGCCCGGGGCTACGGCTACGGCATGCACCAGCTGCTCCCGCGCCTCCTCCAGGAGCCGGACCGCTGGGCGGAGTTGGCGCGCGGCCTCTTCGACGGCGAGGGCAGCCTCGGCAATGGCGCGGCGATGCGGGTGGCTCCGCTGGGCGCCTGGTTCCGGCGCGACCTGCGCCTGGTGATCGCACAGGCGACGCTGTCGGCGGAGGTGACCCACGCCCACCCGGAGGGCATCGCGGGCGCGGTGGCGGTGGCCGTAGCGGCGGCGCTGTCCACCCGGTGGGACCTGAACATCCACACGGTGGTGGAGGCCACGCCCGACAGCGCGGTCCGCGAGGGGCTGCGGCGTGCCGCGGGGCTCCCCTTCACCACCGAACCCTGGAAGGCCGCGGACATCCTCGGCAACGGCCATCGGGTTCGCGCCGACGACACCGTTCCCTTCGCCGTCTGGTGCGCCGCCCGCCACCCCGACGACCTGACCTCGGCCCTGTGGAGCACGGCGGAGGGCTTCGGCGACGTCGACACGACCTGCGCCATCACGGGCGGCATCGTGGGCGCCCGGACAGGAGTGGGGCACGTACCCCAGGAATGGCTGAGCCGCCGCGAGCCGGTACCCGGCGCCGCCTAGGCCGCGCCGGGCACTGCCTCAGTTGTTCCAGCTCTCGTCGTACGGGTCGTGCGGGGTCGGGACCGGTTTGGCCGCGGTGACGTCGAGGAACGGGATGCGGCCGTCGTTGACGGGGTCCTTGGTCTGCTTGGCGGTGTAGGTGCCGGTGACCTGGAGCCAGGTGTCGGGCTGAAGGACGGGCGGGATGTGGCCGGTCAGGCCGATCTTGACCGGCTGGGCGTCGGCGGCACAGCAGTTGAGGGCCATCCGGACCAGGTACGGGGTCCCGTCCTCGGCGAGGGCGACGAAGCCGGTGACTTCGACCCGCCGGTGGGCCAGGGTGCGGCCGCGGTCGTAGGCGGCGCGGCCCGCGTAGTCGACGACGCCGAGCGGGAGCGGGTCGGTGGCCGGCAGGGACGGGTAGGCGAGGGGTGCCTGCAGGGCCGTACCGGCGTGCATGGCGCTGTAGGAGCCGAGCGCGGGCGGGGAGACCAGGATCAGGGCGAGGAGGGGGAGGACGAGGAGCCAGGCGACACGGGGTTCGCGGTGGACGTGCCCATGCCCGTCGCCGGCCTCACCCCGGCCCCGCCGCTCGTACCAGACCGTCGCCACCGCCGCCATGATCAGCACGACCCCGGCGGCCAGCAGCAACGGCCGCAGTCCCGCCTTGACGTATCGCAGGTAGAGGTCGGTGAGTCCGGCGTGCAGGACCGCCGCGCCGACGAGGAACAGGACCGCCGCCTGTGCCTGCCGGTTCACAGCAGCACCGTCCCGACGAGGACCGAGCCGAGGATGGCCAGGGCGAAGGTGGCGGGCGCGAACCGCAGGGCGAACCCGCGGCCGAACGTGCCCGCCTGCATGGCGAAGAGTTTCAGGTCGATCATCGGTCCCACCACGAGGAAGGCCAGCCGCGCGGTCAGCGAGAACTGGGTCAGCGAGGAGACGACGAACGCGTCGGCCTCGGAGCAGATGGACAGCAGCACGGCGAGGACCGCGAGGGCGAGGATCGCCACCACCGGGTTGGCGGCCGCGGCGTGCAGCCAGGTCGCCGGGACGACGGCCTTCAGGGTGGCCGCCGCCATCGCCCCGATGACGAGGAACCCGCCGGCGTGCATCACGTCGTGCCGTACGGAATCCCAGAACGCGGCGCCCTTGCCGAGCCCCTCGTGCGAGGGCCGGGCCGGCGGCCGCATCCAGTCCGCCCGCCCCAGCCGCTGCCACAGCCAGCCCATCACGCAGGCCACGAGCAGGCTCGCCACGAACCGGGCGAGGACCATCTCGGGGTTGCGGGGGAACGCGACGGCGGTGGCCGTCAGCACGATCGGGTTGATCGCGGGCGCCGACAGCAGGAACGCCAGCGCCGCCGCGGGCGTGACCCCCCGCCGTACCAGCGCCCCCGCCACCGGCACCGACGCGCACTCGCAGCCGGGCAGCACCGCCCCGGCCATCCCGGCGACCGGCACGGCCAGCGCGGGCCGCTTCGGCAGCGCCCGGGCGAAGAACGCCGGTGGCACGAACACCGCGATGACCGCCGACAGCAGCACACCGAGGACGAGGAAGGGCAGCGCCTGGCAGACCACCGCGACGAACACGGTCATCCAGCTCTGCATCACCGGCGCCGACAGCGCCCGGCGGATCGGCCCCTGCGCCACCACCAGGACGAGCAGCAGCATGACCAGGACGAGCGGCGAGTTGAACTGCCAGCCCTGGGAAGCGGCCGCCTGCTCCCTCGGACCGTCCGGTGCGGCCGCCTGCTCCCTCGGACCGTCCGGTGCGGCCGACTGTTCCCTCGGACCGTCCGGTGCGGCCGTCTGTTCCCGTGGACCGTCGGGTGCGTCCGCGTCGCGGTGGTCGGCCCCGGGCGGGACCGCTTTGGTGGTGCTCACGGGCGAGGTACCTCCGGCAGGGCACGGGCTGGAATCTCGTGGGTGGGTTCCCCTCCCCATAAATACGCCCGTATCGGTACGTCCGTTCAGGCGGGGGCGTCCATTCCCTGGGGGCGGCTCCAACTCCCGTCTCAGAACCCGAGGACCGCCTCCATCACCGCCTTCGCGATCGGCGCCGCGTCCCCGCCCCCGCTGATGTCCCCGCGATCGGCCGCCGCGTCCTCGACGACGACCGCGACCGCCACCGCGGGCTCCATCGTGCCGTCCGCCTGGGCCCAGGAGATGAACCAGGCGTACGGCGTCCCCAGGTTGTCGATGCCGTGCTGGGCGGTCCCGGTCTTGCCGCCGACCGTCGCTCCGGGAATCGCGGCGTTGGCGCCGGTGCCCTCCGTCACCACGTCCGTCATCAGCTCGCGCATCCGCAGGGCGGTCGCCGGGTTCATCGCCTGGTGGAGCGTGCGGGGACCGGTCGTCGAGACCGTGCTGTCGCTCCGGGTGGTCGTCTTCTCCACCAGATAGGGCGTTTTGACGGACCCGCCGCCCGCGACGGCCGCCGAGATCATCGCCATCTGGAGGGGAGTGGCCCGGGTGTTGAACTGACCGATGGAGGAGAGCGCGAGCTGCGCCTTGTCGAGGGTCGTGTCGAAGTTGCTGGGGGCGACGGAGAAGGGGATCCGAAGGCGGTCGTTGAAACCGAAGTCCGCCGCCGTGCGGGTCATGTCGCTCAGCCCCACGTCCACGCCCAGCTTGGCGAAGACCGTGTTGCAGGACCACTCGAAGGCGTACCGCAGCGAGGCGTCCTCGCAGCCCTCGAGCTCGTTCGTCAGCCGGGTCGTGGTGCCGGGCAGCCGGTACGGGTCCGGGGAGGTGGTCGGCGTGTCGAGGTCCGTCACCACCCCCGCGTCGAGGGCCGCCGCGGCCGTCACCACCTTGAACGTCGACCCGGGCGGATAGGTCTGCCGGATCGCCCGGTTGAGCATCGGCTTGTCCGCCGCCCCGTTCAGCCGTTCCCAGGCGTGTTTGACCGCCCTGCCCGTCCCGGACAGCTCCCCGGGGTCGTACGACGGGGTGGAGACCAGCGCGAGGATCCTGCCGGTGGACGGCTCGATGGCGGCGACCGCCCCGCGCCGGGTACCGAGACCCCGGTACGCCGCGCGCTGTGCGGCGGGGTCGATCGTCGTGACCACCTTGCCGGCGGGGTTCTGGGCGCGGGTGGCGTCGTTCCACAGGGGGAAGGGCGAGAGCAGCGGGTCACTGCCGGAGAGGATGCCGTCCTCGGAGTTCTCCAGGAACGTCGTCCCGTACACCTGCGAGGCGAAGCCGGTCACGGGCGCGTACAACGGGCCGTCCGTGTAGGTCCGTTCGTAGCGGAGCTGCTGGCCGCTGTCCCTGGAGCCGGTGACCGGCCGGCCCCCGACGAGGATGGCACCGCGCGGCTGGCCGTAGCGGGCGATCGTCTGGCGCCGGTTGGCCGGGTTGTCGTCGTACGCCCCGGCCTGGAAGACCTGGACGCGGGTGGCGTTGACGAGGAGCGCCAGCAACAGCACGGCGCAGAGCGCGGCGGCCCGGCGGATGTACTTGGTCATGGTGCCGTCGTCCCGTCGTACTGGCTGCGTGCCGAGTCACTGACGCGGATCAGCAGCGCCACGATGATCCAGTTGGTGACGACCGAGGAGCCGCCCTGGGCGAGGAACGGCATCGCCATCCCGGTCAGCGGGATCAGACCGGTCACGCCGCCCGCGATCACGAAGACCTGGAGCGCCACGATCGAGGCGAGGCCGATGGCGAGGAGCCGTCCGAAGGGGTCGCGCAGGGCGAGGCCGGCGCGGTAGCCGCGTTCCACGAGGAGGCCGTAGAGGAGGAAGATCGCACAGAGTCCGAAGAGGCCCAGTTCCTCGCCCGCGGTGGCCAGGATGAAGTCCGACTTGGCGGCGAATCCGATGAGGATGGAGTGGCCGAGCCCGAGGCCGGTGCCCAGCATCCCGCCCGCGGCGAACGCGAACAGGGACTGGGCGAGCTGGTTCGGTCCCTGGCCCGCCTCGATCGTCGCGAAGGGGTGCAGCCAGTCCTGCACCCGGCTGTGGACGTGCGGTTCCAGCCAGCCGACGGCGACCGCGCCCACACAGGCGAGCAGCAGGCCCACGGCGATCCAGCCGGTGCGGCCGGTGGCGACGTACAGCATGATCACGAAGAGGCCGAAGAACAGCAACGAGGTGCCGAGGTCCCGCTCCAGGACCAGGACCACCACGCTCAGCAGCCAGATCGCGACGATCGGGCCGAGGACCCGGCCGGTGGGGAGCTGGAGCCGTTTGAACCGCCAGACGGGGCGGCCCGCGTAGGCGAGCGCGTTGCGGTTGGCCGCGAGGTAGCCGGCGAAGAAGACCGCGAGCAGCACCTTCGCGAACTCGCCCGGCTGGATGGAGAACCCGGCGATCCGGATCCAGATCCGGGCGCCGTTCACGGCGGGGAAGAGGATGGGCAGGACCAGCAGGCCCAGCGCCGTGACGACCGAGACGTAGGTGTAGCGCTGCAGGACGCGGTGGTCGCGCAGGAAGAGGACGGCCGCGATGAAGAGCGCGACGCCGAGCGTCGACCAGATGAGCTGGATGGGGGCGGCCCGGTCACCCGGGGTCTCCAGGTCCAGGCGGTAGATCAGCACCAGGCCCAGGCCGTTGAGCAGGACGGCGATGGGCAGCAGCAGCGGATCGGCGTACGGCGCCCGCAGCCGCACCGCGACATGCGCGAGGACTGCGAGCACGCCGAGCCCGGCACCGTAGACCGCGGCGCCGGGCGGGAGGGCGGTGTGCCGGGCGTATGCGACCGCGCAGTAGCCGAACACGGACAGCAGTACGGCCATGACGATCAGGGTGAACTCGATGCCACGGCGCCGGGGCAGGCGGACAGCGGGGGCGGGCGGGTCCGCTGCCACGGTCGTTCCCCGCGTACCGGGAATTCCGGGCATTCCGGGCTGGTTCATGTCCGGAACGTAGCAAGCGCCGAACCTGATGTCCCGTTAGGTGATGACGAACGGGCCGATCCGGTGGGTGCGACCCGGCGTCAGCACCAGCGCGGGGACGGGCCGACGTTGTCGATGTGCTGCGCCGAGCCCCAGGACCAGGTGCCGTCGGTGATCAGGTACCAGATCGGGTTGCCGCCGACGCGCTCGCCTCTGGTCTTGCAGTAGATGTGGACCCGCTCGCCGTACGGCGCGATACGGATGATCCGGCTGCGGCGGTCGGGCCGGTTGTGCAGCGCGAGGCCGTCGCGGGAGACGACCCGGCCCTCGAAGCGGCGGTGGTCGTCGTACCGTCCGTCGTAGTACGGGTCGTCGAAGCTGTCGCCCAGACCGTCGTCGAAGTAGGGGTCCTCGCCGTTGTCCCAGTCGCCGTTGTCCCAGTCGTGGGCGAAGTTACCGGAGTCGTCGACGATGCCGGGGCCGGTGCCCGTGATCGCGGTGGGCTTGCCGGCGGCGAGGGCGGGTCCGGCGCCCGCGGCCGCGATGAGCGTGCCGGCGGCGAGCACCATCCCGGTGCGGGCAAGGGTGTGGCGCAGGGACATGGGGGCTCCTCCGGAAAGGTGGTAAATCTGACTAATCGCCACATTAGGAGTGAGCTCGGGCGCGCGCAGGCCGCACTGAGCCATCGGGGACGCGGGGACGCTCAGCGTGCCCCGGTCGGCCCTTCCCCACCGGTCGGGCCGGGCGCGCCCCGCTCGTCCTGAGGAAGCGTCAGTGTCGCGATCGCACCGCCCGCGGGAGCGTTGGCGAAGACCAACCGCGCGCACAGCACCTCCGCCTGGCCGAGCGCGATCGTCAACCCCAGTCCATGGCCCTTCGAACCGCCCTCCGTTCGGAACCGCTGCGGCCCGTGCTCCAGCAGGTACTCCGGATAGCCGCCGCCGTGGTCCCGCACCGTCACCACCGGGCCGTCGACGGTCAGTACCACCGGGCCCGCCCCGTGCTTGTGCGCGTTGGCCACCAGATTGCCGAGCACCCGCTCCAGACGGCGCCGGTCGGTCTCCACCCGGACATCACTCACGACCCGCACCTCGGTCTCGGTGCCCGACGCCCGCACCACCCGCTCGGCCAGCGGGGCCAGCGGCTCCGAGTCCAGCTCCAGCAACTCCCGCCCGGCGTCCAGCCGGGAGATCTCCAGCAGGTCCTCGGTGAGCGTCCGCAGCGTGGCCACCCGGTCGCGGACCAGCTCCGTCGGCCGGCCCGGCGGCAGCAGCTCCGCCGCCGCGTGCAGCCCGGTCAGCGGGGTGCGCAGCTCGTGCGCCACGTCCGCGGTGAAGCGCTGCTCGCTCATCAGCTTGCTCTGCAGCGAGGACGCCATCGTGTCGAGGGCCCCGGCGACCGCGGCCACCTCGTCCTGGGGGCCGGCCGGGTACCGCGTACGGGGGTCCACGGCCGTACGGGGATCGTTGACGCGCGCGTCCAGGTCGCCCGCGCTGATCCGCCGGGCCACCTGTGCCGTCGCGTGCAGCCGACGGGTCACCCGCGTCACCGCGAACGCTCCCACCAGCAGCGTCGCGCCGATCGCCAGCGCCGAGGACCACACGATCGACCGGTCCAGGGCGTCGATGGCGTGCGCGCCCTGGGAGTAGTCGAACTGCACGGCGAGCGCCCGCCCGCCGCTTGCGGGTCCGGCCGCCCACATGGTGGGGTGCGGGTCGCTGTCCCCGACCATCGTGCCGCGGTGCCCGTCCGTCGCCAGCTCGCGCAGCGGCGCCGGCAGACCTGGGAGGTCCAGCCCCGCGCCCGGCGGCAGCCGGTCGCCCGCCTCGTAGGCCGCCGTCACCTCCGCCAGCCGGTCGAGCGCCCGGCCGCGGGCCTCGCCGACGGTCTGGTTGGTCACCGAGACATGCACGAGGACGCCGAGCAGGGCGGCGAGACCGCAGCACATCACCGTGATGAAGGCGGCGGCCTTCCAGGTGAGGGTGCCGGCCCAGTGGGGGAGACGGCGGGGCGGCCGGAAGCGGCGCGGGCGCAGCCTCATGGGGCGCTCGCGGCGGTCGACGGCGCGGGGGAGGTGGAGGGGGAGACGAAGTGCGAGGCCGACGGAGAGGCCGCGGGAGAGGCTGAGGGCGAGACCGGTGGGGCGGGGGGTGCCGAGGGGACGGGTGCGGCGGTGCCGCGCAGGGTGGGGCTGGGCGTGCCCACCCGGAGGATCTCGTCCCGGGTCGCCAGCATCGCGTGCTGGTGCGGGTCCCAGGTCCACACCGTGCGGTACTCGTAGCCCGGCAGGGTCGAGGGCGAGCGGATGATCACGTCACGGCCCGCGACCTCGACGCTGATCGTGCTGTCCGCGGTGCCCATGATCTGGACCAGCTTGTGGTGCTCGAAGGTGTACACACGCACCGCCAGCTGGTTCTGCGGAAAGCGGATGCCGAGCACCAGGTCGTCCTTCCGGTCGCCCGTGAGATCACGGTAGTACGCCTGGAGGATCGGGCACTTCCCGCCGAGCGTGCCCTTGCCGGTGCAGTACTTGAGCTGCTGGGCCGTCTCACGGTACGGGGCGTGGACGGCGCTGTACTCGTCCGGGTGGCGGCCGACCTCGGCACGGAACACGGCGATCGGGTCCACCTTGTGGATGTCGTCGCCCGGCGCCGTGATGCCCGTCACCGTCTCGGTGTCCGCCTCGCCGTAGTCGAGGGCGGCCGTCGACGCGGGCGGCAGCTCGGGCCAGAGCCGGGCCGGGCCGACGGCGGTGGGCGTCGCCCCCGCGCCCCGCAGGGCACCGGAGTCGCCACAGCCCGCCACGGCCGCCGCCAGCAGGGCGACGAGGACTGCGAGCACGAGACGGCTAGGCCGGGTGGGGGTCACTGCTCTCCTGCGTCCGGGCCGGCCTCGATCCGGGGCCAGGGGGACGGCTCGGTGCGCGAGGTCGGCGTGAAATCGACGAAACCGACGCCCCACACCATATTCGTAGGGAAGTCCTTTTTGTTCGCGGGTGGGGTCGGTGAGGCCGGTGAGAACATGACGGGGTGCCGACGTGAGGGCGCGACGGCGTGAGGCCGTGGGGTGCCGGACGTGCGGGCGGCGGAGGCCGGAGGTCAGGTGCCGGGGGCCAGGGGCTGGAGGCCAAGGGCCGGGGGGCTACTCCGCCAGTTCCTCCAGGAGGCGGGCCGTGGGCAGACCGGCGCGCAGGTACTCCACGAACAGTTCGTTGTGCAGGGCCCAGGGCGAGCGGCGGCTGCGGATCAGGCGGATCGCCTCGTCGGAGGTGTGTCCCGCGAGGACCAGCGCGTGCGCGACCACGAGCCCCGAGCGGTTGTAGCCGTGGTAGCAGCGCACCAGGACCCGGCGCCCGTCCTCCAGTGCGTCGTCCGCGGCCCGCGCGAGCCGGATCACCCCCGCGAGCTGTGTCCCGTCCAGGGGACCGTCCGGAATCGGCCACACATGGTGCTCGACGCCCGGGTCGGGGCCGTGCCCCGGCAGCCGCAGCAGTGTCAGGACCAGGTCGAACTCATCCCTCACGACCGCGAATTCCGGCTCGCCGGCCCGCCCCGCGAACGCGTGCCCGCCCATCCACAGGCCTGGCACGATCTCGCTCCACGGGCTGTCCGGAGCGGGCACATCGGGTTGCTTTCTGCGAGTCCGCAACAGCGCCTCCCACAACTCCCCCAACTGCTCACAAAGGTAACCGGGTTCTTGCCCCTGGAGCACCCCGCCTGTTCCCATGGTCGTGGGGTGATGGTGCATGAACGGACTGCGCGTCATACCGACCTGGCGCCACGGGCAGGAGCGCCTGTACGTGTGCCTGACCGACGGGAGGAACGTCGCCTGGTACGACCGTGAGGCCGCCCGCGTCAATCTGCTCAGCGAGGAGCGGCGGGAGGACGTGCTCGACGCGCTCGGCCCGTTCCTGACCGGCCCGGTGACGGTGGGGCCCCCACCGGTCCCGACCCCCGCGGAACTGGCCCGGCTGACCCTCCACCCGGACGACGACCTCGCGCCGAACCGGCCCGGCGAGGCGTTGATGATCGACCTCGACCGCGACCCGGGACCGGCGCGCCGCCTGCGGCCCGACCCGCGGCGCCGTGCGCTCGCCGCCGAGCAGGCGGTCGGGGAGGCCCTGGACCATCTGGAGGGCGCGGGCTGGCACACCCTCCACTCCATCCCGCTCCCCGGCGGCGACCGTGTCCACCACTTGCTGATCGGCCCCGGCGGCATCTTCGCCCTGCGCTCCCTGCACGCCCGCAAGCAGCGGGTTCTCGTCGCCGACCCCATGGTGACCGTCGGCCGCCGGGAGCCGTATCCGCTGCTGCGCCGGGTCCGAGCCGACGCCGACCGGGCCTCGTACGCGCTGACCGCCGAGGTCCACGCCGTCCTGGCGGTGGCGGGCCCCGCCGAGCTCGATGTCCTCGCCCCCCTCCGGGAGGTCCGCGTCCTGCAGGACACCGACCTGTCCTCGCTGGCCCGACTCGGGGGTGTCCTGAAGCCGGCGGACGTGGAGGCCCTGCACGCGATGGCCCGCGACCGCCACACATGGCTACGAACGTGACCTCGTAGCCCTGGATCGCTGCGGGCCGGTATCTGTTCGGCCGCGGGTGGGTGGGGGCTGGTCGCGCGGTTCCTCGTGCCCCTGAGAGCCTCGGCTCGGTCGGGGGTCGAGGGTGAGGTCCCAGCGAACCGACCTGGGCCCGCACCCTCCAGCCGGTCCGGCGTGTGAGGTCGGGGCCGGGGGCCGCGATCCACCCAGCCCGGCCCGTGACTTCAGCCCGTCCGGCGTTTGAGGACGAGGCCGTTCAGGCCGTGCGGGGGTCCAGGGGGCGCAGCGCCCCTGGCGGGGTGGAAGGGGCGGAGCCCCTGGGGATGGGACGGGTAGGGGCGGCGGGGGCGAGGGACCGGTTGGTCAGGGGGACGGGGTGAGGAGGGGGGAGAGGAGGTCGCCGTGTCGGTGCAGGCGCGGAGCGATGTCGTCGGCGTGGAACACGAGCCCGGACGGGTCCCCGCAGGACGCGACCTCGTCCCACGTGACGGGGGCGGACACGGTGGGCGCGGACCGCGCACGCAGCGTGTACGGCGTGGCCGTCGTCTTCCGCGCGGCGTTCTGACTGTGGTCGACGAACACCTTCCCGGGCCGCAGACTCTTGGTCATCCGGTGCGTGACGAGCGCAGGCAACACCCGCTCCGCTTCCACGGCCAGCTCCCTCGCATACGCGCTGACGTCCGATGACGGCATCCGCACCACCGTCGCCAGCAGATGCAGCCCCTTCGACCCGGACGTCTTCGCGTACGCCTCGATCCCGTCCACAGCCAGCCGCTCCCGCAGCCACAACGCGACCTCGCAGCACTCGACGACCGTCGCCGGCGCCCCCGGGTCGAGGTCGAACACGATCCGGTCGGCCAGACCGGGCGCGTCCACCTGCCACTGCGGCGTGTGGAACTCGGTGACGAGGTTCGCCGCCCACATCAGCGAGGGGAGGTCCTGGACCAGGACCATCCGGGCGGGGCCCTCCGTCCGGGGGACCTCGGCGGTCCGGACCCAGTCGGGGGTGCCGGGCGGCACGTTCTTGGTGAAGAAGACCTGTCCGTCCGGTCCGTCGGGGTAGCGGAGGAAGGAGACCGGCCGGTCGTGGAGGTGCGCCAGCAGCGGCTCCGCGACCGTCGCGTAGTAGTGCAGGACCTCACCCTTGGTGAAGCCGGTCGCGGGGTACAGCACCTTGTCCAGATTCGTGAGCGCGAGCCGCCGTCCCTCCACTTCCGTGATCGGCGTCATACGACGAGAGTCGCATGAAATCGCCGTCAAAGCGCCGAGATCGCCCCGCCGCCCCCTTGCGGATGTGAGGTCGCGCACACCCGTCTAGCCTGGCTTTCAACCGCACCCGCGAGCCCGCGTCGGCAAGAACCCGTACTCACCGAGAACCCGCGTCAGCAGGAACCACCAGGAAGGTGCCGCACGTGCGATCCATCTGGAACGGCGCCATCTCCTTCGGTCTGGTCAGCATCCCGATCAAGGTCGTGAACGCGACGGAGAGCCACTCGATCTCCTTCCGCCAGGTCCACCTGGACGACGGTGGCCGCATCCGGTACCGCAAGTTCTGCGAACTGGAGGACCGCGAGGTCACCACCGGTGAGATCGGCAAGGCGTACGAGGACGCGGACGGCACGCTGATCCCGGTCACGGACGAGGAACTGGCCGCGCTGCCGATCCCCACCGCGAGGACGATCGAGATCGTGGCGTTCGTGCCGGCCGAGCGGATCGACCCGCTCCAGATGGACACGGCGTACTACCTGGCCGCGAACGGCGTCCCCGCCACCAAGCCGTACGTCCTGCTGCGCGAGGCGCTCAAGCGCAGTCAGAAGGTCGCCGTCGCGAAGTTCGCACTGCGCGGGCGGGAGCGGCTCGGCATGCTGCGCGTGGTGGACGACGTGATCGCCATGCACGGGCTGCTGTGGCCGGACGAGATCCGGTCCACGGAGGAGGTCGCGCCGGACGCGAGCGTGACCGTACGGGACAAGGAACTCGACCTGGCCGACGCACTCATGGACACCCTCGGCGAGGTCGAGCTCACCGAACTCCACGACGACTACCGCGAGGCCGTCGAGGAACTCATCGCCGCCAAGGCCTCCGGCGAACTCCCGGCCGCGCCGCCCGCCGGGGAGCGGGCCGGCGGCAAGGTGCTCGACCTGATGGCCGCCCTGGAGAAGAGCGTGCGCGCGGCCAAGGTGTCCCGGGGTGAGGAGACGGGCGAGGAGACGGGTGAGGAAGCCGGGGCGCGGACCGGCGAATCCGCCGAGGTCACCCCGCTGCCCTCCCGCAGGTCGGCCCGTACGGCGCCCAAGGAGGTCGGCGGGAAGAAGTCCACGTCGACCGCGAGGAAGACGCCGCCGAAGAAGGCCGTCGCGAAGTCCACGGCGAAGTCGACGGGCCAGGCGGCCGGCAAGGCGGCGGCCACCAAGTCCACCGCGAAGAAGACGGCGGCCAAGAAGACGACCGCCAAGAAGGCGACGGGGAAGAAGACGGCCGCGAAGAAGGCCACCCCGCGGGGCCGCGCCTCGGCCTGACCGCCCCGGGGCACCCGCGGGCCCCGGAGCCCCGTCACCTCGTACGGATCGCCTCGTACGGATCGCCTCGTACGGCTCACCTCGTACGGATCACCCTGTACGCCGCAGGGCCAGCACCGCATTGTGCCCGCCGAAGCCGAACGAGTTGCTCAGGGCGAGGTCGCCGAGCGCCGGCAGCCGGCGGGGGCTCTTGGTCACCACGTCCAGGTCGATCGCTTCGTCCTGCTCGTCGCAGCCGATGGTGGGCGGGATGAGGCCGTGGTGGAGGGTGAGCACCGTGGCGACGGCCTCCACACCGCCCGCGGCTCCCTGGAGATGGCCGAGGTGGCCCTTCAGCGCGGTCACCGGCACGCTCCCGCCGAGCACCGCGCGCAGCGCGCTCGCCTCGGCGAGGTCGCCGTCGACGGTGGCGGTGGCATGGGCGTTGACGTGGACGACGTCCACGACATGGGCACCGGCGTCGTGGACGGCCCGGCGCAGTGCCAGCGCCACGCCGCTGCCGGACGGGTCGGGCGCGGCCATGTGGTGGGCATCGGCGGACAGTCCCCAGCCCGCGGCCTCGCAGTAGACGCGCGCGCCGCGTGCCCGGGCGTGCTCCTCGGCCTCCAGGAGCAGGAAGCCCGCGCCCTCGCCGTTCACGAAGCCGTCGCGGTCGCTCGCGAACGGCCGGGAGGGGCTGGTGGAACCGAGCTCGTGGGTGGAGAGCGCGCGCATGGCGGCGAACGAGGCCATGATCGCGGGGGTGACGACGGCTTCGGCGCCCCCGGCGAGCGCGACGTCCACCCGGCCGTAGCGGATGCGGTCGATGGCCTGTCCGATGGCCTCGGTGCCGGAGGCGCACGCGCTGGTCACGGTGCGGGCCTCGCCGGTGATGTGCAGCGCGAGCGACACCTGGGAGGCGGCCTGCGAGGGCACGGTCATCGGAGTGGTGAGCGGGGAGACCGCGCGCGGGCCCTTGTCCCGCAGCTTGCGGTCGCCGCCGACGAGCACGGAGGCGTCACCGAGGATGGCCCCGACCGAGACGCCGACCCGCTCGGGCGCCAGCCCGCCCTCCGTCGTGCCGGCCGGGTCCAGCCCGGCGTCCTGCCAGGCCTCGCGGGCGGCGAGCACAGCGAACTGGGCGGACCGGTTCATCCGCCGCGCCTGCGGCCGGGGCAGCAGTCCGACGGGGTCCACGGGCACGCTGCCCGCGACCCGCACGGGCAGTTCGGCGAACTCCTCGCCCTCCAACTCGCTTATCCCGCACCGGCCCTCGACCAGGCCCCGCCACAGCTCCTCGACCCCGACACCGAGCGGCGTCACGGCACCGAGCCCGGTGACGACGACCCGGCGGGGCACGTACGCCTCGGCGGCCCGCCTCGGACGCGGGTAATGACGTACGACATGTCCCTTTTGGGTGGCTTGTTCGGTCAGGTCCCGCAGTTCCTCGTCGGGGACGGGATCCTCGGCCCTGCGGTCCAGGTCCCGGTACCAGTGACCCCACCTGCGGGTGTACGACTCCTCGACGGCCCGGGGGTCCACGGCGCGCAGTGAGGTGACGCGGTCGCCGTCCCGGAATTCCACCGGGTCGAGGTCGGTGGAGGTGATCTCGGGAATTGCCCCGACATCCATTCGGCGGCAGGCGGTGGTCACTTGGTGACCACGCTCGAATACCTCGTCGTGATCAATTCCGCCGAGTGGCGGCCGCAATGTCAGGCGAATGGTGTGGGGAGTTTCGGGAAGGGTGTGCATCACCACGTACCAGGTGTTCTCCGCCACATCCTGTTCGGACAGGGCGACCAGATCGCCAGGGATCACTTCGGCGACGGTGACGGCGTGGGGCTGTACGGGAACGTCGGACGAACGGCGCATGGGGAGCGATTGCTTTCTGTGGGGATTTCCGTCCCCAACTTTCGGCGACAAAGTAGGAATTGCCTAGATGTCCCCACCGCATAGTGGGCAACGTCACCGAAAGCAGTGATCAGTATTTCGCTCCCGTATCTCTACTACCGCCCCTGGTCGGACAACTGAATCCCGTGGCCGCCGAGTTCGTCGAAGTGCCGCCCCGGTGCGGGCGACACGGGGGCGGGGCCCGGCACGTACCGGACCCCGCCCACCCGCGAAGACGGGCCCTACGCCTTACGGTCCTGGAGCTGAGGGCGTTGGGTTTTGTTGCGCTCGCCGTTCTGGAGGTCGGCCGCCCGGTTCCACCGTGTCGGTGGCGTGGGGGAGGGCGCCCAGGAATCGGCGGCGATCTCTTCGGAGTTGAGCACGTCGTCGCCGTAGAGATCCCGCAGCCAGCTGGCCTGGTAGATGGTGTCGAGGTAGCGCTCGCCGAGGTCCGGGCCGATGGCCACGGCGGTGAGTTCGCGCGCGTCGTGCCGGCTCAACCAGTCCGTCGCGCCGCTGACCACCGTGCCGGTGGAGCCGCCGAACACGAACCCTCTCCTGGCCAGCCGGTGGCAGGTACGGACGGTGTCCCTCTCCTCGACTCGTATCACTTCGTCCACGTAGGACTCGTCGAGCAGTGGCGGGCGCATGCTCATCCCGAGGCCCGGAATCATTCGGCGGCCGGGCGGACCACCGAAGGACACCGAGCCCACGCTGTCCACCGCGACGACCCGCACCGGCCGGTGCCACTCCCGGAAGTAGCGCGCGCAGCCCATCAGGGTGCCGGTGGTGCCGGCCCCGACGAACAGCACGTCCAGCTGCGGGAACTGACGGGCGATCTCCGGCGCCGTCCTGCGGTAGTGCGCCTTCCAGTTGCTCGGGTTGGTGTACTGGCTGAGCCACACATACCGGGCGTCGGAGGCGCACAGCGCACGCACGTACTCGATCCGCGCGCCGAGATAGCCGCCGTTGCTCTCCTGCTGACCGGCGATCATGTGCACCTGGCTGCCCAGGGCCTCCATCATCATCCTGGTCGACAGGTTGCCGCGGGAGTCCGTCACGCACAGGAACCGGTAACCCTTGCTCGCCGCGATCATGCTCAGCGCTACGCCGAGGTTCCCGGACGAGGACTCGACCAGGATCGAATCCGGCTTCAGAACTCCGTCCCGCTCGGCGGCCTCCACCATCTCGAGGGCGGCCTTCATCTTGATCGAACCGGCGAAGTTGAAGCCCTCACACTTCAGGAAGAGCGGGTGCCCGATGATCGCCCGGAGGTCGACATAGAGATCCTCTTCGTTGAAGGCCTGGGGAACGGAAATGACGGGCACGACGGTCTCCTCAATCTGGAGCAGGGCACTTTCGGAATGTCCGTCCGACCGTGGGCGGGCTTCTCGCTTCTGCGGGCGGGAGCCCGTGTCCATCCGAGTCGGACAGGGCCCTGTGTCAGGGGCTGCTGTCTTGTGCGGCCCGGGTTCGAGGCCGACTCACCCGTACCGGCTCAGTTCGTGGAAGAAGTCGTCGACGACGTGCAGTTCGCCGCCGCGGGCCACTTCGTCGTAGACGTACTTGCCGACCGCGAGGTCGAGCACCCCGAGGCCGAAGGGCGAGAACACCACCGGCCGGTCCGCCGGCACGGTCACCCGCCCGGCCATCACGTCGTCCAACGTGCCGTGCACGAAGTCCCGGTTGCCCGTGAGCTGCTCGGCCAGATGCGGCGAGGTGTCGGCCTTCAGGCAGTGCTCGATGTCGTCGACGATGTTGGTCGAGGCGAGCAGGATCTCCGGCGCGAGGTCGCGCAGCGACACGTGCAATACCACAGGGTTGTGTTCGAACCAGGACAAATCGCTGACGTGCGGCTGCCCGGCGACCGTGGCGAAGACCACCATGTCGCTGTTGCGGATCAGCTGCTCGGCGTTGTCGTGCACGGTGATCCGGCCGGTGGCGCCCGACTGTTCCAGATAGCACCGGAAACCCGCCGCGCTGTCGGTGGACAGGTCGTGCACACCGATCTCGTCGAACGACCAGCCGGTGCCGACCAGGAACGTGTGGATGTACCGGGCGATCAGGCCCACCCCGAAGAAGCCGACCCGTGCCGGTCGTGGCCGGTCACGGCTGAGCCGGCCGGCGGCCGCCGCGGCCGACGCGGCCGTCCTGGTGGCGCTGATGATCGAGCTCTCCAGACAGGCGAACGGGTAGCCGGTGTCGTGGTCGTTGAGGATCAGTACGGCCGAGGCCCGGGGGACACCGGTCGCCACGTTCTCCGGGAAGCTGGAGATCCACTTCAGGCCGTCCACCCGTACCTCCCCGCCGATCGAGGCGGGCAGCGCGATGATCCGGGAGGACGGACGGTCGGGGAACTTCAGGAAGTACGACGGCGGGTTCACCGAGTCACCGGCGCCGTGCACCCGGTAGGTGGCCTCGACCAACTCCATGATCTGCTTCTCGCGGCCGCGCAGCGCGCGCTGCACCTGGGCGCCGGGGATCACCGCGAACGGCGGCACGGTGACCGGCGCGGCCGGAGCGGACATCGGTGCGGATTCCCGCGTGGTGGAACGGGTGGTGGTCATGACGCGGTCACCTCGACGGTCGGGGAGCAGTCGGTCAGACGCACCGGGTCGGCCAGGGCGACGAGCACTTCGCGAGGTCCCTCGAAGGGCTCCCGGCTGTGCGCGGTGCGGATGTTGTCGACGAGCATCAGGTCGCCGGCCTGCCACGGCTCGCGTGCGGTGTGGGCCTCGTAGACGCTGTTGAGCTGCTCCACGACGTCCTCGCCGATCGGGTCGCCGTTGCCGAAGCGGGTGTTGAACGGCAGCCCGTCGGCCCCGTAAACGTCCATCAGGTACTCACGCACCTCGGGGGCCATCGTCCACTCGTTGAGGAACGCGATCTGGTTGAACCAGCAGCGGCGGCCGGTGACCGGGTGACTCACCACGGCGCTGCGGCGCTGTCGGGTGCGCAGCCCACCGTCCGGCTGCCACTCGAACGCG
The DNA here is from genome assembly GCF_001514115.1 of Streptomyces olivochromogenes. Lineage (GTDB taxonomy): Bacteria > Actinomycetota > Actinomycetes > Streptomycetales > Streptomycetaceae > Streptomyces > Streptomyces olivochromogenes. Next base: position 444,163 of record NZ_KQ948455.1, read on the forward strand.
ATGGCGTTGGCGCGGCAGTAGCGCTCGACGGCAGCACGGTCCTCGGTGCCGAACGCCTCGGCCACGGACGCCCCGATCTCGTCGTTGTAGCTGCGGGTGAGCAGCCAGCCCTCGCGCTCGAACCGCTGGGTCAACTCGGCGGGCAGCGCGTCGAGCACGGTCGGCGCGTCGGCCACCGCGGTCGCCCCGCCGTCGGTGGGCGCGCTCAGACAGGCGAACATCATCAGGCCGGGGAACTCGAGCGTGTAGCTCAGTTCGTGGTGCATGCACATCGGCTGGTTCGGCGGCCACTTCGTCGAGGAGTACACGCCGTCGGAGTAGGTCCGGCGGGGTGCGAAGACCTCTTTCTCGGTCATCAGACCGGTGGCGAGCTTCGAGAAGACGGCACCGGTCTCGGCCGCGTCGCGCAGTCCGAGACCGCGGACCAGGACGCAGCCGTGTTCGGCGACGACGGCGCGCAGCGCGTCCCGGTGCGCGGCTGCCCAGCCCGCCGCGCCACCGGTGGCCTCGGCCCGCAGGAGCGGAGGCCTGCCGGGCTGCAGTTCCACGTCGACCATCGACGCCGTGGAAGTGGACGACATCTCGATTTCCTTTCCGTAGCCACTCAGTTGGTTGTCACTCGGGTCAGTCACTCGTCGGTTGTCACTTGTCGGTTGTCATTCGTCGGTTGTCACCTGTCACCTGTCAGTTGTCACCTGTCAGTTGTCACTCAGGAAGGAGCGAACAGTTCGGCGGCGCGCAGAACGGCCTGTGCCGCTTCGGCCGGACGGGTGCGCGGGAAGTAGTGGCCGCCGTCGGCGAGCTCGTGCAGGTCGACCTGTTCGGCCAGGAGCTGCCAGTCGCGGTAGCGGTGCGGGTGGTCCGCCGTGCTCGGGTCGTCGGCGGCGACGACCACGGTGACCGGAGCGGACAGCTTGGGCGTCGGCGGGTTGTCCAGGAGGTCGGCGAAACAGCGGTGCGCGGACACGCAGTCGTGCCGGTAGGCGGCGCCCACGTGCTCGGCGTGCCGTGCGTCCAGCTCGCCGAGTTCGGTGTACCCGCCGGCCGCGCTCAGCCGCGCGGCGATCTCGGCGTCGCTCAGTTCCGTCAGCTCGTCGATGGCGGCACGCCGCCGGGCGGCGTCGCCGAGCAGTTGCGCGCCGAGGAACACCCGCTGGACGTCCACCCCACGCTCCTGGAGCCTTCTGGCCGTCTCCACGGCCGGCGCCGCGCCCGAGGAGTGGCCCCACAGCAGGATCCTGGTCAGGCCCCGCCGGACGATCTCGTCGACGACCTGTTCGACCACCTCGGTCATCGGCGCGAACGGTTCGCTGTCGGCGGCCACGTCGTGACCGGGCAGCTCGACCGCGTAGACGGCGGGCCCGCCGGGCGGCAGCGCCCTGGCGAGCGGCTGGAAGTTCACCGCGTTGCCGCCGGCGTACGGGAAGCACACCAGGGCCCCGCCCCGCGTGTCGTCCGATTCCGACAGCGGGTGCAGCAGCCCGGGGCGCCGCTGCGACCTGCCGTCGACCAGCGCGGCCAGGTCGGCGAGGACCGGGTGACGGGTGACGTCCTTGAGGGACACCGCACGGTCCAGGGTGATGGCGAGCTTCACCGCCGAGAGGGAGGTGCCGCCGCGGTCGAAGAAGTGGTCGCGGCGTCCGATCCGGTCCTGCGGGACGCCGAGGACCTTCGCCCAGGCGGCCGCCAGCCGGTGTTCGGTCGGTGTGTTCGGCGCGTGGTAGTCGTCCTGGACGACGTCGAGGTCTCCGGCGAGCGCCTGCAGGGTCTTCCTGTCGATCTTGCTGTTGGCGGTCAGCGGCAGGCTTTCGCGCCAGTGGAAGGCCGACGGGACCATGTACTCGGGCAGCGACTCGGCGAGCCGGGCCGGCAGGACGTCGCCGTCGAGGGCCCGCGGGCCCGAGTAGAACGCCACCAGGTGCTTGCTCTGATCGGCCCGCTCGGCGACGACCACCGCGCCGTCGCGCACCCCCGGCACCCGCAGCAGGGTGTTCTCGATCTCGCCGATCTCGATCCGGAAGCCACGGATCTTGACCTGGGTGTCCCGGCGGCCGAGGAACTCCAGCTTGCCCCCGGGCTGCCAGCGGCCGTAGTCGCCGCCCCGGTAGAGCCGGGCGCCCTCACGGTGCGGATCGGCCAGATAGGCCTGCCGGGTGCGCTCGGGGTCGTTGATGTAGCCGCGGCCGACGCAGACGCCGGAGAACACGATCAGACCGGGGGCGCCGAGCGGCACCGGGGTGAGGTGTTCGTCGACGACGTAGACGCGTACGTTGTTGACCGCGCGGCCGAGCAGGATGCGCTCCGGCGCCCGGTCCATGACCTCGTGGTTGGTGTCGTCCGAGGTCTCGGTGAGCCCGTAGGCGTTGACCAGCTTGATTCCGGGCTGGACGGCGAACCAGCGCTCCGTGAGCTCCTTCTTCAACGCCTCGCCGGTGACCGACACGCATCGCAGGTCCGGCAGCTCGCGGGGGTGCTGCCGCAGACAGGACACGACGACGTCCAGGTACGAGGGCACGACCTGGAGGACGGCGACCCGGCCTTCGACGATCTTGTCGACGAACCGCTGGACGTCCAGGATCACCTCCTGCTCCACCAGCAGGGTCCGCCCGCCGACCAGGAGCCCGGACACCAGTTGCCACAGCGAGATGTCGAAACACTGTGGTGCGGTCTGTGCGACCACCTGCCCCTCGCCGAGCCCCAGGTCGTCGATCTTGGCGTAGAGGTGGTTGAGCATCCCCTCGTGCTCGCACATCGCGCCCTTCGGCTCACCCGTGGAGCCGGAGGTGAAGTAGATGTAGGCGAGTTGGTCCGGTGCGACGGGCACGCCCGGATCGTCGTCGGCGTGGTCCTCCGCGTAGGCCGCGTCGATGAGGACCTTCCCGGTCCCGGGCAGGGACTCCAGGGCCTGGTCGAGGGTGGTGGTGCTGCCGTGCTCGGTCAGCACGAGGGCGCACCCGGCGCGAGTGAGGGTGGTGGCGATGCGGCCGGCCGGGAAGTGCGGCTCGATGGGCAGGTACACGCCCCCGGCCTTGAAGACCGCCAGCACGGCGGCCGGCCAGTCCAGGTTGCGTTCGGTCACCACCGCGACCACGCCCTCCCGGCGCAGCCCGCGCGCCAGCAGCGCGCGTGCCAGCCGGTTGGCCCGGGCGTTGAGCTCGCGGTAGGTCCACCGCCGTTCACCGTGTACGGCCGCGACGGCGTCCGGGTGTTCGCGCACCCGCTGCTCGAACAGCTCGTGCATCCGGCGGTCGGGCAGCTCCCGGTGGGGTCCGGCGAGCCCTTCGAGCTGGAAGTGGAGTTCCTCGGCGGAGAGCAGGATCTGCCGTCCGTGCTCGGCATCCGGACCGACGGCGATCCGGGCGAGCGCGGCGACGTGGTAACCGGCGATCCGTGCGGCGCAGTCCGCGTCGAGTACGTCGGTCCGGTACCGCAGCCGCAGCACGAGCCGGCCGTCCCGCGACGAGAACCCGATCCGCACCACGGTGTCCTCGGCCAGGTCGCCGCCCACACCGCCCGGATCGAAGACGGCCTCGAACGGCGGTTCGTTCAGGCCCAGTTCGCGCCTGAGGTCGTCGACCGGGAAGTCCTTGTGCGACAACACCTCCGACGCGGCCCGATGGGCGTTCAGCAGCAGCGTCCGCCACGTCGGGGGTTCGGTCGTCAGCCGGCAGGGCAGCGGCCGGCCGCCGTCGGCGGGGACGTAACCGGACACGACCTCGCGTTCGCCGGACAGCGCGGCGAGCACCTTGGCGTGCGCGGCCAGCAGCACCGAGTCGAGCGGTACCGCCAGGTCCTGCGCCAGCCCGCGCAACGGTCCCGCGACGTCCTCCGGGACCGTCGTCTCGTGGTCGGCGACGCCCGCCACCGGCTGGGGCGTCCACCGCGGCACCGCGGTGAACCCACCGGCCACGAGCTGACCGCGCCAGAACTCACGATCGGCTTCCACTTGCACTCTCATCGCATCTTCCCGTTTGACTGGGCCTGCAGGCCGGAGTGGTCACGCTGTGCCTTGTACGCCAGTGCGGCAGGCTGGTAGGGGGCCTCGCGCGTTTCGGCCGCCGGATTTCCGCCCCACCGGGCGCGCTCCGGGACTTCCTCGCCCTTCATGAGGAAGGAGTCGGGGGCGAGCTCCGCTCCGTCGCCCATCGTCACGCCGTAGTGGACGTGGGCGCCGACACCGAGCGTGGAGCCGGCGCCGATCGTGCTGCGGTCGGACTTGAAGGTGCCGTCCTCCTGCGAATGGCACTGGATCTTGCTTCCCGCGTTGAGCGTGCAGTCGTTCCCGATGGTGGTGAGCATCCGCTCCGTCAGGTGGCAGCCGTCGTCGAAGACCCTGCTGCCGATCCGAACGCCCAGCATCCGCCAGATCAGGCTCTTGAAAGGGGTCCCGTTGAAGATGTTGAGATAGTTCTCGGGCACCTTCCAGAGGCGCTCGTGCCACCAGAAGTACGGTTCGTAGATGGAACACAACTGCGGTTGCAGCCCGCGGAACGCGGCGATACAGCGCTCCACCATGACGAAGTAGAGCGGTGTGAAAGCGAGGCTGAACATCAGGAACGCGGCGATCAGCACATGCCCGTAGGAGTCGTACAGATCGACATCGGCGAGAGCGACCACCGTGAGGACGAAGAAGTAGATCCACCGCACCATCAGGAAGAGGGTCATCGAGCGGATGTTGTAGCGATTCTTCGCGGCGAGACTGCGACGGAACTCCTCGCCGCTGCGGAGATGGTCGAACCGTGAGTCGCGCTCGACCGACCGGGGAATCTCGAAACACGGCGAGCCCAACAGGCCCACACCCTCGCGTACCTCTCCTTCGAGCGGAATCATCACCTTCGTCGCGAGGAGGCAGTTCTCGCCCGTTCTGGCCCCCGACGGATAGGCGATGTTGTTCCCGATGAAGTTGCGCGGTCCGATCGAGGCCTTGGACACCCGGAAAGAGGAGCTCGAATAGTCCGCGTTGACGATGGAGAGCCCGTCGGCGACCATCGTGCCGCTGCCGACCGAGCACAGATACGGGCTCTCGTGCTGCACTTCCGTGCCGAAGTTCGACCCGGTCTGTTCGATCCGTGACAAGTCGTATCCGAGGCCGCGCAGATAGTAGACGATGTAGGAGCTGTCGCCGAGCAGCCATTTGAAGAACTTGATGTTGGTCATGCGCCCGATCGCGCGGAACGTCGAGTAGTGGAAGCCGTACAGCGGGTAGACCTTGTCCGGCTTGATGACCAGGTTCAGCAGGCGCGGAACGGTGAACAGCACGGCCACGCCGAAGACGACGAAGCCGAAGAACAGCACGAAGGACAGGGCCAGCGCGTCGCCGTAGAGAGCCGGTGAGGAGTACCCCACCGACCCCGGGCCCAGCCGGTCGTGCAGCGCGGGAACCAGATCGATCAGCATGTACGCGCCCCCGACCATCAGCGGCACGTAGAGGAAGAACACCTGAAGCAGGGTGACGAAACCGAAGCCGACCCGGCGCAGTGTGCCGCACGCGGCCGACTCGATCCGCACGTAGTCGTGCTCGGTGGGCTGTGCCGGGGATCCGTGCCACTGCTGACCGTCCGGGACCGTCTGGCCGCTGTACAGCGTGGACGTGTGGCCGAGCTGCGCCCCGTCGCCCATCGACGTGTCGATGTCGAGCACGGTCTTCTCGCCGATGAACACGTCCCGGCCCAGGGTGACCCGACCGGTCTGGATACGCCCCGCGTGCGCCCGGTAGCAGTGGAAGAACGAGTCCTTGCGGATCACCGTTCCGGCGCCGATCGTGAGCAGGTCGGGGCAGGCCGGAGTCTGGCGGGAGAGGATCGTGACCCCCTTGCCGATCCGGGCGCCTAGGGCGCGCAGGTACAGCACGTACAGGGGATTGCCGACGAAGAAGATCATCGGATTGGCGTGGATCAGCGCCTTGACCGTCCAGAAGCGCAGATACGTCAGTCCCCAGATCGGGAATTCGCGCGGTTTCCACCGGCCGACGAGAATCCATTTGGCCACGATCGGGAAGGTGCACAGAGCGACGAAACCGATGGAGCCGAAGACGAGCGATCGCATGTAGATGCCGAACGCGTTCGAGCCGGCGGACACCCATCCGTAGCCCCGGTCGGCGACAATTCCGGCGAGGAAGGAATATCCCATGAAGAACAAGAACTGAAGCGCTCCGCAGAGGACGTACCGTGCCGTCCCGGCCCGCGTCACCACCGTGGCCGGCGCCGGAACCGACGACTCGGCCGGAAGCGGTTCGGTGTCCGCGAGACCCGTCGCAAGGCTCCGGATCGTCGGGTACCGGTAGATGTCCTTCATCGACGCCGAGGGGAGATCCGGCCGCTTCCTGATCCGTGCGCAGAATTGAGCCATCACCAATGAGTTGGCGCCGAGGTCGTTGAAGAAGTGACTCTCGACCGATACTCGTTCGACGTCGATGACGCCGGCCAGCACCTCTGCGAGCTCCTTCTCGATGACGATTTTCGGTCCGGTATACCCACGCTTGTCGAGTGCGGATTCACCCGTACCAGGCGTCAGGACTTCGACGGACTTCTCCTCCATGCGAGCTCCTTGAGGAACTTTCGAACGCCGCCTGCCAATACGGTCGACGCCCTGTACGCGCGCTTTTCGGCGGCCGGAGCGAGTAATCCGGAAGCCATGAGGTCAGGATCTGTTCCGGTCGCAAAACCGGGCCGGTCACAAGGCCGTTGCCTCAGTCTTAGCCGTCCATCCGTGGGGCTGCCACTCGAACCGGATCGTGTCGGTATGGCACTGGCCTTCGACGGCGTCAGGGGGGTCTCGCCGCTGACGCCCGGTGCCCGCGGCACAGAGCGGTCGGCGCCCGTTTTCACTCCCCGTCCACGATCCCGACCGAGGGGATGACGAGGAGTTGCGCACGGGATTCGCCTTACTGCGTACGAGTGGCGTGTACCTGATCCGGAAGGGTGGCCGGACGCCGCCGACGGGGTCGCGGACGCGCGGAGGAGAAGTGCGGCACGAGCCGCTCACGCGGGCCGAGGAGAGGGCGCAGGGACGTCCACGGAGAGACACGGAGAGAACGGAGACAACGGAGAGACACGGAGAGGCACGGAGGGATGCCGAGGGACATGAGGAGGCGTGAAGAGGCATGAAGAGGTACGGAGAGGCATGAAGAGGTACGGAGAGAAGTGCCGTCGGCACCCCCGGCACGACTGAGCCGGAGGCGCCCACGCGGTCGCGTGGGCGCCTCCGGCTCGGACCGGGACCCCGTTACTGCCCGGCGGGGGGCGCCGCGTGTCCCGACGGCGCCTTCTCCGTGCCGGGTACACGTACCAGGTCCACGTCGCTCGCGCGGACGTAGGCGATCCGGTGGCCGAACTGGATCTCGTAGTACTCCTCGCGCCCCGTCACCACCAGGCTCGGTGTGTCGCTGAAGGTCGACCTGTCGATGTAGGAACCGACGGGCCGGGACTGCGCCACGTACCGCTGGCCCGCGAGGAGGGTGTACGGGAGCGGGGACTCGGACTGCTGTTCCACTCCCTCCGGGTAGGCATCCTCCTCCGGGAGGGCACGCCCGAACACCGGGATCTCGCTCACGCCCTCCTTCGGAGTCACGAACGCGCCGCTCGCGCCGACGGCCGTCGGACGGTTCTTCGGGTTCTTGAACCACGCCTTGTGGCCCAGGTACCAGATCGCCGTCCAGTCGCCGCTGCGTCCGGCGACCGCGTAGGTCTGGCCGGCGGAGACCCGCGACCCCAGGTCGTTGACGTCCTCCGTGGATGCCTCGCCGTCGGGGCGCCGGCCCGGGTCCTGGATCAGTGGCGCGTGCTCGTCCGGCTCGGTGTGCAGGCGGACGGCGCTGGAGCCGTGCGGCGCGCACTTCACACCGCTCTTGGTGCACCCCGTGAACACCGGCTTGTGGGTGCCGAAGTCCGGCAGCACGGTCACCAGGTCGCTGTTGGGCCCGGCCGTCGCACGCAGGGGCGCGCCGAGGAGGTCGAAGTAGTGCCGCCAGTCCCAGAAGGGACCGGGGTCGTCGTGCATGTCGGGGATGCTCGAGCCGGTCGGCGACGCCACGTTGTCATGCCCGAAGATGTGCTGCCGGTCGAGTGGGATGTCGTACTTCTTCGCCAGGTAGCGCACCAGTTTGGCCGAGGCCTGGTACATCTGCTCCGTGTACCAGGCGTCGGGCTGTCTGAGGAATCCCTCGTGCTCGATGCCGATCGAACGTGCGTTCACAAACTGGTTCCCGGAGTGCCAGGCCACGTCCTTGGTCCTGATGTGCTGGGTGACATGGCCGTCCTTGGAGCGGATCGAGTAGTGCCAGGACGCCTCCGTCGGATCCTGCACGGTCTGACGCATGGACGGCAGGTCCGCCTCCGTGTCGTGGATGACGATGTACTCGATCTTCTGGTCCCTGGGCCGGTCGGCCAGGTCGTGGTTGCCGTAGTCGCCGTCGTCGTCGTACTCGACGTACGGCGCGGCGAGCCAGTCGCAGGTCAGCGCCGCGGGACACTCGACCTCCTTGGGCCGCCGTGCCGCCTCGGGGTGAGGGGTGCGGGGGTGTACGCCCGGGGTGGCGGGGAGGGTGACCTGCTGACCGGAGTCGGTGGTGCGGTGCGCGCCCTTGCGGATCAACGCGAAGACGTTGTTCGCGTACTCCGCCGCCGACGTGGTGTCTCCCGTCCCCGGGAAGCGTGCCACCGCCTCCCACCAGTCCGCCGGGTTGGTGCTGAGCGGCTTGCCGAGTTGCCGTTGTGTCTCCGCGAGGAGCGCCGCACCTCCGCGTACGTTGGCCTCGGCATCGGTCCGCAGCCGCGCCACCGGGGCTCCGATCAGGCCGGCGGCCCGGCGCAGGTCCGCGGGCTGCGCGGAGCGTCCGCCCGGGGAGCCCGCCCCGGGCGAGGCCGAGGGCCCCGCCGCGGCCGCGGGCGGCTGGGCACCTCCGCGGTGCGACTCCGACGGAGTCGGTGCCGGGGACTTGCCCTTGGTCTTGGCCTGGCGGGCGTCGACCAGGTGCATCGGCCCGTAGCCGCCGACGACGCTCGGGGTGCCCGGCCGGGTGTCCCATCTCGACTGCAGGTAGGACACGCCCAGAAGCACACTGCGCGGCACGTGGTACTCGTTCGCGGCGTCCGTGAAGACGTTCTGCAGCTGGCGGTCGGCCGATGTCCCTCCGGCGCACGCCGCCGGGCCGGCCAGCAGCGGCATCAGGAGCGCCGCGGAGGCGGTCATGCGGACTGTACGGCGGTGCTCACGTGGGGAGTTGGGGACACGGGGGGCGACACGTCTTCTCATCGCAAGGGTCTCCAATCATGCTCGTCGCAATCAGGACAAAGGAGTTGCCCTCTGCATCACCCCCCGTACGTTTCCGTGCCCGACACGCCCCGTCGCGCCAAGCGTCACTGGTGTGGCCCAGCCACCCGGCAGAGGCCACCCGGTCGGCGGCAGAACGTCCGCCACGGCGGGGAGTCGGCGCGAGCCCGCCGCGGCGCGCGGGAGTGCCGTCGTACGGGCGTGCGGGAGTCCCGTCGTACGGGCGTGCGGGAGTCCCGTCGTACGGGGTGCGCGGGAGTGCCGTCGTGCGGGCGTGCGGGAGCGCCGTCGAGCGGGAGTCCCGTCGTACGGGGGAGGTGACGGCTCAGTCCTGGACCGGGTCCACCTGCCAGTCGGGGTGTCCCGGCATGGGCGGGGTGCGGTCCCCGTACAGCCACGGAGTCAGGAACGGCTTCAGGTCCTCGCCCGCGACCTCGGACGCGAGCGCGACGAAGTCCTGGGTGCTGGCCGCCCGCCCCTGGTACTTCGTCACCCAGGACCGCTCGATCCGCTCGAACGCCCCCTCACCGACCTTCTCCCGGAGGGCGTAGAGCACGAGCGCCGAGCCGTCGTACCGCACCTGCTTGAACAGGGCGGCCTCGGTGCGGGGTTCGGCGGGCGCCCCGTCGTCGTGACGCCACTGGTCGTGCTGCTCGTACGCCGCCCGCATCGCGGACTCGACGCCGTCGCCGCCGTGCGCCTCGGAGTAGAGACGCTCGTAGAAACGGGCGTGACCCTCGCTCAGCCACAGGTCGGACCACCGCCGGATGGCCACGCTGTCGCCGGTCCACTGATGGGTCAGCTCGTGCACGAGGTCGCGCTCGGCGTCGACCCGGTCACCCTGCAGGTCGCCCTTCGGCACAAGGGACAGCGACTGCGTCTCCAGCGCCACCGGCAGGTCCGTGTCCCCCACCAGCACGCCGTAACGGCGAAAGGGGTACGTGCCGAGCCGCTGTTCCAGCCAGGCCAGGTGCTCGGGCGTCAGCGAGCGATAGGCCTTGGTCTCGGTGACCAGGTCGCCGGGGACCACGTCCCGGACGGGCAGCCCGTGCGGACCGGTGCTCTCGACGAACGTGAACTTCCCGATCGCCATCTGCACCAGCTGCGCCGCGACCGGCTGCTCGGAGTCGTACGTCCACCGGACCCGTCCGTCGGGCCGCGGGGCGCGCTCGACGAGCCGCCCGTTGGCCACCGCGCTGACACCCGGTGGAGTGGTGATGAGGAAGGTGACCGGCGCCCGCAGGCTCGGATGGTCGTTCGCCGGGAAGATCATCTTGGCCCCGTCGGGCTGCGGATAGAGCACGGTGCCGTCGGGCGTGGGCACCCAGCCGTAGTCTCCGATCGCGTCGCCGCGGTGCCTTCGCTGTGTCGGGTCGGCGGTGTAGGCGACCCGCACGGTGAACGCGGCGCCCTGGGGGATCGGCTTCGCGGGCGTGACGACGAGCTCGTCTCCGTCGCGCACGGTCCTCGCCGGTACGTCGTCCACGGTGACCGAGTGCAGCGTGTTGCCCGCGAAGTCGAGGTCGAAGCGGGACAGGGACTGCGTGGCGCTCGCGCTGATGGTCGTACTGGCGTCGAAGCGCGTCCTGGGCGCCCGCCAGTCGAAGGCGAGCGTGTAGCGGGTGACCGTGTACCCCCCGTTGCCGTCGAGCGGCAGAAGCGGGTCGCCGATACCCGGGGCACCGGGGGAGGGGGCCGCGCCGGGTGATCCGGCGGAGGGGGTGGTGCCGGAGGGGTCGGTGCTGGAGGGGACGGTGCCGGAGGGGTTGGTGGTGGCGAGGGTGCCTGGGCGGGCGGGGGAGGGGTGGTCTTTGTGGGGGAGGACGCCGACGAGGACGACGGCACCGCCGATCCCGATCCCGACGGCGCCGGTGAGGGTGAGGAGGAGGGCCGTACGGCGGGTGCGGGGGCTTGGGAGACCACGGAGGCCGCGGGGACCACGGAGGCCGCGGAGGCCACGGGACTGATTCGGCTGCCGGGGGTCGTGGATCTCCATGGCCGCACTATGCCAGCAGGATCAGCCCATAACCGCCTATTTCGGCCCACATCCCTGTCGGTCACTTCATGGGCGGTCACCTCGTGCGGTTACTGGCATGGGTACCGCCATTGGGTACCCCGTCGGGTACCGCCATTGGGTACCGCGATCAGAAACGGGGATTCCTCCCCGTTTACGTGCTAGCGTCAGAGCAGGAAACGGGGACTGGTCCCCGTTGGTGGGGAGGGTGGACGTGGCGGATACGGCGCTGGTGTTGGGCGGGGGCGGCCTGACCGCGTACGCATGGCAGGTCGGCATGCTGGCGGGGCTGGCCGACGCGGGGCTGGACCTCGGCGGCGCTGACGTGCTCGCCGGCACGTCGGCCGGCTCGCTGCTCGCCGTGGAACTGGCCGCAGGAGCGGCGCCCGCCGACTTGTACGAGGTACAGGTCGCCCGGAAGCGAGCCATGATGGAGGTGGACTTCACCTTCTTCATGACGGTCAAGTACCTGTGGGCGGCGCTCGGTTCGCGCGATCCGGCGACCGTGGTCAAGCGGCTGGGCCGGCTCTCCCTGAACGTGCGCGATGTGACGGAGGCCGACCTCTTCGACGCGATCCGCCCTCAACTGCCGGTTCAGGACTGGCCGAAGCGGCCCGTGCGGCTGTTCGCGGTGGATGCGCTCACCGGTGAACCGACCGGCTTCAGCGCCGACAGCGGCGTCGACCTGGTGACGGCGATGTCGGCCACGTGTGCACTGCCACCGCTGTTCCCGCCGATCACGATCGGGGCGGGCCGCTGGATGGACGGGGGCGTACGCTCCACGACCAATGCCGACTTGGCGCACGACAGCCGACGGGTTGTGGTCCTGGCCCCGATCCCCGACGTGCCGGGCGCGACCCAGAGCGCCTTCGATCAGGTGGCCTCCCTCGAGGCGGGCGGTACCCGGGCCGCCCTGCTGGTCCCGGACCGAGCGGCCCGCCGCGCCTTCGGCCGCAAGCCTCTGGACGCGTCCCGCATTCCGGGCGCGGCCCAGGCGGGCCTACGCCAGGCGGCCGAGTACGCCGAAGAGGTCCGAGCCGTCTGGCACGGCTGAGCCTCGACGGAGTTCGAGATCCGGGTCGGGAGACTGCGATCACTCGAAGCCAACTGGGGCTCGGAGCCGCACGATTGCGGAACGTGGAAGCCGAGCCGGGTGCCACACCCACTGAACTCACCGCGACCGTACGGGAGTTATCACCTCGGCCACGTCGCCACACCTCTCCGCCACCCCACCTCCCCTACGACGGTGACGCCTCGTCGCGAAGGCATGTGACCCCACGATCCCTGGCCCCGTGTCGCTGTGTTTCCGGTCGCTGCACGGGCGCCCCGGGCATAGGCTGGGCGTACCGAATGCGGCCATGCGGCCGCCGACGAGACCACTTTGTCGCCGGTGGCTGTCTGGCCACGGCATGAGTCGGCGGTGCGGCTCGCTTCCGTGGCAGCCGTGCTCCACGCCGACATTCCCCAGCAGGCTTCTCGCCGCTGCTGTTTTCTGTGCGACCAGGGAGTCGCGATGAAGAACTCCACTCTGCTGCACCGTCGCGCCGCGACCATCGTCGCGGCGGCGCTGTTGACCGGTGGCACGATACTGACGACGGGTGTTTCCGCCCTGACGACGGGTGCTTCCGCGACCGTCTCCGAGGTCAGCCCCTCCGATCAACAAGCCATCGTCTCCGAGACCAACAGTGTGCGCCAACAGGCCGGCCAGTCACCATTGACCTGGGACGACTCGCTCGCCAAGGCAGCCCAGGACTGGGCCGACAACCCGGAATCCACCGCGGGCGGCAGCCTGCACCACGGCCCGATGAGCAACGCCGCCGAAAACATATCCTCCTCTTCGGCGACCCAGGCCACGGGGCAATGGGCCGCGGAGAAGAGCGCCTACGACGCCGACCCCAACCACGACACCGACAGCCCCGGTTACAAGAAGTGGGGTCACTACTACAACATGATCAGCGAGAGGTACGGGAAGATCGGCTGCGGCACCAAGAGCGGCGTTCCCACCGGCTCGATCACGGTGTGCCAGTACGCGCCCTGACGCTGTGTGCGGCAGTCGTGAAGACACATGTCGCCCAGATTCAGTGCTCGCGGAGGCCGCCGCATTCAGCCGGGTAAAGACCACCATTCTTGACCTGCCCCGGAGGGTGGCGGTGAACGCGGTCGCCGACGGCTGAGGGGATCGGCCTCGCATGTCGCGGTGTTACGCGATGTGCGGATTGCCGTTCGAGGCGCCGAGGCCTCCATCGACGCGGATATGAGCCCCGTTCACGTAACTCGCCGCCGAACCGGCCAGAAACGTGATGACGGAAGCCGCCTCGGCAGGCTCGCCGAAGCGTTGCATGGGTACACGGTTGAGCGCGGCGGCGACGATCTCATCGTTCTGCAGGAATCCCGCAGTCATGTCTGTGGAGATCATGCTGGGATGGACGGCGTTCACCCGCACGCCTTCCGCGCCGTGGTCGAGCGCCATCGCGTTGGTCAGGTTGGTCACCGCGCCCTTGGCGGCGTCGTAGGCGGCCAGGCCCCAGTCACCGCCGAGCCCGGATACCGAACCGACATTGACGATGCTGCCGCCCACGGCACGCAGATGCGGAAGTGCGGCCCTGGAGGCGAAGAAGACTCCGTCGAGATCGGTGGACATGACACGTCGCCAGCCCGTCGCATCGATGTCGGACACGGTGCCCAACGGCTCGCACGTCGCGGCATTGTTGACCAGAGTGTCCAACCGGCCGTGGTCGTGAGCCACGGCATCCACCAGCCTGGTGATCTCTTCCTCGTCCGAGACGTCACCGACCCGGGCGATCAGGGTCGAGCCCGTTGGCGCGTCGGACACCACTTTGTCCAGCTTCGCCCGTGTCCGGCCGATGACCACCACCGTGGCGCCCTCGGCGGCGAAGCGGTGAGCGGTGGCCGCGCCGATGCCCGATCCGCCGCCGGTGACGATGACGACCTTGCCCGTGAACTTGTCCTCAGCCATCGGAAATCCCCAACTCCTCATGCACGAAAAAGATGTCGTCGCCCGTGCGTCGGCACGGGCGGAAGAAGCGAACGTTCGCGAACAGTGGTCGGCTCGCCATCAGCCATGGCCGGACCGCGGTAGGGACCCGCAGGTCCCCGACCCTGCTCACGGCCAACAGCGCGGCGTCCTGGACGGCGTCCTCCGCGTCCGTCGGCCGGCCGAGGGCCGAGCGCGACGGCCGTCATCTCAGCGCGATGCCGGACCGCCGTGCCCCGGACTGGGCATGCCAGAGGGAACAGCAGCCGGGTTCCTCCGACATCCGCACCGGCCGCAACGGGGCGAGCCGAGCGACCCCGGGCCGGGCGGCAGGGGTTACGGCAGGGCGCCGGTCTGACGCAGCAGGTTCACCGTGTCGGCGACGGCCCAGTGCTCGAACAGCTGCCCGTCCCGGTAGCGGAAGAGGTCCATCACCCTGAATTCGACCCGAGTGCCCGACGGCGGGATGCCGAACCACGAGCCGGTGTGCGTGGCGCGGAAAACCTTGTGGGTGGCTACGAGATCTCCGTCGCCGACGCAGTGCAGGACCTCGACCCGCAGGTTGGAGAAGGCCTCGTGCAGGGCCGCCATGGTCTCGCGCACCCCGTCCCTGTCATCACGCTGTCCCGGCTCGACGGTGTGGTTTCGGAAGCCGGGATGGACGAGCTCGTCGATCAGGCCGAGGTGTCCCTTCTCCTGCACCTGCTCGACGAAGTACCGCATGTGGTCCGCGTGGGAATCCTGTCCCGTCACGCCGCCACCGCCTTTCTGCATGCGACCGTTGACCGTTGTGACAGGCCGTGATCCGGCCCGTGTGAGAGTCCACCGCAGCGCACATCGCGGTCCACGAAGATGCGGAAACTGCAAAACTGCCGGCCATGGCAACCCTCTCGGCGATCCCCCAGCGCCATCAGATAGCGCAACTGCTCCCGGAGATCGGCCCCCGGATGCGCGTGCTTCGCCGGGCCGCCGGGCTGACGCTGCAGCAGGTGGCCGCTCTGACCGGCATCGGCGTATCCACGCTCTCGCGCTTGGAAGGCGGGCGGCGTCAGCCCTCGCTCGACCTGCTGGTCCCGCTGGCCGCCGTCTACGGGACTCCCCTCGAACAAATGGTCTCGGTGGTGGAGCACGCGGGGGAGCCACCGGTCGTGCACTCGCCGCGACGGCGCCGCGGTATCGACGCGCAACGGCTCTCCCACCACACAGGCGGTATCCAGGCGTACCGGCTCATCCTGCCCCCGCACGAAACGCCCGATCAACGCCGTCACGACGGCTACGCGTGGATGTGTGTCCTGGCCGGCGAGGTCCAGCTCGCCCTGGCCGACACCAGCCTCGATCTCGGTCCCGGCGACGCGGCCGAACTGGACACCCAGATTCCCCATTGGTTCGGCGCAGCCGGCGAAAAGCCGGCCGAAGTGCTCTACCTGGCAGGCGGCGACGGACTCCGCGTCCGCCTGCAGACCCGTGCGACGAGCCGCCCGGCCGATCCGCTCCCGCCCACGAACGAGAGATCGCCGCGGCAGTAATAAAGCTGCGCACCAGCCTCACCGACCTGCGATCGGCATCGTCGGCGTGGAGCCGACGCGTGCCACGGGAACAGCGGCACCGTCCACCACGCATGTCCCAGCACCCCTGCCCGCTGCAGCCCCCTCGCCGATCTGGCCAAGGCCCGTGCAGTGCTGGACTCGCTGAAACTCAAGCTCGATCGCACGGCCGCGGCAGCCGAAACCGTGCGGCGTAAACGGCGGACGCTCGTCAACGCCGCCAATTGCGCGGTCGACCTGGGGGAGCTGCGCGAAAACCCGATCACAGCCGCCCGCCGGCAGAAACCGAAGGTCTCCGGCGCCGACCGCGAGCACGCCGGTAGCCGCCCACGTAGGAAACGGCCGCCAGGAGATTGCGAGCCTGCTCAGGGTCCGCGATCTCTTCGCTGCGATGTACTTCGGCGGTCTCCGGCCGGCTGAAGCGACCGGCCTCGTCGAGACGGACTTGGTTCTGCCTCCCCAGGGCCGGGGATCAGCTCTGCTCCACCGAACGCGGCCGTCGGTCGGAAGGCAATGGACGGACTCGGGGGAGACCCAAGACGACCACGGTCTGAAGAACCGGCCCGCTGAGGACGTCCGGCGTGGCAGGAGGCCCGGCTCCTGGCCCTTCCACCGGCCGTCGTGACGCCGCCGCTCGCGAGCCGCCCGCACGACCTTCGTCACTCGGCGGTGTCGACGTGGCTCAACGCCGGCGTCGACCCTACCGAGGTGGCCGAGCGCGCCGGCAATAGCGTCGAGGTCTCCGTACCCACCGGCCTCCCATCCGCCCTCGGTCTGCGCCACCGCCCTCGGTCTGCGCCACCGCCCTCGGCCTGCGCCACCGCCGCTGGTGCGCCCGCCGGCGTGCGGCCGCGCATACCCGCTGGGACGCGTCGAAAGTCATGGCTGTCGCGTCGATACCCGGCTGCCGGTCCTGCCTTTGCCGCGAATGACAGGTTGCGACCTCGCGGAAAACTGCTCACTGTTGCTTAAAGTGATCAATTGATCACTCAATGCGATCTGGAGAAGAGATGCTCAGACGTCAACTCAGCGCTGTGGCCTTGGCTATGCCGATTGTGGCTGTGCTCGGCATGGGAAGCGTGGCAAACGCGGAACCCCAGGTATCCATCCCGTGTGATGTCAACGCGCTCAACAACGCGATCGTCGCCGCGAACAACAACACCGGACCGCACACCATCCGGCTCGCGACCAAATGCGTCTACAACGTCACCACTCCAGCGTCGACCGGAGGGCTCGGCGCCAACGCCCTGCCGCAGATCACGGGCACCGTCACCCTGCTGGGTCACAACACCACCATCCGACGGGACCCCGACGCCTCCGATGCCTTCCGCATCGCGGAGATCGACGGCCCCAATGGGCGCCTGACCGTCGACGGTGTCACGGCGACCGGTGGCGGTTACCTCGAATACGCCGGCACCTACCTGCCCACCGACGGAGCGACGCTCATCCTCCGGCACAGCACGGTCACCAACAGCACGGCGAACCAAGGGGGCGCCATTTACGTCAACCAGGGCAGCACCCTCGAAGTCCATGACAGCGTCCTGCGGGACAGCGCGGCACAGCGGGGAGGCGCCATCTACAACGATCCGCGCAGCACCACCCTGCTCGACAACACCAAAGTGGAGCGGAATCAGGCTACGCAACTTGGGGGTGGCATCTTCACCGCCGGGGCCTCTCTCACCATCAAGAAGTCGTACATCGGCGCCAATCGCGCCTTCGAGCAGGGCGGCGGAATCTACAACGACCGCGCCCCGATGGACATCTCCTCGACGACCATCGCCGACAATCGTGCCGGCCAGTTGGGTGGCGGTATCGCCAATTACGGCAGCAGTACGCTCACGAAAACAGTGGTGCAGCACAACAGTGCGCTCAACGGCGGCGGTATCTGGCAAGCGCCGTCCCCAAGCGTCCTGAACCTCGTCAACAGCCGGATCGTCGACAACACCCCCAACAACTGCCGGCCCATCAGCTCGGTGCCCCGCTGTACGTCCTGACCGCGGAGCGGGTCCCCGACGTAGAGCCGCCTCGGGCTTCTTACGCCTGCACATACGCGAAGACCCCGGCCTCAGCGTTTCCGCTGGTGACGGGGTCTTCGGGCACCTCACACAGGGTGTCCCAGGCAGGATTCGAACCTGCCCACTCGGCTCCGGAGGGCAAGCCGTTCACGTCGCAGTTCCGCCCTTTGAACTGCAAGAACGTCGCCGCATGGACTCGGGGGAGGCGCGTTCACCCGCTACTCACTCGGAGAGACTCCGAGGAGCCCTACCGCCTCGGTATGTGGCCTGCGTGCGTCGTTCGTCCCTCAACTTTGTGCCCCGTGGCTCGAACAGCGCTCTACCTACCACTGTTTTACCCCGTCACCCTGTCAAGAGGGACTAGCACCACAACTGGCTGAGTGTGGGGAGCGCTTGGGGGTGGCTGGTGGCCTACGTTCCTATTCTGAAGGGCAAAGCGGGCGAGTTTCTGGCGCTGGGACACGTCACAGCGGAGGTGCAGGCTCAGCTCCGTTCCGTGATGGAGATCGTGCCGGACTTGGAGCTCCGGGACTTGCTGGAGACCTTCTGCGAGCACGCGATGGAGCACGTGCCAGACGGCATGATTCTCACAGTTGACTGTGGCGCGTTGCCTCCCGTCCGCGTGCTCAGAGGGGACGTGGGTCGGCCCCTTGTAAGAGTTGGCGAGTCTCTGGGGCTCCGGGGCGTCGCCATGTGCCCAGTCTTCAGGTGCTCCGACACTGATGAAGGGTTGGCAGAGGTGGCAGCGGTTTCCGCGGTCCACCTGCGCGGGGCATGCCTGTGTATATCTGCGGCGGAGGACCTCGGCGATTCGATCCCCTGCGGAGATCAGATGCGGGACCTTCTTCGAGCAGTACGGCTGGCTCCAGACGAAGTCGATCTGCTGGTCGATGCCGGCCCAGTGCACTCGGATCGGGCCAGGGAACTCCCGGCCGAAGCGACCACTGAAGCCCTGTGATCACGGTTTGGTCCGTCGCCCCCAGTCCACTCCTATGGCTGAGTACGTCCAGCGTGGGAAGCGACTGGACCGATCTTCTCGCCGAGACGTTTTCGGCGTCTCATCGGGCAGGTCGTTCGGGGATCTTCGGAAGAACCTTCTCGGCGATGTCGAGGAGAGCGCTGTCGTTCGGGAGGGCTCCGGACGTGCTCCACACGGTGATTTCGCAGTAGCCGCCTCGGTCATTACGGTCCAGGGCCACGGACAGCGTCCTGGCCAGGGGGCCTTCTTCGACCGGTCCGCCGGATCCGCCACTCCCGAGATTGATCTCGAACTTCATGGTGTGATCCGAAAAGAGGACCGCGGGCCGACCGAGAACCGTAAGCGTCTTGATGTCCCTCTCATTCCCGAACTTCATCAGCTTCACGTACTGGTGGGTCGTCAGCTCGTTGTAAGTGGCCGAGACATTCACGGTGTACGTCTCGAACGTGACCTCGACCTCCGGTTGGGCGACCTTCCCATCAGTCAGAGGAGCGGTGTTGTTGTTGCTGGAAACAGTGGTCGCGGTCTCTTCAGGCGTTCCAAGGAGCTTGGCCAGGTCCGGCCGGTTGAGCGCCTTGCACAGCTCTTCACCGGTCACAGGCTGGGGCGTGTCCGTGTAGGCCTTCGGAAGCTCCTCGTGCGTCTCGTCCGAACACGAGGCAGGCTTCGGGGTGTTGTCGTCGGACGGCATGAAGCGGGGGCCCAGCCACAGCGTGGCCGCGAGTGCCCCGAACACTGCCACGGCCGCGAAGGCCTGGCCCCATGCGTTGTGCTCCTTCTCCGGAGTGTTCGGGCTGGGACGCGGCCCGGCCCCGGCCTGGGGCTGGGCCTGGGCCTGAGGCTGGGTGGCAGCATCGACTGCCGCCCCGTCTGCGGAGGCTGTCGGACTCGGGTTCCGGCGTGCGCGCAGGGCCCGGATCACCGCGTAGACGCGTATTGCGGTGAACACGAGGAACACCACGCCGAGACCGGCCGCGACCCGATCGTGATCGCGGACGGCGAGATACATGATGCGTACGCCGAGAACAGACCCGACCGCGATGAGCAGGGGCTCACGGACCCAGAACGGCAGGAGACGGAGGAGGAAACCGAGCATCTGGCGATCTCACCAGGACAAGATCACATTCGCCATGATGGAAGCCACAATTCCGGGCACGTGCAGGGCCTGCCGAAGCAAAAGACGCCAAGCCGACGATCCCGAGATCGGCTATCGGGACGACAGCGGGTGCCAGGGCTGAGCCAAAGCTGCCTGATGTTCTGGACCACCCCACTGCCCTGAGCCCGCACACCCACGGCACGCCCGTGCCCCGCTGTCCGCTACCGGCCAGGTTCCTGAAACCCACTCGCTGCTCACTCGCGATCAGTGCGTAACCATGACAAAGAGCCGGGCCCAGTAGGACTGGATCCGGCTCTTAATGTCTGGCACTTCGGCTGGTCAGCGGGTCGATCACGCTGGTCCGGCCTCTGTGCCCCCGGCAGGATTCAAACCTGCGCACACGGCTCCGGAGGGCGCTTGCTTCGTCGACAAAGTGGCAGGTCACGGCCTTGCATGAGTTCAACCGGGTGTATCCAAGTCCACAGATAGTCCACAGACCCGGGGACCTTCCCGATTGCCGACTGAGCATCCAGACTGTGCATATCGACGATCGACCAACGCCTGGCGCCCTGTCTCCGAATCGCCACTCCGTCCTCGAAGACGCCTTGGCACTGTTCGAGGCGGACTTCTTTCGGATGACCTCATTCATCGGCAGGTTGGCCAACTCGCCATCCTGTACCTACAAGTCTTTAGCGAGTACGTCGAGCTGATGGCGGAGGTGGATAGACCTTCCCGCGGCCACACGAGACCGGATCACCCCATACATAGGGAGCGGGCACACGAAGGGCTCTCGCGCTTCAAGGAGGTTCTGGGCCTCGACGATGACTGAAGATGTCACCATGGTGGTGCTTCCTGGGCACACAGAGTAGCGTAGACGCCCAGTGCGTCCAGGGGGGACAGCTTGAACACCGCCTTATGCAGCCAGCCGGACTGCCGGAACATGGCCCGAGCAACGCCGTATCCTCAGGGTTACCTGTGTCGGCGATGCCACCAGAAGGTGCAGGATGCCGCGGCACCTCCGGCTCAGCAGCAATCACGTCCCAAGTCCCGACACCAGCGGGCTCGGGAACGGGTGCAGCGACAAAGCGACCAGGCTGCTGAGCAGCGCACCTCGTGGCTGGAACAGAAGGCAGCCGCTCAGGAGGCACAGCGTCCCCGGCATCGCATCGTGCAGGCCAAGCCTGCGATCGAAGGCAAAGCGCTTAAGCCGCCAGGCCCACTCGCCGATCTGACCCCCATGTGGTGGGAGTTCAACGGGTAGTCCGCACTGGCGTGCCGACGCATGAGGTAGCCAGTGCACGCGTTAGCCGGAGTATTCCGCCACCGTCCCGCTCCGTTGCGCCTCCCTGGCGTTTGGCCGGGGACGGGGGGCGGCAGCAACAGACGTCCAGAGACCCGCAGGCGCGGTCGACGTCGCCGCGATTGTGGTGCTGACGCATGCTCACGGTCGCTGGTCGCGTTCGCGGTGATGCCTGACATGGATCACGCTTTGATCACGCAATCTCCACATCACCTTCGCGGTATGCATGATGATCCACACGACCGTTAACCAGTCATGCTTTATCTCCGGAGGGGCCACGTCAGCGACGTGCGCGAGTGCGGCGTCCCAGAGGTCTTTGGTAACCAACTCTCTTAGAAACACGTACAGTTCTGCACGATTCTCGGTGGTGTCCGGGGGGTACTGGGCGCCGCGAAGGACTTCTAGTGGGCGTGGTCCGGTGGGCACTGTCAGCCGCGAGCGGGGTTAGATATGAGCGGGAAGGACTCGGACGATCTACCGTCCCCTGGTAGCCAACTCTTCATCGACGGAGGGATGGCTACCGTCGTCGCGGCTACCGGTGCTGGCGATGGCGTCGACCTCGTCGTGCGCCGCAGCGATGGCACACTCACCGACGTTGCGCTGAGCCTTGCTGAATTGCATGCGGCTGTCGTGCCTGTCAATGATGCCGATGGTGATCCTGCCCGGGCGCTGGCCGCACTGTGGGGCCGGTGGATGCAGTACGCCGTCCCCCGTATCCGTTCTGCTGTCCTTGCCACGCGCCCGCTGCGGCCGTATGCGCACCAGGACGAGGCCGTATTCAGCCACATGCTGGCCCAGCCACGCCTGCGATTCCTGCTCGCCGATGAACCGGGCACCGGCAAGACGATCATGACAGGTATGTACATCGCCGAGGGTACGCGGCGAGGCTTGATACCTGGCAGAACGGTGATCATCGTACCCGCGCACCTCGTGGAGAAGTGGAAGCGGGACTTGCGCCGCTACTTCGCGATTGAGGCGGCCACGGTCACTCCTGACGTGGCCAGGGACCCTCGTGACCTCGACCCGCGCGTCAGCGTGTGGGTTGTGAGTGTGGACCTGTACACCTACAACACGGACGTTCGGCGCAAGATCTCCGGGGCCCGGGCATCGTGGTCGCTCACGGTCTTTGATGAGGCGCACCGACTGACGCCTACTTCTCAGTACCTCGGCGCCGCAAGGGATGTGGCGAGCCGCACCCACCACTTCCTGCTGCTGACCGCAACGCCGCACCGGGGCAAGGAGCACTACTTCCGTGGCCTGCTCAGCCTCCTCGACCCCACGCTGTACCCCTGGGACCCGCGACAGACCGAGTACGACAATGCGCTGAGGCCCTCGACATTGTCCTTTTTGCGGAGGATGAAGGAGGAGCTGAAGGACTTCGAGGGGAATGATCTCTTCCCGCCTCGGTACGCCGAGACTGTGTCGGTCGACCTCAGCGGCCCCGAACTCGCGGCCTACACCGCGGTGATGGACTACGTCGACACTTACTACGGCGAGAACGCAACCCTGGCCCGCTCGATCTACGGCAAGCGAGCCGCCTCTGCACTGGTGGCCGCTGCCGCCACGATCGCGCGGCGGCACGAGGCCCTCAAGGGCCCAGCGTCCGGCCGAGTCGACGGCCCCATACCTGACGAGTTCGCTCAGGGTGACGGTTCAGTAAACCTTGCCGTCGAGGACGACGAGGTATGGGAGCGCGCCGAGGACATCGTCGTCAATGCTCGCAGCCGCAGCAAGAGCGAAGAGCTCACGGCGATTGACGGGGTCATCGCGACCATTCGACTGGCCACGACCGCTGGCCCGTCCACGAAGTGGCTCCGCACCCAGAAGCTTCTCACCCACCACGGCATCGCTCCGGGGCAAGGCCAGCTGCTCATCTTTACCGAGTTCGCCGACACTGCCCGCTGGCTCGCCAGTCAGTTCACCCACGACGGGTATAGCGTCGAGACCCTCGAGGGTGCAGTCAGGCACCATGAGCGCGACCAGCTCCAGCAGCGGTTTCTCGCCGGTGAGTTCCAGGTCCTCGTCTCCACCGACGCCGGCGGCGAGGGCATCGACCTGCAGTCCGCCCACGTCATGGTCAACTGGGACATTCCGTGGTCCCTTGTCCGCCTCGAACAGCGCATGGGTCGATTGCACCGTATCGGCCAGACCAAGCCGGTGCACATCTACCACCTCGTTGCGCCCGATACCCGTGAGGGCCGGGTCCAGGAGGTCATGCTCGGCAACCTGGAGGCCGCCGGAGAAGCGCTCGACGGACGGATCTTCGATCTGCTCGACGCGACCGCCGCCCGTGCTGGCTTCGACTACACCCGCGCGCTCATCGACGCTCAAGCCGGTCAGGCCGTCACGGTTCCCGATACAGCCGAGTTGTTGTCCAAGGCGCAGGAGTTGGTCAGCGACGAGGACCGGCTTCACACGCCCGCCAACACCGAGGCCGCGCTCGACCGGTTCCGTAGCGATCGCCTCGAGGCGATCAACCCCGTCATAGTTGACGGCTTCGTCGACCAGCTCGCCCGTGCCGAGCAGTGGCGCCTCGGCCCGGGGCCGGCCAAGGGCATCCGCCGGGTCAACTCGGCCCGGCTGCTGCCGCCAACCCTCGGCGGTGAGCACGAGGCGCTGGTCGCTGCTGACGGTTCTTCCGTTCGGCAGGCGATCAATGACGGCTCTCAGGGGCTGGACGACGTCATCGTGCTTGGGCCTACCGAAGAGTCGTTCGCCGAACTGACCGACCTTGCGCTGCGTACCGGTGAGAGCGAGCTCATCCGGGGCACGGTCCTCAGCGACCCCGCGTCGCTGACGAACTACACCGTCCTGGTCTACGACGCCGAGGTCGAGGTACACGACGGCGTCCGCCGGCAGCGGCGAAAGTCCCCGGTCCTCATCCGGTACTCCGGCGCCGGAGCATTCGAGAGCGCTTGGGAGTCCCTCATGTTGCTCCGGCCGACCGGAGCCAGCCATGTCGCGCCGCCCCTGTCGCCAGCGCTGAGGCACGACAGCGAACTGGAAGCCCGCGCTGCGCTCACGCGCGAGGTCGTCCGCGCGCGGGCGGAGCGGGAGGCGTGGGTCGACAAGGCGCGCCAGCAGCTTGACCAGGTCGAGTACCGCTACATGGACGAGCTCGAGGATCTGCCCGCCACCGAACGGCGTGAGCGGATGTCTCGCTTCGAGGAGCTCAAGCGCCACCGTCTCGCGCAGCTCGATGACATCAACAAGGTCGGGCAGAGCGCTCCCCGCTTGGTCGGTTGGGCACACGTCATCGGTGAGGCCCGTGCCGATCAGCTCGGCTACGACCCGGACAGCGAGGCGGTCGCGGTGGCCACCGTTCTGGCCGAGCTGGACCGGCTTGGTTTCGACGTGGACGACCGTCAGACCGCTGGCGTCGGCTACGACCTGCTCGCCCGGCACCGCACGACCCGAGAACAACGCCTCGTTGAGGTCAAGGGCTTCCACGCAGGCTTGGAGCCGGTGTGGCTGGAGCAGCACGAGTGGGCTCAGGCGCAGCAGCGCGGCCAGGACTACTGGCTCTACGTCGTTGCCGATTGCGCCATATCGCCGACAGTCCTCGTCCGCGCCCAGGACCCGGCTGGGTTGCTAGCCACCGGGCCACGGCGCATCGAGCGGTTTCAGATCAAGGTTGCCGACCTACGTCGGCTGATGGGAGAGCATCGGTGACCACCACCACCCAAGCGCCGTCGACTGGCGCAACGGCCAACGCGGATCCCGCCAGTGACGTACGCAGCCGCCTGATCGACCACTGGTTCCCGTGCTCCTCGGTTGACGCTGCCGTCGGCACTCCGGCGGGATCCGGCCGGAGCGAGAAGGCGCTCTTCACCTGGTTCGCTTCTCGCCCTATCGCGCAGGCCCGTGCCGCCGTACTTACCACCCTGCTACCTGACCGCGATGACCTTCACGCAGATGTCCGACTGGCCGTAGAGGCGGGCAGCAGCGTTGCGCTGGGTCGACTTCGCGAAGCCATCGCGGAGGAGTACCCCTCCGGTCGCCCCGTCGTACTCGATATCTTCAGTGGCCGAGGCATCATCCCCCTCGAAGCAGCGCGCCTCGGCGCGACCGCTGTCGGAACGGACCTCAGCCCGGTCGCAACGCTGGGTGGGCGCCTCCTTGCCGACTACCCGCTGCGCGACTGGTCGACTGAGGCTGCTGTTCCCTTCGCCAGTGGAGCCGAGCCGGAAGACAGACTCTTCAGCGACGATGAGCCGCGGCTGCTGCGCGATGTCCGCGCCGTACTCGCTGAAGTGAACAAGCGTGTGGCCAAGGCTGTCGCGCCCTACTACCCGACCGATAGCCGCGGCAAGGTGCCCTGGGCGTATCTGTGGGCCGTCAGCATCCCCTGTGACCAGTGCCGCCGGCGCTTCCCGCTCATCGGCGGCATGCGGCTGCAGTTTCCGTCTGGGCGTGAGGGGGACTACGGGCAGTCGCTCGAACTCGTCATCGACGGGGACCGGTGGCGTCCCCAGGTCGTGGACGGAGACCCCGCCCAGCAGCCGACGTTCTCGGCCGCGGCGGGCCGCAAGGGCAAGAGTGCTCGCTGCCCGTTTCCGTCCTGCGGACACGTCCACACGCTCGACACTGTCAAGGCGAAGGGTTTCGGTGGTCAGTATGAGGACGAACTCCTCGCCGTCGGTGAGGAGAACGAGGGGGTCGGCAAGACCTTCCGCGCCCCGACGGCTGACGAGATTACAGCCGCGAAGTCCGTCGACCTTGCCCAGCTCGACAGCTTCGGCCCCTTCACTGCTGTTCCAGACGAGGCGATCCCGCCTGGCAATCAAGACACAATCCGGGCCAGTGGCTACGGCTACCGCACCTACGGCGCCCTCATGAACGACCGACAGGCCCTTCTCTTCACCGAGACAGTCCGCGCCATTCGGGGCATTCGTACCGACCTTTTGGCTGCGCGACTCACCACCGACTACGCGGACGCGCTCACGGCCTACGCGGCAGCAAACATGCAGCGACGACTTCGGCGCTCCACCCGAGGCGCAAAGCTCGCTGCCTTCGGTGGCAACGCCTCGCGCAAGGGCACGTGGGTCCAGGTCCACGACATCTTCGCGGACGAGAGCAAGGTGTCCTTCCAGTTCGACTACCTCGAGGCCGGGCCGGGCACCGGACCGGGCACCTGGGACAGCGTCTCTGACAGCGGCCTGCAGGCGCTGAAGAAGGTCATCCAGGGAAGCGATGCAGGACGGCCGGGCCGATTCCGCCGCGCCTCCGCGATAGCCCTGCCCTTCCGCGACGGGTCGGTGGATGCGGTCGTAACCGACCCGCCGTACTACAACATGATCGACTACGCCGACGCGTCGGATCTCTTTCACGTCTGGCTGAAGCGCTGCCTCTTCGACGTGTTCCCCGATCTTTTCGATGTTCCAGGGCTGCAGGACAAGACCGACGAGATCATCGTCAAGCGCGGCAATGCTCCGGGTGAGCACCGAACCCGCGACTTCTACGAGCAAATGCTCAGCCGTGCTTTCGGCGAGGCACGGCGCGTGCTGCGAGTGGACGGCCACCTCGTCGTTGTGTTCGGGCACTCCGACCCTGACGCGTGGCGACGGCTGCTCGGAGCCCTTCACGATGCCGGCTTCGTCGTCACGAGCTCGTGGCCGTCGAGGACCGAGACGGCCTCGACCGGGGTGGCGAGCATCAAGGTCACAGTCGCGATTGGCTGTCGCGTTGCCGCCGTGAACCGGCCGGTCGCTACCGCCGCTCAGGTCGACCGTGAGGTCGCCGAGCGAGTCAAGACCGCCGTACGGGAGTGGGACCGTGACGGCTTGGCCCTCAATGACCAGCTCATGGCCGCGTATGGGCCAGCGATGGAGGTCTTCGGCCGCTACGCCAAGATTCTCAAGCCCGACGGCAGCCAGGCCGAGCTCGACCGCTACCTCACGCTGGCGCGTACCGCGGTCCGCGACGCCACAGCGCTCAAGCTGGACGAGCTGCCACTTGAGACGTTTGACGCACCGACCCGGTTCGCCGTCTTCTGGCAGCGGCTCTTCGCACGGTCGGACGTTCCCAAGGGCGAGGCCCGATTTCAGGCGCAGGCGGACAACCTCCGCCTGGAGGATCTGCGCGGCGCGCTACTCACGGAGAGCAAGAGCGGCTACAAGTTGCGTCTCGACGCCCCGAGCGCCGTCAACGACAAGTCCTCCACGTTCGAGGTGGTCCGGGCTATGGCCGCCGCCTGGGACCAGGGCGCCACCGAAGGCGTTGCCGCTGTCGTCGCTGAGTCTGACCGGCAGCCCACTGACGCGCACCTGTGGGCCGTCGTCGGGGAGATCCTTGCCCAGCTGCCTCCCAGCGACACAGTGGCCAAGGCTCTCACCGCCGTTCAGCGCAACGCAGGCACCATCGCCAACCTTGCGCACCACGTCGCCACTGAGCTTGCTGCCAGCGAGCGCGACGACCAGCTCACCCTGCCGTTCACCACCAAGGAGTCCTGAGCATGTCGACCGGCACCGCTTCGCACTGGGCCGATGTCCTCACGCTCCGGCCCGAGGTCACCGCGTCCGACGGCTCAGTGGGCGAGCTGCAGATGAGCCTGCACAAGGCTGTCTACCAGACCGTTGACGTGCCCTACCGCAAGGTCGACTACTACGGTGACATCACCCAGCCCACCCCGAATCTCGTTGGCTTCTTTAGTCGCGTTGCTCGTCGGCTAGGCACCGACGCCGAGACCACGGCGCTGTTCCACCTGGACCAAGGCATGGGTGGAGGCAAGAGCCATGCCCTTGTCGGTCTCTACCACATGGCCAACTCACCGCAGGAGTTCTTCGCCACAGAGCTGGGCCGGAAGGTCCGCAGTGAAGCGGGGCAGGGTGGCCGCGACGTAGACCTCACTTGCGCCCAGGCCGTCGTCCTCACGGCCGACTACTTCAGCCCAGGCAAGCCCAGCGAGACATTCGGCCCGGCCACGAACCTGTTCGAGCGGTTCCTCTGGTCGCTGACGGGCGGCGATATGGACCGCTACCAGCGTTACGTCGAGGGCGGGCCAAACAAGGGGACGCTGCAGCAAGCGCTCAGCGACGCGGGACGGCCGGTACTCATTCTTCTTGACGAGCTCATGGACTACGCCCTGCAGCTCGCCGACGCGACCAACGTCGACCGCATGCCCAACGAGAAGGCGTTCCTCAATGCCCTCATGGATGCCTGCGACGACGTTCCCCGTGTCGTATGTGTCGTGGTCATGATACGTAGCGAGTTGGACGAGCGCGGATATCCGCCGCTCGCTGATGATTTCCGCAGCTATGTGTCTGACCGGCTTGTGCGTAACGGCCCGGATGGCAGGGTTGCGGTGACTGAGTCCCACGACTTCGCCTCGATCATCCAGCGCCGCCTGTTCGAGCCGGCCGAGGTGGGTGCTGCGGCGTCGCACTTGGCCAAGCAGTACGACACGGCAAGCGACACCGCTTGGCGAGACAAAGTGTTCGACAAGCTCGGCCCGAACCGTGCGTTGACAGGCTTCGCCGAGCGAGTCGAAGCAAGTTACCCCTTCCACCCCGAGCTCATGCGACTCGTGCGAGAGGAGTGGTCACAGGTCCAGAACTTCCAGCGCGTACGCTCCACGGTCGCGATCTTCGCCCGGACCGCGCTGCACTGGGTTACCGAGCACCAGGCCGGGCGCTGGGCGCCAGCCCTCATCGGCGTCGGCGACATCCCCCTCACCACCGCCCTCGAGCAGTTGCTGTCCTCCGGCCTCTTCATGGGCAACGACCGGGCCATCCAAGGTTATCGCTCCGTCGCCACCACTGACATCACGAGCACAGACGGGTCCGCAGGACGCGCTGTCGCCATCGACCAGCGGCTGCGCATTGCCGGTGTCACCGCTCGCCAGGACCACGCGGGCGTGCGCATGGCCACCGCCCTGTTCTGCTACTCGATGGTCGCCCGCCCGCGCGGCGGTCGGGGGGCGACAAAGGCCGAGATGCTCGCGGCCATCCTCGAGCCGACTCCGAAGCCTGGGTCCCCCTACACGGACGCTGAGGAGATCTTCAACGCCCTTACCGGCGAGGATGGCCTTGGCGCACTTGAGATCACCCAGCCGACCAACGCACCCGGGCGCTATTACCTGTCGATCAGGCAGACGCTCCGGATGTACTTCACCGCCTCCCTTGCGCTCGTGGACCCACCCTCGTGCGAAAAGCTGGTCTGGGAGCAGACGCAGAGACTGGCTCGGCGCGGAACCTTCGACGAGATCCGCTTCATCGACGCGCCGATTGCTACCGGGGACATCGACCTCCCGCGCACATTTGACGGGGTGGACTCGGCCGTCACCCGCCTCGTCGTGCTCGACTCACGCCGCTGGACTCTGCTCAACGGCAAGGACACTGTCAGCCGCGCCGAAATTACCGCTCTCCTTGGGCTCGGACCCGACGCTCTGCGCGTGGACAATGCCGCCAGCTGCGTCGTGGCCTGTGTGAACACACAGCGGCGGGACGTGGCGCGCAAGCGAGCCAGGGAAGTCCTCGCCTGGCGCAGTGTGCTCAAGCAGATCAGCCCTGAGGACGTCGACGAATTCCGCGAAGCCACCACCAAGGTGACCGAGGCTGAGGACAAGCTCAAGAAGGACATCGAAAAGGCCTTTCAGCACTACGCTTACCTTGTCCGAGCCTCGGACGGGCTGCATGTGGAGTTCAAGCGACTTGACGACGACGGCAAGACATCCTTGCGCGGCGATCAGGTGTGGGCGGCGCTCGTCGAGGCTGGTCGCGCAACGAATACGGCAGGACTCTCGGCGGACTATCTCGCAGCCCTGCTGGATAATTTCGAGCGCACACTGACACCGCGCGAAGTCGTGCAATCTTTCTATAAGAACTCGATGTTCCCCCTGGTTGCCGCGACCGACGAGATACGCCAGGCAATCTTCGCTCTGCTTCGAAGCGGTTGGGAACTGGCAGACTCCGACGGTGACAAGCTCGCCATCGCCTCCCCGGAACAAATCTCGATTGGCTCCATCAGCCAGAGTCTTCGCCGCGCCGTCAAGGCGGCCGAGACTGTGCCTGCCGCCGGTGTTCCGTCCAAGAGCACGACGACGATCCCGATCCCTAAGCAGCCGGGCGAGCCAGTCAGAGGCGGAGGGCCGAGCGGATTGTTTGGCGTCGACGACCAGGACTATCGGGCTACGGCAGGACAGGCCAGCGAGGCCGGCACCGGAGATAGCACCCCTGGCAGCTCGGATCCCACCTCCTTCAAGCGATACATCGTTGAACTCACCAACCGCAGCATTACTGCCCCAGAGGCCCGTGAGCAGGTCTGGCAACTCCTTAAGGAACTGAGCAAGGTCCTAGACGCACCCAGCGCTAACCATCAGCTCATGAGCCTGAGCGTCACGCTTATCACCACGGAGGGCGCACAGGGGGCGATTGAGCAAAAGGCCATACAGGCAGGGGCACGCGTTAGGGTCGAGGACGACGACTTCTAGCCAGTCGGGCGGCGTGAACGGACGCCAAGGCACTGGTATTAAGCGCAGCCGGGCAGAGGATTGCCCTGTGCCGAACCGCGATTGGCCGGAGGCTGAGGGGTTGGAAAAGGACGCGGAATCGCAGTGCCCCGGCCGGTGTATCCGGTGTGCTGAGGTCCGCGCATGACCCTGAGCCTCCTGCCCGCGCGAAGGCTATAGGCAGGAGGCTGAGTCGGGCCGGCTTACTTCTTCTTGCCCTGGGTCTTGTCGGGGATCTTGATGAGCTGGGTTTTCGCAGCTCAGGGCGCGTCTCACATGCGGCTGAGTGGTCGTCATTGGTCGTCGTTGGTCCTTGTTGAGCGACCTCGGACGGCCCGGGGACGGCCCAGCTATGGAGTGCACAAGGTGCGTCAGCTGGTGGAAGCAGCACGCCACTCCGCGGTGATGCACCCTTCTTCCATGTGCCACCAGCCCTTGGTGACGCCGTGCTTCAGCAACCGTTGCACCTTGGTGAGATCGGCGGTGGGCGGGACGTCCAGGGCGACCATGCGGAACTGCTCGGTCCCTTCGCCGTCGACGCCGAGTTCCTGAAACGCGTTGATCACGCTCTGCCGTGCGGCGCCGGTGCCGCCCCCGCGCAGCACGATGAGGCGGATGGTGCAGTTCTTGGAACGACGAACGACCTCGCCGGCCCATCGCACGTCTTCCTCGTCGGGCTCGACGGCCAGGATGTCTCCGCAGGAGATGCCTCGAACGAACCAGGGGATGTCGTCGAGCCGCACGGTGCCGTCGCCCTGATCGACGGCCCACAGGCTCTCCACCCATGCCGGGGGCCAGTTGTCTTTGACCTCAAGCCGGAAGTGCACCTTCACGTACGGGCCACCATCATGCCGCCAAGGGTGCCCGGCCCTGCAACGTCGGCCGCAGGCGGGTGATTGAGCACACCAGCGCAGAGTGGAAGGCAGGTTCGCCATTGCCTCAGCCGACGACAGCCAGCCACGACGGCGGGTGCGCCGACCGACCAGGCACGCGTGTGCCTCGCTGCACCCCCACCGCCCTTAGCCACGTTGCCAATGTCGTCGACCAGAACGAGCTGCGACGGCCTACCCGTGACAACGAACGGCGGGGCCTGAGCCCTCAGCTCAATACTGCTGCAGTGTCTATGCCGAGCGTGAATTCATGTCCCATGGCCCTCGCGGGGGGGATGGAGGTTTAGTTGGGATGACGGAGTATCTCTAGAGAATTCAACCCAATACCCAGAGAACTCCCTAGGCGCGTGGACGGTTAGGCGGTGACGTCCTTCAGATATACATTCCACGGTGACGATTCTCGAATCAGTCTTGGATGAGGGCCCTACTGGACTATTGAGCGCAATTTCCGGGTTTAGGCGCTGACTCTCCATTACTGAGTGTGCAATCCTCTCGACGGCCGCCTCGAGAAGAATGAAGACGTCACCCATCAGATCAAGCGAGTAGGCACACCAGTTGGTAACCTCGTCGATAACTCCCTCTTTTTGAGCGGCCACTCTGGCTTGATCGGCACCCTTGTTTTCAATCGACAAGACATCCTCCAGGGTTCCTTGAGGATGCAGCCAGAGTCCCGCACTTCGCCAGATTTCGAGCAGCTTGTTCTTCCTGACGGAGTTTCCTGAGTTTTCTGGAACAGATGACGCCAACCATGCCCCCCGGCTCTTTGGGTCGCTTTTCACCTTTGCGGTATCCATGGCCGTGATCAGCTGCTTGAGCGCATTCATGGTGGTGGGTGGATCAATGGCTAGCTCATTGCGATATCCCTCGGTCACCTTGGAGATGGCATCCATTGCCCGCCGTACTTCAGGAGCAAAGCATGCATCGAGGTCGGCCACCGATTTTACATCCAAGCCGACCTTCGTGCACACCTCAAACCAAAGGGCAACCGCTCCGCTCCCGCCGCACTCTACAAGGTCGGTTTGTGCCACAACTTCAGGTGGTTGGGTGCGGCCAAGGGATACTGTGAATGCTGCGACATCGTGTGGCCCTTCAACCAAAACCGGCCGAGGCGAGAAAACAAGCTGACTTACCAGCTGTGGATTCCCCTGCAACGAGGCAGTTACGCGATCTTTCTGTGCGTCGAGTACATGTTGCGAGAGTTTTGTTGGCGTTCGGCCGGCACTGAAGTACCAAATAGCGGCCAAATCATTCGCGCTCTTCGGTTTGAGTAGGGTGGGTTCGTGCGTAACGATAATTGCTCGTCTGCCAGATCGTTCGCATTCCATACTGAGCTCAGTAACCCAAAGTCGGGCCATGGAGGGATGCAAGTGGAGTTCAGGTTCATCCACAATCAAAAGCTGCCAGTCTTGTCGATATGCGGCGGCGAGCAAGATGACAAGTTCTCTGAGACCATGCCCTTCTTCACGTAGCAGTGAGTACTCGATATTGCCAATCCGAACATACGGATCGAGGAATCCTGCACTTTCTCGAAGCTCGATTACCCTTCCAAGCGCTCGGCGGAGAAATGCTGCGACGCGCAGCCATACTTCAGGTTCCTCCTTAAGGGTGTACAATTCGTCATTTCCCATTCCCTTGTCTCGCATGGTGTTCGTCATCTGCTGACGCTCGGTCTCTCCGATGGGGATACCCTTCATTTCGCTGGGCGTTGACCCCCATTGGTATACCGAGTACGACATCAGCCCGGAAAGTCTGTCGGTGGACAAGATTCGCGTCTGCGCCCCGAATCTGCGGGCGATGGCGTGAGCCGTCTTTGACTTTCCACTTCCGTTCCTGCCAACAAAAAAGCTGACGGGAATCGACCAGTCGTCCAGCGTGAGGAATTCAGGGTTCGCTTCCAGATTTGACGTGAACACCTCGTTAGCGTGAATGGTCAAGTGGGGAAGTGCGGGTGCAGTCTGCGTCATGGCGGCATAGTGTCAGATGATCTTTGATGGCATGATCAAAACGTGTGGATTGCAGTCCATCCGTGGGCTAGCGGAACAGGTTGGCCTCTGGCCTGTCCGGTCGGGAGTCAAGCGTGATCAGGGAGCGGACGCCGTGCGGTAGCTGCTTCAAGCCTGTCTCGTGGACGAGTGCCGTCCTAAGGCCAGCCGTTACGAGCCCCGATAGAGGACAGGCCAAAGCTGTGGAGCCGGCTGCCCAGCGACGGGGTACCTCTTTTCTCGCATCAGATGGCTGGTTGCTGTGAGCGCGGCACGGGCGCCGGCCGGGCTGGAGCGGGGCGGAGACAGGAGCGCAGGCCCGGCCGGGGGCCGGGCCGCGCGCGGAGAGCGGAGCGAGCCGCCTTGAACCAGTAGAGAAAGTTGTAACTCAGTCGGTCGCGTGGGGCTTGAAGTCATACGCGCAGCGCGGAAGTTCAAGGCTTCTCCGGTGCGCCAGGGGTAGGAAGAGCGCTGGTCGGGCCGTCCAAGTGATGCGTGTGCCGTCCTGGTTGATGGTGACTGTGCAGGGTTCCGAGCACAGGAGAGCTCTCCTCGTCTCGATGCGGCCCTCGTAGAGCCATTCCCATGCTTCGTCGGAGGCTCTGGGGTCCAGTGCTGGTGTGATGGTGCGCAGCGCGATGGCTATCCAGCGGTCTGCTTGTCCGGCTGAGTTGGCGTCGAAGGAGCCGCGGAGGGTCGGCTGTCGCGTCTGGGTGAGGTCTTCGGTCCAGCATTCGCACCAGAAGCCGCGGGTGTATCCGTTCACGGGGTCGCTCCCGGCGGGTAGGCCACGAGGACGTAGCGCGTGTTCTCGTCGTGCAAGGTGAGTTGGTAGGCCGTGCCTGCGGTCAGGTAGGCGAGGGCTCGTTCGTGCTCGGTCTCGTCGCGCAGCCAGTAGCGGCCCGGCTGGGCGTATGCCATGTCGAGTTGGTCCGTGACGTTCCTCGTGCGCTCGCGAAGCCATCGCATCGCGAGGCGTGGGCTTGTCGCATCGTGTGATCCCAGGGGGATGGAGCTGGTTTCGTGCAGCGGGTAGGCCGTGGCCCAGCAGCGGTACGTGCCGTCCTGCCCCGCCGCGGCTAAGTCCTCGGGAGTCGACGTCAGCACGGGTGGCCCCCCGGGCGGATGCTCGTGAAGAGTTCCGCGGTGACTGTGTGGCCGGCCTGGCTGTCGTGGACCAGGACCCGGTGGGCGATTGCGCTGACCATGCCGAGGCCTCGCCCTTGTGTGGCGTCCTGGTCGGCGTGCTCGGCCTTCGGTGTCGTCCCGGTGCCGCCGTCGTCCGTGACCGACAGGGCAACCACCTGGGAAGAGACCGCGAGAGCCAGATGGAAGCTGCCAGACTGCTGTCCGCTGGCGGTGTGGAGGATCGCGTTCGCGCTCAGCTCACTCACGATCAGTTCGGCGTCCTCGGCCAACGGCGAGCCGCGCAGGATGTCCCGCGTCCAGCGGCGGGCCCTGCTGACCTCTTCGGGGAAACCTGGGCAAGTGAGTCCCCAGACCCGCGCAGTGCTCGTATACTCGTGCATACAAGTTCCTTCGTGCTGGTAGGCCGCCATGTGCAGCGGGTTCGGGCTAGACGAGTTTCACGCCGTCGTGGGCGCGGATGGCCGGCGGAGATGCCGCGTCGAGTGCGTCCAGGACGCGGATCGCGTACGCCTCGTCGGCGAGTTCGGTGACTTCTTCGCGGGTGGCCCAGCGCAGTGCGTAGGTCTCGTCCCCGGTGGTGGGTGTGCCGTCGGCGGCCTTGCAGCGGAAGACCAGAGAGACGATCAGGCCCGTCATGTTCTTGTAGACGCCGGTGAGGGTCGCGGGAAGCGCGATCTTGATTCCGGTTTCTTCGAGGACTTCGCGCTGAAGCGCCTCGGGGAGGGTTTCCTCCCGCTCGACGATGCCACCCGGGGGTTCCCAGTGACCGTTGTCGCGACGCTTGATCAGCAGGGCTCGGCCCTGGTCGTCGACAATGACTCCGGCAACGCTCACGGAGTGCGGGCGGTCAGTGGTCACGTTCCTCGGCCTTCTCGGATGGCTAGGCTCTCCACCGTAGCAACAACACTCGCCCACTCGTCTAGATACCTAAAGGAGTACTCGTGACCTCACTCCCGACCAGTCTGCTCGGCGATCTGGACCCCACGAGCGATCGTGCGGTGTTCCGGCAGATCGCCGACCAGCTGCGCGAGGCCATCGACCGTGGGCGATTCAAGGAGGGCGAAAAGCTCCCCTCGGAAGCTGAGCTCGTCGAGCACTACGGCGTGTCCCGGATGACCGTCCGGAACTCCTTCTCCATCCTCCAGGGCGAGGGGCTCGTCCATGCCGAGCACGGGAAGGGCGTCTTCGTGCGACCACGGCCACCCGTGCGGCGGCTCGCCTCCGACCGGTTCGCCCGGCGCCACCGTGAACAGGGGAAGTCCGCGTTCATCGTCGAGGCCGACGCCGCCGGAAGTCACCCGCAGGTGGACAGCCTGGAGGTCAAGGAGGAGAAGGCCAGCCAGGACATCTCCACCCGGCTCGGGTCCGTGCGGCGCGTGCTCGCTCGCCGGCGCCGGTATCTGCTCGACGGTCGTCCGGTCGAGTTCGCCACCTCGTACCTCCCGCTCGACATCGCCCGGGACACGCCGATCGCCGAGCCCAACCCTGGCCCCGGCGGCATCTACGCCCGTCTTGAGGAGCTCGGCCACCGCCTCGACCACTTTGAGGAGGAGATCCGGGCCCGGATGCCCTCGCCGTCCGAGGTCAAGACGCTCCGGCTGGCTTCCGGCGTGCCCGTGATCCACCTGATCCGCACCGCGTACGACACCGAAGGGCGGGCCGTGGAGGTCTGCGACACGGTCATGGCGGCGGATGCGTACGTCCTGTCGTACCAGCTCCCGGCGACGTGATCGGCGTGAGTGGCGGGTGATCCGCGGTGGTGCGCGGGGTCGCTTCCCGGAACTCGTACACGCCGACAGGCATACTCGTATAGACGAGTGGGCAAGTCGTGTGGCAGGGTGGTCGTCGTTCCCGGAGATCGGGTTCGAAGGCTGCATCTTGTATAGACGAGTAGACAGGAAGAACTCTTGCGCACCATCCGTGTGGAGACCTCGGCCGCGACGATCCTGCTGACCGAGGCGCCCGAGCCCAAGGTCCGCGACCGTCAGACCGGCGAGATCGCCAAGGACATCAACAGCGGCGAGGCACTGATGACGATCGGCGTCGTCTACATCGAGGAAGGGGAGTCCTCCCTCATCAAGGTCACGGTTCCGGAGAGCGGGGTCTCGGAGGGGCTCGCGCTCGGCGCTCCGGTTTCGCTGCCGGGGCTCGTGGCCCGGCCGTGGGAGAGCGTGTTCAACGGGCAGCAGCGGCACGGCATCGCCTACCGCTCCGCCGCCGTCACTCCGGCCGCGTTCCCGGCCGCCATGGGGGCCACGGCCTGATGACCGATCTGGCAACGCTTCTGGAGGTGGGTGGTCCTGTCGCCGCGCTCGGCGGCGGGGCTGCCTACACCCGGGCCAAGCGCCCCGGCGTCTACTGGTCCACGGTCGGCCTCCCGATTTCCACGGCCCGGCTGCTCAGCTCCTACAGCTCCGTCATGGAGGCCTGCGGCCTGACCGTCGCTCCCTCCCGGCTGCGGGTCCTGGCGGTCAAGGCCACCACCCGACGCGAGATACGCCCTATACCGCCGCGTCGGGGAATTATCCGGCCTACGTCCACCGGGTTACGGCTTCGTCTGCGGCTCGCCCCCGGGCAGGAACCCGCCGACGTCGCCGCCTCGGCCGAACGGCTGCGGCACGCCTGGGGCGTCCACGCCGTGTACGTCACGACCGTCAAGCCCGGTGTGGTCGAGCTGCGGCTCGTCGGCTTCGACGTGCTGCGGCGGGTACGGATGCCGCGCAAGGTTGATGGCGGGTTCCTCAAGGTGCCTGTGGCGCTGCGGGAGGACGCGACTCCCTTCGTGCGGGACTACCGGAGCGTTCCTCATCAACTGACCCTCGGCGCAACGCTGTCCGGCAAGTCCATGTACCTGCGGCATCTCGTCGCCGGGCTCGCCCCGCAACCCGTCGCCCTGGTCGGCATCGACTGCAAGCGCGGTGTGGAGCTGTCGCCGTTCGCCGCCCGGCTTTCGGCGCTGGCCACTGACCCGGAGCAGGCGGCCGAGCTGCTGCCGGTGCTCGTCAAGGAAATGGAGGACCGATACGACCTGATCAAGGCCCGGCAGGGGATCGCGCCGGACGCCCCCGACGAGGAGATCACCTCGGACATCTGGGGACTGCCTGAGCACGAACGCCCTGTACCCATCGTGCTGTTCGTGGACGAGGTGGCCGAACTCTTCCTCGTCGCCACCCGCAAGGACGAGGACCGGCGCGACGAGATGGTCACCCAGCTCATCCGCCTCGCTCAGCTCGGCCGAGCCGCCGGTATCTATCTGGAGGTCTGCGGGCAGCGCTTCGGCGCCGAGCTAGGCAAGGGAGCGACCATGCTCCGGGCCCAGTTGACCGGCCGCGTCTGCCATCGCGTCAACGACGAAGCCTCCGCCAAGATGGCCCTTGGCGACATCGCCCCCGAGGCCGTCTCCGCTGCGTGCGCCATCGCGCCCGAACGGCCTGGCCTGGCCGTTGCCGGTGACACCTCCGGCGGCTGGTCCCGCATTCGCACGCCGTATCTCTCCCTCGGCGAGGCCGCCGAGATCTGCCGCGAGTCGGCCCACCTGGTGCCCGACCTGCCCGCGCTCAAGCGCTTCCGGCCCGACGCGCCCGTGCGGCCTGTCGAGACTGTGACGGCCCCGGTACTCCAGCCGCGCCCCGTGACCGGCTGACGCTCGTCCCTTCCCCACCCCGGTCGGCGTGACCGCCTCGCGCCAACTCCCTACCCCTGCCACGCCTGAATCCGGAAGGAGCCGCAGCATGCGCGCCCAACTGGCCCGTATCGACGCGGTACTCGTCCAGGCGCTCATCGCCGCAGCGCTGTCCTTCGCCCACCTGCACGACGTCGCCTCGGCGGCCGGTCAGGACGGATGGAAGGCCTGGGCGTATCCCATCTCCGTCGACCTGCTGCTCGTCGCCGCCTGGCGCCGACTGCGGACCGGCGACGCGAAAGCGGCGGGCTGGTGCTGGTTCGTCATCGCGCTCACCGCGTCCCTCGGGGCCAACGTCGCCACCGCCGGACTCCTTGACCTGGAGCAGGTGCCGGCATGGCTGCGCATCCTCGTCGCTGGCTGGCCCGCGGTCGCCTTCCTCGGCGGAACCCTCCTCGCCCACTCGACCCCGGCCCCGGCCCCGCACGAGGACACCGAGGACGTGCAGGACCAGGAGGACGCGCCCGATCCCGCCCCGGAGCTCCCCGGACAACCGGCTCCCGAGCCGACCCCCGCTCCGCCTGCCGTGACTGTCCCGGCTGCCCTGGTCGAGCACGCCCGCAAGGTCGCCGCCGAACACCACACCCGCACCGGAACGGTCATCGACACCCCGACCCTCCGCGCCCGGCTCGGCGTCCCCGCACCCATGGCCGAAGCCATCGCCGCCCACCTCTGAAAGGACATCCGAGTGATCCCCAACCGCCGCTTCCGCTCCGTCACCCGCATCGGTCCCGTCCAGGTCGGAACGTCGTACGACGACCGGGGCCACGAGAAGCACACCGCCGCCTGCACCGCACCGCGCTGCGGCTTCTCCGCCGACTACGACAGCCGCGCCGCCGCCGAACTCGCCGCCCGTACCCACCGCTGCCCCGTCCGCTGAAAGGACCCGCACCACGTGACCGTCAGCCTCCCGCTCGTCGTCGTCCTCGGCTTCATCGCCTGGGGGGCGGTCAAGTTCCTCGGCGTCCGCACCTGGATCGTCGTCGTGATCGCCCTGTTCGGCTTCCTGCTCTCGCACACCTTCATGGCCCCCGCCATCGACTCCGGCACGCGTTCCGGCGTGGGCATTGTCAACGGCACACATGACTAGACGAGTAGATAAGGAGAGCTTCGCTGTGTTCCTGCCCAAGTACCCCGACAACCCGACCCCGCCGCCCGCACACACCCACGCCCCGGCCGATGCGGCACCCGTACGACGCACGCTCCCGCAGATCTCCATCAGTCCCGGAGCGGTCGCGGCCGTCCTCGTCGGCGGAGTCGTGCTGACCGCGCTCCTGGCCGCCGTCGCCGTCACGGCCATATCCGTCGCCATCGCCGCCGTGGTCCTGCGCTCGATGCTCCGCGACCACCACCGGCGCTGAACGGCGCCTGATGCCCCGGGGCGGTTCGACACGGCCAAGCATCCGCCGCCCCGGGGCTCATCCCTCCTGACCAGCCAGCAAGCCAGCCAGAAGGAGAACGCCATCTTCACCCGCCCCACCCCGCCCCCACTGCCCGAACTCGCCAAGCTGGCCCAGCACGGCACCCTGCCCGGTATCCTCCGGCAGCTCTCCGGACTCGGCGGCTGCACCAACCCGATCCGCTTCGACGGCCACCGCACCGAATACGACGTCAACACGCGCACCGGCGAGATCGGCAACGTCCTCCACCGCCTAGACTCCACCAGCCTCCCGGCCGGTCATCTCCTGGTCCGCTGCAACAACCGCCGCACGACCCGCTGCGCCGCCTGCGCGGAGGTCTACCGCCGCGACACCTTCCACCTGATCACCTCCGGCCTGCGCGGCGGTAAGGGCGTCCCCGAACGCGTCGCCGCACACCCCCGCGTCTTCGCCACCTTCACCGCCCCCAGCTTCGGGCCGGTCCACAACCGCCCCTCGGGTCCGGCCGGTTCAGTTCGCCGTTGCCGGTGCGGGGTCCTCCACGACCAGGACGACGCCGCGCTCGGCACTCCTCTCAAACCGGACGCGTACGACTACGAAGCCGCCGTTCTCTGGAACGCGCACGCTGGTCCGCTCTGGCGGCGCTTCTCCACCTACCTGCGCCGGGAGGTCGCCAAGCGGGCCGGACTCTCACAGCGCACCTTCCGCGAGCACGCCCGGGTGTCCTTCGCCAAGGTCGCCGAGTACCAGAAGCGCGGCGCTGTCCACTTCCACGCCGTCATCCGCATCGACGGCCCCGAGGGAGGCGACACCCCGCCTCCGGCCTGGGCTACCGCCGAGCTGCTCACCTACGCCATACGCGCCGCCGCTGCCCACGTCCGCGTGGACGGCCCAGTCATCGACGGACGCGCCCACACCTTCACCTTCGGCCGTCAGATCGATGTCCGCACCATCCGATCCGCCGACTTCGACGGCGGTCAGGAGCTGACCGAGCGGGCCGTTGCCTCGTACATCGCCAAGTACGCCACCAAGGGCGCCGAGACCGCCACGGGAGCTCTCGACCGCCCGCTCAAGTTCCTCGCCGAACTCGCCCAGCTCGACATCAGCGACCATGCCCGCCGACTGATCCGCACCGCCTGGGCCCTCGGCGCCCGCAAGGAGTTAGAAGATCTCCGGCTCCGGGCCTGGGCTCACATGCTCGGCTTCCGCGGCCACTTCTCCACCAAGTCCCGCCGCTACTCCACCACCCTCGGCGCCCTCCGCACGGCCCGCGCCGAATGGCGCCGCGCTCAAGCCGCAGCAGCCACCGAGGGCGAGACCGAAATGACGACCCTCGTCCTCGCGCACTGGGTGTTCGCCGGCATCGGCCTCAGCAGTGCCGAAGCCTGGCTTGCCGCATCCCTCGAACCCGCCCCTGGCACGGAAGGAGAACCGACGTGGACCCACGTCGCGACGAGCTGATGACCGTTCGCCAAGTCTTGGATGAGCTGGGTGGCGTCTCACGCCGGACGTTCTACCGCTGGCGTGAGTTGGGATATGGGCCGGTCGCGTTCAAGCTGCCCAACGGGGAGCTCCGAGTGTGGCGGAGTGACTTCACCACGTGGCTGCGACAGCTGGAGGCCGCAGCGTGAAGTCTCTCGACGTGAAGGTCTGGGCTGTGCGCAAGCGCGATACCAAAACGCCCTCATACGGCGTCCGCTGGTCCGTGGCGGGCAACGTCTTCTCCGACTCCTTCCGCACCAAGGCGCTTGCCGACCACTATCGCGCGAAGCTCATGCGCGCGATGCGCGATGGTGAGGAGTTCGACAAGGAGTCCGGTCTCCCGGACTCGATGGAACAGAAGAAGTCGGCCGTGTCGTGGTACGACTTCGCCCTCAGGTACCTCGCGATGAAGTGGCCCCACGCCGCTCCCAATACGCGGGACGGCATCAACGAATCACTAACCAGCGTGACTGTGGAGCTCCTCGATGAGCGGGCTGGACGACCGTCCGACCAGGACATCCGTAAAGCGCTCCGCAACTGGGCCTTCGTATTGCCGGGACCCGATGACCGAGAGGTCCCGGACGATGTACGGAACGTCCTTCACTGGGTGTCCAAGGCATCGCGGCCACTCGCCGATCTCGCTGAACCCGCCACGGCCCGTGCAGTGCTGGACTCGCTGAAACTCAAGCTCGACGGCACGGCTGCGGCAGCCGAAACCGTGCGGCGTAAGCGGCGCACGCTCGTCAACGCCGCCAACTACGCGGTGGACCTGGGGGAGCTGCGCGAAAACCCGATCACAGCCGTGCGCTGGCAGAAACCGAAGGTCTCGAACCAGGTTGACCCTCGCGTTGTCGCGAACCCTGAGCAGGCTCGCAATCTCCTGGCGGCCGTCTCCTACGTGGGTGGCTACCGGCGTGCCCGTGGTCGGCGCCTAGTGGGTCTTTTCGCTGCCATGTACTTCGGCGGTCTCCGGCCGGCTGAAGCGATCGGCCTCGTCGAGACGGACTTGGTTCTGCCTCCCCAGGGCTGGGGATCGGCTCTCCTCCACCGAACGCGTCCGTCGGTCGGAAGGCAATGGACGGACTCGGGGGAGACCCATGACGACCGCGGTCTGAAGAACCGCCCGGCTGAGGACGTCAGGCGTGTGCCGATCCCGCCCCACCTCGTCGCTGTGCTCCGCGAGCACCTGGCCACCTTCGGCACGACAGACGACGGGCGGCTCTTCTTCAGCGAAAAGGGTTCGGTCGTTCCGTCGTCCACCTACTACCGGGTCTGGCAGGAGGCTCGCCTCCTCGCGTTGCCAACGGCTGTCGCGGCCTCGCCGCTCGCGAGTCGGCCGTACGACCTGCGGCACTCGGCCCTGTCCACGTGGCTCAACGCGGGTGTCGATCCCACGGAGGTGGCCGAGCGCGCTGGCAACAGCGTCGAGGTCCTGCTGACCCGCTACGCGAAATGCCTCGACGGACGGCAGGATGTCGCCAACAGGCGCATCGAGGACCTGCTCCGCGAGTACGACTGACATCACCTGTCCAAATCTGAGGT
This sequence comes from Streptomyces olivochromogenes, assembly GCF_001514115.1. Taxonomy (GTDB): domain Bacteria; phylum Actinomycetota; class Actinomycetes; order Streptomycetales; family Streptomycetaceae; genus Streptomyces; species Streptomyces olivochromogenes. Next base: position 486,930 of record NZ_KQ948455.1, read on the forward strand.
CGCTCGTCATCTGTCCAGGGGCCTCGCTTCTATCGATTCCTTCGCCGGTCGCGCCGGTTGAGTACCGGCGCGACGGTCGGCAGGTCTACCCCGTGGTCGATGTTTCCCGGAGGACGACTCGAACGAGCAGGCGAGCGGCGCGTCATGCGTAAACCATCCACAGGCCTCCAGCGCCCATGCGCCATTGATCAACGCAGTCACGGCGGAGGGGGCCCGAGATGTCTTCAGCCGATCGTCAAGAGCACCTTCCCGGCCAAGACCGCATGTTTCAGGTCAACTTCGCCGTCAACTTCATTGGCTGCCGATATTGCTTAAGCGGAGTCGCTTAAATAAGCCTGTGGCTGCCGAAGAATTCGATCAGCGCAGCTCACGGCTCCGTCAATTTGCAAGAGGGTCGCCGTGGAGCTACAAAAGTATTATCTTTGGCATGCTCAAAAATAGAAAAACTGTGCCCAATTTCGACGTTTGCCCTGGTCAGAGGCCAGACCCATGCTCGTTGCCATGGAACACGTCGCAATCAGTGGCGCCCTGGCCGTCTTCGGCTTCCTGGGCCTCTTGATCACCCTCATCGCCGCCCTTCTGCGTCAACTCCCCGAGCTGTTCTCAGCCTGGCGCGAGGCCCGTGGAGCTCTGCGGAACACCGCACGAGATGGTGGGACCGATGATCGTCAGCCGTCGTAAGCGGTCGGGCCGGCCGGGCCCCTCCTGATCGGGCCGTATCGACTGTGGACGAGAGTTTGGTGCGCCTCATCGCGGTGCCGGCCATCCCTACGGGTAGCCAGTCGGTGCTCCCCGCGGCGTGATCAATGTCCGGGGTGCGGTGTCTGGCGGTGGTGCAGGCCTCATTGTTTTAAGACGCTCACCTGTGACGACGCCTCAAGATCCCGTCCACGCCTCGTCCACGGACCCCGACATACGGCCGCTCCGGGCGGCACCTGGCTGCACATACGCGAAGACCCCGGCCTCAGCGTTTCCGCTGGTGACGGGGTCTTTGGGCACCTCATACAGGGTGCCCCCGGCAGGATTCGAACCTGCGCACACGGCTCCGGAGGCCGTTGCTCTATCCCCTGAGCTACGGGGGCGTGTCGGGCGCGGTGTTCGCGGCGACGGGTAGAACCCTACCAGCTCTTTCGTGGGGGACTGGCATGGGTTTATGTGGGGGCGGGGCGGTGTTGGGGGGTGGGGGAGTGGAGGCGTCCGCGGGGGGCGTCCTTGGGGTGGTCTGGACCCCCGGACGGGGGTGGAAGTGGGGAAAACCCGGACGGCGCGGTGGGCGCGGACCTACTCTCGAGTTGTGCCAGGCGCGTCCGGTCGGGTGCTTGTTGTGGACGACAACAAGGTCATCCGGCAGCTGATCAGGGTCAACCTCGAGCTGGAGGGCATCGAGGTCGTGACCGCGGCCGATGGTGCCGAATGCCTGGACGTCGTGCATCACGTGCGGCCCGATGTCGTGACCCTGGATGTGGTCATGCCTCGGCTCGACGGGTTGCGTACCGCCGCCCGGTTGCGTGCCGATCCCCGGACCCGGAATCTTCCCCTCGCCATCGTCAGCGCCTGTACGCAGTACGAGGTCGAGAGCGGGCTCGACGTCGGCGTCGACGCCTTTCTTGCCAAGCCCTTTGAGCCCGCCGAACTCGTGCGACTGGTACGGGAGTTGATGGAGCGGCGGGGGAGTGGGGCCGGTGGGGGCGGTGTCTTTGGCGAGGAAGCGTTCGGTCCGGATGAGCTTGGCGCCGAGGAGGTCGGGGCCGAGGAGGCCCAGCGCGCCGGTCATTGAGCGGGTGCCGCGCCGCTGAGTGGTGATGAGGGGGCGGCGGTGGTTGGCGGTGGTCGGCCCTGCGGGCACCTGCCCATCCGTGTCGGTGATCGGTGATCGGTGATCGGTGATCGATGACCGGTGCTGCGTGAGATCCGTGAGAGTGGTGGGTTTTCCGTCGGCCGTCGTGCGGCCGTCGTGCGGCTCCGGCTCCGCTTCGCCTACGTCCCCGTACTCCGTCCATGTCACCACTCTTACTCCGTCCACCTCGTCGAGCGTCGGCCGTGTCCTCCCTCGCTCGCCGTCCGTCAGTGAATGCGCCCTCGCCCTCCCTGCCCCGTCCACATCCCGGAACCTGGCAAAACCGACTCGCCTACCCACCCCCCTCCTCCCCTACGCTTGTCCCGTGACCCCCGTCGAGCTCTCCCGCACCGTGCTGCGCGCGGTGCGTCGTGCCGTGGACGAGGGGGAGCTGAGCGTGGTCGTGCCGGCGCGGGTGGTGGTGACGCCGCCGGGGCCGGGTGGGTGTGGGGACTACGCCACGAACATCGCGTTGCAGTTGGCGCGGCCCGCCGGGCGGCCGGCACGGCAGGTCGCGGAGATCCTGCGGCCCCACCTCACCCGCAGCGAAGGTGTCGCCGAGGTCGCGATCACCGGGCCGGGGTTCCTCAACATTCGGCTGGGGGGTGGCGCGGGCGCCTCGCTCGTACGGGAGATCCGGCGTCGGCGTGACGCCTATGGGCACGGCGACATTCTCGCCGGGCAGATCGTCCCGCTCCGGATCCCGTACGACATCCGGGCCGAAGTCGTCGCCGACACGCTCGTACGGATCGTGGCCACCCAGGGCGGCCGTGCGGAGGTGCACCACATCCATCCCTGGCGCGCCGAGCCCGCGGGCACTGAGCCCTCGCACGTAGCGCCCGCAGGCACTGAGCCCTCGCACGTAGCGCCCGCAGGCACTGAGCCCTCGCACGTAGCGCCCGCAGGCACTGAGCCCTCCCGCACCGAGCCCCCACGCACCAAGCCGCCGCAGGCCGATCCCCCGAACGACCAGCACCCCCATCCCCATCGCCCGCACCCCCAGACCACACCCCTGCGCCCCACCCCCGCCCCCGAAGACCCCACCCCCCTCGGCCCCGACGCCGCACGCTGGGCCCTGCTGCACCCCGCGTGCCACGACCGGCCGCGGATCAGTGCCGATCACCTGCTTCAGCGGGAGGGCAACCCCCTCTTCCGGGTCCGGTACGCCCACGCCCGCACCCGGGCCCTCACCCGTAACGCCGCCGCGCTCGGCTGCACCGGCGACCCCGGTGACGTACCCGAAGACGTACCCGGCGGCGACGAGCTCGTCGGAGCGCTCGCCGGGTATCCGGCCGTGCTGACGCAGGCGGCCCTGCACCGCGCGCCCGACCGGCTCGCCCGGCACCTCGTCACCACCGCCGACGCCCTCCTCGCCTTCCAGCACACCGTGCTGCCGCTCGGCGACGAGAAACCCTCGGCCGCCCACCGCGCCCGGCTCGCGCTCGCCGAAGCCGCCGGGACGGTGCTGGCCGGCGGCCTGTCCCTGCTCGGCATCAGCGCCCCTGACTATCTGTGACCGTCTGTGAGAGAAAAATGAGCCGTTCCGCACACCCCGCCGGGCCCCGCCACGCCGATGTCCTCCCCGAGGGCCACTACAGCGCCCCGCCCGCCGACCTCAACGCCCTCGACCCCAAGGTCTGGGCGCACACCGTCAGCCGAACGGACGATGGCGTCGTCAGCGTCGGCGGGATGGAAGTCACCAGGCTCGCCCAGGAGTTCGGCACTCCGGCCTACTTCATCGACGAGGCCGACTTCCGCGAGCGCGCCCGTGCCTGGCGGACCGCGTTCGGGCACGACGCCGACGTCTTCTACGCCGGGAAGGCCTTCCTCTCGCGCGCCGTCGTGCGGTGGCTGCACGAGGAGGGGCTCAACCTCGACGTGTGCTCCGGCGGTGAGCTCGCCACCGCCCTCTCCGCCGGGATGCCCGCCGACCGCATCGCCTTCCACGGCAACAACAAGTCCGAGGAAGAGATCACCGCCGCCATCGAGGCCGGGGTCGGGCGGATCGTTCTCGACTCCTTCCAGGAGATCGTCCGCGTCGCCCACATCGCGCAGTCCCTCGGCAAGCGGCAGCGGGTGCAGATCCGCGTGACCGTGGGGGTCGAGGCGCACACCCACGAGTTCATCGCCACCGCCCACGAGGACCAGAAGTTCGGGATCGCGCTGGCCGACGGCCAGGCCGCGGAGGCGGTGCGGCGGGCGCTCGCGCTCGACGGGCTCGAGCTCGTGGGGATCCACTCGCACATCGGTTCGCAGATCTTCGACATGGCCGGGTTCGAGGTCGCCGCCCGGCGGGTGGTGTCGCTGCTGGCCGCCGTTCGTGACGAGCACGGGGTCGAGCTGCCCGAGATCGACCTCGGCGGTGGTCTCGGCATCGCCTACACGAGTGACGACGATCCCCGCGAGCCGTACGAGATCGCGAAGGCGCTGGGCGAGATCGTCACGCGGGAGTGCGAGGCCGCGAAGCTGCGGACGCCTCGGATCTCGGTCGAGCCGGGGCGGGCCATCGTCGGGCCCACCGCCTTCACGCTCTACGAGGTCGGCACCATCAAGCCGCTCGACGGGCTGCGGACGTACGTCTCCGTCGACGGGGGTATGTCCGACAACATCCGGACCGCGCTGTACGACGCCGAGTACAGCGTCGCCCTCGTCTCGCGTACCTCCGACGCCGAGCCCATGCTCGTCCGCGTCGTCGGCAAGCACTGCGAGAGTGGCGACATCGTGGTCAAGGACGCCTTCCTGCCCTCCGACCTGGCCCCCGGCGATCTCATCGCCGTACCCGCCACGGGTGCCTACTGCCGGTCCATGGCCAGCAACTACAACCACGCCCTGCGCCCGCCGGTCGTCGCCGTGCACGACGGCGAGGCCCGGGTGATCGTCCGCCGGGAGACGGAGGAGGACCTCCTGCGTCTCGACGTCGGGTGAACGGTCGGTCGAAGGCCGGAACGACCGGCCGATTCGACCAGCCAGGGTCGTTGCGACCTCGATCGGAATGACCGTCGGAATGACCGGCTGATCGAGGTCGGAATCGACGGTCGGCGCAGGTGGAAGATCTCCTGCCGCCGCCTGTCGGAATAATGAAATAGATGTCTCACGATCCGGACCAGGGATAGAAACTCCCGTCCGGTGAGTGAGACTGGTCCAACCGTAGACGGTATGAGGAAACGAGGTCGGATGATGCGTACGCGTCCGCTGAAGGTGGCGCTGCTGGGCTGTGGGGTTGTCGGCTCAGAGGTGGCGCGCATCATGACGACGCACGCCGACGACCTCGCGGCCAGGATCGGGGCCCCCGTCGAGCTGGCGGGCGTGGCCGTCCGCCGGCCCTCCAAGGTGCGCGAGGGCATCGATCCCGAGCTCGTCACCACCGACGCCACCGCCCTCGTCAAACGCGGGGACATCGACGTCGTCGTCGAGGTCATCGGCGGTATCGAGCCCGCCCGCTCCCTCATCACCACCGCCTTCGAGCACGGCGCCTCCGTCGTCTCCGCCAACAAGGCGCTCCTCGCCCAGGACGGGGCAGCCCTGCACGCGGCGGCGGAGGCGAACAACCGGGACCTCTACTACGAGGCCGCCGTCGCCGGCGCCATCCCGCTGATCCGGCCGCTGCGCGAGTCCCTCGCCGGTGACAAGATCAACCGCGTGATGGGGATCGTCAACGGGACGACGAACTTCATCCTCGACAAGATGGACTCCACCGGGGCCGGCTATCAGGAAGCCCTCGACGAGGCCACCGCGCTCGGATACGCCGAAGCCGACCCGACCGCCGACGTCGAGGCCTTCGACGCGGCCGCCAAGGCCGCCATCCTCGCCGGAATCGCCTTCCACACGCGTGTGCGCCTCGACGACGTGTACCGCGAGGGCATGACCGAGGTCACCGCCGCCGACTTCGCCTCGGCGAAGGAGATGGGCTGCACCATCAAGCTGCTCGCCATCTGTGAGCGGGCGGCGGACGGGGGATCGGTGACGGCGCGCGTGCATCCGGCGATGATTCCGCTGAGCCACCCCCTCGCCTCCGTGCGCGGCGCGTACAACGCGGTGTTCGTCGAGTCGGATGCCGCCGGGCAGCTCATGTTCTACGGGCCGGGCGCCGGCGGCGCCCCGACCGCGTCCGCCGTGCTCGGTGACCTCGTCGCCGTCTGCCGCAACAAGCTCAGCGGCGCGACCGGGCCCGGCGACTCCGCGTACACCCAGCTGCCCGTCTCGCCCATGGGCGAGGTCGTGACGCGCTACCACATCAGCCTCGACGTGGCGGACAAACCTGGTGTTCTCGCCCAGGTGGCCACCGTTTTCGCCGAGCACGGCGTATCGATCGATACGGTGCGCCAGCAGGGCAAGGACGGCGAGGCCTCTCTCGTCGTGGTCACCCATCGAGCGTCCGACGCGTCCCTGAACGGGACCGTCGAGGCGCTGCGCAGCCTCGACACCGTGCGGGGTGTCGCCAGCATCATGCGGGTTGAAGGAGAGTAACCAGCAATGACCCACCAGTGGCGCGGAATCATCGAGGAGTACCGGGACCGGCTTCCGGTGTCCGACAGCACGCCGGTCGTGACACTCCGTGAGGGCGGTACGCCGCTCGTGCCCGCGCAGGTGCTCTCCGAGCGCACGGGCTGCGAGGTCCACCTGAAGGTGGAGGGCGCCAACCCGACCGGGTCCTTCAAGGACCGCGGTATGACCATGGCCATCACGCGGGCCAAGGAGGAGGGCGCGAAGGCTGTCATCTGCGCCTCCACCGGCAATACGTCCGCCTCCGCCGCCGCGTACGCCGTGCGTGCGGGCATGGTGTGTGCCGTGCTCGTCCCGCAGGGCAAGATCGCCATCGGCAAGATGGGCCAGGCCCTCGTGCACGGCGCGAAGATCCTCCAGGTCGACGGCAACTTCGACGACTGCCTGACGCTCGCGCGCTCGCTGTCCGACAACTACCCGGTGGCGCTGGTCAATTCGGTCAACCCGGTGCGCATCGAGGGCCAGAAGACCGCCGCCTTCGAGATCGTGGACATGCTCGGCGACGCGCCCGACATCCACGTCCTGCCGGTGGGCAACGCGGGCAACATCACCGCGTACTGGAAGGGCTACACGGAGTACGCCGCCGACGGCATCGCCGGGCACACCCCGCGCATGTGGGGATTCCAGGCCTCCGGTTCCGCGCCCATCGTGCGCGGCGAGGTCGTCAAGGACCCGTCGACGATCGCCACGGCGATCCGCATCGGCAACCCGGCCTCGTGGAAGTTCGCGCTGGCCGCGCGGGACGAGTCCGGTGGCTTCATCGACGAGGTGACGGACCGTGAGATCCTGCGCGCCTACCGGCTGTTGGCCGCGCAGGAGGGCGTTTTCGTCGAGCCCGCGTCCGCCGCGTCGGTCGCCGGTCTGCTGAAGGCCGCCGAGCAGGGCAAGGTCGACCCCGGCCAGCGGATCGTCTGCACGGTCACTGGAAACGGGCTCAAGGATCCGGACTGGGCCGTCGCGGGCGCCCCGCAGCCGGTTACCGTTCCTGTGGACGCGGCCGCGGCGGCGGAGCGGCTCGGACTGGCGTAAGGCAGAAAAGCCGTAGGGCAAAGGGGCTCGGACCGGCGGACGGCGGGGTGGGCAGAGTGGCGTAAAGCCGCCTGGCGCACATCCGCCAAAAGCCGTCGGGGCCTGTCAGAGGCCATCGGCGGCGGGCGGAATTCGCCAGAAGTTGGCGAAATCCGGCCGCCGCCAAGGTCACCCCTACCGCAACCCGACAGGGGGTGCACGGGGGGCTTACGACACGCATCGTGCGCCTCCTGTGCGCCCTATGTCGCCACAGAACCTTCCTTCGATAGGCTGTACCGAACCCGCCCGCCGCATATGCCGCGGTGCCGCGTCGTCAGTGCAGTCAGGGCAGTCACTGCGGTCTCCGGGTCTTCCGTACGTATCGCAGTCCCTCTCGCAGTTCATCCGAGTTCATCCGAAACACGCAGTTCCTCTCGCAGCACATCGAAAATCTCGTACATCACGCAGCTCAAGGAGAGTCATCGAGCGATGGCCGGTCCAGCGTTCCGCGCCGCCGCCGTCCGGGTGCGCGTCCCCGCCACCAGCGCCAACCTCGGGCCGGGCTTCGACGCCTTCGGCCTGTCACTGGGGCTGTACGACGACGTGGTCGTCCGGGTGGCCGACTCCGGGCTGCACATCGACATCGCAGGTGAGGGCAGCGAGACGCTGCCCCGCGACGAGAATCACCTCCTCGTACGCTCCCTGCGCACCGCCTTCGATCTGCTGGGCGGACAACCGCGCGGCCTCGAGATCGTCTGCGCCAATCGCATTCCGCACGGGCGGGGCCTCGGCTCCTCTTCGGCTGCCATCTGCGCCGGAATCGTCGCCGCGCGCGCCGTGACCATAGGCGGCGACAGCAAACTCGACGACACCGCGCTTCTTGAGCTCGCCACCGAGATCGAGGGCCATCCCGACAATGTCGCGGCCTGTCTGCTCGGCGGATTCACGCTCTCCTGGATGGAGGCCGGAGCCGCACGGGCGATCAGGATGGACCCTGCCGATTCCATCGTTCCGGTGGTTTTCGTTCCCGGAAAGCCGGTCCTCACCGAGACCGCGCGCGGTCTGCTGCCGCGCACCGTTCCGCACGTCGACGCCGCCGCCAACGCGGGCCGGGCCGCACTGCTCGTCGAGGCCCTCAGCCGGCGCCCCGAGCTGCTGCTGCCCGCCACCGAGGACCGGCTGCACCAGGAGTACCGCGCCCCGGCCATGCCGGAGAGCGCGGCGCTGGTGGAGCGGTTGCGGGCCGACGGCATCCCCGCGGTGATCTCCGGCGCGGGCCCCACCGTCCTCGCGCTGGCCGACAAGGAATCCGCCGACAAGGTCGCTCATCTCGCAGGTCAGGGATGGGCCGCCAATCGGCTGGACCTCGACGAGGCGGGGGCGTGCGTCCTGCCGCTCGCTCCGGCGGGCGTCCATTAAAAGCGCGCGGTTGCCGGATTTGGAGAGGGGGAATGTTTGTTGGATCCGGTAGTGTTAACCTCAAGTCTGCACCCGACCCCACCATGGCGAGGTGCTTCGTGTCCCCGTCCGGGACAACCATTCTTCCGGGAGCCTCCCAAACTGCTTTGTGCCATGCATTGGGTGCTATGCGCTGAGCAGTGCTGAGCACGCTCCGGAACCGGCGTGACCGTGCCGATGACACCGCAATTCAGTGCCACGGCTCCGGAATCGTCATCACCAGATATGCCTTCCGCCTCTTTGGCGGACCACCGCCCCGGCACGGTCCACACAGCAAGGACCAATGCCGGACAGCACAACCGGTCGCCGAGCCAGACAGGCCGACGTCCGCTCCAGGGAAGGACCCTTCGTGAGCGACACCACCGATCTGATGGGCGCACGTGTCGAGGAGACCGCTGCCGCGCCCGCCACGGACGCCTCTGCCGCGCCTGCCTCCGGTGCCGGCTCCCGGCGGCGCCGCGGTACCGGCCTCGAGGGCATGGTGCTGGCCGAGCTGCAGCAGGTCGCGTCCGGCCTCGGTATCAGGGGCACCGCGCGGATGCGCAAGAGCCAGCTGATCGAGGTCATCAAGGAGGCGCAGGCGGGCGGGGGTGCCCCGGCCAAGGCCGAGGCCGCCACCGAGACCAAGCCGAAGCGCCGGGCCACCTCCAAGGCCCGTACCGGCGACGACGCCGCTCCGGCCGCCGAGAAGAAGGCCGCCGAGAAGCCCGCGGCCGAGAAGGCCGTGGCCCAGCAGCAGATCGAGATCCCCGGCCAGCCGGCCAGCGACGACGCCCCCGCGGGCGAGCGCCGCCGTCGCCGTGCCGTGGCCGAGGCCGGCAGCCCCGAGACGGTCACCGCCGAGGCGAAGAGCGAGCCGAAGGCCGTTGCCGTCGAGGCCCCCGCCGAGACCAGGACCGACGCCGGTGACGGCGTCGACGGTCGGCAGGGCCGCCGGGACCGCCGTGACCGCGGCGAGCGTGGCGACCGCGAGCGTGGCGGCCGTGACCGTGACCGCCGCGGTGGCAAGGGTGACGAGCAGCAGCAGGGCCAGGGTCAGGGTCAGGGTCAGGGCCAGGGTGGCGCCGGTCAGCAGCGCCAGGACCGTCAGGACCGTCAGCAGCAGGGCGGCGGCCGTCAGGACCGCCAGGACCGCCAGCAGCGTGACAACGGCCCGCAGGACGACGACGACTTCGAGGGCGGCCGCCGCGGCCGTCGCGGGCGCTACCGCGACCGTCGGGGCCGTCGTGGCCGCGACGAGTTCGCCACCAACGAGCCGCAGCTCGCCGACGACGACGTCCTGATCCCCGTCGCGGGCATCCTGGACATCCTCGACAACTACGCGTTCATCCGTACGTCCGGCTACCTGCCGGGCCCGAACGACGTGTACGTCTCCCTCGCCCAGGTCCGCAAGAACGGTCTGCGCAAGGGTGACCACGTCACGGGTGCGGTCCGTCAGCCCAAGGACGGCGAGCGCCGCGAGAAGTTCAACGCGCTCGTTCGCCTGGACTCGACCAACGGCATGGCCCCCGACTCCGGGCGCGGGCGACCGGAGTTCAACAAGCTGACGCCCCTTTACCCGCAGGACCGCCTCCGTCTGGAGACGGACCCGGGCGTGCTGACGACGCGCATCATCGACCTCGTCGCGCCGATCGGCAAGGGCCAGCGTGGTCTGATCGTGGCCCCGCCGAAGACCGGCAAGACCATGATCATGCAGGCGATCGCCAACGCGATCACGCACAACAACCCCGAGTGCCACCTGATGGTCGTCCTGGTCGACGAGCGTCCGGAAGAGGTCACCGACATGCAGCGGTCGGTCAAGGGCGAGGTCATCTCCTCGACCTTCGACCGCCCGGCCGAGGACCACACCACGGTCGCCGAGCTCGCCATCGAGCGTGCCAAGCGCCTCGTGGAGCTGGGCCACGACGTCGTCGTCCTGCTCGACTCGATCACGCGTCTGGGCCGTGCGTACAACCTCGCCGCCCCGGCCTCCGGCCGCATCCTGTCCGGTGGTGTCGACTCGACGGCCCTCTACCCGCCGAAGCGCTTCTTCGGTGCCGCGCGCAACATCGAGGACGGCGGTTCGCTGACCATCCTCGCGACCGCGCTCGTCGACACCGGCTCGCGCATGGACGAGGTCATCTTCGAGGAGTTCAAGGGCACCGGCAACGCCGAGCTCAAGCTCGACCGGAAGCTCGCCGACAAGCGCATCTTCCCGGCGGTGGACGTCGACGCGTCCGGTACCCGTAAGGAAGAGATCCTGCTCGGCAGCGACGAGCTCGCCATCACCTGGAAGCTGCGTCGCGTGCTCCACGCGCTCGACCAGCAGCAGGCGATCGAGCTGCTGCTCGACAAGATGAAGCAGACGAAGTCGAACGCCGAGTTCCTGCTGCAGATTCAGAAGACGACGCCGATGCCGGGCAACGACTGACGACATCCGCACAGCTGAGGGCCGCTCCCCGTGACGGGGGCGGCCCTTTGTGCTGCCTGGGACACCTGTACGATCGCGCTCTCTTTCAACGTATGAGTCTCAGGGGGGACTTGAGTGGATACGTCCATGTCCGGGCGCGGTCGTCACAGACGCCGGATACGCATCGCCGTGCCTGTCGCGGCGGCGGCTCTGGCGGCGGCCGTCGGGGGTGCGCTCCTGATGTCGTCGGCGAACGCAGCCTCCACGCAGCCGGCTCCGCTCGCCAGGGCGACCGGCACCTCGCCGAGCCTGGCCACGCTGGAGAAGCGGATCGCCGGGGCCATCGCGAGTGACGGCACGGCCGGACAGCCGACGGCCAAGTCCTCCCCGAGCACGGGCACGAGCACGAGCGCCAGCACGGGTACGGGTACAGGTACGGGCAAGACCGCGACCACCGGTACGAGCACGGGCGCGAGCGCGAACACGAGCGGCGCCTCCGTCGACCCGAAGATCATCGGCGGCACGACGACCACCATCACCACCGCCCCGTGGATGGCCCAGCTCCTGTACTCCGACGACAAGGGCACCAGCAGCACCAGCGACGACGTCGGCTTCTTCTGCGCCGGCTCCGTCGTCTCGCCGACGAAGATCCTCACCGCCGCGCACTGCGTCAAGGGCTACGACTGGAAGGCCCACGGCGCCGTCGTGACCGGCACCTCTCAGCTTCCCTCGGGAGGCGGAACCGATCTGCACGGCGGCACCGCCAGCTTCGTATCGCGGCAGTGGAACCACCCCTCGTACAACGCGTCGACCATCAACAACGACATCGCGGTCCTCACGCTGGACGGGCCCGTCAAGGCCAAGCCGATCCGGATGACGACGTCGGGCGACACCGCCTCGTACGCCTCCGGCACCAAGGCGACGCTCTACGGCTGGGGCCGCACCTCCTCCGCCACCCAGGACATCTCCGAGACCCTGAAGACGGCCACGCTGCCCATCAAGTCCGACGCCACGTGCGGCGGCTACTACAAGACCGAGTTCATCAAGGGCCACATGGTCTGTGCGGGCAACCCCGCGACGGGCAGCGACACCGGCACCACCTCCGCCTGCAACGGCGACTCCGGCGGTCCGCTGATCGTCGGCGGCCGCATCGTGGGCGTCGTCTCCTGGGGCGTGGTGGACTGCGTCCAGAAGGGCGCGTACAGCGTCTTCACCAAGGTCAGCACGTACGTCGGTGCCACCTATCCGCGGATCGACGACACGAACCTGAGCGGTGACCACAAAGCCGACCTGTTCGTCCGCAACTCCGCCACCAAGACGCTGTACGAGAAGGACTCCAAGGGCACCTCGTTCGGAGCCCGGCAGTCCTGGGGCGGCTGGAGCGCGTCGAACGTCGTCCTGCAGGCAGACCTCGACCGGGACGGCTACCAGGACGTCGTCGAGCGCCGCACCTCCAACGGCGACATCCACTGGTGGCACTACCTGCCGTCCACGGGCAAGTGGGCCGACACCAAGCTCTTCAGCGACTGGAAGACCCGCACCCGCGTCGTCGCCCCGGGCGACGTCACCGGTGACGCCCTGCCCGACCTGCTCTCGGTCGACTCCGGCGGCGTCCTGTGGATCTACCCGGGCAAGGGCAACGGCACCTTCTCGGCCCGCGTCAAGGTGAGCTCCGGCTGGAACCAGTACAACTCCCTGCGCGCCCACGGCGACTTCACCGGCGACGGCAAGGCCGATCTGATCGCGCGCAGCAAGACCGGCTCGTACGTCTACCTGTTCAAGGGCACCGGCAAGGCGGGCTCCGGCGCGTTCTCCAGCCGGATCAAGGTGCGCACCTGGGCCGGCTACAACGCCTTCGACGCGGTGGGTGACGTGACCGGTGACGGCAAGGCCGACTTCCTGGCCCGTACGCCCGCGGGCACGCTCTACCTCTACCCCGGTACCGGCAAGGCGACCAGCGAGATCTTCGCCACAGCCATCAAGATCGGCACTGATTTCAAGCAGTACGACATCTTCGGCTGAAATCGCAGGTGAGCGGGGTTTATCCCCTGCCCGTCCATCACGCACTGTGCCCATCGCGCCACGCGGTGGGCGCAGTGCGTTGTGCAACCCTTGCCCGAGTTTCCCCGTCTGACCGTACGGAGTGACCATGAGGCTCTACATGGCGCACCGAACCGGGCTTGGCCCTGAAAACAGGGGGTAACCGACCGCAACGAGGACAAGAGGAGCCCATGCCTGCCGAGAGCATGCCGGAACCCGGTACACCGGGTGAGCCCGGCACGAGCAACCCGCGTCAGCGCGCGAAGGGCAGCCGCCGCAAGCCGCGCAGCACGCGCAGCACGCGCAGCAAGGCCCTGCTCATCACGGCCTGGACCGCGGCGGGCATCGTGGTGTTGGGGGGCGCCGGCGGCGGGTACCTGTACTTCAAGCTCAACGGCAACATCAAGACCGTCGACATCAACCAGGCCCTCGGTGCCGACCGGCCGCTGAAGGTCGACAACGGCTCCGAGAACATCCTGGTCCTGGGCTCCGACACCCGCTCCGGCAGCAACAAGAAGCTGGGCGGCGGCACCGACGACGGCAGCGCCCGCTCGGACACGGCGATGATCGTGCACATATACGAGGGCCACAAGAAGGCCAGCGTGGTCTCCATACCCCGCGACACCCTCGTCCCGCGCCCCTCCTGCACCGATGCCAAGGGCGTCACCCACGAAGCCGCGACCGGCGTGATGTTCAACTCCGCGTACTCCACCGGCGGGGCCGCCTGCGCGGTGAAGACCGTCGAATCCATGTCCGGTATCCGCATGGACCACTACATCGAGGTCGACTTCAGCGGCTTCCAGAAGCTCATCGACGACCTCGGCGGTGTTCGGGTGACCACCACCAAGAACATCAAGGACCCCGACAGCCATCTGAAGCTGACCGCCGGCACGCACACCCTCGACGGACAGCAGGCGCTCGGCCTCGTCCGCACCCGGCACGGCGTCGGCGACGGCTCCGACCTCGGCCGTATCCAGCTCCAGCAGGCGTTCATCAAGGCCCTGGTCAACCAGGTCAAGCACATCGGCGTGCTGTCCAGCCCCACGAAGCTGTACGACCTCGCCGACACCGCGACCAAGACCGTCACCACCGACTCCGACCTCGGCACGGTCAAGAGCCTCGCGTCCTTCGCCAACGGCCTCAAGGGCATCAGCTCGTCGAACATGAACATGGTGACGATGCCGGTCCAGTACGACAGCGCGGACGCCAACCGCGTCCTCGTCGACAAGGCCAAGGCGCAGCAGGTGTGGACCGCCCTGAAGAACGACCGGACGATCCCGAAGGCGGCCACGAAGGGCACGGCCACGGGCACCGCGAAGGGCGTCGTCAGCTAGGACCTGTCCGGCCGAGCCGGTACGGAGGCCGCGCCGGGGCCCGTACGAGCCCCGTACACAGGCTCGGGAATAGATCGTCCAAGCCCCCGGTTTTGGGGGATGGCGCCAGTCCTGGCAGACTGGTACGTCGGCTCCGGTTCACGCACCCGCATCCCGCGGTGGCGACCCGGCGCCCTCCCGAAACTAGGAGACACCTTGAAGCGCGACATCCACCCCGAGTACGTCGAGACGCAGGTCAGCTGCACCTGTGGCGCGTCGTTCACCACCCGTAGCACGATCTCCAGCGGTTCCATCCGCGCCGAGGTCTGCTCCGAGTGCCACCCGTTCTACACGGGCAAGCAGAAGATCCTCGACACCGGTGGCCGCGTGGCCCGCTTCGAGGCCCGCTTCGGCAAGGCTGCCGCTGCCAAGAAGTAGCGAGCCCACAGCGCCGGTCTTCGGCGTCCCCGGCACGGGGGCGCCGGGACCGGCGCTTTGCGGTGCAGCCCCCACATTCGTCTTACCTACGTCCCTGAGCCCATGATGGAGCTGGGGACAGTCCATTGGAGCCGGAGATGTTCGAGGCGGTCGAGGAACTCATCGGTGAACACGCCGATCTGGAGAAGAAGCTCGCTGACCCGTCGGTCCACGCCGACCAGGCCAACGCGCGCAAGCTGAACAAGCGCTACGCCGAGCTGACCCCGATCGTCGCGACGTACCGCTCCTGGAAGCAGACCGGGGACGACATCGGCACGGCGAAGGAGTTCGCCGCCGACGACCCCGACTTCGCGGCCGAGGTCAAGGAGCTGGAGAAGCAGCGCGAGGAGCTCACCGAGAAGCTCCGCCTGCTGCTGGTCCCGCGCGACCCCAGCGACGACAAGGACGTCATCCTCGAGATCAAGGCGGGCGCGGGCGGCGACGAGTCGGCCCTGTTCGCCGGCGACCTGCTGCGCATGTACCTGCGCTACGCCGAGCGCGTGGGCTGGAAGACCGAGATCATCGACTCCACCGAGTCCGAGCTCGGCGGCTACAAGGACGTCCAGGTCGCGGTGAAGACCAAGGGCGGCCAGGGTGCCACCGAGCCCGGTCAGGGTGTCTGGGCGCGCCTGAAGTACGAGGGCGGGGTGCACCGCGTGCAGCGGGTGCCCTCGACCGAGTCGCAGGGCCGCATCCACACCTCCGCGGCCGGTGTGCTGGTCACGCCCGAGGCCGAGGAGGTCGACGTCGAGATCCACGCGAACGACCTGCGCATCGACGTCTACCGCTCGTCGGGCCCCGGCGGCCAGTCCGTCAACACGACCGACTCCGCGGTGCGCATCACGCACATTCCGACCGGAGTCGTCGCCTCCTGCCAGAACGAGAAGAGCCAGCTGCAGAACAAGGAGCAGGCGATGCGTATCCTGCGCTCCAGGCTCCTCGCCGCGGCGCAGGAGGAAGCGGAGCGTGAGGCCGCCGACGCCCGCCGCAGCCAGGTCCGCACCGTCGACCGCTCCGAGAAGATCCGTACGTACAACTTCCCGGAGAACCGCATCTCGGACCACCGCGTCGGATTCAAGGCGTACAACTTGGACCAGGTGCTCGACGGGGACCTCGACGCGATGATCCAGGCGTGCGTCGACGCCGACTCGGCCGCGAAGCTCGCGGCCGCGTAAGGCGGAACGGCGGACGGCCGAACGGCGCAACGGCCGGACGGCCGGCCGCAGCTTTGTGAGGCCGTACCTGTTAAGCCCTGCTCGTCAAGCCGTACGACAACAGCTCAGCCCCGGAGGACCAGCGTGAACCTGCTGCTCGCGGAAGTGGCCCAGGCCACCCAGCGGCTGGCCGACGCCGGCGTGCCCTCGCCGCGCAACGACGCGGAGGAGCTCGCCGCCTTCGTGCACGGCGTGAAGCGGGGCGAGCTGCACACCGTCAAGGACGTGGACTTCGACGCCCGCTACTGGGAGGTGACCGCGCGCCGCGAGGCCCGCGAGCCGCTCCAGCACATCACCGGACACGCCTACTTCCGCTATCTGGAACTCCAGGTGGGCCCCGGGGTGTTCGTCCCGCGTCCGGAGACGGAGTCCGTCGTCGGCTGGGCCATAGACGCCGTCCGCGCGATGGACGTCGTCGAGCCGCTGATCGTCGACCTGTGCACCGGCTCGGGCGCCATCGCGCTCGCGCTCGCGCAGGAGGTCCCGCGCTCCCGCGTACACGCCGTGGAGCTGTCCGAGGACGCCCTTCAGTGGACGCGCAAGAACGTCGAGGGGTCCAGGGTCGACCTGCGCCAGGGAGACGCCCTGGAGGCCTTCAGGGACCTCGACGGCCAGGTGGACCTGGTGATCTCCAACCCGCCGTACATCCCGCTCACGGAATGGGAGTACGTGGCGCCGGAGGCCCGGGACTACGATCCCGAACTCGCCCTGTTCTCGGGCGAGGACGGACTGGACCTCATCCGTGGCATCGAGCGCACCGCGCACCGACTGCTGCGCCCCGGCGGCGTCGTCGTCATCGAGCACGCCGACACCCAGGGCGGGCAGGTGCCGTGGATCTTCACCGAGGAGCGGGGCTGGGCCGACGCGGCCGACCACCCGGACCTCAACAACCGGCCGCGGTTCGCGACCGCCCGCAAGGCGATGCCGTGAGCGCGCGCATCGTGACCCCCAGCCAGCAGTACGTGTACGAGGAGGCCCGCTAAATGGCACGGCGATACGACACCAACGACGCGACCGACCGCATCACCGGTCTGCGTGAGGCCGCGTCCGCCGTCCGCCGTGGCGAGCTGGTGGTCCTCCCGACGGACACGGTGTACGGCATCGGCGCCGACGCGTTCACCTCGGAAGCCGTCGCCGACCTCCTTGAGGCCAAGGGCCGGGGCCGCAACATGCCCACCCCTGTCCTCATCGGCTCCCCGAACACCCTGCACGGCCTCGTCACGGACTTCTCCGAGATGGCCTGGGAGCTCGTCGACGCGTTCTGGCCGGGTGCGCTCACCCTCGTCGCCAAGCACCAGCCGTCCCTGCAGTGGGACTTGGGCGACACCCGGGGCACGGTGGCCATTCGTATGCCGCTTCACCCGGTCGCCATCGAACTGCTGACGGAGGTCGGCCCGATGGCCGTCTCCTCCGCGAACCTCACGGGCCACCCGGCGCCGGAGGACTGTGACGCCGCGCAGGAGATGCTCGGCGACTCCGTCTCCGTGTACCTGGACGGCGGTCCGACCCCCGGCAACGTTCCCTCCTCGATCGTCGACGTCACCGGCAAGGTGCCGGTCCTGCTGCGCGCGGGTGCCCTGTCGGCGGAGGAGCTCCGGAAGGTCGTACCCGACCTCGAGGTGGCGAATTGACAGCCCCTGACGCGGGGCGTGGCATAGGCACGGGGATCACGGGGACCAATGGGTCCCCCAGGGGGTCCTTCCGCATCCTCCACGTCAGCACCGGCAACGTGTGCCGCTCGCCGATCACCGAGCGGCTGACCCGCCATGCCCTCGCGGACCGGCTGGGCGACCCCCTGTGGGGCGGACTCATCGTCGAGAGCGCCGGCACCTGGGGGCACGAGGGCGCCCCCATGGAGGCCAACGCCGAGACGGTCCTCGCGGACTTCGGCGCGGACCCCTCCGGCTTCGTCGGCCGCGAGCTCCTCGACGACCACGTCATCAGGGCCGACCTGGTCCTCACCGCGACCCGCGACCACCGCGCCCAGGTCATCTCCATGGGCCACTCCGCGGGCCTGCGCACCTTCACCCTGAAGGAGTTCACCAGGCTGGTCCGCGCCATAGACCCCGCCACGCTTCCTCCTCTGGAGGACGGTGTGGTCGAACGCGCCCGTGCCCTGGTGCGGGCCGCCGCCGCTCTACGCGGGTGGCTGCTGGCCCCCACGGCGGAGGCGGACGAGGTCTTCGACCCGTACGGCGCGCCCCTGCCGTTCTTCCGCTCGATCGGCGACGAGATCAATGAGGCACTGGATCCGGTGGTAACGGCGCTGACCGGGGTGCGGGCGCGAGCCTGATCCGCCCTTGGTGGGGGTTCGACGGACGGAGTCCGGCGCAGCGACCCGAAGCCCGGGAGGCCCGCCGGGGCCGAGCGGTGCGAGGGGCGCGTGCGGGATTTGGCCCCCGCCACGCTTCCTCCTCTGGAGGACGGTGTGGTCGAACGCGCCCGTGCCCTGGTGCGGGCTGCCGCCGCTCTACGCGGGTGGCTGCTGGCGCCCACGGCGGAGGCGGACGAGGTCTTCGACCCGTACGGCGCGCCCCTGCCGTTCTTCCGCTCGATCGGCGACGAGATCAATGAGGCACTGGATCCGGTGGTGACGGCCTTGACGGGGGTGCGGGCGCGCGCGTAGGTCGGTGTGGGTGTTTTCTCGGGGAGCGCCCGATAGGCCGTAATACCGGGCGTCCCACCGGTCCCGGTTCTACATTGGACGTAGCGCACCCCGCCGAGGCCCGGAGTCCACCATGCCGGTCACACAAACGCTGGAAGCGGATGTTCTGCGTCTGCAGGACCCGGAGCTCGCCGAGATCCTGATGGGGGAGCTGGCGCGGCAGTCGACGACGCTCCAGCTGATCGCGGCCGAGAACTTCACCTCGAAGGCGGTGCTGACCGCCCTCGGGTCGCCGCTGGCGAACAAGTACGCCGAGGGGTATCCCGGCGCCCGCCACCACGGCGGCTGCGAGATCGTCGACGTCGCCGAGCGCCTCGCCGTCGAGCGCGCCAAGGCCCTCTTCGGCGCCGAGCATGCCAACGTGCAGTCCCACTCCGGATCTTCGGCCGTCCTCGCCACGTACGCCGCCCTGTTGCGCCCCGGGGACACCGTCCTGGCCATGGGGCTGCCGTTCGGCGGCCACCTCACGCACGGGTCGCCCGCGAACTTCTCCGGCCGCTGGTTCGACTTCGTCGGGTACGGGGTGGAGGCGGAGAGCGGGCTCATCGACTACGAGCAGGTGCGCACACTGGCCCGTACGCACCGGCCGAAGGCCATCGTCTGCGGGGCGATCTCCTACCCCCGGCACATGGACTACGCGCTCTTCCGGGCGATCGCCGACGAGGTCGGCGCCTATCTCATCGCCGACGCCGCCCACCCCATCGGCCTGGTCGCCGGGGGAGCGGCGCCCAGTCCGGTGCCGTACGCCGATGTCGTCTGCGCCACCACGCACAAGGTCCTGCGCGGCCCCCGCGGCGGCATGATCCTCTGTGGCGGCGAGCTGGCCGAGCGGGTCGACCGGGCCGTCTTCCCCTTCACCCAGGGCGGCGCCCAGATGCACACCATCGCCGCCAAGGCCGTCGCGTTCGGCGAGGCCGCGACCCCTGCGTTCGCGGCGTACGCGCATCAGGTGGTCGCCAACGCGAAGGTGCTGGCCGAGGGGCTGGCCGCGGAGGGGCTCGCCCTCACCACCGGGGGGACCGACACCCACATGCTCACCGCGGACACCGCTCCGCTCGGTCTCGACGGACGCAGCGCGCGCGGCCGGCTGGCCGCCGCCGGAATGGTCCTCGACACCTGCGCGCTGCCCCACGGCGACGTCCGTGGCCTGCGCCTGGGCACGGCCGCGCTGACCACGCAGGGGATGGGCGAGGCGGAGATGTCGCAGGTCGCGAAGTTGTTCGCGGCGGTGCTGCGCAACGAGGCCGACAGCAAGCGTGCACGTGAAGAAGTAAGGGATCTGGCCGGGAGATTTCCGCCCTATCCGGACGAGTGAGGGGTACACGCACACGTGTGCACAGCCACTCGTGCAACCATCGTCGCTACCCGGAAGTCCCCAACCATATGCGCGCATCGCTAGGGTGTGGGGCTGAGATGGCCAGCGAGACCTGTGGGGAAGCCCGTGCGTGAATATCTGCTGACGCTCTGCATCACGGCCGCGGTGACGTATCTGCTGACAGGGCCGGTACGGAAGTTCGCGATCGTGGCCGGAGCCATGCCGCAGATCCGGGCACGTGACGTGCACCGGGAACCCACGCCGCGGCTCGGCGGCATCGCGATGTTCTTCGGTCTGTGCGCCGGTCTGCTGGTCGCCGACCATCTGCGGAACCTCAACGCGGTCTTCTCGGACTCCAACGAGCCCCGCGCACTGCTCTCCGGCGCCGCGCTGATCTGGCTGATCGGTGTCCTGGACGACAAGTTCGAGATCGACGCCCTGATCAAGCTGGGCGGCCAGATGATCGCCGCGGGTGTGATGGTCATGCAGGGTCTGACGATCCTGTGGCTGCCCATCCCCGGCGTCGGCCTGGTCGCGCTGACCCAGTGGCAGGGCACCCTGCTCACCGTGGCGCTGGTCGTCATCACGATCAACGCGGTGAACTTCGTCGACGGCCTCGACGGTCTGGCCGCCGGCATGGTGTGCATCGCCTCCGCCGCGTTCTTCCTGTACGCGTACCGCATCTGGTACAGCTACGGCATCGAGGCCGCCGCCCCGGCGACCCTCTTCGCGTCGATCCTCATGGGCATGTGTCTGGGCTTCCTGCCGCACAACATGCACCCCGCCCGGATCTTCATGGGCGACTCCGGCTCGATGCTGATCGGCCTGGTGCTGGCCGCCGGCGCGATCTCCATCACCGGGCAGATCGACCCGGACGCGATGAACCTGTTCTCCGGTTCGGAGCGCAACACCGTGCACCAGACGGTGCCGGTCTACATCCCGCTGCTGCTGCCGCTGACGATCATCGCGGTCCCGGCAGCCGACCTGGTGCTCGCCATCGTGCGGCGCACCTGGCGCGGTCAGTCGCCCTTCGCCGCCGACCGCGGCCACCTGCACCACCGCCTCCTGGAGGTCGGCCACTCGCACAGCAGGGCCGTCCTGATCATGTACTTCTGGTCGGCGCTGATCGCCTTCGGAGCGCTCGCCTTCTCCGTGAACTCGGCGTCCATGTGGATCGTGCTCGGCATCGCGGCGCTCAGCGCGGTGGGTCTCGTACTGCTTCTGCTGCCGCGCTTCACGCCGCGTGCCCCGCGCTGGGCCGAGCACCTGGTGCCGCCGCGCTACCGCCGCCGTCGCAGGGTGGCCCTGGCGGCCGAGGCGGCCGTGGCCTCCGTCGCGTACGAGGAGCCGACGTCCCACGAGAAGGCGGCCCAGGAGCGGGAAGAGGGCGTGCGCGAACACCGTTCCCCGGTCACCACGGGTGTCTCAGGAGTCAACGGAGCGACGGCAATTGGGCCCCGTGCGCGCTTCCTGGAAGGGCGCAAAGCCGAATCTTCACGCTGACGCAAAGTAAGAGTTCTGCAAGAGGGATCACCGGCAAACCGTGTCAATACCAGACAAGTCGCCCTCGATATTGCACATACGCGCAGGTTCACTCTCATGTGTGACAGCGAGCACACCTTCTAGGTAAAGACCGCATCAAATAGTTTGTGATACGGTTCACGAGAACCCGGGGTAGAGCCGAAGGACCGTAGTGAGACGGCCCCTTGGCGTGAGGTTCCCTCTCAGCCCGGGACTACGCTCGTCCATGACGACACCCTGCCCCCGAAGCAAGCGGAGTTGCCGCCATGCCGTCCAATGACGCCCGGAACCTATTGCACACCGCTGTCCCCACGGCGGCTGTCGGCGCGATCGCCGTCGCCGTCAGTGGCGTGATCGCGGGTGGCAAAGGCGCGCTCGGCGCGGGCATCGGCACACTGCTGGCCATCCTCTTCATGGGGATCGGCCTCTACGTCCTGCAGTGGACGGCAAAAACGCTCCCGCAGTTGTTCCAGGCCATGGGCCTGATGCTCTACGTGGCCCAGCTCCTGCTGCTCCTGATCTTCGTGGCACTCTTCAAGAACACGTCTCTGTTCAACCCCAAGGCGTTCGCGGTCGGCCTCGTCCTCGCGACCGTCGTGTGGATGGCGGCGCAGGCGCGGGCGCACATGAAGGCCAAGATCTTCTATGTCGACCCCGAACCCGAGAAGAAGAGCGAGAAGCCCGAGAAATCAGGGTCCTCGTCGTGAGGGGTAGGGGTGGGATAAAGCCATGTGGGAGATCCTGCTATCGTCCGGTGCCAACTGCGGCATCGCGGGCGCGGGCATCTGAGCTGACGCCTGCTCAATCGCGAGGCTTGATGCCCCACAGCCGCCCTCACATCCGTTACACCAGTCCAGTGCCGAACCGCGGCTGCGCGCCGCGCCGACACAACGAGGTTGCCGTACCTATGCGTCACGCCGAAGGAGCCCGTGGTGAGTGCTGACCAGACCCAGCTCGCCTTTGACTGGAGCTGTCGGATCATGTCCGACAACGGGTGTGGCTTTCCGGCTCCGGGCCTGCACTCGTTCCTCTTCAAGCCGCTCGCCACGGTCGGGGGGTTCGAGTTCAACAAGGTCATGCTGCTCGCCCTCCTCACCTCCATCCTTGTCGTCGCCTTCTTCTGGGCGGCCTTCGGCAAGGCCAAGGTGATCCCGGGCAAGCTGCAGATGGTCGGTGAGGCCGGTTACGACTTCGTGCGCCGCGGCATCGTCTACGAGACGCTCGGCAAGCGCGAGGGCGAGAAGTACGTCCCGCTGATGGTCTCGCTGTTCTTCTTCATCTGGATCATGAACATTTGGTCCGTGATCCCGCTGGCCCAGTTCCCGGTCTCGTCGGTCTTCGCCTTCCCGGTGGTACTCGCCGCGCTGGTCTGGATCCTCTGGGTCTCGGTCACGTTCAAGCGCCACGGCTTCGTCGGCTTCTTCAAGAACGTGACGGGCTACGACAAGTCGCTCGGCGGGGTGCTGCCGCTCGTGATGGTCATCGAGTTCCTCTCGAACCTGATCGTCCGCCCCTTCACGCACGCGGTCCGACTCTTCGCCAACATGTTCGCCGGCCACCTGATGCTGGTCATGTTCACGGTCGCCTCCTGGTACCTGCTGAACAGCTGGATGGTCCCGGCGGCCGGTGTGTCGTTCGTGATGACCATCGTCATGATCCTCTTCGAGCTTTTCGTGCAGGCCGTCCAGGCGTACGTCTTCGTACTGCTGGCCTGCTCGTACCTCCAGGGCGCGCTCGCCGAGCACCACTGAGTCACCGCCCCCCGCAAACCCCAGAACGTCCGGTGGCCAACCCCCGCCGGTCCAAGAAAGAGAAGGAAGATTCAGCATGGCTGCCACTGAGACCCTCGCCGCTGTCTCCGGTTCGCTCGGTTCCATCGGCTACGGCCTCGCCGCCATCGGCCCCGGCGTCGGCGTCGGCATCATCTTCGGTAACGGCACCCAGGCCCTGGCCCGTCAGCCCGAAGCCGCCGGTCTGATCCGCGCAAACCAGATCCTCGGCTTCGCCTTCTGTGAGGCGCTCGCCCTCATCGGCATCGTTATGCCGTTCGTGTTCGGTAAGTAATCACCCCTTACTGACACGAAACGACGAAAGGCACTGATGTGATCGCCAACCTGGTTGCACTCGCAGCCGAGGAAGAGCAGAACCCGCTCATCCCGGCGGGTCCCGAGCTGCTCGTCGGCACCATCGCCTTCGCCATCGTGTTCTTCTTCTTCTGGAAGAAGCTCCTCCCGAACATCAACAAGGTTCTGGAAGAGCGCCGCGCGGCGATCGAAGGCGGTATCGAAGAGGCCGACGCCATGAAGGTCGAAGCCCAGAGCGTGCTGGAGCAGTACAAGGCCCAGCTCGCCGAGGCACGGCACGAGGCCGCGCGGCTGCGCCAGGAGGCGCAGGAGCAGGGCGCCACGCTCATCGCCGACATGCGTGCGGAAGGCCAGCGGCAGCGCGAGGAGATCATCGCCGCCGGTCACTCGCAGCTCGAGGCCGACCGCAAGGCCGCCTCGCAGGCGCTGCGACAGGACGTGGGCAAGCTCGCCACCGACCTGGCCGGCAAGCTCGTCGGTGAGTCCCTCGAGGACCACGCCCGGCAGAGCCGCGTCATCGACCGTTTCCTCGACGAGCTCGAGGAGAAGGCCGAGGCGACTCGATGACCGCACACGGAGCAAGCCGCGAGGCCCTCGCTGCAGCTCGTGAGCGTCTCGACGCGCTGACGGACTCGACGTCCGTGGACGCGGTCCAGCTCGGCGACGAGCTGGCCGCCGTCACCGCGCTGCTCAACCGCGAGGTGTCGCTGCGTCGGGTCCTGACCGACCCGGCGCAGCCCGGCGAGGCCAAGGCCGAGCTGGCCCAGCGCCTGCTCGGCGGCCAGGTCGGCGGGTCGACCGCGGACCTGGTGACCGGCCTGGTGCGCTCGCGCTGGTCGCAGTCGCGTGACCTGGTGGACGCGCTGGAGGAGCTGGCGAGCATCGCCGACCTCACGGCCGCCCAGCGGGCGAACGCGCTCGACGACGTCGAGGACGAACTGTTCCGCTTCGGTCGGATCGTCGCTTCGAACACCGAGCTGCGCGCCGCGCTGACCGACCGCACCGCCTCGAAGGCGGCCAAGAGCGAGCTGCTGCACAGCCTGCTCGGCGGCCGGGCCAACCCGACCACCGAACGCCTGGTGACGCGCCTTGTGGCCGCGCCCCGGGGACGTAGCCTGGAGGCGGGACTCGAGTCCCTGTCCAAGCTCGCCGCCGAGCGCCGCAACCGCATGGTCGCCGTCGTCACCTCGGCGGTCCCGCTGAGTGACGGACAGAAGCAGCGCCTCGGTGCCGCTCTGGCGAAGCTCTACGGCCGCCCGATGCACCTCAACCTCGACGTGGACCCCGCGGTCGTCGGCGGGATGCGGGTGCAGGTCGGCGACGAGATCATCGACGGTGCCGTCGCGGACCGACTCGAGGACGCGCGCCGCCGCATCGTCGGCCAGTAGCAACTCAATACGCGTAACCACGTAGTACTTACGGCCCTGGTTGGGCCGTGCAGAGGATTCCTGGGGGCTGACCCCAGACCCCCCAAGAAAACTTCGGGCCCAACAAGGAGAGCAGGGAACCCAGATGGCGGAGCTCACGATCCGGCCGGAGGAGATCCGGGACGCGCTGGAGAACTTTGTCCAGTCGTACAAGCCGGACGCGGCCTCGCGCGAGGAGGTCGGTACGGTCACCGTCGCCGGCGACGGTATCGCCAAGATCGAGGGCCTTCCCTCGGCGATGGCGAACGAGCTGCTGAAGTTCGAGGACGGAACCCTCGGTCTCGCGCTGAACCTGGAAGAGCGCGAGATCGGTGCGGTCGTCCTCGGCGAGTTCAGTGGTATCGAGGAGGGCCAGCCGGTGCAGCGCACCGGTGAGGTGCTGTCCGTCGCCGTGGGCGAGGGCTACCTCGGCCGCGTCGTCGACCCGCTCGGCAACCCGATCGACGGCCTCGGCGAGATCGAGACCACCGGCCGCCGCGCCCTCGAGCTGCAGGCCCCGGGCGTCATGGTCCGCAAGTCGGTGCACGAGCCGATGGAGACCGGCTACAAGGCCGTCGACGCGATGACCCCGATCGGCCGTGGCCAGCGTCAGCTGGTCATCGGCGACCGTCAGACCGGCAAGACCGCGCTGGCCGTCGACACGATCATCAACCAGCGCGACAACTGGCGCTCGGGCGACACCAAGAAGCAGGTCCGCTGCATCTACGTCGCCATCGGTCAGAAGGGTTCAACCATCGCCTCCGTGCGTGGCGCCCTCGAAGAGGCCGGCGCGCTGGAGTACACGACCATCGTCGCCGCCCCGGCGTCCGACCCGGCCGGCTTCAAGTACCTTGCGCCGTACACCGGTTCGGCCATCGGCCAGCAGTGGATGTACGAGGGCAAGCACGTCCTCATCATCTTCGACGACCTCTCGAAGCAGGCCGACGCCTACCGCGCCGTGTCCCTGCTGCTCCGCCGTCCGCCGGGGCGCGAGGCCTACCCCGGTGACGTCTTCTACCTGCACTCCCGTCTGCTGGAGCGCTGCGCGAAGCTCTCCGACGACCTGGGCGCCGGTTCGATGACGGGTCTGCCGATCGTCGAGACCAAGGCGAACGACGTGTCGGCGTTCATCCCGACCAACGTCATCTCCATCACCGACGGCCAGTGCTTCCTGGAGTCCGACCTGTTCAACGCCGGCCAGCGTCCGGCCCTGAACGTCGGTATCTCGGTCTCCCGCGTCGGTGGCTCCGCCCAGCACAAGGCGATGAAGCAGGTCTCCGGCCGACTCCGCCTGGACCTCGCCCAGTACCGCGAGCTGGAGGCGTTCGCCGCCTTCGGTTCCGACCTGGACGCCGCGTCGAAGTCCCAGCTGGAGCGCGGTCAGCGCCTGGTCGAGCTGCTCAAGCAGGCTCAGTACCAGCCGATGGCCACCGAGGACCAGGTCGTCTCCGTCTGGGCCGGTACCACCGGCAAGATGGACGAGGTACCGGTCGCCGACATCCGCCGCTTCGAGAAGGAGCTCCTGGAGTACCTGCACCGCAAGGAGCAGGGCCTCATGACCTCCATCAAGGAGGGCGGCAAGATGTCGGACGACACCCTCACGGCCATCGCCGACGCCATCGCGGACTTCAAGAAGCAGTTCGAGACCTCGGACGGCAAGCTTCTCGGCGAAGACGTTCCGGCCGCGGCCAAGTGACGTAAGGAAGGGACCTGACTCATGGGAGCCCAGCTCCGGGTCTACAAGCGTCGCATCCGATCCGTCACCGCGACCAAGAAGATCACCAAGGCGATGGAGATGATCGCCGCCTCGCGTGTCGTCAAGGCGCAGCGCAAGGTGGCGGCCTCCGCGCCGTACGCGACCGAGCTCACCCGCGCGGTCACGGCGGTCGGCACCGGCTCGAACACCAAGCACCCGCTGACCACGGAGGCGGAGTCGGCGACCCGTTCCGCGGTGCTGCTCCTCACGAGCGACCGCGGACTGGCCGGCGCCTTCAACTCCAACGCCATCAAGGCGGCGGAGCTGTTGACCGCCCGTCTTGAGGCGGAGGGCAAGGAGGTCGACACGTACATCGTCGGCCGCCGCGGTCTGGCCCACTACAACTTCCGCGAGCGCAAGGTCGTGGAGTCGTGGTCGGGTTTCACCGACGAGCCCACCTACGCGGACGCCAAGAAGGTCGCGGCGCCGCTCATCGAGGCCATCGAAACGGCGACGGAGGACGGCGGCGTGGATGAACTCCACATCGTCTACACCGAGTTCGTCTCGATGATGACGCAGAACGCGGTCGACGGCCGCCTGCTGCCACTGCGCCTCGAAGAGGTCGCGGAAGAGGCGCCCAAGGGCGAGATCCTTCCGCTGTACGAGTTCGAGCCGTCGGCGGAGGACGTCCTCGACGCCCTGCTGCCCCGGTACGTCGAGAGCCGTATCTACAACGCGCTGCTCCAGTCGGCTGCCTCCAAGCACGCCGCCACCCGCCGCGCGATGAAGTCGGCGACCGACAACGCGGGAGACCTGATCACCACGCTCTCCCGTCTTGCCAATGCGGCCCGCCAGGCCGAAATCACCCAGGAAATCAGCGAGATCGTCGGTGGCTCCGCAGCCCT
This sequence comes from Streptomyces olivochromogenes, assembly GCF_001514115.1. GTDB lineage: Bacteria > Actinomycetota > Actinomycetes > Streptomycetales > Streptomycetaceae > Streptomyces > Streptomyces olivochromogenes. The sequence continues at coordinate 514,761 of NZ_KQ948455.1, forward strand.
TGCCGACGCGACCGCGGGGAGTGACAAGTAATGACGACGACTTCTGAGACGGCCGTTGCCACGGGCCGCGTCGCCCGGGTCATCGGCCCGGTCGTCGACGTGGAGTTCCCCGTCGACGCGATGCCGGACATCTACAACGCCCTTCACGTCGAGGTGGCCGACCCGGCCAACGCCGGCGAGAAGAAGACGCTGACCCTGGAAGTCGCCCAGCACCTGGGTGACGGCCTGGTCCGCACGATCTCCATGCAGCCCACCGACGGTCTGGTCCGCCAGGCCGCGGTCACCGACACCGGCACGGGCATCACCGTCCCGGTCGGTGACTTCACCAAGGGCAAGGTGTTCAACACCCTCGGTGAGGTGCTGAACTCCGACGAGAAGTACGAGGGCGAGCGCTGGTCCATCCACCGCAAGGCCCCGCGCTTCGACGAACTCGAGTCGAAGACCGAGATGTTCGAGACCGGCGTCAAGGTCATCGACCTTCTCACCCCGTACGTCAAGGGTGGAAAGATCGGTCTGTTCGGTGGTGCCGGTGTCGGCAAGACGGTGCTCATCCAGGAGATGATCTACCGCGTCGCCAACAACCACGACGGTGTCTCCGTGTTCGCCGGTGTCGGTGAGCGCACCCGTGAGGGCAACGACCTCATCGAGGAGATGTCGGACTCGGGCGTCATCGACAAGACGGCGCTTGTCTTCGGTCAGATGGACGAGCCCCCGGGCACCCGTCTGCGCGTGGCCCTGGCGGGTCTGACGATGGCGGAGTACTTCCGTGACGTCCAGAACCAGGACGTGCTGTTCTTCATCGACAACATCTTCCGCTTCACGCAGGCCGGTTCCGAGGTCTCGACCCTGCTCGGCCGTATGCCCTCCGCGGTGGGCTACCAGCCGAACCTGGCCGACGAGATGGGTCTCCTCCAGGAGCGCATCACCTCGACCCGTGGTCACTCGATCACCTCGATGCAGGCGATCTACGTCCCCGCGGACGACCTGACCGACCCGGCCCCGGCCACCACGTTCGCCCACCTCGACGCGACGACGGTGCTGTCCCGTCCGATCTCCGAGAAGGGCATCTACCCGGCCGTGGACCCGCTGGACTCCACGTCCCGCATCCTGGACCCGCGCTACATCGCGGCGGATCACTACGCTGCCGCGATGCGGGTCAAGTCGGTCCTGCAGAAGTACAAGGACCTCCAGGACATCATCGCGATCCTCGGTATCGACGAGCTCGGCGAGGAGGACAAGCTCACTGTCCACCGCGCCCGTCGCGTGGAGCGCTTCCTGTCCCAGAACACCCACGTCGCCAAGCAGTTCACCGGCGTCGACGGGTCGGACGTCCCGCTGGACGAGTCGATCGCGGCCTTCAACGCGATCATCGACGGTGAGTACGACCACTTCCCGGAGCAGGCGTTCTTCCTGTGCGGTGGCATTGAGGACCTCAAGGCCAACGCCAAGGAGCTCGGCGTCTCCTGAATCTCGCGTACCTGAGGGACTCCGGTTCCTGAGGAACTCGTGTTCGTGAAGGAGGGGGACGGGACCGCACCTCGCGGGGCGCGTCCCGTCCCCCTCCGTACGCCCATTAGACTTTGACCCAACACCCGGCAGCCATGCCGGGTGGTGACCCGAGGAGCCCACCTTGGCTGCTGAGCTGCACGTCGAGCTCGTCGCCGCGGACCGCAGTGTCTGGTCCGGCGAGGCCACCCTGGTCGTCGCGCGTACCACGTCCGGCGACATCGGCGTCATGCCCGGTCACCAGCCGCTGCTCGGTGTGCTGGAGTCGGGCCCGGTGACCATCCGTACGAGTGATGGTGGAACGGTCGTCGCCGCGGTGCACGGCGGTTTCGTCTCGTTCGCCGACAACAAGCTGTCACTGCTGGCCGAGATCGCCGAGCTGTCGGACGAGATCGACGTCCAGCGCGTGGAGCGGGAGCTCGAGCGCGCGAAGGCGGAGGGCGATGCCTCCGCCGAGCGCCGCGCGGACGTCCGTCTGCGGGCGGTGTCGGCGCGCTGAGTCGCCGCGCTGTGTGATGCTTTGCCTCAGCCGCGGCGGGGACCGGATGACTCCGGACCCCGCCGCGGCTGAGGCAAATGCGGAGGTTTTTTCTTTTCCGTTACCTAGGAGACGAGGAGGTCGGTGTCGATGGTCCTCGCTCTGACTGTGTGCGGATTGGTAGTGGCGCTCGTGGTGGTGGGGCTGTTCGTCTTCGGCCTCCGCCGCCGGCTGATCCAGCGCTCGGGAGGCACCTTCGACTGCAGCCTGCGCTGGGACGTCCCGGAGAAGAGCGACCCCAACGGAAAAGGCTGGGGCTACGGCGTCGCCCGCTACAACGGCGACCGCATCGAGTGGTACCGCGTCTTCTCGTACTCCCCGCGCCCGCGCCGCGTCCTGGAACGCTCGGCGATCGAGGTGGCCGGCCGCCGCACCCCGGACGGCGAGGAGGAGCTCGCTCTGCTGTCCGACGCGATCATCCTGGCCTGTGTGCACCGGGGCACCCGCCTGGAACTGGCGATGAGCGAGGACGCGCTGACCGGTTTCCTCGCGTGGCTGGAGGCGGCCCCGCCCGGACAGCGAGTGAATGTGGCCTGAAAGGCCCCATTCACTCGCCGGGTGGGGGTCCCCCGGACGAAGTCCGGGGGAGCGTCAACGTTGCTTGGCGGCTATCCGAGCCCGCCGGTGAGGGCGCTCACCAGTTCGCCGTTGCTGGTGTCTCCGCTGAACTCCCAGAAGAACGCACCGCCCAGGCCCTGGCTCTTGGCCCAGGCCATCTTCGTGCCGATGGTCGCCGGGGTGTCGTAGGACCACCAGTTGCTGCCGCAGTGCGCGTACGCCGTCCCGGCGATCGTGCCGGTGGCCGGGCAGGACGTCTTCAGCACCTTGTAGTCCTCGATGCCCTGCTCGTACGTTCCCGGCGCCGGACCCGTGGCCGTGCCGCCCGGCGCGTCCTGGGTGACGCCGGTCCAGCCGCGGCCGTAGAAGCCGATGCCGATCAGCAGCTTGCTCGCGGGCACGCCCTTCGCCTTGAACTTGGCGATCGCGTCGGCCGTGGTGAAGCCGGGCGTCGGGATGCCGCTGTAGGAGGTGAGCGGGGAGTGCGGGGCGGTCGGGCCCTGTGCGTTGAACGCGCCGAAGAAGTCGTACGACATCACGTTGTACCAGTCGACGTACTGCGAGGCGCCCGCGTAGTCGGCGGCGTCGATCTTGCCGCCGGAGGTGCCGTCGGCGGTGGTGGCCGCGGTGACCAGGTTGCCCGTGCCGAACTTGGCACGCAGGGCCTGCATCAGGTTCTTGTAGGCCGCGGCGCCGCTGGTGTCGCAGGACAGACCGCAGGCGTTCGGGTACTCCCAGTCGATGTCGATGCCGTCGAAGACGTCGGCCCAGCGCGGGTCCTCGACCAGGTTGTAGCAGGACTGCGCGAAGGCGGCCGGGTTGGCGGCGGCCTGTGCGAAGCCGCCGGACCAGGTCCAGCCGCCGAAGGACCAGAGGATCTTGATGTTCGGGTACTTGGCCTTCAGCTCGCGCAACTGGTTGAAGTTGCCGCGCAGCGGCTGGTCCCAGGTGTCGGCGACGCCGCTGACCGACTGGTCGGCGGTGAAGGCCTTGTCGTAGTCGGCGTAGGAGTCGCCGATGGCGCACTGGCCGTTGGTGACGTTGCCGAAGGCGTAGTTGATGTGCGTGATCTTGGCGGCCGAGCCGGACGTCACCAGGTTCTTGACGTTGTAGTTGCGGCCGTAGATGCCCCACTCGGTGAAGTAGCCGAGCTTGACGGCGTTGCCGGTGGGCGGCGGGGTGGTGGTGCCACCGGTGGTGTGGACCGCGACCGCGCCGCTGACCGGACCGGTCTGGTCGGCGGTGTCACGGGCCTGGACGGTGTACGAGTAGTCGGTGCCGGCGGTCAGACCGGTGTCCGTGTACGAGGTCGTGGTCACGGTGGCGACCTTGGTGCCGCCGCGCAGGACGTCGTAGTTCTTGATGCCCTTGTCGTCGGTGGCCGCGCTCCAGGAGAGCTTCACCGAGGTGTCGGTGATCGCGGAGGCGGTGGGGGCGCCGGGCGCGCTTGGCGGGTTGTCGCCGGGGACCGTGGTGCCGCCGTCACAACTGCCGCCGTTGAGCGTGCAGTTGGACGGAGATCCGGTGCCGGCGCCGTTGAAGCCGAAGGAGACGGAGGCGCCCGCGGCGAGGGTGCCGTTGTAGGACTTGTTCTTGGCGGTCCAGTGGGTGCCGGAAGAGGTGACGTCGGCGTCCCAGGCCGAGGTGACGGACGTGCCGGAGGGGAAGTCCCAGTCGATCGTCCAGGAACTGATGCTGGTGGTGCCGGTGTTGGTGACCGTCCACTTGCCTTCGAAGCCCGTACCCCAGTCCTGCGTCTTGGTGTACGTGGCGGTGGCGGAGGTGGCTGCCGAGGCGGGGCTCGCGAGCCCGACGAGGGCGGCGAGCGGAAGCAGCAGGGTGGTGAGTCCCGCCACGGTTCGCTGTCGGACTCTGGTTCTGAAGCGCATGATGCCTCTCCTCGGGGGTGTCGTGGGCATGGCTAAGCGCAGTGCGGCGAGAATAGAAAGGTCTGGACCATAGGTCAATAGGTCTGGACCAGTGCACCCGTGAGGCGGGTCAGACTCCCAACTCCTGGGCCAGCACGGCCGCTTGGACCCTGCTCCGCAGCTCCAGCTTCCCCAGCAGACGGCTGACGTGGGTCTTCACCGTCGCCTCCGCCATGTCCAGCCGGCCCGCGATCTCCGCGTTGGAGAGCCCCTCACCCAGGCAGGACAGCACCTCCCGCTCCCGGCGCGTCAGCGCGTCGAGCGCCGCCGGGTCGGCGCTCGGCTCCCGTACCGGCTTCGCGGCGAACTCGGCGATCAGGCGACGCGTCACGGCCGGGGCGATCAGCCCCTCGCCGCCCGCCACCGTCCGCACCGCCACCAGCAGGTCCCTCGCCTCCGTGTTCTTCAGCAGAAACCCGGCGGCGCCCGCGCGCAGCGCCCCGAAGACGTACTCGTCGAGGTCGAAGGTGGTGAGCACGAGCACGTCGGAGAGCCGCTCGGCGACGACCTGACGGGTGGCGGACACCCCGTCGAGCCGGGGCATCTGCACATCCATCAGGACCAGGTCCGGACGGAGTTCGCGGGCGAGTGCGACCGCCTGCTCGCCGTCCGCGGCCTCGCCGACCACCTCGATGTCGGGCGCGCTGCGCAGGATGAGGACGAGCCCGGCCCGTACGGCGGACTGGTCCTCGGCGACGAGCACGCGGATCATTCGGGTTCTCCTTGGACGAGGGGCAGGGTGGCGCGTACGGCCCAGATCTCGCCGTCCTTGCCGTCTTTCCCACCCTTGCCGTTCTTGATGTTCCCGCTGTGGGGGGAGGGCGCGGGCCCCGCCTCGAAGCTGCCGCCCAGCAGGTCGGCCCGCTCCCGCATCCCCACGAGACCGGCGCCGGAACCGGGGGCGCGGGGGCCGCTCGGACCGCCGTACGGACTGGTCACCGCGATGGTCAGCGAGCCGTCCCGCTGGGTGAGCGTCACGGTGACACGGCCCTCGGGCGCGTGCTTGAGGGCGTTGGTCAGCGACTCCTGGACGATGCGGTACGCGGCGAGTTCGACCGGGGCGGGCACCTTGCCGTGCTCGGTGGTGAGCGTGACGTCGAGTCCGTTGGTGCGGGCGCCGGCCACCAGGGCGCCGAGTCCGTCGAGGGTGGGGGCGGCGGACGGCTCGCGCTCGCCGGAGCCGTCCCGCAGGATGCCGATCAGCCGACGCATCTCGGCGAGCCCCTCGACGCTGTTCTCCCGGATGACGGTGAGCGCGTCCTTGGACGTGTTCGGGTCGTCGATGGAGAGCGCGGCCGTGGAGTGGATCGCGATCGCGGAGAGATGGTTGGCCACCATGTCGTGCAACTCCCGTGCCATCCGGGCTCGTTCGGCGGTGACGGCGTGGGTGCGGTCCATCTCGGCGAGCAGGGTCGTCTGTTCGGCGCGCAGCCGTTCGGCGACGGCGGTGTCGCGGTGGTTGCGGACGATCCAGCCGGTGGCGGCGGGGGTGAACGTCACCAGGCCGGTGAAGGCGCCGATCAGCAGCCCCTCCGGCTTGTGCCAGGCCGCGACCGGCCACACGGTCGCGATCACCGTGATCAGCCCGGTGATCCAGGGGATACGGCGGGCCGCGCCGGGGGAGCCGTACAGGACGGCCGCGTAGACCAGGTCCGTGAACATCACGACCGTGGCCAGGCTGCCGCGGGTCAGCAGGTCGGCGACGAGCGCGAGGGTGCCCACGAGCAGGGCGGTGCGCGGCCGTGCCCGGCGCAGCAGTTCGCAGCAGGCCGTCACGGCCAGCGGCACCAGGACGGCCCAGCCCTGGTCCGCACGGGACATCGGATCGTCCGGGGCGCGGCTGTAGAGACCGACGCTCCACAGGAAGAGCCCGCCGAGCAGTCCGCCGACCGCGATGCCCACGTCGTCGCGGTGGGGGCGGGGCAGTCGCCCGGCCATGACTCCATCCATGACTCCATCCAACACGGCGCACCGGCTGACCGCCTGATGCCCGGGAAGGGTCCGGAACTGCATCTTTCGATGTACCGGGACCTCGTCACCGCCGATGACGATCCGAGCCGCCCCGGACGCGAGCCTGGAGGGGTGACCGAGAGGAGCGAACCGTGATCGTCGGGTTGATCGTCGCGTGCGAGGCCGGATTCTGGGTGCTGCTGGCCGCGGGCCTCGCCGTCCGCTATCTGCTGGGGCTGCGCCGCACGAGCGTGGCCCTGCTGCTGTGCGAGCCGCTGCTGGAGGTGGTGCTCTTCGTGGTGACGGCGATCGACCTCAGAAACGGCGCCGAACCGAGCTGGGAACACGGCCTGGCCGCGCTCTACATCGGCTTCACCGTCGCGTACGGCCACTACACCATCCGCTGGTTGGACGGCCACGCCGCCCACCACCTGGCCGGTGGCCCGCCCCCGCCGAAGCCCCCGCGCTTCGGCCTGCCCCGGGCCGCCCACGAGGGCCGCCTGTGGCTGCGCACCCTCCTCGCGGCGACCGTCGCGTGCGCCCTCCTCCAGGGCGCGATCTGGTTCGTGGGCGTCGGCGACACCTCGTCGCTGCGCGACTTCCAGTGGGTGGCGCTACGGGCGGTGGGGCTCCACGGCCTGATCGCCCTGACGTATCTGCTCCGGCCCAAACGGGCCCCGGTCACCCGGGGCCGGTCCGGCGGCTAACGCTCGCCCCCAGGGACCCACAGCACGTCCCCGGTCTCCTTGTTCGCGGTGCGGGCGAGGATGAAGAGCAGGTCGGAGAGCCGGTTCAGATAGGTGGCGGTCAGCGGGTTCATGATGTCGCCGTGGACCTCCAGCGCCGCCCACGTCGAGCGCTCGGCCCGTCGTACGACCGTGCACGCCTGGTGCAGCAGTGCCGCGCCCGGGGTGCCGCCGGGCAGGATGAAGGAGCGCAGCTTCTCCAGCTCGTCGTTGAAGCGGTCGCAGTCCGCCTCCAGCTTGTCGATGTAGAACTGCTCGACGCGCAGGGGCGGGAACTTCGGGTCCTCGACCACCGGGGTCGACAGGTCCGCGCCGACGTCGAAGAGGTCGTTCTGCACCCGGGTGAGGACCGCGACGACCTCCTCGTCGAGGCCGCCCAGTGCGATCGCCGTCCCGAGGACCGCGTTCGCCTCGTTGGCGTCCGCGTAGGCCGAGATCCGGGGATCGGTCTTGGCGACCCGGCTCATGTCCCCGAGAGCGGTGGTGCCCTGGTCGCCGGTCCTGGTGTAGATGCGCGTCAGATTGACCATGGGGCCAGCGTAGTTATGCTCCGGCCTTCCGGAAGACACGTGTGCCCACCGTCACGGAGAGCGTCGCGAAGCCGAGGGCGACCAGGACGCCGTACAACATGTGGGCCGTGGCATACGAGCCCACGTACGCGTCCCGCACCGCGTCCACCAGATAGCGGAACGGCATGAAGTGCGAGAGCACGTCCAGCCAGCCGGGAGCCAGTGTCATCGGGAGCATCAGGCCGGACAGCAGCATGGCCGGCATCGTCAGGGCGTTGATGGCGGGGCCGAACTCCTGCGGGGTGCGGACGTTCATGGCCAGGGCGTAGGAGAGGGAGGCGAGGGAGAGGGTGAGCAGGGCAACGAACGCGAAGCCGATCAGGATGCCGGCGAGTGGCGCGCGCAGCCCCATCGCCAGTGCCGCCAGGACCAGCAGCACCGCCTGGAAGACGAAGACGGCGGCGTCGCGCAGGACCCTGCCGAGCAGCAGCGCGAGCCGGCTCACGGGGGTGACCCGCATCCGTTCCACGATCCCCTGGCTCTTCTCGATGATGATGGTGAAACCGGCGAACGCAGCTCCGAACAGCCCGAGTTGGAGCAGCAGGCCGGGGACCAGGACCTGCCAGGAGCTGCCCCGCGAGCGGAGCGGCAGGCCGGTCAGGAGCGGGCCGAAGAAGAGCAGGTACAGCAGCGGCATCAGGACGCCGAAGAGCATCGCGAAGCGGGAGCGGAGGGTCTGGCGGGCGTAGCGCCCGAAGATCAGCGCGGTGTCGTGGAGAAGCATCGGTTCCTGGGTCCTCTACGTCCTATACGGCCACGGGGGCGGAGTCGGTGGGTGCCGGGCCGCGCCCGGTGATCGCGAGGAACGTGTCCTGGAGCGACGCGTCGGACGCCCCGCCGTGCGCCAGCTTCAGCGCGCTCGGTGTGCCGTCGGCCACGACCACTCCCCGGTCGACGACCACGAGCCGGTCGGAGAGGGCGTCCGCCTCGTCGAGGTAGTGCGTGGTCAGGAAGACCGTGGTGCCGTGCTCGTCACGCAGCCGTCGGACCAGGTCCCACAGGTCCGCGCGGCTGGCCGGATCCAGGCCGGTCGTCGGCTCGTCCAGGAACAGCACCCGCGGGCGGTGCGTGAGCGCCATCGCGATGTCCAGGCGGCGGCGCTGCCCGCCGGAGAGCGCGGCCGTCCTGCGGTCGAGCAGCCCGGTCAGGCCGAGGTCGTGCGCCAACTCCTCGGCCCGTTCCTGCGCCTGAGCCCTCGGCAGACGGTACAGCCGCCCCTGGGTGACCAGTTCCTCCCGCACGCTCACGTGCGGGTCGACGCCTCCCGACTGCGCCACATAACCGCTGGCGCGGCGCACCCCGGCCGGGTCGGTGGCCAGATCGCAGCCCGCGACGGTGGCCGCGCCGCCGGTGGGCTTCAGCAGTGTGGTGAGCATGCGCAGCGTGGTCGTCTTGCCCGCGCCGTTCGGGCCGAGGAAGCCGAGGATCTCGCCGGGCCGCACGGTGAGGTCGATGCAGCGGACGGCCTCCACGAGGCCGCGCTTCGTCCGGAAGGTACGCGCCAGACCGGCCGTACTGATGATTGCCATGCGCCCAGAGAAACAGAGTCCCTGAAAATTTGCAATGACACCAAGAATTCTCTGTCTCCAAGATCTCGCTGTCTCCAAATTTTCCATGCCACCAAGGTTTCATCGGCTCCAGCGAAGCTACGATGCGGACATGGCTGAAGGGCTCAGGGAGCGGAAGAAGCGGCAGACCCGGCAGTACATCTCGGATGTCGCCACCGGTCTGTTCCTGGAGCGCGGCTTCGACGCGGTGACGGTCGCGGAGGTCGCGGACGCGGCGGACGTTTCCGTCAACACCGTCTATAACTACTTCCCGACCAAGGAGGACCTCTTCCTCGACCGCTCCCAGGGCGTCGTCGACCGGCTCGCCCGCTGGGTACGCGGCCGGGAGAAGGGGGAGTCGGCCGCCGTCGCCGTGCTGCGCGAACTGCGTGACGAGGTCGCGGCGGTCTCGCCCCGGGTCGGCCTGATGGTCGGATACGCGCGCTTCATGCGGGTCATCCACGAGGCTCCCGCGCTCCGCTCACGGCTGTGGGCGATCGGTCAGGAGGTGCTCGACAACCTGGAGGAGGCGCTGCGCGAGGAGACCGGCGCGTCCGCCGACGACCCGCTGCCCGGTCTGATCGCGGGACAGATCAACTGGGTCCACCAGACGGTCATGGCCGTCATCGGGCGGGAGATGATGGCCGGCCGCAATCCGGACGAAGTGTCACGTGAGGTACTTCTTCTCCTCGACGACATGGAGGAACTGTTGAGCGAGAAGGTGCTCAACTACGCGGTCCGCGACGAGGGGTGAGCCATCCGGTGTGATGTCCGTCAGATGAGACGTGACGCGCATTACTTACCGGTCACACAGGCCCTCACGAGCGCTAGTGTCCGCCCGAGAAGCAGACATATACAGCGCGTCAGGGGAGTCGCACAGTGGCAGGGAAGCTCGCCGTCATCGGAGCCGGGCTCATGGGGTCCGGTATCGCTCAGGTGTCCGCGCAGGCGGGCTGGGACGTCGTTCTGCGGGATGTCACCGACGAGGCGCTCACGCGAGGCATCGACGGCATCAAGGCCTCCTACGACAAGTTCGTGAGCAAGGGCAGGCTGGAGGCGCACGACGCCGACGCCGCGCTCGGCCGGATCACCGCGACCACCGATCTCGACGCCGCCGCGGACGCGGACATCGTCGTCGAGGCCGTCTTCGAGAAGCTCGAGGTCAAGCACGACATCTTCCGCGCGCTCGACAAGATCGTGCGGGACGACACCGTGCTCGCCTCGAACACCTCCGCCATCCCGATCACCAAGATCGCCGCGGCCACCGAGCGCCCGGAACGGGTCGTCGGCGTCCACTTCTTCTCGCCCGTGCCGATGATGCAGCTGTGCGAACTGGTGCGCGGCTACAAGACGAGCGACGAAACCCTCGCCACCGCACGGGAGTTCGCCGAGTCCGTCGGCAAGACCTGCATCGTCGTCAACCGTGACGTGGCCGGCTTCGTGACGACCCGTCTCATCTCGGCGCTCGTCGTCGAGGCGACCAAGCTGTACGAGTCCGGCGTGGCCACCGCCGAGGACATCGACCTCGCCTGCAAACTGGGCTTCGGCCACGCCATGGGCCCGCTCGCCACGGCCGACCTCACAGGCGTCGACATCCTCCTGCACGCCACCGGCAACATCTACACCGAGACCCAGGACGAGAAGTTCGCCCCGCCGGAGCTGATGCGCCGGATGGTTGACGCCGGTGACATCGGGCGCAAGAGCGGGCAGGGCTTCTACAAGCACTGAATCAAGCGAGTGATCCAGCATCACCCGTCACGGAAACCGCACGTGCCTCTGGGGTGTCACCCCATGAGGTGAATTCGGTATCGGTTCGCTTACAGACGGCAACCTCTGCGGCCTCAAGTCAGTCAGACGGTGCACACGCAAAACGCGGACCGACGCTGACGCAGAGGGACTGACGCAGAGTACGAGACGCACTCTCGGGGAGCGCATATGTACATCAGGGGCGACCACGCCGAGCTGGTCGTCGGGGGCCGCCTCGACGTACGCAGCGCGGCGGACGCCCGTACGGTCCTGCACTCGGCCGTCGACGACGGAGTCGGCGACCTGGTGCTGGACCTGTCCGAGCTGGACTCCTGGGACGCCACCGGCCTCGGTGTCATCATGGGGGCCCACCGAAGGGCCGGGCGGTGCGGCCGACGGCTCGTGCTGCGCCGCGTCCCACCACAGATGCAGCGCCTGCTGGTGGCCACCCGGCTGCACCGGATCCTCGCGATCGAGGGCGGCATCGGAGTCGAGTCACTGCCCCGGGTGTGACCCGGCGTGCGCCTCCTGAGCGGCGCACGAAAGGCACCTCGCGCACAATCCTCACGAGACTGTGACGTCTCGGACGGCGCGGTACCCCGGCCTGTCGGAGATACTGTGCGAAGGTTTAGGGTTCGGCTGCCCGCCACCCGAAACCCTACGAGCGGGCACCGGACCAGAAGCGACAGCGCGGTGTGCAGCAAGGCCGGGAGGGGCCTGGGTCCTTGTCACCGGACTCCCGGCGACAAGATCCGCACACGACGCTTTTGGGGGGCTTGGAACATGGACCCGAACAACCGGGGACCCGAAGAGTACGGCCATGACGACGACGGCCAGGCGCCTCGCTCGCGCCCGCCGCGTGATGCGCTCACCGCCGACCTCGGCCAGCACACACCCGCACTCGCCCGTACCGTCCAGCTCGTCTCGGGCGACTTCCTGCTCACGGTCAATCCCGTCGACGGCAGCGAGATAGAGGCCTGCCCGCCGGGAGAGCGACCGCAACGGCCCACGAAGTTCAGCGCCGCCGAGCGTGCCGACCTGGCCCGCGCCGCCCTGCCACCCGTACCGCCGGGCCCCGCCCAGCCCCGACTGCCGCTCCTGGAGCGCCAGGAGGAGCGCGAGCGGCTCGTCCGCCTGCTGGCGCGCGGGCGTTCCGTACGCCTCACCGGCCCCGCCGGCTCCGGCCGCACCAGCCTGCTCGACGCCGTCGCCGACGACTGCGCGGACCTCGCCCCCGACGGCGTCGTCCGCCTCTCCGGATACCGGCGCACGGCGACCGACCTGCTGTACGACCTGTTCGCCGCCGTATACAACGCGCCCCTCCACCGTCCCGAACGGGACGAACTGCTCGAACTCGTCCACGGGATCGGCGCGGTCGTCGTCCTCGACGACGTGGAGATCGGCGGCACCGCGCTCGACGAACTCCTCGACGCCACCCCCGAGTGCGCCTTCGCCATCGCCGCGACCCCCGACGTCCCCGCGCCCTCCGCCGACTCCCTCCTCGAAGAGGTCTTCCTCGGCGGACTCGACCGCAGTGGCGGCCTCGAGCTCCTGGAGCGGACGGTCGGACGTGTGCTGACCGAGGAGGAGGCGAACTGGGCGGGCGACCTCTGGTTCGAGTCCGAGGGTCTGCCGCTGCGCTTCATGCAGGCCGGCGCCCTGCTGCGACAGCGCGACCAGTTGCAGGCCAAGGAGAACGCCTTCGACGACTTCGGCGTCTTCCAGGACGCCCCGGTCGACCTGCCGGTCGACGCGCCCTTCGAGGCGGCCGACGGCCACGACGTACCGCTGCCCTCGCTCGCCGAGGGGGCCGCGCCCGCCGCGCTGCTCGCCTCCCGGCTGAGCGGATCGGCCCGCGCCACCCTGCGCTTCGCCATCGCCCTCGGCGGTGAGGTGCCGCACCAGACGCATCTGCCCGCCCTCGTGGACGACACCCACGCCGACGCCGCGCTCGCCGAACTTGCGGGCTGCGCGCTGGTCTCCCCGGTCGGCTCCCGCTACCGGCTCGCCGCCGGTGTGCAGGCCCAGCTGGAGGCCGCCGGATACGCCGACGGGCTGGAGGAGCAGGCCCGCACCGCGGCCCAGCACTACACCTGGTGGGCCGGCCACCCCTCGGTCACCCCGGAACGGGTCTGTGCCGAGGCCGACGCCGTGCTCGCCGCCCTCACCCTCCTGGTTCCGCTCACCACGGCCCCGGCCGACGAGCAGGACGAGAGCGTCGCCGTGCAGCTGGCCCGCACGGCCTCGCCCGCCTTCGCCGCGGGACTGAACTGGAACGCCTGGGAGCGCGCGCTGCGCTCCGGCGCGGAGGCCTCCCGGCTCGCCGGTGAGGTCGGCGAACAGGCCTACTTCCACCACGAGTTGGGCATCCTCGCGCTCTGTGGCGGTCAGCTGGACCGGGCCCGCGCCGAGCTGGAGTCCTCCATCGGGCTGCGCGCTGCCCTCGCCGACAAGCGTGGCACCGTCGCGGGCCGCCGGGCCCTCGCGCTGGTCGCCGACCGCTCCGGGGCCGTACTGCCCGGCGGGCGCACGGCGGCGGGCGAGGAGGTGCCCGACGCGCGGCACGAGGAATCGGCATCGCCGCCCGGCGGCGTACCGGCCGCGTTCGTGCTCTCCGCTCCGGTCGGGGAGCCCTCGACGCTGGTCACCAACCGGGCCGAACCGGGTCCGGCGTCGAAGCGCGTGGGCGTGGGCGTGGGCAGTCGTCTGGTGGCCGGCACCCGGCGCAACCTGGTGGCCGCGGGCGCGGGCGCGCTGCTCGTCGCGGTGCTCGGCACCGTGGTGACGCTCGGCGCGACCTCGAACAACAACACCGACAACCCGTCCGAGAAGGTCGGGGTCAACCCCTCGGCCAGCCAGGGCGGCCAGGACGACAGCCTCGGCGCCGACAAGGCGAAGAAGGGTGGCGGGGGAGGCAACGACGCGGGCGTGGTGACCACGCCGACGGACCCGGGCCCCGACGGCACGTACGGGACCTCGGACGACCCGACCCCGCCGGCGAGCACGAGCGAGCGGCCTTCGGACAGCCCGAGCGGGACGAAGGGGAGCGGGGGTACGTCGACGTCGCCGTCCAAGTCGCCGTCCAAGTCGCCGACGACCAAGCCGTCGTCGTCGTCGACCTCGAAGCCGCCGACGAGTCCTTCGTCGTCGGTGAGCCCGACGGATCCCTCGCCGTCGACATCGACCTCCGCGCCCACCACCACTCCGACCACGCCGCCGTCCACCACCACCTCCGCCAGCGGCCCCGCCTCCAGCGTCCCCGCGAGCACCACTGCCAGCGCTCCGCAAAGCAGTTCTGTGAGTGGTCCGGCGAGCAGCAGCGCGGCCGGTTCATCCGGCGGCTCGGTGATCTGAGCACCACGACAGAAGTGAGGGCCGGGTCCGACATCGGACCCGGCCCTCACTTCTGACCGCTGAACTACATGACCGATTGAGTCAAAGTCGTTCGAATCAGAACAACCGCAGCTTGTCGTCCTCGATGCCCCGCAGCGCGTCGTAGTCCAGGACCGTGCAGCCGATGCCGCGGTCCGTGGCGAGGACGCGCGCCTGCGGCTTGATCTCCTGGGCGGCGAAGACGCCACGGACCGGCGCGAGGTGCGGGTCGCGGTTGAGCAGCTCCAGGTAGCGGGTGAGCTGCTCCACACCGTCGATCTCGCCGCGGCGCTTGATCTCGATGGCCACGGTCTGGCCCTCGCCGTCGCGGCACAGGATGTCGACGGGGCCGATGGCCGTCATGTACTCACGGCGGATGAGCGTGTAGCCCTCGCCGAGCGTTTCGATGCGGTCGGCGAGGAGCTCCTGGAGGTGCGCTTCCACGCCGTCCTTGATCAGGCCGGGGTCCACGCCGAGTTCGTGCGAGGAGTCGTGGAGGACTTCCTCCATCGTGATGATGAGCTTCTCGCCCGCCTTGTTGATGACGGTCCAGACGCCCTCCTCGTCGCCGGAGCCCTCCTTCAGGGTGCAGGGCGGCGACATCCAGTTGAGGGGCTTGTAGGCCCGGTCGTCAGCGTGGATCGAGACGCTGCCGTCCGCCTTCACCAGGATGAGACGGGGGGCCGACGGGAGATGGGCGGTGAGCCGGCCCGCGTAGTCAACGGAGCAGCGGGCAATGACGAGACGCATGGTCCGCAACGCTACTCGACGGGCAGAGGTCCACGCGATTCGCCCTGGAAGACGCCTGTTCGGTCGTGGCTGATTGTGGGCCTACTGGGAGTTCGCTATGTGCGCATTCTCCTGGTGCCGTCACCGTACGTTGCTTACCGTATAAACGGGAGGTCGCGATGCGTGTACTCAGAGTGTTCGACATCGCGAATGTCCCTTACCTGTCCGGCAACCCCCGAGGTCTGGGGGTGCGAGAGGAGAACCCATGTCGCTCGACGTCTCACCGGCCCTACTCGAGAAGGCCGAGCGAGGCGAGGTCGACGAAGCAGAATTCGTCGACTGCGTCCGGACCTCCCTGCCCTACGCATGGGAGATGATCAGCTCCCTGGTGGCTCAGCTGAAGGTGGACGGCGGCAACTTCGCCGACAACCAGACGCCTCCGCCGGACGAGCAGGCGCGTGGCCAGCTGCTGCGTGCGCTCGCGAGTGACGCGATACGCGGCGCGCTGCAGCGGCACTTCGGTGTGCGGCTGGCCTTCCAGAACTGCCATCGGGTGGCGGTGTTCCCACTGGACACCTCAGTGGACGACACGCTGGCACGCTTCACCTCGGTGCGCAGTCAGCTGCTGAATCAGTCGCCGGAGTTCCGAGACTGCTGACGTGACGCCTTGATGCCGCATTGCTTGCCGCTCCGTACGCGGGAGGTGCATCTGTACGGGGCGGCAGGCTCCCCCGGATCCCCGGGCCGACGGCGGGACGCGGATCGTGGGTGGGTGGGTGTGTGCGTCGGGTCAGGGAGACCGAGTTGTCCGGGCCGCGGGGCGGGACAAGTCGGTTGTGGGGCCCTGGAGACCCTTGGTGGGCCCAGGGCGCCCGCACCCTCTCCCGGGCCCACGCCGTCCGCGGTGAACTGTCTCAGCGGAGGTGGGGGAGTACCTCGGCGCCGAGCCGTTGGACGTTCTCCTCTGTCGCCGCCAGGTCGCCGGAGCCCTCGACGAGGAGGGCGAAGCGGGAGATGCCGGTGCGCTCCGAGGTGGCCGCGAGACGGTCGGCGCACAGGCGTGGCGTGCCCACCGGGTGCAGCCCGCACAGGAGTTCCGTGTACGCCAGCGGGTCCCGCATCGCGCGGGCGCGGCCGTCGACCGTCACATGCGCGTCCAGCCCCTGCCTCAGCCAGCCCGGCATCGCCTTGAGGAGTGTCTCGACGGCGTCGGTGCGGCGGTCCGCGATCTGGCAGACGCCGGCCGACACATGGGCCGCGCCGCGGATCTCGTCCGTCGAACGTCCCGCCACACGCGCCAACTGTCGCCACAGGGACACCATTTCGGCCTTCTCCTCGTCACCGACATGCATACCGAGAAGCATCGGCAGCCCCCGCTCGGCGGCGAGCCGCACACTCGCCGGAGAGGTGCAGGCGACGACGACCTCGGGGCCGGGGGAGCCGCTCAGTGACTCCGACGGCCGGGGCACGACGGGCACTTCGCGGAACCTGAACCGCTCGCCCCGCCCTTCCACGGACGGCTCGCGCAGCCAGCGCACCAGCAGATCGAGTGATTCCGGGAACCCCTTCTCGTATGCCTCCAGGCCCATGCCGAAGACCTCCAGGTCCACCCAGGGCCCGCCCCGCCCCACGCCCAGTGTGAAACGGCCGCCGGACGTCACGTGCAGCAGCGCGGCCTGCTCGCCGAGGGCGACGGGGTGGACGGTGGGCAGTACGCTCACCGCCGTACCCACACGGATGCGGCTGGTGCGGCCCAGCAGCAGGGCGGCCAGGGTGACCGCCGACGGGCATGTCCCGTACGGTACGAAGTGGTGCTCGGCCAGCCACACCGCGTCGAGCCCGGCCTCCTCGGCGACCTCGGCCGTGCGCACCGCGCGGTGCAGGGCCTCCCCCTGGCCCTGGCCAGGGAACTGGGCCGCCAGTACAAAACTTCCAACGTGCATGGTGCTTTCCTGCTTCCTCGGCTCCGACGCGGAGCTCCCCCACCGGCATAACCGCCCGACACGTGCCGAGGACACGGCCTGTCGGAGAGATTTGCGGATTGTCTGCAGAATGAGCCGACGGGAGGGCGATCTGAGGGGGTTGGTGGGGTACGGCTACCCCTGTCTGCTCCGCGTAGGCTGGAGCAGACCCTGCTCCCTGTATAGCTCCGTGAGGTGTCCTGTGTCCCCGCGTCGCAACCGTCCCAAGGGTTCCGACCCCTCCGACCGGAGCGCGGAGGACGACCGCTCCGGGCGGTACGGCGGCTGGCAGTCCACGGAGAGCTGGCAGGGCGAGGAGTGGAGCGTGCGTCATGTGGCGGGCGCCAGCGCCGAGGGCAAGACCTACCGCTGCCCGGGCTGCGACCAGATGATCCCCTCCGGCGTCCCGCACGTGGTGGCCTGGCCGGAGCACTCGGGCGTCGACGAGCGCCGCCACTGGCACAAGGCCTGCTGGAACGCGAAGGACCGCCGCACCTCAAGGGTGCAGCGGTCCCGTAACGCGCCCAGGTTCTAGGCCACTTCGGGCCGGAGCGGACTCACACGTCCCGGCGCTCCAGCAGTACGTACGCGCCGGCGATCGCCGCCGCCGTCACCCCGGCGAGCAGGCCGAGCTGCGCGCCGCCGCCGCCGTTCTCGTTGTCCAGCGCGAAGACCCTGGCGAGGGCGTTGGGAGCGGCGTACTCCTGCATCTTCTCGCCGATCGTGCGCATGCTCTGCGACAGCATCAGGAACGCGGGCAGGATCGCGGGCACCAGCACGACACCGAGCATCGTGGTGATCGCGCCCGCCGAGTGCCGCAGCATCGAGCCCACCGCGAGGGACAGGACGCCGAGCAGCGAGACGTACAGCGCGCCCTTGACGACCGTGCCGCCCCACGAGACGTTCGAGGAACCGCTGTGCATGGCCGAGGTCATGAGGCCGACCAGGCCGATGGAGAACACCGAGACGGTGAACGCCACCGCGAAGAAGATGATCAGCTTGGCGGTGAGCACACGGTGGCGCTGCGGCGAGGCCGTGAAGGTGGTGCGGATCATGCCCGTGCCGTACTCGGAGGAGACGACCAGGACGCCCAGCGTGATCAGGCAGATCTGGCCGAGGATCAGCCCGAAGAAGGCCGGGATCGTGTACGGCACGTCGCTGAAGTCGGCGTCCTGGGTCTGCGCGGCGACCAGGAAGCCGATGCCGACCACCAGGAGCAGGAAGATGCCGAGCGTCCAGAGCGTCGAGCGCACCGACTTGATCTTCGTCCACTCGGAGGTGAGCGCGTGGCCGAGGTGGGTGCGGGTGACCGGGATCGGCGAGCTGTACGAAGTGCCGGGCGCCGCCTGCCAGGTGGGGGCAGCGGCGGCCTGCTGCGGCATCGGGGGCGGGGGCGTGCTCATCGGGCGTCCTCGGGCTTGGTCAGGTCGGGGGTGGCGGGAGCGGCGGGCGCCGGGGGCGCGACGGGCGGCTGCGCGGGGGCCTGGGGAGCGGGCTGGGCGTACGGGTTGACATCCGCGGCACCCGGCGCACCCGGGGTGCCCGGAGCGCCGTAGGGACCCGCCTGCGGGGCGCCCTGCGGCATCGCGAACGGCTGCCCGCCCTGCTGGGGCGGCGGCGGTGCGTACCAGCCCGGCTGGCCCTGGCCCGCGACCGCCAGCTGCGGCGGCGGCATGGCACCCGGCGGCAGCTCCTGCTGGAGCCCGGCCTTCTGGTCGATGGTCGAGCGGTAGTCGACGGAGCCCTGTGTCATCCGCATGTACGCCTCCTCCAGCGAGGCCTGGTGCGGAGAGAGC
The DNA here is from genome assembly GCF_001514115.1 of Streptomyces olivochromogenes. GTDB lineage: Bacteria > Actinomycetota > Actinomycetes > Streptomycetales > Streptomycetaceae > Streptomyces > Streptomyces olivochromogenes. Next base: position 533,707 of record NZ_KQ948455.1, read on the forward strand.
TCCCACAGGCGTACGTCGGCGGAGTGCGCGAGGTCGCTGATGCGGGGCAGCGCCAGGCCCATCACGCGCAGCGCGCCGTCCTGCTCGGGCAGCACCTGGCCGCCCGCCTCGGTGAGCGCGGCGGTCAGCTTCTCGCGCTGCTGCGGCTCGGTCTCCGGGGTGCGGACCCGGGCGAAGTCGGCCGAGTTGTGCGAGATGAAGTCCTTGATGTTCTGGTCGGCGAGCAGCTGACCGCGGCCGATCACGATCAGGTGGTCGGCGGTCAGCGCCATCTCGCTCATCAGGTGCGAGGAGACGAAGACCGTGCGGCCCTCGGCCGCGAGCGCCTTCATCAGGTTGCGGACCCAGAGGATGCCCTCGGGGTCGAGGCCGTTGACCGGCTCGTCGAAGAGCAGCACCTGAGGGTCGCCGAGGAGCGCGGCGGCGATGCCGAGCCGCTGTCCCATGCCGAGCGAGAAGCCCTTGGAGCGCTTCTTGGCCACGTCCTGCAGCCCGACCACGCCGAGCACCTCGTCGACCCGGCGGGCCGGGATGCCCGACAGCTGGGCGAGGCAGAGCAGGTGGTTGCGGGCGTGCCGGCCGCCGTGCACGGCCTTGGCGTCGAGGAGCGCGCCGACCTGGCGGGGGGCGTTGGGCAGCTTGCGGTAGGGGAAGCCGCCGATGGTGACCTGCCCCGAGGTGGGGTTGTCGAGGCCGAGGATCATCCGCATCGTCGTCGACTTGCCCGAGCCGTTGGGCCCGAGGAAGCCGGTGACGGCACCCGGCCGCACCTGGAAGGAAAGGTTGTACACGGCCGTCTTGGCGCCATAGCGCTTCGTCAGGCCGACTGCCTCGATCATGCTCCGCACCCATCGAAAGGTTCAGGACGTCGGGGCGCACGCCCCCGTAAGGGTTAGGAGGATATCGGGGCGTTGACGGTTCCACTCAAGAGAAAGTAAAAATATGCAGGTCACGCGGGGGACTGGCGGGAGAACGGTCTTACCTGGGGCCTTACCCGCACCCTACCTTTGTCAGGTACCCGTCCTGCCTGGTCAGGCCGGAAACGGAACCTCCGCACCCGATACGGAGCACGCCTCACGCCCGACGGGGAAGCGAGCCGTCCAGCGGCGGCAGGTCGTCGTACAGCCGCAGCTCGGACGCGTCGTCGACATACGGCAGGAAGTCCGTCTGCGGCAGTACCCAGCCCTCCTCACCGAAGACCAGCGTGCCCCGCTCGCGCAGCGCGCGGTCGGCTCCCGCGCGCCGCACCCAGGCGGCCGGGTCGGGGCCGAGCAGTTCGCGCAGCCGGGCGGAGCCGGCCAGCAGCGCGGCGAGCAGCTCCGCTTGGTCGCCGCCGCCCGGACGCGGCTGCCCGGTGGCCGGATCGGCGAGCACCCCGTGCGCGCTGAAGTAGATGTACGCGCCGCCGAGCCGCTCCCCGGAGGGCATCGTCATCGCGAACGCGTCGCCCGGGAGTATCGCCCGCCGGTAATCCGGGAACTCGGTGTCGTCGACCGCCTTCAGCTGCGTCGAGTCCAGCCAGGTGACGACGAGCGTGGTCTCGGCGCGCGGGTCGACGTACGGCGTCCCCGCCACGTACCCCGCCGGACTGATGTGTCCTGAGCAGCCCACCCCGATGCCGTGCACCCGCACCGGCACCATCGGCACCGCCGCCGGGATGCCGAGCCGGGTCAGCTTGTGGGCGACCTGGCCGGGGGAGGCGTTGGAGCCGACGGCGATCACCGGGTGGCGGTTCCCGGTGCCGACCTGGCCGAGGTCGGCGAGCGCCTCGTCGAGCCGCTGCTGCTCCTGGCGCTCCTCCACGTACCACTCGCCGAGCCGCAGCGGCCGCACGTCGAGCTGGAGCAGTTCGCCGCCGGTGAGCAGCGAGGGCTCGGTGGTGGGACGGCCGGGATAGGTGAGCGGCTGCTTCGCGGGCACGTCGTCCAGGCCCAGCGCCTGCAGGCTTCGGTCCTTCGTCGTCACGGTGACGCCCTTCGGGGGTGGTCGCGCGATAGGGGCAACAGCCTTCCACGCGAGGTGTACCCGGGGCGGGGCCTGGTCTCCCCGTTCGGGCGGGGTTGGCCGGAACGGACACCGGGAATCATGCCGTCCCATTGTACGAGTGGGGGCGAAGTGGGTTACGGGGGACGTGAGTTGAGGTTGATGAGACGCGGGTGGAGTCGGGTGGGGTCCTCGAGGCGGGGTCGGGCCCATCCGCGCTTCCGTACGTCCGTTCGCTGGTGGATCGCCGGACGTACCGTCCACGCCCTCCTCCTGATGACGCTGGGCGCGCTGGCCGGGCTCTCCGTCGTCATCGCGACGGCGTGGACGCTCACCGAGCACTCGTCGCGGTCGATGGCGCAGCGGTTCTCGAACGGGGAGCGGCTCTTCGACCTCAGCCTCGCGGCGCTGCGGGCGAGTGTCGGTACGGACAATCTCAACCCCGAGCCGGACAGCACCGCGCACCAGCTGCTCGCCACGGTCGCCTCCGTCACGGGCTCCCTGGTGCCCGCGGTGCTGCTGGGCATCGTCCTGATCAAGATGTTCGCGCTGCGGCCGTTCGTCTGGCGGCAGCGGGCCAGCGTCTCGCACGCCTGGACCGCGGACTTCCCCGGCTACTCGCGGCGCCACGCCGACAGCGAGGACGCGATCATCGCCGTCCGCTTCTACAACCGCTTCGACAACCTGTCCGTCGTGGATCTGCGCGCCCGTGCCCATCTGCGCTACCTGGAGCGCTCCCCGCACGACGGCAGCCTGGTCATCTACAAGCAGTGGCTGAAGGTCCTGGACGCGCAGGGCGAACCGGCCGACGAGCGGTACTGGCTCGCGGTCGAGCGCGGGGCGCCGTTCACCGTGTGGATACCGGTCGAGGCACCGGTGGCCGAACTGCCCTTCCGGCGGATCCAGGGCAAGGAGCTGTCCGGCTCGTACGGCGTCAAGCTCCTTGTCCGGCTGACGGCGCGGACCGTGGGCCTGGGCACCGAGGTCGCCGACGAGCGCTGGTTCGACCTGGAGGCGGGCGACTTCGAACTCGGCCGCTTCGTGCCGCTCCAGCCGGACCTGGACAAGGACGTGTGGCGCTGGGAGGGCTGGACGGACTTCGACGCCCTGGAACCCCACCCGAACGGCGAGGACCCCAGGCCCTGAATGACGAGAGGAGCCCAGGCCCTGAGTGTGCAGAGGAATCCGGGCCCTGAGTGTCTACGCGTCCCGCCTCTTCAGCAGCAGATAGCCCCCGAGGAGCGCTGCGACCACCCACAGGACCATGATCGCCAGGCCGCCCCAGGGGCCGTAGGGGGTGTCGTCGCCGATCGGGGTCACCACCCGCATGATCTTGCTGCCGGCCTGGTCGGGCAGGTAGCGGCCGATCTTCTTGGTCGCGGACACCGCGCCGAGGATGTTGGAGATCAGGAAGAAGAACGGCATGAGGATGCCGAGCGAGAGCATCGGGCTGCGCAGCATCGTCGCGACGCCCATCGAGAAGACCGCGATCAGCGTCATGTAGAGGCCGCCGCCGATCACCGCGCGCAGCACCCCGGAGTCGCTGATCGACGCGCTGTGCGTGCCGAGCGCCGCCTGTCCCAGGAAGAAGGCGATGAAGCTGGTGATCATGCCGACGACGAGGGCGAGCCCCGCCGCCACCGCGATCTTGCTGAAGAGGAACGTGGCGCGCTGCGGGACCGCGGCCAGCGAGGTGCGGATCATGCCGGTGCTGTACTCGTTGCCGACCACGAGCACCCCGAACACGATCATCGCGAGCTGGCCGAGGCTCATCCCCGCGAAGCTGATGTATGTCGGGTCGAAGGAGAGCTGGTCGTTGTCGCCCATCTTGTCGAACTCGTTCTTCGACAGCAGAGAGATCAGGATGCCCAGCGCGATCGTGACCACCGCGGCGAGACTGAGCGTCCAGACAGTGGACGCGACGGACCGGATCTTGGTCCACTCGGACTTGAGGACCTGGGTCGCCGCCATGCTCAGGTCTCCTTGTTCCAGCCGCCGCCCCACTGCTGGGGCGGGGCATCGGTGTGCGCGTGGTACTCCACCGACTCCGCGGTCAGCTGCATGAACGCGTCCTCCAGGGAGGCCTGCTGGGGGCTCAGCTCGTGCAGCACGAGCTGGTGCTGCGCGGCCAGCTCACCGATCTGCTCCGACTTCGCGCCGTCCACCTCCAGCGTCCCGCTGCCGCTCTCGACGACGGTGATCCCCGCCTCGTGCAGGACGTCGAGCAGCCGCTCGCGCTGGGGGGAGCGGATACGGACGTACGACCGCGAGTTCTGCGCGATGAAGTCGGCCATGGAGGTGTCCGCGAGGAGGCGGCCCTGGCCGATGACGACGAGGTGCTCCGCGGTCAGCGCCATCTCGCTCATGAGGTGACTCGACACGAAGACCGTACGGCCCTGGCCTGCCAGCGACTTCATCAGGTTGCGGATCCAGTGGATGCCCTCGGGGTCGAGGCCGTTGACCGGCTCGTCGAACATCAGGATCCGCGGGTCGCCGAGGAGCGCGCCCGCGATGCCGAGTCGTTGGCCCATGCCGAGCGAGAAGCCCTTGGCCTTCTTCCTGGCCACCGAGGTGAGGCCCACGGTGTCCAGGACCTCGTCCACCCGCGCCTTGGGGATGCCGTTGCTCTGGGCGAGACAGAGGAGGTGGTTGAAGGCGCTGCGGCCGCCGTGCATGGCCTTGGCATCCAGCAGGGCGCCGATGTACTTCAGCGGGTCCTTGAGGTGGTCGTAATGCTGCCCGTCGATGCGTACGTCGCCCGCGGTGGGGCGGTCGAGGCCGAGCATCATCCGCATCGTCGTGGACTTGCCCGCGCCGTTCGGACCGAGGAACCCCGTGACGATACCGGGTCTGACGGTGAAGGTCAGATGGTTGACCGCCACCTTCTCGCCGTACCGCTTGGTCAGCCCCTCAAGCTCGATCATGCGCACACGGTAGGACGCGGTCTGGGCCCGTGCCACTTGGGCGGCGGTGTGTTTGCCGCATGTTCACCGTCTCCGACCGCCGCGTCATCCTGGCTGGTCGGGCCCGCACCGCGGAGCCGCACAATGTCACCGTCCCGCGCCCCTCTTGGGGCACGCCAACGGCCCGCGCTCCCGAGAAGAGAGCGCGGGCCGGAGTGCTGCCGGAAACTACCCGAACCTACCGGGTCTGCTGGGCCGGAACCCCGCGGGAGATCGGCTCGTCCTCGGCCGGCGTGGTCGCGGCGGCCACCGCGGCACCCGTGAGCGTCGCGAGCATCTCGCGGACGTTCGTGAGCTGAGCGTTGATCGAGTCGCGACGGTTCGTCAGCGCCGCCAGCTCGCGCTCGGATTCCGAGCGGATGCGGTCGGCCTTGGCGTTCGCGTCGGCCACGATGTCCTCGGCCTGGCGCTGGGCCGTCTCCACCGTCTGGCGGGCGCGGCGCTCGGCGTCCGTGCGCAGCTTCTCGGCCTCCAGGCGGAGCTGCTCCGCGCGGTGCTCGATCTCCGCGAGGCGCTTCTCGGCCTTGGCCTGACGCGAAGCCAGGTCACGCTCGGACTGCTCGCGGCGCTTGGCGAGGTTCGTCTCGAAGTCGGCGGCGGCCTGCGCGGCCTTGGCACGGGTCTCCTCGAAGAGAGCGTCCGCCTCCTCGCGCTTGGACTGCGCGTCCTTCTGCGCCTCCTGGCGCAGCTGGGAGGCGTCGCTCTTGGCCTTCTCGACGATCCGGACGCCCTCGTCCTCGGCCTTGGACTTGCGGTCTGCAGCGAACGATTCTGCGTCGTTGCGGACCTGCTGGGCGGCCGACTCGGCGAGCTCACGGTGCTGCTCGGACGCGCGACGGGCCTCCTCGCGCAGATCCTTCGCCTCCTCCTCGGCGAGGCGGAGGATCTTCTCGACACGCGCGCCGAGACCCGCGTACGACGGTTCGGCGTCGGTGACCTGGGCCTGGGCGTTCTGCGTTTCGAGGTGGAGCTCCTCGATGCGCTTTTCGAGAGCAGTGATACGGGCCAGAGCGCTGTCACGGTCGGAGACGAGCTTCGAAATGCGTTCGTCCACCTGAGCGCGGTCGTACCCACGCCGCACAAGCTCGAAGCCGTAGGGGGAAGTGTCGCTCATGGGGTTCCTGTCGAATGAGACCGGTGAGGTGATAGGGGGAATCCTAGGGGCCAAAGCGGTGTGTCATCGAGCGGATGCGTGTTTGATCTGGAGAATGAGACTCCTTTTGGGTGGCTAACTGTCAGACGGCTTGCCAGAACCTGTGACAAAGGTCCGTTCAAAGCACGGATTGGGTGGTTATGGCTACCCTTCTGACGACTTGCCACTCGCACGAGTTGCGCCGGCGGCAGCGCCCGCTTTGACCCCACCGTCCTTGCCTGCGGACGGGGCCTCAAAGGACTCCAACGCCTCCAGGACATCCTGGACACGGGAGATCTCCGCGTTGATGTCCTCGCGCCGGCGGATCAGCACCTCCAGCTCGCGCTTGCCCTCCTCGACCGCGGCCCGCGCCTCGCGGATGGCCTCGGCCTTGATCTCCGTCGCCTCCGCGATGAGCGAGCTCTTCTTCTGCTCGGCCTCCTTGAGGAGCCCCTCGGCCTTCTTGACCGCGGCGATACGGACCTTGCTCGCCTCGGAGTTGGCCTCCGAGACCAGGTCCTTCGCCTTCGCCTCGGCCTCGGCGAGCTGGTCCTCGGCGGCCCGCACCAGCGCGTCGCAGCGCTCGCCGGCCGTCTTCATCGCCTCGGCCGACTCACGCCTGGCCCGCTCGTGCAGTTCCTCGATCTCGGTGGTGACGCGGTCGCGCAGCTCCTCCGCCCGCTCCCTTATGGCGGTCGCGTCCCGACGCGCGCCGATCAGGAGCTCGTCCGCGTCCGTACGGGACCGCTCCACCATGGTGTTGCCCTCGACGGTCGCCTCGGAGACCAGCCGCTCGGCCTCGTTGCGTGCCGCGCCCACCATCGTGTCGGCCTGCGACTCGGCGTCCGCCGTGGTCTTCTGCGCGCTCTGCTGCGCCTCGGCGAGCAGCTTGTCCGCCTCGGACGCCGTCTCCGAGATGAGCGTGTCGACCTGCTCGGCCGCCTCGGAGCGCCGCTTGTTGGCCTCACGGCGTGCCGCGTCCAGCGTCCGGTCGGCCTCCTCGCGGGCACCGGACGTGAGCCGCTCGGCCTCCGCCGCCGCCTCGGCCTTGACCCGCTCGGACTCGCTGCGGATCCGCTCGGCGTGCTGCTGCGCGGAACCGACCGTCTCGGCGGCCTCGGCGCGCAGCCGCTCCGCGTCCCCGGTCGCGTCCGAGACCAGCCGCTCGGCCTTGGCCACGGACTCCGCGCGTACGCGCTCGGCCTCGGCGTTCGTCTCGTTCGTCAGCCGCTCCGCCTCGGAGCGCGCCTCGGTGATGAGCGTGTCGACCTGCGTGGCCGCGTCCGAACGGATCCGGTTCGCGTCCTCCCGGGCCTCGGCACGGCTGCGCGAAGCGTCCTGCTCGGCGTTCGCGATGGTGTCGGAGGCCTCGGTGCGCACCCGCTGGGCGTGCTCGGCGGCTTCCGAACGCAGCCGCTCGGACTCGGCGATCGCCTCCGAAACCGTACGCTCCGCGAGCGACTTGGCGGCGTCCGTCTCCTCGGCCGCCTCGCGCCGGATACGGCTCGCGTCCTCGGAGGCACGCTCCCGCTCCGCGTACGCGTCGGCGCGGACCCGGTCCGCCTCCTCCTGCGCCTCGGTCCTGGTCCGGTCCGCCGCGTGCTCGGCGGCGCTGCGCAGGCCGGTGATCTCCTCCTGGGCCTGCTCGTGCAGCCCCGCCACGGCGTCGCGCACCTGCTGCGCGGTCTGCTCGGCGCTGGAGACCATCTCGGTCGCGCGCCGGTCGGCCTCCTCGACCAGCCGTACGGCCTCGGCCTGGGCCTCGTCGACACGGTTGCGCGCGGAGGCGAGGAGCTCCTCGCTCTGCTCGCGGGCCCGCTCGCGCTCCTGGTCGGCCTCCTGGCGCGCGGAACCGAGGAGTTCCTCGGCCTCGCGGCGGCGCCGGGCGGCCTCCTCCTGGGCGGCGGCCAGCGTCTCCGCGCCCTCGGTGGCCAGCCGCTCGGCCGCGGCCTGGGCCTCCGCCCGTACCCGGTCGGCGCTGTCCTGGGCCTCCGACTTCAGCCGCTCGGCCTCCGCCGCGGCCTCCGACCGCAGTCGTACGGCGATGTTCTCGCCCTCGGCGCGCGACGTGGAGGCGTCCGCGGCGGCCTCGTTGCGCAGCCGCTCCGCCTCCGCCTCGGCCTGCGCCTGGAGCGTACGGATCCGCTCGGCGGCCTCCGAACGCAGCCGCTCGCTCTCCTCGGCGGCCTCGCGGCGGATCCGCTCGGCGTCCGCCCGTGCGTCGCTCAGCGCCTCCTCGGCCGAGACGAGCCGCTGCTCGGCCTCGGTGTGCAGCCGGGTCAGCTCCTCGGCGGCCTCCGTCCGACGGGCCGCTATGGCGCGCTCGGTCTCCTCGCGCAGCCCCTCGGCGGCCCGCTCGGCCTCCGCCTTGATCGTGTCGGAGAGCTCGACGGCCTCCTCGCGGTTGCGCTCGGCCTCCTTGCGCGTGCGCTCCAGGGTCTCCTCGGCCTGGCGGCGCAGCGTCGTGGCGCGCTCGATGGCCTCGGTGCGCACCCGCTCGCTGTCGCCGGTGGCCGTGTTCCGCAGCTCGTCCGCGTCCGCCTTGGCCTTCGCGAGCAGCTCTTCGGCGGTCTTGGCCGCCTCCTCGATCTGCTGGACGGCCTCGCGCCGGGCCTCGGAGCGGATCCGCTCGCCCTCGGCATTGGCGTCGGAGCGCAGCTGCTCGGCCTCGCCGCGCAGCCGGCGCGCCTCCTCCTGCAGCTCGACCGTCTTGGCGCGGTACTCCTTGGTGTCGTCCTTCGCCGTGCCCTTGAGCTGCTCGGCGATGTCGTGCGCCTCGGCACGCAGCCGGTCCGCCTCGGACTCCGCCTCGGTGCGGATCCGCTCGGCCTCCTCGGCCGCCGACTTCCTGGTCGCCTTGGCGTCCTCGGACGCCTTGTTCAGGACGTCCTCGGCGGTACGGGCCGCCTTGGAGAGCTGGGAGGCGGTCTCCTCGGCGGTGAGGCTGCGCGCGGTCTCCTCGGCCTCCGCGACGATCTTCTCGGCCTTGGTCTTGGCGTCCGCGACGGCCTGCTCGGCGTCGGACTTGGTGGTCTCGGCCTCCTTGGTGGCCTCGCTGACCAGCCGGGCGACCTGTTCCTTCGCCGTCCGCGTGCGCTGCTCGTTCGCCGACTCGGCGCTCGCCAGGGCCTTGGCCGCGGCCTCCTTCGCCTCGGCGACGACCTTGTCCGCCTCGGTCCGCGCCTCGCGCAGCGCCGACTCGGCCTCCGACATGCGCTGCTCGGCGGCCCGGCTCAGCTCGGTGGCCTGGCGGCGGGCGCTGTCCGACTCGTTCGCCGTGGAGCTGCGCAGCTGCTCGGCGTGGTCGGTGGCCTCCTGGGCCTGCGTCGACGCGGCGTTCAGCAGCCGCTCGGCGTCCGTGCGGGCCCGGCGCAGCAGCGCCTCGGCCTCGGCGCGGGCCGACTCGGCGTCGTTCGTCAGCCGCTGGCGGGCCTCGGCGGCGGTCCGCTCGGCCTCCGCACGGGCGGCACTCAGCGCCTGGTCCGCCTCCGCGCGCGACTCCTCCAGGAGCCGGCGGGCCTGCTGCTCGCTGCGGGCGCGCAGCTGCTCGGCCCACGCCACGTTCTCGTTGACGTGCGACTCGACGGTCTGACGGCGCTCGGCCAGCTCCTGATCGAGCTGCTGGCGGCGCGCGACCGCCTCCTGGTGCAGCTCCGCCTGCAACCGGGCGGCCTGCTCGGCGTGCTCCTGGAGGATGCGCTGCGTCTGCGCCCGGGCCTGGCTCATCTCGCGCTCGGCGTCGGCGCGCAGCTGATCGGCCTGGATCTGGGCATTACGGAGCAACTGCTCGGCCTGATAGCCGAGGTCGCCGCCGCTGTCGTAGGCAGGCCGGGTCGCCAGACTGCGGCGCGCCTCGTGCAGCTTGGCGCGCAGCACCTCGACCTGATAGCCGAGGTCCTCGGCGTGCTGGACGGCCTTCTCCCGCTCGGTCTTCAGCCGTTCCATCTCGGCCTCGAACCGAGAGAGGTGGTCGACGTCAGCCGCCGGCTCTCGCTCCTGGCGTTCGTAGCCCCGCACTGCGCGGTCCCATCCGTCCCCTGGTCGCAAGTCTCTCCAAACGAACCCCGTCCATCCGCCGAACGGGGCCCCCGGGGAATGGTGTCAGATCAACAGCGGAGCACGGGCTGTCGCCCCGACGCTCGTCCCCCGAAACCTGGACCCCGGCCCTTGGCCACGCCGTCCTCAGGACGGCATGACCTCAGGGCCCGTCGCCGGACAGGCCCTGGGCCGCCCCGAAACGGCAGCGGCCAACCCCAACCCTACCGGCCCAGATATACGGAGGTCAGTGCTCAGGTGACTCAACAGCCGCCGAAGTGACCAGTTCTGTCAGGACACCGTGGCAATCCTTTGGGTGAAGGAACGTGATTCGTGACCCCATGGAGCCGCGTCGGGGCTCGTCGTAGAGGACTCGAACGCCTTTCTCCCTGATATCGGCGGCTTCGGCGTCGACGTCCGCCGTACCGAACGCGATGTGATGGACACCTTCGCCGTTCTTCGCCAGCCACTTCCCGACGGCCGAGTCCTCGCGGGTCGGCTCCAGGAGCTGGAGGTAGGAGGCGCCGCCGTCGGACGTCTCATTGATCTTGAGCATGGCCTCGCGGACGCCCTGCTCCTCGTTGACCTCGGAGTGGAAGACCTCGAAGCCGTACGTCGCCCGGTAGAACTCGACGGTCGCGTCGAGGTCGAAGCAGGCGATACCGATGTGGTCGATTCGCGTCAGCATGGAGTCAGTGCAGCGCTCATACGGCGGTTACGCAACGTGCGCGCGATCACACTGACTGCCGGATGACGGGTGGCCTACCGCTCAGTACATTCAAGTAAACCCTCGTTCACTCCTCGGCTGTGCAGCCGGTAAGGGGATCGCACCTCATGTCTGGAACGAACAGCAGTACCTCGGTGATCGTCGCGGGCGCCCGAACGCCCATGGGACGGTTGCTGGGCTCGCTGAAGTCCTTCTCCGGGGCCGACCTCGGAGGCTTCGCGATCAAGGCCGCCCTCGACCGTGCGGGAATCGGTGGCGACCAGGTGCAGTACGTGATCATGGGTCAGGTGCTGCAGGCCGGGGCGGGGCAGATCCCGGCACGCCAGGCCGCGGTCAAGGCGGGCATCCCGATGAGCGTCCCGGCGCTCACGATCAACAAGGTGTGTCTGTCCGGTCTCGACGCCATCGCGCTCGCGGACCAGCTGATCCGCGCGGGTGAATTCGACATCGTGGTCGCGGGCGGCCAGGAGTCCATGACGAACGCGCCCCACCTGCTCCCCAAGTCCCGCGAGGGCTTCAAGTACGGCGCGATCGAGATGCTCGACGCGATGGCGTACGACGGTCTCACCGACGCCTTCGAGAACATCGCCATGGGCGAGTCGACGGAGAAGCACAACACACGCCTGGGCATCGCCCGCCCGGAGCAGGACGAGATCGCGGCCCTGTCCCACCAGCGCGCGGCCACCGCCCAGAAGAACGGCATCTTCGAGGCGGAGATCACGCCCGTGGAGATTCCGCAGCGCAAGGGCGAGCCCGTCGTCTTCAGCAAGGACGAGGGAATCCGCGCCGAGACGACGGTGGAGTCGCTGGCCAAGCTGCGCCCCGCCTTCACCCGGGACGGCACGATCACGGCGGGCACCTCCTCGCAGATCTCCGACGGCGCCGCGGCCGTGGTCGTGATGAGCAAGACCAAGGCGCAGGAGCTCGGCCTCGAGTGGATCGCCGAGATCGGCGCGCACGGCAACGTCGCGGGTCCGGACAACTCCCTCCAGTCCCAGCCCTCGAACGCGATCCTGCACGCCCTGAAGAAGGAGGGCCTCGACGTCTCCGACCTCGACCTGATCGAGATCAACGAGGCGTTCGCCGCGGTCGCCGTGCAGTCAATGAAGGACCTCGGCGTATCCACGGAAAAGGTGAACGTCAACGGCGGTGCCATCGCCCTCGGTCACCCGATCGGGATGTCCGGCGCCCGCCTCGTGCTGCACCTCGCCCTGGAGCTCAGGCGGCGCGGCGGCGGGGTCGGCGCGGCGGCGCTGTGCGGTGGCGGCGGGCAGGGTGACGCGCTGATCGTGCGGGTACCCAAGGCGTGAAGCCGTTGTCCCTTTCCGTACGACCCTGATGCGTACGACCCTGGCGCGTACGACTGTGAACGACCTCGGTGCGTACGACTCTGAACGGATCTGAACGGAGCTGTGATGCAGGACGTCTCCTCGCTGGTGGCCCAGGCCAGGGAAGGCAGGCCGCGGGCCGTGGCCCGGCTGATCTCCCTGGTGGAGGGGGCGTCCCCGCAGTTGCGCGAGGTCATGGCGGCGCTGGCCCCGCTGACCGGCAACGCGTACGTCGTCGGGCTCACCGGCTCTCCGGGCGTGGGCAAGTCGACCTCGACCTCGGCGCTGGTGACGGCGTACCGGCGGCAGGGCAAGCGGGTCGGGGTCCTGGCCGTCGACCCGTCCTCGCCGTTCTCCGGAGGCGCCCTGCTCGGCGACCGTGTCCGTATGTCCGAGCACGCCTCCGACCCCGGTGTCTACATCCGCTCGATGGCCACGCGAGGCCATCTGGGCGGTCTGGCCTGGGCGGCCCCCCAGGCCATCCGCGTCCTGGACGCGGCGGGCTGTGACGTGATCCTGGTGGAGACGGTCGGTGTGGGCCAGTCGGAGGTGGAGATCGCCTCCCAGGCGGACACCTCGGTGGTCCTGCTCGCCCCCGGCATGGGCGACGGCATCCAGGCGGCGAAGGCCGGAATCCTGGAGATCGGCGACGTGTACGTGGTGAACAAGGCCGACCGGGACGGTGCCGACGCGACCGCGCGTGAGCTGAACCACATGCTCGGGCTCGGCGAGTCCCGAGGACCCGGGGACTGGCGGCCGCCGATCGTGAAGACGGTCGCGGCGCGGGGCGAGGGCATCGACGAGGTCGTCGAGGCCCTGGAGAAGCACCACGCCTGGATGGAGGAGCACGGTGTCCTCGCCGAGCGCCGCCTCGCCCGGGCGTCCCAGGAGGTCGAGACGATCGCCGTCACGGCGCTGCGCCAACGTATCGGTGACCTTCATGGTGACCGCCGCCTGAGTGCGCTCGCGGAGCGGATCGTGGCGGGGGAGCTGGATCCCTACCGGGCGGCGGACTCGTTGGTGGAGGGCCTGACGGAGGGCTGAGGCGGGGTTTCCTCGCCCCCGCCGCCCCTACCCGTCCCATCCCGTCCCCGGGGGCTCCGCCCCCAGACCCCCGGGCGGGTTCTTCGCCCGCGGGCCGACGGGGGCTGGTCGCGCAGTTCCCCGCGCCCCTGGGGTCGGGGCTGCGCCCCGGATCCCCGCGCCCCTTGAAGGTGGGGGGTGCGTACCTGTCAACTCTTGGCGCCCGCTGTTACGTTAGGGCGCATGTTCCTCCTCTTGGCATAGGGCCCGCCCAGGCCCGCGACGGACACCGGTGGGTGCGTCGTCGCGGCACTCAGGCGACCCCTGTCCACCTCCCGGTCGAGGAACCCCAACATGTCTGCGCCCACGCCGCGGCCCTCGTACGCCGCGTTCTTCCGCATCCCCCACACCCGCCACACCTTCACCGCCGCCCTCATCGGCAGGCTCTCCTACGGCATGGTCTCGCTGGCCGTGATGCTCAGCGTGACCGAGGCCACCGGCTCGTACGCCGCCGCCGGCACGGTCATGGCACTGTTCGGCGCGACAAGCGTGCTCCTGTCACCCGTGAGGGCGGCCCTGATCGACCGCCACGGCCCCCGCCGCGCCCTCCTCCCGATGGCCTCGCTCTACGCCACCCTGCTCGCGACCCTCGCGACAGCGGCCTGGCGGCCCGGAACACCCGCACCCGCCCTCGGCGCCCTCGCCGCCACCGCGGGCGCCTGCACACCGCCCCTCGGCCCCACGGTGCGCGCCCTGTGGGGCGAGGTCATCGAGGACAACCGGGTCCTGCAGCGGGCATACAGCCTGGACGGGATCGCCGAGGAGATCCTCTTCGTCTCGGGTCCGCTGCTGGTGGGCGCGGTCGTCCAGTTCGCACCCCCGGCCGCCGCGCTCGCGCTCTGCGCCCTGCTGGTGTGGGCCGGAACCCTCGCCTTCGTCCTGTCGCCGGCCGTGGCGGGCGTACGTCCGGCCGTCACGAAGCCCGTCGCACGCCCAGGGCGCGGGCGCCGTTTCCGTGACGGACGCGCGCTCCTGCAGCCCGTCGTCGTCGCGGCGGGCGTCGGCCTGTCCGTGGGGGCCGTCGACCTTCTGGTGATGGCCTACGCCACCCGGCATCAGCACGGGAACGACGTGGTGGCCTGGGTGCTCGCCGCACTGTCGCTGGGCAGCGCCCTGGGCGGTCTCCTGAACGGCGCCGTCGACTGGCGTATGCCCGCACGGGCGCGGCTGCCGCTGCTGGCGGGCGGCCTGGGCCTCGCCCTGTCGGCCGCGGGCCTCGCTCCCGGCCTCGGCACCCTGACCGTCGCCGTGGCCTGCGCCGGTTTCTTCGTCGCCCCGGCGCTCACGACGTCCTACCTGATCGCCGACGAGGCGGCCCCGCCGGGCCGCCGTACCCAGGCCGGAGCCTGGGTCAACACCGCGGTGAACGCCGGAAGCGCGGGCGGCACCGCGGGAGTAGGCCTTCTGGTGGGCCACCTACCCCTGAGCCTGTGCTTCGCCCTGTCGGGGACGGTGGCGGTGGCGGCGGGCGTGCTCTCAACGCAGGGTGCTCGTGCGGCGAGGGCGCCGCACGGAGCCTCCAGGGATACGCCCGAGCTGACCCACGCCCCTTAAGGGCGCGGGGAACGGCGCGACCAGCCACGGACTACCCGCAGTGACAGGCAACCCGCGGCTACGGTCGGCCCGCACTCAGCGGAGCGTTACGGCTTGCCCCGCTGCCCCCGCAAATGCTCCGCGATCGGCCGCAACGACTTGTGCAGCTCCTCCAGGGCCTCCGGGGACAGCAGATCCATGAAGTGCCTGCGTACGGACGCCACGTGGTGCGGGGCGACCTTCTGCATCGTCTCCATGCCGTGCTCGGTGAGGACGGCGAACAGTCCCCGGCGGTCGGACTCGCAGTTCTCGCGCCGGACCAGGTCCGCGTTCTCCATGCGGGTGATCTGGTGCGAGAGCCGGCTCTTGGACTGGAGGGTGGCGGCCGCGAGGTCGCTCATCCGCAGCCGGAAGCCCTCCGACTCGGAAAGGTTCACCAGGATCTCGTAGTCGTTCATCGTCAGCCCGAACGGCTGCAGATCCCTTTCGAGCTGGTACGTCAACAGCCTGTTGACCTCCAGGTGGGTGCGCCAGGCGCACTGCTCCGCATCGGTCAGCCAGCGCGTGGCCGTCTCGGTCTCCATGAATGAAGTCTACCTAAAATGTTGAAAGGCGAACTAGTGAGGGTGGTGTGACTACGCGCACGCGTTCGACGTCACACTCCGCAGACTACCGCTCACAGACCGAAGCGACGCTGGAGGTCCCCGAGCTGTCCGGGAAGACGCGGTGTGCCGGCTTGCTGACCGTGCTGTCCCTGGTGACCGGGTACCCCGCCACCGCCGGGCACGCCCGGCTCATGCGGAACGGCCCCCGTGGCCTGCTCGGCCATGAGGACCTCCGTGGACTGCAGCAGGACCGTGCCGGCCCCTACGAACTCGAACTGGTGCTCCTCTCCAGAGGCCCCGCCGAGGCCTGTCAGTGCACGTAGACCGCCCATGAGGCCTGTCATGTACCCGTGGTCGTAGTGATGGCACGGGGACGGGCAGTCGGCCCAGCCGACAAGCGCTTGCGGATCCACCCGGATGGGAGGCTCCATGAACACCACCGGACCGTTAGAGGCCGCCACGAACTTGCCGGTTCCGATCAGCGTCAAAAAGCCCGGCACGATCGACTGCTTGAGCGCGAGACTTGGCTGAAAAGCGAGCAGGTTGCCAGAGCGAATGGTCAGGTTGCCCTCGTCCAAGTCATACGAATTCACGTCGAAGGCCCGGTCGGCGAGGAGCATCTTGCCCGAGCCCTCCGCCACCACCCAGTCGCTCGCGTGCAGAGGCGAATGGAAAGATGTGCGCACGAGACGGTCCAGTCGGCCGTGCCCGATGCCGTTGAAATCCATCGACCCGTAGTAGGCGATCATCTTGCCCTTCTGCAGGAACCACTGGCTCCCCTTGAGCTCCACGCAGAAGGTGTACTTGTTGACGTTGTCGTCGACCGGCAGGGTCATCGGGTCGTAGATCACCGGGCCGCCCGGAGTCCCGTACGCGCTCACAGCTTCTCCTCCGAGGCCTGGACGTACACCGCACCACTGCCGCTCAGCTCCAGCTGGAACGCCTCGCCCGAGCCGCGGCCCACCATGTCGCGCCAGCCGAGCGCCGTGGACAGCTTGTTGCGTACGTCACCGTGGTGCGCCACGTACGCCTGGGGGTCGACATGGACGGGGCGCTGGGGGGAGATGGGGACCTCGATCACGCCCCCGTGGGCCATCACGGCCACCGCGCCGTGCCCCTTGAGGGTGGTCGTGAAGAGCCCCTGGCCCGTCACCTGGCCGCGGACCATGCCCATGACGCCGCCCTGCGAGCCGAGGAACATCGTGCCCTGCTGGAGGGTGCCGTCGAAGGCCAGCAGCCGGTCCGCCTCGACGTACAGGGTGTCGCCCGTGAGGTTGATCACCTGGATGTGATGGCCGCCGTGCCCGAAGAAGACCGTGCCGCTGCCCTCGACGGTCATCAGCGGGGTGGCCTCATTGGCGACCCGACGGCCGATCATCGACATGATCCCGCCCTGGCCGCCCTGGACGTTGGGTGTGAAGGAGACCTCGCCCTTGTAGGCCAGCATCGCGCCGCGCTGACTGAACAGGCGCTGGCCGGGCAGGACCGTCGCCTCGATCATCTTGGAGTTCACTTCGCGGAACGGCATGTCACACGTCCCCCGCGATCGTGTTGCGCTCACTGGGCTGTACGTAGACCAGTCCGTCACCCTCGAAACGGATCTGGAAGGCCTCGCCGCCGCCCTCGCCCATGAACGTGCGGAAAGTCACGCCGGCCTGGAAGGACTGCCGGACATTGCCCTGGTGCGCGATGTACGCCCCCGGGTCGACCGTCAGCGGGTACTGGGAGCTGACACGCAGCACCACCGCCGGGCCGTCGGACGTGATCGCCGCCTGGCCGTGGCCCTCGACGGTGGTCGTGAACAGCCCGTTGCCCTGGGAGGCGCCTCTGAGGCCCGTGAAGGACGTGCCCGTCCGCAGGCCCGCGTCGGTCGCGAGCAGGTTGCTCGACTCGACGTACAGCTTGTCCCCCTGGAGGTTCACCAGGTTGATCTCGGAGGCCCGGTCCGCGAACCAGCAGGTCCCTTGCCCCCTCACCTCCATCACCGTCATCTGCTCACCGGTGATGCGCCGGGTCACCATCCCGCGGATCCCCTCCCCACCGCCGCTCAGCTTCTTGAACGCCATCTGACCGTCGTACGCGACCATCGAGCCGTTCTTCGCCTTCACGGCGTCCCCGGTCATGTCGACGGCCAGCACCTTGCTGCCTTGAAGTCGGAACATCGCCACGTGGTGAAGGTAGCGGCAGGGCGGGAGCCCGGACAGGGTCCAGAGGCGGATCTCACCCCTGAGCGGACCCTTAGGGGGCAAGACGGGCACCCCCGGGAGGGGCTGCCGCGCCCCGGGTGCCACAATGGTGGACGCTTGTGCTTACGTTCACAAAGCGGCTCCCCGCCGAAAGCGAATCTCCCACCGAAGGTGACCCGTGGACATAAAGACCGCCACCGCCCTCCGCCGCCTCCGCCTGGTCTCGGCCCCCGAGGCCGTCTCCTTCCTGCTGCTGCTCCTCTGCTCGGTGCTGAAGCGGACCACGGACTTCAACGGGGTGCCCGTCATGGGCTCCATCCACGGAATCCTCTTCATCCTGTACGTGATCTTCTGGGCGGACGCCTGGAACCGCACCAAGTGGGGCAAGAAGACGGCGGCCCTCTACTTCGTCCTCTCCGTGCTGCCCACCGGCGGCTTCTTCGCCGAGCGCAAGCTGCGGCGCGAGAGCGAGGACGCGGTCATCGCCTCCCGTGCCCGCCGCGAGGGAGTCGTGAAGTCCTCATGATCGTCGCCTTCTCCGTGACGCCCCTGGGTGTCGGCGAGGACGTGGGGGAGTACGTCGCCGACGCCGTCCGGGTCGTGCGTGAATCGGGGCTGCCGAACCGCACCGACGCCATGTTCACCTCCATCGAGGGGGAGTGGGACGAGGTGATGGACGTGGTCAAGCGCGCCGTCGCCGCCGTCGAGGCACGGGCGCCGCGCGTCTCCGTCGTCCTGAAGGCGGACATCCGCCCCGGTGTGACGGACGGTCTGACCTCCAAGGTGGAGACGGTGGAGCGGCACCTGTCCGCGTAGGCCTCCGGCGGGAAGACCCGAAACCCCGGCCCAGTGGGCCGGGGTTTTTCGCGCCCGACCGTTTGAGCGATCGCTCAAACCCCGGTAATCTCAGGCGTGATCGATTGAGCGATCGCTCAAAAGTGGTCACTGATCTGGGGGTTCGGTAAATGGGGCTCTACGTAGAGACACATGTACGAGGCGATCTCGACGACTTGTGGGCACGGACGCAGGACCCCGCGCAGCACCAGCGCTGGGACCTGAGGTTCACCTCCATCGACCATCTCCCGCGCGTCGAGGGCGAGCCGCAGCGCTTCCGGTACGCCACGCGTGTGCTGCCCTTCCTGACCGTCGCCGGGACGGGAGTCTCCGCCGGAGAGAAGGAGCGCCCCGACGGCACCCGCACCTCCGCCCTGCGCTTCGCCTCCCCGCACCCGCTCTCCCTCCTCGCCGAGGGCAGCGGCTACTGGCGCTACGTCCCCGACGCCGACGGCGTCCGCTTCCTCACCGGGTACGACTACCGCCCGCGCTGGGGCCGCTTCGGAGCCGTGGCCGACCGGCTCCTCTTCCGCCCCCTCATCGGCTGGGCCACGGCCTGGTCCTTCGACCGGCTGCGACTGTGGCTGGAGCGGGACATCACACCGGAGCGGGCACTGCGCCACTGGCTCGCCGAGTGCGCCGTGCGCGGCTTCGTCCTGCTGGCCGCCTGCTCGGGCACGGTGTACGGCGCGCTCGTGGACGCGGCGGGCCCGCTGGCGCCGCTCGCTCTCTACTCGACCCCCGTACTGGCCGTCGTCGCCGCCCTCCTGGCGCTCCTCGCGCCCCCGCTGCCCGGCACCCCGGCCGCCCGCCGCTGCCTGCGCACCCCGATCGCGCAGGCCCGTGCGCCGCGCGTCCTGGCCACCCTGGAGCAGCGGTGACCCCCTCCATCTTCCGCACCGCGATGGGCGCCGACTTCGACCGCCTCCACCCCGAGCTGCGGCGACGCTTCTCCGTGGGCCTGGCCGGCGGCGAGGCGTGCACCGGCCACGGCGTCATGGACCGCGTCTGGCACGGGAGGGGCTTCGTGAAGCCGTTCCTGGCCCTCGGCGGCACCCGCAACATCCTCGTCCCGCGTGCGGGCCGGAACGTCCCCTTCATGATCGAGAATGTGCCCTACGCCGACACCTTCGGCCGTGAGACGGTGAGCTTCGTGCGCACCTTCGACCTGCCCGGCCGCTCCCGCCGCTTCGACGCCCAGATGGTGCTGAGCCCCAAGGGCGACCGCGTCCTCGACTACCTCGGCACGCATCAGCACCTCGCCAGCGACCTGCACCTGCGCGCCGAGCCCGACGGTTCCCTGCTGATCCGCTCCGGCGAACACCGCTTCCGGGAGGGCCCGGTGGACGTCGGCGTCCCCGAACTCATCGGCGCCGACGCGGAGGTGCGCGAGTCCTTCGACGACTCCACGGGTCGCTTCCACATCCAGGTCCGGGTCGTGAACCGCCACTTCGGCCCGCTCTTCGGTTACGAGGGCAGCTTCAGGGCGACGTACACCGACGTCCGTACCCGCGGGGTGCGGCCCGGGCTGCGGCCCGTCCGCGAGGAGGCGCGCGCGTGAGTGCGGCGACCCG
The DNA here is from genome assembly GCF_001514115.1 of Streptomyces olivochromogenes. GTDB lineage: Bacteria > Actinomycetota > Actinomycetes > Streptomycetales > Streptomycetaceae > Streptomyces > Streptomyces olivochromogenes. The sequence goes on from NZ_KQ948455.1 coordinate 553,690, forward strand.
GGCGAAACTGCTGGAGGGTGCCCTGCGGACGCTCACCGAGCAGGGGATCGCGAAGACCTCGGCCCGTACGATCGCGGCGACCGCCGGAGTCAACCAGGCCCTCGTCTTCTACCACTTCGGGTCTGTGGACGAGTTGCTGTCGGCCGCGGTCCGGTACGGAGCTGAGCAACGGGTCGCGCACTACCGGGAGAGGCTCGCCGAGGTCGGGTCGCTGGCGGAACTCCTGGCGTTCGGGCGGGAGATGCACGAGGTGGAGCGGGCCCAGGGGCATGTCGCCGTCCTGGGGCAGCTCCTCGCCGGGGCGCAGACGGACGCGCGTCTGGCGCCCGCGACCTCGGCGGGGCTGGATCTGTGGATCACCGAGATCGAGCGGGTCCTGGTCCGGGTCCTCGCGCCGACCCCGTTCGGCGAGTTCGCGGATCCGGCCGGGCTGGCGCGTGCCGTCGCCGCGTCCTTCGTCGGCATCGAGCTGTACGAGGGGGTCGACCCCGAGGGTTCCCGGGCCGCCCTCGACGCCCTGGAACAACTGGCCGCACTGGTCGCCGCCGTCGACACCCTCGGCCCGGTCGCCCAGCGAGCCATCCGCCACCACCTGCGCCGCACCGCGCGCGGCTGACCGGGGCGACGCGGGGCGGGCTATCTCTCCGTACCCGACGCCAGCGCCATCCCCAGGGGGGTGCGTTCGTACAGGACCTGGTGGCCGTAGCGGCGTGAGGTGAGCAGGCCTCCGGCGCGCAGGACCGTGAGGTGGGCGGAGACGGACGACGGGGCGAGCCGGAGGCGGTGGGCGAGGGCTGTCGTGGTGGTGGGTTCGTCCAGGGCCGTGAGGACGGTGGCCCTGCCACGTCCCAGGAGTCGCACGAGGGCGTCGGGGGTGTGGTCCGTCGGTTCGGCCCACAGGCCGCCGATGCCGCGGGCGGGGTAGGCGAGCGTGGGCTGCCAGGGGGGCTCGAAGGAACTGACCACCTCCGGCCAGAGGAAGACACTGGGCACCAGAACCAGGCCCTGGCCCGCGAGGTCCCGCTCGTGCCGGCCCTTCCACTCGATGGTCAGCGTGTGGGAGCGCCAGCCGAACCGACGGTCGATCTCCGGCAGCAGCCCGCCCAGGCCGACCTCCGCGAGCCGCCGCGAGTGGAACGCGATGTCCGCCTCCAGCAGGGCGCGCAGCCGTGGCCAGTCCGGCTCGACGAGCGCGTGCCAGGCCGTCTCCATCAGGTCGGCCAGCTCCTGGACCATGCGCGTCGGGTCCTTCAGCAGCGACCGGCCCCGGGACGATTGGAGGGCGCCCGGAGTGTCCGCCAGTGACCTCGCGGCCTCCTCGTGGGCCGCCTCGGGGTCGGCCGCGCGGACCGCCGCGATCTCGTCCTCGAAGGTGGCCGCAGGACCGATCGGGGGCGGGCAGAGCCAGTCGGGGCAGTAGCCGCGCTGCGGCATCAGCAGCCACAGCGGTGCGAGGTCGAGTCCGGCGGCGGCCGCGCGGATACGGCGCAGCCAGTGCGCGTGGTAGCCGTGCCGCGCGGGACGGTTGAGCGTGCGGACCGCCTCCTGCGTCTCCCACAGGGGCGACACCGCGAAACGGCAGTTGAGGAGGTCGTCTTCCCCGAAGTGCAGAAGGGAAGGCAAGGAACGGCACCCCCTGAAGATCGGGCCTGAAGGTTCGAGCTGAAGATTCGAGCTGAAGATTCGGCTGGAGCCGAAACTCTACGACCCGGTCCGGCGGGTGAGCACGCTGTTGCCCATGCCGGAAGCAGAGATGGCGGAGACGAAGGCCACAACGACGCTGCCCGACCCACCGACCACCCCGGAGGACGCCCCATCGACCACCCCACCGAACGCGCCCGAAGCCACGGGCTACGGCCGAGTCTTCGCCGTACGGGAGTTCCGCGCCGTCTTCGCCGCCCACGCGTTCTCGCTGCTCGGACTCGTGGTCAGCGAGCTCGCCCTGTCCGTCCTGGTCTACGACCTGACGGGCTCGCCCCTGATGAGCGCCCTGACGTTCGCGCTCGGCTTCCTCCCGTACCTCGTCGGCGGCACCCTCCTCGCCGGCGCCGCGGACCGCTTCCCGGCCCGCCGGGTCCTCGTGGTGTGCGACCTGGTGTGCGCGGGCTGCGTGGCCGTCATGGTGGTGCCGGGCGCGCCCATCGCCGTACTGCTGGCCATGCGCTGCGCGCTCGCCGTCGTCTCACCGCTCTTCCAGGGGGCGCGGACGGCGACCCTGACCGACGTCCTCGGCGACGGCGACCTGTTCGTGCTGGGCCGCTCCCTGCTGCGGATCGTCTCGCAGGGCGCGCTGCTCGCCGGGTTCGGGCTCGGCGGCGTGCTGCTCACCGTCGTGTCACCGCGCGGCGCGCTCCTCATCACGGTGTGCACCTTCCTGACCTCCGCCGCGCTGCTGCGTTTCGGCACCCGGCGTCGGCCCGCGCGGGCCCGTCACGAAGGCGCGCTGGTACGGGACTCGCTCCGCGGAACCCGCCGGATCCTCGCCGACCGGCGCGTACGGGCCCTGCTCCTGCTGTTCTGGGTGCCGCCGATGTTCGCCGTCGCGCCGGAGGCGCTGGCCGCGCCCTACGCCGACGGGCTCGGCGTCGGATCGGCCGGGCTCGGCCTGCTGATGTGCGCCCTGCCGGTCGGCACGATCGCGGGGGAGCTGTACGCGGGTTCGAGGCTGCGGCCCGCGACCCGCACCCGGATCGCCCTCCCGCTCGTCTGCGTCACCCTGCTGCCGTACGTCGGCTACGTCCTGCGGCCGGACCTCGGCTGGTCGCTGGCCCTGCTGCTGCTCGCGGGCACCGGATCCGCGTACTCGCTCGGCCTGGACCAGTGGTTCGTGCGGGCCGTGCCCGAGGAACTGCGAGGGCGGGCGATGACGCTGAACACCGCCGGTCTGATGACCGTCCAGGGGGTGGGGATGGCGCTGTCGGGGGTGGCGGCCGAGTTCGCCGGAGTGCGGGCGACCGTCGTGGGCGCGGGGGTGCTCGGCACCGTCTGCTGCGTACTGCTGGCGGTGGAGGCGCGGCGTACGGAGGGGTCCGCGACCCCCGTCGCAGAGGGGCCCGGGACCGAAAGGCGAGACGGGGCTGACCAGCATATGACCGGCGGGTAAGGTCTTATGCCGTGCCGAAGCCGCTCAGCCTTGCCTTCGATCCCATCGCCCGCGCCGACGAACTCTGGAAACAGCGCTGGGGATCCGTGCCGTCCATGGCCGCGATCACCTCGATCATGCGCGCGCACCAGATCCTGCTCGCCGAGGTCGACGCGGTCGTCAAGCCGTACGGACTCACCTTCGCGCGCTACGAGGCACTGGTCCTGCTCACCTTCTCCAAGGCCGGCGAGCTCACGATGTCCAAGATCGGCGAGCGCCTCATGGTGCACCCGACCTCCGTCACGAACACCGTGGACCGGCTGGTGAAGTCCGGGCTCGTCGACAAGCGGCCCAACCCCAACGACGGGCGCGGCACGCTCGCCTCCATCACCGAGAAGGGGCGTGAGGTCTGCGACGCGGCGACCCGCGACCTGATGGCGATGGACTTCGGGCTCGGGGCCTACGACTCCGAGGAGTGCGCGGAGATCTTCGCGATGCTGCGGCCCCTGCGCATCGCCGCGAGCGACTTCGACGAGCAATAGACGAGCGATAGACGAGGAACAGAGAAAAGAGGCGCGTCGGGGCGGGGGTGCTCGTAGATCGCGCAAATGGGGTCGTTACGCTCATCCCCATGAAGAAGAGCGTGCTGACCCGCTACCGCGTGATGGCCTACGTCACCGGTGTGCTGCTGGTCCTGCTGACCCTCGGTGTGATCGCCAAGTACGTGCTCGACATGAACGGTGCCGTGGACTTCACCCGCGTCGTCGCCATCGCGCACGGCTGGCTCTACGTCGTCTACCTGGTATTCGCCTTCGACCTGGGCTCCAAGGCGAAGTGGCCGGTGGGCAAGCAGCTGTGGGTGCTGCTCGCGGGGACCATTCCGACGGCCGCGTTCTTCGTGGAGCGGAAGATCACCCAGGAGCTGGAGTCGAAGGTCGCGGAGGACTCTCCGGCGGTCGTCAAGGCGTAACTCTTACCGCCACGGGAGTGGTCCGTGGCGGTTTGCCATCGACATTTAGTAGGACGTCCTAGTAAATTCGAAGCATGGACGCTGACGCCATCGAAGAGGGCCGCCGACGCTGGCAGGCCCGGTACGACACCTCGCGCAAGCGTGAGGCCGACTTCACCACGCTCTCCGGCGATCCCGTGGAGCCGGTGTACGGGCCACGGCCGGGGGACGAGTACGACGGCTTCGAGCGGATCGGCTGGCCCGGTGAGTACCCCTTCACCCGCGGGCTGTACCCGACCGGCTACCGAGGGCGTACGTGGACGATCCGCCAGTTCGCCGGGTTCGGGAACGCGGAGCAGACGAACGAGCGCTACAAGATGATCCTCGCCGCGGGCGGCGGCGGACTGTCGGTCGCCTTCGACATGCCGACGCTCATGGGACGCGACTCCGACGATCCGCGCTCCCTCGGCGAGGTCGGGCACTGCGGGGTCGCGATCGACTCGGCGGCCGACATGGAGGTCCTGTTCAAGGACATCCCGCTGGGTGACGTCACGACGTCGATGACGATCAGCGGACCGGCCGTACCCGTCTTCTGCATGTACCTGGTCGCGGCGGAACGGCAGGGGATCGACCCGGCCGTCCTGAACGGCACCCTCCAGACCGACATCTTCAAGGAGTACATCGCCCAGAAGGAGTGGCTCTTCCAGCCCGAGCCGCACCTGCGCCTCATCGGCGACCTGATGGAGCACTGCGCCGCGAAGATCCCCGCGTACAAGCCGCTGTCCGTCTCCGGCTACCACATCCGGGAGGCCGGCTCCACGGCCGCGCAGGAGCTGGCGTACACGCTGGCGGACGGGTTCGGCTACGTCGAGCTGGGACTCTCGCGCGGCCTCGACGTGGACGTCTTCGCCCCCGGCCTCTCCTTCTTCTTCGACGCGCACCTCGACTTCTTCGAGGAGATCGCCAAGTTCCGGGCCGCGCGGCGGATCTGGGCGCGGTGGATGCGGGACGTGTACGGGGCGAAGTCGGACAAGGCGCAGTGGCTGCGCTTCCACACGCAGACCGCGGGTGTCTCGCTGACGGCGCAGCAGCCGTACAACAACGTCGTCCGTACGGCGGTGGAGGCGCTCGCGGCCGTTCTGGGCGGCACGAACTCCCTCCACACCAACGCGCTGGACGAGACGCTCGCGCTGCCGTCCGAGCAGGCCGCCGAGATCGCCCTGCGGACGCAGCAGGTGCTGATGGAGGAGACAGGCGTCGCCAACGTCGCCGACCCGCTGGGCGGTTCCTGGTACGTCGAGCAGCTCACCGACCGGATCGAGGCCGACGCGGAGAAGATCTTCGAGCAGATCAAGGAGCGGGGACTGCGGGCGCATCCCGACGGGCAGCACCCGATCGGTCCCATCACCTCCGGCATCCTGCGGGGCATCGAGGACGGCTGGTTCACCGGGGAGATCGCCGAGTCGGCGTTCCAGTACCAGCGGGCGTTGGAGAAGGGTGACAAGCGGGTGGTGGGCGTGAACGTCCATCACGGGTCCGTGACCGGGGATCTGGAGATCCTGCGGGTCAGTCACGAAGTGGAGCGGGAGCAGGTACGGGAGTTGGGAGTGCGGCGGGGTGGGCGCGACGACGCGCGCGTACGGGCCTCGCTGGACGCGATGCTCGCCGCCGCGCGGGACGGGTCGAACATGATCGTGCCCATGCTGGAGGCGGTGCGGGCCGAGGCTACGCTCGGCGAGATCTGTGACGTGCTCCGGGACGAGTGGGGGGTGTACACGGAACCGGCGGGCTTCTGACCCCCCGGGGCTGCGCCCCGAACCCCGGGCGTCCTTCTTTGTCCGCGGGTGCGTGGGGGCTGGGCGCGCAGTTCCCCGCGCCCCTCGAGTCGGGGCTGCGCCCCGGATCCCGGGCGTCCTTCTTTGTCCGCGGGTGTGTGGGGGCTGGGCGCGCAGTTCCCCGCGCCCCTTGAGTCGGGGCTGCGCCCCGGACCCCGGGCGTCCTTCTTTGTCCGCGGGTGTGTGGGGGCTGGGCGCGCAGTTCCCCGCGTCCCTAGGCGGATCCCGCGTCCGCCCGATTCGTCGTTCGCGCAGTTCGCCGTGCGCCTGGGAGCCTCGGCTGTTCAGGGGGCGGGAGGTGTGCCTGTCAGGCCCAGGAGGAGGACCTGGGTGAACGCGCGGACCCACTCCTCGTCCGCGGGCTCCCCGCTGACGAGAGTGCGATGCACCACCGCCCCCGCGACCACGTCGAAGATGAGGTCCGCCGTACGCGCGGCGGCCTCGGGGTCGGACTCCGGAGGGAGTTCGCCGCGCGCGGTGGCCCGGGCCCGCCCCTCCACGACGAGCCGCTTCTGCCGGTCGACGATGGACGTGCGGATGCGCTCGCGCAGCGGCTCGTCACGGGTCGACTCGGCCACCACCGCCATCAGGGCCGTCGCGGTCTCGGGCCGGTTCAGGAGCGCCGCGAACTGAAGCACCACGCCCTCGATGTCGGCGGCGAGGCTCCCGCGGTCGGGAAGTTCCAGTTCGTCGAAGAGGACGGCCACCGCGTCGACCACGAGCTCGTTCTTGCCCGCCCAGCGACGGTAGAGGGTCGTCTTGGCGACCCCGGCCCGGGTCGCCACGTCCCCCAACGTCAGCTTGGACCAGCCCAGTTCGACCAGCGCCGCCCGCGTCGCCTGCAGGATCGCGGCGTCCGCGGCAGCGCTGCGCGGGCGTCCCGTGCGGGGGGTGGTGGCGCGACTCTGCATGTCAGGACCTTATCCGCCGCTCCGGCCGACCAAATCAGGCGGTTGTGTGAAGTCGTGAGGGAGATCACCGCGGTATGGCGGACAGGGGGGTCGCGGGACAGTTACGCTACGAGCCGTAGCGAAAGCTCGTACACAGTGACTCGTGGACGGGCGACAACCATGGGCGCCAGGTGGGGACCCGGCGCCCGACAGCACGGATCGAGTCGGGTCGCGTCGTAAAGCGGCCCGGCTTTCACAACGCTTTTCACACGTGCGCGAGGAAGGGGGAGGATGTACTCATGCAGCCACGGAACATGTCCATGAGCGGAGTCGTCGACCTCGCCGCGGTGAAGGCGGCCCAGGAGGCCAAGGCGAAGGCGGAGCAGGCGCGCGCCGAAGCGGCCAGGCAGGGCGGCGGAGGCGGGGCCGTGTCTCCCGCCGGCCTCGTCATCGATGTCGACGAGGCGGGATTCGAGCGCGATGTCCTTCAGCGGTCCACCGAGGTTCCGGTCGTCATCGACTTCTGGGCCGAGTGGTGCGAGCCCTGCAAGCAGTTGAGCCCGGTGCTCGAACGGCTCGCCGTCGAGTACAACGGACGGTTCGTCCTCGCCAAGGTCGACGTCGACGCCAACCAGATGTTGATGCAGCAGTTCGGGATCCAGGGAATCCCGGCCGTGTTCGCCGTCGTGGCGGGGCAGGCACTGCCGCTCTTCCAGGGTGCGGCCGCAGAGGCGCAGATCCGCGGGACCCTCGACCAGCTCGTCGAGGTCGCCGAGCAGCGCTTCGGCCTGACCGGCCTGACGGTCGACCCCGACGGCGAGCCCGGCAGCGCCCCGGAGGTGCACGAGGTGCCGGCAGGGCCCTACGACGCGCTCCTGGAGGCCGCTGTACAGGCCTTGGACGCGGGTGACTTCGGCGGCGCCGTGCAGGCGTACAAGAACGTGCTGAGCGACGACCCGGGCAACACGGAGGCCAAGCTCGGCCTCGCGCAGGCCGAGTTGCTGCAGCGCGTGCAGGGTGCCGACCCGCTCCAGGTGCGCAAGGACGCCGCCGAGAAGCCCAAGGACGTGCCGGCGCAGATCGCGGCCGCGGACCTCGACCTGGTGGGCGGGCACGTCGAAGACGCGTTCGGGCGGCTCATCGACACGGTGCAGCGCACGGCGGGCGACGACCGGGATGCCGCACGGCTGAGGCTGTTGGAGCTCTTCGAGGTCGTGGGCGGCGACGATCCGCGGGTGATCGCGGCGCGCCGGGCGCTGGCGCGGGCGCTGTTCTGATCGGCTCCCGGACCGGGCTCCGCCCGGTGTGCTGACCTGTTCCTAAACGCCGGGGCCTGTGATGCCCAGGTGAAAGATTTGCCGAGAGAGCGGCAGGTGGCCGCGCTTTACCAAAACTTGGTAAACGCGGCCGCTGTTACTGGGAGTAAGTCAGGGGCGTTGATCTGTCGGATTCTGTCCGTGGATCAACTGTTTTGGTGTCCCCCTTGGTGCCACCCAGAGTTGCCGACCGATACCGCCGGGTCGTTGTTCGGTTATCCGGCCGTTACTAGCCAGTAACGAACCCCCTTGTGCGGGCGGCCAGAATGCACCACGATCGGCGACGCTCGGTCCATTCCCCCTACCCCGACAGCCAATCGGGTCAAGGGGTTTTCTGGGTCCCCACCGAGTAGGGGCGGCGGCAGTGGCGCCGGCCCTTGGACAGGGGGGTCTCTGCTGTCAGGCGGAGCCTGTCCAGCAGGTTGTGCGTGATGTGTGTCAGGCGCGACCAGTGGTTGTCGCTCGGGGGTGATCGCCGGTGATGTCGAGCGCACGTTCGACGAGTACGGGCGCTCTCCTTCCCGAGGACGTAGCACTTCTCCCATCCCTGCCCGGCTGAGCCGCCGACATGGGGCAGTCAGGGCCAGGAGATGTACGTCCGAGAAGGAGGAAATATGGAGTCCCAGGTGCGTGGCGGGACCAGATGGAAGCGGTTCGCGGTCGTGATGGTGCCCAGCGTGGCCGCCACGGCAGCGATAGGTGTCGCCCTCGCGCAGGGCGCTCTCGCCGCATCGTTCAGTGTGTCGGGTCAGTCGTTCAAGGTGACGGCGGACTCGCTCCACGGAGAAGGCTTCTCGCAGTACGGAGCCATCGACTCGGGGTACACCCTCGACGGTCAGAAGACGGCTCACCCCGTCGCGGTCTCGGCGTTCAAGTCCGCGTCGATCACCAACATGTGCCAGTCCGTGGTTACCCCGAACATCCCGCTGCTCGGATCGGTCAGTCTGGTCCTGAAGGCGGGCGGCGGTGGCACTCCGGTCCAGGCCGAGAACCTGTACATCGACGTCGAGGACCTGCAGGCTGACGCGGTGTTCCACAACATCGACATCGGTGTTGCGGCAAAGGACGCGAGCAAGGGTCCGGGCATCGCCAAGGGCGACCAGGCGAACCCGTACGGATTCGCCCAGCAGGCCGACTCGGCCGACCTGACCGATGTGAAGCAGACGGCGTGGGCGACCACCGCCGGTACGTTCAAGCTCAGCGGCCTGAAGATGTCGCTGTCCAAGGGCGTCAAGGAGTGCTACTAGGCACTCCAGGGGCGGGCGGGGGAGCCGGCAGCTGCCTCGCCCGCCCCACTTTTTCCCGCAGTACGTGAACTTCTCAAGCGCGTACGTCTCACAGTAAAGCCGTTCCAGGGAGCCGTTTCCATGAGCGCCGAGTCACCCGGGCAGAGCGAGCACTATCTCCAAGTCTTCCGGCGGAACTTCCGTACCTGGAGGGGCGATCGCCCGTTCTGGGCCGGCTTGTTCATCCTGCTCGGCGGCTTCCCCATCGCCTACTTCCCGTATGCGAACCTCCAGATCGGCCACCTGACGCTGGCGATGTCCACCACCGCCGGCGCCGGCTCCCTGATCATCGGCGTGCTGCTCTGGGTCCTGGGCATCAGTCTCTGGTTCCAGAAGCACGTACGGACCTTCGCCGGGGTCGCGGCGATCCTGCTCGCGCTGGTCTCCATCCCGGTGTCGAACCTCGGTGGCTTCCTCATCGGCTTCCTCTTCGCCATGACCGGCGGCGCGATGGCGGTCTCCTGGGTTCCTGGAGAGCCCGGCGAGGAGCAGCGCGTGCCGGTGCAGAAGAGCGAGGGCGGCGCCCCGGGCGCCCCCGACACCACCCCGAACACCCCGAACACCCACCTGCCGCAGAGCCCGGAGTCCACGGGCATCGAGCACGGTGCGGACAGCGCGGGTCCCGCGGTCGCCGACGAGTCGCGCGAGCCGAAGGACCTGTCAGGAATGAGCTCCGCCTACGGGGCGAACGGGAGGCACAGTGCCGGCTGACGAGGTGACCCGCGGGACCGAGGTGGACGAGTCCCGGGTGAGAACCGGGCCGCGCCACGCGGCCCCGAGGAAGCCGCTGTTCACCAGGTTCCATGTGCCCGCGGGCAAGGCCGTCGCCATCGCGGCGATGCCGACCGCGGTCCTCATGGGGATGGGGTTCACGCCGACACTCGCCCGGGCCGACGACCACTCGCCCGCCAAGAGCCTGACCGCCGACGAGTACCAGAAGTGCGTCGAGGCCGTGGACGGCAAGGACACGTCGGCCAGCCCGACTCCGTCCGCTTCGGCCTCCTCCTCTTCCTCGGCGAGCGCCTCCGCGTCCGCCGACAAGCCTGAGCCGACCCCCTCGGCCAGCACGTCCTCGTCCCCGGACAAGACCTCTTCGTCGGATTCAGGTTCCGACGACAAGGCCGGGTCCACGCCGACGCCGTCCGCGAGCAAGTCGGCGCAGAGCGGTGGCGGTGGCAGTACTTCGACGGCGACCCCGTCGGCGTCCGCGAGCAGCGGGGGCGACCTGCTGGGCACCATCGGCGACGCGATCACGGGCATCCTCACCGGCGGCAGCGACTCCACGGCGAGCGCCACCGCGAGCCCCACGCCGTCGGCCTCCGCGTCCGCCTCGGCGAGCGCGACCAAGGACACCGGCGACAAGACCACGTCCGACACGCTCAAGGACACCACCGGCAAGGTGGCCGACACGGTCAAGAACACCGTGAAGGACACGACCGACACGGCGACCAAGGCGGCCGAGGACACCACCAAGGCGGTCAAGGACGCGACCGACGCGGTCACGTCCCCCAGCCCTTCCGCGAGCTCCACCACCGACGCGGCCAACTGCCCGGTCGCCACCGACGCCGAGGGCGGCGTCGACAACCCGGTGACCCTGCCCGACGACCCCTGGTACCTGAACGCCAGTTCGCTGCTCCTCAAGGGCGCGGACTACCAGGGCATCGTGAAGGTGAAGACCGCCAACGGCACCGTCAAGAAGGTCCTGAAGTACGTCATCTCCGACGGCACCGACATCGGCGACCTGCACCAGACGGTGAACGACACGCAGTCCGGCAAGACGTACCACGTCCAGGCCGGCAGCGGTACGACGTCCACCATCCGTAACGGCAAGACGGTGATGTACACCGAGAGCATCTCCGGCAACCTGCTCGGCCTGATCCCGATCACGTTCAGCCCGGACAACCCGCCGCCGCTGAACATTCCGCTGATCTACTTCACCAAGGTGAAGGTCGTACAGGCCGGCCAGTTCGGCGGAACACTGACCATCCCCGGGCTGCACCAGTACGTGACCGGCTGACGGCCGGTCACGACCAAGACCCGTTCGGGAGCCGCACAGGACTGTGGCCCGGTTCCTCCGCTCACGCGGAGGGGCCGGGCCACAGTCCTGAACGGAGCGGAGCAGCTCGGCAGGCAAGCATGCGCGGCGGCGGGGGAGATGTTCTGATGAGTGGCCTCTTCGACGGCCTGGGCCGGCTCGACCTGGACGCGCACGCGCGTCGTTGGTCGGCGGCGGGTACGGACGACGCCCATGGGGGCGTGAGCCAATGGGTGGCCGCGGCCCAGCAGTTCGCCGCCCGCATCCAGGCTGACCCGGCCGGGGTGAGCGACGAGCAGTGGCGGTCGATCGCCGAGGCGTGGACGGCCCTGCTGGCGGCCGCCGAGCGCGCGACCGGCACGCAGCGCAACGAATGGCTGTTGCGCGACCTGTGGCTCAGGTCCTGGCTGGTGCAGGAGGTGGGGCCGCGTGCGGACGTCCCCCTGTTCGATCCCGGACCCGTGCTCGAACGAGCGCTGGACGCCATGCCGATGAGCCCGGAGGAGGCAGCCGAGCTCGCCCCGCGGTGGCGTGAGCTGGCGCATGCGCAGATGCGTGCGCTCCGGATGATCCGACTGCTGCTCGCGCCCGTGCACGCCCTGGCCCGGCTCCTTGCGGATCACCCGCGGTGGCGTGAGTTCGAGGCGTATCAGCGGTTGGCCGGCGAGTTGCCGTGAACCGTCCGTGATCATCGAACACTGAGGGCGCCCCCTGTCGCAGGAGGCGCCCTCAGTGGCGTACGGGGGCCGCGGGTCAGGCGGTGCGGCCGCTCTCGCCCAGGTGGTGCACCCGGACCATGTTGGTGGTGCCGGGGACGCCGGGGGGCGAGCCGGCGGTCATCACGACGATGTCGCCGTCGTTGAACCGCTTGAGCTTCTGGAGCTCGTGGTCGACGAGGTCGACCATCTCGTCGGTGCTCTTCACGAACGGCACGACGTGCGACTCGACGCCCCAGCTCAGCGCGAGCTGGTTGCGGGTGCCCTCGTCGGTGGTGAAGGCCAGGATCGGCTGGGCCGCGCGATAGCGGGAGAGCCGGCGGGCGGTGTCACCGGACTTGGTGAAGGCGACCAGGCCCTTGCCGCCGAGGAAGTCGGCGATCTCGCAGGCGGCACGGGCGACCGAACCACCCTGCGTGCGCGGCTTCTTGCCGGGGACCAGGGGCTGCAGACCCTTGGAGAGGAGCTCCTCCTCCGCCGCCACGACGATCTTCGACATCGTCTTGACCGTCTCGATCGGGTACGCGCCCACACTCGACTCGGCCGAGAGCATGACCGCGTCGGCGCCGTCGAGGATCGCGTTGGCGACGTCGGAGGCCTCGGCGCGGGTCGGGCGGGAGTTGGTGATCATCGACTCCATCATCTGGGTCGCGACGATCACCGGCTTGGCGTTGCGGCGGCACAGCTCCACGAGGCGCTTCTGCACCATCGGGACCTTCTCGAGCGGGTACTCGACGGCCAGGTCGCCACGGGCCACCATGACGGCGTCGAAGGCCGCGACGACGGCCTCCATGTTCTCGACCGCCTGCGGCTTCTCGACCTTGGCGATGACGGGGACCCGGCGGCCCTCCTCGTCCATCACCTTGTGCACGTCGTTCACGTCGTTGGCGTCACGCACGAAGGACAGGGCGACCATGTCGCAGCCCATCCGCAGCGCGAAGCGCAGGTCCTCGACGTCCTTCTCGGACAGCGCCGGCACGTTCACGGCCGTGCCGGGCAGGTTGATGCCCTTGTGGTCCGAGATCACACCGCCCTCGATGACGACCGTCTTGACGCGGGAACCGTCGACCTCGACGACCTTCAGCTCGACGTTGCCGTCGTTGATGAGGATCGGGTCGCCCTTGGAGACGTCACCGGGCAGGCCCTTGTAGGTCGTGCCGCAGATGTGCTTGTCGCCGGGCACGTCCTCGGTGGTGATGGTGAACTCGTCACCGCGCACCAGCTCGACGGGTCCCTCGGCGAAGGTCTCCAGACGGATCTTCGGGCCCTGCAGGTCGGCGAGGACACCGATGGCCTTGCCGGTCTCGGCCGCGGCGGCCCGGACCCGGTCGTAGCGGCTCTGGTGCTCGGCCTGCGTGCCGTGGCTGAAGTTGAAGCGGGCCACGTTCATGCCGGCTTCGATCAGCGCGACGAGCTGCTCGTGGGAGTCGACCGCGGGGCCGAGAGTACAGACGATTTTCGAACGGCGCATAGGGCGATCCTATCGGTTTGTTTCGCTACGGAATATTCCGTCTGGCGGAAGATACAAAGGGGCGCGCTGCCGCTCAGCTGAGGTGGCACCTGCCCCCCGTTCGAGGTGGCGTGTGCCGCTCAGATGAGGTCGTGGGACGCGCCCACGAGTGCGTAGGTCTGCGTGGCGATCTCCAGTTCCTCGTCGGTCGGCACCACGGCGACCGCGACCCGTGCGCCCTCGGGGGAGACGAGTCTGGGCCCGTCCCCTCGAGCCGCGTTCAGGTCGGCGTCGACCGCCAGGCCGAGTTCCTCCAGGCCGGCCACCGCCGCCTCGCGCACCGGAGCGGCGTTCTCGCCCACTCCGGCGGTGAAGGCGATCGCGTCCACCCGGCCCAGTACCGCGTAGTAGGCGCCGATGTACTTCTTCAGGCGGTGGATGTAGATGTCGAAGGCGAGCCGCGCCTGCTCGTCACCCTCGTCGACACGGCGACGGATCTCCCGCATGTCGTTGTCGCCGCACAGACCGATCAGGCCGCTCTTCTTGTTCAGCAAAGTGTCGATCTCGTCCGTGGACATCCCGCCAACACGCATCAAATGGAAGATGACCGCGGGATCCACGTCGCCCGACCGCGTGCCCATGACCAGTCCCTCCAGCGGCGTGAGCCCCATGGAGGTGTCCACGCAGCGGCCGCCCCGTACGGCGGAGGCGGACGCGCCGTTGCCCAGGTGCAGCACGATGACGTTCACGTCCTCGGGGGCCCTGCCCAGGAGCTCGGCCGTCGCCCGGGACACATACGCGTGCGAGGTGCCGTGGAAGCCGTAGCGCCGGATGCGGTACTCGTCGGCGGTCGCCACGTCGATCGCGTAGCGCGCCGCCGACTCCGGCATCGTGGTGTGGAAGGCGGTGTCGAAGACGGCGACCTGGGGCAGGTCGGGGCGCAGCGCCTGGGCCGTACGGATACCGATCAGGTTCGCCGGGTTGTGCAGCGGGGCGACCGGGATCAGCCGCTCGATCTCGTCGAGCACGGCCTCGTCTATGACCGTGGGCGCGGTGAACCGCTGCCCGCCGTGCACCACCCGGTGGCCGATCGCGGCCAGCTCGGGGGAGTCCAGGCCGAGGCCGTCCTTGGCCAGCTCATCGGCGACGGCCTTGAGCGCGGCGGCGTGGTCGGCGATGGGGCCGATCGTCTCGCGGGTCTCGCCCGTGGTGAGCGCCGTGTGCTTGAGCCGGGAGGTGCTCTCGCCGATGCGCTCGACGAGGCCCATGGCGAGGCGGCTGCTGTCGCGCATGTCGAGCAGCTGGTACTTCACCGACGAGGAGCCGGAGTTGAGGACGAGGACGCGGGTGGCGGTCACTGCGGGGGTGCCTTCTGGGTCGAGGATGGTGGTGGTCATGCCTTGCTCGAAGTCTGGGCCTGGATCGCCGTGATCACGACCGTGTTGACAATGTCCTGTACCAGCGCCCCGCGGGACAGGTCGTTGACGGGCTTGCGCAGGCCCTGCAGCACCGGGCCGACGGCGATCGCGCCGGCCGAGCGCTGTACGGCCTTGTAGGTGTTGTTGCCGGTGTTCAGGTCGGGGAAGATCAGCACGGACGCCTGCCCGGCGACCTCCGAGTCCGGCAGCTTGGTCGCCGCGACGGTCGGCTCGACCGCCGCGTCGTACTGGATCGGCCCCTCGATCTTCAGGTCGTCGCGGCGCAGCCGCACCAGGTCGGTGGCCTCGCGCACCTTGTCGACGTCGGCGCCCGACCCGGACGTGCCCGTCGAGTACGACAGCATCGCGATCCGGGGCTCGACGCCGAACTGTTCGGCCGTGACGGCCGACTGGATGGCGATGTCGCAGAGCTGCTCGGCGTTCGGGTCGGGGTTCACCGCGCAGTCGCCGTAGACGAGGACCTTGTCGGCGAGGCACATGAAGAAGACGGACGAGACGATCTTGGTGTCCGGCTTGGTCTTGATGATCTCGAAGGCGGGTCGGATGGTCGCGGCGGTGGAGTGCACGGAGCCGGAGACCATGCCGTCGGCGAGCCCCTCCTGCACCATCAGAGTCCCGAAGTAGTTCACGTCGGCGACGACGTCGTAGGCCAGCTCGACGGAGACGCCCTTGTGGGCGCGCAGGGCGGCGTACTTCTCGGCGAAGCGCTCGCGCAGCTCGGAGGTGACCGGGTCGATCAGCTGGCTGCCGCCGAGGTCGATGCCGAGGTCGGCGGCCTTCTTGCGGATCTGGTCGACCGGACCGAGCAGTGTCAGGTCGCACACGCCCCGGCGCAGCAGCACCTCCGCGGCGTGCAGGACGCGGGCCTCGGTGCCTTCGGGGAGCACGACGCGGCGCTTGTCGGAGCGGGCCTGTTCGAGGAGCTTGTGCTCGAACATCATCGGGGTGAGGCGGTCGCTGCTCGGCGCGGAGACGCGCCTGAGGAGATCGCTGGTGTCGACGTACCGCTCGAAGAGACCGAGGGCGGTCTCCGCCTTGCGAGGGGTGGCGGCGTTCAACTTCCCCTCCAGGGAGAAGAGTTCGGCCGCGGTGGGGAAGGAGTTGCCGGCCACCGAGATCACCGGGGTGCCGGGGGCGAGGCGGGCGGCGAGGGTGAGGACCTCGTCGCTGGGCCGCTCGTTCAGGGTGAGGAGCACGCCGGCTATGGGCGGGGTGCCGGCGCTGTGCGCGGCGAGCGAGCCGACGACCAGGTCGGCGCGATCGCCCGGGGTGACCACGAGGCATCCCGGGGTCAGGGCGTTCAGGAAGTTCGGCAGCATGGCGCCGCCGAAGACGAAGTCGAGCGCGTCCCGGGCGAGGCCCGCGTCGTCGCCGAGGAGCACCTTGCCGCCGAGGGCGTGGGTGATCTGCGCGACGGTGGGCGCGGAGAGGGCGGGCTCGTCGGGCAGGACGTAGCAGGGGATGGGCAGACGGTGGTCGATCCGCTCGCTGATCTCGGCGCGGTCGGCCGGGGCCACCCGGTTCACGACCATGGCGAGGACGTCACAGCCCAGACCGTCGTACGCGCGGTAGGCGTTGCGGGTCTCGGCGCGCACGGACTCGGCGGTCTGCCCGCGTCCGCCGACCACGGGGATCACGGAGGCGCCGAACTCGTTCGCGAGCCGCGCGTTCAGCGCCAGCTCGTCCGGGAACTGGGTGTCGGCGAAGTCGGTGCCCAGGACGAGGACGACCTCGTAGTCGCGGGCGACGAGGTGGAACCGGTCGACGAGGGAGGAGACCAGCTCGTCCGCGCCCTGCTCGGCCTGGAGCGTGGACGCCTCGTGGTAGTCCATGCCGTACACGCTCGCCGGGTCCTGGGTCAGCCGGTAGCGGGCGCGCAGCAGCTCGAAGAGCCGGTCCGGGCCGTCGTGGACGAGTGGACGGAAGACGCCCACCCGGTCGACCTGGCGAGTCAGGAGCTCCATGACCCCCAGCTCGACGACCTGGCGGCCGTCGCCGCGGTCGATCCCGGTCACGTAGACGCTGCGGGTCACGCGTGCTCTCCATCCGTTGCGGCGCTGGGTGGTTTCGGGGCTCGGAAAAATGGCCCACTGGGGTGAGCGGAACCCTCTTGACAATACCTCTGAGGGTAGCTAAGGCGCCCGCCAGGACAAAGGTCCTGGTGGGAAGGAGGGAATCGTCGGTGCCCTTCGTCTCGTGGAACAATCGGACTGGCTCACACGTACCAGCAGCGAGCAGGAGACACAGCACGATGCGTATCGGAGTTCTCACCGCAGGCGGCGACTGCCCGGGCCTGAACGCCGTGATCCGGTCGGTCGTGCACCGAGCGGTCACCAATTTCGGGGACGAGGTCATCGGCTTCGAGGACGGCTACGCGGGCTTGCTCGACGGCCGCTACCGCACCCTCGACCTCAACGCGGTCAGCGGCATCCTCGCCCGTGGCGGCACGATTCTCGGCTCTTCGCGACTGCAGCGCGACCGGCTCCGCGAGGCCTGCGAGAACGCGCAGGACATGGCCCGCGAGTTCGGCATCGACGTGCTGATCCCGATCGGCGGCGAGGGCACGCTGACGGCCGCCCGGATGCTGTCGGACGCGGGGCTGCCGGTGGTCGGTGTCCCCAAGACGATCGACAACGACATCTCGTCGACCGACCGCACCTTCGGCTTCGACACGGCGGTGGGTGTGGCCACGGAGGCCATGGACCGCCTGAAGACCACGGCCGAGTCCCACCAGCGCGTGATGGTCGTCGAGGTCATGGGCCGGCACGCGGGCTGGATCGCCCTGGAGTCCGGCATGGCGGCCGGCGCCCACGGCATCTGCCTGCCCGAGCGTCCCTTCGACCCGTCCGACGTGATGGCGATGGTCGAGGAGCGCTTCGCCCGCGGCAAGAAGTTCGCGGTCATCTGCGTCGCCGAGGGCGCCCACCCCGTCGAGGGCACCATGGACTACGGCCACGGTGCCATCGACCAGTTCGGCCACGAGCGCTTCCAGGGCATCGGTACGGCGCTGGCGTACGAGCTGGAGCGGCGCCTCGGCAAGGAGGCCAAGCCGGTCATCCTCGGCCATGTGCAGCGGGGCGGCACTCCGACCGCGTACGACCGGGTGCTCGCCACGCGGTTCGGCTGGCACGCGGTGGAGGCGGCGCACCGGGGTGACTTCGGGCGGATGACGGCGCTGCGCGGGACGGAGGTGCTGATGGTGCCGCTGGCGGAGGCGGTCACGGAGCTGAAGACGGTGCCGAAGGACCGGATGGACGAGGCGGAGTCGGTCTTCTAGGTCCTACGGGCCGGGTCGTACGGGCCGGGTCGTACGGCCTTGGGTCGTACGAACTCGGTTCGAGCGGACTCAGTACGTGGTTCTCTGGAGCATCGCCCAGAAGTGATCGACGATCCGGTCGAGGAAGTCGCGGCCGGAGTCGTCGGCGTCGGCGGCGGCCGATCCGCCGCTCCAGCTGAGCGTGACCACCATCTGCCCCTGGTACTCCGTGTGCATCTCCTGGAGGACGTCCTCCAGGAGGCGCCGGTCCAGCGGGATCATCTTCCCGACCGGACGGACGTACGCCTGCCAGCGCGTGGTCACCGCGCTGCGCAACAGCTCGGCCAGCTTGCCGTCGCGTCCCGTGACGGTGATGAAGTCCCGCAGCGACAGTTCGAGGATGTCGGCGAGGGCGACCGACTGCCGGTCGTTGCCGCGCCACTCGTCGGCCTCCTCCATCCGCTGGTAGGCGAGGAGTTCGAGGCCGACGGTACGGGCGATGTCCTCCTGGGCCAGCCCGCGTGACACGCGGTGCTCGCGCAACGTCCTTGGCGCGCCGATGAGTTCACCGGCCGAACACCACAACACGCCCGCGAGCGCGGTGAGTTCGGGCCCACTGGGGGTGGTCGTGCCTCTCTCCCAGGCCAGGACGAGGTCGGGGGTGACGTAAGGCAGCCCGTACGAGGCTCTCATCCCGTACGCGACGTGCTCGGGGCCCATGCCGAGTGCAGCCCGCAGTCTGCGGGCGGCCGGAGCGTTGAAGGGCGGGGTGGGCTGATGGGCCTGCGGTCGCTGCACGCGCACAAAATATGGGGCCGGGGCGGTGGTGACTACGGTCTGTTCGGACACAATCACGGATCGTACGAACATACGGCTCTGCCCTCACTGCCCCTTCCCGTCCGATCCTCCCAGGGTTTCGGGGCCGGGATTCGGTCTGCGGGCGGGTGGTGGCTGGTCGCGCGGTTCCCCGCGCCCCTCAGGGTGCGTCGAAAAATCGGTTGAGTCGGTCACCTAGGGTGAGGACATGACGATTGCACTGCGCCTTGAGAAGATCACCCCCGGCAATTTCGACACCGCGATAGGACTGAAGGTCCGCCCCGATCAGGAGCACCTGGTCGCGCCCGTCGTGAAGTCGCTGGCCGAGGCGTATGTGCATCCCGGTGTCGCCTGGCCCCGCCTCATCATGGACGGGGAGCGGACCGTCGGGTTTCTGATGGCCTTCTTCGACATCAACTGGGACGGAGGCGAGGCGCGCACCGACCTCCGCTCCGGGCTGTGGCGTCTGAACATCGCGGCCGGGGAACAGGGCAGGGGATACGGCCGCTTCGCGGTCGAGGCCGTGGCCGCCGAGATCAGGCGCCGTGGCGGCACCCGCCTCACGGTCACCTGGCACCCCGGCGAGACCGGCCCGGAGGGCTTCTACCTCGGGCTGGGATTCAAACTGACCGGAGAGACGAGCGGGGGGCAGACGGTGGGAGTGCTGGAGCTGGAGCAGATGTAGGTCCGCCTCGGCGGGGCGGAGGGGCCCGGCCCTCACCCCTTGACCGCGCCGCCCAGAGCGAACCCCCCGCCCAATCGCCTGGCCACCAGTACGTACAGCAGGATCACCGGCGTCGAGTAGATGACCGAGAACGCGGCCAGCTGTCCGTAGACCACCGTTCCCCGATTTCCGAAGAAGTCGTTGATGCTCACGGACGCCGGCATCTGGTCCGGTGTCAGCAGGAGCATGAACGGGACGAAGAAGTTCCCCCACATCATCACGAACGAGAAGACCGTCACCACCGCCACCCCCGGCCCCATCAGCGGCAGCACGATCCGTACCAGGGACTGGAGCGACGACGCCCCGTCCGTCCACGCCGCCTCCTCCAGTTCCTTCGGTACGCCGTCCATGAAGTTCTTCATCAGCCAGATGGCGAAGGGGAGTTGGGACGCGGCGAAGAAGAAGATCGTGCCCTGCACGGTGTCGATGAGGTTCACCCGTACGAACAACGCGTACACCGGGACCATGATCGCCGTGATCGGCAGGCACGTCGCGAAGAGGATCGTCAGGAGGAAGGGACGGTTCAGTCGCGAGCGGAACCGCGACAGCGGATACGCGGCCAGCGCCGCGCACACCACCGTGAGCAGCGTCCCGCCCCCGCACAGGATCAGGCTGTTGAGCAGCGGTGTGTAGGTGATGTCCGGTTTCAGGACCGCGTCGAAGTTGTCCAGCGTGAGACCGTCCGGGACCCGCACCCTGAGGCCCGCGTGCGGGTCGAGGGCGGACAGGACCACCCAGGCGAGCGGAAGGGCGAAGGCGGCGGCCACCGCCAGCAGGCCCGCGTCGGCGGCCAGCCGGCGGCCGGTGCGGCGGGATCTCAGTCTCGTACGAACCGGCATGTCACACCTCCGTCCGCAGCAGCCGCATGTACACCAGCGAGAACAGTGAGCCGACCACCAGCAGGAGCAGCGCCACCGCGGTGCCGTATCCGATCATGCTCTTCTGGAAGGCCTGCTCGTACATGAAGAGCGGCAGCGTCTGGCTCCTGTTCCCCGGGCCGCCCCTCGTCATCACCCAGATCAGCCCGAACACCGACAGCGTCTGTAGGGTGTTGAGCATCAGGTTCGTGCCGATGGAGCGGCGGATCATCGGCAACGTGATGTGCCACATACGGCGCCAGCCACCCGCCCCGTCCACCTCCGCCGCCTCGGTGATCTCCTTCGGTATCTCGTTCAGGGCCGCCGAGTACACCAGCATGGAGAAGGCCGTCCCCCGCCAGACGTTCGCGAACGACACCGCCAGGATCGGCAGCGTGAACAGCCAGTTCTGGGTGGGCAGGTGGAGCCAGTCCAGGATCGCGTTCAGCGTGCCTTCCCGTCGGAAGAACGCGTACAGGAGGAACCCCGCCACCACCTCCGGCAGCACCCACGCCGTGATCACGATCCCGCCCACGACCGTGCGCACCGGCTTCGACGCCCGCTGCATCAGCGCGGCCAGCGCCAGGCCCAGCGTGTTCTGGCCGACCAGTGACGACAGGACCGTGAACACCAGCGTCAGCCAGACCGCGTTCAGGAACGCGTCGTCCTTGAACGCCGCCCGGAAGTTCTCGAAGCCGACGAAGGACGAGTGCGCCTGGCCGGTGAGCTGGAGGTCGGTGAAGGCGATGTACGCGCAGTACGCGATCGGGCCCGCCAGGAAGAGGAGCAGGAGGGCGACGGCGGGGGTCAGGGGGAGGGCGCGGGTCAGGGTGCGGCGCAGCCTCACTTCCTGATCACCTGGTTGTCGGTGGCCGTCTTCAGCTCCTCGTCGTACCCGCTCGCCGCCTTGTCGACCGAGCTGTCACCCGTCGTCACACCCTCCATGGCCTCCTGGACGGCCGTCGAGACCTTGGGATAGGCCGGGTACGCGGGGCGGTAGTGCGTGCTCGCGACCAGGTCCGTGAAGAACTTGATGCCGGGCTGCGCCTGCACGTACCCGGGGTCGGCGGCCACGTCCTTGCGCACCGCGATGCCGGAGTTGGCGATGTACCACTTCTGCGCGTTCGCCTTGGTCTGCATCGTCTCGATGAACTTGAAGGCGAGGTCCGGGTTGGACGCCTTGGCGGGGATCGACCAGGTCCAGCCGCCGGACATGCTCACCTTGCCGGGAGCCTGGCCGGTCTGCGTGGGCATGTACGCGAGGCCCAGTTTCTGCGACCACTCGGGCCATTCGTGCCCCGCGCCCTTCAGCCAGTCCTGCGGGAGCCAGCTGCCGTCCAGGTTGATGCCGAGCTTGCCCTTGGGCATCAGCTCGCCGCGGACGGTCGTGGGGAAGTTCGGGTCCAGGGCGTCCGAGACGTCGGGGCCCAGCTTCTCCTTGTAGACCGTCTGCACGAAGGTGAGCGCGTCCTTGAAGGCCTGACTGCCCGCGATCCACTTCTTCGACGCCGTGTCGTACAGAGGGTCCGACGTGCCGTCACCCGTCCCGTACAGCAGCATCTCGAAGCCCTGCATGGTGGCCGCCTCGCCCGCGGGCTTGCCCGTGTAGACGTTGAGCGGGGTGACGCCGGGGACCTTCGCCTTGATGGTGCGTGCGGCGGCCAGCACCTCGTCCCATGTCTTCGGCTGCCAGTCGGCGGGCAGGCCCGCCTTCTTGAAGATGCCCTTGTCGAACCAGAGGCCCCGGGTGTCCGTGCCGTCCGGGACGCCGTACGTCTTCCCGTCCTGTGCCTTCGCGGCCGACTGCGCCGTGTCGACGAACTGGTTCCAGTCGGGCCACTTGTCGAGGTAGGGGTCCAGGGGCTTCAAGTACCCGCTCGTGATGTCCGAGTTGATGAGGAAGGTGTCCTCGTAGACCAGGTC
Organism: Streptomyces olivochromogenes; assembly: GCF_001514115.1. Lineage (GTDB taxonomy): Bacteria > Actinomycetota > Actinomycetes > Streptomycetales > Streptomycetaceae > Streptomyces > Streptomyces olivochromogenes. Next base: position 576,264 of record NZ_KQ948455.1, read on the forward strand.
GGGGGCCGTCTTGGGGGATCTCAGCATCTGCTGGAGCTTGGTGTAGTACTCGGAGTCCGGGGCCTTGATCGGGACGAGTTCGACCTTCTTGCCGGGGTTGGCCTTCTCGAACTCCTTCTTCATCTCCCCCAAGTAGGTGTCCATGACGCGGATCGAGTTGTCCGTGGACTGCTTGAAGGAGACCTTCACGGTGTCCGGATCGCTTCCGGAGCCCGATCCGCAGGCGCTGAGCGCGGTCGCGGTGAGCAGAGTGGCGAGGAGTAGCGGGGCGGCGGTGGGGCGCACGGGCACGACCTCCTACTGGCCGACGTCATTGGTGGCCGAGCTGTCTGCCCGGTGAACGTAAGAGCGTGGACTAGTCCACGTCAATGACCTTGCAGCGGCTCGTGACCTTGCGGCTGCTCGCGGAGACGGGGCCGCGTGTGATGTCCCGGTGGACATAAGTCTCACCGGGTCTCATGTCCCACCGGGACATCGGCCCTGCTCGTCGACGACGCCCGACACCTCGGGTGAACGCTCGCGCCGTGATCCTGCCGAACGGCTGACGCCCCGAACGATCAGCCCTTGACCCACCGGTACTGCAACTCCGGCCGCCCCACCTGCCCGTACTGCGGAGCCCGCGCCGCCCGTCCCGCCTCCACCAGGTGCTCCAGATAGCGCCGGGCGGTGATCCGGGAGATGCCGACCGACTCCGCGACCCCGGCCGCCGTCAGGCCCTCGGCGCTGTCCCGCAGCGTCCGGGTGACCCGCTCCAGCGTCGGCGCGCTGAGGCCCTTGGGGAGGGCGGCCGGGCCGGGGGCGCGCAGGGTGGCCAGGGCGCGGTCCACCTCGTCCTGGCCGCTCGCCTCGCCCACCGACGCGTGGAACTCGGCGTACCGCACGAGGCGGTCGCGCAGGGTGGCGAAGGTGAAGGGCTTCAGGACGTACTGGACGACCCCGAGCGAGACCCCTTCCCGTACGACCGCGAGGTCCCGCGCGGACGTCACCGCGATCACGTCCGCGTGATAGCCGGCGGCACGCAGGGAGCGGGCGAGCTGCAGTCCGTGCACGTCCGGCAGATGCAGGTCGAGCAGCAGCAGGTCCACCGGCGTACGGTCCAGCGCGCGCCGCGCCTCCGCGCCCGTGTGCGCCTTGCCGACCGCGGTGAAGCCGGGCACCCGGCCCACGTACATGACGTGCGCGTCGGCGGCGACGGGGTCGTCCTCGACGACGAGTACGCGGATGGGGTCGGCGGTCATACGTCGCCTCCAGGCAGGGCGTGCTGGGCGGACTCGGGCTCGGCGGCGGCCCTTTCGGTGGTGGCCCCTTCGGCGGTGGCCGGGGCCGGTTCCTCGGCGGCCCCCGGCACGGGTTCGGCAGGGGCGCCAGGGGCCACCGTAGGCAACGGCAGCCGCGCCTCGAACTCCGCCCCGCCCCCGGGCGCCTCCGCCACCGTCAGTGTGCCGTCGTGCCGGCTCACCGCCTGGCGTACGAGGGCCAGCCCGAGGCCCCGGCCGCCGGGCCCCGCCGGTTTGGTGGACCAGCCGCGTTGGAAGACCGCCTCCGTGTGGGCGGGGTCGACTCCCGCGCCCGTGTCGGCGACCCGCAGGACCAGGCCGGAGTCGTCCGTGAAGGCCGTGACGGTCACCCGTGCCCCCACCGTCCCCTGCGCCGCGTCCATCGCGTTGTCGATCAGATTGCCCAGCACGGTGACCAGGTCACGGGCCGGCAGGCCGGTCTGGAGCAGCCCGTCGTCGATACCGCTCTGCTCCGACACCATCAGCTCCACACCCCGCTCGTTCGCCTGGGCCGCCTTGCCCAGCAGCAGGGCGGCGAGGACCGGCTCGCTGACCGCCGAGATCACCTCGTCGGTGAGCGTCTGGGCGAGTTCGAGCTCGGCGGTGGCGAACTCGACGGCCTCCTCGGCGCGCCCGAGCTCGATCAGCGAGACCACCGTGTGCAGTCGGTTCGCGGCCTCGTGCGCCTGCGAGCGCAGCGCCTGGGTGAAGCCGCGCTCGGAGTCCAACTCGCCCATCAGGGACTGGAGTTCGGTCACATCGCGCAGGGTGACCACCGTGCCGCGCCGCTCGCCGCCGGACACCGGGGAGGTGTTCACGACCAGCACGCGCGACGCCGTCAGATGCACCTCGTCCACCCGCGGCTCCGCCGACAGCAGGGCGCCGGTGAGCGGTGCGGGCAGCCCGAGCTCGGCCACGGAGTGTCCGACGACCTCGTCCGTCACCCCCAGCAGCTCCCGCCCGCCGTCGTTCATCAGCGCCACCCTGTACTGCCCGTCCAGCATCAGCAGCCCCTCGCGCACGGCGTGCAGCGCGGCCTGGTGGTAGTCGTGCATCCGGCTCAGCGCGGCCGCGTTCATGCCGTGCGTGGAGCGGCGCAGCCGGGCGTTGATGACGTAGGTGCCGATGCCGCCGAGCACGAGTGCGCTGCCCGCGACGCCGATGAGGGCGGTCACCTGTTCCTGCACGCGCTGGGTGATCGCCTCGACCTTGATGCCCGCGCTGACCAGGCCGACGATGTGGCCGTTGTCCAGGATCGGGGTGACGGCACGGACGGATGCCCCGAGGCTGCCCGTGTACGTCTCCGTGAAGGACTTGCCGTGCAGGGCGGGCCCGATGTGCCCGAGGAAGTGCTTGCCGATCAGCGTCTCGTCGGGGTGGGTCCAGCGGATGCCCTGCGGGTTCATGATCGTCACGAAGTCCACGCCGGTGTCCCGCTGTACCTGGAGCGCGTACGGCTGGAGGTCCTTGGTGGGGTTCGTGGTGCGGATGGCGTCCCGGACGGAGGGTGCGTCGGCGATCGAACGGGCCACGGCCATGGCCTGGCGGCCCGCCGCGTCCTCGGCCTGGCTGCGGTCGCTGACGTAACTGAACAGCGCGTACCCCGCGACGAGCACCGCGATGAGCACGGCCTGCATGGCGAAGAGCTGGCCGGCCAGGCTGCGGGGTCGCGGGACGGGGAGGAAGCGCATGTCGTTCAGTCTGCCTCTCCATATAAGCGTGAACTAAATGAACGGAAGGGTGACCGCCCTCACAGGGCGGGAGATAGTCACCGCATCCCCCGGAGTGAGCCGCACCCCGGGATCCCCCCGAGTGAGCCGCACCGCGGGATCCCGCCGGAGCAGGCCGCACCCAGGGTTCCGCCGGACGTGAGCCGCACGCCGGATGATGCCGATGACGTCGTCAAGGAGGGCAGCCGTGGCCAGCACCCAAACGGCACCTGCCGCACCCGCCGCCAAGCGGGACCGCACCCACTATCTGTACATCGCGGTGATCATCGCGGTTGTGCTCGGCATCGCCGTCGGGTTCGCCGCGCCGGACTTCGCCAAGGAGCTCAAGCCGATCGGCACGGGCTTCGTGAGCCTGATCAAGATGATGATCTCCCCGATCATCTTCTGCACGATCGTGCTCGGCGTCGGCTCGGTACGCAAGGCCGCCAAGGTCGGCAAGGTCGGCGGTCTCGCGCTCGGCTACTTCATCTGTATGTCCTTCGTGGCGCTGGCCATCGGCCTGGTCGTCGGCAACATCATCCACCCGGGCAGCGGGATGCACCTGACCGAGGCCGTGAAGGGCGTCGGGCACACGCAGGCCGAGGCCGCCGCCGAGGGCCCCGTCGACTTCATCCTCGGGATCATCCCGACCACGTTCGTCTCGGCCTTCACCGAGGGCCAGGTGCTCCAGACCCTGCTGATCGCCCTCCTCGTGGGCTTCGCGCTGCAGGCCATGGGCCGTGCGGGGCAGCCGGTGCTGAAGGGTGTCGAGCACATCCAGAAGCTGGTCTTCCGCATCCTCGGCATGATCATGTGGGCCGCGCCCGTCGGTGCCTTCGGCGCCATGGCGGCCGTCATCGGCGAGACCGGTATGGACGCGCTGAAGGCGCTGGGCACGATCATGCTCGGCTTCTACATCACCTGTGCACTCTTCATCGTCATCGTGCTCGGCACGCTGACGAAGCTCGTCGCCAAGGTCAGCCTCTTCCAGCTGCTGAAGTACCTCGGCCGGGAGTTCCTGCTGATCGTCTCCACCTCGTCGTCCGAGTCCGCGCTGCCGCGGCTCATCGCCAAGATGGAGCACCTGGGTGTCAGCCGCCCGGTCGTCGGCATCACCGTGCCGACCGGCTACTCCTTCAACCTCGACGGCACGATGATCTACCTGACCATGGCCTCGCTGTTCATCGCCGACGCGATGGACCAGCCGATGAGCATCGGCCAGCAGATCGGTCTGCTGCTCTTCATGATGGTCGCCTCGAAGGGCGCGGCGGGTGTCTCCGGCTCCGGTATCGCCGTCCTGGCCAGTGGTCTGCAGTCGCACAAGCCCGCGCTGGTGGACGGTGTCGGTCTGATCATCGGTATCGACCGGTTCATGAGCGAGGCGCGTGCGGTGACCAACTTCGCGGGCAACGCGGTCGCCACGCTGCTCATCGGTACGTGGACCGGTGAGGTCGACAAGGAGCGGGTGAACCGGGTACTCGCCGGTGAGCTGCCGTTCGACGAGAAGACCCTGCTGGACAGCGACGAGGACGACGCGATCGACGTCGCCCCGGAGGTGCCGGAGCAGGGCGGCGAGAAGGAGCTGGCCAAGGCGTAAGCGCTCCGCTGGAAGAGGGGCTGCGGGTCGTTCGGAGGCCGCGTGTGGATCGTGGCTGGTCGCGCCCACGCGGCGGAGCCGCATGATGACACAGCCCCGCGCCCCTGACGGGGCGCCCCCAAGCCGCCGGGCGGCCAGGTTCTCCCCCCGTAGACCTGGCCGCCCGGTGTATGTGTCGGACAAGCTCAATCGCTCAGCTTGGTCACCAGTTCGGTGGCTCTGGAGGCGGGTACGCCCGCCGCGGTCAGCATGGTGATCGCGGCGGAGCGGCCCGCCTCTTCCGGTGCCAGCAGGCCGTCGTTCACCGCCTCCATGAGGGCGAACAGCATCTGCTCGTGCACGTACGCCAGTGCGGGCGCCGGCAGCGCGGACTCGAACACGCCCTGGTCGAGGCCGCGCCGCAGCAGCTCCGCGCAGGCCTCGCGCACCGGCGTGAGCCGCTCGCGGATGCCCTGGACCGTGACGCTGCGCTGGGCGAGGGCGACCAGCAGCCGGTAGCGGTCGGCGATCTCCCAGACGGCGAGCGTCGAGCGGACCAGTGATTCCGCCGGGTCCCGTCCGCTCTCCCGGCCCGCCGCGTGTGCCGCGGCCACCGCCTCCACCGCGCCGTCGGTCAACGTGCTGATCAGCACCTCGCGGCTGGGGAAGTGCCCGTACACCGTGCGCCGTACGACGCCCGCGGCCCGTGCGATCTGGTCCATGGACGCGTCGGGGTCGCGCAGCAGCTCGGCGAGCGCGACGTCGAGGATGCGGCGGCGGTTCGCATCCGCGCGGCTGGCACTACCCGTGGTCATGGCTGCCATTCTGCACGCCCCCCGGATCCGCGCGAGGTGATCAGTCGTGCCCTCCACAAGGGCTCCACCTCCTTGATTTGCACAGCGTTGTGCATCTAGATACATTGCACATGGTTGTGCAACTGCACGCCAGTGTGCAAATGGAGCGAAGAGAAGGGGCGACCGTAGTCATGCGTCTCGTCATGAACGAACCGGTCGAGGGGATGGACCGGCCCTACGCCCGGCGCTGGTGGGCGCTGCTGGTGCTCTGCCTGAGCCTGCTGATCATCGTGATGGCGAACACCGCCCTCACCGTCGCAGCCCCGGACATGACCCAGGACCTGGGCCTGTCCAGCGCGGACCTGCAGTGGGTCATCGACGGCTACACCGTCCCGTACGCCGCGCTGATGCTGCTGCTCGGCGCGATCGGCGACAAGTACAGCCGGCGCGGCGCGCTCATCCTGGGGCTCGTCGTGTTCGGCGGGGGCGCGGTCGCGGGCTCGCTCGTCGACAGCTCCACCGGGGTCATCGCGGCCCGTGCCGTGATGGGCGTCGGCGCCGCCCTGATCATGCCGGCGACGCTCTCCCTGCTCGCCGCGACCTTCCCGCGCGAGGAGCGGGCGAAGGCGATCACCCTGTGGACCGCCACCGCCGGACTCGCCATCGCGGCCGGGCCACTGGTCGCCGGTGCGCTGCTGGAGCACCACGGCTGGTCGTCCACGTTCCTGATCAACGTCCCCATCGCCGCGCTCGCGATCGTCGGCGCCCTCGTCCTCGTCCCGCCGTCCAGGGCCGCGCACCACCACCGCATCGACCACGTCGGCGGCCTGCTGTCCGTGGTCTGGATCGGCTCGCTGGTCTACATGATCATCGAGGGGCCGCACTTCGGATGGGGCGTCAAAGCCGTGACCGCCGCGGTCGTCGCGGGTGCCGGCCTGGTGGCCTTCGTGGTGTGGGAGCTGCGCCACCCGCGCCCGGTCGTCGACGTACGCCGCTTCGCCCACCGCCGGTTCGCGGGCTCCAACCTCGCCGTCGCCCTCTTCTTCCTGGCCGTCTTCGGCGCCTTCTACTACCTCACCCAGCACCTCCAGTTCGTCCTCGGCTACGACGCGCTGGACACCGGGGTGCGGATGCTGCCGCTCGCCGGGGCCGTGTTCGTCGGCTCGGCGCTCACCGGATACCTCACCCCGCGCATCGGCATGAAGATCACGGTGACCGCGGGCATGGTCGGCGGCACGGTGGCGCTCGCGCTGCTCACCCGGGTCGACGCGGCATCCTCGTACGGCGATCTCGTGCTGCCCCTCGCCATCCTGGGCCTCGCGATCGGGCTCGCGCTCTCGCCCTGCACGGACGCCATCATGGGCGCGTTCCCCGAGGCCGAACTCGGCGTCGGCGGAGCCGTCAACGACACCTCGCTCGAGCTCGGCGGCTCGCTCGGCATCGCGATCCTCGGTTCCGTGCTGGCGAGTTCGTACTCCGCGCACCTCTCGGACGCCACCGCGGGCGGCAAGCTCCCGGCGGGCGCCCTGTCCACGGCGCAGGACTCGGTCGGCGCGGGCTACGCGGTCGCCCAGGGCATCGGTGACAAGGCCCGGCAGCTCGGCGAGCAGGCCGCGCGGGCGGGGCACGCCGGGAACACCGAGAAGGCCGCGCAGCTGAAGGCGCAGGCCGACCAACTCGCCCACGGGGCGCAGCGGATGGCGGACGCCGTCGGTTCCTCCTTCTCGGACGCGGTGGCGCACACCAGCCTGATCGGCGCGATGATCCTGGGCGTGGGGACCGTCCTGGTCGCCTTCCTGCTGCCCCGGAAGGGCGGCGCGCACCCGGGCCAGGCCCCGGAGCAGGCGGCGGAGGAACAGCCGGAACTCACCGGCGCGGCGACGCGTTGAGCGCACCCCCGCCCGCCTCGGAACCGTGACCCTCGGGCCGCCGTCTCGTAGAACATGCACTACCGTGCCGTGCCGGACTGACCGGCACGGCACGGCATGTTCTGCGGAGGACACGGAGTATGAAGATCGACTGGGACCGGCGGACGTGCGCGCGCAAAGGTCATGTGACGTACGCGCCCGGCGAACCGGAACTGCGCCGGCGGCTGCGCGCCGAGACGAGCCTCGGCGAGGCCTGGCGCTGTCTGCGCTGCGGCGACTTCGTGCTGGGCGAACCCCATGGCTCGGGCCCCGCGCAGGACGCCCCCCTGGTGCCGCGCGGCAAGGTGCTGCGTGATCTGTTCATCCTGCGCTTCCTGGCGATCGAACGGGCCGTGCGCGGGGTGTTCATCGTGCTGGTCGCGGCCGCGGTGTGGAAGTTCAGCAACAGCCAGGACTCGGTGCGCCGGCTCTTCGACGAGAACCTCGACGTCTTCCGGCCGGTCTTCAAGCACTTCCACTACGACCTCGACCACTCGCCGGTCGTCGGCACGATCCAGAAGTCCTTCGGCTACAAACACTCCACGCTGGCCCTGGTGGCCGCGCTGCTGCTGGCGTACGCGCTGATCGAACTCGTCGAGGCGGGCGGCCTCTGGTACGCCAAGCGCTGGGCGGAGTATCTGACGGTGGTCGCCACCGCCGCCTTCCTGCCCCTGGAGATCTACGAACTCACCGAGCACGTCAGCTACTTGAAGATCGCCACCTTGGTCCTCAACATCCTCGCCGTCCTCTACATCGCCCTCGCCAAACGCCTCTTCGGGCTGCGCGGCGGACGCAAGGCGTTCGAGGAGGAGCGGCACAGCGCGTCGCTGCTGGAGGTCGAGGAGTCGGCGGGCGTAGCCGCGCACGCCTGACGCCCCGCGCCACACGGCGCCGGCGAGGATCGTCTACGGGCGGTCGGAGCCCAGGGTCTCGGCCACGGCGCGCGGCAGCCATGCCCGTGCGTCGCCGAAGGTGAACCCGAGCAGGGTGGCCCGGGAGTTGTCCATGCCGTAGGAACGGCCGAAGGAGAAGGGGGAGACCTCGCCGGCCTCGACGGGCCGCAGGAGGGTCTTGCCGTCCGGGAAGTGTGCGGCGATCGCCTCGCACAGCTCCCGCGTGGTCAGCGGCCCGTGGGAGGCCGCGTTGACCGGTCCCGTGAAGTCCTCGCCCGCCGCCCAGAACAGGAAGTCGGCGATCTCCTCGACGTGGATGTACGTCGCCGGGCGGTTCACGGGCGGTACGGCGATCGCCTCGCCCGTGCGGATGCGCTCCGCGTAGTGCTGGAGGCGGCCGGTGAAGTCGTCGTCCCCGCCCAGGACGTGGGCCACCCGGACGGCCGCGTACGGGAACGCGGGGTCGGCCGCGAACACCGCCTCGGCCTGGCGCTTGCCCTCCCCGTAGTGGTCTTCGAGGAACTCCGGCTCGTCCCAGGGCAGTTCGAGGTCGACGGGCACCGCATGGGGGTCCACGGCGTCCTCCCGAACGAGATCCGCCGAGTCCTCGTACTCGTACACCTCGACGGTGGAGGTCATGACGTACCGCCGGGTGCGTCCCGCGAAGACCCGTCGGGCGATCTCCGCCTGCCGCGGTGAGTAGCAGACCTGGTCGACCACGACATCGAAGGTGCGTGAACCCAGTGCCTTCTCCAGGGAATTCCCGTCATTGCGGTCCGCGACGAGATGGACCGCCCCGGCGGGCGGTGCGGAGGAGCCGCGATTGATGACGGTGACGTGGTCTCCTGCGGCCAGCAGCCGGGCAATCAGCCGCTTTCCGAAATAGCGGTTTCCGCCCATGACACCTATCTCGCGCACGGCGTTCCTCCCCCTCGCACTTCCCGCACCCACCGGGCTTCTGTGGTCATAATTCTCCCGGCGTACGCGTCACGTCTGAAGGGGGAGACATGGGAGATCCGACCGCTGCACCGAAGGAACCACGGCAACCGCGCGCCGCCGCCGACGAAACGTCGGTGGCCTTCGACGCGGTGGACCGGCAGATCCTGGAACTGCTGCAGAGCGACGGCCGGATCAGGCTCAGCGAGCTGGGCCGGCGCGTCCGGCTGAGCCCGGCGGCCGTCGCCGAACGCGTGCGCCGGCTGGAGTCCACGGGAGCCGTCACCGGCTACGGCGCCCATGTCTCACCACCCCTCCTCGGCTACGGCATCCAGGCCTTCGTCCGTGTCGACCCGCACGGGGGATACACCCTGCGCCACCCCAGGACCCTGGAGCTGATCTCCCGCCCGGAGATCATCGAGGTCCACCACGTGGTCGGCGAGGACTGCTGGATCCTCAAGGTCGCCGTCGCGGACACACTCCACCTGGAGGACGTCCTGGAACAGACCTCCGCACTGGGGCGCACGACGACCTCGATCGTCCTGTCCTCACCGGTGCCGCGAAAGCCACTGCTGCCCTTGCGTTGACGTCGGCGTCAAGGAATACCGTCGGGGCATGCGAATCGGCGAGCTGGCGGCGCGGGCCGGGACCACCACGCGGACTCTTCGGTACTACGAGTCGCGGGGGCTGCTGCCCGCGCGGCGGGGCGAGAACGGGTACCGGACGTACGACGAGCACGACCTGAGGCTGCTGCGGCAGATCAGGACGCTGCAGGACTTCGGGTTCGACCTGGAGGAGACCCGGCCCTTCGTGGAGTGTCTGCGGGCGGGACACCCGGAGGGCGACTCCTGTCCGGCCTCGCTCGCGGTCTACCGGCGCAAGCTGGGCGAGCTCGACTCGCTGATCGACGAGTTGCAGGCCGTACGGGCCGAGGTCGGCGCGCAGCTGGCGCGGGCCGAGCGGGCGCGTGACGAGCTGGCGGCCGAGGCGGAGGTTCCGGGCGGCCCGGAACCCGTATGCGAACTGGAAGGGCGGACACGGTGATCAAGGTGGCAGGCGTGGCTTCGGTGTCGGACGCGGACTTCGAGACGGAGGTGATCGGCGCCGAGCTCCCGGTGCTGGTGGAGTTCACGGCCGACTGGTGCCCGCCGTGCCGGCAGATGGGGCCGGTGCTCAGTGCCCTGGCGGCCGAGGAGGGCGAGCGGCTCAAGGTGGTCCAGCTGGACGTGGACACCAACCCGCTGACGACGAACGCCTACCGGGTGCTGTCGATGCCCACGTTCATGGTGTTCCGCGGGGGCGAGCCGGTGAAGTCGATGGTGGGCGCCCGGCCGAAGCGCCGGCTGCTGGAGGAGCTGTCCGACGTGCTCTGACCTTCCGGCGTGCTCCGGCCTCGCCGATATACAGCAGAACTACAAGAAATCCCCCGAGCAATTGCGCTCGGGGGATTTCTCTGCGTATATTGAATGATTCGCGACTTCAGGAGAATTGAGTCGCGGAGAAGTTCACTGGGCACAGTATATCCGGCCGGGAGCGGAATTGTCAAACAGGGGCGCAAACGCAGAGGGCACCACAGGATTTCCCGACGATGAATTGCTGCACGAGCAGGAATTCATCGACGGGTTGTACGCACGCGTGGACGTGCTGCGGGGCGACACCGAGGCCTCCGTCGGCGACGCGCTCGCGCAGGGCAACACACCCATGCAGGCCAGGCTCGAACGGGACGTGCTCGTCGCCGAGCGCTCGGGCCTGCTCGCCGCACTGAACGCCGTGGACGGCTCGCTCTGCTTCGGCCGCATCGACCTCACCTCCGGCGTCACCCATCACATCGGCCGTATCGGCGTCCGCGCCGACGACACCGAGCACACCCCCATCCTCATCGACTGGCGGGCCCCGGTCGCCCGCCCCTTCTACCTCGCCACCGGCCACACGCCGATGGACCTGCGCCGCCGCCGGCACATCACCACCGACGGCCGCCGGGTGACCGACCTGCACGACGAGATCCTCGACCTCGGCGACCACGAGCGCACCGGCCACGAGGACCCGACCGGCGACGCCGTACTGCTGGCCGCGCTGAACTCGGCGCGCACCGGCCGCATGAGCGACATCGTGCAGACCATCCAGGCCGAACAGGACCGGATCATCCGCGCCCCGCACAAGGGCGTGCTGGTCGTCGAGGGCGGCCCCGGCACCGGAAAGACGGCCGTGGCGCTGCACAGGGCCGCGTACCTGCTGTACGAGTACCGGGAACTGCTGGCCAAGCGCGCCGTCCTGATCGTCGGACCGAACCCCGCCTTCCTCGGTTACATCGGCGAGGTACTGCCCTCGCTCGGCGAGACGGGCGTGCTGCTCGCGACCGTCGGCGAACTGTTCCCCGGCGTCCGGGCGACCGCCACCGACGCCCCGCGGGCCGCCGCGGTGAAGGGCCGCGCCGACATGGCCGAGGTGCTCGCCGCCGTGGTCCAAAGCCGCCAGGCGCTGCCCGACCCGGTCATCGCGATCGAGCACGACCGGGACGTCCTGATGCTCGACGCCGGACTCGTCCAGGTCGCCCGCGAGCGCACCCGTGAGGCGCAGCTGCCGCACAACGTGGCCCGCGAGTACTTCGAGGGCCACATCCTCAACACGCTCACCGACATGCTGGCCGAGCGCATCGGCACCGACCCCTTCGACGGTTCGAACCTGCTCGACCCGAGCGACATCACCCAGATCCGCGACGACCTCGCCGAGAACCCCGAGGTCTGGTCGGCCATCGACCAGCTGTGGCCGCGGCTGACCCCGCAGAGCCTGGTCGCCGACTTCCTCGCCGACCCCGAGGGATACGTCCCGGACGAGGACGCGGCCGCGATCCGCCGCCCGGTCACCGGGGCCTGGACCACCGCCGACGTCCCCCTCCTCGACGAGGCCGCCGAACTGCTCGGCGAGGACGACCGCGTGGCCCGCGCCCTCGCCGACCAGGAACGCCGCGCCCAGGTGGCGTACGCGCAGGGCGTGCTGGACGTGTCCTACGCCTCCCGCACCTACGAGTTCGAGGACAAGGACGAGGAGGACTCCGAGGTCCTGTCCGCGCACAACATCATCGACGCCGAGCGGATGGCCGAGCGGCACGAGGAGGACGACCACCGCAGCGCCGCCGAACGCGCGGCGGCCGACCGGACCTGGGCGTTCGGCCACATCATCGTCGACGAGGCGCAGGAACTCTCGCCCATGGCCTGGCGCCTGCTGATGCGGCGCAGCCCGACCCGCTCGATGACCCTGGTCGGCGACCCCGCGCAGACCGCGGAAGCGGCCGGGGTGGGCTCCTGGTCGGAGATCCTCTCCCCCTATGTCGAGGACCGCTGGGAGCACAAGCGCCTCGCCGTCAACTACCGCACCCCGTCCGAGATCATGGACGTGGCGGCGGGCGTCCTGCGCGCGCGGCACCCGGACTTCGAGCCGCCGCGTTCGGTGCGCTCGACGGGCGTACGGCCGTGGGCACGTGCCGCCGGGGACGACCTGCCCGGCACCGTCGCGAAGGCCGTCGCCGAACTGACCCCCGCCGAGGGACGGCTCGCGGTGATCGCACCCCGCGAACTGCACACCTCGCTCGCGGCCCGGCTGGAGGACGTGACGGCGGGGGAGGAGCCCGACCTGACCCGGACGGTCGTCCTCCTCGACCCCCGTCAGGCCAAGGGGCTGGAATTCGACTCCGTCCTCGTCGTCGAACCGGCGCGGTACGGCACGAGCGACCTGTACGTGGCGCTGACGCGGGCGACGCAGGCGCTCGGGATCGTGTACGAGGGCGAGCTGCCTCAGGCACTGCGGGCGGCGACGGTCTGACCACCGGGCGGGGCGAGGAGTTCACGCTCCTTCGCCCCGCCCCTCGTCGTGGCCGCTGAACGCGTCAGGCGGGGCGGAGCCAGATCGTGGCCAGGGGAGGCAGGGTCAGGCGGAGGCTGGTGGGGTGGGCGTGGGCGGGGTGGGGCTCGGGTTTGACC
>NZ_KQ948456.1:0-221490 GCF_001514115.1 Streptomyces olivochromogenes
CGCGGCCTCTTAAATTATCAGCGACTAATACGATCTCCTCGCCCAGGAACCAGACAGAAATGTTCAGCAGGTCAAGTCGGCCCTCTGAAGGCACCGGGCGGGAATCGGGGAGGAATCGAGGAGGTCCGGGTTCCGGATCACGGCGCCACCCGGTGCGCGACCGGGCCGCGGAAGGCTTCGGTCGTCGGCTCCCGGCCGCTAACCTGTGCGTATGCCTCGCTACGAGTACCGCTGCCGGACCTGCGGCGACACCTTCGAACTGAGCCGCCCGATGGCGGAATCCGCCGCTCCGGCGGACTGCCCCGCCGGGCACGCCGACACCGTGAAACTCCTGTCGACCGTCGCGGTCGCCACCGGCGGATCGTCGTCCGCGACCGCCCCGGGCCCGTCCGGCGGGGGCGGAGGCGGGTGCTGCGGCGGCGGTTGCTGCGGCTGACGGACCAGGATTTTTCAGGAAGTCTTCAGCTTTTCTTCGCCCGAATCCTCCGTGCGGCCCGGGCGTGTCGCGCTCTCAGGCCGTACGTGGCCCCCGCACAGGCCGGGCACGGTTCTCGCTGAGACCGCGCCCGGCTCTCCCCCCTCAGGCCGCGCCCGGCTCCCCGTCAGATCGCGCCCGGCCCCCGCTCAGACCGTGCCCGGTCGGCCACAGGCGTGCGTGAACTCCCGCAGGATCCGCTCCCCCGCCGCGACCCCCCGCTCCGGGAGGGCGGTGATCGCCGGCGCCGTCCAGTCGGCCTCGGCCAGTTCCCCGTGGCCGGGCCGCCAGCCGCGGTCGGCGGCGAGCAGCAGGTCGGCGTCGAGGAGGGAGTCACCGGCGGCGAGCGTGAGGAGGGCGCCGGTGCGGCGGGCCACCTCGCGCACGGCCGCGCTCTTGGTGAGCGGCTTCGGCACGGCGTAGATCTTGCGGCCCTGCAGCGACACCGTCCAGCCGCGGCTCTCCGCCCAGACGGCGAGCTCCTTCACCCACTCCTCGGGCAGCAGTTCGCGCTCCACCACCAGATAGGCGAACAGGTCCTCGGCGACCCGGTGCTTGCGGACCCAGACCGGATCGGCGGTGGCCGCGAGGTGGTCCCGCACCTCGTCCAGCGGCGCGCACTCGTCGGCGAGCCGCGCGGTCACGGCCGCGTGCCAGTCGGGGTCGGAGACACCGTCGACGAGCAGATGCCCGCCGTTGGCGCAGATCGCGTACTCGGGCGCGGGCCCCGGCAGGTTGATGCGCTGGTACTGCTTGCGGGTGCGGGTCGTGGTGGGCACGAAGTGGGCCATGTCGCCGAGCTCGGTGAGCAGCGCGGCGGCCGTCTCGGTCATGTACGACAGCGGCTTCGCCTCGTGCACCTCGACGCAGAGCAGCCGGGGCGCCCGCGCGTCGGGCATGGTCAGCGCGAGGGCGGCGGAGGAGTAGATCAGCGTACGGTCGAGATCGCTGGCGACGAGCACCTTGGGCGCGGACATCAGACCGTCACCGCCTTGCCGTCGGCGCCGGTCGCGCCGCGCGTGTACTTCGGGTGGATCAACCCCACGCAGGTGTACGGGAGTTCGTCGACCTCCTCGACGGGCACCCCGCGCTGCTGGGCGAGCAGGCGTACGTGGTCGAGGTCGGTGCCGGCTCCGGCGCGCGCCAGGATCTTCCAGGGGACGCGCCGCAGCAGCACGCGGGTGGTCTCGCCGACGCCCGGCTTGACGAGGTTCACGTCGTGGATCTCGTACTCCTCGCTGATGCGCTCGACGGCCGCCCAGCCCTCCCAGGTGGGAGTGCGGTCGGTGGCGAGGAGCTCCTTGGCCTGGGCGACGGCCGCGTCGGCGACGTCGGGGAAGTGGGCGGCGACGGCGTCCAGGAAGTCGACGGAGACGTCGGAGCCGGCGAGCTCGCGGTAGAACTTCGCGCCGTGGAAGTCGTACTCACCGACCAGGTCCGAGCGCAGGACCGTGCGCGAGATCAGGCCTGAGACCGTCGAGTTGAGGCAGGCGGAGGGGATGAGGAAGTCCTCGCGGGTGCCGTACGTCCGTACGCACGAGCCCGGGTCGGCGAGGACCGCGATCTCCGGGTCGAAGCCGGTGATGCCCTCGGCGGACTCGAACTCCCTGATGGCCTCGGTGAGTTCGCGGGTGATGGCGCCCTTGCCGGTCCAGCCGTCGACGAACACGATGTCGGCCGGGTCGTGGTGGGCGGCCAGCCAGCGCAGCGCGTTGGCGTCGATGCCGCGGCCACGGACGATGGAGACGGCGTAGTGCGGCAGGTCGAGGCCGTGCCGGTGCTTGGCCCAGCGGCGCATCAGGACGCCGACGGGGGTGCCCGCGCGGGCCAGCGAGACGAGTACGGGGTGCGGAGAGCGTTCGGCGAGCACCAGCTCGGTGACGGCGCCGACGGCCTGGGCGATCCGGGCGGCCGAGGTGCCGAGGGCCGTCTGGAACAGCTCCTGGTACTGGGGGCTCGGCTGGTACTCGACCGGCAGCGACTCCGCGTAGTGGGCGCCGCCGCTCTGGATCGCCTCCTCGCGCTCCTCGGTCGGCGCCTCCAGCGTCACGTCCGAGAGGTCCTGCAGCAGCCAGCCGACCTCGTCGGGCGCGTACGAGGAGAAGGCGGGGCCTCGGAGGGGCTCGGGGAGCATGGAGGGCCTTTCGGTGGACGGCCGTGCGGGGACGTACGACGGAACGACGACGAGCAGAACGCTCGGCGTGTGCTCCGCGAGCTGGGCCAGCAGGCCGTCGGGGGTGTGCAGGGCGGGCGTGTCGGCGGTGGAGTCGACCACGGCCACGACCGCGTCGAAGCCGGCACCCGCGACGTTGTAGGCGTAGCGCTCGCCCGGTCCGTCGTCGGGGTCGTCGTGGGCCGGGAAGACGAGACGCGTCCGTATGGCGTAACCGGGGTCGTCGAGGGCGAGCACCGGGGAGCGGGTGGTCGTGGAGTACCGCACCTCGGCGGACACCACCTGCTCCAGCTCCCTGGCCAGCCTGAGCGGCGCGTACATCAGCTCCTCGAAGCCGAGTACGAGGACGCGGCGCGCCCCCTCCGGCAGCGCGTCGGCGACTCGCGCGGCCATCGCGGGCAGCGCCGCGTCCAGCCGTATTCGATGCCCGGGCGTGAAGCCGTGCCGCCCCCCGTCGGGCAGACCCCGGGGCCAGCCGAGCTCGACACGGGCGGCGCCAGGGTGCCCGGGACGGCTGTCGGCGGACTCGACGCGCTCGGTGGGCTCGGCGCTCTCGGTCGTCTCAGTGCTCTCGGTGGTCTCGTGTTCCGCCACCAGCGCCTGGCCCTTCTCCAGGACGCCCTCCGGGAGGTTCACGGTGCCCCTCGCCGCGGTGACCAGGTCCACCCGTGCGCCGATCTCCGTCGCGAACTCCGTCAGACGGCCCAGGTCCGCGGCCGAGCGCATGTCGACCAGGGCCACGACCACATAGTGGTCGCGGGGATAGCGGGCGTGGAGGTCGCGGATGGTGTTGAGGACCGTGTTGCCGGTGGAGAACTCGTCGTCGACGAGGACCAGGGGGCCCGCGCCCGCCAGCAGGGCGGGGTTCTCCGGCAGCAGGAGGTGGGAGGTGGCGTGGGAGTGGGACTCCTCGAAGCCGCCCGCCGTGTCGACGCCAGGGACGGGGCGGCGGGTCGAGTGGAGGTAGGGCGCGAGGCCCACACCGTCGGCGACGCAGTGGCCGAGGCCGGTGGCCGTCTCCGCGTACCCGAGGACGACGGCCGCGCGGGCGCCCTCGGCGCCGAGCAGCTCCCGTACCCGTCGGCCGAGCGCGAACCCGTGTCCGTACACCACGGACGGCGACTGCGGGACGTGCTTGCCGAGCACGTTCGACACGAGCAGATGCGCCCGCCGGGGGTTGCGCCGCAGCGCGAGCCCCAGCAGGTCGCTCAGCTTCTCGTCACCGACGAGCTCGACACCCAGTCGCTCGGCGACCCAGGTCCCCGTCCACACCACGTTCTTCATCGATTCCTTGTTGGTCGGTCGGTCGGGCCGGCGCGGTTCACGCAGGCAGGGCGGCCGCGAGCAGTTCCACGAAGCCGATGTCCTCGTTCGCCACACCGAACACCTGGGCGCGCTGGAGGGTGCGCTCGGCCCAGGCGCGGTGCGGCTTCACTTCATTCATTTTGTTCGTATACGCCGACCGCAGCACGCCCCCGCCGCCCCGCTCGGGCCTGAGGATGTCCTGCGCGTCGCTGTACTCCTCGTGGCTGACCACGGACAGCGCGTGCACCGCCGGGACGTGCGAGGGGTGGATGCAGGTCTTGCCGAGCAGACCGTTGGCCCGGTCGAGGGCGATCTCGCGCAGCAGCCCGTCCAGGTCGTGCTCGATCAGCGCCTGGCGCAGCTCCTCGACCTCACCCTCCTGGAAGGGGCTGCGGCGCAGCTGCGGCTTGAACATGCGCTCCTGGACGCGGAAGTACTCCCAGACGGGCCCGGTGACCGTGAACCCGGTGCCGTCCGAGCGTCCCAGCATGTTCACCACGTCCGCGATCACGGAGGCGACGATCTGGACGTCGTAGGCGGTCATGTCGGGCGCCCTGCGCAGCCCGTACGCCGAGCAGAAGTCGGTGACGCCCAGGCGCAGCGCGAGGACGCGGTCGCGGTACTTGTCGACGACCCGGGAGATGCCCTCCAGGGTCTCCCGGCGGCTCTCCAGGTACAGCAGCCCGGGCGATTCCAGGACAGGCATCGCGAACAGCCGCCGGCCGCTCGCGGACTCGGCCGCGGCGAGCGCCTCCATGAACGGGACGCCCCGCTCCTCGGTGAACTTCGGCAGGACGAACCCGGACAGCAGCCGCACGGACGCGCCGAGCCGCCGGACGAGGTCCGGGATCTGCTGGGGCTCACGGACCCGTACGAACAGCAGCGGGAGTCCGTCGGTCTCCGGCCGTCCGGCGAGGTCGGCGAACTGCCGGACCAGGTTCTCCTCGGCGCCCACGACCTCGGCGTCGTCGATCGAGTCCTCCAGGCACAGCACCATGGAGACCACGCCGCGTCCGGCCTGCTTGACGACGTCGTCGGCGAGGTGGGGTCTGGTCGCGGGGCTGTAGAGGGTGGCGCCGAGGGCCGCCGCGAGCACGCGGGCGGGCGAGTCGGCGGTGAAGAAGCACGGCTCCCGATAGAAGAGACGCTGCCGCTCTTCAGGGGCGATATGCCCGAAATGACGCATGAAACTCCCCCGATGCGGCTAGGCGGACCTATGTGAGGTGGCCGGTAATAGTACGTACAAATCCATGTCAGTCGTTCCCACCAGGCGTGAAGTTCAGGTAACTCGGCCATGTCGGTTGCCCGCACATCCGAACCCGGAATCCTTACCCCCGCGTTGTCGTGACCAGGACCGAGAGGGCAGGATGACCGCATGACGCACGCGATGCTGAAGGGGTCTAACGTCCCGCTGGACGCCACAGCGGTACGTGCTGTGCTGCGCTGGACGCCCGGGCAGGGTGTCCCCGATGTGGATGTCTCGGCGCTGCTCCTCGGTCCCGACGGTCGTGTGCGATCCGACGAGGACTTCGTCTTCTACAACCAGCCACGCCATCCCTCGGGCAAGGTGTGGCGACTTGGCAAGAAACGCGTCGCCGAGGGCCTCACCGACACCATCCAGACGGATCTGGCGGGTGTCGAGTCCGGTGTCGGACAGATTCTGCTGGTCGCATCGGCGGACGGCGTCACCTTCGACCAGGTACGCGCCCTACGCATCCTGCTGTACGACGCGTCCGCCGCGACCGGCACCACCGGCGCGACCGGCTCGGACGGCGAGCCGCTGGCCTACTTCGACATCAAGCCGGAGACCGGTACGGAGACCGCGCTGATCTGCGGCGAACTGTACCGGCGCGGTCAGGGCTGGAAGTTCCGGGCGCTCGGCGAGGGCTATCCGAACGGTCTGGAGGGGCTCGCCTCCGACTTCGGGATCACGGTGGACGAGTCCGAGCCGGAAGCCGTCGCGCCCGTACCCGACGCCACCGCCTGGGCGGACCCCGCGGCCTCCCCGGAGACCTCGGTGCCGCTCCCGCCCGAGCAGGCCGCCCCGGTGCCCCAGCAGCCCGCGTACGGCTATCCGGGGCCCGCGCAGACGGCTCCCGTCCAGCCCGCGTACGGCTACCCCCAGCCGACCAGCCAGCCCGCCTACGGCTACCCGGGGCCTCAGACGGCCCCGGCCGTCCAGCCGGCCTACGGCTTCCCGCAGGCGGTCGGCTCCCTGCCCGACCCGGACTTCAGGCTGCCGCCACAGGGCCCGCAATTCGTCGGACGCTGAGGCGACGTCAACGGTCGGCCTTGGACTTGTACCCCCGCCCCCACTGCAACCCCCACCCGTACAACCGGTCCAGCTCCGCCTGGAACCCGTACACGAACTTCACCTCACGCCGCACGGTGATCTCGCCCTTGTTGTTCTCGATCATCACCACCGCGCAGGAGCGGGCCTGCGGATGCCGCTCGTCGAGGCCGATCTCGATCCGGGGCCCGTTGCTCGGGTAGAGCGTGATGATGGCGTGCGTACGGTCGAAGGCGGGCGTCTGGTCGTAGATGTACACGAAGACCAGGAGCCGCTTGATGTCGTCGCGGTGGTCGAGGTTGACGTAGGCCGTCTCACCGGACGCCGAACCGAACCGGTCGTCTCCGCTGAGCTTCACGTACGGCGGGTCGTTGATGTCGCCGAGGAAGTTGCCCAGGGGCTGCACCACGCCCTTGGAGCCGTCCGCGAGCTCGTACATGACGCCCAGGTCGAGGTCGACGTTCACCATGCTCTGGGTGTGCGCCTGGACCACGTCCGGCTTGAAGGTCTTGAAGGGGTGCCGCAGCAGGCTGCCCCGCTGCTGGCCGCCCCCGATGTCCGACGTGCGCATGCGCCAGGACAGGTTGATGCGCAGGTTGCCGGTGGCCGCGCCCTGTTTGGTGAGCGAGACCGTGTGGTTCCGCTTGGTCAGTTCTATGGAATTGGTGGCGGCACTGCCGGAGTCGAAGTCCGTCGAGCGTCCGCGCCACAGGTCGTCCCAGAAGCCCATTGCCTTGTCCCGCCCCCACGTTGCCTGGATATGCGACGGGGCGGCCACGAGGACTCGTCCTCGACGGCCGCCCCGCTCAGAGCGTTCCCGGAATCACGCTCCCGGACTCACGCTCTCGGACTCACACCCCGGACGAGACCTCAGTCTTGTCGTCCGAGGCCGTCGCTTTTCCCTCGGCCTCCGCGAGCGCCTTGTTGCGACGCACCGAGGACCAGAAGGACCAGGCGATCAGGACGACACCGACGAGACCGGTGATGACCTCGTGGATCTGGTACTGGATGGTGACCAGGAGGATCACGGCGAGGGCGCCGATGGCGTAGTGCGCGCCGTGCTCCAGGTAGACGTAGTCGTCGAGGGTGCCCTGGCGGACCAGGTAGACCGTGAGCGAGCGGACGTACATGGCGCCGATGCCGAGGCCGAGCGCCATCAGCACGATGTCGTTGGTGATGGCGAAGGCGCCGATGACACCGTCGAAGGAGAAGGACGCGTCCAGGACCTCGAGGTAGAGGAACATGAAGAACGCGGCCTGACCTGCGAGGACGATGGCCGGCTTCTTCTTGCCGGTCCGTGCGGCCTCCTCCTCTTCCTCGTGCTCGCGCTCCTCCTCTTCCTCGAGCTTGTCCTCGAAGTAGCCGGAGAGTCCACCGACGACCATGTACGTGATCAGGCCCGCGATGCCGGCGATCAGCACCGTCTGCGCCTTGTCGATGTGCGCGCCGCCGTGCTGGTGGGCGTGGACCGCGAAGGTCATGGAGGAGACCAGCAGCACGGCCAGGGCGATGCAGACCGACAGCATGTCGACCTTGCCGAGCTTGGCGAGCGGGCGCTCGATCCAGCGCAGCCACTGGATGTCCCGGTCCTCGAAGATGAAGTCGAGGAAGATCATCAGAAGGAACATGCCACCGAAGGCGGCGATCGCCGGATGGGCGTCCGTGACCAGCTGCTGGTACTGGTCCTTGTCGGTCAGCGCGAGGTTGACCGCCTCGATCGGACCCTTCTTGGCCGTGACCGCCACGATCACGACGGGGAAGACCAGCCGCATGCCGAAGACGGCGATCAGCACACCCACCGTGAGGAAGATCTTCTGCCAGAAGGCATTCATCTTCTTCAGAATCCCGGCGTTGACCACCGCGTTGTCGAAGGACAGCGAGATCTCCAGGATGGCCAGGATCGCCACGATGCCAAAGGCGGTCCACCCCCCGTAGATCACCGCTGCGACCAAGCCGAGCGCGGTGACCGCAAACGACCAGCCGAAGGTTTTCAGAAGCACTGGCTACCCAATCATCGTGTATGTACGGGTCTCCCCCGCGCCGTACTCGGCTTTACCTACTGTTGACCACGAAGTCTAGAGGGCCGCCCCTTCGGCTGACTCGGGCGGGCCCTAGGAAACATTGACTCCGAAGTCGAGCGCGATCCCGCGCAGACCGGACGCGTACCCCTGTCCGACCGCTCGGAACTTCCACTCCTGGTTGTAGCGGTAGACCTCGCCGAAGATCATCGCTGTTTCCGTCGAGGCGTCCTCGGAGAGGTCGTAGCGCGCGAGCTCCTGGCCGTCGGCCTGGTTGACCACGCGGATGAACGCGTTGCTGACCTGGCCGAAGGTCTGACCGCGGTTGTCGGCGTCGTGGATGGAGACCGGGAAGACGATCTTGTCGACGTTGGCCGGCACCTTGGAGAGGTCGATCAGGATCGACTCGTCGTCGCCCTCGCCCTCACCCGTGAGGTTGTCGCCGGTGTGCTCCACGGAGCCGTCCGGGCTCTTGAGCTGGTTGTAGAAGATGAACCACTCGTCGCCGAGCACCCGGCCGGAATTGCACAGCAGGGCGCTGGCGTCGAGGTCGAAATCGGCTCCGGTGGTGGAGCGCGCGTCCCAGCCGAGCCCGATCATCACGTGCGTGAGGTTGGGTGCGGCCTTGGAGAGGGAGACATTGCCTCCCTTGGCGAGCGTGACGCCCATGATGCTGGTCCTCCCCGAGGTCAAACTTTCAGTTGTACCGCGCGACCTGCGCGCGGTGGTCCAGCGGGTCCGGCGCCGCACATGAAGCGTGCGGCGCCGGGCCTGGAGCCGAAGGCCGTACGGCTCAGACGTTCACGTCGGACGGTCGCGTCAAACGTTCAGATCAAACGTTCGCGTCCGACGCGGGCCCGTCCGACGGTCGTGTCAGACAGTCGTGTCAGACAGTCGTGTCAGACGGTCGTGTCAGACGTTGACGCCGAAGTCCTGCGCGATGCCGCGCAGGCCCGAGGCGTAGCCCTGGCCGATGGCGCGGAACTTCCACTCCGGGCCGTTGCGGTACAGCTCGCCGAAGACCATGGCGGTCTCCGTCGAGGCGTCCTCGGAGAGGTCGTAGCGCGCGATCTCCGCCTCGCCGGCCTGGTTCACCACGCGGATGAACGCGTTGCGGACCTGGCCGAAGGACTGCTGGCGGTTCTCGGCGTCGTAGATGGAGACCGGGAACACGATCTTCTGGACGTCGGCGGGCACGGCGGCGAGGTTGACCTTGATCTGCTCGTCGTCGCCCTCGCCCTCACCGGTGATGTTGTCCCCGGTGTGCTCGACCGAACCGTCCGGGCTCTTCAGGTTGTTGAAGAACACGAAGTTCTGGTCGGTGCTCACCTTGCCCTCCGCATTCGTGAGGATGGCGCTGGCGTCGAGGTCGAAGTCGACGCCGGTGGTGGTTCGGGCGTCCCATCCCAGACCGACGATGACCGCGGTCAGTCCCGGGGCCTCCTTGGTCAGCGATACGTTGCCGCCCTTGCTGAGGCTGACTCCCACGAGTCCTCCCAATGGTGTCCAGGGGCGGGGAGCCCCGTCGTGCGTTGGTATCGGATCAACGTGTCGATCCTAGTGACGGGTTCCCGCACCCTGCAGGCCCTGCGACCGAACAATCACAGGGTGTCGGGCTCACAGAGTGTCGAGCGCCTTCACGTACTCGTTCAGGTCACGCGCGTCCGGCAGACCGTTGACGACGGTCCAGCGGACGACGCCCGCCTTGTCGATGATGAAGGTGCCGCGCACGGCACAACCCTTGTCCTCGTCGAAGACGCCGTACGCGCGCGAAGTGTTGCCGTGCGGCCAGAAATCGGAGAGCAGCGGGTACTCCAGGCCCTCCTGCTCGCCGAAGACGCGCAGGGTGTGGATGGAGTCGTTGGAGACGGCCAGCAGCTGGACGTCGTCGTTGACGAACTTCGGCAGTTCGTCACGCAGGGCACACAGCTCGCCGGTGCACACGCCGGTGAAGGCGAACGGGTAGAAGAGCAGCACCACGTTCTTCTCACCGCGGAAGTCGGACAGCTTCACGGTGGCGCCGTGGTTGTCCTTGAGCTCGAAGTCCGGTGCCTCGGTGCCGACCTCGATCGCCATAGTCACTCGCTCCCCTTCCAAGGGCCTGTTCGGGTGAACCCCACCCTACGCAGCACCGCCCCACCCCACCGGCCGCACCCCGCCCGCACCGTGCGCCACCACGGTGGCGCCACGTGTCCCCGGGGTGGTCCGGAGGGTGCGTCCGGGCGGTGGCGCTCGGGGTTGGTCGGGGCGAGCGTCGGAGTGAGGGCCCGTTTGGTGCTGGGCCAACCCCGCGGCCCCGCTATCCCGACGCCGCGCCCGGCCGGGGTCCCGACGTCTCGCGGGTGTTGCCGCCATCCGGGTGGGGGCTCGCTTCGGAGTCTGCCGTTTCGGGTCGGGGTCCGGGTGGGCCGCCGGCGCTGAGGTGGTCCGGTGCGGGTGGGGCTCCACAGGCCCGGTCGGGGAGCGCCCGGCGGCGGCGTGGGGCGGCCGGGGCATGGGGGAGGCCCCCGACGGCGGGGACGCCGACGGGGGCCTCTTGGGTGGTTTGGTGCGGCAGACGGAGCGAGAGCTCAGCGCTTCGACTTGGGCGTGGCCAGACGCGTGCCCGACCACTCCTTCCCGACCGAGATGCTCTTCGTCTGGGAGAGGCCGGCAGTCTGGGCGGCGTCACTGATGTCGCTGGGCTCGACGTAGCCGTCCCGGCCGGTCTTCGGGGTCAGCAGCCAGATCATGCCGCCGTCCTCAAGGAGACCGATGGCGTCCACCAGAGCGTCCGTAAGGTCGCCGTCCTCGTCGCGGAACCACAGCAACACGACGTCAGCGACGTCGTCGTAGTCCTCATCGACCAGGTCCTGGCCGATCAACGATTCGATACCTTCACGGAGCTCGTGGTCGACGTCGTCGTCGAAGCCGATCTCCTGGACCACCTGTCCGGGCTCGAACCCCAGCCTGCCGGCCGGGTTGGTCCGCTCCTCCGCGTGGTCCGCGGTCGCGCTCACGGCTTGCCTCCTGATCATGTTTCGGTAGATGTCTCAGCCACGCGCGTACGCGAAGCATTGGCCGTAGTCCACACGGGCGGGACGGATCGCGCAAGTACCCGGCCGTCAAGACCGCCGAAACGGTGACGATCCCGGCGGTGTCGGCGCAACCCCAGGCGTGGGTTCAAGGCCACAAGTGACGCACACCACACCCTTCTGCCCCATTTATGAATTTCGGAACCCTTGGAGCGTACGAGACCCGAACGACTTTGCGGAACGCGTCACGGAGTGAGCGTATCGTTGCGTTTTGGTCGGGCACGTCCCAACGAACTGCAGGAATGTGTTGGTTACCTCTCGGTAGAGATGACGATTCCGTTCCCGAGGTACACGATGGGGAACGGTGCAGACAGACCGAAAAACCGCCCCAGACAGCCTCCCAGACAACCCCTCGGGCAGCCCTCACACGCCCCTCTGACAGTGAAGGAACAGCGTGGTTTCCGGATCCGATCGCAATCCGATCATCATTGGCGGCCTTCCCAGTCAGGTCCCGGACTTCGACCCCGAAGAGACCCAGGAGTGGCTCGACTCCCTCGACGCCGCTGTCGACGAGCGCGGCCGTGAGCGCGCCCGCTATCTGATGCTGCGGCTGATCGAAAGGGCTCGCGAGAAGCGCGTGGCCGTGCCCGAGATGCGCAGCACGGACTACGTCAACACGATCGCCACCAAGGACGAGCCCTTCTTCCCCGGCAACGAGGAGATCGAGCGCAAGGTCCTCAACGCCACCCGCTGGAACGCCGCCGTGATGGTCTCGCGCGCCCAGCGTCCCGGCATCGGCGTCGGCGGTCACATCGCCACCTTCGCCTCCTCGGCCTCGCTCTACGACGTCGGCTTCAACCACTTCTTCCGTGGCAAGGACGAGGGCGACGGCGGCGACCAGATCTTCTTCCAGGGGCACGCCTCCCCCGGTATCTACGCCCGCGCGTTCCTCCTCGACCGGCTCTCCGAGCAGCAGCTCGACGCGTTCCGGCAGGAGAAGTCGAAGGCTCCCTACGGTCTGTCCTCGTACCCGCACCCCCGCCTGATGCCGGGCTTCTGGGAGTTCCCGACCGTCTCCATGGGCCTCGGTCCGCTCGGCGCGATCTTCCAGGCGCGGATGAACCGCTACATGGAGGCGCGCGGTATCGCGGACACCTCCAAGTCACACGTCTGGGCGTTCCTCGGGGACGGCGAGATGGACGAGCCGGAATCGCTCGGACAGTTGTCCATCGCCGCTCGAGAGGGCCTGGACAACCTGACCTTCGTCGTCAACTGCAACCTCCAGCGCCTCGACGGCCCGGTTCGCGGCAACGGAAAGATCATCCAGGAGCTGGAGTCCCAGTTCCGGGGCGCCGGCTGGAACGTCATCAAGCTGGTCTGGGACCGCACCTGGGACCCGCTGCTCGCGCAGGACCGCGACGGCGTGCTGGTCAACAAGCTGAACACCACCCCGGACGGCCAGTTCCAGACGTACGCCACCGAGACGGGCGACTACATCCGCCGGCACTTCTTCGGTGACGACCACCGGCTGCGGGCGATGGTCGAGAACATGACCGACGACCAGATCCTGCACCTGGGGCGCGGCGGTCACGACCACAAGAAGATCTTCGCGGCGTTCTCGGCGGCCAAGGCGCACGCCGGACAGCCGACGGTGATCCTGGCGCAGACGGTCAAGGGCTGGACGCTCGGCCCGAACTTCGAGGGCCGCAACGCCACGCACCAGATGAAGAAGCTGACGGTCGCCGACCTCAAGGGCTTCCGGGACCGTCTGCACCTGCCGATCTCCGACAAGGAGCTGGAGTCCGGCGCGCCGCCGTACTACCACCCGGGCCGGAACTCGGAAGAGATCCAGTACATGCACGACCGCCGCAAGGGACTCGGCGGATACGTGCCCACGCGCGTCGTACGGTCGCAGCCGCTGGCCCTGCCGGACGACAAGGCGTACGCGAGTGTGAAGAAGGGCTCCGGTCAGCAGTCGATCGCCACGACCATGGCGTTCGTGCGACTGCTGAAGGACCTCATGCGGGACAAGGAGATCGGCAAGCGGTTCGTGCTGATCGCGCCCGACGAGTACCGCACGTTCGGCATGGACTCGTTCTTCCCGAGCGCGAAGATCTACAACCCGCTCGGTCAGCAGTACGAGTCCGTGGACCGCGATCTGCTCCTGGCCTACAAGGAGTCGCCGACCGGTCAGATGCTGCACGACGGCATCTCGGAGGCGGGCTGCACGGCCTCGCTGATCGCCGCGGGTTCGGCGTACGCCACGCATGGCGAGCCGCTGATCCCGGTCTACGTCTTCTACTCGATGTTCGGTTTCCAGCGCACCGGTGACCAGTTCTGGCAGATGGCGGACCAGTTGGCGCGCGGTTTCGTCCTGGGTGCGACCGCCGGCCGTACGACTCTGACCGGTGAGGGCCTTCAGCACGCGGACGGCCACTCGCAGCTGCTCGCCTCGACCAACCCGGGCTGTGTCGCGTACGACCCGGCGTTCGGGTTCGAGATCGCGCACATCGTCAAGGACGGTCTGCGCCGGATGTACGGCTCGTCCGACGAACACCCGCACGGCGAGGACGTCTTCTACTACCTCACCGTCTACAACGAGCCGATCCAGCACCCGGCCGAGCCGGCGAACGTCGACGTGGACGGCATCCTCAAGGGCATCCACCGCTATGCGGAGGGAACTTCGGGTTCCGTCCCGGCGCAGATCCTGGCGTCCGGCGTCGCCGTGCCGTGGGCGGTCGAGGCACAGCGGATCCTCGCCGAGGAGTGGAACGTGCGCGCCGACGTCTGGTCGGCGACCTCCTGGAACGAGCTGCGGCGCGAGGCCGTCGACGTGGAGCGGCACAACCTGCTGCACCCCGAGGAGGAGCAGCGCGTCCCGTACGTGACGCAGAAGCTGAGCGGCGCCGAGGGGCCGTTCGTGGCCGTCTCCGACTGGATGCGATCGGTTCCGGACCAGATCTCGCGGTGGGTGCCGGGCACGTACCAGTCGCTGGGCGCGGACGGCTTCGGCTTCGCGGACACGCGCGGCGCGGCCCGGCGCTTCTTCCACATCGACGCGCAGTCGATCGTGGTCGCGGTGCTGACCGAACTGGCCCGTGAGGGCAAGGTCGACCGGTCGGTGCTGAAGCAGGCGATCGACCGCTATCAGCTGCTCGACGTGGCATCGGCCGACCCGGGAGCCGCGGGCGGCGACGCGTAGGCGCTCCGCGCGAGCGCCGGGGAAACAAACGACAGGCCATAGAGGCACGGGAAGCTGGTCAGCCGGTTTTCCGTGCCTCTTGCGTGTGCTGTGTGCACCTACGATGCGGACATGAACGAGCAATCGGTGCAGGTCCGTTGGGAGCAGCGCACGCAGCGGCCCCTGCTGGGACTCGCGGTGGCCTTCGCCGTCGCCTACGCCGTGCCGATCGTGGACAGCGACGCGAGCCGTGGCCTGACGGGCGCGTGCACGGCCGTGGAGTGGACGGTGTGGGGCGCGTTCGCCGCCGACTATCTCGTGCGCCTCATACTCGTCCGGGACCGCAAGGACTTCGTCCGTACGCACTGGATGGACCTGTGCGCGGTGATCCTGCCGATTCTCCAGCCGCTGCGGCTGCTGCGGCTCGTCGCGACGCTCACGCTGGTCGGGCGGCGGGCCCGGATGGATCAGCAGATCCGGCTGACGACCTACGTCGGGGGCGCGGTCGTCGGACTGCTGATGTTCGGCTCGCTCGCGGTGCTGTCGGTGGAACGGGAGTCGCCGAACGGGAACATCAAGACGCTGGGTGACGCCGTGTGGTGGTCGTTCACCACGATGACGACGGTGGGGTACGGGGATCACGCGCCGACCACCGGT
Source organism: Streptomyces olivochromogenes (assembly GCF_001514115.1). Taxonomy (GTDB): domain Bacteria; phylum Actinomycetota; class Actinomycetes; order Streptomycetales; family Streptomycetaceae; genus Streptomyces; species Streptomyces olivochromogenes. Next base: position 15,114 of record NZ_KQ948456.1, read on the forward strand.
CTCGGGCGGATGATCGCGGTCGGGCTGATGCTCTCCGGGATCGCGCTGCTCGGTGTCGTGACCGCGAACATCGCCGCGTGGTTCATCTCGCGGTTCGAGAAGGACGACGTGGAGGAGCGGCGGCAGACGGCGGCGATCGAGTCGCTCACGGAGGAAGTGCGGGCGCTCCGGGCCGAAGTGGCTGCGCTGGGTGGTGGGGTTCGGCACCCGGTGCCAGGGGGTGCGGAGGAGCGTTCGCGCTAGCGGGGGGTTGTTCTTCGGGTGCGGACGCGTGGGGGCTGGGCGCGCAGTTCCCCGCGCCCCTTCGAGGGCGTCCCATGAAGGGGTGCTCCCGTCCCCTTCGGACTGCGGGCGCGCTGCCCCCCTCCGGCAGCGCGCCGCAGTTCCGGTGGTCCTCCCATGTCGTGCGGAGGACTTGACCCACTGTGACGTGCGACGGCTGCCGGGCGGGAGGGATCTTCAGCGGTGTCACCCGGATAGGTGAAACCTGTCCAAAACAGGGCTGGTCAGACGCGCGGACTCAGATATGGCCGGCGCCCGCCCCCGCCGCCTCGGCGTTGTCGCCCCGCTTGGTGAGGAGCGCGACGAAGACCGCCACGACGGCGACCCCGGCGGCGACCAGGCAGGCCAGGCTCATGCCGGAGATGAACGTGTCGTGGGCGACGGTCGTGATCTTCTCGGCGAGTGCGGCCGGGGTGCCGGGGGCGACCGGTGCCGCGCCGACCTGGACGGCTTCGGAGGCCTGGTCGAGCTGGGCCGGGGTGAGCGGCGGCAGCTTGGCGTCGGCCCAGTTGCCCGCGAGGTCACCGTCGACCTTGGAGGCCATCACGGCGCCCAGCACGGCCGTACCGAGGCTGCCGCCGATCTGCATCGCGGCCTGCTGGAGGCCGCCGGCCACACCGGAGAGCTCCATCGGCGCGTTGCCCACGATGACCTCGGTGGCGCCGACCATGACCGGCGCGAGGCCGAGACCGAGACCGGCGAACCAGAGCGACATGACGGCGCCGCTGGTGCCCGTGTCCAGCGTGGACATGCCGTACATGGAGATCGCGGTGAGGGCCATGCCGCCCGCCAGCGGGATGCGCGGGCCCGTCTTGGTGATCAGGGCACCGGCCAGCGGTGAGCCCACGATCATCATTCCGGTGAGCGGAAGGAGGTGCAGACCGGCGTCGACCGGGCTCATGCCGTGCACGTTCTGCAAGTAGAACGTGACGAAGAAGAGGCCGCCCAGGAAGGCGATGGCCATCAGCACCATGAGGACCACACCGGCCGACAGCGGTACGGAGCGGAACAGCCCCAGCGGGATCAGCGGCTCCTGGACCCGCTTCTCCCACAGGGCGAAGAGCACGAAGCCGAGCACCGAGGCACCCAGGAACGTCCAGGTCAGGCCGGAGCCCCAGCCCCAGGTCGGGGCCTTGATGAGCGCCCAGACCAGGCAGAACATGGCGCCGGAGAGCAGCGCGATACCCAGGACGTCGAAGGAGCGGGGGGCGTTCTCGGCGCGGTGGTCGAGGAGGATCATCAGGCCGAGGACCAGCGCGATGACGCCCACCGGCACGTTGATGAAGAACACCGACTGCCAGCTGACGTGCTGGACCAGCAGACCGCCGAGGATCGGGCCGCCCGCGGTGGAGGCGCCGATGACCATGCCCCAGATGCCGATCGCCATGTTCAGCTTCTCGGCCGGGAAGGTGGCCCGCAGCAGGCCGAGCGCGGCCGGCATCAGCAGCGCGCCGAACAGGCCCTGGAAGACGCGGAAGGTGACGACCAGGGCGATGCTGCTGGAGAAGCCGATCGCGCCGGAGGCCGCGGCGAAACCGACCACGCCTATGAGGAAGGTCTGGCGGTGGCCGAAGCGGTCACCGAGCTTGCCCGCGGTGATCAGGGTGACCGCGAGCGCGAGGAAGTAGCCGTTGGTGATCCACTGGACGTCGGCGAAGCTCGCGTGCAGGTCCTTCTGGATGGCCGGGTTGGCGATGGCCACGATGGTGCCGTCCAGGGCGACCATCATGACGCCGACGGCAACGGTGAACAGGGTGAACCACGGATGGCCGCGCAGTCCGTCGGACGGCGCCTTGTCCGACGGACCGACCGGAGCCTTGTCCCCCGAACCCGTCGTGTCGATGGTGGTCTGACTAGTCATACCTTCGAGGCTAGTGACAGCCACTGACAGTTGACAAACCAATTCACAAGTCGGTAACTGTCACGTCACCCACCAGTACGCTGAGCTGGGCTGAAAGAACAGAAGAGGACCTCATGGAGACGACAGCCGACGAGACGTCGCCCCGGGCAGGCCTGCGCGAGCGCAAGAAGCAGCGCACCCGGGAGGCACTGCTGCGGGCCGCCCTCGAACTGTTCACCACCCAGGGTTACGAGCGGACGACCGTCGACGAGATCGCGGAGGCCGTCGACGTGTCGCAGCGCACCTTCTTCCGGTACTTCGCGGGCAAGGAGGAGGTCGCCCTGTTCACCCAGGGGGTCGCGGAGGCGCGCTTCCTCGACGCCGTGCGCGAACGCCCGCCCCAGGAAGCCCCGTTGGAGGTGCTGCGCCGCGCCGTCCTGGAGGGCTGGGACACCATCGGCGAGGCGGTCGAGTCCGTCGTGCCGCTCGAACTGCACATGCGCGCCTACCAGTTGATCGAGTCGACGCCCGCCCTCCTCGCCGCCTATCTGCGCCGCTCGGCGGAACTGGAGGAGGAGATCGCGCGGGTCATCGCCGAGCGCGAGGGACTCGACGTGGACGCGGACCCGAGACCGCGCGTCGCGGTGGCCGTGTTCGGCGGAGTGATGCGCATCACGGGCCGCCTGTGGAGCGAGGGGGCCGACCACAGCATCCCGGCGATCCGCGAGTTGACCACCGCTTACCTCGACCAGGTGGGGCCCGCGTTGGCGGAGAAGTGGCGCACGGAGTGACGCGGTGACGTGTGGAGTGACGTACGCAACGGCGTGCGGAACGACGCGTGGAACGACGTGCAGAATGACGCGTAAAGCGACGTACGGAACGATCAACTCCGGGCACACAGCGTCACTATTTATCTGAAACTGAACCCGGTTTGCCCCAATTACCCTGCGAGAAACGTGATACCAGTCACTCGTTTAACGGGAGGCGCCAACCTTCTCCTAGGGTGTCCTCTCAGTGACTTCCTTCGACACATCCCCCCAACTGAACGTCTGGCGCGCACTGCTCGCGCTGGCCGTGGTGTTTGTGATGCTGGCCACCAGTGGCTGGACCGCACTCCAGGGCCATCGAGGAGCAACCCCTCTCCAGGCGTCCCGCTCCGCGTGGGAGCACGGCAGCGTCGCCGGACAGCGACTGCCTGACCCAGACACCACGCCGAGCCGCCTCGCCCGCTTCTTCGCGTCCCTCGACGTCCACGAGCGCACCCGTCTCGCCCACCGCTATCCGCTCGCGGTCGGCAACATGAACGGCGCGCCCGCGACCCTGCGCTACGAGGCCAACCGCGTCGCCATCGACCAGCAGCGCAAGGTCGAGAAGAAGCGCATGCACGACAACCGGCTCTCGTCCCTGGGCCAGCAGCAGGCCGGGCGCCGTATGCACCGCTACGAGGCGATGCTGCAGAAGGGGCGCGACTTCCTCGCCTTCGACCCCATGGGTTCGGGCCGGGTCGCCGAGGTCTTCGGAAACCTCGACCGGGCCGAACGGATCTCCATCGTGGTGCCGGGCGTCGACACCGATCTGCTCACGTTCCAGCGCACCAACAAGAAGTACTCGGCGCCGGTCGGCATGGCACAGGCCCTGTACGGGGCCGAGCAAGCCGCCGCCCCCCTGGCCCGTACGGCCGTGATCGCCTGGGCCGACTACACCACGCCCAGCGGACTCGGCATGGACGCCGCCACCGGCAGCCGCGCCGAGGAAGGCGCGATCCGGCTGAACGCGCTGCTGCGCGCCCTGCCCGGCCGTGCGCCCGTCGCGCTCTACTGCCACAGCTACGGCTCCGTGCTGTGCGGCCTCGCCGCCCGCGCCCTGCCCTCCCGGGTCTCCGACATAACAGTCGCCGGCAGCCCCGGCATGAGGGCCCAGAAGGCGTCCTCGCTGCACACCACCGCCCGGGTCTGGGCGATGCGGGACTCCGGCGACTGGATCCAGGACGTGCCCTACCTCGAATTCGGCGGACTCGGACACGGCGCCGACCCGATGTCGAAGGCGTTCGGGGCCCGAGTACTGTCCGCGCGGGGCGCGAACGGCCACGGAGGCTATTTCGAGCCGGGCACCGAGAGCCTGCGCAACTTCGCCGAGATCGGCATTGGCGCGTACGAGGCGGTGCGGTGCGCACACGAGGATGACGCGTGCCGACAGGGTTTGTCCGACGCCCCGGCGGCGGGACGCGCGTAGAGGACGAAATACTGCGGTTCGCCCAGGGAGGCGACGCAGACGTGCGAGCCGCTTACGATGGCCCGCATGGGTGACGTACTGGCCGGATTTCATGCCGCCTGGGAGTTCGAGTCCGACTCCGTGCTCATCCGCTTCGAACGGGGGATCCGTACGCCGAAGCTGTTCCAGGCGCTCGGCGAACGGCGAATCCCCCTGGAGGCGATAGCGGGGGTCACACTGACGCCGGGCAAGCGCGGAACGGTCGTCCTGCACGCCGTGCCGCGAGCGGGCGCGGATCCGCTGATGGAGGCGGCCGCGGGACAGCTGAAGGAAGGGGGCGACCCCTATCGGCTGGTGCTGCCCGCCGACCGGGAGACCCTCGCCGAGTACTACGCGGACGAGCTGCGCGCCGCGCTCACCGAGGACGCCGAACCGCCCGAGCGCTACCTCGTCGCGCCGCCCGAGGCGCCGCTCCACTTCAAGGCGTACGACGGGAAGGCCTCCTTCGACGGCAAGGCGGTGTCCTTCCGCTGGTTCTGGACGGGCGCGTCCTCCGCCAAGTGGAAGGCCGGCGACCAGAGTTTCCCGGTCACCGGCCTCAGCGGGGTCGAGTGGCGCTCCCCCGAGGTCTTCGAGGGCCATCTGCGGCTCCTGCGGCGCGAGCCCGCCACCGCACAGCCCGCCCAGGCGGACCAGGACCCGGCGGCGGTCGTCTTCGGCCTCGGTTACGGCCCCGTCCACGAGTCCCTCCCGTTCGCCGCCTCGGTCCTCGCGGCCGTACGGGCCTCGGGTCCCACCCCGGTGACCGCGGCTCCCCGCCGCGACCCGGCCGACATCGCCGACCGCATCCGCCACCTCGGCGAACTCCACCAGGCGGGCCTGGTCACGGACGAGGAGTTCACGACGAAGAAGGCGGAACTGCTGGCCGAGCTCTGATGTCGGCTGCGGGGCGCGGCTCTACTCCCGCCCCGCCGACGAGAACGACATGTCCGCGTACCGGTCCCCGGCCACCTTCGAGGCGATCGGCTCCAGCACCGCCAACTCGTCCTCCGTCAGGACAATCCGCGTGGCCGCGGTGTTCTCCTCGACACGCGTGCGCTTGCGCGTGCCCGGGATCGGCACCACCGGCAACCCGAGCAGCGCCGCCTGCTGCTGCACCCAGGCCAGCGCGATCTGTCCCGGCGACGCCCCGTGCGCTTCGGCGACCGCACGCACCGGCTCCAGCAGCGCGGCGTTGGCGGCCGCGTTGTCGCCGGTGAAACGCGGCATCGTACGGCGGAAGTCGTCCGAGGTCAGATCCTGGTCGGCGTTGACGAACGAACCGGTGAGGAAACCGCGCCCGAGCGGCGAGTACGGCACCAGCGCGACGCCCAGCTCACGGACCGCCGGCACCACGCCCGCCTCGATGTCCCGGCTGAACAGCGACCACTCCGACTGCACGGCCGCGATCGGGTGCACGGCGTGCGCGGCGCGCAGTTCCCCGCCGGTGACCTCGCTCAGCCCGAGGTGCTTGACCTTGCCCTCGCGCACCAGCTCGGCCATCGTGCCGACGGTCTCCTCGATGGGAATGTTCACGTCACGGCGGTGCATGTAGTAGAGGTCGATCACCTCGACGTCCAGCCGCCGCAGGCTCCCCTCGACGGCCTGGCGGATGTACGGCGTGTCGTTGCGGATGGTCCGCTTCGTCGGCTCGGCGGTATCACGGAAGATGCCGAACTTCGTGGCGAGGACGACTTCGTCGCGGTGCGCCTTGACGAAGGGCGAGATGAACTTCTCGTTCTCCCCCAGGCCGTACATGTCGGCCGTGTCGAAGAGCGTGACGCCGAGTTCCAGCGCCCGTTCCAGGGTGGCCCGGGCCTCGTCGGCGTCCGTGGGCCCGTACGCGAAACTCATGCCCATGCAGCCGAGGCCCTGTACGCCGACCTCGGGGCCGCCGGTGCCCAGTTCCACGTTCGCGATCCTGCTGTCCGTCATCGGGACCCCTCCGACGCCAGGGCACGCCCGGCGTCCGCATAGAAACTGATCTTGTGGTCAAGAACCGCCAGGGTGTCCTGGAGTTCGGCGATCCGCGCCTTGACGTCGCGACGGGTCGCCTCCAGGAGCTCGAAGCGCGCGATGTAGGTGTCGTCCCCCTCGCGCACCAGCTCCGCGTACCGGACCATGTCGGCGACCGGCATACCGGTCAGCCGGAGCTTGCCGACGAGGTCGAGCCAATTCAGGTCGCGGTTGCTGTAGCGGCGCTGGCCGGTGTGCGAGCGGTCGATGTGCGGCATCAGCCCGATCCGCTCGTACCAGCGCAGGGTGTGCGCGGTGAGGCCGGTGAAGGCGACGACCTCGCTGATCGTGTAGTTGTCCTGGCCGTCCGGGCGCCGGTGCCGGTGGGGCGGGGCGGCGCAGTCCCCGGTACGCGTACTGGTGCCGGTCTCGGCGGCCTCGGCCGTGGTCTCCATCACCGTCATGACCTCCACGCTAAAACCTTCGAGTGCACTCGAAGCAAGCGAATTCGGGTGAGAACCCGTCCGGCGCCGTCCGACGGACGCCCGCCGAAAATACGGAGACGTGCGCGGGGCACCCTGACTACCGTGCGGATCATGAGTCTTGTACGCCGCGCCGTGCCCGAGGACGCCGAGGAAGTACTGCGCCTGCGCCAGGTGATGATCGACTCGCTCTTCGCCTCCGCCGGCCCCTCGTCCACCGAGTGGCACGCCCAGTCCCTCCCCACCGTACGCGGCAGGCTCGCCGACCCCGACGGGGACTTCGTGGCCTTCGTCGTGGACCACCCGGACCGCCCCGACCGGCCCGGCGCTCTCGCGGCGCTCGTCGCGGGGACGATCGAGTACCGGATAGGGCGCGCGGGCAACCCGCACGGCGCGGTCGGGCACGTCTTCAGCGTCGCGACCGATCCGGACGCGCGGCGGCGGGGGTACGCGCGGGCGTGCATGGAGACGCTCCTCGACTGGTTCCGCGAACGGAACGTCCGCCAGGTCGACCTCAACGCGTCCGCCGCGGCCGAGCCGCTGTACGCCTCGCTCGGATTCGTCCGCAAGCCCGACCCGTCGATGCGGCTACAGCTGTGAGCCGCTTAGGCTCGAAGACATGCCTACGAGCGTCTCTGATCAGCTAAGCGATCCCGTGGCAGACGTGGTGTCTGGCGGGGGATCTGCCCACCGTGGAGGGGTGGCGTGAGCATGCAGGTGGAACCCCGCGCCCAGTGCCGCTCCTCGTGGTCGGTGACCGGTGGTGGGTGTGCTGATCGTCGTCACGCCCTGGTGCCGGTGGGCTGCGCGGGGCAGCCGGTGCCGGCCCGTGTGAGCGTGTCCCTCCGGACGCTTGCCCGCCAGGCCCGAGAGCCTGGTGGGGGAGGGTGCCCTGCGTCGCCTGGGCGCGGGGCGTGTGGTGTGCCCCCGGGTGAGTCCGGTCTTGGACCGGTCCTTCCGGCTGGTCTTCAGAGCGGCCGGTGTGATGACCGCCTTGGCTTCGAGTGTGTCGGTCACCGAGCGGATGATCATGGCACCGCTGGTGCGGTCGATCACGGTCTTGGTCTGGTGGGTGAGGCCGCGTGCGGCGATACGCCGCCACGCCCCCATGTCGCGGTCGCCCTGCCAGCCGCAGGAGCGGCAGATGGCCCATTTCCAGCCCGGTGTGGTGGCCCGGTCGGGGGCTTTGCGGTGCAGCAGCGGAGCGAGGCACTGAGGGCAGTGCTTGGAGGTGTGCCGGGCCGGAACCGTGACCACCGCGATGCCCACTTCGGCAGCGAGGTGGCGTATCCGGTCGGCGATCTGCCCGCGCACCGCCTGGGACATGCGGGTGTTGTGGGTGCGGCCCATGCCGCGTGCTTCCATCGACCGCAAGTCTTCGAGGTAGATGACGGTGGCCTCGGCAGCGACGGCCTGATCCACCGCCCACCGTGCGGCGGCCCACGCCAGAGCGTCGTTATGGTTCGATCGCCGTGCAGACACGGCACGGATATCTCCGGCCAGGACCGCGTGCTTGCCGTTCAGGGTCTGCCGTCCGTCTTTGCCGATGAGTCGTTGGTAGCGCTCGGCTTTCGCATGCAGCAGTTCGCTGTGGCGGCGGAGGCGGTGCTGCTTGGCGAGGACACCGGCCGCCCGGAACATGCCCCCGGCTGCGAGAGCGGTGATCCGGCCGTCATCGTGGAGACGGGCGGCCCCGGCACTGAGCAGGGTGTTCAGGCCCCAGTCCACGCCAAGCGCGATCGTGTGTCCAGTGCGGGCGGCCCTGGGAACAGCGTGCGTGTAGGCGAGGTCGGCGCGTACCGGGCCGCCGGTCGCGCGCAGGGTGGGCAGGTGCAGCACGGCACCGGCCGGAATCGTCGGCGGAAGCGAGATCGAGCAGGCAACCCAGGTCCAGTCCTTGTACGACCGCGGATCGGGCCGGGCGGGCAGTTGCAGCCGCAGCAGTGCCCTGCTCGGAACGGTCTCGTGGCGTTCGATGGTGGCCTGCTGTCCGTCGCAGGCGGACAACAGCAGCATCCTGGCGATCCGGGGCGAGGCTTCCAGCTCGAACACATCGGTCGGCAGTCGGCCGTACTGACGCCTGAAGGCGGCGATCTGCCGGGTACGGCCCTTGATGACACTGGACGGCACGTACCGCCCGCCGGGAACCGCCTCGCGTACCACGTCCCATTCCTCAGACGTACGGTTCACGGGATCGACGGGCCAGGTTGCCAGCACTCCGGCGGTGAGGTCGGCACCCCACTTCGCCGAGCGCAGGGTGCGCCCGGCCTGCTCCTGCGCCATGCGGACGATGCGGTCATTGACGCGGATGCCCTCGGACGGGCTGACGGTCCATCCGAGTCGGCGCAGGGCCATCCACGCGTTCGACGGCAGCTTCCGGCCGCCCGCGTCCTCACCGGATGCCAATACGTCCACGTCTACGGTGTTCCAGCGGGCGGCCAGCAGCGAGGCGGCCATGCCGGACACCAGGTCGGCAGCCCAGCCGACACGCTCTGCCAGCACAGCGGCGGACAGGAGCTCACCGGTCCCCTCCTCCACGCCCCTGCGCAGCAGGCCCCGGGCACAGGCAGTGCGGGAGGTCTCGCCCACGGCAAGCGGCAGCTTCCGACTCACCGATACCCCCTCCCCGTCCGTGATGCTGTCATCCGATCAACGACAGTCCCGGGAAAGGGTCACGCATTCGACCCGCACACACACACGCGAAACCGCCACATGGCATGACGCCGACAGATGACGAATGACTACGGATACCTAAGGAAACACGTGAACCTGACGTTGATCGACAGCTGGCCCGTTCCCACGGCCGCGGCGGCCGTCGTCCGTGCAGACGGGGCGGTACTCGGGAGCCATGGGCCGGTCACCCACCGCTTCCCCTTGGCCTCGGTCACCAAGCCTCTTGCCGCGTACGCCGCGCTCGTCGCGTACGAGGAGGGGGCGATCGAGCTCGACGAGCCTGCCGGGCCGGCCGGGTCGACGGTTCGTCATCTTCTCGCGCACACCTCCGGGCTCGCGTTCGACGAGCACCGGGTGACGGCCGCGCCCGGGGAACGGCGGTTGTACTCCAACGCCGGGTTCGAGGTGCTCGGGGACCATGTCGCCAAGGCGACCGACATCCCCTTCGGGGAGTATCTGCGGCAGGCGGTGCTGGAGCCGCTGGGGATGACGAGGACGTCGCTGGACGGCTCGCCCGCGAGGGACGGGGTGTCGACGGTGGCGGACCTGGTGCGTTTCGTGGCCGAGGTGCAGGCGCCGCGGCTGCTCGACCCGCGTACGGTCCTGGAGGCCATGACCGTCCAGTACCCCGGTACGAAGGGTGTGCTGCCCGGGTACGGTCACCAGAACCCCAACGACTGGGGGCTCGGCTTCGAGATCCGCGACTCCAAGTCCCCCCACTGGACGGGGGTTTCCTCCTCGCCCCGGACCTTCGGTCACTTCGGGCAGTCCGGTACGTTCCTGTGGATCGACCCGGTGGCGGGCGCGGCGTGCGTCGCCCTCACGGACCGCGCGTTCGGCCCCTGGGCAGCGGAAGCGTGGACCCCGTTCACGGACACTGTGCTGACGGCCCTACGAGCCTGATCCCACCGTTTTCCTCGCCCCCGCCGCCCCTACCCGTCCCACCCTTGGGAGCTCCGCCCCCAAACCCCCGCCCGGCCTGAACGGCCTCGTCCTCAAACGCCGGACAGGCTGAAAGCCTTTAGGGGCGCGGGGAACTGCGCGACCAGCCCCCACCGGCCCGCAGCCAAACGAATCGGACGAGCGGGGGATCCGGGGCGCAGCCCCGGCCTTAGGGGCGCGGGGAACTGCGCGAACGGCCCCCACCGGCCCGCAGCCGAAGAACCGCCCGGGGGTCAGATCGTGGGGGTCATCTCCCACAGGAGTAGTTCCGCGGGGGCTCCCGCTACCGCTTCCAGGTCCTTGGAGTCGGTGATGCGGGCCGCGTCGCCGGGGCCCAACTCATCGCCGTTCAGGAGTACTTCGCCGCGGACGACATGGACGTACACGAATCCGCCGTCCGGCACCGCCGTCCGCTCCCCCGCCGCCAGCCTCCGCACATGAAGCATCGCCCCGGCCTCGGGGACGGCGTACGGCGTGGAGTCGGCGATGCCGTGGACGACCTCGTAGGACGGTTCGCCGCCGGGTGACAGCGGCGCCAGCCACATCTGGACGAAGACGAGGGGGACCGAGCCGTCGTTGCGTTCCACGTGACGGACGCCGCCCGCGGAGCTGAGGCGCTGGACGTCCCCGGGGCGGACCACCGACTCGTGGCCCGCCGAGTCGCGGTGGGTCAGCTCCCCCTCCACCACCCACGTGACGATCTCGGTGTGGCTGTGCGGGTGCTCGTCGAAGCCGGCGCCGGGCGCGAGCCACTCCTCGTTGCAGGCGATCACCGCACCGAAGCGGAGGTTGTCGGGGTCGTAGTGCGGTCCGAAGGAGAAGGCGTGGAAGGAGGTGATCCCGGCGTCCGGGTCACCTCCGTGGTAGCGCTCGTCCGCGCGCCGTACGTCCATCAGATCCGCTCGTTCCGCCGTCGTCGCCGTACGTCCGTCACAACGGACACCGTAGACCCGCCCCAGGCCCTCCCCCCGCCTACTTGCGACCCGCCGCCGCACGCCTGCGTCCTGATAAGGCAGTCTTGTCCCGTGCCCGAACCCGAATCCAGCAACACCGAGCGCCCAGCGCACGACATCCACGCACACTCCGCGACCCTGAAGCGGCTGGAGAAGTCCTCCGGCAGTCTCGCCGCCCAGGCCATCGCGCGGATGGACGAGACGCTGCCGTGGTACCGGGCCATGCCACCGGAGAACCGTTCCTGGATCGGGCTCGTCGCTCAGGCCGGTATCGCGGCCTTCACCGAGTGGTTCCGGCACCCGAACGCCCCGCAGGCCATCTCCACGGATGTGTTCGGGACCGCGCCACGCGAGCTGACCAGGGCGATCACCCTGCGGCAGACCGTGGAGATGGTGCGGACGACCATCGAGGTCATGGAGAGCGCGATCGACGAGGTCGCCGCCCCGGGAGACGAGTCCGTACTGCGCGAGGCGCTGCTCGTGTACGCCCGGGAGATCGCCTTCGCCACCGCCCAGGTGTACGCGCAGGCCGCCGAGGCCCGGGGCGCCTGGGACGCCCGCCTCGAATCGCTCGTCGTGAACGCCGTGCTCTCCGGCGAGGCCGACGAGGGTGCCGTCAGCCGGGCCGCCGCCCTCGGGTGGAACTCGCCCGAACATGTCTGCGTGGTGCTGGGTACGGCGCCCGACGGTGACAGCGAGCTGACGGTCGAGGCGATCCGGCGGGCGGCCCGGCACGCCAAGCTGCAGGTGCTCACCGGTGTGCTCGGGGACCGGCTCGTGGTCATCGCGGGGGGTAACAACAATCCCCTCGGGGTCGCGAAGTCGTTGATCGGGCCGTACGCCGCCGGGCCCGTCGTCGCGGGGCCGATCGTGCCCGATCTGCTCGCCGCGACCCGCTCCGCGCAGGCCGCCGCCGCCGGGCTGAAGGCGTGTTTCGCCTGGCAGGACGCCCCGCGCCCGGTTCTGGCGGACGATCTGCTGCCGGAGCGCGCGATCGCCTCGGACCCCTCGGCCCGCGAGCAACTGGTGGAGGAGATCTACAGACCGCTTGAAGAAGCCGGCTCCGCGCTGCTGGAAACGCTCAGTGTCTATCTGGAACAGGCGAGCAGCCTCGAAGGCGCGGCCCGGATGCTCTTCGTTCACCCCAACACCGTGCGCTACCGGCTCCGACGTGTGACTGACGTCACCGGTTGGTCGCCTTCGGATGTACGATCCGCCTTCACACTACGGATCGCGCTGATCCTGGGGCGTCTGGCCGATGGGGATCCTCAAACCTAGGCTTTTGTCGGGGCTCTACAATTCCCCTTCGTGTTCTTCGTCCCTGTCCCCACGGGCGGCCGTGGCCGTCCACAAGAGAGAGTGTGAGAGTGCTCGTACTCGTCGCTCCCGGCCAGGGCGCTCAGACGCCTGGCTTCCTGACCCCTTGGCTCGATCTCCCCGGTGCCGCCGACCGCCTCGCCGCGTGGTCGGACGCCATCGGGCTCGACCTTGCCCGCTACGGCACCCAGGCAGACGCGGACGAGATCCGGGACACGGCTGTCGCGCAGCCGCTCCTGGTCGCCGCCGGTCTCCTCTCCGCCGCCGCGCTCGGTGACGTCGCCGAGCTCGGCCCCGGTGCCGTCGCGGGTCACAGTGTCGGTGAGATCACCGCCGCCGCGTTCGCGGGCGTGCTCGACGCCACGACCGCGCTGAAGCTCGTGCGCACCCGGGGTCTGGCGATGGCCGAGGCCGCCGCGATCACCGAGACCGGTATGTCGGCGCTGCTCGGCGGAGACCCCGAGACCACGGTCCCGCACCTGGAGAAGCTCGGCCTGACCCCGGCGAACGTGAACGGCGGGGGCCAGATCGTGGCCGCCGGGACGCTGGAGCAGCTGGCCGCCCTGGAGGCGGACAAGCCCGAGGGCGTCCGCCGCGTGGTGGCCCTGAAGGTCGCCGGCGCGTTCCACACGCACCACATGGCACCCGCGGTCGAGACGCTGGCACGAGCCGCCGAGGGCCTGAGCCCCGTGGACCCGAAGATCGCGTACGTCTCGAACAAGGACGGCAAGGCCGTCACGACCGGCGCCGAGGTCGTGCAGCGACTGGTCGGCCAGGTCGCGAACCCGGTCCGCTGGGACCTGTGCATGGAGACCTTCCAGGAACTCGGCGCGACCGCGCTGATCGAGGTCTGCCCGGGCGGCACCCTGACCGGGCTCGCCAAGCGCGCGCTGCCGGGTGTGAAGACCCTGGCGCTGAAGACCCCCGACGACCTCGACGCGGCTCGCGCGCTCATCGCCGAGCACGCCTCCGCCTAAGGAGCCGACAGAGCATGTCGAAGATCAGGCCCAGCAAGGGCGCCCCGTACGCGCGGATCCTGGGTGTGGGCGGCTACCGTCCCGTCCGGGTCGTGCCGAACGAGGTGATCCTCGAGACGATCGACTCCTCCGACGAATGGATCCGCTCGCGCTCCGGCATCGAGACCCGGCACTGGGCCTCCGACGAGGAGACCGTCGCCGCGATGTCGATCGAGGCGTCCGGCAAGGCCATCGCCGACGCCGGGATCAACGCCGACCAGATCAGCGCCGTGGTCGTCTCGACCGTCTCGCACTTCAGCCAGACTCCGGCCGTCGCGACGGAGATCGCCGACAAGCTCGGCACGCAGAAGGCCGCCGCCTTCGACATCTCGGCCGGCTGCGCGGGCTTCGGCTACGGCCTCACGCTCGCCAAGGGCATGATCGTCGAGGGTTCGGCGGAGTACGTCCTCGTCATCGGCGTGGAGCGGCTGTCCGACCTGACCGACCTGGAGGACCGTGCGACGGCCTTCCTGTTCGGTGACGGCGCGGGCGCGGTCGTCGTGGGCCCCTCCGAGGAGCCGCACATCGGCCCGACCGTGTGGGGCAGCGAGGGCGACAAGGCCGGCACGATCAAGCAGACCGTGCCGTGGGACCGTTTCCGCATCGGCGACGTGTCGGAGCTTCCGCTCGACTCCAAGGGCGAGATCAAGTTCCCTGCAATCACGCAGGAGGGCCAGGCGGTGTTCCGCTGGGCCGTGTTCGAGATGGCGAAGGTCGCCCAGCAGGCGCTGGACGCGGCCGGAATCACCGCGGACGACCTGGACGTCTTCATTCCCCACCAGGCCAACGAGCGGATCATCGACTCGATGGTGAAGACGTTGAAACTGCCGCAGCACGTCACGGTCGCGCGTGACGTACGCACCACCGGCAACACCTCGGCCGCCTCGATCCCGCTCGCGATGGAGCGGCTTCTGGCGACCGGCGAGGCGAAGAGCGGCGACACCGCGCTCGTCATCGGCTTCGGGGCGGGTCTCGTGTACGCCGCGACGGTCGTTACCCTCCCCTAGGCACTCCGTGCCGGATCATCCGGTCCGTACGGAATACCGCCAACCCTCTCTGGATACACACCGAAGGAGCGCCTGACATGGCCGCCACTCAGGAAGAGATCGTCGAAGGTCTCGCCGAGATCGTGAACGAGATCGCCGGGATCCCCACCGAGGACGTCCAGCTGGACAAGTCCTTCACCGACGACCTGGACGTCGACTCGCTGTCCATGGTCGAGGTCGTCGTCGCCGCCGAAGAGCGCTTCGACGTCAAGATCCCGGACGACGACGTCAAGAACCTCAAGACCGTCGGCGACGCGACCGACTACATCCTCAAGCACCAGGCCTGATCCAGCGATCGGGCCCGGTTCGCCAGGCCCGGTCCACCGATCAGTCCGTTGCCCCGCCACCCGGCGGTGGCGCCGCTGAATCCTCGTATTTGGAGAAAGAATTCCCGTGAGCTCGACCAATCGCACCGTGGTCGTCACCGGTATCGGCGCAACCACACCGCTGGGTGGCGACGCAGCCTCTACCTGGGAGGGCCTCGTCGCCGGCAAGTCCGGTGTCCGCGCCCTGGAGCAGGACTGGGCCGCCGACCAGGCGGTCCGTATCGCGGCGCAGATCGCCGTGGAGCCGGGCGAGGTCATCCCCCGCCCGCAGGCCCGCCGTCTCGACCGTTCGGCGCAGTTCGCCCTGATCGCCGCCAAGGAAGCCTGGGCCGACGCCGGTTTCACCGACAAGGCAGGCGACGACGCCTCCGTCGACCCGGACCGGCTCGGCACCGTCATCGCCTCCGGCATCGGTGGCGTGACGACGCTGCTCGACCAGTACGACGTGCTCAAGGAGAAGGGCGTCCGCCGCGTCTCCCCGCACACCGTTCCCATGCTCATGCCGAACGGCCCGTCCGCCAACGTGGGCCTGCTCGTCGGCGCCCGCGCCGGTGTGCACACCCCCGTCTCCGCCTGCGCCTCGGGCGCCGAGGCCATCGGCTACGCCATCGAGATGATCCGCACCGGGCGCGCCGACGTCGTCGTCGCCGGTGGTACGGAGGCGGCGATCCACCCGCTGCCCATCGCCGCGTTCGGCAACATGATGGCGATGTCCAAGAACAACGACGACCCGCAGGGCGCCTCGCGCCCCTACGACGTCGCCCGTGACGGCTTCGTCCTCGGTGAGGGCGCCGGCGTCCTCGTCCTGGAGTCCGCCGAGCACGCCGCCAAGCGCGGGGCCCGGGTGTACGCGGAGGCGGTCGGCCAGGGCATCTCCGCCGACGGCCACGACATCGTGCAGCCGGAGCCGGAGGGGCGTGGCATCTCCCACGCCCTGCAGAACCTGCTCGACAACACCGACCTGGACCCGGCCGAGATCGTGCACGTGAACGCGCACGCGACCTCGACGCCCGCCGGTGACGTGGCGGAACTGAAGGCGCTGCGCAAGGTCTTCGGCGACGACGCCGACCACATGGCGGTCTCCGCGACCAAGTCGATGACCGGTCATCTCCTCGGTGGCGCGGGGGGTGTGGAGTCGGTGGCGTCGGTGCTGGCGCTGTACAACCGGATCGCTCCGCCGACCATCAACGTCGAGAACCTCGACCCCGAGGCCGAGGCGAACGCCGACATCGTGCGCGGGGAGGCTCGCAAGCTGCCTGTCGAGGGCCGCATCGCCGCCCTGAACGACTCGTTCGGGTTCGGTGGGCACAACGTGGTGCTGGCGTTCCGTACGATCTGAATTCGGCCGTAGGTGTACTGAACCGACGTGTGGCCCGGACTCCCTCTCGGAGTCCGGGCCACATCTGTTTGTCGGTCGGGGGCGGGGCGGTGGGGGCTGGGCGCGCCCACGCGGCGGAGCCGCATATGTCACAGCCCCGCGCCCCTAAAAGCTTCCCCGCACGCCCGTTGTCAGGTCAGACCACCTGGTGGAGCCAGCGGACCGGGGCGCCCTCTCCCGCGTAGCGGAAGGGTTCCAGTTCGTCGTCCCAGGGCTTGCCCAGGAGTTTGGCGAGGTCGGACTCCAGGTCGCTCTCGCCGCGCTGGGAGCGCAGGAGGGCGGCGCGCAGACGGTCCTCGGGGATCAGGATGTCGCCGTGGATTCCGGTGACGGCGTGGAAGATGCCCAGTTCGGGGGTGCAGCTGTAGCGCTCGCCCTCGGCCGTGGGGCAGGGCTCGGCGGTGACCTCGAAGCGCAGCATCTGCCAGCCGCGCAGCGCGGAGGCCAGCTTGGAGGCGGTGCCCACCTCGCCCTTCCAGGAGAACTCGGATCTCCAGGTGCCCGGCGCGGCGGGCTGCCGGATCCAGTCGAGGTTGACGCGGGTACCGAGCACGCCCGCGACCGCCCACTCGACGTGCGGGCACAGCGCGCGGGGCGCGGAGTGCACGTAGAGAACTCCACGTGTCGTCACTGGGGCCTCCGGACAGAGCGAGACATCTTGTAACTTAGCGGAAAGGCAGTGGCAGGGCGGCCACGTGGCGAGGCTACCGTGCGGCGGCGCAAGGAGTGTGACGTACCGTCGGTCCCAGCGCCCAGAAACATTGAGGTTTCACCCAAGGGGACGCGGTGCGACCGGTCGCGTACTGCGGGGTGTCGGCCAACCGTGTCGCATCGGTGCGGAGCAATGGTGCTGAGCAATGGTGCGGAGCGATGGTGCGGAGCGATGGTGCTGAGCGATGGTGCTGAGCGATGGTGCTGAGTAATCGTGCTTGACGAACGAGGGGACCAGGGGATGCGTCACAGGAGTCATCGATCTCGGGCCGCCCTCGCCATCGCGTCGGCGGCTCTCCTGGGCGTCTCCGTCGCCGGCTGCGACGCCGTCGGTGACAACTCCCCGGCGCCCCGGGGCACGACGGCCAAGGCGCTCCCGAAGCCGACCCCCACCTGGGACCGCAGCCCGACGTCGATGGCGGCGGTCGGGGACTCGATCACCCGCGGCTTCGACGCGTGCACCGTGCTGTCCGACTGCCCGGAGGTGTCCTGGGCGACCGGCAGCGACACGAAGGTCAAGAGCCTCGCCGTACGGCTGCTCGGGCAGGCCGGGGCCGCCGAGCGCAGCTGGAACTACGCGGTGACCGGTGCCAGGATGGCGGATCTCCCCGACCAGATGGCACAGGCCGTCACGAACAAGCCGGAGCTGGTGACCGTGATGGCGGGCGCGAACGACGCCTGCCGCTCGTCGGTGTCGGCCATGACCCCCGTCGCCGAGTTCCGCTCCGAGTTCCAGGACGCCATGGACACGCTGCGCGAGGCGCTGCCCAAGACCCAGGTGTACGTGTCGAGCGTGCCGGATCTGAAGCGGCTCTGGTCCGAGGGACGGGACAACGCGCTGGGCAAGCAGATCTGGAAGCTGGGTATCTGCCCCTCGATGCTCGGCGACGCGGACTCCCTGACCACGGCGGCGATGCGGCGGCGCACGACGGTGCAGGACCGGGTGGAGGCGTACAACCAGGTCCTGAAAGAGGTGTGCGCCAAGGACCAGCACTGCCGCTTCGACGGGGGCGCGGTCTTCGACTACCGCTTCGGCACGGACCAGCTGAGCCACTGGGACTGGTTCCACCCGAGCAGGGACGGACAGGCGCGGCTCGCGGAGATGGCCTATCGGGTGGTGACGGCGACGAAGCCGGTCAGCTAGGGCCCCTCGTTCGGATCCTTGGCCTAGGCTTTCGATCATGCACTGCGAATTCTTCGGCACTCTTCCCGACGGCACCCCGGTCCACCGCTGGACGCTGGAGCGCGCCGGGGTGCGGGTGCGGATCCTGACGTACGGCGGGATCGTCCAGTCGGTCGAGGTCCCGGACCGGGACGGGGCGCGCGCGGACGTGGTGCTGGGGTTCTCCGACCTCGACGGCTATCTGACGCACACGGGGCCGTACTTCGGGGCGCTGGTCGGGCGGTACGCGAACCGGATCGCCGGGGGTCGCTTCCTCCTCGACGGCCTCACCTGTCACCTGGCGCAGAACAACCCGCCCAACTCCCTGCACGGCGGGGAGCGCGGATTCGACAAGCGGGTGTGGGACGCGGAGCCGGTCGATCACGGGCTGCGCCTGACCCGGGTCTCCCCGCACGGCGAGGAGGGCTTCCCGGGCCGTCTGGAGGTCTCGGCGACGTACACGCTGGACGAGGCGGGCGCGTTGGGAATCGCGTACGAGGCGGTCACGGACGCGCCGACCGTGGTGAACCTGACGAACCACACGTACTGGAACCTGGCCGGTACGGGCAACGCCGGCGGCCACGAACTCCGGCTGGACGCCTCGCAGCTGACGCCGGTGGACGCCGATCTGATCCCCACCGGGGCGCTGGACGCCGTCGACGGGACGCGGTTCGACTTCCGTACGGCGCGGAAGGTCGGCGCCGGTTACGACCACAACTTCGTACTCGACAAGGGGCTCACGGAGACCGCCGTCGAGGTCGCCGAGCTGCACGACCCGTCCTCCGGGCGGACGCTGACGGTCGCGACCACCGAGCCCGGGCTCCAGCTGTACACGGCGGAGCACCTGAGCGACCCCTTCGCCCCCGGGGACGGCGTCGCGCTGGAGACCCAGCACTTCCCCGACTCCCCCAACCGGCCCGAGTTCCCGAGCACGGAACTGCGGCCGGGCGGGGTGTACCGGTCGGAGACCGTGTACGGGTTCGGCGTCCGCGGCCAATAGCCGACGACCGGTAACCGGTAACCGGCGACCGGCGACCGGGCGTCAGACGCTCTCGCCGCGCATCCGCCTGGTGGCCCTGCCCAGCAGGGTCATCGCGCCGAGGCAGACCGCGACCACCACGGCGCCGATCAGCGCGGGGAGCGGGGACTTGCCCTTGATCCCCTCCACGAGCACGGTGGTGGCCAGCACCATGATGATCGAGTACAGGCTCCGGCCGACCTTGGCACCGGCCGGGATCACCCGCAGCAGCTGCGGGATCGTCGTGGCGGCGGCGATGCCCATGCCGAACGGGACGAACGCGCCGAGCACCAGGGCGCCGAAGCCGAACGAGTTGCCGTACGCGCCCCATCCGGCGCCCTTGTAGAGCAGATAGCCCGCGGCGCCGAGGGACAGCAGGACGAGTACGCCGTTGAGGTACGCGGCGAGGGTGGCGGCCTTGCGGGCGCCCGGCAGATGCGCGGCCGGGGAGCGCCAGGCGTCCGGGGTGATCAGGCGCAGCTGCTGCTTGAGGGCCCGCATCCGTGCCATGGCGAAGAGGCCGACGGCCACGGCGACCAGTCCGACGGCCGTGGCCGCGAAACCGATCGGTGCCCGCGTGATGCCGTAGTGGGCGCCGCCGAAGGTCAGCGGGATGCCGAGGACGAAGCCGTACGCGTACGTCTTCGCCTGCTGCTGGATGCGCACCACCAGCTGCCGCTGGTCGGGGGTGAGGTTGGGGTCCAGCCGCATCTCGCCCTCGCCCAGGTGCTGTTGGGGGGCCTGGGGCTGCTGCTGGTACTGCGGCGGGTACGGGACCTGCTGCGGAGGCGGGTAGTAGGGCTGCTGCCCCTGATACGGCCCCTGCGGTGGGTAGGGACCTGGCTGCTGACCTGGGTACATGCGTTGTTCTCCCCCGAACCGGCGTGTTCCGGCCCGCGAGTCTGCCACAGGTGGCCGAGAACCGACGAGCCCCGATCCGGATGTCAGGTTCCGGACCGGGGCTGCTCGGGGTGGACTCGTCCCGCGTCAGACGTTAATCGTCGCCGCGACCCGACGGTCGACGATCGAGCGACCCGCAGCAACCTCGTACGAACCCTTCACAAACACCCAGGCTCCGGTGCTCTCGTCCCAGACCTCGAAGGCCCGGCGCGGGAGTGCGAGGACGACGTCGACGCTCTCGCCGGGGCCCGCCTCGACGCCCGCGAAGGCGGCGAGCCAACGGGCCGGGCGCTCGGCGTCGGCCTCGACGGGCGCCAGATAGACCTGGACGACCTCGCGCCCGGCCCGCGCACCGGAGTTACGGACACGGACCGTGACCGTCGTACCCGAACCGGCACCGGCACCGGCGTCGCCACCGCCGAGCTCGATCGACTCGTACGTCCAGTCGGTGTAGCCGAGGCCGTGTCCGAAGGCGTACGAGGGGGTCCTGCCCTCCTTCTCCCAGGCGCGGTAGCCGATGAACACGCCCTCGGTGTACGGGAGTTCGCCGTCGGCCGGGACCACCTGGGTGACCGGGGCGGCCGCGTGGGAGCCCCAGGTGGTGGGCAGCCGGCCGCCGGGCTCGTGGGCGCCCGTAAGGACGTCGGCGAGGGCGGCGCCGCCTTCCTGGCCGGGGAACCAGCTGAGCAGTACGGCCGCGACCTCCTCGCGCCACGGCAGCTCGACCGGGGAGCCGGCGTTGACGACCACGACGGTGTTCGGGTTGGCGGCGGCGACGGCGTGCACCAACTCGTCCTGGCGGCCGGGCAGCCGGAGGTCCTTGCGATCGAAGCCCTCGGACTCGACGCGGTCGGTGGTGGCGACCACGACGACGGCGGTGTCGGCGGCGCGGGCGGCTTCGACGGCCTCGGCGATGAGTTCGTCCGGGTCGCGGCGCGGGTCCTGGTGGGCGAGCGCGAAGCCGATCATCTTCAGCGGCGCGCCCTCGGGGACGACGATGACGTGCCGCAACGCCACCTCGTACGTCTCACCGGCGACGAGGTCCACCTGGGCACGCTCGACGGGGGCGCCGAAGAACGCCTCGAAGGGGTCGTCCTTCGTGCCGCGCTGGATGTCGTCGAAGTGGACGGTGCCGTCGACGGTGAGCGTGAACGCGCCGAGGCCCTTGATGCCGAGGGTGTGGGTGCCGCTCTCGCGCGGGGTGAAGGTGCCGGTCAGTTCGACGCTGTGGAGGGTGGCGTGGGTGACGCCCTCGGGGAGGTCGTCACCCATCCACTGGATCTGGCCATTGGGGGCCGAGCCGGTGCCGATGACCGTGCCGGCCCGGTCGCGGCAGACGGCCCGCAGGGTGAACCCCCTGTCGGCGACGGCGAGTTCCTCGTTCGGGTCGGCGCCGACGGCGTACGTGAGGCTGCCCTCGGGGAGGGCGGCGGTGAGGCCGTCGAGGGGCGGGACGACCCGGGAAGGGAAGACGGTGGCGGAGCCGCCGCCGAGGACGCGGGCGTCGCGGGCGGCGGCGCCGATCAGGGCGACCTTGTGCCCTCCTTCGCCGCGCCCTTCCCCGAGCGGAAGAGCCCCTTGGTTGCGCACGAGGACGAAGGAGCGGCGGGCGATCTCGCGGGCCAGGGCCTCGCCGTCCACCGTCGCGGGCGGTTCGGTGACGACCGGCTCGGCGCCCTCCAGGATGCCGACGCGGGCGGCGAGCCGCAGGACGTTGCGGACGGCCTCGTCGACCTTGGCCTCCTCGACCTCGCCCGCGCGGACGGCGGTGGCGAGCGCCTCCCCGTACACGGTCCGGGGGCCGGGCATGGCGACGTCGAGACCGCCCTCGACGGCGCCGACCGTGGCGCGGGCGGCGGTCCAGTCGGAGACGTTGACGCCGTCGAAGCCCCACTCGCCGCGCAGGATCTCGTTCACGAGGTGGTGGTGCTCGGTCATCGTGGTGCCGTTGACCGAGTTGTAGGCGGTCATGATGCCCCAGGGGTGGGCGTTGGCGACGATGGCCTCGAAGGGGGCCAGGTACAGCTCGCGCAGGGCGCGTTCGGAGAGCAGGTTGTTCACCGTGAAGCGGTCGGTCTCGGCGTCGTTGGCGACGAAGTGCTTGACGGTGGTGCCGACGCCGCCCGACTGGACGCCCTGGACATAGCCGGAGCCGATCTCGCCGGTCAGGTACGGGTCTTCGCTGTACGCCTCGAAGTGGCGGCCGCCGAGCGGGGAGCGGTGCAGGTTGACGGTGGGCGCGAGGAGGACGTGGACCTGCTTGCGGCGGGCCTCCTGGGCGAGCAGGGTGCCGGCCCGGCGGGCGAGGGCCGGGTCCCAGGTGGCGGCGAGCGCGGTCGGCGAGGGGAGCGCGATCGACGGGTCGTCGGCGGTCCAGTGGACACCGCGTACGCCGATCGGGCCGTCGGACATGACGAGGGACTTGAGGCCGATCTCGGGCAGCGCGGGCAGCGACCACATGTCCTGCCCGGCGAGCAGCCTCGTCTTCGCGTCCAGGTCCAGCTTGCCGAGGGCCGCCTCGACGACCGCCTCGCGGGCCTCGTCGGCCGGTGTGCGCGTTCCCGCCATCGCGGTGCCTCCTCATTGAGTCCGTGAATCCGTGAATCCGTTCTGTGTGTCCATCCTGCATCTGATACCTGTAGAGCAGTAGGTTTCGTTATTTCTTCGTTACATTCCATGAATGCTCATGCCGTACGGTGACGCCATGAGCACCAGGGCCAGAAGCGAGGAGCGGCGCGCCGAGATCGTCCGGGCGGCCCTGGAGGTGATCGCCGAGCGCGGCTACCGGGGCGCGAGCATGGCGTCGGTCGCGGAACGCGTGGGGCTGACCCAGCAGGGGCTGCTGCACTACTTCCCGACGAAGGACGCGCTGCTCGTCGCGGTG
Source organism: Streptomyces olivochromogenes (assembly GCF_001514115.1). Taxonomy (GTDB): domain Bacteria; phylum Actinomycetota; class Actinomycetes; order Streptomycetales; family Streptomycetaceae; genus Streptomyces; species Streptomyces olivochromogenes. The sequence continues at coordinate 38,250 of NZ_KQ948456.1, forward strand.
CTCAAGGAGCGGGACCAGTGGGACGCCGTGCCCGACACCCAGTGGCGGGTCGACCTGCTCTCCTCACTGGTCGAGTACAACGCCATGCGGCCCGGGATCATCCAGACGTTCTCGGCGCTGCTCGGCGAGAGCGTCACCGAGGGGCACCCGGCGCGCGAGTACTTCACCGAGCGGTACGCCCGGGTGCGCGCGAGCATGGCGGCGGTGCTGCGCGCCGAGTACGGGGAGCGGCTGCCCAACGGGCTCACGCCCGAGCGCACCGCTCCGCTGCTGGTGGCGGTGATGGACGGCCTCCAGTTCCAGTGGCTCCTGGACCCGGAGTCGGTGGACATGCCGGGCGCGTTCCGGGACTTCCTCGCACTGCTCGGCGAGGACTGAACCCGACCGCCACCGCCTGAGCCACTGTCCGCGCCAAGGGATCACTCCGGCCCGGGTGCGTCACGCGGGGCCGGTACGGCCGTCACGGCGGCCACGACCTCGATCTCGATCAGGGCCTCCGGCTTGAAGAGACGGGAGACCTCGAAGGTCATGCTGGTGGGCGGGGCACCGGTGAGGTACTGGGCGCGCACGGCACCGTAGGCGGGGAGTTGGGTGATGTCCGTCAGATACGTACGGATGTTGATGATGTCCGCCAGGCCTGCCCCGTGCGCCCTCAGCAGGGCGTCGATGGTCTCGAAGACCCCGCGGCTCTGTTCCGTGAGGTCGGCGCCGTCCGCGACCTGTCCGGAGAGGTACAACAGGGCTCCCGCGCCCGGCAGTTCGACCCGGGCGACCTGGGAGTAGTAGCCGTTGGCTGGCCCCGGCGCCGAGGGCGGGTTGTCGAGCGTGATCTGCATGAGCGGTCCTCTCAGACGGAGCGGCGGATGTGTTCGACGGCCTTCGCGATGTCCGCGCCGGCGGCGGCGGGATCGGCGGCGGCACTCTTGTACTGCTCCAACACCGCTTCGAGTACGGGGAGTTCGGCGACCTTCGTGGCGAGGGCGACGTCCTTGGCGGCGAGCGGGATGGCGAAGTACACGTCCTCGGCGAAGGCGCGGCCGACGGCACCACCGAGCGGGCCGTTCGCGAGCGCGGTGCGCGCCACGTTCTCGTCGATGCCGAGCCGGTCCGCGACGGCCATGGTCTCGGCGACGACGGCGACCCCGCCGAGCAGGGCCGTGTTGACGATGAGCTTGAGCGCGGCGCCGGAGCCCAGCGGGCCGGTGCGGGTGACGGTGCCGAGGTGGGCGAGCACCGGCTCGACGCCGGACGCGTCGCCGCCCGCGAGGATGCCGAGCTGCCCGGCGGCCGCCTTGTCGGTGCTGCCCGCCACGGGCGCGTCGAGGAAGGTCACGCCCTCCCCGAGCCGGGCGGCGAGTTCCTTGACCACGTCGGGCCCGACGGTCGACATCTCCACCCAGGTGGTACCGGGGCGAAGCTCCGGCACGATGGCGTCCGCGACCGCGTCGAGCGCGGCCGGGTTGGCGAGCATGGTGATCACCACGTCCGCGTCCCTCACGGCCTCGGCCGGGGACGCGGCGAGGGTGGCGCCCTCGGCGACGAGCGGCTCGGCCTTCTCGGCGGTGCGGTTCCAGACGGTCAGCGGGAATCCCGCGGTGAGAAGTCGGCCCGCCATCGCGGCGCCCATGTGCCCGAGCCCGAGGAATGCGATCTTTTCCATGCCTTCGACGCTAGGCGGGCCCACGTGATGCGACAAGCGAATGTCTAGCATGGCTCTCATGCTCAACCCGCATGCCGTACCCGATCTCTCCGCCACCTGGCTGCGGGTCTTCCTGGAGGTCGCCCGGCACGGTTCGTTCACGGTGGCCGCGCGGACCCTCGGCTGGACGCAGTCCGCGGTGTCCCGGCAGATCGCCTCGCTGGAGTCGGCGCTCGGCGGAGCCCCGCTCTTCGACCGGCTGCCCCGGGGCGTACGGCTGACGGAGGCCGGGCGGGTCCTCGTGCCGCACGCCGAGGCGGTGGTCGAGCGGCTGCACGACGCGAACCGCGAACTGGCCGCGCTGCGGCGGGTCGCGGGCGGCTGGCTGCGCTTCGGCGCGTTCGCCACGGCCGACGCCGCGCTCGTCCCCCGCGCCATCGCCGCGTTCCGCGTGCGCCATCCGGGCGTGCGGCTCACCCGCGAGGAGGGCCTGACGCCCGTACTTTTGGAGCGGCTCTCCGCGGGCGGCCTCGACCTGGCGATCGTCTCCACGACGAGCCGCGCGCCGCTGGACCCGTACACCCTGCACCACCTCCTCGACGAGTCCCTGTACGTCGCCGTCCCCGCCGACCATCCGCTCGCCGCCGAGTCCTCCGTCCGCCTCCCCCAACTCGCCGACGCCGACTGGATATCCGGGTCCACCCGCCCCGAGGGCACCCTGCTGGACGCGGCCCTGCGGCACGGCTTCCGGCCGCGCGTCGCGCATGTCGTGGCCGAGTGGACGGCCAAGCAGGGGTACGTCGCCGCCGGGCTCGGGGTGACCCTGGTCCCGGCGCTCGCCGCCGAGTCCGTACGCCCGGACATCGCGCTGCTTGCGGTGCGCGACGAGGAGGCGCCGGCGCGGGCGGTGTACGCGGCGACGGTGCGGGGCCGGTCACTGGGACCGGCGGCGCAGGCGTTCCTTGGGGCACTGCGGGAGGCGGCGACCCACCTGCCCACCTGAGCCACGCCTCATGGCGTACGTCCCCTCCGTCACGCGATACTGCCGCCGTCCGGCAGCTCCCCCAAGCTCTCGGCTTCGCTCGACCAGGGGGTACCCCCATCACGGCGACGGAAGGCATGAACTCCCTTGACTTACCTACGCGTTCGGCTCGGAGCAGGCGCACTCGGACTGGCCCTGGTGGGCGGCGTGGCCGCGGCGCCCACCGCGTCGGCGACAGCGGCGGCCCCCGCCACCGTCGAGGAACAGCGCCTCGACCAGGCCACTCCCCAGGAGATCCTGCGGCGCTCCGGATTCGACACGGTGGCCACCGGGTTCACACGGGCACTGGAGGGGGCGGGCTCGTTCGGGCAGGCCGAGCGTGTCGTCGTACGGCAGGGGGCGCGGCTGTGGCAGCGGGCCGTCGACCGGGCGCAGGGGCGGGGCCCGGCGGGCGGCGACCTGAGCCGCGACGACGACCGGCCGCTGTACTGGGCGCGGCTGGGGATGACGCGCGAAGTACGGCAGTGGGAACCGGAGTTCGGCCTCACGGACGCGCAACGTGCCAGTCTCCTGTCCGCGTTGGAGGAGAACTCGCGTGGCGAGAACGCCATCAGCTATCCGCGCGCCAAGGGCGTGAAGCGGATCCTGCTCACCGGGTTCGACCCGTTCACTCTGGACCGTGACGTCCGGATCTCCAACCCCTCCGGGGCCACCGCCCTCGCTCTCGACGGCACCACGATCCAGACCGCGGACGGCCCGGCGCGCATCGAGACCGCCGTGTTCCCGGTCCGCTGGCAGGACTTCGCCCAGGGCACGGTGGAGCGGACGCTGCGCCGCCAGCTCCCGCGCGTGGATCTGTTCACCACGGTGAGCCAGGGCCGCGTCGGCCGTTTCGACGTGGAGCGGACCAACGGGGCCTGGCGGGGCGGTTTCCCCGACAACGAGAACGTCTCCCGCACCGAGACGATCCCCGTCGCCGACCCGGCCTCGCAGCCGCAATGGACGTCGACGACACTCCCGTACGCGCAGATCGTGGCCGCGGCCACGGGCCGCTTCCCCGTGTACGACCACACCTCGGTGACCGAGATCCCGGCGGGCGGCACCGATCCGGTCGTACGCTCCGACGGCCCGACCCCGGGTTCGACGGCGCGCGCCGGGGGCGGCGGGGACTACCTCTCGAACGAGATCGCCTATCGTGCGACGCTGCTGCGCGACCGCCTCGGACTGCACGACAGCCTGCCCGGCGGGCATGTCCACACGCCCGTACTGCAGTTCGGCACGGGCAACACGGACCCGGCGACGGGGACGGTCACGGACCCCGAGTTCGTCCAGAACCGGCTGGACATCATCGCCCAGGTGCGGGCGATCGTGACGGTGGCCGTCAGGGGGGCGGGGCGATAACGGCGAGGACCGTGATGACGGCCACGGTGCGGATCCAGGTCACACGGCGGCGCGTTGTTCGTGGTCACCGTGGTTGTCGTGGTCGCCGTGGCTGTCGTCCGGCTCGCCCGTTTCCTCGTCCAGCAGGTCGCGGGCCATCAGTGTGGCGCCCGCGACCGCGCCCGGCATCAGGAAGACGGCGACGAACGGGACCAGGAAGGCGAGGCCCAGCGGGGTGCCGAAGCCCCAGACCAGCGTCTTGCGGGAGCGGAGCAGGGTGAGGCGGTCGCGGAGGTCGACGCCCCGGCGCTGGAGGGCGACCGCGGTCAGTTCCTCCGTGAGGAAGAAGCCGGTGACGAAGAAGCCGATCACGGGGACGACGGTCTGGCCGATGAACGGGAGGAAGCCGAGGGCGAAGAGGAGGACGCCCCAGACAACGGCCCGCACGAGGATGCGGAGACTGTCTCGCGCGGAGATCCACAGCTCGCGCCAGAGCGGGAGGCCGGACTCCGGGGCCGTGCCGTCCGGGGAGACGTCCCTGTCGACCTTCTCCGAGAGCGACTCGTAGAAGGGCTGGCCGATGAGGAGGGTGACGGCGGTGAAGGTGAGGACGGCGAGGAGGAGGGCGAGGGCGAAGAGTACGGCGGTGAGGAAGCCGCGGAAGAGGCCCAGCCAGGGGCTGGACCAGTCGTCGGCGAAGGGGGTGGACCAGGTGACGAAGTCCTCGCCGTACAGGGCGAGGGTGATGAGCGCTGCGGCGTACAGCACGAGGGTGATCAGGCCCGGCAGCAGTCCGAAACCGTACTGCTTCCCGTGCCGTGCCACCCATCGCTGGCCCTGTATGAGGTAACCGAACCCCGCCCCGAGATCACGCATGACCCGAACTTTACCGGGGCTCGCCCCCGCCGCCCCTACCCGTCCCATCCCCAGGGGCTCCGCCCCTTCCACCCCGCCAGGGGGCTACGCCCCCTGCACCCCCGCGGGGCTTCGCCCCTGCACCCCACCGGGGCTCCGCCCCGGACCCCCATCGGCCTGAACGGCCTCGTCCTCAATCGCCGGACGGGCTGAGTGATGCGGGCCGGGGTGGGTGGGGTTCGGCCTTCGGCCTCGTCCTCAAACGCCGGACGGGCTGGATGGCGCAGTGCGGGGTTTGGCGTTGGGCTTGAGCGCCGGACGAGCCGAGGCTTTTAGGGGCGCGGGGAACTGCGCGACCAACCCCCACCGACCCGCAGCCGAACGAATCCCGGCGCAGCCCCCGCGCCCACCGGGCCGCGGCCGCAGGCGGGAGGCGGAGATCCGGCTAGGTCGGCGTCACCGCCACCACGAGCCCCCGCTCCGCCGTAGGCGACACCGCCGCGGACACCCGTACCGCCACCGCCCGAGCCACCCGCCCCGTCCGCGACGCCGACGCCAGGAGCAGAGGCTGCAGGTGTTCGAGGCCGGAGACGAGGAACTCCTCGCCGGCGATCAGCACCGGCCGCACCGCGCCCGTCGTGGCCGCCGCCGCCTCCGTGAGGTCGGCGAGCGGCGGCAGCGCGGCCCGCACCACCCCCACCCCCGCCGCGGCCGCCCGCTCGGCCAGCGCCACCTGAAGCGGCAGCAACGGAGCCAGCGCCGACGTCAACGCGTCGGCGATACGCCGGAGTTCGGGCGACGAGTCGCGCAACACGTCCGCCGCCGCCCGTATCACCGGCGTCAACGCGAGCAACGCCCCCGCCGCCACCCCGGCCACCGCGGGCAGCAACGGCGACCCCGCCTCCAGCAAGTCCCCCAACGCGTCGGCCGCCTCCTGCACCGCGGGCTCCACCGCGTCGAGGATCGGCAGCAGACTGTCCCCCAGCGCGGCCAGCAACGCCTGTGCGGGCCGGCTCACGGGATGCACCGCGAGCGGCACCCCGGTCGTCCCGAGCCGCGTCAGCGTGTCCACGATCCGGTAGAACGCCTCCTGCGCCTGTGGAGACGCACTCGCCTCCGCCAGTTCCGCCGTCGTCTCCCGGAGCACACGCAGCGCCTCCGCCCCCGACCCGTCCCGGGGGTCGAAGGTGTTGAGGGCGATTCTGGTGATGTTCCCGGCCGTGTCGAGGAGTTGGCCGGTGATGTCGGTCGTGCTGCGTGCCATACGCAGCACGTCATCCCTGCTGGGGATGCTGGGGAGCGACGGAATCGGGGACATGAGCCCTCCTCGCCACGCACGGCACCTCGCCACATGGACCCGTCCGCTGGCCCCCTACGGCGTCTTATGGCCTCAGCATGCCCTCTCCGGCCCGTCGGCGATGCCCCATCCGTGGCATCCACGGCGTTCTGGGGGGCCACCGCGGCCCCCAGGCCCTCTTGTTGCGGAAGAGTCGAACAGGTACACCTCGCCCTACCGACCTGTACGCCCCACCGAACCGCGCCCTACCGAACCGTGCCCCACCCACCCATGCCCCACCCACCCGTACCGATCTCAGGCCCCCCACCGGAGGTACGACGCGTGCGCCTACCGAGACCCGTCCTGATCGCCACTGTCCTCACCGCCGCGACCGGATCGCTTCTCCTCGCCCCGCACAGCGCCACCGCGGACCGCGAACCCCCTGTCCGTGAAGGGGCGGGCCGTGAAGGGACGGACCAGCCCACGGGTGCCGCCAGGGCCCCGGCGAACGCCGCCCGCAACGCCCTCACGAGCCCCGTCACCGACCTGTCCGACTCCGCCCTCGCCGCCCCCCGCCGTGGCTATCCGCGTGAGCAGGTCCTCTCCCCCGACCCGGAGAACCCGGCGGACAAGTCCATCAAGCTGGGCCTCACCCCGTACCACGCCATCGCCCCAAAGCTGAACGCCCTCCAACTGCTCGGCGACCGTGTCAGCGTGGAGGTCGCGGGCCGCTCGGCCGGCGGTCACCGGCTCTATCTGGTCACCGTGACCGCCCCGGAGTCCGCCCGCCAGACCCTCGACCAGGAGCGGATGCGCGAGCTGATCGAGAACGCGCCGCAGGCGGCGGCGAAGGACCCGGCCCTCAAGGCGTCGTACAAGACGCCGGTCTTCTTCGACAACAACATCCACGGCAACGAGTGGGAGGGCACCGACGCCGCCCTCGGGCTCATCGAGCGGCTCGCGAGCGCGAAGGACGCGGAGACGACCGACCTCCTCGCCCACAGCCGTCTCTACTTCAACATCACGGCGAACCCGGACGGCCGGATCGCGGGCACCCGCGCCAACGCCAACGGCTTCGATCTGAACCGGGACTTCATCACCGCCTCGCAGCCCGAGGCGCGCGCGATCCGCCAGATCGCCATCGACAAGCAGCCGGCCGTGATGCTCGACCTGCACGGGTACGTCAACGGCACCCTGATCGAGCCGACGACCCCGCCGCACGGCGAGAACTACGAGTACGACCTCTTCCTCAAGAACACCTACGCCAACGCCCTCGGCATGGAGGCCGCCGTCAACGGCCTCGGATACACCCCCGCGAAGGACGGTGTCGAGCCCGTCCAGATCCCCTTCCGCGACCAGCAGGAGGGCTGGGACGACTGGCCGCCGATCTTCACGCCCCAGTACCAGGCGTTCCACGGCGCGGTCGCCGCGCACACCGTGGAGATCCCGCTGGCGGTGAACAACTCGGAGTACGACACCCTGCCCGTGGCCGAACTGAGGCGCAGGTCCGCCATCAACGTGGACGTGGCCGACGCGGCCATGCGCGCGACCCTCACCTACGCCCGGACCCACCGCGCCTCGATCATCGCCGACCAGATCGAGGTCTTCCGGCGCGGCGCGACGGGCGCGGCCCAGGTGCCGGTCTCGGCGGAAACGGTGCCGGGGGTGCCGGGCATCGGTCCCGAGGACGTCTACACGACGGACTTCCCGCGTGCCTACGTGATCCCGGCGGGCGGCGCCCAGCGTTCGGCGACGGCCGCCGCCCGCCTCGTCGACCATCTCCTCGCCAACGACGTCCGCGTCACGCGCGCGACCCGCGGCTTCCGGCTGGCCGGACGGTCGTACGCGAAGGGCTCGTACGTCGTCGACCTGCACCAGCCCAAACGCGGTCTGGCCAATGTGATGCTGGCCGACGGGCGGGACATCAGTGACAAGGTGTCGGTGATGTACGACATCTCGGGCTGGAGTCTGGGGCGGTTGTGGGGTGCGACGGTCGTGCCCGTACGGAGCGGGGGGCTGTCGGCCGTGGCCGCCCGCCGGGTCGAAGCCGCCGCGCGGGTCGGGTACGTCGCCCCGCGTGGCGATCTGCGTCTGCGTCTCGACACCCCGCAGGAGATCGCCGCCCTCAACTCCCTTCTCGAGCAGGGGGTTTCGGTACGGCAGCTCGCGGACGGCAGTGCCGTCGTGCCGGGGTCGGCGCGGGCGCGGGCCGCCGCTCTCGCCCGTACGTACGACGTGGCCTTCGACGCGACCGGACAGACCAGGACGACCGGAGGCAGCCCGGGAACACCCCTGCACCGCGTCCGCGTCGCCGCCGCCGTCACGCCGGGTGAGCTCTTCGCCCTGCGGGAGATGAACTTCGACGTGGTGCCGGTGTCGACGGCCGTCCTGAACGCGGGCTTCGACTGGTCCGCGGCGGACGTGCTGTTCGTGTCGTCGGGGCTCGACCACGCCCGTTTGAACGCGGGTGCGCAGGCGGCGCTGGACGCCTTCCTCCACACCCACGGTCTCGTCGGCCGCGGAACCGTCGGAGCCGCCCTCAACTCGGCGGCGGGGCTGCTGGCGGTGCGGCCGGTGGAGGGCAACGGTGACGCCAACGGTGTGGTGCGGGTGGTGAATTCGGGCGGACCGCTCACCGCGAACGCCCCCGACCACGCCTTCGTCTACGCGCCCGTCTGGTTCACCGATCTCGGCCCCGGGGTGCGTGTCGAGCAGGCGTACGCGCCGGGCGATCCGCTCGTCTCCGGGCACTGGCGCCCGCTGGCCGACGGGACGGGAGGGCCTACGGCCGCCGGCGGCCGGGCCGCTGTCGTCAGCGGTCCGCATGCCGTGCTCTTCGGTACGGAGCCGCTGTTCCGTGACCATCCGAAGGGAGAGTTCCCGCAGGTGGGAAGGGCGCTGCTGACCGTCTCGTAGGACACTGCCGTCCGTCTCCCACGACAGGGCGGAGGCCGCACCCCACGTCCTAGGGTGCGGCCTCCGCCGTGTACAACGAGCGCCGTCAGACGAGCGTCACGGTGATGTTGCCGCGGGTCGCCTTCGAGTAGGGGCAGACCTGGTGGGCCTTTTCGAGGAGGTCCCGTGCGGTGGCCCCGTCGACGTTCGGGATCGTCGCGGAGATCTCCACGATGATGCCGAACCCGTCCTCGTTCTTGCCGATGCCGACCTTCGCGGTGACAGTCGAGCCGGAGACGTCGGCGTTCTCCTGGCGGGCCACGACGCCGAGGGCGCCCTGGAAGCAGGCGCTGTACCCGGCGGCGAAGAGCTGCTCCGGGTTGGTCCCGGCGCCGCTTCCACCCATCTCCTTGGGCGGGTTCACGACGACGTCGAGCCTGCCGTCATCGGTGGCGACCCGGCCGTCGCGACCGTTCTCGGCGGTGGCGACGGCGGTGTAGAGGACATCGGTCTGCTGGATGGACATACGGTGCGTTCCTCCTTGGTCCGCCGCGACTCGCGCCCACGATCGCGACGACTTCGGAAAGAAGTTACCGTATGCCGGAAGCCCGGCGACAGCCTCTCCGGAGAGCCGGAGAGGCGGAGGACCGAAGGCCGGAGGGTCAGAGCTTGACGATCATCTTGCCGACGTTGTCGCCGCGCAGGACGCCGAAGAACGCCTCCAGGTTGTTCTCGATGCCCTCGACGACCGTCTCGCTGTACTTGAGCTCGCCGGAGCGGACCCAGGCGCCGACCTCCTGCACGAACTGCGCCTGCAGGTCGTAGTGGTCGCCGACCAGGAAGCCCTCGATGCGGCCGCGGGTCTGGATGAGGCGGGCGAGGTTCTTCGGGCCGGAGACGGGCTCGGTGCTGTTGTAGACGGAGATCGCGCCGCAGATGGCGATGCGGCCGTCCCGGTTGAGGGAGCCGATGGCCGCCTCCAGGTGGTCGCCGCCGACGTTGTCGAAGTAGACGTCGACGCCGTCGGGGGCGGCGGCGCGCAGCTGCTCGCTGACCGGGCCGTTCTTGTAGTTGAAGGCGGCGTCGAAGCCGTACTCCTCGACGAGCAGCTTGACCTTCTCGTCGGAGCCGGCGGAGCCGATGACGCGCGAGGCGCCCTTGAGCTTGGCGATCTGCCCGACCTGGCTGCCGACCGCGCCGGCGGCGCCGGAGACGAAGACGGAGTCGCCCTCCTTGAAGGAGGCGGTGCGCAGGAGGCCCGCGTAGGCGGTGAGGCCGGTCATGCCGAGGACGCCGAGGTACGTCGACAGCGGCGCGGCCTGCGGGTCCACCTTGACGGCCTGCTTGGCATCCACGACGGCGAATTCGCGCCAGCCCAAGAAGTGCAGGAGGTGGTCGCCGACCTCGATGCCCTCGGCGTTGGAGGCGACGACCTCACCGACCGCGCCGCCCTGCATGACCTTGCCCAGCTCGTAGGGGGCGACGTAGGACTTGGCGGCGCTCATGCGGCCGCGCATGTACGGGTCGACGGACACGTACGCGTTCCGTACGAGGACCTGGCCCTCCCCCGGCTGCGGGACCTCGGCCTCGACCAGGGCGAAGTCCTCGGTCTTCGGCCAGCCGACCGGGCGGCTGACCAGGTGCCATTCGCGGTTGACGGCGGGGAGCTGGGTCTCGGTCATGAGGGTGTGCCTTTCCTGCGTGCATACACGGGTACGTGCGACTACGGCTCTAATACTTCAGTACCTGAAACAACCATGCTCCTCAATATTTCATGATGTCAAGTAACGGGGTATCCTGGAGCTCATGGCCACGCAAAGAACAACCCGTATCGACCCGCTGACCCTTGAGGTCGTAGACCTCATCGGCACGGTCGTGGCCCGGTATCACGAGGAGTACGAGGACGCTGCCGCCGAGCATGCGCTGACCGGGGCGCAGGCGCGACTCCTGAGCCTGCTCTCGCTCGAACCCCTGCCCATGCGGCGACTCGCCCAGAAGCTGAAGTGCGAGCCGTCGAACGTGACCGGGATCGTGGACCGGCTGGAGGCGCGGGGGCTGGTCGAGCGGCGCCCCGACCCGTCCGACCGCCGCGTGAAGCTGGCCGCGACGACGGAGGAGGGCCGGCGTGTCGCGCGCTCCCTCAGCGACGCCCTCAACTTCGCCCGCGAGCCCCTGGCGGGCCTCTCCACCGAGGAGCGCCTGTCCCTCCGGGACCTCCTGCAGAGAATGCTCACGCCGTAGTTCTCGGCTGCGGGCCGGTGGGGGCTGGCCGCGCAGTTCCCCGCGCCCCTAAGACGGGGCTTCGCCCCGAGCTTTTAGGGGCGCGGGGAACTGCGCGAGCAACCCCCACCGGCCCGCACCCGACAAACCCACGGAACCCCCTACGTGCACCACCACAGGAAACGGTTGCACTGTGAAGGCGACGGCGATGGCGACGGCGCGGCCGAGGTCGGCGCGGCCGTCGGCTTGGGGGACGACTTCGGCGGAGTCGAGGACACCGGGCCGGACGTCGCGGACGGCACCACACCGGTACCCGTCGTCGCCGACTGCTCCTGCGTGTCCTTCTTCTCGTCGTCCTTGGACTTGTCGTCCTTGGCGGACTTGGAAGCGGAGGGAGACGCCGACGCGTCCGGAGAGGCCGTCGCGGTGGACGTACCGGCCGAACCCCCCGTTTCGGTGATCGGCCGCGCCGTCCCGGCGTCCGAGGACGGCGACCCGTCCGGGGACTCACCCCCGGCCGCGGCCGGCTTCGGCAACAGCCCCGGCCCGTCTATGCCGAGCTCGGCGAGGCTCAGCCCACCCGCCGCCAGCACGAACCCCGCGGCGATGAGCAGCACCCGACGCCGCCGCCGACGATGCGCCGCGGCCTTCCGGTCCCGCCGGCTCGCACCGCCGGGCCCCTCCGAGTCCCGGCCCCGGCCTCGCCCGCGCCCACGGTTGCGCCGCCGGGCAGCGGCCCGTCCGGACCGCTCCCCCTCGTCGTCCTCATCGTCGTCATCGTCATCGTCATCGTCATCGTCATCGTCGGGATCTTCATCGCCGTCGTTGTCGCCCTCGTACAACGAGTCGACACCGGCATCGACCGCCCCCGCGCCCGTTCCGGCACGCTTGTCGGTCTGCTCCGCATGCGTGCGGAGCTGTTCGGCTGAAGTGCCGCACCCCGGGCAGGCAAGGGCGCCATTGAGGTGCCGTCGGCACGGGTCGCAGTAGTCCATGACGCCGGAAGACTAAGTTCCTCACAGGTAACGTTCATAGTCACAGCTGTGAAAGTTATGTAGGGAACCACCTGTTCCGGCGCGCCTCGCACCCCGTTCACACCATCGCGCGCGCGACGAGCCGAGGCATACCGGCAAAATCCGCCGCCGACCGTTCCGTTCGACCCATTGACACCTCCGGGGCCACGTCCTTACTGTCACGCCAGCATTTCGAACGTGTGACGAAATTTCGAACAGAGCCGCAAGAGCACAGGGGGCAACTGCCGTGCGCATCACGGGAATCAGCACACACGTGGTCGGGACGCCCTGGCGCAACCTGACCTACGTCCAGGTGCACACCGACGAGGGCCTGACCGGAGTCGGCGAGACCCGCATGCTGGGCCACACCGACGCACTGATCGGCTATCTGCGGGAGGCGGAGGCCAATCACATTCTCGGCTCCGACCCGTTCGCTGTCGAGGACCTCGTCCGACGGATGAAGTACGGCGACTACGGGCGCGCGGGCGAGATCGTGATGTCCGGCATCGCGGTCATCGAGATGGCCTGCTGGGACATCAAGGGCAAGGCGCTCGGCGTCCCCGTGTGGCAGCTGCTCGGCGGCAAGGTCACCGACAGGGTCAAGGCCTACGCCAATGGGTGGTACACGACCGAGCGAACTCCGGAGGCCTATCACAAGGCCGCCCAGGAGGTCGTGGCGCGCGGGTACAAGGCGCTGAAGATCGACCCCTTCGGGACCGGGCACTTCGAGCTCGACCACGAGGCGACGCTCTACTCCGTCTCGCTGATCGAGGCCGTGCGCGACGCGATCGGCCCCGAGGCCGAGTTGATGCTGGAGATGCACGGCCGCTTCTCCCCTTCCACCGCCGTCCGGCTCGCCCGCGAGCTCGCGCCCTTCAAGCCCGCGTGGCTGGAGGAGCCGGTCCCGCCGGAGAACCTGAAGGCCCTGGAGAAGGTCGCCGCCAAGGTGGACATCCCGGTCGCGACCGGTGAACGCATCCACGACCGCATCGAGTTCCGCGAGCTCTTCGAGAGCCAGGCCGTGGACATCATCCAGCCCGACGTCGGTCACATCGGCGGCATCTGGGAGACCCGGAAGCTGGCCGCCACCGCCGAGGCGCACTACGTCCTCGTCGCGCCCCACAACGTCGGTGGCCCCGTCCTCACCGCCGCCTCCCTCCAAGTCGGCTTCACCTCCCCCAACTTCAAGATCCTCGAACACTTCAACGACTTCGCGGACGCGGAGATCAAGAAGGTCGTGAAGGGCGCCCCGCAGGTCGTCGACGGCTACTTCGAGCTGTCCCACGAGCCCGGTCTCGGCGTCGAGCTGGACGTCGACGCGGCGGCCGAGTTCCCGCAGCAGCAGGCCCGTTTCGACCTGTGGGCCGACGGCTGGGAGCAGCGCAAGCCCAAGGGGTCGCAGTGAGCACCGCGGTCGTCGTCGAGGCGCCGGGCGAGCACCGGCTGATCGAGCACGAGCCGGTGCGGCCGAGTGCCGGTGAGGCGCTGGTGCGGGTGCACGCCGTGGGTATTTGCGGCAGCGACCGCGAGGTCTACCAGGGCAACCGTCCCGACGGGTACGTCCGTTATCCGCTCACGCCCGGCCACGAGTGGTCGGGGACCGTCGAGGCGGTCGGGGCCGGGGTCCCGGAGTCGATCGTCGGGCGCAAGGTCGTCGGCGAGGGCTTCCGCAACTGCCAGGTCTGCGACCGCTGCCACGCGGGCGAGACAACGTTGTGCACGGCGGGGTACGAGGAGACCGGGTTCACCCAGCCGGGCGCGATGGCGACCACGCTGACCCTCCCGGCGCGGCTGCTGCACGTGCTGCCGGACGACGCCGACCTGACGGCGGCTGCCCTCCTGGAGCCCGCCGCCTGCATCGCGGCCGCCGCGCTGAAGGCGAACGCCCGACCCGGTGAGCGGGTCGCGGTGGTCGGGACCGGCACGCTCGGGATGTTCGCGATCCAGTTCCTGAAGGCGAGCTCTCCGGCGGAGCTGCTGGTGGTCGGGACCCGGCCGGACCGGGCGGCGCTGTCGAAGGACTTCGGCGCCACCGACTTCCGTACGAAGGACCAGGCACTCCCCGACGACTTCGACGTCGTCATCGAGACCGCCGGGTCCGCGTCCGCCGCGCGCACCGCCGCCTCCCTGTTGAGGCGCGGCGGACGTCTGGTCCTCACGGGGATCCCGGCGCCGGGCGCCGAGGGGCTCGACCCCACCGATCTCGTCGTACGGCAGCTGGAGGTGCACACCGTGTTCGGTGCGCCGCCGGCGGCCTGGGCGCACACCGTGCGGGTCTTCGGGGCCGGGCTGCTCAGCCCGTTGCCGCTGGTCACGCACGAGTTGCCGCTCGCCGAGTTCCCGCAGGCCATCGAGTTGGTGGGGTCCGGCGATCCCAAGGTCGGAAAGGTCCTGCTCAAGCCGTAGTCCCCCGAGCCGTACGCCGGTACGGAGTTACCTGACGACTCCGTACCGGCGTACCACCCAGGCCCCGCACACCCAAGGCCGCGAACTTCGTTCGAGATATCGAACACGCTGGTACACGCGCCACCCCTCAGTACACGCGCCACGCATCAGTGCACGCACCACGCGCCGGCACACGCACCACACTTCCGCACGCGCACCACATCTACATGCGCACCACACCTGTACGCGCACCACATCTGTACGCGCCACCCTCGAACACGAAGGACAGCCAGTGACCGACGCCGCCCCTACGGCAGCCCGTCGACCCGGTGAGCAGGCGCTCGCCGCGCTCGGCCTGGGCGCGCCCGCCCTCTCCCCCGCCGACGCCTCGCCGCACACCTTCCCGGGGGGCGGCCGCTGGCGCACCGAGGTTCCCTCCGTGGAGGGGCCCGAGGCCCTGGCCGTGGTCCTCAAGGAGTCCTCGCGGCTCGACGTACCGATCCACCGGATCAGCCAGGGCAGCGGTGTCTGGATGCTGACCGACGCCGAGATCACCGAGATGGTCGAGGCCGCAGGTGAACGGGACATCGAGCTCTGCCTGTTCACCGGTCCGCGCGGCACCTGGGACATCGGCGGTTCGGTGCGCTCGGACTCGCGCGGCGGCGGCCCGCGGGCCCGTGGCCACGACGCGGTGGCCGGCTGCGTCGAAGACGCCCTGCGCGCAACGGAGTTGGGTGTCAAGTGCCTCCTCGTCGCCGACGAGGGCGTCTTGTGGACCCTGCACCGGGCGCGCGCGGCGGGGATCATCCCGGCCGACACGACCCTCAAACTCTCGGCACTCGTGGGCCCGGTCAACCCGGCCTCGTACGCGGTGTACGAGAAACTCGGCGCGGACTCCATCAACGTGCCGAGCGATCTGACGCTCGATCATCTCACCGAGATACGGCGAGTTTCGGCCGCTCCGATGGACATGTACATCGAGGCTCCCGACGACCTCGGCGGCTATGTACGGATGTACGAGGTCGCCGAGCTGATCCGGCGCGGCGCACCGCTGTACCTCAAGTTCGGCCTGTCCAAAGCCCCTGGAATCTACCCGTACGGGCACCACTTGAGGGACCTGACCCTCAACACCGCCAAGGAAAGGGTGCGTCGCGGCCGACTCGCCCTGGACCTGCTCGCGCGGCACGGAGCGGACGGCGACATGGCGCCGCTCGGATCCCGGCTGCCCGGAACTCTCTCGCGCTTCAACACCACCTCATAACGTTCGCACAAACCCCCTTCACACAAGCCGACACAGCCGCGCACAATCCCACACACCTCTACTCGGTCTTCCCTCGCAACGCTCCCGGAGCATCCCCGTAACGCGAGACCGAGCCGGTCCAAGACATCAAGGATGATGATCATGCGCAACCGCAGAGCCGCTCTCACCGCCATAGCCGGCGCGGCCTCCCTCGCCCTCACCCTGACCGCCTGCGGCCAGAACAGCGACGGCGGCAGCAAGGACTCCTCGGGGAGCACCAAGGGCGCCACGATCGGCATCTCGATGCCGACCAAGTCCTCCGAGCGCTGGATCGGCGACGGAAACAACGTGGTCAAGGACCTTGAGTCGAAGGGCTACAAGACCAAGCTGGCCTTCGGCGAGGACGACCCCGACACGCAGGTCTCGCAGATCGAGAACATGATCACGCAGGGCGTGAAGGCCCTGATCATCGCGGCCATCGACAACAAGTCGATGAACAACGTGCTCCAGCAGGCCGCCGACGCCAAGATCCCGGTGATCTCCTACGACCGACTGATCCTCGGCACCAAGAACGTCGACTACTACGCGTCCTTCGACAACTCGAAGGTCGGCGAGCTCCAGGGCAACTACATCCTGCAGAAGCTCGGTCTCGCGGACGGCTCCAAGAAGGGCCCGTTCAACATCGAGCTCTTCGCCGGCTCGAACGACGACAACAACACGAAGTACTTCTTCGGCGGCGCGATGAAGGTCCTGCAGCCGTACATCGACAAGAAGCAGCTCGTCGTCAAGTCCGGCCAGACCGCGCTGAACCAGGTCACCACCCTGCGCTGGGACGGCGGCACCGCCCAGAAGCGCATGGACGACATCCTGACCTCGTCGTACAAGAGCGCCCGGGTCGACGCGGTGCTCTCGCCCTACGACGGCATCTCCATCGGCATCCTCTCCTCGCTGAAGTCGGACGACTACGGCTCCAAGAGCAAGCCGCTGCCGGTCGTCACGGGCCAGGACGCCGAGCTGGCCTCGGTGAAGTCGATCATCGCGGGCGAGCAGACGCAGACCGTCTACAAGGACACCCGCAAGCTGGCGACGGTGGCCTCGGGCATGGTCGACGCGGCCCTGAAGGGCAACAAGCCCGAGCTCAACGACACCAAGACCTACGACAACGGCACCAAGGTCGTCCCCGCCTACCTGCTCCAGCCGGTCAGCGTCGACAAGACCAACTACGAGAAGGAACTGGTCGGCACCGGCTACTACAAGGACAGCGACCTCAAGTAACCGCCACCCTCTAGTGATTGGAAGGCACGACCATGGCGGGACCCGTCCTGGAAATGCGCTCGATCGTCAAGACCTTTCCCGGCGTCAAGGCGCTGTCGGACGTCACTCTGACCGTCCAGCAGGGCGAGGTCCATGCCATCTGCGGGGAGAACGGCGCCGGCAAGTCGACCTTGATGAAGGTCCTCTCCGGCGTTCACCCGCACGGGAGTTACGAGGGGGACATCCTCTTCGAGGGCGAGGTCTGCTCGTTCAAGGACATCAGGGCCAGTGAGCACCGCGGCATCGTGATCATCCACCAGGAACTGGCCCTGGTGCCCTACCTCTCCATCGCGGAGAACATCTTCCTCGGCAACGAGCACGCCAGCCGCGGGCTCATCAGCTGGACCGAGACGCTGCGGCACGCCTCCGAGCTGCTGCGGCGGGTCGGGCTCGACGAGAACCCGCAGACCCGCGTCGCCGACATCGGCGTGGGCAAGCAGCAGCTCGTGGAGATCGCGAAGGCGCTGTCGAAGCAGGTGAAGCTGCTCATCCTGGATGAGCCGACGGCCGCCCTGAACGACGAGGACAGCGGCAAACTCCTCGATCTCATCCTGGAGTTGAAGAACCAGGGCATCACCTCGATCATCATCTCCCACAAGCTGAACGAGATCGAGCGGGTCGCGGACTCGGTGACCATCCTGCGCGACGGGCGGACCATCGAGACGCTCGACGTGAAGGCCCCGGAGACCACCGAGGACCGGATCATCAGCGGCATGGTGGGCCGCGACCTCGAACACCGCTTCCCGGAGCGGACGCCGCACCACCCGGAGGAGGGCGCCGCGCCCGCCCTGGAGATCCGCGACTGGACCGTGTTCCACCCGATCGACCAGCAGCGCAAGGTAGTTGACAACGTGTCGATTTCCGTGCGGCGCGGCGAGATCGTCGGCATCGCGGGGCTCATGGGCGCCGGACGCACCGAACTGGCGATGAACGTCTTCGGACGCACCTACGGCCGGTACGCGGGCGGCACGGTGCTCCGGGACGGCAAGGAGATCCGTACCAAGACCGTCTCCGAAGCGGTCGGACACGGCATCGCGTACGTCACCGAGGACCGCAAGCACTACGGCCTCAACCTCATCGACACCATCAACCGCAACATCACGCTCAGTGCCCTGGGCAAGGTGTCCAAGCGCGGGATCGTCGACGAGCACGAGGAGCGGCAGGTCTCCGAGGGCTACCGCAAGTCCATGAACATCAAGGCGCCGACCGTCTTCGAGCCGGTGGGCAAGCTGTCGGGCGGCAACCAGCAGAAGGTCGTCCTCAGCAAGTGGATCTTCGCGGGCCCCGAGGTGCTGATCCTCGACGAGCCGACCCGCGGGATCGACGTGGGCGCCAAGTTCGAGATCTACACGGTCATCGACAAGCTGGCGGCCGAGGGCAAGGCGGTCGTCTTCATCTCCTCCGAGCTCCCGGAGCTGCTCGGAATGTGCGACCGCATCTACACGATGGCCGCAGGACGGCTGACGGGTGAGTTCTCGCGGGCGGAGGCCTCGCAGGAAACGCTGATGCGCCAGATGACGAAGGACAAAGAGGTAACCCGATGAGCACGGATGTGACCGCCAAGACGCCGGCCCCGGCGCCGCCCGGCAAGAGCGGCTCGGCCACGGGCGAGAGCCTGCTTCAGCTGATGCTGGACGGCATGCGCCGCAACATGCGGCAGTACGGCATGCTGTTCGCCCTCGGTCTGATCGTGGTGCTGTTCGCCGTGTGGACCAACGGCGACCTGCTGCTGCCGCGCAACGTCTCCAACCTGGTGCTGCAGAACAGCTACATCCTGATCCTCGCGATCGGCATGATGCTCGTCATCATCGCGGGCCACATCGACCTGTCGGTCGGCTCGTTGACGGCGTTCGTGGGCGCGGTGGGAGCCGTGCTGATGGTCAACCACGACATCTCCTGGCCCATCGCCCTGGTGCTGTGTCTGGCCATGGGCGCCGCCGCGGGCGCCGCGCAGGGGTTCCTCATCGCGTATCTCGGCATACCGTCGTTCATCGTGACCCTGGCGGGCATGCTGACCTTCCGCGGTCTGACCGAGATCTTCCTCAAGGGCCAGACGATCGGCCCGTTCCCCGAGGGTCTGCAGAAGGTCGCCAACAGCTTCCTGCCCGAGGTCGGCCCCAACACGAACTACCACAACCTGACCCTGCTCCTGGGCATCGGGCTGATCGCGTTCGTGGTGGTCAAGGAGGTCCGCGACCGGGGGCGTCAGCAGGAGTTCTCCCTCGACGTCCTGCCGCGGAACCTCTTCCTCCTGAAGCTCGTCGCGCTGATCGCCGCCGTCGCCACCGTCACCATGCTGCTCGCCAGCTACAAGGGCGCCCCGGTGGTCCTGCTGATCCTCGGCGTCCTGGTCGCCGGCTTCGGCTACCTGATGCGCAACGCGGTCATCGGCCGGCACATCTACGCGATCGGCGGCAACCTCCCGGCGGCCAAGCTGTCGGGTGTGAAGGACAAGAAGGTCACCTTCCTGGTCTTCCTGAACATGGGCATGCTCGCGGCCCTGGCGGGTCTGGTCTTCGCCGCCCGCTTCAACGCGGCCTCGCCCAAGGCCGGTCTGAACTTCGAACTGGAGGCGATCGCGGCCTCGTTCATCGGCGGCGCGTCGATGAGCGGCGGCGTGGGCACGGTCCTCGGCGCGATCATCGGTGGTCTCGTCCTGGGCGTGCTGAACAACGGTATGAACCTCGTCGGCATCGGCTCCGACTGGCAGCAGGTCATCAAGGGACTGGTACTGCTGGCCGCGGTCGGCTTCGACGTGTGGAACAAGCGCAAGGTCGGTTCGTAAGTCTCGTCAAGGCCCCCACCCCGGTGGGGGCCTTCCTCTTCCACTGCAGGAGCCGCACATGGAAACGAGCAGACGTACGGTCATCGCCGCGGCCGCGGCCGCGGGACTCGCCGCCGGCACGGTCGGCACCGCCCACGCGAGCACAGGAGGCAGGAAGCCGGTGAAGGAGCTCTTCGGCAAGCTCGCCGACGGCACCAAGGTCTACCGCTGGTCGCTGGAGAACGGCGGCACGCGCCTGAAGGTCATCTCCTACGGCGGCATCGTCCAGTCCCTGGAGATCCCCGACCGGCACGGCCACTACGCCAACGTCTCCCTCGGCTACGACAACCTCGCCTCGTACGTCGCCGGGACGACGTTCTTCGGGGCGACGATCGGCCGCTACGGCAACCGCATCGCCAAGGGACAGTTCACCCTGGACGGCAAGGCCTACCAGCTCTCCGTCAACGACGGCGTGAACAGCCTGCACGGCGGCGCCAAGGGCTTCAACACCAAGGTGTGGGACATCGAGGGCTTCACCTCGGGCTCCGACGTCGGCCTGCACCTGCACTACACCAGCGTCGACGGCGAGATGGGCTACCCGGGCACGCTGAAGGTGCAGGTGACGTACACCCTCACCAGGCACGGCGACTGGCGCATCGACTACCGGGCCACCACCGACAAGGCCACGGTCGTCAACCTCACCAACCACACGTACTACAACCTCGCCGGCGAGGGCAGCGGCGGCATCTACGACCACGAGCTGCACCTGGCCGCGGGCCGCTTCACGCCCACCGACTCGGGGCTGATCCCCACCGGTGAGCTGGCCAGGGTCGCGGGCACCCCCTTCGACTTCCGCAAGGCCAAGCCGATCGGCCGGGACATCCGCGTCGGTCACCCGCAGCTGGTCACCGCCAAGGGCTTCGACCACAACTGGGTCCTCGACAAGGGCGTCACCGCCAGGCCCGAGCACATCGCGACCCTGCGCGACCCGAAGTCCGGCCGCACCCTGAAGATCGCGACGGACCAGCCGGGCGTGCAGTTCTACTCGGGCAACTTCCTGGACGGCACCCTGGTCGGCCCCTCCGGTCACACCTACCGGCAGGGCGACGGCATGTGCCTGGAGACCCAGCACTTCCCGGACTCGCCGAACCACCCGTCGTTCCCCTCGACGGTGCTGCGACCTGGGCAGACGTACCGCACGACGACGGTCCACTCGTTCAGCGCGTGACGTCCGCCTGACGTCGGCCTGACCTCCGTGTGACATCGGGGCCTCGGTGGGTGACGCCACCGGGGCCCTTTCGGTTGCCTGGGAAAGTCAACCCTTACTCAATCCCCACGAGTTGAACGCCGCCCCCTCCGCCTCCGTATGAAAGGGCGGCCCGTGCTCCCCCGCACGGGCCACCCAGAGACCGGAGGTTCCATGGCCGACAACGTCGCCTCGCTGTTCCGCGGCACTGCGGCGCACAGCCCCTCGATGGCTGCGCTGGCCCGCGAGAGCGATGGAGTCGGCCCGATCGACTTCTGCATCCCGTGCAACCCGTACTTCCCCACCCCCGGCATGTTCGACGAACTGGCCGGGCGGTTGCGCGAGATCATCACGTACTACCCGAGCAGCGCCGACACGATCACGGCCGAGCTGTGCGCGCTGCTCCAACTCCCGCCGAGCTGCGTCGCGATGGGCAACGGTTCCACGGAACTGATCACCTGGATCGACCACCTGCTCGTGCGCGAGTCCCTCGCCATCCCCGTCCCCACCTTCGGCCGCTGGACCGACCAGCCCATGGAGACCGGCAAGCGGGTCGACATGTTCCCGCTCATGGAGTCCAACGGCTTCGCTCTGGACCCGGCCCAGTACATCGAGTTCATCCGCGCCCGCGGCACCCGTGCCGCCGTCATCTGCAACCCGAACAACCCCGACGGCGGCTTCCTCAGCCGCCGTGCGGTCGTCAACTTCATGGACCAGCTCCAGGACCTGGACCTGATCGTCATCGACGAGTCGTTCCTGGAGTTCGCCGACGCCGAGAGCGACCCGAGCGTCGTGGAAGAGGCCGTCCTGCGGCCCAACGTCATCGTCCTGCGCAGCCTCGGCAAGAACTTCGGCCTGCACGGCATCCGCTTCGGCTACCTCGTGGCCAACCCCGCGCTCGCGGGCAAGATCCGCTCCATGCTGCCCAAGTGGAATCTCAACTCCTTCGCGGAGACCGTGGTGTTCATGCTCAAGGAGCACGGGCAGGAGTACATGGAGAGCCTGCACCTGGTGCGCCGCGACCGCCTCGACATGGCCCGCCAGCTCTCGGCGCTCCCCGGACTGACGGTCTACCCCTCGCAGGGCAACTTCCTCTTCGTACGACTTCCCGTGGGCGCCGAGGGCACCGTCGTGCGCGACCGACTGCTGAGCGAGCACCGGATCCTGGTCCGTGAGTGCGGCAACAAGATCGGCTCGTCCAGTCGCTTCCTGAGACTCGTGGTGCGCCCCGAGACGGACGTGCGTCGCCTGGTGTCCGGCATGGAACAGGTGCTCTACGGGTCCAGGAGGGGAGCCGCCGTACCCGAGCTGGGCACAGGGACCAGCTACAGCTCGGGTACGGCGGCGGTGGACCGTCTGATCAGCGAGACGAACGGCGTCGGCATGCCGCTGGCCGCGCAGGCCGCCGCCATGCCGAGCCTGCCGCCCGCCCAGACCTGGCCGGGCCCGGCCCCGGCGCAGGCCCCCACCGGGATGCCGGGCCTGGTCCCCGCCCCGGCTCCGGCCGCCGCGATGATGCCGCCCCAGCAGCAGCCACGCATGCCCGCGCCTGCCCCGCCGCAGCAGCAGCCCATGCCCATGCCCGCGGTCGCCCAGATGCCCGGCGTCGCGCAGATGCCAGGGGTGGCCCAGATGCAGCCCGGCCCTCAGATGCAACCGGCCGCCCAGATGATGCCGCAGGCGCCGCCGATGTCCGCGGTCGCTCAGATGGCCCAGATGGCCCAGACCGCACAGGCCCAGGCACAACGACAGCAGGCGCCGATCCCCGCCGTCGTCCAGGCCCCGTCACCGGCGGCCCAGGCGCAGGCACGGTCGATGCAGCCGCCGCCGCAGGCACCGGCGATGCCCGCCATGGCCCCCGCCCCGGCCGCCGGGCTGGGCCAGACCGGCATGCCGGGCCTGCGCAACCGGGGCCTGACCGCCGCCCAGGTACGGGGCCGCACCGAGCCGGAACCGGCACCCGCACCCCAGCCCACGGGCTGGCCGGCGGCGGGCGCGATGTACAACCAGGTCGGCTAGGTCCCGTCCATCACGGCGCGCGCGGGGATCAGCCCAGGTAGAAGTCCCTGCGCGCGGCCACGAACGCCTCGATCGTCTGGGCAGGCACGCCCGTGACGCGTTCGACGTCGTCGGACGTGCGGTCGTAGCGGTTCTCCCGGTGCAGTCGGGCCATGGTGGCGATGTGCTGTTCGGTGTGCGGCGGCAGGCCCGCCTTGGCGAGCACCTCGCTGCGCCACCGGTCCAGCGGCACGTCGACATAGGACACCGGCCGCCCCAGCGCCCGTGAGAACTCCTCGGCCATCTCGGTCATGTCGACCGTGCGTGGCCCGGTCAGCTCGTAGACGTGCCCGATGTGCGGGGCCGGGTCGCGGAGCACGGTGGCGACGACCCGGGCGACGTCGTCCACGGCGATCGGCGAGGTGCGTCCGGTGCCGAACGGCAGCGCGATCGTGCCGTTGTCCCGGATCGATCGCGCCGCCAGTGTGGTGAACAGCGGATTGTCCAGGAACGCCGTCGGCCGGATGTGCACCACCGGCAGGCCCGACCAGTCGAACACCTGCTCAGACAGCCAGTGCAGCCGCTGCTGGTCCGACTCCCCGGTGCTGGTGGCGGTCATCTGCGACACCGTCATCTGGGACATGTCGACCAGACCGTCCAGCTCCCCGTACTCGCGCGCCACGGTGGCCACCACGGTCGCCGCGAGCAGCTGGTCGGGTGACACGGGCATCGCGAAGTACATCCGCCCCACACCCTCCAGCGCGGCGGCGACGGTCTCGGGCCGGGTCAGGTCTCCGATGACGACCTCCGCGCCGAGCGCACGCAGCTCGGCCGCACGCGCGTCGTCGCGGCGGACCATCACCCGCGCGGGCACGTCCTGCGCGCGCAACTGGTCGAGGACCCTGCGGCCCACGTCACCGGCGTTGGAGAGGAGAACAAGATTGCTGGCAACCAACGGTCTATCTCCTTGTGAGTCGTCGACGGCGCCCATGAGATCACCTGTTCCGTCACACCACCGGAACCAAAACGCAACGACGGCGGCCCTGTGGCCACCGACTCTCCCGGCCTACGATCAACGCTCTTCGTCCACACGCGCCATCGCGGGTGGCTGGAAACAGGGGTGGGAACCGTGCGTCGCAGAGCCCGGATCATGATGACGATGACGGCCGCGCTGGGCCTCACGGTGGGCGTGAGCGGCTGCGGCACGGACTCCGGGGCGGAGGCGAAGACCACGACCCTCACCGTCGTCGCCACGAACTACGGCGACAGCGTCCACAAGAACTCCATCGGCTTCTGGGACCGCGTCGGCCTCGCCTTCCAGGCCGCCCATCCCGACATCCGGGTGGAGGCGAAGGTCTACCCGGCCGACGAGGTCGACGCGAAGGTCGCCGCACTCGTCAAGCAGGGGAAGGCGCCGGACGTCGTACAGACCGACAGCTATGCCGAGTACGCCGCCAAGGGCCTGCTCTACCGGGCGGACGAGCTGCTGTCGATCTCCGCCCAGGGCAGCTTCGTACCGAGCCTCGCGGAGGCCGGGCAGGTGCGCCGCGTCCAGTACGGCCTGCCGTTCACGGCGAGCACCCGCCTCCTGTACTACAACAAGGACCTCTTCTCGCGGGCAGGCCTGAAGCCCCCCACCACCTGGCAGCAACTGCTCGTGGACGCCCGCGTGCTGAAGGCCATGGGCGTGACCTACCCGATCGCGCTGCCCCTCGGCCCGGAGGAGGCGGAGGCGGAGACCCTGACCTGGCTGCTGGCCGGTGGCGGTGGCTACACCGACAACAGCGGCAGCTACGCCCTCACCTCCAAGGAGAACGTCTCCACGCTGGAGTGGCTGCGCTCCTCCCTCGTCGCCGAAGGCCTCACGGGCCCGACCCTCCCCGGCAAGCTCAACCGCGGCGCCGCCCTCCAGGCCTTCCTGGACGGCAAGGCGGCCATGGTCAACGCCCCGCTCTCGCTGATGCGCCAGATCGAGGACTCGACCCTGAACGTCCCCTACGGCACCGTCGCGCTCCCGAGCCGTACCGGCCGGACCGTGCCGACCATGGGCACGGCCGACTGGACGATCGCCTTCCGCTCGGCCGGCCACCGCGAGGAGACGGGCGAGTTCCTCGACTTCCTCTACGGCGACAAGTACGTCACCCAGCAGGCCGCCGAGTACCAGCTTCTGCCGGTCACCACCGCGGCGAGCGCCGCCATGCGCGAGGACAAGCAGTACAGCAAGCTCTGGAACGGCCTGGACGCCCTGGACAACATGGAGCTCTACCCCCTCTCCGAGACCAACTGGTCCCAGGTGGCGGCGTCGATCAGGGCACAGATCGGCAAGTCGGTGGCTCCGGGCGGGGATCCGGAGGCGGTGCTGTCGTCGATCGGGAAGGCGACACGCTCGACCTCCTGACCAGGGACAGCCACCCCGGCAGGTCGATCTCGGCGCGGACGGTCTTGCCGGGCGGCTCCCGGTCCAGCACCTCCCACCGGTCGGCGAGCGCCTCGACGAGTACGAGGCCCCGACCGCCTTCGTCGAGGGGACGCACGGCCGGTACGTCTCCGGGTCCCGGCGGGCGCGGCCCACTGCGCGTGTCGGTGACCTCGACGCGGACGCTGCCCGTGACGAGCGACAGCCGCAGCTCGAAGTCCCGCCCCGGTACGCGCCCGTGCGTGACCGCGTTGGCGGCCAGCTCGGCGACGATCACGGCGACGGTGTCGGAGGCGTCCGTACCGTGCGGGATGCCCCAGGCGTGCAGCTGGTGCAGGGCGAGGTGACGTGCGAGGCGGGCGCCGCGCGGGGTGGCACTGAGGCGCTGCGTGAACACACGTACGGTAACCGGGTGTTGGGGGGTGGGTGGTGCGGTCATGGCCCCAATCTGGCGGTGATCACGGCCCCTTCACCAGGTCGGCGCCGCGTACGCTGCGGGAGCGTACGCGGTGACGGGCTGGACAGTACCGGTCACTGTGCGTGACCATGGGGTGTGGGAGGTGACCCATGGTGGTCGATGGTGCGGTGGGGACGGGTGGAGAGCCCGAGTCGTCGGACAGTCTGCGGACGTTCGGGGCGGTCGTACAGGCCCTGCGGGAGCATGCGGGGCTGAGCCGGGAGGAGTTCGGGGAACGGGTGCGGTTCTCCAAACACACGGTGGCGTCGGTGGAGCTGGGGCGGAGGATGCCGGATCCGACGTTCGTCGAGCGGGCGGAGGAGGTGCTGGGCAACACAGGGGCGTTACGCAAGGCGGCGGGGCATCTGGCGAGGCAGCCGGGGTTGGCGGCGCGGTTCAGGCAGTGGGCGAGGTTGGAGACGACGGCGATCACTCTCTATACCTATGAGTGCCGGTTGATTCCGGGGTTGTTGCAGACGGAGGCGTATGCGCGGCAGCTGTTCACCGACCGCTTGCCGTCCCTGGACGACGAGCAGATCGAGGCTCAGTGGGCAGCGCGGGCCGAGCGTCAAAGGCTGTTGCGAGAGCGGCCGAACACCGCCTTCAGCTTCATCCTCGAAGAGCACTTGTTCCTGCGGCGTACAGGCGGAGTCGAGGTCACGCGCGAGCTCCTCGACCATGTACTGGAGATCTCCGCGCTGCGGAACGTCGAGGTCCAGATCATGCCGTTGGTGCTGGAGTCGCATGCCGGAATGGCGGGCCCCCTCCAGCAGCTGGAGACCCCCGACAACAAGTGGTACGCCTACAACGAAGCCCAGCGCGGCGGCCTGTTCTTCTCCGACCCAAAAGAGATCAGCGTCCTCCAACGGCGGTATGCCAGGATGCGTTCGCAGGCTCTCACCCTTCAGGACTCCGTGAGCCTGTTGGAGCGGATGCGAGGAGACCTATGAGCACCATCGAACTGGCCTGGTTCAAGAGCAGCTACAGCAGCGCCTCGGGCGACGACTGCGTAGAGGTCGCCCTCTCCTGGCACAAGTCGAGCTACAGCAGCAGCGGTGACGGAGATTGCGTCGAGGTCGCCACCTGCCCCTCCACCATCCACGTCCGCGACTCCAAGAACACGGACGGCCCCCACCTCACCCTCTCCCCCACCACCTGGGCCGACTTCCTCACCTACGCCTCCGCCAACCACCGCTGAACCGACGGAGTCACAACGTGTCACTGGGAGGGGCAGGCTACCCCCGCCGGACCCGCCCATACTCGAGTCCATGAACAGCAAGGACCAGCTCGGTCGATTCCTCCGTACGCGTCGCGCGCAGCTGCGGCCCGCCGACGTCGGGCTCTCGACGTTCGGGGAGCGTCGGCGCGTGCCCGGGCTGCGGCGCGACGAGCTGGCCCAGCTGGCGGGGGTGAGCCAGTCGTACTACACGCGGCTGGAGCAGGGACTGTCCCTCAACGCCTCCGTGGAGGTACTGGACGCGATCGCCCGGGCGCTCCGCCTGGACGAGACCGAACACCGCCACCTGCACGACCTCGCCGGGGTCGTGCGCAAGAACGGCAGGAATCGGCCCCGCCGCCCCGCACCCGAGCGCGTCTCCGAGGCGACGAGGCAGCTGATCGCCGCCTTCGGGGACACCCCGGTGATCGTGCTCGGCCGCCGGAGCGACGTCCTGGCATGGAACCGCACCGGGCACGCGCTGTTCGCCGGGCATCTCGATCCGGACAGTCCCGAGCAGCCGGCCCGGCGCCCCAACACCGCACGGCTCGTCTTCCTGGATCCGCACACACGTGATCTGTACGAGGACTGGCAGCGAAAGGCCCGGGACGCGGTGGGCAAACTGCGGCTCGCGGTCGGCGAACACCCCGACGATCCGGAGCTGGCCGAGCTGATCGGTCAACTGACGATGAAGAGCCGCGAGTTCACGTCATTGTGGTCCGAACACCGCGTGCGTGCCTGGGACATCGCGACGCACCGGATGCGGCATCCGCTGGTCGGCCCGATGGACGTCGCCCAGCAGGCGATGCCGGTGCCGAACGAGCCCGGGCAGCGCATCGTCGCGGTCACCGCGGCGGCGGGTTCCTCCTCGCAGGCCGCGCTGACCCTGCTCGCCCAGGTCACCGCCCCGCGTACATGGACCGCCGCCGACACGGATTCCGTTTCCGTCCAGTAGCCGGGGGACCCTCACCCCTCTCTTCGGCATGCCCACGCGTGCCTACTCAAACCTGCCCAAGTCCCGCCAGAAGGAGACACCATGTCCACCACCACGCTCTACACCACCGAGGCCCTCTCGACCGGCGACGGCCGCAACGGGGAGGTCCGTAGCCTCGACGGAGTCCTCGACGAGGTCCTCGCCGTGCCGAAGGAGATGGGCGGCCCCGGCGGCGACAGGACCAACCCCGAGCAGCTCTTCGCCGCGGGCTACGCGGCCTGCTTCCACAACGGACTGCGGCTGATCGCGGCCCAGCAGGATGTGAAGGTGCCCGGTTCCACCGTCACGTCGACCGTGAGCCTGCTCAGCAAGGAGGACGGGGGCTTCACCCTGGCCGTGAAGCTGTCGGTCCACCTGCCCGGCGTGGAGCAGACGACCGCCGACCGGCTCGTACAGACCACCCACCAGGTCTGCCCCTACTCCAACGCCACCCGGGGGAACATCGACGTGATCCTCGAAGCGACCGTCTGAGCCACCCCGGCCCAGGCCCGGTTCACGTGTCTCACAAGGAACTTGACGGCTCATCACTTTGCCGTACTGACAGCTGACCAACAGCATCCGTTCCTAATCTGCCGTGTTCATGACAGACACTTCAGGAGCAGCACACCCGATCGGGCGCCGTACGGTGCTGATCGCCACCGGCGCCACGGCCGCCACCCTGGCCGTGGGCGCCGCCGCACCGGAAGCCCCCACAGCCGACACGGCGAACGCGGTGGACTCCGCCCCCGTCGCCGCGGCGGCCGTCTGCACCCTCACCAAGGAGATGACCGAAGGCCCCTACTACCTGGACGGCGCCCTGGTCCGCGCCGACATCACCGAGAGCAAGCCGGGCGTCCCGCTCAAGCTCGCGCTCACCGTCGTCGACGACGACACCTGCGCCCCGCTCTCCGGCGCCCTCGTGGAGATCTGGCACTGCGACGCGCTGGGCGAGTACTCCGGCTTCGTCGGCAACAACGGCCACAGCGAACCGGACGACGGCTCGTTCCTGCGGGGCGGCGTCCTCACCAACGCCGGCGGCGTCGCGAACCTCACCACGATCTACCCCGGCTGGTACCGGGGCCGCTGCGTCCACATCCACCTCAAGGTGCACACGGGAGTCACGCTCACCTCGGACGGCAGCTTCACCGGCGGCCGGGAACTCCACACCGGCCAGCTCTTCTTCAACGAGACGATCACCACAGCGGTGGCCAAGATCTCCCCGTACTCCACGAACACGGTCACCCGCACCACCCTCGCCCAGGACTCGATCTACGACGACGGAGGCGCCGCGTCCGGCCTCCTCACCCTGACGGCCCTGGGCAGCACGGCCGCATCGGGCTACACGGGCACGCTGACGGTCGGCGTCGAAACGAGCTGACGTCCGCACCCACGGATCCCCGCAACGGGCCCCGCCGGAAACCGGCGGGGCCCTCTCCTCGATAACACAACGATCATCTCTATTGATCTATGGATCTATGGACGCACATTCCCCTGAATGCCCGAATGCCTTACGCCCTATGGCGCTCGTTATTCAGCCGTGACGACGAAAGATATGCACGGAAACGACTGGCTTGATATCGCCGACGGGAGGGCGCGCCTGGAGCACTGCGCGGACCTGCTCGAGGAGTTCCTCAAGGCCATGACCCGCATGGAAAGCGAATACCTGCGGGCCACATGGGACGGACACACCGCAGATGGATCCCTCTGAGCCAGGCCACGAAGGAGCCGCAGACAGATGGACTGGACTCAGGATGATCCCACCCTCCGTGACATTCAGCTCGATCCGCGAGCCACCGCCTATGATCCGTTGAACCCACAGTTCACCGGCGCCGATCCGCTCGGGACGCAACACCTCTGGCACGTCCCGGAGCCCGCGATCGCACCGGACATGTGGGATCCGGACGAAGAGCTGGCGCAGATGCTGTACACGAGCGTGACGCCTCCCGCTCCGGCCCCGCCGCACAGCCACGCCCAGCCCCGCCGCCCGGTCAGCCGGCGCAGGCCCCGGCCGGGATTTCAGGCCATTGCCGCGAAGCACAGGATCATCACGGTTGTATTCCTGGTCGTAATGATCATTGTCTCCGCAGTGATGATGTTGGGATGGTCCGTCTCTTATTCATACAACCAGCTGCGTGGTATTTCTTTACTGGTCGTGTCGGCAAAGTTGGCACGATGGTGGCCGCTGACGGTGTATGGACCGTGGCTCGTGGCAGGTCTGTCCATTCTTCGGGCATCCGTTCAGCACCGGAGCGCCAGACGGTCCTGGACCGTGATGCTGATCGCCTCCGCCACGGCGGTCGCCCTCTGCGTCGGCCAGTCCCCGCGCTCCCTGCTGGCGATGGTGGTCGTCGGAATCCCACCCATCACCGCCCTGATCTGCTTCCGGGAGCTCGTCGGCCAGATCTCGCCCCAGCACGGACCCCGGCACGCCTGTCAGACCGTGAAGCGGCCCAAGCAGCCAAGACCTTGATCGTCACAGCCGCCCCCCGCCGGAACAACGCTCACCGCGGAGGTTCGGGGAAGACCACCCGTAGTCGTTGAACTCTTCTGTCCTGGCGGAACATGAGCCAGGCCAGGGTCGGCGGGCAGGGACGGACGGCATCCGGGGGGCTGATGACGTCCATCTCCCAGATGGTGATGTCCCGGCTGGCCACCACATGGCGCAGGTGTTGGCGCACCCCGGATTCCCGGTTCTGCCGCATGGCCGGGAAGGGGTGGGTGCGTTCTCCCGCTCGGCTGAGCGCACCGACCAGTTCGGCGTCGGCCGGCCACAGCTCGGCTATCTCCCGGGGCAGATCGCCACGCGCGGCGCCCCGCAGGGTCACCAGGGCCTCCTGCCTGCTGTCCTCGGTGAGAGCGGAAGCGTCGTCGTGCGCCTGGGCGGCGGTCGACAACAGCACCTGGGCCAGCTTCGCCCTGGCCTGGTTGAGCCGGCTGCGCACCGTGCCGACCGGTATCTCGCAGGCGGCGGCGATCTCCTGGTACGAGGTGATGCCGCTGAAGTGCCGCAGCATCAGCACCAGCCGCAGCTGCTCGGGCAGTTCCTCCACCGCGTCCCAGATCCAGTCCCGCATCGCGTGCTGCTCGACGACCCGCTCCGGGTGCGACGGCTCGTGATCACAGGGGTGCAGCTGGTCGAGGCCGTCCAGTCCTGGCGTCTCCCGGGTGACCCGCAGCCGCATACGGGCGGCGTTGCGCACGATCGCCCGCAGCCAGGCTCCCACGGCCGCGGGATCCCGTACGTCCCCGATGCGTCGCAGCGCGGTCAGTGCGGCGTCCTGCACCACGTCCTCCGCGTCGGGGCCGTAGCCGAGCAGGCTCATCGCCACCGCGCGCATCGGCGCCTGGTGCCGGGCCAGCAGCAGCCCGAGGGCTCCGGTCTCGCCGGCTTGCGCCCGGCGGGTCAGTTCCTCATCCGTGGGAGAGGTGAGGGGCATCATGTCCGAACGCCTCCGTCGCGATGGCGATGCGCGCAGGATAGACCTTGCACTTGGGGTCGCAGGAGCCCTGCCCGATCAGGGCCGCTGGACGGGCTCCGGCAGCCAGCTTCCGTGGAATCCCGCCGGGACGGGGTAGGGCAGTTCCACCACTGCCTGGACGGTCATCTCCGTGGCGTCGAGGACCAGCAGTTCCCCGGCCTCGCCGTCGTCGTTCGAGACGAGCGACAGGAGCCATCCCTCGTCCTCGCCACTGCCGTCCGCCGCCGGTACGAAGACCGCCTCGCCGGCGTAGCGGCTGCCAGGCGTCTCGTAGGCGTGACTGGTGTGGCGCGTGAGGTCGTGTTTGGCGATGCCGTCACCGGAGACGGTGTAGAGGTAGCGGTTCGCGCGCCCGGTGAGGGTCTCGTTGTGTGTGGGGAACTCGGCGTCACGGTCGTCCAGTGGGGACTCCGAGGCGCGGCCGGTGGCCGGGTCCAGGGTCCAGCGGTGCAGGACGGAGGAGGCCTGGGAGTGGCCCGGCTCCCTCACCCCGACCAGACCGCTCGCCCCTGTGGAACCGCCGATGTCCGACCAGGTGTGCTGGAAGCCCGCGCGGTCGTAGCGCACCGCGTCCAGCACGACGCGCCCCCGCGCATCTTCGTAGGCGTTGCCCACATGGAAGACGTAGCAGGGATCGACGTCGTACCACTGCACGTCGGTGCTTCCGGGCGTACGGGACATGACCCCGAGCCGCGCGCCGTACCCCTCGTCCCACCGGTAGGGCATGCCGCCGCCGGACCCGGCCAGGGCGGGGTCGAAGACGACCGGCAGGTCCATCCACACGATGTGGTGCTCGGTGACGGCGAAGTCGTGCATCATCGTCGGGCCCGGCACCTCGACCGGCCGGCTGTCGAGCAGCAGTCCGTCCGCGGTGACCCGGTGGTAGGTGAGGTACGGCGGGGCGAACCCGGCCCCGAACAGGTGCAGTTCGCCCGTGACCGGGTCCTCCTTGGGGTGGGCCGTCATCGCGGTGGTCAGCCGCCCGCCGAAGTCGTACGGTCCCACGGTCTCCAGCTCCGGGGTGACCCAGTAGGGAAGACCGACCTCGCACAGGGCCAGCACGGTGTCGGCGTGCCGGATCACGTGCGTGTTGGCAGGCGTCGCGGCCAGGTCGACGGTGAAGTCGGCGCGGATGAACGGGTGCCCGTCCAGCTGCCGGGTGCGGATCCACCGGTTGCGGTACCACTCGGCGCGTCCGCCCCGCAGCCGGATGCCGTGGAGCATGCCCGGACCGGTGAACCAGTGCCCCTTGTCCTGGCCAGGCAGCGGGTTGGGGCCGTTGCGCAGATAGCGGCCGTCCAGATCGGACGGCAGGGAGCCCCGCACGGTGAGGTCGGCCGCGCCGTGCTCCTTGGGGACCGGGGCGAAGCGGCCCCGGAGATACAGGGGAAGAGCTGTCTCGTTCGTCACGCGGTCGCTCCCGCGGCGGCCTTCTTGACGAGCGCGGCGACCGCGCCGGGCCTGGACACGTGGACCGCGTGGCTGTCGCCGGTCTCGCTCACGTTCTTTGCTTCCGGGGTGGTGGTCACGATGGGGTCGGCTCCTTCTCGTACGCAGGGGTGGTCTATCGGGGTACGGCCGTGACCGACGCCTGGGCGGCCAGCAGGCGCGCCTGGGCCCGTGCGGGATAGACCTTCGTGAAGACGGCGGGGCCGACGAGGCCGGCGACGTGGGCGGCGATGCCCACCCAGGCCGGGGCGTCCACCGCGCCGCAGACGGCCAGGCTGACGCCGATGAAGGTGAAGCCGGCACCCCAGGCACTGGTGATGTGGTTGTTGACCCGGACGAACTCCGGCATGTCCCAGTACTCGGGGGGAGTCTGGCGCTTGGCGATGCCCAGCGTGAAGGGGCGCCGGATCGCCAGGGTCCCCCAGGCGGTGGCGGCCAGCCAGCCGAAGGAGACGACGTCCGTGTGGTCCGCCAGCGCCGAGCCCGGGTCGGCGACGGCCACGGCGCCGACCACGACGAAGTACACGACGGTGCTGATCTCCAGGATCAGCGCGTCGAGGCCTACCCCGCGAGAGCGGTCCTGCAACAGGAGCAGCAGCCCCGACACAAGGCCCGCGATCGCGCCCCAGCGCCAGTCGAAGGACGAGACGACGCCGGCGACGATCCAGGGGATGAATCCGCGCAGATAACCCATGAAAGTTCCTCGGTGGAATGGAATGGACGGCTCCGGAGATGTGCTGTTCCGAAGCCACCCAGTGACCTGACACCGACTGGATGCACGGCAAGCGCGAAAGTTCGAACCCGAGAACGTGACGCCCGTCACACCTCATGCCGCACGCGACCGTACGCACACGGAAGGCCCCGCCATGACACTCGCCACCGAAGACCGCCTGGCCATCGCCGAGTTGGTCTCCCTGCACGGCCATCTCTTCGACGACGGGCGCCTCGACGAGCTGACGCAACTGTTCACCGAGGACGTCGTCTACGACGTGTCCGCCTTCGGACAGGGCGAGTTGGTCGGGATCGAGGCGATCCGGGACGCGGCCCTGGCCCTCGGCGCCGCGAACGCCGTCGCCCATCACGTCACCAACATCGTCATCACCGACGACCTCGGAGACGGCCGCGCGCGGGTGCGGTCCAAGGGGCTGGGGGTCATGGCGGACGGCCGGTGCGGATCGGTGTCGTACGAGGACGTGGTGGTGCGGCGTGCTGGGGCGTGGCGTATCGCGCGGCGGACGGTGGAGGCGCGGCGGGTGCCGTTGAACGGGGTGACGCGCGCGTAGCGCTATCGCGCGCTCAGCCCAACTCGCCCCGTTCCACGCAGAATTCGTTGCCCTCGGGGTCGGTGAGGGTGATCCAGCCGCCGCCGTCCGGGCGGGTGTGGTCGGCGACCTGGCGGGCGCCGAGGGAGAGGGCGCGGGCGACCTCCTGGGCGCGGGTGCGGCCCTGCGGCTGAAGGTCGAAGTGGATGCGGTTCTTGGCCGACTTGCCCTCGGGGACGCGTACGAAAAGCAGCGTCGGGCCGCCGGACGGGTCGCGCAGCAGCGCCTCCGGGTCGCCCGGCTTGTCGTCGTCGTCCAGCGGACGGCCGAGCAACTCGCTCCAGAACAGGCCGAGATCGTAGGGATCACCGGTGCAGTCGAAGGTGAGGGTGCGGATGGTGGGGTTCAGCCCCGCCGACTCGCCCATGGCTTCAGGCTCCCTTCTCGCCGTCGACCAGTTCCCGGACGATGTCCAGGTGGCCGTTGTGCCGAGCGGTCTCCTCGACCAGGTGGAGCACGATCCAGCGCAGGTCCATGTACCGGCCGTCGCGGAACGTGCGCTTGGCCCTGGTGTCCAGGTCGTGCTCGGCGACCAGAAGACGGTACCGGGCGCTCTGTTCCTCGTACTCGTCGAGGAGTTGGGGCAACGGCACATCGACGGCGATCCGCATCTCCGGATCGGGATCCTCCTCCGTCGCGGCCGCGATCGGCCCGTCGTCCTCCTCGCCGAGGAACATCACGTGGAACCAGTAGTGCTCGACCCAGCGCAGGTGGCTGATCAGCCCGCACAGCGTCATCAGCGGGGATCCGGGGAGCGGGGCCTGCCGCGCGCCCTCCGGCGAGACCCCCTCGCACTTGGCGCGGGCGGTGGCACGGGCGTAGTCGAGGAAGGTGGCCAGCTGGGTGCGTTCGTCCCACGCGGTGGGTGTATCGGTTCGCGTCATAGGGGTGCAGCATCACGGTCCCGCTCCTCGGTGTCGAGCGAATTAGACCGCCGAGGCGGGTGCCTGAGGCACCCTTGCTTCGTCGTACCGTACGACGAAGGGATGTCAGGTGACAGACATCGGACGCTGGATGGACGGTCTTCAGGACCGGGCCGCCGAGGTGCTGCCGGAGGACGTCTACGCGTACTT
The DNA here is from genome assembly GCF_001514115.1 of Streptomyces olivochromogenes. GTDB lineage: Bacteria > Actinomycetota > Actinomycetes > Streptomycetales > Streptomycetaceae > Streptomyces > Streptomyces olivochromogenes. Next base: position 73,842 of record NZ_KQ948456.1, read on the forward strand.
CCGGCGCGGCACCGGTCGCGGCCTGAGCGTCGCGGAGGCGACCGCGGCCTGGGACCAGTTCCGCTTCCGGGCACGGCTGTTGCGGGACGTCTCGACGTGCGACGCCTCCACGACCGTACTCGGCACGCCCGTTCGTACGCCCGTACTCGTCGCGCCCAGCACCCTGCAGCGCAGGGCCCACCCGGACGGGGAGGCCGCCACCGCACGGGGCGTCGCGGCGGCGGGATCGCTGCTGGCGGTGACCTCGAACACCGCGGTGCCGTTCGCGGACCTGGTGCCGAGCGGGGCGCCGTGGTGGGTGCAGGTGTACGTGGCCCGGGACCCCGTACTGACCATCGAGACGCTGGAGCGGGCCCTCGCCGCCGGGGCGCGAGCGGTCGTCCTGACCGCCGACACACCGGTCAGCGGGGCGCGCGGCAAACGTGGCGCGCAGGTCGACGACTTCATCGGGCCGGAAGACCTGTACGGCAACGTCACCGGGATTCCCTCGCCCGAGGCGGCGGAGCGCGCACCCGATCTGACCCTCGACGTCATCGGCTGGCTGCGTGAACGGGCCCACGGCCTCCCCGTCGTCGTCAAGGGCGTGCTGCGCGGTGACGACGCCCGGGAACTGGTGGCCGCGGGGGCGTCCGGCCTCATCGTCTCCAACCACGGCGGGCGGCAACTGGACGGGCTGGTGCCCACCGCCTGGGCCCTGCCGGAGGTCGTCGACGCGGTGGCGGGCACCGGTGCCGAGGTCTACGCCGACGGCGGGCTGCGCCGCGGCGCCCACATCCTCGCCGCCCTCGCCCTCGGCGCCCGTGCCGTGTTCATCGGCCGGCCCGTCCTGTGGGCGCTGACCGTCCGCGGCGCCGCCGGTGTGACCCGCCTGATCGACGACCTCACCGACGAACTCGTCGAGGCGATGAGCCTGACCGGCACACCGAGCGTCCCCGAACTGACTCGCGACCTTCTGTGGGCGGCTCCCCGACCGCCGCTCGATTGATCGAACGTGCGGGCCTTCGGCGGTCGAGCTGTCTCGAAATGCGCGGTGTGACCTGCTGTGTCACCGTCATGTCACAGACAGCCCGGCAGGTGAACCCCGGAAGCCGATGACGCGCTCTGAAGCGACGAGTGCCGGCGAGAGACCGGCGCCTGAACCACTTCGGGGGACTTCATGTACGGCATCGGTATCCGCAGAGTCGCGACGGCCGTGGTGACCGCGTCGGCGGCCACCCTGCTCATGACCGCGTGTCAGCCGGGCGGGAGCCCGGCGGGGGCGGGCTCTTCGCCGTCGGGCGCTCCGGTCAAGCCGGCGGCGTCCACTTCGACCTCCAGCTCCGCTTCCCCCTCCACGCCCTCCACGCCCTCCACCCCCGCCGCATCCGTCACGTCCGGCTCGCCGTCGCACACCGCGACGCCGTCCACCGGTGCGAAGGCCTGCGGGGTGTCGGATCTCAAGGCGTCCATGTACCAGGCCGCGGTGCGGCCGGACGGTACCGGGACCGGCGCGGCGATCGTCGAGTTCACCAACGTGTCCGGCAAGGCGTGCACCGTCCAGGGGTATCCGACCGTGGCGGGGGCGGGCAACGGTTCCCCCGAGAAGAACCGTCCGCTCAAGGTGACCACGACCGGGGGCGCGTCCGCGGTGAAGATCGCGGCGGGCGGGAAGGCGTGGACGAAGCTGACGTTCGTGCAGGTCCAGGGTGAGGCCGACGGCTACTGCAAGTCCGGAGCCACGCCCGCGAGCTACCCGACCCTGGTGGTGGGTGTCCCGGGTGCCGGGGCGCACCAGGTCGCGCTGACGGACGGTGTCATCGCCGAGTGCGACGACAAGGCGACGGTCACCGCCCTCTCCGCGGCCAAACCCTCCTGACCCACCCTGCCCCGGCCCACAGCGCGGACAGGGGGGCGTAGACGAGGGCGGCGAGCGGGATCAGGGACATGACCGACGCAGCGGCCGGGCGGGGGCGGAGCCTGAGGGCGGGATGAGGAACGCGATCTCCGCCGGCGTAACCCCCGTACCGGCCGTACCGCGTAATCCGCCCGCGCCGAGCCCCTCATACGGCCCTGGGGAGACCCACCCCTGTGGACAATGGCCGCACCTTGCCCCAAGTTCTCGGCTTCGCTCGAACAGGGGGGACCCCCATCCTTGTCCCCGAAAGGCCCCGCATGGCGTTGAGCAGACGTACCTTCAGCGCACTCGCCGGCACCACCGCGCTCGGCCTCACGCTCAGCGGGAGCGACGGCGCCTTCGCCCGCGCGAGCGCCCCCACCGGCCCGGCACCGGAGCCGCCCGGCGCCGACGGCACCCGCCACACCGTGGGCTTCGACAAGTACTCGATGCTGGTCGACGGCAGGCGCGTCGTCCTGTGGTCCGGCGAGGTCCACCCCTTCCGGCTGCCGAGCCCCTCCCTCTGGCGGGACGTCCTGGAGAAGCTGCGCGCCCACGGCTACAACACCATCAGCGTCTACGTCTCCTGGAACTACCACTCCCCCGCGCCCGGACAGTACGACTTCACCGGCGTCCGCGACCTCGACCTGTTCCTGCGCACGGCCGCCGAGACCGGCCTGTACGTGATCCTGCGGCCCGGCCCGTACATCAACGCCGAGGTCGACGCGGGCGGCTTCCCCGGCTGGCTGACCGCCACCCGGGGCACCGCCCGCACCTCCGACCCGACCTATCTGTCGTACGTCGACGAGTGGCTGACCGCCGTGAACCGGATCGCGGTCCGGCACCTCTACACCCACGGCGGCGGCACGATCGTCCTCTACCAGCTGGAGAACGAGTACGCGAACAACGTCACCAGCCCCCGCGGGCTCGACTACATGGCCCACCTCTACGCCAAGGTCCGCGCCGACGGCATCGACGTGCCGCTCTTCCACAACGACAAGGGGCGCAACGGCTACTGGGCGCCGGGAACGTTCGACACGGGCGGCGAGAGCGGCCGCTACCTGTACGGCTTCGACGGCTATCCCTCGCCCCTCGCGCCGCCGCCCGACTGGGGCTACTTCGGCGTCGGCGGTACGAAGGGCGGCTCGACGGCGAGCCCCGAAACCCCGGGGCTGCTGGCCGAGTTCGGGGGCGGCTGGTTCGACCCGTGGGGCGGGGTGGAGTTCGACGGGAAGGGGTACGCGGAGTCGGCGCGGACGCGTGACGCGGCGTACGAGCGGCGTTTCTACCTCACCAACCTCGCCAACGGCATCAAGGTCCACAACGTCTACATGACGTTCGGGGGGACCTCCTGGGGCTGGCTGCCCGCGCCGGTCGTCTACACCTCGTACGACTACGGCGCCGCCCTCGACGAGGCCCGCAGGCCCACCCCCAAGCTGGTCCCCATGCACCAGCTCGGGCAGCTCCTGCACTCCGTGCCCGACCTCGCCAAGCTGGACCGGGCGGCCGACATCCAGGTCGGCGCGAGGGACGGCGCGTCGGGGGCGGACGTCGGGATCACGGCGTACCACCTGGTCAACCCGGACACCAAGGCGCACTTCCACGTCCTGCGCAACGACCGGACCGACGACGTCCTCGCCACCGTCCCCCTCGCCGGGGTGGGCGTCCCCGTGCCGGTCCCCGGCCTCGACGCCCGGCTGCTCGCCGCCGGACTCCCGCTCGGGCGGCGGACGTTGAGGTACTCCAGCGCCCAGCCGATGCTGTGGCTCACCGCCGGACGGCAGGACATCGCCGTGTTCACGGGGCGCAAGGGGGAGGCGACGCGGACGGCCGTCGAGTGCGCGAGCGAGCCCACGGTCACCGTGCTGGAGGGGAAGGCCGACCACGCGTACGCGTCCGGCGCGCTGCGTGTCGACGCCGAACTCGCCGGTCTGACCCGGGTGTTGGTGGAGGGCGGCGGCACGGACGCCCCCCTCCTCCTGCTGCTCGCCGACGACGAGACGTCCGTACGGCTGTGGCGCTACGACACCCCGTCGGGGCCCGTGCTCGTATACGGCCCGGCGCTCCTGCGCACCGCCGCCCTGCGCGACACGACCGTCCATCTCACCGGGGACACCGTCGAGGCGGCCGACCTGGAGGTCTGGGGGCCGCGCGGGATGAGTGAAGTGGTCTGGAACCAGGGCACGTCGAAGACCCGGGCGACCGCCTCCGGGAGTCTGCGGGCCGAGCAGCGGCTGCCGGGGGTCGCGGCGGTCCGTCTTCCCGCGCTGGGCAACTGGCGCTTCCACGCCGAGAACCCCGAGTCGGACACCGAGTTCGACGACTCCGCCTGGAAGAGCGCGGACAGGACCTCCTCGTACAGCACCACCCCCGTACCGGCCGGGCAGCCCGTCCTCTTCGCCGACGACTACGGCTTCCACTACGGAGACGTCTGGTACCGAGGGCGCTTCACGGACGGGGGCGCCGCCGAGTCGGTGTCCCTCTCGTACGTCACGGGCACGCAGGGGCTGCTGATGGCGTGGCTGGACGGGAAACCGCTCGGCACGCACCGGATGCCGGTGCCGGACAAGTCGACGGTGCGGCAGGGAACTTGGTCCGCGACGGCCACCTTCCCCGTGCGGTACGCGAACGGACCGCACGTCCTCTCCGTCCTTGTCCGCCGGATGCAGCACGACATGGACGGCGCGGCGAAGGACACGCACAAGGCCGCACGGGGCCTCACGGCGGTGACGTTCGCCGGGGCGCGCCCGGCCGTCACCTGGCGGATCCAGGGCGGGGCGGCGCCCGACCCGGTGCGGGGGCCGCTCAACCACGGCGGGCTGTACGGGGAACGGCAGGGCTGGCATCTGCCGGAGTTCGCCGACAGCGGCTGGAAGGTCGTGGACCTCCCGCGGGCGGCGCGCGGGCAGGGAGTCGCCTGGTACCGCACCGGGTTCCGGCTCGCGATCGACCCGGGCGTGGACGCCTCGATCGGGCTCACCCTCACCGACGACCCGGCCCGCGCCTACCGCGTCCAGATCTTCCTGAACGGCTGGAACATGGGCCAGTACATCAACGACGTCGGCCCCCAGCACACCTTCGTCCTACCAGGCGGCATCCTGCGCACCCGGGGCGCCAACACCCTGGCCCTCGCCGTACTGTCCGACGGCACCACCCCGGCCGGTCCCGGCGAGGTGAAGCTGACGCTGATGGGCAGCGCGGCCGGAGGGGTGCCGGTGACAGCGGTGGACTCCCCCGGCCGCGCGCATGCCCTCTAGCCGAGCCGGATCACGTTCCAGGACAGCGGTTCCAGGACGGCGGTCAGGGTGCCGTCGTCCTGGAGGGTGGTGCCCTCGACGGGGTGCGGGGTGACCCGTTCCTGGTCCTGAAGGGTGTTGCGGGCGTCGGGGTCCGCGTCGGCGACCGCGCTGTGCTCGACGACCGCCGTCAGCCCCAGCCGGTTCAGGGCGACTTCGAGCGGCAGCGGCTCGGTCTGGCTGCGGTTGACCGCGAAGACGGTGACCGAGCCGTCCTCCGCGCGCACGGCGGTGGCGTGCAGCAGGTCGACCTCCCCGTACTTCTTCGTCTCGTACGTCGGCGACACCGCGCGGACGTCGAGGACCTCCCCGCGCCCGTACTTCGCCGCCTGCGCGAACGGGAAGAACGTCGTCTGCCGCCAGGCCGCGCCGCCCGGCTCCGTCATGATCGGCGCGATGACGTTGACGAGCTGGGCGAGACAGGCGACGGTCACCCGGTCCGCGTGCCGCAGCAGCGCGATCAGCAGGGAGCCGAAGACGACCGCGTCCGTGACGCTGTAGACGTCCTCCAGGATGCGCGGGGCCTCCTGCCAGTCCTCGACCGGATGCGGGTTCGGCCGGCTCTGGTACCAGACGTTCCACTCGTCGAAGGAGAGGTTGATCTTCTTCTTGGACTTCAGCCGGGCGCCCACGTGGTCGCAGGTCGCCACCACGTTCTCGATGAAGGACTCGGTGTCGACGGCGGAGGCGAGGAAGGAGTCCCGGTCGCCTTCGGTCTCCTCGTAGTAGGCGTGCAGGGAGATGTAGTCGACGAGGTCGTACGTCTGGGCCAGCACGGTCGCCTCCCACGCGGCGAACGTCTCCATGTCCTGTCCCGACGATCCGCACGCGACGAGTTCGAGGTCCGGCTCGATCTGGCGCATCGCGCGGGCGGTCTCGGCGGCGAGGCGGCCGTACTCCTCCGCCGTCTTGTGGCCGGTCTGCCAGGGCCCGTCCATCTCGTTGCCCAGACACCACAGGCCGATGCCGAACGGCTCCTTGTCGCCGTGCGCCACCCGCAGGTCCGAACGGGCCGTCCCGCCGGGGTGGTTGGCGTACTCCTGGAGCTCCAGGGCCTCGGCGACCCCGCGCGTGCCGAGGTTGATCGCCATCATCGGCTCGGCCTGGGGACCGATCTTCCTCAGGAAGGCGATGTACTCGGACAGGCCGAAGCGGTTGGTCTCGGTGGAGCGCCAGGCGAGGTCGAGGCGGCGGGGCCGCTCCTCCGCGGGGCCCACCCCGTCCTCCCAGTTGTAGGCGGAGACGAAGTTGCCGCCGGGGTAGCGGATGGTGGTGACGCCCAGTTCGCGGACCAGGTCCAGTACGTCGGTGCGGAGGCCTTCGGCGTCGGCGGAGGGGTGGTCGGGTTCGTAGATGCCGGTGTAGACGCAGCGGCCGAGGTGTTCGACGAAGGAGCCGAAGAGGCGGGGGTTGACCTCGCCGATGGTGAAGGCGGGGTCCAGGGCGAAGCGGGCGGTACGCATGTCTTCCTTCCGGGGGTTCGGTTTTGTCTGCGGGTCGGATGGGGCTGGGCGCGCCCACGCGGCGGAGCCGCATATTGGTACAGCCCCGCGCCCCTAAAGGACGCTTGGCCAGCCGTCTTTCGTCCAGTTGAGCCTGTTCAGGCCGAGCTTGGGGGTGCCCGAGTCATCGGCGTCGTAGTAGTGGTACGCCAGCCAGTCCTGGCCTCGGTCACGGAAGACCGACTCACCACCGGTGCCGATGTACCTGCCGTGTCCGGCCAGGAGGAGGTCGCCGCCGCCCTCCAGCAGCGGCTTGCCCGTGCTGTCGACGTAGGGGCCGGTCACCGTCGTCGATCTGCCCACCCGGATCTTGTAGGTGGAGTTCACGCCCGCACAGCAGGCGTCGTAGGAGGCGAAGAGGTAGTAGTGGCGGCCGTGTTCGACGATGTAGGGGCCCTCGACCGCGTACGGGGCGTCCGGGCGGGTGGCCAGGTGCTCCACGGGTGTGTCGGTGATCGCCTTGCCGGTGCTCGGGTCCAGTTCGACCATGCGGATGCCCGTCCAGTACGAGCCGAACGTCATCCACAGCTTGCCGTCGGCCCGGATCACCGCCGGGTCGATGGCGTTCCAGGCGTCGGTGGTCCGAGAGGTGAAGGCCGGGCCGTGATCGGTCCAGGTGCCGGGCATGCCCGTCTTCGACGTGGCCACGCCGATCGCCGAGTGGTTGGTGCCCCAGGAGGAGACGGCGTAGTAGAGCCAGTACCGGCCGTCGCGGTAGGAGAGGTCGGGGGCCCAGGGGTCGGCGGTGGAGTTGTAGTCGTACCACCAACTCGGCGGCGTGGTGAAGGCGTTGCCCGCGTCGTCCCAGTGGTGGAGGTCGGTGGAGAGGCGGGCGCCGAGGACGCCGCCGGTGGAGTAGGCGACGTAGCGGCCGTTCCTGAGGTGGGTGACCGTGGGGTCGTGGATGATCTGCTGGCCGGTGAGAGGGAGGGGGTCGGGGTAGGTGACGTCGGCCGACGCGGTGGCCGGGAGCAGGGCGATGGTGGCCGCGGCGAGCAGCGCGGCGAGTCTGAAGCGCTTCAACTCACACTCTCCTCAGGGCTGTGGTGCCTGTCGTGCCTGTTACTGGCCGGCCAGACCCGTGTGGGCGACACCCCGCACGATCTGGCTCTGGAAGAAGACGAACACGACGATCAGCGGGAGTCCCGCGATCAGGCCGCCCGCCATGAGCTGCGGCCAGACGATGCCGAAGGCGTTCTGCACGGTGGCGATGCCGTTCGGCATGGTCATCAGGTCGGGGTTGTTGGTCACCATGTAGGGCCACAGGAAGTTGTTCCACGAGGCGATGAAGGTGAAGATCCCGACGGCCGACAGCGAGGGCTTCGAGAGCGGCAGGACGAGGGTGAAGAAGATCCGCCAGCGGCCCGCGCCGTCGATGAACGCCGCCTCCTCCAGCTCGCGGGGCAGCGACTGGAAGAACTTGTAGAGGATGTAGACCATCGCTGCGGGGGCGCACTGCGGCAGGATCATGCCCCAGTAGGTGTCGACCATGCCGAGCGACTGCACGGTGGTGAAGAGCGGGACGCCGAGGATCGCCGGGGAGAACATCAGGCCCGCCATCGTCAGGGCCATCAGGACGGACTTGCCGCGGAACTCGGTGCGGGCGAAGCCGTATCCGGCGAGGGAGGCGACCAGCAGCACGATGAAGGTGACGCAGACCGACACGACCAGCGAGTTCACGAACCAGTTGGGGATGTTGCCGGCCTCGAAGACCTTCCGCCAGGAGTCGAGGGTGAAGTCCTTGGGGATCCAGTGCGGCGAGGCCACCGACTCGGCCGGGGTCTTGAGCGACGTGGACAGGGCCCACGCCAGCGGCGCCATCCAGATCACGGACAGGGCGAGGGCGACGACCGTCAGGGCGATCTGCGCGGGCGTCCAGGTGCTGCGGGGTTTGCGGAGGGTGGGAGACGGCGTGGTCATCGGGAGATGCCCTCCTCTCGGCTGCGGAGCAGCCACATCCGCCCGAGGGCGACGGCCGCGATGATGAGGAACAGGACGAAGGAGATCGCGGAGGCGTAGCCCACGCGGTAGCTGGTGAAGCCCTGTTCGAGGGTGTACTGGACGAAGGTGCGGGTCGATTCCTCCGGCCCCGGGCCGAACTGGTACATGACCACCGCCTGGTCGAAGACCTGGAGCGAGGCCAGGATCTGCAGCGCGATGACGAGGCCGGTGATGTTGCGCAGGTTCGGCACGGTGATGTGGAGCATGCGGCGGAAGGCGTTCGCGCCGTCCAGCTCGGCCGCCTCGTAGAGGTGTTGGGGGATGTTCTGGAGGGCGGCGAGGAAGAGCAGGAAGGAGAATCCGACCGTCCACCACAGGGTCGCGACGACGACGGCGAGCAGGGCCGTGGACTTCTGGGTGAGCCAGGGGGTGGTGAGGCCGAGGACGTGGTTGACCATGCCGTTGGTGGGCTGGAACAGCCACCACCACAGGTTGCCGATGACGGCCGAGGGCAGCAGGAACGGCGCGAAGAAGCACAGCCGCCACAGCCACTTGAAGTGCACGGTGTGGTGGGCGATCAGCGCCATCAGCAGGGCCACGACGACGATGCACGGGACGACGTACAGGGTGAACTGGACGCTGTGCCACAGCGAGTTCCACACCAGGTCGTCCTTGAGGGCCTCGCGGTAGTTGTCGAGGCCGACGAAGTCGGTGTGGTCGCCGGAGATGTTGGCGTCGGTGAAACTGAGGTAGAGGCCGCGGACGACCGGCAGCAGCACGAAGAGCCCGTACAGGACGAAGAAGGGGGCGACGAACCAGCCGCCGTGCTGGAAGCGACGGCCCCAGCGCACGCGGGCGGAGTCGGCGGCGGTGGTCGCGCGAGGGCGCAGGGTGGTGGCGGCGACCGTGCTCGTGGCGCTGCTCATGCGCCTGCTCCCTTCAGCTCCTGGGCGGCCGTCCTGCCGTCCATGGGGTTCTTCATGGCGAGCAGTTGCTCCAGGACGGACTTCATACGGCGGGCCGCCGCGGCCGGCTTCGCGGAGCCGAGGTTGGAGGAGGCGACGACCGGGCCGACGCGTTGCGCGAGGACGCCGGTGGAGCCGGCGAACCAGATGTGCGGTTCGGTGGCCGGGTGCTCCATGGCGGGCCTGGAGTACTCGTTCTGCGGGCTGAGCTTGAGGTAGGCGGGGTCCTTGAAGGTGGGCAGATAGGCGGGGACATGGCCCCCGACGGCCCAGGTGGTGGCGTGGGTGACCATGTAGGCGGCGAGCCGGTAGGCGCCCTCGTCGGCGGCGCCGCCGCGGCCGGACTGGTGGGGCAGGATGAAGGAGTGCGACTCGGCGTGGGTGGCCGGTCTCCCGAACACGGGGGGCAGCGGCTGGGCGCCGAAGTCGAGCTTCTCGCCGTTGAAGTACGGCACCGACCAGTTGCCCTCCCAGGTGAACGGCGACCCGGCGAGGAACGCCTCGCCGTCGGCCTCGCCGACGGTGACGTAGCCGTCGGTCACGTGCTTGCGGAAGAACTCCAGGACCTCGGTGGCCTTGTCGGTGTCGAAGGTGACGTCGGTCTGGTCGTCGTTGAAGTAGCCGCCGCCGAGCTGCTGGTAGAAGGCGACGAAGAACCACCAGGCGAAGTTCTGGTCGTTGGCGTGCAGGCCGAGGGTCTGCTGCCCGTTCTTCAGCTGCTTCTTGGCCGCCTTGAGGAGGGCGAACCACTCGTCGGTGGAGCCGGCGGCCGGCAGCCGGCCGTCGGCGTCGAGCAGGCCGGCCTTCTTGCAGACGTCCTTGCGGTAGAAGCAGAGCTGGACGTGGATGTCGAGGGGCAGGGCGTAGAGCTTGCCGCCGACGATGCCGCGCTTCCACAGCACGGGGTTGAAGTCGGCCTCCCGCACGCCGTACTTGGCCAGAAGGCCGATGTCCCAGGGGTCCAGGAGGCGGCCGGGCGCGAACCCGGGGACGCGGCCCTGGTGCATGACGGCGAGGTCCGGTGCGCGGTTGCCGGCCGCGGCCATGGCCAGCTTGGTGTAGTAGGGGCCGCCCCAGGTCAGAGTGGAGTCCTTGACCGCGATGTCCGGATGTTCCTTGCGGAAGGCGTCCACCATCGCGACCTGGTTGGTGCCGTCGCCGCCCTGGAAGAGGTTCCAGTAGCGGACTCGGGTGCGCGCGCTGGAGGCGAGCGCGTCCGCGCCGGTGCCGAGCGCGGCGAAGCCGAGGCTGCCGGCGACGGTCAGGCCGCCGAGCGCGGCCAAAACGTTCCTGCGGTTCAGGTCAGGTCGTCCCATGCCCTGCCTTCACTGTTCGAGATTCAGTGTTCGAGATTCTCTGTTCGAAATTTCGGTGATCGCTCGTAACTTCGAACGGGACCGTAAATAGGAAGCGCTTTCTCGTCAATGGTTTGCGCAAAAATCGAAGGTCCCCGTCCGGTGGTCGACGACCGGAGGGGGACCTTCGAGGGGGACCTTCGAGGGGGAAAACTGTCAGCCGGCGAACGGAGGCTGCGGCAGGCCCTTCCCGGCGCCGGGGACGACGAGCACCGAGCCGGAGAGCGGATGCGGCGCCTCCAGGCCCGTACGCGCCGTGGTGATGTACAGGTCGGTCAGGTCCGCGCCGCCGAAGGCGCAGGCGGTGGGGCGGGGGACGGGAAGTTCCACGACCCGGTCCAGCTCGCCGTCGGGTGTGTAGCGGCGGACCGCTCCACCGTCCCAGAGGGCCACCCACACACAGCCCTCGGCGTCGACGGTGAGCCCGTCGGGCCACCCCGCGCCCTCTTCGATCACGGCCAATGGGCGCCTGTTGAGCAGGCGTTGGCCGTCACCTGCGTCGAAGACGTCGACGCGGCGGGTCGGGGAGTCGATGTAGTACATCAGCCGGCTGTCCGGGCTCCAGCCCGCTCCGTTGCTGACGGCGACGTCGTCGAGGAGCGGGGTGACCGTGCCGTCGGCGGCGATCCGGGACAGGGTGCCACCGCCCGGGGCCTCGTCGTAGCGCATGGTGCCGAAGAGCAGCGAGCCGTCCGGGGCGACCGCGGCGTCGTTCGCGCGGCGGCCGGGGACGGGGTCGCGGTGCAGCCACCGGAAGCCCTCGGCGCCGCCGTACGTCGCCACGCCGTCCCGGAGATTGACGACCAGGCCGCCGCCCGCGCGGGGCTTGGCGGCGCCCACGTGCTGCTCGGTGACCATGACCGTGCTGCGCCCGGAGACGGGGTCGTAGGTGTGGACCCGGGAACCGAGGATGTCCACCCAGATGAGCCGCTGCGCGTCCGGATCCCAGGTCGGGCCCTCACCGAGGGCCGCCTCGGCGCGGATCGCGACATCGAAGGCCGTGCCGCCCGTGGTGCCGCTCGCCCCGGTCATCCCACCACGCTCCGGTGGCCGAGCCGCTCGGACAGTTCGACGGCGCCCTTCGCGGCGAGCTGCTCCAGCTCCACGCGGCGCTCGTCGCTCCAGCGGATCATCGGTACGGAGATGGAGAGCGCGGCGACGACCTGGCCCGCACGGTCGCGCACCGGGGCGGCGACGCAGCTGACGTCCGGGTTCGACTCGCGGCTCTCCACGGCGACGCCGCGGCGGCGGATCTCGGCGAGGGCCTCGCGCAGGGCGCCCGGCTCGGTGATGCTGTTCGGCGTCATCGCGACCAGGTCCGCGTTGTCCGGGATACGGGAGGTCAGCTCGACGTCGGGGAGCGAGGCGAGCAGCATCTTGCCGACGGAGGTGCAGTGGGCGGGCAGGCGCCGGCCCGCCGCGGACACCATGCGCACGGCGTGCGTGGAGTCGACCTTCGCGATGTAGATGACGTCCGTGCCCTCCAGGATCGCCACGTGGACGGTCTCGTCGCAGGTCTCGGCGACGGACCGGGCGACCTGCTGGCCCTCGGCGGCGAGGTCCAGCTGCTCGGCGTACCGGCTCCCGAGCTGGTACGGGCGCACACCGAGGCGGTAGCGTCCCGGCTGGCCGGGAACCTGCACGATGTACGAGCGGGCGGCGAGCGTGGTGACCAGCTCGTGCACCGTCGTCCGGGGAAGCTGGAGCTTGCGCACGATGTCGGGGGCGGAGAGCGTCCCGTCCCCGTCGAGGAAGAGCTCGAGTATGTCGAGAGCTCGGGTCACGGCAGGTACGAGGCGTCCCACAACCGGCCCCCTCCCTATGTTCGAAATTTCAACAGCCGATCGGCATGACGAACACAGGCTACTCATAGTGCTCTTGCGCGGGCAATGGGTGGGTAACGGTGAGGTGCGAGGGGTGACAGTGCACTGGCGCACAGGCGGAGCAGGCCGCGTGCGACGGGAGCTCAGCGGCGGGGGTGGGGATCACCCAGCTCACCGCGCAGACGCTGCGCGCGGAGTACCAGCTCCAGCTCGAACCGCCGGTCCGGATCGTCGATCTCGTCCCCCCACAGCTCTCTGATCTGGCGGAGGCGGTAGCGGACGGTCTGGGGGTGGACACCGAGCCGCGCGGCCACCTCCGGCGCACCTCCGCGCGTCTCCAGCCACGCCAGCAACGTCTCCGCGAGACGCCGCCCGTGCGTCGGCCCGCAGTGCGCGAGCGGCGCCAGGCAGCGCAGGGCGAGATCGTCGATCAGCTCCTCGGGCTGGAGGAGCACCAGGGCCTCGGTGTGCTCGGTGCAGTGCAGCACCTCCCCGCCGGGCAGCAGCCGCCGCTCCATCAGCCGTACCGCCGCGTCCGCCCAGCGCAGCGACTTCGCCGCGTCGGCCAGCGGCACCGGCGGCCCGATCGCCCCGGACCACCCGGTCAGTGCCCGGTGCAGCAGCTCCGGCCGCCCGGCGGCGTCCGGCTCGGGCACCACCATCCGCGGCTGCTCGTACTCCATGTCGAGCAGCACCCCCTGCCCGACGGCGGGCGCCACGGCCTCCCGCGCCGGCCGCAGCAGCACCCCGACGGCGACCTTGTCCGGCAGTGGCCAGCCGATCCGCGCGGCCCGCTCGACGAGCGCCTCGGCGGGGTCGCCCCGGTGGTGGTGCTCGGCGAGCAGCAGTTCCATCAGACGCCGCTGGAGGCGGAGGCGCTCCCCCGCCTGCCGGGCCGCGGCCTCGGCGTAACCCCGTACGGACTGGTCCACCAGACCGTCCAGGTACTCGTATCCCGCGTCGACGAGCTCGTACATCGCCGGTGGCGGGATCTCGACCCGCTGTCCGATCTCCGCGAACCGGCGCCAGGCGAGGCGGACGCCCAGCCGGTAGATCGCCTGCAGCGAGTCGAGGCTGCGGCCGTGCAGTCCCTCGCCGCGGCCGAACTCCTGGAAGACCTCGGGATGGACGCGGGGTCTGCCCTCGGCCGTCTCCAGGTGCTGCACGAAGACCTCGATGGCCCGGCGGATGCCGACGAGGGCCATCGGCTCGCCGGAGTCGTCGAGGACGAGGGGCAGGTTCGGGTACTCGCGGCGGATCTCCCGGAGGATCTCCTCGGCGAGATCCGGCGCCTCGGCCAGGGCGATCGCCGCGAACTGCCGCACCTGGGCACGGGGAACGTCATGCCAGGCCGAGCGTATGGCGACGGTCCCGTGGCCGGCCTGCACCTTCCGGTCCGCCTCCGGCGCGCCCCGCGGCACGGTCAGTGCTCCTGGTCGGCATGTTCGTACGTGATCAGGGGCGTGTTCGGCTGATCCGGGGTCGCGTCGAGCAGCGCGACGATGCCGAGTGCGGCACCCACGGCGAGCGCGGCGGCGGCAGCGACGGTGAGTACGGCGGCCAACAGTCTGGACATCGCAGGGTGAGCCTCTCTGTCGGAGGTCGTCCCCACCCGTTCCCGTGATCCGCGCAGCCCGTTTCGCCGGTCCCGTCCGGCAAGTCCTCAGTCTCGACAATGCATTGACACTCCGTCAAGGGTGCCCGTACGGTTCCCGGCCCATACCGCACGTGCACTTTCCCTCCTGGTGTCGACGCACCCGTATCACCGCGTTCCACCCGTATCACCCGCATCACCCGTGACCGGCCGTGATCAGCCGTGAGCCGTGATCACTCGTGCGTCGAGCCTCCTCACGCCCCTGGAGTGCCCGGATGCGCCGGAAACCCTCACCCTTCGCACTGGTCCTGCTCGGCCTCGGCACGTTTCTGCTCGTACTGGCCCCGATGCTCGCGTGGTACGTGGAACCGCGGGCCGCCGTGAACCCCGTCGACATCGACACGACCGCCGTCTACACCGGCACGGGCGCCTATTTCGACACCGCCCAGATCCAGACCCTGTTCGACAAGCGGATCACCATCACCCAGCAGGTCAGAGGCGATGTCGCCGACAGTGAGCACAGCGGGCGCGCCGTCTGGGACGTGACGACGACGGTCGACACGGACAAGTCGCTGCCCGCGGCCGACCCGTACGACGCGCTGGAGTTCTTCCCGAACCGCTGGGTCACCGACCGGAAGACCAACCAGCCGGTGCACTGCTGCCAGGAGAACCCGCGCTTCGAGGGCGACGCCTACCTCAAGTTCCCCTTCGACGTGCAGAAACACGCGTACCGCTGGTGGGACAACTCCCTCGGCGCACCCATCACGCTGGCCTACCGGGGCACCAAGAAGATCCAGGGCTACACGGGTTACCGCTTCACCGGCACGGTCCCCCCGACGAAGATCGGCTCCCGGCTGGTGCCCGGCAGCATCGTCGACCAGCCCGCTCGCCCCCAGGTGCTGGCCGAGGAGTGGTACTCCAACCACGGCATCGAGCTGGTCGTCGACCAGCGCACCGGCCGGGTGCTCTACGCCCAGGTCGGTCCGCGCAGGACGCTGCGCGCCCCGGGTTCCACGTACGACTCGACGCTGCTCCTGGACGCCGACAAGCTGGCCTTCACCACGGCCACCCAGAAGGACCAGGTGAAGCAGGCGAAGAAGGAGAGCGGCCAGCTGCGTCTGCTGGGGCAGACGTTGCCGATAGGTGCGGGTGTGCTCGGGTTCGTCCTCGCCGCCGTGGGGGGCGTTTTGGTGGTACGAGGGCGACGGGATCCCGGTTCGCCCGGTAACTCCCCTTCACCACTCACGATGTGATGGCCTGTCAGCTCCACAAAGCCCGGAATTTGTCACCTCGGTGAGTAGCAGCTTCCCAGCGCCGGGCGAAAACTATCCACCCCCACCCGAGCACAGCCCGCCCACACTCCCGTGACAGCCGGTACCCGCATCCCCCACAGATCGGCAGATTCACCCCCGTCAGATCGGCGGATTCACCCTCGAAGCGACCGACCCGCCCTACGACCCACGCCCTACCCCCCACGCTGAGTTCCGCACCCTGAGACGAGTTGGAGCACCCATGCCCCAGCACGTGCCCTCCCCGCTGCGCGCCGCGGTCCCGCGCGACGCGCAGTCCCTCCCGGCGCTTCCCCCACCACCGCGCCGCATCGTCTTCCTCGCCCACCGGGACCTGGGAAACCGGTCCGCGGGCGGATCCGAGATCCTCGTCGACCGGCTCGCCGAGGGGCTGACCTCGCTCGGCCACCAGGTCACCCTGGTGTGCGGCGGGCCCGCGGCCTACCACGACTACCGGGTCGTCTCGGCGGGCGGCGACCTGGGCCACTTCCTGCGCGCCCGCTCCGCCTTCCACCGTCAGGTCGGCGGCTGCGACCTGCTGGTCGAGGTCTGCAACGGCATGCCGTACCTGGCGCCGCTCTGGCACCACGGCCCCACCCTGTGCCTGGTCAACCACGTCCACACGGATCTGTGGCGGATGCGGTTCGGCGGTCCGCTGGCGCCCGCCGCCCGGATCGGCCGAAGACTCGAACACTGGGCACTGGCGGGCGCGCAGCGCGGCAATCTGCTGGTCGCCGTCTCGCCGTCGACGGCCCACGCGCTGCGCGCGATCGGGGTGCAGCGGGAGCGCATCCGGGTCGTGCACAACGGGGTCGAGGAGCCGGGCCCACGCGCCGAGCGCTCGCCGGAGCCGCTGTTCGTGGCGATGGGACGGCTGGTCGAGTACAAGCGGATCGATCTGCTGCTGCGGCTGTGGGAGCGGGTCCGTCCGGTCACCGGCGGCCGGCTGGTGATCGTCGGCGACGGTCCCGAGCGGGAGAGACTGGAACAACTGGCAGGCCCAGGCGTGGAGTTCACCGGTCGGGTCTCGGAGGCCGAGAAACACCGGCTGCTGTGCGCCGCGTGGCTGCTGCTGCATCCCTCCGCCGTGGAGGGCTGGGGCCTGGTGGTCACGGAGGCGGCGGCGCGCGAGACCCCGGCGATCGCCTTCGACGTGCCCGGGCTGCGCGACTCCGTGGTCGACGGCGAGACGGGCGTGCTGGCGCGCGGCGAGTCCTCCTTCGCGGCGGCCTGGTGCACCCTCGCCCTGTCCACCCACCGCCGCACCCTCATGGGCAAGTCCGCCCGCGACCGCGCGGCCCAGTACCGCTGGAACAACACGGTGCGCCAGTTCAGGGCGGTGGCCACGGAGGCGGCCACCTCCTGGCGGAGGTGACGCCCATGGACGGCGACCCCGAAATACCCCGCCGAGCCCCTACCAAAAACGCACCCCGCGTCTGGAAGGACCCCTCCTTCCGGCGTTCGTTCGCGCTGTTCAGGGCCTTCATGCGGGAGCAGGACGATCCCGAGGGCTGCTACTCGTTGCTGGCCCGTGACGCCGCCGACCAGGTCGAGGCGTACGGCGGCGTCGAGGGACGTACCGTCGTGGACGTCGGGGGCGGCGGCGGGTACTTCACCGCGGAGTTCCGGCGGCGCGGCGCACAGGCGTACCTCTTCGAGCCGGACGTACGGGAGCTGGGGGCGAAGCCCGACGGCTCGGCGGTCGTCGCGGACGGGTATCTGCTGCCGCTCGCGGACGGGGTCGCCGACGTCACCTTCTCCTCCAACGTCCTGGAGCACGTGGCCGACCCGCAGACGTTCCTGAGCGAACTGGTGCGCGTCACCCGGCCCGACGGACTGATCTACGTCTCGTTCACCAACTGGCTCTCCCCGTGGGGCGGTCACGAGTGGGCGCCCTGGCACTACCTCGGCGCGCGGCGGGCGCGGGCCCGCTATCACCGCCGTACCGGAAAGCCCGCCAAGCACACCCTCGGCGAGAACCTCTTCGCCGTGCACATCGGCTCCACCCTGCGGCAGGTGCGCGCCCGCGACGACGTCACGGTCGTCTCGGCGCGCTCCCGCTACTGGCCCATCCTCGCCTCCGCCGTCACCAGGGCGCCGGGGCTGCGGGAGTTCGCCACCTGGAACCTCCTCCTCATCCTCCGGCGGTGTCCACCATGACGACCACGGTCCAGGCTCCTCCCCCGGCGGCCGTCCGCCCCGTCTCGACCACGTCCGGCCCCCCGCACGGGCCACGGTCCAGGCGCTGGCTGCTGGGGTTCTGGGCCGTGGTGTTCGTGCTGTTCCTGGCCGTGCACCCCGGACGCATGACGTTCGACACCAAGCTCGGTGTCGCGCTCGACCCGTGGCAGTTCCTGTCCGACCTGGGCCAGTTGTGGCACGACCGGGGCGGCTTCGGCGGCATCCAGGACCAGTACGTGGGTTACGTCTGGCCGATGCTGCCGTTCTACGGCCTGTGCAAGCTGATCCACCTCCCGGTGTGGCTGGCGGAACGGCTGTGGCTGTCGATCGTCGTGTCCGTCGCCTTCTGGGGCGCCCTGCGGCTGGCCGAACGGCTGCGGATCGGCAACGGTTCCTCCCGGCTGCTCGCCGCCGTCGCGTACGCGCTCTGGCCGGTCTTCACGATCGTCGTCGGCTCGACCTCCGCCGCCGCGCTCCCCGGCGCCCTCCTCCCCTGGGTCCTGCTCCCCCTCACCGACGAGCGCTACAGCGCCCGCGTCGCCGCCCTCCGCTCGGCGCTCGTCGTCCCCTTCATGGGGGGCGTGAACGCGGCGGCGACCCTCGCCTCGCTGCTCCCCGTCGGCCTGTATCTGCTGTCCCGTCCACGTGGACCCCGACAGCGCAAGCTGATCACCTGGTGGGTGCCGGGCGTGATCCTGGCGACGGCCTGGTGGGTGATCCCACTGCTGTTGCTCGGCGTCTACGGCGAGAACTTCCTGCCGTACGTGGAGACCTCGGAAACCACGACCGCCACCATGTCGGCCACGGAGTCCCTGCGCGGCGCCGGGAACTGGGTCGCCTACCTCCACTTCGGCGAGGCCTGGCTGCCGGCCGGCTGGACCGTCGCCGCCTCGGTGATCGTGATCGTCTGCTCGGCGCTCGCGGCGGGGCTGGGTCTCGCCGGGCTCGCCAGACGTGACATGCCCGAGCGCCGCTGGCTCGTCCTGACCGTGCTGTCGGTCGCGCTCCTGACCCTCGCGGGGTACGGCGGCGCGTTCGGCGCGCCCTTCCACGGCGTCGTCCAGGACTGGCTGAACGGCTGGCTGGTCCCCTTCCGCAACATCTACAAGTTCCAGACGGGCCTCGCCCTGGCGCTGGTGTTCGGCCTCGCGCATCTCGTCGGGGTCGCCGCCGAGCCGCGCGGAGCCCGTCCCGTACGCGGCCGCCGCTACGCGCCCCTGGTCGCGGCCGTGCTGATCCTGCCCGGCCTCGCCTGGCCGTATCTCAACGGGTCGATCCTCAACCCGGGTTCCTTCCAGCAGCTCCCCAAGTACTGGCAGACCACCGCCGACTGGCTGAAGAAGTACTCCCCCGACTCCCGTGCCCTCGTCGTCCCCGCCACCGCGCACGGCCTCTACACCTGGGGCTCCCCCATCGACGAGCCCCTCGACGTGCTCGCCGACTCCCGCTGGGCCGAGCGGGACTACGTCCCCTTCGGCACCCCCGGCAACCGGCGCGCCATGGACGCCGTCGAGCAGGCGCTCATGACCGGCAGTGACGTCCCCGGCCTGGGGGACTATCTGAGCCGGGCCGGGCTCTACTACGTCGTCGTCCGCAACGACCTCGACCCGGACCAGGTCGGTTACGTCCCGACCCAGACCGTGAAGCGGACCCTGGAACAGTCGGGCTACGAGCGGGTCACCGGCTTCGGACCGGTCGTGACCGGCGGCCGGATCGCCCACGACGCCCCGCTCCAGGTCGAGGGCCTCTACCCGCGCGAGCGCGCCGTCGAGATCTACGAACCGGCGGGCAACGGCGCACCGCGCCCCGGGCAGGCCTCCCTGAGCGCCATCGCGGACACCGCCGTCGTCTCCGGCGGTCCCGAGGCGCTGCTGCCGCTGGCCGCCGATCCCGCGATGCGCGGCCGCCCCGCCGTCCTGACCGGCGACAACCATCCCGGCCTCGGCACCGCCGCCATCCAGGTGGTCGGTGACGGGCTGCGGCGCGCCGACACCCGCTTCGGCCTGGTCAACTCCAACACCTCGTACACGTACACGCCCGACCAGCGCAACGACAGCGGCAGCGCCCAGGACGCCGGCAAGAAGCCGCACCAGATCCTGCCGACCAAGGGCATCCAGCACCAGACGGTGGCCGAGCTGCGCGGCGCCCGCTCGGTGACCGCCTCCTCCACCGGCAACTGGCTGTTCCACCTCCCCCAGTACGACCCCGTGAACGCCTTCGACGGCAACCCCGACACCGCGTGGGCGGAGGGCGCGTCCGGTTCCGCGAACGGGCAGTGGCTGCGGATCCGCTTCGAGGGGTCCCTGGACATGCCGAAGTCCTTCAAGGTCACCCCGCTGCCGCAGGACGGCATGCGGTCCGCGGCGACCCGGGTCCGGGTGGAGACGGAGAAGGGCTCCGCCACCAGCTATCTCGAACCCGACGGCACGACCCAGTCTGTCAAGGCGCCCGCCGGGTCGACGGGTTGGATGAAGCTGACGATCACCGACTCCACCGCGCAGCGCGCCGGCCTGACCGGCGCGGGCTTCTCCGAGATCGCCCTCCCGGACGTCCAGGTCACCCGCCTGCTGAAGCTCCCGACCGACGCCGCGGGCTCGGACGCCGCCGCCGAGATCGTCTCCCTGCACCGCACCACCGACCCAACCGGCCTCGCCCCCACGGGCACGGAGGCGGGCCTGCACCGCACCTTCTCCACCTCGACGGCGGGATCGTACGAGGTGAACGCGAGCGCCGTCGCGATCACCGGCGACGCACTCGACAAGCTGCTGTACGACGTCTCGCCCCAACAGCCGAACCGGATCGTCGCGACGGCCGACTCCACGTCGGCCCTCGGCCCCGGCCTCGACGCGCGCAATCTCACGGACGGCAACCTGACCACGGCCTGGATCGCCGGGGACAGGCCGACGATCCATCTGAGCTGGCCCGACAAGAAGCCCGTCTCGTCCATGGTCCTGGCCGCGGCCGGCGGCCTCTCCACCCGCCCGACGAAGATCGAGATCCGCTCCCCGGACGGGGACACCGTGGCCGACGTCGACGAGAACGGCTGGGCCCGCTTCGACCCGATCACCACGAACCACCTCGACATCACCGTCACCGGGACGGCGCCGCTGACCCTCCACAACCCGGTCGCGGGCGCCGACCTGCGACTGCCGGTCGGCCTGACGGAGGTGTACCTCCCGGCCCTCGCCGAGTACCGCACCACACAGGCCCTGGAGACACAGGAGTTCTCGCTCCCGTGCGGGAAGGGGCCGACGCTCGCGGTCGACGGGAAGCTGTACGCGACGAGCGCGAAGGGGACGGTGGGCGACCTCGCCGAACGGCGGCCGGTCCAGCTGACGCTGTGCCAAGAGGGTTCCTCGAACCCCGCGTTGGACCTCGGATCCGGCTCGCACCGGGTCGAGGCGGGCGACGCCGGGCCCCTCGCGGTCACGGACGTCACCCTCACCCGAGGGACCGTCGAGCCCGCCGCCGGTGCCGGACGCTCCCTGCGGATCGTGGACTGGCTGGGCGACCGCCGCGAGGTGAAGGTCGGCTCCGGCGCCGCCTCGTACCTCACGACGTACGAGAACTACAACGACGGCTGGCAGGCCACGCTGGGCGGCAAGAAGCTGACGCCCCTGCGGCTCGACGGCTGGCAGCAGGGCTGGCGGATCCCGGCGGGCGCGGGCGGCACGGTCAAGTTGTCGTACGAGCCCTCGACGACGTACGAGGCCGGGCTGATCGGCGGCGGGGTCGGCGTGGCGGCTCTCGCGGGCCTCGTGCTGTGGCGCCGCCGCGAGGCCAACCCCGACGAGCCACAGCCGACGGCGCCGGATGCCGGGCTCTGGCTCGGCACGGTGGCGCTCACCCTGGTGGGCGTGGTCATCGCGGGACCGTTCGCGCTGCTGGTCCCCGCGCTGGCGCTGCTCGCCCGGAAACGGCACGCGCTCCTCGTACCGATCGCGTTCCTCGCGCTCACCGGAGCGGGGATCGCGGCCGCCACGGGCGCCGGGTCGCCACCGGGCGCGAGCGAGGGCGCGTTCGGGCCCGCGGCGCAGTTGCTGGCGTTGATCGGGCTGTTCGCCGCGTTGGTGAGCGTCCAGGAGCCGCCCGGCGCGGCACCGCGGGGCTCCCGCCCGGTCTCCCCGCTCGGCCCGCCCCCGGGCTCCCAGGCCCCGACGGCACCTCTCCCCCGACGCCGCCGCGGCAAGAACGGCGGCCCCGGGGCCGCACCGGACACGGCGGCCGGATCGGCCGGGGAGGCAGCGGGCGGCGAACCCGGGTCGTCCGAGCCGACCGGAGCCGAGCCCACTGCACCGGCCCCCGGGCCCGACCGTGCCTCCAGCCCGACCATCTCCGCACGCGGCCCGGGTTCCGCCCCGCCCGAGGCGGGCGCGGGCGACACGGGTGCCGGCGCGGGTCACACGGGTGCCGGCGCGGGTCACACGGGTGCGGGCGAGGCGGTCGCGGGCGAGGCCGATCCGCCCACCGCACGGATCGCCTTCCGCAAGGCGGGGAACCCGGCGGACGACGACACGGGAAGGGGCGAACCTCGATGACCGCGCTGGAGCACCCGGCACGGGACGGTACCGACGGACCGTCCCGGCGCCCCGCCCGCGTGCCGTTCCCCGTCGTGGACGAGGTCTCCCGGCACTGTGTCCAGGAGGAGGAACCCGAGACCGTCCACATCGAGGTCCACCTCCCCGGCCGGCTGGACCCCGGCCGCCTCACCACGGCGTTCACCGAGGCCCTGCACCGTCACCCCCGCATCCTGATGCGCGAGGCGGCGGGCCCCTGGTACCGCCGCCGCTACGAGTGGGAACTCACCCCCGATCCGGACCTGGAGGTCGTCTCCTTCCCGCCACCGGGCCCGGGCGCCCTCCAGCACGCACGGACCCGCGCCCTGCTGACCGCCCCGCCCCTGACCGCCGCGCCGCCCATCCGCCTGGAGGTGGTCGACGGCGCGGGCCCGCCGGTCGGCAGCGAGGCGACGGACGCGGTGGGTACGGCGCCGCGTGCGGTGGGCACGGCGCCCCGTACCCACACCGGCCCCCGCCCCAAGGGCACCGTCCTCTTCCTCACCGTCAACCACACCGCCCTCGACGGCCCCGCCTGCCTCCGCGTCCTCGCCACCGCCGCGGAGCTGTACGGAGGCAAGGACAACTCCCCGACCGCACCCCCCGTACGACCGCCCGAGGTGCAGGCCAAGGCCGTCCAGGTCGACACCCCGTCCACCTGGACCCCGCCCGCCCGCGTGGCCCACGGCACCCCGGAGCCCTCGCCCGGAAACGGCCTCCTGGTCACCGAACTCGGCGTCCCGCACCGCCCCAAGGGCTCCCCGTACACCGTGAACGACCAGCTCATGGCGGCCACCGCCCTGATGATCACGCACTGGAACAGGGAACACGGCGCCCGCCCGCGCCCCCTGCGCATCACGATGCCGGTCGACGACCGCCCCCGCGGCACGGACATGCCCATCGGCAACGGGACCCGGCTCGTCGAAGTCCCCTTCTCCGTCGAAGAGTTGGACGCCGGGCGGATGGGCGAGCTGCTGCGCCGCACTGCGGAACGCACCCGCGCGCTCAAGTCGCTGCCCCGGCCCCAACTCGGCCACGGCGCCGCCCTCCTGACCGCCCCCGTGGTCCCGGTCGCCTGGCGTGCCGCCCTCACCCGGGGCCTGCGCCGCGCGGCCGGCCCCTGGACGTCGACCACGCTGCTGAGCAACATCGGCCGCATCCCGTACGCGCTGGACTTCGGCGCGGAGGCGGGCCGCGCGCACGCGGTGTGGTTCTCGGCGCCCGCCCGGACGCCCCGCGGCCTGACCGTCACCACGGCGTCCACCGCGGGCCGTCTGCACGTCGCCCTGCGCTGGTCGCGCACCCTGCTCAGCCACGGCGACGGCGCCCACCTCCGCGACCTCTTCGAGCACTATCTGCACGCGACGGAGGAGGACCGCAGCCGATGACGCCCACGACCTCGACCCCCACCCCTGCCCCCACCCCTTCCGCCGACTCGGCAACGGCCGCCGCCCGCCGGGGACTTCGCGACTTCTACGAAGATCCGAGCGTCCCCGTCGCCTCCGGCACCCCCCGCAGCCTCCGCCAGGCCCGGATGCTGGCCGCCGCGCTCGGCCCCGCCACGGCCGGCGCGCGGACCGTGCTGGACATCGGCTGCGGCGACGGCACCGCCGCCGCGACCGCCGCACCCCTGCTCGCCGGACACCGTCTCGTCGGCGTCGACTGGTCGCAGGACGCCCTCAGACGCGCCCACGCCCGGCTGCCGTACGCGATCCGCGGCGAACTCACCGACGGCGGGCTGCCGTTCGCCGACTCCTCGGCCGACGCCGTCCTGTTCAGCGAGGTGATCGAGCACCTCGTGGACCCGGACGGCGCCCTGGACGAGATACGCAGGGTCCTGCGCCCCGGCGGCCACCTGATGCTCTCCACCCCGAACCTCGCCGCCTGGTACAACCGCGCCCTGCTGCTCGCCGGTGTCCAGCCCGTCTTCTCGGAAGTGAGCCTGCGCGCGATCCACGGGCGCCCGGGGCGGGAGGTCGTGGGCCATCTGCGGCTCTACACGGCCCGCGCGCTGCGGGAGTTCGTGACCGCGGCGGGCTTCGAGGTCGTACGGCTGAGCGGGGCGCCCTTCCACGGCGTACCGCGTCCGCTGCGCCCCCTGGACCGACTGGCCTGCGCGGCGCCGGCCCTCTCCTCCATCCTGCTCCTGCACGCCCGAAGGACGTAGCCCATGTGGTGGGGAGTGGCCGCGGCCCTGCTGGCGAACGTCCTGTACAGCACCGGATTCGTCCTGGAGAAGCGCGCGCTCGCCGCACTGCCCGAGGTCGACGTCCGCCGCCCCGCCCGGCTGCTGCGGCTGGTGCTCGGCAGCCCGCTGTGGATCGGCGGTTCGCTGGCGCTGGCCTCCGGTTTCGGCGCCCAGCTCGCCGTCTACCGCACCCTGCCGATCGCCGCCGCCCAGGGCATCTTCGTCTCCGGGCTCGTGCTGCTGGTGCTGCTGTCCGCCCGGCTGCTCGGCGAGGAGACGTCGGGCCGCGAGCGGTACGCGCTCGGCGCGATCCTGCTGGCCCTGCTGATGGTGGTCCTCTCCCTGCGCGAGGGCTCGGACCGGGTCAGCCGCAGTGCCCCCGCGCCGCTGATCCTGACCGTCTGTCTGCCCTCGCTGGCGGCGGGCCTGTGGCTGTACGGGGCCGCCGAGCGCCGCGCGCGGCACCGGCACCGGATGCCGACGACGGGTGTCGAGTACGGCGTGGCGGTGGGCCTGCTGTACGGGGTGAGCTCGCTGGCCATCAAGGGCGTGTCGAGCTATCTGACGACCAGTGACCTGGCGGGGGCGGTGATCGACGTGCTCCGCTCCCCGTACCCCTATCTCCTGCTCTTCACCGGCGCGTTCGGCCTGGTCATGTCCCAGGCGGCGCTGCAGCGCTGCCGGGCCTCGCTGATCGTGCCGGTCTGTACGACGGTGACCAGCCTGTTCACGGCGGTGCTCGGCACGCTCGCGTTCGGCGAGGCGCTGCCGCACGACCCGGTGCGGCTGACGCTGCGCCTGGCGGGCACCGCCCTCGCGGTGTCCGTGCTGCTGGTCATGCCCAAGCACGACGCGGCACCCCAACCCCCCATCGTGGCCAAGGAGCTGACACCACCATGACCCCCGACGACCCGCTGTTGAAGATTCTGGCCTGTCCGCTGGACAAGGGCCCACTGCACCTGCTGACCCCGAGCGACGGCGAGGCGCCGAACTCCGGAGCGGAGCCGAGCGCCGGGGAGGCGCTGTACAACCCGCGCCTGCACCGCCGCTACCCGATCGTCGACGGCATCCCACAGCTGCTGCCGTCCTCCGGGGAGCAGGTCACGGAGGACGAGCACGAGGAACTCCTCAAGCGGATGGTCCCGTGACGAGGGCGACGAGGGCGACGAGGCCGAAGAGGGCGACGAGGGCGACGAGGACCTGGGCCGCCCGGCTCGCTCCCCACCTCCCCACCCGCCTCGTCGCGGCGACCGCCCGGCTGGTCTACCCGCGCTTCGAACCCGAACTGGGCCACCTCGCGGACCTCTGCCCGCCGGGCTGCGGCACGGCGGTGGACGTAGGCGGCTGGTACGGCCCCTGGACCCACCGTCTTTCGGGCCTGGCCCACCGGGTGGTGGCCGTCGAACCGGTCCCTCACCTGGCCAGGCTCCTCTCCGCCGCCGCCCCCTCCAACGTCCGCGTGATCCGCGCCGCCGCCTCCGACCGTCCGGGCACGGCGCGGCTCTGGTTCCCGCCGGACGACGCGGGCGACCGGGGCGTGTCGTCGTTGGTCCGCCGGGACATCCACGCCCACGCGGTCGAGGTCCCGTGCGTGACCCTCGACAGCCTGGGCCTCCACGACGTCGACTTCGTCAAGATCGACGTGGACGGCAACGAACTCGCCGTCCTGCGCGGCGCGGAGGCCCTCCTGGCCCGCGACCGCCCGGCCCTCTTCATCGAACTGGAGTCCCGGATCCAGCCGATCGCCCCGGTGGTCGGCCATCTCGCCGAGCGCGGCTACACGGGCTGGGTCCTGCCCGCGACCACCTGGCTGCCCCTGGCGTCCTTCCCTCTGGAGGCCCACCAGGCACGCACCTCCCACGTGGCCGCCCAGGGCCTGCTGCGCCGCGTCCTGCCTCCGCGCGGCCCCCGTTACGTCAACTCGGTCCTGTTCCTCCCGGACGGCTGCCGACCCGGCTCCCTCCCGATGCGCGACCATGGACCCCATGCCCGCCAAGCGACCCGCTAGCCCCTTCACCCCGCTCGACTTCCAACTGGTCCTGCTGCGCCGCATGGCCGACCACAACCCCGGCCTCGTCGAGGACGCCCGCCACGAGCTGGGCGTCTCCATCGCCGACATGCGCGAGGCCAACCGCCGCTGGCAGGCCATGCTGCACGCCCCGCGCTCCCGGGCGGCGGTGTCGCGCTACCGCTCGATCCTCGGCGCCCCCGAGTCCGTCACCCCTCGCCAGATCGGCGACCTGTCCTGCGAGGCCCTGCTCTGGCCCGTCCCCCTCTGGCCCGACCTCCGCTTCGAGGTCCTCGTCGCCCCGAACGGCGTCGCCTGGAACGAGTGGCTGGTCCGCGCCCCCGGCGCCCCGAGCCCCCGGCTGGAGACCCTCGACGACCTCACCCCCTGGTCCTGCACGGTCGACGAGGTCGCCCGCGCCTTCGCCCCCGCCCGCCCCCTGGAGGGCACGGCCCCGACCCGCTGGGGCCTGGCGTTCACGGCCCCGGACGCGTCGGGCGTACGACAGGAGTGCGCGGCGGAGTTCACCTGGGGACTGCTGCAACGGGTGGGCGTCAAAGGGCAGCAGCCTTGACGATCGCCTCGGCGACCACGGGCACCGACTCCGGGTGCAGCCACAGAAACAGGTTCGGCTCGACGAGTTCCAGCTCCATGACACACGGGTTCCCGTCGTCGCCGTCGACGAGGTCGACACGGGCGTAGAGCAGCTCCGAGCCGTCCGTCCTCTGCGGCACGGCCGCCAACGCGTGTTCCGCGACAGCGAGTTCGGCCGACGTCGGCTGCCAGGGCTCCAGGCGGGGGTGCGCGACCTTGTCCGCGTCGTAGGCCGTGCCGGGTTCGAGGACGGCGCCCTTGCGGCTGGCGTGCAGGAAGCGGCCGCCGTAGAACTGGAGCGCGCGTTCACCGGCGGTGTCGATGCTGGTCAGATACGGCTGGACCATGGCGGTCAGCCCCCGGTCGTGCATCCGCTCCAGCTGTCGCAGGGCCGTCTCCCGCTCCTCGGGGCGGTACCGGGCGGCGAGCCGCGCACCCGCGCCGGAGGTGGGCTTCACGACGTACTCGCGGTCGTCGGGGAACTCCGCGGGGGCACCCGGGGCGAGGTACCGGGTCGGCACGGTGGGCACCCCCGCCTCCGCGAGATCGCCGATGTACCGCTTGTCGGTGTTCCACCGCACCACGGCAGCCGGGTTCGCGAGCCGCGTCAGCTTCCCGCACCGCTCGGCCCACGCCACGAACTCCGCCACCCGCCAGCTGTAGTCCCAGGTGGAGCGGATCACCACGAGGTCGAAGGCCGCCCAGTCGATGTCCGGATCGTCCCAGTACCCGACGACGGCCTCCGTCCCGGCGTCCTCCAGAGCCGCCCTCAGCACGGGCAGATCCCGGTCCATGCTCTCCGCGCCCTCCTCGGGCCGGTAGGTGGCGAGCGCGATACGTGCGCGGGCGGCGGCGGTGCGGGCCACTGCGGACTCCATCCTCGTAACGGCTGATCTCCGGGGAGGCTAACAATCGCGGAGGGAACTCCGGCAGCCCATTTGACCTTCACCTTCGGTGAAGCCACGGGATCGACGGCGGAGCAACCCAGCCCGTCCGGCGTTTGAGGACGAGCCCTTCGGGCGAGCGGGGGTCTGGGGGCGAAGCCCCCAGGGACGGGAAGGGTCGGGGCGGCGGGGGCGAAACCAACCCCACCTCGCGCTTGACCACGGGCGCGCAGAAGCCGACGACCGGGGCGCTCACGAAGGCACACGGTCCCGCCCTCGGATCCGGCCACGCGGGAGCTTCAGGTGCACTCGACCGGCGTCGAGGCCGAGACCGCCGGTCGGCGGGAGCTCGTGGCGTTTCTCGTGGATCACCTCTCGTACACGTCGAGGAAGGACACCACCATGCTCGAACTCCGCTACTCCGCACTTTCCGACACCGGTCTGGTCCGTCCGGCCAACCAGGACACGGCCCACGCGGGCGCCCGCGTCCTCGCCGTGGCCGACGGCTTCGGCGCGAGCGGCGCGCCCGCCAGTACGGCGGCCGTGCAGGCCCTGAAGTCCCTGGACGGCGAACCCCTTCCGGGCGGGAGCGTCCTCAACCTTCTGGAGGACGCCGTACAGGGAGCCGCGCGGGCGGTCCAGGAAGCCGCACCGGGCAAGGACGACGGCACCACCCTCACCGCCATGGTGTGGACCGGATCCCAGCTCGGGCTGGTCCACATCGGCGACTCCCGCGCCTATCTGCTGCGCGACGGCGAGCTGTTCCGGATCACGCACGACCACACCATGGTCCAGTCGATGATCGACGAGGGCCGGCTCACGCCGGAGGAGGCCGTCGTCCATCCCCAACGTGCCCTGCTCCTGAAGGCGCTCACCGGCGGCGCCGACCCCGTCGTACCCGATCTGCGGTTGTGCGACGCCCTGCCCGGGGACCGCTACCTGCTCTGCTCGGACGGGCTCTCCACCGTCGTGGCGGACGAGGAGCTCCGGCGACTGCTGGGCTCGGCCCCGGCCCCCGACGCGGCGGTACGGTCCCTCGTCGAAGCCGCGATCGACGGCGGCGGGCCCGACAACGTGAGCTGTGTGGTGGCCGACGTGGTGGAGGCCGACAGGGGTCAACGGCTCGGCTGACTCAGGGTGGGGTCCGGCACGCTCTGCGCCGAGGCGGCCGCGGCCTCGCGTACCGCCCGGATGTCGGCGGGGTGGCGCAGGGCCCGGGACACGGCGTCGATCTCCGCCAGCAGGTTCTCCGTGTCCGGGGTGTTGAGGGGCACGGCGGTGTCGTCCCGGCGGGTGCGCCTCCTGGTCTCGATGGCGTCCTGGACGGTCACGGCGTGGGCGAGGGCCCCCGCCCGGCCGGCCCCGAAGCCGAGGCCGAGGGCGGCGGCGTACGCCCTCCGCCGGAGGTCCTCGTCGATGAACCGGGACAGGTGCAGCAGCGCGTCCCGGATGAACGTCTCGCGGCGCGTCAGGCGCAGTTCGGGGGTGGCGCGGAGTCTGAAGGGGACGCGCCCGCCGCCCGTGACGGTGCCCATCAGGCGGTACAGGGGGCGCAGGTGCCAGTGGCCGAGCCGGGTGCGAACGCGGCGGTGCAGAAACTGGCCGGTGTGCGGAAGGATGAAGCCGACGGCGATGAGGATGGCGGAGAGGCAGGCGACCGGCGGCGCGAGCCCGGTGCTGAGCCAGTCGAGGTCGTGGCCGGTCCAGCGGGCGACGACGGCGCAGAACTTGGCGCTGTCGTAGAGCAGGTTCATCACATAGCCGGCGCCGAGGAACTTCAGACCGCCGCGCAGCCAGACGTCGAGTCCGCCGGCGCGGATCCAGTTCCAGATCAGTTTGGACGTGATCAGGCCGGCCACGGTGTGCGCGAGCAGGTAGAGCACGATCTCTTCGCGCATGAAGGGGGTGTTGGCGTAGTACGTGTCGAGGTCCCGTATCCGCTCGACGGGGACGTCGGCGAGCGCGAACAGCACCCACAGTGCGACGATCACGCTCGCGTAGGCGGTGACCACCCAGCGGGTGGCGCGGCGGGTGACGCCGGAGCGGTCGGAGATGCCGTTGCGCCATGCGGTGATCAGGAGCAGGCAGGCGCCGCAGAACGCGGTGATGAGGCTGTAGACCAGGGGGGCCGCGATGTTCGGTACGCCGGTGACGCGGTTGGTCCGGGCGATGGTCGCCGGTGCCGCGAAGACGAAGACGCCGCAGGCGAGCACGAGCAGGCCGCCGACGGCCCGCAGCAGCGGGTCCTTCCACAGCTTGACGATGCTGGGCAGTTTGATCGCCAGCGCGGCGGTGAGGACCGCCGTCGGGATCCAGAAGGAGATGTAGAACCCGGCGAAGAAGCGGGAAGGGTTCATCGCCGGTCAGTCCGTGGGTCCGCGGTAGCCCAGGGAGGCCTGGATGGCCTGTCCGACCGGGTTGACGGGGCCCTTCGTACGCGGGCCGGTCACCCAGGAGCGGAAGACGCTGGCGAGGTGCAGGCCGAAGTCCTCCGCCTCGGCCTCGTCGGCCTCGTGCGAGCCGTTGCGGGCGGCGACGGTGAGCGCGATCTCCTGCCAGCCGGGGTCGTCGGACAGTGCGCTGGCGGCGGCCGCACCGGCGTAGTGGTGGGGGGAGTGGGAGTGCCCCGCCATCATGTGCCACAACTCGTGGCCGAGTATGACGAGTTGCTGCACCGTCTCGGCGCGTTCCTCGACGATGACGAGGTCGAAGTCGTGGAACTCCATCCACAGCCCGGTGACTTCGATCTCGTCCGGGAAGCGCTCGAAGCGGAGCTGGATGGGGCGGTCGTCGCGGCGCCGGCTCATCTCCTGGCAGAGGGCCTCGGCCAACTCCCGTACGTCCACGGGCGCGTCGAGTCGTTTCTTCAGCGTGCGGGTGAGCTCGACGGCGAGGCCGCGCATCTCGGAGTCGGCCCGGCGGGAGAGGAGAACGGCGGCGCGCTTCCACGCGCGGCGGACCGGCCGCATCTTGAGGAAGGGTTTCACCGTTCCGCCTCCTCGCTCTCGCTGATCGGCAGACCCTCGAGCATGAGCGTGAGCGCCTCCTGCCTGCGGGGTGTCAGCCGCCGGCCCCGCAGCGCGAGCGTGAGCTCAACGGCGACAAGATGCCGAACGTGCCCGACCTCACCCGGCTCGCGGAGTTCTTCCGCGTCGAGGAGTGCCCGGACCTCCCCCTCGGCCAGGGCCGTCCTTCTCGACAACTCCCCCACGTCGAGGACCTCCCCGCGATCGAGGCCCTGCTCGGCGAGGTGCGCGTCGAGACGCGCGAGAGTCTCGCGAAGAGGAGTCAGCGACGCACTCACCCATGCACTCCCGGCAGTTGATCCGTCAAGTTCTCACGCTGTGGGCCGAGACTACGGTCCCCGGCCGGGCCCGCGCCATGCCTTCCGAACGACCGTTCCCAGTTCAGGAACGATCGCTCCCGTGCAGCGGGACAGCCGGAATCGCCCCGGCTAACGGGGCATGAAGCGACCCAGTTCCCGCGATCTCTCCCCCAGTCGTGACTCCCAGGTGCCGCCTTCCGGCGGGGCGGACATCCCGGTGAGAGCCGAGATCTGCACATTCTCCGACGGGCCGTCCGGAGCGACACCGAGCCGTGCCCAGTCCACCTCGACCCCGCCGCGTTCCGCGAGAACCAGCACCGTGGCCGCGAAGCCCTCGGAGAGGGCCAGCATGACGGCGTGACTCGTTCTTCGATGCCACGCCAGCAGCGCGTCGACGAAGACCGCGAAGGCGTCCCGGTCGATCCGGCTCTCGTCGTTCACCATCGGCCCGATACCCGACGGCAGTTCCAACTCCGCCTCGAAAAGTGCCACTTGACGAAGAAACAAACGGGACGCCCCATTAGAGGGATTCCACAGGGTCTCGTCACCCATGTCGTAGTCCTGGCTCATGCCGCCACCTCGTTCCATCGCGGCGGACCAGCGTAACCAGCCCCGGCCGGCCCGTCCCGGCGACCATGATCTCCTCCATGTCGATCTCAGGAACGGACGCCCACGCCGCCACGGACCCCGCCACCCTTCCCCCACTCGTCCGACGGGCCCTCACCTCCGCGCGTCACCACGGCTTCGCGCACGCGTGCCGTCCGGAGCAGGGCCGTCTGCTGCACGCGTTGGCGGGCGGTGCCCGGGAGCGGATCGGTGAGACGGGTACGGGGTGCGGGGTGGGGCTCGCGTGGCTGGCGTCGGGGGCACGCGAGGGCGTACGGCTGTTCAGCGTGGAGCGCGACGCCGAGCGGGCCCGGGTCGCGGCCGAGGTCTTCGCCGACCGGCCCGAGGTCGAGGTGATCCACGGCGACTGGCGGCGGATCGCGGAGCACGGCCCGTACGACCTGCTGGTCCTGGACGGCGGCGGCACCGGCAAGACGCCGGGCGACGACCCGGCCGACCCCGCCCGTCTGCTGACTCCGGGCGGCACGATGGTGGTCGATGACTTCACCCCGGCCACCGGATGGCCGCCCCTGCACGAAGGCGGCCCCGACCGGGCCCGGCTGCACTGGCTGGAGCATGCCGCCCTGCACACGGTCGAACTCCGCCTCGCCGAGGACCTCGCCACGCTGGTGGGCACGCGGCGACGGCTCGCCCCGGCGGGGTCGAGCTCGTCATCGGAGTGAGCGCGGCGGCGGGTTTGCCTCGGGCTGGTGTAGGAACGGTGGTGACTGTCACGGCAGCACGTCCTCCAGCAGGTCCCTACGGCAAGGAGTACCCCGCGTGTCCTCCCTCTTCCCCGCCCTGGTCAGCGGTTCGACCGCACGGCGGCCCGCCCTGCGTTTCGGCGACCGGTCACTGACGTACGCGGAGCTCGCCGCCTCGGCGGGTGAGCTGGCCGCTCGGCTCGACGGCCGGGAGAGGGTCGCCGTGTGGGCGACGCCGTCCCTGGAGACCGCCGTCGGGGTCGTCGCCGCGCTGCTCGCCGGGGTGCCCGCCGTACCGCTCAACCCCAAGTCGGGAGAGGGCGAACTGGGGCACATTCTGGGCGACAGCGCGCCGTCACTGGTACTGGTCGAGCCGGGCGTCGAACTTCCCTCGCCCGTGAGCGATGTGGAGCGCCTCGACGTCCAGGTGGGCGTCGCCGGTCAGGACGCCCAGGCAAGCCCTGGCGCCGCCGCGCGCCCCGGCACCGAACCGGACGACCCCACCGCTCCCGCCCTCATCGTCTACACCTCCGGCACCACCGGTCCGCCCAAGGGTGCCGTCATCCCGCGGCGCGCCATCGCCTCGACCCTGGACGCGCTGGCCGACGCCTGGCAGTGGACCGGCGACGACGTGCTCGTGCACGGACTGCCGCTCTTCCATGTGCACGGGCTGATCCTGGGCATCCTCGGCCCGCTGCGGCGCGGCGCTGCGGTGCGGCATCTGGGCAGGTTCAGCACGGAGGGCGTGACACGGGAGCTGGGCGCGGGCGCGACGATGCTGTTCGGGGTGCCGACGATGTACCACCGGCTCGCCGAGGCGCTGGTCGAGGACACCGAACTGGCCAAGGCGCTCGGCGCGGCGCGGCTGCTCGTGTCCGGTTCCGCCGCGCTGCCGGTGCACGACCACGAGCGGATCACGGCCGCGACCGGACGCCGGGTCGTCGAGCGGTACGGCATGACCGAGACCCTCATGAACACCAGCGTGCGGGTGGACGGGGAACCCCGGCCCGGCACCGTCGGAGTGCCGCTGCCCGGCGTCGACGTGCGGCTCGTCGAGGAGGACGGGACGACGATCGCCTCGTACGACGCCGACGGCACTCCCACCGGTACGCCGGACGGCGAGACCGTCGGCGAGATCCAGGTCCGGGGGCCGAACCTCTTCACCGAGTACCTGAACCGGCCCGACGCGACCACCGCCGCGTTCACCGAGGACGGCTGGTTCCGCACCGGCGACATGGCGGTCGTCGACCCCGACGGCTCGGTACGCATCGTCGGCCGCAAGGCCACCGACCTGATCAAGAGCGGCGGCTACAAGATCGGCGCCGGGGAGATCGAGAACGCGCTCCTTGAGCTTCCGGCGGTGCGCGAGGCCGCCGTCACCGGTGAGCCCGACGAGGACCTGGGCGAGCGGATCGTGGCCTGGATCGTCCCCACCGACCCCGAGGACCCGCCCGGCGCCGAGGAGTTGGCCGACCACGTGGCCCGCCGCCTCGCCCCGCACAAACGCCCACGGGCCGTGCGCTTCCTCACGTCGCTCCCGCGCAACGACATGGGCAAGATTCTCAAGCGAGCCCTCCCCGACGCCGTCACAAAGGCCCCTGAGCATGACTGAGCGTTTCTCCGCCCGCGAGGCCATCGCCCTGGCCGGCGACGAGTTCCGTGAACTACCCGTTCCCATGAGGGAGTTCAAACCGGACGGTCCCCTGTCCTGGCAGGGGTACGACGACTCGCGCCGCCGCGCCCTCACCCGTACCGGCGAGGACGAGTCCGTCGTCTGCGGCACCGCGGTCATCGGCTCCGCCCGCGTCGTACTGATCGCCTTCGAGTTCGGCTTCCTCGGCGGCTCGCTCGGCGAACGCACCGGCGACCGCGTCGAGGCGGCCTACGCCCACGCCCGCGCGCACCGCCTGCCCGTCGTCTCGCTCGTCGCGACGGGCGGCAGCCGGATGCAGGAGGGCATGCTCGCACTCACCCAACTCCAGCGCGTGGCACGGCAGTCGGCGCTCGCCCGGGAGGCGGGGCTGCCGCAGATCGCCGTGCTGCGGGATCCGACGACGGGCGGCGGCTGGGCGACGCTGGGTGCGGGCGCCGACGTGACCCTGGCGTTGCCCGGCGCCCAGGTCGGCTTCGCCGGCTCCCGGGTCCGCCCGCCCGACGCGGACCCGGCGGCGTACACGGCCGAGGCCCAGGTGACGGCGGGCGCGGTGGACGCCGTCGTAAGAGAGGAGGAGCTACGCGAGACGCTGGCGCTGTGGCTGGCCCTGCTGACCGCTCCCGCGACCGAAGCCGGGAGCGAGGCTGAATCCGAGCCCGAGTCCAGAGGCGTGACCGAGCCCGGAGGCGTGGCCGGGACCGAGTCCGGAGACGTGGCCGAGACCGAGTCCGAGACCGGAGACGTGGCCGAGACCGGAGACGTGGCCGAGACCGGAGACGTGGCCGGGACCGAGTCCGAGCCCAGAGGCGTGGCCGAGCCCGGGACCGAGTCCGAGCCCGGAGGCGTGGCCGCGTCCAAGCCCGCGGCCGGGGGCGAGGTCGAGGCCGTTCCTCCGCCGAACGCCCTCGGCACCCCCGGCCTCCCCGCCACCGGCTGGGACGCCGTCCGGCGCGCCCGCTCCACCGAACGCCCCCGGGCCGCCGCCTACCTGGACGCCTACTTCTCGCGTCGCGCCGCGATCAGCGGCGACCGTTGCGGCGGCAGTGACGACGGCATGCTGTGCGGGTTCGGTTCCGGCCCCGCGGGGCGGACCGTGGCGTACGCCGCCCAGTGCGGGACCGCGACCCGCCCCGCCGGATACCGCACCGCCGCCCGGCTGATCCGGCTCGCCGGCCGGCTCGGCTTCCCCGTACTGACGCTGGTGGACACCCCGGGCGCCGCCAACGACGCGCAGGCCGAGCGGCAGGGCGCGGGCTCGGCGATCGCCGACCTGTTCGCGGCGGTGGCCACCGCCCGTACGCCCGTCACCACCCTGGTGATCGGCGAGGGCGGCTCGGGCGGCGCGCTCGCGCTCGCCGCGCCCGGCAACACCTGGGCCACGCCGGACAGCTACTTCTCCGTCATCGCGCCGGAGCTCGCGGCCGCGATCCTCAAACGCCCGGCGAGCGAGGTGCGCGACACGGCGGACCAACTCCGCATCCGGCCGCAGGACTTGGTGGAGCTGGGTGTGATCCGGGGCATCGTGGAACACGCGGGGCACTGAGCGCCCCACCCTGCGGTGACGCCGCGGCGGCGCCGGCTCCC
The DNA here is from genome assembly GCF_001514115.1 of Streptomyces olivochromogenes. Classification (GTDB taxonomy): domain Bacteria; phylum Actinomycetota; class Actinomycetes; order Streptomycetales; family Streptomycetaceae; genus Streptomyces; species Streptomyces olivochromogenes. The sequence goes on from NZ_KQ948456.1 coordinate 109,764, forward strand.
CCCTCCCAAGGGGAACCGGCGCCGCCCGTTCAGAGGGGACGGGGCGGGCTACCGCACCCCCACCGCCCGGATGACCTCCTGGCTCACCGAGCCGCCCCGGTCGTCCCGCGCGGAGGCCCGCAGGGAGATGAACTCCGCGCCGCGCGGCACGCTCAACGTCCCCTTCCAGGACGCCGCGCCGCCACCGCCCGACAGCGGGACCGGCTGCCACGACTTCCCGTCGTTGTAGGACACCTCCAGCTTCCCGCCCCCGATGGTTCCGGTGCCGGACGCGCCCTTCACGTACTCGGCGTGGATCCCCACCGGCACCCGGCCGCCGCGCACCGCGCCCGCGAGGTCGGTGTCGAGGTCGTAGCCGAGGTTGATGAGCGGCAGGAACGTCCAGCGGTCCGCGGGCGTGGCCGCCGAACGGAGGGTCCACTCGGAGTGCCCCTGGGTGGACAGGGTCCAGCGGTCGGGGTCGAGGGTGGTGTCCGTGACGACCTTGTAGGTGTGTTCGTCGGCGGGCGCGTCCCACACGTACGCGCCGGAGCTCTTGCGCCGGTCGACCAGGGTGCCGTCCTGGTACACGGACGTGAGCTGGGTCATCCCGGTGTCGTCGCTCCACACGTCGCCGAAGCCCGTGTGGTCGGGCCCGGAGTCGCCCCAGCCGGGCGTGTTGAACTGGATCTGGTTGCCCGCGCGCTCCTGTCCCCAGCCGAGCCCGGTGCCGAGCCACGCGTGCCAGACCGGCTTGAACCAGTTCAGCGTCGCGTGCGAGCCCCCGCGGTAGTGGACGAGCCCACTGCGCTCCTCCAGTGTGCCCGCCCCGAGGTTCACGGACTCCATCCACGTCTGTCCGGTGCCCGTGGAGACGTAGTCGGTCCGCTCGGCGGGATAGTCGATCCGCTCCTGGAAGCCGATCCCGATGGGGAAGGCGTCGGTGACCGAGTAGCGGAACTCGCTGCCGGATACGGGCTTGACCGCGTGGAACCTGGTGCCCAGCACGGCGAGTTCACGCGCGCCCGGTTCGTACGTCAGGTCGCCGCGCGGAATGGCCCCCTCGTGCCCTTCCGAGAGGTCGTAGACGTACGGCGTGTTGCGCGTCCCGGTCATGTCGACATGCCCGGCGGCCCGCAGCCGTGCCGCGTCCGCCGCGTTCACCGTGGCGACCTGCAGCGGCCGGTCGGCGTAGTCGTCCGTGCCGAACCAGGCGTTGAGGCGCCCGGCGGCGCCGTCGGTGACGAACAGCGCCTTGGCGCCCGCGTCCTGGGCCGCCTGGGCGAGGGCGGTGGGCTCGACACCGTCGGCGAGTGTCGCGAGCACGGCCTTGCCGCTGACCCCGGTGAACGGTCCGGTCCCGACGTCCACCAGCGGCAGCTTGCTCCGGCCCTCGGTCAGGGCCGCGCCCGGCTGGGCGACGGCCTCACCGATGCCCTTCACCTCCAGCAACGGCTTCCCCAGCCGCCACACGGTCCGGTACTCGAAGGTGCCCTGGGTGACCTTCGCGGTCGGCGCGGCGAAGATGCTGTCGTACTTCACGGGCACCTGGACGGCGCCGAACTGGTCGGAGCCGCCCGCGTTCCGGTCGTACTCCATGAGCAGCTGCCGGGTCTCGGTCCGCCGCTCCACCTCGGCCCTGATCTCCCTCAGCTGCCGTCCGTCGAGGGTGACCTCGCGGTCCCGGTCGAGGGTGATCTCGGGCGCGGCGAGGAAGCCGAGCCCGAGCGAGTCGGCGCCGTGGCTGCCGTGCACGTCGAGGAAGGAGGTCAGGTTGTACGCCCCCGGCCTGAGCCGGAGTTTCAGGGTGCCGGAGTCGTCGACCGAGGCCGGGAACGGGTCCACGCCCGCCGCGAGTTGCTGCACCGCGAGGTAGGCGGCGGTCGGCTCGCCCGCGCGGTCCTTGACGTGGACGGTGAGCGTGTACCGCTCCTCCTCCTTCACCAGCCCGAACACGGTGTGCGCGACGGGCGTGCCGCCGACGGACGCGACGATCTGCCCGGAGGTGTCGCCCACGGGCGCCTTCGAGCCGTCGCCCGTCACGGTCGTCGACGCGCTGCCGTGCGCGGGCACGGTGAGCGCGGAGTCGGCGAGGGTGGCCACCCCGTCGGGGGCACCCCGCACGGCGAGGCTCAACTCGACTGAGCTGTCGGAGGAGTTGGTATAGGTCACGGTCTTCGTGACGGGCTTGTTCGCCTCGTACGGCCAGCCGTAGAAGCCGAGATCGGCGTTCCCGGTGGCGGTGACCTTCGCGTCGATCGCGTCCGGCACGCTCACCCGGCCCGAGCCCAGCACGTAGGCGGACGCGTCGAGTTGCTTCGACGTCGACATCAGGGCGTCCTTGAGCTGGGCGCCGGTCCAGTCGGGGTGCTTCTCGGCGAGCAGGGCGGCCACACCGGCGACATGCGGCGTCGCCATCGACGTACCGCTCATGGAGGTGTAGTAGCCGCTGCCGGCGACGAGCTGGGAGCGGGCGGCGAGGATGTCGACGCCGGGTGCGGACAGGTCGGGCTTGAGGGCGTTGTCGCCGTAGCGCGGTCCCGCGCTGGTGAAGTAGGCGGCCTGGTCGGCGGAGTCCACCGCGCCGACGGTCAGCGCGGCGTCGGCGGCGCCGGGCGAGCCGATGGAGGAGGGGGCGCCGGTGTTGCCCGCGGCGACGACGAAGAGGGCGCCGGTCTCCTTGGACAGCGTGTTCACCGCCTGCGCCATGGGATCCGTGCCGTCACTCGCCTCGGTCGAGCCGAGGCTCATGGAGATCACCTTGGCGTGCACGTCCCGCGCGGCCCACTCCATGCCCGCGATGATCTCCGAGTCGCTGCCCGAGCCCTCGTCGCTGAGTACCTTGCCGACGGCGAGCGTCGCGTCGGGCGCGACACCCCGCTCCTTGCCGTCGGAGGCGGCACCGCTGCCGCCGACCGTGGACGTCGTGTGCGTACCGTGCCCGTTGCGGTCGGCGACCTCCTGCCCGTCGATGAAGCTCTTGCTGACGGAGACCCGTCCGGCCAGGTCGGGATGGTCGGCGTCCACACCCGTGTCGAGCACGGCGACCGTGACGCCCTTCCCGGTGAGCCCGGCCTCCCAGGCCTGCGGCGTACCGATCTGGGCGTTGCTCTCGGCCAGGTCGGCGTGCACGCGCCCGTCGAGCCAGACCTTGTCGACCGTCCCGTCCTGCCGGGTGAGGGACTGCCAGAAGGTGCGCCCCTTGTCGGCGGCGACGGCGGCACCCCGGATGCTGGGCAGCGCGCGCTTCTGCTCGGCCCCGCGCAAGGCGGCCGCGCGCCCCTTCCCGTACGTCACGATCAGCGGCAGCTCGGCCGTCTTCCCGTCGGTGAGCCCCTGACGTATCAGCTCGCTCACGTCGAACAGCCGCCGGTCGAGGGTGCCCGCCCGCAGGTAGGGCAGCGCCTCGTCCGGTACGACGGTCACGGCGCCGTTCGTCACCTGGGTGCGGACCGCCCCCGTGGCCCCCCGGGGCCGCTCGACCGCGACCGTCTTCTTGCCGGCGCCGAGGTCGGTGACGGTCACCTTGTCGCCGGTGACGAGCGTGACGGTGTGGGTGGCGGAGGCGGTGCGCGTCGGGGCCGGGGCGGCCGCCTCGGCCGCGCCCGCCGGCCCCATGGGCAGTACGGCGAGCACGAGCCCGGCGGACAGCAGAGCCGCCCCCCGTCTGACTGGTCCTCTGGTCATGGACGACCTCTCCTCGTCGGCACGTGGTGGCTCCGGTGCTGCGAAGAGTTTCGGGGGGCCGGTGGTGCGCGGGAGTTGACGGAGCCTGGCGAGAAACTGCCCTGGCGGGTTTCCGCCAGGCCGCCGGGATCACGCATCGGGACAAGACCGCCCAACCGGCATCCGGACAGGACCACCCATCCAGCGGCACCCCGCCCGGCCCCCCACAAAAGGCGCCTGGTCCGGCGCCCGTCCACGATGCGAGGAAGGACCGCCACCCGGCGGAGTCCCCACGGTCTGCTCTCGAGAGGACCTGCCATGACCGCCAGCCTCGAGCGGTTGCGCCGCTGTCACTTCGCCGTCGACCTGGGCGCGGCCCGGACCCGGGTGTATGTGAAGGGCGCGGGGCTGGTCGTCGATCAGCCGAGTGTCGCCGCGATCAACACCAGGAACGGCGCCCTGATCGCGGTCGGCGAGTTCGCGGAGAAGATGACGGGCCGTACCCCCGACTACATCCGGGTCATGCGGCCGGTGTCCGGCGGCACGGTCGTCGACATCGAGATGGCCCAGCGCATGCTGCGCCAGCTGCTCGGCGACAAGGTCCGCCGCGCCCTGCGCCGCAAGCCCCGGCTGCGCGCCGCGGCCTGCACCCCGCACGACGCGGACCCGCTGGCGCAACGCGCCGCGATCGAGACGCTGGTCGGGCTGGGGGCGCGGCGGGTCGAGCTGGTCGACACACTGATCGCCGCCGCCGTCGGGTGCGGGCTGCCCGTCGAACGGCCGGAAGCCACCATGATCATGGTGTGCGGGGCGGCCGCCACCCAGGTCGCGGTGCTGTCGCTGGGGTCCATCGTGACCGCCGAGCGCATTCCGGTGGGCGGCGAGGCCGTCGACCGCGCGATCGTGCAGCACCTGCGCCACCAGCACGAGCTGATGCTTCCTTCGCAGTCGGTGCGGCCCCTGCAGCTCGCCCTCTCCGGCAACGGGCTCACCCCGCACGGCCCGGCGTCCACGGAGATCCACGGGCGGGACGTGGCGACCGGCCTCGCCCGGTCCGTACAGGTCGACACCGCCGCCGTACGCGATGCCATCCAGACCCCGCTGACCGCCGTACTGGACGGGATCGGGAAGGTGCTGCGGGCCTGCCCGCCCGACCTGGTGGCCGACCTCGCCGACCGCGGCATCATGATGGTCGGCGGCAGCGCGCTGCTGCCGGGCCTCGACCAGATGCTGCGGCAGGCGACGGGCATGCCGGTGCACATCGCCGAGCGTCCCGACGTGTGCGCGGTGCAGGGCCTGGGCTACATGCTGGAGGGCAAGATCGAGCCGCTGACGCTGGACCCGCTGGCGCTGTGACGGCCGGGCCCCGGAACAGGTCCCCGGTATGCACGATCCGGTCCCCCGCCTGCCGTCGCTCCTGGAAGCCGTCCTCAGCGTCGGCACCGACCTCGAACTGCGGGCCACGCTCCAGCACATCGTGGACGCCGCCGCCGAGCTCACGGAGGCCCGGTACGCGGCGCTGGACATGACCGATCCGGGACGGGACGGCCTCAGGGGGATCCGTACGGCGCAACGGCCCGAGCCGCCGGAGCCGCCGACGCCACCGGAGTCGCCGGAACCCCCGGAACCCCCAAAACCACCGGAGTCGCCGGGCCCACCGGAGCCGTCGGAGCTGGTCGTGCCGATCCACGTCGACGGCGAGGTCTTCGGCGACCTGCGCCTCGCCGGGAAGCGCGACGGCCCGTTCACGGACGAGGACGAGCAACTCGTACGGGTCCTGGCGACCCAGGCCGGCATCGCGATCGGCAACGCCCGCCTGTACGAGACGGCGCGGCAGCGCGAGCGCTGGATCGAGGGCGCGGCGGCCGTCACCACCGCGCTGCTCAGCGGCGAGGGCGCCGCCGACGCGCTGATGACGGTCGCCGAACGGGCCCGGCGCCTGGCCGAGGCCTCGGCCGGTGTCATCCTCCAGCCCACCGGGGACGGCGGCATGGAGATCGTGACCGCCTCCACGCTCGACGACCCCGGTGACATCGTCGGCACCGTGATCGAGCCGGGCAGTCCCGTCCTCGAACAACTCCTCGGCGGGGAGCCGGTGTTCATCGAGGACTCGGCGACCGACCCCCGGATGACCACGCACGTACGGCACCGGTTCGGGCCGAGCATGATGCTGCCGCTCCAGGCCGGCGGCCGCCTCCTCGGCACGCTCGCCCTCCCCCGCCGGCGCGGCGGCCGTCCGTACACCGCGGTGGAGCGGCTGCTCGCCACCCAGTTCGCCTCACAGGCCGCGCTGGCGCTGGTGCACGCCGAGGACCAGCACAGCAGGGAGCGGCTCGCGGTCTACGAGGACCGCGACCGGATCGCCCGCGACCTGCACGACCTCGTCGTCCAACGGCTGTTCGCGACCGGCATGATGCTGGAGTCCACCCAGCGCAGGAGCGCCGGAACGGGCGATACGGACAAGGAAGTGCACGCGATGCTCGGCCGTGCCGTCGACGAACTCCAGTCCACCATCCAGGAGGTCCGCACGGCGATCTTCGCGCTCCAGCAGCCGCCGGCCGACGCCCCCACCACCTTCCGCGGCAAGGTCCTGCGCGAGGCGGCGGGCGCGGCCGCGGTGCTGGGATTCCAGCCGTCCGCCCGGTTCACCGGCGCGGTGGAGAACCGTCTCGCGGAGCCCGTCGCCGGACGGCTGCTCACCGCACTGCGCCGCGCCCTGGCCGCCGCCTCCCGCCGCGCCGGTGTCTCCCGCGTCGAGATCACGGTCGACGTGACGGCGCCTCTCCCCGACGGACGCCCCGGGGTCCGTCTGACGGTCTTCGACGACGGCGGCGCGGGGACGACGGTCACCTGGCAGTCGCCCCTGTGAGTCGCGTCCGCAACTCACTTGACGTCCCCTCAGGGCCTCCGTAGCGTCGCAGCCCGTACGCCCACATGACCAATATTCACATCCGAGGACGGGATGGCCATGACTCAGCGACGTGTGGTGGTGTCCGGCGGCGGTACCGGGATCGGCCTGGCGACGGCGGAGGCGTTCGCCGCCGACGGGGACCGGGTGGTGCTCCTCGGCCGCCGCGAGGACGTGTTGCACAAGGCGGCCGACACCTTGAACGGCCAGTACGGCGAGTCGACGGCGAGCTGGTGCGCGGCTGACCTCGCCGACCCCGAACAGGTGGGCCGGGCAAGGGAGTTCATCACGGCGGACGAGACCCCGGTGGACGTGCTGGTGGCCAACGCGGGCGGCAACGTGGCCCGTGAGCCCGACGGCACGCTCGCCTCCCTCGCGGACAGCTACCGCGACAACTTCGACGCCAATGTACTGACCGCGGTCCTGCTCACCGAGGCCCTGCTCCCCCACATGCGCCGCCCCGGCGGCCGTATCGTGCAGCTCTCCTCCATCGCCTCGCTGCGCGGGCCCGGCTCGTACGGCGGTTCCAAGGCCTGGGTCAACACATACACCTACGCCCTCGCGCAGCGCGTCGGCCCCGAGGGCATCACCGTGAACGCGGTCGCCCCCGGTTTCGTCGGCGACACGGAGTTCTTCGGCGCCCGCGCGACACCGGAGTTCATCGCCTCCCGGGTCGGCCAGACCCTGACCGGCAAGCCGGGCCACCCCTCCGAGATCGCCGCCGCCGTCCGGTACGTGGCGTCACCGGAGGCGGCGTACCTGACGGGGCAGCTGCTGCACATCAACGGGGGCGCGGCGCTGGGCCGTTAGGGCCTGTCCTTCGGATCAGGCCTGGGACGCCCGGACGGGCGGGCGCGGCGTCACGGTCACCTCCGGGATGGTGCCGCCGCAGCGCAGCACGACGTCGAGGACGCGGAGGAACTCCTCCACGTCGAGCAGGGAACCCGTCAGATAGCCGCGCTGCCGCCAGACCGGGTAGACCTGGGCCGCGTACTCCCGGTCCCAGCCGTCGTTGAACCCGGTCCTGGAGTCCCCTTCCCCGCCCGCGCAGTCCCCGACCACGAACCGGGTGAAGCCCACGCCCGGATGCTCGACGCGGAAGGCCTCGACGAGCTTCTCCAGGGCCGCCTTGCTCACGTGGTAGGCCGCGAACCCCGGCCAGGACGGCGTGAGCGAGCCGCCGATGGAGGACAGATAGGCGGCGACCCCGCCCGACTTCGTCAGATGCGGGAGCGCTGCGCTCGTGACCAGCGCCGCGCCGATCACATTGGTGTCCATGGCGCGGCGCCAGGCGTCGGCGTCGAGCTTCTCGACCGGGGCGAGGGGGCCGATGCCGGTGGCGTAGACGAGCGCGTCGATGCCGCCCAGCCCGGCGGCGGCCTCCTCGACCGCCGCCCGGCAGGACGACTCGTCGGTCACGTCACAGGCGACGGCGAGCGCGTCCGGGCCCGCCTCCTTCGCCGCGTCGACCAGTCGGTCGCGCCGGCGTGCCAGCAGGGCGACCCGGTCGCCGCGGCGCCCCAGGTCGACCCCGATGCACCGGCCCAGTCCACTCGACGCCCCGACCACGACAGCCTTCATGCCAGAACCTCATTCTCAGTATCCGACAATCCCCTTCCGCCGCTTCTATCACGAGTCGGGGCCGATGGGCAGACCCCCTGCAACGCCTCTCTACGCGCTCGCGCGCAGATACCCCGAGTTCGCCACCTGCCCGAGGAACGTCAGCCGGGTGTCCGTCGCCATGTGCTTGTCGAAGGCCTCCTTGATACCGGGCCACTTCGGGTGCCCGAAGTCGTCGAGTACGACGATTCCGCCGGGCGCGACGATCTGCTCGGCCCACTCCAGGTCCGCGGCGACACCGGAGGCGGAGTGGTCACCGTCGACGATGATCACCCCGTAGGAACGGTCGGAGACCAGGGCGCGCACCTCGGGGTCCTCGGAGAAGCCCTGCTGGACGCGGGCCGCGGCACCGGCCGCGCCGACCAGGGCCAGATTGGCGCGCACCGCGGCGCCGCGCACGGGGGTGCCCGTCGGGTCGGCCCCCTCGGTGGTGCCGGGCTGCAACTGCAGGCCCGCGAGCGGGTCGACGATCGTCAGACGCGGATCGCGTCCCGCGCGCTCCATCATCCGGATCAGGGCCGCGCCGAACATCCCGTACAGGGTGCCGATCTCGAGGATCTCGTCGTTCGGCGGGTCGAGCAGCGGGACGGCGGAGAGCTTGCCGCAGATGTTCATGGTGCCGCCGGCGATCCGGCCGACGCCGAGCGCCTCCAGGGCGATGAGCAGCCGGAACGCCTGGGAGATGTTTCGCTCCGCCCCGCTCCTGTCTCCGCTCACCTGCGCCAACTCCTCGATGGCGCGGTCGAGGTGGATCTGGGCCGGCATGCGCGACACGCCGCGCCCCGTCCCGTCGATCAGCAACTCGAGGGGGCGCTGACGGTTGCGCAGTGTCGCCAGCTCGCGCTGGAGTCCGCCTTCGGATCCGTCCCCGATGGCGCGGCGGATCTGGCGTTCGATGCGCTGATCGATGAGGTCGGCGATCGGACGCAGGGCGCGCCTGGCGGTCTTGGTGGTGAGGAACGCTCGCATGGCTCTTTGACCCTCGCAGGTATAGGAGAAGTGCTGCGTACGCGGGGGGACAGAAGGTGCGCACACCCTGATGACGACCGGCTGCGCAGTGGGGATCCAACGCCCAAAGGACGGTAAAGCGTAAACGTCCCACAGATAAATCACAGCGAACACCGGCCCCCCAAAAGGGAACGTGTGAATGATGCTTGGGCCACGGGAGGGTTACGTGTGCAGATATGCACCGCGCCGCCAGCTGAATGACGGGTCAGGAGGGGCCGGGGGTCACGGAGCGGGGTCGCGCCGCGACGCCCCGCGTCGGTGGATCTTCCTCGTAACGTAGGGCTCTCCCCGTCATCCACCGCCGCGTCATCCATCTCCCTCGTCACCTGCCTCTCCCTCCTCCGCCTCCCCCGTCATCCACCTCCCCCGACTCCACGAGGACCCGCTCATGACGACCGTGACACTCCTGCACCCCGGCGCGATGGGCGCGGAGGTCGGCGCCCAGGCACACCGCGCCGGGGCCCGGGTGCTCCACGTCCCCACCGGCCGTGGTTCCGCCAGCGTCGAGCGGGCCCGGAAGGCCGGCCTGGAGGCGGCCGGGTCACTCGGGTCCGCCTTGGCCGTCAGCGACCTGGTCCTGTCGATCTGCCCACCGCACGCGGCAGAGGACGTCGCACGCGAGGTCCTCGAGCACGCCTTCACCGGTGTCTACGTGGAGGCGAACGCCATCAGCCCCGATCGGGCCCTCCGTATCGACGCAGCCTGCCGTGAACGCGGCGTCGTCATGGTCGACGGCTCGATCATCGGCGCTCCCCCCGGAGCGGACAGCTCCCCGCGGCTCTACCTGAGCGGCGATCAGAAGGCTGTCGGCCGGGTGGCCGCGGTGTTCGAGGGCACCGCCGTACTCGCCAGACCGCTCGACGCCGGAGTCGGTGCCGCGTCGGCGCTGAAAATGGCCTTCGCCTCCTTCCAGAAGGCCGCCCGCGTCCTGGCCGCCGTCTCGCACGCGCTCGCCACGCGTCACGGAGTGGGTGCCGAACTGACCCTGGAGGCCGAGTCGATCACCTCCGGGATTCTCGCCGAAGTGGACTACCTGCCCAGCGTCGCGGCCCGCGCCTGGCGTTGGGCCCCCGAGATGGAGGAGATCGCCGCCACCCTCCGCTCCACCGGCCTCCCGCCCGACCTGGCCGAGGCCGGCGCCACGGTGCTGCGCCACTGGACCGCCGACAAGGACCGCTTCGACCTCCCCCTGGAGAAGGTCCTCGCCCACCTCCACACACCCGACGACCAGGACTGACGTCCAGTTCCGTCACTTCACCACCGCTCACCGCTCTCGCCCCTGCGCCGGGAATCCACCCCAGGAGCCCAACGACGTTACGTGCGGGAAACCTTGACGATCACTGTCCCGGGTGCCACGATTCCGGCGCCGCCATGTTTACGTAAACATCGCCACCGACCCAGCCCCGGCCATGAGTTCAGGCCTCGCCGCGCCGGCCGATGTTTACGTAAACACAGCGTTCCGGTCGGTGGATCAGGGAGGAGCGGACGGATGGGCTCAGCGCCACGGGCGAGGGTGCACGGCACCTGTAGGCCGTCGAGGTCGAGACGGCGCAAGAACCGTGCCTCGCACCTGCCTTGAGCACGCCGAGGCCCACCCGCGCGGGCGACAGGACCGCCCCGCACGCCCCCCACACCCTTCCCCCACACCGGCGAAGCGCCACCGGTGAATCGCCACCGGTGAAGCACCACCGCACCACCGATACAGCACCGGTCGTCACCGGGCCCACGACGGCGAGCCGACGCACCCGCGTCCCGTCCGGCCCGGCGAACCTTCCGACGGCCGCCCAGCCCCGCGCAGGCTCCGCCGGGCGCTGAGCCGCAGTCACCTGAAAGGGCAAGTCGATGCGCACTACCCCCGCCAGAACCCGCCTCACGCCCCGCCTGCGCGCCGCCTTCGTGGCGCTCCTGATCGCCGGCACCAGCGGCACAGCCGTCGCCGCGACCAGCGGCACGGCCGTCGCCGGCCCCGCCCACGCCGCGCCCAGCAAGGACACGACCCAGTTCAAGGGCGTGAACTGGGCCGACCCGCGTGACAACTTCGCCGACGACCCGGTCGTCCTGTCCGGCCTGTCGACCTCCGACAGCTACGCCCGGACCTACGCCAAGGCGAGCCGGATCATCTCGGCGTTCCGCGCGAACCTCGGCGCCAACACCGTCCGACTGCCCATCAACCCGTACACGGCGGGCGGCTCGTACTGGAAGTCCTACCGCGGGGTCATCGACGCCGCGTCGGACAAGGGCTTCAAGGTCATCGTCTCCTACTGGGAGGGCACGGGCGCCCGCAAGGACGGCTTCATCGACGACCCCGCCACCTTCTGGCCCATGTGGAACACCGTGGTCAAGACCTACAAGAACGACAAGCAGGTCTACTTCGAGCCGATGAACGAGCCCCACGGCTACACCGACACCGAGTGGGCCGACATCGCCGCGAAGTGGCTGGCCACCTACCCCTCCGTCCCGCGCGACCGGGTGTTCGTCAGCGGCGCCGGCTACAACGACCACGTCACCTCCGTCTGCGCGGACCCGCGCCTGAAGGGCACCTATCTCTCCCTGCACCACTACGGGTTCTGGAAGGACTACGCCACCTACGACCAGTGGGTGTCCGACCTCAAGGAGCGCATCGGTGACTGCGCGGGCCGTACCGTCGCCGACGAGTTCGGCGCCCCGATGACCACCGGCCTCGACTACAACAAGCCGGACGCCTCCAACAACTACGTCAACTACGTCCAGGCCGTCACCGACACCTTCCGCCAGCTGAAGATGGGCTCCGTCTACTGGCCCGGCCTGCGCACCGACGACACGTACTCCCTGCAGACCCTGACCGGCGACCCCAACCGCCCCTGGCTCGCCACCACCAACCAGTCCGGCGCCGACCGCCTCGCCTGGGCCTGGGGCCGCGGAAAGCCCGTCCAGCCCTGACCCGACCCCCCGGGCCGCCCGTCACCGGCGGACCCGGTGAGGCCGATGGGGCCGCTCCTGGCTCGAACTGACGTCACACCAGGGAACGGTGATTCCCCGGTCGTTCCCCCGGACGAGTGCAAAGAACGCGAAACGCACGACTGCGGCCCCCGGATCAGCTCCGGGGGCCGCAACCTTGTTGCTGGCAAACCACGAGTGCGCAGGCGGCATCGTTTCTTCACGCGTAGCGCGGAGTGGGGCGGGTGGGACTCGAACCCACGGCCGACGGATTATGAGTCCGCTGCTCTAACCGGCTGAGCTACCGCCCCTTACGGCGCGTCGCGCACATTTGTGCGCGCCGTCTGCCGCAGCATAGCCGCTCATACGATCTCCTGCTTCGGATGGTCGGCAACGCATGACCATGAGGACTTCGGCGTGGCCTGCGCGGTTCCGCCGGACATGAAAAAGGACCCCTGAGGGGTCCTCTTCCGTTGCTCTCCCGACTGGACTCGAACCAGTAACCTGCCGGTTAACAGCCGGCTGCTCTGCCAATTGAGCTACGGAAGATCGAAGCTCCCCCGACTGGACTCGAACCAGTAACCTGCCGGTTAACAGCCGGCTGCTCTGCCAATTGAGCTACAGGGGAATGCCTCGTTGCATCGATCGTACCTACCTGGGTATTCGCCAGGGGGCGTGCGCTCGCTGCGACACATACATTAGCGCAAGCAGGGGGGTGCTCCGCCAATCGGTTCCCCCCGCACCGATGCCGACGCAAGGGAAGGGTGGCCGTCATGCGCTACCGGCTCACGTTCGTCGCCGGACTGGCTCTGGGTTACGTGCTCGGCACGCGCGCCGGGCGCGAGCGCTACGAACAGCTGAAGAAGTCCGCGCGCCAGGTCGCGCAGAACCCCGCGGTGCGCAACACCGCCGAGACCGCCGCCCAGCAGGGGCGCGAGATCGCGGGCAAGGCGTTCCACACGGTCGGCGAGAAGGTGGGCGACCACGTCCCCGACTCGGTCACCGCCCGCGTCCGCTCGCTGCGCGAACGCAACACCAACGGCACCCGCGAGGACGACTGGGGCACCAGCAACACGTAGGGACCCCGTGAGAGGCGCGGGGAACCACCCGATCGGCCCCCACCGGCCGAAAGCCGAGCGACTCCCGGCAGGCGGGGGCGCGGGATCCCTGACGGGGTCGGCGATCGCGCCACCCCGTCCGACCTGCGCCCCGGCCCGGCGGACACCCCGTGAGCCGGTCACTACCGCCCGGCCCGGCGCGCCCATCCCCCGCCGTACGGCAGAATTTCCGCCATGGGGATAGTCGCCGGGTTGGACAGTTCGCCCGATTTCACTCGTATCGTCGTCTGCGACACGGACACGGGAGCCGTGCTCAGGCAGGGATATGCCCCGCATCCGGTGGAAACCACCGAGGGCGGCGGCCGTCCTTCCGATGTCGATCCGCAGGCCTGGCTGCTGTCCCTGGGCGAGGCGGCCGGCGGCGGGCTCCTCGAAGGCGTGCAGGCCATCGGCGTCTCCGCACAGCAGAACGCGCTCGTTCCGCTGGACACGCAGGGCAACACGGTGCGGCCGGCCATGGTCGGCGGCGACAAGCGCGCACAGGTCGCCGCCGCCGATCTCGTCGACGCGCTCGGCGGGCGCGAGGCATGGGCGCAGGCCGTGGGCCACGTACCGCAGGCCGCCCAACCGGTGACCAAGCTGCGCTGGCTGAACAAGACCGAGCCCGACGCCGCGCTGCGCACCGCCGTGCTGCTGCAGGCGCACGACTGGCTGGTGTGGCAGTTGCTCGGGCGGCCGATGCGGCGAACCACCGACCGGGGCGGGGCCTCCGGGACCGGCTACTGGTCGGCGGCGACCGGCGGCTATCGGCCGGATCTCGTCGAGCTCGCGCTCGGCCACCAGGCCACACTGCCCGAGGTGCTGGGCCCGTCCGAGGCGGCGGGGACTACACCCGAGGGGCTGCTGATCTCCGCGGGCACCGGAGAGACCATGGCGGCGGCCTTCGGGCTCGGTATCGGGCTCGGGGACGCGGTCGTGTCCCTCGGCGCCTCCGGGTCCGTGATGGCCGTACACCCCGAGGCGCTGGTCGACTCGACCGGCATGATCACCTCACTGGCCGACGCGACCGGCATGCATCTGCCCGTGGTGACCACCCTCAACGCCGTACGGACCCTGCGCGGCGCCGTCGAACTGCTCGGCCTGCCCGACCTGGAGAGCCTTTCCGATCTGGCGATGAAGTCCACACCGGGCTCCCACGGACTGGTCCTGCTGCCGTACCTGGAGGGCGAGCGGACCCCGAACCTGCCGCACACCGCCGGGACGCTCGCGGGACTTCGGCGCGAGTCGATGCGGCCCGAACACCTGGCGCGGGCCGCCTTCGAGGGCATGCTGTGCGGGCTCGCGGACGCGCTCGACGTGCTGCGCGGGCGCGGCGTGGACGTACGGCGGGTGTTCCTGCTCGGGGCGGCCGCCGAGCTGCCGGCCGTGCAGGCCGTGGCGCCCGCGCTGTTCGGCGCGCAGGTCGTCGTCCCCCAGCCTGCGGACTACGCGGCGCTGGGCGCGGCCCGTCAGGCGGCCTGGGCCCTCGGTGCCTCGCAGGGCACGCTCGACCCCCAGCTGCCACCCGTCTGGCAGGGTGCGGTCGCCCAGATTCTGGAGCCCGGTGAGGAACTGGCCGTGGGTCAGGCCGTACGGCAGCAGTACGTGTCCGTACGGGAACAGACGCATCCGGGGGCGTTCCGGGCATAGGGGCCGTAAGGGGCGCGAAGGAGTGTTCCGGTGGGCGTAGAGGCCGACATGGGCCCTATGACGTACGTCTCAAGGTCCGGTTCCGGTCCGCTCTTGGTCCGCTCTTGGATTAATCGGTTGAGGTAACGCGGGTGGAGTGTTCGACGATAGGGGGTGGTGCACCACCGACCGCACTGCCGTCGACGACTCCGAGAGAAGCCGCGTGCTCATACGACTGCTTCGGACCTACCTCAGTCCGTACAAGAAACCCATCGCTCTCCTCGTGCTGCTGCAGTTCCTGCAGACGTGCGCGACCCTGTATCTGCCGACCCTGAACGCACACATCATTGACAACGGTGTCGTCAAGGGAGACACGGGTTACATCCTGTCCATCGGTGCCCTGATGATCGGGATCTCACTGGTCCAGGTCGTCTGCAACATCGGTGCCGTCTACTACGGCGCCCGTACGGCGTCCTCCGTCGGCCGGGACATCCGGGCCGCCGTCTTCGATCGGGTGCAGTCCTTCTCCGCACGCGAGGTGGGCCACTTCGGGGCGCCCTCCCTGATCACCCGCACCACCAATGACGTCCAGCAGGTGCAGATGCTCACCCTGATGACGTTCACCCTGCTGGTGTCGGCGCCGATCATGTGTGTGGGCGGCATCGTGCTGGCCCTCGGCCTGGACGTGCCGCTGTCCGCGGTCCTGGTCGCCGTGGTGCCGGTGCTCGGCATCGGAGTGACCCTGATCGTGCGCCGGCTGCGCCCGCTGTTCAGGACCATGCAGGTGCGCCTGGACACCGTGAACCGGGTGCTGCGCGAGCAGATCACCGGCAACCGCGTCATCCGCGCCTTCGTCCGCGACGACTACGAGAAGGACCGCTTCGAGTCCGCCAACGCCCAGCTGACCGAGGTGTCCCTCGGCACCGGCCGGATGCTCGCCCTGATGTTCCCGATGGTCATGACCGTCGTGAACCTCTCCTCGATCGCCGTGGTCTGGTTCGGCGCCCACCGCATCGCCAGCGGGGGCATGCAGATCGGCGACCTGACCGCGTTCCTCGCCTACCTCATGCAGATCGTGATGTCCGTGATGATGGCCACCTTCATGTTCATGATGGTGCCGCGCGCGGAGGTCTGTGCCGAGCGCATCGAAGAGGTCCTGGACACCTCGTCGAGTGTCGTGCCGCCGAGCGCGCCCGTCGTGGAGCTGCGGCGCCACGGCCACCTGGAGATC
Organism: Streptomyces olivochromogenes; assembly: GCF_001514115.1. Classification (GTDB taxonomy): domain Bacteria; phylum Actinomycetota; class Actinomycetes; order Streptomycetales; family Streptomycetaceae; genus Streptomyces; species Streptomyces olivochromogenes. The sequence goes on from NZ_KQ948456.1 coordinate 125,818, forward strand.
CGCGGCGCCGGGTTCCGCTACCCGGGCGCCGAGGAGCCCGTCCTGAAGTCCATCGAACTGGTGGCCCGGCCGGGTGAGACGACCGCCGTGATCGGGTCGACGGGCAGCGGCAAGTCGACGCTGCTCGGGCTCGTGCCCCGGCTCTTCGACGCCACCGACGGAGAAGTCCTCGTCGACGGGGTCGACGTGTCGACCGTCGAGCCGACGCTGCTCGCCAGGACGGTCGGGCTCGTCCCCCAGAAGCCGTACCTGTTCGCGGGGACGGTCGCCACCAACCTCCGGTACGGCAATCCGGACGCGACCGACGAGGAGCTGTGGCACGCGCTGGAGGTGGCGCAGGCCAAGGGCTTCGTGGAGCGGCTGGAGAACGGCCTGGACTCGCCGATCGCCCAGGGCGGCACCAACGTCTCCGGCGGTCAGCGCCAGCGCCTCGCCATCGCCCGCACCCTCGTCCAGCGCCCCGAGATCTACCTCTTCGACGACTCCTTCTCCGCGCTCGACTACGCGACGGACGCGGCGCTGCGCGCGGCGCTCTCCCAGGAGACCGCCGAGGCGACCGTGGTGATCGTCGCCCAGCGGGTGTCGACCATTCGGGACGCCGACCGGATCGTGGTCCTCGACGAGGGCCGGGTGGTGGGCACGGGGCGGCACCACGAACTCATGGCCGACAACGAGACCTATCGGGAGATCGTTCTCTCCCAGCTGACGGAAGCGGAGGCCGCCTGATGGCCGGGCCCATGGGACGCATGATGGCCGGGGGCGGCCCCGATCAGCGCTCGATGGATTTCAAGGTGTCCGGGAAGAGGCTCCTGGCCCAGTTCAAACCCGAGCGCGTCACCATGTACGGGATGCTGGTCGCCGTCGTCCTGAGCGTGGGGCTCTCGGTGGTCGGGCCGAAGATCCTCGGCAAGGCCACCGACCTGGTCTTCGCGGGCATCATCGGGCGGCAGATGCCGGCCGGCGCCACCAAGGCCGAGGTCCTCGCCTCCATGCGCAGGCGTGGTGAGGGCGGCATGGCCGACATGCTCGCCGGGACGGACTTCACCCCCGGCAAGGGCATCGACTTCGATGCCGTCGGAAACATCCTGCTGCTCGCGCTCTGTACGTTCCTGCTGGCCGGCCTGCTGATGGCGGTGGCGACGCGCCTGGTGAACCGGGCCGTCAACAAGACCGTCTACCACATGCGCGAGGACCTGCAGGCGAAGCTGTCGCGGCTGCCGCTGTCGTACTTCGACAAGCGCCAGCGCGGTGAGGTGCTCAGCCGCGCCACGAACGACATCGACAACATCCAGCAGACCCTGCAGCAGTCGATGGGCCAGCTGGTCAACTCCCTGCTGACCATCGTCGGCGTGCTCGCGATGATGTTCTGGGTGTCGTGGCTGCTCGCGCTGGTCGCGCTCGTCACGGTCCCGCTCTCCTTCTTCGTCGCCACGCGCATCGGCAAGCGCTCGCAGCCGCACTTCGTGCAGCAGTGGCGCACCACCGGCAAGCTCAACGCCCACATCGAGGAGATGTACACCGGGCACACGCTGGTGAAGGTGTTCGGGCGGCAGGAGGAGTCGGCGGCGCAGTTCGCCGAGCAGAACGAGAAGTTGTACGAGGCCGGGTTCAAGGCGCAGTTCAACAGCGGGGTCATGCAGCCGCTGATGATGTTCGTGTCGAACCTGAACTACGTGCTGGTGGCGGTGGTCGGCGGTCTGCGCGTCGCGTCCGGCTCGCTGTCGATCGGCGACGTCCAGGCCTTCATCCAGTACTCCCGCCAGTTCTCGATGCCGCTGACGCAGGTCGCCTCGATGGCGAACCTCGTACAGTCCGGTGTCGCGTCTGCGGAGCGCATCTTCGAACTCCTCGACGCGGAGGAGCAGGAGGCCGACCCGGTGCCGGCGGCGCGCCCCGACGAGCTGCGCGGGCGGGTGGCGCTGGAGAACGTGTCCTTCCGCTACGACCCCGAGAAGCCGCTCATCGAGGACCTGTCGCTGAAGGTGGAGCCGGGCCACACGGTGGCGATCGTCGGTCCGACCGGCGCCGGCAAGACCACGCTGGTGAACCTCCTGATGCGGTTCTACGACGTCACCGGTGGCCGGATCACCCTCGACGGGGTCGACATCGCGTCCATGTCCCGGGACGAACTCCGGGCCGGGATCGGGATGGTGCTCCAGGACACCTGGCTGTTCGGCGGCACGATCGCGGAGAACATCGCGTACGGGGCCTCGCGTGAGGTCACACGCGGGGAGATCGAGGAGGCGGCGCGGGCCGCGCACGCGGACCGTTTCATCCGTACGCTCCCGGATGGCTACGACACCGTCATCGACGACGAGGGGACGGGGGTCAGCGCGGGCGAGAAGCAGCTGATCACCATCGCGCGGGCGTTCCTGTCCGACCCGGTGATCCTCGTCCTCGACGAGGCGACCAGTTCCGTCGACACCCGTACGGAGGTGCTGATCCAGAAGGCGATGGCGAAGCTCGCGCACGGGCGGACGTCGTTCGTGATCGCCCACCGGCTCTCCACGATCCGGGACGCGGACACCATCCTCGTGATGGAGAACGGTTCGATCGTCGAGCAGGGCGCGCACGCGGAGCTGTTGGCGGCGAACGGGGCGTACGCGCGCCTCTACAAGGCCCAGTTCGCCCAGGCGGTGGCCGAGGTCGACTAGCGGGTGGGGGTGGGTAGGGGTGCGGGGAGGTCCGTTTCCTCGCCCCCGCCGCCCCTACCCGTCCCATCCCTGGGGGCTGCCGCCCCCAGACCCCCGCATCGGCCTGAACGGCCTCGTCCTCAAACGCCGGACAGGCTGAAAGCCTTTAGGGGCGCGGGGAACTGCGCGACCAGCCCCCACCGGCCCGCAGCCGAACAAACCGGGCGGCCGGGGGAAGCGGGGCGAAGCCCCGCCCTGGGGGCGCGGGGAACTGCGCGACCAGCCCCCACCCACCCGCAGCCGAAAGACCACCCCACGGGGGCTGGGGCAGAGCCCCAGGAGGATGGGACGGGTAGGGGCGGCGGGGGCGAGAGACGTCGGGTCAGTCCAGGTAGCCGCGGAGTTGGTCCGCGAAGGCGTGGTCCCTCAGTTTGTTGAGGGTTTTGGACTCGATCTGGCGGATGCGCTCGCGGGTGACGCCGAAGATGCGGCCTATTTCCTCGAGCGTGCGGGGGCGGCCGTCGGCGAGCCCGTACCGGAGCTGGACAACCTTGCGTTCACGCTCACCGAGCGTGGAGAGCACCGCTTCCAGGTGTTCCCGCAGGAGCAGGAACGCGGCGGACTCCACCGGCGACGTCGCGTCACCGTCCTCGATCAGGTCGCCGAGCGCCACGTCGTCCTCCTCCCCCACCGGCGCGTGCAACGACACCGGCTCCTGGGCAAGACGCAGCACCTCACTCACCCGCTCACCGGGAAGGTCGAGGTGCGCGGCGACCTCGTCCGGCGTCGGTTCGTAGCCGCGCTCCTGCAGCATCCGCCGCTGGACCCGCACGACCCGGTTGATCAACTCGACCACGTGGACGGGGACCCGGATCGTACGGGCCTGATCGGCCAGCGCCCGCGACATGGCCTGCCGGATCCACCAGGTCGCGTACGTCGAGAACTTGTACCCACGGGCGTAGTCGAACTTCTCCACCGCCCTGATCAGACCGAGGTTCCCCTCCTGGACCAGGTCGAGCATGGTGAGCCCGCGGCCCACATAGCGTTTCGCGACCGAGACGACGAGGCGCAGGTTCGCCTCGATGAGGCGGCGCTTGGCCATGCGGCCCATGACGACGAGCTTGTCGAGGTCGAGGGCGAGCTGACTGTCCAGGTCGGGGGTGAGGCGGAGCTTCTCCTCGGCGAAGAGTCCGGCCTCGACGCGACGGGCGAGTTCGACCTCCTCCGCCGCGGTGAGCAGCGGAATGCGGCCGATCTCGCGCAGGTACTGGCGGAACAGGTCCGAGGAGGGGCCTCCGGTGTCCGTACTGCGTCCCCGGGGCAGTTCGACGGGCTCCGGGACCTCGGCCTCGGTTTCGACCTCCACGGGCTCGGCCTCGGCCTCGGCCTCGACGGCGTCCGCCGCCGGCCCGTCCGGCTCCGTCTCGGGGTGGTGCGCGGCACCCCGCTGCGGGGGCACCGCCGTGACGACGTCGGGCTCGGCGTCCGTATCCGCGTCCGTGAGGTTGTCGGTCTGTGTGAGGGTCTGGGTCTGCACGGGGGCGACCTCCAGGAATGTCGCTGCTGAGGCGTGCGGCAGCGGTACGTCGGGGATGGGGTCGACGGCCTCGCCGCTGTCCATCCCGTAGTCGTTTGGCGGAACCGCGGGAATCGGAAACCCGTCGCGTGCGGGTCGGCCGCGCTCCGAGGACTCAGGCACCGGAACCCAGTGTGGAGTACGACACATCGCCGCCACGAGGGGCGTGCGGTGACTTTTTGCGTCCGGTCCGTGACCCGGTGGTTACCGTGCCCTCCGAGTGCGCAGTTCAGCGCGCGCGAAACCGATTGAACGGCGTACGGGATTGGCATGTGCGCCGGGCCCATCCGGGCAGCCCGGGCCTCGGACCGGGCAGGGCGGCCTCAGAGCGCCTCCGCGCCCCGTTCGCGCAGCGCCTGTCCGTACTGCTGGAGCACCCACAACTCGTTCTGCACGGCCGCCAGCTGGGCCGGGTCGCCGTGGGCGCTGGCGCGGGCCAGGGCGCCCTGGACGTCCACGACGCGGCGCTCGACGGCACGGCGGCGGACCATGACGAGCTGGTCGCCCGCGTAGGTCTCGTCGACGGTCTTGCGCATGATCGCCTCGACGGCCAGCTCGGTGACCATGGAACGGACCACGTCGTCCGGGGCGGCCTCGCGGACCCGGACCAGATACTCCTGGGGGTCCTGCGTGCCGAACTCGGCGCCGCCCGACTCCATGATCGCCAGGCGTACGGCGGCGTAGGGCGCGGCGGTGAACTCGTCGATCCCGTAGGCGTCGAAGGCCGGGGAGACCAGCTCGGGCCGCTGGAGGGCGAGCTTGAGCAGCTCGCGCTCGGTGGCGTAGACGGGGTTGCGGAGGTTGAGCGCCGGGCCGCCCGTGGACGTCCGGACGGCGGCGTACGCCTGCTGGGAGCGCTGCCCGTCGGCGGGGGCGGGGCCCTTGCCGCCGCGGTCGCGGGCCCAACGGGCCAGCTGGGCCACCCGCTTGACCACGAACTGGGTGTCCAGGATGCCGAGCATGCCGGCGAGCTGCACGGCGACCTCGTGCTGGGCGCCGCTGTTCTTGATGCGGGCGACGATGGGCGCCGCCTCGTCCAGGGCCGCCGCGCGACCCGCCGGGGTCTCCAGGTCGTAGCGCAGGATGATCTGGCGCAGGGCGAACTCGAAGAGGGGCGTGCGGGGTTCGACGAGGTCGGCGACCGCCTCGTCGCCCTTGGCGAGGCGCAGGTCGCAGGGGTCCATGCCGTCCGGCGCGATGGCGATGTACGTCTCGGCGGCGAACTTCTGGTCGTCCTCGAAGGCGCGCAGGGCGGCCTTCTGGCCCGCCGAGTCGCCGTCGAAGGTGAAGATCACGCGGGCCGAGCCGTTGTCCATCAGGAGGCGTCTGAGGATCTTGATGTGGTCGCTGCCGAACGCGGTGCCGCAGGTCGCGATCGCGGTGGTGATGCCGGCCAGGTGGCAGGCCATGACGTCGGTGTAGCCCTCGACGACGACCGCGCGGCTGGCCTTGGCGATGTCCTTCTTGGCGAGGTCGATGCCGTAGAGGACCTGGGACTTCCGGTAGATCGCGGTGTCGGGCGTGTTCAGGTACTTCGGGCCGTTGTCCGCCTCGTACAGTTTGCGCGCGCCGAAGCCGACGACCTCGCCGCCGATGTCGCGGATCGGCCACATCAGGCGGCCGCGGAAGCGGTCGATGGGGCCTCGGCGGCCCTCCTGGGAGAGGCCGGAGAGAAGCAGCTCCTTGTCGGTGAAGCCCTTGCCGCGCAGGTGGCGGGTGAGGTGGTCCCAGCCCTGGGGGCTGTAGCCGACGCCGAAGTGCGCGGCGGCGGCCTGGTCGAACCCGCGTTCGGCGAGGAACTTGCGGCCCGCGTCGGCCTCGGGGCTGATGTCGAGCTGCTCCACGTAGTACTGGGCGGCGAACTTGTGCGCCTCGACCAGGCGGATCCGCTCACCGCGCTGGTGGGAGGGGTTGTAGCCGCCTTCCTCGTAGCGCAGGGTGATGCCGGCCTGCCCGGCGAGGCGCTCGACGGCCTCGGAGAAGGTGAGGTGGTCGACCTTCATCACGAACGTGATGGTGTCGCCGCCTTCCTGGCAGCCGAAGCAGTGGAAGAGACCCTTGCTCGGGCTGACCTGGAAGGACGGGGACTTCTCGTCGTGGAAGGGGCACAGACCCTTGAGGTTTCCGCCGCCCGCGTTGCGCAGCTGGAGGTACTCGGACACGACGGCGTCGATCGGGACCGCGTCCCGAACCGCCTTCACGTCCTCGTCGTTGATCCTTCCAGCCACGAGGTGATTCTACGGGGCCGGACCGACACTCCTGGGGCGAGGCGAACGCCCCGGTGTCAGGGGACCAGGCTGTCCAGCGGGACGTGCGGGTCGGCGAGTGCCTCGGTGTCCACCTGGGCCCGGGACCGGACCAGCCGCTGGATGGATTCCGTGACGTCCCACACATTCACGTTCATCCCGGCCAGCACCCGCCCGTCCTTCATCCAGAAGGCGATGAACTGGCGCTTGCCCGCGTCGCCCCGGATCACCACTTCGTCGTACGACCCCGGGGGCGCCCAGCCCGAGTACTCGAGCCCCACGTCGTACTGGTCGGAGAAGAAATAGGGCACGCGGTCGTACGTCGTCTCGCGGCCCAGCATCGCGCGGGCCGCCGCCGGTCCGCCGTTGAGGGCGTTGGCCCAGTGTTCGACGCGCAGCCGGGTGTCGAAGAGGGCGTGCGGGAAGGAGGCGACGTCACCGGCGGCGTAGATGTCGGGGTCGGAGGTGCGCAGGCGGTCGTCGACCGCGATACCGCCGCCGTGCGCGCGGTCGGCGATCTCCAGACCCGCGGCCTCGGCGAGACCGATGCGCGGCGCCGCCCCGATGGCCGCGAGTACGTCGTGGGCCGGGTGCTCCTCACCGTCGTCGGTGCGGGCGGCCAGGACCATGCCGTCCTGGCCGACGATCTCGGTGAGCCGGGCCCCGAAGTGGAAGCGGACGCCGTGCTCGCGGTGCAGCTCGGCGAAGAGCTGGCCGAGCTCGGGGCCGAGGACCGCGTGCAGCGGGGTCTGGTTGTGCTCGACGACGGTGACCTCGGCACCGTACTCGCGGGCCGCCGCCGCGACCTCCAGGCCGATCCAGCCCCCGCCCGCGATCACGATGTGGCCGTTGTCACGGCCGAGCGCGGCCAGGACGCCCTTGAGCCGTTCGGCGTGGGCGAGGCGGCGCAGATGGTGGACGCCCGCGAGATCCGTCCCGGGGATGTCGAGGCGGCGCGGCTCGGCGCCGGTCGCGAGGAGCAGCTTGTCGTAGTGGACGAGGGTGCCGTCGTCGCCGAAGCGGACGGTCTTCGCCGTGCGGTCGATGGCGTCGACGGTCTGGCCGAGGTGCAGCTCCACGTCGTTCTGCGCGTACCAGGCGGGTTCGTGCACGAAGACGCTGTCCCGCTCCTCCTTGCCGAGCAGATAGCCCTTGGAGAGCGGCGGGCGCTCGTAAGGGTGGTCACGTTCGTCGCAGATCAGTATCACGCGGCCGGTGAAACCCTCCGCTCGGAGCGTCTCGGCCGCCTTGGCGCCGGCCAGGCCTCCTCCGACGATGACGAATGTCTGATCCGCGTCGACCACTTGATGCCTCCTCGTAACGTTGTCGCCAGGCGAGCGTCCCGCACGCAGCGTGATGCGGGAAGAGGGAGTGGCCCGATCAGGCCACGCAGGGTCACACTCCGCCGCCGCCTGTGGGGCGCATGGTGAGCCTGAGATGCAGTGAACGTGCCGAGGCGTCGGTGAGCGAGGCAATCTGGTCGACGATCACCCGCTTGCGCGCACGATCGTCCCCTGCCTCGTCGAACAGCGCACGGAACTGCGGGTCAAGACCGTCCGGGGCACGGGTGGTGAGCGCCTCGGCCAGCTCGGCGACGACGATCCGCTGATCGGCGCGCAGCCGCTCCTGCTCGGCGCGCTGCATGACGTACCGGTCGGCGACGGCCTTGAGGACGGCGCACTCGTGGCGGGCGGCGCGCGGGACGACCAGCTCCGCCGCGTACCGGGTGAGCCGGCCGGTGCCGTACCGCGCGCGGGTGGCGCCCTCGGCGGCCAGGCAGAAGCGGCCGATGAGCTGGCTGGTGGCGTCCTTCAACCGGGCCTGCGCGACGGCCGATCCGTCGTACCCGTGCGGCCACCACTCCTGTTCCAGGAGCCGGTCGAGGGCCTCGGAGAGCTCGGCCGGGTCGGTGTCCGCGGGCACGTAACGGCCGATGGCGACCTTGAAGATCTCCTCGCGTTCCGGCTCGGCGTGCAGGCAGTTGGGGTCGATGTGGCCGGCGTGCAGACCGTCCTCGACGTCGTGCACCGAGTACGCCACGTCGTCGGACCAGTCCATGACCTGGGCCTCGAAGCACGTACGGGTGCCGGGGGCGCCCTTGCGGGCCCAGTCGAAGACCGGCCGGTCGTCCTCGTAGGCCCCGAACTTCGGTGAGGCGGGGTCGGCGGGGTGGGCGCCGCGCGGCCAGGGGTACTTGGTGGCGGCGTCGAGGGCGGCGCGGGTGAGGTTCAGTCCCACGCTGACGAGTTCGCCCGTCTCCTGCGAGTGGACGAAGCGCTTGGGTTCGATCCTGGTCAGGAGGCGCAGCGACTGCGCGTTGCCCTCGAAGCCGCCGCAGTCCTCCGCGAACTCGTTCAGCGCCTGTTCGCCGTTGTGTCCGAAGGGCGGGTGGCCGAGGTCGTGGGAGAGGCAGGCCGCCTCGACGAGGTCGGGGTCGCAGCCGAGGGCGGCGCCGAGCTCGCGGCCGACCTGGGCGCACTCCAGGGAGTGGGTGAGGCGGGTGCGGGCGCTGGCATCCCAGGCCTGACTGCGCGTGCCGGGGGTGACGACCTGGGTCTTGCCCGCGAGGCGGCGCAGCGCGGAGGAGTGCAGCACGCGTGCGCGGTCGCGCTGGAAGGCGGTGCGGCCTGGACGTTTGTCGGGCTCTACGGCCCAGCGCTCGACTGACGTCGGGTCGTACTCGTCGGAGAGGGGTGCGGTGCCGTCCATGCTTCGACAGTAAGCGTCGACAGTGACAATCAGGGCGTTGCGGGGCGCCTGCGCGTCTGCCGGGTGCTGTTTTCGGGCGGGTGCGGGATCATTGTGGCTTGTCGCGCAGTTCCCCGCGCCCCTTTGGGGCGCTGCCGTTGCCCTCGTTTCAGACTGCCGCCAGTGTCTGCTCCGTGGTGGCCGGGGTCGCCACGGCCTGGTCGTAGCGGTGCAGGATCAGGCGGGCCATCGCGGCGTGGGCGCCCAGCGGGGCGGCGGCGATCCAGGGGGCGGCCGCGGCGCACTCGGTGGCGAAGCGGCCGGGCGCGGTGAAGTAGGAGGCGACGGCGATGCGGTGGCGGCCACGCGCGGCCAGGGCCCGCACGGCGGCGGCGACGGTGGGCGCGGCGGCGGAGGCGTACGCGGGGACGACGGGCACGCCGAGGCGTTCGGCCAGCAGCTGGGCGGTGCGGCGGGTGTCGATGATCGACTCCGGGTCGCGCGAGCCCGCGGCGGCGAGCACGACCCCGCCGGCGCGCCGCGCCGCGTCGCTCATCCCGGTCCGCCAGCCGGCCTCGACGAGCCGCGCGTACAGCGTCTCGACGAGCAGGGGGTGCGGGCCGAGCGGGGCGGCGATACGGGCCCGCAGTCCCGGTACGGCGGCCGCGGCCGCGGGGATGTCCCGCTTGACGTGGTAGCCGCGGCTGAGCAGCAGCGGCACGAGGACGGCACCGTCGGCCCCGCCGGCACCGTCCTCGGCGGCGAGGGAGGCGAGTGTGTCGGCCAGCAGCGGTTCGTTCAGCTCGATGTGGCCGAGGTGCACGGACAGGTGCGGGCGCAGCTCGCGGACGCGCTCGATCAGGGTGCGTACGGTGCTCAGCGCGCGCGGGTCGCGGCTGCCGTGCGCGACGAGGACGAGCGGCGGCGGCGCGGGACGGCGGGCCCCGTTCAGCGACACGAGGCTGAGCTGACTGCCGAGCTGGCTGGTGATCGCGTTCATGAGTTGCGCCGTACTGTCGAGGTGGGCGCCACCGAGCGGGGGCCCGCCGGTGGGGGTACCCGCACTCGGGCGAAACCGAGAGTGGGGGAGGGTTCTGGACTCGTCGTGAGAGGGGTTCGACGCCGTCATGGACCGATGGTGACGGTACGAGGTTGCGGCGCGGTTGCACAGGCGTGTCAGGTGTTTTCCGGCGGTTCACGGCCCGGTGCGATGGCGGTGTGAGCACCTCCCACCTGCGCTTCCGCGACGCCGGGTGAACCCGGTCACGGCATCCGGGCGAACCGAACGGGCTTACGCTGCGTCCCCATCTGTCGAACACCGACGTGATCGGACGCCACCGGGGGGACGAACAACCATGCCGCGCCTGCCGCACCCGAGGATCCTCAGACCGCGGCTGCCCCGCCTGCCGCGCACCCGCGCCGGGCAGCGGCGGGCCGTGCAGACGGTCATGCTGCTGTGCGTGCTGGCGCTGCTTCCGGTGACCTGGCTGTACGTGAGCACGGCCGACGGGCTGCGTACGACGGCCGACGCGCCGCGCACCGAGGTCGCGGTGGTGTTCGGGGCCGGCCTGTGGAACGGCGAGCCGTCCCCATACCTCGCGCACCGGCTGGACGCGGCGGCGAAGCTGTACCGGGCCGGGCGGATCGAGGCCGTGCTCGTCACCGGGGACAACAGCCGCAAGGACTACGACGAACCGGACGCGATGCGGGCCTATCTGACGAAGCGTGGGGTGCCGGACCGGCGGATCGTCAGCGACTACGCCGGGTTCGACACCTGGGACTCCTGTGTGCGGGCCCGGAAGATCTTCGGCGTCCACGAGGCCGTGCTGATCAGCCAGAACTTCCACATCCGGCGGGCCGTCGCGCTGTGCCGGGCGGCGGGCGTGCGGTCGTACGGCATCGGAGTCGACGCCACCCACGACGTCACCTGGTACTACGGGGGCACCCGCGAGGTGTTCGCGGCCGGGAAGGCCCTGCTGGACGCGGTGTTCAAGCCCGATCCGCAGTTCCTGGGGCCCAAGGAGCCGGGGGTCGCGCGGGCCCTCGCGGCGGCGCGGAAGTGAGGGCGGTCATCGATCCCGCCGGTCTGACGCCCGCGGAACGCCGTGTCTGGGAGGCCTTTCCGCTCGGCGAGGGCGTCGACTTCCGCGAGGAACCCGCCTCCGCCTCCTGCGCCGACTCCGGCGGGAACCCCGCCGACGACCCCGCGGCCGGCGCCTCCTGGGGCCCCGAGCGGACCGTGCGCGCCGAGGTGCTGCGGGCGCTGCTGATCGACGGACCGGCGCACGACGGCGAGATAGCCGGCCTGAAGCTCACCGGCGCGCGCATCACCGGACAGCTGGATCTCGTGTACGGGACGGTCGAACAGGCCGTGCAGCTGCGGTTCTGCCACTTCGAGCAGCCTCTGAAGCTGTACGGGGCGCAGCTGCGCGCCCTGGTACTGAGCGACTCGGTGCTCCCCGGGCTCAAGGCCGGCAACCTGCGCGTCGACGGGGTGCTGCGGCTCAGCTGCTGCCGGGTCAGCGGGCCGATACGGCTCCAGGGCGCGAAGATCTCCGGCGCCGTGTTCGTCAACGGGGCGCGGCTGGGCCGCCCGGCGGCACTGGACACCCCGGACACGGAGACGTCCGCGGAACCGGTTCTCCAGCTCAACCACGCGGCCATCGGCACCGACCTGTGGGCCGTCGGCCTCCTCGCGCACGGCCAGGTACGGCTGAACGGGGCCACGGTCGGCGGTCAGGTGAACCTCGACGACGCCGATCTGCGCGTACCTGCGGGCGAGACCGCCCTGCACGCCGAGACCCTGTCGGTCGGCACCGACCTGCGGGCCGTGCGGCTGCGCGCGCGGGGCCGGGTCAACCTGAGCGGGTCGAGGATTCCCCACCAGCTGAATCTGGCCTACGCCCGGCTGTCCAACCCCGGGGGTCCGGCCCTGCGCGCCAGCAGCTGTGTCATCGGCGAGCTGTGGCTGCGCGAGGCCGCGCCGATCGTGGGCACCGTGAACCTGCGCCGCTCCCAGCTGGACCTTCTGCACGTGCCTCCGGGGGTGTGGCCCGACCGCGTCCGGATCGACGGCCTCGGCTACCGCACCCTCGCCCCGCATCTGCCCGCCGAGCAGCGACTGCCGCTGCTGGAACGCGAGGAGGGCGGCTATCTTCCCTACGCCTACGAGCAGTTGGCCGCCGCCTACCGCACAGCGGGCGACGACGCCGCCGCGCGCACCGTCCAGCTGGCCAAACTCCGCCGGCACCGCCGCACCCTCCCCCGCTACGCCAGGTTCTGGGGCCGGCTCCAGGACGTGGCCGTCGGCTACGGCTACCGGCCGATGCGCGCGGCGGGCTGGCTGCTGTTGCTGCTGTGCACCGGCGCCACCGCCTTCACACTGCACCATCCGCCCGCCCTGAAGCCCGCCGAGGCGCCCGGCTTCAACCCGGTCTTCTACACCCTCGACCTGCTGCTGCCCCTCGTCGACTTCGGTCAGGAGACGGCCTTCGCGCCGCGCGGCTGGTACCAGTGGCTCTCGTATCTGCTGATCGCCGTCGGCTGGATCCTGGCCACGACGATCGCGGCGGGCGTCACACGCTCCCTGAACCGCCAGTAGCCAGTAGGCGCCATGACTCGAAACAGTGAACGGCTCCTGGGAACACGCCTGTTGGCAGGTGCCCCCGGCACTAGCATGGCCGCGTGACGCAGGAGTTCAGCTATCGCTGGGGCCATTCCGCACTCACCGCCGACTTCGATCTGGACCGCCGCACACCCCGCCTGGTCCGGCTGACCGTGCCCGGCGAACCGGAGCCCAAATGCGCCGCCGAGGCCGCCGGGGCCGCGCTGCCGCTCGTCGACGTGACCCTCCTCGGGCAGGGCACCGGCTGGTCCGGTCCGCGCTTCACCGGTACGGCGCTCGGGCAGCGCCTGACCCACCGCGCCCACCACGCGGCGTACGGCGACGGCTGGCACCACCTCACCGTCCAACTCCAGGACAGACGGGGCGGTCTGACCGTCTTCGTCGAGTACTCCTCACCGGACGCGGTACCGGTGCTGCGCGCCCGCGTCCGGATCCGCAACGACGGTGACACACCCGTCACCGTGCGCTCGGTGAGCAGTCTGCTGCTGGGCGCGCTGCCCTCGCCCGACGTACTCGACGTGCACCGGGCACGCAACGACTGGCTCGCCGAATGCCGTTGGTACACCGAGGAGTTGCGGGAGTCCTTACCCGACGTGGGCCGGGCGTTCCACGGGCACGACGGGCGGGCCGGGGTGCGGCTGGCCGGGCGCGGGAGCTGGCCCACCGACGGGCATCTGGCGATGGGCGCGCTCACCGACCGCACCGACGGGCGCTGCTGGCTCTGGCAGATCGAGTCCGCCGCGAGCTGGCTGTGGGAGGCGGGCGAGGCGGACCACCACACGTACCTCTCCCTGAGCGGTCCGACCGCCGACGACCACCAATGGCATCAGGTCCTGTCCCCCGGCGCGGAGTTCGTCTCCGAGTACGCGGCCCTCGCGCTCGGCGACGGCTTCGACGGGGCACTCACCGCGCTGACCGACTACCGCCGCCGGATCCGCCGCCCGCACCCCGACCACGACCGGCTCCCCGTCGTCTTCAACGACTACATGAACACCCTCATGGGCGACCCGACCACCGAGAAGCTGCTGCCGCTGATCGACGCGGCGGCCGCGGCGGGCGCGGAGTACTTCTGCGTCGACGCCGGGTGGTACGACGACGAGGACGGGGACGGGGACGGAGATGCGGAGGGGGACACGGGCGGGGGCGGGGACGGAGACACGGGCGGGGACGGCGGCGGGGGCTGGTGGGACAGTGTCGGCGCCTGGCTGCCGTCGGCGCGGCGCTTCCCCGGCCCGGACGGCCTCCACGCCGTGCTCGGCCGGATCCGGGAGCGCGGGATGGTGCCGGGGCTGTGGCTGGAGCCGGAGGTGGTCGGCGTCCGCAGTCCGCTCGCCACCGAGCTGCCGGACGAGGCCTTCCTGCGCCACGGAGGCGGTGTGCGCGTCACCGAACAGGGCCGCCACCAGCTGGACCTGACGCATCCGGCCGCCCGCGCGCACCTCGACCGGACGGTCGACCGGCTCGTCGGCGAGTGGGGCGTGGGCTATCTCAAGCTCGACTACAACATCACCACTTCCGCGCCCGGGCTCCTCGACCACACGCGCGCCTGGCTCTCCTGGCTGTCGGCCGTCCTGGACCGCCACCCGGGTCTGGTCGTCGAGAACTGCGGTTCGGGCGGGCTGCGCATGGACGGCGCGTCGTTGGCGGTGGCCCAGCTCCAGTCCACCTCCGACCAGCAGGACCCCCTGCGCTACCCGCCCATCGCGGCCGCCGCGCCGACCGCGGTGCCGCCCGAGCAGGGTGCCGTGTGGGCGTACCCGCAACCGGAGTTCACGGACGAGGAGATCGCCTTCACCCTCGGCTCGGCGCTGCTGGGGCGGGTTCATCTCTCCGGGCGTCTGGACCGCATGACGCCGCACCAACTCGGCCTCGTGCGAGAGGCGTTGGTGACGTACAAGGCCGTCCGGGGCGATCTGTGCCGGTCGGTGCCGTTCTGGCCGCTGGGGCTGCCCGGGTGGCGGGACGCGTGGGTGGCGCTGGGGATGCGGGTGCCGTTCCTCGACACCACGTATGTGCTGGTGTGGCGCAGAGCGGGCGACGATCCCGAAGTCGCCCTGCCTGCGGCGCACTTGACGGGGCGGGAGGTGCGGGTCGACGTACTGCACGGGTCGGCGGGGCCGGTGGCCTGGGACGGGTCGGCGCTGCGGGTGACGTTGCCGGAGGCTCCGTCGGTGCTGCTGACGCGGCTCACCGTGTAGCGGACGAGGTGTTCGGTGGTTTCGGAATGTTCGAGGTGTTCGGTGGTTTCGAGGTGTTCGTTGGCCTCGACGAGCACGAGTTGATCCCGAGTCCCAGAGCGGCCCCCGCACCCGCGCCGCCCAGTGCGAGGAGACGGCGCCGGGTGATGTGGCTGTCGGTCATGGCGGGACCCTAGGGGCGGCCCGGGGCGCGACCGCGGGGGCGCGCGGAGTCACGCGGACTCGCCACCCGCACGAGTGGGCTCCGTGATGACAGGTGCGCCCGGTGCCCTCAACGACGGACTTGCCAGTCCCCGCCCTCAACGACGGACGTGCCAGTCCCCGCCCTCAACGAGCGTCCCGCCGGCCCGCAGCCGCGCGGCGACGGCGGGAGCGGCCACGTACACCCAGGCCCGTACGGCCGTGCCGTCCGCGCGGGTCACCTCCCGCGCCACCCGCTCGTACAGGTTGCGAGGGTCGCCCGGCACGTACTCCTCCAGCCGGTCCAGCGCACCGAGCAACTGCCCGTACGCCTCCGGGAGCGCGGTGACCAACTCCCCGCGCACGACACCTCCGGGCTCCTCGACGGCGTACGGATATCCGGGCCCTTCGTACAGCACGGCTCCCCGCATCCGGCCGGGCTCCTCCGACTCCGTGCGGCCGCGGAGGAACAGGTCGTGGTTGTGCCCGCCGGGACGCAGGGTTCCGTAGACGAAGAAGGGGACGGTCACTCGCCGGTCCCCCCTTCCACGGTCTCCTCCTCCACGCTCTCTCCTTCCACGGTCTCCTCCTCGACCCAGCGCAGATAGTCCGCGCTCCCCCGGACGACGGGCGTCGCGATGATCTCGGGGGTGTCGTAGTCGTGCGCCGCGAGGAGATACGCCTCCAGCGCGTCGTACCGCGCACCCGTCGTCTTGAACAGCACCTGCCACTCGCTCGCGGTCTCCACCGCCCCTTTCCACCGGTAGACGGTGGTCACCGGCCCGGTGATCTGCGCGCAGGCCGCGGCCCGCGCCTCGACCGCGCCGCGTGCGAGCGCCTCCGCCTTCTCGGGGGCGTCGGTCGTGGTCAGCACGGTCAGCCAGGCAGCCGTTCCAGCGGCCGTTCCGGCACCCGTTCCAGTGCCCGCTCCGGTGCCCGCCCCGGCGGCCATCTCCATGATCGTCTCCTTTCGTGAGGGTGCAGAAACGATTCTCGCCGCACCTCGCGCACATCACGCACGCGCTATGGACATGACATGTCATGAACCTTTAACTCTGATTCGACATCAGCGCCCCCACGCGTCTGAGCGCCCCTCCCCGAGGAGACCGATGAGTCGGATCCGGATACGGCAGACCCGAGGTACCCGACCGCACACCCGAAGCTCCCGCCTGGCCGCGGCCGGTGTGGCCGCGGCCGCCACCGCCCTGCTGGCGGCCGCACTGACCCCCACCGCGGGCGCCGCCGACCGGCCCGGCCGCGCCACCGCGATCGACAACGCCGCCGCGGCCCTGGTGAAGGAGGCCGCCCGGCTGGGCCTGACCTCCGCCGAGGGCACCAGCGTCCGTGACGTCGTCGTCGACGCGAACGGCGACCAGCATGTTCGCTACGACCGCACGTACCGGAAACTGCCGGTCCTGGGCGGCGACTTCGTCGTCCACCTCGCCCCCGACGGTTCCTACCGCGGCGCGAACCGGGCCACCTCCCGCGACCTCTCCGTCCCCACCACCACGCCCGCGCTCGCCGCCCCCGAGGCCGCCGACCTGGCCACCGCCGCGCTGCGCGCCGCGCACCTCGGCGAGACGCTGAAGAAGGTGACGGCCAAGCCCCAGCTCGTCGTGGACGCCCTGCACGGCGCGCCTCGGCTGGCCTGGCGCACCAACGTGGTGGGCCAGGACTCGCTGGGCAACCCGGTCGCCCGCACGGTGCTGACCGACGCCCGCACCGGCCGGCAGATCGACGCGTGGGACAGCATCGAGACGGCGACGGGCGACGGCCAGTCCCTCTACAGCGGCACGGTCCCGCTGGAGACGACGCTCTCCGGATCGACGTACCAGCTCAAGGACCCGACGCGCGGGAACACGTACACGGGCGACGCGGCGAACAAGACGGACCTGTGCATCTTCGGGATCTGCGTCAGCCGCGCTCCGGCGACCCTCTTCACGGACGCCGACAACCACTGGGGGACCGGGGCGGCTTCGGACCGTTCCTCGGCCGCGGTCGACGCCCAGTACGGCACGAACGAGACCTGGGACTACTACAAGAATGTCCACGGCCGCACCGGCATCGCGGGCGACGGCAAGGGCTCGTACAACCGCGTCCACTACGGCAGCAACTACAACAACGCCTTCTGGGACGACAGTTGCTTCTGCATGACGTACGGGGACGGTGACGGGACGACGTTCGGGCCGCTGGTCGCGCTCGACGTGGCCGGTCACGAGATGTCCCACGGTGTCACGTCGAAGACGGCGGCGCTGACGTACTCGGGCGAGTCCGGCGGTCTGAACGAGGCGACCTCCGACATCTTCGGCACGCTGGTGGAGTTCTACGCGAACAATCCCACCGACCGCGGGGACTATCTGATCGGCGAGAAGATCGTCCGCTCCGGCTTCGGCAAGGCGGCCCTGCGGTTCATGGACCAGCCCTCCAAGGACGGCAACTCGGCGAACTGCTGGAGCTCCTCGGTCGGCAACCTCGACGTCCACTACTCGTCCGGCGTCGCGAACCACTTCGCGTACCTGCTCGCCGAGGGCAGCGGCGCGAAGACCATCAACGGGGTCAGCTACAACTCCCCGACCTGCAACAACTCGACGGTCACCGGCATCGGCCGGGACAAACTCGGCGCGATCTGGTACCGCGCGCTGACGGTCTACATGACGTCCTCGACGAACTACGCGGGCGCGCGGACGGCGACGCTGAACGCGGCGAAGGACCTGTACGGGGCCGGGAGCACGGAGTACAACGCGGTGGCGGCGGCGTGGTCCGCGGTGTCCGTGAGCTGAACCGTCGGCTGTACGGGGGCGGCCCGGGGTCCGTTGTCTCGCATCGGGTCCCGGGCCGGTCCCACCTCCCTCGCACCGACGCGTCAGGCGCTCCGCCGGACCTCGGCCTCGACCGGCCGCCGCGAGCCGACCGCCCCGGCGCGAGCGCGTGTCGCACGTGCGGCGCCGGCGTGGCTGTGCGAACCGGGACCGGGACGCCGGGTGCGGTAGCCGCAGCGGCCGGTCGGCGGCGCCGGGACGGAAACGGCCCTCGCGGTTGCCTTCATGGCACACAGGAGCCATCACCTCAACCATCCTTGAGGTCAAGGTGCCTCCCACCCGCCCCCGTCACCCGTTCGCACCCCCTCCCTGCGCACTTCGGGTTCTTCGCCGCGACACACCGGCCGTACGCCGGTGACCTGCTGGAACGCCCTCGTTCCGGCCCCTAGGGCGCCCCCGCCAGGCCCCCTTTCCCCGCATGTGTGACGCTCCGTCAGGGAGCGAACCCGGCCGACTGCCACTTACCTCGGAAGGGCAGGGGCACGACCGACACAGCGGCACTTGGGGGTGCCGCCGGCCGCGCCCCCTCGG
Source organism: Streptomyces olivochromogenes (assembly GCF_001514115.1). Classification (GTDB taxonomy): domain Bacteria; phylum Actinomycetota; class Actinomycetes; order Streptomycetales; family Streptomycetaceae; genus Streptomyces; species Streptomyces olivochromogenes. The sequence goes on from NZ_KQ948456.1 coordinate 144,314, forward strand.
AGGAGCACAGCCATGCGACGCACAGCCCGTCTGCTGACCGGTACCGCGCTCGCCGTCGCCGCGGTGGGCCTCGCCACCGCGCCCGCGTACGGCGGGTCCACGGAGAGTCTGGAGGTGTTCCCCTCCACCGTCGTCCCGGGGGCCGACGTCACCGTCAACACGGCGGCGTGCGGCACGGACGGCACCGCCACGGGTGACGCCAGCGCGGTCGGCGCGGGCATCTTCATCCTCGCCGCCAGCGCGCACGAACAGGACGCGATCGGCCAGTTCAAGGTGCCGCCGAGCGCCCAGCCGGGGACGTACGAGATCGTCGCGAAGTGCTCCCAAGGCCGACAGGTCACCGGCGACCTGATCGTGAACCTGACCGCCACACGCGAACAGATCCATCTGCCGCGTGGGCATGTGAACACGGGGGTCGGCGGCGCACTCGGCCCCGACCCCGTGCAGACCGCGGCGGGAGTGGCGGCCCTGGCCGTCGCCGCCGCGGGCGGTACCTGGCTCCTGCATCGCCGGGCGAGAGGCGACGGGATCTGACGGACACCCTCCGCTGTCCGTCCGCCGGTACCGCCGTCCCCTCCCCCTCCGTGGCCCGACGCCCCTCGCGGCCCGGAGGGGGAAGGGGACCCACCACGACCACGGCCCCGACCACGGCCACCGTTGGGGTTGCGACTACGGCCACGACCACGGCCGTCACGACCACAACCGCACAACCCCTGACCCCGGGAGGAGGCTCACATGCGCCGGGTCAGCAACACCGCCATAGCTTCCGTCACCGTGGTCGCCCTCTGCTCAGGGACCTGGCTGCTCCACAACGGCGCCCAGGTCCACCCACCGCCCCAGCCCTCCGCCGCCCAGGCCGGCACCGGCGACGCCCTCCGGCAGGGCGCCCCCGCGCTCCGCCACTCCCCGCCCGAGCGCATCCGCATCCCCTCCATCGGCGTGAACGCCCCGCTGATGGGCCTCGGCCTCACCCCGCAGGGCAGCCTCGACGTCCCGCCCGCCGGGGAGAAGAACCTCGCGGGCTGGTACCAGGCCGGCACCACCCCTGGCGAGCGGGGCACCGCGATCGTCGCGGGCCACGTCGACAACGCCAACGGCCCCGCCGTCTTCTACAACCTCGGCGCCCTCAAGAAGGGCAGCGCCATCGAGGTGGCCCGCCGCGACGGCGGCACCGCGCTCTTCACCGTGGACGCCGTCGAGGTGTACGCGGCCCGCGACTTCCCGGACGAGAAGGTGTACGGCGCCGCCTCCCGCCCCGAACTGCGCGTCATCACCTGCGGCGGCGACTACTCGAAGGCCACCGGGTACCAGGGGAACGTGGTCGTCTTCGCCCACCTCACCGGCAGCCGCTGACCGCCGTCTGCGGCGCCTACGCGATCCACTGCTGGTACGCCAGATTCGCCACCAGCGCGAACACCACCGTCAGCAGCACCACCCGGACGAACCCGCTGCCCTTCTTGAGCGCCGTGTGCGCCCCCACCATGCCGCCCACCAGGTTGAACACGGCCATCAGCGCGGCCAGTTGCCAGTACACCGTGCCCTTCCAGGCAAAAGTCGCGAGGGCGCCCGCGTTGGTGCAGCAGTTGACGATCTTCGCGGTGGCGGAGGCGGTCACCAGGTCGAAGTGGAGCAGCGCGGTCAGCGCCAGGACGAGGAACGTACCCGTACCGGGTCCGATGAGCCCGTCGTAGAAGCCGATCCCGAGGCCCGCGAGCCCGATCGCGGCCAGCACGCGCCGCGCGGAGACGGGCTCGGTCGAGGGCGCCGTACCGAAGGCGGGCCGCAGCATGACGAAGGTCCCGACGCCGAGCAGCACCACCATGACCACCGGCTTCAGCACGTCCGTACTCATCCCGGCGGCCACGAAGGCACCGGCCGTGGAGCCCGCCAGCGCCGCGAGCCCGATCCGCACGGCCAGCCGCACATCCACCGGCGCCTTGCGCGCGTACGTCACCGCCGCGCCGGTCGTCCCGACGATCGCGACCGCCTTGTTCGTCCCGAGCGCGTACGCCGCCGGTGTACCGCCCGGCAGTCCGAGCAGCATCGCGGGGAGCAGAAGCAGCCCGCCGCCACCCACCACGGCGTCGATCCAGCCCGCCGCGAGGGAGGCGAGGCAGAGCACAACGACGATGGTCAGCGATATCTCGGGCATGATCGCGACCCTATGGACGAGGTAGATGTGCCGTCCATGGATTTTGCGAAGCCTGAGCGTCTTCTGAGGTTCGGCATGTTCTGAGATCCGGCCACAAAACTCACTCCCGCTCAGTCCATGGGAACGGTTCGGTCGACCCCGCCAAACCCTCACAACCGGGTGCCGCTCCCGCTGAGGGCAGCGTTCCTCCCGGGAAACAGCCGTGATGCGGCCGGGTAACACCGGCGTCGCAGGCTGCGGTGCATGACCTCGAATGCGCCCGCTCCCTGACCCGGCTCGCACTCACCGTTGCCCTCGCCCGGAAGGGAACCGCACCGCTCCCCCGCGGACAGCGCCCCGCTGCTCCACCTGCTCACCAACGACGGAGGCTCCTGAATGTCCACGGACACGACGATGACGACGGCGGCGGCGAACGCCACCGACGGCAGCGCGCACACCATCGTGCTCGTCGGCCATGGCATGGTCGGCCAGCGCTTCCTCGAAGCGCTCGCCGAACGCGGCCTGACCACCACGCACCGTGTGGTCGTGCTGTGCGAGGAGCCGCGCCCGGCGTACGACCGCGTCCGGCTCACCTCGTACTTCTCGGGCCGCACTCCGGAGGAACTCTCCCTCACCGACGCCGAGTTCATCACCACGCACGGCATCGAACTGCACCTCGGCGACCCGGCCGAGGCGATCGACCGGGAGGCCAGGCAGGTCACCGCGCGCTCGGGCCTGGTCCTCACGTACGACACCCTGGTCCTCGCCACCGGCTCGTACCCCTTCGTCCCACCGGTGCCCGGCAAGGACGCCGAGGGCTGCTTCGTGTACCGCACCATCGAGGACCTGCTCGCCATCGAGAAGTACGCGAAGGCGCGGGCGACGACCGGCGCGGTGGTCGGCGGCGGCCTGCTCGGGCTCGAAGCCGCGGGCGCGCTGAAGGGACTCGGACTGACCACGCACATCGTGGAGTTCGCGCCGCGTCTGATGCCCGTACAGGTCGACGAGGGCGGCGGCGCGGCGCTCCTGCGCACCATCCAGGACATGGGCCTGAGCGTGCACACGGGCACGGGCACCCAGGAGATCGTCACCGGCGGCGACGGCGCCGTGACCGGGATGAGGCTCTCCGACGGCTCCGAACTCCCCACGGACCTCGTGGTGTTCTCGGCCGGCGTCCGCCCGCGCGACCAGCTCGCCCGCGACACCGGGCTCACGGTCGGCGAGCGCGGCGGCATCACGGTCGACGACCAGTGCCGCACCTCGGACCCGCAGGTGTTCGCGATCGGCGAGTGCGCCCTCGCCTCGGACGGCCGGGTGTACGGCCTGGTCGCGCCCGGCTACGAGATGGCCGAGACGGCCGCCGCGACGATCGCCGCGGACGAGGCCAGCTTCACGGGCGCCGACCTGTCCACGAAGCTGAAGCTGCTCGGCGTCGACGTCGCGTCCTTCGGTGACGCGCACGGCGCCACCGCCGACTGCCTCGACGTCGTCTACTCCGACTCACGCTCGGGCACGTACAAGAAGCTGGTCATCGGCCGCGGCGGCGAACTGCTCGGCGGCATCCTGGTCGGCGACGCGGAGGCGTACGGCACCCTGCGGGCCTTCACCGGCTCCGTGCCCCCGATCGCCCCCGAGCAGCTGGTGCTCCCGGCGGACGCGGGCGCCCCGGTCGCGCTCGGCCCCTCCGCGCTCCCCGACTCCGCGGTCATCTGCTCCTGCCACAACGTCACCAAGGGCACGATCCGCGGCGCGGTCACCGAGCACTCCTGCACCACCGTGCCCGAGGTCAAGAAGTGCACCAAGGCCGGTACGGGCTGCGGTAGTTGCGTCAAGGTCCTCGACCGGCTCGTCAACGAGGAGCTGTCGGCGAGCGGCGTCGAGGTCGACCACGGCCTGTGCGGCTGCTTCTCCCAGACCCGCGAGGAGCTGTACGAGATCGCCCTCGCGCTGCGCATCCCCTCCTTCCAGGTCCTGCTGGACCGCTACGGCCGTGAGGGCGCCCGGGGTGGCGAGGGCTGCGAGGTCTGCAAGCCGGCCGTCGCCTCGATCATCGCCTCCCTCGCCCCGACCATCGGCGCCAGCGGCTATGTCCTGGACGGCGAGCAGGCGGCCCTCCAGGACACCAACGACCACTTCCTCGCCAACCTCCAGAAGAACGGCTCGTATTCGATCGTGCCGCGCGTCCCCGGCGGCGAGATCACCCCGGAGAAGCTGATCGTGATCGGCGAGGTGGCCCGGGACTTCGGCCTCTACACGAAGATCACGGGCGGCCAGCGCATCGACCTGTTCGGCGCGCGGGTCGAGCAACTCCCCCTCATCTGGGCGAGGCTGGTGGACGCGGGCTTCGAGTCCGGGCACGCGTACGGAAAGGCCCTGCGCACGGTCAAATCCTGCGTCGGCCGGACCTGGTGCCGCTACGGCGTCCAGGACTCCGTCCGCATGGCGATCGACCTGGAGCTGCGCTACCGGGGGCTGCGCTCCCCGCACAAGCTCAAGTCGGCGGTCTCCGGGTGCGCCCGTGAGTGCGCCGAGGCCCAGTCCAAGGACTTCGGCGTGATCGCCACCGCGGGCGGCTGGAACCTGTACGTCGGCGGCAACGGCGGCGCCACTCCGCGCCACGCGGACCTGTTCGCGCAGGACCTCTCGGACGCCGAACTCGTTCGCCTGATCGACCGGTTCCTGATGTTCTACATCCGCACCGCGGACCGCCTGGAGCGCACGTCGACCTGGCTGGAGCGGATTCCGGGCGGCCTGGACCACGTACGCGAGGTGGTCGTGGAGGACTCGCTCGGCATCTGCGAGGAACTGGAGTCGCTCATGGCCGCGCATGTCGCCGCCTACCGCGACGAGTGGGCCGAGACCATCAACGACCCGGAGAAGCTGGCCCGGTTCGTGTCCTTCGTGAACGCCCCGGACACCCCCGACCCCGTCGTCGGCTTCGTCCCCGAGCGCGACCAGATCAAGCCGGACCTGCCGCTGCTGAGCATCGGCCGCCGCCCCTCGCAAGCCCTGGAAGGAAGCGCCCAGCGATGACTCCGGCACCCGAAACGACCACTCTCACCGTCCAACTCCGCCTGACGGACTCCTGGTTGGCACTCTGCGACCTGTCCGCGCTGACGCCGGGCCGCGGAGTGGCCGCCCTGCTCCCGGACGGCGGCCAGGCGGCCGTCTTCCTCGACCGCGCGGGCCGGATGTACGCCATCGACAACCGCGATCCGTTCAGCGGCGCGGCGGTCCTCTCCCGCGGCCTGATCGGCTCCCACCAGGGCCGCCCGTTCGTGGCCTCGCCCCTGCTGAAGCAACGGTTCGACCTGGAGTCGGGCCGGTGCCTGGACGACGAGACGGTACGGGTGACGACGTACGAGGTCCGGATCACCTGACAGCCGTTTCCTGACGGCCGGGGTGACCGGGACCTCCTCACGTCCGCCGGTCACCCCGGTCTTAACCCCGGTCTTACTTGACCGATCATTCTCGATTGCCCTACGGTCGCCCCATGGCCAGGACCAAGGAATTCGACCCGGACGCCGCGCTGCAGTCGGCTCTGGAGCTGTTCTGGCGGCGCGGCTACGAGGCGACATCCATGACGGACCTCGTCGAGCACCTCGGCGTCGGCCGCGCCAGCATCTACGCGACCTTCGGCAACAAGCACGAGCTGTACCTGAAGGCGCTGGACCGCTACCAGCAGGCGCGCAATCCGCGGCTCCTGCGGGAGCTCTCCCAGCCGGGCCCCGCACTGCCCGCCGTACGAGCGGTGATACGCCGCTTCGCGACCGAGGCGACGACCGAGGGAAGGCGCCTGAGCGGCTGCTTCGTCACCAACACGGCCGCCGAACTGGCACCCCACGACACGGCCGCGGCCCGCCGCGTCGAGCACAACTGGGACCACCTCGAGACCCTGCTGCACTCGGCCCTGGTCCGCGCGCAGGCCCAGGGCGAACTGCCCGCCGACCGCAACCCGCTCACCCTCGCCCGCATGCTGCTGGTCCTGATGCAGGGCCTACGGGTGGTGGGCAAGGCGTCCGCGGACCCGGCCCGGGTCCAGGACGCGGCGGAACAGGCGCTGACGCTGCTCGACTGAAGACCACGCTCCAAGGCTTGCGCACGCCTTCATAATGAACCGATCGGTCAAATAAGGGGATCCGGAATGACCACACGCTTCTCGGGAAAGACCGCTCTCGTCACGGGCGCCGGATCCGGTATAGGCCGGACCACCGCCCTGGCGTTCGCCGCGGAGGGCGCGCAGGTGGTCGTCGCCGGCCGCACCGCCGCATCGCTCGACGAGACGGTCGCGCTGATCGAGGCCCGGGGCGCAAAGGCGCTGGCAGTGACCGCGGACGTGTCACGCTCGGACGAGGTGCACGCCCTCGTCGAGGCGGCCGTCGACCGTTTCGGCTCCCTGGACGTGGCGGTGAACAACGCGGCCGTCTTCCACGGCGGAACACCGCTGGCCGACCTTCCGGAGGCCGACTGGCACGCCGAACTGGACATCAACGTCACCGGCGTGTTCCTCGCCCTTCAGGCGGAGATCCGGCAGATGCGGACGCAGCCGTCCGGCGGCGCGATCGTCAACCTCGCCTCCACCGTCGGCCTGCACACCCGCCGCCCGGGCGTCGCCGCCTACGCCGCCGCCAAGGCCGCCGTCACCGTACTGTCCCGCGCCGCGGCCCTCGACCACATCGCCGACGGAGTCAGGATCAACGTCGTCAGCCCCGGCGCCTCCGCCACCACGATGTCACTGCGGCCGGGCGAGTCGGAGGCCGAGCGGGTGGAGCGGGCACGCCACGAACTGCCGCTGGGCCGTGTGTCGAAGACCGAGGAGGTGGCGGCGGCCGTCCTCTACCTGGCGTCGGACGACGCGGCGTCGATCGTGGGCACGGACCTGGTGGTGGACAGCGGAGGCGCCCTCTGACGCGGACCGGGAGGTCAGGTCACTTCAGAGCGTCGTAGGTCACGCCGGTGAGCTGCTCGGAGGCGCTCCAGAGGCGCTCGCCGACGGCGTCGTTGCGCGTCCACCCGGCCCGCCAGGAGCTCGCGGGCGCGCCGCGCCACATCGCGAACGAGGGTCCGGTGAACGAGTCGGGCCGCACACCGGGCGCGGTGGCGGCGTACAGCGTGGGCAGCGCCCCGGCGTCCGGGCTCTGCGCGAGGAGCCGGTTCCCGATCTCCATGACCCGCTCGGCGCCCTTGCGCCCCGCGAGCTTCGGTCCGGCGGTCTGGAGGTTCGTGGAGGCGTACCCGGGGTGAGCGGCGGCAGCGACGACATCGGACCCGACACCGGCCAGCCGCCGCGCCAGCTCGTGGGTGAACAGAAGATTGGCGCTCTTGGACCGCCCGTAGGCGACCCAGCGCCGATACCCGCCGCGCTCGCTGTCGAGGTCGCGGATGTCGATGTTGGCGAGCACGTGGAACATGCTCGACACGGTCACGACGCGGGCGCCCGGGGTGGCGAGCAGCGCGGGAAGCAGCAGCCCGGTGAGCGCGAAGTGCCCCAGGTGATTGACCCCGAACTGAGTCTCGAACCCATCAGAGGTACGTGCGAACGGCAGGGCCATGACCCCGGCGTTGTTGACCAGCACGTCGAGCCGCTCGCCGTACACAAGGTCGAACATCGCCGCGAACTCCGCCACGGAGTCGAGATCGCCGAGGTCCAGCCGTACGAACTCCACGTCCGCGCCGGGTACTTCGGAGGTGATCCGGTCCCCCGCCTCACTCCCCCGCGCCTCGCTCCGACAGGCGAGCACGACCCGCGCCCCGCGCCGTGCCAGCTCACGTGCCGTGACGAACCCGATCCCGCTGTTGGCCCCGGTGACGACGGCCGTACGGCCACGCTGATCAGGGATGTCACTCACAGTCCACCCGGCCATGCCCAGACCCCTCTCCACCACTGCTCGTCACTCACCGTACGCTCAGTCTCGCCGGATCAACTCGGGATCAATCCTCCGCCCCACAAGCGGCAACGCGCCCACGGCGGCGACGACCAGCACCCCGAGTGCACACGCGAGCAGCAGCGGAACCCCGCCTCCGTCCCAGAAGACGGCCCCACCCCCGGTGACCAGATAGCTCGACTCGGCCATCTTCCCCACCACCACGGCCAACACCAACCCCACAGCCAATGGCAACACCACCTGCACCACCTGCACAGCCCGCAACGTCCGCGCCCGCGCCCCCAACAAGGCCAACGCAGTAACCTGCGGCCGCCGCTCGACGGCCCGATCGGTGGCAGCGACGAGGTAGGCGGCTACGCCGATGATCAGGCCGAGGATCATGCCTACGGCCAGGAGGGTCCTGACGATGGTGACCCGTTGGAAGGAGTCGACGATCAGTCCCGGAGTGGTGACACCCGCCATGGGGGCGATGCCGCCAATGCCGTCGAGGACGGTGCGGACGGTCTTCTCGGACGGACCGCTGACGAGTGTGAGGGTGGCGCTCTCCAGGCGTGCGTTCGGCGGCAGTGCGGCTGGGGGAACCAGGATCGCTCCGCTCGGCAGGACGTGGATGCCCTCATGGTCGCTGTACCGGATGGTCTGCTGCGGCACAGTGAGCTTCAGGTCACGAGAATGCTGTCCCACCTTCAGCCTGAAGACGGCACTGCCGCCCGCCTCGGCATTCTCCTCAGGTTGCGTGGCATCCCACAGCCTCATGGGCCGCCCGTCCACGCACCCCTTGACCCACGGCACCGCCTTGCGCAGTTGACCGCACGTCGCCACCACGGCCTCAGGGCTGGGAGCCGCTCCCCCGTCGGCGGAGTCCGACCTCAGGGTGACGACATGTGCGCGGAGCCCCGGCACCGCCTCGACGGCCCGTCGCTGGGACCCACTGAGCTCTCCGTACGAGATCTCGTACGTCTGTACGGCCAAGACGCTCTTGGCGACCCCGTTCAGTTCAATGACGACCCCCTGTGCGAGGGAAGCCGCGAAGACCAGCAGTACAAGCCCGGTGGCCACCCGGATCGCACCGCCCGGCTCGGCCTCGTTGCGCCGCATCGCGAGCCCGAGGGAGAGTGACCGGGTGGAGCGCGCCATCCGTTGCGCGAGGAATCGGGACAGCGACGGAAGCGAGAGCGCGAGCCCGACACCGGCCAGGATGATGGCCAGCGGCATGAGCAACGAGGACACGGTGGTGCTTGTGGGGGCATGGCCGGTCGCGCCCGCGACGCAGTAGCCCGTGATGACTCCCAGACCTGCGATCAACGGCAGGAAGACCCATTTCGAGGGCGGCTTCTCCACCGCGCCGCGCCGGACGGCCAGGGGATTGGCAGCGGCCTTCCCCGCACTGGCGCGACCCACGTACCAGGCGAGTGTCGGGCATCCGACGAGACACACCACGAGGGTCTGGAAGGTCAGCGCGCCATCGGCCGGGTACCACGTGAACCCCGGCAGACCGACTCGTGAGGCGAGTTGGTTCACGGCCCAGTACTCGCCGAGTCCGAGGATCGCGCCCAGCCCGGCGGCGGCGACGGTCTCGGCGGCGTTCACCCGCTGAGTCCCCTTCTTGCTCAACCCCAGCAGGCGTAGCGCGGCCAGCCTGCGTGCCCGGTCGGCCGCGGAGAGGCGTGCGCAGACCGAGAGGAAGACGGCGAGCGGGAGCAGCACGACCGCCGACAGTGCGAACCGCAGGATGCCGAGGGTCGTCGGATCCAACGTAGGGGGTGGCCCGTAGCGCTCGCCGAACCGCTCCACAGGGCTGCCGCCGGAGAGTTCTGCACGGCTCATGCCTACGTACGCGACGAGTTCATCGGGGCGGGCCAGTCCCTCGGCACCGATCAACCCGACTTCCTCACCAGGGACCAGCTGGGCCAACGCCGGGTTGTGCTGGCGCAGTTCGTGCAGCTGCGGCGAGACGAACACTTCACCGACCCTGGGGAACGAGGGGAGTCCCGGGGGCGGCTCGACAGACCTGGTACCACGCGCTGTGAAGACGCGGGTGAGGGGTGTTGAGCCGTAGGGATCTGTGCGGTCGAGGGTCAGGGGGTAGCCGTCGGCGATGACGCCGTTGGATTGAACAGTGGGACTGACTGACTGTCTGCCGACAATGCGCCCATCCTGCGCGGCGAGGATCCCTGGAATCGCCATCACGATGGCCAGACAGCACACGCCCAGTGAGCCGCCGACCGTCATAAGGACGAAGCGCACACGATTGCCGCGTCCGCTGCCGAGCAGCAGTCTCAACCCCAAGAGGAGTTCCTTCACAACTCCCCCTGTACTTGCGGGGTGAGCTCACCATCAAGCATCGAGAAGCGCTTGTCCGCCTGTGCAGCGACCTTCGCGTCGTGCGTGACGAGCACGACTGCCGTGCCCCGCGAACGGGCCAGCGCGAGAAACTCCTTGAGCACTGTGGCCGCATTGGCGCTGTCCAGCGACCCTGTTGGCTCATCGGCAAAGACCACTGCGGGTCTGTGCACGAGAGCGCGAGCGACGGCAACGCGCTGGTTCTGTCCACCGGACACTTGCGAAGGACGTCGTTCCTTCAGATCCGCGAGGCCCAAACGCCCCAGTACCTCCCCGGCAGCAGCAAGCGCCGGAGCCTTGCGCTGCCCTGCCAGCCGTAGCGGCAGAGCTGTGTTCTCCTCCACGGTCAGCTCGGGCAGGAGCTCTCCGTACTGGAAAACAAACCCGAAGCGATCTCGGCGCAAGGCGCTGAGTTCCTCATCGTCGAGTGCGGCCAACGGGCGGCCCTCGAAGTGGACTTCACCGCTTGCGACGGGCAGAACGCCTGCAAGGGCATACAGCAGAGAGGACTTACCTGAACCACTCTGGCCCATAATCGCCACTACCTCGCCCCGATGGAGCGCAATGGATGCGCCCTTAACAGCGTGCGCCGGGCCGTAGTAGAGGTCGATCCCCTTGGCGGTGAGGACTTCTGACGTGTTGATCTGTACTCCCGAAGGGAAGCGGACCCGGGCCTGCACCCGAGTCCTGGTCACCGGTGGAACCGCTCAGCCCTTGCGGAAGTGCACCTCGGCGGAACAGGCGTCCAGCAAAACAGCTCCGCGATCAACACAGGCCCGGACATAGGCATCGTCCGTGTAGCGCTGGGATGCCTCCCAGTTGGACTTGTGCAGGAACACCGACTGCCCCTGCTTTCCGTGGTACTCGACCCCATCGCGGCCTTCAACCCGGACCCGCACGTAGATGTTGTGGCCGTCGCGGGGCGAGCCATCCTTGAGGTATCCCGACCACTCGAAGGAACCATGGTTCTGCCCTGGCGGGTTGAACCGATAGTGGCCCTGGTGGAAAACGACTCCCGGCGCCTGAAGATCGGGCATGTAGTGCCACGATTCCGCGATCGCCGCCCCTGCCCCCGCGAGGAAGACTCCCGCCGCCACCACGCCAACCATCGCCGTCTTCATCCGTCACTCCTCTGTCTCCCGAAGACCCCACCGGCCCCCAGGAGTTACAGAAGGTAATGGATCAGTAACGCGCTGAAACCTTCTGCCTACGAATCGCCATCCCATCAGGTGATCCGGAAGCACGAGAGGCGCGAACCGGCGCCGATCAGGACGGGACAGCGCACGCAGGCTTCGCTGAACTACCGCGCTCGGCCGTCGGTGCTTCTTCCACGCCGAGGATGCGGCGGGTCAGCGCCGGCGCCTGTCCTGCGCCTCGGTTGGATCAGGCCCGCACCTACGGCCTCGAACCCGTCGCCACCATCACGGCCGCGGTGAACAGGGACTCCGCCGAGGCGATGACGGTGAAGGTGCGTCGTGGACGAGGGCCCCGGCCTGAGTGAAGACGGGGCGGCACCTCCGTGGCGAATGCCGCCCCGGTTGTCGCGACTGCCCCCGTCAACTGGCGCGGTCCTGCACACGCGAGAGACCTCGATGGGGGATTCACCGCTGGCAGCGTCCGAACGTCACGACGTAGGTGCCGGCGCCGGGCGACGAGGCCCCGGCCCGGTCCGCCGAGCCGGGCTGGGCCCACGGGCCTATCTCGCGCAGCGACGGCTTGAGGATGATGGCGCGGTGGGCGGGGCTGTTCATCCACCAGTTGACGGCGGCCTGCGGAGTTCCCGATCCGCCCCACCCGGTGTACGTGATCTCGTTGAACTCCCACGAGCGGGGGTTGGGACAGTATCCGGCCGCCTGGATGCGGCTCTGCGGTGTCGAGCCGGTTTGGGGGTTGCGGTGCGGGTCCTTGCCCGGTCCCCACCACTTCAGCTGGACGGCCGCGACGGCATGCTGCTGGGCCGCGTTCGTCAGGGCCTGGCTAATGGTGAGGGAAGGCAGCCCGCGCTGTGTGCGCTGCGCGTTGATCAGGCACATCACGGCAGCCCTCGCCTGGGTGATCGTCCCGGCAGTCGGGGCCCGGTTGGCGGCGGCCTGGTCGCAGGTCACGGCCGCCGCGGGCGGGGCCGCCACGACAGGGAAGAGCGTGGCCGACAGGGCGGCGGCCGCGGCGGTGCTCAGCAGTTTTCCGGTGCGCGACATGTGGCTTTGCACGGATACTCCACCTCCTGCGAACACGAACGGTGTTGCCATCCAGGCTGCCATCGGCCCTGACCCGTCGCCATCCGGGGCCGCAGGTCAGGCATGCCGCTCGCGGATGCGCTTGTCCTTCTCCCCGGCCTCGGCCCGCAGCCGCTCCAGCTCAGCGCGCTCGCTCTCCCGCAAACAACCGCCGGGCGAGGGCTCCGCCACCGGCCGGTCCGCCCGTGACGGAACCCAACCCCACCCGGAGGGCACAACGAGGGCGCAACAGCTTCGCGCGGGTTCAACGGCAGCCAACGCCGGCAAACGCCAACTCGCCTGGTCAGCGGCGTAGCTTGACGGTCTCCGCAGTAGCTTGACGGTCTCCGCAGATGATGCACGACGGGGCGGCACCTCCGCACAAGGTGCCGCCCCGTTTCTTTCGTACGCCGGAGCCGTCGGCCGTCGGTGAGGGTCAGGGTTGACCGTCGGCGGCTCCGGAGTTCCGGCAGGCTAGCGGTGGTCGCTGCCCTTCGCCGTCGACGCCGCGCGGCCCGCCTCCAGGCGTGCCACCGGGATCCGGAAGGGGGAGCAGGACACGTAGTCCAGTCCCACCTCGTGGAAGAAGTGGACGGACTCGGGGTCGCCGCCGTGTTCGCCGCAGACACCGAGCTTGAGGTCGGGGCGGGTGGCGCGGCCGGCCTCCACGGCCGACTTCACCAGGGAACCCACACCGTCCTTGTCGATGGTCTCGAAGGGGGAGACGCCGAAGATCCCCTTCTCCAGGTACGCGGTGAAGAAGCTCGCCTCCACGTCGTCCCGGGAGAAGCCCCAGACGGTCTGCGTGAGGTCGTTCGTACCGAAGGAGAAGAACTCGGCGGCCTCGGCGATCTGACCGGCGGTCAGGGCGGCCCGCGGGAGTTCGATCATCGTGCCGATGGCGAGCCTGAGGTTCGTGCCGGCGGCCGCCTGCACCTCCGCGATGACCTGGTCTGCCTCCTCACGGACGATCTCCAGCTCCTGGACCGTACCGACGAGGGGGATCATGATCTCGGCCCGCGGGTCGCCCTTGGCGTTCTTGCGCTCGGCCGCCGCCTCCGCGATCGCCCGTACCTGCATGGTGAACAGGCCGGGGATGACCAGGCCGAGACGTACGCCGCGCAGACCCAGCATCGGGTTCTGCTCGTGCAGGCGGTGCACGGCCTGGAGCAGGCGCAGGTCGTTCTCGTTGGCGTCGCCGCGCGACTCGGCCAGTGCCACCCGTACGGACAGTTCGGTCACGTCCGGCAGGAACTCGTGCAGCGGCGGGTCCAGGAGACGGATCGTCACCGGGAGGCCGTCCATCGCCTCGAAGAGTTCGACGAAGTCCCGCTTCTGGAGGGGCAGGAGCTCCTTGAGGGAGTCCTCGCGCTCCGCCTCCGTGTCGGCCAGGATCAGACGCTCGACCAGTTCGCGCCGGTCGCCGAGGAACATGTGCTCGGTGCGGCACAGGCCGATGCCCTGCGCGCCGAAGCGGCGGGCGCGGAGGGCGTCCTCCGCGTTGTCCGCGTTGGCGCGCACGCGCAGGCGGCGGACCCGGTCCGCGTACGCCATGATCCGGTGGACGGCCGCGACCAGCTCGTCCGCGTCGTCGGCGCCCGCGTGCATCCGGCCCTCGAAGTACTCGACGACCGGGGAGGGCACGACCGGGACCTCTCCCAGGTAGACCTTGCCCGTCGAGCCGTCGATCGAGACGACGTCACCCTCCTCGATGACCACTCCGCCCGGGGCCGTCATCCGGCGCCGCTTGGTGTCGACCTCGAGCTCCTCCGCGCCGCACACGCACGTCTTGCCCATGCCGCGCGCCACGACGGCGGCGTGCGAGGTCTTGCCGCCGCGCGAGGTCAGGATGCCCTCGGCCGCGATCATGCCGTCCAGGTCGTCGGGGTTGGTCTCACGGCGGATCAGGATGACCTTCTCGCCCGAACGCGACCACTTGATCGCGGTGTACGAGTCGAAGACCGCCTTGCCGACCGCCGCGCCCGGCGAGGCCGCGATGCCCCGGCCGATCTGGTCGACCTTCGCCTGGTCGTCGAAGCGCGGGAACATCAGCTGCGCGAGCTGGGCGCCCGTCACCCGCTGGAGGGCCTCCGCCTCGTCGATCAGGCCCTGGTCCACCAGCTGCGTGGCGATACGGAAGGCCGCACCTGCCGTGCGCTTGCCGACGCGGGTCTGGAGCATCCACAGCTGGCCGCGCTCGATGGTGAACTCGATGTCGCAGAGATCCTTGTAGTGGTTCTCCAGGGTCTCCATGATCTGCATCAGCTGGTCGTACGACTTCTTGTCGATCGTCTCCAGCTCGGCGAGCGGGACCGTGTTGCGGATGCCCGCGACCACGTCCTCGCCCTGGGCGTTCTGGAGGTAGTCGCCGTACACGCCCTGGTGGCCGGATGCGGGGTCGCGCGTGAACGCCACACCCGTGCCCGAGTCGGGGCCGAGGTTGCCGAAGACCATCGAACAGACGTTGACCGCGGTGCCGAGGTCGTGCGGGATGCGCTCCTGGCGGCGGTAGAGCTTGGCGCGGTCGGTGTTCCAGGAGTCGAAGACCGCGTGGATCGCGAGGTCCATCTGCTCGCGCGGGTCCTGCGGGAAGTCCCGGCCGGCCTCGGTCTTGACGATCCTCTTGAACTTGGTGACCAGCTTCTTGAGGTCCGCGGCCTCCAGTTCCGTGTCGACCGTGACCTTCTTGGCCGTCTTCGCCGCGTCCAGGGCGTCCTCGAAGAGCTCGCCGTCGACACCGAGGACCGTCTTGCCGAACATCTGGATGAGGCGGCGGTACGAGTCCCACGCGAAGCGGTCGTCGCCGGCCTGCTTGGCGAGGCCCTGGACCGACTTGTCGGAGAGGCCGATGTTCAGCACGGTGTCCATCATGCCCGGCATGGAGAACTTCGCCCCGGAACGGACGGATACGAGGAGAGGGTCGTCGGCCTGGCCGAGCTTCTTGCCCATCGCCGCTTCGAGGGCCTCGAGGTGCGCGCTCACCTCGTCACGCAGTGCCGCCGGCTCCTCGCCGCTGCCGAGGTAGGTCTTGCACGCCTCGGTGGTGATGGTGAAGCCCGGAGGGACGGGAAGGCCCAGGTTGGTCATCTCGGCGAGGTTCGCACCCTTGCCACCGAGGAGGTCCTTGAGGTCCCTGTTGCCTTCGGTGAAGTCGTAAACGAACTTCGTTCCCTCAACGCCGTTGTCGCCGCTCTCGGCTACATGGGGATCTTTGTTTTCCGACACGAGTCTCGACTCCTCGACGTCGCGGTGGCTGCCCTGACGGCGAGGAACATACCCAGATCGAAGGCGTCTGGGTACGTCTACTTGCACGTCATGAGCCTGTAACCACCCGTCCGCCACTCGATTGAAAGTCAAGCCTTGGCAAGCGGTCACGGGGCGATGTTTTCACTTCTTGAACGAATAGATGCCCTCAGAGAGAAGTATACGCTCAGATGAGCGGTCGGTGACACGTCTGAGTTTAATCGATGAACGATCAAGGGGTGGCACTGAGTGCCACCCCTTAGGGAAGTGCAGTCGCTCAAGATCCGCTCATCTGAGCGCCACCCCTATCAAGGGTGGCGAGAATCACGCAGCGAAGACGGCCCGAATTTCATCATGCGGACCACGATGTGGACGCGACGCGAACGCGACACACGGATGTCACACGCCCCGCCACCCATACGCGTCACCCAGGCGTCACACACCCAGCGCCGCCAGCCGTTCCTCCACCCGCTCCGGCGCGTACAGGTACTCCACAACCAGCGCACCGGCCCCCACCAGCCCCGCCCGCTCCCCGAGCCGCGAGGTCACCACGTCCAGATGAGCGGTCGAACGCGGCAGCGCCCGCTGGTACAGCAGCTCGCGCACACCCGTGAGGAACGGGGTTCCGGCCAGATCCCCGGCGATCATCAGCACACCCGGATTCAGCAGGGTCACCACGGTCGCGAGTACGTCCCCGACCTGGCGCCCCGCCTCCCGCGCGAGCGCCATCGCCTCCGGGTGCCCGGCCGTCAGCAGATCGCGCACATCCGATCCGGAGGTGGCCGGGACACCGGACTCGGCGAGTCTGCGCGCCACCGCGCCACCGCTCGCGACGGCGGCCAGACAGCCGTACGAACCACACCGGCACAGCGCGTCCGCGCCCACCCGGATGTGCCCGATGTCCCCGGCACCCCCGTCGACGCCCCGGTAGATGGAGCCGCCGACGACCATGCCCGCACCGATACCGGTGGAGACCTTGACCAGGGCGAACGCCGAACAGTCCGGATAGCCGGTGCGCTGTTCCCCGTACGCCATCAGGTTGGCGTCGTTGTCGACGAGTACGGGGATCCGGGCGCCGCTCCTCATGCCCCCGGCGCCCGTGGCGCCACCCGCGCCACCCTCACCACCAGCGCTGTTGATGCCGGCGTGCTCGGCGAAGGCACGTCCCAGACGCCCGCGTATGTCGTAGCCGTCCCAGCCGGGCATGATCGGCGGCTGCACCACCTTGCCGGTGTCGGTGTCGACCGGGCCCGGCACCGCGATCCCGATCCCGCACACCGCGTCCGCGCGCTGCCCGGCCTTCTCCAGCAGTTCGGCGAACCAGCGGCCGAGTTCGCCCAGCACGGCGTCCGGGCCGTCCTCGATGCGCAGGCTTCCGTGGTGCTCGGCCTGGATCTCGCCGCTCAGCGAGACGACGGCGGCCCGGCCGTGCCGGGTGTCGAGGTCGGCGGCCAGGACTACGGCGTGTTCGTCGTCGAACTCGAGGGTGATCGAGGGTCGGCCGCCCTGGGGGGAGTCCACCGGGCCGCCCGCGCCCTCGCGCAGCCAGCCCGCGCGGAAGAGCCGGTCGAGGCGCTGGCCGACGGTGGCCCGCGACAGACCGGTGGCCTGCTGCAGCGCGCCGCGCGTCGTGGCACGCCCGCTGCGCACCAGTTCGAGCAGTTCCCCGGCGCTTGCCTGATGCCCGGCCCTCATGGCCTTCGCCGCCCTTCCTGCCATCCCCGCCATGCCTGTCATGCCCAACCCCTTGCGTTCACCAACTCTGCATTACATATTGAGTTTTGCGTGTTAAATAGACGTAACCCTACGGTAGCTAGTGCCGAACCGATCGGCCGGACGTCTTCGGGGAGACCTGAGTGGACAGCACAACCCAACTCACCATCCGCCGCACGGGGACCACCGTCCCCGCGCGCACCTCGGGTTCCCCCGCTCCGCCCGGTTCGCACGAGATCACCCACTCCGGTGCGCACGTATACGATCCCGACCGGCCCGCCGGGTCGCTGCACCTCAGGGCCGCCCGGGTACTCGAAGGCAACTGGACGGGAACGTCCACGGTTCCCTCGCACGGCCTGTATCCGCACCAGTGGTCCTGGGACTCCGCCTTCATCGCGATCGGCCTGCGCCACCTGTCCCCCTTGAGGGCACAGACGGAACTGGAGACGCTGCTCGGCGCCCAATGGGGTGACGGCCGTATTCCGCACATCGTGTTCAACCCCTCCGTCCCGCTCGACGCCTACTTCCCGAGCCCCGACTTCTGGCGCTCCTCGACCGCGGGGCGCGCTGCGGGCGCCCCGCGCACCGTACAGACGTCGGGCGTCGTGCAGCCACCGGTGCACGCGCTCGCCGCCTGGCTGGTGCACCAGGCCGACCCGGGTCTGTCCCGGTCGCGTTCCTTCCTCTCCCGGATGTATCCCCGGCTGGCCGCCTGGCACCGCTATCTGCTGCACCGGCGGGACCTGGGCGGCGGCGGGCTCGCCTCCGTGGTCCACCCGTGGGAGCAGGGCATGGACAACAGCCCGTGCTGGGACGCCCCGCTCAGCCGCGTCACCCCGGCCGCGCCGCGCTCCTTCCGCCGCGCCGACCTCGACCACGGGTCCGCGGAGGACCGGCCGACGGACCTCGACTACGGCCGGTACGTGCGACTCGCGACGGACTACCGGGACGGCGGGTACGCCGACGGCGCCGGCGAGTTCGCCGTCGAGGACCCGGCGTTCAACGCGCTGCTGATCGCCTCCGAGCACGCGCTCGCCGCGATCGCGCAGGAACTGGGCGCGGCGGGGACGGCGCGGCACGCCCGCGCGGAACGGTTGACGGCGGCGCTGGTGGAGCGCCTGTGGGACCCGGCGGAGGGGATGTTCTTCTGCCGGGATGTGTATGGCGGGGATGGGGGCGACGGGGGCGTGAGCAGCGCTCTCAGTTCGGAGCGGCGCTCTCCTGAGAGCGGTGCTCACGCCTCGGAGCGGCGCTCTTCCGAGAGCGGTGCTCACGGGTCGGAGCGGGGCTCTCGGAGCGGTGCTCTCGCACCGGAGCAGTGTTCTGCCGAGAGCAGTGCTCTCGCTTCGGAGCGGCGCTCCCGCCAGAGCGGTGCTCACGCTTCGGAGCAGCGCTCTCGCGACGGTGCGCTCATCCCCGAGCGCAGCGTGGCCGGACTGCTCCCGCTCATCCTCCCCGCGCTCCCCCGCGACATCGCCGCCACCCTGGTCCGCACGGCGGGCGGCCCGCACTTCGGGCTCGGCGGGCTCGCCCGCCTGGCGCCGAGTTACGACCTGACCGGGCACGCCTTCGACCCGCACCGCTACTGGCGCGGCCCGGCGTGGTTCAACACGAACTGGCTGCTGGAGCGCGGGCTGCGGCTGCACGGGGAGCACGGGCGCGCGGAGGAGTTGCGGGCGGCGCTGCTGGAGACGGCCGACTCGTCCGGGTTCGCGGAGTACGTGGATCCGTACACCGGCGAGGCCTGCGGCGCGCTCGGCTTCAGCTGGACGGCCGCGCTGACGCTGGACCTCCTGCACGAGCCCGCGCGAGCCGACCAGGCAGATCGGTCGACGCAAGTCGTGTCCCATCCGGGGCACCGCGCGTTCGACAAGGCACAGGGCACGCCGCCACACACATCGCACGCATCACACACGCCACACACGCCACACAGTTCTTTCGAGACGGGCGCCAAGGGAGGGGACCGGGGATGACGGACCGGCATCATCTGCTCGTGCACGGTGGGACGTTCGCCGCCGTGGGCGACGGCGGGGACATCAGCGGGGTGCGCAGCGGCAGCTCCCCGGACGGGTTATTCGTACGGGACGCCCGGCACCTCAGCCGCTGGCAGCTGACCGTCGACGGCGCGGTGCCCGAGGCGCTGACGCCGGTCGCGGACGGCGACACGGCGCGCTGTGTACTCGTCCCGCGCGGCGGGCGCAACGAACCGCCCGCGTACACGCTCTTCCGTGAACAGGCCGTCACCGACGGCGCGTTCGTGGAGGCGCTGCGCGTCACCAGCAACCGCCCGTCGCCCACGACGGTGCGCATCGCGCTCACCGTGGACGCCGACTTCACCGACCAGTTCGAGCTGCGCTCCGACCACCGTACGTACGCCAAGATCGGCGCCGTACGAGGGCGTCAGGTCCTCGATGACGGGGTGGAGTTCAGCTACCAGCGCGGGGAGTGGCGGTCCTGTACGACGGTCACCTCCGAGCCGCCGCCGGACGGGGTCGAGGAGACCGGCACCGGCGCCCGTCGCCTCGTATGGACCCTGGACCTCGAACCGCACGCCTCGGCGGAGCTGGCGCTGCGCGTGGCGGCCCGCCCGCACGGGGCGCTGAAGGACCCGGAGGTGCCCGCCTCACCCTCCGCGGCGAATGAACGAATCCTCGCGCTGGAAGGCGAGTTCGCGGACGGCGTGCCCTTCCCGACCGGCTGGCCGGAGCTGGCCGCGGCCTGTGCGCGCGGGCTGTCCGATCTCGCGGTGCTCCAGGTCCCGGCGACGGGCCCGGACGGCGAGGAGCTGCGGGTGCCGGCGGCCGGAGTGCCGTGGTTCCTCACGCTCCTGGGCCGCGACGCCCTGCTGACCTCCCTGTTCGCGCTCCCCTACCGCCCCGAGCTCGCCGCCGCCACCCTGCCCGCGCTCGCCGCGACGCAGGCGGTCGAGGTGGGGGCGGGTGCGGTGGCCCAGCCCGGCAAGATCGTGCACGAGGTGCGGCACGGTGAGCTGGCGCACTTCGGGCAGGTGCCGTACGGGCGGTACTACGGATCGGTGGACGCGACGCCGCTGTTCCTGGTGCTGCTCGGCGCGTACACCGAGCAGACGGGTGACCCGGCCCTGGCCCGGCGGCTGGAGGCGAACGCCCGGGCGGCGATCGGCTGGATGCTGGACCACGGCGGTCTGACCTCCGTCGGCTATCTCGTCTACCGCGCGGACGGCGGCGGCCTCGCCAACCAGAACTGGAAGGACTCCCCCGGCGCGATCTGCTCCGCCGACGGGAGCCGCCCCAGTGGGCCGGTGATGGCCGCGGGCGCGCAGGGATACGCGTACGACGCGCTGCGCCGCACCGCCCACCTGGCCCGTACGGTCTGGGGCGACGAGGTCTACGCCGCTCTGCTCGAACAGGCGGCGGGCGACCTCCGTGACCGTTTCCAGCGGGACTTCTGGATGAGTGAACACGCCTTCCCCGCGCTGGCGTTGGACGGTGACGGGCGTCAGGTCGACGCCCTCGCCTCGGACGCCGGGCACCTGCTGTGGTCGGGGCTGCTCGACAAGGAGTACGGCGAACTGGTCGGCCGCCGCCTGCTGGAGCCGGACTTCTTCTCCGGCTGGGGTGTGCGCACCCTGGCGGCCGGCCAGCCGGCGTACCACCCGTTGTCGTACCACCGCGGTTCGGTCTGGCCGCACGACAACGCGCTGATCACGCTGGGGCTGGCCCGCTACGGCCTGCACGACGAGGCCCGGACGGTCGCCCACGCGCTCGTCGACGCCGCCACGGTCGCCGGCCACCGTCTGCCGGAGGTCCTCGCGGGGTACGGCCGCGAGACTCACGGGGAGCCGGTGCCTTATCCGCATGCGTGCGTACGGGAGTCCCGTTCGGCGGCGGCACCGCTCGCGCTGCTCACGGCGGTCGGGGGCGCTTGAGGCCGGAAGTCGGGTGCGGGGCCTTGGGGGCTGGTCGCGCAGTTCCCCGCGCCCCTTTCGGGGCGCTCGAGGGAGCCCCCGACAGGAGAGTCAGCCCCCGGACGTGTCCAGCTCCGCGTCCTCGCTGATGCCCGCGCAGTCGTAGGGGTCCTTGAGCCAGCCGTCCGGCAGGACGACCCGGTTGTTGCCGGACGTGCGGCCGCGCGGGCCGTCCGCGCCCGTCGGCCAGGGCTGGTCGAGGTCCAACTCGGCGAGGCCGTCGGAGAGTTCGGCGAGGGAGGACGTGATCGCGAGCCGCTTGCGCATTTCGGAGCCGACCGCGAAGCCCTTCAGGTACCAGGCCACGTGCTTGCGGAAGTCGATGACGCCGCGCGCCTCGTCGCCGATCCACTCGCCGAGCAGGGTGGCGTGGCGGACCATGACGGCCGCGACCTCGCGCAGGGTCGGGCGGGCGAAGTCGTCCTGGCGCCCCTCGAAGGCGGCCACCAGGTCGCCGAACAGCCACGGCCTGCCGAGGCAGCCGCGCCCGACCACGACCCCGTCGCAGCCGGTCTCGCGCACCATCCGCAGCGCGTCCTCCGCCGACCAGATGTCGCCGTTGCCGAGGACGGGGATCTCCGGCACGTGCTCCTTGAGGCGCGCGATGGCGTCCCAGTCGGCCGTGCCGCCGTAGTGCTGGGCGGCGGTGCGGCCGTGCAGGGCGATGGCGGTGACGCCTTCCTCGACGGCGATCCGTCCGGCGTCGAGGAACGTGATGTGGTCGTCGTCGATGCCCTTGCGCATCTTCATCGTCACCGGGAGGTCGCCCGCCCCGCTGACGGCCTCGCGCAGGATCGCCCGCAGGAGGTTGCGCTTGTACGGGAGGGCGGAGCCGCCGCCCTTGCGGGTGACCTTCGGGACCGGGCAGCCGAAGTTCAGGTCGATGTGGTCGGCGAGGCCCTCCTCCGCGATCATGCGGACGGCCTTGCCGACGGTCGCCGGGTCCACGCCGTACAGCTGGATCGAGCGCGGCTTCTCGGTCGCGTCGAAGCGGATCAGCTGCATGGTCTTCTCGTTGCGCTCGACCAGCGCCCGCGTGGTGATCATCTCGCTGACGAACAGGCCCTTGCCGCCGCTGAACTCGCGGCACAGCGTGCGGAACGGCGCGTTCGTGATCCCGGCCATGGGGGCGAGGACGACGGGCGGCTGGACGGTGTGGGGGCCGATCGACAGCGGGGTGGCGGGGGCGAGGGCGGTCGTGGACATTCCCCCATTGTCGCGTACGCGGACGGGTGCGATGACTGTGGTGACCGTCATGAACGAGTGCGGTGCGCAACAGAGGTGGGTCAGGGGATGGTCAGGGAAGGTCAGGGAGGGTCAGGGAGGGTCAGGGGAGGGTCAGGGGAGGGTCATTAGTTAGACGCACTATCGACATGGGCGTAGGCTGGAGGAATGCCCGAGCTCAGTCCCCGCCACCGGCTTCTCGTCCTCGCGATCTGCTGCATGAGCCTGCTGATCGTGAGCCTCGACAACACGGTCCTGAACGTCGCCCTCCCCTCGATGCAGAAGGAACTGCACGCGAGCGTGGCCGGCCTCCAGTGGACCATCGACGCGTACACGCTGGTCCTGGCGTCGCTGTTGATGCTCGCGGGCTCGACCGCCGACCGCATCGGCCGCCGCCGGGTCTTCAAGGCGGGCCTGGTGATCTTCACCCTCGGCTCGGTCCTGTGCTCCGTCGCTCCGAACCTGGACTCGCTCGTCGCCTTCCGCATGGTGCAGGCGGTCGGTGGCTCGATGCTGAACCCGGTCGCGATGTCGATCATCACCAACACCTTCACGGACCCGCGCGAGCGCGCCCGCGCGATCGGTGCCTGGGGTGGCGTGGTCGGCATATCGATGGCCGCGGGGCCGATCGTCGGCGGCCTGCTCGTGGACTCGGTCGGCTGGCGGTCGATCTTCTGGATCAACCTCCCGGTCGGCCTCGCCGCGCTCCTGCTCACCTGGCGTTACGTCCCCGAGTCCCGCGCCCCCAAGGCCCGCCGGCCCGACCCGGTCGGACAGCTCCTCGTCATCGCGCTGCTCGGCTCCCTGACGTACGCGATCATCGAGGCGCCCAGTTCCGGCGCCCCCCAGACCCTCGCCTTCGGCACGATCGCCGTCGCCGCGCTGCTCGGCCTGCTGTGGTACGAGCCCCGGCGCGCCGAACCCCTCATCGACCTGCGCTTCTTCCGTTCGGCGCCGTTCAGCGGGGCCACGGTCGTCGCCATCAGCGCGTTCGCCGCGCTCAGCGGGTTCCTGTTCCTCTCGACGCTCTATCTGCAGAACGTGCGCGGTCTGGACGCGCTGCACGCGGGCCTGTGGATGCTGCCCATGGCGGTCATGTGCTTCGTGTGCGCGCCGATCTCGGGGCGGCTGGTCGGCAACCGGGGGCCGCGGCTGCCCCTGCTGATCGCGGGGGTCTCGATGACCGCGAGCGGGATTCTCTTCGCCGCGTTCGAAGGCGAGACGTCGAACGTCACGCTCGTCATCGGGTACGTCCTCTTCGGCCTCGGCTTCGGCTTCGTGAACGCCCCCATCACCAACACCGCCGTCTCCGGCATGCCCCGCACCCAGGCCGGGGTCGCGGCCGCCGTCGCCTCCACCAGCCGCCAGATCGGCGGCACCCTCGGTGTCGCCGTGGTCGGCGCGGTCCTCGCCTCCGGCATCCAGGCCTCGGCGTACCGGGAGACGTTCGTGACGGCCGCCCGCCCCGGCTGGTGGATCCTCGCCGGCTGCGGTCTGGCCGTGCTCGTCCTGGGCGCGCTGACCAGCGGACGCTGGGCACGCGGGACGGCCGAGCGGACGGCACGGCAGCTGGAGTCGGCGGAGGTCCGGGACACGGTGGGCGTCCGGGCCTAGGCGCGCTCCAGGCGTGTTCGCTTCAGACCCTGTCGGCCCAGGCGTGTTCGCTCCAGGCCCTGTCGGGCTAGGCGGCTTCCGTCTCCGCCCGCAGCGCGATCTCGTGCAGCTTCCTCAGGCGTTCGCGGTTCTGCTCGTCCATGGGGGCGTACGTCACCATGCGCGCGCCCATGTCGGGGGCCAGCCACAGGTCGATGTGGTCGAGGGTGAGCGGCCCGACGTACGGGTTCAGGAACTGCTTGGTCTTGCTGGGCACGCCGCCGAACACCTCGTACCGCTCCCAGATCTCACGGAACTCCGCCGACTCCGTCCGCAGCCGCTTGACCAGCATCTTCCAGGCGGGCTCGCCGAGATGGCCGGCCATCGAGCCGCGCAGCTTGGCCGCCATCATGCGCATGGTCTCGTCCAGGAGCACGATCGACTCGCGCCACTCCGGGTGGGTGTAGACGAGGACCATGCAGTTGCGGTCCTCGGGCGGTACGGCGTCGAGGTCGCGCATCATCAGCCGGGCGTACGTGCGGTTGTACGCCAGGATGTCGTAGCGGCTGTTCTGGATGCAGGCCGGGACTGGCTCCAGCTGGGTCAGCACCTCTAGCAGGGCCGGGGTGATGGTCGGGCACCGCGCGGCGGGCGTGGGGTCGACGGCTCCGGCCAGCCGGAAGAGGTGGGCGCGCTCGCTGGAGTCGAGCAGCAGGGTGCGGGCCAGGGCGTCGAGAACCTGTTCGGAGACCTGGATGTCGCGGGCCTGTTCCAACCAGGTGTACCAGGTGACGCCGACGGCGGAGAGCTGCGCGACCTCCTCGCGGCGCAGGCCCGGCGTGCGCCGGCGGCGGCCACGGGGCAGTCCGACCTGCTCCGGCGTGATGCGCTCACGGCGGTTGCGCAGGAAGGTGGCGAGCTCGTGCCGCCGGATCTCGCTGCCGCGGGGGGCGGCGGTGCCGTGCGGCTCGGGGTCCACCGGCCGGGGAGAAGTCACGGACACAGCCCGCTGAGCAGGGTCCATGGCCTCCACGGCCCGGGGAACGGTGCTCTCCTGCGTCATCGTCGTCATGCCTCCAGCCTGCCGGTCGCCGGAACCTGTTGCCAGGTAGTGCTTCTACCAGGATAAGGACACTCTGGTACCAGTCTGAGGTCAGGAGAAGTCTGGAGGACGTGACCGAAACCGGAACCCTCAGGACTCCAGTCCGCTCGCCCTCCGCAGCACCCGTGCTCAGCGGCCTCGGCCTCTTCACCGTGCTGCTCGGAGCGGCACTGCCCCTCATCGACTTCTTCATCGTCAACGTAGCCCTCCCGACCATCGGCCGGGACCTGAACGCGAGCGAAGCCGTCCTCGAACTCGTCGTCGCCGGGTACGGAGTCGCGTACGCCGTCCTGCTCGTCCTGGGCGGCCGCCTCGGCGACCTCTTCGGGCGACGCCAGTTCTTCCTCGGCGGCATGGCGGCCTTCGGCCTGACCTCCCTGGCGTGCGGGCTCGCGCCCAGCGCCTGGACGCTGGTGGCGGCGCGCGTGGCGCAGGGCGCGGCGTCCGCGGCGATGCTCCCGCAGGTGCTCGCCACCATCCAGGCGGCGACGGCGGGCCCGCGCCGCGCCAAGGCCATGGGCCTGTACGGGGCCACGGCCGGTCTGTCCATGGTGGCCGGACAGATACTCGGCGGCCTGCTCGTCGCGGCGGACATCGCGGGCACCGGCTGGCGCGCGGTGTTCCTCGTGAACGTGCCCGTCGTGATCCTCGGCCTGATCCTGGCCACGCGCGCCGTCCCCGAGACCCGCTCGCAGCACCCGGAGCCGATCGACACCCCCGGCACGGTGCTGCTCGCCGTGTCCCTTCTCGCGCTCCTGGCCCCGCTCACCGAGGGCAGGGCGGCGGGCTGGCCCCTGTGGACCTGGCTGTCGCTGGCGCTGTTCCCCCTCGCGGCCGCGGCGTTCTACTTCGTCGAGCGCCGGGAGGACCGCCAGGGCCGTACGCCCCTGGTGCCGCCGAGCCTGTTCGCGCTGACCTCGCTCCGCCGGGGCCTGATCATGATCGTGCCGTTCTCGATCGGCTTCAGCGGCTTCATGTTCGTGATAGCGGTGGCGCTGCAGCGGGGTGCGGGCCTCGGCCCGGTCCCGGCGGGCCTGGCCCTGGCGCCGATGGCCGCGGTCTTCTTCGTCGTCTCCCTCTGCGGCCCCCGGCTGATCGCCCGCTACGGCACCCGGGTCGTCACGGCGGGCGGGCTGATCCAGGCGGTGGGCGTGGCCCTCATCGCGCTGGCCGCCTGGCGGTCCTGGCCGGACCTGGGCGTGTGGCAACTGCTGCCGGGCGCGGCGGTCGCGGGCGCGGGCCAGGCGCTCCAGCTCCCCGTCCTGATCCGGATCATCCTCTCCGAGGTGCCGTCCGCGCGGGCCGGCGTCGGCAGTGGCGTCATGGCCACCACCCAGCAGTCGGCCCTCGCCGTCGGCGTCGCCACCCTGGGCACCCTCTTCCTGTCCCTCGCCTCCAGCG
Organism: Streptomyces olivochromogenes; assembly: GCF_001514115.1. Lineage (GTDB taxonomy): Bacteria > Actinomycetota > Actinomycetes > Streptomycetales > Streptomycetaceae > Streptomyces > Streptomyces olivochromogenes. The sequence goes on from NZ_KQ948456.1 coordinate 171,111, forward strand.
ACGGCATGCGGGACGCCCTCGTCACCACCCTCCTGGTCCAACTGGCGGGCGTGGCCCTGACGACGGCCCTGAGCCTGCGGCTGCCGCGCACGATCAGCTGAGCTGTGGGTGCGGTTGAACCAGTTGGAGCATCCGTTGAGTTCGCGGACGCGTGCAACCCTGGGCGCCCCGGGTTCCGTGTAGGGCGTAGCGAGACGCGGACCCGGGTCGGCCCGGGCCCAACGCAGCCGACACCTGGAGCATGAGACGAGGAAGAGCGTGACCGATCATCCCCGCGAGACCGACTTCCGTGCCTGGGTGCTTGAGCATCGAACGCGCCTGCGTACGACGGCGTTTCTGCTCTGCGGTGACTGGTACCTCGCCGATGACCTCGTGCAGGACGCGCTCGGACGGCTCTACTCCAGGTGGGGCAAGGTGGTGGCAGCCGGTGATCCGCGCGCGTACGTCCGTCGGATCCTGTGCAATCTCCACACCGACTACCGGCGTCGACCGGCCAGACGTGAGATCAGCGAGGCGGATGTGAGCACGTTGCGCTCACCCCCGCAGACCAGCATGGACGAGCGTGACGACGATCTGATCGCCGCCCTGCTGACGATCCCGGCCGGCCAGCGGACCGTGCTCGTCCTGCGCTTCTTCGAGGATCTGTCCGTCGAGCAGACCGCGGCCCTGCTCAAGACGAGTCCGGGCAACGTCAAGAGCCAGACAAGCCGCGGCCTGGAGGCTCTGCGCTCCGCGCTCCGGACACAACCGACCAAGATCGAGGGAGCATCGTGAATCCTGACAAGACGCCAGAAGAACTCGCCTCGCGTATCGCGTCCATCAGCATCAGTGCTCCTGCCGACCGCGTCGACATCGACGAGGTGGTCCGCGTGGGGACGAGGCGGCGCTGGCGTCGACGGCTCGCCGTCGCCGGCGTGTTCGCCTGCGTCGTGGCCGTCGCCGGATCGGTGGCCGTCGCGACGCAGGGGGACCACGGCAGGAGCAACACCATGGCTACTCCCAGCTTCCGCAGCGCGGCCCTGACCGCCGAAGGCCTCGGCGGGCGATGGATCGCTGTCCGGATCGACGGTCGCGACGTCTCGTCGTGGCGCGACGTCAGTGGCATGCCGGCGAACGTCATCATCGGCGCCGACGGGGCACCGAACGCATGGCAGGTGAACAGGGCCTGCGGCCCGCTGGCCGGCGGCAGCTTCACTCTGCATGCGGACGGCTCGTTCACCGCCGTGTCGCCGCCGCCGCAGTTCCAGCCCTGCCCGATGCTCACCACGCCTCCTCCCGACCTCCTGGACGCGGTCGCGCGTACCGCTTACGTCGCCGTGGACGAGCCGGGTGACTCGGCCGCCCGAACGCTGCGGTTCCTGGACAGTCACCACCGGCTCATCGCACTGTGGCGCGAGGACACCACGACGACGTCAGGCGCCGCCGTGTGCAAGAAGGCACTCGGACGCAAGTCCACCTCCGACGGCACCTTCACCACCGTCGAGCGGGTCCGCGCGAAGCACCTGGCCGCGACGAACGCCAAGCCCGAGGACGTTCTGCCCGACGTTCCCGGCGGCACCGTCGCCGTCTACTGCTCGACCACCGAGACAGGTTCGCCCGTCAGGTACGCGGTCACGGCCGACGGCCACAAGGTGCGGCTCAGCCCGGCCAAGTAGCCGGCCGCGCGCGAGTTTCGCCCACTCGCGAGTTTCGCCCACTCGCGGGTGTCGCCGGGAGCACACGGCGGCTCCCGGCGACACCCGGTACGGCTGGCCCGACGCTAGGAGCAGCGCTTCCAGGTCTGGTAGAACGCGGTCGAGCTGGAGCGGGTGTCGGTGAACATGGCGGCACCGGACGCGGCGCCGTTGGTGGTCAGCTTCACCTCGGTGGTCGGCAGCGCGAAGAGGTTCTTGGAGGTGCTGCCGTACCTGGCACCGGCGGCGCTGAGCGTCTGCCGGCTGAACTTACGCAGTTTGAAACCGAGCGGCCGTTCCGTGATGTAGTCCGCGGTCGTCCCGTCGTAGTACGACGAAAGACCGGACACGGTGACGGGTGTCCAGCCGGATCCGGCGGTCCGGTCGTACCAGTGGAACACGACCTTTCCGGAGCTGTAGGTCATGTACTGCGAGATGACGTGCCCGGTCTTCGTCGTGTGCCCGATATAGACGGGCGGGTTCGGGTGCGCGGGGTTGAGGTACTCGTACCACAGCGAGGCACCCTGGGTGGCCGTGGTCGACGAGCCCGAGACGAAGCCCTGCTGGATCAGCTTGCCGGTGTGCCAGCCACCGACGCCGATCCACGGGGCTGCCACCGCGGTGCTGTTGGAACCGCAACTCGCGGAGTAGGTGGGGATGTTCTGATCGTCGTAGACCTCGTTGTAGTTGGAGTGGCCGGTGGCGACATAGCCACCCCAGTTACTGCTGTAGGCGAATCGCAGTGCCGACCTGCCGGACGGCCCCAGGCACGGCACCGACGGGATGGTCTCGCGGTACCCGTTGTACTTCGCCCGCCATGCCGCCAGCGCCTTCGCGTTGTTCGGGGCGTCGAAGCCGTAGGCCCGCGCCGCCGCGGGCGGCGCTGTCTGCGGCCGGAACCCCTGGGGCGGAACGATCGTCGTCATGGTCGCGCCGCCCGGCAGACGGTAGGTCAACTCCTTCCCCGCTGCGGCTCGTACGGCTTGAGCAGCCGACGCGGACACGGTCTTCCCGTCCGCCCCGACGAGACGCGTCTGCGTGGCGCTGAGAGTTCTGCACCCCTTGGCCGGCGCGGAATCGGCCCCCGGTGCGGCGTTCGCGGGCGTCGCGACAAAAGCGGCGGCCGCGACCACCATCGAGCTTGCGACAACTAAGACTTTCCGGACACGAGAGCTTGCAGTTGCCCGAGAGGGCTTCATGTTGCTCCTTCGGTGTAGGAAGAGAACACCAGCGGCCGGGGCGCCTGCGCGCCGCACTCGCTCGCCGATGTCGACAGGGACCAGCCCGGCGTGACACACGCACCCTCGGCCGCAGCCGTGCGTGTCGTCTTGGCGCTGGTGGCCGAACCGCCGATGGCGGTCACGACCTAATGGCTGGAATCCCTGCGGTCCCGAAGCCCATACCGACGATGAACAGACTGTTCACGCCACCCAACCCCCGTCGTGTGCATGAAACTTGCCGCACTCGTGTGACTCGTCGGAGTCGTGCGGTGGATGCATCCTATGAAGCGGCAGGGAAAACACATGGCCGCCTTTAGTAAACTTGTTCCCATCTTTCCCCGGGCGAGGCACATGTCCGTCGACGCCCGTCACCCACTTCGGCACCGTCCGCCCCACCGCCATGGCTACGGCTTCTCAGTGCCGGACCAGACAGAAGGGATGTCCTGCCGGATCGGCGTAGATGTGCCAGCCCCGCCCGTCGGAGACGTCGAGCGGTGTCGCACCCAGAGCCAGGACCTGTTCCCGCGCCCCGTCCAGATCGGGGACGCTGAAGTCCAGGTGGAACTGCTGGGGGCGGGCGGGATCGGGCCACTGCGGAGGCCGGTACTCCGTGGCCGGCACTCGCTGGAAGGCGAGCACGAGACCGGACGGCGTGTGCAACGTCGACCAGGTCTCGCCGAGTGCCCAGCGCGGGTCGGGCCGGTTGACGGTGCCGCCGAGCAAGGCCTCGTAGAACTCGGCGAGTCGGAGCGGCTCGGGGCAGTCCAGCACCACGCACTGCAGTTCGGCGATCACGTGCCGATCCTAGGTCAGCTCCCAGGGCGGGCGAGCGGGGCGGCCAGGGTCTCCGGCTGGTGGGCGCGGCGTAGGGCGTTCGCGACGAAACCGTTCGCCTTCAGTTCCTCGACGAGGTCGTGGAGGAAGCGGACGGTCTCGGGGTGGCGGGTCCTCGTCGTGCCGACCGCTTGGCGGATCTGCATGAACCGGTCCTCGATCAGGCGGAGTTCGGGGTGTGCCGCGACGAACTCGGTCATCGGCTGCCTGATCCCGGCCGCGACCTCCAGCCCCTCGGCCCCGAACGCCTCGACGCCGTCCTCCCCGCGCACCACGCTCGCGTGCCGAAGCGTGCGGGAGAGGAAGAGGTCGTAGGCGGACCCGCGCTTCACACCGATCCGTACGCCGGGACGGTCGACCTCGGCGACGGTCGTCAGGTCCGAGTCACGGGGGACGGCGTACACGCCCTCGATCACGACGTACGGCGCCGTGAACGCGACCTCGGCCTCCCGCGCGGGCTCGACGGCCAGGAAGCACAGATCGGCACGGCCCTCTGCCATCGCCTCGTACGACTTGCGGGCCGCGTCGAAGCAGAGGAGTTCCACGGGGACGTCGAGGCGGGCGGCGATCTCCCGCGCGAGGTCGACGGTGATGCCGGCCGGAGCCTCCGGTGTGCCCTGGGCCAGCACCGGATTGCCCAGGTTGATCGAGGCCCGCAGGGTGCCGTGGGGCGCGAGGTCCTTGGCGATGGCGGGAGTTCCGGTCGTCATGAGCGGAGTCTAGATCGGGGGGTTCGGCAGCGCGCAGGGTGGGCGGGCGGCGACGGATCGTGATCGCGTACGACCACGCGGTGAACTCGCGGCCGAAGAACCCCCGTTGATCTTCCCGATGCTGCACACTCCTTGCTGCGAAAGGCTTGCCGCCAACGCCTTGCCGGGCAAGCGGAGCGGTAACACCTGGAGGTGTCATGCTGCAGATCAACACGAGCAAGGTAAGCCGCTGGGACCAGCACGGCCGCGAGCACGTCGTCCATGTCCAGCGCACCGGTGTACAGCGCACGATCAGATGCGACACCTGCGGCTGGCGCAAGGGCGCGCAGTTCCTGCCGTGGCTGAAGGCGGAGGAACACCTCGCCGAGGCGCATCAGGCGACGGTGGACCCGACGGAGGGATAGTCCTCCACCGGGTCCACCGGTCCGCCGGGACCGGGGATTCAGTCGATACGGCGGCGCAGTCCGCGCAGGACGAGGGTGACGACGGTCGTGAACTCGGCCTCGATGCCCGGCTGTTCCCACTCGTGGGCGTAGGCGGGGTCGTGGAAACGGTTCGTGGCGTGGAAGACGGCGCGGGCCGTCGCGACGGAGTCGCCGTCCACGGTCATGAAGTCGCCCTCCATCACGCCGCGATGAATGATGTCCGAGAGCTGGTCGACCAGCTCGGCGACATGCTCATCGACCACCGCGCTCGCCTCGTCGAGCAGCACCGAGTACGTGGCGAACAGCTCGGGATCGTCACCCGCCTTGTGCCGCTTTGCGGTGAACAGCGTCGCCAGCCAGTGCTCGAGCGCCTCCGGGGGCGGCGAGGACGACGGCCTGGCGATCTCCGCGAGTATCTGCGACGTACGGTCCAGCCAGCGCTTCGTGACCGCCTCCCGCAGCGCCGCCTTCGTACGGAAGTGACGGTAGACGCTGCCGTGGCTCACGCCGAGCGCGCGGGCCACGTCCACCACGGTGGCCTTCGCGGGGCCGTGGCGGCGCAGCGCCTCCTCGGTCGCCTCGAGGATGCGCTCGGCGGTCAGTGCTTCGGTGGTCGGTGCCATGTCGAAAACCGTACCTGGCGGCACTGTCAGCGGTCGGTGCCGAGATGCGACATCTGCGCCGCCGGGTAGCGGTCGCCCGCGGCGGCGTCCGCCGGCACGGCCTGCTCGATCGCGGCGAGGTCGGCGTCGTCGAGCGTGACGTCCAGCGCGCCGAGCGCCTCCGTCAGCCGCTCCCGGGTCCGCGCACCGACCAGCGGCACGATGTCCTCGCCCCTCGACAACACCCACGCGATCGCGATCTGCGCCACGCTGACGCCCTTCTGCTCGGCGATCTTCCGCAGTGCCTCGACGAGGGAGAGGTTGTGCTGGAGGTTCTCGCCCTGGAAGCGGGGGCTCATGGAACGGAAGTCGGTCGGGGCCAGCTGCCGGTCGGCCGTGAAGTGGCCGGAGATCAGCCCGCGGGACAGCACGCCGTACGCGGTGATCCCGATGCCCAGCTCACGGGTGGTCGGCAGGACCTCGTCCTCGATGCCGCGTGAGATCAGCGAGTACTCGATCTGAAGGTCTGAGATGGGAGCGGTGGCGGCGGCCCGGCGGATGGTGTCGGCGCCGACCTCGCTCAGGCCGATGTGCCTGACGTGCCCCTTCTCCACGAGTTCGGCGATCGCGCCGACCGTCTCCTCGATCGGGACGTTCGGGTCGAGCCGCGCGATCCGGTACACGTCGATGTGATCGACGCCCAGGCGCTGCAGCGAGTACGCGGCGAAGTTCCGCACCGCGGCGGGTCGGCCGTCGTATCCGGACCAGCCGCCGTCCGGGTCGCGCAGGGCGCCGAACTTGACGCTGGTCAGCGCCTGCTCGCGCAGGGCCGCCGGAGCCGCGCGCAGGGCCTCGCCGATCAGCATCTCGTTGTGGCCCATGGCGTAGAAGTCGCCGGTGTCGAGGAGCGTCACGCCCGCCTCGAGGGCGGCGTGGATGGTCGCGATGGACTCGGCGCGGTCCGCCTCGCCGTACAGCGCGGACATGCCCATGCAGCCGAGGCCGAGGGCGGAGACCTGGGGGCCGGTGGTTCCGAGGGGGCGGGTTTGCATGAGGACTCCATGGTGTCCCTTGAAGGATTGGTGCCCTTTCACGATGGCATGACAGATGACAGATTTCAATATCTGTCATCTGTCATCTGTCACCTGATATCTGTCACCGGTTATCCGTCACCGGTTATCCGTCATCCGTCATCCGCCACCAGTCACCCCTCACCCCACTTTGGTCCAGACCTATTGACGACAGGTCTGGACCGCAGGCACTGTCATGCCTACGACACCTCACCGCACCCCCCACCGGGAGGCCTCGCATGATCCGTCGGAAGCTGCGCCTGTTCGCCCTCGCACTCACCGCAGCCGTCCTCGCCCCACTGTCGGTCGCCACCGCCCCCACCGCATCCGCCGCCGACACCTGCGCGGTGAAGTCCCGCCCGTCCGGGAAGGTTCTCCAGGGCTACTGGGAGAACTGGGACGGCTCTTCCAACGGAGTGCACCCGCCGTTCGGATGGACGCCGATCACCGACTCCCGTATCGCCGCGCACGGCTACAACGTGATCAACGCGGCGTTCCCGGTCATCCGCTCCGACGGCACGGCGCTGTGGGAGGACGGGATGGACGCCGGTGTGAAGGTCGCGACGCCGGCGGAGATGTGCGCGGCCAAGGCGTCCGGGCAGACGATCCTGCTGTCGATCGGCGGGGCGGCGGCGGGCATCGACCTCAGTTCCTCCGCCGTCGCCGACAGGTTCGTCGCGACGATCGTGCCCATCCTGAAGAAGTACAACTTCGACGGTATCGACATCGACATCGAGACGGGCCTGGTCGGCAGTGGCAGCATCGGCCAACTCTCCACGTCCCAGGCCAACCTGACCCGGATCATCGACGGCGTGCTGTCGCAGATGCCGGCCAACTTCGGACTGACCATGGCGCCGGAGACCGCGTACGTCACCGGTGGCAGCATCACGTACGGCTCGATCTGGGGCGCGTATCTGCCGATCGTCAAGAAGTACGCGGACAACGGGCGCCTCTGGTGGCTGAACATGCAGTACTACAACGGCAGCATGTACGGATGCTCCGGCGACTCCTACTCCGCGGGCACCGTTCAGGGCTTCACCGCGCAGACCGACTGCCTGAACAAGGGGCTGGTCGTGCAGGGCACCACCATCAAGGTGCCTTATGACAAGCAGGTCCCGGGTCTGCCCGCCCAGTCGGGCGCCGGCGGCGGCTACATGTCACCGAGCCTGGTCTCCCAGGCGTGGCGGCACTACGGCACCGGCCTCAAGGGTCTGATGACCTGGTCGATCAACTGGGACGGCTCGAAGAACTGGACCTTCGGCGACAACGTCAAGGCGCTGCAGGGCCGTTGAGAGCCAGGGCGGCTCGGGGAGCAGTCCACCGAGCAGCCCACTGAGCAGTCCACTTCCGACGCACCGCCGCCGATCTCAGCGTGCCACCGCGGTTCTCAGCACGCCCCCGCGGATCTCAGCGCGCCGCCGCAGTGAAGCCCGGAAGGGTGAGGGTGAGCCAGCGTTCGCGGACCTCGCGCGGCTGGTCGAGAGGAGCGGTGGCCAGCAGGAGGTAGAAGTCGGCGACGGTGACGTCCGAGTGGAGGTCACCGTCCGCCTGGCCGGCGGTGATGAGCTCGGTCAGCGCGGCGGCCGCGCGCGTGTCGTTCTCGGGCGCGTACGAGGCGCCGACTCCCTGCGCGGCGGCCTTCACCGCGTGGTCCTGGGCCGCGGCCTCGATGACGCGGGAGACGAGCGCGGTGAGCTCGGTCATGGCGTGCTCCCCCGCCCGCACGCGATCCGCCGCCTCTTCCACGGCGAGGGTCATCCGCTCGACATGCCGGGACAGGACCGCGCCGACGAGATCGGTCTTCGTGGGGTAGTGCCGGTAGAGCGTGCCCACCGCCACTCCCGCAGCCTCGGCGATCGCGTCCATGGGTACCTCGGGGCCGTGCCGGGTGATCAGCAGGTGCGCCGCGTCGAGGATCTTCTTGCGGTTGCGGACCGCGTCGGCGCGCAGCGGCCGGGCCTGGGTCATCGTGCCCTCCAGTCTCATCGAGGAGTCAAGCCTATGCGGTTCGCTTGCAGGAAAGTGAACCATGATTCATGATGAAGGTGAGCCATGGTTCATCTTCACCTGGCGTTCCCCGCCCCGCGAGGGGCCGAATCAAAGGTTTGCCCCATGTCCAGCAAGGTCGCCCTGGTCACCGGTGCCTCCTCCGGTATCGGTGAAGTCACCGCACTCAAGCTCCAGGAGCTCGGATACACCGTGTACGGCGCCGCCCGCCGGGTGGAACGCATGTCCCGGCTCGCCGAGGCGGGCGTCCACGTCCTGCCCATGGACGTCACCGACACCGCCTCGATGCAGGCGGGTGTCGACGGGATCATCGCCGAATCGGGCCGTATCGACGTCCTGGTGAACAACGCGGGGTACGGGTCCTACGGGGCCATCGAGGACGTGCCGCTGGACGAGGCGCGGGCCCAGTTCGAGGTCAACATCTTCGGTGCCGCCCGTCTGATCCAGCTCGTGCTGCCGCACATGCGGGCGCAGCGGAGCGGCACGATCGTCAACATCTCGTCCATGGGCGGCAAGATCCACACCCCGCTGGGCGGTTGGTACCACGGGACCAAGTTCGCCCTCGAAGGGCTCAGCGACTGCCTGCGCATGGAGCTCAAGCCGTTCGGCGTCGACGTGGTCATCGTCGAGCCCGGGGCCATCAGGACGGAGTGGGGCGGCATCGCCGCGGACAACCTGCGCAAGACCTCCGGCGACACCGCGTACGCCGTGCAGGCCGAGGCGATGGCCGAGTCCCTGGGGTCCGAGAGCACCGCCCGCCGTAGCTCCCCGCCCTCGGTCATCGCCGACACCGTCGCCAAGGCCGTCACGGCTCGCCGCCCCAGAACCCGGTACGCCGTCGGTTTCGGGGCCAGGCCCCTCATCTTCCTGCGCCGCGCCCTGCCCGACCGCGCCTACGACGCGCTCGTCGCCCGCGCCATGGGCACACCGACCGGCGCCCGCCGCTAGGGCCTCTCCGACCACTGCCCGAGTCAGAGATTCCTCGGCGGTTCTCTCCACTCGCAGCGGGCCGGGCGGGGACAGAAATGACTGGTCCACCGGTCCCTGTGGTCGGTAGCCTCCGGCCATGATCGAGGACGGGGCAAGGGTTGTGGACGGGCGCGTCGCCGGGGAGCAGGGGGAGGGCGGGGAGGCGGAATCGCCTCGGGAGGTCTGCTGGCGGGGTAGGGGCGTCGCCTTCGCGCCGCTCGACGTCGACGACGCGGAGCTGATCCATGGGTGGCGTTCCGACCCCGTGGCCGCCAACGAAATCGGCATCTGGCCGCGTTCCCTTTCCGCCGTGCGCGAGCGCATCGAGCGCGACCGCGACGAGCACGACCGCGACGACTTCCTCGTCCTGCTCCCCGACGGCACGCCGATCGGCCACATCGCCCTGACAGACCAGGACATGGTGGACGGCACAGCCGAGATCATGCTGCTTCTGGACCCCGACCACCGGGGCCGGGGCCATGGCACGGACGCCGTTGACGCGCTGGTCGACCTCGCCTTCGGTGAACTGCCCATGCACCGTGTCCAGGCGGTCACCCACACCACCAATACAGGGGCCCTCGGCGTCCTGGCCAGGGCAGGGTTCGTTCAGGAGGGGGTGCGCCGCTCCGCCTGCCTGCACCGGGGCCGCCGATACGACGTCGCGGTGCTGGCCCTGCTCCGGGACGAGTGGCAGGAGTTCACCCGACCCCGGTCCTGGGACGCGCTGATCACCGGCCAGTGACCTGGGCCAGGGATTCCTTGGACTCAGGTCACTGGGACCTGTTCGGCCGCCAGGACCTGTCCGGCTACTTGGAGCTGTCCGGCCGCCAGGGCCTGTCTCTCGGATCAGTCCGGCGCCGGGGCCGGGGCCACGCAAAGTGTCCGGCGATCCGAAAAAGCCCCTGGTTCCCGCGTCGCGGGAACCAGGGGCTTTTCACGGACAAGCCAGGTCAGCAGCCGATCAGACGCGCGGCCAGGTAGCCCTCGATCTGGTCGAGGGAGACGCGCTCCTGCTTCATCGAGTCGCGCTCGCGCACCGTGACGGCGTTGTCGTCGAGGGTGTCGAAGTCGACCGTGACGCAGAACGGGGTGCCGATCTCGTCCTGGCGACGGTAGCGGCGGCCGATGGCGCCCGCGTCGTCGAAGTCGATGTTCCAGTGCTGGCGCAGGGCGGTGGCGAGGCCCTTGGCCTTCGGGGACAGCTCCGGGTTGCGGGAGAGCGGGAGGACGGCGACCTTGACCGGCGCGAGGCGCGGGTCGAGGCGCAGCACCGTGCGCTTCTCCATCTTGCCCTTGGCGTTGGGGGCCTCGTCCTCGACGTAGGCGTCCAGCAGGAACGCCAGCATCGCGCGGCCGACACCGGCGGCGGGCTCGATGACGTACGGAGTCCAGCGCTCGCCGGCCTCCTGGTCGAAGTAGGAGAGGTCCTGGCCGGAGGCCTTGGAGTGCGCGCCGAGGTCGTAGTCGGTGCGGTTGGCGACGCCCTCCAGCTCGCCCCACTCGTTGCCGCCGAAGCTGAAGCGGTACTCGATGTCGGCGGTGCGCTTGGAGTAGTGGGAGAGCTTCTCCTGCGGGTGCTCGAACCAGCGCATGTTCTCTTCGCGCAGACCGAGGCCGGTGTACCAGTTCCAGCGCTCCTGCATCCAGTACTCCTGCCACTTCTCGTCCTCGCCCGGCTTGACGAAGAACTCCATCTCCATCTGCTCGAACTCGCGGGTGCGGAAGATGAAGTTGCCGGGCGTGATCTCGTTGCGGAAGGACTTGCCCATCTGCGCGATGCCGAAGGGCGGCTTGCGGCGCGAGGTCTGCTGGACCTGGGCGAAGTTGGTGAAGATGCCCTGGGCCGTCTCGGGGCGCAGGTAGGCGACGGAGCCGCTGTCCTGCGTGGGGCCGAGGTGGGTGGTGAGCAGGCCCGAGAACTGCTTGGGCTCGGTGAACGTGCCCTTGTTGCCGCAGTTGGGGCAGTTGAGGTCGGCGAGGCCGTTCTCCGGGAGGCGGCCGTGCTTCGCCTCGTAGGCCTCCTCCAGGTGGTCGGCGCGGTAGCGCTTGTGGCAGGAGGTGCACTCGGTGAGCGGGTCGGTGAACGTGGCGACGTGCCCCGACGCGACCCAGACCTCGGTCGCCAGGATCACCGACGAGTCGATACCGACGACGTCCTCGCGGGAGGTGACCATGTAGCGCCACCACTGACGCTTGATGTTCTCCTTGAGCTCGACGCCGAGCGGGCCGTAGTCCCAGGCGGCACGCTGTCCGCCGTAGATCTCACTACTGGGGAAAACGAAGCCACGGCGCTTGCTCAGGCTGACGATGGTGTCGATCTTGTCGGCGGCCACGGTGCTCTCTTCATTACGAACGGACGGCAGCGAATGATTCAGGTTACCGGCGCCGCCCACCCTCGTATCAAATCGGTTCGGGGACACCTCCTCTCATCGTGCCCCTTACCGGCTCATTCGCCGCCTCGTTTACCGAGGGCATACCGAAGGCTTGTTGACAATCGTTTCCAGGTTTGTTGAAAATGACTGTCATGAACGTACGTCGGCGCCTCGCCGCTTCTCGAATAAGCACTGCCGGGTCCGCGGCCCTGGCAGCCACCGCCGTCGGCCTCGGCGCCCTCACCGGCTGCTCGGCTTCCACGGCGGCCGACGGCAGGAGCGACGGGAAGCTCGACATCGTGGCGTCGTTCTATCCCATGCAGTACCTCGCCGAGCAGATCGGCGGGACGCACGTGCACGTCACGAGCCTGACCCAGCCCGGTCAGGAGCCGCACGACCTGGAGATCAGCGCCCGGCAGACCGCGCAGCTCCAGTCGGCGGACGCCGTCGTCTACCTCAAGAACCTGCAGCCGGCCGTCGACGACGCCGTGGCGCAGTCCGAGGTCAAGACCAAGATCGACGCCGCGTCACTGACGACCCTGGAGAAGCACGGCAACGAGGTCGGCGGGCACGCGGCCTCGCACGACACCTCCAAGGGCGAGGAGAGCGGCGCCACCGACCCGCACATCTGGCTCGACCCGGTGAAGTACGGCCAGGTCGCCGAAGGGGTCGCCAAGGCCCTCAAGAAGGCCGACCCGAAGCACGCCGCGGACTACGACAAGAACATGGCGGCGCTGCGCAAGAAGTTCGCCGATCTCGACACCCGGTACAAGAGCGGGCTGGCGAACACCAGGACCAAGGTCTTCATCACCACGCACGCCGCCTTCGGCTACCTGGCCGAGCGCTACGGCCTCACCGAGGAGGCCATCAACGGTCTGGACCCGGAGTCGGAGCCCAGCGCGAACCGCGTGAAGGACCTTGAGAAGATGGCGAAGGCCGACGGCGTCTCGACGGTCTTCTACGAGACGCTCGTCAGCGACAAGACCGCCAAGACCATCGCCGGCGACGCGAACCTGAAGACGGACGTCCTCGACCCGATCGAGGGCATCACCGGCAAGTCCAGGGGCAGCGACTACTTCCAGGTCATGGAGTCGAACCTGAAGGCGCTGCGAACGGCGTTGGGCGCCAAGTGACACCCAGTCCGAGTTCCAGGAGGACAGCGTGAGCGAGCCCGTCATATCCCTGCGCGGCGTGACCGCCGAGCTGGGTTCGCGCCCCGTCCTGCGCGGCATCGACCTCACCGTGCACCGCGGCGAGGTCGTCGCGCTGCTCGGCGCCAACGGCTCCGGCAAGTCGACGGCCATCCGCAGCGTGATCGGCCAGGTCCCGGTCAGCGGCGGCGAGATAGAGATCTTCGGCACCCCGCGGCGCCGCTTCCGCGACTGGAAGCGGGTGGGGTACGTGCCGCAGCGCACGACCGCCGCGGGCGGCGTGCCCGCCACGGTGACCGAGATCGTCGCCTCCGGCCGGCTCTCCCGCGCCCGCTTCGGCGTGCTGCGCAAGGCCGACCACGAGGCCGTACGGCACGCCCTGGAGCTCGTCGGCATGGCGGACCGCGCCAAGGACTCGGTGAACGCCCTGTCGGGCGGCCAGCACCAGCGCGTCCTGATCGCCCGCGCCCTCGCCTCCGAACCCGAGCTGCTGATCATGGACGAGCCGATGGCGGGCGTCGACCTCGCGAGCCAGGAGGTGCTGGCCCAGACCCTGCGCGAGCAGGTCGCGGCGGGCACCACCGTCCTGCTCGTCCTGCATGAGCTGGGTCCCCTGGAGCCACTGATCGACCGCGCGGTCGTCCTGCGCGACGGCTGCGTCCTGCACGACGGCCCGCCCCCGCGGGCGGTCGGCCAGCACGCGCTGCCCGGCCACGACCACGTACACCCGCACGCGGCTCACGACGCCGAACCGATCCGGACGGGACTGCTGAGCTGATGGGACCGCAGAGCTGATGGACATCCTGAACTACGACTTCATGCAGCGGGCGCTGCTCGCCGCCGTCCTGGTGGGCATCACCGCGCCCGCCGTCGGCATCTACCTCGTCCAGCGCCGCCAGGCCCTGATGGGCGACGGCATCGGCCATGTGGCGATGACCGGTGTCGGCCTCGGCTTCCTGCTCTCCACCAACCCGGTGTGGATGGCGACGGCCGTCTCGGTCCTCGGCGCCGTGATCATGGAGCTGATCCGCTGGTACGGCAAGACGCGCGGCGACATCGCGCTCGCCATGCTCTTCTACGGCGGTATGGCGGGCGGCGTGATGTTCATCAACCTCGCGCCGGGCGGGTCCAACGCCAACCTGACCTCGTACCTCTTCGGCTCCCTGTCCACGGTCTCCGAGTCCGACGTGACGGCGATCTGCGTGCTCGCGGCCTTCGTGGTCCTGGTCACCCTGGGCCTGCGCCGACAGCTGTTCGCGGTCAGCCAGGACGAGGAGTTCGCTCGGGTGACGGGCCTGCCGGTGCGCGCCCTGAACCTGCTCACCGCCGTCACCGCCGCCGTCACCGTGACGGTCGCGATGCGGGTGGTCGGCCTGCTCCTGGTCAGCGCGCTGATGGTGGTCCCGGTGGCCGCGGCCCAGCAGCTCAGCCGCAGCTTCGCCGCCACCTTCGCGATCGCGGTGGCCATCGGGGTGAGCGTGACGATCGGCGGCACCGTGACGTCGTACTACCAGGACGTGCCGCCCGGTGCGACGATCGTGTTGCTGACCATCGGCGCGTTCATCGTGCTCACCGCGCTGGCGACGCCGCTGGCCCGGCGCCGTGCCCGGGCCCTGGCCGCCGCGCAGGGGGCCGGAGACCCCGCGGAGTGCGCGATTCCGGCCACCCGCGGCCCGGAACGCAAGGTCGGCGTCTGACCACGCACAGTCCGGGCTGGCACAATGGCCGGGCAAGGGCAGACGTGAGGAGGCAACGGTGACAACCGCTGGATCGCCCGTTCGGGGCCGTTCCACCCGGCAGCGTGCCGCCGTAGCGGCGGCGCTCGACGAGGTGGACGAGTTCCGCAGTGCGCAGGAGCTCCACGACATGCTCAAGCACAAGGGTGACTCCGTCGGACTCACCACCGTGTACCGCACGCTGCAGTCCCTCGCCGACGCCGGCGAGGTCGACGTACTGCGTACCTCCGACGGCGAGTCCGTCTACCGCCGCTGCTCCAGCGGCGAGCACCACCACCACCTCGTCTGCCGCGTCTGCGGCAAGGCGGTCGAGGTCGAGGGGCCGGCCGTCGAGAAGTGGGCCGAGGCGATCGCCGTCGAGCACGGCTATGTGAACGTCGCGCACACGGTGGAGATCTTCGGTACCTGTGCGGAGTGCGCTGCCGCTAAGGGGTAGCGGGGGGCTCGTTTTTTGCTGCGGGTTGGTGGGGGCTGGGCGCGCAGTTCCCCGCGCCCCTGAAGGGGCGCCTCCTGACGGAGCGCCCCTTCACACATCAGGCCCTGTTCCGCTCAGGCCCTATTCCGCGCGGCCCCGCATGCCCTGCTCCATCGCGAGCAGTTGCTCGTTCGGGACAGCCCCGCCGAAGCGGCGGTCGCGCTGGGCGAACTCGACGCACGCCCGCCACAGGTCGCGCCGGTCGAAATCCGGCCACAGCACGTTCTGGAAGACCATCTCGGCGTAGGCGCTCTGCCAGAGCAGGTAGTTGGAGGTGCGCTGCTCGCCGCTCGGCCGCAGGAACAGGTCCACGTCGGGCATGTCCGGGTAGTACAGGTACTTCGCGAAGGTCTTCTCGGTGACCTTCGACGGGTCGAGCCGGCCGGCCTTGATGTCTTCGGCCAAGGCCTGCGCGGCGTCGGTGATTTCGGCGCGACCGCCGTAGTTCATGCAGAAGTACAGCGTCAGCCGGTTGTTGTCCTTGGTCTGCTCCTGGGCGATCTGGAGCTCCTTGGCCACCGACTTCCACAGCTTGGGCATCCGGCCCACCCAGCGGACCCGGATGCCGAGTTCGTCGAGCTGGTCGCGGGTCTTGCGGATGAAGTCGCGGTTGAAGTTCATCAGGAAGCGCACCTCGTCGGGCGAGCGCTTCCAGTTCTCGGTGGAGAAGGCGTACAGCGAGATGGCGCCGACCCCCATCTCGATCGCGCCCTGCAGTACGTCGAGGACGCGTTCGGCGCCGACCTTGTGCCCCTCGGTACGCGGCAGCCCGCGCTCCTTCGCCCAGCGCCCGTTCCCGTCCATGACGATCGCCACGTGGTTCGGGATCAGCTCACCGGGGAGCTTGGGCGCGACGGCGCCGGACGGGTGCGGTTCCGGCGTCCTGTACTCGCGGCGCTGGCGTCCCAGGATCCCGCGTACGACCATGTGCTTCTCGTCTCCCTCAGTCTTACTTTTCCACGTACCGGAGTGAGCGCAGCCCGCGCTCCAGATGCCAGTGCAGATAGGCCGACACCAGCCCGCTGCCCTCCCGGACGTACCGCGACTCGCACGCGTCCGCGGTCTCCCAGTCTCCCGTCAGCAGCGCGCCGAGCAGTTCGAGGGCCCCCGCCGAGGGTACGACGCTGCCGGGCACCCGGCAGTCCACGCAGACGGAACCTCCCGCAGCGACCGAGAAGAACCGATTGGGTCCCGGCATCCCGCACTTCGCGCAGGCGCTGAAGCTGGGCGCGTAGCCGTTCACGGCGAGGGAGCGCAGCAGGAAGGCGTCGAGGACGAGGTGCGGCTCGTGCTCGCCCCGGGCGAGGGTGCGCAGCCCGCCGACGAGCAGCAGATACTGCTGCACGGCGGGCTCGCCCTCGTGATCGGTGAACCGCTCCGCCGTCTCCAGCATGGCCGTACCGGCGGTGTAGCGCGCGTAGTCCGTCACGATCCCGCCGCCGTACGGAGCGATCGTCTCGCTCTGTGTGCACAGCGGAAGGCCGCGCCCGATCAGCTCGCTCCCGCGCGCGAAGAACTGCACGTCCACGTGCGAGAAGGGTTCGAGCCGGGCCCCGAACTTCGACTTCGTCCGCCGTACACCACGGGCCACGGCCCGTACGCGGCCGTGACCGCGGGTGAGCAGCGTGATGATCCGGTCCGCCTCACCCAGCTTCTGGGTGCGCAGCACGATGCCGTCGTCGCGGAACAGACTCATGGGGCCATTCTCGCGTACGCACGGGCATGCACCGGCGGGTGCCGTACTTCTTGCCGGTGAATATGGCCGACTCGCCTGGCGGCCGACCGCTCACGTCAGTAAGACTCTCGGTATGAGCCTGGAGCGAGTCACCATCACCATCCCGAGCGAGACGCTCGACGCGGTCAAGTCGGCCGCCGAGCGCGAAGGCCTGAGTGTCTCCGCCTGGCTTTCGCGTGCCGCTGGACACGCGGCGAAGATCGAAGCCGGGCTGGCCGCGGCGGAGGAGGCCATGGCATACGTCGATCCGCCCACGCCGGACGAGCAGGCATGGGTCGACGATTTCATGAACCGCGTCACTCAGCCCACGCTCACGGCCGAACAGTCGCAGGGTGCCGCGTGAACGTGCTCAGGCCCGTGGTCTATGACGCCGGGCCACTGATCGCCGCGGAACGGAACCACGCCGCTTTCTGGCGAGCCCACCGCTCCTACCTCACCGCGGGCGGCCTGCCCCTGGCACCCGCACCGGTCGTGGCGCAGGCCTGGCGGGATGGCGCCCGCCAGGCCCAGTTGGCCCGGATTCTCAACGGCTGTGAGGTCCCCGTACTCGATCACGCACTCGCCAGGAGGGTGGGGGCCCTCTTGGGACAGGCCGCCACATCGGACCCGGTCGACGGCACCGTCGCGTTGCTGGCGGCGGACCTCGGTGCCGTGATTGTCACGTCGGACCCCGGAGACATCCAGCACCTCCTGGACCGACTCGGTCCTGTCGGCAAGCGTGCCGAGGTCACTCCGTTGCACTGACGCCGGCCGAACCAGCGCTCACGGGACCTCACCGCGGCTGCGTGCGTTCGCATACGCCGTGGCCGCGCTGAGCCGCTCCGCCGCGGTGGCCCGTCGGACGGCGTCCGGCGCGCAGTCCCACTCCTTGCCCCCGCCCAGCGGTCTCAGCTGTACGTACGGTCCCTCGTGTCCCATCACCATGCCCACCCTCCCTGTGTGCGTGTCGACGACGCACGAGCCGATCGGCGGCTTCGTCGGCGGCCTCACCGCAGCGCCGCCGCGAGCCGGGTCGCGACCTCGATGGAGCAGCCGCCGCATTCGACACGCGGACAAGGTGCCTCGCGCGCCAAACTCGCCGGGTCGATCCGGAGCGACAGCGACGTAATTCCGGCCTTCTCCCGTGCCGTCCGCAATTCCTTCACCGTTACCTCCGCCTCTTCGACGCAGAGCGCCGCGTGCAGTGCCTTCACCCTGTTCCCCCGACTTTCCGAGTTTCACTCTTCGCATCCCCAAAGTGACGCTCCGCATCTACACTCGGCAGGAGTCTGTCCTCTGCAAGTTCGGCGCGCCGTAAGGGGTTTGACCATGGCCGACGGTTCGCGTCTCCGGGGGTTACACGGGCCGCTTCGAACAGGCCATTCGGAAACCACAGTTGGATGTGGCCCGACGGATCGATGAGCTCCTGCAAACCGACGGCTTATTCGAGCGACGTGGCGAAAACCGATTGATGACAAGCGGTACGCGGATTACGTCGCGAAGATGCTGGAGCTTAAGGGTGGTCTCGGCCGGCCCATTTCCGCCAATCGCTCCTCAACCTTGGGCCGCCGACTCGTGTCCCAGGTCAGCCGACCTCGCCGGTGTTCGAGTGCCGCAGGCACTAGTGTGATGCCGCAGAACAGGCGTGCGACACAGGGGATTTGGGAAAGGTAACCGGCCATGCCGCTGAGCACCGGGGAGTCGGAGTCCATCGGGTCGATAGGCGGCTACACGCTCGTCGACCGGCTCGGCAGCGGCGGTATGGGCGTCGTCTACCTGGGACGCTCCGCCTCGGGACGGCAGGTCGCGGTCAAGGTCGTACACGCGCAGTACGCGCAGGACGAGGAGTTCCGGGTCCGCTTCCGGCAGGAGATCTCGGCGGCCCGCCGGGTGAGCGGAGCGTTCACCGCTCCCGTGGTGGACGCCGATCCGGACGCCGAAGTGCCGTGGATGGCGACGCTGTACGTGCCGGGCCGGACACTGTCCGAAATCGTGGCGCAGGAAGGCCCGTTGAGCGGGCACGCGCTGCGCACACTGGCGCTGGGGCTCGTCGAGGCACTGCGGGACATCCACCAGGCGGGTGTGGTGCACCGGGATCTGAAGCCGAGCAACGTCCTGCTGGCCGAGGACGGTCCGCGCGTCATCGACTTCGGCATCTCGCGCGCCGCCGACAACCAGGCCCTCACCGTGACAGGGCGGCTGATCGGCACCCCGCCCTTCATGTCCCCGGAGCAGTTCGCCTCGCCCCGGGACGTCACCGCCGCCTCGGACGTGTTCTCGCTGGGCTCGCTGCTGGTGTACGCGGCCACCGGCAACCGTCCCTTCGACGGCGGCAGCCCGTACATGACGGGCTATCAGGTGGTGCACGAGCAGCCGGTCCTGGACGGCGTACCGGAGCCCCTCAGGAGCATCGCCGAGCGCTGCCTGGACAAGGACGCGACCGCCCGGCCCGACCTCACCGAACTGCACCGGCTGTTCAGGGACCTGCCGGACGTGGCGACCGCCCCGGCCACTGCGGCCGCGTCGGGCCCCTCGACCGTCGTGGGAGGCCGCGGGGCCGCCCGGAGGCACGGCGACACGACGGCCTCGACCGGCTCCGGCCGCCGCGGTCGCCGGGTACGCCTCCTCGTCGCACTCGGCGCCGCCCTGGCCGTCACGGCGGTGTCCGCGTCGGTGTACTACCTGGTGGCGCGCCCGAAGAGCACCGAGGGCACGCCCGGCGGGCGGACAACCGCGTCCCACGCCGCCGCTTCTCCCGCCGCGGCGCTCCCCACCGGCTGGAAGCCCTGGCGCGCGAACCTCACCCAGGCCCCGGACAAGGCGTACGCGGACATCTCCATCAGCGGCTCGGAATCCGGCTGCGTGTCCGGCGGCTCCTCCCTGTACTGCGCGGGGTCCGGCTTCACCGTCGCCAAGCTCGACGCCGCCTCCGGCCGCGTGGAGTGGCGGGCCGGCCACACCCCGCAGACCACGCTGCCGCTCGGCGTCCGGGACGGGATCGTCTACACCTACGAGAAGCCGGGCCTGAACGTCCGCGAGACCTGGCGGCTGGTCGCCCTCTCCGCCGGCACCGGAAAACGGCTCTGGTACCGACCGATCAACGAGGTCTGGCCTGCCGTCCTGTTCGACGGCGGCGTCCTGGCGAAGTCGGACGACGGGGAGGACGGGACGGAGTTCGTCGCCTTCGACGCCCGGACGGGCAAGGACCTGTGGCGGACGCCGGCGAAGTCGTCGGTGACCAACTCCTGCTCCCCGCTGGCCCTGGACGGCATCCCCTACGGCCTGTGCACGCAGCAGAACTCCGACACGGGCCCGACCGGCCTGGTGCGCCTCGACCCGGCCGACGGCACGGCGCACGACCTCGCCAAGCTGCCCCACGGAGTGGTGCCGCTGGGCACCACAGGCGGGCAGCCGCTGTTCGCCGTGCCACGCAACGCGGCGGACGACGAGTTCGTCGACGATGCGGACACCCCGTACTCGAGCCTGCTGAGGGTGAACCCGACCAGCGGCGCCCTCGTCCGGATCCCCCTGGCGGGCCCCCCGCGCGGCTCGGTCACCCTCCTCGACGGCGTCGTGTACTTCGTCCGGCCCGACGGGACCGTCACCGCGGTCAGGGTGAGCGACGGCGCCCGGCTCTGGCAGCGTGAGACGCAGATCGAGAATCTGTCGAAGCCGGTGCTGTCGACGACGTACGACGACCTCTTCTTCGCCAACCGCTACGGCCGACTGCTCGCGCTCGACCGCGCGACCGGCGCCGCGCGATGGAACACGGACAAGCTGGACAACCCGGGGAACTCGCCGGAGACCACGGTCCCGAGCCTGCTGCTCGTGAAGGACACGATCGTGGCCGTGGCGGGCGACACGGCCTTCTCCGTACGCCCGGACCGCCCCAAGGCCGGACCGAAGCCGGCCGCGGCCAAGAAGTGACTCATGCCGTCGGCCGGCCGCTTCACCGGTTCACCGAGACCAACCCCGCCTCATAGGCGATGATCACCAGCTGGACCCGGTCCCGTGCGTCCAGCTTGGACAGCAGGCGGGTCAGGTACGTCTTCGCCGTGGCGACGCTGATGAAGAGCCGTTCGGCTATCTCGGCGTTGGACAGGCCCGTGCCGACCAGGGTGAGGACCTCGCGCTCGCGGTCCGTGATCGCGGTCAGGTCGCGGCGTGGACGCGCCGGCTCGGAGGAGCGCGCGGAGGTGAAGTCCTGGATCAGACGGCGGGTGACGCTGGGGGCGATGAGGGCGTCGCCGGCCGCCACGACCCGTATGGCGCCGATGATGTCGTCCAGGGCCATGTCCTTGACCAGGAACCCCGACGCGCCCGCGCGCAGCGCCCCGTACACGTAGTCGTCGTCGTCGAAGGTGGTCAGGACGACGATCCTCGACTCGCCCGCACCCGTGGTGATCCGGCGGGTCGCCTCTATGCCGTCCACGCCCGGCATGCGGATGTCCATCACCACGACGTCGGGCCGGAGTTCCTCGGTGCGGGTCACCGCCTCCTGGCCGTCCGCGGCCTCCCCCACCACCTCCACGTCCTCGATGTCGGCGATGACCATCCGAAGGGCCGTGCGGATCAGCTGCTGGTCGTCGGCGAGGACGACACGGATCGGCATCACGCGGCCACCGTCGCCGCGGTCGCCGTCGCCGCGGTCGCCGGGACCGGCAGACGGGCCGTCACCCGGAAGCCGCCCTCGGGACGGGGGCCCGCCGTGAACTCGCCGTGCAGCAGGGCCACGCGCTCACGCATCCCGACCAGGCCGAAGCCGGTGTCGGTGGTGCTGCCCCGGCCCCGGCCGTCGTCGGTGACCTCGACGGTCACATGCTCCTCCAGGTAGTCGACCGTCACCCGGCAGGCGGTCGTCGCCGCGTGGCGTACGACGTTCGTGATCGACTCCTGGACGATCCGGAAGACGGAGAGGTCGATGTCCGGGGGGAGTTGGCGACGCGCGCCCTTCCAGTGGACGTCGACCTGGAGGCCCGCCGCCGTTGTCGCGGCGGCCAGGCGGTCGAGGTCGGCAAGGCCCTCGGCCGGGTGCAACCGGTCGGCCTCGGCGGCGGCGCGGGAGCGGTCCTGGTCCGCATGGCGCAGGGCGACCAGCATCCGGCGCAGCCCCGCCAGGGTCTCCCGTCCGGCCGTCTCCACCGCCGTCATCGCCTCGCGCGCGGCCTCCGGCTGGGTGTGGACGACGCGGGCCGCCGCCCCGGCCTGGAGGGCGATGATGCCGATGCTGTGGGCGACCATGTCGTGCATCTCGCGGGCGATGCGCAGGCGTTCGTCGGTGACCGCCTGGGTGGCGGCCTGGGCGCGGAGCCTCTCGCCGTACTCGCGGGTGCGGTGCGAGGCGTCGCCGAGGAGCCAGGCGACGACGGCCGTCAGCGCCACGGTCAGCTCTTCCAGCGTGCCGATGCCCCACCCGCGCAGCAGCCGTAGGGACTCCCAGCCCACCAGGACGGCGAGCGCCGTACAGAGGGCGGCGACTCCGGTGCGGCGGGGGCGGCCGGCCGCGATGAAGTAGAGGGCGAGATCGACGGCGAGGAACTGGGCCAGTTGGATCGCCACCGCGGCCAGGTTGATGGTGAGGAAGGCGGCGGCCGTCAGGAGCAGGCCGAGGGCCCTCAGCGGCCGTCGATGCAACCACATGCTGCCGAGCAGCGCCAGAGCACAGGCGATGGTCAGGACCACCAGGCCGTCCCAGCGGTAGAACTGGACGGCGGCAAACTCGTTGGCTGCCTCCTCACCGGGGAGCCGTACGCGGGCGAGGAAGGTGAACGCCGTGCTCGCGCTCCAGGCCAGGGCCACCCAGGCACCGGGCGGCACGAGCTTGAGGCGGGGCGGGAGCGGCATGGCATGCATGCGGCGATCGTAGGCACGCGGGCCGTGGAGGGGCATCGGTCCGGGGACGTACACCCCTGGTCGACACCGGCCGGGGAGAGTGTCGGCCACGGGGCGATACCGCGCGGCGGGGCGCCGACGAGACGGTGGTCCGTGTGATCGAAGTCAACGAACTGACCAAACGGTACGGCGACACCACCGCCGTACGGAACCTGACGTTCCAGGTGCGCCCGGGGCACGTCACCGGGTTCCTCGGCCCGAACGGCGCGGGCAAGACGACGACGTTGCGCATGCTGCTCGGGCTGATCGGCCCGACCGGCGGGAGCGCGACGATCGGCGGACAGCCGTTCCGGCGTCATCCGCGTGGGCTGCGGCACGTGGGCGCGCTGCTCGACGCGGGCGACGTCCACGGCGGGCGCAGCGCGCGGGCCCATCTGGAGGCGCTGGCGCGGAGCAATCGCATCCCCCGGAGCCGGGTGGACGAGGTGCTGGAGGAGGTGGGACTCGCGGGGGCGGCGGCGCGGCGCCGGGTAGACGGATTCTCGCTGGGCATGCGGCAGCGGCTGGGCATCGCCACCGCGCTGCTCGGCGAACCTCCGGTGCTGCTCTTCGACGAACCCCTCAACGGGCTCGATCCGGAAGGTGTGTTGTGGGTGCGGGAGCTGTTTCGCGGGCTCGCGGCCGAGGGGCGTACCGTCTTCGTCTCCAGCCATCTGATGTCCGAGATGGAGCACACCGCGGACGAGCTGATCGTCATCGGCAGGGGTGAGCTGATCGCCGCGGAGAGCGTGGCCGCGTTCGCGGCGCGCGGCACCCGGCCGACGGTGACCGTGCGGACGCCGGACCTCGCGCAGCTCACGGCCGTGCTGTCCGAGGAGGGCGCGGCGGTGGCTCCGTACGACGACCGGACCCTCAAGGTGACGGGCCTGAGCGCGGCCCGCATCGGTGAACTCGCCCTCCACCACCGGATCCTGCTCGAGGAACTGACCCCGCAGGCCGCGTCCCTGGAGGCCGCCTTCATGGAACTGACCGCCGAGAGCACCGAGTTCCTCGCCGGAGACGCCCGATGACCACTCTCGCCCTCACCCCCGCTCCCGCACCCCCCGCCGCACGGTTCACCGATCTTCTCGCCGCCGAGTGGATCAAACTCCGTTCCCTGCGCTCGACCTACTGGGCGCTCGGCGCGGGCGCCCTCGCCGTCATCGGCTTCAACGCCAACGCGGCGCGGGTGCACACGCACGACTATCCGCGTTACAACCCCCAAATGCGCTCCATCGCATGGGAGTTGGCCTTGCGAGACGCCTTCACCAACGGGTCGGCGCTGATCCTGATCCTCGCGGCGGCGAGCATCGGCGCGATCACGGTCGTCGGGGAGTACTCGACGGGCCTGATCCGTACGACCCTCGCGGCCGTCCCGGACCGGCGTGCCCTGATGGCGGCGAAGGTCGTGGTGGTGACGGCGGTCATGACGCTGTACGGCGCGTTCGTCGCGACTGCCTCCTTCGCCTCGACGCAGGCGATCCTCACCACCCGTCACGCCGCCGTGTCGATCACCCACTTCGGTGCCCTGCGCGTGGTCGTCGCCTCCGCGCTGCTCGCCCCGGTCTGCGCGCTGGCGGGCATGGCTTTGGGGGCCCTGATCCGACACAGCGCGAGCACGATGGTCGCCGTCACCGCCGTCCTGCTTCTCGTCCCCGGCTTCATCACCGACCGCTACCGCTGGACGGCCGCCGTGCGGCACGCCATGCCCGTCAACGCCTGGACGCGGCTGACCGGCATCGCCTACGGCCAGGATCCCTTCACCCGGGTCCCGCGCTACGGGGCGACGGTGACGGGCAGTTGGGTGGTGCTGGGGGCGTGGGCGGTGGTGTCGGCGGTGATCGTCGTGGTGGCGGTGGACCGCCGGGACGTGTGAGAGGTCGTACGGGACGGCCGCGTCCGTGGTTGTCAGTGGGCGGCCGTACTGTGCACCCCACGCACACAACGCCGTACGGCATCACGCGCACTGGAGGAACCATGTCCGCGAGCGCCCGTCTCGTCACCACGCTCGCAGGCCCGCTGGAGTCGGCCACGGCCGGTTTCCCAGGAGAGCGGTGCCTGCCCGGCCGGACGCTGATCCTCCAGAGCGACGACACCCAGCTCGCCGCGTACGACCTGGCCGCGGCGCTCGCGGGGGAGGCGTCGGTGGCCCGGTTCCCGTTGCCGTGGCCGCGCCGCTTCGGGACGTGCACCGTGTCGCCGGGGCTGGACGTCGCCGTCTTCGCGGGCGTGCACGCGGTGCGGGCGGTGGACCGGCGGGGCGCCACCCTGTGGGAGGTGCGGCACGGCTGCTGGGAGGGGAGCTGCCGGGAGATGCACGCCTCGTTCGAGGAGTACGGCGAGAGCGGTGGGAGCGCGGCCGGTCGCGGGCACCGGTACGCCGACAGCGGCTCGGTGGTCTTCTCCGCGGACGGCAAGCTCGTGTGGGCTCATGTGCGCGGGCCGCTCGCGGCGGGGGGCGGGGATCCGGACGTGATCGAGGAGTGGCTGGTGCTGGACGCCACGGACGGCACGGTCCTCGGGCAGGCGGACACCCAGACCGTGGCCGCCGGTTCGGGGCACGTGTCGCACCCGGACCCCGGACAGATGGGACTGAGCGTCGGCGAGGGGCAGGACGGGGCGCCGCTGCTGTGGGGCCGCTGGGACGGCGAGCGGCTCTCCGTCGAACGGATCGACGACGACCGGTGTCTGCTCGCCGTGAGCCCGTCGGGCGAGCACTTCCTGACCGTGACCCACTACCAGGAGCTCCTGTCCCTGCACCGGGTCGAGGACGGCTCGGTGGTGTCGGAGCTGGACGCGGAGGAGGTCATACCCGATCACCCCGCCCTGGACCCGGACGACGACGAGCCCGAGGCGCACTGGGACTACTACGGCGGCTTCCTCGACGAACACACCGTCATCGCGGGCACCACCGAGGCCGACGAGGAGTACGGGGCGGGGCGGCACTGGCTGGTCGACGTACGGGACATGCGGCTGCTCGGCGAGGTCACCTACCCCTTCCCGACATCCGGCGTGCCGAACACCCTGGGCGACGGCAGCTGGTACACGATCGCCGAGGACACGAAGGAACTCCAGGTGTGGCGCCTGGCCGGCGTCTAGAGGCGCACAGGACCCGCTGCCGGACAGGACCCCGTGTCAGCCCACGCCCCTGGACTCCTGGGCCGCCCTCGCCTCGATGCCGCGGAAGTGGTCGGCCATCGCGCGTTGGGCGGCCTCCACGTCGCGGGCGCGCAGAGCGGTGACGATGTCGCGGTGGCGGCGGACGGTCAGTTCGGGGGACGGGTCGTCGGTCCAGCCGCGTATGCCGGCGACCCTGCTGAAAACGGTCCAGAAGGCGCCGAGGAGCTGGGGCACGAGTGCGTTGCCGAGCGAGGCGTACAGCAACTCGTGGAACTCGCGGTCGAGTTCGGGGAAAGGGCGCCCTGAGCGGCCCGCCTCCTCCATCTCGGCCACGACGGCTTCGAGGCGGTCGAGCTCCGGCTCGGTGAGCACGGCCGCGACCCGGCGTATCAGCCCCTCCTCCAGCACCTCCCGTACCTGGAGGATCTCCGCCAGCGCCCCGGTCTCGTTCTTGTCGTCGGGCTGGGCGAGCGTGCGGAAGGTGAGGCCGTCGACGAAGGGGGTCAGGGAGGCCTCGCCCACGTAGGTGCCGTAGCCGTGCCGGATGTCGACTATGTCGAGGGCCTGCAGGGCCTTGAGGGCCTCGCGCACGGAGTTGCGGCTGACGCCGAGGTCCTGCATCAGCTCGGTCTCGGTGGGTAGCGGGGCGCCCGCCTGGAGCCTGCGGTCGAGGATCAGCTGCATGACCTCGCTCTGGATCTGACTGCTCACCCGACGCTCGGACCTGCGCTCGGGCCGGCGCCGGTTCCCGGTCTCCTCAGACATGCGCCGCATCGTACGCTCACTGGACATCCGACGTCCCACCTCCGGGCGGATTCAGCACCAACTACCCGTGTTTCAGGGCTTCATTGGTCGCACCTCTGGAAGATACGCCATTCGTGTGCGATCCCTTGACCGCCCTCACGGGCCCTCTTATGGTCACGCTGCCCACCATGACGTAGGACGTCGTATCTCCCGCCTCTCCCTGGAGGAACCGTGCGCGACGTGACCGACCACTCGGCGCTGCACCGCCGACGTTTCCTGAAGTACTCCGGCGCCCTCGGCGTGGCCGGGGCCCTCTCCTCCTCGCTGGCGGCCTGTTCGTCCGGGCCGCAGTCCACCAATGACACCGGCGGCGGGAAGGGTGGCAAGGACGCGACGCTCACCGCCGTCATCGGCTACGGGAACGACGGCAGCTGGGACCCGACGCAGACGGCGTCCGCCTTCGCCATGGCGGCCAACAGCCACATCTACGAGGGGCTGCTGGACACGGACCCGATCTCGCGCGAGCCGTACGCGGCGCTCGCGACCCAGGTGCCGGGCGATCTCAGCGGTACGTCCTGGAAGTTCACGCTGCGGGCCGGGGCCACCTTCCACGACGGGAAGCCCGTCACCGCCGACGACGTGGTCTTCGTCTTCGACCGGATCCTCGACCCGAAGACGCAGACCCTCGGCAAGGGCTTCTTCGCGAGCTGGCTGAAGGAGGTCCGGAAGATCGACGCGTCGAACGTCGAACTGGTGCTGAAGTTCCCCTTCCCGGAAGGCATCGCGCGGCTCACGCTCGCGAAGATCATGCCCAAGCACGTGTTCTCCCGGCCCGGTGCCTGGGACGACGCGATCAAGGGGAAGGCGGTGGGCTCGGGGCCGTACCGGCAGACCGCCCACCACCCCAAGTCGAACACCACCTTCGAGGCGTTCGCCGCCTACAACGGCCCGCGCAAGCCGGCCTTCAAGAAGATGAACTGGCTGACGATCGTGGACGCGGCGCCGCGCGTCGCGAAGATCTCCGGCGCGAGCGCCGGGGCCCAGATCGCCGACAACATCCCGTACGCCAACATCGAGCAGCTGAGGAAGGGCGGCATGACCGTCGAGGGCGGCGCGGGGATGAACAACCTCTTCCTGATGTTCAACACCAAGCACAAGCCCTTCGACGACGTACGGGTACGCCAGGCCCTGCACTACGCCATCGACACCGGCAAGATGGTCGAGGTCGCCCTCCACGGACACGGCAAGCCGTCGAGCTCGTTCCTCAACGAGGGGAACCCGGTCTACCGGCCGGCGAAGACCGTGTACGGGTACGACCCGCAGAAGGCCAAGCAGCTCCTGAAGGCCGCCGGGGTCTCCGGGCTGAAGATCGAGATCCTGTCCGTGAACGTCAGCTGGATCGTCGACTGCCTGCCGACCATCAAGGCGTCCTGGGACGCGATCGGCGTCGAGACCACGCTCTCGCCGCAGGAGACGACGGCCGTCTTCACGAAGATGGACCAGAAGCAGGACTACCAGGTGGTGGCCGCCGCCTCGAACCCCAACCAGTTCGGCCTCGACGCCGATCTGATCATGCACTACAACTACGGCCCCGAGAACCTGTGGATGCAGTACGCCCGGTGGGCGGGCGACCCGGTCGCCAAGCAGCTCTTCAAGGACATGGACCGGGCGACCCGGGAGCCGGACGCCGACAAGAAGAAGACGATGATCCAGGACTACATCGACGTCGTCGCCGAACAGGCCGTGCTCTACCCGGTCGTGCACAACGAGCTGATGACGGCCTGGGACCCCAGGAAGCTCACGGGGATCAGGGCCCAGCCCTATCCGGGCATCAACCTCCTCCAGGCCAAGTGGGCCTGACGTAGATGACGGCCATCGTCCGCATCCTGGCCCGCCGTGTCGCCCTGCTCGTGCCGCTGATGCTCGGCATCGTGCTGTTCGTGTTCCTGGTGATGCGGTTCTCGGACGTCGACCCGGCGTCCGCGTTCTTCCAGGGTGCCAACCCCACTCCGCGGCAACTGCACGACTTCCGGCAGCAGAACGGCCTGCTCGACCCCCTCCCGGTGCGATACGTCCACTTCATCGGCGATCTGCTCCACGGCGACCTGGGCACCAGCGCGCTGACCCGGGCGCCCGTCGTCGACCAGGTCACCACCGCGCTGCCGCTCACCCTCCAGCTCACCTTCCTCGGCCTCGCCATCGCGGTCGTGCTCGCGCTGCTCGGCGGGGTCACCGCCGCGATCCACCGCGACCGGCTGCCCGACCAGGTCATCCGGGTCGTGTCGCTGACCGGGGTCGCGGCGCCCGGCTTCTGGCTGGCGCTGCTGATGATCCAGTACCTGGCCGTGGACCGGGGCTGGTTCCCGACCGGCGGATACATCAACCCCGGGGACTCGCTGAGCGGCTGGCTGAAGACGATGACGCTCCCCGCCTTCGCGCTCTCCCTCCCGGTCGCCGCCCAGCTCACCCGGATCGTGCGCACGGCCGTGGTCGAGGAACTGGACAAGGACTACGTCCGGACGGCGATCGGCAGCGGACTGCCGCCGGTGGTCGTGGTCGGCCGCAATGTGCTCCGCAACGCGCTGATCAACCCGCTGACCGTGCTCGGTCTGCGCGTCGGCTATCTGCTCGGCGGCGCGGTCGTCATCGAGACGATCTTCTCGCTCCCCGGCATGGGCAAGCTGATGATCGACGCCGTGAAGAACGGCGACCCGGCGGTCGTCCAGGGCGTCGTCCTGACCACGGCCACCGGGTTCGTGGTCGTGAACCTCGCCATCGACATCCTGTATCTGCTGGTCAATCCGCGACTGAGGGATGCCACGTGACGATCCCCCCACTCTCCCGCCGACGGCTCACCGAGGGCCTCGCCCGGCCCGGCATCCGGCTGCGACGCCTGCCCGTCCTCTCCCGGATCGCCCTCGGCTTCCTCACGCTCGTGGTCCTGCTGGCCGTGTTCGCGCCGCTGCTCGCCCCGCACGACCCACTCGACCAGCAACCGCAGGTCGACGGCACCGGCGCCCCTTCCGGCAGTCACTGGATGGGGCAGGACAGCCTCGGCCGGGACATCCTGAGCCGGCTGATGTACGGCGCCCGCTGGTCCCTCGCGATCGGCCTGGGCGCCACCTCGCTCGCCCTCGTCGTCGGCGCGCTCCTCGGCGCGATCGCCGCGACCTCCCGGGGGGCCGTCGACGAGACGCTGATGCGCTGCCTGGACGTCGTGATGGCGTTCCCCGGCATCGCGCTGGCCGCCGTCCTGGTCGCGGTCTTCGGCGGCGGCATCACGGTGCTGATCTGCGCGATCGCTTTCCTGTTCACCCCGTCGGTGGCCAGGGTCGTCCGCGCGAACGTCCTCGACCAGTACGGCGAGGACTACGTGACGGCGGAACGGGTGATCGGCGCCCGCACCCCGCACATCGTGCTGCGCCACGTGGCCGTCAACTGCGCCGCCCCGGTGCTGGTGTTCTGCACGGTCCAGGTCGCCGAGGCCATCGTCTTCGAGGCCTCGCTGTCCTTCATCGGCGCGGGCGTCCGGCCGCCCGACCCGTCCTGGGGAAGTGTCATCGCGGACGGCAAGAACATGGTGCTGACCGGCGGTTGGTGGGCGACGGTCTTCCCGGGTCTGCTGATACTGATCACCGTACTGTCGCTGAACATCCTCTCCGAGGGCGTCTCGGACGCGTGGGCGGCGCCCGTGGCGCGGGAGGTGGCGGCGGCGACCGCCGGTGACCGGCTGGAGGCGCCCGAGCCCGGCAGCGGAGAGGTCCTCGAACTGCCCGGTCTGACGCAGGCCGCCGCGCGCCTGCGCTCCCGGGCCCGCCCCCTGCCCACCGGCCGGCCCGTCCTCTCCGTGGAGAACCTCGCCATCGGCTTCGACGCCCGGCACGGCGGGGTGGACATCGTCGACGGCATCGGCTTCGACGTGCACCCCGGTGAGGTCCTGGGCCTGGTCGGCGAGTCGGGCTGCGGCAAGTCGCTGACGGCGCTCGCGGTGATGGGCCTGGAACCGAAGGGGGCCCGGGTCCGGGGCCAGGTCCGTTTCGACCGACGTCAGTTGGTGGGCGAACCGATGCGCGTACGGCGGCGTCTGCTGGGCCACGAGATGGCGATGGTCTACCAGGACGCGCTGTCGTCCCTGAACCCGGCGATGACGATCAGGGCGCAGCTGAAGCAGTTGGTGCGCCGGGGCGGGAGACAGACCCCCGCGGAGCTGCTCGCTCTGGTCGGTCTCGACCCCGAGCGCACCCTGCGCAGCTACCCCCACGAGCTCTCCGGCGGCCAGCGTCAGCGTGTCCTGATCGCGATGGCCCTGTCCCGGGGCCCGAAGCTGATCGTGGCGGACGAGCCGACCACGGCACTGGACGTGACGGTCCAGGCGCAGATCATCACCCTGCTGCTGAAGCTGCGGGAAGAGCTGGGCTTCGCGCTGATCCTCGTCTCGCACGACCTGGCACTCGTCGCGGACGTCACGGACCGGGTGGTGGTGATGTACGGCGGGCAGATCGTGGAGACGGGCGTGACGGCGGACCTGGTGGAGGCGCCGGCCCACCACTACACGCGCGGCCTGCTCGGCAGCGTCCTGTCCCTGGAGTCCGCGGCCGAACGGATGACGCAGATCAAGGGGGTCGTGCCCGCACCCGCCGACTTCCCGGCGGGCTGCCGGTTCGCCGACCGCTGTCCGCTGGCGAGCGAGGTGTGCCGGACGACGGCGCCCGACCTGCTGGGCACCCGGACGCACACGGCCGCGTGCCATCACCCCGCGGTCGATCTGATCACCACGCAGAGCGAGGCCGTCCAGTGAACGCGCTCATCACCCTCTCCGACGCCCATGTCGTCCACAAGGCCCGCTCCGGCGGCCTGTTCACGCGCGACCGGGTGTACGCCCTGACCGGCGCCGACCTCACCATCGCGCCCGGCGAGACGGTCGGCGTCGTCGGCGAGTCCGGGTGCGGGAAGTCGACGCTGGCGAAGGTGCTGGTGGGCGTCCAGCGGCCGACGTCCGGCACCGTGCGCTTCCGTGACCGTGACCTCTGGTCGATGAAGCCCGCCGAGCGACGAGCGTCCGTCGGCGGCAGCACGGGCATGGTCTTCCAGGACCCGTCGACGGCCCTGAACCGCCGTCTGCCCGTACGCCGGATCCTGCGGGACCCCCTGGACGTGCACCGGCGCGGCACGGCACGGGAACGGGACGACCGGGTGCGGGAGCTGATGTCCCTGGTGGGCCTCCCCCGCGCCCTGGCGGACGCCCTGCCCGGCCAGCTGTCCGGCGGCCAGCGCCAGCGGGTGGCCATCGCGCGCGCCCTGGCCCTGGACCCGGACCTGGTGGTGGCGGACGAACCGACGAGCGCGCTGGACGTCTCGGTCCGCGCCCAGATCCTCAACCTCCTGCTGGACCTGAAGGAGCGCCTGGACCTGGCCCTGGTCTTCGTCTCGCACGACATCCAGACGGTACGGAGGATGAGCGACCGGGTGATCACGATGTACCTCGGCCGGATCGTGGAGGAGTCCCCGGCCGCCCGGGTCACCGACCGCGCCCGGCACCCGTACACCCGGGCCCTCTTCTCCGCCACGCCCGGCCTCCTGGACCCGATCGACCCGATCCCGCTGGTGGGCCCGGTGCCCTCGGCCACGCACCCGCCGACCGGCTGCCCGTTCCGCACCCGCTGCTGGAAGGCCGACGGGGAGTGCGTGAGCGTGATGCCGGACTTCACGGCCGCGTCGACGCCGGACCACCACTTCCGGTGCCACCATCCTGTGCAGGAGGACCAGTCGACGCGCGACCTGGTGGCCCAGGCCGTGTCCGCGGCGCCCGCCGTGGCCGACATCCCCGCCCAGCAGCAGCCTTGATCGTCCCGAGGGAGTCTTCATGCCGATCCCCACCCCGCTGACCGGTGTCGTTCCGCCCGTCTGCACGCCCCTGACACCGGACCGCGAGGTGGACGTCCCCTCGCTCATCAGGCTCGTGGACCACCTGGTGGACGGGGGCGTCGACGGCCTGTTCGTCCTTGGCTCGTCCTCGGAGGCGGCGTTCCTGACGGACGCCCAGCGGCGGCTGGTGGTGGAGACGGTGGTCGCCCATGTGGCCGGCCGGCTCCCCGTGCTGGCCGGGGTGATCGACATGACCACGCCGAGGGTGCTGGACCATGTGGCGTATGTGACGGCGGCGGGCGCGGACGCGATCGTTGCGACCGCACCCTTCTACGCCCGCACCCATCCGGCGGAGATCGCACGCCACTTCCGCCTGGTCGCCGCCCGTTCGTCCGTGCCCGTCTTCGCCTACGACATCCCGGTGTCCGTCCACACCAAGCTGGACCCGGAGCTGGTCCTGTCCCTCGCCGCGGAGGGTGTGCTGAGCGGCCTCAAGGACTCCAGCGGCGACCTCGCCGCCTTCCGCGCCGTCGTCACGGGCGCCCGCGCCCAGCCCGACATCGCCGGCTTCACCACTCTCACCGGGTCCGAACTCGTCGTCGACTCCGCGCTCGCCCTCGGGGCGGACGGGGCCGTGCCGGGTCTCGCCAACGTCGACCCGCACGGGTACGTACGGCTCGACCGGCTCTGCCGAGGGGGCGACTGGGAGCGGGCGCGGGCCGAACAGGAGCGGCTGTGCGGGCTGTTCGGGATGGTCGGGGTGGGGGACCCGGCCCGGATGGGCGGGGGTTCGTCGGCGCTCGGGGCGTTCAAGGCGGCACTGCACCTGCGGGGCGTCATCGCCTGTCCGGCCACGGCGGAGCCGCAGGTGCCGCTGTCGGAGGCGGAGGTCGAGCGGGTGGGGAAGTACCTGGCGGGAGCGGGCCTGCTCTAGAACACGCCCTGGAAGAGAACAGCCCTGGAAGTGAGAATCTCATTTTCACTTCACGAGTATTGCGTTCTGAAATATCAGAATCATACTCTTGTCCGGTGACAGCCTTCGCGCTTCGATTCGACTTCCGCAATCCGGAGCAGGCCGGAACCACCACGGCCGATCGCTACGCGGCCGCCCTGGACATGGCCGAGTGGGCCGACCGTCTGGGCTGCGCGCGGATCACCGTCTCCGAACACCACGGCTCACCGGACGGCTACCTGCCCGCCCCGATCCCGATGCTCGCGGCGATGGCGGCACGGACGACGAACGTCCGCTTCCTCGTCGCCGCGCTGATCGCCCCGTTCCACGATCCGCTGCTGCTCGCCGAGGAAATGATCGTGCTCGACAACCTGAGCAGGGGGCGCGTCGACCTGGTCGTCGCGGGCGGCTATGTGCACGAGGAGTTCGCCCTGTTCGGCGTGCCGATGAACGAGCGGGCGAAACGGGTGACCGAGGTGGTCACCACCCTGAAGGCGGCGTTCACCGGCGAGGAGTTCACCTACCGGGGCCGCACCGTACGCCTCACGCCCGCGCCGTTTCGGCCGGGAGGCCCGAGCGTCTCGCTCGGCGGCAGCACCGAACCGGCCGCGCGCCGGGCCGCCCGTATCGCCGACGGCTTCATCCCCTCCGTGTCCGAGGTGTGGGAGTACTACCGGGACGAGGTACTGATGCTCGGCCGGCCCGACCCCGGCCCAAGCCCGATCGGCAGGAACCAGGTCGTGGCGCTCGCCGAGGACCCCGACAAGGGGTGGGAGCAGATGGCGCCGTTCTTCCTCCACGAGACGAACGCCTACGGGGCCTGGCAGGCCCAGGACGACCTCGCCGCCCCCTTCCACTCCGTCACCGGCGCCGACGAGCTGCGGGAGAGCGGCCAGTACCGGGTCCTGACACCCGAGCGGTTCGTGGCGGAACTGAAGTCCTCACCGCGGCCCTTCACCCAGTTCCACCCCCTGTGCGGCGGAATGCCGATGGAGCTGGCCTGGTCGAGCCTGCGCCTGTTCGAGCGCGAGGTCCTGCCCGCGTTCACCTGACGGGCGGACCCGGCCGGCGCAGACGGCGGAACTCGATCCTGTCGTACGGCCGTGTCGAGCCCGTCTCGTACAGGATCCCGACCCGGTCGGTTCCAAGGTCGACCAGGTCCGAGTAGGCGGCGGGTGCGGAGGAGAGGGTCGTCGCCCTGGTGAAGGTTTTGCCGTCGTCCGTGCTGCGCCAGATGGTCATCGCGCGGCGGGCGGTGGGTACGGAAGGGGCCGAGAAGAGCAAGGGGGCATGGGCGCCCCGGAGTTGGAGGACGCTGCCCTGGACGACGGGGACGTCGTCCAGGGTGGGCTGGATCGCGTAGGGGCGGTCCAGGGTCTCGCCGCCGTCGCTGGAGTAGGTGTCCAGTCGGTTGCCGGGGGTGGTGCCGCCCTCGTCGCGGGCGCTGAAGTACAGGCGTCCGTCGGGGAGTTCGGCCGCGCCGCTCTCGTTGGCGTCGACCCGGCCGTCGTAGGTGCGGTCGGTGAAGCCCAGGTGCCAGGTACGGCCGCCGTCGTCGGAGTAGATCGCGTGCGCCCCGTAGTACTTGGCTTCCCGGCCGGTGTCGGCCGAGCCCGCGGGCGGGGCGGCGGAGTGGTTGGCGGGGACGACCAGACGACCGGCGTGCGGGCCGTGGCGGAGGGCGATCGCATGGCCGGGGCCCGTCGCGTACCAGCGCCAGCCCGGCGGCTTCACCTCGGCCGTGATGTCCCGGGGAGCGGAGAAGCGCAGGCCGTCGTCGCGGCTCGTCTGGACGAAGACGCGGCGGCCCTGGCGCGCCGCGACCTCGCCCCGCATGATCCGCGCCTCGGTCACCGCGCCGCTGCTGTAGGAGGTGACCAGGACGATCCGGCCGGTGCGCGGGTCCACGACGGGCGCCGGGTTGCCCCGGGTGTCCCCGGCCCCCGCCGCGACGACCCGCGGCGCATCCCACGTACAGCCGCCGTCGAAGGAGCGTCTGAGGACGACGTCGATGTGGCCGCTGTCGCCCGCGCCGTCGTGCCGCCCCTCGGCGAAGGCGAGCACCGTGCCCGCGCGGGTGGTGACGACCGCCGGGATGCGGTAGGTGTCGTAGCCGCCCTCGCCCGCGGTGTACGGCACGGAGGAGGCGCAGTCGGCACGGGAACCGGGGGCGGCGGACTCGACGCCGACGCCGGAGGCGAGCAGGCCGAAGGCCAGGGCGGCGACGAGGCTGCGGCTCAGGGTGGTCCCCGCTCTCCCCCGCGCAACACGAGGGTCCGGTTACGGTGTGTCGCTCACACCGTACCCTGAGTCACCGACCGTCACTCCCGCCCCTCGCTACGAGGGCGTGCGCGCCGCCGCCAGCAGTCGCGTCACGTCGTCCGCGCAGATCGTCAGCGCCGCGCCCACGGTGGCGAGGACGTCCCGTTCGGCGGGGGTGTAGGGCCCGTCCGCCAGGGCGATCCGGGCGCCCTGGAGCAGGATCGATTCGCGTCCCGTCGCGGCGAGGTGCGGCGCCAGCGGATCCAGGGCCTCGTGCAGCTCTATGGCGAGGCCCGCCCCGCACGGCTCCCCGAAGATCCGGCCCGTGTCCGCGGCGAGCGCCTCGACGAGGGCGCCGAGCTGGTCCTCCGTGCAGTCGTCGAAGCCGGCCGAGCGCACCGCGGTCGCCGCGGTCTCCAGGGACGTACGGGAGCAGGTGCCGCCGGCGGCGAGCACGGCGAGCGCGACGGTGTGGACGGCGTCGCGGAGCATCGCCGAGAAGCGGGTGGTGGTCGGGTGGTCCAGGACGTCCGCGCCGTAGTGGCAGCCGCAGGCGGCGCACTCGACGACGGGTCCCGTGTCACCGCGCGGCAGGACCGGGACGCCGAGGAGGGTGAAGCGGCGCCGGCCGGTGAGCCGCTGATAGTTGCGGTCGCCCCCGCAGCCCGGGCAGAAGAACTCGCCGTCCCCCATGGTGGTCCACGCGGTACGGGTGCCTAGGATGCGGGAAATCTGCACTGCACGACCGTTTCGTCCCCATCCTGGCAGCACGCTCGCACACCTCCGTAACGCCGCGGCAACATCGCCGCGCTGGCGTGATGTTAGCCACATTGTTGAGGCAGAGTCAGTACCTTGGACGAGACCTTTCCGTGATCTCCACGGCGATTGGCCGGTATACGACGGGGCCCCGCCCGCCTCGAAAGGCGGACAGGGCCCCGAAAGTGCCGGTCAAAGTCCTCAGCGGGCCGCGCGGTTGACCGCGGAGACCACGGCCTTCAGCGACGCGCGTGTCGTATTCGCGTCGATGCCGATTCCCCACAGGACCTTGTCGTCGATCGCGCACTCGATGTACGAGGCGGCCTGCGCGGAGGCGCCCTCGCTCATCGTGTGCTCCTGGTAGTCCAGGAGGCGTGCGTCGATGCCGACGGACTGCAGGGCGTCGAAGAACGCGGAGATCGGACCGTTGCCGGTACCGGTCAGGACCGTGTCGACGCCGTCCACCGAGGCCTCGACGGTCAGCGAGTCGACGCCGTCGCGGTCGGTCGTGGTCTGGCCTGCCCTGACCTGGATGCGGCCCCACGCGTTGTCGGGGTTCGGCAGGTACTCGTCCTGGAAGATCGCCCAGATGTCCTTCGGGGTGACCTCGCCGCCCTCGGCGTCCGTCTTCGCCTGGATGATCTTCGAGAACTCGATCTGCATCCGGCGCGGCAGGTCCAGCTTGTGGTCGTTCTTCAGGACGTAGGCGATCCCGCCCTTGCCGGACTGCGAGTTGACGCGGATCACGGCCTCGTACGAACGGCCGACGTCCTTCGGGTCGATCGGCAGGTACGGGACGGCCCACTCGATGTCGTCGACGGTGACGCCCTTCGCGGCGGCGTCCGCCTCCATGGCGTCGAAGCCCTTCTTGATGGCGTCCTGGTGGGAGCCGGAGAAGGAGGTGTAGACGAGGTCGCCGACGTACGGGTGACGGGCGTGGACCTCCATCTGGTTGCAGTACTCGGCGGTGCGGCGGACCTCGTCGATGTTCGAGAAGTCGATCTGCGGGTCGACGCCCTGCGAGAACAGGTTCATGCCCAGGGTGACCAGGTCGACGTTGCCGGTGCGCTCACCCTGGCCGAACAGACAGCCCTCGATGCGGTCGGCGCCGGCCATCAGGGCCAGCTCGGCGGCGGCGACAGCCGTACCCCGGTCGTTGTGCGGGTGCACGGACAGGCAGACGAACTCGCGGCGGGACAGGTTGCGCGACATCCACTCGAAGCGGTCCGCGTGCGTGGACGGCGTCGAACGCTCCACTGTGGCGGGCAGGTTGAGGATGATCTCGCGGCCCGGGCCGGGCTGGTAGACGTCCATCACCGCCTCGCAGACCTCCAGGGCGAAGTCCAGCTCGGTGTCGGTGAAGATCTCGGGGCTGTACTGGTAGCCGAACACCGTCCGCTCGTCGAGCAGCTTCTCGGCGTACTCCATGACCAGCCGCGTGCCGTCGACGGCGATCTGCTTGATCTGGTCCTTGGAGCCGCGGAAGACGACCCGGCGGAAGACCGGGGCCGTCGCGTTGTACAGGTGGACCGTGGCGCGCTTGGCGCCGACCAGGGACTCCACCGTGCGCTCGATCAGGTCCTCGCGGGCCTGGGTCAGTACGGAGATCGTGACATCGTCCGGGATCGCGGTCTCGTCCTCGATGATCGAACGGACGAAGTCGAAGTCGGTCTGCCCGGAGGCCGGGAATCCGACCTCGATCTCCTTGTAGCCCATCTTCACGAGCAGGTCGAACATCTCGCGCTTGCGGGCCGGAGACATCGGGTCGATCAGCGCCTGGTTGCCGTCCCGCAGGTCCGTCGACAGCCAGCGGGGGGCGACGGTGACACGCTTGTCCGGCCAGGTGCGGTCAGGAATGTCCACCTGCTCGTACTTGCCGTACTTGTGGACCGGCATGGCGGTGGACTGCTGGAAGTTCGGCATGATGCGTGGGCTCCTCAGAGGGTGTCCGGAAGGACGGCCGACGGCGCAACGCCGAACTCCGCGGGGAGGGGGTCGGCCTCGACTACAGGCCCTCGCCGCGGCAGCTAAGGAGAAGCAGCCCGATACGCATGATGCTCCGCAGCCTAGCCGAGCCTCACTCTCTCCGGAGGGCTGTATCAGTATGCGGGATCGTGACCACATAAGGAAGAAAACGGACAAAAAGTGTGGCGCACCACTCAGAGTGAGCCCTCTTACCACTGAAGAGCGGACCGATGGGCTCCTTATCGCCGCATTTCACGCAATCTTGGTCGCCGGTAGTGACAGCGAAGTAACTCAGTGCAATTGTGCCGAGCATGACCGCGAACCCGGCAGGCTTCGAGCCTGTCTTCTGCACCATCGTGCCGCCCCACGTCCTCGACACGCTGGCCCAGCACGAGGACCCCGCGCTCGCCGGGCCCGCGCGCCGCACCCTGGAGCGCGACGCCTTCGAGCGCACCCACCGCCGGCTGACCACGGTCATCGGCGCGCCCACCGTGGCCCCGCCCCAGGGCGCGCCCGCGGACAAGCCGCAGCGCACCATCTACGACGCCAGGCACCACCAGGACCTGCCGGGCAAGAAGGTCCGCGGCGAGGCCGACAAGCCCGGCAAGGACGCCACGGTCAACCGCGCCTACGCCGGACTCGGCGCCACCTTCGACCTCTATCTGAACGCCTACGCCCGCAACTCGATCAACGGCGAGGGCCTGCCCCTCACCGCGAGCGTCCACTTCGACGTCGACTACAACAACGCCTTCTGGAACGGCGAGCAGATGGTGTTCGGCGACGGCGACGGCGAGATCTTCCTCGACTTCACCATCCCGGTCGACGTCATCGGCCACGAGCTGACCCACGGCGTCACCCAGTACACGGCGAACCTCACCTACTTCGGCCAGCCGGGCGCCCTGAACGAGTCCATGTCGGACGTCTTCGGCTCGCTGATCAAGCAGTACACGCTCGGCCAGACCGCCGCCGACGCCGACTGGCTGATCGGCGCGGGCCTGCTCGCCCCGCGCGTCACCGGCAAGGCGCTGCGCTCCATGAAGGAGCCCGGCACGGCGTACGACGACGACGTGCTCGGCAAGGACCCGCAGCCCGCGACGATGGACGGCTATGTGAAGACCGGCCGCGACAACGGCGGTGTCCACATCAACTCCGGCATCCCCAACCACGCCTTCTACCTGGTCGCCCAGTCCCTCGGCGGCCATGCCTGGGAGCGCGCCGGGCAGATCTGGTACGACGTCCTCACCGGCGGCGAGCTCCAGTCCCAGGCGAGCTTCTCCGACTTCGCCAAGCTGACGGTCGCCCAGGCCAGGAGCCGGTACGGCGAGGGCGAGGAGCTCCAGTCCGTCACGAAGGCCTGGGAACAGGTCGGGGTGCCGACGTCGTAGCTTCGGCGCCCGACTCGTACTAGACAGGACCCATGCGTATTCAGGTAAGGCGCACGGGTGGATTCGCGGGCATCGAGCGCCGTGCCGAGGTGGACACCTCGGGGCGCTCCGACGCGCCCGAGTGGCATGCCCTGGCCGAGCAGGCGATCGCCTCCGGCCAGGGCACGCGCCCCGCCGGGGTCCCCGACGGCTTCAGCTACGAGATCACGGTGAACGGGAAGACGGTCTACGCCGCCGACCCGAGACTGACGGAGGAACAGCGAAGCCTGATTTCGAGGGTCCTGAAGGAGGGCGCCTAGAAACGCCGGTTCAGGGGAGCTTTTCAGGGGCGCGGGGAACTGCGCGACAAGCCCCCACCGGGCCGCAGTCGCGAAGAACACCGCACCACCCCTCCGTATGGGCGCCCCCCGAAAAAGCCGTAACTCCCAGTTCACACCAACCCGTTGACTTCCCTTACTGTCGGTAAGGATGATCGCGCGCATGGCGACGAACCCCCTACCGCAGTTCCCGCCCGGCTTCCTCTGGGGCGTGTCCACCTCGGCCCACCAGATCGAGGGAGCCGCGGCCGAACGCGACCCGTCGGTGTGGGACGCGTTCACGGCCGAACCCGGCCACATCAAGGACGGCTCGACGGCGGACGTGGCCTGCGACCACTACCACCGCTACCCCGAGGACGTGGCCCTCCTCGCCGACCTCGGCGTGGACGCGTACCGCTTCTCGATCTCCTGGCCCCGCGTGAACTCCCCCGGCGGCCTCGACTTCTACGACCGCCTGGTGGACGCCCTGCTCGCGGCGGGCATCCGCCCCGTACCCACCCTCTTCCACTGGGACCTCCCGCTGAAGCTCGAAGAGGCCGGCGGCTGGCTGAACCGGGACACCGCGGAGCGCTTCGCCGAGTACGCCGGTGTCGTCGCCGCCCGCCTCGGCGACCGCGTCAAGAAGTGGATCACCCTCAACGAGCCCGCCGAACACACCCTGCTCGGCCACGCGCTCGGCGCCCACGCCCCGGGCAGACAGCTCCTGTTCGACTCACTTCCGGTCGCCCACCACCAGCTGCTGGCCCACGGCCTCGCCGTCCGGTCGCTGCGCGCGGCCGGCGTCACGGACATCGGCATCGCCAACTCGCACGGCCCGACCTGGGCGGCCTCCGAGCGGCCCGAGGACGTGGAGGCCGCCGACTTCTACGACCTCCTCCTCAACCGCCTGTTCGCGGACCCGCTGCTGCTGGGCCAATACCCGGATGGCATCGGGGAGTTGATGCCGGGCGATGTCGAGGCGGATCTGAAGGTCATCGCGGAGCCGATCGACTGGTACGGGATCAACTACTACCAGCCGACCAAGGTGGGCGCCCCCGAAGGCGCGGAGATCGAGTTCAGCGGACTGACCCTGCCCGCCGAACTCCCCTTCTCCGTACGGGAACTGGAGGGCTACCCGGTCACCGACTTCGGCTGGCCGGTGGTCCCCGAGGCGCTGACCGAGCTCCTCGTGGGCTTCCGCGAGCGCTACGGGGACCGCCTCCCGCCGGTCGTCATCACCGAGAACGGCTGCAGTTACGAGGGCATCGACGACCAGGAGCGGATCGCGTTCCTCGACGGCCATGTCCGGGCGCTGCACCGGGCGTTGGAACAGGGCGTGGACGTTCGCGGGTATTTCGTGTGGTCGTTGCTGGACAACTTCGAGTGGGCCGAGGGGTACGCGCGGCGCTTCGGACTGGTCCACGTCGACTACGACACGCTGAAGCGGACCCCGAAGGCGTCGTACACCTGGCTGCGCGACGCGCTGCGGGCGCGGGGATGACGGCGGCGGACCCCGTCGCGAACGTGGAGGCGCTCGCCGAGCCCGTCGAGCGGGTCGGCCGGGGCTGGACCTCGGCGCTCTCGCTCGCCAACGGGGCGATCTGGGTGGGCTGGTACGGCCCGCTGCAGATCCTGCTGGCCTCCCAGGCGGAGGACTTCGCGCCCGGCACCGGCATGTCGAAGGAGACGATGCTGGCGTGGGTCACGGGCGCGGGCGCGGTGGTGTCGCTGGTCGCCAACCCGCTCTTCGGCGCGCTGTCCGACCGGACGACGGCGCGCTGGGGCCGCCGTACGCCGTGGATCGTGGCGGGTGCGGCGGGCGGCGCTCTCTCCCTGCTGCTCCTGGCGGGCGCGGGCGGGGTCTGGACGATGGCGGCCGGCTGGTGCCTGGTCCAGCTCACCCTGAACGCCGCCTTCGCCGCGATCACCGCGGCGGTCCCCGACCGGGTGCCCCGCCTCCAGCGGGGTTCCGTGGGCGGCTGGCTGGGCGCGGCGCAGATCCTGGGCGTGGTGGGCGGGACGGGTCTCGCGACGGCGGCGGGGGGTGTGGGCGGCGGCTACGCGGCGTGCGCGGTGTTCACACTGGTGGGCGTGCTGCCGTACGTACTGCGGTACCAGGACCTGCGACTGCCGGCGTCGGCGCGGCCCGCCTGGTCCTGGCGCACGTTCACGGCCTCGTTCTGGCTGAGTCCGCGCCGCCACCCGGACCTGGCCTGGGCCTGGCTGACCCGCTTCCTGATCAAGCTGAGCAACGCCCTGGTCCTGCTCTACCTCCTGTACTACCTCCGCGACCGGCTCCACTACGACGACCCCGAGAACGGCGTACTGATCCTCACGGCGGTCAACGGCGTCACCCTCCTCGCCACGGTCGTGGTCGGCGGGGTGTGGTCGGACCGGGTGGGCCGCCGCAAGCCGTTCGTGATCTGGTCGGGCGTCCTGATGGCGGTGGCGACGGCGGTCCTCTCCGGGTGGCAGACCTGGCCGGGCGCGCTCGTCGCGGCGGCGGTCCTCGGCATCGGGTTCGGCGTCTTCACCTCCGTCGACTTCGCCCTGATGACGGACGTCCTGCCCAAGGCCCTGGACCGCGGCAAGGACCTCGGCGTCATCAACGTCGCCAACGCCCTCCCCCAGGTCGCCGCCCCCGCCCTGGCGGCACCGATCGTGACGTATCTGGGCGGCTACCGGGTGCTGTACCTGGTGGCGGCGGTGATCGGACTGGCGGGGGCACTGCTGGTGGGGCGGATCAGGGGCGTGGAGTGAATTCAGGTGCCACCGGCATCGGTGTTGCTCTTGGATGGCTCCATGAACACGGTGCACGACACACCCCTCGACCGTCTTGAGCGCTACTACGACTCGGTACCGCGCGCCGCCGCGCGGGCCGAGGACTTCGGCCCGCTGACCCTCTTCGTACGGGAGGCCACGGGCTGGCCGTACTACGCGCGCCCCACCCTGGAGTGGACGGGCCCGGCGGCCACCGCCGAGGACGTCGAACGGGTGCGGGCGCGGCAGCGGGAGCTGTGTGTGCCGGAGGCCTTCGAGTGGGTGGCGGAGGTGACGCCGGACCTGCGGGAGGCGGTCGAGGCGACGGGGCTACGGGTGCACGCGCATCCCCTGATGATCCGTGACGAGGAGGCGCCGCTGCCCGACCCGCATCCCCTGGTCCGCGTCCTGGATCCCGAAGACCCCTTCCTGGCGGGCGCGTTGGCGGTGCCGCATGTGGCGTTCGCGGCGCCGGGCACGGCGGTGGGGGAGGCCGGAACCGGCGAACTGGCCACCGAGATCACCGCCCGTGCCGCCGAGGTGCCCGCCGCCGCGGACCGCATCCGCGTGGGCCGCACCGTACTGGCCGCGGCGGTCGAGAACGGCGCCGTGGTCTGCTCCGGGATGCACCTGCCCGTCGGCCGCGTGAGCGAGATCGCGGGCGTCGGCACCCTGCCCGCCGAACGGCGCCGCGGGCTGGCGTACGCCGTCACGGCCGCCCTCGTGGCCGACGCGCGGGAGCGGGGCGTCGAGACGCTGTTCCTGTCGGCCGGGGACGAGGACGTGGCGCGGATGTACGGCCGCCTGGGGTTCCGGACGGTGGCGACGGCGCTGATCGCGGAACTCGCCGAGTAGCGGGCCGATCACGAGGAGCGGGCCGATCAGGGGGCAGGGACGAACTTCGGCCACTTTCGACAACCCCTGAAGAAACCGCCCGGCATGCCTTGCAATCCCAAGCCGCTCGCGCATCAATGGAACCGCTAGTTCCGACGGACCGTCAGAAACGCCTCCGCTGGCGTCCCGCACCCCGCTCGCGGACGGTCCGTGTACACATCTCTCCGCACCCGCACCGGCGTTCACCGGTGACGCGTCCGTGTGCCCGGCCCGGCCCCGGCCTCTGAGCAGACGGTTCCGTCCCTCCATCCCCACATGGCAATTCCCCCACAAGGGAAGGGAACCCGATGAGACGCAAGCAACTCGGAATCGCCGCGGCGTTAGCCGCCGGCACCCTCGCCGCGACCGGCCTGGCCCTCGCGCCGACCGCCGCGGCCGTCACCCCGCTCACCGCGACCATCAACGCGACCTGCACGATCGGCGGTGGTGGTGCGGCCACCCTCACCGCCACCCAGGACGGCACGGCCGCGACCATCACCCTCAGCTCCACCTCGATCACCGCGCCGATCGCGCTGGCGCAGGACTCCATCGCCTCCACCCTGACCATGGCGAAGACCGGCGGCGGCACCGTCGCGTTCACCGGCACGAAGAATCCCGCCATTCCGCTGGGCGGCGGGGTCACGGTGGGCCCGCTCAGCGGCACCGTCGCCTCCGGCGACAGCCTCGACGCGTACGGGGGCTCGCTGAAGATGGTCGTCTTCGGCATCACCATCACATGCACCGCGAGTGCGGCGCAGGCACCGGGCCCGTTCGTCTTCAGCTGAGCCCCGCCACAGCACCTGCGTGAAGACCGGTGTCGCCGGCGCGCGGCGGCACCGGTCCTCGTACTGCCTGAAAAACTGAACTGAACAACTGCCTGATCACAGCCAACTGGCCTACAGGGGTGTCCAGTTGACGATATTGACACGACCTGATGGCCCATCAGTTACCGTCCGGGCCCTCCATTGACTTCTCACACAACCCGCACATCAATGGCCCCCTGTCGGCGCAGACGAGCCGCTGCGCCCGCATCCCTCAGGAGGGGGCACATGGCAACGCACAGGGGAACCAGGGGTTCGCACGCCCGAAGACGCCGCTGGGCGGCACTGCTCGGGGTGACCGCGCTGGCGGTCACCGCGGGAGGCGCGCTGGCGGCCCCGGCGG
This sequence comes from Streptomyces olivochromogenes, assembly GCF_001514115.1. GTDB lineage: Bacteria > Actinomycetota > Actinomycetes > Streptomycetales > Streptomycetaceae > Streptomyces > Streptomyces olivochromogenes. The sequence continues at coordinate 216,082 of NZ_KQ948456.1, forward strand.
GCGCCGCGGCCGCGGACTCCCAGAACGTGGACTTCGCCACGCACTGCATCCCGCCGGCGATCGCGGGCATTCCGCCGATCGACGGCACCACCACCGCGATCATCACGGTGGACAACCCCAGTCCCAAGGTCGGTGACACCGTCACCGTGACGTACAAGGTGGTCACGCCCGCCGCGAACAACCCGACCGCCCTCGCCCTGCCCGCCGACATCATGACGCCCACCGGCAAGGTCGCCCTCGGCGGCGCGCAGACGGGGGACGTCACGGTCGCGGGCCCCAGGAAGAACGACCCGGTGGCGGGCAACGCGCCCTTCCCGGGGTTCAGCATGACGGGCACCTTCACCGTCACCAGCCCGGGCGCCATCACCCTCGCGCCCGGCGACTACAACATCCACACCAGCTACATCCTGGAGCTGGACACCCCCTGCACGGTCACCAACCCGCCCGCCCCGGTCTCCGGGACGATCACCGCGACGGACGGAACCCAGACCAACAACCGTGCCATCTCGCTCGGTTCGGCCTCCGGGAAGCCCGGTGACAGCGTGACCGTCACCGGCAGCAACTTCACCCCGGGCGCGAGCGTGACCCTCGCCGGACGGTCGGGGGCCACCCAGACCGCCGACACCGCCACCACCACCGCCGACGCACAGGGCTCGATCAGCGGCACGCTGGCCGTCAACGACAAGACGACGACCGGTGTGGTGGCGTACGAGGGCGCGAGCTGGAGCGACACCAAGGGCGCGGGGCCGGCGGCGTACGTGGTCGTCGACGACACCCCGGTCCCCGCGGGCTCCCAGAAACTCACCACCACGGTGAAGGCGGGAACCCTGTCGATGTCCCAGGCCGGGGACGCCGTCCAGCTGTCGGCGGTGGACTTCGGCAAGGGCGGGGCCTCCACCGGCGCCCTGCAGACGGTGACCGTCAAGGACTTCCGCGGCGGGCCCGCGGGCTGGTCCCTGACCGGCAAGGTCACCGACTTCACCGGTCCCGGCGCCAAGATCGACGCCGGGAAGCTGAGCTGGACCCCCGCCTGCGCGACCAAGGCGGGCAGCCCGAGTACCTGCCAGGCCGGTTCGTCCGGCGCGGTGGGCGGTGCGGGAGCGACGCTGGCGTCCACCCCCAACGGGGCGCTCACCGGTGGTGAGTTCACCGTCGACGCCGGGCTGTCACTGGACGTACCGGCGTTCACCCCGCCGGGTTCCTACTCCGGCGTGCTCACGCTGACGCTCACCTGATCCACCCCTCCGCACCGCGGTGGCCGGGCGCGCACCCGCCCGTCCACCCAGGGCCTGTCCACCCACATCCGCGGGGGTCCGCACCCATGCGCAAGCTGTACGTCCTCATCCTGTCCGTGATCCTTCTCGCGCTCACCACGCCCGCCGCGTACGCCGCCGACAACGGCAGCTGGTCCGTCTACCCCGTCTCCACGCAGATCGCGGCCCGCCCGTACTTCTACCTCTCGGCCGACCCGGGACAGACCCTCCGGGACAAGGTCACCGTCGCCAACAAGACCGGCGCCCCGCTGACCTTCCGGCTGTACGCCGCCGACGCGTACAACACCGCGCGCGACGGCGGGTTCGCGGTGCGGACGGTGAAGGAGAAGCAGCTCGGGGTCGGCGCGTGGGCGCACCCCGCCCGCTCCCGGGTGACGGTGCCCGCGCACGGTTCGGTGACCGTGCCGTTCACTCTCCAGGTGCCCGCGAAGGCCGAACCCGGCGACCATCCGGGCGCGCTGGTCGCACTCGACGAGCGCCTCGAGTCCGGGGACGCGGCGACCTCCTCGGTGGCGGTGCAACGGGCGGTCGGCGCCCGGATCTACCTCCGCGTCGGCGGACCCACCGTCCCCGCCCTCGCCGTCGAGAAGGTCCGCATCAGCCACCACCAGCCCCTGGTCCCCGGCCTCGGCGAGAGCGGCGCCACCGTCTCGTACACCCTCCACAACACCGGGAACGTGACCCTGAACCCGAAGGTGCGGCTCAGGGCCGAAGGCCTCTTCGGGCGTACGTTGCTGTCCCGGGGGCTCACGAAGATCCCCTCGGAGCTGCTGCCCGGGCAACGGGTCCGGCTGACCGAACCGTGGCACGGGGCACCCCAACTCGACTGGGGCCACGTGACGTTGACGGCCAGCGCGCCCGGCACCCGGGAGTCGGCGAGCACGTCGTTCTTCGCGCTCCCGTGGCTGGTGGCCGTGGTGGCGGGCGCGGGGATCGCCGCCACCGTGGTGGTGATCAGGGCGCGCAGGGGCGGTACCCGCCCGTGGCCGCTCGGAGCGCGCAGGGGCGGTACCCGCCGGTGGTGGCTCAGAGTGCGTCGGGGCCGCGCTCGCCCGTCCGTACCCGTACGACCGTCTCGACCGGTACGGACCACACCTTCCCGTCGCCGATCTTCCCCGTCTGCGCGGCCTTGACGATCGCGTCGATCGCGGCCTCCGCGTCCGCGTCCTCGACGACGACCTCGATACGGACCTTGGGGACCAGGTCGACCTGGTACTCGGCGCCGCGGTAGACCTCCGTGTGGCCGCGCTGGCGCCCGTACCCGCTGGCCTCGGTGACGGTGAGCCCGTGCACGCCGAGCTCCTGGAGAGCGGTCTTGACCTCGTCGAGGCGGTACGGCTTGACGATGGCGGTGATGAGCTTCATGCCTGGGCCTTGGCCTTCTGAGCGGTGGGGAGGGATGACGAGACCGGGGCGCCGTGGCCCAGGACCCCGTGATCGTAAGCGGTCTCGGCGTGCACCGTAAGGTCCAGTCCGGTGTGCTCGTGCTCCTCGTCCGCCCGCAGCCCCACGACCTTGTCGAGCACCTTCCCGATGCCGTACGTGACGGTGAAGGCATACGCCCCAACGGCCACGACCGCCACCAGCTGCTTGCCGAGCTGTCCGAACCCACCGCCGTACAGCAGTCCCTCGGCGCCGCCGGTCATCGTCGCGTCGGCGAAGACACCGATGAGGACGGTGCCGACGATGCCGCCGACCAGGTGAACGCCGACGACGTCCAGCGAGTCGTCGTAGTTCAGCCGGAACTTCCAGCCCACGGCGTACGAGCAGACGACGCCGGCGGCGAGACCGACGACCAGCGCGCCCAGCAGCGACACGGACCCGCAGGACGGGGTGATGGCCACCAGACCCGCGACCGCACCGGAAGCGGCGCCGAGGGTGGTGGGGTGGCCGTCGCGCTTCTGCTCGACGAAGAGCCAGCCGAGCAGACCGGTGCAGCCGGCGGCGAGGGTGTTGAGGAAAGCGGCGGCGGCGAGTCCGTTGGCGCCCAGCGCGGACCCGGCGTTGAAGCCGAACCAGCCGAACCACAACAACCCCGCGCCCAGCATCACCATCGGCAGGTTGTGCGGCCGCATGGCGTCCTTCTTGAAGCCGAGACGGGGGCCGAGGACGAGACAGAGAGCCAGGCCGGAGGCGCCGGAGGTGATCTCGACCGGCAGCCCGCCCGCGAAGTCCAGCGCCCCCAGCCTCGCCTGGACCCAGCCCCCCGGACCCCACACCCAGTGCGCGACGGGAACGTATACGAGCAGCGCCCAGACCGGCACGAACACCAGCCACGCCGCGAACTTCGCGCGGTCGGCGATCGCCCCGCTGATCAGCGCGGCGGTGATGATCGCGAAGGTGAGCTGGAAGGTGGCGAAGAGCAGGGTGGGCACGGTCCCGTGCACACTGTCCGGCCCGATACCGCTCATGCCGACGTGCCGCAGCCCGCCGATGAGCCCCCCGAAGGCGTCGTCTCCGAAGGCGAGCGAGTAGCCGCCCGCCAGCCATACGACGGTGACCAGGGCGATCGACACAAAACTCATCATCAGCATGTTGAGGACGCTCTTCGTGCGGACCATGCCGCCGTAGAAGAGGGCCAGGCCCGGTGTCATCAGGAGAACGAGGGCGGTGGCGGCGAGCAGCCAGGCGGTGTCGCCCGTGTCGAGGTGGGGTGCGGCGGCCAGGTTGACGGTGTCCAGGGTCTCCACGGTCTGCACGAACTGCACGGACGGCTCTCCTCGGTTCTCCTGGGTGCGGGGGCGTCGTCAGAGAGTCACGGGCTCGCGTTTCCGGTTGTGCACGTGTGCGTTTCCGGCGTGTTTCGTATCGCGTGGGGGTTTCCGAAACCTCACAGGGCCGCGCGGGAGCGGTCAAAGGCATATGGCGTGCGGCGCGGGCCTGTGGATCAGGGACAATGGGCGCCATGAGCGTTCGTACCCAGTCATCCGAGCCGTCCGAGGCACCCCACCGCGCCGGCTTCGCCTGCTTCGTGGGCCGCCCCAACGCGGGCAAGTCCACCCTCACGAATGCTCTGGTCGGCCAGAAGGTGGCGATCACCGCGAACCAGCCGCAGACCACGCGGCACACGGTACGGGGCATCGTGCACCGCCCCGACGCCCAGCTGATCCTGGTCGACACCCCTGGTCTGCACAAGCCGCGCACGCTGCTGGGTGAGCGCCTGAACGACATCGTGCGCACGACGTGGGCCGAGGTCGATGTCATCGGCTTCTGCCTGCCCGCGAACGAGAAGCTCGGTCCGGGTGACCGTTTCATCGCGAAGGAACTGGCGTCCATCAAGAAGACGCCGAAGATCGCGATCGTCACGAAGACCGACCTCGTCGACAGCAAGACACTCGCCGAGCAGCTCATCGCGATCGATCAGCTCGGGCGGGAGCTGGGGTTCGAGTGGGCGGAGATCGTGCCGGTGTCGGCGGTCGGGGACAAGCAGGTGGACCTGCTGGCCGACCTGATCGTCCCGCTCCTTCCCGAGGGCCCGGCGCTCTACCCGGAGGGTGACCTCACCGACGAGCCCGAGCAGGTCATGATCGCGGAGCTGATCCGCGAGGCGGCGCTGGAGGGTGTGCGCGACGAGCTCCCCCACTCCATCGCCGTCGTCGTCGAGGAGATGCTTCCCCGCGAGGACCGCCCCGCCGACAAGCCCCTCCTCGACATCCACGCCTTCGTCTACATCGAGCGCCCCAGCCAGAAGGGGATCATCATCGGCCCCAAGGGCAAGCGGCTGAAGGAGGTCGGCATCAAGTCCCGCAAGCAGATCGAGGCGCTGCTGGGTACGCCGGTCTTCCTCGACCTCCATGTGAAGGTCGCGAAGGACTGGCAGCGGGACCCGCGCCAACTCCGCAAACTCGGCTTCTGACCCTTTCCCTCGCCCCCGCCGCCCCTACCCGCCCCATCCCCAGGGGCTCCGCCCCTTCCACCCCACCGGCCTGAACGGCCTCGTCCTCAAACGCCGGACGGGCTGAATGGTGCGGGACGGGGCGGGAGGGATGCCGTCTTCGGCATTGGCCTCAAACGCCGGACAGGCTGAATGGTGCGGGACGGGGTGGATGGCGCAGGGCGGGGTGCGGTGTCTGGCGCTGGCCTCGAACGCCGGACGCCCCGAGGCTTTCAGGGGCGCGGGGAACTGCGCCACCAG
>NZ_KQ948456.1:221515-343017 GCF_001514115.1 Streptomyces olivochromogenes
CCCCCACCGGCCCGCAGCCGAACGACCAGGGCCGGGCGGGGATTCGGGGCGAAGGAACGGGCTCAGCCGGCGGGCGTCGTCAGGTGGACGGTGCCGTCGGGGCCCGCCAGCAGTACCGGCGTCGCCACCCCACCAAGGTCCCGAACCGCCGCCCGGTCCTCCGAAGAGACCTCCCCCGCCCCGGACACCACCGCCGCCGCCTCAAGAGACTTCGCCCCGGACGCCACCGCCATCGCCACCGCGGTACGCAACGCGCTCAACCGCAGGGAGGGAAGATCCACCGTCCCCGCGACATACGTACGGCCGGTCTCATCACGTACGGCCGCCCCCTCCGGCACCCCGTTGCGCGCCCGCGCGGAACGGGCCAGGGTGACGATCTTGCGGTCCTCGGGGTCAAGCGCGCTGCTGTCGGTCATGTGTCAGAGCATACGAAGGGATCGGGAGCCGCACGCACACACCTACCCGCACAGACCAGCAACACAGACCTGCCTAGCCCGCCACGGGATACATCGAGCCCCGTCGGCCCTCCGGCGAGGCCAGCCACTCCAGCTTCGCCGCCGTGTTCGCCTCCGGCAGCGGCGTGTGCAGCACGATCGTGAGATCGGGCCGCGCCGGCACCTTCATCGCGGTGGACTCGACGGCGAGCAGCCCGACGAGCGGGTGGTCGAGCTCCTTGCGGATCTGCCCGGCGTCCTCGATGTCCCGCTCCTCCCACAACGTCGCGAACTCCGGTGAGACGTCCCGGAGTTGGTCCAGTACCTCCTGGTACCCCTCGTCGTCCGGCGCCGCCGCGCACGACGCCCGGAACTGGGCGACGACCGTGCGCGCGTTCTTCTCCCAGGTCCGGGACTGCCCCCGGTACAGCGGGTCGGTGAAGAAGTCGATGATGCAGTTCTGCGTGTTGTCGGGCCGCATCCCGAGGACCATCCCTGCGGCGTCGTTGTACATGACGCAGTTGTAGTAGGGGTCCATGATGTGCGCCGGATACGGCATCCACGTGTCGATCAGCCGCCGCAGCCCGTCGCACATGTCCCGGACCTCGGGCGCGACCTCCGGCGCGGGCGGGTTCAGCCCGGCGAGCAGGTACAGATGGCGTCGTTCGGCGTTGCTGAGCCGCAGGACGCGGGCGACCGCGTCGAGTACCTGGGGCGAGACGGAGATGTCCCGCCCCTGCTCCAGCCACTGGTACCAGGACGCGCCGACGCCCGCGAGCACGGCCACCTCCTCGCGGCGCAGCCCGGGCGTGCGGCGGCGGGCCCCGCCGTCCGGCAGACCGGCCTGGGCCGGTGACACCCTCGCCCGGCGGCTCATCAGGAAGTCCCGCAGCTCACGCCGTCGTTGGGTCCTGAGCACATCCTCCGTCACGTGTGAATCCCCCTGTTGGTGACTGGTGGTGCGACCACCAGCATAAGTTCCCGCTCCCCACGGATATTCCGACGGCCGCACGCTCTTGCCATGGCGATCGACACCACCGAAACCACATCCGCTTCCCCAACTGCCCACTCCCCGCTCGGCACCCGGCTGTCGACCCGCGACAAACTCATCCTCTTCGTGCTGTGCGCCGCGCAGTTCATGGTCGCGCTCGACTTCTCCGTACTGAACGTGGCGCTGCCCGTGCTCGGCAAGGACCTGGGCATGAGCCAGTCCGCGCTGCAGTGGGCGGTGACCGCCTTCGCCCTGCCGTCCGGCGGCTTCCTGCTCCTCTTCGGCCGCATCGGTGACCTGTACGGCCGCCGCAGGCTCTTCCTGACCGGCCTCGCCCTCTTCGGTACGGCCTCGCTGCTGGCGACCTTCGCCTGGGACCCGGCGTCGTTCCTGACGGGCCGGGCGTTGCAGGGCCTCGGCGCGGCGGCGATCGTGCCGACCGGCATGTCGCTGCTGACGACGACGTTCCCCGAGGGCCCGGCGCGCGACCGTGCGCTCGGCATCTCCGGCACGCTCCTCTCCCTGGGCTTCACGGTCGGCATGGTGGCCGGCGGCGTCCTGACCGACGTACTGAGCTGGCGCTCGACGATGGGCCTGCTGTCGGTCTTCGCACTGATCGTGCTGCCACTGGCCCCGGGCCTGCTGCCCGAGTCCCTCCCCCACAGCCTCAAGGGCATGGGAGGCACCCCCATCCCCGACCGTCCGCGCCTGGACATCCCCGGCGCGATCACCGTCACCGGCGGCCTGCTGGCCCTGATCTACGCCCTGTCGACGGCCGCCGAGCGCGGCTTCGGCGGCGCGGACGTCATCGTGACCCTCGCCGCGGGTGTGCTCCTGCTCGCCGCCTTCGTGTACATCGAGTCCCGCGCCCACGCCCCGCTCGTCAGCCTCCCCATGCTGCGCCGCCGCACGGTGGCGTGGGGCAACCTGGGCGGTCTGGTCACCTTCTCGATGATGTCGACGGTCGTCTTCGCGCTGACGCTGTACCTGCAGGAGACCCTCGGCCTGTCCGCGTTCGAGACGGGGCTGGTCTTCGGGGTCCAGGGCGTCATGTCCGCCGTCGCCGGGGTGTACGCCTCTAAGGTCATCGGCCGCTTCGGCGCCCGCCGTACGCTGGTCGGCTCGCTCGCCGGTCAGGGCCTGTTCGTGGCGGGGCTGGTGCTGCTGAACGCCCACACCTGGTCGGTCTGGCTCGCCACCGCCGCGGTCTCGCTGGCCAGCATGTGCCACCTGGGCGCGATCATCTCGTACGGCCTGACGGTGACCTCGGGCGTTCCCGACGAGGAGCAGGGGCTGGCCACGGGCCTGGTGACCTCGACCCAGCAGGTCGGCATCACGATCGGCATCCCGCTGCTGGGTGTCCTGGCGACGACGTCGAGCGACGTGCTGGCCGGTGTCCACACGGTCCTCGCCCTGGACGCGGTGATCGTCCTGGCGGCGGCGGTGCTGGTCGCGGCCGGGCTGGGCCGCGACCGCTCACGCCCGGTCGAGGCGGAGGCGCTCGGCCTTCGGTAGACCGGCGACGACGAGATCGTAGGAGTCCTCGACGAGCTCCCGGACCAGACGGTCCGGGAGCTCGCCGTCGACCGTCACCGTGTTCCAGTGCCGCTTGTTCATGTGATAGCCCGGGATGATCAGCCCCGGGTGCTCGCCGCGCAGCCGGACCGCGTCCTCCGGGTCGCACTTGAGGTTGACCGTGAGCGGGCGCGCGTCCAGCCGTGTCAGCGCGAAGAGCTTGCCGAGCACCTTGAAGACGGAGATGTCCGGGGCGAAGGGGAAGTCCTCGACGGTCGCGTTGAAGGACAGACACAACGCACGCAGCTGCTGCGGTTTCACTCCCACGTCTCCTTCGCCCACGTCTCCTTCTGCCACGTCTCCTTCTGCGGCGGCATCACTCGGGCTTGTTCTCCTCCTCGGACGGATCCGCTTCCACCGGGCCGACCGGCTCGACGAGCACCGTGACGATCTTGTTCCGGCGTCCGGCCGCGGCCTCCGCCGTCAGCCGCAGCTCGCGCCCGTCCGGAAGCTCGACCACCGAGGAGGCACCGGCGATCGGAACCCGCCCGAGTGCCTTCGCCAGCAGTCCGCCGACCGTCTCCACGTCCTCGTCGTCGTACGCCTCGAAGCCGTACAGCTCGCCGAGGTCGCCGATGTCGAGACGGGCGGTCACCCGGTAGCTGTCGTCGCCGAGCTCCTGCACGGGCGGCAGCTCACGGTCGTACTCGTCGGTGATCTCGCCGACGATCTCCTCGAGGATGTCCTCGATGGTGACGATGCCGGCCGTGCCGCCGTACTCGTCGATGACGACGGCGACGTGATTGCGCTCCTGCTGCATCTCGCGCAGCAGGTCGCCCGCGTTCTTGGTGTCGGGCACGAAGGTCGCGGGCCGCATGGCCGTGGACACGAGCTCGGACTCGGCCTCGCGGCTGATGTGCGTCTTGCGGGCCAGGTCCTTCAGGTACACGATCCCGACGACGTCGTCCTCGCTCTCCCCCGTGACGGGGATGCGCGAGAAGCCGGACCTCAACGCCAGGGTGAGGGCCTGACGGATGGTCTTGTACCGCTCGATGACGACGAGGTCGGTCCTCGGCACCATCACCTCGCGTACGAGGGTGTCGCCCAGCTCGAAGACGGAGTGCACCATGCGGCGCTCCTCGTCCTCGATCAGGGACTCCTTCTCGGCGAGGTCGACCAGCGCGCGCAGCTCGGCCTCGGAGGCGAACGGACCGCGCCTGAAGCCCTTGCCGGGCGTCAGCGCGTTGCCGATGAGGATGAGGAGGGGCGGGATCGGTCCCATGATCCTGGCCAGCGGCAGCAGGACGTACGAGGCCGCCGTCGCGGTGTTCAGCGGGTGCTGGCGGCCGATGGTGCGCGGCGAGACGCCCACGGCGACGTACGAGACGAGGACCATGACCCCGATGGCGACGACGAGAGCCTCCCAGGTCTCGTCGAACTCCTTCAGGCAGGCGTACGTGACGAGCGCGGCGGCGGCCATCTCGCAGGCCACGCGCACCAGCAGTGCCACGTTCAGATAGCGGGTCGGGTCGGCGGCGACCTGGGCGAGCTTGGCACTGCCGCGCCGCCCGGACCGTACGGCCTCCTCCGCGCGGAAGCTGGAGACACGCGCGAGGCCCGCCTCCGCACAGGCGGCGAGCCAGGCGACCACGACCAGCGCGATGGCGCCGATGACGAGCTGGGGACTCATGAAACGGTCGGGGCCGGCGAGGGACCCGTCATGCCCTTCTCCGCGCGCCAGCCGTCCACGATGGCGGCCTGCAGACCGAACATCTCGGCCTTCTCGTCCGCCTCCTCGTGGTCGTAGCCGAGCAGGTGCAGCACTCCATGGACGGTGAGGAGGTGCAGTTCCTCGTCCATGGAGTGCTGTGTGGGAGCATCCTTGCCCTGCCGCTCGGCGACCTCCGGGCACAGGACGATGTCACCGAGGAGTCCCTGCGGGGGCTCGTCGTCGTCCTTGGACGGCGGCCGCAGCTCGTCCATGGGGAACGACATCACGTCGGTGGGCCCCGGAAGGTCCATCCACTGGATGTGGAGCTGCTCCATGGCGTCGGCGTCCACGACGATCACCGAGAGTTCGGAGAGCGGGTGGATGCGCATCCGCGCGAGTGCGTAGCGGGCGATGTCGAGGATCGCCTGCTCGTCGACCTCGGTTCCGGACTCGTTGTTGACGTCGATCGACATGGTGCTCGCTTGTCTACTTCCCCTTGTGGCCGGCTTTGCCGCGGCTCTTGTGGGAGCCGTTCTCGGTGCCGTTCTCGCTGTCGTACTTCTCGTACGCGTCGACGATACGGCCGACCAGCTTGTGCCGTACGACATCGTGGGACGTGAGCCGCGCGAAGTGGACGTCGTCGAGGCCCTCCAGGATGTCCTGGACCTGGCGCAGACCCGACTTCGTCCCGCTCGGGAGGTCGACCTGTGTCACGTCGCCCGTGACCACGATCTTCGACTCGAAGCCGAGACGGGTGAGGAACATCTTCATCTGCTCGGCGCTCGTGTTCTGGGCCTCGTCCAGGATGATGAAGGCGTCGTTCAGGGTGCGGCCACGCATGTAGGCGAGCGGCGCGACCTCGATGGTGCCCGCCGCCATGAGCCGCGGGATGGAGTCGGGGTCGAGCATGTCGTGCAGCGCGTCGTAGAGGGGCCGCAGGTAGGGGTCGATCTTCTCGTAGAGCGTGCCGGGCAGGAAGCCGAGCCGCTCGCCCGCCTCCACCGCGGGGCGGGTGAGGATGATCCGGTTGACCTGCTTGGACTGCAGCGCCTGCACGGCCTTCGCCATGGCGAGGTACGTCTTGCCGGTGCCGGCGGGGCCGATGCCGAAGACGATGGTGTGCTTGTCGATGGCGTCGACGTACCGCTTCTGGTTGAGCGTCTTGGGTCGGATGGTGCGGCCGCGCGAGGACAGGATGTTCTGCGTGAGTACTTCGGCAGGGGTTTCCTGACCGTCGCCCTCCCCGTTCTCGCTCGCCCTGAGCATGGCGATCGAGCGTTCCACTGCGTCCTCCGTCATCGGCTGCCCCGTGCGGAGCACCAGCATCATCTCGTCGAACAGGCGCTGGACGAGAGCGACTTCACCGGCGTCGCCGACCGCACTGATCTCATTGCCCCGGACGTGGATGTCGGCCGCCGGGAAGGCCTTCTCGATCACGCGAAGCAGCGCGTCTCCGGAACCCAGCACGGTCACCATGGGGTGCTTGGCCGGGACGGTGAAATGCGCTCGTGCCTGCCCCGAAGCGGGGCTGTGAGCTGTGGGTGTCTGAGTCATGGGCCGGCTCTGTAGGCCTGCTTTTCCTCCTTGATCGGCACGCTTGCCACGGGGGCAGCCTTGCGGTTCCAAGGGTACGACGGTGGGGTGACAGTGCCGTAGGGCTTTTCGGTGCGGGTTCGGGGGCCGGGGCGGGGCCCCGCACCCGGGGACACGCGGAACCGGTCGCGCGGGACGGGAGCGTCAGGCCGACCGGCGGAAGCCGATGGTCGGGACCGCCCGCCGCAGCGGCCACGGGCGGGTCACCTCCGGGAGGAGACCCTCCAGGAAGGCGTACCGGCGCAGCGCGGCCGGTTCCTGGTCCTCGACGGACTGGACCCGGCGCCACCACGCCGCGATCTCGGCCCAGCCGGGCGCCGAGAGGGAACCGCCGAACTCCTGGACGGAGAGCGCGGCGGTCAGCCCGGCGAAGGCGAGCCGGTCGGCGAGTGGCCAGTCGGCGAGGGTGCCCATCACGAACCCGGCGACGAAGACGTCACCGGCACCGGTGGGATCGAGGGCCTCCACGGCGATCGCGGGGACCTCGGCGGTCTCTCCGGTACGGCCGTCCACGGCGTACGCGCCCTCGGCACCGAGGGTGACGACGGCCAGGGGCACGTACTCGGTCAGCGCGTGCGCGGCGGCCCGCGGGCAGTCCGCCCCCGTGTACCGCATCGCCTCGTCCGCGTTCGGCAGGAACGCCTCGCAGTGCTCCAGGTCCGCGAGCCCGGTCAGGTCCCAGCGCCCGGTGTCGTCCCAGCCGACGTCCGCGAAGATCCGGGTGCCCGCACGCGCGGACTCGGCGATCCAGTGCGCGCGCGTGCCGGGCGTCAGCGAGGCGACGGCGGCACGCGCGCGGGGGGCGTGTTCCGGCGCCGGCTCCTCCGGCGGCGGCTCGTGCCCGTGGCTGACCATCGTCCGCTCGCCCTCGTACGCCATCGACACGGTGACCGGCGAGTGCCAGTCGGGCACGGTGCGCGACGGCGCGAGGTCGATGCCCTCGCCCTGTTCCAGGGCGTCCCAGCAGTACTCCCCGTAATGGTCGTCCCCGAAGGCCGCCGCCAGGGAGGTCTTGAGGCCGAGGCGGGCGAGCGCGGTCGCCATGTTGGCGACGCCGCCGGGGCTCGACCCCATCCCGCGCGCCCAGGACTCGGTGCCGCGCACCGGGGCGGTGTCGAGCCCGGTGAAGATGATGTCGAGGAAGACGGTGCCGGTGAGGTAGACGTCCCAGGGCGGGTCCTGAGGGGTGCGCAGACCGGCGAGCGGGTCGACGTGAGCGTGACAGTACGGTCGCTCTCCGTTGGTCTCGATCACGGTGCGCTCCCTGAGGTGGTGCGGATTCAGGCCAGTGTGCACCAAACGGCACGCGGCACGGCGCCGGTCGAGGCCGGAGCGGACCGATGAACAGCCGGGTGAAATCCCCGTGTCTACCCCACCTCTCCCCCCACAAACAGAACGTGACCCGGATCACACCTCCCCGCCTACGTCGCACCCCCACCCACTTGATACAAATTGCCCGCGCGTTCCTGTCCGTCGACAGCCGCCCAACCCCCCTTATCGAGCCGCTCTTTCGCATGCCCTGGGAACGCCCGTGTCCGCCCGCACCACCACGCCCTGGCCCCTCGTCGCCCTTTTCACGGCCGGGTACCTCGCCCCGTACCTGCTCCCGACCACCGTCGGCCGGCTGAGCGCGGGCCTCCCCCTCTCCGCCACCGAGGCCGGTTCCATCGGCAGCGCCCTGCTGCTGAGTTCGGCGGCGGCGGGCTTCCTGCTCGCGTCCCGCGTGGACCGCTTCGGCCCCCGCGTGCTCGCCCGCGGCGGCCTGCTCCTGGCCGCCGCCGGCTACGGCACCGCCGCCCTCACGACGACCATCCCCCTGGTCGTCGTGGGCGCGATCGTCGGCGGCCTCGGTTCCGGCACGATCACCAGCGTCGCCGCCACCGGGATCGCCGGCCAGCGCGACCCCCACCGCGCCACCACCCTGGGCCTGCTGGGCGTCTCCGCCCTCGCGGGCGCGCTGTATCTGACGATCCCCCACCTGGGCCCGGGCCACGGCCACCCCCTCGCCGCAATCGCCGTCACCGCGCTGCTCGTACTGCTCGTGACCCGCCACCTCCCCGCCGCCGGGGCCCCCGAGGCCCCCCACGCCCGCACCGTCCGCGCCACCACCCCGCTCCCCCACCGCCGCGCCGGTCTCGTCCTCGCCGCCGCGATGCTCTGCTGGTCCCTCGCCCAGAATTCACTCTGGGGTGTCAGCGGCCGGATCGGGCTGCAGCAGGCGGGGTTGACGGAGGTGACCGTCGGCGCGGTCTTCGCGGTGGCGCTCGGCGCGGGGCTGCTCGGAGTGATCGGCGCGGGCGCACTCGGCCAGCGCCTGGGCCGGGCGCTGCCCATCGGCGCGGGCACGGCCCTGATCGCCGGATGCATCGCGCTCAGCGCGGCGGCCACCGACCTGACGTCGTTCGCGACGGGCGAGATCGCCTGGAACACGGTCTACCCGGTCGTGCTCTCCTACGTCATCGGCCTCGCCGCGTCCCTGGACCAGCGCGGCCGGTGGGCGGTCCTCGTCGGCTCCGCCTCCTCGCTCGGCACGGCGTGCGGTCCGCTCGCGGGCAGTCTCCTCTCCGCGCGGGTCGGATACCCGGGGATGGGCGTGATCCTGGCCCTCGGCCTGCTCCTGATCACCGGCCCGATGACGGCCGTGGCCCTGCGCACCCGGCGCGCCGCGCCGCTCCCGCAGGAGAGCCCGGTCGTGGAGATCCCGGTCATGGAGATCCCGGTCGTCGAGATCCCGGTCGTCGAGATCCCGCTCGACGCCGTCCCGGCGCCCCGGTCGGCGTACGACACGGCAGGGCCCCGGCAGGCGACCGCGGGTGCGGTGGCCGGACCGGGGCCCGGAAGCAGGTAGTCCCGCCGCGGTCTATCCGAACTCGTACGCCTCGACCTCGGCGAGGTAGCGCGCCCGCCGCTCCTCGTCGTGATCGAGGAAGGACGCCACGAACGAGTTGCGCGCCAGTTCCCGCATCCGCTCCCGGTCCAGTCCGAGCGCCTCGTGCACGGCGTGGAAGGTGTCGCCGATGTACCCGCCGAAGTACGCGGGATCGTCGGAGTTGACCGTGCACAGCAGCCCGGCGTCCAGCATCGCGGGCAGCGGGTGGTCCTCCAGGACGTCCACGGCGCGCAGCCGTACGTTCGACAGCGGGCAGAGCGTCAGCGGCACCCGGTCCCGTACGAGCCGCTCGACCAGCTCGGGGTCCTCCATGCAGCGCAGCCCGTGGTCGATGCGCTCGACGCCGAGCACGTCCAGCGCCTCGGTGATGTACGCCGGCGGCCCCTCCTCGCCCGCGTGGGCGACGCGCCGCAGGCCGAGCGCGGCGGCGGCCTCGTAGACCTCGCGGAACTTGACCGGCGGGTGCCCGACCTCGGCGGAGTCGAGGCCGATGCCGACGATCCGGTCGAGGTAGGGTTTCGCGGCCTCCAGGGTCGCGAGCGCCGACTCGGCGGACTCGTCGCGCAGGAAGCACATGATCAGCTGGGTGGAGACGCCGTGGGTCTCCTCGCTGCGGGACAGCGCGCGGTGCAGCCCCTCGACGACCGTCCCCATGCCGACGCCCCGGGCGATGTGGGCCTGCGGGTCGAAGAAGATCTCCGCGTGCCGCACGCCCTGCGCGGCGGCCCGTGCGAGGTAGGCGTCGGCGAGGTCGGCGAAGTCCTGCTCGGTCCGCAGGACGGCCATGAGCTCGTAGTACAGGTTCAGGAACGACTGGAGGTCGTCGAAGAGATACGCCTTGCGCAGCTCCTCGGTGTCCGCGTAGGGGAGCGTGACACCGTTGCGCGCGGCGAGCTCGAAGGCCAGCTCGGGTTCGAGGGTGCCTTCGATGTGGAGGTGCAGTTCTGCTTTGGGGAGGGGCATCGAAATATCGTACGGGTGTGTACCGACGATCCCGTAGAACGACGGCTCATCGCCGCTTCGGCACCGGCACCCGCACCAGGTCGTGCGCCACGGTCAGCTCCCCCTCGAACCCGGCGGCCCGGGCCTGCCGTTCGAACTCTCCCTCAGGCTCCGAGTACCGCTGGCTGAAGTGCGTGAGCACGAGATGCCGTACGCCCGCGTCCCGCGCCACCCGGCCCGCCTGACCGGCCGTCAGGTGCCCGTGGTCGACGGCGAGCTGGTGATCCCCGTCCAGGAACGTCGACTCGATGACGAGGAGGTCGCAGCCCTCGGCGAGGGCGTCCACGCCCTCGCACAGCCGCGTGTCCATGACGAACGCGAACCGCTGTCCGCGCCGCACCTCGCTCACATCGTCGAGCGAGACCCCGCCGAGCGCGCCCTCGCGCTGGATCCGCCCCACGTCCGGCCCCTTGATCCCGTGCTCCGCGAGCAGTTCGGGCAGCATCCGCCGGCCGTCCGGCTCGACCAGCCGGTAGCCGAAGGACTCCACGGGGTGGGAGAGCCTGCGGGCCTCCAGGGTGTACGAGGGGGTGGTCGCGAGCACCCCGTCCGCCTCGACCGGTGCCTCGGCCAGCTCGACGGTCTCGCGGTAGGCCGTCGCGTACCGCAGCCGGTCGAAGAAGCGCTGCCCGGAGCGCGGGTAGTGCGCGGTCACCTCGTGCGGGACACGGTCGAGGTTGATGCGCTGGATCACCCCGGCGAGACCGAGGGAGTGGTCGCCGTGGAAGTGGGTGACGCAGATCCGGTGCAGGTCGTGCGCGGCGACCCCGGCGCGCAGCATCTGCCGCTGGGTGCCCTCGCCGGGGTCGAAGAGCAGGCCCTCCCCGTCCCAGCGCAGCAGATAGCCGTTGTGGTTGCGGTGCCGGGTGGGGACCTGGCTGGCGGTGCCGAGGACCACCAGTTCACGTACGGACAAGGTCGGTTACCCCGGCGGCCACTGCATGCCACGGCCGCCCAGGAGGTGGGCGTGCGCGTGGAAGACGGTCTGGCCCGCGCCGCCGCCCGTGTTGAACACGATGCGGTAGCTCTCCAGCTTCTCCTCGGACGCCACCTCGCCGGCCTCGCGCAGCACGTCCGCGGCGATGGCGGGCTCGGCGGCGGCGAGGGAGGCCGCGTCGGGGTGGTGCACCTTGGGGATGACCAGGATGTGCGTGGGCGCCTGGGGGTTTATGTCGCGGAAGGCGACGGTCGTGTCGGTCTCCCGGACGACGTTCGCGGGAACGTGCCCCTCGACGATCTTGCAGAACAGACAGTCGTCCTGCGGTTCTCCCGTCATGCGTGTGCCTCCTCACGCCGTCTGATCATTACGTCGTGCATCGTATAGGCCCCAGTAGGTGCGGGTGGGTGCCCGGATCAGAGCTCCGGGAGCGTCGGTGCCGCCTTGGCGGGGTTCTCCGCGAGCGCGGCCAGCGCGATCCGGATCGCCTCGTCGAGCTGCGCGTCGCGCCCGGCCGCGTAGTCCTGTGGCGTCTGGACGACCTCGACGTCCGGGTCGACACCGTGGTTCTCCACGCCCCACCCGTAACCTTCCAGCCAGAACGCGTACTTGGGCTGGGTGACGAGGGTGCCGTCGACGAGCCGGTACCGGCTGTCGATGCCGACGACCCCGCCCCACGTCCGTGTCCCGACGACCGGCCCGATGCCCAGCGCCTTGATCGCCGCGTTGACGATGTCGCCGTCCGAGCCGGAGAACTCGTTGGCGACGGCGACGACCGGTCCGCGCGGCGCGTCCTCCGGATAGCTGTACGGCCGCATCCCGCGCGGCAGGTCCCAGCCCACGATCCGCCGCGCGAGCTTCTCCACGACCAACTGGGAGGTGTGGCCGCCGCGGTTCTCCCGGACGTCCACGACCAGCCCCTCCCTGGCCACCTCGATCCGCAGGTCGCGGTGGATCTGCGCCCAGCCGGGCGCCTGCATGTCGGGCACATGGAGATAGCCGAGCCGTCCGCCGGACTTCTCGTGGACGTAGGCGCGCCGGTCCGCGACCCAGGCGTGGTAGCGCAGCGGCTCCTCGTCGGCGAGCGGGACGACGACGGCGTGCCGCGGATCGCCGCCGCCCGACGGGGAGATGGTCAGCTCGACCGGTTTGCCCGCGGTGCCGACGAGCAGCGGCGCGGGTCCGGCCACCGGGTCCACCGGCTGCCCGGCGACCGCGACGATCGCGTCCCCCGCGCGCACCGCGACGCCGGGCGCGGCGAGCGGCGCCCGCGCGTTCGGGTCGGACGTCTCCGAGGGGAGGATCCGGTCGATGCGCCAACTGCCGTCCTCGTGACGGGAGATGTCCGCCCCGAGCAGTCCCTGCGCCCGGTCGCCGCCGCCCCAGCCGCCGCGCGGGGTCACGTACGCGTGCGAGGTGCCGAGCTCGCCCTGCACCTCCCACAGCAGGTCGACGAGGTCGTCGTGGGTGGCGACCCGTTCGAGCACCGGCCGGTAGCGGTCCAGTACGCCCTCCCAGTCGACACCGCCGAGGTCGGGCCGCCAGAAGTTGTCGCGCATGAGGCGGCCGGTCTCGTCGTACATCTGCCGCCACTCGGCGGCCGGGTCGACGCTCTGGCGGACCCGGGAGAGGTCGACGGTGATGTTCGTGTCGCTCTCGTCGTCGTTCGAGGCGCGGCGGTCGCTGGGGACGACCTTGAGCTTGCCGTCGGTCCACAGCAGGACGCGCTTGCCGTCGCCGCTGACGGCGAAGTGGTCGACGTCCACGGCGAGGTGCTCGACGCGCTGCTGGGCGAGGTCGTACCGCTCCAGTTCGGTCTTCGGGTCCGGGTCGTCCGGGGTGGCGCGGGAGGCGCCGAGGACTCCGACGACCGGGTGGCGCAGCCACAGCAGCCCGTCCTTGGCGGCGTGCAGGGTCGAGTAGCGGGCCGCCTCGACGGGGAACGGGACGATCCGGTCGGCGAGTCCGTCGAGGTCGATACGGGTGGTGGGGGCGCCCTCGCTGTCGGGTGTCTCGTCCTTGTCGGGTGCCTCGAAGGGGCGGCCGTGGCGCTGCGGTCCGAAGGGGGACGGGGTGGTCGCGGCCAGGGTGATCAGATGCGGCCGGGAGCCCCCGACGAACGCCAGGTCGAAGACGTGTTCGTCGTAGACGGGGTCGAAGGAGCGGGCCGAGAGGAAGGCGAGGTGCTTGCCGTCGAGGGTGAACGCGGGTGCGTAGTCGCGGAAGCGGAGCGGGGTCGCCTCGGTCACCGACAGGTCGGCGGTGTTGGCCAGCTTGAGCTGGCGCAGCGGGCGCGGGCCGGGGTGCGACCAGGCGAGCCAGGCGGAGTCCGGCGAGAAGACGAGCCCGGAGACCTCGCCGTCCTCGCTCCGGTCGACCTCCCGCACCTCTCCGGTCTCCCGCTCGACGAGCAGCACCCGTCCGTCGTGCGAGGCGACGGCGGCGCGGCTGCCGTCGGGTGCCATGGAGAGCCCGAGGACCCGTCCCAGCTGTCCGGCGGCGAGCCGGCGCGGGGTCGCTCCGGGCGCGAGACCGGTCGCCGGGGCGAACTCCAGCGCGTCGTCGCCCGCCGCGTCCGTCACCCACACCACGTACTCCTCGCCCTCCACCCGGAAGGCGCGGGGCAGCCGGGCGCGCACACCGGGCCGGGCGGCGAGCGCGCGGGCCGGTCCGGAGCGGTGGGTGACCCAGTGGACGGCGCCGCGCACGGAGACCGCGCTGCCGCGTCCGGTGTGGTCGGGGGCGGCGGCCGAGAACCAGCGGGAGGCGCTCACGGGGTGCGGCTGCTGGTCGACGCGCTGTCCGCCGAGCCGCGGGTCGAGCCGGCGCGGCTCGGCGCCGTCCAGGTCGTCCAGGAGCCACAGTTCACCGGCGGACGCGTACACGACCCGGGCGCCGTCGGTCGCCGCGTGCCGGGCGTAGAAACCTCCCCCACTCTCGGCTTCGCTCGAGCGGGAGGTGCCCCCACCCGGCGTGTGCCGGCGCAGATCGGAGCCGTCGGCGAGGGAGGAGTAGAGCGCTCCGACACCCTCGTGGTCGGAGAGGAAGGCGACGCGCTCGCCCACCCACAGGGGGTATTCGAGGTTCCCGTCCAGGTCCTCGTGCAGCCGTACGAACTCGCCATCGCCCTCGCGGTCGATCCACAACTTGCCCGCCGTACCGCCCCGGTACCGCTTCCACCAGGCGGCCTCGCGCCCCATCGGAGCGGACAGCAGCAGCACACCCGGATCGCCGTGGACCACATCGCCGACCGGCCCGTACGGGAGGGTGGTCGCGGGGCCCCCGTCGAGCGGGACCGCCCGGGCCCAGCTGCGGCGCAGGCTGGCCTGGCCCTGGGTGCTGAGCGCGAGCACCTGCCCGTCCGGGGTCCAGCCGCGCACCTGGGTCCTCGAACTCCCCCAGTACGTCAGCCGCGTGGACGGTCCGCCCTCCAGGGGCGCGGCGTGCACCTCGGGCGCTCCGTCGCGGGTCGACGTCCAGGCGACGGTCGTACCGTCCGGGGAGATGCGGGGGTGGTTCACCGGCATGTTGTCGGCGCTGACCCGCCAGGCGCGACCGCCGCCGTCGAGGGGGGCGACCCAGACGTCGTCCTCGGCGGTGAAGGCGACCAGTTCGCCGTGCAGATGCGGAAACCGGAGATACGCGGGCGATACCGACGACGCGGACGATGCAGACTGAGTCACCCGATCACCCTATGCAGGGACAGCTCGGCCCGACAGGGGTTTGGATCACTTGCCCTGGGAGGGCCAGCAGGTGGGATCGCCCTTGCACCACATGGTCTTCGTCACGGTGACGGTGGTGGTGGGGCCCGGGCGGCGGTAGGTGGGCGCGCCGTAGGTGGGGGGCGTGTACGAGGGCGTGCTGGGGGCGTTGCAGTCGCCCAGTACGTTCACGTGGAACCACTTCTTGCCGCCCACCTTGGCCGTCAGGTCCCCGCGGACGCACTTGCCCTCGACCTCGCGGGTGACCTTCCCGGTGATGGTGATCTCCCGCCGGTCCTTGGTCTGTCCCCGGCAGTCCACCTCCACCACGGAGGGCGTGGAGCTCGAGGCCGACGGTGTGCGCCCCGGGGTGTAGGCCTTGCTCCCGCCGGGGTAGGACCCGGTGCAGCTCAGGTACTGCACGTCGACGTGCTGCCGCTGCAGCTCCGCGGTCCCGGCCCGGTCGGTCGTGTACGCCACCGCGGAGGCGCTCAGCCCGCCGACCGGTTCACACGCGGCCACCCCGAAGGCGCTCACCACGGCGAGCCCGGCGACCATCGGTCCCCGACGGCCCGTCACCAGTCGCCTCGCCAGTCGTCGAATACGCATCAATGCCCCCATAGACGGCAGAGTGCCACTGTCACGGGCGTCGCGGTAGACCCCATACGGCCACTACACACCCGCGGGCGCCCCCGTCGAACGCATATGCGTGAAACTGTGTCAGGTCTGCAGGAGGAGCCACTCCTGAAGTTCCACCAGGTTGCCCTCGGGGTCCTTGAGATGGGCGACCCGCATCCGGTCCGTCATGAAGTCCGGGCCGTGCACGAGGACGGCGCCGCGCGAGGTGATGGCCTCGCAGTAGGAGTCGAGGTCGTCCACGCGCAGGACCACCAGGGAGCGGTGGCCGCTCGCCGAGTCGCCCAGTTCACCGAGTATTTGGGCCATCATCGCGCGGTCCTGGAGCGCGATGCCCGCCGAACCGACGGTGGGGCTGAACTTCTCGTACGGGCCTTCGGTCGCGCCCGACTGGGGCTTGAGGCCGAGGACCTCCGCGTAGAAGTGGTAGCAGACCGGGAAGTCCGAGACGAGCAGCCGTACTTGGGCGAGTTCCAAGGCGTCCCCCGTGCGCGCGCGAGGTTCAGGACCAGCGGCCGGTGCGCGCCATCAGCAGCGCGGTCGCCACCGTCCCTGCGGTCGATGTACGCAGCACGGTACGCCCCAGGTGGCACGTCTTCGCGCCCGCCCCGGTGAACAGCTCGATCTCCTCGGGGGAGATCCCGCCCTCCGGGCCGACCACCAGCACGATCTCGCCCGAGGCGGGGAGCGCGGCCGTCACGAACGGCTCGGTGCCGACCTCCGTGTCCTCGTGCAGCACCACCGCGAAGTCGGCACTGGCCAGAAGTGCGGCAACCTGCTTGGTCGTCGCCGCGTCCGCGACCTCCGGGAAGCGCACCCGGCGCGACTGCTTGCCGGCCTCCCGGGCCGTGGCCCGCCACTTGGCGAGCGCCTTCAGACCCCGGTCGCCCTTCCACTGGGTGATGCAGCGGGAGGCGGCCCAGGGGACGATCGCGTCGACGCCGGTCTCGGTCATCGTCTCCACGGCCACCTCGCCCCGGTCGCCCTTGGGGAGCGCCTGGACGACGGTGATGCGGGGCTCCTCCGCGGGCTCCTCGCTGTACGAGTCCATCTGGACGATCAGCCGGTCCTTGCCCTCGGTGGCGACGACCACGCACTCGGCCCACCGCCCGGCCCCGTCCGTGAGGACGACGTCCTCACCAGGGTTCAGCCGCTTCACGGAGACGGCGTGGCGCCCCTCCGGGCCGTCGAGCACGTACCGTCCGCCGCTGCCCGCCTCGAAGTGCTCGACCACGAACACCGGTGCCGTCATCGGACCTCACCCCCCGCTTCCCCGGCGGCCGACAACGCTGTCCTGGCCTCCTCGAGCTCCGCGCTCAGCACCTCCACCAGCTGTCCGGCGGGCAGCTCGCGCGCCATGCGGTGCCCCTGCCCCGCCCACAGCGCCATGCCCTGCGCGTCGCCCGCCTTGGCGGCCGCCTTGCGCAGCGGGGAGGTGAGGTGGTGGACCTCGGGGTACGCGGCGGGCGCGTACGGGCCGTGCTCGCGCATGAAGCGGTTCACCAGGCCACGCGCCGGCCGACCGGAGAACGCGCGCGTCAGCTCCGTCCGTACGAACAGCGGGTTGGTCAGCGCCTGCTTGTGCACGGCGTTGGCGCCGGACTCCGGGGTGGCGAGGAACGCCGTGCCGAGCTGCGCCGCGTTCGCGCCCGCGGCGAGCACCGCGGCGATCTGACTGCCGCGCATGATGCCGCCGGCGGCGATGATCGGGATGTCCACGGCCTCGCGCACCTGCGCGATCAGCGACAGCAGTCCGATACCCGTGCCGTCCGTCTCCGGGTTGTCGCGGTGGGTGCCCTGGTGGCCGCCCGCCTCCACGCCCTGCACGATGACCGCGTCGGCGCCGGCCCGCTGGACGGCGAGGGCCTCCTCGACCGTGGTCGCGGTGATCACGGTGAGGGTGCCGGCGCGGCGCAGGGAGTCCAGGACGTCGGTGCTCGGGACGCCGAAGTGGAACGAGACCACCGGCACCGGGTTGTCGAGGAGGACGGCGAGCTTGGCGTCGTAGCCGTCGTCACGGCCGCTGTCCGGTTCACCGAGTTCGGTCTCGTACCAGGAGGACTCGCCCGCGAGCTGGTGGGCGTAGACCTCTACCGCCGCGGGGTCCGCGTACTCGGGCTGCGGCATGAACAGATTGACCCCGAAGGGGCAGCCCGTGAGCCCGCGCAACTGCTTGATCTCCTGGTACATGCCGTCGGCGGTCTTGTACCCGGCGGCAAGGAACCCGAGCCCGCCGGCCTCGGACACGGCGGCCGCGAGATCCGGGACGGAGACGCCGCCCGCCATGGGGGCCTGCACGATCGGGTGAGGGAAGAGATCGGTCAGTGCGGTGGACATGACGGCATGTTGTCACGTCCTCCGAACAAGTCCGAATCGGGCCTTCCGCCTGGCATAGGCCACCGGGACGGACGGTCGGGCACCCCGTGAGGGGCGCGGGGAACTGCGCGACCAGCCCCCACCCACCCGCGGCCGAAGAACCCATCGGGGGCCTGGGGCGGAGCCCCAGGAACACCCGTCAGCGACCGTTGAACGCGTCCTTCAGGCGCGAGAACAACCCCTGCTGCCCGGGCTGGAACTGCCCCGTGGGCCGCTCCTCGCCCCGCAGTATCGCCAGCTCCCGCAGCAACCGCTCCTGCTCGGGATCGAGCTTCGTGGGCGTGGTCACCTCGACGTGCACGATGAGGTCACCGCGGCCACCGCCCCGCAGATGCGTGACACCCCGCCCGTGCAGCGGGATCGACTGCCCGGACTGCGTGCCCGGACGGATGTCGACCTCCTCGAGACCGTCGAGGGTCTCCAGCGGCACCTTGGTGCCGAGCGAGGCCGCGGTCATCGGAATGGTCACCGTGCAGTGCAGATCGTCCCCGCGCCGCTGGAACGTGGAGTGCGGCAGCTCGTGGATCTCGACGTAGAGGTCACCGGCGGGACCGCCACCGGGCCCGACCTCGCCCTCGCCCGCGAGCTGGATCCGCGTGCCGTTGTCGACACCGGCGGGGATCTTGACGGTCAGCGTGCGACGCGACCGGACCCGTCCGTCACCGGCGCACTCGGGGCAGGGAGTCGGGACGACGGTCCCGAAGCCCTGGCACTGCGGACACGGCCGGGAGGTCATGACCTGCCCGAGGAAGGACCGCGTGACCTGGGACACCTCACCCCGCCCGCGACACATGTCACAGGTCTGGGCCGAGGTACCCGGCGCCGCGCCCTCACCGTTGCAGGTGGCGCAGACGACGGCCGTGTCGACCTGGATGTCCTTCGTCGTGCCGAAGGCCGCCTCGTCCAGCTCGATCTCGAGCCGGATCATGGCGTCCTGGCCACGCCGCGTACGCGACCGCGGACCGCGCTGCGACGCCGTACCGAAGAAGGCGTCCATGATGTCCGAGAAGTTCCCGAACCCACCGGCGCCGAAGCCGCCCGCACCGCCGCCGCCCGACTGGGACAGCGGGTCGCCGCCGAGGTCGTAGACCTGCTTCTTCTGCGGGTCCGACAACACCTCGTACGCGGCGTTGATCTCCTTGAACCGCTCCTGCGTCTTCGGATCGGGATTGACGTCCGGGTGCAGCTCGCGTGCGAGCCGCCGGAAGGCCTTCTTGATCTCGTCCTGGGACGCGTCGCGGCGCACGCCGAGTACGGCGTAGTAGTCCGTGGCCACTTTAAGACTCCGCCAGGATCTGTCCGACGTACCGTGCCACCGCTCGTACCGCTCCCATCGTGCCGGGGTAATCCATGCGGGTCGGTCCGACCACGCCGAGTTTCGCTACTGCCTCGTCGCCCGAACCGTAGCCGACCGAGACCACGGACGTGGAGTTGAGTCCCTCATACGCGTTCTCGTGACCGATTCGCACGGTCATGCTCGAATCCCCGGCCTCACCAAGCAACTTGAGAAGCACAACCTGCTCCTCCAGCGCTTCGAGCACCGGCCGGATGGTGAGAGGGAAGTCATGTCCGAAGCGCGTCAGATTGGCGGTTCCGCCGATCATCAGCCGCTCCTCGGTCTCCTCGACGAGCGTCTCCAGAAGAGTGGAGAGCACCGTCGCGACCGTACCTCGGTCCTCCGCCTCGAACGCGTCCGGGAGGTCCTGCACGAGCTGCGGGACGTCCGCGAAGCGACGGCCCGCGACCCTGCTGTTGAGCCGGGCCCGCAGATCCGCGAGTGACGTTTCTCCGAACGGGGCCGGGCAGTCGATCATGCGCTGCTCGACCCGCCCGGTGTCCGTGATCAGCACGAGCATCACACGGGCAGGGGCGAGGGACAGCAGCTCCACGTGCCGCACGGTCGATCTCGTCAGCGACGGATACTGCACGACGGCGACCTGCCGGGTCAGCTGCGCGAGCAGCCGCACGGTCCGCCCGACGACATCGTCGAGATCAACGGCACCGTCCAGGAAGTTCTGAATGGCCCGCCGCTCGGGCGCGGTCATCGGCTTGACGCCGGCGAGCTTGTCGACGAACAGCCGGTAGCCCTTGTCGGTGGGGATCCGCCCGGCGCTGGTGTGCGGCTGGGCGATGTACCCCTCGTCCTCCAGGGCCGCCATGTCGTTGCGGACGGTGGCCGGGGACACTCCCAGCCGGTGCCGCTCGGTCAGCGCCTTGGAACCGACCGCGACCGGCTCGTCGGTGCCGACATAGTCCTGGACGATGGCGCGCAGCACTTCGAGCCTGCGTTCACTGAGCATCGCGCACACCTCCAGTTCTCGACCCCTCGGCGCCTCGCTTGGCACTCAGCGCGTGCGAGTGCCAGCATTCCCCGGCCCAGTGTACGGCCGGTGGGTACGGCCCCGGCAAGGGCGGCCCCGCGATCTTGTGCAAGGTGCACGGACGTACACCGACGTGTCCCGTGATGTCACACCGTCCCTGCCCGTGATGTCGTACCGTCCACGCCCTCACCGATAGCGTCGGCGTATGAAGGTGACTTGGGAAGAGGCGGGGTGGGAGCAGCTGACACCGCGGGTGGGGCGGCGGCGGCTTCCGGTCTGGGACTGCACGGTCGGGCTGGTCGTGAGCGAGGGCGGGGCGCTGATCATCGACCCGGGGTCGAGCCTCGCGGAGGGCGCACGGTTGCGCGGGGAGGCGCAGGCGCTCGCCGGCCGCCGTGTGACCTTCCTCGCGCTCACCCACCCCCACTTCGACCATGTCCTGGGCGCGGCGGCGTTCGCGGGCGCGGAGGTCCTCGTCGCGGGCGGCTCGGCCGAGGTGTACGAGCACGGGCGCGAGGAGCTGTACACGGACGCGGTACGGGGCGGGCTGGACGCGCGGGCGGCGGAGAACGCGGCGGACATCCTGGTGCGTCCCCGGCACTACGTGTGGGGCACCCAACATCTCGAGCTGGCCGGCGGTGTCGAGGTCCTGCTGGTGCGGACGGGCGAGGGCCACACCGCCCACGACCTCGTGGTCGTGGTGCCGGGCGAGCCGACGGTGGTGTTCTGCGGCGACCTGGTCGAGGAGTCCGGCGAACCCCAGGCGGGCCCCGACGCCGTACCGTCGCGCTGGCCCGGGGCCCTCGACAGGTTGCTCGAACTCGGCGGGGAGGACGCGCTGTACGTGCCCGGTCACGGGGCGGTCGTGGACGCCGGGTTCGTACGGTCCCAGCGGGACGTGCTGGCCGCGCGTTTCGGTGTGTCGGGATTCGGCATGCCGGACCTCGCCACGCCGGGTTTCGACGCGTCGGATTTCGGCGTGTCGCGTTGAGCGCCGCCGGGCTTCTCCTATCGTCATCCGAATGCGCCAGTACTCTCCGGACCTGACTCCGCCGTGGAAGAAGCCCAAGCCCGTGCCGGAGGTTCCGGCGGAGCCGGGCCTGGTGGTCGAGGAGCCCGGTACCGGTTTCTGTGGTGCGGTGATCCGCTGCGAGGCGGGCACGGTGACGCTGGAGGACCGCTTCGGCAAGCACCGCGTGTTTCCCCTGGAACCGCGCGGCTTCCTCCTGGAGGGCCAGGTGGTCACTCTCACCCGCCCCTCCGCCTCCTCCTCCACCCCCATCCGTCCCACCCGCACGGCCTCCGGTTCGGTGGCCGTGCCCGGCGCGCGGGCCCGGGTCGCCCGTGCCGGCCGGATCTATGTGGAGGGCCGTCACGACGCCGAGCTGGTCGAACGGGTCTGGGGCGACGATCTGCGCATCGAGGGCGTCGTGGTCGAGTACCTGGAGGGCGTGGACGACCTGCCCGCGATCGTGGCGGACTTCTCGCCCGGCCCGGACGCCCGGCTCGGCGTCCTCGTCGACCATCTGGTGCCCGGCAGCAAGGAGTCCCGTATCGCGGCGTCGGTCACGAGCGATCACGCCCTGGTCCTCGGCCACCCCTACATCGACATCTGGGAGGCCGTGAAGCCGTCCTCCGTAGGCATCCCGTCCTGGCCCCGGGTCCCCCACGGCCAGGACTGGAAAACCGGCGTCTGCCGCGCCCTCGGCTGGCCCGACAACACCGGCGCCGCCTGGCAGCACATCCTGTCCCGCGTCCACTCCTACAAGGACCTGCAGCCGGAACTTCTGGGCCGAGTAGAAGAACTCATCGACTTCGTCACAGCCCCATAAGGGGCGCGGGGAACCGCGCGACCAGCCCCCACCCGCCCGCAAGCGAAGTGCCACCGGGCGGACGGGGGACCCGGGGCGGAGCCCCGGCCCCCTCAGGGGCGCGGGGAACTGCGCGACCAGCCCCCACCCGCCCGCGGAAGAAGAACACAGCCGGGGTCTGGGGGCGCAGCCCCCTCAGTCCACCAGGTCCCTGACCACCGCGTCCGCCAGCAACCGCCCCCGCAACGTAAGAACCGCCCGCCCCTCGCCGTACGGTCCGGACTCGAGCAACCCTTCAGACAGCGCACGCCCCGCCGCCGCAAGCCCCTCCACCCGCAGCAGCGACAACGGACACCCCTCCCGAAGCCGCAGCTCCAGCAGAATCCGCTCCACCCGCCGATCCTCCTCCGAGAGCAGCTCACGCCCCGCCCCCGGAGACCGCCCCGCGGCCAACGCCCCCGCATACGCCCCGGGATGCTTCACGTTCCACCACCGCACCCCGCCCACATGGCTGTGGGCCCCGGGCCCGGCCCCCCACCAGTCGGCACCCCGCCAGTACAGCTCGTTGTGAAGGCACCGCCCGGCGGCGGAAGTGGCCCAGTTGGACACCTCGTACCAGTCGAACCCCGCCCCCGAGAGCACCTCGTCGGCGATCAGATACCGGTCCGCATGCACATCGTCGTCCGTCATCGGCACCTCACCCCGCCGGATACGACGGGCGAGCTGCGTCCCCTCCTCGACGATCAACGCGTACGCGGAGACATGGTCGGGCCCGGCACCGAGCGCGGCGTCGAGCGAGGCCCGCCAGTCGTCGTCGGACTCACCGGGCGTGCCGTAGATCAGGTCGAGGTTCACATGCTCGAACCCGACCGCTCGCGCCTCCGCGACACACGCCTCGGGCCGACCGGGGGTGTGCGTACGGTCGAGCACCTTGAGGACGTGCTGCCGGGCACTCTGCATGCCGAAGGAGATCCGGTTGAACCCTCCGGTCCTGAGCGTCTCCAGATACCGCGGATCAACCGACTCCGGGTTCGCCTCGGTCGTGATCTCCGCGTCGTCCGCGAGCCCGAACTCGTCCCGGATCGCCCCCAGCATCCGTACGAGGTCGTCGGCGGCCAGCAGCGTGGGCGTACCGCCGCCGACGAACACCGTACGGACGGGTCGCGGGTCGTCGCCGAGGACCTTGCGGGCGAGCCGGACCTCGTCGATCAGCGTGTCCGCGTAGTTGTCGCGGGAGGCGAGCACGCCTCCGGTGCCCCGCAGCTCGGTCGCCGTGTAGGTGTTGAAGTCGCAGTAGCCGCAGCGGGTCGCGCAGTACGGCACGTGGAGGTAGAAACCGAGGGGTCGCTCGGCTGCTCCGGCCAGGGCGTGCGCGGGCAGCGCCCCGTCGTCGGGGACGGGCTCACCGTCGGGAAGTGCGGAAGGCATGCCTTCCATTGTCCCGTACCCGGCCGCATACCCCTTTCCAGCCACTCACCTGCAGTTTCTCTCTCCCCCGCTCCCCACCCTCCCCGCTCCCCCCACTCTCCCTCTCTCCTCTCCCCGCTCCCCCGACTCCGCCTTACTCCGTCCACTCCGCCTGCAGCACCAACAACGCCAGGTCGTCCTCCGGCGGCTTGCTGCCGAACTCGTGCACGAGCCGCCGGATCCGTTCCGCGACGAGCTCGGCGCTCAGCCCCGTACAGCCCGCGAGGGCCTCCGCGAGCCCTTCGTCGTCATCGAACTGGCGGGGCCCGCTGCGGCGCTCCGTCACCCCGTCGGTGACACACAGGACGGTGTCACCGGGGTACAGGTCGAAGGTCTCGGAGACATAGGTCGCGTCCTCGAAGACCCCGAGGAGGGTCTGCGGCTCGGCCACCTCCCGTACGTCGCCGTCCGGGCCGAGGATCAGCGGCAGCGGGTGCCCGGCGGAGGCGAGGGTGCAGCGTACGCCGCCCTCGAAGGGCACCAGCTCGCCGTACAGCATGGAGAGGAAACGGGTCTGCGGACCCTCGTCGGGGCCGAGACCTGGCCCGCCCGCCGCCACCAGCGCACGGGCCGCCGCGTCCGCCGCCTCGGTCGCGTCGTCGAGGAGGAGCTGGTTGAGGCGGTCGAGGACGTCCGCGACGTGGTAGCCCTCACGGGCCAGCAGCCGTACCCAGGGCCGGGCGAGGCCGATCACGACGGCGGCCTCGGGCCCCTTGCCCTGGACGTCGCCGAGGACGAAGCACCAGCGCCCGTCGCCCGCGGGGAACAGATCGTAGAAGTCACCGCTGGGTCCGCCCTTGTCGAGCGGCTCGTACACGAGGGCGCTGCGCACCCCGGGGATCTCGGCGACCGCGCCGGGCAGCAGGCCGCGCTGGAGGACCCGGCTGATGGTGGCCTGGCGCGCGTACTGGCGGGCCGCGCCGATGGCGAGGGCGATCCGCCGGCTGAGGTCCTCGACGAGCCCGGTGATCTCGTCGGGGAAGGCGGTCAGTCCGGCCCGGCCGATGACGAGGGTGCCGAGCGGCCGGCCGCCGGCGATCAGCCGGTACGCGAGCGCCGCCCCGCTCACCGCGCCCGCGCCACCCGCCTGCCCCTGCCCCTGCCCCTGCCCCTGCCCCTGCCCCGTGCCTAACGCCTCCCCCGGTCCTAACGCCTCCCCCGGCCAGGGCACCGGCACCGCCCGGGACCGCACCGAGTCCGGCAACCGTGGCGGATCCTTCTCCAGGGCCCGCCGCAGCTCCTCGATCCGGTTCTCACTGCCGTGCCAGACGCGGGCGAGCCGGGGTCCCAGGGCCAGCCCGAGTCCACCCGCCCGGTCGGTGGCCTCGTCCTCCAGCCATACGGCACACCAGTCGGCGAGCCGCGGCACGAGGAGCTGTCCGGCGAGCGCGGCGACGAGGTCCTCGTCGAGCTGCCCGGCGAGCAGGTCGGATGCCTCGGCGAGGAAGGAGAGAGCGCCGCGGTTGAGCCAGTCGCCGTCCTGTCGCGGGCTCTGCCGCGGTCCAGGAGCGACCGTCTCGCCGAACGGTCCCGTCCCCCCGACCAGTCCCGTCCCTCCGACCAGTCCCGTCCCGCTCGGCAGTCCGATTCCGCCCGGCAGTCCCGTCCCGCCCGGCAGTCCGATTCCGTCGGCCAACCCCGAACCGGAGGACAGTCCCATGGCGTCCGTCATTCCCGGCCCGACACCCATCCCCCCATCGGCACCGAACCCACCACCCACACTCAGCCCACGCTCAACGCCCAACCCGCCACCAACACCCAACCCACCTTCAACACTCAGCCCGCCTTCAACACTCAGCCCGCCTTCAACACCCAACTCACCCTCGACACCCAACCCACCCTGAACACCCAGCCCCTCCTCGACACCCAGCCCCCCGTCCACAGGCAGCCGCGCCCACACGGTCTTGACCCCGGTCCGATACGTGATCCCCCACGCCTCCGACAGGGAGGCGACCAACCGCAGCCCCCGCCCGTACTCCGGTATGCCGTACGCCCGTTCGGCCGACTCCTCGCGTACCGCCCGTGAGGGATGGTGGTCGGAGACCTCGACGACCACCGCGCCCACCGCACCTCCGTCGGTGATCTCCAGCCGGCACAGCAGCTCGACGTCGGTGCCCGCGTGCACGACGGCGTTGGTGACGAGTTCGCTGACGACCAGGACGGCGTCCTCGGCGAGGCGCTCGCGGACGATCTCGGCGCCGGGCAGGGCCAGTTCCCCCCAGTCGGCGAGCGTCTCGCGCACCATGCGCCGGGCGGCGCCGGGCGCGAGCGGAGTGCCCGGCAGCGCGGCGCGCGCCATGGCTTCCTGACCCACGCGGTAGTACGCGGGCGTACCAGGGGCAAGCGCCATGGAGTCCGGTTGCGACTCCCGTTGCGTCGGAATGGCCCCCACTGTGCGGCTCCCTGAGCAGTTCGGACGAATACGCCTCAGGCGACACGGACAGAGTGACAGACTGGCCACGCCCATAAGCGCCGAGTTACCGAAGTGGGCCGCCATGAGTGAGAACAGTGCTACGCGTGTGCTCGAAGACGGACAGATTCGGGCATTCGACGACGGCCGGATCGCGGCGTCCGATCTGCGTCCGCTGCTCGCCGCGATGACCGCCGCGCGGGACGGTGACTTCTCCAAGGTGCCGGAGACGGGGCACGGCCTGGTGGCCGACCTGAGCGCGGCGTTCAACCAGATCATCGACCGCAGCACCCACTTCAACACGGAAGTGCAGCGGGTACGACGGGAGCTGGTCCGGCACGGACGCCTCGACGAGCGGCTGTCGGCGAGCCCGGGCCAGGGCAGTTGGACGACCCGCGTCAATGACGTGAACCAGTTGCTCGACGCCCTGGTGGCGCCTGCCGCGAACGCGACGCGCGTCCTGGACGCGGTGGCCGGCGGCGACCTCACCCAGCGGGTCGACCTGCACGACGGCAACCGTCAACTCAGAGGCGATCTGAGGAGGTTGGGGCGAGCCGTCAACAAGATGGTCGATCAGCTCTCCCTCTTCACGGGCGAGGTGACCCGGGTCGCGCGCGAGGTCGGCACCGAGGGCCGACTCGGCGGGCGCGCCAAGGTGCAGGGTCTGTCGGGCAGTTGGCGCGATGTGACCGAGGCGGTCAACACGATGGCCTCCCGGCTGACGGCCCAGGTCCGTGACATCGCCCTGGTGACCACGGCGGTGGCGCGCGGCGACCTGACCCGTACGGTGACGGTCGAGGCGACCGGTGAGCTGCTCGAACTGAAGCTCACCGTGAACACGATGGTCGACCAGCTGTCCGCGTTCGCCGACGAGGTCACGCGGGTGGCCCGCGAGGTCGGCACCGAAGGGCAACTGGGTGGCCGCGCCCAGGTCAGAGGCGTCTCGGGAGTCTGGAAGGACCTCACCGACAACGTCAACTTCATGGCCTCGAACCTGACGTCCCAGGTCCGCAACATCGCCCAGGTCACCACGGCCGTGGCCAACGGCGACCTCAGCCAGAAGATCACGGTGGACGCGAAGGGCGAGATCCTCGAACTGAAGTCGACCATCAACACCATGGTCGACCAGCTCTCCGCCTTCGCCGACGAGGTCACGCGGGTGGCCCGCGAGGTCGGCACCGAAGGCAACCTCGGCGGGCGGGCCCAGGTCAGAGGCGTCTCCGGCGTCTGGAAGGACCTCACCGACAACGTCAACTTCATGGCGGACAACCTGACTTCGCAGGTCCGCAACATCGCCCTCGTCTCCACGGCCGTCGCGCAGGGCGACCTCGGCAAGAAGATCACGGTCGAGGCGAAGGGCGAGATCCTCGAACTCAAGTCGACCATCAACACCATGGTCGACCAGCTCTCCGCCTTCGCCGACGAGGTCACACGCGTGGCCCGCGAGGTCGGCACCGAAGGCAACCTCGGCGGCCAGGCCCAGGTCAGAGGCGTCTCCGGCGTCTGGAAGGACCTCACCGACAACGTCAACTTCATGGCCCTGAACCTGACCTCCCAGGTCCGCAACATCGCCCAGGTGACGACGGCCGTCGCGAACGGCGACCTGTCGAAGAAGATCACGGTCGACGCCCGCGGCGAGATCCTGGAGCTGAAGGACACCGTCAACACGATGGTGGAGCAGCTTCGGGCCTTCGCCGACGAGGTGACCCGGGTGGCCCGCGAGGTCGGCACCGACGGGCGGCTCGGCGGACGAGCCCAGGTTCTCGGCGTCTCCGGCGTCTGGCGGGATCTGACCGACAACGTCAACTACATGGCCGACAACCTCACTTCGCAGGTGCGGAACATCGCGCAGGTCGCGACGGCCGTGGCGCAGGGCGACCTGTCGAAGAAGATCGACGTGGACGCCCGCGGCGAGATCCTGGAGCTGAAGACGACCATCAACACGATGGTCGACACGCTCTCCTCCTTCTCCTCCGAGGTGACCCGGGTGGCCCGCGAGGTGGGTTCGGAGGGCCAACTCGGCGGTCAGGCACGGGTCGAGGGCGTGTACGGCACCTGGAAGCGCCTCACGACCAACGTCAACGAACTCGCCTCCAACCTCACCACCCAGGTCCGCGCGATCGCCGAGGTGGCCTCCGCGGTGGCACAGGGCGACATGTCCCGCTCCATCACCGTGGAGACGCAGGGCGAGGTCGCCGAGCTGAAGGACAACATCAACCTGATGGTGGCCAACCTGCGTGAGACCACCCGCGCGAAGGACTGGCTGGAGTCCAACCTCGCCCGCCTCGCCGCGCTGATGCAGGGCCACCGCGACCTGATGGAGGTCGCCGACCTGATCCTGCGCGAGCTGACCCCGCTGGTGAACGCGCAGTACGGCGCCTTCTTCCTGGCCGACCCGGAGGAGGACGGAGCCTCCCTCCACACCGCCGTCCCCGCCAAGGGACTCGCCTTCATCGCCGGATACGGCTCGGCGCAGGGCGCCACGGTCGACACGGGCGGCATGCCGGTGCACGGCCTGGTCCGGCAGGCGGCCCGCGAGAAGAAGCGGATCCTCGTCGAGGAGGCCCCGCCGGACTACATCAAGATCAACAGCGGTCTGGGGGAAGCCGCCCCCGCCAGCGTCGTCATCATCCCGATCCTCTTCGAGGACAAACTCCTCGGTGTGATCGAGCTCGCCTCCTTCTCCCGCTTCTCCGACGTCCATCTGGCCTTCTTCGACCAGTTCGTGAACACCATCGGCGTGGCCATCAACACGATCATCGCCAACTCCCGCACGGAGTCCCTGCTCGGCGAGTCCCAGCGCCTCGCCATCCAGCTCCAGGACCGCTCGGACGAACTCCAGTCGCAGCAGGCGGAGCTGCAACGCTCGAACGCCGAGCTGGAGGAGAAGGCGGCGCTCCTGGCGACGAGCTCGCAGTACAAGTCGGAGTTCCTGGCGAACATGTCGCACGAGCTGCGCACCCCGCTGAACTCGCTGCTGATCCTCGCCCGGCTGCTGTCGGACAACCCGGACGGCCATCTCTCCGACCAGGAGGTGCAGTTCGCGACGACGATCCACCGCTCGGGATCGGACCTCCTCCAGCTCATCAACGACATCCTCGACCTGTCGAAGATCGAGGCGGGCCGTATGGACGTACGCCCGAAGAAGCTCCCCCTGATCAAACTCCTCGACTACGTCCACGCCACGTTCCGGCCACTCACCCTCGACCGGGGTCTCGCCTTCGAGGTGACGGTCGGGGAGGACGTACCGCGGGAGATGTACTCGGACGAGCAGCGGCTCCAGCAGATCCTGCGCAACCTGCTCTCCAACGCGATCAAGTTCACCGCGACCGGCCGGGTCGAACTGCGCGTCAACCGCCTCAAGGACCCCGACCACGCCTTCACCCGGGAGAACAGCGACGACGTGATCGCCTTCGCCGTCTCCGACACCGGCATCGGGATCGCCGCGGAGAAACTCCCGGTGATCTTCGAGGCGTTCCAGCAGGCCGACGGCACCACCAACCGCAAGTACGGCGGCACCGGCCTCGGCCTGTCCATCAGCCGGGAGATCGCCGGGCTGCTCGGCGGCCGCATCATCGCGGAGAGCGCCCCCGGCAAGGGCTCCACCTTCACGCTGTACGTCCCTGTCATCAGCCCCGGCCACACGGCGACCGGCGCCGCCCCGGAGGACCTCCGGCCGCTCGTGCCCGAGCAGCTGTCCACCGAGCCGTACACCTCTCACGACACCGATGACTCCTGGCCCACCCCCACCAAGCTGGAGGAGTGGAAGGCCGGCCGGGCGGGTCAGGTGCTGCCGGGGCGACGGGTGCTGATCGTGGACGACGACATCCGCAACGTCTTCGCGCTCACCCATGTCCTGGGCCGCGTCGGCATGCCCGTCCTGTACGCGGAGAACGGCCGCGAGGGCATCGAGACCCTGGAGCGCAACCCCGACGTGCAACTCGTCCTGATGGACATCATGATGCCGGAGATGGACGGCTACGAGACGATCTCCGCCATCCGCCGCACCCCCCGCTGGACGGGCCTGCCGATCGTCGCGCTCACCGCGAAGGCGATGCCGGGAGACCGCGAGAAGTCCATCGCGCGCGGTGCCAACGACTACGTGCCCAAGCCGGTGGACGTCGATCAGCTGCTCACGGTCGTCTGCGCCCTCCTCGACCCGGAGAGCGTGCACGACGCGGAGCAGGACGACTCCGAAGGATCCGTTGTTCCGGGGCCGAGCGCATCGTCCGAGGAGGCCGCGGCCCCGCCGACGACCGAATGAGGACAGTCACCATGAGCGCTGAGGAAACGACCTACGAGCGCGCCAGCATCCTCCTGGTCGACGACATGGAGGACAACCTGATCGCGCTGGAGGCCGTCCTGGGGTCCCTCAACGAGCCGCTCGTACGTGCGCGTTCGGGCGAGGAGGCGATGAAGGCGCTGCTCAGGCAACGCTTCGCCGTCGTCCTCCTCGACATCCGCATGCCCGGCATGGACGGCTTCGAGACAGCCGCCAACATCAAGCGGCTCGACCAGACCAAGGACGTCCCGATCATCTTCCTGACCGGCACCGACGCCGACGCGGGCTACGCCTTCCGCGGCTACGCCACCGGTGCCGCCGACTACCTGACCAAGCCCTTCGACCCCTGGGTCCTGCGCGCCAAGGTCACGGTCTTCCTGGACCTCCACCGCAAGAACCAGCAACTGGAACGCCTACTGACCCAGGAACACACCCACGCGGCCCAGATCAGCACACGGCTCGCGGCCTTGGAGAAGCGCTTGTCGTCCGAAGACCCCCCGGACCTTTCCGACCTACGGAGGCAGGTCCGAGAACTGCAGAGCCTGGTAGCGGGGCTGAGCGGCAACCGCGCCCTTTAGGGGCGCGGGGCCGCGACATATGCGGCTCCGCCGCGTGGGCGCGCCCAGCCCCCACCGACCCGCAAGCCGAAAGACAGCCTCACGCCTCCCTGGAACCGGCGTACATCTCCTCGATCAGCCCCTTGTACTCCCGCTCCACAACCGGCCGCTTCAACTTCAGACTCGGCGTGATCTCCCCGTGCTCCACATCAAGATCCCGCGGCAGCAACCGGAACTTCTTGATGGTCTGCCACCGCTGGAGCCCCTCGTTGAGCTCCTTGACGTACCCCTCGACGAGGGCGACCGTCGCAGGGGCCGCGACGACCTCGGCGTACGACTTGCCCTCCAGCCCGTTCTCCTTCGCCCACTCCAGGATGGACGGTTCGTCCAGGGCGATGAGGGCGGTGCAGAAGTTCCGGTCGGCGCCGTGCACGAGGATGTTGGAGACGTACGGACAGACGGCCTTGAACTGGCCCTCGACCTCGGCGGGCGCGATGTACTTGCCGCCCGAGGTCTTGATGAGGTCCTTCTTGCGGTCGGTGATCCGGAGGTACCCGTCGGGCGACAGCTCGCCGATGTCGCCGGTGTGGAACCAGCCGTCGGATTCGAGGACCTCGGCGGTCTTCTCGGGCAGCCCGTGGTAGCCCTCCATGATGCCGGGGCTGCGCAGCAGGATCTCGCCGTCGTCCGCGATGCGCACCTCCGTGCCGGGCAGCGGCTTGCCGACCGTGCCGGTGCGGTACGCCTCGCCGGGGTTCACGAAGGAGGCGGCGGAGGACTCCGTCAGGCCGTACCCCTCGAGGATGTGGATGCCGGCGCCCGCGAAGAAGTAGCCGATCTCGGGGGCGAGCGCGGCGGAGCCGGAGACGCAGGCGCGCAGCCGGCCGCCGAAGGCCTCGCGGATCTTGGCGAAGACGAGCGCGTCCGCGACCTTGTGCTTGGCGCCCAGCCCGAAGGGCACGGAGGCGGTGCCGGTGCGGCGGAAATTGTCCTGGCTGGCCTTCGCGTACTCGCGGGAGACCTCGGCGGCCCACTGGAAGATCTTGTACTTGGCGCCGCCACCGGCCCGTGCCTTGGCCGCGACACCGTTGTAGACCTTCTCGAAGATGCGCGGGACGGCCGCCATGTACGTCGGCTGCACGATCGGCAGATTCTCGATGATCTTGTCGACGCGGCCGTCGACGGCGGTGACGTGCCCGACCTCGATCTGGCCGGAGGTGAGCACCTTGCCGAAGACGTGGGCGAGCGGCAGCCACAGGTACTGCACGTCGTCGGGACCGAGCAGCCCGGTCGAGGCGATGGCCTTCGCCATGTACGACCAGTTGTCGTGCGGGAGGCGCACGCCCTTGGGGCGGCCGGTGGTACCGGAGGTGTAGATGAGGGTCGCGAGCTGGTCGGCGGTGATCGCGCCGACGCGCTCCTTGATCAGCTCGGGGTTCTTCTCCAGGTACGCGGCACCGCGCGTCTCCAGTTCGGCGAGGGTGAGCACCCCGTCGCCGGTCTCGACGCCCGCCGGGTCGATGACGACGATGTGGCTG
Source organism: Streptomyces olivochromogenes (assembly GCF_001514115.1). Classification (GTDB taxonomy): domain Bacteria; phylum Actinomycetota; class Actinomycetes; order Streptomycetales; family Streptomycetaceae; genus Streptomyces; species Streptomyces olivochromogenes. Next base: position 253,688 of record NZ_KQ948456.1, read on the forward strand.
AGCCCGGGCAGCTCGGCGCGCTTCTCACGGGCCTTGGCCAGCTGGGCCACGTTCTCCGCGATCAGGACCTTGCTGTCGGAGTCGGAGAGGATGAACGCCGACTCCTCGGCGTTCGTCTGCGGGTAGATCGTCGTCGTGGCCGCGCCCGCGCACAGGATGCCGAGGTCGGCGAGGATCCACTCGACCCGGGTGGAGGAGGCGAGCGCGACGCGCTGCTCCGGCTGTACGCCCAGTTCGATCAGTCCGGCCGCGATGGCGTAGACCCGCTCGGCGGCCTGCGCCCAGCTCAGCGACTTCCACTCGTCCGGGCCCTCACCCGAGGCAGGGTGGACCGGGTAGCGGTAGGCCTCGGCGTTCGGCGTGGCGGCCACGCGTTCCAGGAAGAGGGCCGCCACGGACGGCGGACGGTTCTCGATCAGGGTCTGTGTGTCGCTCACGACATCCTCCGGGGCCCGCGACAGTGCGTGCGTCTGGCTCGACCGACTGCTGACTGTTGCTGTGCGGCTGGCTGGTTCGGCTGTTGTTTAACTCGCGAGTAACCATCGAGCAGAGATCAGAGTAAGGCGCGTCCGGCCAGTGCGTAAGAGGCGGCGGCCTGTCACTTCCTACAGAGAGCGACCCTACGCACGCGTACGGGCTCGCCACGCCGAAGCGCGACGAGCCCGCATTGTGCCCGAGTTTCCGGGGGTAACAGGTGGCTACTTCTTGCCCTTCGCCGAACCGCCGCTGTCGTCGCTGGACAGCACCGCGATGAAGGCCTCTTGCGGAACCTCCACAGAGCCCACCATCTTCATCCGCTTCTTGCCTTCCTTCTGCTTCTCCAGCAGCTTCCGCTTACGGGAGATGTCACCGCCGTAGCACTTGGCGAGGACGTCCTTGCGGATGGCCCGGATGGTCTCACGCGCGATGACGCGCGAGCCGATGGCTGCCTGGATGGGCACCTCGAAGGCCTGCCTCGGGATCAGCTCACGCAGCTTCGCGACGAGCCGCACACCGTACGCGTACGCCGCGTCCTTGTGGGTGATCGCCGAGAAGGCGTCCACCTTGTCGCCGTGCAGCAGGATGTCGACCTTGACCAGGCTGGAGGTCTGCTCGCCGGTGGGCTCGTAGTCGAGCGAGGCGTAACCCCGGGTCTTCGACTTCAACTGGTCGAAGAAGTCGAAAACGATCTCGGCGAGCGGCAGCGTGTACCGGATCTCGACCCGGTCCTCGGACAGGTAGTCCATGCCGAGCAGGGTGCCGCGCCGGGTCTGGCACAGCTCCATGATCGAGCCGATGAACTCGGAGGGCGCGAGGATCGTGGCGCGCACGACGGGCTCGTACACCTCGTCGATCTTGCCCTCGGGGAACTCGCTCGGGTTGGTGACGACGTGCTCGCTGCGGTCCTCCATGACGACCCGGTAGACCACGTTCGGCGCGGTCGCGATCAGGTCGAGCCCGAACTCGCGCTCGAGCCGCTCACGGATCACGTCGAGGTGCAGCAGCCCGAGGAAACCGACGCGGAAACCGAAGCCGAGCGCGGCGGAGGTCTCCGGCTCGTAGACGAGCGCGGCGTCGTTGAGCTGCAGCTTGTCGAGGGCGTCGCGCAGCTCGGGGTAGTCGGACCCGTCCAGCGGATAGAGCCCGGAGAAGACCATGGGCTTGGGGTCCTTGTACCCGCCGAGCGCCTCGGTCGCGCCCTTGTGCAGGGTGGTGATGGTGTCACCGACCTTGGACTGCCGGACGTCCTTCACGCCGGTGATGAGGTAGCCCACCTCACCGACACCCAGCCCGTCGGCCGGCGTCATCTCGGGGGACGAGACGCCGATCTCCAACAGCTCATGGGTCGCTCCGGTGGACATCATCCGGATCCGCTCACGCTTGTTGAGCTGCCCGTCGATGACACGTACATACGTCACGACACCGCGGTAGGAGTCGTAGACGGAGTCGAAGATCATCGCGCGAGCGGGGGCGTCCTCGATGCCGATCGGGGCGGGGATCTCGGCGACCACCTTGTCGAGCAGTGCCTCGACACCCAGCCCCGTCTTGGCGGAGACCTTCAGTACGTCCTCGGGGTCGCAGCCGATGAGATTGGCGAGCTCCTCGGAGAACTTCTCCGGCTGGGCGGCCGGCAGGTCGATCTTGTTGAGTACGGGGATGATCTTGAGGTCGTTCTCCATCGCCAGGTAGAGGTTGGCGAGGGTCTGCGCCTCGATGCCCTGGGCGGCGTCGACGAGGAGGACGGTCCCCTCGCAGGCGGCCAGCGACCGGGACACCTCGTACGTGAAGTCCACGTGCCCAGGGGTGTCGATCATGTTGAGGATGTGGGTGTTACCCGGATCCTCCGTCGGGGCCCAGGGCAGCCGGACCGCCTGGGACTTGATCGTGATGCCGCGCTCGCGCTCGATGTCCATGCGGTCGAGGTACTGGGCACGCATCTGCCGCTGCTCGACCACCCCGGTCAGCTGGAGCATGCGGTCGGCGAGCGTGGACTTGCCGTGGTCGATGTGCGCGATGATGCAGAAATTGCGGATCTGAGCCGGGGCGGTACGGCTCGGCTCGGGCACATTGTTAGGGGTCGCGGGCACGCAGGGTCCTGTCTCTTGAGGCGCCTGTCGCCTCGGGTCGGATCGATACGTAGGCTCCATGGTCCCACGGGTGGGGAGCTGCGACCGGTTTGGGCCGGTCGTGCGGCTACTGGTAGCCTGGGTGGCTGTGTCTCGTGCCCTCTCTGCAGGAGACACACCCCAAGGAAATCAAACGGCGAGTGAGACGTACTGTCTCGCGCGCCTGAACCTGTAAAGGCTCATTCGTGGCGAACATCAAGTCCCAGATCAAGCGGATCAAGACCAACGAGAAGGCTCGGCTGCGCAACAAGTCGGTCAAGTCCTCCCTGAAGACCGCGATCCGCAAGGCCCGCGAGGCTGCTGCCGCGGGTGACGTCGAGAAGGCCACCGAGTACACGCGCGCTGCGTCGCGCCAGCTCGACAAGGCCGTCTCGAAGGGCGTCATCCACAAGAACCAGGCCGCCAACAAGAAGTCGGCGCTTGCTTCGAAGGTCTCTTCCCTCAAGGGCTGAGTCGGCTGGGCCCTATCGGGCTCAACCCCTGACTTGACCGCCGGAAAGGACCCAGCGGGCCCTCTCTTCCGCTCCTGACCGGCACCCCCGGACCCACGCGCGGCCTGCGTTCGCCACGCGGGCGTGGATCCACCATCGTGAACCAAAGGCCCCGTTCCCCTCCTTCCCCAGGAGACGGACGGGGCCTTTGGCGTGAAGGGGGTGCGCGCAGGCAGGCACGCAGGCAGGCAGGGGGAAATCGGGGCGAAGCCCCGTCCCAGGGGCGCGGGGAACTGCGCGAACAACCCCCACCCACCCGCACCCGACAACCCCACCCGGGGCTGGGGGGTCCGGGGGCGGAGCCCCCTGGGATGATGGGGGTCCCCCCTGCTCGAGCGAAGCCGAGAGCTTGGGGGAGGGCAGGGGCGGCGGGGGCGAAAGAACCCGGGCTCAGCCCAGCCGGGCGTTACCCCCGTCGAGACCGAGCCGCCCGAGCAATCGCCACGACCGCCTTCTCCAGCGCGTACTCGGGATCATCTCCCCCACCCTTGACCCCGGCATCGGCATCGGCGACCGCCCGCAGCGCAACCGCGACCCCGTCCGGCGTCCACCCCCTCATCTGCTGCCGCACCCGGTCGATCTTCCACGGCGGCATCCCCAGCTCACGGGCAAGATCGGCCGGCCGGCCCCCCCGCGCGGAGGACAGCTTCCCGATCGCCCGCACCCCCTGAGCCAACGCACTGGTGATCAAGACGGGCGCGACCCCGGTCGACAGAGACCACCGCAACGCCTCCAACGCCTCCGCGGCCCGCCCCTCCACGGCCCGGTCGGCCACGGTGAAGCTCGACGCCTCGGCCCGCCCGGTGTAGTACCGCCCCACAATGGCCTCGTCGATCGTCCCCTCGACGTCCGCGGTCAGCTGCGACACCGCGGACGCCAGCTCCCGCAGATCACTCCCGATCGAGTCGACCAGCGCCTGGCACGCCTCGGGCGTGGCCGATCTCCCGAGCGCCCGGAACTCGCCGCGCACGAACGCCAGCCGGTCCGCGGGCTTCGTCATCTTGGGGCACGCCACCTCACGCGCCCCCACCTTGCGCGCGGCGTCGAGGAGCCCCTTGCCCTTGGCCCCACCGGCGTGCAGCAGCACGAGGGTGATCTCCTCGGCCGGCGCGTCCAGGTACGCCTTCACGTCCTTGACCGTGTCGGCCGACAGATCCTGCGCATTGCGCACGACCACGACCTTGCGCTCGGAGAAGAGCGAGGGACTCGTGAGCTCGGCCAGCGTGCCGGGCTGCAGCTGGTCCGGAGCGAGGTCCCGTACGTCCGTGTCGGCGTCGGCGGCCCTGGCGGCGGCCACCACCTCCTGCACGGCACGGTCGAGCAGGAGGTCCTCCTGGCCCACGGCAAGTGTGACGGGGGCGAGAGGGTCGTCTTGAGCGGTCTTCTTGGCCATCACCGAAAGCATCCCACGCGCCACTGACAACGCGCCCCGCACCGGAACCCGTCCGCCCAGCCCCGGCGAAGCGCTACGGCTCCTCGCGCCAGCCGTCCCACTCCCCCGCGAACTCGTCCAGCTCCTTCGAATCGAGCCGCTCCCCGGGATCCGTCAGGACCAGTAGCCACTGCGCGTCCTCGGCATCGTCCTCACCGGCCAGCGCGTCCCTGACGAGCTGCGGCTCCTCGTCGAGCCCGAACCGGTCACCGATCGCCTCCGCCGCCTCTTCCGCGGCATCGCGGTCGGGCAGCACCAGCACATGTCTCACATCGCTCACGAGAACATTTTCCGCCACGCCGGACACGGCCGACGCCGGGGTCGGCCTTTCTGAACGCTCCGCAGTCCGATGCGCCGCGCGGTGAAGCCGATCGACGAACTCACGACCACGTCACAGGAACCCAGCACATGTGCTGGGACCACGCACAAGTAACCCCACGCGACCACTCCGCCCCCGACCGCCCCACCAGACCGCAGGAACCAGCCCTACCGCCCCACCAGACCGCAGGAACGCCGTCCGCTCCACCAGACCGCAGGAATCAGCCCTCCGCCGCACCAGGCCGCAGGAATCAGCCCTTCCGCACCTCCGGCACCCGGTCCAGCTCGATCCCGAAGCGCTCCCGGTAGAGCGCCAGCACATCCTCGTCCGTTGCCAGTTCCGACACCTCCTTCGTCCCGTCCGGCGCCGTCGCCGTCAGGTTCCGACCGCTGAGCGTGATCCGCCCTCCGTCCTCCGTCACCCGCGAACAGACCAGCGACCGCGTGAAATGCGACTTCGGCGAGGTGCTGTGCCACCAGGCCCCGGCGGCGAAGTCCCCCAGCACCCGCGGCCGCACCTCCAGGCGGTACTGCGGGCCGCCGTCCCGGATGACGTCCAGGTCCTCGGCCTCCCGACGCCCGCCGACGCCCCTCACCCCCGCCGCGTCCGGCCCCGCCTCGAGCACCCTGAACGTGCCGCCCGGGTCCACCTGTTCGGTCCGCGCCCCGAAAGCCAGCGGATAGTGACTGTGCGCCCCGAACCCGACGTCCGCCAGCCAATCGCCCCCGTCCACCGTCCGCACCCGCAGCGCGAGATGGTCGTACGGGATCCCGAGCCGCCCCTCCTCCCCGTACACCCGTCCCGCGAGCAGCGTGACGTCGAAGCCCAGCGCCCCGAGCAACGCCCCGAACGCCCCGTTCAGTTCGTAGCAGAAGCCACCCCTGCGGCCGCCCACCACCTTGTCCAGCAGTTCCTTCTCCTCCAGCACGATCTCCTCACCCAGATGGATCGACAGGTTCTCGAACGGCACCGCCTTCAGATGGCGCAGGTGCAGGTCGCGCAGCACACCTGAAGTGGGCCACGCGGGGTGATGGGCGCCGATCCGGCGGAGGTAGGCATCGGCCTGTGCGGAATTCATACCCTCAGTCTCCCGCCACGCTCAGCCCTCCGTCCCCACCGACGACGGCCAGCGCCCCGTCCTTGTCCGTCCGGAGCACCACGGCACCCCCGGCACGCAGCGCCGCGACCGTGCTGGGCGCGGGATGCCCGTACGGGTTGTCCTTGCCGCACGAGATCAGAGCCAGCCGCGGGGCCACCCTCCGTATGAGCTCCGGGTCCTGGTACGCCGAACCGTGGTGGGCGACCTTGAGCACGTCCACGGCCGTCAGCTCCCCGGCCGCCGGCGATCGCAGCAGCGCCTGCTGCGCCGGCGGTTCGAGGTCGCCGAGCAACAGCAGCCGCAGCCCCGCCGACCGTACGACGAGGGCGACGCTGGCGTCGTTCGGCCCGTCCGGCGTGGGCGCCGGGCTCGGTGGCGGCCACAGCACCTGCCAGTCGAGACTGCCGATGCGCCGCCGTTCACCGGCCACGGCCGACGTCACCGAGATACGGCGAGCGGCCGCCTCCCTCCGTACGAACTCGGCCTGGTCGGGCGGCTCCGCGAAGCCCGTCGTCTCGATCGCCCCCACCGCACGCCCGCGCAGCACCCCCGGCAGCCCCGCCACATGGTCGGCGTGGAAGTGCGTCAGCACGACGAGCGGGATCCGGGTGATGCCGAGCGTGGTCAGACAGCGGTCGACCAGCGCTGGATCAGGGCCCGCGTCCACCACCACCGCGGTGCCGTCGCCCGCCGCGAGCACCGTCGCGTCGCCCTGTCCCACGTCGCACATCGCAAACCGCCAGCCGGGCGGCGGCCATCCCGTGATCACCCTGGTGAGCGGCGCCGGCTGCACCACGACCAGCAGGAACACCACGACACAGGCACCGCTCAGCCAAGGGTGCTTCAGGAGCCGGCGGCCGACGAGCACGACGGCCGCCGTGACGAGGGCGAGCAGCAGCGCCCCCGGCCAGCTCGCGGGCCAGTCCACGCCCCCGCCGGGCAGCGCGGCGCCGGTCCGGGCGATGTCGGCGATCCACCGGGCCGGCCAACTCGCGCACCACGCGAGCCCCTTGGCCACGGGCAGCACCACCGGCGCCGTCGCCAGCGTCGCGAACCCCAGCACCGTGGCCGGGGCGACGGCGAACTCCGCGAGCAGATTGCACGGCACCGCCACCAGGCTCACCCGGGCCGACAGAACCGCGACGACCGGCGCGCACAGGGCCTGTGCGGCGCCCGCGGCGGCCAGCGCCTCGGCCAGGCGCGGCGGCATCCGGCGTCTCTGGAGCGCCGCACTCCACCGCGGGGCGAGCGTGAGCAAGGCGCCGGTCGCCAGCACGGAGAGCAGGAAGCCGTAACTCCGTGACAGCCACGGGTCGTACAGCACCAGCAGCAGTACGGCCGTGGCAAGGGCGGGAATCAGCGATCTGCGGCGGCCGGTCGCGAGGGCGAGCAGGGCGATCGATCCGCAGGCCGCGGCCCGCAGCACGCTCGGGTCCGGCCGGCACACGATCACGAAGCCGAGCGTGACCGCGCCGCCGAGCAGGGCGGTGGCCCGCAGCGGGATACCGAGCCGCGGTGCGAGGCCACGCCGCTCGGCCCGCTGGGCGAGTCCCGGTGGTCCGACGAACAGGGCGAGCAAGATCGTGAAGTTGCCGCCGCTGACCGCCAGCAGGTGTGTGAGATCCGTCGCCTTGAACGCCTCGTCCAGCTCCGGCGTGACCCGCGAGGTGTCCCCCACGACCAGCCCCGGCAGCAGCGCCCGCGCGTCCGCCTCCAGCCCGTCGGTCGCCAGCCGCAGGCCCTCGCGCAACCGGCCGGCGAACCGCTGCGGCCCGGACGGCTGCCCCACCACCTCCGGCGGCCTGCTCCCCCGCACGCGCAGCACGGCCGCGATCCGGTCTCCGCCCGACAGCGCGGGGGCGAGCCGCGCGGCCACCCGCAACCGTGTGGACGGCAGCAGCGACAGCCAGGGCGAGCGCCCGCCGGGCCGCCGGGGCGAGCCCCTCGGCGAACTCGCGTCGACGATCACCAGCACCGGCGTACGCGTCGCCACCACAGCCCCGTCTTCGGCCGCCCGCGTCACCCGCCGGACCTCCGCGTCGAACAGCACAGCCGTGGGAGCCGCGTGATCCCCCTTGATCCGAGGCCGGGTGAGCCGTGGGTCGGAGGTGATCTCCACCTCGGCGGTCACATGGGCGTACTGCCGTGCCAGGGCCGGGATCGGGCCACGGCGCACATCCGCCCCGTGCAGCCCCGCGGAGGCGGCGGCCGCCGCGACACAGAGCAGCGAGGCGGCGACGGAGACCCGCGGCCACGCGCGGGACGGTCGTGCGACGTACTCCGTCCCCCTGCGCGCCTTGGTCCGCCCCAACGCCAACAACACGCCGGCCAGGACCAGGCAGCCCACCACCACGGCCGTGACCCGTCCGGGCGGTGCGCCCACCGTCACCGCCGCCGTCACCCAGACCGCGAGCGCGGGCGGCACGAGCCGCAGATCCGTCGGCCCTTCCTCCCGGGGGTGGGCGCTACCGAGCCGCTTCCCCGAGGCGGCGTGCACGGCTCGGCGGCTCCGGGAGTGCCGGGTGCTCCGCGTGGCATCCGCCGGTGCGGGGGCCGCGTGGATCGAAGGGAGTGAAGGGAGTGATGAAGGGAGTGAAGGGAGTGAAGGGAGTGATGAGGATGAAGGGGGTGAAGGGAGTGATGAGGATGAAGGGGGTGAAGGGGGTGAAGGGAGTGACGGAGGTGGCGAGGGCACAGAGGTCACGGAAGCCGCCGAGGGCCCGGTGGGCCCGCTCACGGCCGTACGAGTTTCTGCAGATCGGAGAACCGGCGGTCGCCGATTCCATTGACCTCGCGGAGCTCGTCGACCGAACGGAAGCCGCCGTGCTGGGTGCGGTAGTCGATGATGTGCTGGGCGAGAACGGGACCGACGCCCGGCAGGGTGTCGAGCTGGTCCACGGTGGCCGTGTTGAGGGAGACGGGAGCCGAAGGAGCCGCTCCTGAAACGGATCCGCCGATCCCCGTGGCACTGGAGCCGCCACCCATGACCGGTCCAGCCACAGCGACGGGGACGCCCACCAGGACCTGTTCACCGTCCACCAGGAGGCGGGCCCGGTTGAGCCCCTCGGTGTTCGCACCCGGTCGCACCCCACCCGCGGCCCGCAGCGCGTCCTCGACCCGCGACCCGGCAGGCAGTCGTTGCAGCCCGGGACTGCGGACCTTGCCGCTGACGTCCACCACGATCGCGGTCCCGGTCGAACCAGTCGAACCGGCCGAACCGGCTGGGCTCGGCGGCGCTCCGGCCGAGCCTCCCGGCTCCGCCGACTTCCGCTCCACCGCGCCGCTCTGCCCGCCGTACGGCGCCACTGCCCGCACCACCTCGGGCGCCCGCACCGACTGCGTCCTGCCACCCCAGAACTGCTGAACGGCGAAGACCACGGCGACAACGAGCAGCACACCGAGTGCGGTCACACTCCTGCGCTCCAGACCGCACCTCGACTGCAGCCACAGCGGCATCCGCTCCCGCACGGCAAGCCCGGCCCGCTCTCGCCAGGCCGCCGTTGCCCCAGGCGTGGGAACGCCTCGCTCGGCACGGTCGCCCGCACTCGCACCTGGGCTCGGGCTCGGTTCGTCACGGTCCAGGACCCCGGTGGGCGAAGAGCCGCCACTTCCCCGAACGACGGCGACCCCGAGCCCCGCCGAGGTGCTCCCCCTTGGGCCTCCCACATCCCGGTCCACACCCAGCCCGTCCCCCAACTCCCCCCGTGTGCCGGACCTTTCGGGGAAGAGTGCCTGTGCACGCAGGCGGAGTGCCTCGGCCGAGGCATCGCGGCGTCGGGCGCGAGCGCCTGTATCTGTACCTGTGCCTGCGCCTGCGCCTGCGCCTGCGCCTGTACCTACACCTGCGCCTGCGCCTGCGCGGCTTGGCGAGCGATGGCGGCGATGGCGGGTGCGGCCGTCGGAGACGGGGCCGCGGCCCGGGCCGCTGGTCGGAGTGGCGGTGCGTGAGCGTGATCGAAGTGCCATGCGTCGAGGATCGGGCAACTCCCGACCCTCGCGATGATCTTGCTCAAATCCCGGGGAAAACTACCCAGTTGTGGATAACTCCGTCACCCACACGAGCCACACCAGGCCCAGCAGGCCCAGCAAACGCAGCAATCCCACCCGACACAGGCGCCCCCACCCCGCCACCACCGGATTCCTCAGCCTCATCGAGGCGAGACGACCGCCCCCAGCAGCCCGGGGCCCGTGTGCGCCCCGATCACCGCGCCGACCTCGCTCACATGCAGATCGACCACGCCCGGCACCCGCGCCCGCAACCGGTCCGCGAGAGCGGACGCCCGCTCGGGGGCGGCGAGATGGTGGACGGCGATGTCGACCTGGGCACTGCCCGCGCGTTCGGCCACGATCTCCTCGAGCCGGGCGATCGCCTTGGACGCCGTCCGTACCTTCTCCAGGAGTTCGATCCGCCCTCCGTCGAGCTGGAGCAGCGGTTTCACCGCGAGCGCGGAGCCCAACAGCGCCTGCGCGGCGCCGATCCGGCCGCCACGGCGCAGATAGTCGAGTGTGTCGACGTAGAAGTACGCGTAGGTACCCGCGGCCCGCTTCTCCGCGGCCGTGACCGCATCGTCGACGGTGCCCCCCGCCTCCGCGGACTCGGCCGCGGCCAGTGCGCAGAACCCGAGGGCCATCGCGATCATCCCGGTGTCCACCACCCGCACGGGGACCGGGGCCTCACGGGCCGCGAGGACGGCGGCGTCGTAGGTGCCGGAGAGCTCGGCGGACAGGTGGAGCGAGACGATGTCGGTCGCGCCCGACTCGGCGACCCTGCGGTAGGCCGCGGCGAAGACCTCGGGGCTGGGCCGGGACGTGGTGACGGGGCGCCGCTTCTGGAGTGCCTGTGCCAGGGAGCGGGCCGAGATCTCGGTGCCCTCTTCGAGCGCCTCATTGCCGAGAACGACGGTCAGGGGCACCGCGGTGATGCCGTGGCGCTCCATCGTCCGGGGCGGCAAGTAGGCCGTGGAATCGGTGACGATCGCGACATGGCGGGACATGAGCTGGAGGTTACCTGCCGGGGAGCGCGGACGGCAGCCCGGCCCCTTTCACCTGCGGTCTAGGTCCGGTCAAGTCGTGCTCTCGGGACGGGGTTTCTTCTGCCAGGGGTAGGTGGGCCGCTGTACCGGCGGGGTGATCGCGGAGCGCGGCGGCTCGTCGGCCGGGCGGGACTGCGGGGGCTCCGGCCAGGTCTGGCCGCTGGAAGTGGCCATGTCCGGTGCCGGTGCCTCGGGCCAGGAGGCGGTGGGTCCCGGCTCGGTCGTCCAGTGCCGCAGGGCGCCCGCCTCCACGTCGATCTGCTCACTCAGCGAATCCAGGTCGTCGGCGGCGAACCGGCGGGCCCGGTCGCGCGCGGCCCAGCGCAGCGAGTCCGCGGACTGCGTGATCCGTTCGGTGCGCTCGCGCAGCTCGGGCAGCCGCGTGGAGAGCGTCCTCTTGTCCGGTTCGCTCTCCAGGCGCTTCAGCTCGTCGTCCAGCTCGCGCCCATGCACGCTGAGCCGCTCGAACAGCCCGAGGGACTCCTTCAGAGACTCGTCCTCGGCCACGCCCGAGTGCAGCGCGTCCTGAGTGGCCCGCATCGAGGTGCGCAGCGTCAGCCTCAGCTGGGCGATCTGCCCCGCCGGGCCCGGCTGAGTGAAGGTCCTGGCACGCAGGGTGGTGTCCTCGACCGTGCGGCGGGCCTGGGAGACCGTGCGGTCCACACCGCGCTTGGCGGCGCCGATCACCTTCACCGTGGCGTATGCGCCCAGCACCACGAACAGCAGGAAGAGCAGGGCGATAACTGTGATCACGGCTTCCACCACGCTCCTCCTCCGGACGGTCGCGGCAGCCGCCGCGTCGCTCTTCAACGGTAAACGCAACGGGCAGGTCCGGAGTTCCAGAAGAACCCCGAACCTGCCCGTAGGGGACTACCCCTAGCCAAGCCACCCATCCGTGCCGGACCGGGGCAAGCGGCTACGCCGTGACGATGTTCACCAGCTTCGGCGCCCGGACGATCACCTTGCGGATGCCCGCGCCGTCCAGCGCGGCGACGACCTTCTCGTCGGCCAGCGCGATCTTCTCCAGCTCCGCGTCGGAGATCGACGGGGAGACCTCCAGGCGGGCCTTGACCTTGCCCTTGATCTGCACGACGCAGGTCACGGCCTCGTCCACGACGTACGCCGGGTCGGCCACCGGGAAGTCCTGGTGGACGACCGAGTCGGTGTGGCCCAGCTTGCGCCACAGTTCCTCGGCGATGTGCGGGGCCAGCGGCGCGACCAGCAGCACCAGGGGCTCGGCGACCGTGCGCGACACGGGGCCGCCAGCCTTGGTCAGGTGGTTGTTCAGCTCGGTGACCTTGGCGATGGCGGTGTTGAAGCGCAGGCCCTCCAGGTCCTGGCGCACGCCGTCGATCGCCTTGTGCAGCGCCCGCAGGGTGTCCTCGTCGGCCGGGGTGTCGACGACCGTGACCTCGCCCGTGTTCTCGTCGACGACGTTGCGCCACAGCCGCTGCAGCAGCCGGTACTGGCCCACCACCGCGCGCGTGTCCCACGGCCGCGACACGTCCAGGGGACCCATCGCCATCTCGTACAAGCGCAGGGTGTCCGCGCCGTACTCGGCGCAGATCTCGTCCGGAGTGACCGCGTTCTTCAGGGACTTGCCCATCTTGCCCAGCAGTCGGGAGACCGCCTCGCCCTGGTAGTAGTACGCGCCGTCGCGCTCCTCCACCTCGGCGGCCGGCACCGCGATGCCACGGCTGTCGCGGTACACGAAGGCCTGGATCATGCCCTGGTTGAACAGCTTGTGGAACGGCTCGACCGAGGAGACATACCCCAGGTCGTACAGCACCTTCGACCAGAAACGCGCGTACAGCAGGTGCAGCACGGCGTGCTCGGCGCCGCCGACGTACAGGTCGACGCCACCGTGCGGCTGGCCCTCGCGCGGGCCCATCCAGTACTGCTCGATGGCCGGGTCGACCAGCTTCTGGTCGTTGTGCGGGTCCAGGTAGCGCAGCTCGTACCAGCAGGAACCGGCCCAGTTGGGCATGGTGTTGGTCTCGCGGCGGTACTTCTGCGGGCCGCGGCCGTCACCCAGGTCCAGGGTGACGTTGACCCAGTCCTCGTTGCGGGACAGCGGCGTCTCGGGAGAGGTGTTCGCGTCGTCCGGGTCGAAGGTGCGCGGCGAGTAGTCCTCGACCTCCGGCAGCTCCAGGGGCAGCATCGACTCGGGCAGCGCGTGCGCGACGCCGTCCTCGTCGTAGACGATCGGGAAGGGCTCGCCCCAGTAGCGCTGGCGGCTGAACAGCCAGTCGCGCAGCCGGAAGTTGACGGTGCCCTCACCGATGCCCTTGCGTGCCAGCCACTCGGTGATGCGCTCCTTCGCCTCGGCCACCGCCAGGCCGTCCAGCGAGATGTCGTCGTTGGAGGAGTTGATGATCTTCGCGTCGTACGCCCCGAAGGCGTTCTCCCACGTCGACGTGTCGGTGCCACGGTCGTCGGTCGGCTCGACGATGCAGCGAATCGGCAGCTCGAAGGCGCGCGCGAACTCGAAGTCGCGCTGGTCGCCCGCCGGGACGGCCATGATCGCGCCGGTGCCGTAGCCCATCAGGACGTAGTCGGCGATGAAGACCGGGACCTGCTCGCCGTTGACCGGGTTGGTCGCGTAGGCGCCGGTGAAGACACCGGTCTTGTCCTTGGCCTCGGCCTGCCGTTCGACGTCGGACTTCGAGGCGGCCTGCACGCGGTACGCGGCGACGGCCTCGGCGGGCGTGGCGTGACCGCCGGTCCACGCCTCGTGGCTGCCCTCGGGCCAGGCTTCGGGGACGAACTTGTCGACCAGCGGGTGCTCGGGCGCCAGCACCATGTAGGTGGCCCCGAACAGGGTGTCCGGGCGCGTGGTGAAGACCGTGATGGCTTCGCCGTCGATCGGGAAGTCGACGCGGGCACCCTCGGAGCGGCCGATCCAGTTGCGCTGCTGCAGCTTGATCGCCTCGGGCCAGTCCAGCGCCTCCAGGTCGTCCAGCAGCCGGTCGGCGTACGCCGTGATGCGCATGTTCCACTGGCGCAGCTTGGCCTTGAAGACGGGGAAGTTCCCGCGCTCGGAGCGGCCGTCGGCGGTGACCTCCTCGTTGGCCAGCACCGTGCCCAGCCCGGGGGACCAGTTGACGGGGGCGTCGGAGGCGTACGCCAGCCGGTACTCGCTCAGGACGTCGGCGCGCTCGGTGGCGGTCAGCTCGTTCCACGCGCGCGCACCGCCGTCGACGCTCGGTACGGCGCGCTCGCCGCTCTCGAACTGGGCGATCAGCACGGAGATCGGACGGGCCTTGTCCGCCTCTTCGTCGTACCAAGAGTTGAAGATCTGCAGGAAGATCCACTGGGTCCACTTGTAGTACCCCGGGTCGATCGTGGCGAACGACCGGCGCTTGTCGTGACCCAGGCCCAGCGCGCGCAGCTGGACCTTCATGTTCTCGATGTTGGCCTCGGTGGACACGCGCGGGTGGGTGCCCGTCTGCACGGCGTACTGCTCGGCGGGCAGACCGAAGGCGTCGAAGCCCAGGGTGTGCAGGACGTTGTGGCCCGTCATGCGCTGGAACCGGGCGAATACATCGGTCGCGATGTAGCCCAGGGGGTGGCCGACGTGCAGACCCGCTCCCGAGGGGTACGGGAACATGTCCATGATGAACTTCTTGGGCTTGGCGGCCAGCTCCGGGTCGCCCGCCAGGTCACCGCTGGGGTTCGGCGCCTCGTACGTGCCCTCGGCGTCCCAGAAGTCCTGCCAGCGTGCCTCGATCTCAGCGGCCATCGCGGCCGTGTAGCGGTGCGGCGCTGCCACCTCGGAGGCGGCAGCGGGGTTCGTCTCGCTCATGATCCTCAAAGCTCCATCGATCGTCTCTGCCGGCGGCTTAGAAATGAAAAATCCCCTCGCACAGGAGGGGACGCCGCGCCGATGCCGACCACGGGTCGTCAGTGGTCGGGGCTGATCAGCGCGGCTCGCTAAGCAGAAGGCGTACGGCACGCATGGCGTCAGGGTACCGCAGCCCCCGCGCGCGCGGCGACGAGCTTTGGACGGGGCCGGACACGCCGTGCCGCTCGTCACAATCACGCCAAAAAAACTGAACAATATTCAAATATTACTTCGCGTAAGGGGACGCTACGGGACAACACAAGGACCTGGCCGCGCTTTGGTAACAACGCAATAACTCAAACCTCGTACCCATCGGTATGGCTCGACTTAGAGTTCGGCTTCGGGACCGCTTCCCCGAACCGTTGGGAGTAACCCCCTATGAACCCTCGTCGCAGTGGCAGCACGCTTCCCCGACCGGGCCGCTCGGCCTACGGGATGGCGAGCGCTGCCGTCCTGCTGCTCATACCCGTGGTCGTGCTGGCCGGAGGCAACCAAGTCCAGGACTTCCTCAACTTCGGTGCGGGCGTCCTGTCGCTCGTCTCCCTCACGTGCTCTGTCATCTGGGGCCTCATCGCCCAGGACCGGCTCATCCTCAACACGCGTCAGCGGATCGTGGCACAGGGCATCCACCGGGTGACGGCCGTCGGCTCGATCGCGTTCCTCTTGGTGCACATCACCATCAAACTGGCGCTGGACCACACCGTCCTGATCGCCGCGCTGATCCCCTTCAGCCTGGGTGTCAAGGGCAGCGCCGGACTCATCGGCCTCGGCTCCCTGGCCGGGCTGCTCATGATCTTCGTGGGCATCACCGGCGCGCTGCGCAACCAGTTCGCGGCCCCGGCACCGGTCGCGGCACGCTGGCGCGCGATGCACATGCTGGCGTACCCGGCCCTGTGCGCGGCGCTGATCCATGGTCTCTTCGCGGGACGGGCGGCGAAGCCGTTCTTCATGGTGTCGTACGAGCTGTGCCTGGTCGGGGTCGGCGCGGCGCTCGCCCTGCGTGCGGCTCCCCACCCCTTCAAGCGCAAGGTCGCCGACCGGATCCTGGCGATCCTCGGCGAGGGTGGCGGCGCCGGTGGCCGCATGGCCCGCGAGGACCTGACGGCATCCCGTGCCGCCCTGTCGGAGAACTCCCTGCCGGGCTTCGCCCCGCGCCCCGCGCAGCAGTCCTCGGGCGCCCCCTTCGTACCCCCGCAGCGCACGCCGTCCCCCGAGCAGTCGCTGTACCAGACCCCGGCCGACCCCGCCGCTGCCGCGGACGCGACGTCCGGTTTCGCGGCCGCCTACCGGGCCGTCTCGGGCACGCCCGGCGCGAACCCCGCCGGCGCGGCCCCGACCGAGCGCGTCCAGATGCCCATGAACATGCAGCCGACGGAGACGTTCCCCCGCGCCGACGCCGGTGGCAGCACGTCGGGCAGCTGGCCCATCCCCTCGCCGCCGCCGGTCGGCGAGGCGCCCCGCTCCGCGTACGACCCGCTCGCCGACACGGGATACAACATCCCCGTCTATGACAATTCGGCCACCGGCGGGTACGGCACGAGTGATGTGTACAACAACGGTGAGACGAACCCCGCCTTCGGTACGTACAACACCAACGACACGTACGACAGCGGTCCCACGACTGACGTACTGCCGGGCGCCTTCGACGCTCCTGGCTCCGGTGAACCATGGAACGCCCCTTCCGGAGGCTTTAAGTGAACGAGGCCCTGCCTGACGTCCCGGAGGTCCGCGTCGTCGGGCTTCCGCAGCTCACGTCGGGCTTCGACCTGGTTGAACGGCTCGATCTGCCCATGCACCTCAAGGTGCACGGGCCGCTCGAGCCGATGGGCGGTGAACAGCTCGCGGGCCTCGCCGAGGCGATCGGCCTGAAGGGCCGCGGCGGCGCGGGCTTCCCCTTCGCCAAGAAACTGCGCTCGGTCGCCGAGTCGGCCATCAGCAAGGGCATCCGACCCGTCGTGGTCGTCAACGGAAGTGAGGACGAACCGGCCTGCCGCAAGGACACGGTGCTCATCAACCGTGCCCCGCACCTCATCCTGGACGGCGCCCTGCTCGCCGCGGAGGCCATGGGTGCCCGCACCCTGGTCATCGGGGTGACCCGAGAGTCGACCCAGCGGTCCATGGAGGCCGCGCTGGCCGAGCGCGGCCTCAGCGACCGGCGCGGATCGCCGCTCCGCGCGCGCGTGCAGCGCAATCCGGTGCGGATGGTGACCGGAGCGGCCGCTTCGCTCATCCGCTCCATCGACGGCGGCCCGGCCATCCCGCCGGGCCGCAAGATCAGCGCGTCGCAGAGCGGCGTCGGCGGCGCGCCCACGCTGCTGTCGAACGCCGAGACGTACGCGCAGCTGGCCATCGCCGCCCGTATCGGCCCCGACCGCTACCGCAACACCGGTCTGTACGACGAGCCCGGCACCGTCATGCTCACCATCTCCGGGGCGGTCGCCCGCCCCATGGTGATCGAGGTCCCCACCGGCGTGCCGCTGCGCTACGTGCTCCAGCTGGCCGGCGCCCCGCCGATGCCGCAGGGCGTGCTGACCGGCGGCTACCACGGCAAGTGGCTGGACGCGGCGACGGTCAACGAGGCGATCGTCTCGCGCAACTCCCTGGACGCGGTGGGCGGCGCGCTCGGCGCCGGCGCGATCCTCCCGATCACCCAGGAGACGTGCCCGCTGGGCGAGTCTCTCCGGGTGGCCCAGTGGCTGGCGGAGGAGAGTGCGGGACAGTGCGGTCCCTGCTACCTCGGCCTGCCCGCCGCGGCGCGCGGCCTGGAGGACATCCTCAACGGCGGCGGACCGGCCGCCCTGGAGGCCGTGAAGCAGGTCGCCAAGGCCGTGAAGAGACGCGGCGCCTGCTCGCATCCCGACGGCTCGGCGATGTTCATCGAGTCGACCATCAAGGCGTTCACGGACGACCTGGCCGCCCATGTCCTCGGCAATGGCTGCGGAAGGCCCGTGGAGGGCGTTCTGCCGCTCTTCGAGGGCGGTCAGCTGCCCACCGGCATCCCGGGCGGTCAGGCGGTCGAGGAGGCCGGCCCCAGCCGTCAGAAGATCTACGTCGACTGGACACTGTGCCGCGGTCACGGCCTGTGCGCGGACATCCTTCCCGAGGTCTTCGAACTGGGCGCCGACGGCTTCCCCACCGTCGCGCAGGCCCAGGTGCCCCGGTACGCGGAGGCGAAGGCGCTGCGGGCCGTACGCCGCTGCCCGGCGCTCGCCCTGCGCATCGAGGAGGACACCCGCTCCTCCGCCCCGGCACGCAACAACCTTCCGGTCCTCTCCCAGCGCCGTGGTCGTCGGGCGCTCGGCAGCGGCCGCTGAACACGACGAAGGCGGGTCACCCTGACCGGGTGACCCGCCTTCAATATGTGTGGAGCTAAGGAGAATTGAACTCCTGACCTCCTGCATGCCATGCAGGCGCTCTACCAACTGAGCTATAGCCCCTTGTAGCCATGCGGCGAAGCCGCACATCCACCGTGTCGCCCGGTTTCCCCGGCGGCGACGCCAACATTACACGGTCCTCCCCGTGGACCACCAAATCGATTCCGCGCCGTGCGGACAATGCGGACATGAGGGATAGTGTCGGCCTTCGTGACCGTGATCGCGCTCCCCCGTGTCCGCCGCCGTGCGCCCGTCGCCCTGGGGGCGTGCCTGTTGTCCTTCGCCGCCTTCTGGTGGGCACAGCGGGCCGCGCACGTGTCGATGATCGACCTGATGGTGTACCGGGCGGAGGGCGAGACCGTCCGCGCGGGCGGCGACCTCTACGCGCTGCGTACGACCGAGGCCCATCTGCCGACCACCTACCCGCCGTTCGCCGCGCTGCTGTTCACGCCGCTGACGCTGCTGGACACGTCGACCATGCGGACTGTGGCGACGGCCGGAAATCTGGCCCTTCTTGTGGTGTTCGTGGCCCTCTCGCTACGGCTCGTCGACCACACGCGTGTGGAGGGCGTCTGGTGGACGTCCGCGGCGGCCGTGTGGTGCGAGCCGGTGTGGACGACCGTGCGGTACGGGCAGATCAACCTGCTGCTCGGCGTGCTGGTGCTGTGGGACCTGACGCGGCGGCCCTGGCACCGCTGGGCCGGCGTGGGCATCGGACTCGCGGCGGCGATCAAGCTGACGCCGGCGCTCTTCGCGGTGTTCCTGCTGGTCACCGGTGTCGTGGCATACGCGCGGCGGGGCCCCGGAGGCCCCTGGCTGCGACACGCGCGCGGGGCGGCCGTCGCGTTCGCCGGGGCAACCCTGCTGGCGGCCTCCGTCCTGCCCTTCGACTCATGGCGCTTCTGGAGCCGCATGGTCTTCGAGACGGGTCGGGTCGGGCTCGTGGAGGACACCGCGAACCAGTCGCTGCGCGGGGTACTGGCCCGGCTGCTGCACACCACTCAGCCGGGCCTCTGGTGGGTCGCCACGGCGGCCGTGGCGGGCTCCCTGGGCCTCGGGGTCGCCGTGGCGGCGGAGCTGCGCGGGCGACGCGCCTGGGCGGTGGCCGCCTGCGCGGTCACGGCGCTGCTGATCAGTCCGGTGTCGTGGTCGCACCACTGGGTGTGGTGCGTGCCGATGGTGCTGATCCTCGGCACGCGCGGCAGGGCGGCCGCCGTCGGCGCGGCACAGATGACCACCGTCAGTACGGCACTGGTGACCACCGTCAGTACGGCACTGGTGACCGCCGTCGGTACGGCGTTGGTCTTCTGCTCGTACGCGCTGTGGTGGGTGCCACACGGCCCGGGACGGCTCGAACTGCATCAGACGGGCGCCCAGTTGACGTTGTCGGCCCTCTATGAAGGAGCCGCTCTCGTCTTCCTGACCCTGATCGGGGTCAGGCTGTGGCGAACGTATAGAACCGTTTGAGCGTGCAGTGCTCGTCGAGGAGCCGGCCGTAGATCGGCTCGCCCTCCAGCTCGCGGTACGTCTCGATCGGGTCGCCTTTTATGATCAGCGCCCGCGCGCACTCCTCGCACCAGTACTGGTAGTCGTGGTTGACCGGCTCCATGTCGCGGACGATCGGCGTACCACTGCCGCACCAATCGCACTTCCGCCTGTGTGCACCCATCGATCAGCTCCAGCTGTGGCCGCAGGCCGTGCACACGTAGGAGATCCCGCCGTTGTCGCCGAGGACCTGGGCGACGTGGACCGATCCGCAGGAAGGACAGTCGAGGAGAGTGGCTCTTCTACGTGTCTGTGCCACATCGAGGAGATCGTCGACCTCCTCGAGGATGCTCGCAGGCATCGCTTCTCCCTCCCGTCGGGCCGCGCCCCCTTCCGGCCGTTTGATTCTGCCACGGCCGGAGCAATACGGTCAGCGACGCCTTCGTACCAGTCCGGACACGGCACCCGACGTGGCCGTCGCGGCCAGCGCATACGTGCACATGAGGAGCGCGTCCGCAGAGGTATACGCCCCCGGAGCCCCAAGTGACTCAAGTCGGTTCAAGAAGAGTGTGCCGAAGGCCGCGACACCGATCAGCTGACCGAGCTGGGTGACCGTCGCGAGCAGTCCACTGGCGTCCGCCGCGTCCTCGGGCCGCACTGTGGCCAGAGCCCTGGTCAGCGTGGGGCTGAAGCCCAGTGCGAGACCGGTCCCCATACCCGCGAACGCCACGTACAGCCAGAAACCGCCGTCGCCCCCGCCCTTCAGCACGGCTCCGACGCCGGCCACGGAAACGGCGGCGATGGCGAAGCCGGCCGGGATCAGGACACCTTGCAGAGCGGCCGGCCAGTCACGCCAGGTCAGACCGACCAGACCGAAGACCACCGCGGTCGGCGCGAAGGTGAGTCCGGCGCGCAGCGCGCTGTACCCGAGGCCGCCCTGAACGTGCAGGGTCAGAGTGAACAGGAAACCCGCGTTGACCGCCATCACCGCGAGCAGGCGGAAGACCGCGAGGCCCATGCCGGGGTGGCGCAGCACCCGGGGTGAGATCAGCGGCGCTCCACCCCGCCGGGCGAGCCGGGACTCGTACAGACAGAAAAGGGTGAAGAGGATCGCGGCCGCGCCGAGCGACAGCCAGGACCACAGCGGCCAGCCCTCCTCCTGACCGAGCACGAGCGGCACGGTGAGCAACGACACGGCGGCGCCGAGCAGGACGAGGCCCGACAGGTCGAGGCCGCGTGAGCGCTCCACGGCTCCCGGGGCGTCCCGCGGCAGGACGCGGTGGCCGACGGCCAGGAGTACGAGGCCCACGGGCACGTTGACCAGGAACACCGGCCGCCAGCCGGTACCGAACAGGTCGGCGCTGACCAGGACGCCGCCCAGCACCTGTCCGGCCGCTGCTCCCGTCGCGACGACGGCGGAGTACGCGCCGAGGGCACGGGCCCGGCCCTCGCCGGTGAAGTGGCGCTGGATCAGGCTGAGCACCTGCGGGATCATCACGGCCGCACCGGCGCCCTGCACCAGCCGGAAGGCGATCAACTCCCCGGTTCCCCGGGCGAGTCCGCACGCCAGCGAGGCCGCGGTGAACAGCGCGAGGCCCGCGAGGTGGACGCGGCGGTGGCCGAGCAGGTCGCCGAGGCGCGCGCCGGTGATCAGCAGTACGGCGTACGAGATGGAGTATCCGGCGACCACCAACTGCATTCCGGCGCCGGACGCGTGGAGTTCGGAACCGATCGTGGGTACGGCGACGTTCACGATGAAAACGTCGAGCAGTGCCATGAACTGGGCTGTGAGCACGACCGCGAGCAGCCGTCCGGGGCGATTGTCAGTGCCGGGGGCTTTACTGGTCGCAGGACTTGAATCCGCTGCGGGACCTGGGCCCGCGGGGGTTGTCGTCGTCATGGCTCCGAGCCTGGCGGCGGCCGGATACGGGTGCCGAGAGCCCGCCGATGCTGGTATTGACAGCACCTGGCAGCGGACGGGTTCGGCGCGGACGATGGAAGACGGGGGAAGTGAAGCCGATGAACACGACACAGCGTCGTAGGCCGGAGCTGGCCGGCTTTCTACGCGGCCGGCGGGCGCGGGTGACACCCGCCGACGTGGGGATGCCCCCGGGCTTCCGACGCCGCACGCCGGGGCTGCGCCGCGAAGAGGTCGCGCAGCTCTCCGGGGTAGGTGTGACCTGGTACACATGGCTGGAGCAGGGCCGCCCCATCAACGCCTCTCCTCAGGTCCTGGACGCGGTGGCGCGCACCTTGCGCCTGGACCAGACCGAGCGGGAGCACCTGTACCACTTGGCCGAAGTGCCCTACGAGTCCGAGCCGGAGCTCCCCGCGCAGACCGTGAGCGCGGAGATCCAGGGCATCATCGACGCCCTCGATCCGCACCCGGCGGCGGTCTACAACTCGCGGTACGACATCCTGGCCGCCAACCCCCCTTACCGCGACCTGTTCTTCGTGCCGCAGACGCTCGACATCGGCGTTCCCAACGTGCTGTGGACCCTGTTCACCGTGCCCGAGCCCGGCTGCCCCGTGGTGTTCCGGGACAGCGAACTGCCGTTGATGGTGGCGACGCTGCGCTCCGCGTACGGCAGACATGTCGGCGAGCCCGCCTGGGAGGACTACATACGCGGGCTGTCGGCCGCCAGCCCTCGCTTCGCCGAGTTGTGGGCGGGCGGGGACGTCCTCCCGCCGGGCCCGCGTGTGAAGACGTTCCGCCATGAGGCGGTGGGCGAACTGCGGATGACCTCGGTGTCGCTGTCCATCGACGGGATGCCGGAGTGCCGGATCGTCGCCTACACCCCGGACGACGAGAAGGCGCGCAAGGGTCTGGCGGTTCTGCGGGAGCGGCGGGAGCGGTTGTGGCCACCGTCACTCGCGGCCGCCACGGCGTCCCTGAGACCGATGTCGCCCATGTCACCGACAACCTTGGGGACATGAAAAAAATCCCGCCCCTTGAAGGGAACGGGATTCTCATCACTGATCTGTGCTGATCTTTGACAACTCAAAAGAGTTGATCTGTGGAGCTAAGGAGAATTGAACTCCTGACCTCCTGCATGCCATGCAGGCGCTCTACCAACTGAGCTATAGCCCCTTGTGTTCTTCCCGCCCGGCGGGGCGAACAAGAAGAACTTTAGCCTGCGACCTGCCAGAAAGTGAAATCCGGTCCCGCCTGGCCCCCGGGACCGGACAGGGGGCCGCTCAGTCGTCGTCGCCGAGCACCGGCTCCGGCAGTGTGCCGGCGTTGTGCTCGAGCAGCCGCCAGCCCCGCGCGCCCTCTCCGAGGACGGACCAGCAGCAGTTGGAGAGGCCGCCGAGGCTCTCCCAGTGCCGGGACTCCAGGCCGAGCAGGCGCCCGATGGTGGTGCGGATGGTGCCGCCGTGGCTGACGACCACGAGGGTGCCGTCCTCGGGGAGCTTGTCGGCGTGACGCAGCACCACGGGGGCGGCGCGGTCGGCGACCTCGGTCTCCAGTTCACCGCCGCCGCGGCGCACCGGCTCACCACGCTTCCAGGCGGCGTACTCGTCGCCGTACTGGGCGATGATCTCCTCGTGCGTCAGCCCCTGCCAGACGCCCGCGTAGGTCTCGCGCAGGCCCTCGTCGTGGATGACGTCGATACCGGTGAGCGTGGACAGTTCGGCGGCCGTGTTCGCGGCACGCTGGAGGTCCGAGGCGACGATCACGTCGGGCTTCAGCGAGGCGAGCAGCCGGGCGGCGCGGCGGGCTTGGCCGATGCCCGTCTCGGTGAGCTCGACGTCCGTGGTGCCCTGGAAGCGGCGATCCACGTTCCAGGAGGTCTGGCCGTGCCGCCACAGGATGACGCGGCGACCGCGGCCCGGCTTCTCCCCGGCCTCGACGCCCGCGACGGTCGGCTGTCGCTGCACCTGGGCGTCACCCGTGGCGGAGGTCCTGGCCGCCTCGGCACCCGCCTCGGCACCCGCCGCGGTCACCGCAGCTCCCCGAATTCGACGGAGTCCTCCTCGGCCTGCAGCTTGGCGTGCTCGGCGGCCTTGCCGCGGGTGGCCTTGGCGTCGGCGGGCAGGTCAAGCTCCGGGCAGTCCTTCCACAGCCGCTCCAGAGCGTAGAAGACACGCTCCTCGCTGTGCTGCACGTGCACCACGATGTCGACGTAGTCGAGCAGTACCCAGCGGGCCTCGCGGTCGCCCTCACGGCGCACCGGCTTGACGCCGAGCTCCTTGTTCAGCCGCTCCTCGATCTCGTCGACGATCGACTTGACCTGGCGGTCGTTGGGGGCGGACGCCAGCAGGAAGGCGTCGGTGATCGAGAGAACGTCGCTGACGTCGTAGGCGATGATGTCGTGCGCGAGCTTGTCGGCGGCCGCTTGCGCGGCGGTGGTGATGAGCTCGATGGAGCGGTCCGTGGCGGTCACTACGCGGCTTTCCGTCGGCGGTCAGTAATGACTCAAGGGTCTCACGGACCGCCGACGGCACCCCACGCGTTTCCGTGGCCACGTCCCGGGGACCCCGGAACGTGGCGCCGACCGCTCCACAGGGTCACCCGCGACCACTCTTGGTGATCACCCAGTGGAGTGGTCACCGCGATCACCCGGTGGAGGTGGTCACCTTGTAGTCCTGGCCGAGGACCACCGAGACGTCCGCGTTGGACGAGCCACTGCCCTTCTTCACGGTGCTGGTGGGCAGGCCGAGGGTCTTCGCGACCTCGATGGCGTCGCTCTTCCTGGCGGCATCGGTGTACGTGATCTGGGACACGCTCTGGGCGGTGGCGGCGGTGCCGGAGTCCAGGAAGGTGTAGCCGCCGTTGACCAGCACGACGCGGGCCTTCTCGGTGGCGTCCTTGTTCCCGGTGGCGTTCTTGATACCGACACGGACTGCGGCACCGGCGTCGGGACTCTTGGCGGTGCCGCCAAGGACGTCCTTGACCACACTGTTGGTGGCGCTCTCGCTCAGAGTGCCGTCCTGCTGCACGGGCAGCAGTGCCGTCTTGTAGTCGCCGCCCTTGGCGAGGTCGGCGAGCTTGGCGAGGAAGGCGCCGAGGTCCTGGTCGGTCAGGGAGGGGTCGAGGATCTGCGCCAGGGTCTGGACGGTGGTGGTCGCGGCCTGCTTGTCCGAGGACAGCTTGCGCAGCACGCCCTGCATGACCTGTCCGAACCGCTCCAACTGCGCGTTCTGGGCTTCGCCGGAGGCTCGGTAGGTGGCGTAGGCGACGGCCATCTTGCCGCTGAGGGTCTGGTTCTCGCCCTTCTTCACGAGGGGCGCCTCGCCCTTCTTCTTCGCATCGGGGTCCGGCACATCGGCGTTGGTGGTGAGGTCGATGTTGCCGACGAGGTCGACGAGGTTGTTGAGGTAGGGGGTGTCGAGGCGCCAGGTGCCCTGGATGTTGGTCCCGAGCACCGTGTCGATCGCGTCCCGGGTCCCGGAGGAGCCGTCGTCGCCGACGGACTTGGCGAGCGTGGTCGTCGAGCCGCTGTCGTCGGTCAGGGCAAGGGAGTTGGGCAGCAGGACGGTGGTGCCCTGCTTGATGGTGGTGTTGTCGACGAGCAGCGCCGTGGAGGTGCCGCCGCCCTTCGTGTTGTGCAGGTGGACGACGATCACATCACGGTTCTGGGCACCCGTGGCCGTCGTCGCGGCGGACTTGCCGCCGGAGGAGGTGCCGGGCAGCTTCCCCGCGTACCAGAGGTAGCCGACACCGCCGACCACGACCAGGGCGAGCACCACGACCAGGGCGACGACCCTGCTGCGGGCGCGGCGCTTGGCCTCCTCGCGGCGCTCGGTGCGGTTCTCGGTGAAGTTGAGCCAGTCGATGACGTCTTCGGGCTCGGCTTCCTGCTCCTCGACGAAGGCGAACTGCTCGGTGCGGTAGTCCCGGTCGGCCCGGGGCTCGTTCTCCTCCGCGGGGCGCGCCTGCTGCGGGATGTAGGCGGTCTGTTCGGCGACCCGGGGCTGCTGCCCGGTGCTCGTGCCCGCGGCACCGGTACCGCTCCGGGACTGGGCCGCCCGCCCTGTCTGCCCGGCCTGACCAGCCTGCCCGGCCTGACCCGTGTGCGCCGACTGTGTCGTCTGTGCCGTCTGCCCGTAGGGGTCGTACGACGACGACGTCCCGGCGGCGCCGGACGTGCCGGCTCCGTACGGGTCGTAGGGGTCGTAGCCGGGGACCGCGGTCTGCTGACCGGTGTCGTACGAGGACACGGGCTGCTGCTGACCGGTGTCATAGCCCCCCGCGCCGGTCGCGTAGGGGTCGTAGCCGTAGCCCTGGTGCTGCTGGGGCTGCTGCGGCTGCGCGTACGGGTCGTAGCCCTGTTGGGGCTGTTGGGGCGGCACCTGCCGGTACACAGGCTGCCCGAACTCGTCGTAGCCGACGAGCTCGTACTGGTCGCCGCCCGCGTATCCGTCGTATCGGTCGTTCACCGGTGCCCCTCTCGGCTCACTCGCCTCACTCGCCGCGGTACAGCTCACGCTTGTCGATGTAGCGCACCACACCGTCCGGCACCAGGTACCAGACGGGGTCGCCCTTGGCGACTCTCGCACGGCAGTCTGTGGAGGAGATGGCCAGCGCGGGAACCTCGACCAGCGAGACGCCGCCCTCCGGAAGGCCCGGGTCGGTCAGGGTGTGACCGGGCCGGGTGACTCCGATGAAGTGCGCGAGGGAGAACAGCTCTTCCGCGTACCGCCAGGTGAGGATCTGACCGAGCGCGTCGGCACCGGTGATGAAGAACAGATCGGTGTCGGGGTTGAGCGCGCGCAGATCGCGCAGGGTGTCCGTGGTGTAGGTCGGGCCGCCGCGGTCGATGTCGATGCGGCTCACCGAGAACTGCGGGTTCTCGGCGGTGGCGATGACCGTCATCAGGTAGCGGTCCTCGGCCGGTGAGACCTTCCGGTCGGACTTCTGCCACGGCTGCCCGGTCGGCACGAACACCACCTCGTCGAGGTGGAACTGCGCGGCGACCTCGCTGGCCGCCACGAGGTGCCCGTGGTGGATCGGGTCGAACGTTCCGCCCATGACGCCGAGGCGGCGCTTACCCGGATTCGAGGGGCCGTTCCCGGGGCCGGTCGTCAACCGACTCGCCCCGCCTCTCACCGGGCCGCCGAGCGCGTCACCCGCGGCGCCGCCGACGGCGCCGCTCTCCGTGTCACTCGCCGGACCGGTAGGCATGTCCTGCTCTCCCATGCGTGCAGACCCTACCGGCCCGGTCGACGGGCTCCGCCCGACAGGGGTCCCCGGGACGGCTCCGAACGGCCGAAAAGGCTCAGCGGTCGCGGTTGAAACGCGTCGTGATCCACAGCAGCAGGAGCAGCACGAACAGCGCGCCCCCGCCGGTCAGGAACGGGTTGAGGCTCTCGTGGTTGCCCCCCTGCTCGCCCTCGGCGGCAACGGTGACCAACTGTGCAGCGGTGCTGTGGAAGCTCATCTCGGCAGGACCTATCCGGTGTGGGCGGGATAAAGACGTCGGCCCATCGTATGCGGGGGCTTCGGCCGCGATCACGCCGACTCCGCCGTTGGGGACGCCGGTTGCTCCGGCCTCGCCGGCCGGCACACGCCTCGGTCGTCCCGCAAGTAGCCGCTTATACCCGTTGTACCCGCTATACCCGCCGTACCCGCGTCAGTCGTCCCGCTTGTACCCGCGCAGCAGGAACCAGGCGGTCAGGCCCACCCCGACGATCATCACGATCAGCACGACACGGAGCAGATTGCCCGGGCCTTGCTTGTCTGCCGCGTTCGCGGCCTCGGTGAGCCAGGCGGCTGCGGGGATGTGCTCCATGGCGATGGACTCCTTCTCTGTACTGCCCGTCCACGGTATCTCCGCCTAGGCTGGGCCGTGCCTTGGGGGCACATAGGGCACTCAGACGCGCATGGGGGAACACATGTCCGACAACGGCCACCAGCAGAACGGGCACGAGAACGTGCCGAGCAGGCAGCGCAGGCGCTTCGAGGGGATCTCCTCGCGCACCTACGAACACCCGGCGGACCGCTCGGCCCTGGTGGCCCTGCGCAAGCTCAGCGGCTTCGACACGGTCTTCAAGGCCCTGAGCGGCCTGCTGCCCGAGCGCAGCCTGCGGCTGCTGTTCCTGTCCGACTCGGTGCGCGTCTCGGACGCCCAGTTCGCGCACCTCAACACGATGCTGCGGGACGCCTGCCACATCCTGGACCTGGAGAAGGTCCCGCCGATGTACGTCGCCCAGGACCCGCAGCCGAACGCGATGTGCATCGGCCTGGACGAGCCGATCATCGTCGTGACGACCGGGCTCGTCGAGCTGCTGGACGAGGAGGAGATGCGGGCCGTCGTCGGGCACGAGGTCGGCCACGCACTCTCCGGCCACGCCGTCTACCGCACGATCCTGCTCTTCCTGACCAATCTGGCGCTCCGGGTGGCCTGGATCCCGCTGGGCAACATCGCGATCATGGCGATCGTGACCGCGCTGCGGGAGTGGTTCCGCAAGTCGGAGCTGTCGGCCGACCGGGCGGGGCTCCTCGTCGGGCAGGACCTGAAGGCCTCGATGCGTGGCCTGATGAAGCTCGCGGGAGGAAATCACCTGCACGAGATGAACGTGGACGCGTTCCTCGAGCAGGCCGAGGAGTACGAGGCCGGGGGCGATCTGCGCGACTCCGTGCTCAAGATCCTCAACACGCTCCCCCGCACGCACCCCTTCACCACCGTGCGCGCCGCCGAGCTGAAGAAGTGGGCCGAGTCCCGCGACTACCAGCGGATCATGGACGGTCACTATCCGCGGCGCTCCGAGGACAAGGAGACCTCGGTCTCGGACTCCTTCCGGCAGTCGGCGGCGAGCTACGCCACGGACGTCAAGAACTCCAA
Source organism: Streptomyces olivochromogenes (assembly GCF_001514115.1). Classification (GTDB taxonomy): domain Bacteria; phylum Actinomycetota; class Actinomycetes; order Streptomycetales; family Streptomycetaceae; genus Streptomyces; species Streptomyces olivochromogenes. Next base: position 282,160 of record NZ_KQ948456.1, read on the forward strand.
GGACCCGCTGATGAAGCTGGTCAGTGACATCGCGGGGGGCGCGGGCGACCTCGGCGGGCGGGTGCGGCGCGGGTTCGGAGGCTTCGCCGGCGGCGGCACCCCCAAGGACCAGACCGTCCCGAAGGACCAGACCGCCCAGAACGACCAGACCGCCCCCGAGGACCGGACCTCGCCGAAGGAGCAGCCGCCCCGGGACAGCACCCCCGAGGACGACGACTGACACACACGGGAGCCGCGGACGCGACGGTCACGGTCAGAACTTTGGGCGCCACGCCTTCGACCGTAAGGCCGTCAGACCCTCGGCTGCGAGCTCGTCGCCAGTGAGCCGCACAATGCCGTCGCGCTGCCCGTCGCGTACGGGTCGGTGCCGGCCGGGCCGCCCGCCTTCGCCGTCTGGCCCGCGAGCAGCGGGTGCAGATGGGTCACCGAGTTCTCGGAGCAGGCGAGCGGTCCGGCCTGGACGTAGGAGACGACCACCTCGGCCTGGTGCATGCGCAGGTCGTCGCGGTCGAAGCGGAACTGCAGCTCGCGCCGGACGGTGAACAGCGAGGCCTTCGCGTCGGCGCCCGAGCCGGCCGGCTTCAGGGCGTACACGAAGGTGTGGTCGGCGACGACCTCAAGGGTGCTGGAGTCGAACTCGGCGGCCTGAAGCGTGCCCTGCACCCTGATCCTGGAGTCGGCGAGCCGGGCGCGGGTGGGGTCGAAGCGGACCAGCCAGCCGGTGGGCGCGTGCCGACCGTCGGCGGCCGGGTGGTCGAAGCTCTGGTCGAACTGGTCGAGCTGCTGGGGGGCGAGCAGGATCCGCACGGGCCGGTTGGTGACGCCCGCGAGTACCTCCGGGTCGAGCGAGGACTTCACGAGGTAGTCCTTGGCGGTGGTCAGGGCGGCCACGACCTGGCTGTCGGAGAAGTGCGCGGTGCGCCGGTAGGCGGGCAGCGCGATGCCGTCGGCGCCGACGGCGAACTGGGCGGCGGGGCTGTGCGCGTACAGCTCCTCGGCGCTCGTGGCCCCCGGCACGGCGGTCTGGGGCGCCAGGGGTATGACGGTCATCCGCAGCGGTTCGGGGGGCTGGGCGGCCGGGGTCTGGTACGGGTGGCGTACGCCCATGTAGATCGCGGTGCCGAAGGCGACGGCGATCAGCAGGACCAGGATCAGCGCCTGCCGGGGCAGACCGCGCTGGAGGGTGGGGCGGCGGCGTACGGCCGGGGCGTGGTCGGCCATCCGCTCCTGCGCGGAGAACTCCTGGAGGCGGGCAGCACGGACGAACGACTCGTCGAAGACGACGGATCGGTATTCGTCCTCTCCACCAGCGGGAGCGCCCTCGGGTGTCCCCTCAGGTGGGTCTCCAGGCCCGCCCATACCTTCAGGGTAGGTCTCCGGGAGCTCAGGTAAACGCCGTGGTACACGACAACTTCTGACAGGTTCTCACCAGGATCGCCAAGGACCGTCGCGATCGTCAGCATGTTCGAAGTGCCGTCAGGGGTGGCGCGGGCGCCATGGGCGTCAGGGCGTTCGGGGAACCGCGGACACGGCCGAATGGGAGTACTCGGCCGAAGCCGAGGGGCTGGTGCCGGTGACCTTGTCCTGGCCCTGTTCGAGGCCCGTGGAGGCAGGCGGCGGGACCTGGTCCTGGCGGCCCGAGGAGGCCCCCCGGTAGACCGCCGTGAAGGCCAGGGCGACCATGCCGACGCCCATCACGAGGGCGAGCACCCAGGCGACGGGGCGGTGCCAGCGGGCCTGCTTTCCGTAGGCCCTGCCGTATCTGCGGTACGGGCCCGGCGCTCCGTAGCGGCCTTCGAGGATCTCGGTGTCGTCGAGGTCGTCCAGGTCCGCGTCATGGCCGAAATCGCCAGGGCCGTCGGGCCCGAACCCGTCCTCGTAGCGTTCGTCGTCGCCGCGGGCACCCCGGGAGTGCGCTCGGCGCGCCTCGGCCTCTGAGGCCTCCGCGCGGGCCTGCGCGGCTGCTAGGAGGCGTTCGACGGCGGTCGGCTCATGGATCACCGCCGCACGTACGAAGTCCTCGTCGAAGACCACGGAGGCGAACTCTTCGTCCGCACCCCCGCGGTCGCGGTCGTCGTCGGGCTCCCAGCCGTCAGGGAACGGCGTGCCCCCCACGTCCTCCGGCACGGATCCAGAGTAGACCTGGGGGGTCATTTTGGGCAGACGGTATGGAAATTCATCCGCCTGACGAGACGCGGCTCACGCGGAGCGCGGGCTCAGCGCCGGATGTGTCCGTCGCCCGTGACGATGTACTTGGTGCTCGTCAGCTCCGGCAGCCCCATCGGCCCCCGCGCGTGCAGCTTCTGCGTCGAGATGCCGATCTCGGCGCCGAACCCGAACTGGCCGCCGTCGGTGAAGCGGGTCGAGGCGTTCACGGCGACCGTGGTGGAGTCCACCAACTGGGTGAAGCGGCGGGCGGCCTGCTGCGAGGTGGTGACGATGGCCTCGGTGTGGCCGGAGGTCCACAGCCGGATGTGTTCGACGGCCCGGTCGAGCGAGTCGACGACGGCGGCGGCGATGTCGTACGAGAGGTACTCGGTCTCCCAGTCCTCGGGCGTGGCCTCGACGACGGTGGCCTTGGAGTCCTTGGCGTAGGCGAGGACGCGCTCGTCGGCGTGCACGGTGACCCCTGCGTCCGCGAGGGCGTCCAGGGCGCGCGGCAGGAACTCGGGGGCGATGTCCCGGTGCACGAGGAGCGTCTCGGCGGAGTTGCAGACGCTGGGCCGCTGCGCCTTGGAGTTGATCAGGATGTCGATCGCCATGTCGAGGTCGGCGTTGGCGTCGACGTACACGTGGCAGTTGCCCGTGCCGGTCTCGATGACGGGGACGGTGGATTCCTGGACGACCGTGCGGATCAGCGAGGCGCCGCCGCGCGGGATCAGCACGTCGACCAGACCGCGGGCGCGCATCAGCTCGCGCACCGACTCGCGGCCCTCGCCGGGCACCAGCTGGATGGCGTCGGCGGGCAGTCCGGCGCCGCCCACGGCGTCGCGCAGCACGCGGACGAGGGCGGTGTTCGACTCGAAGGCCGAGGAGGAGCCGCGCAGCAGGACGGCGTTGCCGGACTTCAGGCAGAGGGCGGCGGCGTCGACCGTGACGTTCGGGCGGGCCTCGTAGATGATGCCGACGACACCGAGCGGGACGCGGACCTGGCGCAGGTCGATGCCGTTCGGGAGGGTCGAGCCGCGCACGACCTCGCCGACCGGGTCGGGCAGTGCGACGACGTCCCGCACGTCCGAGGCGATGGCGCGCACGCGCTCGGGCGTGAGCGTGAGCCGGTCGATGACGGTCTCGCTGGTGCCGGCCTCGCGGGCGCGCGCGATGTCCTTGGCGTTGGCCGCGACGATCTCGCTCGTACGGACCTCCAGCGCGTCCGCGATCGCGAGCAGCGCGTCGTCCTTCTCGGCCCGCGGCAGGGGGGCGAGATCGGCGGCGGCGGCCTTGGCCCGGTAGGCGGCCTGGGTGACCGGGGACATCGAGTCGTACGGCGAGAGCGTGGTCATATCGGAAGGGTAGTGCGCCGGACGGACCCGTCCAGCGGCTGTCCCACACCCCGAGACAGGGTCAAAAGGGATGGACTCCGACCGGAGTGGCCGGAAGTGGCCCATACCCCTCGGCGATCCGCTGGTGGTACGTCTCGCGGTCGATGACCTCCAGGCCGACGATCTCCCAGGGCGGGAGCTTGGCGGTCTGGCGGTGTTCGCCCCACAGGCGCAGGGCGACGGCCGCCGCGTCGTGCAGGTCGCGGGCCTCTTCCCAGTAGCGGATCTCCGCGTGGTCGTTGGCGTAGCGGCTGGTCAGCAGGAACGGGTGGTCGTGGGCCAGCTGTTCGAGGGCACGCCTGACCTCCTTCAGCGGGGCCTCGCCGCCCGAGACGCTCAGCGTGACGTGCCACAGCCGGGGCTGGTCGGCCGGCTTCTCGCCCTCATAGGTGTCACCGGCCGCGACGCTCGTCAGTGCCCGTTCCTCGCCCACCGCGCGGGACGCCGGACCACCCGCCCGGGAGGCGGCACCGCCGCGGGACGCCGCCGCCCCAGGGCGCACTCGTCTCACGACGGCCTCCTTTTCGCAATGGTCCGTAATGGTCCGCAATGGTCGTACTGCATCGGGCTGCATCGGGGTCTCCCCGCAACAAAGTTGAGCAGGTGGGGAGCCGCCGTGTGGCGCTTTTACACAACGTCCCCCGGCGGGGGCCTCGGAATCGGCCTTTTACGGGTGTACTGGACAGCTGTTTCAGAGGTGGCGCGGAACAGACGTCTTACGGATGCAGGAGCACGAGGTCGTCCCTGTGTACGACCTCGCGTTCGTACTCCGGCCCCAGCTCACGGGCCAGTTCGCGGGTCGAGCGCCCGATGAGCTGGGGGATCTCCTTGGCGTCGAAGTTCACCAGACCCCGTGCGACCGCCCGCCCCGTGCTGTCGCGCAGCTCGACGGGGTCGCCCGCGGTGAAGTCGCCCTCGACGGCCGCGATACCCGCCGGCAGCAGCGAGGTACGCCGGTCGACGACCGCGCGCACGGCCCCGTCGTCCAGGACGAGCGCGCCCTGCGGGGTCGAGGCGTGCTGCAGCCACAGCAGCCGGTCGGCGGAGCGCTTGCCGGTGGGGTGGAAGTACGTGCCGGTGTCGCCGCCCGCGAGGGCCTCGGCGGCGTGCACGGCGGAGGTGAGCACCACGGGGATGCCCGCGGCCGCCGCGATCCGGGCCGCCTCGACCTTGGTGACCATGCCGCCGGTGCCGACGCCCGCCTTGCCCGCGGTGCCGATGTCGACGTGCGCGAGGTCCCCCGGTCCGCGGACCTCCGCTATCCGCGAGGTGCCGGACTTGCTGGGGTCGCCGTCGTACACGCCGTCCACGTCGGAGAGCAGGACCAGCAGGTCGGCCCGTACGAGGTGGGCGACGAGCGCGGCGAGCCGGTCGTTGTCGCCGAAGCGGATCTCGTCCGTGGCGACGGTGTCGTTCTCGTTGACGACCGGCAGGGCGCCCATCGCGAGGAGCTTGTCGAGGGTGCGGGCGGCGTTGCGGTGGTGGGCGCGCCGGCTGGTGTCGTCGGCGGTGAGGAGCACCTGGCCGACACGGACGCCGTGGCGGGCGCAGGAGGCGGTGTAGCGGGCGACCAGGAGGCCCTGGCCGACGCTGGCGGCGGCCTGCTGCCGGGCCAGGTCCTTGGGGCGGCGGCGCAGCCCGAGCGGGGCGAGGCCGGCCGCGATGGCGCCGGACGAGACGAGGACGATCTCCTTCTCGCCGCCGCTGCGATGCTTGGCGAGGACGTCGACGAGCGCGTCGACACGGTCGGCGTCGAGTCCGCCCGCGGCCGTGGTCAGCGACGAGGAACCCACCTTGACGACGATCCTTTGGGCCCCGGCCGCGGCCCGCCTCGCCCCTGCCACCTGGCCTGCCATGTGCCCAGTCACCTGCCCTGCCACCTGCGGTGTGTCCCCTCGCGTCGGTCCCGCCCGGCAATCTACGCGAAAGGGCGGGGGCGGCGCCCGTCGGTCCAGCCTGCGGACGGCGCCCGGCCCTCGTGATCACCGAAGCGTAGCCACACGCTCACGTCCCGCGTATGCAAAAAAGGTTGTGCGGGTTCCTCATAGAACTTAAAGATGGCGCAAAGATAAGTTGACCAATGTGGCATCTAATGTTCATCCGGTGAAGCGCATACTCCTGAGATCAGGGAAAAGCCCGTACGACGTCGTCCCTGTGGAGCAGGCCCTCCACCAGGACGTCATCGCCACCAACGCGGGAAACCTGATCTTCAGCGACGCCGCGCACAAGATCCTCGAGACGCCTCGTGCCGAGGTCGTGTCGAACGGCATCCGTACCAACGTCGCCGCCGCGGGCCGCATCAACGAGGAGTACGACGCCTTCGTCGTTCCGCTGGCCAACGCGTTCCGGCCCTCGTTCGAGCCCCAGCTCAGGCGGCTGACGCAGCTCATCAGCAAGTTGAGGATTCCGCTGGTCGTGCCGGGCATCGGCGCGCAGACCGGTCTGGACTACAACCCGGCCAGGCTGAAGCCCATGGAACCGGCCGTCCGGGAGTTCGTCACCGCCGTGCTCGAGCGCAGCGCGTCCATCGGGGTGCGCGGCGAGTTCACCGAGCGGTACCTGAAGGACATGGGCTTCCGTGACGTCGAGGTCATCGGCTGCCCTTCGATGTTCATGTACGGCAGGGAGCTCGACGTACGCAAGAACGCGCCCGCGCTCGGTCCCGAGTCCCGGGTCGCGATCAACGGCTCGCACAGTGCGGTGAAGTCGCAGGGCCTGGACGGGGTCATCCGCCGGGCGCACGCCCGCTACCCCCACCTGCGGTTCGTCGGACAGAACCTCAGCGACGCCCGCCAGCTGCACTGGCGCGACCTGTCGGATCCGAACGGTTCCGTCACCGCGATGCCCACGCACCCCGATCACCCGATGTACCGCGAGGACAAGGTCCGTGTGTACGTCGACCCCGTGACCTGGATCGACGACCTGCGGGACTTCGACTTCTCGTTCGGCTCCCGCATCCACGGCAATATCGCGGCGCTGCTGGCGGGTACGCCCGCCACCGTGCTGTGCGGCGACTCGCGCACCCTTGAGCTGTGCCGCTACTTCGGCATCCCGCACCGCAGGATCAACGCGCTGCCGCAGGACCTCGACCCGGCCGAGCTGTACGCGGAGGCGGACTTCGGCGAGCTCACGGGCGGCCACCAGGAGCGCTTCGACCGCTTCATGGGCTTCCTGGAGCGCAACGGCCTGGAGAACACGTTCACGCACGGCGACGGGGGCGCGGCCCACGAGAAGCGGCTGCGCTCGCTCGCCTTCCCGGCCGGCATCCGTCCCTGGAACGACGCCGACGTCGCCTCGCTGACCAGCCGGTTCGGCTGGCTCCAGACCCGTATCGGCGAACTGTCCACGGACAACGCGAAGCTCAAGCGCGAACTCGACAAGGCCCGCAAGACCGCCGCGAAGCCGGCGGCCGCTGCGGCGCCGCAGCGCTCCGTCTACCGGATCGCCCGGCGAGCGGTGGGGCGCCCGCTGCGGAAGGCTCTGCAGGCGGGTCGCCAGTAGCCCTCACCGGGCGCTCCGCAGCCGGGGCGCCCGTAGCCTTCACCGAACGCCCGTTCCGTAGCCCTCCGGGCCGCGGAACGGGCCTCTTCGTGAGGCCGCTTCGTGAGGCCGCTTCGTCAGGCCGCGCGGCGCGGTCCGAGGATCTTGCGTGCCATCTTGCGGGCGGTGCGCATGCCCGGGAAGTGGGCGGCGGGGGGGAACTTGAAGCTCTCGATGGTGACCGTCTCGCGGGAGGTCGGGACGAACCAGCCGTCCGGGAGCGGCGCCGCCTTGTCCCGGAAGTGCGGGTAGGCGAGGTAGGCCTTGCGGCTGCGCGGGTCCACGTGGAGGGTGGGCGCCTTCTTCTTCTTGATGAAGTCCAGGACGTCCACCAGCAGGTCGCCCCGGCCCTGACCAGCGAGGTTCACCCGGAGCCGCTCGTTGACCTTGAGGCGGTCGGCGACCCCCTCGGTCCAGTACGCGTCGATCAGCGGCTTGGCCAGCACGAGCTTGTTCTGTCTGACCTCCTCGTCGTCTCTGAGGAAGACGGGGCCGAACTGCGGCAGCAGCGTGACGAGGAAGGGGCGGACCATCAGGCCGTCGCGGCGCTTGCCCGCGGGCACGTGCTCGGCGATCAGGCCCATCAGGGCCCGGGCGGAGTCGAAGCGCAGGGTGTAGCTGCCGCTCTTGGTGACGTGCTTTCCGTCGTCGCGGCCGACGAGGTAGTAGCAGTCGTAGTCGGCGACCACGGAGACGCCGTCGGCGCGGAGGTAGGCCTCCATGGTGAAGAGGGCGTCCTCGCCGGTCTTCAGCGACTCGTCGAAGTGCATGTCGTGCCGGGTGAGCAGCTCGCGCCGGAAGAGCTTCTGCGCGCTGAGCGTGAACTTGATCTGCGAGGAGAAGACGTCCGTACGGGGCTGGTTCTTGCCCCACATCGACTTGGGGGCGTTGCGGTTGACGCCGATGACCTTGCCGAGCACGACGTCCGTGCCGTGCTCGTCGGCCATGGCGACCATGCGCTCCAGGGCCTCGGGGCCGAAGTAGTCGTCGGCGTCGAGGAAGAAGACGAAGCGGCCGCGGGCCTTGTCGAGGCCGACGTTGCGCGGGCCGCTGGGTCCGCCGGAGTTGGCCTGCCGGATCACCGTGACAGCCATGGCCGCACGCTCCGCGAACTCCTCGAGATACTCGCCGGTGCCGTCCTTCGACCCGTCGTCGACGGCGATGACCTCGATACGAGCGGGGTCGAGCGTCTGGGCCTCGACCGACTCCAGGCACTTGACCAGGTAGGGCATGGCCTCGTACGCCCCGATGATCACGCTCACATCAGGCTGCGTCACGGTCACGTTTCTCCATTGTCATCCGAACATTTCCCCCGTATCAGCTCAAGGGCTACCTCAAAGACGGCTGAAAGGACGAAGAGGTTGCCTCACAGGACCCCAAATGTGATGCGGTTCACAGGTTTATGGGGAACGGGGAACGGGACAGGGCCCGGCCCCGAGGATGCTCCTCGGGGCCGGGCCCTGTCACCGACTGCTCGGCGAGTGGATCAGCCCTTGACGGCCGCGCCGCCCGTCTCGTCCGCCGAGGCCTTGCGCTGCCCGGGAACCCCGTTCGCGAGCTCCACGGCGGCGGCCGACGCACCGGTCTCCTGGCCGAGGTTGCGCGCCCGGGACTTCTTCGCGAGGTCGCGCACCGCGGCGTTGAACTGGTCGATCGACGCCGGCTCGTCGGGGCCGAGCAGGTACTCCTTCAGCTCCCGGCGGTCGGCGGCGAGCGCGTCCGAGGACGGGTCGGTGACCTCGGCGAGCAACTCGCCCAGCTCGCTCGCCGAGTTCGACAGGATCACGGCGGCACGCACCGCGGTGTTCTGCCGCTTGAACTCCTCGACGCCCAGCTCCGCGGAGTCCGTGACCGCGTACGGCTTGCCGCTCGCGATGAAGTCGGAGACCACGGACGAGATGTCGGAGACCATCGCGTCGGAGACGTTGAAGCAGTCGTACAGGCGCGGCTCGGCGCCCGTGATGACCCGGTGCTCCCAGCTGCCGAACGAGCGCCAGTAGGCGTCGTTCCACTCGGTGCGCAGCCGGGCGACCTCGGCGTGCGCGGCCGTGTCGACCATGCCGTCGCGGGTGGCCTCGGCCTCGTCACCGCTCTCGGTGACACCGGTCAGCTTCTCGATGCGGGCCGCGATGCGGGCCAGCTCCGCCTTGGCCGCGGACTGGGCCGCCGCGTCGACGGTGAAGCGCGGGTCGGCGGTGCGCTCGGCGGCCGCCTTCTCGACCAGCGCGACGATCTTCTCGTGCGCGCTCTTGGCCTGCGGGCTGCGGGTGCCGGTGAACGGGTGCGGCTTGTAGAGGACGCGGACGGGCTGCTCGGCCTTCAGCAGCGCGCGCACGATGTTGGCGCCCGCCAGCAGGATCGAGGTGTTGCCCGGGTTGTCGTCCCAGCCCTCCCAGGTGGGGGCGTACAGGATCGTGGGAACACGTCCCTCGGGCAGGCCCCGCCAGGTCTGGATCGGGGCGAGCTGCGGGCGGCCGACCTCCGCTATGTCGTCGTCGCGGACACCGACGTCGGCGATGGCGTAGCGGTCGCGGCCCGCGCGGCCTGCGGTCCACACCTCGTCGTACGCCTTGCTGAACGGGTTGACGCTGGCCAGCTTGTCGCTGTCGCCGTGGCCGATGAAGACGTGCTTCATGGTCGGGACGCGCAGCATGTGGATGTTCTTGCCGACGTTCGCCGCGTACAGCGCGACGCGCACCGTGGACAGGTCCATGTTCATCAGGTGCACCCCTCCGGGCACGCAGATGACCGGCACCGTGGTGGGCGCCATGCGCTCCAGGATGGCGCGCTCGCGCAGGATGATCAGCGGCCGGGTGTCCAGCTGCTCCATCGTCTCCAGCCACATGTTGACCTGGTACGCCGAGTCCTTGGAGCCCGAGAAGTACAGCACCGTCTCCGGGCGGTACTCGCGCAGCCATTCATCGACCGCCGCCAGGACCGTGTCCGCGTTCGGCGGGGTCTTCTTGCCGCGGATGTACGGGACGAGCGCGACGACGTAGACGAACGCCAGCACCAGCGTGACCCCGATGCCCACGAAGCCGTACACGTTGCTGTCGGTGGCCCCGGCGAGCAGGACACCGGCGACGGCCACCAGGTCGAGGTGGAGCATCTTCTCGGCGGCCCGGTTGAGCAGGGCGCGCGGCGGTGCGTCCGGGATGCGGATGCGCGAGGCCAGGTCGACGTTGCGGGTGGCGACCGGCATCTTGCGGCGCAGCCGGATCAGGGTGATCAGCGCGCTGTGCGGGGCCTGGAAGCCGTAGAAGGCGAGGAAGCACGCGATCGCCGCGTAGAAGACCATGCTGTCGGACAGGTCCAGGCGCGCGAGCAGCAGGACCAGCAGCAGCTGTCGGATCAGGAATCTGATGGACAGACCGGCGCGCACCTTGCTGAGGCGGTTGACCAGATAGCTGCCGCGCCGGTGCAGATAGTGGTCCGCCAGGTACGTCACAGCGGCCGCGGCGGCGAAGGCACCGACGCTCGGGAGGAGCGCGGCCAGCATCAGGCAGGGGAAGCCCAGCATCATGAGGGCCGCCGCGGCCAGCTCGGCCGCACTGCCCACCCGGGCAACGCGTATAGCGGTGGATATCACGGAGAAACCTGCTCTTGGGGTGTGTGCCGGTTTTGTTACTGCTTGATTAACGAAAAGGGCCTTGCGGGCGATCGCGGACAATCCGGGAATTTTACTGACTCAGGCCCCTGTGAATACGCGGCAAACGCGCAGACTCAGAGGCCTGAATTTCAAGAAAACTAATGGGTGTTAATTATGCCACGCCGTCCTGACGGTCCAGCACGCTGGCCAGCGCCGCCTCGAATCCGGAGGCCAGTCCGGCGCCGGCGGTCGGGTCCTGCTGGCGTACGTCGATGACGTGACCGGTCATTTCGGACAGGAGGACGTCGAGCGAGGTGCGCGCGACCGCCTCGGAGGAGAGCAGCGAGCCCGCGGGCTCCTGGCCGAAGGCCTTGGTGCGCATCGGGGTCGCGGTGCGCTCGGGGTTGATGCAGTTGACGCGGATGCCGTCGCCGGCCCACTCGTCGGACAGCGCCTGGGTGAGGTTCACCATGGCGGCCTTGGTGGAGGAGTAGAGGCTGTACTCGGCGCGACCGCGGGTGTAGCTGCTGGAGGTGTAGAGCAGCAGCTGGCCGTTGGTCTCGGCGAGGTACTTGTACGCGGAGCGGGCGATCTGCACCGGGGCCAGGTAGTTGACCTTCAGCGCTTCCTCGATCGTCGCGTTGTCCGTCTCCGCGAGCTTGCCTATGCGCAGCACCCCGGCGGTGTTGATGACGTAGTCGATGCGCCCGGTCTCGGCGTACGCCGTGGACAGCGCGTCGTCGACCTCCTCCGGGTTCTCGACGTGGGTGCCGGTGGTCGAGCGGCCGAGCGCGTAGGTCTTCGCGCCGTAGCCCTCGGCGAGTTCGGCTATGTCCTTGCCGATGCCGTACGAACCGCCGAAGACCACCACGGTCTTGCCGCTGAGCAGCTCGCGGTAGGCGGCCTCGTCGGCCTGCTCGGGGGCGGCGGTGGAGGCCAGCTGGAAGAGCTTGTCGGCGATGAAGACGTCGACGGGCTGGGTGACCTTCATGTTGTACTCGTCGCCCGCGACGACGTGGATCGGCACGTCCGGCAGGTACTTGAGCACGACCGAGCAGTCGTCGGTGGCCTGGAAGTTGGGGTCGCCGGCCGCGACCTCGTAGGCGCGGCGGATCGTGGACAGCTTGAACGCCTGGGGCGTCTGGCCGCGGCGCAGCCGGGAGCGGTCCGGGATCTCGGTGATGAACTCGCCGTCCTCGCCGTGGGTGCGGGTCACGATGATCGTGTCCGCGGAGGGGATGGCGACGTCGACGGCCTGGTAACGCTCCAGGGCCGTGACGCAGTCGTCTATGACGCGCTCGGACAGCAGCGGGCGCACGGCGTCGTGGAAGAGGACGTTGGCGTCCTCACCCTCGGCCAGACCCTCGCCGAGCGCGGCGATCGCGCGCTCGGTGGTCTCGTTCCGCGTCGAGCCGCCCTCGATCACCTTGGTGACCTTCTTCAGCCCCGCCTTCGCGACGATCTTCTCGACGTCCGGCACATAGCCGGGAGCCATCAGCACGATGATGTCGTCGATCGACTCGGCCTGTTCGAAGGTGGTCAGCGTGTGTTCGATGACCGCCTTACCTGCGATCTTCAGCAGCTGCTTCGGAATCGACAGACCCACGCGCTGACCGGTGCCGCCGGCCAGGATCACTGCGGTGGTACGGGGCTTGGCAAAGTGCTCAGACACAGGTGACCTACCTTGGGGCGACAGGGAACTTTCGGATGCTCCCACTTTCCGTTACTGCCATGCAAGGTGAGCGCCCTCTGCTGCTTATGTGCGCGCAACCGGCTATTCACCTTGCAGGCAGGTCTCTTCCGAGACCCCGAACCGTATTGTCCGGATTTGCTGTGAGTAACTGCACACGTTTTACGTACGCTCTTCACGCCCGCTTCAGACGCTTGAGGACCCGGTGACCGAGAACCCGGACGAGTTCCCTGGACGGGGTCTGGTGAACCGAGCGCACGGACACGGGGGGATACGCGGGAGTCGCGGCCGCCACCGCGAGCGCCCCGTACAGCGCGTGGGCCGCCACCTCGGGATCGATCCGCGGCGGCCCCGTCTCCTCGACGCTCGCGACGCTGGGTACGACGGACAGCAACGCCGGGTCACCGAGCACCCGTACGCCCATGGCGGCGATCCGCCCGGCCATCTCCGCGCCGATACCCGCGGCCGCCTCCAGCGCCCAGCGGGGCGTGATGATCCGCGCGTCGTCCGGGGCCGGGCGGCAGGCGTTCTTCATATGCATGACGGCGCCGCCACGCACCATCCTGGAATACACCTCGTCCGGCAGCCCATTGCCGCGGAACTCCCTATTGAGTTTCCGCAGCATTTCGGTCTCGGCGAGTGTGAGCGAGCGATTGGCCGTGTCCGGCACCGGCACCAGGAGACCGTCGGGCAGGCCGAGGAGGGATTCGAAGGTGCGCATCAGACCGTCGCGGTCGCGGTCGTCGACCACCACGACGGTGACGTTCTCGGCGCCGACGACCCGCACCCAGCGCTCGACGAGCCGGTCGTGGCGGTGGCGACGCCAGAAGCTCGGATTGGGCTTCTCGTACGGGGCCTTGCGCAGCATGTGCTCGAGCCAGTCCTCGTAGCCCATGCGCAGACCGTTCTGCACGTACTGCTGCCACTGCGAGGGCATGATCCTCGCCAGCGGCCGCAGGGTGACCAGGACATGAACCCGGCTCTGGCCCCGCCCCTGGCCCCGGCCGAGGTCGTCGACGATCCGGGCGATGGCCTCGTCGTCGGGCGCGTCGGCGAAGAACTCGCTGCTGACCACCGAGGTGCGCCTGCCGGTGGCGTGCACCGCGTCGACGAGCCGCTGCCAGTGCCTCTCGGTGGGCCTGGCGTCGCCCATCATCCCGGGCCGGGCGCAGACCGCGAGGACGGCTTCCATCGGATGTCTGCTGTGGGCCGGGAAGTCGACACCGTGCCCGGCCATCGCGTCCTTCGCCGCGAACAGGGCGCTCTGGATCGACGTGGTCCCGGTCTTGTGCGGGCCGATGTGCAGCAGCCGGGTGCCGCGGGGCAGTGGCGTGGGGGCGCTCTCCGGGGCGGTTGCGCCGGTCTCCGCCTCAGGGGCCGCCGAGTCGTGATGCGTACAGTCGGTCTCCATGGTCAAGGGACGTTAAATCTCTCACCTGAGCCTTACCTGAGAATGCCCTGGGACTCACATGAGTCCCAGGACAACGCTGTTCAGACCAGACGTACGCCCGGCTTCCCCGCCTCGACCCGCAGCCGGGCCAGCGTGCTGGACGCGGCGTCCGGCCGCAGCACGGTCTCCGGGGCGCGGACGGTGGCGTCGATGCCGTCGCGCCGGATGTCGAAGAGGTGGTAGCCGCGGTGGGCGTCGATGAACTTCCAGTGCGGGTTGTCCGGCATCCGTGGGTCCCACTCGTCGTGGAAGGCCACCTGGTCCTGGTCACCGCCACTGGAGATGGAGGTCCCGACGAACTCGGCGCCGACGACGTCGGACTCCGGGTCGGCGAAGTCCTTCTTGAGGTCGCTGATCATGGTGAGGTGACGGTCCCCGGTCAGCACGACGGGGTTGCGCACGGTGGCCAACTCCCCCATGAGCGCGTTGCGTTCGGCCTGGTAACCGTCCCAGGCGTCGTAGAACCAGAGCTTGCCGGGGCCGATCTGCAGATCGGTCTCGGCCATCATGATCTGCGAGGCGATCAGGTTCCAGCGCGTCGGTGAGTGGCGCAGCCCGCGCAGCAGCCAGGCCTTCTGCTCGGCGCCGAGCATGGTCATCGAGGGGTCCTCGGCGCCCGCCCGGGTGGTCGCCTGGTCGCTGCGGAACTGCCGGGTGTCCAGGACGTTCAGCCGGACCAGCCGGCCGAAGTCGAGCCGCCGGTGCATCCGGATGTGCGGACCGTTCGGCACCGCGGTCGCCCGGACCGGCATGTGCTCGTAGTACGCCTGGTAGGCGGCGGTCAGCCGGGCCACGAACGCGTCGTGCGACTGCTTGGCCGGGTCCTGCGGGATCTCCCCGGCGAAGTCGTTGTCGACCTCGTGGTCGTCGAAGGTGACCACCCAGGGCGCCGCGGCGTGCATCGCCAGGAGGTTCGGATCGGTGCGGTACTGCGCGTAGCGGTTGCGGTACTGGACGAGGGTGTACGGCTCCCCGCCGCCCTCGTGCCTGCGGACGGCCGTCGCCGACGGCGCGGACTCGTAGATGTAGTCGCCGACGAAGAGCACGAAGTCGGGGTCCTGGGCGAGCATGTCGGCGTACGGGGTGAAGTAGCCGTTCTGCCAGTTCTGGCAGGAGGCGAGCGCGACGCGCAGCGAGCCGCCGGAGCTGTGGGGGTGCGGGGCGGTGCGGGTGCGGCCGGTCGGCGAGAGCTGGCCGTCGGCGCGGAAGCGGTACCAGTACGCGCGGTCGGGGCGCAGTCCGCGGACGTCGACGTGGACGCTGTGCCCGTACTCGGGCAGCGCCTGTGCGACGCCCCGCCGCACCGGCCTTCCGAAACGGGCGTCCTCGGCGATCTCCCACTCCACCGGTACCGCGCGGTCGGGCATGCCGCCGCCGTTCAGCGGGTCGGGGGCGAGCCTGGTCCACAGCACGACGGCGTCGGGCAGCGGGTCGCCGGAGGCGATGCCGAGGGTGAACACCCCGTCGGGCAGCGGGGGTTCGGCGGCGCGGGCGGTACCCGGCAGCCACAACTGGCTGGTGGCGGCGGCACCCAGGGCCGCGGCGCCGGCGGTGAGAAAGCGGCGTCGATCGCGCGAGACGGTTCCGGTCATCGGTGAACTCCCCTGCGTCGGTGGCCCCTTGGACACCGGGAGGCTCACACGCCGCAGTGGCCCGCTCGCTGAACGGATTTAATCAAGAGCATGACAAGAAGGTGAAGGGGTGACCCGTCGCGCCCCCAAAAACATCGCGCAGCTCCCCCAAAAAAGATCGCGCAGTTCCCCGCGCCCCTTTTCAGAGGCGCGGGGAACTGCGCGAGCAACCCCAACCCACCCGCAGCCGAACGAACGGCGGCAGAAGGACCGGGAACGTCGGCCTAGAACGGCTCGAAGTCGTCGTACTCCTTGTCCGCGTCGTCCCGCTCCGCCTGCTTGTCGCGGCGGCGCTGCGCGGCGGGCCGCGGAGCTTCGAGGCGGTGGTCCTCACCACGGCGGCCGAGCATCTCCGCACCGGCCATGACGGTGGGCTCCCAGTCGAAGACGACCGCGTTCTCCTCGGGGCCGATGGCGACGCCGTCGCCCGAGCGGGCACCCGCCTTCATCAGCTCCGCCTCGACGCCGAGGCGGTTGAGACGGTCGGCGAGGTAGCCGACGGCCTCGTCGTTGTTGAAGTCGGTCTGGCGGACCCAGCGTTCGGGCTTCTCGCCGCGCACGCGGTAGAGGCCGTCCTCCTCCTGGACCACGGTGAAGCCGGCGTCGTCGACCGCCTTCGGACGGATGACGATCCGGGTCGCCTCCTCCTTGGGCTTGGCGGCGCGCGCCGTGCCGACGATCTCGGCGAGCGCGAAGGACAGCTCCTTCAGGCCCATGTGCGCCACGGCCGACACCTCGAAGACGCGGTAGCCGCGGGCCTCCAGGTCGGGGCGGACCATCTCGGCGAGGTCCTTGCCGTCGGGCACGTCGATCTTGTTGAGGACGACGATGCGCGGACGGTTGCCGAGGCCGCCGTACTGCTTCAGCTCTTCCTCGATGATGTCGAGGTCGGTGACCGGGTCGCGCTCGGACTCCAGGGTCGCCGTGTCCAGCACATGGACCAGCACGCTGCAGCGCTCGACGTGGCGGAGGAACTCGAGGCCGAGGCCCTTGCCCTGGCTGGCGCCGGGGATGAGGCCGGGCACGTCCGCGATCGTGTAGACCGTCTCGCCCGCCGTCACCACGCCCAGGTTGGGGACGAGGGTCGTGAAGGGGTAGTCCGCGATCTTCGGCTTGGCAGCCGACAGGACGGAGATGAGGGACGACTTGCCGGCGCTCGGGTAGCCGACGAGGGCCACGTCCGCGACGGTCTTGAGCTCCAGGACGATGTCCTGGAAGTCACCGGGGACACCGAGCAGCGCGAAGCCGGGCGCCTTGCGGCGGGCCGAGGCCAGCGCCGCGTTGCCGAGGCCACCGCGACCGCCCTGCGCGGCGACGTACGACGTGCCGTGGCCGACGAGGTCCGCGAGGACGTTGCCCGCCTTGTCGAGCACGACCGTGCCGTCCGGCACCGGCAGGATCAGGTCCTGCCCGTCCTTGCCGGAGCGGTTGCCGCCCTCACCGGGCTTGCCGTTGGTGGCGCTGCGGTGCGGCTTGTGGTGGTAGTCGAGCAGCGTGGTCACGGACTGGTCGACGACCAGCATCACGTCACCGCCCCGGCCGCCGTTGCCGCCGTCCGGGCCGCCGAGCGGCTTGAACTTCTCCCGGTGTACGGAGGCACAGCCGTGGCCTCCGCTACCCGCGGCGACGTGCAGCTCGACGCGGTCCACGAAGGTGGTCATGGGATGTGCCTCCAGTTACGTACGAAAGTCCTGCACAGCCCTGTATGCCACAGAGCCGCTTCTCTACAAAACACGCGAAAGGCGGACCCGCTTCCCGTACGGGAAGTGAGGTCCGCCTCGCGAAAGAACCGGTCAGGCGACCGGAACGATGTTCACGACCTTGCGGCCACGGTGGGTACCGAACTCCACCGCACCGGCGTCAAGGGCGAACAGCGTGTCGTCCTTGCCACGGCCGACGCCGTTGCCCGGGTGGAAGTGCGTGCCGCGCTGGCGGACCAGGATCTCACCGGCGTTGACGACCTGACCGCCGAAGCGCTTCACGCCGAGCCGCTGAGCATTGGAGTCGCGACCGTTCCGAGTGGACGATGCGCCCTTCTTGTGTGCCATCTCTCCTCAGTCCCTTACTTCGCAGCCGCGGGGATCTCAGTGACCTTGATCGCCGTGTACTGCTGGCGGTGGCCCTGACGACGGCGGTAACCGGTCTTGTTCTTGTAGCGAAGGATGTCGATCTTGACGCCCTTGTGGTGGTCCACGATCTCGGCCTGGACCTTGATGCCGGCAAGGACCCACGGGTCGCTGGTCACGGCGTCGCCGTCGACAACGAGCAGGGTCGAGAGCTCGACCGTGTCGCCAACCTTGGCAGTGGAAATCTTGTCAACCTCAACGATGTCGCCGACAGCAACCTTGTGCTGGCGACCACCGCTGCGCACGATGGCGTACACGCGGATCTCTCTCTCGCTCGGAACGGAACCCCGCAGTCCAGCCACGCGCTGCGCGAGCGGCCTCTCCCGAAGCGCACGGCATGCGAACACGCACGACACGCAGAATTCCGGGAGGAAGAGGTTTACGGGGGTGCGGCGCGTCAGGGGACACGCCGACGGTCTAGGTTACGGGGCCCGGCTTGAGGGGTCAAACCGGGCCACCGTCATGCGGTCGGAGCAGCGGAGGGACCGACTTCCGTCAGCCCTCCGCCGGTTCCGCGTCAGTCCTCGGTGGTCGCCGAGACGGACGAACGGTCCTGCTGCTCGGCCGCCGCGGTCTTCTTCGCGGTGGTCTTGGCGGCCGTCTTCTTCGCGGTCGCCTTCTTGGCCGTGGTCTTCTTGGCGACCGTCTTCTTGGCGGCGGTCTTCTTGGTGGCGGCCTTCTTGGCCGTCGCCTTCTTGGCCGTCTTGCGGGCGGCCGTCTTCTTGGCCGGGGCCGGAGCTTCGGCGTCCGTCTCGACCGCGGTCTCGACGTCCGTCTCGACCGGGGTCCCAGCCGCCGTCTCGACCGCCTCGGCCGGCTCCGCCGAGGCCGACGGGACGACCACGACGGCCGCCTCCTCGGACGCGGTGGGCGCGGTGGCCTTGCGGACGGCGCGGCGACGCGGGCGAGCCGGCGCGGCGCTCTCGGCGGGCGCCTCGGCGACCGGCTCGGGCTGCGCCTCGACGACCTCGGCGGCGGCCTCCGGCACGGGCGCCACGACCGGCTCCGTGACCGTCACCGCGGCCTCTTCCGCCGCCTTCGGGGAACCGGCCGGAGCCGACACCTTGCGGGTGGCGCGACGACGCGTACGGCCCTTGGGAGCGGCCTCGTCCTCCGGTACGGCGACCACGGGGGCCGGAGCGGCCTCAGCGGCCGGCGTGACCTCGGGCGCCTCGGTGACCGGCGCCTCGACGACCGGGTCCTCGACCGCGACCGGCTCGGCCTGGGCGGCCTCGTGGGACGTCAGAGCCCGCTCGGTCCGCTCGGCCCGCTCCTCACGGCGGCCCCGGGGAGCACGCTCCTCGGCCTTCGGCGCACCCGCGGGAGCCGACGCGCGCCGGGTCGCCCGGCGCCGCGAACGGCCGCCACGGGAAGCCGCGGCCTCCGCCTCGGCGGCGCTGCTGTACAGCTCCTCGTCCGGCTGGAACTCCTGCTCGACCAGAGCGACGGGCGCGGCGACCTCGGCGGCCACCTCGGCCTCGCTCTCGACCGTCTCCGGCTCCTCCGCGATCTCGTGCGTGTGCTCGAGCTCGTGGTCGTGCTCGTGGACCTGCTCGGCACCACCACGGCCGCGCTTCTTGCGCTTGCCGCCGCCTCCGACGGAGGTCGGCTGCTCCATGTGCACGATCACGCCACGGCCGTTGCAGTGGACGCAGGTCTCCGAGAAGGACTCCAGCAGACCCTGGCCGACACGCTTGCGCGTCATCTGCACCAGGCCCAGCGAGGTCACCTCGGCGACCTGGTGCTTCGTACGGTCGCGTCCCAGGCACTCCAGAAGGCGCCGCAGCACCAGGTCCCGGTTGGACTCCAGGACCATGTCGATGAAGTCGATGACGACGATGCCGCCCAGGTCGCGCAGCCGCAGCTGGCGCACGATCTCCTCGGCCGCCTCCAGGTTGTTCCTGGTCACGGTCTCTTCGAGGTTGCCGCCCTGACCGGTGAACTTGCCGGTGTTGACGTCGACCACGACCATGGCCTCGGTCTTGTCGATCACCAGCGAACCACCGCTGGGCAGCCAGACCTTGCGGTCCAGCGCCTTCATCAGCTGCTCGTCGATGCGGTATGTCGCGAAGACGTCGACCTCGGAGGTCCACTTCGAGAGGCGGTCGGCCAGGTCGGGCGCGACGTGGGACACGTACCCGTGGATGGTCTCCCACGCCTCGTCGCCGCTGACGATGACCTTGGTGAAGTCCTCGTTGAAGATGTCGCGGACGACGCGGACGGTCATGTCCGGCTCGCCGTACAGCAGGGACGGCGCGTTCGAGCTGCCGCCGCTCTTCGCCTTCTTCTGGATGTCCTCCCACTGCGCCTGCAGTCGTTCGACGTCGCGGCTCAGCTCGTCCTCGCTCGCGCCCTCGGCGGCGGTGCGCACGATGACGCCCGCGTCCTCGGGGACGATCTTCTTGAGGATGGTCTTCAGGCGCGCGCGCTCGGTGTCGGGCAGCTTGCGGCTGATGCCGGTCATCGAGCCCTCGGGCACGTAGACCAGGTAGCGGCCCGGCAGGGAGACCTGGCTGGTGAGGCGGGCGCCCTTGTGGCCGATCGGGTCCTTGGTGACCTGCACGAGGACCGACTGGCCGGACTTCAGCGCGCTCTCGATGCGGCGCGGCCCGTTGGCCATGCCGAGCGCCTCGAAGTTGACCTCACCGGCGTAGAGCACGGCGTTGCGGCCCTTGCCGATGTCGATGAAGGCGGCCTCCATCGACGGCAGCACGTTCTGGACCTTGCCCAGGTAGACGTTGCCGACGTACGAGGTCGACTGCTCCTTGTTGACGTAGTGCTCGACGAGCACGTTGTCCTCGAGGACGCCGATCTGGGTGCGCTCGCCGCTCTGGCGGACGACCATCACGCGCTCGACGGCCTCACGGCGGGCCAGGAACTCGGCCTCGGTGATGATCGGAACACGACGACGGCCCTGCTCACGCCCTTCACGACGGCGCTGCTTCTTCGCCTCCAGGCGGGTCGAGCCCTTGATGGACTGCACCTCGTCGGACGGGTGCTCGTCCTTCTTGCCGCGCGGCTCGCGGACCTTGACGACCGTGCGCTCGGGGTCGTTCTCGCCGGGCTCGGCCTCGGGGCCGGAGTCACCGGCGCGACGACGACGCCGACGGCGGCGACGGCTGCTGCTGGAGCCGGAACCGCCCGGCTCGTCGCGCTCGTCCGCCTCCTCGGCGTCCTCCTCGGCCTGCTCGGCGGTGTCCTCGGCGTCCTGCGCGGCCTGCTCGGCGGCGTACTCGTCGTCACCGGCCTCACCGTCCGCCTCGGCGGACTCGCCGCGGCGACGGCGACGGCCACCACGACGGCGACGGCGGCGCGAGCCCGCGGACTCCTCCTCGGACTCGTCGTCCTCGGCGCCGTCCTCGACGTCCTCGGCGGACTCCTCGGGCTCCTCCACCTCGTCGACGGGCTCCGCGGCCGGGGCCGCGGGTGCCTCCTCGACGGGCCGGCGGCGACGGCGACGGCGTCCGCCGGTCTCCTCCTCGACAGCCACGGGTGCCTCGACGACCTCTTCGGCCCGGGGGGCCTCGGCGGTCTCGGCGGCCACTTCCGCCGCCTCGGCGGCAGCCGCGGCTGCGGCCCGCTCCGGCGTCTGGAACATCGGCTCGGTGAACACGGGCGCCTGGAACACGGCGACGGCCGGACGCGCGGGCCGTCGCGCGGACTCGGCCTCCTTCGGCGCGGGGGCGGAGAAACCGACAGCGGCCTTGCGCGTGGCACGGCGGCGGGTCCGGCGCGGGGCGCCGTCCTCGGCGGTCTCGGCCTCGGCCGCGGGCTTGCTCTCGGCCTCCGCGGCGGGCTTGATCTCGGCCTCGGCCGTGGGCTTGCTCTCGCTGGGGCTGGTCTCGCTGGTCACGGGCGCCTCCACACGCTCGTCGGCGGCGTCGCCCTCGGGCGCACCGGCGGGCGCGGAGACGCGCCGGGTGGCGCGACGACGGGTGGTGCGGCGGGGTGCGGCGTCCTCGGCGGCGGGGGCCTCTTCGGCCTGCGCCACGACGGGCTCCCTGACGACCTCGGGGGTCTCAGTGACCTCAGGGGCCTCAGAGACCTCAGGAGTCTGAGGCGTCTCGGTGGTCCGAGCGGCCTCGGCCGCCTTGGGCGCACCGGTCGGTGCGGAGGCACGACGGGTCGCACGACGACGCGGACGGGCGGCGGGCGCCGCCTCTTCCTCGACGGCGGGGGCCGCTTCGGCAGCGGGGGCCTCTTCGACCTGGGCCTCGGCCCCGGTCTCGGCGGGCGCGGGCACCACGGCCTGCGCGGCCCGGGCCGCCTCGGCCGTCACCGGCGCACCGGCGGGCGCGGACACCCGGCGGGTGGCGCGGCGACGCGTACGGCGCGGAGCGGCGTCCTCGGCGGGTTCGACCGACTCGACCGGCTCGGCGGCAGCGGCCTGAGCCACCGCCTCCTCCACCGTCTCTTCGGTCTCAAGAGCCTCGGGGGCCTCGGCGGATGCCACCGGCGGTATGGCCGGAGCCGTGGTCTCGGCCACGGACTGGGACTCGGCCGCGCCCGTGGGCGGGCCGGCCGGACGCGACGCCGCACGGCGGCGGCGCCGCGGCGGCAGGGTGTCGCTCGGAGTGTTGTTGTTGTCGGAACCCTCAGTGGGTTCGGTCGGCTCGAGCATGCGGGTGGATCTCCCGTCAGGCTCCCGGGCGCCGCGCCTGGTCCGGCAGTGCCGGTGACGTCCGCGGCTCGCGCGATGCGCGGTGCCGCCGTCCGGGGCGCGGGCGCCGCACGGGAGCTCTCTGTGTCCTGTCTCGCCGGTTCCGTACGCCATGTGTGCGTACGGCCTGGCGAAAGTCTTCTGGTCGGTGCGCTGCCCGACCCAGGTGGCTCCCGGATCCGAGGGCGGCGCTACGACGTCCGTCCTTACGCGGGACCTTCCTTACGCCGACGCCTTCGCGGCGGCAGTTTCGGCGGCCCCTGTGCGATCGGCTGGGGCGGCCGTGACTGCCTCGCGGTCGGGCGCGAGCGGGTCGGTCACCGTGCCGGTCTCTTCATCGAACAGCCCCTGCGCCAGCCTGGTCACCGCTGCGGCGACCGGCGGCGCCAGGTCGGCCACGGCGCGAAGACCGGACAGGACGTCGTCGGGTCGTACGGCAGGCGTCACGTGCCGAACAACCAGGCGCAGTATCGCACAGGGCTGGTCGGTCGGCCTATCAGCCTGCGGACTGTGCGCCTCGAGGCTCGCCACGGCACCGCGGGCGTCGAAGGTGCGCATCCCGTTCTTGGTCCTGCGCTGGACTTCCACCGTGTCGGCCGACTTGAAGGCGTCGACCGCGCGCTCCGCGTCCTCGGGCGCCACGCCGTCGAGGCGCAGCTCCCACACGGACGCGGTGAGCCGGTCGGCGAGACCCGAGGTGCGGGCCTCGACCGCCTCGATGATGTCGAGCCCCACGGGCATCGACTCGTCGAGGAGCTCACGCAGCTTCTGAGGGTCACGCGTCTGGGTGAGCGCGATCTCCAGGTACTCCGCCTCGCTGCCTGTGCCGGTGGGTGCGGCATTGGCGTACGACACCTTCGGGTGCGGTGTGAACCCCGCCGAGTACGCCATCGGCACCTCGGCACGGCGCAGCGCACGCTCGAAGGCGCGCTGGAAGTCACGGTGGCTGGTGAACCGGAGGCGGCCGCGCTTGGTGTAGCGCAGTCGGATGCGCTGCACCGCGGGTGCGGGCGGCGGGCCTTCGGGCTGTCGCTTGCCCAGTGTCGTTCAGTCCTTCGTGAGAGCGGTCGTACTGCTACCTAGAGTACGTGTACCGACGGCTCCCGGTTCCCGTTGGTGCTTCGCCAGGGGCACCCGCTCGGGCTCCGGGGGCGCACCGAAGAGCATGCGGCGGATGTCCGCGCGGGTCTGCCGTGCCGACTCGCGGGCGGTGGCCAGGGCCTGCCGTGTCACACGGCCCACGGCGCGCGCGGCCTCGGCGGCGGGCCGCAGGACCGTGTCCCGGACGACGTGTCCGACCGGCGTCAGCACGCTGCGGTACACCCAGCGCACGGGCTCCACGAAGATCCACCGGAAGAGTCGTCCGAGGAACCGGCCGACGGCGAGCGACAGGTGTCCGGCCACCCGCCAGGCGTGTCCGAGCGCGTCCCCGACCTCCCGCGCGACGACGGCGAGGACCCGTCCGACCGGCACGAGCACCCAGCGCCACAGGGCGAGCGCGGGCAGCACGAGCAGGACGCGCAGGGTCCAGTAGAGCGCGGCACCGATCCCGGTGAAGATCATCCGTACGAGCCACCCGAGTCCGCGCGCCGCCCACGCGATCGCGTGTCCGACAGGGGTGAGGATCCACTCGTACAACCACAGCGTCGGTACGACGATCAGATGGCGGACCAGCCAGGCCACGACCCGGTACACCCCGAGCGCGACCGCCCCGACCCCGATCCCCAGGCCCCTGAGCAGCCAGGCGACGGCCCGCCCGACGGGGGTCAGCACCCGGGCGTACACCCAGGCGAACCCGGCACCGATGCCACGGAGCACCCAGGCGAACCCGGCGCCGAGACCGCGGAGGGCCCACATGAGCCCGGCGCCGATGCCCCGCGCCACCCAGGCGATCGCGTGCCCGACCGGCGTGAGCACCGTCTCGTACATCCACACGGCGGGCACGACGAGCAGCACGTACCCGAGCCACGCCAGCGCCTTTCCGACCGGCACCACGGCGTACCGCCACAGCGTCACCCACGGCCAGACGAACACCGCCCACGCCACCCACTGGAACACCCGCCCCACGGGGCGCAGCACGGTGTCCCGCAGAAACCTTCCGCCGACCACCAGGGCGTCCCACAGCATGCGCACCGGCACGACGAGCACGAGGACGACGATCCGCACGGGCAGGCGGATCGCGACCGTGAGGCACCCCTCGGCCGGTACTGCGGGTCGCTCAGCAGGCGACTTTTCCAGATCCATACCGACGTAGACGCATCAGGACACCATCTGGATGCACGCCCCTGAGGCCGGTTGCGCTTCCGTCGAAACTCCTGGCGGTCGCGCCGTCGCGCCCGGTCCACCGTGCGTGTGCCCCGCCGTTGCTCGCGCGCGGTTCCCGGATGCGGCCGACGGTCTTCGACCGCCCTGGGCCTGGTGGTGGTTCGGATCAGGCATGGGCGTCGGATGCGCCGGCGGCCCCGGAGCGGAGGGCTCGACCCGCGGGGAACGGGTGAGCATGGCGGCCCGCTGCTCCCGTCGGCCGCGCGCCCAACTCCCGCTGGAAGGCGCTCCGGTCGGCGGTCAGTGCCTCATGTGTCTCCTTGTCCGCTTATGAAGGGACCCCTGCCGAGGGAACACCGAAAGCTCCATGCACACTTTGCCTGTCGCAGTCCCGCCTCCAAGAGGATGATCCACGCATGATTACGCTCACCAAAGAAGACGGCCCGGCGGATCTGGACGGAGTCACCCATCTGTCCATCGGAGTGTCCTGGGATCCCACCGCGGGCAGCAGCGGTGGAGTGATGGGCGTACTCCGCCGCAAAACCGGCACCGACCTGGACCTGATAGCCATCGCCATGCAGGGAACGGACCCGGTGCGGCTGGCGGGCCTCGACTCGCTCGACCCCATGGGCAACGGCTCCCTGGTCCACAGCGGTGACAACCAGACCGGGCGTGGGGAGGGCGACGACGAGACGTTGACGGTCGAGTTCGCCCGCATACCGCCCAACATCACGGCGATCGTGTTCATCGCCGCCGCCTTCAAGAAGGGCAGCTCCTTCCAGAAGGCCCGCAACATCAGCTTCAAGGTGTACGACGCGACCGGCGGCACCACTCAGCAGGTCGCCGATATCTGGCCGAGCCTGCTCACGCAGGACAACGGGTGCGCCGTGGCCAAGGCCGTTCGGGTCGACGGCAGCTGGAAGCTCGAGGTCATCAATGTGACGGGGAAGATCAAGCAGGGTGACGAGCACGCCCTGATGCGCTTCGCCGTCAGCAAGTAGTCCGCCATCACCACGTAGTCCGCCGTCGGTACGTGGGACGAGGTTCCCGGGGTCCCCGTAGGACCCTGGGAACTACATACGCCGAACGGCCTGCGCCTCCGCCCTCTCGACGGGCGTGCGGCCGTAGACATGGACCAGGGCGAGATGGAACAGGGCGGGCGCAAGAGGGGCCCAGCGGTGGATCCGATCAGCGCGCAGCATGTACGTGACCACTGCCGCAGGGCGGAAAGGTACGTAATCGATGGTCTGATGCTCCCATCGGTCCGCGACCCCTCGGCTCATACGCGCTTGCAGGCCTTCTCGGGTCAAGTCCTTCAACCTGGCATAGAAGTGAGCGCTCCAGTGGCGCTTGTCGACGTCCAGCACAAAGGCGAGCAACTCGATCGCGTACTCGTGGGGTTCGAGGGACAGCTCCTCCCGCATGCCGCGCCGGGCCACCGCATGCACGTCGGGGGCGTTCCTGCCGGACGAGTCGATGTGCCGTGACATGCCTTCGTTGACGGAGGAGTTCCAGACACCCGGGGCCATACGGACCCGGTCACTGCGCTGACTGACGACCAGCAGGTCGTCGGTGGTCACCACCGCCACATTCACGGCGAAGCTGCACTGCAGAAACGCGGGTGCCCGCAGCGGATCGTCCGGCGTGAGATACCGGGAACGAGGGGTTGTCCCGTCGGCCAGTCGGCGGTCGAGCTGCTGAGCGGCGAGAAAGGTGTAGTAGTCCGTCGGGCGAAGCCTCAGGTGGACCACGGGTCGCTCTTCGAGAGCGGTGCGCGAGACGTCGAACGACTCGACCGCGTAACGAGGACCGTTCCACAACGGAGTCCGCCCCTCCGCCCGCAGACGCTCGCTCTCCCCCTCGATCTCGGCCCGCCAGCCGTCCATGTCCGAGGGCAGCTCGATCTCCGCGTCGAGCACGCGGACGTGGACCGCTTCGGCGGGTATGGACGACTCGCCGTCCCCTTCGACGATCAGGGCGGACGTATGCAGAGGGCCCAGGGAGAAGCTCCTCCACGCGGGACCGGACTCCTCCCGCTGCCTCAGGCCGCGCACCGCGCGGGTGGAGCGAGTACGCAGCCGGAACCAGCCGTCCTGCAACGGCTGCTGGAACAGCACCGCACACAGCATCCCGAGTACGGCGCCCACGACTCCGTTGGCCACATCGATCCCGCCCATGCCAGGCAGCGTAGGCAAGTCGATCACGCCACGCGCGATCTTGCCCTTTCCGTTACGGCCGACTCGGATCGGCGTGGCAGCCTCTGGGACCGACAGGCACCGGTTCAGCCGGTTCGGACCTCGGAGGGTGCTACTGGCCGTCCGTCGGCGGCAGGTCCTGCTCGGTCCAGATCGTCTTGCCGGTGGGTGTGTAGCGCGTGCCCCAGTGGTGGGTCATCTGGGCGATGATGAACAGACCCCGGCCTCCCTCGTCGTCGTTCGCGGCGTGCCGCAGATTGGGCGTGGTGTGGCCGGTGTCGGAGACTTCGCAGATCAGGGTCCGGTCGCGGATCAGGCGTACCTGGATCGGGCCGCCGACGTAGCGGATGACGTTGGTGACCAGTTCGCTGACGATGAGCTCGCTGGCGAACGTCAGGTCGTCCAGCCCCCAGTCGCGGAGCTGCTTGCCGACGGCGGTGCGGATGGTGGCCACCGCCGCCGGGTCCGGGGGCAGCTCCCACTGGGTGAACTGGTTCCGGTCGAGCAGGCGGGTGCGGACGACGAGCAGCGTGGCGTCCTCGTCCACGGCCCCGGGCAGCAAGGTGGCCACCGCCCGGTCGCACAGCTCTTCCAGGGACGCTCGGCAGTCGGCGAGGATCTGGGACAGCTGCGCGAGTCCGGCGGCACGGCTGTCGGCCGCCTGGAGGAGCCCGCCCGTGAAGAGGGCGACGAGACTGCCCGGCGGGAGCTCCAGTTCCGTGCTCTGGTACGGCAGGCCGCCGATGCCCAGCGGCGGTCCGGGGGGCAGCTCCGGATGGTCGACGACACCCGTGTGCGGCTCGACGACCACCAGTACCGACTCCCCGGCCCGCGCCAGACTGCACTTCCCCGAGCCGGGGTCGTACACCGCGTACAGGCAGGTCACGCCCAGGGCCTCGTCGGCCTTCGGCCTCAGGTGGCCCGGGCCTTGGCCGGCTCCGCGCTCGTGCGCGGTCTGCTCGACCAGGTCGTCCAGGCGGGACAGGAGCTCGTCCGGGCTCAGGTCCAGTCGGGCCAGCACGCGCACACCCGTGCGCAAGCGGCCCATGGTGGCCGCGGCGCGCAGGCCGTGACCGAGCACGTCCCCGACGACCAGGCCGACCCGGGTGCCCGACAGGGGGATGACGTCGTACCAGTCGCCGCCCACCCCGGACCCGCTGTCGGCCGGCAGGTAGCGGCTCGCCGCGTCAACGGCGGCGTGCGGCGGCAGGCGGCCCGGCAACAGGCTCCGCTGGAGTTTGAGGGCCACGGCATGGCCACGGGTGACCAGCGGCATCAGCAGGAGACCGAGCAGCAGGGCGCCCAGGCCCAGGACGGTGACCCCGCCCGTCCTCCCGATCAGCGGCAGGTCGACGCTGGTCATGCCGTATCCGGGGTCCGCGTAGACGACGAAGGCGGCGTAGAGGAACAACAGGAGCATGATCAGCCCGCCGAGCCCGGGCAACACACCCTTGAAGACCAGGTCTCTGGGGCTGCGGGTGAGGACCTTGCGGTGATACCAGACGCAGGCGAAGCCGGTCAGTCCGTACTGGAACGCGATCGCGAGACCGACCGCGTCGATCGAGTCGGCCAGGACGTTATGGCTGAACGACACCAGCAGGATCAGCACGGCGATCGACACCACGCCCATGCCGACGGTTCCCCAGGTCGGGGTGAGGAACCTGCGGTGGACCCGGGCGAACCGGGCGGGGACGGCCTTGTGGACCGCCATGGAGAAGACGGTCCTGGCCAGGGGCAGGATGGTGGTCTCCGCGGAGGCCAGCGCCGAAGTCAGCACCATCAGGATCAGCAGTCTCGACAGGAGCAGCCCCGTGTCGTCGCTCCCGAACACGGCCATGCCCAGTCCGGAGAACACGTCGTTCGCGTTGTGCGTGTTGCCGAGCCCGATGCCCGAGGTGCCGACTCCCGCGAACGCCTGCGCCGAAGTGGACACCAGCCCGTACATGATCACGAGCAGCACGGTGGACATGACCGCGGCGCGCCCGGGGACGCACCTGCTGTCGACGGTTTCCTCGTTGACCGCGAACGAGGTGTCCCAGCCCCAGTAGATGAAGACCCCCGCGAGGATGCCCGAGGTCAGCGCCGTTGCCGAGGGCACCGCGAACGGGTTGAACCAGGAGGCGGAAACGGGGATCGCCGTCGGGGGAGGGTCGGTGTAGACCCTGACCAGCGCCGCGACGGCGAACAGGATCAGCATCATCACCTCCAGGTACAGCAGCCAGCGCTGGACGGCCGCCGAGAGCTCGATGCCGACGTAGCAGATCGCGGTGAGCACGGCGATCCAGGCGATGCCCGCCACGGTGGTCCACAGCCGGTTCTCCGCCAGTCCGTCCAGGCCCACCAGCCGGAAGCCGTAGGCGGCGGCGATCTCGGCGAGGCTCGCCATGACGATGATGTTGGCGACGATGAGGCCCCAGCCGCCCATCCATCCGGTGCGCGGTCCGAAGGCGCGGGTGGCCCAGGTGAAGGTGGTCCCGCAGTCGGCGTTGCTCGCGTTCAGCTCCCGGTAGGCGTACGCGACCAGCAGCATCGGAATGAACGCCAGCATGGTGACGATCGGGGCCTGCAGTCCGACCCCGGCCACGATGAGGCCCAGCGTGGCGGCCAGGCTGAACGCCGGGCCGGTCGAGGCCAGGCCCATGGCCACCGAGGAGAACATGCCCAGGGCGTCGTTCTTGAGCCCTTTCCGGCCGGACCCCGTCCCGGGAGCAGGGCGGCCGGCAGACTCGGCGCCGCCAAAGTGCCTCACACTTGATTCCAACGCCGGGCCACTCCCCTCCGCAACAGCGCAGGGGCAGCAGAAAGGCCCGAACCGGACTCGGACCCACTCCACCAGTGAGTGGAAGTCCACCGCTGAGCGGATGTCCGAGGCACCGCTGAACGGATGTCCCAGGCACCACTGGGCGGATGTCCAGGCACCGCTGAACGGATGTCCCAGGCACCTCTGGGCGGATGTCCCAGGCACCTCTGGGCGCCGCTAGGGACTCGATCGGCTGATCGAGTCCCTCGGATACTGCTGTCCATTACTGGTGTCCGTCTGGAGACATGGGACTGGTGTCCGTCTGGGGACACGGGCCGCACCGGACTGTGCGGCGAGTGGATCAACCCGCCAGGTCCGCCAGCAAGCCACGGATGCGCTGTTCGATCTCGTCGCGGATCGGCCGAACCGCGACGACGCCCTGCCCGGCGGGGTCGTCGAGCTGCCAGTCGAGATACCGCTTGCCGGGGAAGACCGGGCAGGTGTCGCCGCACCCCATGGTGATCACGACGTCGGTTGCCTGCACCGCTTCCACGGTCAGCACCTTCGGAGTCTCGGCGGAGATGTCGATGCCGACTTCCTTCATCGCGTCGACGACCGCCGGGTTGACCGTGTCGGCGGGAGTGGAGCCCGCCGAGCGGACTTCGACGCGGTCGCCCGCGAGGTGGGTGAGGAAGGCGGCGGCCATCTGGGACCGCCCGGCGTTGTGGACGCAGACGAACAGTACGGACGGACGCGGGGTGGCGGTGCTCACGGCAGGTGTCTTTCCGGGAACGGGGAGGAGGGGAAGGGCGAGGGGGAGGAGTCGGGCTCAGGGAGCGGACGGGGCGAGTTCGGTGTCGCCGTGAGGGACGACGATGCGCGTGTCGGCGGGCGCCGGGCGGCCGAACACCGCCGCCAGCAGGCCCAGGCCGACGGCGGCACCGACCAGTTGCGCGGCGATGAACGGGGCGACGGAAGCCGGGGCGATCCCCGCGAACGTGTCGGTGAAGGCCCGGCCGACCGTCACCGCCGGGTTCGCGAACGACGTGGAGGACGTGAACCAGTACGCGGCCCCGATGTAGGACGCCACGGCAGCTGACGCGAGGTGGGCGCGATCGGTCCGGGTCAGGGCGAAGACCAGCAGGACGAGCCCGGCCGTGGCCACGATCTCGCCCAGCCACAGATGGCCGGCGGAGCGGTCGTGCGTGGACCACTTCACCAACGGTTCGGCGAACATCGCGTCGGCCAGCACCGCGCCGCCGATCGCGCCCAGGGTCTGGGCGGGGACGTACACGGCTACTTCGCGTGCGGTCATTCCGTCGCCGGTTTTGCGCCCCGTGAACCAGGCGGCCAGGGTGACGGCCGGGTTGAAGTGGGCCCCCGACACCGGCCCGAACAGCGTGATCAGCACGGCCAGGCCGAAGACGGTGGCGAGCGAATTCGCGAGCAACTGCACGCCGACGTCCCGTGACAGCTCCGTCGCCTGGATCCCCGAGCCGACCACCACCGCGACCAGCGCGGCCGTACCGACCAGTTCGGCCCATGCACGCCGCCCGAGCGAAGCACTCACGTGGTCACCCCAACGGGCTCAGGAGTGGTCAGAAACGCGCCCAGCCGGTCCAGCACACCCGGTAGCACCCAGTAGTAGACCCAGGTCCCCCGACGCTCGCAGTCGATGAGTCCGGCCTGCCGGAGCAGCTTGAGATGGTGGGAGATCGTCGGTTGCGACAGCTCGAACGCGGGCGTCAGCTCGCACACGCACACCTCGCCGCCCTCCCGCGAAGCGATCATCGAGAGCAGCCGCAGCCGGACCGGGTCGCCCAGCGCCTTGAACGCCTTCGCCAGTTCGACGGCCTGATCCTCGGCCAGCGGGGCGGAGGCCAGTCCCCGACAGCAGGCGCCGTCCGCGTCCTGGCCGATCACCTCGAGCTCTTGTTTCGACATGCCTCTATGTTGACGTTCTTCGATACAAGACGCAAGGTTGCATCAATGAACGTCAATACAAGCCGTTCCGGGGCCTGCCATGCCCCGTCATCCAGGAGTGAGTCATGAGCGAGCAGTCCACCGAACTGCGCGAGACCGTCCGCCGGCGGTACGCCGCCGCGGCCGTGAAGGTGACCGAGGGTGGCACCGCGTGTTGCGGACCGCAGCCGGTCGAGGTCGACGAGAACTTCGGCTCCACCCGCTACGCCGCCGACGAGCGTGACGCCCTGCCCGCCGAAGCCGTCGCCGCCTCCCTCGGCTGCGGCAACCCGACCGCCGTGGCCGATCTCCACGAGGGCGAACGCGTCCTCGACCTCGGCTCCGGCGGCGGCATCGACGTCCTGCTCTCCGCCCGCCGCGTCGGCCCCACGGGCAGGGCGTACGGCCTCGACATGACCGACGAGATGCTCGCCCTGGCCCTCACCAACGCGAAGAAGGCCGGTGCGACGAACGTCGAGTTCCTCAAGGGCACCATCGAGGCGATCCCGCTCCCCGCGGGCACCGTCGACGTGGTGATCTCCAACTGTGTGATCAACCTGTCGACCGACAAGGCGGCGGTTTTCGCCGAGACGTTCCGCGTCCTGACCCCGGGCGGCCGCATCGGCGTCTCGGACGTGGTCGCCGACGACGCCCTCTCCCCCGCCCAGCGCGCCGAGCGCGGCGACTACGTCGGCTGCATCGCGGGCGCCCTGTCGTTCACCGAGTACCGCGAAGGCCTTGAGGCGGCAGGGTTCGTGAACGTCGAGATCACCCCCACCCACCCCGTGGCCGACGGCATGCACTCCGCCATCATCCGCGCCACCAAGCCCCAGCCCGAGACGCAGACCGGCTGCGGCTGCGACTGCGACTGCGACTGCGACTGCGACTGCGACTGCCAGAACTGACCCGGACGGCATTGAGGCCCCTCCCGATCGAGAGGGGCCTCAGAGCTCGACCACCGAGGGGATGCCGCGAAACAGCCCTGCGCGTCACTCGATCGTCAACTGCGGTCCGGCCTCGATTGCTGCTATTCGGGCTTGTCGGTGTGAGCCGCTTCGGGCTTGTTGGTGTGAGCCGCTGATGTCAGTCGCCACACGCGGTCTTGGACGAGCGGGACTTTTCTCGTCGGCCAGGACCACCGGTTCGGAAGGCCCTAGTCAGGCAGCAGACTGAAGCCCAGCAACACGGCAGCCTCGACGCGCACCGTCCCGGGGGCGAAGACACCGTCGGATTCGGGATCGCCTCCCATGCGACTCCCATGACTGCGTAGCCCGAGCGATTCCGGGTCGACGTCCTGAATGTGCACCACAGGGCCGAGCCGCACACCGCAGGCGTCTGCGTAGACCTCAGCCTTGCGTCGTGCAGCCCCGACTGCCCTGCGCCGGGCCTCGTCCCGGAGCGCGGGCTTGTCGAGCACGTCGAAGTGCACCTCGTCGACTCGGTTCGCGCCCGCTCTTACGGCGTCCTCTATCAGAAGTTCAAGCCGATCAAGGGCTTCGGTCTGCAAGGTGTACGTCGCCTCGCAGCGATAGCCGAGGAACGTCCGGTCCGCGCCGTAGCCCTTGAATTCCGACTGGAGGGCGAGGCGTGACCCGGATACGTCGGAGTCGGGTATTTCATGCTCTCGCAGCACAGTCCGTAGCCTGACAACTGCCGCTCCAGCCTGTTCAAAGGCTTCCTTGGGTGTTGGTGCCAGGAGGTCAACCGCAAGCTTTGCCTGGACGAGTCGGGGCTCTGCCGACACATGCCCCGCACCGAGCACGCTGAGCCCCCAGGGCTCCTTGATCTCTGCCATTGGAAGATCGAATCAGTAACGTCCCGCCGTCGCAATAAGCTTGAAACCGTCGAGGCGCGAGTCAGGGACCGTCAGCGTCTGGTCACCCACGCTCACGCCCAGACCCTGGTCAAAGCCTTCAGACGGCGAGCGGGTACTGCCCGGTGTCGGTTGCGCGGACGAGCAGAGGGGCGGGCCACCTCCGCCGGGAGCCGAAGAAATGAAGGGCCGGGTCTCTGAGCTGCGGCGTGTGGACTTGATCAACGCTGCGACCGCGACCTGGCCGCGATCCACCGATGAGTTCCGCCGGCTGCGCCGGTCTACCAGGACGTACGCCATAGAGCCACCGACTGGAGACCCACCATGGCCAATCCCGCACACCCCGGCCGCATGCTGTTCGTGAACATCCCCGTAGCGGACCTCGAGCGCAGCAAGGCGTTCTTCGCCAAGCTCGGGTTCAGCTTCAATCCGAAGTTCACCGACGAGACCGCCGCCTGCATGCTGGTCGGCGAGCACGCCTTCGTCATGCTGCTCAGCCGCGAGAAGTTCGCGGAGTTCGCGAAACTGCCGATGGCCGATCCCACCACGCACACGCTGGCGTTGTACTGCTTCAGCGTGTCGTCCCGCGATGAGGTCGATACGGTCAGCGCCGCTGCGCTCGCGGCGGGCGGCTCCAAGGCAGATGACGCCGAGGACTACGGCTTCATGTACTCACGCAGCTTCTTCGACCTCGACGGCCACGGCTGGCAGGTCATGTGGATGGACCCGGCGGCGGCGGAGCAGGGCCCCGAGGCGTTCGCGGCCTCCATGCAGGACGCCGACACCCCGGCCTGACCCATCGCGTTCCGCACATGCGCCGTCGTCGTGCGGCCGACCACCACGCAGAGAGCCCCTCCCAGACGGGGAGGGGCTCAAAGGCCACAGTCTCCACTCCCATGTGCAAGGCACTGCCAGGACCCGGCAGGGGCGCCCGAGAGGACGCCGGCGACGCCGACGGGCGAGGGGGCGAAGCGCCCACCGCAGCAAGCACGGCCGCCACCTCGTCCTCACTCGCCCCCGCAAGCGCACCCATCACCCGATCGAGTGCCTCGCTCGCCTCAGTGCGTGTGACCGGTCCCTGCGGGGGCCGGCGCCGCGTTCTTGACCGTCAGCAGCCGCTCATACCACTGGCAGTCGAGCGGGGACGAAGAAGTGCGGGACAGGTGGTCTTGAGCCGAATGGGCCTCAACGCCGCGCGTGGCGGATCTTCAATCGTCCGAACCCCATGTTCCCAGAGATCCGGATCTTCGGCCCGCCGGGGCGGGAGCGCCGCCGGGTCTTGTAGAGCGTGGCCTTCCACCCGGTGCGCAGATCCTCGACGTCGACGATCGCGTCGCGAGGCACCGTGATCTTGGCTCTGCCAGTGCCGAGTTGTAACTCGATGTCGACTACCGGATGTTCGATGACCGCCCGGGACAGGTCCAGGTGCACCCTCCCGAAGGCGGACTCGACCTTGAGGATCCGAGGTACCCGCCATACGCCGCGCCGCTGAATCCGTCCGCCGGCGGCGGCGATCGTGGACGTGGTGCCCGCATTCTGCTCCGGGAGCGAGGCCAGAGCCGACACGGTCTCGCTGTGCGTCTTGGCGGTGAGTACCTGCTGGAGGCGTTCGTCCAACTCCTCGTGCGAAATGTGCCCTACGGTGTACGCCTCCTGCAGGCGCTGCACGGCCGTGTCCCGGTCGTCTTCGCCTAACGGTGGTGACGGGTCTTCCGGCAGAGAGGTCACCTTCTCACTCTAGTGCCGTGCGGGCGATGCGAACGCGCCTCGGTCCGTAGCGGGCAAGGCATCCGATCGGCAGGCAGACCGCTCATCACCGTAGCCTTGATCGCCCAACCCGGTGAGGGAGCCTCGCAAACCGCAAGCCCAGGGCCTCCACGATGCGCCGCAGCGCCTCACTCACGTCAGTGAGCGTGTCCGCTGGTCCCGGACTTGTTGACCGTCAGCGGCAGCAGCTTCTTGCCCGTCGGGCCGATCTGGATGCTCGTATCCATCTGCGGGCAGGGAGCCACCCATACTCGTGTCGAACCGCCGACTACCGCTTTAGGAAACGAGGTTGGGCGGTGGGTGGAATGAGCCGCGGAGCGGTGCGCCGCAGCAAGTGCACGCTCGTGCTGCCTTGTTGTCGCCGAGTCCCCCTGAGTCGGCGCACCTAGATCCTGTCCGGGCGATCATGGGCTCTCGCCACGCAGCCGCGGGGTGGCCCGTCTGACGACTCAAGAGTGACAGAGCAGGTCGAGGACGATGGCCTCGGCGTCGAGGCCGTCGAGGTAACGGTTGGCTTGTTCCCAGTAGCCGTCTGTGTCCGCGTCCATCCACGAGCCGTCAAGGGTGACCAAGGCGAAGCCGGGCACGGCGCACCGGACCGACCACAGCCGGGCTTCCTCATGTTCCTGCGCGAAGTACGCGACTGGGTCGTTGAGCAGGAACGACGTATCAAAGTGCGGGTCTCCCGCGACGGCCCTCTGGGCCACGTCCTGCACCAGCGGCTGGGCCAGATGCTCCTTCCTGGCGTCTGCCGCGGAGTACCTCTCAGAGTCGGCCTCGTGGCGAGCGAGGAAGTCGGCGAGCGGGCGGGCCGGCGGGTGTATCGCCGTCAGCTCCGTCCAAGCGGTGAGCAGGGCGTCATGCGTGCGCGCCGCTCGTTCCCGCATACCGTCGAAGTCCAGCAGACCCCTAGGCTCGCCGTAGCATTCCAGCGGCCCGAGGCGATCGAGCTTGGCCTTCCTGCGCGGCACGGTTGAGGCCGTGACGAGCCTGCGGTCGCCGTCGTGCGGAGGCAACACGAGGTAGGCATTGCCCGGGCTGGAGTGGATGGCCCACCAGTCCCAGTGGCCGACCGGATTCCATTCCTCGGTGAGGTTGGCGTTATAGGGCGCCATGGTGGCAGCTACCGCCTGCGGAACCTTCCGGGGCGCGGTCGGCAGCAGACACACAGTGGCGCAGAACTTGGTCATGCCCGGGAGCGTAAGCCCTGGGATTTTACCCACCCATCCGACTGTCACCTCATCGGATCGCCGTCTCGGCGGGCCAGCCACCCCGGCGGGGCACTCCGCAGCGTCAGGCCCACGAACTCACGTGCCGCCAGACGTCAACGAGCCCCCTTCCCGGTGAGAAAGGGGGCTCACGACACACAGTCACGCACAAGCCGATACGGACCTCATACCCACTCCACCTCAGAGGCGATGTGCAGCGATGCCTCAGGGCCCGGGAGCGGCGTCCGAAGTGGCACTGACGGCGCCGACGGGCGAGGGGCCGAGGCGCCGGCCGCGGACAGTGCAGCCGCCACCTCGTCCTCGCTCACCCCCGCCAACGCCTCAATCACCCGATCGAGTGCCTCGCTCACGTCAGTGTGCGTGACCACTCGCGGCGGGCGTCGGACCTGCGTTCTTGACCGTCAGCGGCAGCAGCTTCTTGCCCGTCGGGCCGATTTGGATGCTCGTATCCATCTGCGGGCAGACGCCGCAGTCGAAGCACGGGGTCCAGCGGCAGTCCTCGACCTCCGTCTCGTCGAGGGCGTCCTGCCAGTCCTCCCAGAGCCAGTCCTTGTCGAGGCCGGAGTCGAGGTGGTCCCAGGGAAGGACCTCCTCGTAGGTCTTCTCGCGGGTCGTGTACCAGTCGACGTCCAGGCCGAAGGCGGGGAGGGTCTTCTCGGCGCAGGCCATCCAGCGGTCGTACGAGAAGTGCTCGCGCCAGCCGTCGAAGCGGCCGCCGTCCTCGTAGACCGCGCGGATGACGGCCCCGATGCGGCGGTCACCGCGGGAGAGCAGGCCCTCGACGATGCCGGGCTTGCCGTCGTGGTACCGGAAGCCGATGGAGCGGCCGTACTTCTTGTCGCCGCGGATCTTGTCGCGGAGCTTCTCCAGGCGGGCGTCCGTCTCCTCGGCGGAGAGCTGGGGCGCCCACTGGAAGGGGGTGTGCGGCTTGGGGACGAAGCCGCCGATCGACACCGTGCAGCGGATGTCGTTCTGGCCGGAGACCTTGCGGCCCTCGGCGATCACGTTCATCGCCATGTCGGCGATCTGCAGGACGTCCTCGTCGGTCTCCGTCGGCAGGCCGCACATGAAGTACAGCTTCACCTGCCGCCAGCCGTTGCCGTACGCCGTCGAGACGGTCCTGATCAGGTCCTCTTCCGAGACCATCTTGTTGATGACCTTGCGCATGCGTTCCGAGCCGCCCTCGGGCGCGAAGGTCAGGCCCGAGCGGCGGCCGTTCCTCGTCAGCTCGTTCGCCAGGTCGACGTTGAAGGCGTCCACGCGAGTGGAGGGGAGGGAGAGGCCGATCTTGTCTTCCTCGTAACGGTCGGCCAGGCCCTTGGCGATGTCGCCGATCTCCGAGTGGTCGGCGGAGGAGAGGGACAGCAGGCCGACCTCCTCGAAGCCCGTCGCCTTCAGGCCCTTCTCCACCATCTCGCCGATGCCCGTGATCGAGCGCTCGCGCACCGGGCGGGTGATCATGCCCGCCTGGCAGAAGCGGCAGCCGCGCGTACAGCCGCGGAAGATCTCCACCGACATCCGCTCGTGGACCGTCTCGGCCAGCGGGACCAGCGGCTGCTTGGGGTACGGCCACTCGTCGAGGTCCATGACCGTGTGCTTGGACACACGCCACGGGACACCCGACTTGTTGGGCACGACGCGGGCGATACGGCCGTCGGAGAGGTACTCGACGTCGTAGAACGCCGGGATGTAGACGTTGCCCGTCTTCGCCAGGCGGAAGAGGACCTCCTCGCGGCCGCCCGGGCGGCCCTCCGCCTTCCAGGCCCGGATGATCTCCGTCATGTCGAGCACGGCCTGCTCGCCGTCACCGATGATCGCCGCGTCGATGAAGTCGGCGATCGGCTCGGGGTTGAACGCCGCGTGGCCGCCCGCCAGGACGATCGGGTCGTCGAGGGTGCGGTCCTTGGACTCCAGCGGGATCCCGGCCAGGTCCAGCGCCGTCAGCATGTTCGTGTAGCCCAGCTCCGTGGAGAAGGACAGACCGAAGACGTCGAAGGCCTTCACCGGGCGGTGACTGTCCACCGTGAACTGGGGGACCTGGTGCTCTCGCATCAGTTCCTCGAGGTCCGGCCAGACGCTGTACGTGCGCTCGGCGAGGACGCCCTCGCGCTCGTTCAGCACCTCGTAAAGGATCATGACGCCCTGGTTGGGCAGCCCGACCTCGTACGCGTCCGGGTACATCAGCGCCCAGCGGACGTCACAGGCGTCCCAGGCCTTGACCGTGGAGTTGAGCTCTCCGCCGACGTACTGGATCGGCTTCTGCACATGCGGGAGCAGAGCTTCGAGCTGTGGAAACACCGATACAGCGGCTTCGGCAGGCATCTCGCGAACCTTCGTGAGCTGGGAGGAACTGACAGGGTTGACCATCCAGCCTAACGCGGCCGTGGCCGGCCCCCGTACGCCTCAGACGGCACCCTGGCCCTCGATCGCCTCCCACTCCCCCGGCAGCGCCGCCTCCACCGCCGCCGCGCGCTGCTCCGCGCGGCCGTACAGCACCCCGTACGTGAACGCGTTCTCGCCCTCCTCGTGCGCCTCGGTCGCCAGCTCCCGCAGGGCCCCGCGGACCATCACGCTGTCCTGGTGGTCGCCCAGCAGCGTCTGCAGGGACTTCATCGACTTGACCAGGTCGGCGGCGGGTTCACCGAGGGCGGGGGTGGCCGCCTCGGCCGCGTAGCGCGTGCGCTTGGCCTTCTTGCGGGCGTCGTGCATCGCGAGGTCGCGCTCGGAGCCGGGCGGCAGTTCCAGGGCCTCGCCGACCAGGTCGGCGACCTTCTCGAAGTCCTTCCGTACGGCCTTGGCGATCACCTTCTCGGGCTTCTTCGAGGCCGCCTCCCGCAGGGGCGGTCCTGCCACCAGGGTGTCCAGCGTCGTCAGCAGGTCCAGATAGCGCTTGCCGTCCAGTACGGCGATCAGGCGCTGCCGGGAGCCGGAGCGGCGGGCCCCCGACCAGGTGCTCAGACGGGCCTGTACGGGGCCCGTGACGAGGTCGGACGGGAGGTCGTCGAGCGCCGCCGTCAGGTGCTCGGTGAGGACCTCCTGGTCGCGGTCGACGCCCAGCTCGGCGGCGAGCCACTTCAGCTCGACGCCGATCGGGTCGGTGACGGTGCGGTCGAGGATCTTGCCGTACGAGCGGAAGGTGCTGCGGAGGCGGCGGGTGGCGACGCGCATACGGTGCACGGAGTCGGGCACGTCGCGGCGGACGGCGGGGTCCAGCTCGACGATCGCGTCGCGCTGGTCGCGGACGTAGGTGAGGATGTGGGCGCCGGCGGTGTGCGGGGGCGAATCGGGGGGTTCGGGCTTAGCGGCCGTCGCCGTTGCTTTCGACGCGGCAGCGACCTTGTCGGCCTTCCCCGCCTTGCCTGCCTTGTCGGTCGTCCCCGCCTTGTCGGTCGTCCCCGCCTTGCCTGCCTTCTCCGGCTTGCCTGCCTTCTCCGGCTTACGGGGGGCCGTGTCTTCGAGTGCCTTGGCCAGTTTGGACGCGGAGGCGGAGCGTTTGATGCCCGCCTTGCGGAGCTTCTTCTCGACCTTGTCGAGGAAGGCCGGATCGCCGTCGTCGGCGAGTTCCACCTCGATCTCGGTCCATTCCGCGCTGCCCGCGCCGCCGCTGAGGCGCTCCGCGCGGACGCGGTCGACGCTGACCTCGGCGAGGAGGTTGCCGGAGGCGTCGACGAGGTGGCGGATGTCGCGGGCCGACAGAAGACGTACGACGGGGACCAGTTCGGCCTCGCGGATGCGGGAGCGGACGAGGGCGGTCAGGTCTTCGGGGACGGTGTCGGAGAGCGGGGCGCGGATTTCGTCGCGGACGCCCTCAGAGACGGGGAGTTTGAGGTGCCAGCCCGCGTCGTCGCCGCCGGTGCGGCGGCGGAGGGTGAGGGAGGCGGTGGCGAGCCGCTGGTCGGCCGTGTCGTAGTAGGTGGCGTCCAGTTCGGCCACGCCCTTGTCGATGACGCCCGAGACTCCTGGGACGTCGGTCAGGTCCGGGAGTGGCGCGTCGCCGCCGGCCGGGGGACCCTCGTACTTTCGCTCGATTTCGCGCTTGGTGTCCGCCATGAACTGAATCTAGTGGCTGTGGCGCCGGGATGGCAGTAGCAGCCCCTTCCAGGACCTCCGGGAACGACCGGATCTCGCCCCCGCCGCCCCTACCCGTCCCATCCCCAGGGGCTCCGCCCCTTCAACCCCAACGGGGGCTCCGCCCCCGAACCCCCCTGCGGGGCTCCGCCCCTGCACCCCATCGGGGGCCACCGCCCCCTGCACCCCCGCAGGGCTCCGCCCTTGCACCCCCACCGGGAGCCGCTGTCCTCTTCAACCCCACCTGGGGCTCCGCCCCCGAACCCCCGCGGGGCTGCCGCCCCTGCACCCCGCCATGGGCTGCGCCCCCTGGACCCCACAGGTCTCCGCCCCTGCACCCCATCGGGGGCTGCTGCCCCCTGAATTCCCGCAGGGCTCTGCCCTCGCGCCCCACCGGGGGTTGCCGCCCCGCAGGGCTCTGCCCCTGCACTCCATCGGGGCCGCTGCCCCCTGCACCCCCACAGGGCTCCGCCCTTGGACCCCCGGCGGGACTGCGGCCCCGCCCCCGCCCGGGCTGCGCCCCAGACCCCTGCCCGGGCGGGTGGTATGGGCGGGGCGGGGCGGAGTGGGTATGGCACGGCCTGAACGGCCCCGTCCTCAAACGCCGGACGGGCTGAAAGATGCGCACCGGGGTGAGCGAGCAGGACGTGGGGGGCACGCCCTTGCGGGTGGGGAGACGGCCGCCTAGTCCTCAAGCACCGGAGGCGCTGAAGGATGCGGGCCGGGGTGAGTGGCGTGGTCGGCTCGGCCTCGTCCTCAAGCGCCGGACGCGCGAGGTGCGCTGAGGGCGGGGCTGGATCGGGCTCACACCACGAACACCGGACGCCCAAGGCCTTTAGGGGCGCGAGGAACTGCGCGACCAGCCCCCACCCGGCCGCACCCGAACAACCAACCGGGGCCAGGGGCGAAGCCCCGGCTCAGGGGCCGACCAACCGCCCGACCAACCCCCACCCACCCCACACCCGAACAACCAACCAGGGCCGGGGGCAAAGCCCCGGCTCAGGGGCGCGAGGAACTGCGCGGCCGGCCCCCACTCACCCCACACCCGAAGAACCAACCAGGGCCGGGGGCGAAGCCCCGGCTCAGGGGCACGAGGAACTGGGCGGCCGGCCCCCACCGGACCGCACCCGAAAACGCACCCCCTCCCGCCCAACCGCCGGAGGCCTACGCCGACATGGGGCGCTGGACTCTGATCGACTGCAACAACCCCACCGCCACCCACACCGCGAACATCGACGAACCGCCGTAGGAGACGAAGGGCAGGGGTAGGCCCGCGACCGGCATGATGCCCAGGGTCATGCCGATGTTCTCGAAGGCCTGGAAGGCGAACCAGGCGATGATGCCGGCGGCGACGATCGTGCCGTACAGCTCGGTGGTCTCGCGGGCGATGCGGCAGGCCCGCCACAGGACGACGCCCAGCAGGAGCAGGATCAGGCCGGCGCCCACGAAGCCCAGTTCCTCACCCGCGACCGTGAAGACGAAGTCCGTCTGTTGTTCCGGGACGAACTGGCCCGTGGTCTGGGAGCCGTGGCCCAGGCCCGTGCCGAAGAGGCCGCCGGAGCCGATGGCGATACGGGCCTGGTTGGTGTTGTAGCCGACGCCTGCCGGGTCGAGGTCGGGGTTGGCGAAGGCGGCGAAGCGGTTGATCTGGTACTCGTCGAGGATCTTGAGCTGCCAGATCGCCACCGCGCCCAGCGCACCGGCACCGAGCAGACCGAACACCCAGCGGTTGGAGGCGCCGGAGGCGAGCAGCACGCCGAGCACGATGATGACCGCGACCATGATCGTGCCCAGGTCGGGCATGAGCATCACGATCATCATCGGGACGGCCGCGAGGCCCAGCGCCTGCAGCACCGTGCGGTGGTCGGGGTACTGCTTGTCGCCCGCGTCCACCCGGGTGGCGAGCAGCATCGCCATGCCCAGGATGATCGTGATCTTGGTGAACTCGGCGGGCTGGAGCGACAGTCCGCCCGCGACGAGCCAGTTGCGCTGGCCGTTGATCGTCGCGCCGAGCGGGGTCAGCACCAGCAGGATCATGAAGACCGAGAGGCCGTAGAGGATCGGGACCGCCGTGCGCAGGGTGCGGTGGCCCAGCCAGATCGTGCCGACCATCAGGCCGAAGCCGATGCCGGTGTTCATGAGGTGGCGGATGAGGAAGTAGTACGGGTCGCCCTGGTTGATCTCGGTGCGGTTGCGGGTCGCCGAGTAGACGAGGGCCGAGCCGATCAGCGAGAGCGCGAGGGCCGAGAGCAGTATCGGCCAGTCGAGGCGGCGGGCCAGGGAGTCACGGGCGAGGAGCCGTGACATCCCGCCGCGGGCGGGGCCGTAGCCGGAGACGGAGAAGTTGTTCGCTCCGGTCATGTCAGGATCCTCGTCCCCCGCCGCTTCTTCGGACGG
This sequence comes from Streptomyces olivochromogenes, assembly GCF_001514115.1. GTDB lineage: Bacteria > Actinomycetota > Actinomycetes > Streptomycetales > Streptomycetaceae > Streptomyces > Streptomyces olivochromogenes. Next base: position 324,824 of record NZ_KQ948456.1, read on the forward strand.
TCCGTACGCCTTCGGGTGTTGCGGTTACTGGCCGTCGGGGACGGCGTGGTGCCCGCGGGCAGTTGCTGGTCGGTGGCCCCGGGCGAGGGCGACTCGCTGGCCTGGAGGTCCTTGACCGGGTCCTTGGCGATCTCCGGGGTGTCGATCGAACCGTCCGTCTGGATCTTCGGGAGACCCTTCTGGGGGGTGGGCAGGAGGGCCTTCGACTTGTCGATGGAACCGTCGGCCTGGACGCCGTACAGCGCGTTGTAGATGTTGCGCACGGCCTCACCGGAGGCGCCGGAACCCGTACCGGCCTGGGCGATGGTCATGACGACCGTGTAGTCCTTGGTGTACGTGGCGAACCAGGACGTGGTCTGCTTGCCGTAGACCTCGGCGGTACCGGTCTTGGCGTGCAGCGTGATCTTGTCCTGCGGCCAGCCGCCGAACTTCCAGGCGGCGGTACCGCGGGTGACGACGCCTTCGAGGGCCGAGTTCATGCCCTTGAGCGTGTCCTTGCTGATCGGCAGCTTGCCCTTGACCTTGGGCTTGATCTCCTGGACGGTCTTGCCGTCGGCGCTGACGATCGCCTTGCCGATGGTCGGCGTGTGGATGGTGCCGCCGTTGGCGATGGCCCCGTAGATCATGGCCTCCTGAATCGGGGTGACGAGGGTGTCGCCCTGACCGATGGAGTAGTTGATCTCGTCACCCTCGCGCATCTTGTTGCCCTCGAGGCAGTTCTCGTACGCGATCTTCTGGACGTAGTCGCCGTCCTTCTTGCCGGTCTTGCACCAGACGTCCTTGTTGGCCTTCCAGTAGCTCTGCTTCCACTGGCGGTCCGGGACGCGGCCGGTGACCTCGTTGGGCAGGTCGACGCCGGTCTCCTTGCCGAGGCCGAACTGGTGGGCGGCCTTGAAGAAGTAGTCCTTCGGCTCCCCCTTCTTGGGGTTGATGCCGCCGTCCTTCTTCCACTCGTTGTCCGCGAGGCCGTAGAAGACGGTGTCGCAGGAGACCTCGAGGGCCCGGCCGAGTGAGATGGGGCCGAAGTTCTCGCCCTCGAAGTTCTTGAAGACCTGACCGCCGACGGAGTACGAGCTGGTGCAGGGGTAGCCGCCGTCCCACTCGTAGCCGGCCTCGACCGCGGCGGCCGTGGAGACCACCTTGAAGGTCGAACCGGGCGCGGACTGACCCTGTATGGCCCTGTTCAGCAGCGGGTAGTCGGAGTTCTTTCCGGTGAGGGCCTTGTAGTCCTTGGCGGAGATGCCGCCGACCCAGGCGTTCGGGTCGTACGTCGGGGCGGACGCCATGGAGACGATCCGGCCGGTCTTGGCCTCCATCACCACGACGGCGCCCGAGTCGGCCTTGTAGTTCTCGCCGGTGATCTTGTCGAACTGCTGGCGGGCGGTCTTCATCGCCGTGTCCAGCTCGTACTCGGCGACCCGCTGGACGCGCGAGTCGATGCTGGTGACGAGGTTGGAGCCGGACTGGGCCGCGTCGCTCTTGGCCTTGCCGATCACGCGGCCGAGGTTGTCGACCTCGTAACGGGTGACGCCGGCCTTGCCGCGCAGCTCCTTGTCGTACTGGCGCTCGAGGCCGGAGCGGCCGACCTGGTCGGAGCGGAGGTAGGGCGAACTGCTGTCCTTGGCCTGGGTGATCTCGGCGTCCGTGACGGGCGAGAGATAGCCGAGGACCTGAGCGGTGTTGGCCTTGCCGGGGGCGGCGTAGCGGCGTACGGCCTCGGGCTCGGCGCTGATGCCGGGGAAGTCCTCGGAGCGCTCACGGATCTGCAGGGCCTGCTTGGCGGTGGCCTCGTCGGTGATGGGGATGGGCTGGTACGGGGAGCCGTTCCAGCAGGGCTGCGGCGTCTTCGCGTCACACAGCCGGACCTTCTGGATGACGTCCTCGGGCTTCATGTCCAGCACGTCGGCCAGCTTCGTGAGGACCGCCTTGCCGTCGTCCTTCATCTTCAGCAGGTCGGTGCGCGAGGCGGAGACCACGAGCCGGGTCTCGTTGTCGGCGATCGGCACCCCGCGCGCGTCGAGGATCGAGCCGCGTACGGCGGGCTGGACGACCTGCTGGACGTGGTTGCCGGAGGCTTCCTTGGCGTACTCCTGGCCGTTGCGGATCTGGAGGTACCAGAGGCGGCCGCCGAGGGTGCCGAGGAGGGAGAGGACGAGGATCTGGATGACGACGAGTCGGATCTGAACCCGTGGGGTCCTGCCGGTCTCGGGAATGTTGGTCACTGGTGCTGCCTCCCCCTCTCAGAGTGGGTACGGGAGATGGGCGCGCGAGCCGTGTGCGTACGGGGCGCCACATGCGTACGAGTCATACAAGTCATACGAGTACACGGCGAACCTGGGGGCCTTGACCCCGGGGTCGGTCAACTGACGTGCGCTCACAGACGCTTGACCCCCTTGATGCGCCCCGCGCGGGCGACGCGCGCCCGGGCGGCCTTGACCCGGTGGCCGCGCTGGCTGCCGATACGCAGGCCGGTGCCGGAGGCCAGCCAGCCCGAGGAGACGTCGGCGGCCTTGGCGCTGTTGGAATCGCCGAGCAGATTGTTCTCGGAGCGCCGGGCCAGGGCCATCAGCCCCGGGACCACGAACGGCGCGAGCAGCAGGTCGTACAGGGCGGCCGTGAACAGCAGGCTGCCCAGGCCCACATGGCGGGCGGCGGTGTCACCGACGAGGGCGCCGACACCGGCGTACAGCAGGGTGGAGCCGACGGCGGCGGCGACGACCACGGCCATCGGACCGGTCGCCGACTTGAGCTGACCGTTGTCCGGCTTCGCCAGCCCCGCGAGATAGCCGATGACGCACAGCACGAGGGCGTAGCGCCCGGCGGCGTGGTCGGCGGGCGGGGCGAGGTCGGCGAGCAGGCCGGCGGCGAAGCCGATGAGGGCGCCGCCGACGTGGCCGTAGACCATGGCGAGGGCAAGCACGGTGAGCAGGACGAGGTCCGGGACGGCTCCCGGAAGGTGCAGACGGGCGAGGACGCTCACCTGGATCACCAGGGCGACCACCACCAGGGTGGCGGAGAGCAGCATCCGATTGAAACGCATGGGGATTCAGCTCCTACGGCGTCTGGCCGGTGACGGGCTCGGACGCCGAGGGCGTGACCGTCACGGTCACGGTCGGCGTGGGCGTCGGTTTGGGCTTGGCCGGCAGCACCGTGTCACGTGGGTCCTTGCGGGGGGCCTCTACGACGACGCCGACGATGTCGAGCTTCGAGAACGCGACGTACGGCGTGACGTAGATCGTGCGGGTCAGGTCGCCGCCTGACGGGTCGACACGGGAGACCACGCCGACCGGGACGCCGGGCACGAAGGGCTTGTCGGCCTGCGAACCGAAGGTGACCAGCCGGTCCCCCTTCTTGATCTTCGCCTTGCCGTTGAGCATCTCCACCCGCAGCGGACGGTCGCCCTGACCGGAGGCGAAGCCGAGCTCGTCGCTGGCCTCCATCCGCGTACCGACGGTGAAATCGGGGTCGTTGGCGAGCAGCACCGTGGCGGTGTCCGGACCGACGGTGGTCACGCGGCCGACGAGCCCGTCGCCGTTCAGGACCGTCATGTCGCGCTGGATGCCGTCGTTGCTGCCGACGTCGATGGTCACGGTCCAGGAGAAGCCCTGGGCGGCTCCTATGGCGATGACCTCGGCGCCCTTGATGCCGTACTGCCCGGCGCCGGCCGTCTTCAGCATCTTGTCGAGCTGGTTCAGACGGCTGCGATTGCGGTCGTCACTGCCGAGCTTGGCCTTCAGCGCCGTGTTGTCGTGCTCGAGTTGGGCGATGCGATCGTGTCGGCTGTCCGAGTCACGGACCGCGGCGATCGCGTTGCCGACGGGGTCGACCGCGGAGGACACCCCGTTCTCGATCGGGCCGAAGACCGTCGCGGCGGCTTGGCGGGCACCTTGGACCGGTGAATCCTGTCCACCACGGATGTCCACCGTGATCAAAGCGAACGCGATGGCGATCAGCAGCACCAGGAGCAGCCGGCTCTCTCGTGTGTCCCTCACGTGCGGCGGCCGTGCCTTCCTCGTCGGTGTCAACAGGAATGCACCCCGAGCGAGTGCTGACGCCCAAGGGTGTTATGGGGGAGCTTATGCCTCGATATCAACGATCCGCCGTACGAGAGGCGATCATCCCGTACGGCGGAATCGAAGAGTTACCTCATCTGCGCGGCTGGGCGTCCAGAACCTGCTGGAGCGCCTCGAATTCCTCGACGCACTTGCCGGAGCCGAGCGCCACGCTGTCCAGCGGATCCTCGGCGATGTGAATCGGCATACCGGTCTCGCGGCGCAGGCGCTCGTCGAGCCCGCGCAGCAGCGCCCCGCCACCGGTCAGAACGATTCCACGGTCCATCACGTCACCCGACAGCTCCGGCGGGCACTTGTCGAGTGTCGTCTTCACTGCGTCGACGATCGCGTTGACCGGTTCCTCGATCGCCTTGCGGACCTCGGCCGCGGAGATGACAACGGTCTTGGGCAGCCCGGAGACGAGATCCCGGCCGCGGATTTCGGTGTGCTCGTCGTTGTCCAGGTCGTACGCCGAACCGATCGTGATCTTGATCTGCTCGGCGGTGCGCTCACCGAGGAGGAGGCTGTACTCCTTCTTGATGTGCTGGATGATCGCGTTGTCCAACTCGTCGCCCGCGACGCGGATGGACTGGGCGGTGACGATGCCGCCGAGCGAGATGACCGCGACCTCCGTGGTGCCGCCGCCGATGTCCACGACCATGTTGCCCGTGGCCTCGTGGACCGGCAGGCCGGAGCCGATGGCCGCGGCCATGGGCTCCTCGATGATGTGCACCTGGCGGGCGCCGGCCTGGGACGACGCCTCGATGACGGCACGGCGCTCGACACCCGTGATGCCCGAGGGCACGCAGACGACGACACGGGGACGGGCGAGGTAGCGCCGCTTGTGGATCTTCAGGATGAAGTAGCGGAGCATGCGCTCGGTGATCTCGAAGTCGGCGATGACACCGTCCTTCAGCGGGCGCACGGCAACGATGTTGCCGGGAGTCCGCCCGATCATCTTCTTCGCCTCCGCGCCGACCGCGAGGATGCCACCGGTGTTGGTGTTGATCGCGACGACGGACGGCTCGTTGAGTACGATCCCGCGACCCCTGACGTACACCAGCGTGTTGGCGGTCCCGAGGTCGACAGCCATGTCACGGCCGATGAACGACATTGAGTTCCCCATCAGGATTCGTCTGGCCTTCCCAAGTGGAGCTTTGACGGCTTTTTAGGAACGGCGAGGTGGGTGCAGTGACGTGAACGTCTCCATCGTAGACGCGCCCGCACGAACACTGCGCGAGGGTCTTCGCCATTGTCAGCATGCGTGGCGCCGCCCCGCTTGTGGAGACGACCCAACGGGGGCACGCGTTCCCTCGATCGGCACGCATATGCCGCGGGACGGCCGGAATTTCCACGGCCGTCCCCGGTCGGACATCAGGCTGGGGACGCAAGTCCTTTACAAGCCTTTGCAAGCCGTTACCAGAACATCTTGGAATCGTGATGTCTGTGCGGGTCTGCCGCGACTTGGACGCGACTTCGACCTGACCTGGAACTGACTGGGACCTGGATCGGAGGCGACTCGAAAGCGACTCGGCCGCGACTCGGGCGCAGCTCGGACGCGACCACGAGGAGGGGTCAGACGCGGCCGGGGAAGAAGATCTTCAGCTCGCGCTCGGCGGACTCCTCGGAGTCGGAGGCGTGGATCAGGTTCTCGCGGACGATCACACCGTAGTCGCCGCGGATGGAACCGGGGGCGGCGGCGATGGGGTCGGTGGGGCCGGCGAGCGCGCGCACGCCCTCGATGACCCGCTCGCCCTCGACGACCAGCGCCACGACGGGGCCGGACGCCATGAACTCCACCAGCGGCTCGTAGAACGGCTTGCCCTTGTGCTCGCCGTAGTGCTGTTCCAGCGTGTCCTGGTCCAGCGTGCGCAGCTCCAGCGCGGTGATCTGCCAGCCGGCCTTGCGCTCGATACGGCTGATGATCTCGCCGGTCAGGCCGCGACGGACGGCGTCGGGCTTGAGGAGGACGAGGGTGCGCTGGCTCACGGTGGTGGCTCCTTCAGGTCACAAGTGTGCGGGTGACCGAGGCTACAGGGCGTGTCTGGGTGGGTGTTACGCAGAGTCAGGTGGGCGGGGGCGTTCGGGGCTGTTCGGGGCTGTCCAAGGCCGTCCAGGGCCGTCCAGGGCTGTCCAGGGCTGTCCAGGGCTGTTCGACTGCGGGCGGGTGGGGCCGGCCGCGCGCAGATCCGCGGGCCCCTTTTCAGTAGACGGGCCCCTTTTCAGCAGATCCGCGGGCCCCTTTTCAGGGGCGGAGAACCCTATGCCGGGTTCCCGCCCGCCTCCGCCTGTGCGGCGAACCTCGCCTTGGCCTCGTCGATCTTCCGCCCGTAGTGCACCGAGGCCCACCACAGTGCGGCGAAGATCGCCCCCAGGAAGAACATCGACCCCACGACGAACCCGCTCGCGATCAGCGCGATCTGCAGGGCCCAGCCGAGCTGGACACCCCCGGGCCGGGTGATCATCCCGCAGAGCAGCACACTCACCGCCATGAAGATCCCGCTGACCGTCCACACCGTGGCCATGGACAGATCGGGATCCTTCATGGCGACGAGCCCGGCGAAGCCGATGACGAAGAACTCGCCGATCAGGGTGGAAGCACAGAGCGTACGCACAGCGGTCAGCCCCTCCTCAGGAGCAGTCGGGCCTCGCCGACGGTGATGACGGAGCCGGTCACGAGAACGCCGCCGCCCGCGTACTCGCCCTCCTCCTCGGCCAGCGTGATCGCCGCCTCGATCGCGTCGTCGAGCCGCGGCTCCACCTGCACCCGCTCGTCGCCGAAGATCTCGACGGCGATCCCGGCGAGCTCATCGGCGTCCATCGCGCGATGGCTGGAGTTCTGGGTGATCACGACCTCGGCGAAGATCGGCTCGAAGGCCTCGAGCAGCCCCTGTACGTTCTTGTCGCCGCTCGCGCCGACGACCCCGATCAGCCGGCTGAAGTCGAAGGCCTCGCCCACGGCCTCGGCGGTGGCACGGGCGCCCGCCGGGTTGTGCGCGGCGTCCAGGACGACGGTCGGCGAGCGCCGTACGACCTCGAGGCGGCCCGGTGAGGTGACGGAGGCGAAGGCCTTCCGCACGGTGTCGATGTCGAGGCGCTGGGTGTGCGCCGCGCCGACCCCGAAGAACGCCTCGACCGCGGCGAGCGCCACGACGGCGTTGTGCGCCTGGTAGGGGCCGTGCAGCGGCAGGAAGATCTCCTCGTACTCCCCGCCGAGCCCGCGCAGTGTGACGAGCTGCCCGCCGACGGCGACCTGCCGGGCGACGACCCCGAACTCCAGGCCCTCCCGGGCCACGGTCGCGTCGACGTCCACGGCCTTCTTCAGCAGCACCTGGGCGGCGTCCACCGGCTGCTGCGCCAGGATCACCGTCGCGTCCTGCTTGATGATGCCGGCCTTCTCGGTGGCGATCTCGCCGGGCGTCTCACCGAGCCGGTCGGTGTGGTCGAGGTCGATGGGGGTGACGACGGCGACGTCCCCGTCGATCACGTTGGTAGCGTCCCAGCTGCCGCCCATGCCGACCTCGACGACGGCGACGTCGACGGGGCTGTCCGCGAAGGCGGCGTACGCCATGCCGGTGAGCACCTCGAAGAACGACAGCCGGTACTCCTGCCGGCCGTCGACCATCTCGATGTACGGCTTGATGTCGTTGTACGTCTCGATGAACCGCTCGGCGGAGATCGGGGCACCGTCGAGGCTGATCCGCTCGGTGATCGACTGGACGTGGGGGCTGGTGTAGCGGCCGGTGCGCAGGTCGAAGGCGCCGAGGAGGGCCTCGATCATGCGCGCGGTGGAGGTCTTGCCGTTCGTGCCCGTGATGTGGATCGAGGGGTACGCGCGCTGGGGCTCGCCCAGGACGTCCATCAGCGCGGCGATCCGGCTGACGGAGGGCTCCAGCTTGGTCTCGCCCCAGCGGCCGGCGAGCTCGGCCTCCACCTCGCGCAGCGCCTTGTCGACCTCGGGGTCGGCCGGGCGCGCGGGCACGTCGGCCTGCCGGCCCGCGTCGGCGCCCTGGGCGCGCAGGGTGCGGCTGCCGGCCTCGATCACCGCGAGGTCGGGGTCGCGGTCGGTCTCGGCCGCGATGATCTCGTCGAAGAGACCGTGCGGGTCGCTGGGGTCCGGCTCGTCCGGCTCGCTGCTGTCGTGCGGGGGGAGCTCACTCACGCTGCCAGTCTACGGAGCCGAACCCGCCCCGGGTCTCTCGCCCCCGCCGCCCCTACCCGTCCCATCCCCGGGGGCTCCGCCCCCAGACCCCCGGGTGGGTTCTTCGGCTGCGGGCGGGTGGGGGCTTGGCGCGCAGTTCCCCGCGCCCCTAAAAGCTGGGGCGCTGGAGGCGCAGCCCCGTGCCCCAGGGGCGCGGGGAACTGCGCGACCAGCCCCCACCCACCCGCAGACCACAGACGTCGAAGGCCCCCGGGACCAGTGAGGTCCCGGGGGCCTTCGTTCAGCTACGGCAGAGCCCTTACGCCTCTGGGAGGCGTTCCAGTTGGGCCTGGATGCGGGCGATGTCCTCGTCCGCCTTGGCGAGCCGCGTACGGATCTTGTCCACGACCTGGTCCGGCGCCTTGGCGAGGAACGCCTCGTTGCCGAGCTTGGCGTTCGCCTGGGCCTTCTCCTTCTCCGCGGCGGCGAGGTCCTTGGCGAGCCGCTTGCGCTCGGCCGCGACATCGATCGTGCCGGAGAGGTCGAGCGCCACCGTGGCCCCGGCGACGGGAAGCGTCGCCGTGGCCGCGAAGGCCTCGCCCTCCGGCTGCAGCCGCAGCAGCTGGCGGATGGCCGCCTCGTGCGGGGCGAGGGCGGTGCCGTCCAGCGTGAGGCGGGCCGGGACACGCTGGCCGGGCTGGAGGCCCTGGTCGGCGCGGAAACGGCGGACCTCGGTGATGACCTGCTGAAGCGTCTCGATCTCACGTTCGGCGCCCGCGTCACGGAAACCGGAGTCGGTCGGCCACTCGGCGATGACGACCGACTCGCCGCCGGTCAGCGTCGTCCACAGCGTCTCGGTGACGAAGGGGACGATCGGGTGGAGGAGGCGCAGGGTGACGTCGAGGACCTCGCCCAGGACACGCCCGGAGACCTTCGCCGGCTCGCCGCCCGCCATGAACGTCGTCTTGGACAGCTCGACGTACCAGTCGAAGACCTCGTCCCACGCGAAGTGGTAAAGGGCGTCGGACAGCTTGGCGAACTGGAAGTCGTCGTAGAACGCGTCGACTTCGGCCACCGTCTTGTTCAGGCGGGAGAGGATCCAGCGGTCCGTCGCCGTCATCTCGGACGGGTCCGGCAGCGGGCCCTCGACCGTCGCGCCGTTCATCAGCGCGAAGCGGGTGGCGTTCCAGATCTTGTTGGCGAAGTTCCGGGACGCCTGGACCCAGTCCTCACCGATCGGCACGTCCGTACCGGGGTTGGCGCCGCGGGCGAGGGTGAAGCGGACGGCGTCGGAGCCGTAGGCGTTCATCCAGTCGAGCGGGTCGACGGCCGTGCCCGAAGACTTCGACATCTTCTTGCCGAACTGGTCACGGACGAGGCCGGTGAGGGCGATGGTCTTGAAGGGCACCTCGCCGTCCATCGCATACAGGCCGAACATCATCATCCGGGCGACCCAGAAGAAGATGATGTCGTGGCCCGTGAGGAGGACGTCGGTCGAGTAGAACTTCTCGAGGTCCGGGGTCCGTTCGGGCCAGCCGAGGGTCGAGAAGGGCCACAGGCCCGAGGAGAACCAGGTGTCCAGGACGTCGGGGTCCTGCTTCCAGCCCTCGGCTTCGGTGCCCGGGGGCTCCTCGTCGGGGCCGACGCAGACGACCTCGCCCTCGGGGCCGTACCAGACGGGGATCCGGTGGCCCCACCACAGCTGGCGCGAAATGCACCAGTCGTGCATGTTGTCGACCCAGTCGAAGTAGCGCTTCGACATGTCGGCGGGGTGGATGGTGACCCGGCCGTCCCGGACGGCGTCACCGGCGGCCTGGGCCAGCGGGCCGACCTTGACCCACCACTGCATGGACAGACGCGGCTCCAGCGTCGTCTTGCAGCGCGAGCAGTGGCCCACCGAGTGGACGTACGGGCGCTTCTCGGCGACGATGCGGCCCTCCGCGCGCAGCGCGGCGACGATCGCGGAGCGGGCCTCGAAGCGGTCGAGGCCCTGGAACGGGCCGTGCACCGTGATGACGCCGCGCTCGTCCATGACGGTCAGCGACTCCAGGTCGTGGCGCTGCCCGATGGCGAAGTCGTTCGGGTCGTGGGCCGGGGTCACCTTGACGGCGCCGGTGCCGAACTCGGGGTCGACGTGGGTGTCCGCGACAACGGGGATGGTGCGGTCGGTCAGCGGCAGCTTGATCCGTCGGCCGACCAGGTGCCGGTAGCGGTCGTCGTCGGGGTGGACGGCGACGGCCGTGTCACCGAGCATCGTCTCGGCACGGGTGGTGGCGACGACGATCGTGTCATCCCCCTCCCCGTACTTCATGGAGACCAGCTCGCCGTCGTCGTCCTGGTACTCGACCTCGATGTCCGAGATGGCCGTGAGGCAGCGCGGGCACCAGTTAATGATGCGCTCGGCGCGGTAGATCAGCTCGTCGTCGTAGAGCTTCTTGAAGATGGTCTGGACGGCCTGCGAGAGCCCTTCGTCCATGGTGAACCGCTCGCGGGACCAGTCCACGCCGTCCCCGAGCCGGCGCATCTGGCCGAGGATCTTGCCGCCGTACTCTTCCTTCCACTGCCACACGCGCTCGACGAACGCCTCACGGCCCAAATCGTGGCGGGACTTGCCCTCCTTGCCGAGCTCGCGCTCGACGACGTTTTGGGTCGCGATACCGGCGTGGTCCATGCCCGGCAGCCACAGCGACTCGTACCCCTGCATGCGCTTGCGGCGCGTCAGGGCGTCCATGAGCGTGTGCTGGAAGGCATGACCCAGGTGCAGCGACCCGGTGACGTTCGGCGGCGGGATGACAATGGTGTACGCGGGCTTGTCGCTCTTCGCGTCGGCCGCGAAGTAACCCCGTTCTACCCAGCGCTCGTACAGCTTCCCCTCTACCTCGGCCGGCGCGTACTGGGTCGGCAGTTCGGGAGTGGGCTCTGATTGCGGCTGCTGAGAGTTCTCGGTCACGGGGTCAGTTTAGAGGTGCCGCGCCCGTGTCCCGAAACGCGATTCTTTCTTGACATCCTCCCTGCAGTGACCTGCTGGGATTCCTTGTAGCCCTCGATATCCACTGGAAGGCGGGCCGTCCCGGATGAGGGGTTCAGGGGTTCACGCGTGCGCCCGGCACGGGTGCGGGGCATCGCAGGCCGGGCATGGCCTGCGGGTGCGTGCTGTTCACCGCAATGTCCTGCGGCACTGGTGGTGCCCGCCGGACCACGAAGGGCACGACGGAGAATGACGACCGAGGCATTGTGATCCGCGTCGTCGGTGTGCCCGCACCCAGTGCAGATGAACCTGTCGCGGCTGACGCGCGACGCAGGGTCCCAAAGGTGGCAGACACCGCATGTCTGCGAGGTCCTCGCAGGGTGCACCAGAGAGAGGTCGGATCCGTAGGCCGGGCATTTGTAGACGAGCTGGCGGCGCCGCTCCCCCGGCAGATTGTCGAGGACGGCCCGGTTCAGAGCGGCTTTCTGAGAAACGTGCACGCCGGGTGCGGCGCGCGTACCACTCGCACTCCGCGTCATCTGCTTCACACGAAGATCTTCGATGGCGACCAGGCCGTGCTCTGCTTCTCGCCCTCGGTCAGCGTCTGGGGCATGAGCCGTGGCTCCGTCTCGTCCGACACGCCGCTTGCTTCACCCCGAAGTCCACTCCAACCGGCGGATGCCCATTCGGTGGCGTTGCCGTCCTTCCGATGTGCACGCCGAAGCTGACGTACCACCGGCCCGAGCTGTCTGTACGGATCGATGCGTTCTTGATCCGACCACCGAGCGGGCGCGTCAACCGGAACTTGACGTCCCCGAGCTTGGGGATGCGAACGCAGGCCCACTTGCGGTTCAGCCTCGTCACGCGCACGGCCTGCCCGGGGAGCGGGATCGCCAGGCGCGGCGTGGCGTTCTTGAATCGCGGGAATCCTGCCGGATGCTCCGCATTCCAGAAATTGTCGTAGGCCCGGTCGAGACACTTGAGGACCTGCTGCGGTGCCTGGGAAGGCAGGTCTCCGATCCACGGCAGGTCGTGTCGCGCCCTGGTGAGGTAGCGGCACTGCTGGTCGGCCCGGAGGCGGATGCGCCGTTGCCTGTATACGTAGATCCGTTGCTCCAGGGCCAGCCCGCCGCCTTGGCCTTGCTCTTCACCGTCATGTACTCCCCCATCACGGTGAACCTCATGATGGATCGTCGACTGACGCCAGTACAGGCCGCCGAGCATCTCGGCATATCGCCGTAACCGTCAGCTATCCGGCTTGCGTTTCCGTGGCGAACCTGGCCAAGCAACTCAGAGGAGCTACAACTAGGGCCATACGACATTTGCTAGGCATAACAGAACATGTGTGGTCGAAGACGTACTACGCCGCTTCCGCCGGCGCGCACTCGTCCGCCAAGTTCGACCAGTACGTCGAACGTCTGGAACAGCCTGTCAACAACTAGGCATCAATAGACCCCACGTGTCCCGCGCCCTTCGCCCTTCCGTCAAGATGTCAGGAACACATAAGCATCTGGAGGGGAACCCAGAGATGAGCTACAACCAGCCGGGCCCGTACGGTGGGCCGCCCCAGCAGCCCGGACCGTATGGTCAGCCGGGGCAGCAGGGCCCTTACGGCCAGCCGCCGCAGGCTCCCCAGCCCGGTTACGGCTACCCGCAGCAGGCTCCTCCGCAGCCCGGCTACGGCTACCCCCAGCAGGCTCCCCAGGGTGTCCCGCCGCAGACTCCCCCGTACGGTCAGCAGCCCGAGTACGGCCAGCAGCCCCCTTACGGGCAGCAGCCTCCCTACGGCCAGCAGCCCTACGGCGCCCCGCAGCCGCCCGCGCCAGGCGGTGGCAAGAAGAAGACGGCGATCGTCATCGGCTCGGTCGCGGTCGTCGCCGCGATCGCCGTGGTGGCGTATCTCGTCATCGGTGGCAGCAGCAGCAGCGGTTCGGTCGCGGACGACGGCCCGCACAAGCTGGTCGCGCCGGCGACGGTGATCAACGGTACGTACAAGAAGGCGGAAAGCGAATCCTCCTCTGACACCCTCAGCGACAGCGATGTCGCGGACTTCCAGAAGTTCGGCGTGAAGAACGCGAAGGGCGCCAACGGGGGTTACACGAACGGCACCGGCCTGTCCCAGAAGAGCCTGTCCTTCAAGGGCGTCTACGGCACCATCGACGACCCCGAGGCCGCCGTGGACGCCATGTTCGCCAAGGTCAAGTCGGAGTCCGAGAAGGACCAGAGCGGCGACAGCACCAAGGGCAAGCTGCTCGGCAGCCCGGAGACGGTCAACCCGTCAGGCTTCTCCAACGGCATCATGAAGTGCCAGGTGGCCCAGATCGACAACACCAGCTCGTCGTCCACAAGCACCGGCGCCGCCAAGACCATCACGGTGCCTTTCTGCATTTGGGGCGACCACAGCACCGTCGCACAGGTGTCGGCATTCAGCCTCGCCGGCCTGGCCTCCGGCAACGGGGGCTCGATCGATGACGTGGCGTCCCTCGCCGCCAAGCTCCGCAACGACGTGCGCGTCGCAAAGTAACTGCTGAACCAAGATGAGGGCGCCCGGCAAGCGTTGCCAGGCGCCCTCACTACTGCCGCTCTGCCGTTGTCAGGCGCGGAGACAGGCAGCCTGCGCGTCTGACGGATCGACGTGTATGTTCACCAGCCCCGAGAGGCAGGCCGGGTTCGCCACCACGCTACCCGCATGCCAAGCGGCATGGCTGCATGCTGCCTTGACCTTGGGGCCAACCAAGTAGCCGTGGTCGCCTATGAAGTTCACGCAGCGGCTCTGGGAGGCACTTGCCGCCGTCGCCGTCACCAGCGGCACAACCCCCGCTGCCGTAACCACACTTGCCGCTACCAGAACCCGCTTGATCATGCGCATCTTCATGTAGCACCCTCCCGTTTTCAGCTCACCGGCCATGCGAACGAATGACCGATGCGGTCGGTGCTACTAGATACGAGACAGGGTCCGATTCCAGGATTTGTCGTGAACCTGGCGTAATCTCTCCATCGTGACCGGTCCGGCAAAGTACGCCACGAGATCCGGCACGAACTACAGCGGCGTATCGGACGCCAACGTGGAGCTTCGCCACCATCAGAGCGAGGAGCATGGGGCGGAGGAGTCTGCATGAGACGGGACGGCCAGTCGCGAAACCTGCGTCATCCCCTGAGCCTTGCGCAGAGAGGCGAGTTCATGGCCTCGCTCCGCATCGACCATCTCCCGCCTGATCTCGTCGATGCGGAAGCGCTTCTCCGGAGTGAAGTCGGCGCTCACGTGCCAGGCTGCCAAGCCTCCCCCCTCCTGCGAAGCCCTGGGAGTGAGGTCGAGCGTCCGGACGGGCAGGCCCTTCCAGCGTTCCGGATCGGCGGTGACGACGATCGCGCCGTCAGGGCGGTCAGGGGTCGGTTCAGCCGTATACCGGGTATGTGCGGTTACCCAGGTGTCTTCCTGCACAACCGCAAGAGCAGCTGACGGATCCAGGTCAAGCACGGTGAAACCGGACAGGGCTGCGATGTGCTCGGCAGCACCCGGTCAGGCTCGGTCCGCCCCTACCGACGCGCAGGCCGGAGCGTAGAGAAACCAGCCCTGCTGCTCGTGCGCACGGTGGATCAGACACGAGACCAGCACATCGCCGCACCCGACAGGACTCGGCGTGCCGCCGCTCGCTCGGCCCGCTCCTCAGGAGTGAGCAGGGTGTGGGCGAGGCGGGCCAGGTAGGCGCGCGGCGAAAGTCCGTAGGCAGCCGCTGTCTCAGCGAGCCGATCGGACACCTCTGCGGGGAAACAGATGTTCACGTGGGACACAATGAGATGTTTCCCGTTCCCCAACAGGGCACGGATAGGCACCCGTACCTCGTACGGCAAAAAAGAGAGGCGCCCGACGACATCCGCCGAGCGCCCCTCTTCGCGTATACGTACCGCCTACGCCGTCTTCTGCTCGCCCGGGCCGCGCCCGCGGGCGTCGCGCGGGATCAGCGTCGGGTTGACGTTGGACAGGACGACGTCCGCCGTGATGACGACCCTCGCCACGTCCTTGCGCGAGGGAACCTCGTACATGACCGCCTGGAGGACCTCCTCCATGATGGCGCGCAGGCCGCGCGCGCCGGTCTGGCGGAGGATCGCCTGGTCGGCGATGGCTTCCAGGGCCTCGCGCTCGAAGTCCAGCTCCACGCCGTCGAGTTCGAACAGGCGCTGGTACTGCTTCACGAGCGCGTTGCGCGGCTCCACGAGGATCTGGAGGAGAGCCGGCCGGTCGAGGTTGTGGACCGAGGTGATGACGGGCAGCCGGCCGATGAACTCGGGGATCATGCCGAACTTCACCAGGTCCTCGGGCATGACCGCCTCGAACTGGTCCTTGGACTCGAGCTCGCGCTTGGAGCGGATCGTCGCGCCGAAGCCGATGCCCTTGGCACCCGCCCTCGACTCGATGAGCTTCTCCAGGCCCGCGAAGGCGCCGCCCACGATGAACAGGACGTTCGTCGTGTCGATCTGGATGAACTCCTGGTGGGGGTGCTTGCGTCCGCCCTGGGGCGGAACGGAGGCCGTCGTGCCCTCCAGGATCTTGAGCAGTGCCTGCTGGACGCCCTCGCCGGACACGTCTCGCGTGATCGACGGGTTTTCGCTCTTACGGGCCACCTTGTCGATCTCGTCGATGTAGATGATGCCCGTCTCGGCCTTCTTGACGTCGTAGTCGGCCGCCTGGATGAGCTTCAGCAGGATGTTCTCGACGTCCTCGCCGACGTACCCCGCCTCCGTCAGCGCCGTCGCGTCGGCGATGGCGAACGGGACGTTGAGCATGCGCGCGAGCGTCTGGGCGAGCAGAGTCTTGCCGGAGCCCGTGGGGCCCAGCAGGAGGATGTTGGACTTCGCCAACTCGATGGCGTCGTCCCGGCTCTGACCGCCGCCGTTCTCACCGGCCTGGACCCGCTTGTAGTGGTTGTACACCGCGACCGAGAGGGCTTTCTTGGCCGACTCCTGGCCGACCACGTACCCCTCGAGGAACTCGTAGATCTCGCGGGGCTTCGGGAGCTCCTCCCAGCGGACCTCGCTCGTTTCCGCGAGTTCTTCTTCGATGATCTCGTTGCAGAGATCGATGCACTCGTCGCAGATGTACACACCGGGGCCTGCGATGAGCTTCTTGACCTGCTTCTGGCTCTTGCCACAGAACGAGCACTTGAGCAGATCGCCGCCGTCACCGATGCGTGCCACGGTGTGCTTCCCCTTCGCCTGGGAGACGCCTAGGTCCAGCGGCTCCTGGTGCTGCCTTATGTCCGACGGTACCTTGCCGAGCCCCCCGTTCGGGCCCCCCTTGGCGCGGTTCACTTTGTCGTGAACCGCGCCAACGGGCGACAGACGAGCGGCAGACGATACAGCGATACGTCAGACGATCGCGGAACTGTTCATCTTGCGGGTGGAGATGATCTGGTCGATCAGGCCGTACGCGAGCGCGTCCTCAGCGGTGAGGATCTTGTCGCGCTCGATGTCCTCGCGGATCTTCTCGATCGGCGTGGTCGAGTGCTTGGCCAGCATGTCTTCCAGCTGCGCGCGCATCCGGAGGATCTCGTTCGCCGCGATTTCGAGGTCCGAGACCTGGCCGCGGCCGGTCTCGCTGTACGGCTGGTGGATCAGCACGCGGGCGTTCGGAAGCGCCATGCGCTTGCCCGGCGTGCCGGCGGCCAGCAGGATCGCGGCGGCCGAGGCCGCCTGGCCCATGCAGACCGTCTGGATGTCGGGCTTCACGAACTGCATCGTGTCGTAAATGGCCGTGAGGGCCGTAAACGAGCCACCGGGGCTGTTGATGTAGACCGAGATGTCACGGTCGGGGTCCATCGACTCCAGGCACAGCAGCTGCGCCATGACGTCGTTGGCGGAGGCGTCGTCGATCTGCACGCCGAGGAAGATCACGCGCTCCTCGAACAGCTTCGCGTACGGGTCGTACTCACGCACGCCCTGCGAGGTGCGCTCGACGAAGCGCGGGATGACGTAGCGGGACTCCGCACGAGGACCGGTGTACTCGGCCTGCGTGCGGGCGTAGATGCCGCTGCCGGGGAAGTCGTTCACTGTGTCTCCTGAAGAGCCTGTAAGAGCCTGGGGCGGTCGGCTGGGGGCGCTGGAGGGCCGTCTGCGCCGCTCCGGGGCACTGGGTGCGCCCGGAGAGCGGCAGAGGGGCCACGCGCCGCCCTGGGGGGCACTGAGGGGCTTACGACGCCCCTGTGCCGCCACCGCCCGGCATACCAGCAGCGGTGGGCACGATGTCGTCGATGAGGCCGTACTCCTTGGCCTCGATCGGGTCGAACCAACGGTCGCGGTCCGAGTCACGAGTGATCTGCTCGACCGTCTGACCGGTGTGGAAGGAGGTCAGCTCGGCCATCCGCTTCTTGGTGTGCAGCAGCCGCTCGGCGTGGATCTTGATGTCCGACGCGGAGCCCGCCAGGCCGGCCGAGGGCTGGTGGATCAGGATCTCGGCGTTCGGCAGGGCGAAGCGCTTGCCGGGGGTGCCCGCGCTGAGCAGGAACTGACCCATCGAGGCAGCCATGCCCATCGCGATCGTCACCACGTCGTTCTTGATGAACTGCATGGTGTCGTAGATCGCCATGCCGGCCGTGATCGATCCGCCGGGGCTGTTGATGTAGAGGTAGATGTCCTTGTCCGGGTCGGCGGCAAGGAGCAGCAGCTGCGCCGTGATCTTGTTGGCGATGTCATCGTCGACCGCCTGGCCGAGGAAGATGATCCGCTCGCCGAGCAGTCGGTTGTAGACCTGGTCGCCGAGGCCACCACCGAAGGGTTCGCCGGCAGCTGTGGGCATCAGATTCGTCACGTATCCACCTGCTCGTCTTACGACGGCGCCGGGCCGTCTCACGTCTTCTGCTGGGGGCGTGGGACCCCGGTGCGACAGCCGCCCGGGGCGGCTTCGGGGACTCCCCTGCCCTCGTATTCATGGACCCTAACGCGCGGGTCCCTCCGGGGAATCCCGCAGAAGGAACTGTTCGCTGTGAGCGCATGCGCTCCGCTGGGTCGGACAGGGGGTTTGGCGGGGCCGCGCCCC
>NZ_KQ948456.1:343042-542688 GCF_001514115.1 Streptomyces olivochromogenes
AAAGGGCGACGGGCCCCCGGGGACAAGAAGTCCCCGGGGGCCCGTCGTACAGCTGCTGAAGCGCCGTGGGCTTACGCCTCGGGCTTCTCCTCGGCAGACGCCTCGTCACCGTCGGTGACCTCGGCGACGACCTCGGTGGCCGACTCGGTCTCGTCCTCCTCGTCGTCGAGGTCGACGACCTCGCCGTTGGTGTCCTTGACCGTGGCGGCCTCGACGACGACCGCGAGGGCCTTGCCGCGGGCGACCTCGCCGACCAGCATCGGGACCTGGCCGCCCTCGACGACCGCCTGGGCGAACTGGTCGGGGGACATGCCGGAGGAGGCCGCACGCCGCATGAGGTGCTCGGTGAGCTCCTCCTGGTTGACGTTCAGCTTCTCCTTGTTGACGAGCTCGTCAAGGACGAACTGCGTCTTGATGCCCTTGACCGCGGCTTCCTTGGTCTCCGCGTCGAACTCCTCGACCGTCTTGCCCTGGATCTCGAGGTACTTCTCGAGGTCGAGGCCCATCTGGCCGAGCTGGTGGTGCTCCAGGTTGTGCTTACGGGTGTTGATCTCGTCCTCGAGCAGCTTCTCGGGGACCGGGACCTCGACCAGCTCGAGCAGCTTCTCCAGGACACGCTCCTGGGCCTGCGTGGCCTGGTCGTACTGCTTCATGTTCTCGAGGCGCTTGCGGCTGTCCGCCTTGAGCTCGTCGAGGGTGTCGAACTCGGAGGCGAGCTGCGCGAAATCGTCGTCGAGCTCGGGCAGTTCGCGCGCGGCGACCTGGGTGACCTTGACGGTGACCTCGGCCTCCTTGCCGGCCGCCGAGCCGCCCTTGAGCTCGGAGGCGAAGGTGGCCTCGCCACCGGCCTCCAGGCCCTTCACGGCCTCGTCGATGCCGTCCAGCAGCTCACCGGAGCCGATGGTGTAGGAGACGTCGGAAGCGACGCCGTCCTCCAGCACCTCTCCGTCGACCTTGGCCTCCAGGTCGATCGTGACGACGTCGCCGTCCTGGGCGGCACGCTCGACCGGCGAGGTGGACGCGAAGCGCTCACGGAGCTCCTCGACGGCCTTCTCGACGTCCTCGTCGGCGACCTCGACTGCGTCGACCTCGACCTCGATGCCGGAGTAGTCCGGGATCTCGATGGTCGGGCGGACGTCGACCTCGGCGGTGAAGTTCAGCGTTTCGCCGTCCTTCAGCTCCGTGATGTCGACCTCGGGCTGGCCGAGGACGTTCAGCTCAGCCTCGTTGACCGCTTCGGTGTAGAACTTCGGGAGCGCGTCGTTGACGGCCTCTTCGAGCACGGCGCCGCGACCGAACCGCTGGTCGATGACGCGCGCCGGGATCTTGCCCTTCCGGAAGCCCTTCACCGTGACCTGCTGGTTGATCTTCTTGTACGCCGCGTCGAGGCTGTCCTTGAGCTCCTCGAAGGGCACCTCAACAGTGAGCCGAACCCGAGTCGGGTTCAGGTTCTCCACGGCGCTCTTCACGGTTCGGTCTCCTTGTGGCTGACTTCTTGGGGGTACTGCTGCGGGGTTCTGCTGTTTGTTTCTGCCGAGATCAGGCAGAGCCTCAGCGGATTCGCGGCCCTTGAGAGACGTAACAGTGCAGACACACGGGCGCGCAACCTGCATAGTAACCGCAGGCGGTACACGCCCCAAAAGGCGATCTTGCGATCCCGGCCATCGGCCGTCGGGCGTCTGTTCTCTCGCCTGATCCGTTGCCTGACGTGTCGCCGGAACCGGCTGGTGGTCGGGGTGGCGGGATTTGAACCCACGGCCTTCCGCTCCCAAAGCGGACGCGCTACCAAGCTGCGCCACACCCCGTCGGTGCGACACGTAGGGTACATGCCCGGAGACAGCGCGGCTGCCGCATTTCACGAGCGTCCGCGGGGTCGCGGAACGGGGTGTGCGGGGACGGGGTGCGACCCGCTACGATGCCTCCTGTGCCGGGGTCACTGACCTGCGGTGCTCTCTGTGCGGGCGTAGCTCAATGGTAGAGCCCTAGTCTTCCAAACTAGCTACGCGGGTTCGATTCCCGTCGCCCGCTCCATACGGCTCAGGGCCAGGTCAGAGGATTATTCCTCCGCCTGGCCCTGATCGCTTTCCGGGACTCCGATCAGTCCCGCGTGTCCCCCTCGTGCCCCTTGGGCTTTCGATCTCGCTTTTTCTTTGCCTTCCGGACTTTCTTCCGCCCCTTGTCGACGAGCCCGCTCACCGCGTCGGCGATCAGCCGATCACGGTCGGCGCTCGCGTGCTGATAGATCAGCGCGGCGCGGGCGGTGCTGTGCCCCATACGCGCCATCAGCTCCCGCGTACTCGCCCCCGTGGACGCGGCGAGGGTGTTGCCCGTGTGCCGAAGATCATGGAAGTGCAGGCCCTCGATTCCGGCGTCCGAGCAGGCCGTACGCCACAGCCGGTTGAAGTGGTTACGGCGCGGGGTCGCCCCTTTGGCGCCGATGAAGACGCGACCGTCGGCACCTGGTTCGGCGTATCGCTCCAGGTGAGCGCGGACGTCCGGGAGGATCGCACCCGGGATCGCCACCGTGCGCTTGCCCGCAGCGCTCTTGGGCGCCTTGATCTCACGTTGCCCGTTGTTCAGCTCGGCCACGGCGCGGCGGACACGAAGGGCGCCCCCGTCGAGGTCGATGTCCCGGCGGTGCAGGCCGACCAGCTCACCCCAGCGCAGACCGAGGAAGCCGGCCAGGAGCACGAGCGCCCGGTAGCGCGGCTGGATCGCGTCGGCCAGGTCGTAGACCTCCTGCACGGTGGCGGTCGGCCGCTCCGGGGTGTGCACGGTGCTCGCACCCTTGATCGTGCACGGGTTGCGCCTGATCATCTGATCGGCCACGGCGGTACCCATGATCGCGCGTAGCAGGGCGTACGCCTTGGCGACGGTCGTCGGTCCCGTACCGGACGCAAGCTTGTCGGCCCGCCAACGGCGCACCAGCGGAGGCGAGATCTCAGCGACATTCACCGCCCCGAAAACGGGTTCGAGGTGGTGCCGCAGCAGCGAGCCGTACAACTGCCGGGTGGTCGTCGTCAGTTCGCGTTCCTCGATCCAGGCAGCGGCATACGGGCCGAACGCCACCTTCCCGGCGTCCGGGTCGTGCCAGTCGCCACGGCGCATCTCGGTCTGCTTGTCGGCCAACCAGTCGTCCGCGTCCTTCTTCGTGCGGAACGTCTCGGGGGCAGGTCGGAGCTGTCCGTCAGGAGCCACGTAACGGGCCTGGTAGCGGCCGGACGGGAGCTTTCGGACACGCCCGAACTGTCGGCGCTTGCTGGCCATCAGGCAGCCACCCCCCGGAGGACAGCGCCACGCCGACGCGGCTGCACCGTGTTGACGGCGATGTACTCCCGTACGGCGCTCTCGGGGATGCGGACGTGTCGGCCGACCTTCACATAGGTGATGCGGCGCTCTTCGATCAGGCGCCGAGGGAAGCGCACGGTCGTACCCAGGACTTCGGCGACCTGGTCAACGCTGAGGTATCGCTCATTCATGGTCGTGCTCTCCTTCCGAACGCAGATCGGTCATGGCTTCGCGTGCTGTCTCGCGGTTGAGTTGGATGTCCCGGTGGATGTTGGCGGCGAGCCAGGATTCGCCGGGGGTGTGGCCGTGGCCGGCGTAGGTCCAGTGGGAGAGCACGAGGGTGGTTGCCTCCGGGGTGTCGTCGGGGTCGGGCAGGCCGAGGGCGGCGCGTTGCTGGGCGGCGCGGTAGTCGGCGCGGACCTGGCGCAGCGCGCCGAGGGTGGTGGAGTAGCGGCGGGATTTGGTGGAGAAGTGGCCGCGGAAGCCGAGCATGTGGGCCCAGTCCCGTAGCTTCCGGTCGGGGTAGAGCGCGTGCAGGTCGAGGCAGGCCTCCATCAACCGGCGCGGGTGGTCGGGCACCTCGAGCAGCACGAGGGCTTCTTTGTTGCCGATCCGGCGGTCGACGGCGCCGGTGGTCTCGGCTGCCTTGGTGGCGTACTTGGCGACGTAGGAGGCCACGGCCTGTTCGGTGAGTTCCTCGCCGTCGCCGAAGGCCTTGATCCGCTGGACGTCGAGCTGTGTCCCCCATCGCACGGTGCGCGCCGGCTCCCTGCGGGCCGGTTGGTCGGGGTTCGGCCGGTATCGGGCCGGGGGTACGTCGACCGCGACGCGGGCTGCGGCGGCGCGGATGGCGTCGGTGAGCAGGTCGAGGGTGGCCCAGTGTGGGGGCGGGGTGTCGGGGCCGTCTGGTCCGTCGAAGCGGATCACGGCGTGGAAGTGGACGGCGCCGCGTTTCTGGTATTCGGCGACCTTGCCGAAGGACACGCGGGACTGTTCGTGGGCGTCTTTCTGGGTGAGGCCGGCTCGCTTTGCGATCTCGCGGCGGAGGTAGATCGTGAAGTAGCGCCACAGGTCGGAGGCGTGGTTGTTCCACAGCACGGCGCCCGCGTAGTCGTAGGTCGTCGGGTCGAGCGGGGTGCCGAGTTCGGGCGCGTCCTCGCGGTGCTGTTGGCCGCAGCGGCAGGGCCGGTTGCCGGGGCGGTTGTGGACGGGGCCGAACGAGGGGGCGGTGAGGGTGGCGAAGACGCGGGGGTGATCGCGCACGGTGTGCGGGGTGCCCTTGTCGGGGTCTCCGGTCAGTCCGGCGCGGATGAGGTGGTAGGTGTCGCCGGCGTAGGTCCAGGCGCAGGCCGGGCAGCGGGAGGCACGGCGGTTGCCGCAGGCAACCCGGAGCATGCCGCCCGGCTCGTGCTCGGTCGTGTAGGCGTGCAGCACGGTCTTGGTCGTCGGGTCGATCGTCTTCGTTGCGCCGGTGAGGCGGATCGGGTCGGAGCAGCCGCCGGTGCGGCGGATCTGGTCTTGCCAGCGGTCGAAGTCGGCCGAGCCGGCCACCCTCAGTACGTCGCCGAGGGTGGCCGGGTCGAGACCCGCCAGGGTGGCGGTGTCGGTCACACGATCACCGCCCGCTCCGCTTGTGGGCGGGGCCGTGGTTGGTGCTGTAGTCGTCGACCAGGGCCTTGACGTCGTTGTCGCCGTTGGCGTGGTCCTCGGCACCGCAGCCGCCGCACACGTAGTCGCCCTGAGAGCGGGTGTACTTCGTGCCACCACGCACCCGGAGGCCGGGGCTTTCCTCGGTCGGGGTGAGGTCGACGGGGAGTTTGCGGAACATCCCGGTCACCTCCCGGCGCGGGCGAGGACAGCGACGGGCAGGACGTAGCCGGTGCCCTTGCAGGCCGGGCAGGTGACACGGAGGGTGGAGCGGGAGCCGTCGCCGTTGCGGGTACCGGTGGTGATCGCGGCGGTGGCGAAGCCGTCGCAGTCACGGCAGATGGGCGTGTTCTGGGCGCGCTGAGGCATGATGGGGCTTCCCTTTCGGGTCCGTTGGATCTGGAAGGTGGTGAGGCGCCCGGAGCGGCGGAAGTTTGGCGACCGAGGCCGCTCCGGGGGCCGGTTAGCGCCGGCGGTTGCGGCGCGCGCGGGGAACGGGCGGGATGTTCTCGTAGGCCTGCTGCCCCTGCCGGAAGGACTCCGCATCGGCGTCCGTGACCGTGTTCGCGCCCACCTCGCGGGCGATGCGGCGCATGGCCTTGCGGTCGCCGTGGCGCTTGGCGATGCCGTATTCGCGGCCGAGTTCGGCCATCTCCGGGTTGGACGGGGTGTCGTCGCCCTTGCGACTGAACAAGCCCATGTCACTGCCCTTTCTGGTTGTTGAGCAGGGAGCGGAGGACGACCGCGCACAGGGCCACGGACATGGCCGTGATGGCGACCGCTAGGAGCAGCGAGACCAGGACCGCGCCCACAACGAGGACCACCGCGGTACCGCCACCGACGAGGGCGACGGCCGTGCCGGGGGTGAGCTGGATGGTGGGCCGTGCCGGGGTCTGCGGGGCCTGGGCCGGGGCGGGGGCCGAGGTCACCGGGGTGTTCGCGGTGGGGGCCAGTGCGGGCGCCGCGGGGGGCGGGGCGGTGTCGGGGGTCGGGTACTTCGGGGTGAACATGGTCTGTTTCCTTCCAGGTCGGGTTACTTGACGGCCGCGCCGACGGCGGGGCCGAGGAAGCTGTGAGCGATCAGGTAACC
The DNA here is from genome assembly GCF_001514115.1 of Streptomyces olivochromogenes. Taxonomy (GTDB): domain Bacteria; phylum Actinomycetota; class Actinomycetes; order Streptomycetales; family Streptomycetaceae; genus Streptomyces; species Streptomyces olivochromogenes. Next base: position 349,068 of record NZ_KQ948456.1, read on the forward strand.
GCCGAGCAGCAGCACGGCCACGAGCCACCACGGCGGGCGGGCGAGCTTGACGCCAAGCCAGCCGATGACGATCAGAGCGAGCCAGAGCGGAACGTCCATCGGGGTCTCCTACGGCTGGCAGCGGTGCGTGCGGGCGGCGAGTTCGGCGGCGGCGCGGTCGTTGTAGTCGGTGGAGAAGCCGCAGCCGGGGGCGGTGCAGGCCGCCGTGTGCCGGTTGCGTCCGCGGCCGTCGAAGTAGGTGCCGACCTCGACGGGGCCGATACGGATCACGTTGCGGAAGCGCCGGTAGACGGGCATGTCTGTCCCTTCTGGTCAGGTGAGTTGGAGTTGGGCGGCGATCGCGGCCGTCATCGGGCCGGGCAGTCCGAGCCGGGCGGAGAGAGCGTCCGCGGCCATCGGGGTCCCGGTCGTGGCGCGGTGCGATTCGGCAATCTTTCGGGCGTGGTCCAGGAGCGCGGCCGGCACCGTCACCGCAGGCACGGCGGGTTCAGGCAGTGCGGCCGGGAGCTCCGGGGCCGCAGGCGGGGCCGGGGGGTCGGCGCGGCGCATGTCGGCCTCGGTCACGCCCGGTTCGTCCACAGGCTGTGAACGGGATTCGGCGGGCGCCGGGGTGTCGGTGGGTGCGTGGACCAGGAGCGTGCCGCCGAGGAAGGCCAGCGCGGGCCAGCCAGCGACGAGGATGCACAGCCAGGCCGGGACGTTGTGCAGATCGAGGAGTCCGGCGGTCGCGATGTTCGCCCCGAGCGAGGCGAACAAGGCGATCACGAACCAGGTCCACGCCGATCGGTCCTTGCGTGCGGTCCGCAGCCGGCGCCATGCGGCCACGAGCAGCAGATCGACGCTGATCGGGTAGGCCCATGCCTTCCATCCGGTCTGCCCGGCGGCATCGGCAAGGTCGTGCAGGTGGGCGAAGGACAGCGCACCGGCGATCACGGCCTGTACGAGTACGGCGTCCGGGCGGATCGAGCGGGACATGTCCTCACCTCCTTCGCGGGGGTCGAGCCGGGGGACGGGCGGGGAGCGGTGTCCGGCCGCCCGACCTCGGCAGTTCAGTCGGTGGTGGCCTCGCCGGTGCCGAAGCAGGCCAGGCAGATACCCGCCTGTTTGCCGACGGCGCGGCGCTTGCGACCCACGTGGACCGTGGTGGCGACCTCCCCGGTGCCGTCGCACGGACCACACTTCGGCGGAGCCGGGGTCGCGGTGGGGGCAGGGCGCGGGGGTGTCTTCTTCGTGGCCACGGGTCACCACTCGCCGGGGTACTCGGGACCGTCGGCGGGGTCGAAGCCGGGCGGGAACAGACCCGGCGGGGGCTCGGGAAGGGACGCCGCGATGGACGGGGCGATCGCGTCCACGAAGGCGTGGTCGGCGCCGTACTGGTCGGCGTACAGGGCCAGGGAGCCGAGCATCAGCACCGTGCGGTGGAAGTCCTCGCAGTCGTTGCACATCGGTGGTCCTCCTGATTCAGGCATGGCTCGGGCAGGGACCTGGCGCGAAGCGGTCGCGCCCACCGGGGTGGAACGGGAGTGCTACTCGGGTACCGGTACCGGCTTGACCAGCGGCGGCACGCTCTGCGGCGTCGAGCCGGCCGGGACGTGTGGGCGGAACGGGTCGAGCGCGGGCAGGTCCGGGACCAGGTGGGCGAACTCCCGGCAGACCGCCGTGGCTTCGGCCTGTGTCGTCATCGGGGTACGGATGCGGGACCAGCCGCCGGAGGAGTCCGCGGCGACCGCCAGGCCGGCCTTGTCCGGCGGGATCGTCGTGACCATCGGGACCGCTTCCGGGGCGACGTCACCTAGGCCCATTTCGGCGGTCTGCTTGTCGTTGACGCGGTGCACCACGCGCCCGGTGAGCTGCGCGCGGAGCATGGTGGCGCCCTTGCCGAGTTCGGAGCCGAAGCGCTGCCCGCAGATCTCCAGGTAGATCCCGGCGGCACGGGCCATCTGCGCCAGCCGGATCAGCGCCGTCACCAGGCGTTCCCGGCGCTCCTCATCCTTCTTCGAGGAGATCAGGAAGAGTTCCGCGATCTCGTCGACGAGGAGCACGATCGGCACCGGCCGTACCTTCTCGGGCAGTTCCCACAGGTCCGAGACGCCGTACAGGCTCAGCAGGTCGAAGCGGGATTCCATCTCTGCGACCAGGACATCGAGCAGTGCGGCGGCGCGGTCCGGGTCGGTGGCCAGGGCCGACAGGCGCGGCGCGTAGGCGGACTGTTCGACCCCGCGTTTGCAGTCGATGCCCGCCAGCGCCACCGGCAGTTGGGCCAGGCCCTTGACCAGGTTGCGTTGGAACATGGACTTGCCCGACTGGTTGGCGCCCAGCGTCAGGGCCATCGGGACCTTGCGGTAGTCGCGGACGAACGCGGTTCCGTCCTCCCGCAGCGCGACGGGGACGATCATGTCGTGAGGCTGTGCCTTGCGCGGCATCCGCACCCGGCGCAGTACGTCGTACCCGGTCATGCGCAGTTCCACGAACCCGGGCTTTGTCTCGATCACGGTGACCGAGTGCACGCCCCAGGCGTGGCGAAGACGTTCCGAGGAAGCGACCACGTCCGCCGGCTCCAGGCCCGCGGGGAGGCGCAGGGTCACCCGCAGACCGGTGGACGTTCCCCGGACCCGGCGGACCCGCGGCGGCACCGGCTGCACCTCGCGCCGGGCGACGTTGCGGACCATGAACGCCCGCAGTCCCGACGGCTGCACCGTCAGCCCGCACACATCCATCGTCGAGCGGTAGCTCAGGGTGAAGCGACCCCAGGCCGCCGGCAGCCCGACGAACGACCAGTACACGCGCGGCGCGCGGAACTTGGCGTAGCCGAGACCACCGGCACCCGCTAAGGCGCCCGACGCCTCCAGCCACAGGGACAGATCAGCCATGGCTCAGGCCACCGCCGTCACGGCCACCGCGCGGAACGAAATGCCATGCCGCTTCTGCCCGTTGAACTCGTTCTCCCAGTCCCGCGCCTTCAGGCCGATCACCTTCACCGGCGCCCCGGGGGTGAGGCCCTCGGGGAGGCCCGTCTCCGGAACGGCCACCTGGTAGAGGTTCCCCTCCCCCTCGTCCGAGACCAGGAGGCCGACCACGTACAGCGGCGCCCGGGTCTCCTTGTCGAGCGCAATTTCTCCGGTCTGCTTGTTGACCAGCTTCGGCGTCGGCGCGGTCGCCACGAACACCACAGCGGTCGAAACGTCGATCTTGAAGGACGGCATTATGGAGTTCTCCCCTTGTGGGATGAGCCCCGGACTGCGTTGTGATCTTGGCGGATGGCACGCGGTCCGGGGTGCCTTGTTCTCTGACACTCCCGAAGCTACCCGCAGTTTTTCTGCGGGTCAACAGAAAACCTGCGAGTAGCAGCAAAACTCTGATTCTGCGAGACTGGGCGCGGGAAGAAGGAGGAGTTATGGCAAACTTTGCTCTCTTTGTCCGATTCAGCCTGCGTGAAGGCATGGAGGAAGCTTTCGATGCCTTGGTGAAGGAGACGGAAGCGGGAATTCGGGCGCACGAGCCGGGGACGCTGGTCTACGCCTGCCTCACAGTCGAGGGGGCACCCAATGAGCGGATCTTCTTCGAGATCTACGCTGATCGGGCAGCGTTTGACGAGCACGAGCGCCAGCCGCACACGCTGCGATTTCTGAGCGAGCGCACGCAGTACGTCGAGAAGACTGACGTGGACTGGCTTGAGCCGTACGCCGGCAAGTACCCGCGCGAGGCCGCGAAGTGAGCACCCTCCCACCCACGACCGGGCAGCGGGTTAAGGAACTGCGGCGGGCAGCAGGCATGTCGCAAGCCGACCTTGCCACCGCTATGGGGCGGTCTGAGAGCTGGGTGTCCCAAGTCGAACGCGGCGTACAGCCCGTTGAACGCCTGGCGATCCTCCAAGGCCTCGCTGATGCACTGGGTGTCTCGGTACGGGAGGTTCGGCCCGACGCTGCCCTCTCCCCGGCGGATCTCGTGGACGACACACCCGAGCCGGAAAGCAACGATCTAGATGGCCTGCGTGTCGCTCTCACGGGCCACCCCGCCTTGGGCAGCCTGTTCGACCGCGGACCGAGCTCCCCTGTACCCGCGCTTGCCGAGTTCCGCCACCTCGTTGACCAAGCGTGGGAGTACGTGCACGCGTCGAGCTTTGCAGCCTTGAGCGACCACCTTTCCAAGTTGCTCCCCGCCATCGAAGTCGCGGTACGCCACGCGCCGGCAGCCGATCGCGTCGAGCTGCACTCACTCAGGGCACGGAGCTACCAGGCAGCCGCCGCCAGCTTCACCCGGCAGGACCAGGCCGATGCCGCATGGGTAGCCGCAGACCGCGCCTTGCAAGCGGCCGAGATGGCCGGCCAGCCTCTGGAGGTGGTGGCCGGGCTCTTTCGCATGGCTCACGCGTTCATGCGGCAGCAGCACATGGACCAGGCCGAACAAGCCGCAAAGTCGGCGGTCGAAGTCTTGGACCCACGGGCAGAAGACCCCGCCTGCCCACCAGAGGAACTGTCGCTTCTCGGCGCCATGAACCTCGTGCTTGCCGTGATCAACGCAAGGGAGGGCAACCGACCTCAGACACACGCGCACCTCAACCGAGCAGGAGAGATCGCCACCCGCTTGGGCGAGGACCGGAACGACTTCGACACCGAGTTCGGCCCCACAAACGTCAGGCTCCACGCGGTAAGCACAGCCGTGGAACTGGGGGACGCTGGACTGGCATTGGAGATCGCGACGGAAGTCGACGCCGGCGGGCTCTCAGCCGAACGTCAAGCGCGCTTCCTGCTCGACGTGGCACGGGCCCATGCGCAACGCCGACACGTCGGCGAGGCAACCGCCGCACTCTTGGAGGCCGAGACCCACGCGCCAGAGCAGATACGCGATCACCACTTGGCCCGCGAGATCATTCGCGACCTGATCCAGCTTTCAGGCCGACGCGTGCCCGATACGCTCCGGGAACTTGCCGACCGATGCGGCGTGAGCTGACCTGTTACAGGTTTCTCTACCTCATCAAGCCCCCGCCCGATGGGCGGGGGGAGGGGGCCCGCCAAGCCACAACCCGCAGAGTCCGGCAGGCCTCAGCCGTGGCGCACTTGAGAGAAGACAACACCACCGCAGCCCCCGTCGCTGGAGCCACAGCTCCTCCCCCTTGCTTCGCCGACCGCAGCGATAACGCTCCGTCCCCGAACAGGGCACACAGCGTCACGGGAGAGGGCCGGGGGACTCTTGGCCTTCGGCCATCCGGAGCGCTGGCCCCACGGCTTTCCAGTCGCCGCTACGGAGATCCCACCCCACCAGCCCGCACCGCGGGCCGGCGAGGGGCTCGGGGACTCGGGGCTGCGCTCATGCCTTCGGCCCGCGCCGCCCCGGCCCCCGGCCCCGCGCCACTCACAATCGCCTCGGGGTGATCACCGTTCCACGCTCCGGCACGCCAGGGCCGATACACCGGACCGAGCCTGACACCCCAGCCCACCCCGCACACCAGGCCCCACCTAGACGGGCGCGACCGCGTGACGGGCGAGCATGACCCCGCGCGTACACCCGACAGGACGCGTTGTGATCAAAAAGCAGGTACGCCACGGCTGAGGCCTGCCGGACACCACAGGCCGCGGAGAGACGGGACCTGTGGAAGATGCAGGAATCGAATCCGAGCCTCAGAACGTGCCTCCGGCGGGGGCGCTCAGGCTCCAGGATGGACGGGGCGCCGTAGGCGAGTGCCGGCCCGTATCGGGTGACGGTGGGGGTGCTTCCATCCCGTCTGCCATCGACCCAGGCAGAGCCGAGCAGCCGCGGCCCAGGGCGTCAAGGTCGTTCGTACAGTGGCGCGCTCCACCTTGACGCCCTGAACCACGCCCGCTCCACGGTGTGTGGGCCGACGGCAGACGGGATGGAAGCTGGGGGCAGGGATTTCTGCACCCCTTCCTCATTCGTCCGCAGAACAGCACGACCTGCGGAAAGGCGCGATTCGCCACCCCACACCACCCCGCTACGCACGAATTAGGTGCCACTACGCAAGAACTGACGGGTTGTGATCTAGATATCTTGCGTAGTAGCGTCTTTTCTCGTCACCTGACGCCCATTCAGCCTCGACGAGACTGGCGTTAGCGTCGACAGGGAGGGAACCCTGATGCCTAAGATCCACATCCCCGTCATTGGCTACAAGCAGGGTGGTCGTCAGATGATGACCACGGCGATGTCCGCGGTCGACCTCGTCTCGATGGTTGCCAAGCCCGAGGCGTGGGACCCGGTGAAGACGACCACACACGGCAACCGGCCCCGCGATAACAACCACATGGCCGGCATCGTCAACTACCTCGAAACCGAGGAGAAGTTCGTACTTGGAGCCGCGGTGCTCTACCTCAACTCGAAGGAGGCCGAGTTCAAGCCCATCCCGGTTCCTGGCGTCACCACCGAGATCGATGCTGCTCAGGTCGGTACGCTCGCCATCGACATCGGCGCGAAGTTCGACATCGGCGACGGCCAGCACCGCATCGGCGCGTACGAGAAGATTGTGCAGAGTCGCGACGAGGACGACCCCATCATCGAACGGCTGCGCACCTCCGGCCAGCCTCTGATCATCGTGATCGAGGACGACCCGAAGCACCGTGCCCAGGACTTCGCGGATCTTCAGCGCAACGTCAAAGCTCCGACGGCGTCAATGGGGCAGTCGATGGACCGCCGTCAGCCCATCAACCGCGAACTGGCCGACCTCTTCGATGATGTTCCGCTCCTGCAGGACAGGGTCGAGTACTTCAAGGACAACCCGGGCAAGCTCTCCGCCAAGGCCTTCAGCTTCAAGACGGTGCGCTACGTGTCGGGTCTGCTCCTGGTCGGCAACGGGTACCGCTCCCCCGCCACCATGGACAAGGCGGTTAACGCCCACTTCGAGGGGGACAAGAGCGACCCCGAAAAGGCTCGCGCCACTCTGAAGGACTTCTGGACCGGACTGGGTGAGCTGGTCCGCTTCGCTGACGTCGTCGACGGCAACGTCACCGTTCCCGAACTGCGTGAAGCTACCTACCTCACTTCCGCGGGCGTTCTGTACGCCATCGCGTTCGCGGTTCACGCCATCATCGCGGACGGGAAGACCAGCGTCAGCGACGCCGTCCGCGCCCTGGACAAGGTCGGCTTTGACCGCACCACCAAGACGGCCGACATCGGGCCGGAGGACACCATCTTCGCCGGCAACCTCGTCGACCCTGACACTGGCAAGCTGGTTGCTGGTCGCACCGGCTGGGAGTCCGCAGGAGCTCTCATCTTCTCGGCCATCGCCACTGTCGTCCACGGCAACGAGGCCGTCCCCACGCAGACTTCCACGGAGGCGGCGGCGAGCGCCTAGCCTCGACATGGCCACAGCCGCGGGCCTCAGTCCCCTGAACATCGGGGACTGAGGCCCGCCGCCGTGATCAACCTATCGGTGATGCGCTCACCAACTAACTGGATGCCGACTGTCAGTGGCGCCTGCCAAGCTGCGCACATGATTGGTGAAATCCCGAGCGTGCCGGTGGGCCAGCCGTACGTGAGTCGAGTCCTCGCCAGTGAGGCGGGAGTGCATCGTCCCCGCATCGCCGGCATTTGCGGCACGAAGGCCAAGGGCGCCGAGTCCATCGTGCTGTCAGGTGGATACAAGGACGACGAAGACCTTGGCGACGTGATCATCTACACGGGCCACGGAGGGCAGGACGGAGCCGGCAACCAGGTTAGCGATCAGTCTCTGGACGATTCGGGTAACGCTGCATTGGTGACGAGCCACCTCCAGGGGCTTCCGGTCCGTGTCATCCGCGGAAGCAAGTGTGAGTCCATCTACGCACCCCGGTCCGGCTACCGGTACGACGGCCTCTACCGAGTTGTGAGCTACGGCAGCAAGTTGGGAATCGACGGTCATCTGATCTGGCAGTTCCGTATGGAAGCTGCCCTCGGCACTCCCACGCCTCCCATCGAGCTCGAACAGCTGCCCGTCGACACACCGCAGAACGACGTGAGGGCCCCCGTCGGCAATGACGCGCCCGAACGAGTCAGCTCGACTGTCCAGCGTGTCGTCCGCAGTGGCCCGGTCAAGAACACCGTAAAGCGCTGGCACGTGGATGAGTGCCAGGTATGCGGGCTCACCATCGAGACGCCCGGCGGCGCCTACAGCGAAGGAGCCCACATTCAGGCTCTCGGCCGCCCCCACAACGGCCCCGACCGGACGGACAACGTGCTCTGCCTGTGTCCGAACTGCCACGTCAAGTTGGACGCCGGAGCCATCGTCATCGAGGACGACTTGACCGTTGTCGAGATGGGAGTTCCTGGCCGGACCCTGAGGACCCACCCGCAGCACACTCTTAGCCTGGAGTGCATCCGCAACCACCGTGAGCGCTGGCGCCGCTAGGTCGTGCCGCGTACACGAAGCAACCACAGCACCTACCGGCATTTCGCAAGGGGCCTCCGGCGTCGCGGGGCGCCCGAAACGACCGGCACTGACCGCTCTGGATCAGAACCCTCGCTCCGCAACGTGTGAGCCGTGGCACGCCGGACGGAACGCCACTAGTCGTTGAGTTGAGAAGAAGAGGGAAACACGACCCCTGAAGCCGATCAGTGCGCTAAGGTTTCCGGTTAAGCAGCAGACGCCTGCTTGCGCCTGATCGGCCCTGCCCACGCTGGGGTCGTGATGACGGCCAAGGGTCTCAGACTCGCGTCATGGTTCGTTCCCGTTGTGTGGCGACATGTGCGCCCTTCCGAGCGGGGAGCGTGGGTCCGCGCAGGAAAAGGATCAACCATGACGGTGAACAAGGCGCTCAAGAAGGCCACCCGCAAGCGCATGGCCGCGGCCGGTGAGCCTTACAACATCGCGCGGCAGAGTGTTCTCGCCCAGCATCGAGCGGACGTGGCGAACGCCACAATTCGAAACGCTGCCGCCGCCGGCCAACGCGGAGCACGAACGATGGACTCGGATCACGAAGCGTTTCGCTGGGCAGCCAAGTCGTTCGGCGAGGCCGCAGCCAAGTCCGCCGGGATCAGCTCCATCAACAAGGCCATCGCGGACGCCATGGGACTCAAGACCCTCGGCCACACAGCAGCCCTCACCACCAAGCTCAGCTCCCTCAGCAGGCCTGCATCAGAATCCGTCGCCTTCAGGGCGCTCGGCGAGGCCGCAGCCAAATCCGCCGGGATCAGCTCCATCAACAAGGCCATCGCGGACGCCATGGGACTCAAGACCCTCGGCCACACAGCAGCCCTCACCACCAAGCTCAGCTCCCTCAGCAGGCCGGTGGGGTTGCACGCCAAGGCACCTAGGCGCCCGTAGGCGCCCGCCTGGGCGGCGATAGAGCGCACGAGGTCGGGAGAGTCGAGGACTCCCCCGCGAGGCCGGTAGAGGGGCCCCTGTGCCCCTTGCGTGCCCGATCGGACGGGAAGAGGCGGGGAACTACGGGGAGCGGGAGAGGCCGCTGCGAGAAGCCGCAGGTCAGCGTCTTCCCAGTTCAGGCCTCATCGACGTACGCGATCTTCCAAACTAGCTACGCGGGTTCGATTCCCGTCGCCCGCTCCATACGGCTCAGGGCCGGGCCGGAGGATCACTCCTCCGGCCCGGCCCTGATCGTTTTCCCGGCCTGCCGGATCGCCGGTCGTTTTGCCCACCGGTCGGATCGCCGACCGGATCACCGACTCGTTTCGCCGGTCGTTTCGCCGGTCGTTTTGCCGGCCGGTCGGATCACCGATCCATTTCCCGGTCGGTCGGGTCGCTGATCGAGTCGGCGTGGAGAGCGCGGTCGGCCCTGGGCGCGGCCGACGGGGCCGCGTCCACGAATGGGGGCGGTGAAGGCGCCGGCCCGTCCCGCCCGGAGATCAGAACCAGGGATCAGAAACTGATCGAGTTGATCGTCTGCGCTATCGAGTCCAGGAAGCGCTGGATGGACGGAGCCATTCCGGTCGACGCGAGGAAGAAGCCGAAGAGCACCGCGACGATGGCGGGCCCCGCCTTGATCGATCCCCCTCGGATCAGCACCACGAGGATGATCGCCAACAGCAGTACCACTGACAGCGAAATGGCCACAACTGATCACACCCTACGGTCGGTCCGCTCTCCCGGCCCGGGGGTGCAGCCCCGCACACCCCCGCCAGAACCATCGTGCCACCAACGCGGCCCCCGTATGCCGCAGGTGACACATCGTCGGTCGGGGCCGCCCGGGAACCGCGCTCCCCCGTCCTCCCGTGACGGACCAACTGTGCGACCCCGTACGGTAATTCGACCGTGCGTCCGCATGGGAAATTCCGAGGGATCGTTGCCGTGTCCACACATCCCGTGCGCAGGAATTTCCAATTGCTGCCACAGGCGCGACGAAGAAACCCCGGAGTTCGCCCGGAAGATGACCCCGAAGACACCGAAGGCTGGACATTTCACCAGAGTCGCCCGCGAGTGTTATGCACCAATTAGTCATGACGAATGCGGACAGAACGGCGCCGCAACTGCCGCATGCGGTAAGGGGAAATCCTCAAATCCGGAGTACTCGAAACGTTACTCACGGACGAACTCACACGTGATAAGCAGGAATAACGCCAGGAGTTTTACGAAGACACACAGACAACGCTAGGGTGCCTCAGATGTTCCACGCCGCCTCGTCCCCCGCAAGAGCAGCAAGGTCCTGGATCGTCGCCCCCGCTCCCTCCGCTCCCCGCGGTTCCTGGCGGGAGGCTTCGTGACGAACTCGCTCCACCCGAACGGTCCCCGTCGAACACCGCTCCCCCCGGCAGAACGGTCGACGGAGGGGGTGCCGACCCCGCGTTCGGCCCCGAGCCGGCCGTCCGACCGGACTTCGAAGCCGGCCGGCGCCACCCCCGCCACCGCCCCCACGGCCGCCACGGCCACCCGGCCCGGCAAACCGCGTGACGCCTTCTTCGACAACGCCAAGTACCTGGCGATCGTGCTCGTGGCCATGGGCCATGCCTGGGAGCCCCTGAAGGGTCAAAGCCGCGTCCTCGAAGCCGCGTACATGGTCGTGTACGCCTTCCACATGCCGGCCTTCATCATCATCTCCGGCTACTTCTCCCGCAGTTTCGACATGCGCGCCGACCGGCTGAAGCGGCTGGTCACGGGTGTCGCCGTGCCGTACGTCGTCTTCGAAGTGGCGTACGTCCTCTTCAAGCGCTGGGCCGACGACGATCCGTCGCTGCCGATCAGCCTGCTCGACCCCTGGTTCCTCACCTGGTTCCTGTGCGCGCTGTTCATCTGGCGGCTGACGACGCCGCTGTGGAAGCTGGTCCGCTGGCCGCTTCCGCTCGCGCTCCTCGTGGCCATGCTCGCGACCACGTCGCCGTCCATCGGTGACGACCTGGATCTGCAGCGGACGCTCCAGTTCCTGCCGTTCTTCGTGCTGGGCCTGTGCATGAAGCCCGAGCACTTCCAGCTGGTGCGCCGCCGCGAGGTACGCATCCTGTCAGTGCCGGTGTTCGCCGCCGCGCTGGTCGTGAGTTGGTGGGCGGTACCGCGGATGAACCCCGGCTGGTTCTACCACCGCGACAGCGCCCAGGAGCTGGGTGTCCCCTGGTGGGTCGGCCCCGTGATGGTGCTCGCCCTCCTCGGCTGCTCGCTGGTGCTCACCGCGTGCTTCTTCGCCTGGGTGCCGCGCCGCAGGATGTGGTTCACGGCGCTCGGCGCGGGCACGCTGTACGGCTATCTGCTGCACGGTTTCCTGGTCAAGGGCGGCGACTACTGGGGCTGGTTCGACCACGAGTGGCTGCACCGGCCGCTCGGCGAGATCTTCGTGACCCTCGTCGCGGGCGTGGCCGTCACCCTGCTGTGCACGGCGCCGGTCCGGCGCATCTTCCGCTTCGCGATGGAACCCAGCATGGAGTGGGCGTTCAAGCGGGACGCCACGGAGCTGGCCCGCGAACGAGCCAAGACCCCGGCGTAACCACCGTCGACCCGGTACGGCCGCCGTCAGCCCGGCGGCAGTCCGAGCAGCGCCCGCATCGCGGCGTACTTCTTGGTCAGCCGCGCGCGGGTGTGCTCGTCGAGGACCGCGAGCCGGGCCGGATCGGCGTTGTGTGCCAGGTCCGAGGCCTTGACCACGAGAGCTCCCGGCGTCGTACGAATGCGTTTCGCGTACGACTCCGGGGGCTCTCCCTCGCGTTTGGTCAGCGCCAGCACGATGTCCTTCGTCCGCCCGGTCAGCGCGGCCTCGCGCAGCCAGTCCTCGGAGAGCACGTCGTCCTCGACGGCGTCGTGCAGCCAGGCCGCCGCGATCTGCTCGTCGTCGCCGCCGCGCTCACGGACCCCGTCCGCGACGGCCTGCAGGTGCTCCGTGTACGGCCGCCCCGCCTTGTCGGTCTGGGCGGCATGCGCCGTACGGGCGAGGGCCTCTATTTCGGCCAGGGTCAGGAGAGTCTGCGTCACCCCTCCAGTGTCTCCCGCCGCAGCGCCGCGCGGGCGGGGACGGTGACCGCCGTCAGACCGAGCATGACAACCGCCCCGGCGAAGGACCCGTACAAAAGGGGCGGGATGTACGGTCCCTGCCCGGTCAGCCCCTTCATCATCGGCACCAGCGTGGCGAGCGCGATGGCCGTGCCGAGGACGATGCCGGCCAGGGCGACCAGCAGGGCCTCCCAGCGGATCATGCGCAGCACCTGGCGGCGGGTGGAGCCGATCAGCCGGAGCGTGCCGAGTTCGACGCGCCGGTCGAGGACCGTCATCACGAGGGTGTTGGCGGCGGCGACGGCCGCGAAGCCGCCGAGCACCGCCGCCATCACGGTGTTCGCCCAGGCGTTGAGCGCGCGGTCCCGGGACTCGGCGATGGTGTGGTCGGCGCGGTCGCGGACCGTGCCGAGCCCGGAGAGACCAGCCGCCGTGCCGCCCTTCGTCCAGATCTCGCTGTCGAAGGAGTCGCTCACGTGACGCGCCAGGTCGGACCTCGCGAGCGTGACCTGGGACAGCCCCAGGCCCCGGCCGTACGTCGCCACGAGCGTCGGGGACACCTTGGTGCCGTCGGGCAGGCGGAGCGCGAGCCGGTCGCCCACCTCGGCGTGGGCGCTGTCCGCGAGCGAGGCGTCCATCGCGACCTCGCCCGGCTTCAGGGAGAGGGCGCCGCGCCGGACGTCCAGGTCCTGGACGGCGGCGAGTTCCCGCACGGATCCGGTGACCCCTTGGGCGGTGGCCGACTCCAGCGAACCGCTCACCGGCACCAGTACCGCCGTCTTCAACAGGCCCACGGCCGAGGTCACGCCGGGCGCGCGGGCGGCCCGTGCCACCGCGTCCGGGGCGAGACCGGTGTCCGAGGTGACGATGTGATCGGCGACGATGCCGCGGCGCTGCTGCTCCAGGGTGGCCCGCTCCTCACTCGTGTGCATGAACACGAGCACCGAGGAGAAGGCCATGGCGAGCACGATCGGGGTGATCGCGGAGGCCAGCCGACGCGCGTTCGTACGGGAGTTGGCGGCGGCCAGCGCGGCGGAGGCGCCCGCGCCGCGCAGCGGCAGCCCGAACAGGGCGGCGCAGACACGCGCCACCAGCGGCCCGAGCAACGCCACGGCCAGCATGAAGAGCATGACCACGCCGAGCGCCGCGTTGGCCGCGTCCTCGCCGGTCAGCGAGGCGGCGAGGCCCGCGCAGACGAAGCCGCCGGCCGCCGCAGCGAGCCCCAGCGGCGTACGGATCCAGCCCGGCCGCAGCCGTTCCACGGACGCTTCGCCGAGCGCGAGCCCCGGTTTGATCCGCGAGGAACGGTGGGCCGCCATGTAGCCCGCGAACAGCGCGGTGAGCAGCACGGTGCCCACGGCGATGAGCAGCGGGATGTACGAGACGGACAGGTCGACGGCCTCGGGGACCGCGCCCTTGTCCTTCAGCTGTCCGAACCACCAGTGGGCGAGGCCGATACCGGGGAGGCAGCCGACCACTCCCGCCGCGGGGGCGACGAGCAGGGCCTCGGTGGCGATCGTGCGGCGGATCTGCCGCGGGGTCGTACCGATGGCCCGCAGCAGCGCGAACTCACGGCGGCGCTGGCCCACCGAGAGGGCGACGGTACCGGCCGCGGTGAAGACGGCGACCACGGTGGCGACGCCCCCGAAGGAGCCGCCGAGTCCGGTGAGCAGTTCCCTGGCCTCGGCGAGCGAGGCGTTCTCGACGGCGCCCCGCTCGTCGCCGGTGTGCACCCGCGCGGGCGAGGAGGCGCCGAGGGCCCGCGCCACCTGGGACTTCAGCGTCCCGGCGCGGACGCCGTCCTTGGGGAGGACGGCGATGGCGTCGACCCGGCCCGGGTGCGCGGAGAGGCGTACGGCCTCGGCGTCGGCGAACCAGACGGTGGGCGTGGGCTGTGAGGCGGTCGTGCCGGAGACACGGAAGGTGTGGGGTCCGTCGGCGGTGGTGAGCGTGACGCGGTCGCCGACGGCCCTGCCCCCGGCGTCGGAAAGGACGACCTCACCGGGGCCGGGGGCGCGGCCGGCCACGACCTTCTCGCCGGTGAAGGCCGTGGAGCCCCAGCCGTGCGCGGTACGGGCCTCTTGTGCGGTACCGGTCTCGTGCGCGTCGGCCTGGACGGGGAAGGTCACATCGGCGATCGCCGTACGCGCTCCCGGTACCGACGCGGCCTTCGCCACCAGGGAGTTGTCGAGGCGGGCCCGGTCCGGGACCTGGGTGGCCTCGTCCTCGCGGTCCTCGCCGTGGCCACTGACGAGATGGGCGCGCTGGTCGGCGGCGACGACGACCGGGGCGTGGGCATAGCGCTGGGGCGGCACGGATGCCCGTACGCCCGTCTCCAGGAGGATGCCGCAGGCCGCGACGACGAGTGCGGCCATCGCGAGTGCGACGAACGTACCCACGAAACCGGCGGGCCTGAAGCGGAGGGCGGCGCGGGCGAGACCGTTGGGCAGGCGTGCGGGCCTGGGGGCCGGCCCGGGGGCGGACCTGGGTGCGGACCTGGTCATCAGGCTGCCGCTCGGGCGTACGCGGGGGTGGTGAGCGACGTCATGCGGGCGGCGATGTGCTGGGCCGAGGCGCGTTCGAGGTGGTCGGCGATCGAGCCGTCGGCGAGGAACAGGACGCGGTCCGCCCAGGCGGCGGCCGCCGGGTCGTGGGTGACCATGACGACCGTCGAGCCGAGGCCGTCGACGGCTCCCCTGAGCAGGCCGAGGATCTCGGCGGCCGTGGTCGTGTCCAGGGCTCCCGTCGGCTCGTCCGCGAACACCACGTCCGGGCGGGTGACCAGGGCGCGGGCGATCGCGACGCGTTGCTGCTGGCCGCCGGAGAGCTGGCCGGGGCGGCGGCGGGCCTTGTCGGCGAGGCCGACCTGGGCGAGGACCTCGGCGGCGCGGTGGCGGTCGGGGCGGTGGCCCGCCAGGCGGGTGGGGAGGACGACGTTCTGTTCGACCGTGAGGGAGGGCAGGAGGTTGAAGGCCTGGAAGACGAAGCCGAGGCGGGTGCGGCGCAGGGCGGTCAGCTTGTTCTCGCTCATGCCGGTGATGTCCGTGCCGCCGAGATGGACGGTGCCGGCGGTGGGGCGGTCGAGGCCGGCCGCGCACTGAAGGAACGTGGACTTTCCGGAGCCCGAGGGGCCCATGATCGCGGTGAAACTGCCGCGGGGGAGGGCGAGGTCGAGGCCGCGCAGGGCGTGGACGGTGTTGCCGCCACGGCCGTACTGGCGTCGTACGCCGCGGAGTTCCACGGCCCAGTCGGCGGTGGGGCCCGGGTCGGCCGCGACCGCGTTCGCGTGTTCGTGGCGCTTCTTCCGCAGGCCCATGGTGGGTCCGTCCTCTCGCCGCATTCGTCTGTTCGCTCGGGTGATGTCTCGAACGTACGGATGTGGAGGGGGGTGGGACCATGAGGCGGACCGCCGACTCCGGGTGGGGAGAACCCCACCCGCCGCGGGCGGAACGCAGAGTCGTCAGCGGGTGGCGGTGGCGCCGTCTCGGCAGATCAGGAGGAGGGCTCGGTCGTCGTTGACGTCCTTGGCGACCGCCTCGATGAGGTGCCACGCGGCGCCGTGGAAACCGCCCGCGACATAGCGGTCGGCCTCGCCGGTGAGGCGGTCGATGCCCTCGACGATGTCACGGTCGGAGGTTTCCACCAGACCGTCCGTGAAGAGCATCAGGACGTCCCCGGGCCGCAGGGAACCCTTGACGGGGTCGAACTGGGCACCGTCGTACACCCCGAGGAGCGGACCCTCCGCGGCCTTCTCCTCCCAGCGCCCGCTGCCCGCGCTGAGCTGAAGGCCCGGCGGGTGCCCGGCGGAGAAGAGTTCGTAGTCGCCGGAGTCCAGGTCCAGGACCAGGTGGATCGACGTGGCGAAGCCCTCGTCCCAGTCCTGGCGCAGGAGGTAGCCGTTCGCGGCGGGCAGGAAGGCGTGGGGTGGGAGCGATCCCAACAAGCCGCCGAAGGCTCCCGAGAGGAGCAGGGCGCGCGACCCCGCATCCATGCCTTTTCCGGACACATCGGTCAGGACGACTTCGAGGGTTCGGCCGCTGTTCGTACGTGCGGCCACGACGAAGTCCCCCGAGAACGACTGACCGCCCGCCGGGCGCAACGCCATCTCCCGGTGCCAGCCCATCGGCAGGCCCGGCAGCTTGCTCTGCACCCGGATGCGTTCGCGCAGGTCGAAGAGCATGGTGCCGCCGCGCCGCCAGGGCACGCCGACCCGGCTGCGGAACTGGGCGATCAGCAGGCCGAAGAAGCCGCAGGCCGCGACGACCAGGACCACGCCCGGGGTGACCCGGGAGGGGCCCTCGGTGTACGGGCCCAGCTTCACGGACTCCACTATCAGCGCGGTGGCGGCGGCCGCGTACAGGCCGAGCAGGCTGGCGGGGCGCAGCAGAAGGCCGCCCGCGACGATCGGCAGGACCAGCGCGGCCGGGGAGCACCAGACCGAGTTCATCAGCGTCGTGGCCGCGATCACGGGGATGGTGAGCAGCAGACCGGCCAGTGCGATCCAGTCCGAACCGTCGCCGCGGAAGTAGTCGACGGCGGATCTGCGCACGCCGGTGCGGGCCCGGTGCCACTGCTTCTTCAACCGGGCCGTGAACGTCTCGGCTTCCGCGCGCCGCTCTCGTCCTGCTGCCATTAGTTCGGGACCCTATCCATCGGACCAGGTGCTTGGCACGGGAGGTCCCACTTGTCCCCCGTCCGAGCGCTCAACATCACAGTGAACGGCGCCTCCGGAGGTGGGGGAAATTCCCTCGCTCGTACCGCATTGCCCTGGTAGGCATGGCGTATGACGACTGACTTGCGGGTGCTGCGGCAACCCGAGTGGAACACGTGGTACGACAACCTGATCCGCGCGTTCGGGGGCGTACCGGAGTCGTCCGAGGAGCGCGATGTGATGAACGCGCTCACAGAGTACGACCGTTTCCTGGGGATCTGGGACGGCGACCAGTGTGTGGGCACCGCGGGGGCGTTCTCCTTCCGGGTCACCGTCCCCGGCGGCACCTCTGTACCGGCCGCGGGCATCACGATGGTGAGCGTCGCGGCCACCCACCGGCGGCGCGGGCTGCTGAGGTCGATGATGCGGCGGCAGCTGGACGACATCCGCTCATGGGGTGAACCGCTGGCCGTGCTGACCGCGTCGGAGCCGGTGATCTACGGCCGGTTCGGCTACGGCATCGCGACCCACCAGTACAACGTCGAGATCGACACGACCCGGGTACGGCTGTCCGTACCGCCCGGCACCGATGACGTACGTCTGCGGTACGCCGCGCCTGCCGAGGTGCTCGACGCCTGCGAGGCGGTGTACGCGCGGCTGGTCCCGGGCCGGCCGGGCATGCTGGCGCGGCGGCCCGGCTGGGACCGGGCGATGCTGCTCGACCCGGAGAGCGAGCGGGACGGGGCGTCGCCGTTGCAGTGCGTGGTCGCCGAGCGGGACGACGCGGTCGTGGGCTACGCCCGGTACCGGATCAAGCAGGACGGCGACCACCGCGGGGCCGGGTTCACCGTCCGCCTCGACCAGTTGGAGGCGCTCGACCCGGCGACGCACGCGGCGCTGTGGCGGTTCCTCTTCGAGATCGACCTGACGTCCACGCTGCGCGCGCTCGGTCGCCCCGTCGACGAGGCGTGGCAGTACATGGTGTCCGACATCCGCCGCTGCGCGGTGCGGATGCGGGACGCGCTGCACGTGCGGCTCGTGGACGTCGGTGCCGCGTTGGAGGCGCGGACGTATCAGGCGCCGGTGGACGTGGTGTTCGAGGTGGAGGACGCGTTCTGCCCCTGGAACGAGGGGCGTTGGCGGCTGACCGGGGACGCCAAGGGCGCGACCTGTGTGCGCACGTCGGACGCCGCCGATCTCGCGCTGTCCGTACGGGAGTTGGGGGCGGCGTATCTCGGCGGGGTGTCCTTGGCCTCGCTCGCGGCGGCGGGGCGGGTGCGGGAGTTGCGCCAAGGCGCGCTCGCGGAGGCCTCGGTGGGTTTCTCGTCGACGGTCGCGCCCTGGTTGCCGCACGGGTTCTAGTCCCGGGGGGGGGCGACCCCGGCTCATCTGTCCTGTTTTACCTGTTCTATGAGCTCTATGTGCTCTATGTGCTCTATGTGTCTACCTGCTCTGGCAGGTCGGGCACCAGAAGAGATTGCGGGCGGCGAGATCGGCGGTGCGGATCTCGCCGCCACAGATGTGGCAGGGCAGGTCGGCCCTGCGGTACACGTACACCTCGCCGCCGTGGTCGTCCACGCGCGGTGGGCGGCCCATGGCCTCCGGGGTGTGTTCCGGGCGGACGGTGTCGATGCGGTTGTGGCGGACGCCCTCGCGCATGAGTGCCACCAGGTCCGTCCACATCGCGTCCCACTGCGTCGGGGTGATGTCCTTCCCCGTGCGGTACGGATCGATGCCGTGCCGGAAGAGTACTTCTGCGCGGTAGACGTTCCCGACGCCCGCGATGATCTTCTGGTCCATGAGGAGGGCGGCGATCGTCGTACGGCTGCGGGAGACGCGGTGGTACGCCGCCGACGGGTCCGCGTCGGCGCGGAGGGGGTCCGGGCCGAGGCGGGCGTGTATCGCCTGCTTCTCGTCGTCCGTGATCAGGGCACAGGTGGTGGGGCCGCGGAGGTCGACGTACGACGTGGCGTTCGCGAGGCGGAGGCGGACCGTGTCGGTGGGGGGTGGGGCGGGGGCGTCGCCGAAGTTCACCTTGCCGAAGAGGCCGAGGTGGATGTGGATCCAGTCGGCGGTGCGGAAGGCTAGGAAGAGGTGTTTGCCGTGGGCGTCGGCGTGTTCGAGGGGGGTGCCGTCGAGGAGGGCGGCGGCGTCGGTGAACTTGCCCTGGGGGCTGGTGACGCGGGTGGGCCCGCCTGCGAACCTGGCCTCGTAGTCCTCGGCCAGCCGGTGAATCGTGTGCCCCTCGGGCACGGGGTCCTCCTCGTGCAGCAGTGTCTTCTACGGCGCCGGCGTCTCGGGGTTTGTTTCGCCCCCGCCGCCCCTACCCGTCCCATCCCCAGGGGCTCCGCCCCTTCAACCCCACCGGGGGCTTCACCCCCGAACCCCCGCGGGGCTGCCGCCCCTGCACCCCACCGGGGGCACACCCCCGAACCCCGCCAGGGGCTTCGCCCCCTGGACCCCTGCGGGGCTCTGCCCCTGCACCCCGCCAGGGGCTGCGCCCCTGAACCCCCGCGGGGCTCCGCCCCTGCACCCCACCGGGGGGCTCCGCCCCCTGGACCCCCATGGGGCTCCGCCCCAGACCCCCGCATCGGCCTGGACGGCCTCGTCCTCAAACGCCGGACGGGCTGAGGATGCGGGCCGGGGCCGGTGGGACACCAGCTTCGGATTCGTCCCCGGGCACCGGACGGACCGGAGGTGCGGGCCGGGGTGGGTGGGCTGGTCCTCTGGCTCCGGACGCGGCGGAGGCTTTTAGGGGCGCGGGGAACTGCGCGACCAGCCCCCACCGGCCCGCAGTCGAAGAACTCCGGGCGGCCGGGGATCCGGGGCGCAGCCCCCATCCCGTAGGGGCGCGGGGAACTGCGCGACCAGCCCCCAGCCGCCCGCAGTCGAAGAACTCCGCACGGCCGGGGATCCGGGGCGCAGCCCCGATCCTGTAGGGGCGCGGGGAACTGCGCGACCAGCCCCCACCCACCCGCAGTCGAAGAACTCCGCACGGCCGGGGATCCGGGGCGCAGCCCCGATCACACAGGGGCGCGAGCAACCCGCAGTCGAAGACTCAGGCCTGCTGGGGGTGGTGGGGCGGGACGGGCGGGAGGTCGCCGGTCTTCTCGTAGGCCGAGAGCATGTCGATGCGGCGAATGTGGCGCTCGTCACCGGAGAAGGGCGTGGAGAGGAAGACCTCCACGAACTTCGTCGCCTCCTCCTCGGAGTGCATACGCGCACCCACCGCCACCACGTTGGCGTTGTTGTGCTGCCGCCCCAGCGACGCCGTCTCCTCGCTCCAGGCGAGCGCGGCACGAACCCCGTCCACCTTGTTCGCCGCGATCTGCTCCCCGTTGCCGGAGCCGCCGATCACGATGCCGAGGGCCTCGGGATCGGCCGCCGTACGCTCCGCCGCACGGAGGCAGAACGGCGGGTAGTCGTCCTGGGCGTCGTAGATGAGGGGCCCGCAGTCGACGGGCTCGTGCCCGGCGGCCTTGAGCCACTCGACGAGGTGGTTCTTGAGTTCGAAACCGGCATGATCGGAGCCGAGATACACGCGCATGGTCCGAGTGTGACACGGCCGTTTCGGATCGACCTCGCCGGGTGTAGCCAGCGAAAACTGTGAGCAAGACTACAAACCTCAAGGAAACCTCAAGTAACGATCCGGATTCAAAGGTTCACGAATCCCTTTGCCTCCGATTCACTGGACCGGCTCGTTACAGGGTCCCTACAAGGACCCGCTCGGGTCCGTACACCGCTCGTACGGGAATCTGCTCACCCGGCGCAAAGGAATCCCCCTCATGACCTCGCAGCCGACCCCCACGAAGGCCGCAAGCGGCCCCGGAGGCCCCGGAGAACCCGGTTCGGGCCTCCAGGCCGGACTCAAGAACCGTCATCTGACAATGATCGCCATTGGTGGCGTCATCGGAGCCGGCCTCTTCGTGGGCTCCAGCTCCGGCATCGCCACCGCGGGCCCCGGAATCCTCCTCTCCTACGCCCTCGTCGGCACGCTCGTGGTGCTGGTGATGCGGATGCTGGGCGAGATGTCCGCCGCGAACCCGACCTCCGGTTCGTTCTCCGCGCACGCGGACCGCGCGCTCGGGCGCTGGGCCGGTTTCTCGATCGGCTGGCTGTACTGGTTCTTCTGGGTGGTCGTGCTGGCCGTCGAGGCGACCGCGGGAGCCAAGATCCTCGAAGGGTGGATGCCCGGCGTACCGCAGTGGGGCTGGGCGCTCATCGTGATGGTCGTGCTCACCGCGACCAACCTGGTCTCCGTCGGCTCGTACGGTGAGTTCGAGTTCTGGTTCGCCGGGATCAAGGTCGTGGCGATCGGCGCGTTCATCATCGTCGGCGGGCTCGCGATCTTCGGCGTGCTGCCGGGTGTCGACGCCCCGAAGGCCGGCCTGGGGAACCTGACCGAGCACGGCGGCTTCCTGCCGCACGGACCCGGCGCGATCCTCACCGGTGTGCTCCTGGTCGTCTTCTCCTTCATGGGCAGCGAGATCGCGACCCTCGCCGCCGGTGAGTCCGAGGACCCGCAGCGGGCCGTCACCAAGTCCACCAACAGCATCATCTGGCGCATCGGCGTCTTCTACCTGGGCTCGATCCTCGTCGTCGTGTCCCTGCTGCCGTGGAACGACCCGTCCATCAAGGACAAGGGCTCCTACGTCGCCGCCCTCGACTCGCTCGGCATCGCGCACGCCGGTGAGATCATGAACTTCATCGTGCTGACCTCCGTGCTGTCCTGCCTGAACTCCGGGCTCTACACGGCCTCCCGGATGGCGTTCTCGCTCGGCGAGCGCGGCGACGCGCCCAAGGTGTTCTCGAAGACCACCTCGCGCGGTGTCCCGATGGCCGCGATCGTCGTGTCGGTCGTCTTCGGCTTCGTCGCCGTCTTCTTCAACTACAAGTTCCCGGACTCGGTCTTCCTCTTCCTCGTCAACTCCTCCGGCGCGGTCGCCCTGTTCGTCTGGCTGGTCATCTGCTTCTCGCAGCTGCGGATGCGGAAGATCATCCAGCGCGAGGCGCCGGAGAAGCTGGTCGTGAAGATGTGGCTGTACCCCTACCTGACCTGGGCGACGGCCGCGCTGATCGTCTTCGTCCTCGGCTACATGCTGACCGACACGGAACACGACGGACGCGAGACCGTGCTGCTGTCGCTGCTCGTCGCCGCGATCGTGCTCGCGATCGCCTTCGTGAAGCAGAAGCTCGGCGGCTCCACGGCGACCGAGGCCGCGGGCGTCGGCGCGCCGGTGGGCGGCGCCAAGGAGCCGGTCGACGCCACGTCGGAGGCCTGAGCGCGCGGACGCGGATTCCGGCGGAACAGGTAACGGGGAGGGGCCCGGCGGCAGCTGCCGCCGGGCCCCTCCCCGTTCACAGGGGCGTGAAGCTCTTCTTGACCGCGTCGTAGACGGGCAGCGCGGTCGCCTCCACATCGGGGTGGTACCAGGTGCTGATCTCGTACGACGTGCCGCCGGAGCGGAAGCCGAGCAGTCGGACGTGCCAGAGCCGGCCCCTGGCCGTGACGGTGTACTCCCAGACGACCGCGGGCGCGCCCCGGAACGTGGTGCGCTCCAGGCGGATCCGGTTGTAGTTCAGGCCCTTGCTCGTACCCACCTCCGCCTGCTGCCACTGCGCCAGCAGGTCACCACGGGCCGGGGTCGCGTTGGCCACGATCTCCTGCGCACGGTCGGGCGAGGTGTAGTGCACCTCGGAACCGCTCTGCGCCACCCGCTGCCAGCCCTGCGGCGGCACCCACGCGTACAGTCCGGCCTCCTTCCGGGCACCCGCCGGCAGGCTCGGCGGGCGTGACGTGCCATCGACGGTGGGGGGTGGGGAGGAGGGGGCGGTGGAGGAGGTCTGCGCGGAGTCCGGCGACGTCGACGAGGTCGATGGCGAGGCCGAGGTCGAGGTCGAAGTGGAAGTGGAAGTGGACGCGCCGGTCGTGTCGCGGGAGGAGCCGCCCGTCTGCGTCATGACGAGCCCGACGACGGTTCCCACGATCACCACGCCACCGGCGGCGGCCAGGCCCATCCGGCGTCGGCCCCGCCGTGGGACGGAGGGCACGGCGGGGCCGGGAAGTTCGCCCGGCGGCATGACCACCGCGCGGGAGACCGTGGTGTGCGTGGCGAGGGAGGGGGGTTCGGGAAGCGGCGGGGGTGCGATGGGCTCGGGGGCTGGTTCGGGGGTGGGTGTGGGTGTGGGTTCGGGGGGCGGGGCGGGCGCTGGTGGGGGTGGGGGTGCGGGGGTTGGATCGGGTAGGGGGGCGGGCTCCGGGATCGCGTCCTGTACGAGGTCCGGCTCGGAGTCTGGTTCGGGGGTCGGTTCGGGGGCCCGCCGGGGCGGGAGGTGTTGCGCCGCGCGTATGAGGCTCACGTCCAGGAGCGCGCGCGTGGGCGACTCCTGGCGGAACGGGGGGACGGAGGGCGGCGCGGCTTCCGGCGTCTCCGGCGTCTCCGGCATCCCCAGTACATCCAGAGCCCCTCCCGCCCCTCCCGCCCCTGACGCCTCGGATACCTCTGACGTCCTGGATGCCTCCGGTGCCTCCCGTACCTCTGCCGCTTCCGATGGTCCCTGTGCCTCCACCGCTTCCGATGGCTGCGGTGACTCCGGTGACTCCGCCGCTGGTTCGGACACGAGCCCCGCATCCGGGGATTCGGTCTCCTCCGGTCGAGGGAACGTGATCGGGCGCAACGCCGTCTCGAGCTCCGCCAGACCCGGTCGGGTCGACGGCTCCTTCTCCAGCAGGGCGGCCAGAATCTCCCCCAGGTCACCGGCCGTGGAGGGAAGTTCGGGCTCCTCGTACAGGACCGCGTGCAACGTCGCCAGGGTGGTCGAACGGGAGAACGGAGAGCGGCCGCCGAGGGCCGCGCAGAGCGTCGCACCCAGCGACCAGACGTCGGACGGCGGGCCCTGGGGGCGTCCGGAGACACGCTCGGGTGCCATGTAGTCCGGGGAGCCGACCAGCATCCCGACCATGGTGAGCGCCTCCGCGTCCTGGAGCGCGGCGATGCCGAAGTCGGTGAGGACGACACGGTGTCCGCGCCGCTCGACCAGGACGTTGCCCGGCTTGATGTCCCGGTGGAGTACTCCCCCGGCGTGCACCTGGCGCAGGGCCGCGACCAGTTCGAGTCCGATACGGGCCGCGGCGGGCGGGTCGAGCGGTCCGTCCTCGACCACGAGTTGTTCGAGGGAGCGGCCGGCGACGAGTTCCATGACGATCCACAGCCTCTCGCCCTGGTCCACGACGTCGTAGATGCGCACGACATTGGGATGATCGATCCGAGCCGTGGCCCTGGCTTCGCGCAGGGTGCGTTCACGGCGGGTTCGGGTGTCCTCCGGGTCGAGTCCGTCGATCCGCATTTCCTTGACGGCGACCTGCCGGTCGAGCATTTCGTCGGTGGCTCGCCACACCCGCCCCATTCCCCCCTGGCCAATACTCTCGGCGAGCCGATATCGACCCGTCACCAATAATCCCGGAACACCGCCACTCGCATTCCCCGTCAATCCCCTGCACCCCCTCAACACCCGCCACAATCGTCCGCCACAGCTGAAACACAATGGTCACACTTCATGCCGTACCAGCATAGTGCGGAGAAATCTTGTGGTACCTCTTCAAGTACTGCGAATTCAGGCGCAGCCAAGGGGGGCGAACATGAGTTCTCGTCACACGACGACCATCACGGGATCGCTGCTCACGGCATCTTTCTCGGCCGTGATGATCCTTTCCTTCACCGCCGTCGCGGACGACCAGGGACCGGGGAGCAGCAAGGGGGGAAAGGCCATGGACCCGGCGCCGGCGGGCGTGAAGCTGACCACGTCGCTGCCCGAGAAGATCTCGGTGGACAACAGCTCGCACGAAACGGCGCTGACCGCCACGGTGAAGAACGAGGGAACCAAGGAAAGCGGAAAGATCCGGCTATTGGTGGTCGGATTCGACGGCCTGAAGGTCAAGAGCGTCAAGGGCTGTTCCGCCATGGCGGACAAGGATCTGCCCAAGGGTTCGAACAGTGGATTCGTGTGCGATGTCGGCAATCTCGCGGCCGGAAAGTCACAGTCGTACGCCGTCGCCGCGACCTTCGATCTGAGCAAGACCGGAAAGATCTGCCTGCCGGTGCAGGACAGCGACGGAAAGAAGACGTTCTGGCAGCAGGGCCCGGTGCCTTTCGGTACGACGAACCCGTCGCCGAACGCCCCGGCCACTCCGCTGCTGCTCGACACCGAGAACAAGCCGGTGACACCCGGCGGCGACCAGTTGCCCAAGACCGGCGCCGGGAGTGACCTGCTGCCGCTAGGCGCGGCGGGGGCGGTGCTCGTCTCCGTCGGTGCGGCGGGAATGTGGTGGGCCCAGCGGCGGCCACGTCGACAGCCGCAGTCGTGACCGGGTGGGCCGGGACGCCGTGTGCGCGGCGTACCGGCCCACCTTCCGCGCACCGCACACGTACTGCGGGGACAGTGCGGTGGGGCTGTACGGGTCCACAACGCGCAAGAGGCTCGCCGGGTCGTGGTCGGAGTACGACCCGGCGAGCCTCTTGCGAGGGGACTGCGCACCTCGTGCGAGGGGACTACGGCCTCAGCGGTTGAGGAACTTCCAGGCGGTGGGCAGGACGCCCATCGCCAGCGCCGCCTTCAGGGCGTCGCCGATCAGGAACGGGGTGAACCCCGCCGCGAGGGTCGCGCTCAGCGACATGCCGGTGGCGGCGGCCAGGTACGGGAGGCCGACCGCGTAGATGATCGCCTCGCCCAGCAGCATCGTGCCCGCGGTGCGCAGGAACGAGCGGTCGGCGCCGCGGCGGGCGAGGGCGCCCACGGCGGCGGAGGCGAACATCATGCCGAGGATGTAGCCGAGGGACGGGGCGGCGGTGCCGGAGCCGCCGTCGGCGAACCACGGCATGCCGGCCATGCCGACGAGGGCGTAGAGCGCGAGCGAGAGGAAGCCGCGGCCCGCGCCGAGGGCCGTGCCGACGAGGAGGGCGGCGAAGGTCTGGCCGGTCACCGGGACCGGGGAGCCCGGCACGGGCAGGGAGATCTGGGCGGCGAGGCCGGTGAGGGCGGCTCCGCCGAGTACGAGGGCGATGTCCCTGACGCGGGAGGCCGGGAGCAGGTCGGCGAGGACCTCGCCGGGGCGGATGCCTTGGCGGGGGGTGGCGGCAGCGGTGCTCATGGGGACTCCGGCGGGTGACGGGGGGTCGGGACACGGTGACGCTATCCCAGGGGGGCGGGTGGATCACCGTGTGCGATCGACAAAGCGGGGATCCGGGACTTGGTGGAGCCCTTACAAAAGAGGCCGCGTACACCTATCGGGGCGTGATGCTGGTCACTGAGGTGGGATGGTTTTGTCCCGGGGGAGCTTCGAGCGCGCTCTGTAGGGTCCCGCCAATTCGCCCCCGCCGCCCCTGCCCGTCCCATCCCTCCGGGGCTCCGCCCCGGACCCCGTCGGGCGTCTCGTTCGGCTGCGGCCCGGAGGGGGCCGTTCGCGCAGTTCCCCGCGCCCCTGAAAGCCCCGGGTCGGCCGGCGGCCGAAGGACGGCGCCTCTGGCCGGAATCGAGGGTAAGACCTACCCTTCAGGGCATGGTCGCCCAGGCTGAGAACTTCGTGTCGCGTCGCTATGTCGACCTGCGACGCCAGGGCACCGCCACCTGTCGCCCCGGGTAGGGCGGGCGGAGCGCATCCGGCTCGCCGAGACGCGACCGTTTCGGACACGCTCCCTAGGAAGCGCCATGCCTCGTACCGCCCTGGCCCCCTCCCCGCCCACGACACCCCACCGCGCCACCGCCGACGACCGCCGCCGCACCAGCGCCAGCGCCATCCTGCGCTCCGTCCTGGAGCACGGTCCGGTCGCCCGCAGCACCGTCGCCCGGCTGACCGGCCTCTCCCCCGCCTCGGTGACCGACTACTGCGCCCGGTTCACCGCGCTCGGTCTGATCAGGGAGGCTCCGACGCCCCGGCAGTCGAACGGCGTCGGACGTCCCCACGTCCCCATCCACCTGGACGACTCCCGGTTCGTGGTCGGCGGGGTCCACGTGGCCGTCCCGTACACCACCGTCGCCCTGCTCGACCTGCGCGGCCGGGTCGTCACGGAGCGACGGCTGGCCCACGACGACGGCACGGAGCCCGACCGCGTACTCGCCAACGCCGCCGCCGGGCTGGCCGCCCTGCTCACCGACCACCCCTGCCGCACCCCCCTCGGCGTCGGCGTCGCGGCCGGCGGCTGGGTGGACCGCGACTCCGGGACGATCGTGGAGCACGCGCTGCTCGGCTGGCGTGACGTCGACGTCCGGGACGCGCTCGGCACGCCGATCGGGCTGCCGGTCCATGTGGACGGGCACGCGCGGGCGTTGGTCAACGGGGAGCGGCTGTTCGGGCGGGCGCGCGGCAGCCGCAGCGTGCTGCACCTGTTCGTCGGCAACGTGGTGGACGCCGCCTTCGCCACCCACGACGAGGTGCATCACGGTCCCCGCTCCCAGGCCGGAGCAATCGCCCATCTGCCGTTGCCGGGCGGCTCGGAGCGGTGCGACTGCGGCCGGACCGGTTGCCTCCAGGCCGAGTTGAGCGAGCGGACACTGTGCCGACGGGCGCGGGAGGAGGGGGTCATCACCACCGCCGACCCGATGCACGTGGTCGGCGCCGCCGCCGACGGCGACCCCGTCGCCGTACGTCTGCTGCTGGAGCGGGCCCGGACGGTCGGGCGGGCGGCCCGGCTGCTGCTGGACGTGCTCAACCCGGACACGGTCGTCGTCGCGGAGGTCGGGACCGTGTATCGGGAGGACTGCCTCGGGGCGCTGCGCGCGGAGGTGGGTACGGACCGGGCGGCCTCCGTCCTGCCGACCAGTTTCCCGGAATCCGTACTCGCCGTGGCGGGCGGATCGGTGGCTCTCGACGTGGTCTACCGGGATCCGCTGAGCCTGTCACCGGGGACGAATTAATTCAGAAACTCGGAATGTTGACAGCGGTCGTCGAAGGACAGGAGCATCCTTCTCATGAGCAGCTCGCGGGTGCAGGTTCCGCTGACCAAGTGCCGCGTCGTCGACCTTATGCGGGTCGCACGCACGCGTTGTTGCTGACGCCGGGTCACTGCCGCGTCGATCCCTTGACCTGCCGGTGTGTCGGCCGGGCGGTGTGTCGACCTGTTGATGTGGTGACCTGCTGACGCGTTGGCGCGTCGACGATCACCCGGTTTCTTCTGCCGCGCCTTCGGCGCGCGCCTCCCGCTTCCCCATGCGCGCGTATTTCGCTTCTTCCACTTCCTTCCCCTGGTGAATTCCCCCTGCCCGGAATTCCGCGCGCGCATTTCCGCCACTTGGATCCCCGGAGTCCTCCCATGCCACCACTGTCTTCTTCGTCGTCCCCTTTCTCGCCCGGTGTGGACCGGCGGCTGTTCCTGTCCTCCCTGCTCGGCGTGGCCGCCGCGGCCGGACTGAGCGGTTGCGCGGGGGCCAGTGCCGCCGACAGCAAGTCCAAGGGGTCCCTGTCCGCCCCGCTGTCCGCCAAGGTCCCCTCCGGTACGAGCCTCAAGATCGCCTCGTACCAGAACGTCCAGCAGCTCCAGTTCAAGCTCGCGGGCCTCACCGACCTGCCGTTCACCGTCTCCAGCTGGGTGAACATCGGCGCCGGACCCGATGTCATCAACGCCTTCCGCGCCAAGTCCCTCGACGTCGCCAACAACGCGGGCATCCCGCCGATCCAGGCGCACTACCAGGGCTACGACGCCAAGATCGTCGCGATCGACGTCACCCGAAAGCCCAACTACCTCTTCGCGACCAAGCCCGGCAGCGACATCCACACCGTCGCGGACTTCAAGGGCAAGAAGCTGGCGTTCTCCCAGGGTCAGGCCCAGGGCGTCGTCCTGCTGCGGGCGTTGAAGGAGGCCGGGCTCGCGTACGACGAGGTGAAGCTGGTCCCGCTGACCAGCAACCAGTTCTTCACGGCCCTGCAGTCGGGCCAGGTCGACATCGCCCCGCTCGCCAACAGCCAGGCACCGGCGTACCTCAAGCAGTACGGGTCGAAGGGCGCCCGCGCGATCACCACCGACGTGGTCGACCTGCTCAACCTGCTGTGGGCGCCCACCTCCGTGCTGGCCGACCCGGCGAAGGCGGCCGCCGTCGCGGCGTACATCCCGCGCTGGGCGCAGGGGCAGGTGGGGGCGTACGAGCACCCGGACGCCTGGAACGAGGCGTTCTACGTCAAGACGCAGAACCTCACGCTCGCACAGGCCCGGTCGATCACCGAGCTCGCCAACAAGCCGCTGTTCCCGCCGAGCTGGGACGAGGCGGTGAAGTGGGAGCAGGAGACCGCCGATCTGCTGGCCGAGGGCGGCTTCGTGAAGGCGTTCAAGGTCGGCTCGCTCTTCGACCGCCGCTTCGAGGGCATCGCGGCGAAGGCCGTCCCGGCGGAGTACCGGAAGTGACGGCCATGACGACGACCACGACCACCGTTCCGGTGACCGCCGCCGAGGACACGCCTGCCGTACGGCGCAGGCGGCGCCGCGGCCTCGCCCCCGGAAAACGCCTGCCCGCCTCCCGGATCGTCGGCCCCGCCCTCTTCCTCGCCCTGTGGGCGGCCGCCTCCGCCGCCGGACAGCTGGACCCGGGTGCGATCCCGGCGCCCTGGACGGTCCTGAGGACCGCCGGCCACCTGTGGACGGCCGGCACGCTGCCCACGGACATGCTGACCTCCCTGGAGCGCGCGGCCTACGGCTTCGCCCTCGGCCTCACCGCCGGCGTCGTCCTCGCACTGGCCTCCGGGCTCAGCCGGATCGGCGAGGCGCTGATCGACGGGACCGTGCAGCTCAACCGGGCGATCCCGACCCTGGGCCTCATCCCGCTGTTCATCCTCTGGCTGGGCATCGGCGAGACCTTCAAGATCGCCATCATCGCGATCGTCGTCTACATCCCGATCTACCTCAATCTGCACGCCGCGCTGTCCGGCATCGACCACCGTTACGTCGAACTCGCGGAGGTCCAGGGGCTGTCGAGGCTCCAGTTCATCCGCCAGATCGTGATCCCCGGCGCGTTGCCCGGCTTCTTCGTGGGGCTGCGGCTCGGGGTGACCGGCTCCTGGCTGAGCCTGGTGGTCCTGGAGCAGATCAACGCCACCAGCGGCCTCGGCTACCTGATGTTCCAGGCCCAGAACTACGGCCAGTCGGACGTCATCCTGGTCGGCCTGCTGATCTACGGCGTCTTCGGCCTGGTCTCCGACAGCGCGGTCCGTCTCGTCGAACGGAGGGTGCTGTCATGGCGCCGCACACTCAGCAGCTGACCGCCGCCCCCGCCGTCCAGCTCCGGGGTCTCACACGGTCGTTCGACGGCCGTACCGTCCTCGACGACATCGACCTCGACCTGCCCGCCGGACAGTTCACGGCCCTGCTCGGGCACAGCGGTTCCGGCAAGAGCACGCTGCTGCGGGCCATCGCGGGCCTGGACCACGAGGTCGTCGGCAGCGGCCGGCTCACCGCCCCGGAGCGGGTGTCGGTCGTCTTCCAGGACTCCCGGCTGCTGCCCTGGCGGCGGGTCCTCGACAACGTGCTGCTCGGCACCAACGGCAAGGACGCGGCCGAGAAGGGCCGCGAAGCCCTCGCCGAGGTGGGCCTGAAAGGCCGCGAACGCGCCTGGCCCAACGAGCTGTCCGGCGGCGAGGCCCAGCGCGCCGCCCTGGCCCGCTCACTCGTCCGTGAGCCCGAACTCCTGCTGGCCGACGAGCCGTTCGGCGCGCTGGACGCGCTGACCCGGATCCGGATGCACGTCCTGCTGCGCGAGCTGTGGGAGCGCCACCGGCCCTCCGTGCTGCTCGTCACCCACGACGTGGACGAGGCGATCGTGCTCGCCGACCGCGTCCTGGTGCTCGACCGGGGCCGGATCGGCCTCGACCTGACCATCGAAGCCCCGCACCCCCGCTCGTATCGCCATCCGCTCCTCGGCGAGTACCGCGAGCGGCTGCTCGCCGCCCTGGGCGTCACGGAGGACCACCAATGAGCACCCCGCGCCACCTTCACCTGAACGCCTTCCTGATGAACACCGGCCACCACGAGGCGTCGTGGCGGCTGCCGGAGAGCGACCCGTACGCCCACGTCGAACTCGCCCACTACGTCGAGCTGGCCCGGATCGCCGAACGCGGCACCTTCGACTCCCTCTTCCTGGCCGACGGACCCCAGTTGTGGAGCAACCTGGCCCAACGTCCGGCCGGCGCCCTGGAGCCGCTCACCCTGCTCACCGCACTGGCGACGGCCACCGAGCACATCGGCCTGATCGCCACGGCGTCCACGTCCTACAACTCCCCCTACAACCTGGCCCGCAAGTTCGCCTCTCTCGACATCATCAGCGGCGGCCGGGCGGGCTGGAACATCGTCACCACGGCCGGTGCGGAGGCCGCCCGCAACTTCGGCCTCGACGCCGAGCCCGCGCACGCCGAACGGTACGCGCGCGCCGCCGAGTTCCTGGACGTCTCGCTCAAGCTCTGGGACAGCTGGGAGGACGACGCGATCGTCGCCGACAAGGCGGCCGGTGTGTGGGGCGACGACGCCAAGATCCACCCGCCGCGCCACCAGGGGACGTACTTCAGTGTCCAGGGCGCTCTCAACGTGCCCCGCTCGCCGCAGGGTTACCCACTGCTCGTGCAGGCGGGGTCGAGCGAGGACGGCAAGACGTTCGCGGCGCGCTACGCGGAGGCGGTGTTCACCGCACAGCAGACCCTCGCCGACGCGCAGGCCTTCTACGCGGACCTCAAGTCCCGTACGGCGGCGGCCGGCCGGGACCCCGAGCACATCAAGGTGCTGCCCGGCATCGTCCCGGTGCTCGGCTCGACGGAGGCCGAGGCCCGGGCGAACGAGCAGGTCCTGGAGGACCACATCGTGTACACGCACGGCGTGGACCGCCTGGAGCACCTGCTGCAACTGGAGTCAGGAACCCTGGAGCTGGACGCCCAGCTCCCCGCGGACCTGCCTCCCGAGGACGTCATCGAGGGCGCCAAGAGCCGCTACACCCTCGTCGTCGAACTCGCCCGCCGCGAACGGCTCACCGTACGGCAGCTGATCGGGCGGCTGGGCGGCGGGCGCGGGCACCTCACCTTCGCCGGAACGCCCGAGCAGGTCGCGGACGCCATCGAGGAGTGGTTCACGCGCGGCGCCGCCGACGGCTTCAACATCATGCCCGCCGTGCTTCCCTCCGGCCTCGGTCTCTTCGTCGACCACGTCGTCCCGATCCTGCGCGCCCGCGGCCTGCTCCGCACGGAGTACGGACCGCGCCGGACCCTCCGGGAGCGCTACGGCCTCCCCCGCCCCGCCAACCAGTACCTCCAGCCCGCTCTCGTCTGAAAGGACCCCGCATGTCCATCGAGATCAGCAAGGTCACCGCGAACATAGGCGCCCGGGTCTCCGGCGTAGACATCTCCAAGCCGCTCGACGAGGAACAGGTCACCGCGATCCGCGAGGCCCTCAACGTCCACAAGGCCCTGGCCTTCGACGACGTGCACCTCGACGACGAGGGCCAGCAGGCCTTCGCCCGCCACTTCGGTGACCTCACCACCGCCCACCCGACGGTGTCCGCCGTCGACGGCGCCCCGAACGTGCTCCCCGTCGACAGTGAGCGCGGGCGCGCCAACCACTGGCACACCGACGTGACCTTCGTCCTCAACCCGCCCCAGGCCAGCACCCTGCGCAGCATCACGGTCCCGCCGTACGGCGGCGAGACCCTGATCGCCAGTTCGGCGGCCGCCTACCGGGACCTGCCCGCCCCGCTGCGCGCGCTCGCCGACACCCTGTGGGCCGAGCACACCAACGACTACGACTACGCGGTGCCCGACGAGCAGATCGACGAGGAACAGGCCGCCCAGCGCGCCCAGTTCACGTCCATCAAGTTCCGTACCGCCCATCCCTTCGTCCGGGTCCACCCGCTGACCGGTGAGCGCGGGCTGTTCATCGGCGGGTTCGCGCAGCGGATCGTCGGGCTGTCGGTGGGCGAGTCCCGCAAGCTGCTCGACCTGTTCCAGTCGTACGTCACCCGGCCGGAGAACATCCTGCGCTGGCGCTGGTCCCCGAACCAGCTGGTCCTGTTCGACAACCGGATCACCCAGCACTACGCGATCGACAACTACGACGGCCGGCCGCGCCGCCTGCACCGGGTGACCGTCGCCGGTGACGTGCCGGTCGGCATCGAGGGCAAGGAGAGCCACTCGATCGAGGGCGACGCCTCGCACTACACGTCCGTGGCCGAGTAACACGCGCCAGACGTGCGTGGCCGAGTAAAGGGAATCTCACGCTCCGTACCGCGGGTGTCCGCATAGTGGGCGGCCTCTCCCCCTGAGCGGAGAGGCTGCCCAGACTGTGGGCGTTTTTTCCCCTCGCACGTAAGGGACCACCCGCTCTCATGTCCCGCACCACCCTCGACACCCCACCCACCGCTCCCGACGCACACACCCCGCTGTCCCACGGCCTCAAGCAGCGCCACCTGTCGATGATCGCCCTCGGCGGCGTGATCGGCGCCGGCCTGTTCGTGGGGTCCGGCGCGGGGATCGCCGCCGCAGGACCGTCGATCGTGATCGCGTACGCGGTCTCCGGCCTGCTGGTCATGCTGGTGATGCGGATGCTCGGCGAGATGTCCGCCGCGTATCCGTCCTCGGGCTCGTTCTCGGCGCACGCCGAGCGGGCGATCGGACCGTGGGCGGGCTTCACCGCGGGGTGGTCCTTCTGGGTGCTGCTCTGCACGGCCGTGGGGCTGGAGGGGATCGGGGCGGCGAAGATCGTCACCGGCTGGCTGCCGGGTACGCCCGAGTGGGCCTGGGTCGCCCTGTTCATGGTGGTCTTCTGCGTCGCGAACCTCGCCGCCGTGAAGAACTTCGGCGAGTTCGAGTTCTGGTTCGCCGCGCTGAAGGTCGGCGCGATCAGCCTGT
This sequence comes from Streptomyces olivochromogenes, assembly GCF_001514115.1. Classification (GTDB taxonomy): domain Bacteria; phylum Actinomycetota; class Actinomycetes; order Streptomycetales; family Streptomycetaceae; genus Streptomyces; species Streptomyces olivochromogenes. Next base: position 382,941 of record NZ_KQ948456.1, read on the forward strand.
TCCTGGTGCTGGGCGTGCTGGCCGTCGCGGGCGTACTGCCCGGCACGGACTCCCCGGGCACCGCGAACCTCACCGGCCAGGGCGGCTTCCTCCCGCACGGCAGCGAGGGGCTGGTCGTCGGCCTGCTCGCGTCGGTCTTCGCGTACGGCGGTCTGGAGACGGTCACCATCGCTGCGGCCGAGTCGCAGGACCCGGTCCAGGGCGTCGCGCGTGCCGTCCGTACGGCGATGTGGCGCATCGCGCTCTTCTACATCGGCTCCATGGCGGTCATCGTCACGCTGGTCCCCTGGGACTCGAAGGAGGTCGTCGAGAAGGGCCCGTACGTCGCCGCCCTCGACCACCTGGGCATCCCCGGCGCCGGTCAGCTGATGAACGTGGTCGTGTTCGTCGCGCTGCTCTCGGCGATGAACGCCAACATCTACGGCTCCTCGCGCATCGCCTACTCGCTGGTGGAGCGCGGCCAGGGCCCGAAGGCCCTCGGCAGGGTCTCGGCCGGGGTCCCGCGCGTCGCGGTGCTCGTCTCCTGCGTCTTCGGCTTCGTGTGCGTGCTGCTGAGCTACTGGCGGCCGGACGACGTCTTCCCCTGGCTGCTGAACATGATCGGCGCGGTGATCCTGGTCGTGTGGATCTTCATCGCGGTCTCCCAGCTGCTGCTGCGGCGCCGGGTGGAGCGCGAGGCGCCGGAGAAGCTGGTCGTGCGGATGTGGCTGTTCCCGGCGCTGACCTGGGTGGCGCTGGCCGGCATGGCCGCGATCTTCGTCCTGATGGCCCGGGAGCCGGACACCCGGGTGCAGCTGTATTCCACGGGCGGGATGACGCTGTTCCTGGCTGCCGTCGGATACGCCTGGCAGCGGGCACGCGCGGCCCGCTGACCGTTCCGGCACCCCGGTCCGCCGACCGTTCCCGCTCCCCCGAAAGACCCTCGTGCGACACGCGCGAGGGTCTTTTTGTTGCTAGCGTGCACTTGCAACCTATGTGCAATAAGGTCTTACGAGGCCGGAGGGGACCCTGCCATGCCCGTCTACACACTCCCTGAGCTGCCCTACGACTACGCCGCGCTCGCACCCGTGATCAGCCCCGAGATCATCGAGCTGCACCACGACAAGCACCACGCGGCGTACGTGAAGGGGGCCAACGACACGCTGGAGCAGCTCGCCGAGGCGCGTGACAAGGAGTCGTGGGGAGCGGTCAACGGCCTGGAGAAGAACCTGGCCTTCCATCTCTCCGGCCACATCCTGCACAGCATCTACTGGACGAACATGACCGGGAACGGCGGCGGCGAGCCCCTCGCCGTGGACGGTGTGGGCGAGCTCGCGGACGCGATCACCGAGTCGTTCGGCTCCTTCGCCGGGTTCAAGGCGCAGCTGACGAAGGCCGCCGCGACCACCCAGGGCTCCGGCTGGGGCGTCCTCGCCTACGAGCCGCTCAGCGGTCGCCTCGTCGTCGAGCAGATCTACGACCACCAGGGCAACGTGGGGCAGGGCTCGGTGCCGATCCTGGTGTTCGACGCCTGGGAGCACGCCTTCTACCTCCAGTACCGCAACCAGAAGGTCGACTTCATCGACGCGATGTGGCAGGTCGTCGACTGGCAGGACGTGGCCCGGCGTCACGAGGCGGCCAGGTCCCGCGCGAACGTGTTGCTGCCGACCCCCTGAGGCGGATATGAAACGTCCTGCTCGTGATCGTCTTCTCACCTTTCACGTGGCAGGCGGAGAAAAGGAGGGCCCCCGCGAGGACGTGACTCGCGGGGGCCCTCCCGTGTGCACGGCCCGCGTCACGCGCAGGGCACGTTGAGCGACAGCAGCGCGGCGGCCCCGTCCGTCATACGGAGTTCGGTGACCGCGGCGTTGCGCAGCCGCGGCAGGACCCTGCGGTACTCGCCCAGGGGGATGGACAGCAGTGAGCAGAGCACCAGCCGGAGCAGCGTGTTGTGGGCGACGACCAGGACGCGTTCGCCGTGGTGCGCGGCCGCGATCCGGCGCAGGACGGCCGCCCCTCGGGCCGCGGCGGTGCGCGGGTCCTCCGCCTCCGGGAAGGGGTACGACACCGGGTCGACCCGGAACGCCTTCGCCCTCGCCGGGTTCTCGGCCTCGAACTCGGCGAGGGTATGGCCCTCCACCACCCCGAAGTCGCATTCGCGCAGGGCGGGTTCGCGGTACGCGGTGAGACCGAGGGCGCGGCAGGCGGGCTCGGCCGTGGCGACGGCGCGCGAGAGGGTCGACGTCCAGACGGCGTCCACGGGGTGCGCGGCGACCCAGCGGCCGAGCGCCTCGGCCTGGGCACGGCCCTCGTCGGCGAGGGGGACGTCGCTCACTCCGGCGTAGCGGTTCTCGGCATGCCAGACGGTCCGGCCGTGCCGGGCGAGCAGCAGGGTCGTACTCACTGAGGCTGAGGGACTCACGGCGCTGTGGGTCATGCTCGTCGTACTCATGACCCGCCAGTATTCCGGTCGGGGCACGCTCGCGTGTGCGCTCCGGCGGAAGCCCTCCGTCCGGGTCTGTTCGGCAGTATCACGAAGGCCCCGTGAGGAGCGAAGAGGAGCCTCACGGGGCCTTACGGTATGCGGGCTTCCGGGGCATCGTTGCGGGATGCCGAGGGAAATGACGTACCCCTGCTACACGTGTGGGTCCTACCAGCCGCACCGCCAGCCCCGGGACGACCGTGAGCGGGACATCATCCGCAAGCTGGCGAACCTCCAGAAGCCGAACGCGTATGTGGACGACTACTGGATCTGCGGGCGAACCGACTTCGACTGCCGCAACATCCGCACGGCGTTGAGGGTCAAGCCGTTCGACCCGCCCCAGAAGATGCCCGACCCGGAATGACTCCTGGTGACCCCTACAGGTTGCTGAAGTCCGGGCCCTTCGTGCGGGTCCGCTTGATCTCGTAGAAGCCGGGGGTCGAGGCGACCAGCAGCGTGCCGTCCCACAGCCTGGCCGCGGCCTCGCCCTGCGGGGTGGGCGTGACGACCGGGCCGAAGAAGGCGATCTGCTCGCCGTCGTCGCCGGGGAGCGCGATCACCGGGGTGCCGACCTCCTGGCCGACCTTGTCGATGCCCTCCTTGTGGGAGGCGCGCAGCTCGGCGTCGAACTCGAAGTCCTCCTGGTCGGCGTAGTCGAGCAGGGAGGCCGGGAGGCCGACGTCCTCGAGCGCGCCCGCGATCGCCTCGATCGTCGCGCCCTCGCCCTGGTTGTGGATACGGGTGCCGAGCGCGGTGTAGAGCGGGCCGAGGACGTCCTCGCCGTGCTTCTGCCAGGCGGCGGTGACCACCCGGATCGGCTTCCAGGCCTTGGTGGCGAGCATGTCCCGGTACTCCTCGGGCAGCTGGTCCAGCTTGTCCTCGTTAAGGACCGCGAGGCTCATGATGTGCCAGCGGACCTCGATGTCCCGGACCTTCTCCACTTCCAGCACCCAGCGCGAGGTCATCCAGGCCCAGGGGCACAGCGGGTCGAACCAGAAATCTACGGGGGTCTTGGTGGAGACGGTCTCGGGCATGGTTCTCCTCGGAAAGCGGTGTTTCCCGCAGCAACACCGGAGGCCGCTCGCCTCATTCCCGGGTGACACCACCTCGTTCCCGGGTGTCCCGCGTCAGGGGCACATGGCAGGATCGCTCCTGTCCAGCCGTGTCCGCCGTCGGATGCCGGACATCCGTTCCGCAGTACCCATGTCCATTCCGTGACGCCCCGAAGGAGTGCCGCCCGTGCCCGGTGAGAATCTGACCCGCGACGAGGCCCAGGAGCGGGCAGCGCTGCTGTCCGTGGACGGGTACGAGGTCTCCCTCGACCTGCGCTCCGCCCTGGGCGACATCGAGGCCGAGCCGCGCACGTTCCGCTCGGTGACCACGATCCGCTTCCGCTGCGCGGAGCCCGGCGCCGCGAGCTTCGCCGATCTGCTCGCACCGAGCGTCACCGCCGTGTCGCTCAACGGCAAGGACCTGGACCCCGGCGAGGTCTTCGACGGCTCCCGCATCCGCCTTGAGGACCTCCGGGCCGACAACGAGCTGGTCGTCGACGCGCAGTGCGCCTACTCCCGCACCGGCGAGGGCATGCACCGCTTCGTCGACCCCGAGGACGGCGAGGTCTACCTCTACACCCAGTACGAGCCCGCCGACTCCCGGCGCGTCTTCGCGAACTTCGAGCAGCCGGACCTCAAGGCCCCCTTCCGTTTCGAGGTGCGGGCCCCGCAGGGGTGGACGGTCTGGAGCAACGGCGTCGGTGAACTCGCCGACGGTGTGTGGAGGTTCGCCGAGACCAAGCCGATCTCCACGTACATCACCGCGTTCGTGGCGGGCCCGTACCACTACGTCACGGACAGCTACACGCGCACCTTCGACGACGGTACGACGCTGGAGATCCCGCTCGGCGCGATGTGCCGCAAGGGGCTTGCGCCCCACTTCGACTCCGACGACGTGTTCCTGGTGACCAAGCAGGGGCTCGACTTCTTCCACGACCACTTCGACTTCCCCTACCCCTTCGGGAAGTACGACCAGGCGTTCGTGCCCGAGTACAACCTCGGCGCGATGGAGAACCCGGGGCTCGTCACCTTCCGCGAGGAGTTCATCTTCCGCGGCAAGGTGACGCAGGCGTCGTACGAGGGCCGGGCCAACGTCATCCTGCACGAGATGGCGCACATGTGGTTCGGCGACCTCGTCACCATGGAGTGGTGGGACGACCTGTGGCTCAAGGAGTCCTTCGCCGACTTCATGGGCGCGTTCGCGCTGGTCGGGGCGACCCGCTTCGAGAACGGCTGGATCACCTTCGCCAACCGCCGCAAGGCCTGGGCGTACCGCGCCGACCAGCTGCCCTCCACCCACCCCATCACGGCCGACATCCGTGACCTCCAGGACGCCAAGCTCAACTTCGACGGGATCACGTACGCGAAGGGGGCGAGCGTGCTCAAGCAGCTCGTCGCGTACGTCGGCCAGGACGCGTTCCTGGAGGGCGCGCGCCGCTACTTCAAGCGGAACGCGTACGGCAACACGCGCCTCGGCGATCTGCTGTCGGCGCTGGAGGAGACCAGCGGGCGCGATCTGGCCGCCTGGTCGCGGGCATGGCTCCAGACGGCCGGGGTGAACTCCCTGACCCCGCAGGTGATCCTGAGCGCCGAGGGGCGCATCACGGAGCTGGCCGTGCTCCAGGAGGCCCCCGAGTCGCACCCCGAACTGCGCCCGCACCGTGTCGCGGTGGGCCTGTACCGGCGTGAGGACGTCAACGGCTCTTTGGTGCGGTACGCGCGCGCCGAGGTCGACGTCGTCGGCCCCCGTACGGTGGTCGAGGAGCTGGCCGGCGCGGACGCCCCCGAGCTGGTCCTCGTCAACGACGACGACCTCACGTACTGCAAGATCCGCTTCGACGAGAACTCGCTGGCCACGCTGCGCGAGAAGCTCGGCGACATCACCGACCCGCTCGCCCGCGCGCTGTGCTGGTCGGCGCTGTGGAACCTCACCCGGGACGCGCTGATGCCGGCCCGGGACTTCGTGGGCCTGGTGCTGCGCTTCGCGGGCCGCGAGTCCGACATCGGCGTCCTGCAGATGCTGCACGCCTGGGCACACTCGGCGCTCGTCCACTACGCGGCCCCCGACTGGCGTGCGGAGGGCGGCCGGCTGCTCGCCCAAGGCGCCCTGAAGGAGCTGCGGCTCGCCGAGCCCGGCAGCCAGCACCAGCTGACCTGGGCCCGTTTCTTCGCGACGGTCGCCTCCGATCAGGCCGATCTGCACCTGCTGCTGCACCTCCTCGAGGGCACCGCCAAGGTCGACGGCCTGGACGTCGACCAGGAGCTGCGCTGGGCGTTCCTGGAGCCGCTGGCCGCGCACGGCGTCGCCGACGATTCCCTGCTCGCGGCCGAACTGGCCCGCGACGACACGGCCTCCGGCAAGCGCCACCAGGTCCGCTGCCTCGCCGCCCGCCCCTCGGCGGCGGTCAAGGCCCAGGCCTGGGCGCAGGTCGTCGAGTCGGACGCGCTGTCCAACGCGCTGGTCGAGGCGACCATCGCGGGCGTCGCGCAGCCCTCCCAGCGGGAGCTGCTGGCTCCCTACGCCGCGAAGTACTTCGCGGCCATCGAGCGCGTCTGGGCCGAGCGGTCCATCCAGATCGGCATGGACGTGGTCAAGGGCCTGTTCCCGTCCCTGCGGGACTCCCAGGAGACCCTGGACGCGACGGACACCTGGCTCACCGCCCACGAGGACGCGGCACCGGCCCTGCGCCGTCTGGTCCTGGAGGCACGGGACGACCTGGCGCGCACCCTGCGGGGGCAGGCGTGCGACACGGCGGCGGGCTCGTAGCGGGACCGGTCGGGAAGTGACGGGGCTCCGGGCCGCCCGTGCGGCCGCCCGGAGCCCCGTTACCGAACCCGCGCACCGGGCCCCGTAACCCCGATCCGGACCAGCGCCTTTCGGCAGTCGAACGCCCGTACTTTAGGACGAGCTTGTCCGGATTTGTCGACGGGCGTGTAACAGCGGTTAGGGGACGGATCGGGCGCGGGAAACCCCCGGTCATGAACCACAACACCCCACTGTCCCCCCGCCCCCTCCGTCACCTGTCCCACACGCAGCGGCGGGTCCTGACCGCCGCCCAGCTGCGCACCCACGGCGTCACGGCCGCCGACACCGCCGAGCAGTGCCGGCCGGGCGGCCCCTGGCAGCAGATCCTCCCCGGCGTCTTCCTCCTCCACCCGGGGCCGCCCACCTCCGAGGAACGCCTGCACGCCGTCCTGCTGTTCGCGGGCCGCACCCCCGTAAGTGAGTCGGCGCCGGGCATCCCCGTCCAGCCGGGCGCCGAGGAGCCGCACGCCCCGCGCCCGTACACGGACGCGCTGATCACGGGCCTGGCGGCGCTGACCCTGCACGGGTTCACCTCGGCGCCCCCGCTGACCTCGCTCGACAAGATCGACGTCCTGGTCCACCGGCTGCGCCGGCTGCGCTCGCACGGCTGCGCCCACATCGTCCGTACACCTTCGCTGCCCGCCCCCTCGTACCTCACGGGTGTCCCGGTCGCCCCGGTGCCGCGCGCCCTCGCCGACGCGGTGGCGGAGTTGTCGGACGCGGGCGCGGTACGGCGGCTGCTGACGGAGGCGGTGCGCGCCGGGCACTGCGAACCGGCCGCGGTGGTGCGTGAGTTGACGCAGGCACGGCTGCTGAGCCGGCCGCACGTGGTGGACGCGGTGGACTCGCTGCTGGCGGAGGGCCGGGCGATCGCGGAGGACCGGCTCTACCGGATGGTGCGGGAGTACGGCCTGCCCGATCCGGTCTGGAACGTCGACCTGCGCCTGCCGGGCGGGCCCCACCTGGGCGGCCTCGACGCGTACTGGCCCGAGCAGGCGGTGGCCCTGGAGCTGGACACCCGGGCGCCCCGGCCCGGACATCGGCAGGAAGACGACGCCCTCTGGTCGGAGTACGCCCGCAAGCGCGAGCACCTTGAGCGGCTGGGCATCACGGTCGTCCACGTCACCCCGCGCAAGCTGCGCACCGCGATGGAGCAGCAGGCGGCGGTGGTCCGCACCGCGCTGATGGCGGCGAACGACCGGGATCCGGCGGCGTATGTCGTGGTCCTGCCCCGGTAGTGACGGACCGGGGCGGTACCAGGAGGGGAGAGGAGGGGCCGCCGGTGATCCGGCGGCCCCTCCTCGTGCGTGCGCCCGCGGGGAGCCTCGGGCCCGGACCTGTGTCAAGGAGGCCGTTCAGGGGCCTACTTGCCGCAGAACTCCCCCTCGATCACCGCATCGCTGTCCCCCGACCAGTCCCCGTTGAAGTTGAAGGCCAGGGAGTGGCGGCCGTCCGCCGTCGTCACGGCGGAGGACGTCGAGCCGTGGATGCCGCCGTCGTGGCCCCACACATGAACCCCGCAGCCGAGCTTGCGGTCGATGAGACCCAGGCCGTAGCGGGCGCCCGGGATCTCGTCGGCCTTCACCGTGGTCTTCATCTCCTTCAGCTGCTTCGGCGGAAGGAGCCGGCCGCCCAGCAGGGCCGAGTAGAAGCGGTTCAGGTCGGCGGAGTCGGAGATCATCTCCCCGGCGGAGGAGGCCAGGGAGGGGTTGAGCCGCGTCACGTCGTACGTCGGGCCCGTCGTCGCCCGGGACAGTTTCGAGTACGCGTGGCCGCTGGGCCGTGGGAGCGTCGTCCTGGTGCCGGGGACGGAGGTGGCGCGCAGGCCGAGCGGTTCGATGACGCGGCGGCGGATCTCCGCGGCGTAGGAGTGGCCGGTGACCTTCTCGATCACCATGCCGGCCAGCACGTAGTTGGTGTTGGAGTAGCTCCAGGACGTGCCCGGCGCGAAGAGCGGTTCGTGGGTCATCGCGATGGCCACGAGCTGCTCGGGGGTCTTCGTGTCGTAGCGGTGTTCGAGAAAGCCGTCCTTCAGGAAGTACGTGCGGGCGAAGTCGTCGTCCGCCGTGTAGTTGAAGATGCCGCTGGTGTGGTTGAGGAGCTGACGGACGGTGATCCGGCGTCCGTCGTGGCCATGGCCCCGGACCACGCCCGGGAGCCACTTCTCCACCTTGTCGTCCAGCGACAGCCGGCGCTCCGCCTCCAGTTGCAACAGCACCGTCGACACGAACGTCTTCGTGATGCTGCCCACGCGGTAGTGGTCGGCCGTGCCGCGCGGCGCGAGCGTCCGCACGTCGCCCACGCCCGCCGTGGCCGACCACGTGCCGCCGGTGTCCCGCGCCGTCGCCGTCACGCCCGGCACGCCGTCCTTCACCGCGGCGTCCATGGCGGCGCGGGTCGCGCCGTGGTGGCCGGCCCCGGCGGGAGCCGCCACCGCGGGCCCCGCCAGTGCGGCCGCGAGCGCCACCGCCGTCGCCGCCACCAGTCCCGTACGCACTGACATGTCGTTCCCCCTTCACCGGTGAACCCTGGTCGGGGGGAGGGACTCGGCGGACCGATGTGAAGGTTGCCCGCCTGTACGCCAGTTGAGTGGGTTTCGGCCGTTCTTCGGGCTTCCTCAGGCCTTCTTCAGTACGAGCTCCGTGTTGCGGTCCCGCGAGGCGCCGGCCAGTTCGGTGCTGCGGCCCGGGGCGTTGAAGGCGAGCTCGCGGTAGAGGGCCGCGAGGCCGGTCTGGCTGAGGTCGGAGAAGTCCGTGCGGTGCGGGGCCGCGGACTCGATGAGGGTGGTGAAGAGGGAGAGCGTGCCGTCCTTGTTGTCGACGACCTCGATGATGCGGGCGAGGTGCGGGAAGTCGACGTGGGAGGCGGTGTTGATCTCCCAGAAGGAGCCGTGGTTCGGCGCGGAGTGCGCGATGATCTCGTTCTTGTGGGTGTGGCCGTTCACCCAGGCCAGCACGTTGCGGTGCTTGGCGAGCGTGGCGACCACGTCCTCGCCGCCGTGGCGCTTGTCGGTCGGGTGCGCGGGGTCGGTGCGGCGGTTGGTCATCGACTTGCTGGTGTGGTGGCTGAAGACGATGGCGTACGAGTCCTTGTTGTCGCTCAGCGTCTTGTCCAGCCAGCGCAGCTGGGTCGTCCCGATGGAGCCCATGTAGTGGCCGCCCGGGTCGGTGGTGTCGATGCTGATGCCGATGATGTCGTCGGAGATGCGGAAGGCGTAGTACTGGGTGCCCGCGGTGAGGTTGGCCTGTGAGTAGCCGTGGCCGATCGGGCCGGGGCCGGTGTGCGCGGGGTCGAGGTGCGCCTTGAGGTACTCGGCGGGCGTGAAGGGGGCGCGCGACTCGTCGGGGGTGACCGAGCGCAGCTGCCGCGCGTGCGTCTTGAGGAGGTCCCTGAGCTGGAGGCCCTTGGGGTCCTTGTCGTTCTTGATGGCGGCGCGCAGGGCGACGCTCGCCGAGGCGGGCAGCGTCATCAGCTTCTTGCCGCCGACGGCGAACTCGGCGAGGAAGGAGTCCCCGTGCCGGTAGCAGCCCAGCGGCAGCGCGTCGTGGTTGCCGACCGTGGAGTACCAGGGCAGGCCGAGGCCGGGGCTGCGCAGCTCACGGATGGCGGCCGCGAGGAAGCCGTGCAGGTGCGGGAAGCCGCGCTGCTTGTCGGCGTCGCGCAGGGCCGCGTCCGGCTGCCAGTACAGCTTGAGGCCGCTGTTCTGGACGCCCTCGTAGTGGCGCGGGTCGCCGCTGTTGGGGCTGATCCGGCCGCCGCTCATGACCTTCAGGAACCAGTCCAGCTCCGTCTTGGAGTTGTTGTCCGTGTTGTCCCCGGTGGTCATGACGAAGTGCAGCGGGGAGCCGGTGACGGGGGCGCCCCGCAGCGCGTTGACCCGCTCGACGAGCGAGACGGCGCCGGCCACGGTCAGCGACTCGTGCGGACGCCAGGCGTTCGCGGCGCCGGTGCGCAGGTACTCGAGCCGCAGCGGGTGCTGGACGTCGATCAGGTGCAGGTCGGTGAACTGCACGAACGCGGCGAGCGCGGTGCGCCGGTCGGCCCGGCCCGACTTGGCCGCGGCCAGGTCGCCGCGAACGACCCGCTTCCAGGCGGGGCCGTCCCCGAGCCGCCGGTAGTCGCCCGAGCCGGAGCGCGGCGCGGCCACGCTCTCCAGGGTGGTGCCGCGCTCGTAGGGAGCGAGGGGGGCGGCGGGCGCCATGGGGGTCCCCCCGCTCGAGCGAAGCCGAGAGTGGGGGAGTGACACGGCGACGGCGGACTCACCGGTGCCGGTGGTGGCGGCGTGCGCCTCGGAGTCGGGCCGCAGGGCGTAGCCGATGCCCGCGGAGAGGGTCACCGCCCCGGTGGCGGCGAGCAGGGTACGGCGGTTCATGGCGGCGGAAGTGGCGACAGAGCGTATGCGCGACATGGCGCGATCTCCCCGAGTGCGAACGCGTCGGCAGTGGTCGCGGGGGGCTCGTTGCGGTAACTCCCCGCTCATACTGGATCGTTGGCACCGGGGGTGACCTGGACGTTAACGAGGCGGCAACGGCCGACGCCGATCACCGTACGTGGATCTTGGAACACCCTGCGCGTCCACGACCCCTCTCCGAACGGCCGGGACGCGGTCACTCCGTGTTCATTTTCCGGGGTAGGGGACCAGTTCCCCGCCACCGCTCCCCCGCGGCTGCTCCCCGGCGTCTACTCCCCCGCCTCTTCGGAGCCGACGCGGCCGAGGGGCGGCCGTTCCCGCCACAGCCGCAGTCCGACGTCGACCAGCGCGACCCGGTCGAGGGCGGGTACCTCGTCGAGCGGGTGCCAGGCCGCCATGTCGGTGGAGCCGTTCGTCTCGTGGCGCAGTTCGCCGCCGGTCACGCGGGCCTCGTAGACGATCCGCAGGGCGTGGAAGTCGTTGGGCGAGCCGAGTCGGCGCGGGTGCGAACGCAGTACGGAGTCGACGCCGAGCAGCGCGAGGGGCTCGACGGCGTAGCCCGTCTCCTCCTCGGCCTCGCGGATGACCGTGTCGTAGGGGTCCTCGCCGTGGTCCATGCCGCCGCCGGGCAGGGTCCACCGCCTGCTTCCGTCACCCGCGACCCAGCGGGCCAGCAGCATCCGCCCGTCCCGCACGCATACGGCGTAGGCCGCCACCCGCAACTGCTTCGGCATGCCCAGACGTTACGACACGGGGGCTCGGCAAGTCGCCTACGGCAGGGACGGGTTGGCCGGTGAGTACTCCGGCGGCGACCAGCGGATCGGGCTGGCGGCAGGTGTCTCAACGACCTCGGTGGCGGTGAAGCCGACCATGCGCTCCCCGTCGGCCGCGTATTCCGTGCGTGCCGTGCCCGTCAGTTGCAGCACCGTCCCCGCCGCCCAGTCCAGGAAGAGCAGCCCCGCTCGCGGGTCCGTCTCCAGGTTGCCGAGGGTCAGGAACATGGAGTTGCCGGGGTAGTCGCGCCAACGCAGCTCGTGCGGTGAGGTGACGTGGACGAAACCGGGGTTGCCGCCCCGGTGGCTGGCGTCGGCGCCGTGCGCGTGGACGGTGGCCAGGAAGAAGGTGTCGGCGGACTCGACGAACCGCCGCTGCCCTGGCGAGAGTTCGGCGGACCGGCGGGGGGTGCCGGGCGGACGCTCGGCCTTCTCGTACGACTCCCTCTTCTGCAGGTACTTCGGGCAGTTGGAGAAGACCTGGTCGGCCTCGACGGCGAAGCCGCGGGGGGTCGGGCGGGCCCGGCCGTTGAGGCGCATGCGGCGGCGGGTGCGCGGGTCGAGCGCGATCGTGCCGACGGAGGTGCCCGGGGTGGCGAGCGCCCGCGCCAGTGGGTCGCTCCCGCGCAGACCGCCGCCCGTGACCGAGATCTGCCGGACACCCGTCGCCCGTACGAACCCGGGCTCGCCGGTGAGCAGCGAGGCCCACACCGCTCCGCCCACCGGGTCGGCCGCGCCCAGCACCAGCATCGGCTGGAGTTCGAGGAAGGCGGCGGCCACGGGGCGGATGCCCTGTCCGACGGACCGCCCCACATGGTCGGCGACCTCGCGCACACCCACCCGTTCCTGTACGGCCCGCGAGCCGCGGTGGTACGTCATGACGCGCTCCGCTCTCCACAGCCCCTAGAAGAAACCGCAGGTGGGGGCGGTGGCGGACGGCACCGGGGCGCCCTGTGCCCCGCTCGGCGCGTAGATCTCGAGGCGGGTGCCGTCGGGGTCGTGGAAGAAGATGCCGCCGGACGCCGAGCCCTCACGGTGGGCGACCACGCCCTCGTACGCGAACTCGACGCCGTAGTCGCGCAGGGCCGTCTCGTACTCCCTGACCCGGTCGGCCGAGTCCACTTCGAGGGCGAGGTGGTGCAGGCCGGCGCGGGTCTTGTCGTACGAGCCCTGCGCCTGCTGCCAGAGGGTGAGCACCGGGCGGCCGTCTCCGGCGAGGGAGCCGAGGAACGCGTACCGCCGCTCCTCCTCCTTGCCCTCGCCGATCACTCCGAAGCCGAGGACGTCGCGGTAGAAGGCGAGCGAGCGGTCGAGGTCGGTGACGTTCAGGCCGATGTGGCCGGTGCGCAAGGTCATGACGGTCCCGTCTGTCGTCGGCCGCCCCACAGAAGGGCTAACCCCTGTTATCGAGATTAAGGGTTAGAGTGGGGAGCGTCAACCAGTGACTTACTCTTGAGCGGTTAGCACTGAAGGGAGCCCCTCATGTCCACCACCGCCGATCCCCGCCCGCTCACCGGGGAGCCGGTCTCGCTCGACCTGCTCAACACCCGCTGGAACCGCGAGGGAGTGACGCAGGACCTGCTCACGGACACCGAGGGCCTGGCGGTGTGGCTGGCGGCGAACGGACTGGACTTCCCTGCCGACGACGCCGTGCTGCTGCATGTACGGGAAGCCCGCGACGCCCTGCGCTCGGCCGTCGACGGCACCCTGGAGGAAGCCGCCGCCCGGATCGACGCCGTCCTCGCGCACGGCCGGGTCCGCCTGACGCTGACCGGCCAGGGACCCGGCGAGGAAGCGGAGTTCGGCGACCCGTCCTGGGGGCCCGCCTGGCTCGCCGCCCGCGACTACCTCGGACTGCTCACCACCGCTCCCGACCGCATCCGCCGCTGCGCCCACGACACCTGCATCCTGCATTTCTTCGACACCTCACGGAACGGCACCCGCCGCTGGTGCTCGATGGCGGCCTGCGGTAACCGCGCGAAGGCGTCCCGCCACTACGCGCGCTCGCGGGAGGCCTGAACGGCCGGGAGCGGCCGACGGGCGGCCATGGACTGGTCGACGATGCTTGTCGATGTCCTGTCATATTGGGCTTTGGCCGTCGTGACGTATGGCGGAAGTACGCCATGGCTCCATCCCGCCCCGGTCAACTCTCCCCAAACAACTGCCCCTTAGGTAAAGCTGAGCGGTCATCCGGGTCCACATACCGGACTGATGTGATCGCGTCCCGCGGAACGTCGGGACCGGTCACTCCACGCTCGTTCCTTTACCTACAAGGGATGCTGATGACCGACCCTCAGCGCGCACCGATATCGGGCGCGAGACGCGTGGCCCGCATCGCCGTGGCCGCAGGCCTGGTGGCCGCACTCTCCGCGGCCGGGCCGATACCCATGGCCTTCTCCGCGGACCACGCAGCCGCCACACCCGATCCGGGCACCAAGTCCGCGAGCGCCAAGCTCGGTTCGGACGACGCGGACCTCCTCGCCGACGCCAAGGCCGACGGCGCCAAGAACGTCACGATGATGATCGCCACCGCTCCCGGGCAGACCGAACAGGTCGCCAAGGAGATGGACGCGGTCAAGGGCGGGTCCGTCGGCCAGACGTACGACAAGGTCGGTTACGTCCGGGCCACGGTCCCGACCGCCAAGGCCGACGCGGCCATCGCCGCCGCCTCCAAGCTGACCTCGGTGCACGGCATCGACCTGCGCCAGGACATCGCGCTCGACGACCCGACGCCGAGCGCCGACACGGCCAAGGGCGCCTCTTCGAAGGCCACGAAGACCTACGCCGCGCCCGACAAGAACACCCCCGCCGAGAACCCGTACAACCCGTCCTTCGAGACGGGCGCCGTCGACTTCGTGAAGAAGAACCCGAAGGCGGACGGCCGTGGTGTCACCATCGGCATCCTCGACTCCGGCGTGGACCTGAGCCACCCGGCGCTGCAGAAGACCACCACCGGCGAGCGCAAGATCGTCGACTGGGTCACCTCGACCGACCCGATCCTCGACAACGACCTGAGCTGGCGGCCCATGGTCAGCGCGGTCTCCGGGCCCACCTTCACCTACGGCGGCCAGAGCTGGACGTCCCCGGCGGGCTCGTACGAGATCAGCACGTTCCGGGAGTCCGCGACCGCGGGCGGCGACGCCGCGGGCGACGTGAACCGTGACGGCGACACCACCGACGCGTGGGGCGTCCTGTACGACCCGGCGGCCGGCACCGTCACCGTCGACGTGAACAACAACCACGACTTCAGCGACGACACCGCGATGAAGCCGTACAAGGACGGCTACCAGATCGGTCACTTCGGGACCGACAACCCGGCCACCGACGTCGTCGAGAGCCAGCCGTTCGTCGTGCAGATCCGCAAGGACGTGCCGATGGACCCCTACGGGGGCGACTGGGTCGGCAAGAAGGCCGACTTCGTCAACATCGGTCTGATCGCGAGCGAGCACGGCACGCACGTCGCCGGCATCACCTCCGCGAACGGCCTGTTCGGCGGCAAGATGAACGGCGCCGCCCCCGGCGCGAAGATCGTCTCGTCGCGCGCCTGCGTGTTCGGCCCGAGTTGCACCAACGTCGCGCTCACCGAGGGCATGATCGACCTCGTCGTCAACCACGGCGTCGACATCGTGAACATGTCCATCGGCGGCCTGCCCGCGCTGAACGACGGCAACAACGCGCGCTCCGAGCTCTACACGCGTCTCATCGACACCTACGGTGTCCAGCTGGTGATCTCCGCGGGTAACTCCGGCCCCGGCGCCAACACCATCGGCGACCCCGGCCTGGCCGACAAGGTCATCTCGGTCGGCGCGTCCATCTCCAAGGACACCTGGGCCGCCAACTACGGCTCCGTCGTGGAGAAGAAGTACGCGATGATGCCGTTCTCCTCGCGCGGTCCGCGTGAGGACGGCGGCTTCACGCCGACGCTGACCGCGCCCGGCGCCGCGATCAACACCACGCAGACCTGGCTGCCGGGCTCCCCGGTCGCCCAGGCCGGCTACTCCCTGCCGGCCGGCTACTCGATGCTCCAGGGCACCTCGATGGCCTCCCCGCAGGCCGCCGGCGCGTCCGCGCTGCTGCTGAGCGCCGCCAAGCAGAAGGGCATCGCCCTGACGCCCGCCAAGCTGCGCACGGCCCTCACCTCGACCGCCGACCACATCAAGGGTGTGCAGGCGTACGAGGAGGGCGCGGGCCTCATCAACATCGTGGACGCGTGGAAGTCGATCAAGGACGACGCGACCGCCCACGACTACACCGTCAAGGCCCCCGTCGACACCGCGATCGACTACGCCCTGAAGACCCCGGGCTTCGGCACCGGCCTCTACGACCGCGAGGGCGGCCTCAAGGTCGGCGTGAAGAAGTCGTACGACATCACCATCACGCGTACGTCCGGCCCGGACAAGGCGATCCGCCACGAGCTGCACTTCGAGAACAACGCCGGTGGCACCTTCCGGATCGTCGGCTCCGACGAGGTCAAGCTCGAACTGAACAAGCCGGTCACCGTCAAGGTCGCCGCGAAGGCCTCCTCGGCCGGCATCAAGAGCGCGATCCTCGAGGTCGACGACCCGCGCACCGAGGGCCTCGACAAGCAGATCCTGACGACGGTCGTGGTCTCCACGCCGCTCAAGTACAGCTACTCCGCGTCGAGTTCGGTGCAGCGCAACAGCACGAAGTCGTACTTCCTGACCGTGCCCGAGGGCGCGAAGGCGCTGGAGGTCGCGATCGGCGGGCTGAAGGACCTGAGCCAGACCCGGTTCATCTCCATCCACCCCTACGGTGTCCCGGTCGAGGACACCGGCACGCCGTACTGCTACAGCAACTACCCGAACACCAACGGCTGCAAGCCCGACGTGCGTTCGTACGCGGACCCGCAGCCCGGTGTCTGGGAGGTCGAGGTCGAGGCGCGCCGCACCTCGCCGCTGCTCGACAACCCGTACAAGCTGGAGGCCACCGTGCTCGGCGCGGCCTTCGACCCGGCCGTGGTGACGATCCCCGAGGCCAAGGTCGGCACGCCGGTCACCGCCTCCTGGAAGGTGACGAACGGTTTCGCGGCGCTGGACGGCACCCTGAAGGGCGGCCCGCTCGGCTCCTCGAAGACGGCCCGGCCGACCATCGCGGGCGGTGCCACCCAGACCAGCACGGTCGAGGTGCCGGCCGGCGCCGCGTCGCTCGACGTCGCCATCGGCAACGTCTCGGACACGGCCGCCGACCTGGACCTGACGGTGTACGACTCCGCCGGCAAGCAGGTCGCGCAGTCCGCGGACGGCGACTCGGAGGAGGCGGTCTCCATCCCCAACCCCGCCGCCGGTACGTACACCATCGAGGTCGTGGGCTACTCGGTCCCGTCGGGCTCGACCGCGTACGACTACCGTGACGTGTTCTTCTCCTCCGCGCTCGGCTCGGTCAAGGTCGACGAGTCGACGCCGGTGAAGCTCGCCACGGGCGGTACGGCGACGGTGTCCGGCGAGGTCACCGCGGCCGCGCCGGCCCCCGAGGGACGCGAGTTCTTCGGCCAGGTCCAGCTGGTGAACGCCCGCGGCACGGCCGCCGGCCTCGGCAGCGTGAAGATCGAGAAGGTCACGCCGTAACAACCGGCTGACCTACGAGGGGCGGGCGTCCGGAAACGGGCGCCCGCCCTTCTTCACGGGCACGTGCCTTCTTCACCGGCACGTGCCTTTTTCACGGGCACGTGCCTTTTTCACGGGCACGTGAGGGTGCGGGACGCGGGCAGCGCCTTCACGATCCACGCCCGTTCGTCGGCGATGGCCTTCTCCCCCGTGGTCCAGCCGGTCGGTGTCGCCGGATCGTCCTGGAGGGCGACGAGTACCCGCTCGCCCTCGCGCGGCCGGGGAGCCACCTCCTCGTCCAGGACGAGGACGACCTCGGCCTTCCCCTTCTCGGGCTTGTAGTAGCGGTCCACGTGCAGGGTGATCCGGTTCTCCGTGGTGCCGGGGAGCGGCTCGACGTCGGCGACCGTGCCCTCCGCGACGAGCCGGGCGCAGGCCAGATAGCCGGGGGCGCTGAGCGAGGCCCCGTCGCCCGCGCTCCCGCTGTCGGCCGCCTTGGCCCCGCTGGTCTCCGACACGCCTGCCCCGTTGTGCGCGAGGATCCAGCCCATGCCGACGACCATCGCGGCCACGGCGGCCACGACGAGGGTGCCCACCACAAGAGCTAGGGGACGGCGCCCGCGATTTCTGGGGGCGCCCTCGGGGCGGCGGGTGCGCTTTCTGGGAGCCCGCACCGGAACCGGCTTCGCTTCCTCCTCACGGTCCGCCAGCGCGTCCCCGATGACCGCCAACTGCTCCCGCAGCAGCGCCACATCGGCCACCGCCGACCGGTGCTCGGCCATGAACTCCGGGTCGTCGCCGGCCCCTTCGGGCAGAGCCTCGTCAGTGATCGCGGCCAACAGCGCGTCCACTCCCTCATACTCGGCCACGTCACACCACCTCGTCCTCGTGCAGGCGGGCGCGCAGGGCGCGGACCGCCGAGTGCAGCCTGCTCTTGACCGTGCCCTCCGGGATGCCGAGCTCCTCGGCGATCCCGCGCACGGACAGATCGGCGTAGAAGCGCAGGACGAGGACCTGGCGCTGGGCGTCGGGCAGCTCGTCCAAACCCCGCGCCACGGCGAGCGAGAGCACGCTGGAGTCCTCGTCACGGGCGTCCGCGGGCTGCCGCAGCGAGGCCAGCCGTTCACCGAGCCGCTCCTGGCGCCGCTTGGCCCGGTGCCAGTCCATCGCCAGGTTCGAGGCGACGACCGCCGCCCACGCGGACACGTCACGCGGCGCCTCGTCCCCCTTCGCCGCGCGTTCCAGCAACCGCAGGCGGACCTGCTGCACCCCGTCCGGCAGGTCCGCCTGCGGTACGCCACCGAGCGCGAGCACCGCCCGCACCCGGCGTTCCTGGGCCGCGTCCAGGGGATCGTCCGCCCCCTGGACCCGGCGTGCCTTTCTGCGCAGCACTCCGCCTCTCCCCTCCCGCGTTTCCTCTACGACGCCGGTGCGGGCCAAAACGTTCGGCCGCACGCAAAAGAGTCGTACGTCACACCGGGCCGGGGCCGGTGAGGACGCCCATGCCGTACGGCTTGCGGTCTCCGGCGGCCGGTGGACGGTTTTCTTTCGGATGCCGCAGGAATGCCGAACGGCGGACGTGTCCCATTCCTCGGGCGGCACGGGCAAAGGATTGGACACGCGGGGACGGGTGAGACGCATGATGGAAGCGCTGGACCACGTAGAACGCACGCTAAGGGAGTCGCCGTGAGGGTCGGAATCGTCGGAGCCACCGGTCAGGTCGGCACAGTCATGCGCAGGATCCTCGTCGAGCGGAAGTTCCCGGTCGAGGAGCTGCGGCTGTTCGCCTCGGCGCGTTCGGCCGGGACGGTGCTCGACGGTGTCACGGTGGAGGACGCGGCTACGGCGGACTACTCCGGCCTGGACATCGTGCTGTTCTCCGCGGGCGGCGCGACCTCCAGGGCGCTGGCCGAGAAGGTCGCCGCGCAGGGCGCGGTCGTGATCGACAACTCCTCCGCGTGGCGCAAGGACCCGCAGGTGCCCCTGGTGGTGTCCGAGGTGAACCCGCACGCGATCGCCGACCGCCCCAAGGGCATCATCGCCAACCCGAACTGCACGACGATGGCCGCGATGCCGGTCCTGAAGCCGCTGCACGAGGAGGCGGGGCTCGAGGCGCTGGTCGTCGCGACGTACCAGGCGGTGTCCGGCTCCGGCCTCGCGGGCGTGGCCGAGCTGCACGGCCAGGTACTGAAGGTCGCCGCGGACGCCGACAAGCTGACCCATGACGGCGGCGCGGTCGACTTCCCCGAGCCGGGGGTCTACAAGCGCCCCATCGCCTTCAACGTGCTCCCGCTCGCGGGATCGATCGTCGACGACGGTCTGCACGAGACGGACGAGGAGCAGAAGCTCCGCAACGAGTCCCGCAAGATCCTGGAGATCCCCGCCCTCAAGGTCTCCGGCACCTGTGTCCGCGTCCCGGTGTTCAGCGGCCACTCCCTCCAGGTGAACGCCCGCTTCGCGCGTCCGCTGAGCGTGGAGCGCGCGACCGAGCTGCTGGCCGGCGCCCCGGGCGTCACCCTCTCGGAGATCCCGAACCCGCTCGAGGCCGCCGGCAAGGACGCGTCCTACGTGGGCCGCATCCGCGCCGACGAGACGGCCGAGCACGGTCTCGCCCTCTTCGTCTCCAACGACAACCTCCGCAAGGGTGCCGCACTGAACGCGGTCCAGATCGCGGAGCTGGTGGCGGCGGAACTCAAGGGCTGACGGAGCTCAGGGGCTGACGCCCGCACCACGTGCCCCGGGGGCGGTCACCGCACGGTGACCGCCCCTTCTCACGCCCGCCGCACCTCGTAGAGGAAGCACCCGTACTCCACGGCCCGTACGTGGACGAGCGCCACCTCCGGGTCGGCGAAGGCCTCGTCGAAGGCGTCGTCGAAGGCCTCGGGGTTCCCGACCAGACGGCCGCCCAGGATGTGGCCCTCGGCGGAGTAGCGGCGGACCGTGCGGTGAGCGCCCGGGAAGGGGTGGCCGCGCAGGTCGGGGCCCGGGCAGTCGTCGGCGTGGATGAAGACCGGGCCCTGTTCGTCGTACGCGCCCGGGTCGACGCCCGTCCCGGCGGCCCAGCGGCGCAGGGGCGCGTAGGAAACGAGGGCGATCCGCTCGCCGGGTTCGCTGCGCCGCAGACAGCAGCGCAGCGGCGCGCCGCCCTCCTCGTCCGCGAAGGGAACCATCGGACGGTCCGCATCGTCAGCTGTGCGGAGATCCTTCAGGACCGCCGGGTCGATGGAACGTGCCGTGTACGTCGTCGCGTCCGCCGTGTACGTCGTCATGTCTCCAGGCTCGCGCCCGCGTGTGCCTGGCACCGGCGGGAAACGGACATCGCATCCGTGCAGGTCCCATGGAAGGATGGCGCAACCGTCACATAACGAGGAGATGACCGCGTGCCTGGCACAAACCTGACCCGCGAAGAGGCGCAGCAGCGGGCGAAGCTGCTCACCGTTGACTCGTACGAGATCGATCTCGACCTCTCGGGCGCGCAGGAGGGCGGCACCTACCGGTCCGTTACCACGGTGCGCTTCGACGTCGAGGAGAGCGGCTCGGAGACCTTCATCGACCTGGTGGCTCCCGCCGTTCACGAGGTGACCCTGAACGGGGACCCTCTCGATCCCGCCGAGGTCTTCAAAGACTCGCGGATCGCGCTTCCGGGGCTCCTGGAGGGCCGCAACGTCCTGCGTGTCGTGTCCG
The DNA here is from genome assembly GCF_001514115.1 of Streptomyces olivochromogenes. Taxonomy (GTDB): domain Bacteria; phylum Actinomycetota; class Actinomycetes; order Streptomycetales; family Streptomycetaceae; genus Streptomyces; species Streptomyces olivochromogenes. Next base: position 403,692 of record NZ_KQ948456.1, read on the forward strand.
ACTGCGCGTACACCAACACCGGTGAGGGCCTGCACCGCTTCGTCGACCCCGTCGACCAGCAGGCCTACCTCTACACCCAGTTCGAGGTCCCGGACGCGCGCCGGGTGTTCGCGAGCTTCGAGCAGCCCGACCTGAAGGCCACCTTCCAGTTCACCGTGAAGGCGCCCAGCGGCTGGACCGTGATCTCCAACTCCCCGACGCCCGAGCCCAAGGACGACACCTGGGTCTTCGAGCCGACGCCGCGGATCTCCACGTACATCACCGCGCTGATCGTCGGGCCGTACCACTCCGTGCACAGCGTGTACGAGAAGGACGGACAGAGCGTGCCGCTCGGCATCTACTGTCGGCCCTCACTCGCCGAGTTCCTCGACTCGGACGCGATCTTCGAGGTCACCCGGCAGGGCTTCGAGTGGTTCCAGGAGAAGTTCGACTACGCGTACCCGTTCAAGAAGTACGACCAGCTCTTCGTGCCGGAGTTCAACGCCGGCGCGATGGAGAACGCGGGCGCGGTGACGATCCGCGACCAGTACGTGTTCCGGTCCAAGGTGACCGACGCCGCGTACGAGTTGCGGGCCGCCACGATCCTGCACGAGCTGGCCCACATGTGGTTCGGCGACCTGGTCACCATGGAGTGGTGGAACGACCTGTGGCTGAACGAGTCGTTCGCCACCTACGCCGAGGCGGCCTGCCAGGCCTACGCCCCCCAGTCGCGCTGGCCGCACTCCTGGACGACCTTCGCCAACTCCATGAAGACGTGGGCGTACCGGCAGGACCAGCTGCCCTCCACCCACCCGATCATGGCCGAGATCAACGACCTGGACGACGTCCTCGTCAACTTCGACGGCATCACGTACGCGAAGGGGGCGAGCGTCCTGAAGCAGCTCGTCGCCTACGTCGGCATGGACGAGTTCTTCAAGGGCGTGCAGGCGTACTTCAAGCGGCACGCCTACGGCAACACGCGCCTGAGCGATCTGCTGGGCGCCCTGGAGGAGACCTCCGGGCGCGACCTGAAGACCTGGTCGGAGAAATGGCTCCAGACCGCGGGCATCAACATCCTGCGGCCGGAGATCGAGACCGACGCGAACGGGGTCATCACCTCCTTCGCGATCCGTCAGGAGGCTCCGGCGCTCCCGGAGGGTGCCAAGGGTGAGCCGACCCTCCGCCCGCACCGCATCGCGATCGGCCTCTACAACCTCGACGACGACAGCGGCAGGCTGGTGCGCGACCAGCGCGTCGAGCTGGACGTCGACGGCGAGCTGACGGCCGTACCGGAGCTGGTCGGGGGGCGCCGCCCGGCGGTCTTCCTGCTCAACGACGACGACCTGTCGTACGCCAAGGTCCGCCTCGACGAGGACTCGCTCGCCTTCGTCACCGAGCACCTCGGCGACTTCGAGTCGTCCCTGCCCCGTGCCCTGTGCTGGGCCTCGGCCTGGGACATGACCCGCGACGGTGAGCTCGCCACCCGCGACTACCTGTCCCTGGTCCTGTCGGGCATCGGCAAGGAGTCCGACATCGGTGTCGTGCAGTCGCTGCAGCGCCAGGTGAAGCTGGCGATCGAGCTGTACGCCGACCCGACGGCCCGCGAGGCGCTGCTGACCCGCTGGACGGACGCGACGCTCGCGCACCTGCGCGCCGCCGAGCCCGGCGGCGACCACCAGCTCGCCTGGGCGCGTGCCTTCGCGACGACCGCCCGTACGCCGGAGCAGCTGGACCTTCTGGAGGGCCTGCTGGAGGACCGGGAGACCATCGAGGGCCTCGCCGTCGACACCGAGCTGCGCTGGGCGTTCGTCCAGCGGCTCGCGGCGGTCGGGCGCTACGACGAGGCGGAGATCGGCGCCGAGGCGGAGCGCGACAAGACGGCGGCCGGTGAGCGGCACGCGGAGACGGCGCGGGCCTCGCGTCCCACCGAGGAGGCGAAGGCGGAGGCCTGGGCCGCGGTCGTCGAGTCCGACAAGCTCCCGAACGCCGTGCAGGAAGCGGTGATCGGCGGCTTCGCGCAGACCGACCAGCGCGAACTGCTCGCCCCGTTCACGGACAAGTACTTCTCCGTGGTGAAGGACATCTGGGACGCGCGTTCGCACGAGATCGCCCAGCAGATCGTGGTCGGTCTCTACCCGTCCGTCCAGGTCTCCGAGGAGACCCTCGCCAAGACGGACGCGTGGCTGGCCTCGGCCGAGCCCGCCCCGGCCCTGCGGCGCCTGATCTCGGAGTCCCGCTCCGGGATCGAGCGCGCGCTGAAGGCCCAGGCGGCGGACGCGGCGGCGGCGTCCGCGTAGTCGGTCGTACGTGAGTGGGGGCTCCCGGCGTCGTGCCGGGAGCCCCCTTTCGCATGAGCGCGCGCGTGCGTGCGTGTGGGCGCGTGGGGGCGCCCGGGGTCACACCAGGGCGCGGGCGAGTGCGAGCATCGTGCGGGTCTGGAGCTCGGTCTGGTCGGTCACGGGGACCCAGCGGGCGTCGAAGGTGCTCGCCAGTTCACGGGCCCAGGCCTCCACGAGGGTGTCCAGCGCGGGGGCGCCGCCCAGGGCCTGCCGCATCATGGCCGCCGCGCGCAGCGGGATGCGCCGGGCGGCGACGCCGAGGGAGACGGCGTTGCCCACGGTGGTGGCGAGTTCGGCGGAGTTCCAGGTGTCCACGACTCCGGGGCCGATGTCCATGAGCTCACGGGCGGCGGTGAAGTGGGCGATCTGGTCGGGGGTCTGCGGTGACCTGGGTCCCAGCTCCCCCACCACCGCCTCCAGTTGTTTGGCCCGGCCGAGAAGGATCTCGCTCGCCTCCGCGACCTCGCGCCGGGGCTCGGCGACGGGCCGTGGATCGCTGACGCCCGCCACGCTCCAGAAGGGCGCCTCGACGACCGCCGACACGGTTCCGTGCCGCATCGCGTACAGCCAGGTCGCCTGGGAGGTGAAGCCGGAGGGGTCCCGTTCCTCGGTGGGGCTGCTGTCCGGCAGGACGAGCACGCCCGGGCTCTCGGCCAGCCATCCCATGCCGTCGAACGGCCGGTGTTCCAGGGGAATGCCGAGGTCCGCCGCGATCCGACGGTAGGCGGCCGCCGCCCCCGGCACCGCGCGAGTCAACTGCAGAAAGGATCCGCCCACTTCGACGCCGTGGAGCGAGAACTGCACGACCGGGCGTAGTTCGTCGATGAGCCGCACCAGCGCCTCGGACTCCGGCATCACCGGACGCGGGTCACTCGCGACGGGCGGAAACTCGGGCTGCGCGGCGAAGGCGGGCCGGTAGAAGCGCCGGTAGTAACCCCGGAGGGTCGGCGAGGCCTCGGCGACGCGTCCCTCGCCGGGCAGCCCCTCGCCGGGCATCCGCTCGCCGGGCATCCCGGTCAGCCAGCGCCCCGCGAGGCTCGCGCCGTCGGGGTCGAGGCAGAGCAGGAAGTTCCAGGTGCAGCCGGACTCCTGGAGCAGCGCCGGCTCCCGCGCGAACCTCTCGGCCAGGGAGAGCGAAGTGACCCCGCCCACCGGTTCGTTGGCGTGCGCGCCGGCGACCGTGAGGATGTGCCGGGGGCCGTGTCCGGCCGACAGCAGCCACAGCGGCCGGCCGGCACGCGAGGTCCCGACGGCACGCAACCGCAGTGCACCGGGCCGTGCCGCCACCGCCGCGCGAGCGCGTCGCAGCAGCTCGCCGAGGGTGGGATACGGGGTTCCCCGCATGCCGGGCTCCGGTCAGGTGCCGTTCGCGTTGCTGTCCCCGGTGGTCTCCTTCTTGTCCAGCGGACGGATCACGATCTTGGCGGCCATGTGGCCCCCTCTCTGTGTGGGCTCTGCGGTGGCCGAGTACCTGTCCGGCGAAACGGATCAGCCGCCGTTGCCTCCGCTGCTGTCGCCCGTGGTCTCCTTCTTGTCCAACGGGCGGATCACAATCTTGGTGGGCACCCCAACTCCTCTCGTCAATAGGGACGTTGAGCGTTGCGGGCGCGATCGCCGACCGCGTCTTGTCAAGGCTCGACTCGGGGGACCAGAGTGTCAAGGCATGTACCTGTAACGGGAAGGGGTCCTGGTGACGGTGCCGGTCGACACGCTCCGCAGGCCCCGGATCAAGCCCGAGCACCGGCCGTACCGCACGATCGACGGCAACGTCCGCATCGGCAGCGTCATCCACGGCATCGGCGCCGAGATCGAGGACCCGCAGGGCTGGGTCTGGACGCTGGTCGAGACGATGGACGGAACGCGGGAGCCGTCGGCGGTGGTCGGCGAGGTGCTGAGGGCGCATCCCGAACTTCCCGACCTCACGGCCGAGGACGCCCGGCAGGCGATGGCGGACCTGCTCGACGCCGGGTTCGTGGAGGACGCGGCGGCGCCCGTGCCGGTGTCCGAGCGGGAACGGCTGCGCTACAGCCGGGGGGTGCCGCTGCTGCGCTGGATGGACCTCGGACCCCGCACAAGCCCCTGGGACGCCCAGCTCCGGCTGCGCCGGGCCCGGGTGCTGCTGGTCGGCGTCGGCGGCACGGGCGGGTACGCCGCGCAGAGCCTGGTCGCCTCCGGGGTCGGCCGTCTGCACTGCGTGGACCCGGACGTGGTGGAGCTGTCCAACCTCAACCGCCAGCCCCTCTTCCGCGAGTCCGACCTCGGCCGCCCGAAGGTGACGGCCGCGCTCGCCACCCTGCGGGCGCTGAACTCGGACGTGACGGTGACCGGGGAGCGCCGGGAGATACGACACCCGGCGGACCTGGCGGAGCTGATACGGACCGGGGCACCCGAAGCCCAGAGCGAACCGAAACGGGCCGGGACGCCCCAAGCCCCGAACGAACCGAATCAGGCCGCACCACCCCAAGCCCCGAACGATCCGAAACAGGCCGGGGCACCCGAAGTCCCGTACCCGTCGCGGGGCTCGTACGACCTTCTCGTCCTCGCCGCCGACCGTCCCGACGACATCCGCCGCTGGGCGAACCGTGTCTGTCTGGCCGCGGACCTGCCCTGGGTCGACGCCGGCTACCGCGGCCCCCTGGTGACGGCCGGGGTCCACGTACCCGGCCGGGGTGCCTGCTGGGAGTGTCTGCGAGCCGGTGAGGTGGCCCGCCGCGAGCTGCGCCTGGCGCCCGGCCAGGACGACGGGGTCGCCTCCCCGCACCTGCCGTGGAACCCCGCGACCGCGGTCACCGCGGGCCTGTCCGGCGGACTGCTCGCCCACGCGGCCCTGGCCCTGCTGACCGGCGTCCCGGCGCTCGACCCCGGCTTCCGTTTCGGGATGAACCTGATGCTGCCCGGCGACCCGGTGCTGCAGAGATCCCCCCGGCGGCCCGACTGCCCGGTGTGCGGCGACGGACCTGTCGACGGGGCCACCGGCGCGGGCGGAGCCACCGGCGCGGCCGGGGAACGCGCGTGAGCCGCGTGCGCCTGCACACCCTCGACTCCCGCCCCGACGGCGACGAGTGGATCGTCGGCCGGCTGGCGACGGGCCGGTTCGTCGCGCTGCCCGAGGTCGGCAAGCAGGCGCTGGACCTGCTCGGGCAGGGGCTGAGCACCGCCGAGGTCGAGGAACGGCTGCGGGAGACCACCGGCGACGACATCGACGTACCCGATTTCGTCGAGGCGCTGGTGGACCTGGGGTTCGTCGCCGAGGTGGACGGACGGGAGGTGGCCTCGCCACCCCCGCCGAAGCCGACGCTCGCCCGGATCAGGCCCCGCCATGTGCGCTGGGTGCTCAGTCCGGCCCTGCCCGTCCTCATCGCCCTGCTGATCACCACCACCCTGCTCACCCGCCCACCCGTTCCCTTCAGTTACCGCACCCTCCTCTGGAGCCCCCACGGCAGCGCGGTGATCGCGCTCGGCGCGGGCTTCGGCTGGACGCTCCTGCTTCTCCACGAGTGCGCGCACCTGGTGACCGCCCGGGCGACCGGCGTGCCCGGCCGGATGCGGCTCGGCACGCGCCTGCAGTTCCTGGTCATGCAGACGGACATCAGCGGCATCGAACTCGCCCCGCGCCGCCACCGGTTGACCGCCTACCTCGCCGGGATCGCGACCAACCTCACCGTCGCCTCCCTGGCCGCCCTCGCCGCGGGCGCCACGCACGGCACCCCGCGCCGGATCCTGGCCGCCGTCGCCCTGCTCGCCCTGCTCCCCCTCCCCTTCCAGCTCATGGTCTTCATGCGTACGGACCTGTACTTCGTGCTCCAGGACCTGACGCGCTGCCGCGATCTGTACGGGGACGGGGTGGCGTACACGAAGTACGCGGCACGGCGGGCACTGCGCCGTACCACCGCCCCGGACCCCAGTCTCGAACTCCCCGCCCACGAACGGCGGGCGGTGCGCGTGTACAGCGTGGTGCTCGTCGTCGGCACCACGCTGTGTCTCGCCTTCCTCGCGACCGTCACCCTGCCCGCGGACATCACGCTGTTCGCCCGCGCGGTGGCGCACCTGGGCCCCGGCCACTCCGCCGCCGTGCGCCTCGACGCGACGGCCGTCGTGGTCGCGCTCGGCGGGGTGCATGTGCTGTGGGCCCGCACGTGGTGGCGCGACCACCGCGGCCGTCGGTCGTCCTAGCCGGTCCTCCTGGCCGCTCGTCCCAGCCGGTCGTCCTAGCCCGGGAACATCCCGCCGGTGACGTTGACGAAGGTGCCGGTGATGCCGCCCGCGTGGTCGGAGGCGAGGAAGGCGGCGGTCGCGGCGATCTCGGGGAGGGTGGGGTTGCGGCGGGTCATACGCATTCCGGCCAGGTTGGCGAGCAGGCCCTGGAGTGCGTTCTCGTCGAGGGCCATGGCGCTGTCGACCGCGGCGAGCTTCTCGCGGGTCAGTGTCTCGGGCACGCCGGCCGCCCACAGGCCCACGGCCCGCACCCCGCGCGGCCCCAGTTCCATCGCCAGGTTGCGTACCAGCGTGTCGATCGCCGCGTCGGCCGGGCCCGTTCCGCCCATCATCGGACTGCCGTGCGCCGAACCGCTGTTGAGCGTGAGAACCACGCCGGAGCCCCGCTCGGCCATACGGCGGGCGGCGGCGCGGGCGGTGACGACGTTGGCGCGGATACCGGTGACGACCGGGCGTACGAAGTCGTCGACGGGCATGTCGAGCAGCGAGGCACCCTGCACGTCACCACGGGTGACGAGGTTGAAGGAGATGTCGACGGCGTCCAGCGACGCGATGTGCGCCTCGACCGCCGCCTCGTCGAGCGCGTCGACGACCGCCGTCCCGGCGTGGCCGCCCTCCGCCTCGATGTCCTTGGCCACCGCGTCGAGCGTCGCCGCCGTACGCCCCACGAGGTGCACGTGGGCACCCTCGCGGGCGAAGGTACGGGCGACGGCGCCGCCGATGGATCCGCCGGCGCCGTAGATGACCGCGGTCTTGTCGGTGAGCAGCATGGTGAACCTCCGTGAGGTGGGTCGTCGGAGCGGCCCGTACGAGTCGGCCGTACGAGTCGGTCATGCAGACGTACGCGCCGCCTCTCACTCATCGGTCGGCGGGCAGCCGCAGCGGCAGTCCGAACGCCGGGAAGAGATGCGGCTCGAAGGAGGTGATCTCCACGATCCGGTCGCCCTCGATACGGAGGACGTCGAGGACCTGCGCGCGGTAGACGGTCGTACCCGGGCGCCGGACGTACCCCCCGGCGGCGAGCTGCCCGTTGGCGCGGGCGGGCAGGTGGCGCCAGTGGCCGAGGAACATCGGGGAGGCGGGGTCGAGGCTGACGGACAGGAACTCGACGAGCGCCTCGCGGCCGACGAACCAGAACGGGTTCGGCGGCATGGTGAGCGTGATGTCCTCGCTGAGCAGGGTGGCGACCTCGGTGAGGTCGAGGCGTTCGGCGGCGGCCATGTAACGCGCCAGGATCTCGCGCTCGCGGACGTCCGCCTCCGCGGTCCAGTCGGCGCGGCGGCGGGGCAGGTGGTCGCGCAGGGTGGGCCGGGCCCGTTGCAGCGCGCTGTTGACCGAGGCGACGGTCATGTCCAGTACCGCGGCGGTCTCCGCGGCGGCCAGCCCCAGGACGTCGCGCAGGACGAGGACGGCGCGCTGGCGGGGCGGCAGATGCTGGATCGCGGCGAGGAAGACGAGCTCCGTGGTCTCCCGGGAGACGGCGAGCGCGTCGGGCTGCTCCTCGGTGGAGGGCAGGTCGTCGTCGGGGTAGGGCTGGAGCCAGGTGACGCGGGCCGGGGGCTCGGCGCCGCCGTGGTTCATCCCGGGCAGCGGCTCGTAGCGCTGCGGGCGGCGCGCCGTGCGCCGCTGGAAGTCCAGGCAGGCGTTGGTGGCGATCCGGTACAGCCACGTCCGTACGCTCGCCCGCCCCGCGAACCCGTCCCGGGCCCGCCAGGCCCGCAGGAACGTCTCCTGCACGAGGTCCTCGGCATCGTCGTACGAGCCCGACATCCGGTAGCAGTGCACGCGCAGTTCGCGCCGGTACGACTCGACGAGCGCGGCGAAGTCGCTCTCCGCGAGGGCCACTTCCGTAACGGGGCCGGTCGTGACGAAATCTGCCGCGCCGGGCTCGTCCATGACGGGCTCCTCCGTACCAGGATCTGCCGAGTCGCGGGCCGTCCGGGCGATGCGCCGCAACCGTCCCACGGAGGTGGCCAGCTCGCTCACCCCGGAGTAGAAGACGGCGGGCGGCGCCGGGACCAGCTCACGGACCTGCCGCCCGACCTCCTCGATGAGCCCCTGGGCGGTGTCCGGGGGCGCCGCCCGCCGCTCCCGGTACGCCCTCTGCCGACAGGCGGCCGAGCAGTACACGGAAGTCCGCCCCTTGCGCCCGCTCCGCCCGGCCAGCGGCTTCCCGCAGCCAGGACACACGGCGTCGACCACAGGAACCTCCAGAAATCCGAGCATCGGGGCATCGGGGCATCGGGGCATCGGGGCATCGGGGCATCGGGGCAATTACGTCACGCGCGGACGACGTGACGTTATCGCCGCTCCCCCAGCCCCGCAGCCGCCTCCCGCAAAGCCTCCAGCACCCGCCCCACCGCCGCGCCCTCCTCCGCCCCGCGCCGCACCGCCGCCACCACATGGCGGTGCGGGCGGTCACCGGCGAGTTCACGCATCACGACGCCCGCGCCGAGCAGCTCGTACGCCTCCGCCGCCTCGGCCTCGCGCCCCGCGAACGGGTGACCGCCGCCGACGCGATCACCCAGCGCCACAGCGCCTGCTGCACCGGCGGCACGCTGTCGTGCAGCGCGCGCGAGACGACGAAGCTGCCGGACCAGACCACGGTGGCGACCCCTGCCAGGACGATCCCGAGCTCCGCGGCGCCGTGCGTGCGTGTGCGTGTCCGGTCCAGGACTGCCACGTATGTCCCTTGCCTTTCGGTGGTCGGGGCCGACCGGGGACCGCGTCCCCGGAGCCCGACTACCGTCGCAAGGCGGGAATCGTCACGTCCATCGAATCTTTTCGACCATTTCTTTCAGAAGGACTGAACGATCCAGCGGGAGCCGGGCGCCCGCCACGCGGCCCGACCTGGCCGAACACCGTCGCCCCGAACGCCAGCACCATCCCCGCCACCTGCACCGGCGTCAGCGACTGCCCCAGTGCCGCCCAGCCGATGACGGCCGCCGTCAGCGGCGACAGCGGGCCGAGGAAGGTGACCTGGGTGGCGCTGAGCCGGCCGATGCCCCGGAACCAGAGCCAGTACGCCACCGCCGTGTTCGCCAACGCGAGGTAGAGGTATCCACCGACCGCCCGGCCGTCCAGCGCGGGCGGCGCGCCCTCGACCAGGAGGGCGACCGGAACGATCAGCAGCCCGCCCGCCGTCAACTGCCAGGCGGTGAGCGCCAACGGACCGACCCCGTCCGGCCGGCCCCACCGCTTGGTGAGCACCGTGCCGGTGGACATCGACGCGGTCGCGGTGAGCGCCGCGAGGACCCCCACCGCGTCCAGCGCGCCCGCCGCCTTCAGCACGACGAGGCTGACACCGAGGGCCGCGGCGATACCGGTGAGCAGCGTCCGCAGGGTCGGGCGGTCACCGAGCAGCAGCGCCGCGAGGCCCGCGACGAACAGCGGCCCGACCGAGCCGACGACCGCCGCCATGCCGCCGGGCAGCCGGTACGCGGAGAGGAACAGCAGCGGAAAGAAGGCGCCGATGTTCAGCGCGCCCAGCACCGCCGCCTTCCCCCACCAGGCGCCGCGCGGCAGCACCCGGGCCAGCGCGAGGAGCAACAGCCCGGCGGGCAGGGCTCGCATCACCCCGGTGAACAGGGGGCGGTCGGCGGGGAGGAACTCCGTGGCGACGGCGTAGGTGCTGCCCCAGGAGATGGGGGCCAGTGCGGTCAGGGCTATGAGGGCGGGACGGTTCACGTTCGCGGCCATGGGGGCACCCGATTCCAAAGTAGGTCAATGGAAAGTAGCTTAGCTGTAAGCCACTTCCAGTCAAGCTACTTCTCATTGAACAACTCGCCTCCAAGCAACTCCCTCGCCAGCTACTTCCTCGTCAGCTACTTTCTTGCAGGCAATCGACCCCTCGGCAGATACTCGCCCCCATGAAGACGCCCCAGGACCCCGTCGACGCGATCATCGAGCAGTGGGCCACCGTCCGGCCGGACCTCGACACCGCCGCGATGGAGGTCTTCGGCCGCGTCTTCCGGCTCGCCCGCACGATGGGCGACCGAATGGAGAAGGCGTACGCGCCCTACGGGATCTCGCGCGGGGAGTTCGACGTGCTCGCGACCCTGCGTCGCTCGGACGACCCGTACACCCTCTCGCCCCGGCAGCTCTCGGCGACGCTCATGCTCACCACCGGCGGAATGACCGGGCGCCTGGACAAGCTGGAACGCGCGGGGCTGCTACGGCGCTCCCCCGACCCGCACGACCGGCGCGGACTCCAGGTGACGCTCACGGACAAGGGGCTGCGGCTCATCGACGAGGCCGTCGGCGCGGGGCTCGCCGTCCAGACGGAGGCCCTGGCCCACCTCGACGAGGAACGGGCCGGTCAACTGGCCGCCCTGTTGCGCGAGTTGCTGATGGGCACCGGCGCCTAGGGTCTCGGCCGGGCGGGCCGAGCCTGGCCCTGAGGGCCTCAGCCCGCCATGGCGACCCGGCTCGACCTGACACGTATCACGGCGAGCCTGCCCAGGACCTGAGCCAGTGCCATCAGCAGCAGCGCGGCGGTCCAGGCGGCGGCACCGGTGATCAGGTTGTCCTGGCTGAACCGCGCCAGGCTCCCGGAACCGCCATGAGTGGACCAGTACTCGAATCCGGCGCGCGAGGCCATGCCGACGATCCACAGGAGCGCGGCGAGTGCCCCGGCGCGGGCGAACGCGATCCCGTCCGAGGCGCGGCTCAGCCGGGTGGCCGCGCCGCAGGCGACGCCCAGCACCGCGCCGGCGACGACACCGGCGATGTCGAGTCCGAGGTCGTGCCCCTGGGTCGGGAAGGACTTGAGGTAGTAGGCGGCCGCGGCGGCGACGGCCACGAGCGGCAGCAGCGTGTTGTGCAGCGTCTGCCGGACTCCTCGGATCTGCGGGATCACGAGGAGGATGAGGGACGCGGAGATCACGTAATCGGTCGTCGTCATGCCCATGAGCTTGCGCTTCACGACGCGGAACCACCTCGGCTCCAGGGTGGAGCCGAGGGTGGGTTTCCGCCTCAACCCACGGGTTGAGATCCAGGCATGTGCCGCCGCCCAGGCCGTCCTCGGCGTCGGGCGGCTCGACCCGAAAGCCCAGACATCGACCAGTGGCGGCAGAACCTGACGAAGCGCTACTGGCCGGGGTCGCCGTCGCCCCGCTGGGCGTCGCAGTCGTAGTACACGTACTGATCGATGTCCAGCGACGCCCCGGCCTCGGCCAGCCAGGCCAGCAGGGCCGCGCCCAGGAAGATGCCCTTCTGCAGCGGGTCCTCGGGATCGGTGAGCTCCTGGACGACCACCAGGGAGACGTCGGCGTCTCCGGAGCCGGCCAGCCGTCCCAGGGCCGCGGCGAACTCCGGCCCCCAGCCGAGGACCACCGGTTCGAGATCCTCAGGCCGCCCGGGCCCGCCCGCGGCCGAGACGTGCCGGATCCAGGTCGCATGCGCGCGCGGCGGCGACTGGGGGCGCCTGCGGCTGCCGATCGCGGTCGCCTCGTCGGGCCCGGTCCCCAGCCGCACGGAGATCTCCTCCGGTTGCAGGGACTCGCTGACCACTCTCAGGTACATCCGGAACGCACTCACGGCCGGTACCTGTAATTCGTCGGAACCACCGTCTTCCCGTCCTTGCTCACGAGGACGACCCCGCCCTCGCCGTCACGCATCGTGTCGAACGCGTGGTCGCAATCACCGTAAACCGTTACCATCGGTCATGTTCAACTCAACGTCGCACACGGTGACATACCGCACCGGACGCGGTGTCGAGATGCCGGCACTTCCACGAAGCGGCGGTCACCCTCGCGTCATTCCCGCTCCGGGCAGGATCAGTTCGAAGACGGATCCCCGCCCAGCGCCGCCGCCAACGCCCGCTCGACGGTCGCCGCGTCGGGGGATTCGGCGGCCCAGGCCACGTATCCGTCGGGCCGCACCAGCAGGGTCGTACGCCGGCCACTCGCCCAACTCTCCACCGCGAGACGGTCCTTGCGACCCTTGAGGTCGTCCAGGCCGTACGCCCGGACGGCCGCCGCCGGTGCGACGAGGACGAACCGGCCGCCACGCAGGGCCTCGTAGAGGCGGCCGTCCTTCAGCGCGACATCAGGGACCCGGGTGCCGACGAGGGCGTGAGAGCCGCGCGGGGCCCGGTAGGCGAAGCCGATGCCGGTGATCTGGCCCGCCGCCTTGCGGCCCACGGGGCCGACGCCGTTGAGGACCGCGATGAACGCGGAGCGCAGCGCCAGCGTCCAGGGGTGCTTGGCCATCGCGAGCCGGACGATCCCGCCGCTGCTGCGCAGCACCGCCTTGCCGACGGGGTGACGCTCGGCCTGGTAGGTGTCCAACAAGCCCGTGTCCGCATGGCCGTTGACGACCAGCGCGAGCTTCCAGCTGAGGTTCGCCGCGTCCTGGAGGCCGGTGTTCATGCCCTGCCCGCCGGCCGGGGCGTGGACATGGGCGGCGTCACCGGCGAGGAAGACCCGCCCGACCCGGTACGCGGGCGCCTGGCGCTCGTCGCTGTGGAAGCGGGACATCCAGCGGGCGTCGTGCATGCCGTAGTCACGGCCGAGGGAGAACCGGACGATCTCCTTGACCTCGTCGAGTTCGAGCGGCGCGCTGTCGGGGACGTCGCGGCCGCGGTGCCAGCCGATCACGCGGTAGTAGCCGTCGCCGAAGGGGATCATGAAGGCGAAGGCGTCGCCGACGGCGTTGGCGGTGAGGATCGACTCCGGCTCCTCGGCGAGCAGGACGTCGGCGAGGACGACGGACCGGATGACCGACTTCCCGGGGAACGGCAGCCCCACCGCCTCACGCACCGCGCTGCGCATCCCGTCCGCCCCGACGACGTACGCGGCCGCCAGCTCCCCCGCCTCCCCGTCCGCACCCCGGACTTCGAGCGTGACGCCCGCCGCGTCCTGGCGCAGGCCGGTCACCTCGGTCTCGTACGCGAACCGCACCCCGGCCCCGACCGCCCGCCGCTCCAACGCCCGCTCCACCTCGTACTGCGGGATCACGAGCAGGTGGTTGAAGCGGGAGGGGAGCGTATCGAGGGCGACGGAGAGCCGGTCGAAGAGGCGCACGCGGTCGACGGTCCGGCCGCGACTCTCCAGCTCGTCGGCGAGACCGCGGGCGTCGAGCTGCTCCAGGGTGCGGGCGTGCAGGACGAAGGCACGGGAGAGGTTGCTGATCCCGTGCGGGCGCTTCTCGACGAGGGTGACGGGGACACCGGCGGCGGCGAGGTCCCCGGCCAGCAGAAGGCCGGTGGGGCCGGCGCCGACGACGATCACGTTCCGGGGCGCGGTGGTGCCGTTCACCTTGCCGTTCGTCTTGTCGTTCATGGCAGCCTCCTGATGCCAACGCCCGTTGGTCGACATTTGTTGGCCAACGCTTGTTTACCAACATAGAGAGCCCGCTCTGGACTGTCAACAACTGTTGGCCTACGATTGTTGGCATGTCTGCCAAGGAATTCCCCGCACCCGCCGCGGCCCCCGCGGCCCGCCGCTCGGACACCACCCGCACCGCGATCCTCACCGCCGCGCGCGAACGCTTCGCCGCCGACGGCTACGAGCGCGCCACGATCCGCTCGATCGCCAAGGACGCGCGGATCGATCCGTCGATGGTGATGCGGTACTACGGCTCGAAGGAGGGACTGTTCGCCGCGGTCCTCGACGTCGACCTGCGACTGCCGGACCCGGACGGGCTGGACCCGCACGAGGTGGGCCGCACCCTGGTGGGCCACTTCCTCGACCTCTGGGAGGAGAACGAGGTCCTCACCGTGCTGCTCCGGGTCGGCGTGACCAATCCGGACGGCGCCGCGCGCATGCAGGCCATCTTCCGGGACCAGCTCATGCCGGTCGCGCTGCGCGTGTGCCCCGACCCGGAGCAGGCACCGGCCCGGGCCGCGCTGACCTCCTCACAGGTGCTGGGCATGGCGATGGCCCGCTACGTCCTGCGATTCCCGCCCGCCGTCGCGCTGCCCCGCGAGGAGGTCGTGGCGTGGCTGGCGCCGACGGTGCAGCGGTATCTCACGGCGCCGCATCCGTGACGGGCCCCGAAGAGACTCCCCCGAGAACGCGTCGGGGGACTCCGAAAATCGGGGGACTGCGAAAACACGTCGAGGGAGTCCCCGCACCCGGTGGGTGCGCGGACTCCCTCGATCGAGAAGGATTCAGGCCTCGGCGCGCGGCCGGGGCTCCAGGAAGCGAGCCGGAATCAGGTCCGCTTCGGCTGCTTGTCGGACTTGTCCAGGACCATCACGAGGCCCGCGATGACCAGGAACAGGACGATCGGCGTCACGACGTAGAGGCCGAGCGTTTCGATCACGCTCAGGCCCTTGCCGGGGTCGTCACCGTCGTCGCGGGTCAGCGCGAGCGCGGGGGACGACATGAGCAGCATCATCAGCGTCGTACCGGAAGCCAGGGCGCCGGCGCGCAGGGCGTTCTTCTTGTCCACGGTGCAAACGTAGCGAACACCTGAATGAGTCGCGCGCCCGGGGTGCCGTACGGAGGCCGCACCCCCGCCCGGACGCCCGCTCACCTGCCCCGGTCACGCCCGCTCACCCGCACTCACCCGCCCCGGTCAGGCCCGCTCACCCGCCTCCGTCACGCCCGCGCACACTCCCACCATCACGCCCACGCGCACTCCCGCCGTCACCCTGGTCATCGCTCCCCTGGTCATCGCTCGCGCGGCCATCGCGTCCGCGGCCATCGCGTCCGCCGCGATCCCCGGACCGTCCCCGCAGCACGTCGATCAGCGCGTACAGCCGGGGCGAGGCCGCCAGCTCCTCCAGGGTCACCGGGCGGCCTTCCGCGTCGGCGATGGGCAGCCGCCAGTTCGGGTACTGGTCCCACGTGCCCGGCAGGTTCTGCGGTCGCCGGTCCCCGACCGTGTCCGGGAGCCACACGCCGATCATGCGGGCCGGGGTGCGCAGCAGGAAGCGGTGCACGGCCTGGATCTCGGCCTCCTCCGACACCGCCGAACCCGCGTCGCCCGCCCCGTGCAGCAGTCCGAGGCGGGCGAGCAGCGCCAGCCACTCCCCCGTGTCCGCCGTGGCCGCGGTCCGCTCGTCCTCCAGTGAGCCCGTGAGCAGGCCGAGCCGGTCGCGGAGTTCGACGTGGTCGCCGGTGAGCCGGGAGGCGGTGGGCGGCAGGTCGTGGGTGGTGGCGGTGGCCAGGCAGTCGGGGCGCCAGCGCTCGGGGGGCAGGGGCTTCCCGTCGCCGTCCCAGTCGCGTTCGAACCACAGCACCGAGGTGCCGAGCACCCCGCGCTCGTGCAGCGTCTCGCGTACACCGGGCTCGACGGTGCCGAGGTCCTCGCCGATCACCAGGGCCCCGGCCCGCGAGGCCTCCAGGGTCAGGATCGCGAGCATCGCCTCGGCGTCGTAGCGGACGTACGTGCCCTCGGTGGGCGGCTGTCCCTGCGGCACCCACCAGAGCCGGAACAGGCCCATCACATGGTCGATGCGCAGGGCGCCCGCGTGCCGGAGGAGGGCGCGCAGAAGGCGGCGGTACGGGGCGTAGCCCGAGGCGGCGAGGCGGTCCGGGCGCCAGGGCGGCAGGCCCCAGTCCTGGCCGCGTGCGTTGAAGGCGTCCGGGGGCGCGCCGACGGACATGCCCGCCGCGAAGTACTCCTGTTGCGCCCAGGCGTCGGCTCCGCCGGGATGCACTCCGACCGCGAGGTCGTGCACGAGGCCCACCGCCATCCCGGCGTCGCGCGCGGAGCGCTGGGCGGTGGCGAGTTGGGCGTCGGTGAGCCAGGCGAGGCGGCTGTGGAAGTCGACGCGGTCCATCAACTCGCCGCGGGCGCGGGTGGTTTCGGGTGAGCGCGGGTCGCGCAGGCCCACCGGCCACCGCTGCCACTCGGGGCCGTACGCCTCGGCGAGCGCGTACCAGGTGGCGTGGTCCTCCAGCGCCTCGCCCTCCTCGGCGAGGAAGTCGACGTAGGCGGCGCGTCGGCCGGGCCCGAGCGGCACTTGACACACCAGTTCCAGCGCTTCGCGCTTGAGCTCCCACACGGCGTCGCGGTCGATCAACGCGCCCTTGTCGAGCACGGATGCGCGCAGTCGCTCGGCGCGCTCCAGCAGCACCCCGACCCGGCCCGGGTCGTCGACGTAGGCGAACTCGGGGATGTCCTCGACGCGCAGATGGACCGGGTCGGGGAAGCGGCGGGAGGAGGGCCGGTACGGGGAGGGGTCGGTGGGGGTGCCGGGTACGGCCGCGTGCAGGGGGTTGACCTGCACGAATCCCGCACCGAGCGCCCGGCCGGCCCAGGCGGTGAGTTCGGCGAGGTCGCCGAGGTCCCCCATGCCCCAGGAGCGCCGGGAGAGGAGGGAGTACAGCTGGACGAGGAGTCCGTACGTGCGTCCGGGCGGCGCGGGCAGCCGGGCGGGGGCGGCGACGAGGTGGGCCTCGGCGGTGCGGCCGTCGGGCGCGGTGGCGTGCAGGGTGTGGACGCCGGGCGGGAGGTGCTCGGCGGCGGCGCGGGTCTCGCCCTGTTCGGTGGTGATGCGCAGCCGGGTGCCGGTCGGCAGTCCGGCGAGCGCGGCGGGCGGGCTGCCGCCCCAGCACACCACCGTGGGCGGCAGCAGCCGCTCCCGTGTCTCGGCCTCCCGGGCGGCGAGGGCCGCGCGGACGGCGTCCGGGGTGCTCGCGTCGACGCCGAGCGCCGCCAGGGCCGCGAGCACCGCGGTGTCCGTGGCCGCGACCGTACGGTCCGGGGAGGGGCTGTAGGAGGTGGCGACGCCGTGCAGTGCGGCGAGCCGCGCCAGCGGTGCGTGCGGGTCGGGAGGGCCGGCCAGCGAGGAACCGGCGGGCGAGGGGTCCGCGGGCGGGCGAGGCGCCATCTATACCCCCGAGATGTCCGTGGCGGCGCCGGTGGAGACGGGCTCGCTGGTCAGGTGCGCGGCGTCGGCCAGCGGCGGTTCGCTGGTCAGCGGCTCGGCGTCGGGCAGGGGAGGTTCGCTGGTCAGCGGGGGTTCGGCGGAGGAGCCCTCGGCGCTGAAGACGCACACGTGGGGCTCGACGGAGGGCTCCGTCGGGCGTTTGGAGAGGGCCGAGAGCAGAAGGTGTGCCGATGCGGCCACGGGGGTCTCCTTGTCGTCGTACGGCTGGAAGCGGGTTATCGCAGCTCTACCCAGCGGGCGCCGGGGCAGACGTATGCGGACGGACAACGTGCGTCTGGTCACATTCTGTTCGGGCGAGAATTTTTCGACGATCACTATTCACTCAGTACATATATCGAGTGCATACTGATCTCCATGAGCACCCGTCACATCCTGTTGGGGCTGCTCGCCGGAGGCCCGAGCCATGGCTACGACCTCAAGCGACGCCACGACGAACGCTTCCCGCAGGCCCGCCCGCTGGCCTACGGGCAGGTCTACACGACCCTGCAGCGCCTGGTCCGCGACGGACTCGCCGAGCTCGACGGGACCGACTCGGACGGCGGCCCGGAGCGCACCATGTACCGCTCCACCGAGGACGGGACCCGTGAACTGGCCCACTGGGCCGCGGAGATCGCCCCGCCCGCGCCCTTCGTGACGAACGAGATCTTCGCCAAGGTCGTCGTCGGGATCCTCGCCTCGACGGACGCCGCCGGCTATCTGCGGGCGCAGCGTGCCGCGCACATGGCGCGGATGCGCGAACTGACCGCGGTGAAGACGAGCCCGGGCG
The DNA here is from genome assembly GCF_001514115.1 of Streptomyces olivochromogenes. Lineage (GTDB taxonomy): Bacteria > Actinomycetota > Actinomycetes > Streptomycetales > Streptomycetaceae > Streptomyces > Streptomyces olivochromogenes. The sequence goes on from NZ_KQ948456.1 coordinate 421,837, forward strand.
CCGATCTCGCGACCGTGCTCTCCGCCGACTACGCCCTCACCCACCTCGACGCCGATCTCCGCTGGATGGACACCACGGCGGCCCGGCTCACCACTTTGACCGCGGAGGTCGACGCAGCATGAGCAGCAGTACGAGCAGCACCAGGGACACTCCGCTGCTGGCGGCCCGAGGCCTCGTCAAGACACACGGCTCCACCCCGGCACTGCGCGGCAGCACCCTGGAACTGCGGACCGGCGAGATCCTGGCCGTCACCGGGGCCAGCGGCAGCGGCAAGTCCACGCTGCTGCACTGCCTGGCAGGGATCGTCCGTCCCGACGAGGGCACCGTGGACTACGCCGGTGAACGCCTCGACCGGCTCCCCGAGAGCCGGCTCAGCGAGCTGCGCCGTACCGACTTCGGGGTGGTCTTCCAGTTCGGGCAGCTGATCCCGGAGCTGACCGCCCTCGACAACGTGGCGCTGCCCCTGCTCCTCGCGGGCACCGCGCGTACGGCGGCGCGGGAGCAGGCCGGTGAGTGGCTGGAGCGGTTCGGCGTACGGGGGCAGGAGGCGTTGCGGCCCGGCGAGATGAGCGGCGGCCAGGCCCAGCGGGTGTCGCTGGCGCGGGCGCTCGTCACCGGCCCGCGGATCGTCTTCGCGGACGAGCCGACCGGCGCGCTCGACTCGCTCGCGGGCGAGCAGGTCATGACCGCCCTCACCCACACCGCCCGCGAGTCCGGCACCGCCGTCCTGCTGATCACCCATGACGCCCGGGTCGCCGCGTACGCGGACCGCGAGGTGGCGCTGCGCGACGGGCTCGTGGTCGACGACGCGGCGCAGGCCTTCACCGCCGGGACCTCCGTGGAGGTGTCCCGATGAGGACAGAACTGCGGCTCGCGCTGCTGCTGACCCACGGTTCCGACCGGCGGGAGTGGTGGCGCGTCACGCTCACGGCGGTGGGCGCGGGGCTCGCCACGGGCTTCGGCCTGGCCGCCGCCGCGGTCGCCTCGCTCGACGGACAGCACCGGGTGTCCCTCGGCAACGGCCTGCTGGACCAGCCCGGCGAACGCTCGGGCATCGTCCTCGCGCTGTTGCTCCTGCTGGTACCGGTGCTGGGCTTCCTCGGACAGTGCGCCCGCATCGGTGCCGTGCACCGCGACCGACGGCTGGCCGGGCTGCGGCTGGCGGGGGCCTCCGCGGCCCAGGTGCGGCGGATCGCCGCGCTGGAGGCCGGGCTCGCCTGCCTCGTGGGCTCGGCGGTCGCCGCGGTCTTCTCCACGCTGCTCCTGCTGAGCCAGTGGCAGCGTCCGCCTGCCGTCGTGTGGGCCGGGTTCGCGCTGATCACGGTCGCCGTACCCGCGCTGGGCGCACTGGTGAGCACGCTCGCCCTGCGCCGTGTGGTCGCCTCGCCGCTGGGCTGGGTGCGCCGGGTGCACCCACGGACGGGTCCGGGCCCGGGGGGCGCTTTCCTGGTGGCGTCGCTGTTCCTGCTGACCGTGGGAATCGTGATGGCACCAACAACCTTCGGCGGGTTCAGTACGGCCCCGCCGCTGGCCTTCGCCCTGGTGATCGTCACCGGTATGGGGGCCGTCTGGCTGACCGGCGCCACGGCCCGGCGCATCGGACGTCGACTCCCGGCCCGTACCGGGAACCCGGCGGTACTGATCGCCGCCGAACGCCTGCGCGAGGACCCGTGGGCCGCCGCCCGCAGCCACGCCGCCGTCCTCCTGGTGACCGTCGTGGGAACCGGCTTCCTCGGCATCCGCCAGGTGCTGCTCCAGGAGCTCGAAGGACGCGGGCCCGACTCACTCGCCGCGAGCATGTCCTTCTACACCACTGGTATCAACCTGACCGGCGCCGCCGTCCTGATCGCCCTCGCGATCACCCTCTCCGGCCTCGCTGTGGGTACCGCCGAGTCCCTGGCCACCCGCCGCCGTGGCCTGGCCGCGCAGGCCGCCGCCGGGGTACCGGCGGCGGTACTGGGCCGGGCGCTGCTCCTGGAGACGGCCCTGCCGCTGGCCCCGGCGGTCGCGCTGGCGGGCCTCGGCGGCCTGGGCATCGGCGCCGGGTACGCGTCGGTCGCCGCGGGCGTGGGATCCGTACCGCTGCTCATGCCGCTGCTGGTGCCCGTAGCCGTCTACGCGGCGTGTCTGCTCGCCGCGGCCACGTCACTGCCGCTGCTGCGCCGCTCCGTGCACCCGGCGGAGCTGCGCTACACCTGAGCCACGCTCCACCAGGGCCGCGCCGCACCTGAGCCACGCTCCACCAAGGCTGTGCCACACCTGAGCCGCCCTGCACCTGAAATGCGTGACCCGCATACCGTCCGCCCCGCGGGCACGGCCGGCTCCCCGGAAGGCACGGGGGTCCTCCTGGGGAGCCGGAACGGCACGACAGGGTCACGGCGGGAGAGCCGCAGGGAACACAAAGGCCCGGATCGTCAGGCGGAAATGCCGTCGATCCGGGCCATCGCATCCTCCGCGCCGTACGGCTGCAGGTAGGGCAGCCAGCGCGGGTCCCTATGCCCCGTTCCGATGATGCGCCAGGCGAGCCCCGTCGGCGGGGCGGGTTTGTGGCGCAGGCGCCAGCCGATCTCGACCAGGTGGCGGTCGGCCTTGGTGTGGTTGCAGCGGCGGCATGACGCCACCACGTTGTCCCAGGCGTGCTGACCTCCGCGGGAGCGCGGGATGACGTGGTCGACGCTGGTTGCGACGCCACCGCAGTACATGCACCGGCCGCCGTCGCGGGCGAACAGTGCCCGACGGGTCAGCGGAACGGGCCCCCGGTAAGGGACCCGTACGAACCTCTTCAGCCGGACCACGCTGGGTGCGGGGACAGTAACGGTTGCACTGTGCATAAAGGCGCCGGATTCCTCGAGGCAGATGGCCTTGTTCTCAAGGACGAGGACGAGCGCGCGGCGGAGCGGTACGACGCCGAGTGGCTCGTACGACGCGTTGAGGACCAGGACGTGCGGCACGGATGCCTCCTTGTACGCCGGCGGCGCGTGGCTCGCGCCGGGACGATCTGCAGTCAGTCTCCCCTCTTGCCTGGTGGAAGCGCCACCATGTCCCGGTAACGGGCTGGGAGTGTTTTCGACCACACCCTCTTTCATCCCCAGGTGAGTAGGGTCTCTCCCTCGAACATTGCAACGATCCACACACGATGCCCCGTTAGTGTGGTGGTTCTGCCCGCCGCTGTCCTCACATGTCCCCGAGCCGCGGGCGGACCGCTACGCCTGGAGGTACCTTCCGTGTTCTTGACCGCCCTGTTGGCTTCGGGGTCCACCCCGTCGCCGTCCCCCTCGGCGACGACGGACCCGACGACCGCCACGCTTCAGGACGCCCAGCAGAGCGCGACCAACGCCGCCAGCTGGGTCGAGCAGAACTGGTCCACGTGGCTGGCGATCGGTCTGCGCGTCCTGTTGATCCTGGTGATCGCGGGGGTGCTGAGAGTGGTGGTGCGGCGGGCGATCACCAAGCTGATAGATCGCATGACCCGCACGGTCCAGGCGGTCGACGGCACGGCCCTGGGCGGCCTGCTGGTGAACGTCGAGCGCCGCCGGCAGCGCTCGCAGGCCATCGGCTCGGTCCTCCGCTCGGTCGCGTCCTTCCTGATCATGGGCACCGCCGCGCTGATGATCCTGGGCACGTTCCAGATCAACCTGGCCCCGCTGCTGGCTTCCGCCGGTGTCGCGGGTGTCGCGATCGGTTTCGGCGCCCGCAACCTGGTCACGGACTTCCTCTCCGGCGTCTTCATGATCCTTGAGGACCAGTACGGCGTCGGCGACACGATCGACGCGGGGGTCGCCTCCGGCGAGGTCATAGAGGTGGGCCTGCGCGTGACGAAGCTGCGCGGCGACAACGGCGAGATCTGGTACGTCCGCAACGGCGAGGTCAAGCGCATCGGCAACCTCTCCCAGGGCTGGGCCACGGCCGGCGTCGACGTCACGGTCCGCTCGAACGAGGACCTGGACAAGGTGAAGCGCACCCTCGACGAGGTCGCCGAGGCGATGACCAAGGAAGAGCCCTGGAACGAGCGCCTGTGGGGTCCGATCGAGGTCCTCGGTCTGGACAGCGTCCTGCTCGACTCCATGGTCGTCCGTCTCTCGGCGAAGACCATGCCCGGCAAGTCCCTCTCCGTCGAACGCGAACTCCGCTGGCGCGTCAAGCGCGCCTTCGACGCCGCGGACATCCGCATCGTCGGCGGCCCCACGGTGCCCCCGGAGGCGGAGCCCATCGACCCGACCGCCGCGGTGGCGGCCCCGTCGGTCCTCGGCAACCCGGCCTCCCCGCAGTCGGAGGCGACCGCCCCCATCCCGGCCCCCGCCTCGGCCCCGGCCGCGTCGAGCGCACCGAAGTAGGCCCCGGCCGTACGTGTGAGGGGGCGGCGCCCGGGTGTTCCGGGCGCCGCCCCCCTCTCACGTACGAGCAAGTCCACAGCTCCGGCATCAGCCATCGGCTCACGTACGGCGATCTCGTCGACCGGCCGCTCGGCCTCACCCGCTCAGCCGTCAGCCGGTCCGCTCTCGCCCCGTCGCGTAGAACTTCCCCACGTAGGCGCCAGAAGGCAAGTCGCTCTCCCGCATGAGCGAGAAGACCTCGGCCCCCTCCCCCGGCACCCCGTCCATCCGGAACGCCTCGGCGAAGCCCGTGTACTCGGCCTCCCCCAGCGCCGCGCAGTACTCACCCGCCTCGGCCTCCGCTCGGCCGATGGCCTCGTCCAGGGAGCCTGCGGTCCACAGCGTCACCCGCTCCTCGTAGACGCCCAGTTCACGATGGCGGAAGACACACCGAACGCCGTACCACGACTGCTCAGCCACGGGCGGTCCCGGACGCCAGCCCGGTCGCCCCGGCTATCTGACAGACCGCGGCGAACGAGGACCCCTTGCCCAGTCCGGCCACCCCCAGGAGTCCCTCACCGTCCCGGACGTCGAGGACGACGTCTCCCGAGGGCGCGTCGAAGGACATCGATCCCCAGACGGACTGCTTCCCCCGCCCGGGACGCCACCGGAAGTGGATCTCCTCGTGGCCCTTCTCGGCGACGAGGAACGCCCGCTCCGATGCCGCCAGCTTTTCGCGGACCCGCTCCTGCCACCCGTCCGAGACCGGCACCGGGCGCAGTACGTGCGTCTGCCGGTCGTCCAGCGCCTCGACGGAGAGCGGGATGCCGGCCGCACCGGCCCGCCGCCGCAGCGACCGGACCCCGACGGCCGCCGTCGCGAACGTGAGGATCCCCCATGTCAGAGGGCTGAAGACCAGTTCCCCGCTCACGGAATCCCAGGTGAGACCGTCGTTCACAAGGTCGATGAGCATCAGGGTGAGCGCCAACGGCACGCACTTGGCCGCGGCCGCGCGCCAGCAGGCCATCAGCAGCTTCACGGGCTTCATGCGCGAGGCCCCCGTCCCGCCCCACCCCGCACCAAACGGTTCACTCTCATGTGGCCGGATCCTATGAACAAGAACCTGTGAAGGTGACCGGATATCACCGCCGCCACCATCCCCCTTTGACGTCGCATCACCGTCCCCAACGCCGCAGATCACCTCAAAGCTCCGCACCCCGTCCCACCTGCGCATCTGCCGATCGTGACGAAGCCGTGATGCGTCCGGAGCGCGCCCTCGAAATTAATCTCCTTCACATACCCCCCGTATTTCGGCCACATCCGGAGGACGTCTACTGTCGCCCCAACAGCGGCCCTTGTTCTGGAGCTCCACGCCCAGGGGCCCGCTTCGAATGTGGGGAATCCATGCGCAAGTTCGCCATCGGCGCCGCCGTTTCCGGTGCCCTGGCCCTGTCCGCCCTGGTCGTGCCGTCCGCGTCGGCCGCCACGCCGGACCTCACCTTCTCCCACGTGGTGGTCAACAACGGCAAGGCGATCGTTGTCGGCACCACCAGCACGGTGAGGGTCCCGATCACGTACACCCTGACCCACCCGGTCGACCTCGTCATCGACAACAAGACGGGCATCGCGGGCATCGCGCTCTACCGCGGATCGTCGCTCTCGAAGATGCAGAACGAGATGGAGTCGGACGACGTCCCCAGCTGCACCACGACCTCGACGACCGCCACCACGGTCACCGACTCCTGCACCGAGGTCATCGCCATCGAGCCGCAGGACTACTTCTTCGGCGCGTCGGACGCCGGTACCTGGAAGGTGGCCGGCTTCTACGGCCTCAGCACCTCGACCACCGACGACTCCGGCAACCACATCAGCGTCAACTACGGCTACGACATGTGGGGCGGCCTCGGCACCACGCAGATCAAGCGCGCCGCCAAGCTCACCACCGACGCCACCCCCGAGCCGGTGAAGAAGGGCAAGACCCTCACCGTCAAGGGCGCGCTCACCCGCGCCGACTGGGAGACCGCCAAGTACTCCGGCTACACCGGTCAGCCGGTCGCCCTCCAGTTCAAGGCCAAGGGCGCCACCGCCTACAAGACCGTCAAGACGGTGACCTCCGGCTCCAAGGGCGCCCTGACCACCACGGTCAAGGCCTCCGCCGACGGCTCGTACCGCTACAGCTTCGCGGGCACGACCACCACGGGCACCGCCACGGCCACGGGCGACTACGTCGACGTGAAGTAAACGAGGCCGGGTCCTCCCCCGGCTCACCGCAAGTCGCCCCCGCGGCACACAGATTCGTCTGCGGCGGGGGCGACTTCGTGCGTCCGGGGGAACTCCGGGGCGAGGATGCGGACCTCCGGCCCAGGTAACGACTCTGTTGCCTCGGGGGCGGTTTCTCTTGACGCCTCCGTGGCCCGCGGCCTACCTTCCTCCCACCAATAGGAAACTTTCCTAACAATGATCTTGCAGTGGACTTCCCCGCGGCCACCCTGGGAAGCTGAGCGACTGGGCAGTTGAAAGGCAGGTGTCGACAAACATGGCAGGATCCGCCGGTACGCCGGGCACCCCGCGCGTCCTGCGCGCCATGAACGACCGCGCCGCCCTCGATCTGCTGCTCGCGCACGGACCGCTCTCGCGGACCAGGATCGGAAAGCTGACCGGGCTGTCCAAGCCCACCGCCTCCCAGCTCCTCGCCCGGCTGGAGGCCGCCGGACTCGTGCTGGCCACCGGCACGAGCGAGGGGCGGCCGGGCCCCAACGCCCAGTTGTACGCCGTCAATCCGAGGGCCGCCCACGCGGCGGGCCTGGACGTCACGCCCGAGCGCATCCTCGCCGCCGTCGCCGATGTCACCGGCCGCACCGTGGGCGAGTACGAGCTGCCCACCCCGGGCCGGCACCCCGCACAGCCCGTCGTACGCCAGATCACCGACGCCCTCGACGGCGCGGTGAAGGCGGCGGGGCTGGCCCGCGGCGACGTCCACCGGCTCGTCATCGGCACACCCGGCGCCTTCGACCCCAACACCGGCCGCCTGCGGTACGCCTCCCACCTGCCCGGCTGGCACTCCCCCAGCCTCCTCGACGAGCTCGCGGCCGCGCTGCCGATGCCCGTCGAGTACGAGAACGACGTCAACCTGGTGGCCATCGCCGAGCAGCGGCTCGGGGCGGCGCGCGGGCACGAGGACTTCGTACTGCTGTGGAACGAGGGCGGCCTCGGCGCCGCCCTCGTCCTCGGCGGCCGACTGCACCGCGGCTGGACCGGCGGCGCGGGCGAGGTCGGCTTCCTGCCCGTGCCCGGCGCACCCCTCGTACGCCAGGTGACCAAGGCCAACAGCGGTGGCTACCAGGAGCTGGCCGGCTCCCAGGCCATTCCCAAGCTCGCCCGCGAGCTGGGCATCCAGCCGGTGCCGAGCGGGCCCTACGCCGAGGTCGCCGCCGCCCTCGTCGAACAGGCCGCCCGCATCAACGAGGGGCCGCACCTGCGGCTCCTGGAGACGTACGCGACCGGTCTCGCCACCGGTCTCGCCTCACTCGTCTCCGTGCTCGACCCCGAACTCGTCGTGCTCAGCGGCGCCTCGCTCACCGCCGGCGGCGAACCGCTGCGCGTCCTGGTGCAGGCCGAGCTGGAGGAGCTGGCCGCCTCCCGACCGCGCCTCGTGGTCGGCGACGTACACGAACACCCCGTGCTGCGCGGCGCGTTGGAGAGCGCGCTGGCGGCCACCCGCGACGAGGTCTTCGACACCTCCCGCTGAGTCCCAGCCCTCGACCGACTCCCCGTCCCGCGAATCGTCCCGCGAACACCACCACCACCGCCGCCCTGCCGTAGGGAGACCCCGCCATGCCCGGAATATCCAGGAAAGTCGCCACAGCTCTCGCCGCTTCCGCCTCGCTCGCCCTCCTCACCACCGCCTGTACCGGCCAGTCGCCCTCGGGCGCGAGCGACGACGCCTCCAAGGACACGACGATCAACTTCTGGCACGCCTGGAGCGCGCCCGGTGAGATCGCGGGCGTGAAGGCCCTGGTCGCGGGCTTCGAGAAGGCGCACCCCAACATCCACGTCAACATCGTCGCCAACATGACCGACGACAAGATCAACCAGGCCCTGCGCTCCGGCGGCGACAAGGCTCCCGACGTGATCTCCTCGTTCACCACCAACAACGTGGGCAAGTTCTGCTCCTCCGGCGCCCTTGTCGATCTCAACCCCTTCTTCAAGAAGGCGGGCATCGACCCGACGACGACCTTCCCGAAGGCGATGAACGAGTACAGCCAGTTCGACGGCAACCGCTGTACGGTTCCGCTGCTCGGTGACGCGTACGGCCTCTACTACAACAAGAACGCATTCAAGAAGGCCGGGATCTCCAGCCCCCCGAAGACCTGGTCCGAATTCGAGGCGGACGCGAAGAAGCTCACCGTCTCCAAGGGCGACTCCTACTCCCAGCTGGGCTTCATGCCGAACTACCACGGCTGGGAGTCCACCACCGAGCACTACTTCGGGCAGTTCTCCCCGACGTACTTCGACAGCAGCGGCAAGTCGACCCTCGCCAAGGACCCCGCTTTCACCGCCGGATTCACCCTCCAGAAGAAGCTCGTCGACGAACTCGGCGGCTACCAGAAGCTGGACAAGTACCGCTCCAAGCTCGGTGACGAATGGGGCCCCAAGCACCCCTTCCACACCGGCCAGGTCGCCATGCAGCTGGACGGCGAATGGCGGCTCGGCATGGCCGAGGAGGCCAAGCCGGACTTCGAGATCGGCGTCGCCCCGCTGCCCGTTCCCGACGACCAGGCCGACCAGTACGGCAAGGGCTACATCACCGGCACCATCGCGGGCATCGCGGCCACCAGCAAGAAGCAGAACGCGGCCTGGGAACTGGTCAAATACATGACCACGGACACGGACGCGGTGGTCGGCTTCGCCAACGCGATTCACAACGTCCCCTCCACGCTGGCCGCGCTCAAGTCGCCGAAACTGAAGTACGACCCGCGCTTCAAGACGTTCCTGGACATCGCCTCGAACCCGAACTCGACGACGACTCCCGCGTCCATCAACGGCGGCACCTACCTCGTGACGATCCAGCAGTTCGGATACGACTACGAGAGCGGCAAGGCGAAGGATCTGAAGGCGGGTCTGCAGAAGACCGCCGCGCAGATCGACACGGACATCGCGCAGGCGAAGTAGTAGACGGGCACGGACATGAGCACCGTCACTCTGGCTTCGAAGCGGCGCCGATCGGCGCTGCGCACCCTCGCCTTCATGTCGCCGTGGCTGATCGGCTTCGCGGTCTTCTTCGCCTATCCGCTGCTCTCGACCGTCTATTTCTCGTTCATGCACTACGACGGCTTCAAACCGCCGACGTGGAGCGGGACGAAGAACTGGACCTACGTCTTCGAGCACTACCCGCTGTTCTGGCCCGCGCTGCGCAACACCCTGTGGCTGGTGCTGGTCATGGTCAGCCTGCGGGTCGTCTTCGGACTCGGCGTGGGCCTGCTGATCACGAAGATCAAGACGGGCACGGGCGTCTTCCGCACCCTCTTCTACCTCCCCTATCTCGCCCCGCCCGTCGCCGCGACGATGGCCTTCGCCTTCCTCCTCAACCCCGGTACGGGACCGGTCAACTCGATCCTGGAGAAGGTCGGCATCCCGGCCCCCGGCTGGTTCAACGACCCCAGCTGGTCCAAGCCGGCCCTGACCCTGCTGGCCCTGTGGGGCATCGGCGACCTGATGGTCATCTTCATGGCCGCGCTGCTCGACGTACCGACGGAGCAGTACGAGGCGGCGGAGCTGGACGGCGCCTCGGCCTGGCAGCGGTTCCGGTACGTCACGCTGCCGAACATCTCGCCGATCGTGATGTTCGCCGTGGTCACCGGCGTGATCCAGACCATGCAGTACTACACCCAGCCACTGATCGCCGGGAAGGTCGCGTCGGGCGTCATCCAGGGCGCCGGTACGCAGTTCGAGCCCGGCTACCCCGACAAGTCGACGCTCACCCTGCCGCAGCTCGTCTACAACCTCGGCTTCCAGCGCTTCGACTACGGCTCCGCCTGTGTGGTCGCGCTCGTGCTCTTCGCCCTGTCCATGGTGTTCACCGCGTTCCTGATGCGGCGCCGGGGCGGTCTCATCCAGGCAGGTGACTGACAGCCATGACACAAGTACTCGACAAGCCCGTGGAGTTGCGGGCCCCGGTCTCGCCCGCCGAGCGCACCGCCCGCCGCAAGGCGCTCCTGGAGTGGGTCGCGATCCACGCCCTCGGCGTCGCCGCCGCCCTCTTCTTCGTCCTCCCCTTCGTCTTCGTCTTCCTGACCTCCCTGATGAGCGACTCGCAGGCACTCAGCCGCGATCTCATCCCGCACACCTGGGAGTGGGGCAACTACCGCAAGGTCTTCGACACCCCCGGCTTCCTCACCTGGTGGAAGAACACACTGCTGTACGCCGGTGCCGGCACCGTCCTGACGGTCGTGTCGTCGATCCCGGTGGCCTACGCCCTCGCCAAGTTCCGCTTCCGGGGCCGGAACCTGTCACTGATGCTGGTCATCTCGATGATGATGCTGCCGCCGCAGGTCGTCATCATCCCGATGTACCTCTTTTGGGCGAAACAGCTGGACCTGTCCGGCACACTGTGGCCGCTGATCATCCCGATGGCCTTCGGTGACGCGTTCTCCATCTTCCTGCTCCGCCAGTTCCTGATGACCATCCCGAACGAGTACCTCGACGCGGCGAAGGTCGACGGCTGCGGGGACCTGAAGACCCTGCTGAAGGTCGTCCTGCCGATGGCGAAGCCGGGTATCGCCGCCGTGGGCCTCTTCCAGTTCTTCTACGCCTGGAACGACTACTTCGGCCCGCAGATCTACGCCTCCGAGAACCCCGGCGCCTGGACCCTCTCCTACGGGCTGGAGTCGTTCAAGGGCGCGCACCACACCGACTGGAACCTCACCATGGCCGCGACCGTGCTGGTCATGGCCCCCGTGATCCTCGTGTTCTTCTTCGCACAGAAGGCGTTCGTCGAGGGCGTCACGCTCACCGGAGTGAAGGGTTGACACACACATGAAACTCACCGTGGTCGGCGGAGGGTCGACCTACACACCCGAACTCATCGACGGCTTCGCCCGGTTGCGGGACACCCTGCCCGTCGAGGAACTGGTCCTCGTCGACCCGGCCGCCGACCGCCTGGAGCTGGTGGGCGGCCTGGCGCGACGCATCTTCGCCAAGCAGGAGCACCCCGGCCGGATCGTCACGACCTCGGACCTGGACGCGGGCGTCGAAGGCGCCGACGCGGTCCTGCTCCAGCTGCGCGTCGGCGGCCAGGCGGCCCGCGAGCAGGACGAGACCTGGCCGCTGGAGTGCGGCTGCATCGGCCAGGAGACGACGGGCGCGGGCGGTCTGGCGAAGGCGCTGCGCACGGTGCCGGTGGTGCTGGACATCGCGGAGCGCGTCCGCCGTACCAACCCCGACGCCTGGATCATCGACTTCACCAACCCGGTCGGGATCGTGACGCGCGCGCTGCTCCAGGCGGGCCACAGGACGGTCGGGTTGTGCAACGTGGCGATCGGTTTCCAGCGGAAGTTCGCCGGCATGCTCGGCGTCGCCCCCGTGGACGTCCATCTGGACCACGTGGGTCTCAACCACCTCAGCTGGGAGACCGGGGTGCGCCTCGGCGGCCCCGAGGGCGAGAACGTCCTGCCGAAGCTGCTGGCCGAGCACGGCGACTCGATCGCCGACGACCTGCGCCTGCCGCGCACCCTCGTGGACCGCCTGGGCGTGGTCCCCTCCTACTACCTGCGCTACTTCTACGCGCACGACGAGGTCGTACGAGAGCTGCGGACGAAGCCGTCACGGGCGGCGGAGGTCGCCGCGATGGAGCGGGAGTTGCTGAAGATGTACGGCGATCCGGCGCTCGACGAGAAGCCGGAGCTGCTCTCCAAGCGGGGCGGCGCGTACTACTCCGAGGCGGCCGTCGACCTCGCCGCCGCGCTGCTCGGCGGTGGCGGCAGCCCCTACCAGGTGGTCAACACCTACAACAGGGGCACCTTGCCCTTCCTCCCGGACGACGCGGTGATCGAGGTGCAGGCGGCCGTCGGTCCGCACGGCCCGACACCACTGCCGGTCCTGCCGGTCGACCCCCTGTACGCGGGGCTGATGGCGGCCGTGACGTCCTACGAGGACCTGGCCCTGGAAGCCGCCCTGCGCGGCGGCCGCGACCGGGTCTTCCGGACCCTCCTCGCCCACCCCCTCATCGGCCAGTACGAGTACGCCGACGCCCTCACCGACCAACTGATCGCGCACAACCGGGAGCACCTCGCGTGGGCATGACGTCATCCGGACCCGGCGCCGGGACGGCCGCCGGATCCGACCCCGCGGGCATGGTCCTGGCCATCGACGCGGGGAACAGCAAGACCGACGTCGCGGTCGTGTCCACGGACGGGCGGGTGATCGGGGCCGCGCGCGGCGGGGGATTCCGGCCGCCGACGGTCGGGGTCGCCACGGCCGTGGACACCGTGGGCGAGGCCGTCGCCCGCGCCTTCGCCGAGGCGGGCGTCGACTCCGTGACCCATGTCTCGGCCTGCCTCGCCAACGCCGATCTTCCCGTGGAGGAGGAGCAGTTGGCGGCCGCGCTGCACGCGCGCGCGTGGGGCACGAGCGTGGAGGTGCGCAACGACACGTTCGCGATCCTGCGCGCCGGGATAGCGGAGCCGCGCGGGGTCGCCGTCGTGTGCGGCGCGGGTATCAACTGCGTCGGCATGCGTCCCGACGGCCGCACCGCCCGTTTCCCGGCGCTCGGCCGGATCTCCGGGGACTGGGGCGGTGGTTGGGGCCTGGCGGAGGAGGCCCTGTGGTACGCGGCCCGCGCGGAGGACGGCCGGGGCGGACCCACGGCCCTGTCCCACACCCTCCCGGCCCACTTCGGCCTGTCCTCCATGTACGCCCTGATCGAGGCGCTGCACCTGGAGCACATCGAGCACGACCGCCGGTATGAACTGACTCCGGTGCTGTTCGCGACGGCGGCGGAGGGTGACGAGGTCGCTCGCGCTCTCGTGGACCGGCTCGCGGACGAGGTCGTCGCGATGGCCACGGTCGCTCTGACCCGCCTCGACCTCCTCGCCGAGGAGACCCCCGTCCTCCTGGGAGGCGGTGTCCTTGCCGCCCGCCACCCCCAACTCGACGACCGGATCCGCGAACTCCTGTCGGCCCAGGCTCCCAAGGCGGTCCCCCAGGTGATCTCGTCCCGCCCCGTACTGGGCGCCGCCCTCCTGGGCCTGGACCACCTCCACGCCCCCACCGAGATCCACACCCGCGTACGGGCCTTCTACGAGGGGGGTTGAGGGGCTTCGCCCCCCCCAGACCCCGGGTGGTCTTTTCGGCTGCGGGTGAGTGGGGGCTGGTCGCGCCGTTCCCCGCGCCCGTAAAGGCCTGGGGCTGACCGGCGTTTGATGGGGGGCCGGGGCGCAGCCCCGCGGCCCAGGGGCGCGGGGAACGGCGCGAACGGCCCCCACTCACCCGCGCCCGAAAAGACCACCCCTCGCACATACCCCGCGTACCGGCGCATTCGAAAGGGAACCGAACACACACCGGCCGCGTATTCATGGTCAGGGGGGCAGCGCGGAGCGCCGCGATCGCGCTGCCGTCCGAACGGGCCACCGCTGTACGAAGGGTGGGCTGCAATCCGAACAAGATCGAGTCAAGGCCTGTGCGGATGTCAGTCCCGGCGGCGATACTTGCGGCCGTGTACCTCTCTTCGTGCTCCCGCGCACGCGGGGGAGGTGACCGACGGATGACCATGGGGGAGGTCAAGTGACACAGCCGCCGAAGGGCACGGCGCCACCGGGGCAGCCGGCCACGCCCACGATGCCTGCCGTCCCACCGCAGTCCGGCGCGACAGCGGCCCAGTACGGCGCGACGGCGACAGCGACGGCGCCGCGGTCCGGGCCCCCCTCACCACCGGGCAGACCCGCCACGCCCGACACCGCCCCCGCACGCCGCACCGCCTGGGCGGAGGGCGTGGACCGCCTGCGCGCCGCGGCGACGACGGAACCGGGCCGGCTGCGCCTCATCGGCGCGGTCCTCGCCCTCCTGGTCGTCGCGTTCGGCGCGGTCACCGCCTGGCAGATGACGGAGCGTTCGAGCGCCGCGGACGACGTGCTGCACAGCAGCCAGCCGCTGAGCGCCGGCGCCGCGGACATCTACCGTTCGCTCGCGGACGCCAACACCGCGGCCTCCAGCGGCTTCCTCGCGGGCGGCCAGGAGAGCGCGGACACCCGCGACCGGTACGAGAAGGACATCCGGACGGCCGCGCAGGGGCTCATCACCGCCGCCGCCAACTCCGACCCGGGATCCCCGTCCACGGACACGATCGCCAAGCTCAACAAGCTGCTGCCGGAGTACAAGGGCCTGATCGAGCGGGCCCGCGCCAACAACCGGCAGGGCTATCCGCTCGGCGGCGCGTATCTGCGGTACGCGAACGAGAAGATGCAGCAGCAGATGCTCCCCGCGGCCGAGGATCTCTACAAGCGGGAGAACGCCCGGCTGAGCGCCGACTACGCCGACGCGAAGCCCTACCCGTGGGCCGCGATCGGTCTCGGCGTCCTCGCGCTCGGCGGGCTCTTCTGGGCCCAGCGACGCCACTACCACCGTACGAACCGGGTGTTGAACCAGGGACTGGTCGCCGCCACGGCCGCCTCCGCGGTGGTGCTGCTCTGGCTGGTGGTCGGGCACAGCGTGGCCCGGGCCGGGCTGAACTCCTCGTACGACCACGGGGTCCGCTCACTGAACGTGCTGCACGACGCCCGGATCGCCTCTCTGAAGGCGCGGGGCAACGAGAACCTGACGCTGGTCAGCCGGGGCGCGGAGACCAAGCAGGTGTCCACGACGCAGGTCATGGACCTCTACGACTACGACTTCCAGCAGGACATGAAGACCCTCACCAAGGGCCTGGCGCTGGCCGAGGGCATCGCCGACGACACGGCGGGCAAGAAGCCCGTCGAGGCCGCGACGGCCAACATGAAGGTTTGGAAGTCCCGCCACCAGGAGGCCCGCACGGCCGACGACTCGGGCGACTACCAGGGCGCTTTGAACAAGGTGATCGGTTCGGCGGCCGACAAGCCCACCGGTGAGTGCTTCGACGGCGTGGACACCAACCTCGCGGCGGCGCTGACGCACGAGGAGAGTGAGTTCAAGCAGGCGGCAGGCAACGGCCGGGACGCGATGAGCGGGCTCCCCGCGGGCGCGGCCGTCCTCGCGGTGCTGGCCGCGGCGGGCGCCCTGCTGGGCATCGGGCGCAGGCTTTCGGAGTACCGGTGAGAGGGGGAGCGGTGAAAGGGGGCATGGCGATGACCGCACGACGTCTGAGGGCGAGCCTGAAGGGCTGGGGCGGCGTGGGCGCGATGGCCCTCGCCCTGGTCGTCACCGCCGTCTTCGCCCTGTTGCTGCCGCTGAGCAGCGCCCGCGGGGACGGCAGCACGGGCACCGGCGGCCAGGGCGTGGGCCAGGGCATCCAGGCCAGGGCCGACACGTGCACCGACCCGCAGGACCAGAGCCCCTCCCCGTCCTCCGACGACAGCGGCGAGACGATCACGGCCATCAAGCAGCGCGGTTATCTGTCGGTCGGCGTCGACCAGAACAGCTACCGCTGGGGCTACCGCGATCCGAACAACACGGCGAAGAGCAGCGACCTGGAGGGCTTCGACATCGATCTCGCGCACGAGATCGCGAAGGAGATCCTCGGCGACCCGAGCGCCGTCCGTTTCCACGCCATCCCCACCAACCAGCGCATCCCCGCGATCAAGTCCGGTCAGGTCGACATGGTGGTGCGCACCATGACGATCACCTGCTCCCGCCTCAAGGACGTGGCCTTCTCGGCCCCCTACTTCCTGACCGGGCAGCAGGTCCTGGCCCCCAAGACCTCGGGCATCAAGGGGTACGACGAGACGCTGGCGGGCAAGCGGATCTGCTCGGCGGCGGGCTCGACGGCGTACGACAAGCTGTCGGCCGACAAGAAGGCGGGCGCGCTCACCGCCTCCGCCGACATCACCACCACCGTGCCCAACCAACTCGACTGCCTGGTGCGGCTGCAGCTCGGTCAGGTCGACGCCGTGGTGACCGACGGCGCGCTCGCCGCCAGCCAGGCGGCGCAGGACCCGACGGTCGAGCTGAAGGGCAAGACCTTCACCGACGACTACTACGGCGTGGCGATGAAGTTGGGCGCCGACGATCTGGTACGCCGGGTCAACCAGGTACTCGTGGACTACCGCAAGAGCGGCGGCTGGCAGGCCTCGTACACCAAGTGGCTGTCCGCGACCCTGAAGGCGGACTCCCCGTCGGCGACTCCGCCGACGGCGCACTACAAATGACGGAAACCGGGTAACGGCGGCGCGGACGACGCGGCCGGCGGGAACGCAAGCGACGGGCACGACCGAGAGCGAGAGGTGATCGATGGGCGTCACGGGACCCCCCGAGCCGGTGATGGACCGGGACGAGGTGGACCGTGCGCTGGCGCGGCTCGGCGCGGAGCACGAGGCCATCGAGACCTCACTCCTCGCCCTGCAGGACCACGCGGGCCGCAGACTCCTCGAGGGCGCCGAGCTCACGGGCACGACCAAGGAGCGCTGGTCGACCGCGGACGCGTCGATCACGCTGCTGTGGGCGTACTTCGACGCGTACACGGACGCGCTGCGCTCCGCCCGCGACATCCGTTCCCGGCGACGCTGGTCGAGCCGTGAGGACCTGGTCGACCTGACCGAGCTGCTGCGCGGCGCGGGCATCACGGTCGCCGGCTCGACCACCGCCGCGGCGAACGCGCCGACGCTCACCGGCACCGGCAGGCTCAGCGAGCGGTTCTCGCTGGTCGCGCTGGTGGAGCGGATGAACGAGCTGTACGCGTCCTCGCTCGACATGGTCGTCGCGGCGGACGCCGTCTGGTCCGCGCTGCCCGCCCGGATCGATTTACTGGCCGCGGAGCTCCAGCGCACCCGCCAGCTCGCGCACTCCGTGGGCGTACGCCCCGGCGAGCACCCGGCGGGCGACGACCTGGAGCGGATCACCCGGACGCTGAGCACCCTGCGTCAGCAGGTCGTCTCCGACCCGCTGGCCTTCTGGGCGCCCACGAAGGGCAGTTCGGCGCCCGGCGGCGGACGTCCCGACACGACGACGTACGACCGCGAGGCGCGCGCGCTGGAGGACGTGCGCCGCGAGATCGACGCGGTGCTCACCGTCCGCCAGGACGCGGAGGCCCGTCTCGTGCGGCTGCGGGACGTGCTCAGTCGCGCCGACCGCACGCTCGCGGAGGCGAGGAGCGCCCGCGGTGAGGTACTGGCGAAGATCGCCGCGTCCGAGGTGCCGGCCGTCAGCGGGCCGCCTACGGTGCTGCAGGAGCAGTTGGCGACGGCCGCGGAGTACCGCAGACACGCCCAGTGGCACCGTCTGTCGCCCCTCCTGGAGGCGCTGGAGGAGAAGGCCGAGGACGAGTTGCTGCGCGCCCGCGAGTCGTTGACCGCGGTCACCCAGCCGCTCGCGGTCCGCGCGGAGCTGCGCGGCCGCCTCGACGCGTACAAGGCGAAGGTGGCCCGGCACGGCCTCGCGGAGGACCCGTTCCTCATCGAGCGCTACGACGCGGCCCGACGCATGCTGTGGAGCGCGCCCTGCGATCTGCGGGTGGCGGAGGAGGCGGTGCTGCGCTATCAGCGGGCCGCCGTCGATCTGCTCAGCCCGCGGGTGCCCGAACAGGGCGGGCCCACCGACCGTAGGGGGCCACACGCGTGAGCGTTGAAGGTGATGCAGTGTGAGTGAGCAGCAGAAGTGCCAGCGGCCCGGTTGCCCGGGGTCGTACGAGGACGTGGGCGGCGGCGAGCTGTACTGCGACACGTGCGGTCTGGCACCCGTCGTCGCGTCGAACGGCATGGTGGGCTCGCCCCCGACCGGACTCACCGCGGGCGGCAAGGGCTCGCGCGGCTCCGGCAGCAGTTCGCGGGCGAGTTCCCGCAGCTCCAGTTCCCGTACGTCCTCGCGCTCCTCCCAGTCGCGGCGCTCGGTCTCCGGGCGCCTGTCGCGCTCGCTGTCCGGCAACGCGAGCAGCCGCTCGGTGTCGGTGCGCAGCTCGGGCTCGACCGCCTCCTCCAGTGGCCGCGGACGGCTCGGCGTCGGGCTGGTGCAGGTGCCGGACGTGCCGCGGCCCGACCCGCGCGCGATGGTGCTGGAGAACCCGGAGGTGCCCGAGCGCAAGCGGTTCTGCTCGCGCTCCGACTGCGGGGCGCCGGTGGGCCGTTCGCGCGGTGAGCGGGTGGGGCGCACCGAGGGGTTCTGCACCAAGTGCGGTCACCCGTACTCGTTCGTGCCGAAGCTGCACACGGGCGACATCGTGCACGGCCAGTACGAGGTGGTGGGCTGTCTCGCGCACGGCGGGCTCGGCTGGGTCTACCTCGCCGTCGACCGCGCGGTCTCCGACCGTTGGGTGGTCCTCAAGGGCCTGCTCGACACCGGCGACCAGGACGCGATGGCGGCGGCGATCTCCGAGCGGCGCTTCCTCGCGGAGATCGAGCACGCCAACATCGTGCGGATCTACAACTTCGTGGAGCACCTGGACCAGCGGACGGGTTCGCTGGACGGGTACATCGTCATGGAGTACGTCGGCGGCAAGTCGCTGAAGGAGATCGCCAACGACCGTCGTACGAAGGACGGCAAGCGCGATCCGCTCCCGGTGGAGCAGGCCTGCGCGTACGGCATCGAGGCCCTGGAGGCGCTCGGCCATCTGCACAGCCGCAATCTGCTGTACTGCGACTTCAAGGTCGACAACGCGATCCAGACCGAGGACCAGCTCAAGCTGATCGACATGGGCGCGGTGCGCAGGATGGACGACGACGAGTCGGCCATCTACGGCACGGTGGGCTACCAGGCGCCGGAGGTGGCCGAGGTCGGTCCCTCGGTGGCGAGTGACCTCTACACGGTCGCCCGCACCCTGGCCGTGCTGACCTTCGACTTCCAGGGGTACACGAACGTCTTCGTGGACTCCCTGCCGGACCCGGACAACATCGAGGTCTTCCGGACGTACGAGTCCTTCTACCGGCTCCTGGTGCGCGCCACCGACCCCGATCCGGCGCGCCGGTTCGCGTCCGCGCAGGAGATGGCGGAGCAGCTGACGGGTGTGCTCAGGGAGGTCGTGTCCCTCCAGACGGGGCGGGCGCGCCCTGCCCTGTCCACCCTGTTCGGGCCGGAACTGAAGGTCACGGACACCGAGTTGTTCGGGAAGCTGGACGGGGACGTGTCACGGCTGGGGGCGCGCGCGGTGCCCCTGCGGGGGAGAAAGCGCGCGCCCGCGCCGCCCCCCGGCAGCAACGGAGCGGGGGTGAACGGGACCCCGCCGCTCCCCCTGGCTCCCGCTCCGGTCCCGGCCGCTCTGGTCAAGCCGCTGAACGCCGCGGCGACCGCGCTCGCGCTGCCGGTCCCCCGGGTCGACCCGGGGGATCCCAACGCCGGTTTCCTCGCGGGCCTGATGGCCTCGGCGCCCGCGGAGCTGATCACCGCGCTGCACGCGGCGCCCATCGGCTCTCTGGAGCTGCGCCTGCGCGAGCTGCGGGCCCGGCTGGAGATGGGCGAACTGGCCAGTGCGAGCAGGGCGCTGGAGGCGCTGGAGGCGGACCATCCCGACGACTGGCGGGTGGTCTGGTACCGGGGTGTCGCGGCCCTGGCGACCGGGGAGCACGAGACCGCGGCGCTGTCCTTCGACGCGATCTACGACGCCTTCCCGGGCGAGCCCGCGCCCAAGCTGGCCCTCGGGCTGTGCGCGGAGGTGCTGGGGCAGTTGGACAACGCGGGCGAGTACTACCGCCTGGTGTGGACGACCGACCCCAGCTATGTCAGCTCGGCGTTCGGCCTGGCCCGCGTGCAGCTCGCGGCGGGCGACCGCCGCGGCTCCGTACGCACACTGGAGTCCGTGCCGGAGTCGTCGATCCACTACACGGCTGCGCGGGTCGCGGCGGTGCGGGCGCGGCTGCGGCAGCGGCTGGCCGAGGAGGCGGCGGCCGCCGCGTTCCTGGACGATCTGACCGCCGCCGCGGGCCAGGTCGAGGCTCTGGACGGATACGGTCTGGACGCGGTGCGACGCGAGCAGTTGTCGACGGAGGTCCTAGGCTGCGCCCTGGACTGGGTACTCTCCGGTAGCCGGAGTTCCGCCCCGCAGTCCGGCGGCGGACCGGTGCTGCTCGGCAGTGCGGTGGACGAGCGCGGTCTGCGTTTCGCACTGGAGCGTTCGTACCGCACGCTGGCCCGCCTCGCGCGGGGCGGCGAGGAGAGGATCGACCTGGTGGAACGTGCCAACCGTTACCGCCCCCGGACGTGGGTGTGATTGATGTCCCAGATGCCCCAGCCGACGGCCCTTTCGCGGTGCCCCAGTTGCGAGGAGCCCCTGGAGGCGGGTGACCGTTTCTGCGGTGCGTGCGGGTACGACCTGTCGGCGGTGCCCGCACCGCCCCAGGACCACCCCACGATCGCCATGAACGGCTCGTCGACACGCCCCTCCGAGGCCGCCGCGTCCCTGGACTGGCCCCTCGCGCCGGAGCCGGCGAGCTCCGACACGCCCGCGCCGGTGCACCGGGCGACCGACATCCGGGGCACGGACTCGGGTGGCTCCGAACTCCCCCACCCGGACACGGAGTCCACGGCGGCCCAGCAGCCGGGCGACCACCCCGCGGGAGTACAGCCTTCGGGTGCACAGCCTTCGGGCGGGCAGCCCTCAGGTGCACAGCCTTCGGGCGGGCAGCCTTCGGGCGTACGGTTCGACCGGCCCCCGGAGCCCGACGAGTACCCGCTCGCCCCGCCGGCCGGAGCCCCCGCCGAGCCCGTCGTCGATCCGCGGACGGCCGACCTCGGCGCACCCGTCACACCCCCCGCGGGCACCAAACTGTGCGTCGCCTGCCGCTCCGGCCATGTGGACAGCGACGGCTACTGCGAGAACTGCGGGCACGCCCAGCCGCGCGAACGGGACCACATGGAGCAGGAGTTGGGTGCGGTGGCTGCGGTCAGCGACCGGGGCCTGCGCCACCACCGCAACGAGGACGCGTTCGCGATCTCCTCGACG
Source organism: Streptomyces olivochromogenes (assembly GCF_001514115.1). Taxonomy (GTDB): domain Bacteria; phylum Actinomycetota; class Actinomycetes; order Streptomycetales; family Streptomycetaceae; genus Streptomyces; species Streptomyces olivochromogenes. The sequence goes on from NZ_KQ948456.1 coordinate 443,203, forward strand.
GCGCTGCCGGACGGCTCCCCCGCGGTCGTCGCGATCGTCTGCGACGGGGTCTCCTCGGCGACCCGCCCCGACGAGGCCTCGCTCGCCGCGTCGCGGGCGGCGGGCGAGGCGCTGCTGGCGGCGCTGCCGCTCGGCACCCACCCGCAGCAGGCCATGCACGAGGCGATCCTCGCGGCCTCCGAGGCCGTCAACTCGCTGGCCGAGGCGCCCCCCGCGCACGAGGAGCACGCCCCGCACCAGAACGCGCCCGCCTGCACCCTCGTCGGCGCCGTCGTCACCCCCGCCCTGCTGATCGTCGGCTGGGTCGGCGACAGCCGCGCCTACTGGGTCCCCGTCGACCGGAGTTCACCCCCCGCCCGGCTCACCGAGGACGACTCCTGGGCCGCGCAGATGGTCGCCGCGGGCCTGATGAGCGAGGCACAGGCGTACGCCGACGAGCGCGCCCACGCCATCACGGGCTGGCTCGGCGCGGACGCGTACGAACTGGAGCCGCACACCGCCTCTTTCAAGCCGGACCGGCCGGGTGTGGTGGTGGTGTGCACCGACGGACTGTGGAACTACGCGGAGGCGGCCGAGGAGATGGCCGAGGTCGTGCCGCTGGACGCCGCCGAAAGGCCCCTGCACAGCGCCCAGGTCCTGGTGGGTCACGCCCTGGACGGCGGGGGCCACGACAACGTAACAGTGGCCGTCGTGCCGTTCCCGGCCCCGCCGCAGGGGGCAGGATCGGCCTGAGGCCGCGAAAAGGCGCAATCCGTGCCCACGGGGACGGCCTCGGACCGGAGGGGACCGGTCCGCATACAGTCATCGCCTCCGCCAACTACCGGAGGTCTTGAGGGGGACGAAGAAGGCATGGCCAATTTCTCGAAGTCGAACGTGCCGCAGTTCTCGGTCGACGTGTACCAGAACGAGTACCTGCCCGAGGGCGGCCGCGAGGTCAACGCGATCGTCACGGTGAGCGCCACCGGCGGCGGCACCGTCGGGAGCGCGGTCGGCGCGCCCCACCTGTACGCGGCGGGCCAGAGCCCGGACGCCGCCGTGGCCATCATGGTCGACTGTTCCGGCTCGATGGACTACCCGCCGACCAAGATGCGGGGCGCCCGTGAGGCCACGGCCGCCGCGATCGACACCCTGCGCGACGGGGTGCGCTTCGCGGTGATCGGCGGCACGCACGTCGCCAAGGAGGTCTACCCCGGGAACGGGCGCCTCGCGGTGGCGGACGCGGCGACCCGCGGCCAGGCCAAGGAGGCGCTGCGCAGGCTGAGCGCGGGCGGCGGTACGGCGATCGGCACCTGGCTGCGCCTCGCCGACCGGCTGCTGTCCTCGGCCGAGGTGTCGATCCGGCACGGCATCCTGCTCACCGACGGCCGCAACGAACACGAGTCGCCGCAGGACCTCAAGGCCGCCCTCGACTCCTGTGCCGGACGTTTCACGTGTGACGCGCGTGGAGTGGGTACGGACTGGGAGGTCAAGGAGGTCACCGGGATCGCCTCGGCCCTGCTCGGCACCGCCGACATCGTCGCGGACCCGGCCGCCCTGTCCGCCGACTTCACGCAGATGATGGAAACAGCCATGGGCAAGGAGGTCGCGGACGTCGCGCTGCGCCTGTGGACGCCGGTCGGCACCGAGATCAAGTTCGTCAAGCAAGTGGCCCCCACGGTCGAGGAGCTGACCGACCGTCGCACCGAGGCGGGCCCGCGCGCCGGCGACTACCCCACCGGGTCCTGGGGCGACGAGTCCCGCGACTACCACGTGTGCGTCGAGGTCCCCTCGGCCGGAGTGGGCCAGGAGATGCTGGCCGCCCGGGTCTCGCTCGTCGTGCCGCAGGGCGACGGGGGCGTGCACAACCTCGGCGCCCAGGGGCTCGTCAAGGCGGTGTGGACCGATGACATGGTGGCCTCGACGAGGATCAACTCCCAGGTCGCGCACTACACAGGTCAGGCGGAACTGGCGCAAGTCATCCAACAGGGTTTGGATCTTCGCAAATCGGGAGATGTCGACGGAGCAACGGCCAAGCTGGGCCGGGCCGTTCAGCTCGCGAGCGCGTCGGGCAACGCCGATACTGCGAAACTGCTTGCGAAGGTGGTGGACGTGGTCGACGCCGCGGCAGGTACTGTGCGATTGAAGGCAAGGGTCGAAGAGGCCGACGAAATGACCCTTGAGACACGGTCCACAAAGACTGTTCGTGTAAAGAAGTAGCGAGCCCAGTTCCCGCTGGGAGCTGGAGAAACCCGGTCATAACGGCCGGAAAAGGAGAGGGGGAAGCGCCGACATGCCGACCTGCCCGAACGGACACCAGTCGGGTTCCGACGACTGGTGCGAGGTCTGCGGTCACCGCATGGCCGGTGCCGTGCCTCCGCCCCCTCCACCGCCGCCGCCCGCCGCCGGTTACGGCTATCCGCCGCCCGGCTCGCCCCCGCCGTCCGGTCCCGGGGGCCCGGGTGGACCCGGCGCCCCCGGTGGGCGCCCGCACCTGTCCGCCGTGCCGAATCCCGAGCCTGAGCTCTGCCCGCAGTGCCGTACGCCCCGTGAGGGCGGTGCGCCGTTCTGCGAGGAGTGCCGGTGGAACTTCCTGACGAACACGGCGACCTCGTACACCCCGGCGGCGCCGCGTCCGCAGTCACCCGCGCCCGGAATGCCCAATCCGGCGCTGCGCTTCCAGCAGCCCCCGCAGGGGCAGGGGCAGCCTGGTGGTCCCGGCCCCGCGACCGGTCCCGGTCACGACCCGTTCGACTACCAGAGCTCGCGGCCCTCGCAGATGAACCGCCCCGCGGAACCGATTCCGCCCTACGGGCAGGATCCGTCGGGCTTCCGCGGTGACCCGTCCCGTCCGGGCGGTCCTTCCGGCCCGGGTGGTCCCGGCGGTCCTGGTGCCGGTCCTGGTGGTCCCGGTGGCTTCGGTGGTCCTGGTCCCGGTCCCGGCGGCTTCGGCGCGGACCCGTCCCGTCCGGTTCCGCCGCCGCCCGGGCCCACGCCCGGTGGCCCCGGTGGTCCCGGCGCTCCGCAGGCCTTCACCCAGCAGCCGGCCGCGCCCACGTTCCCGCAGCAGGGCCCGCCCGGGCCCGGCGGTCCGCAGTCCGGGGGCCCGTCCTTCGGCGGCGGTGACGACGACTGGGTGATCTCCCCGCCGTCGGGCAATTCGCCCGGCGGACCGGGCGGTCCCGGCGGACGCCCCGGTGGTCCCGGTGGTCCCGGTGGTCCCGGTGGTCCCGGTATGGGTCAGGGCGGCGGCTACGGCTATCCACAGCCCGGCGCGACCCAGGCCCCGCCCGGCCCCGGTCCCGACTACCAGCAACACCGCCAGCCGCTGTCCTGGAGCGCGACGATCGGTCCCGACCGCGAGTACTTCATGGCGATGATGCAGCGCTCCGGCCCCGAGGCCGCAGGCCTGAACCTGCCCGCGTACTCACCGGAGCAGCAGCGCCCGCTCACCGGCAACCAGATGACGATCGGCCGCCGTCGGCACTCCACCGGCGACACCCCCGACATCGACCTCTCGGTGCCCCCGGAGGACCCGGGCGTCTCGCACCAGCACGCGGTCCTGGTCCAGCAGCCGGACGGCAGCTGGGCGGTCGTCGACCAGAACTCGACCAACGGCACCACGGTCAACGGCGGCGAGGAGCCCATCCAGCCCTTCGTGCCGATCCCGCTCCAGGACGGCGACCGGGTGCACGTCGGCGCCTGGACGACGATCACCATCAGGCGAGGCTGACGGCGGAGGTCGCGGCAGAAGCCGCGGCACGAGTCACGGGACGAGTCACGGCACGAGTCACGGCAGCGGCCAGGCGTACGGCCCCTCGGGGTCGTCCAGCCACGCCCAGGCGTCCGCGCCGTCGACCGTGACCCCGTACCGCTCGCGCACGGGCCGACTCTCGCGCTCCCACAGCTCGTACGCCTCGTACGGGTCGAGGCCGCTCCCTGCCAGGGTCAGCAGGAACCGGAACAGCTCGTCGCCGCGGGCCCGGCGCGGCAGCTCACGCAGGTCCTGCGGCTCCGACTCCTCGGGTCGGCTCGCGCCGCGCAGGGGCACGAAGTAGGCCGGCGTGTGCAGGAAGCGCCCCTCGGCGTGCCCGGCGTCCCGGACGCTCAGCGCGATCAGGCCGGTGGCCAGCGGAGCCAGGATGCGGGCGCCGGGACGGCACTGGGCGAGCCACGGCCGCGGGATCGAGGTCAGCGTGCAGGTGGCGATGATCCGGTCGAAGGGGGCGCGCTCGGGGACCCCGCGGGCGCCGTCCGCGGTGACGACGGTCGGGTGGTATCCGGCGGTAGCCAGGTGCCGGCGCGCGGACTCGGTGATCTCCGGGTCGAGGTCGACCGTGGTCACCAGGCGGTCGCCGAGACGGTGGGCGAGCAGCGCCGCGTTGTAGCCGGTGCCGGCGCCGATCTCGAGGACGGCGTCCCCCTCCCGTACCTCCAGCGCGGTCAGCATCATCGCCATCAGCGACGGCTGGCTGCTGGAGGAGACCAGTTCGCCGTCGCGCACCCGGGTGGCCAGCGGGGCGTCCGCGTAGGCGCCGCGCACCCAGTGCTCCCGGCTGCGCGGGTCGGGGTCCTCGCCCCACACCCGCTCGAAGCCGCCCACGGCACCGACGTAGTAGTACGGCACGAAGAGGTGGCGCGGGACCTCCTCGAACGCCGCCCGCCACACGGGGTCGGCGGCCCAGGCCCCGCTCCGGTCGATCTCGCGCACCAGGGCGGCCCGCGCCAGGGTGGCGAGGTTGTCGAGGTCGTGGTCGTGGTCGTGGTCGAGAGCGTGCGCGCCCATACCTCCACTGTGCGGCGGGACGGGCCGCGAGGCGAGTGTCACTCCCGCTGGGCCGCCGGGGACTCTGAAGGGCTCTGGGGGGCTCTGGGGGGGCTCTGGGCCGCTGGTCCTAAGCCTTGCGTCCTCGGTCACCCGGTCTGAGACGATGGTGAGGTGAAAGAGATTCGGCGCGGCACGCTTCAGGAGCAGACCTTCTACGAGCAGGTCGGCGGCGAGGAGACCTTCCGGCGCCTCGTGCATCGTTTCTACGAGGGAGTGGCCGAAGACCCGCTGCTGCGAGCCATGTACCCCGAGGAGGACCTGGGCCCGGCCGAGGAACGCTTCACGCTGTTCCTGATCCAGTACTGGGGCGGCCCGACGACGTACAGCGACAACCGCGGTCACCCCCGGCTGCGGATGCGGCACGCCCCGTTCGCCGTCGACCAGGCGGCACACGACGCCTGGCTGGCGCACATGCGCGTGGCCGTCGACGAACTCGGCCTCTCCGAGGAGCACGAGCACACGCTCTGGAACTACCTGACGTACGCGGCGGCGTCGATGATCAACACGGCCGGCTGACAGCGCCCCGGGGGAATCAGCGGACGCTGACGTCCAGTGCCCCGAGTCCCGCCCTGCGGACGGCGATCGATCCGTAGGGCGTACGCAGCCGCAGCCACGCCCCGGACGAGTACAGCCTCAACGGGCTCTCGCCCGGGTCGGTTTGACGCACCGGCAGCAGGAACCCGAGCGACTGCGCCGCGTGCACGGCCCGTACCTGAAGGCCGGTGTCACCGATCGGCCGGGACCAGATCTCCCGCCCTATGCGGTCGAGTTCGGCGCGCGTACGTGCCTCGGTCGCCAACTCCTGCGTACGGGACCGGAATTCGGCGACCGCGGTGGCGATCATCGCGCGTACGGCGTCCGGCCCGGGCAGTCCCGGCTCCGGCTGCCAGCCTCCGCGGGGCGGGAGGACCCCGGCCCACGGCGGCCCGGTGACGGCCCCGGGAACACTGACGGTGGCCGCCGACTCGTCGATGGACTCCAGGAGTTCACCGGCGGAGACGGTCACGTCGAGGGTGACGTCGAGACCGTTCTCGTACGGCTTGGCGAGCCGCGCCGTACGGATCGCGAGGACCTCGAACGACGGCGGCCGGCCGAAGACCGCGAGCGCGGTGCCGGACACCTGGAGGCGTACGGCGGCGGCGCGGTCGTAGTGGATCAGCCGGGCGAGGAAGGCGGCGAGGTCCGCCGCCTCCCCGTCGTCGGTGAGGTGCAGGGCGGTCACGGTCATGCCGCGACGGCCTCCTCAGCCTGGTCGTCCCGGTACTCCGCCAGGAACTCGCGCTCCTCGGCGGTGAGGCGGCGCGGGCGCTGGGCCTCGAAGTCGAACGGCACGACCACGGTCGCGGCCCGGACGTAGAGCTGGTCCGCGTCCTTGACCTCGTACGTGATCGTGAACGACGCGGCCCTTATCTGGGTGATCCACAGCTCGATGTCCACCGGCTCGCGCCGGTGGACGAGCTGCCGCTTGTAGTCGATCTCGTGGCGCGCCACCACGGACCCCTGCTTGAACTGCTTGTCCGGGCGGGTCAGGAAGTCGATACGTGCTTCCTCCAGGTAGCGGAGGAAGACCGCGTTGTTGACGTGGCCGTACGCGTCCATGTCCGCCCAGCGCAGCGGGCAGCGGTAGATGTGCCGCAAGATCGATCAGCCCCGGGTCAGCTTCTTGTAGGTGGCACGGTGCGGGCGGGCGGCGTCCGCGCCGAGGCGCTCGATCTTGTTCTTCTCGTACGACTCGAAGTTGCCCTCGAACCAGAACCACTTCGACTCACCCTCGTAGGCGAGGATGTGCGTCGCGACCCGGTCCAGGAACCAACGGTCGTGGGAGACGACCACGGCCGCACCCGGGAACTCCAGCAGCGCGTTCTCGAGCGAGGACAGCGTCTCGACGTCGAGGTCGTTGGTCGGCTCGTCGAGGAGCAGCAGGTTGCCGCCCTGCTTGAGGGTGAGGGCGAGGTTGAGCCGGTTGCGCTCACCGCCGGACAGGACACCGGCCGGCTTCTGCTGGTCGGGACCCTTGAAGCCGAAGGCGGAGACGTACGCGCGCGACGGCATCTCGACCTGGCCCACATTGATGTAGTCCAGCTCGTCCGAGACGACGGCCCACAGCGACTTCTTCGGGTCGATGTTCTCGCGGCTCTGGTCGACGTAACTGATCTTGACGGTCTCGCCGACCTTGATCGTGCCGGAGTCCGGGGTCTCCAGACCCTGGATCATCTTGAAGAGGGTGGTCTTGCCGGCGCCGTTCGGGCCGATGACGCCGACGATCCCGTTACGCGGCAGCGTGAAGGAGAGGTCGTCGATGAGGACCTTCTCCCCGAAGGCCTTGGAGAGGTTGTTGACCTCGACGACGATGGAGCCCAGACGCGGGCCCGGCGGGATCTGGATCTCCTCGAAGTCCAGCTTCCGCATCTTGTCGGCCTCGGCCGCCATCTCCTCGTAGCGCGCCAGACGCGCCTTGGACTTGGCCTGACGCCCCTTGGCGTTGGACCGCACCCACTCGAGCTCTTCCTTGAGCCGCTTGGCGCGCTTGGCGTCCTTCTGGCCCTCGACCTTGAGGCGGGAGGCCTTGCTCTCCAGGTACGTCGAGTAGTTGCCCTCGTAGCCGATGGCGCGGCCGCGGTCGAGCTCGAGGATCCAGCCGGCGACGTTGTCGAGGAAGTACCGGTCGTGGGTGACGGCGACGACGGTGCCGGGGTACTTCGCGAGGTGCTGCTCCAGCCACTGCACGGACTCGGCGTCCAGGTGGTTGGTGGGCTCGTCGAGGAGCAGCAGGTCGGGCGCCTCGATCAGCAGCTTGCACAGCGCGACGCGGCGGCGCTCACCACCGGAGAGGTTCGTGACCGGCCAGTCGCCGGGCGGGCAGCCCAGGGCGTCCATGGCCTGCTCCAGCTGGGCGTCCAGGTCCCACGCGTTGGCGTGGTCCAGGTCCTCCTGGAGCTTGCCCATCTCGTCCAGCAGCGCGTCCGAGTAGTCGGTCGCCATCAGCTCGGCGACCTCGTTGAAGCGCTTGAGCTTGCCCATGATCTCGGCGGCGCCGTCCTGGACGTTCTCCAGGACCGTCTTGGACTCGTCGAGCGGGGGCTCCTGGAGCAGCATCCCGACGCTGTAGCCGGGTGACAGGAACGCGTCACCGTTGGAGGGCTGCTCGAGCCCCGCCATGATCTTGAGAACGGTGGACTTACCAGCACCGTTCGGACCGACCACACCGATCTTCGCACCCGGCAGGAAGCTCAAGGTGACGTCGTCGAGAATCACCTTGTCGCCGTGCGCCTTGCGCGTCTTGCGCATGGTGTAAATGAACTCAGCCAAGAGAAACCGTCCGGACGCTTGAAATCGGCAGTGGGCAGATACACCCCATCTTGCCTGACCGCCACCCCTGGGGGGAAACCCGTTCGGCCGGGGGGCCGTGACCTGGACGTTCGCCGAGCGCGCCGACAGCCGTCCTGTCACTGGTTCAACGGCCCCGGCACGGGCGGTTCGTAGTCGTTCGGTCACTCCTTGTCGACGTCGGTCGTCATCCCGTGCGGAGTCGGCGGAAGAAGCACACTCTGGTAGGAGGGGCCGAGGCCCGTACCAGGGGCTGGGCCCGCCCCGGAGGTGATCGCAATGACACAGATGACACAGTCGCAACCGGCCGCCGCGCAGGCACGGACCGCCGTCGGCTGGCATGTCGAGATCGAGTTCGAGGAGGACGACCACCGCACCCGCGCCGCCGCTCTCCTCCGGCTCCCCGACGGGAACGAGGTACGCGCTCACGGGTACGCCAGCCGCCACCCCTCCGACTCCAACCAGCCGAGAGTCGGCGAGGAGGTCGCGGGCGCGCGGGCGCTCAACGAACTGGCGATGAAGCTGCTGACCAAGGCGCACGACGAGATCGACGAGGCGTCGGGGAGGATCTCGCATCCACTGAGGTGAGTTGCCTCGCATCGGCTGAGGTGAGTTGCCTCGCATCCGCCGAGGTGAGCCACCTCGCATCGGCCGAGGTGACCCTTCGCGACAGGGGCGGGGTGCGGCCGACAAGGGTGGCGTGGGGCCGACAAGGGCAGGGTGGGACCGGCACACGCTGTTCTCAGTGATCCGGTCCGCATCCCCGTCCCACCCCGAAGGACGCCCATGCCCAAGAAGATCATCATCGACTGCGACCCCGGGCTCGACGACGCCATCGCCATCCTGCTCGCCGCCGGGAACCCCGACGTCGAGATCGTCGCCATCACGACCGTCGCGGGCAACCAGACCATCGACAAGGTCACCCTGAACGCCCGGCAGGTCTGCACCCTGGCGGGCCTGCGCGGCGTACCGGTCGCGGCAGGTGCCGGCGGTCCCCTCGTCCGGGACCAGACCCTCGCCGCCGAGATCCACGGGGACACCGGAATGGACGGCCCCGCCTTCATCCCCCCGGCCGTGGAGACCGACCCCCGGCACGCCGTCGATCTGATCATCGAGACGGTCCTCGCCCACCCCGGTGAGATCACCCTCGTCCCCACCGCACCCCTGACCAACATCGCACTGGCGCTGCGCCGGGAGCCCCGTATCGCCGCACTGGTCAAGGAGGTCGTCCTGATGGGCGGCTCGTACACCCGCGGCAACATCACACCGGCGGCCGAGTTCAACATCCACGCCGACCCCGAGGCGGCCGCGATCGTCTTCTCGGCGGGCTGGCCCCTGACCATGGTCGGCCTCGATCTGACGGCACAGGCCGCCGCCACACCTGAACTGCTCTCCCGCATCGGGGCGTTGGGCACCCCCGTGTCCCGGTTCGTCGTCGACCTCCTCGACCACTACAACGCCAACGTCGGCAAGGTGCACGGCGCGATGGCCACCATCCACGACGCGTGCGCGGTCGGCCGGGCCATCGACCCGAGCCTGATGGAGGTCACGCCGGCCCATGTCGAGGTCGAACTGCGGGGCACGGCGACCTACGGCATGACGGTCACCGACTTCCGCGGCCGCTCCGGCCCGGCGAACACCTCCGTGGCGACGAAGCTGCACACCGAGCGCCTGTGGGACCTGCTCATCGGCTCGCTGGAAACCATCGCCGCGACCACCGCGCGGACCTCCTCGTAGCGGTACGTCGCGGACCTCCGCGTAGCGGTACGGGAGGGCACTGGGCGTCACTCCCGGACGGCCGCCGGTTCCACCGCCCGGCGCCGCATGGCGAGTGCGGCGGGGATGACGGACCAGACGACGGCCGTCACCGCGCAGGCGCCGAGGACCGCACCGACGGCCGTCCAGGGGATCTCGATCGGGATCGGGGCCGAAAGCAGACCCATCGCGCTCCACATGCCCAGCAGGTTGAGCCCCGCGACGAGGAGGCCCAGTACCCCTCCGACCGTGACGACCGTCAGCGCCTCGGCGCCCACCAGCCGGAGCACCTGCCACCGGGTGGCTCCGGCCAGGCGCAGCACGGCCAGGTCGCGCACGCGGTCGGAGGTCGCCATGACCATGGTGTTGGCCAGGGAGATGCCGGTGTAGAGGAGGGCGATGCCCAGGATCAGCAGGAGGCCGAGCCGGGTCGTCCGGTTCGTCTCGGGACGAGTCGCGCGTACCCACTGGTCCTTGGTGAGGACCTGCCCGCCCGAGGTGCGCACCGCCGCGCGCAGTCCGGCGGCCACGGCGTGCGCGTCCGCGCCGGTGGTGAGGGCGACGTCGACCCGGTCGACGGGCGCGCCAGGGGCGTTGCGCGGAGTGACGTACACGCCGTTGTCGCCGGTGCCGGTGGTCATCACCGCGGCGATCCGCAGCGACTTCCTCGTGCCGTCGCCGAGCCACACCCGCACCCGCTGCCCCACGGTATGACGCTGCCACTCCCGGTTGACGATGATGGAGTCGTCGTCGAGGTCGCTCGTCCGCCCGGCCTCGACCGGCAGCCGGGTGGTGGCGGCGAGCGGTCCGGGATCCGCCGCGCGCGCCTCGGACTTGGCCAGTGACACGCCGTCCTCCAGCACATAGACGGCGCTCGACGCGGTCGCGGACACCTCCGCGCCGGAGACCTCGCGCAGCCCGCGCAGGGTGGCCGCGTCGAAGCCCGCGCCGCTCGCCGGGGTGACGACGAAGTCGGCGGCCGTCTGCCGGCGCGTCTCGTCGGCCTTCGCCTCGTTCAGGGTCGCGGTCGCGCCCAGCAGCGAGCCGGCCAGGGCGACGGTGACCAGGACCGGCGCCGCGATCGCGGCGGTGCGGCGCACACCGGCGGCGGCGTTCTCCCGGACCAGCATGCCGCCGGCGCCGGGGAGTCGGGCCGGGAGCCAGGCGATCAGCCGGGTCAGCGGGCGCACCACGACCGGCGCGAGCAGGGCGACGGCGGTGATCAGCAGCATCGGCCGGCTCACATAGGTCTTCCGGTGCAGCAGTTCACCCGGGTCGCCGACCAGGGCCAGGACCAGGGTGACGGCGGCGGTCGCCAGCAGTGCCAGGCCGGACAACCGTCGGCCCCGGGTCATCGCACGGGTGTCCACCGAGGCCTCGCCCAGCGCCTGGACGGGGGCCGTGCGGCCCGCCCGCCAGGAGGCGGCCACCACACCGCACAGCGCGACGAACAGGCCCGTCCAGAAGGCCAGGTGGTACGGCCAGGTGGCGTCGCCGATGGTGAACCAGCCCGGCGCTAGCCCGCCGTCGACCATCCGTGCGGCCAGCCGTGGGGCACCGTACGCGCCCAGCACGCATCCCGTGGCCGAGGCGAGCACGCCCACCACCACGGCCTCGGCGATGACCATCCGGCGGATCTGTCCCGGGGTCGCCCCGGCCGTGCGCAACAGCCCGAACTCCCGGCGCCGCTGAGCGACCGCGAAGGCGAAGGTCGAGGCCACCACGAAGACCGAGACGAACCCGGTGACACCGCCGGCCGTGCCGAACAGGGCGTTCATGGCGGTGAGCGCCTCGCTGTCCCGGTCCGGGTCCGCGTCGGCGTAACGGCGCGCGTCGCCGGTGAGGACCTGGACGCCCGTGCTGCCGCGCACCGCCTCACGTACGGCCGCCGCGTCGGCGTCCACGACGAGCTGGACACTGCGGGGCGACAATACGGCGGCGCGCTCGTCGACGTAGAAGACGGCGTTCTCGAAGCCGCGTCGGGCGACTGCGCCGCTGACTTGTCCGGCGGCGCCTACCCGATCGGTGGCGCCTACCCGATCGGGGGCGCCGGTCCGTCCGGGGGCTCCGACCCGTCCGGCGGCTCCGACCCGTCCGGTACCGGCCACCCGTCCGGTACCGGCCACCCGTCCGGTGCCGACCACCCGTACCGTGCCGACCACCCGCACCGTGCCGCGATCGGTCCGTACGCGCTCCCCCGGCTTCGCCCAGTCGCCGCTGACGACGACCTCGTCGGCCGCCCGGGGCGCGCGTCCCGCGTCGATCTCGTACGGGGCGAAGGCGGCGGTGGACCAGGGATGGCCCACCAGGTCGCCGGGGCCGCCCCGGGCCCGTACGGCGAACGACCGGTCCTCGACGACGGTGCCGAGCTTCTTCAGCTGCGCGACGGCCCCGGCGGGCACGGCACGCGGCCGGGCGAGCTTGTGCACCCGGACGCCGATCGAGGTGGGCACGCGCAGGGTGTCGGCCCCTTTGACCACGACCGGCGCGGCGGCGAACCGCTCGGGTTTCCCGTCGGGCGCGTTCAGTGACGAGGCGAGGGACAGGCCCATCACCGCGATGAGCGCGACGCCCAGTGCGAGCGCGACGAAGCTGCCGACGAAGGTGACCCAGCGGGCGCGCAGGGTGCGCAGGGCGACGCTCAGCACGGCGCGGCCTCCAGCTCGGTCATGCGCGCGGCGATGTCGCCGGCGCCGGCGCCGGCCATCTCGCCGTCGACGCGTCCGTCGACGAGGAAGACCACGCGGTCTGCGTACGCGGCGGCCACCGGGTCGTGGGTGACCATGACGATCGTCCGGCGGTCGTCGTCGACCATGGCGCGCAGCAGGCTCAGTACCTCTCGGCCGGTCCGCGAGTCGAGGGCGCCGGTCGGCTCGTCGCCGAAGAGCACCTCGGGGCGGGTGATCAGGGCGCGGGCCAGGGCGACGCGTTGCTGCTGACCGCCGGACAGCTCCGTCGGCCGGTGCCGTGCCCGGTCGCCCAGGCCGACCTGTTCGAGTACCTCGCGCACCCGGGCCCTGGCGGGGCGGCGGCCCGCGAGCCGCAGGGGCAGCGCCACGTTCTGCTCGGCGGTCAGGGACGGCAGCAGGTTGAACGCCTGGAAGACGAACCCGATGCGTTCTCGTCGCAAGAGAGTCAGCTTGGTCTCGCTCAGCTTCGTCAGCTCGGTCCCGCCCACGGTGACCGACCCCGACGTGGGGCGGTCCAGCCCGGCCGCGCACTGCAGCAGGGTCGACTTGCCCGAGCCGGAAGGGCCCATGACGGCGGTGAAGGTTCCCCTGGGGAAGGCGAGCGAGACCTCGTCGAGTGCCGTCACCAGGCCGTCGCCCGCCCCGTACCGCCTGCTGACGGAGTACAACCGGATCGCGTCGATGTTCATGGCTTCACGAAACCGTGTGGGGGTGGCGAGGCGCAGTGTGGCGGAAACGAGACTTGGGGTAGGGCCAGGCATACCCCCGGTCCGCCCCCTGTCCCGATGGCACCGCCCGGGGCGGCCCTTCTACGGTGACGCCCATGCACCCCCGGCCCATGAACCGTCAGTCCAAGAACCGTCAGTCCACGCACCCCCGCCCGGCGCATCCTCCGCATCCGCATCCCCGGAATGTCTGGCAGGCCATGCCCCGGTCGGACTTCCTGCTGTCGTCGTGGCCGTGGCGTTCGGCCGGATACCTGCTCACCGGCGTCCTGACCGGCGCTGCCGCCCTCGTGGGAATCGTGATCACGGTGGCCGCGGGTGGCGTCCTCGCCCTCGTGCTGGTGGGGCTTCCGCTGCTGCTCCTCGCGGCCCTCTCCGGTATCCCGGTGACCTGGGTGGAACGGCACAGGCTGCGTCTGGTCGACCGGGACCCGGCCCCCGACCGGCATCGGGTGCCTGAGACGGGAGGTCTGCGGTCCTGGCTGACGACACGGCTGAGGGAGCGGTTGACCTGGCGGGAGTTGGGGTACGCGCTGCTCTTCGCGGGGCTGCTGTGGCCGGTCGACGCCCTCGCGATCACGGTCGCCCTGCTCGCCCCGCTGTCCATGGCCGCGACCCCGCTGCTGATGGCCACGGCCGGCGACGGCCGGGAGGCCAAGGTGCTCAAGCAGTGGACGGTCACCACCTGGCCGACGGCCTTCGGCACAGCCGTGCTGGGGCTCGTCCTCCTCGCGCTCGGTGCCTACGTCCTGGGGGTCACGGCGGGCGCCCGAGCGGAACTGACGCGTGTGCTGATCGCGCCGCGCGAGGGCGACCTGGGGGCGAAGGTCGCGGAACTGGCCCGTTCACGCGTCCGGTTGGTGGACGCCTTCGAGGCGGAGCGGCGGCGCATCGAGCGCGATCTGCACGACGGGGCTCAACAGCGACTGGTGGCCCTGACGATGACGCTCGGCCTGGCCCGTCTGGACGCGCCGCCCGGGCCCCTCGCCGACCAGCTCGCCACCGCCCACGAGGAGGCGGGCAGGGCACTCGCGGAGTTGCGCGAACTCATCCACGGCATCCACCCCAAGGTCCTCACGGACTACGGCCTCCACGCAGCGGTCGCGGACGCCGCGGACCGCTCCGCGGTCCCGGTCGACATCGACGGCCTGGAACTGCACGGACGGCTGCCCCGGGCGGTCGAGGCCGCCGCGTACTTCGTGGTCTGCGAAGCCCTCGCCAACGTCGCCAGGCACAGCGGGGCGAGCCGCGCGGCGGTGAGCGGGGAACATCGCGACGGGCGTCTGTTCCTTCAGGTGCGCGACGACGGCCGTGGGGGCGCCGACGCCGAGGCCGGCAGCGGGCTGACCGGACTCGCGGACCGGGTGTCGGTGCTGGATGGCAGACTCTCCCTGTCCAGTCCGCGGGGCGGACCGACCCTGTTGCGTGTGGAGTTTCCTTGCGAACGGACCGATCCCTCCGCGTAGTTCTGGCCGAGGACAGCGTGTTGCTGCGGGAGGGCCTCGTCGGCCTGCTCACCCGCTGCGGCCACGAGGTGGTCGCGGCCGTCGGGGACGCCACGGCTCTGGTCGCCGCGGTCGAGGAGCACACACCCGACATCGTCGTGACGGACGTACGCATGCCGCCCGCGTTCGAGGACGAGGGGCTGCACGCGGCGGTGCGGCTGCGCGAGAAGCGGCCCACGCTGCCGGTCCTGGTGCTCAGCCAGTACGTGCAGCGGGCGTACGCCTCGGAACTGCTGGACACCGGCGACGGATCGGGGATCGGCTATCTGCTGAAGGACCGGGTGGGGCAGGTCGAGGAGTTCGTGGACACCCTGTGCGAGGTCGCGGACGGCGGCACGGTGGTCGACCCCGAAGTCGTACGCCAACTGCTGCGCCGCCGCCGCGACCCGCTGGAGCGTCTCACCCCGCGTGAGCGTGAGGTCCTGGCGCTGATCGCGGAGGGCAGGTCGAACGGCGCGATCGCCCGCGAACTGGTGGTGTCCGAGGCGGCCGTGGGCAAGCACATCGGCAGCATCCTCGCCAAGTTGGACCTGCCTCCGGCCGACGCGACCCATCGCAGGGTGCTGGCGGTCCTGGCCTATCTGCGCGCGTGACGGCCCGGGCGCCGAGGACCTGGATCCTCAGAGGGAGAGCGGCGCGCCGAGGTCGACCTTCCCGCTCTGCAGTCGCGCGTCGTGGGGCGCGTCGAGCCCGCCGTCGGTGATGTACAGCCGCTTCCCGCGCACCGCGGTGGCGGTGGGCGAGGCGAGGCCGTCCGAGGCGGTGAGTACGGTCCTGGTGGTGCCGTTCGGGTAGACGACCGCGATCTGGTTCTGCGTGTTCAGCGCGGCGAACACGAGGTTGGAGTGGTCGCTGAGGAAGTTGAAGTCGTCGACGCCGGTGAGGCTGGTGATGACGGTGCGGACCCGGCCCGGAGTTCCGGCGGCGGTGACGGGGATCCGTGGCAGGGTGCCCTTGCCGAGGTTGGAGACCCATACGCCCGCGGGCGCGCCCACCATTCGGACGTCAGTTCCACGTCGTCGGCTTCGATGTTCTCTTCGAGACGGTGCGGCTTCGTCTGTGCACGGGACGGCAGACAATCCCCTGGCTCCCCTACGTGCTCCGGGGTTACGTGCTCCGCGATTACGTGCTCCGCGATTCGCCGCCGGAGTTCGTCGGCGATGCGGAGATGGAGGAACACCCGCGGTACACGTCGATCGAAGCGGAGATCACATCCCCCAGGCCGTCCCCGGTCCATGCGCCCCCTGCGCCCAACAAGGGGCCGACGGCCGGCCCGGGACGTACGAAGTGGCGCTCGTTCGTCACAGGAAGATGCCCCCACGGGAGACCCCACGAACTGGACTGTCACGATAAAGCCGTGAACGCCGGGGAAATCCGGGGAACTCGTCGAATCTTGACATCGGTCACCACCAGAGATTACTTATCGGGGTCTGAACTATCTGATCAGAACGCTTCCCCGAGAAGAAGACCTTCCACGGTCCGTCTTTGGACTTTTCGATGTCCCCAACGGCCCATCCCACGTGCTTATCCAGCTCATCGAAACACTTCCAGTAGATGGGCTTTCCGTCCACGAATTCCACGGTCCCGCCCGCTACAGATGAACATCGCACCATCTCGTAGCGATCATTGGGGTTCTGAATTTCCAGACCCCACGGTATCTCCATGTGTGGCACCTTCTCGTATTCTCCCGTCCCGGATGGGAGGTTGAGTATCGTGACCTTCCGACTCCAGGGATTCAGCAGGCAGCCGACATGACCTGAATCCCAACTCCCCTTCTGCCAGCACGGGTCGAAGAGGTAGTCTTTCGCTGCGCACCGGAGAGCCCCGGGCGACTCGCTCACCAGGCTCTCCTCCCAGCATTTTGCTGGTCCAATATGTTCGGTGACGGCGTATTCGGAGCCGAGGCTACCTTCGGGATCGAAAAGGATCACATGATGCTCGGAGGTTTGTTCGATTTTCGGGGGCGGGTTGTCGCGGAAGATCCTCGCGACACTGGACATTGCTCCGTCGGCGAGGCCAGCCGCGATGACAGTGATGATCGCGACTCCCGCGGCTGAAATCAGCTGAACCCAATTCACGTGCCGCCGCGGCCCCGCCCCCTGAGTGCTCATAGGAAAAGGCTGAGCGGCTGGCCCATGAATCAATGTCACGGAATCTCAACAGCCGCGCAACGGCTCGCACCATGAGAATCCGGACCTCCAGGTGCCCCAGGGAGCGCAATAATCCCGGCGTCTTAACCGAGGGCCGGCGAGTGAGCATCGGCGTCCGCGTGGGCGCGTTGGGCGCGTTGGGCGCGCAAGCACACCTTCGATGGGGTTCCGCGAGCCGCCGTCCGCCCAGCCTGCCATCCTCGTCGCCAATTTGATGAAAGTGGCCAACCCTAGACACCCCATTCCGCGATCACGGATGGATGCAACCTGAGTAGGCCATTCCATAGCGGCACATACGGACAAGGGAAGGCGCGCAGGCCACCCCGGGTTCGGTGAGGGCCCGGCTCAGCGGCGCATCTCGACTGCGGCGAACCGTCGTTGACCGTGATCGACCACACGATGTGGCACGGCTGTGGCAGGTGCCAGCAGCCGCGTCAGCCGGCGCCCATCGGATGCAGGGGCAACACCTCACTGATGGCCTGTCACCCCAAGGAAAAGGCGCTCATTTAACCAGGAGTCCTTAGAGCCCCGCGCGCACACCCGCGTCTCGTCAGTTGGCGACCGGCTCGCGCGGTTCGGTCTCCGGCCGGCGAAGCGGCGGAACTGCCACTGTTCGCCCGCCGGGCGGGCCCTGCCGCAGCCACCGCTGCGGCGTGTGCCGCCGCCACCACTTCTCCGCGGGCTCCTCCACCGCGGAGTACAACGCCCAGGCCAGCACGATGACGACCACGCCCATGCCGATCAGCGCGAACAGCGTGCCGTTGTTGTCGGGCATGCGGCCCCACTGGTAGATGGCCAGCCGACTGATCGAGTGGTGCAGGAGGTAGAAGCAGTACGACCACAGTCCGAGCTGGACCATCGGCTTGGCGCTGAGTACGCCGCGCAGTCCGCGGACCTCACGCTGGACGAAGGCGAGGATGATCAGTGCGGCCAGGACCGCGACCACCGGCCGCACCAGATAGTCGAGCTGCGCCGCGGCCCCCACCGGCAACAGGGTCTTGCCCTGGTAGTAGCAGTAGACGTAGGCCGCCAGCAGCACCACCGGCAGCGAGGGGTGCAGCGGCAGCCGCCAGCCGCGTTTGACCGCGAGCGCCAGCGTCATGCCGAGCAGGAACTCCGGCAGGTAGACCACAGGGTGGCGCATCACCCAGGCCGCGTGGGCGGGCGAGTAGTGGCTGGTGGCGAACCAGTCCACGGCCCACATTCCCACCAGTCCGCCTGCCGTGACCAACCCGAGCCAGCGGGTGCGCAGCCTGACAGCGATCCGGCTCAGCAGCGGGAAGAGGGCGTAGAACAGCAGTTCGACGCTGAGCGTCCAGGTGACCTCGTTCCCGGGGAGGGCCGGGGTGACGTTCGGGGACCAGGTCTGCACCAGGAAGACGGAGGAGATCAGGCTGGGCCAGCTGATCGCGAGGTGCGCCGCCGTGTAGTAGGCGTACGTGCCCAGCAGCAGGGCGACCAGGTGGGCGGGCCATATCCGGCCTATGCGGCGCCAATAGAAGGCGCCTGGGTGCTCGTCCGGCTTGAAGACCCAGATCATCAGGAAGCCTGAAAGAACGAAGAAGAGGCTGACGCCGTTTCCGCCGAACTGCGCGTAGGGGAAGATCAACGGCGCCCGTCCCAGTCCGGTCTTGCCGCCGCTCCCGGTGAAGTGGGTGGTGAAGACCGCGAAGGCCGCGAAGAAACGCAGGCTCGTGAGGGAGTCGAGGCGATTGGGGAGAGGTGTCACCACCGCCCGTATGCCTGGAAAAGACATGGGGTTTCGCCGTAGCCCTTCAGGGGTCCGTCAGTAACCGGCGCATTATATGACCACTGTCGTAAGGCTAAGTAAATGACAGGCTTCGACAGACAGCGATGGGGTGTCGTGCCTTCCCCTGACCGGCTGGAGCCCAGCTGAGACCCAGCCGAAGGAAGGGCGAAGACTGGCGCCTCCGCAGGACTCGAATCTGCGGCCACCCGCTACTCCGCCGCGCATTCACCGGAGGGCCGCCTCCCGCTCCGCCAGAGTGGTTGCGCGGGCACGACTGATCACGAGACGAGCCGTTTCGCTTCAGACCCCTGGACTCGTCCGGGGGTCTTCGCCATTACCGGGGCTGACCAGCGTGGATACCCTAAGGATCCTTCCACGAATCCTGCCCAAATTCCGCACGACTCCTACGGACGCGCTTCGTGGGCACTACAGTCACCTGCGCACCGATCACCACATAACGCCGAGCATCAGGCAGCCGGGGTGGTGGCGGCAGCACGCCCAAGTTGCATCGTTTTGGGGGGTTCTATGCATGAAATGAGCAAGGGGTCGAATGTATCTCTCGCAGCTTTGAGCGAGAACATCGATTCGGTGATCGTCAGTCTGGGCTGGGGGAGCTCGACCGGCGAAGGGGATGCCGATGTGTCCGTCCTGTTGCTGGACGTGAACGGCAAGGTCCGCAGCGACGCCGACTTCTACTTCTACAACAACCCGGTGGCCGCAGACGGGAGCGTGCAGCTTCTGGGCAAGACACCGACGGCGGACGGCAACGAGGACCGGATCAGCTTCGACCTGACCGCGGTGTCCTCCGAAGTCGATCGCATCGTCCTGGCTGCCAGCCGTTACGAGGGCGCTCGCTTCGGAGAACTGGAAGGCGTGAAGCTGGCGTTGGCGGACGGCGGCGGTGAGGAACTCCTCCGCTTCGCCATCGACGACGCCGATTCGGTGAGCGCGATCATCTTCGGCGAGTTGTACAGGCGTGCGGAAGAGTGGAAGTTCCGCGCCGTCGGCCAGGGCTACGATGCGGGCCTCGCCGGTCTGGCCACGGACTTCGGGGTCGACATCGACGACGCGACGGCCGAGGAGACGCTGGACGGGGCCGCCGGCGACGATCAGACGGACGTGACGGCAACGGCGTGGGCCGACGAACCGAAGCCGCAAGAGACGCTGGGGGCGGTCCCCTCCCCCCGTCACCCCGAAGGCGAGTCCCAGCCGAGGAAGTCGGCCGCGCGACCCCGTACGGCCAAGAAGAAGGTCACCCTACCCAAGGCCGCCAAGAAGACGCTGGCGGAGAACGAGTCGTGGAAGGACGCAAGACTCTTCCCCGCGTCGGCGCTCAAGAGCGACCGGGAGCGTGAAACGCGTGCGACCTCGGTACTGCTGTCCGTGATGGCCCAGGTGCCTGAATTCGGCAGGCGACTCACCGCCGCGTTCGGAGCGCCGGCCGGTCGGATGGAGACCTTCACAGAGGTCACCCTGCCGCACGGCGACACCCCGCGCCGCCCCGATGGAGTGATCCGAGTCGAACGGGCCGGCAAGTTGTGGACGGCACTCGTCGAGACGAAGACCAACGGCAGCGCGCTCAAGGCCGATCAGGTACAGGCGTACATGGACATCGCCGCGCGCCGTGGCTACGAGGCCGTGATCACCCTGTCGAACGACGTTGCGTTGGAGGGCAGTCCGCTCGTCGAGGTCAAGATCGACGGGAGGCGCAAACACAAAGTTGCCCTTTGGCACCTGTCATGGGCGGAAGTCGCCCATCAAGCGCAGATGTTGATCAGGCACGAGGGCGTCGGCAATGCGGCGCACGCCTGGCTCCTCCAGGAACTGCTGCATTACTTGCAGCACGAGAACTCCGGCTGCCACGGCTTCCAGAACATGGGACCGGCCTGGGTGCCGGTACGCAACGGGATCGACGACGAAACCCTGTGCCAGGGAGACCCGCGCGCGCTGGAGGTCGTCGAGAGCTGGGAGCGCCTCATCCGCCAGGTCTGCCTACGTCTGGGCGGCGAACTGGGGCAGAAAGTACTGCCTGTCCAACGCGCCAAGCGCGGAACCGATCCGAAAGCACTCCGCGCCCGCCTCGCAGATCAGCTCTGTCTCGACGGGAGACTTCAATCGGAGCTGCGCATCGAGGGAACGCCCGGGGTCCTGGCGATCAGCACAGACCTGCGTACGGGCAAGCTCCGCACGTCCATCGAGATCCCGGCGCCCGAGCAGGGCTACCCCCTGTCGTGGGCGAAGCGACTCGTCCGGCGCCTGGCCGAGGCACCGGCGGATCTTCACATCGAAACCCTCGTCGAAGGGGAAACGGGCGGCCCACGGGGCACGCTCGAACGCCTCCGCCCCGAGCCGGCCGACATGCTGCCCAAAGAGACCGCCACCCAGATCGTCGGCTTCCGACTGTCCCTCCTCAAGAGCATGGGAAGCAGCCGCGGGAACGCGGAGTCAGGCTTCATCCGCAGCGTCGACGACGCGGTGAACCGCTTCTACACCAGTGTGGCGGTTCATTTGGACGGTGCGACACCTCGCCGCGCACCTTCGAAGGAAGAGACGACGACGGGCTGAGGCTCAGCGATCGGCCTTGCTGACTCGGACGTTCGGTCATCCGTCAGGCATGGCGCAACGCGCCCAAGGCCGTCCGGCCCCCGCACGTCTTCGAGTCACCCACGGGGAGGCGGGTGTACGACAACCGGCCCACGCGCCTGACCAAATGGCTCAACGCCGGGATCCCGCCCACCCAGGTGGCCCAATGCGCCGGGAACAGCGTGCCGATGCTGGCCACCTACGCCCGGTCCGTCGAGGGGCGGCTGCCTGACCTGAAACGACGCCTCGAAGCCGCGGGGGACCTCCCCGAGCCGCCCGCCCCAGGCTGAGGTTTCGCGCCGAGAACTTCGAGACGTATTCGACAACGGCCGCCCGCGAAAACCCGGTGAAAGCCGGACAGCCCCGGAGTTTTTCCTTGATCCTTGAGGGAGCGCCCGGGGCTTCCTCGTGTCGAGTGGAACCCGCCCTGACCAGCAAAAAAGCCCTCCCAATGGGAGGGCTCTCAGTGGCGCCCCCGGCAGGACTCGAACCTGCGGCCAAGCGCTTAGAAGGCGCCTGCTCTATCCACTGAGCTACGGGGGCCAGGTGTGGTGGCCGGTTTCGTGGTGCCCGGGTGTGGGCCGATCCGTGACCTTGCCGGGGACAAGGATAGGGCTCCCGGGTCCTTGTCCCTGGTGCTTCGCCTCCGTGGCTCAATGTGGAGGTTCAGTGAAGCGGTCCTGATAATCGCAGGCAGGTACGAATCGTGCACCGCTTTTGGCGTCTCGCGCATCGGGTGTTGTGCACTCGTTATGCCTGCGCCCCAGTCGTCCCTTCCGCCCCGTGTGTCCTGTCGGCGCGCAGACATAGTCATATGCTTCAGAAAGCCTCCAAAATTGGGCATTCTTCGCATGTGGTGACCTTGGACGTACGGCCTCAGCTGCTCGACGCACTCTCCGCCCTGCGCGACCGTGTCGCCGCCGCACGCTTCCCGCTGCCCCTGGCGGGGGCTCCACGCGCGCGTGCCAACCGCGACGAACTGCTCGCACAACTAGACGACTATTTGGTGCCCCGGTTGAGGGAACCCGAAGCACCACTTCTCGCCGTGATCGGCGGGTCGACGGGGGCGGGGAAGTCCACTCTCGTCAACTCCCTCGTCGGACGCCGGGTCAGTGAGGCCGGCGTCTTGCGGCCGACGACCCGGACGCCGGTACTGGTGTGCCACCCGGAGGACCATCACTGGTTCAGTGGAATGCGGGTGCTGCCCGACCTCACGCGCGTGTGGGTGCCCCACCAGGAACCCGGCGACGACCTCCAGGCCCTCATGGAGCGCGGGGAACGGGTACTACGTATCGAAACCGCCGACACACTCCCCCGGGGCCTCGCCCTGCTCGACGCGCCCGACATCGACTCCCTGGTCGCCGACAACCGCGTACTCGCCGCCGAACTGATCTGCGCTGCCGACATCTGGGTCATGGTGACCACGGCCGCGCGGTACGCCGACGCCGTGCCGTGGCATCTGCTGCGTACCGCCAAGGAGCACAAGGCGACTCTGGTGACCGTTCTCGACCGGGTGCCCCACCAGGTGGTGTCCGAGGTCTCGCGGCAGTACGGCGCCCTGCTCACCAAGGCGGGGCTCGGCGAGGTGCCCCGCTTCACCGTGCCGGAACTGCCCGAGTCCGCGTGGGGCGGCGGCCTGCTGCCCGCCACGGCCGTCGCGCCGCTGCGCACGTGGCTCGTCCACCAGACGCAGGACCACGGATCCCGACACGCGGCGATGGCCCGTACGGCCCAAGGAGTCCTCGACTCGCTCAAGGCCCGGATGCCTGAGCTCGCCGGTGCGGCCGCCGCACAGTACGCGGCCGCGCTGCGGCTCACCGCCGCCGTCGACGGGGCGTACGACAGCGAGCACACGCGCGTGAAGGGGCGTCTGCAAACCGGTGCCGTGCTCTCCGGGGACGCGCTCAAGCGGTGGCGCGCCTACCCGCTCGACTGCACCGCGGGTGAACTGCTCGACTCGCTCGTCGAGAGCCTGGCCGCACTCCTGCTGTGCGCCGTCACGGCCGCCGACGAGCGCGTGGACGACGCCTGGCGGCGCGAACCGGCCTCGGGTGCACCGGGGCTGACGGACCGTGATCCGACGCTGGAGAGCGCCGAGCACCGGATCGGAATGTCCGTACGGCGTTGGCGGCGGGTCCTGGAGGAGTACGCCGAGGACGAAGTCGGCCGCCTCGACAAGAGCGTGGCATCGGACGCCGAGGTCGTCGCCGCGCTGGTGGCCACCGCGCTCCTGGGCGGCCACAGGGCACGCAACGCGGGCGAGGGGCTCGCCGAGCGGCTCGGCGCGCACGGCGCCCTGCGGCTGCGCGAGAGGGGCGGGCGCCTCCTTGCCGAGTACCTCGACAGGGCCCTGCACACCGAGCGCGAGCGCCGTCTCGCGCCGCTCGACGCCCTCGACGTACACCCAGAGTCCCAGGCCGAACTCATCGCCGCGCTGTCCGTACTGCAGAAGGAGAGGTGACCGCGGTGACTGCCGTCACAGACCACACGGATCACGCCGACCACACCGGAGACGATTCCCCCGAAGACGGCACGTCCGGCCAGGGAAGTTCCGAAAACGGACGCCCTGAAGGCTCTCGTTCCCCTGAAGGCTCTCGTTCCGAGGCCGACTCCCCGGAGGCCTTCGCCACGGAAGCCGCGGACGGCGAGCCCGCCGCCGGGGAGGCCGCGACGGAGGCTCCCATGGAGTCCGTGACGAAGGCGCAGCCTGAGGGGGAAGCCGAGGCCGAGGCAGAAGCGGAAACAGAAGCGGCGGCGGAGGCGGAGACAGAGGCGGAGGACGCCGAGCGGGCCCAGAAGGTCACCTTCGATGCCGCGCATGTCGGCGCGCACACACGCGTGAAGGACGACACCGGGCACACACGTGTGAAGACCGACGACGCCTGCGCCCGTGCCGAGTCGGAGACCGCCTGGGACGACGGGCTGATCGCCCGCCGCGTGTCCGAGACGACCACCGGCCAGGAGGCACAGGCCCCGTCCCTGGCCCTGGAGACCAAGACCGCCGTACAGGCGCCGCCGCTCCCGCTCGCGTACGACGGACCCCTGAGGTCGCGCCTGGACGCGCTCCGCGAGCTGGTGGGGCTGTCGCGCACCCGGCTGGACAGCGGGACCCTCGCCGAGGCGAGCCGGGTCCTCGACGAGGCGGCGGCGCGCCGCAAGCTGTCCGGTGAGCACACCGTGGTCGCCATCGCCGGAGCCACCGGCAGCGGCAAGTCGCAGCTCTTCAACGCGCTCGCCGGGGTGGCCATTTCGGAGACGGGCATGCGCAGGCCCACCACCGCGGCGCCCATCGCGTGCAGCTGGAGCGACGGCGCGGCGACCCTCATCGACCGGCTCGGCATCCCTGGACGGCTGCGCAGACGTCCACTGCAGAGCCCGGAGGCGGAGGCGCAACTGCGCGGCCTCGTCCTGGTGGACCTGCCCGACCACGACTCCGCAGCCGTCCAGCACCGCCAACAGGTGGACCGCATCCTGGCGCTCGTCGACGCGGTCATCTGGGTCGTCGACCCCGAGAAGTACGCGGACGCCATGCTCCACGAGCGGTATCTGCGGCCCATGGCGGGACATGCGGAGGTCACCTTCGTGGTCCTCAACCAGGTGGACCGGCTGCCCGGCGAGGCCGCCGACCTGGTCCTCGACGATCTGCGACGACTGCTCGACGACGACGGGATCGCGCTGGGCGAGTACGGCGAACCGGGCGCGACCGTGATGGCGCTGTCCGCGCTCACCGGGGACGGCATCGGCGAGCTGCGCGAGTCTCTCGGCCAGTTCCTGGCCGAGCGTGGCGCCGCCGCCCGTCGAATTTCGGCCGATCTCGACGCGGCCGCCATGCGACTGCGTCCCGTCTACTCGACCGGGCGGCGCACGGGGCTCAGCGAGGAGGCGCGCGACGAGTTCGCGGACCGGCTCGCGGACGCGGTGGGCGCCACGGCGGCCGGTCAGGCGGCCGAGCGCGCGTGGCGCCGCAACGCCAACCGCGCGTGCGGCACCCCCTGGCTGCGACTGTGGCGTTGGGTCCAGGACCGGGGGGACTCGACGACGGGCCGACTGTCGGTACGGGAACCCGCGGACGAGGAGGCCACGGCCCGGCAGCGCGTCGAACAGGCGGTGCGTACGGTGGCGGACCGGGCGGCCCGGGGGCTGCCCGCGCCCTGGGCGCAGGCGGTGCGCGAGGCGGCCGTGCGCGGTGCGCAGGGGCTGCCGGAGGCGCTGGACGAGATGGCGACGCGCGCCACGACTCCGGCGGGGCGGCCACCGCGGCCCGGCTGGTGGCCCGCCGCCGTGCTCGCGCAGGCCTCGATGACGATTCTTCAGATCATCGGCGGGCTGTGGCTGCTGGGGCAGATCATCGGGTTCATGGCGCCGAACCTCGGGGTGCCGGTGCTGCTGATGCTGGCGGGCATCATCGGCGGCCCGGCCGTCGAGTGGGGCAGCAGGATGGCGGCGCGCGGACCGGCCAGGCGGTACGGACTCGAAGCGGAACGGCGACTGCGCGAGGCGGCCGCCGGGTGCGGGAGGGCGCGGGTACTCGATCCGGTGGCGGCGGAGTTGCTGCGGTACCGGGAGGTACGGGAGCAGTACGGGCGGGTCACGGGGGCGTCGGCGCCGGTCGGATGACGAGGTGACACTCCACGGGCCGAAGCGCATCCACCCCTTCGGGTGACGCGGTTGTCCACAACCGGCCGGTAGCACACAGGGCTCAGCGGGCCCGGCCCGACGAAGGCAGTCTGAACTCGCGGCGATCGCAGCGCATGCGAACGCAGAGCGTGTGAACGCGGACCATGCGAACGCAACACAGGCCAACGCAGCGCATGCGCTCGCCGCGACAGACGCATTCGTACGGGAGAGGGGTCGGGCATGAACGAGACGATGGTGTGCGCGGTGGGGAACGTGGCGACGCAGCCGGTGTACCGAGAGTTGGCGAACGGCGCGTCGGCGAGGTTCCGCCTCGCGGTGACGGCGCGGTACTGGGACCGCGAGAAGAACGCCTGGACGGACGGGCACACCAATTTCTTCACCGTGTGGGCGAACCGCGCGCTCGCCACCAACGTGGGGGCATCGCTGTCGGTGGGCGATCCCGTCATCGTGCAGGGCCGGTTGAAGGTGCGTACGGAGGTACGCGAAGGACAGAGCTGGACGTCGGCGGACATCGACGCGGTGGCCATCGGTCACGACCTCTCGCGCGGCACCTCGGCCTTCCGGCGCCCGAACAAGGAAGGGGACACGACCGCGTCCCCCCGGCCCGAGCCCAACTGGGAGACGGAGCCGGAGAGTCGTTCCCTGGACGCCTCCCAACAGCAGCCGGAACCCGCCGGAGTGACCTGACGTCAGGCGCGGAATCGCCCTGGCCGGGCGACCTGACCGAACTGCGGCTTATCGACAAATCCGTTCCGGAGAGTCCCCATTAATTTGTCGATAAGCGCAGCTCACAGGCTCGCCGACCGATAACGATTCCGATTCGGATCGGTTATCCGACGGCAGGACCGGGAAGTGCGGTGCGCCCACGTCCTTAGGATGCCGGGCATAGCTCACGGGGCTTCTGATTCTGCTGGCGGGACCGTCCCCCCATGTCAACGGGTCCTGCTCGAAGGGGAATTCTGTGTTTTCTTCGTTCTCTGCGTGGTCCGCGCGCAGGCGAGGGGCCGCTCGCCTCGCCGCCGCGACGTTGGTGTCGGGGCTCGTCGCCGTGGGGGCGCTGGCCACCGCCGGTGCGGCCGCCGCCGACGATGCCCCGCAGAGACAGGGCGGCGCGACCGCGACCATCGGCGGTCTGAAGACGTACGGGGCCGCGGTGGTCCACGACAACGGCGTGGACCAGCAGGTGTCCGCCGGTCTGTTCGAGATGTCCGTCGACGGTGGCGGCATGCTGCAGACGTACTGCATCGACCTCCACAACCCGACCCAGCGGGACGCCCAGTACCAGGAGACCTCCTGGAGCGGCACCTCGCTGAACGGCAACAAGGACGCCGGCAAGATCCGCTGGATCCTGCAGCACTCCTACCCACAGGTGAACGACCTCGCGGCGCTGGCCGACATGGCCGGTGCGCACGGCCTCACCGAGCAGGACGCGGCGGCCGGCACCCAGGTGGCCATCTGGCGGTACTCGGACGGCGCCGACGTGGACGCGGTGGACCCGCGGGCGGAGAAGCTCGCCGACTACCTGCAGAAGAACGCGCGGAACGTGGCGGAGCCCAAGGCCTCGCTGACCCTCGACCCGCCCGCGGTCTCCGGTCACGCCGGCGAGAGGCTCGGCCCGATCACGGTGCACACCGACGCGGACAGCGTGACGGTGACGCCGCCCGCGGACGCCGCCGCCAGCGGGGTGAAGGTCGTCGGCAAGGACGGCAAGGCGATCACCTCGGCGGCGAACGGCAGCCGGCTCTACTTCGACGTGCCGAAGGACGCCACGAACGGTTCGGCGGCGCTGACCGTGCAGGCGTCGACGACCGTGCCGGTCGGCCGGGCGTTCGCCTCGGGGACCCGCAGCCAGGCACAGATCCTCGCGGGCTCCAGCGAGTCGACGGTCTCGGCGACGGCGACCGCGAACTGGGCCAAGGTGGGCGCGATACCGGCGCTGTCCGCCACGACGAACTGCGCCAAGGGCGGCGTGGACGTCACGGCGACCGTCACGGGCGACGCGCCGTTCACCTTCGAGCTGATGGGGGCCGAGCACACCGTCGCCGCGGGCAAGTCCCTGACGGTGACGGTCCCGCTGCAGGAGGACCAGGCGTACGACTTCACGCTCACGGGTCCGAACGGTTTCGAGAAGCACTTCACCGGCATGCTCGACTGCAAGACACAGGGCAGCGCGAGCGACATCACGACCCAGACCGTCGGTGAGCCGAGCCCGGCCCTGGCGAGCGCCGACTCCACCGGGGACACCAACCTCGCCGAGACCGGTGGCTCCGGCGCGACCCCGATCATCGCGGGCATCGCCGTCGCCCTGGTCCTGATCGGCGGCGCGGCGGTGTTCCTCCTCCGCAAGAAGAAGGCACCGGCGCAGAACTGAGCCTTGCGGCACCGCACCTTGGCAACTCAACAGTGAGTGACCGCAGCACGGTGACTCCGTGCGCCGCGGCCCCGGCCCGCCCCCAGGCGACCGGGGCCGCGCCCCTTTCCGGCCGCGCCCGTCAGGCCATCGCGGCGACCAGCTCGCGCCGCTCGGACACTCCACAGCGTTCGGCGTCGGACAGCGAGGCGATCAGGGCACTGCGGGCACGGGCCACGCGTGAGCGGACCGTGCCTATGGGGCAGTCGCTCACCAGGGCCGCCTCCGCGTACGGCAGTCCGAGGAGCTGGGTCAGCACGAAGGCCTCGCGGCGCTCCTCGGGCAGTTCGGCCAGCAGTTCGTCGAGCGCGATGCCGTCGTCGAAGCCCGGCAGGCCGCGCGGCTGGGCGCGTTCGGCGGCGAGCTGCCAGTCGTCGGAGTCGGCCAGCCGGGGCCGGGCCGCCGCGGTGCGGAAACTGTCGATCACGGCCCGGCGCGCGATGGCCAGCAGCCAGGTACGGGCCGAGGAGCGGCCCTCGAAGCGGTGCAGGCTGCCGAGGGCGCGCAGGAAGGTGTCCTGGGCCAGGTCGTCGGCGGTCTGCGGGTCCGCGCCCAGATAGGTGACGTAGCGGCGTACGTCACGGTGCAGGGCGCGCACGAACTGGTCGACGGCGTCGGGGTCACCGGCGCGGGCGGCCAGCGCCCAGGCCGTCAGCGACGCGTCACGTGAGGTGGGCAGGGCAGGAGTGGTCACCTGGTGTCCTTCTCGGGTCATCCGGGATCCGGACCGGGCGCGCGAGGGCGGCCCGAGGGTCCGGTGAGCGAAACCGGCCGCACGAGGGCGTACGGCCGAAGCCCGGGGCGCACAGGGGCGGCCTCGGGGAACCGGCTGTCTTCAGACGACAGCGGTCCCGGCGGGCGGACCCCGAGAAGTGATCGCGTGGACGAGAAGGAGTCGGCGCGGCGCGCGGGCGGAGCGGTCGCGGCGGACGCGCGGACGCGGGCGGCTCACCGGCGCGGGCAGCGTGAGCGGCAGCCGCAGCGGGGCCGCCAGCAGGCCGGCGAGGGCCCGCAGGACACGGAAGACGGCGCGCTCTCCGTGCGCGAGCCAGAGGCCGCAGAGCAGGGCGGCCAGCAGGTGGGCGGCGAGCATGCCGAGTGAGGACGAGGTGCCGTCCGCCGCGTGCCCCGGGTGATCCATGGCGCCCATGTCCATGGCGCCCATGCGTGTCGAGTCCATGGGCACGGAGTTCGGGGACATGGAACTCATGGACATGGGACCCGTGGGCATGGAGTTCATGTCGTGGCCGGTGAAGACCGAGGCCGCCGCGCCCCACACTCCCAGGGATCCCGACGACTGCGCGAGCGAGAACACCGAGTGGAGTACCGCCTGCGCCGCGACCACGGCGGACACGATCAGGGGCAGTCCGCGTTCCCGGCCGGCCAGACACCAGCCCGCGCCGCCGATCACCGCGCCCGAGGCGCCCAACGCCCACCAGGGCACCGTGCCGCCGGACATCATCACGTGCCCCAGGGCGGCGAGCAGCACACAGACGACCGCGAACACCGCGGCCCGTACCGTGCGAGAACACCACCCAGCAGTCATGGCGGGCTCATCCTCGCATCCGGGCAACAGGCTTCATGGGAGGGTACGGAAATTTCTCACCCCCCACTCATGAGCGGGCTCAACTCGCGTCGGACGCGCTGTTTTCACGAGCGAGCTGGTGGGGGGTCCGTCCCGCCGACGGACGACGAGGTCGGCGGGACGGCAACCGCTCAGCGGGTGGTCATCGGCCGGTGAGAACCGGTGAGAGCCGACGAAAGCCGGTGAGAGGGCGCTCGCCTACTCGGAGCGGGCACCCCGGCCGCGCGCGAGGGCGTAGCCGGCCGCGGCCAGGCCCAGGACGCCCACGACCAGTCCGGCGATGCCCAGGCCACGGGCCGTGGAGTCACTGCTCGACGCCGAGTCGGCCGCGACGGCCGGCGCCGAGCTCGACGACGAGGCGGAGCCCGACGCCGAGTCCGAGGTCCCGTCGGAACCCGTCTTTGCGTCTTCGGCGGTCAGGGTGAGCACCGGCGCCGGATTCTCCGGCTCTTCCGCGCCCTTCTGCTCCTCCTCGATCCAGCGGACGACGTTGCCGTCCGAGTAGGTCTGCAGGGTTTTGAAGCTCAACTGGTCGGTGTCGTCGGGCAGCTGGCCGAAGGCGACGTTGAAGTCCTGGTACTGGCCGTGCCGGATCCGGCCGCCGGTCCAGGTGATCTCCGAGACGGCCTCGGTGATGGTGCCGTCGTCGGTCTTGACGGGGGTCTTGAGCTTCGTGGTCGTCACCTGCGCCGTCCAGCCCTCCTGAGGGGTGACGAGCACGCCGAGGACCGGGTGGTCCGTCGGCAGGAAGACCTGCACCTTCGTGGTGCTTGCGGTGTCCTCCTCGTTGGGGACACGGAAGGTGAGAACACCGTCCGTGGCTCCCTTGGCGTAGGTCTCGGGGTGGACCGTCACATGAGCGAAGGCGGCACCCGCGGCGGCCAGGACACCGGTGGTGGTGAGGGCGGCGACGAGGCCGGCGCGGCGCAGGGTGGTGCGAATCGGGGACATCAGGGGAACTCCGTACTGGTGGGGATGCGGTCAGGGCGTGTACGCGAGCCCTGCCGGCGGTCCCCGACGGGACACCGCGTGGCGCAGCAGCAGTTGCCGAAGCGGCCGGGGTTCCGGCGCGGTCCGGCGTCCGACGGCCGGCCGGGTCGGTACGGCGGACCACCCCGCGCGCACCCGCCACCAGGCGGCGAGCCCCGGTACGAGCGCCGCGGCCCGCCGCAACAGGGACCAGAA
Source organism: Streptomyces olivochromogenes (assembly GCF_001514115.1). Lineage (GTDB taxonomy): Bacteria > Actinomycetota > Actinomycetes > Streptomycetales > Streptomycetaceae > Streptomyces > Streptomyces olivochromogenes. The sequence goes on from NZ_KQ948456.1 coordinate 474,310, forward strand.
CGCGGCTTCACCGCGCCGCAGCCACCAGGTCGCGACGAGGGCGGCCACCACATGGGCGGCGGTGGCGTGCGGTGTCATGGCGTGCCCTGGTGGGTTCGCCATGTACGCGCCGTGCATGTCCATCGCCATCCGCGGGCCGGCCGCCTCGAAGGCGAGGTGCAGCCCGGCCTGGGCGGCCAGCATCCCGCCGCCGATCCCGACAAGCGAGCGTTCGCGTCCGCCCAGCAGCCAGCCGGCCGAGAAGACGGCGAGGAGCCCGGCGCCGTCCGCCCACAGCGGCGGCGCCTGACCGGTGGCGAGCCCGTGCCCCCCGGCGGCCAGCAGCACGCACAGCACGGCGAACACCGCCGCGCGCAGGCTCCGTACCTCTGGGGACGCACTCATGAAGCCCAGATACTGCCATGGCGGGCGAACGGCCGTCGCGGCTTCCGGAGCAGCCGCTTCCTCCGACGACGCCCCGGGGGCGTCGAAACGCCGCTCGGGTAGGGTCCGTTCGAACCAGGAAGGACCGGAGGAAACCGACATGCCGCTTCGCTGTGCCGTGCTCGACGACTATCAAGGCGTGGCGACCGAGGTCGCCGACTGGTCGTCGGTGGCGGACGACGTGGAGGTCGTCGGTTTCCGGGAGCACTTCGGCGACGAGGACGCGCTGGCCGCCGTACTCGCGGACTTCGACATCGTCGTCACGCTGCGGGAGCGGGTGCCCTTCCCCGCGTCGCTGCTGGCCCGGTTGCCCCGGCTGAGGCTGCTGATCGCCTCCGGGATGCGCAACACGGTGATCGACTACGCGGCCGCCGAGGCACGGGGCGTGACCGTGTGCGGCACCCCGAGTGCCTCGACGCCGCCGGTGGAGCTGACCTGGGCGCTGCTGCTGGGGCTTGCGCGGGGTCTCGTCGCGGAGAACGACGCGTTGCGGTCGGGCGGCCCCTGGCAGAGCACGGTGGGCGCCGATCTGCACGGTCGGCGGCTCGGCCTGCTGGGGCTGGGGAAGATCGGCGGCCGGGTGGCACAGGTGGGTCTCGCGTTCGGGATGCGGGTCTGCGCGTGGAGCCGGCACCTCACCAAGGAGCGCGCCGAAGAGGTCGGGGTGGAACTGGCCCCCTCCAAGGAGGAGTTGCTCGCGAGCAGCGACTTCGTCTCCGTGCACCTCGCACTCGGTGAGCGCACCCGTGGTCTGATCGGCGCCGCCGAGCTGGCCCTGCTCAAGCCGACCGCCTACCTCGTCAACACCTCCCGCGCGGCGATCGTCGACCAGGACGCGCTGCTCGCCGCGCTGCACGAGGGCCGGATCGCCGGAGCGGGCGTGGACGTGTTCGACATCGAGCCGCTCCCGGCCGACCATCCGATGCGCTCGGCCCCGCGCCTCCTCGCCACCCCGCACCTCGGCTATGTGTCGCGGGCCAACTACGAGGCGTACTACGGCGGGGCGGTCGAGGACATCCGGGCCTTCCTGGCGGGCGCCCCCGTACGCCGCCTCGGCTGAGCCTCTCGGCCGGGCCTGGCAAGGGCGCACCTCGAGCCGGGCGAAAGCCCTGTTCGTAGAGAGTGATCCCCCGATGAACGCCGTGACCAGCCGTGGTCGGGCGCGTTGAAGGTGAGTGCGGTCGCGTCCGAGCAGCCGCACTCACCGAGTCAAAGGAGAACGTGATGTCTCGCATCGCGAAGGCAGCCGGTATCGCTCTCGGCACGGGGGCCGTGGTGCTCAGCGGGGCCGGTCTGGCCATGGCGGACGCCGGTGCTCAGGGTGCCACCGCCGGCTCGCCCGGTGTCCTGTCGGGCAACCTCGTCCAGGTCCCGGTCAACGTGCCGGTCAACGTGTGCGGGAACACCGTCGACATCGTCGGACTGCTGAACCCGGCCTTCGGCAACGCCTGCGCCGACGTCAGCAAGCACGACGGCGGCACCCCCGACCCGGGCGGCTACGGCTCCGGTTACGGCCAGTGACACGCTCTCAGCGGTCGTAGGTCGACAGCCGGCGCAGGCAGGCGAGAGGCCCCTGGCAGTGGTCACTGCCGGGGGCCTCGCCACAACCTCGACGCGTACCGGAACTTCAATGGGTACCGGAACTTCCATGCGTACTGGTACCTCTACGCGTACCGGTACCTCTACGCGTACCGGTAGATCCCGCTGTGATCCTCCAGCTTGTCCGGTGTCACGCCCCACGGCGGCATCTTCTCGTGCCGCGCTACGATCCGTCCGCGCTGCGAGTCTCCGGGACCCGGCGGCCGGGCGGGCAGATAGCGGGCCCCGCGATGCCGCTGCTGCCAGCGGGACCACTGGAGGTCCACGAAGGCGTGGTGCAGCCAGAACACGGGGTCGTTGACGGAGGCGCCGCCGAGCATGGCCCCGCCCACCCACCGGTGCACGCGGTTGTGATTGTGCCAGGACGCGGCACCGGACCCGCTCCCCCAGCCTTCGAGCCTGTTGCGGAATCCCTTGGAGGAGGTGGAGTTCCAGGGGGCGGTGTCGTAGACGGGGTCCGCGAGCGCCGAGTCCAGCTCGCGGCGGGTGGGCAGTTCGATCGGGTTGCTGGAGCGGCCGAAGTCGCGGGTGAGGTACTCGCCGTCGGTCACCCCCTCCGTGATGGTCCACTTCCCGTTGGCGTAGGCGAAGGGCCCGGTCGTGACCTGTCGGTCGGAGCGCCGCCCGTTGCCGCCGAGCAGGTCCTTGGTCCAGGGGGCGGAGGTCGGCGTCCGGTCCCGCGTCCAGTCCCAGTACGGCACGCTCACCCCGGAGTCCACGCGGCGCAGCGCCCGTTCCAGTTCGAGCAGGAACTGCCGGTGCCAGGGTAGGAAGGAGGGCGCCATGTGGGCCGCGCGCAGTCCGCTGTCGCCGTCCGCGACGTAGTACTGGATGTGCATCCGCACGAACTCGTCGTACTCGCCCCGGCGTTTGACCTCCAGCATCGCGGTGACGAAGCGGCGCCGCTCCGCGGCCGTCAGTGTGCTGACGTCCTTACGCGTGTACGCCATGGTGGGGGCTCCCCTTCGCTTCCGTGTCGCGCAGGTGCTCCGAGGGGCCCAGTTCGTCGACGGCCGCGCGCGCGGCCGCGAGCGCGGTCGGGTAGGACTGGTAGTGGTCCAGCATGCTCAGGTAGCTGCCGTCCGCGCGGCGCATCAGGTGCAGCGGCCGGCCGTCCACGGTGACCTGCCACTGGCCGCCTTCCGCTCCCGCCCGGCCACTGTTGCCGGTCTTCGCGCCGAGGAGGTGGCGGCCGTGGTACATCTCGTCGAACGTGCGGTCCTCGGGGCGGGGTGGCCGCGCGGGCAGCGAGGCCGCGACGACCGGGGCCAGCGCCACGGCGGCGGCCGACACCAGCAGGCCGTGCAGCACGCCCCGCCGGGTCACCGGAACTCCGCTCGACACTCTGCTGACGAACATGTTCTCTCCTCGAACGGGTTCGGTGACGGTGAAAGTGACGGGGTGAAGGCGGGGAAGGGGTGGCAGCGGGGACGACTGCGCGGCGGCGGGGGCGGCGGCGGTCGCGCCCCCGCCGTGGGTCACGCCCCCGCCCCCATGCCCACGTTCGCCGCCGGCACCGTCTTCAGGAGGGGTCCGAGGACGGCGGCCTGAGGGGCCTTCACGCCCGGCAGACCGAAGTGGTCGGGGTTCGGCGCGGTGAGCGGGGCGTCCACGGACAGCCCGGGCGTCAGCGTGGACAGAGCGGACGCGGGCGCGTCGACCCCGAGATGCTCGAAACCGTGCCCGAGGAGGTGCGGAAGGGGCGCCCGGAGGTCCGCCCCCGGCAGTCCGGCGCCGACCGGCAACTGCGGAACGACCCGCTCCGGAAGCATCCGTCCCTCGACATGCCGGGGACCCGCGGGTCCGCCCGGCATGGGCACCGGCAACTCCCCTGCGATCTTGGGCGTCTGCAGGTTGAGGGCACGCTCCACACCGTCCAGAGGCACGGCGACGGGGACCGTTTCGGCTGCGACGGCCGGGGTCGCGGCGGCAGCACCCATCACTGCCGCGACGCCCGTGACGACGGCGGCAAAGGTTCCTCGAGTGGTCGGCTTCATCTCAGGTACGGTCCCTTTCAGGATTCGGGGGGCTGCGTCCGTACCGGGTAACGATCCTGAGAACGAATTCAGTTCAAGATTCCCCCGACGGGCCCAATGGTCAGCTCGTCAGAATATTCAGCCCGACCAATTAATCAGCTCGTCCAAAAATCCCACCATCGGGTCAGAATCAGCATTCCGATGATCCCGATGTGCAGGATCGGCAGAACCCAGGTGAACTCACCGAGGAATCTCTTCAGCCAACCGGGCGCGGGCAGGAATTCATTTCGTACGTTGAATGACGTCACGTACCAGAACATGATGATCGTGGCGACCCAGGCAAGACAGCACCACAGGCACAGCGAGTTGATCCGGTACAGCGACTGGAACTGCAGCCAGGTGCAGAATCCGACGCCGAAGAGCGTGCCGGCGTTGAAGGTCAGCCAGTACCAGCCCGGAAATCCGGCGCCCGCCAGCAGGCTCATACCGACACAGATCACGATGCCGTACGCGACGAGACCGAGCATCGGGTTGGGGAACCCGAAGGCCGAGGCCTGGTCGCTCTTCATGATGTTGCCGCAGGAGACGACCGGGTTCAGGCTGCATCCCGGCACGAAGTTCGGGTTCTCCAGCAGCTTGAACTTGTCGATCGTGATGACCCACGCGGCGAGCAGACCGGCCGCACCGGTGATCACCAGCAGCACGGCGAGCGCCCGGCTGCCGCCCGCGGTCCGTGTCATCAGCCGCGCAGACTGCGCGCGGGCAGGAGCACGTGCGCCGCGCTGAGCAGAGTCCCCTCGTCACCCGCGAAGGCGGCCAGGTTCTCCGGCGCGACGGGCTTGCCGGGCTCGGCGCCGGGCCAGGCGCGGGTGGCGAACAGGAAGTAGGCGTAGCCGCGCTCGCCGACCGCCACGAGCCACTCGGGCGGCACGAGGCACTGGGCGTTGAGGTACGGCATGGTGACGACGGCCTGGCCCGCCTCGACGAGGAGGGTGAGCGGCAGGCTGGGCTGACTGGCCCCGTCGAGGAGCGTGTCACCGACGGGCAGACCGTTGTCGCGCAGCAGTTGCTCGATGGCGACCTTGGAGGCCTCCGGGCCGCCTTCGCCGTCGCCCAGGGAGTAGGCAAGGAGGTAGGGCATGTCTCCGTCGGGGGCTTCACCACTGAACGCCACGACGGCGAGCGTGCCGAGATCGGCGACCCGGAAAGGGCGCGTTTGGCTTGAGGATGAGGTCACCGCGGAACCCTATCGACGCACCCGAAAGGCCCCGCCCCTTTGTCACCCGGACGGGCGAAAACCGGGCGGGTGACCACACGAACGAGGGATGTCCTCGAACAATGCGAAGGGCCGACTCCGCACGGTGCGGAATCGGCCCTTTCAGCCCGTGTACGGCGTCGCTTCCGGCTCAGCCCGCGTACGGCGTCACTGGTCGGCGCACTTGTTCCCGAGCGCCGGGTTCAGCGCACCGATCACGTTGACGCCGAGGCCGCAGACGTTCACCGGAACATCCACGGGTACCTGAATGACGTTGCCGGAGGCGACACCGGGGGAGTGAGCCGCCGCGCCCTGGGCACCGGTGTCGGCGACGGCGCTGCCCGCCGCGGCACCCGCGGCCATTCCGACGGTGGCGAAAAGCAGTGCGACCTTCTTGGCGGTGTTCATCGTCCGTCCTTTCCTTGGCGGTGCGATTCAGCCTAGGGATGCGTCCGGCCGTCTCCCGGAAAGACACGCGATGAAAGGGAACGGGGCTCCACAGCGAACGTTCATTTCTGGAGGGGAAGTCCGCCGAGAAGCTTTGCGGGGCCACCGGCCGAGTTGAGCGCCTTCGTCGCGCCATTCACGGTGTTGAGTACCGAGTTCTTGTTCTCGGTGTCCAGCGCGTCCGACTGGTGCCGCAGGGGCTGCAGGTCCTCCAGGTTGAGCGAGCGCTGGCTGGTGAGGGTCTCCAGGGCGCCGTTGAGGCTGGTGGGCGTGAGGTCGGAGGCCTGGGCGGCGAAGGCGGGCGCGGCGGCACTGGCGATGACCATGGACCCCGCAACGACAGCGGCAGCCTTCAGGGACTTCATCGTGTTCCTTTCTTCGGCAACTCGTGTCACCAGAGAGAAATTTCGCTTTGTCCTGGCTAACGAGCCCCGGGCGCGGCGGAAACCCTGTGTGCAGAAATTTCCTGCGCACATACACACATACAAAACAGCCGCCGTGCACCCATGCAAAACAGCCGTCGTGCCGACCGCTGGGGTCGGCACGACGGCGGAATGGCGACTCGGGGGTCAGACCGCCGGCAGGCTCGGCAGGGCGGGAGTCGGCAGCGCGGGCGTCGGCAGGGCAGGGGTCGGCAGCGCGGGCGTCGGCAAGGCGGGAGTCGGCAGCGCGGGAAGCGGCGGCAGACCGGGCAGGTTCGCCGCGGGCAGGCCGCCACCGAGGACCACCGCGACGACGAAGTTGACGAGGCCCGTCAGCACGGCCGTGGCCGCGGGCACCACCTTGGTGGCGTCGCCCGAGGTGACCGCCGCGACGAGCGTGTCGACCGCCTTCTGGAGGGCGGTGAGCGCGTCGCCCGCGAGGTCCCGCGCGGTCGAGGCGCGCGAACCCTTGTCGCGCGGCGCCTTGTTGTCCTGGTCCCTGGCGACCGCGCTGTCGTCCTGCGCCTCGGCGCCCTTCTTCACCGAGGGCAGCGTGGGTACGGCGGGCAGCGTCGGCAGAGTGGGCAGTGCGGGCGTCGTCGTGGCCGGCGGGGTGACCGGAGCGGCCGCCGCGGCCTTGGCGATCGCGTCCTTCACGACCTGGGCGAGCTTCGCCGCCTGGTCGGCGGAGAGCTGGCCGTCGTCCGCCTTGAGCGCGGCGTCGAGGAGATCGGTGACCGGGGCGAGGATGCCGGCGATGCCGCCCAGCGACTTCACCTGGGCCAGCAACGCGTCCGCGCCAGGGACGGGTGCCGCCGCATGGGTGTGACCACGCGCCGAGTCGCGGTCGGCTGCCAGCGCGACAGGCCCGGATATCCCGAGCAGGAGCGAGGCACAGAGGACGGAGGACGCCAGGCGCCGTGCGGGCAGAGCACGCATGGATGTTCCCTTCGATGGTGCGTCGGATCTTGATGCCCACCGTGGAAGTACCGGTCGCCGCCTGCAACCGACCGAACGCCCCGTGTAACGACCTGGGCCCTCCACCACCACCGTCGTCGCTGGTGGGAAGCCATGCCGGGCCCTTGGCGCCCCTTCCCTCCATTCGGGGCCGCCGTCCCCCCATTCGGGGCCGCCGTCCCCCATTCGAGGGCGCCCTCCCGTCATTCGGGGCAGATGCGGACCGGCCGCCCTCCCGTGAGGGAGGACGGCCGGCGGAAGGGCCCGGTCTGACGTCAGTCGCTGGCGCACTGGTCGCCGAACGCGGGGTTCAGCAGGCCGACCACGTCGACGGTGTTCCCGCAGAGGTTGACGGGGATGTGGATCGGAGCGTGCACGACGTTGCCCGACAGGACGCCCGGGGAGTGGGCGGCCGCGCCGTGTGCGTCGCTGTCGGCGGCGGCGATGCCGGCGGTGCCCGCCATGGCGGCGGCGGCAACGGAGGTCAGGGCCAGGCCCTTCGCGATACGCGACATGGAGAAGTGCTCCTTGGAGTTGTCCAACATCCGGGCGGGATGCCCGGCGCTGGAATCAACGCGCGGCACACGCGCGGGTTGTGCCTCCAAAGGAGTGATCCCGCGACCACCGGACTTCACTATTCCGACACACTTGTGAGGTTTCTCCGAATAAATACGGATAGCGACTAGAGTCGGCCACCTCCTGAGGCTGCTTGGCATCAGACGCCGGAATCAGATCCGCAGATTTCCGTCCGTCCGCAGGTCCCGAACCTTTTCTCCCGAAAGGGCAACGCCGGTCATGCGTCATTCCCCGGGCCCGCTGCCGCGCCGCGCGACGGCGTACGAGAAGCGGACGGAGCCGCCGCGGCACCTGACCCCGTTGATCGAACGCGCGCCCGCCCACTCGAACACTCCCGGCCGCGACTCCGACGTCCTCGGCCCCGGCCTCGGCTTCGGCCCCGTCCTCGGCAGCGAAATCCGAGGCGGGGGTGACCAGTTGGGCGTCCGGCTCGTTTCGCAGCGGGACGCGGCCTGGGTCGGAGCGCTGCTCGCCGCCGTCGACGCGCAGCAGTGACGCGCGCCCGTGAGCGCAGCCCGTTAGCGAGGAACCCGCGCATGCACCTGCCATCGACCGACCCCCCACGGGTCCTGCACCTCACCCAGCCGGTCGACGGCGGAGTCGCCCGTGTGCTCACCGACCTGGTGAAGGCTCAGCTCGCCGACGGAGCGCACGTCACGGTGGCCTGCCCGCGGGACAGCGACCTCGCGCACACGCTGCGGGCCCTGGGCAGCGACGTATGGCACTGGGCGGCGACGCGCGGCCCGGGTCCGCGACTGGCACAGGAGGTGCGACGGCTCGCCCCGGTCCTCGCGCGGGCGCGGCCCGATGTGGTGCACGCGCACAGTGCCAAGGCGGGGCTCGCCGGACGGCTCGCCGTGCGCGGCCGGGTGCCGACCGTGTTCCAGCCGCACGCCTGGTCCTTCGAGGCGGTCGACGGGGTCATGGCGGGCCTCGCACTGAAGTGGGAGCGGTGGGGGGCGCGTTGGGCGTCCCGGGTGGTGTGTGTGAGTGAAGCGGAGCGCGCGACCGGCGTGCGCGCCGGTATCAGGGCCCGCTGGGCCGTGATCCCCAACGGCATCGACACCGAGCACTTCCACCCGGCGGCCGTGGCGACCGTACGGGCCGCAATCCCCCTGCTCGCCCGCGCCGGTGGCGATCCGGCGGCTCCACTGGTCGTCTGCGTCGGGCGGCTGTGCCCGCAGAAGGGCCAGGACGTCCTGCTGGAGGCCTGGCGGACGGTGGTCCGGCAGGTGCCGGGCGCCAGGCTCGTGCTGGTCGGCGACGGGCCGGACGCCGGGCGCCTACGGGCAGCGGCGCCCGAGGGAGTCCTGTTCGCCGGGGCGGCCCACGACGCCCTGCCCTGGTACCAGGCCGCCGATCTGGTGGTGCTGCCGTCCCGCTGGGAGGGCATGGCGCTGGCCCCGCTGGAGGCCATGGCCTGCGGGCGTCCGGTCGTGCTGACGGACGTGGACGGCGCCCGGGAAAGTCTGCCGCCTGGCCTCGACACCCGCTGTCTGGTCCCCGCGCGGGCACCGGGCCCACTGGCCCGGGCGATCCGCGCCCTGCTCGCCGACCCGCCGCTGCGCGCGTCACTCGGGCACCAGGGGCGCCGCCACGTACTGGCCGCACACGACGTACGGCGCGCCACCGCCGCGGTCGCGGAGGTGTACCGCGAGCTGCTCGCCCCGGCGTCCGGCGCGCACACCGCGTGCGGGGAACACACCGAGTACAGGGAGTCCAGCCACACGTGACTGCGGAAAGCACCGTTCCCTCCCCCGGCGGACAGCCCCGGGAGTACGGATTCTCGCCCGTCTCGGTCATTCCGCCGCGCGGGGCCGACGAGGGCTTCAGATTCCCGGCCGGACAACGGCCGCCCTCCGCGCGCCACTTCGTACGGCACCTCGCGCGGCACTCCGTCTCGCGCGGCGCGCCGCTGCCGCTGCTCCTCGCGGACGGCGGCGCCGCGCTGCTCGCCGGTCTGGCGCTCACCGAGGTCCGGCCGCACGCGCCGCTGGTCGCCGCGATGGTGCTCGCCGTCCTCACGCTGAGCGCGCACGCGGGGCTGTACCGCCCCGCGCCGGTGCCCGCCGTGCTGGACGAACTGCCGGTCGTCTGCGCACGGATCGCGGTGACATGGTGCGCGCTCGCGGCCCTGGTGGCGGCGCTCGTCCCGGACACCGCGCTGTCCGCGCGCACGCTGGCGGCGGGCTGTGTGCTCCAGTCGGCGGTGAGCTGCGCGGGCCGCGCCGCCGTGTACTGGTGGCTGCGCAGGGCCCTGGTCCTGCGCCCGAGCGCCGCGCTGGTGATCGGCCCCGCGGCGACCGGCCGACGGGTGGCCGCGGCGTTAATGCGCCACCCTCGCTACGGGCTGCGGCCGGTGGGCGTCGTCGCCGACCAGGCGGCCGGGTCCGACGGGCTGCCGGTACTGACCACCGGCGAGGAAGTGCAGCGGGCCCTCATCCAGAACAGCGTGCGCGCCGTGCTCGTCGTGGAACCGCGCCGCGAACACGGCCCCCTGCTACGCGCGTTGGCCGAGGCGGGCTGCACGCTGTGGCAGCTCGACGCGGACTCCCCGTCGCACACGGCGGACTCCCCCTCGCACAAGGCCGGGAGCAGCCGGCTCGCCGGGTTCTCCTGCGAACGGATCGACGTCTCACGGCGCCACGGGAACCTCGCCAAACGACTCCTCGACATCGTCGTCTCCGGGACGCTGCTCCTGCTGGTCAGCCCGCTGCTGCTGATGTGCGCGGCGGCGCTGCGGCTGAGCGACGGGCCTGGCGTGGTCTTCCGGCAGGAGCGCATCGGCAAGGACGGGCGACCCTTCACCCTGCTGAAGTTCCGCACCCACCGCCCGGTCGACGCACACGAGGCCGCGACCCGCTGGAGCGTCGCGGACGAGCGGGAGATGGGCCGCTTCTGCCACTTCCTGCGCCGCTTCTCGCTCGACGAACTGCTCCAGCTCTGGAACGTCCTGAGGGGCGACATGAGCCTGGTCGGCCCCCGCCCCGAACGCCCCTACTTCGTCGGCAAGTTCAGCCAGACCTACCCCGGCTACGCGGCCCGCCACCGGATGCGGACCGGCATCACGGGACTGGCCCAGATCCACGGTCTGCGCGGCGACACCTCCATCGAGGACCGCTGCCGGTTCGACAACGCGTACATCGACAACTGGTCGCTGTGGCAGGACATCTGCATCCTGCTGCGCACGGCCGCCGCGCTCGTCCGTCCGACGGGGAGCTGAGCCGATGAGCCAGGCACTGCCGGTCTCACCACTCGCCCCGCTGACCGCCGCGCTCAGGCGCGCGCTGCCCGTCCTGCCCGTCGTCTCGGTGATCGCCCTGCTCGGACTGCCGGTCGCGCCGGACACCGAGGGCGGCGCGAACCTCGCGGACGCCATGTCCGCTCTGGCCGTGGTGTGCTGCGCGGTACGTCTCCTACGGGCCCGTCGGCGCCCCCTGTCGCGTACCGCCGCGGTGGTCCTCGGACTGCCCGTGGTCGGCATCGCGATCGCGGCGGCCGGGGCGGCGAGCCCCGGGGCCGGGATCACCGGGCTCGCCCGCTATCTGCAGATCTTCGTGCTGGTCCCGGCGGCCGTCCTGCTGTCGGTGCGCGACCGCCGCGACTTCCGGCTGCTCGCCTGGTCGTTCGTCGGTCTCGCGCTGTGGCAGGGGGCCGTCGGCGTGCACCAGTACGTCACCGGGACCGGGGCCACCTACATGGGCGAGGACATCCGGGCCGTGGGCACCTTCGGGCCGACGGACGTGATGGGCATGGCGACCGTGGTCGCGTTCGGGCTGGTGTGCGCGGTGGCGCTGGCGCTCGGGCCGGTCACCCCGCGGCAGCGGACGGCCGCCCTGGTGTGCGTGCCGGCGCTGCTGCTGCCGCTCGCGCTGTCGTTCAGCCGGGGCGCGTGGATCGCCACGGTGGTGGCGTGCGGCGCCCAGTTGGTGCTGGCGGGTCTGCGGCGCGCGGTCAAGGTGGGCGCCGCGGTGGCCGCCGCGGGCGTCGTCCTGGTGGGCGGGTTCGGTATCGGCACGGCCATGCTCCAGGAGCGCATCGACAGCATCACTCAGGTCACCGACGCCCCGGACCAGTCCGTCGTCGACCGGTACACGATGTGGGCGGCGGCCGTCGACATGTGGCGCGACCACCCGCTGACCGGCGTCGGGCTGAAGGCCTTCCCCGACCAGCGCGACGGCCACGCCTCGCTCGCGCTCTCCTCGGGCAGCGACATCGGGGGCGCGGGCTCCGCCTACCGCAAACAGCCGCTGCTCTCGCCGCACAACATGTACCTGCTCGTCCTCAGTGAGCAGGGCCTGATCGGGCTGCTCGCCCTCGCGGGTGGCTGGGCGGCCCTCCTGGTGTGCGCGCTGACCGGGCTGGCCAGGGTACGGCGGACCCCGTCGGGCCTCGACTGCGCGCTCGTCGGGTGCGGGCTGCTCGTCTGGCAGTTGTTCGACTTCATGTACGCGGACATCGGCGGGCCTTCCACCGTGCTGACGGCCGTGGTCTTCGGGCTGGTGGCATGGTGGGCGCTGATGGATCCGGCCTCACCGGTGTCCCCCTCGTCGATGTCCCGCTCGTCGATGTCTCCCTCGCCTGAGGAGGCCGGGGCGCGATGACGGTGAAGCCTCCCTGGGCGACGGCCGGCCGCGACGCCGATCCCCGGGTCGACACCAAGGCCCAGGCCGGCTTCGAGCCCGGTTTCGAGCCCGGCGGCGCACTCGTCCTGCCCTCCGCCCGCAGCGCTCCCCCCGCATCCGACCCACGCCTCACATCCGACCCACGAGCCACATCCGACCCACCCATCACACCCGCTCCACCGCCGGAACCCCCGGAATCCCCAGAACCCCCGGCCCGCCCAGGCTCCCCGGACTCCCCACGCTCCCCGAACTCCCCGAACTCCCCAGAACCCTCCTCCAACCGCTTCCTCGCCAAGGCCGCCCTCGTCACGATCGCCCTGTCCATCGCCGGGGCCCTGCTGGGCCTGGGCCGCGACCAGGCCCTCGCACACCTGTTCGGGGCGGACTCCGACACGGACGCCTTCCTGGTCGCCTGGACCGTGCCGGAGTTCGCGGCGACGCTGCTGATCGAGGACGGTCTCGCCTTCGTGCTCGTACCGGCGTTCAGCATGGCGGTGGCCCGGCGCGCCCGGGGATCCGTCGGCGACCCGGTCCGCGCCCTGGTCGCCGCCACCCTGCCCCGACTGACGCTCGCCTTCATGGCCACCGCCGCCCTCCTCATCGCCGGAGCCCCCTACCTGGTCGAAGCCCTCGCGCCCGGACTGCCCGACCCCGCACTCGCCGTCGACTGCACCCGGTTGACGGCCACCTGTGTGCTGAGCTTCGGACTGGCCGGCTACTGCAGCGCGGCGCTGCGGGCACATCGCAGGTTCGTCGCGCCCGCGGCGATCTACGTCGCGTACAACACCGGCATCATCACGGCGATGTTCGTGCTCGGCGGGCACTGGGGGGTGCGCGCGGCGGCCCTCGGGGTCGCGGTGGGCGGTGCGCTGATGGTGGTCGCGCAGGCTCCCTCCCTGTGGCGGCAGCTCGGCCGCCGCGGCGCCGTAGGGAAGGAGGCGGGCCTCGAGAGGATCGAGGCCGCCCGCCCGATGGACCTCACCCTCGTCACCACCGTCCTGCTCTTCGCCCTGGTCCGTCAGTCGCAGGTCCTCATCGAACGCTTCCTGGCCTCCTCACTGCCCGCAGGCGCCATCTCGCACCTGAACTACGCGCAGAAGGTCGCGCAGATGCCGATGGTGCTCTCGCTGATGCTGTGCACCGTCACCTTCCCGGTGGTGGCGCAGGCGATGGCCGAGGGCGACACCGAACGCGCCCGCAGCCGGGTGGAACACGATCTGGCCGTCGTCTCCTGCACGGTGCTGCTCGGCGCGGCGGCGGTCGTCGCGTGCGCGCCGCAGATCATCCAGCTGCTGTTCCAGCGGGGCGCGTTCACCCCCCAGGACACCGCGGCCACCGCCGCCGTCATGCGCGTGTACGCCCTCGGGCTGCTCGGCCACACCCTGGTGGGCGCGCTGGTCCGCTCGTACTTCTCCTCGGGGCGGCCCACCTGGTACCCGCTGTTCGCGATGACCGCGGGGATCATCGCGACCTCCTGGATCGGCGCGCTGACCGTCGGCTCCTGGGGGGTGTGCGGGATCGCGGCGGCCAACGCGGGCGGCATCACCCTCAGCGCCCTGCTCCTGCTGTACGGCATGGGCCCGCGCAGTGTGCCGATCCGCACCCGGCTCGTGGTCGTCGAACTCGGCAAACCGGTGCGCGCGGCGCTCGTCGCCGCCGCCGTGGGGACGCTCTGCGCGAGCCATCTGCGCTCCCCCCTGCTCGGTCTCCTCACCGGCGGCACGGTCGTGACCGTCGTGTTCGCCCTGCTGGCCTGGGCCCTGCGGGTCCAGGCCCTCGCACCCGCCCTCCATTCCGTCACACGAAGGCTCCCGCATGTCCGTTTCCGCTGACAGCACCCACGGCACCAGACGTACCGGCAGCAGACGTACCGTCGGCGTCAGACGTACCGGTACCGGCTCCGTCGACGCGGCCCCCTGGGTGGCGATGTACCACTCCGTGGGCGACTGCTTCGACGACCCGTACCGCATCACGGTCTCCCCGGACCGCCTCGACCACCAGCTCGGCTGGCTGCGGCGCCGCGGCCTGCGCGGGGTGAGCGTGTCCGAACTGCTCGCCGCCCGCGCGGGCGGTGCGGGCCGGGACCTGGTCGGTCTCACCTTCGACGACGGGTACGCCGACTTCGTCGAGGCCGCCCTGCCCGTGCTGCGCCGGCACGACTGCGGCGCGACCCTCTTCGTCCTGCCCGGCCGGCTGGCCGGCGAGAACGCCTGGGACCCGCTCGGCCCCCGCAAGCGCCTGCTCGACCAGCGGGGCATCCGGCTGGCCGCCGCCTCCGAGGGCATCGAGATCGGCTCGCACGGGCTGACCCACGTCGATCTGACGCGGGCGGACGACGCACTGCTGCACGCCGAGGTCGCCGAAAGCAGAGCAGTGCTCTCGGAGTTGATCGGTGCTCACGTCCAGGGCTTCTGCTACCCGTACGGGACGGTCGACCAGCGGGTCGTCGACGCCGTACGCGACGCCGGATACACGTACGGCTGCGCGATCGACCCCGGCCCGCTGACCGGCCCGTACGCCCTCCCCCGCGTCCACATCGGCCAGAACGACAGCTCCGTGCGCCTGCTGTTGAAGCTCAAGCTGCACCGGCTGCGGCGCCGACCGGTCGAGGGGGCCTGATGAAGGCCCTGCACATCATCACCGGCCTCGGCGTCGGCGGCGCGGAGCAGCAACTGCGCCTGCTCCTGGCCCACCTGCCCGTCGACTGCGACGTCGTCACTCTCACCAACCCGGGCGCGGTCGCCGACGGCCTCATCGACGACGGCGTCCGTGTCGTCCACCTCGGCATGACCGGCAACCGCGACCTCGCCGCCCTCCCCCGCCTGGTGAAACTGATCCGCGCGGGCGGCTACGACCTCGTCCACACCCACCTCTACCGGGCCTGCGTGTACGGCCGGATCGCCGCGCGCCTGGCCGGGGTGAAGGCCGTCGTGGCCACCGAACACTCCCTCGGCGACTCCCAGATGGAGGGCCGCAGACTCAGCACGGGCGTCCGCGCCCTGTACCTGGCCAGCGAGCGCCTCGGCCGCGCCACCGTCGCCGTCTCACCGACCGTCGCCGACCGGCTCCAGCGCTGGGGCGTGCCCGGACCCCGCATCGAGATCGTGCCGAACGGCATCGACGTGGCCCGCTTCCGCTTCGACCCGCTGCTGCGCGAACGCACCCGCCGCCGCCTCGGACTGCCGGAGGGCGCGTACGTCGTCGGCGGCGTCGGAAGGCTCACCGCGGGCAAGCGGTTCGATGTCCTGATCCGCGCGCTGGCCGAACTGCCCCGCGAATACTGGCTGCTGCTGGTCGGCGGCGGCGCCGAGGAGAGCGTGCTCCGGCGGGCGGCGCACGACGCCGGGGTCACGGATCGGGTGCTGTTCACGGGCGAGCGCCCCGGCGGCGGCCTCCCGGGCGCCGATCTGCCCTCGCTGACGGCGGCCATGGACGTCCTCTGCTCGCCCTGCGCCGAGGAGGCGTTCGGACTCGCGGTGGTGGAGGCGATGGCGGCCGGGCTGCCCGTGCTCTACGTCTCCTGCCCGGCCGTCGAGGACCTGCCGCCGAGCGCCGCCCGGGGGGCCCGCCGGGTCCAGGGCGGCGCCGACTCCTTCGTACGAGCCCTCCTGCGGGTCCGTGCGGAGGGCGCCGGGCCGCGTTCGGTACCGGACGCCGCCCACCACTACTGCATCACCCGCAGCGCCGCACAGCTCATGGACGTGTACACGGCCGCCGTCTCCTGCACCTCTCTGGGAGTGAGTTCCTCATGACCGAAAATCCCACCCGGCAGCACCGCCCGTCCGGACCCTCCGGCCCGTCCCTGCCCTCCGGTCCGACGCGCGCGGCCTTCGCCCGCGGGCGGGTCGTGCCGCCGTGGTCACTGCTCGCCGCCGGCGTCCTCCTCGGGGGCGCGCTCGGGGGCGCGTACGGCGTCCTCAAGCCCCCGACATACACGGCGACGAGTTACGTCATCGTCGTCCCGACCGAGCAGTCGGATCCGGCGTCGGCGCTCGGCTTCGCGCAGGCGTACGGCCGGGTCGCCACGCAGCTCGCGGTGCTCGGGGACGCGCAGGTGTGGGCCGGAGTGCCGGTGAGGACGCTGGAGCAGAGCGTGCAGACGGCGACCTCGCCCGACGCGCCGATGGTCGCCGTCTCCGCCACCTCACCGCGCCCGGACCTCGCGGCCGACATGGCCAACGCCGTCGCGCGCGCCCTGACCCGGCACGCCAACGACACCAAGAGCAGCACCCACGTGGAACTCCAGCAGTTCTCCCGCGCGCCGAAGCCGACCGCCGCCTCCTCGGCCTCCCCGAAGGTGACCGGTCTGGTCGGCGCGAGCGCCGGCGGGCTGCTGGGCGGTCTGGTCCTGCTGGTCCGTCCCCGGCGCACCGTGGACCCCGCCCTCCAGGCCTCCGTGCCGAGCCCGGCCGCTGCCGCCGACGGACACGGCCAACGGTGAGCGGGGCGCTGCGGACCGGGGTACGCGCGCCCCGGGCGCAATTGCGAACCGAAGTCGTCACTGACGAAAGGGAGTTCGCCGCGCTCGCCCCGGCCTGGGGACGTCTGTACGACCGGTGTGCCGCCGCCACCCCGTTCCAGAGCCACGCCTGGCTGCACTCCTGGTGGCTGTCGTACGGCTCCCCCGGCCGCCTGCGGCTGGTTCTGGTCCGCGAGGGCGGCGAACTCCGCGCGGTCGCGCCCCTGATGCGCGCACACCGTCCGCTGCCCGTGCTCGTCCCGCTCGGCGGGGCGATCTCCGACTACGCCGACGTCCTCATCGACGACGGGACCGACGACGAGCGCACCGACCGTGCCGCCGCGGCACTCACCGAGGGCCTGTCCGCGGTCGCCCGCACCGCGCTGATCGACTTCCGCGAGGTGCCGCCCGGCGGCGCGGTGGAGCGGGTCTACGAGCGCTGGCGCGGACCGCGCCGCCGGGTACGGGACTCCCTCTGCCTGGAGCTGCCCGCCGCCTCCATGGACGACCTCGTCGGGCGGCTGCCCTCGTCCAAGGCCCAGCGCGTCCGGGCCAAGCTGCGCAAGCTCTCCTCGCTCGGCATCGAGCAGCGGGACGTCCCGCACGACGAGGTGGACGCGGCGCTGCGCCGGCTGCTGGAACTGCACCGACTCCAGTGGCAGGGCCGGAAGGTGACGACCGAACACCTCCAGGAGCGGTTCTCCGAGCATCTGGTGCGGTCGGTGGGCCCGATGGTGCGCTCCGGGAACGCCGTGGTCACCGAGTTCCGGCTCGACGACACCGTGATGGCCGTGGACCTCACGCTGCTGTCACGACGCCTGGCGGGCGGCTATCTGTACGGCGCCCACCCGGGGCTGCGGGAACGCAAGGCGGACGTGGCGGTGATACTGCTCAACGCCTGCGCCCGGCACACCGAGGGCGGCGGACGCGGAACGCTGAGCCTGCTGCGCGGCGACGAGCCCTACAAACACCACTGGCGCCCGGACCCCGTGGTCAACCATCGGCTGCTGCTCGCCCGGCGACGTACGGCGCCGCTGATGTCGGCGGTCCTCTGCGACGTCGCCGCGCGCGGCCGGGGCAAGGAACTGGTGCACCGGTGGAAGGAACGGGGTGGAGGTGGGACGGACGGTGGCGGTGGCGGTGCCGGTGGTGGCGGCGCCGACGGTGGCGGCAGGCCGTGAGGGGCCTGCCGCCGGGCCGGTGTCACCGGGTGCGCGACCACCAGTCGAAGCGCATACAGAGCTTCCCGCCGAGCCAGTACTCCACCCACTCGCCCAGATCCAGCGGCGAACAGTTGGGCGGCACCACCGGCGTGGGTACGGGTGTCGGTACGGGGGTTGGTACAGGCGTCGGTACGGGTGTCGGTACCGGCGTGACGGGTGTGGGTACAGGTGTCGTCGGCTGCGGTGTGGGGTCGGTCCGGCCGAAGAGCACCGAGCGGTACACCTGGGACGCCCTCGGGTTCTGGTGGCACTGCCACACGCCGTGCGGGCAGTAGTCGGTCAGCGTGTTGTACAGCGGTTTGTGGTCGTCCATCCACGCGAGCATGCGTTTCATGTACGCCGCGTTGTCGCCGTTGCGGAAGAGGCCCCATTCGGGATAGGAGATGGGTTTGCCGTGGGCTTTGGCGAAGTCCACGTGCTCCTGAAGGCCGTACGGCTCGTTCACCTCCTCGTCGAATGACAGCCCCCGCGGCTGGTCGTACGAATCCATGCCGACGATGTCGACCGTGTCGTCCCCGGGATAGCACTGCGTCCACGGAACGGCGTCCAGGCCGCGGCTCGGGGCGAAGTCGAACCGGAATTTCTGGCCCGGCACCGAACGCATGGTCGTGACGATCCTGTTCCAGTACGTCTTCCATGCCTCCGGGTCCGGCCCGCAGCGATGGGTGTAGGTGATGCCGTTCATCTCCCAGCCGAGGACGATGACGGTGTCCGGAACCTCCAGCTCGACCAGGCGCTGGGCGAGGGCACGGAAGTGCTGGTCGAACGCGCCGGCGGCGCCCTGCCGCAGCAGCATCCGGACCTCGGCGTCGGAGACGTTCTCCTCGTTGCGCTCCATCATCGGCACGTTGAGGACGAGCATCCGGTCCTTCCGCTCGCGCCGCCAGTCCGCCCAGACGTCGAGGAAACCGGGCGGCCCCTCGATGTTGCTCCAGCGATCGCCCGGCAGATACGTGTGCGCGACGCGGAGTTGGGCGCCGCCCAGCCACTGGCTGAGCAGGGCGATCCGGGCCACACCCCGGGGGCCGTAGTCGAGGTAGGCGCCGAACGCGGAGGGCGCCTCGGCGGGTTTGGGCACGGGGGTCGTCGGCGTCACGGGGGTCGGCGGCTTTGTGGGCGTGACGGGCGCCGACACCAGTGGTGTCACGGGCGTGGTCACGGGCGATGTCGCCGAGGCCGGTGTCGGAGGTGTGGGTGTCACCGTCGTCGTCGCCGCCGTCGTCGTCGGTGTCGGGGCCGTGGGCGGTGTGGGCGGTGTCGGCTGTGTGGGTGGCGTCGGTGTCACCGTCGTCGGTGTCGGCGCCGGAGGGTCGGCGGCCCGCGGCGCGCCGCCGACGGCGTGTCCGGTACCGGCCGCCAGGGCGACCGAGGCGACGATGCCGGCCGCGACGACAGCCGGCCTTCCGCTTCGGGGCCGTTGCTTTCGTGGGGCCATGCCTGCTCCCCTCTCCACTCTCATAGCTCCGACTGCGCCGACTCCCATGGCTCGGACGCGTTTTCCGTCAGTTGTTCATACCTTTTCCTCTACTGACACTCAGTCATATGAATAGGGATCCCGCCAACCGGGGCCGCTTCCTTTGATCCCGATGGATGACGCGGGCCCGGGTGCCGGGCGCGGCGAGGCGTCCGGCACCCAGAGGGTCGTACTAACGACGGGACGCGGCTCGGCCTCGTCGGTACAGCACTGTCCCGCCGAGCAGCAGTGCGGCGCTGGCGGCCGAGGCCGCGAGCACGTTCTCACTGCCGGTGTGGGGCAGGGTGGGCGGGTACCCGGGGGGAGTGACGGGCGGAGTCGTCGGCGGCGTCGTGGGAGGCGTCGTCGGCGGGGTGGTGGGAGGTGTCGTCGGCGGCGTCGTGGGAGGCGTCGTCGGCGGGGTGGTGGGGGGTGTCGTGGGAGGCGTCGTCGGCGGGGTGTCGCCGTAGCCGGGACCGTTCTCGCACTTGTTGCCGAGGGCCGGGTTGAGCGCGGCGATCACGTTGACGGTGTTGCCGCACGCGTTCACCGGCACATGCACCGGGAGCTGAAGGATGTTGCCCGACCCGACACCGGGCGAGCCGTGTGCCTCGCCGTACGCCGAGGCACCGCCGTACGCCGAACCGGAAGGACCGCCGTACGCCGAGGAGTCGGACGAACCGCCGTACGGCGAGGAGTCGGACGAACCGCCATACGCCGAGGAGTCGGAAGGACCGCCGTACGGGCCCGGCTCCTCGCCGTAGTCGCTGTCCGAGGAGCCGGAGCCGTAGTCGGAGGCGCTCTCGTCGGGGGCCGACTGCTGCGTCGCGCCCGACGAATCCTGCGACGCCTGCGACCCGTGCGAAGCCTCCGAACCCTGCGAGTCCTCCGAGCTCTCCTTACCCTGCGACCCGCGTGAACCCGAGCCGTTGGCGCAGGAGTTCCCGAAGGCCGGGTTGAGCGCGGCGATCACGTTGACGGTGTTGCCGCACGCGTTCACCGGCACATGCACCGGGAGCTGAACGGTGTTGCCCGACGCCACGCCGGGTGAGTCCGACGCGCCGCCCTGCGCGTCCGCGTCGGCGAACACGGGGCTGCCGTACAGGGACAGGATGCTCGTCGCAGCCGCGGCCACGACCATTCCCCTACTCAGGGTCTGTCGCAATCTCGTTGTCTTCCTGCTTGAAGAAGTGAGGAAAGCCGACCTTGGGGCCGAAAGAGCGCCCAAGGCCGGCCAGGACACAGCCTGGAAAAGGCTGCTGCGTTGCGCGTCAGTCGCTGGCGCAGGCGCTGCCGAACGTCGGGTTCAGCAGGGCGATGACGTCGACCGTGTTGCCGCACAGGTTGACGGGCACGTGCACGGGGACCTCGACCACGTTGCCCGAGAGGACACCCGGAGAACCGACGGCGGCGCCCTCGGCACCGGCGTCCGCGAAGGCCGGGGCGCCCATCCCCAGGGTCATGATCGCGCCGGCGACGACAGCAGCGCTCTTCTTGTGCTTCACGTGCTTTCCCTTCTCTGCGGTCATGCCCCTATGACGGCCGAAACCGAGCGAGCACAGCTTGAACGGCTCGCACCATGACCTGCAGGCTGTAAACGAGGGATAGACGTCGGAAGAAACTACAGAACGTGTGCGGCTTGGGAATTCACTCGAATCGCCCCGCATTCGAATCAACACCGAAGCTTCACACGTGCCCACGAGAAGAAACGCTTCCCTTAAATAAGCCGTCCATATGACACCGAAGAGCTCGGGCCCGCGCGTGGTACGCGGGGGCCCGAGCTCTTTCAGACGGCGAAAGCGGCGACGGTCAGCGGTTGCCCGTGCCGTTGCCGGACAGGACCGGGATGTCGTCCACGAGGTGCGACAGCGGCTCGTCGCCCTTGGCCTGGGTCGAGTTCTCGGCGCACTGCTGGTTCTGCGGGGCCGACAGGATCGGGACGTCCTGCACGGCGATCGGGGTGGCGCCGAGGAGGGAACCGGCGTTCACCTTGGCCGGCAGGCCGACACAGAGCTTGTTCAGCGTGCCCTGCGCCAGGCTGAGCTGGGGGCTCATCTTGCCCTTGGTCACGGAGTTGCCGAACGCCTGCTTGGCGCCGTTCCCGCTGACCGACGTGGTGCCGTTCCCGTCGCCGATGGCAAGCGCCTGGGGCGCGGCCGCCGCCGAGACACCGACGACGGAAGCGGCGACCGCCGCCGCGGCCATTGCCTTCTTGAACATTTCTCGGTCCTTTCCTGGCAGAGACACATGTTCCTGCTCTCGCACTCAACCCGGCGGTCCTGGATTGGTTGCGGCGATTCACCCGATCGGTCCGTTCATCGGCGGTGAATTCGCGGGAATCCTTAGGGCGCTCACGGGTCACGGAATCACTCTTCAATGTGGGCCATCGGAGTGAAGCGGAGCAACCATGGGCGTCCGCGGCAGTTGACCATGACGCTCCGGTGGACGGGGTTTCTCCAGAAGGGACTAGCTAGTGATCAAGAAGGTTATGGCCGTCGCGGCGGTCGCCGCTTCCGTCGTCGGCGTTTCCGCTGCCGCCGCGCCGCAGGCGCTGGCCATCGGGAACGACGGTGGCACGACGTCCACCAGCGGCAACGGTGCGGTGCAGTCGTTCGGCAACTCGGCGACCTACGGCAAGATGAGCCCGCAGATGGCGCTCATCCAGGGCTCGCTGAACAAGCCCTGTATCGGCCTGCCCGTCAAGGGCAACGTCGGTTCCGTCCTCGGCGCCGTCCCGATCTCCGTGCAGGACGTCCCGATCCTGTCGGCCCCGCAGAACCAGCAGTGCGTCGAGAACTCGACCCAGGCCAAGGGCGACGAGCCGCTGTCGCACATCCTGGACGACATCCCGGTCCTCTCGGGCAACGGCTTCAACAACCGCTAGTACTCCGTACCCCTCCTGGGATTCTCGTCGACGGGCCGCCGGACTTCTCGGCGGCCCGTCGGCTTTCCCGCCGCGCGCACATGACCGCCGACCGCGACTCGGGGAGCTCACCGGCGCACACATGACGGTTGAAACCTCCGCACGCTGGGCCAAATGGGGTATAACCCGCAACTCTTGCGCGGTCTATCCAGTTAATGATCATGCAGCTCC
This sequence comes from Streptomyces olivochromogenes, assembly GCF_001514115.1. Lineage (GTDB taxonomy): Bacteria > Actinomycetota > Actinomycetes > Streptomycetales > Streptomycetaceae > Streptomyces > Streptomyces olivochromogenes. The sequence continues at coordinate 496,819 of NZ_KQ948456.1, forward strand.
CCAACAGGAGTCCGCTTTCCGAAGGGAATGAACATGAAGAAGCTGTGGGCAACCGCTGCTGTCGCCGCTTCCATCGCCGGGATCTCGGCCACGGCCGCCCCCCAGGCCCTGGCGATCGGCGACGACGGTGGTACCACGTCCGTCAGCGGCAACGGCGCCGAGCAGTCGTTCGGCAACTCCGCCACGTTCGGCGACATGAGCCCGCAGCTCTCGCTGGTCCAGGGCTCGCTGAACAAGCCCTGCATCGGCCTGCCGGCGAAGCTCAACCTCGGTGGGGTCGCGGGCGCCGTCCCGATCACCGTGCAGGACGTCCCGATCCTGTCGGCCCCGCAGAACCAGCAGTGCGTCGAGAACTCGACCCAGGCCAAGGGCGACGAGCCGCTGTCGCACATCCTGGACCAGATCCCGGTCCTCTCGGGCAACGGTGCCAACAACCGCTGACCCCAGCACCGCGAGAGCGGGCCGCCGAGCACCTCGGCGGCCCGCTTTTTGCGTGGGTACGGCTCTCAGCCCCCGTACAGCGCCTCGATCTCGGCCGCGTACGCCGCCGTCACCGCGTGCCGCCTGACCTTCAGGGACGGGGTGAGCAGGCCGTTGTCCTCGCTGAACTCGCCCTCCACCAGGGCGAACGCGCGGATGGACTCGGCGCGTGAGACGGCCTCGTTCGCGTGGTCCACGGCCTTCTGGACATCGGCGCGCAGAGCGGGATCCCCCACGAGTGCGGGCAGCGGGGTGTCAGCGGGCCGTTTGCGAACGGTGAGCCAGTGGGCGAGGGCCTCGGGGTCCAGGGTGATCAGGGCGGCGACGAACGGGCGGTTGTCGCCGACGACGACGCACTGGCCGACCGGCGGGCGGCTGCGCAGCCGGTCCTCCAGGACGGCCGGCGAGACGTTCTTGCCGCCCGAGGTGACGAGGAGGTCCTTCTTGCGGCCGGTGATGGTGAGGTACCCGTCCTCGTCGAGAGCGCCGAGGTCGCCGGTCGCGAACCAGTCGTCGCGCAGCGCCGCCTCCGTCGCCGCCGCGTTGTTCCAGTAGGCGCCGAAGACGACACCGCCCTGGACGAGCACCTCGCCGTCGTCGGCGATACGGACGGCCGTGCCGGGGACCGGCAGGCCCACGGTGCCGGGGCGGGGCCGCAGGGGCGGCACGATCGTCGCCGCGGCGGTGGTCTCCGTCAGGCCGTACCCCTCGTAGACGATGATTCCGGCGGCGTAGAAGAACAGGTTGAGGTCGCGGTCGAGCGGGGAGCCGCCGCTGATGGCGTAGCGCATACGGCCGCCGAGTTCCTTGCGGACACGGCGGTAGACCAGCAGGTCGTACAGCGCCCAGGCGGCGTACAGGCCGGGTCCGGGGCCCTTGCCCGTCTCGAGGAACCTGTTCAGGTACGCCTGCCCGAAGCGGACGCCGACGCGGTCGGCGCGGTCGAAGGAGGCGCCGCGGCCGATCATCTCGGCGGTGGCGCGGCCGGTGTCGTGGATCTTCTCGAAGAGGTACGGCACGCCGACGAGGAAGGTGGGGTGGAACTCCCGCAGCGCGGGCCGGAGTTCGTCCGGTTTGATGCTCGGGCAGTGGCCCAGCTCGATGCGGGCCATCAGGCAGGCGATCTGAAGGGTGCGGCCCAGGATGTGGGCGAGCGGCAGGAACAGGAGGGTCGAGGCGGTCTGGCCGGTGACCTCCTTGAAGACGGGGTGCAGCAGTTCGACCGTGTTGGCGGCCTCGGCGTGCAGATTGGCGTGGGTGAGGACGCAGCCCTTCGGCCGTCCGGTGGTGCCGGAGGTGTAGCAGAGGGTCGCGACCGTGTCGGGGGTGAGCGCGGCGCGGCGCTCGGTGACCTCCTCGTCGTGGATGTCCCGTCCCAGGGCGGCGAGTTCGGCGAGCGCGTCCGTGTCCAGTCGCCAGACGCACGGGGGTTCGGGGTGCCGGGCCGTGGCGGTGGTCACGGTGTCGGCGTTCTGGGCCGTCTCGACGATCGCGAAGCGCGCCCCCGAGTCCCGGACGATCCACTCCACCTGCTCGGCCGACGAGGTCGGGTAGACGGGGACGGACCTGCCGCCGGCCGCCCAGATCGCGAAATCGAGGACGGTCCACTCGTAACGCGTACGGGACATCACCGCGACCCGGCCGCCCGGTTCGAGGCCCGCCGCGATCAACCCCTTGGCGGTGTCGGTGACTTCGCGGGCGAAGACCGCCGCGGTGACCTGGCGCCGGCCTTCGCCGGCCCCGCGGCGCAGGACCACGGCGTCCGGCGCCTGGGCCGCGTTGCTGAAGGGCAGGTCGGCGAGGCTGCCTGTGGTGGGGTGCGGGGCCATGGGGGCGGTGCGGACCTCGCGCACCGTGCCGGTCCCGTCCCTGATCAGCTCGACCTCACCGCGGGACGCGAGGTCCGTGCGCCGCTTCGCCCGTTTCAGATCCTTGCGTACGCCCATCACGGCTCCACCAGGTCGCAGGGTTCTTACTCCGGAGTCAACTTACTCACTCGTAACGGAAGTTCAACGCGGCGGACGGGCTCGGCCTCGATGCCCGCGCGGTGAGCGCCGTGACGCACCGCCGCCGCTATCCCCTGAGTCCACTCGCCCGCTCCACCGCGTCCGCCAGATCGTCCACCGCCTTGTCCTCCGCGGCGGACGCCACCCGGTGGGCCCGGTCGGCGAGTTCGCCCAGCGGGAGCGCGCCGGGGAGCGGGGTCGCCTTGTCGTCGCCCGTGCGCAGGTCGTCGGCGAAGTACGCGGCCACGGCGTCGACCTGGAGGCGGGTGGAGGAGGTCCACAGGTCCTCGTCGAGGGAACCGGTCTCCAGTTGGCCGGACTCCTCGTGCGGGGCGCGGGTGTCGGGGTCGAGCCAGCGGACGCTCGCGGTGGCGAGGTGGCCGGAGGCGCCGGGCCTGGTGCGGACCGCGTAGAGGGCCGTGACCGTGTGGCCGGGGCCGATCTCGCCGCCGTCCACCCGGTCGTTGCGGAAGTCCTCGTCGGCGACCTGACGGTCGTCGTATCCGATCAGCCGGAACTGCTTGACGGTCTCCGGGTCGAAGGCGACCTGTGCCTTGGCGTCGCGGGCCGTGAGGTCGATGTTCTGCGGGAGCTGCTCGCAGAAGACCTTGCGGGCCTCGTCGATGGTCGAGACGTACGTCGTGTGGCCGTCGCCCTTGTCGGCGAGGCGCTCCATGAGGGCGTCGCCGTACTCGCTGCCCACGCCGACGCCGAAGAGGGTGATGCCGTGTTCGCGGCGGGCGGTGGAGATGTTCTCGAGGATGGCGTCCGCGTCGGTCTCGCCGGTGTTGGCGAGGGCGTCGGAGATCAGCACGACGCGGTTGGTGGCGCCCTCGCGCAGGCCCTTGACGGCCGTGGCGTACCCGGTGCGCACGCCCGCGCCGAGGTTGGTCGACTCCGTCGGTTCCAGTCCCCTGATCGCGTCGTAGATGCGGTCGCGGTGGTGGCCGACGCGGGTCATCGGGAGCACGGTCCGGGCCTCGTCGCTGAAGGTGACCACGGCCACCGAGTCGTCGTCGCGCAGCCGGTCCGTCATCACGCCGAGGGCGTCCTTGGCGAGGTCGAGTCGGCCGGGCTCGCCCATGGAGCCGGATATGTCGATGACGAAGGTGAGGGCGGCGGGCGGGCGCTTGCCGCTCTGGGTGGTATCGCGGGTGGCGAGGCCGACGCGGACCAGCGACCAGTCCTCCTCCCGGGTGCGGGCGCCGTCGACGGTGACCGAGAAGCCGTTGCCGTCGGGACGCCGGTAGTCCTGCCGGAAGCTGTTGACGAACTCCTCGGGGCGGACGGTCGACGCCTCGGGCAGCCGGCCGTCGGCGAGGGCGCGGCGGGCGTAGCCGTAGGAGGCGGTGTCGACGTCGAGGGCGAAGGTGGAGAGGTAGTCGGGGGACGGCGCGAACTCGCGGCTCGCGTCGCCCGTCGGCGTGTCCTTCTGCTCGCCCTGGGAGGTCCCGGAGGTCCGGTTCGGGGCGGGCTGCGGGAACCCGCGTCCGCCGGACTTGTTCGAACCGTCCGTCGAGGAGCCGTTGTTGTCGCTCGCACCGCAGCCGGTGAGGAGCAGACCGCCGGCGAGCGTGAGGCCGATCAGGGTGGCGGCCAGTCGCCGCGGTCGCCCCGTCCTCGGCTGCCGCCGTGGTCGCGCTGTGTGTTCGCCGTTCCCCGTCAGTGTCATCCGTGCCCCCTCGGTGAGTCGCCTGTCCGCCGGCTGTCTGCCGACGTCCTTGGGCCGACGTCTGTGACTGTGACGCCCGAGGGGGCCCGGATGTGCGCTACGGAGCGTTGCGGATGGATCTCGAAGCGGCCACGAAGGGCGGTCGTCGAGACCGGTAGGTGACGCTCCGGAGATCTACGACACGATGTCCTTGCGCCGGAAACCCCGGAAGGCCAGGGCGAACAGGACGAGGGCGTACGTTATCGAAATCGCGGTGCCCTGGATCATGCCGCCCCACTCCGGGTTGGGCTGTATGGCGTCGGCCCAGGCGAACTGCCAGTGTGCGGGCAGGAAGTCGCGCCAGTGGCCGAGGGCGGTGACCGCGTCCAGAACGTTCCCCACGATCGTCAGGCCGACCGCGCCGCCGACCGCGCCCAGGGGCGCGTCCGTCTTGGTGGACAGCCAGAACGCGAGCCCCGCCGTGACCAGTTGGGACACGAAGACGTACGCGATGACCACGAGGAGCCGCTGGGCCGCGGTGCCCGCGGAGAGCGCGCCGCCGGTGGGGATCTCCAGCGGCCCCCAGCCGTACGCCGCCGTGCCCACCGCGAGGGCGACGATCGGCAGCAGCAGCATCGCGGCGAGGCTGAGGCCCAGCGCGACGGTGAGCTTGGACCACAGCAGCCGGGCCCGTGGCACGGGGGCCGCGAGCAGATAGCGCAGCGAGGACCAGCTCGCCTCGGAGGCGATCGTGTCCCCGCAGAACAGCGCGACGGGGATGACCAGCAGGAAGCCCGCGGAGACGAAGAGGTTCACCGCGGCGAAGTTGGCGCCCGACGCGGTCGCCGTGTCCATCAGGGTGACCTGCCCGTTGCGTGAGCCCGGGTCACCGCCGATCGCGAACGCGACGACGAGCACGAAGGGCAGCACCGCGAGGATCGCGCCCATGACGAGCGTGCGGCGCCGCTTCAACTGCCGCAGCAGCTCTACGCGGAGCGGCAGCGTGTGCCGCGCCCGGTACCCGTCCGCCGTCTCGGCCCGTTCGACGAGCGTGCTCATGCGGCACCTCCGATCAGGGTGAGGAACGCGTCCTCCAGCCGGCGGTGGGGGCCCACCGACCGCACGGGGACTTCCAGTCGTACGAGTTCCACGAGCAGGCGTTCGGCGCTGCCGTCCTCGTCGAGGCGGACCAGCAGCCCGCCCTCGGCGGCGACGGCCGAGGCCACGCCGGGCAGCGCGCCGATCTTCTCGACGACCGGCCCCTCCACGGGCACGCCCGTGCCGACGAGGAGGGTGTCCCCGGAGCCGACTATCTCGCTCACCGGGCCGGCCTGGATCAGCCGGCCGCGGTCCATGACCACCAGGTGGGTGCAGGACTGCTCGACCTCGGCCAGCAGGTGGCTGGAGACGATGACCGTGCGGCCCGCGGCGGCGTAGCGGATCATGACCTCGCGCATCTCGCGGATCTGTGGCGGGTCGAGACCGTTGGTCGGTTCGTCGAGGATGAGGAGGTCCGGGAGGCCCAGCATCGCCTGGGCGATGGCCAGGCGCTGGCGCATGCCCTGGGAGTAGGTGCGGACCGCGCGGGCCAGCGCGTCGCCCAGGCCCGCGATCTCCAGCGCCTCCTCCATGTGGGCGTCCTCGGCCGGACGGCCCGTCGCCCGCCAGTACAGCTCAAGGTTCTCGCGGCCCGAGAGGTGCGGCAGGAAGCCCGCGCCCTCGACGAACGCCCCGACCCGGGAGAGCACCGGGGCGCCGGGCCGGATCGCGTGCCCGAAGACGCGGATCTCGCCGCCGTCGGGCTTGATGAGGCCCATCAGCATGCGCAGGGTGGTCGTCTTGCCCGCGCCGTTCGGCCCCAGCAGGCCCAGGACCTGGCCCTTCTCCACACGGAACGACAGGTCCCGCACCGCGTACCGGTCCGCCGACTTCGCGTACCGCTTGCTCAGGTCGGTGATCTGGAGCGGGACTTCGGCGAGCTCGGGGTCGGGCGCGACCGGAGCCGTACGCCGACGGCCGGTCAGCAGGAGTGCGGCGGCGCCGAGCGCGCCGGCCAGGGGCAGCCACCACACCCAGGAGGGCAGCGCGGCGGCGGCGGTCTTCACACCGGGCGCGGTGGGCACGTGCAGGGCGCTCTTCAGGGAGACCGTGTACGTCGCCGGGGCCGCCGGTGAGGCGTAGCCGAGGTCCGTCGAGGCGAGGACCAGGCGCAGCCGGTGGCCCTTCTGGACCTCGTGGTCGACCGCGGGCAGCACGATCGTGACGTCCTTGCCCGCCTTCGCGCCGGTCACCCGCACGGGCGCCACCAGCTGCGAGGGCAGTACCGGCTGGGTGGCGCCCGGCCCGACGTCGTACACCTTCCCGAAGAGGACCGCGTCGTCGGTGCTCGACCGGACGTGGACGGTCACGGTCGGCGACCCGGTGATCCGCAGGTCGCCGCGGAGCGCCGCGGAGTCGAACCGCGCGTACTGGCCCGGGAAGTCGAGGGACACCCCGAGCCCGAGCGCGGACAGCTGGGACAGGCCGCCGGTGCCGCCGAGTCCGGGGAGGGCGGAGATCGCGGGCGGGCTCGCGCCCGCGGGGTTCTGGAAGGTCTGCTCGCGTCGGCCGTCGCTCAGCGCGATGGCGTGCTCGCCGCTCTCCAGGCCGGGGTAGACGTCCCCGCTCGCGCCCCGCAGCCGCGCGGCACCGTCGGTGGAGTCGATGCCGCCGGTGCGGGTGATGCGGAAGGCGGGACCGGTGTCGGCGTTCTTGTCGTCCTTCAGATAGCGGTCGAACCAGGAGCCGACACGGGCCTCGACACGGCTCGTCTCCGGGTCGCCGCCGTCGTGGCCGCCGGCGATCCAGTCCACGTCCACGGGCGCGCCGTTGGCCCGGATCGCCTTGGCCATCGCGTCGGCCTGGCCGAGCGGGAAGAGGGAGTCGGTCTGTCCCTGCAGGATGAGTGTGGGCACCTTGATGCGGTCGCCGACGGCGGACGGCGAGCGTTGCTCCAGCAGGGCGCGCGCCTGGGCATCCGGCTTCCCCGACTCCGCCACCCGGTTGTACATCGCGCACAGCTGCGCCTCGAAGTGGTCGCAGCCGCCGCCGGAGTTGATGAATATGCCGGCCCAGAGCTTCTTGAACACGTCGTTCGGGAAGAGCGCGTCCGCCAGGTTCCAGTACGTGATCGAGGGGGCGATCGCGTCGACCCTCTTGTCGTACCCGGCGGCGAGCAGCGAGATCGCTCCGCCGTACGAGCCTCCGGCGACTCCCACGCGCGGGTCGCCGCTCTTGTCGAGCCGGACCTCGGGCCGCGTGGCCAACCAGTCGATGAGCTTGGAGACGTCGGCGACCTCGCCCTTGGGGTCGTTCAGCCCGATCTTGCCGGTGGAACGGCCGAAGCCGCGCGCCGACCAGGTCATCACCGCGTACCCGTCGCGGGCGAGTTGCTCCGCCTCTCGCCGCATGTCGTCCTTGCTGCCGCCGAAGCCGTGCCCGAGGAGCACGGCGGGGCGGCGGCCGGAGCCCGCGGTGAAGAACGACGTGTCGATGTCGACCCCGGCGCCCGTGGTCATCACACGGTCGGTGCGGTGGACGGCCGGCCCGTCGTCCGAGGCGACAGCGGTCCACGTACCGGCGCCGGCGAGCACGACGACGGCGGCCGCGGCGGCGAACCACCGTCGGCGTCCGCGCTGTGCGGGCCCGCGCAGTCGGGGCAGTCGAAGATCCATGTGTCAACGGTACGGGCCGCCACCGACAACGAAGGCAGCCACCGGTCTGAACCCGCGCCCCTCCTCCGGGCGTACGAGGCCCCTCCCGCATACCGCGCCCGTGGTACGAGCCCTCTCGGGCATCGTCACGGGCGCGGTGGTGACGTGGGACTTCGCGTGCCCCCCGGAGGGCTCAGGCCTGGACGTCCTCCGGGATCGACACCAGCCAGCGGGTCTCGCGGCGCGGGCGGAGGTAGAAGGCCCAGTAGAGGGTGGCGACGGCTGTGATGCCGCCGGTCCACAGCAGGTACGTCGTCTCCTGCTGGCTCAGGATGTAGGCGAGGACCGCGATCAGGAGCACCGGCATCGCGGGCCACAGCGGCATGCGCCAGGCCGGGGTGTGGCGGTGCTGGCCGCGCCGGGCGAGCAGGGCGGCGACCGCGACGAGCAGGTACATGGCCGTCACCGAGACGCCCGTGACGCCGTACAGGGTGTCCAGGTTGACGAAGCAGAGGAGGGCGCCGGGGACGCCCACCAGGAGGGTGGCGACCCATGGGGAGCCGAAGCGGCCGAGGCGGGAGAGGCTCTGGTTGACCGGCTCGGGCCAGGCCTTGTCACGGGCGGAGGCGAACAGCACCCGGGAGTTCTGGATGACCATGACGATGCCCGCGTTGATGATCGCGAGGGCGACGCAGAGGCTGACGAAGGTGCCGACGGCGGAGTTGGACCAGGCGGTGACCATGCTGCTGATGTCGCCGCCGGTGAGGGTGGACAGGTCCGAGGCGCCCATGGTGATCGCGACGACCGGGACCAGGATGATCACGGTCGAGATGGCGAGGGTGGCCAGGACCGTACGGGCGACGTTGCGGCGCGGGTTCTCCAGTTCCTCGGAGAGGTAGACCGCGGTCGAGAAGCCCTGGGTGATGAAGAGGGCGATCGCGAGCCCCGAGACCACCAGCATGGCCGTCACGGTGTCCGTGTGGCCGCCGGAGCCCGCCACCTGCATCGAGGTGAGGCTGCCCAGGCCGCGCCTGCTGTGGGTGAAGCCCAGCACCGCCACGACGGCCGCCGCGATGACCTCCAGGACGAGGAAGACGCCGGTGATCCAGGCGTTGGCCCGCAGGTCGAGCAGGCCCGCGAGGGTGGCCAGGAGCATCACGCCCGCGCCCGCCATCGACGGGTTGAGGTGCACGATCGGCGCCAGGTAGTCCGCCGTGCCCATCGCGATCACCGGCGGCACGATCATGACGACGAGGAGGGAGAGCACGAAGACCAGCCAGCCCGCGAGTCGTCCGGCCATCGTCGACACCATGGCGTACTCGCCGCCCGCGCTGGGGATGAGGGTGCCCAGCTCCGAGTAGCAGAACGCCACGGCGATACAGAGCAGCGAGCCGATCGCAATGGTGAGCGCGGTCGCCGTGCCGAGGGACGAGAACAGGTCGGGCACGACCACGAAGAGCGTGGAGGCGGGCGTCACGCACGAGAGCGTCAGCAGGGTGCCGCCGACGATGCCGATGGAGCGCTTGAGCTTTTGGGGGCTCCCGGAGGCCGTGGGGGCGGCGTCCGGCTGGGCCTGCTCGACAGGGCGGAGCGTGTCGGTCATGAAGCGGTTCCGATCGACTTGTGCGTCAGAAGACGACTCGTGCGTCAGTGGACGACTCGTGCGTCAGGTGTTTTGGTCGGGAGCGCTATCGCCTCCGGCGGCTCGCGTCGTTCATCTCGTCGTCCGCTCCCGACGTTGATGGAACCTTGACGGAAACCGTTGCGTCAATGGCCGTTTACCTACGGAATCCGCACTGCCAAAGCGACGCAGGTCACATCACTTTCCCAGGCCCCGACGCCTACATGTTGCAATCATCAAGACATATCGGAGTGTGACCTTGCTTTCGAAGGCTGTAACGACAAAGCACCTCCGCTATCCGTTTCATCACCTCATGACGAGAACCGCAGTCGAGGCCGTGAAATTCACCGGGATTGGTCCGCACTCCGGGACTCCCGCCGAACAGTAGAGTCCCGCCTCACAGCACAAGCACAGCCAGGGGTGGGGAAACATGCGGCACAGACGTAACGCGATCTGGGCGGGAGTGGTCGCGGCGACGCTGGCCGGGACGACCTTGATGACCGGATGCGGCGCGGGGGCCACGAAGAAGACCGCCGGAGCGGTCAGCCACGCCGACGCGGTCCGGGCGGTACTGTCCCGGGCGGCCGACCGGAGCGAGCGGCTCGGCTCGGCCGAGGTGAAGATGACCATGGACATGGGCCCGGGCAGCACCCCCGCCACCATGACGGGCACCTACTCCTGGCGCGGCGGGTACGCCTTCGACGTCGTGACGGCCGCCGAGGCCGTCGACATGCGGAAGCTGACGGCGTCCGCGACCGTCCGCATGATGTTCGTCGACGGCTCCTACTACTACGACGTCGACCCACAGCCCTCCGGCCCGCTCAAGGGCAAGGAATGGATGAAGGTCGACGGGCCGGCGATGTTCGGCGAGAAAGGCTCCGCGAAGTTCAGCGGGTACCACGGCGGCAGCAGCCCGACGGCCTCCCTGCAGGCGCTCAGGTACGCCACCGATGTGAAGGACCTCGGCCGGGCGTCCGTGAACGGGCGGAGCGCGACCCACTACGCCACCGTGCTCGACCGGGCGCACAAGGGCAGGCTGGAGGAGGCCTTCGGCAGCGAGAACGCCCTGCTGGGCGCGTTCTTCGTCATGGCGGACTCGATCACCACGGACGTCTGGGTCGACGCCGAGGGCCTGCCGGTCCGTCTGGAGCAGAACATCGGCAGCATGCGGGTCACCATGGACTTCGCGAAGTTCGGCGCCACGGCCGGCGTCGAGGCGCCGCCCGCCGCGCGGACCGGTGACATGACCGAGGAGCTGAGGGCCACCGCCCGGCAGCAGAGCTGAGCACGCGAACACGGCGGTGCCCCGCCCCCGGGACGGGGAGCGGGGCACCGGGGGTCACTCAGTGGTTACGCGGGAAGCCCAGGTCCACGCCCGTCGGGGCGTCGGCCGGGTCGGGCCAGCGGGTGGTGACGACCTTGCCGCGGGTGTAGAAGTGCGTGCCGTCGTTGCCGTAGATGTGGTGGTCCCCGAAGAGGGAGTCCTTCCAGCCGCCGAAGGAGTGGTAGCCGACGGGCACCGGGATCGGCACGTTCACGCCGACCATGCCCGCCTCGACCTCCAGCTGGAAGCGGCGGGCGGCGCCGCCGTCCCGGGTGAAGATCGCCGTGCCGTTGCCGAAGGGCGACGCGTTGATGAGGGCGACACCCTCCTCGTAGGTGTCCACGCGCAGCACGCACAGCACCGGGCCGAAGATCTCGTCCTTGTACGCGTCCGAGGTCACCGGCACCCTGTCGAGCAGCGAGAGGCCGATCCAGTGGCCGTCCTCGTATCCCTCGACCGTGTACCCGGTGCCGTCGAGGACGACCTCGGAGCCCTGCGCCGCCGCGCCCGTGACGTAGGACGCCACCTTGTCGCGGTGCACGGCCGTGATCAGCGGACCCATCTCGGAGGTCGGGTCGTTGCCCGGACCGATCTTGATCTTCTCGGCGCGCTCGCGGATCTTCTCCACCAGCGCGTCGCCGACCGAGCCGACCGCGACGACGGCGGAGATGGCCATGCAGCGCTCGCCGGCGGAGCCGTAGGCGGCCGACACGGCGGCGTCCGCGGCCGCGTCCAGGTCGGCGTCCGGGAGGACCAGCATGTGGTTCTTGGCGCCGCCCAGGGCCTGCACGCGCTTGCCGTTCGCGGAGGCCGTGGTGTGGATGTAGCGGGCGATCGGGGTCGAGCCGACGAAGGACACCGCCTTGACGTCCGGGTGCTCCAGGAGGCGGTCGACGGCCACCTTGTCACCATGGACGACGTTGAAGACACCGTCGGGCAGACCGGCCTCGGCCAGCAGCTCGGCGACCTTCATGGCGGCCGACGGGTCCTTCTCGGACGGCTTCAGCACGAAGGTGTTGCCGCACGCGATGGCGATCGGGAACATCCACATCGGCACCATGGCCGGGAAGTTGAACGGCGTGATGCCCGCGACGACGCCCAGCGGCTGCCGGATCGACGCCACGTCGACCTTGGAGGCCACCTCGGTCGACAGCTCGCCCTTCAGCTGCACGGTGATCCCGCACGCCAGGTCGACGATCTCCAGACCGCGCGCCACCTCGCCGAGCGCGTCCGAGTGCACCTTGCCGTGCTCGGCGGTGATCAGCTCGGCGATCGCGTCCCGGTTCGCGTCGAGCAGCGCCCGGAACTTGAAGAGGATCGTGGACCGCTTGGCCAGCGAGGACTGGCCCCAGGTCGCGTACGCGTCCTTGGCCGCGGCGACCGCGGCGTCCACCTCGTCGACGGTCGCGAAGGCGACCTGGGTGGTCACGGCGCCGGTCGCCGGGTCGGTGACCGGCCCGTACGTACCCGACGCACCCTCGACAGTCTTGCCACCGATCCAGTGGTTGACGGTCTTCGTCATGGCCAAAAACTCCTTCACAGATGGCGGCGTCGGGCGGCGACGTGCCGGTCGTACTCCTCACGTGCCTTGACCGCCGACGATCGGGTCGCGGTCTCGGCCACAGGTACATCCCACCAGGCTTGGGCCGGGGGCGCGCCCGACACTGTGTCTGCCGTTTCGGTCTCCACGTAGACACATGTGGGAGTGTCCGCGGCGCGCGCCTCGGCCAGGGCCGCCCGCAGGTCACGGACGGTCTTCGCGCGCAGCACCCGCATACCGAGGCTGGCCGCGTTGGCGGCGAGGTCGACGGGCAGCGGCGCCCCCGTGTACGTACGGTCCTCGGAGCGGTAGCGGTAGGCGGTGCCGTACCGCTCGGCGCCCACGGACTCGGAGAGGCCGCCGATGGAGGCGTACCCGTGGTTCTGGAGTATGAGGACCTTGATCGCGACGCCCTCCTGCACGGCGGTGACGATCTCGGTCGGCATCATCAGGTAGGTGCCGTCGCCGACCAGCGCCCACACGGGCCGGTCGGGGGCCGCCATCCGGACGCCGATCGCGGCCGGGATCTCGTAGCCCATGCACGAGTAGCCGTACTCGACGTGGTACTGGTCGCGCGACCGGGCCCGCCACAGTTTGTGCAGGTCACCGGGGAGCGAGCCGGCCGCGTTGATCAGGATGTCGTCCTCGGTGACGAGCTCGTCCAGGACGCCGAGGACCTGCGGCTGGGTGGGCCGGATGTCGATGTCCTCGGCCTCGTACGCCGCGTCGACGCGGTACTCCCAGCGCTCCTTGTCGTCCGTGTACTCGGTGGCGTAGGCGGGCTCGACGCGGTGCCCGTGCAGCAGCAGCGCCTCGGTGAGCGCTTCGAGGCCGGCCCGCGCGTCCGCGATCAGCGGGATCCCCGACAGCTTGTGGCCGTCGTACGGCGCGATGTTGAGGTTCAGGAAGCGGACGTTCGAGGCGGTGAAGAGGGTGCCGGAGGCGGTGGTGAAGTCGGTGTAGCGGGTGCCGACGCCGATCACCAGGTCGGCGGTGCGGGCCAGCTCGTTCGCGGTCGCCGTGCCGGTGTGCCCGACGCCGCCGACGTCCTGCGGGTGGTCCCACTTCAGTGATCCCTTGCCCGCCTGTGTGGAGGCGACGGGGATGCGGGTGGTGGCGGCGAGTTCGGCGAGCACGTCCTCGGCGCGGCTGTGGTGGACCCCGCCACCCGCGACGATCAGCGGGCGGCGGGCCTCACGGATCGCCGTGACGGCGGCGGCCAGCTCGGAGGAGTCGGCCGCCGGACGGCGCACGGTCCAGGTGCGCTCCTGGAAGAACTCCTCCGGCCAGTCGTACGCCTCCGCCTGCACGTCCTGCGGCAGCGCGAGCGTGACGGCGCCGGTCTCGACCGGGTCGGTGAGCACGCGCATGGCCTGCAGGGCGGCGGGGATCAGCGCCTCGGGCCGGGTGACGCGGTCGAAGTACTTCGACACCGGGCGCAGACAGTCGTTGACCGACACATCGCCCGCGTAGGGGACTTCGAGCTGCTGGAGGACCGGGTCGGCGGGGCGGGTCGCGAAGATGTCGCCGGGCAGCAGGAGCACCGGGAGGTGGTTGATCGTCGCGAGCGCGGCGCCGGTGACGAGGTTGGTGGCGCCGGGTCCGATGGAGGTGGTCACGGCGTGCGCCGACAGCCGGTTGGACTGGCGTGCGAAGCCGACCGCCGCGTGCACCATCGACTGCTCGTTACGGCCCTGGTGGTAGGGCATCTCGTCGGCGTACTCGATCAGCGCCTGGCCGAGTCCGGCGACGTTGCCGTGACCGAAAATGCCCCAGGTGGCGCCGATCAGCCGCCGCCGCTCGCCGTCCCGCTCCGTGTACTGCGCGGCCAGGAAGCGCACCAGCGCCTGTGCGACCGTCAGCCTCGTCGTTGAGGTCATCGGTATCCCTCTGTGCTCTCTAGATGTCCCGGGTGGAAGCAGATCCGCCACTCCCTCTCCTCGCCCGGTCCGGCCATCACGTTCAGGTAGTACATGGTGTGGCCGGGCTGGGCGATGGACGGGCCGTGCCATCCGTCGGGGACGAGGACGGCATCGCCGGTGCGGACCTCGGCGAGGACGTCGGATCCGCCCTCGCGCGAAGGGAATACGCGCTGATAGCCGAATCCGTTCGGGCCGTCGATCTCGAAGTAGTAGATCTCCTCCAGCTCCGACTCGGCACCGGGCCGGTGCTCGTCGTGCTTGTGCGGCGGATACGAGGACCAGTTGCCGCCGGGCGTGATGACCTCGACGGCGATGAGCTTGTCGCACTCGAAGGCGTCGGCGGAGGCGAAATTGCGCACCTGCCGTGCGCAGTCGCCACTGCCTCGGTCTTCGACGGGGACCTCCGGCGCGGGGCCGTAGCGGGCGGGGAGTCGGCGCTCGCACTTCGCTCCTGCCAGGGCGAAGCGGCCTCCCGCGCCGGAGGCGATCTGGGCCCGGGCGTCACGGGGCACGTACGCGAAGTCGGAGACCCCCGCGAACACGCTTTCCCTGCCCAGGATTTGGAACTCTTCGTCCTCTGTGCGCACCGTACAGGCGCCGCTCAGCGGAAGCACGATCCACTCGCTGTCGCCGGTGGTGAAGGTGTGGGTGCCGCCCGGTCCGAGGTCGACCACGCGCAGGCTGCTGTGGGTCCAGCCGGCGTACTTGGGGTCGATGTCGACGGCGTACAGCCCGCCGGCGGTGGCGCCCTTGGGCACGTACAGGCCATTGCTCCGGGGCACGTCCGTCGTCGAATGCGTCCTGGGGTCCGTCATCGGGTCCTCACAGCAGTCCTACGGCGGTGTCCACCGCGGCGGTCACGTCCCCGTCGGCCGGGTAGAGCAGCGAGCGGCCGACGACCAGGCCCTGCACGGTGGGCAGTTGGAGCGCGCCGCGCCACTTCTCGTACGCGCTCTCCTGGTCCTCGCCGACATCCCCGCCCAGCAGTACGGCGGGCAGGGTGGAGGTCTCCATGACCCGGGCCATGTCGTCCGGGTTGTCGGTGACGGGGACCTTCAGCCAGGTGTACGCCGAACTGCCGCCCAGACCACTGGCGATGGCGATGGACTTGATGACGGCCTCGGCGCTCAGGTCGTTGGCCAGCCTGCCCCCGGGGGTGCGGCGGCTGAGGAACGGTTCGACGAAGACAGGGAGGTGACGCTCCGCCATCTCGTCGATCGCGCGGGCGGTGGACTCGAGGGTGTTGAGCGAGCCCGGATCGTCGTAGTCGATGCGCAGCAGCAGCTTGCCCGCGTCGAAGCCGAGCCGCTCGATGTCCTGCGGGCGGTGGCCGGTGAAACGGTCGTCCAGCTCGTACGAGGCGCCCTGGAGGCCGCCGCGGTTCATCGAGCCGAGGACCACCTTGTGGTCGAGGGCGCCCAGGAGCAGCAGGTCGTCGAGGATGTCGGCGGTCGCGAGGACGCCGTCGACGCCGGGGCGGGAGAGCGCGAGGCAGAGCCGTTCCAGCAGGTCGGCGCGGTTCGCCATGGCGAACTTGCGGTCGCCGACGGCGAGCGCCCCGCGGGCCGGATGGTCCGCGGCGATGATCATCAGCCGCCCGTTGTCGCCCACGAGGGGGCGGCGGGGGCGGCGCGCGGCGGCCTCGGCGATGGCTTCGGGCCGGTGGGCGCGGAGCCGGACGAGTTCCGCCGTGTCGACGGTTCGCAGGGGCGGGGAGGGAGTCGGGGGCAGGACGGGGTCTCCGCCCTCGTGTCCCACGCGTCCCGCCCTCATCGGACCGCTCCCGCCGTGAGCGCGTTCTCGACCTCTTCGGGGGTCGGCATCGCGGAGGAGCACTCCAGCCGGGAGGCGACGATGGCACCGGCCGCGTTGGCGTGCCGCATGATCCGCTCCAGGTCCCAGCCGGCGAGCAGGCCGTGGCAGAGGGAGCCGCCGAACGCGTCACCGGCGCCGAGGCCGTTGAGGACCGTCACCGGGAGCGGCGGGACCTCGGCCGACGTGCCGTCGCGGTGGACGGCGAGGACGCCCTTGGGGCCCTGTTTGACGACGGCGAGTTCGACGCCCGCCTTGAGGAGGGCCTCGGCCGCCGCGTGCGGTTCGCGGACGCCGGTGGCGATCTCGACCTCGTCGAGGTTGCCGACGGCGACGGTGGTGTGGCGCAGGGCCTCGGCGTAGAACGGGCGGGCGGACTCGGGGTCCTTCCAGAACATGGGCCGCCAGTCGAGGTCGAAGACCGTCGCGGCGGACTTGGCGCGGTGCGCGAGCGCGGCGAGCGTCGCCGTCCGGCTGGGCTCCTCGCTCAGGCCGGTCCCGGTCACCCAGAAGATGCGCGCCTCACGGACGGCGTCCAGGTCGAGGTCGTGCGCGTCGATCTCCAGGTCCGGGGCCTTGGGCTGCCGGTAGAAGTACAGCGGGAAGTCGTCGGGCGGGAAGATCTCGCAGAACGTCACCGGGGTGGGCAGCCCGGCGACCGGGGTGACCCAGCGGTCGTCCACGCCGAAGCCGCGCAGCGCCTCGTGGAGGTACGCGCCGAAGGGGTCGTCACCGGTGCGCGTGATCACCGCCGTACGCCGTCCGAGCCGGGACGCGGCCACCGCGACGTTCGTCGCCGAGCCGCCCAGGAACTTCCCGAAGGACGTCACCTGCGCCAGCGGGACCCCCGTCTGCAACGGGTAGAGGTCCACACCGATCCGCCCCATGGTGATCAGGTCGTACGCCATCGAGTTCCCTTCGCTTCGGCTCCCCCAAGGTCTAGCGCCGCGCGGGGAGCCCTGTCAACAGTTTGTCCGGACATTCGGACCAGGCCTTGACACCTCCCTCGTGCCGCCCGAAGCTGACGCCCATGACGTCGTTGTCACCGCAGGCATCACCTCAGTCCTCACTGTCCCGCATCCGGATCGGTTCGGCTCCGGACTCCTGGGGCGTCTGGTTCCCCGACGACCCTCAGCAGGTCCCCTGGCAGCGCTTCCTCGACGAGGTCTCCCAGTCCGGGTACGAGTGGATCGAGCTGGGCCCCTACGGTTATCTGCCCACGGATCCGGCGACGCTCAAGGAGGAGACCGCGCGGCGCGGGCTCACCGTGTCGGCCGGCACCGTCTTCACCGGGCTGCACCGGGGTCCCGAGGTGTGGGACGCCACCTGGGCGCACGTCTCGGACATCGCCGCGCTCACCCAGGCGATGGGCGCCGAGCACCTCGTCGTCATCCCGGCGTTCTGGCGGGACGACAAGACGGGCGAGGTCCTGGAGGACAGCGCGCTGACGCCGACGCAGTGGCGCAATCTGACCGCTCAGACCGAGCGGCTCGCCCATGAGGTGCGGGAGCGCTACGGGCTGAAGATCGTCGTCCACCCGCACGCGGACACGCACATCGACAGCGAGGAGAACGTCACACGGTTCCTCGACGCGACCGACTCCTCCCTGGTGTCGCTGTGCCTGGACACCGGCCACTACGCGTACTGCGGCGGCGACAGCGTCAAGCTCATCGAGACCTACGGGGAGCGCATCGGCTACCTCCACCTCAAGCAGGTGGATCCGCTGATCCTGGCCGAGGTGCGGGCGGACGAGGTGCCGTTCGGGCCCGCCGTGGCCAAGGGCGTGATGTGCGAACCGCCGTCCGGCGTACCGGCGCTCGAGCCCGTCCTCGCCGCCGCCCAGAAGCTCGACGTCGAACTCTTCGCCATCGTCGAGCAGGACATGTACCCGTGCCCGCCGGACAAGCCACTGCCGATCGCCCAGCGCACCCGGGCGTTCCTGAGGTCCTGCGGAGCGTGACCGCTTCACCGTGACGTGACTGCTTCACCGTGACGTGACTGCTTCACCGTGACTGCTTCACCGTGACCGCTTCACCGTCACCGCTTCATAGTGTCCCGCGGAGCCTGACCCTCCGCGGGGGGCCGAGGGGCCCGTCGAGAGCCCGGGGCTCGGCGGGCCTTCCGGCGTCACCGGTCCCCTACGCGCATACGTCTCGACGGTCGCCTCGGCGCGAATGCGTCACGCGTGTCACAAAAACCACCGCCCTGTCACACATGTCGCGTGTACGCGGGTCTTGTGTCACACCCGGCCAACAGGCCCTGCCCTGCGGTCACTCTGTGTCGTTCAACGGGCGCAGGCTTTGTGATCGCCAGCGCAGCGCCCGGCTCCCCCGACGGCCACCCCCCGGCCGCCGCCGCGACGCGCGCAGGGAGGTGCCACTCATGACCGACCGTAGGCTCTGGTCGTACAAGGAGATCGCGGCGCACATCAAGGTGCAGCCGGACACCGTGCGGTCGTACCGCAAGCACGGACTGCTGCCGCCGCCCGACCACGTGGAGAGCGGGAAGCCCTACTGGTACGCGGACACCGTCCGCGCCTGGGTCGCCTCCCGCCCCGGAAACCGCGGTCGAAGAGACTGACCACGGGCCCCGCCCCGCTCGCCACGCCCACTCACTGTGCCCACGCGCCACCCCCACGCGCTGTGCCCCGCTCCTCGCCCGGGTGCGGGGCACAGCCCCTGTCCGGGTTCAGCGCGGGGTAGTTGACTCCCACGGTTCGATGACCGTCACCCCCGCCCCCGGCGCCGTCCCCATCGCCGCCAGGGCCGCAGGGACCGCGTCCAGCGGGATGGTGGAGGTGACCAGGAGGTCGGGGCGGAGCACCCCGGCGCGGACCAGTTCGAGCATGCGGGGGTAGGCGTGTGCCTGCATGCCGTGGCTGCCCAGGAGTTCGAGTTCGAAGCCGATCACCCGGGCCATCGGAACCGCGGGGTCCTCGGGCAGCAGACCGACCTGGACGTGGCGTCCCCGGCGGCGCAGACCGTTCACCGAGGCCGCGCAGGTGACCGGGGAGCCGAGCGCGTCGAGGGAGAGATGGGCACCGCCGCCGGTCAGCTCCCGGACCGCCGCGGCCGTGTCCCCGACCCGCGAGGCGTCCACGACCTCCACCGCGCCGAACTTCCGTGCCAGGTCCAGGGCCTGGGGTGAGAGGTCCACGGCCACGACCCGCGCCCCGGCCGCCGCCGCGATCATCACCGCCGACAGTCCCACACCTCCGCAGCCGTGCACCGCGACCCACTCCCCCGCCGCCACCCGGCCCTGCGCGACCACCGCGCGGAACGCCGTGGCGAACCGGCAGCCCAGTGACGCCGCCGTCGCGAAGGACAGCTCGTCCGGCACCGCCACCAGGTTCACCTCGGCGTGGTCGAGTGCCACGTACTGGGCGAAGGAACCCCAGTGGGTGAACCCCGGCTGGGTCTGCCGCTCGCACACCTGCTGGTCACCCGCCGCGCAGGAGGGACACGTCCCGCAGGCGCAGACGAACGGGACGGTGACCCGGTCGCCGGGGCGCCAGCCGGTCACCCGCGCACCGACCGCCTCGACGGTCCCCGCGAGTTCGTGGCCCGGCACATGCGGCAGTGTGATGTCCGGGTCGTGCCCCATCCAGCCGTGCCAGTCGCTGCGGCACAGCCCGGTGGCCTCGACCCGCACCACCACCCCGTGCTCCGCGGGCACCGGGTCCGCCACCTCGCGCACCTCGGCCGGCTCCTCGTACCGCTCGAACACCACTGCCCGCATCCGTCTCGCCCCTCCGCCCGAAGATCACCCTTCCGGAGCGAACGCTATCCGCGCGCCTCGACCTTGTCCCGCTCCCGGTCGTCCTCCCTGCCGTCCTCCCTCTCCTGCTCCCGGTCGTCCTCCCGGTCATGCTCCCGGCCGTCCGCCTGCCGGGTGTTGTCCGGCTCCGCCTCGCCCTCGCTCAGTCCGAACCGGTCGTGGAAGCGCCGCAGCGGCCCCGGTGCCCACCAGGTCGCGCGGCCCGTGAGACGCATGACCGCCGGGACCAGCAGGCTGCGGACGACCATCGCGTCCATCAGCACGGCGAGCGCGATGCCCAGGCCGAGCATCTTGGTGTTGGTCACGCGCGAGGTGCCGATCGCGACCATCACCACGGCGAGGATGACCGCGGCCGCGGTGATGAGTCCGCCGGTGCGCTGGAGGCCGAAGCGGACCGCCTCCCGGTGGTCGCCCGTGTGGTCGTACTCCTCCTTTATCCGGGAGAGCAGGAAGACTCCGTAGTCCATGGAGAGGCCGAAGGCGACGCAGAACATGAGGACGGGGAGCGTCGTCTCTATCGATCCCGGGCTGGTGAAGCCGAGCAGGCCCGACAGATGGCCGTCCTGGAAGACCCAGACCACCGCGCCGAACATCGCCGTCAGGCTGAGCGCGTTGAGCAGCACCGCCTGGATCGGGATCAGCACGCTGCCGGTGAGGAGGAAGACCAGGAGCAGGGTGACGATCGCTATGAAGGCCGCGGCCCAGGGGAGCCGGTCGGCTATCGCGTGCTTGGAATCGACCAGGACCGCCGCCGTGCCGGTCACCGCCGTGTCGAACGGGGCCTGGGTCGCTCGCAGTTCGCGCACCAGCCGCTGGGCTCCGTCGCCGACGGCCTCGCCCTTCGGCAGCACCGTGAAGTAGGCCGAGTCGCCCTGCGCCAGGGGTCCGTCCACCCGCAGCACCTCGGGCAGCGCGGCGATCCGGTCCTTGTAGGCCGTGTACTGGGCCTCGGTCGCCCGGCCCTCCGCGAGCACCTCCAGGGCGCCACCGGGGCTGCCCGGGAAGCCGTCCCGTATGTGCTGCTGCACGACGTGGGACTCGGCACCCGAGGGCAGTTGGCGGTCGTCCGCGGTGCCGAACTTCACGCCCAGGAAGGGCAGTCCGAGCACGATCAGCCCGACGGTGGTGGCGACGGCGAAGACCGGCGCCCTGCGCATGACGAGTGCGGCCATGCGTCCCCAGGCGGCCCCGTCCGCGCTCGCCGCCGGCCTTCCGCGCCGGAACAGGCGGCGCAGATCCAGCGAGTTCACCCGGTGGCCGAGCAGCACCAGCGCCGCCGGGAGCAGGACCAGGGCGGCGGCCGCGGCCAGCAGCACCACGGCGATGCCCGCGTAGGCGAAGGAGCGCAGGAAGTACTGCGGGAAGAGCAGCATCGCGGCCAGGGAGACGGCGACCGTGAGGGAGGAGAAGAGGACCGTGCGGCCCGCGGTGCGCAGGGTCGTGGCGATGGCCCTGATGGCGTCTTCCCTGTTCGAACGCGGTGGAGAGCTCGGGGAAGGCGCGGCGCCCTTGGCCAGTTCCTCGCGGAATCTGCGGACGATGAACAGGGCGTAGTCGATGGCGAGGCCGAGTCCCAGGGCCGTGGTGAGGTTCATCGCGAAGACCGAGACGTCGGTGAACTCGGTGAGGCCGCGCAGCACCGCGTTCGTGCCCAGGATCGCGACGATGCCCACGCCGAGCGGCAGCAGGGCCGCGATCGCGCTGCCGAAGACCATCACCAGCAGTACGAGGGTCACCGGCAGGGCGATCATCTCGGCCCGGGTCAGGTCCTCGCGGATGGTCGTCTGCATCTCGTGCTGCACCGCCACCGGGCCGCCGACCCTGACCTCGACCGGCCCGTGCGTCCCTCGGTAGGAGGGCGCCAGGCGGTCCAGGGTCTCGCTCGCCGTCTTCTCGTCGCCCGTGATCCGCGCGGCGATCAGCGCCTCGTGGCCGTCCTTCGCCTTCAGCGCCGGTGCGCCCGACGCCCAGTACGAACCGACCCCCGTGACGCCCCGCTCGCCGGCGAGCCGCGCCGCGAGCCGCTTCGCCTCGGCCGCGACCGCGGGAGCGTCGACCGTGGCACGCCCCGAGTCGACCAGGAGCAGCAGATTGGGCTGCGAGGCGGGGAACTCCCGCTCCAGCGCCTTGGTCGCGTACGTCGACTCGGCGGTCGGGTCCTGCCAGCCTCCGCTGCCCAGCCGGTCGGCGACCCCGCTGCCGGCGACCACGGCGAGCGCGGTGAGCAGCAGCGCGACGAACAGGGAGAGGCGGGGGCGCGCGGTCACGAACCGGGTCCAGCCACCGACCCGGACACCGCGACCGGTTCGCGGGCCACCGCTCACCCGTTGACCGTCGCTCGCCTGTTGACCGTCGCTCGCCCGTTGACCATCTCTGGCCCGTTGACCATCACTCACCCGTCGGCCGCCACTCGCCCGCGGGCCACTCTTCCCCGGCGGGCTTCCGCTCTCCGGCGGGCCTCCGCCCACCTGCGGCTCGTCGCCCGCGCTCGCGTCGACGCTCGCGCCCCTCCCGCGCCCCGCGCCGCTCCCGTGGCCGTCATCCGCGCTGTTGACTTCGGTCATCGTGCGGTGTCCCCTTCACCGTGACCCCCTGTCCGCGCGGCGCGTCCGTCCGACCATCCGGTCGTGTGCGCAGGCGGCAGGGGTCGACCATTGCCATAGAATGGCAAACACGAGAGATCGCTCGCGTTTCACTAGAATGCGAGCGACCGCTCGTGTTTGTCAATCACGTTCGGAGAGCTGGGGATAACTCGTGCCCGACAAGCCCGAGACACAGCGGACCGCCGACGCGCAGACCGTCGACAGACAGACCGCCGACACGCAGACCGTCGACGAGCGGCCCCGCCGCCGGCAGGCCCGCGGCGAGCGCCGGATCGCCCAGCTGCTGGAGGCCGCCGCCTCCGTCTTCTGCACCACCGGCTACACCGCCGCCAGCACCAACGCCATCGCCCGCGAGGCGGGCGTCTCACCGGGCACGCTGTACCAGTTCTTCCCGAACAAAGAGGCCATCGCGATCGAGCTGGGCGACCGGCTCATGCACGAGATGCGCGACACGTACGGCGAGGCACTGGCCCCGGTCGACCCCACGACCCCGCTGGAGGAGGCCGTGGGCGCCGCGGTCGACCGGTTCATCGCCTTCAACTGCGATCACCCCGTGTTCTTCGCGCTGATGCACGGCCCCGACATCCCGGGCCGGATCGCCGAGGAGCACGACGCCCTGCACGCGACCCTGGTCTCGCGGATAGAGGGGCTGCTCTCGTCCCTCATGACCGACGCGCCCGCCACCGAGGTCACGCGCATCGCGCACGTGTGCCTGGGCATCTACAAGGCCGGCCTGGAGCTGGTCCTCTCGAACCAGGGCGCCGAGCGCGAGGCGTACATCCGAGAGTTGAAGGACGTCCTGCTCCGCTACCTGGAGCCGCTGATCCGCGACAGGACAATCACCCCGGCGGACCTCACCGCCACCCCCGCAGAGTTCACGACCCCAACCCCCTGACCACGCACAGCCCCACCCCCCCCGACCGCGCGCAGCCTCACCCCCCGACCGCGCACGGCCCCAACCCCCTGACCGCACACGGCGACCCGGCCGTCGAGCGCCGCCGCTCGCGCCCTGGTCGTGACGGAGTAGCCCATACTGCGACATAGCGGACATTTGCCATAAGGTTCGGATAAATCAGACCGAGCCCAAGGGGCAAGCCGTGACCCAGAATCAGCCGCCCGGCGCGCCCCGGGCCCGCATTCCCGGACCCCAGCAGCCCCCTCCGTCGTACCCCCAGATCCGCTCCGGACTGTGGCGACGCTGCCTGGGCGGCGGGCTCGCGCTCTGGACGCTGACGGCGATCGTCACGTACACGACGAGGAACACCACGCTGCTGCCCACCCTGATCCTGCTCGGCAGCTTCCTGGCCCCCGTCGTCTTCACGCTCTGGGCGTACGAGCGCCACGGCCGCGACCTCGGCGTCCAGGTGATCCTCGGCTGCTTCCTGACCGGCGGGACCCTCGGGGTGCTGGGCGCGTCGGTGATGGAGAACCACCTGCTCCACCCCTCGCTGTCGAGGTGCGTCGGCGTCGGACTGATCGAGGAGGCGGCGAAGCTGGCCGCGCTGGCGTTCGTCCTGCGCCGCCACCCCCGGCTCCGGGGACTGCGGGCCGGCCTCGTGCTCGGCGCGAGCGTCGGCTTCGGCTTCGCGGCGCTGGAGAGCGCGGGGTACGCGTTCAACGCCGCCGCCTCCCTCAAGGGACTGGATCTGCGCGCACTACTGGAGACGGAGATCCTGCGCGGACTGCTCACCCCCTTCGGGCACGGCCTGTGGACGGCGATCACGGGAGCGGTGCTGCTCACGTACCGCCACCCGCACGGGCGCTTCCAGTACGCCGGTCCGGTGGCGGGTGCCTACGTCGGCGTGTCGCTGCTGCACGCCCTGTGGGACTCGACACACGGCATCGCGCTCTGGCTGGTCGCGCGGCTGACCACGACGGGGCTCGACCGGACGCCGTTCGGACTGGGGTACCTCCAGGGGCCCACCGACGAGCAGAAACATCTCTTCACGCTGTTCTCGGTGGGCGGCCTGATCATCGTGGCGCTCGCGGGGATCGGCTGGGTGCGTTCGCTGACACGCCGCGACTTTGCTTGGAGAAATACCCCCTAGGGGTATAGTGTTGGTCACCTGAGCAAGTCACCCGAACCCCACACGCCTCGACGAGGAGTACGCCATGACGACGCAGACCGACACCCCGGGTTCCGTCACGACCGTCTACCAGGTGAGCGGAATGAGCTGCGGGCACTGTGAGGGCTCCGTCTCCGGCGAGATCTCCGAGATCCCCGGGGTCACCTCGGTGAAGGCCGTCGCCGCCACCGGCGAGGTGACCGTGGTCTCCGCGGCGCCGCTCGACGAGGAGGCCGTGCGCGCCGCCGTCGACGAGGCGGGCTTCGAGCTCGCCGGCCAGGCCTGAGTCACCGGCCTCGCACCCAGCAGTCGCTCCCCCGCGCCTTCCGGTTCCCCGCATCACCCGTAACACCCGCATCGCCCGTTCGCCCCGCGCCACCCAGCACTTCACGCAGCTCTCCACACCGGGCCGTACCGACCAGCTGATACTGGCTCCGTACGGCCCGGCTCATTCCCTGGAGCCCGACCATGACCACCGCAGCACCCGAGCCGGCCATAGCCGAGACGGTCCAGACCGCCGCGACCACCCCGACCACCGCGACAGCCGCGCCGTCGGAGGTGGAGCTCACCATCGGCGGAATGACCTGCGCCTCCTGCGCGGCCCGCGTCGAGAAGAAGCTCAACCGCATGGACGGTGTCACCGCCACGGTCAACTTCGCGACGGAGAAGGCGAAGGTCTCGTACCCGGTGGGGGTACAGGTCGCCGACCTCATCGCCACCGTCGTGAAGACGGGATACACGGCCGAGGAACCCCCGCCGCCGCGCCTCGAAACGCCGGAACGGGCCACCGACGCCGTCGGCGCCGACGAGGACCCCGAACTCGCCTCCCTGCGCGAACGGCTCGTCGTGTCGGCCCTGCTCGCCCTCCCCGTCGTCCTGATGTCGATGGTCCCGGCGCTGCAGTTCGACAACTGGCAGTGGCTCTCGCTGACCCTCGCGGCGCCCGTCGTGGCCTGGGGCGCGCTGCCCTTCCACCGGGCCGCGTTCACCAACGCGCGGCACGGCGCGGCCACCATGGACACCCTCGTCTCGGTCGGCACGCTCGCCGCGTTCGGCTGGTCCCTGTGGGCGCTGTTCTGGGGGCACGCGGGCATGCCGGGCATGCGGCACGGGTTCGACCTCACCGTCTCGCGTACGGAGGGGTCGTCGACGATCTATCTCGAAGTCGCCGCGGGCGTCGTCGCGTTCATCCTGCTGGGCCGCTACCTGGAGGCCCGCTCCAAGCGGCAGGCCGGAGCCGCGCTGCGGGCGCTGATGGAGCTGGGGGCCAAGGACGTCGCGGTGCTACGGGACGGCCGTGAGGTCCGTATCCCGGTCGCGCGGATGGCGACGGGCGACCGCTTCGTCGTACGGCCCGGCGAGAAGATCGCCACCGACGGGACGGTGGTGGAGGGTTCCTCCGCCGTCGACGCCGCCATGCTGACGGGCGAGTCGGTGCCGGTGGACGTGACGGTGGGTTCCGGCGTCACCGGCGCGACCGTGAACGCCGGCGGACGGCTCGTCGTCGAGGCGACCCGGGTCGGCGCCGACACCCAACTCGCACGGATGGCCCGACTCGTCGAGGACGCACAGAACGGCAAGGCCGAGGTGCAGCGCCTCGCCGACCGGATCTCCGGGATCTTCGTGCCGGTGGTGCTGGTGATCGCGCTCGGCACCTTCGGGGTGTGGCTCGGTGTCACCGGGGACACGGTCGCCGCCTTCACCGCGGCCGTCGCGGTGCTGATCATCGCCTGCCCCTGCGCCCTCGGCCTCGCGACCCCGACCGCCCTGATGGTCGGCACGGGCCGCGGCGCCCAACTCGGCATCCTCATCAAGGGCCCCGAGGTCCTGGAGTCCACGCGACGCGTCGACACGGTCGTCCTGGACAAGACCGGCACGGTGACGACGGGACGGATGACACTGCGGGAGGTGTACGTCGTCGCCGACACCGACGAGAAGGAGCTCCTGCGGCTCGCAGGCGCCCTGGAGCACGCCTCCGAGCATCCGGTGGCCCGGGCGATCGCCGCGGGCGCTCAGGAGCGGACTGGCGCCCTTCCTCCGGTGGAGCACTTCGAGAACGTCCCCGGGCTCGGCGTACGCGGGCGCGTGGAGGGTCACGACGTCCAGGTGGGACGGCTCCACGAAGGCGAGCTCCCGGAGGCGCTGGCCCGCGCCAAGGCGGAGGCACAGACGGAGGGGCGTACGGCCGTCGTGGTCACCCGGGACGGGGTGGCACTCGGTGTCGTGACCGTCGCCGACGCGATCAAGGAGACCAGCGCCGAGGCGGTGCGCGCACTGCGCGGCCTGGGGCTCACACCGGTCCTGCTCACCGGCGACAACCGGGCGGTCGCCCGGTCCGTGGCGCGTGCCGTCGGCATCGACCCCGGGGACGTGGTCGCCGAGGTGCTGCCCGAGGAAAAGGTCGCCGTCGTCAAGCGCCTCCAGAGCGAGGGGCGGACCGTGGCGATGGTCGGCGACGGGGTGAACGACGCGGCGGCCCTCGCCACCGCCGACCTCGGCCTCGCGATGGGGACGGGCACGGACGCGGCGATCGAGGCGAGCGACCTGACGCTGGTCCGGGGGGATCTGCGGGTGGCGGCGGACGCGATCCGGCTGTCACGCAAGACCCTGTCCGCGATCAAGGGGAACCTGGTGTGGGCGTTCGGATACAACGTGGCGGCGCTGCCGCTCGCCGCGGCCGGACTCCTCAACCCGATGATCGCGGGGGCCGCGATGGCCTTCTCGTCGGTGTTCGTGGTGACGAACAGCCTTCGACTCAGGACATTCTCATGACGACGGAGTAAGAGTCCCCCTAGAGTCGAACGGGAGCCTCACATAAGCTCTTCACAAGGCTCGCGCATCTTCCTTACGCTTGGGTCTCGATTTGCCATATCAGTCTCTTGCGTATCTTCAGGACATACGCAAGAGACGCAGATCACAGTGATGCGAACGTAACCATCGAAGGGGTTCGTGAGTCTAAGTTGGCGATGCCGGAGACGTCTTGGGGGGCGTCTCTGACATCTGGGGATGTCTTGGGGGACGTTCCCGGAACTGCGTTGCCGGGGCACGTGCAGCGGGGAGCTTTGAGCGGCCCTCCCGTCGGTACGGGTCCCGGCAGACCGCACCCCAGCAGTTCATGAGCACCGCGGTAGTACAGAGAGTTTTGCTCGTTTTGCTCACGGCCGGTCCGGTCAGCCCGGTCGGCCGGGAGCAACGCGTCAGCACGCTCGCAGCGATTCAGGCGCTGTCCCACAGACGCCCGGCCGGATCCCGTGGGGGGAATCCGCACCGGGACAAGGAAAGCGCCCTGACTGCCGGCCCGTGGGGGGACCGGTAGCAGGGCGCTTTCCGTTTTTCTTGCGAGTGACCTGGACCTAGCGGGCCTCGACCGGGACGAAGTCGCGCAGGACCTCGCCCGTGTAGATCTGGCGCGGGCGGCCGATGCGGGAGCCGGGCTCCTTGATCATCTCGTGCCACTGGGCGATCCAGCCCGGGAGGCGGCCGAGGGCGAACAGGACCGTGAACATCTCGGTCGGGAAGCCCATGGCGCGGTAGATCAGACCGGTGTAGAAGTCCACGTTCGGGTAGAGGCTGCGCGAGACGAAGTAGTCGTCGGAGAGCGCGTGCTCCTCCAGCTTGAGCGCGATGTCCAGCAGCTCGTCGGACTTGCCGAGCGCCGAGAGGACATCGTGCGCCGCCGCCTTGATGATCTTCGCCCGGGGGTCGAAGTTCTTGTAGACGCGGTGGCCGAAGCCCATCAGGCGGACGCCGTCCTCCTTGTTCTTCACCTTGCGGATGAAGGAGTCGACGTCGCCGCCGGAGGCCTGGATGCCCTCCAGCATCTCCAGCACGGACTGGTTGGCGCCACCGTGCAGGGGGCCCCACAGCGCGCTGATGCCCGCGGAGATCGACGCGAACATGTTCGCCTGCGACGAGCCCACCAGACGCACGGTGGAGGTCGAACAGTTCTGCTCGTGGTCGGCGTGCAGGATGAGCAGCTTGTCGAGCGCGGCGACGACGACCGGGTCGAGCTCGTAGTCCTGCGCGGGGACCGAGAAGGTCATGCGCAGGAAGTTCTCGACGTACCCGAGGTCGTTGCGCGGGTAGACGAAGGGGTGACCGATCGACTTCTTGTAGGCGTACGCCGCGATCGTCGGAAGCTTGGCGAGAAGTCGGATCGTCGAAAGGTGACGCTGCTTCTCGTCGAACGGGTTGTGGCTGTCCTGGTAGAACGTCGACAGGGCACTGACCACCGACGACAGCATCGCCATCGGGTGGGCGTCGCGCGGGAAGCCCTGGAAGAAGCGCTTGACGTCCTCGTGCAGCAGGGTGTGCTGCGTGATCTCGTTCTTGAAGGTGGAGAGCTCGTCCACGTTCGGCAGCTCACCGTTGATCAGCAGAGAGGCCACCTCAAGGAAGGTGGAGCGCTCGGCCAGCTGCTCGATCGGGTAGCCGCGGTACCGGAGGATGCCCTGCTCACCGTCGAGGTAGGTGATCGCGGATTTATACGCGGCGGTGTTGCCGTACCCGCTGTCCAGCGTCACCAGCCCGGTCTGGGCGCGGAGCTTCCCGATGTCGAAGCCCTTGTCGCCGACGGTGCTGTCGATCACCGGGTAGGTGTACTCGCCATCGCCGTACCGCAGTACTACAGAGTTGTCGCTCACGTCATCCCTCACCGACGTTGTGCCTCTTCTTCGAGGTGCCCTGACTGTCTCTACCATCCCCCATTTGGCCCTGGAGAGTGCACTCGGGGTCGACCATTGGGCCTATCGGCGGCACTCAGTGCCGCCAACCTGCTCATCCTGCCCCCCTTCGCCCTGGTTCCGGAAGTGCTGTGTGACCTTTGCGACTCATTTGATCGATCATTTTTTGCGATGCCTGGGGCGGCTACCCGTTCCGCCCCGGACCCCGGGTGCGTCATTTTCGGCTGCGGGCCGGTGGGGGCTGGTCGCGCAGTTCCCCGCGCCCCTGAAAACCCTGGGCCGTCACGTGGTGAGGCGGTGGTCGAGGGAGGTGTGGCGGCGGCCTGCCGACACCGTGCGGACCGCCTGGCCGATCGCCTTGCGGGAGCCGACCAGGACGACGAGTTTCTTGGCCCGGGTGACCGCCGTGTAGAGCAGATTGCGCTGGAGCATCATCCACGCGCCGGTGGTGACCGGGATCACCACCGCGGGGTACTCACTGCCCTGGGAGCGGTGGATCGTCACCGCGTACGCGTGGGCCAGTTCGTCGAGTTCGTCGAAGTCGTAGGGAACCTCCTCGTCCTCGTCCGTCAGCACCGTCAGGCGCTGCTCCTCGGAGTCGAGTGAGGTGACCACGCCCACGGTGCCGTTGAAGACGCCGTTCTCGCCTTTTTCGTAGTTGTTGCGGATCTGGGTCACCTTGTCGCCGACCCGGAAGACCCGGCCGCCGAAGCGTTTTTCGGGGAGGTCGGGGCGGCCTGGCGTGATCGCCTGCTGCAGCAGGCCGTTGAGGGTGCCCGCGCCCGCCGGGCCGCGGTGCATGGGCGCCAGCACCTGGATGTCCCGGCGCGGGTCGAGCCCGAACTTGGCGGGAATCCGACGTGCCGCCACATCCACGGTGAGCCGCCCGGCGTCCTCGGTCTCGTCCTCGACGAAGAGGAAGAAGTCCTTCATGCCGTCGGTGACGGGGTGCTGCCCGGAGTTGATCCGGTGCGCGTTCGTCACCACCCCGGACTGCTGGGCCTGGCGGAAGACCTGGGTGAGACGGACGGAGGGGATGGGACTCCGGTCGGCGAGCAGGTCACGCAGGACCTCGCCGGCGCCGACGCTGGGGAGTTGGTCGACATCCCCGACGAACAGCAGGTGGGCGCCCGGCGGCACCGCCTTGACCAGCTTGTTGGCGAGCAGGAGGTCGAGCATGGAGGCCTCGTCCACGACCACCAGGTCGGCGTCCAGCGGCCGGTCCTTGTCGTACGCCGCGTCCCCGCCCGGCTTGAGCTCCAGGAGCCGGTGCACGGTGGAGGCGTCCGCTCCGGTCAGCTCGGCGAGCCGCTTGGCGGCACGGCCCGTGGGCGCCGCGAGCACCACCTTCGCCCGCTTGGCGCGCGCCAGCTCCACGATCGAGCGGACCGTGAACGACTTGCCGCAGCCGGGGCCCCCGGTGAGCACCGCGACCTTCTTGGTGAGCGCCAGCCGGACGGCCTCCTCCTGCCCGGGTGCCAACTCCGCGCCCGTACGCCCCTTCAGCCAGGTCAGTGCCTTGTCCCAGGCCACGTCGTGGAAACCGGGCATCCGGTCCTCGGTGGTGCGCAGGAGACGCAACAGCTGGGCCGAGAGGGAGAGTTCGGCGCGGTGGAAGGGGACCAGGTAGACGGCCGTGACCGTGTCCGGGCCGCCGTCGGGACCCGGGACCTTCTCGCGTACGACGCCCGGCTCCCGTACGCCACCGGGCTCGTCCTCGTCCTCGGTCGGCTCCGCCAGTTCCGCCAGGCACTCGATGACCAGGCCCGTGTCCACCTGGAGCAGCTTCACCGCGTCGGCGATCAGCTGCTCCTCGGGGAGGAAGCAGTGGCCCTGGTCGGCGGACTGCGACAGGGCGTACTGGAGGCCCGCCTTGACGCGCTCGGGGCTGTCGTGCGGGATGCCGACGGACTGGGCGATCTTGTCCGCGGTGAGGAAGCCGATGCCCCAGACGTCGGCGGCCAGGCGGTAGGGCTGGTTCTTGACGACCGAGATCGACGCGTCGCCGTACTTCTTGTAGATGCGCACCGCGATCGACGTCGACACCTCGACGGTCTGGAGGAAGAGCATGACCTCCTTGATCGCCTTCTGCTCCTCCCAGGCGTCGGCGATCTTCTTGGTGCGCTTGGGGCCGAGGCCGGGGACCTCGATGAGGCGCTTCGGCTCCTCCTCGATGATCTGGAGCGTGTCCAGCCCGAAGTGCTGGGTGATGCGGTCGGCGAAGATCGGGCCGATGCCCTTGACCAGGCCGGATCCGAGGTAGCGGCGGATGCCCTGGACGGTGGCGGGCAGGACGGTCGTGTAGTTCTCCACCGTGAACTGCTTGCCGTACTGCGGGTGGGAGCCCCAACGGCCCTCCATCCGGAGCGACTCGCCCACCTGGGCGCCGAGGAGCGCGCCCACGACGGTGAGCAGATCGCCGGCGCCGCGGCCGGTGTCCACCCTCGCGACCGTGTACCCGTTCTCCTCGTTGGCGTACGTGATCCGCTCGAGCACGCCCTCGACAACCGCCAGTTGCACCTGCCGGTTCCCCGCCTCATTGGACATGATCCGAAGGTACCTGTGACGACTGACAGCCGGGGCGCCGCGGCGGACAGCAGCGGCGGCGAGCGGCGGACAGCGGCGGGCGGACCTGCACCTCGCTGCCGTTCAGTCGGCCACTGACGCCGGCCAGTGCGCCGCCCACCTCCCCAAAGGGTACATAGGATTCATAACGGACAATGATCGACGGGCGTCAACGAGTGAAGGGCAGGGCGTCTCATGAAGTTCGCAGTCATCGGCGGGACCGGGCTGATCGGGTCACAGGTCGTGCGGGACCTGAACGCGGCCGGACACGAGGCGGTGCCGCACTCGCTGTCCACCGGGGTCGACGTCCTCACCGGTCAGGGCGTGGACGCGGCGCTGGCCGGCGCCGACGTGGTCGTCAACCTGACCAACTCCCCCACCTTCGACGACGCCTCCGCCGCGTTCTTCCGGACCTCGATGGACCACCTCCTGACCGCGGCCCAGCGGGCGGGCGTCGGACACTTCGTCATCCTGTCCATCGTCGGCACCGACCAGGTGCCGGAGCTCGACTACTACCGCGCCAAGACCCTCCAGGAAGACATCCTCAAGGCCGGCCCCGTCCCGTACTCCATCGTCCGCGCCACGCAGTTCATGGAGTTCGTCGACGCCGTCATGTCCTGGACCACCGACGGCGACACCGTCCGCCTGCCCCGCACCCCCATCCAGCCGATCGCCGCGGCGGACGTCGCGGCGACCGTCGCCGAGGTCGCGGCCGGATCACCCCTGGACGGCACCCTCGAGGTCGGCGGACCCGACACCTACCCACTGGACGAACTGGGCCGGATCACCCTCGCCTTCAAGGGCGACGAACGCTCGGTGACCGTCGACGACACCGCCGGAATGTTCGCCGCGGCCCACGGCGACGTCCTCACCACCAAGAAGGGCGCCCGCATCGCCCCCACGCACTACACCGACTGGCTGAAGTAGCCCACAGGAGCACCCGCGACCCGCAAGGGGCGGGTGCTCCACCCCCTGCCCCACCCCCTGCTCCACCCTCACCCCACCCTCACCCCGCTCCGCTCATCCGAGCGCGGTTCATCACGATCCGGTCTCGGCATGTGGTTGAGGTCTTGATTAATGCTCGTGTAATCGATTCCAATCCTCCATGTAATCGATTCCACGAGGAGGTGGAGCGGCGATGGCGAGCATCAAGGACGTTGCCGCCGAGGCCGGCGTATCCGTCGCCACGGTCTCGCGCGTCCTGAACGATCATCCGTCGGTCAGCGAAGACGCACGCACCCGCGTGCTGGCCGCCGTACAGACCCTGGGCTACCGCCCGAACGCCGTCGCCCGCTCACTGCGCACCGACCAGACCCGCACCCTCGGCCTGGTCATCAGCGACGTACTCAACCCGTACTTCACCGAGCTGGCCCGCTCCGTCGAGGAGGAGGCCCGCGCCCTCGGCTACAGCGTGATCATCGGCAACGCCGACGAACGGCCGGACCTCCAGGACCACCACGTACGGACCCTGCTGGACCGGCGGATCGACGGACTGCTCGTCTCCCCCGCCGACGGCGGCTCCCCCGGGATGCTGGACGCCGCGCGTGCGGGGACGCCGATGGTCTTCGTGGACCGCTGGATCCCGGGCGTGGACGTGCCCGTCGTACGGGCGGACGGCCGGACGGCGGTCCGGGATCTCGTGGCGCATCTGCACGGACTCGGACACCGCCGGCTCGCGATCATCGCGGGGCCCGCGGCGACCACCACCGGCAGCGAGCGCGTCGAGGCCTTCCGGGAGGCCATGGCCGAGCACGGGCTGCCGCTCCCGGACGCCTACATAGGCCAGGGCGACTTCCAGGCCGAGAGCGGACGGCGGGTCACCGAGGGCTTCCTCGACCTGCCCGAGCCGCCCGAGGTCGTCTTCGCCGCCGACAACCTGATGGCGCTCGGCGCGCTGGACGCGATCCGCGCGCGCGGGCTGCGGGTTCCCGAGGACATCGCGCTCGCGGCGTTCGACGACATCCCGTGGTTCGTGCACACCGATCCGCCGATCACCGCGGTGGCCCAGCCGACCGGCGAGCTGGGGCGGGCCGCCGTACGCGCGCTCGTCGACCGGATCGAGGGGCGCCCCCCGCAGTCGGTCACCCTCGCCGCCCGTCTCGTCGTCCGCCGCTCGTGCGGCGAACCGGCCCCCACCCCGCACTCCCCCGTAACGAACAGGAGCACGTCGTGAGCAACCAGGACGAGTTGCTGCGCATCGAGGGCATCCGAAAGACCTTCCCCGGCGTGGTCGCGCTCGACAGCGTCGACTTCGATCTGCGCCGCGGCGAGGTGCATGTGCTGCTCGGCGAGAACGGTGCCGGCAAGAGCACGCTCATCAAGATGCTCTCGGGCGCCTACCAGCCCGACTCCGGGCGTGTCCTCGTCGACGGCGAGGAGGTGCGCATCCACGGCGCGCAGGACTCCGAGCGCCTCGGGATCGCGACCATCTACCAGGAGTTCAACCTCGTTCCCGATCTGACGGTCGCCGAGAACATCTTCCTGGGGCGGCAGCCGCGCCGCTACGGGCTGATCGACCGGAAGACGATGGAGGCCGAGGCCGCCGAACTGCTGGAGCGGGTGGGTGTCAGCGTCTCCCCGCGCGCGCGGGTGCGTGAACTCGGTATCGCACGTCTCCAGATGGTCGAGATCGCGAAGGCGCTGAGCCTGAACGCCCGCGTGCTGATCATGGACGAGCCGACCGCGGTGCTCACCTCCGAAGAGGTCGAAAAACTCTTCTCCATCGTGCGCCGGCTGCGCGAGGACGGTGTCGGCATCGTCTTCATCACGCACCACCTGGAGGAGATCGCCGCCCTGGGGGACCGGGTCACCGTCATCCGGGACGGCAAGAGCGTCGGGCAGGTCCCGGCCTCCACCGCCGAGGACGAGCTCGTGCGGCTCATGGTGGGGCGGTCGATCGAGCAGCAGTATCCCCGCGTGCGGGCCACTGGTGACGACGGCTCCGGGGCCGCCCTGCTGACCGTCGAGGGGCTGACCCGCGACGGGGTCTTCCACGACGTGAGTTTCGAGGTGCGGGCCGGTGAGGTCGTCGGTATCGCGGGGCTCGTGGGGGCCGGGCGCACGGAGGTCGTACGAGCGGTCTTCGGGGCCGATCCGTACGACAAGGGGGCCGTGAAGGTCGCCGGTTCCGCGCTGCGGCGGCACGACGTGAACGCGGCGATGGCGGCCGGGATCGGGCTCATCCCCGAGGACCGCAAGGGCCAGGGGCTGCTCCTGGACGCCTCCGTCGAGGAGAACCTCGGCCTGGTCACCATGCGGGCGGCGACCCATGGCGGGCTCGTCGACCTCAAGGGCCAGCGGGCGGCCGCCGCCCGGATCGCCGAGCAGCTCGGCGTCCGGATGGCCGGTCTCGGCCAGCACGTGCGCACGCTCTCCGGCGGCAACCAGCAGAAGGTCGTCATCGGCAAGTGGCTGCTGGCCGATACCAAGGTGCTGATCCTCGACGAGCCGACCCGTGGCATCGACGTCGGCGCCAAGGTCGAGATCTACCAGCTCGTCAACGAACTGACGGCCGCCGGCGCGGCCGTCCTGATGATCTCCAGCGATCTGCCCGAGGTGCTCGGCATGAGCGACCGGGTGCTGGTGATGGCCCAGGGCCGGATCGCGGGCGAGCTGTCCGCCGACGAGGCGACCCAGGACTCCGTGATGGCACTCGCCGTCAGCACACCGACCACCAACTCTGTTACCGCTGTGGAGGGCTCCCGTGGCCACTGACACGCTCAAGAGCACTACGGGCGCGAGTGGCGCCTCGGCGGTCCGCCGCCTCCTGCTCGACAACGGAGCGCTCACCGCGCTCATCGCCCTCGTCATCGCGATGTCGGCGCTGTCCGGCGACTTCCTGACGACGGACAACCTGCTCAACATCGGCGTCCAGGCGGCCGTGACCGCCATCCTCGCCTTCGGTGTGACCTTCGTGATCGTCTCGGCGGGCATCGACCTGTCGGTCGGCTCGGTCGCCGCGCTGTCCGCCACCGTCCTCGCCTGGACGGCGACTTCGCAGGGCGTCCCGGTCTGGATCGCGGTGATCCTCGCGATCGCGACCGGCATAGCGTGCGGCCTGGTCAACGGTGTCCTGATCTCCTACGGGAAACTGCCGCCGTTCATCGCGACTCTCGCCATGCTGTCGGTGGGCCGCGGTCTGTCCCTGGTGATCTCGCAGGGCTCGCCGATCGCCTTCCCCGAGTCCGTCTCGCACCTCGGTGACACCCTCGGCGGCTGGCTGCCGGTCCCCGTCCTGGTGATGGTCGTCATGGGCCTGATCACCGCTCTCATCCTGGGCCGTACCTACATCGGCCGCTCCATGTACGCGATCGGCGGCAACGAGGAGGCCGCGCGCCTCTCGGGCCTGCGGGTGAAGAGGCAGAAGCTCGCGATCTACGCCCTGTCGGGTCTCTTCGCGGCCGCCGCGGGCATCGTGCTCGCCTCCCGCCTGTCCTCCGCGCAGCCGCAGGCCGCGCAGGGCTACGAGCTGGACGCGATCGCCGCGGTCGTCATCGGCGGCGCCTCCCTGGCGGGCGGCACCGGCAAGGCGTCCGGCACGCTGATCGGCGCCCTGATCCTCGCGGTGCTCCGCAACGGTCTGAACCTGCTCTCCGTCTCCGCGTTCTGGCAGCAGGTCGTCATCGGTGTCGTGATCGCGCTGGCGGTGCTGCTGGACACGCTGCGGCGCAAGGCCGGGGCGACCCCGGTGGCCGCCGGGGCGGGTGCGCCGGGCGGCAGGGGCAAGCAGGCGGCGACGTACATCATCGCGGCCGTGGTCGCGGCGGCGATCGTCGGTGCGATGTCCTTCCTGCACAACGGCTCCTCCTCGTCGGCGACGAAGAAGGTGGGCCTGTCCCTCTCCACCCTGAACAACCCCTTCTTCGTGCAGATCGAGGCGGGTGCGAAGGCGGAGGCGAAGAAGCTCGGCGTGGACCTGACGGTCACGGACGCGCAGAACGACGCCTCCCAGCAGGCCAACCAGTTGCAGAACTTCACCAGTTCGGGCCTCGGCTCGATCATCGTCAACCCGGTGGACTCGGACGCGGCGGGCCCGGCGGTCCGCTCCGCGAACAAGGCCGGCATCCCCGTCGTCGGCGTGGACCGGGGCGTGAACAAGGCCGACACGGCCGCGCTGGTCGCCTCCGACAACATCGCGGGCGGCAAGCTCGGCGCCAAGGCGATGGCCGAGAAGCTGGGCGGCAAGGGCAAGATCGTGATCCTGCAGGGCCTGGCCGGAACGTCCGCGAGCCGTGAGCGCGGCGCGGGCTTCGCCGAGGGTCTGAAGGCCTACCCGGGCATCGAGGTCGTCGCCCGGCAGCCCGCGGACTTCGACCGCACCAAGGGCCTCGACGTGATGACGAACCTGCTTCAGGCGCACCCCGACATCCAGGGCGTCTTCGCCGAGAACGACGAGATGGCGCTCGGCGCGGTCAAGGCGCTCGGCTCCAAGGCCGGCACGTCGGTCTCGGTCATCGGCTTCGACGGCGAACCGGACGGCCTGAAGGCGGTCGAGGACGGCACGATGTACGCGTCCGTGGCCCAGCAGCCGAAGGAGCTCGGCCGGATCGCGGTGGAGAACGCGCTGAACGCCGCCGAGGGCAAGAAGGTCGACAAGACGGTGATGGTGCCGGTGAAGGTGGTCACGAAGGAGAATGTGGCCGGCTTCGGCGGATGACCTGAGCGGGCCGCCCGGGCAGCGCGACGCGGACGACCTCCGCGCGCCGCCGGGCGGCTCGCCCTGTTGCCTCGACTCACCTTCATAGGGAGAAAGTTCATGTACGACTACGACCTGCTGGTCGTGGGATCGGCCAACGCCGACCTGGTGATAGGGGTCGAGCGGCGGCCCGCGGCCGGCGAGACGGTGCTCGGCTCCGACCTCGTCGTCCACCCGGGCGGCAAGGGCGCCAACCAGGCGGTCGCCGCCGGCCGCCTCGGAGCCCGCACGGCGCTGCTGGCCCGGGTCGGCGACGACGCGCACGGGCGGCTGCTGCTCGACTCGCAGCGGGCGGCCGGGGTCGACACGGCGGGCGTGCTCGTCGGCGGGGCGCCGACCGGGGTCGCGCTCATCACGGTGGATCCCTCCGGGGACAACAGCATCGTGGTCTCACCCGGTGCCAACGGCCGCCTCACACCCGAGGACGTGCGGTCCGCCGGAAACCTCCTGGCGGCCTCCCGCGTGGTCTCGGCGCAGCTGGAGATCCCGTTGGAGACGGTCGTGGAGGTCGTACGGAATCTCGCTCCCGGCAGCCGTTTCGTGCTGAACCCGTCGCCGCCGCGCGCGCTGCCCGCCGAGGTGCTCGCGGCCTGCGATCCGCTGATCGTGAACGAGCACGAGGCGCGGGTGATCGTCGGCACGGATCTCGGGGACTCCCCGGAGGACTGGGCGTCCGCCCTGCTCGCCCTCGGCCCGCGCTCGGTGGTGATCACGCTGGGCGCGCGGGGCGCGCTGGTGGCTTCCGCCGCGGGCACCGCGCGGGTGCCGTCAGTGAAGGTGGAGACGGTGGACACGACGGGCGCGGGGGACGCGTTCACGGCGGCGCTGGCGTGGCGGCTCGGGCTCGACGAGCCGCTCGCCGAGGCGGCCGCGTACGCCGCCCGCGTCGGTGCGGCGGCGGTCACCCGCGCCGGTGCGCAGGAGTCCTTCCCGACGGCCGAGGAGGTCGCGTCGCCATGAAGAAGGCCGGAATCCTGAACCGCCATCTGTCGGGCGCGCTGGCCGAGCTGGGCCACGGGGACGGGGTGCTCGTCTGCGATGCCGGGATGCCCATCCCCGCCGGTCCGCGCGTCGTGGACCTGGCCTTCCGGGCCGGAGTGCCGTCCTTCGCCGAGGTGCTCGACGGGCTGCTGGAGGAACTCGTGGTGGAGGGCGCCACGGCCGCGCACGAGATCCGCGGGGCGAACCCGGAGGCGACGGCCCTGCTGGACGCCCGTTTCCCCACGCTGTCGACGGTCTCCCACGAGGAACTGAAGTCACTGTCGGCGGGCGCGAAGCTGATCGTCCGCACGGGAGAGGCTCGGCCGTACGCGAATGTGCTGCTGCGGTGCGGGGTGTTCTTCTAGCCCGGTGTCTTCCAGCCCGGTGTGCGACAGGTTCGGCGCGGTGCCCGACATGTTCGGCCCGGTGCCCGAGATGCTTCGAGGGGCCCGGTCCGTCGACCAGGCCCCTCGGATTTCCCCTCCGACATCAGAACCCCCGCGATCCCCCCGGATCCCCCTCCAGAAGTCCTGATGCCAAGTACGACACGCGCGGTGGGGGAAGGGTTGCACGGCCTTCCGAGATTTTTTCGGGATGCTTTCCGGCATGAGTGAATCCGCTTCCTCCTTCGAGGACGACGTGCTCGGTGAACTGGGCGACGACAGGCTCCAGGAGATCGCGGGGCTGCTGGGGACCGACACGGCGGGCGCCCAGGAGGTGGTCGGAACCACGGTCTCGGCACTCGCCGGCCCCGTACAGGAGGAGGCCGCGGCGGCGCCCGAGGAGGAGGCCCCGCTCCAGGGCGTGTCCACCCTGGGCGGGTTCGCCACCGGCGGTCTGATGGCCGGGGTGCTGGCCAAGGTGAGCAAGCCGGTCGCGAACGCCGTCGCCAAGAAGACGGGCATCCCGGCGGCCACGGTCACCCGTGTCATCGAGATGCTCGTCCCGGTCGTCCTGGCGGTCCTCAGCAAGCGGGCGGCACGCAAGAAGTGACCAAGAAGTGACAGCGGCCGCCGACGGGACTATCCCGCGTGCTCCACGAACCGCGCCGCCGTCTCCGCCAGCACCTCGCGCCCGTCCCGCCCCCACAGCCCGTCGTTGAACAGTTCGACCTCGATCGGCCCGGAGTATCCCGCCGCCTCGACGTACCCCCGCCACTCCCGCATGTCGATCGAACCGTCGCCGATCTGACCGCGGCCGTTGAGGACGCCCTCGGGCAGCGGAGTCGTCCAGTCGGCGAGCTGGAAGGTGTGGATACGGCCGCCGGCGCCCGCGCGGGCGATCTGGGCGGGAGCCGTGTCGTCCCACCAGATGTGGTACGTGTCGACGGTGACGCCCACCTGGTCCGCGGGGAAGCGTTCCGCGAGGTCCAGGGCCTGGGCGAGGGTGGACACCACACAACGGTCCGCGGCGTACATGGGGTGGAGGGGCTCGATGGCCAGCCGCACGCCCCGCTCGGCGGCGTACGGGCCCAGCTCCCCCAGCGCGTCGGCGATCCGCTCCCGCGCGCCGTGCAGGTCCTTCGAACCGGCCGGCAGTCCCCCGGAGACCAGAACCAGGGTGTCGGTGCCGAGGGTCGCGGCCTCGTCGACGGCCGCACGGTTGTCGTCCAGGGCGCGGGCCCGCTCCTGCGGGTCGATCGCCGTGAAGAAGCCGCCACGGCAGAGCGTGGTGACGGCCAGACCGGCGTCGCGGACGAGTTTGGCGGTGGCGTCCAGGCCGTACGACTGGACGGGTTCACGCCAGAGTCCGACACCCGGGATCCGCAGCTCGAGGCAGGACTCGACCAGTTCGGGCATCGACAGCTGCTTGACCGTCATCTGGTTGATGGAGAAACGGGCGAGGCCGGTCATGAGGTCACTCCGTACAGAGCCAGCAGGGTCTTCATCCGGGCCTCGGCGAGCTCCGGGTTCGGGAACAGGCCGAGGGTGTCCGCCAGCTCGTACGCCCGCGCGAAGTGCGGCAGCGAGCGGGCCGACTGGAACCCGCCGACCATGGTGAAGTGTTCCTGGTGCCCGGCCAGCCACGCCAGCAGGACGACGCCCGTCTTGTAGAACCGGGTCGGCGCCTCGAAGAGATGGCGGGAGAGCTCGACGGTGGGGTCGAGAAGCTCACGGAAGCCCTTCACGTCACCGGTGTCGAGCACCCGTACCGCCTCCGCCGCGAGCGGACCCAGCGGATCGAAGATGCCGAGCAGGGCATGGCTGAAACCCTGCTCGTCGCCCGCGATCAGCTCGGGGTAGTTGAAGTCGTCACCGGTGTAGCAGCGGACGCCCTGCGGCAGGCGGCGGCGCAGGGCGACCTCGCGCCCGGCGTCGAGGAGGGAGACCTTGATGCCGTCGACCTTGTCCGGGTGGGCCGCGATGACCTCCAGGAACACGTCCGTGGCCGCGTCCAGGTCGCCCGACCCCCAGTAGCCCTCCAGGGCGGGGTCGAACATGGGACCGAGCCAGTGCAGGACCACGGGCTCGGCCGCCTGGCGGAGCAGATGCCCGTAGACCTCCAGGTAGTCCTCGGGCCCCTTAGCGGTCGCCGCCAGCGCCCGGGAGGCCATGAGGATGGCCTGCGCCCCCGACTCCTCGACGAGGGCGAGCTGCTCCTCGTACGCCGTCCGCACCTCTTCCAGGGATGCCGGACCGGTGAGCTGATCGGTGCCGACACCGCACGCGATACGGCCCCCGACCGCCTTCGCCTCCGCCGCGGACCGGCGGATGAGTTCCGCCGCGCCCGCCCAGTCCAGGCCCATGCCGCGCTGCGCGGTGTCCATCGCCTCGGCGACGCCGAGCCCGTGGGACCACAGGTGGCGGCGGAAGGCGAGGGTGGCGTCCCAGTCGACGGCGGCGGCCGAGTCGGGCGAGACGTCCGCGAACGGGTCGGCGACGACGTGCGCGGCCGAGAAGACCGTACGGGAGGTGAAGGGCGCGCCGGTGGTGAGGGCGAGGGGGGTGGTGCGGGGCTCATACGCCCTCAACCCCCCGCCAGGGGACGGCAGTTGAATGGTCACAGCGCAATCTCCGGCACGTCGAGACGGCGGCCCTCGGCCGA
Organism: Streptomyces olivochromogenes; assembly: GCF_001514115.1. Lineage (GTDB taxonomy): Bacteria > Actinomycetota > Actinomycetes > Streptomycetales > Streptomycetaceae > Streptomyces > Streptomyces olivochromogenes. Next base: position 538,281 of record NZ_KQ948456.1, read on the forward strand.
GGACTTCAGCCCCAGTTCGGCGAGCTGGACGCCGCGGGCGCCGGCGAGAAGGTCCCAGTGGTAGGGGGCGTCGGCGTACACATGCCGCAGGAACAGCTCCCACTGCGCCTTGAAGCCGTTGTCGAACTCGGCGTTGTCGGGGATCTCCTGCCACTGGTCGCGGAAGGAGTAGGTGGCCGGGATGTCGGGGTTCCAGACCGGCTTGGGGGTGGCGGACCGGTGCTGGACGCGACAGTTGCGCAGCCCGGCGACGGCCGACCCCTCCGTCCCGTCGACCTGGAACTCGACCAGCTCGTCGCGGTTGACGCGCACCGCCCAGGAGGAGTTGATCTGGGCGATGGCGCCGCCCTCCAGCTCGAAGACGCCGTACGCGGCGTCGTCGGCCGTGGCGTCGTACGGCTTGTCCTGCTCGTCCCAGCGCTGCGGGATGTGGGTGGCGGTGAGCGCCTGGACGGAGGTGACCCGGCCGAACAGCTCGTGGAGCACGTACTCCCAGTGCGGGAACATGTCGACGACGATGCCGCCGCCGTCCTCCGCGCGATAGTTCCAGGAGGGCCGCTGGGCGCTCTGCCAGTCACCCTCGAAGACCCAGTAGCCGAACTCCCCGCGGATGGACAGGATCCGCCCGAAAAAGCCCCCGTCGATGAGCCGCTTGAGTTTCAGCAGCCCCGGGAGGAAGAGCTTGTCCTGCACGACGCCGTGCTTGATGCCCTTCTCGTGGGCGAGGCGGGCCAGTTCAAGGGCGCCGTCGAGGCCGGTGGCGGTGGGCTTCTCGGTGTAGATGTGCTTGCCCGCCGCGATGGCCTTCTTGATGGCCTCCTCTCGGGCGGAGGTCACCTGGGCGTCGAAGTAGATCTCCACGGTCGGGTCGGCGAGGACCTCGTCCACGTCCGTCGACCAGTGCTCCAGGCCGTGCTGCTCGGCGAGCGCCTTCAGCGCGTGCTCGCGGCGGCCGAGGAGGACCGGCTCGGGCCACAGCACCGTGCCGTCACCGAGGTCGAGGCCGCCCTGGTCGCGCAGGGCGAGAATCGAGCGGACGAGGTGCTGGCGGTAGCCCATGCGCCCCGTCACGCCGTTCATGGCGATTCGCACCGTCTTGCGTGTCACGTGATTCCCTTCGTACGCGGGTTCCGCGCCGCGTACGCCCCACTGGTGAACGTGACAGCAAGCGCTTTCTACACAAGAAGAAGTTAGCCTCTGTCGAGCCGATTGGACAAGACCATACGGACGACGAGATGTTCGACCGTCCGGACGGCTGGACGTAGGGGGCGTGGCACGGTCGGATGGAGCACTACGAGCAATACGAGCACTACAGGTGCGACGAGCACGACGGGTACGACGGGTACGGCAGGCCAAGGCCGAAGAGCACAGCGAGCACGAGAAGCACAATGAGGTGCTACGAGATGCGTGACCGGAGGACGACGAGATGACCGTGACCCTGGCGGACGTGGCGGCGCGTGCGCAGGTCTCGCCCGCGACCGTGTCCCGGGTGCTGAACGGGAACTATCCCGTCGCGGCGTCCACGCGCGAGCGGGTGCTGCGCGCGGTGGACGACCTGGACTACGTACTGAACGGGCCCGCGAGTTCGCTGGCCGCCGCCACCTCCGACCTGGTCGGCATCCTGGTGAACGACATCGCCGACCCCTTCTTCGGAATCATGGCGGCCGCGATCCAGTCGGAGATCGGCGGGCCCGGGGGACGTGCGGGCGGCGAACGGCTCGGGGTCGTGTGCAACACCGGCGGCTCCCCGGAGCGTGAGCTGACCTACCTCACCCTCCTTCAGCGCCAGCGCGCCGCCGCGGTCGTCCTGACGGGCGGCGCCGTCGAGGACGCGCCGCACGCGGCGGCGGTCGCGGCGAAGCTGCGCAAGCTCGGGGACGCGGGGACCCAGGTGGTCCTGTGCGGACGGCCGCCCGCGCCCGACGCCCCCGAGGCGATCGCGCTCACCTTCGACAACCGGGGCGGCGGACAGCAGCTCACCGAGCATCTGATCGGGCTCGGCCACCGCAGGCTCGGCTACATCGCGGGCCCGGAGGAGCGGACGACGACCCGGCACCGCCTCGAGGGGCACCGCGCCGCGCTCGCCGCACACGACATCGAGGACGATCCGCGACGCACGGTGCACGGACGCTACGACCGTCGCGCCGGCTACGAGGCGACCCTCGAACTCCTGCGCCGTGACCCGTCGTTGACGGCTGTCGTCGCCGCCAACGACACCGTCGCGCTCGGCGCGTGTGCCGCGCTGCGGGAGGCGGGCCTGCGTATTCCCGACGACGTGTCCGTCGCCGGCTTCGATGACCTTCCCTTCAGCATCGATGCCGTCCCCGCGCTCACGACGGTGCGGTTGCCTCTGTCGGAGGCGGGGGCCCGGGCCGGGCGTATCGCGATGGGGCGCGAGGAGCCGCCGCCGGGTGGGATCGCCACGGTGCGGGGGGAGTTGATGGTGCGGGGGTCCACGGGGGTGCCGCGCGCCTGAACGTGGGGTTCTCGCCCCTGCCGCCCCTACCCGTCCCATCCCGTCCCGGGGGCTCCGCCCCCAGACCCCCGGGTGGGTTCTTCGGCTGCGGGCGAGTGGGGGCTGGTCGCGCAGTTCCCCGCGCCCCTAAAAGGCACGGGGCTCCGCCCCAGACCCCCGGGTGAGCTTGTCCGCTGCGGGACGGTGGGGGCTGGGCGCGCAGTTCCCCGCGCCCCTGGTGGGGGGCGGGGCTGCGCCCCGGCCCCCCACACCCCTACGCACCCGCAGCCGGGGACGCACCGAAGGGGCCGTGGCGGTGCGTCGTAAGCGCGTCGCTTACGTTCGGATCGAGCAGCGGCTCCCTTGCCCGGCCCACGTCTGATCCGGCGGCGACGTGCTCGACGTACCGGCACGGCCCCGACCCACCCACCACCGGGGCCCGCGATCACACGTGCGGGCGGTGCCCCTTCTCCTGTCGGGGGAACGACTGGTCGGCACCGGGCAGCGTCGGCTTCGGAAGGGTCGCGACCTCCTCCTTCGCCTTCTCCAGCTGCTCCGCCGTGTCGTCCGGCAGCCGCGGCGGACGCGGACGCCCGTGCGAGAAGCGGAACGCCGACGTGAAGTCACCGAACGTCGACCGGCGCCAGTCGCTGACGTTGGGCTCCTCGACCCCCGTGAAGCGCTCGAGGAACCGCAGCGCCGAGGTGTGGTCGAACGCCTCCGAGGCCACCCAACCCCCCACCGTCCAGGGCGAGACGATGATCGCGGGGACTCGGAAGCCGCCTCCGACGGGCAGTCCCTGGACGAACTCGTCGGCGGTTCCGGGCGGAGGCGTCGGCGGCGGCACATGATCGAACAGGCCGTCGTTCTCGTCGTAGTTCAGGATGAACGCGGTCTTGCGCCACACCTTCGGGTTGGAGGCGATCGCCTCGATCTTCGACGCGACGAAATCGGCACCCGCGGCGGGCAGATAGTCCGGGTGCTCGGACTGAAAGCTCGTCGGCATGATCCAGGAGACGGCCGGCAGGCGGTCGTTGCGCGCGTCGTCCTCGAACGTGCCCTCCGGCTGCGGGCGTACCCCGCGCTCATACAGGTCGGACCCCGGCACGGCCGCGCGGAAGCTCGCGAACTGCTCCAGCATGTTGCAGCCGTAGTCGTCGTCCTGCTGGTACACCTTCCAGCTGACCCCGGCCGCCTGGAGCCGCTCCGCGTACGTCGTCCACCGGTACGGCGTCGGCGCCTTGTTCACGAGGACCGGTCCGCCCCGCGTACCACCCGGGTCGATCGTGCCGGTCATCCAGTACAGCCGGTTGGGCCAGGTCGGCCCGAACACCGAGCAGAAGTAGTTGTCGCAGATCGTGAAGGTCTCCGCCAGCGCGAACTGGAACGGGATGTCCTCACGCGTGTAGTAGCCCATCACGTACGGCCCGTTGATCCCGTCCGCCTTGCGGTGGGCCGGCAGCCAGCGGTCCATCTTCCCGCCGTTCCACGCGTCGTGCTGTACCGCCCACGCGTGGCTGGTGGAGGGGATCGCCTGGGCGCTGGACGTGTGGGTGTCGAGGTGGAAGGGGAGCAGATAGCCCTTCGGGTTCACGGCGTCGGGCTGGTAGAACACCGACCGCCCGGTGTCGAGCTGCAGCGCGTGCGGGTCGGCGAAGCCGCGGACACCGGACAGGGTGCCGAAGTAGTGGTCGAAGGACCGGTTCTCCTGCATCAGCATGACGACGTGCTCGATGTCGCGGAGCGAGCCGTGCTTCGGCGGCCCGGCCGCGACGGCCTTCTGGACGCTCGGCGGAAGCAGGGAGAGTGCCGCGGCGCCGCCCAGCGCGCCCGCGGCCGAACCCAGGAGTCTACGACGTGTCAACTCGGCCATTACTGCCCCTTCTTGAGACTTCGTCAGCTCTCCGGAGTCGAACGACGGCCCGCACGGGGACGGGCTCGCCGCTTCACTCT
>NZ_KQ948457.1:0-1364 GCF_001514115.1 Streptomyces olivochromogenes
ACCTGGTAGCCGTAGACGGGGTCCATGATCGTGGGCAGGAACAGCCGGCCGGGATCCGACGAGGAGAAGCCCGCGTTGCGGTCGGGTGTCCACTGCATCGGGGTGCGCACCGCGTCCCGGTCGCCGAGCCAGATGTTGTCGCCCATGCCGATCTCGTCGCCGTAGTAGAGGATCGGCGAGCCGGGCAGGGACAGCAGCAGGGCGGTGAACAGCTCGATCTGGTTGCGGTCGTTGTCGAGCAGTGGGGCGAGCCGGCGCCTGATGCCGATGTTGGCGCGCATCCGCGGGTCCTTGGCGTACTCCGCGTACATGTAGTCGCGTTCTTCGTCGGTGACCATTTCGAGGGTGAGCTCGTCGTGGTTGCGCAGGAAGATGCCCCACTGGCAGCCGGACGGGATCGCCGGGGTCTTCGAGAGGATTTCCGACACCGGGTACCGGGATTCGCGCCGTACCGCCATGAAGATCCGTGGCATGACGGGGAAGTGGAACGCCATGTGGCACTCGTCGCCGCCGGAGGGGAAGTCGCCGAAGTAGTCGACGACGTCCTCGGGCCACTGGTTCGCCTCCGCCAGCAGCACCGTGTCCGGATAGTGCGTGTCGATCTCCTTGCGGACCCGCTTCAGGAACTCGTGCGTTGCCGGAAGGTTTTCGCAGTTCGTTCCCTCGACCTGGTAGAGGTACGGCACCGCGTCCAGCCGGAACCCGTCGATGCCCAGGTCCAGCCAGAACCGCAGCGCGGAGATGATCTCTTCCTGGACGGCGGGGTTCTCGTAGTTGAGGTCGGGCTGGTGGGAGAAGAAGCGGTGCCAGAAGTACTGCTTGCGGACCGGGTCGAAGGTCCAGTTGGAGGCCTCGGTGTCGACGAAGATGATCCGGGCGTCCTCGTACTGTTTGTCGTCGTCGGCCCAGACGTAGTAGTCGCCGAAGGGTCCGTCGGGGTTGGTGCGGGACTCCTGGAACCACGGGTGCTGGTCGCTGGTGTGGTTCATGACGAAGTCGATGATGACGCGCATGCCGCGCTGGTGGGCGGCGTCGACGAATTCGACGAAGTCGGCGAGGTCACCGAACTCGGGCAGGACGGCGGTGTAGTCGGAGACGTCGTAGCCGCCGTCCCTGAGGGGTGATTTGAAGAACGGGGGCAGCCACAGGCAGTCGATGCCCAGCCATTGCAGGTAGTCGAGTTTCGCGGTGAGGCCCTTGAGGTCGCCGATGCCGTCGCCGTTGCTGTCCTGGAAGGAGCGGACCAGGACTTCGTAGAAGACGGCGCGTTTGAACCAGTCGGGGTCGCGGTCCCTGGCCGGGGTGTCCTCGAAAGTGTCCGGGACGGGCTCGTTGACGATCATGTGGTGGGTGACCCTCCGATC
>NZ_KQ948457.1:1828-477084 GCF_001514115.1 Streptomyces olivochromogenes
TGCGGTGAGGACGGTCGCAGGACGGTGAGGATGTGCGCGGGACTATGCCCTGGCTCAAGACGCACATAGTTGGCCCTGCCCCAGTTGTAGGTCTCGCCGGTGAGCTCGTCGCGCACCGGCACGGACTCGTGCCAGTCCAGGCCGAGTTGCGGCATGTCCAACGAGACCGTCGCCTCCTGGGTGTGGTGCGGGTCGAGGTTGACCACCACCACAACCGTGTTCGATCCGCTCCCGTCCGTGACCGACTTCGAGTAGGCGATCACCGCGTCCTTGTCCGTGTGGTGGAAGTGGAGGCCGCGCAACTGGCGCAACGCAGGACTGCGCCGGCGGATGGCGTTGAGCGCCCTCAGCAATGGCGCGATGCTACGACCCTCCCGCTCCGCCGACTCCCAATCCCGCGGACGCAGTTGGTACTTCTCGGAGTTCAGGTACTCTTCGCTGCCCGCACGCAGGGGGGTGTTCTCACAGAGCTCGAATCCGCTGTAGACGCCCCAGCTCGGAGACAGCGTCGCGGCGAGCACCGCACGCAGTTCGAAGGCCGGCCGCCCGCCGTGCTGAAGGAACTCGTGCAGGATGTCCGGGGTGTTCACGAAGAAGTTGGGCCGCATGCAGGCGGCCGCCTCCCCCGACAGCTCAGTGAGGTAGTCGGTGAGCTCTTCCTTCGTGTTGCGCCAGGTGAAATAGGTGTACGACTGCTGGAAGCCGACCGCCCCCAGCGTGCGCATCATCGCGGGCCGGGTGAACGCCTCGGCCAGGAAGATCACGTCCGGGTCGGTGCGGTTGACGTCCGCGATGACCCGCTCCCAGAAGACGACCGGCTTGGTGTGCGGGTTGTCGACGCGGAAGATCCGCACGCCGTGGCTCATCCAGTGGCGCAGCACCCGCAGCGTCTCCTGGACCAGCCCCGGCATGTCCTGGTCGAAGGCGATCGGATAGATGTCCTGGTACTTCTTCGGCGGATTCTCCGCGTACGCGATCGACCCGTCCGCCCGGTGGTGGAACCACTCGGGATGCTTCTCCACCCACGGATGGTCCGGCGAGCACTGGAGCGCGAAGTCGAGCGCGATCTCCAGCCCCTCCCGCTCCGCCCGCCTCACGAAGGCGTCGAAGTCGTCGATCGTGCCGAGATCCGGATGGACGGCGTCGTGCCCGCCCTCCGGGGAGCCGATCGCCCACGGCACCCCGACGTCGTAGGCCCCCGCCGAGAGTGTGTTGTCGGGCCCCTTGCGATAAGTGGTCCCGATCGGATGAATCGGCGGCAGATACACCACGTCGAAGCCCATCCGCGCGATGGCGGGCAGCCGCTCGGCGGCACTGCGGAAGGTGCCGTGCACCGGCGGATCGAGATGTCCGCTCTCCGAACGCGGAAAGAACTCGTACCAGGAGCCGTACAGCGCCCGCTCGCGCTCCACCAGCAGGGGCAACGGCTCCGAGCTGCTGACCAGCTCACGCAGCGGATGACGAGTGAGGACCCTGTCCACTTCAGGGGTGCGGGCGGCGGCGAGCCGGGCCGCCGAGGAACGGCCGGTGTCCCGCAGCGCGTCCGCCGCGGCGAGGACGACATCCCTTCTGCCCTTGCTCTTCGGCACCCCGGCGGCAGCGCGCTCGTACAACCGGGCGCCCTCCTCCAGGACCAGTTCCGTGTCGATGCCCGCCGGGATCTTGATCCCCGCGTGATGGCGCCAGGTGGAGACCGGATCGCTCCAGGCCTCCACGGTGTACGTCCAGTGGCCGGTCGTCCCGGCACGGACGGTGGCGCCCCAGCGGTCGGTGCCGGGGGCGAGTTCGCGCATCGGGGTCCAGGGGCCGGTGCGGCCCTCCGGATCGCGCAGGACGACGTTCGCGGCGACGGCGTCGTGGCCTTCGCGGAAGACGGTGGCCGTGACGTCGAAGGCCTCGCCGACAACCGCCTTGGCGGGGCGGCGGCCTTGCAGGACGAGAGGCCGAACGTCGACGACGGGAATGCGTCCGACGCTCTCGCCGCCTCCGCCGCCCTGTTCGGAGGGTTGCTCCGGGGCGCGGGGGACGGCGTCGACCTTGCGTATCGGGGGTGTGTCGGAGGTGGTCGTCGGGGGTGGCGACGTGTGGTGCGTGGCGGGCATGACCGCTCCTGTCCGCGTCAACGTGGGTGGGCGGATGACGGTGTGGGGAGGTGGGGCCTGCGGGGCGTACCGGGGGAGCCTTCCCACCCTATTCGGGTGAGCAATCCGGCAGGTTGCTAACTACTTACGCGTATGTCTCCACACAAGACCGGCCTCGTCCGACGGGCGAGGCCGGTGCCTGCTGGGGCGGTTCCCTAGGAACGGGCGACTTGCAGAAGCCTGTTCGGCGAACCGAGCCCCGCACCGCCGACCTTCCCGTACGCCGCCCGCCCGACCAACGCTTTGCCCACTTGGGCCGGGGTCGCCTTCGGGTGGCCGGCGAGATAGAGGGCCGCCGCGCCCGCGACATGCGGGCTCGCCATCGACGTACCGGAGAAGGTCGCCTTCCCGGTGTCGCTCGCGTACGACGCCGACGTGATCGCCACGCCGGGCGCGAACAGGTCGAGCGCCGCCCCGAAGTTGGAGAAGCCCGCCCGGGCGTCGGCCCTGTCGCTCGCCCCGACCGTCAGCGCCTCCTTGACCCGGGCGGGGGAGTACAGCCCGGCGGCCAGTCCGTCGTTGCCCGCCGCGACCGAGTACGTCACTCCGGAGGCGATGGAGTTGCGTACGGCGGCGTCCAGCTGGGCGTTCGCGTGACCGCCCAGGCTCAGATTGGCGACCGCCGGCTTGTGCGCGTGCCGGGTCACCCAGTCGATACCGGCGATGACCTGCGCGGTCGTGCCGGACCCGGCGTTGTCGAGCACCCGCACGGACACGACCTTGGCCTTCTTCGCCACACCGTAGGTCGTCCCAGCGATGGTCCCGGCGACATGCGTCCCGTGCCCGTTCCCGTCCCCCGCCGCCTTGTCGTTGCCCACGAAGTCCCAGCCGTAAGCGGCCCGCCCCCCGAAGTCCTTGTGCGTGATCCGGATCCCCGTGTCGATGACGTACGCCGTCACGCCCGCGCCCGCCGACTCCGGCCACGTGTAGCCCTTGTCGAGCGGCAGAGCGGGCTGGTCGATCCGGTCCAGCCCCCAGGACGGCGGGTTCTTCTCGACGTGGTCGAGTGCCACCCGGGTGTCCTGGGCGACGGAGGCCACACGGGAGTCCGCCGCGAGCCGCCGCGCCTGCTTCTCGCTCACCTGAACCGCGTACCCGTTGAGCGCCGTGCCGTACGTATGGCTGATTCGCGCTCCGTACTTCTCGGCGATGCCCTTACCCGCCGACGACGGAGCCTTCGTACCCCCCTTGAGTGTCACGATGTAACTACCGCTGACGGAACCGGGTTCGCCGGCGCCGAGTATCCGCCCCTCCGGGGCGGCGTGCGCGGGCAGGGGGATGGCCGAAAGCACCGCGGCCGTCGTGACCGCGGTGAGGCATCCTGCCCAGCGCAGACGCCGCTGTCTCGTCTGTGCCATGACGTGAGTTCCCCTCCTCAAGTCGGCGTACGCCGACCGGGACCGACCGGTGTGCGACCGGGGTCGCGCGTACGCCACTTGGCAGCCTCTCGTGTGGTGTGAAGCGCCACAAGGCCGCCCATGCGTGCGGAATCGGCCATACCCTCCGGGGGTGGGGCGGAATGGTCGCGTCGATTCCCGGTCGACGGTTCCTCTTGTCGACGACCTCAGGCGAGTCCGTCGGCTGCGGACCGGTGGGGGCCGTTCGCGCAGTTCCCCGCGCCCCTAGGGCGGGGCTGCGCCCCGATCCCCTGCCCGGGTGATTCGTTCGGCTGGCGGCCGGTGGGGGCCGTTCGCGCAGTTCCCCGCGCCCCTGAGGCGGGGGCTGCGCCCCGCCCGGGATCCCCACGCCCTGACCTCGTGTTCCACTCATCCACGGTCGACACACCCCCACGCCCCCGACCCACCCACGACGCCGGAGTTCATCGATGCGCCGTGTTGTGGAAACACCCTCGCCGCTACCGTCGTCGGTGACGTACATCCCGCCGCATACGTCTTTTGTGAAGGTGGAACTTGTGAAGGCAATCCGCAGATTCACCGTTCGCCCCGTACTGCCCGACGCCCTTCACCCGCTCAGCGACCTCGCCCGCAACCTGCGCTGGTCCTGGCACGCCGAGACCCGCGACCTCTTCCAGTCCGTCGACCCCGAACGCTGGACCGCCTCCGACGGCGACCCCGTACGCCTGCTCGGCAGCGTCCCTCCCCACCGCCTCGCGGAACTCGCCGAGGACCGCCGCTTCCTGCGCCGCCTCGCCGCCGTCGCCGACGACCTGCGCGACTACGTGACCGGCGCACGCTGGTATCAGACCCAGACCCAGATTCCCGACCTCCCCGCCGCCATCGCGTACTTCTCACCCGAGTTCGGCATCACCGCGGCCCTGCCCCAGTACTCCGGCGGCCTCGGCATCCTCGCCGGCGACCACCTCAAAGCCGCCAGCGACCTCGGCGTACCCCTCATCGGCGTAGGACTCCTCTACCGGCACGGCTACTTCCGGCAGTCCCTCTCCCGAGACGGCTGGCAGCAGGAGCACTATCCGGTCCTCGACCCCAACGAACTCCCTCTCGTACCCCTGCGCGAATCCGACGGCACCCCGGCTCAGGTCACCCTCGCTCTCCCCGGCGGCCGCGCCCTGCGCGCCCGCATCTGGCTGGCCCAGGTCGGTCGCGTCCCCCTCCTCATGCTCGACTCCGACGTCGAGGAGAACGACCTCGGCGAACGCGGGGTGACCGACAGGCTCTACGGCGGCGGCAGCGAGCACCGGCTGCTTCAGGAGATGCTGCTCGGCATCGGCGGGGTGCGCGCCGTACGGACGTACTGCCGGCTGACCGGCCACGCCCAGCCCGAGGTGTTCCACACCAACGAGGGCCACGCGGGCTTCCTCGGCCTGGAACGCATCGCCGAACTCGCCGACGGGCACGACGCGAACGGCGGGCTGGACTTCGAGGCCGCTCTCGAATCCGTCCGCGCCGGTACCGTCTTCACCACCCACACCCCCGTCCCCGCCGGCATCGACCGTTTCGACCGCGAACTGGTCGCCCACCACTTCGGCCCGGACGCCGAACTCCCCCGTATCGACGTCGAGCGGATCCTCGGCCTCGGCATGGAGACCTACCCGGGCGGCGAGCCGAACCTCTTCAACATGGCCGTGATGGGGCTCAGGCTCGGCCAGCGGGCCAACGGGGTGTCGCTGCTCCACGGTCACGTCAGCCGCGAGATGTTCTCCGGGCTGTGGCCGGGTTTCGACCCGGACGAGGTCCCGATCACCTCGGTCACCAACGGCGTGCACGCACCGACCTGGGTGGCACCGGAGGTCTTCCGTCTCGGCGCCCGCCAGATCGGCGCCCAGCGCACCGAGGACGCGATGACGGTCGGCGGCTCGGACCGCTGGGACGCGGTGGCGGACATCGCCGACCAGGAGATCTGGGACCTGCGCCGGGTGCTGCGCGAGCAACTGGTGCTCGAGGTGAGGGAACGCCTGCAAGCGTCCTGGCGCCAGCGCGGGGCCGGAACGGCCGAACTCGGCTGGATCGACGGGGTGCTCGACCCGGACGTCCTCACGATCGGCTTCGCCCGCCGCGTCCCTTCCTACAAACGTCTGACCCTGATGCTGCGCGACCGCGACCGCCTGATGGACCTCCTCCTGCACGCCGAACGCCCGATCCAGATCGTGGTCGCGGGCAAGGCGCACCCCGCCGACGACGGCGGCAAGCGACTCGTGCAGGAACTGGTCCGGTTCGCGGACGACCCGCGTGTGCGCCACCGGATCGTCTTCCTCCCGGACTACGGGATGGCGATGGCGCAGAAGCTGTACCCGGGCTGCGACATCTGGCTGAACAACCCGCTCCGCCCGCTGGAGGCCTGCGGCACGTCCGGGATGAAGGCGGCACTCAACGGCTGTCTGAACCTCTCCGTCCTGGACGGCTGGTGGGACGAGTGGTTCCAGCCGGACTTCGGCTGGGCGATTCCGACGGCGGACGGTACGGCGACGGACGACGACCGCCGTGACGACCTGGAGGCGGCGGCCCTCTACGAGCTGCTGGAACAGCGCGTGGCGCCCCGCTTCTACGAGCGGGGTCAGCACGGTCTGCCCGACCGGTGGATCGAGATGGTCCGCCAGACGCTGACCCATCTCGGCCCGAAGGTCCTGGCAGGCCGGATGGTGCGCGAGTACGTGGAGCGCCTGTACGCCCCCGCGGCCCGCGCCCACCGCGCCCTGGCCCCGGAGGCGGCCCGCGAACTGGCCGCCTGGAAGTCCCGCGTCCGGGCGGCCTGGCCCCGGGTCACCGTGGATCATCTGGAGGCCTCCGCCGCCACCCCGACCGCCGAACTGGGCACCACCCTCTCCCTGCGCGTGCGGGTGGCGCTGGCCGATCTCGTCCCGGACGACGTCGAGGTCCAGGCGGTCTCGGGCCGCGTCGACTCGCGGGACCGCATCGCGGACGCGAGCTGCGTCCCGCTGAAACCGGCGGGCGGTCCGGACCTGGAGGGGCGCTGGGTGTACGAGGGTCCGCTCTCCCTCGACCGCACCGGCCCGTTCGGCTACACGGTCCGTATTCTCCCCACGCACCGACTGCTCGCGTCGGGCGCCGAGCTGGGCCTGGTGACGATGCCCTCGGAGGAGGTGGGGGAGGAGGCCGGGGTCCTGATGCGCTGAGCGGGCCGAAAGCGGAAGGCGGGTGGCGGACCTACGGTTCGAACCCCGCGCACAGCCGGCGCAGTACCGTCCCGCAGCGCCGCGCGTAGGCGTGCTGGAGCCCCCGGGTCGCCGGTCCGCCCGCACGGGTGTACCACTTGGCCGCACGGCTGAAGGCGGTCACGGTCAGCCAGACCGTGCCGTCGCCCGTGCGGTCGACCACGAAGGCCTCCTCGCCGCGCTCGGGGTGGCCTGGCAGGGTGCCGTAGGCCCAGCCGGCCCGGCGGTACTCCTCGACCGTCCAGACCACACGGCAGGGGGCCTTGAGGGGGCCGAGTCCGACGGTGACGTCGACTCCGGGGGCCGCCTTGTCGGCGGTGGCGGTTATGCCCACGCCCATCGCGCGGTGCATCCCCCAGGTCATCACCGCTTCGGACGCGGCGCGGAAGACGGCCTCGCCCTCGCCGACGCGGGTGCGCAGGTGCAGGGGGTGGAACCCCGGCGGGCAGCGGCCGTCGCGCGTCGCGCCCACGTCCTCGTATGTGAAGGGGTTGTCCGGGGAGACCATGGGGGACAGCGTAGGGCGGTACCCGGAGGTGACTTCTCTCCGGGTACCGCCCAAGGTGCCTGAGAGGGTCTCGAGGACCCCGTGGGCACTAGCTCACGTTGACCGCGGTCCAGGCCGCCGCCACCGTCGCGTACTCCGTGCTGCTGGAGCCGTACAGCGAGGAGGCCGCCGAGAGCGTGGCCGTGCGGGCGGCCTTGTAGTTGGTCGTCGACGTCATGTACGTCGTCAGCGCCTTGTACCAGATCTGCAGGGCCTTGGCGCGGCCGATGCCGGTGACCGTCGAGCCGTTGTACGTCGGGGAGTTGTAGGAGACCCCGTTGATCGTCTTCGCGCCGCTGCCCTCGCTCAGCAGGTAGAAGAAGTGGTTGGCGACACCCGACGAGTAGTGCACGTCGAGGTTGCCGACGCTGGAGGACCAGTAGTTGGCGGAGCCGCCGTCCTTGCTGGGCTGGTCCATGTAGCGCAGCGGGGTGCCGTCGCCGTTGATGTTGATCTTCTCGCCGATGAGGTAGTCACCCACGTCGGAGGAGTTCCCCGCGTAGAACTCGACGCCGGTGCCGAAGATGTCGGAGGTCGCCTCGTTCAGACCGCCGGACTCGCCCGAGTAGTTCAGACCGGCCGTGTTGGCGGTGACGCCGTGGCTCATCTCGTGGCCGGCCACGTCCAGCGAGGTCAGCGGGTGGGTGTTCCCGGAGCCGTCGCCGTACGTCATGCAGAAGCAGCTGTCGTCCCAGAACGCGTTGACGTACGCGTTGCCGTAGTGGACGCGGGAGTACGCGCCGACACCGTTGTTCTTGATGCCGCTGCGGCCGAAGGTGTTCTTGTAGAAGTCCCACGTCTCCTGCGCGCCGTACGCGGCGTCGGCGGCCGCGGTCTGGTCGGTGGTGGAGCTGGAGGCCGCGCCGGTGCCCCAGGTGTCGTCCGCGTCGGTGAACAGGGTGCCCGCGGAGGAGGTGGTGGTGTGCGACTTGTTGTACGTCTTGTGGCCGCCGCGGGTGCCGTCGGTCAGCTGGTACGTCGAGCCCGACAGGGTGGTGTTGAGGCTGACCGTGCCCGAGTAGAGGGTCTTGCCGGTGCCCGTCTCGATGCCCTGGTACTCGTAGAGCTTCTTGCCGGTGGCCGCGTCGGTGATGACGTGCAGCTCGTTCGGCGTGCCGTCGTCCTGGAGACCGCCGATGACCGTCTCGTAGGCGAGGGTGGGCTTGCCGGTGGCGGCCCAGATCACCTTGCGGGGGGCGCGGTCGGCCGTGGTCTTCTCCGAGCCGGCGGCCTTCGCGGCGGTGAGCGCCTGCTTCTCGGCCTTCGCGGTGGTGACCTGCGGCTTCAGCGAGGCGACCTTGATGGCCGTCTTCACGGCCTTGGTGACGCCCTCGGTCTTGCCGGCCTTGGACTCGTGGACGACCAGGTCGCCGCCGAGGACCGGAAGGCCGTTGTACGTGCGCTCGTAGCGGGTGTGCACCGTGCCGTCCGCGTCCTTGAGGACGTCTCTGACGACGAGCTTCTCCTTGGCGCCGAGGCCTATCTGCTGGGCGGTCTCGGGCGCGGCCGCGTCGGCCTTCTGGATCAGGCTCGTGCGTGCGGCGTTGGAGAGCAGGACCGTGGCGCCGGGGAGCTTCGCCTTGGCGGCGGCCGACTCGGTCTGGGCGGAGGCACCGGTGGTCAGACCGGTGGTGAGCAGGGCTCCGGCAGCGACAGCGGTCGCGATGGCCAGAGTGGTGCGCTTGTGACGCGCGTAGAGGGGGGTCACGCAATCTCCTCTTGTGGGGGCGACCGGACGGCGTGGGGTGGCCGTACGGAAGGTGCGAAGTTGCGGTGCGGGTGAGCCGTGCGGTGGAAGAGTGACATCAAGGACGCGTACATGTCAGGAGGGCGATGGAATCTTGGCCGAAAAGCGTCCGTTGGATGAAGATCGCTGTTCGTTACGCGGATCTCGATCTTGGTCAAGCGGCAACAAAAGCAGGGTCATGGCGCAGCAAAGAGGGCGCCGCCCCGGGGAGTCGAACCCCCGGGGCGGCGCCCTCTCGATGCCGTGTGTTCAGACGCGGTCTACGGGAACGTCAGCTTCCAGCTGTTGATGTAGCCGGTGTCCTGCGCGGCCTTGTCCTGAACCCTCAACTTCCAAGTGCCGTTGGCGACTTCGGAGGACGCGTTGACCGTGTAGGTCTCCTGGACGTTGTCCGCCGAGTCGGAGGAACTGAACGGCTTCAGGGGGTACACCGTGCCGTCCGGGGCCAGCAGATCCACGACCAGGTCGCCGCGCCAGGTGTGCACGATGTTCACGTCGACCAGAAGGTTCGACGGGGCGTTGCCGGTACGGCCGGTGACCGCGATCGACGACGTCACGGCCGGTCCGTTGTCCGGAATCGATACGTCGCCGGTGTTCTCGAACGACGTACCGCCACCGCCACCGCCGGGACGCGAGCCGACCTTCACGGCCGCCCAGGCGTTCTGCACCGCCGTGTACTCGGCGCTCGTGGTGCCGTACAGCTCGCCCGTCGCCGCGAGCGTGCCGGTACGGGCCGCCGCGTAGTTGGTGGTCGAGGTGAACTTGGTGGTGAGCGCCCGGTACCAGATCTGCAGGGCCTTGTCCCGGCCGATGCCGGTGACCGGAAGGCCGTCGGCGGTCGGCGAGTTGTAGCTGACGCCGTTGATGACCTTGGCGCCGCTGCCCTCGCTCAGCAGGTAGAAGAAGTGGTTGGCGACACCGGACGAGTAGTGGACGTCGAGACCGCCCACGCTGGAGGACCAGTTGTCCGCCGAGCCGCCGTCCTTGCTGGGCTTGTCCATGTAGCGCAGCGGGGTGCCGTCGCCGTTGATGTCGATCTTCTCGCCGATGAGGTAGTCACCGGGGTCGGAGGCGTTGTTGGCGTAGAACTCGACGCCGGTGCCGAAGATGTCCGAGGTCGCCTCGTTCAGACCGCCGGACTCACCGGTGTAGTTGAGACCCGCGGTGTTGGAGGTGACGCCGTGGCTCATCTCGTGGCCCGCCACGTCGATGGCGGTCAGCGGGTCCGCGTTGCCGGCCCCGTCGCCGTACGTCATGCAGAAGCAGCCGTCGTCCCAGAACGCGTTGACGTACGCGTTGCCGTAGTGGACCCGGGAGTACGCGCCGACGCCGTTGTTCTTGATGCCGCTGCGCCCGAAGGTGTTCTTGTAGAAGTCCCAGGTCTCGGCGGCGCCGTAGTGCGCGTCGGCGCCCGCGGTGGCGGCGTTCGACGTGGTGCCGTTGCCCCAGGTGTCGCTGGTCTGGGAGAACAGGGTGCCGGTGCCGGACGTACCGCGGTTGAGGTTGTACGTCTTGTGGCCGCCGCGCGCGCCGTCGGTGAGCGTGTAGTTGGAGCCCGACTGCGTGGTCGTCAGCGTCACCTGGCCGCTGTACTGGGTGTTGCCGATACCGGTCTCGATGCCCTGGTACTCGTAGAGCTTCTTGCCGGTGGCCGCGTCGGTGATGACGTGCAGCTGGTTCGGGGTGCCGTCGTCCTGGAAGCCGCCGACGACCGTCTCGTACGCGAGGGTCGGCGTGCCGTCCGCCGCCCAGATCACCTTGCGGGGCGCCCGGTCGGCGTCGGTCTTCTTCGAACCGTCGGCCTTGGCGGCGGAGAGGGCCTGCTTCTCCGCCTTCGAGGCGGCGATGGCGGGCGTGAGCGAGGCGACCTTGAGGGTGGCCCGCGTCGCCTTGATGACCCGCTCGGTCTTCCCTGCCTTGGTGGTGTCGACCACCAGGTCGCCGCCGAGGACCGGGAGTCCCGCGTACGTGCGTTCGTAGCGGGTGTGGACCGTGCCGTCCGCGTCCTTGATGACGTCGCGGGCGACGAGCTTCTCCTTGGCCCCGAGGCCCAGGTCCTTGGCGGTGGCCGCCTTGGCGGCGTCCGCGTCGCGTATCAGCTCCGCGCGCTGCGAAGGCGTGAGCGGGGCGGCGAGAGAACCACGGTTGATCTTGCCGAGGGAGGATTTCTGGGGAGCCGCGCTCGCGGCGCCCGACTGGACGGCCGCGGCCAGCAGGGCGGATACGCCGACGAGGGCGACGGCCGCGACACGGCGCTGGGTGGTGTGGGAGGTGCGTCTGTGGGAGGAACTGCTGCTCAACACACTGACTCCTTCTGCGTGGCCACGGTTCGCGCGGCCAGTGGGGATCCGGTCGGGGTGGGTACCCGTCCGGGCAGAACAGGGCAGAACAGGGCAGAACAGGGCAGAACAGGGCAGAACAGGGTGGAACGCGGAGCCAGTTGCCTGGGGTCCACGGCTGCGACACAGCGACAGTGCTGTGAGGTTGCTGTGAAGTTGCCGTGGGAAGAGTGGCAGGAGATTTCGCTTTCTGTCAGGACCGCGTCAGGAATTTGGCCGGAATTCGTCCGTTGTCCGGGTGTTCATGTTCGGCATGCGGACTGTTCGCCGGAGTGTGTCCTGTCGGCGGCGCGGCAAGGCGCGACCACCCTGCCGCACCGCGCCCAGAACGGCCGGACAAGCCCCGACAGACCCGGCCCTGACCCCGGCTCAGGCCCCCGTCCCGGCCGCGCTCAGGGCTCGGCCCTGGCCCCGCTCAGGCCCCGTCCTGGTCCCCGCCCAGGGCCCGGCCCTAGTCCCCGTGCCACGTTCGCCAAAGTGCCGCGTACGCCCCCTCGGCCGCCACCAGTTCGTCATGGGTGCCGAGTTCGGTGAGCAGTCCGTGCTCCATCACGGCGACCCGGTCCGCGTCGTGCGCGGTGTGCAGCCGGTGCGCGATGGCGATCACGGTGCGCCCCTCCAGTACGGCGGCGAGCGCACGCTCGGTGTGGCGCGCGGTCGTCGGATCGAGCAGGGCCGTCGCCTCGTCGAGGATGAGGGTGTGCGGGTCGGCCAGCACCACCCGGGCCAGGGCGAGCTGCTGGGCCCGCGACCCGTCCGTCCGGCGGCCCCCGGCGCCGAGCTCGGTGTCCAGGCCGTCCGGCAGCTCCCGGACCCAGCCGTCGGCACCGACGGCGGCCAGTGCCCCCCACAACGCCGTGTCGTCGGCGGCGGGTTCGGCGATCAGCAGGTTGTCGCGAACGGTGCCCAGGAACACGTGATGCTCCTGGGTGACGAGGACGACCTGTCGGCGCAGCTGCTCGGGATCGAGGTCGGCGATCGGTACGCCCCCCACCGTCACCGACCCGGACGGCGGCGCGTCGATGCCCGCGAGCAGTCGGCTCAGAGTGGTCTTCCCGGCACCGGAGGGCCCGACGACGGCCAGCCGTTCCCCGGGCCGCACGGTCAGGTCGACTCCGCGCAGCACCTCGCCCCCGCGGTCGTAGGAGTAGCGGACATCCGTCACGTCGATCCGGTCGTCGACCGGGGTGGGCGAGCCCGACGCCACGGCCCGTGGCGCGCGGGCCAGCCCCTCGACGCGGGCGAACGAGGCGCCGCTGCTCTGGAGTTGCTCGACCTGCATCAGGATCTGGTCGAGCGGCTCCCCGAGCTGGCGCAGATACAAGGTCGCGGCGACCACCGCACCCAGGCTCATCGCCCCCCTCGCGTGCAGGGCACCGCCCACCAGCAGGACGGCGACCACGGGAACGACGTACGACACCTCCACGGCAGGGAAGAACACGCTGCGCAGGAACAGGGTCCGCATCCGCCTGAGCCGGGACGTCTCCAGCGTCCGACGGCTCGCGGTGATCCGGCCGCGCTGCAGCCCGAACGCCTCCACCGTACGGGCACCGGACGCGGTGGCCGCGAGGATCTCGGCGACGTCCGAGGTGGCGGTGCCCTCGGCGAGATACGCGGTGCGCGCACGGCGCAGATACCAGCGCAGGGCGAACCAGATCCCGACGAGCCCGAGCACCCCGCAGGCGCCGAGCAGCGGGGCGATGGCAAAGACCGCGCCGAGGATGAACAACGCCTGGGCGCAGGAGATGACCAGTTCGGGCCCGGCGTCGCGCAGGGTGTTGCCCACCACGGTGACATCGGCGGTGCCGCGCGCGGTCAGGTCACCGGTGCCGGCCCGCTCCACGACCGAGGCGGGCAGACTCAGCGCCCGCTCCACGAACTGCTCCCGCACCCGGGCCAGCGTCCGCTCCCCGAAGCGGTGCCCCACGTACCGGGCCCACCGCGCCAGCAGCAACTGCGCCAGCGAGCACACCAGGATGACCGACGCCAGCCGGTCCACGACGTCCACACCGTCCCCGGCCCGTACGTCGTCGATGATCCGCCCGAGCAGCCAGGGCCCGACCAGACCGGCCGCGGCGGCCAGCACGTTCAGGCCGAGCACGGCGGCGAAGGCCCGCCCGTCCGCCCGGATCAGCCGCAGTGCCGCCCGGCGCACCTCGGCGGGTTCGGCGACCGGCAGCTGCGCGCTCATCGCAGGACCTCTTCCGTGTCGCGGGCCACCAGTGCCCGGTACCCCGGCTCCCCGTCGAGGAGTTCGTGATGGCTGCCGCTCGCCGCGACCTTGCCGTCGACCAGGAAGTGCACGGTGTCCACCTGGTCGAGCATCAGCGGCGAGGTGCTGGTGACGACGGTCGTACGGCCCGAGCGTGCGGCCCGCAGCCGGGCAGCCACGGCCGCCTCGGTGTGCGCGTCGAGCGCCGAGGTGGGTTCGACGGCGAGCAGTACCTCGGGGTCGGCGAGCAGCGCCCGCACCAGGCGTACGCGCTGTCGCTGGCCGCCGGAGAGGTTGCGGCCCTGGGCGGCGACGTCCGAGTCGAGACCGTCGGGGAGACCGAGCACGATGTCGTCCGCCGCCGCCGCGCGCACCGCCCGGGCGATCGTCTCCTCGTCGTGCTCCCGGCGGCCGCAGACCAGCTCGCGCAGGGTGCCCGCGAACAGGTCGGCCTCGTTGTCCGCGACCAGGATCCGCTCGCGCACCTGCGCCAGGGCGATCTCGTCGAGCCGTACGCCACCCCACGTGACCGCCGACTCCGCGTACCGGCCGAGGCGGTCGACGACGGCCTCGGACTCCACGGGATCCGCTCCGACCAGCGCGGTGAGCCGCTCCGGCAGCACCCGTACCCCGGAGTCCGGATCGTGCAGCACCGCCGGGGAGGCGGGCGCGTCCCGGGCGTCGGGGTGGTCGGCGACGGGCTCCAGGGACAGGAACCGTACGACACGCCGGGCGGCGACGACGGCCCGGCTGAGCTGGTAGCCGCTCTCGATGAAGAAGTACACCGGCGCCACGAGGACCGCGGCATAGCCGTACACCGACACCAACTGGCCGATGGTGATCTCCCCCTGGGCCGCCAGCCGGGCCGCGAGCCAGGTCACGACGGCGAGGAAGAGGGTCGGCAGTCCCGTGCCCAGCGCCTGGATCCAGCTGGTGGCCGCCCCGACCCGGTACCCCTGCGCCCGCAGCTCCTGCGAGTCGCGGCGGAAGGAGTCCGCGAACAGCCCCTTGCCACCCAGGCCGTTGAGGACGCGCAGGCCGCCCGCGAGGTCGCCGATCCGCGCGGTCAGCACGCCCTGCCGCTCGCGGTACTCGGTCTCCGCGCCCTGCAGCCGACCCATCAGCGGGCCGACGAGCCCGGCGGTCAGCGGCACCCCGAGGAGTATCACCACCGAGAGCTGGAGCGAGACCGACATCAGCAGCGCGGCCACCACGCCGTAGGTGACGATCGCGGCGATGCCGGGACCGACGACGGTCAGCGACTGGCTGATCGTCTGGACGTCACCGACGCCGATCGTGACGACCTCCCCGGCGCCGACCTGGCGGCCCAGCGCGGCACCCAGCCGCGCCGACTGCCCCACCACGACCTTGACCGTACGGAAGTTGGCGTCCATCCGGACCTTGGTCATGGTGCGATGCCGCAGGATGCCCAGCCACGCGTTGAACACGCCGATGCCCAGCACGGCGGCCGTCCAGCCGAACAGCGCGCCCCGGTCGCCCGGCTCCAGGCCGTCGTCGATCGCACGGGCCAGCAGATACGGCGGCAGCGCCAGGAGCGTCATCCACACCGTGGCGAGCAGCGCGCCCGCCGCGCTGCGCCCCGACTGCCGGGTGACCAGCCACCACAGATACCGCCACCCGCCCCGACAGTCGGGCGTCCCCGGGTCCTCGTGAGCGTCGATCATCCAGCCCTCATGCCTTTCACTTGCCGTGTGCCGTCCGCCGTACGAGTCGCTCGCCGTCCGCTACACGAGACTGTCGCGCCACGCCTGGTGCAGGTCCGCGAATCTGCCGGTGGACGCGACGAGTTCGGCCGGACTGCCGTCCTCGACCACCCGCCCGTGCTCCATCACCAGCACCCGGTCGGCGATCTCCACCGTGGACAGGCGGTGGGCGATGACCACCGCCGTGCGACCGCGCAGGACCGTCGACATGGCGCGCTGCACCGCCCGTTCACCCGGGATGTCGAGGGAGCTGGTGGCCTCGTCGAGGATGAGGACGGCCGGGTCGGCGAGCAGGGCCCGTGCGAAGGCGACGAGTTGGCGCTGCCCGGCGGAGATACGGCCACCCCGTTTGCGTACGTCCGTGTCGTAGCCCTCGGGCAGCGCGCTGATGAAGTCGTGGGCGCCGATCGCCTTGGCGGCCCGCTCGATCTCCTCGCGGCTCGCGTCGGAGCGGCCGATGGCGATGTTCTCGGCGACCGTGCCGGAGAACAGGAAGGCCTCCTGGGTCACCATCACCACCCCGCGCCGCAGCTCGGGCACGGACAGCTCGCGCAGGTCGACGCCGTCGAGCAGGACCCGGCCGTCCGTGGGGTCGTAGAAGCGGGCCAGCAGCTTGGCGAGCGTCGACTTGCCCGCGCCCGTCGAGCCGACCACGGCCACCGTCTGCCCGGCGGGGAGCGTGAGCGAGAAGGTGGGCAGCACCTCGCCGCCGGTGCGGTAGGCGAAGCGGACGTCCTCGAAGACGACCTCGCGGCCCGGCTGCGCGGAGGCGAGCGCGGGCAGCCGCCTCGGTTCGGCCGGCTCGGGCACGGACGGCGTCTGGGCCAGCAGGCCCGCGATCTTCTCCAGCGAGGCCGCCGCGGACTGGTAGGCGTTGAGGAACATGCCCAGCCGGTCGATCGGGTCGTACAGGCGGCGTAGATACAGCACCGAGGCGGCCAGCACGCCCAGCGCCAGCGAACCCCCGGCCACCCGGTACGCGCCCCACAGCACGATCCCCGCGACCGCCGTGTTGGCGACCAGCCGGGAGCCGACGACATAGCGGGCCATCTCCAGCAGGGCGTCGCCGTTGGTGCGCTCGTGGCGCTTGTTGAGCACCCGGAACTCGGCGTCGTTGGCGTCCTCGCGGCGGAACGCGCGCACCGGCCGGATCCCGTTCATCGTCTCCGCGAACTTCACGATGACGGCGGCGATGGCGGTCGAGCGCAGGCGGTAGATACGGCCCGCGCGGCGCCGGTACTGCCGTACGAGGAGATAGAGCGGCACGAAGGACGCCACCGCCACCGCGCCCAGGCCCAGGTCCAGCCAGAGCAGCATCGCCGAGATGTAGACGAAGGACAGGATCACCGTGATGAGCTCCTGCAGGCCCTCGCTGAGCAGTTCACGCAGCGACTCGACGTCCGTCGTGGAGCGGGAGATCAGCCGGCCCGAGGTGTAGCGCTCGTGGAAGTCGATGCTGAGCGCCTGCGCGTGGCGGAAGATCCGGCCGCGCAGGTCGAGCAGCACGTCCTGGTTGACGCGGGCGGACGCCTGGGTGAAGGCGTACTGGAGCCCGCCGGCGGCCAGTGCGCACAGCAGATAGCCGACCCCCACCGCGATCAGCGGGCCGTGGTCGTGCGCGCGGAACGCCGGTACGGCACGGTCGATGGCGTACGCGACGATCAGCGGGCCCGCCTGGATCGCGGCCTGCTGGAGCAGGAGCAGCACCATCGTCACCACCACACGGGCCCTGAGCGGGGTGAGGAGGGAACGCAGGAGCGCGGCGGTGGCGCCCGGGGGAGTGGGCAGGGCGTCGCGGTCGAAGGGGTCCTGGTGCGTGTGGGACTCCTGCGCGTCCGTACCGTCCTTGCCGGGCACCCCGCCGTCGGGTTGCGTACCCGCTTTCCTGCCCGCTTTCCTGCCCGGTTCCCGGTCCGGCTCCTTGTTCGGCGCGGTCGTCGTGGGCGCCGTCATCGGTCGGCCTCCTCGTCACCTGACATCAGATGGGCGTACTCGGCGTTGCTGCGCAGCAGTTCGTGGTGGGTGCCGACCGCGGTGATACGGCCGCCGGAGAGCAGGGCGACGCGGTCGGCGAGCAGGACCGTGGACGGGCGGTGCGCCACGATCAGCGCGGTCGTCTCCGCCAGTACGCGGCGCAGCGCGGCCTCGACCGCGGCCTCCGTGTGGACGTCCAGCGCCGACAGGGGGTCGTCGAGGACGAGGAAGCCGGGGCGGCCGACGACGGCCCGCGCGAGGGCGAGACGCTGGCGCTGGCCGCCGGACAGGCTCAGGCCCTGCTCGCCGACCTGGGTCCGCGTGCCCTGCGGGAGCGCGTGCGCGAAGTCGGCCTGGGCGACGGCGAGGGCACGGTCCAGGTCCGCTTCGCCGGCGGTGTCCGGGGCGCCCATGAGCACGTTCTCCCCGACGCCGGCCGAGAAGAGGGTGGGCTCCTCGAAGGCCACGGCCACGCGCGCGCGAAGTTCCTCGCGGGGCATCGCCGTGATGTCCTCGCCGTCCAGTGTGATCCGCCCGGCCGTCACCTCGTGCAGCCGTGGGACGAGGGCGGTGAGGGTGGTCTTCCCGGTGCCGGTCGCGCCGACCAGGGCCATCGACTCACCCGGACGGATGTGCAGATCGATGCGGTCGAGGACGGGGGGCGCGTCCGCCGGGGCGTCGGGATAGCGGAACCGGACGCCGTGGAAGCGGAGTCCGCCCTCGCCCTTCCCGCCGGCGACCGCGGACGAACCGTTGGCGGTCGCGGATGGCCCGGTGGACTCCGGCTGCTCGTCCATCACCTCGAAGTACCGCTCCGTCGCCGTCGCCGCCTCCTGGCTCATCGCGAGGAGGAAGCCGATGGACTCGACGGGCCAGCGCAGCGCCAGCGCCGTGGACAGGAACGCCACCAGCGTGCCGGCGGACAGTCGGCCGTCGGCGACCTGGACCGTGCCGAGCACGAGGGCGGCGCCGATGGCGAGTTCGGGGAGGGTGACGATGACCGCCAGGATGGCGGCGAGGAGGCGGGCCTTGGCCAGCTCCGTGCCGCGCAGGGTGCGGGACAGCTCGCGGAAGGCGAGGGCCTGGCTGCGGTGGCGCCCGAAGCCCTTGATGATGCGGATGCCGAGCACGCTCTCCTCGACGACCGTCGTCAGATCGCCCACCTGGTCCTGGGCCCGCCGCGCCACCAGCGAGTAGTGCCGCTCGAAGAGCCAGCAGACCGCCATCAGAGGTGCCGCGGGAGCGAGCAGCACCAGGCCGAGGGTCCACTCCTGGGCCAGCATGATCATGACGCCGATGAGGATCGTCACGGAGTTGACCAGCAGGAACGTCAGGGGGAAGGCGAGGAACTGGCGCACCAGCATCAGGTCCGTGGTGCCCCGGGACAGCAGCTGACCGGAGGCCCAGCGGTCGTGGAAGGCGACCGGGAGCCGTTGCAGATGCCGGTACAGATCCGCCCGCATGTCGGCCTCGACCCCCGACAGGGGCCGCGCCACCAGCCACCGCCGCAGCCCGAACAGCACCGCCTCCGCGACACCGAGCAGCAGCAGATACAGCGCGCCGAGCCAGATGCCCGCCACGTCGCGCTCGGCCACCGGACCGTCCACCATCCACTTCAGGACGAGCGGGAACACCAGCCCCGTACAGGAGGCGAGGACCGCGACGAAGGCGGCACTGAACAGCCGCGTGCGCACCGGCCGCACGTACGGCCACAGGCGCAGCAGGCTGCGTACGGTCGAATGGTCGGCTCGGCCCGGGGTCACCGCATCTGGAGTGGACATCAGGACCGAGCCTACGGTTCGGCACTGACAGAGCCCACCGAGTTTTGGCCCGACCTGAATCGTTCCACGGACCCGGGTCCGGGCCGCCCGGGCCCGGGGCTCGGTCGTATCGCCGCATCAACCGATCGGCTGATGCCGCTTCGAGCGCGATGGACGATGTGCCCGCTCCCGTCCCGCCGGGATCCTCGTGGCATGTCAGTCATCGAAGTCACCGGACTGCGCAAGTCCTACGGCGGCCGGCCCGTCGTCGACGGTGTCTCCTTCGCCGTCGAGGAGGGCGAGATCTTCGGGATCCTCGGCCCGAACGGCGCCGGCAAGACCACCACCGTCGAGTGCGTCGAGGGCCTGCGGATCCCCGACGCGGGCCGCGTCCGGGTCGCCGGGCTCGACCCCGTCGCCGACCACGAACAGGTCGCCCGCGTCCTCGGTGCCCAGCTCCAGGAGAGCGAGCTCCAGGCCAAGCTCACCGTCCGCGAGGCCCTGGAGCTGTACGCGGCCTTCTATCCGCACCCCGCCGACTGGCGGCCCCTCGCCGAACGCCTCGGCCTGACCGCCAAGCTCACCACCCGCTTCGCGAAGCTCTCCGGCGGCCAGAAGCAGCGCCTGTTCATCGCGCTCGCCCTCATCGGCGGCCCCCGGGTCGTCGTCCTCGACGAACTGACCACCGGGCTCGACCCGCGCGCCCGCCGCGACACCTGGCAGCTCATCGAGGACGTCCGGGCGAGCGGGGTCACCGTCCTGCTCGTCACGCACTTCATGGAGGAGGCGCAGCGCCTGTGCGACCGGATCGCCGTGATCGACAAGGGCCGGGTGGCCGCTCTGGACACCCCGTCAGGGCTGATCCGGCGCTCGGCGGGCTCCACCGTCATCAGCTTCACGCCGTCCGCGCCGCTGGACGAGGGTGACCTGAACGCGCTGCCCGCGCTCGCGTCGGTCGAGCACAAGGACGGCAGGATCACGCTGTCCGGCACCGACGAGACCGTCAACGCGGTCATCACCCTGCTCGCCCGTGGCCACATCACCGCCCACCAACTCCGCGTGTCCGACGCCACGTTGGACGACGCGTTCCTGGACCTGACGGAGGTCACCTCATGAACACCGCGGTCCTGCGCACCGAGCTGCGCCTCTTCCGCCGCGAACCCGGCGCTCTCTTCTGGATCCTGGCGTTTCCCACCCTGCTGCTGGTGATCCTGGGTTCCATCCCGTCCTTCCGCCGGCACCACGCCGACCTGGGCGGCCTGCGCACGGTCGACGTGTACGTCCCGGTCGCCGTACTCCTCGGC
Source organism: Streptomyces olivochromogenes (assembly GCF_001514115.1). GTDB lineage: Bacteria > Actinomycetota > Actinomycetes > Streptomycetales > Streptomycetaceae > Streptomyces > Streptomyces olivochromogenes. Next base: position 22,168 of record NZ_KQ948457.1, read on the forward strand.
ATGATCGTCGGCGCGCTGCAGTCGATGCCGCAGAACATCACCGGCTACCGCGAGCGCGGCATCCTGCGCCGCATGTCCACCACTCCGGTACGCCCGTCCGCCCTGCTGTCCGCGCAGATGCTGGTCTACGGCGCGGCGGCGCTCGTCTCGGCCCTGTGCGCGCTCGCGGTGGGCCGACTCGCCTTCGACGTACGACTGCCCGAGCAGCCGTACGGCTATCTCATCGCCCTGCTCCTCGCGATCCTGGCCGCGCTCGCGCTCGGCGCCGTGGTCTCCGCGCTGTCCCGGACGACGAAGATCGCGGGCGCGATCGGGTCGGCGGTGTTCTTCCCGATGATGTTCTGCGCGGGCGTGTGGCTGCCGGTGCAGGCCATGCCGGACGGACTCGCCCGAGTCATCGGCTACACCCCGTTCGGCGCCGCCGCGCAGGCCCTGAACCGGGCGGCGGCGGGCGACTGGCCGGGCTGGGCGCACCTGGCGGTGCTGGTGGCCTGGACCGTGCTGCTGACGGCCGGTGCCTCGCGCTGGTTCCGCTGGGAGTAGGGGACGGGCCGTGCAGACTGGGGAGATGACCACCACGGACCGGCGGATCGACCGGCGCTGGGAGCAGCTGCACGTCTGGGGGCCGTACGGGCTGCTCGGCATCGGTGTCGTCCTCGCGGTCGCCTCCACCGGCCTGACGGACCGTTCCGCCCAGTGGTACGCCGGCTGGACCCTGGTCGCCGCCGCGGTCGCCCTCCAGCTGTGGTGGCACGGCACCCGTTCCCGGCGGTCCGGCCGCGGCCGGATCCCGTCCCGGGCAGGGACGGCGTACTACGTCGTCCGCTGGGCCATCGGCTTCGCCCTCACCTGGATCGACCCGTTCTTCGCGTTCTACGCCGCCGCCGGCTACATGGACGCCGACGAGCTGATCCCGGGCAGGTGGCAGCGGCTCGGACTGTTCGCGAGCGCGGTCACCGTGGCAGGTGCGCAGGCCGGCGGGCTGCCGTTCGGGAGTGGCGTGCAGTGGATCCTCTTCGCCGCGCTCGTGGTCGCCAACTCCGGCCTGCAGATGGTGGTCGCCCATCTCACCCAGCAGGAGGCCCAGCGCTCCCGCGAGCGCACCGAGACCATCACCGAACTCGAACGCACCAACGCCGCCCTGCAACAGGCCCTCGACGAGAACGCCGCCCTGCACGCCCAACTCCTGGTCCAGGCGAGGGAAGCGGGCGTCGCCGACGAACGCCGCCGGCTGGCCGCCGAGATCCACGACACGATCGCCCAGGGCCTGACAGGCATCATCGCCCAGCTACAAGTCGTGGCCGGAGCAACCGACTTGACCACTGCCCACACCCACCTCGAACGCGCCTCCGGGCTCGCCAGACACAGCCTCGGCGAGGCCCGCCGCTCCGTGCACAACCTGGCTCCGGTGGCGCTGGCGGACGACGGTCTGCCGGAGGCGCTGAAGAAGACGGTGGCCGAATGGGCCGAACGAACCGGCATACGTGCCGAGTTCACCGTGACGGGCACGGCCGAGCAACTCCACGACGAGATCGCGGCGACCCTCCTGCGGATCGTCCAGGAGGCCCTGTCCAACGCCGCCCGGCACGCGCACGCCACCCGCCTCGGCGTCACCCTCTCCTTCCTGGGGGACGAGGTCATCCTCGACATCCGCGACGACGGACAGGGCTTCGACCCTCTCGCGCTTCCCGAGCGCACTCGCGCCGGCGGGTTCGGCCTCGACGGCATGCGCGCCCGCGCCGAACGCATCGCAGGCACCCTCACCATCGAGGCGGAGCCGGGGCACGGCACGGCGGTCTCGGCTCGCGTACCGTTGGTCCGCGATGACCGATGACGTGACCGATGACGCTGTGATCACCCTGCTGATCGTCGACGACCATCCCGTCGTACGGGACGGTCTGCGCGGCATGTTCGAGTCCGCGCCGGGATTCACGGTCCTCGGCGAGGCCGCGAACGGAGTCGAGGCCGTCGCCCTCGCCGCCTCGCTCGACCCGGACGTCGTCCTGATGGACCTTCGCATGCCCGGCGGCAACGGAGTCGAGGCCATCGCGGAACTCACCCGCCGCGGCGCCCGCGCCAAGGTGCTCGTCCTGACCACCTACGACACCGACTCCGACACCCTCCCCGCGATCGAGGCGGGCGCGACGGGCTATCTGCTGAAGGACGCCCCGCGGGAGGAGCTCTTCACCGCCGTCCGTGCGGCAGCGCAGGGCCGCACGGTGCTCTCCCCGGCGGTCGCCTCCCGCCTGGTCTCGGCGGTCCGCGCGCCCGCCTCGACCCAGGACTCCCTGTCGGCCCGCGAGCGCGAGGTCCTGGCGCTGGTCGCCAAGGGCACCTCGAACCGTGAGATCGCCCGGGTCCTGTTCATCAGCGAGGCCACGGTCAAGACCCACCTCACCCACCTGTACGCCAAGCTGGGCGTCAACGACCGCGCGGCGGCGGTGGCGGTCGCCTACGACCGGGGCATCCTGGGCTGAAGGCACCTGAGGCGGGGCCTCGCCCCGAATCCCCGCGCCCCCGAAAGCCTCAGCCCACCACCCGTAGCAACAGCACCGCACGCGCCGGCACGGTGACCGTGCCGCCCGCCCGGTGGATCACGCCCGGCGCCCGCGCCTGATCCTCCGTCGAGGTGTCGACCACGAGTTCGTAGCGCGAGGCCCACGGAGGTCCCGGCAGGACGAAGCTCACCGGACGGTCCCCGGCGTGCAGCACCGCGAGGAAGCTGTCGTCCACGACCGGCGCTCCGCGGGCATCGCGTCCGGGGATGTCCCGGCCGGAGAGGTACATCCCCAGCGTGGCGGCCGGCGCGTACCAGTCCCGTTCCGTCATCTCCGCCCCGCGCGGAGTGAACCACGCCAGGTCCCGCAACCCGTCCACCGAATGGGCCCGCCCGGAGAAGAACGCCCGGCGCCGCAGCACGGGGTGCTGGTGCCGGAGGGAGATCAGCCGGGATGTCAGGTCGAACAGCGCCCGCCAGCCCGGTTCCTCCAGCAGGCTCCAGTCGACCCAGCTGATCTCGTTGTCCTGGCAGTACGCGTTGTTGTTGCCGCGCTGGGTGCGCCCGAACTCGTCCCCCGCGACGAGCATCGGCACCCCGGTGGACAGCAACAACGTCGTCAGCAGGTTCCGCAACTGGCGCCGCCGCAACCCCCGTACCCGCTCCTCGTCCGTCTCCCCCTCCGCCCCGCAGTTCCAGGCACGGTTGTCGTTCGTGCCGTCCCGGTTCCCCTCCCCGTTGGCCTCGTTGTGCTTGCGCTCGTAGGAGACGAGGTCGCGCAGCGTGAAGCCGTCGTGGGCGGTCACGAAGTTCACCGAGGCATAGGGGCGCCGCCCGCCCCACGCGTACAGGTCGCTCGACCCCGAGAGGCGGTACCCCAGGTCCCGTACGTCCGGCAGCGCGCCCCGCCAGAAGTCCCGGACGGCGTTGCGATAGCGGTCGTTCCACTCCGTCCACAGGGGTGGGAAGGCGCCCACCTGGTAGCCGCCGGAACCGACGTCCCACGGTTCGGCGATCAGCTTCACCCGACGCAGGACCGGGTCCTGGGCGATGACCGCGAGGAAGGGGGAGAGCATGTCGACGTCGTGCATCGAGCGGGCCAGCGCCGCCGCCAGGTCGAAGCGGAAGCCGTCCACCCCCATCTCCGTCACCCAGTACCGCAGCGAGTCCGTGATCAGGCGCAGGACGTGCGGCTGCACCACGTGCAGCGTGTTGCCGCAGCCCGTGTAGTCGGCGTACCGGCGGGCATCGGACTGGAGCCGGTAGTACCCCCGGTTGTCTATGCCGCGCAGGGACAGCATCGGGCCCAGTTCGCCGGCCTCCGCCGTGTGGTTGTAGACCACGTCGAGGATCACCTCGATACCGGCCGCGTGCAGCGCCCGCACCATCCGCTTGAACTCACCGACCTGCTGCCCCGTCGTCCCGGAGGACGCGTAGCCCGCGTGCGGGGCGAAGTAGCCGATCGAGTTGTAGCCCCAGTAGTTCTTCATGCCGCGCCGCAGGAGGTGGTCCTCGTGGGCGAACTGGTGGACGGGCAGGAGTTCCACAGCCGTGACGCCCAGCCCGACCAGGTGCTCGATCGCCGCGGGGTGCGCGAGCCCGGCGTAGGTCCCGCGCAGTTCCTCCGGGATCCCGGGGTGCAGCCGGGTGAAACCGCGCACGTGCAGCTCGTAGATCACCGAGTCCGCCCACGGGGTCTTCGGGCGGTGGTCGTCCGACCAGTCGTCGTCATCGTGGACGACGACGCCCTTGGGGACGTACGGCGCCGAGTCCCGGTCGTCGCGCACGGTGTCCGCGACCTGCTGCTGGGGCCAGTCCCGGACATGCCCGTACACCTCGGGCGGCAGACTGAAGTCGCCGTCCACCGCACGGGCGTACGGGTCGAGAAGCAGCTTCGCCGGGTTCCAACGGGCGCCGGTCCACGGGTCCCAGCGGCCGTGCACGCGGTAGCCGTAGCGGCGGCCGGGCAGCACGCCGGGGACGAAGCCGTGCCAGATCTCGTGGGTCAGCTCAAAGAGCGGTACACGCGTCTCGTGGACCTCGCCGTCCCGCTCGTCGAAGAGACAGAGGTCGACGGCCTCCGCCCCGCCCGCCCACAGGGCGAAGTTGGTGCCCGCGGCGCCGTCGGGGCCGACGCGGAAGCGCGCCCCGAGCGGGGTCGGGGCGCCCGGCCACACGGACACGGCGGGCGACGGCGCCCGCTGGGCGCCGTTCAGCACGGGGGACGACTGCGTGGGCAGCTTCTCGCCCGTGGCCCGCCCCTCCGGCACTGCCTCCTGCTCGGCTGCGCTCGACACCGTTCAGCCTCCTGCGGCTCGGTGGACGACCGGAAGAGGAGCGTGCGGCGTCCCGGCCGCGGCTCCCCTTCGTCGTCCTCCCCACTGTTCTGCCCAGCGCTTGGCTCGCACTCACGTTTCCCCAGAGGTGCACACTCGTTGGGCCCGCTGTGAAGCACGAACAGACACGCGCGCGGCACGCAGGGGCCGCACTGGCCGCCGTACTGACCTGGGCCGGCCTGCTCGCCGGAGCCGCCGGCTGCACCTCGCACGGGATGGAGGAGGTGCTCGGCAAACCCCCCGCCGCCGAGGACGTCATCCGGATCTCTCCCGACGACAACAGCAAGGGCGTACGCCCGCGACAGGCGCTGCGGGTGCGGGTGCCCGACGGGCGTCTGGAGTCCGTGCAGGTCGTCAAGGACCAGGACGCGCAGGAGTCCGCGGTGCCCGGGCGCATCTCCGCCGACGGCCTGACCTGGGCCCCCGACGATCCGTTGCTCGCGCTCGCCGCCAAGTACACCGTGGACGTGGTGGCCCTCGACGGGCACGGGCGGCGCTCGGCGCGGCACACGACGTTCACGACGTACGTCCCCGAGGAGCGGTTCATCGGATACGTGACGCCGGAGAACCGCTCCACCGTCGGCACCGGCATGATCGTCTCCCTGGCGTTCAACCGGGAGATCGAGAACCGGTCCGCCGTCGAGCGCGCGATCCACATCGAGGCCAGCCCCGCGGTGCAGGTCCGCCCGCACTGGTTCGGCAAGAGCCGCCTCGACTTCCGGCCCGAGAAGTACTGGAAACCGGGCACGAAGGTCACCGTCGGGCTGCGGCTGCGCGACGTCGAGGGGGCGAAGGGCGTCTACGGACTCCAGTACAGGACCTTCTCGTTCACCATCGGACGCAGCCAGGTCTCGCTGGTCGACGCCGCCGCGCACACCATGGAGGTACGCCGCGACGGCGACCTCCTCGCCACGGTGCCGATCACGGCGGGCGCCCCCAAGAGGACGACGTACAACGGGAAGATGGTCGTCATGGAGATGCTGGACGTGACCCGGATGAACAGCCGCACGGTCGGCTTCGGCGGCGAGTACGACATCCCGGACGTCCCGCACGCGATGCGCCTCACCGACTCCGGGACCTTCGTGCACGGGAACTACTGGGCCTCGGGCGTCTTCGGCAACAGCAACGTCAGCCACGGCTGCGTCGGTCTCCAGGACGTGAAGGGCGGCAGCTCCGACACCCCCGCGGGCTGGTTCTTCGACCGCAGTCTCATCGGCGACGTCATCGAGGTCGTCAACAGCGACGACAGGGAAGTCGCGCCCGACAACGGCCTCGGAGGCTGGAACATGGACTGGAAGCAGTGGAAGGCGGGCAGCGCGGTGAAGTAGCCCGGCGAAGCAGCCCGGTCAAAGGGGTACGTACGTGTCGTTAGGGCAGGGGACTCCAGCGCGCCCCCACACGGCCGAACTTGGGACTGAACGGTGACAATCCCGGGGAGCCATCTCTCAGAGCCGTGTGATTAATTAGCGCGATACGCGCGGCGACGCGCTGGGGTGCGGGCCTGATCAGGCCGTGCGAGGGGAGAACAGACTTGAACGGGCGACCGATATCGGGGGCGTCGGTTGGAACGCGGGCACGGGGGAGCAAGGGGATCCTGGCGCTGCTGCTGGGCGTACTGCTGCTCGCCGTGACCGCGTGCGGCGGGGGAGGGGACTCGGACTCCGGGTCCGGGAACGGCAAGGGCAAGAGCACGGGCAGCTCCACCAAGGCCGACACCAAGGTCTCGCAGGCCGTGGTGACCATCGCCCCGAAGGACGGCACGAACGGCGTGGCCACCAGCGGGGCCCTCAAGGTCTCCGCGGCCAAGGGCAAGCTGACCGAGGTCACGGTCAAGGACGGCAAGGGCAACGCGGTCGACGGCGCGATAACCGGCGGGGGCGCCACCTGGACGCCCTCGACCCACCTCGCCTCCGCCACCAAGTACAAGGTCCACGCGGTGGCCAAGGACGCCGACGGCCGTGAGGCCGCCGAGGAGTCCGCCTTCACCACGCTGACCCCGAAGAACACCTTCGTCGGCATGTTCACGCCCGAGGACGGTTCCAAGGTCGGCGTCGGCATGCCCTTCTCGGTCCGCTTCACCCGGGGCATCACACACCCGGACGCCGTCGAGAAGGCCATCAAGATCAAGACCGAGCCGGCCGTCGACGTCCAGGGCCACTGGTTCGGCAACGACCGCCTCGACTTCCGTCCCGAGCAGTACTGGAAGGCCGGTACGAAGGTCACCGTCACCCTCAACCTCGACGGCGTCGAGGGCCGGCCCGGCGTCTACGGCAAGCAGGCCAAGACCGTGACCTTCACGATCGGCCGCAGCCAGGTCTCCACGGTCGACGCCAAGACCCACAAGATGGTCGTCAAGCGCGACGGCAAGGTCATCAAGACCATCGCGATCACCACGGGCAAGCCGGGCTACGACACCTGGAACGGCCAGATGGTCATCAGTGAGCAGCTCCGGGTGACCCGTATGAACGGTGAGACGGTCGGCTACGGCGGCGAGTACGACATCAAGGACGTGCCCGACGCCCAGCGCCTGACCGACTCCGGCACCTTCATCCACGGCAACTACTGGGGCGGCGACGCCTTCGGCAACTACAACGCCAGCCACGGCTGCGTGGGCCTGCGCGACGTGCGCGGCGGCGGCGACCGCAGCGCGCCCGCCGCCTGGTTCTTCGACCACTCCATCACCGGTGACGTGGTGATCGTGAAGAACTCCCACGACAAGACGGTCGCCCCGGACAACGGCCTCAACGGCTGGAACATGTCCTGGTCGGCCTGGACCGCCTGACCGTTTCGCCTCGACGGGCCCGCTGTGTCCGGTCACCTCTGTGACCGAGTACACCGGGCCCGTTGTCGTTAGTCCCCGTTAACCTGCCCTCATGACTGTGCATCTCGAAGTGGCCGAAGGCGTCGGCACCCTCCGCCTGGACCGCCCGCCCATGAACGCGCTGGACGTCGCCACACAGGACCGGCTCAAGGAGCTCGCCGAGGAGGCCACGCGCCGCGAGGACGTGCGCGCCGTGGTCATCTACGGCGGCGAGAAGGTGTTCGCGGCGGGCGCGGACATCAAGGAGATGCAGGCCATGGACCACGCGGCGATGGTCGTGCGGTCCCGTGGCCTGCAGGACTCCTTCAGTGCCGTGGCCCGTATCCCCAAGCCGGTCGTCGCCGCCGTCACCGGGTACGCGCTGGGCGGTGGCTGCGAGTTGGCGCTCTGCGCGGACTTCCGTATCGCCGCGGACAACGCCAAGCTCGGCCAGCCGGAGATCCTCCTTGGCCTGATCCCGGGCGCCGGCGGCACCCAGCGCCTGTCTCGCCTCATCGGCCCCTCCAAGGCGAAGGACCTCATCTTCACGGGGCGGATGGTGAAGGCCGACGAGGCGCTGTCGCTCGGTCTCGTGGACCGGGTCGTCCCGGCCGACGAGGTGTACGCCCAGGCGCACGCGTGGGCCGCGAAGCTGGCGCAGGGTCCCGCGCTCGCGCTGCGCGCCGCCAAGGAGTCCATCGACATGGGTCTGGAGACCGATCTGGAGACGGGGCTCGCGATGGAACGGAACTGGTTCGCGGGGCTGTTCGCGACCGAGGACCGCGAGCGCGGCATGCGCAGCTTCGTGGAGGAGGGGCCGGGGAAGGCGAAGTTCCTCTGATCCCCTTGCAGTTGACGCGATGTCTTATCCGGTGTCCCCCGAAGGGCTGGTTTATGCCAGGCTTAAGGCAACCTTAAGCCTGCCTTGTCGGGGGCGGCTGGCGATTGCCGCCAACTGGGGCATTCTGGCAGGTCAGTTGGGCCCCGACGAGCCCCGAACTGCCTGGGGCATATGCCGATAGGATGTTGTGGAATGGGCGGTTCCGGGGGGCGTATTCCTCCGGAACGGCCCCGAAGCGGGCTCTGTGCGGCCATGATGGGGGGCATGGCGGGGCTGGAGGGTATGGAACAGCCGCGGCGGCACGGGAGTGCGACCGCGGCGCGCTGGTCGCCTGCGGTCGAGGACGAGCGGGCGCTCAAGGCGCTCGAGTTGTTCGGCAATCCGACGGAGGGCGAGGTCCCGTTGCCGTCCCGCCCCGAGTCCGCCGCCACCGCGCGACGCCTCACCCAGGTCATCGTCCTGCGGCACTGGGGGCTCTCCCCGAAGATGACCGAGGACGCCGTGTTACTGGTGTCCGAACTCGTCGGCAATGCCGTACGGCACACGGGCGCCCGCGTCTTCGGACTTCGGATGCGGCGCCGCCGGGGCTGGATCCGCGTCGAGGTCCGTGACCCCTCCCGCGGTCTTCCCTGTCTGATGCCGGTCCAGGAGATGGACCTGAGCGGCCGCGGTCTCTTTCTCGTCGACAAGCTCTCCGACCGCTGGGGAGTCGACCTCCTGCCCCGCGGCAAGACCACCTGGTTCGAGATGCGTGTCGCCGACCGCTGACCGCTCGCCCCCGGGGCCCGCACCGCGACCCGCACCGTCACTAATCGGACCAATCGCACGTTTTCTTACCATTGCACCCTTAAATGGTGCGGGTGATCACGTCCGCTCGTCCCCCTCAGCCGTCCCCCGACGCAGGCTCCGACGGCTGCCCCGACGGAAGCTCCGACGGAAGCGTCGCGCGTGCGGCGCCGGATCCTCGTACGGTTCCGGATCGGCGTGCGGCGCTGCGGTCGGGTGTCGCGCTCGCCGCCGGGACACTCGCCGCGGGGTGTTCCACGACCGGCGTCGTCGCCCACCCGGTCGCCGTGTCCCGCACGGCCCTCTCTCCCTCCCCCTCCGCGAACCTCTCCGCCAAGCCCGCCGCCGCGCCCGCGCCCCGCCGCTTCCCGCGGCAGCCCGCCGAGATCACCCACGGCCCCCGCGACCGCCCCCGGGTCGCCCTCACCTTCCACGGCCAGGGCGACCCGGCCGTCGCCAAGGCACTGCTCGGCGAGGCGGAGAAAGCCGGCGCCCGCGTCACCGTGCTCGCGGTGGGCAGCTGGCTCGACGAGCACCCCGACATCGCCCGCCGCATCCTCGACGGCGGCCACGACCTCGGCAACCACACCCTGCGCCATCTCGCCATCAACGCGATGTCCGAGGCGGACGCGGAGGCCGAGATCCGCGGCTGCGCGGACCGGCTGCGGCGGCTGACCGGGTCCATCGGCACCTGGTTCAGGCCCTCCCGCACCCCGACCGCCTCCGCCCTCGTGGCGGGCGTGGCCCGCCGTGTGGGCTACCCGCACGTCCTCTCCTACGACGTCGACTCGCTCGACTACACCTCGCCGGGCGCCCCCGCCGTCACCCGCCAGGTCATCGGCGGGGTCCGCGACGGATCGGTGGTGAGCCTGCACTTCGGGTACGCGGACACGGTCGCCGCGCTCCCCGCCGTCCTGGAAGAACTCGGCCGCCGCGGTCTGCGCGCGGTCACCACCACGGAGCTGCTGAGCTGATGCACCGCAACCGCAACCTCACGAAGCGCGCCCTGCTCGCGGGCGCGGTACTCGCCGCGCTCGCCGTACTTCCGGGCTGCGACGGCGAGTCCAAGAACACCGCGCACGAGGCCGTCGGCACCCAGGCCGCCGTCAAACCGGCCCAGCCGAAGCAGGCCGACGGCCTGCCCGGCATGCCGCCCGTGCTCGACCCGAGGGACGTCTACGCCGCCGACCGGCCGAACAAGCTCTCGCCGGTCGTCAAGGACTTCCCGTCCCGCGTGTACGTCCCCAACACCAACTCCAACACGGTCTCCGTGATCGACCCGAAGACGTACACGGTCATCGAGACGATCCGGGTCGGCGCCCAGCCCCAGCACGTCGTCCCCTCCTGGGACATGAAGACGCTCTGGGTCAACAACGACCGGGGCAACACCCTCACCCCCATCGACCCGAGGACCGGCAAGGCGGGCAAGACCGTCGACGTGCACGACCCGTACAACCTGTACTTCACGCCCGACGGCAAGTACGCGATCGTCATGGCCTCCCTCGACCGCGAGCTGGTCTTCCGCGACGCGCACACCATGCAGCGCGTGCGGACCGAGCCCGTCAGCTGTTACGGCGTCAACCACGCCGACTTCTCCCCCGACGGCCGCTATTTCATCGTGTCCTGCGAGTTCAGCGGCGAGCTGCTGAAGGTCGACACCGCGCGGATGAAGGTGATCGCCCAGGAGAAGCTGCCCTTCCGCGGCGCCATGCCGCAGGACGTCAAGATCTCTCCCGACGGCAAGCGGTTCTACATCGCCGACATGGTGGCCAACGGCGTGTGGGTCCTCGACGGGGACAAGTTCACGAAGCCGACCTTCCTCCCGACCGGCAAGGGCTGCCACGGGCTTTACGTCAGCCGTGACTCGCGCGAGATGTACATCTCCAACCGGGGTGAGGGCACCATCTCCGTCTTCGACTTCGCCCAGAACGGTCTGACCAAGAAGTGGCGCCTGCCGCACGGCGGCAGCCCCGACATGGGCGGCGTCTCCGCCGACGGCAAGGTCCTGTGGCTGTCGGGCCGCTACAACTCCGAGGTGTACGCCATCGACACCCGCACCGGCGTCCAGCTGGCCCGCATCCCGGTCGGCAGCGGCCCGCACGGCCTGGCCGTCTACCCGCAGCCGGGCCGCTACTCGCTCGGCCACACCGGCATCTTCCGCTGATCCGCGCCCGGCCGACCCGAAGGCGGTGACACGCCGCCGTACGGGTGAAGATCCCCGGCCCGCCGCCGCAGAACCGAGATCGTGCTCCCCATGATCACAACTCGCCTGCGGCGGCGGGCCGCCGCCGCCGTCGTCTCCCTCTCGGCGGTCTTCGCGACCTCCGCCGCGACTCTCCCCGCGACCCCGGCCGCCCCGCTCGCCAAGTCCGTCGCGCCCACCTGCCCCCAGTTCGACGACCCGGTCAAGGCCGCCGCCGACCACCGCGTGCAGGTCGACCGCATCACCCCCGAGCCGGTCTGGCGCAAGACCTGCGGCACGCTGTACCGCAGCGACAGCCGGGGCCCCGCCACCGTCTTCGAGCAGGGCTTCTACCCCAAGGACGTCATCAACGGGCAGTACGACATCGAGCAGTACGTCCTGGTCAACCAGCCCTCGCCGTACGTGTCGACGACGTACGACCACGACCTGTACAAGACCTGGTACAAGTCGGGCTTCAACTACTACATCGACGCGCCCGGCGGTGTCGACGTCAACAAGACCATCGGTGACACCCACAAGTGGGCCGACCAGGTCGAGGTGGCCTTCCCCGGCGGTATCGCGCGCCAGTACGTCATCGGTGTCTGCCCGGTCGACAAGAAGACCAAGACCGAGATCATGAGCGACTGCGAGAGCAACCCGTACTACGAGCCCTGGCACTGACGCCTATCCGGCGATGAACAGCGCCTCCGAGCCCACGGGACGGTAACCGGCCGCCTGGAACGCCCGCATGCTGCGGGCGTTCCCGGGCGCGACCTGGGCCCACAGCGGCTCCGGGGCGAGCTGCCGGGCCGCCGTCACCAGGGCCCGGCCCAGCCCTCGGTGCCGTACTCCTTCGTCCACCTCGACGGAGACCTCGAGCCGCCCCGCGATCCCTCGCCCCAGCACCAGCACACCGCCCTCCGTCGTCCACGCGCGCACGTCGTCGCGGCGCCTACGGGCGTACACGATCCGCGGATGCTCGCCGTCCGTGACCTCCTTCAGCGGGAGCGCCGGCTCGCCCGGCAGGGGAGAGCCCACGAGCATCGCGTCGATCGTCTCGGACGTACGCCCCGTCCGCTCCAGGAAAGCAGCCAGGAAACGGGCGTTCATCGGCGCCGCGAGGGCGTCGTACGGCACGGCGGCCAGCGTGTCGTACACCCACCGCGGATCCTCGTCGGTGAAGACCACCGCGTGCGCGGTGAAGGCGAGCACGCCCGCGTCCCGGTCGGACGCCTGCGGCACGACGGTCGTACGGCCGTCGGACGGAGGGAAGACGCCCCGGGCCGCCGCGTCGAGAATGTCCCGAAGAGTCTCCACCACCGTGCTCCTTGAGTCTCCACCCACTGGAAGGCCCAGACTCGCAGACATGATCGACGACGGCACCGGACTTCTCACCATCGGCGAGCTGGCCCGGGCCACCGGACTGACCGTGCGCACCATCCGCTACTGGTCGGACGAGGGCGCCCTGCCCCCGGTGGCCCGCTCCTCGGGCGGCTACCGGCTGTACGACGCCGCGTCCGTGGCCCGTCTCGAACTGATCCGCACCCTGCGCGAACTGGGGCTCGGTCTGGACGACGTACGCAAGGTGCTGGCCGGCGAGACGACGGTCGCGGAGGTGGCCGCCGCCCATGTGACGGCGCTGGACGCGCAGATCAGCTCGCTGAAGGTGACGAGGGCGGTGCTGTCGTCCGTGGCGCGACGCGGTTCGACCGCGGAGGAGATGACGCTCATGAACAAGCTGGCGCGGCTGTCGGCCGCCGAACGGAAACGGATCATGGAGGAGTTCGTGGAGGAGCTGTTCCACGGGCTCGACTCCGTGGATCCGGCCATCCAGGAGCGGATGCGCTCCACCGCGGTGGACCTGCCCGAGGAGCCGACCCCCGAGCAGGTGGACGCCTGGGTGGAGCTGGCGGAGATGGTCCAGGATCCGGAGTTCCGGGCGCAGATGCGCGAGGTGGTCGAGTTCAACGCGGCCGACCAGGACCGCGCCGCGGCCGCCGGGCGATCCTTGTGGTTCCCCATGCGCATGCTCCGGTTGGCGACCGAGGCCCGCGCCCGGGGAATCGCCCCCGAGTCGCCGGAGGCGGCGGCGCTTCTGCGGGAGGTGCTGGGGGACGGCGACCCGGCCGCCGTACTCGCACGCATGGAGTCGGCGTCCAACGACCGGCTCGCCCGGTACCGGGAGTTGCTGTCCACGGTGAAGGGCGCGGGGACCCCGTCCGCGCACCGTGCGGAGTTCGGCTGGGTGGTCGCCGCACTGAGGGCCGGCGCGGACCGTTAATCTGACCTCCGTCAATACAGCGGTAATGCACTACGAAGGGGCGGATCGGTGGCGGACATCGAGGAAGCACGCAAGCAGTTCGAGCGGATCGATACGGACGGTGACGGTTTCATCACCGCGGCCGAGTTCAAGAGCGCCCTCGCCCAGGGCGGCGACTGGAACGTCACCGAGTCGGTGGCGGAGGCCATCATCGCCACCCGCGACCTCAACGGGGACAAGGTCCTCTCGTTCGACGAGTTCTGGACCCACCTGAACAAGTGACCCGGCCCCTGAACAGGTGACCCGGACACAGGGGCGCCCGCCGACCATCCGGCGGGCGCCCCTTCGTCATGCCGTGCGCGCGGTGCGCGGCCGTGGTCGCCTCTGCCCGCAACCCCGTACTCACCGACCTCTTCGGGGAGTTCGTGCCCGCGCTGCGGGAGGGCCTGATCGAGATGCTGGACCTGGTGGCCGTCGCGGACGGGGACGCGGACACGGCGGGGACGGTGTTCCGAGGAGAGCTGGAGGAGACGCCGGCCCTGTTGCGGCGGCCCGTCACCCGAACGCCTTACGTCCCGGAATAGGTGCGTGGGTACCACGGTTGACGATCACCGTCAGTCCAGTGGCGTCAACCCCGGAAGGGCCTGTCCATCATGAAGATCGGCATCATCGGAGCGGGCAACATCGGCGGCAACCTCACCCGACGGCTCACCGCCCTCGGACACGACGTCTCGGTCGCGAACTCCCGCGGTCCGGGGACCCTCAGCGCACTCGCCGAGGAAACCGGGGCGACCCCCGTCAAGGTCGAGGACGCGGCGCGCGACGCCGAGGTCGTCGTCGTCACGGTTCCCCTGAAGGCCGTCCCGAACCTGCCGCACGGGCTTGTGGACCAGGCCGCCGAGGGCGTCGCCGTCATCGACACCGGCAACTACTACCCCCAGCAGCGCGACGGCAGGATCGCCGCGATCGAGGACGAGGGCCTGACCGAGAGCGGCTGGACGGCCCGGCAGATCGGCCACACCGTAGTCAAGGCGTTCAACGGCACGTACGCCCAGGACATCCTGGACCGGCACCGTCCGGCCGGCGCCCCCGACCGACTGGCGCTGCCGGTGGCCGGTGACGACGAGGCCGCCAAGCGGGTCGTACGTGAGCTCATCGACGAACTCGGCTTCGACACGGTCGACACGGGCGGCCTCGACGACTCCTGGCGCCAGCAGCCCGGCACCCCGGTCTACGGCCTCCAGAAGGGCGTGGACGAGGTGACCAAGGCGCTGGCGGAGGCGCCCCGGGAGCGCTCCGCGGACTTCCGCGCGTAACGTCAGACGCTCCGCAGCGCAAGGTGCGGCCCGACCGGCAACTCGACCTCGACGGGGTCCCCGGGCCGCACCACACCGCCTGCCCGTACGACGCTCATGACCCCGGACTCGTGGACGACGCCGCCGCCGTCCTGGTCCCTCCTTACGACCTGCTTGAGCAGCCCCTTCTGGAAGTCGTCGATCTGCGCGCAGGGATTGCGCGGACCGGTGATCTCCACGACGGCCTCGTCCCCGAGACGCAGCAGCGTGCCCACCGGCAGCCCCAGCAGATCGACACCCCGGGTGCTGACGTTCTCCCCGAGCTCCCCGGGAGCGACGGTGAAGCCGCTCTCACACAGCTCGTCGAACAGCTCCTCATGTATGAGGTGCACCTGCCGCAGGTTCACCTGCGACGGGTCCTTCGCCCTCCGGAACCGGTGCTTCACGGTGGGAGAACTCATGGGTCAGCCGGATCTCTCCGACGATGTGGGCGTTGAACTCGTCGAGTTCCTCGGCCGGCACCCACAACTCCAGGATGGTCCGCCCGCCGACCTGCTGGACGGGGTACCGGCTCAGGAACTCCGACTCGACCTCGAAGCGCGTGACGAAACCGGCACCGTCGTGCTTCACGTTCCAGTCCCGCGCGATCCTGATCGCGTAGTCCTCGTTGAGCACCGGATAGAAGATCGGCTGCTCGGGCAGCCGGGGCGGCCAGGCGTGCCACCCCGACTGCCGGACCAGGTCCAGCTCCTTGGGACCGGTGGGGCGCCACAGGGTCGTGGTCGCCGGCTGGCTGGACATGCGCACCGCTTTCGACGGGGGAGGTACGGGGGAGCCCGGACGATACCGGCGTCATGAGCCCGGCGGCCACGAGGTTTCCGTCCGTTCCACAGGGGGCGGCGGCCGGCCCGCCAGCCCCTGTCCGCCTCCGTCATCCCCCCGTCGCCCACTCCTTCAGCGCGGCCTTGCTGCCGAAGTTCGCGACGTCCCTGTCCAGGGGCTCGTCGGTGTACTGGTGGAATCGCCACGAGGCCTTGATGCGGGGCTTGCCCGCGGTCACGTAGTCGGCGATCCACAGGCCGTCTCCGGCGTACGAGGTGGTGTCGACGGTGAGCCAGTAGTTGCGGTTGGTGTAGAGGAGGACCCGGTGGTTCGGCCGAAGCTGCTTCACCATCCGGATGAAACGGTCCTTCTCGGCGTTGCTCGCGTGCGTGCCGTCACCGTTGGCCTCCCAGTCGACGGCGAGCAGGTCCCCGGCCTTCTCGGGGGCCTTGCCGACGAAGTACTCGGCCTGGGCTGTGATGTCGCCGGGCCACAGGAAGTGGTAGAACCCGACCACGCACCCGGCGTCCCGGGCCGTCTTCACCTGCGCGGTGAGTTTCGGATTGACGTACGTATGGCCCTCCGTCGCCTTGACGAAGACGAAGGAGAGACCGTCGGTGGAGAAAGCGGACGACTGGTAGGCGCTTACGTCGATGCCGCGCAGCATGGGCGACTCCTCCGTGCGTGGGGGGATGTGCACGTACCGTCCTGCCTGATACGTGCGGGGACCGACTACTTGTCAGATGCCCCCACTTCCCCCACCACACCCTCGAACACCGGCCCGGACACGGAACCTGCGCCACCGCCTCGTGGCGAGGGAATACGTAGGGGTATGGACATGCGAGGAATCTCCTCCGCAGGAGGGGTGACGGCGGCGACGGCACGGCCAGGGTGACATGACGGACAGCGCGGCGCAGGCGCACGTTCGAGAGGGCCGCGGTACCGGGCCGAGGGGGAGGAAGCCCGGTACCGCGGCGGGGGAGGGGGCGGTCAGACGAAGAGGGGGGTCGGGTTCAGGCGGTCGTACGGGGTGGGTTCGGGGAGGCGGCCCAGGCGGACCGGGGTGTCGAAGAGGCGGCCCGGGGCGAATCTGGCCCAGAAGTGGCGGAGGCCGGGGACGACCACCTTCACCACCGGGATGCCGATGTCCGGCCGGGTCTGGTCCAGGACCAGCAGGTCCAGGCCCTTCGCGCGGACCAGGTCCGTGATGGTCCGGACGTCGTCCAGGAGGTCGGCGCGGCCGGGGGCGGGCCAGTGGTGCGGGGTGCGCGGTGCCGTGCGCGGGTCGGGTGTCAGCCAGGGCTCGTTGGCGGTCGTGGCCCGGTGCCACCAGGTCAGGGGCTCGGGGTCGTCGATGCCGTAACCCGTGCCGTCGGGGCGCGCCTCGTGCACCGCCGACAGGAGCTGGCCCATCTCGGTCAGCGCGCGGGTCAGGGCCACCCTCGGGTCGAAGTGGCAGCCGAAACCGAAGATCACGTCCTGGGACGGCTTGTCGGTGCGGCGGGAGAGGGCCGCCAGGACCGGGATGCCGAAGTCGGAGGTCAGGTCCAGCACCCACAACTCCCGGCGCAGGCCCCGGTATCCGGCACGCAGGCGCTCGATGCGCGGGTCGTCGAAGGTGTCCAGGGCCACCGCCGGTTGGCGGGTGCGGTTGTACCACCACAGAGCCACCGCGTCCCGCTCGACGAGTTCCAGGAAGCCCTGCACCAGGGCGTCCTCGGGACTGCTGCCCGCCGCGTTCCCGTTGGAGTCCGCCCACAGGCCGTCCGCGGGGTCGCCCGGGCGCTCTTCGCCGGCGAAGTACAGCATCGAGGTGGGCAGCAGGCGCTGCGTGCCGGAGGTCAGCGACCACAGCGGGGTCCAGTGGGTGGGGCGGGTCTCGTCGAACGGGGGCGACACGTACTGGAAGCGGGAGTGGGCGGCGTTCCAGCGGTGGCGTTCCGCGTACTGGCGTGGCGCGTACAGCTGGCTGGTGTTGGGGTGGATCGCCGCGGGACCCAGCGCGCGGTAGGAGTCCAGAGTCGTCGGCTCGTCGCCGTGCCGGGTGCCGCTGTGCCGTTCCACCGCCTCGCACAGGGCGCTGACCCGGGCCTGGGTCTCGGTGAGGCCCTTGCCGCCGCTCAGCGCCCGCAGCCCGGAGCGCAGGCCCGCCAGTGTCGCCGACTGGACGGCCAGGTTGTGCCCCGACAGATAGCTGTGGACGAAGTCGGGGCTGCCGGGCGTCCGGCGCAGTTCCTTCACCACTCCCGTCACCGGGTCGACCAGATGGCCGTGCGTCCGCAGCATGTGCTCCGGGGTGAGCGCCCGGTGGCTGCCGCCGGCCGTCGTGGCCTTCGGGCGGGAGACGGGGACGAACGGCTCCCGTGTCCGCCGGGCCACCAGCCCGGGGTCTCCGCAGTGCGGGCACTGCGGGCGCCTGGTCACCGGGTGGGACGCCGTCCGCAGGCGCAGGGTGTCCAGGGTGTGAATACGGTCCTGCTCCGGCCGGCGCACACCGGCCAGCCACTTCGCCGTCTCCAGGACGGCCAGGTCCACGGCCAGCGAACGGCCCGCCGCCACCGACGCCGCCGGGCGGGGCAGCGGGCCGCGCAGACCCAGGGCACGCCGTACCGGAAGCTCCGCATGCCGGTGACCGCGCAGCCGTACGGCCAGACAGTGCCAGCACGGGCCGTCGTCGGGGCGGAAGACCGGGCCCACCCAGGGGTCGGCGCCGCACAGCCTGGCCAGCAGCCAGGGGCGGCCGGCCGCGCGCTGCGCCCGGTCCACCTCGGCCAGCTGCGGCGACAGGTAGTCGTCGCACAGGACGAGCGTGAAGTCGGCGTCCGCGGGGTTCTCGTTCTCGGCGTTCCCGACGACGGTGATGCCCGAGGCGCGGCAGGCCGCGGCCACCGGGTCGGCGTCGAGGCCGGGGAGCGGCACGATCGCGAGTGCGGCGTCCGCGAGGTCGGCCTCCGCCCGGCCGCCGTCGAGACCGATCAGGTCCCAGTACGCCCCGGCGGCCGGATCGGTGCGCGCGGTGTCCGGCTGCGCGGCGGGGCTGAAGCGCAGCAGCCCCGCCGCCTCCATCGTCCGCAGTGACGCGTCGGCCTCCTCGGTGCCCAGGGCGGCCGCGGCCTCCCGCAGGACGGTCCGGCGGGTGCGGGTGCCGTCCAGAAGGGGCACCAGCACCTCGACCTGACCGCCGTGCAGCGCCGTGACCCCGTGACGTGACACGAGGTACGTCGCCTCCCCCGGGGAGACCGCCGGACGCAGGTGGCTCTTGAAGCCCACCAGCAGGCCATCCGTTCTCCGACTCTCCGGAGCCGTCATATCTCGAACTGCCCCGTTCCCCGCACACCGGCCGGAAGGGCCGCTTCCGTGGCGATGCAGAACGTCGACAGGGCGACCGCGTGCTCGGGCAGCGCGTCGAGGTGCTCGATCGTCAGAACACCGCGTACGGGACCGGTGGCGCGGGCGCCGGTTCCCGTGGCCGGGGCGGAGGAGGCGCGAGAGCTGGACGTGGTGAGATTCATGACGTGAAAGTCCTTTTTCCTGAGGGGGGTTTGCCGTTTGCCTGTGCCGTTCGCCTGTGCCGTTCTGAGGAAGATTCTGGGAACAAGCGCCCGGCACTGACAGTGCCGGGCTCACCACTGAGGGATGAAGTTTTCACGTGCCGGTCGCGGGGCTCGCGGTGGTGTGCTTTTAAGCCTCCGCTTGATCTCGGTGCCCACCACTCGCAGCGTCGTTACGCTCACGGCCCCAGGAAGCCGCGAGCAACCTGTGAGGAAGAAGGTCCATGTGAACGGCGCGACTGCCACCCCGCCCTACGGGCACGTACTCCGACTCGACGAACTCCTGACGGCCGCCCGCGTGCACGACGACGACGTGGACCTGGTCCTGTTCCTGGCCACCCATCAGTCCTGCGAGATCTTCTTCGCCGTCCTGCTGCGGCACCTGGAGGAGATCCGCGCCGCCCTCGACGCGGACGACGCGGCCCTGGCCGTACGCCGGGCCGCCCCGCTGCCCGTCATCATGTCCACCCTGACCCGGCACTTCGACGGCCTCGCCACGCTCACCGACGACGCCTTCCACCTCATCCGGACCCAGCTGGGGGAGGCGAGCGGCTTCCAGTCGGCGCAGTTCCGGGAGATCGAGTTCCTCTGCGGACTGCGCGACACCCGGTATCTGGGGACCGCCGGGTTCACCGAGAGCGACCAGAACCGGCTGCGGGGCCGGCTCGACGAGCGGTCCGTGCACGACGCCTACCGTGACTTCGTCGACCGCAGCGCGGACCGGGAGGCCGCCGGGCGGGTGCGTGCCGCGCTGATCGACTTCGACGAGGCCATGGCCACCTGGCGGGCCCGGCACGCGGTGCTCGCCGAGCGGTTCCTCGGCGCGGCCACCGGCACCGCCGGATCCGAAGGGGCGTCGTACCTGTGGCGGGCAGCGCTCCGCCGGGTGCTGCCCGACGTATGGAAACCCCTGTCGTGAACGCCGACTCGGCGCGCCGCGAGCTCGACCGGGAGTACTCGCCCAGCTCGCTGGTCGACGACCTCGGCGTCCACCTCACCCGGTACGGCACGGACAGCGCGTACGCCCAGTCCTCGCTCACCGTCCACCGGGACCTGAGCTGCGGGCCGTTGCCCGAGCAGCGGTTCGACCTGTTTCCGGCGGACGGCGAGGGTGCGCCGCTCGTCGTGTTCGTGCACGGCGGCTACTGGCAGGAGCTCAGCAAGGACGAAGCCGCCTTCGCCGCACGGGACTTCGTGGCGGCGGGCGTGTCGTTCGCCGCGCTCGCCTACGGGCTCGCGCCGCGGTACCCGATGCGGGAGATCACCGCCATGGTGAGCGCGTCGCTGCACCACATCCGCGCCGGCCTGCGCCATCTGCCCGGTGCGCCGGGCGCCGTGCATCTGGCCGGGCACTCCGCGGGCGCCCATCTGGTCGCCTGCGCGCTGGAGTCCCTCGGATCGGAGGTCGCGTCGGCCACGCTGATCAGCGGCGTGTACGACCTGGAGCCGCTGCGTCACACCTACGTCAACGACGCCCTGGGCATGGACGCGGACGAGGCCCGCGACGTCAGCCCGCTGTCGCGGCCGTCGGCCCCGCTGCCCGAGCTCGTCGTCGCCCGGGGAGAGAACGAGACCGGCGCCTTCGCCGGACAGCACGACCGGTGGGTCGCGCACGCGCGTGCGGGCGGCGCCGTTGTCACCGACCTCGTGGTGGCCGGGCGGCACCACTTCGACCTGCCCTTCGATCTCGGGGACCCGGAGACGGAGCTGGGGGCCGAGGTGCTGCGGCTGGTCCTGCGGCGGCCCGGGTGATCGAGGCGCTGCTGCCGGCCGGGGTCGTCGGAGTCGACGCCTTCGTCGAGCCCGGGGACGAGTCCCGCGGCGGTGCTCTCTTCCCGGAGGAACAGGCGGCCCTGGGACCCGTCGCCGAGGGGCGGCTGCGGGAGTTCACGGACGTACGGCGGTGTGCGCGGCGCGCCCTGGGGATCCTCGGTGTCGGGCCGGTGCCGTTGGTGCCGGACGGGGACGGGGTTCCCGGCTGGCCGCCCGGCGTGGTGGGCAGCATGACGCACTGCCGGGGGTTCAGGGCCGCTGTCGTCGCCCGCGCCGGGGCCGTGCGCGCGGTCGGGGTCGATGCCGAGCCGTGGCGGCCGTTGCGGGACGGGGTGCTGGAGACCGTCTCGGTGTCCGCGGAGCGGCGGCGGCACGACGAACTCGTACGGGAGCGGCCCGAGGTGTGCTGGGACCGGCTGCTGTTCTGTGCCAAAGAGGCCGTCTACAAGGCCTGGTTCCCGCGTCACCGGGTTGCGTGGGGCTTCCGGGACGTGGTGGTCACGTTCGCCCCGGACGGGGACACCTTCGCCGCGGCGGTGCCCGGCGCACCCGTTCTGACGGGGCGTTGGCTGGCCGGACGGGGCGTGCTCGCGGCGGCCGTGGTCGCACAACCGGCTCACCGGCGAGTTTCGGCGGGGGCTTAAGAGCGTGGTCGCGTGCGGCGGACGTTCCTAGGCTGACACGCCGTGCGCGGTCCAACCCACAGGAGTAGCCATGCTCTCAGTGCCCCACCCCGCTCCGCTGTCCGGCCTCGAGCGTCCCGTCGTGGACGACTCCCTCGTGCGGATGATGCGGCGGCACGCGCGGACCATCCCGGACGCGGTGGCCGTGGAGTCCGCCGGATCGCCCTTGACGTACGGGCAGTTGTGGCACCGCGCGCTGGTCGTCGCCGCCGCGCTCGACGAGGCCGGAGCCGGGGCCGGTGACCGGGTCGCCGTGCTGGCCGACCGGAGCGCCGGCACCGTGGTGGCCGCCCTCGCGGTCATGGCCCTCGGCGCCGCCTATGTGCCGATCGACCCGACCCACCCGGCGGAGCGGACCGCCGCCGTGCTGGCCGGTGCCGGGCCGGCCGCGCTGCTCCACGACGGCGCGCACAGCGGGGCGTTGCCCGCTCTGCCGGGCATGGCCGTCATCGACGTACGGACGCTGCCCGATGTCGTGTCCCCGCCCGAGCGCGAGCTGCCGGGGCCGCAGGACATCGCGTACGTCGTCTTCACCTCCGGGTCCACCGGGACGCCGAAGGGGGTGATGGTGCCGCACGGGGCGCTCGCCAACTACGTTTCCTGGTGCGGGGATCTGGTCGGTTCCGAGGGGCTGGGCAGTCCGCTGTTCGCCAGTCTCGGCTTCGATCTCGCCATGACCTCGCTGTGGGTGCCGCTCGCCCAGGGGCGCCGGGTGGTGACCGTCTCCGGGCTCTGGGACCAGGCCACGCTGTTCGGCGAGCGGGCCGAGAAGTACACCTTCGTGAAGATGACGCCCTCCCACGCCCGCTTCTTCGACGTGCTGGCCCAGCCGCCGAGCTACGACCGGGTGACCCGGCTGCTGATGTTCGGGGGCGAGGGGCTGGACCCCGCCCTGATCGCGGCGCTGGGCTCGCGGGTCGACGGCGTGCGGCTCGTCAACCACTACGGGCCTACCGAGACGACGATCGGCTGCTGCGCCCACCGGTTCGACAACAGGAACGTTCCGTCCACGCCGACCGTGCCCATCGGGCGGCCCGCCTGGAACACCCGCGCCTATGTCGTGGACGAGCAGCTGCGGCCGGTGCCGGCCGGGCGGCCCGGGGAGTTGGTGATCGCCGGGCGGGCAGTCGCGGCCGGGTATCTCGGGCAGCCGTCGCAGGACCGGTTCATCGACGAGCGGGACCTCGGGGGACGGGCGGGCCGCGCCTATCGCACCGGGGACGTGGTGGAACTGCTCGCCGAGGGCTCGCTGCTGTATCTCGGGCGACGGGACGACCAGTTGAAGGTCAACGGCCATCGCGTCGAACCCGGTGAGCTGCGCCACCACGTGCTGGCCGTGCCCGGGGTCGCCGACGCCGTCTTCGACGTGGCGCGCGGGCCCGTCGACACCCTGGAGCTGTTCGTACGGCCGGACGCCACACCGCTCGGACGGGCCGAGCTCGTGACGGCCGTACGCGCCGCGCTCGCCGCCGTGCTGCCGTCCGCGCTCGTGCCGGAGGAGGTCCACGCCGTCGACGAGATCGTCGTCAACGCCAACGGGAAGCGCGACGTCGCCGCCACCCGGGCGCGGGCCGCACTCGGGTGAGAACCGGCCTCACGTCGTACGTCAGCCGCCGCTCAGTGTTCTGTCAGCGCGTGCCGGGACCATCAAAAGGGCCCGGGACGATCAGGTGCCGGGACGACCTGACGACGTGAACGACGTGAATACGGAGCGTGTGACGTGGCGAATCCCTTCGACGACCCGGACGGTACCTTCCTCGTGCTGGTGAACGACGAGGGCCAGCACTCCCTGTGGCCCTCCTTCGCCGAACAGCCCGCCGGCTGGACGGTCGCCCTCGCCGAGAGCCCGCGCGAAGCGGCGCTCGCCCATGTCGAGGAGCACTGGACCGACATGCGCCCGCGCAGCCTGCGCGAGGCGGCGGACCCGGCGGACACCCCGGCCGCCTGAGCCGGCGTCGGTTCACCAGGGGCGGAGGAGCAGCTGTGGATGTGGAGTTGGCGATCCAGGCCGAGGGCCTGCGCAAGCGTTACGAGGGTGCCGGGCCGGCGGTCGGGGGCGTCGATCTGGCGGTTCCGGCCGGCACCGTGCTCGGGCTGCTCGGGCCGAACGGGGCGGGCAAGACGACCACGGTGCGGATGCTGTCGACCCTGCTCGAACCCGACGACGGGTGGGCGCGGGTGGCCGGCTTCGACGTGGTGCGCCGACCGGAGGAAGTGCGCCGGCGCATCGGTCTGGCCGGGCAGTACGCGGCGGTGGACGACATGCTCACCGGGCGCGAGAACCTCGTCCTCATCGGCACCCTGGTGCACCTGGGCAGGCGCGCCGCCCGCAGCCGGGCGGAGCGCCTGCTCGAACGGTTCGACCTGACCGGCGCCGCGGACCGCCCGGCCCGTACCTACTCCGGCGGGATGCGGCGCCGCCTGGACCTGGCCGCCTGTCTGGTCTCGACACCCTCGGTGCTGTTCCTCGACGAACCCACCACCGGCCTCGACCCGGTGAGCCGCACGGCCCTGTGGACCGTCGTACGCGAACTCGTCGCCGACGGGGTCACCGTGCTGCTGACCACGCAGTACCTGGAGGAGGCCGACCACCTCGCCGACCGGATCGCGGTCATCGAGTCCGGCCGGGTGATCGCCGAGGGCACACCCGACGAACTCAAGCGGAAGGTCGGCGAGGAACGCCTCGAAGTCTCGGTCGCCGGCGGCCTGGAGCACGTGTCCGGCGCCGTGGCCGCGCTGCGCCGGGTGGCCGCCGCCGAGCCGTCCGTCGACCTCGACAGGCGTACCGTCTCCGTCCCGCTCGAAGCCGGCCTGGAGAGCATCGCGGCCGCCGCGACCGAACTGCGCCACGAGGGCGTGGACATCGCCGACTTCGCGCTGCGCCGGCCCACGCTCGACGACGTCTTCGTCACGCTCACCGGCACGTCGGCCTGACCGGTCAGGTCCGGTCGGCAAGCGCGGTCTTCTTCGTCTTCTGGGCACGACCACGAGGGCAATTGCCATGCAGAGAATCCACTTCACGCCGGCCGACTTCGCCCGGACCCGACTGAGGACCACCGCGGGGCCGCTCGTGGAATCGGCCTTCGCCCACGGACTGCTCGGGCGTGGCGTCGGCGCGCCGTTCGCGCGCTGGCGCAGCCAGGTCGGCGAACGGCTGGCCCACTCCCCGCTTCCGCTGTCCGGCGGGCCCGACGCCCCCGGACTCGACGGACTGCTGCTGCTCATCGAACGCAACACCCTCCCGGTGAGCGGCGATCCGGACCGGCAGCTGCCCTTCCATCCGGCCGCCGGTGACCTGTCACGGGTGTGGCGGGCGGCCGTGGCGCCGTACTGGGAGCACATGCTCGCCCACCTGGAGGCCGAGTGCGAGGCGCGCGGGCGGGTGCTGATGGCCGGGGGAGTGGAGCAGCTGTTCACGACGCTGCACTCCCGGATCGTCTGGAACGCGCCGGTCCTGGAGATCCAGGACGGCCCCGACGAGGACATCCGGCTCGACGGGCGCGGCCTGGTGCTCACCCCGGCGGTGTTCCTCGGCCACCGCCCCGGCCGCGTCATCCGGCGCCTGCCGCAGAACGGGCCGGTCACCGTGGCGTTCGCCGCGCCGCCCGACCCGCATCGGGGCGGCGCGCTGTGGGACGAGCCCGACGACAGCGGACAGGCCCTCGGTGCCCTGGTCGGCCAGACCCGGGCGGCCGCGCTGCACGTGCTGCGCGCCAGCTGCACCACCGGCCAGCTCGCCGACCGCCTCGGCATCTCGGCGGCCGGCGCCAGCCAGCACACGGCGGTGCTGCGACGCAGCGGGCTCATCACCACCCGCCGCATCCGCAACACCGTCCTGCACACGCTGACCCCGCTCGGCGTGGCACTGCTCAAGGGCATGTCACCGCTGCCGTCCCACCACGGCCGCCGCTCCCCGGCGCTCCTGACGCACCCCGTACGCCAGGTCTCCTAGCGCGCACAGCAAACAGAGGTTCCCCGGTGGGCAGTTCGTCAACTGCCCACCGGGGAACCTCTGTTCACGGGGTCGGCCGCCGTCACTCCTTCATCGTCGCCACGTCCCCCGGGCGGCCCCGCAGAACCGCTCCGGCCGCCGCGAGGGTCGCCGTCAGGGTGAGGCCCGCCGCGGCGGCGATCACCGCGACGAAGATCCACGGGGAGCCGGCCGGGAGCGCCGTGCCCAGCACGCTCAGGCTCAGCGGGACCAGCGTGGCCGCGGCGACCAGTGCGCCGAGCACCAGGCCGGCCAGCGCCACCAGCAGCGCCTCGACCGTCATCATCTGGAGGACCTGACGGCGGGTGGCCCCGATGAGCCGCTGGAGCATCAGCTCACGACGCCGTTCGGTCGTGGCCAGGACCTGGGTGTTGACCAGCGCGATCGTCGCGTAGCCGACGACCACTCCGAGTACCAGATACGCCATCCACGCCTGGGTGTCGTCGGAGTCCGACTGCACGGCCTTGAGCGCGTCCCGGCCCGTGACCCGCAGTCCGGGCTCGTCCGCCGACAGCGCCGACAGGGTGGCGGCCAGCTTCGTGTCGTCCGTGCCCTTGTCGGCGGCCACCAGGATCTGCGGGACGAGCCCGCCGTCCGTGTGCCCGACGAGGACCGACGCCGGGACGAGGGCGGTCTCGTAGCCGCGTTTGCCGTCGACGGTGGCGACCAGCTTCAGGCGTACCTGGGTGCCGTCGCCGAGCCGCATCGGGACGGTGTCGCCAATACCGCGGCCGTCCGTGTAACGCGAGGGCAGGGCGACGGTGTTGCCGCTCAAGGCGTCGAGGCTGCCGGTGGCGGCACGGTAGGCCGTGGTGGCGGTGACGCCCTCGGAACTGACGCCCTGGAGGGAGAGTTCGGTGGGCTGCGGGCCCGCCGACTCTCCCTCGCTGGGCCGCATCGGCTCGTCGGGCTCGATGTAGCCGACGGTGGGGATCTGGGCGGAGGCCGCGGCGACTCCGGGCTGCTTGCCGATGGTGTCGACCAGGTCCAGCGGGAGGGCCCCCGAGTCGGAGGTGACCACCAGGTCGGCCCGCAGACTCTCCGCGAACACCTTCTTCGCCCCGTCGGACTGCGTGGTCTGCATGTAGATCAGGCCGACGGCGAGTCCGCTGGCCAGCATGACGGGCATCACCGCGGAAGCCATACGTCCGGTGCGGACCTGGGCGTTGCGGGTGGCGAGATGACCGGCGAGTCCGGAGAGCCTGCCCACCGGGCCGCGCAGCCACGCCATCATCGCGCGGACCAGGACGGGGCCGAGCAGGCCGAAGGCGATGGCCCACACCATCGCCGCGGGTGTCGCGACCCCGGCCGCGTCCGGTCCGTCCGACCCGGCCGTGCCCCAGGCGAGGGCGGCGCCCCCGACCGCGCACAGCAGTCCGACGACCAGCCGGAACGCGCTGAACCACTTGCGTTGCAGGGTGGCCTCCGCCAGTGCCTCGGTCGGCCGGGTACGGGCCGCGGTGTGCGCGGCGACGTACGCGGCACCCAGCGCGGTCAGCAGGGCCGTGCCCGTACCGACGATCACCGGGACCGAACCGGCCCGGTAGGCGATGGTGTGCGGTACGACATCGGCGTCGGCGAACGCGTCGAGCAGCCAGTGCCCGAAGCGGGGACCGGGCCAGCAGGCCAGCGCGGTGGCGACCACGGAGAGGATCATCGTCTCGCCCAGGATCATCCGGCGCAGCTGGCCGGGGGTGGAGCCGATGGTGCGCAGCAGGGCGAGTTCGCGCTGCCGCTGCTGGATGGAGAGGCCGAGGGTGCCGGCCACGACGAACACGGTGACCATCGCGGACAGGCCGCCGAAGGCCGCCGCGAGGGGGATCAGGTCACTGCCGTCGGCGAGGACGTCCGGGCTCTCGGCCTGGCCGCGGTCGTCGCCGGTCAGTACGGCGATCTGCTCGCCCTCGACGGCCTTGCGCACCGCCGCCGCGACCTCGCCGGTGTCGGCGCCGGCCTCGGGGAACACCCCGATGTTGTCGACGGCACCCCGGCGTCCGGAGACCCGGTCCGCCTCCGTGTCGGCGAGGAAGACGTCACCGGTGTCGTCGGGCCCGGCGGCCAGGCCCGAGATCGCGTAGGTGGCGGCGGTGCCGTGGGCGCGGAGTGCGACGCGATCGCCGACGCCCAGTCCCGTGCTCTTCGCGAGGCCCGCGCCGAGCACGATCTGCCCGTCGGTCGTGGGCTTCGCCCCCGCGGTGAGCCGGTACGGGGAGAGCCGGGCCGACGACCAGCCGTGGCCGGTCACCTCGCCGCCCGCCGCGCCGCCGTCCTTCGCGAGGGCCGCGGTGAAGGACAGGTCCGTCACCGCGGAGGCGACGCCGGGCACCGCGGTGACCTCGGTCACCACGTCGGCGGCCAGTTGGTGCCGCTCCGGGAAGACCAGTTCCTGCTGGGTGTAGTGGTACTGCTGGTCGCCGGTGACGACGACGGGCGCCGCGGCGAGGCGGTGCGGGGGGGCCGCGCTGTGGATGCCCGTCTCCAGCAGTCCGCCGCAGCCGATGACGATCGTGGCGCCGAGGAACAGCGCGATGAACGAGGCGACGAACCCGCCCTTGTGGAAGCGCAGGGTGCGCAACGCGAGCCTGATCACCGGCGCACCCCGTCTTCTGCCTCGTTGGTGGCGAATCGGTCGCTCCAACTGCCCATCCGTGTCATGTGGTCGGTGACCTGCTCGACGGTGGGCCGCTCCAGGGTGCCGACGAAACGGCCGTCGGCGAGGAAGACGACCCGGTCCGCGTGGGAGGCCGCCACCGGGTCGTGGGTGACCATCACGATCGTCTGGCCCGCCACCACCACCGCCTGCCGCAGCAGCGCGAGGACATCGGCGGCCGTACGGGTGTCGAGGGCGCCGGTCGGCTCGTCCCCGAAGATCACCGCGGGCCGGGTGACCAGTGCCCGGGCGATCGCGACGCGCTGCTGCTGGCCCCCGGAGAGCTCACCGGGGCGCGCGCCGCGCTTGCCACTCAGCCCGACCTGCTCCAGCACCTCGTTCACCTGCGCCTTCTTGGGGCGGGTGCCGGCGAGCCGCAGTGGCAGCGTCACGTTGTCCACCACGGTGAGGGAGGGCATCAGGTTGAACGCCTGGAAGATGAAGCCGATGCGCTCCCGGCGGAACCTGGTCAGCGGGCGCTCCTTGAGCGGGCCGAGGTCCACGCCGTCCAGGTGCACCGTCCCGGACGTCGGCTTGTCGAGTCCGGCGGCGCAGTGCAGGAAGGTGCTCTTGCCGGAGCCGGAGGGGCCCATCACCGCGGTGAAGGTGCCCCGGTGGAGGTCGATGCTCACGTTGTCGAGCGCGGTCACCCGGTTCTTCGCGCCGCCGTAGAGCTTGGTCACGGCGGCGAGCCGGACCACCGGGTCGGACTGCGGGTCCTGTGTTCCGATCATGGGCTGTCCTTTGGAAGGTCAGAAGGCGCGTGCAGGGGGGAGCGGGACCGTCCGGGGACGGTCATGACGGTGACCAGGGGCGGAACTCGCGCAGTCCGTACAGGAGCGGAGGTCTGGTGCTGAGGCTGGTGATGCGGCGGGTCTGCCCGTAGACGGTGATGTGGTCGCCCATGCGCTGGGTCAGCGCCACGGTGCAGTCGGCGACGGTGTGCGCGTCGCGTATCAGGTGCGGGCCGGCCGCGTCGGGGGCCCGCTGCCACGGGGTCGTCGTGAAGCGGTCCGGGTTGCCGGAGGCGAACAGCTCGGCGACAGCCCGGGCGTCCGCGTGCAGCAGGTTCACCGTGAACTCGCCGCTCTCCAGGACAGCTTCGAGAGTCGGGCTCTGGTCGCGCAGGCAGACCAGCAGGGTCGGCGGTGCCACCGACACGCTGCACACGGAGGAACAGGTCATGCCGCGCGGTGTCCCGTCGCGGTCCAGGGCGGTGACCACGCCGACGCCGGTCGGGAAACCCGCCATCATCGAACGGAAGTCGTCGGACGTCGCCGCGGCGCCCGGGCGGACGGTGGACTGGGTCATCGGGGGCTGCCTTCCGTGGCCAGGGCTTTCGGGGCGAGGGCCGGTTCGGTCCCGGCGCGGTGGAGGAGGCCGAGCAGGGGTCCTGTCGCGGCCGTGGTGACCAGGGCCATCACGGTCAGCGCGAGGACCAGCGGCGCGGTCAGCACCCCGGCGGCCAACCCGGCCTGGAGGACGATGAGTTCGGTCAGTCCGCGCGCGTTCATCAGCACGGCGATCTCCAGCGCCGTCCGGTGCGGCCTGCCGCCGAGGCGAGCCCCGAGATAGCCGCCGCCGCCCTTGCCGGCGCAGGCCAGCAGCACGGTCGCCGCCAGCAGGCCCCACGAGACCCGGGCGAAACCGTGGGCGAGCACGGTGATGCCGGTGCTGACGAAGAACGCGGGCACCAGGGCGTTGCCCGCCCGGGTGAGAGTGCGCACGGGCCGTTCCCAGGCGGTGCCGGCGCCCGCCGGTATCGCCAGGCCGACCAGTGCCGCGGGCAGGATCGCCGTCATACCGAGGTGTTCCACGCCGAGCGCGACGGTGAGGGCGACGGCACCCAGAAGTACGGCTGCCGTCCGGGGCCGTTGCACGAACAGCCGGTGGGCGGCCGGGGTACGCAGCGCGTACCGGACGGTGAGCGCGCACAGCCCGGCCACCGCGAGGGCGGACAGACTGCGGACGAAGCCGGCGAAGCTGCCCGAGCCGAGGCTGACCGCCAGCATGCACAGCAGCCAGCCCACGGCGTCGATGACGACGGCCGCCGACAGGGCCAGCCGCCCCGCCGCCGAGGTGCTCATCCCGCGGTCGGCGAGGATCCGGGCCATCACCGGCACGGCGGTGATGGACAGGGTCACGGCGACCATCAGCACGAACGCGGGCAGCGGGGCGTCCCCGC
This sequence comes from Streptomyces olivochromogenes, assembly GCF_001514115.1. GTDB lineage: Bacteria > Actinomycetota > Actinomycetes > Streptomycetales > Streptomycetaceae > Streptomyces > Streptomyces olivochromogenes. Next base: position 52,820 of record NZ_KQ948457.1, read on the forward strand.
GCACCGCCGCGTCGCCGCCCGCCACCACGTACCAGGCCAGCAGCACGCCGGCCAGCAGCGGCGGGAACAGCGCGCCCGCCGCCACCCACCCGCCGGCCCGCCGGTCGGGCCCGCTCGCGGGCAGGGCCAGCCGGTGTGCGATGCCGACGAGGAACAGGACGAGCCCGGCCTTGGCGACGGACTTCAGTATCTCCAGGACGGGCCCGGGCAGCAGGACGTCGAACGTGCCGGGCCCCAGCAGGTGGAGGACGGTGGGTCCGGCCAGCAGGCCCACCGTGATCTCCCCGATGACCTCGGGCTGGCGCAGTCGGCGGGCCGCCGCCCGTCCCGCCAGGGCGAGCAGCAGGACCACGACGAGCACGGCCGCGACGTGTGCGGCCTGGGCGAGGGAGTGCGGAAGAGTTATCACGAGGGGCCCTTTCCGGGCACGGAAGCCATCGGGGAGGGGCGGACTGGGTCCGTCGGGGTCCGTCAGTGCAGACGGGCGAAGTAGTCGTAGGCCTTCGGCAGGGACTCGGTCAGACGGCGGGTCTTCTCCTGGATGTCCAGGAACTCCCGCTCCGCGGCGTCCGGATCGGCCAGCGCGAGGGCCGGGGACGGCTTGAGCTCGATGCCGCCCATGCCGAGCAGGATGCACATGTACGAGTACGGCGGCAGCCCGTGGTAGTAGGGGAAGACCGTCTCGCTGTCGGGCAGTTGGGTCCGCCACTTCTCGATGCGCTCGGCCAGCCCGTCGGGTATCCGCCGGGTCTTCGTGTCGCGCCAGTACTGGGTGTCGTCGCGCTTCGCCGCCACGTAGTGCAGGACGAGGAACTCCCGTACGCCGTCCATGACATGGGAGATGGCGTCGTTGTAGAGGTCGCGGTGGACGGGGTTCCAGTCCTCGCCCGGGAAGTTCTTGGCGAGCTGTTCGATGGCGTGGTGGATGAAGAAGATGCCGGTCGACTCCAGGGGCTCCACGAACCCGCTGGACAGGCCGATCGCCACGCAGTTGTTCACCCACGAGTTCTCGCTGCGGCCGATGCGCATCCGGATGTGGTTGGCGGGGACGTCCGCCGCGGCCGGCCCGACGAACTCGCGCAGGGTGCGCTCGGCCTCCTCGGGGGAGAGGTAGTCCTTCGCGTAGACGTAGCCGGTGCCGATCCGGCTCATCAGCGGGATCGTCCAGATCCAGCCCGCGTCCTGGGCGGTGGCGGTGGTGCACGGCAGGACGCCGCGCCGCTCCATGTCCAACGGGACCTGGAGGGCGACCGCGCTGTCGTTGGGCAGAGTGTCCTGGTAGGAGAGGAACGGCACTTCCAGGGCCTTGTTCAGCAGCAGCCCGCGGAAGCCCGTGCAGTCGACGAACAGGTCCCCGGTGATGTCGCCGTGCTCCGCGGTGGTGACACCGGAGATCCAGCCGCGCTCGTCCAGGTTGACCCGCTGGACGTCGTCGGTGATGTGCTTGACGCCGCGCTCGACGGAGTACGCCGTCAGGTACTTGGCGAGCAGTGCGGCCTCGAACTGGTAGGCGTAGGGAAACTGCGTCTTGCCCTGGTGCTCGGACATCGTCAGGCCCTGCATCTCGTCGGCGCCCTCGACGAACGGCTGGTCGATCAGGCTGCCGTCCATGTAGCGGGGGCTCAGGCCGGCGTCGATGACCGAGGGCATCACGAAGCAGTCCTTGTCGAACCGGTCCGTGGGGCCGCCGCGCAGCCACCAGTCCGTCAGCGGGAAGCCGTTGACGGACCGCATCTGCTCGAACGGGTGGTAGAAGTGGTGCCCCTTCTCGCGCCAGTTCTCGAACCGGACCGCGAGCTTGTACGTGGCGTTGCAGGCCGGCATCCAGTCCTCCTCCTTGAGACCGAGGAAGTCGAAGAAGTGCCGGATGTCGCTGAAGGTCGCCTCGCCGACGCCGACGGTGCCGACGTTGCCTGACTCGACCAGGGTGATGTCGATGCGGTCCCCGAACGCCGCCTTGAAGTACGAGGCCGTCATCCAGCCGGCGGTTCCCCCGCCGACAATCACGATTCTGTTGAGCATGCGATGACTCCTGTTCCCGGACTGACTGTTCGTCGGTTGGCGCCAGTCAGGGAGCCTAGGAACGGGGCAGGACGCGGCAACAGGACATTAAGCGCTGGATGAAAGTCGCAGCAGGCGGCGGAATCGGCGGCGCCTCGCCGGAACATGAGCGTGAAGTCAGCGATGTGTCAGCGCGTTTCGGGATTATGCCGCCGACGCCAGGACACGGCAAGGGGTGGGGTCGGCCATACCGGGCGGATGCCCTCGCGGGCCCGGATGGTATTTCCCCCGATCGGTGGACCCGGGACATATTTGGGGCTCCACTCGACGAATACGTACGGGGGCACCCAGTGGACATCCAACTTCTAGGTTCCGTATCCCTGTTGTCCGGCAGCAGCCGCCGGTACACCATGGCGTCGCGGAGACTCACGGCCGTGCTGGCGCTGCTCGCTCTCAGCCCGGGCCGGACGGTGTCGTCCGACCAGATCGAGGACGAGCTGTGGGCGGGCCGCAGAATGGCCAACGCCAGGAACGCGCTCCAGGCCAATGTCGTCAGGCTGCGCAGATTCCTGGCGCCGATCACCGGCCTCAAGGGCGACGAGCTGATACGCACCGTCGGGGGCGGCTATCTCCTGGACGTGCCACCGGAGTCGGTGGACGCCCACCGCTTCCTGCGGTGGGCCGACACCGGCGCCGAACTCGTCCGCACCGACCCCGCGCGCGCCGTCGTCCTGCTGGAGGAGGCCCTCGCCCTGTGGCGCGGCCCCGCACTGCTGGACGCCCACGACGGGCTGCGCATACGGATCGGCGCGGCCGACCTGGAGGAGCGGCGGATCACCGCGTACGAGGATCTGGTCACCGCGAAACTCGGGGTCGACGCCCCCCGCATCAGCGTGCCCGAGCTGCGCCAGGCGGCCGCCGACCACCCCGAACGGGAGCGGCTGAGCGAGCTGCTGATGCTGGCCCTGTACCGCGAGGGCCGCCAGTCCGAGGCCCTCGACGTGTTCCACCGGGCCCGCCGCAGGCTCGCCGGCGACCTGGGTCTCGAACCCGGTCCCGCCCTGCACAGCGCCTACCAGGCGATCCTGGAGCAGGACGAACTGCTCGGCCGCCCCCACCAGGTCCTCGCCTATTCGGCAGGGCGGTCCTGAACCCGAACCCGAACAATGCCCTTGATCCATCGCGTATTCCCTCTGTGCTCCCGCTGAAGTACCGCTGACGATCCGCCGAGGCACGTTCTCCCCTCGCACGAGACGGAGTTAACGTGACTCGGCGGATTCGTGTACGTCCGACGGCGCGGAATTGGGGGCGGGGGCATGGACATAGAAATACGGCACGCTCGCATCATTGTCACGGTGCACGCGGCCGGCAGCATTTCCCGCGGGGCCGGTGAACTCGGCCTGCCCCAGCCGAGCCTCACCGCGCAATTGCACCGCATCGAGAAAGCGGTGGGCGGCGAATTGTTCGTGCGTTCCCGCACCGGCGTGAAACTCACCGAGCTGGGCGAACGGCTCGTACCGCTCTTCGCCGAGCTCGTGCGGCGCGCCGACGAGGTGGTCGCGGTGGTCGGCGCGTCGTCGTCGGCGGCGCCGCTGCGCCTCGGCAACACGGAGTGGACCCCACCGGCCCTGCGCGACGCCCTCCACACCGTGCTGACCGACACCGTCGTGCGCACCGAGACCCTCGACGCGGGGGCCGCCGTCACCGCGGTCCGCGAGGGCGCGCTGTCCGCCGCCCTCGTGCACGCCGTGCCCGACCTGCCCGGCACCGAGCCGCCCGCACACACCCTGGGCCGGGTGCGGATCGTGCGGGAACCGGTCTGGCTGGCGCTGCCGCACGACCACCCGCTGACCGCCCGCGCGGAGGTCGACGCCGCCGAACTCCCCCGGCTGACCTGGGTGCGCCACTCCCCGGCACACTGGTTCCACACGGTCGAGGAGGCCCTGCTCGCGCCACCGGGACGGCCGGCCTCGGCGCGGTCCGCGAAGGTGCTGCACCTCGTCAACAGTCAGCGTGAGGCCATGCGCTGGGTCCACGACATGGGCGTCGCCGCGCTGACCACCCCCTCGGGTGCCACCGCCGGCATCACCCTGGTCCCGCTCGTCTGCCCCGAACACGTCGAGATGCGGCTCGTGTGGCGCCGCGGCGAGGTCACCGAACAAACCCTGCGGCAGCTGGTGGAGACGGTCCGCGAGTACTACGCCGCCTACGCCCGCACGGTCCCCGGCTACTGGCAGTGGCTCCTCGACCACCGCCGCGACCACCCCGAACTCCACCCGTTCCTGCCCGTTTCCGCAGGCCAGGAGCGTGTCAGCGGCCGGTCAGCGGCACATCAGCAGGGTGTCAGCGCGGTCCGCCAGCATCGTCTGCATGACAACCACACAGCAGCTGAGCGCCGATGACCGCGCCAGGATCAAGGACATCATCTGCGACATCCTGGAGATCGAACCCGACGACATGACCGACACCAGCCGCTTCAAGGAGGACCACGAGGCGGACTCCATGGGCGCCATCGAGATCCTCTCCCAGCTGGAGCGGGCCTTCGGCACCGACATCGACCAGGCCGAACTGGCCACCATGGTCAACCTGGAGGCCGTCGTCCGCGTGGTCGAGGCGGCCGTCGCGGCCAAGTCCGCCCAGGCCTCCTGACCGGCGTCACCTGACGAGGACGACGGGAGCGCATGGTGTACGACGACGGGCAGCCGCCGCGCCGGGTGGTCATCACCGGGCTCGGCACGGTCACCAGCATCGGACTCGGGGCCCCGGCCTTTCTGGCGGGACTGCGGACCGGCCGCAGCGGGGTGAAGCCGATCACGACCTTCGACACGACGGGGTTCGCGCACGCCAACGGGTGCGAAGTGGCCGACTTCGACCCGCGGGAATGGATCCACCGCATCGACACCACCGAACTGGGGCGCGCCACCCAGTTCTCCGTCGCGGCGGCCGGCATGGCCGTCGCCGACGCCGGCCTCACCCCGCAGGAGCTGGGCGAACGCCGGGTCCTCGTCTCGGTCGGCACCACCGACGCCGAGTCGGGCGACCTGGACGGCCTCGCCCGCACCCAACTGGACGAGGGCCCCGAGCGGTGGGCACCCGGCGTGGTGCGCAGGGCGCAGGCCGGGCGGCTGTCCAGCGCCGTCGTCCGCGAACTGGGCCTGGTGGATGTCGAGGCGCTCACCATCCCCACCGCGTGCGCGGCCGGCAACTACGCCATCGGCAGCGGCTTCGACGCCATCCGCTCCGGCGAGGTCGAGGCCGCGCTGTGCGGCGGCGCCGACGCCGTGTGCCGCAAGACCTTCGCCGGCTTCTACCGGCTCGGCACCATCGCCCCCGAGGTCTGCCAGCCCTTCGACAAGGACCGCAAGGGCATCCTCACCGGCGAGGGAGCAGGCGTACTCCTCCTGGAGAGCCTGGAGTCGGCGCGGGCCCGCGGCGCCCGGATCTACGCCGAGGTCCTCGGGTACGGCCTCAACTGCGACGCCCACCACCCCGTCGCCCCGGACCAGGACAGCCTCGCCCGGTGCATGGAGGTCGCCCACCGCAACGCGGGCGTCAAGGCGGAGGACGTCGACTTCATCTCCGCGCACGGCACCGGGACCCGGGCCAACGACGTGACGGAGGCCGGCGCCATCCGGCAGGTCTTCGACACTCCGCCGCCCACCATCTCCATCAAGTCGATGATCGGACACTCCATGGGTGCCGCGAGCGCCCTCGCCGCGGCGGCCTGCGCCCTCGCCATCACCGAGGACTTCATCCCGCCCACCGTCAACCACCGCGAGACGGACCCCGAGTGCGCGCTGGACTGCGTGCCCAACGAGGCCCGGGCCGCCCGGCTCGACGTGGTGCAGAACAACGCGCTCGCCTTCGCGGGCAACAACGCCGTGCTGATACTCGGCCGGGTCAGGGAGGCCGCGTGATGTCACCCCTCGTCATCTCCGCCTGGTCGGCCACCTCGCCGTTCGGCGTGGGCGCCGACCCGTTCCGGGCCGGCCTCGAAGCGGGCCGCAGCGCGGTGGAGCCGGTGGACCGGGAGACCCACCCCGGCCCCTTCGAGCAGGCCGCCCTGGTACCGGAGTTCACGGCCGCCAGATACGTCGGCAAGAAGGGCACCCGCACCATGGACCGGGTCACCGCCCTCGCCGTCACCACGGTCGGCGGCCTGGTCAAGGACCTCACCGACGAACTCGCCGCCCACCCCGAGCAGACCGGCCTGGTCCTGGGCACCGGATCCGGCAGCGTGCAGAGCATCATGGACTTCACGCGCGACTCGCTCGTCGGCGAGCGTCCCTATCACGTCGACCCGGCCCGCTTCCCCAACACCGTGATGAACCGGGCCGCGGGGCAGGGCGCCATCTGGCACCGCATCAAGGGCCCCAACACCACCGTCGCGGGCGGCACCCTGACCGGACTGCTCGCACTGAGCTACGCGGTACGGCTGCTGCGCGGCGGCCACTGCGGACGTGTGCTGTGCGGCGCCGCGGAGGAGTACTCCACCCAGCGCGCCTGGCTGGAGTGGCACGGCCGAGCCGAAGAGGAACGCGACACCCCCCTCGGCGAGGGCAGTGCCGTGTTCCTCGTCGAGTCGGCCGAGGCCGCCGAGGCCGCCGGACGCACCGCGCTGGCCGCGATCGGCGCCGTACGCTTCCGCGCCTGCGCGGAGCCGGAAGGAGCCGCCACCGCCCGCCGGACCCTCGCCGACTGTGTGCGCGGCGCGCTCGACGCGGCCGGCGTCGGGCCCGAGAACGTCCGCGCCGTGCTGCCCCTGGCCGGCGGCGGCCCCCTCGCCACCCAGGAGGCCGCGGCGGTACGGGACGCACTGGGCGAGGCACGGCCACGCTGGACCCGGCTGCGCGACCTGGTGGGCGACACCTCCGCCGCCGCCACCAGCCTCCAGCTGGCCGCGGCCCTCGCCGAGTCCGGCGACCGGGGCCTGGCCCCCGGAGAGGCGGCCCTGATCACCGGGGTCGACCGGGACGGGATGGTCGGGTGCGCGGTGCTCACCGGGGCAGGAGCACGCCGATGACGCGGCCGGAGCCCGGAACCGGGCGCCCCGTCGCCCTCGTCACCGGCGGTTCCCGGGGCATCGGGCGGCATGTGGTGAGTCGGCTCGCCCGGGACGGCTATGACGTGGCCTTCTGCTACCAGTCCAACAAGGAGGCCGCCGACGCCGTCGCGGGGGAGGCCGCCGACGCCGGCGCCGGGGTGCACACGGCCCGCGTCGACGTGGCCGACCACGATGCGGTACGGGACTTCGTGCGGGCCGCGGAGAAGGAGCTCGGCCCGCTGCGGACGGTGGTGTCCTGCGCCGGGATCGTCCGCGACAACCCGCTGGTGATGATGGCGCCCGGCGACTGGGACGCCGTACTGCGCGTCAACCTCGACGGGACGTACAACGTCTGCAAGGCGGCCGTGTTCGCCATGATGAAGCGCAGGGCCGGTTCCGTGATCACGCTCTCGTCCGTCGCCGGCGTGTACGGCAACGCCACCCAGGCCAACTACTCGGCGACCAAGGCCGGGATCATCGGCTTCACCAAGGCGCTCGCCAAGGAGGCGGGCCGGTACGGCATCCGGGCCAACGCCGTCGCACCGGGGTTCATCGAGACCGACATGCTCTCCGGGCTCGGCGACGACCACGTCCGGAAGATGACGGAGCGGATTCCGCTCGGGCGGTTCGGCCGCCCCGAGGAGGTCGCCGACCTGGTGTCCTTCCTGGCCTCCGAGCGTGCCTCGTACATCACGGGACAGGTGCTCGGGATCGACGGCGGCCTCGTCGTCTGAGCCGCCGGTGCCGGTTCCATTCACAGCTTTTCCGAGAACTGGAAGGGGCGTCAGCATGCCCAAGAACAAGACACCGCGCGTCTATTTCTCCCTTCGCAGCCCCTACTCCTGGCTGGCCTACCGGGAGTTGATGACCCGTCACAGGGATCTGGTCGAGCAGCTCGAATGGCTGCCGTTCTTCGAGCCCGACCCGCTCACCGCCCGCCTGCTGGCCGAACAGGGCGGCAGGTTCCCGTACTCGGAGATGTCGCGGGAGAAGAACCGGTACGTCCTCCAGGACGTCGGCCGGCTCGCCAAGTCCCGTGGGCTCAGGGTGACGTGGCCGGTAGACCGCGACCCGGTGTGGGAGGTCCCGCACCTCGCCTATCTCGTCGCCGCCCGCCAGGGCCGCGGGCACGACTTCATCGACGCGGTGTACCGGGCCCGGTTCGGCCGCGGTCAGGACATCTGCGACCCGCGCACGATCGAGGACATCGGCTGGGAGCTGGGCATCGACCCGGGCGGGCTGTCCCGCGCGAGCGACGTGCCCGAACTGCGCGCGGAGGGCATCCGGATCCTCCACGACGTGTGCCGGGACGGGGTGTTCGGCGTGCCGTTCTTCGTCCACGGCTACAGCCGCTTCTGGGGGCTCGACCGGCTCGACGCCTTCGTGGCGCACCTGCGCGAGCGGCAGGAGCCCGCCGCGTCCGCGCCGAAGGTGCTCAGCGCCGTCGGCCTCGGCACCGCCACCGACGACGGGCACGCCGGCGGCTGCGGCTGACCGGCCCCGCGGCCCGCTCCACCCGGCCCCGCGCTCTGTCAGCGGGTGCTCAGCCCGCCGTCAGCGCGGGCGCCGACGATCGACTGTGACATCTGCGACCTTCGCTAGGGGATTGCCATGACGCAAGAGCAGACGGTCGGCCTCCCGCTGACCGCCGGCCAGAAGGACATCTGGTTCGACGCGAAGCTCTCCGGCGGGGGCGCGACGTACAACACCGCCATCTACTGGGACATCCGCGGTCCGCTGGACCAGGGCGTCTTCCGTGACGCGCTGGCGCGCCTCGCCGAGGAGTCGGAGTGCCTGCGCGCCCGGTTCACCGAACGGGACGGCGAGCCACGGCAGTTCGTCGAACCGCTCACCGCGCTGCCGCTGACCGTCACCGACGTCAGTGGCAGCCCCGACCCCGCCGCGGTCGCGCAGGAGGCGATCCGCGCCGACCTGCGCGTCGCGTTCACCCTCGACGAGGGCCCGTACCGGCCCCTGTTCCGGCTGAGCGTCTTCACCCTCGGCCCGGAGCGGACCTTCTTCTGCCTCCTCAACCACCACCTGGTCTCCGACGGCTTCAGCTACGTCATCTACTGGCAGCGCCTCTCCGAGATCTACGAGGCGATGCTCGCCGGCACCTCCCCCGACGAGGGCCGATTCCTCCCGCTGTCCACCCTGATCGACGCCGAGACGGCGTACACGGCCTCCGCCAAGGCCGAGCGCGACGCCGCCTACTGGCAGGAGCAGTTCGGCGACCGGCCCGAACTGATCAGCCTCTCCACCCGCGACGCGGAGCCCGCACAGGGCTTCCTCCAGGAGCGGACCGTGCTGCCGGAGCCGGTCGCCGAACGGCTGCGGGCCGTCGCCTGGGAGTCCCGGGTGACCTGGCAGACCGCGCTGACCGCCGCCCTCGGCGCGTACACCGCGCGCATGGCGGCCACCGCGGACGTCCTGCTGTCCCTGCCGGTCACCGCACGCGTCGGCGGCAGCACCCAGAAGGTCCCCGGCATGGTGGTCAACTACCTGCCGCTGCGCCTCGCCGTGCACGCCCGCACGACCCGCCGTGAGCTCTTCACCGACACGTACCGGGTGTTCTCCCAGGCGCTCAGGCACCAGCGCCACCGGGTCAGCCGGATCCGCCGCGCGATGGGCCTGGCCAGCGACGACCGGCGGCCCTTCGGCCCGTTCATCAACATGATGCCGCAGGTGGAGAAGCTGACCGTCGGCCCCTGCGAGGCGACCATCCACAGCCCCTCCACGGGCCTGGTCGACGACCTGGAGTTCACGGTGGCCGACAAGGGCGACGCCGGCATCGGCGTCGACCTCAGCGGCAACGAGGCGCGCTACGACCGCGCCGAGGTGCGCGCCCACCTCGACCGGTTCACCGCCTACCTCGACGCCTTCCTCACCCTCGACGGCGACGCCGCCCTGGGCTCCCTCGACCTGCTCGCCCCCGGCGAGCGCACCGCTCTGCGGCGCTCCCTGTTCGGGCCCGTCCGCGAGACGCCCTACCTGGGTGTCGTCGAGCGGATACGGGCACAGGCGGAGCGCACACCGGATGCCCCGGCCGTCACCGACGACGGCGGCACCCTCGCGTACGGGGAACTGGTCGGCCGGGCCAGCGCCACCTCCCGGCTGCTGTCCGGCAGCGGCCCGGTCGCCGTACTGACCGAACCCGGCCGGGACTTCGTCACCGCCGAGCTGGCCGCCCTCGGAGCCGGACGCGCCTTCGTCCCACTCGACCCCGGGGCACCGATCGCCCGTCTCGTCTCGCTGCTGAAGGACAGCGGGGCGGGTTCGGTCCTCACCCACGCCGAGCACGAGCGGCTCGCACGGCAGGCCGCCGCCGAGGCCGGATCCGCGCTGTCCGTCCACCTCCTGGACGGTTCGCGGGACCCCGCGCACGAGCTCGCCCCCGTCCTCGGCGGACCGCTCGACCTCGCGTACGTCATCTACACGTCCGGCTCCACCGGCAAGCCCAAGGGCGCCATGGTGCAGCGCGGCGGCATGGTCAACCATCTCCTCGCCAAGATCGAGGAGTTCGGTCTCGACGACACCGACGCGCTCGTGCACAACGCACCCGTCACCTTCGACGTGACCGTCTGGCAGACCCTGACCACCCTGCTCGTGGGCGGCCGGGTCCGTGCCTTCGCCCGCGCGGACGCCGCCGACCCCGACGCCCTGTTCACCACCATCGGGGACGAACGCCTGACCGTCCTCGAAGTGGTCCCGTCCCTGATGCGGGCGACGCTCGACCTGTGGGACGCGGCCGGCTCGGCCCCCCGGCTGCCCGCCCTGCGCTGGATGATCTCCAACGGCGAGGCGCTCCCGGCCGACCTGTGCACCCGCTGGTTCGCCCGCTTCCCCGGCATCAGGCTGGCCAACCTCTACGGGCCGACCGAGTGCTCGGACGACGTCACCCACGCCTACGCGGACTCACCCGCCGACCTCGACGCGCCCGTCGTACCGATCGGCCGGCCCCTGCGCAACACCCGCCTGTACATCCTCGGCGACGACCTGCGGCCGGTGCCGCGCGGAGTGCGGGGCGAGCTGTACATCGCGGGCGCGGGCGTCGGCCGGGGCTACCTCGCAGAGCCCGGCCGTACCGCGACCACGTTCCTGCCCGACCCGTTCGCGGCCGACGGCTCGCGCCTGTACCGCACCGGTGACCTCGTGGTCCTGCGCGCCGACGGGCAGCTGGCCTTCATCGGGCGCCGCGACCACCAGGTCAAGATCCGCGGCCAGCGCATCGAACTCGGCGAGGTCGAAACGGCCCTGCGCGAGCTGACCGGCGTCGCGGACGCGGTCGCCGCGGCCGTCACCGACCCGGCCGGGCAGAAGCGGCTGGTCGGCTATGTGGTGCCGGAGGGCACGACCGCCCTCGACACCGCCGGCGCGCGGGCCGCGCTCGCCGGTCGGCTGCCCGAGGCGCTGGTGCCCACCGTCCTGGTGGTCCTCGACGCGCTGCCGCTGACCGCGCACGGCAAGGTCGACCGCAAGTCCCTTCCGGTGCCCGATCTCACGGTGCCCACGCTCTCGCGCACGGTCCGCACCGGCGAGGAGGACATCCTGCGCACGGTCGTGGCCGAGGTGCTCGGACTGCCCGAAGTCGGCGTCGACGACGGCTTCTTCGCGCTCGGCGGCGACAGCATCAGCTCCCTCCAGGTGGTCAGCCGCGCCCGCCGGGCCGGTCTGGTCATCACGGCCCGCGACGTGTTCCGGCACCGCACGCCCGCCGCCATCGCCGCGGTGGCCCGGCGCGCCGCCGACGACACGGCCGAGGAGAGCGCCGACGACGAGGGAGTCGGCGAGCTCGAACTCCTCCCCATCGCCCACCAGCTGCGCGAGACGGTCGCGCATCTCCCCCAGGAGGCCCGGGAGTTCAGCCAGTACGTCACCGTGACCGTGCCCACCGGACTCCGCCAGGACCTCCTGGAACGTGCCGTACAGGCCCTCCTCGACCGGCACGACGCGCTGCGCCTCGAGCTCACCTCACCGGTGCCCGGCCTCTGGTCGCTCCGGACCCTGCCACAGGGCGCCGTGCCCGCCGCCGACGTCGTACGCCGCCATACCGCCCCGGCGGACGCCGACCAGGACGCGCTGCTCGCCGAACAGGTGGCCGTTGCCCGGGCGCGGCTGCGCCCCGAGGACGGGCTCATGGTGCAGGCCGTACTGATCGAGGAGGGGGAAGGCGCGGCGACCGCACGGCTGCTCCTCGTCGTCCACCACCTCGCCGTCGACGGAGTCTCCTGGCGCATCCTGCTGCCGGACCTCCGAGCCGCCTGCGAGGGACTGGCCGCGGGCAGCGCCCCCCGGCTCGACCCCGTGCCCGTCTCCTACCGGACCTGGGCCAAGTCCCTGTCGGAGGAGGCCCGTTCGGCCCGCCGGGTGGGCGAGCTGCCCCTGTGGTCCGGGCAGGACGGCCAGACGACCGTGCTCACCGACCGGCCGCTGGACCCGGCCCGGGACACCCACGCCACCGCCGGACACCTGCGCCTCGAACTGCCCGCCGCGGCGACCGCGGCCCTGCTCACCCGGGTGCCCGCGGCCTGCCACGCCGAGATCAACGAGGTGCTGCTCACCGCCCTCGCCCTCGCCGTCACCGGCCATGGCCGCGCCCGGGGCCAGTCGGCCACCGGCGCCCGCATCGAGCTGGAGGGCCACGGCCGCGAACAGATCGCCGGCGGCCTCGATGTCTCCCGCACGGTCGGCTGGTTCACCAGCGTCTACCCCGTGCTCCTCGACACGGGCGAACCCGGCGCGTCCCTCGGCACCGTTCTCGGCCGGGTCAAGGAGACCCTGCGCGCCCTGCCGGACCACGGCATCGGCCACGGCCTGCTGCGGCACCTCAACCCCCAGACGGCCACCGTCCTGGCCCGCGGGACCACGCCCCAGCTCGGCTTCAACTACCTGGGCCGGTTCACCGCGGACGGCGGCGACTGGTCCATGCGGGCCGGCGCGTCCGGCCTCACCGCCGCCCCGGCCACCCCGCTGCGCCAGCCTCTGGACGTCGTCGCCGTCACCGAGGACCGTCCCGACGGCCCCGTCCTGGTCGCCGACTGGACCTGGGCGGGCGAACTCCTCGACGAGACCGACGTACGGCAGCTCGCCGAGCGCTGGTTCCAGGCCCTCGAAGCGCTTGTCGCGCACGCCGACGGTACGGCAGCCGGCAGCCGTATCCCCGCGGAGTTCCCGCTGGTGGCCGTCTCCCAGGGCGAGATCGACGCCTACGAGCGTGAGCTGGACGGCATCACCGACATCCTGCCGCTCTCCCCGCTCCAGCGCGGCCTGCTCTTCCAGGCCGAGTTCGACCGGCAGGGCATGGACGCCTACACCCTCCAGGTCGTGATGGACGTCGACGGCCCCCTGGCCGTGGCCGAACTACGCGCCGCCGCACTCGCTCTTCTCGACCGCAACCCGGCCCTGCGCGCCTGCTTCCGCGAGCGCGACGCCGGAGAGCCGGTGCAGGTGATCCCGGCCGCCGTCGAACTGCCGTGGACCGAGGTCGACCTGACCGGGGCCGGCGACGCCGACGCCGAGGTGGAACGCCGTACCGACGAGGAATGGCTGCACCGCTTCGACGTCACCCGCGGACCGCTCACCCGGTTCACCGTCTTCCGGATCGCCGACGACCGCCACCGCGTCCTGTGGACCACCCACCATCTGCTGGTCGACGGCTGGTCCCTGTCCGCCGTCCTCGCCGAGGAACTGGTCGCGCTCTGGTCCAACGGGGCCGACGTCTCGGCGCTCGCCCGGGTCGCCCCGGCGGCGGCCCATCTGGAGTGGTCGGCCGCCCAGGACAAGGACGCCGCACGCGAGGCCTGGCGCGCCGAGCTGGCCGGAGTCGAGTCCGCGACCCGGCTGGGCCCCGCCGACCGCGGGCGGGTGAACGTGCTCCCCGAGACCCTCACCGTCGAACTCCCGCAACGGCTGACCGCCGCCCTCACCCCGTGGGCCCATGCGCGTGGCCTGACCATGAACACCGTCATGCAGGGCGCCTGGTCCCTCGTCCTGGGTGGCCTCACCGGACGCCAGGACGTCACGTTCGGCGCCGTCGTCTCCGGACGGCCCGGCGAACTGCCCGAGGTGGAAAGGATGGTGGGTTCCTTCCTGCACACCCTGCCGGTACGCGTCCGCCTCGATGCGGCCCTGTCCCTGGAGGCCCTGCTCACCGATCTCCAGGACCGCCAGATCGGTCTGGAGGCCCACCACCACCTGGGTCTCGCCGAGGTTCAGAGCTGCGTCGGCGCGGGGGAGCTGTTCGACACCGTCGTCAGCTTCCACAACTATCCGACGGGCGCCCTCGACCGCATCGGCGAGCACGTTCCCGGCCTGTCCATGCGCGGCTGGAAGGCCCGGGTCGTCGCCGAATACCCGCTGGCGGTGGGCGTGTTCCCGGTCGCGGACGGCGGGCTGCGGGTCGAGGCCCAGTACCGGCCCGACATCTTCGACGAGGAACGGGTCGCCGACTTCGTACGCCGCTTCACCCGCGTACTGGAGAGTCTGACCGCCGATCCGGGCGCTCCGGTGGCCCGCGTCGACACCCTCGGCCCCGAGGAACGCCACATCCTGCTGCACACCTGGTCCGGCGCCGACGCGGCCCGCCCCGTGACGGACGCGCTCGCCACCGAGACCTTCGAGGGCTGGGCGGCCCGCTTCCCCGACAAGCCCGCCGTGGCCCTCGGCACCGCCGAACTGACCTACGCCGAGCTGAACACCCGCGCCAACCGGCTCGCCCGCCTCCTCGTCGAGCGCGGTCTGCGCCCCGAGCAGCCGGTCGCGGTGATGCTGCCGCGCTCCCCGGAACTCGTGGTCGCGGCGCTCGCCGCGATGAAGGCCGGCGCGGTGTTCCTGCCGGTCGACGTCGACTACCCGGTCGAGCGCGTCGGCTACATGAGCGACGACGCCCGTCCCGGCGCCCTCCTCACCGACACCGCGACCGCGCACCGCCCGGCCGGACTCCCCGGCACCCGCGGCCTGCTGGTGCTCGACGACCCGGGAACCGTACGGCAGCTGGAGCGGTTCGCGGACACCGACCTGGTCGACGACGAGCGGAACGGACCCCTGCGGGCCGAGAACACCGCGTACATGATCTACACCTCCGGCTCCACCGGCCGTCCCAAGGGCGTCACCGTGCCGCACACCGGGCTGATGGCGATGGCCGACAGCCTCACCGAGCGGTTCGGGCTCGACGAGGACGTACGGGTGCTCCAGTTCGCCTCGTTCAGCTTCGACGCGTCCGTCTTCGGCATCATGCTGGCCCTCCTCAACGGCGGCACCCTCGTCATCGCCGACGAGGAGGCGCGCACACCCGGGCAGCCGCTCGTCGACCTGATCAACGACGCGCGGATCAACCTTGTCGCCCTGCCGCCCGTCGTCGTGGGCTCACTGCCCCAGGGCAGTGAACTTCCCGCCGATTTGCGCCTGGTGGTGACCGGTGAGGCGGTTCCGGCCGAGGTCGTCGACCGCTGGGCCGGCCGGGTGCGGATGTTCAACGGCTACGGCCCGACCGAGGCCGTCGTCGGCTGCACCGTCAGCGGCCCGCTCACCGGCGGCACCGGCCGGCCCCCGATCGGGCGGCCCACCTCCGCCCACCGCGTCTACGTCCTCGACGACCTGCTGCGGCCCGTACCGGCCGGTGTCGTCGGCGAGCTGTACGTCGGCGGCGGGCTGGCCCGCGGCTACCTCGACCGGCCCGGACTCACCGCACAGCGCTTCGTCGCCGACCCCCACGGACCGGCCGGGGCCCGTATGTATCGCACCGGCGACCTGGTGCGGTGGCTGCCGGACGGGGAGCTCGACTACCTCGACCGGGCCGACGACCAGGTCCAGTTGCGCGGCATCCGCGTCGAACTCGGCGAGATCGCCTCGGCCCTGCAGACCGTACCCGGCGTCGAGCAGGCCGTCGCCGTCGTGCGCGAGGACGCGGCCGGCGAACGCCGGCTGGTCGCCTACGTGGTCGCCGACGGCGCACCGCAGGGCCCCCGGGTGAGCGGCGAACTCCGAGACCGCCTGGTGCGTGAACTGCCCGACTACATGGTCCCGTCGGCCGTGGTGACGCTGGAGGCGCTGCCGCTCACCGTCCACGGCAAGCTCGACCGGGACGCCCTGCCCGACCCCGACCTGGGCGCCGTGTCGAAGGGCCGTGCCCCGCGCACGCCTGTCGAGGGCATCCTGTGCGGGCTGTTCGCCGACATCCTCGGCATCGACCAGGTCTCCGTCGACGACGACTTCTTCGAGATCGGCGGACACTCGCTGCTCGCCACCCGTCTCGTCAGCCGGGTGCGCACCGCGCTCGGTGCCGAACTGCCCATCCGGGCCCTGTTCGAGGCGCGCACGGTGGCGGCCCTCGCCGCGCTCGTCGAGGACGCCGACCGGGCCCGGCCCGCGCTGCGCCCCGCCCCGCTTGGCGCACCCCGGCCGCTCTCCTTCAGCCAGCGGCGGCAGTGGTTCCTCAACCGCCGCGAGGGCAGCGGCGACGGCTCGTACAACACGGTCGTGGCCTACCGGCTCACCGGGAGACTCGACACGGACGCGCTCCGGACGGCCCTGGCCGACGTGACCGGCCGGCACGAGGTGCTGCGTACCGTCCTGCCGGAGGCGGACGGCGAGCCGGTGCTGCGGGTCCTGGACGCGGCCGAGGGCGCGCCGGAGGTGCGGGTGCTCCCGGTAGCGCCGGGCGAGCTGGACGCCGCGCTGGTGGCAGAGGCCGATCGCGGCTTCGACCTGAGCGTGGAAACCCCCTTCCGGGTCCGGGTGCTGTCCGTCGGGGAGGACGAGTGCGTCCTGCTCCTCGTGCTGCACCACATCGCCTTCGACGGCTGGTCCATGGGCTCCCTCCTCGGCGACCTCACCACCGCCTACCGGGCCCGCCGAGAGGGACGCGCACCCCGGTGGGAGCCCCTCGCCGTGCAGTACGCCGACTTCGCCGCCTGGCAGCGCGACCTGCTCGGCGACGACACCGACCCGGACAGCCTCGCCGCCCGCCAGCTCGACTTCTGGCGCGACGCCCTGACCGGCCTGCCCGACGAACTGCCCCTTCCCACCGACTTCCCGCGCCCCGCGACGGGCAGCCGTTCCGGAGACGTCGTCCTCTTCGACATCGACCCCGGACTCCAGGCGTCCGTGGGCGAGTTGGCCCGCTCGACCGGCACCACCGAGTTCATGGTCTTCCAGGCCGCTCTCAGCGCCCTGCTCACCCGGCGCGGCGCGGGCACCGACATCCCGGTCGGTGTGTCCGTGGCCGGCCGCACCGACGACGCGCTCGGCGACGCCGTCGGCATGTTCCTCAACTCCCTCGTCCTGCGCGGCGACACCGGCGGCGACCCGACCTTCCGCGAACTCCTCGACCGGCTGCGGGAGACCGACCTGGCCGCCTACTCGCACCAGGACATCCCCTTCGACCAGGTGGTGGACGCCCTCCGGCCGGTCCGCCGACTCAACCGGCACCCCCTCTTCCAGGTCTCGCTGACCGTCCAGTTCGACGCGGTGCGCGACCTCGACCTCCCCGGGATCACGGCCCGCCCCGAGTTCATCCCCTCGCGGCAGGCCAAGCTCGACCTCGTCGTCGAGCTGATCTCCTGGCCGGGCGCGGAGGGCGGCATGCGAGGCCTGTTCACCTACAGCACCGACCTGTTCACCCGGCCGGGCATGGAGCGGCTCGCCGCCCAGTTCGTCCAGGTACTGCGCGACGCCGTCGTCGACCCCGGGGTGCGGCTGAGCGGACTGCGGCTCCTGGACGACGCCGAACGCGAGCAGGTGCTGCACGGCTGGAACGACACCGCCCGGGACCTGCCCGACTCGACCCTCGTCGAGCTGTTCGCCGGGCAGCCCGCAAGGGACGCCGAACTCGACCGCCGCTCCGACCGTCTGGCGCACCGCCTGCTGCGAGCGGGCGCGGGCCCCGACCGCGTGGTGGCCCTCGCGGTGCCCCGCGCCGCGGACCAGGCCGTCGCCGCCCTCGCGGCCCTGAAGGCGGGCGCCGCCTTCGTGCCGGTGGCCGCCGACGAACCGACGTCCCGGGTAAGGGCGTTGTTCGCGGAGACCGAGCCCGTGTGCGTCCTGACCACGGCCGGGCTCGCCGGACGGCTCAGGTCGGCCGGGGCGCCCGTGGTGGTGCTGGACGACAGCGGGGCGGCCGACGGTCCGGTGACCGACGCGGACCGCGGCGGCGTACTGCGGCCCGGGCACGCCGCCTGGCTCGTCCGCACCGAGGACGCACAGGGACGGCCGCACGGCATCGTCGTGGACCATCGCACGGCCGCCAACCATCTGCGGTGGGCGCTCGACGCGGGGCGGACGGCCGAGGCCGGTCTGCCGGGGGCGCTGCTGTCCGGAGCCGAGATCGCCGCGAGCGGACGACCCGGACCCGAGTGGACGGCCCCGATGCCCGGCCCGGCGGACGACGCGCGCGCGTGGAACATCCGGCGGTACGTCCTCGACGAGTGGCTGCGACCCGTGCCGCCCGGCGTGCCCGGCGAGGTGTATCTCGCCGGGGCCGGGGTGCCGCGTGCCGTGGCGGGCCGGCCGGGGGAGAGCGCCGGGGTGTTCGTCGCCGACCCGTGGGGCGGCGAGGGCGCGCGGATGTGGCGTACCGGCCGACGGGCGAAGTGGGACGCGAACGGCAACCTCGTCGCCCCGCAGGCGAGTCCGGCGGTCGTCACCGAGGCTCCCGCCGCCCCGCGGGCCGACGCGGCGGACGTCGTGACCGAGACCCTTCGCGTGATCGTCGACGAGATCCTCGGCACCGACGGGCTCCCCGTCGAGGACAACTTCTTCGAGGCCGGCATGGACAGCATGAAGTCCCTGCGCCTGGTGAGCCGCGCCCGCGCGGCGGGCCTGGAGGTGACCATCGCGGACGTCTTCGTGCACCAGAACGTGGCAGCGCTGGCGGCGGACGTACGGGGGAAGGCGGAGCCCGTCCGGGAGCCCGAAGCCCCCGCTCCCCGGGACAGCACCAGGATCATGGCCGAGGCGATCGCCGCGACCGAGGAGCTCGACCACGCCGACACGTTCGGCACGATCCTCCGCATCCGGCCGACCGGCGACCGGCCGCCCGTCTTCTGTCTGCACAGCGGCGTCGGGCTGGCCCTGTCCTACCTGCCGCTCGCCCCGTACATCGGAGCCGAACACCCCGTCCACGGCATCCAGTCGCCGAGCGTCGTCGCCGGCGCTCCGCTGCCCGAGAGCATCGAGGAGAACGCCGCCGCCTACATCCGGCTCATGAAGCAGGAGCGGCCGAAGGGCCCGTACCACCTGCTCGGCTGGTCCTTCGGCGGGCTCATCGCCTACGAGATCGCCGTCCAGCTGCGTGCGGCAGGAGAGGAGGTCGGGCTGCTGGCGGTCCTCGACTCCTACCCCCGTACGGACGCGGTCGACGAGCGCGACGAACAGGGCAGCCTGGCCTGGCTCCTGGAGGGCATCGGACACGACCGCTCCGAGTACGGCGGCCGGGACCTCGTCCCCGCCGACGTCATCGACGCCCTGCGCCGCGACAACAGCCCGCTCGCCCGCCTCGGGGAGGAGCGCTTGGCCCGGATGGTCGATCTGATGGCCCGTCATCAGGTTCTCAACACGCGCTACCGGCAAGGAGGTTACGGCGGCCGCATGCAGCTGTTCCTCGCCGAGCGCTCGCCGTGGGGCGAGGTGACGGACAAGGAACGGCTGTGGCGGCCCCGGCACAGCGGCCCCGTCGACGTGCACCGGATCGACTGCGCTCACGACGACATGCTCAGCCCCGGCCCGCTGGCCGAGATCGGCCCGCTCGTCGCCGCCGAACTGAAGCGCCTGCACGACGGGCGGGAACAGCGATGACGACGACACTTCCGGCGGCGCCCCACCACGAGGCGCCGCCCGCCCCGGACCTCCCGAGCGGCGGCACCGTCCGCACGGCGGCCACCGAGGTGCTCGCCGTCATGGGCCGCCGGCTGCGCCGACTGCGCCGCGCCCCCGGCCGGGCCATCGGCGTGGTCCTCAACCCGCTGGTGTCGATGGTGCTCCTCGGCTACCTCTTCCGGGACGCCGTCACGCTGCCCGCGGGCGGCTCGTACGTCGAGTACGTCTTCGCGGGCGGCGCGGTCCAGGTCGGGCTCGCCTGCGTCGGGCCCACCGCGGTGTCGCTGGCCATGGACTTCCAGGGCGGCCTCGTCGACCGGTTCCGGTCCCTGCCGATCAGCAGGGTCGCGGTACCTCTCGGACACACCTGCGCGGACCTCCTGGTGGGACTCGTGGGCCTCGCCGTCACGGCCGGGACGGGGCTGGCCCTCGGCTGGCGCTCGCACACCGGGGTACTGCCCACACTCGCGGGGTTCGCCCTGGTCGCGGCGTTCGTCTACGTCATGCTGTGGCTCGGCGTGCTGCTCGCGCTGACCCTGCGCAGCATCGAGACGATCAGCGTGGTCGCCCCGTTCATCGTCGTCGTCCTGCCCTTCCTGTCCAGCGCCTTCCTGTCGCCCCGGTCCATGCCGGGCGCGATCCGGCCGCTCGCCGAGTGGAACCCGGTCAGCGCCGTCATCGCCGCCTGCCGCGAGCTGTGGGGCAACCCGGCCACCACCAGCCCCGGCTTCGTGGGCGACCACCCGCTGCTCGTGGTCGCCGTGACCCTTTCCGTGCTGCTCACGTCCTGCTGTGCCGTGAGCCTGCGCCGATTCCGTACGGCGGGCCGCTGAGACACCCCTCGGCAGGACCGCCGGCCACCCTCGCCCGGAGGACGAAATCCCCATGCCCGTACAAGAACTGGCGCAGGCGCCGGACGATCTCGCCGCGCTCGACCTCACCGATCCGCAGACCTTCCTCGACACCGACCCGCGCGACCTGTGGCGCCGCTTCCGCACCGAGAGCCCCGTGCACTGGCACCCGGCCCGCGGGCGCACCCCCGGATTCTGGGTGGTGTCCAAGTACGCCGACGCGGTCGACGTCTACCGCGACAACAAACGCTTCACCTCCGAACAGGGCACGGTCCTCGCCACCCTGCTCCAGGGCGGGGACTCGGCCGCCGGGAAGATGCTCGCCGTCACCGACGGCAAGCGGCACCGCGAGATCCGCAACCTGATGCTCAAGTCGTTCTCGCCGCGCGTCCTGGAACCCGTGGTGGCCGGGGTCCACCGCCACACCCGTGAACTCCTCGCCCAGGTCGTGGAGTCGGGCGAGGCCGACTTCGTCTCCGAGGTCGTCGACCACATCCCCATCCACACCATGGGGGAACTGCTCGACATCCCCGTCGCGGACCGCGCGCAGCTCGTGGCCTGGAACACCATGACGCTGTCCCGGCACTCCGGCGAGGACAGCGAGTTCGAGTCCCTGATGGCCCGCAACGAGATCCTGCTCTACATGGCGCAGCTCATGGCCGAGCGGCGCCGCAGTCCCGGTGACGACGTCCTCAGCGTGCTCGCCGCCGCGACGATCGACGGCGAGCGGCTGACCGAGGACGAGATCGTCCTCAACTGTTACAGCCTCATCCTCGGCGGCGACGAGTCCACCCGCATGTCCCTCACCGGCGGCCTCATCGCCCTCGCCGAGAACCCGGAGGAATGGCGCAGACTGAAGGCCGGCGAGGTGACCTCGGACAGCGCGACCGAGGAGATCCTGCGCTGGACCACCCCCGCCATGCACTTCGGACGGCGCGCCCTGGCCGACGTACCGCTGCGGGACCGGGTGATCAGGGCGGGCGACGCCGTCACGCTGTGGAACACCTCCGCCAACTTCGACGAAGAGGTCTTCGCCGACCCGTACCGCTTCGACGTCGGCCGCAGCCCCAACAAGCACGTCGTCTTCGGTCACGGTCCGCACTTCTGCCTGGGTGCCTTCCTGGGCCGGGTCCATGTGAACGCCATGGTCGAGGCCGTGCGCGACACCGTCGCCGACATCACGCTGCGGGGTCCGGCCACCCGCCTCCACTCCAATTTCATCCACGGCTACAGCGGCCTGCCCGTGGCGCTGCGCGCCGAGCGGACCGGGCCGGCCGACGAGGAGATTCGCTGACATGCGCCACGAGACACACACGACCGGCGGCACCACCCTCGCCGTCCTGCACACCGACGGCTCCGTCGAGGACGGGGACGACGCCCGATGGGCGCAGGTGCGGACGAACGCCGAGGAACTGCTCGACGTCCACGGCGCGGTCCTGCTCCGCGGCCTCGGTATCACCGGCGCGGAAGGCTTCCACCGGACCGTCGGCCGCTTCGGCGAACGGCTCATCGACAGCTACCGCGGGGGCAACACCCCGCGTGTGACGGTCTCCGACGGGGTGTTCACCTCCACCGAATACCCGGCCCGCTACGACATCACCCTCCACAACGAGCTGTCGTACGCCCGGAGTTGGCCCGAGCGGCTGTTCTTCTGCTGCCTGACGGCACCGGAGAGCGGGGGAGCGACCCCGGTCTGTGACGGCGAGGCACTGCTCGCCGCCCTGCCCGCCGGGGTGCGGGCCCGCTTCGAGACGGGCGTCGTGTACCACCAGCATCTGCACGGCGGATTCGGCCTCGGCAAGTCCTGGCAGGACACTTTCGAGACCGCGGACCGGGCCGTCGTCGAGGAGTTCCTCACCGCCTCCGCCGCCGAGTTCGAATGGACCGCGGCGGGCGGTCTTCGGGTACGGCAGCACCGGCCAGGCGTCCGCAAGAACCCGCGCACGGGACGCGACACCTGGTTCAACCAGGCCGACCAGTGGCACCCCTCGAACCTGCCCGGCGACGAGTCCGAGCTGCTCCTGTCGGTCACCGGCTCCGTCGAGGACCTCCCGCACTGGGTCACCTACGGCGACGGCACCCCGCTCTCCGACGAGGACCTGGCCCAGGTCCGCCGGGCCCAGGCGGAGCACAAGCACGCGGAGCCCTGGCAGGAGGGCGACGTCATGATCGTCCACAACATGTCGGTGCTGCATGGGCGGGAGGCCTTCACCGGCGAGCGCAAGGTCGTCGTCTCCATGACGTGATGACCACCCACCACACAGGAAGCGGGGCCCGGGGCAGCGCGCCGGGCCCCGCCGACTGCCTCTCACCGAGACCGAAGGAGACACATCGATGAACGCGCTCGACGGCATCCTCGCCGGGGTGCGCGAGGACCTGGCCGACCGCCGGCGCCTCACACCACAGGGTGAGCTGGAGGACCGGGTGGCCGCCCTGGCACCCGGCGGCGACCTCTCCGGGCGGCTGCGCGGCACCGCCGGGGTGCGGGTGATCGCCGAGGTGAAGCGGGCCAGCCCCTCGCGCGGGCCGATCGCCGACATCCCGGACCCGGCGGGCCTCGCGGCGGCGTACCAGGCGGGGGGCGCGGCCGCGGTCAGCGTGCTCACCGAGCGGCGCCGGTTCGGCGGCAGCCTCGCCGATCTGGACGCCGTGCGGGCCCGGGTGGACATCCCGGTACTGCGTAAGGACTTCGTGGTCGACCCCTACCAGATCTGGGAGGCCCGCGCGCACGGCGCGAACCTGGTCCTGCTGATCGTCGCCGCCCTCGCACAGCCCCAGCTGGCCGACCTGCTGGCACAGTCGGCGGAACTGGGTCTGACCCCGCTGGTGGAGGTGCACGACGCGATCGAGGCGAAACGCGCCCTGGACGCGGGAGCCTGGGTGATCGGCGTCAACGCCCGCGACCTGCGCACCCTGACGGTCGACCGGGGCACCTTCGCCCGCGTGGCCCCGGAGATCCCGGAAACCGTGGTCCGCGTCGCGGAGTCGGGAGTACGCGGCCCCCACGACGTCGCGTCCTACGCCGCCCTGGGTGCCGACGCCGTCCTGGCGGGCGAGTCCCTGGTGACCGGCGGCACGGCCGGGGTGGCAGCCCTGGTCGCCGCCGGCCGCCGGCTCAACGGGCGGCGGGCGGCGACTCAGGGGGGCGCTTCGCGGTGACGGCGGACGGGGTTCCGAGACGGCCGACGGGGGTCTCGAGACGGCCCGGTGTTCCGCCCGGCGGCCACCGGCCCGGTGTTCCCTTCAACGGGCGGCAGGTCTCGGCGCGCGGGAGTGTTGTGCCGTGACCGCCGTCCAGTGCTCCAGTACGTCCGCCGCGGCGCCCGAGTCGATGGCTCGCGCCGCCTGATCCACCCCCGCCGCCAGGCGGTTCGCCACCGGCCCCTCGCCGGGGGCGAGTGCCGCCAGGCCGGCCGCGGCCGAGAGAAGGACCGCGTCCCTGACCGGGCCTCGCGCGCCGGCGAGGACCTCGCGGGCCACCCGGGCGTTGTGGGTCCGGTCCCCGCCGCGCAGCGCGTGCGCGGGAGCGAACCCGATGCCGATCTCCCTGGGGTCGAAGGACTCCTCACGCACCTCGGATCCCGCCCCCGCCCCGGAGACCGACCACACCGTGGAGGTAGTCGTGACCGTCAGTTCGTCCATGCCGTCGTCGCCCCGGAACACCAGCGCGCGTACCCCGCGCCGGGCCAGCACCTCGGCCAGCCGCGGGGCGAGCCGGGCGTCCGCCACGCCCACCGCCTGGGCGGTCGGGCGGGCCGGGTTGGCCAGCGGGCCGAGGGCGTTGAACACCGTGCGTACCCCGAGCTCCCGGCGTGGCCCGGCCGCATGGCGCATCGCCGGATGGAACAGCGGGGCGAAGCAGAACGTGATGCCGCACTCCCGCGCCACCTCCGCGACCCGCTCGGGCGGCAGGTCGAGCGCCACCCCCAGCTCCTCGGCCACATCGGCGGATCCGCACGCCGACGAGGCGGACCGGTTGCCGTGCTTGACGACCCGCGCCCCCGCCCCGGCGGCCACGATCGCCGACATCGTGGAGATGTTCACGCTGTTCGAACCGTCACCGCCGGTCCCGACGATGTCCAGGGTCGGGCCGGCGACGTCGAGCGGCACCGCGTGCCTGAGCATGCCGCGCACCAAGCCCTCGATCTCCCCGGCCGTCTCGCCCTTGGCCCGCAGCGCCATCATCAGGGCGCCGAGCCGCGCGGGCCCCGCGGCGCCCGACATCACCTCGTCCATGGCCCAGTCCGCCTCACGCGGTGACAGGTCCGCGCCGCTCAGCAGTGCGTTCAGCAATTCGGGCCAGCTGGTCTCAGCCACGGTAAGACTCCTCAAGTAGCGGGAAGCGCGCCGGAGTTCAGTCTGAGAAACCTTGCGGGCGTTTTCCAGACCAGTGGAACGGACGTCGTACGGACCAATTCCGAAACCCCTCGCCGGAAATCCCGACCGGAAAGGAAGAAATCAGTGGCTCTGCACACCGCGATCAATGTCGTCAGGGAGAACGGTGTTCCGCTGACCGCGCAGATCCAGCGGTTCATCAAGAAGGAGGTCGCGGCCGGTGTCCTGCACCCCGGCACCCGCCTGCCCTCCAGCAGACGCCTCGCCGACGACCTGGGCGTCTCCCGCAGCGTGGTCGTCGAGGCGTACGGCCAACTCGTCGCCGAGGGCTACCTGGAGGCCGTACAGGGCGCCGGCACCCGCGTCGTACGCCATCTGGAGCCCGAGCCGGTCGTGCCCTCGCTCCTCGACGACGGCCGTGTCCCCGCCGTGCGCTGGGACCTGCGCCCGAGCGGCCGCAACTTCCCCGCGTTCCCGCGCCGCGACTGGCTCGTCTGCTACCAGCGGGCCCTGCACGGCGTGGACCTCGCCGACCTCGACTACCCACCGTTGACCGGCGTGCCCGCGCTCCGCCTCGAACTCGCCCGCTATCTGGGCCGGGCCTGCGGGCTGCACAGCGCACCCGAGCGGCTGATGGTGGTCGCGGGCTTCGCGCAGACCCTGGCGCTGCTCTGCGCCGTCCTGCCCGGACTCGGCGTCGACGCGCTCGGGATCGAGAACCCCGGTCATCCCGGCCAGCGCCAGTTCGTGCGCGAGTGCGGAGTGCGGCCCGTGCCGGTCCCCGTCGACGACGAGGGCATCGACGTCGCGGCGCTCGCCGCCTCCGGGGTACGGGCCGTCCTGGTCACCCCCGCCCACCAGTTCCCCACCGGCGTCACCCTCTCCGAGCGCCGCCGCCAGGCGCTCGCCCGGTGGGCCCGCGACACCGGCGGCCTGATCATCGAGGACGACTACGACGGCGGCCTCTGGTACGAGCGCGGCGCCCGCCCCCTGGCCCTGCAACGCCTCGCCCCCGACCACGTCGTCCACGCGGGCACCGCCAGCAAGTCCCTCGCCCCCGGCCTGCGCCTGGGCTGGCTGGCCGCCCCGCCCCCGCTGCTCGACCCGCTGCTGCGCGCCCGCGCACGGCACGACCTCGGCACGGACAGCCTCAGCCAGCTGGCCTTCGCCGAGTTCCTGCGCAGCGGTCTCTACGACCGTCATCTGCGCCGGCTCAACTCCCTGTGCCGGGACCGCAGACGGACTCTGGAGGAGGCGGTGGGCGGCGCCCTGCCCGGCGCCCGGGTCGTGGGCAGCGCCGCTGGACTGCACGCGTACGTACGGCTGCCCCGGCACACCGACGAGGCGGCGCTGGTGGCCGGGGCGCTGCGCCGCTCCGTGCTGGTGCGGGGCGGCGCGGCCTTCCACGCGCGGCCCGGCGAGGGCGGCCCCGCGCTGGTCGTGGGCCACGCCCACCTGCCGCGGACCGGCATCGGTGAGGCCGTGCGGGAGGTGGCGGCGGCCCTCAGCCGGCCGCGCGCGTCGCGGTCCGAGGGGTCGGCGCGGTCTGCCGGGTCCGAGGGGCCCGCGGGGTCGGTGGCGTCATGGCCAGGAAGTTCTCCAGCATCGTCAGGCCACCGGTGGTCATGACGCTCTCGGGGTGGAACTGCACGCCCTCCACCGGCAGCGACCGGTGCCGCAGCCCCATCACATAGCCGTGGTCCGTGGCGACGGCCGTCCGCACCAGCGCCGGTGGCAGCGGGTCGGCCACCAGCAGCGAGTGGTAGCGGGTGGCCTCCAGCGTGTGGCCGAGCCCCTGGAACAGCCCGGTGCCGTCGTGCCGCACGGTGCTGGTCCTGCCGTGCATCACCTGCTCGGCGACCTCGATCCGGCCGCCGTAGGCGAGCCCGATGGCCTGGTGCCCCAGGCAGACCCCGAGGAGCGGAACCCGCCCGGCGAACTCGTGGACCAGCTCCACGTGTCCGGAGTCGGCGGGATGTCCCGGCCCCGGGCCGAGGACCACGGCGTCCGGCTCCCGTGCGGCGAGCCGCTCGGGCGTACGGGTCAGCGACCGTACGACCTCCGTGCGCGCCCCGAGCGTGCGCAGATACTGGTCGATGATGTGGACGAAGCTGTCGTACGCGTCCACCAGAAGCACTCGCTTCCCGGTCATGACTGCAACTCCTCACCGGTGAGCGCCCAGTAGGCCGCCCCCATCTTCGCCAGCGTCTCGCGCCATTCGGCCTCCGGTTCCGACTGGGCGACGAAGCCCGCGGAACTCTGCGTGGAGTAGGTCTGCCCGTCGTATTCGACGGTGCGGATGCACAGCGCGAGCTCGCTCCAGCCGCGCACGTCCACCAGCCCCACCGCGCCCGCGTAGCCGCCCCGGCCCTCCCGTTCCAGGCCGTCGACGATCTCCATGGCCCGCACCTTGGGCGCCCCGGTCATCGTTCCGGCCGGGAACGTCGCCCGCACCGCCTGCCACACGTCCACCCCCTTCTCCAAGCGGCCGGAGACCGTCGACACCAGGTGGAAGACGTGCGAGAACGCCTCCACCTCCATCAGCCGCTCCACGGGCCGGGTGCTGGGGTGGCTGACCCGGCCGATGTCGTTGCGGCACAGGTCGACGAGCATGATGTGCTCGGCCTGCTCCTTGCTGCTCTCCCGCATCTCCTTGATCCGTCGCCGGTTCTCCTCCTCGTCGGGGCCCCGGCGGGTGGTGCCCGCGATCGGGCGCATGACGATCTCGGCGCCCTCCGAACCGTCCTCGACACCGTCCTCGATACGGAAGAACAGCTCGGGGCTCGCGCCGATCAGCGTGCGGTCCGCGCGCGGCATCAGGTACATGTACGGAGAGGGGTTGCGGCCGCGCAGTCTGCGGTAGACGTCGGCGGGCCCGAGCGTGGTCTGTACGTCGATGCGGTGGCCGACCTGGATCTGGTAGAGGTCGCCGACCCGGATGTGCTCCAGGCAGCGGCCGGCCCACTCCAGGAAGGTCTCACGGCTGACGCTGTCCCGCACCGACACGGGCGCGGGCGCCTCGGGGACGGCGCCGGCCGCGGTGACCCGGGCTGCCTCCTGGGCGAGGGCCGCCACGTCCACGCCGGACACGGCCTCCCCGAACAACTGGCTCCCGGCGCGCAGCCGACGCACCGGTCCGCCCCCGGCGTCGTAGCGGACCGTGTCCCGGAACAGGGCGAGGGTGATGTCGGGGCCGCGCGTCTCCTTGGTCCGGGGCGGCAGGGTCTCCATGTGCCAGGCGGACTCGTAGGCGAAGGAGGCGAGGAAACCGAAGGCGTATCCGTCGGCGGGCAGGTCGCCCGTCGGGCGGAACAGGCGCTGTACGGCGCCGAGTGCCGCCCACAGCCGATCGGGCGCCGTGAACCCCAGCCGGTGGACACCGGGCGCGGGCGACGGTTCGGCGGGCAGGCCGGTGGCCCTGGCCAGGGCTGCGGCGAGGGGCGGTTCGCCCTCGACGTCCAGGTGACCGTCGTAGACCCGGATCTCGGCGAGTCTGCCGAAGCCGACGACGGCCGTACCGTGCCGGTCGCCCTCGCCGTCGGCCGACAGGCTCTCCAGGAGGAAGACCTCCCCGTCGGGGAGGCGGTCCCGCAGCCGTGTGAACAGTTCCAGTGGATCGTGCCGTGCGAGTTCGGCGGCCGTGACCCGGACGTCGATCGTGTCGGCCGTGTCGGCCGTGTCGGTCGTTTCCAGGTCCGTCAGGATGTCCGGCAAGGTGAACGCCCCCTTTTTCCCGAGGAATTAGGTTCCTGGCACGAGTGAAGCAATGGCGGCGGGGCGGTGCCAGACCAGTTGTCGGGCTCGGGTGCGGTCCATTGGGGAATTGCTTGACCAGGTGGAGTGCCGGGCTGTGTAGTGAGCGTGCTTTCGGCATTCGGTATTCACCAAGGGAGGGCGGACATGGCAACAGAAGAAGGGAATTCCACGGATTCCTGGCGCGCGTTACCCGCCGCGCAGCAGCCCGAGTGGCCCGACACACGCGAACTGGACCGGGTCACCGCCGCCCTCGCCGCGCGGCCGCCGCTGGTCCTCGGCGGGGAGTGCGACCAGCTGCGTCTGCGGATGGCGGAGGTGGCGCGAGGCGAGGCGATCCTGCTCCAGGGCGGGGACTGCGCGGAGACCTTCGCCGACGTCACCGCCGACGCGGTCCGGCGCAAGCTCAGGACGCTGCTGCAGATGGCGGTCGTGCTGAGCCACGCCACCGCCCTCCCGGTCGTCAAGGTCGGCCGGATGGCGGGGCAGTACGCCAAGCCGCGGTCGAGCCCCGTCGAGGAGCGCGACGGCATGGCCCTGCCGTCCTACCGGGGCGACGCCGTCAACGGACCCGGCTTCGACGAGGCGGCCCGCACACCGGACCCGGAGCGGCTGCGCCGGATGTACGAGGCGTCGGCAGGGACGCTCAACCTGATCCGCTCGCTGACCACCGGGGGCTTCGCCGACCTGCGCCAAGTACACGCGTGGAACCAGGGGTTCGTGGCCGGCTCGGGCGCCGGCGAGCGCTACGAGGAGGTCGCCGACGAGATCGGCCGCAGCCTCGACTTCATGCGGGCCTGCGGCGTCGACACCCGGGACCTCGCCACGGCGGAGTTCCACGTCAGCCACGAGGGACTGCTGCTCGACTACGAGTCGGCCCTGGTGCGCACCGACCCGGAGTCGGGCCGCGCCTACGCCGCCAGCGGCCATCTGCTGTGGATCGGCGAACGCACCCGCCAACTGGACGGCGCGCACGTCGAGTTCTTCTCCCGGATCGCCAACCCGATCGCGGTGAAACTCGGCCCGAACACCGCCAGCGACGACGTACTCGGCCTTCTCGACCGGCTCGACCCCGCCCGCGAGCCCGGCCGGCTGACCTTGGTGGTGCGGGCCGGCGCGGACCGGGTGCGCGACGTGCTGCCCGCCCTGGTGGAGAAGGTCAACGCCGAGGGAGCGCAGGTGTGCTGGGTCAGCGATCCCATGCACGGCAACACCACCACCGCGCCCAGCGGGCACAAGACCCGGCGCTTCGACGACGTCCTCGACGAGGTGCGCGGGTTCGTGGAGGTGCACCGGGCGCTCGGCTCCCACCCGGGCGGCATCCACGTCGAGCTCACCGGGGACGACGTCACGGAGTGCCTGGGCGGCAGCGGTTCACTGCTCGCCGAGGACCTGCCGTACCGCTACGAGACGGCCTGCGACCCCCGGCTCAATCACACGCAGTCCCTCGATCTGGCGTTCCAGCTCGCGGAGTTGTACCGGGACCGGGGCCGGGCGCGGTGAGCGGCCGCAGCGCCTCCTCGACGATCCCGAACGGCGGCTCGTCGGCGAGATAGAAGTGCCCGCCGGGCACCACATGCAGCCGGAACGGCCCCCGGGTGGACTCCTCCCAGGCCGCCGCCTGCGCCCGCGGCACCCGTGGGTCCGTCGCGCCGACGAGCGCGGTGAGCGGGCAGTCCACCTGGCGCCCGGGGCTGCCCGCGTAGGCGGCGAGCATGCGGAAGTCGGCGCCTATGTACGGCATCACCAGCTGCACGAAGGCCTTGTTGCGCAGCAACTCCGGGTCCGTGCCGCCCAGTTCGACCAGCGTCCGGGCGACGGACGCGTCGTCCCAGGTGACGGCGGCGTCCGGGACCATCAGATGCGGGGCGCGGGCACCGGAGACGATCAGCCGGCTCGCCGGGACCCCGGCGTCCGCCAGCGCGCACGCCACCTCGAAGGCGACGGTCGCCCCCATGCTGTGCCCGAACAGGGCCGTGGGCCGGCCGTCCGAGGCGGTGAGGAGCTCCTCGGCGATCCGCCGGGCCACCGCCGTCAGGTCGGTGGCGCACGGCTCCGCGATCCGCTCGGCGCGCCCCGGATAGCACACCGCGTGCACCTCGACCCCGCCCAGTGCCTTCTCCCAGCCCCGGAAGAAGTACGGCGACCCGCCCGCGTGCGGAAAGCAGACCAGCCGCCGCTCGGCGAACGGCTTCGGATCGACGCACTGCGTCCACAGCATGCTGCCCCCAGGGTTCGGTCCCGCGGCAAGTTCCGCGGCGGTCGGTCGGCTGTGCCCGCCGTGATGATCGCAGCCGGCACTGACGGAGCACTGACGCCGCATGTGTCAGTGGTCTGTCAGGCCGGACCAGGAACATGGCCGAGCAGGCATCGGGCCCGGGCTCCGGGCGTCCGCCTCGACCCACACTCGATCCTCAGGAGTCTCCATGCCGGTGACGTCCCCGTACGGCTCGATCACCGAGGCGCAGCTGATGCCTCGCCTGGTCAAGATCGGCCCCCGCCTGTACGGCGCTGTCTTCACGCTGATGAAGCTGCTGCCCGCCCACTACATCCTGCAGCGGGCCGAGGAGCGCGGCGAGCTGGAGCGCGACACGGTGATCGTCGAAACGACCTCGGGCACCTTCGGGCTCGCCCTGGCCATGCAGGCCGCGCTGATGCGGCGCAAGCTGATCCTGGTCAGCGACCCGGCCATCGACATCAACCTGTACCGGCGGCTCACCGACCTCGGCGCCACCGTGGAGATCTGCCGCGAGCCCGCCCCCGTCGGCGGCTACCAGACGGCGCGACTGAACCGCCTGGCCGAGATCCGCGCCGAGCTGCCCGACACCTTCTGCCCGGAGCAGTACGACAACCCCGACAACCCCACGTCGTACGGTGTCGTCGCCGACTTCCTGCACCGCGCGCTCGGCCGGGTGGACTGCCTGGTGGGCCCGGTGGGCTCCGGCGGTTCCATGTGCGGCACCGTGCGCGGCCTGCGTGAGCGCACCCCGCACACCAGGGCCATCGGCGTCGACACCCACCGCAGCGTGCTGTTCGGCCAGCCCGACGGCTCGCGCGAGCTGCGCGGCCTGGGCAACAGCCTGTGGCCGGGCAACCTCGACCACAGCGCCTTCGACGAGATCCACTGGACCTCGGCCGGCGAGGCCTACCTCAGCACCCGCGAACTCCACGCCGAGCACGCCCTGTTCCAGGGCCCGACCAGTGGCGCCGCCTACCTGGTCGCCACATGGTGGGCCGACCGCAACCCCGACCGGACCTGCGTGGTGATGCTCCCGGACGAGGGCTACCGCTACCAGGCCACCGTCTACGACGACGCCTGGCTGCGCGCAGGCGGCCATCTGCCCGGCGACCGCCCCGCCGAGCCCTACCCCGTGCCCGGCCCCGACACGGCCGGCGACCGCTGGGCCCGCTTCGCCTGGGGCCGCCGGGAGTACGGCGACGTACCGGGCGCGGTCCCGCGGTCCCGCACGGCCGCCGCGGCGACGGAAGGAGCCCTGTCATGAGCGGCGCCGCGCGGACGGACGTACGCGACACCGGACGTCTCACCCGCACCCTCGCCCCCCGCACCCGCCGCGTCGTCTACGGCGACCAGGGCCCCGAGGCCGTCCGCCGCGAACTGGAGCGGACCACCACCGTCGACCTCGCGCACATCGTGATGCTCACCGAGACCGGACTGCTGCCGGGGCCGGTCGCCGCGGCCCTCCTCGACCGGGTGCGGCGGCTGCGGGCCGACGGGTTCCGGGAGCTGTACGGACTGGACGCGCCGCGTGGGACGTACCTGATGTACGAGGGTCACCTGACCCGCGAACTCGGCGCCGACGTCGGCGGGAAGCTGCACACCGCCCGCTCCCGCAACGACATCAAGGCCACTGTGACAGCGATGCGGCTGCGCGACGAACTCCTGGACCTGACCAGCCAGTTGCTGCGCCAGCAAGGCATCCTGCTGGCCCGGGCCCGGGCGCACGCCGATGTCGTCATGCCCGTCTACACCCACTTCCAGCCCGCCATGCCGGTCACCTACGGCTACTACCTGGCCGGCGTCGCCGCCGCCCTCGACCGGGACCTGGCCGCCCTGCTGCACTCGCTCGACGAACTGGACCGCTGCCCCCTGGGCGCCGGCGCCGTGGCCGGCACCGACCTGCCCATCAATCCGGAACGCACCGCGCAACTGCTCGGCTTCACCCGGCCGCCGCTGCACGCCCTGGACGCGGTGGCGGCACGGGACAGCGTGCTGCGCGCGGTCGCCTGCGCGGCCTCCGCCGCGGTGACCCTGAGCCGGCTCGCGACCGACCTCCAGCTGTGGAGCACCCAGGAGTTCGGGTTCGTGGTGTTCCCCGAGAGGCTGGTCGGCGGCAGCTCGGCCATGCCGCAGAAGCGCAACGCGTTCCTGCTCGAACACGTCAAGGCGAAGGCAGCCGTGGCCGTCGGGGCGTGGACCGCGGCGGCGGCCGCGATGAAGTCGACGCCGTTCACCAACTCCATCGAGGTCGGCACGGAGGCGGTCGACGCGGCCTGGCCGGCGTTCGACGCCCTGCGCGACGCGGTGTTGCTCGGCCAGGTGCTCGTGTCGGGGGCCCGGCCGGTCGCCGCCCGGATGGAACAGCGGGCGCGGGAGGGCTTCGTGACGGCGACGGTGATCGCCAACCGCATGGTCGCCCAGGGCGTCCCCTTCCGCACCGCGCACCATGTGGTGGGCGCCGCGGTCCGCGCGGCCGTCGAGGCGGGAGAGCCGGAACTCGACGTGGCCGGCACCTCGCCCGCACCGGGTGACGTGGTCGGCGACCTCGACCGGGGCGGCGGCCCGGGGGAGTGCGGCAAGGCCGTCGGCGAACTCCGCTCCCGCCTGACGGAACACGCCGACCAACTCGCCGCCCATCGGCGCCGGTTGCTGGAGGCCGGGGAACTGCTGGCGGCGGAGACGGCGACGGTCCTGGCGCGGCACGGATCGGGAGAACCGGCATGACGGGCAAGGCGGGCGTGACGACGCGGAAGTGGCTCGCCTTCCTGGAGAGCAACACCACCGGCACCGGACGGGAGTTCTGCGCCGCGGCGCGGGCCCGCGGTCTGCGCCCCGTCCTGCTCGCCCGCGACCCCGCCCGCTATCCGTACGCAGCCGCGGACGGCATCGACACCCGCGTCCTGGACACCGGCGACCCCGAGGCCGTCCACGCGGCCTGCGGCCGGCTCGTCGCGGACGGCGGGCTCGCGGGGATCACCTCCAGCTCCGAGTACTTCGTGGCGGCCGCGGCCCGCGCCGCCGCCGGGTACGGACTGCCCGGCCCCGACGGCGAAGCCGTCGCCCGCTGCCGCGCCAAGGACCTGCAACGCGCCGACCACCTCGCCGCCGGAGTGCCCGTACCCCGCTTCGAGACGGCCGGTGACATCGAGGCGGCCGTCCGCGCGGCGGACCTGATCGGCCACCCCGTCGTCCTCAAACCGGTGAGCGGCTCCGGCTCGGTCGGCGTACGGATGTGCCACGACCGGGACGAGACCCGCCGCTGGGCGGCCGAGCTGCTCGCCCGCACCACCGACGAACGCGGCGCGCAGGCCCCGCGCCGCATCCTCGTCGAGGCCGCCGTCGAGGGACCCGAGTACTCCGTGGAGACCCTCGACGGCACGGTCGTCGCCGTCGTCGCCAAACACGTCGGTCCACGGCCGTACTTCGTGGAGACCGGCCATGACGTGCCCGCCCCGGTACCGGACGCCACCGCGGCCGAGCTCGGCCGGACCGCCCTGCACGCGGTGCGCGCCCTGGGCCTCGGCTGGGGCGCCGCCCACACCGAACTGCGCCGGTCCGCGCAGGGGCCCGTGGTCATCGAGGTCAACCCCCGGCTGGCCGGCGGCATGATCCCGGTCGCCGTACGCGCCGCCACCGGCGTCGACCTCGTGGACGCCGTCGTCGCCCGGGCCGCCGGACAGGCACCGGCCGCGCCGGGACCGGCGGCAGGACACGCCGCCGTGCGCTTCGTGACGGCGGGGCGCGAGGGGCGGGTCGCGGCCGTGCGCGGGCTCGCTGCCGCGGCCGCCGCGCCCGGAGTGGTGGCCGCCGTGGCGCACACCGCCGTCGGCCGGCCCGTGAGGATCACCCACTCGTTCCAGGACCGCCTCGGCTGTGTGGTGGCCACCGGCCCCGACGCCCGCGACGCGGCCGAAGGGGCCCGCGCGGCCGTGGAGCTGATCGCCGTGGACGTCGAGGCGGAACCCGTACCGGAGGGAGTGGCGAGCAGATGACCACCGACACCGACTTCAGCAGGATCCCCCGCTGGCACACCGGCGCGGAGGCGATCGGGGTGAGGACCGTCGCGCTGCCGGCCGACCTGACGCGGGACCTGGAGCGCACCGCGCGGGAACGGGGCCTGTCCCTGCCCGACCTGTTGCTCGCGGTGCACGCGCGTGTGCTCGCCCTGATCACCTCCGACCGCGAGGTGCTCATCGGCTGCCCCCCGCTCGCCCTGCGGGCCACGGTGGCCGACGGCTCCTGGGCCGACCTCGTGACGGCGATCGCCCGCACCCCGGTGGCCCACCACCCCGACGCCCGCCCCGAGCTGACCGTGGACCTGTCCGGCCTCACCCCGGCGGGGACCGGCCCGGTGCGCAGAGCCGACGGAACGGTCCTGCACGCCGTCTGGCAGCGGGACGCGGACGGGGGGCTGGAACTGCACTGCTCCTACGACACCGCCCGCGTCGACGACTCGTACGCCGACCGCCTCACCCAGTACCACCTCGCCGCGCTGCGCCTGCTCGTCGCCGACCCGGAGGCCCGGCACGACCGGCAGAGCCTGCTGTCGCCGCAGGAGCGGCAGACCCAGCTGTACGGACTGGCGGGAGCGCGGGCGGAGCTGCCGGAGGCGACCTTCGTCGACCTGTTCCAGGAGCGGGTGCGGCGGGCCCCCGACGCGCCCGCCGCCGCCCACGGGGACCTCACCCGGACCTACCGGGAACTCGACGACCGCGCCAACCGGGTCGCGCACGCGCTGGCCGCCGCGGGCGTCGGCACCGAGGACGCCGTCGCCGTGGTCATGGAACGCTCACTGGACTGGATCGCTGCCGCCCTCGGCGTTCTCAAGGCCGGCGCGGTCTATCTGCCGATGCCGCCCGACCTGCCCGTCGACCGAATGGCGCTCCAACTGGAGGCGGCCGTCTGCGCGGCGGTGCTGACCGACCCGGTCGGCGAGGCGTCCGCCCGCGAGGCGTCCGCCGGGCTCGACCGCGGGCCCGCGATCCTGTCCGTGCCGCGGATCCTGGACGCGGAAGGTCCGGCCCACCCGCCGGCCGTCCTCCTCTCCCCGGAGCAGGGGGCGTACATCTTCTTCACCTCCGGCTCCACCGGCACGCCCAAGGGCGTCCTGTGCGAGCACGCGGGGCTGCTCAACCATCTCCTCGCGAAGATCGACGACATGGGCCTCGGGGAGGGGGCCGGGCAGGTCGTGGCGCAGACCGCCTCCCAGGGCTTCGACATCTCCCTGTGGCAGTTCGCGGCGCCCCTGCTGGCCGGAGCCGCCACCCGCATCGTGGACACCGAGGTGCTGCTCGACCCGGAGGGGTTCCTCGCGGAGATGGACGGCGGCGGCGTCACGGTGGCGCAGACCGTCCCGGCCTACCTCGACGCCCTGTTGCGGCACGTGGAGAGCGGGCCGCGCACACCGGACACCCTGCACACGATGTCGGTCACCGGGGACGTGCTCCCGCCCGAGCTGGTGCGGCGCTGGTTCGCCGCCTTCCCCGGGGTGCGGCTCGTCAACGCGTACGGCGCCACCGAGGTCTGCGACGACACCATGCACCAGGTCATGGAGGCCGTGCCGGACGACGGTGCCGTCCCCCTCGGACGTTCCCTGCGCAACGTCAACACCTACGTCCTGAACGAGAACCTGGAGCTCGTCCCGCTCGGCTCCGTCGGGGAGATCGCGTTCTCGGGAGTGTGCGTGGGCCGCGGCTACATCAACGACGAGGAACGCACCCGCCAGTCCTTCGTCCCCGACCCCTTCCGGGCCGGCACCCGGATGTACCGAACCGGCGACTTCGGGCGCTGGCTGCCCGGCGGACGCCTGGAGTACCTGGGACGCCACGACGAACAGGTCAAGATCCGCGGCTTCCGCATCGAACTCGGTGAGATCGAGCACCGGTTGCTGACCATGCCGGGGGTGCGCGAGGCCGCGGTCGTCATCGACGGAGCCGCGGGCGAACCACGCAACCTCGCCGCCTTCGTCACCGCCGACCCCTCACCCGACCCGGACCCCGACCTGGTCGCGCGCGCCCGGGACTTCCTCGCGGCGCTGCTGCCCGACTACATGCTGCCCGACCGCCTCTACCGCCTGGCCCGGCTCCCCCTCACCGAGAACGGCAAGGTCGACAAGTCGGCCCTGGTCGCGCTCGCGGGCACCCTCGGTCACGGCGGCACCGCGCACACGGCACCGGACGGGCCCGTCGAGCGGCGGCTCGCGATGGCGTGGGCCGAGGTCCTGGGCCTGCCCCTGCAACGCATCGGCAGAGGTGACAGCTTCTTCGCGCTGGGCGGCACCTCGCTCGCCGCCGTACGGCTCGTGGCCCGGCTCGACCGGCAGGTGTCGATCCGGGAACTGGTCGCCCACCCGCGCCTCGCCGATCTGGCGGGCGTCCTGGCCGCCCGGCGGCACGGTGAGCCCCGCCCGGCCGCCCGGCAACGGCTGCTGCACCCCCTGCTGACCGTGCGCAACCCGCACCACACCCTGGTCTGCTTCCCCTACGCCGGTGGCAACGCGGTCAACTTCCGGGCCCTGGCGGCCGAGTTGGAGCAGGAGGGCATCGCCGTGCTCGCCGCCGAGCTGCCCGGCCATGACTTCGCCGCCGAGGACGAGCCGCTCCAGGACGTGCCCGACCTCGCCGCCTGGGCCCGGGACGAGATCCTCGCGCACGTCACGACACCGGTGCTGCTGTGGGGGCACTGCACGGGATCGGCCGCCGCGCTGGCGACCGCGCGGCTCCTTCAGGAGGCGGGCCGGTCCGTCGAGCGGATCTTCGTCGGCGCCCAACTCCTCAAGAGCAGCGCGGAGCTGCGCGCCGAGTCCGAGCGCGTCGCGGCGGCCGACCGGCGGACCCTGCTCGGCCGGATGCGGGCCGACAACGCGTACGTCGAGCTGGACGTGTTCCAGCCGGAGCGTGCCCGCATCGCCGACCGCGCCTACCGCCACGATGTCGACGCGGCCCACCGCGAGTTGATTCGTGCCCGCAGACACCCCCACCGTTACCGGGTGACCGCGCCGGTCGACGTGGTGGTGGCCCACGACGACGCCGGCACCCACGGCGCGCAACGCACGTACGGCGCCTGGCGGGCCCTGTCCGACCGGGTCGCGCTGCACGAACTCGACCAGGGTGGCCACTACTTCGTCAGCACCCGGCCGACTCGGACCGCGGCACTGGTGCGGGCGGCCTGCGCGCCGGCGCACGAGCAGCACGAGTTTCACGAGGTGCACGAGTTTCACGAGGTGCACGAGGAGAGCGGGGAGAACAGGTGATCACGACGACAGCGACGGGCACGGCTACCGCGGGGCCCACCGGTTACCGCCGGGTGGCCGCCACCGGGGTCAGTACCGCCTTCGGCACCTTCGGCGAGCTGCTGCAAGGGGTCCTGCCCCAGGACGAGGTCCCACCGGGGGAGGACGGCAACTTCCTGGTCACCCTGCCGGTCGCCCGCTGGGCCATGGCACGCTTCGAACTCGACTGGGACTCCCATGAGTTGTCCGTCTTCCCACCGCACAAGAAGAAGGCCCTCCGGCTCACCTCCATGATCATGGAAGACGCCGGGGGCGCGGGCGGCGTGCTGCGGATCGAGGGCACCCTCCCCGAAGGCAAGGGCCTCGCCAGCTCCTCCGCGGACCTGGTCGCCACCGCGCGGGCCGTGGCCAACGCCCTCGACGAACCGATGCCGGCCCACCGCATCGAGTCGTATCTCGCCCGGATCGAGCCGACCGACGGCGTGATGTACCCCGCGATCGTCGCGTTCCACCACCGCAGCGTGCGGCTGCGCGCCAGCCTGGGGACGCTGCCGTCGATGACGGTGGTCGCCATCGACGAGGGCGGCTCGGTGGACACCGTCGCCTTCAACGCCATCCCCAAGCCGTTCACCGAACGTGACAGACTCCGGTACGCGCGGCTTCTGGAACGCGTCACCCACGCCATCGCCCGCGCCGACCTCGCCGAGGTCGGCCGGGTCGCGACCGCCAGCGCCCGGATGAACCAGGTCCTGCGCCACAAGCGGCAGTTGGACGCGATGATCCGCATCTGCGAGGACGTGGGCGGCCTCGGCGTGGCCGTCGCCCACAGCGGCACCACCCTCGGCATCCTCCTCGACGGCACGGCCCCCGACCACCCCGCCCGGCTCGCGGCGGCGGCCCAGAGCTGCCAGGAACTGGCCGGAGAGGTGACGGTGTTCCACACACTGACCTTCTGATCCACCTCCCACGCACCGGGGATCCCCCGCCCCGGTGCACCGACGGCCCCCGGCCGAGGCGTGCGGACGCCTCGGCCGGGGGCCGTCCGCACGCCCGCGCACAAGGGGGCCAGAGGGGGCCAGGGGGGTCCACCGACCGGTGGACCCGAAGTTCAACCGGTCGCCGCTGTCGGCCCCATGCCCCCCGCGACCAGCATGGATGGCATGACGAATCTCCCTGTACGCATGGCACGTTGGAGCGCCGGACACCCCTGGCGCGCCATGATCGGATGGCTCGTGTTCGTGGTCCTGTGCCTCGGCGTCGGTATCGCGGCCGGCACCAACCAGGCCACCACGGAGGACTACCGGGTCGGCGAGGCCGGCCGCGCCGAGGCCATCGCCGCCGAGGGCGGACTCCAGCAGCGCCCCGTGGAGCGCGTCCTGATCTCCGCCCCGGCCGGCACCGGCCGCCTCGACCTCGCCGCCGCCGCCGCGAAGGACATCGCCGCGCGGATGGGCAAGCTGCCCGAGGTGCGGTCGGTGGCCGACCCGGTCCGGGCCGCCGACGACAGCGCGGTCCGCGTCGACATCACCATGAACGGCCCCGAGCTGGACGGCAAGAAGCATGTCGACCCGCTGCTCGCGCAGACCGCCGCCGTGCAGAAGGCCAACCCCGGCCTGAGGGTCGAGGAGACCGGATCCCCCTCGATCAGCAAGGGCGTCGAGAAACTCCGCGGTGACGACCTGTCCCGCACCGAGGTCATCGCCCTGCCGGTCACACTGATCACCCTGCTGCTGGTCTTCAGCTCCCTGGTGATGGCCCTCGTACCGCTGCTGCTCGCGCTCACCTCGATCGCCGCCGCCGTCGGCCTGTCGATGGTCGCCTCGCACGTCTTCCCGGACGCCGGCGTCGGCACCAACGTCATCCTGCTGATCGGGCTGGCCGTGGGCGTCGACTACACGCTCTTCTATCTCAAGCGGGAGCGTGAGGAGCGTGCCAAGGCCGGCGGGCGGCTCACCCCGCAGGCGGTCGTGGAACTCGCCGCGGCCACCTCGGGCCGGGCCGTCGTCCTGTCCGGGTTCGCCGTCGCCATCTCCAGCGCCACCCTCTTCCTCGCCGACGACGTCATCTTCTCCTCGATCGCCGTGGGCGCCATCGTCGTCACCCTGGTCGCCGTGATCAGCTCCCTGACCGTGCTGCCCGCGCTGCTCGCCAAGCTGGCCCAGCGGGCGGAGCGCCGGGCCGTCCGCAAGGCGGAACGCGCCGCCGCGCGCGGCAAGTCGGTGAAGCCGAAGAAGCAGCCCAGGACGGGTACGGGCCGGGTCACCGCGGCCGTACTGCGCCCCGTGGCGAAGCACCCCGTCGCCGCGCTGACCGTCACGGTCGTCGCGATGCTCGCCCTCGCCGCCCCGGTGCTCGGCATGAAGCTGACCGACATGGGCCGGGAGACCCACTCGCGCTCCATCACCGCCATGCAGACCTTCGACCGCCTCAACGCGGCCTTCCCGGAGCTGAAGTCGATGCACCAGGTCGTGGTGCGCGCCGACGCCGACCGCTCGCCCGAGGTGACCGCCGCGCTGCGGGACCTCGCCAAGGAGGTCGAGGGCGACCCGCGGATGACCGGCACGCCGCAGCTGTCCGTCTCCCCGGACAAGCGGATCAGCATGCTCCAGATCCAGGTGCCGTACTACGTGCACACCGAGCAGGCGCAGTCCTCGCTCGCCGACATCCGCGACACGTACGTACCCGCCACCGTCGGCAAGGTCGCCGGCGCCGAGACCGCGGTGACCGGTGACGTCGCCCGCTACACCGACTACCCGACCCACCAGGAGGAGAAGCTGCCGCTGATCATCGGGGCGCTGCTGCTGGTGACCTTCGTGATGACGGTCTGGGCGTTCCGCTCCCTGGTCCTGGGTCTGGTCGGCATCCTGCTCAACCTGCTGTCGGCCGCCGCCTCGCTGGGCGTACTGGTCCTCGTCTTCCAGCACACCTGGGCGCAGGGACTGCTCGACTTCACCTCCACCGGCACGATCGGCTCCCGGGTGCCGCTGTTCCTCTTCGTCATCCTCTTCGGCCTGTCGATGGACTACCAGGTGTTCGTGATCAGCCGGGTCCGGGAGGCCGCCCTGAACGGCACGCCGACGCGCAAGGCGGTGCTCGACGGGATCGGCAGCTCCGCCGGGGTGGTCACCAGTGCCGCCGTGGTCATGGTGACCGTGTTCGCGAGCTTCGCGGCCCTGCACCTGATCGAGATGAAGCAGATCGGTTTCAGCCTCGCGGTCGCCGTCCTGCTGGACGCCTTCGTGATCCGGATGCTGATCCTGCCGGCCTTGATGCTGCTGCTCGGAGAGGCCAACTGGTGGCCGTCCAGGGCCGTACGCAGGTCGGCCACACCGGCCGCGGACACCGCCCCCCGTACGCTCGAAAACGTAAACTGAAGCCATGATTCAGCGGCCGCAGCCCAACGACCGTTTCCCCACCCCCCGGTTCCACCTCTGGAACACCGTCTCCTGGGTCCTCCTCGGCCTGTTCCCCACCGTCATCGCCGTCCTGGACGCCCAAGAGGTCAAGAAGTACTGGTCGTTGGGTCTGCTGGCCCTGATCTCCGCCGCCTACGCCGCCGTCTTCAAACTGCCCGGCAACCGGGTCCTGCGCCCCGAGGTGTTCCTCGTCGCGCTGGCGCTCACCCTCGGTGGCATCTCGTATCTGCTGGGCGGATCCGCCGCCCTCTACATCGTGTCCCTCCCGCACTTCTGGGCCTTCACCCGCACCCCCCGCCCGGCGATCGTGCTGAGCGGACTCGGCGCCGCGGCGACCGTCTTCGGCGGCACGCTCCGGCAGGGCTGGAGCCCCCAGTTCCTCACCGGCAACGTGGTGTTCACCGTCATCGGCTACGCCGCCGGGGTCGCCCTCGGCCTCTGGCTGCACCGCTTCGTCGGGCAGAGCGACGAGCGGGCGCAGCGGCTGACCGCCGAACTGGAGGAAGCCCAGCGGAAGTTGGTCGAGGCGTATCAGCGCCAGGGCGCCGCCGCCGAACGCGAGCGGATGGCCCGGGAGATCCACGACACCCTCGCCCAGGGCTTCGCCTCCATCATCGTCCTGGCGGAGGCGGCTCGCACCGGCCTCACCGAGGACCCCGCCAGGTCCGACGAGCAACTCGTGTCCATCGTGCAGACCGCCCGGGAGAACTTCGCCGAGGCCCGGGTCCTGGTCGGCGCCGCCCCGCAGAACGGCGTCACCGCCGGCCCGGTCGCCGCCACCCTGCAGCGCACCCTGGACCGGTTCGTCCAGGACACCGGACTCACGGTCGCCGCGGAACTCGCGGACGTCGAATGCGACCAGACGACCCGGATAGCACTGCTGCGCTGCACCCAGGAGTCCCTCGCCAACGTCCGTAAGCACGCCGGGGCCACCACCGTGGGCGTGGTCCTGACCCGGCAGCCGTACGGCGTCGAACTGGAGATCACCGACGACGGCCGGGGCTTTCTGGTCGAGGAGTCCAAGGGCTTCGGACTCGTCGGCATGCGCAAGCGGCTGGCCGAACTGGACGGAGACCTCACCGTCACCAGCTCCCTCGGCGACGGCACGCGCATCCTCGCCACGATCCCCGACTACACGCCGACCCCCACCACCCCGCCCACTGCCTCTCCGTCTCCATCGCCCTCTTCCACTTCGACGAGCAGTCAGGACTGACATGGCCGACCCGACCACCCCGAGTGTGCCGGCGGACCGGATCCGCGTGATCGTGGTGGACGACCACACCGTGATGCGGGCCGGAGTCGTCGCCCTCCTCGCCTCCGAGCCGTCCATCGACATCGTCGGCGAGGCGGACAACGGCGCCCAGGCCGTCGAACTCGTCGCCGACCTCGCCCCCGACGTCGCCCTTGTCGACCTGCGCATGCCCGTCCTCGACGGGGTCGCCGCGACGGAACGCATCGTCGCGGGACCGGCCCCGACCCGTGTGCTCATCCTCACCACCTACGACACGGACGTGGAGATCGAGCGCGCCGTCGAGGCCGGCGCCATCGGCTACCTCCTCAAGGACACCACCCGCGAGCAACTCGTCGACGCCATCAGGTCCGCGGCCCACGGCGAGACGGTCCTCGCCCCCAAGGTCGCCCAACGCCTCGTCGCCCGGATGCGCCGCCCCGCGCCGGTGGCCCTCACCGGCCGCGAACTCGACGTGCTGAACGCGGTCGCCGACGGCCTGTCCAACGCCGACATCGGCAAGCGGCTCGTCATCGGCGAGGCGACGGTGAAGACCCATCTGCTGCGCGTCTTCAGCAAGCTCGACGTGAACGACCGTACCCACGCGGTGGTCGTCGCCATGGAACGCGGCCTGCTCGTACGACCGGACCGGGACGCCTCCGCCTGAGTCCCGGCTCCCCACCCCAACACCCCGGCAAACAGCCAGAGTTGACGGCCATCTGCAAGGTGTCACCGTGCGTGTAACACCTTAGCGCCACACAGATGACTCGCTTATGCTCCCGGGGGTACGCGCGTAGCTGCGACAGAGGGGTAGGGGATGGTGCGCTCTGGCAGGTCATCGCAAGCGGCGGGGGAACAGGAGGAGGCCGAGCCGACGTCCGGCGCCGGCGGCCTTCTGCCCGCTCCCCGGCTGGGCCGCGTGATCCTGCTCGCCGCACTGCTGTGCTACGTCAGCGTCACCATGCTCAACATCCTGAGCTCCCACGTCTCCCGCGTCGAGGAAGGC
The DNA here is from genome assembly GCF_001514115.1 of Streptomyces olivochromogenes. Taxonomy (GTDB): domain Bacteria; phylum Actinomycetota; class Actinomycetes; order Streptomycetales; family Streptomycetaceae; genus Streptomyces; species Streptomyces olivochromogenes. Next base: position 96,737 of record NZ_KQ948457.1, read on the forward strand.
GCGGCGCTGCTGGGCCTGTTCGCCATCTTCGGCCTGCAACTCCACCACTCCCGGCCCGGGGCGAACGCCGCCTCGCCCCGCAGCAAATGCCTCACCCTCGGCGCGCAGGCGCTGTTGACCTACCTGCCCCTGATCCTCTTCCGGTCCCAGTGGGGCTCCATGGCCGGCTTCCTGGCAGGATCCCTCTTGCTCCTGCTGTCCCCGCGCTCGGCCTGGATCATGTACGGCGCGGTGGGTCTGAGCATGCTCGCCCCGCCGCTGCTCACCGAACGGCCCATGGTCGACACTTTCTACTTCGTCCAGTCGACCCTGCTCACCGGACTGGTCGTCTACGGTCTGACACGCCTCGTCGACCTGATCCGGGTGCTGCACGAGACACGCGGCGAGCTGACCCGGGTCGCCGTGACGAGGGAGCGGCTGCGTTTCGCCCGCGATCTGCACGACCTCCTCGGCTACAGCCTCTCCGCGATCACGCTGAAGGGTGAGCTGATCCACCGGCTGCTCCCGGCCCACCCGGCGCGGGCGAAGACCGAGGTCGAGGACGTCCTGGCGATGTCCCGGCAGTCGCTCGCCGACGTGCGCAGTGTCGCCAGCGGCTACCGCGACATGTCCTTGCAGGAGGAGATCAGTTCGGCGGAGTCGGTGCTGAACGCCGCCGACGTCCGGGTGACCTCGCGCATCCGGATCGGGACGGTGGGCCAGACCCTGGACACCGTGTTCGCGACGGTGCTGCGCGAGGCGGTCACCAACGTGCTGCGGCACAGCCGCGCCACCCACTGCGAGATCGTCGCCGAGCAGGACGGGGAGCGGATGAGCCTCTCGGTGAGCAACGACGGTGTGACGCCGGGCTATCGCGACCCGTCCCCGCACAGCGGCACCGGCCTCGGCAATCTGGAGCTGCGGCTGAGCGCGGTCAACGGCACCCTGACCGTGGAGCGGGAGGGCGACGGCACGTTCCGGCTGACCGCGACGGCTCCGCTGGCCGGGGTCGACGACTCGGAGTCCCTGTGGGAGGGACCGACGGCGGGAAACCGCGCCGCGGCGTGAATCGCGACGCTCGACCGGGACCGTCGGCCGGGATCGTCGGCCGAGGCGGCTGACCGCAACCGCTTTCTGCCCGCGACGTCCAATATTCAAGCCACTTGCTATGCTGCGATTGATCGATCACGTTCGCCTGGGGGGTTGCAGCGATGATCCGGATACTGCTGGCCGAAGACATGAACATGGTGCGCGGGGCACTCGTGGCCCTGCTGAACCTGGAGAGCGACTTAGAGGTCGTGGCCGAGCTGGAGCGGGGGGACGAGATCCTCGAAACCGCACTGGCTGTCAAACCGGACATCGCCGTCATCGACATCGACCTGCCGGGCCTCGACGGTCTCGGCGCCGCCGTGCAGCTGCATGAACACCTGCCCCAGTGCCGGACGTTGATGCTCACCAGCATCGGCCGCCCCGGCACCCTGCGCCGCGCGCTGGCCGCGGAGGTGTCGGGCTACCTCCTCAAGGACGAGTCGCCGGCCGAGCTGGCCCACGCGATCCGCCGTGTCGTCGCAGGTCACCGGGTCATCGACTCCAAGCTGGCGCTTGCTTCCTGGAACGGCATGGAGAGCCCGCTGACGGAGCGTGAGGCGGAGGTGCTGCGGCTCGCCGCGGAAGGTTCCGAGGCACGGGAGATCGCCTCGCAGCTGCACCTTTCGACGGGCACGGTACGCAACTACCTCACGACGGTGGTGACAAAGCTCAACGCCCGCAACCGAGTTGACGCGATCCGGATCGCGAGGGACGCGGGCTGGCTCCTGTGACCCGGGCCGGCTCCCCCAGGGGCGGGTTCAGCGGCCGGTGGCCCCGGCTTCCGCGGAGTCGTCGTCGGCGGCGACGGCCATCCCCGCGGCGGCGAGATAGCGCAGTACGCTTTCGGTCACCTGGGGTGGCAGCGGCAGGGACGCCGCGGCGGCCTCGTGGGTGACGGGCCAGGCCAGCAGCGCGACCACCATCGCGGCCTCGGGCCGGTGCAGCACCACGCGGTGCGGGCAGCCGGCGGCCTCCAGTGAGAACCCGGACGGAACGGACGTGAGGACGGCGGTGCCGGGGAGCCGGACCGGCTGGACGCCGGACAGCCGGAGGGTGAAGGGCGCGTCGGGGACGAGCGGGAACACCGAGAGCAGCGGGCCCCGCAGATCGTCCACACCGAGCGTGCGGACCACGAGATGGGACAGCCGGGTCAGCGTGGGAAGCATGAACGCACGGACATCGACGGGCTGTTCGGCGTGCTGCCGGCCGGAAGCGGCGGCGTTGCCCAGCAGGACGGGACCCAGTTCCATGCGCCGGAGGGTCTCGTAGACGAGGGGGTCGGGTCGTTCCAGGCGGTCCACGCCCCAACGGCTGGTGAGGACCAACTGTTCACCGCGAGCGGTGCGGTGCAGTACCACGTCCTCGGACAACGACCAGAGGTGGACGATGACGACGTCTGGGGACATACGTCGCATGGCGTGCCTTTCGATCTGAAGAGGCGCCCTGGGCAGCCATTCCTTAAAACGTGGCGAGGCTGGGCACAGGCGCGTCCAGGAGCGGGTCGCAGGTCAGTACCCAGCGTTGGAGTTCCTGCAGTCGGCGCGAGGGCTCGATGCCCAGTTCCCGTACGGTCGTGTCACGCAGCCGCCGGAAGACCTCCAGCGCCTGCGAGGTGCGGCCGCTGCGGTAGAGGGCGAGTATGAGTTGCGCGTGCAGGTTCTCCTGCAACGGGTGCCGGCAGGTGAGCGCGGTCAGTTCGCTGATGAGGTGAGTGTGCCGCCCGAGCCGCAGGTCCGCCGCGATCCTGGCCTCCAGGGCGGCCAGCCGCATCTCGTCGAGCCGCAGCGCCTCCGCACGCAACGCCCCGCTCTCGCGCGCCTCGTCCAGCGCCGGCCCGCGCCACATGCCGAGCGCGTCGGCGAGCAGCCGTGCGCCCTCCTCGTCCTCACCGCGGGCGAGGATGTGCATGGCACGCAGTACGGTCGTCTCGAAGTCCCGCGCGTCGACACGGAGGTCGGACGTGCCGAGCCGGTAGCCGGTGTTGCCCCGTCCGAGCACCTCTTTGGGATCGAGCCCCGGTGTGCGCGACGAGGCCACCGCGATGCGCTGGCGCAGCTGCTTGACGTACGTCTGCACGGCCGCGGACGGTCCGGCGGGAGGCCGTCCGGCCCACAGCTCCTCCGCGATGGCGGACATCCCGACCTCGCGTCCGGCGCCGACGGCCAGCAGGGCGAGCAGTCTCCGCTGCTTGGCAGCGCTCGGCACGACCGACACGCCGCCGACGGTGACCACCAGGGGACCCAGCAACCCGATCTCCAGACGTGTCATGTCAATTCCTTCCGTTGCGAACGGACTTGAGCGTCGCACGCGGAAGAGCCTGGACGACAGTGACGGCTCCACGACTGAGGCGTGAATGCGGGAACGCCCGGACCATGAGAAGTTCACATACCCGCGGAAGGCCTTCGTAGATCGTCCTTGGCCGAATACCCCGGACGCGCCATGGCCGGTCAGGCGGGGAGTTTCACCACGTGGGATTCACGCGGTGCGCGAAGAGACAGCCACCCGGAACCCGTCTCCGTTGGCGGTGCCGCTCGTCTTCGGACGTCCTGTTCGCGCGACGGGGTGATGACGAGCCTGCCTTCCGACGTGCCGCGGCTGACGGTCAGGGCGGATCGGAAGTGGCCGAGGATGCCACGAACCCCGGAGGGAACGCCCTGACAGCGCGGAAAGAAACGGACGCGCCGGCCAGGGCCTATTTCCTCAGCACTCGATGATGTTGACCGCGAGCCCGCCCCGCGCCGTCTCCTTGTACTTGACGGACATGTGGGCCGCTTTTGATCACGGCTCTGACCTGGTGTTTTGGTGCGGCAGACGCGGCTCGCGCGGCACCGGGGATTTTTCGGGGACTTCTTGCGGACGCTTACCTACAAGGTATCCGGCGGCGCTCGGTATCCGTTGTGCAGGTCCGGATCAAGAGCGGGTGTTGACGTCCGGGCATGCGCCCGAGCCGACGAACCGGCGCACTCGTAATGCGTAGGTCTCGGGTTCGAATCCCGAAGGCGGCTCCAGTTGTTACCCCAGGTCAGGCCTTTGACCTGGGGATTCTTGTTGTTCGTGCTGTCTCGTCCGAGTGGTGGTGTGGGTGGTGACCTACGTATCGTGATGCGTAGGTCAGAGGTTTGGTGGCGAGGGTGGCTCATGGGGTTGGGCACGTGGGTGCGCCCCTGACCTGTAGCTTGTGTCAATTGGCTGATGCCATGTCAGTTCCGACTGTTATTGGGATGCGCGAGGGGAGCGCATCGGTGCACCAGGTGTGCGGCAGACGGCGCGGACGGCGGGTGGTCGAACGAGGTGCGCCGACCGTGCTCAGGCTGTCGATGGCGGACAGCTTGAGATGGAGCTGACGTTCGATTGACGCGGCAACCTGAGATGGGTGCGGTGATGGCACCGTGATCGCCGCCGAAGAGGGAGAGCTGTCTTTGCATGGCGGATGTCAGGGGTTCGACTCCCCTAGGCTCCACAACATCAGACTCTCCTGACCTGTGGAAACGTAGCCAGCGGGGTCTTTTTGTCCCGATTTTTTGTGCTGACGTGGCAGCACGGTAGTGCTGACGAGCTGTGGTCGGAGGCCCGAGATTCCGGGGAATCTCGGGGTTTGCTGCTCGCCGCTCGAGCGAAGTCGAGAGTGGGGGAGGTCGGTGACAGCGAGACCGAGGCGTTCTGGAGCGAGTTCCTGCGCTCCTTGCGCGAACGTGGCCTGGGCGGGGTCCGGCTGGTGATCTCCGACAGTCACAGCGGCCTGGTGGCCGCGATCCGCAAGGTCATGCTCGGCGCCGCCTGGCAGCGCTGTCGTGTTCACTTCCTGCGGAACGTGTTCTCCGTGATCCCCAAGGGATCCGGGGAATTGGTCGCGGCGACCATCCGCACCATCTTCATCCAGCCCACCGCCAAAGCCGTCCACCACCAGCTCGATGCGGTGGCCGACATGCTCGGACAGCAGTTCCCCAAGGTCAGGCAGATGCTCCTGGACGCCAAGGAGGACCTGACCGCCTTCGCTGCCTTCCCCATCTCCCACTGGAAGAAGATCCAGTCCTCAAATCCCCTGGAACGGATCAACCGCGAGATCAAGCGCCGCACCGACGTCGTGCAGGTCTTCCCCAACCCGGCCGCCCTCGAACGGCTGGTCACCGCCGTGCTCAGCGAGATGCACGACGAATGGATCGCCTTCCCCGCCGCTACCTGTCCGAAGGCAGCATGACGGCCATCTACGCCGCCGAACACGCCGACCACACCACCCAAGCACTCCCCAACACCCCAAACGCTACGAACGATTGATCGCCTACACCATCACAGGGGACGTGACCGGCCGCTGGGCCCGGTGCTGGCCGCCTTCTACCTGTTGTGGACGGCCGCAGCGTTCCTCTTCTGACCAGGAGCGCGCCAGTCAGCGGTTCCGGTGGTCGTGGGTACCGGCATCGCCGTGTTTGGCTTGAGCTCGACGAACCCTGTCCAGGTGCATCGCCTGCCGCCGGGTGAGCAGCTCGTCGACGGGCACGAGCACGCGGTCCCACGCCGGTTCGGCGTCCGCCGAGTCGATGGGGATACGCGCATAGTCCTGAGCCGCGGTGATGGCCCTGTCGTAGAGGACCTGTTCTTCTGGAAGCGCGGCCGAACGCTCGCGCCGGAGCCACTGGATCAGCCAGGGGATGTCTCGGGGCCAGTTCGGGTTCGCCAAGGAACGCACCCTCAGATATCCCAGTTGATCCCACCATCGACGACTGTGCCACTTCCGGGAGTTCGCCGGCGGCAGGCCACGGGGCAGGGCTTTCACCTATTCATTGTGGCCGGTGAGTGCACTGTCGGGCTACGGAGTATCCCGCTGACCTCGGCCGGCTGCCCCTGGGTCCGGGCTCTTGACCACGCTCAGCAGGACGGGCTGGACGATCTTCTCCTCGGCCCGTGCCCGACCAGGCCTGCACGGAATTCCCACAGCACCGGGATGTCCGGCACGGGGCCATCCAGCTCCACGCGCGAGTGCATACGTGAAGTCCGCTGAGCGTTGCCGAGTCAGCCGTCCAGACCTTTTTCCGCTGGACGGCCAGCGCCGCTGCGACGGGCTCGCGGCCGTCGGGTGCGTCGCGGGCGGGTTCGAACCGCTGCGTAAGCGCGGTGATTTTGACCCGGTGAGCACTCGCAGCGCCCTCACCGGCCTCGACTACTTCGCCGGGAAGGTGCAGTCGTAGTAGAACGGCCCCCACCGGGGTTGGCTTCCTCATCGACGCCTTCCCGCCGTGCGTGGAGGGCACGATGAACCGCGCCTTCGCCCAGACGGACGCCTTGGCCAGCTATCCCGCCCTCCCGGCTGCGACCCACCCATCGGCGGCCACTGACCTCAGCCGTCCACGGCGGCCACCTTCTGACCGTGGCGCTCACCTGCAGCTTCTCGCTCATTTGCGGTGGGTGACACGTTCGTTGACTAGCGGTAGTCGTCCGGGTACGACTGCATCCAAGTGTTGATCTTGTCGCGGGTCGTGACCAGCAGGCTCTGGTGCTTGTGGAGGTTGTCGAACGTGAAGTCACCGTCCAGCGCGGTCTGCATCTGCCCGATCCAGGCAAGCGGCTGCCTGAAGTGTGCTGTGCCCTTCGGGCTGGCCTTCATGGAGTTGCCGAGATCGTCGAGGTTGGTCAGGAGGCGGTTGAGGAAGTACTGGCAGTTTCCGGGGGTCCCACAGCTGTCGTTGTACGTTGCTTGCAGTACTGCGAAGGCGTCTCGTACCTGCGGCACGGCCGCGCCCGGAGCAGCCGGGGTGGTCGGGTAGCCATTCGATGCGGCGGTGCTCGGCGTTGACGAACTCCCGATCATTTTTGCCGCAGTGCTCCCGGGCGTCGGCGTCGCCGTGACCGAGGAATCCGAGGGCCCGGACCCGGCCTCGGCGCTGTGTCCACCAGAGCAGCCGGTCGCGAGAGCGGCTGCGAGTAGCACGACGGCCACTCCGGGTATGAGCTGGGTTTGACGCACGGCTTGTCCTCGAGTTCCGGGATGATGAACAGGGCGATACGCGTGCATACCCTGTGCTGGTGTCCGCTGTCCATCTGGCGCAGGTGGAGGGGATCCGCGAGGGTGCGGACCCGGTAGGAAGTCAGGCGAGCTATTTATGACGCCGTCGCCGTCCCTGTAGTGGCAGGTCTGCGTGATCGACTGCCTCTGCACGACGGGGCGCGCGGCGCAGGCCGATACCGCGGAGTGGGTGTTGCGGCTGGAAATGGCTTCCCTCCCGCTCGACCGTCGTGTTCCGGGTTCTACGACGGCATGGTCCAGGTGCTGTGCGAGGCGAAACAGAGCGGGCTCGCGTTGGAGTGGCGTCAGACGGCCCTCGACGGCGACCAGGCCGACCACAGGCCGTCGGCTCCGGCCCTCTGCTCTCAGCGCCAGGTCAGGACGAGAGTAGGTGCGGCGCGTACTCGCGGACCGCATCCAGCAGTTGCCGCTTCGACGGGTTGACCATGGCGTGCCCGGCGACGGTGACGGTGGGCACCGTCTCGTTTCCGTCCGCGACGGAGCGGACGAACGCCGCTGCGTCCTTGTCCCGCCAGATGTTCCGCTTGGTGTAACGCAGGCGCGTGAAGAGCAGGCTCAGCCGCAGGTTCATGCAGAACACGCAGCCGGGCCGCCAGTACATCACGACGCCGTCGCTTTCCTCGGTCATGCACTTCCCCCGTACGGTGTTGCTGTCCCTGGCGGCCGGAACTTCCAGCCTATGGGACACCGGGGCCCGTACCTCGGGGCGTGGCCAGGATCCCGCGGCCGCGGTCCGAGGTGATCAGCTGAGCCAGGACCGGGTCGGCGAACAGGGATATCGGGGCAATATGGTCCTCGCACACCGGGTGCCACAGGCGTAGCGCTGCACGGAGTTCGGGCCAGGCTTCGTCGCACAGGCCCGCGCGGGCCGTGCGGACCTTGGCGGGGTCGGACATTGGGTCGGGTTCGGGCCGCGGGCCGCCGCCCGCGTACAGGGTGACGACGATCGGCCCCGTACGGATCGGCGGTTCGTCGGGAGCCTGAAAGGCCGGCTGCCCGGCGAGGCGGTCGGCGACGGCGTGCACGGCCGCGTCGAACTCGGGTCCGCCGAAGGTGAGCCGGAAGCCCGGCTCGGCCGCCCGGGCCTCGTAGTCGGCGACGAGCGCCCGCACAGGTGCGGGCGCGTGCTCCTTGAGCCGCGGCAGGGGCCGCAGGTCGTGGGGGTGCGCGAGTTGGTCCTGCCGGACCAGGAGCGGCAGGAGTTCCGCGGCGAAGAGCGGGCTGAGCAGGAGGTCGTCGTTCCCCGGGCGGTACCACATCAGGCTCGCGATGTGGCCGCGCCAGTCGCCGAGCATCGCCTTCATCTGCATGCTCAGCACGTCTGCTCGCTCCCGCCCGTACTCGTGCGCCTGGGCGAACACCGACAGCGGTCCGTCGACCGCCCCGGCCAGCGCCTCGCATCGGGCCCGCTCGACCTCCGCGTCCCAGTGGTCCCGGGTGGCGCCCGGCGGCTTGCGCAGGGCGTGGAAGGACACCCACTGTCGGTGCATGAGGTCGTGGAAGGAGCCGTACCGCTCCGGTCCCTCGCCGGACCAGGAGGCGAGCCAGTACGCCGCCCACTCGCCGTCTACGTCCATGTCGTCGGGGTCGAGCAGCATGACCGCCGCGTCACCCTCAAGGGACAGGCGCAGGCAGCGCGCTAGGACCTTTGCCTCCTGAACGCCGAACGCCTCCTCACCGTCCTCGTCCTCTTCGACGTCGTCCTCCGCGAGGTCTTCCCAGACCTCGATCCAGGTGCGGTCGTCGGTGTCCCGCAGCCATTCCAGCTCCGCGGCGCCCGCCAGCCGGTAGATGAAGTTGCCCGCGTCCCGCCACCCGTTGGTGACCAGCAGGAACTCCCGCAGCGAAGGCGGCAGCCGGCGCCCCAGCCGGGCCTCGGCCGCAGCGACCTCGGCCTCACTGGCCGGCGCGAACCCGAGCCAGGCGTCCCGCACGACCTCCTGCGCGAGCGGTGCGTCCTTGTCCGGGTCGTGCCCCGCGATCCACTCCGCGCTCCACTGCTCCAGAAACGGCCGCCACGTCGTACGCTCACCCATCGTCCCCTCCGCCTCTCGCTCTCCGTCGTCCGACTTCACCTCACCACAGGGGTACGACAACGGGTTGCGGCCCGACTCGGCTACGCCCGCCTTCCGCGGGAAGAGATCAAGACCCGTGACCGCGCCCCGGCCCCGGGCTTCGAGAGAGCCAGAGGTCCCGGTTGCCCGCGATCAGCACGCGCCCGTCCGCGAGGGTGACCGCCGTTCTCGGGGGGTCCTCGCTGCAGCCGAGGCCGCCGCGTTTCCAGCCCGTGGTCGTCCCGTTGCCGACCCAGACGGAACTGCACAGCACCGTGCGGGTGTTCGGCTTGGACTTGGGCCGGGGGGCCGAGCCGACCAGGACCGGGTGGCCCGCGGAGTCGACGGTCGCGGCAGTGATCTCGCCGGTGCCCATTGCCGAAGTGTCCATCCGGGTCCAGTGGGTGCCGTCCTTGCTGGTGAGAACCAGAGGGAGGGAGTCGTAGAAGGCGCCGGCCCTGGCATAGCCGCCCATGGCGAACCAGTGGTCCGACGCGTACAGGATGCTGTGCACCTGTGTGCCCGGTGGCATCCCGGTGATTTCGCCGGACGTCCAGTGCGCGCCGCCGTCCGCGCTGCGCCAGAACGGGATCGTGCCCGAGGAGTGGAAGTCGAAGGCGTTGGTCGCTGCCGCGCCGAAGGCGACGACCTCCTTGCCGTTGACGCCGAAGTCGCCCACGGGTGTGGACGGTTGCCGACCGTCGATCGGCGGCAGCGGCACGCGACGCACGGTCTTGCCCGCGTCGTCGGACGCGAACACGTACGGAGACTCCACCTGGTCGACGCTCTGGCCGCCGCCGATCAGCAGGAGTGAGCCGACCCTGACCGCGGTGTTCACCGAGGCGTCGTCCGCGGTCTCCTGCTCGGGGCGGGTGTTGAACGTCAGTGGCAGCGTGGCGAGCCGGAACTGCTCGCCGTTCGGTGCCCGGCGGGTCAACGTGGCGCCGACACCGATCAGCGAACCGTCGTCCCACGGCACCACCACGTCGCCCGGCAGGCCGCCACCGGGCCAGCCGCTGCGCATGGAGTACGGCACGTCGGTTTCGTCGTCGGCGCCCGGCTTCGGGGTGATCGAGAGCTTCGTACAGCCGTCGGAACCAGTCCAGTTGACGTTCACATAGCGGTACCCGTTGGCGAATGTCCCCTCGCCCAGGGCGCAGTCACCCAGCGGCACCAGCTGGCGCAGACCCTCGCGGGGCGCCACGTACCCCTTGTTGTGCGGGCCGGTCACCGACGGGTAGTCCACCGCGCCCGCATACTCCTTGAACCCGAGCTCTGCCGCGCTCGTGTCCCCCGTGCCGGTGTCCCCTGCGTTGATCCTGCCGCAGCCGCCCAGTACCAGGGCCGCACTGGCTGCCAGGCTCGCGACGGCGGCGAGCCTCCCCCCACGTGTTCTCATCCCTCCACGCTACTGAACTCGAACACGTGAATGCCGGGCGCTGCCATGGGGGGTGCTGCATACGGCAGCCTCGGCTACGACGGATTCCACGACTGGCCCCTGCTCCAGGACCGCTACACGCTCGCCGTCCTGTTCGAATACGCTGCCACCCTCGGCCTCATCGGCATCGAGTACGTTCCGCCCGTCGGCGCCCGCGAGGACTACCGCGACAACTGGGGCGGCGACGACCTCGACCAACTCTCCTGCTATGACGGCCCGCTCGCCCTGTGCCTGAACCCACTCGGCGCGTACGCCACCGGCCGCGCCCCCGCCTGCATCCCCGCGCCAGACCCCGTCGACACAGACTGCCCCGGCATCAAGGGCCTGCCGAATTTCGGCATCGTCGCCCTCCATGGACTGCGTCCCGCCGATGCCCTGCTCTTGGACACCTTCGCCGACAAGACCTCCGACCGGGTGTGGACCCCGAGCGCCGTGGACACCAAGCGCACCCTGAAGGAACTCCGCTGTTGCCTCGCGCAGGCGTCCTCGCAGCCGCTGCCGCGAACCGTCACCACCTACATCCGCGACACCGAAACCCACATGGCACCGCCGTGGGTGCGCCTTCAGACCGCGCACGCCGCTGCCGGACTGCTCGCCGACACCGCACCCGGCCGTGCCGCCGACCTGATGGAGACAGCTGTCCGGCTGCTGCCGCAGGTGGCGCCGCGCCGGCTCGGCCGTGCCGACCGGCAGCAGGCACTGCGCGGTCTCACCAGCCTGCCCCATGACGCCGCCGCCCTCGCCGTCCCCGAGCCCGAGCGGGCGATGCGGGCCCTGCGCCTGCTGGAGGCAGGCCGGGCAGTGCCGCTCAGCCAGGCCCTGGAGACTCGCGACGACCTCAGCGACCTACGCCGTTCCCACCCATCAAGAGCGCCGCGTCGGTCGTGGAGTAGGCCCGTTGCCCACCCGTAAACAGCGACGTGCCCTGGGGAGTTTTCGGGGACTTTCACGTCTGTCCCGGGGAGTTTCGGGGGACTTTCCGCCGCGTAAGCAGGGAAGGCCCTGACAGCGCTGAAAGATAAGAACGCGCTGGTCAGGGCCCACTTGCTCAGCACTCGATGATGTTCACCGCGAGCCCGCCCCGCGCCGTCTCCTTGTACTTGACGCTCATGTCCGCGCCCGTCTCCTTCATGGTCTTGATGACCTTGTCGAGGGAGACCTTGTGGGAGCCGTCGCCGCGCATGGCCATGCGGGCGGCGGTGACCGCCTTGACCGCTGCCATGCCGTTGCGCTCGATGCAGGGGATCTGGACGAGGCCACCGACCGGGTCGCAGGTGAGGCCGAGGTTGTGTTCCATGCCGATCTCGGCGGCGTTCTCGACCTGTTCGGGGCTGCCGCCGAGGACCTCGGCGAGGGCGCCCGCGGCCATCGAGCAGGCCGAGCCGACCTCGCCCTGGCAGCCGACCTCGGCGCCTGAGATGGAGGCGTTCTCCTTGAAGAGCATCCCGATGGCGCCGGCGGCGAGCAGGAAGCGCACGACGCCGTCCTCGTCCGCGCCCGGGATGAAGTTGATGTAGTAGTGGAGGACCGCCGGGATGATGCCCGCGGCGCCGTTCGTGGGGGCCGTGACCACCCGGCCGCCCGCCGCGTTCTCCTCGTTCACCGCCATGGCGTAGAGCGTGATCCACTCCATCGCGTGGGCCAACGCGTCGCCCTCCGCCCGCAGCTGGCGGGCCGAGACGGCGGCGCGGCGGCGGACCTTGAGCCCGCCCGGCAGGATGCCCTCGCGGGACATGCCCCGGGAGACGCACGCCTGCATCACGCGCCAGATCGCGAGCAGGCCCTCGCGGATCTCCTCCTCGGTGCGCCAGGCCCGCTCGTTCTCCAGCATCAGGGCGGAGATCGACAGGCCGGTCTCCTTCGTGAGCCGCAGCAGCTCGTCGCCCGTGCGGAACGGGTACTTGAGCACCGTGTCGTCGAGCTTGATGCGGTCCTCGCCCACCGCGTCCTCGTCGACCACGAAGCCGCCGCCGACCGAGTAGTACGTCTTCTCCAGGACGAGTGCGCCGGAGGCGTCGTACGCGAAGACCGTCATGCCGTTGGCGTGGTACGGCAGGGCCTTGCGGCGGTGCAGGACCAGGTCGTCGGCGAAGGAGAAGGCGATCTCGTGCGTGCCGAGGAGCGAGAGGCGGCCCGACGACTTGATCTGCTCCACGCGGTCGTCGGCGCCCTCCACGTCCACGGTGCGCGGCGAGGCCCCCTCCAGGCCCAGCAGCACCGCCTTGGGGGTGCCGTGGCCATGGCCGGTGGCGCCCAGGGAGCCGTAGAGCTCCGCCCGGACGGAGGCCACGGAGTCCAGCAGCTCCTCGTTGCGCAGCCGGCGGGCGAACATGCGCGCCGCACGCATCGGGCCCACCGTGTGGGAACTCGACGGGCCTATGCCGATCGAGAACAGGTCGAAGACCGAGATGGCCACGGGGACTCCTCACAACAGGGGTGGTGCAGGTGGGCGGGCGCCGCGCACACCTCACGGTTCCAGTGTGCGCGGCATCCTGGTGAATCGTACGTTCCGTGCGAATTTCTGTACGAAAGTGAACTTTCGCAGGAACTGGTTCTGTACTGCTTCAGGCGGTACTACTTCAGGCGGTACTACTTCAGGCGGTACTACTTCAGGCCGGGGTACAGCGGGTGCTTGTCGGCCAGGGCGGAGACCCGGGACTTGAGGGACTCCGCGTCGGCCGCCCCGAAGGGAGAGGGCGCCTTCAGCGCCTCGGCGATGATGTCCGCGACCTCGGTGAAGTCCTCGGCCTGGAAGCCGCGGGTGGCGAGGGCGGGCGTGCCGATGCGCAGGCCCGAGGTCACCATCGGGGGCCGCGGGTCATTCGGGATCGCGTTCCGGTTGACCGTGATGCCGACCTCGTGGAGACGGTCCTCGGCCTGCTGACCGTCCAGCTCGGAGTTGCGCAGGTCGACCAGGACCAGGTGCACGTCCGTGCCGCCGGACAGGACGTCCACGCCGACGGCCTTGACGTCGTCCTGGACCAGGCGCTCGGCCAGGATCCGCGCGCCGTCCAGCGTGCGCTGCTGGCGCTCCTTGAAGTCGTCGGAGGCGGCGACCTTGAAGGAGACGGCCTTCGCGGCGATCACGTGCTCCAGCGGACCACCCTGCTGGCCGGGGAAGACCGCGGAGTTGATCTTCTTGGCCAGCTCGGCGGTGGACAGGATCACGCCACCGCGCGGGCCGCCCAGCGTCTTGTGGGTCGTGGTCGTGACCACGTGGGCGTGCGGCACCGGGTTCGGGTGCAGGCCCGCGGCCACGAGGCCCGCGAAGTGCGCCATGTCGACCATCAGGTACGCGCCGACCTCGTCCGCGATCCGGCGGAACGCGGCGAAGTCCAGCTGACGCGGGTAGGCCGACCAGCCCGCCACGATCAGCTGCGGCCTGGACTCCTTGGCGAGGCGCTCGACCTCGTCCATGTCGACCTGACCGGTCTCTTCGTTCACGTGGTACGCGACCACGTTGTACAGCTTGCCGGAGAAGTTGATCTTCATGCCGTGGGTGAGGTGCCCGCCGTGCGCGAGGTTCAGACCCATGATCGTGTCGCCCGGCTTCAGCAGCGCGAACATCGCCGCCGCGTTGGCCTGGGCGCCCGAGTGGGGCTGCACGTTCGCGTGCTCGGCGCCGAAGAGCGCCTTGACGCGGTCGATGGCGATCTGCTCGACCACGTCGACGTGCTCGCAGCCGCCGTAGTAGCGGCGGCCCGGGTAGCCCTCGGCGTACTTGTTGGTCAGGACCGAGCCCTGGGCCTCCATGACCGCGACCGGAGCGAAGTTCTCCGAGGCGATCATCTCCAGGGTGGACTGCTGGCGGTGCAGCTCGGCGTCGACGGCGGCGGCGACGTCCGGGTCCAGCTCGTGCAGGGGCGTGTTCAGAAGCGACATCAGTCAGAAGTCCTTAGGAGCCGGAGAACTCGGTGTACTCGTCGGCGGAGAGCAGGTCGGCCGGCTCGTCCGTGACGCGTACCTTGAACAGCCAGCCGCCCTCGAAGGGGGCGGAGTTCACCAGCGACGGGTCGTCGACCACGTCCTGGTTGGCCTCCACGACCTCGCCGGTGACCGGCGCGTACAGGTCGCTGACCGACTTGGTCGACTCCAGCTCGCCGCAGGTCTCGCCCGCGGTCACCGTGTCACCGACCGCGGGAAGCTGGGCGTAGACGACATCGCCGAGCGCGTTGGCCGCGAACTCGGTGATGCCGACCGTCGAGACGCCGTCCTCGGCGACCGACAGCCACTCGTGCTCCTTGCTGTAGCGAAGCTGCTGGGGGTTGCTCATGGCCTGAATTCTCCTGTATGCGGGGGAGTGCGGATGAACGGGATGACCGGGTGGTCCTGGGATACGAGACGTGACACAGCGGCGTGCGTCACGTGGGCGCGCTGGACGCGGCCCTTTCGGCCCCGAAGCTACTTCTGGCGCTTGTAGAACGGCAGCGCCACGACCTCGTACGGCTCATGGCTGCCCCGGATGTCCACGCCGACCCCGGCCGTGCCCGGCGCGGCGTGCGCGGCGTCGACGTACGCCATCGCGATCGGCTTGCCCAGGGTCGGGGAGGGCGCGCCGGAGGTGACCTCGCCGATCACCTTGCCGTCGGCGACGACCGAGAAACCGGCGCGCGGCACGCGACGACCCTCGGCGACGAGCCCGACGAGCACCCGCGGGGGGTTCTCCTCGGCGCGGGAGGCGGCCTCCTGGAGCGCGGCACGCCCCACGAAGTCCCCCTCCTTCTCGAACTTCACGACCCGCCCGAGCCCCGCGTCGAAGGGGGTGAGCGAGGTGGTCAGCTCGTGCCCGTACAGCGGCATGCCCGCCTCCAGGCGCAGCGTGTCGCGGCAGGACAGGCCGCAGGGGACGAGCCCGACGGGCGTGCCCGCGTCCGTCAGCGCCTGCCACAGCTTCTCGGCGTCGGACGGGGCCACGAACAGCTCGAAGCCGTCCTCGCCCGTGTAGCCCGTGCGGGCGATCAGCGCCGGGACGCCCGCGACGGTGCCCGGCAGGCCCGCGTAGTACTTCAGCCCGTCCAGGTCGGCGTCGGTCAGCGACTTGAGGATGCCGGGGGACTCGGGGCCCTGCACGGCGATCAGCGCGTACGCGTCCCGGTCGTCGCGCACGAGGGCGTCGAAGCCGGCGGCACGCTCGGTCAGCGCGTCCAGCACCACCTGGGCGTTGGAGGCGTTCGCGACGACCATGTACTCGTTTTCGGCCAGCCGGTAGACGATCAGGTCGTCCAGGATGCCGCCGTCCTCCCGGCAGATCATCGTGTAGCGGGCGCGGCCGACGCCGACGGAGGCGATGTTGCCGACCAGCGCGTGGTTGAGCAGGGCGGCGGCCTCCGGTCCGGTGACCGTGATCTCGCCCATGTGCGACAGGTCGAAGAGGCCGGCCCGAGTGCGCACGGCGAGGTGCTCGTCGCGCTCGGAGCCGTAGCGCAGGGGCATGTCCCAGCCCGCGAAGTCGGTCATCGTCGCGCCGAGCGAGCGATGCAGGGCATCGAGCGCGGTGAGACGGGGTGCGTTACTGCTCATCGGTGGGGCTCCCAAGGCATGACGGCGAGGTCGTTCCTCCCCATCTGTCATCGGAACCTGAGAGGTTCATCACGACCCCGCGAGCGGAGGTCCTGACTTGCACCTTGGGTGGAGCCACTGGACAGCGGCCCGCTTTTCAGATGTGCCTCGCCCGCGCGGTAACGGGGCCTGAGAGATTCAAGGGAGGGACTTGCTCCTTCGGCGCCCGGGTACCCGAAGGGTCCCGGAACTCTCCCGCGCGGATTCAAGCGGCCGGTATGCAGTTGGCGGGCACATCATCGCACGCGCCGTCCGATCACGGCAGTCCGCATCTGTAACCGGCCTGTGGCAGTCCGCGTACGGAAACGATAGACACCGCGCATTACCTTCTCTTTACACTCGACGGGGATGGGACTCCAGACCCAAGGGGAGGACGATCACGGTGAACAGGACCACGGCGTACGCCACGACCTCGGGCCTCGCGCTGCCCGATCAGCCCGGTGCCCCGGCGGGGACCCGGGAGACGTGCGGAGCGCTGCCGACGGCCGTCGTCCGCGACCTCAGAGAGCGCGCCGGGCACTCTCCGCACGGTCTGCACTTCGCGGCGGCCGACGTCGTCGTGGTCACCGGGTTGCCGGGCAGCGGCAAGTCGACCCTGATGCGCCGCGCCGTCGAGGGCCCACGCGTCGACTCCCAGGACACCCGGGACCGCTGGGACGAGCGGACGGCCGGCCGGCTGCCGTACGCCGTCTACCGGCCCCTCGTCCGCCTCGCGCACTACGCGGGCCTGCGTCGGGCCCTGCGCTCCGGCGCCGGACTCGTCGTGCACGACTGCGGTACGCAGGCCTGGGTGCGCCGCTGGCTCGCCCGCGAGGCCCAGCGCCGCGGCGGCACCGTCCACCTGCTGCTGCTCGACGTCACGCCCGGCACGGCGCTGGAAGGCCAGCGCGAGCGCGGCCGGGGCGTGTCGCGGTACGCGTTCGCCCGTCACCGGGGCGCGGTCGCCCGGCTGCTGCGCTCCGTCGAGCGGGGCGATCTGCCGGAGGGCTGCGGCTCGGCGGTGCTCCTCGACCGGGACGCGGCGGACGTGCTGCGACGGATCGCCTTCGGCGACTGAGGAACGGCAGGGACTTCGGTGACCGAGAAACGGCAGGGAGTGGCCGAGAGCAGTCGAGAGCGGTCGGGAGCGGTCGGGAAGTCGTACGGGCCCACTAACCTTTCCAGCCAGAACACCAGAACAGTGGTTCACCGCAGGCGGTAGACAGGTAGACAGATGGACATCCCCGACTTCCCGGACTTCTCGGTACCGGCGTATCCGCAACCCGGCCCGCACCCCCACTCGCACGGCGGCTGGCCGGGCAACGAACTGGAGGAGGTGCTCTCCGCGTCCCTCGGAGTGCCCTCGGCCGGTGGCCGCATCGTCGAGGTCCTCGGCCGCAGCTACGTCTGGGTGCCGCTGCCCAACGGCGGCGGACCGCACGCGGGATCCCTCGACCTGCCCACCCTGGAGATCGAGGGCCAGGCGTACGTGCCGGTCTTCAGCTCCGAGGAGCAGTTCCGCCAGGTCGCCGGCAGCCATCTGTCGTACACGATCGCGCCCGCGGTCGAGTTCGCCCGCGGACTGCCTCCGCAGGTCGGCATCGCGATCAACCCGGACGGGACGGTCGGCGTGCCGCTGCCGCCCCTCGCGGTCGCCGAGCTGTGCCGGACCGGGCGCACCCCGCTGGACGGGCCCACGAGCGGTGGCCGGGTGAAACTCTACGAGCCCGACTGGCAGGACGACCCGGTGGACTTCCTCGCCGCCGCCTCGGCCGAGTTCGCGGCGACGGGAGTCGTCCTGACCGCCCGCCGCTGTCTGGCCAGCATCGAGGGCGACGACCCGGTCATGTTCGTCGGGGTCGAACTCTCCGTGTGGGAGGGAGACCTCCGGACACTCCCCATGGACGCCCTCTCCCGAGCCCTCGCCCACGTCGCGGTCCAGTGGCCGGTGAACCTGGTCCTCCTCGACGTCGCCCAGGACCCGGTGGCCGACTGGATGCGAGCCCAGGTGCGGCCCTTCTACCAGCAGGGCCAGTAACAGCGCCCCGTAAGGGGCGCGGGGAACTGCGCGGGCAACCCCAACGGACCTGCAGCGACCCGAACACAGCAAGCACCGAGCTCTCAACGGCTCCCCCAGCGGAGCGCATTCGCCGCTTAAGCTGGTTTCATGGCTCGGCCGGGGTTCGGCCGAGGTGTTGGTCGACGTCATGATTTCTTCACGAAGGGGCGGTTGAAGGTGAGCGCGTCGGGCACGGCCGCGGCCGGTCAGGTCGAGCACATGCTGCGCCAGGTGACGCCCGGGCGTTACGACGCCTACGAGGCGCTCCTTCGCGCGCTCGCGACCCCGTCGTCCGGCCAGGTGTGGATGTTGCTCTGGCACGGCCAGGCCGGCTCCCCGGACGCCCAGTACGGGAACATGGAGGTGGACGGCTTCGGTTACGCGCCGTGCGTCACCTCCGCCCAGGAACTCTCGGCCAGCGGCTGGAACCGGTCGTACGAGGTCGTCGACGGTCTCGACGTGGCCCGCACCCTCTACCCCGACCACTTCGGGCTCTGGCTCAATCCGCACGCCCCGGGCGGCGGGGTCGGCATCCCGTGGCTCGATCTGCGCAGAATCGCGGCGGGTCTGGAGCGCCAGCCCGCCGGTCCGCTACGACTGTCCGAACCCGGCATCGAGATCCCGCAGTTCTACGCATTGCTCACGCAGAACGCGCATCGCACCACCGCCGTGCGCTCGCTGCGCCGTGCCTGGGTGCAGCCGGCGCTCGGGGCGCCGTATCTGGCCATCGGGCTGGACGTCTACGACACTTCGCCGCCCGTCGTCGACTCGGTGCGGGCGATGATGCAGCAGTCCATCGGCGCGGTTCCGGACGGGCTGCCCGTGTCGACCGTCGCGATGTCGGACGAGTACGACCCGGTGGCGATGTGGCTGCGCGCCAACGCGCGGCCGTTCTACGACCGCGAGGCCCACGCGGCCCCCGCGCAGGCTCCGATGGCGGGTGGGTACGGCTATCCACCGGCACCCGGTGGATACTGATCCGCAGTCCGGCGCACCGTGAAGGATCGGCACGGGTCCTTCACCGCGGCTCTGCATTTCTTCGCGCGTAGATGACAAGGGAACGTCCGGGTAGTGCCCGTATTAACCTCCGGTGTCCCAACTGCCCCGTGTCCGACCCCCGTTACCCGCCGTCCGGATAACGGAACACCCCTGACAGCATCACGTTTACGCATCCATTCACCGTCAAGTCTGGCTACAGATCGCCGAGGCGTTGAAGACTCCCGCTCCAGGGGGTTTAGCCCCTGTGTACGACGGACTGATCACGCCGCTACAAGCGGCACGTGTGGGCCGGCTACCGCCGGTTGAGAGGGGTCCCTGCCAGATGACGGCACCATTGCACGAGCCGACCGCGGAAGCGGCCCCGAGTGCGGCCGAAGAAGCGGCGGCTGCCGCCGCCGGCGAGAAGGTCGTGCAGGGACGTTCCCTGGGCCGGATCGCCTGGGAGCGCCTGAAGAGGGACAAGCTCGCACTGACCGGCGGCATCGTCGTGCTCGTCCTCATCGTGATCGCCCTGCTGGCGCCAGTGATCACCCACCTGCTCGGTCAGGACCCGGACACCTTCAACGAGAAGCTGATCGACCCTCTGTTCGGCACCCCCACGGGGTCATTGGGCGGCATCAGCGGTGACCACCTGCTGGGCGTCGAGCCCGTCAACGGCCGCGACATCCTCGCCCGCATCCTCTACGGTGCCCGCGTCTCGCTCCTGGTGGGCTTCCTCTCCGCCGTCGTCGCGGTCGTCCTCGGCACCGTGCTCGGCATCCTGGCGGGCTTCTTCGGAGGCTGGGTGGACTCGCTCATCAGCCGCGTGATGGACGGCCTGCTGGCCTTCCCGCAACTCCTGTTCACGATCGCCCTGGTCTCGGTGATGCCGAACGACATGCTGGGCCTGTCCGGCTCCAACGTGCGTGTGTTCGTGATGATCCTGGTCATCGGCTTCTTCGGCTGGCCCTACATCGGACGCGTGGTGCGCGGCCAGACGCTCTCGATGCGTGAGCGCGAGTACGTCGAGGCCGCGCGATCGCTGGGCGCCGGGCGCTTCTACATCCTGTTCAAGGAGCTGCTGCCCAACCTGGTCGCACCGATCATCGTCTACACGACGATGATGATCCCCACGAACATCCTCACCGAGGCGGCACTCAGCTTCCTGGGTGTGGGCGTCAAGCCGCCCACCTCGTCCTGGGGACAGATGCTGTCGAGCGCGATCGACTACTACGAGTCCGACCCCATGTACATGGTGGTCCCTGGTGTGGCGATCTTCATCACCGTCCTTGCCTTCAACCTTTTCGGCGACGGCGTGCGGGACGCGCTGGACCCGAAGGCCTCCCGCTGAACTGCGTCACCCCAAGCGTCCCGTGGCATCGACACGGGGTCTCTCATCAAATCCGGAGGATCCGAGATCGTGACTACCCAACGCACCTCAGGGCGGCGTAAGCAGGCGTTTGCCGCCGCTGCTGCGGTCGCCGCACTGCTGACCACGGCGGCGTGCGGCGGTGGAGGCAGCGACGACAACAACGGTTCGAAGACCGGCGCCGCCGGCTTCGACGCCGCCAACAACAAGGTCGCCCAGGCCTCCCTGGTCAAGAAGGGCGGCACGCTGCGGTTCGGCGGTGCCCAGGACGCGGACTCGTGGGACACCACGCGTGGCTACTACGGCTTCATGTGGGACTTCGCGCGCTACTACAGCCGCCAGCTGGTCACGGGCAAGGCGGAGCCGGGCAAGGCCGGCGCCGAGCTGACCCCGGACCTCGCCACCGGTCTCGCCAAGGTCACCGACGACGGCAAGACCTACACGTACACCCTGCGTGACGGCATCACGTGGGAGGACGGCAAGGCGATCACGTCCAAGGACGTGAAGTACGGCATCGAGCGCGTGTGGGCGCAGGACGTGCTGTCCGGCGGTCCGACGTACCTCAAGGACTTCCTGGACCCCAAGGGCGAGTACAAGGGTCCCTACAAGGACACGTCCAAGGACAAGCTGGGCCTGAAGGCCATCACCACGCCGGACGACAAGACGATCGTCTTCCACCTCCCCAAGGCCAACTCGGACTTCCAGGAGGTGCTGGGTCTGGTCTCGGCCTCCCCGGTCCGCCAGGACATGGACACCAAGTCCAAGTACAGCCTGAAGCCGTTCTCCTCCGGCCCGTACAAGTTCGAGTCGTACAGCCCGGGCAAGAGCCTGACGCTGGTGCGCAACACGAACTGGAAGCAGTCCTCGGACCCGGTCCGCAAGGCGTACCCGGACAAGATCACCGTCCAGTTCTTCTCGGACGCCAACCAGCTGGACCAGCGCCTGCTCAACGGTGACCTGGACCTGGACATCAACCAGACCGGCATGTCCCCGCAGGGCCGCACCACCGCCCTGAAGGAGCACAAGGCCAACCTGGACAACCCGATCTCGGGTTACATCCGTTACGCGGCCTTCCCGCAGAGCGTGAAGCCGTTCGACAACGTCGAGTGCCGCAAGGCCGTGATCCTCGGCGCGGACCACGTCTCGCTGCAGACCGCGCGCGGTGGCCCGGTCGCCGGTGGTGACATCGGCACCAACATGCTCCCGCCGTCCGTCCCGGGCGCCGAGGGCCAGAAGTACGACCCGTACAACATCGCCGGCGCCGACAAGAACGGCAACGTCGAGAAGGCCAAGGCGGCGCTGAAGGCGTGCGGCAAGCCGAACGGCTTCTCCACCACCATCGCGGTGCGCAACAACAAGCCGGTCGAGGTGGCCACGGCCCAGTCGCTGCAGGCGTCGCTGAAGAAGGTCGGCATCACCGCGCAGATCGACCAGTTCGACGGTTCGCAGACCACCGGCATCATCGGCAGCCCCGAGAACGTGAAGAAGAAGGGCTACGGCATCATCATCATGGGCTGGGGTCCGGACTTCCCGACCGTCCAGGGCTTCGGTCTGCCGCTGTGGGACAGCAAGTACATCGCGCCGAGCGGTAACAACAACTTCGCCCTGATCAACGACAAGACCATCGACGGTCTGTTCGACCAGTACGTCACCACGCTGGACGACGCGGGCAAGACGAAGCTCTCGACCGAGATCAACCACAAGGTCATGGAGGGCGCGTACTACCTGCCCTTCACCTTCGAGAAGTTCATCAACTGGCGCGGCGACAACCTCGCGAACGTCTACACGACGGACAACTACAGCGGTACGTACGACTTCGTCAACCTCGGTCTGAAGAACCCGAAGAAGTAAACCGGCACACCCGCCGTACAGGCACGAAAGGCAGGTGAAGGCCGGCGCGGCGTGGTCGCGGGCCATCGGATGACCTCCGGTGGCCCGCGGCCCCGCAGCGGGCCGTAAGCTGTGCTCGCTTACCTCATCAGGCGGCTGTTCGCCGCCGCAGTGATGCTCGTGGTCATCGTCATGGTGGTCTTCGGCATCTTCTTCCTCGTCCCCAAGTGGGCGGGCGTGGACATCGCCTCGAGCTTCGTGGGCAAGCAGGCCGACCCGGCCGCTGTCGAGGCCGTACGGCAGAAGCTGGGCCTGAGCGACCCGATCTACTCCCAGGTCTGGGAGTTCTTCAAGGGCATCTTCGCCGGCCGCACCTACTCGGGCGGTGGCGACGTCACGCACTGTGCCGCGCCCTGCTTCGGTTACTCCTTCCGCAGCGAGCAGGCCGTCTGGCCGGTGCTCACCGACCGCTTCCCGGTGACCCTGGGACTCGCGCTCGGTGCCGCCGTGCTGTGGCTGGTCTTCGGTGTCGCGGCCGGTGTGCTCTCCGCGCTCAAGCGGGGCACCATCTGGGACCGCGGTGCGATGGTCGTCGCCCTCTCCGGTGTCTCCCTCCCCATCTACTTCACCGGCATGCTCAGCCTGGCGATCTTCACCTTCGGACTGCATTGGATCAACGCGCAGTACGTGCCGCTCGACCAGAGCGTCAGCGGCTGGTTCGGCGGCATGATCATGCCCTGGATCACCCTCGCCTTCCTGTACGCGGCGATGTACGCCCGGATCACCCGCGCCACCATGCTGGAGATCCTCGGCGAGGACTACATCCGCACGGCACGTGCCAAGGGCCTCAAGGAGCAGGTCGTCATCGGCAAGCACGCCATGCGCTCCACGATGACCCCCATCCTCACCATGCTGGGCATGGACCTCGGCGCCCTCATCGGCGGCGCCATCCTGACGGAGTCGACGTTCAACCTGCCCGGCCTCGGCCGCGCGGTGCTCGACGCCATCAAGAACCAGGACCTGCCCATCATCCTGGGCGTCACCCTGATCACTTCTCTCGCGGTGCTGATCGCCAACCTCGTGGTGGACGTCCTGTACGCCGTGATCGACCCCCGAGTGAGGCTCTCATGACCGAACTCAGCAAGAGCGGAGCGGTGGCCGAGCCCGTCAAGGACTCGCCCGCACCCTCCGCCTTCCTCGAAGTACGCGACCTCAAGGTGCACTTCCCGACCGACGACGGTCTGGTCAAGTCCGTCGACGGGCTCAGCTTCCAGCTGGAGAAGGGCAAGACCCTCGGGATCGTGGGCGAGTCCGGCTCCGGCAAGTCGGTGACCTCGCTCGGCATCATGGGCCTGCACACGGCCGGCCAGTACGGCAAGCGCAAGGCGCAGATCTCCGGCGAGATCTGGCTGAACGGCACCGAACTGCTGTCCGCCGACCCGGACTACGTACGCAAGCTGCGTGGCCGCGAGATGGCGATGATCTTCCAGGATCCGCTGTCCGCGCTGCACCCGTACTACACGATCGGTCAGCAGATCGTGGAGGCGTACCGCATCCACCACAACGTGGACAAGAAGACGGCGAAGCGCCGCGCGGTCGAGATGCTCGACCGGGTGGGCATCCCGCAGCCGGACAAGCGCGTCGACAGCTACCCGCACGAGTTCTCCGGCGGTATGCGTCAGCGCGCGATGATCGCGATGTCGCTGGTCAACAACCCCGAGCTGCTCATCGCGGACGAGCCGACGACCGCCCTGGACGTGACCGTCCAGGCGCAGATCCTCGACCTGATGCGGGACCTGCAGAAGGAGTTCGGCTCCGCGGTCATCATCATCACCCACGACCTGGGCGTCGTCGCGGAGCTCGCCGACGACATCCTGGTGATGTACGGCGGCCGTTGCATCGAGCGCGGTCCGGCCGAGAAGGTGTTCTACGAGCCCCGGCACCCCTACACCTGGGGGCTGCTCGGCTCGATGCCGCGCCTGGACCGTGAGCAGACCGAACGCCTCATCCCCGTCAAGGGCTCCCCGCCCTCGCTGATCAACCTCCCGTCCGGCTGCGCCTTCAACCCGCGCTGCCCGTACGCGGACGTTCCCAAGGACAACGTGACCCGCACGGTCCGCCCCGAGCTGACCGAGGTCGGCGGACGGCACTGGGCCGCCTGCCACATGACCCAGGAGCAGCGGGAACGCATCTGGATCGAAGAGATTGCGCCGAAGCTGTGAGCGAGAAAGCCAAGGACGCGGAAGTGACCATTCCCGCACAGGCACAGGACGAAGGCGGCGCCACCCTCACCAAGGACGCCGCTCCCGGTGACGTCCTGCTGAAGGTGACCGGACTGCAGAAGCACTTCCCCATCCGGAAGGGCCTGCTGCAGCGACAGGTCGGTGCCGTGCGCGCCGTCGACGGCCTCGACTTCGAGGTGCGCTCCGGGGAGACCCTGGGCGTCGTGGGCGAGTCCGGCTGCGGCAAGTCCACGATGGGCCGGCTCATCACGCGGCTGCTCGAACCGACCGCGGGCAAGGTCGAGTTCCAGGGCAAGGACATCACGCACCTCGGTGTGGGCGGTATGCGTCCGATGCGCCGTGACGTCCAGATGATCTTCCAGGACCCGTACTCGTCACTCAACCCCCGCCACACGGTCGGCACGATCATCAGTGCCCCGTTCAAGCTGCAGGGCGTGACCCCCGAGGGCGGTGTCAAGAAGGAGGTCCAGCGACTGCTGTCGGTCGTCGGCCTCAACCCCGAGCACTACAACCGCTATCCGCACGAGTTCTCCGGCGGCCAGCGCCAGCGCATCGGCATCGCCCGCGCGCTCGCGCTCAACCCGAAGCTGGTCGTCGCGGACGAGCCGGTGTCGGCGCTGGACGTGTCCATCCAGGCGCAGGTCGTCAACCTTCTCGACGACCTGCAGCAGGAGCTCGGCCTCACGTACGTGATCATCGCGCACGACCTGTCGGTGGTCCGGCACGTCTCGGACCGGATCGCGGTGATGTACCTCGGCAAGATCGTGGAGCTCGCCGACCGCGACTCGCTCTACAAGGCGCCGATGCACCCGTACACCAAGGCGCTGATGTCCGCGGTGCCGATCCCGGACCCCAAGCGCCGGAACGTGAAGAGCGAGCGCATCCTGCTCAAGGGCGATGTGCCCTCGCCGATCGCGCCGCCGAGCGGCTGCCGCTTCCACACGCGGTGCTGGAAGGCCACGGAGATCTGCAAGACGACCGAGCCGCCGCTCGTGGAGCTGAAGCCCGGCCAGCAGGTCGCCTGCCACCACCCGGAGAACTTCGAGGACCAGGCACCGCAGGACACGGTGCTGCTGTCCGTGGCGAAGGAGGCCGCGGCGCTCGTGGCCGACGAGGTGCTGGCGGAGTCGGCGGAGACGTCGGCGGCGGTGGCCGCGGAACTGGAAACCACGGAGGAGACTCCGGAGCCCGCCGCGGAGACGACCACCGAGCCCGCCGAGGAGGCCGCCCCCGAGGAGGCTGCCCCCGAGGAAGCTGCCCCCGAGGAGGCCGCCCCCGAAGAGGCCGCTGCCGAAGAGGCTTCCGAAACGGTCGCCGTCGACGAGTCCGACTCGTCGGAGGAGTCGGGATCCGACAGCAAGAAGTGAACAGGTCGAAGTGAACAGCTCGGTGTGAATTCACCGAAACGTATGCCCCGGTAACCAGAGAAATGGTTACCGGGGCATTTGTTTTGAAGAATTATCAGGAACTGGTTTCCCAGTAGTGCCAGCCGACCGAAGTCGCCGGAAGCTTGGCCGTACCCCTCGCGAGCGTCGTCACCGAACAGTTCGGGTTCGTGCGGTTCGACTCCCATCCGACCTTGAAGCCGTTGGAGCCGTACTGCAGGTTCCCGTACTTGTTGGAGCGGATGTTGTGCGAGTACGTGTGGCCGGTCGTGATCGCCACGGACTTGGTGATGCTGCCGCTCACCGACGCCTTGGCCGAGGCGAAGAGGTAGCTCGCGCTCACCTCCAGGGAGGCGGAGACGCTGTACGTGATGGTGGACGCCCTGGTGACGGAGGCGGTGATGGTGCCGCCCGGACCATCCTTGAAGTAGGCCCCCGAGGCGGGAATCCGATAGGCCGAGTGCGAGGTGATCAGGACCCCGTAATCGACCGGGCACGACCTTTTCGGAGTGACGGCCGCCGAGGCCGGCGCCGCACCCGCGACGAGCGGCATTACTCCGGCGACGACGAGTGTGGCCAGCTTGGTTCTCTTACGCATGAATTTCCCCCATGCAAGTGGTCCGGCCTCCGTTTTGGCGGAGCCCGTCAAGCTGGAATGAGCGTATGAAGTTGACCGAGGCCGGTCAATCACATCCCGTGGAGTTGAGCAACAATTGAGCCTGCCGCTTTGTGCGGTAAAAACTCGGGAACGGCCGGGTCTTCGTGCGGTCAAATGGAGGACTGTTTCCGCCCGTTCGGGGAGACCGGGAGGCGATCGTCAGGAGTCAACCGGCGGGTAGGCCATGACGATTGGGTAAAGTCATGAACATGCCCGAATGAAAGAGTGCAGAGTCTCGCGTGTCCAACTGATCGGGAACGATCGGAACACGTACGAAAGGGACGCTCATGGCACTCTCCCGTTCGGCGCGTTTAGGGGCCCTCGCGACCGCGGCGGCCTCTTTCCTCGTCATCGCCGCCTCCTCCGCCCCGACCCCGGGCGCCGACGGCATCGGCGACTCCTACTTCCCCCAGCTCGGCAACGGCGGCTTCGACGCCCGCCACTACGACCTGAACGTGGCGTACAACCCGGACACCGACCGTCTGGACGGCCGTACGACCCTCACGGCCCGCGCCACCCAGTCCCTCTCCTCCTTCGACCTCGACCTCCAGAAACTGGAGGTCACCCGCGTCGAAGTGGACGGCAGACGCGCCGACTTCACCCGCGACGGCGACGAGATCCACATCACCCCGCACGGGGCGATCCGCAAGGGCAGGACCTTCACCGTCACCGTCACCTACGGCGGCGTCCCCGAAGCCCTCAACGGTCCCATCGTCTTCGGCTCCGACTACGGGTGGATGAAGACCGCCGACGGAGTCTTCGTGGCCTGTGAGCCCAACGCCGCCTCCACCTGGTTCCCCTCCAGCGACCACCCCTCCGACAAGGCCACCTACGACATCCGGATCAAGGCGCCCAAGGGCCTGACGGGCGTCTCCAACGGGCGGCTGATATCGACGTACGACAAGGGCGGCAGCACGGTCGCGCACTGGCGCGAGAGCAGGCCGATGGCGACCTACCTCGCGACCGCGACCATCGGGAAGTTCGACGTGAAGACGGGGACGACCCCGGCCGGGACACCGATCTACGTGGCCATCGACCCGGTGCTCGCGGGCAGCAACAGCGTCGACGTGTACGCCGTGACGGCCGAGGCCACCGACTACTGGTCGCAGGTCTTCGGGCCCTACCCCTTCGAGGAGACCGGCGCGATCGTCGACGACATGCCGGAGGCGGGGTTCTCGCTGGAGGTGCAGTCGAAGCCCGCGTACTCCGCCGTGCGCTCGGAGTCGACCATCGTGCACGAGCTGGCCCACCAGTGGTTCGGCGACTCCGTGTCGGTGGCACGCTGGAAGGACATCTGGCTGAACGAGGGCTTCGCGACCTACGCCCAGTGGCTGTGGTCCGAGCACAAGGGGATCCGCTCGGCGCACGACTCCTTCCTCGCCGGCTACAACTCGCGCCCCGGGGACTCGGCCTTCTGGGGGACCGTCGTCGCCGACCCGCAGCGCGACACCATGTTCGCCTCGGCGGTCTACCAGCGCGGCGCGATGACCTTGCAGATGCTGCGCGAGCGCATCGGCGACACCGCGTTCTTCAAACTGCTGCCCGCCTGGACGAAGCTCCACAAGTACGGCAACGCCGACACCGCCGACTTCATCCGCCTCGCCGAGAGGATCTCAGGGCAACAGCTCGACGACCTTTTCCAGACCTGGCTGTTCACCACAGGGAAACCAGCCCTGTAAGCCTTTCTTTGTAAGGTGCAACCCCCGCGACAGGTGAGAATGTCCGGGTGCTTCAGGAACTGTTCACCCCCTCCGTCCAGCATGTGCTCGACCTCGTGGGGATCTTCGTCTTCGCGATCTCCGGCGCCCTGCTGGCCGTCCGCAAGAACTTCGACGTCTTCGGCATCGCCGTCCTCGCCGAGGTCACCGCACTGGGCGGAGGGCTGTTCCGCGACATGGTCATCGGGGCCGTGCCCCCGGCCGCGTTCACCGACCTCGGCTACTTCAGCACCCCGCTGCTCGCCGCGCTGCTGGTGTTCTTCCTCCACCCGGAGGTGGAGCGCATCCAGGTCGCGGTCAACGTCTTCGACGCGGCCGGACTCGGCCTGTTCTGCGTCGCGGGCACCACGAAGGCGTACGAGTACGGCCTCGGCCTGACCTCGTCCGCCGCCCTGGGTCTTGCCACCGCGGTCGGCGGCGGTGTGCTGCGCGACGTCCTCGCCAACGAGGTGCCCTCACTGCTGCGCTGGGACCGCGATCTGTACGCGGTCCCAGCGATCGTCGGCGCCACGATGGTGGTCCTGTGCATCCGCTACGACGCGCTGTCCCCGTTCACCAGCGGGCTCGCGGCCGTCACCGCTTTCGTCCTGCGGCTGCTTGCGATGCGGTACCACTGGCGAGCGCCTCGTGCTTGGCACCGCCGGTCGACGGCGACGGAGTCGGAGACTCCTTAGCGTGCGCCCCCGGCCCGATCTGCAGGGTCAGCCAACGGAAGGTCTCCGGGATCTGCGGTCGCCACAGGGCCATGTTGTGGCCGCCCGCGCTCCGCGGCAGCAGCACGACCTGCACGCTCGTCGGTGCCTTCGCGATCGACTGGAGCGCCGCGCCGGCCTCGTAGCCGTCGTGCGTCTCGCCGGAGAGGTAGAGGGAGATGCGGGGCGGCGTGCGGTAGGACTTGAGCAGCAGGTAGGGATTGTTCTCCCGGCGCAGCGTCAGGCTCCGCGCCGTGAGCGAATTGCGTTCGCCGATCGGGTCGTTGTACCCGGACATGCTCACCGCGGCCCGGAAGCGGTCGGGGTGGGCGACGGCGAGCTTGGCCGCGCAGTGCGCCCCGGCCGAGTAGCCGGCCACGCCCCAGCCGTCCGGCGCGGACTTCGCCCGGAAGTTGTCCACCACCATCTTCGGCACGTCGATGCTGAGCCAGGTGTCGGCGTTCACCTTGCCGGGCACGTTCGCGCAACCGGTGTCGGTCTTGGCCAGCAGATTCGTGCGCGGCGCCACCAGGATGAACGGCGCGACCTGTCCGTCGCGCATCAGGGGCAGCAACTGCTCATGCACCTTCAGCGAACCGAACCACGCCTTCGCCGAGCCCGGATAGCCGGGCAGCAGCTCCACGACGGGGAACTTCCGGTTGCGGTAGGCGGGCTCGTTGTACTGCGGCGGCAGCCAGACGTAGACCTCCGCGTCCACACCCGACACCTGGCCGTGCAGCTGGGTGACCTTCACCCCGCCCGCCTTGGACATACCGGGGCCGTCGGCCGCCGAGAACGTCTGGCGGACCTTGGGGAGCTTGCGCAGCGAGATACCGCCGGTGCCGTCACGGCCGAGGTTGGCGGCCGCCCGCACGTGGTTGCCCGTGCCGAGCAGGTCGGCCCAGTTGTCGTACAGGCTGTTGGCGTTGTTCACGAGCACGAAGACGAGGGTGATCGCGGTGCCCTGGGCGAACAGCAGCATCACCATCCGGGCCACGCTGCGCAGCACCTTGGGGCCGGGAATGCGCGACCACAGCACGAGAGGAAGGATCAGGGCGACCGCGACCAGGACGATGGCGGTGAGGAGGAACGGCGTTCCGGTGAGGCTCACGGTGTGTGCGGCTCTTCCTGTGACGGGCTGGATCAACGGTCTGCAGCTGCATCGGGTTCTATGTCCTTGGAGAGGGGGATCCGATGCCGTTGGTTCACGGAAGAGTTCGGACACTTACCAAGAAATTGCCGAAACCTCACTCCCGGGTGACGGGGTTCACATGCCCGAAACAGTAAAAGCTACCGCTTAGTAATTACCTGTTGTACCGTTCAGGCATGTCAGAAGCAGCTACCGCACAGGCCGCGCGCGCCGCGATCGGTGACAGCGAGTTCGACCGCGACACCGCGGTCACCCTGCGCGAACCCGGCGTCTACGACATCGACCTGTCCGCCGGATGGACCATCATCAGCGCCGTCAACGGCGGCTATCTGCTCGCCGTCCTGGGCCGCGCCCTCTCCGACGCCCTGCCGCACAGCGACCCGTTCACCGTCTCCGCGCACTATCTGACCGCGTCGCAACCCGGCCCGGCTGTGGTCCGAACGGACGTCGTCCGGACGGGGCGGACCCTGTCGACCGGGCAGGCCTCGCTCTTCCAGTACGACGACGAGGGCCGCGAGGTCGAACGGATCCGCGTACTCGCCTCGTACGGCGACCTCGACGCCCTGCCCGACGACGTCCGCACCACGGCGGCACCTCCCGTGATCCCGCCCATGGAGCACTGCTTCGGGCCGGAGGACGGACCGGCGCCCGTCGAGGGCAGCTCCGCCATCACCGAGCGGCTGATGCTCAAGCTCGACCCCGCGACTCTCGGTTGGGCCCTGGGGGCGCCGTCCGGGAAGGGCGAGATGCGCTCCTGGTTCGGGCTCGCCGACGGCCGTGACCCCGACCCTCTCTCGCTGCTCCTCGCGGTGGACGCGCTGCCGCCCACCGCCTTCGAGCTCGGTATCTCCGGCTGGGTGCCGACGGTCGAACTGACGGTCCATGTGCGCTGCCGTCCGGCGCCGGGCCCGCTGCGGGTGTCGATCACCACCCGCAACCTCGCCGGCGGCTTCCTGGAGGAGGACGCCGAGGTGTGGGACAGCGCGGACCGGCTGGTCGCGCAGTCCCGACAGCTCGCCCGGGTCCGGCTCAGCTGAGCGGTCGCCGGCCCAGGTAGGCCGCGAGCCGTCCATAGGCGTCGGCCCCTTCGGGGGCCGGCACCGCCGAGTCGAACGGCAGCTCCTCGTCGTCGCGCCGCTCGTCCGGCAGTACGCGCCGGGCGATCCCGAGCGCGAACTCGGCCAGCTCCGGATCGAGTGCGAGCGGCCGTCCGAGGGACTCGGAGAGATCCCACGTGTGGGTCACGGCCTCCATCACATAGCCCGACAGGGCGATACGTCCGGGGGCCTCGCCCCACGGCACGGTGACGAGCGCGTCCAGGCGCGCGTCGTCCGCCCAGGACTTCCGGGCCTCCGTCCTGACCTCGTCGTACGCCGCGCTCCAGCGGTCGTCCTCGACGCCGTCGAGGAACGGTCGTACGGCCATTCCGTCGCCGCCCGCACCGACCACGGCGATCCGGCGGGTACCGCCCGCGATGTGCGACAGCAGGGTCCGTACGTCGAACTCGGCGCACGGGGTGGGACCGGCGAGCTGTTCCGGGCGAACCGTCTCGACCAGAGCGGCGATCTGGTCGCCGGCGCGGGTGTAGAGGGGGCGGGGGTCGATGTTCATGGCGAACCTCTGTCGGCGTAGGTGTGACGGCGTAGATGTGTCGGTGTCGGTGTCGGTGTCGGTGTCGGTGGCGTGTGTCGGGTGTCGGCGTTGCGTTGTCGTGCCGTTGCGCCTCAGGTTCGCCGGATAACCTGACAGTTTCCGTCAGCATTTACGGCGAGCTTCGGACGAGCGTCCGCGGGCATCGGCGGACGTGATCCGCGGTGCGCGATCCTGGTGCGCGTGAAGTCCGACCGCCTGCTCTCGATCCTTCTGCTGCTGCAGACCCGCGGCCGCGTCCCCGCGCACGAACTCGCCGACCGGCTCGAGGTGTCGGTGCGCACCATCTACCGCGACATCGAGGCCCTTTCGGCCTCCGGCGTCCCGGTGTACGCCGAGCGCGGGCGGCACGGCGGCATCGAACTGCTCGCCGGATTCCGTACGGACGTCACGGGACTGACCGCCGACGAGTCCCGCGCGCTGTTCATCCTGGCCGCGCAGGGCGCGCACGCCGCGCTCGGCCTGGACGCGGCGCTCGGTTCCGCGCTGCGCAAGGTGATGGCGGCGCTGCCGGCGCCGCACCGTCCGGCCGCCGAGGTGACCAGCCGCCGGATCCTCGTCGACGCGACGCGCTGGAAGGGCGGCCCCCAGCGGGCCGTGGACCTGGAGGTGCTCCAGGACGCGGTCTTCGCCGACCGCAGGCTGCGGCTCAGCTACCGGCACGGCGGGCACACCGAGCCCAGCACCTACACCGTCGACCCGTACGGACTCGTGTCCAAGGCGGGCGTCTGGTACCTCGTGGCCGACCGGCGCGGCCGGCCACAGCTGTTCCGGGCCGACCGGGTGCGTTCGGCGACGCTCCTGGGCGATCCCGTGAAGCGGCGCCCGGGCGTCGAACTCGGCAACGTCTGGGAGGTGTTGCGGCGCCAGGTCGAGGAGCGGCCGGGCGGTCTCGATGTCACAGTTCGGGTACGGCGTTCCCGCCTCGACATGTTCCTCAGGCTCAACGCGGCCTCCCTCACGGCGCTTCCGGAGGACGACGGCGAGAGCGAGTGGGTCCTCGCGCACCTGTCGTACGGCGTCGTCCGCGAGGCCCGCACGCTGCTGGCCTTCGTGGACACGGTGGAGGTGCTGTCGCCGCCAGAGGCGCGGGCGGAACTGGCCGGGGCGGCGGCCGCGATCGGTGCGGTGTACGGCGGGGATCGCGCCCCGCGCGAGGGAAGTTGACCCACAGGTAGCCACAGGTTCGGCACAGCGCGGCCCTACGTGGATCTGGTCCTCTGTCCACCGCTCGTCCCGCACTCATCCGGCCTTCATCAACCGGTCCACGTGACTTGACTGGGAGTTACCTCATGAACCGTCGTGCCCGCCTCGTCCCCGCCGTCGCCCTGCTGGCGCTCTCGCCGTTGCTGGCGGCCTGCGGCTCGGGCGACTCGTCGTCCTCGAACAGTGGCAACTCGAGCCAGAACTGTCAGCGGCCCTCCGGAATGCCGAGCGGAGGCGCGTCGGGCAGGCCGGGCGGCGGGGGCTCCGGGATGCCCACGGGCTCGCCCTCCGGGACACCGTCGAACATGCCCACCGGCAAGATGCCCTCCGGCGGTCCCTCGGGCATGCCGTCCGGCGGTCCGGGTGGTGGCCAGGGCGGCGGTCAGGGCGGCTGCGGTGGCGGCCCGGGCGGCGGGGGGCAGCCGAGCGGTCAGCCCAGCGGGCAGCCGGCACAGGGCTGAGCCCGTCCCGGTTCTCTCAGGGGTGGCGTACTCGATACTCGGGTGCGTCACCCCAGCCAGTTGCGGCGGCCGATGGCGATCAGCCGCATCTGGCGGGTCGCGACACGGGTCACCCGCTCCCGCTCCTCCTCGGACGCCTCCAGTGCCTCCAGACAGAGCGAGGCCGTCATCAGCATCTGGTCGACGTACAGCCCCGCGAGCATCAACAGGTCGTCGTCGCTCCACCCCTTCGACTCGGGGTGCTTGGCCAGCTCGACCTTCACCTCCTCGGCGAACCGCTCCAGTTGCTCCCTGATCGCCCGCCGCACCCGCTGGACGCCGCCGTGCCGCTCGCGCGCGATGAAACGGACGTGCGCGGGATGGGATTCGACATGGTGGGCGATCAGGTCGACCGCGCGCTCGATGCGTCCGGCGCTGTCACCGGCCGCGGAGACCGTGTCCCCGATCATCGGGTGCAGACTGCCGAGCGCCTCCTCGACCAGCGCCACGCCGAGGTCCTCCGTCGAGCGGAAGTGCCGGTAGAAGGCGGTCGGCGCGACTCCGACGGCGCGGGTGACCTCGCGCAGACCCAGGCTGCTCAGGCTCTGCTCCTCCAGCAGTTCCAACGCCGCGTCCAGGAGCGCCTGACGGGTCTTCTGCTTCTGGGCCTGCCGGATGCCGAGAGTGTGACTCATACCATGCAGTTAACAACTGTTCTCTGTAATTGAAAAGCCGGGCGACGCGCTAGACTCTGGAGTCAGTGAACAAGTGTTACTACAACCGTTCACTGAGTCGTCAAGTCCCCGAAACAATCGGGGTTCACTGTCGAGAGGCACCTCATGTTGTTCCTCGTCGCCGCCCTCCTGCTGCTGGGTGTCGTGATGGGCTCCATAGCCCACGCCCCGCTGCCCGTCACCCTCGTCGCCGCGGCCGTCATCGGCGTCTGGCTGGCCGTCTTCGCGGTCCGCGAGCGCAATGCCCGCCGGCGCCACACCTCCACCAGCTGATCGTTGGGAGCTGACTCACGTCATGGAACTCACCGAGCGAACCCACCTCGCCACCGCGACCAAGCCCACCGCGGCCAAGCCCACCGCGGCCGTGCCCGGCGCGCCCACCCGCGGGACCGGCACCAAGGACGCCGACGGCATGGCCGTCGCCTCCTTCATCCTCGGCCTCCTGGGCCTGCTGGTCCTGAACGTCTTCCTGGGCCCGATCGCCATCGCCCTGGCCTCCGTCGCCCTCTGGCGCGGCACCGCCCGCCGCGGCCGCGCCTTCCTCGGCCTCGGCCTCGGCATCGCCGATCTGCTGGTGCTGGTGGCGTTCATGCAGTTCGACAGCACGGTGTCCTGGAACTTCTGAGCCGCCGCCCAGCGAAGCGTTCGATCCACGGCGGAACGAGGGGCGGACGGGCGGCTACCCGGACGGGGGCCGAGACCGCGGACGGACGGCCCGTAGAATCGGGCCCATCATGGCTTACCTCGACCACGCCGCGACCACACCGATGCTCCCCGAGGCGGTAGAGGCGCTGACCGCCCAGCTGAGCGTCACGGGCAACGCCTCCTCCCTCCACGCCGCCGGCCGCCGCGCCCGGCGGACGGTCGAGGAAGCCCGGGAAACCCTGGCGGAGGCCCTCGGCGCCCGCCCCAGCGAGGTCGTCTTCACCTCCGGCGGCACCGAGGCCGACAACCTCGCCGTGAAGGGCCTGTACTGGGCACGCCGCGACGCCGACCCGGCCCGCACCCGGGTCCTCGCGAGCCCGGTCGAACACCACGCCGTCCTCGACGCCGTCCACTGGCTCGGCGAACACGAGGGCGCCACGGTCGAGTACCTGCCCGTCGACTCCTACGGCCGCGTCCACCCGGACGTCCTGCGCGAGGCCATCGCCCGAAACCCCGACGACGTCGCCCTCGCCACCGTCATGTGGGCCAACAACGAGATCGGTACGGTGATGGCGGTCCGCGAACTGGCCGACGTCACGGCCGAGTTCGGGATCCCGCTGCACGCCGACGCGGTCCAGGCCTTCGGTCAGGTGCCCGTCGACTTCACCGCCTCCGGCCTCGCCGCGATGACCGTCTCCGGCCACAAGATCGGCGGCCCGTACGGCATCGGGGCCCTGTTGCTGGGCCGCGAGTACACGCCCGTACCCGT
This sequence comes from Streptomyces olivochromogenes, assembly GCF_001514115.1. GTDB lineage: Bacteria > Actinomycetota > Actinomycetes > Streptomycetales > Streptomycetaceae > Streptomyces > Streptomyces olivochromogenes. Next base: position 132,380 of record NZ_KQ948457.1, read on the forward strand.
GCTGCACGGCGGCGGCCAGGAGCGGCATGTGCGCTCCGGCACCCTCGACGTACCCGCCATCGCCTCGTTCGCGGTCGCCGGGCGGCTCGCCGCCGAGCAGCGCGAGTGGTTCGCCCGCGAGATCGGCGCCCTGCGCGACGACCTGGTCGACGCCGTACGCGCCGCCGTGCCCGACGCGATCCTCGGCGGTGACCCCGCGACCGGGGGCCGGCTGCCCGCCAACGCGCACTTCACGTTCCCGGGCTGCGAGGGCGACTCCCTGCTGCTTCTGCTGGACGCCCAGGGCATCGAGTGCTCCACGGGCTCCGCGTGCACGGCGGGCGTCGCCCAGCCCAGCCACGTCCTGCTGGCCACCGGCGCCGACCCCGACCTGGCCCGCGGCACCCTGCGCTTCTCCCTCGGCCACACCTCCACGGAGGCGGACGTCGAGGCGGTGGCCAAGGCGATCGGTCCGGCGGTGGAGCGGGCACGGACGGCAGGCCTGACCTGACACCACCGCACTCGCTCACCGCGTACCGGCCGTTGCCCTAGCTGTCCGTGACCATGAGGGAGGCCATCATGCCCTCGTCCTCGTGTTGCAGCAGATGGCAATGGAGCATGTACATATAGGTGTCGTCCGAGAAGTCGGTGAACTTCATCGCGATCTCGATGGAGCCGCCGCCGACCACCTCGAACGTGTCGTACCAGCCCAGTTGGACGCCCGTCGGATCCTCCCCGTTGATGGAGATCAGCTGGAACGGCACGTCATGCAGATGGAACGAGTGTTCAAGCTGCGTGCTGTTCTTGACCGTCCACACCTCCTCGGCACCCAGGGTGGTGCTGATCATCGCCATCGAGGACATGCTCGTCCCGGCGGAGCCGTTGATCGTCATCGTTGTGCCGCTCTGGCCGAGCGTGATCGTCCGTGCGGTGAAGTCACTGGTGTCGTAGCGGGTGATGGTGTTCAGGGTCGGCAGGGTCTCCGGAGTGTCCGAGGTGTCGGGGGTGACGGTCAGGAACTCGTACGTCCCGCTGCCGCCGCGCACCCAGCCCGTCGTCACCACGGCCTCCAACGTCACCGCGTCGCTGAGCTCCATGACGAACTCGGCCCGCGCGCCCGCCACCAGCCGGATCGATGCCACCTCGGTGGCCTCGGTCAGATAGCCCTGGTCGGTGGCGATCTGGGTGAGCGTCGCGCCGTCGCTGCGCTGGATGGTGATGATGTCGGACGGCGAGGCGTTGAGCAGCCGGAAGCGGGTGCGCTTCTTGGTGGCGGTGAAGGAGAGCGTGGTGTCGTCGACGTTCGTGCCGTTGCACAGCAGCGGGAAGCTCAGGCCGTTGCTGAGGTAGCCGGTCAGGTTGTACTTGATGTCTCCGGCGCTGTCGGTGGCCAGGCACTGCAGGATGATCGGGATGTCGTCGGTGCCGTAGGTGCTGGGCAGGGCCGCGGACGCGTCCGAGTCGTCCTCGACGATGATCATGCCCGCGAGGCCGTGGGTGGCCTGCTCCGCGGTGGTGCCCAGGGCGTGCGGGTGATACCAGAGCGTCTTCGCCTCGTCCTTGACCGTGAAGGTGGGCGACCAGGTCTTCCCCGCGGCGAAGGAGTTCTGCGGGCCGCCGTCCATGCTGGGCGGGACGTGCGCGCCGTGGAAGTGGACGGTGGTGTCCTCGGTGAGGCTGTTGGTGATGTTCAGCAGGACGGTGTCGCCCGAGGTCCACTTCATGGTGGGGCCGAGGAACGACTGGTTGTAGCCCGCGGTCGTGCTGGTCACTCCGCTGAGCACCTCGCTGGTGCCGGCCTTCGCCTCCAGGGTGAACGTCGTCGTGCCGTCCGTGGTGGTCCCCTCCAGGAGGTCGGGGATGGTCAGCGTGGTGCCCGCGGCGTGCGCCTTGTTCTGTGTCGCGTTCGTCAGTAAGGCGATGGCCGTGCCGCCCGCGGTCACCGCCGCGATGCCCGCTCCGGCCATCCCGCCGAGGAACTTGCGGCGGTGCATGCCCTTGCCCGTGGACTTGCCCGGGGTCTTGCCCGTGGTGTGAGTCATAGCGGTGGACTCTCGGCCCAAGGGCTATGTGAAGACTGGGCCGGAGTTAGGAGAACGCCGTCGTCGCTGTGAAATCCGATGACTTAAAGTCAGGATGAACTCCCCGGGAAACAGCGAGAGTTGACGTGTCGCTGGTCACATCGGCCTCAGGGGACGCAAGGGACAGGCGCGTACCGTCGCCGCCTCACAGCATCACGATTAGGTGACTTGAGCCCTGCGCTCCGCTGTCTGTGAGCGCCCACCGAAAGCGCTCTCTGGTGGCTACGCCCCCGCTGTGCGCGTCGGCTCCGCCGCGGTGCGGGCCTGCCGTACCAGCCGTATGTACCGGTCCCAGTCCCAGTACCGCCCGGGGTCCGTGTGGTCCGTGCCCGGCACCTCGACGTGTCCGATGATGTGCGCACGGTCCACGGGAATGCCGTACCGCCCGCAGATCCCGGCCGTCAGCCGCGCCGAGGCCGCGTACATGGCGTCCGTGAACGACGAGGCGCGCTCCACGAAGCCCTCGTGCTCGATGCCGACGCTCCGCTCGTTGTACCCCCGGTTGCCCGCGTGGAAGGCCACGTCCAGCTCGCGGATCATCTGCGTGATGTGTCCGTCCTTGCGCACGATGTAGTGCGCGGCCGCGCCGTGTGCCGGGTCCTGGAAGACCTTCACGGCGCTTCGGTAGCTGCCCTGGGTGACGTGGATGACGACCCGGTCTATCCCGTAGTCGTCGGGCCGGTCCGCCCGCCGCCAGTTCGCCGACGAGGCGGCCACCCACTGCGCACCCCGGAAGTCGACGGCTCCCGCCACCCGGGGCTTTTCGACGCCGGGCAGCCGCCACCACAGGTGGCCGAGCTCACCGCGTGCGAGCACCGCCGTGCCCACGGCGGCCGCGGCGCCGCCGATCAGCAGCGCCCGCCGTCCGATCCGCCGGTCGCGGTCCCGGCGGGAACCCCCCTCGTTCTTGTTCGCGCCCACGCCGCCCCCGCCGCTCCCGATGGATTCTCCGGCTCCGGTGATCCCCGCGGTGCCCACAGCCCTCGTGGTTCCCGTGGTTTCCGTGGTCCCTGTGCCGACCGCGGCCCCCTTGGTTCCCACGGCCCCTGCGGCCTCGGTGGTCCCCGTGGTGCCGGTGTTGCCTGTGGTGCCCGTCTTCTCCGCGGCCTCACTCATCGCGTCCGCCCCGTCCTTCGTGCCCGCCCGTCCTTCGTGCCCGCCCGTCCTCCGGCGGTCCCCGTTGCGGTCATCAACGGATACCCGCGGGCTTCGGTTCCCGCGGCCCCGTACTCTGGAGGGGCTATGACTGAGACCTCGCAGCGCCCCCGCCCCCTCCGCGTCCTCGCCGCCATGTCCGGCGGCGTGGACTCCGCCGTCGCCGCCGCCCGCGCGGCGGAAGCCGGTCACGACGTGACGGGCGTGCACCTCGCGCTCTCCGCCAACCCGCAATCGTTCCGCACGGGCGCGCGAGGCTGTTGCACCATCGAGGACTCGCGCGACGCCCGCCGCGCCGCGGACGTCATCGGCATCCCGTTCTACGTGTGGGACCTCGCCGAGCGCTTCCGCGAGGACGTGGTCGAGGACTTCATCGCCGAGTACGAGGCCGGGCGCACCCCCAACCCGTGTCTGCGCTGCAACGAGAAGATCAAGTTCGCCGCCCTGCTCGACAAGGCGCTCGCGCTCGGCTTCGACGCGGTCTGCACGGGCCACTACGCCCAGGTGATCGTGAACGAGGACGGCACGCGCGAGCTGCACCGGGCCTCGGACATGGCCAAGGACCAGTCGTACGTCCTCGGTGTCCTCGACGACCGCCAGCTCGCCCACGCGCTGTTCCCGCTGGGTGACACGGTGACGACGAAGGACGAGATCCGTGCGGAGGCGGAGCTCCGGGGCCTGGCCGTCGCCAAGAAGCCCGACTCGCACGACATCTGCTTCATCGCCGACGGCGACACCCAGGGCTTCCTGGCGAACCGCCTGGGCAAGGCGGAGGGCGACATCGTCGACGAGTCCGGGTCGGTCATCGGCTCCCACGAGGGCGCCTTCGGCTTCACGATCGGGCAGCGCAAGGGACTGCGCATCGGCACCCCGGCCGCGGACGGCAAGCCGCGCTACGTCCTGGACATCTCGCCGGTGAACAACACGGTCACGGTGGGGCCGGCGGCATCCCTCGATGTCAGCGGGCTGACCGCCATCAAGCCCCGCTGGTGCGGCGCCGCCCCCACCGGCCCCGGCACCTACACCGCCCAACTCCGCGCCCACGGAGGCGAGACGCAGGTCGCGGCCGAGCTGGTCGACGGCGAACTCGAGGTCACGTTCACCGAGCCGGTCCGCGGCGTCGCCCCCGGCCAGGCGATCGTCCTGTACGACGGCACACGCGTGGTCGGCTCGGCGACGATCGCGACGACCACCCGCGCTACGGCGAGCGTCTAGGGCCTTTCCGGGCCCTCCCTGGACGGTGACGCCGCTGACCACCGAAGCGGCCCGGGAACACCCGGGCCGTCGGCGTGGCGCCGGTGTGGTTACGCCGCTTCGACTTCGTAGAAGCAGAAGTGGTCCTTGATCCGGGCGACGTCCGGCTTGGGGTCGGGGTAGGACCAGACGAGGTCGGGGGCGTCGGGCAGGGACCAGTAGGACGCGTCGCCCTTGAAGGGGCAGTGCGTGTGGGTGTCGGAGGTCGTCAGCAGGTCGAGGCGGACGTCCTCGGCCGGTAGGTAGTAGCGCACGGGACAGCCGGTCTCGCGCAGCACCAGGGGCCGGTCGCTCTGAGCCAGCACCTGGTCGCCGTGCACAACGCGTACCCGCTCCGTGCCCTGTTCGATGGTGATCGTGTGTCCATTGGCCATACCCGTACAGCGCGCGTGGGACCCGGGTTCTTCCCTCGTACCGTAGGCACATGAATATCTGTGTCTTCCTCTCCGCCGCCGACCTCGACGACCGCTACACCCGTCCCGCCCGGGAGTTCGCCGAACTCCTCGGCAAGGGCGGCCACTCGCTGGTGTGGGGCGGCTCCGACGTCGGGCTGATGAAAGTGGTCGCCGACGGGGTGCAGGAGACGGGCGGACGGCTGCTGGGCGTCTCCGTGGACTTCCTGGCGGCCACGGCGCGGGCGGGGGCCGACGAGATGGTGATCGCCCGGGACCTCGCCGAGCGCAAGGCGCTGCTCCTGGCCAAGGCCGACGCCGTCGTGATCATGGTGGGCGGCACCGGGACCCTCGACGAGGCGACCGAGATCCTGGAGCTGAAGAAGCACGGGAAGACCGAGAAGCCGGTCGTCCTGCTCAACACGGCGGGCTTCTACGACGGCCTGAAGGAGCAGTTCCACCGCATGGAGGCCGAGGGCTTCCTGCCGTGCCCGCTCACCGACCTGGTGTTCTTCGCCGAGGAGCCGGTGGGCGCGCTGGCCTACCTGGAGGAGAGCGTGGGCACCCGGTGATGCGAGCATGGCGTCCATGGCTACACATGTGATCACCGGGGCGGGCTCCGGCATCGGCGCGGCCGTCGCCCGCCGTCTGCACGCGCGCGGGGACGACCTCGTGCTCCACGCGCGCGACGCGGGCCGCGCGAAGGAACTGGCGGCCGAGTTCCCCGGAGCCCGGACCCTGGTCGGCGACCTGGCGGACCCGGACAAGCTCTCCTGGGCGTTCTCGCACCAGTCCCTGCCCGAGCGCGTCGACTCGCTCCTGCACATCGCGGGCGTGGTCGACCTCGGCCCCGTCGGGGAGCTGACCCCCAAGTCCTGGCGTCACCAGCTCAACGTCAACCTGATCGCCCCCGCCGAGCTGACCCGCCACTTCCTGCCGCAACTCCGCGTCGCCCAGGGCCACGTCGTGTTCGTGAACTCCGGCGCCGGCCTCGCCGCACACGCCGACTGGTCCGCGTACGCCGCCTCCAAGCACGGCCTGAAGGCCCTCGCGGACTCCCTGCGCCACGAGGAGCACGCGAACGGCGTCCGGGTGACCTCCGTCTACCCGGGCCGGACGGCGAGCCCCATGCAGGCGAAGGTCCACCAGCAGGAGGGCAAGGAGTACGACGCCTCGAAGTGGATCGACCCGGAGTCCGTCGCGACGACGATCCTGATGGCCGTCGACCTGCCGCGCGACGCGGAGGTCAACGACCTGACCGTGCGGCCGGGACGATGAGCTTCACCTGGGGCCCCGCCACCGGGGTCGGATCCATGCCAGGCGACGACGCCCGCGAGGCCGCCAAGACCGTGACCGGGTCCTTCGAGAACTTCCCGTTCCTGCCCGAACTGCCCGCGCGGGGACCCGGCGCGGACATGATCGGACGGACCGCCGGGATGCTGGTCGAGCTCTACGCGCGCGTGGAGCCCAGCGGCTGGCGGATCGGGGACCGGCCGGGGCGCGACACCAAGCGGGCCAGGTCCTGGCTCGGCGAAGACCTCGACGCGCTGGAGGAGTTCACCCAGGGCTACGAGGGGCCGCTCAAGGTACAGGCCGTGGGCCCCTGGACACTGGCCGCCGCGCTGGAGCTGCGGGGCGGCGAGGCGGCGCTCTCCGACCTCGGCGCCTGCCGGGACCTCGCCGGATCGCTCGCCGAGGGGCTGCGCACGCACCTCGACGAGGTACGGCGCCGGGTGCCCGGCGCCCAGATCGTGCTGCAGCTCGACGAGCCCTCGCTCATCGCGGTGCTGCGCGGCCAGGTGAAGTCCGCCAGCGGCTACCGCACCCACCGCGCCGTCGACCGGCAACGGGTGGAGGCGACACTGCGGGACGTCGTCGGGGTGCACACCGACGGCCCGGTCGTGGTGCACTCGTGCGCACCCGACGTACCGTTCGCGCTGCTGCGCAGGGCGGGGGCCGCGGCCATCTCCTTCGACTTCTCGCTGCTCACCGAGCGTGACGACGATGCCATCGGTGAGGCGGTGGAGGGCGGCACCCGGCTGTTCGCCGGTGTCGTGCCGGGCACGGACGGACCATTGTCAGACCCTGCCGGTAGCGTCATGGGTGTCAGGACGCTGTGGCGCAGGCTGGGGCTGCATCCAGGTCTTCTCGCGGAGGCGGTCACGGTCACCCCGTCGTGCGGACTCGCGGGCGCTTCCCCGGAGTACGCGCGCCGGGCACTCGCCCACTGCGCCCGGGCGGCGAGATCCCTCGCGGACAACCCAGAGTAACGGGAGGACAACACGGTGGCCGGCGACAAGGACGCACAGCCCAATTCCCTGCCCGCCGAGGCACGGGAGCAGCACGCGCAGCTCGCTGAGCAGATCGAGGAGCACCGCTTCCGGTACTACGTGAAGGACCAGCCGGTCGTCAGCGACGCGGAGTTCGACCAGTTGCTGCGCTCGCTGGAGGCCCTGGAGGAGCGGTATCCCGAGCTGCGCACCCCCGACTCCCCGACCCAGAAGGTCGCGGGCGCGTACGCGACCGAGTTCACCTCCGTACAGCACCGCTCGCGCATGCTCTCGCTGGACAACGCCTTCAGCGACCTGGAGCTGGCGGCCTGGGCCGAGCGCGTCGCCAAGGACGTGGGCACCTCGGACCACCACTTCCTTTGCGAGCTGAAGGTCGACGGCCTCGCGGTCAACCTGACCTACGAGCACGGCCGCCTCACCCGCGCCGCGACCCGCGGCGACGGCCGCACGGGCGAGGACATCACGCCCAATGTGCGCACGATCGCGGAGATCCCGGACCGTCTCAAGGGCGACCATGTCCCGGACCTGGTGGAGATCCGCGGCGAGGTCTTCTTCCCGATGGAGAAGTTCGAGGAGCTCAACGCCCGCCTGGTGGAGGCCGGCGACAAGCCCTTCTCCAACGCGCGCAACGCGGCGGCGGGTTCGCTGCGCCAGAAGGACCCCCGCGTCACCGCGAGCCGCCCGCTGCACATGGTGGTCCACGGAATCGGCGCCCTGGAGGGCTTCGAGGGCCTCTCCCGCCTCTCGGAGGCGTATGTGCTGCTGCACTCCTGGGGCCTGCCGACCACGCGGTACGCGAAGGTGGTCGACGACCTCGACGGCGTACGGGAGTTCATCGCGTACTACGGCGAGAACCGGCACTCCGTCGAGCACGAGATCGACGGAGTCGTCGTCAAGCTCGACGAGATCCCGCTGCAGGGCCGCCTCGGCTCGACCTCGCGCGCGCCGCGCTGGGCCATCGCCTGGAAGTACGCGCCCGAGGAGGTCAACACCAAGCTCGTCAACATCCGGGTCGGCGTCGGCCGCACGGGCCGCGTCACGCCGTACGCGCAGGTCGAGCCGGTCACGGTGGCCGGCTCGGAGGTCGAGTTCGCCACCCTGCACAACCAGGACGTGGTGAAGGCCAAGGGCGTCCTCATCGGGGACACGGTGGTGCTGCGCAAGGCCGGTGACGTCATCCCCGAGATCCTCGGCCCGGTCGTCGACCTGCGGGACGGCAGCGAGCGCGAGTTCGTGATGCCCGCCGAGTGCCCCGAGTGCGGTACGCCGCTGCGGCCGATGAAGGAGGGCGACGTCGACCTGCGCTGCCCGAACGCGCGCTCGTGCCCGGCCCAGTTGCGTGAGCGGCTCTTCTACCTCGCGGGCCGCAAGGCACTCGACATCGAGCACTTCGGGTACGTGGCGGCGGCGGCCCTCACCAAGCCGCTGGAGCCGGCCGAACCGCCGCTGGCCGACGAGGGCGACCTCTTCGACCTCACCATCGAGCGGCTGCTGCCGATCAAGGCGTACGTCCTCGACCAGGACAGCGGCCTGCCCAAGCGCGACCCGAAGACGGGCGAGGAGAAGATCGCCACGGTCTTCGCCAACCAGCAGGGCGAGCCCAAGAAGAACGCGATCGGGATGCTGGACAACATCGCGGCCGCCAAGGAGCGCCCGCTCGCCCGGATCCTGACCGGCCTGTCGATCCGTCATGTCGGGCCGGTCGCGGCGGAGGCGCTGGCGCGCGAGTTCCGCTCCATCGACCGCATCGAGCAGGCCACCGAGGTGGAGCTCGCCACCACCGAGGGAGTCGGCCCGATCATCGCCGCCTCGCTCAAGGAGTGGTTCGCGGAGGACTGGCACCGCGAGATCCTCCGCAAGTGGCGGGCGGCGGGCGTCCGTATGGAGGACGAGCGGTCCGGCGAGGACGAGGGCCCCCGGCCGCTCGAAGGACTCACCGTCGTCGTCACCGGCACGCTCGAACACCACACGCGGGACGGCGCGAAGGAGGCCCTGCAGAGCCGGGGAGCGAAGGTGACCGGTTCGGTCTCGAAGAAGACGTCTTTCGTGGTGGTGGGCGACAATCCAGGGTCCAAGTACGACAAGGCGATGCAGCTCAAAGTGCCGGTTCTGAACGAGGAGGGTTTCGCCGTCCTGCTCGAACAGGGACCGGAGGCCGCAGCGGAAGTCGCCCTCCCGACCGAGGAGTAGCGGTTGAAGGCCACCCGTTCGGCGCATATCAGATGCATACGGGTGGCCGGGTCGCATTCGGGCAACCGTCGTCGACCGCTGCCCGTAGAAGCCTTCTGCGGCCTACTGTTGACGTGTGCGCCCGCCGTGCCCAGCTGCGGTTGGGGCATCCCCTGCTCCGCAAGAGTCTGGGGAAGGGTTTTCAGACGCGGTGCCGTTGGCAGTTGTCGCCGGCAACGGGCCGCGTGGCGTGGGCACCGCCGGCTGTGAGAGGGACGGGAATGGAACCGACCGAGAGCGCCGCTCCGGACTCACGGCTGCGCCTGCGCCGGATGACCGGCGCGTGGATGGCCGGCCTCCGGACGGGGCGTCCGTCGGAGCGCCCCGGCACGGGCGGGCAGGGCTCCGCACCACCCCTCACCGTAACCGCCCCCGCCCCGGGTGCGGGCAGGCTCGCCGCAGGGCGCGGCGGAGGCATGTCCGGTCACGAACCCGAACGGCACCTCTCCTGGCCCACGCTGCCCGCCGCGGTCGTCGGGGCGGCCGCGTTCGTCCTCGGCGGCGGCTTCTACCGGGCGTTCGGCGGCCACCACGCCCTCTTCCCGTCCGGCGCGGTCGGCTGGTCGCTCGCGGTACTGACCGGCATCATCGTCGGCCATCTGGTCGCCCTCGGCCACGCCCGCTGGTGGGGCGGCACGGGCTCCGGCGCCGCGCTCACCCTCGCGGTCCTGCTGCTGTACGGCTGGGTGGCCGCCGGGATGGTCAGCCTGACCGTCGTCGTGCTGGTCGGCGCCGCGCGCCGAGGCCGCTGGCGCCAGGGGGTGTTGCACGGCGCGGTCGACATCCTCGGCATCGGCGCCGGAGCGCTGGTCCTCGCCATGTTCGGGCGCGTGCCGTCCGTGGAGGCGCCCTGGAACCCGGAGAGCTGGAACTTCTACGCCGCACCCGAGGTGGTGCTGGTCGCGACCGCCTACCTCGCGGTCACCCGCGTCCTGCTCTGGTACCTGCACGCGCCGGGCACCGGCGGACTGCCGACCGCCACCCGCACGGCGCTGGTCAGGCAGGGCCTGGTCGCCGTCGCGCTGCTCGGTATCGCGCCGCTGATCTGCGTGGTCGCGATCGCCCAGCCGATGCTGCTGCCGCTGTTCTCGATCCCCCTCATCGCACTCGACTCCACCCTGTGGATCGCCCGCGTCCGGGCCGAGGAGCAACTGCGCGACCCGCTGACCGGGCTGCCCAACCGCCAGTGGCTGCTCGAACGGACCTGGACGGCTCTGGACGATGCCGAGCGCATCGGCGCGCGTTCCGCCTTGATGCTGATCGACCTCGACCGCTTTCGTTCCGTGAACGACACGTTGGGGCACCTCGCCGGTGACCGGCTGCTCCTTCAGATAGCCGACCGGCTGCGGCTGGCGCTGCCGCGCGGGGCGGAGGCCGCGCGGCTCGGCGGGGACGAGTTCGCCGTGTTACTCCCCGTCGCCGACTCCACCACGTCGGCCACGCGGGTCGCCCGCAATCTCGTCGCCGCCCTCGGCTCGCCGCTCGACCTCGACGGACTCACCCTGGTCCTGGAGGCCAGCGCCGGGCTCGCCGTCTTCCCCGACCACGCGCTGGACGCGGAGGGGCTGCTGCGGCGGGCGGACGTGGCGATGTACCAGGCCAAGCGGGACCGTACGGGGGTGGAGGTCTACGAGTCCAAGCGGGATTCGAACACACCGGACCGGCTCGGTCTGCTGGGGGATCTGCGCCGGGCGCTGGACGCCGGTGACGTCGAACTGCACTACCAGCCCAAGGTCCGCTTCGACGGACAGGTGGCCGGACTCGAGGCGCTGGTCCGCTGGGTGCATCCCGAGCGGGGGAAGGTGCCGCCGGACGAGTTCATCGCGATCGCCGAGTCGTCCGGACTGATGCCGCACCTCACCGAGTACGTGCTGGAGACGGCGCTCGCGCAGGTCGCCCGGTGGCGGGCGCAGGGACTGTACGTACCGGTCGCGGTGAACGTGTCCCCGCGGGACGTCCACACCGCCGGTTTCGCGGGCTCGGTCGCCGCGCGGCTCGCCCGGCACGGGGTCCCCGCGGGGGCGTTGCAGCTGGAGATAACGGAGCATGTGCTCCTCGAGGACCCGCAGCGGGCCGCGGACACGCTGGCCGCGCTGACCGGGCACGGCGTGAAGATGTCGCTGGACGACTTCGGTACGGGGTACTCCTCGCTGGTGCATCTGCGCCGGCTGCCGGTGAGCGAGCTGAAGATCGACCGGTCCTTCGTCGCGCGGCTCGCCGTGGACAACGAGGACGCGGAGATCGTGCGCTGCACCGTCGATCTCGCGCATTCGCTGGGGCTGCTCGTCGTGGCGGAGGGCGTCGAGGACGACGAGACGTGGGAGCGGTTGCGGGATCTCGGGTGTGACGCGGTGCAGGGATGGCTGGTCGCGGCGGCGATGCCTCCGGAGGAGGCGACGGCGTGGCTGCTGGCGCGGGGGTCGCGCGGCTGGCAGCGGCCGCGCGCCGCGCTGCCGGCCGCCGAATAGTTCCGACGGTTCGTGGGGCGTCGTCGCCGTCGGCGTCTGTGTCCGTCCGTTGTGTCTGGTCGCGCGTTCCCCGCGCCCCTGACGGGGCGCCGCGGTCCCGTCCGCCACGGGCAGAGGTAAACCCGGGCGCGGGCATCGGCCCCGGACCCATAGGATTGGGCCAAACCACACACTCTCACCCAGAGGATCGCTGCATGCCTGGCATCACGCGCGAGGAGGTCGCCCACCTCGCACGGCTGGCGCGTCTGGAGCTGCAGGCCGAAGAACTCGACCACTTCGCCGGCCAGCTCGACGACATCATCGGCGCGGTCGCCCGCGTCAGCGAGGTCGCCGACCAAGACGTACCGCCGACCTCTCACCCGCTGCCGCTGACGAACGTCATGCGCGCGGACGAGGTCCGTCCGTCGCTCACCCCCGAGCAGGCGCTCTCCGGCGCCCCGGCCCAGGAGCAGCAGCGTTTCAAGGTGCCGCAGATCCTGGGGGAGGACTAATCACCATGACGGACACCAACGTCAACATCATCAAGCTGACCGCGGCCGAGATCGCCGCGAAGATCGCCGCGGGCGAGCTCACGGCCGTCGCGGTCACCGAGGCCCACCTCGCCCGGATCGAGGCCGTCGACGAGAAGGTGCACGCCTTCCTGCACGTGGACCGCGAGGGTGCCCTCGCGCAGGCTCGCGCCGTCGACGCCAAGCGGGAGCGGGGCGAGAAGCTCGGCCCCCTCGCCGGTGTGCCGCTCGCGCTCAAGGACATCTTCACCACCGAGGGCATCCCGACGACCGTCGGTTCGAAGATCCTCGAAGGCTGGATCCCGCCGTACGACGCGACCCTCACCAAGAGGCTGAAGGCCGCCGACGTCGTCATCCTCGGCAAGACCAACATGGACGAGTTCGCCATGGGGTCCTCCACCGAGAACAGCGCGTACGGCCCCACGGGCAACCCCTGGGACCTCACCCGTATCCCCGGCGGCTCCGGCGGCGGGTCGAGCGCCGCGCTCGCCTCGTTCGAGGCGCCCCTCGCCATCGGCACGGACACGGGCGGCTCCATCCGCCAGCCCGCCGCCGTCACCGGCACGGTCGGCGTCAAGCCGACGTACGGCGGGGTGTCGCGGTACGGCATGGTCGCGTTCTCGTCCTCCCTCGACCAGGGCGGTCCCTGCGCCCGTACGGTCCTGGACGCCGCGCTGCTGCACGAGGTCATCGCGGGCCACGACCCGCTCGACTCCACCTCCATCGACGCCCCGGTCCCGCCGGTCGTCGAGGCGGCCCGCAACGGCTCCGTCGCCGGCATGCGCGTCGGTGTGGTCAAGCAGTTCCGCGGCGAGGGCTACCAGGCCGGTGTCGTGCAGCGCTTCGACGAGGCCGTCGTCCTGCTCAAGGAGCTCGGCGCCGAGATCGTCGAGCTGGACTGCCCGTCCTTCGACCTGGCGCTCGCCGCGTACTACCTGATCGCCCCGTCCGAGTGTTCGAGCAACCTCGCCCGCTTCGACGCCATGCGCTACGGCCTCAGGGTCGGCGACGACGGCACGAAGTCGGCCGAGGAGGTCACCTCCCTCACCCGTGAGGCGGGCTTCGGCCCCGAGGTCAAGCGCCGCATCATGCTCGGCACGTACGCGCTCAGCTCCGGCTACTACGACGCGTACTACGGCAGCGCCCAGAAGGTCCGTACGCTCATCACGCGCGACTTCGAGAAGTCGTTCGAGAAGGTCGACGTCATCGTCTCGCCGACGACGCCCACCACCGCCTTCCCGATCGGCGAGCGCGCCGACGACCCGATGGCGATGTACCTCGCGGACCTGTGCACCATCCCGACCAACCTGGCGGGCAACGCCGCCATGTCGCTGCCCTGCGGTCTCGCCCCGGAGGACAACCTTCCGGTCGGTCTGCAGATCATCGCCCCCGCGATGAAGGACGACCGGCTGTACAAGGTCGGCGCCGCCGTCGAGGCCGCCTTCGTGGAAAAGTGGGGCCACCCGCTGCTCGAGGAGGCTCCGTCGTTGTGAGCAAGGCTCTGACCAAGGCCAAGGGCTTCAAGAAGTCCAAGTCCGGCACGTACCTGTCCATCGCGAGCACCGCGTTCGGTGCGATCGGCGTCGCCAAGCAGGCCAAGAAGGCCCGTACGGAGCACGACACGCTGCGCCTCATCGACGCGGCCGTGTCCGCCGCCGCCATCGTCACCGGCCTCGCCATCCTCTACCGGGAGCTCAGGCGCCTGGGCGACGACGACGTCCTGCTGGGCTGAGAGGGAAGTTTTCACCGTGACCACCACGACCGACGAGCTGGTGTCGTACGAGGACGCTCTCGCGACGTACGACCCCGTCATGGGCCTCGAAGTCCATGTCGAGCTCGGTACCAAGACCAAGATGTTCTGCGGGTGTTCCACCGAGCTGGGCGCCGCGCCCAACTCGCAGACCTGCCCGACCTGCCTCGGCATGCCCGGCTCGCTGCCCGTCGTCAACGCGACCGGCGTCGAGTCCGCCATCAAGATCGGCCTCGCGCTGCACTGCGAGATCGCCGAGTGGTGCCGCTTCGCCCGGAAGAACTACTTCTATCCGGACATGCCGAAGAACTTCCAGACCTCCCAGTACGACGAGCCGATCGCCTTCAACGGCTACCTCGACGTACAGCTGGAGGACGGCGAGGTCTTCCGCGTGGAGATCGAGCGCGCCCACATGGAGGAGGACACCGGCAAGTCGCTGCACGTCGGCGGCGCCACCGGCCGGATCCACGGCGCCTCGCACTCCCTGCTCGACTACAACCGCGCGGGCATCCCCCTCATCGAGATCGTCACCAAGCCGATCGAGGGTGCGGGCGAGCGCGCTCCCGAGGTCGCCAAGGCGTACGTCGCCGAGCTGCGCGAGCTCATCAAGGCGCTCGGCGTCTCCGAGGCCCGCATGGAGCAGGGCCAGATGCGCTGCGACGTGAACCTGTCGCTGCGCCCGCACGGCCGCGAGAAGTTCGGCACGCGCTCCGAGACGAAGAACGTCAACTCGCTGCGCTCCGTGGAGCGTGCGGCCCGCTTCGAGATCCAGCGGCACGCCGCGGTTCTCAACGGCGGCGGCACGATCATCCAGGAGACCCGCCACTTCCACGAGGACACCGGGTCCACGACCTCGGGCCGCGTGAAGGAGGAGGCCGAGGACTACCGGTACTTCCCGGAGCCCGACCTCGTCCCCGTCGCCCCGTCCCGCGAGTGGGTCGAGGAGCTGCGCGCGGGCCTGCCCGAGCAGCCGCTCGCGCGTCGCAACCGCCTCCGTGAGGAGTGGGGTGTCTCGGCGCACGACATGCAGTCGATCCTGAACGCCGGTGCCATCGACCCGATCGTCGCCACGATCGAGGCCGGGGCGGACGCCGCGTCCGCGCGTAAGTGGTGGATGGGTGAACTGGCGCGCAGCGCCAACGAGTCGGGCAAGGCCCTGGAGGACCTGCCCATCACCGCGGCGCAGGTCGCCCGGGTGGCGCAGCTCGTCGCCTCCGGAGATCTGAACGACAAGCTCGCCCGCCAGGTCATCGAGGGCGTGCTCGCGGGCGAGGGCACCCCGGACGAGGTCGTCGACAAGCGCGGTCTGAAGGTCGTCTCGGACGAGGGCGCGCTGACCGCCGCCGTCGACGAGGCCATCGCCGGCAACCCGGGCGTCGCGGACAAGATCCGCGGCGGCAAGGTGGCCGCGGTCGGCGCCCTGGTCGGCGCGGTCATGAAGGCCACCCGTGGCCAGGCCGACGCGGCCCGCGTCAAGGAACTCATCCTGGAGAAGCTGGGCGTCAGCGAAGGCTGAGGCCCCGTCAAGTACCCACCTGGGGGGATGCATCGGCTCCGATGCATCCCCCCAGGCGTGTCCGGGGTCCCTTGGTGCGACAGAGTTCATCGGATTGTCGTGTGAACTGTCTCGCACTCGAGTGAGCAGACCCATGAATGAGATAAACGATCACTTCTGGCTGCAAGAGTGATGACGCATTCGTCATGCGTTCTTTGCGGGCAACTCCCGGTAAAGATCCATATAACACTCAGGGAGCTTGTCCGTTGGCAGCCCTTGCACGCTGGTGTGTACGGCACCGCCTCGTCACCGTTCTGCTGTGGCTCCTCGCCCTCGGCGGGGTGAGCGCCGCCGCGGCCGTCACGGGCTCCGCGTACTCGAACAACTACGAGGCCCCCGGCACCGAATCGAGCCGCGCCGACCGGCTTCTGCAGCAGGGCTTTCCCGGTCTCGGCGGCGACAGCGACACCGTCGTCTGGCGCACCGGGCCCGCCACCGTCCGCTCCGCCGCCGTCGAACAGACCATGACCCGCGCCCTCGACGAGATCGCCGCGCTGCCCGGCGTGGCCTCCGTCGTCAGCCCCTACGAAGGGCAGGGCACGGGCCGGATCAGCGGCGACGGACGTACGGCGTACGCCACCGTCACCTTCGACGACCAGGCCGACAACCTCTCCAAGAGTGAGGCACAAGCCGTCGTCGACGCCGCCAGGGCCGCCGAGACCGAGGGGCTCCAGGTGGAGTTGGGCGGGAGCGCCATCGGACTCACGGAGTCCTCCGGCGGCCACCTCGCCGAGGTCGTCGGCGTGGCCGTGGCCGCCGTGGTGCTCTTCCTCGCCTTCGGCTCGCTCGCCGCCTCCCTGCTGCCCATCGCCACCGCCCTGGTCGGCGTCGGGACGGCGTACGCCTCGATCGTGCTCCTGGGGCACGCGATGACGGTCGCCGACTTCGCGCCCATGCTCGGCATGCTGATCGGCCTCGGCGTCGGCATCGACTACGCGCTGTTCATCGTGACCCGGCACCGGCGCGGGCTGAAACGCGGGCTTTCGGTGGGCGAGGCGGCCCGCAACGCCGTCGCCACCACCGGCCGCGCGGTCGTCTTCGCGGGCGCCACCGTCTGCATCGCCCTGCTCGGCATGCTGATCCTGCGGCTCAGCTTCCTGGGCGGTGTCGCGATCGCGGCCTCCTTGACCGTGGTCCTCACCGTCGCGGCCTCCGTGACCCTGCTGCCCGCCCTCCTGTCCTTCATCGGCCCGCGCGCCCTCAGCCGGCGCGAGCGGCGCGGGCTGTACGAGCACGGGCCCCAGCCGGAGCTCCCCACCGGACTCGCCGCCCGCTGGTCGGTGTTCGTGGAGCGCCACCCCAAGCTGCTCGGCGCGGTCGCCGTGGTCGTCATGGCGCTGCTCGCGCTGCCCACGCTCTCCCTCCGCCTCGGCACCTCCGACCAGGGCAACAACCCGAGGTCGGCGACGACCCGGCAGGCGTACGACCTCCTCGCCGAAGGCTTCGGGCCGGGCGTGAACGGGCCGCTGACCCTGGTCACCCATGTAGGCGGCGCCGAGGACAGGCTCGCCCTCGACAGCCTGGACAGCACGCTCCGGGTGACCGCCGGGGTCGCCTCGGCGACCCCGGTGACGTACGGCGCCGGGGGCGCCACCGCGTACCTCACCGTCGTCCCGGACTCCGCGCCGCAGTCCCAGAGGACCAGCGACCTCGTGGACCGGCTGCGCACCGAGGTGCTGCCGCGCGTCGAGGCGGGCAGCGGGCTCGACGTGCGCGTCGGCGGGGTGACGGCGAGCTACGACGACTTCGCCGCCGTCATCGTCGGCAGGCTGCCCCTCTTCGTGGGCGTCGTGATCGGCCTCGGCTGTGCCCTGCTCCTGCTCGCCTTCCGCTCGCTCGGCATCCCGCTGAAGGCCGCAGTGATGAACATCGCCGCCGTGGCCGCCGCCTTCGGGGTGGTCGTCGCGATCTTCCAGTGGGGCTGGGGAAGCGAGCTGCTGGGCCTCGGCCGCGCGGGTCCGATCGAGCCCTTCCTTCCCGTGATCATGGTGTCGGTCCTCTTCGGGCTCTCCATGGACTACCAGGTCTTTCTGGTCAGCCGGATGTACGAGGAGTGGCTGGAAACCGGCGACAACCGGCGTGCCGTCCGGGTCGGGCTCGCCGAGACCAGCCGGGTGATCAACTCCGCCGCCGTCATCATGATCTCGGTCTTCCTCGCCTTCGTGCTCAGCGGCGACCGCGTCATCGCGATGTTCGGCATCGCCCTCGCCTCCGCCGTCGCCCTCGACGCCTTCGTCCTGCGCACCCTGCTCGTGCCCGCCCTCATGCACCTGCTCGGCGGCGCCAACTGGTGGCTGCCCCGCCGGCTCGACCGGTGGCTGCCGCGCATCAGCGTCGAGCCGCCCGAGTGCCGCGCCGCCCATGAGAGGCTGGCGGCTGCGACGGACGCCGAGGTGGCGGACGTACTGGAGGACGAGCTGGAAAAGGAGCGGCAGCAGGATGTACGCGATATCCCTGGGTGACGACGGCGCGGAACTGCGGCCCCTGGAGCCCTGGCAGGCGGAGGAGTTCCTCGCGCACCTGGACCGGGGGAGGGAGTTCATCGGGCAGTACATCCCCTTCGGGTCCAAGGCCACGGACGTGCCCTCCGCGCGGGAGACACTCCAGCGGTACGCCGACATGCGCGCCGCCGACACCGGGTCCCTGCACGGCCTGTGGCTGGAGGGGAAGCTCGTCGGCGGGGTGCTCTTCCTGAACTTCGACGCCGAGCACGGCAACTGCGAGGTCGGCTGCTGGCTGGAACCGGCCGGCACCGGACGCGGTCTGGTCACCCGGGCGATGCGGATCCTCATCGACTGGGCGGTCGAGGAGCGCGGGATCCACCGTGTGGAGTGGATCGCCGCCTCCGCGAACGTGCCGAGCGTGAACGGCGCCCGGCGGCTCGGGATGACCCGGGACGCGGTGCTGCGGGAGAGCTACCCCCACCGGGGCGTACGCCTCGACATGGAGGTCTGGTCGGTGCTCGCGCCCGAGTGGCGGGCGGCACGCGCGCGTGAGCAACGATGATCTTGGTCGTCGCTCGCAACGATCATTAAGAGACTTCTCAGACTCCGTCCGTACGGTGCGGGTCATGGGAACCAAGACAGTTGACGAAGCCGTGGACGCGAACGGCACCGAGGCAAAGAGCGACGAGGAGACCGTGAACGCCACCAAGACCGACGAGGCGCCGGACGCCGAGGTCGAGGAGACCGGCAACGCCGAAGCCGAGGACGCCGAGGACCAGGACGACCTCGACGCCGAGGCCCTGGAGGGCGAGGACACCCCCGAGGCCGGGAAGGGCACCCCCGGCGTCGGCCAGGGCGCCGCCGCCGTCGTCTCCGCCGGGCTTGGCATCGTGTCCCTCACCGGCAGCTGGGTCGCCACCGTGGCCGCCGCCCGCGAGACCCTCGTCGGCCAGCTGGGGACCTCCTCGACCGCGAGCGTCGCCAAGCAGGTCAAGGAGGTCTACGGCGATGCCTGGGCGACCACCGCGCTGGTCGGCGGCCTCTTCGCGCTGGCCGCGTTGATCGTCGGCGTCGTGGTCCTGGTCCGGCCCGCCTTCGGGGCCCCCGGCAAGCCGCAGGCCGCCTGGATCAAGTCGGTCGCCTGGGCGGGCGTCTCGCTCGGCGTCATCGGCCTGGTCCTCGCCGTCGCCAAATACTCGGACATCATTCTCGGACTGCCGTCCACCAGCTGAAACCGCGGCTGGATCTCCGTACCTCTGAGGGGCCTTAGGGCCGCCGTAAGTCACTTACGGCCGTCCTAAGGCCCTTCGCGTGCGCAAGATGCGGAACTCTCCCGATGTGACGCACCCCCCTGGGAGACGAAGGTTGAGACATCGCAGAAAGCGATGACGAAACCGACTCCTCACGAGGGACACGACATGTTCGAGTACGAGATCCAGCAGATGCGATCCAACGAGCTGATCCGCGAGGCACAGAACCACCGCCAGGCGCGGGAAGCCCTCCGTGGCCGTCGCGCCGCCCGCCGCGCCGCCGCGCGCGAGTCCGGACAGAACGACCCGGAGGGGCAGGCACATAGCCCGCGTCCCCGCCGGCACCGGTTCGCCCGCGCCGCATGAGCGCGGGGGCGGGGGGCGGCCGTACGGGGGTCGGCCGCCTCCCAGCGAGCGGGGCGGCCGTCGCCCGCTCGATAACCAGTGCCGCACTGTCAGACCCCTGTGCGATGCTCGGGCCTGTGGAAACCAGGTCCGTCAGCCCGGTGTTCGTCGGTCGCGCCGACGAACTCGGCGTCCTGCACGACGCGCTCGCCCGCAGCGCCACCGGGGGTACCTCCCAGACGTTCAGCACCGGGGGAGAGCCGCAGGCGTTGCTGCTGGGCGGTGAGGCCGGGGTCGGCAAGACCCGCCTGCTCGAGGAGTTCGCCACCGCGGCCGTCCGCGAGGGCGCCGTCTTCGTGAGCGGCGGCTGCGTGGAGATCGGCGCCGACGGACTGCCCTTCGCCCCGTTCTCCACCGCCCTGCGCGCCCTGCGCCGACTGCTCCCCGACGAGCTCGCCGCCGCGGCCGCCGGACAGGAGGACGAGCTGGCCCGGCTGCTGCCCGAGCTGGGCGAGACCGGCCGCGGCGGCCGGCCCGACGAGGAGGGCATGGCCCGCCTCTTCGAGCTCACCGCCCGCCTCCTGGAACGCGTCGCCGCCGACCGCACCGTCGTCGTCGCGCTCGAAGACCTGCACTGGGCCGACGCCTCCACCCGCCACCTGCTCGCCTATCTCTTCCGCACCCTGCGCAGCGGCCGCCTCGTCGTCATCGCCACCTACCGCGCCGACGACATCCACCGCCGCCACCCCCTGCGCCCCCTGCTGGCCGAACTCGACCGCCTCCGTACGGTCCGCCGCATCGAACTCGGCCGCTTCAGCCGCGCCGAGGTCGGCCGTCAGATCGCCGGCATCCTCGCCCACGAACCAGACCCCGCCCAGGTCGACGACATCTTCGAACGCTCCGACGGCAACGCGTTCTTCGTCGAGGAGCTCGCCGTCGCCGCCCACCAGGGCTGCCGCACCGGGCTCACCGACTCCCTGCGCGACCTGCTCCTCGTCCGTGTCGAAGGACTCCCCGAGAGTGCCCAGCGCATCGCCCGGATCGTCGCCGAGGGCGGCTCCACCGTCGAGTACCCGCTGCTCGCCGCCGTCGCCCGGCTCGCCGAGGACGACCTCATCGAGGCGCTGCGCGTCGCCGTCGGCGCCAACATCCTGCACGCCTCACCCGGCGGCGACGGCTACCGCTTCCGCCACTCCCTGGTCCGCGAGGCCGTCAGCGACGACCTGCTCCCCGGTGAGCGCTCCCGTTTCAACCGCCGCTACGCCGAAGCCCTGGAGGCCGAACCCACGCTCGTCCCGGCCGACGAGCGCGCCACCCGCCTGGCCAGTTACTGGTACCACGCGCACGACGCGGCCAAGGCCCTCCCCGCCGTCCTCGACGCCTCCGTCGAGGCCCGCCGCCGGCACGCCCACTCCGAGCAACTCAGGCTCCTGGAGCGCGCGATGGAGCTGTGGGAGGCCACCCCCGAAGCCGTACGGGACGAGCTGCGCCCCATCGACTACGTGGAGGTCTTCCCACCCTGTGGCTGCGACCCGGCCACCACCCCCCTGCGCTACCTCGACCTGATGGCCGAGGCCGCCGTCGCGGGCCGGCTGTGCGGGGAGCGCGAGCGCGCCCTGAAGATCACCAAGCGGGCGCTGCGCGTCCTGGAGGACGAGGACGACCCCCTCCGTGCCGCCTGGTTCTGGATCCAGCGCTCCCGCCTGGTGCAGGCACAGGCCCGCGGGGACGGCTGGACGGAGCTCGCCACCGCCCGGGACCTGGTGCGCGGCCTGCCGCCGTCGGAGGTGCACGCCGAGGTGCTCTCCATGGTCGCCGCCTGGTGCATGCTGCACGAACCGGGTCCCGGCGCCCTCTCGGCCGCCGAGCGCGCCGTGGAGTACGCGCGCATGGTGGGTGCCCGGGACATCGAGCTGAACGCCCGGCTCACGCTCGGCGGTCTCATGGTCGACGCGGGCGACGTGGAGACGGGCATCGCGGAGATGTACGAGGTCAAGGAACGGGTGCTCCGGCACGCCCCCTCCATGGTCACGGGCCGCGTCCACATCAACCTGCCCTCCCACCTGGAGTCCGTCGGCCGCTCCCGGGAAGCGGTCACTGTCCTGCGCGAGGGCATCGAACTCGCCCGCAAATCCGGGCTGTTGGACACCGAGGCCTGGGTGTGGGGCAACCTCTCGGAGTCGCTCTACGCGCTCGGCCAGTGGGACGAGGCCGTCGAGGCCGCGCGCAACGCGCTGGGCGTCGGGCTCAGCGGCAAACCGTCCGGCAGCGGTGCCATGCGCCTCGCGGACCTCGCGCTCGCCCGCGGCGACCTCGCCGAAGCGGCACGGCAACTCGCCTCCGCCCGCGCCCACTTCGGGACCCACGACCCCATGCCGCAGCACTCGCTGCCCCTGGTCCGCACCGCGATCGGCTTCGCCGCCGGAGAGGGACGCCTCCTCGACGCCCGCGCCGCCCTGGAGGACGTCCTGGACGCGGGCTTCCCGCCCGGCACCCAGCGCTACGGCTGGCCGCTGCTGCTCGCCGCCGCCACCGCGGAGGCCGACGCCCGCGGACTGCCCGTCGCCGAGGCGGGCCGCGCCGCAACCCTGGAGCGGCTGCGCAAGGCCGCCAAGTCCCTGGCCACCGGAGCACCCGTCTGGCTCGCCCACGAACAGTGGGTACGCGCCGAGCTCCGCCGCGCCGAGGGCACGGCCGACCCGCACGAGTGGTCCGAGGCGGTCACCGCCTTCGAACCGCTGGAGCGCCCCTACGACCTCGCCCGTGTCCGGCACCGTCTCGCCGAGTCCCTGCTGATCGCGGGAGCCGACGAGGACGACCGGGCCCGCGCCACGGAGCTTCTGCGGCTGGCCGGGGCGGCGGCCGGCCACCTCGGCGCCCGCCCGCTCGCCGACACCGTCGCGCTCCTCGCCCAGCGGGCCCGCCTCGCCCTGGGCCGTGCCCCCGAGCCGTCGGCCCCGGCCCCCGCCGACCCGGCCGAGGCCCTCGGTCTCACCAGCCGCGAGCGCGACGTCCTGCGCCTGGTCGCCGCCGGCCGCAGCAACCGCCAGATCGCCGAGGAACTCTTCATCTCCCCGAAGACCGCCAGCGTCCACGTCTCGAACATCCTGGCCAAGCTGGACGTCTCGGGCCGGGGGGAGGCGGCGGCGCTGGCACACCGGCTGCGGCTGTTCCCGCCGGGGGCCGGTGAGCGTGTCGCTGCGGGATAATGTAGGCAGGCCACGAGTCCCGGAGGAGCTGTGTTGTACCAGATCGAGTACACCGAGCATGCCGCTCGGCAGCGGGACGCGCTTCCGGAGAACAGGCGCAAGCTCCTTGAGCGCGGGTTGCACAAGCTCGCCGAGGACCCCTTCACGCCGATCTCCCAGGCTGTCAGCGGTGAGGACATCCGTGTCGTGTCCGTCGCCCCGGGGCTGACGGTCGACTACATGATCCACCGGGCGTTCTTGATTCTCGTCTCGGTGGCAATCCTCGACCAGTCGCTGATCGAGGACGACGAGTAGCCGGGCCGGCCTACTTCACCTCCAGCTCCAGAATCCTGTCGTCGCCCTTGCCGGGGCTGCCGCGGCCGTCCGTCTCGCTCGTCACGAGCCAGAGCTTGTCGCCGCCCGCCGGGACCACCGTGCGCAGCCGGCCGTACTCGCCCTTCAGGAAGGCCTGCGGAGCGGCGGCGGCCTCCGTGCCCTTCAACGGGACGCGCCACAGCCGTTGGCCGCGCAGCCCCGCCATCCAGATGGAGCCCTCGGCGTAGGCGATACCGCTCGGGGAGGCCTGGTCGGTGTGCCACTGGGCGACCGGGTTGTGGTACTTCGGGTCGTCGTTCCTGCCCTCGACCACCGGCCAGCCGTAGTTGTCGCCCGGCTTGATCTGGTTCAGCTCGTCCCAGGTGTCCTGGCCGAACTCGGACGCCCACAGCCGCTGCTTGTCGTCCCAGGCGAGGCCCTGCACATTGCGATGCCCGTACGAGTAGACCACCGAGTTGTCGAAGGGGTTGCCGGGCGCCGGGTCGCCGTCCGGCGTCATCCGCAGGATCTTGCCGCCGAGCGCCTTCGTGTCCTGGGCCTGCCCCCGGTCACCCGTCTCGCCCGCCCCCGCGTACAGCATCCGGTCGGGACCGAAGGCGATCCGCCCACCGTTGTGGATCATCCCCTTGGGGATGCCCTTGAAGATCGTGTCCGGCGCCCCGAGCTGCTCCCCGGACGGCTTCTTCTCGTCGTACAGCATGCGGACGATGCGGTTGTCCGAAGCCGTCGTGAAGTACGCGTAGATCATGTGGTCGGAGGCGTACGCGGGGGAGAGCGCGATACCGAGGAGGCCGCCCTCGCCGGCGGCGGCCACCCCGGGCACCTGGCCCAGTTCGGTCTTCCTGCCGGTCTTCTCGTCGACCCGCGTGATCGTCCCTTCGTCCCGCGAGGACACCAGCAGGCCGCCCTCCGGCAGCGGCGCCAGGCCCCAGGGCGACTTGAGGTCCTCGGTGACGGTACGCACGACCTTCACCGAGCCCTTGGCGGGCGCGGCCGTCTCGGTGGCCCGCGGGGCGGACGACGCCCCCGTCCCCGTACCGCTCGACGACGGGATCGGGCCGCCGATCGGCGCCCCTCCTCCGCCACCGGAGGAACAGCCGGCCGTCACCAACAGCGCTGCCGCGGCCAACACGGCCTTCATCACTCGACGTTGCACGATCAGAGGTCCCTTCGACGCGGCGGTCCTACTGTTCATACACCGCGCGAGTCCCAGGGGTTCCCGAACCGGAACACCCGGTCCCTCCGGAGCGGGGCAGCCTCAGTCCCAGGACCCTTGTGCCCCCGGCAGCGCCGCCACCTCCGCCAGGTCCTCCGCCGTCAGTCGCAGCCCCGCCGCCCCGGCGTTCTCCGTGACCCACCGCTCCCGCTTGGCTCCCGGCACCGGGACCACGTGCCGACCCTGGGCCAGTACCCAGGCCAGCGCCACCTGGGCCGGCGTGACCGTGTTCCCGAGCAGGCCGTGACGCCGGGCGACGCGCCGCAGCCCGACGACGATGGACTGGTTCGCGGCCATCATCTCGGCCGTGAAGCGGGGGTGGCGGGCGCGCAGGTCATCGGGTTCGAACCCCTCGCCGGGGGTGAGCGTGCCGGTCAGGAAGCCGTTGCCCAGGGGCATCGCCGCCAGGAAGCCCACCCCGCGCGCCGCGCACCACGGCAGCAGCGCGTCCAGCGCCTCCGTCGACCACACCGACAGCTCCGCCTCCACCGCGCTCACCGGGAAGACCTGCTGCACCCGCTCCAGTTGCCGGATCGTTCCGTCGTGCAGCCGCGCCCCCGAACGACGGGCGGACCTGGCGCCCACCGCGCACAGCCCGAGCGAGCGCACCTTTCCGGCCGACACCAGGTCGGCCATCGCGCCCCACGTCTCCTCGACCGGAACCTCCGGGTCCGCGCGGTGCAGCTGGTACAGGTCGATCACATCGGTCTGGAGGCGGCGCAGCGAAGCGTCGCACGCCCGCCTCACATAGCCGGGGCGCCCGTTGGCCACGATGTGCTGCTCGCCCACCAGCAGCCCCACCTTCGTCGACACGAAGGCCTCGGAGCGCCGCTCCTTCAGCACCCGCCCCACCAGCAGCTCGTTGGTGAAGGGCCCGTACATGTCGGCCGTGTCGAGCAGCGTCGACCCCCGGTCGAGCGCCGCGTGCACCGCGCGCAGCGACTCCTCACCGCGCTGGCGCGAACCGGTGTACGCCCAGTTCATCGGCATGCACCCGAGCCCGATCGCCCCCACATCGAGCGTTGCCGCGCCGATCGTCCTGCGCTCCACCTGGCCCTGACCCTCCTTCTTCCGGCACCCCAACCTAACCTCTGCGCGACCGGGCCCCTGGCATAGCCTCCAGCCCATGACTTCCGATGTGTGGCTTCCCTTTCACGCCGACGAGATCGAGGGCCTCCCCGAGGGCCTGAGCTACCGCTTCTGGGACGGCGACCAGGAGTTTCCCGCGGATCCCGCGGACTGCGAGTTCTTCGTCGTCCCCTATATGAAGGCGCCCGGCGTCGGGCAGCGGCCGCTGCCCGAAATGACCTCCCTGCGGGTCGTGCAGACGCTCTCCGCCGGGGTCGACCACGTCCTGCCGAGCGTGCGGTCCCTGCACCCGGGCGTGCAGCTGTGCAACGCACGCGGAGTGCACGAGGCGAGCACCGCCGAGCTCGCGCTCACGCTGATCCTCGCCTCGCTGCGGGGCGTCCCCGACTTCGTAAGGGCGCAGGACAAGGGGGAGTGGCACTCCGGATTCCATCCGGCGCTGGCCGACAAGTCCGTGCTGATCGTGGGCTACGGCTCGATCGGGTCCGCGATCGAGGACCGGCTCACGCCCTTCGAAGTAGCGCGGGTGGCGCGCGTCGCGCGCTCCGAGCGCACCACGGCGCGCGGTCCGGTGCACCCACTCACGGAACTGCCCGCACTGCTCCCCGAGGCCGACGTCGTGGTGCTCGCCACGCCCCTCACCGACAGCACACGGGGCCTGGTGAACGCCGAGTTCCTGGCCCGGATGAAGGACGGCGCACTGCTGGTGAACGTCGCCCGCGGGCCCGTCGTCGACACCAAGGCGCTGCTCGCCGAGCTGGACAGCGGGCGCCTCACCGCGGCCCTCGACGTCACCGATCCGGAGCCGCTGCCCCAGGGACATCCCTTGTGGCAGACGCCCGGCGTGCTCATCAGCCCCCATGTCGGCGGCCCCACCTCGGCGTTCCTGCCGCGCGCCAAGCGGCTTCTGACCGCGCAGTTGAATCGTTTCGTGAACCGGGAACCCCTGGGCAACGTGGTCCTTACGACGGGCGGGTAGCCGGCCTCGGGCACCCTCCGCAGTCCGGCGAATGCGGGCGGTGTCCGCGCCGCCGCTGATCGTCACGGAGCGTAGAGGCACTATGTCCCTGAGTGACGAGACTGGTGTATCGTCCCGACAGGGGCTGCGCCGCGCACCGTTCGGCGCCGGGGATGCACATTCGGACTGCGAGGGGGGCGACGGGCGATGCACGGCCTATGGACCAACGATCCGACGCGGCGGGGCCGCCGACGACCCTGGCGCGCGGCCACGCGCAGACGCGGCCACGGCGGCCATGGTGGTCACGGCGGCCATCACCACCGCAGGCACAGCGGCCGCAGAAGGCATGCGCACCCAGCGCACACGGGCCTGCGGGACCCCGCGCGGACCGGGTGGGCCCGGTGAGCTCCCCCGGGGCGCTGCTGTCCCGGCGGCCGTTGTGCGGCGGTGGGGCGGGCCTGATTCCGCAACTCGTGCTGGCCCTGGTGTGCGCGGGCTACGCCTTCGGTTCCGCGCTCGGCTGGGGCTCCGCGAGCCTCGCGCTGTTCATGGGCGACTTCGGGCTGAGCGCCGCCGCGGGCGCCGCCGCGGTCTCCTGCTTCCTCTACGCCCGCAACGGCCGCAGCCGCTTTCGACCCGCCTGGCTGCTGTTCGCGCTCTCCTCCACCATGGCCTCGCTGGGCAACGGAGTCTGGGGGTGGTACGAGGTCGTCCTCGACCGCCAGGTCCCGAGTCCCAGCTACGCCGATCTCTTCTTCCTCTGTTTCGCTCCGCCCGCCATCGTAGGACTGCTCGTGCTAGCCAAGAGGCCCGTGACCAAGGCAGGTTGGGTCTGCCTGGCGCTCGACTCCTGGCTGATCGGCGGTTCCCTGCTCACGCTGTCCTGGAGCCTCGCGCTCGCCCAGGCGGCCAAGTTCGACGGGCCGAGCGTCGCGCACACCGCGCTCTCACTGGCGTACCCGCTGCTGGACATCGCCCTGGTCAGCATGGTGCTCGCGCTGCACTTCAGGCGCTCGTCGGTGAACCGCTCGGCGGTGAACACCGCGATCGGCGCGCTCGCCCTGACCGTGATGTGCGACGCCCTGTTCACCTCGCCCCTCCTGCACAACAACTACCACTCCGGGCAGCTCCTCGACGCGGGCTGGTTCGCCGGGTCACTGCTCCTCGCGTACGCCCCGTGGGTCGGTCCCCGGCTCGGGCAGCCGACCGCCGAGGGTCACGGCACGGAGGAGCCCCGTAGGGACGGGCACGCGCGCGTGGTGCACGAGCACATCCCGGGAGGCCGCCAGGGCGGACCGGGGATCACCCAGGGATCTCAGGGGCCTCAGGGATCTCAGGGGGCTCAGGAACCTCAGGACGGTGGCCACAACCGGTACCCGACCACCCGTCCGATCGCCGGATCACTGGCCGCACTCACGCCCTACCTGGCCGCCGCCGTGTGCACGCTGGGCATTCTCTACAACGTCCTGAACGGCCGCAGCGTCGACCGCGTCGTGCTCATCACGGCCGGCCTCGTCGTACTCGCCCTCGTGGTGCGCCAGGGCATCATGCTGCTCGACAACATCACCCTCACCCAGGAGCTGGCCCAGCAGGAGAACCACTTCCGCTCCCTGGTGCAGGGCTCCAGCGACGTCATCATGATCGCCGCACCGAACGGCATCCTGCGGTACGTCAGCCCGGCCGCCGCCGGCGTCTACGGCCGCAACGCCGAGGAGCTCGTCGGCTCCGAGCTCGCCTCCCTCATCCACCCCGAGGACCTCGGCTGCGTGGTGCACGAGGTGCGCCGCTTCCTGGCCGCCAGCCATCTGGAGGAGCCCACCACCCGCATCGAGTGCCGCTTCAAGTCCGGCGACGGCGGTTGGCTCAATGTGGAGTCCACCGTCAACCGACACCACGGCGGCCTCATCTTCAACAGCCGTGACGTGACCGAGCGGGTCCGGCTCCAGGCGCAGCTCCAGCACAACGCCGAACACGATCCGCTCACCGACCTGCCCAACCGCGCGCTGTTCACCCGGCGCGTCCAGCAGGCCCTGTCCGGCCGCCGCTCCACCGACCGCGGCGCCGCGCTGCGCGGCACGGCCGTCCTCTTCATCGACCTCGACGGCTTCAAGGCCGTGAACGACACGATCGGGCACCAGGCCGGCGACGAGCTCCTCGTCCAGGCCGCCCGCAGACTCCAGGACTCGGTGCGCCAGGGCGACACCGCCGCCCGCCTAGGCGGCGACGAGTTCGCGGCGCTCATCGTCGGCGACGGCAGCCGCGACCTGGGCGCGCGCGAACAGCAGATCCTGGAGCTCGCCGACCGGCTGCGGATCAAGCTCTCCCAGCCGTACGCCATCGGCGGCAACGATGTCCGCGTCGCCGCGTCCATCGGCGTCGGCTTCGCCGAACCGGGCCTGGGGGCGGGCGAGCTGCTGCGCAACGCCGACCTCGCGATGTACCGGGCCAAGGCGGCCGGAAAGGGCCGCGTCGAGCTGTACGCGCCCCATATGCAGCAGGACGTCGTGCGGAAGGCGGAGCTGGCCACCCGGCTGCGCTCCGCCCTCCAGGACGGCGAGTTCGCACTGCTCCACCAGCCCGTGGTCTGCCTCGGGAACGGCCGGATCGCGACGGTCACCGCCCAGGCCCGCTGGCGTTCCTCGCAAGGGGTGCTCTTCACGCCGGCGGAGTTCCTGCGCGTCGCCGAGGACAGTGACAAGACCGCCGAGCTGGGCCGATGGATGCTCGAGGAGGCGGTCGAGCAGGCCGCCGAGCGGGCCGCCGCGGGTGTCGCGGTGCCCGTCGCCGTGCGGATGAGCGCCCGGCGTCTGCTGGACCGCTCGATGCCTCTCGGCTCCGTGGAGGCCCTGCTGACCCGCCACGGGCTCGCCTCCGGCTCCCTGATCGTCGAGCTGGCCGACACCGACCCCCGGGTCTCCCTGGAGGAGCTGGAGCGGCGACTGAACGCGCTGCGGCGGCTCGGCATCCGGATCGCCCTGGACGGATTCGGCAGTGGCTACGCGGCCATCACGACCCTCAGAAGGCTGCCCGTCGACGTACTGAAGCTCGACCGGGGCCTCGTCGAGGGTGTCGTCGAGTCCGCCCGGCTTCACAAGATCACCAGCGGGCTGCTGCGGATCGCCACCGACCTCGGGCTGCAGTCCGTGGCCGACGGTGTGGACCTGCCCGAGCAGGTCGTCGCCCTGCGCGCGATGGGCTGCACGCACGGACAGGGCATGGCCTTCTCCGGGCCGCTCGACGAGTACCGGCTGCGCAGAGCGCTGTCCTGCGGCCACTACCCGGTGCCGCACGGCCCGGCCGAGCCCGCGTTCGCGGGCGGCGGCGCGGGGGTGTATACGAGTGGTGTGCCCGCAGTTTTCGGGGGCGGTACGGCCCTCCGCTCACATAATGAGACTCCCGTCCCACCCACTTGACAGTCAGTGCGTGCCGGGGGGAGGGTCAATGCCATGCGCACCCGAATTCTCGTACTTGGAAAGCGCGTCGGCTGAAGCTGGTGGCCACCGGACGGACCCGGAACACCCAGCGACCGCACCCGGCGCGCTCCCCTCGCTTGCCTCACGGCACGAGGGGTTTTTTGTTGCACAGGCACCAGTCGTACACCGCACAAAACTCGCAAAAACCCTCAGCATCGAGAAGAGAATGCCGATGACCGAGCAGGCCACCGGGGCCCATCACCCGCAGCCGCGGCCCCGTTCCGGAGGACAGCAGTCCGCCCCCGAGCACGTCACGGGAGCGCAGTCCCTCATCCGCTCGCTTGAGGAGGTCGGGGCCGAGACGGTATTCGGCATTCCCGGCGGCGCGATCCTTCCGGCGTACGACCCGCTGATGGACTCCACGCGTGTGCGGCACGTGCTCGTGCGGCACGAGCAGGGCGCGGGTCACGCGGCCACCGGTTACGCGCAGGCCACCGGCAAGGTCGGCGTCTGCATGGCGACCAGCGGCCCGGGTGCCACCAACCTGGTGACGCCGATCGCGGACGCGCACATGGACTCGGTGCCGCTCGTGGCGATCACCGGGCAGGTCGCGTCCAAGGCGATCGGCACGGACGCCTTCCAGGAGGCGGACATCGTCGGCATCACCATGCCGATCACCAAGCACAACTTCCTGGTGACCAAGGCCGAGGACATCCCGAGGACGATCGCGGAGGCCTTCCACATCGCCTCCACCGGCCGCCCGGGCCCCGTCCTCGTCGACATCGCCAAGGACGCCCTCCAGGCGCAGACCGTCTTCCAGTGGCCGCCCACCCAGGACCTGCCCGGCTACCGCCCGGTGACCAAGCCGCACGCCAAGCAGATCCGCGAGGCCGCCAAGCTGATCACTCAGGCCAAGCGGCCCGTCCTCTACGTCGGCGGCGGCGTCCTCAAGGCCAAGGCCACCGCCGAGCTGAAGGTCCTCGCAGAACTCACCGGAGCGCCCGTCACCACCACCCTGATGGCGCTCGGCGCATTCCCCGACAGCCACCCGCTGCACGTGGGAATGCCGGGCATGCACGGTGCGGTCACCGCCGTCACCGCGCTGCAGAAGGCCGACCTGATCGTCGCCCTCGGAGCCCGCTTCGACGACCGCGTCACCGGCAAGCTGGACAGCTTCGCCCCGTACGCCAAGATCGTCCACGCCGACATCGACCCGGCCGAGATCGGCAAGAACCGCGCCGCGGACGTGCCGATCGTCGGTGACGCCCGCGAGGTCATCGCCGACCTGGTCCAGGCCGTGCAGAAGGAGCACAGCGAGGGCCACACCGGCGACTACACCGCCTGGTGGAAGGACCTCAACCGCTGGCGCGAGACCTACCCGCTGGGCTACGAGCAGCCGGACAACGGCTCCCTGTCGCCGCAGCAGGTCATCGAGCGCATCGGACAGCTCGCCCCCGAGGGCACGATCTTCGCGGCGGGCGTCGGCCAGCACCAGATGTGGGCCGCGCACTACGTCCAGTACGAGCAGCCCGCGACCTGGCTGAACTCCGGCGGCGCCGGAACGATGGGCTACGCGGTCCCGGCCGCGATGGGAGCCAAGGCCGGTCAGCCGGGCAGGACGGTCTGGGCGATCGACGGTGACGGCTGCTTCCAGATGACCAATCAGGAGCTCACCACCTGCGCCCTGAACAACATCCCGATCAAGGTCGCCATCATCAACAACGGCGCCCTCGGGATGGTCCGCCAGTGGCAGACCCTCTTCTACAACCAGCGCTACTCCAACACCGTGCTGCACTCCGGCCCGGACGCGGACGGCAAGCAGCCGAGCGCCGGCACCCGCGTCCCCGACTTCGTCAAGCTGTCGGAGGCCATGGGCTGCTACGCGATCCGCTGTGAGTCCCCCGAGGACCTCGACAAGGTCATCGCGGAGGCGAACTCGATCAACGACCGCCCCGTCGTGGTCGACTTCATCGTGCACGAGGACGCCATGGTGTGGCCGATGGTCGCCGCCGGCACCTCGAACGACGAGATCATGGCCGCCCGGGACGTCCGCCCCGACTTCGGCGACAACGAAGACGACTGAGACCGAGAGAGAGCCGAGTCCACCACCATGAGCACCAAGCACACCCTCTCCGTCCTCGTCGAGAACAAGCCGGGTGTCCTCGCCCGGATCACCGCCCTGTTCTCCCGCCGCGGCTTCAACATCGACTCGCTCGCCGTCGGTGTCACCGAGCACCCCGACATCTCGCGCATCACCATCGTGGTGAACGTGATCGAGGCGCTGCCGCTCGAACAGGTCACCAAGCAGCTCAACAAGCTCGTCAACGTGCTGAAGATCGTCGAACTGGAACCCGGCTCGGCGGTGCAGCGCGAACTCGTTCTGGTGAAGGTGCGCGCCGACAACGAGACGCGCTCCCAGATCGTCGAGATCGTCCAGCTGTTCCGCGCCAAGACCGTGGACGTCTCTCCGGAGGCCGTCACCATCGAGGCCACCGGCGGTAGCGACAAGCTGGAGGCCATGCTCAAGATGCTGGAGCCGTTCGGCATCAAGGAGCTCGTCCAGTCCGGCACGATCGCGATCGGACGCGGGGCGCGTTCGATCACGGACCGCTCGCTGCGCGCGCTCGACCGATCAGCCTGATCCTTGGTAGGGGCGGTCGGCGATCACCGACCGCCCGTATACCGAGACCCGAAAACTTCCCTTCCCCCGCCCGCCGTACGGTGGGACGCAACACCGCACACCAAGGAGAACCCCAGTGGCCGAGCTGTTCTACGACGACGACGCCGACCTGTCCATCATCCAGGGCCGCAAGGTCGCGGTCATCGGCTACGGCAGCCAGGGCCACGCCCACGCGCTGTCGCTGCGCGACTCGGGTGTCGACGTCCGCGTCGGTCTGCACGAGGGCTCCAAGTCCAAGGCCAAGGCCGAGGAGCAGGGCCTGCGCGTGGTGACGCCGTCGGAGGCCGCGGCCGAGGCCGACGTCATCATGATCCTGGTGCCGGACCCGATCCAGGCCCAGGTCTACGAGGAGTCCATCAAGGACAACCTGAAGGACGGCGACGCGCTGTTCTTCGGCCACGGTCTGAACATCCGCTTCGGCTTCATCAAGCCCCCGGCCGGTGTCGACGTCGCCATGGTCGCCCCCAAGGGTCCGGGCCACCTGGTGCGCCGCCAGTACGAGGAGGGTCGCGGCGTTCCCTGCATCGCGGCCGTCGAGCAGGACTCCACGGGCAGCGCCTTCCCGCTCGCCCTGTCCTACGCCAAGGGCATCGGCGGCACCCGCGCGGGCGTCATCAAGACGACCTTCACGGAGGAGACCGAGACCGACCTGTTCGGTGAGCAGGCCGTTCTCTGCGGTGGCACCGCGGCGCTGGTCAAGGCGGGCTTCGAGACGCTGACCGAGGCCGGATACCAGCCGGAGATCGCGTACTTCGAGTGCCTCCACGAGCTGAAGCTCATCGTCGACCTCATGTACGAGGGCGGCCTGGAGAAGATGCGCTGGTCGGTCTCCGAGACCGCCGAGTGGGGCGACTACGTCACCGGCCCGCGGATCATCACGGACGCCACCAAGGCCGAGATGAAGAAGGTCCTCGCGGAGATCCAGGACGGCACCTTCGCCAAGAACTGGATGGAGGAGTACCACTCCGGCCTGAAGAAGTACAACGAGTACAAGACGCAGGACGAGAACAGCCTCCTGGAGACCACCGGCAAGGAGCTCCGCAAGCTCATGTCGTGGGTCAACGACGAGGCGTAAGCCGTACGGCCGAAGGGGCCGGAGCATCCGCTCCGGCCCCTTCGGCCAACCCTGGGTAACGCCCGTGAGCGCGACGTTGTCCACCCCGTCCAGCCACGGACGGGTGATCCTTCCGCGGAGGCGCAAGACGGCCCCCGTAGCGGCACTACACTGCTGCACAACATACGCGTCAGGCCCACAGCGTCGTGCGTCTTCCACGCGGCTCGAGCGACCCCGAAGAAATGTAGGCACGCCCCCACGCCGCCCGGCACGCACTCTCGCCGCACCGGCCAAAGGCCCAAGTAGCTCCGCTGCGAGGACCTTCGTCCGGCACGCCGACAGCACGCACCGAACGACGCGGGAACGCACCTACACTTCCCCGGGGCCGCTACAACCCTCCACCGCATGCGGCCGTCGGGACGGCCGTCCGCATTGGACCTGTGAGGACTCACGTGAGCTCGAAACCTGTCGTACTCATCGCTGAAGAGCTGTCGCCCGCGACCGTCGACGCCCTGGGCCCGGACTTCGAGATCCGGCACGCGAACGGCGCGGACCGCGCCGAGCTGCTGCCCGCGATCGCCGACGTCGACGCGATCCTGATCCGTTCGGCCACCAAGGTCGACGCGGAGGCCGTGGCCGCCGCGAAGAAGCTCAAGGTCGTCGCACGAGCCGGCGTCGGCCTGGACAACGTCGACGTCTCCGCCGCCACCAAGGCCGGCGTGATGGTCGTCAACGCCCCCACCTCGAACATCGTGACCGCGGCCGAGCTGGCCTGCGGCCTCCTGCTCGCCACCGCGCGCCACATCCCCCAGGCCAACTCCGCGCTGAAGAACGGCGAGTGGAAGCGCTCGAAGTACACCGGAGTCGAGCTCGCCGAGAAGACCCTCGGCGTCGTCGGCCTCGGCCGCATCGGCGCGCTGGTCGCCCAGCGCATGTCCGCGTTCGGCATGAAGGTCGTCGCCTACGACCCCTACGTCCAGCCTGCCCGGGCCGCGCAGATGGGCGTCAAGGTCCTCTCCCTCGACGAGCTGCTCGAGGTCTCGGACTTCATCACGGTGCACCTGCCCAAGACCCCCGAGACGGTCGGTCTCATCGGTGACGAGGCGCTGCACAAGGTCAAGCCGTCGGTGCGGATCGTCAACGCCGCGCGCGGCGGGATCGTCGACGAGGAGGCGCTGTTCTCGGCGCTCAAGGAGGGCCGCGTCGCCGGCGCCGGCCTCGACGTGTACGCGAAGGAGCCCTGCACGGACTCCCCGCTCTTCGAGCTCGACCAGGTCGTCTGCACCCCGCACCTCGGCGCCTCCACGGACGAGGCGCAGGAGAAGGCCGGTGTCTCCGTCGCCCGCTCGGTGCGCCTCGCCCTCGCCGGTGAGCTCGTCCCGGACGCGGTGAACGTGCAGGGCGGTGTCATCGCCGAGGACGTCAAGCCCGGTCTGCCGCTCGCCGAGAAGCTCGGCCGCATCTTCACCGCCCTCGCGGGCGAGGTCGCGGTCCGCCTCGACGTCGAGGTGTACGGCGAGATCACCCAGCACGACGTCAAGGTGCTCGAACTCTCCGCGCTCAAGGGCGTGTTCGAGGACGTCGTCGACGAGACGGTGTCCTACGTCAACGCCCCGCTGTTCGCGCAGGAGCGCGGCGTCGAGGTCCGTCTGACCACGAGCTCGGAGTCCCCCGACCACCGCAACGTGGTCACGGTGCGCGGCACGCTCGGCGACGGCCAGGAGATCTCGGTCTCCGGCACGCTGGCCGGCCCCAAGCACCTGCAGAAGATCGTCGCCGTCGGCGACTACGACGTGGACCTCGCGCTCGCCGCCCACATGGTCGTGCTGAGCTACGAGGACCGTCCCGGTGTCGTCGGCACCGTCGGCCGCATCCTCGGCGAGGCGGGCATCAACATCGCCGGCATGCAGGTCGCGCGTGCCGCCGCGGGCGGCGAGGCCCTCGCGGTCCTCACCGTCGACGACACGGTCCCGCAGAACGTGCTGAGCGACGTGGCCGAGGAGATCGGCGCCACCTCGGCGCGCTCGGTGAACCTCGTCTGACCTTCGCGGTACGCGGGCGCAGTACACGGGCCGGGGCCCGGTCACCTCAGGTGACCGGGCCCCGGTCGTGCGCGGGGGTCGGTCACGCGCGGGAGTCCCGGGGCGGCTCGACCAGCCCCTCCCGGTAGGCGATGGCCACGGCCTCGGTACGGCCCGAGGCGCCCAGCTTGGCGAGGATGTTGGAGACGTGCACGCTCGCCGTCTTCCCCGTGATGAACAGCTCCTCGCCGATCTGACGGTTGGTGCGGCCGCGCGCCAGCAGCCTCAGGACATCGCTCTCGCGGGCGGTCAGCGCCGGGACACGGTCCGCGGCGGACGGCGAGTCGGCGAGCCGACCGCGCCGGATCAGGGTGTCCAGCTCCTCGCGCAGCGGTACGGCGCCGAGCCGGACGGCGGTGTCGCGCGCCGCACGGGCCCGCTCGGCGGCCTCCTCCCGACGGTCCGCCACGAGCAGCGCCTCGGCCAACCGCCTTTCGCAGCGGGCCAGTTCATAGGGATCGCCGTAGTCGAACGCGGCGACCGCCTTCTCCCAGGCGGCCACCTCGGGACCCGAGTGCGCGCGCAGCCACTCCGCCTCGGCGCGGGCGAGCCAGGCCAGCCCCTCCGGTCCCTGCCGCGAGCCGTCCTCCCCCTTCGCGGCCGTACTCCGGGCCACCTCCACCAGCTCGGTCGCGAGGTCCGCCCAGCGCAGGGCGCCCGCGTTGTCGCCGGTCAGGCGCAGCTCGACGGCGGCGTCCGCGACCGCCGACAGAGCCAGCGCCGCGAGCCGCACACCGATGTCGGGCCGCTCGACGCCGGAGCTGTCGCTGAGCGATGCGAGCGTCGAACGTACGGAGGCGACGGCGCCCTCGGGGTCGCCGCGCAGGGCGGCGGCGTCGGTCAGCACGATGCCCGCGACGAGCGTGGCCATCCAGTCGAACGGTCCGTCGAGCAGCGCGCGGGCCCGCTCGGCGGCCCCTTCCTCGCCGCGCGCCAGGGTGACGTACAACGCGGGCCCGACGGCGAAGCGGCCCGCCGGTGGCAGCCGTTCGGCGTCGACGGCGGCCGCCCGCGCGCACTCGTCCCAGCGGCCCAGGGTGTAGAGGATCAGGGACTGGAGGTAGCGCAGCTCCAGTGCGTACGGGGAGGAGACGAGGCCGGAGCGGTTCGCCCACTGGAGTCCCTCGGCGAGCCAGGTCAGGCACTCGTCCAGGGCCCCGGACTCGTACGCCCCGATGGCGAGGTTGAAGAGGGCGCGCATCTCGATGGAGACATTGCCGGCGCGCCGGGCCAGGTCACGGGCCTGCCGAAGCCGCTCCCGGCCCTCGGCCGTACGCCGGTTGTGGTCCTCCAGACCGACCAGGGAGATGATCAAGTCGGCCTGGGCGTCGGCGAGTCGGAGCTCCTCGGCGGTGCGCAGCGCCTGCCGGGCGACGCGCTCGGCGTCCTCGTCGTGGCCCATGTACCGCGCGGCCATGACATGGGTGGCCGCCGCCCACACCCAGGTGTGCGACGGGGGCTCGGCCGGGATCATGGCCAGCGCCTCGCTGCTGTAGGTGAAGGCGGCCTTCAGACTGTCGACGCGCATCAGATTGCCCGCGAGGGTGTAGCGGACGCGGGCGGCGAGCTCCGAGTCCGCGTCCGACCCCGCCCTGGCGAGTGCGGCGCGGGTGAGGGAGACCGCCCGGTGGGTCTCCCCGGCGTGCGCGGCGGCGGCGGAGGCGCGCAGGGTGAGCGCGACCGGGTCGCCGTTGCGGGGGCGGGCGCCGGGGTCCACCGCGGGCCACAGTTCGAGAGCGGCCTCCACGTGGTGCAGCTCCTCGGCGGGCGCGCCGACCCGCTGGGCGTGGTCGGCGGCTTCCAGCGAGGCGGTCAGCGCGTCCGCGAGATCGTGGCTCTCCCGCGAGTGGTGGGCGCGCTCGGCCGCGCTCTCCGCCGTGTGACCGCGACCGGCGAGGAGCTTGGCGAAGGCGCCGTGCAGCCGGACCCGCTCGCCGGGCAGCAGATCGGCGTAGACGGCCTCACGGGCGAGGGCGTGCCGGAAGGAGTACGTGGCGTCGTCGCCGGGGGCCAGCAGCTGCCGTCCTACGGCCTCCCGCAACGCCGACTCCAGCTCGTCCTCGGGCAGTTGTACGGCGTCACGCAGCAGGTCGTGCTCGACGCGCCGCCCGGCTACCGCGGCCGTGCGCAGCACCTGCTGGGCGGTGTCGGAGAGTTGCTCGATCCGGATGAGGAGGAGGTCGGCGAGGCCGCTCGGCATGGCGGGCGCCGCCGGGTCGAGGTCGCCCGGCAGCGCGGCGAGCAGCTCCTCCGCGTAGAAGGCGTTGCCCTCGGCGCGGTCGACGATGCGGCGGACGGTGGTGTCGGAGAGGGCGTCCGTCCGCAGGGCGCGCACCAGGCGGGCCACTTCGGCGTCGGCCATGGGGCGCAGTTCGAGCCGGTCCACGGAGGGGAGCCGGGCCAGCTCGGCGAGCAGGGGGCGCAGGGGGTGGCGGCGGTGCAGGTCGTCCGAGCGGTACGAGGCGAAGAGGGCGAGGCGGTGGGTGGGGGAGCCGGGGGTCGGATTCTGCAGGACGCCTCGGCTGAGGAGGAAGCGCAGGAGGTCCCTCGATGACTGGTCCGCCCAGTGGAGGTCTTCGAGGACAAGGAGGAGGGGGGTGATGTCGGCGGCGTCCGCCAGCAGGCCGGCCACGCCCTCGAAGAGTCGCAGCCGGTTGCCGGTGTCCGTGTCCGTCCCGCTGCCGGAGCCCAGGAGGCGGTCGACCGCCGGGTGTGCCGCGAGGGCGGCGGCGAACCGCTCGTCTCCGCCGAGCACGCCGAGGATCTCCGTGAACGGCAGATAGGGCAGGCCCACGTCGCCGAGGTCCACGCAGTGGCCGGTGAGCACCGTCATGCCGGTGCGCGTGGCGTGTGCGGCGGCCTCCGTCAGGACGCGGGTCTTGCCGACGCCGGCGTCTCCGGAGAGGACGACGGCGCGGGGGGTGCCGGCGCGGGCGCGGTCCAGCACGCCGGTGAGCCGGGCGAGTTCGTCGTCCCGGCCGATGAACGGTGTACCGGATGTCTGTGCCACGCCGCCCATCCTGACACGCCCCACCGACACGGCCCCGCCCCTTTTCCCTCGCCCCCGCCGCCCCTACCCGTCCCGTCCCCAGGGGCTCCGCCCCTTCGACCCCGCCAGGGGCGCTGCGCCCCCTGGACCCCCGCATCGGCCTGAACGGCCTCGTCCTCAAACGCCGGACGGGCTGGGTGGTGTGGGTCCGGGGTGCGTGGGTGGACGTGGGGTGGGTGGGGCATCGGCCTCCGGCCTGGCCCTCTGGCGCCGGACGGGTTGGATGGCGGGGGCCGGGCCGGGGCTTTTGGGGGCGCGGGGAACTGCGCGATCAGCCCCCACGGGCCCGCAGGCAAGGTACTTCGGGTGGGTGGGGTTTCGGGGCGTAGCCCCGCTCGAGGGGCGCGGGGAACTGCGCGATCAGCCCCCACGGACCCGCAGGCAAGCTACTTCGGGTGGGTGGGGTTTCGGGGCGCAGCCCCGCCTGAGGGGCGCGGGGAACTGCGCGATCAGCCCCCACCGGTCCGCGGGTAAAGCACCTCGGGAGGGCGGGGCCCGGGGCGCAGCCCGGCCCGAGGGGCGCGGGGAACTGCGCGACCGGACCCCGCCCCCCGTAGTCGGAGCGCACAGCCGGGGTTCCAAGGGCGTAGCCCTGGTGAAGGGGCGTCAGGCGGGAGCCTGTTCGGGGTGCGGGGCCTCGGCCCCGACTTCACGCACCCGCACGCGCCGCAACGTCGCAGCCGCCACCCCCGCCGCCCCCAGCAACAGCACCGCCCCCGCGATCGCCGCCGCCTGCATCCCACTGGTGAACGCCTCCCGCGCGGCCCGCGCCAGCGCATCGCCCGCGCCGCCCGGCAACCGGTGGGCGACCGCCAGCGCGCCGCCGAGGGTCTCCTGGGCCGGCGCCGGGGCGCCGGACGGAATCTCGTGGCGGTAGACGGCCGTACCGATGGACCCGAGGACCGCCATACCGAGCGCCCCGCCGAACTCGGCACCCGTCTCCAGCAGCGAGGACGCGGCGCCCGCGTTGCCCACGGGGACGGTGCCCAGCGCCAGATCCATCATCTGGGACATCACGGTGACGATCCCCGAGGCGAGGACACCGGCCCCGGCGAGGACCAGCCACATCGAGTCGGTCCCGGTGAAGGCCAGCAGCCCGTAGCCGCACGCGCCGAGGACGAAGCCGCCGGAGACGACGTGGGCGCGGTGGACGCCCTTCTGCACCAGCTGCGCGGCGACCGGCGCGGCGACCCCGACCAGGACCGTCGGCAGCAGTGACCACAGGGCGGCCTCCATGGAGCTCTTGCCGAGGACCGACTGCAGGTACTGCGTGGTGAAGTACGCCGAGCCCATCATCCCGAACGCGGAGACCAGGTTGAGCGCGACGGCGGGCGCGAAGCCCCGGCCCCGGAACAACTCGGGGGAGATCAGCGGGGACTTGGCGGTGCGCTGCCGCTGGACGAAGAGCGCGGCGAAGACGAGACCGACGACGATCGAGGCGCCGTACTCGAACTTCCAGCCCTCGGACGGGATTTCCTTCACGCCGTAGATGACGGGCAGCACGGCGGCCATCGACAGCGGCACGCTGAGCAGGTCGAAACGGCCCGGTTCCGGGTTCTTGGACTCGGGGAGCAGGATCGGGCCGAGGACCAGCAGCAGCACCATCGCGGGCAGGTTGACGAGGAAGACCGAGCCCCACCAGAAGTACTCGACGAGGACCCCGCTCATCACCGAACCGAGCGCGATACCGCCGGTCATGACGCCGGACCACAGACCGATCGCCTTCGCGCGCTGTCCGGGGTCGGTGAACATCGTGCGGATGATCGCCATCGTCGACGGCATGAGGGTGGCGCCACCGATGCCGAGGACCGCGCGGGCCGCGATCAGCATCTCGGCGCTGTCGGCGTAGGCGGCCATGACCGAGGCCGTGCCGAAGGCGGCGGCGCCGAAGAGGAGGAGCTTGCGGCGGCCTATGCGGTCGCCGAGCGAGCCCATCGTCATCAGCAGTCCGGCGAGCACGAACGCGTAGATGTCGAAGATCCACAGCTGCTGGGTGCCGCTCGGCTCCAGGTCCGAGCTGATCGCGGGGATCGCGAAGTAGAGGACCGAGACGTCCATCGAGACCAGGAGCAGAGGAAGCATCAGGACGCCGAGGGCGGTCCATTCGCGGCGGCCGGCGCGGCCTGAGCCGGGTGCGGGGGTGGTGCTCGTCGAGTGCTTCGAGTTCGTCATGACAGGGACTGTACGGACGTCTTAAACGCTTGTCTAGTACGTTTGTGTAAGACGAGCGTGTGGGACGGTTGTCTGTATCGGGAGTACGCTGATCGGCATGGGACACCGTGAGGATCTGCTCGAAGGCGCCAAGCGCTGCCTGCTGGAGAAGGGGTTCGTGCGCACCACGGCGCGCGACATCGTGAAGGAGTCCGGGACGAACCTGGCGTCCATCGGCTACCACTACGGGTCGAAGGACGCGCTGCTGACGCAGGCCTTCGTGGAGCTGGTGCAGGAGTGGGGCGAGAAGTTCGCCCCACACCAGGAGCGCGAGGGCGCGCCCGGGGGTTCCGTGGAGCGGTTCCACAGCGTGTGGGCGCGGATGCTGGAGTCCTTCGAGGAGTTCAGGCCCGTCTGGGCGGCCAGCATGGAGATCGTGACGCAGGGGGAGCGGGTGCCGCAGCTGCGGGACCTCATCGCGAAGGCGCAGATCGAGGGACGGGCCGGGCTCGTCGCGATGTTCACGGGTCTGGACGAGGAGACGCTCGACGAGCGCACCGTCCAGTCCCTCGGCGGCTTCTACCAGGCGCTGCTCAACGGCCTGATGGTGCAGTGGCTCTTCGACCCGGCGAGCGCCTCCACGGCGGACGACCTCACGGAGGGGCTGCGACGGGTGATCGAGGGGGCGACCGGGCCCCGGGACTGAGGCGTCACCCGGCCACGACTCCGGTCGGCGAGGTGCCGGACCCGCGATCGGCTCGCGCATCGCGGTACGCCGGGATCAGCGCCGCCAGCATCAGCACGGCGGTGACGGCGAGCGCCGACGGATACCCCGTCACCCCGGCCAGCACGCCGAAACCCGCCGCGCCGACGCCCATGCCACCGTCGTACGCGACGTTCCACAGCGCGGTGACGGTGCCGTACCCGGAGGCCGGGACCCGCGCGTACATCAAGGTCAGCGTGGCGTTCTGGGCGATGCCGAAGCCGGTGCCGAAGACCGCGACCCCGACGAGGACCGCGACGGGACTGCCGGTCACCGCCGTGATCGACAGGCCCCCGGCCGAGAGGACCAGGCCGGGCACGACGAGACGCGCGGACCCGTGCCGGTCGCCGTACCGCCCCGCCGCCCAACGGGCCGCGGTCGACGCGGCCGGCTGCACGAAGAGGGCCACGGCGACGACCGTGCCGTACGCGGCCGGGACGGCCAGCGGCAGGAACGTGACGACGATCCCGGCGGCGAGAGCGGTGGTCGCGAAGACGGCCCCGGGCCGCATCAGACCACCGGTGCGCAGCCCGGCCAGCACCCCCACCGTTTTCCCGGACGCCGGCTCCCGGTCCGGCAGGCCCGGTACGGCGAGGATCGCGGCCAGCGCCGCCACGCCCGCGGCCACGGCGACCGGCCCGTACCCGGCGTGCGCGGCGAGCCACACGCCGAGCGGCAGCGCGATCAGCGACGGCACTCCGGAGACCACGCCCACCAGCGCGAGGCCCTCCCCGCGCCGC
The DNA here is from genome assembly GCF_001514115.1 of Streptomyces olivochromogenes. Lineage (GTDB taxonomy): Bacteria > Actinomycetota > Actinomycetes > Streptomycetales > Streptomycetaceae > Streptomyces > Streptomyces olivochromogenes. The sequence goes on from NZ_KQ948457.1 coordinate 174,800, forward strand.
TCGGCCGGAATGAGCGACGCGGTGAGCGCGCCGCCCGCGACGAGCGTGAGCGCGAAGCCGAGGCCGCGGACGAGACAGACCGTCACGATCCACGCCATGCCGTCGGAGGCGGTCAGGACCAGCGCGGGAGCGCCGAGCAGGGTGAGCCCGGCGATCAGCGCGACCCGGTAGCCGTAGCGGGCGACCAGGCGGGGAGCGGCCAGTTCACCCAGGACCGTGGAGAGCATCAGGGCGCCGGTGGCCAGGCCCGCGCCCGACGCCGTGGCGTAGCGGGGCACGACCGACAGGAGCAGGAAGAAGCTCGTCGAGGCGCCGACCATGCTCACGAAACGGAGCAGCAGGGGGCGGGTGAGAAGAGGGGGCCTTGAAGCTGCCGCCGGGACGCGGGGCCTGGTCGTTGTCATGGGAACGACGGTAGGCAGCCGCCGGACCCCCGGTAAGCTCCAATTCCATGCCGTTGCAGTGGGCCGGTCTGTCACCCGAACTGCTCCTGTGCGTCGACCGGGAGAGCGGCGAGCAGCTGCGCGCCCAGCTGGAGCGGCAGCTGCGGGACGCGATCCGCACGGGCCGCCTCGGCGCCGGCGAGCGGCTGCCCTCCTCGCGTGAACTCGCCCGCGAGATGGGGCTGTCGAGGGGTCTCGTCCAGGACTGCTACGCCCAACTCCAGTCCGAGGGCTACCTCGTGACGCGCGTCGGCTCGGCCACCCGGGTCGCGGCGTGCGCCCACGTACCGCCCGCGCCCGCGCCGGACCGGAGCGCGCCCGAGCGGCTGATCGCCGACTTCCGGCACGGCGTGCCGGACCTGACCGGCTTCCCGCTCTCCGACTGGCTCTGGGCGCTGCGCGAGGCGGGCCGCGCCCTGCCGACCGCGGACCTCGACTACGGGGATCCGCGCGGGAGTCGCGTGCTGCGCGAGGTCGTCGCCGGATATCTGCGCCGGGTGCGTGCCGCCGCGGCCGACCCGGAGCGGATCGTCGTCTGCTCCGGCTACGCGCAGGGCCTGGGCCTCGCCCTGGAGAGCCTGGCCGGGGCGGGGGTGCGAGTCGTGGCGTACGAGGACCCGGGCGCCCCCGGCACGGTGACGGCGGCCGCGGCCGCGGCGGGTCTGACGGCGGTGCCCGTCCCGGTCGACGAGCAGGGCATCGACGTACGGGCCCTGGAGGCGACCGGGGCACGGGCCGTCGTCGTCACCCCCGCCCACCAGTGGCCCACCGGCGTCGTCCTCGCGCCCGAACGCCGGCTCGCGCTGATCGAGTGGGCGACGCGGCGGGACGCGTACGTCGTCGAGGACGACTACGACGCGGAGTTCCGCTACGACCGTGAACCCGTCGGAGCCCTGCACGGACTGGCCGCCGACCGGGTCGTCTCCATCGGCACCGTCAGCAAGTCCCTCGCCCCGGCGCTGCGCATCGGCTGGCTGCTCTGTCCGCCCGCGCTCGCCGCCCCGATCACGGCGACCAAGCTGCGCACCGACCGCGGCTCCCCGACCCTCGACCAGCTCGCCCTCGCCCGCCTCGTCGAGTCCGGCCGCTACGACCGCCATCTGCGGCGCATGCGCACGACCTACGCGGCCCGGCGTACGGCCCTGGTCACGGCCCTCGCCGCACACGCCCCGGAGGTCCGGCTGACGGGTCTCGCGGCCGGGTTCCACGCCGTCGCGCACCTGCCCGGCACGGACGCGGCCGCCGAACGGGCCGTCGTCGACGGGGCGCGCGCACGGTCCGTCGGCCTGTACGGGATGAGCGCCTGCCGCTCGAACCGGGCGACGGCGCCGCCCCAACTCGTCCTGGGCTTCGGTGACGTGGGGGAACGCGCGATCCCGGAGGGCATCGCGACGATCGGCGACCTGCTCTCCGGCGCTTGTCGGCCCGGACGGCTCGTGGCCGGCCCGGACCGGTCCTAGCACCGAGGACCTGGACCGAGGACCTGGACCGAGGATCTGTCCTAGGACCGGCGCAGGGCCGCGCGCCAGGGTTCGGGTACCGTCTCGCCGTACTCGACGTCGGTGGCCCCCACGAGGGTTGCCAGGTCGGCGAGTTGCCCGGTGACGGCCTTGCGCAGAGCCACCGTCGGTCTGATATCGGGCTCCAGGTAGAGGCCCTCGACCAGCAGGGTGCCCCGGTTCCGGTCGCGACGGGGCGAGATACGGCCGACCAGGCGGTCCTCGTGCAGGATCGGCAGCAGGTAGTAGCCGTACTCCCGTTTGGCCTTGGGCACGTACATCTCGTTGCGGAAGGCGAAGCCCCACAAACGTTCGGTCAGGCGCCGGTCGCCCACGAGGTTGTCGAAGGGGGAGAGCAGCGCGGTGCGCCCGTGCCAGTCACCGGCGCGGATCGCCTCCAGCTCGGCCATCGCGTCGACGTGCACGTACCACGTCTCGGTGGCCGAGGTCGCCCCCTCCACCCGTACGGGTATGACGCGACCCTCCCTCGTGAGAGTACGCAGCACCTCGGCCAGGCCGTCGTACTTGCCCCGCAGGAAGTACTGCTTGATGTCCAGGGGACGGGCGACGCCGAGGGCGCGCAGGGTGTGCTCGGCGGCCGTGGTCACCATCTCCCGCGCCGACACCGCGACCCGGTCGGCGCCGGGCGGCAGACAGGCGTCCGGGAGGCCCCACAACCGCCGGCCCGCCTCGCGCCCCGCGACCATGATCCGGCCCTGAAGCCACAGGAACGTCAGCATCCGCTCGACGTTGCGGCCCGCGGTCCAGCCGCTGGAGGGCCACTCCATGACCGAGCGGTCCTCGAAGGCGTCGGTGGGCAGCGGGGTGCCTTCGGCGAGCCGGGTGAGGATGTGCGCCAGGAGCCCTTCGTTGGCCTCCATCCAGACCTTGGTCAACGACAGGTTCTTCGGGGGATAGCCGTCCATCGACACCCGGTGGATCGGGTAGTCCTCGGTGAGCACCAGGGCCGCTGCGTGCGCCCAGTACTCGAACAGCCACCGCTCCTCCCACCACAACGCCCCGAGGTGCGAACCGGCCCCCGCCCCGAGGCGGCTCCACACCACGAGCTCATGACTCGGCGCCACGACGCTGATGGGGTCCAACTGCAGATAGCGCAACGACCGCAGAACGGCCCGCAGCCCCTCCCCGTCACCCGACGGACGCACCCCGCCGAGCCACTGCCGCGACAGCGCGAGCCGCCGCGCCTCCACCTGACTGATGATCAACTTCTGCTGAGACGTGAGCATTCCCGGCTCCCCCTACTCCCTGCGCGGCGCACCGTCGCCCGAGTCCGTGGCGAGCGTTTCGACGGCACACCCTAGGGCCGATCACCGCGCGCGGGCATCACAGTCGCGCCCCCTTCAACGCCATGTGCAGCAGCAGGCGGTCCTCGCCGTCGTCCAGGTCGAGGCCGGTCAGCTGCTCGACGCGGGACAGGCGGTAGTAGAGGGTCTGCCGGTGGATGCCCAACTCGGCCGCCGTACGCCCCGCCTGGCCCGCGCAGTCGAGGAACACCTCGGCGGTGCGGGCGAGTTCGCGGTGCGCGGGGGAGAGGAGGGTGCGGACGGCGGGGTCGTGGGCCGCCTCCGGGGGCAGAGCCGTCAGGAGGCGGAACGGGCCGATGGAGGCCCACTCGGCGACCGGACCGAGGCGGGGCTCCGCGAGGACCGCGCGGGCGGCGGCGGACGCCTCCTGCCAGGCCGCCCCCAGCTCGGCGAGACCCACCCGGGCCCCGGCGACTCCGGCGGCCACGGCCGTCCCGGCGCCCTTCGCCGTTCCCTGCCCGCCCCCGCGCTCCCCGTCCGCCTCCCGTACGAAGCGTGTCGCGGCCGTGAGTGCCGGGGTCAGTACGTCCGCCGAGCGCAGCCGTACGAGAAGGGCAAGGCTCTGGCCGGTGGCCCCCCACGGCACCGTGCACAGCGCGGTCGCGCCCGGCACCGTACGGACCGAAGGGGCGTCGTCCGGGTCGGCGGAGGGCCAGGGGGCGACGCACACCACCGCGTGCAGGCCGTCGCCGCGCGGGCCGAGGGCGGTGCGCAGCTCGGCCACCGCCATCTCCCGCTGCCAGCCGCGCTCGGCGGTGAGGACCGCCCGCAGCTCGCGGGTGAGGTCCGCGCCCGCCTGTGCCTCGTCCGCGAGCAGGTCGCCGATGCGGGCGGCGACCTCCATCGCCGCGGAGAGCTGCGCCTCGGACGGGCCGGGGTCGTCCTCCAGCAGCCAGACATAGCCGAGGACGACACCCCGATGGCGTACCGGCAGACAGATCCGGCCCCGGTACACGCCCGCCTCCGGGGTGGGCGGGATGTGCACGGGGGCCGTCGCGCGCGTGATGCCGAAGCCCTCGAACCAGGTGCGGACCGCCGCCGTGGAGCGACGGGTGAGGATCGAGCGGGTCCGTACGGGGTCCAGGGCCGACGGGTCGAGCTCGCCCTCGCTGTCGTAGGCGCCGAAGGCGATCAGCTCGAAGTCCCGGTTCTCCAGCGTCGCGGGCACGCCGAGGAGCGCCGAGATCTCGTCGACCAGCTCCTGATAGCCGCCGTGGTCGCCACGGTGATCTCGGTGCTCCCGGTGTTCCCGGGGCTCTTTGTGATCCCTGTGTTCGTCGCTCACCCGGGCATTCTCCCGCAATTCCGCAGCCCTTCATACATCTGTCTGAGATCCAGGGCACGGATGCGTGACAGCTGTCGATGGCTCAGGATCGGAGGGATCCTTAGGTTTCACGGTGGTTCTCCGTGCCGTACCCGAATGGTCGGGATACGGCCTTCTGCTCGCCTTGTTGTGGAGGTGCCCCGTGCTGGGTCCCGTGATTCTCGCCGCGTCGCGCAGCGACCGCATGCGCCGCTTCGTGTCGGCGGCCCCCGGCACCAAGCAGGTGGTCGCCCGCTTCATCGCCGGTGAGAGCGTCGACCAGGTCGTTCCGGTCGTCCAGGACGCCGTCGCCAAGGGCCTGGAAGTCACCCTCGACGTCGTCGGCGAGGACATCACCACCCGCGAGCAGGCCTTCGCCGCCCGGGACGCGTACCTGGAGCTCATCGAGCACCTGAAGGAGCTGGACCTCGGCACCAAGGCCGAGATGTCGATCAAGCTGTCGATGTTCGGGCAAGCCCTGGAGGGCGGCCACGAACTGGCCCTCGCCAACGTGCGCCCCGTCGTCGAGGCCGCCGCCGCCATCGGCACCACCGTCACTCTGGACGCCGAGGACCACACCACCCTCGACTCGATGTTCGCCATCCACGAGGAGCTGCGGACGGACTTCCCCCAGACCGGCTGCGTCATCCAGGCCTACCTGTACCGCACCGAGGCCGACGCCCGCCGCCTCGCCGCGAGCGGCAGCCGCGTCCGCCTGGTGAAGGGCGCCTACAAGGAGCCCGCCGAGGTCGCGTACCAGGACAAGGCCGAGACCGACAAGGCGTACGTCCGCGTCCTGCGCGTCCTGATGGAGGGCGACGGGTACCCGATGATCGGGTCCCACGACCCGCGCCTCATCTCCATCGCGCAGGAGCTGGCGCGCAAGGCCGGGCGCAAGCTGGACGAGTACGAGTTCCAGATGCTGTACGGCATCCGCGGCGAGGAGCACCTGCGGCTCGCCGCCGAGGGCCACCGCATGCGGGTGTACACCGCGTACGGCACCGACTGGTACGGCTACTTCATGCGCCGCCTCGCCGAGAAGCCGGCCAACCTGCTGTTTTTCGCCCGCTCGATCCTCACCAAGGGCTGAGTCCGAACCACCGCTCACTAAGGAGTTACGGAACCCATGGACGCTGTGACCCAGGTCCCCACCCCCGTCAACGAGCCGGTGCACGGCTACGCCCCCGGTTCGCCCGAGCGCGCCCGTCTGGAGGTCAAGCTCAAGGAACTGGCCGAGAACCCGATCGAGCTGTCGATGACCATCGGCGGCGAGAAGCGGCTCGGCGGCGGTGAGCGCTTCGAGGTCGTGCAGCCGCACAACCACAAGGCCGTCATCGGCACCGGCGCGCACGCCACCCAGCAGGACGCGCAGGACGCCATCGACGCGGCCCTCGCCGCCGCGCCCGCCTGGCGCGCGATGTCCTTCGACGACCGCGCCGCGATCATCCTGCGCGCCGCCGAGCTGCTGGCCGGCCCCTGGCGCGAGACGCTGGCCGCCTCCACCATGCTCGGCCAGTCGAAGACCGCCCAGCAGGCCGAGATCGACTGCCCCTGCGAGCTCGTCGACTTCTGGCGCTTCAACGTCGCCTACGCCCGTCAGATCCTCGCCGAGCAGCCCCCGGCCAACTCGCCGGGCGTCTGGAACCGCCTCGACCACCGCCCGCTCGAAGGCTTCGTCTACGCGATCACGCCGTTCAACTTCACGGCGATCGCGGGCAACCTGCCGACCGCGCCCGCGCTGATGGGCAACGTCGTGGTCTGGAAGCCGTCCCCGACGCAGACCCACGCCGCCGTGCTGCTCATGCGGCTCCTGGAGGAGGCCGGTCTCCCCAAGGGCGTCATCAACCTCGTCACGGGAGACGGCATCGAGGTCTCCAAGGTCGCTCTGGAGCACCGCGACCTCGCGGGCATCCACTTCACCGGGTCGACCAAGACCTTCCAGTACCTGTGGAAGACGGTCGGCAACAACATCGAGAAGTACCGCTCGTACCCGCGTCTGGTCGGCGAGACCGGCGGCAAGGACTTCCTGGTCGCGCACCCCAGCGCCGACCGCGCGGTCCTGAAGACCGCCCTGACCCGTGGCGCCTTCGAGTACCAGGGCCAGAAGTGCTCGGCCACCTCCCGCGCGTACATCCCGGCGTCCATCTGGAACTCCGGGTTCAAGGAGGAGTTCGCGGCCGAGGTCGACTACCTGACCATGGGTGACGTCACCGACCTCGCGAACTTCGTCGGCGCGGTCATCGACGAGCGCGCGTTCGCCAAGAACAAGGCGGCGATCGACCGGGCGAAGACCGACCCGGCCTGCACGATCGTCGCGGGCGGTTCGTACGACGACTCGGTCGGCTACTTCGTGCGCCCGACGGTCGTGGAGTGCTCGGACCCGGAGAACGAGGTCTTCAAGACGGAGTACTTCGGCCCGTTCCTCGCCGTGCACGTCTATGAGGACGAGACCGATGAGGGCTACGAGGCGATGCTGACCCAGATGGAGTCGGCGTCCGACTACGCGCTGACCGGCTCGGTCGTCTCCGGCGACCGTGCGGCCGCCGCGTACACGATGGAGAAGCTCCGCTACGCCGCGGGCAACTTCTACATCAACGACAAGTCGACCGGCGCCGTCGTCGGCCAGCAGCCCTTCGGCGGCGGCCGTGCCTCCGGCACCAACGACAAGGCGGGCGCCCCGCAGAACCTGATGCGCTGGACGCTGACCCGCGCCATCAAGGAGACCCTGGTCCCGCCGACCGACTACACGTACCCGCACATGGGCTGATCAGCCCTTTTGAACCCGGGCCGGGAAGCCCGACCTCCGAGCAGGCTTCCCGGCCCGTCTCCATGTCCGGGCTGTCTCCATGTCCGGCCTGTCTCCATGTCCGGGCGTTCGCGGGCAGAATTTCCCCATGGCCCGGACGCGCAGTGAGACGGTCGAGACCGACGACGGAGTACGTCTGTGGGCGCAGCGGTCGGGTGAAGGCCCCCCACTCGTGCTGTGCCACGGCGGCCCCGGTCTGTGGGACATGTTCGAGGACGTGGCCGGATCACTGACGGACCGGGCCGCCGTGCACCGCTGGGACCAGCGAGGTTGCGGACGGTCGGGGCCGTGCGCCGGGCCCTGGACGAGCGAGCGGTTCGTCGCCGACCTGGAGGCCCTACGGCGGCACTTCGGGCTGGAGCGGATGACACTGCTCGGCCATTCGTGGGGCGCGCAGCTGGCGCTGAGCTATGCGCTGGCCCATCCCGAGCGGGTGAACGCGCTGGTCTATGTGAGCGGTACGGGGATCGGACCCGACTCCGACTGGTTCGACGGCTACACGGCGAACCTCGTCGCCCGGCTCGGCGAGCGCCCCGAACGCCTGGCCCGCTGGCGCGAGTTGACGGACCGTCCGGTGCGCTCCGAGGCGGCGGAACGGGAGCGTGCGGTGCTGCAGTGGTCCGCCGAGTTCGTGGACCGCGAGCGGGACCTGGAGCAGGCCGGGCGGATGGCCGAGCGCTGGTTCGACATCAACACCGAGTGCAACAAGGCCTTCAACGCCGAGCGGAGAAGGACCTGGGGCACCCCGGAGCTGTACGCCGCCTGCCAGCAGCTCGACCTGCCCGTGGTCGTCGTCGACGGGGCGCTCGACATCCGGCCGCGCTCGGCGGTCGACTCACTGGAGAGGGCGCTGCCCCGGGTGCGCCGGGTGATCCTGCCCGCGGCCGGGCACCTGCCGTGGGCCGAGGACCCGAGGGGCTTTCGGGAGGCGGTGACGGCGGCGTTGCGGTGATCCGCCGTCCCTCGCCGCGGCGGAGGTGGCGTTACCCGGCGAACTCCGTCCGCTCCCACCACTCGTACACGGGCAGTCTGCCCTCCGGCGTGTCCGCCTGCCGTGGGGTCGCCCTGAAGTGTTCGTATCCACCGCGCAACTCGATCTTCACGTCCGTTCCAGGAGGCGGGACCGGGACGATCCGCTCGGGCAGATCGTCCGGGCCGCCCTCGAGCAGTGCTTTGGTCGTGTCGCTCATGACGTCACCGTTCCCCCTGCCGGAGCCCGATGTCGCATGCCGCGCGGAGGATCAGTCGTGTGGGCGATCCGCTGCTCGGCCGTCGGCGGTCGCCGTGCACGGACGGCTCCCCCGACCCCGTTCGGGGCCAGGGGAGCGGCGGGTCGCTTCGGTGGGTCAGTTCTCGCAGGTCGTACGGCCTTCGCGCGCGTGACAGGCGAGCGCCGCGAAGCCGCCGTCCGCCACGACCGGCAGGGCCAGCGTGCCGCCGCCCCGGACGACGTGCGTCTCGCGCACCAGGCCCGACGGCCCGTCCGTCAGGGTCTCCACCAGCCAGCGGCCCGCGCCCAGCCGCAGCGGCACGTCGACCGTGCGGGCCGCGCCCGTGAACGTGCCGCCGATGAACCACCGGCCGTCGGCGGCGCGCCGGGCGAGGACCGCCGAGCGGCCCGGATCGCCGGTCAGCAGCCGGGTCTCCTCCCAGCGGGCGGGAAGCTGCTCCAGATAGCGGCGGGCCTCGGGCCGCGCGTCGTACGACTCCGGGGTGCCGGAGAGGTTCTGGATCCCGGACTCGTACAGGACGCTCAGGCCCAGCTCACCCGCGTCCGAGGCGACGTTCGGGCGGTACGGGCGATGGAAGGCGCCCGGGGTGAAGTCCATGGAGCCGATGACATTGCGGGTGAAGGGGAGCGAGGCCAGCTGCTCCGCCGTGTTGTTGCGCTTCTCCTCGCCGCCGACGCCCTCCATCGACATGACCTGCGGCCAGGTGCGCTGGATGCCCTTGGGGATCGTCGAGCCGTGGAAGTTCACCATGAGGTGGTGGCGGGCCGTGGACTCCAGCACGTCGTCGTACCAGCGCATCCGCTCCTGGGACTCCGAGTCCATGAAGTCGATCTTCACGCCCTTGACGCCCCAACGCGCCAGCGTGGAGAGCCACTTCTCGCGCTCGACGGGATCGGTCAGCAGGCTGTAGTGCAGCCAGACGTGGATGCCCACGCCCTTGGCCGCCGCGTGGCGCACCAGCTCCGGCATCCAGCTGTCCGTCTGCCACTGCGGATCGATCACCTCCCACTCGCCGGTCTTGTAGTACCAGCCCGCGTCCACCACTTCGTACGGCCAACCGCGCTCGGCCGCGTAGTCCACGTACTTCTCCTGCGCGGCCAGGCTCTGCCCCGCCTCCTTGCCGCCCGCCAGCCAGGTCCACAGCGCCGGGCCCGGCTTGATCCAGGAGGTGTCGCGGACCCGGGACGCCGGGGCGAGATCGTCGACGAAGGTCGACTCGGTGACGGTCGCGAGATCACCGGCGACGATCGTGCGCCAGGGGGTGGTGAGCGGGCCGGTCGTCAGGACCGGCTCGTCGTTCCAGAGGCTCAGCCCGTACGTCGACGAGTCCGCGGTGTGTGTCAGGTGGGCCCCCGCGTAGGTGCCGTTGACGTCCGACTCGGCGATCAGGGCGTAGTCGCCGTCACCGGCGGCGCCGCTGCCCCCGCCCGTCCTGAACAGGCCCTGCATCATGTACGCGCCCGCCGGCGCCGCCGCCGCGGAGTCGTAGCGGGTGAAGCGGAGCTCGTTGTCGGCGCGGTAGCCGCCGAGGAGGGCGTTCGCACCGGTGGGGAGGGTGAAGGCGGAGGCCTCGCGCAGTACGTTGCCGTGGTTTCGCGGCAGGACGTAGCGGTAGGCGACGCCGTCACGGGCGACCCGTGTCACCAGGTCGAGCCGGGCGCCGTCGGCGGTGCGGAAGCGGAAGCGGGCCTCGGTCATGCGGGCCACGCGGTCGCGGGACTTGCCGGTCGGGCTCGTGTAGTGCTCGGTGACCGTGCGCTCGGAGCGTCCGGTGAGGGTCAACCCCCGGGAGAAGTCGGTCTGTTCGGTGACCAGTCCGAGGGGAGAGGGCTCCAGGACCGTTCTGCCCTCGCGTCTCACGGCGAGCGTGGGATGTCCGTCGGTCCGATCGAGTGCGACGACCGCCGTCGGGGAGCCGTGCGGACCCTTCACCTCCCAGGCGGCCCGCGCCGTCCCCTCGGCGCGGGCGGGGAGCGCCGCCACCGCCGTGGCGAGCAGGGCGGAACAGAGCGTCAACACGATGGTGCGGGCCCGTAACTGGACCGACATCAGGAACCCTCCTTCTCGCAGTCATCACCTGTAGTCATCCGATGATTGTGAGAGTGAAGGGGCGCAATGGGCCTGTCAAGGCGTCCGACCGCATCAGAGATAGGATCAATTCTCGTCGGCGCCCCTGACCTCTTCCGCCACCCGCGCCAGCGCCCCCCGCAGCCACCGGTGCGCCGGATCCGTGTCCAGCCGTACGTGCCATGCCTGGCCCGACGAGAACCTAGGGAGGTCCAGCGGAACCTCCAGCACCGCCAGCGGCATCCAGCGCGCCGCCTCCCCCGCGACCTCGGCCGGGACGAGCGCCAGGGCGTCGGTGCGCAGGACGAAGAAGCAGGCCGCGCCGAAGGTGGGGGCCGTCGCCAGGACGTCGCGGCGCAGGCCGAGCCCGGCGAGGTGTTCGTCCACCACACTGTGCGCCCGGCCGCGCCGGGTCACCGTGATGTGCGGCAGCGCGGCGAACCGCTCCGGCGTCAGCGGCTCGCGCGTGAACTCCGCGCCGGCCCGCGCCACCGCCACCATCCGGTGTTCCCGCAGCGTCGAGGCGCGCACGTCGTGCGGCAGCGGATCCGGCAACTCGCCGACGTCCAGGTCGACATGGGTGCGCAGATCCGCCGGGTCCTCCTCGCCCTCGGGCAGCAGCCGCAGCCGTACGCCGGGTGCCTCCCGGGCCACCAGTTCCAGCAGCGGGGCGCCGAGGGACAGGGCGGCCCCGTCGTTGGCGCGGATTCTGAACTCCCTTCGCAGGGAGGAGAGTTCGACATCGGCCGGTGGTCGCAGCGCCGCCACCGCGCCCGCCAGCGCGGCCTGCACCCGAGGCTGCATCTCCCGCGCGCGGGGTGTCAGGGTCAGCCCCCGCCCCGACGGGACGAGGAGCGGGTCGCCGACCACCCGGCGCAGCCGGCCCAGGGTGCGGCTCATCGCCGAGGGGGAGACGTTCAGTTCGGCCGCCGCGCCCGCCACGCTGCCCGCGCGCAGCAGGGCGTCGAGGGCGGGCAGGAGGTTCATGTCGGGGAGGGGAGCGGTCAGCCCGGACCCGGACGACGCATGCGCTGATTGCTGCATGAGGCGCAAGGCTACGTGAAGCAATCGGACCTTGTGTGCAGCAATGGGTGCCCCGAACCTGGACCCATGACGGATTCTCAGCCGCGCGGCACCGCGACCGCGCTCCTCGTCGCGGGCTGCTTCTTCATGGAGATGCTGGACGGCACGATCGTGTCGACCGCGGCTCCGCAGATAGCCCGGGACCTGCACACCGCCCCCACTTCCGTGGGCCTGGTCATCACCGCCTACCTCGTCACCCTCGCCGTCCTCATCCCCCTCTCCGGCTGGCTCACCGCGCGCTTCGGGCCGCGCCGGGTCTTCCTCGCCGCGATCACGGTCTTCACCCTCGCCTCCCTGGCCTGCGCGTTCGCCCCGAACCTCGGCGTGCTCGTCGGCACCCGTGTGCTGCAGGGTGTCGGCGGCGCCATGATGGTGCCGGTCGGACGGCTCGTCGTCCTGACCGGCACCGCCAAGCGGGAACTGCCGCGCATGGTCGCGTACATCGTGTGGCCCGGCCTCGTCGCCCCGGTGCTCGCGCCCCTGCTCGGGGGCCTGATCACCACGTACGCCTCCTGGCACTGGATCTTCCTGCTGAACGTGCCCCTCGGCGTGGTCGCCCTGCTCGTCGCGCGCCGCCTCATCGCACCGGCCCCGCGGGACGAGACACCCCCGCTGGACCTCGTCGGCACCCTGCTCACCTGTACCGGTCTCGCCGCCCTGACCTGGACCGCGCACCTGCTCTCCGCCCCGACCGGAGGTGCTCCGGCGCGGACGGTGGCGGCCGGCGCGATCGCCGCCGTGGCGCTCACCGCGGCCGTACGGCATCTGCTGCGCACCCCGCAACCGCTGGTCAACCTGCGCACCCTGGACGTCCAGTCCTTCCGCGCGTCGGCGCTCGACGGCTCGCTCTACATGGCGGTCGTCGCCGCCCTGCCCTTCCTCCTTCCGCTGCTCTTCCAGGAGGTGTTCGGCTGGAGCGCGGTGAAGTCGGGCGCGGTGGTGCTGTTCGTCTTCGTCGGGAACATCGGGGTCAAGCCCGCGACGACGTATCTGATCAACCGCTTCGGCTTCCGTCCGCTGCTGATCGTCTCCACGCTCGGGCTCGCGGTCACCACCGCGGCCTGCGCGCTGTTCACGCGGGGGACACCGGTCGCGGTGATCGCGGTCGTCGCGGTGCTCTCCGGTGTCGCCCGTTCGGTCGGCCTCAGTGGCTACGCGACCATCGCCTTCAGCGAGACCCCGCCGGAGCGGCTGCGCGACGCCAACGCCCTCTTCGCGACCTCTCACCAACTGGCCGCGGGACTCGGCGTGGCCGTCACCGCCGTCGCGCTGCGCGGGGGCGCGGCGCTGACGGACGGCACGCGCTCGGCGTATGCCGTCGCGTTCGTGGTTCTCGGCGTGCTGTGTCTCGTTCCGACGGCGGGCGCCCTGCGGCTGCACCCGGCGGCGGGCGATGCCGCGCGCACTGTTGTCCCAGCTCAGGGCCGTGTGACCCAATCGACCGTCTCAGATAGTAGGAAGTCCGACTAACTGTGGAGACAGATGCCCCTTCCTCGCTTAGTTTTGTAGGAGCCGAACGTCTCGCTAGACCAAGCGAATGGCGGTCGTGAGCCGGAGCCCCTGGCAGGCAACCCCTGCGGCACCGCTCCCCGGCCAAGGCCCCGCCCACGCCCTTAAGGCAGTGGGGGAGTCTCGTATCCCTCCCTCATCGCACTTCCGGTGGTCCGTTCCGGGCCGCTTTCCGGAGGCAAGGAGTCGATCCATCATGGCCGAGACGATTGTCCGCCGAGTCCGCCACGTGTCCCGCACCAGCGAGTCCGACCGCAAGAACGCGGCCGCCGCCCTCCAGCGCGCCCTCGACCGCAGGGACAACGGCGGCGAGACGGGTCACTGACCCGCCCGCACCACACCACCCTCGTACCGGGAGCCGCACCCGCACGGGGTGCGGCGCGGGGTCCACGCCCCGCGCCGCACCCCGGAGTGCTCGGCCGTCGCCGTGTGCTCAGCGACCGCGCCGCACCTCGAAGTGGTCGATGCGCCTGCCGCTCTCCGCGAGTGCCGACACCTTGAGCCGGGGCGCCGTGCCCGCCTCCGCCTCCACCGAGAGGAAGGAGAAGCCGGCGTACCGCACCCGGGACCACTCCACCGTCTCCCGCTGCTGGTCCTGCGACTTGGTCCAGTGGAAGCTGCTCACGGACTCGTGGCGGCCGACGTGCCCCTCGTAGCTGTCCTTCACGCCCGACGGGAAGCCGTACAGATCCTTGCCGCCGCCGCCCGCGGTGACGTAGACGATCCCGTCCCGCGTCGGATCCGTCGAGCCGCCCACCGGCACCGCACGGCCCACCGCACCCTTCTTGACGGCGTCCGTCCGCTCGTACACGTGGTTGTGCCCGTTGATCACCAGGTCCACCTGGTGCTTGGCGAACAGCGGCAGCCACGCCGCGCGCACCCCGCCGTCGGAGGCGTGCGCGGACGTCGAATAGGCGCAGTGGTGGAAGAAGACCACGATGAAGTCCACCGCCGCCGAGGAGCGCAGCTCGCCCAGCTTCCTGTCCAGCCACTTCGTCTGCTTCCCGCCCGTGTAGCCCTGGTTGGCGGGAATCTCGTACGACACGTCGTTCGCGTCCAGCGCCACGACGCCGACGTTGCCGTAGGTGAAGGAGTAGACGCCCGGTGCCGTCCGCGGGTCGAAGCCGCTGTCCGGGAGGGAGAAGCGGGCCGCCTGGCCGCCGTAGCCGTCCGGCGAGTACCAGGCCTCCATGTCGTGGTTGCCGGTCGTCACCATCCACGGCACCGACTTCGCCACCGGCTCGGTCTGCTTGAGGAACAGATCCCAGTACCCGGGGTCGAACCCGTCCGACTTCTTGCCGCGCCCGGTCCCGTCCGCGTAGCAGATGTCACCCGCGTGGAGGTGGAAGGCGGGCTTCTGGCGCAGCAGCACCTTGTCGTTGGCGAGCGCGGCCGAGCTGACGCCCTGGTCGCCGAAGGCGGTGAACACGAACTTCTCCGGGTTCGCGGGCGCCGTACGGAAGGAGCCGACGGTCGACCTGTGCGCCGGTGAGGCCGGGTCGAAGCCGTCGTGGCCGACGCCGTAGTAGTACGTCGTGCCGGGCCGCAGACCGTCCAGGGCCGCGTGTACGTAGTACTGGTCCAGGGCCAGCCGCACGCCCGTGACCCCCGGCGTGTGCAGGGCGCGGACCTCGGCCGCGATCTTCCGGCTCAGCTGTCCGGGATGTGTGCCCACCCGCAGATACGGCCTCCGGACCGCGAGCGGCACCTGCCAGGAGACCCGCATCTGGGTCTTCGGGTCGGCGCCGAAGGCGAGGTGGCGGCCGAACGGGGTGACGACGGAACCGTGCACCCGCCCGGTGACGCCCGCGCTCGGGGCGGAGCCGGGCGTCACCGTCCCCGACGAGGACGAGCAGCCGGCCAGCAGCGCGCCGCCCGCGAACGCGCCCGCCGACACCAGGGCGCGGCGCCGTGTGAGCTTCGTACGCAGGTACTCGTACTGCTCCGCCATGCTCATCCGGCTCGCGAGCTGCTGCGGAATGCCGAAGTCGGGAAGGTCCATGCTGGTGAACTTCCCAGGAAGTCCCAACGCCCGCCGTACGTAGGGGTGAACGTACGTCGAAGAAACGTTCCGCTACACCTCGAACGCGTCCGTATGGCGGACAGCTCGTGTCATTCCATGGGACACGGAGTACGGTGCCTTCATGTCTCGCAGCATCAATCTCGCAGTGATCCCCGGTGACGGCATCGGCCAGGAGGTCGTGGCCCAGGGGCTGAAGGTGCTCTCCGCCGTCCTTCCGCAGGATGTGAAGCTGGAGACCAAGGAGTTCGACTTCGGGGCCAAGCGCTACCACGCCACCGGTGAGACCCTCACCGAGGCCGACCTCGACGCCCTCAAGCAGCACGACGCGATCCTGCTCGGCGCGATCGGCGACCCCTCGGTCCCGTCCGGCGTCCTGGAGCGCGGCTTCCTGCTCAAGCTCCGCTTCGCCTTCGACCACCACGTCAACCTGCGTCCGTCGAAGCTCCTTCCGGGTGTCGCCACCCCGCTGGCCGGCCAGCCGGAGATCGACTTCGTCGTGGTCCGCGAGGGCACCGAGGGCCCGTACACGGGCAACGGCGGCACGATCCGCAAGGGCACCGAGCACGAGGTCGCCACCGAGGTCTCCGTCAACACGGCCTTCGGTGTCGAGCGTGTCGTCCGTGACGCCTTCGCCCGCGCCCAGGCCCGCCCGCGCAAGAAGCTGACGCTGGTTCACAAGAACAACGTGCTGACCTTCGCCGGTCACCTCTGGACGAACGTCTTCAACAAGGTGGCCGAGGAGTTCCCCGAGGTCACCACGGACTACATCCACGTGGACGCCGCGACGATCTACCTCGTCACGGACCCCGCGCGCTTCGACGTGATCGTCACCGACAACCTCTTCGGCGACATCATCACCGACCTCGCCGCGGCCGTCTCCGGCGGCATCGGCGTCGCCGCGAGCGGGAACATCAACCCCTCCGGCGAGTTCCCCTCGATGTTCGAGCCCGTGCACGGCTCGGCGCCCGACATCGCGGGCCAGGGCAAGGCCGACCCCAGCGCCACCGTCCTGTCCGTCGCCCTCCTGCTGCGCCACCTCGGCTACGAGGCCGAGGCCGCCCGCATCGAGGACGCCGTCTCGGCCGACCTCGCCGAGCGCGTGGGCAAGCCCGCCCGCAGCACCGAGGAAATCGGCGACGCGCTCGCCGTACGAGTAGCCGGCTGACCCGCCGGGTTACTTACGTCTCGTAGGAGCCGCCGGGTCGCATCCGCACCCGGCGGCTTTTCCTATGCCCTCGCCGGGTGCCACCATCAACAACCCCTGGGTAACCCCTGGGCCGTCTTCACCCCGTTTCGTCCACGGCTTCGCGCGCGCGATAATCGAACGCGGAGCCGCGGGAATGAGGGAATGCTCGGACGTCCTAGTACTGGCCACTGGCAGTACGGGCGTGAGCGCGGCCCGTCACACACAACCGGTGAAGGACAACCACATGACGACGCCCACGATCGAGCTCAAGCCCTCTTCGCAGCCCCGCTCCGCGGCGGAGCGCGAGGCGATCCTCGCCAACCCCGGGTTCGGCCGCCACTTCACCGATCACATGGTGACGATCAAGTGGACCGAGGGCCGCGGCTGGCACGACGGCCAGCTCGTCCCGTACGGCCCGCTCTCCCTCGATCCCGCGAACATGACCCTGCACTACGCGCAGGAGATCTTCGAGGGCCTCAAGGCCTACCGCCAGCCCGACGGCTCCGCCGCCACCTTCCGCCCGGACAAGAACGCCCGGCGCTTCCAGGCCTCCGCCCGTCGGCTCGGCATGCCGGAGCTGCCCGTGGAGACGTTCATCGAGGCCTGTGACGTGCTGGTCCAGCAGGACACCGCCTGGGTCCCCACCCACGGTGGCGAGGAGTCCCTGTACCTGCGCCCGTTCATGATCGCGACCGAGGTCGGCCTGGGTGTGAAGCCCGCCAACGAGTACCTCTTCCTGGTCATCGCCTCCCCGGCCGGCGCCTACTTCCCCGGCGGCGTCAAGCCCGTCTCCATCTGGGTCTCCGAGGACCACGTCCGCGCCGTCCCCGGCGGCATGGGCGACGCCAAGACCGGCGGCAACTACGCGGCCTCCCTCCTCGCCCAGGCCGAGGCCGCCGAGCAGGGCTGCGCCCAGGTCTGCTACCTCGACGCGGTCGAGCACAAGTGGATCGAGGAGCTCGGCGGCATGAACCTGTACTTCGTGTACGGGGACAGGATCATCACCCCCTCCCTCACCGGCTCCATCCTGGAGGGCGTCACCCGCGACTCCCTCCTCACCGTCGCCCGCGACCTCGGCTACACCTCCGAGGAGGGCCGCGTCTCCATCGACCAGTGGCAGCGCGACGCGGAGAACGGCACCCTGACGGAGGTCTTCGCCTGCGGCACGGCCGCGGTCATCACCCCCGTCGGCACGGTCAAGCGCACCGGCACCGAGTGGCGGCAGTCCGGCGACGAGCCCGGCGAGGTCACCCTGAAGCTGCGCGAGGCGCTCCTCGACATCCAGCGCGGCATCAACGCGGACAAGCACGGCTGGATGCACCCGCTGGGCTAGGGCGTCCCGCGCGCCTCGCGCGCCCGTCGGGCCACGGCGACCCACGCCTCCCGCCGGTCCCTCTCTCCCCAACGGGAGTGCGGGGACCGGCGGTTCGTTCGACGCGTAGCGGCTCCGCGACACGGGTATCCACAGATTCCACGGGGGGAGCGTGCCGCCCTCCCGTGTGCCCGCACGGCCACGGAGGGAGCGCAGGTGAGCGCAGGGTCGCCGATACCACGACTGCGCTGGCTGCTGCGCACCTTACGCACCCCACGCCGCCCCCAGAGCCTCACGGTCCTCGTCCTGCTCGCCGCCGTCGCGGCCCTCCTCCTCTGGAGCAGCTCGCGGATGGACAACTACGAGGAGAACCTCACCCTCAACCTCGGCACCGACATCGTCGGCGTCGTCGTCACCGTCTTCGTGATCGGCCCGTTGATCAGCCGCGCCCAGGAGGGCCGGGTCCGCGAACACACCCGGCTGGACTACGAGTGGTTCAGCGCCCAGGTCTACGGCTCGACCTCGAACGTGAAGGTCCTCGACACCTTCTCCAGCGTCTTCGGCCCGCAGTTCTCCGAGCGCCTCTTCCGCGGCATCAAGGCGGCCACCGGGCACGGCGCCCGCGTACAGATCCTCCTCCTCGACCCCGACTCCCTCGCGGTCATCCTGCGTGGCCGTGAACTGGGCGAGCAGAGCGCCGACATCCGCCGGGACATCATGCGCAACCTGCGCACGCTGGACCGGTTCGCGCTCCGGCTCGACGAGAACTCCCGTCAGCTCCTCGAAGTACGCCTCTGCTCCACGTCCCCCGGCGTGACCCTCTACCGCTGGGACGAGCGCTCCCTGGTCTCCTTCCTGACCGTCGGGCGTCTCTCCGGTGAGGGAGTCCAGCTGGAGGTCGCCGTCCGCTCCCCGCTCGGCACCTTCGTCGAACAACGCTTCGATGAACTGTGGCAGCAGAGCAAGCGGATGGAGCGGTTCACCCATCTGCCGGTGACCCTGGTCGACGCGACCGACGGCCGCCGGGAGTTCAGCTGTCGCTTCGTCTATGTGGACGACTGTGTGTACGTCGCCGGGCACGACCTCGTGTCGTACATGGCCCGCCATCGCCTCGATCAACTCTCCGCGTACAGCGAGGCCTTGGGCGTGCGGGGCGCGCACGAACTGATCGTCGTCGACGACGAAAGTGAGCTTCACCGGCTGCTCATGCAGCACTTCGCGGAGAAGTACGATGCGTCGGCGGCCGCCTTCGTCGAGTTGCGGCCGCCGGTTCTGGTCACGGAATAGAGGCACCGGCACCTATGAGTTCAGCGCTCCACCCCGCTCAGCCCGCGAGACCCGGCTCCGCGCACCTGAGCCTCCGGTCTCCGGACACCAGCTCCCGGTCTTCGCACCCGAGCCCCCGCTTTCGCGCCTTCACGCCCCGTGACCTGGACGGCCTGCTGCGGCGTGTGTCCCTGCCGCCCGCCGAGCGACTCGCCCTGCGGGCCGTGGCGGCCGTCCTGCCGTTCCGTACGAACGCCTACGTGGTCGACGAGTTGATCGACTGGTCGGCCGTGCCCGACGATCCGATCTTCCGGCTGACGTTCCCGCAGGCCGAGATGCTGCCCGAGCCCGACCTCAAGCAGATGGCGGAGCTGCTGGCGCGGGACGCCCCGAAGGCCGACGTGCTGCGCGCGGCCCACGAGATCCGGATGAAGCTCAACCCGCATCCCTCCGGCCAGCTCGACGCCAACGTTCCCGTGCACGAGGGGCAGCGCCTCACCGGCCTCCAGCACAAGTACCCGGAGACGGTGCTGATCTTCCCGCGCCAGGGCCAGACCTGCCACGCCTACTGCACGTACTGCTTCCGCTGGCCCCAGTTCGTCGGCGAGTCCGACCTGCGCATCGCCACCGACGACATCGCCACCACATCCGCCTATCTGCGCGCTCACCCGGAGGTCACCAGCGCGCTCATCACGGGCGGCGACCCGATGGTGATGAGCACCGAGGTGCTGCGCCGCTACGTCGAACCGCTCCTGGAGATCGAGTCGGTCCAGTCGATCCGCATCGGCACCAAGTCGCTCGCCTTCTGGCCATACCGTTTCCTCACCGACCGCGACGCCGACGACGTGCTGCGCCTGTTCGAGAAGGTCGTCGCGAGCGGCCGCCACCTCGCGCTGATGGCCCACTTCACCCATCCCCAGGAGCTGCGGCCCCCGGTGGTGCGGGAGGCGATGCGCCGGGTGCGTGACACGGGTGCCGTGATCCGCTGTCAGGGGCCGCTGGTCAGGGGCATCAACGACAGCGCCGAGGCGTGGGCCGGGCTGTGGAACGAGACGACCGCGCTGGGGGCGGTGCCGTACTACCAGTTCGTGGAGCGGGACACCGGCCCGCAGGGCTACTTCGGGGTGCCGCTCGCCCGCGGTCACCAGATCTTCCGTGACGCCTACGCCCAGGTGTCCGGACTCGCGCGGACCGTGCGCGGCCCGGTCATGTCGGCGATGCCGGGCAAGGTGTGCGTGGACGGGATCACGGAGGTGGCCGGTGAGAAGGTCTTCGTGCTCCACCTCATCCAGGCCCGCGACCCGGAGCTGGTGGGCCGCCCGTTCTTCGCCGCGTACGACGAGAACGCCACCTGGTTCAGCGACCTAAAGCCCGCTTTCGGCGCGAGCCAGTTCCTGCCCGGCCTCGACCCGGTGTGACGCCCGCTTCGGCGAGAGGGCCACGTAGACGAGGCCGCCGACCAGGCCCGACAGGACGAAGCTGCAGTCCACTCCACCGGTGAGGGACAGCAGCGGTCCCTGGTACGACGGGAGGGAGACGGCGAGGAGGCCGGCGAACGCGCCCAGTGCCCAGGCCACCGTCGCCTGGACGTTCCAGCCGGCGCGGTACCAGTAGATCCCGCCCCGGGAGCGGCGGTTGAAGACCTGGAGGGCGTCCGGGTCGTAGATTCCGCGGCAGCGGGCGAAGCCGATGAGGGTGATGACCGCCCACGGGGTGCCGATGGCGGTCAGGAGAAGGACGAAGGACGTCATCGCGGACTGCGCGTTCCAGGCGTAGTGGCCGACGAAGACACAGACGGTGGCGACGACGGCGACCGTGAGCGTGGCCCGGGCGCGCGAGGCCTTCGGCAGGATCGCGTCCAGGTCCAGGCCCATGGAGTACAGCATCAGGCCCGCGTTGCCGACCGACCCCGCGGAGGCGGCGAGCAGCAGCGGGACCAGGTACCAGGTGGGGGAGGCGGAGACCAGCGGCCCCGCGTAGTCGAGGGCCGCGCGGGCCGCGTACGCCGTGAAGGTGCCGAAGAGCTGCGGGACCAGCAGCCCGGCGATCAGGCCCAGCCAGGTGGCGTGCAGGACCGTACGGGAGGAGTGCCGGGACGGGGAGATGTAGCGCGTGTAGTCGCCGAGCAGGGTGATGAACGCGATCGGTCCGGACAGGCCCGCGGCGACCGCCGCCAGCAGCCAGGTCGGCCAGAACGAGCCCAGCAGATAGCCGCCGGTCTCCGGGAGCGCGGCGGTGGTGAAGTGCGGCGCGTAGGCGAGCACACCGAGCGCGAGGAGCGCGGTCATGCCGACCGCGAGGACCCGGGACATCGCGAGCAGCACGCGGTAGCCGTACACCGCGCCCGCGACGGTGGCGGCGGCGAGGACGGCGTACACGACGGCGTACGACAGTCCGTTCGCCGGCAGCCCGAACAGGCGGCCGAGCACGCTCACCATCACATCGCCGCCGATCCAGACGGTCAGCGCGGTGTAGCCGAGGGCCAGCAGCAGCCCGACGACCGAGCCGACCAGCCGTCCGCGTACGCCGAACTGGGCGCCGGAGGAGGTGGAGAGGTTCGTCGCCGTGCGCAGCGACACCAGCGCGAGCGGTGCGGTGAGCGCCGTGCCGATCACCGTGCCCGCCACGATCGCGCTCACCGACGACCACCAGTCGAGCCCGAAGGAGGGTGGCAGCCAGCCGAAGATGATCACGCCCAGACAGAGGTTCGACCCCAGCAGGATCGAGACGAGGTCCCCCGGCCCGCTGGTCCGTTCCTCGTCGGGGATGGTGTCGACTCCGCGCTGTTCGATCGGCATGGCTGGTCTCCTTCGACGGCCGCCTGAGAGTTAGAGCGACGTTCAATGTCTGTGACCATATTCTGGATGTCAATGTTTCCGTTCCATGAATCTCGCGTTTAGAGTGGTGCTCTAAATCGAGGAAGGCAAGGAGGTGCCCGGACATGAGACTGACCCCCACGGAACGTGACCGGCTGCTGCTCTTCGGGGCCGCCGAGCTGGCCCGTGCCCGCCGGGCCCGGGGCCTCAGGCTGAACGTTCCCGAGGCGACCGCCCTCATCGCGGACACCGTGTGCGAGGCGGCCCGGGACGGGCGCCGGCTCGCCGAGGCGATCGCGGCGGCCCGGGCGGTGCTCGGCCCGGACGACGTCCTGCCGGGCGTCGCCGACGTCGTCACCGAGGTGCACGTCGAGGCCGTCTTCGACGACGGGTCCCGGCTCGCGGTCGTCAGCGACCCCCTCGGGGGCGGGCTGGGGGAGCGGGCGCCGGGCGCGCTGCTGCCGGGACCGGCGCACGCCGAGCCCGCCGCGGTCGTCCGGCTGACGGTCACCAACACCGCGACCGTGCCCGTCTCCGTCACCTCGCACTTCCACTTCTTCGAGACCAACCCGCGGCTCGACTTCCCGCGGGCGGCGGCCTACGGGATGCGGCTCGCGGTCCCCGCCGGGTCCTCCGTGCGCTTCGGACCGGGGGAGAGCATCGAGGTCGGGCTGCTGCCCATCGGCGGTGAGCGGATCGCCATCGGCTTCGCGGGACTGGTCGACGGGCCCCTGGACGCGCCCGGGGCCAGGGAAGAGGCCCTGCGCAGGGCCGCCGCCTGCGGATACCTCGGGGCCGGGGGCGTCGGGAGTGCCGGAGACGGCGGGGACACCGGGGAAATCCAGGGAGCTGAGCCGCGATGAATCCTTACGAGTACGCGGCCACCCACGGCCCCCGCGCCGGCGACCGCGTCCGCCTCGGTGACTCGGGGCTGACCATCCGCGTCGAGTCCGACGCCCAGCGCTACGGCGACGAGTTCCTCGCCGGCTTCGGCAAGACCGCCCGTGACGGACTGCACCTCAAGGCCGCCGCCGTCCGCGAGACCTGCGACGTCGTCATCAGCAACGTAGTGGTGATCGACGCGGCCCAGGGGATCCGCAAGGTCTCCATCGGCATCCGCGAGGGGCGGATCTGCTCGATAGGGCGGGCCGGGAACCCCGACACCCTCGACGGGGTCGACGTGGTGGTCGGTACGGGGACGTCGATCGTCTCGGGCGAGGGACTGATCGCCACCGCCGGAGCCGTCGACACCCACGTGCACCTGCTGTCGCCGCGCATCATGGAGGCCTCGCTCGCCTCCGGCGTCACCACGATCATCGGCCAGGAGTTCGGGCCGGTGTGGGGCGTCGGCGTCAACTCGCCCTGGGCGCTGCGCCACGCCTTCAACGCCTTCGACGCCTGGCCGGTCAACATCGGCTTCCTGGGCCGGGGTTCGTCCTCCGACGCCGCCCCCCTCGTCGAGGCCCTGGCCGAGGGCGGCGCGAGCGGCTTCAAGGTGCACGAGGACATGGGCGCCCACACCCGCGCCCTCGACACCGCGCTGCGCGTCGCCGAGGAGCACGACGTCCAGGTCGCCCTGCACAGCGACGGGCTGAACGAATGCCTGTCGGTCGAGGACACCCTGCGCGTCCTCGAAGGCCGGACCATCCACGCCTTCCACATCGAGGGCTGCGGCGGCGGTCACGTGCCGAACGTCCTGAAGATGGCGGGGGTCCCGAACGTCATCGGCTCCTCCACCAACCCCACCCTGCCCTTCGGCCGGGACGCGGTCGCCGAGCACTACGGCATGATCGTCTCCGTCCACGACCTGAAGACCGACCTGCCCGGCGACGCGGCCATGGCCCGCGACCGGATCCGCGCCGGGACCATGGGTGGCGAGGACGTGCTGCACGACCTGGGCGCGATCGGAATCACCTCCTCGGACGCACAGGGCATGGGGCGCGCGGGCGAGACCGTGCGCCGCACCTTCGCGATGGCCGGAAAGATGAAGGCCGAGCGCGGCGCCCCGGCGGACGTGGACCACGACAACGAACGCGTCCTGCGCTACATGGCCAAGCTCACCATCAACCCGGCCATCGCGCACGGGCTCGCCCACGAGGTCGGCTCGATCGAGGTCGGCAAGCTCGCCGACATCGTCCTGTGGCGCCCGGAGTTCTTCGGCGCCAAGCCGCAGCTCGTCCTCAAGTCCGGCTTCCCGGCGTACGGCGTCGTCGGCGATCCGAACGCCGCCACGGACACCTGCGAACCGCTCGTCCTGGGGCCGCAGTTCGGGGCGCACGGCGCGACGCCCGCCGAGATCTCGGTCGCCTTCGTCGCCCAGGCCGCGCTCGACCAGGGCAACGACCTCATGCCGACGCGCCGGCGCCGGGTCGCCGTGCGCGGCACCCGCGGGATCGGCCCCGCCGACCTGCGCCTCAACTCCCGTACGGGATCCGTCGACGTCGACCAGCGCACCGGCCTGGTCACCCTCGACGGTGACCCGCTGCGCTCCGAGCCCGCCGACTCGGTCTCCCTCAACCGCCTCTACTTCCTCTGATGAAGGTGCACGTCATGACCCCTGCCGCCGACGGTTTCCGGATGCCCGCCGAGTGGACCCCGCACGAGCGCACCTGGATGGCGTGGCCGGGCCCCAACCCCACCTTCGACAACCCCGACGACCTCGCCGAGGCGCGTGCGGCCTGGGCGGCGGTGGCGCGCGCGATCCGCCGGTTCGAACCGGTGACGGTGGTGTGCGGGCCGGGCCAGTCGCAGGCGGCCCGGGCGCTGCTCGGCCCGGACGTCGACACCGTCGAACGCGAACTCGACGACGCCTGGATGCGTGACATCGGCCCCACCTTCCTCACCAACGGGAAGGGCGAACTGGCCGCCGTGGACTGGACGTTCAACGGCTGGGGCGCGCAGGGCTGGGCCCGCTGGGAGCACGACGCCAAGATCGGCGCGGATGTCTCGGACCTCGCGGGGGCGAAGACGTACGCCTCGAAGCTGGTCAACGAGGGCGGTGCGATCCACGTCGACGGCGAGGGAACCGTGCTCCTGACCGAGACCGTGCAGCTGGGCGCCGAGCGCAACCCCGACTGGACGCGCGAGCAGGTGGAGGCGGAGATCCACGCCCACCTGGGCACCCGCAAGGCGATCTGGCTGCCGCGCGGGCTGACCGGCGACTACCCCCCGTACGGCTTCGGCACGCTCGGCCATGTCGACATCGTGGCCGCCTTCGCCCGCCCCGGAGTCGTGGTCGCGCACTCCCAGCCGGACCCGGCGCACCCCGACCACGAGGTGACCAAGGAGGTCATCGGCCTGCTCCAGGCCGCGACCGACGCCCGCGGGCGCCGCCTGGAGGTCGTCGAGGTCCAGGCCCCGACGATCCTGGAGGCCGACGGCCACTGGGCCGACTACTCCTACATCAACCACTACCTCTGCAACGGCGGCGTGGTCCTGTGCGGCTTCGACGACCCGCGCGACGAGCTCGCGGCCGGCATCTTCCGACGGCTCTTCCCCGAGCGGACGGTGACACTGGTGGACGCACGTACGATCTTTGCCGGAGGCGGTGGCATCCACTGCATCACCCAGCAGCAGCCGAGGATCTGAACCAGGAGTCGCACGTGGCAGGGGACAGCACGCCGCGGAGGAAGAACGCGCCTCCGCGCGAGGACGTGCTGGCAGCCGCCATGGACATGATCGCCGAGCGCGGTCTGGAGAAGCTCACCATGGCGGCGCTCGGCCGCGAGGTCGGCATGAGCAGCGGTCATCTCCTCTACTACTTCCACTCCAAGGACGAACTGCTGCTGCAGACCCTGGAGTGGAGCGAGGGGCGGCTCGGCGCCGAGCGCGGCCGGTTGCTCGCCGCCCGGGGCACCGCCCGTGAGCGGCTCGACGCGTATGTCGACCTGTACGTCCCCGACGGCCACCGCGACCCGCACTGGACGCTCTGGCTGGAGGTCTGGAACCGCTCGCAGAACGCCGACGACGCCGCCCGCGAGCGGCAGGTCGCCATCGAGGGCGCCTGGCACCGCGACCTGGTCGCGCTGCTCGCCGAGGGTGTCTCGCGCGGCGAGTTCCGGCCGGTCGACCCGGACCGCTGCGCCGCCCGGCTGCGGGCCCTCCTCGACGGCTTCTCCATCCATGTGGCGATCGGACTGCGCGGCACGGACAGAGAGCGGATCCTGCGCCACGTAAGGGAGTTTCTGGACGAATCCCTGAGCTGACCGTCACTCGGTCTGCTCGCGCTCACCGGCGCGGGCGAACCGTCCGACGCGGCGTCCGACGCGGGGCGAACGTGATGAACGCAATGAACAAGACGTGAGGCGCCCTTGTCGCGGCAGTGATCAGCGGGCACGTTACGGCTCAAGGCACTCACGCGACGAGAGCACTGGAAGAAGATCTGGGCCGGCTCGGCGGGCAACATGGCGGAGTGGTTCGACTGGTTCGTGTACGCGGCCGGCGCCACCTACCTCACCGAGGCCTCCGCCCTCGAGCGGCGCGGCTTCGTCTCCAGCTTCCAGTACGTGTCGATGGCCGCGGGCCAGATCCTCGGCCTCGGCCCGCAGATCATCCTCCAGCGCACCCTGTCCGACGCCGCGCCGCACAGCTGGGGCCGGCGCGCGTCCCCTTCATCGTGGGCGCGCTCGCGGGACGCCTCTCCGACCGCGTCGGCCGCCGGCCCGAGCCCACCGCGAAGGTGAAGAGCGGCGGGATCTCGACCGGGTCGGCACCGGCCAGGAACCCTCCTCGGAGCCCAGGGCGCGGCTCGCATCCTGAGACAACCCGTGAGCACGGGGGCGGTATGTGCCAGACTGCCCCCGTGCTCTCGTTCGCCATGATTATTGGCAGCAGGCGCGCCGGTCCGCAGTGACCGCCACGTACCACCACGTACGGGCGGACATCGTCGTCCTCGACCCGCGCGCAGACCTCTCGCACCCGCGAGAGGTTTTTCGTTTTCCTGGCCCACCTCAAGCCGGGAAGGGAGCGCGAGGGATCATTGGAGGACGGTGGAGCCGGTCATTCCGGTACAGACCGAGATCCAACATCAGGAGCCGAACACCATGACCGAAACCAGCGAGCTCGACGATTCGTTCCACGTCTTCGACACGACCCTGCGCGACGGCGCGCAGCGTGAGGGCATCAACCTCACCGTGGCGGACAAGCTGGCCATCGCACGGCACCTGGACGACTTCGGGGTGGGCTTCATCGAGGGCGGCTGGCCCGGCGCCAACCCGCGCGACACCGAGTTCTTCGCCCGCGCCCAGCAGGAGATCGACTTCAAGCACGCCGAGCTGGTCGCGTTCGGCGCCACCCGCCGCGCGGGCGGCAAGGCGAGCGAGGACCCGCAGGTCAAGGCCCTTCTCGACTCCGGCGCCCAGGTGATCACCCTGGTCGCCAAGTCGCACGACCGCCACGTCGAACTCGCACTGCGCACCACCCTCGACGAAAACCTGGAGATGGTCCGCGACACGGTCTCCCACCTGTGCGCGCAAGGCCGCCGGGTCTTCGTCGACTGCGAGCACTTCTTCGACGGCTACCGCGCGAACCCCGAGTACGCGAAGGCGGTCGTCCGCGCGGCCTGGGAGGCGGGCGCCGACGTCGTCATCCTCTGTGACACCAACGGCGGCATGCTCCCCGCCCAGGTCCAGGCGGTCGTCGCCACGGTCCTCGCCGACACCGGCGCCCGGCTCGGCATGCACGCCCAGGACGACACGGGGTGCGCGGTCGCCAACACCCTGGCCGCCGTCGACGCGGGCGCGACCCACGTCCAGTGCACCGCGAACGGCTACGGCGAACGGGTCGGCAACTCGAACCTCTTCCCGGTCGTGGCCGCCCTGGAACTGAAGTACGGCAAGAAGGTCCTCCCCGACGGCGCCCTGCGCGAGATGACCCGCATCTCGCACGCGATCGCCGAGGTCGTCAACCTCACCCCCTCCACGCACCAGCCGTACGTCGGCGTCTCGGCCTTCGCCCACAAGGCGGGCCTGCACGCTTCCGCGATCAAGGTCGACCCGGACCTCTACCAGCACATCGACCCCGAGCAGGTCGGCAACACCATGCGGATGCTGGTCTCCGACATGGCCGGCCGCGCGTCGATCGAGCTCAAGGGCAAGGAACTCGGCATCGACCTCGGCGGCGACCGCGAGTTGGTGGGCCGCGTCGTGGAACGCGTCAAGGAACGCGAGCTCAAGGGCTACACGTACGAGGCGGCGGACGCCTCCTTCGAACTCCTGCTCCGCGAGGAGGCGGAGGGACGGGCCCGCACGTACTTCCAGGTCGAGTCCTGGCGCGCGATCGTCGAGGACCGCCCCGACGGCACCCACGCCAACGAAGCCACCGTCAAACTCTTCGCCAAGGGCGAGCGCATCGTCGCCACCGCGGAGGGCAACGGTCCGGTGAACGCCCTCGACCGTGCCCTGCGGGTCGCCCTCGAAAAGATCTACCCCCAGCTCGCCAAGCTGGAGCTCGTGGACTACAAGGTCCGCATCCTGGAAGGCAAGCACGGCACCCAGTCCACCACCCGCGTCCTGATCTCCACCTCCGACGGCGCGGGGGAGTGGTCCACGGTGGGCGTCGCGGAGAACGTGATCGCGGCGTCCTGGCAGGCGCTGGAGGACGCGTACACGTACGGCCTGCTGCGGGCCGGGGTCGAGCCCGCCGAGTAGATCCGCACCGGCAGCGGCCGGGGCGGCCGCCGGGTCACAAGGCGGTCTCGCGCGACCTCTGCACGGGGTCACCGCCCCGGTCGCGCACGGGCGGGCGATCCAACCGGAGAAGTCCGGCGGACCCCGGCCGCTGCGCCGAGGGGTGGGCCGTGGAACGGGTCAGCTCCTCGACCCCTTCCGCGAGATAGCCCACCCAGTTCGCACTCTCGTCCTCCATGACGCGCTGGGCATCCAGCCGAAGACGCTCGATCACCCCCAGCAGCGCGGCCTGGTCCTTGTCGCTGGGGGAATCGGTGACCCTGAGGAAAATCTGGGTCCATTCGCTCTGGGCCCTCTTGAGAATGTGCTGCAACGCCAATTCGGTCCTGATGTAACGCGTCCAGGAAGCGGAGAAGCCGAAAATCCGGTCGAAGAGCACGCAGCCGGCGCCGGCGGCGAGGAAGACGAATCCCCATTCGGCCTGCACGGTCTCCGGACTCACCGTGTGGACCAAGGGTGTGAGGGTCCCGGCGATGCCCAGCAACGCGGTGAGGGCACGCAGTGAGCGCGACCAGCGGGCCGGGACGCGGCGACGCGCCAGGTACCAGCCGATCGCCTCGATCACCTCGCTCTCGGCGTGCCGGAACAGTTCCCACAGCACGTCCGCACGCGTCCGTGACCGGTCCAGGTCGGCGAGTTGGGACACCCGTATGTCCGCGGCTCGCTGTCTTTCGAGCATGCCCCCTGCCCTTCAGCCGTGACCAGTCGGCCCGTGTTGCCGACGTCAGCAAAGAGGCATCGTATGCGCAAGCGGCGGTGCATGGTGGCATCGGCTCAAGTCGCCCCGCGGAGCGGGCGGTTGGTGTCGACGTCGCCCACCGTCGAAGGCGGCCGCGCGTAAACTGTGCGCACGCGTCGTCGGGGTACGGGGGTGTTTCGTGCGGATCGTCCATATCAGCGACTTGCATGCCAGAACGCGATGGGAAGCCGACCAGGAAAAGCTGCTGAGGGCGTTTCTGCGGGACGTGACGGAGTTCCATCGGCAGACCCCGGTCGATCTGGTGGTCTTCAGCGGCGACCTGGCGTTCGCCGCGCAGCCGGACGAATTCGGCTTCGCGCGCCGGGCGCTTCTCGATCCGCTCCAGGACGCTCTCGGGCTCGACAGGGAACGGCTGATCCTGGCCCCGGGAAACCACGACGTCGACATCAGTAAAATCGAAAAGTACCAGGAAAAGGGTCTGCTGGCGGGGTTGACCAGCCGGGACGCGGTCAACCGACTCCTCGACGGGGACGGCCCGTCGAACTACCTGGAGCGCATGGAGCCCTGGCTCGCCTTCCACGCCGACTACTACGACGGGACCGCGGTACGGCGGCACTCCCCGCTGGTCACCGAGCACCGGATCACCGTGGACGGGGTCGAGGTCGCCGTGGCCTGTCTGACCTCCGCCTGGCGGGCCACGGGCGAAGGGGACGACGCGGACCGGGCGCACCTCATCGTGGGCGACCGGCAGGCCGCCGCGGCCGCGGACGGAGTAGGCGACGCGGGTTTCAAGATCGCCGTGATGCATCATCCGCTCGACTGGCTCTCCGACTTCGACCGGCGCGACGTGAGCAGGGAACTGGGCCGATTCGACGTGCTGTGTACCGGACATGTGCACCGGGCCGACCCGCTCGGCGTCACCGGTGCGGCCGGCTCACTCCTGCACAGCGCGGCCGGCTCGCTCTACCAGTCCCGCGACCATCCGAACGCGTACAGCGTCATCGACACCGATCCGGCGCACGCCCCGAAGTCCTTCACCGTGCACGTGCGCAGCTATTTCGACGGCAGGGACGCCTTCGCCGAGGGCGTCGACGTGGTCTCGGGCGGGAAGCAGCACATCACCCTCGGGGAGCCCGTCCGCCCGGGGTCCGTGACCGCTCCTGGTGCGACCACGCCCGGTGAGCCGGCCGCCACCCGGACATCGGCGGATCTCGCCGCCGAGTGGCTCCTCGACGCAGTGCGGGAGAGAAGCCTGCTTCTCGGACCGGACCGATGGCAGCAGGACATGGACGAACTCCTGGTGCCCCCCGTCCTGCTGCCCGTGCCGCTCGACCAGTATCTGGCCCTGGCGGAGGCCGAGGAGGGCGGCAAGCTCAAGCCCGACGACCTCATGACGAGCCTGCCCGAATTCCGGCACTTCGTCATCGTGGGGGACGAATACAGCGGCCTCACGAGCGCCCTGCAGTGGCTGTCCTACGCGGCCTACCGGCGAGAGGCCCAGTGCGCCCCCGTCGTCATCGACTTCAACGCGGTGGAGCAGGGGCCCAACGGCGTCGAACGCGAAGTGCGCAAGCAGTTGGCGATGGCCGGCGTCGGGGTCGGCAAGCGGGACCCCCTGCCGCGGATGGCGCTGGCCGTCGACAATGTTGACCCGCGTGCCGACAAACGCTTCCGCCACTTGCTGAAGTTCATGGCGCAGCAGCCACAGAACACCTACTTCTTCGGCTCCAGGACGGCCGCAAGCCACCGGCTCTGCGAGGAGATCGGCAGGGAGGGCCCGGCCGTCCGGACCCGTTACATCGGGCTCTTCGGCAGGCGCGAACTGCGGGCCCTGGTGCGTATGGTGCGGCCGGAGGAGCCGGAGGCCGAGGTGACCGAGATGCTCGACCTCCTCAGCCGGGGCGGACTGCCCCGCACCCCGGCGATGCTGGCCGCGCTCGTCTCGCTCGCCGGGCAGGGCGACTGGACGGACGGCATCAACAACACCGCGATTCTCGAGTCCTACCTGGGCATGTTGCTGGGGCGCGGCGACACGAGCATCGACCGCCGTTTCGAGCTGGACTTCCGGGACCTGCAGGACATCCTGTCCTGCCTGACCGAGCACCTCATGCTGTCGGGCAAGGACGCTCTCACACGGATGGAGGCCGAGCGGTTCCTGCTGGAGTATTTCCAGGGACTGGGCTGGTCCGAGCCGTCGAGCGTCGTCCTCGACGCGCTCATAGCGAAGCGGATCCTGGGCCAGCGGGACGGAATGATCTACTTCTGCCAGCCCATGGTCCGGCCGCTGCTGGCCGCCTACCGCCTGGATTCCTCCGCCGAGCTCAGGGGCCTCGTACTGGCCGGCCCGCTGGACCACGGCCAGGTGATCCGCCACGCCGCCGCCCTGCGCCGCAACGACATGGCTCTGCTGCGGACCGTGAACGAGATGTTCCGGTCACTGCGCAGTCGTGTGGGGGACGGCAGCAGCGACCTCTTCGCCGCGAGGGCGGCGAAGGACGGGTGGCGGGGCTCCGAGGACGCGGAAGCGGTGCTGGAGGAGTTCTGGCCCGCCGACATGCCCTACGAGGCCCCCGAACCCTCGGCGCAGGTCCGCGAGGACTTCACGGTCATGCTCGACGAGCTGAAGGACCACGTCGACACGATACGGGCGATGGCCGAGGTCGAGCGCCACGGGGACGCGTTCAGCCGCTCCGACTTCGAAGCGTTCTCCGAGGGTCTGGACCTCCTCGCCGATGTGCTGCGCAGCAGCGAACTCGTGCGTGACCTGGACCTGAAGCGACAGACCTTGCAGCTGACCCTCAACGGCTACGGCGTCAGAGCCGCGCTGATGGCGACCGAGTGGAAGGTCCGGGGGATCCGGAAGGTCTTCGAAGAGGCGCTCGCGGGTTCCGTGGACCGGCTGGAGCTGACGGCGGACGACTTCGACGAGTTGCTGAGCCGGATCGAACTCTTCTCCCCGGTCATCTCCTCCTACACGGCCTTGTCCCAGGCCCTGGCCAGCGGCAAGTTGTCGAAGCTGACCGACGAGGCGCTCTCGGAACGGGACTTCGTCGAGCAACCCGGTCAGGCACTGATGGCGGTCCTGCTCGTACGCCGCATGGGCGACCGGGACTGGATCCGCCACGCATCGAGGGTCGTGAAACTGCACGGCGAGCGCAAGGTGGTGAGCGAGGTCCTCCGCTTCTTCGCGATGTCCAGCTACCTTCAGTCCGATCTCGGCCGGGAGGACGTGACGGCGTTGGAGTCGCTGCTCGCCGACATCGCCACTCAGCGCAAGGAACTCCCGAGCGGCCCGGCCCGGGGGCAGCACCGCACCCACATGCTTCAGGGGCTCAGGAACCGGCGGATGCGGGCGCTGCAACAGCAGGGCAGGCGGTGGATCGAGCCCGTCTAGAGGACCGGCGGCCGGTTCCTGCCCTTCCCACGCGGGGGCGGGAGGAACCGGCGCCGTCCGTGACCGCGGGAGGAACCGGCCACGACACGGTGTTTGTCGCTGGTCACTCGCCGCCTGCCCGAGCGACGTCACCCCGTCACTGCAGATGCCACTTCTGATTGGCCGCCCCGGTGCACGACCAGATCTGTGCCCGCGCCCCGTTCGCGGACGAGTTGTCGGTCACGTCGAGACACTTGTCGGCGGCCGATTGGACGAGGTCTCCGGTCGACGCGTTGTACGACCAGCGTTGGGCGCTCGTGCCGTTGCAGTCGTACAGCTGGGCCTTCGCTCCGTCGGCCGTGGAACCACCGGACACGTCCAGGCACTTGCCGAGCGCCTGGACGGTCCCGTCGGCCTGTACCGTCCAGCGCTGCGCCGTCGACCCGTTGCAGTCGTACAGCTGCACCGCCGTCCCGTTCGCCGTCGAACCCCCCGCCACATCGAGGCACTTGCCCGCGAGTCCCACGAAGGAACCCGACTGCGCACCTCCACCGGCCTGCGTCCCGGCCCAGGTGAACGTCGCGGACGTCTTCCCCGGCAGCGAGTACGTCGCGTGCTGCGAACCCCAGTTGATGGTCACGGTCTTCGCGGACGAGGAGTCGTTGTAGGCGATCAGCGCCTTGGAACCGTCAGGATTCCGCCACGCCACGTTCGGCACGGACGTACTCGCCGTAGAGGCCACCCGCTGCGCCCCCGGCCGCACGAACTTCGTCAACTGCCCCATCGTGTAGTACTCGATCGTGTAGTCGACCTGCCCACTCGCCCCGTCCCCGTTGTGGACGGTGATCAGCCCGGAGCACGTCCCGCACCCCCCGTTGTGCGGCCCCCGGTTCTGATCGACGGCCAGCGACCACTTCGTCACCGACTTCGCCCAGTTCCGCGTGTAGTCGACGATGTTGAGCATGTCCTCGCGCTGCTGGTTGGCGATCCAGGTGCCACCGGAGTGCTCGGTCCCGAAGGCGTCCACCCCCGGGTACTGGTTGTGCACGCTCGTCTGCTTGCCCACGTCCCCGCCGTACCCGTGCCAGGCGATCCCCCCGAAGTTCGGATGCGCGCGCACGGCCGCGTCGTCGACGGTCTGGGCGGCGTACGAGTCGTACACGTCCCAGTTCCAGTCGTGCGCCAGCACCTTCGTGGACAGCCCCGCGGCCTGCAGCTTCGGCAGCAGCTCACTCTTCGTGAAGTACGCCAGCCCCGACGCGTTCCAGCTCATCGACGGATACCCCGAGCAGCACGTCGGCTCGTTCTGCGCGGTGACGTAGGAGACCGGCACCCCCTGGTCCCGGTACGCCTGGAGGTACTTGACGAAGTACGAGGCGTACGCCCCGTAGTCCTCAGACTTCAGCCAGCCCCCGTTGAGCTGCCCGCTGTCCTTCATCCAGGCGGGCGCCGTCCACGGTGAGGCCATCACGGTGAGCGAGGGGTTCAACTGGAGCGCCTGCTTGGTCAGCGGCACCACGTCGGCCAGATCGTGCGCGATCGAGAACGACGAGAGCGACGGATCGCTCTGCCCGGCCGGCACGTCGTCGTATGTGTACCCGTACCGGGCGAGATCGGACGCGCCCATCGGATTGCGCAGGAACGAGAGCCCGATGCCCTCGGTCGGCGAGAACAGCTTGCGCATCGTCGCGTCCCGGGTGGCCGCCGACAGCGCCCCGCTGCTGTTCATCAGCCAGGCCGCGGTGTCGGTGAAGGACGCGCCGCCGCCCGTGAAGGTCTGGTAGCGGGTGTTCTCGTCGACGGTGATGTTCTCGCCGCTGCCACCGGTACCGGCCTGGAAGGCGAACGGCGTCTGGGCCTGCAGCCCGCGGACGACATGGCGTCCGCCGTCGTCGTCCGTCGTGGTCAGCCAGGCCGTGACGGGTTCGCCCGCGGCGTGCGCGGGCGCCGCCGTGACAGCGGTCAGTCCGGCGGTGGTGAGCAGTCCGGCGAGAAGAAAACGGACCGCCCGAGTGGATCTCCTCATGACGCGTCGCCCTTCTGGGTGTGGGGGAGGGGGCGTGCGAGCCGTGAGTAAATGACGGCTTCGGGTCCACGTCAAGGGGTCTCGCGTTCAGGGCGTGAAAGAACAACTGCCCTGATCCGGCCGCACATTGCCCGTGTACCGGTTCTGACGTGAAGTCTTGACGGCCTCCCGGGACGCCAGTTAACTCACGCCGTGATCTAAGTCGTAAGAGACCAACTGGAAGAGACGCCGTCAGGCATCCAGCCAGGCATCCAGTCAGGGATCACCAGGGATCACCAGGTACTACAGGGACTACGTAGAGTCGAGGGAAGGTCCATGCGAAGAACCGCCCTGCTCGCCTCCGCCGCTTTGCTCACGGGGCTGCTGCCGCTCCTTTCGGCCGGAGCGGCCACGGCCGACGAACCGGCCCCCGTTCCCGTCGACCGCTTCGAGGGCGAGGTCCCCTTCGCCAATCCCCCCGCCGGGGGCCTGTTCACCTGGGGCGGCGACGCGGACGACCCGCCCGCGCTCGCCCTGACCCCCCGCACCGACGCCCCCGAGGGCGCCGAGGTCCTCACCGGCACCTACGACATCAGCGGCTACGGCGGCTTCACCCACGACTTCGCCTTCGATCAGCCGGCCCACGACTGGTCGGCCCACAAGGGCATCCGCTTCTGGTGGGACGGTCAGAACAACGCCAAGAAGGTCGCCTTCGAGATCAAGGACGGCGGTGCCAACGGCGAGGCCTCCGAGCTGTGGACGACGTCCTTCACCGACGACTTCACCGGCTGGAAACAGATCGAGATCCCCTTCACCGACTTCACCTACCGCACGGACTACCAGCCCGTCGGCGGCATCGACCAGGTCCTCGGCCTCACCCAGATGTGGGGGTACGCCCTCACGCTCCCGGCCGGCGTCAAGGGCTGGTTCGCCATGGACGACGTCGAGTTGTACGGCAAGGCCGACCAGTCCCTGCGGGCCTCCGTCACCACCGACTCCGCCGTCCACCCGGTGAAGGAGGGAGCGACGGCGACGGTGAAGCTCTCCGTCGCCACCACCGGAGCCGCCCCGATCGACGAACCCGTGACCGTCGCCTACGAGAGCGCGGGCGGCACCGCCGAGCCCGGCAAGGACTACGCACCGGTCAAGGGCGAGATCACCTTCCCGGCGGGCACCACCTCCGGCACCACCCGCACCATCCAGGTCCCGACGCTGCGCGACAAGTCCGCCGAACCCGCCGAGACGATCCCCCTGAAGCTCACGGTCACCGGCGCGAAGGCTCCCGCCGAGACCCCGCAGATCGTCATCGACGCCCACGGCCTGCCGTACCTGGACCCGAAACTGCCCGTGAAGAAGCGGGTCGCCGACCTCGTGTCCCGCATGTCCCTGGAGGAGAAGGCCGGGCAGATGACCCAGGCCGAACGCGGCGCGATCGGCGCGGGCGGCGACATCGCCTCGTACGACCTCGGGTCGCTGCTCTCCGGCGGCGGCTCCACGCCGACGCCCAACACCCCCGCGGCCTGGGCGAAGATGATCGACGGCTACCAGCTCCGGGCGCAGGCCACGCGGTTCCAGATCCCGCTGATCTACGGCGTGGACGCGGTGCACGGCCACAACAACCTCACCGGCGCGACGATCATGCCGCACAACATCGGCATCGGCGCGACCCGTGACCCGGGCCTGGCGGAGAAGGCGGGCGCGGTGACGGCCGCCGAGGTCCGTGCCACCGGCATCCCGTGGGACTTCGCCCCCTGCCTGTGCGTGACCCGCGACGAACGGTGGGGCCGCTCGTACGAGTCCTTCGGTGAGGACCCGGCCCTCGTGAAGTCCATGGAGACGGTCATCCAGGGCCTCCAGGGCGCCCGCGACGGCAAGGACCTGAAGGACGACGACAAGGTGCTGGCGACCGCGAAGCACTTCGTGGGCGACGGCGGCACGGAGTACGGCTCCTCCACGACCGGCTCCTACACCATCGACCAAGGCGTCACGAAGGTCACCCGGCAGCAGCTGGAGGCCGTGCACCTGGCCCCGTACCAGACGGCGGTCGACCGCGGCATCGGCTCGGTCATGCCCTCGTACTCCTCGCTCGACATCCTGGGCGACGGCCAGGGCCCGGTGAAGATGCACGCACGCGCGGACATGATCAACGGCGTGCTCAAGGGCCGGATGGGCTTCGACGGCTTCGTGATCAGTGACTGGAACGCCATCGACCAGCTCCCCGGCGACTACGCCTCCCACGTCCGCACCTCGGTCAACGCGGGTGTCGACATGATGATGGTGCCGTACTCGTACAAGGACTTCCGTACGACGCTGATCGACGAGACCACCGCGGGCCGCGTCAGCGCGAAGCGGATCGACGACGCCGTGTCCCGCATCCTCACCCAGAAGTTCAAACTCGGCCTCTTCGAGAAGCCGTACGCGGACACGAGCGGCGCGGCACAGATCGGCTCCGCCGGTCACCGGGCGGTCGCCCGCGAGGCCGCGGCCAAGTCCCAGGTCCTCCTGAAGAACGCGGCCGGCGTACTGCCCCTGAAGAAGTCCCAGAAGGTGTACGTGGCCGGTTCGAACGCCGACGACCTCGGCAACCAGACCGGCGGCTGGACGATCACCTGGCAGGGCGCGTCCGGGAAGCACACGGACGGTACGACGATCCTGCAGGGCATGCGGAACGCCGGCGGTGACGTCACCTACTCGAAGGACGCCTCGGCGCCGACGTCCGGCTATGACGTGGGTGTGGTCGTCGTGGGCGAGACTCCCTACGCGGAGGGCGTCGGCGATGTGGGCAACGGCAACGACCTCGCTCTGACCCCCGCCGACCAGGCCGCCGTGGACAAGGTGTGCGCCGCCATGAAGTGCGCGGTCCTGATCGTCTCGGGCCGCCCGCAGCTCATCGGCGACCGTCTGGGTCAGATCGACGCCCTGGTGGCCTCGTGGCTGCCCGGCACGGAGGGCGACGGCGTGGCGGACGTCCTGTACGGCAAGCGCGCCTTCACCGGCCAGCTCCCCGTCACCTGGCCCAAGTCGGAGACCCAACTCCCGATCAACGTCGGCGACACGTCCTACGATCCCCAGTTCCCCTACGGCTGGGGCCTGACCACACAAACGAAGGTCCCCGGGGGCGGCGAGGCCACCCTCAAGGCCCTCACCCTCGCGGCCCGGGCGGCGGACCGGACCGGCTCGACGCAACTGGGCCGCGCCGCGGTCACCAAGGCCCGCCTCCTGGTCCAGCAGAGCGCAGGCTCCACCATCACCCCAGCCCTCGCCAAACCCTTCGCGGAAGCCGACCACCTACTCCTGACCGCCCACTACACCCAGGCACTGACAAAACTCCTGGAGGCCTACCGAGCCAGGTGACGACCAGAGGCTGATGTGCGCCGGGGGCGGGGGCAAGTCCCTCCCGCCCCCGCCGCCCCTTCAGGGGCTGGGGGAGGGCACGGCGGCGGGGCGAGAACCTCTCGGGTCCCCCCACCCCCACCAGCCCCAACGCCCAGTTTTGCGCACGTTCAGGTAGCTTCGGAGATATGAAGGCCGCACCGATCCGAGGACTCCCCGGACTGCTGATCGCGCTGGCACTCGCCGCCCTCACGGCACTCGCTCTCACCGCACCCGCCGCCCACGCGACCACAGACGTGGGAACAGTGGCGGCAGCCCTCCGCAAGAGCCCCGTCTACGTGGACCCAGCAGCCTCCGCGCAACTCTCCAAGGCGGACGCCGACACCCTGGCCAAGAAGATCAAGAACGCGAACAAGCCCGTCTTCGTGGCCGTCCTCCCCGCGGACTTCCCCACCCAGAACCTCTTCCAGAACCTCCGCACCGACACCGGCATCACAGGCCTGTACGCCATCAGACTGGGCACCCGCTTCGACGCCCGCGCCGACACCGCGGTCATGCCCCGCACCGCCGTCCAGAACCTCGTCACCAGCGTCCAGGGCGAACCCGCGAAGACCCAGCTGAACAACTTCACGGACCGCGCCCTGGCCAACATCAACGGCTCGGCCCCCAAGAGCTGGGGCTCGACCGACGGGAACGGCGTCTCCACCAGCGCCCTCATCGCGGTGGCCGCGGTAGCCGTGGCCGGCGGCGCGGGCGCCTACACCCTCGTTCGCCGCAACCGCCGCCGCAAAGAGCAGGAACAACAAGAAGCGCTGGACAAACTCCGCGTGGTCGTCGACGAGGACATCACCGCGTTCGGCGAGGAACTCGACCGGCTCGACTTCCACCCCGCCGAGGCCGGCGCCGACGACGCGATGCGCGCCGACTACGAACGCGCGCTCGATGCCTACGAACAGGCGAAATCGTCCATGGCAGCGGCCCGCCGCCCGGAGGACGTACGCGCCGTCACCCAGTCCCTGGAGGACGGCCGCTTCTCCCTCGCGCTCCTGTCCGCCCGTCGCGAGGGCAGGCCCCTGCCCGAGCGCCGCTCCCCCTGCTTCTTCGACCCGCGACACGGCCCGTCGGTCGCCGACGCGACCTGGACCCCGGCAGGCGGCGCTCCCCGCGAGGTCCCGGTCTGCGCGGCGGACCAGGCCCGTCTGGCGGACGGCCGCGCCCCGGCGGTCCGCGAGGTCGACACCGACTACGGCCGCCGCCCGTACTGGGACGCCGGCCCGGCCTACGGCCCCTGGGCGGGCGGCTACTTCGGCGGCGGCCTGCTCCCCGGCCTCCTCGTCGGCACCCTGCTCGGCAGCATGATGGCCACCCCCTCCTACGCGTCCGACTACGGCTCCGGCTACGGAGACTTCGGCGGTTACGGCGGCGGTGACGTCTCCGGCTCCGACTTCGACCCCGGCGACTTCAGCGGCGGTTTCGGGGACGGCGGTGGCGGCGACTTCGGCGGCGGCGGAGGAGGAGACTTCGGCGGCGGCTTCTGAAGCGAATGCTTGTGAAACACGGCGGTCGACACATCTGAAGCGCAGCGGTCCCCGACACATCTGAAGCGCAACCGTTCCGGACAAAGGGCCTCTACGGCGCAGCCGTCCCGGGCGAAGTCCCCCGAGGCTCGGTGTCCGCAAGGCGGTCCATCAGCGCCCCCGCCAGCCGCAACACCTCGCGCTCGGTCTCGTTCAACGTGCCGAGCGCCGCCGCCAGCCAGGCATCCCGCTCAGCCATGTCCCGCTCCAGCGCCCGCAGTCCCTCCGCGGTGAGCGTCAGCACGGACTGGCGCCGGTCCGCGCTGTCGGCCGTCCGCGCGATCAGCCCGTCCGACTCCAGCTCGGCGAAGACCCGGGTCAACGACTGCGGCCGCTGCCGCTCGGCCGCCGCGACCTCGCCGGGCGTCGCCGCCCCGTGCCGACGCAAGTGCCCCAGCACCCCCAGCTGATTCGGACTGAGGCTGCCCTCGCCCCGCTCCTGCCGCAGCCGCCGGTTGAGCCTGACGACACCACGCCGGACCTGGGCCGCGCAGAAGAGATGATCCATCCACATATCATAAGCGAAAACTTACTAACCCCCATCCCGATTACCCCTATAATCGGCACCATGCCCGTCAAACACGTACGCAATGCTTACGAAGCAGCGCTGACCATGACGGCCGTGCTGCTCTCCTACTCCCTCGCCCTCTGGCTGGAGGACGCCGCCGCACTGCACACGGACGTCCTCGTCCTCGCGGTCGCGCTGACCCTCCCCCTGGCCCGCGCCCAACGGACCGCCGACGCCCGCGGTCGCCTCATCGCCTGCGTCCTGCTGCCCGCCCTGGCCGGTGCGGCGACCCTGCTCGGCCACCTGATCGCCGACCACTACGCACTCGGCGCCGCGGTGTTCACCCTCGCCATCTCCCTGCCGGTCTGGATCCGCCGCTTCGGCCCGGCCGCGGCGAAGGCGGGCACGCTGATGACGTTGC
The DNA here is from genome assembly GCF_001514115.1 of Streptomyces olivochromogenes. GTDB lineage: Bacteria > Actinomycetota > Actinomycetes > Streptomycetales > Streptomycetaceae > Streptomyces > Streptomyces olivochromogenes. The sequence goes on from NZ_KQ948457.1 coordinate 215,273, forward strand.
CGCTGGTCGCCCTGCTCGTCGTCCCCGGCCCCGCGCTGCCGCCCGGGGCCCAGAGCGCGCTGGTGAACTGGGGCTGGTCGGCGGTGATCGGGCTGCTGGCATGCGGCTGTGTCTGGCTGGTCCAGATGTCCGCCGACCGCCTCGGCCCCTGGCAGCCCGACCCGGAACCGGACCGCCCCCGACGGGCCTCACGGCTGCGCCCCGTCCCCAGCACCCGCATGGCGTGGCAGATGGCCGCCGCCGTCGCCGCTGCCTTCACCCTCGGACGGCTCCTCTTCGACCACCACTGGCCGTGGATGGTCCTGACCGTGTACGTGGTCGCGAGTGGCAACCGCGGCCGCGCCGACGTCATACGCAAGGGAGTCGAGCGCCTGGGCGGCGCCTGCGCCGGCACACTGCTCGCCACCGCGGTGGCCGCCGCCGGTATCACCGGCCGGACCTCCGTCGTCCTGATCTTCGCCGTACTGGCCGTCGCCCTGTGGCTACGTCCGCTGAACCACGCCTACTGGGCCGCCGGCATGACCACCGCCCTCTCCCTCCTCCTCGGCTACTTCGGCCAGGACGCGCAGGACCTGCTGCCCACTCGTCTTGAGGCGATCGCGGTCGGCGCGCTCCTGGCGATCGCGTCGGCCTGCTGCGTTCTGCCGATCCCACGCCGCCGCACAGCGGCCCCCAGCCCCGCCTGACTAACCCCGCGACCCCTGCCCACGCAGTCCCTCCCCGCTCGGTCTCATCCCGCGCCCGCCCTCCCCCCGCGGATCCTGCCGCCCGAACGCCTCCGGAGCCGCCGCACGCGGCACGACCAGCCCCGTCTCGTACGCCGTCACGACCGCCTGCGTACGGTCGCGCAGCCCCAGCTTGGACAGCACCCGGCTGACATGGGTCTTCACCGTCTCCTCGCCCACCTGGAGCCGCGCGGCGATCTCCGGGTTGGACAGCCCTTCAGCCAGCAGCCGCAGCACCTCCGTCTCGCGCGGGGTGAGCACGCCGAGCGCCGTCCCCGTCGGCGCCCTGGGTTTGAGCCGGGCGAACTCGGCGATCAGCCGCCGGGTGATGACGGGCGCGAGCAGCGCCTCCCCGGCGGCCACGACCCGTACCGCCTCGAACAGCCGCTCCGCCGTCACGTCCTTCAGCAGGAACCCGCTCGCCCCGGCCGCGAGCGCGTCATACACATGCTCGTCCAGATCGAAGGTGGTGAGGATGAGTACCCGCGGCGCGGTCCCGGCCTCCGGCCCCATCAGCTCGGCGGTGGCCTGGATCCCGTCCATCACCGGCATCCGTACGTCCATGAGGACCACGTCGGGACGCCGCTCCCGGCAGACCCGCACCGCCTCGGCGCCGTCGCGCGCCGTGCCGACGACGGTGAAGTCCGCCTGGGTGGCGAGAAGTCCGGCGTACCCGGCGCGCACCACCTCGTGGTCGTCGGCCACCACGATCCGCACGGCAGGGACCCGTCCTTCGGCCTCCGAGGTCTCTACGGCGGTCGTCATACGAGAGCCTCCGCCCGCACCGGCAGCCGCGCCTCGACCAGGAAGCCACCGCCATGCGCCGGACCGGTGCGCAGGGTGCCGCCGACCGTGGCGGCCCGCTCGCGCATACCGAGCAGGCCGTGCCCGGCGGTCGGGGACGCGGGCCCCGGCCCGTTGTCGCGCACACGGATCGCCAAGTCGTCCTCCTCGTACCGAAGTTCGACATCGACGGCGGCACCCGGAGCATGCCGGCGGGCGTTGGTGAGGGCCTCCTGCACGATCCGGTACGCGGTGACCTCGATGCCCGGGTCGAGCGGGGCGACCGGCCCGCTGACGATCAGCCGCGTGCGGGAGCCGGAGGCGTCCCGGGACTCGTCGACGAGCTCCAGGAGCTGGCGCAGCCCCGGCTGCGGACGCCGGTTGACCCCCGTGTCGGCGTCCTCCCGCAGCACCCCCAGCAGGCGCCGCATCTCCGTCAGAGCGGTCCGCGCGGTGTCCCCGATGGCGAGCAGCCGGGTGGCGCCGTCGGCCGGGAGCCCTGCGGTGGTCAGCCGGGCCGTCTCGGCCTGCACGGCGATCATCGAGATGTGGTGCGCGACCACGTCGTGCAACTCCCTCGCGATACGCGCCCGTTCACCCCGTGCGGCGTGGGCGAGGAGCGTGTCCGCGAAGGCCCGCTCCGTCGCGCTGTGGGCCAGCGCGGCGCTGCGGACGTGATGCGTGATGCCCGTCGCGGCCGCCGCCGAGGCGAGCGTGGCCACCAGCACGGCCATCACCCGGGTGGTGAGGTCGTCCTGACTGACGAGGGCCAGCACGACGTACGGCACGACGAGTATTCCGCTGAGCCGGGGCGCCCCCGCCCGTCCCAGCCAGTACACCGAGGCCAGCTGGGCCGCCACCCCCGCCAGTGTGAGGGTGCGGAACGGCGCCAGCGCCAGCACGCCCGCCGAGGTCACGGCCACGGCGGCCCCGGCCCGCGCCGGCAGGACCCGGTCGGCGCCGAGCACGAAGGTGAGCGGAAGGGTGGTGCAGACCCCGAGCAGCAGCGCGAGCGACAGGTTCTCGCGCAGGCCCCCGAGTCGGATCAGAACCTCGGCGCAGGCGAGGAGCGCGAGGGCGACCGGGTAGGTCACGGAGGCGGGGAAGTGCCGCAGCAACTTCCGCACCCCCGCGATTCCTTCGCCGTGTCGCGCCGTGTCCTCGCCCATGCCGCCATTGTGCCGTCGGACGCGCCGCGGCGCGTCACCCTGGGGTTTCTCCCTCACACGGGGGACCCGGTCGACGATCCGTCCCTCGTGGCAGGGGCGCCGAAGACGGCTCCGTGGCGGGACGACGTCGAGGCCCGCCCGTCCCTAATCTCGCTGGCATGAGCGATGCAACGATCGAAGTCCAGGACCTGCGCAAGCGGTTCGGGCGGACCGTCGCGGTCGACGGACTCACCTTCACCGTCCGGCCGGGCCAGGTCACCGGTTTCGTGGGTCCGAACGGGGCGGGCAAGTCCACCACCATGCGGGCCGTGCTCGGCCTGGACACTCCCGACGAGGGGCGCGCGCTCATCGGCGGCCGTCCCTACCACACCCTGCGCTCACCGCTGTTGGAGGTCGGCGCGCTCCTCGACGCGGCCGCTCTGCACCCCAGCCGGCGCGGACGCGACCATCTGCGCTGGCTGGCGCACTCGCACGGGCTGTCCCTGCGCCGGGTCGACGAGGTGCTCGAGCAGGTGGGCATGGACCAGGCCGCCCGCCGCCGAGCGGGCGGCTACTCACTCGGTATGCGCCAACGCCTGGGCATAGCGGCCGCGTTGCTCGGAGACCCTCCGGTGCTCCTGCTCGACGAACCGGTCAACGGCCTTGATCCCGAGGGCATTCAGTGGATCCGCGGCCTGCTGCGCCGGCTGGCCGGGGAGGGCCGCGCCGTCCTGGTCTCCAGCCACCTCATGAGCGAGCTGGAGGACACCGCTCACCACCTGCTGGTCGTCGGCCGCGGCCGCCTCATCGCGGACACCTCCGTCGCCACCCTGCTCGCCGCCGCGTCCGGCGACCGCGTGGCCCTGCGCACGGGCGCCCGCACGGAGGCGATGGAACTGCTCAGCCGGGAGGGCGGCACGGTCGCGGTCACCGGCGCCGACACCCTCACGGTCACCGGTCTGCCCGCGGAGCGGATCGTCGCGCTGCTCGCCGCGGCCGGCGTCCCCTTCGCCGAGGTCGGCGCGCACCGGGCCTCGTTGGAGGAGGCGTACATGGAGCTCACCAGGGACGCGGCGGAGTTCACGTCGACTCCGAACCTGACGGACGGCGAGGTGACCCGATGACCTCGACCTTCACTCCCTACCGTTCCCCGCTCAAGCCCGCCCGCGAGGGATTCGGGCGCCTGTTGCGCGCGGAATGGAGCAAGTTCTGGACGGTACGCGTGTGGGTGCTGGCGCTTGCCGTGGCGGCGGCGGTCACGGTCGCCATCTCGCAGCTCGCCGCGAGCGGCTCCGTCGACGATTCCAACGAGCACCCGCTCACCGTCGGACCCGACGGCACCCGCGTCAACGACAGCTTCCACTACGTCCACCAGTCCCTCCCGGCGGAGAGCGCCGTGACGGTCCGCGTGTCCGACCTGAAGGGCGGCGGCGGCCGGGACCCGGAGCCGTGGGCGAAGGCCGGCGTGCTGGTCAAGGCGAGCACGAAGGCCGGCAGCCCGTACGCGGCCCTGATGCTCACCCCCGACCACGGAGTCCGCCTCCAGTGGAACTTCACGCATGACAAGGCGGGCAGTGCAGCCTCCGGCACGGCCGCGCACTGGCTGCGCATGACCCGCTCGGGCACCCGCCTGACCGGATACGAGTCCTCCGACGGCGCGCACTGGACGAAGGTCGGCTCGGTCACCCTGCCGGAGCTGCCGAACACGGCGCAGGCGGGCCTGTTCGTCGCCTCACCGCTGCACAACAATCTGCGCCGCTCGTTCGGCGGCACGTCGGAGACGGCCGGTAGCGCGACCGCCGGGGCGACCTTCGACCACCTGGCCGTGAGCGGCGCCACCGCGACGGGCTCGGCCGCCTGGACGAGCACGGACGTGGGCGCCCCCGATCCGAACGACCCGGACACACCGCAATCCGGCCCCGCCCGCGTCGAGCCGGGCACCACCACCGTGTCCGCGACCGGTGTCTACACGCTCACCGGCCAGGGCGACATCGCCCCCGACGAGACCGGCGCTGACATCGTCCAGATGAGCTTCCAGGGCGTCTTCGTGGCCGTCCTCTTCATGGTCGCCCTGGGGACCTTGTTCATCACTACCGAGTACAAGCGCGGCATGATCCGTACGACGTTCACGGCGACCCCGCGCCGGGTGCGGGTCCTCATCGCGAAGGCCCTGGTGATCGGGGGCGTCACGTTCGCCGTCAGCCTGCCGGCCACGGCGATCACCTTCCTCCTGGCCCAACGCACGATGCGTTCCAACGGCTTCGCGCCACCCGCCTACCCCGACCTGTCACTCCTCGACTCACCCGCCCTGCGGGCGGTGGTGGGCAGCGCGGCACTGCTGTCCCTGGTGGCGGTCCTCGCCCTCGCCCTGGGAGCGATACTCCGCAACAGCGCGGGCGCGATCACGGCCGTCGTGGTCCTCGTGATCCTGCCGCAGATCCTTGCCTTCGCCCTCCCGCTCCCGGTCGGGCACTGGCTACTGAGTGCGACCCCGGCGGCGGCCTTCGCGGTCCAGCAGGGCAGGACGTACTACCCCCAGGTGCAGCACAGCTGCCTCCCGGAGAGCGGCTGTTACCCCATGGCCCCGTGGAACGGCTTCGCCGTGCTGTGTGCCTACGCGGCCGTGGCGCTCGCCCTCGCGGCCTGGCGCCTGCGCAGGAGGGACGTATGAGGCGCGCGAGGCCGGCGCTCCGCGCCCACCCCGCGGGGCCCGCACCCCACCCCGCAGGGCCCTCACCCCGAGCCCACCCCGCACTGCGCACACAGCCCGCACTTCGCGCACTCCATGCCGAGTGGACCAAACTCCGCACGCTGCCCAGCAGTTGGCTGCTGCTGGCCGCGACGGTGGTCCTGACCTTCGCGGTGGGCACGGCCGCGGTGTCCTCGGTCAGCACCCGGGAGTGCGTGAGCGCCGCGGCCTGCCACGAGGACACGGTGAAGCTCGCCCTGACGGGTGTGTGGCTCGGGCAGGCGACCGTCCTCGTCCTGGGCGCCCTGTCGATGGGGGCGGAGTACGGCACGGGCACGGTACGGACGACGCTGACGGCGATTCCGCGCCGGGCGACGGTTCTGGCGTCGAAGGCGGCGGTGCTGGCCGCGGCGACGGGCATCGCGGCCGGCACGGCGGTCCTCGTCTCCCTCGCCACGGCCCGCTGGATCCTCCCGGGCAACGGCTTCACCCCCGAGGCGGGCTACCCCCTCCTCTCCCTCACCGACGCCCCCACCCTCCGGGCCGCCTTCGGCTCCACCCTCTGTCTGATCCTCATAGCCTTCCTGGGCCTGGGGCTGGCGGTCCTGCTCCGCGACAGCGCGGCGGCGATCACCACGGGCCTGGGAGTCCTCTACGTGGTCCCGCTCATGTCCGACCTCCTGGGCTCACCCACCTGGAAGGACCGCCTCGAACGCTGGGCCCCCATACCGGCGGGCCTCGCCATCCGCGCGACGAAGGACCTCGCCCGCCTGCCGATCGGCCCCTGGCCGGGGCTGGGGGTGCTGGCGGCATACGCGCTGGGGGTGCTGCTGGTGGGCGGCGCGATATTCGCACGCCGGGACGCGTAGCCGGGAAATCCGTGGCCCGCACGGCGCCTTCACGCCTAGCCTCGATCCTCATGAGCACCCTGCAGACGATCCATGACGTGCCCGTGATGATGTGCGCCGCCGAGGGCGAGGTCATCGGAGGCGAGGGCGACGTCCTGGATCTCATCGGCAACGCCTCCTACCAGGGTGCCCAGTGGGTGGTCATTCCCGCCGAGCGGTTCGACGAGGCGTTCTTCCAGCTGCGTACCCGCGTGGCCGGTGGCATCGTCCAGAAGTTCGCGAACTACCGGATGGCACTCGTCGTCCTCGGCGACATCTCCCGTCACACGGAGGTCAGTTCGGCGCTGCGGGACTTCGTCCGTGAGTGCAACCGGGGGCGGCAGACCTGGTTCCTCACCGATATCGAGGAACTGCGGGAACGCCTGAAGGGCTGAAGGGCTGAAGGGCTGACGGGCTGACGGGCTGAAGGGTCAATGGCTGGGGGTCACTGGCCGAAGGGCTGGGCGTGTTGGGCCGTGGCGTTGTCGGCATCCGAGCTCATGACCGTTCCGGCTTTCGGGCGAGGAACGTGGCGACCGTCCTCTTGGCTCCCTCGCCCGGCTCCTGCACCAGCCGCGCCGTGACGACGAGCCCGGCCCGCTCCAACAGCTCGGCGACCCGGTCCGGCGGCAACAGGTAGGACTCGAAGGACACCGGATGGCCGCCGTACGCCTGCGTCGGACGCAGACGTTCCCCGGATCCCACGTAACCGGCGATCATCAGACGGCCGCCGGGCGCGAGCGTGCGACGGAACTCGGCGAACACGACGGGCAACAACTCCGGTGGCGTGTGGTGGACGGAGTAGTAGGCGAGGATGCCGCCGAGCTCGTCGTCATCGAGGGGCAGCTCGGTCATCGACCCGACGGTGAAACGCAGACCCGGGTGGGCCCGACGGGCCAGCTCGACCATCGCGGGCGAGAGGTCGATGCCGAAGGCGGACACCCCCAGGCCGGCGAGATGAGCCGTCACCCGGCCGGGCCCGCATCCCAGGTCCGCGAGGGCGCCGACGTCGGCCGTCCGCACCGTCTCGGCGAACGCGACGAGCATCGCGCGCGACAGCGGATCCAGCTGCGCCGGGGTCTTGACCTGTTCGGCGTAGTCGGCGGCGACCCTGTCGTACGACTCCCGGACGGCGGCGAGGTAGGCGAGATCAGTCACGCGGGCGACTGTAGGGGAGGGCCCTCGACCTCCGTAACCACCAGCGCGTATGCGGGAGGTGATGTCATCCCCCAAGCACGGCCCAGTGGTACCTCGGTACTACGGGCCGCACCTCATTGAGCTCCCGGGTACCACGGGTCCCGGTCCGTGGGCCCCTAGCGTGGCGAGTGAGCAGTCTGGCGGGGTCACGGCCCCCCGAGCGTGAGGGAAGAGCGATGATCGAGGCACATCAGCTGACGAAGCGGTACGGGGAGAAGACGGCGGTCGACCGGCTCGACTTCGTCGTCAGGCCCGGCACGGTCACCGGCTTCCTGGGCCCGAACGGCGCGGGCAAGTCCACCACCATGCGCATGATCGTCGGACTGGACGCGCCGTCCGGCGGCAGCGTGACGGTCAACGGCAAGCACTACGCCGAGCACACCGCGCCGCTCCAGGAGGTCGGCGCGCTGCTGGAGGCCAAGTCGATCCACCCCGGCCGCTCCGCGTTCGACCACCTGATGGCGCAGGCCTACACCCACGGCATTCCGCGCCGCCGGGTGGAGGAGGTCATCGAGCTGACCGGTCTGCAGTCGGTGGCCAAGAAGCGCGCGGGCGCCTTCTCCCTCGGCATGGGCCAGCGGCTGGGTATCGCCGCGGCGCTCCTCGGCGACCCGGCCACCATCATGCTCGACGAGCCGGTCAACGGACTGGACCCCGAGGGCGTGCTGTGGATCCGCAACCTGCTGACCGGACTCGCGGCGGACGGACGTACGGTCTTCGTCTCCTCGCACCTGATGAGCGAGATGGCGCTGGTCGCCGACCACCTGATCGTCGTCGGCCGTGGTCGCCTGCTCGCCGACACCACCGTGCAGGAGCTGGTCCAGCAGGCCGGCGGCGACACCGTGACCGTGGCCTCCGACCGGTCGGCCCGCCTGCGCGAGGTGCTGGCCGGCCCCGGCGTCGAGATCACCGGCGAGGTCGGCTCCGAGGAACTGCATGTGACGGGCCTGTCCGCGCGGGCCATCGGTCTCAAGGCCGCCGAGCACGGCATCCCCCTGTTCGAGCTCAGCTCCCGGACCGTCTCGCTGGAACAGGCGTTCATGGACCTGACCCGTGACGCCGTCGAGTACCACGCCACCGCCACCGTCGAGGCCCCCGGGAGGGCGGCATGAGCACCATCACTGTCACCGACAGCGCCGCGCCCGCACCGGCGCGGACCGCACGTCCCGAGTACAAGGTCACCGGCCGGCGCGTGCTGCGCTCGGAGTGGGCCAAGCTGTGGTCCCTGCGCTCCACCTGGATCACCCTCGGTCTGGGCCTGCTGTTCCTGGTCGCGTTCGGCGTGATCGCCGCCGCGCACTACAAGTCCCAGATCAACTCCGGTGAGCGGCTGCGCCCGGACGACGCCACGGCCACCGCGCTCAGCCTCTCCGTGTTCGGCACGAACTTCGCCCAGCTGGCGCTCGGTGTCCTGGGCGTGCTGGTCACCGCCGGTGAGTACTCCACCGGAATGATCCGCTCCACGCTGGCCGCCGTCCCGCGCCGCCTGCCGGTGCTGTGGTCCAAGGCGGCGGTGTTCGGCCTGGTCGCCCTCGTCGTCTCGACCATCGGCGTCTTCATCGCGTTCATGATCACCAGTGGGATCGTCTCCGGTACCCCGGCGGCCCTCACGATCTCCCACTCCGGTGTCGTGCGCAGCCTGCTGGGCGCGGGCCTCTACCTCGGCCTGGTCGGCGTGATCGGCACCGCTCTGGGCGCCCTGCTGCGCTCGGTCGCCGGCGGCATATCGGTCCTGGTCGCCTCGCTGATGCTGATCCCCGGCCTGATCTCGCTGCTGCCGACCTCGTGGCAGGACAACATCAGCCCGTACCTGCCCAGCAACGCGGGTGAGGCGATGTTCGCGCTCACCCACGACTCGACGACCCTCGCGCCCACGGCCGGGCTCCTGGTCTTCCTCAGCTGGACCGTGCTCGCCCTGGCGGGCGCCGCCTACCGCCTCCTGCGCACCGACGCCTGACGCCTGATGGAGAGACACCCCAAGAGACACACGGACGGGGAGGCGGCCGGACACACAATGGACAGGTGACACCCATGAACGCGGACCAGTGACCCCCATGAGCAACGACGACACCGCCCACCCGGGGGCACCCTCCGACCTGCCCCTGGCGGAGGCGGAGCTCCCCTGGAACCACCCCCTGGCCCGTGGACTGTCCCGGCTCGGCCGACGGCTCAAGCAGGGCGACCGGAACCATCCGTGGGTCCTGGACACGGGCGTGATCGTGATCGTGGCGCTGATGTTCTGCGTGCCGGACCTGGTGCACGACGACGACGGCCGGCGACACGCCTTCGACGCCCAGGTCACCCACCTCCCCTGGCCGGTGACCGTCGCCCTGCAGGCCGGACTGGTCCTGCCGCTGCTGTGGCGGCGCCGAAGGCCGTCACTCGCCTTCGCCGTGATCGCCGCGGTACTCCTCCTCCAGGTGGCGCTGGGAGTCTGGCTGCGCGCCGACGTCGCCCTGCTGATCGCCCTCTACAGCCTGGTGCTGCACGGACAGCTCCGGCGGCTGCCCGTGGCCTGCGCGGTCACCGCGGCCGCCCTGGGACTGGTCGCCCTGCGGCTGCCGTCCGCGGTGTCCGTCCTGGACGCGCTGTTCGTCCTGTTCAGCACGATCACCGCGGCGGTCGCGCTCGGTCTGGCCGTACGGATCCGGCGCGCCCAGCTCGCCGTCCTGCGCGACCGTGCGACCCGCCTGGAGATCGAACGCGACCAGCGCAGCAAGCTCGCCGCCGCCGCCGAACGCACCCGGGTGGCCCGCGAGATGCACGACATCGTCGGCCACAACCTCTCCGTCATCATCACGCTCGCCGACGGTGGCGCGTACGCGACCGACATCGCACCGGAACGCGGCAAGCAGGCCCTGCTGCTCATCGGTGACACCGGGCGTCAGGCGCTGGGCGAACTGCGCCGCATGCTCGGCGTGCTGCGCGAGCAGACCCAGACCCCGGCCGCGCCCCAGCTCAGCCCCCAGCCGGGCATCGCGGACATCGACGCCCTGTGCGCCCGGATCCGCGCCGCCGGTCCCCAGGTCGTCTACCGCACGGGCGGCGAGCTGGACACCCTGGACCGCGGGGTCCAGCTGACGGTGTACCGCATAGTGCAGGAAGCACTCACCAACGCCCTCAAGCACGCGGGCCACGACTCCCGCGTCGAGCTCGCGGTCGGCGTCAAGGACACGCGGCTGCACATCGACGTCCACGACAGCGGCCGGGGCGACGGTACGGTCCGTCCGGGGCCGTCCCAGGAGGAAGGACACGGACTCGCCGGCATGAGAGAACGCGCAGCCCTCTATGGCGGGACAGTCAGCGCGGGACCCGCCCCCGGCGGAGGATGGACGGTGCGGGCCACCCTCGACCTCACCCCCGTGGCCGAGACCCCGGCCGAGACCCCGGCCGAGACCTCGACCGAGACCCTGGCCGAGACCGATGTCACCCCGCCGGCCGCCACAGGCGGTGCGGTGTGACCACCGTGCTCATCGTGGACGACCAGCCACTGCAACGCCTCGGCTTCCGGATGCTCCTGGAGAGCACCCCCGACACCGAAGTCGTCGGCGAGGCGGCCCACGGCGCCGACGCCGTGCGCAGGGCCGCCGAACTGCGCCCGGACGTGATCCTCATGGACGTACGGATGCCCGGCATGGACGGCATCGAGGCCACCCGTCGCGTGGTCGCCTCCGGTGACCGCTCCCGTGTCCTCATCCTGACCACGTTCGACCTGGACGAATACGCCCACGCGGCGCTGCGCGCGGGAGCCAGCGGATTCCTCCTCAAGGACGCCCACCCCGAGGAACTGCTGGCCGGCATCCGCGCGGTCGCGGCGGGCGACGCGGTCATCGCCCCCGCACTGACCCGCCGCCTGCTCGACGCCTACGCCAAGCACCTGCCCCGGGATGCGTCCGGCGGGCAGGGTGCGTCGGGTCCAAGGACGGCGGACGACCCCCGGGTGCGCGCTCTCACCGAACGGGAGTACGAGATCTTCGTCGCCATCGGCCAGGGCTGGAGCAACAGCGAGATCGCCGAGCGTCTGGTCGTCGCGGAATCCACCGTGAAGACCCATGTCGGCCGGGTCCTGGCGAAGGTGGGAGCCCGCGACCGCGTCCAGGCGGTCATCCTCGCCTACGACCTCGGCCTCGCCCATCCGAACCCACCCGACTAGCCAGGATCTGTCCGGACCCACCCGACTAGCCAGGATCTGTCCGGCGGCGGGGCGGCGTACGCGGGCATGCCGAGCGCCCGCCCTCCCGCTGGGGGAGTCAGAGGGCGGGCGCGCTCAGGGCACCGGTGTGAGTCGAGGGCTCAGGCCTTCTTGATCGCCGAGATGTCGAAGGTCAGCTTGATCTTGTCGGAGACGAGGACGCCACCGGTCTCCAGGGCCGCGTTCCAGGTGAGGCCCCACTCGGAGCGCAGGATCTCCGCCTTGCCCTCGAAGCCGACGCGCTCGTTGCCGAAGGGGTCCTTCGCGGAGCCGTTGAACTCCAGGTCGATGGAGAGCGGCTTGGTGACGCCGAGGATCGACAGCTCGCCGGTGATCCGGTAGTCGTCGCCGCCGAGGGCCTCCGCCTTGGTGGAGCGGAAGGTCATCGTCGGGAACTCGTCGATCTTGAAGAAGTCGGAGCTCTTCAGGTGGCCGTCACGGTCCGCGGAGCCCGTCTCGATGCTTTCCATCTTGACGTCGATCGTGGCGGTGGACTTGGAGGGGTCGGTGCCGTCCAGGTGCAGGGTGCCGTCGAAGTCCTGGAAGTAGCCCTTGACGTTCGTCACCATGGCGTGACGGGCGACGAAACCGATCTCCGAGTGGGACGGGTCGATCGTGTATTCGCCGGTGAGCGCCGCGAGTTCGGGGCTCACAGCGGCGGGGGCCGTGGCGGCGGCGGGGGTGTCGGTGGTCTTGCGGCCGAAGATGCCCATGACGTGCTCCTAGGGGGACGGGTCGCGGTTTCGTCGGGAAGCCGAAAGCCGCGGCAGAGAGTTTGTTGAAGATTCAACGAGGCCAACAAGGGAGACAGTAGACCTATTCCGTTCAAGTTTCAACATCATCCGCCATGTGTTTACGACGTTACGTCGCGCTTCGGCGCCCCGCTTCCCGGCGGTCACTCCCCGCACTCCCGCGGTGACAGCCGCACCTGTTCGCGATCCCGAGCGGAGGCTCGTCGTCCGGACCGCCGAGCCGGGCACCCCCTCCCGCGGCAGCCTGCGTATCCTCGCTACACCTGGACGGGGGTCGGGCCGGCGGCGCGGTGTACGCCGAACGGGTCACGTCCAAGGCCCCGTGTCACTCTAGGGATGGCATGGGCTCCTCACGAATGTGAGCGGGCTCTCAGCCCGCGGCTTTGTGTGACCTCTACAAGCCAGATGCCCTCTGAGCAGTCAGATCGCCTGCATGCCGTCACGGTTCTGTTCAGGGGTACCAGGAAAACGGGCCGGAGACTGTACGGAGTCGACGGCCCGGTTTTCTTGTTCGACTTCGTATGGTCGCTACATGACCGTTTTGGATGAGGCCGCACCCTCAGGCGAACCCACGGACGCACGCGGGCGCGTGGCCGAACTGCACGCGATTCGTGCGGCGGCGCTGCGAGGACCCAGCGAGAAGGCGACCGAGGCGCAGCACGCCAAGGGCAAGCTGACCGCCCGGGAGCGCATCGAGCTGCTTCTCGACCCCGGGTCCTTCCAGGAGGTCGAGCAGCTGCGCCGGCACCGGGCGACCGGGTTCGGCCTGGAGGCCAAGAAGCCGTACACCGACGGTGTCGTCACCGGCTGGGGCACGGTGGAGGGCCGCACGGTCTTCGTCTACGCGCACGACTTCCGTATCTTCGGCGGCGCGCTGGGCGAGGCGCACGCCACGAAGATCCACAAGATCATGGACATGGCCATCGCGGCCGGCGCGCCGCTGGTCTCCCTCAACGACGGCGCGGGCGCCCGTATCCAGGAGGGTGTGAGCGCGCTCGCCGGCTACGGCGGCATCTTCCAGCGCAACACCAAGGCGTCCGGTGTCATCCCGCAGATCTCGGTGATGCTCGGCCCGTGCGCGGGCGGCGCCGCCTACAGCCCCGCGCTGACGGACTTCGTGTTCATGGTCCGTGAGACCTCGCAGATGTTCATCACCGGCCCCGACGTCGTCAAGGCGGTCACCGGCGAGGAGATCACCCAGAACGGGCTCGGCGGCGCCGACGTCCACGCGGAGACCTCCGGCGTCTGTCACTTCGCCTACGACGACGAGGAGACCTGCATCGCGGAGGTGCGCTACCTCCTGTCGATGCTCCCGCAGAACAACCGCGAGAACCCGCCGCACGCGACCTCGCAGGACCCCGCGGACCGCCGCTCGGACGTCCTCCTGGACCTGGTCCCGGCGGACGGCAACCGGCCGTACGACATGACGAAGGTCATCGAGGAACTCGTCGACGACGGCGACTACCTGGAGGTCCACGAGCGCTGGGCCCGCAACATCATCTGCGCGCTGGCCCGTCTGGACGGCCAGGTGGTGGGCATCGTCGCCAACCAGCCGCAGTCCCTCGCGGGCGTGCTGGACATCGAGGCCTCCGAAAAAGCTGCGCGCTTTGTCCAGATGTGTGACGCTTTTAATATTCCGATCGTCACCCTCCTGGACGTTCCCGGATTCCTGCCCGGGGTTGACCAGGAGCACGGCGGGATCATCCGGCACGGCGCCAAGCTGTTGTACGCGTACTGCAACGCGACGGTGCCGCGGATCTCGCTCATCCTGCGCAAGGCGTACGGAGGTGCCTACATCGTCATGGACAGCCAGTCCATCGGGGCCGACCTCACCTTCGCCTGGCCCACCAACGAGATCGCCGTGATGGGTGCGGAAGGTGCGGCCAACGTCATCTTTCGCCGGCAGATCGCCGAGGCCGCCGACCCCGAGGCCATGCGCGTACGCATGGTCAAGGAGTACAAGGCCGAACTCATGCACCCCTACTACGCGGCCGAGCGGGGCCTGGTCGACGACGTCATCGACCCGGCGGAGACCCGCGAGGTGCTGATCCGCTCCCTGGCCATGCTGCAGTCCAAGCACGCGGACCTGCCCTCCCGCAAGCACGGCAACCCCCCGCAGTAACCCTGCGGATCCTCCGCGGTACCGCCGCGGAAACCTCTCTCACGGAGACTGAAACCTATGGACACCCCTGACATCCGCGTCGAGAAGGGCCACGCCGAGCCCGAGGAAGTCGCCGCCATCACGGCCATCCTCCTGGCGCGCGCCGCCGCCCAGCCGGACACCACCCCCACCCACCGTGGCCGTGCGAAGGCCGGCTGGCGCCGTCTGGAGCGCGAGCCCGGCTTCCGCGCCCCGCACAGCTGGCACGGCTAGCCTCCAGCGCCTCAGCAAAGGGGAAGGGCCCGCTCTGTGAAGAGCGGGCCCTTCCCCTTTTCGTTTTTGTCCTTGTCCCGGGGGCTGTCTTTGTCCTAGGGCAAAAGCAGGGGGCAAAAGTAGGGGCCCTCTCCACCGAGTGGAGAGGGCCCCTACTTGCTGCTTCGCCGCGCGGAAGCGCTACCGCAGACGCGCCATCAGGGCGTGCTCGACCAGCGTGATCAGCGCCGACTTCGCGTCGGCGCGGTGCCGGGCGTCCGTCGTGATGATCGGCGTGTCGGGGCCGATCTGAAGGGCTTCACGGACCTCGTCCGGGTTGTACGGCTGGTTGCCGTCGAAGCCGTTGAGGGCGATGACGAACGGCAGGCCGCTGTTCTCGAAGTAGTCGACCGCAGGGAAGCAGTCGGCGAGACGGCGGGTGTCCACCAGGACGATCGCGCCGATGGCGCCGCGGACCAGGTCGTCCCACATGAACCAGAAGCGGTCCTGACCGGGGGTGCCGAACAGGTACAGGATCAGGTCCTGGTCCAGGGTGATGCGGCCGAAGTCCATGGCGACGGTCGTCGTCGTCTTGTCTCCGGTGTGCGTGAGGTCGTCGATGCCCGCGGACGCGGACGTCATGACGGCCTCGGTACGCAGCGGGTTGATCTCCGAGACGGCCCCGACGAACGTGGTCTTGCCCACGCCGAAGCCGCCCGCCACCACGATCTTCGCGGACGTGGTGGAGCGGGAAGGCCCTCCGCTAGAGCTTGCGAAGTCCACTGAGCACCCTTTCGAGCAATGTCACGGCTGGCTGGCCGCCGGCGCTCTCGTCGCCGCCGGGCTGATGAATGGCGACCAGGCCCGCCTCCGCCAAGTCGGCGACGAGAATCCTGGCCACGCCGAGAGGGATCGTCAGCAGCGCCGAGATTTCGGCCACCGACTTGATCTCCCGGCAGAGGTTGCAGATCCGCTGATGTTCGGGCAACTGGCCCTGCATCTGGTGCGGTTGTGCGGTGGTGTGCACCAGTGCCTCGATGGCGAGCTGGTAGCGGGGCCTGGTGCGGCCGCCCGTCATCGCGTACGGGCGCACCAGAGGGTTGTTCGACGATCCCGCGGGCGCTGCCTCGGGAGTGCGTCGCTGCGGCTGCACAGGCTGGATGCGCGGCGCCGGCGGCTGGTCGTAGGGCGAAGGGCCGGGGCCCTGCGGTGCGTACGGCTGCTGGCGCCGGTGGCTCGGCGCGGAGGGGAAGTTGAATCGGTTCGGGTTCTGAGAACCGTCGCCCTGGCCCTGCCCCTGGCCGGGGCCGTACGACCAGTTGCCCGAAGACGAACCGCCTGGGGGTGTTGCCACTTTCTCCTCCTCCGACTGTGCCGGGCACCCATCACTGTGGGACCGCGTCCCGAAACCTTACGGCCCCGGGACGCCAAAACGCACGGTCTGTCTGTTAGTTGAGAAGGCTCCCTTGGAGCTCCGCTCGAAGATCCGGGGTCAGAACCGTACCGGCACGGTCCACCAGAAGGGCCATCTCATACCCGATGAGACCGATGTCCGCTTCGGGATGTGCAAGGACCGCGAGCGAGGAACCATCAGAAATGGACATGAGGAAGAGGAATCCTCGCTCCATCTCCACAACTGTCTGGTTCACGCTGCCGCCCTCGAAGATGCGGGACGCGCCCGCGGTCAACGAGGTCAGCCCGGACGCGACGGCCGCGAGCTGGTCGGCGCGGTCACGGGGAAAGCCTTCGGACATCGCCAGAAGGAGTCCGTCGGCGGAGACCACCACCGTGTGGGACACCCCGGGGGTGTTGTCCACGAAGTTGGTGATCAACCAGTTGAGGTTCTGCGCCGCCTGGCTCATCGGGCTCACACTAACGCTCCTGGTTGTAGGTGCTGTCAGGACCGAAGCCCTGGCCGTTCGTGTCACTACCTGCATTGCGTCCCTGCTGGACACCGCGGCGCAGGTTGCTCAGCCTGCCCCGGATGTCCTCGGGAGCGCGGGAGACCTGGGGGCCGCCCTGTGGGGTCGTTTCCGCGGTCCCCTCGACCAGATTGGCCTTGGGCACCCGCCGGGGAAGACCGGACGAGGTGACCCCGCCCGCCTTGGGCTTCTTGAGCTGCTCGGCGCGCTGCCAGCGGTTGTCGTTGGACGTACGCCAGTCGCCGTCGCCGTTGCTCGCGGTGGCCGCGGGCGGTGCCTGAACCCCCTGGGTGCCATGATCCACGGGCCGCTGGCCGTTGGTGCCGCTCGCGGCGGATCCGCGGCGCGGCAGCCCGGCGTCGGTCAGCGCATGGGGGGCTGAGGAGGTCGGTCCCGGACGGCTGAAGCCTACGCGGTCCTGCTCACTCACGTCAGCGGCCTGCGAAGATTCCGCTTCGGGAGCGAACTCGGACGGGCCGTTGCGGTACGACTCCTGCTGCGGCCAGTCGTCCTGGTAGGACGGCTCGTCGAAGGCCGAGAAGGTGTCCGAAGCGGAACTCCGGGCTCCTGTGTGCTCCTCCTGGACCGGCTCCGCATACGCGGGTTCCGGGTAGCCGCCGTTCGACGGGAAGTACGTCTCGTCGTACGTCGCCCGCTGCGGTTCCTCGTACCCCGTCTGCTGGTCGTACGAGGCCTGCTGCTCCTCGTAGACACCCTGGCCGTTGTCGTAGCCGGGCTGCCCGTTGCCGAAGGAGGCCTGAGCGTCGTCGTACGCGGGCTGGGGGGCCTCGAAGTCCTCCTGGTACCTCGGCGGCTCGATGGCCTCCGGCTGGCCCTGTGCCTGGGCCTCCAGGGCCGCACGGCGCTCCTCACGCATCAGCGAGCGCCCGACGGGGTCCAGCTCCCGGATGTCGTCGGGGACCTCCGTGTAGCGGCTGTCGTCGAAGCCGAGTTCGGCGGCGGTGCGCATCGGCTGGCCCTGGGACTGGAAGGCCTGCTCCGGCTGGAAGGCCTGCGGCTCCGGGATGATCTGCGAGACGGTGAACTCGTCGCGCTGGAGCTGCTGTTCGCCGCCGCCACCACCGTGGGTGATCGCGTCGGGGAGCATGACGAGCGAGGTCGTACCGGCCTGCTCGCCGGAGGGGCGCAGCTGGACGCGGATGCCGTGCCGGTCGGACAGCCGGCCGACCACGAACAGGCCCATGCGCTGCGAGATCGCGGCGTCCACGGTCGGCGGGTTGGCCAGCTTGTGGTTGATGTCCGCGAAGTCCTCGGCGGTGAGGCCGATGCCCTTGTCGTGGATCTCGACCATGATGCGGCCGTCGGGCAGCCGGGTCGCGGTGACGCGGACCTTGGTCTGCGGGGAGGAGAACGTGGTGGCGTTCTCCAGGAGCTCGGCGAGCAGGTGCACGAGGTCGGTCACGGCGCGGCCGTGGATCTCGGCCTCCGGGACCCCGGAGAGCTCGATGCGCTCGTACTGCTCCACCTCGGAGGAGGCGGCGCGCAGGACGTCGACGAGGGGCACCGGCTGGTCCCAGCGGCGGCCCGGCTCCTCACCGGCGAGGACGAGGAGGTTCTCGCCGTTGCGGCGCATACGGGTCGCGAGGTGGTCCAGGCGGAAGAGGTTCTCCAGCTGGTCCGGGTCGGCCTCGTTGTTCTCCAGGTCGGTGATGAGGGTCAGCTGGCCCTCGATCAGGGACTGGTTGCGGCGCGACAGGTTGGTGAAGATCGCGTTGATGTTGCCCCGCAGGAGGGCCTGCTCGGCGGCGAGCCGGACGGCCTCGCGGTGGACCTGGTCGAAGGCGCGGGCGACTTCGCCGATCTCGTCCGTGGTGGTGATCGGGATGGGCGTGACACGGGTGTCGACGCGGCCCGGGTCGGTGCGCGAGAGCTGGTCGACCAGCATCGGCAGACGCTGCTCGGCGACACTGAAGGCCGCGTTGCGCAGCTGGCGCATCGCGCGGCTCATCTGGCGGGCCATGAGCCCGGCCAGGATGAAGGCGGCGAGCAGGGCGATCACGACGATCGCACCGTTGATGTAGGCCCGGCGCTGGGCGTCGGAGGCGATGCTTCCGGCGTCGTTGACGGCCCGGTCGATGAGTTCCTTCTCGACCTGGCTGTAGCCCTGGAACTTGAGGGTGGCGGCGGCCATCCACGTCTCGGGAGTGATGCCCTGAGCGGCGAGCTGGGTGGGCGTGGCGCCGCTGGCGATCGCCTGGATCATCTTGTCCATGGCGGGCGGCGCCACGAAGGTCCCGCCCTGGGCCTCGGCCTGGCTCTTGGCCGCGGCCAGCTGGCTCTTGCCCTCGGCGGTCTTCTCTTCCATGACCTGCTTGAGCCGGGCTTCGTCCTGCTCGGTGCCGCCGGAGACGTACTCCTGGAGAGCGATGTTCTCCAGGTACGCGTACGAGGTGAAGGAGGTGACCTGCAGCGCGTGGTTCTTCGTGTCGGTGCTGGGCTTGACCAGCAGGTGGGTGCCGATCGAGCGCTGCAGCGACTCGGCGCCCTTGGCGAGCGCGATGGCGTACACCGAACGGCCGTAGCTCGTGATGTTGCCCGTGCCGAGGCCGAGTTCGTTCGAGAACTCCATCAGCAGGTGCTCGACGGTGACGTAGCCCTCTTCGGTCTGCACCGGGTCCATGGACTTGGTGAAGGCGAGCTTGCGGATCTGGTCCAGCTGGGGCTCGGCCTTCACCACCAGGCTCAGCCGGCGCTCAAGACCCTGCTTGGCCGGCATGCCGATGACTTCCTTGTGGAAGGCGTCGGCCATCTGGTCGGTGGTCGCGCGGACCTTCTTGACCGTGGCGTTGTTCCGGTCGCCCCTGAGCAGTGGCTTGGCGGACACGTCGCGCTCGTTGAGCAGAGCCTCGGCGTAGTCGCTGGAGGCCGCCACGATCTTGGCGACCTTCTCGGCGTCGCGGGCCTCCTGCCAGGTGTCGATCGAGTTCTTCACCTGGAAGCCGCCCATGATGAGGCCGACGATCACAGGTATGAGCAGGATCGCGTTCAGCCTGGTGGGTACGCGCCAGTTACGGGGGGACATACGACCGCCGCTCGGCGGGGGCGCCGGCGTGGGCTCCGGGACGGGCACCTGCGCGGGCGCCGCGCCGCGCGGCGGCGGGGTGAAGTTGCCCCGTGCCAACGGCTCGGGACCGTTCTTGCTTCGCCTCACTCGACCAACAACCTCTCGGCGTCGGCACCTACGTTGTGCCGCGGTGTCTCCAGCGCCCTTGACTACTGGGCAGTTCAGCGCATTCCAGCACGTCAGGCGGCGCCCTTCCAAACACTCGGAACTGCTTGTTCCGGGTGACGTATCCCCTAGATAAAACGGTCATAAAGAGCGAGCCCCGTCAAATGACGGGGCTTTTGTGAGCGCAGCGACACCGAATGACCGCGAGGCGTGTCGGTGTCCACCGAATTCCATGTCGAAACGTTATGAACACTGTGGCCGACCGTGTCAAACGACACAGCCGGCTCCAATGTCCCTACGACAACTGTCTTATGAAGCTGTCGACTTGAGTGCTACCGCAGACGTGCCATGAGGGCGTGCTCGACCAGCGTGATGAGCGCGCTCTTCGCATCCGCACGGTGCCGGGCGTCCGTCGTGATGATCGGGGCGTCCGGTCCGATCTGGAGCGCCTCGCGCACCTCTTCGGGGTTGTAGGGCTGATGTCCGTCGAAGCCGTTGAGGGCGATGACGAACGGCAGGCCGCTGTTCTCGAAGTAGTCGACCGCGGGGAAGCAGTCGGCGAGACGGCGGGTGTCGACCAGGACGACGGCACCGATGGCGCCGCGGACCAGGTCGTCCCACATGAACCAGAAGCGGTCCTGACCCGGCGTACCGAAGAGGTACAGGATCAGGTCCTGGTCCAGGGTGATGCGGCCGAAGTCCATGGCGACGGTGGTCGTCGTCTTGTCTCCGGTGTGGGTGAGGTCGTCGATGCCGGCGGACGCGGACGTCATGACGGCCTCGGTGCGCAGCGGGTTGATCTCCGAGACGGCGCCGACGAACGTGGTCTTGCCCACGCCGAATCCGCCCGCCACCACGATCTTCGCGGAGGTGGTCGTCCGACCTCCGTCAGAGCTTGCGAAGTCCACTGAGCACCCTTTCGAGCAAAGTCACGTCCGGCGCGCCGCCGTTGTTCTCATCGCCGCCAGGCTGGTGAATGGCGACGAGTCCGGCCTCCGCGAGGTCCGCGACGAGGATCCTGGCCACACCGAGCGGCATGGACAGGAGGGCCGACACCTCGGCCACCGACTTGACCTCACGGCAAAGGTGGCAGATCCGCTGGTGCTCGGGGAGCAGCCCCATCAACTGCGCGGGGTCGGCCGTAGTGCTGATCAGCGCCTCGATGGCGAGTTGGTACCGCGGCCGGGTCCGGCCGCCGGTCATCGCGTACGGACGTACCAGCGGCTGGTCGCCCTCGTCCCCGTACGGTTGTGCGTACGGATCATGAGAGGCGGTGGGCGGGGTCATGAATCCTCCGGGCGGGACAGCAAGTCGGTCATTCGTGCCGTCTGTTGGGGCCGGTGGGGGGATTGTGGCGGCCGGACGGTGATTTCGTGCAGTCTCTAGAACCAGGGCCCTTTAGTGGAGCAGACTTCCCTGGAGTTCAGCGCGCAGGTCCGGCGTAAGTACGGCACCCGCCCGATCGACGAGCAGCGCCATCTCGTAGCCGACAAGGCCGATGTCGCACTCCGGGTGGGAGAGGACCGCCAAGGACGAGCCGTCCGAGACGGACATGAGGAAGAGGAAGCCGCGCTCCATTTCGACGACCGTCTGGGCCACCGTGCCGCCCTCGAAGATCCGGGAGGCCCCGGCGGTCAACGAGGTCAGACCGGAGGCGACGGCCGCAAGCTGGTCGGCGCGGTCGCGTGGGAATCCTTCGGACATGGCCAGAAGGAGCCCGTCGGCGGACACGACGACGGTGTGGGACACCCCGGGGGTGTTGTCCACAAAGTTGGTGATCAACCAGTTCAGGTTCTGTGCCGCCTGGCTCATCGGGCTCAACTAACGCTCCTGCTGGTGAGTGGGGCTGGGGAAGCTGCCGGTCTGGCCGGTACCGGCCTGTCGACCCTGCTGAATGCCCCTACGGAGATTGGTCAGCCGGCCGCGTACGTCATCAGGCGCACGGGAGACCTGCGGACCAGTTTGGTGCTGTTGCTGCTGTGCCGTGCCCGCGACGAGGTTGGCTCGCGGGACGCGGCGCGGCAGGCCTGAGGTGGTGACCCCGCCCGCCGACGGTTGACGGACGCGTTCTGCCTGCCGGACGAGGTCGTCGTTCGGCGAGGTGCGCCAGTTGGCGGAGGCCGGTGCGGCGGCCGGCCGTTGCGGTGGTGCTGTGGGGGTCTGTGGCGGCTGCTGCTGCGAGGGCTGCGAGCCGTTGGTGTGGACGCCGTTGTTCTGGGCGCCGTTGTGAGCTCCGTTGGGGGAGCCGTTCTGGGAGCCGTTCGCCTGACCGTGGAACCAGTTGGTCTCCAGCGTGTCGTACAGCGGCGTACGTCCGTCACCGGGGCCCGCCGGCGGCAGTGCCTCGGGCTCCTGCGGACGCGTGGGCCGCTGCTGCGGGGGCGCCGGGCGCTCGAACTGGCCGGTGGACGAGGCGTCCTGGCGGTTGCCGTAGCCGGGCGTCGCGAACTGGCCGGTCGACGAGGGGTCCTGGCCGTTGCCGTAACCCGGCCGGGCGAACTGGCCGGTGGACGACGGGTCCTGGGAGGCGCCGTAGCCGGGTGTCGCGAACTGTCCCGTGGACGAAGGGTCCGAGGAGGCGCCGTAGCCCGGGGTGGCGAACTGGCCCGTGGTGGACGGGTTCGGGGCGGCCGGAGCCGCGCCCGAGGAGCCGTACACGTCGGGGCGCATGAACTGACCGTTGTTCTGCCCGTTGTTCTGCGGCGCGTTCATGCCGGGGCGCGGGGCGTCGAAGTCGGGACGGGGGAACCCCGAGGTGGCCGCGGGACCCTGGCGGTCGTCGATCCGCGGCATCTCCGAGGTCGCGGCCGGGTCCTGCCGGTCGTCGATCCGGGGCATGCGCGAAGTGGAGTCGGGTTCCTCGTGACCGCGCGGGGTGTCGAGGGACGCGCGCGGCACCGGCGGCTGCGCGTTGTCGTCGCTCCAGCTCGGCCGGGACTGCTGCGGGCTGCCACCGGGCAGCTCGGCACGCGGACCACCGCGTCCGGGCAGTTGCGGCCTGCGACGGCCGCCGCCCTTGTTGCCCGCGGGCTGCTGCGGAGGAGCGGCCGCGGGGCCGCTGTTGTCACCGAAGTCGAAGCCCTGGCGGGTCGCGGGTCCGTCGCCGAAGCCCTGGGGGGCACCGGTTCCGGCAGCCTGCAGGCCCTGCGGGCTCTGCCCGAAGGCACCCGCACCGGCCGGGGCCGGCCTGCCCTGGTTGCCGGGACCCTGCGGTCCACGCGCCCCACCCGGGGCACCCGGGCGACCGCCCTGGTTGCTGCCGGGGAGCGCGGCCCGCGGACCCTGACCGGCGCCGACCTGTCCGCGCTGCGGCGGGGCACCGAGGAGACCGCCACCGGCGGCGGGGGCACCCGCCCCGAGGGACGGACCGCCGCCCTGGCCGCCGCGGCGGGCCGCCGCGACACCGGCCGAGGCCTGTGCGGCGGCCGGACCACCGGAACCACCCGGACCCGGCTTGCCCGGAGCCTTCTTGCCGCCCTGGGCGACGTCGACGGGGAGCATGACGAGCGCGGTGGTGCCACCGGAGTCGGACGGACGCAGCTGGATGCGGATGCCGTGGCGCTGCGACAGACGACCGACCACGAACAGACCCATGCGGCGGGAGACGGAGACGTCCACGGTGGGCGGCGAGGCGAGCCGCTCGTTGATCGCGGCCAGGTCCTCGGGGGAGAGGCCGATACCGGTGTCGTGGATCTCGATCAGCACGCGGCCGTCGGGCAGCGCGTGACCGGTGACCTTGACCTTGGTCTGCGGGGAGGAGAACGAGGTGGCGTTCTCGAGGAGCTCGGCGAGCAGGTGCACGAGGTCGTTGACGACTCGGCCGGCGACCTGCGTCGTCGGGACCGAGGCCAGCTCGATGCGCTCGTACTGCTCCACCTCGGAGGCGGCGGCGCGGAGCACGTCGACCAGCGGGACCGGGCGGGTCCAGCGGCGGCCGGGCTCTTCACCGGCGAGAACGAGGAGGTTCTCACCGTTACGGCGCATGCGGGTCGCGAGGTGGTCGAGCTTGAAGAGGGAGGACAGCTGGTCCGGGTCGGCCTCGCGGGACTCCAGCTCGGAGATGAGCGAGAGCTGACGCTGGATGAGGCCCTGGGAGCGGCGCGAGAGGTTGGTGAACATCGCGTTGACGTTGCCTCGCAGGAGGGCCTGCTCGGCGGCCAGTCGTACGGCCTCGCGGTGCACGTCGTCGAAGGCCGCGGCCACCTGGCCGATCTCGTCCCGGGAGTGCACACCGACGGACTCGACGGAGGTGTCGACGTCCTGCGGGTCGGACTCGGAGAGCTGCTTGACCAGCTCGGGCAGACGGTCCTGGGCGACCTTGGTCGCGGTGTCCTGGAGCCGGCGCAGCGAGCGGATCATGGAGCGGGCCACGACGAAGGCGCCGACCAGCGAGACGCCGAGGACCAGCAGGATCAGCGCACCGGAGATGATCGCTTCCTGCTGGGAGGCGTTCTTCAGCTCACGGGCCTTCTGCTCCATCTGGTTGAGCAGTGTCAGCTCGATCTTCGACATCTGCTCGATCTTGGCCGTGTCGTCGTCGACCCAGTCCCTGTACGAGCGCTTGTCCTGGGTGTTCAGACCGCCCGTCGAGCCGAGTACGCGGTTGGAGTACGCGTCGGCTGCCTGGATGGTCGGGTTGCCCTGGTCGATCGGCTTGGTGAGGTCTTCCGCTCCGGAGCCGTAGATGCTCGCGAAGCTGGTGCGCTCGGACGCCTCACTGTCCTGCGCGGAGTTCGCGTACAGCCGGTCGTTCTCGGAGAGCTGGCCGAAGGTGGTGTTGCTCGCGGGCAGCGCGGCGGCGATGACGGCGCGCTGGACGGAGGCGTACTCCTTGGCGGAGGAGAAGGCCGACAGGGCGCGGGTGCGCGAGATCATCTCCGGGTTGCTGGTCGCCTCTGCCATGTCCTGGGAGAGGCCGATCAGCTGGGTGATGAGGCGGTGGTACCCGTCGACCGTCTGCGAGGAGTTCTTGGCGTCGCTGTAGGCGCCGTTGCGGATGGTGCTCAGCTTGTTCAGCTCGCCCGCGATGGCCACGAGGCTGTCACGGACACCGGTGAGCTGTCCGTTCGCGCTGGCGGTGTCGATCTCCTGCGTGCCCTGGATGAACTGCTGCTTGGCGACGTCCGTCGCGTCGCGGACGCCCTTGACCGTGATGTCGTTGGGCTTCGCGCCGTGCGCGAGCGGGCCGGCCGACTGGTCGCGCTCCTTCTGGAGCGCGGCGGCGAGCTCGGTCGCCTGCTGGGTCATGTCGGTCAGCAGCTTCATGTTGTCGAGCTGCTGGATGTCGTCCATCGACTGGTTGATGCGCAGGGCACCCAGGGTGGTCGCAGCGACCACGGGGAGCGCGAGCAGCGACACCAGACGCGTGGAGATGCGCCAGTTGCGCAGAGCTATTCGGGAGCCGGGGCCGGGGGGACCCTTCGGCTTCGCGGGTGGTTGGTCGGGAGCCGTCGCGCCGGGGCGCGCGGAGCGCTCACCGCCGCCGAGTTCTGATTGTCCCGGGCTCTGGGCGTGCTGGGGCGAGGAACCGCGGTCGGTCCCGCCGTGCGGCTCCGGCTCCGCCGAAGCGCTGCCATCCCTCTTGAAACGTCCCTGCACTAGCGTCGCAACCTCTGGACCAGGCGCCCCTCCGCGGAAACGGCGGGACGGTGTCGGCGTCGTTCAGGGGCGCAGATACGCCCCCAGGTGTGGTCGTGAGTGACCGGCGCTGCTCCCCCTTCCCGCCGCCACCCGGCGCTGAGTCGCGCCCCCTGTGCGCCGGTTGGATCCCGCGGCGGTCCGTGGAATTCCAGCACAGTGCAGGATCTCCAACAAGGCCCGTGTACCAGGCTGTGACCACCGTGACACCTTGTGAGGGATGCGTTACGAGACGTAGAAAGTGATCTCGTACATAAGGGGCGTATGCCTACGAGCCATGGGCGTGCGAGGGGTGTCCCAGTCGCGATGATCAGGAGCGGAATGTTGGGTTCAGTGGAGCAATGTCCGTTTCGTCGAGGCGAGTTGGCGGCCTGAATTGACCGGTTTGCCTGCTAGTAAGTGAGGAAACTCACATGGCGATCATGAGGTCTTCACGGCTCCGACCGGGAATTGCATGTTTAGCCTGACGCTTTACAGGGATGGCAAATCCGACAACCCGCGCCGACCAGGCGGTCCTTGACCTCCCGCGGCGCCCACCACGACGAGGTCCAGGACAACAGTGAAGACGACGATGATGTTCCGCAACATAGCCAACCCGCGACGCACCACGCTGGCGCACCTCGAGGACGCCGACGCGCTGCAGACGCCGGAGCAGCCGGAGCATTCGGTCGACCTCCCCACCCAGACCGCCAACCCCCGCCGCACCATCCTGATGGAAGCCCCGGTCACGGCCGCCGTCGCCGAGTAGTACGCACGCGGACCCGCCGCCGACTCACCGCACCCACGGGCGGCCGCCACCCACGGCGCGCGGCCGACCGGCAACGCGGCCGGCGGCCGGCCATCACCCACGAACAGCGGTTCTCCGGCACACGCGGCCGAGGGGCGATGTCACAAGCGGCCGATGGCCGATGTCACACACGGCTTGTGGCCCACCGGCAGCGCGGCCGGGGGCCGACCGCCACACCCGGTCGACGGTCGCTCACTCCATCGGCCGACGGTGGCCCGCTCCATGCGGCCGGGGCCGACGGAGCACACGGCTTGCGGCCCACCGGCGGATATACGCGAGGCTCGCCCCTCTCCCCGCGTTAGCCTGGAGCGTCAGACTCCAGCCAGCTCAGTGAGGGGCGCAAGGATCCCGTGCGCATCGCCAGGTTCTCCATCGACGGCAACGTCGCTTTCGGCGCGGTCGAGGGCGACAAGCCGGACGAGCTCGTCCTCGACATCATCAAGGGCATTCCGTTCGCGGACTTCGAGCTCTCCGGTACGAAGGTCCCGCTGAGCAAGGTGCGGCTGCTGCCGCCGGTGCTCCCCAACAAGGTCGTGGCCTTCGGCCGCAACTACGCGGAGCACGCGAAGGAACTCGGCAACGAGGTGCCCGACGCCCCGTTCGCCTTCTTCAAGCCGTCGACCTCGGTGATCGGCCCCGGCGACGAGATCCAGTACCCCTCCTTCTCCAGCGAGCTGCACCACGAGGCCGAGCTCGCCGTGGTCATCGGCCGCATGTGCCGCGAGGTCCCGCGCGAGCGCGTCAAGGACGTCATCCTCGGTTACACCTGCGCCAACGACGTCACCGCACGTGACGTCCAGAAGCGCGAGAAGCAGTGGGCCCGGGCCAAGGGCTTCGACAACTCCTGCCCGCTCGGCCCCTGGGTGGAGACGGACCTCGACCTCGCCGCGATCGCCGAGGGCATCACGATCCAGTGCACGGTCAACGGCGCGCAGCGCCAGCTCGGCCGCACCAGCGAGATGATCCACTCCGTCGAGGACCTGATCGTCAACATCACCGAGGCCATGACGCTGCTCCCCGGCGACGTGATCCTCACCGGCACCCCGGCTGGGGTCGGCCCCCTGAACGTCGGCGACGAGGTCGCCGTCACCATCGAAGGCATCGGCACTCTCACCAACAAGGTGATCAAGCGTGGCTAACGCGAACGTCCGCGTACGTTTCTGTCCGTCCCCGACCGGCAACCCCCACGTGGGCCTGGTCCGCACCGCCCTGTTCAACTGGGCGTTCGCCCGGCACAACGAAGGCACCCTGGTCTTCCGCATCGAGGACACCGACGCGGCCCGCGACTCCGAGGAGTCGTACAACCAGCTGCTCGACTCGATGCGCTGGCTGGGCTTCGACTGGGACGAGGGCCCCGAGATCGGCGGCCCGCACGCGCCGTACCGCCAGTCGCAGCGCATGGACATCTACAAGGATGTCGCCCAGAAGCTGCTGGACGCCGGCCACGCGTACCACTGCTACTGCTCCACCGAGGAGCTGGACGCCCGCCGCGAGGCCGCCCGCGCCGCCGGCAAGCCCTCCGGCTACGACGGTCACTGCCGCGACCTCACCGACGAACAGAAGGCCGCCTACGCGGCCGAGGGCCGCACGTCCATCGTCCGCTTCCGGATGCCCGACGAGGCGATCACCTTCACGGACCTGGTCCGCGGCGAGATCACCTACCTCCCGGAGAACGTTCCGGACTACGGCATCGTCCGGGCGAACGGCGCACCGCTGTACACGCTGGTCAACCCGGTCGACGACGCCCTGATGGAGATCACCCACGTCCTGCGAGGTGAGGACCTGCTCTCCTCCACCCCGCGGCAGATCGCCCTCTACAAGGCGCTGATCGAGCTGGGCATCGCCAAGGAGACCCCCGCCTTCGGCCACCTGCCGTACGTCATGGGCGAGGGCAACAAGAAGCTCTCCAAGCGCGACCCGGAGTCCTCGCTCAACCTCTACAGGGAGCGCGGTTTCCTCCCCGAGGGCCTGCTGAACTACCTCTCCCTGCTCGGCTGGTCGCTCGCGGCGGACCGCGACATCTTCTCCATCGACGAGATGGTCGCCGCCTTCGACGTCACGGACGTGAACCCGAACCCGGCCCGCTTCGACCTGAAGAAGTGCGAGGCGATCAACGCCGACCACATCCGCCTGCTCGACGTGAAGGACTTCACCGAGCGCTGCGCCCCCTGGCTGCGGGCCCCGTTCGCCCCCTGGGCGCCGGAGGACTTCGACGAGGCGAAGTGGCAGGCGATCGCCCCGCACGCCCAGTCGCGGATGAAGGTCCTCTCCGAGATCACGGACAACGTCGACTTCCTGTTCCTGCCGGAGCCGGCCGTGGACGAGGCCTCCTGGACGAAGGCCATGAAGGAGGGCAGCGACGCCCTGCTCCGCACGGCCCGCGAGAAGCTGGAGGCCGCCGACTGGTCCTCCCCCGAGTCCCTCAAGGAGGCCGTCCTGGCCGCCGGTGAGGAGCACGGCCTCAAGCTCGGCAAGGCCCAGGCACCGGTCCGCGTCGCCGTCACCGGCCGCACGGTGGGCCTGCCGCTCTTCGAGTCCCTGCAGATCCTGGGCAAGGAGAAGACCCTGGCCCGCGTCGACGCCGCACTGGAGCGGCTCGCCGCGTAGGCACACGGTGTACGCACAGGGGGGGCGGTGTCCGGTTCGGACGCCGCCCCCCTGGTGTGCGCCGACCCGTCACCCGGAGTTCACCATTCCTGTCAACTGCCGCTCTGGCGGGGCAGTTGTATGTCCCCCGTGCTCATGATGCGTCTGCGCACCATGTTTTCAGGGGAGGGGAACGTGACCCGTTCACGAAGACTTGCCGCAGTGGCCCTCACCGGGGCCGCGGCCCTGTCGTGCGCCGTGCTCACCGCGCCCGCGCACGCCGCGCCGAGCGTCGACACACCCGTGGCCACCGTGCAGCTGAGCGGCACACTGCCGACCGAGATCGACTACACCTGGGCGGGATCCTCCGGGTTCCGCTACCGGCTGCCCGAGAACTCGGGAACGCTCCAGTGGGCCGACTACCCGGGTGTCACACCGCCCGCACACGCGGGCCCGGACGACCTGGCCACCGGCACCGACGTGATCACCAGCGTCTCCGGCGCCACCGTGACCCAGCAGCACCGCTCCACCGGCGTGACCGCCACGGTCACCGTTCCGTCCGGCCAGACGTACCGGGCCGCCTCCGGCTGGAGCGTGCTCACCCAGGACGCCGCGGGCGCCCCGCACGTGCTGCGTGCCGCCGCCGACGGCACCACCACCGATCTTCCGGTGACCGGGCTCCCCGACGGTGCCCAGCTCACCGGCACCTTCGTCACCGGCGGCTCGGTGCGCCGCCTCGCCGTCGTCTACACCCACGACGGCGCCACCGACGTGGGGCTCGTGGACCTCGCGGACGGGACCTTCCGTACGTACCTCACCGGCGTCGGCAACTCGCCCCGGATCGTCTTCAACGACCGCTGGCTGGTCAACGGCACCAAGGCGATCCGCGTGGACTCCGCCCCCGGCACCGCCCCCAGCACCATCACGGCGTCCTTCCTGGGCGAGGCGCAGGCCGTGGTCGGCGACCAACTCCTCACCGGCAACGCGATGTTCCTGCCCGGCGGCGCCACCCCCGAACTCACGGCCGTCTCGCTCACCGACAACACGGCCCACACACTGCTCGCCGACTCCAAGGGCTCCTTCCTGGCCACCCCGGACGGCGGCGCCCTTGCCACCGCCGGACCGTCGAGCGTCGACTGGCACGTGTACCGGGTCACCCCCGCCAGGGACGGCTCCGCCACCACCGAGAAGGTGCTCGACCTGCCCGCCTGGCAGGCCTGGCTGGACGGCATGACGCTCGCCGGGGGCGAGCTGCTGATGTACGGCAACACGACGCACACCGGCGGCATCTACGGCTTCTACGGCATCCCGCTGGACACCGCCGGCAAGCCCACCGGCCTGCAGTCCCGTCGCGGCCCGACGCTCCAGGGCTCGACCTGCCCGGGCGGCGACGCGGCGTGCCCGCAGCTCGAAGCACTGGGCGACGGCCGGGTGGCCTACCTGTGGACCGACGCCCAGGGCGAGGAGCACGTCCTGGCCGTCGGGCTCGACGCGACGACCATCGCCGACGAGCCCACCGGCGACGCGGGCGGCCGCATCGGCACCGGCACCGGGCGCTACGTCCTCTACAACGGCGGCACCCCCG
This sequence comes from Streptomyces olivochromogenes, assembly GCF_001514115.1. Classification (GTDB taxonomy): domain Bacteria; phylum Actinomycetota; class Actinomycetes; order Streptomycetales; family Streptomycetaceae; genus Streptomyces; species Streptomyces olivochromogenes. The sequence continues at coordinate 245,706 of NZ_KQ948457.1, forward strand.
GCAGCCAGCGGGTCGCCGACTTCCCGCGCGGCGCCACCGCCGGCGGGACCGCGCTCGACCGCACCCGCACCGCCGCCGCGGTCTGGGGCCAGCGCCTGTGGACCCCCGGCAGCACCCAGGGCACCGTCGTGGCATACGACCTCAAGGCCAAGAAGAACGTCGCCACCGTCGACACCGGCGCCCCCTGCACGCCCAGCGAGATCCAGGCCGTCAACGCCTGGCTCTACTGGAGCTGCGGCTCGGCCGGCCCTGCGGGCGTCTACGACCGTGCCGCGAACCGCGCCATCACCGTTCCGTCCGGGCAGGCCCGCCTCGCCGACGGCTATCTCGTCCGCGAGAACCGCACCACGCACGAGCTGCTGCTCACCGACTTCCACACCGGCACGGCGACCACCCGGACCGTGGCCGTGCTGCCCGCCGCGGACCAGAACACCGGCGGCAGCACCGGCCGCTGGGCGGTCGACCGGTTCGGCGGCAACGTCGCCTACCTCACGGACAGGCGTCAGGTGGCGATCGTCACGGCGGGCGTGCCGACCTCGGCGCTCGCCCAGATGGAGGCACAGACCGACCCGCAGCCGGGCGGCCCCACCACCGCCAACCCCTGGCGGCCCGTGTGGCAGCTGAACAAGCCCTCGGCATGGCGGCTGACCCTGAGCAACGCCTCCGGCACCGTCGTGCGCACCCTCACCGGCGCCTCCACCGCCGCCGCGGTCCGCCCCGCCTGGGACGCCCGTACGGACTCCGGCACTTTCGTTCCGTCCGGCACCTACACCTGGAAGCTGACCGCCGAGCCGCGCGACGGCCAGGGGCCGGCCCTCGCCCTGACCGGAACGACCACGGCCGGCTGAGGGACAGCCGCCCGCGCCCGGGGATACGGTCGGTGCATGAGCATCGACGCGGTTGTCTGGGACATCGACGACACGATCTTCGACTACACGGCCGCGGACCGGGCGGGCATGCGGAACCATCTGGCGGCCGAGGGCCTGCTCGGCGGCGCGTCCGTCGAGCAGGCCCTCGCGCGCTGGCGCGAGGTCACCGACGCGCAGTGGGCGCGGTTCTCGGCGGGTGAGACGGACTGGCAGGGCCAGCGCAGGGAACGCGTCAGGGTGTTCCTGGGGGAGCCGCTGAGCGACACCGAGGCCGACGCCTGGTTCGACCGTTACATCACACACTACGAATCCGCCTGGAGCCTTTTCCCGGACGTCCTGCCCGTCCTGGACAGCCTCGTCGCCAGCCACCGGCACGCGGTCCTGTCCAACTCCAGCCTCCTTGTGCAGGACCGCAAGCTGCGGGTCCTCGGTGTGCACGACCGCTTCGAGGCGATCCTGTGCGCCGCCGAGCTCGGCGTCTCCAAGCCCGCCGCGGCCGCCTTCCACGCGGCCTGCGAAGCCCTGGAACTGCCGCCGCATCGGGTCGCCTACGTCGGTGACCACCCGGAGATCGACGGACGGGGCGCCGCCGAGGCCGGCCTGCTCTCCGTCTGGATCGACCGGGACGGCACTCACACCGCCGCGGGTGGTCCACCGACGGGTCCGCACCGGATCGCCTCGCTGGCCGAACTCCCCGCGATCCTCGGCGCCGATACCCGTTTTGGAGCGTCGTCCACCTTCAGGTAATGTTCTTCCTGCGCCGCCGAGAACGGGCCGAAAGGCCGGAACTCGGAGGCGCTAGCTAAAACAAGATCCCGCAAGGGATTGAGTTTCAGTGGCCTATGGTGTAATTGGCAGCACGACGGTTTCTGGTTCCGTTAGTCTAGGTTCGAGTCCTGGTAGGCCAGCTCGCAGAGCTCATCTGCAAACGCGGAGATCAACTCCGCAACGCCCCCGTTGTGTAGCGGCCTAGCACGCTGCCCTCTCACGGCAGTAGCGCCGGTTCGAATCCGGTCGGGGGTACAGATCCTTCCCAGGAAGGCAGTCCGGGTCGCACCCGCTGCCTCTCATGCAGGATCGCTAGGGCCCCCGTTGTGTAGCGGCCTAGCACGCTGCCCTCTCACGGCAGTAGCGCCGGTTCGAATCCGGTCGGGGGTACTGGTCTAAACCATTTAATGGTCTAAACCACCATGGGCTATGGTGTAATTGGCAACACTCCGGTTTCTGGTACCGTCATTCTAGGTTCGAGTCCTGGTAGCCCAGCTCGGATCTGCGGAAACGCAAGATCCAAGGCCCCCGTTGTGTAGCGGCCTAGCACGCCGCCCTCTCAAGGCGGTAGCGCCGGTTCGAATCCGGTCGGGGGTACAGAGTCCTACGGGCCTCCACTTCGGTGGGGGCCCGTAGGCGTTTCCCGGCCGGCCCCGCGCCCCGTCGTGCGGTCCGACGCGCCCGGCCCGTACGGCCGCTCACTCGATGCCGTACCGCCGCGCCGACTCCTGCTCCTGTGCCAGCCGGTGCAGCGCCCGCAGCACCGGCTCGAAGAGCACGGCCGAGGCGACCGCGGTCTCCACCCGCTCCGCGTCGGACGTGTGCGTCTCCAGGTAGTCCAGGTCCCGCATCGCCACCTGGTGCATCAACTCCGCGTACGGCGCGAGGAGTTCGGCGTCCCAGGAATAGCCGAGCCGGATCAGCGTGGCCACCGCCGCCACCAGCGAACGGTGCACGGGGGAGAGGGGCGCGAGCTCCCGTGCGGTCTCCCAGCCCAGGTCCGCCAGCAGCTGGTCCACCTCGCGGCGCGCGGACCGGACGGCCGGGTCCTGATCGTCCGGTTCGGGCTCCTGCGGCAGCGCCCACAGGGCCGCGCCCAGCCGGATCGTCCGGCCCAGGGACTCGTCGTCGACGTGCCCGAGGATCTCCCGGGCCGTGGCCACCGGTACCCGGCCCACCTGGATCAGCGCCCGCACCAGCCGCAGTCGGCGCAGATGGCTCTCGTCGTAGTCCGCCGTCGTCGTGTTGACCTGGCGCCCGGGAGCCAACAGCCCTTCCCGCAGGTAGTACTTGATCGTCGCGGTGGACACCCCGCTCCGCTCGCTCAACTCCGACAGCCGCATCTCTTGCGCCCTTCCTTGGGTGGCGCCACTATCCAAGCATGGCGCCATCGGATAGCGCCGCTCGCCAACGGAGGGGACGAGATGTCCGACACCCGGGTGACCGCAGGCCGTACCACCGCAGCCGCACAGGGGGACGTGGTCGTCCTGCTGATCGGCATGCGCGTCAACCACTTCTGGGCGGTGCACCAGTGGGTACCGGTGTTCTTCGCCATGCTGCGCATGGTGCGGGACCTGGAGAAGGACGGCAGCCGAGGTCTGCTCGGCCGCGTTCTGCTGACGGCGTCACCGCGGACGTACTACGTCGTCCAGTACTGGGAGTCCAAGGAGAAGCTGTACGCGTACGCGTCGGCGCCCGACATGTTCCACCACAAGGTGTGGGCGATCATCAACCGCAAGGAACGGGCGGGGAAGGTGCGGCAGCACGTGGGGATCTGGCACGAGGCGTATGTGGTGCCGGAGGGGTCGTACGAGTCGATCTACGCGGACATGCCGCCCTTCGGGCTCGCGGCCGCGTACGGGGCGTTGCCCGTGGAGAAGCGGGGGCGGCGGGCGGCGGACCGGTTCGCTCATCGGTCGCCCGAAGCGGGAGCGGAGGCCGGGGGAGCGGCGGGTTGATCGGACGGTGCGGGCCGGCTGCGGCTGGTCGCGCAGTTCCCCGCGCCCCTGGGGGTGACGGTCGGCCGGTCTCTGCGGGTTGGGTGTGGATGGTCGCGCAGTTCCCCGCGCCCCTGGCGGGGCGATGGTTGATCGGGCTGTGCGGGTTGTTCGTGGATGGTCGCGCAGTGCCTCGCGCCCCTGGCGGGGGCGGGGAGGTGTTCGGGGGATGAGCCTGCCGCGGCGTTGAGGCCGGCTCGTCCCCCGGTGTCGTACTGGACCGGTGTCGTGCTGGGGGTGTCGCTCAGCCCGTGCGGCGCAGCGCCTCGGAGAGGCGGGCGGCGGCGTCGATGACCGCCTGGGCGTGCATACGACCAGGGTGGCGGGTCAGGCGCTCGATCGGACCGGAGACCGAGACGGCGGCCACCACGCGGTTCGAGGGTCCGCGCACCGGCGCGGAGACCGACGCGACGCCCGGCTCGCGCTCGCCGATCGACTGGGCCCAGCCCCGGCGCCGTACGCCCGAGAGTGCGGTGGCGGTGAAGCGGGCGCCCTGGAGGCCGCGGTGCAGACGCTCCGGCTCCTCCCAGGCCATCAGGATCTGCGCCGAGGAACCGGCCTTCATCGTGAGCGTCGAACCGACCGGGACCGTGTCCCGCAGGCCGGACAGGCGCTCGGCCGCGGCGACGCAGATGCGCATGTCGCCCTGGCGGCGGTAGAGCTGGGCGCTCTCGCCCGTGACGTCGCGCAGGTGCGTGAGCACCGGGCCGGCCGTCGCGAGGAGACGGTCCTCGCCGGCGGCCGCGGCCAGCTCGGCGAGGCGGGGTCCGAGAATGAAGCGGCCCTGCATGTCACGCGCCACCATGCGGTGGTGTTCAAGTGCCACGGCGAGGCGATGTGCCGTGGGTCGTGCCAGTCCGGTCGCCGCGACCAGTCCCGCGAGGGTGGCCGGACCGGACTCCAGAGCGCTCAGGACAAGGGCTGCCTTGTCCAGAACGCCGACGCCGCTACTGTTGTCCATGCAACGATACTCGCGTCTCACTCTGTGAAACGCAAGTTCAATTTTCGGCGGAACGCGCCACCCTTGTAGACACAGCGGCCCGCGGACCAACGGGCCCGGTGGAGGGCGTCCGGACGAGGGGTACGGACGCCGCCGCCCCGGAAATCTCTAGTTGGGCCGGCGCCACACAGGCCGGCCGGAGGGAAAGCGATGGGTAGGACACTCGCGGAGAAGGTCTGGGACGACCATGTCGTCCGGCGCGCCGAGGGCGAGCCCGACCTCCTCTTCATCGATCTGCACCTGCTGCACGAGGTGACCAGCCCGCAGGCCTTCGACGGCCTCCGCCAGGCCGGGCGTCCGGTGCGCCGTCTCGACCTCACCATCGCCACCGAGGATCACAACACCCCGACCCTCGACATCGACAAGCCCATCGCGGACCCGGTCTCCCGGGCCCAGCTGGAGACCCTGCGCAAGAACTGCGCCGAGTTCGGTGTACGGCTGCACTCGCTGGGTGACGTCGAGCAGGGCGTCGTCCACGTGGTGGGACCGCAGCTGGGTCTGACCCAGCCCGGCACCACCGTGGTCTGTGGCGACTCCCACACCTCCACGCACGGCGCCTTCGGCGCGCTGGCGTTCGGCATCGGCACCTCGCAGGTCGAGCACGTGCTGGCCACCCAGACGCTGCCGCTGGCCCGCCCCAAGACCATGGCCATCACGGTCGACGGCGAGCTGCCCGACGGCGTCACCGCCAAGGACCTGATCCTGGCGATCATCGCCAAGATCGGTACGGGTGGCGGCCAGGGCTACATCCTGGAATACCGCGGCTCCGCCATCGAGAAGCTCTCGATGGAAGCCCGGATGACCATCTGCAACATGTCGATCGAGGCCGGCGCCCGCGCGGGCATGATCGCCCCCGACGAGACCACCTTCGAGTACCTCAAGGGCCGTGCGCACGCCCCCGAGGGCGAGGAGTGGGACGCGGCGGTCGCGTACTGGAAGACCCTGAAGACGGACGAGGACGCGGTCTTCGACGCCGAGGTGGTCATCGACGGCCCGTCGCTGGCGCCGTTCGTCACCTGGGGCACCAACCCCGGCCAGGGAGCGCCGCTTTCGGCGTCCGTCCCCGACCCGGCTTCGTACGAAGACGCTTCGGAGCGCCTGGCCGCCGAAAAGGCCCTGGAGTACATGGGGTTGACCGCCGGACAGCCGCTGCGCGACATCAAGGTCGACACCGTCTTCGTAGGTTCCTGCACCAACGGCCGCATCGAGGACCTGCGCGCCGTCGCCGCGATCGTCGAGGGCCGCAAAGTCGCCGACGGCGTACGGATGCTGGTGGTCCCCGGTTCCGCGCGGGTCGGTCTGCAGGCCGTCTCCGAGGGCCTGGACGTGGTCTTCAAGGAGGCCGGCGCCGAGTGGCGGCACGCGGGCTGCTCGATGTGCCTGGGCATGAACCCCGACCAGCTGGCCCCCGGTGAGCGCTCCGCGTCCACCTCGAACCGTAACTTCGAGGGCAGGCAGGGCAAGGGCGGCCGTACGCACCTGGTATCGCCGCAGGTCGCCGCCGCCACCGCCGTACTCGGTCACCTGGCCGCCCCGGCCGATCTCGCCGACTCGTCTGCCGCCCGCACGCCCGCTGGAGTCTGAGAAGTCATGGAAGCATTCATCACGCACACCGGCCGGGCCGTTCCGCTGCGCCGCAGCAACGTCGACACCGACCAGATCATCCCCGCCCACTGGCTCAAGAAGGTGACCAGGGACGGTTTCGAGGACGGGCTGTTCGAGGCCTGGCGCAAGGACTCGTCCTTCATCCTCAACCAGCCCGAGCGCAAGGGCGCCACGGTCCTGGTCGCGGGCCCCGACTTCGGCACCGGCTCCTCGCGCGAGCACGCCGTCTGGGCGCTGCAGAACTACGGCTTCAAGGCCGTCATCTCGTCCCGGTTCGCGGACATCTTCCGTGGCAACTCGCTCAAGAACGGCCTGCTCACGGTGGTTCTGGAGCAGAAGATCGTGGACGCGCTGCAGGAGCTGACGGAGCAGGACCCCGAGGCCGAGATCACGGTCGACCTGGAGGCCCGCGAGGTGCGCGCCGAGGGCATCACCGCCGCCTTCGAGCTCGACGAGAACGCCCGCTGGCGGCTGCTGAACGGGCTGGACGACATCTCCATCACCCTCCAGAACGAGGGCGACATCGCGGAGTACGAGGCCAAGCGGCCGTCGTACAAGCCGAAGACGCTCCAGGTCTGACGCCCGGGCCGCTTCGCGGCTGAGGCAGGGCTGATTTCAGCCACCGCAACACCCCTCTGTACCCCCAATCGTGGACGGTTGGGGGTACAGCTGTGTCTGCCCCCGGAGGCCCCCGGAACACCCCTTCAGAGGGCTTCAACTCCCCTAGTTACAAAGGAGATTGCCTGGGTACGCGCCTCTTGGGGGCGCGACGCTCCGGGGCGCTCAGGACCCTCTCCAGGGGCGGCAGTTACCCCCTGGGCAGGCGACAACTCGCCCCAGATGGCACAATCTGTGCATGGAACACGACGGCCAACTCGAGCTCTATGCGGCAGTCGCGGCCCAACTGAAGGAAGCGCACACAAGAGTGCGCGCACTGCAAGTCCCGGAGGGCGTACGGATGGCGCTGACCCGGAAGCTGCTGGTCATTACGGCCGTGGCCAAGCACGATCTCGCCGACGCGACAAGGCGGCTGGAGCGGTTCACCACCGACCTCGACGAGGGTCGATTCCTCGAAGGGGATCGCTGAGGAACTCCGCGACAGCCCGAGTTCGTTGCGGCACAAGGGTGATTAGCCCGTTTCGTGTTTGATTTGCGGTATATATCTGCCTAACGTGCGAAAAAGCTTGAACGCATTCGTTCGGGCAATGTCTCCGAAGGGGAAGACGTGAACAAGGCGCAGCTCGTAGAAGCGATTGCCGACAAGGTCGGCGGGCGTCAGCAGGCCGCCGACGCGGTCGACGCCGTACTGGACGCGATCGTCCGTGCAGTTGTCGGCGGGGACCGGGTCTCGGTCACCGGCTTCGGTTCCTTCGAGAAGGTCGACCGTCCGGCTCGTTACGCCCGCAACCCGCAGACCGGTGAGCGTGTTCGGGTCAAGAAGACCTCTGTGCCGCGCTTCCGCGCCGGTCAGGGCTTCAAGGACCTGGTGAGCGGCTCGAAGAAGCTCCCGCGTGGTGGCGAGGTCGCGGTCAAGAAGGCGCCCAAGGGCAGCCTGACCGGCGGCGCCGCGGCGACCGTGAAGAAGGCCGCGGCCAAGAAGGCCACCACGGCCAAGAGGGCGACGGCCGCGAAGAAGACCACCGCCGCCGTGAAGAAGACGGCCGCGAAGAAGACCACCACCGCGGCGAAGAAGACCACGGCGACCGCGAAGAAGACGACCGCCAAGAAGACCACGGCGACCGCCAAGAAGACCGCGGCGAAGAAGACCACCGCCAAGAAGGCGACGGCCAAGAAGGCCCCGGCGAAGAAGGCGACCGCCAAGAAGGCCCCCGCCAAGAAGTCGACGGCTCGCAAGACCACCGCCAAGAAGGCCACCGCCCGCTAGAAGCAGGGGCGCAGGGCAACCCACGCGCCGGGCCGGACTCCCACGGGGAGCCCGGCCCGCGGCGTGTCCGGGATCTGGTGCGAGGGCCTGGTCAGAAGGTCTGGAGTGTCACCAGGGTGATCCGGCGGGCCTCGCCGTCGCCCTCGGTCTCGATGCGCACGCGCTGTCCCGGGCGCAGCAGCCTGAGCCCGCCGGCGTCGAACGCCGCCCCGTCGAAGGGCACCGGCGTGCCGTCGTCGAGCAACACCTGTCCGCTACGGGTGTCGGGGTCGTACGTGTACGCGGTCGCCTGCATGCCGAAAGCCTATCCAGCGCCGGTGTGCGCCGCCGATGGGTCCGGCGGACCGGGCTTCGGCGAACGCCGGTTCACGCGGCCAGGGGGACGTTCAGGTGCCCGGTTGGCCCGGGATCAGGAGTTTCGCCGCCAGCGTGGCCGTGCGCGGGCCCACTCCCAGGGCGAGGGCCGCGCGCAGATCGTCGCCGGTGTCCACGTCCTGACGTACGGAATCCACCGCGGTGAGGAGGAGTTCCGCGGCTCCCGAGGCGCGATGACGGGCTCGGGAATCGGTGCCGAAGGCGGGACGCAATTCCCGGCCGGGAGACGCGGCCAGCAGAGTGGTGCCGATTGCGGCCGCATCGGAGAGAAAAGCACGCGGGAATTCGGCGGCGGCATCGAGTACCCGGGCCAATTCCAGGGGACGCAACGCGGGCAGATCGGCGTTCAGGGCGGCCACAGCGCATTCGGGACTTCGGGAGCGTACGGCCGCCGTCCCGTGCGCCAGCGCGGCGTTCAGACTGCCGCCCGGCTCGTCCGGCACGATCCACGCCCCCAGCGCGGCCAGCTCCCGCCCGGCCAGCGCGTCGTCCGTGACGACCGCCACATCATCGACCGCCGCGCAGGCCAGCGCGGCCGCCACGGTGTCCTGCGCGAAGGCGAGGGCGAGTCCGGGGCGCACCGCGTCGGTGGCGGTGTCCGAGAGCCTGCTCTTGGCCCGCGCCAGGGCTTTGAGGGGGATGACCAAGGTCCACTGCACGAGCGCTCCGTTCCTGCCTTGTCGCGCCCATTGTGACCCGGCACCCCTGGCGGTCCGGACGTCGGGGCGTACGGTGTTCTCGACAGACAGGCGGCCTGGGGCGACACTTGTGCGGCCCGCCAGGCCCTAAGAGGAAGGTGTCCGCGTGCCCCGCCGCAGAATCGGCTTCTGGTACCGCTTCGCAGCGGTCCTCTGCAAACCACCACTGGTGGTTCTGATCAAGCGGGACTGGCGCGGAATGGAGAACATTCCGGCTGAGGGCGGGTTTATCACCGCGGTGAACCACAATTCCCATGTGGACCCGTTCGCGTATGCCCACTATCAGTACAACACCGGACGTGTTCCGCGTTTCCTGGCCAAGGCCGGGCTTTTCAGGAAGGGATTCGTGGGGGCCGCGATGCGCGGCACCGGACAGATCCCCGTGTACCGCGAGAGCACCGACGCGCTGAGCGCGTTCCGGGCCGCGATCGACGCCGTGGAGCGTGGCGAGTGCGTCGCGTTCTACCCGGAGGGCACCCTCACCCGCGACCCCGACGGCTGGCCGATGACCGGCAAGACCGGTGCCGCCCGGGTCGCCCTGCAGACCAAGTGCCCGGTGATTCCGGTCGCCCAGTGGGGTGCCAACGAACTGCTGCCGCCGTACGCCAAGAAGCCCAACCTCCTTCCGCGCAAGACCCACCACGTTCTCGCGGGCCCTCCGGTGGACCTGTCGCGTTTCTACGACAAGGAAATGAGCCCGGACCTCCTGAAGGAGGCCACCGAGGTCATCATGGCCGCCATCACCGCGCAGCTGGAGGAGCTCCGCGGCGAGAAGGCCCCTGAGACGCCCTACGACCCGCGCCAGGTACGGATCGAACAGCGCAGGCGTACCAGGGCCCAGGAGAAGGCCCAGGAGCGGGCTCAGGCCCAGCAGCAGGCACAGGCACAGCAGGAAGAGGGGCAGAGCACGTGAGCAAGCCGGTCAAGGCGGCCGTCTTCGGGACCGGATCGTGGGGTACGGCCTTCGGCATGGTGCTCGCCGACGCGGGGTGCGAGGTCACCCTGTGGGCGCGGCGCGCCGAGCTCGCCGAGGCGGTCAACTCCACGCGTACGAACCCGGACTACCTGCCGGGCGTCGAACTCCCCGAGAACCTGCGGGCGACGACCGACGCCGCCGAGGCCGCGCGTGACGCCGACTTCACCGTGCTCGCCGTGCCCTCGCAGACCCTGCGCGGGAACCTCGCCGAGTGGACGCCGCTGCTGGAGCCCGACACGGTCCTGGTCTCCCTCATGAAGGGCGTCGAACTCGGTTCCGCGATGCGGATGAGCGAGGTGATCGAGGACGTCGCCAAGGTCGGCGCCGACCGTATCGCCGTGGTCACGGGACCGAACCTGGCCCGTGAGATCGCCGCCCGGATGCCGGCCGCCGCCGTGGTCGCCTGCACCTCGGAAGCGGTCGCCCAGCGCCTCCAGGCCGCCAGCCACAACCCGTACTTCCGCCCGTACACCAACACCGACGTGGTGGGCTGCGAGCTGGGCGGCGCGGTGAAGAACGTGATCGGTCTCGCCGTCGGCATCGCCGACGGCATGGGCCTGGGCGACAACGCCAAGGGCTCGCTGATCACACGCGGACTCGCCGAGACCACCCGACTCGGCGTCGTCATGGGCGCCGACCCGCTGACCTTCTCCGGACTCGCGGGCCTCGGCGACCTGGTGGCCACCTGCTCCTCGCCGCTGTCGCGCAACCACACCTTCGGCACCAACCTCGGCAGGGGCATGACCCTCCAGGAGACCATCGCGGTCACCAAGCAGACCGCCGAGGGCGTCAAGTCCTGTGAGTCGGTGCTGGATCTGGCCCGCAGGTACGGCGTCGACATGCCCATCACCGAGACGGTCGTCGGCATCGTCCACGAGGGCAAGTCGCCGGTCGTCGCGGTCAAGGAGCTGATGGGGCGCAGCGCCAAGGCCGAGCGTCGCTGAGGAGCGGCGCCGCGGCGCGGGGAATCTACGCTCCGCAACGGCTCGTACGACGCTGAGCGACCACCCGTGCGACGTTGGACAACGGCCGCGGTGGGGCGCTGACTCAGCGCCGTACCAACGGGTACTCTCAACGCGATATGAGCACCGAGAACCTCCCCCAGAGCCCTGAGCAGCCGCCTCGCAAGCCGCGCGTGGCCCTCGTCTTCGGCGGCCGCAGCTCCGAACACGGGATCTCCGTGGTCACGGCCGGCGCCGTCCTGCGCGCCATCGACCGGACGAAGTACGACGTCCTGCCGATCGGCATCACCCGGGACGGCCGTTGGGCGCTCACCGCCGACGAACCGGACCGGATGGCCATCGTCGACCGTCGCCAGCCGGACGTGGAGCAGCTCGCCGAGTCGAACGAGGGCGGCGTGATCCTCCCCGTCGACCCGGCCAACCGCGAAGTCGTCTACAGCGAGCCTGGATCGGTCCCCAAGGCCCTGGGCGAGGTCGACGTCGTCTTCCCCGTGCTGCACGGCCCCTACGGCGAGGACGGCACCCTCCAGGGCCTCCTGGAGCTCTCCGGAGTCCCCTACGTCGGCGCGGGCGTGCTCGCCTCGGCCGTCGGCCAGGACAAGGAGTACATGAAGCGGGTGTTCACCTCCTTCGGGCTGTCCGTCGGCCCGTACGTGGTGATCCGGCCCCGTGAGTGGGAGCGCGACGAGTCCGCCGCCCGCAAGAAGATCATCGACTTCGCGGGTGAGCACGGCTGGCCGCTGTTCATCAAGCCGGCGCGCGCGGGCTCCTCGATCGGCATCACCAAGGTCGACTCCCTCGAAGGCCTCGACGAGGCGATCGAGGAGGCCCAGCGCCACGACCCGAAGATCATCGTGGAGGCGCTGCTGCGCGGCCGCGAGATCGAGTGCGGGGTGCTGGAGTTCGAGGACGGTCCGCGCGCCAGCGTGCCCGCCGAGATCCCGCCCGTGCAGTCGCACGCGTACTACGACTTCGAGGCGAAGTACATCGACTCGGCGCCCGGTCTCGTGCCCGCCCCGCTGACCCCCGAGCAGACCGCCGAGGTCCAGCGGCTCGCGGTCGACGCGTTCGAGGCCGCCTCCTGCGAGGGCCTGGTGCGCGCGGACTTCTTCCTCACCGAGGACGGCGAGTTCGTGATCAACGAGATCAACACCATGCCGGGCTTCACGCCCATCTCCATGTACCCGCAGATGTGGGAGGCGAGCGGCGTGGCCTACCCGGAGCTGGTGGACCGCCTGATCGGGGCGGCGCTGCGCCGCCCGACGGGGCTTCGGTAGACCTGGGGCACCGGGGCTCCGCTCCAGGGCACACGCCCCCGCGCGCACGTGTGTACGTCAGTCGGCGATCCCTTCGGGGATCGCCTTCTTGATGGGCGCGGCCAGGTCGACGAGCGCGTTAGACCCGTCCCGCTGGACCCACTTCTTGGGCACGCTGACCTCGACGTACGCGCGCCGCAGGCTCGTGGTGAAGCGGTACGACCCGTCGTCCTGCTTCTCCATGAGCCAGCCGACGCCGTTCACCTCGCCGCTGAGCGCGTTCTGGTCGCTCATCTTCGCGGGTCGTTCGACACCGCAGCGCAGTATGATCGCCGGGCTTCCCCAGCCCGCGGTCAGCGCGGACCGGGGCTCGGGATCGTTCCGGTCGAGGCCGTCGATCTTCTTCGGCAGCACCTTGTCCAGGTTCTGACACAGCCTGGTGACCTTCGCCCCCGGGCTGGGAACCGCGGCCGATCCGCCGTCGTCTGCTGAGGAGCAGCCTGTGGCGGCGATCAACAGGGCGAGAACGGGCGGCCCGAAGAGAGCGGTGTGCCGGTGACGGGAGAAGTTCACCGGCCAAGGGTAGACGGGGGCTAGAGGTGCACCACCGGGCAGGTCAGCGTACGGGTGATGCCGTCCACTTGCTGGATCTTCGCGACCACCATGCGGCCGAGTTCGTCGACCGTGTCGGCCTGGGCGCGCACGATCACGTCGTACGGTCCTGTCACGTCCTCGGCCTGGATCACCCCCGGGATCTTGCTGATCGCCTCCGCGACGGTCGACGCTTTGCCGACCTCCGTCTGGATCAGGATGTACGCCTGTACCACGGAACCTCCAGGGCGGCCACGAGGATCATGTGGGGAAAAGGAACGCCACGGTATCGCGTCGCCGCTCGCCACGGGGAGACCCGCGGTGGCTGGGGCTTGCGCGCCGGGGTGCACGGACTGCACAAGTTGACGGTCAACTCGACCGTACCGAGTACAGAGACGGCTCGCGACCGGGCACGGGTAGCGGCAGAGGGAGCAGTACGATCATGAAGGGCACCGTGGGCGAGTTGGGGGAGTTCGGCCTCATCAAGGAGCTCACCTCGCGTCTCACCACCACCCCGGCGGTCCGGGTCGGTCCCGGCGACGACGCCGCGGTGGTGGCCGCGCCCGACCGCAGGGTGGTGGCGAGCACCGACATCCTCCTGGAGGGGCGGCACTTCCGCCGCGACTGGTCCACGGCGTACGACGTCGGGCGCAAGGCGGCCGCGCAGAACCTCGCGGACATCGCCGCGATGGGCGCCGTACCGACCGCGCTGCTGCTCGGTCTGGTCGTCCCGGCCGAACTCCCGGCCACCTGGCCTTCCGAGATGATGGACGGGCTGCGCGACGAGTGCCAGGTCGCGGGCGCGTCCGTGGTCGGCGGCGATGTCGTGCGCGGCGACACCATCATGATCTCGATCACCGCGCTCGGCGATCTGCGCAACCACGAGCCGGTCACCCGGGGCGGCGCCCAGCCCGGTGACGTGATCGCCGTGACGGGCTGGCTGGGCTGGTCCGCGGCCGGGCACGCGGTGCTCTCCCGCGGCTTCCGCTCACCGCGCGCCTTCGTCGAGGCCCACCGCCGTCCCGAGCCGCCGTACCACGCGGGTCCCGCCGCCGCCGGGCTCGGCGCGACGGCGATGTGCGACGTGAGCGACGGGCTGATCGCCGACCTGGGCCACATCGCCGAGGCGAGCAAGGTGCGGATCGACATCCGTTCGGGCGCGATCGACATCCCCTCCCAGATGAACGACATCGGCCAGGCCGTCGGCGTCGACCCCATCCAGTGGGTGCTGACCGGCGGGGAGGACCACGCGATCGTGGCGGCCTTCCCGCCGGACGTGAAGCTGCCCGCGCGCTGGAAGGTGATCGGCGAGGTCCTCAACCCCTCGGCGCTGCCCCAGGTCACCGTGGACGGCGCGCCCTGGACCAGCAAGGGCGGTTGGGACCACTTCGGGGACATCGAGTCGTAGCCGCCCACCCCGTCAGGCGGGGTATTCGCGGAGTTTGATGCCGGTGGCCGCCTTCTCGGTCAGCTTCTTGAAGAAGCCCGCCAGGAGGCGGGAGCTGAGCAGCCGGTACGCGCGGTCCCGGCTGCGGATCCGCCGCTCGGTCGGCGGCGCGAAGAACGGCCCCGCGTTTCCGGAGATCTTCTGGCAGCCCTTGGCGAAGTCCCGGACGCGGGTCTCGTACTCGGCGAAGGCGGTGCGGTGGTCGCCGCCCGCGAGGGCCAGCTCGCCGGCCAGGACGTACGCCCCGACGATCGCCACTCCGGTGCCCATGCCGCCCATCGTGGCCCCGTACCCGGCGTCCCCGAGCAGCACCACGCGCCCCTGGGTGAGCCGTTCGACATGGATCTGGGCGATCGCGTCGAAGTACAGGTCGTCGGCCCGCTCCAGGGCCTTGAGGACCCCCGGGGTCTCCCAGCCCATCCCCGCGAACCGTTCCGCCAGGATCCGCTTCTGCGCGGCCACGTCACGGCGGTCGAACTCCAGCTTCTCGGACCGGAAGACGAGCAGCGCGCCGGCCCGGTCCGGGTCGCCGTCGTAGTTGCCGACGACCACCGCCCGCCCCGGTTCGCTGTACAGCCGTCCGGTGCGGTCGAGCCCCAGGTCGTTGGGGACGCCGAAGGCCGCCACGTAGTGGTCGAGGAAGCGCAGGTGGCGGGACTCCTCACCGAAGACGAGCCGACGGGTGAGGGAGTGCAGTCCGTCGGCGCCCATGACGAGGTCGAAGCGGCGCGGGGCGCCGCGCTCGAAGGTCACGTCGACGCCTTCCGGGGTCTCGGTGAGGGTGGCGATCGAGTCTCCGAAGACGTACTCCACCCTGTCCTTGGTGCGTTCGTACATGATCCGCGCCAGCTCACCGCGGAAGATCTCCACGTCGCCGCTCATCATCTCGGCCGGCAGGTCCACGCGCGGGGTGCCGTCGGCGTCGACGACGGTCTGACGGCCCATGTGTGTCTGATGGGCGTGGATCTCGTCCCAGATGCCCATGGCGGTCAGGACGGTCCGGTGGACGTGCCCCCGGAAGTCGACCGCGAATCCGCCGGGCCGCAGGTCGGGTGCCTTCTCGACGACGGTGACGCGGGCGCCGTACCGGATCAGGTTGAGGGCGAGGGCGGGACCCGCGACGCTGGCGCCGGAGACGAGGACGTGGAGGTGGGCGAGTTTTCCCGCCGGGTTGCCCGCCGGATTCTTCGCCATGTTCTGTGCCGGGTTCGTTGTCATGGGCGGGAGCTTCGCGGGAGGCGCTGACCGTGTTCCTACCGTTCGCTGACCGTGCGCCTGGCCGCCGGTCGGCGCCGCCGTCCTAGTCGGCGGTGAGCGCCGCCGCCCCGAGCACTCGCCCCTGCTCAAAGGCCTTTTCGTACGCTTCGGGGGACAGCCTTTCGCGGATGTCCCGCTCATTGCGTACGGCCTCGGGGTCGCCCCGCAGTGCCGCCCCGCGCAGGCCGACGGCGGCGCCCAGCAGGACGGCGGCGCGCTCGGGGGAGTCGGCGAGGACCGCCAACGCCTCCGCGGACTCGGCGAGTTCCAGTACTCCGGGACTCTCGACGGCGAGGCCGGCCGCCTGGCGGGCCCAGTCACGCGCCTCGTCTAGGCGCCCCTCCATGGCCGCGGAGCGGCCCAGACCGATGAGGATGCGCACGGTCTCCCCGATGCTGAACCAGTTGGCGGCGCAGGCCTCCAGGGCGCTTTCGTAGCGCACGCGCGCGTGGCCGGTGTCTCCCGCGAGCCGAGCGGCGTCGCCCAGGCCCCGCAGGGCACCCGCCACCTTGTCGGTGAGGCCCACGGTGCGGGCCAGCGTCAGGGCCTGGCTGAAGTGCTCCCTCGCCTCGGCCAGTTCCCCCTGATGCAGCAGCACGGTCGCACGGGTGCGCAGGAGGTCCGAGGTCTCCTCGGGAGCGGCCAACTCCCTGACGTACGAGAGCCCTTCGTCGAGCAGTTCGAGAGCGTGCCGGTGTTCCCCGCGCCAGTCGGCGAACGCGCCCAGCGGGTCGAGGCAGTTCGCCATGCCCCAGCGGTCCCCGGTCGCGCGAAAGCCCGCCAGCGACCGTGTGAACGACTCCTCGGAAGCCGCCGGACGCCCGGCGAACTGCTCCTGGAAGCCGAGGCCGACATCAAGAAGAGCCCGCCCCCACGCGTCGCCCCCGACCTGCACCCGCACCCGGTCGTTCGCGGCGGGCCGCGGTCCGTCCACCACCGACCACAGCACCACGGTGAAGGGCAGCCGCAGGGGTCGGCTCAGCCCGGCCAGTACGTCCTCGACGCGGGCCAGGCGCCGCTGGTCGGCCGGATTGCCGCTCTCACCCGAGAGCGCGTTGATGACGCACAGGACGTACTCCTCCGCGAGACCCGCGGGCGGCTCGGCGCCCACGGCCGCGAGCAGCTCCCGGGCCGAGGCCGCCTGCTCTCCGTAGAGACCGCGCAACCGCCAGAACCAGGAGAGCTCGGCCATCAGTCGCAGAGCCTTCTCCCGGTCTGCGCGCACGAGATGACGCAAGGCCGCGTCCAGGTTGCCGTGCTCGGCGGTCAGCCGGTCCAGCCAGGGCAACTGGCCCTCGCCGCGCAGGAGCGGCTCCGCCCGTTCGGCCAGCCGCAGGAAGTACGCGGCGTGGGCGTCCCGCAGCCGTTCCCGCTCGCCCGCGCGGACGAGGTGCTCGGCGCCGAACGCGCGGATGGTCTGCAGCATCCGGTAGCGCCCCTCGGTGACCTCCAGGAACGACTTCTCCGCCAGCGAGGCCAGCAGGTCCTCCGGGCCGGGCGTCCCGCACACCGCCTCGACCGCCTCGACCGTCGCACCTCCGGAGAACACGGTCAGCCGTCGCGCCAGCTCCCGCTCCTCCTCGTCCAGCAGTTCCCAGCTCCACTCCACGACGGCACGAAGGGTGCGGTGCCGGGGTGCCTTGGTGCGATCCCCCCGGGAGAGCAGCCGGAAGCGGTCGTCCCCGACGTGCTCGGTGAGGCGGTCGGCCAGTTCGTCCGGGGTCAGCGTCCGCAGCCGCGCCGCCGCCAGCTCGATCGCCAGCGGCAGCCCGTCCAGGGCGGCGCAGATGTCCGGCACGCGCGCGTGCCCCGCGAAACCGGGTCGCACGGCGGCCGCCCGGTCCAGGAACAGTCGCGCGGCCGGCTCCGCCGACAGCGGTGGCACCGGGCACAGCACCTCACCGGTGATCCCCAGAGACTCACGGCTCGTGGCGAGGATCCGCACACCCGGGCAGGCGCCGAGGAGCAGCCCCGTGATCCGTGCCACGTCCTCGACCAGATGCTCACAGTTGTCCAGGACGAGCAGCAGCTCGCGGTCCTCCAGGGCGGCGAGGAGGCGGTCGGTGGTGTCCCCCGAGGGGGTGCGGAAACCTTCGCGCAGACCGAGGGCGGTGAGCAGGGCGTAGGGGAGCTGGGAGGGGTCGGTGAGAGGGGCGAGCTCGACGAGGTAAACGGGTGCGTAAGCGTTTGCGCAATCGTTTACGCGAGCGTTTGCGTTGACGCGCGCGTCCGCGTTCGCATGGGCGAGCTCGATCGCCAGGCGGGTCTTGCCCGCTCCGCCCGGCCCGGTGAGTGTGACCAGGCGCTCCTGGGTGAGCAGAGCGCCGATGCGCGCGAGTTCGTCGTCGCGCCCGATGAAGCGGGTCAGCTGGGCGGGGAGCCGCCGTTGGGCGGGGCCCGCGCCCCGGAGCAGTTCCAGGTGGAGGGCGGACAGGCCGGGCGAGGGGTCGGCGCCCAGCTCCTCGGCGAGGGTGCGTCGCGCCTGCTCGTACACCGTCAGCGCCTCGGCGGCCCGGCCGCTCGCGTGCAGGGCCCGCATCAGTTGTCCGTACAGCCGTTCGCTCAGGGGATGCGCGGCGAGCAGTTCCCGCAGCTCCGGGACGAGTGCGGGGCCTCCGCCGAGCGCGAGGTCCGCGTCGATCCGGCCCTGTACGGCGGTGAGCCTCAGCTCTTCGAGGCGGGTCACCTGGGCGTGCGCGCCGGGGAGGTCGGCCAGGGCCGGGCCGCGCCACAGGGTGAGCGCCTCCCGGAGCAGGGCCGCGGCTCGGGAGTGGTCGCCCTGGGTGAGGGCCGCGGTTCCGTCGCGGGAGAGCCGCTCGAAGCGGTGGGCGTCGACGGCGTCGGGGGAGACGGCGATGCGGTAGCCGGTGGGGTCGGCCTCGATCCCGGTGCCGGGGCCGAGCCGCCTGCGCAGCCGGGAGACCTGGGACTGGAGGGCGTTCGCGGCCCCGGCCGGCGGATCGGCGCCGTACAGACCGTCGGTCAGCCGCTCCGTGGCGACGGTCCGGCCCGCATCCAGCAGGAGCAGGGTGAGCAGCGCGCGGGGGCGGGGGCCGCCGGGGTCCAGGGGGCTGCCGTCCGTGGTGCGGATCTCGAGGGGGCCCAGGATGCCGAAGCGCATTCGGCAGATTCTGGCAGGTCCGGAAACCGGGGGCTACGCGCGCGTGGGACACCCCTCGCCCGGTACGGCACAGCGGAAGGGAGCATGAAGACAACAAAAAACCGGCCCACCGTGAGGTGGACCGGTCTTTAAGCGAACCAGCAGTGGCCGCGCGCTAGCCTTACGTCAGCGCGAGACCTTGCCGGCCTTGATGCACGAGGTGCAAGCGTTCACGCGCTTCGGCGTCCCGCCCACCACGGTACGGACGCGCTGGATGTTGGGGTTCCAGCGACGGGACGTACGGCGGTGCGAGTGCGAGATGTTGTTGCCGAAGCCCGGCCCCTTGCCGCAGACGTCGCAGTTGGCAGCCACGGGTCACTCCAAAGACTTCAGATGCTCTTACGGTTGATCCCGGCATGCCGGAATCGAGATCTAGGATCTGAGTGGCGGTGCCAGGGGGAAGACCCGATCGAATCGGGCAACTGGAGCAGCATACAACGACTGCGTCCGGAGAACGAAACTACCATGTCTGCCCCGGGGCTCACCCCGCCCCTCCTTGGGTCCCCCTACCGCCAGTAACCCATTCTGGGTCTACGCTGCGTGCCACGTCCAGAAGCTCAAGGAGGCGCAGGTGCCGCAGGTGCCGCAGACATTGGATGCTCTCGCGGTGCGCACCTGGTGCGGCCTCGCGCTGGAGGCGCTGGGGCGGGCGCGCGAGGAGATCGACGCCATCAATGTCTACCCGGTCGCGGACGGGGACACCGGGACGAATCTGTATCTGACGGTGGAGTCGGCGGCAGCGGCGGTGGAGGCGGTTTTCGCGGGCTACGAGACGGTGACGGGGGTCGTCGGTCCCACGGGGTCCGCCGCCTTCGGGGAGGTTTCCACGGGGGTCATGGGGGCCGGTCTGCCCACGCTCGCCGACGCCGTGCGGGCGATGGCGCACGGGGCGCTGATCGGGGCCCGCGGGAACTCCGGGACGATCCTCGCGCAGCTGCTGCGCGGCATGGCGCAGGTACTCGCCGCCGGTGGTGAGATCGATGGTGCGGCCGGTGCCGAGACCGGCGGTGCGGCCGGTGGTGAGACCGGTGGTGAGACCGCTCACACCGACGCACAGGCCCTCCGGCTGGCCCTCCGACAGGCCGCCGACTCCGCACGCGAGGCCGTCGCGCACCCCGTGGAGGGCACGGTCCTCACGGTCGCCACGGCCGCCGCCGAGGCGGCCACCGGTACGGAGGGCGACTGCGGCACGGTCGCGTGCGCGGCGTACGAGGGAGCACGGGCGGCCCTCATGGCGACCCCCGGCCAGCTGGCCGTGCTGGAGCGTGCCGGTGTGGTCGACGCGGGTGGGCGGGGGCTGCTGGCGGTGCTGGCGGCACTGGCGGAGACGTTCACCGGGGAGTCCCCGGGCGCCGGACGGGTGGCGGGCGAGGTCCACACGCGCGTGAATGGCATGGACGGCGTGAGCGGCATGGACGGCGTGAGTGGCGTGGACCGTGTGGATGGCGTGGACCGTGTGGATGTGAACGGCGTGTGCGTGGACGGCCCGCCGGGGGAAGACAGTCCGGCCTTCGAGGTGACCTACCTGCTGGAGGCGGAGGACGCGGACGTGGCGCGGTTGCGGGCCCGGCTCGACCGCCTCGGCAACTCGCTCGTCGTGGTCGGCGGGGACGGGCTGTGGAACGTCCATGTCCACGCGGACGACGCCGGTGCCGCCGTGGAGGCGGGCGTCGAGGCCGGGCGGCCGTACCGGATCAGGATCACGCACTTCGGACTCGGCGACGCCCACACGGCGGGCGCGGCCGGGCGGCCGCCCCGGGAGCGGGCGCAGCGGGCCGTGGTGGCGGTCGTGCCCGGCGAAGGGCTGGCCGGGCTGTACGCCGAGGCCGGGGCGACCACCGTGCTCGCGCGGCCCGGGGAGCCGCCCGCGAGCGGGGAACTCGTCGAGGCCGTACGCCGGGCCCACGCGCGCGAGGTGGTGTTGCTGCCCAATGACGCCGACCTGCGTCACACCGCGGCGGCCGCCGCCGAGCAGGCTCGTACGGAGGGCGTCCGGGTCGCGCTGATCCCGACCCGCTCCGCGGTACAGGGCATCGCCGCGCTCGCCGTCCACGAGCCCGAACGCCGCTTCGACGAGGACGTCGTCGCCATGACCTCGGCGGCGGGCGCCACGCGTTACGCCGAGGTCGCCGTCGCCGAACGTCAGTCCTGGACCATGGCCGGCATCTGCCAGGCAGGCGACGTCCTCGGGCTCATCGACGGCGATGTCGCCGTGATCGGCTCCGACATCACCGCCACCGCCGAAACCGTCCTCGACCGCATGCTCGCCGCCGGCGGCGAGATGGTCACCCTCGTCCTGGGCGACGAGGCTCCCGGCTCCATCGCCGCCCACCTCGAAGCACGGGTCCGGGAGTCGTACTTGGCCGTGGACACGGTGGCGTACCGGGGCGGTCGACAGGGCGCGTTGCTGCTGATCGGGGTGGAGTAGCCGCCGAGGGCTCCGCCTCAGGGCGCCGGGTGTCTTCTTCGGCCACCGGTGGGTGGGGGCTGCTCGCGCAGTTCCCCGTGCCCCTGGGCTGGGGCTGCCCCCCCCGGATCCCCGCCCGGCCGAGTTGCTCGGCTGACGCCCGGTGGGGAGCCGAACGCCCGGTTCACCGCGCCCCGCCCCGCCCCGCCCCGGCCCGGCCCGTCACTGGTCCCGCTGCTTCTCCATCACGCCTTCTCCGTCACGCCCAGCATGTTCTCCGCCTCGGCCCGACGCGCCTGGGCGGCCTCCCCGTCCACACCCGCGTACGCGGAAAGCACCGCACGCGCGCGTGCGGCCGCCGCCGCGGGCCGGAGCAGATCGGCCTCCAGCCACCCCGCCGCGAGCTCGGCCCCGGTGCGCGCGTCGAGGGCGTCGTCTCCGAGGGACGCGAAGACGGAGACGGCCCGCGTGTAGTGGGCCAGAGCCTCCTCCGCGTCGTCCGGAACGGAACGGGCGACCAGGTCACCGAACTGCCGATGGGTGTGACCGAGTTCGGCGACAAGGCGATGACGGGCCTCCGCGGCATCGGAGCCCTCGACGGCGTCGGAGCCCGCCACGGCATCCGAGGCCTCCACGGCCTCGGCCCCAACGGAGGACGACACCGCCCGCAGCCCCTCCTCGCACTCCCGCACCGCCGCCGCCATCGACTCCCGCGCCCCGTCCAGCCCCGAGTCCGTACGCAACGCGACCCACGCCCGGGCCCGCAGCGACCGGATCAGACCGTGGAGGTTGCCGAGTTCACGCCACAGGTCACCGGCGCGCGTGTACGCCTGCTCGGCCTGCACGGGCAGTTCGGCGTGGCCGAGCGCCTCGGCGGCGAGATGGGCGAGCATCGCGTGGTCACGCTGCTCGGGCCAGTGCCGGGCGACGTCCGCGGCCCGCAACCAGTGCTCGGCCGCCGCACGGTGTTCGCCGAGCTCGGTGAGACAGTCGCCGAGCCACCAACGCGTCTGCACGATCGCACCGTCGCCGTGCATGTCGGTGGTCAGGTCGGGCAGCGCCGACTCAAGGATCTCCGCGGCCTCGGCCCATCGCCCCTGACGGAGCAGGAACCCGCCGAGCTGGTGCCGGGCCCAGGCGCCGAGTGTGGGCCCCTCGCCCGCCTCGTCGGCCCAGTGCGCGGCCTCCAGGGCGTGTTCCGAGGCGGGCCCGAACTGCCCGGTGGCGCCCAGGACCTCGGCGAGCTGCAGGTGCAGCTGCGCGTGGCCCATCGGCTCCAGGCGAGGCCCTCCGTGCTCCAGCGCCGCGCGTGCGGCCCGCTCGGCCTCCTCCGCGTCGCCCAGGTGCCGGGCGATCCCGGCGAGCCGGGACTCGTACTCGACGGCGAACCACGGCAACCCCGCTGCCACGAACGCCGCCGCGGCCTGCCCGAGCAACTCCGCCGCGGCCTCGGCGTCCCCGGCGTGCGCCGCGAGCTCCCCGAGCATCGCCCGCGCCTCCGCGGCCCGCGAGGCCATCCGCACGTCCGAGATGTGCGGCTCGGCCAGCGCCAGCAGCTCCCGCACGGCCGCCTCGGCGGCACCCACGACCTCGTCCCCGCCGACCCCGGAACCGGCGGTCCCGGAAGCCGTCGCCCCCGACTCACCCTCGTCCGCGTCCTCCTGCACCAACAGCATCAATATCCGCGCCCGTCCCACCAGCACGGACGCCGCCTGGGACACCCCCGTCCCGCCGTCCGCGAGGAGGGCGAGCACCCCCTCGTACAGTTCCGAGACGGTCGCGAGCGCCTCCTCGGGCCCGCCAGTGAGGGCGAGGACGTACGCGGCACGCGCACGGGCCGCGAGCGCCTCGCCGGGGTCGCCCGCCTCGGCGTAGAGCCCGGCCGCCTCATGGAAGAGCTCGATGCCCTCGGGACCGCGTTCCATCGCCGCGTGGTCGGCGATCTCCGCGCGGTCGCGGACGTCCAGTTCCTGGCCCTCGGCGGCCCGTGAGACCGCCGCCCAGGCCTCGACGGCGTCCGGGCTCCGGGTCGCGGACAGCCGCCGGGCCTCGGTGAGCAGCGCCGAGAGCGAGGACGGGTCCGAGCCGGCATCCGACTCCACCACGCCGGCCGACGATCGCGCCGAAGCCGAAGCCGAAGCCGAAGCCGAAGCCGAAGCCGCCGCGGAACCCGAACCCGCGGCGGAACCCGAAGGCGACAAGTGTCGCGCGGACCGGGATCGCACCCCCAGCGGCAACCGCGCGACCAACGGCCGCTGATCCATCCGCCCACGAGCCCGCTCACTGACGTACGACGTGCCGTTGCGCGCGTCGAAGAGCGCCGCCAGGGAAAGGGCCTCCCCGCGCGCGTGGGCAGCGAGCCCGCTCGCGGTCCACTCCCGGCCGGCCGGTCCAGGCACCGGCTGATCGCCGAGACCGAGCCCGGTCAGGCGGTCCATGAGGAGGGCGGTCACAGCCATGAAGTCGAGCTTGCTGCGCGGGTCCCCGGAGTCGGTGAAGTAGGCGGGCCGCTCCGCGAGCAGCTCCAGGGCGCGCGCCTCGTTGCCGGAGAGCGCGCAGAACTCCACGTGGTCCGCGTACGCGCCGCGCATGCTCTCCATGGGCCGCACCAGCCGGAAGCCCCGCAGGTGATGGGCACGGGCCTCGTCCAGGCGGCCCAGACGCAGCAGGGGGAGCAGGGACGACGCGAGGACGGTGTGCGGCTCGTGGGCGCACGTGTACTCGCCCTCCAGAACCGGGCGCCACAGTTCCAGCGCCACCTCGTCGGCGTCGCGCTCCGCCCGCCACCACCCCTGGCTGTGGAGTTCGCACGCGTGGCAGTCGGCCATCGTGTCCCGGTCGGCGGCCAGCCAGGCGGCGTAAGCCCGCTCGGCGCGCCCCAGGTCGCCCACGTGCGCGGCGACGCTGAACTCGGCTCCGCGCACGGCCCGTTCGGAGTGCCCGGCCAGCCGGTAGCGGTGCTCCATCTCGCCGAGCCACTTCTCTATGGAGGCGAGCGGGATGTGCGGCTGGTCGAGCATGCCGGCCGACATCCACTTGAAGACCCAGTGCAGGGAGTGCGTCTCGTACTCGTCGAAGTCCTCGGGGCGCTCGTCCCACATGCGCAGCAGGCGCGCGAAGGGGACGAACATCTTGTCCTTCTCGGAGCTGTAGTTGTAGACCTTCAGCTGGTGTCCGAGCGCCTCGATCACGGCGAGCGGGATGTTCAGCTTCTCGGCCTCGACGAGCAGTTGCTCCGCGCGCGCGTTGCGTGCCGGACCCTCCGGCTGCTCCTGGTTGTCCGCCATCGCCTGGCGCAGGGTGTCGAAGTCCATGCCCATGGCCTGGCTCATCGGAGGTCGTCCTTCCCGGGCTCGGTGTGGGTGGCCCACTCCAGGAGGCCGATGAACGCGCGGTTGAGGAGCGCGGAGTCGGCGGGCCGCAGGGGGCGCTGCGCCATGAGGAGGGCCTGTCCGTAGAGGGACTCCGTGGCGGTGCCTATCAGCTCCGGGTCGCGCAGCGAACTGATCCTTCGGATCAGGGGGTTGAGGTGGTTGAGGACCAGGCGGGCGCGGGGCGCGCTGCCGCGCAGCGAGCCGAGAATGCCCGCCCACAGGTCGTCGGCCTGCTCCTCGGCGTCCGCGCGGGCCTGCTCGTGGCGGGCCGCCCGGTCGTCCAGGTGCAGGGCGGGCACGGAGAGCGGGTGGAAGGCGCGCAGCACCACGTCGCAGCCCAGGGGGTCGAGCTTGGCCCGGGCGGCCATCAGGAAGCCCGAGAGTGCCAGTTCCTCGGCCGGGTCGACGGCGTCCAGGTGCGCCGTCACGGTGTCGGCGTCCAGCTCCGAGACGACCGTCCCCGGACGCACCGACGGCAGCGCCTCCACCAGCTCGCTGTCGTACGTGTAGCCGCCGTTGATCACCCCGATGCCCTGTGCGGAGGCGATGGGCGCGACCTGCCGGTACTCCTCCACGGTCCGCGTGAAGTGCACCACCGGGTGGCGCAGCGCGAACTCCTCCAGGGACAGCCGTCCGTCGGTCGTCTCGAAGGGCAGCCACGGCAGCATGGTGCGCAGCATCTCGTTGTCGTGCCGCGCCAGGGACTTCACGCCCAGGTGGTGCACCGACAGGAAGGCCGCCAGCCGCTCCGGGTCGCCCGCCGCGAGCCCCGTCAGCCACGACCGGATGCGCTCGCCCAGGGCCTCGCGTACGGCCGCCAGGGTCTCGTCCTCGTACAGCGACTCGCGCGAGGCGGTGGGCCGCAGGCTGTCCGTGTCCAGGACGCAGCGCACGAAGAACGCCCAGTCGGGCAACAGCTGTTCGGCCCGCTCGGTGAGCAGCATGCCCTTCAGGTGCACCCGGTGGCTCGCGCGCTGGGCAGGGCTGACCGCGGACGGCAGGACGTACGCCACGCCGCGGACTCCGGCGAGCGGCACGTTCAGGTCGATCGTGTCCAGCGGTGTGAAGCCGAACAGGTCGTGGCAGTGACGGGCCAGGGCCACCCTGCGGGTGGCGGGGCTCGGATGGGCGCGGTCCCAGGGCGCGGGAAGCTCCGCGATCGCCTCGTCGCCGACGCGTACGTCGTACGGCAGCAGCGAGCCGAAGTCCCGGGCCAGGGAGCGGACCCGCTCCTCGGTGAGCCATTCGCCGGCTCCGGCGCGCGCCACCAGGTGCACGGTGGTGCCCGGTTCGGGACGGGCCTCGTGCGGCAGCGTGCGCACGGTGTACGAGCCGTCGTCGGTCGCCGTCCACTCCACGGGCGCCGCGTCGGGCGTACGCGCGCTGCGGCTGACGACGCGGATGCGCTCGGCGACCACGAAACACGCCAGCAACCCGATGCCGAACTGCCCCAGGAAGTCGGAGCGCGCCGCCTGCAGACCGTCCTCCCGCTTGGAACTGCGGCCGATCGTGGCGAGGAGGCTGTGCACGTCGGACTCCGTGAGCCCGATACCGGAGTCCTCCACACGCAGGGTGCCGCCCTCGGCGTACAGGCGTACGGCGGCCGGGGCGTCCGGCTGCTCCGCCCGCCGGGCGGTGATCGCGTCCACGGCGTTCTGCAGCAGTTCGCGCAGGTAGACCTTGGGACTGGAGTAGAGGTGATGGGAGAGCAGGTCCACCAGACCACGCAGGTCGACCTGGAAGGTGTGAGGTGACTGGGATGCCTGTGATGGCTGTGAGGTCTGGGAGTCCATCGTCGCTGCGCCGAGGGTGGGGGGACGTGCGACGGCGCGGGGTCGGGCGGTCCCGGGGGACGGTGACCGCGAAGAGGGCCGGAGCGCGTCATCCTAGGCCCGGAACGAGCCGTCTGACCAGCGGATTTCCGGGACGTATACGGCAATGTCAGTGGTGTGGTGTGCAATGGATCTCGTGCCCGCGCTCGATGAACCACTGAAGAAGGTGCTCGGTCCTCCCACCGCGAAGGTGATGGCCGAGCACCTCGGCCTGCACACCGTCGGCGACCTGCTGCACCACTACCCGCGTAGATACGAGGAGCGCGGGCAGCTCACCCACCTCGCCGACCTGCCCATGGACGAGCACGTCACGGTGGTCGCCCAGGTCGCCGACGCGCGCCTGCTCACCTTCGCCTCCGCCAAGGCGCCCCGCGGCAAGGGCCAGCGCCTCGAAGTGACCATCACCGACGGCAGCGGCCGCCTCCAGCTGGTCTTCTTCGGCAACGGGGTGCACAAACCCCACAAGGACCTGCTGCCCGGCACCCGCGCGATGTTCTCGGGCAAGGTCTCCGTCTTCAACCACCGCCTCCAGCTGGCCCATCCGGCCTACGAGCCGCTGCGCGCCGACAGCGACGACGCCGCCGAGACCGTCGACTCCTGGGCGGGCGCGCTCATCCCGATCTACCCGGCCACCGCCAAGCTCGAGTCCTGGAAGATCGCCAAGTCCGTGCAGACGGTGCTGCTCAGTGCCCAGGAGGCCGTCGACCCGCTGCCGGACTCCCTGCGGGACGGCCGCGGCCTGGTCTCCCTCCCCGAGGCCCTTCTGAAGATCCACCGCCCGCACACCAAGGCGGACATCCACGACGCCCGCGCCCGTCTCAAGTGGGACGAGGCCTTCGTCCTCCAGGTCGCCCTGGCCCGCCGCCGCCACGCCGACGCCCAACTCCCCGCCGTGGCCCGTCTCCCCAAGCCGGACGGGCTGCTGACCTCCTTCGACGCGAAGCTGCCCTTCACCCTCACCGAGGGCCAGCAGAAGGTCTCCAAGGAGATCTTCGACGACCTCGCCACCGAGCACCCGATGCACCGGCTGCTCCAGGGGGAAGTCGGTTCCGGGAAGACGATGGTCGCCCTGCGCGCCATGCTCGCCGTCGTCGACGCGGGCGGGCAGGCCGCGATGCTCGCGCCGACCGAGGTGCTCGCCCAGCAGCACCACCGGTCGATCACCGAGATGATGGGAGAGCTGGCCGAGGGCGGCATGCTCGGCGGGTCCGAGCACTCCACCAAGGTCGTGCTGCTCACCGGTTCCATGGGGGCGGCGGGGCGGCGGCAGGCGCTGCTCGACCTGGTCACCGGTGAGGCCGGGATCGTGATCGGCACCCACGCGCTGATCGAGGACAAGGTGCAGTTCCACGACCTGGGCCTGGTCGTGGTGGACGAGCAGCACCGCTTCGGTGTCGAGCAGCGCGACGCCCTGCGCGGCAAGGGCAAGCAGCCGCCGCACCTCCTGGTGATGACCGCCACGCCCATTCCGCGCACGGTCGCGATGACCGTCTTCGGCGACCTGGAGACCTCGGTCCTCGACCAGCTTCCCGCCGGGCGTTCGCCGATCGCCAGCCATGTCGTCCCCGCCGCCGACAAGCCGCACTTCCTCTCGCGCGCGTGGGAGCGCGTGCGCGAAGAAGTGGAGAACGGCCACCAGGCGTACGTGGTCTGCCCGCGCATCGGCGACGACATCGACGAACCTGGCGACCCGAAGAAGGCCAAGAAGAAGTCCCCCGAGGACGAGGCCGAGAAGCGCCCGCCGCTCGCCGTCCTCGACATCGCCGACCAGCTCGCCACGGGACCCCTCCAAGGACTCAAGGTCGAGGTCCTGCACGGCCGGATGCAGCCCGACGACAAGGACGCCGTGATGCGCCGCTTCGCCGCGGGCGAGACGGACGTCCTGGTCGCCACGACGGTGATCGAGGTCGGGGTGAACGTGCCGAACGCCACGGCCATGGTGATCATGGATGCCGACCGGTTCGGCGTCTCCCAGCTCCACCAGCTGCGCGGCCGCGTCGGCCGTGGCTCCGCCGCGGGACTCTGCCTCCTGGTCACCGAGATGCCGGAGGCGAGCCCGGCCCGCCAGCGCCTGACCGCGGTGGCGTCCACGCTCGACGGCTTCGAGCTCTCCCGCATCGACCTCGAACAGCGCCGTGAGGGCGACGTGCTCGGCCAGGCCCAGTCCGGCGTCCGTTCCTCACTGCGCATGCTCGCCGTCATCGAGGACGAGGAGATCATCGCCGAGGCCCGCGAGGAGGCCGCCGCGGTCGTCGCCGCCGACCCCGAGCTCACCGCCCTCCCCGGCCTGCGCACGGCCCTGGAGGCCCTCCTCGACGAGGAGCGCGAGCAGTACCTGGACAAGGGCTGAGAGACTGGCCCCGACACACTTCCAGCGCAAAGGACCCTCATGACCCGCGTGATCGCCGGCCGGGCGGGCGGACGCCGTCTGGCCGTCCCGCCGGGCACCGGCACCCGCCCCACCTCCGACCGGGCGCGCGAGGGCCTCTTCTCCACCTGGCAGTCCCTGCTCGGCGGCCCGCTGGAGGGCGAGCGCGTCCTCGACCTGTACGCGGGCTCGGGCGCCGTCGGCCTGGAGGCGCTCAGCCGCGGCGCCGGGCACGCCCTCCTCGTCGAGGCCGACGCCCGCGCGGCCCGGATCATCCGCGAGAACGTGAAAACGCTGGGCCTGCCCGGCGCCGAGGTCAGATCGGGCAAAGCGGAGCAGATCGTCCAGGGATCGGCGCCGACGGATCCGTACGACCTGGTCTTCCTCGACCCGCCGTACGCCGTGTCCGATGACGATCTTCGGGAGATTCTGCTCACACTCCGGACGCAGGGCTGGCTCGCGGCCGAAGCGCTCGTCACCGTGGAGCGCAGCACCAGAGGCGGCGAATTCGGCTGGCCGGACGGTTTCGACGCGATCCGGGCCCGTCGTTACGGCGAGGGGACGTTTTGGTACGGTCGCGCCGCCTCTACGTGCGAAGACGCACGATGACCGGACCGGAGAGCGAGGAACCACAGTTGCGCCGCGCCGTCTGTCCGGGGTCATTCGACCCCATCACCAATGGACACCTCGACATCATCGCCCGCGCTTCCAGGCTCTACGACGTCGTGCACGTCGTGGTGATGATCAATCAGTCGAAGCAGGGCCTGTTCACCGTCGACGAGCGGATCGAGCTGATCCGCGAGGTCACCGCCGAGTACGGCAACATCCAGGTCGAGGCCTACCACGGCCTCCTCGTCGACTTCTGCAAGCAGCGCGACATCCCCGCCATCGTGAAGGGTCTGCGAGCGGTCAGCGACTTCGACTACGAGCTCCAGATGGCCCAGATGAACAACGGCCTCTCGGGCGTCGAGACGCTGTTCATCCCGACCAGCCCCACCTACAGCTTCCTGTCCTCCTCGCTCGTGAAGGAGGTCGCCCAGTGGGGCGGCGACATCTCCCACCTGGTGCCGGGGGTCGTCCTGGAGGCGCTCAAGGGACGGCTCGGCAAGAGCTGAGTGCCTGACAGTGCGTCACCAGGTGTCGGGCGGGGTGGGAGTGGTCGTACAGTCGACCCGTCCGTCTCCATCACAGCTGTAGAGAGTGGCGAGCACACGGTGGACGTGCAGAAGAAGCTCGATGAGATCGTCGCGGCGGTCGGCAGCGCCCGTTCGATGCCCATGTCGGCCTCGTGCGTGGTCAACCGCGCCGACCTCCTCTCGATGCTCGAAGAGGTGCGCCAGGCGCTGCCCGGCTCCCTCGCGCAGGCCGAGGAGCTGATCGGCGGCCGCGAGCAGATGGTCGAGCAGGCCCGCCAGGAGGCCGAGCGGATCATCGAGTCGGCGCACGCCCAGCGCGGCTCCCTGATCTCCGACACCGAGGTCGCCCGCCGCTCCCAGAACGAGGCGGACCGCATCCTCGCCGAGGCCCGCCAGGAGGCCGAGGAGATCCGGGCGGAGGCCGACGACTACGTCGACTCCAAGCTCGCCAACTTCGAGGTCGTCCTCACCAAGACCCTCGGCTCCGTCGGCCGCGGCCGCGAGAAGCTCCTCGGCACCGGCCCCGGCACCGACGAGCAGGGCTACGAGGACGAGGACGCCCCCGAGCGCAGCCACGACCCGGAGACCCTGCGCCGGGACGCCGACACCTATGTGGACGTCAAGCTCGGCGCCTTCGAGGCGGTCCTCGCCAAGACCCTGGAGGCCGTCGGCAAGGGCCGCCAGAAGCTGCACGGCCGCATCGCCAGCGACGACCTGGGCGAGCTGGGCACCTTCGCGGAGGACGGGACGCCCGGCCATCACACCAGCGACTCCGACTACCTGGCCGGCCTCGCCGAGCTCTCGGAGGCCCCCGAGCGGCCCGCGCAGGCCCCCGAGGTGCCGGCCCAGCCGAACTACGGACAGCAGCAGGACGCCTACGCGTATCAGCAGCAGCCCGACCCCTACGGCTATCAGCAGCAGTACGCCCAGCAGGACGCGTACGGCTA
This sequence comes from Streptomyces olivochromogenes, assembly GCF_001514115.1. Lineage (GTDB taxonomy): Bacteria > Actinomycetota > Actinomycetes > Streptomycetales > Streptomycetaceae > Streptomyces > Streptomyces olivochromogenes. The sequence goes on from NZ_KQ948457.1 coordinate 276,616, forward strand.
CCAGCAGGCCGACCCGTACGCCGCCTACCCGCAGCAGCAGGGCTACGACCAGCAGACGGCCTACGACCAGAGCGGGCAGCAGGCCTATCCGCAGCAGCAGCCGGCGGCCATGGACCCGATGGCGAACGCCCTGGACGAGACCAGCCTCTTCGACACGACCATGATCAGTGCCGAGCAGCTGCGGGCGTACGAACAGGGTCGCTGACCCCGGACGGACGCCGGACGGACACTGTCCGGGCACCGGCTGGGCACCGGATTGGGCCGAGAGCGAAAGGTCCAGTATCCTGGTTCTTCGGTCGCGTGTACGTCCGCGATCACTGCTGCCCGGGAACAACACCAGGGGCGGCGACCCCCCGAGTTTCGAAGATCGAAAGCAGGAACGGCTCTGAACACCCACCTCGACCACCGCAACCCTCTCGTGTTCGACACACACGAGCTGGGGCGGCGTCCTGGTGCGCTGCAGCGCTTGACCCGCACGATCGACGCTCCCAAGGATCTCGGGATCCAGGGAGTCATCGGAGTGCCGGAAGGCGCCCCGATGGAGCTCGAACTCCGGCTCGAGTCGGTCATGGAAGGTGTGCTTGTCACAGGCACCGCCCGTGCACGGGCCGTGGGGGAGTGCGTAAGGTGTCTGGAGCCGCTCGAGCTGGAGCTCGCCGCGGACTTCCAGGAGATGTTCTCGTACCCTGACGCCGACGACCGGGGCCGTGTCAAAGCGGAGCCGGCCGACGACGCCGAGGAAGACGAGGACAGGCTCTTCATCGAGGACGGACTGTTCGACCTCGAACCCGTGCTGCGTGATGCGGTGGTGCTCGCACTGCCGATGCAGCCGGTGTGCCAGGACGACTGCCTGGGCCTGTGCTCCCAATGTGGAGTCCGGCTCGCGGACGACCCGGACCACCACCACGACGCCGTCGACATCCGTTGGGCGGCACTGCAGGGACTCGCTGGTTCATCCGGAGACGGCGAGAAGGACGAGTTGAGCGGCGGCGCGCTTCCATCAGCGCACGCCGACGAGAAGCAGGAGAAGTAGCCGTGGCTGTTCCGAAGCGGAAGATGTCGCGCAGCAACACGCGCCACCGCCGGTCGCAGTGGAAGGCTGCGGTCCCCACCCTGGTTGCGTGCGAGCGCTGCCACGAGCCCAAGCTGCAGCACATCGCGTGCCCGGCTTGTGGCACTTACAACAAGCGCCAGGTCCTCGAGGTCTGAGCGGCTGGTGAGAGGTCTGATGTCTGACGCCAAGGCGGACCCAAACGCCAAGAAAAAGGCGGACAACACAGCCTCGTCCCACACGCTTCTGGAAGGGCGGCTCGGGTACAAGCTCGAGTCCGCCCTTCTGGTGCGTGCGCTGACCCACCGTTCCTACGCGTACGAGAACGGCGGTCTGCCGACCAACGAGCGTCTGGAGTTCCTCGGGGACTCCGTGCTCGGCCTCGTGGTCACGGACACGCTGTATCGCACCCACCCCGACCTGCCCGAAGGCCAGCTGGCCAAGTTGCGGGCCGCGGTGGTCAACTCGCGTGCGCTGGCGGAAGTGGGCCGCGGCCTCGAACTCGGCCTCTTCATCCGGCTCGGCCGGGGCGAGGAAGGCACGGGAGGCCGGGACAAGGCGTCCATCCTCGCCGACACCCTTGAAGCGGTGATCGGCGCGGTCTATCTCGACCAGGGTCTGGACGCGGCGGGCGAACTCGTCCACCGGCTCTTCGACCCACTGATCGAGAAGTCCTCCAATCTCGGTGCCGGCCTGGACTGGAAGACCAGGCTCCAGGAGCTCACCGCGACCGAGGGGCTCGGGGTTCCCGAGTACCTGGTCTCGGAGACCGGCCCGGACCATGAGAAGACCTTTACTGCTGCCGCCCGCGTCGGAGGCGTCTCGTACGGCACCGGCACCGGCCGCAGCAAGAAGGAAGCGGAGCAGCAGGCCGCGGAGTCCGCGTGGCGTGCCATTCGCGCCGCCGCGGACGAACGCGCGAAGTCGGCCCAGGCCGCCGAGGAAGCGGCTCAGGCCGCCGAGCAGGCAGCCAAGGCCGCCGAGGGGCCCACCGACGCCCCCTCGGCTCCGACGAGCGACTCGGCCACGGCCTGATTCCTTCGTAGCACCTTCGACAGCACCTTCTTAAAGCATCAGGCCCCTGTCGCGGCGTCCGCGCCGCGACAGGGGCCTGACGCGTCTCGTGGCCGTGCGTCCTGGGCCCCCGTCCGGGTGACGCGAGCACGAGGTAACCTTCGGGCGTCGTTCCCGTGCCCGCCCCTCCGGAGGAGTCCCGTGCCCGAGTTGCCCGAGGTCGAAGTCGTGCGGCGCGGCCTGGCGCGATGGGTCAGCGGGCGGACCGTGACCTCGGTCGAGGTACGGCACCCGCGTGCCGTACGGCGGCATCTCGCCGGACCCGAGGGGTTCGCGAAGGCGCTCGCGGGCCACCGAGTAGGACCGGCCATGCGCCGCGGCAAGTACCTCTGGCTGCCCCTCGACGACTCCCCGTTCTCCGTCCTCGCGCACCTCGGCATGAGCGGCCAGCTCCTGGTGCAGCCGGAGGACGCCCCGGACGAGAAGCACCTGCGCATCCGCATCCGCTTCGACGACACCCGGACGCCCGCCCCCGCCGGGGCGGAGGGCACCGAGCTGCGCTTCGTCGACCAGCGCACCTTCGGCGGGCTCTCCCTCCACGAGAACACCCCGGACGGTCTGCCGGACGTCATCGCGCACATCGCCCGCGACCCGCTGGACGCCCTCTTCGACGACGCGGCCTTCCACACGGCCCTGCGCGCCCGGCGTACGACGATCAAACGCGCCCTGCTCGACCAGTCGCTGATCAGCGGGGTCGGCAACATTTACGCGGACGAGGCGCTCTGGCGCGCCAAACTGCACTACGAACGCCCCGTGGCCGGCTTCACCCGGCCGCGCACCGCCGAACTCCTCGGACACATCCGCGACGTCATGAACGAGGCCCTCGCCGTCGGCGGCACCAGCTTCGACAGCCTGTACGTCAACGTCAACGGCGAGTCCGGCTACTTCGACCGCTCGCTCGACGCGTACGGCCGCGAGGGCGAGCCCTGCCGCCGGTGCGGGACGCCGATGCGGCGGCGCGCCTGGATGAACAGGTCCAGCTACTTCTGCCCGCGCTGCCAGCGCCCGCCGCGCGTCACTCCGTAGCCGCGCGCGTCTCGTCGTAGCGCTCGCGGGCCTCCAGGACATCGTCCATGCGGCCCTCGACGAAGTGGATGAGGGCCAGCAGGCGCTCGGAGATCTCGCGACCGAGCGGGGTGAGGGTGTAGTCGACGCGCGGGGGGTTCGTGGGCTGCGCCTCGCGGTGCACCAGGCCGTCGCGCTCCAGCGCGTGCAGTGTCTGGGAGAGCATCTTCTCGCTGACACCGTCGACCCTGCGCCGCAGCTCGTTGAAGCGGAACGTGCCCTCGTGCAGCGCTCCGAGCGTGAGTGATCCCCAGCGTCCGGTGACGTGCTCCAGCGTGCCCCGGGACGGGCAGCTGCGTGCGAACACGTTGTACGGGAGGTCCTGACACTCACCGCGCTCGGCGGTCTGCACGCTGGGTTCCATGGGCTCACCATACTCCGATGCAGCGCTAACCAGAGGGTTGCACTAACCAGAAGTTAGTGCTTTCCTTTGGTTCGTTGTCACCACCTGGAGGAGTCCCCACCGTGAGCACCCCGAGTACCCCTGTCATTTCCATCGCCTACCACTCCGGCTACGGCCACACCGCCGTCCTCGCCGAGGCCGTTCGCTCCGGTGCCGTCGAGGCCGGCGCCCAGGCGCACCTGATCAACGTCGACGAGATCACCGACGCCCAGTGGGAATTGCTCGACGCCTCGGACGCGATCGTGTTCGGCTCGCCCACCTACATGGGCACCGCGTCCGGCGCCTTCCACGTCTTCGCCGAGGCGTCCTCGAAGCGCTGGTTCGGACAGGACTGGCGCGACAAGCTCGCCGCCGGATTCACCAACTCCGGCTCCAAGAGCGGCGACAAGCTGCACACCCTGCAGTTCTTCCAGATCCTGGCCGCCCAGCACGGCATGAACTGGGTCAACCTCGGTCTGCACCCGGGCTGGAACAGCTCCTCGGCCTCCGAGCACGACCTCAACCGCCTCGGCGTCTTCGCCGGCGCCGCCGCCCAGACCAATGTCGACGAGGGTCCGGAGACCGTTCACAAGGCCGACATCGCCACGGCGGAGCACCTCGGGCGCCGGGTCGCGGAGGCGGCGCGGGTGGTCGCGTTGGGACGCGCGGCGGTGGCCGGGGTCGCCGCGTAAACGCTTACGCAATCGTTTGCGCAAACGCTCGCGTAAACGCTTGCGCGGGGCTGTGCAAACGGTCGTGCAAGGGCTTGCGTGAGCCTGCGTCAACGTTCACGTAAAGGCTTGCGTAAGCGTTTACGCAAGCCTTTACGCGCCCGCACCACGCTCCTGCGCACGCGCGACGAAGCCGCAGACACGACGAAGTCGCAGACCACGACGAAGTCGCAGACCGACGAAGTCGCAGACACGCCCGCACGACAAAGCCGCGCCCCTTCGTTCAGTGAGGGGGCGCGGCTTCGTCGTGTGCGTCGGCGTTCGTACAACCTTTGACTTTCGACGTGTGTCTAGTCGCAGGCGGCATGTACCACGCCGCGCCGAACGTCAGGAGCACCGTATGTCCAGCAATGCGCTGATGACCTTCAAGAGCCACATCGAGGGCAAGAACGCCGACGTGGCCATCTATCACGACCGGGTCGAGTGGAACCGGGGCCGCGGTATGAGTGCCAAAAAGCTCACGGCGGGCTTCCTGACCGGCGGCGCGTCGCTCCTGGCCACGGGGGTCCGTAGCTCCAACGCGGGCACCGAGATGATCCCGGTCAAGAGCATCTCCAGCGTGGTGACCAAACGAGACGGTCTGATGTACACCAAGGTCGTGGTGGTGGCTTCGGGGAACACGATCGACTTCCGAGTGCCGCACGACTCGGCTCCCGGCATCAAGGCGCTGCTCACCGACCTGGTGCTCGGAAAGATCCCTGCCTCTGGCCAGGCTGCTCCTGCCGCTCCCCCCGTTCAGGCTCCGGCCCCCGCGCCGCAGGTGAGTGCTCCTGTTGAGCAGTTGCGGCAGCTGGCGGAACTGCGGGATGCGGGCATCCTCTCGGAGGAGGAGTTCGCGGCCAAGAAGGCGGAGATCCTCGCCCGTATGTGATGCGCGCCGGCACGGTGGTTGCGACATGGGCAGTCGTCGCAGCCATGTGACCGTGGGTTCACATCCCACACCCACCGAAGGCGTTCGGCCTCTGACCCGATATCCCGGTCAGGGGCCGGTTCTCGTGGGCGTCGTCCGCCGGTGACCGTGACTCCCCGCTGTACCGAAGCTGTGTTCGCCGCCCGGTCGTGTTCGGCTGGGCACAGCTGACCGTGGCCGCCGCACTGGTCATCATTCTGGTTGGCGAATCCTTGACCGGCACGCCACGCCTCGGCTTGGCGGTGAAGGCGTTCGGCACTGTTGTGATGCTGTTCGGCTTCTGGTTGTCCGGCGTGGCCGACTGGGAACCGCGGCGCCGCTGATTCTTTCCCTCACCCGCCACTTGCTCCCCACGCAAGTCGCCCGCTCGTCGGCAGTCGAGGGCGGCGCCCCGTCCGTCTCGGAGCCCGAGCGCCCCCGCCGGAGGCTTGTTCCGGCCCGGCGCCGAAGGCGCAGAGGGGCCGGGCCCGGGGCCAGGATGACGGCCCCGAGACGGCCCACGGCAGTGAACATGGCGCTGACCTGCGGCTGTCTCAGTAGCCGAAGTCCTGCGTCCACCAGGGGCCGCCGGTGCCGAGGTGCACACCCACGCCGAGGGTCTTGAAGTCGCAGTTCAGAATGTTGGCGCGGTGGCCGGGGCTGTTCATCCAGGCCTCCATGACGGCGGCGGCGTCGGCCTGTCCGCGGGCTATGTTCTCGCCGCCGAGGCTGGTGATCCCGGCCTTGGCCGCCCGGTCCCAGGGGCTGAGCCCGCTCGGGTCGGTGTGGTCGAAGAAGTCGCGCACGGCCATGTCCTCGCTGAAGGCCTGGGCGAGGTCGGACAGGGCGCTGTTCGCCGTCACGGGACTGCAGCCGACCTTGGCCCGCTCGTCGTTGACCAGCTTGAGCACCTCGGTCTCGGCTGCCGCTTGGGCGGAGACGTCGACCGGCGCGGTGGTCTTGGGTGCCTTGGTCTTCGAGGCCTGACCGGGCGGAGTCGCGGGCTTGTTCGCGTTCGCGGCCTTGCCCGGCTTGGTGGTGGTGGGCTCCTGGGAGGGTGCCGTCGTCGGCGCGGCCGGCGAGGTCACGGGAGCGGTCGAGGCCGACGCCGACGCCGAGGGCGACGCGGAGCGGTCGGCGTCACGGCTCGTCGACGTGCCCTCGCGGCCGTCCGCGCTCGCGCTGCCCGACGTACCGCCCTGCTGGGTCTCCTGACCGGACGGGGACCCCACGGCCTGCACGCTGTCGGAGTTGTTGCTGCCACCACCGAGCGAGTAGTTCTCGGTGCCGGGCAGCACACCGGAGGCGACGGCCACGGTGCCCAGTGCCACGGCCGCGGAGACGCCGAGCAGACCCGTGCGTACCGGCGTCGCGGTCTTCCGCTTGCGGTGCGAGCGGGCAGCGGCGGTCGGCGGGAGGTCGGCGACGGCGGCGTAGCCGTACAGGTTCTCCGGGCCGTAACTTTCCGTAAGGGGTCCGTGGTTCTCCGTAACCCCTGTGGCGCGGCCCGTGGCGGCGCGGCCGACGGCGGAGCGTCCGTGGCGTCCCATCTCCTGGCCTTCCTCGTTCCTGGTCAGCGTCCCTCACTCAAAAGAGTGAGTTTCATATGAGACTCATTGGGTCGGGACGGTACCGCATGGCGGGAGGGGAGGAAGTGCTGCGAGAGACTTTGTCCGGTTAGCGTGCACCCATGAACGAGGTTGTACGGCTGGTGGTTTGGGTGCGCGGACGTGTCCAAGGTGTGGGTTTCCGCTGGTTCACGCGGGCCAAGGCGCTGGAGATCGGCGGCCTGAGTGGCTTTGCTCTCAATTTGGACGACGGACGGGTCCAGGTGGTCGCGGAAGGAACCCGGGCCGGATGCCAGGGTCTCCTCGACTGGCTCCAGGGGGACGACACACCCGGGCGTGTGGACGGAGTCACTGAGATCTGGGACACGCCCCGGGGGATCTATGACGGCTTCGCGATCCGGTGACGGCGACGTGCGCAACGGCCCTGGCGGAAGCGGTATGGCATGCCACCGGCACCTGCCAGAAGCAGAAATGACCTGGTGGTTGCCAAGAACGGCTCGGCGTGGCAGGCTCCGCAGAGAAGGATGATCTCCACACCCCCCGGGTCTCGCAGGAGTCGCAGCGCAGCCGTCCGAAGGGCCGCGCGACAGCGGGTTGCCCGCCAATACGGGGCGTGATCGTGTTGACCGTCAAACTTTTTGGTGAGACGCTGAAAGCCCCGCGCACCTTAGCTGTTTGGCATGTGGAACCGCAGCAAAAATTTAGTAAGTGTCAAGCATCGCGGGTGCGATTCCCTCACGACCCACACCGCTTCGGTCGGTCACTCAGTGTGGAGGACCATCCATCATGGCAAAGGCGCTTCTCGGTTACGTCGGCGGTTCCGACCCGCGACTCATCGCCGAGATGCGACGGCTCCAGCAGCGTGTACAGGACCTCGAATCCGAGCTCGTACGGATTCAGGCCGAGAACGACGCGCTCGCGGCTGCCGCTTCTCACGACTCGCTTCTCGAGAGCATCGACGTACCCCAGGCGGAGCCTGCGCTCACCTGATCACTGCACCGCACTACGACAGCAGTGGTTGGGTTGCCCGTGTCAACCGCTAATTTGTCAGCTGTCAGAATTGCAAGGGACGCCTCTTCGGCGTCCCTTCTTCTTTCCCCCGCGTGCCCTCCCACTCTTTAACGTCTGGTGTGCCCTGCACGTTCATGGGTGAAACCGTGGGTTCATGGAGTGAGACCGGCCCGAAAGGTAGAGTCCGGCGGCGTGCACCTCAAGGCCCTGACCCTGCGCGGGTTCAAGTCGTTCGCCTCGGCGACCACGCTGCGGTTCGAGCCGGGCATCACCTGTGTCGTGGGCCCCAATGGTTCGGGCAAGTCCAACGTCGTGGACGCCCTGAGCTGGGTCATGGGTGAGCAGGGAGCCAAGTCGCTGCGCGGCGGCAAGATGGAGGACGTCATCTTCGCCGGCACCACCGGGCGGCCGCCGCTCGGCCGGGCCGAGGTGTCCCTGACCATCGACAACTCCGACGGCGCGCTGCCCATCGAGTACGCCGAGGTCACCATCACGCGGATCATGTTCCGCAACGGCGGCAGCGAGTACCAGATCAACGGTGACACCTGCCGTCTCCTCGACATCCAGGAACTGCTGTCCGACTCCGGCATCGGCCGCGAGATGCACGTCATCGTCGGCCAGGGCCAGCTCGACTCCGTCCTGCACGCCGACCCGATGGGCCGCCGCGCGTTCATCGAGGAGGCGGCGGGCGTCCTCAAGCACCGCAAGCGCAAGGAAAAGGCGCTGCGGAAACTGGACGCGATGCAGGCGAACCTGGCCCGCGTCCAGGACCTCACCGACGAACTGCGCCGCCAGCTCAAGCCACTGGGCCGGCAGGCCGCCGTCGCCCGTCGCGCCGCCGTCATCCAGGCCGACCTGCGCGACGCCCGTCTGCGCCTCCTCGCCGATGATCTCGTACGACTGCGGCAGGCGCTCCAGTCCGAGATCGCCGACGAGGCCGCGCTCAAGCAACGCAAGGAATCCGCCGAGGCCGAACTGAAGAAGGCGCTCCAGCGGGAGGCGCTCCTGGAGGACGAGGTCCGGCAGCTCACGCCCCGGCTCCAGCGCGCCCAGCAGACCTGGTACGAGCTCTCGCAGCTCGCCGAGCGGGTGCGCGGCACGATCTCGCTGGCCGACGCGCGGGTGAAGAGCGCCACCTCGGCGCCCGCCGAGGAGCGGCGCGGGCGCGACCCCGAGGACATGGAGCGCGAGGCGGCGCGGATCCGTGAGCAGGAGGCCGAGCTCGAAGCGGCCCTGGAGGCGGCCGAGCACGCCCTGGAGGACACGGTCGCGCACCGGGCCGAACTGGAGCGCGAGCTCGCCGTCGAGGAGCGCCGCCTCAAGGACGTGGCCCGCGCCATCGCCGACCGCCGTGAGGGCCTGGCCCGCCTCAACGGCCAGGTCAACGCCGCCCGTTCGCGGGCAGCCTCCGCCCAGGCCGAGATCGACCGGCTCGCCGTCGCCCGGGACGAGGCCCAGGAGCGGGCGTTCGCCGCGCAGGAGGAGTACGAGCAGCTGAAGGCCGAGGTCGACGGCCTGGACGCGGGCGACGCGGAACTGACGGAGCGGCACGAGGCGGCCAAGCGGGCGCTGTCCGAGGCGGAGGCCGCGCTGAGCGCCGCCCGTGAGGCGGCCACGGCGGCCGAACGCAGGCGCGCCGCCACCCAGGCCCGCCACGAGGCCCTCGCCCTCGGTCTACGCCGCAAGGACGGCACGGGGGCGCTGCTGGGGGCCAGGGACCGCCTCACGGGGCTCCTCGGCCCCGCGGCCGAGCTGCTGTCCGTCACCCCAGGCCACGAGGTCGCGCTCGCCGCCGCCTTCGGCGTCGCGGCGGACGCCATCGCGGTCACCACTCCGGCCTCGGCCGCCGAAGCCATCCGCCTGCTGCGCAAGCAGGACGCCGGCCGCGCGGCCCTGCTGCTGGCCGGGGCTCCGGAGGAGGCGGGGGCACGCGAGACCAAGGGCATCGACGACACCGGGCAGCACCGGGCGGCGGGTGACCTCGCTTCCGGTGCGGTGCCCATCGGCGGCCACCCCGACGGGCGTGACGCATCCGGCGGCGCGAGCCCCTCCGCGGCCTCTCTGGACGACGTGGCCCCATGGGCTGCCTCAGGGGCGTTGCCTCCGGACGCCGAGTCCGGTGACGCGGCGCCGCGGACGGCCCCCACCGGGCCGCGGTACGCCGCCGACCTCGTCCGTGGTCCCGCCGAGCTCATGCCCGCCGTACGGCGGCTGCTGCGCGGGATCGTCGTGGTCGGCACCCTCGAGGACGCCGAGGATCTGGTCTACGCGCGGCCGGAGTTGACCGCGGTCACCGCGGAGGGGGACCTGCTCGGAGCGCACTTCGCGCACGGTGGGTCCGCCGGGGCGCCCAGCCTCCTCGAAGTGCAGGCGTCCGTCGACGAGGCGGCTGCCGAGCTCGAGGAGCTCGCCGTGCGGTGCGAGGAACTCGGCGCGGCGCAGCACCGGGCCGCCGAGGAGCGGGGGGAGCGGGCCGCGCTCGTCGAGGAGCTGGGGGAGCGGCGGCGGGCCGCCGAGCGCGAGAAGTCATCCGTGGCGCAGCAGTTGGGGCGGCTGGCCGGGCAGGCGCGCGGCGCGGCCGGGGAGGCCGAGCGGAGCACCGCCGCCGCGGCACGGGCGCAGGAGGCGCTCGACCGGGCCGTAGAGGAGGCCGAGGAGCTGGCGGAGCGCCTCGCCGTGGCCGAGGAGATGCCCGTCGAGGAGGAGCCCGACACGGCCGTACGGGATCGGCTCGCCGCGGACGGCGCCAACGCGCGGCAGACCGAGATGGAGGCCCGGCTCCAGGTGCGCACGCACGAGGAGCGGGTGAAGGGGCTCGCGGGACGGGCCGACGGGCTCGACCGGGCCGCGCGGGCGGAACGTGAGGCACGCGCGCGTGCGGAGCAGCGGCGGGCCCGGCTGCGGCACGAGGCGGCGGTCGCCGAGGCAGTGGCCTCCGGAGCGCGGCAACTCCTGGCGCACGTCGAGGTGTCACTGCGCCGGGCCGAGGAGGAGCGCACCGCCGCCGACACGGCCAAGGCCCGCCGTGAGCAGGATCTTGTCGCCGCGCGCAACCAAGGCCGCGATCTCAAGGCGGAGCTCGACAAACTCACGGATTCCGTTCACCGCGGCGAGGTACTCGGCGCCGAGAAGCGGCTGCGGATAGAGCAGCTGGAGACGAAGGCGCTGGAGGAGCTCGGTGTCGAACCGGCGGGGCTTGTCGCGGACTACGGTCCAAGCCAGCTCGTGCCGCCCTCGCTCCCCGCCGAGGGCGAGGAACTGCCCGAGGACCCGGAGCACCCGCGCAACCAGCCCCGGCCCTTCCACCGTGCCGAGCAGGAGCGACGGCTCAAGTCGGCCGAGCGGGCCTACGCGCAGCTGGGGAAGGTCAATCCGCTGGCGTTGGAGGAGTTCTCCGCGTTGGAGGAGCGTCACAAGTTCCTCAGCGAGCAGCTGGAGGACCTCAAGAAGACGCGGGCCGATCTGCTGCAGGTGGTGAAGGAGGTCGACGAGCGCGTCGAACAGGTCTTCACCGAGGCGTACCGGGACACCGCGCGTGAGTTCGAAGGCGTCTTCAGCAGGCTGTTCCCGGGAGGGGACGGGCGACTGATCCTGACCGACCCCGACAACATGCTCACCACGGGTGTGGACGTCGAGGCGCGGCCCCCCGGCAAGAAGGTGAAGCGGCTGTCCCTGCTGTCCGGCGGGGAGAGGTCTCTCACCGCCGTCGCGCTCCTTGTGTCGATCTTCAAGGCGCGGCCCAGTCCGTTCTATGTGATGGACGAGGTGGAGGCGGCGCTCGACGACACCAACCTGCAGCGGCTGATCCGGATCATGCAGGAGCTGCAGGAGGCCTCGCAGCTGATCGTGATCACGCACCAGAAGCGGACGATGGAGGTCGCCGACGCGTTGTACGGCGTCTCCATGCAGGGCGACGGTGTGTCGAAGGTCATCAGCCAGCGGCTCCGCTAGATGCATGTAGTGCACACCGGTCGTGACCTGCACTTCTAGTTGGGTTCAAGTAGTGAACACGTGATGACCGCTTGGGTGCGAAAAATTCACAGCAGCCGAACTGTTGACTTCGAAACTTGAAGGCATAGTCTCTGCAACGTTGCTTTTACCTTCAGGTGGTGGGGGCTGCGAAGTTGTGCGCCACTGGTACCACCACCGAAGGGCTTGCCCCCACACCCCCGGCAGCGAGGCCGGGTGGCCCGAGGAGTTACACGTGACCAGCACCGCGCAGGCGCCCCAACCAGGAGCCAGGACGGCTCACCCCGAACATCTCGGGCATGTCATCTTCATCGCGGCGGCGGCCGCAATGGGCGGCTTCCTGTTCGGTTACGACAGCGCCGTGATCAACGGTGCCGTCGAGGCGATCCGAAGCCGCTACGACATCGGCTCGGCGACCCTGGCCCAGGTCATCGCCATCGCGCTGATCGGCTGCGCCATCGGCGCGGCGACCGCGGGCCGCATAGCCGACCGCATCGGCCGCATCCGATGCATGCAGATCTCCGCCGTCCTCTTCACGGTCAGCGCCGTCGGTTCCGCGCTGCCGTTCGCGCTGTGGGACCTCGCCTTCTGGCGCATCATCGGCGGATTCGCCATCGGTATGGCCTCCGTCATCGGCCCCGCCTACATCGCCGAGGTCTCCCCGGCCGCGTACCGCGGACGCCTGGGCTCCTTCCAGCAGGCCGCGATCGTCGTCGGCATCGCCATCTCGCAGCTGGTCAACTGGGGCATCCTGAACGCCGCCGGCGGCGACCAGCGTGGCAAGCTGATGGGCGTCGAGGCCTGGCAGGTCATGCTCGGTGTCATGGTCGTCCCGGCCGTCCTCTACGGTCTGCTCTCCTTCGCGATCCCCGAGTCGCCGCGCTTCCTGATCTCCGTGGGCAAGGAAGACCGCGCCCGTGAGGTGCTCAAGGAGGTCGAGGGCGACAAGATCGATCTGACGGCCCGCGTCGCCGAGATCGAGCACGCCATGAAGAGCGAGCACAAGTCGACCTTCAAGGACCTGCTCGGCGGCAGCTTCTTCTTCAAGCCGATCGTCTGGGTCGGCATCGGCCTCTCGGTCTTCCAGCAGTTCGTCGGCATCAACGTCGCGTTCTACTACTCCTCGACGCTGTGGCAGTCGGTCGGCGTCGACCCCTCGGAGTCGTTCTTCTACTCGTTCACGACGTCGATCATCAACATCATCGGCACCGTGATCGCGATGATCTTCGTGGACCGGATCGGCCGCAAGCCGCTGGCCCTCATCGGTTCCGTCGGTATGGTCATCGGTCTCGGACTCGAAGCCTGGGCCTTCTCGTACGACCTCGTGGACGGCAAGCTGCCGGCGACACAGGGCTGGGTCGCCCTCATCGCCGCGCATGTCTTCGTCCTCTTCTTCGCCCTGTCCTGGGGTGTCGTGGTCTGGGTCTTCCTCGGCGAGATGTTCCCGAACCGGATCCGCGCCGCCGCCCTCGGCGTCGCCGCCTCCGCGCAGTGGATCGCCAACTGGGCCATCACCGCGAGCTTCCCGTCGCTGGCCGACTGGAACCTCTCCGCGACCTACGTGATCTACACGATCTTCGCGGCGCTCTCCATCCCCTTCGTGCTCAAGTACGTCAAGGAGACCAAGGGCAAGACGCTGGAGGAAATGGGCTGAGCCTCCTGAAGAGGCCCCGAGACTCGAGGAGAAGGGCCAAGTCCCCGCTGCCCCTCTCCTCGTACCCGTAAGACGTACTGCCCCGGCTCAATCCCCGAGCCGGGGCAGTACGTCTTCGCAGAACAGGTGCAGGCTCCGCCAGCCCTCGTCGATCGGCATCCCGCCGGACAGCGGGTGCAGCACGTGGTTCTCGAGACCCTGCGCCACGCACTGGTCGGGGGTCAGGATCCGGTACACGCCCTCCGCGCGCAGTTCCTCGACCGTCGTGGCAGCCGACTTCACCGCCGAGCGGATGTCACCGGACTGCCAGGAGGCGTATGTCCGTGCCTCGTGCAGGAAGTGCCCGCCGTACTCGGCCCACGCCCGGTCCGGGTCCTCGGCCATGTGCAGCAGCGGGGTCTCGGCGGCGGGCATCATGGTCCAGCCCTCGGTGCCGTACTCGACGAGCCGCTCCTTGTAGTACGCCTCCAGCTCGGGGAGGTGCGCGCTGGGGAAGAAGGGGAGCCCGAGCCGGGCGGCGCGCCGGGCCGCGGCCCTGGACGAGCCGCCGACCAGCAGCAGCGGGTGCGGGTCGGAGAACGGACGCGGTGTGACCCGTACCGTACGGTCCCGGTAGGTGAACTCCTCGCCGGTCCACGCCTTCAGCACCGTCTCCAGCAGCTCGTCCTGGAGTGCCCCGCGCCGCTTCCAGTCGACGTCGAAGAGGGCGTACTCCTCGGGCCGGTAGCCGATGCCCGCGACGGTGACGAGGCGGCCGCCGCTGAGCAGGTCGAGCACGGCGATGTCCTCGGCGAGGCGCAGTGGATCGTGCAGCGGGCCGATGACGGCGGAGACGGTGACCGCGAGGTGCCGGGTCGCTCCGAAGACCGCGCCCGCGAACGCGAACGGCGAGGGCAGCCAGTTGTTGGCCACTCCGTGGTGTTCCTCGGTCTGCACGGTGGTGATGCCGCGGTCGTCGGCGTAGGCGGCCATCTCGATGGCCGCCTTGTAGCGGGCGCTCAGCGACGCGGGGGTGGCGGCGGGGTCGACGAGGTTGAAGCGCACGACGGTTACGGGCATGGAAGCCCCCCTTCGGTGTGGAGGGGGACGGTAGCTGACGGTACGTCAGACAGCCATAGCCGCGGACCCTTTCGCGGACTGCGCCACGGGCGCCACCGCGGGCTTCGGCAGCACCGCGTAGAGCAGGAAGGAGACCGCGACGGTCGCCACCCAGCCGAGGCCGTACTCGCCGACGGGGTTGTTCGACGCCAGCGGACCCGTGAACCAGTCGGACGTGCTGAACAGCAGGCCCGAGCCGAGCCCGAGCGCCCACGCGGCGACCGCGGCCGGGCTGAAGCCGCCCCGGTACCAGTAGGCGCTGGTGCGCGTGGTGTCGAGCAGGGCCCCGGCGTCGTACTCCTCGCGGCGCAGCATGTCCGCGCCGAAGACGCCGACCCAGGCCGAGAACGTGACCGCGAGCAGCGAGAGGAACGCGATGAACGAGCCCATGAAGGAGGTCGCCACCAGCATCAGGACGCCGCCGAGGACCAGTGAGATCACGGCGTTGACCGCGACCGCCCGGTGCCGCGACACCTTGATGCCGAGGGTCTGCGCGGTGAAGCCCGCCGAGTACATCGACATCGCGTTGATCAGCAGCATGCCGACCAGAGCGATGAGCAGGTAGGGCACCGCGATCCACAGCGGCAGGATCGTGCCGACGAAGGAGACCGGGTCGGCGGCCGAGGCCAGGTCCGGCGTCGAGTCCGCCATCACCGCGCCCATCAGGATCAGGGGGAGTACGACGATGCCGGCGCCGACCACCGAATTGCGCACGATCGCCGCCGGCGAGGCCGTACGCGGCAGATAGCGCGTGAAGTCCGGCGCCGACGGCGCCCAGCTGATGCCGCCCGCCGCGATCAGTCCGACCCCCGTGATCATCAGGGATGTCGGGCCGGCGGGCCGCCCGAAGACCCTGCCCCAGTCCGTGTCCGCGACCAGATGGCCGAGGACGAGCAGGGAGAAGCCGCCGAAGAGCCACGTCGCCCATGTGCTGCACGTCCGGACGGCGCTGATGCCGAGGCCCGAGATCGCGAACGTCGCCACCACGAAGGCCAGCAGCGTCGCGACGATCAGGAACGTGCTGCTCCTGATGCCGAAGAGCACGTTCAGGATGGCCAGCAGGGCGTAGGAGCCCGTCACCGCGTTGATCGTCTCCCAGCCCCAGCGGGCGATCCAGATCAGCGAACCCGGCAGGAGATTTCCGCGCTGGCCGAAGACCGCGCGGGACAGGGTCAAGCCGGGAGCGCCGCCCCGCTTGCCCGCGATGCCGACCAGACCCACCAGGCCGTACGACACGACCGGCGCCGCGAGGCCGACGGTCAGGGCCTGCCAGAAATTGAGTCCGTAGGAGACGGCCAGGGCCGCGCCCATGGTCAGCAGCAGGACGGTGATGTTGGCCGCGATCCAGGTGGGAAGGAGTTCGCGGGTCTTCGCGTGTCGCTCGGAGTCGGGGACGGGCTCGATGCCCCGGGTTTCCAGAACGTGGTGCGCGGATGTGTCGAGGGCGCCATCGGAGCGGTCGGTGGACCTCATGGCAATTAAGCATACTTTGTGTCGTTTCTTACGCTTTCGCGAGGCGCGTTCTCGGGGGAAGCCACGGAATCCCTCCGATGACACGGAGTCCCCCTCCCGGGAGGGGGATGACTGATACTGGGGAGCGTTATGGAAACCGTCATCCTTGCTGTAGTCATCGCCGTGGTCGTGATCGGCGCACTCGGCGGGCTCGTCATCGGCAGTCGCCGCAGGAAGCCGCTGCCCCCGGCGCCCCCCACCACGCCCGACATCACCGCCCCTCCGGCCGAGCCGCACGTCGGCGACGAGGCCGAGATCCCGCACGACGAAGAGCGCCGGACGATAGAGGAGGTGGATCTCCCGGGCGGCTCGGCCGCGCCGGTCGTCGTCGAGGAACCCGAACCCGTTGTCGAAGCTCCCGCGATCGAGATCCCGGAGCCGACCGCCGGGCGCCTGGTGCGGCTGCGCGCCCGCCTCTCGCGCTCGCAGAACGCGCTCGGCAAGGGGCTGCTCACGCTCCTCTCGCGCGAGCACCTCGACGAGGACACCTGGGAGGAGATCGAGGACACGCTGCTGACCGCCGACGTCGGCGTGCAGCCCACCCAGGAGCTGGTCGAGCGGCTGCGTGAGCGCGTGAAGGTGCTCGGTACGCGGACGCCCGACGAGCTGCGCACCCTGCTGCGCGAGGAACTTCTGCAGCTTCTCGTCCCCGAGTTCGACCGTACGGTCAAGACCGACTCGAACCTCGACACCCCGGGCATCGTCATGGTCGTCGGTGTCAACGGCACGGGGAAGACCACCACCACCGGCAAGCTCGCCCGCGTCCTCGTCGCCGACGGCAAGCACGTGGTGCTCGGCGCCGCCGACACCTTCCGTGCCGCCGCCGCCGACCAGCTGCAGACCTGGGGCGAGCGTGTAGGTGCCCGTACCGTGCGGGGCCCCGAGGGCGGCGACCCCGCCTCGATCGCCTTCGACGCGGTCAAGGAGGGCATCGAGGAGGGTGCCGACGTCGTCCTCATCGACACGGCCGGACGGCTTCACACCAAGACCGGGCTCATGGACGAGCTCGGCAAGGTCAAGCGTGTCGTCGAGAAGCACGCCCCGCTCGACGAGGTGCTGCTGGTCCTCGACGCCACGACCGGCCAGAACGGTCTGGTGCAGGCCCGCGTCTTCGCCGAGGTCGTCGACATCACCGGCATCGTGCTGACCAAGCTCGACGGCACCGCGAAGGGCGGCATCGTGATCGCGGTCCAGCGCGAGCTGGGGGTGCCGGTCAAGCTGGTGGGTCTGGGCGAGGGCGCGGACGACCTGGCGCCGTTCGAGCCGGAGGCGTTCGTTGACGCCCTTATCGGAGAGTGAACCCCACCTCCCGAAGCTGGTAGGTGGTTCTGTAAGCGTCCGTCCCCGAGGTGCAGTTCGGGGGCGGACGCTTTGCCGTGTACGGCGTTGCCGTCGTCGGTGTCGTTACGCGCGCGACCGGTGCGCCACGTACGCCAGCGTCCCCAGCAGCAACCGTGCCTGCGGCGGCTTGGTCGCCGAGTCCAGGGCGGGGGAGCGCAGCCAGCGGACCGGACCGAGGCCGGCGCGGTCGGAGGGCGGGGCGGTGACGTACGTACCGGGGCCGAGGCCGTGCAGGTCGAGGGAGGCGTCGTCCCAGCCCATCCGGTAGAGCAGCTCGGGGAGCTCGGCCGCGGCGCCGGGGGCGACGAGGAAGTGGGCGCGGCCGTCCGGGGTCGCGGTGACGGGCCCGGTGGGCAGGCCCATTCGCTCCAGGCGGACGAGCGCGCGGCGCCCGGCGGCCTCGGCGACCTCGATGACGTCGAACGCGCGGCCGACCGGCAGCATCACCGCGGCACCCGGGAACTCGCCCCAGGTCTCGGAGACCTCGTCGAGCGTGGCCCCCGCTTCGAGCACCGGCGCGAAGTCCAGCGGATGCGCCCCCGGCGCGGGGCAGCCGGCCTTGCCGCAGGAGCACGCGCCCGCGGCGGCCCGGGCGCCGGGGACCACGTCCCAGCCCCACAGCCCGGTGAACTCGGCCACCGCGGTGCACTCCGACGAGCGGCCGCGGCGACGGGTGCCGGGCCGGCTTTCGCGCATTCCCCGACTGCTGCCGATCGTGAAGCCCATGCCCCCTCCAACGGGTCCGACGCGTCGACGGTTACGCCATGAACGCGAAACATCACTCAGTGTGTTCAAGTCCCCGGATGTCACGTGGTTGGCGACGCGATCCCGGCAGCGCCCGGAAGCGTCCCGGGTGGTGTACCCGGCGGCGCGCGCCCCCGAATGCATCGTTCCGCCACTTCTGGCTGTCCTATGTCAAGTGAATCGTGTACAGGCGATCAGGAGTTCATTCGAAGGGGTGGCGAATGGTGGCGTTTCCGGGATCGCCATGGCTGGACGCGTGATCGTAGGATTACTTTGAGTGCACGAGTCCTGGGGACGTATGCACTCGTGGGTATGCCGGAGGCAAGTCGGCTTCCCGTTCGAAGGGTGAGAACTGCCGGACGTGCGGCTGTATTTACCGGCATTCTGATAGGGCTTGGCGCACGCAGCGTACAAGTGGTCTCAGGGATGGGGGCGTTCCAGTGGGCGGCAACGGCGGAAGCGGTACGAACGCTGACAAGCGCCCGAATGAGCTGTTGGGCTCGTGGTTCGTGCGCAGTGGCTGGTCGAAGGGCGAGCTGGCGCGGCAAGTGAACCGAAGGGCCCGCCAGTTGGGGGCCAATCACATCTCCACGGACACCTCCCGGGTGCGCCGCTGGCTGGACGGCGAGAATCCGCGCGAGCCGATTCCGCGGATCCTGTCCGAGCTGTTCTCCGAGCGGTTCGGCTGTGTGGTCGCCGTCGAGGACCTCGGTCTGCGCGCCGCCCACCAGTCACCGTCCGTGTCGGGTGTCGACCTGCCCTGGACCGGCCCGCAGACCGTGGCGCTGATCAGCGAGTACTCGCGCAGTGACCTGATGCTGGCGCGGCGTGGCTTCCTCGGCAGCTCGCTGGCCCTCGCCGCGGGCCCCGCCCTCATCGAGCCCATGCAGCGCTGGCTGGTGCCCTCGCCCGCCGCGCCCCAGGAGGAGCCCGAGTCCCCGGCCGCCGCGCGCCGCCCCGGCCGGCTCTCCCAGCCCGAGCTGGACCTTCTGGAGTCCACCACGGTGATGTTCCGCCAGTGGGACGCCCAGTGCGGCGGCGGTCTGCGCCGCAAGGCGGTCGTCGGCCAGCTGCACGAGGTGACCGACCTGCTCCAGGAGCCGCAGCCCGGGGCGACCAGCAAACGCCTGTTCAAGGTCGCCGCCGAGCTGGCCGAGCTTGCGGGCTGGATGAGCTACGACGTGGGGCTGCAACCCACCGCGCAGAAGTACTTCGTGCTCGCCCTGCACGCCGCCAAGGAGGCGGGCGACAAGCCGCTGGGCTCGTACATCCTCTCCAGCATGAGCCGCCAGATGATCCACCTCGGCCGGCCCGACGACGCGCTCGAACTCATCCATCTGGCGCAGTACGGAAGCCGTGACTGCGCGAGCCCGCGCACCCAGTCCATGCTGTATGCGATGGAGGCCCGCGCCTACGCGAACATGGGCCAGCCCGGAAAGTGCAAGCGGGCCGTCCGGATGGCCGAGGACAGCTTCGAGGACGTTCACGAGTGGGACGACCCGGACCCCGACTGGATCCGCTTCTTCTCGCTGGCCGAGCTGCACGGCGAGAACTCGCACTCCTACCGGGACCTGGCCTACGTCGCGGGCCGCAGCCCCACGTACGCCTCGCTCGCCGAGCCCCTGATGCAGCAGGCCGTCGACCTCTTCGCCAAGGACGGCGAGCACCAGCGTTCGTACGCACTCAATCTCATCGGCATGGCCACCGTGCACCTGCTGCGGCGCGAGCCCGAACAGAGTGCGGTATTGGCCAAGGACGCGATGGCGATCGCCAAGAAGGTGCGCTCCGAGCGCGTCAACACTCGTATCCGAAAGACGGTCGACACGGCCGTCCGTGACTTCGGTGACCTCGCCGAGGTCGTGGACCTCACCGAGCAGCTCGCCGTCAACCTTCCCGAGACCGCGGAAGCGGTCTGAGCCCGGGCCGCGGAAGCGGTCCGACCCCAGTACCCCGGCCACGGCCGGTCGTCCCGAACCGCCCGACTCGGCTCCCCCATGCCAGGTCATCGGACGACCAGCCGTGGCCGGTTCGTTTGCCTTCTGGGAAGGTTGCGCCACGATAACGATCGCTCCGCCCGGTATCAGCCAGTTCATGGAGGCGTAACACACGAGGTGCCTTCGTCACTGCGGCGAAACATCGAGGGGCGTCGACGGAAACCGCGCTGCGTCAATCTCATGGCGCATAACCGGCCCACCCCTCATGACCGCTCAGGCTTCGCCCGCACGGGGCCGTACCAACGACGAGGAGACGCCGATGGCACCAGCCATCACGCTAGCCGCAGAAGCTCCCAAGCTCTCGGCCGCCAACACCGGGTTCATGCTCATCGCTTCCGCTCTGGTGCTGATCATGACCCCCGGCCTCGCCTTCTTCTACGGAGGCATGGTCCGTGTCAAGAGCACCCTGAACATGCTGATGATGAGCTTCATCAGCATGGGGATCATCACGATCCTGTGGGTGCTGTACGGCTTCTCGCTCGCCTTCGGCACGGACAAGGGTTCGTTCATCGGCTGGACCTCGGACTGGGTCGGCCTCAGCAACATCGGCCTGACGGAGCTGTGGCCGGGCTACACCATCCCGATCTTCGTCTTCATGGTCTTCCAGCTGATGTTCGCCATCATCACGCCCGCGCTGATAAGCGGTGCGCTGGCGGACCGGGTGAAGTTCACGGCGTGGTCGCTGTTCATCGCACTGTGGGCCACGGTCGTCTACTTCCCGGTCGCGCACTGGGTCT
Source organism: Streptomyces olivochromogenes (assembly GCF_001514115.1). GTDB lineage: Bacteria > Actinomycetota > Actinomycetes > Streptomycetales > Streptomycetaceae > Streptomyces > Streptomyces olivochromogenes. Next base: position 297,436 of record NZ_KQ948457.1, read on the forward strand.
GGGGCACCGGCGGCTGGGCGTTCGACCTCGGCGTGATCGACTTCGCCGGTGGTACGGCGGTCCACATCAACGCGGGTGCCGCGGCGCTCGGCGTGATCCTGGTCATCGGCAAGCGCGTCGGATTCAAGAAGGACCCGATGCGTCCGCACAGCCTCCCGCTGGTGATGCTCGGCTCCGGTCTGCTGTGGTTCGGCTGGTTCGGATTCAACGCCGGTTCGTGGCTCGGCAACGACGACGGCGTCGGCGCGCTGATGTTCGTCAACACGCAGATCGCCACCGCGGCCGCCATGCTGGCCTGGCTCATCTACGAGAAGATCCGCCACGGCGCGTTCACCACGCTGGGCGCCGCCTCCGGCGCGGTCGCCGGGCTGGTCGCCATCACCCCGTCCGGTGGCGCGGTCTCCCCGCTCGGCGCGATCGCCGTCGGCGCCATCGCCGGTGTCGTGTGCGCCATGGCTGTCGGCCTCAAGTACAAGTTCGGCTACGACGACTCCCTCGACGTGGTCGGCGTGCACCTCGTCGGCGGTGTCATCGGCTCCCTGCTGATCGGCTTCTTCGCCAGCGGCAAGGGCCAGTCCACCGTCGAGGGTCTCTTCTACGGCGGCGGTCTCACCCAGTTCTGGAAGCAGTGCGCCGGTGTCTTCGCCGTCCTCGGCTACTCCCTGGTCGTCTCCGCGATCCTCGCCTTCATCATCGACAAGACGATGGGCATGCGGGTCACCGAGGACGAGGAGATCGCCGGCATCGACCAGGCCGAGCACGCCGAGACCGCATACGACTTCAGTGGAGCGGGCGGCGGCATCGTCGGCGGCTCGGTTTCCGCCCTCGCGGGTACGGAGAGCAAGAAGGTGGACGCATGAAGCTCATCACCGCCGTCGTGAAGCCCCACCGGCTCGACGAGATCAAGGAGGCCCTGCAGGCCTTCGGGGTGCACGGTCTCACGGTCACGGAGGCCAGCGGCTACGGTCGGCAGCGGGGACACACCGAGGTCTACCGTGGTGCCGAGTACACCGTCGACCTGGTCCCCAAGATCCGCATCGAGGTGCTGGCCGAGGACGACGACGCCGAACAGCTGATCGATGTCGTCGTGAAGGCGGCCCGCACCGGCAAGATCGGTGACGGCAAGGTGTGGTCCATCCCGGTCGAGACGGCCGTCCGGGTCCGGACCGGCGAGCGCGGCCCGGACGCGCTCTAAACAGAAGATCAGAACAGGAGCCACTGGGTGACGAGTACGGAGATGCGTACGGAAGCAGAAGACTCGGGACCCAGCGGCTACGCGGCGGCCCGGCTGCGCCTCCTCCAGGAGGGGGCGCGGTCCGGGCCGCCGCGCCGTGCCGCCCTCGCCGAACTCACGGACGAATGGCTGACCGGCCTGTTCGGCGCGGGTGCCGAGGGACTGCGCGGCGTCTCGCTCGTCGCCGTCGGCGGCTACGGCCGCGGAGAACTCTCGCCACGCAGTGATCTCGACCTGCTGCTCCTGCACGACAGCGCCGACGCCGGCGCGGTCGCAGCCCTCGCCGACCGCATCTGGTACCCCATCTGGGACCTGGGCCTGGCCCTCGACCACTCGGTGCGTACGCCCGGCGAGGCACGCAAGACCGCGGGCGGGGACCTCAAGGTGCAGCTCGGCCTGCTGGACGCCCGCCACATCGCGGGCGACCTCGGCCTCACCGCCGGACTGCGCACGGCCGTCCTCGCCGACTGGCGCAACCAGGCGCCCAAACGCCTCCCTGAACTCCAGGAGCTGTGCGCCGAGCGCGCCGAGCGCCAGGGCGAGTTGCAGTACCTCCTGGAACCGGACCTGAAGGAGGCTCGCGGCGGCCTGCGCGACGCCACCGCCCTGCGCGCCGTCGCAGCCTCCTGGCTCGCGGACGCGCCCCGTGAGGGCCTCGCGGAGGCCCGCCGCAGGCTCCTGGACGTCCGCGACGCCCTCCACCTCACCACCGGCCGCGCCACCGACCGCCTCGCGCTCCAGGAGCAGGACCAGGTCGCCGCCGAACTCGGACTCCTGGACGCCGACACCCTCCTGCGCCAGGTGTACGAGGCCGCGCGCGTCGTGTCGTACGCGAGTGACGTCACCTGGCGCGAAGTGGGACGCGTGCTCAAGTCGCGCGCTGTGCGGCCACGGCTGCGCGCCATGCTCGGCGGCGGTGCCAAGCCCGCCGTGGAGCGCACACCGCTCGCCGAGGGTGTGGTCGAGATGGACGGCGAGGTGGTACTCGCCCGCGCCGCGCGCCCCGAACGCGACCCCGTACTCCCGCTGCGTGCCGCGGCCGCCGCCGCACAGGCAGGGCTCCCGCTCTCCCTGCACGCCGTACGGCGCATGGCCGCCGTCGCGCGCCCACTGCCCACGCCCTGGCCCGCCGAGGCCCGCGAACAGCTCGTCACGCTGCTCGGCTCGGGCCGCCCGACCATCGAGGTCTGGGAGGCACTGGAGGCCGAGGGCCTGATCACCCGGCTCCTGCCCGACTGGGAGCGGGTGCGCTGCCGCCCGCAGCGCAACGCCGTGCACATCTGGACCGTCGACCGCCACCTCATCGAGACGGCCGTCCGCGCCTCCGAACTGGCCCGCCGCGTGGGCCGCCCCGACCTCCTCCTCGTCTCCGCCCTGCTGCACGACATCGGCAAGGGCTGGCCCGGCGACCACTCCGTGGCCGGCGAGATCATCGCCCGGGACGTGGCCGCCCGCATCGGCTTCGACCGCGCCGACGTGGCGGTGCTCGCCACCCTCGTACGCCACCACCTGCTGCTCATCGACACCGCGACCCGACGCGACCTGGAGGACCCGGCGACCGTCCGCTCGGTCGCCGAGGCCGTCGGATCGCAGAGCACCCTCGAACTGCTGCACGCCCTCACCGAGGCGGACGCGCTGGCCACCGGGCCCGCGGCCTGGTCCTCCTGGCGCGGATCCCTCGTCACCGACCTGGTCAAACGGGTCGCCGCCGTGCTCGCCGGAGACGCCCCCGAGGAGCCCGAGGCCGCCGCGCCCACGGCCGAGCAGGAGCGGCTCGCCATCGAGGCGTTCCGCACCGGCGGCCCCGTACTGGCACTGCGCGCGCAGACCGAACCGCCCACCGAGGAGGAGCCCACCGGCGATCCCGAGCCCCTGGGCGTGGAACTGCTCATCGCCGTGCCCGACCAGCCCGGAGTGCTCCCCGCGGTCGCCGGTGTCCTCGCGATGCACCGCCTGACCGTGCGCACGGCCGAGCTGCGCGCCCTGGACCTGCCCGACGGCGTCGAGGGTTCGGTGCTGCTGCTCAACTGGCGGGTCGCCGCCGAGTACGGTTCCCTGCCGCAGGCCGCCCGGCTGCGCGCCGACCTGGTGCGCGCCCTGGACGGCTCCCTGGACATCGCGGCCCGACTCGCCGAGCGCGACGCCGCCTATCCGCGCCGCCGGGGCACGATCGCGCCGCCGCCCCGGGTGACGGTCGCCTCCGCCGCCTCCCGCCACGCGACGGTCATCGAGGTCCGTGCCCACGACGCTCCCGGCCTGCTGCACCGCATCGGGCGGGCCCTGGAGGACGCGAGCGTATGGGTGCGCAGCATGCATGTCTCCACCCTCGGCGCCAACGCCGTGGACGCCTTCTACGTGACCGGCCCCAAGGGCGCGCCCCTGCCGGCGGAGGAGGCGGTTTCGGTGGCGCGGGGGCTGGAGGAGATGCTGCGGGGATGACCTCGTGGCAGATGCTGCGGGAGTGACCTCGCGGTCCTGTCTCCGCCCTTCGAACGTGGTCCCTGTCGGGTATTCACACCGGGCAGGGGACACCAACCCTTTTCGGGCAGATACCCTGGAGGGCAACCCAAACCGCCCCCGACTCCGAGGACCGACGCCACCGTGTTCGATACCCTCTCAGACCGCCTGAGCGCGACTTTCAAAAACCTCCGCGGGAAAGGCCGGCTCTCCGAGGCGGACATCGACGCCACGGCCCGCGAGATCCGTATCGCGCTCCTTGAAGCCGATGTGGCCCTGCCGGTCGTCCGGACGTTCATCAAGAACGTGAAGGAGAGGGCACTCGGGAGCGAGGTCTCCAAGGCCCTCAACCCTGCCCAGCAGGTCCTGAAGATCGTGAACGACGAGCTCGTCACGATCCTCGGCGGTGAGACCCGCCGCCTGCGGTTCGCCAAGAACCCGCCCACCGTGATCATGCTCGCGGGCCTTCAGGGTGCCGGTAAGACCACGCTCGCCGGAAAGCTCGGCAAGTGGCTCAAGGACCAGGGCCACTCCCCGCTGCTGGTCGCCGCCGACCTCCAGCGCCCGAACGCCGTGACCCAGCTGAGCGTCGTCGCCGAGCGCGCCGGTGTGGCCGTCTACGCCCCCGAGCCAGGCAACGGCGTCGGTGACCCGGTCAAGGTCGCCAAGGACTCCATGGAGTTCGCGAAGACCAAGGTCCACGACATCGTGATCGTGGACACCGCCGGCCGTCTCGGCATCGACCAGGAGCTGATGCAGCAGGCCGCGGACATCCGCGACGCCGTCAGCCCCGACGAGATCCTCTTCGTCGTCGACGCGATGATCGGTCAGGACGCGGTCAACACCGCCGAGGCCTTCCGCGACGGCGTCGGCTTCGACGGCGTCGTCCTGTCGAAGCTCGACGGTGACGCCCGCGGTGGTGCCGCGCTCTCCATCGCCTCGGTCACCGGCAAGCCGATCATGTTCGCGTCGAACGGCGAGAAGCTCGACGACTTCGACGCCTTCCACCCGGACCGGATGGCCTCCCGCATCCTCGACATGGGCGACCTGCTCACCCTGATCGAGCAGGCGGAGAAGACGTTCAGCCAAGAAGAGGCCGAGAAGATGGCCTCCAAGCTGGCGTCCAAGAAGGGCCAGGACTTCACCCTGGACGACTTCCTGGCCCAGATGGAGCAGGTCAGGAAGATGGGCAGCATCAGCAAGCTGCTCGGCATGCTCCCGGGCATGGGCCAGATCAAGGACCAGATCAACAACCTCGACGAGCGCGACGTCGACCGCACGGCCGCCATCATCAAGTCGATGACGCCGGGCGAGCGCCAGGAGCCGACGATCATCAACGGCTCGCGTCGCGCCCGTATCGCCAAGGGCTCGGGTGTCGAGGTCAGCGCGGTCAAGAACCTGGTCGAGCGCTTCTTCGAGGCCCGCAAGATGATGTCCCGCATGGCCCAGGGCGGCGGCATGCCCGGAATGCCGGGGATCCCGGGCATGGGCGGCGGCCCCGGCCGGGCCAAGAAGAAGCAGAAGGTGGCCAAGGGCAAGCAGCGCTCCGGCAACCCGATGAAGCGCAAGCAGCAGGAGGAAGAGGCCGCGGCCCGCCGCGAGGCCGGTGCCCAGCCGGGCGGCGCCTTCGGTCTGCCGGCCGGGCAGCAGGCTGAGGACTTCGAGCTGCCGGACGAGTTCAAGAAGTTCATGGGCTGACGGTTCGTTTCCGTACGGAGTCTTCCGTACGAGGTCTTCCGTACGGGGTCGTTCTCGTACGTCACTGGGGGCGCCCCTCGCCGGAGGGGCGCCCCCAGTGGCATTTTCTGCGCATGCTGGCGAGTATTTCGTGTCGTAACGTCCTCATATGAGCAACCCTGTGCCGCCGCGCAAGGACCCCGACCAGCCGTGGCGTACCGAGGGAACGCCACCCGACTCGACCGGTCCGCCCTCCGGGCGAAGGAAGATGCCCGGCGGCTGGATCGGCCTCGTCGTCGCCGTCCTGGTCGTGTTCGTGATCGCCCTCCTGGTGCTGTCCTTCTTCAACGAGGGCACCGAGCCGACGATCTCGTACACGGAGTTCAGCAAGCAGGTCGACAACGACAACATCGGCAAGATCTACTCCAAGGGCGACGCGATCCAGGGCGAGCTCAAGACGGCCCAGGCCAAACCGGACGGCGGCGGGAAGTACACCAAGTTCAAGACCCAGCGCCCGTCCTTCGCGGACGACAAGCTCTGGCAGAACCTGGAGACCCACCACGTCACGGTGACCGCCTCACCGGTGGTCCAGCAGCGCAGCTTCCTCTCCAACCTGCTGATCTCCCTGGCCCCGATCGTGCTCCTGGTACTGCTGTGGATGTTCTTCGCCCGGCGGCTGCGGGCGGGCATCGGAGGCCCGGGCGGCATGCTCGGCCGCAAGGCGCCCCCGAAACCGGTCGAACTGCAGCCCGGCGCCCAGCGCACGACCTTCGCCGACGTGGCCGGAATCGACGAGGTCGAGGGCGAACTGAACGATGTCGTCGACTTCCTCAAGAATCCGGACGCGTACCGCAGGATGGGCGCGAAGATGCCGCGCGGTGTGCTCCTCGCGGGTGCGCCCGGCACGGGAAAGACCCTGCTCGCGCGTGCCGTGGCGGGGGAGGCGGGCGTTCCGTTCTTCTCGGCCTCGGCATCGGAGTTCATCGAGATGATCGTGGGCGTGGGCGCGTCCCGGGTCCGGGAACTCTTCGCCGAGGCCCGGAAAGTGGCCCCTTCGATCATCTTCATCGACGAGATCGACACCATCGGGCGGTCCCGGGCCGGCGGCTCGGCGATGGGCGGCCACGACGAGCGCGAGCAGACCCTGAACCAGATCCTCACCGAGATGGACGGCTTCTCGGGCTTCGAGGGCGTCATCGTCATCGCGGCGACGAACCGTGCGGACATCCTGGACCCGGCGCTGACCCGGCCCGGCCGCTTCGACCGGATCGTCAACGTCGCGCCCCCCGACCGCCGTGGCCGTGAGGCGATCCTGCGGATCCACACCCGCGAGATCCCACTGTCCCCGGAAGTGGACCTGGCCCAGGTGGCCCGCACGACGCCGGGCATGACCGGTGCGGATCTGGCCAACCTCGCCAACGAGGCGGCGCTGCTCGCCGTCAAGCGCAAGCAGGACGAGGTGACGCCGCCGGACCTCTCCGAGGCGCTGGAGAAGGTGCAGCTCGGTGCGGAGCGTTCCCTGGTGATGCCCTACGAGGAGCGCCGCAGGACCGCGTACCACGAGAGCGGCCACGCCCTCCTCGGCATGCTGCAGCCGGGTGCCGACCCGGTTCGCAAGATCACCATCGTCCCGCGCGGGCGCGCGCTGGGCGTCACGCTCTCGACACCGGACACCGACCGGTACTCGTACACCGAGGAATACCTGCGGGGTCGCATCATCGGTGCCCTGGGGGGCATGGCCGCCGAACACGTCGTCTACGGAGTCGTCACGACCGGCTCCGAGAACGACCTCGAACAGGTCACCAACGTCGTTCGCGGCATGGTCGCCCGCTGGGGCATGAGCGAACGGGTCGGCCGTCTCTCCGCCCTCCCGAACGACGCCCAGCAGGCCTACGGCCTCGCCGCCGCGCCGGCCACCCTCGACTCCATCGACCACGAGATGCGGCGCATCGTCGACGAGTGCTACGAGGAGGCGTGCCAGAAGCTCATTGACCACCGGGACCAACTGAACGCCCTCGCGGAGGCCCTCCTCGCGAACGAGACGTTGGAGGAGGCCCAGGCATACCGGATCGCGGGAGTGACGCGCGTGAAGAAGGAGGAGGTGTGAGGCTCCGACCCGGATTCACGTGGCTGCGGGTCGGACGGGGGTTCCCCGCGCTCCTTCAGGGGCGCGGAGAACTACGCAGTCTTTTTGCGGGCGTCTGGGGACGGATGGGACGGGCAGGGGCGGCGGGGGTGTGAACCCGGCGACCTCAGCCCGTGCGGGCGATCAGGTACCTGAAGACGTTCGGCATCCACACCGTGCCGTCCCCGCGCTGATACGGATGCAGCGCCTCCGTCAGCTCCTTGCAGACCTGCACCACATCCGTCGCACCGACCGCCGCGTCGAACAGCCCGGTCGACAACAACCCCCGCACCGCGCTCTCCACGTCCGCGTACCCGAAGGGACACGCCACCCGCCCGGACCCGTCCGGCCGGAGCCCGGCCCGCTGGGCGACCTCCTCCAGGTCGTCCCGGCGAGGACCCTGCCCGCACCCCTCGCCCGGCAGCACCGCGGACGTGGCACACCGCTCCGGCGGCCCCCATCCGACCAGCACCACGGCCGCCCCCCGCTCGGCGAGCGGAGTCGCCGCCGACAGCAGCTCCCCGAGTTCCTCGGCGTCCCCCGGCGCGCACCCGATCGGCTCGAACGCGGTCACCAGCGTGTACGCGGCCGCCGTGGGATCGGCGAGGTCCGAGGGGGACCCCTCCACGATCCGGGCGTCGGCACGCGCGCGTGTGCCCCACCCGTCCGGCAGTAACCGTTCCCGCGCGAGCCGCACCCGTTCGGGCGAAGAGGAGTCGACGCCGGTCACCGCCGCTCCCCGGGAGGCCGCCATCAGAAGGGCCAGCCCCGAACCGCAGCGCAGGCCGAGGACCCGCGTCCCGGCGCCCACTTCGAGCCGCTCGTGGACGGCTTCGTAGAGCGGCACCAGCATCCGCTCCTGGATCTCGGCCCAGTCACGCGCGCGTGCACACGGATCCACCCGGGGCGGCGCGGCCGCGTGAGGTAGGTGATGCCGCACGAGCGTAGGTGTCATCGAAAGCGCCCCAATCCGCCGAGAGTTGCCGCTGCGCCCCGTTTCCCTTGCCCCCGTGCAGTGCGCTCGCTCTTCCCCCGTATGTCAGGTAACTCCGCACTCGTCGCGCCGTCCAGGGGTTGTGGCGCGCTGCTTGCGCGCTGTCCGCGCGCGGCACAAGAATTCACATACCGGCAACGTGTGCCCGTACCATCGCGCCATGGCAAAGGCACCCGTTCTCACGCCCCAGGCGGACGACTTCCCGCGCTGGTACCAGGATCTGATCGCCAAGGCCGAACTGGCCGACAACGGACCGGTGCGCGGCTCCATGGTCATCCGACCGTACGGGTACGGGCTGTGGGAGCGGATGCAGGCGGAGATGGACGCCCGCATCAAGGAGACGGGTACCCAGAACGCGTACTTCCCGTTGCTGATCCCGCAGTCGTACCTCACCAAGGAGGCCGACCACGTCGAGGGCTTCGCACCGGAGCTCGCGGTGGTTACGCACGGCGGCGGCAAGGAGCTCGAGGAGCCCGCGGTCGTCCGACCCACCTCCGAGATGATCATCAACGACTACTTCTCGAAGTGGGTGCAGAGCTACCGCGACCTGCCGCTGCTGATCAACCAGTGGGCCAACGTGGTCCGTTGGGAGCTGCGGCCCCGCCTCTTCCTGCGTACGTCCGAGTTCCTCTGGCAGGAGGGCCACACCGCGCACGCCACGTACGAGGACGCCCGCGACTTCGCCGCGCACATCCACCGCCAGGTGTACGAGGACTTCATGCTGAACGTCCTCGGCATGGATGTCGTCCCCGGCCGCAAGACCGTCAAGGAGCGCTTCGCGGGTGCCATCAACACCCTCACGCTCGAAGGCATGATGGGCGACGGCAAGGCCCTCCAGATGGCCACCAGCCACGAGCTGGGCCAGAACTTCGCCAAGGCCTTCAACACCCGGTTCCTGTCGAAGGAAGGCAAGCAGGAGCTGGTCTGGCAGACCTCCTGGGGTTCGACGACCCGCATGATCGGCGCCCTGGTGATGATGCACGGCGACGACAACGGACTGCGCGTCCCGCCGCGGCTCGCCCAGATCCAGGCCGTCGTCCTCGCGATCAAGGGCGACGAGGCGGTTCTGGCCAAGGTCCGCGAAATCGGCGACCGGTTGAAGGCGGCGGGTGTACGCGTCCATGTGGACGACCGCACCGACGTCCCGTTCGGGCGGCGCGCCGTCGACTGGGAGCTCAAGGGAGTCCCCGTCCGCGTGGAGGTCGGTCCCCGTGACCTGGAGAACGGCACCGCGATGCTGGCCCGCCGTATCCCCGGCGGCAAGGAGCCGGTCGCCATCGACGCTCTGGTGGAACTGCTCCCCGCCGTCCTCGAAGAGGACCAGGCGCTGCTCCTGAAGCAGTCGCGCGAGCGCCGGGAGTCCCGCACCGCGGAGGTGTCGACGATCCAGGAAGCCGTCGAGACGGCCACCGCCGGCGGCTGGGCGCGCATTCCGTGGGTCGACCTCGGGGAAGAGGGCGAGGCCGAGCTCGCCGAGCACTCCGTGACCGTACGGTGTCTGGTCGCCGAGGACGGGTCGGTGCCCGACGCCGACGACGCACCGGGTAACGTCGCGGTCGTCGCGCGCGCTTACTGAGTAGGCCCGCAGGGAGGCCGAAACGCCTCTTGCGCATCTGATGACCACAGGGGCCCCGGCGTGCGGACATCGTCTACGCGCCGGGGCGTACGCGTTACTACGTACCGGCTTGGTGTGAGCTGTGAGGCTTCTCCGCAGATCAGCGCACCCGCCCTCGTCCGGACGCATCAGCACCAACTGACGGGTACGTGCAAATTATTTGGGATGGCCCGGAATAGGAACACAGAGGCCCCCCGGCTCGTTGTGATTACGTGAGCACGACACCACCTGTTCTCGCCGCAGAGCTGGCAGGGGCGTGGGCCGACATTCAGCGGCACCACCCCGAACTGCCCGATCTTGCCGCGCCAGAGTCCCTGATCGGAGAATCGTCGTCCGCCTGCGGACACGAACTCTCCTTCGAACGACTGCTGCATGAGGCAGTCCATGGCATCGCCGCCGCTCGCGGAGTCCGCGACACTTCGCGCGCCGGCCGGTACCACAACCGCAGATTCCTCGCCATCGCCGAGGAGCTGGGCCTCGACCACCCGGAGGAGCCGCACCCCAGCAGTGGCTTCTCCCTGGTCACGCTCAACCCCGAAGCGAAGCGGCGCTACCGCCCGACGATCGAGCGGCTGCAACGCGCCCTCAAGGCACACACCGCCGCGACCGCCGCGGACACGGCCCGCTCGTTCCGGGGCCCGGCCGCCCGGCACGGCTCCTCCGGGGGAGGTGTCCGCGTCAAGGCGGTGTGCGACTGCGGTCGCAACGTACGGGTTGTCCCGTCCGTGCTGGCGCAGGCACCGATCGTGTGCGGAGGATGCGGGAAGCCGTTCCGCATCCCCGAGGTCGTGGGCGCCGCGGCGAGCTGAGCGGACGGCTGCTCGTGGCAGCCGTACTCAGTCGGAGTCAGCCCCGCGCGGCGGCACCCGGTCCGAACCGGGCGCGCTGCCGACCTCGGCGGTGACCCCCGGTGCCGGGCATCCGGCGCCGGGGGTCACCGCGCGCTGCCCCGTGAAGGCGACCCGCCAGGGTGTGGCACAATGGCTAGCTGTACTCGACAGCCGCACAGGACCCCTCTCTCCTCCGGCTGACGCGTCCATCGGGCACTCGGGTACCGCAACCCCACGCGGCCATCTCGCCGTGCCCAACCACGTCAAGACCAGGAGACACCACTTCCGTGGCAGTCAAGATCAAGCTGAAGCGTCTGGGCAAGATCCGTTCGCCTCACTACCGCATCGTCGTCGCCGACTCCCGTACCCGCCGTGATGGTCGGGCCATCGAGGAGATCGGTCTGTACCACCCGGTGCAGAACCCCTCGCGTATCGAGGTCGACTCCGACCGTGCGCAGTACTGGCTGGGTGTCGGCGCGCAGCCGACCGAGCCCGTTCTCGCCATCCTGAAGCTGACCGGCGACTGGCAGAAGTTCAAGGGCGAGCCCGCCCCTGCTCCGCTGCTCGTGGCCGAGCCGAAGGCGACGCGCCCGTCGTTCGACGCCCTGGGCGGCGACGACGAGGGCAAGGGTGAGGCCATCACCCAGAAGAAGAAGGCTGAGAAGAAGGACGAGGCCCCGGCCGCGTCCTCTTCGTCTGAGTCGACCGAGGCCTGAGCATGCTCGAGGAGGCTCTCGAGCACCTCGTGAAGGGCATTGTCGACAACCCCGACGATGTGCAGGTCGCCTCGCGCGACCTGCGCCGTGGGCGCGTTCTCGAGGTCCGGGTACACCCCGACGACCTCGGCAAGGTGATCGGCCGCAACGGCCGTACCGCCCGCGCTCTGCGGACCGTCGTGGGTGCCATCGGCGGCCGAGGTGTCCGCGTCGACCTCGTCGACGTGGACCACGTCCGCTGACGTAACAGGCAGCACCGGCTCGGGCCGGGGAGGGCTTTCGAGCCGTCCCCGGCCCGTAGTCGTCTACGAACCCATGCCGTAGGCACATCGACAGGAGATCAAGCACAGTGCAGCTGGTAGTCGCTCGCGTCGGCCGCGCCCACGGCATCAAGGGCGAGGTCACCGTGGAGGTCCGTACGGACGAGCCGGAACTCAGGCTCGGGCCCGGTGCCGTCCTGCTCACCGATCCGGCCTCCGCCGGACCGCTGACCATCGAGACCGGCCGGGTGCACAGCGGCCGTCTGCTGCTGCGCTTCGCGGGCGTACGCGACCGGAACGCGGCCGAGGCGCTGCGCAACACCCTCCTGATCGCCGAGGTGGACCCGGACCAGCAGCCCGAGGACCCGGACGAGTACTACGACCACCAGCTGATGGACCTGGACGTGGTCACCAAGGACGGGGTGGAGGTCGGACGGATCACGGAGATCTCCCATCTGCCCTCGCAGGACCTGTTCGTGGTCGAGCGGCCCGACGGGACCGAGGTCCTGATCCCGTTCGTCGAGGAGATCGTCACCGAGATCGACCTGGAGGAGCAGCGGGCCGTCATCGACCCGCCGCCGGGCCTGATCGACGACCAGGCGGAAATCGACTCCTCCAGGGACACGGAGAACGCCTCCGCCAAGGACGACGAGAACTCCTCGGGGGCCGACGCCTGATGCGGCTCGACGTCGTCACGATCTTCCCCGAGTACCTGGAACCCCTCAACGTCTCGCTCGTCGGCAAGGCACGCGCGCGTGGGCAGCTGAATGTGCACGTGCACGACCTTCGGGAGTGGACGTACGACCGCCACAACACGGTCGACGACACCCCGTACGGCGGCGGCCCCGGCATGGTCATGAAGACCGAGCCATGGGGCGACGCCCTGGACTCCGTCCTGGCCGATGGCTACGAGACCGGCTCCCACGGGCCCGTCCTGGTCGTGCCCACGCCGAGCGGACGCCCCTTCACCCAGGAACTCGCCGTCGAGCTCTCCGAGCGCCCCTGGCTGGTCTTCACGCCCGCCCGCTACGAGGGCATCGACCGCAGGGTCATCGACGAATACGCGACCCGGATGCCCGTCTACGAGGTGTCCATCGGCGACTACGTACTCGCCGGCGGCGAGGCGGCCGTACTCGTCGTCACGGAGGCCGTGGCGCGGCTGCTGCCGGGTGTTCTCGGCAACGCCGAGTCCCACCGGGACGACTCGTTCGCCCCCGGCGCCATGGCCAACCTCCTGGAGGGGCCCGTATACACCAAGCCCCCGGCGTGGCGCGGCCGCGAGATCCCCGACGTGCTGGTCAGCGGTCACCACGGGAAGATCGCCCGCTGGCGCCGCGACGAGGCCCTGCGCCGTACGGCGGCGAACCGGCCCGACCTCATCGAGCGCTGCGACCCTTCCGTCTTCGACAAGAAGGACCGCGAAATGCTCTCGATCCTGGGCTGGCAGCCGGAACCCGACGGTCGATTTTGGCGCAGACCAGAGGCCGTGGAAGAATAGGCCGCTGTTGTCTGCGTAGACCGGGCGCCCCTGCCACAGGGGGACACGACGCCCGTCCCGACGCGGCAGCACCCTCTTGGAAAACTAGCTCCCGTTGATGACCTGTGGCATCAACGAAGAAAGCAGACGAAATGTCTCACCTGCTCGACTCCGTCGACAGCGCGTCGCTGCGCAGCGACATCCCGGCCTTCCGCCCGGGTGACACCGTCAACGTCCACGTCCGCGTCATCGAGGGCAACCGCTCCCGTGTGCAGCAGTTCAAGGGCGTAGTCATCCGTCGCCAGGGCGCCGGTGTCCGCGAGACCTTCACGGTCCGCAAGGTCTCCTTCTCGGTCGGCGTCGAGCGTACCTTCCCGGTGCACACCCCGATCGTCGAGAAGATCGAGCTCGTCACCCGTGGTGACGTGCGTCGCGCGAAGCTGTACTACCTGCGTGACCTGCGCGGCAAGGCCGCGAAGATCAAGGAGAAGCGCGACAACTGAGCTCGCGAAGGGGTTCACATGGACGCCGGATAACATCTGGCTCCGATGGACACCGAAGCACAGCACACGGAGCGCGACCGCTCCTCCCGCCCCACCGAGTCCGAGGACATCTCGGACGCTGAGGGGCCGGAGGGACGGTCGCGTTTCGCGTTGGTGGCCCGGGCCGCCGACTGGCTCCCCGGTGGGCGGATCACTCTGACCGTGCTGGTCTGTCTGCTGTTCCTGGTGCTGTTCAGCAACTTCGTGATGCAGCCGTTCGAGATTCCCAGCAGCTCGATGGAGCGCGGATTGAGGATCGGGGACCGCGTTCTCGTAAATAAGTTGGCGTACCGTTTCGGTGCTGAGCCGCGGCGGGGCGATGTCGTCGTGTTCGACGGCACTGGGTATTTCGGGAACGCCGACTACGTCAAACGCGTCGTGGGTGTGGGGGGAGACCACGTGGTCTGCTGCGACAAGAAGGGGAGGCTCGAGGTGAACGGCCGGTCGGTCGACGAGTCGACGTTTCTGTACCCGGGGGACAGCCCGTCCGACGTCTCCTTCGACGTCGTGGTGCCCGCCGGCAGCCTGTTCCTTCTCGGTGACCACCGCAGAGACTCGAGCGACTCCCGCGACCACCTGGGGTCTCCCGGCGGCGGCATGATCCCCGTCGGTGATGTGATCGGCAGGGCCGACTGGATCGCCTGGCCCGCGGGCCACTGGACCCGGCTGCAGCGTGCCGCCGCCTACGCGCGTGTGCCCACCGCGGACGGTGCCCATGGGTAACCGTGGCAGGCCACGTGGGGTCTCCGACCACGCCGCCGACAACCTGCTGCCTACCGGCACCCGGCGGGCCGCCGGCGGCGCCGTCCGGCCCGGCCGTGCCGAGCGCCGCAAGCTCCAGCGCAAGGTCAAGCGGCGCCGACGGCGCTCCGCGATCAAGGAGATACCCCTCCTCGTGGGCGTCGCGGTGCTCATAGCGCTGGTCCTCAAGACCTTCCTCGTCCAGGCCTTCGTGATCCCGTCGGGTTCCATGGAGAACACGATCCAGATCGGCGACCGTGTGCTCGTCGACAAGTTCACGCCATGGTTCGGCTCCAAGCCCCAGCGCGGCGACGTCGTCGTCTTCAAGGATCCCGGTAACTGGCTGGCCGGGGAGAAGACCACCAAGAAGAACGACCCGGTCGTCGTCAAGCAGGTCAAGGAGGGCCTGACGGCCATCGGTCTGCTGCCCTCCGACAACGACAAGGACCTCATCAAGCGGGTCGTCGCGGTCGGCGGCGACACCGTGAAGTGCTGCGACACCCAAGGGCGCGTGACCGTCAACGGCATGCCGCTCAACGAGTCGTACATCCAGGCCGGGAACAAGCCATCGGACTTCTCCTTCGAGGAGACCGTGCCCAAGGGTCGTCTCTGGGTGATGGGCGACCATCGAGCCAACTCGGCCGACTCCCGCTACCACCGCACCGAGAAATACGGCGGTACCGTCTCCGAGAGCTCGGTCGTCGGCAGAGCCATGGTCATCGCCTGGCCCTTCGGGCACTGGACCCGGCTGAAGGAACCGGACACGTTCGCGTCCGTACCGAGCGGGTCGGCAACCGCTCTCGGCGCGTCGCATAGGGTGGCGTCCGCGGATCTCAATCGATTGATCCCGCTCCCGAGCCCTGCGGAACTCCCGCTCGTTATGGGAGTGGTGGGCCTGCGCCGGATCCGGCGCAGGCGGCGGCACGGAGTGAGGAGTGGATGTGGGGGATTTGGCGGTCGGCGCACGATCCGGACACGATGGCCCCGAGGAGCAGCCGGAGCGACCCGACGGATCGGCCACCCCGGCCACGAACGACGTCACTGGTTCCGGGAGTGACTCCGGGGACGGTGGCGACGGTACGAAGGAGCAGGGCGAGCAGGAGCCGAAGCCCAAGAAGCCGCGTTCCTTCTGGAAGGAGCTTCCGCTCCTCATCGGTATCGCGCTCGTTCTCGCGCTGCTGATCAAGACTTTCCTGGTCCAGGCGTTCTCGATTCCCTCGGACTCGATGCAGAATACGCTTCAGCAGGGCGACCGGGTCCTGGTCGACAAGCTCACCCCGTGGTTCGGTTCGGAGCCCTCGCGCGGCGAGGTGGTCGTCTTCCACGACCCCGACAAATGGCTGGAGGGCGAGCCCACGCCCAACCCGAACGCCGCGCAGACGTTCCTCAGCAAGATCGGCCTGATGCCGTCGGCCAACGAGAAGGACCTCATCAAGCGGGTCATCGGTGTCGCCGGTGACACGATCGAGTGCAAGGGCACCGGCCCGCTGAAGGTCAACGGCAAGGCACTGAACGAGGACTCGTACGTCTACGTCGGGAACACCCCGTGCAGCGTCGACGACCAGGGCGGCCAGTTCAAGGTGACGGTACCCAAAGGCAAAATCTGGGTCATGGGTGACCACCGGCAGAACTCGCTGGACTCGCGCTATCACCAGCAGGACGATCACCAGGGCTTCGTGCCGGTGGGCAATGTCGTCGGCCGCGCCATCGTGATCGCCTGGCCGCCCACCCGCTGGGACACGCTGCCGATCCCCGACACCTTCGACCAGAACCTCAGCGCGGCCGCTCCCGGCGCGCTCGGGCTGGCCGGCGCGGTGCCGCTGGTGCTGTGGCGCAGGCGTCGCCTTACCGCCGGAAACCCGAGGGTTTCTGGTCGGGGTACCGCCGGGTAGGGTGCCGTCCCAGATCGCCGATCTTCCGCGGCCCGCAGGTGGGGCCGTGGGATCGATTCTCCGAGTTGGGGGAGCACTGGGATGAGCAGGACGTCAGGTCGTACGGACGAGGGCCGCGGGCGGCTCGGCAGCGTGCTGTCGGGGCTGGCCGTGGCCCTCGGCTGTGTGCTCTTTCTCGGCGGCTTCGCCTGGGGCGCGATCGAATACCAGCCGTACACCGTGCCGACCGAGTCGATGGTGCCGACCATCAAGGCGGGCGATCGCATTCTGGCCCAGCGCATCGACGGCGGTGACGTCGAGCGCGGCGATGTCATCGTCTTCAAGCAGAAGAGCTGGGGCGACATGCTCCTCGTCAAGCGGGTCGTCGCGGTCGGCGGTGACACGGTCGCGTGCTGCACGAACGGCAAGCTGACCGTCAACGGCAAACAGATCGACGAGCCGTATCTCGCCAAGGGCCAGGCCGCGGAGTCGACCCAGATCCCGACCGTCGAGGTACCCAAGGACCGGCTCTTCCTGCTCGGCGACGAGCGCAGCGGCTCACTGGACTCCACGGCACACCTCACCGAGGCCTTCAACGGCACCGTCGCGCGCAGCGCGGTGAAGGGCCGTGTGGACGCCATCGCCTGGCCGATGAACGGCATGCTGGCGCGCCCCACGGGCTTCGAGAAGCTGGGCGGGATCTCGTCGCCCGGGCCGCTGCGGCTGGTCCTGACCGCCATCGTGGTCGGCGCGGTGCTGGTGCTGGGCGGAGCGGCGTACGGGCCGATCGCCACGCGGCTGAGCCGGCGCGGCAGGACGCGTACGGAGCTCGCCGGTGCCGCCTGAGGCGTCGTACGGGGGTTCGGACGAGGACTCCAGCGACGGCGGGCCCCGGAAGGTCGCCCGGGTCGTGCTGCTCGACGAGCAGGACCGCATTCTGCTGCTGCACGGTCACGAGCCGGACGATCCGGCGGACGACTGGTGGTTCACGCCCGGCGGGGGCCTCGAGGGCGATGAGACGCGCGAGGAGGCCGCGCTGCGGGAACTCGTGGAGGAGACCGGCATCACCGAGGTCGAGCTGGGCCCGGTGCTGTGGCAGCGGAGCTGTTCGTTCCCGTTCGCGGGGCGGCGCTGGGACCAGGACGAGTGGTACTTCCTGGCCCGTACGAGCCAGAAGGGAACCGTCGCCGCCGGGCTGACGGAGCTGGAACGGCGCAGTGTCGCCGGAGCGCGCTGGTGGACGTGCCGGGAACTGACCGAGGCACATGAGACGGTGTATCCGACCAGACTCGCCGGGCTGCTGCGCAGGCTGCTCGACGAGGGTCCTCCGGCCAGGCCCGAGATCCTCGACACCGAAATCGTCTAGAGGCTCGCGGGGCTGGCGCACAATAGGGGGACGCACGGCTGAAGGGGAACATGCCATGAGCGCCGAGGACCTCGAGAAGTACGAGACCGAGATGGAGCTGAAGCTCTATCGGGAGTACCGCGACGTCGTCGGTCTGTTCAAATATGTGATCGAGACCGAACGGCGCTTCTACCTCACCAACGACTACGAGATGCAGGTGCACTCGGTCCAGGGTGAGGTGTTCTTCGAGGTGTCCATGGCGGACGCCTGGGTGTGGGACATGTACCGACCTGCTCGTTTCGTGAAGCAGGTGCGTGTCCTCACGTTCAAGGACGTGAATATCGAGGAGCTGAACAAGAGCGATCTGGAACTGCCGGGCGGTTGATGACGGGCCAGGAACCCTCGTGTGGGTGAGGGAGCTGTCCACAGTCGGCCGTTTGTCCACCAAGATCCAATAGCCGGTCGAAGTGGCCTCAGTGTTGGCGCCGGAGGTGGTGCCGACATGAACACACCCGAGGCACGCAACGCACTGGGCAAGTACGGCGAGGATCTGGCCGCGCGACGGCTGACCGAGACCGGGATGACGGTCCTGGCACGCAACTGGCGCGGCGGCAGGACCGGCGAGATCGACATCGTGGCCCGGGACGGCGACGCGCTCGTCGTCTGCGAGGTCAAGACGCGCAAGGCGGGGGCCTTCGAGCACCCGATGGCGGCCGTCACGCCGGCCAAGGCACAGCGCCTGCGCGGCTTGGCCGAACGCTGGCTCCAGGAACACGGCGGGGCGCCACCCGGCGGCGTCCGCATCGATCTGGTCGGCGTTGTCCTCCCCGATCGCGGCGCCCCCGTGGTCGAGCACGCGCGGGGGGTGGCCTGATGGGATTCGCGCGTACCTGTGCGGTGGCCCTCGTGGGCGTCGAGGGTGTGGTCGTCGAGGTCCAGGCGGACCTGGAGCCGGGCGTGGCGGCCTTCACCCTGGTCGGCCTGCCCGACAAGAGCCTGACCGAGAGCAAGGACCGGGTCCGGGCGGCGGTGGTGAACTCCGGCTCGGCGTGGCCCCAGAAGAAGCTCACGGTCGGCCTGAGCCCGGCATCCGTACCCAAGGGCGGCAGCGGTTTCGACCTGGCCGTCGCCTGCGCGGTGCTGGGAGCCGCCGAACGCATCGATCCCCGGGTGCTCTCCGACATCGTGATGATCGGCGAGCTGGGCCTCGACGGACGCGTGCGGCCGGTGCGGGGCGTGCTGCCGGCGGTCCTCGCCGCAGCGGACGCCGGGTACGAGCAGGTGGTGGTGCCCGAGTGCGCGGCCGCCGAGGCCTCGCTCGTACCGGGGATCTCGGTGCTGGGGGTGCGCAGTCTGCGCCAGCTGATCGCGGTGCTCACGGACGAGCCGGTGCCCGAGGAGGATCCGGACGAGCAGGGGCGACCGGATCCGCTGATGGCGGGACTGCGGATGCCCGGCACGGGCGCCGCCACCGGCATGCACAGCATGGGCGCGGCCCAGCACGACCACGGTCACGACCTCGCCGACGTCGTGGGCCAGCACTCGGCACGGACCGCCGTGGAGGTCGCGGCGGCGGGCGGCCACCACCTCTTCCTGGAAGGTCCCCCGGGGGCGGGCAAGACGATGCTCGCCGAGCGGCTGCCGGCCATCCTGCCGCGCCTCACCAAGGGCGAATCCCTGGAGGTCACCGCCGTCCACTCGGTCGCAGGCCTGCTACCACCGGGCAAACCCCTGGTCGACATCGCTCCCTACTGCGCCCCGCACCACTCGGCGACCATGCAGGCCCTCGTCGGCGGCGGCCAGGGGATCGCACGGCCGGGCGCGGTGTCCCTGGCTCATCGCGGAGTGCTCTTTCTGGACGAAACGCCCGAATTCGGCAGTCAGGCCCTCGACGCGCTGCGCCAGCCGCTGGAGGCGGGGCATGTGGTGATCGCGCGCAGTGCGGGGGTGGTGCGGTTTCCGGCGCGGTTCCTGATGGTGCTGGCGGCGAACCCTTGTCCATGCGGCCGCTTCTCGCTGCGGGACGACCTGTGCGAGTGCCCGCCCTCCATGATCCGCCGCTACCAGGCCAGGCTTTCAGGGCCGCTGCTCGACCGCGTCGACCTGCGGGTCGAGGTGGACCGCGTCACCCGGTCCGAGCTGACCGAGCGCGGTGCGCGGGGCGAATCCACCGAGACGGTCGCCGACCGGGTGCGGGCGGCCAGGGAGCGGGCCGCCGCGCGGCTGGAGGGCACGCCCTGGCGGACGAACAGCGAAGTGCCGGGCCGGGAGCTGCGCGGCCGCTGGTACGCGTCCCTGGGCGCGATGGACGAGGCGGAGCGGAGCCTTGAGCGAGGTGTCCTGACCGCCCGCGGCCTCGACCGGGTGTTGCGTGTCGCCTGGACCGTCGCGGACCTGGTGGGACACGACCGGCCCGGTGCGACGGACGTCGCCCTAGCCCTGCAACTGCGCACCGGGGTCCCCCGCGGGGTGCCGATGGCGATCGGCGCGCTGTCGTGAGCCAGGAGGACGAGAGGCTCCGGCGGGCCTTCCTCGCGCGGGTGATCGAACCGGGCGACGAGGTCTGCGGGCGCTGGCTGCGGGCGGTCGGTGCCGCGGAGGCGGTCCGGCGGCTCGTCGCGGGCGGCGAGCAACCACGGGGAGTGACGGACAAGCGCTGGGCGGGACTGCGGGCCCGGGCGGAGCGGGCGGATCCGGAGCGGGACCTCGCGGTGGCGCGGGAGGCCGGGACCCGGTTCGTGTGCCCCGGGGACCCCGAGTGGCCGGCGCAACTCGACGACCTCGGCGACACGCGTCCCACCGGCCTGTGGGTACGGGGGCGGCCCAGCCTGCGGATATGGGCGCTGCGCTCGGTCGCCGTGGTCGGAGCCCGGGCCTGTACCGAGTACGGCGCCCATATGGCGGCCACGCTCGGCGCCGGGCTCGCCGAGAGGGGCTGGGTGGTGGTGTCGGGCGGTGCCTACGGGGTGGACGGCGCCGCGCACCGGGGCGCGCTCGGGGCGGGCGGCGCCACCGTCGCCGTGCTGGCCTGCGGAGTCGACCGGCCCTATCCGCGGGGGCACACCGAGTTGATCACCAGGATCGCCGAACAGGGACTGGTCGTGGGGGAGTTGCCGCCGGGCGACCATCCCACGCCGAGCAGATTCATCCTCAGGAACCGGGTCATCGCCGCGCTCACCCGGGGGACCGTGGTCGTCGAGGCCGCGTACCGAAGTGGCGCGCTGGTCACGGCGCGGGCGGCGCAGCGGCTGGGGCGGTTCGCGATGGGGGTGCCGGGCCCGGTCACCAGCGGGCTGTCGGCCGGGGTGCACGAGCTGCTGCGCGGGGAAGCGGTCCTGGTCACGGACGCCGCGGACGTCGCCGAACTGGTGGGCGACATCGGCGAGCTGGCCCCGGACCGGCGCGGGCCCGTGCTGCCGCGTGACCTGCTGGATCCGGGCGCCGGACGTGTGCTGGCCGCGCTGCCGGCGCGCGGTCTGGCGGGAGCGGAGGACATCGCCCGCGGGGCGGGGACCACCACGGACGACGCGGTCGGGAGGCTGTACGAACTCCGATCACTTGGTTTCGTCGAACGACACGGCGACGGCTGGAAGTTGACACGCCAGGCAATGATCTCGGTCCGCGGTGATCGTCGCGGGTGCTGACCGAGCGTGTTCGGCCGTCCGGGCGAACGCCGACAGCCTTGGCAATTCCCGCAGTTGATGTCTCTCGGTGATCACGGAGGGCGACGAACATGCCCCCGAGGGACGCACAGCGGAACGTATCTGCGCACGGCCGATCCGCTCCCCTTCGCGCACTGCGACGCTCCAGTCACGCTACGCTCACGTGGATTCCGACGCAGGACAGGCAACTCGACATCAGCGCGACAGCTCACCCAGGTCCCCCCAGTTCACGGCAGAACGGCACAAGGCGACGAATGCCCCAGCACACCTCCGGGTCCGATCGGGCGGCGATCCCCCCAGCCGCCCGCGACGGCGGTAGCGTGCGCCCGCCCGCTCCCTCGACGCTCGACGAGTTGTGGCGGTCGTACAAGGCGACGGGGGACGAGCGGCTGCGTGAGCAGTTGATCCTGCACTACTCGCCGCTGGTGAAGTACGTCGCCGGGCGGGTGAGCGTGGGTCTGCCGGCCAATGTGGAGCAGGCCGACTTCGTCTCGTCGGGGGTGTTCGGGCTGATCGACGCGATCGAGAAGTTCGACATCGAGCGGGAGATCAAGTTCGAGACGTACGCGATCACGCGGATCCGGGGCGCGATGATCGACGAATTGCGGGCACTGGACTGGATCCCCCGGTCGGTGCGGCAGAAGGCGCGCAATGTGGAACGTGCGTACGCGACGCTCGAGGCTCGGCTGCGGCGGACGCCGTCGGAGGGCGAGGTGGCCTCCGAGATGGGGATCGGGGTGGAGGAACTCCACGCGGTCTTCAGTCAGTTGTCGCTGGCCAACGTGGTGGCGCTGGAGGAACTGCTGCACGTCGGCGGTGAGGGCGGTGGCCGGCTGAGCCTGATGGACACGCTGGAGGACACCGCTGCGGACAATCCGGTGGAGGTCGCCGAGGACCGGGAGCTGCGGAGGTTTCTGGCACGGGCGATCAACACGCTGCCGGAGCGGGAGAAGACCGTGGTCACGCTCTACTACTACGAGGGCCTGACGCTCGCGGAGATCGGGAACGTGCTGGGAGTGACGGAGAGCCGGGTGAGCCAGATCCACACCAAGTCGGTGCTGCAGTTGCGCGCCAAGCTGGCGAGTTTCGGGCGCTGACCTCGAGTGGGGCAAGCTGCTGAATCGTCCCTGCCTGGTCGCTCCCCTTCGCTGGCGCGTTCTTTCCGGTGGTGGGAGTGACTGCCGTCCGGGGCGGTCCGTCCGTAAAGTGGAGGGCGTGCCAAGGATTCGAGCGGCCTCCGTGGCCGAGCACCGGTCGATGCAGCGAGCCGCCCTGCTGGACGCGGCCCGGTCCCTGCTGTCCGAGGGCGGGACGGAGGCGCTGACCTTCCCGGCCCTCGCCGAGCACACGGGGCTCGCGCGGTCCTCCGTGTACGAGTACTTCCGGTCCCGGGCGGCCGTGGTCGAAGAGCTGTGCGAGGTGGACTTTCCGGTCTGGGCCGCGGAGGTCTCGGCGGCGATGGCCGCGGCGGACGGGCCCGAGGGCAAGGTCGAGGCGTACGTTCGGCAGCAGTTGGCGCTCGTCGGGGACCGGCGGCACCGGGCTGTCGTGGCCATCTCCGCGAGTGAGCTCGATGCCGGGGCCCGGGAGAAGATCCGCGCGGCGCACGGCGGGCTGGTGGCGATGATCGTCGACGCGCTGCGGCAGATGGGACACGCCGAGCCCCGGCTGGCCGCGATGCTCCTTCAGGGCGTGGTCGACGCGGCGGTCCGGAGGATCGAGCTGGGGGCCGCCGAGGAGCCCGGCGCGATCACGGACGCCGCGGTGGGTATGGCACTGCGGGGCGTACGCGGCTGAGACCCTGCGCACCGGGTGCCCGGCGACGGGGCGACGAGGCGACGGTGCCGAAGCGACAGGGCGGACGGCGCGGCCCGGCCCGGCTTTGTTCGAAGGCGCCGTGCGAGGGCGCCGCTCCCCTCGCGGATGGAGATGCCTCGCCTGTCGCGGACGGATACGCCTCGCCTGGCCCGCACATGTCCTGGCCCGCACATGTCCTGGCCTGCGCATGTCCTGACCCCACGCATGTTCTGGCCTCACGCATGCCGGCCGGCGGGCAGTGCTGCGGGCGTTCGTCGCACATGCCCACGCCTGGGCCGAGCCCGCCCAAGCCGGGCAGCCAGGCCTGAGGCGTGGCCGCGGCCAGTGGTTCTCCCGTTTCTCACGGCTGCGCGCCCGTCACCGGGAGCAGGCGGGACGGGTCCCTGTGCAGGAGCCAGGGTGGGAGCAGGGACAGCGGGTTCAAGTAGGTTCTGTCTCTTCGCAGGCCCCAGTGCAGGCATGGCGTTCCGCAGTGGGCGTCGCCCGGTTCGAGCGTGCCCAGTACCTCGCCCGCGGCCACCTCGTCGCCCTGGTGCACCGTCGCCCGTACCGGGGTGAAGGTCGTGCGCAGGGGCGGAGAGCCCGTGCCTGTCAGTTCGACGGCGACCGCGCCACGCCCCGCGACCCGCCCCGCGAAGGAGACGCGGCCGGCCGCGACGGAGCGGACCGGGGCGCCCGGGGGTGCCGCGAGGTCCACTCCGCGATGGCCGCGGGCGTACGGCGTCGCCGGCGGGTCCCAACCCCGCAGGACCGACGGTCGCAGACCCACCGGCCAGAGGCGGGCGAGCGGCACGACCGCCGCGTCGGGGGCCGGTGGACCGGCGGGAGACGGCGGCGCCGGACCGTTCGCCCGGGCCGGGGCTGAAGGGGTCAGCGCACCCAGCACGGTCACCGTCATTCCCAACAGCAACCCCAGCCACGTACGCACGCATCGTTTCGCTCGCATGCGAGAACGGTCCCGCATCTGACGGATCATGGCCGGGATCTGTGGACCACCGGCCGGTTGTGGACAGCGGCGTCACCCTGCACCTTCCGGGTCCCGTACACTTCTCGTGGCGATCCGGGTCACCGGGTCGACTTCGCACGCCCCGACACCCGGCCATCAAAAGCCGGTGTCAGCGCCCCTCGGTCCCTCGTGGCAAGGCGCATCGCGGGCGTCAGGCGCGGGTGCCGTCCGGCACGCGCGGCACAACCGAGAACACCAAGGAGAACGGCCATGGCCGTCGTCACGATGCGGGAGCTGCTGGAAAGCGGCGTCCACTTCGGTCACCAGACCCGTCGCTGGAACCCGAAGATGAAGCGCTTCATCTTCACGGAGCGCAACGGCATCTACATCATCGACCTGCTCCAGTCGCTGTCGTACATCGACCGCGCCTACGAGTTCGTCAAGGAGACCGTCGCCCACGGCGGCACGGTCATGTTCGTCGGCACGAAGAAGCAGGCGCAGGAGGCCATCGCCGAGCAGGCCACCCGCGTCGGCATGCCCTACGTCAACCAGCGCTGGCTGGGCGGCATGCTCACCAACTTCTCCACCGTCTACAAGCGTCTGCAGCGCCTCAAGGAGCTCGAGCAGATCGACTTCGAGGACGTCGCCGCTTCCGGTCTGACCAAGAAGGAGCTTCTCGTGCTCTCGCGCGAGAAGGCCAAGCTGGAGAAGACCCTCGGTGGTATCCGCGAGATGCAGAAGGTGCCCAGCGCCGTCTGGATCGTGGACACCAAGAAGGAGCACATCGCGGTCGGTGAGGCCCGGAAGCTCAACATCCCGGTCGTCGCCATCCTCGACACCAACTGCGACCCCGACGAGGTCGACTACAAGATCCCGGGCAACGACGACGCGATCCGCTCCGTCACCCTGCTCACCCGCGTGATCGCCGACGCCGTCGCCGAGGGCCTCATCTCCCGTTCCGGTGCCGGCAAGGCCGAGGGTGACAAGGCCGCGGGCGAGCCGCTCGCCGCGTGGGAGCGCGACCTGCTCGAGGGCGAGAAGAAGGCCGACGACGCCGAGGTCCAGACCTCCGCCGAGACGGAGAAGGTCGCCGACGCCGAGCAGGCCGAGGTTGTCGCCGAGGCCGAGGCCGAGGCCGAGGCTGTTGTCGAGGCCCCCGTCGCCGAGGCCCCGGCCGCGGACGCCGAGCAGGCCTGACCCCTCACCCCTTCGGGTCACGAACGGCGGGGGCACACCGAGCCCCCGCCGTTCGGCCCGTAGATCTTCAGACTTCGAGAGAGACTCCAGGAATCATGGCGAACTACACCGCCGCCGACGTCAAGAAGCTCCGTGAGCTCACCGGCGCCGGCATGATGGACTGCAAGAAGGCGCTGGACGAGGCCGACGGCAACGTCGACAAGGCCGTCGAGGCGCTGCGCATCAAGGGCCAGAAGGGCGTCGCCAAGCGCGAAGGCCGCTCCGCCGAGAACGGCGCCGTGGTCTCCATCATCGCTGACGACAACACCTCCGGTGTCCTGGTCGAGCTGAAGTGCGAGACGGACTTCGTCGCCAAGGGTGAGAAGTTCCAGGCCGTCGCCAACGAGATCGCCCAGCACGTCGTCAAGACGTCGCCGGCCGACCTCGAGACGCTGCTCGGCTCCGAGATCGAGCCCGGCAAGACGGTTCAGGCGTTCGTCGACGAGGCCAACGCCAACCTGGGCGAGAAGATCGTCCTGGACCGCTTCGCCCAGTTCTCCGGTGCTTTCGTGACCGCGTACATGCACCGCACCATGCCCGACCTGCCCCCGCAGATCGGTGTCCTGGTCGAGCTGGACAAGGCCGATGCCGACCTCGCCAAGGGTGTCGCGCAGCACATCGCCGCCTTCGCGCCGAAGTACCTCTCCAAGGAGGACGTCCCGGCCGAGGTCGTCGAGTCCGAGCGCCGCGTCGCCGAGGAGACCACCCGCGCCGAGGGCAAGCCCGAGGCCGCCCTCCCGAAGATCGTCGAGGGTCGCGTCAACGGCTTCTTCAAGGAGGCCACCCTCCTCGGTCAGCCGTATGCGCTCGACAACAAGAAGTCCGTCCAGAAGGTCCTGGACGAGGCCGGTGTCACCCTGAAGCGCTTCGTGCGCATCAAGGTCGGCATCTGAGTCCGTACCGCGATCGACGCGCGACCCCTATAGGGTCGGCAGCAGTCGTCCGCGTACGCCGACACGCGCGCGTGCGTGACGGACGACAGCAGATCTGACGAGGAGGCCATTGCCGCGTATGGGAGACAACACCCCACCGGCAATGGCCTTCTTCGTATGTGCACCATGAGGAGATCTCCATGACCACCACCCAGGCCGACAAGGGCGAGAAGACCGACGACGGCAAAGGCGCGGGCCGCTTTCTGCTGAAGCTTTCCGGCGAGGCGTTCGCCGGAGGCGGCGGACTGGGCGTCGACCCCGACGTGGTGCACAAGATCGCCCGCGAGATCGCGGCCGTCGTGCGCGGCGGCGCCCAGATCGCCGTCGTCATCGGCGGCGGCAACTTCTTCCGCGGCGCCGAGCTCCAGCAGCGCGGCATGGACCGGGCCCGCTCCGACTACATGGGCATGCTCGGCACGGTCATGAACTGCCTCGCCCTCCAGGACTTCCTGGAGAAGGAAGGCATCGACAGCCGCGTGCAGACCGCCATCACCATGGGCCAGGTCGCCGAGCCGTACATCCCGCTGCGTGCCGTACGGCACCTGGAGAAGGGCCGTGTGGTCATCTTCGGCGCCGGTATGGGCATGCCGTACTTCTCCACCGACACCACCGCCGCCCAGCGCGCCCTGGAGATCGACGCCGAGGCCCTGCTGATGGGCAAGAACGGCGTGGACGGGGTCTACGACTCCGACCCCAAGACCAACCCCGAGGCCGTCAAGTTCGACTCGCTCGGCTACGGCGAGGTCATCACGCGCGACCTCAAGGTCGCCGACATGACCGCCATCACGCTGTGCCGCGACAACAAGCTGCCGATCCTGGTCTTCGAGCTCCTGGCGGAGGGCAATATCGCGCGGGCCGTCAAGGGTGAGAAGATCGGCACACTCGTGGGTGACCAAAGCGGCCGGGCCTGACCGGGACCGACCTCGGCCGGGGACAAGCCCGGGCCGAGGATGGACCCTGACCGGGGGATGGACAATGTCCTGCCGGTCCGGAACCGTGCAGGAATAAGACGCGACGCAGCCGGCCGCCACCCCGACGAGGAGCAGCTGCCGGGCCTACTCAAGACACGCAGGAGCAAGTGGTGATCGAAGAGACCCTCCTCGAGGCCGAGGAGAAGATGGAGAAGGCCGTCGTGGTCGCCAAGGAGGACTTCGCCGCGATCCGCACCGGCCGTGCGCACCCGGCGATGTTCAACAAGATCGTGGCCGACTACTACGGCGCGCTGACGCCGATCAACCAGCTGGCCTCGTTCTCGGTGCCGGAGCCGCGCATGGCCGTGGTGACCCCGTTCGACAAGAGCGCGATGCGCAACATCGAGCAGGCGATCCGCGACTCCGACCTGGGCGTCAACCCGAGCAACGACGGCAACATCATCCGAGTGGTGTTCCCCGAGCTGACCGAGGAGCGCCGCAAGGACTACATCAAGGTCGCCAAGACCAAGGGCGAGGACGCCAAGGTGTCCATCCGCTCGGTCCGCCGCAAGGCCAAGGACACCATCGACAAGCTGATCAAGGACGGCGAGGTCGGCGAGGACGAGGGCCGCCGCGCGGAGAAGGAGCTCGACGACACCACCGCGAAGTACGTCGCTCAGGTGGACGAGCTCCTGAAGCACAAGGAAGCGGAGCTGCTCGAGGTCTGATGAACGACTCTTCCTGGGGGGCGCCGCCACAAGCCGGGTACTGGGGGCCGTCCGAGCAGGGGCCTGTCCAGGGGGCAGCCCCGGCGGGTCCCGCATACGATGCGCATAACGCGCAGCAGACTCGCCCCATGCCCATCGTGCCCGACGTACCCGCACACGGCGGAGACCAGGATGACGACCGGGGGGCCGCTCGGCTGAGTGGCCCCCTGTTCCGCGACGACACCCCGTCGACGGGATCCCTCGGGACCCCGTCGCAGAAGCCGCAGGAGCCCATGCCCAGCCCCGTCCCACAACCCGCCCCCGCACCGCAGAAGAAGAGTGCGGGACGCGACCTGGGTGCCGCGATAGGGGTCGGCGTCGGGCTCGGCGCGGTGATCGTCGCGTCGTTGTTCGTCGTCAAGGCCGTGTTCGTCGGGGTCATAGCGGTCGCCGTGGTCGTGGGCCTGTGGGAGCTCACATCACGGCTCGAGGAGCGCAAGGGCATCAAGGCGCCGCTCGTCCCGCTCGCGGTGGGCGGTGCGGCGATGGTCGTCTCCGGCTACGTCCGGGGCGCCGAGGGCGCGTGGGTGGCGATGGCGCTCACCGCGCTGGCGGTGCTGGTCTGGCGGATGACGGAACCGCCCGAGGGCTATCTCAAGGACGTCACGGCGGGCGTCTTCGCGGCCTTCTACGTGCCGTTCCTGGCGACGTTCGTGGCCATGATGCTGACCGCCGACGACGGCCCGCGCCGCGTCCTGACGTTCCTGCTGCTGACGGTCGTCAGCGACACGGGCGCGTACGCGATCGGCTGGCGTTTCGGCAAGCACAAGCTGGCACCGCGCATCAGCCCCGGCAAGACCCGTGAAGGCCTGTTCGGAGCGGTCACCTTCGCGATGGTCGGGGGCGCGCTGTGCATGCAGTACCTGATCGAGGGCGGCACGTGGTGGCAGGGGCTGATCCTGGGCTTCGCGGTCGCGGCCACCGCCACGCTCGGCGACCTCGGCGAGTCCATGATCAAGCGGGACCTGGGCATCAAGGACATGGGCACCCTGCTGCCGGGCCACGGCGGCATCATGGACCGGCTGGACTCGCTCCTGCCGACGGCGCCGGTGGTCTGGCTGCTGCTGGTGCTCTTCGTGGGATCCGGCTGACCTGCGCGCATGTCGCTGAGGGGCTCGTCGTCCACGGGACGGCGGGCCCCTTTTCGTCGGATGGCCGACGGCTTCTCGCCGGGTGGCCGACGGCCCGGGGTCAGTGGTGACCCAGTCCACCGCTGCCGAACGAGCCGCTACCGCCGTCGTGCCAGCGCTCCCGCTTCTGCGACGCGCTCGTGCGGGTCGACATGTGGGTCAGCTCGTACGGGGTGAGAGCGTGCTGGCCCTTGGCCACCTTGGGTACCTCGGCGGCCTCCCGGACCTCCCGCATCTCGCGGACCGGACCCCCCTGCGGCATGCGCGGCTGCTCCTCGGCGCGTGGCAGACGCGGTGCGCGGGTCCGCATACGGCAGCTCAGCCAGAAGCTGCCGGCCAGGAGTGTGATGAGTGCCACGGCGATCAAGAACAGCGCCAGGCTGATCAGACCGCTGGGCTCCGCCAAATACATCGATGCAGTACTCATATAAGGCAAATACCCTCAAATTACCCAACGAACCAGCCGCCCGGCAGCTGCTGAGGGCCTTGGAGGTCAGCGCCGTGTCCTTCGCGTGCGGCTACGTCGAGCTGCAATTCGACGGATCTGGTAGCAGGGTGGCAGGGCACCCCGCACGGCTCGCGGCCCAGGTCACGCAATTCGATCTGCGACACTGGTACAGCCATGCCTAAGCCCGGAGAACTCACATTCGTCGCCCCCCGCGGAGCCAAGAAGCCGCCGCGGCACCTCGCCGACCTCACGCCCGCCGAGCGCAAAGAGGCGGTTGCCGCGATCGGTGAGAAGCCGTTTCGCGCCAAGCAGCTCTCGCAGCACTACTTCGCGCGGTACGCGCACGACCCCGCGGAGTGGACGGACATTCCGGCCGCCGCGCGCGGCAAGCTCCAGGAGGCGCTGCTTCCTGAGCTGATGACGGTCGTGCGGCATCTGTCGACCGACCAGGACACCACCCGCAAGACGCTGTGGCGCCTGTTCGACGGCACGCTCGTCGAGTCCGTGCTGATGCGCTACCCGGACCGGGTGACCATGTGCATCAGCTCGCAGGCGGGCTGTGGGATGAACTGCCCGTTCTGCGCCACCGGACAGGCCGGGCTGGACCGGAACCTGTCCACGGGCGAGATCGTGCACCAGATCGTGGACGGGATGCGGGCCCTCAGGGACGGCGAGATCCCGGGCGGCCCGGCGCGGCTGAGCAACATCGTCTTCATGGGCATGGGCGAGCCGCTCGCCAACTACAAGCGGGTCGTGGGCGCCATCCGCGCGCTCACCGACCCCGAGCCGGACGGGCTCGGGCTCTCGCAGCGCGGGATCACCGTGTCGACGGTCGGGCTGGTGCCCGCCATCCACCGGTTCTCCGACGAGGGCTTCAAGTGCCGCCTCGCCATCTCGCTGCACGCCCCGGACGACGAGCTGCGCGACACCCTCGTCCCCGTCAACACGCGGTGGAAGGTGCGCGAGGTGCTGGACGCCGGCTGGGAGTACGCGGCCAAGTCCGGGCGTCGGCTGTCCATCGAGTACGCCCTCATCCGGGACATCAACGACCAGGCATGGCGTGGTGACCGGCTCGGGCGGCTGCTCAGGGGCAAGCCCGTGCACGTCAACCTCATCCCGCTGAACCCGACACCGGGTTCGAAGTGGACCGCCTCGCGGCCCGAGGACGAGAAGGCGTTCGTCGAGGCGATCGCGGCTCACGGGGTGCCGGTGACCGTCCGGGACACCCGCGGCCAGGAGATCGACGGAGCCTGCGGTCAGCTCGCCGCCACCGAGCGGTAATCTGGCGAGGTCCAACCACATCTTCATATTCCGACAGGGGAGCGCCACAGCGCTGAGAGTGCGGTAGCCGGAGCACCGGTGGGCCGCAGACCCTCAGAACCTTGCCCAGGTCATTCTGGGTAGGAAGTTCGGGCATCACTCAAGCTGTTGCGCCCTGCCCGGGAACCTTCCGAGGATCCCGGGCAGGGCCGCGTCTCTTCCTGGTCATCCCAGGAGGAATTCAGTGATCATCAAGAGGACGACCACGGCCGTCGTCATCGGGCTGGGCCTCGTCACGCTGTCCGCGTGCGGGTCCTCCGACAGCGGCGGTGCCGGGGACTCCAAGACCGTCACGCTCGTCAGCCACGACTCGTGGGCCGTGTCGAAGAGCGTGCTGGCGGACTTCGAGAAGCGGTCCGGGTACAAGGTCAGGGTCCTCAAGGACGGCGACGCCGGGCAGGCCGTCAACAAGGCCATCCTCACCAAGGACAACCCGCAGGGCGACGTCTTCTTCGGCGTCGACAACACCCTGCTGTCCCGCGCGCTCGACAACGGGCTGTTCCAGTCGTACGAGGCCAAGGGCTCCGACCAGATCGTCCAGCAGTACCGGATCGACCAGGACAGGCACCGGGTCACGCCCATCGACTCCGGTGACATCTGCGTCAACTACGACAAGGCCTACTTCAGCAAGCACAAGCTGGCCCCGCCGGCCTCCTTCGACGACCTGATCAAGCCCGCGTACAAGAACCTCCTCGTCACCGAGAACGCGGGCACGTCCTCGCCGGGCCTCGGCTTCCTGCTCGGGACCGCCGCGAAGTACGGGGATGGGGGCACCTCCCGCTCGAGCGAAGCCGAGAGTGGGGGAGGGTGGCAGGACTACTGGAAGAAGCTCAAGGCCAACGGCGTGAAGGTGGTCGACGGCTGGGAGCAGGCCTACAACGACGAGTTCTCCGGGTCCGCGGGCGGCAAGAAGGCCAAGGCCGACCGGCCGCTGGTCGTCTCGTACGCCTCCTCCCCGCCCGCCGAGGTGATCTACGCCGACCCGAAGCCGACGACCGCGCCGACCGGGGTCGCGAGCGGCACCTGCTTCCGCCAGGTCGAGTACGCGGGGCTGCTGAGCAACGCGAAGAACACGAAGGGCGGCAAGGCGCTCCTCGACTTCCTCATCAGCGGCGAATTCCAGGACGACATGCCGCTGAACATGTTCGTGTACCCGGTCCGCGAGAGTGCCCAGGTGCCCGAGGAGTTCGTGAAGTTCGGCCCGCAGGCCA
Organism: Streptomyces olivochromogenes; assembly: GCF_001514115.1. Taxonomy (GTDB): domain Bacteria; phylum Actinomycetota; class Actinomycetes; order Streptomycetales; family Streptomycetaceae; genus Streptomyces; species Streptomyces olivochromogenes. The sequence goes on from NZ_KQ948457.1 coordinate 329,701, forward strand.
AGAACCCCGAGACCCTGGCCCCCGCCAAGATCGCCGACAACCGTGACCAGTGGGTCAAGTCGTGGACCTCGCTCGTACTGAAGTAGCGCCTCGAAAGAGCCGCAAGGAGAGCGCGACGCGGATCGGGCTGATGGCCCTGCCCGTCGCGTTCTTCGCCGTCTTCTTCGCCTACCCCGTCGCCGCGATCGTCGCCCGTGGCCTCAAGACCGACGGGGTCTGGCGGTTCGGGCGGATCGGTGAGGTGCTCGCGCAGTCCGACATCCGGCACGTCCTGTGGTTCACCACCTGGCAGGCGCTCGCCTCCACGGCGCTCACGCTGCTGATCGCGCTCCCTGGCGCGTATGTCTTCGCGCGCTTCGATTTCAGGGGCAAGCAGGTGCTGCGGGCGGTGGTGACCGTCCCGTTCGTACTGCCGACGGTCGTGGTCGGTACGGCGTTCCTGGCCCTGGTGGGCCGGGGCGGACTCCTCGACCAGCTGTGGGGCGTACGGCTGGACACCACCGTCTGGGCGATTCTGCTCGCGCATGTCTTCTTCAACTACGCGGTGGTCGTACGGACCGTCGGCGGGCTCTGGTCGCAACTCGACCCGCGTCAGGAGGAGGCCGCGCGGATGCTGGGTGCCTCCCGGTTCGCGGCCTGGCGCAAGGTGACGCTGCCGGCGCTGAGCCCGGCCGTGGCCGCCGCCGCGCTGATGGTCTTCCTCTTCACCTTCACCTCGTTCGGTGTGGTGCAGATCCTCGGCGGGCCGACCTTCTCCACCCTCGAGGTCGAGATCTACCGGCAGACCTCGGAGATCTTCGACCTCGCGACCGCGGCGGTGCTGACGATCGTCCAGTTCGTGGCGGTCGGCGCGATCCTCGCCGTGCACGCCTGGACCGTACGCCGCCGGGAGACCGCCCTGCGTCTGGTGGCTCCGGAGACGACCGCGCGCAGGCCACGCGGGGCCGGCCAGTGGGCGCTGCTGGGCGGGGTCCTGGCGAGCATCCTCGTTCTCCTCGTCCTGCCGCTCGGAGTGCTGGTCCAGCGCTCCCTGGACGCGCCCGGCGGCTACGGATTCGCGTACTACAAGGCGTTGACCTCGGCCGACAGCGGCATCTTCCTGGTGGCGCCGATCGCGGCGATCGGCAACTCGCTGGAGTACGCGCTGGCCGCCACCGCCATCGCCGTCGTGATCGGCGCTCTGGCGGCCGCCGCCCTCACCCTCCCCGAGTCTCGGCTTCGCTCGACCGGGGGGACCTCCATGACCGGGCGTCTCGTCCGGGGTTTCGACGCGCTGCTGATGCTGCCGCTCGGTGTGTCCGCCGTGACCGTCGGGTTCGGCTTCCTGATCGCGCTCGACGAACCGCCGCTGGATCTGCGCTCCTCCTGGATCCTGGTGCCGCTCGCGCAGGCTCTGGTGGGCGTCCCCTTCGTCGTACGCACCATGCTGCCGGTGCTGCGGGCGGTGGACGGACGGCTCCGGGAGGCCGCGGCCGTCCTCGGAGCCTCGCCCTGGCGGGTGTGGCGGGAGGTCGACCTGCCGATGGTGCGGCGGGCGCTGCTGATCGCGGCGGGGTTCGCCTTCGCCGTGTCGCTGGGCGAGTTCGGGGCGACGGTCTTCATCGCGCGGCCCGACAACCCGACCCTGCCGGTCGCCGTGGCCCGGCTGCTCGGGCGCGCGGGTGACCTCAACTACGGCCAGGCGATGGCCCTTTCGACAATCTTGATGGTGGTGTGCGCGGTGGCCCTGCTGCTGTTGGAACGCATCCGCACCGACCGGACGGGGGAGTTCTGATGGCGCGACTCGCGAAGCGAGCGACGGAGGAGGCGCAGGAAGGGACGACCGAGCATCCCCGGAGCCGGACCCAGGCCTGGGCCCAGGCCCAGGCCCAGACCCGGACGCGCGACGCCCTGCTCAGGGTCGAGGCCGCGACCGTACGCCTCGGCGGTCGGCCGGTGCTCGACGCCGTCGGCCTCGACGTCGCCGAGCACGAGATCGTGTGTGTGCTCGGACCGAGCGGCAGCGGCAAGTCCACGCTGCTGCGGGCGGTGGCCGGACTGCAGTCGCTCGACGCGGGCCGCGTGCTGCTGGCGGGCCGCGACCAGGCCGGGGTGCCCGCGCACAAGCGGGGTGTCGGGCTGATGTTCCAGGACCACCAGCTCTTCCCGCAGCGGGACGTGGGCGGCAATGTCGCCTTCGGGCTGCGGATGCATGGCGCGTCGAAAGAGCAACAGGGCGCACGAGTCGAGGAGTTGCTGGAACTGGTGGGGCTGCCCGGAGCCCGGGCGCGCGCCGTCGCCGCCCTCTCCGGCGGTGAGCAGCAGCGGGTCGCGCTGGCCCGCGCGCTCGCCCCGCGCCCCCGGCTGCTGATGCTCGACGAGCCGCTCGGCCAGCTGGACCGTTCGCTGCGGGAACGGCTGGTCGTCGAACTCCGGCAGCTCTTCGGCGAGTTGGGTACGACCGTGCTCGCCGTCACCCACGACCAGGGCGAGGCCTTCGCGCTCGCCGACCGGGTCGTGGTGATGCGCGATGGGCGGATCGCCCAGTCCGGCACGCCACTTGAGGTCTGGCAGCACCCGGCGGACGAGTTCGTGGCCCGTTTCCTCGGCTTCGACAACGTGGTCGCGGCGACGGTGCGCGATCGGCTCGCGGACACCCCGTGGGGGAAGGTCCCGGTACCGGAGGGCACCGCGCAGGGCCCCGGCACGCTTCTCGTACGGCCCGCGGGGGTGCGGCTGGTCGCCCCCGCGGACGGGCTGCGCTGCACCGTGGCCGCACGCACCTTCCGGGGCACCCACGTCGCCGTACAGCTGAAGCCGGAAGGCGGGCCGCCCATCGAGGCGGCGTGCGCGCTGCGGGAGGCGCCCGCACCCGGTGACGAGGTCGGCGTGGCGTTCGAGGCAGCCGAAATCGTGGTGCTCGGGGAGCCGTCGGCGCCCTAGGGTACGGATCATGACGGTACTCGCACATGACCGCTACTGCGACGCCATCGAGCTGGAGGTGCGGCGGCTGAGGGACGTGGTGACGTCCGGGGCCGATCTGTCCGTGACCGTGCCGACCTGCCCGGACTGGTCGCTGGAGCGGCTCGTGCGGCACACGGGCGGGGCGCTGCGCTGGGTCGAGCTCATCGTCCGCACGAAGGCGCAGGAGAACGTCGAGGACGAGCGGGTGCCGCTCCTCGATGGACCCGCCGCCGAGGGCGACCCCGCCGCGCTGGACGCCTGGCTCGCCGAGACCGGCGAGATGCTCGTCGCCGCGCTGCGCGAGGCGGGGCCCGACACCAAGGTGTGGGCCTGGGCCGGGGACCTCAGCTCCGGCTTCTGGGCCCGCCGGATGACGCACGAGCTGGTGATCCACCGAGCCGACGCGACGCTGGCGGCCGGGCTGCCGTACGAGGTGGCGCCCGATGTGGCCGCGGACGCGATCGACGAGTGGCTGGGGATCATCGAGTTCGTGCAGCGGACGCGGCCGCACGACGGCGCCGCGGCCGAACTGCGCGGCATGGGCCGCAGCATCCACCTGCACGCCACCGACACCCCGCCCGAACTCAACGCCGAGTGGGTCGTCGAGCTCACCGAGGAGGGCGTCTCCTGGCGCCGGGACCACGAGAAGGCGACCGTCGCGCTGCGCGGCCCGCTCACCGACGTCCTGCTCGCCTTCTACAGCCGACTGCCGCTGGACGACGGGCGGTTGGAGGTGCTGGGGGAGCGGGAGCTGCTGGAGTTCTGGCTGGAGCGGGCGACCTTCGGCTAGCCCGCGTACCCGGACAGGCGTGTGGCCCGCCCCCTTCGAGAGGGACGGGCCACACGTTTCACGCAGACGTACGGTGTGCGGTTCAGCTCGACTTCGAGGCGCCGCGGCGACGCATGCCGAAGAACACCGCTCCGCCGCCGACCACGACGAGGGCACCGGCGATGCCGGCGATCATCGGCGTGTTGGAGTTCGCACCGGTCTCGGCGAGGTTGGAGCTACCGGCCGCGGGGGACGGGGCGTTGTCGCCCGGCGTCGCGGGCGCGGCGCTGCTCTCCGACTCCGACGGGTTCGCGGAAGGCGTCCCCGAGGAGGCGGGCGAGGACGGGGTCTCCGACGGCTTCGGGGTCTCCGAGGCCGACGGCGACGGCGACTCGGTCGCGCAGGCCGTGGACGGAGCGGTCACGTTGCCCTTGATGTCCGCGTCGACCAGGTTTCCGGCCTTGACGTGGACGCGGTATGTGGCGTTCGGCTTCCAGTCCTCGGCGAAGGTGATGGTGACGCCTGCGCGAGAGCCCTTGACCTCCTGCTCGCCGACCTTCTGCACGTCGGCACCGTTGTTCTCGAGGAACACGGAGACGACCGCCGAAGTGCCGGAGGCATCCACGTCCGTGACGGAGATGATGCCCTTGGTGCCGTCGCACTTGGCTTCGGCGGAGAACTCACTGATGTTGCAAGCAAGGGCGTTGCCGGCGGCACCGAGCGCGAGCGCGGCGGTGGCGGAGGCAACACCGAGGATTCGCACGGAACGTGCGGTACGGCGAGATATGGACACGATTGCCCTTCACAGAATGCGCAACTGCGGGGGGTTTAAGGGGGGTTCTGCTGTGTCAACAGGGCCCCCTCGGGCCTCACAGGTTTATAAGTGCCACCTAAGGGCTGTCAATGCATATGCCCTGCCGTGCCACCGGCTTTGCCTTCTCGTTAACCGCCGAGGCGTTTGAGTGCCTCCGGTACGTCCTCGATCCGGTCCACCAGTGCGATCCGGGACGCCATCGACCGTTCGTGGGCAAGGGATTGGAGAAGGGGCCAAGTGGGGTGTTTTTCGGTCCAATGCGCACGGTTCACGAGAACCATGGGCGTGGGCTCACCGCGCGACTCGTAGTAGTTCGGGGTCGCGTTGTCGAAGATCTCCTGTACGGTCCCGGCGGCGCCCGGCAGGAAGACGACACCCGCGTTAGAGCGGGCCAACAGCCCGTCCTCCCGGGTCGCGTTCGCGAAGTACTTGGCGATGTGGGCGGCGAAGGCGTTCGGCGGCTCGTGGCCGTAGAACCAGGTCGGGATGCCGACGGAGGGGCCGCCGTCCGGCCAGCGCTCACGCACGGCGAAGGCGGCGCGCGCCCAGTCGCCGATGGAGGGGGTGAACGACGGTGCCTCGGCGAGGAGCCGGAGCGCCTCGGTGAGCATCTCGTCGTCGAACGGGGCGGCGTACGCGCCGAGGTTCGCCGCCTCCATCGCGCCGGGGCCGCCGCCGGTGGCGACCGTGAGCCCGGCACGCGCCAGTTCGCGCCCCAGGCGGGCGGCGCCCTCGTAGGCCTCCGTGCCGCGTGCCATCGCGTGACCGCCCATCACGCCCACCACTCGGGTGCCGACGAGAAGTTCGTCGAGCGCGTCCGACACCGAGTCGTCGTGGATCGCGCGCAGCATCGAAGCGAAGACGTCGCCGTCGGCCTTGGTCTGCTGGAACCAGGCGTACGCGCGGGCGTCCGGGGTCGCCTCGTAGCCGTCGTCGAGCGACGCGAAGAGCTCGTCCGGGGAGTAGAGCAGCCCGCGGTAGGGGTCGAAGGGCAGTCCGGGTATGGGCGGGAAGACGAGCGCGCCGGTGGCCCGTACCCGTGCCGCCGCCTCGGGGTCCATCGGGCAGCCGAGGAAGACGGCGCCCGCGGTGTCCACGGCGAGCAGGGCGTCCGTACGGTCCGTCAGATCCACCGCCTGGACACGGAACCGGGCGAGCGAGCCGTGCTCCGAGACGACCTTGTCGAACTCGGCGAGGGACTCGATCTCGCGGTCATGGGCGGAGTGAAGGGGAGTTGGCTGCACGCAGCCATGCTAGGGGTGGGCCCTGCGGCGGCGGGCGGCGGTCTCCCCTTTGGGGGGACACGTGCGTGGGTGTCCCCCCCCCGGGCGCTCAGCTCTGGACCGCGGCCGGGTCCATCCACATGACCTCCCACGTGTGGCCGTCCAGGTCGTCGAAGGTACGGCCGTACATGAAGCCGTGGTCCTGGGCCTCACGGGTCCCCGAGCCGCCCGCCGCGAGGGCCTTGTCGCAGAGCTCGTCGACCTTCTCGCGGCTCTCGGCGCTCAGACACAGCAGTACCTCGCTGGTCTTCGTCGGGTCCGCGATCTCCTTCTTCGTGAAGTCCGCGTAGCGCTGCTTGCTCAGCAGCATCGCGATGATCGTGTCGCTGATGACGACACAGGCGCAGTCGTCCGTCGTGAACTGCGGGTTGATCGTGTAGCCGAGCTCGGTGAAGAACTTCTTCGAGGCGTCGATGTCGTCCGCGGCGAGGTTCACGAAGATCATCTGCTGGTACATGAGGGGTCTCTCCCGGTGAGGGTCAAGTGATGTGGTGCCGTTCGCAGAGGTAGACCCCCACTCCGCGCGGAACTCATCGCCCGGCGGGAAAGAAGCGGAAAGAAACGGGAAGAAGCGAGAAGGAAGCGGGAAAGAAGCGGGAAGGAAGCGCGTACGCGTGCTCAGCGCGCCAGGGGCAGCGCGGCCAGTTCCGCGACCGCCCAGGTCAGCGGGCCGAACGCGGCGAGCAGCGCGCCCGTGCGGAGCAGCGCGGCGCTCCGCAGCACCGTGGTCGGTGCCCCCAGGCGCAGCAGCGCCGCCGTGGTGTCGGCGCGCGCGTGCTTGGCCTCGACCGCCGCGGTCAGCAGGGTCGCGAGGGTGCACCCGGCCACGAGCAGCGCCCCGAGCGTGCTGAGCGGACCGAACGAGGGCCGCGCCCCGGAGTACACCGTCGCCATGGCGTACGCGCCGGACGCGACCGCGCACACCACGCCGAGCGGGCGCCCGATGCGCCGGGCCTCCCCCTGCAGGACACGCCCGGCGAGCAGCCGCACCACACCGGGGCGTACGGCCTGGAGCAGTTGCCCGCACAGATGTGTGATCGCGGGGGCGGCGAGGATCAGCCCGAGCGCGGTCAGGGCCCAGCCGCCGAGCACCCCGGCGGGGCCGCCGGCGAACCGGCCGGGCAGCGCCAGACCGGGGGCCGCTTCCGAACGGCTCGCGTACGCCTCCACGGCGAGGCCTGCCGCGAGGACGGCCGTGCCCCAGGGCAGCCCGCCGGGGGCGGGCAGCGGAGGGGCGGGCTGCTGCGGGTCCAGCGGGTGCTCCGGCTGGTCGGCGTGCGGGCCGGCCTTGGCGCGCGTACGGGCCGGCTTGCGGGGCGAGGTGCCGTCGGCCCCCGTCCGTCGGGGACGGGCCGGCCCGGCGCCCCGCGGCCGCAGCGCCACCGCGCTCGCCACGGAGGCGGCCAGCGGGACCAGGAGCAGCAGGGTCACGGCCGCGGGCAGCGGCAGCGGGTGGTCGGAGGCGAGGAAGGCCGTCGCGTGGCCGTCGAAGGACACGCCGGGCAGGTCGCCGCGCAGGTGCAGGAAGACGAGCAGCGCGAGCATCGAGCCGAGCGTGGTGGACAGGGCGGTGGTGACCGCCGAGATCGCCATCAGCCGGCCGGGGCCGAGTCCGATCGCCGAGAGCCCGGGGCGTGGCCGGGTCCCCGGGTCCGTACGCGCGACCGCGACCGCGAAGTGCACGGTGGCGGCGGCGGGCGCGAGGCACCACAGGAGCCGGAGCGCCGCGCCGCCCGAGGGGTCCGGGTGCGCCATCGCGTACCCCAGCGCGCACAGCAGCAGGAAGCCGGTGCCCGCCGAGGCGGCGGCGACCAGCAGTCTGCGCAGCTGGACGAGGGGGTGTGCCCCGCGGGCTAGACGGAGAGCGAGCACGCGGCCCGGCCTTCCGCCTCGGCGGCCGGGGGCAGGTGGACGGTGTTCACGCGCCGTCCGTCGAGCAGCGACACCGTGCGGTCGGCGAGGGCCGCGGTGTCCGCGTCGTGGGTGGCCAGGACGACCGTGATGCCGTGCGAGCGGGCCGCCGCGGTGAGCGTGCGCAGGACGTGCGCGCGGTCGGCGCGGTGCAGCGGGGCGGTCGGTTCGTCGGCGAAGAGCACCTTGGGGGCGGGGACGAGCGCACGGGCGATGGCGACGCGCTGGCGTTCGGCCTGGAGCAGGGCGTGCGGGCGCTTGCGGGCGCAGTGGCCGATGTCGAGGCGTTCCAGCCACTCGAGGGCGGCGGTCTTGGCGGCCCGGCGGCCGCAGCCGCGCAGCATCAGGGGCAGCGCCGCGTTCTCCCAGGCGTTCAGTTCCGGTACGAGGACGGGCGCGGTGTCGATCCAGCCGAAGCGGTCGCGGCGCAGCCGTTCGCGGGTGAGGGGGCCCATGGTGTGCACCGGCGCGCTGTTGAACCAGACCTCGCCCTGCTGGGGCAGCAGCTGCCCCGACAGACACTGGAGCAGGGTCGTCTTGCCGCTGCCGCGCGGGCCGCCGACGGCGAGGATCTCGCCCTCGCGGATGCCGAGCGAGACACCGCAGAGCGCGGGCGAGCCGTTGTGCTTGACGTGCAGGGCACGTGCCCAGAGCACGTCGTTGTCCGGCGGGGCCACCATCGCGTACACCTCGGTTCAGATCTGACTTGCGCTGCCGATCCCCCGGACGAGGGAACGAAGGCAGGGCCGATCGGTCACTGGGCACGCTAGGGAGTCGGGGGCGGGAGGCCGGACAGCACGCGGCCCCGGGGCGCCCATTCTCACTCGAACGGGCGGCACCGGGGCCGTTGTTGATCATCCGGGAGGAGGACCGGAGGGAGGAAGATCAGAGCTTCGTCCACGCCTCCGTCAGCACCTGACGGACGATCCCCTCGATCTCGTCGAAGGTCGACTGGTCGGAGATCAGCGGCGGCGACAGCTGGATGACCGGGTCACCGCGGTCGTCGGCGCGGCAGTAGAGGCCGTATTCGAAGAGCTTCTTGGAGACGAAGCCGTAGAGCACGCGCTCCGACTCCTCGTCCGTGAAGGTCTCCTTGGTGGCCTTGTCCTTCACCAGCTCGATGCCGTAGAAGAAGCCGTTGCCGCGGACGTCGCCGACGATCGGCAGGTCGTGCAGCTTCTGCAGGGTCTGCAGGAAGTTCGCCTCGTTGTCGAGCACGTGCTGGTTGAGGCCCTCGCGCTCGAAGATGTCGAGGTTGGTGAGCGCCACGGCCGCGGAGACCGGGTGGCCGCCGAAGGTGTAGCCGTGCAGGAAGGTGTTGTCGCCCTTGTAGAACGGCTCGGCGATGCGGTCCGAGACGATGGTGGCGCCGATCGGGGAGTAGCCCGAGGTCATGCCCTTGGCGCAGGTGATGATGTCCGGGATGTAGTCGAACTTGTCGCAGGCGAACATCGTGCCGAGGCGGCCGAAGGCACAGATGACCTCGTCCGACACGAGCAGTACGTCGTACTGGTCGCAGATCTCGCGCACGCGCTGGAAGTAGCCGGGCGGCGGCGGGAAGCAGCCGCCGGCGTTCTGCACCGGCTCCAGGAACACGGCCGCGACCGTCTCGGGGCCCTCGAAGAGGATCTCCTGCTCGATCTGGTCGGCGGCCCAGCGGCCGAAGGCCTCCGGGTCGTCGCCGTGGATCGGGGCGCGGTAGATGTTGGTGTTCGGCACCTTGTGCGCGCCCGGGACGAGCGGCTCGAAGGGGGCCTTCAGGGCCGGCAGGCCGGTGATGGACAGGGCGCCCTGCGGGGTGCCGTGGTAGGCGACCGCGCGCGAGATGACCTTGTACTTCGTGTGGTTGCCGGTGAGCTTGTGGTACTGCTTCGCCAGCTTCCAGGCGGTCTCGACGGCCTCGCCGCCGCCCGTGGAGAAGAAGACCTTGTTCAGGTCGCCGGGCGCGTAGTGCGCGAGGCGCTCGGCGAGCTCGACGGCCTTCGGGTGGGCGTAGGACCAGATCGGGAAGAAGGCCAGCTGCTGCGCCTGCTTGAACGCCGTCTCCGCCAGCTCGGTGCGGCCGTGGCCCGCCTGGACCACGAACAGGCCCGCGAGACCGTCGAGGTAGCGCTTGCCCTTGTCGTCGTAGATGTAGGTGCCCTCACCACGGACGATGGTGGGAACGGGCGCGTTCTCGTACGAGGACATGCGGGTGAAGTGCATCCACAAGTGGTCGTACGCGGTCTTGCTCAGGTCCTGTGTGCTCACGGCTATCGGGTTCCCCACATGTAGGTCTGCTTCTTGAGCTTCAGATAGACGAAGCTCTCGGTGGAGCGCACCCCGGGCAGGGCCCGGATGCGTTTGTTGATGACGTCCAGCAGGTGGTCGTCGTCCTCGCAGACGATCTCGGCGAGGATGTCGAACGAGCCCGCGGTCATCACCACGTACTCGACTTCCGACATGGCGGTCAGCGCGTCGGCCACCGGATCGAGGTCGCCCTCGACATTGACGCCGACCATCGCCTGCCTGCGGAAGCCCACGGTGAGGGGGTCCGTGACGGCGACGATCTGCATCACGCCCTGGTCGAGCAGCTTCTGGACGCGCTGGCGCACGGCCGCCTCGGACAGGCCCACGGCCTTGCCTATCGCGGCGTACGGACGGCGTCCGTCCTGCTGGAGCTGCTCGATGATGGCGAGGGATACGGAGTCCAGCTGGGGACTGCCGTTCCTGGACTCGCGGGTGGAGTCCCTGGGGTCTGCGCTTCGACTGGCCACGAGCTCACTCTGCACGAGGTCTCGACGGTTCCGCAAGGCTGTAGCGATGAAATTCGTTGTTTACGGGGACGTAGCTTGCGGATTTCGCAGTCAAGGGGTGACCGGGGGTGTTGAAAACGTGGGCCCACGGATTAGGGTGGGTGTCTCAGCGATTGGACACCTGAACTTGGAGGGCCGGCAGTGAGCACCGAGCTGCGTCGTCTGCGCAATTACATCGACGGTGAGTTCCGGGACGCCGCCGACGGGCGGACCACCGAGGTCGTCAATCCCGCGACCGGCGAGGCGTACGCGACCGCGCCGCTGTCCGGTCAGGCCGACGTGGACGCCGCCATGGCGGCCGCCGCCGCGGCCTTCCCGGCCTGGCGCGACCAGACCCCCGCCGAGCGCCAGAAGGCCCTCCTGAAGATCGCGGACGCGTTCGAGGAGCGGGCCGAGGAACTGATCGCCGCCGAGGTCGAGAACACCGGCAAGCCGATCGGACTGACCCGGTCCGAGGAAATCCCGCCCATGGTCGACCAGATCCGCTTCTTCGCGGGCGCGGCGCGGATGCTCGAGGGACGTTCGGCCGGCGAGTACATGGAGGGGATGACCTCCATCATCCGCCGCGAGCCGATCGGCGTCTGCGCGCAGGTCGCGCCGTGGAACTACCCGATGATGATGGCGGTGTGGAAGTTCGCCCCGGCGCTCGCGGCGGGCAACACGGTCGTCCTGAAGCCCTCGGACACCACCCCCGCCTCCACCGTCCTGATCGCCGACATCATCGGCGGCATCCTGCCCAAGGGCGTCTTCAACGTCATCTGCGGCGACCGGGAGACCGGCCGCGCGATGGTCGAGCACCCGACCCCGGCGATGGCCTCCATCACCGGTTCCGTGCGCGCGGGCATGTCCGTCGCCGAGTCGGCGTCCAAGGACCTCAAGCGGGTCCACCTGGAGCTGGGCGGCAAGGCCCCGGTCGTCGTCTTCGAGGACACCGACATCGCCAAGGCCGTCGAGGACATCTCGGTCGCGGGCTTCTTCAACGCGGGCCAGGACTGTACGGCCGCCACGCGCGTCCTCGTCCAGGAGTCCATCCACGACGAGTTCGTCGCCGCGCTCGCCAAGGCCGCCGCCGAGACGAAGACCGGTCAGCCGGACGACGAGGACGTGCTCTACGGCCCGCTGAACAACCCGAACCAGCTCAAGCAGGTCGCCGGGTTCATCGAGCGCCTGCCCGCGCACGCCAAGGTCGAGGCGGGCGGCCAGCAGGTCGGCGACAAGGGCTACTTCTACGCCGCGACCGTCGTCTCCGGCCTCAAGCAGGACGACGAGATCATCCAGAACGAGGTCTTCGGGCCGGTCATCACCGTCCAGTCCTTCACGGACGAGGCCCAGGCCATCGAGTGGGCCAACGGCGTCGACTACGCCCTCGCCTCCTCGGTCTGGACGAAGGACCACGGCCGCGCGATGCGTCTGTCGAAGTCCCTCGACTTCGGCTGCGTGTGGATCAACACCCACATCCCGCTGGTCGCCGAGATGCCGCACGGCGGCTTCAAGAAGTCCGGCTACGGCAAGGACCTGTCGGCGTACGGCTTCGACGACTACACGCGGATCAAGCACGTGATGACGTCGCTGGACGCGTAGTCAGTACGGTGTGAACCGCGCGGCCCCGGACGGGAGTTGATCCCGTCCGGGGCCGCGGTGTTCCCCCACCTCGTGGTGGTCAGTCGTGTCGGCTGCCGCTCGTCGTGAGTGACGGGAGGCCCGGGTCACCGGGGGTTCCGGGCTCGATGTACAGGGACTTGCCAGGGCCCGTGCCCGTGCCCGCTCCCTCGCCCGGCTCGGGCAGCGGCGGCAGGCCGGAGGGGTCCGGGAAGGTGCTGCCGGCCTTCTTCAGGATCGGCGCGCAGGTGTCCAGGGCCTCCTCGTAGGCATCCGACGTGGGGTCGAACGCGTTGCCGGTCACCTTCACGTCCAGCCGTCCAGGGGTTGGACCGGGTCGGCAGGCGCGGCCGGGCCGACCGGGCCGGCGGCCGGGGCCGTTGGTGCTGCGCACCGCCAGCCGCCGGCGGAGGTCGTCGTCGGGGCCCGCAGCATCTCCGCCGACAACCTCCACCGGCGACTGGCGGTGCGGGGCCCCGACGACGAGCTCAAGGCCATGGCCGACACCTTCGACGACGTACTCGCCCGTCTGGAGGACGCGTTCGAGGCGCAGAAGCGGTTCGTCGCCAACGCCTCGCACGAACTGCGCACCCCGCCTCATCGACGCCCTGCTGACCCTTGCGCGCAGCCAAGGGGGACTTCAGCGAAGGGAGTTCACGGTTCTCGCGGCGATCGTGCGTGAGCGGTTGCCCGGGGACGAGGTGCGGGTCGAGGCCGAACTGCATTCCGCGCCCGTGTTCGGGGATCCGCAGCTCATGGAGCGCCTGGTGGCCAACCTCGTCGACAACGCCGTACGCCACAACCATCAGGAAGGAGCGCGGAGTTGGATCCGGCTGTGGACCGGGCTGGACGGCGGGCGGCCGGTCCTGCGGATCGCCGACAGCGGTCGGGGTCTCGGTCTCGGTCTGTCCATCGTCGTCGCCGTGAAGGTCACGCTTCCGCCGCGCTGACTCCGTATGAGGAACCGCACGAGGTATCCACGCGAGGCGATCGCCCGAGGTAACCGCACGGAAATGAGGCGATCGACAGGGTGTCGGGTCGGCGCGCGACCGCTCGACGCAGCGTCCATTGTTCGCGCCGAGTCGCAGCAGGCATGCTGCCGGGGTGCCAGAGATTCGGAAGACCTCGCCCCTGTCCCGCCGGTCCCTGCTGCGCACCCTGGGCGGGGGTGCGGCGCTCGGGGCCCTCGCGGGCTGCGGGGTGCCCGCCGCGTATGTGTCACCCGGCGACCGCGCCGGAGCCGACCTCTCGGCCCACGACAAGAAACTGACCTGGGCCAACTGGCCGCTCTACATAGACACCGACGACAAGGACCACACGAAGCGGCCCACGCTGGACGCGTTCCGCAAGCGCACCGGGATCTCCGTCGACTACATCGAGGAGATCAACGACAACGACGAGTTCTTCGGCAAGATCAGCCCGTCCCTGATGAACCACCAGCAGACCGGCCGCGACCTGATCGTCATCAGCGACTGGATGTGCGCGCGCTTCGTCCGGCTCGGCTGGGTGCAGGAGATGGACCGCGCCAGGCAGCCGAACGTCGCCAAGTACCTCGACCCGCTGCTGAGTCGGCCCGCGTTCGACCCGGGCCGCAAGTCCACCGTGCCGTGGCAGTCGGGTATCACCGGCATCGCGTACAACCGCCGCAAGCTCGGCCGCGAGATCAACCACGTCTCGGACCTGTGGGCCTCCGACCTCAAGGGCAGGGTCACCCTGCTCTCCGGCCTCGACGAGGCGTTCGCGCTGCTCATGCAGGGCAACGGCGTCGACATCACCCGGTGGAAGGCCGACGACTTCCACACGATCTGCGACCAGGTCGAGAAGTACGTGCACAGCGGCCAGATCCGCCGCTTCACGGGCAACGACTACACCAAGGACCTGGTCAGCGGTGACGTACTGGCCTGTCAGGCGTACTCGGGCGACGTGATCCAGCTCCAGGCGGACAACCCGGACATCCGCTTCGTCGTCCCCGAGGAGGGCGCCGAGCTGTGGTCCGACTCGCTGATGATCCCCAACCTGGCCCGGCACAAGGCCAACGCCGAGAAGCTCGTCGACTACTACTACGAGCCCCAGATCGCCGCCGAACTGGCGTCCTGGGTCAACTACGTCTGCCCCGTCCCGGCCGCCCAGCACGTCCTCGCCTCCTCCAAGGACGAGGACACCGCAGCCCTCGCCGAGAACCCGCTGATCTTCCCCGACGCCACCATGCGGAAGCGGCTGGCGATCGCGCGCGACATCACGTCCACGGAACGCACGGAATTCGCCAAGCGCTGGAACGCGATCGCGGGACTCTGACGGCTTTGCCATCTCTTTACAACCCGGTCTCCCGCTGCCTCGTCTCTTCGCACGATCCGTAACTCAGCCCGCCGGGTCACCGGGCGGGCGGACCGACGAAAGAGAGCGATTCATGCGCCGAACTGTCCTCAGCACCATGGCACTCGCGTGTACCGCCGTGCTGGCGAGCACGGTGCCCGCCTTCGCCAGTGGGGCGAGCCCGGTCCCGACGGTCCATCCGACCGCCACCGCCGCCCCGTCCCAGGCGCCGGCCGGCAGTGCCACCCCGAGCGCCGCCCCGAGCGCGGTGCCGACCACCCGTCCGGCCTCCGGCACCCCGTCCGCGGTTCCGAGCGTCGGCACGCCGACCCGGGCGCCGTCCCCGGCGCAGGTCGCCGTCGTGCCGAAGGGAGCGCCCGACACCGGTGTGACGCCGACGGCGTCGAAGTCCGGAGGCCAGGGCGGCCTGATCGGCGGGGGTGCCGCCGCGGCGTTCGTCATGGGTGGCGCGGCGGTCTTCGTCGTACGTCGCCGGCGGGCGACCGGGGAATGACCTCGCTCTCCAGGCGCGCGTTCGTCACCGCGGCGATGGCCTCGCTGCTCGTGAGCTGCGGCGGCCACGGGACCGACTCGACCGCGCCCGAACACCCCGGGAGCGCGCCGGTGCCCTCGCGGACCTCCGCGAAGGCCGCGCACGGCCTCGGGCGTTCGGTCCCGGTCGGGTTGCGGATCCCGGCCATCGGGGTCGACACCCCGGTCATGCAGCTGGGGCTGGCCGCGGACGGCAGCGTCCAGGTGCCCCCGATCACGGCGCACGACCGGGCGGGCTGGTACCGGAACTCGCCGACGCCGGGTCAGACCGGTCCGTCGGTGATCCTCGGCCATGTCACGGTCGGCACCTACGGGGACGGGGTCTTCCGCCGTCTCGCGCAGTTGCGGAAGGGTGACCGGATCGTGGCGCGCCTGGAGAACGGCAGGACGGCGGAGTTCACGGTCGACGCCGTACGGACGGTCGCCAAGGCCGACTTCCCGTCGGACGAGGTGTACGGGGACGTGGACCGTCCCGAGCTACGGCTCATCACGTGCGGAGGGGCCCGTACCGGTACGGGCTACCTCGACAACGTGATCGTCTTCGCCGCGCTGAGCTCGGCGACGCCCTGACCCGCCGGGAGCGGTCCCGGGCCGATGGAACGCACGCCGTCGGCCCGGGCTCTTTTCTACGAGTGCCCGCACGACGTCACGACCATGGAGAGCTTTGAAACGGTCCCGCGAGAAGGCCGCGTCCGAGCTGTTCGCCGCCCTCTATCCGCGCCTCGCCGGCTGGTGCCGCCGTCTCGTCGACGACGACGAGACGGCCCACGAGATCGCCTCGGAGGCGTTCACCCGGCTCTGGGCCCGCTGGACGTCCGTGGCGGAACCCCGGGGCTTCCTCTACGTCACCGCGGCCAACCTCGTCCGGGACCACTGGCGCAAGCTGGAGCGCGAACGCAGAGCCGTGCACCGCGCCACCGCCGAGGCCGCCGTCCGCCCGCACACCGAACAGTCCGACCCGTCCGTACGCCTGCTCGTGCAGTCGCTGCCGGAACGACTGCGCGTCCCGATCCTCCTGCACTACTACGCTGACATGCCGATCCGGGAGGTGTCCGTGCTGACCGGACGCAAGGAAGGAACCATCAAGGCCGACCTCCACGCGGCCCGCGAACTGCTCCGCGCCCACCTGAGGAGAAGCCTTGATCACACACTCTGACGAGGGTCCGGACTCCGAACCCGACGATCCGCTCGCCGTCATCCTGCGGCCCGCCTCCGACTACCTCGGCCCGCCCCCCGGCCACTACGAGACGATCCGCCGCGGCGCGGCCCGCCGCCGGCTGCTGCGCACCGCGGTCGGGGTCGGGTCGGTGTGCGCCGTCGCCGCCCTCGTCGCGCTGCCGATCCGCCTGTCGACGTCGCAGGCACCCACGTCCCCGACGGTCCCGCTCGCCCCGCCCTCCGAGGGCCGTCCTTCGCCCGTGCCCCCCAGCCCGTCGGCGTCCCCCGTGCCCTCCGACCCCAGCCGCACGCCGGAGAGTCGGACGGCCGGTCCCACCCCGGGGAACGGGACGGCGATTCCCACCCAGGCGGCCCGGACGACCGGCCGCGCCACGACCCGGCCGGCCGTCCCCACCCCGGCACCGTCGACGCCGTCGTCGACACCGACCACGCCCGTCGCCCAGCCGTCGATCGCGCCGAGCGGTTCTTCCCACCGTTGACCGGACGACCCGCACTCCGTTGACTAATCAACGGAGTGTCGATACCGGGTGTTAATTTGGGGAAATGGCTCTGCGCAACGCGGTGATGGCCGCGCTTCTGGAGGGCGAGGCGTCCGGATACGACCTCGCGAAGGGGTTCGAGGCCTCGGTCGCCAACTTCTGGATGGCCACCCCTCAGCAGATCTACCGCGAGCTGGAGCGCATGGAGGGCGAAGGGCTCGTCTCCGCCCGCGTCGTGCAGCAGGAACGCCGGCCCAACAAGCGGCTCTTCTCGCTCACCGAGGCCGGACTCGAGGCGATACGCGCCTACACGGCCGAAGTCCCCAGCAAGCCGACGGCGATCCGTGACGAGCTGATGGTCAAGGTGAGTTGCGTCGACATCGGAGACGCCGAAGCCGTACGGGCCGGGGTCGTCGAGCGTGTGGAGCGGGCCGGCGTCAAACTGGCCCGCTACCGGCGCGCGCAGGAACGCATGCTGGCCGGCCGCAGCGAGGAGGAGTACCTCGCCACCGTCGAACGCGTGGGCCCCTATCTCACCCTGCTCGGTGGCATGGCCCTCGAGCAGGCGAACCTCCAGTGGGGCGAGACGGCCCTGAGGAGGCTCGACCAGCGGGCCGAGGCCCTCGGAGCCACGGCTCGCGGCTGACAGCTGACAGCTGACAGCTGACCGGCTGACGGCTGAGGCTCCAGGTACCCCGTGCCCGTCCCCCCTGGGTCAGCGGCCCGGGTCGTAGGCGAGTTGCTTGACCAGGCGCAGGGTCAGGGCGGTTTCGACGGCCTGGACGCCGGCGAGGGCGCCGATCTTCTCACTCAGATACGTGTACAGCTCCCCGCTGTTGCGATAGACGGTCGAGGCGACGATGCCGGCCTGACCGGTGATCGCCGCGGCGAAACGCACCTCGGGATGCGCGGCGAGTGCCCGTCCGACGTCGGCGAGGGCGGCCGGCGCCACGGTGAGCCACAGCATGGCCTCCACCTCGTGGCCGAGGGGTTCCTGGTCGAACTGGACGTCGAAGTAGAGCACCCCGGTGGCCCGCATGCGCTCCAGACGCCGCTTGACCACCGACTCCGACTGGCCGGTGGCCGCCTGGAGTTCGGTGAGCGTGGCGCGCCCGTCGCGGACGAGTACGGCCAGCAGCGCCTCGTCGGCCGCCTCCAGCGTGAGGGGGTCGGTGACCGGCTCGACCGGCGGTGGGCGCAGGGCCGCCTGCTGGTCGGGGGCGAGCCCGTTGGCCTTGTTGAGCCAGTCCAGCTGTCCGCCGTAGAACGAGTGCAGCACGCAGTGGGCGCTGACCGAGACGACACGGGGGGTGCGCTGCAACCGGTCGAAGAGCAGTTCGTCCCGGGCCTGTCGGCTGCGCGGCTTCATCGCGCACATCACCTCGGTGCCGCCGGAGATCAGCGAGACGTACGAGGTGTCGGGGCGCCGGGCGAGCGCGCCCGCCAACTGTTCGGCCACGTCCGGGGTGCAGCGCAGCCGGACGATCCAGTTGGTGCGGCCGAGCCGGCTCTCGTCGATCACGCCGAGCACCCGCAGCCGTGCCGTGGTGCGCAACCGCCGCAGGCGCCGGGCGACGGTCTGGTCGGAGACCCCGAGCACCTCCGCGATCCGGGTGAGCGGCGCCCGTCCGTCGATCTGGAGGCACTGGAGCAGTCTCAGGTCGAGTGCGTCGAGCGCGCGGGACGGCATCGGCTCCGCCTCCTCTCGCTCCATGCGGACTCCCGAAGTCAATGATCGAGCATGACGGCGAGGCCCGGGACCAGTGTGGTCCCGGGCCTCGTACGGGCGCCCGTTCCGTCCCCACGAAAGGGCGCCTCCAGGGACTGTCCGGCGGAACATGCCGCCGGACGCGCCCTGGTGCCGGGGTCAGCCGCGCTGCCCCAGCCGGGGCTCCGCCGCCCCGGTCTCCTGCGGCGCCGCGGGCGGGGCGCCGGATCCGGCCACCGGCCTGGTGACCGACTGCCGCGGGCTGCGCAGCAGGACGGCACCGACCGCCGCGGCGACCAGGGTCAGTGCCGCGGCGATGATCAGGCACAGGTGGAGGCCGTCGAGGAAGGCCTCGGACAGGGCGCCCAGGGCACGGCCCCGGTCGGCGCCCAGGTTCATGCCCGCGACCGCGCCCAGGCCGTTCGCGTCGACCGCGGAGGTGACGCTCCGTACCGTCGCCGCCGGCAGACCCACGTCGGCGAGGTGGCCCGGCAGGGTGTGCAGGGCCCTGGTGGACAGCACGGCGCCGAGGACGGCCGGGCCGAGCGCGCCGCCGACCTGCCGGAACGCGCTGTTCCCGGCGGCCGCCATACCGGCCTGGCGCAGCGGTACGGAGGCGACGGCCGCGGCCGTCATCGGCGTGATGACGAAGCCGAGGCCGAGGCCGAGCAGGGCCAGCCGCCAGGCCAGCGAACCGAACGACGTACCGGCGTCGAGGGACGTCAGCGACAGCAGCGAGGCCGCGGTCACCAGCAGCCCGCCGGTGATCAGGACGCGGGGCGACACCCTGTGCATGAGCCGTCCGGCCGGTGCCCCGACGAGGATGCACATCAGCGTGACCATCAGCATCCGGGCCGCCGCCTCCAGGGTGCTGAGCTGCTGCACCATGCCGAAGTAGAGGCTGAGGGCGAAGAAGAAGCCGATCAGGCCCAGGAAGCTGATCATCGCCACGAGCGTCGTGGCGGTGAAGGCGGGGCTGCGGAAGAGCGTCAGGTCCAGCATTGGGCTGTCACTGCGCCGCTCCGCCAGGACGAACGCGACGGCCGCGACCGCCGCCGCCACCAGGGCCACGACCACCTTCCCCTCGGTGAAGGAGCCGGCGCCGCCCTCGATGACGCCGTAGACCAGTGCGGTGATCGCCACCGCGGCGGTGATCTGGCCGGGCCAGTCCAGACGTCGTGAGCCGGGGGCGCGCGAGTCGGTCACCAGCCGGGCCGCGAAGGCCATCGCGAGGAGCGAGGCGGGGACGGGCAGCAGGTATATCCAGCGCCAGGAGAAGTGCTCCAGGATCAGTCCCGCGATCACCGGGCCGAGCGCCAGCGCCGCCATCAGGGCCGTGGCCCACAGCCCGACGAACTTGCCGCGCTCTCGGTGGTCGGGCACGGCGTGGCTGATCAGCGCCAGCGTCGTGGGCAGCAGCGCGGCGGCGCCCAGACCGGCGAAGGCCTGACCCACCCACAGGACCTCGATCGACCGCGCGCACAGCGCGATCGCCGCCCCCACCGCGCTGAACGCGAGACCCGCCTGGAAGACCTTCTTGCGGCCGTGGACCTCGCCGAAGACACCTGCGGTCAGGATCAGCGCGGCCATGGGCAGTACGAACGCGTCCGAGACCCACGACAGTTGGGCGGTCGACGTGTTCAGCGCCCGCTGGATGGCCGGCAGACTCACCGAGACGGTGGTCACCGGCAGATACGCGACGAACACGCCCACGCAGGCCATGACGAGCGTGGCCGCCCGCCGTTCCCGCGGCTCGTGCGCCGTTGTCGTGACGTTCACGGAACTCCCTCTCCCCTTGCGGCGCACCGCACCGCGATCGCTCGATACGGCGCTCACCTTCGGGGCCGCCTGCGGGCCGGGGCCAGCCAGGGCGGGGGGAAACCTGGAAATTCGACATTCCGGACCCGGTATCCCGGGATTTCCGTGATCGCTGTCAGGACGCGATTGCTGTCAGGAGGTGATTGCTGTGAGGAGGTGTGAGGCCGCCGACCTGGCGACCCGCTCGGCGGATAGGTTCACGGGTATGACGACCACATCGCAAGAAGCCTTCCTGCGGGCCTTCCACGCCGAGCGGCCGGCGGTGACGGTGGACGCGTTCGCCGGTGGCCGTGCGCCGGACGGCCGGTCCAGCTACGAGATCTTGTGCGACCGG
This sequence comes from Streptomyces olivochromogenes, assembly GCF_001514115.1. Lineage (GTDB taxonomy): Bacteria > Actinomycetota > Actinomycetes > Streptomycetales > Streptomycetaceae > Streptomyces > Streptomyces olivochromogenes. The sequence goes on from NZ_KQ948457.1 coordinate 350,198, forward strand.
GTCGCCGGACACGGTCGGGTGCTGGATCTCGGTTGCGGCGACGGCCTGTTGCTCGAACTGCTCGCCCGGACCGAGGGACGCCGGCCGGCCGGGGTGGACCTCTCCCCGGAAGCCCTGGCGCTGGCACGACGCCGGCCGCTGCCCGCCGGGACGACGCTGTCGGAGAGCCGGGCCCAGCACCTGCCCTTCGCCGACGACACCTTCGACGCCTGTGTCTCCCACATGGCGCTGATGCTGATGGGCGAGGTGGAACAGGTGGCCGCGGAAGTGGCCCGGGTGCTGCGTCCCGGAGGCATGCTGGCCTGCGTGATCGGCGGCGGAGCCGTGGGCGGTGAGGCGTACGAGCTGTTCATCGGGCTGTTGCGGTCCGCGATCGAGACGGCTCCCGCCGAGCAGCGCATCCCCGCTCTCGGGGACAGGAGGACCCGCAGCCGTGCGGGGCTCGACAGCGTTCTCGCGCCGGCGGGATTCGGTCCGGTCGACTGGGAGACCGTCCCCATCGACCTGAGCGGACCGGTCGAGCAGGTGTGGGACGCCCTGGCGGGTGTCTATGACGTCGGCCCGCTCGACGCGGCCACCGTGGAGTCCCTGCGTGCGGCCTTCCTCACCGGGGCGAAGAAACTCACGGCGCCGAACGGGGTCGTCCCGTGCGGGATGAACGTGCATCTCGTGACGACGAATCTGACGGGGAACACGGAGACGAATCCGGAGACGCATCTGGCAGCGCATCCGGAGACGAATCCGGCGGCCGAAACCGCTACTGCTTGAGCGCCGCCATCGCGATGCGCAGGGCGACCGGATTCATCTCCTCGCCCTTCGCGTCCGTGGCGTTGACCGAGTAGACGAGCGTGCGGGAGAGATCGCGGGTGGCCGCCATGACCGCCGTGTATCCGTACCGCCCGCCCGACTTGAGCCAGTAGACCCGCCCGCCGTACTCGAAGCGCTGGAGCCCGGCGCTCATGGTGGCCCCGTCGATGCCCGACGGAACCGTGAACATCTCCTTCAGCTGCGGCTCCGGGACCAGCTGGCCACGGAAGAGGTGGGTGGTCAGCCGCTCCAGGTCCGCCGTGGTGGAGATCATGTCGCCCGCCGCCCAGCGGTCCGCCTGGTTCCACTCGGTGACGTCGACGAACTCCGTCGTGCCGTCCGCCCGCTTCACCGCCTGGTAGCCGAGGTTGTGCGGACCCCGGATGCGCGGATCGGTACCGGGGAAGTACGTGTGCAGCATCCCGGCGGGCCGCAGCACGCGCCGGGTGGCCTCGGAGGCGTACGAGTGCCCCGTGACCTTCTCGATCAGCATGCCGAGGATCGTGTAGTTGATGTTCAGGTAGTGCTGCCGCTTGCCGGGGCGGAACTCCGGCCCCTTCGCCACCGCGGAGGCGACGACCTGCTGGGGCGTGAGGGTGTCGAAGCGGTGCGCGTACACGTCCTCGAAGGAGTCGCCGAAGCCGTCACCCGCCTGGATCCCGCTGGTGTGGTTCAGCAACTGGCGTACGGACACGGGCTTGAAGGCGGGCGACAGCAGCCCGGGGAGATAGCGCTGTACGGGCGCGCCCAGATCGACCTTGCCCTCGGCCGCGAGCCGCAGCACGACCGCCGCCGTGACCACCTTCGTCGTCGAACCGGCCCGGAAGAGCGCGTCCGGGTCCGCCGCGCGGCCGCTCGCCAGGTCGTGCACTCCGCCGCTCCCGAGCCAGCGGCCGTCGGTGCCCCCGACCCGTACGAGCGCGGCCGTCGCGTCGGCGTCCGGCAGTCCCGTGAGCGCGGCGCGCAGGGCGGCGGCGTCCGGTCCGGTTGTGACCGTGGCTGCCGTTGCTGCCGTGGCCGTCCGTGGCGCGGTGGAGGACGCGGCGACGGCGGGCGCGGCCAGCGGGCCGGCCGCCAGGCCCAGCACGAGGGCGGTGGCGACGGCCGTGACGGTTCGGGTACGGGCGGGCATCTGCGGCTCCTGGTGTGGACGGGACGGTGAGATCATCCTGCGGTCGCCCACCCGTTCGCGGATCCTCCCCGAGGACGGCCCGGTCCCCGGCGCCGACCCGGATCAACTGCCTCTCTACGTAAGGGTGTTGTGGGGGATCGCCCTTAGGTGGGAGCGGCGGAAGTTCCGAAGGCGGGGAAGGTCAAAAAACTGTTATCGCGGAGGGCGGCCCTCCGTCTCCTGGGTGTCAGGGCCCGACGAACGGCTGTGATCCGCGACATAGCGCGCGGACACGCTCGCCGAGGTGGGGGATCCTGCACTCCCGCCCGTGCGCGCCAAGTGGCACGGGCGGTCACCGTGGCATCGGAGGGACGTACGTGGACGGGCGGCAGTGGCGCCCCATCATCGGGGCCGCGCAGGCCGGCGACCGGCGCGCCCTCGACGAACTCGTCGCGGGCTGGCTCCCGCTCGTCTACAACATCGTGGGCCGCGCCCTGAACGGCCACGCGGACGTCGACGACGTCGTGCAGGAGACCATGCTGCGCGCCGTCGACAACCTCGGCTCGCTGCGCGACCCGGACAGCTTCCGGTCCTGGCTGGTCGCCATCACGATGCGGCAGATACGGGAGCGCTCGCGCCGCCGAACGGCCGAGCCACTGGCCGACGGCGCCGGTGAACAGGCCGCCGACTTCGCCGAACTGACCGTACTGCGGCTCCAGTTGGAGGGGCAGCGGCGAGAGGTCGCGGAGGCGGTGCGCTGGCTCGACGACGAGGACCGCCAGTTGCTCTCGTTGTGGTGGCTGGAGGTCGCGGGCGAACTCACCCGGCGCGAGCTGGCGGCGGCGGTCGGGATCAGCAGGCAGCACGCGGCGGTGCGGGTGCAGCGGATGAAGCAGCGGCTGGAGATCGCGCGGGACATCGTGCGGGCGCTCGACGGCCACCACCCCGGCGCGGGCAACTCCCCCTGCCCCGACCTGCGGTTGGTGACCGCCCGCTGGGACGGGCGGCCCGACTCGGTGTGGCGCAAGCGACTGGCCCGGCACATCCGGGGCTGCGCGTACTGTTCGGGCGCCCGCGAGGCCGTCGTACCGGCCGAACGCCTCCTCGTCGGGATCGCTCTCGTCCCGCTGCCGGTCGGCTTCACGCTGTCGCTCGCGCTCGGCGGCAAGACGGCGGTCGCCGCCACCACCGTCGGCTGGTCCGCCAAGGTCCTCGGCCTGCTCACCAAGCCCGCCGTCGCCGTCACGGCCGGCGCCACCCTCGCGGCGGGCGGCCTGTACGTCGTCACCCGGGCGCCCCACGACCCGCCCCCGGCCCTCGCCGCGCCCACGGCGGCGAGCACCGCACGCCCACCGTCGGGACGTACGGGAGAGCCGTCCGCCTCCGCGACCCCCTCACCGTCCCCCTCCGCCTCCCCGTCCCCCTCACCCTCGCCCTCGCCCTCGAAGACCCGCGTCCAGCTGTACGGCACCGTCGTCGACGCCGTCGACCGCGCGCCCGCCTCGAGCGCGCTCCCGGGGACGCTGCCCCGGCGCGCCGAGAAGGGCGTCAGCGCCACCGGCGCGCCCGCCACCGGCCTCACCCACCGCGGGGAGACGGTCACCCTCAGCGGGCAGGGCTACTTCCGGGTCCGCTGGCAGGTCCTGCCCCAGCAGCGCACCGGCGCCCTGCTCATGCCGACCTGGACCGGGCTGAGCGGCAAGCTCTTCCACGTCGCCTCGGGCGGCGGTCACCGCATGGACGACGTGCAGTCGGGCTCGGCGGACGGCACGACCTGGATGGGCGGCCCGTCCGTGGGCTACGCCGTCCTGCCCTCCGGCACCCAACAGATGTGGCAGAACGAGTACTTCTGGATCGACGGCAGCGTCACCCTCCACCAGAACGAGGGCCCCGCCGACTACAACCTCTTCGTCCAGACCTCGACCTGGGACAAGGTGACCGAGGACGTCCGCACCGGTCCCGCCCAGGGCGTGATCCGCTACGGTCTCGTCCGCGACAACGGCGAGGACACCGCCCCTGTGCCGCAGTATCTGACCCGCTCGACCCCCGCCGACCCGGCGACGGTGAGCCCGCGCTCGCAGGTCACCTCCTGACCGCGCCGCCCGTGTTTCCCCCTCAGGCCTTGCGCAGCGCGCACAGCGCGTCGATGCGGTTCGTGGTGATCGAATCCACCCCCATGTCCAGCAGCCGGCGCATGGAACGGCGGGTGTCGGGAGTCCAGACGGAGAGCAGATGGCCGCCGCGGTGGACCCGGGCCGTGAGAGCGCGGTCGACCAGGCTGAAGCGGTAGTTGAGCCAGCGCGGCCGTACGGCGTCGAGGACGGCCGGGCGCGGCGGTGCGACGCTCGTCCAGGTCAGCGCGATCTCGGCGGCGGGGTCGGCGGCGCGCACCGCCAGCATGGCCGGGGCACCCGCGCAGTAGTACACCCGGTCCTGGGCCCCGCACTCACGGATGACCTCGACGATCCGGCGTACGGCCGCGCCGTCGGGCTCTCCCGGCAGATCGACCATGATCCGGGTGTCCTTGGTCGCCTCGAGGGCCTCCGCGAGCGTCGGCACCCCGCCGTCCGTCAGCCCGCGCACCTCGTCCGAGGAGAGCGACCTGAGCGGCCGCTCCAGCTCCCACAGCCGTTTCAGTGTCTCGTCGTGCAGCAGCACGGGCACCTTGTCGCGGGTGAGCCGTACGTCGATCTCGACCACGTCCGCGCCCAGTTGGAGCGCGGAACGCAGCGAGTCGATGGTGTTCTCGCGGACGCGATAGGGGTCGCCGCGGTGGGCCACGGCAGTCACGGTGCGCATGGGCCCATTGTGCTGGTCGCTCAGGGCGTGAGCCACGCCGAGGCGTAGGTGTCGATCTCCTCGGTGAGGCGCGTCTTGCCGGCCGGGTCGAGGAAGGACGCCTGCACCGCGTTCTTGGCGAGCGCGGCGAGGCCGAGTTCGTCGAGGTCGAGGAGACGGGCGGCGACCGCGTACTCGTTGTTGAGGTCGGTGCCGAACATCGGCGGGTCGTCGGAGTTGATCGTGACGAGGACGCCGGCCCGGGTGAACTCCTTTATGGGGTGCTCGTCGAAGGTGCGCACCGCGCGGGTGGCGATGTTGGAGGTCGGGCAGACCTCCAGCGCGATGCGGTGCTCGGCGAGGTGGGCGAGCAGCTTGGGGTCCTGCGCGGAGCTGGTGCCGTGCCCGATGCGCTCGGCGCGCAGTTCGTTCAGCGCGTCCCAGACGGTCTCCGGCCCGGTCGTCTCACCCGCGTGCGGCACCGAGCGCAGTCCGGCCGCGATCGCCTGGTCGAAGTACGGCTTGAACTGCGGCCGCGGTACGCCGATTTCGGGCCCGCCGAGTCCGAAGGAGACCAGACCCTCAGGACGCAGCCGGTCGTCGGTCGCGAGTCGCAGGGTCTCCTCGGCCGCCTCGAGTCCCGCCTCGCCGGGAATGTCGAAGCACCAGCGCAGGACGACGCCGAACTCGGCCTCCGCCGCCTTGCGGGCGTCCTCGATGGCGTCCATGAAGGCGCGCTCGTCGATGCCGCGGCGGGTGGAGGACCACGGGGTGATGGTCAGCTCGGCGTAACGGACCTGCTGCCGGGCCATGTCCCGGGCGACCTCGTACGTCAGCAGCCGTACGTCCTCGGGGGTGCGGATCAGGTCGACGACGGACAGGTACACCTGGATGAAGTGGGCGAAATCGGTGAACGTGAAGTAGTCCGCGAGGGCCTCGGGGTCCGTCGGTACCTGGGAGTCGGGGTGGCGGGCGGCGAGGGTGGAGACGATGCGGGGGGAGGCGGATCCGACGTGGTGCACGTGCAGTTCGGCCTTGGGCAGTCCGGCGATGAAGGTGTGCAGGTCGCGGACGCCCTCGCGGGTGCTGAGCTGGTCGGTCAAGGATTCCTCCCCGGAACGGCGCCCCCGGACCGTGGTCGGGCGACGCGGGTGATCGGCTGATCGGTGATTCGGGGATCATCGTAGGCCGCCCCTCACGGGGTGAAGCCCCGGGCCGTAGCATGACGGCAGGTACGACAGAGGAGGGGACCTCACGCATGTCCGACGACGCGCAGGTGCCACAGGTGCCGCAGGACGCCGCCGCGACCCCGTGGGCATCCCCGGACCAGCCGGCTCCGCCGCCGACGCAGATCGACGTGCCCTTGGCCGTCGGTTCCGAGGACGCGATACCCGGCGGGAACCCCCAGCCGGGTTCCCCGCCCGGCGGCGCCCCGGACAACAGCGCCGGACCGCGACCCGAGCCGAACCCCTGGGCCCCGCCCGTGGACCAGGCGCCCTCGCACGCGCCCGGTGCCCCCACACCCCCCTCGGTGCACAACCAGCCGACGGTCGTCGCCCTCCCCGGAACGAGCGCCCCCGGACACCCCCACCCCCAGTCCCCGCCCCAGTCCTGGGACACCCCCTTCGCGTCTCCCGCCGCCCCACCCTCGCCCCACCCCCGGCCCGCCCCCGGTGAGCCGGTTCCCCCGCCGCCCATCGCTCCCGAGGGCCCCGGCCAGGCCCCGTACGGCTATGGATACGGCTACCCGGCCTACCCCACGCCGGGACCCGGCTACCCGGGCGCCCCCGGCTACGGCTGGCCGATGATGCACCCGGTGCCGAGCAACGGCATGGGCACCGCCGGGCTGGTGCTCGGCATCATCTCGGCCGTCGTGTTCTGTCTGTGGCCGGTCGCGATCATCCTGGGGATCCTCGCGGTGATCTTCGGCGTGCTGGGGCGACGCAGGGCGCGCCGCGGCGAGGCGAACAACCCCGGTCAGGCGCTGGCCGGGATCATCTGCGGAGCGGTCGGCATCGCGCTCGGCATCGCGATGATCGTGGTCTTCTTCGTCCTCCCGGACGACAGCGGCGACAGCGACCCGTTCAGCGGAGACGACGGCTACTCCACTTCACTCGTCGTGCCGCACCCCGGCTAGATCACCAACGGCTCCCGCACCTGAACCAGTCGTCCCCCAGGAGCCGCTCCCGACTAGTCGTCCCCCAGGAGCCGCTCCCGCGCCTCCATCAAGGCGAATCCCAGCAGGTTCGGTCCCCGCCACCGTTCGGGATCCGCCGCCCGCTCGTCGTCCGCCGCGAGCCCTATGCCCCAGACCCGGTCCATGGGGCTGGCCTCGACCAGCACCCGCGTGCCCGTGCCCAGCAGGAACGCGCGCAGCTCGGGATGGGCGGCGAACTTGTGCACGCTGCCCTCGACGACGATCCCGAAGCGCTCGCGCTCCCAGGTCGCCTCGTCGAAGCCGCGCACGAGCCGCCCCACCTTCTTGGCGAGCGCGGGGCTGGACGCCTCGATCGCGCGCCGCTGCGCCTCCGCGTCGCCGAAGAGCCGTGCCTTGCCCGCCATCATCCAGTGCTCGGCCGTCGCGTAGGTGACACCGTCCACCACGAACGGTGACGGCCACCACTGGCTCAGACAGCTCGCACTCACCTGACCGTCCGGTCGCGGGCGATGCCCCCAGAAGTGCAGGTACTTGACCCTCGCCCCCGAGCGGACCGCGCTGACCAGCGCTTCCCAAGAATCGATCTTCGCCATGCACGCCACTGTGGCACGCACCACTGACATTCCGTCCCGCCTTTTCCATGGGGACTCGACACCTGGTCGACAGATTCCGTCGCGTAACCAAAAGGCAACAACGGAATCACTTGTTGGAGTCCCTTAGCTCTGTCAGGATCGGCACTCAAATCGGGCTGGAGCTACGCCCACCCCCGCGGCAGCGGGGTGAACGGCGGAGGAGAGCGACATGCACAATCCGGGCCATCGCTTCCAGGCGCAGGACCGCTTCGCGGACGGCGCGCAGTACATCGCGGGCCGGCTGACCAAGGGCACCTCGGGCCGTATGCACGCGGTCGTCGACCCCGCCACCGGCGAGGAGGTCTACACGTACGAGCTGGCGAGCACCGTCGACGTGGACGCGGCCGTCGCCGCCGCCCGTGAGGCGTTCCCCGGCTGGGCGGGCGCCACCCCCGGCGAGCGCTCGGACGCCCTGTACCGCTTCGCCGCCGTACTCGCGGACCGCGCCGAGGAGTTCGCCCGGGCGGAGTCGCTCCAGTGCGGAAAGCCCCTCAAGCTGACCCGCGAGTTCGACGTGCCCGGCACCATCGACAACATCGCCTTCTTCGCGGGCGCGGCCCGGCATCTGCAAGGGCAGTCCGCGGGCGAGTACTCCGGCGACCACACCTCGTACGTACGCCGCGAGCCCATCGGTGTCGTCGGCTCCATCGCGCCCTGGAACTACCCCCTCCAGATGGCCGCCTGGAAGATCCTCCCGGCGATCGCCGCGGGCAACACGATCGTGCTGAAGCCCGCCGAGCTGACCCCGCTGACCTCGCTCCTGTTCGCCGAGGCCGCCACGGCGGCGGGCATCCCGGACGGCGTGATCAACATCGTGACCGGGGCCGGCAGGGACGCCGGCGAGCACCTCGTCGGCCACCCCGACGTGGCGATGACCTCCTTCACCGGATCCACCGCGGTCGGCAAGCGCGTCGCCGAGATCGCCACCTCGACCGTCAAGCGGCTCCATCTGGAGCTGGGCGGCAAGGCTCCCTTCGTGGTCTTCGACGACGCGGACCTGGACGCGGCCGTGAACGGCGCGGTCGCGGGCTCGCTCATCAACAGCGGGCAGGACTGCACGGCCGCCACGCGCGCGTACGTACAAAGGCCCCTCTACGAAGAGTTCGTGTCCAGGACGGCCGCCCTGATGGCGAGCGTCCGCCTCGGCGACCCGTTCGCGTCAGGCACCGACCTCGGCCCGCTGATCTCGCACGCCCAGCGCGACCGCGTGGCCGGATTCGTCGACCGGGCCCGCGGCTACGCGCGCGTGGTGACCGGCGGAGAGATCCCCGAAGAGCTCAAGGAGGGCGCCTACTACCGGCCCACGCTCGTCGCCGACGCTCCTCAGGACAGCGAGATCGTGCAGTCCGAGATCTTCGGTCCCGTCCTGGTGGTGCTCCCCTTCGACAGCGACGACGAGGGAATCCGGCTCGCCAACGACACTCCGTACGGTCTCGCCGCCTCCGCGTGGAGCCGGGACGTGTACCGGGCCAACCGCGCGACCCGCGAGATCAAGGCGGGCTGTGTGTGGGTCAACGACCACATTCCGATCATCAGCGAGATGCCGCACGGCGGCTACAAGGCGTCCGGCTTCGGCAAGGACATGTCGGCGTACTCGTTCGAGGAGTACACCCAGATCAAGCACGTCATGTTCGACAACACCGCGGTCGCCAGGAAGGACTGGCACCGCACGATCTTCGGGGACCGGCCCTAGTCGATCCGGAGTCGGCCGCGCGCCGGCTTCCGACTATCGCCGAGTGGCAGACCAGGCCGCGAGACCACGGCCGCGACCCTTCCGAAAGGGCATCACGAGCATGGAGCAGTACGAGCCCGACCGCCTCTCCCCGGCCCAAGTGGCCGCCATGCGGCGCAGTTTCAGGAACGGCAGAGCCGCGCTCAGCCGCCGCTCGCTGCTGCGCGCCTCCGCGGGCGGCGCGCTCGCAGTCGGCGGCCTCGGCGCGCTGAGCGCCTGCGGGATCCCGGCCGCGGGCAAGACCCAGGGCGGCGTCTCCGCCGAGGACCACTCGGCCAAGGAGAAGACGATCAACTTCTCCAACTGGACCGAGTACATGGACGTCGACGACAGCGGGAAGCACCACCCGACGCTCGACGCGTTCACCAAGCGCACCGGCATCTCGGTCAAGTACACCGAGGACATCAACGACAACGTCGAGTTCTTCGGCAAGATCAAGCCGCAGCTCGCCGCGGGCCAGGACACCGGGCGTGACCTGATCGTGGTCACCGACTGGCTGGCCGCCCGGCTGATCCGCTTCGGCTGGGTGCAGAAGCTCAACGCCTCCAACCTGCCGCACGCGTACGCCAACCTGTCCGCCCAGTTCCGCAGCCCCGACTGGGACCCGGGACGCGCCTACTCCTACCCCTGGCAGGGCATCTCGACCGTCGTCGCCTTCAACAAGAAGGCGTTGGACGGCATCGAGGTGAAGTCGGTCTCCGACCTGCTCGACAACCCCAAACTCAAAGGGCGCGTCGGCTTCCTCTCGGAGATGCGCGACAGCATGGGCATGACGCTGCTCGACATGGGCAAGGACCCGGAGAAGTTCACCGACGACGACTTCGACGCGGCGATAGCCCGCCTCCAGAAGGCCGTCGACAAGGGCCAGATACGCCGCTTCACCGGCAACGACTACACGTCCGACCTCACCAAGGGCGACCTCGCGGCCTGTGTCGCCTGGGCGGGCGACATCGTCCAGCTCAAGGCGGACAGCCCGGACGTGGACTTCATCATCCCGGACAGCGGCTATCTGACGTCCACGGACAACATGCTGGTCCCCAACAAGGCCCGTCACAAGACGAACGCCGAACGGCTCATGGACTACTACTACGAGCCCGGTCCGGCCGCACAGCTCGCCGCGTACATCAACTACGTCTGTCCCGTCGACGGGGTCAAGGACGAGCTTGCGAAGATCGACAAGTCGGCGGCGGACAACCCGCTGATCCTCCCTGACAAGGCCATGGCCGCGAAGTCCCACGCCTTCCGCTCCCTGACGCAGAAGGAAGAGACGGCCTACGAAGAGAAGTTCGCCAAGCTCACCGGGGCGTGACGCCTCCGGCGGCTGAGCGGTGGCGGTGGTCCGGCCGGGCCGCCCGGGCGGTTGCCCGGGGGCCCAGGAGACCTGCGCCGGCTCCGCCGCGCGGCCCCCGACCGGCGCGGCGACCGCGGTCCGCCCCGGACACCCCTACGACCCCGACATCCAGGGACCACACCATGACGACAGACAACGGCGGCGACGTCCGCCTCTCCGGGATCAGCAAGACGTACGGCTCCTTCACGGCCGTCCACCCGCTCGACCTGACCGTCCCCGAGGGCTCCTTCTTCGCCCTTCTCGGGGCGTCCGGCTGCGGCAAGACCACCACCCTGCGGATGATCGCGGGCCTGGAGGAACCTTCCTCCGGCACCGTCTTCCTCGGCGACCAGGAAGTGACCCACCTGCCCCCGTACAAGCGGCCGGTGAACACCGTCTTCCAGTCCTACGCCCTCTTCCCGCACCTCGACATCTTCGAGAACGTCGCCTTCGGTCTGCGCCGACGTGGCATCAAGTCGGTGAAGAAGCAGGTCGAGGACATGCTGGAACTCGTCCAGCTCGGCGAGCAGGCCCGCAAGAAGCCGCACCAGCTCTCCGGCGGCCAGCAGCAGCGCGTCGCCGTGGCCCGCGCCCTGATCAACCACCCCAAGGTGCTGCTCCTCGACGAGCCGCTCGGCGCCCTCGACCTCAAGCTGCGCCGTCAGATGCAGCTGGAGCTCAAGCGCATCCAGACCGAGGTCGGCATCACCTTCGTGCACGTCACGCACGACCAGGAGGAGGCCATGACGATGGCCGACACGGTCGCCGTGATGAACGCGGGCCGCGTCGAGCAACTCGGCGCCCCCGCCGACCTCTACGAGAACCCGCAGACCACGTTCGTCGCCAACTTCCTCGGTACCTCGAACCTCATCGAGGCCGCCGTCGACGGCAAGGACGGCGACGACATCGTCCTGGCGGCGGGCGGCGGCAAGCTGGTACTGCCGCAGGCGCGATGTTCGGCGCCCACGACGACCGGCGGCAAGGTCCTGGTCGGAGTCCGCCCAGAGAAGATATCCCTCACGCACATCGACGACGCGGGCGAGATCCCGGGCGGGCGCAACCGGATCACCGGCAGGATCGCCGACTCCAGCTTCATCGGCGTCTCCACGCAGTACGTCATCGACAGCGCCGTCTGCCCCGAGTTCGAGGTCTACTCCCAGAACATCGACCGCGACGCCCGGCTCACCCCCGGCGCCGAGGTGGTCCTGCACTGGAGCCCGGCGCACACCTTCGGCCTCGACGCGGCGCAGGACATCGACGCCGGCGTGGAAACGGTCGAGGAGGAGGCCGCCTGATGGCCAGCGTCACCGAGGCGCCACTCCTCGCGCCGCAGTCCGACAAGAAGCCGCCCCGCAAGCGTGGCCGCCTCGTCCCGTACTGGCTGCTCCTGCCCGGCATCCTCTGGCTGCTGGTCTTCTTCGCGCTGCCGATGGTCTACCAGGTCTCCACGTCCGTGCAGACGGGCTCCCTGGAAGAGGGCTTCAAGGTCACCTGGCACTTCCAGACGTACTGGAACGCGCTGGCCGACTACTGGCCCCAGTTCCTGCGCTCGGTGCTGTACGCGGGTGCCGCGACGATCCTGTGTCTGGTGCTCGGCTACCCGCTGGCGTATCTGATCGCCTTCCGCGCGGGCCGCTGGCGCAACGTCGTGCTGATCCTGGTCATCGCGCCGTTCTTCACCAGCTTCCTCATCCGCACGCTCGCCTGGAAGACGATCCTCGCGGACGGCGGCCCGGTCGTCGGCGCTCTCAACACCCTGCACGTCCTGGACGTCACCAACTGGCTCGGCTTCACCTCCGGCGACCGCGTCCTGGCCACACCACTGGCGGTGGTCTGCGGCCTCACGTACAACTTCCTGCCCTTCATGATCCTGCCGCTCTACACCTCGCTGGAGCGCATCGACGGACGCCTCCACGAGGCGGCGGGCGACCTGTACGCGAAGCCCTTCACGACCTTCCGCAAGGTCACCTTCCCGCTGTCGATGCCCGGCGTGGTCTCCGGCACGCTGCTGACCTTCATCCCGGCCAGCGGTGACTACGTGAACGCCGACCTGCTCGGCTCCACGGACACCCGGATGGTCGGCAACGTCATCCAGACGCAGTTCCTGCGGATCCTCGACTATCCGACGGCCGCCGCGCTCTCCTTCATCCTCATGGCCGCGATCCTCATCATGGTCACCCTCTACATCCGCAAGTCCGGGACGGAGGATCTGGTCTAAATGGCCTTCGTACGCTGGTTCAAGCGGAATCTCGTCGTCATCGGTGGACTGCTGACGCTGGGATATCTGCTGCTGCCCAATGTCGTCGTCACGGTGTTCTCCTTCAACAAACCGAAGGGGCGCTTCAACTACGAGTGGCAGCAGTTCTCCCTCGACGCCTGGCGCGATCCGTGCGGGGTCGCCGACATGTGCGGCTCGCTCTCGATCAGCCTCCAGATCGCCGTCTGGGCGACCATCGGGGCCACGATCCTCGGCACGATGATCGCCTTCGCCCTCGTCCGCTACCGCTTCCGGGCGCGCGGCGCGGTGAACTCGCTGATCTTCCTGCCGATGGCGATGCCCGAGGTCGTCATGGCCGCTTCGCTGCTCACCCTGTTCCTCAACCTGGGTGCTCAGTTGGGTTTCTGGACGATCCTGATCGCCCACATCATGTTCTGCCTCAGCTTCGTCGTGACGGCCGTCAAGGCGCGCGTGATGTCGATGGACCCGCGCCTGGAGCAGGCGGCACAGGACCTCTACGCCGGCCCGGTGCAGACGTTCCTGCGCGTCACCCTGCCCATCGCGGCCCCCGGTATCGCGGCGGGCGCGCTGCTCGCCTTCGCGCTCTCCTTCGACGACTTCATCATCACCAACTTCAACGCGGGTTCGACCGTCACCTTCCCCATGTTCGTGTGGGGTTCGGCGCAGCGCGGAACCCCCGTTCAGATCAATGTCATCGGTACGGCCATGTTCATCGTCGCCGTACTGTTCGTCCTGGCCGGAATGGTCATCAGCAACCGCCGCAACAAGCAAAAGGCATAGTAAAAGGCATCGCGGAAGGCATCACCCACAGAGAAATTTCGGTGGGTAATTCAGCTGTAGGGAGTTGAAATCATGGCCCCAAGCGCCATGACCCGTTGGACCACGTCTCTTTCCGAAGCCCAGCCGGTTCCGTACTGGCTGGACGACCCCGGCAAGCCCCACCCCGAGCCCGCCCTCACCGGCGCCGAGACCTGCGACCTGCTCGTCGTCGGCGGTGGCTACAGCGGACTGTGGACCGCGCTGATCGCCAAGGAGCGCGACCCGCAGCGTGAGGTGGTGCTCCTGGAGGGCCGCGAGGTGGGCTGGGCCGCCTCGGGCCGCAACGGCGGCTTCTGCGCCGCGTCCCTGACCCACGGCCTGGCCAACGGACTCACCCGCTGGCCGGACGAGATCGGGAAGCTGGAGGAGCTGGGCGCCCGCAACCTCGACGAGATCGAGGCGGCCGTCGCCCGCTACTCCCTCGACTGCGACTTCGAGCGCTCCGGCGAGATCGACGTCGCCACCGAGCCGCACCAGGCGGCCGAACTCCGCGAGTGGCACGAGGAACTGCGGGAGCGGGGCCTGGCGGACGGCATCGAGTTCCTGGACGCCGACGCGGTCCGCGAACAGGTCGACTCGCCGACCTTCCTCGCGGGCCTGCACGACCGCCGCGGCGTCGCCATGCTCCACCCCGCCAAGCTCGCCTGGGGTCTCAAGCGGGCCTGCCTGCGACTCGGGGTGCGGGTGTACGAACACACGCCCGCGCTCGCCCTGAAGGCGTACGGCGCCGGCATGGCCGTACGCACCCCGTACGGTTCCGTCCGCGCCCGCAAGGTGGCGCTCGCCACCAACATCTTCCCGAACCTGGTCAAGCGGGTGCGCGCGTACACCGTCCCGGTCTACGACTACGCGCTGATGACCGAACCCCTGACCGCCGACCAGCTGGCGTCCGTCGGCTGGAAGAACCGGCAGGGCCTCGGGGACTCGGCGAACCAGTTCCACTACTTCCGGCTCTCCGCCGACAACCGCGTCCTGTGGGGCGGTTACGACGCGATCTACCCGTACGGCGGCCGGGTGCGCGCCGAGTACGACGACCGCCCGGAGACGTACGCGAAGCTCGCCGGGCACTTCTTCACCTGCTTCCCGCAGCTGGAGGGCGTCCGCTTCACCCACGCCTGGGGCGGTGCGATCGACACCTGCTCGCGCTTCTCGGCCTTCTTCGGCACGGCGCACCACGGAAAGGTCGCGTACGCGGCCGGGTACACGGGCCTGGGTGTGGGCGCGACCCGGTTCGGCGCGGACGTGATGCTCGACCTGTTGGCGGGGGAGCGCACCGAGCGCACGGAGCTGGAGATGGTCCGCAAGAAGCCCCTGCCCTTCCCGCCCGAGCCCTTCGCCTGGACCGGCATCGCGCTCACCAAGTGGTCGCTGGCGCGGGCGGACGCGCACGGCGGGCGGCGCAATCTCTGGCTGAAGACGATGGACAAGCTGGGGCTGGGCTTCGACAGCTGAGCCGCTCCGGCGGGGCGTGCGCCGCCGTGGCTGAGCCGCTCCGGCAGGGCGTGCGCCGCCGTGGCTGATCCACAGGCGTACGCCCAGCTCACCCACTGTGATCCGGCTCACCACCAACAAGTGGCGGAACCCGCGTAATGCCCGGCCCGAACCTCCCTCCCCTCTGTGGCGCGACCAGCGTCCACACGAGGTGAAAGGGAGGTTCCGCCATGACAGGGGCCAAGACGGCGGTCGAGTGGCTGGCATCCGTGGCGCCGGATCCCGAGGCCTGCCGCCGGGAATGGGAGCGCAATCCGACGGGGATCGCGCTGCTGCCGGCCGGCAGGCTCTGGGACGTACTGATCCTGCCGGGTGAGCTCGGCTATCCCACGCTCGACGTGCTGACCCGGGTGATCGACCAACTCGGCCCGGTGCTCGTCGACTTCGGCGACGCCCGGATGGGTTTCCTCGTGCCGCCCGGCACCGCGGCGCGCTGGCTCGGCACGGGGGTGCGCACGGCGGGGCGCGGGACGTGGATCGTGGTGCCGTACCCGGGGCGGAGCACTCGCGGGGTCCGCTGGCTGATCCCGCCGGACGGCACCGGCACGCTCACCGATCCGGCGCTGCTGGAACTGGCCATGCACGAGGCGGCGGCGGGCATCGCCGGAAACGAGGGTCGATAGCCGCCACGGGGACGGACCCCGGTAACGGCCAAAGGTCTTGACAACAGGATTGGTCTGGACCAAGTTGGGCGCGCTCCACCCTCCTGAATCCCCCCATGCCCGGAGGCAGTTGTGGATCGCACCGAACGCACCAGACCGTCCACGCGGCAAAGGCTGCTCGCCGTGTGCACGGCCACCGTTCTGGCCGTACCCGGCCTCGCCGCACTCTCGTCGGCCGCCCGTGCGGCCGACGCGGACCTGGTCAGGAACGGCGGATTCGAGGCGGGCCTCGACGGCTGGACCTGTACGGCGGGCGCCGTCGTCAACTCGCCGGTGCGCAGTGGCGGTTCGGCGTTGCGGGCGACCCCGGCCGGCAATGACTACGCGCAGTGCTCCCAGACGGTGACCGTCAAACCCGACTCCCAGTACACCCTCGCCGGATACGTCCGGGGCAGTTATGTCTACCTCGGCGCGAGCGGCACCGGCACCACCGACGTCTCCACCTGGACCCAGTCCGCACCCGACTGGCAGCAGCTCGGCACCACCTTCCGCACCGGCCCGTCCACCACCAGGGTCACCCTCTACACCCACGGCTGGTACGGCACCGGCGCGTACTACGCCGACGACGTCTCCCTCGTGGGCCCCGGCGCCGACCAGGGGCAGCCCCCGGCCTCGCCCACCGGCCTGGCCGCCGGCGCGGTCACGTCCTCCACCGTCGCCCTGTCCTGGTCACCGGTCACCGGCGCGACGGGCTACGCCGTCTACCGCGACGGGGTGAAAGTCCAGACGGCCACCGGCACCTCGACCACCGTGAGCGGCCTCGCGCCCTCGACGGCGTACGCCTTCCAGGTCACGGCGGTGAACGACGCGGGGGAGTCGGCGAAGTCGGCGACGGTCACGGCGACGACGTCCACGGGCTCGGGAGGCTCCACCGGACACGCCCTCGTCGGATACCTCCACGCGAGCTTCGCCAACGGCTCCGGATACACCCGCATGTCCGACGTCCCCGACAGCTGGGACATCATCGACCTGGCCTTCGGTGAGCCGACCTCCACCACCTCCGGCGACATCCGCTTCACCCGCTGCCCCGTCACCGAGTGCCCGACCGTCGAGAGCGACGCCGACTTCAAGGCCGCGATCAAGGCCAAGCAGGCGGCGGGCAAGAAGGTGCTGATCTCGATCGGCGGCCAGAACGGCCAGGTGCAGCTGACGACGACGGCCGCCCGCGACACCTTCGTGTCCTCCGTCTCGAAGATCATCGACACCTACGGCCTGGACGGCCTGGACATCGACTTCGAGGGCCACTCGCTCTCGCTCGACGCCGCCGACACGAACTTCAGGAGCCCGACCACACCGGTGATCGTGAACCTGATCTCGGCCCTGAAGACCCTGAAGGCCAAGTACGGCTCCGCGTTCGTCCTGACGATGGCCCCGGAGACCTTCTTCGTCCAGCTCGGCTACCAGTACTACGGCACGGGCAAGTGGGGCGGCCAGGACCCCCGGGCCGGCGCCTACCTCCCCGTCATCTACGCCCTGAGCGACGACCTGACCCTGCTGCACGTCCAGGACTACAACTCCGGCTCGATCATGGGCCTCGACAACCAGTACCACTCCATGGGCGGCGCGGACTTCCACATCGCGATGACCGACATGCTGCTGACCGGCTTCCCGGTCGCGGGTGACGCGAACAACGTCTTCCCGCCCCTGCGTCCCGACCAGGTGGCGATCGGCATGCCGGCGTCGACGAACGCGGGCAACGGCTACGTGGCGCCGTCCGAGGTCACCAAGACCCTGGACTGCCTGACCAGGAAGACCAACTGCGGCTCGTACACGACCCACGGCACCTGGCCGGGACTGCGCGGCCTGATGACGTGGTCGATCAACTGGGACCGCTACGGGAGCTGGGAGTTCCAGCGGACCTTCGACGGCTATTTCGGCTGAGGGCCGTTCCGGCCGAGGAGGAGCCGGAGCGAGACCAGCAGCACCGTGCACAGGCACCAACTGGCCGCCACGTCCAGCGGCCAGTGGTAGCCCCGCCGGATCAGGCCGAAGGCGACACCCAGGTTGAGGGCGAGACAGCCGATGAGCAGGGCGCGGCGGGCCCCGGCGCGCCGCAGCCATGGAATCAGCATCAGGGCCGCACCGCCGTACGCGATGACGGCGGTGGCGGTGTGGCCCGAGGGGTAGAAGCCCGTGCCCGGGCCCATGACCGGTGGGCCCGGCCGGGCGACCAGTTCTTTCAAAGGCACGATCAATGCCGGTACGAGCGCCATCAGGGCCGCCGTCGCGAGGGACGGCAGCCACCAGCGCTCCCGCCCGGCCGCACGGGCCCGCCACGCCACGTACCCGAGCACGACGGCCAGGACCGGCACCGCGACGGTGACATTGCCCAGGTCGGCCAGCAGTTCGGAGACGCGGTCGGGGTGAACGAGACGGTCGCTGAGGCGTTCGTCCGCGCGGGCGAGGGGGCCGTGGGCCGCGACCTGCCAGGTGATCAGCGCGAAGAGGAGGGCCGGAAGGCCGAGGAAGCCGAGAGGTCCGAAGAGGCCGCGACGTCCGAGGAGGAAGGTCGGCCGCCCCGGAACAGGGGGGGTAGTTCCGAGGCGGCCGTCCAGATCGGGTCGTCGCGCGCCCCGGGGGGTTTGGGGCGAGCGACTGTCCGATCGGTGAGGAGATCCGGAGCCGGAAGCTCCGGGTGTGTGCGCGAGGGCACGACCAGGGCGAAGCTGGGGAGGCCTCGACCCGGTGTCACCCACAGTCCCCTGTGGGCGGGGTGTATCTCTCATCTGGGTAGAACCTACGGCAGGGGATCCGGCTCCGACAGACGGAATCGCGTCCCGTCATGCACCTCGCACACGTTCTTCACACGCTCTGACCCCGGTCGCCGCAGCCCCGGAACCAAGCGGAATCCGCTCGGGGCGGCCGTCCTGGGTCCGGGGCTGGGGCGGGTGGGGCGTCAGATACGGGCGAAGGCCTGCTCGATGATGTCGAGGCCCTCGTTCAGCAGGTCCTCGCCGATGACCAGCGGCGGCAGGAAGCGGAGGACGTTGCCGTAAGTGCCACAGGTCAGGACCAGCAGGCCCTCCTGGTGGCAGGCCTTGGCCAGCGCGGCGGTCGCCTCGGCGTTCGGCTCCTTGGTGGCGCGGTCCTTGACCAGCTCGATGGCGATCATGGCGCCACGGCCACGGACGTCGCCGATGACGTCGAACTTCTCGGCCATCGCGCCGAGGCGGGCCTTCATGACGGCCTCGATGTTCTTCGCCTTGGCGTTGAGGTCGAGCTCCTTCATCGTCTCGATCGCGCCGAGCGCGCCCGCGCAGGCCACCGGGTTGCCGCCGTAGGTGCCGCCCAGGCCGCCCGCGTGCGCGGCGTCCATGATCTCGGCGCGGCCCGTCACGGCGGCGAGCGGCAGACCGCCCGCGATGCCCTTGGCGGTGGTGATCAGGTCCGGGACGATGCCCTCGTCCTCGCACGCGAACCACTGGCCGGTGCGGCAGAAGCCGGACTGGATCTCGTCCGCGACGAAGACGATGCCGTTGTCCTTGGCGAACTTGCTGATGGCGGGCAGGAAGCCCTTCGCGGGCTCGATGAAGCCGCCCTCGCCGAGCACCGGCTCGATGATGATCGCGGCGACGTTGTCGGCGCCGATCTGCTTGTTGATCATGTCGATCGCCTGCGCGGAGGCCTCGGCGCCGGCGTTCTCCGGGCCGGTCAGCCAGCGGTAGCCGTAGGCCACCGGCACGCGGTAGACCTCGGGCGCGAACGGGCCGAAGCCGTGCTTGTACGGCATGTTCTTGGCGGTCAGCGCCATCGTGAGGTTCGTACGGCCGTGGTAGCCGTGGTCGAAGACGACGACGGCCTGGCGCTTGGTGTACGCACGGGCGATCTTGACGGCGTTCTCGACGGCCTCGGCGCCCGAGTTGAACAGGGCCGACTTCTTGGCGTGGTCACCCGGGGTCAGCTCGGCCAGCGCCTCGGCGACGGCGACGTAGCCCTCGTACGGCGTGACCATGAAACAGGTGTGGGTGAAGTCCTGGAGCTGCGCGGAGGCGCGGCGTACGACGGCCTCGGCGCTCGCGCCGACGGAGGTCACGGCGATGCCGGAGCCGAAGTCGATCAGACGGTTGCCGTCGACGTCCTCGATGATGCCGCCGCCGGCGCGCGTGGTGAAGACAGGGAGCACCGAACCCACACCGGCCGCGACCGCGGCGAGGCGTCGGGCCTGCAGTTCCTGCGACTTCGGGCCGGGGATGGCGGTGACGACGCGGCGCTCCTGCGGAAGTGCGGTCATGAGGGGCTCCCTGGTGATCTTGCGAACCGGACGGTCCCCGCGGCGGACGGGGTGTGCCGGGCGGGGTGTTTTCGGACTCTTGACTTCTTTCTTCGCAGGCTAGGGCCGGGAACGGAGGGTCGGCATGCTCCATGTGGGCGTTGTCGGAGGAATCCGTTGTCCGCGGTGGACATAGAGGGGCGAGGGACCGGCGGTCCCGGTCCGTCACCGGTCCCTCGCCGGTCCGCCGCCGCTGCGCCCGGGCAAGGTGCGGACCCGGCCGCGTAAACGGTGAACTCCCCCCGCAGGGGCACTAGATTGACTCGCGGACGAAGCACGGAGCGGCTGGTCAGGGGGCAGGGCGATGGACAGCGACGGGACGCAGGACGCGCGGGGTGGGCATACCGGTGCCGTGCCGGGACCCGCCGTGCCGCCGCCACCCGGTAGGGCACCCGCGTCTCCGCCACCCGGGGTACCCCCGGTGCCGAGGGGGACACCGCCACGACCCGCGGGTCTGCCGTCGGTGCCGGAGCAGTCCCCGGCCCCCCGGCCCACCGTCGCCGACTGGCTCGAGAGGCCGCGACCCGCCGCCGGACCCGGGATCTGGCGGTACGGATACCGGGTGCGTCGCCCGTCGAAGGGGCGGGAGCGGCTCTCGCCGGTCACGATCGTCGGGCTCGCCGTCCCGCTTGTGGTGGCACTCGTCGTGTGGTCGCTGTGGCGCCACGGCAGCGTCCCCTACATGTGGGTCGTGCTGAAGGTGTTCACACCGGACGACTGGTGGTGGAGCGGCACCACCTCGCCCAAGGCGTGGCAGGGAGCGGAGGCCATCGAGGTCTACAACGGGGTCTTCTTCGGCGTGCTGGTGTACACCATGGGCCGGCTGGGGAGCTGGCCCGAGGTCGTCCGCCATTACGTCACCGCCCGGCCCCAGCCCTTGCGCGCCGCCCTCGCCGCGCTGGGCGCACTCATCGCGCTGACGTTCGTCTTCCCGGACGCCTTCCCAGGCGTCGGCTGGGACGCCCTGCCGGTCGTCGCCCCGCTGTTCTCCCTCGTCGCCCTGGTCTCCGGCGGCTACGACCTGTTCAGGTCGCAGCTGATCACCGACGGGCTCTACGCGTTGATCACCCTGCTCGTCCTGTGGCCGTTCGCCCGGATCGGTGCCTGGCGCAGATACGCCAGGGAGTGGCTCGCCGCCCGAGCCGCGCGCAACGAGGCGCAGGAGGCCGGCACCGCGAAGTTCGCGCCGGACCTGCCCGCCGCCCAGTGGCCCGAACTCCGTGACGCCGGACAGCACGAGGCGGCGGACCTGCTCACCGCCGAAGTGCTCGGCGGCCGGATGAACGACGTGGACTGCGCCCGGGTGCGGCGCGCGTGGGCCACGGCGAAGTGGGACGCCACGCGCCTGGCCGCCTTCGTCGACACCGTGCTGCGACGGGGCGGGGCGGCCTGGACGCATCCCTCCGGGGCCCGGGACCTGCCCGCGCGCACCGCGGCGCACGACGTGCTCGTGGGACAGGTGCGCATCGGACGGTGGACGACCGGGGACCGTACCCCGGAGGCCTACGACGGCGGGGGCGCGGCCCTCGACCCGGAGGCCCTGGGCACCTCCCTGCTCGCCGTCGGTCCTTCCGGCTCCGGGAAGACCCGGCACCTGGTCGGACCCGTCGTCGAGTCGCTCGCCCTGCAGGCACTCACCGGGCGGTGCGCCGTCGTCGCGGTCGCCGCCGCCGGGACGCCGCTCGGCCCGGACTCGGCCTTCGACGTCGTGGTGAAGATCGGCGACCCCGCCTCCGTCCACGACCTCGATCTGTACGCGGACTCCGACGACCCCGACGAAGCCGCCTCCTTCCTCGCCGAAGGGCTGGCCGGGGACCTCGACGCGGTGGCCGGCCAGCGGGCCACCACCGCGCTCGCCCAACTCCTCGGCCCCTACCGGGCGGTGCACGGCACGTTCCCGCCCATGCCCGTCCTGCGGGAACTCCTGGAAGGCGTACCGGAGGCCCTGACCGCCCTGCACGAAGCCCTCTTCGGGCCGCAGCACGCCGGGATGCGCCGCGAACTGGAAGCCCGTATGCGGCAGGTCGGCAGTCCGGCCGACGCGGGCCCGGCGCTCGCCGACCGGCTGGCGCTCCTGGACCGGCCGGCCTTCGCCGACTTCTTCGGCGCGGGCGGCAGCACCCGCGCCTTCTCGCTGCGCGCCGTGGCCCACCACCCGCTGCGGGTGCGGATCGACCTGCCCGAGCACGGACACGAGGAGGCAGCCCGGCTGCTCGCCCGGCTCGTACTGGCCCAGTTCACCGCCGTCGTCCGCGGCGGCGAGCGCCCGCACTTCGTCTGTCTGGTCCTCGACGACGCCACCGGAACGCTGACCCCCGACTCCGTACGCCGTATCCAGCGCCTGCGCTCCCAGAACGCGGGGGTGGTGCTCGCCCTGCGCACGATCGGCGACATCCCCGAGGCGCTGCACGGACCGCTGTACGGGGCCGTGGGCTGCCGGATGGCGTTCTCCGGCGTCACGACCTGGGACGGCAGCCGCTTTGCCCACGCCTGGGGCACGGAGTGGGTCGAGACCCGTGACGTGGCCAAGCACACCGTCTTCGCGGACCAGCCGATGACCCGGGCCATCCACGCCCTGCGCAAGCTGGTCACCGGAAAGGCCGTCACCACGGACGCGGTGACCATAAGGAAGGTCGAGCGGGAGCGGTGGTCGGCGTCCGAGCTGGCGCACGAGGTGCCGCCGGGGCACGCGGTGCTGTCGCTCACCACGGTGGAGGGAGAGCACGCGCCGCCGTTGCTGGTGGATCTACGGAGCTGAGCCGTCGGGACCGTCCGCGGGGGCGGGGGCGGGGGCCAGTGGGTCGACCAGGACGTCTGGACACAAGGTCACCGGCCCACCGTACGGTGAGGCAGAATCGACATAGGTCGTTCATACGTTGCGGCCAAAAGATCACACTGCCCGTGACCGTCGAAGATCCTGTGAAGACCTGAAGGTCCCATGCGCCCCACGCTCGCCTCGATCGTCCACCACTCCGCGCTCAAGCTGACCGTGCGGGCGGGCGAGGACCGTCTGGACGTGCCCGTCCGCTGGGCCCACGTCAGCGAGCTCGCCGACCCCGTGCCGTACATGGAGGGCGGGGAACTGCTGCTGATCACCGCGCTCCAGCTGGACGCGGAGGATCCGGACGTCATGCGGCGCTATGTGAAGCGGCTGGTGGGAGCCGGCGTCGTCGGGCTCGGCTTCGCCGTCGGGGTCAACTACGACGAGATCCCGAAGGCCCTGGTCGACGCGGCGGAGGAAGAGGGCCTGCCGCTCCTGGAGGTCCCCCGCCGCACCCCCTTCCTGGCCATCAGCAAGGCCGTGTCGGCCGCGATCGCCGCGGACCAGTACCGGGCCGTGACGGCGGGCTTCGCCGCGCAGCGCGAACTGACGAAGCAGGCCCTGAACGACGGCCCCGAGGGGCTGCTGTCGGCGCTCGCGGGCCAGGTGGACGGCTGGGCGGCCCTGTACGACGCGTCCGGCGCCGTCGTCGCCACCGCGCCCGAGTGGGCCGGACGGCGCGCCGCACGCATCACCTCCGACGTGGAACGGCTGCGCGAGCGCCCCGCGCCCGCCAGCTCCGTCGTCGGCGGCGAGGACCGCGTGGAACTCCACTCCCTCGGCACCGGCCGCCGCCCCCGCGCCGCGCTCGCCGTCGGAACGGCCGCCGCCCTCGGCACCGCCGAGCGCTACGCCGTGCACTCCGCGATCGCACTGCTGACCCTCACCACCGAACGCTCACGGTCGCTGCACGCCGCCGAGCAGCGCATCGGGGCGGCGGTGCTGCGCATGCTGCTCGCCGGGCAGCCCGAGCACGCGCGCACCGTGGCCGGAGACCTCTACGGGGAGCTGCTCGACGCGCCCTTCCGGCTGATCCTCGCCGAGTCGGCGTCCGCTTCGGCGGCGCGGGCGCACGCGGACGGGCACGCGCGCGTGGCCGCCGCGAAACCGTCCAAGGCCCCCGTCGTGGTGCCCGACCCGACGAACGGCGACCCGCTCGGCGGGCTCGCCGAGATCGTCGAGTCCGCCGCCGCCCGCTCCGGTGAGTCCGTGCTCGTCGTGCCCGACGGGGAGCGGCTGGTCGTGCTCGCCGTGGACGGAGGCGCGGCGGTGACAGCCTGCGGGGAGTACGCGGCCGCGCTGGACGCCGCGCGGATCGCCACCCGGGAGCAGCCCGTGGGCGACGAGGACGAACTGGTCGTCGGACTGTCGGCCCCCGCAGGGCCGATCGCCGCGGCCGCCGCCTACAAGCAGGCCGAGCAGGCGCTGTCCGTGGCCAGGCGGCGGGGGCGGTCGCTGGTCGAGCACGAGGAGCTGGCCGCGGGGTCCGTGCTGCCGTTGCTCGCCGATGACGCGGTGCGGGCGTTCGCGGACGGGTTGCTCCGCCCGCTGAACGAGCACGACGCCACCGGGCGGGGGGATCTGGTCGCCTCGCTGCGGGCGTGGCTGTCCCGGCACGGTCAGTGGGACGCCGCCGCCGCGGATCTGGGTGTGCACCGGCACACCCTGCGTTATCGGATGCGACGCGTCGAGGAGATCCTCGGACGCTCCCTCGACGACCCCGACGTCCGCATGGAACTGTGGCTGGCTCTGAAGGCGACGGCGGCGGCGGGGGAGTAGGAACCCCGGGCGATCGCTTCGCCCGCGGTCCGGTGGGTGCTGTAGCCGAGACCTGGGGGCTCCGCCCCCAGCCCCCCCGGGTGGATTCTTCGTCCGCAGGCCGTCCGTGGCTGGTCGCGCAGTTCCCCGCGCCCCTGAGGCGGGGCTGCGCCCCGAGTGTCTCACTGGCTCGGATTCGTTTGGCTGCGGGCCGTCTGTGGCTGGTCGCGCAGTTCCCCGCGCCCCTGAGGCGGGGCTGCGCCCCGAGTGTCTCACTGGCTCGGATTCGTTCGGCTGCGGGCCGTCCGTGGCTGGTCGCGCCGTTCCCCGCGCCCCTTGGGGCGGGGCTGCGCCCCGCATCCCTGGCCGCCCCGGGTTCAGGGGCGCGGGGAACGGCGCGGTCTTTTGGGGGTCCGGGGGCGGAGCCCCCGGGGATGGGACGGGTAGGGGCGGCGGGGGCGAGGGAAACCGGCGGTCACCTCGATCGTGCCAAAGCGGAGTGCCACGCCCCGCCACTGCTACGCCCCGGACAAACGACCTCCCGCCGCCCCGGCCCTACCGTGGACCACGAACGCCAAGGACTCCTCAACCTCGGAAGGGCCGGGACTCGACATGACTTCCACCCACGCCTTCTGGCTCGCCGGCCGCCAGGCCACCGGTGAGACCACCTTCGATGTCACCTCGCCGTGGGACGGCCGGGTCGTCGGACAGGTCAGCGTCCCGACCGAGGCACAGGTCGAGGAGGCCGTCGCCGCCGCGTACGCCGTGCGCGACGAGTTCGCCGCCACCCCCGCCCACGTCCGCGCCGCCGCCCTCGACCACGTCAGCAAGCGCCTCGTCGAGCGCACCGAGGAGATCGCGCAGCTCATCTCCGCCGAGAACGGCAAGCCGATCAAGTGGGCCCGCGGCGAGGTCGGCCGCGCGGTGTCCGTCTTCCGGTTCGCCGCCGAGGAGGCCCGCCGCTTCAACGGGGGCGAGGCCCAGCGCCTCGACACCGACCTCGGCGGCCAGGGCCGCCTGGCCCTCACCCGCCGCTTCCCGAAGGGTGTCGTCCTCGGCATCGCGCCGTTCAACTTCCCCCTCAACCTGTGCGCCCACAAGATCGCCCCGGCCATCGCCGCCGGCGCGCCGATCATCCTGAAGCCGGCGCCCGCGACCCCGCTCTCCGGTCTGATCATCGGTGACCTGCTCGCCGAGACCGAGCTGCCGGCCGGCTCCTGGTCGATCCTCCCGGTCTCCAACGACCGGATGCCCGCCCTCGTCCAGGACGAGCGGCTCCCGGTCATCTCCTTCACCGGGTCCGAGAAGGTCGGCTACGCGATCATGGACTCGGTGCCGCGCAAGCACTGCACCCTGGAGCTCGGCGGCAACGGCGCGGCCGTCGTCCTCGCCGACTGGGCGAGCGACGAGGACCTGGACTGGGCCGCGACCCGCATCGCGACCTTCTCGAACTACCAGGGCGGCCAGTCCTGCATCTCCGTGCAGCGCGTGATCGCCGACGCGTCGGTGTACGACCGGCTGCTGCCGCGCATCGTCGCCGCCGTCGAGGCCCAGGTCACCGGCGACCCGTCCGACGACAAGACGGACGTCGGCCCGCTGGTCAGCGAGGACGCCGCCCAGCGCGTGGAGTCCTGGGTCGAAGAGGCCGTCCGGTCCGGCGCCACCCTCCTCACCGGCGGCAAGCGCGACGGTGCCTCCTACGCGCCGACCGTGCTCGCCGACGTGCCGGCCGAGGCGACGATCTCCTGCGAGGAGGTCTTCGGGCCGGTCCTCACCGTGCGCAAGGTGGACGGTGAGGCGGAGGCCTTCGCCGCAGTCAACGACTCCAAGTACGGCCTCCAGGCGGGCGTGTTCACGCACGACCTCCAGGTCGCCTTCCGTGCCCACCGCGCGCTGGAGGTCGGTGGCGTGGTCGTCGGCGACGTGCCGTCCTACCGTGCCGACCAGATGCCGTACGGCGGTGTGAAGCAGTCCGGTGTCGGCCGCGAGGGCGTCAAGTTCGCGATGGACGACTACACCTACGAGCGGGTCCTCGTCCTGACGGGCCTCGCGCTCTAAGGGCACCTGAGTACGCCTGAGGACACGACAGTCGACGGCCGGAACCCACTGTGCGGGGGTTTCGGCCGTTGTCGTACGCCCCCGTCCGAGGGTGCGTTCGGTCGTAGCCGCTTCGACTGCAGCTCATCACGGGCCCGGGCGGGCAGGGCAAGGGCCGCGACCACCCACTCGCCGACGTCCGTGCCATTGCCGATTTGCCCGCAGGCCGGACCAGGTGGATCTGTTCCAGGCCCTCAGCTGCGTGGGACCGGTTGGGGTCGGCTGCCAAGCTGCCATGCGAGATCACTTGCGCGACCTTCGTGGCGCGGACACGGCTGTGTCGTTGCTGTGGGCAAGAGCGGCCTTCCAGCCATGTCTTGGTACTGCCGGAAGCCATGTCTTGGTACTGCCGGAACGTCGCTCCCGCCCGATCGGCACCCTCGCCGAGGCCGGGCCGAGGGCACTGTCCGCGATCTGCTCGGCCCACGCTGAAGTAAGGCGGCGCGTACGGCAGTTGGCGAGATCCGACAGCCGGTCGGCGACGGTCGGGTGACCGTCGGCGTCGACCACGGCCGGACCGGGGCCGGAGAGCCGGTGGCCGCCCTGCCGCGACCGGGCGACGCGGGTCGCCGACGGCTGCCAGCGTCCTGGGGCGTCGAGATCACCGACGTCGACGGCAACCGCATCACCTGTTCTGCCACCAACACGCAAGGCAGCCAACTCGCCGACCTCGAACTCCGCCGCAGAGCCCGCTGCGAAGACCCCATCCGCAATGCGCGCGACACCGGCCTGCGTAACCTCCCACTCCACGGCTTCACACAGGACCAGATCTGACTGGAGATCGTTTCCCTCGCTCCGGACCTGTTCGCCTGGACGCCCATCCTCGTCCTGAGCGGCATCACCCGCCGCTGGGGCTCCGGCTACCGCAGCACTGGCCCTGGACCGACACGATCGCCACGGCGATCGACCGCCTGCAAGCCCTGCCGAACCCCGGCCGACCAGCGAATTCCCGCCCCTGCGAGAAGCGCCACCCGCACCGGAACCATGGAACCCGGCGCCCACCCGATGAGCCACTCGGGAAAATGCGCTCAGAACTGGCCAGACAAATCGAAATGCCCTGTCAGGGAAACCGGCAGGCCGTCACGAAATTTCGAGGCCAAAACCTCAATTGAAGCTCAGATGCCGGCGATTCGAAGACGCATGCGGATAGAGTTCGTAGTGCTCCATACGCACCAGACGCACGCAATTCATGTGTGCGTTACTTGCTGTTTCCCTAATGGAGGAGCCCGTGGCGCTCAGTCATGGACGAAGACGCGGTTCCAGCTTAGCGCGCGCAATGTGCGTGACGTCCCTGCTTGTTGGAGCCGCCGCGGCACCCGATCTCGTAAGTCCAGTGCGCGCGTCGGCTGCGGAAACTTGCCAGTCCAGCGTGGCCACCTATGTCGAGACTGGTCAGCCCGGTACGTATCCCACAGGTACCACCACCACCCTCAAGAAGTACGTCGACTGGGATCCCCAGGGTGGCGGCGCCGGTGGTCCGATCTTCGACACCGAGTTCAGCGCAACCGTAAACACCAAAAGCAGGTTCACCGGTGCTGGTCAAGGCGTCATCTATGAGCTGACACAAAGTGGCGAACTGAAGTCCTTCAAGGACAACACCGCCACAGGCGGGTCGCTGCTGACCGCATCGAAGAATTACGGCACCAGCGGTAGTTGGCATTATGCGGCGAAGATCTGGGCTGATCTCGATCGAATCTACGTCCTCGATGCGGATCACAAACTCAACGTCTACGCGCAGTCCGCTCCGGCCACCGGCAACGGAACCCTCACCCTCGTGGGCACGGTGCCGGCGGCGAATGCCGGGGTACAGGCGATGACCGCCGCCCAGGATGTGTGGGCCGTGCCCACCAGGACGGTCGGATACCGAAGCACCTTGTACGCTCTGATCGACGGTGTCATCAAGCACTGGTCGTACAACGAAGGCACTGTCAGCCCCGGCGGTACAACCGGTCTGCCGATACTGGGAAGCGCCGCCACCGTGGACCTCACTGGGCTGACCGGTGCGGTGCAGGCGTGGAGCCCGGGACCCGGCACCATCTACACCAGTGATGGGGCGGTCAACTACTCCGGCACCATCGCCGGATATGCCGGGCGCCCGATGGCCCTGACCAACTCCGAGGTGAGCACGGGCATCTATGGCACCATCTTCACTGACACCGCCTCGTGTCTGAACTCCATGGAGCAGGGGCCGCCGCACTTCGGCACACGCCCGGCCGACGGTGACGTTCCTTCTGCGGAAGGGGAGCCCGCCCCCGATCCCGACCCCACCGGTGTCAAGGTCTTCAAGGGCCGGTTCACACGCGGCGACGGTCAGCCCGCGGCCGGGCTGAAAGTCGTGGTGGAAGCCGCCGATGTCACGCCGGATGACGGCACGGAGACCGACCTGCCCGACCTGGGCACCGCTGTCACCGCCGATGACGGCTCCTGGTCGCTGTCTCTGCCGGACTCTCTCCCGCCTGACGTGCAAGCCGCAGCGGACGACAATGGCGGAGCAGTCAATGCCGTGGCGACGGCCACGGGTGTGACCTCCAGTGGTGTGGTCATGCAAGGGACAGACCATCTCACCGCTGCTCCTGACAGCGCGTCGGCAGCCACGCGGCAATTGGCGGCGGCTACTGAATCGGGCACAGACCCCGTTCAGTTGCTGCCGCAGTCCGAAGACGACGGCACGCCCCAGCCAACAGATGACCAGTACGCGCAGAGCTGGGGATCGGAGCAGGACAGGTACACCGTGGACACTCTCGGCAGCGAGCCGCTTCCAGAGTGGCAGAGCGCGACCTCCGGACTCCCCACGAACTTCAACCCGTACGTGGTCGGCGGGGTGGACACCAGCTCCATGCCCGTAAGCGGCACAAGCGTAGAACCGTCCATCGTGTACTGCGTTCCGTACAAGCAGGTCATCAAGACGGGCATTGGCTGGACCACCGTCGTAGAAGGTCACGCCTACTGGGACGCCAAAGCCTCCGTGGACTACGACTCCAAGGCCGCATCCACCGTCGATGCCGCGGTTTCGGTCGGTAGTAAGTGGAAGATCGAAGGCTCGGTGAGCGTCGCGAACTCGATCGGCTATGCCACCGGCTACAGCAACCGCGGGCCACACTTCGCCAAACAGTGGCAGGTGCCGATCGAATACAAGAAGATCAAGTCGACGACCCGCTGTATGGGCAAAACGTACGTGCACTATGAGATTCGGGCCGGCCGGTACAAAGTACCCTCGGGTGGCGCCGTGGGCCGATACGGGAAGGACGTTCGCGCAGCGGACGGATTCAGCAAATGGGCCAGCTCGCCCACGAATCGCCAAGCCTATGTGCCGGCGGGGTCCTACTTCCAGCTCTCGAAGGGACACAGCGTCAAGTTCTCGGGAGCGGTCACTGCGTTCGGGGTGAAGCTCGGGGCTTCGAGTCAGTACGACCACGATCATAAACAGCGCATCACAGCGGGCAACTCGACTGCGGCGCGCCATGACATCTGGGGCAGAAACGGGCCAGTCTGGGATAACCCCGGTGTCTTCTACTCCTACTAGGCTCGGAGCAGCGCTCGCAGTATTGTTACTGGCCGCCTGTACCGCCCCGAAGGAAGCCGAAGGGCACGCGCTCGATGGTAATGGGGCGCAGTCCAGCGGGACGGTCGGCAACGAGCACGTGAAGGTGGGGCAAACCTGGTGGTTCGCCCTGCCGGTGCCGCACAATGTGACTGGACAGCCGATCGAGATTACCGCGGTATCCCTGGTGACGGTCCCGAAAGGCATCAAGGTGCTCGAATATGACGCCTACAGCCTCGAAGACACCAATGGGCTCGCGTTACTCGCGGTGGAGGGCGATAAGTTCGCACCGGATTTCGGTAAGTTGAAAAACTATGCTGCGGGGCCGGTGCGGGTGGCAGGCAAGAAGTCGAGCGACGTATACTTCTTGGCGAAACTGAAGATCCTTTCACCTCCCAAGGGGACTGCGCACGGCTGTCGCTTCAAATACCAGCAGGCTGGTCACCCCTTTGTTCAAACACTCGACTGTGAAGTCGAATTGACGACTGGCTAGGTCGCACGGCCCCGGGGAATCCAGCTCCGGGGCCGTGGTCATTCCTCGCCCGCCCGAAAGGTGGGGTCCGCAAGCAGCGGATCCAGGGGCCCCGGCATCATCGTCCACGCGGCAGCAGGCAGCAGGCAGCAGGCAGCAGGCGTGCCCGCTGTGCCTGGCGGGCGGCCTCCTGCACGAAGGGGCCCGGCACCGACGCCTTCCGGTGCCGGGCCCCTGGTGTTCGGCCTGTCCGGACCCTCAACCGGAGAAGCCGACCCGCGCGAGCCGCAGTGGGCCGCGCAGCCTGAGGTGCAGGTCGTGCACACCGTGGGCCGCGAACTCGGCGCCGATGGCGGTGTAGTCGTACGGGTCCTTCGTGCCGCCGAAGGCGACCGTCGCGAGTGACGGGCCCCCGTCCAGCGACACCTCGACGACTCCCTCGCCCGACGCCTCGACCTCGACCCGCGTGACGCCGGTTCCGAAGTCACAGCCCCGGTGGACGAGTTCGCCCGTCGCGTCGGCCCTCGGCGTCACCGCGTCGCCCGACACCTTCGTACGGTCGACGATCTCGGTGTCCCGCTGTTCGTCGAAGTCGGCCGCGTTCAGGCCCTGTTCGCGTACCGGGCGGGGAGTGGCGGGCTCGCCGGTGAGGGTGACCGTGGTGCGTAGCCGGATGTCCTCGCTCGACGCGCCCGCGAGGAGTTCGTACGCGCCCGGCTCCAGACGGGGCCGCCCGACCGCCACGTCCCAGAACTCCAGCGCGGAGAGGGGCAGCTCGAAGGCCAGGCGCTCCGAGGCGCCGGGAGTGAGGTGGAGGCGCCGGTGGGCCAGCAGTTCGCGGCGGGGGCGCGGCACCGACGCTTGCACGGCGCGCGCGTAGAGCTGGGCCACCTCGTCCGTGGGCGCCTCGCCCGTGTTGGTGACCGTGAAGGAGACCTTCAGCCCGGCCTCCGCCTCGGTGACCTCCAGATCCTCGTACGCGAACGTCGTGTACGCGAGACCGTGGCCGAACGGGAACAGCGGGGTGCCCTCGAAGTACAGATACGTCTGGCGGCCGCCGATCACGTCGTAGTCGAGCAGGTCGGGCAGGTCCGCGTCGGAGGCGTACCAGGTCTGCGGGAGGCGGCCCGCTGGGGAGACGTCGCCGGCCAGGACGCGGGCCAGGGCGGTGCCCGCCGCCTGGCCGCCGTGCGCGGTCCACAGGACGGCGGGGAGGTCGGTGGGGTCCACCGCGTAGGGGTACGCCGAGACCAGGGCGAGGACGGTGTCCGGGTTCGCGGCGCGGGCGGCGCGCAGCAGGCGCTCCTGATGGGCGGGGAGCCGGAGGGTGGTGCGGTCCTCGGTCTCGCGGCCGTTGATGTGCGGGTCGTTGCCCGCCACGACCACGACGACGTCGGCCGCCTCCGCCACGCGGGCCACGGCGTCCTCGCCGCGCTCGGTGAACTCCAGCTCGAAAATCTCCGGGGATTCGTCGGCAACCTTCACGCCGTCGGCGGCGACAGAGATGTGCCCACCCGTCCCGACGTGCCGCAGGAGGTGGCCGCTCCCATGGGATCCGGAGCGGGAACCCGCCGGTTCGAGGCGGAAGGTCTCCTGGACGACCCAGCCACCCGGCTGGTCGGCGGACGCGCGGAGGTAACCGTCCTCGGCGACCGAGAGGTAGCGGCCGTCGGGGGCCCGCAGGGTCAGCAGCCCCTCGCCCCAGTCGATCAGCGCGAGGTCGGTACCGGTGGCGTCGGTGGTGAGGGGCGGCAGGTCCGTGCGGCCCGCGAGCAGGGCCGGGTCCAGCGCGCCCTCGGCGCCGCGCACCTCGTCGTCCGCGTCCACGGCGAGGGGCACCGACAGATACGTACCGGAGGAGGTCCTCAGACGTACGCGGTCCACGCCCTCGGCGAAGTCGACGTGCTCGGCGCCGAAGCGCTCGTACAGGCCCTCCAGCGGTGTGGAGCGGTGGATGAGCGTGCCGCTGTACCAGTCGAGCTTGCACTCGTCGGCGAGGAGGCCCACGACGGCGACGCGCACGCCCGGGGCGAGGGGCAGCAGGCCGTCGTTCTTGAGGAGGACGATCGCCTGCTCGGCCGCCTCCCGGGCGAGCGCGCGATGGGCCGGGGTGTCGAAGTCCGAGGTGTCGCCATGGGGGTCCGCGTGCGGGTCGAACTCGCCGAGCCGGAAGCGGATCGCGAGCTGTCGGCGGACCGCCGCGTCGATGTCCGTCTCGCTCAGCAGGCCCTTCTCCAAGGCCCCTCGGACCCGGTCCACGATCTTCGAACCGTCCGTGCCGTGGTCCGTGAAGCTGTCGACCCCGGCGAGGATCGCGGCGGCGGTCGCCTCCTCGTGGGTGTCGAAGTAGTGCTCGGAGTCGACCAGGTTGGAGGGGGCGCCCGCGTCGGAGCAGACCAGGAGGTCCTGGTCCGTCCAGGTGCGCAGGTGTTCCCCGAGATACGGGGAGACGTGGTTGGGGCGGCCGTTGACCAGGTTGTACGCCGGCATCACCCCCGCCACCGCGCCCGCCTCGACGGTCGCGCGGAAGGCCCGCAGGTCGTACTCGTGCAGCACTCGCGGGCGGACCGAGGAGGAGGTGGTGTCCCGGTTCGTCTCGTTGTTGTGGGCGAGCCAGTGCTTGAGGACGGGGGCCGTGCGCCAGTAGTGGGGATGGTCGCCGCGCAGACCCCGGGTGTACGCCGTGGCGATCGCGGAGGTGAGCTTCGGGTCCTCCGAGTAGCCCTCCTCGTTGCGGCCCCACAGCGGGTGGCGCAGCAGATTGACCGTGGGGGACCAGACGTTGAGGCCCACCCGGTCGTCGCGGGCGCGCATCGCGCGGACCTCGGCCGAGACCGCCTCGCCGACGCGGCGCACGAGTTCGTCGTTCCAGGTCGCGCCGAGGCCGACGGCCTGCGGGAAGACCGTCGCCGGGCCCATCCAGGCCACGCCGTGCAGCGCCTCCTGGCCGGTGCGGAACGCGGCCACCCCGAGCCGCTCCACGGCGGGCGCGTACTGGTGCAGGAACGCGATGCGCTCGTCGAGCGTGAGCCGCGCCAGCAGATCGTCGATGCGCTTCGCGAACGGCAGCTGCGGATCGCGAAAAGGCGGCGTAGGCGGCGTTTGTGCGGTCACGTGGTGATCCCTTTGCGGTGGAGCGACGGGGTGCTTTCGAAGCGCTTCGATGCTGGTTCGCCCGAGGGGCGGGTGTCAAGACACCTCGACGCAACAACTCCGTTTCCTCATTGGCATTTCAAGCGCCCGACGAGGCCGGTCCAGTCCTCCACACCTCCGAGGAATCTTGGAATCGGCTCTTGTGCACCCCCAGGTGTTCACTTAACCTCGCAGCAACATCGAAGCGCTTCGACTAGTGGAGTGGCTCCCTCGGGGCACGCAGACTTCCACGCAGTCCTCCGAGGACCGCTTCAGCTCAGCCAGTTCCACTCAAGACACCGCAGCCGACGGCTCCACCGCCGGGTGTCCTGCTGTGCGCCACGAAGGGTTGACGCAATGACGCCGAACACCGCCCCCTCCGCCCCCTCCGCTCCCAGCCGGAGAAGCTTCCTCGCCTCCACGGCGGTCGCCGCCGCGGCGGTCGCGGGAGGGATGCCGCTGCTCGCCGCCTGCGGCGGCTCGGACAGCGGCTCGGGCGGGGGCACGTCGGCGGGCAAGAGCGCCAAGAAGCTGCTGCCGGCCTACATCGCGACCAACGTGGTGACCCCTGACATCGCCGCCAAGAACGGCTCCGCGGTCGGCTTCACCAGCAAGCTCGACATCGCCGCCCTGAAGACCTCGGTACCGAAGAAGCTCGGCAAGGGCGGCAAGGTCAGCATCATGTCGCCGTTCTGGGGGTCCCCGCCGAAGTCGGACAACGCCTACTACAAGGCGATGAACGACCTGATCGGTGTCGACGTCGAGTGGCAGAACCAGGACGGCAACACCTACGACCAGAAGCTCGGCGCGGTCCTGGCCTCCAGCGACATCCCGGACGTCGTGGTCATCCCCGGCTGGAACATGGGCGGCAAGATACCCAGCGCCATCATCGGCAAGTTCGCCGACCTCGGCCCGTACCTCTCCGGGGACGCGATCAAGCAGTACCCGAACCTCGCGGCGATCCCGACGGACGCCTGGCAGCGCTCCCTCTTCGGCGGCAAGCTGCGCGGCCTGCCGCAGCCGGCCCCGTACGTCACCGGCATCGTGCCCCTGTACCGCAAGGACATCTTCGACAAGGAGGGGTACGAAGTCCCCACCTCGGCCGACGAGTTCATGGCGCTGTGCAAGGAGATCACCAACGCCAAGGCCAAGCGGTGGGCCTGCCTCGACATGAAGTGGACCGCCTTCCAGTCCTTCGGTGTGCTCTCGGGCAGTGAGAAGCCGCTCGGCTGGAACCTCGTCGACGGCAAGATGGTCTACCGCATCGAGACCCAGGAGTACCTCGAAGCGCTGGAGTGGACCCGCAAGCTCTTCGCCGCCGGATACGTCCACCCGGACGCCAGGCTGGGCAAGAGCGCGGCCACCGACCCGGGCCCCAAGTTCGCGGCCGGCGAGTTCCTCATCTACGCCCAGAACATCTCGCAGTGGTGGAGCCGCACCGCCGAACAGGCCACCCAGAACCCGGACTACAAGATCTGGGGCATGGACATCTTCGGCCACGACGGCGGCTCACCGACCCTCTGGGCCGAACAGCCGGCCGGCATCTTCGCCTTCGTCAGCAAGAAGGCCTCCGAGTCCGTCATCCGTGACGTGCTGGCCGTCGCCAACGTCACCGCCGCGCCGTACGGCACCAAGGAGTACATGCTCACCAACTACGGCGTCGAGGGCACCCACTACACCGTCAAGAACGGCGTTCCCACCAAGACCGACCAGGGCAACAACGAGGTCATCAACGCCTACGTCATGGTCGCGAGCCCCACCGCGACCATCGCCCACCCCGACTTCCCCGAGGTCGCCAAGGCGCAGGTCGAGTGGCAGCAGCGGATGGGCGCCTTCACCAAGAAGTCCTCCTTCTACGGCATGCAGATCACCGAACCCAGCCGCTACACCAACCTCTCCAACGACTTCGAGCAGCTGGAGGACGACATCGTCCGCGGCCGCAAGAAGATCAGCGACATGCAGCAGGCCGTCTCCGACTGGAAGAGCAAGGGCGGCGACCAACTGCGCGACTGGTACAAGAAGCTGCTCGACGAGAACGGCCCGGCGGCGAGCTGACCGGGTACCGAGGCAAGGAGAACGGCCGTGTCCCACAGCACGGTGCCTCGGAGCGGGACCGAGGCCGACACGACAGAGAAGACCCCGGTGGCGTCCGGCGGCGCCACCGGATCCCGGGAGAAACGCCCCTCCGGGAAGGTGAGCCTGCGGCTCAGGTTCAGACGCGACCGCGTCCTGCTCCTGATGACGCTGCCGGCGGTCCTGCTGGTCCTGCTCTTCAACTATGTGCCGATCCTCGGCAACATCGTCGCCTTCCAGGACTACGACCCGTACATCAGCGACAACGGCATCGTCTCCATGCTGCACAGCCCCTGGGTGGGCATCGAGAACTTCCAACGGGTCTTCGAGGACTCGGCGTTCTGGGATGCCGTGCAGAACACCCTCGTGCTCTTCTTCCTCCAGCTCGTCCTGTACTTCCCGATCCCGATCGGGCTCGCGCTGCTCATCAACAGCGTGGTCAGGCCCAGGGTCCGGGCGCTCTCGCAGGCGATCCTCTACCTGCCGCACTTCTTCTCCTGGGTGCTGGTCATCGCCGTCTTCCAGCAGCTTTTCGGCGGCGCCGGAATCCTCTCGCAGCTGCTGCGGCAGCACGGGTACGACGGTCTCGACATCATGACCGACCCCGACACCTTCAAGTTCCTGATCACCGCGCAGAGCGTGTGGAAGGACGCCGGCTGGGGGATCATCGTCTTCCTCGCCGCGCTGTCCTCGGTCAGCCCGGACCTGTACGAGGCCGCCGCGATGGACGGCGCGGGTCGCTGGCGCCGCATGTGGCACATCACGCTGCCCGCGCTGCGCCCGGTGATCGCCCTGCTGTTGGTGCTGCGCGTCGGTGACGCCCTCACCGTCGGCTTCGAACAGATCCTGCTCCAACGCGACGCCGTCGGGCCAGGAGCGGCGGAGGTCCTGGACACCTTCGTCTGGTGGAACGGCGTCCGCAACCAGGACTTCGGCTACGCGGCGGCCGCCGGACTGATCAAGGGCGTGGTCAGCCTCGGCCTGGTCCTCGCCGCGAACAAGGTGGCCCATCTCATGGGCGAGCAGGGGGTGTACAAGAAGTGACCGCCGTCATCGACAAACCCGTGCGCGGCCCCGGCCGATGGGCCGCGCCGCCCCGGCCGACGTGGGAGGAGGAGCCCAGCAAGGTCGGCCTCGCGGGCAAGGGACTCGTGCTGACCCTCGCCTGCCTGGGGATCTTCTTCCCGCTGTGGATCGTCATCGTCACCAGCCTCTCCTCGCGGAAGACCATCGACGAGGCCGGCGGCCTGGTGATGGTGCCCAAGGGCATCACCTTCGTCGCCTACAAGGAACTCCTCAGCGGCGGCCAGGTCACCCGCGCCTCGGTCATCAGCATCCTGATCACCCTCGTCGGCACGCTGTTCTCCATGGCGGTGTCCGTCCTGTGCGCCTACGGCCTCTCGCGCATCGGCTCGCTCGGCCACCGCTGGATCCTGCTGGCGCTGCTGGCGACCATGTTCTTCAGCGCCGGTCTCATCCCGACCTATCTCCTGGTGCAGTCCATGGGCCTGACCGACAGCTATCTCGCGCTGATCCTCCCGAGCGCGATCAGCGTCTTCAACATCCTGGTGCTGCGCGGCTTCTTCATGGGCATCTCGCAGGAACTCATCGACAGCGCCCGCATCGACGGCGCAGGTGACGTCCGCATTCTGTGGCAGATCGTCATGCCGCTGTCCCGCGCGGTCCTCGCGGTGATCACGCTGTTCTACGCCGTCGGGTACTGGAGCGCCTGGTTCAACGCCTCGCTCTACCTCAACGACCAGGACATGATGCCGCTGCAGAACGTCATGATCCAGCTCGTGCAGAAGCAGGAGGCCCCGGTGGGCCTCGGCCAGGCCATCAAGACCGGCCAACTGTCGGGCCTGGCGGTGCAGATGGCGGTCATGGTGATGGCGTTGCTGCCGGTGGCGGTGTTGTCGCCGTTCGTGCAGCGGCATTTCAAGAAGGGCATGTTGACGGGCGCGGTGAAGGGCTGACCGGCGCCTGCCGAAGAGGGCGCTTCGGTCGTTCGGTGGCTGCGGGTTGTTTGTGGCCGGTCGCGCCCACGCGGCGGAGCCGCATACCGATACAGCCCCGCGTCCCTCAGGTATCTCCCCTGACCGTCTCTCCGTAGAACGAGGTATGTCATGCATGCGTCCCGACTGAGCCGCCGGGCCGTTCTCGCCGGGACTGCGGCAGCCGCCGCGCTCACCGGCGTGGCGCTCCCCCAGGGCCGCGCGCACGCCGCCGAGGTCACGGCCGCCACCCCCTCCTACCGCTGGCGCAACGCCGTCATCGGCGGTACCGGATTCATCACCGGTGTGCTGTTCCATCCGGCCGTACGAGGGCTCGCCTACGCCCGTACCGACATCGGCGGCGCCTACCGCTGGGACGAGCGCGCCGCCCGCTGGAGCCCGCTCACCGACCACCTCGGCTGGGACGACTGGAACCTGCTCGGTGTCGAGTCGCTCGCCGTCGACCCCGCGCACCCGGACCGGCTCTACCTCGCCCTCGGCACCTACGCCCAGTCGTGGGCCGGCAACGGCGCGGTCCTCCGCTCCGAGGACCGCGGCGCCACCTGGACCCGCACCGATCTCACCGTGAAGCTGGGCGGCAACGAAGACGGACGCGGGGCGGGGGAACGGCTGCTCGTCGACCCGCGTGACAGTGGCACTCTCTGGCTCGGCACCCGGCACGACGGGCTGCTCAAGTCGTCCGACCGGGGCGCCACCTGGGCAGTCGTGAGCGGCTTCCCGGCCACCGCGAGCGCCTCCGGGCAGGGTGTCACCTTCCTCGTCGCCGTCGGCCGTGCCGTCTACGCCGGGTGGGGTGACGGCGACGGGACCGCGACCGCCGTCAACCTCTACCGCACCACGGACGGCACCACCTGGGAGCCCGTCCCCGGGCAGCCCACCGGCACCTCCGCCAAGGTCCCGATCCGTGCCGCCCACGACCGCCACACCCGCGAGTTGTACGTGACGTACGCCGACGCCCCCGGGCCCAACGGCCAGTCGGCCGGCAGCGTGCACAAGCTCGCCACCGCCACCGACCGATGGACTGACGTCACCCCCGTGCAGCCCGGCGGCAGCGACACCTTCGGCTACGGCGGGGTCGCCGTCGACGCCCGCCGCGCGGGCACCGTCGTCGTCTCCTCCAACAACCGGTGGGCCGAAGGCGACACCGTGTTCCGGTCCACCGACGGTGGCCGTACCTGGGCGTCCCTCAAGGACGTGGCGGTCTTCGACGTGTCCGAGACTCCTTTCCTCGACTGGGGTGAAGACCAGCCGAAGTTCGGCTGGTGGATCCAGGCGCTCGCCCTCGACCCGTACGACTCGAAGCACCTCGTGTACGGGACCGGCGCGACCCTCTACGGCACCCGCGACCTCACCCACTGGGCACCGCGGATTCGCGGCCTGGAGGAGACGTCCGTGATCCAGCTGATCTCGCCCCCGGTCGGGGAGGCGCACCTGATCAGCGCCTCGCGGGACATCGGCGTGATGTACCACGAGCGGCTCACGGCGTCTCCGTCGCGCGGCATGGCGACGAACCCCGTGTTCGGGTCGGCGACGGGACTCGCGCAGGCCGCGGCCGAGCCGTCGTACGTCGTCCGGTCGGGCTGGGGCGATCACGGCAACGGCGCGTGCTCCCACGACGGCGGGCGGACCTGGGCGCCCTTCACGGCCCAGCCCGACATCGCCAAGAACGCACCGGGGCCGATCGCCACCAGCGCCGACGGCGGTACGCTGCTGTGGTCCTTCGTGCACTGGGACGGCACGAAGTACGCGGCTCACCGCTCGGCGGACAACGGCGCGACCTGGTCCGAGGTCTCCTCCTTCCCGAAGGGCGCCACGCCGGTCGCCGACCCGGCCGACCCGACGCTCTTCTACGCGTACGACACCGACACAGGAACGCTATACGCCAGCACTGACAGTGGCCTTTCGTTCACTGCGCGTGCGGGTGGGCTGCCCTCCGGTGACAGTCAGTTCCAGCTGGTCGCGGCGCCCGGGAGATCCGGTGACCTGTGGTTGAGCGTCAAGTGGAATGGGCTCTACCGGTCCGTCGACGGCGGTGTGAGCTTCTCGAAGGTCGCTAGCTGCTGGGCCTCGTACACCCTCGGCTTCGGCAAGGCGGCCGAGGCGTCCGACGGGGTCGAGGGGTCCGGCGGGGCCGGCTACCCCGCGATCTATCAGGTCGGTTCGACCGGGACCGTCACCGCCGTCCACCGCTCCGACGACGAGGCGAAGACCTGGGTGCGGATCAACGACGATCGGCATCAGTGGGGTTGGACCGGGCAGTCCATTGCCGGTGACCCGCGTGTGTACGGCCGCGTGTACCTCGCCACCAACGGGCGCGGCATCCAGTACGGGGAGCAGGTCTGATGCCTCAGCTCAGTGACGCCACTCGCGGCCGCATCCTCTTCGGCGGCGACTACAACCCCGAGCAGTGGCCGGAGGAGCTCTGGCAGGAGGACGTACGGCTCATGAAGGAGGCCGACGTCAACTCCGTCACCGTCGGCGTCTTCTCCTGGGCCAAGCTCGAACCGACACCCGGCGCACGGGAGTTCGGCTGGCTCGACCGGCTCATGGACCTGCTGCACGAGAACGGCATCGGAGTCGTCCTCGCCACCCCCACCTCCTCGCCCCCGCCCTGGATGGGCCGGCTCCACCCGGAGACCCTGCCCCGCGACGCGGACGGCCGCGTCGAGTGGTGGGGCGGCCGCCAGCACTTCGCCCACTCCAGCGCCGTCTACCGGCGCCACGCCGCCGCCCTCACCGAGGACCTCGCCGCCCGCTACGGCGGCCATCCCGCCCTCACGATGTGGCACATCAAC
Source organism: Streptomyces olivochromogenes (assembly GCF_001514115.1). Taxonomy (GTDB): domain Bacteria; phylum Actinomycetota; class Actinomycetes; order Streptomycetales; family Streptomycetaceae; genus Streptomyces; species Streptomyces olivochromogenes. Next base: position 390,931 of record NZ_KQ948457.1, read on the forward strand.
AACGAGTACTGCACCTACGACTGGGGCGACGAGGCGGCCGCCGCCTTCCGGCGCTGGCTCCAGGGCAGGTACGGCACGCTCGACGCCCTCAACACCGCCTGGGGCACCGCCTTCTGGAGCCAGGGCTACGACGACTGGGAAGGCATTCTCCCGCCGCGCCACGCCCACTACATGAACAACCCCACCCAGGTCCTCGACTTCAAGCGCTTCACCTCCGACGCCCTCATGGAGTGCTACCTCGCCGAACGCGACATCGTCGCCCGGCACACCCCGCACATCCCCGTGACCACCAACTTCATGCCGCTCTGGCAGGGCCAGGACGGCTGGGCGTGGGCCGAGCGGGAAGACGTGGTCTCCGTCGACATCTATCCGGACCCGCGCGACCCGCTCGGCGCCCAGTACGGCGCGCTCATCCATGACCTGACCCGCTCACAGGCCCGCGGCGGGCCCTGGATGGTCATGGAGCAGGCGGCGGGGCCCGTGAACTGGCGTGGCGTGAACCACCCGAAGCCCCACGGGCTCAACCGGCTCTGGTCCCTCCAGGCCGTCGCGCGCGGCGCGGACGCCGTCTGCTACTTCCAGTGGCGGCAGTCCCGGCAGGGCGCCGAGAAGTTCCACTCCGGGATGGTCAGCCACGCGGGGGAGCGGGGCCGCACCTTCCAGGAGGTCAAGCGGATCGGGGCCGAACTCGCCCTGCTGAGTGACAAGGTGACGGACACGCAGGTGGTCGGTGCCGACGTCGCCGTACTGCTGGACTGGAACGCCTGGTGGGCGAGTCAGCAGGACGGGCGGCTGTCCTGCGAGGTCGACCACCAGAGCGTCGTACGCGCCTGGCACCGCGCCCTGTGGGAGGCCGACATCACCGCCTCCTTCGCCCACCCCGAGCACGACCTGTCCGCGTACAAGCTGGTCGTCGTCCCGCAGCTGTACCTGCTGACGGACCGGGCGATCGACAACCTCGTCGGGTACGTACGCGGCGGAGGCACCCTCGTCTCCGGCTTCCTGACCGGCGTCGCCGACCAGGACGACCGGGTGCGGCCCGGCGGCATGGACGAGCGGCTGCGCGCACTCTTCGGCATCCGCACCCTGCACGAGTGGTGGCCGCTGGACGCCGACGAGAAGGTCGAGGCCGAGGGCTTTCGCGGCACGCTGTGGTCCGAGGAGATCGAGGCCGCGGACGACACCTACGCGGTCGTCCCGTACAAGGGTGGTGAGCTGGACGGTCTTCCGGCCGTACTGCGCAAGGGCCGCGCCTGGTACCTGTCCACCCTCCCCGAGCCCGAGGCGCTGTGGCCGCTGCTCGCCGGGATCGCCGAGGACGCGGGCGTACGGCCGCCACTCGACCATCTCCCGGCGGACGTGGAGGCGGTACGCCGGGGCGAACTGCTGTTCCTGCTCCACCACGGACGGGACACGGTGACCGTGCCGGTGCCGGGACGCCACCGCGACCTGCTGACCGGCGAGGACGTCGTCGATGCCGTGGAGCTGGGGCGGTACGGGGTCGTCGTACTGGAGGCGGCGCCATGAACGAGCCCGCGGGCGGCTCCGCGGCGGAGCCCGCCAACGGCCCCACGGACGCTCTGGTCCGCGGCTCCACCCACGCTCCCGTCCACGGCACCTGGGAGCCCGCCCCCGCCGCCCGCTGGGAGGACGCCTTCCTGAGCGGGAACGGCCGGCACGGCGTCATGGTGTTCGGCGATCCGAACGACGACCGGGTCATCGTCAACCACCACTCCCTGGTCCGCCCGAACGGCAGTGAACACGCCCGGCCGCCCGAGCTGGCCGAACGGCTGAAGAGCGTCCAGGACCGGTTGCTGGCCGGTGACGTCGACGCCGGGGAGGACTTCACCGACGGGCGACCGCTGCTGTGGGTGCAGCCCTTCCACCCGGCCTTCCAGGTGCGGCTGCGCGGGGCGCAACGGGAGCCGCGCACCTACCGGCGAGAGGTCGACTTCACCACTGGTGTCGTCCGCGCCGAGTGCGGGGGCCGGCGCAGCGAGGTCTTCGTGTCGCGCGCGGACGACGTCATCGTCCAGTACGTGACGGAGGCCGACCTCACCGTCGACGTGACGCTCGACCACCGACTGCCGGGCGTGCCCGCCGACTTGGCGGTGGGGCACGGTTGCGTGCGCACGCCCGAAGGCGCTCTCCTCACCCTGCGGGCCCGCTATCCGGGCAGCGAGCGGGCGTACACCGGGGTGACGCTCGCCGTGGTCACCGGGGGCCGGACGCTCACCGCGCCGCCCGGGATACGGGTCGAGGGCGCGCGTTCGGTGCTGCTGCTCACGCGGGTACGGCGGCACGAGGGGGAGTGGGACACGCTCGCCGAGGCCCGTGAGCTGCGCGCCCTGCTGCCCGAGGGCGACGCGGACGCGTACGGCCGTCTTCTCGCCCGGCACACCGCCCTGCACCGCCCCGCCTACCTGCGGGCGGGCCTTGAGCTGGGCGCCGAACCGGCCGAACGGGCGCTACCGGGATCGGAGTTGGTCCGCCGTCCGAAGAGCCCCGCCCTGCTCGAACGGCTCTTCGCGGCCGGTCGTTACCACCTGCTGTCCGCCGCCGGAATGCTGCCGCCACGGCTGACCGGGCTGTGGACCGGCGACTGGGACACCGCCTGGTCGGGGGCCTTCACCACCGACGCCAACGTCAATCTCCAGACGGCGTCGGCCGCCGCGGCGGCGCTCCCGGAGGTGTCCGAGGCCCATGCCGCCCTGATCCACGGCCAGTTGCCGCACTGGCGCGACAACGCCCGGGCGATCTTCGGCACCCGGGGCGTCGTCGCCCCCGCGCACACCGACGGCGAGTCAGGGCACATCTACCACCTCAGCCGCGAGTACCCGCTGCACGTGTGGACCGCGGGCGCCGACTGGCTGCTGAAACCCCTCGTGGACCACGACGAGACGCGCGGCGCACGTGACCCGCGCCTGGCCGCCGCGCTCGCCGAAGTGGCGCGGTTCTACGAGGACTTCCTCACCCGGACCGACGAGAACGGCCACGTCGTGATCGTGCCGTCGTACTCGCCGGAGAACCGGCCCGCCACCGCGCGCTGGATCACCCTCAACGCCGCCATGGACCTCTCCGCGGCGCGCCACGCCCTCCGCACGGCCGCCGACCACCACCCAGGACCCGACGCCGAGCGCTGGCGCGCGCTCGCCGACCGGCTGCCGCCGCACCGCGTCAACGCCGACGGGGCACTCGCCGAGTGGGCCCGGCCCGGCCTCGACGACACCTACGACCACCGGCACCTCAGCCACCTCTACGGCGTCTGGCCGCTCGACGAGATCAACCCGTACGACACCCCCGAGCTCGCCGCGGCGGCCCACCGCGCCCTCGCGCTGCGCGGCTCCGAGAACGACTCCGCGCACGGCCACCTCCACCACGCCCTGGTGGCGGCCCGGCTACGGGACGCGGAGCGGGTGGCGGGGGCCCTCGACAACGTCCTGGCCGGTGACTTCTTCCATGTCTCCCTGATGAGCGGCCACTACCCGAACCGGCACGTCTACAACGCGGACGCCGCCCACACGCTCCCCGCCGTGCTCATCGAGATGCTCGTCCACTCCACGCCCGGCCGGCTGGTCCTCTTCCCCGCGCTCCCCACGGCGTACCCGAGCGGCCGGCTCCACGGCATCCGCACCCGCTTCGGCGCCGAGGTCGACCTGACCTGGAGCCCGGAGGAGCGCACGGCCGTCATCCGCCCCACCCGCAGCACGCGGATCGATCTCAGGACTTCCGCCGGCGCGCGACCGCTCTCCCTGAGCGCCGGAGAAGACTGCGTCCTCACCCTGGGACCGCAGTAGCACCCGCAGTTCCCCCCACCCATGGAAGGGACACCATGGCAACACGGACACTCGGCAGGGCAGCCAAGGCCCTGCTGGCCCCCGCGCTCGCGCTCGGCGCCACCGTCGGCCTCGCCTCCGCCCCCGCCCAGGCGGCCGTCTGGAACTCCTGCGAGCAGTACGGGAACACCAGCCTCAACGGGTACACGCTCTACAACAACATCTGGGGCTCCGGCGCGGGCAGCCAATGCATCTGGGCCAACTCCGGTACCAACTGGGGGGTTTGGGCCAACCACCCCAACACCGGCGGCATCAAGTCGTACCCGAACGCCAAGAAGGTGATCAACAAGTCGATCACCTCGCTCGGCTCGCTCACCAGCGACTACAACGTCACGGTCCCGTCGTCCGGCGCGTACAACACGTCGTACGACATCTGGGACACCGGCTACAAGTACGAGATCATGCTCTGGGTGAACAAGACCGGAGCCGTCGGTCCGCTCGGCACCTCGCAGGGCACCCTCACCCTCGGCGGTCACACCTGGACCGTCTACAAGGGCAACAACGGATCCAACGACGTCTTCTCCTTCGTGCGCACCTCGAACTCCAGCTCCGGCACCGTCGACGTCCTGCCGATCCTCAAGTGGATCAAGGACACCAAGGGCTGGTTCGGCAATGTGACCATCGGCGACCTCCAGTTCGGCTTCGAGATCACGTCCTCGTCCGGCGGCCTGGACTTCGTGACCAACAGCCTCTCGGTCAGCAGTAGTTGACCGATGCCCCAGGGGTGCCGATGCCCCAGGGGTGTCAGTGGCTCGGTTCCCGCGTCGCGCGGGGGCCGGGCCGTCGCGATACGAGCCGCGCGGCACCGGCGCACCCGGCACCGGCCAGCGCGAACCCCAGCACGCTGGGGTTCAGGTAGCCGGGAACGGCGTCGGTGACATGGCCCTCACCGTCCTCCGACTCACAGACGAACCGGATGGGCAGGTAGCGCACCGTGTAGTCGGCGCTGCCGGGGTCCTGCGCCCGCTCCTCCCAGCCCGGTGTACGACAGGGCCGCAGCAGTTCCGAGTCGGCGCCGTTCTCCCTCACGTCCATGACCGCGCCGACCAGATGGACCAGGCCCCACACGTACAGGACGGCCGTGGCGGCGCCCATGAGGGCGGCGACGGCGCGCAGCCACACCATGCGGTCGGCCCGCCGCAGGCCGATCCGGCCGAGGGTGCCGAAGCCGTACCCGATGAAGGCGAAGGCCGCGACCAGTCCCCCGGGGACCAGTAGCAGGAGTAGGTACACCATCCGGTGACTCCAGCAGCTCAAGGTCGCCTCGGCTGTGATGGAGCCCACAGTTCCGGCAACAGTGTCGTCACAGGCGGTGGGGGAGGCCGGCCCGGCCTCCCCCAGCCGCGCGTGGCTACTCCGCCACCGGCAGCCGTGCCCCGTCCCGCAGGAACAGCGGGATGCGGTCCAGCGGGGCGTCGACGGTGACGGCGGTGCCGCCCTCGTACGTCTCACCGGTCCACGCGTCGGTCCACCGGGCGCCCGCCGGAAGGTACGCCGTACGCACCGTCGCGCCCGCCGTGAGCACCGGCGCGACCAGGAGGTCGGAGCCGAAGAGGTAGGAGTCGTCGACCGACCAGGCCGCGTGGTCCTCGGGGAACTCCAGGAACAGCGGGCGCATCACCGGCAGCCCCTCCTCGTGGGCCTCCCGCATGACGTCCAGCACATAGGGCTTCAGCCGCTCGCGCAGCCGCAGGTACTTCTCCAGGATCGCGCCGGCCTCCTCGCCGTACGACCAGACCTCGTTCGGACCGCCGGTCATGTCCGGGCCCAGCGGCATACCGGGGTCGCGGAAGCCGTGCAGGCGCATCAGCGGGGAGAGCGCGCCGAACTGGAACCAGCGGACCATCACCTCGCGGTACGCCGGGTCGTCGGGGTCGCCGCCGTGGAAGCCGCCGATGTCGGTGTTCCACCAGGGGATGCCGGAGAGCGCGGTGTTGAGGCCCGCGGCGATCTGGCGGCGCAGGGTCGCGAAGTCGGTGCCGATGTCGCCGGACCACAGGGCGGCGCCGTAGCGCTGACTGCCCGCCCACGCCGAGCGGTTGAGGGTGACGACCTCGGTCTCGCCCGCCGCGAGCATGCCCTCGTAGAAGGTGCGGGCGTTCTCGCGGGGGTAGAGGTTGCCGACCTCCAGACCCGGACCCGCGTGGTAGCGCAGGTTCTCCTGGAAGCCCGGCTTCAGCTCCGGCTCGCAGGCGTCCAGCCAGAAGGCGGAAATGCCGTACGGGTCGAGGTAGTTGTCCTTCACTCGCGACCACAGGAAGTCCCGGGCCTCGGGGTTCGTCGCGTCGTAGAACGCCACCTGGACGGTGGAGGCGACCTCCTTGTCGGGCCAGTCCGCGTGGGCCATCGGGCCGTACTCGGTGCCGATGAAGTAGCCGCGCTGCTCCATGACCGGGTGGTTCTCGGACAGCGGGGAGACCGACGGCCACACGGACACGACCAGCTTGACGCCGAGTTCGGCGAGCTCGCGCTGCATCGCCGCCGGGTCCGGCCACTCGGCCGGGTCGAACTTCCAGTCGCCCAGGTGGGTCCAGTGGAAGAAGTCGCAGACGATGGCGGACAGGGACAGGCCCCGGCGCTTGTACTCCCTTGCCACGTCGAGGAGTTCGTCCTGCGTGCGGTAGCGCAGTTTGCACTGCCAGAAGCCGGCCGCCCACTCGGGCAGCATCGGCGTACGGCCGGTGGCGGCGCTGTAACGGCGCTGGGCGTCCGCCGGGGTGCCCGCGGTGATCCAGTAGTCGAGCTGGCTGGCGGAGTCGGCGACCCAGCGGGTGCCGTTGCCCGCGAGCTCGACCCGGCCGATCGCGGGGGAGTTCCACAGGAAGGTGTAGCCGCGGCTGGAGGTGAGCACCGGGACGGTGACCTCGGCGTTGCGCTGGATCAGGTCCAGGACCGCGCCCTTCTGGTCGAACAGCCCGTGCTGGTGCTGGCCGAGGCCGTACAGCTTCTCGCCCTCGTACGCGGCGAAGCGCTGCTCCAGGCGGTGGTGGCCGTTGCCGATCGGGGTGTAGAGGCGCGGGCCGGGCCACCAGAAGTGGGCGCGCTCCTCGGCGAGGAGTTCCGTGCCGTCGGCCGTGCGGAGGAAGCGGACCTGACCCTCGGCGTCGACCTCGACGGTCAGCGCGCCGACCGTCAACCGGCCCTCGCCGTCCTGGATCTTGACGGTGCTCTCGGTCACCTGCGGCTCGTCGAGGAGCGCGCCGGGGAGGCCTTCGAGGACCGGGCCGCCCAGGCGCGCGCGGACCCGGACCGCGTCCGGGCCCCAGGGCTCGATACGGACGGTCTCCTGACGGCCGCTCCACTCCAGCGCGCCGTCCCGCTCACGGAACGTGCCGACGGTCGGGGAGGACTGCGCGAGGCTGACTGCGCCTGACTGGGTCTGGTTTTCGGCAGGCTGATTCACGGGGGCGCTCCTGAAGGAATGCAGACATAAGGAATGCAGGCATGCAGACATGGGGGTGCCCGGCGAGGAGGGCACGACGCTGGGGCTGGGGCAGTGCGGTGTGATGCGGTGCGCTGTGATGCGGTGGGGTGCGGTGAAGGGTGGGGCGGGGAGTGGTGTGGCCGGGCCCCGGGTCAGGCGGCGGTCGGCGCCGGGCCCGTGCTCGCCCGTACCGTCAACTCGGGTGCGATGAGCACGACTTCGTCCTTGCCGTGCCCTTCCAGCTTGGCGATCAGATGCTCCACGGCGAGCCGGCCCATCTCCTGCGCCGGGATGGCGACCGAGGTCAGCCGCACCGAGGCCTGTGTCGCGACCTGGTCCGGGCAGATCGCGATCACCGACACGTCCTCGGGGACGGCCCGGCCCTGCTGGCGCAGCAGCGCGAGCAGCGGCTCGACCGCGGACTCGTTCTGTACGACGAAGCCCGTGGTGCCGGGGCGCTCGTCGAGGATGCGGGCGAGGGTCAGGGCCATCGCGTCGTACCCGCCCTCGCAGGGGCGGTGCAGCACGCGCAGGCCCAACTCCCTCGAACGGGACCGGAGTCCGTCGAGGGTGCGCTCGGCGAAGCCGGTGTGCCGCTCGTAGACCGCGGGGGCCTCGCCGATGACAGCGATGTCACGGTGGCCCAGCAGCGCGAGGTGCTCGGCGCACAGCGCGCCTGTCGCGCCGAAGTCGAGATCGACGCAGGTCAGGCCGGAGGTGTCGGCGGGCAGGCCGATCAGTACGGAGGGCTGGTCCGTCTGGCGCAGCAGCGGGAGCCGTCCGTCGTCGAGCTCCACGTCCATCAGGATCATCGCGTCGGCGAGCCCGCTGCCGGTGACGCGGCGCACGGCGTCGGGACCCTCCTCGCCGGTGAGCAGGAGCACGTCATAGCCATGCGTGCGGGCGTGGGTCGCCACCGCGATGGCGATCTCCATCATCACGGGTACGTACATGTCGGTACGGAGCGGAACCATCAGCGCGATGATGTTGGACCGGCTGCTCGCCAGGGCCCGGGCGCCCGCGTTCGGGTGGTATCCGAGCTCCTGGATGCTCCGCTCGACCCGCTGCCGGGTGCCCGCGGAGATGGACCGCTTGCCGCTGAGGACATAGCTCACCGTGCTCGCCGAGACTCCGGCGTGCTGGGCGACCTCGGCGAGGGTGACCATCCAGCTCTCCAAGCATTGTGTGAAGCGCTTCGACAGTGCGCATTGCGGATAAGGGCGTGTGAGGGTGGCTCGACAGTAGCTCGACGGGTGGTGGGTGTCCATAGGTTGTCGAAGCGCTTCGACGCGATTCTTGCGGTGCGGGTCGGAAGCCGTTGTCGTGCCGCGCGGCGGCGCGTTCGCCGTGCCGTGCTCGGGCGTGTTTCCAGTGTCGTGCGCCGGTCCGTTTCCCGCGCCGGACTTCGCCACGCGGCGGCAACCTTTTGCGGACCGGTGGTCACTGAGAAGGCGTACGCAGACCGCTTTCCGGAAGGACCCCCCCGATGCAACACCGCCGACCGCGCCTGTCCAAGAAGGCGAAGACGATGCTCGCGGGAACGGTGGCGCTCGCGGCCGCCGCGGGCGTCACCGTCGCCCAGGCGGGTGAGGCCAGCAAGAAGTGCGGCGCCTTCGACACCGTCACGATGGGCAAGTACTACGTCAACAACAACCTCTGGGGGCAGGACGACGGCACAGGCACCCAGTGCGTCTGGGACACCTCGCGCTCCGGCGACACCATCGGCTGGGGCACGAACTACACCTGGAGCAGCAAGGCCGGCAAGGAGAACAGCGTCAAGTCGTACGCCAGTACCGTGCTCGGCTGGCACTGGGGCTGGAAGACCGACAAGGCGGCCACCGAACTGCCCGTCCGGGTCGGCGACCGCAAGCCGGTCAAAACCAGCTGGGAGTTCTCGGTCGGTTCCAACCCCGGCACGATGAACGTCGCGTACGACCTGTGGCTGCACGCCAGGGGCGACGCGGACTGGCAGGACCAGCCCACCGACGAAATCATGGTCTGGCTCAACCGGCAGGGCGGTGCGGGCCCCCTCGGCACCAAGTACGGCAGTGTGAGCCTCGACGGCGCCATGTGGGACATCTACCAGGGCGACATCGGCTGGAAGGTGTACTCCTTCGTCCGCCGCGCCAACACCACCAAGGCCTCCCTCGACCTCGACGACTTCACCCAGGCCCTGGTCCGCCGCAAGCTGCTCGGCAACGACAAGTACCTCTCCGGCATCGAGTCGGGCAGCGAGGTCTTCCGCGGTTCGGGACGGCTGGACACCAAGGCGTACTCCGTCGACATCGGCTGAGATCGACCGGTATCAGCCGGCATCGGTTCAAACCTCAGGGGTACGCGTTCACGCGAACGCGCGCCAGGACTGGTGGGGTCACCTGTATTCGGGTAAATACGATCGAGTAGCACCGATCAGTAACGAAGGTCCCCAAGATCCCTATGCGCGGCGAGGTGAGCCTCATGTCCGCAACACCCCACCAGCCCACCGTCACTGAACGTGAGGCACGACAGGTCGCGGAGGCGGCCCGCGAACAGGACTGGCGCAAGCCCAGCTTCGCCAAGGAACTGTTCCTCGGCCGCTTCCGCCTCGACCTCATCCACCCGCACCCCATGCCCGCCGAGGACGACGTACAGCGCGGCGAGGAGTTCCTCGCCAAGCTGCGCGACTTCTGCGAGACGAAGATCGACTCGGCCCGCATCGAGCGCGACGCACAGATCCCCGACGAGGTCATCGACGGCCTCAAGGACATCGGCGCCCTCGGCATGAAGATCGACACCAAGTACGGAGGCCTCGGCCTCACCCAGGTGTACTACAACAAGGCGCTCGCCCTCGTCGGCTCCGCGAACCCGGCGATCGGCGCCCTGCTGTCCGCGCACCAGTCGATCGGCGTACCGCAGCCCCTGAAGCTCTTCGGCACCCAGGAGCAGAAGGACGTCTTCCTGCCGCGCTGCGCCCGCACCGACATCTCGGCCTTCCTCCTCACCGAGCCGGACGTGGGATCCGACCCGGCGCGGCTGGCCACGAGCGCCGTCCCGGACGGCGACGACTACGTCCTCGACGGGGTGAAGCTCTGGACGACCAACGGCGTCGTCGCCGATCTGCTGGTCGTCATGGCGCGCGTCCCGAAGTCCGAGGGTCACAAGGGCGGCATCACGGCGTTCGTGGTGGAGGCCGGCTCGGAGGGCATCACCGTCGAGAACCGCAACTCCTTCATGGGGCTGCGCGGCCTGGAGAACGGCGTCACCCGTTTCCACCAGGTCCGGGTCCCCGCGGCGAACCGGATCGGCCCGGAGGGTGCGGGCCTGAAGATCGCCCTCACCACCCTCAACACCGGCCGCCTCTCGCTGCCCGCCATGTGCGTCGGCGCGGGCAAGTGGTGTCTGAAGATCGCCCGCGAGTGGTCGGCGGCCCGTGAGCAGTGGGGCAAGCCGGTCGCCCTCCACGAGGCCGTCGGCGCGAAGATCTCCTTCATCGCGGCCACCACCTTCGCCCTCGAAGCCGTCGTCGACCTGTCGTCGCAGATGGCCGACGAGAACCGCAACGACATCCGCATCGAGGCCGCCCTCGCCAAGCTGTACGGCTCCGAGATGGGCTGTCTGATGGCCGACGAACTCGTCCAGATCCGCGGTGGCCGCGGCTTCGAGACCGCCGAGTCGCTGGCGGCGCGCGGCGAGCGCGCGGTGCCCGCCGAGCAGATCCTGCGCGACCTGCGCATCAACCGGATCTTCGAGGGTTCCACGGAGATCATGCACCTGCTGATCGCCCGCGAGGCCGTCGACGCCCACCTGTCGGTCGCCGGTGACCTCATCGACCCCGACAAGTCCCTCTCGGACAAGGCGAAGGCGGGCGCGAACGCGGGTGTCTTCTACGCCAAGTGGCTGCCCAAACTGGTCGCGGGCCCAGGTCAACTCCCCCGCTCGTACGGCGAGTTCAACCGGCACGTGGATCTCTCCCCGCATCTGCGCTACGTCGAGCGCAACGCCCGCAAGCTCGCCCGCTCCACCTTCTACGCCATGTCCCGCTGGCAGGGCCGGATGGAGACCAAGCAGGGCTTCCTGGGCCGGATCGTCGACATCGGCGCCGAGCTCTTCGCGATGAGCGCGGCCTGTGTGCGCGCCGAACACCTGCGCCTCACCGGGCAGCACGGCCGCGAGGCCTACCAGCTCGCCGACGCCTTCTGCCGCCAGTCCCGCATCCGCGTCGACGAACTCTTCGGCCGCCTGTGGAGCAACACCGACGACCTCGACCGCAAGGTCGTCAAGGGCGTACTGGCGGGCACGTACGAATGGCTGGAGCAGGGCGTGATCGACCCGTCCGGGGAAGGCCCCTGGATCGCCGACGCGACGCCCGGCCCGAGCCGGAAGGAAAACGTCCACCGCCCCATTCGCTGACCTTTTCCCCAGGAATTCACTGCCGTCCCGGTTCGCCATTCCGCCGCTTGCCGCACCGAATATGTGCGTCAACAATGAGGAGAATGGCGAACGGGGACGGCAGATGCGCCAAGGAATCGGGGAAGAACACGGTCACGGCCTTTCCGCGCAGCTGACGCGCGCCCGCGCCGAGGCCCGGCTCCAGCTCGACGAACCGGATCTCGTACGGGCCCTGCGGACCGTCCGCAAGGAAGTGCGGCCGCTGGCGCAGAAGCTGCGCGACATCGCGCCCGAGACCTTCGAGGCGCACCGCGACGCCCTCGCGGTTCTCCTCAACGACTGCGCGCTCGCCCTGGTCGACACGGAGCCGCGCCCTCCGGTGCCCTCCTTCGACACCGTACGGATCCGGCGCATCGACCTCCGTGACGTCGACGGTCTGCTGGACGCCGGACGGCCGGGCGAACGGCCCGTCATCCAGCAACTCTTCAAGAGCGCGCTGGACGTGGTCGACGATCCCGTCCTGCGCGAAGTGATCAAAGCGAATCAGCAGGGCGTCCACATTCTGCAACGAGCCAATCACTGGATTCGGCTGCTCGCGGACGCCGTTTAGTTCTGGGGGAATTCCTATGCCGGGCAAAGGTCTGGACGTCATCACCGGCAGGATCATGCGAGCCGGTGAGGGCCGGGTGCTGCGCAGGCTCCAGCGCGTCGTCGATCAGGTCAACTCCCTGGACGAGGAGTTCAGGGCCCTGTCCGACGAGGAACTCCAGTCCCTCACTCCGGAGTTCCAACAGCGCCACGCCGACGGTGAGAGCCTGGACGACCTGCTGCCGGAGGCCTTCGCCACGATGCGCGAGGCGGCCCGGCGCACCCTGGGCATGCGTCACTTCGACGTCCAGGTGATGGGCGGCGCGGCGCTGCACCTCGGCAACATCGCGGAGATGCAGACGGGGGAGGGCAAGACCCTCGTCGCCACCCTCCCCGTCTATCTGAACGCCCTGGCAGGCAAGGGAGTCCACCTCGTCACGGTCAACGACTACCTCGCCGAGCGCGACGCCGAGTGGATGGGCCGCGCCTACCGCTTCCTGGGCCTGACCGTCGGTGTCATCAAGTCCGAGTCGACGCCCGCCGTACGCCGCGCCCAGTACGCCTGCGACATCACCTACGGCACCAACACCGAGTTCGGCTTCGACTACCTGCGCGACAACATGGCCTGGTCGAGGGACGAACTCGTGCAGCGCGGCCACCATTTCGCGATCGTCGACGAGGCCGACTCCATCCTCATCGACGAGGCCCGCACCCCGCTGATCATCTCCGGCCCCGCCGACCAGCCCACCCAGTGGTACGAGGCGTTCGCGGGGCTCGTACGACGGATGAAGGGCGTCCGCGTCCAGGAGGAGCTCTTCACCCGGCCGGCCGAGAAGGAGGAACTGGCGGCGCTGCGGGCCACGCACGACTACGAGTACGACCCCAAGAAGCGCACCGTCGCGATCCTGGACCGGGGCGTCGAGTACCTCCAGGACCAGCTCGGCATCGAGAGCCTGTACGAGTCCGACCACACCTCCCTCATCGGGCACCTCAACAACGCCCTGAAGGCCAAGGAGCACTTCAAGAGGGACAAGGACTACGTGGTCGTGGACGGCGAGGTGCTGATCGTCGACGAGCACACCGGCCGCATCCTCGCGGGCCGCCGCTACAACGAGGGGCTGCACCAGGCGATCGAGGCGAAGGAAGGGGTGACGATCAAGGACGAGAACCAGACCCTCGCCACGATCACCCTGCAGAACTTCTTCCGCCTCTACGAGAAGCTCGCCGGCATGACCGGCACGGCGATGACGGAGGCGGCCGAGTTCCACCAGATCTACCAGCTCCAGGTCGTGCCGATCCCGACCAACCGGCCCCCCAGGCGCACCGACGACCCCGACCAGATCTACCGCACCGTGGACGCCAAGTACGCCGCGATCGTGGAGGACATCGCCGAGCGGCACGCCCAGGGGCAGCCGATCCTCGTCGGCACCACATCGGTGGAGAAGTCCGAACTGCTCTCCGCGCTGCTCAGGAAACGCGGTATCCGGCACGAGGTGCTCAACGCCAAGAACCACCAGCGCGAGGCCCAGATCGTGGCCCAGGCGGGCCGCAAGGGCGCCGTCACCGTCGCCACCAACATGGCGGGCCGCGGCACCGACATCATGCTCGGCGGCAATCCCGAGTCCCTCATAGCGGCCGAGCTGGAGAAGAGCGAACTCACCGAGGAGGAGCACCCCGACGCCTGCCGCGAGGTGCGCGAGCGCGTCACCGCCGCGGTCGGGGCGGCGTACGAGGAGGTCAAGGAGCTCGGCGGGCTCTATGTGCTGGGCACCGAGCGCCACGAGTCCCGCCGTATCGACAACCAGCTGCGCGGGCGCTCGGGGCGCCAGGGCGACAACGGCGCCTCCCGCTTCTACCTCTCCCTGGAGGACGACCTGATGCGCCTGTTCCGCGCCCAGGTCGTGGACCGCGTGATGGCCATGGCGAACGTCCCCGACGACATCCCCATCGAGAACAAGATGGTCACCCGCGCCATCGCCTCCGCCCAGGCCCAGGTCGAGCAGCAGCACTTCGAGTCCCGCAAGGACGTCCTGAAGTTCGACGAGGTGCTCAACCGGCAGCGCACCCTCATCTACGCCGAGCGCCGCCGCGTCCTGGCGGGGGAGGACCTGGGCGAACAGCTCCTGCACTTCATGGACGACACCGTGCGGGCGTACATCGAACAGGAGACCAGCGAGGGCTTCCCCGAGGAATGGGACCTGGAGCGGCTCTGGGGCGCCTTCAAACAGCTCTATCCGGTACGGGTCACGATCGAGGGCCTGGAGGAGGCGGGCGGCGACCGCGCGAACCTCACCTGCGACGACCTGGTCGATGCCGTGACCGGGGACATCCACGACCGCTACGAGGACCGTGAGGCCGAACTCGGCACCGAGGCCCTGCGCGACCTCGAACGCCTGGTCGTCCTCAACGTCCTCGACCGCAAATGGCGCGAGCACCTCTACGAGATGGACTACCTCCGCGACGGCATCGGTCTGCGCTGGACGCTCGGCCGGGAACCCATCGTCGAGTACGAGCGCGAGGGCTTCGACATGTACGGCGCGATGACCGACGCCATCAAGGAGGAGTCCGTCGGCTACGTCTTCAACCTGGACGCCTCCGGCGGTGCGCCAGGGACCCTCGAACGCCGCGACCGGGTCGAGGACCTGCACTTCACGGCCCCCACCATGGACACCGCGGAGCGTGTGGCCGAGGGCGACTTCGCCGCGGCGGACGCCGACGCGCCCGCGACTGCGTCCGAGGCAGCTCCCGCGCAGGCCGCCGCGCCCTCACGCGGCGGCGCGCACCCCGGCAGGTCCAAGGCGCGGCGCCGCCGCAAGCGGTGAGGACGCGGGGGCCCGCAGCGGCGGCGGGGGCTAGCAGTACTTGTCGCTGGGGTCCCGCGTCGTCCACGAGCACGCGTCGACCTTGCCGCCGTTCGCCTTGGTGAGCGTGGCGGTGTCGCTGGTGTTGTTCCAGACGTAGGCGCGGCGGTTCTGGTACTTGTCCCCCGCGGTGTCCCTACCGCTGCCCGTGTGCACCTTCATGGTCTTGTGCGCCCCGATCTTCACGTTCGGGAAGGTGTACCTGTGGTTCGAGACGTCCTTCAGGATCCAGCCCTTGAGCGAGATCGCCGTTGAACTGGTGTTCTTGATCTGCACCCACTCGGCGTTGAGGCTCGCGTTGGAGCGGTTGTCCGAACCGGGGCTGTCGAACCAGACGTGGTAGATGGTCACACCGCCGGCCGCCTGCGCCGGAGTGCTGAGAAGGAACGTGCCCGTCAGTGCCACGGCGCCCGCGAGCGCGGGCAGGGCAGCGCGTATCCGCATGAGAACCCCCCAGGGTGTCGCCCCCCGGCCGGTCGTCCACCGGCCAGTGAGAGTGACGACGTGCATGAAGTGCTATCACATGATCTTCACGCGGGTTTCACAAAGGGTGATTTCGCTTCCTCCGGTACGTCGGGGTGCTAATGGGGCCGGAAGAGAGGCGCAGAGAGGAGACGCAGAGGGGAGAGAAGAGAGGAGAAGTGGGGAGCCCTGTCCTGCGCGGGTCGCGCAGCGGCCACAATGGGGGGATGAGCGACAGTCCAGCCCCCCTCGCTGATCCGCATCTCGTCTTCGACCCCGTGGACGGAGTCCGGGACGTCGTGATCCTCGGCTCCACCGGCTCGATCGGCACCCAGGCCATCGACCTCGTGCTGCGCAACCCCGACCGGTTCCGGGTCACCGCGCTCTCCGCCGCCGGCGGCAGGGTCGGACTGCTCGCGGAGCAGGCCCACCGGCTGCGCGTACGCACGGTCGCGGTCGCGCGCGAGGACGTCGTACCGGCGCTGCGGGAGGCGCTCACGGCCGAGTACGCACCCGGCGAGACCCTTCCCGAGATCCTGGCCGGCGCGGACGCCGCCACGCAGCTCGCCGCCTCCGACTGTCACACGGTCCTCAACGGCATCACCGGCTCCATCGGCCTCGCCCCCACCCTCGCCGCCCTGGAAGCGGGCCGCACCCTCGCGCTCGCCAACAAGGAATCGCTCATCGTCGGCGGCCCGCTGGTGAAGGCGCTGGCCAAGCCCGGCCAGATCATCCCGGTCGACTCCGAGCACGCGGCGCTCTTCCAGGCGCTGGCGGCCGGTACGCGCGCCGATGTGCGCAAGCTGGTCGTGACCGCCTCCGGCGGACCCTTCCGGGGGCGTACGAAGGCGGAGCTGGCGAACGTCACTCCCGCCGAGGCGCTCGCGCACCCCACCTGGGCCATGGGCCCGGTGATCACCATCAACTCCGCGACCTTGGTCAACAAGGGGCTGGAAGTCATCGAGGCGCACCTCCTCTACGACATTCCCTTCGATCGGATTGAGGTGGTCGTGCACCCGCAGTCGTATGTCCACTCGATGGTTGAGTACACAGACGGATCGACACTGGCCCAGGCGACGCCCCCCGACATGCGGGGACCGATCGCCATCGGTCTCGGCTGGCCCGAACGCGTCCCGGACGCGGCGCCCGCCTTCGACTGGACCAAGGCGTCGAGCTGGGAGTTCTTCCCGCTCGACAACGACGCGTTCCCCTCCGTCGGGCTCGCCCGGCACGTGGGGCAGCTCGCGGGCACGGCCCCGGCGGTGTTCAATGCCGCCAACGAGGAGTGCGTGGACGCGTTCCTGAACGGCGCCCTGCCGTTCAACGGGATCATGGAGACCGTCACCCGGGTGGTTGAGGAACACGGCACACCCGGAACGGGAACTTCCCTGACGGTGGCGGACGTCCTCGAAGCGGAGACCTGGGCACGCGCCCGGGCCCGTGAACTGACCGCACAGACGGCACGGACAGCACCAATGGCACAGACGACAACCGCGGAGGCTCGTGCATGACGACCCTGATGATGATTCTCGGCATAGTCGTCTTCGCGGTCGGCCTGCTCATCTCGATCGCCTGGCACGAGCTGGGACATCTGTCGACGGCCAAGCTCTTCGGTATCCGGGTGCCGCAGTACATGGTCGGCTTCGGGCCGACCATCTGGTCACGGAAGAAGGGCGACACCGAGTACGGGGTGAAGGCGGTTCCGCTCGGCGGCTACATCCGCATGATCGGGATGTTCCCGCCCGGCCCGGACGGCCGGATCGAGGCGCGCTCCACCTCCCCCTTCCGGGGCATGATCGAGGACGCCAGGTCGGCCGCCTTCGAGGAGCTCCAGCCCGGCGACGAGACCCGCCTCTTCTACACGCGCAAGCCGTGGAAGCGCGTGATCGTGATGTTCGCGGGCCCGTTCATGAACCTCGTCCTGGCCGTCGCGATCTTCCTCGGCGTGATGATGACGTTCGGCGTGCAGACCCAGACGACCACGGTCGGCAAGGTCTCGGACTGTGTCATCCAGCAGAGCGAGAACCGGTCGAAGTGCGCGACGAGCGACCAGGCCGCGCCCGCCAAGGCCGCCGGGCTCAAGGGCGGCGACAAGATCGTCGCGTTCAACGGCAAGGCGATCGACGACTGGGCGGCGCTGCAGTCCGACATCCGCTCCAACCCCGGCAAGGACGTCACGCTCACCGTTGAGCGGGGCGGCCAGAAGGTCGACCTGACCGCTCACCTGATCAAGAACCAGGTCAGCAAGACCGACGGCAACGGCGGCTATGTCGAGGGCAAGTACGTGTACGCCGGCTTCCTCGGCTTCACGCCCGCCTCCGGCATCGTCCAGCAGTCGTTCGGCCAGTCCGTGAACCGCATGGGCGACATGATGCAGAACGGCGTCGAGTCGCTGGTCTCGCTGCCCGCCAAGATCCCCGACCTGTGGAACGCGGCCTTCGGCGACGGCCCGCGCAAGGCGGACTCCCCGATGGGCGTGGTCGGCGCGGCCCGTATCGGCGGTGATGTCTTCACCCTCGACATCCCGGCATCGCAGCAGGTCGCGATGATGCTGCTGCTGGTCGCGGGCTTCAACCTCTCCCTGTTCCTGTTCAACATGCTCCCGCTGCTCCCGCTCGACGGCGGTCACATCGCGGGCGCGCTGTGGGAGTCGCTGCGGCGGAACGCGGCGAAGGTGCTGAGGCGGCCGGACCCGGGCCCGTTCGACGTGGCGAAGCTGATGCCGGTGGCCTATGTGGTGGCCGGAATCTTCGTCTGCTTCACGATCCTCGTCCTCATCGCGGACGTTGTTAACCCGGTGAAAATCTCCTAGACGGTCTCTTGGCAGGACACCGTTCGTGGCGGCCGGACACCCTGGGTGTCCGGCCGCCATCCGTTGGGTGGGTTTAGGGGCGTGATGTGCTCGGGCGTGCGCCGGTGCCGTAATCTCGGAGCCTGGAGCCCACGATTCCGGGACCTTGATCCACAACTTGGGGTTGCACAGCAGATGACTGCGATTTCTCTCGGCATGCCGTCCGTTCCGACCAAGCTCGCCGAGCGTCGGAAGAGCCGGCAGATCCAGGTCGGAACCGTGGCCGTGGGTGGAGACGCACCCGTCTCGGTGCAGTCGATGACGACCACGCGTACGTCGGACATCGGCGCCACGCTGCAGCAGATCGCCGAGCTGACGGCCTCCGGTTGCCAGATCGTGCGGGTGGCCTGCCCGACCCAGGACGACGCCGACGCGCTCGCCACGATCGCCCGCAAGTCCCAGATCCCGGTCATCGCGGACATCCACTTCCAGCCGAAGTATGTCTTCGCGGCGATCAACGCCGGCTGCGCGGCCGTCCGTGTGAACCCCGGCAACATCAAGCAGTTCGACGACCAGGTCAAGGAGATCGCGCGGGCCGCGAAGGACACCGGCACCCCGATCCGGATCGGCGTCAACGCGGGCTCGCTCGACAGGCGGCTCCTGCAGAAGTACGGCAAGGCGACCCCCGAGGCGCTCGTCGAGTCCGCCCTCTGGGAGGCGTCCCTCTTCGAGGAGCACGACTTCCGGGACATCAAGATCTCGGTCAAGCACAACGACCCGGTGGTCATGGTCAACGCCTACCGCCAGCTGGCGGCGGCGTGCGACTACCCCCTGCACCTCGGTGTGACGGAGGCGGGCCCCGCCTTCCAGGGCACGATCAAGTCGGCGGTGGCGTTCGGAGCGCTGCTCTCCGAGGGCATCGGCGACACGATCCGGGTGTCCCTGTCGGCGCCGCCCGCCGAGGAGGTCAAGGTCGGTCTCCAGATCCTGGAGTCGCTGAACCTCAAGCAGCGCGGCCTGGAGATCGTCTCCTGCCCGTCCTGTGGGCGTGCCCAGGTCGACGTGTACAAGCTGGCGGAAGAGGTCACCGCCGGTCTCACCGGCATGGAGGTCCCCCTCCGCGTCGCCGTCATGGGCTGCGTCGTGAACGGTCCGGGCGAGGCCCGCGAGGCCGACCTCGGCGTCGCCTCCGGCAACGGCAAGGGGCAGATCTTCGTCAAGGGCGAGGTCATCAAGACGGTCCCCGAGTCGAAGATCGTCGAGACGCTCATCGAGGAAGCGATGAAGCTCGCCGAGCAGATGGAGGCCGACGGCATCGCCTCCGGCGAGCCTTCGGTGTCGGTGGCAGGCTGATCCACGGGCGGAACCACCGGGTCCTCGCCCCCGCCGCCCCTACCCGTCCCTACCCCAGGGGCTCCGCCCCTTCGCCCCCGCCAGGGGCGCTGCGCCCCCTGGACCCCCGCATCGGCCTGAACGGCCTCGTCCTCAAACGCCGGACGGGCTGAAAGGCGCGGGCCGGACTGGATGCCGGAACGGCCCTCGCTCTCGAACGCCGGGCGACTCAGGGCTTTCAGGGGCACGGGGAACTGCGCGCCCGGCCCCCGCGCACCCGCAGACAGGCAACTCCGGACAGACGGCGCATCCGGGGCGCAGCCCCGCCTCGGGGGCGCGGGGAACTGCGCGCCGGGCCCCCGCGCACCCGCAGACAGGCAACTCGGGGCGGGCGGGGAATTCGGGGCGCAGCCCCGCCCCAAGGGGCGCGGGGAATTGGGGGCGCAGCCCCGCCCCAAGGGGCGCGGGGAACTGCGCGCCCAGCCCCCACCCACCCGCAGACAAGCAACTCGGGGCCGGTGGGGTTTCCGGGGCGCAGCCCCGCCCGAGGGGCGTGGAGAACCGCTCTCACCGGCCCGCGGCCGAAGCCCAGGCCGGTACAAGGGGCGGCGAGCCACAACCTCGCCAGGTACAGTGCGGAGATCAGCAGACCGTATGGTGAGGCCCCCGCACGTGTTGACCCAGACCACCACCAGGGTCCTCGAACCGAGTGACCTGGACGCCGCGCTCGCCGTCCTCGACCGCGACCCGGTCGCGAACGCATTCGTCGCGTCCCGGGTACAGGTCGCGGGCCTCGACCCCTGGCGGCTCGGCGGCGAGATGTGGGGCTGGTACGAGGACGGCATGCTGCGGTCCCTCTGCTACGCGGGCGCCAACCTGGTCCCGATCTGCGCCACCCCCCGTGCCGTCCGCGGCTTCGCGGACCGTGCGCGAAGGGCCGGCCGCCGCTGCTCCTCGATCGTCGGCCCCGTCGAGGCCACCGCCCAGCTGTGGCGGCTGCTCGAACCCAGCTGGGGCCCGGCCCGCGAGGTCCGCGCCCACCAGCCCCTGATGGTCACCGACCGCCTCCCCGCCGACATCGCCCCGGATCCGTACGTCCGCCGCATCCGCAAGGACGAGATGGAAACGATCATGCCGGCGTGCGTGGCGATGTTCACCGAGGAGGTGGGCGTCTCACCGCTCGCCGGTGACGGCGGCCTGCTCTACCAGGCGCGGGTGGCCGAACTGGTCGGCACCGGCCGTTCGTTCGCCCGTCTCGACCAGAACGGCAAGGTCGTCTTCAAGGCCGAGATCGGCGCCGCCACCCGGCAGGCCTGCCAGGTCCAGGGGGTGTGGGTCGCCCCCGAGTACCGGGGACAGGGGCTGGCGGCCCCGGGCATGGTGGCCGTCATGCGCTACGCCCTCGCCGACATCGCCCCGCTCGTCAGCCTCTACGTCAACGACTTCAACACTCCGGCCCGGGCGACGTACCACCGTGTCGGCTTCCAGGAGATCGGCGCGTTCATGAGCGTGCTGTTCTAGCGCTCGCAGGGGCTCGGTGAACTCCTTTACCGACCTCGGACAGGCTCCCGATCGGCTCCCGACCGCCCCCAGGTCGACCCCCGATCGGCCCGAACCCGACGCAACCTCCCGTAGTCCCGGCGCAATCCGGCGAAGCGCCCCGGTAGTCTCCCCGGCATGCTGCGCTTTCCCGGTCAGGGCCCCCGCAAGCCCGACGACGTGGTCGTCGGCCCGCTGGATCTCGCGGCGCGCGTCGACGAGGCGCTCGCCGTGCAGGCCCTCGCCTTCGGGCTCGGCGCCGACGAGGTCGCCGTACGCCGGCAGATCGTGCTGCGTCACCTCGCCTACCCGGGAGCCCGCGCACTCGGCGCGACGACGGTCGGCGGACGGCTCGTCGGCTTCGTCTACGGCATGCCCAACGACCGCACCCACTGGTGGTCCACCGTCGTGGAACCG
The DNA here is from genome assembly GCF_001514115.1 of Streptomyces olivochromogenes. GTDB lineage: Bacteria > Actinomycetota > Actinomycetes > Streptomycetales > Streptomycetaceae > Streptomyces > Streptomyces olivochromogenes. Next base: position 412,549 of record NZ_KQ948457.1, read on the forward strand.
TATCTGCGCGCCCAGGAACGCGACGCGTGGCTCGACCACTCCTTCGTGATCACCGAACTGCACGTCCACCCGCACTACCAGAACCACGGCGTGGGCCGGTCCCTGATCACCGACATCACCGACAGCGCCAGCGAACCCCGCTCGATCCTTTCCGCCATCGACACCGACAGCCCGGCCCGCGGCCTCTACCGCTCGCTCGGGTACGAGGACCTCGCGCGGCAGGTTCTCTTCCCCAGCGCACCCAAGCCGTACGCCGTCATGGGCGCCCCGCTGCCCCTCCGCAGGCGCTGAGCGCCCGGGGCCGGCCCCCGGCCGGGCGCTAACCGATTTCCACCGGGATGGGCCGCCCGGCTAACCTCCTAGCCATCACCCTTACGCAGCAGGAGTCGAGAATCATGGCCCAGGTCCAGCGCATGTCCCGTTTGATGGTCAAGACACTGCGTGACGACCCGGCGGACGCCGAGACGCTCAGCCACAAGCTGCTCGTCCGCGCCGGCTACGTGCGCCGCAACTCCGCCGGCATCTGGACCTGGCTGCCGCTCGGCAAGAAGGTCCTCGACAACATCTCCCGCGTCGTACGCGAGGAGATGGACGCCATCGGAGCGCAGGAGGTCCTCCTGCCGGCCCTGCTGCCCAAGGAGCCCTACGAGGCCTCCGCCCGCTGGGAGGAGTACGGCGACCTCCTCTTCCGCCTGAAGGACCGCAAGGGCGGCGAGTACCTGCTCGGCCCGACCCACGAGGAGATCTTCACGCTCGTCGTGAAGGACCAGGTCGCGTCCTACAAGGACCTGCCGGTCATGCTGTACCAGATCCAGACGAAGTACCGCGACGAGGCCCGCCCGCGCTCCGGCGTGCTGCGCGGCCGCGAGTTCCAGATGAAGGACTCGTACTCCTTCGACACGACGGACGAGGGCCTCGCGGAGTCGTACGCGCTGCACCGCGCCGCCTACCAGAAGATCTTCGCCCGCCTGGGCCTGGACTACCGCATCGTGTCGGCCGTCTCTGGCGCCATGGGCGGCTCGGCGTCGGAGGAGTTCCTCGCCCCCGCCGCGGCCGGTGAGGACACCTTCGTGGACTGCCCGTCCTGCGACTACGCGGCCAACACGGAGGCCGTCACCTTCGCCCTGAAGCCGGTGGACGGTTCCGGCGTCGGCCCGGTCGAGGAGCTGGACACCCCCGACACCCCCACCATCGAGACGCTCGCCGAGCACCTCGGTGTCCCGGCCTCCGCCACTCTCAAGAACCTCCTGGTCAAGGTCGACGGCGAGATCGTGGCCGTAGGCGTCCCCGGCAACCGCGAGGTCGACCTCGGCAAGCTGGGCGAGCACCTCGCCCCCGCCGTCGTCGAACTCGTCACCGCCGAGGACTTCGAGGGCCGCGGCGACCTCGTCCGCGGCTACGTCGGCCCGCAGGGCCTGGAGAAGGTCCGCTACATCGCCGACCCGCGGGTGGCCCCCGGCACCGCCTGGATCACCGGCGCCAACAAGGTCAACACGCACGCGAAGAACGTCGTCGCGGGCCGCGACTTCGAGGTCGACGACTACCTGGACGTCGTCGTGGTGGAAGCGGGCGACCCGTGCCCCAAGTGCGGCACCGGCCTCAAGCTGGACCGCGCCATCGAGATCGGCCACATCTTCCAGCTCGGCCGCAAGTACGCCGACACCTTCCAGCTCGACGTCCTCGGCCAGCAGGGCAAGCCGGTCCGCGTGACCATGGGCTCGTACGGCATCGGTGTCTCCCGCGCGGTCGCGGCGCTCGCCGAGCAGTCGGCCGACGAGCAGGGGCTGTGCTGGCCCAAGGAGATCGCTCCCGCCGACGTCCACGTCGTCGCCGCCGGCAAGGCCCTGCAGACCGAGCTGGCCCTCGACGTGTCGGAGAAGCTCGGCGCGGCGGGCGTGCGCGTCCTCGTGGACGACCGCGCCGGGGTCTCCCCGGGCGTGAAGTTCACGGACGCCGAGCTCATCGGCGTACCGAAGATCCTGGTGGCCGGGCGCCGCTCGGCCGAGGGCGTCCTCGAGCTGAAGGACCGCCGTACCGGCGAGCGCGAGGAACTGACCGTGGACGAGGCGATCGCCCGCCTGACGGCGTAGCCGCACGACAGCCGGGAGGCGCCCGGAGCATGGGCGCCTCCCGGACTTCTCTCAGCCCCACGGAGTTCATTGGGTACGCGCGGAGATCCGCTGTTTCTCGGTCGAACCTCAACGACGCTCTGGCCGGGGCTGCCGCCCGCTGGGCCGTCGACCAGGCCATCGCCTGCCAGGCCACGGCCTGTGCGCGGAACTGCTCCCCGAACGCATCACGCTCGACGAGTGGGGCTACCCGCTCCAGGACGAGGCACCCCTACCACCCACCACCCTGAAACGCGCCCGCAGAGCCGCCGCCGACTGCCCGGTACTGGCCCTCGAACTCGCCACCGCACAGGGAGGTTTAGGGCGGGGCGGTCAGAGCCAGCCCGCGAACTCCAGCAACAGCTCCGCGTCCTGCGGACGCCCGACCCGCCCCGCCCGTACGCCGGACTCCACCGCCCGGAACAACGTCCAGCCCCGCAGCCGCTCCTGGTCCACCTCCAGGGACTCGGCGAGCCGCTTCACCCGTCGCCGTGTGATCGACGACCCCGAAGGGGACGCGATCAGGTCCTCCACCCGGTCCCGGACCAGCCGGGCCAGATCGAAGGCGCACTCGCCGACCACCGGGTCCGGGCCCACGGCCAGCCAGGGCATGCGCTCACCGGCGAGCACCTTGCTCTGCCGGAAGGTGCCGTGCAGCAGCCGCTCCTCGGGCGCTCCGGCGAGGAGTTCCTCGCGGGCCGCGAGCGCCGCGTCGACCAGTGGCGCGACCTCGGCGTCGGCGCTCGCCGCCGCCCGCATCGCCTCGGCCTGCCGCCCGGTCCGCTCGGCGACGGTCTCGAAGACATGGGTGGCGGGCGGCTCGACCCACAGCCGCCGCAGCGTCCCGGCGGCCTCCAGCAGGGCTTTCGACTCCGGCAGCGAACGCACGGACAGATCGGGACGCAAGCGCTCCAACAGCAGTACGCCGTGGGTGTCGCCCTGCGCGTCGGCGGGGTTGAGGAGCTGCACGGCGCCCCGTCCGTCCCAGTGGGCGAGCGCGGCCCGCTCGCTCTCCGGACGGGCCCGCGGCGGCGCCAGTTTCAGCACGGCGGGCGTCCCGTCGGCCTGCCGGACGAGCAGGACGAGGCTGCTGCGACCGCCGGGTGCCTGCACCCGCTCCACGGTCAACTCGCGTAGATCGACCGCCTGTTGCGCCAGCGAGGGCAGCTTGTCCAGCCACTCGCCCGTCCCGTTGGACCCGCCGGAGCCGTTGGACCCGCTCCGCTGCGTCTCGCCGAGTGCCCGTACCAGGCGCCGCGGCGGTTCGAAGGCCATGCGCGAGTCCATTGCGCGAGGTGTTCCTTTCCAGCTGGTCCAGGTCGTCCAAGTCGTCCGGGTCGTCTCTTCCGGGCCGTCAGGGGCGCGTCACGAGGGCGACGGCGTCGCCGCGGCCGGGGTGGCCGAGGGGGCCGCCCGCTCGGCGAGACCAGGGAAGGCTACGCTCTCGCCGCGCCAGCGCACCGCCCGCACCGCCGCCTCCCGCAGCGCCTCGGCGGCCGAGCGCCGCCGATCGCCCGAGGAGGCGCGCACGAGGTCGGAGTACACCCCGGCCACGCGTTCCTCCAAGTCGGCCGCGAGCTGTACGGCCGCGGCGGAGTCCTGCACGGCGAACGGCAGCGCGTACGCCGCCGCGGAGACCTCCGGCCTGCCGCCCAGGTCCCGTACGGCGCGGGCGAGTTCATCGCGCCGCGCCCGATGGGCGTCGTACGCCGACCGGGCCTCGCCCCGGCGAGCCTCGTCGATCCTGCCGCCGACGACTCCGTACCCGTAGACGGCGGCGTGCTCGGCGGCGAGCGCCGCCTGCAACGCGCCGAGCTCGGCCTGCGTGGTGTCCTTGGTGCTTCTCGTGCCCTTGGCCGTGCTCACTTGGCACCCTCCGTCAGCAGGAACGCGTGTGCGGCTCCGGCCGCGGCCACCGAGGCGAGCAGCCTGGCCAGCTCGCCCGGGACCGTCAGCAGGGCCTTCGTCCGCTGGTCGGCCAAGGTGCGCTCGGCGGTCGCGAGGTCGGCGAGGGCGTCCTTCTCCTGGGCGGGCACGGTGGGGGAGGGGCTGGGCTGCGCCGAGGCGGAGGCCGACGGCGAACCGGAGGCGGAGGGCCGGCTGCCGGCGGTTCGGCTGCCCCCGAACGCCTGGGCGTGCCGTACGACCTCCGCCCGCAGTGGCTTCAGCCGGGCCGCCAGCGGGGGATGGGCGGTGATCACGGCGGCATAGCGTGCCGCGAGCGACTCGCTGTCGCTGGCCGCACGCGCGCGTGCGCGGTCCGCGGCCGAGGGGCTCCGGACCGTGGTGTCGGTGGACGGCTCGGGGGCGGAACAGCCCACGAGCACGAAGGCGCCCGCGGCGGAGGCGAGCAGGCTCCTTCGGCGCGGCCCCGAGGGGGTTCGCGGCGGCAGGGTGAACGGCACGGCAGACGTCCTCGGAAGGCTCGTACGAAAGGGAGGGCGGCACGCCCGTGATCACGGTACCCGTGCCCCACGCGATCGACCCCCATGGGCTCGCCACCGCCGCTCGGCCCCGGACCCGTCGGACGCGCGGTTGCCCGTGCCCCTTGGGAGAGCGCCGTCGGGGGCGGGGGACGGTGGACGGCAACACCCTCCGCGACCGGATACCCTTTGACCAGACACACGACCAACCCACAACAGCACACGCGGCCGAGGAGTCACCCGGATGAGCACCACCCAGAGCGAGAGGCTGCGAGTACTGCTGGAACCGCTCGTCAGCTCTCAGGGACTCGACCTCGAAGAGGTCGAAGTGGACTCGGTCGGACGCAAGCGTGTGCTGCGTGTTGTCGTCGATTCGGACGAGGGCGCCGACCTGGACGCGATCGCCGATGTGAGCCGCGCGCTCTCGGCGAAGCTCGACGAGACGGACGCGATGGGCGAGGGCGAGTACACCCTCGAGGTCGGAACCCCCGGTGCCGAGCGCGAGCTCAAGGAGCACCGTCACTACGTACGCGCCACGGACCGCCTGGTGAAGTTCCAGCTGGGCGACGGCGGCGAGTTGGTCGCGAGAATCCTCGACGTGGACGAAGAGGGAGTCGATGTCGAGGTGCCGGGCGTGAAGGGGCGCAAGCCCACCGCCAAGCGGCTCGTCTTCCAGGACATCGCCAAGGCCCGCGTCCAGGTCGAGTTCAACCGTAAGAACAAGAACGAAGAGAACGCAGAGGAGGCGTAGCCGTGGACATCGACATGAGTGCCCTGCGGGGCTTGGTACGGGAGAAGGAGATCTCCTTCGACCTGCTGGTCGAGGCGATCGAGTCGGCCCTCCTCATCGCCTACCACCGCACCGAGGGAAGCCGCCGCCACGCGCGTGTCAAGCTCGACCGGGAGACCGGTCATGTGACCGTGTGGGCGAAGGAGGACCCCGAGGACCTGGAGGAGGGGCAGGAGGCACGCGAGTTCGACGACACCCCGTCGGGGTTCGGCCGGATCGCCGCGACCACCGCCAAGCAGGTCATCCTGCAGCGCCTGCGGGACGCCGAGGACGACGCGACGCTCGGTGAGTACGCCGGGCGTGAGGGCGACATCGTCACGGGCGTCGTGCAGCAGGGGCGCGACCCCAAGAACGTGCTCGTCGACATCGGCAAGCTGGAGGCCATCCTGCCGGTGCAGGAGCAGGTCCCAGGAGAGACGTATCAGCACGGGCTGCGGCTGCGCTCGTACGTCGTTCGGGTGGCGAAGGGGGTACGCGGTCCGTCCGTCACCCTGTCGCGCACGCACCCCAATCTGGTGAAGAAGCTCTTCGCGCTGGAGGTTCCGGAGATCGCCGACGGGTCCGTCGAGATCTCCGCGATCGCACGCGAGGCCGGTCACCGTACGAAGATCGCCGTCCGGTCCACCCGTTCGGGTCTGAACGCCAAGGGAGCTTGCATCGGTCCCATGGGCGGCCGGGTGCGCAACGTGATGGCCGAGCTGAACGGCGAGAAGATCGACATCGTCGACTGGTCGGACGACCCGGCCGAGATGGTGGCGAACGCGCTCTCCCCGGCCCGTGTCTCCAAGGTCGAGGTCGTGGACCTCGCGGCCCGCTCCGCGCGCGTGACCGTCCCGGACTACCAGCTGTCGCTGGCGATCGGCAAGGAGGGCCAGAACGCCCGCCTCGCGGCCCGCCTCACCGGCTGGCGCATCGACATCCGTCCGGACACCGAGCAGCCGTCCGACGAGACCGCTCGGCGCGGCGCGGACCAGCACCGGGAATAGTTCTGAGCCGTAGGTGGCTTAGATCACGACAACAACCGTTCGATTCTTGCCCCAAAGGGGTGAGGTCGGTGCGGGGAGGTAGACTTAAGAGTGTCTGGCCGGACGCGAGCCCGCGCATGCCCTGAACGCACCTGTGTGGGGTGCCGGGAGCGAGCGGCCAAGACTGATCTGCTGCGGACCGTGGCGGTCGAGGGTGAATGCGTCCCCGATCATCGCGGTACGCTGCCCGGCCGGGGCGCTTATCTGCACCCCGCCCTGGTCTGTTTCGACCTGGCGGTACGCCGCCGGGCGTTCCCAAGGGCGCTGCGTGCCCCGGGACCGCTCGACACAGCGGCGTTGCGCCTCTACGTCGAGCAGGCAACACCGTAAGGAGCGTCGTACGGAACCCCCGTGCGGCCCTGGTACCCCGCGAGTTGGAAGTAGGTCGAGATTGCGATGAGCACTCGATGAGCACGCGATGAGTACGCCCATGAAGTAGCGACGGTCCGGACGCAACCCGGACCTAAAAGGAGCGAAGTGGCTAAGGTCCGGGTATACGAACTCGCCAAGGAGTTCGGGGTTGAGAGCAAGGTCGTCATGGCCAAGCTCCAAGAGCTCGGTGAATTCGTCCGTTCGGCGTCCTCGACGATCGAGGCGCCCGTTGTACGCAAACTGACTGACGCCCTGCAGCAGGGCAGCGGTGGCGGCAAGCCCGCCCCCGCACGTAAGGCTGCCCCGGCGAAGCCGGGTGCCCCCTCTCCGGCGCAGGCTGCCCGTCCGGCCGCCCCGCGCCCGCCGGCCCCGAAGCCGGCCGTGGCGGAGCGCCCCGCCGCTGCTCCGGTCACTCCGGCAGCTCCTGCGGCTCCGGTCACTCCGGCCGCCGCGGGTCCGCGCCCGACACCGGGTCCCAAGCCCGCCCCGAAGCCCGCTCCGGCGGCTCCGGCTCCGGTCGCGGCCGAGTTCACCGCGCCCCCGTCGGCTCCCGCGGCTCCCGCCGCAGGTCCCCGTCCGGGCGCCCCGCGTCCCAGCGGTCAGGCTCCGCGTCCCGGCGGTGCCCGTCCGGCCGGTGGTCCCGGCCAGGGTGGTCAGGGTCGTGGCGACCGTCCCGAGCGCGGCGACCGTCAGGGCGCCCCGCGTCCCGGCGGCCAGGCCGCGCGTCCCGGCGCTCGTCCGGCCGGCCCGCGTCCGGGCAACAACCCGTTCACCTCTGGTGGCTCCACCGGAATGGCGCGCCCGCAGGCGCCCCGTCCGGGCGGTGCCCCGCGTCCCGGCGGCGACCGTCCCGGCGGCGCTCCGCGTCCGCAGGGCGCGGGTCAGGACCGTGGTCCCCGTCCCCAGGGCGGTCCCGGCGGCGCTCCGCGTCCGCAGGGTGGTCCGGGCGGTGCCCGTCCGACTCCGGGCGGCATGCCTCGTCCGCAGGGCGGCGCTCCGCGTCCCGGCGGTGGCCCCGCCGGTAACCGTCCCAACCCCGGCATGATGCCGCAGCGTCCCGCTGCGGGCAGTCCTCGTCCCGGCGGTGGCCCCGGTGGCCGCGGTCCCGGTGGCGGCGGCGGTCGTCCCGGTGGTCCCGGTGGCGGCGGCGGTCGTCCGGGTGGCGGCGGCTTCGCCGGTCGTCCCGGTGGCGGCGGTGGCGGTTTCGCCGGTCGTCCGGCCGGTCCCGGTGGTGGCGGCGGTGGCGGTTTCGCCGGTCGTCCCGGTGGTCCCGGCGGTGGCGGCGGTGGTCGTCCCGGCTTCGGCGGTCGTCCGGGTGGTCCCGGTGGCCGTGGTGGCACGCAGGGTGCGTTCGGCCGTCCCGGCGGTCCGGCGCGTCGTGGTCGCAAGTCGAAGCGGCAGAGGCGCCAGGAGTACGAGGCCATGCAGGCCCCGTCGGTCGGCGGCGTGATGCTGCCTCGCGGCAACGGACAGTCCGTCCGCCTGTCGCGCGGTGCGTCCCTCACCGACTTCGCGGAGAAGATCGGCGCCAACCCGGCGTCGCTCGTCGGCGTGATGATGAACCTCGGCGAGATGGTCACTGCCACGCAGTCCGTCTCCGACGAGACGCTGAAGCTCCTCGCGGACGAGATGAACTTCGTCCTCGAGATCGTCAGCCCCGAGGAGGAGGACCGCGAGCTGCTCGAGTCCTTCGACATCGAGTTCGGCGAGGACGAGGGTGGCGAGGAGTTCCTCGTCGCGCGTCCGCCGGTCGTGACCGTCATGGGTCACGTCGACCACGGTAAGACCCGCCTTCTCGACACCATCCGCAAGACGAACGTCGTCGCGGGCGAGGCCGGCGGTATCACCCAGCACATCGGTGCGTACCAGGTCACGACCGAGGTCAACGAAGAAGAGCGTCGCATCACCTTCATCGACACCCCGGGTCACGAGGCGTTCACCGCCATGCGTGCCCGTGGTGCGAAGTCGACCGACATCGCGATCCTCGTGGTGGCGGCCAACGACGGTGTGATGCCCCAGACGATCGAGGCGCTGAACCACGCCAAGGCGGCCGACGTGCCGATCGTGGTCGCGGTCAACAAGATCGACGTCGAGGGCGCGGACCCGGTCAAGGTGCGCGGTCAGCTCACCGAGTTCGGTCTGGTGGCCGAGGAGTACGGCGGCGACACGATGTTCGTCGACATCTCCGCCAAGCAGGGTCTGAACATCGACCAGCTGCTGGAGGCCGTGGTCCTGACCGCGGACGCCTCGCTCGACCTGCGGGCCAACCCGGAGCAGGACGCGCAGGGCATCGCGATCGAGTCCCACCTCGACCGCGGCCGTGGTGCCGTCTCGACGGTCCTGGTCCAGCGCGGCACGCTGCGCATCGGCGACACGATGGTGGTCGGCGACGCGTACGGCCGTGTCCGGGCGATGCTCGACGACAACGGCAACAACGTCGAGGAAGCGGGTCCGTCGACCCCCGTCCTGGTCCTGGGTCTCACCAACGTCCCGGGTGCCGGCGACAACTTCCTGGTTGTCGACGAGGACCGCACGGCGCGTCAGATCGCCGAGAAGCGCGCGGCGCGTGAGCGCAACGCCAACTTCGCCCGCCGGGGTGTCCGGTTCTCCCTGGAGAACCTGGACGAGGCCCTCAAGGCCGGTCTGGTGCAGGAACTCAACCTCATCATCAAGGGCGACGCGTCCGGTTCGGTGGAGGCTCTCGAGTCCTCGCTGCTCCAGCTCGACGTCGGCGACGAGGTCGACATCCGTGTCCTGCACCGCGGTGTGGGTGCGGTCACCGAGTCGGACATCAACCTGGCGACCGGCTCCGACGCCATCGTCATCGGCTTCAACGTCCGCGCTGCGGGCCGCGCGGCGCAGATGGCGGAGCGCGAGGGCGTCGACGTCCGGTACTACTCGGTGATCTACCAGGCCATCGAGGAGATCGAGGCGGCCCTCAAGGGCATGCTCAAGCCGGAGTACGAGGAGGTCGAGCTCGGCACGGCGGAGATCCGCGAGGTCTTCAAGTCGTCCAAGCTGGGCAACATCGCCGGTGTCCTGGTCCGCTCGGGCGAGGTCAAGCGCAACACCAAGGCGCGACTCGTCCGCGACGGCAAGGTCATCGCGGAGAACCTCAACATCTCCGGGCTGCGTCGCTTCAAGGACGACGTCACCGAGATCCGCGAAGGCTTCGAGGGTGGTATCAACCTCGGAAACTTCAACGACATCAAGGTCGACGACGTCATCGCGACGTACGAGATGCGCGAGAAGCCGCGGGCGTAACGCAGTGGCTTGAGCTGGCCGACGGTGATCACTCATCGTCGGCCAGCTTGCCGTTTACAAGATCGCGCAGTTCCCCGCGCCCCAAAAAAAGGGGCGCGGGGAACTGCGCGAACGGCCCCCACCGGCCCGCAGCCGTGGAACGCACCGGGGGCCCGGAAACCCCGTCGAGCGAGCCAGAGGTTCGTTGTACGGTTCTGATGTCCCTGCCAAGCGCATTGGCAGGCCATCTATCCCGTACCGGCGGGACATCCGGTTACACATGTATGTGGGGACGCTGTCCTTCGATCTGCTCCTCGGCGATGTGCACTCGCTCAAGGAGAAACGCTCTCTCGTCCGGCCGATCGTCGCTGAACTCCAGCGGAAGTACGCGGTGAGCGTGGCGGAGACGGGCAACCAGGACCTTCATCGCAGGGCCGAGATCGGCCTGGCGATGGTCTCCGGAGACACCGAGCACCTCACCGACGTACTGGACCGGTGCGAGCGGCTCGTCGCGGCGCGACCGGAGGTGGAGCTGCTGTCGGTACGGCGCAGACTTCATACAGACGAAGACTGACGGAACAAGCAAGGCGAAGAAGGAGACGGACCAGTGGCCGACAACGCGCGTGCCAAGAGGCTGGCGGACCTCATCCGAGAGGTGGTGGCCCAGAAGCTGCAGCGTGGGATCAAGGACCCGCGGCTCGGCACCCATGTCACCATCACGGACACCCGGGTCACCGGGGACCTCCGGGAGGCGACCGTCTTCTACACGGTCTACGGGGACGACGAGGAGCGCGCGGCCGCGGCCGCGGGCCTGGAGAGCGCCAAGGGCGTGCTCCGCTCGGCGGTCGGCGCGGCGGCGGGCGTGAAGTTCACACCGACGCTGACCTTCGTCGCGGACGCCCTGCCGGACACCGCCAAGACGATCGAGGACCTGCTCGACAAGGCGCGGGCCTCGGACGCGAAGGTGCGCGAGGTCTCGGCCGGTGCGGCCTTCGCCGGTGACGCGGACCCGTACAAGAAGCCGGGCGAGGACGACGAGACGGACGGCGACGTCGCGGAATGACGCAGAAGACCAAGACGCCCGACGGGCTTGTCATCGTCGACAAGCCGTCGGGCTTCACTTCGCACGACGTGGTCGCCAAGATGCGCGGGATCGCCAGGACCCGCCGCGTCGGACACGCCGGCACCCTCGACCCCATGGCGACGGGCGTACTCGTCCTCGGTGTCGAGAAGGCGACCAAGCTCCTCGGGCATCTCGCGCTCACCGAGAAGGAGTACCTGGGGACCATCCGGCTGGGCCAGGACACGCTGACGGACGACGCCGAGGGCGACATCACCTCGTCCACCGACGCCTCTCGGGTGACCCGGGAGGCCGTCGACGCCGGGGTCGCCAAGCTCACCGGCCGTATCATGCAGGTGCCGTCCAAGGTCAGCGCCATCAAGATCGACGGTGTGCGCTCGTACAAGCGGGCACGCGAGGGCGAGGACTTCGAGATCCCGGCCCGCCCGGTGACGGTCTCCTCGTTCGCGGTGTACGACATCAGGGACGCCGTGGCCGAGGACGGCACGCCGGTGCTCGACCTGGTCGTCTCCGTGGTCTGCTCGTCCGGGACGTACATCCGGGCGCTCGCCCGGGACCTGGGCGCGGACCTGGGCGTCGGCGGTCACCTCACCGCCCTGCGCCGTACCCGCGTCGGCCCGTACAAGCTCGACTCCGCGCGCACCCTCGACCAGCTCCAGGAGGAGCTGACCGTGATGCCGATCGCCGAGGCCGCCGCGGCCGCGTTCCCGCGCTGGGACGTGGACGCCAAGCGGGCCCGGCTGCTGCTCAACGGCGTACGCCTGGAGATCCCCGAGGAGTACGCGGGCGTCGGCGCGGTGGCCGTGTTCGACGCCGAGGGCCGGTTCCTCGCGCTGGTGGAGGAAGAGAAGGGCAAGGCGAAGAGCCTCGCCGTGTTCGGCTGAGGCCGAGGCTGAGGCTGAGGCCTGTTCATGCTCGGGCACTTGCCCGTGGAGCGGCGGTCACGGGGTTTCGTGCCCGCCGCTCCACGGTCCCCCCTCGGTTCCCCCACCCAAAGGTGTATCCATCCGCCCTGCCCTATTCACCCCATCGGGCAGGCGCTCGGAGTGAACCGAGGGAGCGGAAGGGGGCGCGTTTCGCGCGTGATCTGTCCCGCTGATCATTTGGCGCCTACCGTCGGAAGAAGGAGCACGGCGGGGAGGTTCGAGCATGGCGGGACGGGGCCCGCGGACCGGGAACGAGCAGACACCGGACGACGTCCGCCGCGCGCGGGACGAGAGTCTGGTGCGCGTCTGCGACCTGGCCGGACGTCCGCGCGGCACGGGTTTCGTCGCCGACCACCACGGCACGGTGATCACCAGCCACGAGGCCGTCGACGGTCTGGCCCGCCTGGTGCTGCACGGATCCGGCGACCGCAGCTGTGTGGTGACCGCCGACGCCGTGACCCCGCTCCCCGAAACCGATCTGGCGCTCGTACGCACCGAGGGCCTCGGCCTCGACCCGCTCCCCGTCACCGTGCGCGAGCGGGTCGAGACCGGCACGTACGTCCGGATCCCCGCGGGCGGCTGGCGCGAGGCCCGGGTGCTGGGCAGCACCACCGTGACGTACACGGCGACCGATCGCCTCCATGTCCTCGACGAGGCACTGGAGTTGGCGATCGGCACGGCCGGCGCGGACGCGCTGCGGCTGGGCGGCGGGGCGGCCGGGGGACCGGTCCTCGACGCCTCGACCGGGGCGGTGATCGGAGTGCTCGGCACCGCGCTGCACACCGAGCACCGGGCCGCGGGTTTCGCGGTCCTCCTGCGCACCCCCGGCGTCACGGGCCCGCTCGCCGAACTCCTCGACCGCAACGCCACCACCGTCCCCGCGTACGGGGCCGATCTCAATCCGGCAGGCGTACTCGAACTCACGGCGACCTCGGTGGGCTCGGACGGCCCCCGCTCCGCGACCTCGGCGGGCACCGGCGGCGCGGCGCCCGCCACCGTCGAACGGGCCTCCTTCGTACGGGAGTTCGCGGCCTTCGAGAGCGGCCAGGCCGCCGTCCTCGGACTCGTCGGCCCACCCGGCAGCGGCCGTACGACGGAGCTCGCGGCGCTCGCCGCCCGCCGCACCCGTAGCGCCGAGCCGGCCCCCACGCTCTGGCTGCGCGGCGCCGACCTCCTCGCCACGGACACCTCCGTCGCCGACGCGGCCACCCGGGCGCTGGAGCGGGCGGGGCGGATCGTGGCGGCCCCGGAGGAGGGGGCGCACCGGGAGCCGGGGGTGCTGCCGCCCGGCGGGTACGAGGGAGAGCTCGGCGACATCGGTCCCGACCGGCTGGCCCGGCTTGCACGGGCCGCCGGACGGCCACTGCTGCTCCTGCTCGACGGACCGGAGGAGATGCCGCCCGACCTCGCCCACCGGCTGCCCGAGTGGACCGCGGGCACGGCCGAGTGGCTGCGGGCGAGCGGGGCGCGGCTCGTCGTCGCCTGCCGTGCCGAGTACTGGGAGCAGGCGGGGCCCCGGTTCCCGGCCGAGTCGCTGCACCGGGCCGGCTCCGACCTGGAGCCGTCGCTTCCGCCCTGTGTCCGGCTGGGCGAGCTGACCGAGGAGGAGGCGCGGCGGCTGCGGTCGCGGGCCGGGATCCCCGAGGATGCGCTGGTGGCCGCCGACGCGCGGCATCCGCTGACGCTGCGGCTGCTGGCGGAGGTGCGCGCCGCGCTGCCGGACCCGCCGACCCGGCCACTCGACCGGGACGAGGTCTTCGCCGCCCATCTGGACCTGATGTGCCTGCGTGTCGCGGTCCGGCTCGCCGCGGCGAACGGGCTGCGCGGCACGGCCGTGCGAAGGCTCGCCGCCCAGGTCTCCGGCCAGGTGCACGAGGCCGCGCGGCGCTGTCTGGGGCCCGGCCAGGGCCAACTGGACCGCGTGTCCTTCGAGGCCGTCTTCCCCTGGGGCCCCGCCCCGGGAGGCCGCCCGGGGCGTACCTCCGGCTGGGCCTCCGCCGTTCTCACCGAGGGCCTCCTGGTCCCCGCCGGGAGCGGCTACCGGTTCGCCCACGAGGAGCTCGCCGACTGGATCCAGGGCACCCACCTGGACCTGGACCCCGCCCTGCACGCCCTGGTCCACCGGCGCCGCGAAGCCTGGCGTGCCGAGCGGGTACCGGCCCAGCGGACGCCCGTGCGCCCATCCGCCCAGAGCCGTTCCGTGCCCGTACCGCGTCACCGCATCGGTCCCGTCGTGCAGGCCCTCCTCCTGCTGGCCCGGCACCAGGGCGCCGGTGCGCTGGCCCGCCGTCTCGAAGACCTCGTCGAGGCCGTCGACGAGCCGCAGGCGGAGGAGTCCGCCCCGACCGGAGACAGCGGCCCCGCCGGAGACAGCGGCCCGGCCGGAGACGGTGCCCCGGCCGGAGACGGTGCCCCGGCCGGGGACGGCACCTGGTGGGCCACCCACCTCCTCGCCGGCGTCCTGGTGCGCGTGCCCGACGCGACCCCGTACACCCGGGTGCTGAGGCTGCTCGCCGAGCGGATCGTGGCGTGGCGGACCGAAGGCCGGGGTGTGCCGGCGGAGTTCGGGCCCTCCTTCTGGGAGGCGCTGCCGCTGTCGGAGGCGGAACGGTTCGATCTGCTCAGGCGCCTGGTCGTCGTGGACGGAGCGCCGCGACAGGCGAGCCCGGCCGAGGGGTCCCGCACCCCCTCCGGCGCCCACCGCCGCCGTCCCCCGCAGGCCCCGCGCTACCTGGACGCCGTCGCCCGGCTCCTCGCCGCCGACCCCACGGCCGTACAGCCCCACCTCACCCCTTGGTTCGACGACGACCGGCCGCTGCCCGCGACGCCCCACGCGACCGTGGCGACCGCCGCGCAGGCCCTGCTGTACGCGCATCGGCGGCGCGCCCTGGACGACCTCGCGGAGGCCCTGGTCGACCGCGCCCACCGGCGCGGGGACGAGCTGCTGGCCGCGCTCGCCGAGGAGGAGCCCTCGGCCGTGTGCCGGGCGGTGGACCGGTGGGCGCACGACGAGCGTCCGGCCCGGCGGGTGGCGGCGATGGCGTACGGGCTGCGCGCCGCGCCGTTCGTGCGCACCGAGGCGGACCGCGAGCTGCTGCGCTACGCGGCGCTGACCCTGCTGGCCCGCCCCGCCGACTGCACGCTGCACGGCGGCGCGCTCGGCCTGCTCGTACGGGACCCGTGGACGCGGGCCCGGTATCTGCCGCAGGCGCTTGAGCTCTTCGCCGCGGGCGATCCGCGGCTGCCCGCCGGTGCGCTGGTCGCGGCTCTGAACACGCATCCCGACCCGGTGCTCGAAGCCTTCCGGGTCCGGCTGCGACAGCCGGGCGCGGACACCTCGGAGGCGCTGCGTACGCTCGCCGACGTCACCACGCCCGCGCTCGCCCGCCGTGTCGGCGTGCTGGTCAGGGAAGTGGTGGAGGTGTGCCCCGAGGCCGCCGCCCACGTGGCCGCGTACGTCGACCGGCGCCTCGAACACGGTTCCGCTGCCCGATCCGTCCTCTTCCCGCTGGTCACCGGTCTGCTGGTCGGCTGCCCGGCTCCGGTGCGGGCGGCCCTCGCGGCCGTCCTGGCGGCGCCGGGCGGCCGGGACTGCGGCCCGTTGCGGCGCGAGCTGCTGGACCTGCTGCTCGCGCACGAGCAGGACCCGGCCGTTCTCGACACCCTGCTGCGGGCCGCCGCGGACGGCGCGGCCCGCCGGGGTGAGGAACTCACCCGGGAGCTGGTGTACCGGACGGGCCTGCTCCTCGTCCGCACCCCGGCCGGAGCCACCGGATTCGACCGCGGTCTGCTCGAGCTGGCCCGTCGGGTTCCCGGCTTCGCGACCCTGGTGGCGCGCTGGCTGAACGGCTCCCCCGACGAGTGGGCCGGCGTCGTCGGCCCGAGCACCCGCCGCATGATCGAGGACCTCGCCGGGCCACGGGTTCCGGCCTGAACCGTGCGCGATGCGTCACACCCCGATGCCGATGCGAACTGAGCGCACTCGGCATGGCACCCTTAGAGCTGCGAATGAGGCAATCACGGACACGGGTTCGACAAGGAGCGGTCACAGTGCAGCGCTGGCGTGGCTTGGAGGACATCCCCGAGGACTGGGGGCGCAGCGTCGTCACCATCGGTTCCTACGACGGGGTGCACCGCGGACACCAGCTGATCATCAAGCATGCCGTGGACCGCGCCCGTGAGCTGGGCGTTCCCTCCGTCGTGGTGACCTTCGACCCGCACCCGAGCGAGGTCGTGCGCCCCGGCAGCCACCCCCCGCTGCTCGCCCCGCACCACCGCCGCGCCGAGTTGTGCGCCGATCTGGGTGTGGACGCGCTGCTCATCCTCCCCTTCACCACCGAGTTCTCGAAGCTGTCGCCCGCCGACTTCGTGGCCAAGGTCCTCGTCGACAAGCTGCACGCCAAGGCCGTCGTCGAGGGCCCGAACTTCCGTTTCGGCCACAAGGCAGCCGGCAATGTCGACTTCCTGCGTGAGCAGGGCGAGACGTACGACTTCGACGTCGAGGTGGTGGAGCTGTACGTGAGCGGTTCCGCCGGGGGCGGCCAGCCGTTCTCCTCGACCCTGACCCGGCGGCTGGTCGCCGAGGGCGATGTCGAGGGCGCGCGCGAGATCCTGGGCCGCCCGCACCGCGTCGAGGGGATCGTCGTTCGCGGCGCCCAGCGCGGCCGCGAGCTCGGCTTCCCCACCGCCAACGTCGAGACCCTCCCGCACACCGCGATCCCCGCCGACGGCGTCTACGCCGGCTGGCTGCACGTCGAGGGCGAGGCGATGCCCGCCGCGATCTCCGTCGGCACGAACCCGCAGTTCGACGGCACAGAGCGCACGGTGGAGGCGTACGCCATCGACCGCGTCGGCCTCGACCTGTACGGCCTGCACGTCGCCGTCGACTTCCTCGCCTACGTCCGCGGCATGGCCAAGTTCGACTCCATCGAGGCGCTGCTGGAAGCCATCGCCGACGACGTGAAGCGCTCGCGCGAGCTGATCGAGGCGTACGACGGGGAGTGACTCGTCGTACGGGGCAGGGGCGCCGGTGCTCTCAAAGGCACCGGGCGCCCCTTTTCACGTACTGAGCGTCCAGCGTCGCGCCGCCTGCTTCACGTACTGAGCGTCCAGCGTCGCGCCGCCTGCTTCACGTACTGAGTGCCCGTCCCGCGCCGCCCGCTTCACGTACCGAGCCGTGCCCAGTGGCACGCCACCTGTGCCTCGCCGCCGCCGTTCAGTACCTCCAGGTCCTCGCCCCGGCACGCGTCCGCGACGCCCGCCCGCTCGGCCTCTCCGCTCGCCAGGATCTGACAGCGCGCGTGGAAGCGGCAGCCGGCGGGGATGCGGGAGGGGTCCGGGGGTTCGCCGGTGAGGACCACCGGCTCGCCCGGAGCCTCCGGGAGGACGGACAACAGGGCCTGGGTGTACGGATGCCGGGGCGCGGTCAGGACCTGCTCCACCTCGCCGGTCTCCACGATCCGGCCCAGGTACATCACCGCGACCCGGTCGGCGATGTTCCACGCCAGCCCCAGGTCGTGGGTCACCACCAGGGCGGACAGGCCGAGTTCGGTGCGCAGCCGCAGGAGCAGGGCGAGGATCTCGCCGCGTACCGACGCGTCGAGGGAGGCCACCGGCTCGTCGGCGACGATGAGTTCGGGCTCCAGGACCAGCGCGCCCGCGATGACGACGCGCTGGCGCTGGCCGCCGGACAGCTCGTGCGGGTAGCGCAGGAAGAAGCGCTCCGGCGGGCGCAGACCGGCCCGGGAGAGGGCTTCGGCGACCGCCGCCCGCTCGTCGCCGCCGTACCTGTGGATGCGCAGCCCCTCGGCCACCGCGTCGTACACCGTGTGCCGGGGGTTGAGCGAGCCGCTGGGATCCTGCAGGACCAGCTGGACGCGCTTGCGGTAGGCCTTGAGGGCGCGTGCGGAGTAGTCGAGCGGCGCCCCGTCGAAGGTCACGCGGCCGTCGGTCGGCGGGACCAGACCGAGCAGGGAGCGGGCCAGCGTCGTCTTGCCGCAGCCCGACTCGCCGACCAGGGCGACGATCTCGCCGGGGCGGATGGCGAGGTCGACCCCGTCGACGGCACGCGCGCGGGCGGCGCCGTGACGTCCGGGGAAGGCGATGTGCAGACCCTCGGCCCGGAGCAGGGGAGCCGCGGTCACGGGGGTCGAGGTCACAGGGGTGGTGGTCATGGGGCGCTGCTCCTGGCTTCTTCCGCCGGGGTGCCCGGCTCGTGGACGGTCGCGCCGGCGTGCACACAGGCGGCCCACCGCCCCGCACCCGCCTCCCGCAGTGCCTGATCCTCGGTGGCACAGCTGTCCAGCGCCACCGCGCAGCGGGGGTGGAACGTACAGCCGGACGGCAGCGCCGACGGGTCCGGTGGATCGCCCGGCAGCCCGCGCGGCGCGAACCGCGAGGCGGCGTCGCCGATGCGCGGGAACGCCGCCGACAGCGCCTTGCCGTACGGGTGCCGGGCCGCCTCGTACACCTGCCGGGCCGGGCCCTCCTCGACGACACGGCCCGCGTACATCACCGCGAGCCGGTCGCAGGTGTCGGCGAGGACGGCGAGGTCGTGGCTGATCATGATCAGGCCCAACTCCTGCTCGGCGACGAGCTGTTCGATCAGGCGCAGGATCTGGGCCTGGATCATCACGTCGAGGGCCGTGGTCGGTTCGTCGGCGATGACGAGCCGGGGGTCGCAGGCCAGGGCCATGGCGATCATGACGCGCTGACGCTGGCCGCCGGACAGCTCGTGCGGGTAGGCGTTCGCTCGGGCGGCGGGCAGACCCACGTGCTCCAGCAGTTCGCCGGTCTTCTTCTTCGCGCCCGCCGGGGTCGCCTTCTTGTGGAGCAGGATCGGCTCGGCGATCTGGTCGCCGATGCGGTGCACGGCGTTGAGGGAGTGCATCGCGCCCTGGAAGACGATCGAGGCGCCCGCCCAGCGCACCGCCCGCACCCGCCCCCACTTCATCGTCAGCACGTCCTCGCCGCCGAGCAGGATCTCCCCGCTCGTACGGGTGCCCGTGGGCAGCAGTCGCAGCAGCGCGAGCGCCAGCGTGGACTTGCCGCAGCCGGACTCGCCCGCGATACCGAGCTTCTGGCCCGCGTCGAGGGAGAGGTCCACGCCGCGCACGGCGGCCGCCCCGCCCGCGTACGTCACCTCGAGGTTCCTGACCTCCAGCAGAGGCCGCTTCGTCGGAGTGCTCATCGGGTCACCCCCAGCTTGGGGTTGAGGACCGACTCGACCGCGCGTCCGCACAGCGTGAACGCCAGCGCCACCACCGCGATCGCGACCCCCGGCGGCACCAGGTACCACCACTTGCCCGCGCTGACCGCGCCCGCCTCCCGCGCGTCCTGGAGCAGGCCGCCCCAGGACACGACCGTCGGATCGCCGAGCCCGAGGAAGGCGAGGGTCGCCTCGGCGAGGATCGCGGAGGAGATGATCAGGGTGGTCTGCGCCAGCACCAGCGGCATCACATTGGGCAGCACGTGCCGGGACATGATGTGCCAGTGCCCGCCCCCGAGCGCCTTCGCCCGCTCGATGTAGGGCCGTGACTCCACGGCGAGGGTCTGCGCCCGCACCAGACGGGCCGTCGTCGGCCAGGTGGTGACACCGATCGCCAGGATGATCGTGCCGATCGAACGGGACATCACGGTCATCAGCGCGATCGCGAGCACCAGCGTCGGCATCACCAGGAACCAGTCCGTGATCCGCATGATCACGGTCGCGTACCAGCCGCGGAAGTGGCCCGCGGTGATCCCGATGAGCGCGCCGATCGCGACGGAGAGCACGGCCGCGAGCAGCCCGACGAGCAGCGAGACCCGGGCACCCCACACCACGAGTCCGAGCAGATTGCGCCCGAACTGGTCGGTGCCGAGCGGGAATCGGGCGCTGGGGCTCTCCATCGGGCCGCCCGGCGCGCCGGTCACGCTCTGCACGTCGGAGCCGACGGTCAGCGGCGCGGTCAGGGCGATCAGCGCGAAGAGGGAGAGGGCGGCCAGTCCGAAGACGCCCGCCCGGTGGGTGCGGTACTGCCGCCAGAAGCGGACGGCGGAGTGGCGGCGGCGCTGCCAGGCGAGGGTGCGCGGGCCGACTGTGGCCACCTGCGGGGTTGCTTCGGTCGTCATCGGCCCGTCCGACTCGGTCGTGGTCATCGGCCCACCCGTGGGTCCAGCAGCGGATAGATCAGATCGGCCAGGGTGTTCATCACGATCACCGCCGAGGCGAAGACGAAGAACAGCCCCTGGACCAGCGGCAGATCGGGCACGCTCAGCGCCTGGTAGAAGAGCCCGCCCAGGCCCGGCCAGGAGAAGACGGTCTCGACGAGGATCACTCCCGCGACCGTCCGGCCCAGGTTGATGAAGATGAGGGTGACGGTCGGCAGCAGCGCGTTCGGCACGGCATGCCGACGGCGGACGAGATCGTCCCGAAGGCCCTTCGCGCGCGCCGTCGTCAGATAGTCGCTGCCCATCTCGTCGAGCAGCGCCGAGCGCGTGACCAGCAGGGTCTGCCCGTATTCGACGGCGACCAGCGTCACCACCGGCAGGATCAGATGGTGGGCGACGTCGAGGACGTACGCGAAGCCCTCCTTGCCCCCCGACTCCATGCCGCCGGTCGGGAACAGGCCCGGGATCGGCCCCATGCCCACCGAGAAGACGATGATGAGCAGCAGACCGAGCCAGAAGGACGGGATCGAGTACAGCGTCAGGGCCAGACCGGTGTTGAGGCGGTCGCTCGTGCCGCCGGCCCGCCAGGCGGAGCGGGTGCCGAGGAAGATGCCGAGCGCGGTGTACAGGACGAACGCCGTGCCGGTGAGCAGGAGGGTGTTCGGCAGCGCTTCGGAGATCTTGTCGATGACGGGGGCCCGGAACTGGTACGAGGTGCCCAGGTCGCCGGTGAGGGCCTTGCCGCAGTAGTCGGTGAACTGCTGCCACAGCGGCAGGTCGAGCCCGAACTCCTCGCGGTAGTGGGCGAGTTGTCCGGCAGAGACCTGGCGGCCGCCCGTCATGTACTTCACCGGATCGCCGGGGATGAGCCGGAAGAGGAAGAAGCTGGTGACGAGGACGGCCAGCAGCGAGACGGCCGCGCCGCCCAACTTGCCCGCCACATACCGCAGATACGCGGTGGTGGTGCGCGCCCGTGGCCCGCGGACCGACGGCCCGGCCTGGGCCGGACCGTCGGTCGCCTCGACCAGCGAGGGTGTTGCCTCAGCGGTCATGAACTACTCATTCGCTCGTACGTTCATGGGGTGCCCGTGGATGTCGGGAGACGGGTGTCGGGGCGGGGAACGGGGGACGGCGGACGGGGAGGGCTACTCGCGGTCCTCGGCCGTGGCGCGGCGTCGCATCGCGAAGAACGCCCCGACGCCCACGAGAGCGACGACGCCCGCGACGATGCCGATGATGACGCCCGTCGAGCTCGAACCGTCGGAGGACGCACCGGAGGCGTCGGCCGGAACCGCCGACCACCAGCTCCAGTAACCGTCCTGGCCGTAGATGTTGCCCGCGGCCTTGGGCATCGTCTCGATGGACTTGATCTGGTCGGTGCGGTAGGCCTCGACCGCGTTCGGGTACGCCATGACGTTCATGTACCCGGTGTCGTAGAGCCGCGACTCCATCTGCTTGACGAGGTCCGCCCGCTTGGCGGTGTCGTACTCGGCGAGCTGCTGGTCGTACAGCTCGTCGTACTTCTTGTCGCAGATGAAGTTGTCCGTCGCGCCCGTGTCCTTGGGAGTGGCGGGCAGCGCCCCGCAGGTGTGGATGGACAGCACGAAGTCCGGGTCCGGGTTGACGGACCAGCCGTCGAAGGCCAGGTCGTACTTGCCGGCCAGCCAGGGGTCGGTCACGTTGTCGAGGCAGTTGAGCGTGACGCCGATGCCGAGCTTGCCGAACCACTCCTTCACGTACTGCCCGACCGCCTTGTCGTTCGGGTCGGTGGCGTGACAGAGGATCCGGTAGTCGATCGGCTTGCCGTTCTTCTCGACGCGCTTGCCGTCGGCGTTCTTCTTGTAGCCCGCCGCGTCGAGGAGCTGTGCCGCCTTGGCCGGGTCGTACGCGAGCTCCTGGCTCGCCGACGGCTTCCAGTGATACGTGGAGAAGCGCGGCGGGATGTATCCCGCGCCCTCGACGGCGTGGCCCTGGAAGACCTTGTCGATGAGGGTCTTCCGGTCGATCGCCATGAAGAGCGCCTGGCGCACCTTCTGGTTCAGCAGCGACTCGGCGCCGTCACCGAAGTGCTTGCCGTCCTTGGCCTGGGCGCCGGGGTTGGTGGCGAGGGCGTAGAAGCGACGGCCCGGAGCGTCGTTGACCTTGATGTTCGGTTCGCCCTTGAGGGACGCCGCCTGGGCGGGGGTCAGCGCGGGGGAGCCCGCGACGAAGGAGACCTCGCCCTTGCGCAGGGCGGCCACCGCGGCGTCCTGGTCCTTGAAGTACTTGAAGACCAGCTCGTCGAACTTGGGGGCGCCGCGCCAGAAGGTCTTGTTCGGCTTCAGCCGCACATAGCTGTCGGCCTTGTAGGCGGTCAGGACGAACGGCCCGTTGCCGACGATCGGGAAGCTCTGGTCGTTGTTGAACTTCGAGAAGTCCTTGACCTTCTCCCAGATGTGCTGGGGGACGATCGGCACATCGAGCGCGCCCATCGTGGCCTGCGGCTTCTTCAGCTCGATGACGAGCTGGGTGGGGCTCGGGGCGGTGACCTTCCTGAAGTTGGTGACGAAGCTGCCGTTGGCGGTGGCCGCGCCCTGGTCCGTCATCATCTTGTTGAACGTCCACGCCGCGTCCTGGGCGGTGGCCTGCTGTCCGTCCGACCACTTGGAGTTCGAGCGGATCGTGTAGGTCCAGGTGAGCTTGTCGGCGGACGGCTCCCACTTGGTGGCAAGGCCCGGGACGGTGTGGTTGTCCGCGGGGTCGTAGTTGGTCAGGTACTCGTACATGAGCCGGTGGATGCTCGTACTGAGCAGGCGCGAGGCCAGGAAGGGGCTCAGCGAGTCGACGCTCTGCGCGACCGCGACGGTGAGGACCTTCTTGCCCTCCTTCTTGCTCTCCGTGGCCTGCTGGCTCCCCTTGGCCTGAGCCTGCTGCGGGGCCGGGTTGAGCGGTGTCGCGAGACCCGCGGTCAGGGTGAGCGCGGCGGCGCCTGCGGCGGCGAGGAGCCGGAGGCGCAGACGTCCTCTGTTGGGCTGATCGTGTCTGTTCATGGGTCGGTGACCTCGCGTCATCGCTCGCACGGGGATGGCTGGTTGACCTACTGGATCAGGGTGATCGGGGGACGCCGGCGGGATTGATGTGTGTGTCTATCAGCGGCGGTCTCGGCGCGTCAACGGCGCGTGGACCCCGTGTGGCCTGCGGAAATAACGAGTTGGCGCGTATTTTTCGCTCATTGGTTCAGACCGGTGAAGCCCTCCTGGCCAGGGGGTGACGCCCTGTTTCGTGCCTGGACACGCGAAGGCCCGCACCCTGGGGGAAGGGTGCGGGCCTCGGCGAGAAACGGTGCCCCTGAAGGGCCCGATCGGGTTACTGATGTCTGGTTACTGCTGTGGGGGTGCGGGCGGGGGAGGAGTCTGCGGGGGCTGGCCCTGGTACGGCGGATAGGGCTGACCCATCTGACCCGGCTGACTGGGCGGCTGGCCGGGGTGGAACTGCTGGCCCGGCTGCGGAGGCTGGGGAGGCCCCGGATAGGGCTGGCCGGGCTGCGGGGGTCCCGCGTACGGCTGGCCCGGCTGCTGAGGATGGGGCTGCTGCCCCGGCATCGGTGCTCCTGGCACGCCCGGCGCGCCCTGGCCCTGCGGGTAGGGGTACTGACCCGGCATCGGCGGGGCGGCCACCGGCGGCGGGTTGCCGTCGTTCGTCCACAGGCCGTGCGACTGCTGGTGACGCACGATGTCCTCGGCGACCATCGCGGACAGGTTGAAGTACGCCTCCCGCACCTTGGGCCGCATCATGTCGAGGTCGACCTCGGCGCCCGCGGCCAGATGCTCGTCGAACGGCACGACCACGACACCGCGGCAGCGCGTCTCGAAGTGGCCGACGATGTCCTCCACCTTGATCATCTTGCCGGTCTCGCGCACCCCGGAGATGACGGTGAGGGACCGCGAGACCAGATCCGCGTACCCGTGCGCCGACAGCCAGTCCAACGTCGTACTGGCACTGCTGGCACCGTCGACGGACGGCGTGGAGATGATGATGAGCTGGTCGGCGAGGTCGAGCACCCCGCGCATGGCGCTGTACAGCAGACCGGTGCCCGAGTCGGTCAGGATGATCGGGTACTGCTTGCCCAGCACGTCTATCGCGCGCCGGTAGTCCTCGTCGTTGAAGGTCGTGGAGACGGCCGGGTCGACGTCGTTGGCGATGATCTCCAGGCCGGAGGCGGCCTGCGAGGTGAACCGCCGGATGTCCATGTACGAGTTCAGGTACGGGATCGCCTGCACGAGGTCGCGGATGGTGGCCCCGGTCTCGCGGCGCACCCGGCGCCCGAGCGTGCCCGCGTCCGGGTTGGCGTCGATCGCCAGGATCTTGTCCTGTCGCTCGGTGGCCAGCGTGGAGCCGAGCGCGGTGGTGGTCGTCGTCTTGCCGACACCGCCCTTGAGGCTGATGACGGCGATCCGGTAGCACGACAGCACCGGCGTCCGGATCAGCTCCAGCTTCCGCTGCCGCTCGGCCTCTTCCTTCTTCCCGCCGAGCTTGAACCGAGAGGAGCCGCCGGTGGGGCGACCGCTCTTGGCCTTCTGCTTCTTGTTGTTGAGCAGCCGGTCGGAGGACAACTCCACCGCGGCCGTGTACCCGAGCGGGGCGGCGGCCGGGTTGGTGGGCTGACGCTGGTCGTGCTGGATGGGCTGCGGCCAGGCGGCTCCGGTACGGGGGTCCACCGGCGGCTGGGGCTGTGCCTGCTGCGCCTGCGGCTGCGGTCCCGGGTGGGGCTGCTGGGGGAAGCCGTAGCCGCCCTGCTGGGGCGCGTTCGGAGCCGGGGGCTGGGGGAAGCCGTAGCCCGACTGCGGGCCGGCGGCCTGCGGTGCGGGGGGCTGGGGCGGGTTGGCCTGCGGTGCGCCGGTCTGTGGCGCGTTGGCCTGCGGCGGGGTCGGCTGGGGAGCGGGCGCGCCCGTCTGCGGGAATCCGTAGCCGCTCTGCTGCGGTCCCCCCTGGGGCGGGACGGGGGCACTTGGCTGCGGGAACCCGTAACCGGTCGGCGGGGCCGGGGGGTTGGGCGCGGAGGGAGCCGGAATCCCGGGGTGCGGGAAGCCGTAACCGTCCTGCGGCGCGGTCGGTGCGGGCGGCGCTGGTACGGAAGCGTCGGCGACCGGAGGGGCCACGGGGCCCGGCGCGGGAGGCGTGCCCTGCGGATGCCAGGCGGCGGGCGCGGGCTGCGGAGCCTGCGGCTGGAACGGCGGCTGCGGCTGGGCGAGCGGCTGTTGCGGCGGGACCATCGGCTGGATCATCGGCTGGGCGGGCGGCGGCCCCGGGTAGGGCTGCTGCTGGGGCTGCTGAGGCTGCTGATGGGGGAAGCCGTAGCCACCCTGCTGGGGCGGCAGGGGCGGCTGTCCCTGCGCGGCGGTCGGCTGCGGCGGCACGGTCGGCTGTCCCTGCGCGACCGAGGGCTGCGGCGGCACGGGTGCCTGTCCCTGCGCGGCCGTCGGTTGCGGCTGCTGAGGAGGCCCGGGCTGCGGTGGCACGACCGGTTGCGGGGAGGGCCACTGGGCCGCCGGGGCCGGGGCGGCGGGCTGGTAGGCGGGCGGCAGGGGCGGCAGTCCGCTCTGCGGCATCGGCGGGGGAGCCCAGGCGGGTGCGGCCGTCTGCGCGTGATGCGGTACGTCGGTCCCGGCGTCCGGCGAGGTGTTCGGCGCGAGGTCCTGGGGCCAGTCGTCGAAGTCATCGGCTTCGTGCGCCGCCGCGTCCTGGGACACGGGGGCCTGGGGAGCGGAGTCCTGAGCCGCGGTCTCCGCCGTCGCGGCGGCAACGGGCCGCTCGCCCTCCACGTCAGTGGCGCCCGCGGCACCCTCGGCGCCCTCGACGTCGCCGTCGGAGTCACCCGCGGGTTCCTTGAAGCCACCATCGGCTGCGGCTGCGGCTGCGGCTGTGGCTGCGGCTGTGACGTCCTCGGAGTCGTCGTCGCCCGCGTCGGCCGGAACCTGCGGTGCCTCGACCTCACCGTGCGGGCCGTCTTCACCACCGGCCGGGTCCGTCACGTCGGCCCCGCCGTCCGTGGACCCCTGCCCTTGTCCCGCTGCGGAGTAGGCGGGGTCGGAGCCGTCGCCCACGGGGCTGTTGTCGGAGTCGTCACCCGCGACGGCGGCGCCGGTGCCGTCGCGCTCGCTCGTGCCCGCGTTCGCGCCTTCCGCCGGCGTGGGCGCTTCGCCGCCTGCCGCGGCCTCACCGGAGGCCTCGGGGGACTGCTGCTCCCCGGCCGGCACGGCGGGCGCGCTCAGCTCGAAGTCACCGCCGGTCGTGTCCTCGCCGTCCGGTCCGTCACCGACCGGCGCGCCCTCGGCGACAGCGGCGTCCCCGGCCGGGCCTGCGGACGTCTCCTCGGCGGCTCGGGCCGCGGCCTCCCGCTCCGCGAACTCACGCTTGAGCGCGGCGGCGGAGAACCGCATGGTCGTGCCGCTCTCGATGTCACCGTTCCCGAGACCCGCCTCGTCGGCCGGTACGACCAGCGGCGTCCAGGCGGGCTGCGGCCCGGACGCGGGCACGGCCGGAGGCACCGGTGCCGCCGACGCGGCGGGCGCGGCCGGAGGAACCGGTGCGGCCGGGTCGAACGACACCGGCGGAGCGGACGGCGCGGGCGGAGCCGGGGGAGGTGGGGTCGGTGAGGCCTGGGCCGAATGGCCCGACGCGTTCTGCGTGTACCAGGCGGGCGGCGCGTAGTCGATGGTGAACTCGCCCGTCGCCTCGACGGCGGACTCCGCGTCGGACTGGTCATCGCCGGGTGTGGCCCAGCCCCCGCGGATCCCGTCCCGATCGCTGTTCACAATTCCTCCTGGTGTGGTCAAGCACCCTCAATGCCGTGCTGACGCGACCGTTCGCTTCGCGTCGGTCATCGCGTCTCTTCGTGCGAGGCGCGGGCGCGTCCGTCGACGGGTGGGTCGAGGGATACGGGCCGCGCCCGGTCCCAGCCTAATCACCACGAGCGCCACGACGGCAGGCCCGTCCGCCCCTCCGCACGGGTCCGCTCCGTCACACCTTGCCCAGAAGCGGAGTACGCACGCATCAAGGGAGTTAACAAAACGGGCAATCGTGGTGAACAAGCCGGGCGCGACAAGGGGGAAATCGTTCCCAAAGGTCCAATTACGGACCGATGTTGAGTCGGCGATGCTCGGGGACGCTCGGTCAGTCCATCCTTCGCGGCGTACCGAACAATCCGGTCTCGGCGTCCGTGGGCTGAGTCATCACGTACTGCCGGTCGCGGTCGGCGCACCAGAGCGTGACCCCGTCGGCGAGCGTGGGCAGGGAGTCCACATCGCCTCGGGGCAGCGCCAACGCCCGCCCTATTTCAGCGGCTTCGTCCGGTGAGACCCGCTGCACGCCGACGAGCCGCGCCTGCCGCAGCAACCGGGGGGCCACCGGGCTGAGATACGGCAACAGCGTCAGCACCGACTGCCAGGGGCCGGAGACCACACGCCCGCGCGGCGGCCGCATCCCGCAGTCGCGCACCACCAGCACCGGGTTGCCTGCCGAGGAGCCCTGGGGCGGAACCCGCCCCACGTCGTGCACGCTCATGCCGTTCTGCCCGCCGCCCATGGCGTGCACCATCTGCATCCAGGCCGGCGCGCGCCCCGTCTCCACGGCCACGCGCGCCCCCGTGGCCGCCGCTCTCAGCGCGAGCACCTGCGCGGTCCAGAGACCGCCGATCAGGACGACGTCGTACGGCGTCGGCCGGTTGAGCCCCAGGACAGCGGGCTGCCCCTCGGCGTCCACCCCGATGACGACCCCGTCGTCCCCGATGGGCAGCGCGAGCGAGTCGACCTGTTCCACGGACAGCGAGTGCCGCCCGTGCCGAGGCCCGAGCAGCCCGAACCCGCTGCGCAGACGTCCACGGCCCGGCTCCGGGACCGAGGCGGGGGAGCCGGCCGATCCGGCCCCCGAGGCTCCACGAACTCCCGGATCCCCCGAAGCCCCGTACGGTCCCGAAGCCCCGAAACCGCCCGAATTCCCGTTCCCGTACGCCCCCGAGGCGGTGGCTCCACCTGTGGTCATGGCCATCAGCGAACACCCCCGAGAGGCAGCGTGGCGAGCACACCGGGCAGCTGCTCGCGATCGAGCCGGGCCAGCCCCGTGCCGGCCTGGCGGGCGGCGTGCTCCAACGAGCGGCGCGCCGCGACCAGTTCGTCGTCGCTGCGGCCGGTCACCCGCATGTGCCCGCACAGCGACACTTCTTGGCGCTCTCCGCGCCGCAGCGTCAGGCTGAAGGTGGTGGCCAGCGCGGGCACGGCCGTGAGCAGCGCGACGAGTTGCGGCAGGGAAGGGCCGCCGCCACCGCCCAGTTGGGGCCAGCGCCGCACCCAGTACGTCGTGTGTCTGCGGTTGTCGCAGCGCCAGCTGCGGCCGGACTCCTCGGTCCGCCGCGCGGGCAGGTCGGTGCGTCCCGCCTCGGCCGTCACCAGAGGGTTGGCACACGCCGAGGTCGCCACCGCGGCCGTCAACTCCTCCTCATTGAGCACCGTGGTACGAAAACCCGCCCCCGTGAGCCGACTCGCGAGGTGGTCCGCGGCGCGCACGACGCACTTCTGCGCGCCGACGAGTCCACCCCCGCGCGCGGCCACCGCCTCCGGGCACAGCTCCGGATCGAGCTTCAACGCGATCCAGGTGATGCGCACGGCGGGTGCCCCGGTCTGCTCCTGGAGCGGCGCGTAGTTGCTGACGGCCACGGACTGCTGTGGCAGGTGCAGCGCGGGCGCGGGCTGCGTGTGCAGCACGATCTGCGCCGACTCCAGATGGATGTCGTCCACGTCCAGCGTGTCCCGCACCAGCCCCAGGGGGAGCGGCTGCCGACTCCGCTCGGCGCGCAGCGCGGTCGCGTCGGCCTCCACCTGAAGGACGGCGGTCACGAACGTACCGTCACCGATCACGCCGACGGGCCGTCGGTCCCGCGCGCTGTACGCGGAGGTCCGCAGGCCCGGGTCGCACTCCACGGCCGGGGCGAGACCGGGCTCCGTCCCGGGCGGTATCGGCGTACTCGCCGCGCGCCGCTGCCTCGCCCGCAACGCCCGTGCCGTGGCGAGCCATTCGGGCAACGAGCGGCCCCGGCGCCGTACGAAGGCGAGCAGGACGAGTGCGACCGCGACGACAGCGGCCGGCATCAGCGCGAACGGACCGACGATCCAGCCGACGAGCAGCGCGGCGGCGGCGATTTCCAACAGAACGATCCGTTGCAACCGGAACGACCCCGACTGCCCGGGACGCACCTTGAGATGCAGCGCCCCCGTCTGTCCCTGCGCCCGCGCGGGCGGCGCGGACCGCTGCGACCGGGATGCCGAGGAGCCCTGCTCCCGCGACCGGTCACGCGACCGGAACCGCGTTCCGGAAGCCATCACTGCATCCCCCCGTTTTCCTCACAACTCATTGGAACAACGCCACCACACAGGGCCCTTGAGGGCCCCGATACCCTACCCGCTCCACAAGACCGATCCCTTACCAGGCATAGTAGGGGGCCGGTCTGACAACGGAGGGCGGGGGACGGTGTACCCCCCAGCGCCGCCAGGCGATACACGGGGAGAAACAGGCACACATGGCATCTCGGCGGGACCAGCTCAACGCCTACACCTTCGCGAAGCGACGCACGCTCGCCTCCTTTCTCCAGCCTTCTCCGGCAGGCTCGGAGGAAGGCGCGCCCAAGCCGCTGAGCGCGCTGGTGCCCGGCGTCGTCGTGGGCGTGGTGATCCTCGCGGTGTTCGGCGGGATCGGCATGTTCAGCCCGACGGCGCCCAAGGGCTGGGCCGAGCCGGGAGCGCACGTCATCGTCGCGAGCAAGTCGACGACGAGGTATGTGGTGTTGAAGACGGGCAAGCAGGCGCAGCTGCACCCGGTTCTCAACATGGCCTCCGCCAAGCTGCTGCTGGACCCCAGCAAGGACAGCGTCATCACCGTCGACGAGAAAATCCTCGACAGTGGCAAGCCCCCGCACGGCGCCACGATCGGCATCCCCTACGCCCCCGACCGCCTGCCCTCTCCCGGCGAGGCCGAGACCGACAAGCACTGGGCGGTCTGCGAGCGCCCCAGTGCCGGTGGGCGGGCCATCCAGAAGGCGGCGTTCGTCTTCGCCAAGAAGGACTGGTCCAAGACCGAGGGCAGCAGCAGGCTCTCCGGAGGGGACTTGATGTACGTCGTCGCCCCCGACGGCAAGACCCAGTACGTCGTGGACGCGCAGGGTACGAGGTACCAGCTGGCCGACCCGGCCGACACGGAGTTGCTCAAGGCCCTCGACACCCAGGGGCGCGCCCCGCAGCGCGTCTCCCAGCAATGGCTCGACACCCTGCACAGGGGCGCCGCGATCTCGATTCCGAAGATCGACGGCACACCGGGGGGCAAGGCAGGCGCGTCCAGCAGCCTCGGGCAGTACGACAAGGTCGGCATGGTCATCAAGGCGTACGACGGCCAGTTGATGCAGTACTACGTGGTGCTGCCCGGCCGCGTGGCCCGTATCTCCGAGTTCACCGCCACGCTGCTGCTCAACAGCGGGGCCCTCGTAGGCGTGGGGCAGGCGGGCGAGGCACAGCAGGTCAGCCCCGGCGCCGTCGTCGACAGCACGACGTTCGAGGCGGAGAAGAACTGGCCGACGCACCAGCCGAAGACGGTGAACGACGGCTCCAGCGCCACCAGCGGCCGCAACACGGTCTGCAACGTCCTGCGCTCGGTCGACGGGAACAAGGGCACGACCGCCCTTTCCGCCTGGGTGGGTACCGACTTCCCCGCGCAGCTGCCCACGGGGTCCTCCAGCGCGTACGTCACCGCCGGCTCCGGCCAGCTCTACCGCCAGTTCCAAGGCACGGAGACGAAGGCGGGCGGCGTGTTCCTGGTCACCGACACCGGTCTGCGTTACGCCCTCCAGTCCAACAGCGACAGTGCCACCAACGACAGTGGCATCGGCACCTCCGCCGAGCAGCGCAAGGAGGAGCTGAACGAGGCCAAGATCGCCCAGACCCACCTCGGCTACGAGAAGGTGGCTCCCGTGCCCATCCCAGCGGAGTGGTCGACGTTCCTGCCGACCGGCCCGCGCCTGTCCGAGGCGGCGGCGCGGCAGCCGCAGGGCTCGTAGCCGCGGGCGGGAGGAGAACGAACTCATGCTGAACGCGGATACGCTGAGGACGGCGTGGTTGCGAACCGGACGCGGCAGGCGGGCCGTGACCAGGACATCGGCCCTGGCCGCCGTGACCGCCCTCACCGCGACGACCTCGGTACTGGCCCTGCCGCCGACAGCGGCCCGGGCGGACGACAGCGGCCAGTGCACGTTCCCGTCGAAGAAGTACTCGGGCCGCCCCTGGGCGCTGCAACGCGTCAACCTCGACGAGCTGTGGGCGCAGTCCACCGGCAAGAACGTCCAGGTAGCCGTGATCGACACGGGAGTCGACATCAAGAACTCCCAGCTCACCCATGCTGTCGACGCCTCCAAGGGCAAGAACTACCTTCCGCCCAAGAACGCCAAGGGCGAGAAGATCGACCGCGGCAACGCGCAGGGCACCACCGACACCGTCGGCCATGGCACGCGCGTGGCCGGCATCATCGCGGCCCGCGCGGTCAAGGGCACGGGCTTCGTCGGCCTGGCCCCGGACGCCACGATCATCCCGATCAAGCAGAACGACGCGGAGGGCGACGGAACGGCGAATACCCTGGCCCTGGCGATCCGCCACGCGGTCGCCGAGGGCGCCGACGTCATCAACATCTCCCAGGACACGGCGAATGCCGTCGAACCCGCCGCGAGCCTGCAGGAGGCCGTCGACTACGCCCTCGGTCGGCAGGTCGTGGTCGTCGCCTCGGCCGGCAACGACGGACTGGGCGGCAATGTCAAGATCACCTACCCGGCGTCGTACAAGGGCGTCCTCTCGGTCGCGGCCTCCGACCGCAACAACGAACGCGCCTCCTTCTCCCAGTCCAATGAGTTCGTGGGCGTGGCGGCTCCCGGCGTCGACATGATCTCCACGGTCCCCGGCGGCGGCCACTGCTCCGACAACGGCACCAGCTTCTCCGCCCCCTACGTGGCCGGCGTGGCGGCCCTCCTGAAGTCCAAGTACCCCAAGTGGACCGCCCGCGAGATCGTCGCCCAGATCGAACAGACCGCTGAACGCTCGGTGTCCGGCCGCGACCGCCTCGTCGGTTGGGGTGTGGTCGACCCCGTCAAGGCCCTGACGGACGTCGACCCGGCTCACCCGGTGGAGACCCCCAAGGCCGAGGAGGGAGTGACCCGCGCGGAGGCCCCCTCGGTCGCCCCCCTCCACTTCGGCGAAACCTCGGACGAACGAAACACCCGCCTGGCGACCTACGTGGTCGTCGGTGGCCTTGTGGTGGTCGCGGGCCTGGGGGGCGCGGCGGTGGCGATACGGGACACGCGGAGGCGGCGACGGGGGGTGGGCGGGGAGGCGTGACGCGGCCCGTCGAGACGAATCTCCGGCAACGCATCGGCACCGGCGCCGAATACGTGATGCCGATCGAGGACCAAGGGCCGTTGAACCAGCCGCTGGAGCACACAGGCGCCTCGGGATTCGCGCGAGGCGCCCGCTGCCGTCCCGCACTGCGGGAACACCTGCCTACCCACCCCCACCTCGCACCGGCTCAGGAGCCCCGCTTGCAGGGTCCCTGCTTGTTGAGCGCAGCGGTGTAGCCGGAAATCAGGTTCTTCATGGCCGACTCGTCCGGCCGCGCCGGTTTCAAGACCTTGACGAGGGTGCTGATGTCCTCCTTCTCCACACCGGCTCCGCGGCACTTGATCAGCGACACAGCGGCCTGGTCGGCGTACGCGATAGTGCCGTCCTGAGCGGACTTCGGCCGCGCGATGGAGAGTTGGCTGAACAGGATGTGCTGCGCCGAATCACCGGCGTCGATTCGCTCCCTGCTCAACGTCAACACCATGACGTCGTCGACGGTGACCTTGCACAGCCGCACGTCTTCACTCGAACCCTCCACCTCGTCGGCGGTGAGCTTCTTGCCGGAGGCGGGCAGAAGGTGAGAGAGAGCGTCGGTGGGAACGGACACTCCGCACAGGGCCTTCGGGACGGTGTACTCCTGCTTCTGCTCGTTCGACGAGCAACCGACTGCCCCGCTCGCGACCGTGATGGCCACGAGCACGGCGAAGCGCACGTTGTACGTCAACTCTCGCCATTTTCCTTTTCCGAGGGCGCAATGGGCGCAGGAACGCGATCGCTGGCGACGTGTCCCTGCGTCGTCTTCAGTCCTGGCAGGGCAGCGTCTTGCTGTAGGACTCGGAGAAGGCGGCGAGGAAACGCTGCATCTTGTCGTCGATGTCTCCCTCGGGATGGTTCACGTGAATTTTGAAGGAGAACCGCTCCGCCTTGTACTTGGAGTTCTTGCAATCCACAACGGTGACCGCCGCGCCACGCCCTATCGCGAACCGGCCGTCTTCAGTAGATCGCGTGTTGAATACAAGGCTCTTCTCGGCGGCCTTCTCGGCGGTGGTTCCAGCGGCCTGCCAGGCACCCTCGGTGCGTAGCTGGACCTTGTCGTCCACCGACACCGTGCAGAACTGGTGCGGTGACGCCGTGTTGGACGCCTCTTTGAGGACCCGGATCTTGTCGCCGCTGGGGAGCAGAGCCCGGGTAAGTTCGGGTTTCACTTGGGCACCGCACAGCTCGTTGGGCACCGCATAGTTCTTCTCCTCACCGGAGCACCCGGTGAGGGACAGAATCGCCAGTGCAGCGAGCGCGCCGGTGGTCCTACCTCTGATCACGATGCGTCTCCCGCACTCTCCATCGCAGCGCCTGCCGTGTGCCCGTCGTCAGCACCGTTCGCCGCCGAGTCCTTGAGATCGTTGATGGTGTCGTAGCTGAGGTCGCTGTTGCGCGTGGCGACGTCCACGGCAGTTTTCACGGAATCCGACAACGCATTGCGTCCCTCGTGATAGGTGCGCGTCGCGTCGCCTTCGGCCTGGTCCGAGGAGTCCTGCTCGATGCTCTTCATGACCGAATCCTGGATATCTTCAGAGGCCCAGCCAAGTACGGTGCCGGCGATCGGAACCCGCTCACCGACCGTTTCGATGCCCATCCCGAGGATGCGGTCCACCCACTTCTGCTTGTCCGCGGCGGCTTCGTTGAACTCTGTGTCCGAGGCCGTGTGATAGTCGAGCACGGCGTCGGCCCGCGACTCGCTCATGATGCCCGCGATGATGCCCCCGGGGCGTGTGGCGTTACGCAGTCGCTCGGCGTCCGAAACCGAAGAGTCGCTGTCCCCGTTGATCACATCGTTGACGGCGTTCGCCGTGTAGGCCTGCTGGGCGGCGGTGATCGAAGCGTAGGCGTCCGGATCCTGGCCGACTTCGGCGAGGAAGCGGTGCGCATCGGACGAGGTCATATCCACTGATGCGCCGAACGATGTGAACTGATCGCCGTCGGAGTTGGCGAAGGTCCGCTGGAAATCCCCCATGTACTCCGCCGTGATGTCGCCGAGGCTTCCGCGCATCGCGTAGAGAGGCCCGCTCTCCTCGTCCAGGTCGCCGTTTTCGTTGTGCCGGATCAGATCAGGGTTCTCGCCGAACTTGGTGACGATGTTCTGGACGAGTTCGGCCCGCTCGGGTGTGTGCCGGATCGCGTCACTGGTGCCGTCACTGTCGTACGGCCGACCCGTCGTCGCCGACTCCAGCGCGTGGCCGAGGGCCTCGGGGCCGAAGGTCAGCGCGTTCTTCGTTTTGTCCTCGTCGGCCAGGACGTTCGTGTCGTTTGTGTCGACGGTCCACTCGAAGTCCTTGTCGGTGAACACGTCGAGATACGAATTGAAGCCCGGATCGCCGCCCTTCTTCACCGTGCCGTCTTCGTTGTACGCGGTCGGCGGCTGGGTGAAGAACTTCTCCGAGGCCTCGGGACTGTGCCCCAGTGCCTCCAGAACGCTGTTGAGCGGATCGTTCCCTGTCCCCAGACTGCCCGAGGGGTTGAAGCCGTAAATGTCCTCTTGGCCCATGGGCTTGTTGTTGAGGAAGAAGTACGGGTCCTTCTTGTGCAGCTGGGTGACGTGTTCGGCGATCGGATCGAGGAACTTGGGGTCGTAGTTGCCGTAGCGCAGCAGGCCACCGAGGACCTGGTAACCGTACGGCTTGTTCCACTGGCCCTTCTGCCAGCCGATCGGCTGAGTCCCCAGGCGGCGGAAGTCGTCTCCCCAACTGCTCGGCAGGTGGTGCTTCGTGTCCGGATCCGTGGCGTTGGCCAGCGCGAACCCCATGTTCTTCTGGAGGTCCCGGACTGCGTCGAGGCGGACCTTGCTCGCGTCCGCGTCGGTGCCGTTGATCGACATCGCGGCGTAGAACTCGAGCGTCTTCTCCGGCCCACCGAGCCCCTGGTAGAACTCGGTCGCGAACTCGCCGTCCTTCTCACGGCCGTTGAAACGCATCAGGCGGTTGAATTCCTGCAGTTCCGCGTCGCTCATCTTGTCACCCTTGCGGGCCAGTTCGAGGGCGCGTTCGGCCTGGGCGTCGTTCAGGGACTCGTAGTTGCTGTGGCCCGCGTTGTTGGCGTCGTTGCCGTGGCTCTTGCCGAGTGCCCGGGCGACCGAGGCGTCGATCTCCGCGGCGTGGGCGAGGATCCCGTTGATCCGGCCCTCCAGCTCCTGCCTGGCGTCGAGCTGCTCCTGCGTACGTTCGTCGGTGTCGCCGCGAACGTGGGGGAAGAAGCAGCGGACCTTTCCCTCGCCGATGTCCTCGACCCGGATGCCGAGGTTGCCCGCGTCCACCTCCACGGCGTTCTTGATCTGCTTCTGGAGTGAGGCGAGCTCCGTGTGCCCGTCGTTGAGCACCTGGTAGATGCTGTTCGCCTCGGTGTGGAGGTCCGAGATCTCCTTCGTCGTCTTGGTGATGAACTCCCGCGTCACCGTCGCGTTGACGCCGGCCCAATGGGCGGAGTCCGACTTGGCCTGCATTCCCTTGCTGGCGTTCTCCGCCGATGTCTTGAGACCGTCGACGGTCTTCTTCCAGTCCGACACGGCGGTACCGAGCTTGTCGAGGTCGACCTCGATGAGGTCCGTGAACGTGAGAGCCACTGGTGGTTCCCCTACTTGAAGTACTCGTTGAGCTTCGACACCGACACGGCAGAGCCGTCACGGCCGCTGAGGACGGCCCCGATCTTCGCGTCGTCCTCCGTATGGAGTTTCTTGCTGTAGTCCAGGTGGTTGGAGATATGCGCGCAGGCCTGTAGTACGGACTTGACCTGAGACGTCCAGATCGCGACGGTCGTCTCCAGGGCGGTGCCCGTCGCGAAAGCGTGCGACTTCAACGTGGCTGCCGCCTGCATCGTCGAACCGACCCCGTCCTTGCCGGCCCCCGCTCCGGCGATGTCGGCCCCCGCGTGGAGGTCCTCGTAGAGGATGTGCGCCTCATGCCCGACGGCGCCGAGGTCGTCCTGGCGAACGACGAGATCCCCTCCGCCGCCTCCGCCTCCGCCGTCTGGCGCCAGCTGATTGAGGCGCATGTGGGTCGACTGCCGTTCGTTCGCCTGAGCCTTGAGCTGCTCCCACTCGTCCCATGCCATGGACGGACCCCTTCCCCCGGTGCCTGGCTTTCGGTGTTCGCGTCGGTTGGATGTTGCCATTTCGACGCGGCGGTGTCCGGTCAAGCTAGCAACCAGGCGCAGGGAAAATTCGAGCAATCTCCGTTGTGTGTCGTTTGTTCGGCGTGAAGGTTCGAAGGAGGCCGGATCGGTGGACGGGTGACGGCAACGGCGGTCCGGAGGGGTGTGCGAGGCGTCCCGGCAACTCGCCTGACGTCTGAGTGGAGTTGCTGCTGAGCCGGCGCCGTCGTCGCGTGTAGAAGTTTGATGAAGATCGCAAACGGTGCCGCGGTGCCCGCGCCGACCCCGTTCAAGGTCGGTCCACCTCCTGCGAGGCGCGGTGTGGAGGGGGTGTGCATTCGTTCACAGTGGGCTGGCAAAAGCGGACAAAGTGTGGCGCCTGGTTCAGTCTCGTAACTGAGTTAACACGTAAGCCGGTTGGCCCGGATGTACAGGTTGACTACAGTGGTAAACGCGTTGTGAGGTGCGGTTCGCTTTGCGATCGTACGGAGAGCGGACAGGCGCCTCATTCGACAGACATAACGGGGAACGGGGGAGGAGCGTCGTGCTTCCGGCAGACATGGTGGGGGGCGTGTCGGCGACCAGGGCAGCGGACCTGGAGACCAGTGGCGAGCTGCTGACCGCGTTCGTGAATCGAGTGGATGCAGTACTCCGCGACCTTGAGGGTTCGGCGGGCAATCCGACGAAGGTGAGCGCCCAGGGGATCAGGCTGACATCTCTCAGCAATGGGTCCGAGGGTGTCTTCCCTGAGGCGCACGACCTGTACAAGCAGTACGACAGGGTGCACCAAGAGCTCACCTCCCTGTCGAAGACCCTGCATCTCCAGATCGAGGCGACCGGGATCGCCGTGCAAGGCGCGGCTCACGGCTTCGACAAACTCGAAGAGGAACAGCGCCAGCGCTTCTGGGCGATCCAGGCGGAGATCCAAGACATCCAGGACGCGAAGGACGGCAAGCTGCAAACCCGCGACTCGAAGACCGGGGCGAGGTACTGACGATGGCCGACCAGCACGATGCGGATCTGCAGCGAGTCACCGCCGAGAACGACTACACGGACATCACCAGGGCGGGTGAGCATCTACCGCAGGGCGGCGGGTTGTTCACCAGGATGGTCAACGGCGTCGTGCGTACGGTCGCCGAGACGAACCCGCACAAGAGCACCGTTTGGGGTAGCACGGACTTCGACGGGAAGAATCTCGCCCTGAACCAGATGCTCGACCTCGTCGCGGGAACCGATCCGGAGGACCTGGAAACCTCGGGCAGGGCCCTGTGGAACGCTCGCGACGCCATCAAAACGGCGGCTGACGAGCTCAAAGGGCACATCGACAAGGTTCACTGGGTCGGAGAGTCGGGCCAAGCCTTCCGTACGTGGGGCACGAATCTCGTGGAGAGCACGACGGCACTGAGCACCTTCGCTGGAGGTGCGGGCGACCAGATCTCCGCTGCGGCCGTAGGCCTGGCGTCAGTGCGCGGTGCCATGCCGTCTCGTGACACGGAATCGAACCGGAAGCGCCCCGAGCATTTCACGGCGGCCGAGAAGACTGCGAACAAAGAAGATTACGCCGCTGCCGTACGGGTGGAGAAGGACCGCCAAGAGGCGATCAACCAGATGAATCGGTTGGCGTCGTACTACGCGGTCTCTAGCCAGGAACTCGGGGGCCTGAAAGCTCCGACGTTCGAAAGCATGCCGGATGTGGGCGTTCCGCAGCCTGAGAAGTCCATTCGGAAGGACACCTCAGGGTCTGCCTCGGGCTCGCATGGAAGCACCGGAACGGCATCTCCCGCGGGTCATCACGCGACGGTGACAAGCGATGTGGCCAGGCACGTCACAAGCGACCAACCGACGCCCGCGAAGGACGTCACCGGCAAAATCACGCGGCCCGACGAGCCCGTCGGTACCAATATCGACAGCGTCGGCACGCTGCCACCAGCCACGACCACGCCCGTGACCGGCCACACCCCACCCGTGACGGGTACTCCTGCCACGGGTGGGGGGCAGACCAATCTGTTCGGGGGCGGGTATGGGACACCCATCCCCAGCGGCATTTCAGGCCGGAACGTAGGTGGATCAGGCGGTGTCCGGACCCCTGCATCCACTCAGGGCAGGGGTGGAACGTCTGGTCTGGGCAATTCGGGCTCGGGACGTTCGACGGGACCGATGGGCCGTGCCACAACCACTGGTCAGTCGGCTGCCAGGGGCGCTGCTTCCGCGGCCAAGCCGTCCCCGATGGGCCGCGGTGTCACCGGTGGTACCCCGCGGGCCAGTGGCGCGACGACGCCTCGCGCCAACGGCGGCCCGACCACCGGCGCAGGCCGTAAGAACGGCGTGGTCGGGGGGCGGCCCACGACCGCTGCCGGCTCTCCGGCGAAGGGCGGCTCGCGGATTCCTCGCGGCACGGTCATCGGTGCCGAGGAAACGGCCAACTCCCGTTCTGCGACCGGTCGACCCGGGCAGCGTGGCGTCTTCGGAGCGCCCGAGACCACTACTGCGAGGCCCGGATCGAGCGCGACCACCTCTCGCGGCGTTACGAGATCGTCCGAGGCTGTCAGTGGTCGGCCGGCCGAGCGTAACTCCGCTGCCCGAGCCGAGCGCAACGGTATGACACGCGGTGGCGCCGGCCTCGTGCGTGGACCTGGCAGTAAAGGAAAGCCTGGGGACGAGGGAAATGCGGAGGGAGCGCCGCGCCCCGACTACCTGGTCGAAGACGAAGAGACCCACCTGCCCAACAAGCCGCGGCGCGATG
Source organism: Streptomyces olivochromogenes (assembly GCF_001514115.1). Lineage (GTDB taxonomy): Bacteria > Actinomycetota > Actinomycetes > Streptomycetales > Streptomycetaceae > Streptomyces > Streptomyces olivochromogenes. Next base: position 451,949 of record NZ_KQ948457.1, read on the forward strand.
TGCCGCCGGTCGTCAACTGAGCGCGAGCGAGGACACGGAACACGATGAAGTCAGGGACCAGCCGACGAGCCGAGCGGGCCACGTTCCACAGAACGCGCTGCGGTAGACGAGTGCGTGCTGTGGGCGCGGTCGTTGGCGCCCTGGCCGCCGTGAGCCTGGGGTTTGCTCCTCATGCCGCTGCATACGACGACGTTCAGTCGAAGCAGTGGTACTTGGAACCGATGCAGGCCGAGCAGATGTGGAAGGTCAGCACGGGCAAGGGTGTCAAGGTCGCTGTCATCGACACCGGCGTGGATGCAAATACCTCTTCGTTGAAGGGACAGGTCCTGACCGACGAAGTACCCAAGTCGGTCGCGTACCGCGCCACCGTCGATTACACCGGCCATGGAACGACCATGGCTGAGTTGATAGCAGGTACGGGAGCAGGAGGCGGCCTGAAGGGGCTGGCGCCTGGGGCGAAGATCGTTCCGTATCGCATCGAGCTCGAAGGTCTGACGGGTGGGGCGGAAGAGAAGCAGAAGACGCCCGACGCCGTAGACGCGATCAGGGCCGCAGCCGACACTGATGTAAAGATCATCAACATGTCGTTCGGTGGAGACGGGCCAAGTCCTAAGGACAAGGCGGCAATCGAATACGCCGCTTCGAAGGGCAAGTTGTTGATCGCGGCGGTTGGCAATGACGGTCGAACCAATGGCAGGATTGGTTATCCGGCCTCGTTCCCATACGTAGTTGGGGTGTCGGCTGCGGACGAATCTGGCACAGTGTCGAAGTTCTCCTCGCACGGAGGATACGTAGACCTCACAGCACCGGGGCAGGACTTCCCCGGGTGGTGTGATGCGAACTTCCGCTCGTACTGCGACGACGTGAACGGCACCAGCTCGGCCACCGCAATCGCCTCCGCCTCCGCCGCCCTGATCTGGTCCGCCCATCCCGATTGGACGGTGAACCAGGTCACCCGTTCGCTGGTCGATACGGCGGGCCGTAGCTGGCCGAAAAACGATCCGAGCACGTATCTCGGCTACGGCGCCGTTCGACCCCGCGTGGTTCTGGCGAACCCCGACTACAACCCCGGCCCTGCGAACGTCGATCCGCTCGCCAGGGAGAACGGTGGCGATCTGCTGGCCAAGTCCGCAGACTCGTCCTCGTCTTCCGCTTCGTCCTCACCCTCCGCCTCTGCATCAGCCGCGTCACAAGCCCCGGAAAAGGGTTCTGGCGGCGCCACGTCGGCGGCAGGATCGAGTGCGGACTCGTCGAGCGACAGCAACACACTGTGGATCGCAATGGGTGCCGCGACCGCTGTGATCGTCATCGGAGGCGGCGGTTTCGCCGTCATGCGGGCGCGACGTGCCAGATGACGTCGTCAGCCGTCCGAGCCCTGCACGGTTCGCACAGGGCATGGACAACGTGCTCACCGCTACTCAGCGATGAGCCGAGACAGTTGGACCGAGACACAGACAGAGGAAGGGCAGGCTGATCATGGCCACCGGCAAGCAGAAGCTCGAAGATGCCGCAGTAGTCCAACTTCAGAAGCAGATGTACGAGAAGTACGACGGCATCCGGAAGCGTGTGCACGCGCTTCAGGGAGTGATCGACGGCCTTGAGGGTCAGTGGCAGGGCATCGGGCGCGCTGCGTTCGACAAGAAGCAGTACGAGATCAATGAGTCCCTGCAGAACATCGGCAACATCCTCGGTGATGTCATCGAGGCGATGACCGCGACGCGCAACATCAAGGACAGCAAGGAAGACGAGGTGCGCGCCTCGGTCAACAAGATCGATGTCCAGGACGGTGCTCCCACGGTCACGTCGTCGTCGCTGAGTTCTTACTGAGGCGCGCGGTACTGACGCCGCCGGCGGCACGCCGGCACCCATGAGGCACACACGAGCGAGACGAGGTAAACGGGTATGAGCCGTAACTCTGATGGACTGTCAGTCACTTACGACGGGCTCGACTTCGCGGCGACCAAGATTGGTAACGAGGCGAAGCAGCTTGAGCAGGATCTGCAGGAACTCAAGCAGCTGGTGGTGAGCAGCCTGCAGTACTGGGAAGGCGAAGCTCAGGGCACCTTCAACGAGAAGCTGCACAAGTGGGACAAGGAAGCCACCGACATTCACACGGCGCTGACCGGCATCGGCCACGTCGTGTTCACGTCGGGCGGTACGTACATGGAAGGCGACAAGAAGGGCGCCAGCTACTTCCAGTAGCACGGGGCTCGTAGAGGAACTACCTCGTAGAGGAACTGCAGGGTGGGCGCGCGCGGGAGGCGCCCACCCTGTCGTTGGTCAACAGGTCGGTCGGCAAGGACGGGAAATCAGGTGCACGCGACAGGTGCTGGACCCGGTGCAGCCCAGGCAGGCGCCACGGCCTCGCGTCGGATCGGTCCATACGTCCTGATCACCGCGCTGGACGATCCCTACAGCCGCATCCCGGTCCCGGAGCGGCGCTACATCGCCCGCAGCGACGACGGTGAGCACACGGTCCTGCTCAGTGTTCCCCATCGCGGTACCGACCCTCAGCGCTTCATGGCGGAGGCTGACACCTCCCGCTACCTTCTCGGCCCTTTTGTGGCGTCCGCGGTCACCTGTGCTGGACCGGGGGAGGCGGCCTGGGCTGCCCGTCCCTATCTGCCCGGGCTTCCCCTGCCCACCGCCCTCGCCGTGCACGGCGGCCCCCTTCCTGAGCGGACCGTCCACGCTCTCGGGGCTGCCCTTGCCGAGTCCCTGGGCGTCATGCACGGGCAGGGACTCACGTACGCAGGCCTGTCACCCGCCGCCGTACTGCTCGCCGCCGACGGTCCACGCCTCACCTGCTTCGGCGCTGTACGGGCCGCGGCACCGGACGGCACACCCCGTTCCGGCTTGCCGGGACTTGAGCCGGGCAGTCTGCCACCGGAGCAGGCGGCCGGCGGGCACCCGCGTCCGCTCGGCGATGTGTACGCGCTCGGCTCGACGCTCGCGTACGCCGCGACAGGCCACACGACCCCAGAAGGCGACGAACTTCCGCCCGCCTTGCGAACGGTCATCAGCCGCTGTCTGTCACGGGACCCGGCAACCCGCCCCCAACTATCGGAACTACAGGGCGTGTTCGCCGCCGGCTTGAACCAGGAGTCTGCCAGCGCCGAGTTCACGACCACGACCACCGCCCTGCTAGGGCCTGGCTGGCTGCCGAGCCGTGTGATCGCCGCCATCGCTCACCAATCGGCCACCGTACTCGCCGCGGAGATCCCGCCCCCCACCGTGTCCACCTCCCGCCAGGACTGACGCCGCCGCATGCCTACTCCGCTCACTCACGATGACCCGCACACGTTCGGTTCGTATCGCCCCATCGTCCGCCTGGGTAGCGGCGGCATGGGCACGGTCTACCTGGCCCGCTCCGCGGGCGGACGGACCGTCGCGGTCAAGACGATGCTTGCCGGTATCGCCTCGGACCCCAGCGCCCGCACCAGGTTCCGGCTGGAGGCCGACGCCGCCCGCGTCATCGGCGGACGGCACGGTGCCCTGGTCGTGGACGCCGACACGCAGGCCGAGACTCCCTGGATCGCCACCGAATATGTGCTCGGTCCGCCTCTCGACGAGGCGGTCGGAGTGGTCGGATCGCTCCCCGAGGCGACCGTACGCGCCCTCGGAGCCGCGCTGTGCGGGGCACTCGGTCAACTGCACAGCACCGATGTGGTCCACCGCGACCTCAAGCCGTCCAACATCCTGGTGACGGCCTACGGACCGAAGGTCATCGACTTCGGCATCGCCCGCGCGATCGGCGACGACCGACTCACCAGGGTCGGCGCCGCGGTCGGCACCCCGGCCTTCATGTCGCCGGAGCAGGCGAGCGGCGAAGAACACACCTCGGCGGGAGACGTGTTCGCGCTCGCCGGAGTGCTTGTCTACGCCGCCACCGGCCGTGGCCCGTTCGGTCACGGGCAGACCGCGGATCTGCTCTACCGGGTCCGTTACGGCGAGCCGGACTTGAGCGACGTACCCGCCGCCCTGGTCCCCCTGCTCGGCCGGTGCCTGGACAAGAACCCGTTCCGGCGGCCGACCACATCGGAACTCGCGGCCCAACTCCACGACGGGTCAGGAGAGTTCGCCGACCATCTCTCGGATCCGCTGCTCGCGGAGATCGGCCGCCGTGCCACCGAGGTCTGGCTGATCACACCTCAGCGTCTTGACGCACCGATCACACAGCACGCGGAATCGCCGACCGCACCGACCGCGACGATGCCCCGTCGCCGACTGCTGCTGGCGGGAAGCGGACTGGCACTTGGCGCGGCGGCCGTCGGGGCGGGAGCGTGGGCGTGGAGCCGACGGTCCGGGTCTGAGCCGCACCTGCCTGTGACGAGTCCCAGCAACAGCGTGCTGCCCAGGAAGAAGCTCGACTCGCTCTGGCAGATTCAGGTCGCCGATTCCCCGTACGGGACCGTCCCGGCGGTGGAGCCGCTCGCCGTGGGAAACCTGGTTACGCTCGTGGCCGGTGCAGGTCTGGGCGGAATCGACGCCAGGACCGGAGACGTCTTGTGGGCGTCCGACCAGATGGAGATCCACTGGCAGATCGCGACGGACGGTGAGCGGCTCGTCCGGATGGTGGCAGCGGAAGGGTCCGAGAACAACGCGGGAAAGCCCGGAGGATTTCCCCTGATCCTCGCGTCCGTCAACCTTGTCTCGGGCAAAGCGGCTGAACCATTTGCCCAGTTCACAGACTTCAACGGCGTCATGGACTACAACCAGGTGCTGTGTACGGCCGACGGCGTCGTGTATGCGGCGGCAGGCCAGGGAAAGTACGACACATACTTTCTGACATCCCAGTCCTGGTCGCTCTTCGCCGTCGACATCAGCACGGGGAAGAGGCTGTGGACCAAGCCGCTGCCCACGCGGCCGGACAAATCCGACCGCTTGTACTTCCTCACGGCCCGAGTCGTCGGCAGCAACCTGGTGGCCCTTCAGGAGACGAACGACGGCAAGGTCCGTGTCGTCGTGCGCGACATTCGCACGGGCGCCGTTCGCTGGGAGAAGCCCTTTGACGGTGTAGCACCGGACCGCGTACAACGGCCGCTGGCGACCGACTCCGACACCCTCTACCTGGGCAGCGGCCGGTTGCGGGCTCTACGGCTGAGCGACGGAACTCAGGTGTGGGACTCCAGGACGGAGCGCCCCGGGCGCACGTACGGCCCTCCGACGGTCATAGGCGGCGTGGTGTACGCCGTCGAGAAGGGCCTCGGCCTCGTCGCCTTCGCATCCGGAAGTGGGCGTGCGCAGTGGGAGGAGAAGGGCGGTGGGGGAACGAAAGCGGACACGTCCGCCGCGCCCGTGATCGGCACCGACTGCGCATACAGCAAGCGTTCTTCGGCACTCTGGGCGATCGATCTCGCATCGCGCACGCCGACAGCCTCGTACAAGACCACCGGAGATCGCTTCATCGCCCATGAGAAGGCCAAGGTGACCATCGCGCTGGGCGGCAAGTTCCTTGCGGCTTTCCCCCTCAAGTGAGCGGCCGTCCTGTGATGAACCGAAGAGAAGGCAGCAAGCGATGAAACCCCTGGGTGTCGGGGACCCGATCCGCCTCGGACCGTACCGCCTGCTCGGCGTGCTCGGCGAGGGCGGTATGGGCAAGGTGTACGTCGGTCAGGACGGCGCGGGCACCGTCGCCGCGATCAAGGTGCTCCGTCCGGAGCTCGCTCACGACCCGGGTCTCGCCCAGCGCTTCGTGCGTGAGGCGTTCTCGGCGCAGGCGGTGCGGAGCCCGGGCGTGGCGGCGGTCCTTGGAGCGCAGACCGAGGGGGGACGTCCCTGGATCGCAACGGAGTTCCTGACCGGACCGACCCTGGACCAAGTGGTCGAGAAACACGGGCCTTTCGATGAAGCAGGTGTACGCGCCCTGGCCGCGTCGATCGCGCGCACGCTGGCCGATATTCACGCAGCGGGCTTCATCCACCGCGACCTCAAGCCGCAGAACATCGTGCTGACGTCGACCGGACCACGGATCATCGACTTCGGCATCGCACGCCCCGAGCACGGCCTGACGCTCACCACGACCGGCCAGATCCCGGTCACGCCCGGGTACGGCGCCCCTGAGCAGGTGCTGGGCCGGCGAGTGGCGCCCGCCGCGGACGTGTTCTCCCTGGGCGCCGTCCTGGTTTACGCGGCCACCGGCGGGCGCGCTTTCGAGGGTGCGCATGTGGCCGCCGTCCAGTACGAGGTCGTTCATGGCGAGCCACGCTGGAACGGTCTGTCCCCCCAACTGCACGCACTCACCGCCCCTTGCCTGGTCAAGGACGGTGCGTCTCGGCCCGCTCCCGGGCAGATCGCCACGGCATTCGCCGCGCCCAGGAACAGCGAGCGGGTGTGGCGGCGCGGCCCGGTGGGGGATGAGATCAAGGACCGGGAACGCCAGGTACGACAGCTCACCGCGCCACCTACGACGGGAAGGGTGACGACCGTGACCAGGCGGCGTCTGCTCACGGGATTCGCAGCAGGAGGCACGGTGCTCGCCGCAGCGGGTGGCACCACGGGCTGGTGGCTGCTCCGGCAGAAGGAACGTCAGCAGAAGCCGGACCCGTTCACCTTTCCGGCCGCACTGCAGACCCCCGAGGCTCGTCGGCTTTCCGCGGACGACGGCGACTACCTGGTCGACGGGTCTCCGAAAGCGCTGTGGACCCTGCGTGAGGTGGTGGCTCAGGATTCCGCTGCTCCATTGCCCGTGCGGGATGTCGTCGTGATCGGGTACTACGGCAGTGGTGGGATGCGCGGTATCGCGGCCTACAACGTCGTTGACGGAAAGCAACGTTGGGTGGCGCAGAATGTACTTCCGGGTCACTACCTGTCGCTGTCCGACCGGCTGATCGTGGCCCTTGGTACTGAGGGAACGCTGCGTACGTTCGTGGCGTCGACCGGCGAGCCCAAGTGGACGGCGGACGCCGACGCCAAGTCTCTCGTGGCTGCGGACGAGAAAGCTGTCTACGCCGTGACGAAGGACAACCGGCTGCGCAGCGTGGGTCGTTCGGACGCGAAAGTCCGCTGGACAGCGCGGATTCCGCCGGAGTACCGCGGAAAGATCTCCTCGAACGGAGCGGTCGGCAGCGGACGTCTGGTGCTCTCGACGACCGATGGTCATGTTCTGGCCCTGGCGACGAGTGACGGCCGCTTGGTGTGGGAGCGGCGCAACCAGGCGAAGAAGATCGGGATCATCCCCGTCGCACAGGACGGAGTCGTGTACCTCAACGGCAAGAAGCTGATCGCGCGAAGGATTGCCGACGGCAAGGAGATCTGGTCCCGCCCGACCAGAGACATGTACAAGGTTCCCGCGGAATGGGGCCCCGTGAGCGTCCACGGAGACTCCGTGTACGCGGTCGGCGGGATGTTTCCCGAACGCGTCGGCATCACCGACGGCAGCAGTATCTGGACTTCCCGAAAGGACGGCAGCAGCGGCAGTCCCGTCCTTGTCCATGGCACCGGTGTGTGGATGATCGACGACTCGTACAAGACTGAGGTGAACGCCGTGTACGTGGAGAACGGATATCCGGGCTGGAGCTACGAACTGCCCGAAGCCGAGCACCACGGGATCGCGGTCGACGGCAACAGGGCCTTCATCAGAAACGACGACTTGCTCTGCGCGCTGCCGGTCTTCTGAGCCACGGAATGCTCCGGCAACGTGTGTTCAGCCTGCGTGGACACCTTGGGAATCCGCGCAGACTCCGCATAGGGAACCAACGCATCGCCGTACGATGCCAGTTTGTCCTCGTATCGTCGGCGATTCCCCGTGTCGCTCCACTGGTACCAGCCATAGCCCGCCGCGAGAACAAGCATCAGCGGCGGGACTGCGAATAGCCCCACTCGTCGTGCGACCTTCATGGTCACTCCCCGTTGCCCAACGGAACCGGGGCCATGACCGCCGAAGCGACCATGGCCCCAAGATCCCGTACGTCAGCCGCCCGTCACACGTCTCCGTCCGCCACCAGACCGACCTGGACCAAGGGCTTCCCCCGCTTCCGCGACACGAACACACCCCGCCCGGCGGGCATCGGCCGCGGCCGTACGCCGCCCAGCAGATCGCCCTCGGCCGGATCACCCGCGAGGACCACGCCCTGCGCCCCGAGTTCCTTGATGCGCTGCATGAAGGACTCGTAGCCGGCGCGGCCCGCGCCCGCCGTGGAGCGGGCGATGATGAACCGGACACCGACGTCGCGAGCGAACGGCAGGAGCTCCGTCAGACCGGCCAGGGGGTTGCCGCTCGACGTGGACACCAGGTCGTAGTCGTCGACGATCACGTACACCGTGGGACCGCTCCACCAGCTGCGGTCGCGTAGCTGCTGCGCGGTCACGTCCGCGGTCGGCGTGCGGCGCTGCATCAGGTCGGCGAGAGCGTCCATGTGGTGCTGCATCTGGTTCGACATGGGGATGTACTCGGCCAGATGCGAGGGTGGGGTCACGCCGAGCAGCGAGCGGCGGTTGTCCACCACGAACAGCTTGCAGGAGTTGCCGTCGTAGCGCTCGGTGAGGCGCTGGATGAGCAGCTTCAGCAGGTTCGACTTGCCGGACTCGCTCTCGCCGAAGACGAGGAAGAACGGGTCCTGCTCGAAGTCCACGAACACCGGCTCGAGGTTGTCCTCGTCGAGGGCGAAGGACACACCGCGGTTGGGGAACCGGTCTCCGGAAGGGAGCTGGTGCGCCGCGAACTCCCTCGGCAGGAGCCGCACTTCGGGGGCGCCGGGCTGCTGCCAGTGGCGGGTGACCTCGGTCGCGAGGGCTGTGTTCGCTTCCGCCAGATCCGTGTCGGAGGACAGGCCGTCGATCCGCGGGACCGCCGCCATGAAGTGCTGCTTCTGCGGGGTCTGGCCGCGTCCCGGCACGCCTGTGGGCACGTTGGCCGCGACCTTGCGGTCGAACTCGGAGTCCATGGGGTCGCCGAGCCGCAGCTCCAGGCGGTTCATCAGGTGGTCCTTGAGGTTCGCGCGGACCTCCATGGAACGCGACGCGGTGAGGATCACATGGATGCCGTAGCCCAGACCGCGCGCCGCCATGTCCAGAACCAGCGGCTCCAGCGCTTCGTAATCCGTACGGAAGTTGCCCCAGCCGTCGATGACCAGGAAGACGTCGCCCCAGGGCTGGTCGGCCACCGAGATGTCGCCCCGTGCGCGGCGCGTGCGGAACTCCGCGATCGAGGAGATGCCCACGGAACGGAAGTACTCCTCGCGGCGGGTCATGACGCCGTACACCTCGGCCGTTGTACGCCGCACCTTCTCGGGGTCCAGGCGCGAGGCCACGCCGCCCACGTGCGGCAGACCGGCCACGGCCGACAGGCCACCACCGCCGAAGTCCAGCCCGTAGAACTGCACTTCGTGCGGGGTGTGCGTGAGCGCGAAGGACGCGACGAGCGAGCGCAACAGCGTCGACTTGCCGGACTGCGGGCCGCCCAGGATCTGCATGTGGCCGGCCGCGCCGCCGAAGTCCACCCAGAGAGGGTCACGGCGCTGTTCGTACGGCTTGTCGACGATGCCGACCGGAACGACGAGCCGCCCGGCGCCCTCGTAGCCGGGCTGGGTCATACCCCGGCCGGGCACCGGCGCGAGCCCGGGCAGCAGGGTGTCGAGCGACGGCGGACTGTCCAGCGGGGGCAGCCACACCTGGTGGGCGGCCGGGCCCTGCGCCTCCAAGCGCCGCACGATCACGTCCAGCACGGTGTCGGCCAGCGCGTCGTCGGTCTCGTCAGGAGCGGCTTGCCGCTGCTGGGGCACCGCCACATACTGCACCGGGACCTCGGCCGCCGTGAACAGCACGGGCCGACGGTCCACCGGGAGCGGCCCGCCGAGTGACGCCTGCACCGAACTCGTGCGGTACACCCCGGAGACGTACGCCGCCTTGAAGCGCACCATTTCGTCCGTGCCGTACTTCAGGAAACCGGAGCCCGGGACGTTCGGCAGTTCGTAGGCGTCCGGCACGCCGAGCGCGGCACGCGACTCCGCGGCCGAGAACGTCCGCAGGCCGATCCGGTACGACAGGTAGGTCTCGAGCCCCCGCAGGCGGCCCTCCTCCAGGCGCTGCGAGGCGAGCAGCAGGTGCACGCCCAGCGAACGGCCGATGCGGCCGATCTGCACGAACATCTCGATGAAATCCGGCTTCGCCGTGAGCAGTTCGCTGAACTCGTCGATCACCAGGACGAGCGAGGGGATCGGCTGCAGCGGGGCACCTGCGGCGCGGGCCTTCTCGTAGTCGTGGATGTTCGCGTAGTTGCCGGCGTCGCGGAGCATCTCCTGGCGGCGGTTCAACTCGCCGCGGATCGAGTCACCCATGCGGTCGACCAGGGTCAGGTCGTCCGCGAGGTTGGTGATCACGGCCGCGACGTGCGGCATCTGGGCCATGCCCGCGAACGTCGCGCCACCCTTGAAGTCCGCCAGGACGAAGTTCAGCGTCTCGGAGGAGTGGGTGACGGCGAGGCCGAGGACCAGCGTGCGCAGCAGCTCCGACTTGCCGGAACCGGTCGCGCCGACGCACAGGCCGTGCGGGCCCATGCCCTCCTGCGCCGCTTCCTTGAGGTCCAGCATCACGGGCCGGCCGTCCTCGCCGAGACCGATCGGCACGCGCAGCCGCTCCGACTGTGAGCGCGGCCGCCATGTCCGCTTCGGGTCGACGGAGGCCGCGTCGCCCAGGTTCAGCAGGTCCGTGAACTCCAGGTTGGCGAGCAGCGGTTCGTCGTCGTCTCCGCCCGATGCCACGCGCAGCGGTGCCAGTTGACGGGCCAGCGCTTCCGCGGCCTCGTACGAGAGGACATCTGGCGTGCCGTCGTAGACCATGCCGTGCGCCGACTCCAGGCGCAGTTCCTTCGGCTGCACGATGACGGAGAGGTCGCCGCGTCCTGTGGTGAGGTCTCCGGGCACTACCTCGATGACCGTCACTCCCTGCAGGCCCTCGGGGCTGGCCAGGAACGACGTGGGAGGCAGGGAGACGCCGTCGAGCACGATCACCAGATGCGGCTGCTCGGAAACCGGGGCCCCGTCGGGGTGGAAGCGCGGTCGGCCTTGGAGGCGGGGAGCCAGCAGCTCCTCCAGCTGCGCCGGGTCGGTCGTGATCAGCCGGATGCTGCCCGCGCCGTCCGTGAGGCCCGGAGCCTGCGCGTGCGGCAGCCACTTGGCCCATTCCCACCACGGCGCCGACTCGCGTCCGGTGGCGACGGCGATGACCAGGTCCTCGGGGGAGTGCAGCGAGGCGAGGGAGCCGGCGACGGCGCGCGCGGTGCCCCGCACGGTGCCCGGCTCGCCGCTGATCGTCACGTGGTAGAAGGCGCGGAGCGAGACCGCCATCGGCAGGTCCTCGAGGGTGCCGTGCGTGGCCAGAAATCGCTGCATGGCGCCCGCGGTGAGCGGCTCCAACTCGTCGACCGGCCCGGTCTGCGGCGGGAACAGCGGAGTGGCCAGGGCCTGCGGGCCCAGGCCCACGCGCACCTGCCCGAAGTCCTCGTCACCGGTGCGCCGCTCCCACACCCGGCTGCCCTCGGCGACCAGCGCCCACAGTTGCTCCGGTGAAGGGTGCAGGTAGTACTGGGCATCGCGCTGGGCCCGCGCGGTCTCCAGCGCCGTACGCCGGGTCTGCGACAGATAGCGAAGGTAGTCGCGGCGCATGTCGGCCATCTGTCCCTGGTTGCCGCGCCGGTAGCGGACCAGCATGGAGATGCCCATCGCGACCGTGGAGGCCACCATCACCATGCCCATGATCTTCATGAAGGGCTGGGCCGAGGGGTTGAAGAAGAACACGACGGACCCGCCCATGCCGAGCATGGGCAGGAGTTGCATCAGGGCGCCCTCCTGCTGACCGCGCGGAAGTTCCGGCGGCGCCTGCAGCACGACCTCGTCCGTGGGCACTTCCTTCGGCAGCGCCCGTGGTGGGCGCTTGACGACGATGTGGCTCACTACGCACCAATTCCCTTGCCGGACCGAGTTGTTTCCGTCCGCCGCCCCGTGCCAGGCGGACGTCGATCGCGAAGCGCGATCCTACTGACAACCACCGACAACGGCGGGCGGTAGGGTGCCCGTGAGACGTGTGAGCAGTTGCGAATGGGCCCGGAAAAAACGGGCAATCCACAACGCTTCGAAACAAGCGCCTCCCGCAAGCTCCGGGCACCAAGGCCCAGTTGACCGGCGGCGCGGGCGGCACGGCACAACGTACACAGGATCTTTACGGGTGAATGCGTACGCGGCGGCGCCGTGCCCCCATCACCGACGAGGGGGAACAGCAGGTGAGCATGATGGCCTCCGCGCCGGCCGGCGCGACCGGCGGACCGGGCACTGGAGCCCCTTCCGGGGCGAACATGGGATTCGGCTTCTGCCGGGTCACCATCGTGGCCCCCGACAGCCGCATCGACGTGGCGCTGCCCGACGACGTGCCGGTCGCCGACCTGCACCCGGAGATCCTGCGCCTTTCCCAGCAGAGCCCCGACGAAGGCGCCCCCGTCGGCTATCACCTCGTACGCCGTGACGGGACCGTCCTCGACAGCGCCCGGTCCTTCGCGGCGCAGCGCATCCTCGATGGCGAACTGCTCACCCTGCGCCCGTTCTCCGAGTCGCTGCCGCCCGCCGTCTTCGACGACGTGTCCGAGGCGGTGGCCTCCGCCGTCACCAGTGACCGCTCTCTGTGGAACGGCGAGCTCACGCGCGCGGCCGGTCTCGTCGCGGGCGGCATCCTGCCCGCGCTGCTCGCCTTCGTGGCCTGGAGTTCCCAGATCCGGCACGACATGCACAGTCTCCAGGGCATCCTCGCCGCCGTCTCCGGAATCCTGCTGGCCATCATCGCGTGCGTGCGTACGCGTGTGTACGACGACCGGGGCTCCGCGGCCGCTCTGGGCCTGGGCGCACTGCCGAACGTCGCCGTGGCGGGCTCCGGACTGCTGCCGCTCTCCGAGGGGCAGGGCATTGGAAAGCTCCAGTTCCTGCTCGCCTGCGCGGCGGTCCTGGTCGTCTCCGTGGTGCTCACTCTGGTGTCGCCCAGCGGTGACGGCCCCTTCGTGGCGTTCGTCTTTGCCTCTGGGATCGGCCTGGTGACCACGTTCGTCGCGATCCTCGCCCACCTGAGGCCCATCGAGACGGCTGCCGTCTGCGCCCCGCTCTCCGTGTGCGCGCTCGCCTTCCTGCCGGGTCTGTCGATGCGCTTCGCGCGGCTGCCCATCGGTTTCGAACCGCCCAACCCCTCCCGTGGCGGTTACGCCGCGGGCGAGCCGGCCTCCCAGGACCCCGTCGACGCCGAGCGCGTCGCGGCCCAGGCCCGTCGCGGCCACGAACTGCTCGTGGGCCTGGTCGGTGGCTGCGCACTCGTCTCCGTGGGCGCGTCGATCGTCCTCGGCTTCTCCAGCAACGTATGGGCGCAGCTCCTCGCCCTGGCGACCGGCATCGCCATGCTGATGCGAGCCCACCTGTTCCGCTACACCGCGCAAGTCGCCGCCACTTTGGCCGCCGGCCTCGCGGCTCTCGTCTTCCTCGGTCTCGGGCTCGCGCTGAACCCGCCCCAGGGCTACTGGCGCGATGCCCTTCTGGGTGACACCACCGCCCTCGACATCCGCAGCGTCTGGCTCGTGGCGGCGGTCGGCGCGGCCACAGCCCTGGTCATCGCCATCGGTCTGATCACTCCGCGGCGCGGTCTCACCCCGTTCTGGGGGCGCTTCCTGGAGATCGCCGAGAGCTTCGTTCTGCTCACCCTGATCCCGCTGGCCCTCGCCGTCTTCGACGTATACGGGCAGGCGCGGGCGATGACCAGCTGACGACCGGACCACCAAGGGGGAGGGCGGCACGCACGGCGTGCAGCCCTCCCCCTTGGTGGTCCGGTCACCCCGCCGCAAGCCCCCCATTGCGCGGCCCCGGCTCCAGATCGAACTCCCCGTCCCGCGCCCCCAGCACAAAGGCCCGCCACTCCGCCTCCGTGTACCGCAGGACCGTGTCCGGGTCGAGGGAGGAGCGCATGGCCACCGCGCCCTCGGGCAGGTACGCGATCTCGACCCGCTCCTCGTGTTCCTCCGTGCCTGGCGCGCTGTGCCATTCGACGTCGGAGATGTCCAGGGCGTAGAGCTCGTCCTTCTCCCGCTCCTTGCGCGCCTTGACGTCGGCGTCCGTCTCCGCCGCGATGTCCTTGTCCGCTACGCCCGCTGCGTCCGTTGCCTCGGCCATGTTCAAGCGGCCCCTTCCCCACGTACGAATGACCTGTGCGGTCACCCTAGTGGCCGGGCCCGTGTCACCAGGAAGGTTCGGAGACCCGGACAGACGCATCCGGCCAGGCTGGTACGCTGTGTGACGGCCGTTTGTGTACGCACCCCCGGAGCCCATCGCTCTGGAGGCCGCGCCCAGCGGATCCCCGCCTCCCGAGTAACGGAAGCTCCCCTGAGATGTGGACCAGGGGCACTCGGTGGCACATCAAAGACTACGAGGAGTACGCGTGTCGCTCGACGCCGCTACGAAGAAGCAGCTCATCAGTGAGTTCGGCCAGAAGGAGGGCGACACCGGCTCCCCCGAGGTCCAGGTCGCCATGCTCTCGCGCCGCATCTCGGACCTGACCGAGCACCTCAAGACCCACAAGCACGACCACCACTCCCGTCGTGGTCTGCTGATCCTGGTCGGTCAGCGCCGCCGGCTGCTGCAGTACCTGGCCAAGAAGGACATCCAGCGCTTCCGTGCGCTGGTCGACCGCCTGGGCATCCGCCGCGGTGCGGCGGGCGCCAAGTAAGACGCCGTGAAGGGAGCGGTTCCCACCTCTTGGGAGCCGCTCCTTTTGCTGTACGTGCCGCTGCCGTGAGCATGGCCGTAGGCACTGCCGTACGTCTCTGTACGTGCGGAGTGTCACCGACGCTTTGTAGTGTGGTAGCACAACGCAATACGCAGGACACAGCACGTACGACACAGCGTGATGACTCCGTACCCGCCGGGTAGGGACCGTCACGTCAACGAACGAGGAGACGCGCACCGCACCGCCGCCGGTCCTCGGTAGTGGCCCCCGGGGGAATGAGATCCCGGGTGCTTCGATCGAAGACCGGCCCGCACCAGACGGAGCGCCTCTCCGCCACCGTCCCCCTGCCACACGGGCAGGACGGGACGAAGACGAGGAGAAAACGCTAGTGGAGAACGAGACCCACTACGCCGAGGCCGTTATCGACAACGGTTCCTTCGGCACCCGCACCATCCGCTTCGAGACGGGCCGCCTGGCCAAGCAGGCCGCCGGCTCCGCCGTGGCGTACCTGGACGACGACACCATGGTGCTGTCGGCCACCAGTGCTTCCAAGAAGCCCAAGGACAACCTCGACTTCTTCCCCCTCACGGTGGACGTCGAGGAGCGGATGTACGCCGCAGGCAAGATCCCCGGCAGCTTCTTCCGCCGCGAGGGTCGTCCCTCCGAGGACGCCGTCCTCACCTGTCGTCTGATCGACCGCCCGCTGCGCCCGTCCTTCAAGAAGGGCCTGCGCAACGAGATCCAGGTCGTCGCCACGATCATGGCTCTCAACCCCGACCACCTGTACGACGTCGTGGCGATCAACGCCGCCTCCGCGTCCACGCAGCTGGCCGGTCTGCCCTTCTCCGGCCCGGTCGGCGGCGTCCGCGTCGCGCTGATCAACGGCCAGTGGGTCGCGTTCCCGACGCACACCGAGCTCGAGGACGCCGTCTTCGACATGGTCGTCGCCGGTCGCGTCCTGGAGGACGGCGACGTCGCGATCATGATGGTCGAGGCCGAGGCCACCGAGAAGACCATCCAGCTGGTCAAGGGCGGCGCCGAGGCGCCGACCGAGGAGGTCGTCGCCTCCGGCCTCGACGCCGCGAAGCCCTTCATCAAGGTCCTGTGCAAGGCGCAGTCGGACCTCGCCGCGAAGGCCGCCAAGCCGACCGCCGAGTTCCCGATCTTCCTCGACTACGAGGACGACGTCCTCGAGGCCCTGACCGCCGCGGTCAAGAGCGAGCTCGCCCAGGCGCTCACCATCGCCGGCAAGCAGGACCGCGAGGCCGAGCTGGACCGCGTCAAGGAGATCGCCGCCGAGAAGCTGCTCCCGCAGTTCGAGGGTCGCGAGAAGGAGATCTCCGCCGCGTACCGCGCGCTGACCAAGAAGCTGGTCCGCGAGCGCGTCATCAAGGACAAGGTCCGCATCGACGGCCGCGGCGTCACGGACATCCGTACGCTCGCCGCCGAGGTCGAGGCCATCCCGCGCGTGCACGGCTCGGCGCTGTTCGAGCGTGGCGAGACCCAGATCCTGGGCGTCACCACCCTCAACATGCTCCGCATGGAGCAGCAGCTGGACACCCTCTCCCCGGTGACCCGCAAGCGCTACATGCACAACTACAACTTCCCGCCGTACTCCGTCGGTGAGACGGGCCGCGTGGGCTCCCCGAAGCGCCGCGAGATCGGCCACGGCGCCCTCGCCGAGCGCGCGCTCGTGCCGGTCCTGCCGACCCGCGAGGAGTTCCCCTACGCGATCCGTCAGGTGTCCGAGGCCCTCGGCTCCAACGGCTCGACCTCCATGGGCTCGGTCTGCGCCTCCACCATGTCGCTGCTGAACGCCGGTGTGCCGCTCAAGGCCCCCGTCGCCGGTATCGCCATGGGTCTGATCTCCCAGGAGATCGACGGCCAGACGCACTACGTCGCCCTCACCGACATCCTCGGTGCGGAGGACGCCTTCGGCGACATGGACTTCAAGGTCGCCGGCACCAAGGAGTTCGTGACCGCCCTCCAGCTCGACACCAAGCTGGACGGCATCCCGGCCTCCGTCCTGGCCGCGGCCCTCAAGCAGGCCCGCGACGCCCGCCTCCACATCCTCGACGTGATGATGGAAGCGATCGACACGCCGGACGAGATGTCCCCGAACGCCCCGCGGATCATCACCGTCAAGATCCCCGTGGACAAGATCGGTGAGGTCATCGGCCCCAAGGGCAAGATGATCAACCAGATCCAGGAGGACACCGGCGCCGAGATCACGATCGAGGACGACGGCACCATCTACATCGGTGCCGCCGACGGCCCGGCCGCCGAGGCCGCCCGCGCCACGATCAACGGCATCGCCAACCCGACCATGCCGGAGGTCGGCGAGCGCTACCTGGGCACCGTCGTGAAGACGACGACCTTCGGTGCGTTCGTGTCGCTGCTCCCGGGCAAGGACGGTCTGCTGCACATCTCGCAGATCCGCAAGCTCGCCGGCGGCAAGCGCGTGGAGAACGTCGAGGACGTCCTCGGTGTGGGCCAGAAGGTCCAGGTCGAGATCGCCGAGATCGACTCCCGCGGCAAGCTCTCCCTGATCCCCGTGATCGAGGGCGAAGGCGACGACGACAAGAAGGACGACACCGACCAGTGACGTCTCGTAGCTCCACGGCGACGGCCCGCACCTCTTCGGAGGCGCGGGCCGTTGCCCGTACCCAAACCCTCATCAAGGGCGAGAACGGCATCGGTACGGTCCGTAAGACCACCCTCCCCGGCGGCCTGCGCATCGTCACCGAGACCCTCCCCTCCGTACGCTCGGCCACCTTCGGGATCTGGGCGCACGTCGGCTCCCGCGACGAGACGCCGACGCTGAACGGCGCCACGCACTACCTGGAGCACCTGCTCTTCAAGGGCACCTCCCGGCGCAGCGCCCTGGACATCTCCTCCGCCATCGACGCGGTCGGCGGCGAGATGAACGCGTTCACGGCCAAGGAGTACACGTGCTACTACGCGCGTGTGCTCGACACCGACCTCCCGCTGGCCATCGACGTCGTGTGCGACATGCTCACCGGCTCGCTGATCGAGCAGGGCGACGTGGACGCCGAGCGCGGCGTGATCCTCGAAGAGATCGCGATGACCGAGGACGACCCGGGCGACTGCGTGCACGACCTGTTCGCGCACACCATGCTCGGCGACACCCCCCTCGGCCGCCCGGTCCTCGGCACGGTCGACACGGTCAACGCCCTCGGCGCCGACCGCATCCGCCGCTTCTACAAGAAGCACTACGACCCGACGCACCTCGTGGTCGCCTGCGCGGGCAACGTCGACCACAACAAGGTCGTACGCCAGGTCCGCGCCGCCTTCGAGAAGGCCGGCGCCCTCAACGAGAGCGCCGTCGAGCCGATCGCCCCGCGCGACGGTCGCCGCGCCATCCGCACCGCGGGCCGCGTCGAACTCCTCGGCCGCAAGACCGAGCAGGCCCATGTCGTCCTCGGCATGCCAGGCCTCGCCCGCACCGACGAGCGCCGCTGGGCCCTGGGCGTCCTGAACACCGCCCTGGGCGGTGGCATGTCCTCCCGTCTCTTCCAGGAGGTCCGCGAGAAGCGCGGCCTGGCCTACAGCGTGTACTCGTACACCTCGGGCTTCGCCGACTGCGGCCTCTTCGGCGTGTACGCGGGCTGCAGGCTGAGCCAGGTCCACGACGTGCTCAAGATCTGCCGCGACGAGCTCGACCAGGTCGCCGAGCACGGCCTCTCGGACGACGAGATCGGCCGCGCCATCGGCCAGCTCCAGGGCTCCACCGTCCTCGGCCTGGAGGACACCGGCGCGCTGATGAACCGTATCGGCAAGAGCGAGCTGTGCTGGGGCGAGCAGATGTCCGTCGACGACATGCTGGTCCGGATAGCGTCGGTCACCCCGGACGAGGTCCGTTCGGTCGCCCGCGACATCCTGGGACAGCGGCCCTCGCTGTCGGTCATCGGCCCGCTCAAGGACAAGCAGGCCTCCCGTCTGCACGACGCGGTCGCGTAATTCCCGTCTCGGTAAGGAACGAAGCAATGAGCAAGCTGCGCGTGGCGGTCCTCGGTGCCAAGGGCCGGATCGGGGCCGAGGCGGTACGAGCCGTCGAGGCCGCCGAGGACCTGGAGCTGGTGGCCGCCCTGAGCCGCGGCGACGAGCTGGAGGCACTGGTCGCCACCGGCACCCAGGTCGTGGTCGAACTGACGACCCCGGCCTCGGTGATGGGCAACCTCGACTTCTGCGTGCGGCACGGCATCCACGCCGTGGTCGGCACGACCGGCTGGACCGACGAGCGCCTCGCGCAGCTCAACACCTCGCTGGCCGCGTCCCCGGAGACGGGCGTGCTCATCGCGCCCAACTTCTCCATCGGGGCCGTACTGACCATGAAGTTCGCCGAGGTCGCCGCGCCGTACTTCGAGTCCGTCGAGGTCGTCGAGCTGCACCACCCGAACAAGGTGGACGCCCCCAGCGGCACCGCCACCCGCACCGCCCAGCTCATCGCCGCGGCCCGGGCGCGCGCGGGCAGCGCCCCGCAGCCCGACGCCACGGCGACGGCCCTGGACGGTGCCCGCGGCGCGAACGTCGACGGCGTCCCGGTGCACGCGGTCCGCCTGCGCGGGCTCCTCGCCCACCAGGAGGTCCTGCTCGGTGGCGAGGGCGAGACCCTCACCATCCGCCACGACTCCCTCCACCACAGCAGCTTCATGCCGGGCATCCTGCTCGGCGTCCGCCGTGTGGTGACCACCCCGGGCCTCACCTTCGGCCTGGAACACTTCCTGGACCTCGGCTGAGCCGAGGGACGCACAACAGATAGCCGGCAGACATGCGTGCGAAGATCACCTACGCCGTCACGGCAGCCGTCCTGGTCGTCTATTTCGTCCTGGTCGGCAGCCGAGGCGTGCTGCTCATCCAGAACGGCACCCTGATCACCGTCACCTTCGGTGTCGCGGTGCTGATCCTGCCGGTCATCGGCATCTGGTTCCTGTGGAAGAACACCCAGTTCGTCCGCAAGGCCAACCGGCTCGCCGCCGAGCTCGACGCCGAGGGCGGCCTGCCCGTGGACGAGTTGAGGCGCACCCCGGGCGGCCGTATCGACCGTGACTCGGCCGACGAGGTCTTCGCCAGGCGCAAGACCGAGACCGAGGACGCCCCGGACGACTGGCGCAGCTGGTTCCGTCTCGCGGTCGCCTACCACGACGCCCGCGACACCCCGCGCGCCCGCAAGGCGATGCAGCGGGCGATCGCCCTGCGCGAGGGCAGGCCCCCCGCCGAGGCCTGAGAGCCGCGGCGCACACGAGAAGTGCGACGAGCGGCACGGCGGAGAAGGACGTCGAAGGGGCCGGCCCGCGGAGTGCGGACCGGCCCCTTCGCCCTGCTACGAGATGCCCTGCTTCGACGCCCGGCCACGGAACCCCGCCATGACCGCCGGGGCTCAATCCCGCCGGTACTCGTCGGCCCACACCTCGACGGCGTCCGCCGCCCGGTCGAAGGCCTCCGTGCGCGCCAGGAAGTCGGAGTTGTGCGAGGTGAGCAGCGGCGGCAGGCTGTCCGCCGCCCGCCCCTTGCGTACGAGGATCAGCGCCTGTCCCTGCACGGTGCGCGGCAGCCCGAGCCAGCGCACCGGCTGCTGGACGGTGCGTACGGCGACGACCTGCTCCCAGGACGCCGTACTCGTGTTCAGGAAGCCCACGCGGCGCAGCCCTCGTGCACTCACCCAGACGCCCATCCGCAGCAGCCGCAACGCGCACAGGATGACGAGCAGGGAGCCACCGAAGCAGAGCAGGGCGGCGGAGGGGCTCCCCGTGAGCGCGACGAGCACGGCCGCGACAAGCACGTAGGAGGCGAGCAGCAGCACGAGCGCGGCGAGGGCCACCCGCCACGGCCCGGGCCGGTAGGGGCGCCGCCAGCGGCCGCGGTCGTCGAAGGGCAGGGCGAGTTCGTCCGCCACCTCGTCAAAGTCACGGTCCGCCGTCAGGAAGGGCAGGGGCACGACTGATCCTCACTCAATCCACGCATGGGCTGTGCCCGGTGAGGCTATCGAGCGGGGTCCCCGCTCACCACCCTTGGGGGGCCATGGGGGTGCCCCCACGCCCTGTGGGCAGCGGGGGAGGGTCAGCGGCCGTTGGAGGCTTCGGAATGCTGGGTCGTCGTCGACGACTGGTCGAGCGACAGGGCCGGCATCCCGATGATCAGCGCGCCCACCAGTCCGGCGACCACGGTGAGGCCCAGCAGCGAGCGGCCGAATATCTCGCCGGCCGACGAGCGTCGGCGGGGTGGGGGAGCGACATTGCTGCGGAACTGGTCGGCTTCTGCGATGAAGGCGAACGGTACGGGCTCGCGCCGACGGAACATGGGGGTTGCTTCTCCTCTGGAGGCTCGAACGGATCACTGTCACCCATACAAACGGATCACTGTCACCCATACAGACGAGCGAAAGCCCCAAGAGGTGCCCGGAATCACCGAATTCGCTGAAGTTCGCCGACGAATGTCGCGGCACGGCACCGAACGCCCCGTTGTCAGTGGCGGCCCGTAGAGTGGGCGCCGCCCGAGAGATGTGATGGGAAGGACCCTGCGCACCGTGACCGACACCCCCGCCGACGACCTCAAGCCCAGTTTCCGCAGCGATGTCACCGTCGAGCTGGTCAAGCACACCGCGTCCGACTCGGACGTGCTGTTCGCCGCCCGCGTCTCGACCCTCGGTGAGCAGTCCCTCGACGAGCTTCAGAAGGACCCGGAGCGCTCCAAGGGCCTGCTGAACTACCTGATGCGGGACCGGCACGGCAGCCCGTTCGAGCACAACTCGATGACCTTCTTCATCAGCGCCCCGATCTTCGTCTTCCGCGAGTTCATGCGGCACCGTGTGGGCTGGTCGTACAACGAGGAATCGGGCAGGTACAGGGAGCTCGAGCCGGTCTTCTACGTCCCGGACGAGTCCCGCAAGCTGGTCCAGGAGGGCCGCCCCGGCAAGTACGTCTTCGTCGAGGGCACCCAGGCCCAGCAGGAGCTCACGGGCCGTGTGATGGAGGACTCCTACCGACAGGCGTACGAGGCGTACCAGGAGATGCTGGCCGCAGGTGTGGCCCGCGAGGTGGCCCGTGCCGTCCTCCCCGTCGGCCTCTTCTCCTCGATGTACGCCACCTGCAACGCACGCTCCCTGATGCACTTCCTCGGGCTGCGCACCCAGCACGAGCTCGCCAAGGTCCCGTCCTTCCCGCAGCGGGAGATCGAGATGGTCGGCGAGAAGATGGAGGCGGAGTGGGCCAAGCTCATGCCGCTCACCTACGCAGCCTTCAATGCCAACGGGCGCGTGGCGCCGTAACGCGCTCCCGCGCGCCGTTCGGCACAGATGTGCGGATCAACCGAGCGAGGTGTCCGTATTGCGGCATTTCGAGAAGTTCATCTAGCCTGATCAAACGGACCCGGCACTGCTTGAACCCCCGAGCAGGCAGTGCCGGGCTCCGCATTTGTCGCGCTTTGTCGTGTCCCCCGAGGGCAGACCACGCCTTGAGCAGCGAGTAGCGTGTTACCCATGGCTCCGACCTCCACTCCGCAGACCCCCTTCGGGCGGGTCCTCACCGCCATGGTCACGCCCTTCACGGCGGACGGCGCACTCGACCTCGACGGCGCACAGCGGCTCGCCACCCACCTGGTGGACGCAGGCAACGACGGCCTGATCATCAACGGCACCACCGGTGAGTCACCGACCACCAGTGACGTGGAGAAATCGGATCTCGTACGAGCCGTACTCGAGGCGGTCGGCGACCGCGCCCACATCGTCGCGGGCGTCGGAACGAACGACACCCACCACAGCATCGAGCTCGCCCGCGCCGCCGAAAAGGCCGGCGCGCACGGCCTGCTGACCGTGACGCCGTACTACAACAAGCCCCCACAGGAGGGCCTGTACCGTCACTTCTCAGCCATCGCCGACGCGACCGAGCTGCCGGTGATGCTGTACGACATCCCCGGCCGCAGCGGCGTACCGATCAGCACCGAAACCCTCGTGCGATTGGCCGAGCACCCGCGTATCGTCGCGAACAAGGACGCCAAGGGGGACCTCGGCCGAGCCAGCTGGGCCATCGCCCGCTCCGGACTCGCCTGGTACTCCGGCGACGACATGCTGAACCTGCCGCTGCTCTCCGTGGGCGCGGTCGGCTTCGTCTCCGTCGTGGGCCACGTCGTCACCCCGGAGCTGCGCGCCATGCTGGACGCGTACGTCTCGGGCGACGTACAGAAGGCCACCGAGATCCACCAGAAGCTGCTCCCCGTCTTCACCGGCATGTTCCGCACCCAGGGCGTCATGACGACCAAGGCCGCGCTCGCCCTTCAGGGCCTGCCCGCCGGACCGCTGCGCGCCCCGATGGTCGAGCTGTCGCCCGAGGAGACCGCCCAGCTCAAGATCGATCTTGCTGCCGGCGGGGTAGAACTCTAAATACAGACTTCACAACTGAATATGCACGACAACGCAGGCCAGGGGCCTGCACCCCACACAGACAACTGCTACTGCACGAACGTCATGCGCGCCACGTGCCTTGCCAGGTACGTGGCGCGTGTGGTGAGGAGAGTCTTTTGAGTCATCCGCATCCTGAACTTGGCCCGCCGCCGAAGCTCCCCCAGGGAGGCCTGCGGGTCACCCCGCTAGGTGGCCTTGGCGAAATCGGCCGGAACATGACGGTCTTCGAGTACGACGGCCGACTGCTGATCGTCGACTGCGGAGTGCTCTTCCCGGAGGAGGAGCAGCCCGGAATCGACCTGATCCTGCCGGACTTCACGTCCATCAGGGACCGCCTCGACGACATCGAGGGCATCGTCCTCACCCATGGCCACGAGGACCACATCGGCGCTGTCCCGTTTCTCCTGCGCGAGAAGCCGGACATCCCGCTGATCGGCTCCAAGCTGACCCTCGCCCTCATCGAGGCGAAGCTCCAGGAGCACCGCATCCGCCCGTACACCCTCGAAGTCGCGGAGGGCCACCGCGAGCGCATCGGCCCCTTCGACTGCGAGTTCGTGGCGGTCAACCACTCCATCCCGGACGCCCTCGCGGTCGCCATCCGCACCCCCGCGGGCATGGTCGTCCACACCGGCGACTTCAAGATGGACCAGCTCCCGCTGGACAACCGCCTCACCGACCTGCACGCGTTCGCACGTCTGAGCGAGGAAGGCATCGACCTTCTTCTCTCCGACTCCACGAACGCCGAGGTCCCGGGCTTCGTCCCGCCCGAGCGCGACATCTCGAACGCGCTGCGCACGGTCTTCGCCAGCGCCCGCAAGCGGATCATCGTGGCGAGCTTCGCGAGCCACGTTCACCGCATCCAGCAGATCCTGGACGCGGCCCACGAGTACGGCCGCCGGGTCGCCTTCGTCGGCCGCTCGATGGTCCGCAACATGGGCATCGCACGCGACCTGGGCTATCTGAAGGTCCCGCCGGGCCTCGTAGTGGACGTCAAGACGCTCGACGACCTCCCGGACCACGAGATCGTCCTCGTGTGCACGGGCTCGCAGGGCGAGCCGATGGCGGCCCTGTCGAGGATGGCCAACCGGGATCACCAGATCCGGATCGTCCAGGGCGACACGGTGATCCTGGCCTCGTCGCTCATCCCGGGCAACGAGAACGCGGTCTACCGCGTCATCAACGGCCTCACCCGCTGGGGCGCCAACGTCGTCCACAAGGGCAACGCCAAGGTGCACGTCTCCGGCCACGCCTCCGCGGGCGAGCTGCTGTACTTCTACAACATCTGCAAGCCGCGGAACCTGATGCCGGTTCACGGCGAATGGCGCCACCTGCGCGCCAACGCCGAGCTCGGCGCCCTCACCGGCGTCCCGCACGACCGCATCGTGATCGCCGAGGACGGAATCGTCGTCGATCTCATCGAGGGCAAGGCGAAGATCTCCGGCAAGGTCCAGGCGGGTTACGTGTACGTCGACGGCCTCTCGGTCGGTGACGTGGGCGAGCCGGCGCTCAAGGACCGCAAGATCCTCGGTGACGAGGGCATCATCTCGGTCTTCGTGGTGATCGACTCGACTACGGGCAAGATCACCGCCGGCCCGCACGTCCACGCGCGCGGTTCGGGCATCGACGATTCCGCCTTCGCGGACGTCATCCCGAAGGTCACGGAGGTCCTGGAGCGCTCGGCCCAGGACGGCGTGGTCGAGCCCCACCAGATGCAGCAACTCATCCGCCGCACGCTGGGCAAGTGGGTCTCGGACAACTACCGCCGTCGCCCGATGATCCTGCCGGTCGTCGTCGAGGTCTGACCGCTCGCACGCGCCAACTCCGGAGCGGGGCCCCTCGATTTGCATCGGGGCGCCCCGCTCCAGTACGTTTACGGCTCCGCCTGAACGGGAACCCGGTACGACCGTGTGCCAGGAGCCACCCCGAGCGGGACGGAAATTCCGACTCAGAATCTCTGATAAAGTCGGGACCGCCGGAAAGGGAAACGCGAAAGCGGAAACCTGGAAAGCGCCGAGGAAATCGGATCGCG
>NZ_KQ948458.1:0-102258 GCF_001514115.1 Streptomyces olivochromogenes
AAATTTTGAGAAGAGCCCCAACTTCGGGTAGGTACCCGAAGTTGGGGCTTTTTTGCGTTCACCTTCGGTGCCCTGGCTGCGGGGGGCGGCGGGGTGCATGCGGGGCCGAACAGCAGCCCCGCATGCCCTCACTCGTTCACTTCAGGCGACTCGGTTACTTCAGGCGGGACGACGCGACGATCGAGACGATGTGCGCGGGGACCAGCAGCCAGACGATCGCCGTCACGGCCACGGTCGCGATCTTCGTCGCCGTCAGGTCGCCGAGCGCCAGGTCGACGATCGCCGTCACGAGCAGCAGGATGGTGCACTCGATGCCGTTGACCAGGCGGTGGAGGCCGACGGCCGAGGTGAGGCGGCGGACCCGGGCAAGGCCGCTGGAGCGCGGGACGACGGACTGGTCGGTGGCCTTCTGCATGCCACTGTCGGAGCGGGCCACGTGGACGAGGTCGGAGGACGACTTCAGGAGCAGCACGCCGATCGCGGCCGCCAGGCCGGCCACCAGGTAGAGGTTCAGGCCGAGTTCGGCGGCGCGGATGCCCATGCCGACCATGACCGCGGCGTCGGCGAGATAGGCGCCGAGGCGGTCCAGGTAGACGCCGAGCGGGCTGAACTGGCGTCGCCAGCGGGCCACTTCGCCGTCCACACAGTCCAGGAGCAGATACAACTGCATGAAGAGGACGGACAGTACGGCGCCGCCCAGGCCGGGGACGACCAGGGCGACTCCGGAAAGTACGCCCGCGAAGACCATGACCGTCGTGATCTGGTTCGGCGAGACGCGGGTCCCCAGCATCAGCCGGGTCACCCGCAGGGAGAGCGATCGCATGTAAAGGCGGCCGGCCCAGTGTTCCGCCCTGCTCTCCAGCTTGCCCGCGGGGTGGATGACCTCGCGGAGTTCCTCTAGTTGGACCTTGGTCATGCGGCTTTCTCCCCTGGAATCAATGTGAGTACAGGGAAGAGCATGACGGGGTCCCGGACGGCGGGGATCGGCAGGGTGGAATTCAGATGAGCGATGGCGAACGCGAAGACTACGGTGGGTTCCATGAACCATGTGATTCGTTCCATAAGAGCCGACGAGTGGCCCGCGGCCAAGGAGTTGCGGCTTGCCGCCCTGCGGGACCCCGTCGCGCATCTCGCGTTCCTGGAGACCTACGAGCAGGCGGCGGCCCGGCCCGACTCGTTCTGGCAGGAGCGGGCGGCGGGGGCCGCCGAGGGGGACGGGGCGCGGCAGTTCGTCGCGGTCGGGCCGGGCGGGGTGTGGGCGGGTTCCGTGGTCATGCTGGCCGAGAAGGCCGGGCAGCGGGACTTCTTCGAGGCCGTGATCGACCAGGACCAGGGGCACCTGGTGGGTGTCTTCGTGCGGGCCGAGCACCGGGGGAGCGGTGTGACGGACGCGCTCGTCGACGGCGCTCTCGCCTGGGCCTGGGAGCGCGGGCTCGAGCGTGTACGGCTGTTCGTGCATGAGAAGAACGGGCGCGCCGAGGCCTTCTACCGCAGGGCGGGGTTCGTGCCGACCGGGGGATCCGTGGCATCCCAGGGGAACGAGGGGACCCGGGATCTGGAGTTTGTGATCGCCAGGCCGTAGGTGTCGTCTGACCGTAGCTGTCGTCAGACCGGGAGTTCGTGCTGGGGCCAGCGGGCCCTGGCCTGTTCCTGGGAGCGGAGGAGGGCCAGGGTGGGCAGGCCCTGGTCGGCTCCGGTGGCGAGCAGCTCCGGGAGCTGGGGGAGCGGGGCCACCGCGGCGACGTCGTCCAGGACGAGCGTAAGTGGTGGGTCGAGGCGACCGGAGGATGACCGTTCGGCCATGCGCCGGCCGCGCTCGACCACGCTTGAGGCGAGGGCCGTCAGGAGCGGCATCGCGCCGGGGTTCGCCTTGGGGTCCTCGATGGGTTCACCGACCACATAGAGCGTGCCCCCTTCGTTGACGAAGGAATCCAGCGTGAGGGCGTCACTTCGGTTCGGGGTGCAGGATTCGCGGACGTTGACCGTGAACAGGGCGGACAGGGCGCGGGCCGTCAACTCCTGCGCTATGTCGCGGCGTTCCGGGTGTGAGGTGAGGGCGGCCTCGAGTTCGCCCGCCGCGCCGGAGGCGGCCTTGGGGTTCGTGCGGAGGGCTCGTACGGCGTCCTGTACCTGGGTGCCCTGGGCCCAGCGGTGGACGTGGCGGAAGGCCTTGCCCTCCACCGCGGCGGCGTGCAGATAGCTGCGCAGGAGCGTTTCGGCGACGTCGGCCATGGCCTGGTCGACCTTGGCGGTGGGGCGTACGGGGCCGAGGAGGGCGATGGCTCTTTGCGCGGCCGTCGCCTTGTCCTCGCAGCCGCTGGAGGGGGACCAGTGGAGGCGGGCCGGGGTGTCGCAGAGGTGGGAGGGGTCGTAGAGGAGGACGGGGCCGAGTTTGGCTCTGGCGTCCTTGGTTTCCGACCAGATGGCGGGGTTGGAGGTGACCACCAGGGCGGGGCCGTCCGCGTCTCGTACGGCTTGGGTCGCGGTGGTGTGGCGGGTTTCCGGTGGGGCGAGGATGAGCGCGGCTGCGGTGCGATTTCTTTCCCACCCACCCAGCCGTTTGCCGTCCACCGCCAAGGGCGCCGTCGAAAACGTCGGCTGCGGCGCCTCCTTGGGCAGCTCGGCCGGTTGCGGCTCGGGTCGCGGCAGCGGGACCTCGTGATGCGGGGGGACCTGTTCGGCGGCGGGAGTCGGAGCCGGTTCGGGCACCTCTGCCGGAGCCGGAGCCGGCGTCGGCGTCGGTCTCGCGTACGCCCCCGCCTTCCGTCTCGCTCGGACCGCACGCCACCGTGCCCACGTCCCCATCACGAAGATGGTCATCACGACCAGCACCATCAACTGGCCGATGAACAGGCCCCAGAAGAGCCCGTACCCCGAGAGCTGGTCCGCGGGGGTGTCCGGCCAGGAGCCCGTCACGTCGTGCGGGTGCCCGATCAGATGCCGCAGGGCCAGCGGCGTACGGGCGAAGGTGACCGCGTTCGGCCAGGCGCCGTGGGCGAACCAGCCGGCGAGCCCGGTGGCCGACCAGATCAGGAAGGTCATGCCGAGCAGGAAGGCGAGCACCCCGACCAGCAGGCCGTCGGGGATGCCGCCCTCGCTCTCCGCCTTGCGGCGGTCCCGCCCGTCCCGGCTCATCTCACGCCACCGTGGACTCGGACGAACCGTCGAGATCGGCGAGGTGTTGCTCCACGAAGGCCGCGGCGCGTTCCTCGGCCTCGAGTTCGGCGGCGCGCAGCGCGTCGTCGGCGAGATGGTCGGCGGAGGACTCGGTCATGGCGCGGTCGGTGAAGACGAGGGGGCGTTCGGTCTCGGTGATGAGGTGTTTGACCACCTGGACGTTGCCGTTGACGTCCCAGACGGCGATACCGGGCGTCAGGGTCGGGATGATCTCGACGGCCCACCGGGGCAGGCCGATCACCCGGCCCGTCGCCCGTGCCTCGTCCGCCTTCTGGGCGTAGATCGTCCGGGTGGACGCCATCTTCAGGATCGCGGCCGCCTCCTTGGCCGCGGCGCCGTCCACCACGTCGGACAGGTGGTGGACGACCGCCACGAAGGACAGACCCAGGCGTCGGCCGAACTTCAGCAGGCGCTGGAAGAGCTGGGCCACGAAGGGGCTGTTGATGATGTGCCACGCCTCCTCCACCAGGAAGATGCGCTTCTTGCGGTCGGGGCGGATCCAGGTGTGTTCCAGCCACACGCCGACGATCGCCATCAGGATCGGCATGGCGATGGAGTTGCGGTCGATGTGGGAGAGGTCGAAGACGATGAGGGGCGCGTCGAGGTCGATGCCCACCGTCGTGGGACCGTCGAACATGCCCCTGAGGTCACCGTCGACCAGGCGGTCGAGGACCAGGGCGACGTCCAGGCCCCATGCCCGTACGTCGTCTATGGCGACGTTCATCGCCTCGGCCGACTCGGGCTCGGGGTGCCGTAGTTGCTCGACGATGTCCATCAGTACGGGCTGACGCTCGACGATCGTCTCGTTGACATAGGCGTGTGCGACCTTGAGGGCGAAGCCGGAGCGCTCGTCGAGGCCGTGGCCCATCGCGACCTCGATGATGGTGCGCAGCAGGGCCAGCTGGCCCGTCGTCGTGATCGCCGGGTCGAGCGGGTTGAGGCGGATGCCCATGTCCAGGGCCGCTGTCGGGTCCAGGCGGATGGGAGTTATTCCCAGCTCTTCCGCGATGAGGTTCCACTCGCCGACGCCGTCCTCGCCCTGTGCGTCGAGCACGACGACCTGGCGGTCGCGGAAGCGCAGCTGGCGCAGGACGTAGGTCTTCTCGAGCGCCGACTTGCCGTTGCCGGACTCGCCGAGCACCAGCCAGTGGGGCGCGGGGAGCTGCTGGCCGTACAGCTGGAAGGGGTCGTAGATGTAGCCCTTCCCGGAGTACACCTCGCGTCCGATGATGACGCCCGAGTCGCCGAGGCCGGGTGCGGCGGTCGGCAGGTAGACCGCCTGGGCCTGGCCCGTGGAGGTGCGCACGGGCAGGCGGGTCGTCTCGACCTTGCCGAAGAGGAAGCCCGTGAAGGCGTCAGTCGCGGCGGACAGCGGATCCCGCATCAGAACATCAGCCCCTACCTGCGGATTCCGGTGGCGAACGGCAGTGTGTTGACGAAGGCCCGGTGGTGCTCGCGGTCGCACCACTCCAGCTTCAGATACGACTTTCCGGCGGAGGCGCGGATGGTGCGCTTGTCGCGGGCGAGGGCCTCCGGGGAGCGGGAGCTGACCGTGATGTAGCCGACGAGGTTGACGCCGGCGGCGCCGCTCGCGAGGTCCTCGCCGCGCTGGTCCAGGCGGTTGTGGGAGGCGATGTCGCGGGGGTCGACCGTGCGGTTCATCTTCAGCTGGCGGCTGGCCTCGGCGTCGTCGTTCGTCTTCTCCGTCAGCATGCGCTCGATGGCGACCTCGGTGGGTTCGAGGTCCATCGTGACGGCGACGGTACGGATGACGTCCGGGGTGTGGACCAGGAGCGGGGCCAGGAAGTTCACGCCGACCGGGGTCATCGGCCATTCCTTCACCCAGGCCGTGGCGTGGCACCAGGGGGCGCGGGTGGAGGACTCGCGGGTCTTCGCCTGGAGGTAGGTGGGCTCCATGGCGTCGAGCTCGGCGGGCCAGGCATTGCGTTTCGTCATCGCCTGGATGTGGTCGATCGGGTGGTCGGGGTCGTACATGGAGTGCACGAGGGAGGCCAGTCGCCCCTGACCGAGCGGCTGGCGTACGCGGATGTCGGCTTCCTGGAGGCGCGAGCAGATGTCGGTCAGCTCGCGCGCCATGACGACGGCGAGCCCGGCGTCGCGGTCCAGCTTCCTGCCGCCCTGGGGACGGGCGGCGCGCGCCATGGCCTGGGCCTCGGCGGCGAGTTCACGGTTGTAGTGCATGCACGCGACGAGGTAGGCGCGGTGCTGCTCGCTGCTGGTGGACACCATGGACTGGAGCTGGTCGTAGGACTGCTGGAGCCAGGCCGGTGCCTTCTCGTCCCCGCGCTGGGAGACGTCCTTGGCGTGGGCGTCCGGGTCGGCGGGGAGGGTGCGGGCGAGCATCTGGAGGCGGGTGACGAAGCCGTCGCCGTTCGCCACGTGCTTGAGCAGCGTGCCGAAGCGGTCGACGAGGGCCTCCTGGTCCTCGCTGTCGCGCAGGCCGACGCCCGGGCCCTCGATCTCGATCGCGGCGGTGACGGTGCGGCGGTCGGCGTGCAGGAGTACGGCGATCTCGTCGGGGCCGAAGGGGGCCGCGAGCCAGGAGATCCGGCCGATGCCGGGCGGCGGCCCGATCTCGACCTCCTTGCCGTCCAGACGCGTACCGGCCTCCTGGACGGTGCTGCGGTACGCCGTGCCGCTGCGCAGGTTGCGCTTGTAACTGCGGTTGATCTCGAACCACTTGTAGAACGTGCGGCGCTTGTACGGGATGTACACCGCGGCGATGGCCACCAGTGGGAAGCCCATCAGCAGCACGATCCGCAGGGACAGGACGGGGACGAGCAAGCCGCACATCATGCCGAGGAACGCGCCCGCGATGATGAGCGCGATCTCGCCGGACTCTCGGTTCCGGCCGACGATCGCGTTCGGCCGGGCGCGGCCGATCAGATATGTACGGCGGGGCGTGACCGGATGGGACACGTGGGAATCGGTCGTCAACGCCCTTCACCTCCCGTGCGGTTGGTACTGCTGCTGTTGCGGGTGTTGCCGGTACGTGGTGGGGGTGCGGCGGAGGGGACAGATCCGCCGCCTCCGTTCGGCGTACGGGTGCTGTGGGCGGACACGCCTCCGGAGACGGGGTTCGCGGGGCGCGGCTGGCTGTTGCCGCCGCCCGCGCCGCCTGAGCCGTTGTTGTCGGCGCGGGTGCTGTGGGTCTTGATGCCCTGGGCGACTAGGGTGGCGGGGGAGCTGATCACGGCCGCGGCCTTGCCTTCGGCGCCCTGCATGATGCGGTTGTTGCGGCCGTTTGCGATCTCGTCGCCGAAGCCGGGCACGAAGCGGTAGATCATCGCGCTGGCGAAGATGGCGAGCAGGATGATCGCGAGGCCGGAGACGACGGCGGAGAAGGAGTCCGGGCCGCCGTTGGTCGACAGTGCGCCGGCGAGGCCCAGCACGATCACGATGACCGGTTTGACCAGGATGACGGCGATCATGATGCCGGCCCAGCGGCGGACGTGGCCCCACAGGTTCTTGTCGACGAGCCCGGCGTAGACGACGGTGCCGAGCAGGGCGCCGACGTACAGCAGGGCGGCGCGGATGACGAGCTCCAGCCACAGGACGCCCGCGGCCAGGATCGACACCAGGGAGACGACGATCAGCATGATCGGGCCGCCGCCGATGTTCTCGCCCTTGGCGAGGGCGCCGGAGAAGGTGCCGAAGAAGGTGTCGGTCTGGTTGCCGGTGGTCTTGGCGAGGACGTCGGTGACGCCGTCGCTGGCCGAGACGACGGTGTAGAGGATCAGCGGGGTGAACGCCGACGCCAGCACCGTGAGCCAGAGGAAGCCGATCGCCTCGGAGATCGCGGTGCCGAGGGGGACGCCTCGCACCGCCCGCTTCGCCACGGCCAGCAGCCACAGGAGGAGGGTGAGGATGGTGGACGCGGCGAAGACCACGGCGTACTGCTGGAGGAACTTCTGGTTCGTGAAGTCGACGTTCGCCGTGTCCTTGACCGCCGCGGAGAGCTTGTCGATGGTCCAGGACGCGGCCTCGGCGCAGCCCTTGGCCAGCGAGGAGAGGGGGTCGAGCGTGGAGGTGGTACCGGGGTCGGTGGTGGCGCCGCCGGTGCTGCCCTTTTCGCAGTACTTCTTGGCCTCGCCGGAGATGAGCCTGCACGAGTCGGTCGAGGCGCTCGCACTGGGACTGGGACTGGGGCTCGAGTTCGGCGTCGGGCTCGGTGGAGCCGCGTAGGCCTGGGATGCCAGCAGAACGACCGCGGTCTGTACGGCCGCGACGGCGCTGGTGAGCCTGAGTACACGGCGTGGGCTACCGGGCATAAGTGAACCCTCCGTACTCCTCGATGACCTTGCTGATCTCGTCGGAGGTGGCGGCCTTGTCGTCGCCGGGGACCGGGGCGGGGCCGTCCTTCTGCGAGTCGGTGACGATCTTCCAGTCCCCGTCGGACCACTGGAGCTCGAAGGTCCACGTCTTCCACGTCGAGGTGACGGGGTCGGTCGAGTTCTGCGCGGACATTCCGATGAGTCCCAGGTACCAGACCGACACCTTGGCGTCGGTGGCGCTGTACTGCTCGACCTTGCTGCCGACGGGGATCGTGCGGGAGACGAAGGTGCTGCCCCGGGGCGCGTTGCCGGCCGCGTCGAGTCCCAGCTTGTTGAGGAAGCCCGTCGAGTAGGCGTCGTCCAGCGGGCCCTGGAGGCGGCCGGCCGCGGCGGAGGTGTAGAGGGTGTCGACCAGATGGTGCCGACCGGCCTTCTGGAACATGCTCGTCGACCCCAGCGCCACCGCGTAGTTGGCCGCCGCGCTCTGTGCGCCCTGCTCGCTGTGCGCGAACCCCGTGGGGATGCCCCCGGTGTTCGTGTCCACCGGGCGTTGGCCCGAGGGGGCCGTGGGGGAGGTCTTGGTGGCGTTGCCGCCTGCGTTGCCGGTTCCGGAGGAGGAAGAGGAATCGTCTCCTCCACGGTTCGCGAAGGCGATGGCCGCGATGAGGAGGACGACGACGCCGACCACCGTCACCAGGCTCCGCGAGGAGGAGCGGCCGCGGCGGGCGCCGCCGTAGACGTCTCCGGGGCGGTCGGGGAGGCGGGTCCGGGTCTGGCCCGTCCCTCCGTATCCCCCGTCGTCGCCGCGGGAGCCGTCCCCGTATCCGGGTTCGTCACCGAGACTCATGTCGCGTACGCCCCCTCAACCTCTTCCTGAACCGCGTAGTACGACGGTAGTCGTGCTGGTTCCCGCGCGGACGCGGTGTGGTGACTCGACATCAGGGAAACGCAACCTCAGCCGGTGGGCACGACGGACGGGTGGGTCGGACAGGGAAGGAGGAGATGAGGTGAGGAGCCGGGTGCCCGGCCGAAGCTAGACGGCCATGCCGTACACGATGGTGAAGAGCGTGCCGAGGGAGCCGATGATGAAGACCCCGGTGAGGCCCGCGATGATCAGACCCTTGCCCTGTTCGGCGCTGAACGTGTCACGGAGCGCCGTTGCCCCGATACGTTGCTTCGCCGCTCCCCAGATCGCGATCCCGAGGCAGAGCAGGATGGCGACGGCCATCACGACCTGGATCATCGTCTTGGCCTCGTTGCCCAGGCTGCCGAAGGGACCCCAGTCCGGGGCGATTCCGCCGATGATTGTGGTGATGTCGCCCTTGTCGGCTGCGAAAAGCATGTAAGTCACCGCCCCTAGTGGGTAGTTCTGCACCCCCTGCCACTGTGCGCAGAGGTCGGGCCCATTCTCGCCGACAATGCCGCTGTCGTATGTCGACTTGGCGTCATTGATTGGCGGTTTTCGTACGAATCCCTTGTCACCGGCGTACGCGGGCCCCTTTCGGGAGGCGTGCGACGGTATGCAAAGAGTCGTATGGTCACTCTGTGTATCACGCCTGGTCACGCCGGGCAATGAAGTCGAACCGGAACCTGTGGTGTGGTTCCGTCGTTAACCCCTTCTACGACGAGTGCGGGGCGGTCGCCCCGCCGCTCCTCGCAGCATCCCCGCGCGCCCGCCGTGTTTCTGACGGGTTGTCGAGCCGATGTTCTCCGGGTCGCGCGTCCGCCCGATGTGGACGCACGGCCGCTGCCCCGAAGGCTATCCCCGTCTCCGTGGCGCACGGAAACGGGCCGCGGCTGGTTGCCGCGGCCCGTTCCCCGCACTGCCGGAGGATCCCCACGTCCTCCCCGGCAGTTCCCCCCGCTTTGCCGTGCTTTCGGGGGTTTTCCGTGTCTCCGGCGGGTCAGCCGGTGAAGGCCGCGACTCCCTCCGGGGTGCCCCAGCCGGTCGGGCCGTCGTAGCCCGACTTCGCGGTGCACAGATAGCTGGAGCCGCAGCTGCCGTTGCTGCCGGAGGTGACGTCGTTGAGAGCCGAGGTGCCGGCCGACGCGTAGGGGAAGGACGCCGGGTAGGAGGTGCTGGAGGGGGTGCCGCCGAGGGCGTACACACCGGCGATGATCGGCGAGGACGCGCTCGTGCCGCCGAAGGTGTACCAGCCGGCCGTGACCCCGTAGGAGTCGTAGACCGAGACGCCGGTGGCCGGGTCGGCGACGGCCGAGACGTCGGCGATGGTCCGCTTCGAGCAGCCCGTGTCCGTCTGCCAGGTCGGCTTCGCGTCGTACGAGGAGCAGCCGGAGCCGGTGCCCTCGGTGCTGCTGGTCTCCCAGACGCTCTCGGTCCAGCCGCGGCTGTTGGAGCTGGTGGACAGGGCGGTGCCGCCGACGGAGGTCACGTACTTGGAGGCGGCCGGGTACTCGGCGCCGTAGCCGGAGTCACCCGCGGAGACGGTGATGGCGACGCCGGGGTGGTTGAAGTACGAGGTGTCGTAGGAGGTGTCGGAGGAGGACTCCGAGCCGCCGTAGCTGTTGGAGACGTACTTCGCGCCCAGGGTCACGGCCTCGTTCACCGCCTTGCCGAGGTTGGCCATGGTGGCGGAGGTGGCCTCGACGAGCAGGATGTTGCAGTTCGGGCAGATGGCGCTGGCCATGTCGACGTCGAGGGAGATCTCCTCGGACCAGCCGGCGTCACTGGAGGGCAGGGAGGTCGTCGAGCCGGTCTGGCTGACCTTCTTGAAGCAGCCGTTGGCCGTGGTGCAGGCCGACAGGCCGTAGTACGAGCGGTACTTGGCGAGGTCCGCCTCGGCGTTCGGGTCGTTGTACGCGTCGACGATCGCGATGGTCTCGCCCGAGCCGTTGGAGGCGGCGGCGGAGGTCAGGCCGTAGGCGCTCTGGAGGTTGCTCGGCCCGTACCCGGACGGGGTGGCGGCGTCGGCGGCCTTCGGGGTGACGGCGTCCGCGTGGGCGTTGGCCTTCTGGAAGGCGGTCGTGCCGCCGGTGACCCGCAGTGCCTTGCAGGCCATCTGGCCCTTCGCGGGGGTGGAACAGGCCGGGCTCCACGTCACCTTGGCGGAGGTGGCGGCGGTCGTGGCGGTGGCCTTGGCGGCCGGGGCGGCGTTCGCGGGGCCCGCGGCGCCGAAGCCGGCGAGGACGAGAGCCGCGCTGCCGACGGCGGCCGCTCCGATACGGCGCCACCTGCCGCGTATGGCGGGTCTCGCGGGCTCTTGGGGATTCGAGGTACGCAACGGACAGCCTCCTGAGAGTGGTTGACAGGGGCAGTGCGGGTGCGCCGCCGGTGCGGTGTCCCCGGCGGAGGGCCGAGCGGCCCGCCGATGACCATCCTCTTGTTGAGTACGCGACAACAAGGGCCGTCTGGAATCCTGACTTCCGCATTACTGAACGAGGCCGCCGCGTTACTCCTCGATGGCCGCTCGATGGACTGCGGCTGAGCGCCGCTTGACTCAACTCACAGGCAGGTCAAGGGAATTACCAAAGTTTCCGACCGGCTGGGCACGATGGCGAACGGGCCGCGGCAGGCTGCCGCGGCCCGTCTCAGGCGCCGCCGATGGATCCCCACTTAATCCGTCGCCCGGCGGCTCCGTGTCGTGCGGAGGGCGATGCGATCAGCCGGTGAAGGCCGTGACGCCCTCCGGAGTGCCCCAGCCGGTCGGGCCGTCGTAGCCCGACTTCGCGGTGCAGAAGTAGCTCGTGGAGCAGGAGCCGTTGCTGCCCGACGTCACGTCGTTGAGCGCGGACGTGCCGGCCGAGCCGTACGGGAACTTCGCCGGGTACGAGCCGCTGGACGGGGTGCCGGCCAGGGCGTACACGGCCGCGATGATCGGCGAGGAGGCGCTGGTGCCGCCATAGGTGACCCAGCCGGTGCCGTCGCCGTAGGTGTCGTAGACCGAGACGCCGGTCGCCGGGTCGGCAACGGCCGAGACGTCCGCGATCATGCGCTTCGAGCAGGAGGTGTCGGTCTGCCAGGTCGGCTTCGCGTCGTAGGCGGAGCAGCCCGAGCCGGTGCCCTCGGTGCTGCTGGTGTTCCACACCTTCTCGGTCCAGCCGCGGCTGTTGGAGCTCGAGGAGAGGGCGGTGCCGCCGACGGAGGTCACGTACTTGGAGGCGGCCGGGTACTCGGCGCCGTAGCCCTCGTCGCCCGCGCTGACCGTGATGGCGACGCCCGGGTGGTTGAAGTACGAGCTGTCGTAGGAGGTGTCGGAGGAGGACTCCGAGCCGCCGTAGCTGTTGGAGACGTACTTCGCGCCGAGCTTGACCGCCTCGTTCACCGCGGTGCCGAGGTTGGCCATGGAGGAGGACTTCGCCTCGACCAGCGTGATGTTGCAGTTGGGGCAGACGGCGCTGGCCATGTCGAGGTCGAGCGAGATCTCACCGGCCCAGCCGCTGTCGGCGGAGGGGAGGGAGGTCGTGGAGCCCGTCTGGCTGACCTTCTTGAAGCAGCCGTTGGCGACGGTGCAGGCCGACAGGCCGTAGTACAAGCGGTACGCGGCGAGGTCGGAGGCCGCGTTCGGGTCGTCGTAGGCGTCGACGATCGCGATGGTCTCGCCCGAGCCGTTGGAGGCTGCGGCGTCGGTCAGGCCGTACGCGTCCTGGAGGTCGCTGGGGCCGTAGCCGGTGGGGGAGTCGGCGGCGGCCTTGGGGGTGACGGCGTTCGCGTGGGCGTTGGCCTTCATGAAGGCGGTCGTGCCGCCGGTCACGCGCAGCGCGTTGCAGGCCATCTCCCCCTTCTTCTTGGGCTCGGCGCAGGAACGGGTCCAGGTGACCTTGGTGGAACCGGCCGTGGCGGCGGTGCTCTTGCTCGCGACGGTCTTCGTCGCGGTCGTGCCGGCCGCAGCGCTCGCGTCGACGGCGGAGCCGAAACCGGCCATCAGGAGGGCGGCGGTGGCGACGGCCGCGGAGCCCACGCGGCGCCAGTTGGTGCGCGTGGCCGATCTGTTGCCGGGTGTGGGGGACGTGGGGGGTATGGGGGGTGTAGTACGCAACGTACAGCTCCTGAGAGAGGTTGACAGGGGCGGTGCGGGTGCTGTTGCCGCCGGTGCGGTGGCCCCGGCGGCCGGGCCGTGTGACCCGCGTAGACACTCGCTTGTTGAGTACGCGACAAACAAGAGGGATCTGGAATTCTGACTTCCGCCATACCGAACCCGGGTGATCGGGTTACCCCTCAATGGCCCCTAGATGGCTGGAAGTTGACGTCGGCTTGACTCGCTCCGCGGCTCGGCTGTGCACCGGGCAAGGCACGGGTGGTGGCGGCGGAAGCCGCCGCCCGTGGGGCCGCGGATCGCATGACCGCGGCCCCACGGGGGCGGCGCCGGCCGGGTGACGACAGGGGTCGCCGACTGTCCCGGGGGCTCGTGTCAGCCCACGGCCGCGGCCAGGACCGTGGCCGTGGCGGCGACGAGGGGGCTGTCGGCGGCGGCGTCCTGCGCGGGCTTGGTGCTGAGGACGGCGAGGGCTACGGGGGCACCGTCCGGGGTCCAGGCGATGCCCACGTCGTTGCTGGTGCCGTAGTCGCCGGTGCCGGTCTTGTCGGCGATCGTCCAGTCCTCGGGCAGGCCCGCGCGGAAACGGTCGCCGCTGGTGGTGTTGCCGAGCAGCCACGTCGTCAGGCGGTCACGGTCGCGGTAGTGGAGCGCGTCGCCGAGGACGAGCCGGGCGTAGGTGCCTGCGATGGCACCCGGGGTGGTCGTGTCCTCCACCCGCCAGGGCTCCGCCGTGTTCAGCTCCGGCTCCCAGCGGTCCAGGCGGGTCGTCGGGTCCCCCAGCGAGCGACAGAAACGCGTGATCGCCGTGGGGCCGCCCAGCTCGCGGAGCAGCAGGTTGGCCGCCGTGTTGTCGCTGTAGCGGATCGCCGCGTCGCACAGTTCCCCGACGGTCATGCCGCCTGCCAGGTGCTCCGGCTCACCCGTCTTCGGTGAGTACCCGGCCAGGTCCGCCGCCGTGTAGTGGATGCGCCGGGCGAGTGTCTCCCCGTGCCGGTCCAGGTCCCGCAGCACGGCCGCCGCCGCGAGCGTCTTGAACACCGAGCAGCCGGGGAAGCGTTCCGCCGCGCGGTGGCGCACGGTGGCCTTCGTCCTCAGGTTGTACGCGAACGCGCCGATCCTCGCCCCGTGTCGCGCCTCCAGCTCTCGCAGCCGGGCGCGGGTGTCCCGGTGTCGGGGATTCTCCGCGTACGCCGGTCCCGCGCCGAGCGCGAGGGTGGCGGCGGTCGTGGTGGCCGCGGTGAGCAGGGTGCGGCGTGTTGTCGTGGTCCCTAAGATCTTTTGTCCTCCAGTCCTTCCACGAAGTGGTCGAACTCGCCCGCCTGTACACCCAGGACGAAGGCGTCCCACTTCTTCTGAGTGGTAGTGACGATGTTGGTGGGGTCGCTGGTTTCGCGGATGTGGACCAGGTCGTCGGCGCCGAAGGCGAGTTCGATCCAGGGGCCGGGTCCGGTCGCGTCGTTGGGGGCGGCGCGGACCCAGTCGAGGTCCGGGGGGACGTCAGCCACGGGGGGCTTCCTTCCTTTTCACAGGTCGTGGATCAGCTTGTGGATGAAGTCTCGCGAGTCCTCGGGGTCGAGGGACACCGATTCCATCCGGTCGAGGAGGGCGCGGTACATCCGCAACTGGGCTTCGGCGTCGAGGAACACCGGGCCGTGGGACTGGTCGAGGCGCACGGTGTCGAGTTGGGGGACCGGTCCGCCGGCGTAGAAGACCGACTGGCCGGAGCCGGGGAAGGATCCGGTGGCGAACGGGAGCACCCTGAGGGTGATGTGGTCCCGCTCGCTCATGTCCAGCAGGTGCCGCAGCTGGGACGTGGCCACGGTGAGGCCGCCGAACCGCATGCGCAGGGCCGCCTCGTGGACGACCGCCACCAGAGCGGTTGGGGCGTCTGCGAAGAGGACGGTCTGGCGCTTGACGCGGAACGACACCCGGTGCTCGATTTCCGGTGGTGAGAGTTCGGGCACGACGTGCCGCAACAGCTCACGGGCGTGATCGGTGGTCTGGAACAGGCCCGGGATGTGCATCGTGACCGCGGTACGCAGCCGCCCGGCGTGGTGCTCCACCTCGGCGAGATCCAGCAGCGCGGCGGGCAGGATCTCGCGGTACTCCTCCCACCAGCCGCGCGAGCGCTCGGTGGTCATGGCGCTGAGCGCGTCGACGAGGGCCTCGTCCGAGCAGTCGTAGTGGCCGGCGAGCGCGCGCACCCGTTCGGCGCTCACGCCCACGCGCCCGGCCTCCATGTTGCTGACCTGCGTCTGCTTGATGCCCATGAGCTGACCGGCCCCGGTGGCGGTCAGGCCCGCGCGCTCCCGGAGTTTGCGCAGCTCCGCGCCGAAGCGGAGTTGGCGACCCGTCGGGTTGCTCCTCACGGGCTCCTCCGTCTCCTGGCTGTCGCCGGTCGCTCGCACGAATGATAGTGAACGCGATCCCTGCCGGCCGGTGAATGTGTTCACCGTTCGCCGTGTTCGTCCACAGGCTGTGGGCAGTTCGGAGCGTCGAGTGTGCGTGCGAGGGCCGGGGATGGGCCGTACGGTGGACCTGCCTTGTGACTCCGTTGGCTCCCACCGGTGACTCATAGGAGATTCTCAGTGTGGTTCCAGGATTTTTCTTAATTCCGTGGGCCAGAGTGTGAACCGATGAAGCGCACCACTCGTCCCCCTGGCAACCGGCGGAACGCTTTGTTCGTCGTGGTCGTGACGCTGGCCGTCACGTCCGCGTCCGTGGCGTCCGCCGATGACGGCCCCGGGCCGTTCGGCGTGACCGTGCAGGCCGACACGAACAAGGCGAGCGCCCGTGTGGGCGCCTTGTTCGGCGCAGGTGACGGCCTGAGCGGACACTTCTGCACCGCCTCGGTCGTGCACAGCGAGGGGCGGGACCTTCTGGTGACCGCCGCACACTGTCTTGACGGGGGCGGAAAGTTGCGGTTTGTCCCGGGCTATCGGGACGGCAAGGCGCCGTACGGGATCTGGGACGTCAAGAAGACCTACGTCGGTGACGCCTGGACCGGCGGTCAGGACGAGGACAGTGACGTCGCCTTCGCCGAGGTCGCCAAGCGGGGCGCGAAGGGCATCGAGGACGTCGTCGGCGGGAACGCCCTCGCGACGGGGCGGGAGACCGGGGCCACCGCCGTCACGGTCACCGGCTACCCCAGCACCCTCGACGCGCCGATCATCTGTACGAACAAACCGACCGTCCACAGCCGCACCCAGCAGCGCATCGAGTGCCCCGCCTTCGCCGGCGGCACCAGCGGCAGCCCCTGGGTGAACGGCGACGGGCAGGTCGTCGGGGTCATCGGCGGCCACGAGGCGGGCGGAGACACCGACGACGTCTCGTTCAGCGTCGTCCTCGGGGAAGAGGCCGCGAAGTTGTACAAGGCGGCGCGCAAGGCGGGTTAGGGGAGCGCGGGGCGGGTTCGATGTGCGCGGGGCGGGTTCGGGGAGCGCGGTAGGGGGTCGGGGCGCGCGGTAAGGGTTCGGGGCGCACTTCGCGCCCGTTTCTTGTCGTGTGTGATCGTT
Organism: Streptomyces olivochromogenes; assembly: GCF_001514115.1. Classification (GTDB taxonomy): domain Bacteria; phylum Actinomycetota; class Actinomycetes; order Streptomycetales; family Streptomycetaceae; genus Streptomyces; species Streptomyces olivochromogenes. The sequence continues at coordinate 15,985 of NZ_KQ948458.1, forward strand.
TCCCCGCACAGGGGTCGCCTCTAGACTGACGTCCGGCGGACTCCCGGGCGGCGAGGGGCGGTTGACGGTGCGTAAGACGTGGGTCGTGGTGACCGCCGTCGCCGGGGTGGGGCTCGCCTTCATGTCGGCGCTGGTCGTCGGCGTCTACATGGTGGCCGGGAACCTCGCCAACGGGGTCGGCGGCGGATCGGTCGGGCTCGCCAAGGGTGCCGTGCCGGCCGCGTACCAGACGCTCGTGCAGAAGTGGGGCAATCTGTGCAGCGCGATCAATCCGGCGCTGCTCGCCGCACAGCTGTATCAGGAGAGCGGATTCAACCCGAACGCCAAGAGTCCGGCAGCGGCCGAGGGCATAGCGCAATTCATCCCCGGCACCTGGGCCACGCACGGAATCGACGGCAACGGGGACGGCAAGCGCAACGTATGGGACCCGAATGACGCGATTCCGTCGGCCGCCTCCTACGACTGCAAGCTCGCGTCCTATGTGAAGGACGCGCCCGGGAACACCACCGAGAACATGCTCGCCGCTTACAACGCGGGGGCCTACGCGGTCATCAAGTACGAGGGCGTGCCGCCGTACAAGGAGACCCAGAATTATGTGAAGACGATCACAACTCTGGCGAAGAGCTTCGCGCGGCCGGTGAGCCGGGTGGATCCCTCGCAGCAGGCCGCCGCGGCGATCTACTACGCGCAGAAGAAGCTCGGCACGCCCTACCTGTGGGGCGGCAACGGAACCGCTGACCAGGGCGGACGCTTCGACTGCTCGGGTCTGACCAAGGCGGCGTACGAGAGCGTCGGAGTCACCCTGCCGCGCGTCGCCAACGACCAGTACAACGCCGGACCGCACCCCGCGCGCGCGGAACTGCTTCCGGGCGATCTGGTGTTCTTCTCCGACGACCTCACCAACTCACGGGCCATTCGGCACGTCGGTATCTACGTGGGTGGCGGGTACATGATCGACGCACCGCGAACGGGTGCCGTCATCCGCTTCGACCCCGTCGACACCCCCGACTACTTCGGCGCCACGCGCGTGACCGAGGATGGCGCGAAAGCGTTGCCGACGACGGTTTGATCCCACCCCTGAGCTGCGGCGATGTATCTCTCTTCGATAACGTCTGCGTGATCATTCGGTGGAGGGTGGAACGTACTGAAGGGGAATGTGCGTTCCTGTTGACGTAGAGCCGATCTACGACCACGGGGGTGGATCGGGCGGAGCACGAAAGGCTGCGCCCGCGGAAAGACGACGAAGGGGCCGCAGCACCATGGCTGGACTCGCCGAATCCGGTTCGAACCCCGACGTGGACCTGCTGTACGACATCAACGGCCTCGCCAAGGACGCGCCGCACTGGTTCGACCGCGGCATGGAGTTCGTCGGCGAGTACGGGCTGCTGCTCGCCATGGTTCTGCTGGTGCTGTGGTGCTGGTGGACCGTGCGGCGGCGCGGTGACGAGAACGCCGCCCCGGCGGTGGCCGCGCTCGTCTGGGCGCCGCTCGCGGCCGGCGTCGCGGTGCTGGTGAACGTGCCGATACGGGGCTTCGTGGAGCGGCCCCGCCCCTTCGTGGACCACCAGGGGCTCGACGTCCTGGTCAGCGGCAAGACCGACTTCTCCTTCGTCAGCGACCACGCGACGCTCACCATGGCGATCGGCGTCGGGCTGTTCGTCGCGAACCGGAAGTTCGGGCTCGTCGGGATAGGGCTCGCGCTGCTCGAAGGCTTCTGCCGGGTCTACATGGGCGTGCACTACCCGACGGACGTCATCGGCGGCTTCGCCCTCGGCACCGCCGTCGCCCTGCTGCTGTCCCCGCTCGCCATGGCCCTGCTGACCCCGGTGACGAAGGCCGTGGAGCGCTCGCGGCGCGCCGGATGGCTGATCCAGGCGCGGAGCGTGGGGCGTGCGGGGCAGGAGGCGCTGATTCCCGGGGCGCGGGTGGAGCGCCCCGAGGAGCCTGACCTCGCGGCGTAGGCGCTCCCCCGACAGGGTGATCTCGGGGTGCTTCCCCTTACGGGGCGCTCAGAGCGCCTGGGGGAAGGTGAAGAAGCGGTTCGGGTCGTACTGCTTCTTCAGGGCCGCGAGGCGGGTCGCCGCGTCGCCGTAGTACGCCTTGCGCCAGTTGGTGAGGCTCGCGTCCGTGTAGTTCTGGTAGGCGGCACCGGAGGCGTAGGGGGCCATCGCAGAGTGGGCGGAGGTCAGCCAGGACTGGACCGTGGTGCCGGAGGCGCCGGCGCCCCAGGAGGCGATGTACTGGGCGAGCATGCGCGAACGCCGGTGCACGAACGCCGTCGCGGTAGGCGAGACCCGGTTGACCGCACCGCCCAGTGCGGTGAGCGCGATGCTGCCCGCGCCGCCGCGGACCGAGGAGATCTGGTGCAGCAGCGTCTGGATGCCGGCCGCGGAGATCGAGCGGTCGAAGAAGTCCGAGCGGGCCGCGTACGTCTCACGACCGAGGGCGCCCTGCGCGGAACGGCCCGGCGTCGAACCCGGCAGATGGCACTGGGCGTCGGTGGGGAACGAGGAGCAGCCCGCGTACGCCTCCATCGACTCCTTGTAGGAGTGCTTCTTGAGCGAGACGCTGCGCGCGGGGCCGCCGACTTTGGTGGCCAGGCGGTCCACGGCGTTCTGGAGTTCGCCGTAGGTGCCCAGGGAGAAGGCGGCGACGGCGACGGTGGGCGTGCCGCTGCCGTTCTCCAGGTGGAGCGAGGACCAGATCTCGTCCGGCTGGCTGGGGCCCCACTCCTGCCAGGCCTTCACCACGGCGGCGGCCTTCGCCCAGGGCCACGTCATGTACGCCGACACGGCCTGCGGGGCGGCGTGGGTCTTGAAGCGCAGCTCGGTGACGACACCGAAGTTGCCGTTGCCGGCGCCGCGCAGGGCCCAGAAGAGGTCCTTGTTCTCGCTCGCGTTCGCCACGAGCTGCTTGCCGTCCGCGGTGATCAGCGTCGCCTGGGTGAGGCTGTCACAGGTCAGGCCGTACGCCCGTGACACGACACCGTGGCCGCCGCCGAGGGTCAGGCCGGAGACGCCGACGGTCGGGCAGGAACCGGCCGGGATCGTGACGCCCTTCGCGGCGAGCGCCCGGTAGACGTCGATCAGCTTGGATCCGGCGCCGACCACCGCCTCGTTCGCGGACGCCCGGATGGTGTTGAGCTTGGACACGTCCAGGATCAGGCGGCCGTTCCCGGAGGACCAGCCCGCGTAGGAGTGGCCGCCGTTGCGGATCGACAGCGGGATGTTGTGGGCGCGGGCGTAGGCCATGGTCGTACGGATGTCGTCCGCGTGGGCGACGTACGCGACGGCGGTGGGCTTCAGGGAGTCGAAGCGGGTGTTGTACAGCTGGTGGGCCGTCGACCAGCTGCGGTCGCCGGGTCGCACCAGCGAGCCGTCGAGGTCCTTGGCGAGGGCCGTCCAGTTGGCGGCGGCGTGGGCGGCCAGGCCGCTGCCCGTGCTGCTCGTGCCCGTGCTGGTGGTGGCCGTGTGGATGGAGGCGCCGGCCGTGTCCGTGGCCGCCGCCTTGCCCCCGCTGCCCTTGCCGTTGCACGCGGCCGTGGCCGCCGCCGCGAGCGCGGCCGCGCCGCCACCTATGAACGTACGCCGTTGCATGTGCGCCTCCCGTTGCTTCCCGTGCGTGGGACGAGACGTGTGCCGGGTCCTGGGGGTTCCGCGGCGGGCGGGCGCGGGACGGAACCGGGACATGGCCGTGATCCCGCGCGGATCTCGCCCCCATCTTGAACCTGGTCTGGGCCTTTTTGGCCGCGCGTGGGCGAGAGGTTGGTCACGCCGCTTTTGGGGCGCTATGTGAGCGGCGTGTGCACCAAGTGGCCCTCGGCGTCGGTGCGGGCCAGGCTGCGGGCGCGGCGGGCCGGGCCTCGCCAGCCGCAGGTGCAGCGCGCCAGACAGAAGCGACCCTGCTCGATCGTCGTCGTTCGGTGTTCCTGGACGGGATGGGTCTCCTCCGGTTGCGCCACACCGACAACGTTACCCAAGGCAAGCAAATGAATCGCCCCCGCGTGACGGCCGTCCCTACCCGTCGTTAACCGGAACGACAGGAGGCCCGGGACGGACCGGCTGGGGGTCGGCGGACGATGGTGGCGCAGCAGCAGAGTCGGACGGGCACGGGCGTCGTCGCGGTCGCGATGGCGGGGCTCATGGTCTGCGTCGGCGGATGTTCCGTCGGCCGGGCCGGTGCCGAGGACGCGCGCGAGGGCGTCACCTCCGTCGAGGTACTGCACCGGGCCGCCGCCACACTGGAGCGCGCCGGCAGTGCCAAGACCCGTACGTCGATGGAGATGGCCACCGGCGGGACCCGGGTCACCATCCGCGGCCAGGGTGTCTACGACTTCAAGAAGCAGCTGGGGCAGTTGAAGGTGCTGCTGCCGCAGGATCCCGCGGGTGCCGTCGAGCACCGGCCGATCACCGAACTCCTCGCCCCGGGTGCCCTGTTCATGAAGAACCGCGGTGCCGGTGTCCCCGCCGACAAATGGGTGCGCGTCGACACGGCCACCCTCTCCGACGGGAACCTCGTGACCGGCGGCGCCACCGACCCGTTCGCCGCCGCGGAGTTGTTGCGGGGGGCGCGGACGGCGACGTACATGGGGAGGACGGAGGTGGCCGGGACGCCGGTGCGGCACTATCGCGGGACCGCCGACCTGGACATCGCAGCGCGGAGCGCCTCGCGGGGGAACCGGAAGGCACTCGCGGCGGCGGCGAAGGGGTTCGCGACCGCCGAAGTCCCGTTCGACGCCTATCTCGACGACCAGGGGCGCGTCCGCAAGCTCCGGAACCGGTTCAGCTTCATCAACGGGCGGCAGAAGGGCACCGTCGCGGTCGCCTCGACGACCTTGCTGTACGACTTCGGGGTCCCCGCCCACGTACGGCTTCCGGAACCCGAGGACATCTTCGCGGGGAAGATCGCGGAGCCGTAGACGGTTGGGGGCTGGAAATGGCCCTTCCGTGCCATGCGCGGTGTGTAGGCCGCTCCCTACCCTAGGAAGTCGGTGACGGCAGGAAGAGGTGATGCACGTGGCTCCGGTCGGCGGTACGGCAGTTCAGGACCACGTGGCCCTCGCCGAGATCGAGCTGTGCGGCGACCTGATCATCGCGGCCTCGGCCGCCCACGAGGAGCGGCTCAGCCTGGAGAGCATCGACGAGGTACTGAAGGTGGCCGAAGAGCGCACCCGGGGGAGCGGCACGGGGGAGTAGGCCCGCTTCACGTGCGCACTTCGGCGTCCCCGTGCGTTTGCGTCATGTGCGCAGCAGGCGGCCGATGGCCTTCGTGGCCTCCTCGACCTTCGCGTCGATCTCCTCGCCGCCCTTGAGGGCCGCGTCCGCGACGCAGTGGCGCAGGTGTTCCTCGAGGAGCTGGAGCGCGAAGGACTGGAGGGCCTTCGTGGAGGCGGAGACCTGGGTGAGTATGTCGATGCAGTAGACGTCCTCGTCGACCATTCGCTGCAGGCCGCGGATCTGGCCCTCGATGCGGCGCAGGCGCTTGAGGTGTTCGGCCTTCTGCTTGTGGTAGCCGTGGATGCCGCGGTCGTGGTCGGTCACGACGCCTCCGGCCTCGCTCCCGAGTTCCTCGCTTCCAGCTCCCTCGCTTCCGACTTCCTCGGTATCGGTGGGGGTCTGGATGTTCGAAATGTCCGGGACCTCCTGAACCGTTTCGGCCCTGTCGGAGGGCGCCGTCGCGCCGGCCTCGGTGGTCGTCATCGCGTCCTCCTGATGGTCCGGTATATATACCCCTGGCGGGTATATGGTAACGAACTTTGCTGGGTATAGGGCCCTTGCCGGATGCCGGGACCGGACCCTGTGCTGATCACTGTGCCTGATGGGCGACACTGGGGGACGGCCGGTTAGCCGTGGCCGGATGATGCGCCTAGCATCAGCCTGACCGAACAAAAGGACCCCGAGGACCCCAAGTGCGCTTTCGTCTGACCCCCAGGGAGACGAGCTTCTACGACATGTTCTCCGCCTCCGCGGACAACATCGTCACGGGCTCGAAACTCCTGATGGAACTGCTCGGGGCGGACGCCTCCGCCCGGGCCGAGATCGCAGAGCGCATGCGGGCCGCCGAACACGCCGGTGACGACGCCACTCACGCGATCTTCCACCAGTTGAACTCCTCCTTCATCACGCCGTTCGACCGCGAGGACATCTACAACCTGGCCTCGTCCCTCGACGACATCATGGACTTCATGGAGGAGGCCGTCGACCTGGTCGTGCTGTATCAGGTCGAAGAGCTCCCCAAGGGTGTGGAACAGCAGATCGAGGTACTGGCGCGGGCCGCCGAGCTGACGGCCGAGGCCATGCCGAACCTGCGGACGATGGACAACCTCACCGAGTACTGGATCGAGGTCAACCGGCTGGAGAACCAGGCCGACCAGATCCACCGCAAGCTGCTCGCCCACCTCTTCAACGGCAAGTACGACGCCATCGAGGTCCTGAAGCTCAAGCAGATCGTGGATGTGCTGGAGGAAGCGGCCGACGCGTTCGAACATGTGGCGAACACGGTGGAGACCATCGCCGTCAAGGAGTCCTGAACTTCGTGGACACCTTTGCGCTGGTCGTGACCATTCTGGTCGCGCTCGGATTCACGTACACGAACGGCTTTCACGACTCGGCGAACGCCATCGCCACGTCGGTGTCCACGCGGGCGCTGACCCCGCGGGCCGCGCTCGCCATGGCCGCGGTGATGAACCTCGCCGGTGCGTTCCTCGGGAGCGGGGTGGCGAACACCGTCAGCAAGGGGCTGATCGCGACGCCCGAGGGGTCGAAGGGGATGGGGATCCTCTTCGCCGCGCTCGTCGGGGCGATCGTCTGGAACCTGGTCACCTGGTACTTCGGGCTTCCGTCGTCCTCCTCGCACGCGTTGTTCGGGGGACTGGTGGGGGCCGCGCTCGCGGGCGGTACGAAGGTGCTGTGGTCCGGGGTCGTGGACAAGGTCATCATCCCGATGTTCCTGTCGCCGGTCGTCGGTCTGATCGTCGGTTATCTGGTCATGTGCGCGATCATGTGGCTGTTCCGGCGGGCCAATCCCCACAAGGCCAAGCGGGGGTTCCGTATCGCGCAGACGGTGTCCGCGGCGGGGATGGCGCTCGGGCACGGTCTTCAGGACGCCCAGAAGACGATGGGTGTCGTGGTGATGGCGCTCGTCATCGGCGACGTCCAGAAGTCGGACGACCCGATTCCGGTGTGGGTGAAGATCGTCTGTGCGGTGATGCTGTCGCTGGGGACGTACGCCGGTGGGTGGCGCATCATGCGGACGCTCGGGCGCAAGATCATTGAGCTGGATCCGCCGCAGGGGTTCGCCGCGGAGACGACGGGGGCGTCGATCATGTTCGCCACGGCGTTTCTTTTCAAGGCGCCGATCTCGACCACGCATGTCATCACTTCGGCGATCATGGGTGTCGGGGCGACGAAGCGGGTGAACGCGGTTCGCTGGGGTGTCGCCAAGAACATCGTCCTGGGGTGGTTCATCACGATGCCGGCCGCGGCGTTGGTGGCTGCCGCCAGCTTCTGGGTCGTGGACCTGGCGTTCCTGTAGGACGCCGGACGCACCAACGCTTCTCGCCCCCGCCGCCCCTACCCGACCCATCCCCAGGGGCTCCGCCCCTTCAACCCCGCCAGGGGCTCCGCCCCCGGACCCCCGATCGCCCGAAGGGCTCGTCCTCAAACGCCGGACGGGCTGAGTGATACGGGCCGGGGTCGAGGCTTTCAGGGGCGCGGGGAACTGCGCGCCAAGCCCCCGCCGGCCGGCAGTCATAGGACTTCGGGTGTGTGGGGCATCGGCCCCCGACCTGGTCCTCACATGCCGGGCAGGCTGAGTGATGCGGGCCGGGTCGAGGCTTTTAGGGGCGCGGGGAACTGCGCGCCAAGCCCCCGCCGGCCGGCAGTCATAGGACTTCGGGTGTGTGGGGCATCGGCCCCCGACCTGGTCCTCACATGCCGGGCAGGCTGAGTGGTACGGGTCGGGTCGAGGCTTTTAGGGGCGCGGGGAACTGCGCGCCAAGCCCCCACCGGCCGGCAGTCAAAGGACTTCGGGTGGGCGGGGGATGTGGGGCGGAGCCCCGCTTCTGGGGGTGCGGGGGACTGCGCGAGCAAGTCTCACCGGCCCGTGGTCGGAAGACTCCCCGACGCCGACTGAACCTCGTCAGAAGACGAGCGGGCCCGCCCCCGGGAGCCAGGGGCGGGCCCTTCTCGTCCTCGCGGTGGCACCGCCATGCAGCACCGCGAGGGGTATGGGGGAAACGGCTCAGCCGAAGCGGCCGGAGATGTAGTCCTCCGTGGCCTGCACCGACGGGTTGGAGAAGATGCGCTCCGTGTCGTCGATCTCGATGAGCCGTCCCGGCTGGCCCACCGCGGACAGGTTGAAGAACGCGGTGCGGTCGGAGACGCGCGCGGCCTGCTGCATGTTGTGCGTCACGATGACGATCGTGAAGCGTTCCTTCAGCTCGCCGATCAGGTCCTCGATGGCGAGGGTCGAGATCGGGTCGAGGGCCGAGCAGGGCTCGTCCATGAGGAGGACCTGCGGCTCCACCGCGATCGCCCGCGCGATGCACAGACGCTGCTGCTGACCACCGGACAGACCCGAGCCGGGCTTGTTGAGGCGGTCCTTGACCTCGTTCCAGAGGTTCGCGCCCTTGAGGGACTTCTCGACGACGTCGTTCAGCTCGGACTTCTTGTACGAGCCGTTCAGACGCAGACCCGCCGCCACGTTGTCGAAGATCGACATGGTGGGGAAGGGGTTGGGGCGCTGGAAGACCATGCCGATCGTGCGGCGCACGGCGACGGGGTCGATGCCGTGGCCGTACAGGTCCTCGTCGTCGAGGAGGACCTTGCCCTCGACCCGGCCGCCGGGGGTGACCTCGTGCATACGGTTGAGCGTGCGCAGGAACGTCGACTTGCCGCAGCCGGAGGGGCCGATGAACGCCGTCACCGAGCGCGGCTCGACCGTCATCGAGATGTCTTCGATCGCCTTGTGGGAGCCGTAGTAGGCGGTGAGACCGCTTACGTCGATTCGCTTGGCCATGTCAATCACTGCTTCTTTCGAGGGGGATGCTGCTGGTCGCTGATATGGCCGCGTCAGCGACCTGTCTTCGGTGCCTTCCAACGGGCGATGCCGCGAGCCACCATGTTGAGAATCATCACGAAGGCGATCAGGGCGAGCGCAGCCGCCCAGGCACGGTCGTACGCCGCGTTCGAACCGGCGCTGTTCGCGTACTGCTGGTAGATGTACAGCGGCAGCGAGGCCTGCGCCCCGGAGAACGGGTTGGTGTTGATGAAGTTCGTGCCCCACACCAGCAGCAGCACCGGGGCGGTCTCGCCCGTGATGCGTGCGACGGCGAGCATGACACCGGTCGTGATGCCACCGATCGAGGTCGGCAGGACCACCTTGAGGATCGTGCGCCACTTGGGCACGCCGAGCGCCAGGGAGGCTTCGCGCAGCTCGTTCGGTACGAGCTTGAGCATCTCCTCGGTGGAGCGGACCACGACGGGCATCATCAGGATGGCCAGGGCCAGCGAACCGGCGAAGCCGAAGGGCTCCAGGTCCAGGATGAGCATCAGGCTCAGGATGAACAGACCGGCGACGATCGAGGGGATGCCCGTCATCACGTCGACGAAGAAGGTGATGGCCGTGGAGAGCTTGCCGCGCCCGTACTCCACCAGGTAGACCGCGGTGAGTACACCGATCGGCGCCGCGATCAGGGTGGCGAGACCGACCTGCTCCAGCGTGCCGATGATGGCGTGGTAGATGCCGCCGCCGGGCTCGGAGTCCGCGACCACACCCATCGAGTGGGTCAGGAAGTAGATGTCGAAGACCTTCACACCGCGCTTGACGGTGGTCCAGATCAGGGAGGCCAGCGGGACGACCGCGATGAGGAAGCAGACCCAGACGAGGCTGGTCGCGACGCGGTCCTTGGCCTGACGGCGGCCCTCGACGCGCGCGGCGATGCCGTACGTACCGAGGACGAAGAGGATTCCGGCGATCAGGCCCCACTGGACCTTGCTGTCGAGACCGCCGACCAGGCCGATGACCACGGCGAGCACGACGGCGCCGGCGGCGATCGCCCACGGGGACCACTTCGGCAGGGTCGCGCCGCGCAGGGTGCTGGGGCGCTTGCCCATGGCGGGTGCTGAGTGGCTCATGCGTTGGCCCCCGAGTACTCCGCGCGACGGGCGATGATGACCCGGGCCGCGCCGTTGACCAGCAGGGTGATGACGAAGAGGACCAGACCGGACGCGATCAGCGCGTCACGGCCGTCCGCGGTCGCCTCACCGAACTTGCTGGCGATGTTCTGTGCGAAGGTGCCGCCGCCCGGGTCGAGCAGGCTGGCGTTGATGTCGAAGGTCGGCGAGAGGACCGTGGCGACGGCCATTGTCTCACCGAGCGCGCGGCCGAGACCCAGCATCGACGCGGAGATGACGCCGGAGCGGCCGAAGGGCAGCACCGACATGCGGATGACCTCCCAGCGCGTGGCGCCGAGGGCCAGCGCGGCCTCCTCGTGCATCTGCGGGACCTGGCGGAAGACCTCGCGGCTCACGTTGGTGATGATCGGTAGGATCATGATCGCGAGCAGGATGCTGACGGTGAGCATCGAGCGGGGCGCGCCGCCCTGCCAGCTGAAGATGCCGGTCCAGCCGAAGTACTTGTCCAGCCAGCCGAAGAGGCCGTTCATGTGCGGCACCAGGACGAGCGCGCCCCACAGGCCGTAGACGATGGACGGCACGGCGGCGAGCAGGTCGATCACGTAGGCGACCGGGCCGCTCAGCCTGCGCGGTGCGTAGTGCGTGATGAACAGCGCGATGGCGACCGCGACGGGAACCGCCAGGGCCATGGCGATGATCGAGGAGACCACCGTGCCGAAGGCCAGGACGGCGATGCCGAAGACCGGCGGGATGGTGTTGGTGTTCCACTCGAAGGTGGTGAGGAAGTTGCCGTGGTCCTTGCTGATCGCGAGCGAGGCGCGATAGGTGAGGAAGACCGCGATGGCGGCCATGATCACCAGCAGGAAGATGCCCGACCCACGGGAGAGACCGAGGAAGATCCGGTCACCGGGTCGGGTGGCGCCGCGGCTCGCGCGCTTCTGCAGGGCCGCGGAAGGCTGGGAGGTGGGGGGAGGTGCTTCGTCTGTGTTCTGTGTCGATATGTCCATCGGGATCTCCGGTCTGCAGAGCCGTACTTGGTTGCGGCTCCTGGCGGCGGTGCACCGGACGGTGCGGCCCGGCCCCGAACCGGGGCCGGGCCGCACACTTTGGTTAGCTGAGGCCCGCGATGGTGGTGCGGACCTTGGCGATGATGTCGGCCGGGATCGGCGCGTAGTCGATGGAGGAGAGGACCTTCTGGCCGTCCTCGCTCGCAATGTAGGTCAGGAACGCCTTCGTGGCGGCCAGCGAGTCCGACTTGTTGCCCTTGTCGCAGACGATCTCGTACGTGACCAGGGTGATCGGGTAGGCGCCGTCGGCCTTGGTGGCGCGGTTCAGCTTGAGCGAGAGGTCCTTGCCCGTGCCGATGACCTGGGCGTCCGCGATGGCCTTGGTGGCGTTCTCGACGGTGGCGTCGACCGGGGCGCTGGCGCCCGTGTCGATGCTGGCCGCCTTGATGCCGTCCTTGGCGAACGACAGCTCCATGTAGCCGATGGCGCCGGAGGTCTGCTTCACCTGCTGGGCGACACCGGAGGACTGCGGAGCGGACTGGCCGCCCTTCGCCTGCCAGGCCTTGCCGCCGGAGTACTTCCAGTCGGAGGGGGCCGCGGCGATCAGGTACTTGGTGAAGTTGTCCGTGGTGCCGGACTCGTCCGAGCGGTGGAACGCCTGGATCTTGAGGTCGGGCAGGGTGACGCCCGGGTTCAGCTTCGCGATCGCCGAGTCGTTCCACTTGCTGATCTTGCTGTCGAAGATCTTGGCGACCGTCGAGGCGTTCAGGACGAGCTTGTCGACGCCCGGGACGTTGAAGCCGACCGCGATCGGGCCGCCGACCATCGGGAGGTCGATGCCCTGGCCACCGCCGGTGCACATCTTCTTGGAGGCGGCGACCTCTTCCGGCTTCAGCGCGGAGTCCGAGCCGGCGAAGGCGACCTGGCCCTGGGTGAACGCGGTGACGCCGGCGCCGGAGCCGCCGCCCTTGTAGTTGATCTGCACGCCGGAGCAGGCGGCGCTGAACGCCTTGACCCAGGCGTCGATCGCGTTCTTCTGCGCGGACGAGCCGTCGGCGAGCAGCTGGCCCTTGGCGTCGTCACACTTGATCGAGCTGGCGGAGCCCGTCGTCGCGCCGCCCGTGGCGCTGCTCTTGGTGCCGGTGTCGTCGGAGCCGCACGCCGTGAGGGCCAGGGCGCCGGAGACGGCGACAGCACCGAGCGAAAGGGCGCGAAGCCGGTTCTTGCGCTGAAGCTTCACTGTTGGGGTGTTCCTTCCAGGAGCCGCCGTCTGGTTGGCGGCGTGCGAGGTGTGTGTGATGCGGAGGCCACACGCAGGAGGCGTTCCGCACCGGGTAAGGCCGAAATTAGGCAGATCAGGTGAAGGCGTCGATGGCCGTAAGTGAACGGAGGGTGAACCCCTGTGGGCGGTGCGGTGAGGTCACGGAACGCTTACGTCGAGGACACGGTGGGATCCCGATCGTTGTTACTGCATGTGACCGGGTGTGCACGCATATGGCCGATTGGTTCGCTTAGGTGAGGTGCAGCACACTCAGCAGGGCGTCAACCAGATCGGCGTCCCTGGGCTGGGTCAGACGGTCGCGGGCCGCGGCGGGGGAGAGCCACAGGATGCGGTCGACCTCGTCGCTCGGAGTGAAGTGGCCCTCCGTCGCCTCGGCGGCCCAGTAGCGGACCTCTTTGGGGCGGCCGGCGACGGGATAACGGAGGGTGGGCAGGGCCGTGCCGGGCAGGGCGGTGTACCCCGTCTCCTCCCGGACCTCCCGCAGTGCCCCCGCGAGCGTTTCCTCGCCGCGCTTGAGCTTGCCCTTCGGATGCGACCAGTCGTCGTACTTCGGCCGGTGGACGAGACATATCTCCAGCTCACCGCCGAGTGGCGAGCGGCGCCACAGGACGCAGCCTGCCGCCCGTACGGCCTTGAAGGTGTCCTCGGTCATCAGGCCTCCCTCACGGGGTGCGCACGGTTTCCTTCTGCCAGTTCTGCTGGAACGCGAACCGTGCCGCCTCCACCTCGTGCCGCTGGTCGGCGTGGAGCACGCCGAGCGCGTACGCGGTGGCCGGGGCGATGCGCGGGGTGCGGGCCGCCGACGCGGCGGCCGCGGCCGCCTCCGCCGCGTCCCGGTGCCGGTTGAGGGCCTGACCCGCGCGGAGCAGTCGTACGTCGATGGGGGCGTCCTCCCCGTAGAGGACCTCGCACGCGTAGCGGTGCAGGCGCAGCAGCAGCCGGACCTGGTGCCAGGGCGCGTCCTGGGGATGGGGCGCGGTGTCCGCGGAGAGGCCGTGCACGAGGGCCTCGGCGTTGTACGGGTGGCCCGCGGTGACCAGCGGCAGCGCGGCGACCGCGTCGGTCAGCCGGTCCGTGGCGGCGGCGGCCAGCGGGCGCAGGTCGGCCGTGGTGGCCGCCGGGGTGAGCGGCACCTCGCTGGCGAGCACGGCGACGCTGTCCGCGACGGCGTGGAAGCGGGAGGAGCCGAGCGCCTGCAGCGCGGCCGAGTGGGCCCGGGTGCGGGCCAGCGTCAGCTGGCGGTCGAGCAGCGCGCCCGCCTTCGCGGCGCCGACGGTCAGACTGCCTTTGGCAGGCGCCCCGGTGTCCTGCCCAGCATGTGCCGGGAAGCCGGCCGCGCCCGAGAGCCGGTTCAGCGCGCCGATCAGTCGTTCCAGGCGGGCCGCGTAGGCGTGTTCACGGGCCAGGGTGCCCGAGAGCCACGCCAGTTCGGGCCGCATGCCCTCCGACCACTCCGCGTCGAGCAGCGGTCGGAAGGTGTGCAGGGTGCCGCTGATGCGGCGGGCCGAGCGGCGCAGGGCGCGCGCCGCGTCGACCGATTCCCCGGAGCCGTTCTCCCCCGCTCGTGTCACGTTCGCTTGTGACACGTCCCGCGACTCGGCGCGCGACTCCGTTCTCTGCTTCGCCCGGGCGGTGGTACCCGCGTCGGTGCCGTTCTCCCGGTGCTGTCGCAGGGAGCGGAGGAACTCCGTGGCCTGGGCCCTCAGGTAGCCCGCGAGGGCGTCTCCTGACATGGGCCCGGCCGGGGAGTCGGTGGTGGGTTCAAGGTGTTGCTGTGCCACGCCGGCGCCTCCGGGCGTCTATGAGCATCTCCTGGACGTTCCGCAGGGGCTGGCCGTCCGCGTCGGTCGAGTGCCGGGTCCACTCGCCGTCCGGGCCCAGGTGCCAGGAGGCGGTGGTGTCGGACATCCCGGTCTCGAACAGCCGGTTGAGGGCCGCGCGGTGTGCCGGGTCGGTGATCCTGACCAGGGCCTCGATCCGCCGGTCCAGGTTGCGGTGCATCATGTCCGCGCTGCCGATCCAGACCTCGGGCTCGCCGCCGTTGCCGAAGGCGAAGACACGGGAGTGTTCGAGGAACCGGCCGAGCACGGACCGTACCCGTATGTTCTCGGACAGGCCGGTGACGCCCGGCCGGACCGCGCAGATGCCACGCACCCACACGTCGACGGGCACTCCGGCCTGGGACGCGCGGTACAGCGCGTCGATGATCGCCTCGTCCACCATCGAGTTGCACTTGATGCGGACGTAGGCGGGGCGTCCGGCGACGTGGTGCTGGACTTCCTTGTTGATCCGCGCGATCAGCCCGTCGCGCAGGGACTTGGGGGCGACGAGCAGACGGCGGTAGGTCTCGCGGCGCGAGTAGCCGGAGAGCCGGTTGAAGAGGTCGGACAGGTCCGCGCCGACCTGCGGGTCGGCGGTGAGCAGGCCGAGGTCCTCGTACAGCCGTGCGGTCTTCGGGTGGTAGTTGCCGGTGCCGACGTGGGAGTAGCGCCGGAGCGTTTCCCCCTCCTGCCGGACGACCAGCGACAGCTTGCAGTGGGTCTTCAGCCCGACGAGTCCGTACACGACATGGCAGCCCGACTCCTCGAGCTTGCGGGCCCACTTGATGTTGGCCTGTTCGTCGAAGCGCGCCTTGATCTCGACGAGGACGAGGACCTGCTTGCCGGACTCGGCGGCGTCTATCAGCGCGTCGACGATCGGCGAGTCGCCCGAGGTCCGGTACAGCGTCTGCTTGATGGCCAGCACGTCCGGGTCGGCCGCCGCCTGCTCCAGGAAGGCCTGCACGGAGGTGGAGAAGGAGTCGTACGGGTGGTGCAGCAGGACGTCGCGCTCGCGCAGGGCGGCGAAGATGTCGGGCGCGGACGCCGA
Organism: Streptomyces olivochromogenes; assembly: GCF_001514115.1. GTDB lineage: Bacteria > Actinomycetota > Actinomycetes > Streptomycetales > Streptomycetaceae > Streptomyces > Streptomyces olivochromogenes. Next base: position 31,278 of record NZ_KQ948458.1, read on the forward strand.
CTCGACCTCGGCCAGGTCGCGGTGCGTTCCCGCGATGAACTTCGGGTACTTCAGCTCGGGCCGGTCGAGGGCGCCGATGCCGAAGAGGCCGGTGAGGTCCAGGGGACCCGGCAGCGGGTACACCTCCGCCTCGGAGATCTTCAGTTCCCGTACGAGGAGATCGAGGACGTACCGGTCGATGGACTCCTCGACCTCCAGACGCACCGGCGGCCCGAAGCGGCGCCGCATGAGTTCCTTCTCCAGCGCCTGGAGCAGGTTCTCGGCGTCGTCCTCCTCGACCTCCAGGTCCTCGTTCCTGGTCAGCCGGAAGGTGTGGTGCTCCAGGACCTCCATGCCCGGGAAGAGCTCCTCCAGGTGTGCCGCGATCACGTCCTCGATGGGGACGTAGCGGTTGGGGGAGGCCTCCAGGAAGCGGGAGAGCAGCGGCGGGACCTTGACGCGCGCGAAGTGCCGGTGGCCGCTGACCGGGTTCCGTACGACGACCGCGAGGTTCAGGGACAGACCCGAGATGTACGGGAAGGGGTGCGCGGGGTCGACCGCCAGCGGGGTCAGGACCGGGAAGATCTGGTGCCGGAAGAGGGTGAAGAGGCGGGCCTGCTCCTTCTCCGTCAGTTCGCTCCAGCGGACCAGATGGACGCCCTCCTCCGCGAGCGCGGGGGCGACGTCCTCCTGGTAGCAGGCCGCGTGCCGGGCCATGAGCTCGCGCGAGCGGGCCCAGATCATCTCCAGGACCTCGCGGGGCTGCAGGCCGGAGGCGGACTTGGTGGCCACGCCGGTCGCGATGCGGCGCTTCAGTCCGGCCACCCGGACCATGAAGAACTCGTCCAGGTTGCTGGCGAAGATCGCCAGGAAGTTCGCCCGTTCGAGCAGGGGCGTGCTCGGGTCCTCGGCGAGCTCCAGCACCCGCTCGTTGAACGCGAGCCAGCTGCGCTCGCGGTCGAGGAACCTGCCCTGCGGCAACATGATGCCGTCCTGCACCAGGTCCTCGTAGGCGTCGAGGTCGGCGTCGATGTCGGGCTCGAGGTCGGAGACGTTCGCCGCCACGGTGTGCGGGCGGTGCGCGGCTATGGAGCCGACGGAGGGCTGCGGGTGCTGGACCGGTGCCTGGGCGCTGGGCTGGTTCATGGACCCATTCTTCCGCGCCGGGAGCGAGACCGGCGCGTCGGAGAGCGCGAGCGGCAGCGGGGTGAGGCGGATGTTCCCGTTCCGCGACCCCGGTACCGCCTTGCTCCCCGTCGTCGGAGAGGTCTCGCGCTCCGGCGGAGGCGACGGCTCTGGCACGGCGGGCTTCATTTGCTGAGCGTCGCAAGCCCGTCTGAATCGATGGTTACGGCGACATGACGTGCGGGATATCGGGGAGCGGCTCCCGGACGTCTACATGCCCGGGTGCCGCGTACGCCCCACCCCCCCCGTGGGGGGCGTACGCGGCCCCGGCGTGGGGGAGTTATGCGGTGCGGCGGCGCAGCAGCCGGAAGGCGGCGGCGGTGGCCACGGCGGTGACGGCGAGGACGATGCCGGTTTCCACCAGGTGGAGGGGCCAGAAGTGGGAGTCGGGGTGGTACACGGAGTACTGGCCCGTGACACCGTGCTCGGTCAGGCACCGCTTGGCTTCCGAGGTCGTGCCCTCGCAGTTCCCGTAGCTGGGGTCCGGGACTCGTTTCCCGTGGACGAACACCCCGGACTCCACCTGCCAGACGGGACCGGACTGGTCGTAGGCCGCGGCGCCGGTACGGGTGATCGTGGGCCACAGGTCCGCGCGGTACCGGTCCAGGCACTGGCTGAGCACCAGCATCACGGCGAACGAGACGCTCAGAGCGGGCAGCGAGCGCCGTAGCGCCAGACCGGCGAGTGCGCCCACGGCCAGGGCGCACAGGGCGTACGCCACCATCGCCGGGCCGCGGGCGACGAAGACGGCGGTGGCGGGCCAGTCGCCGATGACCCGGGCCGGTCTGTTCGACCAGCTCCAGCGGTAAGCCACCACGAGCACCGTGCCGCTGAGCGTGATCAACAGTGCGGGCACGGCGAGCTTGGCGGCCAGCCAGCGCACGGGGGACACCGACTGGGTCCAGGCGAGCCGCGCGGTGCCGGACTCCAGTTCACGGGCGATCAGTGCCGCGCCCGCCCAGGCGGCGACGGCGTAGAAGCAGTGGCTGAGAACGGTGGCGGTGTATCGAAGGACCGCGCTGTACTCGAGCGTGGCCGTGACGTCGCAGCTGTCGGAGTGGAGACAGCGGAAGGCCTCCGCCCGGGCGGCGTCGGCCGTGACCCCCATCGCCCCCACCAGGAATGCGACGACGGCGACGACGAACGAGCCCCAGACGATCAGCGCGGTGCGGTGCACGCGTAGGACGGTCCACGGCAGGCCGCCGACGGCACCCGTGGTGCTCACAGGGCGGCTCCCTTCGTGAGCGGGGCGCTGCCCGTGTCGCGCTTGAGCAGGCGGAAGGTGACGAGGAGAACGAGTGCGGTGAGGACGAGCACCAGGCCGGTCGCCATCAGCTGGAGGGGCCAGTAGTGGGACTGGGGGTGCGAGTCGGTGTAGAAGCTGACGGCGTCGAGCCGGTGGTAGAGCGTGCTGCACTCCGAGCTGTGGCTGCTGCCGCACTGCGGGTCGGCCAGCCGGGCCCCGGTCGAGGTGAGGAGACCGTCGTGGACGGTGATCCCGAGGCTGGTGGGGCCGTCGTGGGTCAGGCTGGTGACCGTCCGCACCGTCGGCCACAGGTACGGCAGGGCGAGGCTGAGGGCGGCCCGGACGCCTACCGTCCACACCGCCGACATGACGAGTGCGCTCAGGGAACCGCGCAGCCTGATGCCGGCGAGCGCGCCGACGGCAAGCCCGGACAGGGCGAGGGCGACGGTGGTCGGGCCGTTGGCGTGGAAGACGAAGGTGTCGGTCCAGCCCTTGGCGTTGTCGATCCGGCCCTGGCCGCGCACCCACATCCCCCGGTGCAGCACCACCAGCACGCTGGTGCCGACGGTGACGAGCGCGGCCGGCACGGCCAGTTTCACCGCCAGCCAGCGGGCCGGGGAGACCGACTGGGTCCACGCGAGCTGCGCGGTGCCGGTCTCCATCTCGCGGCCGATCAGCGAGGCGCCCGCCCAGGCCGCGACGAGGAACGGCAGGAAGGCCAGCGCGATGGAGGCGTACTGGGAGTACGACTTGTACCTGAGGATCGCGTCCTGGTCGTAGGCGCAGGTGGCCTTCGTGCAGCGGTCGTACTCCCGCCACGCCGCGGCGGCCGCGTCCGTCCCCGGGCCGTACAGCCACAGCAACAGGGCCGCGAGTGCGACGAACAGACCGGCCCAGAGGTAGAGCGCCGGGCGGTGCAGCAGCAGCACCGTGCGCACCAGGCCGCGTGTGGCGGACGGGCGGCGCGTGGGCGTCGCCGTGGTGCCGGGGGCCGTCAGTGTGGTCATGCGGCGGACTCCTGGGCGGCGGTGCGGGCGGAGGCGAGGATCAGTGCGGGGGCCTCGGGGCTGCGCAGGTGCGCGAGGACCAGTTCCTCCAGGGAGGGTGTGGTGGCGCGGGCGTCGGGTCCGCCGGAGAACGGGCCCTGAGGGCGGATCAGGGCGGTCAACTGGCGCCCCGTGGTGCGGGATTCGACCACGGTGTGCGGAGTGAGGTCACGGACCGGCCCGGTGGTCAGGGTGTGCGCGGCCAGCAGGTCGTCCAGGTCGCCGGCCAGTCGCACCTGGCCGCCGCCTATCAGCAGCAGGTAGTCGCAGGAGCCCTCCAGCTCGGCGACGACGTGCGAGGACATCACGACCGTCGTGCCGTACTGGGCGGCCTCGGCCATCAGCGTGCCCATCAGCTCGTGGCGGGCGAGCGGGTCGAGGTCGGCCATCGGCTCGTCCAGGAGCAGGAGTTCGGGCCGCTTGCCGAGCGCGAGGGCGAGCGCCACGCGGGTGCGCTGACCGCCGGAGAGCGTTCGGACCTTGGCCTTCGGGTCCAGCCCGCCGTTCTCGTACGTGATCCGCTCGGCGACCGAGGCGTCCCAGCGGGCGGGGTTGAGCTCGTGGCCCAGACGCAGCGTCTGGGCCACCGTGAGCTGCGGGTACAGCGGCTTGTTCTGGGCGACGTACGCGATGCGTTCGCGGGCGGCGGCCGGATGGCTGCCGAGCACGGTCAGGGAGCCCTCGGTGGGGGCGAGCAGTCCGGCGGCGTGGGCCAGCAGGGTCGACTTGCCCGCGCCGTTGGGTCCGACGACGGCGCAGACGCGTCCCGTGGGGAGCCGGAAGGAGCACTCGTGAAGTGCCCAGCCCCCGCGCCGCCCGAACCGCTTGCCGAGGCCGGCCGCCTCCATGGCGGTGTCGCTCATTCCTTGTCTCCCTTGCTGAACTTTTCCAGTACGGCGGTGAAGAGCGCCGCCACGTCGTCTTGATCGAGCCCGGCCTCGCGGGCCCTGGCCGCCCAGTCGTCGAGCTCGGCGCGCAGGGGCGAGTCGGCGGGGGCGGTGCCCAGCGAGCGCTTCACGAAGGTGCCGAGGCCGCGTCTGGCCTCGACCAGGCCCTCGCGCTCCAGCTCGCGGTAGGCCTTCAGGACGGTGTTCGGGTTGATGGCGGTGGCCTCGACGACCTCGCGGGCCGTGGGCAGCTTGTCGCCCGGCTCCAGCATCCCCAGGCGCAGCGCCTGCTTGGTCTGCTGGACGATCTGGACGTAGGTGGCCACGCCGCTGCGCCGGTCGATGCGGTATTCGACCACTCGAACAACCACCCTTTCACTAATTGAGTAGTGAAAGGGTGGTGCAAGGGGGTGTCCGGAGTCAAGCCCGAACATCGCGGAGGCGAGCCGGGAAGTCGCTGAGGTGCGCCGGGAAGTCGCTGAGGTCCGCCGGGAAGTCGCTGAGGCGAGTCCGGAAAATTCGATGCCGGATGCGTGAACCGATCGGCGGGGCTCGTCCGATGAGGGGATGTGAGGGAAACGAGAAGCGACGGGGAGCTGCTGCGGGCCATCGCGGCGGACACGGACCGTCGCGCCTTCGAGGAGCTGTACCGGCGGTATGCGCCGTGGCTGACCGCGCGGCTGCGCGGTCGGTGCGCCGATGCCGGGGTCGTCGACGACGTCGTGCAGGAGACCTTCCTCGCCATCTGGCGCGGCACCGCGAGTTACCGGGAGGAGGGTGACGCGGCGGGCTGGCTGTGGCGCATCGGCTCGCGGCGGCTGATCGACACGCTGCGCGGCGACGGCGCGCGCGGCCGGTTGCGCCAGACACTGGCCCGCTTCCGCCACCGGCACGAGGCCTCCGCAGAGGAGCGCGTCCTGGCCGGGGTCGAGCACGGCGACCTCGCGGGCGCGTTGATACGGCTCTCACCCGAGCTGCGCGCGGTCCTCCAGGCCACGGTGATCGACGGACTCACGACCCGGGAAGCGGCCGTCCTGCTCGGCATTCCACCCGGCACGGTCAAGACGCGGGCCCTGCGGGCGCGCAAGCAGCTGCGGGAGGAGCTGGCATGAGCGGCGGAGATGACGAGGCCATCGGCGGAGACCGCCGGGACACGGGTGGGGGTGGAGAGGACATGAGCGGGTTGGACGAGGACATGGCCGCCGGTCGGAGCGCGTCCGGTGCGGGTGCGGGTGACGCCGATCGGACTGCGTCCGGCGCCGACGGTTCCCCGGACGGACGGTGGCACGCGGACGCCGAGGACCTCCGGGCCTATGCGCGCGGCGAGTTGGCGCCGCCCCGGCTCTGGTCCGTCGACACCCACCTCGTGGCGTGCGCGCCCTGCCGGGAGGCGCTCGCCACCGTGAGCGATCCGGTCGTCCTGGACGCCGGATGGGAGCGGCTCGACGCCGAGCTGGACGCGCCACGACCACGGCTGCTCGAGTCGCTGCTGGTGCGGATCGGCGTCGCCGACCACACGGCACGGCTGCTGGCGGCCACGCCCGTGCTGCGCCGCTCCTGGCTGGCCGCGGTCGCCCTCGTCCTCCTCATGGCCGTGGTGGCGACCGACGCCGGACGGGTCGCGGCCTCGCCCACGCTGTTCCTCGCCCTCGCCCCCCTGCTCCCGCTCGCCGGGGTCGCGCTGTCCTACGGACCGGTGCTCGACCCGACGTACGAGATGGCTGTGGTGTCACCCCTCCACGGATTCCGGCTGCTGATGATCCGCACGGTGGCCGTGCTCACCACCGGCCTCGTTCTGAACGGCCTCGCGACCCTCGCACTCCCCGCGTACGGGCTGCGCGCGCTGGCCTGGCTGCTGCCCGCCCTCGCCCTCACCGGGACAGGGCTCGCACTGACCGCCCGCTGGGGCCCGGTCCTCCCGCCCTGCCTGGTCGGCGGAGCGTGGGTCACGCTGCTGATGGTGGCCCACGCGAAGGCCGACGGCGGCACCCTCGCGCCGTTCACGGCACTCGGCCAGGGCATCGCCGGCGCGGTCGCGGTACTGGCCGCCGGGCTGCTCTATCTCGTGCGGGACCGGTTCGACTTCTCCCCCTCGCACGCCTTCTTCGCCGACCACACCGACTTCTCCGACAGGAGCGCCGCATGACCCCCACCGTCTCCGCCTCCGGACTCACTCTCCGGTACGGCGGGACCGTCGCCCTCGACGACGTCTCCCTGCGCCTGAGCGAGGGAGTGACCGGGCTGCTCGGGCCCAACGGCGCCGGGAAGACCACCCTGTTGCGGGTGCTCGCCACCGCCGTGCCCGCCGACCGAGGAGCCTTCACGGTGCTCGGGCACGACCCCGGCACGACCTCCGGCCGCCTGGACGTGCGGCGCGCGCTGGGCTATCTGCCGCAGACCCCGGCGTTCCACCCGGACTTCTCGGCCTTCGAGTTCGTCGACTACGTGGCGATCCTGAAGGAGCTGACGGACCGCTCCGCCCGGCACCGGGAGGTGCGGCGCGTGCTGGAGGCCGTCGACCTGTCCGACGTACGGGGCAAGCGCATCAAGAGGCTTTCGGGCGGTATGCGCCAGCGGGTCGGGCTGGCCGCCGCGCTGGTCGGCGACCCCGGCTTCCTCGTCCTGGACGAGCCGACCGTCGGCCTGGACCCCGAACAGCGCATGCGGTTCAGGGAATTGATCGCTGAGTCGGGTGTGGGACGCACGGTCCTGCTCTCCACCCACCAGACCGAGGACGTCGCGATGCTCTGCCACCGCGTGATCGTCATGGTCCGCGGCAGCATCCGCTTCGAGGGCACCCCGGCCGAGCTGACCGCGCGGGCGGCGGGGCGGGTGTGGAGCAGTACGGCCCGCGACCCCGGCGCGAGAGCCGGCTGGCGTACGGGCACGGGTTCCTTCCGCAATGTCGGCGACCCGCCCAAGGGCGCCGATCTCCTCGAACCGACCCTGGAGGACGGCTACTTGCTCACTCTCGACGGCGAGCCGGCGGAGGTGGCGGCATGAGCGAGCTGGTGACCCGCACGGTCGTGGAGGAGGCGGCCCCCACGGGGGTGGAGCCGCCCGCCCAGGACCTGCACCCGAACAGGACGCGTGCCGTCATCGCCCTCGCCCGCTTCGAGGCACGCGAACTGCTGATGCAGATCCCGGTGCTCGTCTTCCTCCTCCTGTACGTCGCCTACACCGGCTGGGGGATGTTCAACGGCCGGGAGGGCATGGACGACTATCCGGTCCTCCACGATGTCGACCGGTCCACCCAGACCGCCCCCCTGCTCCTCGCCCTCGTGCTGTTCGTCAGCATCAACCGCGCCGTGCTCCGCTCCCGCAGGCAAGGCACCGACCGGCACTTCGACGTGCTCGTCATGGAGCCGTGGCGGCGTTCGCTGGCCCACGCCCTGTCGGCCGTGCCGTTCGCGGTGTTCACCGCGCTGGTCGTGGGATTCGAGTTCACCTGGGCGGCCCTGAAGCCCGGCGCGGTCGGCCACGGCTCGCTCGCCGAACTGCTCGTGGGCCCCCTGTCGATACTCCTCGCCGGGGCCCTCGGCGTCCTGGTCGCGCGGTCGATCCCCTTCACGTTCGCGGTCCCGCCCTTCGTCATCGGTATGTACGTCCTCACGACCCTCGTGGCCGCGAGCACACAGGGCACGCACTGGGTGCAGTGGCTGGCACCGGTGGTCACCGAGGAAGGCGCCCACCCGTTCCCCTCCGACCTGCTGGGCCGCCCGGCCGCCTGGCACGTGCTGTATCTGGTGGGGCTCATCGTGCTGCTGCTGTGCCTCGCGCTGCTGATCAACGGCGGTCGTACGCCCAGGATCAAGGCGATCACGGTCCTCGCCCTCGCCGTCATGGCCCAGGGCATCGCGGGGCAGGCCCCGGGTGACTCGGCCGCGCTGATCGCGGCCCGCGCGAAGGCGTCCGCCACCCCGGAGAAGGTGCAGACCTGCGTCGCGCACGAAAGGTCGACGTACTGCGCCTACCCCGAGTGGACCGGCCAGACCGCCGACTGGGCCGAGGTGGTCCAGCGCGTCCAGTCCCTCGCGGGCGGCCCGGCCTCGGCCGAGCGGCTGACGGTGCGCCAGCGGGTCGACGCCCGCTCCGGCCTGGAGAGCGACTCCGCGCTGGAGCCGGCCAAAGCGCCGGGGGTCGTGACCGTCGGCACGCGCTGGGGCGGCAACCGGATCCCGGAGTTCGCCGTGGGGGTGGCCTCGGTTCTGGTGACGGGGGATGAGACATCCAGCGGCGAGGTGTGCGACGCCCGCTCGGTGATCATCATGTGGCTGGCGCTGGGCTCGGAGTCCCACCCGCTGACCATGCTGCGCCATGTCCGCCTCGACGACTCCATCACCGGCGGAGGGCTCGCCCTCGCGCCCACGAACCCGGTCTCCATGAACGCCGCGCAGACAGAAGTGATCAAGGAGCTGCTGCAGAAGCCCCGCTACAGCGTCATCCCCAAGGTGAAGGCCCACTGGGCGGAGCTCACGTCCCCCAAGACGACGACGGCCCAGGTGGCTCAGCTGCTGGGAGTGCCGACGCCCACCGGCCCGGGCGCGCTGAGCGTCAAGACATGCGAGGAGTGACCGTGCTCGACGACGCGGGTACGGCCGGAAATGCGGAGAGTGCTGGCAGCACCGGGGATGCGGAGGGCGCCGGAACGGCGGGAAGCCGCGGAAGGGCTGGAACTGCGGGAACGGTGGGAAGCGGGGGAACTGCGGGAACGGTAGGAAGCGGGGGAACGGTGGGAAGTGGGCTGGCCGTGGGAAGTGGGGTGACCGCGGGCGGTATCCCGTCCCGGGGGCGCCCGTACACCGTGGCCCGCGCCATCCTCCGCCCCCTCTGGCGCACCATCCCCCGGCGGGCGCTGGTGACCGGTGCCGTACTGGGGCTGCTGTTCGCCGGGATCCCGCGGCTGTTCTCCCTCCGGCTCGACACGTGGGCCGGCCTCAACCTCCTGCGGGCCGCCGCGCTCACCTTCGCTCTGGGCCTGGCCTTCCTGCTGGACGATCCGGCCCGGCACATCACCGCGGCGGTGCCGACCCGGCGTCCGGTGCGGGTCGGCCTGCGGGTGGCGCTCGTCGCCCCGTCGGCCGTGCTGTGGTGGACGGCGGCGCTGTTCCTCATACCGGAGCAGGCCCGGCCGCCGGTGGGCGCCGTGACCTTGGAGGCCGCCGCCACGGCGTTGCTCGCGCCGGCGGCCGCGGCGGTCATGGTGCGGTTCACCGACCGGGCCGAGCCGGGAGGCGCGGTGTGCGTCGGACTACTGGCCATGGCGGTGCTGGCGCACCTGCTGCTCCCCGAGCGGTGGACGCTCTTCCCCGCTCCGTTCGCCCCGCGCTGGGAGGGCGCCCATCAGACATGGGCGGTGATCCTGGTCGCGGCGGCGCTGGCCGGGGCGTGGTCCTGCGCGGAACCCCTACGGAGGTGGCGACCCGCCGCCTTCGCTCACCGGTGACACGAAGACGCGGGCGCGGACGGGCGGGGACACCGGACCGCCAAGGACACCGCAGACCGACATTCACCGGACCTGCAAGGACGCCGGACCACCGGACCTGCAAGGACGCCGGACCAGTAGAAGACACCGGACCGACGGTCAGGACTCGCTGCGGTACATCAGGTCCGTCTCGTGCGTGCGGAAGCCGAGCCGCTCGTACACGGTCACGGCCGCCTTGTTGTCGGCGTCGACGTAGAGCATGGCCGTCGGCAGACCCTGCCGGGCGAGGTGGCGGAGCCCGATCGTGGTGAGGGCCTTGCCGAGACCGCCGCCCTGGGCGCCCGGGCGGACTCCGAGGACGTACACCTCACCGAGGCCCTCCTCGGCGTGGACCTTCGTCCAGTGGAAGCCGACGAGTTCGTCGCCGCGGAAGGCGAGGAAGAACCCGGACGGGTCGAACCACACCTCCGCCTTGCGGTCGTCCAGGTCGCGCTGGGTGAGGGAGCCCTGCTCGGGGTGGTGGGCGAAGGCCTCGGCGTTCAGGGCGAGCCAGGCCGCGTCGTCCTGGCCGGGCACGAAGGTGCGGACGTTCACGCCGTCCGCGAGCTTCGGTTCGGGCAGGTCGAGGTCGGTCAACGGCCGCCGCAGCTGGCGCAGTTCGCGGAAGAGGGTGAGGCCGAGGACCTGGGCGAGATGCCGGGCGGCGGAGTGACCGCCGTGCGCCCACACGCGCAGCCGCTTGCCGGACTCGGCGAGCAGGGCCGAGCCCAGGGCCCGGCCGTGGCCGTGGCCGCGGTGCGCCGGGTGCACGACCAGTTCGGCGGCCGGGGCCTCCACCGGGTCGGTGTCCTCCAACTGCGCGTACCCGATCAGCTCGTCGCCGAGGGTCAGCAGCAGATGGCGCACGCCCTCGCGGGCGCCGCCCTTCAGCTGGAGCCGGCCCTGCTCGGAGACCGCCTGCTGCCCGTCGGCCCGGGCGGCCTCCGCGAGCAGCCGGAGCACGTCCTCGGCCTGGGCCGGGGAGAGCGCGGTGTGGGTCTCGATGGAGCGGGTGAGGGCGTGGGGCGCGGTGTCGTCGCTGGTCATGGATACGAGGGTACGGCGCGGTGTTTTACGGACAAGGAGTTGCGCGGCGTCGATGTGGCTCGTGGCGGGGTGAGGAGGGGCTTGCGTCAGGTGGTGGTGAGGCGATGGCAACCAGTCTGTAACCCCGAACCCCCTGTTGCGCTACGCGCGTTGATTCTAAAGTGCGCGTAAAACCACAGCCGTCCCACTGGGGGGAACCCATGCTGCCGACGCCCCGGCACAGACGTACCCATCGCATCCTCGCCGCCGCCGCTGGGCTGGCCACCGTCGGCGCCCTGGCCGCCGCGATGCCCGCGAGCGCAGGGCAGGACAGGTCGAACCCGCACCACCACCCCGGCAGCGGCCGCTACCAGGACGTACAGCTGCTGTCCTTCAACGACCTGCACGGCAACCTGGAGCCGCCGGCCGGGTCGTCCGGCCGGGTCACGGAGCTCCAGGCGGACGGCACGACGAAGTCGATCGACGCGGGCGGTGTCGAGTACCTCGCCACGCATCTGCGCCAGGCCCGCCAGGGCAACAAGTACTCGATCACGGCCGCGGCCGGTGACATGGTCGGGGCTTCCCCGCTGATCTCCGGGCTCTTCCACGACGAGCCGACGATCGACGCGCTGAACAAGCTCGACCTGGATGTGACGAGCGTCGGCAACCACGAGTTCGACGAGGGCGCCAAGGAGCTGGGCCGCCTGCAGAACGGCGGCTGCCACCCCACGGACGGCTGCTACGACAAGAAGGCGAAGTTCCGGGGTGCCGACTTCCCGTACCTCGCGGCGAACGTCACCGACGAGAAGACCGGCAAGCCGATTCTCAAGCCCTACTGGGTGTGGAAGAAGAACGGCGTCAAGGTCGGCTTCATCGGCGTGACGCTGGAAGGCACCCCGAACATCGTGTCGGCCGACGGCGTCAAGGGACTGAAGTTCGGCGACGAGGTCGAGACGATCAACAAGTACGCCAAGGTGCTCCAGCGCCAGGGCGTGAAGTCGATCGTCGCGCTGATCCACGAGGGCGGCGCGCCCGCGTCGACGGCGTACAACTACGACTGCGACAGCCCCGGCGCCGGTGACGGCATCTCTGGGCCGATCGTCGACATCGCCAAGAACGTCACGCCGGCCGTGGACGCCCTGGTCACCGGCCACACCCACCAGGCGTACGCGTGCACCATCCCGGACCCGTCGGGCAAGCCCCGCATGGTGACGTCGGCCTCGTCCTTCGGCCGCCTCTACACGGACACGACGCTGACGTACGACCGCTGGACCGGCGACATCGCGCGTACGGCGGTGAAGTCGGCGAACCACGTGGTCACCCGTGACGTGGCGAAGGCCGCCGACATGACGTCCCTGATCAGCAAGTGGAAGACGCTGTCCGCCCCGATCGCCTCGCGTCCCATCGGCTACATCGCGGGCGAGATCGGCAACGCCGGCAACGAGTCCCCGCTCGGCGACATGATCGCCGACGCGCAGCTCGCGTACGCCAAGTCCGTCGACCCCGAGGCCGACCTCGCGGTGATGAACCCGGGCGGCATCCGCGCCGGGCTCACCTACGCGGCGAGCGGCAGTGAGGGCGACGGAGTGGTGACGTATGGGGAGGCGTACACGGTCCAGCCGTTCGCCAACACCGTCAACCTGGTGAACCTCACCGGCGCTCAGGTGATCACGGCACTCCAGCAGCAGGTCAGCGGGGCCAACGAGGCCGCGCCGAAGATCCTGCAGATCTCCAAGGGCCTGACCTACACGCTGGACCTGACGAAGACGGGCGCGGCCCGGGTGGTCGCCGACTCGGTCAAGCTCAACGGCGCGGCGATCGACCCCGCCGCCACCTACCGCGTCGCGATGAACTCCTTCCTCGCGGGCGGCGGCGACGGCTTCGCCGAGCTCGGCAAGGGCGGAGACGTCCTGGTCGGCGGCGACGACCTGGCGGCCTTCGAGTCCTACCTGACGGCCAACTCCTCGGCCACGGCGCCGTACCCGGTGCCGACGGCGGACCGGATCACGGTCGTGCGGTAGTCCCTTACGGAAAGTTCCTTACGGAGTTCCTTACGGAACGGGCGGGGCCGGTACGCGGACGCGTACCGGCCCCGCTTTTCTTTGACCTAAATTCTGTGTGAGTAGTGGATTGGTTCCACGGTCCATCTGAAAATTTGTTTCAGCCGTAATTCATTGAGGTCTCAGCCGAATTGGCGATTTCAAGGTCCCGGGTCCCGTAGTGTTTTCCATGTCGAAAGCGAACAGCGCAAACGACAAAGGGAATTCACCCGCAGGGAACAAGGAGACACCCATGAGCTTCCACAAGATCGCCCCGGTCAAGAAGCACCACAAGCCGGCCCCGGCCCCGAAGAAGCCCGCGAAGCGCCAGCCCGCCAAGCCGGCCCCGGTGGCGCAGAAGCCCGGGCGCCGCCCTGTCGGCAACAAGTAAGCAAGATCCACCCCCGATTAACAGATCCACCCGCACTCAGCGGTTCACCACCCGCACTCAGCGGTTCACCACCCGCGACCAGCGGATCAGTCAAAGCTACGAGAGGGAAACCCATGAGCTTCCACAAGATCGCCCCCGTCAAGAAGCACCACAAGGCCGCCCCGGTCGCGAAGCGCCGGCCCGCCAAGCCGGCCCCGGTGGCGAAGAAGGCCGTCGCTCCGAAGAAGCGCCCGGTCAGCCGTCAGGGCCAGTAGCAGCCCGCGCGAGGCGGGGTCCCCGGGAATTATCGGTTTCCGGTGGCCCCGCCTCGGCCATGTTCCGGACCGGAAAGGGAAGTTGATTTGATATGCGGGAAGTACGGGAGGCATTCGCACGCTTCTGGCCGCTGACGCGCGGCGACCGCAAATGGCTGCTGCTGATCATCGGCTGCGTCGTCGTGGCCGCGCTCGCCGAGACGGCCTCGATCCTGCTCTTCGCCCAGCTCACGGACCACGCCCTGAAGGCCGGTTCGCTCTCCGCGTTCTGGGAGCCGGCCGGAGCCTGGCTGGGCGTCGCCGCGATCGGCGCGATCGTCGGCTACCTCGGCAACTCGCTCGCCGTGTGGACCGCGGAGAGATTCGTCCTGCGTCTGCGCGCGAGTGTCTTCCGGCACGTCCAGGACCTGCCGCCCGACTTCTTCCAGAAGCACCGCCAGGGCGACCTGGTCGAACGGCTCACCGGTGACGTCGAGGCCATCGAGCAGATGGTCGTGTCGGGTGTCGTCGGGACGGTCTCCGCCGCCTTCTCCGCCGTCTTCTACGCCGCCGCCGCGCTCTGGCTGCGCTGGGACCTCGCCCTCGTCACCTTCCTGCTCGCCCCCCTCTTCCTCGTCGCCGCCCGCCGGTTCGCCGGCCGCATCAAGACCGCCTCCCAGGAGGAGCGGGCCGCCGACGGCGCGATCACCTCGGTCGTCGAGGAGTCCCTCGGCAATGTGGTGCTGACCCAGGCGTACAACCGCCGCCGCGCCGAGGAGAAGCGGCTCGACCGCGAGGCGCGGGCCTGGATGCGGGCGTCGGTGCGCGGGGCACGGGCGAGCGAGATGTACGAGCAGTTCGTCGAGGTCGTCGAGACGCTGTGCGTGCTCGCCGTGATCGGCCTCGGCGCCTGGGAGATCTCGAAGGGGCGCATGTCACTCGGTCAGTTGCTCGCCTTCGCCGCGTTCCTCGGCTACCTGTACCCGCCGATCCGCAATCTGGGTCAGCTCGGTCTCACCCTCACCGCCGCCACCGCCGGCGCGGAACGCATCCAGGAGATCCTGGACACCGAACCCGCCGTCACCGAACCCGCCGAGCCCGTCCGGGAGTGGCCCGTGCACGGCTGGGTCAGCTTCCACGGCGCGTCGTTCCGCTACCCAGGCGCCGACCGCGAGTCCCTGCACGACGTGACCTTCACCGCGGGACCCGGCGAACTCGTCATCGTCACCGGCCCGAGCGGCGCCGGAAAGTCGACGCTCTCCAAACTCCTCACCCGCTTCTACGACCCCACGGCCGGCGTGGTCTGCCTGGACGGCGTCCCGCTGCCCGACATGTCCCTGGAGTTCCTGCGCGAGAACGTGGCGCTGCTGCCCCAGGAGACGCTGATCCTGCACGGCACGATCCGCGAGAACATCGAGTGCGGCAGGCCGGGCGCGTCCCAGGCGGACATCGAGCGGGCGGCGACGGACGCGGTCGCGCACGACTTCATCGGCGCGCTGCCCGACGGGTACGACACCGAGATCGCGCCCGGCACGGCCACCCTGTCCGGCGGCCAGCTCCAGCGGATCGCGATCGCCCGCGCGATGCTGCGCGCCGCGCCCGTCCTGGTCCTCGACGAGCCGACCGCCGGGCTCGACTCGATCGCCGCCCGCCGGGTGGTGCAGCCGCTGCGGCGCCTGATGGCGGGCCGTACGACCATCATGATCACGCACGATCTGAGCCTCGCCCCCGACGCCGACCGGATCCTGGTGGTGGACGGTGGCCGGCTGGTGGAGGCGGGCACGCACGACGAGCTGATGGCGTGGGGCGGCGCGTACGCCCGGCTCGCGACGCCGGAACTCGACTACTTGGCGGCACGGAGCGTGTAGCCGAGCCCCCGCACGGTCTGGATGAGCCGCGGTTCGCCGCGGCTCTCCAGTTTCCGGCGCAGGTACATCACGTACACGTCCAGCGTGTTCGACGTCGGCTCGAAGTCGAAGCCCCAGACCTCCTTTAGGATCTGGGCGCGACTGAGGACCTTGGCGGGATGCCGGAGCAGATACTCCAGCAGGGCGTACTCGGTCCTGGTCAGGTCGAGGGGGCGGTCGGAGCGGGTGACGGTGCGGGTGGGCCGGTCCATGGCGAGGTCCCCGAAGGCGAGCCGGTCGTCGAGACGGGGAGCGCACTGCTTCGGCTGCGGGCTGCGGCGCAGCAAGGCCCTGACCCGGGCGAGGAGTTCCTCGGCGGCGAAGGGCTTCATGAGGTAGTCGTCGGCGCCGTTGTCGAGGGCGACGATACGGTCGCCGACCGCGTCCCTGCCGGTGATCATGAGGATGGGGACGGTGGACCCGGAGGCTCTGATCCGGCGCGTCGCGGCCAGCCCGTCGAGGCCGGGCATGGTGACGTCCATCAGCACCAGGTCGGGCCGCTCGTCCACCCCGGCCACCAGTTCGAGGGCCTCGCGGCCGTCCCCGGTGAGGACGGTCTCGTACCCCTCGAACCTGAGCAGCCGGTCGAGCCCCTCACGTACGGCCTCGTCGTCATCGGCCAGCAGAATCTTCCGCGCCATCCCCCCAACGTGTAACGGGGCGCTGTGGGAGGGCTTGGAGAGGGGTGTGGGGAGGCTGGGCGGTGTCCGCGCCCAGCCTCCCGGGGAGTCATGAAGCAGCGATGTACGTCACGAGGTCGTGGTGGGCGTCAGGAGGCGGTGGGCGTCCAGCCGCCGAGCCAGCCGGCGATCGACTGCCCCGCGGCCTGCGCGTCCGTCAACTGCGATCGCTCACCGCTCGCTGCGCCCGCGCCGGCACCGGTGTTCCCCTTCGCCGCGGGGGTCCACTACCTCGTAGAGGGATCAACGTGGCGCTGCCCCCGTCGGACTCACTCACGTTCATCAGGGGTGTTCTGGAAGGGCACCGGTCATGAAGCACACCCCCGATCTCAGCAGCGCTGCCTGGCGCAAGTCGAGCTGATGCGTTCGGCGGCGTCTCGTTCGAGTGAGACGGGCTGGCGGTCGATAATGGTGGGGCTATGGTGATTCCATGGCAGAGCATACGACCATCCAGGTGACCAAGGAGGTCCGCGACCACCTGGCTCAGGTTGCCAAGGACCGCGGTGTGACCCTCGGGCAGCTCGTCGAGCAACTCGCGGCCGAGCAGCCAACCGCTGAGCAGATCGCCGAACGCGTGGCGGCCACGCGCAAAGTCCTGCGGGAGCGCATGGGCTGCAGGCTTACCGACGAGGAGTTCGATAACGGGCCGGACGTGCTGGCCAATGTGTACGCAATGGCGGCGGAGAAGGCCCACGCCCTCCGAGGGCACGCTGCGTGATCATCCTCGACACCAGCGCGGCTACGGCGCTCACCCAGGGGCACGTTGCGCTGCACCGCTTGGTGGACAACGTTGCGCACACGCCTGGCGACTGGCTCCATGTCCCAGCCCTGTGCCTTATGCGAGCGGAAGAGGCTGACGAAGGAGCCGCGAGCAAGCTGCTCGCGCTGCCGGGGGTCCTCGTCGACCCGCTGGGCCAGACGGCGGCCACCCTGGTCGGAGGGATGGTTCGCGATGGATGGGGTGGCGCGGATACCTGCCATGCCATCTACGTCGCGACGCCGCATCTGGAGACCGGCGGCATGTCCATCATCCTGACGGGCCGGGAGGACGACTACCCGCCAGGATTCCTCGCCATCGATATTGATGCACCAGGAATGCTCGGCTTCTACTGACCCTTGGCCCCGTCCTGACCCAGCTCGGGGGGCGGTGTGGGCGCGCCCGGCAGTCGTAGCGTCGCCACCGTTCCGCCGCCCTGCGCCGGTTGGAGGGACACCTCGCCGCCGGACTGCTGCACGGTCCTGGCCACGATCGACAGGCCCAGGCCCGAGCCCGGCAGTGCGCGGGCGGAGGGGGAGCGCCAGAAGCGGTCGAAGACGTGCGGGAGTTCCTCGGAGGGGATGCCGGGGCCGTGGTCGCGGACGGTCAGTTCGCCGGCCTTGAGGATGACGTCGATGGCCTCCCCCTCGGGGCTGAACTTCACCGCGTTGTCGAGGATGTTCACGATCGCCCGCTCCAGCGCGGACGGCTCCGCCCGTACGAACCAGGGCTGGAGGTCCGCCGTGATCGTCAGCTCGGGGCCGCGCAGGCGGGCGCGATGGAGGGCCGCCTCGACCGTTTCCTGGAGGTCGACCACCTGGATGCGGTCGCCCGACTGGCCCGCGTCCGAACGCGACAGCGTCTGCAGGTCGCCGATCAGCGCCGCCAGCTCCGTCATCTGCGCCTTCACCGACGACAGCAGCGCCTTGCGGTCCGCCGGGGGGATCGGGCGGCCCGTCTCCTCGCTGCGGGTGAGGAGTTCTATGTTCGTACGCAGCGACGTGAGCGGCGTACGGAGCTCGTGGCCCGCGTCGGCGATCAGCTGCTGTTGCAGCTCGCGGGAGTTGGCCAGTGCGGACGTCATCGAGTTGAAGGAGCGGGAGAGCCGGGCGACCTCGTCCTCGCTGTCGTCCTCGACGGGGATACGGATGGAGAGGTCCTCCGTGCGCGCCACGTGCTCCACGGCCTCGGTGAGCTTGTCGACCGGGCGCAGGCCCGCGCGAGCGACCGCCAGGCCGGCGGCTCCGGCGCCGACGACTCCGATGCCCGAGACGAGGAGGAGGACGAGAGAAAGGTCGTTGAGGGTGGCCTCGGTGCTCTTCAGAGGTACGGCGACGACAAAGGCCATTTTTTCGTACAACACGCGGGTGCTGGGCATGGTGTTGGGAACACCGTTGGCGACGAGCGCCGTCGTCATCACTCGTACGTCGTTGCCGTCACTGTCGGTGCCGTTCCGGATCGTGACGGCGCCGAGCTTCGCGTTCTTGGCCAGTTCTTTGTCGCTGTCGGCAACCTTCACTATGCCCCGAGAGCCCTCGAAGGCGCAGATGGTGCCGTCTGCCTGGACCACCTGAGCGTACGAATCGGACTGTCCGCGGTAGTCATTGCTGCTGGCCTTCGGGGCCCGGCCGCAGTTGTTGAGGGCGTTCTCGACCACGGGGTACGGCAGGGATTTTCGCTGAGACCCGAGAGACTCGTCGACCTGTTCGTACAGTTTCCTCTCCACGATGAACCAGCACGTCACCGAGACCGCCGCCACCGCGAACGCCACCGCCGCCGCCACCAGCAGCGCCAAGCGTGACCGGATCGGCAGTGACCGGAACCGGCGCAGAACCCTCATCACTCGGCGCCGCCCGACCGCAGGACGTACCCCACACCCCGCACCGTGTGCACGAGGCGCGGCTCGCCGCCCGCCTCGGTCTTGCGGCGCAGGTACATGACGTAGACGTCGAGGGAGTTGGAGGAGGGCTCGAAGTCGAAGCCCCAGACCGCCTTGAGGATCTGCTCGCGGGTGAGGACCTGGCGCGGGTGGGCCAGGAACATCTCCAGCAAGGTGAACTCGGTGCGGGTCAGTTCGACCGCCCGGCCCCCGCGCGTGACCTCGCGCGTCGCGAGGTCCATCCGCAGGTCGCCGAAGGTCAGCGCGTCGTCGTCCGGGCTGCCGACCGTCGCGGCCGCGTAGGAACTGCGTCGCAGCAGGGCCCGGACCCGGGCGAACAGCTCGTCCAGCTCGAACGGCTTGACCAGGTAGTCGTCCGCGCCCGCGTCGAGGCCGGTCACACGGTCGCCCACGGTGTCGCGGGCCGTCAGCATGAGGATGGGGGTCGTCGTGCCCGCCCCGCGCATCCGGCGGGCGGCCGTCAGACCGTCCATCCGGGGCATCTGGATGTCCAGGACGACCAGGTCGGGCTGGTACGCGGTCGCCTTCTCCAGCGCGTCCGCTCCGTCGACCGCGACCTGGGTGTCGTATCCCTCGAAGGCGAGGCTGCGCTGAAGTGCTTCGCGCACGGCCGGCTCGTCGTCGACGATCAGGATGCGCTGGGTTTCACGGTCGCCTTCGGCGGGGCTCATGGGCGTGGGTTCCTAGGGGTGCGGTGGGACGGGGCCGGACGCTTTCAGCCTCGCACGTTCCGGCCGGGGCAGAAAGGATCAGCGGAGATCGGCGGGTATCGGTCGGAATCGGAGGAGATCAGCGGCGATCGGAGGGGATCGGCAGCGATCGGAGGGGGTCGGCGGAGATCGGTCGGGATCCGCTGGTCACGGTCGGGATCGGTCGGGATCGGCCGGGATCGGTTCGTCGGCTCAGGCTCGCAGCCCGCTCAGCCCGCCCGGCCCGTTCAGCCCGTTCAGCCCGCTCAGCCCGCCCGGCCCGCTCAGCCCGCCCGGCCCGCTCAGCCCGCCCGGCCCGTTCAGCCTGCTCAGCCCGCCCGGCCAGTTCAGCCTCCCTCGGCCTGCCCGCTCGGCCCGCTCGGCCTGCCCGCTCGGCCTCCTCGGCCCGCTCAGGCAACGCAGAGCGCTCGGCGGCTCAGACCCCCAGCGTGCTCAGCTGGCTCAGGCGGCTCAGGCGGCTCAGCGGGACCTTGCGGCGGTGCGGGTGATCGGCGGAGAGGTGCAGGCCCATCATCTGCGGCTGCGGGACCGTCACCTCCGGAGCCCGGGGCACCGGCCGGTGCAGTTCACGAGCCACGGAGAGGGCCAGGTCGAGGCCGGCGGGGTCGGTGCCTTCGATGTCGTGGGAGACGCGAGTGATCATTTCAACCTCCGAGAAGGACTTGGCCGAGAAGGACTCAGCTGTCGGAACCGCCGGCCCGCAGGCTGGCGAGGTCCGACTTGACGGTGTTGATCGGGATGGCGAAACCGAGGCCGACGCTGCCCGCGCTCGACGAGCTGGACGAGGAGTCGGCGGCCGAGTACATCGCGGAGTTGATGCCGACGATGTTGCCGTTCATGTCGATGAGGGCGCCGCCGGAGTTGCCGGGGTTCAAGGACGCGTCGGTCTGGATGGCCTTGTACGTGGTCGTCGAGGAACCGGTGTCGCCGTTGAACTGCCGGCCGCCGAAGGAGAACGGCCACTGGCCGCTGCCGCCGCCCTGCTGCTGTTGCTGGCCCTGGCTCTCGTCCGTGGAGACGGTGACGTCACGGTTGAGCGCCGAGACGATGCCGCTGGTGACGGTGCCGGTCAGCCCTTCGGGGGAGCCGATCGCGACGACGTCGTCGCCGACCTGGACGCCGTCGGAGTTGCCGAGCGTGGCGACCTTCAGGCCGGAGGGCGCGTTCTCGAACTTGATGAGCGCGAGGTCCTTCTTGCTGTCGGTGCCGACCACCTTCGCGGTGTACGACTTGCCGCTGCTCAGCTGCACCTTGATCTCGGAGGCGCCCGAGATGACGTGGTTGTTGGTGACGATCTCGCCGCTGGACGAGATGATCACACCCGAGCCGGTGGACGAACCCGCGTTCGAGGTCGCGCTGACCTCGACGATACTCGGGCTGACCGCCTGGGCGACACCGGCGACGGTGCCCTTCTTGGCGGCGGGCACCACGGTGGTGCTGGTGCTGCTCGAGGCGGTGTCCTTGCCGGTCAGCTCCTGTATGCCGTACGCGGTGCCGCCTCCGATGGCGGCCGCGACTATCGCCACGGCGGCCAGCAGGCCGATCGTGCCCTTCGCGCGCTTCTTCGGCGCGGGGGCGGCCGGGACCGGCTGCGCCTGGAGTACCGCGGTGGAGGAGACGGCGTCCGGCTCGGGGTAACCGGCGTAGGCGCCGCCTGTGCCGTAACCGCCCGCACCACCGTCGCCACCCTGACCGGAGCCCGGCCACACGGTGGTACCCGGGTCGACGGCGACCGGAGCGACCGGCTCGTACGCCGGCGGCGGAGGCCACTCGGGGTTCACGGGAGAGGAAGAGACGGGCTGCTGCTGGGGGTACGCCGCCCGCATGGGGTCGGTCGCCTGGTGGTCGTCGCCCTGGGGGTACTCGCCGCTGCGGCGGAAGCTCTCGGTCATGGAAAAAGCTTGTCCCCCGATCATGAGAGCTCCCTGAGTGGCCGCTGAGAAGCCCGACAGAACCTCGTATGCCCGATATAAAGGCGCCCGAGCCCGCTGAAATCCGGGAAACAGCGGGTTGCGTGGGGGTGATGTCACGGAAGGCGACGGACGAATACTTGTCTGGCTGCTGTGTAGTACATGTGTTCTGGGGCGGATGAGGCCTACGATCTCCGCGCCGGAGGGGGGCTCCGCGGTGTGCCTGAATCGATGCGGGTGGTTGCCGGCCATGGCCAGTGACCGCTGCAGTCGATCGGGCCGGTGCGTCGTACGCCCTTCTCGGGCCTCCTACGTCATGGAATCCACACGCACCCACACCAGGAGCCCTGAGTGATACGTGCCCTGCGCGACCGCTGGAGACGCCCCGCCACGGCGTTGCCCACGGCCGCTCTCGCGCTGGCGCTGACCTGCGCCGGCGCCTTCGCGGCGCAGCCCGCCACTGCGGCGGACGGACCTTCGCTGCCGAAGGCGAACCAGTCCCAGCCCGCGAAGCCGACCGTCTCCGACAAGGAGCTGCGCGGCCGGGTCGCCGCCGCCGTCAAGGACCTGGCGACCCCGGACACGACCCCCAAGAAGACACCCTTCATCATCGGCGGCACCGAGACGACGATCTCCTCCGCGCCGTGGATGGTCCAGCTCTCCTACTACGACAGCACGGCCGGCGTCGGCTACTTCTGCGGCGGCACCCTCGTCGCCCCGAACAAGGTCCTGACGGCGGCCCACTGCGTCGCGGGCCTGGACTGGGTGAAGAACGGCGCGGTGGTGGCCGGTGCCACCGGACTGCTGGACGACACCAGCGGCACGGTCGCGGGCGTCTACCGCCAGTGGAACCACTCGCACTACAACTCCACGACCGTCCAGAACGACATCGCGGTCCTCACGCTCGACCGCCCGCTGGACCAGCAGTGGCAGCGGCTGGTGGCCGCCGGTGACAGCGCCTCCTACAAGGCCGGCAACTCCGCCACCGTCTACGGCTGGGGCCTGACCTCCGGCGCCGACGACGCCGACCTGTCGGCGAACCTGCGCAAGGTGACCCTGCCGCTGGTCGCCGACTCCACCTGCAACTCCGCGATGCAGTCGGTCCTCGGCGAGGACGACTTCGTCGAGGGCGCCATGTTCTGCGCGGGCACCCCGGCCACCGGCACCGACGAGGGCACCAAGAGCCCCTGCAACGGTGACTCCGGCGGTCCCGTCATCGTCGGCGGCAAGGTCGTCGGCATCGTCTCGTGGGGCGTCGCGGGCTGCACCGCGAAGGGCGCCTACCCGGTGTTCACCAAGGTGTCCTCGTACACCTGGGCCGCCCAGCCGCGCATCGACGACGCGGACCTGACCTTCGACGGCAAGGCCGACCTGCTGGCGCGCACGCCGTCCGGCGGCGTCTTCGAGCAGGACAGCAAGGGCACCTCGCTCACGGCCCGCGCCTACTGGGGCAACGGCTGGCAGAACATCAGCTGGGGCCTCCAGGCCGACCTGGACCGGGACTTCTTCCAGGACCAGATCATCCGCGACAAGAACGACGGCAAGCTGTACCGCCGCTACCTGAACCACACCTCCGGTGAGTACGACTGGATGCAGATCAGCACGGTGTGGGGCGGCTACAAGTCGTACGCCATCCCCGGCGACATGACGGGCGACGCCCGCCCCGACCTGGTCGCGGTGGACGCCGACGGCTCGGTCTACCTCTACCCGGGCAAGGGCAACGGTCAGTTCTACGGCAAGGTCAAGGTCGTCGACAGGGCCTGGAAGAACGTGAAGATCTTCGGCCACGGCGACCTGTCCGGCGACGGCAGGGCCGACCTGCTGGTCCGCAACAGCTCCGGCGTCCTGTACCTCTACCGGGGCACGCAGGTCGAGAAGACCCCGTTCGCGGCGCGGATCCAGGCGCGTACGGGCTTCACCTTCACCTCGTACGTCACCAACGGCGACGTCACGGGCGACGGCATCGCGGACCTCATCACCCGCGACTCCGCCGGCAAGCTCTGGCTCTACCCCGGCACCAACAAGGCCTCCAGCAGCCTCTTCGGCTCACGGATCGGTCTGGGCAGCGGCTTCAACCAGTACAACCTGCTGTTCTAGCGCATGACCAAGAAGCGCCGGCCCTGCGAATCCGCAGGGCCGGCGCTTCTTGTCTTTTGGCTACTCACAACCGCTGGCTACTCACAACCGCAAGAACGCCGGACGACCAACCGCGACGGAAACACCTTCAACCGCTCGCGCCGCGACCCCGCGACCCGCAACCCGTCATCCAGTACGAGATCCACCGCGGCCCGCGCCATCGCCGACCGGTCGGAGGCGATCGTCGTCATCGGCGGATCCGTCAGCGCGGCTTCCTTGACGTCGTCGAAACCGGCCACGGCCAGCTGCCCCGGAACGTCGATGCGCAGCTCACGCGCGGCGCGCAGCACGCCGATCGCCTGGTCGTCGGTGGAGCAGAATATGGCGGGCGGGCGGTCGGGACCGCCGAGCAGCTGGAGGCCGACCTGATAGGCGTCGTAGCGGTTGTACGGCGCTTCGAAGAGGCGCCCCTCGGTGGAGATCCCGGCCTCCTGCATCGCGCGCCGCCAGCCCTCGACATGGTCGGAGACCGGGTCGCCGACGGTGGGGGTCTCCGCGATGCCGCCGAGACAGGCCACATATTCGTAGCCGTGTTCGAGGAGGTGGCGGGTGGCGAGCTGGGCGCCGCCGACGTCGTCCGTGACGACGGCGACGTCGTCGATGGCCTCGGGGCGCTCGTGCAGCAGCACCACGCGGGCGTCCCACGCGTCGATCTCCGCGGCAGCGTTGTCATTGAGCGCGTGGCTGACGAGGATCAGCCCGGAGACCCGCATACCGAGGAAGGCGCGCAGGTAGTGGACCTCGCGCTCGGCGATGTAGTCGGAGTTGCCGACGAGCACCATCTTCCCGCGCTCGGCGGCGGCCTGCTCGACCGCGTGCGCCATCTCCCCGAAGAAGGGCTGGCGCGCGTCCGGCACGATCAGGCCTATGAGCTCGGTCCGCCGCGACGCCATGGCCTGGGCGACCCGGTCGGGCCGGTACCCCAGTTCCTTGATCGCGGCGAGAACGCGCTCGCGCGTGGCCGGGGCAACCGGCCTCGGTCCGTTGTTGATGACATAGCTGACAACGGCAGTGGACGTACCCGCCAGTCGCGCTACATCGTCCCTCGTCACCTTGGCCACGCGCGGAGTCTACGCGGATGGACCCGCCGCTGGGCAGGGCGTACGGAGGCTTGCTGCGCCTCCGTTACCGCCTACTGCGCCTCCGCCGCCGCCTCGACCGTCTCGACGGCGTCCAGGTGCGCCGTCTCGTCCGCATCCTCCGGCTTTGGCTGGGCCGCCCTGGCCCTCGCCTCGTCCGCGGCGCGGTCCGCCTTCTCAGGTGTAACGAATCGATAACCGACGTTCCGGACGGTACCGATCAGCGACTCGTGCTCGGGTCCGAGCTTCGCGCGCAGCCGTCGTACGTGGACGTCGACCGTCCGCGTACCGCCGAAGTAGTCGTAGCCCCAGACCTCCTGAAGCAGCTGGGCGCGCGTGAAGACACGGCCCGGGTGCTGCGCGAGGTATTTGAGGAGCTCGAACTCCTTGAAGGTCAGGTCGAGGACCCGGCCCTTGAGCTTGGCGCTGTACGTCGCCTCGTCGACCGAGAGGTCGCCGTTGCGGATCTCCATCGGGGAGTCGTCGTTGACGATCTGCTGGCGGCCCATGGCCAGCCGCAGCCGCGCCTCGACCTCCGCCGGTCCCGCGGTGTCCAGGAGCACGTCGTCGATGCCCCAGTCGGCGGTGACGGCCGCGAGGCCGCCCTCCGTCACGACGAGGATCAGCGGACAGCCAGGCCCGGTCGAGCGCAGCAGCTGGCACAGACTGCGCACCTGTGGGAGGTCGCGCCGGCCGTCGATCAGGATGACGTCGGCACCGGGGGTGTCGACGAGAGCGGGGCCTTCCGCCGGAGCCACTCGCACGTTGTGCAGGAGCAGGCCGAGAGCGGGAAGCACCTCCGTCGACGGCTGAAGAGCATTGGTCAGGAGCAGCAGAGAACTCATCGCGCCCCACCTGCCTGGGTCGTCCTACGGTCATGCAAGGTTCGCTCGCCCATAACGTCTGGTTCCTCCTCGGTCCCTGCGAGGACGTTTGCGGCACTGCTTCCTACGGTGCGGCTCCCGCGCCCCTGGGAGTCGCCGGACGGCCCACTGGGGGCCGCCACACGTTCTATGCGTTCACCGGCTTCGTACACCTGCGGTTTCCCGCTTCGTATACAACGCTTCAGAAAGCACAAAAGGACCCGGGGGCTACGCTGCCCGAGTCCTCTGCCCAGCAGAATAGCCCACATGAGCTCAGGTCCGGCAGGTCAAGCGACGGGATCTTCCGATCGTCCACCCCTTGAGACGCCCCCGCGCACCCCTTTGCGGAGGTTTCTGCACACGGTCGACGGGGTGACGATCGATGCGGCGTACGACCCTGGAACGCGGCCTTCTGGTGACTCGGCCACTGGTTTGAACGACGTGGTCATTGTCGTCGCGCACGGCTTCACGGGCGATCTGGACCGTCCGCACGTGCGCCACGCCGCGGCCGTTCTCGCCCGGCACGCGGCGGTGGTCACCTTCTCCTTCCGTGGTCACGGCGCCTCCGGCGGCAGCTCCACGGTCGGTGACCGCGAGGTCCACGATCTGGCCGCCGCGGTGGCCTGGGCCCGCGAACTCGGGCACACGCGTGTGGCCACCGTCGGCTTCTCGATGGGTGGTTCGGTGGTGCTGCGGCACGCGGCGCTGCATGGTGGCCCGGACGGTGGCTCGGCCCGGGGCGCGGAGATGGAGCACGAGGGGCGCACCGAGGCGCGTACGGACGCCGTGGTTTCGGTGAGCGCACCCGCCCGTTGGTACTACCGGGGTACGGCCCCTATGCGGCGCCTGCACTGGCTGGTAACCCGGCCGGTGGGCCGCGCGGTCGGCCGATACGGCCTGCGCACCCGGATCCACCACCGTGACTGGGACCCGGTGCCGAGCTCCCCGGTCGAGTCGGTCCCGCTCATCGCGCCCACTCCGCTGCTGATCGTCCACGGCGACCAGGACGGCTACTTCCCGGTCGACCACCCCCAGATGCTCGCCGCCGCCTCCGGCGGCCACGCCGAGCTGTGGATCGAGCACGGTATGGGCCACGCCGAGCACGCGGCGGACGACGAGCTGCTCGGCCGTATCGGGGCATGGGCCGTCGCGGCGGCGGGCTAGCCTGACCGTGTTCACAGAAACCACTGATGACTGATCCGTGTTCACGGAAAACACCGATTGAGGAACGAGATGGCAAAGGGCACGGTGCGTTACTGGGCCGCCGCCAAGGCCGCGGCGGGCGTCGCGGAGGAGCCGTACGACGCGGGCACGCTCGCCGAGGCGCTCGACGCGGCCCGTGTGCGACACCCCGGCGAACTCGTCCGCGTGCTGCGGCGATGCTCCTTCCTCATCGACGGTGACCCCGTGGGCACTCGCGAACATGAGACGGTACGGCTGGCCGAGGGCGGCACGGTCGAGGTGCTCCCGCCGTTCGCAGGAGGGTGAGCGAGACGATGAGCGACCAGCCGTACGAGGGCCGGTACGAGGGTCCCTACGAGGGGTACGACCCGTATCCACAGCCTCAGCAGCAACAGCAACAGCAGCAGGGACAGGGGCAGCAACAGCCTCAGCAGCAACAGCCGCCGCAGCAGCCCGAGTGGCAGCAGCACACCCAGCAGTGGGAGGGGCAGACCTGGGAGACCCAGGTGCAGCCCTCGATGCCGGCGGCGGACACGACGTATCTGCCGCCGCGGGGCTACCAGGCGTACCCCGAGCCGCAGACGTACGGCACGGTCGGGCAGCCACTGCCGCAGGAGGCGCCGACGCCGACGCCGGCACCGGAGTGGACGCCCGCGTACCAGCCCCCCGTCCAGCAGGCACCCGGCACCGGTACCGGCAGCGCGGTCACCCCTGAGACCGCCTCCGGCTACGGCCCCCCGACCGTCACCGGCAACACCCGCGTCACCGACGCCCAGCGCGCCCGGGCCGAGGGCCGCTCCCCGATCATCGAACCCGGCATCCAGCCCGCCGCGCTCACCGCGGTGCTCGGGCTGCTGCTCTCCGGGACGGCGGCGATCGGGCAGTACGCCCTGGTCGTCCCCCTCGTCCTCCTCCAGGCCGTCACCGCGGCGGGCTGGTTCCGGCTGAACGGGATGTGGCCGGCCCGTCAGGGCATCGCGCTGGCGTTCCTCGGCGCGGTCACCGCGGACGTCGCGCTCCTCGCGGCGGGCCGGGAGAACGCGCCCGCCGCGATCCTCGGCACCCTCGGCGTGTGGGTCCTGCTCACCCTCGTCCTGCAACTGCGCAGCCACGCCGACCCGGACACCCGGATGTACGGCCTGATGGCGACCGTCACCTCGGCGGCGCTCGCGATCATCGCGACGGGGCACCTCGCGGCCGAGCCGGACGCCGTCACGGTGGGCGCCGCCGCGGTCGCCGTCGCGATCCTCGCCCGCGCCCTGCCGCTGCCCACCGCGGCCTCCGTGGTGGTGGCGCTGCTGGCCGCCGCGGGTGCCGGTATCGCGGTCGGCGGGATGACGGACCTGGGCAGCAAGGGGGCCTTCCTCGGCCTCGGCGCCGGGGTCTGCGCGCTGATCGGCCACCGGGTCGCCAGCTACGACTACCCGTCCCGCTTCGTCCACTTCACCGCGGGCGTGGCCCTGCCGCTGGCCGCCGCGGCCCCCGCGGTGTACCTGCTGGGCCGCGCGCTCGGCTAGGGCCTGTCGTTTGGATCAGGTCGTTTCAGGCGACCGGGCTTGATCAGTGCCGGTGAGCGAGGTCTGGTGCGTGCAGCTGCAAGGCGGAGGAGGGAGTCATGGCGGAGCCATGGCGACCGACGACAACGCCGCAGATGTGCGTGCCAGACCGCGCGGCCCAGGCCTGATCCAAACGACAGGCCCTAGGAACCGGTCCGGTGGCTGTTCGTCACAGGTGATCTACAACTACTTCGGAGGGCCCCCGTCGCGGGGCCCTTCGGGGTTAGGTTCGCGAGGGAGGGCCACTCGGTCGTCCGGATCCGTTCGAGGTGGGGGAACACCGCGCATGCGTGCACTGCGAATAGTCCTGATCGTCACCGTCATCCTGGGCGGCCTGTTCGTGATCGCGGACCGGGTGGCGGTCGGTTTCGCGGAGAACAAGGCTGCGGACCGGATCAAGAGCACCGAGGGCCTGGCGAGCACGCCGGACGTGTCCATCGAGGGCTTCCCCTTCCTCACCCAGGTCGTCGGTGGCGAACTCGACGACGTGAAGATCGGCATCAAGGACTACGAGGCGTCGACGAGCGGCGCGGGCAGTGCCGGCGGCGCCGGCACCATCCGTATCGACGACCTGAACGCCGAGATGCACGGCGTCGCCTTCAACGGCGACTACAGCTCCGCCACCGCCAGCAGCGCCACCGGCTCCGCGTCCATCGGGTACGCCGAGCTGCTCAAGACCGCCAAGTCCCAGCCCACGCAGGTCGGTCCCGGGGTCACCGCCCGGGTCGTCGGCCTCTCCGACGGCGGCAACGGCAAGATCAAGGTGGCGGTCGAGATCAGCATCGGCGGCACCAAGGTGCCCCAGCCGGTCTCCGTGCTCAGCTCGGTCACGGTCGTCGGCGGCAACACGGTCAAGGTGCACGCGGACTCCCTCCCCAAGATGGGCGTCGAGCTCGCCGAGAACCGGGTGCGCGCGATCACCGACTTCGAGCAGAAGATCGGCGAGCTGCCGGGCGGCATCCAGCTCGACACGGTCCAGGCAGCCGCGAACGGCGTGGACGTCTCCGTGAAGGGTTCGAACGTCAAGCTGGTCGGGTAGAAGGGTCAGCGGCTAGAGGCCAGAGGCCAGAGGCCAGAAGGCAGAGAGCAGCGGGCAGAGGCGCGGGAGGGTGCGGCCCGAGAGCTGTCCGAGGGGCGAGACGTGCCCGTCCGTACCGCAGATGTGCGGTCGGCGTGACGACGGATATGGCCGCCCAGAATCCTCACGGGGACCGCTCCGGCGGTGAGGGCGTCCCACATCCCGGACGATCGCATCTCAACATCCGACACACCGGTGACATGCCCGCCTGTCCGTCCCTACGATCGGACCCATGAAGCGACAGGCGGATCTCACGAAGCGGCGGGCAGTAGACCTGTGCCGCGTCGCCGCCATGCTCTGTCGCACCTTCTGAGCGGGACATTCGTCCGTCCGCCCTCCCCTGGCCCCTCTTCGTCAGGGTCCCCGTGCGCGCCGCGCAGCCTCGACAGGCATGACCGCGCACCCTCTGTCTAACGCACCGCCCCGCCGCAACTGCCCCGGAGGAGAAACAGCATGAGCCGCAGCGACGTCCTGGTCGACGCCGACTGGGTCCAGGACCACCTGGACGACGCGAGCGTGGCCATCGTCGAGGTCGACGAGGACACGTCCGCGTACGAGAAGAACCACATCAAGAACGCGATCCGGATCGACTGGACCAAGGACCTCCAGGACCCGGTCCGCCGTGACTTCATCGACCAGGAGGGCTTCGAGAAGCTCCTGTCGGAGAAGGGCATCGCCAACGACACGCTGGTGGTCCTCTACGGCGGCAACAACAACTGGTTCGCGTCCTACGCCTACTGGTACTTCAAGCTGTACGGCCACGAGAACGTCAAGCTCCTCGACGGTGGCCGCAAGAAGTGGGAGCTCGACTCCCGCGACCTGGTCGTCGAGGTGCCCACCCGCGCCACGACCGACTACAAGGCCAAGGCCCAGAACACCGCGATCCGCGCCTTCCGCGACGACGTCGTGGCGGCCATCGGTTCGCAGAACCTGGTCGACGTCCGCTCGCCCGACGAGTTCAGCGGCAAGCTGCTCGCCCCGGCGCACCTTCCGCAGGAGCAGTCGCAGCGTCCGGGCCACGTCCCGAGCGCCCGCAACATCCCGTGGTCGAAGAACGCCAACGACGACGGCACCTTCAAGTCGGACGACGAGCTCAAGGAGCTCTACGTCGAGGAGCAGGTCGACCTCGCCAAGGACACCATCGCGTACTGCCGTATCGGTGAGCGTTCCGCGCTCACCTGGTTCGTGCTGCACGAGCTGCTCGGCGTGGAGAACGTCAAGAACTACGACGGCTCCTGGACCGAGTACGGCAGCCTGGTCGGCGTCCCGATCGAGCTCGGCGCCAACAAGTAACCCTCAAGGCCTGAAGGACGGAATCGAAATATGTGTGGAGCGAAGGCCGGCGGCCCCGACGCCTCGACGATCAAGCCCGGTGAGACCACCATCCAGGGCCAGGTGACCCGCGACGGCGAGCCCGTCACCGGTTACGTGCGCCTGCTGGACTCGACCGGCGAGTTCACGGCGGAGGTCCCCACCTCCGCGACGGGCCAGTTCCGCTTCTACGCGGCCGAGGGCACCTGGACCGTACGCGCCCTGGTCCCCGGTGGCACGGCGGACCGCACGGTCGTCGCCCAGACGGGCGGCCTCGCCGAGGTCGCGATCGCCGTCTGACGGCACTTCTGAGTGGCCGAAGGGCCGCACCCCAGGGTTGGACGCTCGGGGTGCGGCCCTTCGGCATGTACGGGCCTACGCTTGAGGTATGTACGCACGACGGCGACACGTCTACTTCGCCATGATGGGGACGTGCATCGGTCTTTTCGTCCTGGCCTGGGGAGTCGTAAGGATCTGGTCGATTCCCGTGGCCGTGGGGATGTGTGTGGTGGCGATGGTGATTCCGCCGTTCGCCGCGATGGTCGCCAACCGGCGGGGGCCCGAGGACCGCTGGTGGGACGACCCGTCCGGGGATCAGAAGTCCGACGAGTGGTGGGACGAGCTCGATGGCAAGAAGCGCCGCCCGTAGCCGGACGGCAAGAAGTGCCGCCGCCCGTAGGAGGGCGCGCGCAACATCTTCAGCACGCGCAGCACCTTCAGTAGACGAGCGCCTGGGTCTCGTCCGCCATCGCCTCCTGGACGAACACCTGGGCGCCCGCGATGCGTACGCCGTCGATGACGTCCTTCTCCGTGATGTCCCGGCGCGCCGCGCACTGGGTGCACAGGGTGAGCCGGCCCGCGGCCAGGACCGAGTCGATCAGATCGGGCAGCGGCGCCGCGTGCGGCAGCTCGAACTCGGCGGCCCGGCCCGGCAGCGCGAACCACGCGGACTCGCCGGTCAGCCACAGGGAGACCTCGACCCCGCTGGCCACGGCCACCGCCGCGACCGTGAACGCCTGCGAGCAGCGCTCGGGGGCATCGGCCCCCGCCGTCACCTTGATCACGAGCTTCTTCGCCATGGCCGCATGGTAGTCCGGGGGCGTTCGGGGGGAGTCCGAATCGTGATCATGTTCCTTACAACCCCGTGAGATTCCCATGGGTCACCTGTGCGCGCGGATACGGAATCCGCGCGTCGCGTTCCGTGGGGGGATGTCGTGGAAGTCGAAGAGATGGATGAGGAGATCCGCGAGGAGATCCCTGAGCAGAGCCCTGAGCAGAGCCAGGAGGAGATCCAGGAGGAAACGCCTCGCGTACGTCGGCGGGGGCGTACGGCCCTGTTGATCACCACGGCCGCCGTGCTGGGACTCGTCGGGGGCACCTGCGCCGGCTATCTGATCCAGGCCGACCGGGAGCCGACCAAGCTGCCGTCGCTCTCGCAGCCCGTGGTCGCCCAGGCCAAGGGCGCCGGTCCCGAACCCCTGTCCGCCGCGCAGGACCGCCGGGTGAAGACCGAAGGCGACCTGCGCAAGCTGCTGGTCAAGCGGCCGAAGGGGGCGCGGGACGCCGAGTACGTGCCGGGCCACGAGGGCTGGATGGGCATCGCCGACTACGCGGAGGAGTACACCAAGCCGGCCGGCGCCTTCGGCGACCTGGTCAGCGCCGAGTTCCGGCGTGCGGCTGCCACCGGCTGGACGGTGGGCAGCACGTACAGCGTGGAGGTCCGCCTCATCCAGTACCGGCAGGAGGAGAAACTCGGCGCCTCCGACGCCGCCGAGGGGGCCCGCTACTGGGCGAACACGAAGAGCGGCACCCATGTCTGGGCCGTCCCGGGGACGGGCGACGGCATGGCCTACGTCCACACCAGGCCGGACACGAAGCCCGGTTACCTCCCGATGTACGCGGCCGAGGCGCACGCCTGGCGCGGGGACATCGCCATGGAGATCTGGATCTACGACACCAAGCCGATTTCCAAGGCCAAGATCATGGACCTGGCCGAGCGGCAGATGGAGCGGCTGTGACCGACGAGCAACCGATGAGCGAGCAGCCGGTCCAGGAGCCTGTTCAGGAGCCCGCGCCCGAATCCGTCGCGCCCGAATCCATCGCCCCCGTCAAGAAGCCCAAGAAGCCCAAGAAACCCAGGAAACCCCTCCGCCGGGGGCGCGTCGCCGCAGTCGCCGGTTCCGTGCTCCTCGTCGCGGCCGTCCTCGGCGGTGCCGGCTACACCGTCGTGACCGTCCAGGACGCCGACCGGGCCCCCGGCGCGCCCTCCTGGACCTTCCCGGTTCCCGTCCCCAACGACGCCAAGACGGCGAAGACCGCCTCGGGACTCGCCGCAATGCTCGTGCCGTACGGCACCGAGGGCTGGAGCCGGGGCCCGGACATCGGCGAGTTCGGCTCCGACACCTCGCTCAGCGGGCCCGAGGCCACCGCTCTGCGCAAGGAGGCGCTGCGCGACCTGCCGCGTTCCCAGCGGCGGGAGCTGGAGAAGCGCATCGACAAGCAGCACACCAAGGGCATCGCCATGCGCAGCTACCTCAGCACCTCCAGCGGGTTCAACTCCACGCTGTATGCCGACAGCGGCTTCACCATGAGCGTCGAGCTGGCCCAGATCGAGGACAAGGCGGCGGTGAAGGGCATGTCGACGTTCCAGAACGAGTTCTTCGCCGCCCTCAAGATCTTCCGCAAGGGGCCCGAGATCAAGGGCTACAAGAACGCCAAGTGCTTCCTGCCGCCCAAGGACAAGGACGAGAAGCTCGACATGATGGTCTGCTCCGCCTACCAGGGTGACGTGCTGGTCAGCGCGACCGCCCACGGGGCCAAGCCGTTGGACACCAAGGGTGTCGCGATGCTGCTGCGCGAGCAGCTCGACCGCATCGCCGAGCCGGGGGAGGCGGCATGACCGAGCAGACGAGCTCCGTCGAGGACGCGGCGGCGACGCCGGTCGAGGACGCGACGCCGACACCCGTCGAGGACGGGACCACGACTCCGGTCGAGGCGCCTGCCGCGCTGCCACCCGCGCCCGAGGAGGCGCCGGCGGTCGCCGCCCCCGAGGCCGTGCCCACGGCTGTCGACCCGGAGGTGCCGTCCACGGCCGTCGGGGCCGAGGTGCCCCCGGCCCCGGTGCGCAAGGACCGCCGGGTGCTGCGGGCCCTGCTGCGCTGGACCGCCGCCACCGTGGTCTTCGCGGCGGTCGGCACGTCGGTCGCGTACGGCATCACCCGCATGGACCGCACCGACGTACCCGGCCTGGCGACGGAGTCGGACGGGCGCTGGGACTACCCGACGATCACCCGGCCGCCGCTGCCCTCCGGCAGCCCGCGCCCGCTCGCCGAGTCGAACAGGACCGGTACCCACTACGCCGACCTGCGGCGGCTCGTGCTGCCGGCCCCGAAGGGCGCACACGCCGACGCGGCGCTGCGCGGGACGGACGGCTGGCTGGCGACGAAGACGTTCCTGGCGGAGTACGCCACGCGGGACGACCGGGAGACGGTCGGGCAGCAGTTGACCGACAACGGTCTGCGGCACATCGCGGCGCGCGGCTGGACGACGCCGGACGGTACGCACACGCGGATCTACCTGTTGCAGTTCGACTCGGTCGTCGTCGCGGACGAGGTGAACTCGCCCGGGCTGACCAGCTACAACATGCCGAACTACGCGCTGCGCGGCGCCGAGCGGACGATGGCCGACGACCGGTTCCCGGACCGCGCCGCGGTCGACGACGTGGTCCGTCACGCGTACGACGAGATCAAGCCGTACGGCGCCGAGCAGGTCCGCCAGGCGTACCTCTCGGCCGGGGACACCCTCGCCCTGATCGTGCAGTCCCGCAAGGGCACCGCGAAGGCGGTCCCGTTCCAGCAGACGGTGGTCCTCCAGAGCCAGCTGCTCGGCTGAACACGCCTGGGCGTACCCCGCGGAGAATCGCCCAGGAGTACCTCGCAGAGAGCCCCGAGCCCCGGCCCACTAAGCTGGGGCTCGGCTCTTGTACCGCCCACCCCGCTCATCCGAGGAGCACCCCGTGGAGATCTTCTTCGAAACCCTGCTGGTCCTGGTCTGCGTCGGCGTGCTCGCCTTCGCCGGGCTGACCGTGAAGAAGCTGTACCAGGGCCAGCGCTGACCCCCATCGAGGAACTGCCGAGCTCATGATCGAGATCCCGTCCGACCTGCACAAGGACCTGCTACCTATTGCCTTCCTGCTCGGCAACTGGGCCGGTGCGGGCGTGCACGACTTCCCCGGCTCCGAGAAGTGCAACTTCGGGCAGGAGGTCACCTTCACCCACGACGGGCGTGACTTCCTGGAGTACCACTCGCACACCTGGGTGCTCGACGCCGACGGGAACAAGGTCCGGCCGCTGGAGAGCGAGTCCGGCTTCTGGCGCGTCGACTCCGACCGCAAGGTCGAGGTCGTCATGACCCGCGACGACGGTGTCGTCGAGATCTGGTACGGCGACCTGGCCGCCAAGACGCCGCAGATCGACCTGGTCACCGACGCCGTGGCACGGACGGCGGCCTCGGGTCCCTACACCGGCGGCAAGCGCCTCTACGGCTATGTGAAGAGCGACCTCATGTGGGTCGGTGAGAAGCAGACCCCCGAGGTCGAGCTGCGCCCCTACATGTCGGCGCACCTGAAGAAGGTCGTCACTCCGGAGGACGTCGAGCGCTGGGCCAAGGCTCTCCCGGACGACATGCCGGACGACGGAATCGCGTTCTTCAAGTAGTCGGGCAGCAGTTCGGAAGCCGGTCGGGCAGCAGTTCGGAAGTGGTCCGGCCGGTTCGGCGGTTCTCCTCAGGTCGTCACATCCCGGAATGGTCCTAGACTTCCTGTGTGGTGAGCACCGACTGGAAGAGCGACCTGAGGCAGCGCGGCTACCGGCTGACGCCGCAGCGCCAGCTTGTCCTCGAAGCCGTGGACACCCTGGAGCACGCGACCCCCGACGACATCCTCATCGAGGTGAGGAAGACGGCGTCGGGGGTCAACATTT
This sequence comes from Streptomyces olivochromogenes, assembly GCF_001514115.1. Lineage (GTDB taxonomy): Bacteria > Actinomycetota > Actinomycetes > Streptomycetales > Streptomycetaceae > Streptomyces > Streptomyces olivochromogenes. The sequence goes on from NZ_KQ948458.1 coordinate 66,822, forward strand.
CCACCGTCTACCGGACCCTGGAGCTCCTGGAGGAGCTCGGTCTGGTCAGTCACGCCCACCTCGGGCACGGCGCGCCGACCTACCATCTCGCCGACCGGCACCACCACATCCACCTCGTCTGCCGGGATTGCACGAACGTCATCGAGGCCGATGTCGAGGTGGCGGCCGAGTTCCGGGCCAAGCTGCGCGAGACCTTTGGCTTCGAGACGGACATGAAGCACTTCGCGATCTTCGGCCGGTGCAAGGACTGTTCTCTCAAGAGTTCAACTACCAAGTCGTAGGCTAGGTGTATGAAGAGCCCTCTCCTGTCCCTGCCCGGCGCCGTCCCCGCCGAAGGCGTGGATGAACAGGTCGCAGCCCATTACGGCGACCTGTTCCGCGAGCAGCGCGCCCTCGCCGACGGCAACGGCTTCGTGGACCTCTCGCACCGCGGCGTCGTCGCCGTCACCGGTGAGGACCGGCTGAGCTGGCTGCACCTGCTGCTCACCCAGCACGTCACGGACCTCCCGGCGAACCGCGCCACCGAGGCGCTGATCCTCTCCGCGCACGGCCACATCGAGCACGCGCTGTACCTCGTCGACGACGGCACCACGACCTGGGCCCACGTCGAACCCGGCACCCAGGACGCGCTGCTCGCGTACCTGGAGTCCATGAAGTTCTTCTACCGCGTCGAGACCGCCGACCGCACGGACGACTTCGCGGTCGTGCACCTGCCGGCCGGTTCGATCGCCGAGGTCCCCGAGGGCGTGGTCGTTCGCGAGACGCCGTACGGGCGTGATCTCTTCCTGCCGCGCGCGGACCTGGAGTCCTACGCCGAGAAGGCCGGTCCGGCGGCCGGGCTGCTGGCCTACGAGGCGCTGCGCGTCGAACACCACCGCCCGCGGCTCGGTTTCGAGACCGACCACCGCACGATCCCGCACGAGCTGGGCTGGATCGACACCGCGGTGCACCTCCAGAAGGGCTGCTACCGGGGCCAGGAGACCGTCGCCCGCGTACAGAACCTGGGCAAGCCCCCGCGCCGGCTCGTCTTTCTGCACCTGGACGGCAGCGAGGTCCATCTGCCGCCGCACGGCGCCGAGCTCCGTCTCGCGGACGACGGCCCCGACGGCCGGAAGATCGGCTTCATCACCACCTCCGTACGCCACCACGAGCTCGGCCCGATCGCGCTCGGCCTGGTGAAGCGGAACGTGCCGCTGGACGCGCGGCTGTTGGCGGACACGACGGCGGCGGCGCAGGAGGTCGTGGTCGAGCCGTAGGGGCGACCTGATCCGCCGGACAAGCCCTAGGCAGGTCGCGTTTCCGGGGTCACATTTCCTGGGCCACCATTCCTGGGTCACATTTCCAGGAGCACGGTGAACGGGCCGTCGTTCGTCAGCGAGACGCGCATCTGCGCGCCGAACCGGCCCGTCGCCACCGTGGCGCCCAGCGCGCGGAGTTGGGCCACGACCTCGTCGACGAGGGGTTCGGCGACATCGCCGGGGGCGGCCGCGTTCCAGGTGGGGCGGCGGCCCTTGCGGGCGTCGCCGTACAGGGTGAACTGGCTGATGACGAGCAGCGGCGCGTCGATGTCGGAGCACGACTTCTCGTCCGCCAGCATCCGGACGGACCAGAGTTTGCGGGCGAGTTGGGCCGCCTTCTCCTTGGTGTCGTCGTGCGTGACACCGACGAGGACGCACAGCCCCTCGCCGTCGATCGCCCCGACCGTTTCCGGACCGTGTTCCCCGTTCACGACGACGCTCGCGCCGTCCACCCTCTGCACCACCGCACGCATGGGAACCATCATGCCGTGCGGGACGCAGCCCCCCTTCACGGGGCTCAATGCCTTCCCTTCGCGGGGCTCAATGCTTTCGCGCGTGATCTCCTGACCTCTTTCGAGGGGTCCTTTGGGGGTTTCTTTTTGCTCCTTACCCCCCCATCTGGGGCCGATCGGGGGCACTCGGTCACATAGCGGCCACTTGGGGTGGCACGATGCGTGTGTTGCGGTGCAACCGTGGGGTGGACCGCGCCGGTCGAGGGGACGGTAGAGGCACATGAGCACACCGAGTACCGGGCAGCAGCCGCCCGGGGCTGTGTCGTTGACCCGTACGAGTCCGCGGGCGGGAGGCGGTCGTACGGGGGTTCATCGTCCTCCCGTGCAGCGCACCGACAGCCCGCTGAACCCGGACCCGCCCGCGCCCGATCTGCCCCTGCTGCGGCTGCCCGAACTGCGGACCCTGCGGCGCGACGCGCAGCGCGACGAGGCCGACCTCAGCTATGTGCGGCGGCTGCTCCAGGGGCGCATCGACATCCTGCGGGCGGAGCTGGCGCGCCGCGGGGGACTGCGGGCGCCCTCCGCGACGTCGGGAGCGCCGCTGGTCTCGGGCTTGGGAACGAGTCCGGGGCTGCGTCCGGCCGGGGGGAGGGGAGCGGGTTCCGGCTCGGGCTCCGGCTCCGGTTTCCGTGAGGCGTCGGTCGTCGACAGGCTCCCCGAGATCCTTGCGGACGCGCCCGCCCGGCACCGTTCGTCGGCCCGCCATGTGACAGTGGGCACACCGTACGGCGAGGAGTACCGGAGGCTGGCCGCGGACATGCTCGCCGAGGTGGAGCTGTCGGACCTGGAAGCACGTACGGACGACGAGCTCGGCGCGGGGATGGGACGGCTGGTGCGCTACGAGCAGCAGGTCTCCCGGCGGCGCCAGCACCTGCAGCGCACCGCCGACGATTGCAGCGCCGAGATCGCCCGCAGGTACCGTGATGGGGAAGCACAAGTAGACGACCTGCTCATGTGACGCGGTGGCCCCCGGCGATCCCGGGGGTGCGAGCGACGGCTGTGGCGGCGCCGGCGGTCCGGGACATCCGGGGCCGGGCCCCATGGCCGCGCCCGGTTCCGCGGTCGCGGCGGCCGCGCCCGGGAACGGCCCGGGTCGCGGTCGTGGGGCTCGGCCGGGGACACGCCCGCGGGGAACCTCCCGTACGGCGCCGCGGTTCGATCACCGGGCGGGTCCCTGTCATGGAAGGCCACCGCCGATGTCCGCCGCCGCTCCTGCCGTCTCCGCAGACCCCTTCATACCGCCTGTTCTCGCCGAGGTCGTCCGTTCGGGATTCGTCGAGGGGCGGCATCGGGGCAGCCTGGTGCTGCTGGCCGCGGACGGGTCGGTCGAGCTGGCGCTGGGCGAGGTGACCGCGCCGGTCTTCCCGCGCTCGTCGAACAAGCCGATGCAGGCGGCGGGTGTGCTGCGGGCGGGGCTTGACCTGGCCGGCGAACGGCTGGCTCTCGCCGCCGCCAGCCACTCCGGGGAGGCCTTCCACCGCGATCTCGTCCAGAAGATGCTGGCCGAGCACGGGCTGGACGCCGGGCAGTTGCAGTGCCCGCCGGATCTGCCGCTGGACCCGGCGGAGGCGGAGACGTATCTCGCCGGGGGCGCGGTCCGTGACCGGGTCACCATGAACTGCTCCGGCAAGCACGCGGCGATGCTCGCGGTGTGCGCGCTGCGAGGCTGGCCCCTGGACTCCTACCTGGACCCCGGGCATCCGCTCCAGCAGCTCATCCACACGGTGGTCGAGGAGGCGGCGGGGGAGTCGGTGGCGGCGGTCGGTACGGACGGCTGCGGTGCGCCGCTGATGGCGATCAGCCTCACGGGCCTCGCCCGTGCCTTCCGCTCCTTCGTCCTCGCCGCCCCCGGCTCCGCCGAACGCCGTGTCGCCGATGCCATGCGCGCCCACCCCGAGTACGTCGCCGGCACGCGCCGTCCCGATACCTGGCTCATGCGGGAGATACCGGGTGCCCTCTCCAAGATGGGCGCGGAGGCCGTCCAGGCGGTGGCCCTCCCCGACGGCAGGGCCCTCGCCTTCAAGATCGACGACGGCGCGACCCGGGCACTCGGCCCCGTCCTCGCCCGCGCCCTGTCCCTCCTGGGCACGCAATCCCCGATCCTCTCCAAAATCGGCCACGCCCCCCTGACAGGCGGAGGCGTCGAGGTCGGCGAGATCCGAGCAACGTTCTAGCCCCGCGCCCCTAAAGGGGCGCTGCGCGCATCTTTCAGCCCGTCCGGCGTTTGAGGACGAGGCCGTTCAGGCCGATGCGGGGGTCTGGGGGCGCAGCCCCCAGGGATGGGACGGGTAGGGGCGGCGGGGGCGAAAACGGTGCGACAGGGGCGTGTTCGGCGCCCTAGCGTGCCCCCATGAGCCGTCGCGAAGACATCGACGTACGAACGATCACAGAGACCGAGATCCCGGCCTGGATCCGTGCGCTGAACACGGGGTTCCTACGCTCCCCGGCCGTATCGGACGAGGAGATCACCAACCGCGGTTCGAGCATCCTCCTCGAGCGGACCCTCGGCGCGTTCGACACCGACCACCCCCACTCCCGACTTCGCTCGACCGGGGGGACCCCCATCGTCGCCACCTTCCGATCGTTCCCGCAGCAGCTCACCCCCGTCGGCGGCACCCCCGTCCCCGCCGACGCCATCACCAACGTCTCCGTCAACCCCACCCACCGCCGCCGAGGCCTCCTCACCCGCATGATGGCCACCGACCTCACCGCGGCGAAGGACCGCGGCGACGTGGTCGCTACCCTCATCGCCGCGGAGTACCCGATCTACGGGCGGTACGGCTTCGGCCAGGCCACCACCGCCACCGAGTGGACCATCGACGTCTCCAGGTCGGGCCTGGACCCCCGCTGGTCGGGGCCGACCGACGGCGCCCGTATCGACCTGGTGGACGGCGAGGAGGTACGCGAGCTCGGCCCGGACCTGCACGAACGCCTCCGTCGTACCCAGCCGGGCGCGGTCAGCCGCGACGAGCGCTGGTGGCAGATCAACACCGGCGTACTGAGCCTGAGCGGCGACCCCTGGAAGGAGCCCTTCTACGCCGTGTACCGCTCGGCGACCGGCGAGGTCGAGGGCCTGGTCTCGTACGAGTCGGACGACAACTGGGGCGACGCCAAGCAACCGCTGAACACGGCGGAAGTGAACTGGCTGATCACGGTGACGCCGGCGGCCGAACGCGCCCTGTGGCGGTACCTCTGCTCGATCGACTGGATCGCCCACGTCAAGACCGGCTGGCGGGCCCCCGACGATCTGCTCCCGCACTTCCTCCCCGATCCGCGCGCCGCCCGCATTACGATTCAGGCGGACTGGCTGTGGGTGCGGATCCTGGACGTCGTACGGGCTCTGGAGGCGCGTACGTACGCGGGGTCCGGGACCTTGGTCCTGGACGTCACCGACGGGGACGGACTGTCCGCCGGGCGCTACCGCCTGGAGGCCGGACCCGACGGGGCGACCTGCGCACCGACCACGACGGCCGCCGACCTCACCCTGGATGTGGGCGAGTTGGCGGCCCTGTGGCTGGGCGACGAGTCGGCGGTGCGGCTCACCGCGCTCGGGCGGGTGCACGAAGAACGAGAGGGCGCCGCCGTCGTCGCCGACGCCCTGCTCCGTACGTCCAGGCGACCGTGGTGCCCGGACATCTTCTGATTCAGACGCTGATTCCGATTCCGATTCCGATTCCGATTCCGATGCTGATGCTGATGCCGATTTCCGAATGGTGCGGCCTGTAAGGGAGGTGTGGTGCTCCTTCCGGTTCTGTCGGTGAGTGGTGGTGCACTGCATCCGTAGCCGTGCGGTTGTGTGGTTGTTCGACGGTGCGGTGGTGCGTGGTACGGACTGACCGAGCTCCCGGCTCCCCTCCGGAGGGGAGCCCGGTCAGCCGGACTGCCGGACGGTGGCGTCCGATCAGCCGGACTGGGCGAGCAGCATCACGAGCAGGACGGCTCCGATGCCGCTGATGGTGGTGTTCTTGGCCTTGAGGCCGACGGACAGCGCGACGAACGCGATGATGCCCAGCGGCCCGTACTTCCACTGGATGAGTTGCTCGAATCCGATGGCGAGGGCGGCGACGGCGAGGGCGATGAGCGGCATGACGTTCCCTCCTTGGGGTCCTGGGGAGGACGACTCTGGCGGCCAACCCTCGGGAAGTGTGACCATGTTGTGCAAGTTGGCAACCAACTCACTGATACTTATCTCCGCGTTGGGTCGACTCATAACCACCTATCCCGCAACTGCCCAAAGATGGCGCGAAGTTGTAGTGTTTGGTCGTGGAACCGGAACACGCCTCCGTCAATGGACGGAACAGGTCACCACGGCCACAGAGGTCACACCGCGAGGTGGCCGACGAGCTGCGCAGCCGGATCAGGTCCGGCCAGCTGCGGCCGGGGCAGCGCATGCCCACGCAGGCCAAGCTGGCCGACGAGTTCGGTGTCGAACGCGGGGCGGTCCGGCAGGCGCTGCGCATCCTGCAGTCGGAACATCTGCTCGTCAACGTGTCCAAAGGGAGCCCGGCGACCGTCGCCGACACCCTGGGACGGGCTCTGACCGGCCCGGAAGCCTCACCGCAGCCCACCACGGTGGCACTCGGCGGCCGGATCACGGCCGCCTTCGAAGCTCCGCACGTGGAGATCGACGCGCTGTGCCTGACGTCGATATCGCTCACCCTTGCCATGGGCGAACCCCTCCGGCAAATTCACGCGGGCCGAATAAAACCGGCCAGGGTGGACGTCCGCGTGCTGCTTCCCAGCAGTGACATCGACCTCGCCTTTCCCGCGCCGGTGGACGCGCCGGTGGACGCCGCGACGGCCGGCCGGCTCCAGCGCAGTTGGCTGACCAACCGCAACGCCCAGGGCCAGGTGCTGCGTCACAACCTGCTCGCCCTGCGCGCCACGCACGGCATCGACGTCAACGTCACCTTCCGCGCGCTCCCCTTCACCCCGCCGGTGAAGTTGTACCTGCTCAACGGGGTCGAGGCACTCTTCGCGTACTACACGCTGACCAGGCGCGAGGAGGAAGTGGACCACGAGTACCTGGAGATGTACGACGTCCAGGGCACCCAGTCCATGCTGTTCCCCTTCGCGCAGGGGACCGGGCTGCGGGACACCACGTTCGTGGAGCAGTCCCACCTCTGGTTCAACGCGCTCTGGGAGACCATCAGCTCGAAGCTGCTGCTCTCGAGCTGACCGACTCTCCCCTGCACGTCACAGGGCAGGACCCGCGACCATCAGGGCGAGGACGACCGCGCCGATGGAGCTGCAGGTGGGGCTCTTGGCCTTGATCCCGATGGTGAGGAGCAGCAGGCCGATGACGCCTGTCGTGCCGTACTGCCACTGCACGAACTGGTCGAAGCCGACGACGAAGAGGGCGGAGAGAAGGGCTATGGCGGGCATGGGCGGTTCTCCTGCTTCTACTGTGGCGTGGTGGTTCCTCTGGGGTGTGCGAGGGTGAGGCCGGGTGAGTCGGTGACGGACTCGGGTGGGGGAGGCAAAACTTCCGCCAACTTGGCTAAGTTGGTGACCAACTCTGATTAAGTTGTCCCCACTTGGCTACTAGCCATAAACAACTTTCAAACAACTCCCCGTAGATGGAGGAGAGTTGTAGCGTTTGGTCGTGACCCAGGAGAACGTTGCAGTGAACGGCAGCAGAAGGCTCTCGCCCCAGGAGATCGCCGACGTCCTGCGGGATCGGATCCGAGCCGGTGACCTCAAGGCGGGCGACCGCCTGCCAACCCAGGCCGAGTTGGCAGAGGAGTTCGGTGTCGAGCGGGGCACCGTCCGGCAGGCCCTGCGCGCGCTCCAGGACGACGGACTGCTGAGCAACGTCAGCAAGGGCAGCCCCCCGCGGATCGCGGAGCCGTCGGCCTCGGCCCGCAGCGAACCGCAGACGACGATGGTCGGACTGGCTCCCCGGCTGGCGGACGCGTTCTCCGCGCCGCACGTCCGGGTCGACGCGGCCTGCCTGACCGCCGAGACCCTGATGCTCGCGCTCGGCGAACCGGTCCGGCTGATCCACGAGGGCCGCATCCGCCCGGAGTCGATCGACGTCCGCATCCTGCTCCCGTCCCGGGACATCAACCTCGCCTTCCCGGTCCCCGTCGACGGCCGCGGTGACGACGACCCGGTCCACGGACGCTGGCTCGCCCAGCGCAACGCCCAGGTCCACGTCCTCCAGCACAACCTGCGCGCCCTGCGCTCCTCGCACGGCATCGACGTACGCGTGGCGTTCCGGGCCCTGCCCTTCACCCCGCCCATCAAGCTGTACCTGCTCAACGGCGCCGAGGCTTTAATCGCCTACTACATGGTCACCCGGCGCGAGGAGGAGATGGCCGACGTGACGCTGGACATGTACGACGCCCTCGGCTCGGACTCCCTCCTCTTCTCCTTCGAGAAGCGGACCGGTCAGCGGGACGCCGCGTTCGTGGACCAATCCCAGAAGTGGTTCGACGCCCTCTGGGAAACCATCACCACGGACCTGACACTCTCCTAGTGACTTCTGATACGGCGCAGACTGAACCTGTGGCAGCAGAGACCGAGAACCTGCGGGAAGTGATCGAACGCGCTCGCTTTGTGCTCTTCGACTTCGACGGGCCGATCTGTCGGCTGTTCGCGGGGCACTCCGCGGAGGACGTGGCGAAGGACCTGGTGGAGTGGCTGGAGCGGCAGGGGCTGCGGGGACTGCTCACCGAGGAGGAACAGGTCCACCCGGACCCGATGGTCGTCCTCTACGCCGTCCACCGCCGCCACCCGCACAGCGATCTGGTGAGCGAGCTGGAGGAACGTCTCACTCAGCAGGAACTCAAGGCGGTGCCGTCCGCCTGGCCCACCGCGTACGCGGACCCGCTGATCCGCACCTGGAGCGCCGTCGGCGCGCGGCTGGCCATCGCGACCAACAACTCGGCCCGCACGGCCACCGGTTACCTCGCGAGCCGGGACCTCACCAACTGCTTCGCCCCCAACATCTACGGCCGGGGCCAGGACCTGCACCACCTCAAGCCGGACCCGCACTGCCTCAACCGCGCCCTGAACGCCCTGGGCGCCGCCCCCGCCACCGCCCTGATGATCGGCGACGCCCCCTCGGACTACGAGGCCGCCCGCCAGGCCGGCGTCCCCTTCCTCGGCTACGCCCGCACCGCCTACAAGGAGAAGCTCCTGCGCGAAGCGGGCGCCGAGGACGTGGTGAACTCACTGGAGCCGGTGCTGAGGGTGCTTCGGGGGTCGGCGTGAAGTGTCGGGCCTGAAGTGTCGGGCCCGGAGGTTTCGGGTCTGAGGCTTCGACCCGGAGGTTTCGGGCCTGGAGGTTCCGGGTCTGAGGAGGTCAGGCCTGAAGCCGAAGGGTCAGCAGGACGAAGAGGCCGGCCAGGGCTCCGGCCGACCAGCGGACCAGGCGGGGATGCTCCGCCTTTACGCCCACCAGGGCCATCGTGAACACGACCAGACCTGCGAACCCGAGTCGTGTCTGCACCAGCTGGGACACGCAGAATTGGACCCCTATGCCCACCAGTTGAAAGAAGATCATGGTCCCCACCCCCGTCCACTTCAGTGAATCGATCAACTAACTGTCCAATTGGACTGGTTGCCTTGAATCTGGTCTGCCCTAACTCTTTGATCCCTTAACGAGTCAGTCCACTTCCAGCTTTCGGCGGCCAAATCCAGCCGCCAATGTGACTGGAAGCGGTTTGTTCGTGAGGTGAGCGAGGTACGGTCGCGGTGTGACGGAAGAACGCGGCGACGGAGGCGGAACGGAGTTCGAGCGCGTCATGGAGACGCTGCGCGCCCGGATCGCCGACGGCACGTACGCGGTGGGATCCCAGTTGCCCCCCCAACGCGAACTCGCCGAGGAACTCGGGGTCTCACGCGACACCGTGCAACGCGTGGTGCGGGAGATGAACAGCGAAGGCTGGATCAAGTCCCGGCAGGGCAGCGGAACGCGGGTGGTGAAGAGCCCGATACACCTGGAAGCGCCGCCGAAGGAGGCGCCCAGGGTGCGTGCGGCCCTGGGTCCCTTCATCGCGCGGGCCTTCGCCCAACCCGTTGTCCGGTTGGACGTGTTCACGCTCACGTCCGAGTCCCTGGACACCCATATCCGCTTGCAGGCCGAGAGCATCCGCCTCGGCATGGTGCGGCCCGACCGCATCGAACTGCGCATGCTGCTGCCCTCGGAGTCCCTTGAGCTTCCGTATCCACGCGCCAAGGAGCCGGAGGACGGTGCGGAGCCTCAGGAACCCGGCCAATTGGAACGTCTGCACGGGCAGCTCCAGGAACGGCTGCGCGCCATCACCCGTCGGCACACGATGTCGCTGCGTGCCGCTCTGCGTGATCTCCAGGGCGAAGGTCTGGTGCCGTCCGTACGGGTGGAGATCCGGCACGTACCGCTGGCCCCGGCATTCAAGCTCTATCTGCGCCCCGGGGCCGAGGCATTGTTCGGGCCGTACGAAATAGTGCGGCGGGCTGTCCTGCTGGACGACGGCACGGAGCTCGACGCCACGGACGTACTGGGTCTGGGGGCGACCCTGACCCGTCACGTCAACGACGAGGGTGATGCGGACTCCCCAGGTTCTGTGTTCATGGAGAGCATGCAGGCCTGGTTCGACTCCTGCTGGCGCCTGCTCGCGGAAGCGCCCTGAGGCGACTCACATTCCACCGGGCCTCCAACGGAGTAACGCCGTGGAGATATACAACTCTCTTTCAAGTAGGCACAGATTCTGCAGTCGGCTCTGCCGTACCCGCGGGTGGGCACTAAGGTGTGCTCACCCCGGTCGGGGCGCATGAACATCTGCAATGACGCACAGTTATTCAGGAGTGACCCGTGGGCGTTCCGCCGATGCCGGGACCGCCTGGCCCACCTGCTCTGGAAAGGGCGGCGGACGCGGCGTACGACGACTTCGTGCGCTACGCCAGGGCGCTCGGCTCGTTCGGCCGAGGACACCACAACCTGAATTACATGGTGCGGCCGCTCACCGAGGACGAGTCCCGCCTGGTGGCGTGCGACGACGGGGCGCCGGTGACGGTACGGGCGCGGATTCCCTCGGCGCTGCCCGTGGTCATCAGGACGTGGCCGGACGAGGCGGAGATCCTGAACACGATCTGCGGTGTGCTGCCGCACGTTCCGCGGTGCCTGGTCAAGCACGCAGACGTGACCATCCTCAGTTATGTGGACGGTGTTCCGCTGTCGAGGGTCTGTCCCAACGGCACCCATGTGGACCCGGGCCTCGTCGCCGCGCTCGCGGACCTCCTCGCGGACATGACGCAGGTGCGCAGGCAGCACCTTCCTCCGCTGCCGGCGTCCTGGCCCCGGTCCAGCCGGGACAGCAGAGCCTTTCTGCGAGCGTTGGCCTTCGCGGCGGAGGAGCAGATCCGGCAGCGCAACCGGGCCGAGTTCGGCGGGCTCTTCGCGATGCTGGGCATCCCGGAAGACGCGATGGTGCGCTTCGCGGAACGGTTGCCGGCGCTCGTCAGCCGCCCCTTCAGCCTCCTCCACACGGACCTGCACCGGGACAATGTGATCGTCTCCTACGCCGGTGTTCCCCCCTTGATCTGCGTCGACTGGGAGTTGGCGACCTATGGGGACCCGCTGCACGACCTCGCCACACATCTGGAGCGGATGGAGTATCCCGATCACCAGTGGCCCGCGGTGATCGAGGCGTGGCGCGAGGCCATGGGACGGCGGCGCCCCAAAGCCGTGCACGGTCTCGACCGCGACCTCAAGCACTATCTGGCCTTCGAGCGCGCCCAGTCCGTCTACCCGGATGTGATGCGGGCCGCCTCCTCGCTCGGCGACTCCTTCGACCAGCAGAGGCTGGACGCCGCCACCCGTGCGGTGCACCGGGCGCTGCTGAAGGCCGAGGAGCCACTGCGGCTCATGAGCGTGCCGGACGAGAGCGAGATCGAGCGCACCCTCTTCCGCTGGAACGAGTCCCACGGAGGCCTGCACAACCGCGACCGGTCGGTCTCGGAGATCGTCTGGGAACGCGACCTCCGCGTCCCCCCGCATCCGGAGTTCCCCGCTTCGGCTGTCAGCAGGGCACTGTTCGAGGAGGGGGCGGCGGCCGCGGACCGCGTGTTCAAGGGAACGGCTCATCTCAACACGGCCGTGCGGGTGCGAGGAGTGGCGTTTCCCGTCATGGTCCGCCGAAAGGTCGGCGCGGCGGACGCCCGGGAGCGCCGTTTCCTCAATGAGCACGCCGTCCTTGAGGCCATCGAGCGGTCAAACGTTTCCCCGCGGGTCCCGGGTACGAGTCCGCGGGTGCGTGCCCCGCGCGTGCTGGCCCTGGGCACCAGTGGACTGAAGGAACAGTTCACCATCCATTCGTACGAAGGGTCGGCCGACGAGTTCCGGCCACCGGAACACCCCGCGGACGGACTCCGGCCGCACGAGGCGGACGACCTCGTGGATCAGCTCCTGGCGCTCACCTTCGTCGACTGCGAGCGGCTGGACCCGGATCTACGGGGGTGGGACTTCTACCGGGGCCTTCGCGACGAACTGGTCCGCATGGTGAACCACCTCCCCAAGGCCACCGGTGACCTGGCGCGGGAACTGGGTCTGCCCAACGGCTACCGACTCGGTGAGATCCTGGACCGCCACACCCTGGTCATGCGTCGGCCCGTGTTGCTGCACGGGGATCTCAACCCATGGAACCTCGTGCGCCAGGACAACGGCGGTCTGATCCTCATCGACTGGGAGATGGCGATCGTCGGTGACCCGCTGTACGACCTGGTCCGCCATATGCACCTCACCCCCACACGCCCCGAGATCCGCGAGCGGCTGTTCTCGCGCTGGGACCGGCTGTTGCCGGAGGAGTGCACCAAGGGCTGGCGCGAGGACTGGCGCGTGTACCGCTGGATGGAGGTCGTGCGCTCGGCCTACGTGGATCTCGACCGGCTGGTGACCGGCGACAGTCTGGACGCCCCCAACGTCCGCCGGGCGGTGGACACCTACGCGATGACCTTGGCCGAGGCCACGGCGGCGCTGGGACTGTCGGGCAAATTGACGGCGAACCCCTATCTTGCCCGCGCGCTGCCGCACGGGGACCATGGAGGCCGACGGACAGCCGGGGTCTCCGCGGACCTCTGACCCCCCGCGGACGTCCGACTCTCCGCTGGGCGCTTCGGCACGGGGGAGGGGACTGCGGATGTCCGGCAACGGGAGCAGATCTGCCCACGGTGGCATGGGCGAACGCCTGAAACGGTTCCAGGCGCGCTACGAGCCGGTGTTCACAAGGATTCTGCTGCTGTTCCTCTTCGTCACCGAGGTGACCGCCCAGTTCGTGACGCCGCTCGGAGACTTCCTGCGGGACAAGGCGTTCATCGGCGGTGCGGTGCTCAGCCTGGTCGGCTATGTGCTGTACGACTCGGTGAAGGACCTGGACGGTTCGCTTCGCCGGCCGAACCGTTTCCAGGTCAAGTCGCATGAACTGGGTACTTTCGTGACCGAGGCCTTCCGTGCCCGCACGGTGGACATCAGATTTCTCGGCTACACCGGCGAGACGCTCTACCACGAGCTCTACCACCGCCTGGAGCGTCTCCTCGACGACCCCGGGCCGACCAGGCACGTATGCATAAGGGTGCTGATCCCGGACTTCGGGCAGCCGATGACCGTTCCGTCGAGGGTCGGTCCGGACGGCAGGCCGCAGGACGACCCCGCCTACCGCAGAGGCCTCGAAGCGCAGTGCCAGATGTACGACCAGCGATTGTCGGCGATCGCGGAGCGGCTCACCTCGGGTGGGCGGGTGACGGCGGAGTGCGAGTACCGCCTCTACCCGGGCATACCGCGGGACAAGATCTGCGTCTTCAACCGGGAGTTGGCGCTGCACGGTCTCTACGACGTGGTCACCCGGACCGTGCAGCGCAGTTCGGAGCCCGAGTTCTACGACCCCAAGGGCTACCGCACCGACCTCAATGTCTGGTCCAGGGAAGGTGACGAGGACTCCAAGTCCGTCGTCGCCACCTGGAACAAGCATCTCGACGACCTGTGGAGCCTGTCGTCGGCCCCGAGCTGGCGCACTCTCACACCTACAGCACCTCCAGCACCACCTTCCCCACCAACCCCCGCCCCTCGATAGCCGCATGCGCCTGCGCCGCCCGTTCCAGTGGGAACACCTCCCCGATCACCGGCCGCAGCCGCCCCGCCGCGGCCTCGGCATAGGCGTCGGAGGTGAAGCGGCGCAGGTCGGTGGGGCCGAACTGGACGTCGGCGATGCCGAAGACCTTGATCCCCCGGCGGGTGGCCTCCTCCGTGTCCAGGGGAGAGAAGCCACCCGACGCCGCCCCGTGGGCGGAGAACCGGCCGCCGTCGACCGTCAGGGGCAGGGCCGCGGCCCCCAGGTCGCCGCCCACACCGTCCAGGACGACGTCCGCCCCCTCCTCGGCCCCGCCGAGCGCCTTGCGGGCGGCGGACACCCAGTCGTCCCGGGTCGCGTCCACCACGTCGTCCGCCCCGAGGTCCCGTACCAGGGCCAGTTTGGCGTCCCCGCGGGCCACGGCGACCACCCGCGCCTCGCGCTCGTGGGCCAGCTGGACGAGCAGCGTGCCCATGCCACCGGAGGCGCCGAGGATCAGTACGCGGTCGCCGGGGCCCACGGCGGTCAGGTCGAGCAGGCCGCCCGCGGTGACGCCGTCGTGCACCAGGGCCGCCGCGCCGCGCAGGTCCAGGCCGTCGGGTACCACCGTCAGCGCCGACACCGCCGCCACGGCCCGCTCCGCATAGCTGCCCGTGACATAGGACGTGACCCGGCGCCCCAGCCACTCGTCGGGAACGCCCGCCCCCAGGGCGCCGACGACACCGGACACGCCGCCCCCGGGGACGTACGGCGGAGCCACCTGGAACCACTCCCGCCCCCACCCCGCCCGCACCTGCGTCTCCACGAAGATCGTGTCCACGTACGCCACGTCGATCACGACCTCCCCCGGCCCCGGAACCGGATCGGGAAGCTCCACGGGAACCAGGATCTCGGGGCCGCCGAACTCCTTCACCTGCACTGCACGCATCGCAACGCTCCTCAAGGCCGAAGACAGGCATGGCCGAACGCCGGACAGTCTTCGACCTGAAGCCTGGTTGAGGTCAAGGAGGGCCAAGGCGGGTCGAGGAGGTGTCGGGGCGGGTCGGGGCGGGCCAAGGCGGGTCAAGGAGGTGTCGGGGCGTGCGTAGGCTCGGGGCATGGGTGAGATCGGACTGCGCGAGCGCAAGAAGCAGCGGATGTACCAGGCTGTCTCCGACATCGCGATCGGACTCTTTCTGGAGAAGGGGTTCGACGCCGTGTCCGTCGCGGAGGTGGCCGCCGCCGCCGAGATCTCCAAGCCGACGCTCTTCCGGTACTTCCCGTCCAAGGAGGACCTGGTCCTGCACCGGTTCGCCGATCACGAGGACGAACCCGCGCGCGTCGCCGCCCGCGGACCGTCCCCGCTGACGGCGCTGCGCCGGCACTTCCTCGACGGGCTGGAGCGCCGCGACCCCGTCACCGGCCTCAACGACGCCCCTCAGGTCCTGGCCTATCACCGCCTCCTCTACGGGACGCCCTCCCTGGCCGCCGGGATGTTCAGATACCTGGAGCGGTCCGAAGCCGCGCTCGCCGGGGCGCTCGGCGGCGACCTCGGCGCCCGGCTCGCCGCCGGTCAGATCATCGCCGTACAGCGCGTCCTCGCCCTGGAGAACTGGCGGCGGATCGCCGACGGTGAGGCCGTCGAGCGGGTGCGGCCCGACGCGGTCGCCGCGGCCGAGGAGGCGTTCGCGCAGCTGGAGGCGGGTCTGCCGCGCTATGCGTAGCTCCATGGGACTCCATGGGACTCCATGGGGACTCCATGGGGATGAGGGACTGGGCAAAGAGAGCTACTGAGTAAAGAATGTTACTCAGTAACGTTATTCGGTATCCTTGGCCGAGTGACGTCAACCGACCCCGCCCTCGCCCGCTCCCTCACCCATGAACGCGCCCACCACGACGCCTGCCGGGCCGGCCTCGCCGCGATGGTCGACGGCGCCGAGGAGCAGGTCGTCACCGGCGAGGACGTCTCCGCCTCCGGTGCCGACGCCGAAGTGCTCGGCCGGCAACTGCGCGGCCAGGCGAGGGATCTGCGCGAACTCCCCGAAGGCCCGCTGTTCTTCGGCAAGCTGGAATTCGCCCCCGGCGGCGGCGAACACGCCGGGCAGAGCTACCACATCGGCCGCCTGCGCATCACCGAACACCCCGCCGCCCCGCCCCTCGTCGTCGACTGGCGCGCCCCCGTCTCACGCGCCTTCTACCAGGCGAGCGCCCGCGACCCCCAGGGCGTGGCCGTGCGCCGGCGCTTCGGCTGGGCGCCGGGGAGCAGGGGGGACTCGGCGGACCTCACCGGCCTGGAGGACGAACACATCGGAGGGGGCCGACCGGATCGGGACGGCCACCGGGATGAGGGCGGTCGCGGGGATCGGAGCCATGAAGGCACCTCGGTTCCGGAGAGCCGCATTCTCACGGGCGAGATCGAACGCCCCCGTGTCGGCCCCATGCGGGACATCGCCGCGACCATCCAACCCGAGCAGGACCACCTCGTCCGCGGCGACCTCGCCATGTCCGTGTGCGTACAGGGCGCCCCCGGCACCGGCAAGACGGCCGTCGGCCTGCACCGGGCCGCGTACCTCCTCTACACCCACCCCCAGCGCATCCGCCGCGGTGGACTCCTGATCCTCGGCCCCAACCCCACCTTCCTCGCGTACATCGCCGAGGTGCTGCCCGCCCTCGGCGAGAGCGGGGTAAGGCAGTCGACGCTCGGGGACGAGATCGCCCGCCACCCCGTCACGGCGCTGGACGACGAGCGCGCCGCCGCCGTCAAACACGACGCACGGATGGCGGAGGTCCTGCGCCGGGCCCTGTACGGGAACATCGGCACGTACGCCGACCCCCTCGTCGTGCCCGACGGTTCGTACCGGTGGCGGGTGTCGGCCGAGGAACTGAACCGCATCGTGGACGGCGTACGGGCGGAAGAACCCCCGTACGGCATCGGGCGCGAGCGGGTACGGACGCGGGCCGTGCGGCGTCTGCGGGAACAGGCCGAATGGCGCGCCGGACCCCAGACGAACGCCTGGGCGCGGAAGGTCTCCGGGTCCCGGCCGGTCGGCTCGTACGTCGACGCGGTCTGGCCCCGGACGCGGCCCGAGGAGGTCCTCGCCCGGCTCCTCACCGACGCCGAGGCGCTGGCCGGCGCGGCGGACGGGCTGCTGGACGCCGACGAGCAGAAGGCGATCCTGTGGGCGAAGCCGCCCCGCTCGTACAAGTCGGCCCGGTGGTCGGCCGCCGACCTCGTCCTCCTCGACGAGGTCGCCGGGCTGGTCGAACACCCGGAAGGCTACGGCCACGTGGTCGTCGACGAGGCGCAGGACCTGTCGCCGATGGAGTGCCGGGCGATCGCGCGCCGGGCCCCCTTCGGGTCGCTCACGGTGCTCGGGGATCTCGCCCAGGGCACGACGCCCTGGGCGGCCCGGGAGTGGGGCGAGCTGCTCGGGCATCTCGGGAAGCCGGATGCGGCCGTGGTGCCGCTGACGATCGGGTTCCGGGTGCCGGAAGCCGTCGTCGGGCTCGCCAACCGGCTGCTGGCACGACTCGACGTGCGCGTACCGCCGGCTCGGTCACTGCGCCGGGACGGGGAACTGACGGTCCGCGCGGTCCCCGACGCAGGGGACGTACTGCCCGCCACCGTCGACGCGGTGCGCGGCGCGCTCGCGCACGAGGGGTCCATCGGCGTCATCGCGGCCGACCCGGACGTCGGAAGGGTGCGCGAGGCGCTGCGCGCCGCCGGGGTTGAGACCGCGGGGCCCGAGGAACTGGGCGCACGCGTCGCGGTGGTGCCCGCCACCCTCGCCAAGGGACTCGAGTACGACCACGTGGTGGCCGTCGAACCGGCGGCCGTCGCCGAGGCGGAGGCGCGCGGCCTGCACCGGCTGTACGTGGTGCTCACCCGGGCCGTGTCGCGGCTGGAGGTCGTACACGCGCGGCCCCTGCCCTGGTGACCCGACGGCTACCGGGGCCAGGACCGACCGTGCGACCCGGCGGCTACCGAGGCCAGAACCGGCCGTGCGACCCGGCGGCTACCACGGCAGGGGCTGCCCGTCGCGGAAGAAGCCGCCGGTGGGGCCGTCGTCCGGGAGGGTCGCCGCCCATACGACGCTCGCGGCGCCCTCCGCGACCGGGCGCCCGCCGGGACCGCCCATGTCGGTGGCGACCCAGCCGGGGCAGACGGCGTTCACGAGGACCCGGTCGGGGCCCAGTTCGGCGGCGAGCATGCGGGTGAGGGCGTTGAGGGCCGTCTTGGTCGCCGTGTACGCGGGGGTGCCGCCGCCCATGGACGTGAGGGACGCGACCTCGCTGGAGACGTTGACGACCCGCGGGTGCGCGCTAGCACGCAGGAGCGGGAGCAGCGCCTGCGTCAGCCGCCAGGGCCCGTAGAGATTTGTCTCGGCCGCCTCCCGTACGACGTCCAGGTCGGCGTCGGTCGCGCGCTGCCAGGTGTCGTACGTGATCGCCGCGTTGTTGACCAGCACGTCCAGGGCGGTGAGGTCCCGGGCGACCGCGGTGATGTCCGCCTCGGACGTGACGTCCAGGCGCAGCGGGTGCGCGTCGGGTCCGGTGGTGCGGGCCGCTTCGGCGGCGGCCTCGGTGGATCTGGCCGTCAGATACACGGTGTGGCCCGCGGCGGCCAGCTGCCGGGCGACCTCGCGGCCGATGCCGCGGTTGGCGCCGGTGACGAGCGCGATCATGTGGGGTGCTCCTCGGGGCGGTGACCGGACCACGGTAGGCGTACGGGGGTCCGGTCACCGCTCGCGCCACTCGGCGGAGGCCGACCGACTTCAGGAGCGGGTCAGGGGGTGGCCACTGCCTCCAGGGCCGGGATCAAGTGCTCTTCCTCGTAGGCGAGATGGGCTTCCAACTCCTCCGTCAGGCGGACCACCTCGGGGAGTGCGCGGGTCGGGTCCGCGGGCCGCTCGCCGATCACCCGGCGCAGCTCCTCGATCAGCACCGCGATCCGTTCGTGTTCGCCGCGCAGCCGGTCCAGGACCGGGATGAGGGCGGGGTGGCCGTCGGCGAGGACACGGAAGAGACCGAGGTCCTCGCCGGTGTGGTGCTGGTGCAGGCCCCGGCAGAGGGAGAGGCAGTTGACCCGCAGCTGGGCGCCGAGGGAACTGCCCGAGGCGGCGAACTCTTCGCGGATGAGCGCCAGTTCGCGTCGGAAGGCGTCGTGGACGGCCTTCAGGGCCTCGCCCGTCGAGCCCGCGTTGACCTGCGGCGGGCCGTCCCGCGGGATCTCGCGGAGCGCGACGACGGGGATCACCCGGTCCGTCTTCGCCTGGTACTCCGCCCATCCCTGATCGGCCTCCACCGCGCGGGCGAAGAGCCGGTCGCGCTCGGCGCCCTCGAGGACGACGGCCTCGGCGTCGTAGATGAAGACGCCGCTCTCGACCCGCACGCGCGGGTGGGCGACGAGGTTGCGGTACCAGTCCGGGTGCCGGTGCGCGCCCCCGGCGGAGGCGATGACGATGACGCGCTCGCCGCCGTCGGGGTAGTAGCCGACGGGGGTGGTGTGCGGGGTTCCGGTGCGGGCGCCGGTGGTGGTGAGCAGAAGGAGCCGGGCTCCCTCGAAATGTCCGCCGACTTTCCCGTGGTGGGCGCGGAACTCTTCGATGACTTTCTGATTGAAGGGGTTGGGCATGCGTCGCTTTCTTTTGTTTTCGGGCAGGGTGAATTGCCGCGGGGCGTTTTGGGGCGCGACGCGGTAAGGGGGTGCGGGAGAGCGCGCGGAATTCCGCGAGAAGCGGACACGCGGTGAGGTGAAGAGGTGATGCGAAGAAGAGGGCGGTCGGGGTGGGCGGGGCTCTACCCCGCCTCGGCCTCACTCGGAGGCCGGGCAACCAACTCGCTCACGGCACAAGGCCGACCCGGCAGTCATGGGCGCAACGGTAATGCCGTACACGCGTCGAGGCAATCCAGTATCGAGGGAAATACGGGATTGCCTCGCGATCTACTGAAAGCCCGGCCGCGGCCGCCGGCTACGGAAAGGGGGCTGTCCGAAGGGGTTAGCTGTCGGAAGGGGGATACCCAAAGGGGGCTGCCCGCTCCTTTCCACTCTCAACGTATAGCGCACAGGGGGGCTTGCGGCAAGGCCCGGGGCGTGCCGCAGAATGGCCGGCCAAGGCCAGTACCTGCGGAAATGGCGGATTCGCGACGTGCGTGCGGTGATGTCGGCGTATGGCCGAAATCCAATCTCGTTGAATGGGTGTTCGATGATTGACGTGATCGTGGTCGGCGGCGGACCGACCGGTTTGATGCTGGCCGGCGAGTTGCGGCTGCACGGCGTGCACGTGGTCGTGCTGGACAGGTTGACCGAGCCGACCAAGGAGTCCCGCGGGCGCGGCCTGCACACGCGCAGCGTCGAGATGATGGATCAGCGCGGTCTGCTGGACCGGTTCCTCGCGGTCAGTGAGAAGTTCCAGGTCGGCGGTTTCTTCGGCGGCATCCTCAAGCCGTGGCCGGACAGGTTGGACACGGCTCACCCGTACGGTCTCTCCACCCTGCAGCCGGCCACCGAGCGGCTGCTCAACGAGCGTGCCCTCGAACTCGGTGCCGAGATCCGGCGCGGCTGCGAAGTGGTCGGGCTGAGTCAGGCCGACGACGGGGCCGGGGCCGGGGCCGGGGTGAGCGTCGAGCTGGCGGACGGCACGCGTCTGCGCTCGCGCTACCTCGTCGGGTGCGACGGCGGCCGCAGTGTGGTGCGCAAGGAGCTCGGTGTCGGTTTCCCCGGTGAGCCCGCCAAGGTCGAGACGCTGCTGGGCGACATGGAGATGACCGAGGATCAGGCGACGGTCGCCGCCGTCGTCGAGGAAGTCCGCAAGAGCCAACTGCGGTTCGGCACCATCCCCAACGGGGACGGGACGTACCGCGTCATCGTGCCCGCCGAGAGCGTGTCCGAGGACCGTACGACCGCGCCGACCCTCGAGGAGTTCAAGCAGCGGCTGCGGGCCGTCGCGGGCACCGACTTCGGCGTGCACTCACCGCGCTGGCTGTCCCGGTTCGGCGACGCCACCCGGCAGGCCGAGCGCTACCGGGTCGGCCGGGTGCTGCTGGCAGGCGACGCGGCGCACATCCACCCGCCGACCGGCGGGCAGGGGCTCAACCTCGGTGTGCAGGACGCGTTCAACCTCGGCTGGAAGCTGGCCGCCGAGGTCAACGGCTGGGCACCGGAGGGGCTCCTCGACAGCTACCACGCCGAACGGCACCCGGTGGGCGCCCGCGTGCTGGACAACACCCGCGCGCAGATCACGCTGCTGGGGACCGATCCGGGTGCGACCGCGCTGCGGGAGCTGTTGTCGAGGCTGATGGACTTCGAGGAGGTGAACCGGTACGTGACCGGGATGATCACCGCGGTCGGGGTCCGCTACGACTTCGGCGAGGGCCATGAACTGCTCGGCCGGCGGATGCGGGACGTGGGGCTGGAGCGGGGGCGCCTTTATGAGCTGATGCACGGCGGCCGCGGGCTGCTGCTCGACCAGACAGGCCGGCTCTCGGTGGCGGGCTGGGCGGATCGGGTCGACCACGTCGTCGACGTCAGCGAGGAACTGGACGTGCCCGCGGTGCTGCTGCGGCCGGACGGCCATGTGGCGTGGGTCGGTGAAGACCAGCAGGATCTGGCCGGCCGACTGCCGGAGTGGTTCGGCGCCGCCGTCGGCTGAGCGCGCGGACACTCTCGTCGTGGCGCAGCGCGCAGGCACCCCCTTCGTGGCGCAGCGCACTTTTGCAAGCGGGTGCTTGCAATTGTTAGCGGAAGTGCGGCAAGGTGGAGTCATGGCATCACTCAACGTCGGCAATCTCGGTGAGTACCTGCGCGAGCAGCGGCGCAACGCGCAGCTGTCGCTGCGGCAGCTCGCCGACGCCGCCGGGGTGTCCAACCCGTATCTGAGCCAGATCGAGCGCGGGCTGCGCAAGCCGAGCGCGGAGGTGTTGCAGCAGGTCGCGAAGGCGCTGCGGATCTCCGCCGAGACGCTGTACGTGCGAGCCGGCATCCTCGACGCCGAGCGGGACCGGGACGAGGTGGAGACACGTGCCGTCATCCTCGCCGATCCCACGCTGAACGAGCGGCAGAAGCAGGTAATGCTCCAGATCTACGAGTCCTTCCGCAAGGAGAACGGATTCGAGATCACGCCGGACCTGGCCCAGGGCATGGCCCGGAACGTGACCCAGGACATGGCGCAGGACGAGGCGCAGGGCATGGCAGAGCACATATCGGGCACCCAGCAAGCGCCGGACACCGCCGTCCGGGGCCCCCGCACGGCCGACGGCAGCGATGCCGATCCGCAGCAGACCGCCAGTTGACGACAACGACGTGCAGCACCGCCGGCCCCACGCGGGCCTGCGGGTCTCGCCGCGGAACACCAAAACCCTCAGCTGAAAGCGACCGGAGGACCATCACCATGGCCATCACCGACGACATCCGCAAGGCCGCCACGGACCCCACCCCGCTGTACTTCCTGGCCGGCACCGCCGACCTGGCCGTCCAGCAGGCGAAGAAGGTCCCCGGCCTCGTGGAGCAGATCCGCACCGAGGCCCCGGCGCGGATCGAGACCGTGAAGAACATCGACGCGAACACCGTTCAGGAGAAGGCCGCCACCCGCGCGAAGGAAGCGCAGGAGACCATCCAGGCCAAGGTGACGGAGTTCATCAGCACCCTCGACACCGACCTGAAGAAGCTCGGTGAGTCCGCTCAGGACCTCGCCCTGCGCGGTGTCGGCGTCGCCGCCGAGTACGCCGTGAAGGCCAAGGAGACGTACGAGAAGGTCGCCGAGCACGGCGAGCAGACCGTGAAGACCTGGCGTGGCGAGGCCGCCGAGGAGATCGAGGAACTGGCCATCGCCGTCGAGCCGAAGGGTGAGCCGGTCGAGGTCAGGTCCGAGGACAAGCCGGCCGCGACCGCCGCCGTGCCCGCTCCGGCCAAGAAGCCCGTGGCGAAGAAGGCACCGGCCCGCAAGATCACCGCCAAGAAGACGACGCCGCCCGTGAAGTAGCAGACGACGGGACTCCTCGTCCCAGGACGAGAGGTCCGGACGAGAGGTCCGGACGCAGGGGCAGGATGACGGGCCGGGCACTCTCAGAGTTCCCGGCCCGTTCTGCGGGTACGGTGGCGTAGAGATGAATCGACTCGGGCGGTGGGCATAGTGCTGTTGACGGCATTCGGCGGCTTCTTGTCGCTGATCTTCCTTGCCATGCTGGTGCTCGCCGTGGTGGCACTGGTGATGGCGGCGGTGGCCCGCGAAGACGCGTACCGCGCGGCCGACAAGCAGAACAAGATGTTCTGGCTGATCATCCTGGGCATCACGGTGGCCGTGAACCTGCTGGTCCCGGTCATCTTCCTGCAGATCGCGGGGCTGGTCGCCACGATCGTCTTCTTCGTGGACGTACGCCCCGCGCTCCGTCAGGTCTCCGGCGGTGGCCGGGGCCGCGGCGGAAGCAGCAGCGACGGCCCGTACGGCCCCTACAACGGAGGCCGCTGACCACCGGCGGTCGAGCAAGTCGACCACCGGCGGTCAGTCCCGCAGGCCTGAGGGTTACGCAGGCCGGTCCGTCGGACGGGCCCGACGGTCACGCGGTCGTACGGCGGTAACGGCGTGACCGGCACACGGTGGTACGGCGGTCACGGCGTCCGGTCCAGCAGAAGTACCGCCACGTCGTCCGTCAGCTCTCCGCCGTTGAGGTCCCTGACCTCGTTCACCGTCGCCCGCAGCAGCTCCTCGCCCGCCAGGCCCTCGGCGAGCCGACGGCGTACCAGGTCCACCATGCCGTCCTGGCCCAGCCGCTCCTTGCCCTCGCCGATGTGACCCTCGATCAGGCCGTCGGTGTAGAGCATCAGACTCCACTCGCCGCCCAGCTCCACCTGCCGGCGCGGCCAGCGGGCACCGGGCAGCAGGCCGAGCGCCGGGCCGCCGTTCTCGTACGGCAGTAGCTCGGCGGGGCGGCCGGGGCGGGAGATCAGCGGGGACGGATGGCCCGCGAGGCAGAGCCCGGCGCGGCGCCCGTCCGGCGCGATGTCCACCGAGCACAACGTCGCGAAGATTTCGTCGTTCTCGCGCTCGTGCTCCAGGACCTGCTGGAGGGTGGACAGGAGTTCGTCGCCGCACAGGCCCGCGAACGTCAGCGCCCGCCAGGCGATGCGCAGCTCCACGCCGAGCGCGGCCTCGTCGGGCCCGTGTCCGCAGACGTCGCCGATCATGGCGTGCACCGTGCCGTCGGGTGTACGGACCGTGTCGTAGAAGTCGCCGCCGAGCAGGGCGCGGGAGCGCCCCGGGCGGTAGCGCGCGGCGAAGCGGAGCGAGGAGCCCTCCAGGAGAGGGGTCGGCAGCAGACCGCGCTCCAGGCGGGCGTTCTCCTGGGCGCGCAGCCTGGACTCGGTGAGTCGCCGCTCGGCCTTGTCGGAACGTTTCCGCTCCACTGCGTACCGGATCGCGCGGCTCAGCAGCCGTCCGTCCAGCTCGTCGCGGAACAGATAGTCCTGGGCGCCGACGCGCACCGCCTCGGCACCGCGCTCGGCGTCACCGGAGGCGGTGAGCGCGAGGACGGCGTGCCGGGGCGCGAGCCGCAGCACGTGCTTGAGCGTGGTCAGCTCGTCGTCGCTCTGGGTGGCCGCCCGGCCGGGGGCGGGCAGCGCGAGGTCGAGCAGGATGCAGTGGACGTCGTCGGTGAGCAGCCGCTCGGCCTCGGTGAGGTTGCGGGCGGTGCGGATGCGGATCGGCTTGCCGGCCGCGTCGAGCATCTCGGGCACGCTGAGCGAACCCGCCGGGTCGTCCTCGATGACCAGCAGGGTCAGGTTGGTGGTGCTGTCGACCGGGGTCGTGGCGGCTTGGGGCGCCGGTACTGCCCCGGCCGGGCCGCCGGTCGCTTCTCCGGATGGGCCGCCGGGTGAGAACGCGCCTTGAGCCTGACCGCTCTCCGCGGCCGGGATCGCTCTCTGCCGCGGTATGGGTACGGGCATCGTGTGGGTTCCTTCCCTCCCCCCGAGGGCGTGGTGGGGCGAAGGTCCTCGACCCACCGACGGGGACCATAGCGGTAGCGGACGCCGCAACGGAATGGTGTGCGTCATGGCGTCCGGCAGGCGGCCACCGTCATATGCCGCATCCTGTACCGCACTTGGACAGGATGCGGTTGCGCCCAGGATGACGAACGTCACGTCCGCGAGGTTGAGGGGTATGTACAACCGTGGGGTGGGTCACGTGCGGTGCATCACGAGGGGCGGCGCGTTTTTTCGGGGTTGATGGCGGTTTGGTCGCTCGGGTCGCTCGGTCGGCCCGAGCCGCATCGGCTCCCTGCGCCCCGCCCCGTCACGCGTCGGGTCGTACGACCCCCAGTATCGGCATGGACCCGGCCCCCGTGATCGTCACCGTCCGGCCCGGCCGGGGGGCGTGCACGATCGCGCCGTCGCCGATGTACATCGCGACATGGCTGGCGTCGTCGAAGTAGATGATCAGGTCGCCGGGGCGCATGTCCTTGACGTCGACATGGGGAAGCTGCTTCCACTGCTCCTGTGAGGTGCGCGGAATGCCGTGGCCGGCGGAGGCCCAGGCCTGTGAGGTCAGCCCCGAGCAGTCGTACGAGCCCGGGCCCTCGGCGCCCCACTCGTACGGCTTGCCGATCTGGTCGGTGGCGAACTTCACCGCCTTCTTGCCCTGCTCCGACGCCTTGCCGCTGATCTCGGCGAGGACGCCGGAACTCAGCCAGGCCGTCTGCGCCTTGTACGCGGCCTCTTCCTCGAGCTTCGCCAGCCGCTCCTTCTCCTTCTTCTCGAGCTGGGACTCCAGCTTCTCGGCGGCGGCGATCTGCTTCGTGATCTCCTTCTGCGCCGTGGCCTTGGCCTGGCGGTTGGCCTCCAGCTTCTGCCACTGCGCGGAGGCGTCCTTCGCGTACTGCTCCAAGTCCTGCTGCGTGCGGGTCATCTCGGCGAGCAGCCCCTTGGTCGCGTGCTCGCCCTGGAGCACCCGCCCCGCGCCGTCCAGGTACTGCTGGGGGTTGTCGCTCAGCCACAGCCGCATCTCGGGCGGCAGCCCGCCGCCCCGGTACTGCGCCCGGGCCGCGGCGCCCGCGCGGTCCTTCAA
This sequence comes from Streptomyces olivochromogenes, assembly GCF_001514115.1. GTDB lineage: Bacteria > Actinomycetota > Actinomycetes > Streptomycetales > Streptomycetaceae > Streptomyces > Streptomyces olivochromogenes. The sequence goes on from NZ_KQ948458.1 coordinate 92,720, forward strand.
CTCGTCCAGCTTGTCCTGGCCCTTGACGATCTCGCGGGCCAGGTCGACGATCTCGGCCGACTGCTGCTTGGCCTGCTCCTCGGCGGCGTTGTACGCGTCCGTGGCGACCGCCGCGTCGTGGTAGAGAGCGTCCAGCTTCTTGCGGATCGCCTCAAGGTCCTTGCCGGCCGACGAGGTTGTCGGAGTCGGTGTCGGTGTGCGCGTGGGCGCTGGTGTCGGGCTCGCGTACGCCACACCCGGTGCTGACAGCACCGCGCAGGCGCAGGCCAGAACCATGGCCGCCGTGGTCAGGCTCCGCTTGCCGGATCCCATTGCTCCGCCCCCAAACTGATTTACCGTCAGTAACTTACGGACGCCTGGGGGATCGTGCCATGTCGGCGCGCAATGCGACAGAGGTGGGCAAGAACTCCCTTCCCCCCGGCTCGCCTCCGTGAAACGATCTCCCCGCCTGTGTGACGAGTCAGTCACGCAGTTCGTTCCGTGCAGCTCACGGGCGTGCGGTGGCCACCCCTCCACCGATGAGGCACGCCCGCACGACCCTCGGCGTCAACTGCCCGCACGACCCTCGGCGTCAACTGCCCGCACGACCCTCGGCGTCAACCGCCCGCGCGACACTCCGACCTCGCACACCCGTGCGTCCCGGTTCGTCGCACCCCAGCCTTCAACGCCCGCGCCTCGCCCGGGTGTCCGGTGTCTGTGCGGCGTTCGACGCCCGTGAGTCATCCAGACGTCGCACGCCTGTCCGGCACCCCCGCGCCCCGCGCCCCGCGTTTACGCGAAGGTCCCGCGGGGAGCCAGCGCCTCCCAGCGCACCGTGACTTCGCCCTGGCGCCAGCGGGATATTCCGTCCGTCACCGGCCAGTCCGCCGTCAGGTCGCCGACCGTGCGTATCCAGCGCTGCCGCGCGCCGTACGAGGCGTACGGCGCGGCCGCGGCCCAGGCGCGGTCGAAGTCGCGGAGGAACGCGTGCACGGGCTCGCCCGGGATGTTGCGGTGGATCAGCGCCTTGGGCAGGCGCTCGGCGAGGTCGGAGGGGCGGTCCAGGGAGCCCAGGCGGGTGGCGAAGGTGACCGTGCGCGGGCCCTCGGGGCCGAGGGCGACCCAGACGTGCCGGCGGCCGATCTCGTCGCAGGTGCCCTCGACGAGCAGCCCGCCCCGGGAGCCGGGGCCCGCCGGTGCGAGGCGTGCGCACAGACGCTGCCAGACCTCGGCGACCTGCTCCTCGTCGTACTGGCGCAGCACGTTCGCCGCGCGGATGAGCGAGGGGCTGCCCTGTACCGGGACCTCGAAGCCGCCGTGCCGGAAGACGAGTCCTTCGCGCTCGTACGGCCGGGCCGCCGCTACCCTCGCCGGCTCGATCTCCACGCCCACCACGCGGGTGCGGGGGGCGGCCGTGCGCAGGCGGGCCAGCAGCTCGACCGCGGTCCAGGGAGCCGCCCCGTATCCGAGGTCGACCGCCACCGGGTCGGCGCTTCTGCGCAGCTCGGCGCCGTGGGTGGCCGCGATCCAGCGGTCCATGCGGCGCAGTCGGTTGGGGTTGGTCGTCCCGCGCGTCACCGTACCCACGGGGCGGGACGCGGCGCGGGTTGTCATGCGTACGAGAGTAGGCGGCCGGGAGGAAGCCCGTGCGGGCCTGTGGATAACCTCCGGCAGCCCTCCGTCAACCTGTGGAAAAGAAGGGAACAGAAGGGAAGAGAGCCGCCGCACGCAGCTCGTCATCGAACGGTTGAGCGACTCTCGGTAATGATTCGGCAAAGGGGAGCGGGAGGGGGCGCGGAGGGGAAATGGAGCGGACCGCTCCGGCGTTGCCGCTCTTTGGAGGGTGCCGTGCGTCCTCCGACCGGCATGCCCGCAGCAAGGAGGAACGCCACGTGAGCCAGTACGTCAGCAGGCTCGGGCGACGCTCCCCGGCGACGCCCTCACGGCTCAGGCTGCACCGCAGGCCCCGTCGCGTCGCGATGCTCTCCGTCCACACCTCCCCGCTGCACCAGCCCGGCACCGGCGACGCAGGCGGCATGAACGTGTACATCGTGGAGCTCGCCCAGCGCCTCGCCGCGATCAACATCGAGGTCGAGATCTTCACCCGGGCCACCACGGCCGCCCTCCCGCCGACCGTCGAACTGGCCCCCGGCGTCCTCGTCCGGCACGTCGACGCGGGCCCGTACGAGGGCCTCGCCAAGGAGGACCTGCCCGCCCAGCTGTGCGCCTTCACGCACGGCGTCATGCAGGCCTGGGCCGGGCACCGACCCGGTTACTACGACCTCGTGCATTCGCACTACTGGCTCTCCGGCCACGTCGGCTGGCTCGCCGCCGAACGCTGGGGCGCGCCCCTGGTGCACGCGATGCACACCATGGCCAAGGTCAAGAACGCCGCGCTCGCCGAGGGCGACACCCTCGAACCCGCCGCCCGTGTCATCGGCGAGACCCAGATCGTGCGCGCCGCCGACCGTCTCATCGCCAACACCTCCGAAGAGGCCGACGAGCTCGCCCGTCACTACGAGGCCGAGCCCGGCAAGGTGGCCGTCGTCCACCCGGGCGTCAACCTCGACCGCTTCCGCCCGGCCGACGGCCGTGCCGCCGCCCGCGCCCGCCTCGGGCTCCCGCAGGACGCGCTGATCCCGCTCTTCGCGGGCCGCATACAGCCCCTGAAGGCCCCCGACGTGCTGCTGCGCGCGGTCGCCGTCCTCCTGGACGAGCGCCCCGAGCTGCGCGGCAACATCGTCGTCCCCGTGGTGGGCGGCCCCAGCGGCACCGGTCTGGCCAAGCCCGAGGGGCTGCAGAAGCTCGCCGCCCGGCTCGGGATCGCCGATGTCGTGCGCTTCAGGCCGCCCGTCGACCAGGAGCAGCTCGCGGACTGGTTCCGGGCCGCGTCGGTGCTGGTCATGCCCTCCTACAGCGAGTCCTTCGGGCTGGTCGCCATCGAGGCGCAGGCGGCCGGCACGCCGGTCCTGGCGGCCGAGGTCGGCGGGCTGCCCGTCGCCGTGCGCCACCAGGAGACCGGATTCCTGATCCCGGGGCACGATCCCGTCGCCTACGCGCGCGTGCTGCGCGACTTCGCGGACGACCAGTCGCTGTCGGCCCGGATGGGCGAGGCCGCCGCCCGGCACGCGCAGCGCTTCGGCTGGGACACCGCGGCCGCCGCCACGGCGGATGTGTACACGGCGGCCGTACAGGCCCACCGCCGCAAGGTGCGCGCCCACCAGGGCTGACGCGCGCACCGCCCGAGGGCCGGTCCACCGGACACCTGACGTACGCTCCCTTCATGGCTGACGCAGCGTCGATCATCGAGCAGGTCCTCACCGAGGCCGAGCTGGAGTGGGAGAGCCCCAAGGCGGGCTCATACGTCGTGAAACTGCCCGGCACCCGCAAGCTCTCGACGACCGTCTCGCTGATCGTCGGCAAGCACTCCCTGTCGCTGAACGCCTTCGTGATCCGCCATCCCGACGAGAACCAGGAAGGCGTCCACCGCTGGCTCCTGGAGCGCAATCTCAAGCTCTATGGCGTGAGTTACGCGGTCGACCCCCTGGGGGACGTGTATCTGGTCGGCAAACTGCCCCTCGTCGCGGTCACGCCGGACGAGGTCGACCGGCTGCTCGGCTCGGTCCTGGAGGCCGCCGACGGCGCTTTCAACACTCTCCTTGAGCTCGGTTTCGCCTCCGCGATCCGCAAGGAGTACGCCTGGCGGGTGTCCCGCGGTGAATCGACCCGCAATCTGGATGCGTTCACCCACCTGACTCAGCGTTCCGCTGGCTGAATTTCAGGTCCAGTCCAACTAAGTAGTGCACGACCCCTTCCGGGCCAGGTGTCTCAGTGGCATGCTCACCGCCGACGCAGATCTGAACTTCATTCACATCCATGAAAGTCGATGGAATGCGACGGAAGGCGGGCGGGTATGAGCAAGGAGTACGTGAGCATCACCAGACGGGGCCTGCTCGGCAGCGCCGTGGCCGTGGCGGCCGCCGCGGTGACCGGCGGACCGGCGACGGCCGCGACCGCTGTCGCACGCCCCCATGACCCAGGTCGAGTCCCCACCGTCTGGCGGGAGTTCACCCGCACCCCCTTCACCCACCCGCAGATCCCGTACGTCGGCAGGGCCGGCCACCGGGGCGGGTCGGCGCGCTTCCCCCGCCGCCCCGTCGTGGCCGACGTCCGCGCCTACGGCGCCGTCGCGGACGGCACCACGGACTGCGCGCCCGCGATCAACCGTGCCATCGCCGCTGCCGGGAGGGCCGGCGGTGGCACGGTGCTCATCCCGCCCGGCACCTTCCGCATCGACGACCTCATCCGCATAGGCCACTCGAACGTCGTGCTGCGCGGCGCCGGAAGCGACCGTACGAAGCTGTACGCGACCAGGAACCTCACCGAGCTGATCGGCGTCTACGGCTCCCGCTACGGCGGCGACAAGTCGTCCTGGTCCTGGGCGGGCGGCCTCATCTGGCTCGCGCCCACGGCCCGTTGGGACTCCCTCGTCGCCGCCATCAAGGACAAGGCCTGGCCCTTCGAGGGCTGGACCGGCAACAAGCGCGACGAGTGGGAGACCCTGACGACCGTGGCCCCCGCCACCCGCGGCTCCTGGTCGGTGACGGTCGCCGACCCCCGCGGACTGAAGCCGGGCCGGCTCGTCCTCCTGCGGCTCGCCGACGACGCCGACCACACCCTCCTGGAGCACATGGCGGGCGGCGGTCCGGGTCCTGAGGCGTACTACTGGGACGACAAGACCAAGCTCACGAGTTACGTCCCCTACGAGTGGCCCGTACGCATCGCGCGTGTGCGGGGCAGAAAGGTCACCCTGGAGCGCCCGCTGCCCCTCGACGTACGACCCGAGTGGGACCCGCGTCTGACCACCCACGTCGAGCCGCTGACCGGCTCCGGCGTCGAAGGCCTCACCCTGGAGGCCGTCGAGACGCCCCAGTCCCCGCACCTCCTCGACAAGGGCTACAACGGGGTCGTCCTCCAGTGCGCGTACGACTGCTGGGTCGACGACGTGACGGTCCGCCACGTCGACAACGGCTTCGGATTCGTCGCCGCCTCCGCCTGCACCCTGCGCCGCACCCGTGTGGCGGGCCGCGGCTCGCACCACCCGTACTTCTGCCGCGAGGGCTCGCACGACAACCTCGTCGAGGACTTCACCATCGAAGAGCGCACGGTCCCGGCCCCGCCGAACACCCAGCTCCACGGCATCAACGTGGAAGGCCTCTCCTCCTACAACGTCTGGTCGCGCGGCGACCTCCGGATGGGCACCTTCGATTCCCACCGGGGCCTGCCCTTCGCCAACGTCCGCACCGACATCACCGTCGACAACAACGGCCGGCACGGCGGGGACGCGAGCGCCGGTCCGCTCTTCGGCGCGCGCTTCACCCACTGGAACATACGTGTCACGAACGGCCGCGCTGGGTTGATGAAGATCGACGGTCTGGCGCCCTACTCCGCCACCGTCGGCCTCAACGAGGTGACCGAGTTCGACCAGATCGACGTCCCCGACTTCACCGGCGACCTGCGCTCCCGCCTGGAGCTGTACGGGACCACGGACGTCGTACGCCCGCGCAATCTGTACGAGGCTCAGCGCGAGCTGGCGCGGTAGCGCCCGGGGGGCACCCCCACCAACCGCTTGAAGTGGCGCGTGAGATGGGACTGGTCGTAGAAGCCGGTCGCGGCGGCGACGTCACCCGGCGGCCGCCCGTCGAGCAGCAGTCGGCGGGCCCGGTCGACACGGCGGGACATCAGGTACTGGTGGGGTGCGATGCCGTAGGCGCCGCTGAACGCCCGCACCAGATGGGTGGGATGGGCGTGCATGAGTCGCGCGGCCTCGTCGAGACCGATGCCCTGGGTGAGGTGTCCGTCGAGGAGTTCGCGCAGGGTGCGGGCGAGGGTGGGGGAGTCGCGCGGGGCGGCGGCGGGAGTGCGGGGCCGCAGATGCGTGCGCAGCCGCTCGGCGATGAGCGTCAGTCGGCTCTCGGCCTCCAGTTCGTCACCGGGGTGACCGAGCGCAGTGTGCAACTGGCCGACGCGCAGTCGTAGCACGGGGTCACGCAGGTCGGGATCGTCCACCGCGGATCCGATGAGGTCCTCGCCCAGATGCGTGCCGTCGAGATAGACGACGCGCTTGCGGAAGCCGTGCGCGGTGACCGGGGAGCCGTTGTGCGGGACGTGCGGCGGCAGCAGGGACACCGTGTCGTGCGGGGTGCCGTGCTCGTGCCGGTCCAGGTCGTACCGTACGGCCCCGTCGTCGACGATGAGCAGCGTCCAGGCCTCGTGCACATGCATCGGATAGGCGTACTCGGTGAAGTGGGCGTGGAAGACCTCCGTGACACCCGGAACGCGCGGGCGCCAGGCGGAGACCTCCGGCTGAGCGACCATGCAAAGAACGTACAAGACGGCGCCGTACGGCGGTCGGCAGTCTCGACGTATGAACAGCGAACCGATCCGCTTCGACACGAAGATCGTCGTCCTGCTGCGGGACGACCTTGAGCCCTGGCAACGTCTGAACGTCACGTCCTTCCTGGTCAGCGGCCTGGGCACGCAGGTTCCCGAGGTGATCGGGGAGCCGTACGAGGATGCGGACGGGGTGCCGTATCTGCCGATGTTCCGGCAGCCTGTGCTGGTCTTCGAGGGGACGAAGGAGGTCCTTGTGGCGGCACACGGCAGGGCGCTCAGCCGCGCGCTGCCCCGAGCCGTCTTCACGTCGGATCTCTTCAGCACCGGCAACGACCGGGACAACCGGGCGGCGGTGCGGGCTGTCGCCACGGCTGGACTGGATGTGGTGGGGCTGGCTGTGTACGGGCCTCGCAACGCGGTGGACAAGGTGGTGAAGGGGGCGCGGATGCATCCGTGAGGTCGGCGGGGGGCGCTTTTCCGGGGAGCCCTTGGGCCTGAGGGAGGCTCGCAGCCGGGGCGTTGGTGAGCGCCGTGCTGGTACAGAGCCAGGACATCCGTCAGGACGAGTCGGCGTCAGGCCGCGCTGACCTCGGGCTTCGCCACCGCCGGGCCGGCCTCCACCACCGGTTCCTCCGTGGGCAGCCGCCGCATCAGCAGTCCGTACCCGAGCCCGGCCACCGTACCCACCAGCGCGCACAGCCCCCACAGCCACTCGGCGCCGAACCGGTCGATGACCACGCCGGACATCAAAGGAGCGATCAGCGCGGCGAGTGACCAGGAGAGGGTGTACATGCCCTGGTAGCGGCCCCGGCCGTGGGTCGGGGAAAGCTGCACGACCAGGCCCGTCTGGGTGGGCGCGTTGACGATCTCGGCCAGGGTCCACACGCAGACGGTGAGCGCGAAGACGCCGACCGACCCGGCGAAGGCGGTGAGCCCGAAGCCGTACCCGGCGAGGACCGAGGAGATCACGAGCAGCCGGCGCGGATCCCGGTGCTGGATGAAACGGGTGACCGGGATCTGCAGCGCGACGATGAGGACGCCGTTGACGGCGATCGCCATGCCGTAGTCGGCGGGGGTGAAGCCCGCCCTGCCCATCGCGACGGGGAGTCCCACGGAGCCCTGCTGGAAGACCAGGGCGACGAGGAAGGACAGCCCGACGACGCTCATGAAGCGCCGGTCGCGCAGTACGGTCCCGAGGCCGACGTCGTCCCTCGCCTCCTTGGCGTTCTGCACCGGCCGGGACTCCGGCAGCTTCGCGAAGACGAGGAGCGCGCAGGCCAGGGTCATGCCGGCCTCGATGAGGAAGCCCGCGAGGTAGCTGAACTCGGCGATGAAACCGGCGGCCATGGAGGAGACGGCGAAGCCGAGGTTGATCGCCCAGTAGTTGAGGGAGAACGCCCGGACGCGGTCCTCGGGCCGCACGATGTCGGCCATCATCGCCTGGACGGCGGGCCGGGAGGCGTTGCTGGCCATTCCGACCAGGAAGGCGACCGCGGCGATGCTCACCGGGTCGTGCATAAAGCCGAGCAGCGCGACGGAGGCGGCCGTGGAGGTCTGGGCGACGAGGAGCGTGGGCCGGCGCCCGAGCCGGTCGGTCATCACGCCCGCGCCGAGCGAGGAGACGACACCGCCGAGGCCGTGCAGGGAGGCGACGAGACCCGCGTACGAGGCGGAGTAGCCGCGGTCGAGCGTCAGGTACAGAGCCATGAAAGTGGCGACAAAAGCACCGAGTCGGTTGACCAGGGTGCTGGTCCACAGCCACCAGAACTCGCGGGGGAGCCCCGAGACGGTCTCTCGGGCGGCGCGTCGCATGACGGCGAGTGGCATCGGTCGTCCCCCACGGATGTAAGCGGCTCATGTACTGATGGCAACTTACGAGCGGGAGGTCTCCGGGGGCCACTCAATTAGCAGATGCCGTCAACTGTCCGCCTTCCGGGCAGGGGCGCGAGGGGACGAAGGCTTCCATTACGCTCGGACGTATGGCCGACGCACCGTACAAGCTGATCCTCCTCCGCCACGGCGAGAGCGAATGGAACGCGAAGAACCTGTTCACCGGATGGGTGGACGTCAATCTCAACGAGAAGGGCGAGAAGGAGGCAGTCCGCGGCGGTGAGCTGCTGAAGGACGCCGGCCTGCTGCCCGACGTCGTGCACACCTCGCTCCAGAAGCGCGCGATCCGCACCGCCCAGCTCGCGCTGGAGGCCGCCGACCGCCACTGGATCCCCGTCCACCGCTCCTGGCGCCTGAACGAGCGGCACTACGGCGCTCTCCAGGGCAAGGACAAGGCCCAGACCCTCGCCGAGTTCGGCGAGGAGCAGTTCATGCTGTGGCGCCGCTCGTACGACACCCCGCCGCCGCCCCTCTCCGACGACAGCGAGTTCTCGCAGGCGAACGACCCGCGCTACGCGTCGATCCCGCCGGAGCTGCGCCCCCGCACGGAGTGCCTGAAGGACGTCGTCTTCCGCATGCTGCCGTACTGGTACGACGGCATCGTCCCCGACCTCCTCACCGGCCGCACGGTCCTGGTCGCCGCCCACGGCAACTCGCTGCGCGCCCTCGTCAAGCACCTCGACGGCATCTCCGACGCCGACATCGCGGGCCTGAACATCCCGACCGGCATCCCGCTCGCCTACGAGCTCGACGCCGACTTCAAGCCGCTCAACCCCGGCGGCACGTACCTCGACCCGGAGGCGGCCGCGGCCGCGATCGAGGCGGTCAAGAACCAGGGCAAGAAGAAGTAGGTTCCGTGATCATGCCCCCGACCTGCGCATACGGCGCGGGTCGGGGGCGTTTTCACGGCCTGGGCCCTCTGGGGGACCTCAGCGTGGCGGCTCTTTCGGCGGTCGGAGTGCCTGACCGAGAGCCTTCCGGGCACGGTCCCGGCTACTCGGCATGAGGTGCGCGTACACCTTCAGCGTGAGCCCCGGGTCGGACGGATGCGCGCGTCGAAGTGCCCTCGCAGAGGGCTGAGACGCAGACCAACGGAGACTTGACCAGCGAGAAGGGAACGACGCCCTGACATCAACGGCTGACATCAAGAGTCACGTACACCAGTGCACAACCACGTACCGATGCGGGCCCGTCATCGTGGACCGACCGCGTTGAACAGCTGGTCGAGGGAGCGGGCTTCCGGGGTAAACGCGCCTACGGATCACAGGACCGAA
>NZ_KQ948458.1:102953-103767 GCF_001514115.1 Streptomyces olivochromogenes
CCCGGCGTGTTGCTGTCCTGCTCGCCACGGTGGCGCTGCCGGCGGCCCTGGTGGTGCCCACGGCCACGCCCGCCGCTGCGGCGGTGCCCGTGACCGTCACCTTCAACGCGGGCGCCAACCAGCCCTTCACCGTCCCGGCCGGCGTCACCCAACTGACCGTCACCGCCACCGGCGCCGCGGGCCAGAACGGGTCCAGCGGCGGCGCAGGCGGGAGCGGCGCCACCGTCACCGGCAACGTCACCGTGCCGCCGAGCACCACCACCCTCTATGTCAACGTCGGCACGGGCGGAGGCGCCGGCGGCGGAGTGGTGGGTTTCCCGGGCGGTGCCGGCGGCGGTTCCAGCGATGTCCGCACCTGCAGCTCGGCCGGCCCCGGCTGCACCCTGACCGGCGTCCCCGGCACCGACCCCCGCCTCATCGTCGCGGGCGGCGGAGGCGGCGGCGGAACCGGCGTCCCCGGAGGCCAGGTCCCGCAGGCCACCGGCGGAGACGCCGGAAACACCGGCGGGGCCGGCGGCGCGAGAACGGCCGGCGGGCAGGGCGGCGGCGGCGGAACCCAGACAGCCGGCGGCGCGGGCGGAGCCGCATGCCCCTCCATCGGTACATCCGGCACTCCGGGCACGGGCGGTGCGGGCGGCAACGGCGGAGGCGGCTTCGGGGCCGGCGGAGGCGGGGGCGGCTGGTTCGGTGGAGGCGGCGGCGGAGGCTGCAACATCATCACGAGTGGCCCCTCTCCCAGTGGCGGTCCCGGTGGTGGCGGTGGTGCGTCGAACCTCGTCCCCACGGGTGGTACCTCCGGACCTGCCACGGGGCC
>NZ_KQ948458.1:104496-439522 GCF_001514115.1 Streptomyces olivochromogenes
ATCAGAAACGGGCCCCGGCGCATCCCTCGTCGCAGCGGCGACCAACGCACGAGGCCCGTTTCAACGCTTCGTCCAACGGAGGAGAGTAAGCCTGCTCGCACGCGGAGCCGTCTCCCGGGACCCCCTACCTGCGGGTTCTCCGCGGGTAGGGGGCCTGTTGTCGTGCTGGGGGCTGTGTTTCTGCGCGTTAGTGACGTGGTTCGACAAGATCAAGTCGAAGAGGCTCCAGACCCCTCGGCGGACAATCAGCCGAGGACTACGGCAGGTTGACCGACGTCGAGGACGCCCGGTGTGCTCAAGGCCATCCGTTCAGCAGCGGAGTACGGCAACCGCAGCGTCCAAGCACGAAGGCCGGCGACCAAGAGCGCCCGGCAGCGACCTCAACGACCTCAACGACCTCTCGACCTCTACGACCTCAGCGACCAAATGTCCGATCCGCTCTGAGCCACATACCGGAAGGCTTCTGACATTCACGGCTGCCATCAACGACGCCGGTGCTCACCCGATACCGAGGGGCATCAGGGCTGGGTAACTCGCAGGTGTCGTCGTGCGGCCAGTTCCTCCGCGCCGACCACGGTCAGAATCGGGGTACCCGGCGGCGCGAACATGGTCACCACCAGCTGCGACTGCGCGTCCGAAAGGTTGTTGCCGCCCTGGTAGTGGATCACGTCGCCCCCAGGTTCGAACAGGGCGTCACCAGCCTTGAGCACCCGGGGCGGTTGCCCCTCCAGCTCGAAGAGGATCTCGCCCTGGGTCACGTAGCCGAAGAGCGGCCCGGGGTGCCGGTGCGGCGGCGCGCCCGGGTCACCGGGCAGCAGGGTGACCCGGATGGTCCTGGCCTCGGCGCCGGCCGGGATTCGGGCCGCCGCCTCCGACAGGGTCGTGATCACCTCAACGCCTGGGGGCAGGTGTGCGTGCTCAGCGCTCATGTGTTCCTCCAAACAGGGACTGTCCACAGAGAGGACAAGACGGCTTCCTCGTTTGTGACAGCCCTGCGCGGCGAACCTGCCCAGGGCCGCGCCGGAGATCCGGCCGCCCGAGCGGATCAGGGCGCTCGGGTTGCCGGCGGCAATCTCTACAGCTCCGCATGGCCGTTCACCCTCGGGGTGCCTGCTCGGCATGGACCTACGCCGCGTCGGCAGCGGCGAACGCATGACCTTCGGCAAGGCCGGAGCGACTCTTGGCCAGTGGATGTCGGAGCACGCCCTCGACAACCCGGCGTTGGGTGCCCAGCCCGGAGCCGTGGTCGGTACCGCGTCGCGGTCGACGAGCACGGCGTCGGGGCGGCGCCCGGGCCACGGCGCGTTTGCCCCGCACCGGTGGGACCGCCCGGACGAGTGGAATGAGCCGGTCCGGACGAGCGGAACGAGCCGGTCCGGACGAGCGGAACGAGCCGGTCAGGAGTGTCCACGGTCGGGCCGCAGTGCGCGTGGCGGCGGGTTGTTCTAGCGTCGAACAGAGGGAGGGGCAGTCCTGCCGAGCCGACGGGTGCGGGGGCCCGGGGCCACGGTCGTACGCCGGGCGCGTCCGCTGCTCGGCGCCTTGAATCCGCGCATCCCCGACCAGTCCCGGAGAGCAGGTGCCTCCCATGCACACGGCGGCCCGTATCGCCGGTGTCCTCACCGGTTTGACCCTCACACTCGGCGGCGTGGCCTTCGCCGCCCCCGCCGCCCACGCGGATATTCCGGCCTGCACGAACATGGTCCGCCAAACGGGCGTCGAAGTCTCAGACGCCGTCAGAGCGGCGTGCACCCAAGGTGTGCACGCGGACCTGCGGGGCTGTGTGAGCGCCCTGACCCAGGCCGGCACGCCGGGCGGCGCCGCGAACGGTGCCTGCCGAATGGCGGCCAACCCTCCGTGACTGCCGGGGCCCCGGTCCGGTGGCCGCATGCAGAAGGGGCCCCGTCGTGGTGACGGGGCCCCTCTGGGTGGGGCTAGGTGATCAGCCGCACTGGCACGGGTTGCCCGACTGGCAACCGCACCCGCAGCCGGAGCCGCAGCCGCAGGCGCCGAACAGCGGGAGGCTTTTGATGTCGGCGGGCTGGTCGGTGTCGCGGTCCAGGGTCGGGTCGGGCGTGGCGGGAGAATCGGCCATGGTGTCCTCCTCAATGAGGCCTCAATGAGGCATCGAGGCCGGGTCCTTACGCCTGTACGCCTAGGCGCCTAGGCGTAGGCGCGAGTGCCTACCCCCATTGCATGCCCGCTCCCCTGGGCGCATCAACGGCGCACTGAGGCTCGCCCGCGCCCCCGGAGTGAGACGGCAGCCCCGGGTGCTCCCGGACCTCAGACGCCCTCGGCGCCCGTGACCGGCTGAATGTCGGGCTGGAGCTCGTCCGCGTGCTCACCCGTCACCAGGTACACCACGCGCTTGGCCACCGACACCGCGTGGTCGGCGAAGCGCTCGTAGTAACGGCCCAGCAGGGTGACGTCGACGGCGGTTTCGATGCCGTGCTTCCAGCGGTCGTCGAGCAGGTGCTGGAAGAGCGTGCGGTGCAGCAGGTCCATCTCGTCGTCGTCCTGCTCCAGCTGGAGCGCCAGGTCGACGTCCTTCGTGATGATCACCTCGGCCGCCTTCGCCATCAGGCGCTGCGCGAGCTGGCCCATCTCCAGGATCGTGGCGTGCAGGTCGTGCGGGATCGCACGCTCGGGGAAGCGCAGCCGGGCCAGCTTCGCCACGTGCTGGGCCAGGTCGCCGGAGCGCTCCAGGTCGGCGGACATGCGCAGCGAGGTGACGACGATACGCAGGTCCGTCGCCACCGGCTGCTGGCGGGCCAGCAGGGCTATCGCGCGGGCTTCGAGCTCGTGCTGGAGATCGTCGACCTTCTGGTCGGCCGCGATCACGCTCTCGGCGAGCTTCAGATCGGCGTCGAGGATGGCCGTGGTGGCGCGCCCGATCGCCGACCCGACGAGCCGGGCCATCTCGACCAGGCCGTCGCCGATCGAGTCAAGTTCCTCGTGGTACGCGTCACGCATCTGGTTTGTCCCTCTCTTACGTCATCTTGGGGCCCGGGGGCCGGGCTGCCCTGACCGCCGGACGGACCGCCGGACGGGCCCCGTGAACCCCACGCTCCCACGTTCCGGCCCGTACGCGTCCGTTTCCGGCATCCCAAATGAACCATCCCTGGCTCCTGGGTGAACTCTGGGCGACGAGTGTTCGAGGTCGCACTCCGATGGCTGTGGCCTGGCGTGTCGCCATGCCTAACCTGGGGGCATGGACGTGAACGCGGCGGTCGCCGCAGCGGCAGCGATCGCCGGAGTGCTCACCGGTGTCATCGCCATGCTGGCGTTCCGCTGGAGCGAGCGCGACCAGAAACGCCCCACCCGCACATCCCTGCACACGGACCCGGTGCTTCCGCCGGGCGTCGACACGGTGCTCTCCGTGCTCCGGTCCTCGGCCGTCGTCCTCGACGAGGCCGACGCCGTGGTCAAGGCCAGCTCCGCCGCGTACGCCCTCGGGCTGGTGCGCGGCGGCAAGCTCGCCGTCGAGCCGATGATGCAGATGGCCCGCGACACCCGTCGCGACGGGGAAATACGCCAGGTCGAGCTGGATCTGCCGAGGCGGGGGACCGGACGGGGGGAGGCCCTGGCCGTCTCCGCGCGAGTCGCCCCGCTGGGCTCCCGGCTCGTGCTGCTCCTCGTCGAGGACCTCACCGAGGCCCGGCGGATCGAAGCGGTACGGCGCGACTTCGTCGCGAACGTCAGCCACGAGCTCAAGACGCCCGTCGGCGCGCTCTCCCTCCTGTCCGAGGCCGTCATGGACGCCTCGGACGACCCGGAGGCCGTCGAGCGCTTCGCCGGACGTATGCAGATAGAGGCCACCCGGCTCACCAACCTCGTACAGGAGCTCATCGACCTGTCGAGGGTGCAGAACGACGATCCTCTCGAGGACGCCGAGCCGGTCCGGGTGGACGAGCTGGTCGCCGAGGCCATCGACCGGTGCCGCCACCAGGCCGGCACCAAGCAGATCACCATGGCCGCCGGTGGCACCGCCGACCTGAGCATCTGGGGGAACCGGGGCCAGCTGGCCGCCGCCCTCGGCAACCTCGTCGAGAACGCCGTCAACTACTCGCCCGCCCGCACCCGGGTGGGTATAGCCGCGCGCCGGGTGACCGCGCCCGGCGGAGACCTCATCGAGATCGCCGTGACCGACCAGGGCATCGGCATCTCGGAGAAGGACCGGGAGCGCGTCTTCGAGCGCTTCTACCGCGTCGACCCGGCCCGTTCCCGCCAGACCGGCGGTACGGGTCTCGGTCTCGCGATCGTCAAGCACGTGGCCGCCTCGCACGGCGGGGAGGTCACCGTGTGGAGCTCCGAGGGTCAGGGCTCCACGTTCACCCTGCGGCTGCCCGAGGCGGCCGCGGCCCGCGACCGCGGGATCGACCACGACATGCCCGGACTCGACGATGAGGACGAGAACGGGCAGCCCGACGGGACGACCACCGTCACATCCCCGTATGAACCGCTTCCCGCTCCGGAGGTCCTTCCGTGACCCGTGTGCTCGTCGTCGAGGACGAGGAGTCCTTCTCCGACGCCCTGTCGTACATGCTCCGCAAGGAGGGCTTCGAGGTCGCCATCGCGACCACCGGGCCTGACGGACTCGACGAGTTCGAGCGCAACGGCGCCGACCTCGTCCTCCTCGACCTGATGCTGCCGGGGCTGCCCGGCACGGAGGTCTGCCGCCAGCTGCGCGGCCGCTCCAACGTCCCGGTGATCATGGTCACCGCCAAGGACAGCGAGATCGACAAGGTCGTCGGGCTGGAAATAGGAGCCGACGACTACGTCACCAAGCCCTTCTCCTCCCGCGAACTGGTCGCCCGCATCCGGGCCGTCCTGCGTCGCCGCGGGGAGCCGGAGGAGGTCACCCCGGCCGCTCTCGAGGCGGGTCCCGTCCGGATGGACGTCGACCGCCACGTGGTGACCGTCTCCGGCTCCAAGGTCGACCTGCCCCTGAAGGAGTTCGACCTCCTGGAGATGCTGCTCAGGAACGCGGGCCGCGTGCTGACCCGTATGCAGCTCATCGACCGGGTGTGGGGGGCCGACTACGTGGGCGACACCAAGACGCTGGACGTCCACGTGAAGCGGCTGCGCGCCAAGATCGAGCCGGACCCGGGCGCGCCGCGGTACCTGGTCACGGTGCGTGGCCTCGGCTACAAGTTCGAGCCGTAAACCGAATCCTTCTCACGGCGGCACGTACGACGCGACCCACCCGTAGGACAACGGGCGGCGCGTACGACAAAGGGCGGCACCCTTCGGGGTACCGCCCTTCGTGCGTGCTGGATCAGTGGCCGGCCGACGAGGAGGCCGTCGCGGTGGCCGTGCCCGTGGCCGTCGCGCTCGCGGAGGCCGCGTCGGTGGGCGTGCCCGAGACGGAGTCGGACGGCGAGGTCGAGGCCTTCGGCGACTTCGAGGAGGTCGCGGAGCCGGTGGCCGTCGCGCCGGGCGCCGCGGGGATGTTGGTGGGGCCCCACTTGGTGAAGTAGCCCTCGGCAGGGACGACGAACGCGCGCAGCTTCACATCACCGGTCTTGCTGAAGGTGAAGGTGATCGGCTGGGCGTTGCCGTCCTTGACGGCCGTGCCGGGGTTGCTGAGGGCCGCGGAGGCGTTGCCCTCGCCGCCCAGGATGACGTGGCCGCCGGCGGGGATGGTCAGCTTGCCGCCGCCCTTGGCGGGCGTGATCTGGGCGACGCCGTCGCCGCCGATCTTGACCGAGTCGAGGGTCTGCGGGGTGCGGCCGTTGTTGAAGACGGTCGCGGAGACCACCGCCGGGCCCGTGGACGTCGTGTCGGGCTGGGTGATGACGAGGACGTTCTGGATCTTGATGTCGCCGACGCTGGTCGCCGCGTTGTCCGGCTTGACCTCCAGCGTCTGTGCGTTGTTGCCGGCGCCGCACGCGGCGAGCGAGGCGATCGAGAACGCAATGGCGGCGGCGGCGAGAGAGCCGCGTCGAAGGCTGCTGCTCACGGCGGCGGCAACTCCTTGAACGTGGGCGAAGCAGAGCGGCTCCGGTGTAAAGCCGCCCTAAGGGTCTGTCAGCGGCCTTAGGTTACCGAGCCGTTCCCGCGCCGCCGCACCCGACCCGCCCCTTGGCGCCCGCGAGCCCCGTTGCGCCGCTCGTGCGCCCCGGTCCTCGAGTGGTTCCGGTCCGCCTCATCAGCTACTTTGAGCTTCCGTTCGTCCGCCATTCACATAAGCGGCTGTACGAGTTGCCGCGAGAGTAGCGACGAGATCCGCTTGGGGTTTTCCGGTAAGGAATCCACGGCGGTCCGGAAAATTGATCATCAGTAGATCGGCGCGGTCCGTGATCAATTCCGGATTCGTCTCGTACCCGACTCCGCTCACCGAACGGAGTAGCGGAAGTCGAGCTCCTGGAGCGGGACAAACCGGGATGTTCAGAACCTGGTCAGGAACGTCCGGTGTGTGTAACGTACGCGTTTCTCTTGCCCTGAACAGCCGCTCCCACCTGCGAATACCCTCTTCCGCTCCCCCTTCGCAGCACGTTCCTGTCGCGGTTGTCAAGCCCCGAGATATGCCCTGACCTGCGAAAACGCCATTCAGAAGACGCCGTTTCCGTGTTACCCTGGATAGCCACGGAAGGGGTACCTGTCACATGACGTTCAAGGTTGGCGACACCGTGGTCTATCCCCATCACGGGGCCGCGCTGATCGAGGCCATCGAAACTCGCCAGATCAAAGGCGTGGACAAGACCTACTTGGTGCTGAAGGTCGCCCAGGGCGACCTGACGGTGCGTGTGCCAGCGGACAATGCGGAGTTCGTCGGCGTGCGTGATGTGGTCGGTCAGGATGGGCTGGACCGGGTCTTCGAGGTGCTGCGCGCGCCGTACGCCGAGGAGCCCACGAACTGGTCTCGTCGTTACAAGGCAAATCTGGAGAAGCTCGCCTCCGGCGATGTCATCAAGGTCGCGGAAGTCGTGCGTGACCTGTGGCGTCGTGAGCGCGAACGCGGACTCTCCGCCGGAGAGAAGCGCATGCTCGCCAAGGCCCGCCAGATCCTGGTGAGCGAGCTCGCCCTCGCGGAGAACACCAACGAGGACAAGGCCGAGGCTCTGCTCGACGAGGTTCTCGCGTCCTGACGCAGGCAGTCGTCGAGACGGTGGCCGCTCACCCGGCGGTCGTCCCGGCGTCCACACAAGGCCGCACAGCTGCGCAATGAAATGCCGCGGTGCCCGATGACGTAAATGCTGTCGCTCCACACGATGGCTGTCGCCGGGCGCTGCGGCATGTTCGTACCCGCGTGATTTCGGAAACGTGTGGCCCCGAAAACGTGCGGCCCCGAATACACCTGCGTCCCATGGAATACACCTGTGTCCCATGCGCCTGCGTCCCCGATGCCGCGTCGATACCCGCGTCCCCGATACTTGGCGTGCCGGGCCCGGACAGCTTGCTCGACCGGATGTCACGGAAGGGTCCGGTCAGGGCTCGCGCCCGGCACTGCCCCGAGCTCTCGGCTTCGCTCGAGCAAGGGGCACGCCCAGGCCATACCCAAGCACGCCGAGTACACAAACCTGACAGGAACCGATGTCTGACGATTCGCGCTCCTCGCTGTCCGGAGGCCGCACGGCGGCCGTGATTCCGGCCGCCGGACGGGGCGTGCGCCTCGGTCCGGGCGCCCCCAAGGCGCTTCGCGCGCTGAACGGTACCCCCATGCTCATCCACGCGGTGCGCGCCATGGCCGCCTCCCGCGCGGTGTCGCTGGTCGTCGTCGTGGCCCCGCCCGACGGTGCCGCCGAGGTGAAGGCGCTGCTCGACACGCACGCGCTGCCCGAGCGGACCGACTTCCTCGTCGTCCCCGGCGGGGACAGCCGTCAGGAGTCCGTGAAGTACGGGCTCGACGCGCTGCCCCCCGGCGTCGACATCGTCCTCGTGCACGACGCGGCCCGCCCGCTCGTGCCGGTGGACACGGTCGACGCCGTCATCGAGGCCGTACGTGACGGCGCGCCCGCCGTCGTCCCCGCGCTGCCGCTCGCGGACACCGTCAAGCAGGTCGAGCCGGCGAGCGAGCCGGGGATGCCGGAGCCCGTCGTCGCCACGCCCGAGCGGGCGCGGCTGCGGGCCGTGCAGACGCCGCAGGGGTTCGACCGCGCCACCCTCGTCCGCGCCCACGAGACCGTCACCGGCAACGTGACCGACGACGCGAGCATGGTCGAGCAGCTCGGGGAGCGGGTGGTGGTCGTGCCGGGGCACGAGGAGGCGTTCAAGGTGACGCGTCCCCTGGACCTCGTCCTCGCGGAGGCGGTCCTCGCGCGCAGGAGGGCCAACGATGGCTTCTGAGTCGCACGGGCCGGTGCCCGTGGTGCTGCCGCAGGTCGGCATCGGTACCGACATCCACGCCTTCGAAGAGGGGCGGGAGCTGTGGTGCGCCGGGCTGCTGTGGGAGGGCGAGGGGCCGGGGCTCGCGGGGCACTCCGACGCGGACGTCGTCGCGCACGCCGCCTGCAACGCGCTGTTCTCGGCGGCGGGGATCGGTGACCTCGGCGCCCACTTCGGGACCGGGCGGCCCGAGTGGTCCGGCGCGTCCGGGGTCACGCTGCTGACGGAGGCCGCGCGGATCGTCCGCGCGGCGGGCTTCACCATCGGCAACGTCGCCGTCCAGGTCGTCGGACCCCGCCCGAAGATCGGGAAGCGCCGGGACGAGGCGCAGAAGATCCTCTCCGAGGCGGTCGGGGCACCGGTGTCGGTCTCCGGCGCCACGACGGACGGCCTCGGCTTCCCCGGCCGCGACGAGGGCCTGATGGCGATCGCCACGGCCCTGGTGGCCCGCACACCCTGACGCGCGTCGGCCCCTGGGCGGCGACGGGGGTGCCGGTGGTGTCGAGAGGCCGGTGGCCGCCCGCAGATGTCACGAATAAGTCCTCCTTGCGAGGGAAGGTCGCGGGGCACTCCCCGGCGCCCACTACCCTGGAGTGGTGACCATTCGCCTGTACGACACCAGCGCCCGGCAGATCCGTGACTTCTCCCCGCTCAAGCCGGGTTGTGTCTCGATCTACCTGTGTGGCGCCACCGTGCAGGCCGCACCGCACATCGGGCACATCCGCTCGGGCCTCGACTTCGACATCATGCGCCGCTGGTTCGAGTACCGCGGGTACGACGTCACGTTCATCCGCAACGTGACCGACATCGACGACAAGATCATCACCAAGTCGGCGGACCAGGGCCGCCCTTGGTGGTCGATCGGGTACGAGAACGAGCGCGCGTTCAACGACGGGTACGCCGCGCTCGGCTGCCTGCCGCCCACCTACGAGCCGCGGGCCACCGGGCACATCACCGAGATGGTGGAGATGATGCGCGGGCTCATCGAGCGCGGACACGCGTACGAGGCGGACGGGAACGTCTACTTCGACGTGCGGTCCTTCCCCGGGTACCTCCAGCTGTCCAACCAGGAGCTGGACAACCTCCAGCAGCCGTCGGGCGTCGGTGAGACCGGCAAGCGGGACCCGCGTGACTTCGCCATGTGGAAGTCCGCGAAGCCGGGCGAGCCGAGCTGGGAGACGCCGTGGGGACGGGGCCGGCCCGGCTGGCACCTGGAGTGCTCCGCCATGGCCCACAAGTACCTGGGCCCCGCGTTCGACATCCACGGCGGCGGGATCGACCTGATCTTCCCGCACCACGAGAACGAGATCGCGCAGGCCAAGGCCTTCGGCGACGAGTTCGCGAAGTACTGGGTGCACAACGCCTGGGTCACCATGAGCGGCGAGAAGATGTCCAAGTCCCTGGGCAACTCCGTACTCGTCTCCGAGATGGTCAAGGCGTGGCGTCCGATCGTGCTGCGCTACTACCTCGGTACCCCGCACTACCGCTCGATGATCGAGTACAGCGAAGAGGCCCTGCGCGAGGCCGAGTCGGCGTTCGCGCGTATCGAGGGCTTCGTGCAGCGGGTCGTCGAGAAGGCGGGGGGCGTCGTCGAGCCCGCCGCCGAGGTGCCGCCGGCCTTCGCCGAGGCGATGGACGACGACCTGGGCGTCCCGCAGGCGCTCGCCATCGTGCACACGACCGTGCGACAGGGGAACTCCGCCCTCGCCGCCGACGACAAGGAAGCCGCCGTCGCCCGCCTCGCCGAGGTCCGGGCCATGCTCGGCGTCCTCGGGCTCGACCCGCTCGACGAGCAGTGGGTCGGCGAGGGCGACCGCGGTGAGGATCTGCACGGCGTCGTCGACACCCTCGTGCGGATGGTCCTTGACCAGCGCGAGGCCGCCCGCACCCGCAAGGACTGGGCCACCGCGGACGCCATCCGCGACCAGCTCAACCAGTCCGGTCTGGTCATCGAGGACGGCCCGCAGGGGCCGCGCTGGACGCTCGGCCCCCGCTGAGCGGGTCCACTCGGGCCCTCCTCAGGGCCTTCGTGGGCCCTTCTCGGGGCCTTCGCGGGGCCTCTCGGCCTTGATCGATTGTGCCGCCCGGGCCTCCGGGCGGCACACTGCATATACGACACCTCAAGAACGTACGCACGCTCGCCTCACACAGACAGGTAGGTCATGGCCGTTAACAACCGCCGCATGTCCGGCAAGAAGGGCGCGCAGGTCGGCAGTGGCGGCCAGCGACGCCGGGGCCTGGAAGGCAAGGGCCCCACCCCGCCCGCCGAGATGCGCAAGGGGCACAAGAAGAACCGCATCGCGGGCGCCAAGGCGAAGCAGGTCGCGCGCCGTCCCGTCCCGCGCGGACGCGGCGGCAAGGGCACGTCCGAGATGGTCGTCGGACGCAACTCGGTCGTGGAGGCGCTGCGCGAGGGCGTGCCCGCGTCGATGCTGTACGTGCAGCAGTTCATCGACAACGACGAGCGGGTGCGCGAGGCGCTCCAGCTCGCCGGTGAGCGCGGCGGCATCCACCTCATGGAGGCCCCGCGCCCCGAGCTCGACCGTATGACCAACGGGCTCAACCACCAGGGTCTCGTCCTCCAGGTCCCGCCGTACGAGTACGCGCACCCCGAGGACCTCGCGGCCGCCGCGTACGACGAGGGCCAGGACCCGCTGATCGTCGCCCTCGACGGCGTGACCGACCCCCGGAACCTGGGTGCCGTCGTCCGTTCCGTCTCGGCCTTCGGCGGCCACGGCGTCGTCGTGCCCGAGCGGCGCGCGGCCGGCATGACCGCCGGTGCCTGGAAGACGTCGGCCGGTGCCGCCGCCCGTACGCCCGTCGCCCGCGCCGCCAACCTGACGCGGGCCCTTGAGTCGTACAAGAAGGCCGGTCTCGTCGTGGTCGGACTCGCCGCGGACGGCGAGGTCGAGGTCGGTGATCTGGAGGCCCTCGGCGGTCCCGTCGTCATCGTCGTCGGCAGTGAGGGCAAGGGCCTGTCCCGACTGGTCGGCGAGACCTGCGACTTCCGGGTGCGGATTCCGATGCCGGGCGGCACCGAGTCGCTGAACGCCGGTGTCGCGGCGGGAGTTGTGCTGTACGAGGCCTCGCGCCGACGCGTCTGAACAGACGTCCGAACGGATATCTGAACAGGCGTTTGAGCAGACGTCTGAGTGAGTCACCCCGTGGGGCAATCGGGATGTTCGGCATGACCTTGACGCGGTCCGGACAGATCGGCGCAGTCAAAGCAGTGTCCTAAACACACATCACTCGGTTAGATGAGTGTGGACACCAGAACACCCCGCACACCCACGGGGGACCGCTCGTCGGGATTCGACGACGCTCCCGCGCTGAGCATGGTGAAGGTGCCGAGCGATCCGGCGCAGGTCATCGTCAATCATGCGAGCTTCCGCGTGCAGCTAGGCGGCGCGACGCGGACCCCATCCTGGCGCGTCGCACGGCACTTGAGCGCCGACGACACCGCGCGGATCCCCGTCGTCGGTACGGCGGGCAGAGCGGGCGGCCCGGCCGCCGGGGCCCGCCGCCGCGCACCCGTCGTCTGGAGCGGGCGGTCCGACCCCGACGACACCGGCGCCCACCGCCTGCTGCAGGCCGTGCGCAGCACCAGCGTGCGCCACGGCGTCGCGGACCCGACGGGCGACGCCGGCGCCACCCAGGTCATCCCCCGCCTCGACGAACACCAGGGCTACGCGGGCGACTTGACCGTCGACACGGTCGGGACGCCCCTCGTCGGCAGCCAGCGCGGCCACGACCACGACCACGACTCCGCGGGGACCCGGCTGCTGCCGAACATGCGCAGCGTGGACAGCGCGTACGACGAACCGCGCTACACGGGTGGGCAGTTCGCGGCGGAGGACCCCGACTACGACGGCGACGTCGATGGCGGCGGCACGCCGGCCAGGCGGCACGGCTCGGACCCGGTCCGACACGCCTACTACCCCGGGCGCCGGATGAACCTCGGCGTGGTGCTGCTCCCGCTCCGCGTCTTCCTCGGCTTCATCTCCATCTACGCCGGCATGGGCAAGCTCTGCGACCCCGTCTACTTCGACGGCGGCAAGCGCGGCTCCATGGTCAAGTGGCTGAACACGCTGCACCCTTGGGACGTCGCCGAGCCGCTACGGCAGTTCGCGCTCCAGCACCCCGTCGGCTCCGGGCTCGTCATCGCCTTCCTCCAGGTCATCGTGGGCGTCCTCACGGTGCTCGGGCTGTGGCAGCGGGTCGCCGCCGTGGTCGGCGCGATGCTGTCGGCCGCGCTCATCGTCACCGTCAGCTGGAAGACGGTCCCCGCGTACGACGCGCCGGACATCATCTACCTCGCCGCCTGGTCGCCGCTGATCATCGCGGGCGCGCCCGTCTACTCCGTCGACGGACGCCTCGCGAGCGAGGCCTGGCGCACGCTCGGGCCCCGCGCCGACATCTGGGACCTGCGGCACCGGGTGCTGCGCCGCGGCGCGCTCGTCTCGGCCATCGTCGTCGGCCTCACGCTCCTCATCGGCTCGCTCCTCGGCGGCGCCGTCCGTGACGCCGACCGGGTGGTCGTGCCGGGACCGGGCGAGGCCCCGCGCAACGAGCTGCCCGGTTCCCCGCTTCCCGAGGAGCCCGGCACGCCCCAGCACAAGACCACCACTCCCTCGGCCTCGGCCAAGGCGCCCACCCACGGCAGCTCCTCCTCGCCGTCGGGCGCGGCCACCACGCCGGGCGCCGCGGTCCACGAGACGGGCGGCACGGTCACCAGCGGCCCCAGCCAGACCCAGGGCACCGGCCAGGCCCCGCCCCAGCAGTCCTCACCGGTCCACCAGGCCCCGAGCACCAGCGCGGGCCCGACGTCCAGCGGCGGCAGCTCCAGCACCGGCGGCACCGGATCGAGCGGCGGCACCTCCTCCGGCGGTTCGAGCGGCGGCGGTGGTGGTGGCGGCACCTCCGGCGGCTCGGACAAGCTGGTCGGCGGTCTCCTCGGGTAACGCGTAACACCCCCTGGCAGTACGAGGACGGGCCCCGCACATCAGATGTGCGGGGCCCGTCCTCGTACTGCCGGAAAGGGGCTCTCGGCCCTTCGTGCGGCCGGGAAGGCCTCTCAGCCCTCGTGCGGCCGGGAAGGCCTCGCCGCCCTCGCACGGCCAGGAAGGGCCTCGCAGCCCTCGTACTGCCGGAAAGGGGCTCTCAGCCCTCGTGCATGCGGCCGGGAAAGGGCCTCTCAGCGTCCCAGGGCCGCGAGTTCCTTCGCCGCCTCCGTGAGGTCCTTCGCGGTGTCGATGGCGCGCCAGTAGGCGCCCTGCGGGAGCGGGAAGCCGGCCAGGCGGCGTTCGCGGGCCAGGTGCGGGAACGTGGTGCGCTCGTGGTCGCCGCGCTCGGGGAGCAGGTCGGCGAACTCGGCGGAGAAGACGTAGACGCCCGCGTTGATCTCGTACGTGGTCGGCGGGGACTCGATGAAGTCCGTGACGCGTCCGAAGCCGTCGGTCTTGACGGCGCCCCACGGGATGCGCGGGCGGGCGAGGGCGAGGGTCGCGACGGCGTCGCGCTCGGTGTGGAAGTCCGCCATGTCGCGCAGCGAGAAACGGGTCCAGATGTCGCCGTTCGTCGCGAACCAGGGCTTGTCCGGGTGCGGGAGGTGCGCGGCGGCGTACTTCAGGCCGCCGCCCCGGCCGAGCGGTTCCGTCTCGACGACCGTCGTGATGTTGACGGGGAGGTCGGCCGAGTCCAGCCACTTCTGGAGGACCTCGGCGAGGTGGCCGCAGGAGACGACGACGTCGGTGACGCCCTCCTCGGCGAGCCAGGTCAGCTGGTGACCGATGATCGGGGTCCCGGTGCCGGGGATCTCGACCATCGGCTTGGGCCGGTCGTCGGTGTAGGGACGCAGTCGGGAGCCCTGACCACCGGCCAGGACAACGGCTTGAACGGGGCGTGACGCGGCGTTCGGATGGGTCATGCCCGAACTGTACGTGGCGCCCCGCTCACGGCTTCTGTCGGCAACAGTTCCCTTAAGCAGCTGTTACCTGACAGGACAGGTGGGGCCGGTGGGGCTCAGAGATGCGTGGCCGCGACCCCCGATGCGAAGGACGTGTCGCAGACGGGGCGCGCGAACGCCTGGGCACGCGTCGGGCCGTACGCGCGGACCGCGGCGCGGCCGAGGGCACGGGCGATGGAGACGCAGTGCTTGGCGAGCGACGGGCGGCCGTTCACGGCCTCCTGGAGGTGGGTGAGGGCGACGCCCGGGTTCTCCTCCTGGAGCTCCAGCAGGAGCCGGTCGCGCAGCACGTCCTGCGGGGCACGGGAGACGGCACGCGAGGAGACGTCCGAGGAGGAGGCGGTGAGCACCGAGTCCGAGGAGTTCCCCGACCAGTTGACTCGGGTGACCGCCAGGGTCCCGGAGAGCACCAGGACGACAGGCAGGACGAGGGCGAGGGTGCGACCGATCCGGCGCGCGGGGCCACGGCCACGCCGGGTCCGTTGGTTAGTGGTGGTGGAGTGCTTCACGCGAGTGAGGGTAGCGCGGGGTGATGATTTGGCGACATTTAGTAATCAGTTCGGGGGATAGAGGAACGGCTTTCGCTGGGCGGCGAGTTGACGTACAGGGATCGAAATGACCGGCTTGCCGGGGTATTTATCGACAACGAAGAGGGCCCCACGGTCAGCCGTGGGGCCCTCTTCGTCAACTTGGGTGAATTCGACCGCGGCGCGGTTTTCGTCCCCCCGACTTGCTTTTCGCGGTGATCAGGGCGATCAGTCGGAGAGGCGCTCGCCCGTGGAGGTCGAGAACACGTGGGTCTCGCCCGGCCGCGGCACGACGTGCAGCGTGGCGCCCTTGTCCGGGATCGAGCGGCCGCTGACGCGGACGACCAGGTCCGTGAGCTTGTCGTCGACCTTGGCGCTGCCGTAGACGTAGCCGTCGGCGCCGAGCTCCTCGACGACGTTCACCGAGACGGCGAGGCCGGCCGGGGCGTCCGCGGTGTCCTTGGACAGCGTCTTGGCGGCTTCGCCGTTGTGCTCGACGATGTCGAAGTGCTCCGGGCGGACGCCGACCGTGACGGTGCGGTCGCCCTTGTCCGCGGCGGCCTTCAGGGCCTCGCGGTTCACCGGTACGACGGAGTTGCCGAACTTCACGCCGCCGTCCGTGATCGGGACCTCGACGAGGTTCATGGCGGGGGAGCCGATGAACCCGGCGACGAACAGGTTCGCGGGGCGGTCGTACATGTTGCGCGGCGAGTCGACCTGCTGGAGCAGACCGTCCTTGAGCACGGCCACGCGGTCGCCCATGGTCATGGCCTCGACCTGGTCGTGGGTGACGTACACGGTGGTGATGCCGAGGCGGCGCTGCAGCGAGGCGATCTGCGTACGGGTCGAGACGCGGAGCTTGGCGTCGAGGTTCGACAGCGGCTCGTCCATGAGGAAGACCTGGGGCTCACGCACGATGGCGCGGCCCATCGCGACACGCTGGCGCTGACCGCCGGAGAGGGCCTTCGGCTTGCGGGCGAGGTAGTCCGTGAGGTCGAGGATCTTCGCCGCGTCCTCGACCTTCTGGCGGATCTCGGCCTTCGGGACACCGGCGATCTTGAGCGCGAAGCCCATGTTGTCGGCGACCGTCATGTGCGGGTAGAGCGCGTAGTTCTGGAACACCATCGCGATGTCCCGGTCCTTGGGCGGCAGGTGCGTGACGTCGCGGTCACCGATGTGGATCGAGCCGGCGTTGACGTCCTCGAGACCCGCGAGCATGCGCAGGGAGGTGGACTTTCCGCAGCCGGAGGGACCGACGAGGACGAGGAACTCGCCGTCCGCGACGTCGAGCTCGAGCTGATCGACGGCGGGCTTGTCGCCACCCGGGTAGATGCGGGTCGCCTTGTTGAACGAGACTGTGGCCATGGTGAGGGGCCCCCTTCACCGGCAGGAACGTGCCGGACGATCCGTTGTAAAGGTGGTGTCCACCGCGAAGCCTTCGCGGTGGTGTAGTCCACAAGAGTGAACTGGCTCAGGACGGTACCTGGCGTTCACCTGGTCTGTCAGTAGCCAGAGGGCTGTGAACTTCGCGGAAATTTTCGAGAGGGCGCGGCTGGGACGTGGGTACACTGCACGGGCACACGCGTGCAGGCCTCCTTAGCTCAGCTGGTCAGAGCGCCGCTCTTGTAAAGCGAAGGTCGTCGGTTCGAATCCGACAGGGGGCTCCGTGAACCACCTGGGACAACGCCCCCGCGATCATGGACCGCGAGGGCGTTGACGGTAGTTCGTGACGGCAGTCCCGCTTAACGGCGCCGTTTGAGCAGGCGATCCATGTGGCCCATGGCCTCCCGACGGTTGTCGTCGCTCACGTGGGTGTAGACGTTCATCGTCACCGCGATCTGCGAGTGCCCCAAGATCTCCATGACGGTGCGAGGCGCCACGCCGGCCGCGAAGAGCAGCGACGCGCACCCGTGGCGGGTGTCGTGCAAGCGCACCTGCGGCAGACCAGCGGACGCCGCGATCCGCAGGAACGACCGGTACAGATTCCGCGGCTCGATCGGCCTACCGCTGCGTGTCGTGAAGACGTGATCACTGTCGTGCCAGTCCGCGCCGATCGCGTCCCGGCGGGCGGCTTGCCGTAGACGCTGCCACCGGAGTGGCGCCACACACATCAGCGGGATGGGGATCACCCTCGCTCGCCGATTCTTGGTCGTGTCGAGGTACAGCTCCTTGCCGCCACGGTTCAGCGTGGTCCGGACGGTGAGGGTGCGTCGGTCAAGGTCGACGTCCCGCCATTGGAGCCCGAGGATTTCCCCCCGCCGCAAGCCGAGTGCGACGGCCAGAACGAACGCCGGATAGAGCGGGTCCGTCCGCGCTGCTTCCAGGAACGTCAGGGTCTCGTCCAGCGACCAGGGGTGCAGTTCGCGCGGCTCGACTCGCGGGGCGGGTACCAACTGCACGACGTTGCGGCTTATCAGCTCGTCACGGCATGCAGCCGTCAGGGCCGTTCGCAGCACGCGGTGCGCCTCCTTCGCGGTTGCCGCCGACGCCTGCTCCGTGACCTTGGAGATCATCTGCCGCACGTTCGCCGTGGTGAGCGACTCCAGTCGGCGACTGCCCAACAGCGGTACCAGGTAGAGCCGGACGTGCATCTCGTACTTCACGTACGTGGGCCGCTTCCGTTGCGGCTTGATGTACTCCGCCAGCCAGTACGGCAGCCACTCGGAGAGCTTTGCCGACCGGGAAGGTGTCGGGATCCCCTGGCGGTCGCGCCGAACGAGTTCCTGACGCTTCTCGTCGCACTCATCCCAGGTGGAGCCGTAGACCGTCTTGCGCTTGCGGGTGCCGTCAGGCTGCGGGACGTAGACGCGCGCCTCAAAACGCCCGTCCTTGCGCTGCCAGATGCTGCCGGCGCCGTTCGGGTTCCTCTTACGGGATGTCATCAGGCCGCGTTCTCCTCGATCTGTTCCTGAATGAAGGCGCGCAGGCTGTCGGGGGAGATGCGCCGCGCGCGTCCGACGGTGAAGCTCGCCAACTGACGGGATCGGATGAGGTCGTAGACCTTGCTGCGGCTGAGGCGCAGGGCGGTCATGACCTCGGGGACCTTGAGTGCTTCGTGGCTCGGGGGCATGGCGGTGGTCATGCAGGGATCTCCTTGGGATGAGGAGAGGGCGGTCCGGGGCGTGGTTGGCGTCACAATGCTGTGGGTCGCGGCCCATCGCGGCCCAAGGCTGTGACCTGCGGTTTTGTCCCGCTCTTGTGCGGCCCATCGCGGCCCAGCCGTTCGGAGGGTGGGCCGCGATGGGCAGCGATGCGGTGTGGGTAAATCCGCAGCTCAGGCGTGTTGGGCCGCGATGGGCCGCGACCCGGCGGATTGTGGACTCAACCGCTGAGGGCGATCCCGTGGTACGTGGCGATCCGCTCGCCCGAAGGGGCTCGGGGACGGGTGCGGTTGAGCTGGGGGACGACGGAGAGCAGGTTGCGGCCGAAGATCTGTTTCGTGCCGTGGCGGACGCCGTTGTCTTCGGTCCACTCGCGCCAGACGTTCCACAGGTCGTCCACGGGGATGCTGCACGTCGGGCCGGTGGTGCAGCGTTCGCGGACGAATGCGCTGGTGGGTGAGGCGGTGTCCTGCATGGTGGTGATTGCCTCGCGGCTGGACGGCGGCTGTGTGATCCGTCCGTTGCGTTGGAGGCGGGCGAGTCCGTCCAGGGCCCAGTTGAGGATGCCGGGCATCTCTGCGGTGAGCCGATCGGTGAGGGTGGGATCTTCCTTGCCGAGCCACGACAGCCGGGTGCTGAGCAGGATGAATCGGTTGGCGATGACGCCGGAAGAGTCGCCGAAGTGCGGCAGTTCGTTGGACAGAATCATCAGTCGCGAAGGCACCCGACCCGTCCACGGTTCGCGGTACTTGCGGTCGATGTCGATCGTGTCGTCGCCCGAGATCGTCAACAGCCGCTCCACGACCTGGCTGTTGTCGTTGCCGGACAGTCGGGCGTCGGAGATGATCGCGAGGGATTTGCCGATCAGGGTGGACAGTCCGAAGTTCGTGCCGAGTCCGGCCAGGGTCGGGCCGGCCAGGTTCTCCTTGCCGACCAGAGCTTTCAACACGCGGGCGATGGTGCCTTTGCCCGAGCGAGAGGGGCCGACGATGAGCAGGATCTTCTGCTGGTCGGTGCGGCCGGATAGGACGTAACCGAACCACTCCTGAAGTGCGGCGATGGAGTCGGGGTCTTCGGGCCAGAGCTGCGCGAGGAAACCGTGCCACGTGGGCGCGTTCGCGTCGGGGTCGTAGGCGAAGGGGACGGAGACGAGGTTGAAGAACTCCGGTCCGTGCGGCAGGAGCGCACGGTCGCGGATGCGCAACAGGCCGTTTTCGCAGGCGACGATGGGTCCTTCATCCCGTCCGGTGTCGCCCTGGTCGTCGACCCAGGCGGGGGCGTCGGTGTCGGTGGGCAGCAGGGTGATCGATCCGAGGGCATCGAGCAGGTTGCCGATCTTCTGCTTGGTGGGTGCCCAGTCGCGTTCCTCGGTCTGCCCTTCCTTGCCGGGTGCCTGGTAGACGGTGTGTTCGAGGCGCGTGTACATCGCCTTGCGGATCTGCGCTTCCTCCGCTTCGCGCCAGCAGGAGCCGTTCCACCGCATCCACGATGCCCGCCAACGCCGGCATACGAGCCGTCCGTCCTCGGTCTGCCAGTCGGGCAGCAGCCGGCGGGCCACGGCCAGGGGGTTGGTGGGCGGGGGCAGTTCCTCGGTCTCGGTGGCGGGGCGGTTCATCATGCGGCCGTCCTCCCTTCGGTGAGCTGGGCGGGTGTTCCGGTGCAGGCGTCCTTGTGGGCGCCGTAGTCGGCGACCAGCGCGGCCACGCCATGGGCTCCGGTGGCAGTGCCGGTCTGCCCGCAGGCGCAGGCATAGGCGGCGGTGGGGGTGTTGCCGTGGCGCTTGGACCAGCGGGCCCCGTCGTCGTGGGAGCGGTAGACCGGAGGGGCGTAGATGCGGATGCCGGGCTGGTCCGGCGTGGGGTTGTCGGCGGGGTGGCGTGCGTCGCGGACCGGGAATCGCTTCGAACGTGGAAGAGCAGAGAGGACGCCTTCGGCGACGCCCTTCGGGTCGCCCACGGCCGTCAGGGGCAGGCTCGGTTCAGCGACGTGCGGGCCCGTCGTGGCGGTGGGTTGGCCTTCCAAGGGGGGATGAGGTGGGGCGCTCATGCCGTGTCCCGGGGACGGGCTTTGCGGATGGAGCCGTCCAGAGCGCTGCGGATCGTGGCGCGGCACTCCGCAGCGGTGAGTCCGTGAGCCTCCCCGACCGCTTGGAAGGCGTCCTCCACCATGTGCCGGGCGATGTCGCCCCATGCGACGAACCGTCCCACCTTGAAGGTGCACCGGTTCAGCGTGATGTTGCGCTTCGATTCCGGGGCTGCGGACACCACGGCGCATTCCCGCTCAAGCGCGGCGAGGGCCGCGCGGCTGCCGTTGGCCGCGGGGAGCCTGAGAGGCCCTGTGGGGCGTACGGGGGCGGGTTTCAGGATGCTCAGCAGCCACGAGGGCAGAGAAGCCGTTACAGGGCCGCTGATGGCTTCGTAGGGTCCGGCGGGGGTGACGCTGCCCGCGGCGACGACGTAGCCGCCCCATGCCCGGGTGTCGACCAACGGCGCTACGGTTCCTGCCGTGTTGGCCAGCCGCACCCCGGACGGCGCCGTGAAGTAGAGGTGGCTGCCGCCGCTCGCGGTCCGGGTCCGGTAGGTGTCGGGGACGGCGTTCCCGGTGCGCTCGCAGAGCGCCCCGAAGGTCGCCGCGCCGTCAGGCGCGTCCCCATTGCTGTTGTCCTTCGGCATGTCGAGGTCGACCACGACCAGCCCCGACGGGCCGGTGGCGATACCGACGTTGAACGCAACCGTGGCCCAAGTGGCGTGGATGCGCTCCGGGTCGGTCGTCGCGCGCTGCTCCCACTTGCGGTGGCCTCCCGCGCAGGGGCCGGTGCGCGGGCAGGTGGCCTCTCCGTGGAGGGCGGGGCGCTTGGTGCCGGGACGGAGCGGGAAGACGTGCCAGCCGCGGCCGGCGGCGTTCAGCGCGGCGGCGAGTAAGGCCTCTCGCCGGTTGTCCGTGGGTTGGGTCATGCTGGAGGTCTCCAGTTCCTGTGATGGGTTCTGGCTGGCAAGGGCGACCCCGGTTCTTTGGCGAGATGCGGGGGTCGCCCTTGGCGTAGCTACTGGTTCTCGGCCCAGACCGCGTATTCCTGGCGGACGTAGCCGCGGGGATGGGCGAGCGTGGCCGGGTGCTCCGGCCCGTACGGGTCGCCGCCGTAGTCGCCCTCGCCGTCCTGGTCGGCCTCGATGAGCTGGCGAGCGGCGTTGGCCGCGACATCGGCCGTGTCGTTGCGGACGCCTTCGGCCTCGTACTCCAGCGCGATCCGGTCCAGCAGAGCGGCTTTGCGCAGCCAGTACTCACGGTCCACGTCGCGCTCGTGCGGGCTCTCGGTCGCCGTCCTGGCGGTGGAAGCGGTCCACGCGATCTCGTAGGTGATGCCCGGGGCGGTGGCGTAGGCGTCTTCCGGCGTGGGCCATGCTGTCGGCCCCGCCTCGGTCGCCTCGGGGGCGTCGTTGAGCAGCGCGGCGGAGTCGGGGTGGAAGGCTTTGGTGTAGAGGCGGACGCGGTGGCCGTTGTGGGCGGGGCGGCGCTGGATGGGGTCGCAGTCGAAAGCGGCGGTCAACGCGCGGGTGATGTCCGGCTCGTCGGCCAGGTCGCAGATGATGCGGATGTCGAACACGGTTCTCCTCTGGGGGTGTTCAGCCGTGGAAGTGGCTGCGCTTGATGACGGCTTTGCGGATGTTGACCGTGCTGCCCTTGCCGCTGGTGATGGCGCGGGCGGGGGTGCGCAGGGCGAGGACGACGAGGGCGATCCAGATCAGTGCCCCGCCGCTGAAGCCGGCGGCGGCGTTGATGACTTCACTGATGCCGTATCCGGCCCCGGCGGACAGTGCGCCGCCACCGATGCCGGCGCCCATGAGGCGCTGCGCGATGGGGTCGAGGAGCGGGAGCGGGGTCAGGTCGCGGGGTGCAGGGGCGACGACGGCGGGCGGGGCGAGGTGCTTGGGCATGGGGACCATGCGGCCGTATGCGTCGGGCACCCACACCACGGGCTGCCGTTCGGCGTACGGGTCCATGGCCGTGGACGGGCCGGGGTCGTAGGGGGTGAGGGGCTGTGGCTGGTGGACGGTCACGGCCCGTTCGGCGGGCAGGTGGCCGATGCTCTCGGGGTACATGCGGAATCCCTTCCGGTCACGGTTCAGGGAGGAGGAGACACCCCCTTCCGGGGGCGCTGAGAGGGGGGTTTCAGGGGTCTGACCTGGGGTGCCTCCCTGCCTCCCTGAACGATCAATTACGCAGGTCAGGGGCAGGGAGGCGGGTCAGGGAGGGGGTCAGGGAGTTCTCCCTGCCTCCCTGACTCCGGGCGGGTTAGCTCCCTGTCACTCGGAAGCGGAAGCGGAACCCCTCTCGTCGCGGTCGGCGAGCGCGCGGGCGAGGCGGTCACGGCCAATGACCATGCGCCCGTCGGACTTGTACGGTTCGGCTCCGGTGCCGTCCAGTACGCGCTTGAGGTCGATGAAGGACCACTTGCCGTAGGGGTCCGGGGCGAGCACGGCGAGTCGCTTGAGGACGTCCTGAGTGAGCACGCGGGTGTCCGTGCCGACGACCGAGGCGATGTCGGCGAGCGGGTCACGGACTTCGCGGTCGTTGTCGACGACGTGCAGCGTGGTGATGCCGTTGCGCAGGGCCTTGGCGCGCTCGGCGAGCGCTTCGGCCGCGTCGTCGTCGATGTAGTGGGTGCGCACGGTGATGGATGCCTGGCCGGCCGGGATGGTGATGCCGTCCGAGGCGACCACGAGGGTGCCCTTGTCCAGGCCGGGGCGCAGCAGGTTGGGGGCGGCGCCGCCGTCGACGGCCTTGTCCCCGAGTGCCATGCGGGCCTGCTGTTCGGTGCCCAGGGCGAGCGAGGCGCGGGTGTGGGCGCCTTCCCGGACCAGCTTGGGCAGGTTGTCGTTGGTCGGGTCCTGGGTGCCCTGCCACATCAGCACGTCCACGGCGCGGCCCTGGTTGTGGATCTTCCGGACGGCCATGAAGTACCGGGAGGTGGCCTTGGATCCGCCGTAGGGCCGGTTCTCCTCGTCCTTGGCCGGGCACATGAACGCCACCTGTGCTTCGTCGACGATGACGATGAGCGGGGGGAAGACGGCGTGCGGGTCGTTCTGGCGTGCCTGGAGACGGCGGTTCATCTCGTCCACGGCGGCCTCGGCCATCTCTGTCGCCTGGATGACGTGGTCGTCGGTGGGGCCCTGGATTAGGACGTCGGCGATGCCGTCCATGAAGCGCCAGTCCCCGACGCCCTTTAGGTCGGCGGTCCAGAACTGCACGGAGCGGTCCAGGGCCAGCCACAGGGCGAGGGAGCGAAGAGCGGCGGTCTTGCCCTGGTTGGACAGACCCGTGATGAGCAGGTGCCGCTGATACAGGCTCAGGGAGGCTGCGTCGCCGCGCAGATCCTGTCCCCAGGGGGCGCGGCCCTTGGCGTAGTCGGCGGTCATCGTCTCGTCTGTGAACAGCGGGGACGGGCCGATCGGCTCGTCCAGCGCCCCAGAGTCGGCCACCCACAGCCGCACTGTGCGCGCCGCGGTCGGGATGGTGATGAACACCTCGTGCTCATGCCGGGTGAGGTTCTCAGCGAGCTTGCGGCGCTTGCCCTGCACCTCGTTCGTCGACACCCCGGACGGGAGCGTGACGTCGACCTCGACCCCGCATCCGGCGATCCGGATCGGTCCGAGCATGGACGCGCCGGCGTCACCCATCTCCTTGATGGCGTTACGCAGCGCGGGCACCCCGAGATCCCGCAGGGCCTTGACGACGATCGACGGGGTGATCGGCTCGCCCTCGCCGTTGCGGACGTTTGCGGGCAGGGCCCACTGGGGTGCGGCTTGCTGCTTGCTGCCGACGGTCCACAGGGCGAGCAGGGCGAGGAACGGACCGATCATCAAGGCCGGACCCCATACGACCTGCACGATTCGGATCAGCAGGGCGATGAAGTCGATGGTGGCTCGGAGTGGGGTGATGACGTCGGTGACGTCGTGGTTGTTGATGGCCATGACGACTCCGAGCGCGACCAGCGCCCCGATGCTCACGCCCGTCCCGACCGCAATGCCCTTGGCGGCCTCTACGGGTGAGTGGAGCAGGTCCATGCGGCGGTGGTGGCGGGCGGCGCGGAAGCGCTGCAGCCGCTCCTCCCACTCCTCGGCCGCTTCCAGGTTCCCTGCGGCTTCCGCCGTTCGGATCATGCGTTCGTAGCGGGCTCCGGTCTTGCCGTCCCAGGTGCGGCGGGCCACGATCCGGCCCCCGTTGAACGTGTAGAGGCTGTGCCGGGCGACGGCGCGGACCGTGGTCTTGGTGGTCTCGTGCGTGACCGCGTACTTCACTGCGCGGCCGGAGCGCACCCACAGCGGTACCGGGGGCGCCGGCGGGGCGTCGGGCACCACGGTCAGCACCGTGGGCGCCGCGTCGGCGGTCGGGGGGTCGGTGGGCTTGTGGAGGTGAACGACGTTCTCAGACATGCTGAGGGTGCTCCTGACTGCCCCTTTGGGGCGGGAGTTGTGGAGGGCGCCGGGGTGGCCGTGTCCGTGGCAGGGGGCGGTCACCCCGGCGGGTTGCGCGGGGCTGGTCAGAACCAGCGGGAAGACTTCTTGGCGGCCTTGGCGCGGGCGGCCTCGGTGATGAGCCGCTGGCGCTCGCCGTGCAGGGCGGTCAGCTCCGCGTTCAGCCGCATCTCGGCAGCGGACCCGGTGGCGTCCATCCGCTCCTCGGCACGGTCCGTGCTGCGGCCACGGGAGGCGCGGTAGGCGCCGCCGGCCAGCGCGCGGGCCATGGCGCGGCGCTCCGAGCCGTTCAGCGGCCACCACTCACCCCGGCGGACGGCTTCCAGCTTCTTCTGCGTCTGCTGGATCTCGCGGTCCAGACGGCGAATGTCGGAGTTGGCCATGGTCATCCCCTCCTGGGGTAGGTGTGGCCGGCGGGCGGCTGGTCGCACCGGTTGGCGTACAGGGCGCGGGCAACGATCTGTTCGAACTCGTCCGGCTCGCGGTCGGGGTCCAAGGAGTCGCCAAGGGCGCCCATCAGGCCCACGGTGCGGGCGCAGTCGTCGGCGGCGGTCTCGCGGATGCTCATCAGGCGACCACGCGCTTCCACGCCGCCCGGAGGCGGACCTCGGATGCGGAGTGGCCGGCCGCGCGGAAGCGGCTCGCCATCTCGCGGTAGGAGAGGGCGGGGGTTTCGCTGTGGCGGATCTCGTCGACGAGCGCGTCGAGCGCTGCGTCGGTGAGGGCGGGTGCCGCGTCCAGCGTGAACGCGGAGACGGGCTCGGTGGGTCCCCAGACGGGCAGTTGCCAGCGGGGTGTGACGTCGGGTGTGACGCGGTTCGTCACGCTGGTCAGTGCCCTGCCGGTGTCCTCTCCGTCCCGTGCCGTTTCCAGCGTCGACCACGCCCGCGAGAGGGTCTGTGCGGTCTTTGCCTGGACGCGTGCGACGCGGGCGCCGGCCTGCGTCACGGCCGTCAGCCGGGTCTCCTCGGTGACGGCTTCGGCCCGCAGGCGGGCGCGGGCCACGGCGGCTTCGTCGCGGGCCTCCTGCTGGATGCCGCGGATCGCCCCGAGCGCGTTCGGGGTGAGTGCGGTCCGCTCCCACAATCCGTGGACCAGCCACAGTGCCTTGGCGGCGATGGGCAGCCAGGCCACAGCCAGCCACGCGCCGGCCGACTGCTCAGCGGTGAGTGCGTGGGCGATCAAGACGCCGGCGGCGATCAGGCCGAAGGACCAGCCGACGCCGGTAACGGCGTGGCTGTGGTCGCCCTGCGCTGCGAGGCGGCGTTCGTAGGCGAGGGTAGCCAGCCATCCGCCGTCGATCCCGAGACCGACGACCAGGGCGACGGGCCACGGCATCGCCGTACCGAGCCACATCACCACCACGGCCAGGGTGAGGACCATGGACACCGCCGTCATCGCGACGGCGGGCAGCACGGTCTTGGCGTTCCTGGCGCTCATGCCGCGCCCCCGGCGGTCATCTCGTTGGCGGTGCGGTTGGCGAGGATCCGCCACTCGGTGAGGACCCGCGCCAGGGCGCGGCGCACGCGGCGGGTGTCGACCTCGTTCGGGGTGTGGTCCATGGCGATGATCTGCGCGTCGATCAGGTCGACGTCCGCCAGGATCAGCGGCATTTCCGACTCGATCGCGTCCAGTTCCGCATCCGTCGGCTCGTTCCAGTCGGCGAACGCGGTAACAGCTTCCTGAACAGTGACGATGTGCTTCATTGGGTCGTGTTCTCCCTAGTCGGTGGTACGGCCCGAAAGCGGTCCCCGGGGGGCATCCCCGGGACCGCCTGCCGTTGATGGTGGAAAGCCGTGCGGATGATGGGCGGCACGGCCGCGGAGCAGCGGCCGCGGTGCGGTCAGCGCTGGACGACGTCCTTGCCGAGGTCGCGGTGCCGGACGGTGACGTCATGACCCGCGTCGCGCAGCAGTTCGGCGAGTGCGCGGGCGAAGGTGGGGGCGCGGTGCCGGCCTCCCGCGCACCCGTCGGCGACGGTGACGGTTCCGGCGGACGGGCCGGACGTGAACGCGTCCACCGCCGCGGCGGTCGCGAGCACGAGGGCGGCGACACCCGGGGTGGACAGCACCGCCGTGCGTACCGGCTCGTCGTCCGCGGTCATGTACCGCAGTTCCGGGCTGACGTGCGGGTCGCGGAAGTGGTGGCGCAGGTCGATGGTCAGGTGCGCGGCGGGCGGCTCGTCGTGCAGGTAGCCGAACGAAACGATCTCAATAGCAGCAGCCATGCGGGACTCCTGACGGGTCGTCGGTGTGGGCCTGGCCGGACCTACCGGCCCCGGCTCCCCTCGCCCGCCCGTACGACCGAGAGGGCCGGACGGGCGGGGGAGGCAACCGACCGCAACGCCACACAGACACTGCGGAAGGTGAGAAACATGCGCGGACCAGGCCGCGCGGCCGTCTTTTCGACTCGGGGAGACGGGGCCCACCTATTCAGTTCTCAAGGAACGACCAGGTCAGGGCCCCATGTGAAGGCGAGCTATCCCGAACCGGCACGGTCCGGAAGCAGCCCAAAGAAGGACCCCTTCGGTTCGCTGTCCTAGGACTGCGAGCGACCTGAGAAGAGAATGCACCGCAGTCCTGGGACTGTCAACAGTCCCAGGACTGTGCTTGACTGGGACGTGTCGAAAGGAGGTCTGCGTGGCACCGAAGTGGCGCGAACTGGCGGACAGGTTCGCGGAGCAGATCAGAAGCGGCGAGATCAAGCCGGGCGCCCAGTTGCCCCAGATCAGAGACCTGGTTGCGGCCGGCGAGGGGTCAAAGGACACCGTCCACAAGGCGTACAAGGAACTTGAAGCCCAGGGGTTGGTGACATCCTCGCGTGGCCACGGCACCGTGGTGCGCCAGCAACAGCCGCTCAAGCGGCTCGGCATCGCGCGGTACGACAAGG
This sequence comes from Streptomyces olivochromogenes, assembly GCF_001514115.1. GTDB lineage: Bacteria > Actinomycetota > Actinomycetes > Streptomycetales > Streptomycetaceae > Streptomyces > Streptomyces olivochromogenes. Next base: position 131,783 of record NZ_KQ948458.1, read on the forward strand.
CGAAGTGGCGGGACGGCGATGAAGTCGCGTTCATCGCCGACCGCGTGGCGTCCGGTCGCTCGTACCGCCGGAACGAACAGACCCAGACGGTCAGCCGAGTCAAAGCGTCGGCAGCCGTGGCCGCAGCCCACGGCTTGCCCGAGGGGGCCGACGTATACGCACGGGCGCGGGTGGTAAAAGAGGGCACGCAGCCGACTCACACCCTGACCAGCTACTACCGGCCCGAACACGTCGAAGGAACCCGCATCGTCGATCCAACCCCGGGCCCTGCCGGGCGGGGCGGTGGGTTCCGAGTCCTATACGACGCCGGATACGAGATCGACCACATGACCGAGGAACTCTTCGCGCGGGTGCCCACGGCGGAAGAGGCTCAGCTACTCCAGCTCTCGCCGGGTGAGTGGGTGGTGGAACTGCACCGCACCACGTACACGGCGGATGGGACCGTAGTTGAGTTCGCCATCGGGGTGCATGCGGCGACGCGGTTCGCATGGTCGTACGACTTCAAAGTGCCCGACTCAGCGAAGACAGAGGGTGAGAGCAAGTGATCCCTGCACAGGCATGGGCGGATGCCCGACTTCTGTGGGACTACCACCGCATGCACCACACCCCACGGCCCTGCTCCGTGGCTGTCGGTCTGGGCAGTCATGACCTTGGCGTGGCTGACGTGACAGCGGAGTTGTATCACCAGGGCATGGCTCCGGTCATCGTGTTCACAGGGGCCACCAGCCCTACGACCCGAGCACGCATGCCGCGTGGAGAGGCCGTCCACTACCGAGAGCGAGCGTTGCAGCTCGGGGTGCCGGATTCCGCCGTACTCCTTGAGCCTCGAGCAACCAACACCGGCGAGAACATCGAGTTCGCCAGAGCGGTGCTGGTCGAGGCCGACATCACGGTCTCGTCTGTCCTGCTCGTGAGCAAGCCGTATGAAGAGCGGCGCTCGTACGCCATGATGCGGAAGCTCTGGCCTGAGGTTGATGTCGTGTGCGCGTCCACGCCGATGGGCTTGGAGGAGTACGCCGACTCCATCGGGGACGCTCGCATGGTGATCGACATGATCGTAGGAGCTCTGCAACGAGTGCTCGTCTTCCCTGGCTGGGGTCTGGCCATCGAGCAGGCCGTGCCGGACACCATCGTGGCCGCGTACGAGCGTCTACGCGACCAGGGGTTCACGAGTCGACTCATCCCGGATGCGGCGCAGCGCACCTGATGGGACCCGATCCGCCGGCGAGGTCGCGGCAGTCCCTTGCAGACATCCTCCGGCCAGATTCGCCCACGTGCACCATGCGGAGTAAGCGAATGCCCTGGTCAACGTGCCTTGCGGTGCAGGTCTTTGGGCGGTCTTGAAAGCCGTCGTGCCTTGGCGCGGTAGAACTTTCCCCACTGCATCGAGCCCCCGCCCGTCGGGCGGGGGAGCCGGCGCGGCAGCGCCCGCAGCATCCGACAGGCCTCAGCCGTGGCGCACTCGAAGGGAAAGAACACAACTGGGGGTGCTCCCATCCCGTCCACCGTCGATCCAGGCAGAGCTGAGCAGTCGCGACCTAGGGCGTCAAGGTCGTTCGTACAGTGGCGCGCTCCGCCTTGACGCCCTGAACCACGCCCGCTCCACAGAGTGTGGGCCGACGGCAGACGGGATGGGAACTGGGGAGAGTAGTGGGCTGAGGCGAGAGACAGGCTGCAGCGATAGCTGCTACCAGACGACGTCCGTGTCCTTGAGCGTTTAGTGAGTAAGGGGCGAGACTGATTCTCGTCTACCCCCGACTGGCACCGAGTGGCCCCCACCGCCTAGCCTTCAGTTGCACTTTCCCAGCTCAGCGTGGTACGAGCCCGTCTGCGCTAACATCCTGATCACCTCGTGCCCGCGCCTAGCCAGAAGAGAGAAGAAGATCGTTACCCCAACACGGCAGCGCGTGACGCAACCGGAGCTGCCGGTCGCGTCACCCTTGGACCGTAGGCGAGGGCGATCTGCTCTGTCTCCCAAGCGCCCCTCAGAAGACAAGGCCGGCCTCGCCGATGTCTTCCCGTACTACGCCGGGTTCGCTTACGACTGGGCGCGCGCCCTCCTCGGGTCCCAGGACATCAGTGACACAGCAGTTGTACTGGATCCGTGGAACGGCAGCGGCACGACCACGCTCGCCGCTCAACACGAGGGCTTCCGAGCGGTCGGCATTGATAGAAACCCAGTAGCCAACATCGTTGCCCGATTGCGAGTCAGCGCATATCAAACGGACCCGGAATTGGTGGACGCCTCATCCATCCGTCCGGCAGAAGTCGCAACTTCGGACGATCCACTGTGCGCATGGTTCACACGCGGGTCAGTCAGCCGGATCCGCGAATGGGCAGAGCATCTCTCTCACCTGCCTCCCAGTCAGTCAGGCTTGCCCTACGTCGCACTTTTCCGTGCCATACGGTCTCTCACAACGTCCTTCGAAGGCAGTAACCCAACTTGGGTGAAGCGGGCCAAGTCGAGCGATGAACTTGTCTCTGTCTCGGCGAAAGACTTCGACTCCTTGTTGATGCAAGAACAGGAGTTCATTACATCTCGCATCGTCACTTCAAGCGAGATGCCCAATAATCCCGTACAGCTCGCAACAGCACTCAGTAGCGCCCTTCCGGTTCCGAACGGATCCGTAGATGCCGTTTTGACCTCTCCGCCATACTTGACTCGCATCGACTATGCGGTTGCCTATACAAGAGAACTCGCCGTACTCGGGCACGACATCGCAAAAGACCGGACACTAAGGGCAGCCCTGATGGGAACCACTCTTATCCGGAAGGACGCCGATTCTCACCTGCAGATTGGAAAAACTGCAGGCACGCTGATCCAGGATGTCACTAGCCATTCCAGCAAGGCTTCGTCAGGGTACTACCGCAAACAGGTCTTGCAATACCTTCGCGACTTGACCGCCGGCCTGGATGAAGTCACGCGAGTCACCAAAAGCGAAGGGATCTTCCACCTGGTGGTTCAAGATTCCTACTACAAGGACGTCCCCGTAAGGCTTGCAGATATCTGCATCGAAGAGTGCACGCTGCGCGGCTGGAACCTAATCGATCGCGACCCCTATGTCGTCAAACGCACCCTGACTTCAGTCAATACAGCGGCGCGTAATTACAAAAAATCCGAAGTGTCTGAAACTGTAATCTCACTTCGTAAGAAATAGTTAGTGTCACAGTTGGGGGAGGAGAAGGCGTGTCGGATGACTTGTCCGAGGAATTCATGCTGCAGCTCTTGACCGAGCGCCAGAAGGTAGACGTTGCTACTCATGACTTCTCGGTGCGCGAACTAGTGCGCATGATGGAGGAAGATGAGCTGAATGTCGCCCCTGCCTACCAGCGCATGTTCCGCTGGAATGCCAAGGCTTCGTCCCTTTTTGTCGAGTCGGTGTTCCTAGGCCTCCCCGTACCGCCAATCTTCGTGGCGACAAACGTTGGTTTCCAGTGGGAGGTAGTCGACGGCCTTCAGCGACTCTCTTCGTTGGCACACTTCCTTGCATCGAACACGGAAGAAGCATCCGCAGTAAGTCGAACCGCGCCACTTGTTCTGACCGGACTTGAGAAACTGGACCGTTTGAACGGACGGACTTACGATTCTCTGCCAAAGAATTTGAAAGTGCACTTCGGCCGCCAGCCGCTTCAGGTCGTTTCACTGACCGATAAAAGCAACCTCGAGGTTCGCTTCGATGTATTCGAACGACTGAATCGGGGCGGGCTGCGACTTACAGCCCAGGAAGTACGCGCCGTCGTGTATAGGGGAGATTTCAACCTCTTCATCGAAGAGCTGGCACTCAATGAAGATTTGAATTCTCTGCTTAAGCTCAAAGAGGGCAGCCAAGATGACGGCACTCAAGTCGAGCAGGTTCTGAAGTTCTTCGCGTACAAGAATCACAGTGATATCTTCGACGGTAAGGTCGAGCGCTTCCTGAATAGCGTCATGGGAATGGCGCAGAACGGCTTCGATTACGTACGCGAACGGATACTCTTCGAGAAGTCTTGCGACTTTCTGAACCAGGTGTGCGATGGTCCCTACCTCAGGAGTGGCACGAAAACTACACCGTTGGTGCAGTTCGAAGCATGCTTGGTGGCTATTGCTCAGCTCTACCAACAGGACGAAGAACCCGTGGTGCCTCGCGCCGGGTGGATCGAAGACGAGGAACTCCGAGCCTCCAGCGGAGGGGGCAGCAACAGTCGAAGGATGCTCGATCGCAGGCTGACGCGGGCGAAGGAACTCTTCAGTGGGCAAGCATGACGCTCTAAGGCAAGAGAATATTGATCACCTTGCACGCCTGCTGAAGCGAACGGGAGAGTTGAAAGTCTTCCTCGCATTCACGCAGACCACTAAAACGGACACAACTGGTTGGACCTCCGCCAGCAGAGATGCCCGCGCCCTGGCCATCATTTGCACTATGGCCGAGCTTGAATCCTTGGTGAAGACCTGCCTGCAACGAACCCACGAAGAGCTCAACTCCGCAGGCATCCGAACCATGGCTTTGATTCCCAGCGTCCGGCAGGTCATTGCTCACGCGGCATTTGAGAGTCTCCGCACGCTTCAAGACCACTCGAAAATGTGGGAGCGGCGTTCGTTCACAACCACCTTGGATGCCAATATCGAGGTCGCGAACTTTCCCATCGAGAGAAGTCACCCCCAGCCGCCACTCGACGGAAAGACCCTCAAGCCAGAGCATTTTTTCCGCCTATGGCAGATATATCAGTTGCCTGACTCTCCGTTTACCAATCCGCGATGGCCCGGCGCACTTCAAAAACTCGCACTGGCGCGGAACGATTTGGCGCACGGAAACCTCCCGTACCATGAGATCTTTCAGCAAGCGGGCAGATCTGTACCCAATATCGAATCATACGTAACTGACGTCAGTGACTTTGCCGCTCACTTCATTGCCACCTGGAACGCTTACCTCGACAAGGAGGCTTACAGAGTGCAGCCGACACCATAGTGTTTTCCCATGGCACTCAGGTTGTGAAGTCGTGGCAGGCGAGGTGGACGCCACCGCCACCCTCTGCCACCGGATCTTGGACATAGAGCAACACCTGAAAACAGGCATGTCTATGCGAATCGGCACCAAACGGACTTTCTTTGCCCGGGGCGCCCCACCGGTCAGTTCTGCACTGGTGGTTGAGGTGGTCGGCTCAGGACTATCTGTGGGACCAGTCCTCAGGAGCTGGATACGCCGACGCTCCTGACCAGCGACTTCTCTGTTGAATGACACACCCTCCGGAGCCGTATGCGCGGGCCCCAGCCTGCGCCAGCGGTTCCGCGCCTCGTCACGAGGAGGCTGGCAACCATGAGCTTCCGGGAATCGCGCATTTTATTTCCTTGATCCTTATATGCTCTCCAGCTCAGTACGACACCAGGGGAGGGTGCAGTGGCTGATCTTCAAGAGACCGCTGAGGCGTGTGAAGACGAGGGCGGGCTGATGCAAGACAACCTGGGACGCCTACGAACCGCATTGGGGTTCGACAGACTTGGCAAGAACGTTCTCAGTTCCATCGCTCGTAAGCTCGAAGCTTCGGGTCTTGGGTACTTCCCGCTTGCCGTCCTTGATCCCCGGTGCAACACAGAACCGCGCAAAGAACAGCAGGTGTGGGTTTATACGCGTGACGGGAGTGAGCGTGCCCGCGTCTTGGACGCTGTTCTGCACCCCCACTCGCACAACGTACGGAGCACCTTGGACGGGCTGGTGAGCGGCGACTACTCGTCACTCAGTGCGGAGGAGAAGCTTCGCGAAGTCCAGAAAATCATTAACGCTTGAAGGTATGCCGCATGCTGCGGTTCGGATAGGAGCCGAGCTGCAGCGTGCCAGACCCGTGCCAGATCGTGCGGAGAATCACGGGGAACACCGGACATCAAGCGGCCGGGCGCGGGAAGCGCTACCGCCCAGGTCGACCAAGCAACCGCCCGTAGGTCGCCTCAGCTTCCCAAGCTGATGGCCCGACAGCTCAGTACGGCCGCGGAATCTCGGGAGCAACACTCCCTGAGGTGTAGGACCCGAGCACTGCGCCCGAGCACGCTCGGTGGACGAGGCGTGGACGACTAGAGAGCCGTCCGATGCGGCCACGTCCACCTGTGCAGGTCAGCGGCACTTTTCAAATGAGTCCTTGAGGGGACTGTAAATCTCCCGGGTCCAGAGCTGGTCCGTCCTCGGGCCGTGCAGGGGCGACCAGCGACAACCGCCAACGGCCAACAACGACTAAAGGGGGCGCGGCAGATTGTCGCGCCCCCTTGCTACGTCTGCCCTGCTAGACCCAGGTGTCCAGCCACATCCGCGACCGCCACTGGTCTATCAGGCCGCGCAGGCGGTGGTCACGGAATACGCGGCGCGTGAGGGCGTGAGCATGTCGCGGCAGGAGGTCGAGTGGGCTGTGAAGAGGGCCGTACGACCCCCGGCGTCGGAGGGCTGACGGCGCTACTCCGCGTCCGGCCAGACGGCCAGCGTGCGAGCCGCGGCCTCGTCGACCAGTGTGAGGCGTGCGCCGGGGATGGTGCCGTACTCGCCCACCCAGGACACGAACTTGCCTCGCGCGACTGCGTCGTTCTCCCACCAGCCCTGCATGACCGGGCGGCCGGTGGAGGACACCGTGAGGTGGAAGCGCTCCCGGTCAGGGGCGGTGCTGGTCATGTGAGCCTGATCCCGCGCGGCCTGTGAGGCTCGCGGGCGATGTACCCGAGCGCTTCGATCCGTCCCAGGTGGTAGTGCACGGAGGCGCGGCTGCGCATGCCCACATGCTCGCCGATCTCCTGCACGGTCGGGGATTCACCTCGTTCGGCGATCGACTCGCGGATGCAGCGCAGGATGTGCTCCTGGGTGCTGGTGAGGTAGTCGACCCTGTGGTTCGCCATATCCGAATTAGATCGCGTGTTCGAATTCTGGGGCAAGGTGAGCCGCACCGGTTTGTTCGGCGGCGCCGTCATGTCGACCTGTTCAGCGTACGGCCGGTGACTGACGAGGGCAGGGCCACCTCAAAGAGTCCGAGGGGCGGCGGTGAACGGCGGCCCGCGGGTCTCTGGCTGGATCGCTTGGCGCTCCACACGGCCGGCGGACATGGGCTCGTGGACGAAACCGCAGATCCGAGCCCCGTTGTCGGGCGAGAGGAAACAGTTCAGCGCCCAAGGCTTTGACCTGGGCACTAAACTCTTCTCTGCGCAGCTGGAATCGAGGATCTGCGCACTGATCTGTTCAGTGCGCAGACACCCGACGGTGCGGCTACTTGGGGCGTTCGTAACCGACGAAGAGGTCGTGGGCTCAAATCCCGCCACCCCGACAGCCGAAACAGCAGATCAGGCAGGCACTGGATTCAGCACCTGCCTGATCTGTTTCAGTCTGCGTGTCTATCCCCGCCTGCCACGCAAGCGGCTTGACTCCGTCATTGAGACTCGCTCCGCTCCCCGCGCGCGGCCCGGCCCTCGGCCGGGCCTGCGGTCATGTCTCCGCCCCGCTTCAGCCCGGCCGGCGCCCGTGCCGCTGCGACTCCATGGTCTCCATGATGCAGCGAGCCCCGCCGCTGCGGGGTGCGCGGCGAGGCCTGCAGATGGTGGTCGGCGTCGTGCGACGTCAGCGATCAGAAGTCAGTTCGGGACGCTTTGATGGTCTTGCACTCGAGCTTCTTGGCGTCCTTGATCTCGTCCGCGTTCACCAGCGCACCAGCGTTTTTGTCAGTGAACTTCTGGCCCGGGGCGAGGTTCTCGGCGGTTGACATGAAGTCGTTGACCTTCTTGCCGTCGGCCAGGACCTCGCCCTCTACGAAGTACGAGTATCGGCGGTCGCCGTTGTTGGCGTAGTCGACGTGGATGGCCATCTCCTTGATGCCGAAGTCGCCGGTGACCACGTCGCACTTAGTGACCTTGAAGTCCTTCATGACCTCGGACTCCTTGGCGCCGCCGGTCTTGGACTTGCCGCCGCCGACGGTGGTGGAGTCGTACGACTTGTCGAGCTCCTTACTGGCCTTGTCGACGGCGGAGAAGAACAGGGCGTTCATGGCAAAGAACATGATGATCGCTACGGCCGAAGTGACGAGGCCGGTGATGCCGGCGCCCTTGCCCTTGCGGACCTTGCCCGCCTTGGAGAGGCCGATGGCGCCGAAGATGATGCCAAGGATCGCGAGCGGCCAGACGACGACGTTCAGGACAGGGATGAAGCTGACTACGACGGCGATGATGCCGAGGACGAGTGCGGTGGTGGCCAGCCCGTTGCTGCCGGGCTGCTGGGGCTGGGGGTACTGCTGCTGGCTCATGGTGCTCCCCACGGGTTTCTGCTGTGTTTGCGCGTGGGTGACCAGTGAAGGACCTGTGTGGTTGCCGCGAAGGTACGGAAAGTGATTAGTTCGTGATTGAACTTTCCTGATGGGCAAAAAATTTGGTGTGCAGGGCGCGGCTGTGGTGTTTTGGGAGGTCATCGGCGGTGACGGCGGGATCGGGCAGGGGCCTCACCTCGGCGTCCCACCGCGATGCGTCACGCGGCTCCACCGTCGTCACCCGCAGTGCGGTGTGATGCTTCGCGTTGAGGAAAACGAGTCGTCCTGGTTGCCCGACATGCGCGGCGGTGTGGACAGCACGCCGCACTGCCGCGGTCCGCGAGGTCCACCGATCGGCCGCACCCGCGGCAACATCCGTCCGAGCGTTCGTGCAACCACTCGACACAGCACCCCCGATCGAACGATTTCCGCCATGCGGCGCTACTGAACAGTGGCCTGCGCACTTGACCTTATGAAGCGCAGCTGAACTTTCGACTGTCGCTGAACAGTTCGCCTGACAGCGGCATCAGAATCACTCGGAAACGGCCTGCAACGACGTAGGCAGGTCGAAACATCCAGAGATGTACCTTATGGCGCTGAACGGTTCACCGCGCTGCTGAACTACATGCTGAACTCTTTGCTGCGCTGCTGAACTCTTTCGTGCTGTTCAACACCCGTGACGTGACGGCAGTCTTTGACGGCAACACCCGTGCACATTGCCGTATCGGGAGAACTAGCCGCGCACCTCGCAGGCCAGGCCGGACGGCATCGCCCCTGGTCGTTGGGCTGTTGGGGGGAACTTGTAAAGCGAAGGTCGTCGGTTCGAATCCGACAGGGGGCTCCGTGAACCACCTGGGACAACGCCTCCGCGATCATGGACCGTGGGGGCGTTGACGGCAGGTCTGCCCCGTAGATCACCTTGTGGTCCTCGCGTACCACCTTGCCGTGACCGAGCTGCACGTGGCCTTCAGCTTCCAGGTGGCGCGGGTGTGGACGAAACCGCACCTCGCAGGCCGGGCCGGGCCGCTGCACCCCTGGTCGTTGGACTGTCGTGGGGAACTTGTGGAGCGAAGGCCGTCGGTTCGAATCCGGCAGGGGGCTCCAACAGCGCGAACAACAGGGGCATCCCGCGGTGGTGCCCGTGCTTTTCCCTGCCGTGCCCCGCTTTACGGCCTTACCCTGTTGGGCACCATCAGGGTGCCGCGCCAGCTGTGTGGAGGTAACGGGGTGAGAGGGCGCAGTCCGGATCGGGTCCGCAACGAGCTCATTGTCTCCATCGTGGACGCGTTGCAGGGGTCGGCCACGGTGAGCCAGGGGAGCAGCCGCGAGGTCTGGCGGGATCTGCTGGCCGGTGAACTGGCCGCGCCCGTGGAACCCTTCGGCGGGGACCGGCTGAGGCCCTGGCTGTTGCAGGTGGTGAAGGAGTGCACCACCGTCGGCGACGGCCTGGCCTGCCTGGTGCGGTCGCTGGAGTACGTGGAACAGCAGTCGGCGACGGTCGCCGAGCTGTGGCCGCTCGTGGACGAGTGGGAGGCCGTCGACTTCTTCAACAACACCGATCTCGGTCACCTGCGGCCCGTCCTGCTGGCGATGGGCTCCACGGACCTGGCCGTCATGGCGCGCCGCGCGAGCCGGTCCCGCGTCCAGGAGCTGCCCGGGTGGTGCCAGACGGGGTGGCAGGTCTTCCTGCGGCTGGCGGGCGAGAACTCCCCGGCCGGTGAACTCCCGCCCAGCATGGCCTTCCTGGCGCTGTCGGCCGACCGGCTGATGGAGGACGGCCAGGCGGACGCCGCCGAGGTGCTGCGCCGCTTCAACCGCACCCAGGCCCTCACTCTGGGCATGGAGGGACTGCTCTCGGACTGGCAGCACTCGGACTTTCCACAGCCCGCGCCCTCCCTCGTCCCCGCGTATCTGATGATCCAGTTCGAGCCGGACCGGATCGAGACGGACCGGTACTACCTCTCGCACTGGCGCCAGTCCGACTCCGAGGGATGGCACCCCGTGCGCGGTGAGACGGTCCACCTGGGCCGGGAGGAGCTCCCGGGCGCGGTGGAGCGGCTGATCGAGGAGGCCGAGGAGAAGTGGGCCGACCTGCGGCAGCCGGTGATCCTCGAGTTCATCCTGCCCTGGGAACTGCTGAACGAGCCGGTGGAGTGGTGGTCGAAGGAGTCCGGCTCCGAGGCCCCGACCCCGCTCGTCATGGACTATCCGGTGGTGGTGCGCAGCATCGAGCGCCTGCAGCGGGCCGCCTGGCACCGGCCCTGGCACCACAAGTGGCGGCAGCTGCGGGAGCGCCCGGCGGACAGTCACTCGCACTGGAGCAGCCCGGCGGAGGACGAGGCGTACTTCTTCCACCTGGAGCGTGAACTGAAGGAGGACCGGCACGCGGTGTGCCTGGTGCTCAGTCAGCCCCCCGGTGACGACTCGGGAACCGGCCGCCGCGAGATCCTCGCCGGCCTGCGGGCCGGGGTGCCCGCGATGATCTGGCACCGCAGCGACTGCGCGGACCCGAAGTTCCAGGACGCCATCGGCGAGATTCTGCAGGACCGGGGGCTGGGCAGCCTGGCGGAACGGGTCGGGGAGTGGCGCAAGGACGCGCTGGCCCTCGGCCCCGGTGCCTGGGACGGGCACGTGGGTCGCCATCTGGCCATTCTGCTCGACGACCCCGAGCGCAAGCCGAGTCCGCCCGGACCGGTGTAGGCCGTCATGCCCCGACGGCCCGGGACGGGCCTCCGACCGGCGAGCGGAGGCGGACACCCCACGGTCTTGCACACGCCATCGCCGACTGTCACGCTATTGACGAGACAGAGCCACCGGCTGTCCACAGGGGGCAAGTACCATCCGGCGATTGACTTTCGGACCCTTCTGCCGTCTCCTGTGGCCTGCCATGTTGCACCGCAAGCAGACCACTGCCAGGCTTGGCACGTGGATGTCACGCATGCCCGCGGACTGCGGGACTCCTCCTCGGTGCTCCCTCCGTCGTCGGGCATGACCGGACGTTCTGAGGGCGCTTATGCAGTGTGACGACGGTCCACGACCACCATCGGCATCACCGTCTGACGATGCGTCACTCGGCGTGCTGTCGCACGCTCTGCGTGGCCTCGGGCAGGCTTCTTCCGCGGATCGCCCGGACGTACTGCTCGTGGTCGACGACTACGTGACCATGCGGGTCTGGGACGAGACGGTCACCCGACTGGCCGACGAACTCGCCCGCCAGGAGTCACTGGGCCCGATCACCCGCTTACGGCTGCTGAGTTCGGACGACACCGAGCCGGGCCGGATCCGGCTGGAGCACCTTCCCCCGCCCGTGGGCGAACACCGGGTGGTGCTGGTGCTGACCGACGGGCTGGCCGCGGGCTGGCGTTCGGACGCGGTGCTGCCGCTGCTGCGTGAACTGGGCCGCTCCGAGCCGATCGCGGTCCTGCATCTGCTGCCCCAACGGCTCTGGTTCCGTACCGGCTTGGACGTCTACCGCATGCGCCTGGGCTCCGCGCGCCCCTGGGCGCCCAACGAGTCCCTGCGCTGGGAACTGCGCACCTCGCCCCTCGAACCCGTGGACGACGACAGAGCGGCACGGGCCGGCGTGGTGCCCGTCCCGGTCCTGGAGCGGACCGGTCACTCCCTCACCGGCTGGGTCGACCTGGTGACGGGCCGGGCCTCCGAGGGCGTGGAGATGTCGGGCGTGCGGGCCCGTGACTGGAAGCGGCGGCCGGACGCCGCGCGTGCCGTGCCCTGGGTCGACGACGTGCCCGACCCCGCCAGCGCCGTACCCCCGTGGGAGCGCGTGTCGGAGTTCAGGGCCGCCGCCTCGCCCACCGCGTTCGCGCTCGCCACCCGCCTCGCGGCGGCTCCTCTGACGCTGCCCGTCATGAGCGCCCTGACGGCCTCGGTGCCGGGTGCCGGACCCGCCCACCTCACCGAGCTGCTGATGAGCGGTCTGGTGCGGCCCGCGGGTGCGGATGCCGAGCGCGCGGCCGACGTGGTTTTCACCTTCGGCCCGAACATCCGCCAGGAGTTACTGGCGCTGGCCCGCCGCCGGGACACCATCCGCGTGCTGCACGACGTACGGGTGCTGATGGCGGTCCCGGAGGGGTCCGAACCGTTGCTGCCCGCCGCGGACGAAGTTCTCGAGACGACCGGCCTGTCGCCCGTGACCCCCCGGAACGTGGCGTTCCTGCGCATCGAACTGGCCGCGCTGCGCGCCCTGTCCGGACGCTTCCTGCCCCAGGCCGAGCGTCTCGCGCGGGCGCTGCGCGCGTACGACCGGCAGAACACGGTCAACCTGGGCAAGGACGCACGTACCCACACGCGGCATCAGGACCCCGCCACCCGGGCCCACCGGGATGCCGCACACGCCCCGAGGGGGCCCGAGACAACTTCAGAAGGAGCCACGACCATGGCGACCACGCAGCAGCCCGCGGTGGAGCGCGCGCGCTCGACGCAGCCGCGCATCTGGGGGAACATCCCCCCGCGCAATCCGAACTTCACCGGCCGCGTGGACCTTCTGGAACGACTGCGGGAGCGCCTTCAGGAAGGCACGACCACCGTGCTGCCCGAGGCCATCCACGGCATGGGCGGTGTCGGCAAGACCCAGATGGCGATCGAGTACGCCTACCGGCACCAGTCCGAGTACGACGTCGTCTGGTGGATCCCCGCCGAGCGCCCCGGCCAGATCGGCCAGTCCCTGGTGGAACTCGCCCAGCGGCTCGGCCTCGGCACCAGCCCCGAGGCCAACATCGCCGGTCCCGCGGTGCGCGAGGCGCTGCGCGAGGGGCGGCCGTACTCCCGCTGGCTGCTGATTTTCGACAACGCCGACAGTCCCGAGCGCGTCCGTGACTACTTCCCCACCGGTGGCAGCGGCACCATCCTCGTCACCTCGCGCAACCGGCGCTGGAGCGTCGTCGGCCCCTCCCTGGAGGTCGACGTCTTCACCCGGGAGGAAAGCAAGGAGCTGCTGCGCCGCTCGGGGTCCCCCGGGGACCTCGACGATGCCGAGGCGGACCGCCTCGCCGAGGCCCTCGGTGACCTCCCCCTCGCCCTGGAACAGGCCGCCGCATGGCGTGCGGAGACCGGGATGCCGGTGTCGGAGTACCTGCGCCTGTTCGAGGACAAGCGCAGTGAACTCCTCGAGGTCTCCCCGCCCCCGGACTACCAGCTTCCGGTCGCGGCCGCGTGGAACGTCTCCCTGGACCACCTGGAGACACGCAGCCTCGCCGCCCTGCGGCTGCTCCAGCTGTGCTCGTACTTCGCGCCGGACCCCATCTCCCGTTCGATCTTCTCCGGCCTCGGCGGTTCCAGGATCGAACCCGAACTCGACCGGGCCCTCAACGACCCGATGCGGCTCGCCCGCGCCATCCGGGAGATCAACCGCTACTCCCTCGCCCGCATCGATCACCGGACCAACTCGATCGAGATGCACCGCCTGGTCCAGGCCGTGCTGATCAACCGCATGGCCCCCGAGGAACAGCAGCGCATGCGCAGTGGGGCGCACACCCTTCTGGCGGCCTCCGACCCCAAGGGACCCAACCAGTCGGCCAACTGGCCGCGCTACGCCGAGCTCTACGGCCATGTCATCGCCTCGGGCGCCGTCGAGTCCGACCAGCCGTGGGTGCGCGAGCTCGTGATGAACGTCGCCAAGTACCTGTGGTACTGGGGGGACCACAAGGTCGCGCGCGAGTTCATGGAGCAGGCCTGGCAGACCTGGCGGCAGCTGTTCGGCGAGGAGGACCAGCAGACGCGGCTGATGGCATGGTGGCTGAGCTTCGTCTATCTCAAGGTGGGCCGTTACGACGATGCCTCGCAGCTCGTCGCCCAGCTCAAGGACGTCTACGCCCGCACCGCGCCCGCGGACCGGGAGGACACCCGTGAGGACGCGCTGGAGACGCTGAACCTGGAAGCCGCCGTGCGACGCGTCCAGGGGGACTTCGCCGCCGGGGCCGAGCTGGACGAGGCGGCCTACGACCGGGCCCGCCGTGCCTTCGGCGAGGACGATCCCACCACGCTGGACAGGGCCCACAACCTCGGGGTGAGCCTGCGGCTGGTCGGCGAGTTCCAGCGCGCGCTGGAACTGGACCAGCACACGCACGCCCTGAAGGCCCGGCTGTTCGGACGTGACCACCAGCAGTCGCTGATCACCGAGGCGAGCATCGCCGTCGACGTGCGGGAGACCGGCGACTACGTCGGCGCGCGGTCCCTGCAGCAGGCGGTCGTCGACGGTTTCCGCGCGGTCTTCGGGGCCGGCAACCCCTCGACGCTGGGTACCGTGCGCCAGCTCAGTGAGGCGTCCCGCAAGGAGGGCGACCCGGTCACCGCGCTGGTCCTGGCACGCGAGGCGTTCGACCAGTTCACCCGTCGGTACGGCGACACGCACCCCGAGTCCCTGACCGCATCCCTCGCCCTGTCGGTGGCGCTGCGGCACAACGGTGAGCTGGAGGCGGCCCGCGACCGCGGGGAGAAGGCGCGCGAGCGCTACCGCAGGCTGTTCCAGGCCGACCACCCGCACGTCCTGGCGGCCGACATCGACCTCGCTGTGACGTTGCGGCTGTTGGGCCGGGTGCAGGAGGCCAAGCTGCTGGACGAGAAGGCGCTGGAGTCGCTGACCGAACGCCTCGGGGCGGGCCATCCGATCGCGCTTGCCTGTGCCATCAACCTGGCGAGCGACTTGAGCGCGCAGGGACAGTCGGCCGAGGCCCGCCAACTTGGCGAGAAGACGGTGGAGCTGTGCCGGGAGCGACTGGGCGAGGACCACCCCACCACATTGGTGTGCGCGGCCAATCTCTCCCTCGACCTCATCGCCGTCGGCCAGGAATCGGAGGGCGCGGCATTGCACGCGGCCACACTGGAGCGGATGGAGCGGGTCCTCGACGGGCCCCGGCTGCGCTCCGCCGAGCCCGCGCCGCACCCGGCGACGCTGCAGACCCGGGCGATGAAGCGGGCCAACTGCGACATCGACCCGATGCCGTTGTGAGGTGAGGGTCAAGGCCGCGCGACCGCCGGTGGCTACCGCGAACCCGTGGGTGAGGCGAGCCAGGCGGCCAGGCGGACGGGGTCCGGTGCGGTACCGGTAGCGCGTAACACGGCGTGGTGGACCGTCCGTGCCCGCTCGGGCCAGTGGCAGAGCAGGTGGGCCGCCGCGGGTTCCGTGCCCGCCGCCTTCAGGGCGTGCCCGAGGCCCGCCCAGGCGCCTGCCCGCTCGGGTTCGACGGCCAGGTGGGCCCGGTAGGCGTGCTGGGCCGCCGTGGGGTCTCCCGCCGCCAGCAGTGCGTCGCCGGGCAGGGCTCCGGTGACGTGGGCCGCGGCCTTCTCGGGGTCTTCGGACGGCGGTCGTTCGTCGGGAGTGGTGCTGAGGTGGTGGCGGGCGAGCATGGCCATGCTGTCCAGCCAGCGTGCGGACAGGTCGGGGACGAGGTCGGGCTCGGCCGCCAGGGCGGCGGGCGGTCCGCTCGCCCCGGCCAGCCAGGCGCGTACGGCCTCCTCCACCGCGGGCGCGGGGGGCCGCAGGTGGTGGACCCGCCAGCGGGCGACGTGGTCGGCGGCACACAGCCGGGCCAGGGCCAGTTGCTCCTCGGGAACCGGCTCCTTGAGCCACTGCGCGCAGTGGCCGCGCAGGGTGTCCAGCAGGGCGGCGCCGAGCGGTGTGCGGCGCGGATGGCGGTGGACCTGTTCCAGCGCCGTGGCCACATGGGTCCGCCACAGTGCGAACTCGAAGTGCGCGATGGCCTGCTGGGCGTCGGCCTCTTCCCGGTGGGCGCGCCAGAAGCGGGCTATCCCCACGAACGCGTAGATGCCCTGGAGCAGCCCGTCGAGAGGTCGGGGGTCGTCGCGCCAGGGCGCGTACCACAGCTCCGTACTCGCGTCGGCACTGTCGGTCAGCAGAGGTGTCAGGTGCAGGAGGCCGCCCAGTTTGGTGTGCTGGAACTCGTGCACGAGTGTGACCGCGAGCTGAACGGCGTCGTCGGGTTCGGAGGCCTCGATGCCGCCGAAGGCGTCCCCGGACGTCACGCTGCGCGGCCGAAACCTTTCCCTTGCCGGGGTCGGAGTCAGCGAGAACACCCCCCGCCGCATGGCCTCGGCCGTCCCGGGCAGTTCCCGCAGCAGCACCCTCCAGGCCCGCTCCAGCTCCTGCCGCCACTGCGTCACCGCCTCCTCGGACAGCGGGCGCGGCTCGGTCGGCTGCGGATACGTGCGATACGGGTCCAGGTCGTCCAGTGCCACGTCGAGCTGTCGCCCGGCGGGGCCGACCGCGAGTCTGCGCACCTGGTGCCACCCCGGTCCGGCCGACCCGGGCGCGGGCGGTACGGCGATCGTGGCGTCGGCCGTCTCCACCACCGCGCGTCCGCCCTCGGCGCGCACGGTGGCCGTCGTCCACGGCTCGGTCGTCGGCAGTACCGCACAGCCGAGGGTCGGCAGCGGCACCCGGCCGTGCCGAACCGGGACCTCGATGCTGAAGTCCAGCTCCGCGCGTAGCGCCGCCACGGCGGCGAGCGCCGAGAAATGGCCGAGCACCACCCACAGCGGCGGCTCGTCCTGCGGAATCGACCCGCGCAGCCGACGTAACGCGGTGGCCAGCCACATTCCTGTCTGCGGATACATCAGCAGTTCGTCGACGACGGAGGGCGAACGTTGCTGCGCCTCGCTGAGGAGGTCCCAGGCGGGACCGGTGTCCATGGCGTCGTCGAGCATCCGCAACAGCAGCAGACGGCGGCTGCGTTCGGCTTCGAGCAGGAGGTCCAAGGTGGCCGGATCGCCTTCGCCACGGGCCAGCTCGGCCAGCGCGGCGGCAGGCAGGTGATGATGGGGCGGGGACGGCTCAGCACTCATGGGCGGCCCTGGCGTCGTCAGTCGAAACGCTCCGCGGGGTTGAAGTCGCTGACACTGGCCTGCGGCAGGTCGATGCGTTGCTGCAGCTCCTCCAGCGACGCGGCGAGAACTCGGCGGTCAATGGAGCGCAGCGTTTCAAGAGATACCCCCGCGAGATCGACCAGGCTGGACTCGACGGCGGCCACAGACGGCTCCATGACGGCCAAACCCCTTCCCCCCGGCTGTGTTTGTGGATGCGGGCTGCTCACATCCTCCTGATAATGGCCCGCTGCGCGGAGGATGAAACCCCGCGCCCGCGGGGCGGCGCGATATCAGGTCAGCGGCTCTCATCGGCTCGACGGTGGCGCCGGGACAACTCCACCGCCTCTTCGTCCATGCGGGCCACCCCGGCGGAGTCGCCCTCCACCAACCGTATCGCTTCCAGGAGTTGGTCCAGGGTCCCCGGGTAGCGAAGGCAGGTCCGCAGGATCCCGAACACGTCCGGTCTCAGTGCCGGTGTCCTCGGACTCATGGCCGCGACGGCCGGGTTGATGCCGCCCAGGACCAGGGCCAGGGTGGTGCGGTCGCTCACCGTGGGCAGTGCCGTCAACGCGCTCACCAGGCCCTCGAGTTCGCGCAGCGGCAGGTCGTCGCGGAGCTCCGCCAGGCTGACCGGGCCCGCGGTGCCGGCCGGTACGGACGGGAAGCGGGGCAGCTCGGGAGCCGACGCGGGAAGGCCGGCGTACTTGTGCAGCAGGGCCAGTTCGGACCTGGTCAACAGCTCGTACCAGCGGTCCACGCGGACGGCGGCGAGGCGGCCGAGGCCGTCCGTGCGGTGGTGCGCGCTGACCAGGCCGACGATCGCGTCGTCGTGCCAGACCGCCGCGCCCGACATGCCCTCCCAGGGCGACCGGTCCGGCTCGGCGTCCGACTCGGGCGGGGTGACGGCGAGTTCGAGCGTGCCCTCGCGGCGGTTGGACAGCACCGAGGTCATGCCCGTCGCGTGACAGGAGTCGCGGTACTGGGACGGCGAGCCGTCGTCGAGCCGTCGCCCCCGGTCCGAGCGCAGCTTGAACCGGGGGAAGCCCATGGCGCTGCACGGCAGCACGAGGTCCGCGTCGGCCACGGCCCCGTACGAGGGTGCTTCGATCCCCGCCACCTGGACGCCGTACGGCGCGGGTCCTTCGAGCTCCAGGAGTGCCACGTCGGCGCTGTCGGAGGCCAGTACCACCCGGGCGGCCACGGTCCACTCGTCGGCGCGGTCGGCCTCGAACCGTACGAGGGTGGTTCCCGTTGTCGCGTCACGGACGACGTGTGCGGCCGTGAGCACCCACCAGGGACCCACCCGATAGCCGGAACCGCGCCGCCCGGGACCCCGCCCCGAGGTCGGCCGCACCATCACCTCCGCCACCCGGACCGGATCCAGTCCGAGGCGCGGATCCTGTGCCGCCACGCCTCAGCGCTCCCCTTCGGCCTCGGTCCCGCCCACCCACGGGGCCCGTCCGCCGCCGCTGTGGGTGCGCGGGTCGAGGGTCAGCTTCACCCGGTGCGTGACGCTGTCCGCCACGCGCCCGTCCGCGCCCGCCTCGACCACCCAGAAACGGATCTTGCCGCCCGCCGTCGCCGACCGCTCCACGACCACGGCCGCCTCCAGCTCCACCGGACCCACCTCGAAGTACAGATCCTCCCCCTCCGCGGCCGTCCGGGCCACGGTCAGTTCCCTGCGCAACTCCTCGATCAGTTCAGCGAGTTCAATCACACCCGCTCTCTACCCGCACCGCCCGTGCTCCCACCGCCCTTCCGTCACTCGATCCGGGCCGATTCCGCGCTGTGGCCCTGCGTGACGGCTTTGATGCAATAGGGTCACCCAAGTAGCCTGAAATCCCTGGAAACGCCATATTCAGTGATATCTAAGGCATTGTTCGCATCACCTCACTGTCACAGGGGCGCCGCCATGGAGAAGTCCGGAGTCGAGTCCGAGCTGATCGACCTCAGCGACGTTCCGCTGGACGCCTGGCCCCAGCTGGACCTGCCGCCCGCGCAGGGCTCCATGCGCCGACTGCTCAGCCGTATCGACGACCCCGCGAGCAGCCTCGGCGGCTACAACCCGCAGCGCGACGCGTAGCGGCGCGAGAGGTGCGTCAGACGGCCCGGTCCCACGCCCTGCCCCACGTTCTGTCACACGCCCTGCCCCATGTCCTGCCGTCGCAGTCGTTCGACGAACTGCTGTGCGGTGGGGGCGGCCCCGCGACGGTGGACCGTCTGCGGGTGAGCGAGCGGAGCTGGCGGCTGCTCGTCGTCCGGGCCCTGCTGGACTCGGCCGCGACGGCACCGGTCGGCCCCCTGCCCCCTTCGCCGGACGGCTGGAAGCTGCTGTCGCGCGCCTGGGCCGTGTCCAAGGAGACGGTGGAAGACCTGCTGGCGTATCCGGCCGTGGGCGTGTGGGCGGCGCACACGCTGCGCCGGCTGCGCGGGACGGCCCAGGACGACGCACCCCTCTGGGTGGACACCGGGCACCTCCACGCGATCGCCGCCGCCGCGGCCGTCCGCGTCGGCCTGGAGTTCCGTACCGACGTCCCGGTCCGCCACGGCTGGGTGGTCCTGCCCGCGCTCGGGGCGATGCGGGTGCCCGGCCGGGCGGACTGGGACGTGGCCGAGGTCAGCGCCTCCGCGGGATCCGTGCGGATCGCCGGGCGCCCACTCGGGGGGCCGGACTGGCATGCCCTGACCGAGCTGCGCGCCGACGGCTGCACCCTGCTTCTCGACGACACCGACCCCTACCGCGACCTGCGCGGACCGGCCGGGGTGGAACCGATCGACTCCGCCGCCGAGTGGCAGGAACTGTTCGGCCCCGCCTGGGACATCCTGCGGCGCGCCGACACCGAGGTGGCCGAGGCGCTGGCCGGCGGGCTGGTGTCGGTGGTGCCCCGTCCGCGCGCCGAGAGGTTCCGGCCGCACAGCGCGTCCTCGGGCGACGCCTTCGGCACCGCCCTGGCATCGGCCCCGGACGACGCCGAGCAGTTCGCCTCGACGCTGGTGCACGAGTTCCAGCACAACAAGCTCAGCGCGTTCATGCACCTGTTCACCCTGTACGACGACCAGGGCACCCGGCTCCACTACGCCCCCTGGCGCGACGACCCCCGTCCCCTGGGCGGGCTGCTCCAGGGCGTGTACGCCTTCTTCGGCGTCACCGCGTTCTGGCGGCGGCGCGGCCACGCCCTCGGACAGTTCGAGTTCGCGCTGTGGCGCAGCCAGACCGCGTACGCGCTGCGCGCCGTCGGCTCGGCGGACGGGCTCAACGACCTGGGGCGGCGGCTGGTGGCCGAGCTGACGCGGCGCATCGAGCCCTGGCTGGACGAACCGGTCGACGCGCGGGCCCGGGCCGCCGCCGCTCTGGCGGTCGCCGACCACCGTGCCACCTGGCGCGCCTGCCATCTGCGGCCCGCGCCGGGGACACTCCGCGCCCACGCGTCGGCCTGGGCCGAGGGAAACCCGCTGCCCAGGACGACGGACGAGCCCGAACCCGTGCCCGTCCCCGGAAGTCCGGCGCGGGGCATCGACACCCGGGCCGTGCTGCTGCGATGGCTGCTGGCGGACCCCGCGGGCTTCGCGGCGCTGCGGGAAGACCCCGGCGCGGTGGTCGCCGGCGCGCGCCTCGAGGACATCGCGCTGGTGGAAGGCCGCACCGCCGAGGCCCTGGGCGCGTTCCGTGCGCGCATCGACCGGGGCGACGGCGACCCCGAGACCTGGGTGGGGCTCGGCCTCGCGGCACGGGCCGCCGGAGACCCGGCGGCAGACGGTCTGCTGGCCCGCCCCGAACTGGCGATGGCACTGCACGGCGAACTGAACGGACAGGCCGATCCGCTGGCACTGGGACGCGCCCTCGCGAACGGGGCCTGAGCCGAAGGACGACAGGGCCTAGGCTCCGCGCGGGGCGCCCCGCAGTCGACGCGCGATCTCCAGCTGGACCGCCTCCAGCGGGCGGCCGTCCTCGATGTCCCACAGAGTGTTCTGTAGAACACGACCGAGGGTCCAGGCACGGGCCCGCTCGCGATCCAGGCCCATGACGTCGGTCATCGCGTCGAAGCGCCAGCGGATCTCGGCGGGCTCGAAGCGGTTGCCGAGCGCCGGGCAGAGGTCGAAGCCGGGGTCGCCCGCGAGCGGCTTGGGGTCAATGGCGACCCAGGGCCCGCGGCCGACTGAGCGGGCGTCCCCGTCCTGGAGACCGTCGGGGTCCTGGATGTCTTGGAGGTCCTGGAGGTCTCGGAGGTCCTGAAGGACGTTGTCGTAATGGAGGTCCCAGTGGAGGAGACGGTCACCCGGCTCGGTCGCCACCTCGCGCACCGCCGCCGCGCAGTCCTCGACGAGACGACGCTCGGCCGGGTCCGCGATCAGCTTCAGGGCCCCCGGCACCCGCTCCAGCATGGCCTCCGCGATGTCACCGAGCCGCCGCATCCCCTCCGGCGCCGGCACGGCCGTCAACCGGGCCAGCAGCCGCGCGACGACCAGGGCGGCCTCGCGTGTGTCGGGGAGGTGCGTCAACCTGCGGGTGTGGTCGAGCCGTTCGAGCAGCAGGGTGCAGGTGGCCTCGTCGTGGACGAGCAGGCGTACGGCCGCGCCACCGTCCCAGACACGCAGGGCGGCCGGCTCACCCGCGCTCTCCTCGTCCAGGAGCTGGAGCTTGAGCACGGCCGGGGTGCCGTCGGCCCGCAGCACCGGCAGGACCAGCGCCGTGACACCGTGCATGGAGGGGCCGTCGAGGCGCAGCTCCCAGCGCTCCAGGAAGTGCGCGGCCCGCGCGGGCAGCCCTGCGACGAAGGCGCGCCCCGCCGCTCCGTTGTACTTGGCCTGGGAGGCGGCCAGACCCACCGGAACGTCGATCACAGAGCCGAGCCTATGCGCGGCGGTGAGGAGGCCCATGCGCATTGACGGGGCCCTGCACCGCGCCGGGAGCTACCTACGCAGTGCCCCCGGCACCTACGTGTGGCTGGCGATCCTCTTCGTCACCACAGTGGCTCTGCACCACATGACTCCGGATTTCGAAGAGGACTTCCTGCGCCAGCGGTCCACGAACATCCACGAGCTGTCGGACAACCCCGTACGGGTACTGATCACCAGTGCGATGTGGATCGACGGCGGTCTCTGGCTGCCGTACGCCGTCCTGTTCACCGCTTTCCACGCCCAGGCGGAGCGCTGGCTGGGCACCCTGCGCTGGCTGGCGGTCGCGGTGGCCGCGCACGTCCTGGCGACGCTGATCAGCGAGGGAGCGCTGCTGGGCGCGATCCGGCGCGGGGCGGCGCCGCACTCGGCGGTCGACACCCTGGACATCGGCGTGAGCTACGCGCTGGCGGGCGTCATCGGGGTCCTCACGTACCGCGTCGCGGTGCCGTGGCGGTACCTCTATCTGGCGGTCATCCTCGCGGTCTACGGCCTGCCGCTGCTCACCGGCCGCACCTTCACCGATTTCGGGCATTTCATATCGATCCTGATAGGTCTCTGCTGCTATCCGCTGGTCAGAGGCCGCGGAAAAGCATGGAATCCGAAGGAGACACTGGCCACCCTCAGGGGTTAACGTCCCGCCCATGAGCAGCAGCACGGGAAGCGGCACGACCAACGGCGGCATCTCCTTCTGGTACGCGGACGACGGTCTGCCCGAGCCCCGCGAGCCCCTGTCGGGCGACGCGACCGCCGACGTCGTGATCGTCGGCGGCGGCTACACGGGCCTGTGGACCGCGTACTACCTCAAGAAGGCGGCCCCCTTCCTGCGCGTCACCGTCCTGGAGCAGAAGTTCTGCGGCTACGGCGCCTCCGGGCGCAACGGCGGCTGGCTCTACAACGGCATCGCGGGCCGGGACCGGTACGCCAAGCTGCACGGCCACGAGGCGGCGGTCCGTCTCCAGAAGGCGATGAACGAGACGGTCGACGAGGTCGTCCGGGTCACCGCCGAAGAGGGCATCGAGGCGGACGTCCACCAGGGCGGCGTCCTCGAAGTGGCCTACACGCCCGCCCAGCTGGCCCGCCTGAAGGCCTTCCACGAGCACGAGCTCTCCTACGGCGAGAAGGACCGCGAGCTCTACGGCGCCCGGGAGACCGTCGAGCGCGTCCGGGTCGCGGACGCGGTCGGCTCGACCTGGACCCCGCACGGGGCGCGTCTGCACCCGGTGAAGCTCATCAAGGGGCTGGCGGCGGCGGCCGAGGCGCTCGGCGTCACGATCCACGAGAAGACGCCGGTCACGGAGATCCGCCCGAAGCACGCGGTCACGCCGTACGGCACGGTGCGCGCCCCCTACGTCCTGCGCTGCACGGAAGGCTTCACGGCCTCTCTGAAGGGCCAGAAGCGCACCTGGCTGCCCATGAACTCCTCCATGATCGCGACCGAGCGGCTGACCCCCGAGCAGTGGGCGACGATCGGCTGGGAGGGCCGCGAGACGCTCGGCGACATGGCGCACGCCTACATGTACGCCCAGCGCACCGCCGACGACCGCATCGCGCTCGGCGGCCGGGGCGTCCCGTACCGCTTCGGCTCGCGCACCGACAACGACGGCCGCACCCAGCAGGCGACCATCGACGCCCTCCACGAGATCCTGGTCCGCTTCTTCCCCTCGCTGGCCGGCGTACGGGTGGCGCACGCCTGGTCGGGCGTCCTGGGCGTCCCCCGCGACTGGTGCGCCACCGTCACCCTGGACCGCTCCACCGGCCTCGGCTGGGCGGGCGGCTACGTGGGATCCGGGGTCGCGACGACGAATCTCGCCGGGCGCACCCTGCGGGACCTGATCCAGCAGGACTCGGGCCAGGCGGGACCCACCGACCTGACCGCCCTCCCGTGGGTCGACCACAAGGTCCGCAAGTGGGAGCCGGAGCCGTTTCGCTGGCTGGGCGTGCAGGGCATGTACGCCACCTACCGCACGGCAGACCGCCGCGAACTCACCACACACAGTGCGCAGTCGTCGCGGCTCGCACGGATGGCGGACCGCGTCGCAGGCCGGCACTGACCACCGGGCGGACCTCGGTCCCTCCACGAGAGGTCCTTGTGCCTCGACGAGAGGTCCTTCACGTGCGTGTGAAACTGCGCCCATGATTCGCACCGCGACCCCCGACGACATCCCCGTCATCCACGCGATGGTCCGTGAACTCGCCGAGTACGAGAAGGCGCCGGACGAGGCGAAGGCCTCCCGGCAGCAGCTGCACGAGGCGCTGTTCGGGGAGCGGCCGGCCGCGTTCGCGCATCTCGCGGAGGAGGCGGGGGAACCGGTCGGCTTCGCGCTGTGGTTCCTGAACTTCTCGACCTGGCGCGGGGTGCACGGGATCTACCTGGAGGATCTGTACGTCCGGCCCGGGGCGCGCGGCGGCGGGCACGGGAAGGCGCTGCTCACCGAGCTGGCACGGATCTGCGTCGAACGCGGGTACGAGCGTCTGGAGTGGTCGGTCCTGAACTGGAACCGGCCTTCCATCGAGTTCTACGAGGCGTTGGGCGCGCGTCCGCAGGACGAGTGGACGGCGTACCGGCTGACGGACGGGGCGCTGCGGGAGCTGGGTTCAGGGGACTGACTCGGGCACGGGGGCCGGTGCGGTCGCGTTTCTGGGGGTTCTCGCGGTGACCATGAGGCCCGCGACCAGACCGGCCAGGAGCATGATTCCGGCGGCCCACCAGATGGCGACCGTGTAGCCGTGCACGACGCCCTCGCGGACGATCAGGGCCTTCCGGGAGGGGTTGGTGAGGTGCGCGGCGATGTACACCGCGCCGCTGGTGGTGGCGATGGTGTTCAGCAGGGCCGTACCGATCGAACCGCCCACCTGCTGTGAGGTGTTGACGGTCGCGGAGGTCACGCCGGAGTCCTGTGGGGCGACCCCGGCGGTGGCGGTGGCGAAGACCGGCATGAAGATCAGGCCCATGCCGAGGCCCATCAGGATCAGACCGGGCAGCAGCCGGCCCGCGTAGTCGGCGTCGACCGTGAGGTGGGTGAAGAACAGCATCCCGGAGGCCGCGAGGAGTGCTCCGGGGACCATCAGCACGCGCGGTGCCACGCGGCGCAGCAGCCGCGCCGAGATCTGCGTCGTACAGAAGACGATCGCGGCCGTCATGGGCAGGAAGGCCAGGCCGGCCCACACGGGCGAGTATCCGAGGACGACCTGCAGGTAGTAGGTCATGAACAGGAAAATGCCGAACATGCCGATGACGGCGAGGGCCATGGTCAGGAAGCAGCCCGCGCGCGTGCGGTCCTTGATGATGTGGAGCGGGAGCAGCGGGCTCGGGGCCCTCGTCTGCCAGTACACGAACGCGGTCAGCAGCGCGACTCCGCCCGCGAGGAGGGCCAGTACCAGCGGGTCCGTCCAGCCGCGCGCCTCCGCCTCGCTGACTCCGTAGACGATCGTGACCAGTCCGCCGCAGCCGAGCAGCGCACCGGGGATGTCGAGCCGGGCGCGGGCGTTGCCCGGGGGGTCGGGCAACAGGGCGAACGCGCCGAAGACCCCGACGACGGCTATGGGGATGTTGACGTACAGGCACCAGCGCCAGTTCAGGTACTCGGTCAGCAGCCCGCCCATGATGAGTCCGATCGCCGAGCCGCTGCCCGCGAGGGCGCTGTAGACACCGAAGGCCTTTCCGCGCTCCTTCGGCTGGGTGAAGGTGGTGGTCAGCAGGCTGAGCGCGGAGGGGGCCAGGACGGCGGCGAAGGCGCCTTGGAGGGCGCGGGCGCCGTAGAGCATGACGGAGTTGGCTGCCGCGCCGCCGATCGCGGAGGCGGTCGCGAAGCCGATGAGGCCGAAGACGAAGGTGCGTCTGCGGCCGACGAGGTCCGCGATCCGGCCGCCGAGCAGCAGGAGGCCGCCGAAGGCCAGTGTGTACGCGGTGATGACCCACTGCCGGTTGCCGTCGGACATGCCCAGAGCGCGCTGTGCGGAGGGAAGCGCGATGTTCACTATGGTCGCGTCGAGGACGACCATCAGCTGCGCGAGGGCGATGACCACCAGGCCCCACCAGCGGCGGGAGTCGGCGCCTTCGGGGGTTCCAGGGGCGCCGCGTTCACCTGATCGGGTGCGGCTCACTTGCCCAGAAGACCATGAATTGGTATGTATCGCATCTTTCCGGATGGTGATCCCGATTCATGGCTCCAGAACCACCTTTCCGAGGGTGGCGCGGGTCTCCAGGGCCCGGTGGGCCCCGGCCGCCGCGGCCAGCGGGAACCGGGTCACGGCCGGGGTGAGGCGGCCCGCGGCGGCTTCGGCGAGGGCCCTCAGCTCCAGTGTGCGGACGGGGTCGGGACCGCCCGCCGCGCGCAGCATCACGGGGCCGAGGACCTGCTCGGACACCCCCTCCACGAGCAGCGGGCCGCCGTTCTGGATGCCCTCGCCGGACCAGCCGAAGACGAGGTGTTTCCCGCCGGGGCCGAGCAGGCCGACGGCGGCGCGGGCGACGTCACCGCCGACGCCGTCGAAGACGACGGTGACCGGCTTCCCGTCCAGATGGGCGCGGACGCGGTCCGGCCAGCCGCCGTCCTTGTAGTCGACGGCCAGGTCGGCGCCGTTCTCGTGGACGAGGGCCACCTTCTCCGGGCCGCCCGCGAGACCGATCACGGTGGCACCGGTGTGCCGGGCGTACTGCACGAGCAGGGTGCCGATACCGCCCGCGGCGGCGGGGATCAGGGCCACGGAGCCGGGGCCCAGCTCGGCGAACTGGAGGATTCCCATCGTCGTACGGCCCGTGCCGATCATGGCGACGGCCTGGGCGAAGTCCAGGTTCTCCGGGATCTCGTGCAGGCGGTCGACGTCGGTGACGGCCAGTTCGGCGTAGCCCCCGGGGGCGAACCCGAGGTGGGCGACGACGCGCCTGCCGAGCCAGTGGCCTTCGACGCCCGCGCCGAGGGACTCGACGGTGCCGGCGACCTCACGGCCGGGGATCGTGGGCAGCGGGGTGGGGGCGGGCGCCGGGCCCCGGGCGCCCGCGCGCAGGGCGGCGTCCAGGAGGTGGACACCGGCCGCGGCCACGGCGATACGGACCTGCCCCGGGCCCGGCTCGGGATCCTCGGTCTTCTCGTAGGTGAGGTTCTCGGCCGGGCCGAAGGTGTGCAGGCGGATGGCGTGCATGACGGTCTCCCTCGCTGACGTGGTGCGGCTCAGCGTTCAGCCTCAAGCGCGCTCGAGGTCAAGGCGCGGGTGCGGGGTGTGCGTGGTCGCAGGCGCGGGTCGGGGGCGTTGTCAGTGGCGGAGTGCAGGATGGGGGGCATGGTGCGCAAAGCGGCGGGCAGGGCGGGCGGGCGGGGCCAGGGGGCGCGGCGGCCGGAGGTGCGGCTGCCGCCGCTGGAACCCCATGACGGCTCCGAGCTGGAGCCGGACGGGGACTATGACGGGCTGGAGTTCCGGGAGGCGGACTTCGCCGGGCAGGACGGCGCGGGCGCGACCTTCATGGACTGCGCCCTGACGGGGTGCGCGCTGGACGAGACGCGACTGCGCCACGCGCGCCTGCTCGACTCGGTCCTGACGGGCATACGGGGCGTGGGCACCGATCTCGCCGAGTCGACCTTGCGCGACGTCGAGTTGGTGGACGCCCGCCTGGGCGGGGTGCAGTTGCACGGGGCGGTGCTGGAGCGGGTCCTGATCCGCGGCGGCAAGATCGACTATCTGAACCTGCGCAAGGCCCGGCTCAAGGACGTCGTCTTCGAGGGATGCGTGCTGGTCGAGCCGGATTTCGGGGCCGCCCGGCTGGAGCGCGTGGAGTTCGTGGACTGCGTCCTGAAGGGGGCGGACCTGACCGCGGCCACCCTGACGGACGTGGACCTGCGCCACGCGGCGGAGCTGGACATCGCGCGGGGCGTGGACCGGCTGGCGGGGGCGGTGATCAGTCCGAGCCAGTTGCTCGACCTGGCGCCCGTGTTCGCCGCGGCGCTGGGGGTGCGGGTGGACGGGGGACCGGCAGAGTAGGCCGGGGGTACGGGACTGGACGGAGCGACTCGGTCCCGCTCGGTCCGGGGGAACGCTCTCAGTCCACGCGGGGGAAGCGGGCCTGGAGGGTCCAGATCGCCGGGTTCTCGGCGAGGTCGTCGTGCAGGTCCGTGAGGTCGGCGATCAGGTCGTGCAGGAAGTCGCGGGCCTCGCGGCGCAGTGCGGAGTGGGAGAAGGTCAGCGGCTCCTCGTCGCCCGGCATCCAGTCGGCCTCGATGTCCACCCAGCCGAAGCGCCGCTCGAAGAGCATGCGGTCCGTCGACTCGGTGAAGTCGAGCTCCGCGTGCTGGGGGCGCGAGGCCCGGCTGCCGCGCGGGTCCCGGTCGAGCTGCTCCACGATGTCGCACAGGGCCCACGCGAAGTCGAGCACCGGCACCCATCCCCAGGCTGTGGACAGCTCCCGGTCCGCCTTGGCGTCGGCGAGATAGACGTCACCGCAGAACAGGTCGTGCCGCAGCGCGTGGACGTCCGCGCGGCGGTAGTCGGTCTGCGGGGGGTCCGGGAAGCGGTTGGAGAGGGCGTAGCCGATGTCGAGCACGTAGGTGATGGTGTCATGGGCCTGGGGGAGGGGACACGGCTCCGGGGCGCGGGGCTGTGACAATGCGGCTCCGCCGCGCGGGCGCGACCCGGCCCCACCGGCCGGGCCCTCGGCGGGGTGCGTGGCCCGGGTGGGGTTGCCGGGGCCTCGTAGGATCGCTGGTGTGCCCCGATCTTCCCTCGCCGTCCGCTTTGCTCCGGCCCCGGCCCTCGCCCTCGCTCTCGCGCTCACCCTCACCGCGTGCGGCGGCGGTGGTGGTGTGCACGGCAAGCCCGGGGCCACCGGGGTCCGGGATCCGTACTTCCCGAAGATGGGCAATGGTGGCTACGACGTCACGCACTACGCCCTGACCCTCTCCTACGACCCCAAGGCGCACCACCTCGACGGCACCGCCGAGATCACCGCCCGGGCCACCCAGAACCTCAGCGCCTTCGACCTGGATCTGAAGGGCATGGACGTCGCCGCCGTCACCGTCGAGGGCAAGGAGGCCCGCTGGAACCGGGCGGGCCAGGAGCTGACCGTGCGCCCGCACACCGACCTCGACAAGGGCGAGACGTTCCGCGCGACGGTCCGCTACTCGGGCACCCCTGAGACGCTCACCGACCGGGACGGCTCGCAGGAGGGCTGGCTGCGCACCGCCGACGGTGCTCTCGCCCTGGGTGAACCCACCGGCTCGATGGCCTGGTTCCCCGGCAACCACCACCCCTCCGACAAGGCGACGTACGACATCGCCGTCACCGTCCCGAAGGACCTGCAGGCGGTCTCCAACGGTGAGTTGACGAGCGAGACGACGGCGGCCGACGGCCGCAGGACCTTCACCTGGCACACCGCCGAACCGATGGCGAGCTATGTCGCCACGGTCGCGATCGGCCGGTACGTCATCATGCGCTCGACGACGAAGAACGGCCTGCCCGTGTACGTGGCGGTGGACCCGACGCAGACCGCGGCCGCGAAGAAGGTGCTGTCCGAGATCCCCGAGATCATGGAGTGGGAGGCGTACAACTTCGGCCCGTACCCCTTCTCCTCGACGGGCGCGATCGTGGACCGCGGCGACGACGCGGGCTACGCCCTGGAGACCCAGACCCGCCCCGTCTTCCCCGGCGCCCCGGACACCGGCATCCTCGTCCACGAACTGGCCCACCAGTGGTACGGCGACTCCGTCACGCCCAAGTCCTGGCAGGACATGTGGCTCAACGAGGGCTTCGCCACGTACGCGGAGTGGCTGTACCAGGAGGACCACGACGGCGAGAGCGCCGACGAGATCTTCAACTCCCTCTACCGGGGCGACTACTACGGCACCCCCGAGAAGAACAAGGCGGTCTGGGCCTTCCCGCCCGCCAAGCCCTCCAGCGCGGCCCACATCTCCGACCCGCCCGTCTACGACCGTGGCGCGATGGTCCTGCACAAGATCCGCCGGACCGTCGGCGACGACACGTTCTACGACATCATCCAGGGCTGGGCCGCCACCCACCGCCACGCCAACGTGTCCACGGCCGACTTCACGGCCTACGTCGAGAAGAAGGCCCCGGACAAGGACTTCAGCGGCATCTGGAAGGACTGGCTGTACGGAGAGGGCAAGCCGCCCCGGGCGTGACTCAGGTCCTCCCGTTCAGCGCTTTGCGCAGTACCGCGCAGGGGCGGCCCAGTTGGCGGTCCTCGCGGTGTCCGATGGTCTCGTAGCCGAGGGTGGTCCAGAAGGCCAGGCCCTGGGGGTTGTTGTCGAGGACGGCGAGGCGGGTGGCGTCTCGGCCGGTGCGGCGGAACCGCTCCTCGACGAGTGCCGCGAGTTCACGCCCGTACCCCTTCCGCCGCTCCCGCGCGTCCACGATCAGCAGTCCGATCCACGGATCCGGATCGGTGGGGTCGGGGTGGTGCGCGAGGGTGATCGCGACCCCGACGAGCCGCCCCGCGCTCCGCGCGAGCAGCACCTCGGCCCCCGGATGTGCCATCTCCTCGGTGAGCGCCGCCGCGACCTGCTCCGGCCGGATGTCGTGGGCGTCGGGGAAGTCCCCGCTGAGGGAGAAGAACTCGTGCTGGGAGGCGTAGAGGGAGGTGAGTTCGGTGAGGACGGCGACGGGGATGTCGTGGCCGGGTACGAGGGCTTCGAGAATCACGCGGTGCAGGCTAGCCAATCGGTCCCGTCGTCACCTGGTGCAGGCCGGCCGGTCGGTCCCGTGCCCGGTGGTGGCCGGGCACGGGTGGGGAGGAGCGGGGACGGTCAGGTCTCGTCAGGGGTGGACGGGGGTCGGGGGCCGCCGAATCCGTGTGCGGAGAGGTCGAACCAGTTGCCCTCCGGGTCCATGGCCCGGTACTCGGCGAAGGGGCGGTCGGTGAAGCGTTCGGCGGGCTTGTCCGTGCCCGCTTCGACCAGCGCCGCCGAGGTGGCTTCCGTGTCGGAGATGTGGAAGCCGAAGTGGTTCATGCCGAGCGGGGTGTCGCCGTCGAGGCGGTGCTTGATGAGGGCCAGGGAGAGGTAGCCGTCGGAGAGGAAGCAACTGCCGTCGGGGTCCCGGTGGAAGAGTTCCATCGAGAAGACCGAGGTGTAGAAGGCGGCCAGTCTCTCCGGGTCCTTGGCGACGATCGCCAGGTGGCGGAGCCTCGGACGGGCCTGTTCGGACTCGGTGGGCTGCGGCACGGCGGCTGTCTCCTTCGGGATCGCCGGGATCATGTTGTGGAACGCGGTGAGGTGCCAGTCCCCGGTGGCGGTCCGCTCCGCCATGGCCAAGGCGTGTGTCTTCACCAGGGGCGCGCCCGCGGCGGTGAGGATCGTCGACTCGGCCTCGACCGTCGCCAGGCCGGGGCGCAGGTGACGGACCGCGACGATCCTCGCGTCCAGGCGCGTCGAGGCGTACTGGGTGCGGAACAGACGGTCGTGGCCGGCCGCGATGCCCGCCCGGCCCGGCGGTTTGTCCCCCCGCACGGTGGTGAAGTCGCAGTCCGGGGAGAAGACGGAGGCGAAGAGCGCGGCGTCGGCCGATGCCCAGGCGCGGGCCATCGTTTTCCACAGGGCGTGGATCGCGTGCGTTTCGGCGGTCGTCATGACGTCAGACACCTACCGCGGTGCTCGTACGGACGCGCAGGGGGAGTTCGGTGCAGTCGCCGTCGAGGTGTTCGGCCGGGGGCGGGGCCCAGGCCGCGAGCGCGTGGTAGAACGCGTCGGCCCGGCGCTCCAGGTAGCAGATGATGTTGATCGGCCAGGCCGTCTGCCCGAAGACATGGCGGTCCATGGGGGTGGGGCGCTCGCTGAGAACGACGGCGCGTTCCTGCGGCGGCCCCAGGCGGTGCCAGTCGGGGTGCATGTGGATGGAGCCCAGCAGTTCCAGGCCCAGGGCGTCCGCTTCCTTGGAGGCCTTGAGGAGGTCCCGGGAGTCGATCCACCAGGCGCGGTGCTCGTTCTCGTAGGCCGGTCCGAAGCGGGGCACGATCGTCTCGCTGAACTCGAGGCGGGCGGCCGGGTCCGAGGTGCGGGCGTTGCGGCCGAAGGCCACGCGTTCGATGTGGAGGGTGCCCCGGCCGGCGTTGCCCAGGAGGAGGGCGAAGCAGGGGAGGGGGGTGCGGGGGGTGATGAGCTGGTACTCGGTGACCGCGGCGGTGAGGAAGTCGTCGAGCGCCTGGTTGTCCATCAGGACGGTGGGGGGAGCGCTGTCGTTCGTACAGTGCTCGTCCGATAAGTCGGACAGGGAGTGGGACATGAGGTGGGAGCTCCGTTTCCCGTGGGGGGTGAGCGGGACGCCCGAGAGCCTAGAGGTGAATGCTTGAAGGTTTCAGTACCTTGCTCGGAACGTGGGGATATCCCTACGGAGGCAGGGAGCGGGGTGTGGACGGCGGGAACGCTAGGAGCCCCTGGTCCGGTGTCCCGGGCCAGGGGCTCCTTCAACCGCCTTGAACGGATCAGACGTTGACGCCGAAGTCCTGGGCGATGCCCACGAGGCCCGAGGCGTAGCCCTGGCCGACAGCGCGGAACTTCCACTCCGCGCCGTTGCGGTACAGCTCGCCGAAGACCATGGCGGTCTCGGTGGCGGCGTCCTCGCTCAGGTCGTAGCGAGCGATCTCGGCGCCGCCGGCCTGGTTGATGATGCGGATGTAGGCGTTGCGGACCTGGCCGAAGTTCTGCGAGCGGTTCTCCGCGTCGTAGATCGAGACCGGGAAGACGATCTTGTCGACGTCGGCGGGGAGGCCCGCCAGGTTGACGTTGATCGCCTCGTCGTCGCCCGCGCCCTCGCCCGTGCGGTTGTCGCCGGTGTGGACGATGGTCTGGTCCGGGGTCTGCTTGTTGTTGAAGAAGACGAAGTGACCGTCGGAGTAGACCTTGCCCTGGGGGTTGACCGCGATGGCCGAGGCGTCGAGGTCGAAGTCGGTGCCCGTGGTGGTGCGGACGTCCCAGCCGAGGCCCACGGTGACGGCGGTCAGGCCCGGAGCCTCCTTGGTGAGCGAGACGTTGCCACCCTTGGACAGGCTTACAGCCATTGTTGGGAGTCCCTTCCCTCGTTGCGTACGTGCGCTGTGCCCGTACGTATGGGCTTCGTACGGGCACGAAGCTACAGCTACACCTAAGAACGCCAAGAGGGGTGTCGAAGGTTCCTGCCCTCTTTACTTTCTTTACCCTCTTGGCGGATTCCTGACGGCGAAAACGGGGTGACGTGGACCGGACATCCACGCGACCATGGACCCATGCCTGGTCCTTACGTCATCCGCGGCTCCGTCTCCCTCCCCGAGGCCGAGCTCCTGTGGCGTTTCTCCCGCTCCAGCGGGCCCGGCGGGCAGCACGTCAACACCAGTGACTCGCAGGTCGAGCTGAGGTTCGACCTCGCGAAGACCGAGGCGCTGCCCCCGGTCTGGAAGGAGCGCGCCCTCGCCAAGCTCGCCGGGCGGCTCGTCGACGGCGTCATCGGCGTCCGCGCGTCCGAGCACCGGTCGCAGTGGCGCAACCGGGAGACCGCGGCCGTACGGCTCGCCTCCCTGCTTGCCGAGGCCACCGCGCCACCGCCCAAGCCCCGCCGGGCCACCCGCATCCCCCGGGGGATCAACGAGCGGCGGCTGCGCGAGAAGAAGCAGCGCTCCGACACCAAGCGGGGCCGCTCCGGACGTGACTGGGGCTAGGAGCACCCGAGGCACCCGCGGCACCTGAAGCACCCGAGGCACGCGAGGCACCCGAGGCACCCGCGTGTCTTCCGTGGGTGTGTCTTCCGTGGGCGTGTCGGCCACTGCGTGGGTATGAGGCGACAGGCCTTTGTGCCGAGTTGTCGCTAATCTCATGGAATGGACGGATACGAGGACAGGGCGCACCTGGAGTGGTGGGCCAATCGATCGACCTGCCTGGCGCGGATCCCCGTCCGGTTGCGGCAGGCCGCCGTGCCCGACGCCCGTGCGTGGGACGCCGTCGTCTCCGCGCCGCTGGACAGTGGCGCGCGTGAGGACATGCAGTTCCTGATCGAGGCCAGTCCGTACTTCACCCTCCGCTTCGCGGACGATTCCGTGAACGAGGTCGAAGTGGAGCGCTCCGGGGACGGCAGCCGACTGCGACTGAGCGCCGTCCCGGAGACGTGACGTCACATCAGGGGGCCGCGGTCCGTCAATGCCATGACGGGCAAGTCCGTGCCGGACCGCGGTGGCGACCAGGAGATGCGACGTATGAGCGACAGCGAATTTCCCGGAGAGAACGGGAATGACGACAAGAATGCGAAGAACGCGAACGCGAAGAAGGCCGAGAACGCGAAGGACGGCGCGAACGCGAACGAATTTCTTGCCGCGCGATTCGAATCCCACCGCGGTCACCTCCGCGCCGTCGCCTATCGCATGCTCGGCTCCCTCTCGGAGGCCGACGACGCCGTCCAGGAGGCCTGGCTCAAGCTCAGTCGCGTCGACGCCGACCGGGTCGACAACCTCGGCGGCTGGCTGACGACCGTCGTCGGCCGGGTCTGTCTCGACATGCTGCGCTCCCGCCGAAGCCGCGGTGAGGAGCCGCTCGGCCCCCAGGCGGAGGGGCCCGGTGTCCGGATGCCGGAGCCGGTGCTCAGCCCCGTCTCGGGCATCGACCCCGAACAGGAGGCGCTGCTCGCCGACTCGGTGGGCCTAGGCCCTGTCGTCACATTCCCGTCTGCCCCGCGACGCCATGCACGCGCCCCCAAGTTCTCGGCTTCGCTCGAACAGGGAGGGACCCCCTTCGCCGCACCGGGCACAGACCCAAGTACATCCAGTACGAGGGCCTGTGCCCGGCACGCCGAGAGCACGCTCCCCCAAGCTCTCGACTCCGCTCGAGCAGGGGGGACCCCCATGACGCCGCAGGGCCCGCCCTCCGGGCGGACGACGGGAATGTGACGACAGGACCTAGCCCTGTTGGTCGTACTGGAGACGCTGACGCCCGCCGAACGGCTCGCCTTCGTGCTGCACGACCTGTTCGCGGTGCCCTTCGAGGAGATCGCGCCCCTCGTGGGCCGTACGTCGGCGGCGTCCCGTCAGCTCGCCAGCCGGGCCCGGCGCAGGGTCCAGGGCGGGGCGCCCGTGCCCGATCCCGACCTGGCGCGGCAGCGGGCGGTCGTGGACGCGTTCCTCGCGGCGGCGCGTGAGGGCGACTTCGACGCGCTCGTCGCCGTGCTCGACCCGGACGTGGTGGCCCGCAGCGAGGCCGGGGTGACGGCCGGTGCGATCGCCGTGGCCTCGGGGGCGAGCGGGTACGCGCACCTGGCCCGGATCGCGCGGCCCGCGCTCGTCAACGGCGCCGCGGGCGTGGTCGTGGTCGTGGAGGGACGCCCCGTCGGTGTCCTCGCCTTCACGGTCGTGCACGGCAGGATCGCCGTCATCGACATCCTCAACGACCCGGAGCGGCTGACCGGGCTGGACGTCACCGTCCTCGACCGGTAGCCCCCGGCTCCCCGGCCGCGTCGAAAGGGCGTCAGCCCAACTGCCGGTAGCGCCCCTTGAAGTACAGCAGCGGTCCGCCGTCCCCGCTCGGTACCGACGCGGTCAGCACCCGCCCGATGACGAGGGTGTGGTCACCGGCGGCGACCCGCTGCTCGGTGCGGCACTCCAGGGTCGCCAGGGCGCCGCCCACCAGGAGTGCCCCGGACGCCTCGCCACGGACGTACGGGATGTCCTCGAAGAGCAGGCGGTCGCTGATGCGGCCCTTCATGGCGAAGCGGCCCGCGATGTGGCGCTGGCTCTCGGAGAGCACGGAGACGGCCCACAGGGGCTGTTCGTCGAGCAGATCGTCCATGCGGGAGCCCTCGCGCAGGCTGACCATGACGAGTGGCGGGTCCAGGGAGACGGACAGGAAGGCCGTCGCCGTCATGCCGACGTCCTCGCCGCCGGGGCCTTCCGGGTCCAGCGCGGGCTCGTGCGCGCTCACCAGGACCACACCCGCGGCCAGCAGGGACATGGCGGCACGGAACTCGTCGTTACTCACCCCCTCAGCATGCACGGAGGGGGTGAGTGGAGCGGCAGAGGGAGTGTTCAGCACGCCGAAACGCTAGTCTCCGACCCCGGGGAGCCACATCGGGCCTCGGTCCGAGCCGGGTCCTAAGTCTGGTCCTAAGTCTGGTCCTGAGCCGGGTCCTAGGTCTCGGGACGGACACAACTGCTCACAGTGTCTACACAGCGTCCAAATAAGCGTTCAGTAAACACACGGGGGAAATGCAGAAACCCCACTCAATTGCTCATCTTCTGCTGTGACTTGAGTCACAGGAGCCATATTTTGTTGACCCTGTGTACCGAGTGGGCAGCGCGCTGTGATTCAGTGGCGTGGAAGCTATGCACGAAGCTACCAAGTAGTACGCGAGAGAACCGTAAGAGAACCAGGTACGCCGAAGACAACCCTGGAGTTGCTGCGAGGTCTCGAGGGGAGGGCGAATGGAGACCGAGTCGGAGCCCTATGTCCGTCTTGCGACCCTGCGGCAGCTCCATCAGGTGATGGCGGACATGAACACCGCGCGGAGCCTGGCGGACACGCTGCAGACCGTCGCCGACGGCGTGGTCACGGGCCTCGGCTACGAGCTGGCGTGTGTCAATCTCGTACGCCCCGACGGCGACCTCGTGGTGGCCGCGCTCGCCGGCAACTCCGCCGCCGAAGCACTGATCACCGGCCGGGTCGGCTCCCGCACCTCCTGGGACCGCCGGCTGAACATGGGCGAGGCCTGGGGTGATCTGCGCTTCATTCCGCACACCGAGGGCTGGGTCCTCGACGACGACGACGTACCGCAGTGGTACACCGACGGGCCCGCGCCGCGCTTCGAGGACGAGTGGCACCCCTCTGACCGCCTCTTCGCCCCCATGTACACCCCGGGAATCTCCGGGGGCAGCACCGGTGAGCTGATCGGCGTCCTGTCCGTGGACCGGCCGCGCAACGGGCGGCGCCCCGGCGCGTGGGGACGCGAGGCGCTCCAGATGTACGCCTTCCAGGCCGCCATCGCCATTAGCAACGCGCGTCTACGAGCCAATATGCAGCGCGCCCTGGTCCGGCTCGAGCGTGAGCAGCAGGCCCTGCGCGCCAGCGAGGAGAGCTTCCGGCAGGCCTTCGAGTACGCCCCCTCCGGCATGGCCATCGCCGAGATGGGCGGCGACCAGCACGGCCGCATCCTGCGCACCAACGACGCCCTGTGCCGCCTCCTGGGCCGGCCCGCCTCCGCGATGCGCCGCTACTCCTTCTCCGACCTCGTGCACCCCGAGGACATCGGCACCCTGCTCCGCACGTCCGCCGAGGGCGGACGCGCCGAGCTCAGACTCGGCCGCCGCGACGGCACCTACGTCTGGGTCTCGCTGCGCAACTCCGTGGTCGCGGACGCCGCCGACGGCCCCCGCTTCCTGCTCACGCACGTCGAGGACATAGAGGAACGCAAGCGCCGCGAGCTCCAGCTCGCCCACCGCGCCTCGCACGACTCGCTCACCGGCCTGCCGAACTCGGCCGAGCTGCGCTCCCGCCTCGGTTCCCGCCTCTGCCGGCGCCCCGGGGCCCTTCAGCCGGGCACGGTCGAGTCGCTGGACGCGGCGTACGGGCACGGTCCGTTCGCGGACCAGGCGGCCGAGCACAACTCCTACGACGGCCAGCTCGGCGGCGGCGCGGGCACCGCGGGCAACGGGAGCGGCCACGGGTT
Organism: Streptomyces olivochromogenes; assembly: GCF_001514115.1. Taxonomy (GTDB): domain Bacteria; phylum Actinomycetota; class Actinomycetes; order Streptomycetales; family Streptomycetaceae; genus Streptomyces; species Streptomyces olivochromogenes. The sequence continues at coordinate 169,385 of NZ_KQ948458.1, forward strand.
CGACCTCGGGCCGGGCTTCGACGCGTACGACGCCTTCGACCACCATGTGCACACCATCGCGCCCGAGGGTGAGACGGACGACGGCACCAAGGGGCTCGCGGTGCTCTTCTGCGACCTCGACGGCTTCAAGTCGATCAACGACCGCTTCGGGCACAACGCGGGCGACGCGGTGCTCATCGAGGTCGCCAGACGCCTCACCAACGGTGTCCGGGACGGCGACACGGTGGCCAGGCTCGGCGGCGACGAGTTCGTGGTGCTCGCCGACGGGCTCGGCCGGGCCGACGCCGCTGACCTCGCCGTACGACTGCGGAACGCGATCATCCCGCCGATCCGTGTGGACGGCCGGGCCGTCCGGGTGGGCGCCAGCTTCGGCATCGGGTGGGCACACTGTGGCATGACGGCGGACGAGGTCTTGAAATCCGCTGACGAACGGATGTACGTCGAGAAACGGTCTCGTCCCAAACAGCATCGGCGTGCCGGATAAGTCACAGGTCAGTGGGTTGATGCGAGGAAGCCCACCCGTTTGGCCCCCTGGGAGCGGGTAGGCTCGCTATTCATCCATGTACCGCATCTGAACCGCACCTGTTGAGGAGACCTAGGGATGACGCCCGGCAACAACGGCGCGAGCACGCCCGAGGATGACGACCCGTTCGGCTATCTGTACGCCGACGGTCAGGCCAACGGCGCCACTCCGCCCAGCGGAGGCGGCGGCTACGGCTACCCCGGCTCGGTCAACCGGGTGCGGGCGGTCGGCGAGCGCCAGTACGGACAGCAGCAGCCCGGTTACGGCCAGCAGGCCCCGACCGCGCAGTACGGCCAGCAGGCCGCCCCGACGGCACCGTACGGCCAGGTGCCGCAGCAGGGCGCCTACGGGCAGCCGAACGCGCACTACGCGGCGCCCGAGACGGTCCCCGGCGGGTCCCCGACCGGCCGGCAGTCGTCCGGCGGCGGCGGGCGTGGCCGCGGACCGAACACCAAGGGCCTGCTGATCGGCGCCATCGCCGTGGTCGCCGCCGTCGTCATCGGCATCGGCGTCGCGATGATGAACGGCAACTCGAACGACAAGAGCAAGGACACGGCGGGCGGCGGCTCGACCCCGACGGCCTCCGAGAGCGCGTCCCCGAGCGCGTCGACCTCGCCGTCGGCGGTCGCCGGTGAGCTCCCGAAGATCGACGCGAAGGCGCTGAGCCTGGGGACGGGTGTCACGACGGCGTCGGACGTCAAGGGTGCGAAGGCGGACGGCGGCGTCTACGTCACGGGCTTCAATCAGGTCGGTGCGGCCGTCACCTGGAACGTCAGCGGCATCCCCAAGGCCGGCAAATACACGCTGTACGTGAACTACGGGGTGCCTGGCAAGGACGCCGACGCCACGCTCACGATCAATGGAACCGCCCAGAGTCGCCATCTCAACCTGAAGAACTTTGCCAAAGCCGCAGAGGGCGACTACGAGAAGGGTTGGACCAACACCTGGGGGGACATCACCCTCAACAAGGGGACCAACACCATCAAGATCTCCTGCGAGCAGGGCAACCAGTGCGACGCGAACATCGACCAACTCTGGTTGGAAGCAGGGTGGAAGTAGTCCGAGAGGTAAGTGAAGCGTCCCTGCCCGCCTGATCAGGCGGGCAGGGACGCTTCCACGTTTCTCAAGCCGTGGCGTCAGGCCGCCGTCGCGTCCGCCGTGACCGCGATCTGGTCGAGCAGGGTCTCGTACGCCAGGTGGTCGAACTCGCCCGCCACCGGTGCCAGTACGGTCGCCGCGGACAGGGCGACGGCCCGCGCCAGGCGCTCCGGCCACGCAAGTCCCTCCACCAGTCCCGACAGCAGGCCCGCGACCGCCGAGTCGCCCGCGCCGGTCGGATTGCCGTGGACACGGCGCGGCGGGGTGGCGCGCCAGAGGCCGTCAACGACGGCAACCAGTGCAACGCCGTCCTGGACCAGGTCTACCTCACCAAATAGAGGCCGATGCGGTCCGTCAAGCGCGACAGCCGCCGGAGGTGTTGATTTCCGGCGGCTGTCGAACATTGTGAACTTCAGGTTAAGCGCTCTTGGCGCACTCAGCCGAAAATCTCAACCGAGTTGGCGCTGCCGGGGTTGTCCGAGTGGGTGCCCGGCTTCAGAGTGACCAGCTTGGTGCCGGTGGCGCAGCCGAGGGTGGCCTTCCAGAAAACCAGAGTGTAAGAAGTCTGGTTCGAGACGGACCGGGCGATGTGGTCGAGAGGGATACAGCCGGGCGATTCGGAATAGATCGTCCTGGTCCCGGTCCTGTTCGTCCCCGACCACCCGCAGAACTTGCCCTTCGGGCATGTGTTGGGATCGGCTGCCGCGGCCGGTGTGGCAAAGGTGCCGCCCAGCAATGCGCCGGCCACAGCCACCGTTGTCAGGCTTTTCTTGAGCATGCTCATATAAGGTTCCCCGATTCTGATTCTTTTCTTTCGCCATTGGTCGATGTGGCGAACGAATGATCATCCGATCATCCGGCAGACGTGAGGGGGAAGGGCGTTTCTCGGCCAACTTGTTAGGCGGGCATATCCGGCAAGGGTTCCAAAGCTGTCACGCCGCCGTCACTGACACTCGCGCCAGGAGTTTTTCGTAGGCCGCGCGGTCGAACTCGCCCGCCGCCGGGGCCTGTACCGTCGCCGCCGACAGGGCCACCGCGCGGGTCAGTCGCTCCGGCCAGGGGAGTTGTTCGACCAGGCCGGAGAGCAGGCCGGCGACCGCGGAGTCGCCCGCGCCGGTCGGGTTGCCGTGTTCCCGGTCGGGCGGGGTCGCGTGCCAGCGGCCCTCCGGGGTGAGCGCCAGCAGGCCCTGCGGGCCCAGTGAGGCGACGATCGCTCTCGCCCCGCGTCGGCGGGCGTCCTGGGTCGCGCGTGACGGGTCGTGGGAACCGGTGAGTTCGGCCAGTTCGTCGGCGTTCGGCTTGACCAGGTCGGGCCGGGCGGCCACACCCCGCCGCAGCGGCTCCCCGCTGGTATCGAGGAGTACAGGGACACCCGCCGAGCGGGCCGCCTTTATCAGCCCCGCGTACGCGCCCACCGGCACCCCCGGCGGCAGGCTGCCGCACAGGGCCACCGCCGAGGCGGAGCGCAGCAGCACCCCGTACGCCTCCTGGAAGGCCGCCCACTCGCCAGGGGTGATCTCCGGTCCTGGTTCGTTGAGTTGGGTCGAGTCACCCGTCGTCGTGTCGACCACGGCTATCGTGCGGCGTGTCGCCCCCGCGACCGGGATCAGCGCGTCCACCACCCCGGGCGTGTCCGCGAGTTGGTCCCGCAGGGCGCGGCCCGTCACGCCGCCCGTGAAGCCCGTGACCGTGACCTCGTGGCCGAGGGCGGCGAGCACCCGGGCCACGTTCAGGCCCTTGCCACCGGGGCGTTCGGTCACCTCGGTCACCCGGTGCGCGGTGTGCGGGCGCAGGGACCGTACGCGGTAGGTGATGTCGAGAGCGGTGTTCGGTGTGACCGTGAGGATCACCTGGACCGACCTCCCCCGATGAATGCGCTGGCCGACAGTTTCGAGTTCCGGAGAATCCGGAGGCTCGATCATGCCAAAGACAACGGCGGTCGGCCCAGTCCCGGGACGACCGCCGTACGTCACATCGCGTTCCAATCGGGGGGCGAATCAGCCCAGTTGTGGGTCAACCACCCATTCGCCCCGGCGCATCACGCCCTTGAGGGCGAACTCCGCGTCCAGGACCACCAGGTCGGCGTCCTTGCCCGGTTCCAGCGAGCCCACCCTGTCGTACAGGCCGAGCAGGCGGGCCGGGTTGGCGGACAGGGCCGCGACGATGTCCTCGACCGGCAGCCGGTCGACGGTCACCGCCCGCTGGAAGGCGCGGTCGAGGGTGAGCGTGGAGCCCGCGATCGAGCCGCCCTCCACCAGCCGGGCGACCCCCTCGCTGACCTCGACCTCCAGCGGGCCGAGCCGATAGCGGCCGTCGCCGAATCCCGCCGCGTCCATGGCGTCCGTGATGAACGCCACCCGGTCCGCGCCCGCGTGATGGAACGCCAGCTGGAGCGCGGCGGGGTGGAGGTGGGTGCCGTCGTTGATCAGCTCGACGGTGATCCGCTCGTCCTCGAGGAGGGCGGCGATCGGGCCGGGCGTGCGGTGTCCGAGCACGGGCATGGCGTTGAACAGGTGCGTGGCGACGGTCGCGCCCGCGTCGATGGCCTCCACCGTCTGCTCGTACGTCGCGTCCGTGTGCCCGATCGCCGCGATCACCCCGTGCTCGGCCAGCAGGCGTACGGAGTCGATGCCGCCCGGCAGTTCGGTGGCGAGGGTGACCATGCTGGCCCGGCCGCGCGCCGCGTCGATCAGCTTGCGGACCTCGGCCGGGTCCGGGTCGCGCAGCAGTTCCTCGGAGTGCGCGCCCTTGCGGCACGGCGAGATGAACGGGCCCTCGAAGTGGATGCCCGCGATGTCGCCCTGCTCGGCCAGCTCGGAGAGCAGCCCGGCGCGCTGGGCGAGGCCGTCCATGTCGCCGGTCACGGTCGAGGCGACGAGGGTGGTGGTGCCGTGCAGCCGGTGGGTGTGGACGCCCTGGAGGACCTCCTCGACGGTCCCGGAGGTGAAGGAGGCACCGCCGCCGCCGTGGTTGTGGAGGTCCACGAAGCCGGGGACGAGCCAGTGGCCCGACAGGTCCAGTGTCCGCGCCGACGAGGACGCGCTGCCGGCGATGCGTGTGCCGTCGACGATCACACGACCGTCGTCGACGACTCCGGTGGGCAGTACCACCCTGGCACCGGCGAGAACCGTTCTAGGGGCCATCAGGTGGTTACCTCCGAAGTCGATGGGGAAGTGGTCGGCTGGTTCAGCAGGTCCCAGGCCAGCAGGCCCGCGCCCAGGCAGCCGGCCGTGTCCCCGAGGGCCGCGGGGACGAGGGACGGCAGTTTCTGGAAGGTGACGCGCCGCTCGACGGCGGCCCGTAGCGGTGTGAACAAGGTTTCCCCGGCCTCGGCGAGACCGCCACCGATGATCAGAGTGCGCGGATCCAGCAGGGTGAGCGCGGTGACGAGACCGTCGGCGAGCGCGTCGATGGCGTCCTGCCAGACCTCCCGCGCCCGAGCGTCCCCGGACTCGACGGCCTTCGCGCAGTCGGCGGCGTCCGCCGCCGGGTCCCCGCAGGCCTCGGCCCAGGCCTGGCTGACGGCGGCCGCGGACGCGTACCGCTCCAGACAGCCGTGCTGCCCGCACGGACACGGGGTCCCGCCGGGGCGTACGACGACATGGCCGATCTCGCCCGCGAAACCGTGCGCGCCCGCCTCGACGCCGCCGTCGATGCCGATCGCGCCCGCGATGCCGGTGCCGAGGGGGACGAACAGGAAACGGTCGGCCCCCTGCCCCGCGCCGATCCGGCCCTCCGCGAGCCCGCCGGTGCGCACGTCGTGTCCGAGGGCCACCGGCACCCCGCCCAGCCGGTCGCCGAGCAGCCGGCGCATCGGGACGTCGCGCCAGCCCAGGTTGGCCGAGTACACCGCCACGCCCCTGTCGGCGTCGACGATGCCGGGGACGGCGACTCCGGCGGCGGCCGCGGCCTCGCCGAGGTGGTGCTCGCCGTACGCGCGCAGCTCGGCCGCGAAGTCGAGGATCGCGTCGACCACGGCGTCCGGACCGCGCTCGCGGCCGGTGGCGCGGCGGGCCTGGTGGAGGAGCTCGCCCTCCGACCCGACCAGGGCGGCCTTCATCCCGGTGCCGCCCACATCGAGGGCGATGACATGTCTCACGGGGACAGTGTCGCCCCTTACCCCAGGAGAGGTCTAGTCCACTCGCGTGGTGTAGACCTTGTATCCGCATTCCGAGACGGATGCAACGGACGCAGAAGCAAAGACGGACAGCCTCTGGACAGGGGCGGCCGGGGGTTGGGAGAAGTGCGGTGCAGCGGCGTAGGACAGGACGTAGGACGGTACTGATCGCGGCGGCGTCCGCGCTGGGTATGACGGCGACCCTCGCGGGCTGCGGCGGCTCGGCCGGTTCCGGGGACGTGACCCTCAGACTCGTGGCCGCCGACTACGGGGACTCCAAGGCCAACAGCTCCCAGAAGTACTGGGACAAGCTCGTCAAGGCGTACGAGGCCGACCACCCCGGGACCAAGGTCGAGGTCAGCGTCTACCCGTGGACGGACGTCGACCGCGAGGTCAAGGAGATGGTCGCGCGGGGCGACGCCCCCGACATGGCGCAGATCGGCGCGTACGCCGACTACGCGGACAAGGGCGAGCTGTACAAGGCCGAAGAGGTGCTCTCCATACCCGTCCAGGCCGACTTCGTCGCGCAGCTCACCGATGCGGGGAAGATGAACCGGGTGCAGTACGGCATGCCGTTCGCCGCCTCCACCCGGCTGCTCTTCTACAACAAGAAGCTGTTCTCCGCCGCGGGTCTCGGCGCGCCGACGACCTGGAGCGAACTGGCCGCCGACGCGCAGGCGCTGAAGGCCCGGGGTGTGAAGATCCCGTACGCGCTGCCCCTCGGTCCCGAGGAGGCGCAGGCCGAGACCATGCAGTGGCTGCTGAGCGGCGGCGACGGCTACACCGACGACGTCGGCACCTACAGCCTCGACTCCGCCCAGAACGTCGCCACCCTGACCTGGCTCAAGGACGACCTGGTCGGCAAGGGGCTGACCGGACCGGTAGCGCCCGCGAAGCTCAATCGCGCGGACGCCTTCGCGGCGTTCGCGCGCGGCGAGGTCGGGATGCTCAACGGGCACCCCACGCTGATGAAGATGGCCGCCGACAAGGGCGTGAAGTTCGGGATGGTGCCGATGCCCGGCGTCAGCGGGAAGACCCGGGCCACGATGGGTGTCGCCGACTGGATGATGGCCTTCAAGAAGAACGGCCACCGGGATCAGATCGGTACGTTCCTCGACTACGTCTACAGCGAGAAGAACGTGCTCGCCTTCTCGCACGAGTACGACCTGCTGCCGGTCACGACGTCCGCGTCCGAGGCGATGGCGGCGGACAGCGACGACGCGGACCTCACCCCGTTCCTGAACGAGCTCCCCTCCTCCCAGCTCTATCCGGTCGGCAAGACGTCCTGGGCCGCCGTCAGCGCCGACATCAAGCAGCAGATCGGCAAGGCGGTCTCCCCGGACGGCAGCCCGGCCGGGATCCTCGGCTCGCTCCAGCAGACGGCGACCACGAGGGACTCCGCGGGGTAGCCCCGCTGTCGGTGGCGGGCGCTACGGTGCGGTCATGGACGAACTGAGCGGGAGGGAGCGGGGGATCCTCGCCATGGAGCGCCGTTCCTTCGCGGGGCCCGGCGCGAAGGAACGGGCGATACGCGAGCAACTCGGCCTCGCTCCCGTCCGTTACTACCAACTCCTCAACGCCCTCCTCGACGACCCCCGCGCCCTCGCCCACGACCCGATCACGGTGAACCGCCTCCGCCGCATCCGGGACACCCGCCGCGCGGAACGCTGACACCGCACGGTGTGACTCGGTGAGCCGTGGGTGCGCCCGGGGGTGCGCGGATAGGGTCGGAGCATGGGCAGCCACTCGGAAAACCCGGAATCCCCGGACGTCACGGAACCCTTGCCGACACCCGTGACCCCCGCCGGACGCGACGGCCTCGACGCCATCCTCACCCGGCCCGACCGGGCCGTCATCGCGCTCGACTTCGACGGAACACTCGCCCCCATCGTCGCCGACCCGGAGCAGGCCCGCGCCCACCCCGACGCGGTCCCCGCCCTCGCGGCCCTCGCCCCGAAGGTCGCCTCCGTCGCCGTCGTCACCGGCCGCCCGGCCGGCGTGGCGGTCCGCCACGGCGGCTTCGCGGGCGTCCCGGGCCTCGACCACCTCGTCGTCCTCGGCCACTACGGCGCCGAACGCTGGGACGCGCGCACCGGTACCGTCAACGCCCCCGCCCCGCACCCCGGCGTCGCCGCCGTCCGCGCCGAGCTGCCCGGGGTCCTCGACGGGATCGGCGCCTGGCACGGCACCTGGATCGAGGAGAAGGGCCGCGCGGTCGCGGTCCACACCCGCCGCGCGGAGGACCCCCAGGCCGCGTTCGAGGCACTGCGCGACCCCCTCACCGACCTTGCCACCCGCCACGGCCTGATCGTCGAACCCGGTCGGATGGTCCTCGAACTGCGTCCCCCGGGCATGGACAAGGGCGTCGCCCTCCTGGAGTACGTCCGCGAGGTCCACGCCGAAGCCGTCCTGTACGCCGGCGACGACCTGGGCGACCTCCCCGCCTTCGCCGCCGTCGACAAACTCCGCTCGGACGGCGTCCCGGGCCTGCTGGTGTGCAGCGGCAGCGCGGAAGTCACCGAACTGGCCGAACGAGCGGATCTCGTCGTCGACGGCCCGGCGGGAGTCGTACGCCTGCTGAGGAGACTGGCGGCACACTGCAGCGCCCCGTAAGGGGCGCGAGGAACTGCGCGACCAGCCACACACAACCCGCACCGACAGACGACCGACCCGGCTATCCCTCCAACTCCCGCAACTGCTCAAGAAACCACTGCGCCGGAGGCAACGCCGTCCCGGCGGCAGCCAACCGCTTCGTACGCTCCGCCCGTTCCCCCACCGGCATGGTCAGCGCCGCGTCCAGCGCCCGCGCGGTGCCGACCACGTCGTACGGGTTCACCACCACCGCGTCCTCGCCCAGCTCCTCGTACGCCCCCGCCTCCCGGGAGAGCACCAGCACGCAGCCCTCGTCGGAGACGACCGGCACCTCCTTGGCGACGAGGTTCATGCCGTCGCGGATGGGGTTGACGAGGGCGACGTCGGCGAGTCGGTACGCGGCCAGGGAGCGGGCGAAGTCGTCCTTGACGTGGAGTACGACCGGGGTCCAATCCGGAGTCCCGTACCGGTCGTTGATCTCGGTCGCCACGCGCTGCACCTCGGCGGTGTAGTCGCGGTAGACGGCCAGGTCCTGACGGGAGGGGTAGGCGAAGGCCACGTGGACGACGCGCTCGCGCCACTCCGGGTGGTCCTCCAGCAGCTGCCGGTACGCCAGCAGACCCCGCACGATGTTCTTCGACAGCTCGGTCCGGTCGACCCGCACGATCGTCCTGCGGCCCTCGCCGATCTGCTCGCGCAGCGTGGCCATACGGTCCGCGACGTCCGCCTCGTGCGAGCGCCTGCGCAGGAAGTCCGCGTCCGCGCCGAGCCCGTGCACGCCGATCCGGGTGTCGCCGAGCCCGCCGACGAGCGCGTCGCAGCAGGTGGTGAACGCGTCCGCCCAGCGCTGGGTGAGGAAGCCGAGCCGGTCCGCGCCGAGCATGCCGCGCAGCACCTGTTCGGCGATGTCGTCGGGCAGCATCCGGAAGTAGTCGACCGGCGCCCAGGGGGTGTGCGAGAAGTGCCCGATCCGCAGGTCGGGGCGGAGCTCGCGGAGCATCCCGGGGACGAGGGTCAGGTGGTAGTCCTGGACGATCACCACCGCGCCCGGCGCGGCCTCCGCGGCCAGCGCTTCGGCGAACGCGCGGTTGTACGCCTCGTACGACGCCCACTGGCGCCGGAACTCCGCGTCGAAGACCGGCTCCAGCGGGGTCTGGTACAGCATGTGGTGGACGAACCACAGCACGGAGTTCGCGATGCCGTTGTAGGCGTCCGCGTGCACGTCGGCGTCGATGTCCAGCATCCGTACGCCGTCCTCGGCGATCCCGCGCCGGACCGCCTCGCGGTCGCCGTCGCCGAGCGCCGAGCACACCCACAGGGCCCCCGCGTCCGGCCCGATCGCGGAGAGGCCCGAGACCAGCCCGCCGCCACCGCGCTTGGCGCGCAGCGAGCCGTCCTCCTGGACCTCGTAGGTGACCGGGCCGCGGTTGGAGGCGACGAGGATGTTGTGGGCGCCTTGCGTTGAAGCCATGCCTCGAAACTTAGCCCCGCGTGGAAACGCTCAAACGTTCCCGTTGGCCATATGAGGGGTCGTATGTGATCTTCCGGCCGGTGGGGGCTTGTCGCGCAGTTCCCCGCGCCCCTAGGGGGCGCCCCTCCAGGGCGCCTCTACGCCGCCCTGCGTTTCTGGTACTCGGCGATTTCGACCATCGGGGGACGTTCCTCCGTGTCCACCGAGTACGTGCGCGGCTCGAAACCGTCCCCGCCCCGTTCGAACTGGGTGAGGGCCGGGCGGATCAGGTGGCCGCGGGCCAGCCGGAGCTGGGCCGTGCGGTAGATCGCGGCGGACATCCGGCCCAGCGCCTGCCCGTCCTGGTGGCGGTGCTTGCGCACGCCCACGTCGACCTGGGCGAGCGCGTCCAGGCCCACCAGGTGCAGGGCGTCGACCAGCATGCCCAGCTCGATGCCGTACCCGACGGGGAAGGGGAGTTGTTCGAGCAGCGAGCGGCGGGCCGCGTACTCCCCGCCGAGCGGCTGCACGAAGCCGGCCAGCTGCGGCCAGTGCATGTTGAGGAGGGGGCGGGCCATGAGTTCGGTGACCCGGCCGCCCTGCCCCGCCGCACCGCCGAGCGGACGGTCGTACATCGCCTTGACGAGGTCCACACCGGGCTCGGTGAGCAGCGGCCCCACGATCCCGGAGACGAAGTCCGAGGAGAACTCCTTCAGGTCCGCGTCGATGAAACAGATGATGTCCCCGCTCGTCACGAGGAGGGAACGCCACAGCACCTCGCCCTTGCCGGGCACGGTCGGGATGCGCGGCAGGATCTCGTCCCGGTGCACCACGCGCGCGCCCGCCGCGGCGGCCACCTGCGAGGTGCGGTCGGTCGAGCCCGAGTCGACGACGACGATCTCGTCGACGAGGGGCACCTGCTGCATCAGGTCGTGGCGGATGATGGCGACGATCTCGCCGACCGTCTCCTCCTCGTTCAGCGCAGGCAGGACGACGCTCACCGAGGAGCCCGTGGCCCGTTTGGCGGACATGAGTCTGTGGAGCGGGCGATCGGTCACGGACCAGGAGCGATTGCTCAGCCAGCGCTCAGTTTCCTTCAGCACAGTCTGCGGCTCCTCACTGTCTGATCACCCGGTGTCTCACGGTGTGATCCATCTCGCGGTTCGGACGACTATCTCAACTGTCCTGGCCTTCGGTTACAGTCTTGAACAACGCGGATGACCATCGCATGTCGTAGATCATTTGCGGACCATCGCACCACCGCACGACACAACCGAATACCGCTCATCCAGAGGGGCAGAGGGATACGGCCCGATGAAGCCCCGGCAACCCTCCAGCTGGTCCTGTCACATTGATGTGGCGAGGCTCCCGGCTAGGGAAGGTGCCAAATCCGTCTCACGGCGAAGTGCGTCGTGAGGAAGATGAGGAGAAAGGGCCTCGCCTCCATGGCTGCGCAGACTGTTGCAAGTTCGACTGTTGCAAGCACCACGAACCCTGTCGCGGGCGACACCACCACCGTAGTCGGTGTGGATCTCGGACCCGCCGCCGCGCTTTCCTGCCGCGAGTGCGGGCACCGCGTGCCGCTCGGCCCGGTCTTCGCCTGCGAGGAATGTTTCGGCCCGCTGGAGATCGCGTACGACTTCTCGGCCTACGAGACCGAAGAGCTCCGGGCGCGCATCGAAGCGGGCCCCGCGAACATCTGGCGCTATGCGCCGCTGCTGCCCGTCCCGGCCGACGTCGCCGACAAGCCGAACATCAACCCCGGCTGGACCAAGCTCGTCAAGGCCGACAACCTCGCCCGCGAGCTGGGCGTCGAGGCCGGCAAGCTCTTCGTCAAGGACGACTCCGGCAACCCGACGCACTCCTTCAAGGACCGCGTCGTCGCCCAGGCCATCGAGGCCGCCCGCGCGTTCGACTTCACCACGCTCTCCTGCTCCTCCACGGGCAACCTCGCCGGCGCCGTCGGTGCCGCCGCCGCCCGGGCCGGCTTCCGCTCCTGCGTGTTCATCCCGCACGACCTGGAGCAGGGCAAGATCGTCATGGCCGCGATCTACGGCGGCGAGCTCGTCGGCATCGAGGGCAACTACGACGACGTGAACCGCTTCTGCTCCGAGCTGATCGGCGACCCGGCCGGCGAGGGCTGGGGCTTCGTCAACGTCAACCTGCGGCCGTACTACGCGGAGGGCTCCAAGACCCTCGCGTACGAGATCTGCGAGCAGCTGGGGTGGAAGCTCCCCGACCAGCTGGTGATCCCCATCGCCTCCGGCTCCCAGCTCACGAAGATCGACAAGGGTCTCCAGGAGCTGATCAAGCTCGGACTGGTCGAGGACAAGCCGTACAAGATCTTCGGCGCCCAGGCCGAGGGCTGCTCGCCGGTGTCCGTCGCCTACAAGGCCGGCCACGACGTCGTACGGCCCCAGAAGCCGAACACCATCGCCAAGTCGCTCGCCATCGGCAACCCGGCCGACGGGCCGTACGTGCTGGACATCGCGCGGCGTACGGGTGGGGCCGTGGAGGACGTGAACGACGAGCAGGTCGTCGACGCGATCAAGTTGCTCGCGCGTACGGAGGGGATCTTTGCGGAGACCGCCGGTGGTGTGACGGTGGGCGTGACGAAGAAGCTGATCGAGAGCGGGCTGCTCGACCCGACGCTGACCACCGTCGTCCTGAACACCGGTGATGGTCTGAAGACGCTGGACGCGGTGGCCGGTACGGGGCTCACCGCGACGATCCGGCCCAGTCTTGAGTCCTTCAGGGAAGCTGGACTCGCGTCCTAGCGTCGTTGTCGTCTGCGGGCCCGGTGGGGGCTGGTCGCGCAGTTCCCCGCGCCCCTAAAAGCTAAAAGCCGCACCTGACCGGGAGGTCATCAGCATGAGCGTTTCCGTCCGCATCCCTACCATCCTGCGCACCTACACCGGCGGGCAGGCCGAGGTCTCCGCCGAAGGCGCCACCCTCGCCGAGGTCATCACCGACCTTGAGAAGAACCACACCGGGATCTCCGCCCGCGTCCTGGACGACCAGGGCAAGCTGCGCCGGTTCGTCAACGTCTACGTGAACGACGACGACGTCCGCTTCGAGCAGGGTCTGGAGACGGCGACGCCGGACGGCGCGGGCGTCTCGATCATCCCCGCCGTCGCCGGTGGCTGACCTCCTCGCGAGCCGTTACCCAGGGTGAGATAGTTACCCTTGGTAATGCCAATTACCGAGAGTTCATCGAATTGCCCCCTCCGTGAGAGAAGCGGAGGGGGCAATTCTGTATGGTTGAGCGGGGTACAGTTGGGGAACCCACGCCACTTTGCATGCCGGGCGCATATGAGATCGCGCCCGAAGTCCGGCAAGAAGTAGCCAAAGTATCCCGCACTTTTGAGCCTTATACGGCTTTTATGGGGCCCGACTTGCCCTGAATCTTTGCGAATTCTCCCTATATTCCCGATCAGTCGTGCCCGGAATTCTCGTCCGATTGACCTGTTGCAGACGGCAGTTGGACAGATACATTCAGCCGCGGTCGACGCGTTCCGGCGCACACCCCCAACCGTTGGGGGGTGAGGTCTGACCCGGGTCCGCGAAGTGCGGTCCTGTGCAAGGGCCAGTAATAGGGGAGTTAGGCATGGCTCAGGGCACCGTCAAGTGGTTCAACGCGGAGAAGGGGTACGGCTTCATCGCGGTCGACGGTGGTGCGGATGTATTCGTCCACTACAGCGCGATTCAGATGGACGGCTACCGCACCCTGGAAGAGGGTCAGCGGGTCGATTTCGAGATCTCGCAGGGCCAGAAAGGGCCGCAGGCGGACATGGTCCGACTCGCGGCCGGCTGAAGCACGCGCCGACTGACTGTTCGACGTGACGAAGGGCTCGTATCCCATGGGGTACGAGCCCTTCGGTCTGTCCGTGCACGGTCATGGCACCGCCGTGGGACCGCTCGCGCACCGGCGCGACGCGCGGGTTGCACGCCCCTTCTCACCTGCGGATCAAGGGAAGGCGCTTGCACTCGGCAGGGGCGAGTGCTAATCATTGGCGTTAGCACTCTGAAGGTGAGAGTGATAACGAAGGACCGGGTCGGTGAGGCCCGCAGGCCAGGTGGTGCAAGGAACCACGGGGCAGGCAGGCCGTCCGTCGCGGGCGCCAGCGCGGTCCGGAGCAATCCACCCCAGTCCGGGAGGACCACTTCACATGGCCAAGATCATCGCGTTCGACGAGGAGGCACGGCGCGGTCTCGAGCGCGGGATGAACCAGCTCGCCGACGCCGTCAAGGTCACCCTTGGCCCCAAGGGCCGCAACGTCGTCCTCGAGAAGAAGTGGGGCGCCCCCACGATCACCAACGATGGTGTTTCCATCGCCAAGGAGATCGAGCTCGAGGACCCGTACGAGAAGATCGGCGCCGAGCTGGTCAAGGAAGTCGCCAAGAAGACGGACGACGTCGCCGGTGACGGTACGACCACGGCGACCGTTCTCGCCCAGGCGCTCGTCCGCGAGGGCCTGCGCAACGTAGCCGCCGGCGCCAACCCGATGGCTCTCAAGCGTGGTATCGAGAAGGCCGTCGAGGCCGTCTCCGGTGCCCTCCTTGAGCAGGCCAAGGATGTCGAGACCAAGGAGCAGATCGCTTCCACGGCCTCCATCTCCGCCGCCGACACCCAGATCGGCGAGCTCATCGCCGAGGCGATGGACAAGGTCGGCAAGGAAGGCGTCATCACCGTCGAGGAGTCCCAGACCTTCGGTCTGGAGCTTGAGCTCACCGAGGGTATGCGCTTCGACAAGGGCTACATCTCGGCGTACTTCGCCACCGACATGGAGCGTATGGAGGCCGTCCTCGACGACCCGTACATCCTGATCGCGAACTCCAAGATCGCGAACGTCAAGGACCTGCTCCCGCTCCTCGAGAAGGTCATGCAGGGCGGCAAGCCGCTGCTGATCATCGCCGAGGACGTCGAGGGCGAGGCTCTGTCGACCCTGGTCGTCAACAAGATCCGTGGCACCTTCAAGTCCGTCGCCGTCAAGGCTCCGGGCTTCGGTGACCGCCGCAAGGCCATGCTCGGCGACATCGCCATCCTCACGGGCGGCGAGGTCATCTCCGAGGAGGTCGGCCTCAAGCTGGAGAACGCGGGTCTGGACCTGCTGGGCCGTGCCCGCAAGGTCGTCATCACCAAGGACGAGACCACGATCGTGGACGGCTCCGGCTCCGCCGACCAGGTCCAGGGCCGGGTCAACCAGATCCGTGCCGAGATCGAGAACTCCGACTCGGACTACGACCGCGAGAAGCTCCAGGAGCGCCTGGCGAAGCTGGCCGGCGGCGTGGCCGTCATCAAGGCCGGTGCCGCCACCGAGGTCGAGCTCAAGGAGCGCAAGCACCGCATCGAGGACGCCGTTCGCAACGCGAAGGCGGCCGTCGAGGAGGGCATCGTCGCCGGTGGTGGCGTGGCCCTCATCCAGGCCTCCTCGGTCTTCGAGAAGCTCGAGCTCTCGGGTGACGAGGCGACCGGCGCCAACGCCGTGCGGCTCGCCCTGGAGGCCCCGCTCAAGCAGATCGCCGTCAACGGTGGTCTCGAGGGTGGCGTCATCGTCGAGAAGGTGCGCAACCTGCCCGTCGGCCACGGCCTGAACGCCGCGACCGGTGAGTACGTCGACATGATCGCCGAGGGCATCATCGACCCGGCGAAGGTGACGCGCTCTGCCCTGCAGAACGCCGCCTCCATCGCCGCGCTGTTCCTGACCACCGAGGCCGTCATCGCCGACAAGCCGGAGAAGGCCTCCGCGGCCGCTCCGGGCGGCATGCCGGGCGGTGACATGGACTTCTGATCCTTCCGAGGATCGGTTTTCCTGCCGAGGGCGGTACTCCCTGGAAACAGGGGGTGCCGCCCTCGGGCGTGTCCGGGGTCACAGGGCGAGGTGCCGGGCGGCCGGAATGACATGAACGGCCGGAGAGTTGTGGTTGACGCACCATCGATGCATACGCACATACCATCCGGTACTCGAGGAGCCCCCACACGTGTCTACGACTGCCCCCGCCTCCCGCGCGGCCGAGATCCTGTCCCGCCCTGTCTCGCTGAACGGCCTGACCGTCCCGAACCGGATCGCGATGGCACCGATGACCCGGCAGTTCTCCCCGGGCGGCGTCCCCGGTGAGGACGTGGCCGAGTACTACGCCCGCCGCGCCGCCGCGGGCGTGGGCCTCATCGTCACCGAGGGCACGTACGTCGGCCACGACTCGGCGGGCGAGAGCGACCGCGTCCCGCGCTTCCACGGCACGGAGCAGCTCGCGGGCTGGACGAAGGTCGCCGACGCGGTGCACGCGGCGGGCGGCACGATCGTTCCGCAGCTGTGGCACATCGGCATGGTGCGCAAGGCGGGGAAGCCGCCGTACGCCGACGCCCCCGCGGTCGGCCCCTCCGGCATCCGTCTCGACGGCACCGAGGGCACCGGCAAGGCCATGACCCAGGCCGACCTGGACGAGGTCATCGCAGCGTTCGCCGAGGCCGCCGCCACCGCCGAGCGGATCGGCTTCGACGGCGTCGAACTGCACGGCGCGCACGGCTATCTGCTCGACCAGTTCCTGTGGGCGGGCACCAACCGGCGTACGGACGCGTACGGCGGTGACCCCGTCGCCCGGACGAAGTTCGCGGCGGAGATCGTCGCCGCGGTCCGTGACTCGGTCTCGGCCGACTTCCCCGTCCTCTTCCGCTACTCGCAGTGGAAGTCGGACAACTACGACGCCCGGCTCGCCGAGACCCCGGAGGAGCTGGAGGCCATCCTGACCCCGCTCGCCGCCGCCGGCGTCGACGCCTTCCACGCCTCCACCCGCCGCTACTGGCTCCCCGAGTTCGACGGCTCCGACCTGAACCTCGCGGGCTGGACCAAGAAGCTCACGGGCAAGCCCACCATCACCGTCGGCTCGGTCGGCCTCGACGGCGACTTCATCAAGGCCTTCATGGGCGAGAGCTCCCAGGTGGCCTCCCTCGACAACCTCCTCGACCGCCTGGAGCGCGACGAGTTCGACCTCGTCGCCGTGGGCCGCGCCCTCCTCCAGGACCCGGAGTGGGCGGCGAAGGTACTGGACGGACGGCTCGAGGAGCTGGGGTCGTACGACCCGAAGGCGCTGAGCACGCTCAGCTGAACCTCGGCCCGACCGGGCGGGACCTGACCGCATCCGGCCCCAGCTTGACCGGATCGGACCGGACGTGACCCGACCTGTCCGAAAACGCATCCAGGCGATCACCCTTCCCATCCCAGGGGGGTGATCGCCTGGCTGTTTCGTAGCACGCTGTTCCCACAAGGACCCGTTCCGTTCCACCTGTCTCCGGGGAGCCGTCGTGACGTCAGCAGGAGCGAGCGTGGTGCGTACCCACGCCGGTGCGGTGCGTGGTCGCCGGGAGGACGGGCTGGTGGTCTTCCGGGGCATTCCCTTCGCCGAACCGCCGGTGGGGGACGCGCGGTTCGCCGCCCCGCGTCCGGTGACCGCCTGGGACGGCACCCGCGACGCCTTCGCCTTCGGGCCGCCGCCCCCGCAGGAGTCGGGATTCCAGGGCCGTACCGGGGTGATCGACGCCCCCATGGGCGACGACTGGCTGACCGTGAACGTCTGGACGCCCGACCCGGACCCGGCCGCCCGCCGTCCGGTGATGGTCTGGATCTACGGCGGCGCCTACAAGCTCGGCCACTCCGGCAGCCCCGGATACGACGCCCGCCGCATCGCCCGCGACGGCGACCTGGTCGTCGTCACCCTCAACTACCGCCTCGGCGTGGAGGGTTTCGCCCGGATCGACGGAGCCCCCGCCAACCGGGGCCTGCTCGACCAGGTCGCGGCCCTGGAATGGGTACGGGAGAACATCACGGCCTTCGGCGGCGACCCCGGCCGGGTCACCGTCTTCGGCGAGTCCGCGGGCGCCGGGTCCGTCGCCTCGCTGCTGGCCATGCCCAGCGCGGCCGGGCTGTTCGGTCGGGCGATCGCGCAGAGCGTGCCCGGCCCCTTCTTCTCCGACGACCTCGCCCGCGACATCGCCGCCGCCATCGCCGCCGAGGCGGGCCTGCGCCCGACGGCCGCCGACCTGTCCTCGGTGGATCCCCGCCGACTGACCGCCGTGGGCGAGGCGTTGGGGCCCAAGATGCGGGAGTTCGAGGACAGGTGGGGCATGGTCGCCCACACGCTGACCGCCTTCTCGCCCGTCGTCGACGGAGAGGTACTGCCGGCCGCCCCCTGGCAGGCGCTGGCGGCAGGCTCGGCACGGGACGTGGAACTGATCGTCGGGCACACACGGAACGAGTACCGGCTGTTCGCCGCGCTGGGCGGCCAACGCGGAACGATCACGGACGAGCAGGCGACGGCGGCTCTCCGCATTTTCGGACCGGGACCGGGACCGGGACCGGGACTGGAGATGGGGCTGGGTCCGGGGTCGGGCTCCGGGGCTGACGGCGAGCGGGCCTACCGCGCCGCCTTTCCCGACGCCTCTCCCGAGGAGCTCTACGAGTGGGTGCACTCCGACGCGGTGTTCCGTATGCCCTCGTTGCGCCTGGCCGAGGCGCAGATCGCGGGCGGTGGCCGCGCGCACGTCTACGAGCTGGCCTGGTCCGCGCCCGCCTACGGAGGCGCGCTGGGTGCCTGCCACGGCCTCGACATACCGCTGCTGTTCGGAACCTTCGCCGCCGACCTCGGCCTGATGCTGTTCGCCGGGGTGGGGTCGTCACCGGAGGCCGAGGCCGTGTCGTCCCGCTTCCGCACGGCCTGGACGGCGTTCGCCACGACCGGAGACCCGGGCTGGCCCGCGTACGACACCGAGCGGCGGCCGACCCAGGTCTTCGACACGGAGTCGGTCGTCACCGCGTATCCGCACGAGACCTCGCGCCGGCTCTGGGAGCACCATGACTTCGGGGCGTTGCCGTTGATGGGCTGAGGGCGGTGGCCGTGTCGATCAGATGGGTGATCGTCGTCGCCGCGGAGGCGATCGTGGAGCGCTCGCCGGGGTGGTCGCCGGTGCGCGGCCGACCGGCGACGCCGCCGACGTGGTGAACAGGTCGAGGAGGGCCACCTCGTATGCCGCCGCCCGGCCGGGATCGGCACCGAGACACCTACCGGTGCCGCGCACGGCGGCCATCGTGTTCCGTACCGCCTCGTGCACCTCGTGCGCCCCGCTGTAGGGCACGGTGGCGGCCGCCGTGCCGACGACCTGGGTGGGGGCGAGGATCGCGCCGTCCAGGTAGCGGATGCCGTGCGCGGTGGCCCAGCCGGCCATCGAGCGGGCTCGTGCCGGCTCCCCGCTGGTGAGGTCGGTGAGCGGGCGCCCCTCCCAGCGCGCCGGCGCGACCGGCTCCAGCACCGCCCGTACGGCGTCGTAGTCCCGCAGGCAGGAGACGACCAGACCGCCGCGCGTGACATCCTCGACTCCCTCGTCGGCCGCCCTCTCCGGAAAGACCTCCGGCGCGTGTAAGGAAATGCCGGGCTCATGACATCTACAGGGTGTGGAGAACATGAAGACCGCGACCGACCGTGAACGCGCCGCACGGTTCACGGCCTTGTATGTCCGCGACCACCCGCGTGTGTCCGCTTTCGTGCACCGGCGGGTGGGTGACCGCGATGCGGCGGAGGAGCTGACGGCCGAGGTCTTCCGGATCGCTTGGGAGCGCGCGCTCGGGGGCACGGAGGCGACCACCGGCTGGCTGTTCGTCACCGCGCGCAATCTGCTGAGCAATCACTACCGCGCAGCGACCCGGCTGACCGAGCTGCACCGGCGCATCACCGACGAACTGGACCGTGCGCCGGCGTCCGCGGAGGACTCCGTGGTGCTCGAAACCCTCGAACGGCTTCCCGAACGACACCGGGACGTCCTGCTGTTGCGCTACTGGGACGGCCTCAGCACGGCCGAGACCGCCGAGGTCCTCGGATGCAGTGGTCCAGCGGTCTGGGTCCGGCTGCACCGCGCCCGCGAAGCCTTCCGCGACGGTTACGCCTCACCCGCGTCCCTCTCATCCGAGGAGTCGGCATGATCAACGTGAAATCCCTTGTCCAGCACGTCAATCCGGTGCCGGATCCGCCCACGAACGGCATGTCGGCGCGTGCGCGGGACGAACTCGCGGAACTGATCGGGTCCGACTTGATCGGGTCCGAACTGATCGGGTCCGACCTGGTCGGGGCCGTCGGGACGAAGCGGCGGGGACCGGCCCGGAGGCCGTCCCGCCGGGGGGTCCTCGTGGCGGCCGTCGCCTGTACGGTGGCCGCGGTGGTCGCGGGAGTCGCCGTCTTCGCCCTCGACGACCCGAAGGAGCCCGGCGGGGGCGGCGGGGGCCCGATGGCGGACGAGCCGTACTTCAAGACGACCGCCGAGCTGGAGTCCGCTTCGGTCCTGATCGTCCGCGCGCGGCTGGGCGCCGGGCACGAGGAGACGACCGACGGCCTCACCGAGACCGTCGCCACGGCTCAGGTGCTGGCGACGGCCAAGGGCGCGTCCCCGACGGGCGGCAGGATCGAACTGGCCTACACGACACCCGGATCCGGGCCCGAGACGGCGGACCTCGCCGCCGGGAAGGAGTACGTCCTGCTGCTCGACGAGCTGGACGGCGGGCGCTTCACCCCGGTCAACACCACCCAGGGCGTGTACGGGGTCGGTGGCGGGCACGCGGTCGCGGGCGCCGACAACGACGTCACCCTGAGCCCGGGAGTGATCAAGGCCCTGAAGCTGACGCCCTGACGGAACCGAGGACGGCCGCCGCAAGCGACGACCGCCCCCAGTGGAACCAGTGGAACCAGTGGAACCAGCGGAGCCAGTGGAACCTACGGAACCAGCGAAGCTACTTCGCTTCGTCGATCGCGTCGGCCTTGGCGGCGAGTTCGTCCACCTTGCCGATGCCGTCGAACCCGCCGTCGGCCACGGGCGTGACCTCGTCGTCGGAACCGACGGTGTAGAGAGCCTGCTCGGGGTTGAGCAGGTCGTAGGGGTTCGTGTCACCCTGGTCGGCGAGCATGAGGACGTACTGGGTGTCGTCCTCGGCCAGGGCGGTGGTCTGCTTCTCCTGGAACGTGACCCCGTCCAGCGTGCCGCCGAGCTGCGACACCTCGACCGTGTCCCCGACCTTCACGTCGCCGGCGCCGGAGAGCACCTGGGCGACCTTGACCGTGGAGACGGTGACGACCACCGGGTCGGACTCGGCGGCCTCCTCGGGCGAGAGCCCCGCCTGCGGGTTGGCCACGGGGTCGTCGCCGGTGGGCGCCTCCGGGCTCAGTTCCCGTACCTGGGAACCGACGACGGTGCCCCGGACGATGACGTCCGACTGCTTCAGCAGTGCGTCGACCGAGTCGTACGACGGGTAGTCGGCCTCGTACGGGACGACCTGCGCCGCGGCACCGGCCTTGTTCCCGGACTTGTCCCCGGCCTTCCCGCCGGCCGAACCGTCGGCGGAGCAGCCGACGAGGACGACGGCGGCGAGTAGCGCCGTACCGGCTACGAGGACGTTCCTGACCGCGGTCATGAGTAGATCCCCTTCACCTCGGAGACGTCGTACGGCTGCGGCTTCTGCACGGTCGTGCGGTTGCGGCTGTGCTTCATGAGCGATGCCTTCGACGTGTTCGGGTTGTCGTCGAGGCTGAGCCCGTGCCCCAGTTCGTGCGTGGCCGTGCTGCGGCACCACTCGGTCATGTGGGTGCCGGAGTCGCGCTCCAGGGTGCGTGCGTTGACCTTGATTTTGAAGACGCGGTTGATGTGGCGGAAGCCGGACGGTGAGTAAATGCCGTACCAACTCTGGGAATAGCGTCCCGCCGTGAATTCTGCCTTGGCGCTGGACGTGCGGCCGATGTTCGCCCCGGCGCCCGCGTTGTTCCAGTTCTTCCGTCCCGTGTCGAGGAATCCGACCCAGGTGTCATTGATGCCGACCGCCTTGACGTTCCAACTGCGCGACGGCATACCGCCGTCGTAGTAGTCGGCATGGGCGGCCGTCGCTCCACCGATGGCGATCGCCGTGGTCAGGGCGGTACCGGCGGCCAGTCTGGCTGCGGTTCGGGCGTATTTGATTGTCAAAGAGACTTCCCCGTGTCTGTGTTCGCGGGCGGCGGTGCCCCGCGCATGGTCGTGTGTTCGCGGCCGGAGCATGGGTGATCAGTCCATGTCCCCCGGAAACGGAGACCGTGGGAGAAGTGGCGGATGCGGATTCCGGTTCTGCATCAAAGAAGGGCCGAGCTTCCCCCGTGTCTCGGCAGGCCACGTAAAGGGATCGTATGTGCGAGTTGAGGGGTGGTCAATGGGGATAATGGGTTCAACTGGCAATTGTGGTAAGGGAGTTGATAAGGCGACCGCTCTGGTTCGTGGTGCGCCTCGGAGGCGCGGGGCTTGGTGGTCGGTGAACCGCGGGGCGGGCCTCGGATGGGTGCCAGATCGCGCCAAAATTGCTGACAATTTTGTGAGAGATTGCTTCGGTTTGGAGGCCGGCGCGGCAGGGTGACCGTGGTTGTGGCTGGTCAGGGCGGTGGCCGGATCCCGGTGCCGTCACCGGAGACACAAAGGAAGGCTTAAGGAACGGCTGTTGTCCTGGGGGCGCGTTGTCCGAACGAGCCGCGAAGACAGGAGACGGTAGTGAAGTCAGTGAAGCGCAGGACAGTGGTCATGGGGCTCACGGCGGGGGCCGCGGTGCCGGCGGTCGGGTTCGCCTCCGGTGCGCGGGCGGCGAGCCGAACGTCCGCGGCGTCGTCCGCGGCGTCCACGGACTCCTCCCTGGTCTTCGATCCGAGCAGCTACACGGAGTTGACCACCAGCATCACGGACACCACCGGCACCGCTCACGAGGTCGTCTACCACTTCTACAAAGTGGCCTCGTACGTGGCCAACCCGGTGGACGCCACCTACCAGTCCCTCAACGTCAGCGTTCCGGTGAAGATCGACGGAAGCGTCGTGGACGCGTCCGGCGCTCCCATCCTCTTCGCCAACCAGGTCGGCGGCTACATGCCGTCGTCCGTCGCGAACGCCACCGGCATCGGCGCGGGCGGTGGGATGGGCCCCGGCGGCCCGGGCGGGCCCGCTCCCGCCGCCGACTCCGCCGCGAGCCGCCAGCAGCTTGCGCTCGCCGCCGGGTACGTCGTCGTGGAGCCGGGTGCACGCGGGCGGTCGCTGGTCGACTCCAGCGGGACGTACTACGGCACCGCGCCCGCCGCCATCGTCGACCTCAAGGCCGCGGTGCGGTACGTGAAGTTCAACAAGGGGCGCATCCCGGGCAACGTGGACCGGATCGTCTCCGCGGGAGTCAGCGCGGGCGGCGCGCTGTCCTCGCTGCTCGGCGCGTCCGGCGACAGTCCGGTCTACGACTCCTACCTGCGGGAGCTGGGCGCGGCCGACGCGAGCGACGCCATCTTCGCCACCGGTGCCTGGTGCCCGATCACCGACCTCGAACACGCCGACATGGCGTACGAGTGGAACTGGGGCGCCAACCTGCTCAGCAGCGGCTCGGTCGTCGACCAGACCATCTCCAAGGCGCTGAGCAGCGCGTACGGCGACTATCTCGCCTCCCTGAGGCTGACGGCGAAGGGCTTCGGCACCCTTACGGCCCGCAACCTCGACGAGTACCTGGTCAGGACCCACCTGGAGCCGTCGGCCACCAAATACCTCGCGGCGCTGTCGGACGCGGACCGCGCGACCTATCTGGCCGCGAACTCGTTCATCACGTGGTCGGGCGGCAGGGCGGCCTTCTCCTGGGCCGACTTCCTCACCCACGTGGGCGCCCGCAAGAAGGACACCCCGGCGTTCGACGCCTTCGACCGGTCCGCCCCCGAGAACAACGAGTTCGGTACGGGGACCACCGCCGACCGGCACTTCACCCTCTACAGCCTGCGCCACGAAGAGGGTGCCAGTGCGCGCCTCGACAGTGACATCCCCGCGAAGCTCCATCTGATGAACCCGATGTACCACCTCGTGGACAGGGTCAACGAGAACCGGTCGAAGCACTGGTGGATCCGCCTCGGCACCAAGGACAGCGACACCGCGCTCACCGTGGCGGGCAACCTCGCCGCCCGCCTGAAGAACCTCGGCGACGACGTCGACACCTCGTACTACTGGGACGCCGGCCACGGCGCGGACAACGACCCGGGCGACTTCGTCACGTGGATCGCGACGGTGTCGGGCTACAGGTCCTAGCCTGGAGACATGGGCGGTGGCCTTGTCACGCTGTTCCTGGCCGGTGATGTGATGCTCGGCCGGGGAGTCGACCAGATCCTTCCGCACCCCGGCGATCCGAAGCTGCGGGAGTCGTACGTCAAGGATGCCCGCGCCTATGTGGAGCTGGCCGAGGCGGCGAACGGCGTGATTCCCCGCCCGGCCGGCTTCACCTGGCCCTGGGGCGACGCGCTGGACGTGCTCGCCGCGGTGGCGCCCGACGCCAGGATCCTCAACCTGGAGACCGCCGTCACGCGCAACGACGAGGCCGCGCCCGGCAAAGAGGTCCACTACCGGATGCACCCGGCCAACCTGCCCGCCCTCGTCGCCGCCCGTCCGCACGCCTGTGCCCTGGCCAACAACCATGTGCTGGACTACGGCCGCCGCGGGCTGGAGGAGACCCTCGACGCCCTGGCGGACGCGGGTCTTCGCGCGCCGGGAGCGGGGCGGGACGCCGACGAGGCCCGGCGTCCCGCGATCGTCCCCGTCACAGGCGGCCGGCGCGTCCTGGTCTTCTCCGTGGGGGTGGCCTCCAGCGGCATACCCCGCGGCTGGGCCGCCACGGCACAGCGCAGCGGGGTCGACTTCGTCGCCGAGCCGTCGGACGCCGCCGCGGCCGGGATCGCGACCCGGCTGCGTCCGGCCAAACGGCCGGGCGACATCGTGGTCGTCTCGGTCCACTGGGGATCCAACTGGGGCTATCTCGTCCCGCGTGACCAGGTCCGCTTTCGGCCACGCGCTCGTCGACGGCGGCGCGGACGTCGTGCACGGGCACTCATCGCACCATCCGCGGCCTTTGGAGTCGTACCGGGGAAAGCTCATCACCCACGGCTGCGGCGACCTGATCAACGACTACGAGGGCATCAGCGGCTACGAGGAGTACCGGGACGACCTCCGGTTGCTGTACTTCGTCACCGTGGACCCGGACGGTGGCAGGTTCCACGAGGTGCGCATCGTCCCGATGCGGTCCCGGCGGATGCGGCTGGAGCGCGCGACGGCCGAGGGCTCGCGGTGGGTGCGGGACGTTCTGAGCCGGATCAGCCGGGCCTACGGCTCACGGGTCGAACTCGACCCGGACGGCACCCTCACCGTCCGCCCGGCTCCGGACCGTTTGGACCGTCCGGACCGTTTGGACCGGACTACTTCACTCGGGACTCGAGGAGCTCACCTCACCCCGGGAGGCGACCATGAACTTCGCTGATCGAACCGACGCGGGCCGGCAGCTCGCCGCCCGGCTGCACCACCTCAAGGGCCAGGACCTCGTGGTCGTGGGACTTCCCCGCGGCGGCGTCCCGGTCGCCGCACAGGTCGCCGAGGCCCTCGGCGCCCCGCTCGACGTCTGCCTCGTGCGCAAGCTGGGGGTGCCCTTCCAGCCGGAGCTGGCCATGGGCGCCATCGGCGAGGAAGGCGTCCGCGTCATCAACGAAGAGGTGCTGCGGGGGACGGGCGTGACGGACCGTGCCCTGGCGGCGGTGGAGGAACACGAGCGCGGCGTCCTGAAGCAGCGGGCTCGCCGCTACCGGGGCGAGCGGCAGCCGGCCCGGTACGAGGGACGGACGGTCCTGGTGGTGGACGACGGGCTGGCGACCGGCTCCACGGCGCTCGCGGCCTGCCGGATCGCACGCGCCCGCGGCGCGTCGCGGATCGTGCTGGCGGTTCCCGTGGCGCCGCACGACTGGTCGTCCCGCCTCGGAGGCGCGGCGGACGAAGGCGTCTGTCTGCACACGCCCCGGCTGTTCTACGCGATCGGCCAGTTCTACACGGACTTCGAGCAGACCAGCGACGAGGAGGTCATCGCCTGCCTGGAGCACAACCGCGCGGCGCACGCCACGTCCGACGCACCGTCGGCCGCGGGAAGCGCCTCCCCGGAGCACGCTCCCCCGCCCTATGAGGGGGAGGTCCTGATACCGGCCACGGGCGCCGCGCTCGACGGGCGGCTGACGGTACCGCGCGGCGCCCCCGGGGTCGTCCTCTTCGCCCACGGCAGCGGCAGCAGCAGGAAGAGCCCGCGCAACCGCTTCGTCGCCACCGGGCTGAACCGCGCCGGTCTCGGCACCCTTCTGTTCGATCTGCTCACCGAGGCCGAGGCGGTGAACCGGGACAACGTGTTCGACACGGCGCTGCTCGCCCGCCGCCTGATCCAGGCGACCGAATGGCTGCGTGAGCAGCCCGGCATCCAGGACATGGGGTTCGGTTACTTCGGTGCCAGCACAGGCGCCGCGGCCGCGCTGTGGGCCGCGGCGGAGCCCTCGGCGGACGTCGCGGCAGTCGTCTCCCGCGGGGGCAGGCCGGATCTGGCCGGCGCCAGGCTGCCGGAGGTCAAGGCTCCGACGCTGCTCGTCGTCGGGGGCCGTGACCACGTCGTACTGGACCTCAACCGGCAGGCCGCGGCGCGCCTGAGCTGTGAGCATCAGCTGGCCGTCGTCCCCGGTGCCACCCATCTCTTCGAGGAACCCGGCACCCTGGAATCGGTCACCGAGCTGGCCACGGACTGGTTCCGCAGGCATCTCGCCTGACGCGATGACCCATGGGGCTGGATCGGCTACAGGTTGCCCATCGGCTCGATGTCCACCTTCACCGGTGTGCCCCAGATGCGCAGCACCTCGTAGTCCGTGAACTCGTGGACCAGGCGGTAGGCCATGCCGGGGCGCGGGGTGCGGCGCTCCGCGGCGAGATACCGCTCCGCCTCGACGCGGTCGCGGCGCGGGGTGCCGCACAGCTGCCACGCCTGCCCTGTCCACACCTCCGGCAGCCAGCGTTGCTGGGGCTGGGGGCGGTCGGCCCGCACCCCGTACCGGGACATCGTGCGCTCGGGTGCCTCGTCGGCGCCGCCGGGGCGGCCCTGCGGGAAGGCGTCGTTGACCTCGGTGCGGCGGGCGGTGCGCCGCCGTGTCTCGCAGAGCAGGCAGAGGTCGACGGCGCCCTCGTCCACCGGGCCATTGGGGTGCTCGGCGCAGCGCGTCGTGGGCACCGCCGTCGTCACCGTCTCCTCCAGCAGGTCCAGCGCCCGCTTCAGGTCGGCCTTCACCTCGTGCAGCTTCGCGTCGGGCGTGTCGGCGTTCAGCGCGTCGCCGTGCTCGCCGAGCACGCGCAGGGCGCGGCCGAGGGCGGTCAGCTGTGCGTGGTTCACGGTGGTGGATTCCCTCCCGGGTCGGTGTCCTGCCCCTCCTTCGAAGAATCGCACACGCCACTGACAGTGCCCCTGACCGTCCTTGCGAGGCCGAAGAAGTACGTCGCCGCGAAACCCACCACGTACCCCGTCAGCAGCCCGCCCGCGTAGACCGCCGCCGTCAGGGCCAGTCCGCCCGTGCCCTTGAGCAGGGGGAACAGCGCCCAGCCCGAGGGGCCGATCGCCGTGGAGCCGATCTTGTCGCCGAGCATCGAGAAGAAGCCGACGAAGGCGCCGCCCGCCGCCCCGCCCGCGCAGGCGGTGACGAAGGGGCGGCCGAGGGGGAGCGAGACGCCGTAGATCAGGGGTTCGCCGACGCCCAGGAGCCCCGCGGGCAGCGCCGACCTGATCGTCGTACGGAGGGACTGGTCGTGGCGCAGGCGGACGTAGACCGCGAGTGCCGCGCCGACCTGCCCGGCGCCCGCCATCGCCAGGACGGGGAGCAGGACCGTGTAGCCCTGCTGCTGGATGAGGGTGGTGTGCAGCGGGATCAGGGCCTGGTGCAGGCCCAGCATCACCAGGGGGAGGAACAGGCCGCCCAGGACCAGGCCCGCGAAGACGCCCGTGTGGTCGAGGAGCCAGTTCGCGCCCGTCCCGATGGCCGTCGACAGCTCGCCGGCCGTGTACATCAGGACGTAGAGCGTCACCAGGCCGGTGAGCAGGACGGTGAGGGTGGGGGTGACGAGGACGTCGAGGGCTTCGGGGACCCAGCGGCGGCACCACTTCTCCACGTACGTTCCCAGGAGCGCGGCGGCCAGTGCGCCGAGTACCCCGCCCTGGCCCGGTGCCAGGGTCATGCCGAAGGCCGTCACCTTCGCGACCCCCGCGTACACGACGATCGCCGCCACCGCCCCGCCCAGGACCGGGGTGCCGCCGAACTCCTTCGCCGTGTTGTGGCCGACGAACACCGCGATCAGGGCCATGAAGCCGGAGGCGATCGCGGCGAGGGCGGGGGTGAGGGAGGGCAGCCACCCCAGATTGACCAGCAGGCCGCCCAGGCCCGCGATGACTCCGCAGCCGATCAGGGCGGGGATCAGGGGGACGAAGATGTTCGCGATCCGGCGGAGGAGGAGTTTGAGTGGGGTCGCGTTGCGCTGTTGCCGGGCGGCCTTCCACTCGGCGCCGCGTGCGGCCAGCGCGTCGGCCGTGCCGGTGACCGGCGCACCGGCCGTGCCGGTGACCGGCGCACCGGCCGTGCCGGTAACGAGCGCCTCGAACTCGGGGGTCACCCGTGTGACCGTGCCCGGCCCCAGGACGATCTGGAAGCTGTCGTCGTCCGCGACCACGCCCAGTACGGCGGGCAGGGACCGGAGAGCGTCCTCGCGTACGAGTGTCCGGTCCCGCAGGCCCAGGCGCAGGCGGGTCATGCAGTGGGCGACGGAGGTGACGTTCGCGGCGCCGCCGACCAGGGGGAGGATCGCGGCGGCCGTGGCGGCATGGGGGGTGAGGTCGTTCGTTGTGCGCACTCCACGAGGGTGCTGGTCAGCCCGTCGATGCGGCGAGCGCCGCGCGCAGATGGCCGTCGCTCTCCTCCAGAAGGCGGGCCGCCGTGGGCCCGTCCACGCCGCCGAGGATGGTGAGGATGGCGTTCTTCACCTCGCCGTCGGTGGCCGCGAGGGCCTGTTCGATCTCCTCGTCCGAGGCGCCGGTCGCGAGGGCGACGATACGGCGGGAGCGGGCCCGCAGCTTCTCGTTCGAGGCGCGGACGTCGACCATCAGGTTCCCGTACGTCTTGCCGAGACGGATCATCGTGATCGTCGAGAGCATGTTCAGGACGAGTTTCTGCGCCGTGCCCGCCTTGAGGCGGGTCGAGCCGGTCAGCAGCTCGGGCCCGACGACGATCTCGATGCCGTGCTCGGCCGCGGCGGCCAGCGCGCTGTGCGCGTTGCAGGACAGGCCGATCGTCAACGCGCCGCGCGCGCGGGCGTGTTCGACCGCGCCGACGGCGTACGGGGTGCGGCCGGAGGCGGAGACACCGACCACCGTGTCGTCGGGGGTCAGGGAGAGCCCCTTCAGGTCGGCCTCGGCCAGCTCCTTGGAGTCCTCGGCGCCCTCGACCGAGGTGACCATGGCGCTCGGGCCGCCCGCGATCAGGCCCACGACCTCGGACGGGTCGGTGTTGAAGGTGGGCGGACACTCGGAGGCGTCCAGTACGCCGAGGCGTCCCGCGGTGCCCGCGCCCGCGTAGATCAGCCGGCCACCGCGGGACATGCGCTCGGCCACGGCGTCGATCGCGGCGGCGATGCGGGGCAGCTGGGTCGCGACGGCCGTCGGCACGGTCGCGTCCTCGGCGTTCATGATCTTCGCGATCTCCAGCGTCGACAGCCGGTCGATCTGGGACAGCTCAGGACGGAACGCCTCAGTGGTCAACGTCTCCAACTCGGCCCGCAGGGAGTGGTAGTTGGAGGAGGCGTCGGCGGTGGAAAAGGACATGACGAACGGCTCTTTCCAGTGCTGGGTGGTGAAGGCGCGCCCCTCAGGGGCGCGGGGAACTGCGCGACCAGCCACAACGGGCCCGCAGAGTGACGACGGCATCCAGTTCTTACAGGCTCCCAGCGGAGCGTTACCGCATACGGCCCCGAGGACTGTGGCGGTGCGCCAGCGCCTCGTACGACGCGGACAGCGCCGGCGCCGCCGTCTCGTACGTCCGCTGGGCGACCCCCACGAACAGACAGTCCACCACCAGCAACTGGCTGGTGCGCGACGACATCGCCGCGGGACGCAACTCGCTCTCGCGGGCCGTGGACGTGGTGAGTATGTGGTCGGCGTACTGCGTGACGGGCCCGTCCGGGCGGCCGGTGATCGCGACCGTCGTCGCCCCGCGTTCGAAGGCGACCCGCAGCGGCTCGATGACGTCGCCCGTCGAGCCGGAGTGGGTGATCGCGATCGCCACGTCCTTGGCCCGCAGCTGCACCGCGTTGGTGACGGCGAGATGCGGATCGCTGTGCGGATGGGCTATGAGCCCGATGCGCAGCAGCTTCTGGGCCAGGTCCTGGGCGACGAGTCCGGAGGCGCCGACGCCGTAGATGTCGATCCGGCGGGCGGCGGCGAGCGCGGTGACGGCCGCGCCCAGCTGGACCGTGTCGAGCCCCGCCGCGGTGTCGGCGAGGGTCTGCTGCTCGTCGTACGCGAGTTTCGCGACGACGTCCGCGATGGGGTCGTCGACCGCGATGTCCGCGGTGACGGCGGGGGCGCGGCCCGACTGCTGCTGGGCGGCCAGGCCGGCGAGCGCGAGGCGCAGGTCGCGGTAGCCGGGGTAGCCCAGCAGGCGGGCGGTGCGCACGACCGTGGCCTCGCTGGTGCCGGTGAGCTCGGCGAGGCCGGTGACCGTGAGGGCCGCGCAGCCGGCCGGGTCGCCGGCGACGGCCTCGGCGACCCGTTGCATGGAGCGGGTCATCGACGGGGCCAGCGTCCGCACCTTGGCCGCGAGGGCGGCGGGAGCGGGCGGAGCCTCACCGGCGAAAATTTCCTTCACGTGTGGGGTCACTTGTGAAAGATATTTTCTGCTGGGGTATGCGGTCAAGGGTGCGCACAATGGGTGCATGGACCCCACCAGCCATCCCGTCAGCCCCTTGGAGCAGGCGTTGCACGCGGCCCGCGCCCTCGTTCTCGCCGATCTCGTCGCGGGTGAGGTCGCCGAGGCGGATGTCGTCTCGCTCGTCGAGGACTCGGTGGTGCAGCGCCGATGGTGGGTCGAACAGTGGCCGGAGGGCGTCGGCTATGTGGCCGGGCTCGTCGCCCAGGACGTACAGGACGCGTTGCTGGAGCGGTACGGGCGGTGGCCGCTGTGTCCGGTCTGCGGCTCGGGCGACCCGCACGCCCTCGACGTCGAGCCGGAGCTCGGGCCCGATCCGCACTGGGTCTGCCACAAGGCGGGCGTGAAGGTCGCGTCCGTGGGGTGCCTGGGGTCGGCGACCGGCGAGATGCCGTCCTCGTGACCGTCTACATCGACCCACCCGCCTGGCCGGGCCACGGGCGGCTCTGGTCCCATCTGGTCAGCGACGTCTCGTACGACGAACTGCACCTGTTCGCCGCGGACTTGGGCGTACCCCCGCGCGCCTTCGAACGTGATCACTACGACCTGCCCTCCCACCGGTACGCGGACGCCGTGCGCGCCGGGGCGGTGGAGGTCAGCAGCCGCGAGGTGGTGCGGCTGCTGTACGGGGCGGGGCTGCGCCGACGCAAGTACGTCGGCCGGTAGGACGACCGGTCGGCCCGTCCCGGTCGGCGGAGGTCAGTCCGTACGGGCGTACACCCGCAGCGACGGATCCAGCGCGCGCAGCTCGTACGCGTACTCCTCCTCGTCCTCGCTCACCCGGGTGAATCCGGCGCGCGCGATGACCCGCTGGGAGGGCGCGTTGGTCCGCTCTATGGCCGCGAAGAGGACGTCGAGCTCGTCGCGGGCGAGGGCCCAGGCGGCCAGGGCGCGCAGGGCCTCGGTCGCGTAGCCGTGGCCGCGTGCGTTCTCGGCGAGGTCGTAGCCGACTTCCGCGCGGCCGTCCTCGTCGGGGGCGCCGTGGAAGCCCATCGCGCCGACCGCCCGGCCGTCCTCGCTCCGTACAAGCACGAACATGCCCCACTCCGGGCGGTGCACCCCACTCTCGTACGCCTTCATGACCATTCCGGCGGCGTCCCGCGTGCCGTCGAAGGGGCCGCCCTCGATCCACTCGAAGCCGCCGGTGCCGCCCGCGCGCAGATCGGCGGCGGCCGCCGGGGTGACTCCTTGGAGGGTGAGCCGTCCGGCCTCGATCACCAGGTTGTTGCTCCAGTGCCACTTGGTGAGCGGGGCGCGGCCGGG
The DNA here is from genome assembly GCF_001514115.1 of Streptomyces olivochromogenes. Lineage (GTDB taxonomy): Bacteria > Actinomycetota > Actinomycetes > Streptomycetales > Streptomycetaceae > Streptomyces > Streptomyces olivochromogenes. Next base: position 201,248 of record NZ_KQ948458.1, read on the forward strand.
CAGCTCGCCGCGGCCGGTCGCCCACAGGAGCGTGGGCCACGGCTCGGACCCCGGCCTGACGTGCGGAAAGATCCGGGACAGGACATCCGCGCAGAGCTCGGCCGGCGGCTCGTAGGCGACCTTGAGACCCTGCGCGATGTCATGCGTGTGCAGCAGCACCTCGGTGACACCCATCGCGGCGAAGCCCTCGCGGTTCGCGCTGCGGAACGGATACGGGTGGAAGGCACGCACCTCGCGCGGCGTGGTGCGCACGGCGGCGGCGAGCAGGGCGCCGGTCGTCTCGATCACGTCGACGACGCCCGCGTTGTCGGTGCCGTCGTCCAGGACGATCCCGAAGGGCACGTACGCCGTGGTGGTCCGCCCCGCCAACTGGCCCGCGTACGCGAGGAGATCGTCCGCGATGTGCTCGGCGGTCCTGCGGCAACTCCACTCGAGACGGCCCGCCCCGACCCCGTCCCAGTCCCGCCCGGCCACCGCCCGCAACAGCGCGACGGCGCCCGCGACGGCTTCCTCCACCTGGTCCCCACCCATGGATCGCATGCGGCTGAGGATAGGCGCGGTCAGACGTCGTTACGTACTGGATTGTTGGTCCTGTCGGCCTTTTCGGCCTTCTTGTTCATGGACACCACCACGCGGGAGGCCCGGGTACGGCGCTGGAGGCGCAGCGAGACCGCGGCCACCCCCAGGCCCGTCACCGTCATGGCCGCGCCCGCCCAGGCCGTCGCCGCGTAGCCGAGGCCCGCGTCGATGACCGTGCCGCCGACCCAGGGGCCGCCGGTGTTGCCGAGATTGAAGGCGGCCGTGGTGGTGGCACCGGCCAGGGTGGGGGCGGCCCCGGCGAGGTTGAAGAGCCGGGCGTTGAGCGCCGGGGCGGTGAAGAAGCAGGTGACGCCGAGGAGGAAGGAAAGAGCCACGGCCGCGATCGCGTACTGCCCCAGGAGCGCGAGCGCCACGAGGACGGTGGTCGAGGCCGCGGTGCCGGAGAGGAGCACCCCGAAGAGGTGCGCGTCGGCGACCCGCCCGCCGATCGTCGTACCGATCAGCGCCCCGACCCCGAAGAGCGCGAGCACGCTCGGCACCCAGCCGTCGTCGAGCCCGGCGACATCCGTCAGCAGCGGCGAGAGATAGCTGAACGTGCAGAAGACCCCGCCCGCGGCAAGCATCACGAGAGCGACGGTGAGCCAGACCTGCGCGTCACCGTAGATGGTGAATTCCCGCCTGAGCTGCGGCTTCTCGTCGGGGAGCGGGATGCGGGGGATGAGGGTGACGACCCCGACCAGGGCGATCGCGGAGGCTGCGCCGACGGCCCAGAACGCGGACCGCCAGCCGAGGTGCTCGCCGAGGAAGGCACCGGCCGGGACCCCGAGCACGTTCGCGATGGACAGGCCGCCGATCATCACCGCGAGCGCGCGGGCCCGGGAGGTCACCGGGACCATCGCGATCGCCACCGCCGCGCCCACCGCCCAGAAGCCCGCGCAGGCGAGGGCGCTGACGATCCTGGAGGCGAAGAGCACGGCGTACGTCGGCGCCAGCGCGCCGGCGATCTGGCCGAGCCCGAAGACGGCGATGAGCGAGACGAGGGTGGTACGGCGGGGGAGGCGGAGGGTGGCCACGGCGAGCAGCGGCGCGCCGACGACCATGCCTATGGCGAACGCCGATATGAGCAGACCCGCCTGCGGAATCGTGACGCCCATGTCGTCCGCGATGGGCGGCAGGAGCCCCGAGAGCATGAACTCGCTGGTCCCGAGGGCGAAGACGGAGAGGGCGAGGATGTAGACGGCGAGGGGCATGCGGGGGCCGGGCGGCGGACTGGAGCCGGTCACTTGGCGTCCTTCCGGGGCGGGTTTGCCGATTCCGGGGTGGTTTCGGTGAGGTGGATGAGCTCGCGCCGGATGTTCTCCCGGGCCCGTTCCTCCCACTCCCGTGTTCCGTACGGCGTCCTGAACAGCCGTGGCAGGTCGAGGAGTTGATGCAGTACGGCCGCCCGGCCCGCCCGGAACGCCTCGTCCGGGACGAAGGCGTACTCCTCGCGGACGGCGGCGGTGTAGGCGGCGTAGGTGTCCGGGGCCGAGGCGAGGATCGCGAGGTCGGCGTCGCAGAGGACCTGGCCGTTGCGGTCGTCGTCGGTCGGGGCGTGGGTGACGGTGAGCCGGACCAGGCGGGCGACCTCCGCCGTGCGGGATGCGTCGATGTCGAGTTCCGGGAGGGCGCGTTCGGCGAGGCGGGCGGAGCGTTCCTCGTTCTCCGAACGGTCGGGGAGGTAGACGGCGTCGTGGAACCAGGCGGCGAGGCGGACGAGGGCGGGGTCGTCCGCGTACTCCTCCAGCACGTCGATGTGGTCGAGGACCGCGGTGAGGTGCGCGACGGTGTGGTAGCGGCGCTGTGGCTCCTGCCAGCGGGCGAGGAGGTTGTCCACGTACGGGGCCGGGTCGGGGCCACCGGGGGAGCGGGCGCCGTCGAGGGCATGGGACCAGCGGGTGCGCAGCGCGTCGAGGTCGGGCATGCGTCGATTCTCCCGCTCGCGTTCCTTGGGTCCTAGCGCGGAGGGCAACCTCCCCTCGCCCCCGGACCCGGGCCTTCCAGGGGCGCGGGGAACTGCGCGATCAACCCCCACCGTCCCGCAGGCGATCGATTTCGGGTGGGCGGGGCATCGGGGCGGAGCCCCGTCTTGGGGGCGCGGGGAACTGCGCGATCAACCCCCACCGTCCCGCAGGCGAACGAATTCGGGTGGGCGGGGATTCGGGGCGGAGCCCCGATGATGTGCCCCGGTAAACGGCGAGGCCTTCTCGCGGTGGTCGGTGGGCGCGGCGTACCCTGAGATTGGACTAGACCTGTAGCCGCAGAGGAAGAGGCCCCATGAGCGAGCGCAAGCGTGCAGTCCTGGAGGTGATCGCCCTCGGCGTGGAGGACGCGGTCGCCGCCCAGGCCGGAGGCGCCGACCGGCTGGAGCTGGTCACCGACATGGCCGCCGACGGGCTCACCCCGGCGCTGGAGACCTTCGTCGGGATCCGCGCCGCCGTCGACATCTCGCTGCGTGTGATGCTGAGGCGGGCGGACGGCTTCGCGGCGGGCGGCGCCAAGGACGTCGACGCGCTCGTACGGCTCGCGGGGGAGATGCGGGCCGCCGGAGCGGACGAGTTCGTGCTCGGCTTCCTCGACGAGCACGGCGGTCCCGACCTGTCCGCCGTGGAGCGGATCGTCGCGGAACTGGACGGCTGCCCCTGGACGTTCCACCGCGCGATCGACCGCGCCGCCGACCGCGACTCCCTGCGCAAGCAGCTCGCGGACCTGCCGGGCCTGGACGCGTACCTCACGGCGGGTTCCCCGGACGGCGTGGACGACGGTTTCCCGACCCTCCTCGCCGAGGCCGCCCGCCGCACCGAACCCGGTTACGAGCCCCGGATCATGGTGGGCGGCGGGCTGCGTCTCGATCATGTTCCTCCGCTGAGGGCCGCGGGGATCGACGCCTTCCACATCGGTGGGGCGGCCCGGCCCGGCGGATGGGACGGGCCGGTGACGGTGGCGGCCGTACGGGAGTGGCGGCAGGCCCTGGACGCGTAGCGGCCGGCAAAGGGCCCGCCCGACTAGGCCAGTTGCTGCGGCAGCGGGGCCGCGTGGGTCACGGTCAGGCCCGAGACCGCTCGGGTCAGGGCCACGTACAGGCGGCGCAGCCCGGTCCGCTCGTCCGGTTCGCCGTCGACCACGGCCTGCGGCTCGTCCAGGACCACGTAGTCGTACTCCAGGCCCTTGGCGAGGGAGGCCGGCACGAGGGTGAGGCGGGTCTCGGCCGTCGTCTCCTCGCCGGGGCCCAGGTACGTCAGCCCCGCCGCCGTCAGTGCCTCGGTGAGCGCCGGGATCCGGGCGTCGGCGGCGATGAGACCGATCGAACCCTCGTTGCGCAGCAACTCCTCGCAGGCGTCCACCACCTGCTCGTCGCCGGTCGTCGGCCGCACCTCGAAGAAGCCCGGGTTCTCACGGACCGACGCCACCGGCGTCAGCCCCGGCGCGATGTGCGGCAGCAGTCGGGAGGCGTAGGTGATGACGTCGGTGGGGACGCGGAAACCGGCGGTCAGCTCCTCGATCACCGCTTCCCCCTTGCCGAGGTGGGCGAGCGCCTCGTCCCAACTCCGTGTCGCCCAGGGGGTCGTGCCCTGCGCGAGATCGCCGAGCACGGTCGCCGAACCCGTCGTGCAGCGCCGCCCCACCGCCCGGTACTGCATCGGCGACAGATCCTGCGCCTCGTCGAGCACGACATGGCCGAGCGAGTGGGTGCGCTGGACGAGATCGGTGGCCTCGTCGATCAGCACGGCGTCGGCGGGCGCCCACTTGGCCGACTTCACCGACCGCACCGGCTTCGACCAGAGGATCTCCTTCTGTTCGTCCTCGTCGAGGATCCCGTCCGCGTGGACGGCCAGGAAATCGGCGTCGGTGAGCAGGCGCAGGACCAGTTTGGCCGGGTCGACCGGCGGCCAGATCGCCTTGACGGCCGCCTTCACCGCGGTGTTGCGGGCCACGGCGTCCTGCACCCGGTCGTCCGGTGCCTCGCCCGAGCGCTCCATCTGGACCAGCACGACGTGCGCGATCCGCTGCGGAAGGGCCTCGCGGGCGGCGCCGTACCGGATGTCGCGGTCCAGCAACTCCCCGACGATCGTCTCGAGTTCGTACGCCGGGACACGCCAGCGCCGCGACCCGCGCACGACCACGACGCCCTCGGTCGGGAGCGTCACATGCGAGCGGACGGCCCGGCGCAGCACCTCGGCCATCCGGGCGTCGCCCTTGATGACGGCGGCGGTCGCGTCGTCCGTCCCGCGTACCTCCACATGCGCGACGAGGTCGTCGACCGTCGCCTGCTTGACCTCGAGCTCGCCCAGCGCGGGCAGCACCTGCTCGATGTAGTGCAGGAAGGACTTGTTCGGCCCGATGACCAGGGTGCCGGTGCGGGCGAGGCGCTCCCGGTGGGCGTAGAGGAGGTAGGCGACGCGGTGCAGGCCGACGGCCGTCTTCCCGGTGCCGGGGCCGCCCTGCACACAGACGGAGCCCGCGAGACCCGACCGTACGATCTCGTCCTGCTCCGGCTGGATGGTCGCCACGATGTCCCGCATCGGGCCCACGCGCGGACGCTCGATCTCCTGCTGGAGCAGCTTGCTGGTCGCCGCGGCCTCGGAGGGGTCGGACAGGTGCTCGTCCTCGTACGCCGTGAGGTCGCCGGCGGTGTACCCGAAGCGGCGGCGCAGTCCGACGTCCATCGGGTCCTTCTTCGAGGCCCGGTAGAACGGCTGTGACACCGGCGCGCGCCAGTCGATGACCATCGGGTCGCCCTCGGCGTCGTGCACATGCCGGCGCCCGATGTAGAAACGCTCGCCCTCCGCGCCCTCCGCCTTGTCGGCGCCGGGTGCGTGCAGATAGTCGAGGCGGCCGAAGAACAGCGGGGTGTGGCTGAGGTCGGCGAGGGCCTTGATCCGCTCGTCGATCTGGTGCTGGAGGACCGCGGCGTTCACCCAGTTCGCGGTGACGTCCTTGATGTCGAGGTTCTCCACGTCCTCGCGCATCGCGCGCAGTGCCGCGCGGGACGAGCCGAGGTGGGCGCGCTCGCGGGAGAGGGGGTCCTGGGCGGGTGGGGTGGACAACGTGATGCCTCCGGAAGACCTGCTGCGTGTGAGTGGGTACGGCGGTCGAGCCGTTGGATGCTGTCCGGTTTCCGGCCGGGCGGCGGCACTCCGTCGAGGGAGGCGGGCAAGAGCGGAGATTCTAGGTCAGGGGAGAAGGTCCGGGCCAACTCTTTTTCGAGGATCGCTCGCGGCATCGTTCAAGGCATCGCTCCCGGCGTCGTACGCGGCATCAGGGACGCGACCCCCATATCCCTAGGGGTCGCCGTCCGTCGTGAGGCGTACACGCAGAGGCCTGGAGACGTACGAGAGGCCACCGAGGTTCGGTCCATAGGCCGACGCCATATGGGGTCGCGCATTCCATCATGGATACATGAGCGCAGCAACCTTCACCCCAGGCCCTTCCCAGCGCGGTCCCGCCGCTCATGGCGCGACCGCCTTCTCCGCCGTCCACCACCGCCACCGTGTCGGCGACGCCCTGCACGCCGTCAAGGTCTTCGTGGGCGCGGCGTTCGGCGTGGTGCTCCTCGGGGAGTACGAGGAGGAGGCGGGCGTACGACGCCGGTGAGCCGTCCGCCGGGGTGAACCGTCCCGGCACTAGGGTCACTCCGTGCTTCAGCGGAACGTGACCGATCGCTCACTCGACGAAGTTCTCCCGTTCTCCGTCCCTCGTTTCTCCGTCTCCCGCTTCTCCGCGTCTCTTCTGCCCCTCCTCCTGCTCGCCACTTCCCTCGCCGCGTTCGTCGCGCTGTGTCTTCTCCGGCGCGCCCCGATGGCCGACGCGCTCGTCTACCGGGCCGAGGGTGCGGCCGTCGTCCACGGCACGGATCTCTACGGGTTCACCGTCACCGAGTGGCAGCTGCCCGCCACGTACCCGCCCTTCGCGGCGGTCCTCTTCGTCCCGCTGGCCTGGCTCCCGCTGCCCGTCCTCAAGGCGGCCTTCGTCGTCGGGAACGTGGTCCTGCTGGCCGTGCTGGTCAGGCTCTCCTGCCGTCTCGCGGGTCTGGCGACGCGGCTGCCCGCGCTCTGCGCCGCCACCGCGCTCGCCCTGTGGCTGGAACCCGTCTTCCAGACCGTGCTCTTCGGCCAGATCAACCTCGCCGTCGCCTGCCTGATCCTCTGGGACCTGACACGGCCGCCCGGCGCCCCCGGCAAGGGCATCGCCCTCGGCATCGCGGCCGGGGTGAAACTGACCCCCGCCGTCTTCGTGGCGTATCTGCTGCTCAGGGGCCGGCGACGGGAAGCGGCCACCGCCCTGGCGGCCTTCGCCGGGACCGTACTCCTGGGAGCGCTCGCCCTTCCCGCCGCGAGCGTCGACTTCTGGACCCGGCGGCTCTTCGAGACCGGCCGCGTCGGCAAGGTGTGGATCGTCGACAACCAGTCGCTCCAGGGGCTGATCGCCCGGGCGCTGGGAGACCCGGCACCGGGTCCGCTGTGGGCCGTACCCGCGCTGGCCCTCGCGTCGGCGGGACTGTGGCTGGCCCGCCGCGCGCGCACCGACCGCCGGGGCATCCTCGTCACCGCCCTCACGGCCCTGCTGATCTCACCCATCAGCTGGTCGCACCACTGGGTGTGGTGCGTCCCGCTGATCGCCGTGCTGTACGCCGAACACGGCCCGCGCCCGGCCGCCGCCACCGCCGCGGTCTTCGCGGCCCGCACCCTCTGGCTGGTCCCCCACCAGGGCGATCTGGACCTTCGTCTCCCCTGGTGGCAACAGCCGCTCGCCTCGCCGTACCCCCTGCTGGGGTTGGTACTGCTGGTTCAGTTGTCGGCCAGGAGCTCGTCGGCGTCGACGATCCGGTAGGCGTACCCCTGCTCCGCCAGGAACCGCTGCCGATGGGCGGCGAAGTCCTGGTCGATGGTGTCGCGGGCGACGACGGAGTAGAAGTGCGCCTGGTGGCCGTCGGCCTTCGGGCGCAGCACGCGGCCGAGCCGCTGGGCCTCCTCCTGGCGCGAGCCGAAGGTGCCCGACACCTGGATGGCGACGGTCGCCTCCGGCAGGTCGATGGAGAAGTTGGCGACCTTCGACACGACGAGCACGCTGATCTCGCCCTCCCGGAAGGCGCCGAACAGCTTCTCCCGCTGCGCGTTGCTGGTCTCGCCCTTGATCACGGGCGCGTTCAAGTGCTCGCCCAGCTCGTCGAGTTGGTCGATGTACTGGCCGATCACAAGGATCTGCTGCCCCGCGAACTTCCGTACCAGCGCCTCGGTCACCTTCCGCTTGGTCGCGGTCGTCGCGCAGAAGCGGTACTTCTCCTCGGTCTCGGCGGTGGCGTACGCGAGCCGCTCGGAGTCGGTGAGGTTGACGCGGACCTCGACACAGTCGGCGGGCGCGATGTACCCCTGCGCCTCGATCTCCTTCCAGGGCGCGTCGAACCGCTTGGGCCCGATGAGCGAGAAGACGTCCGACTCGCGCCCGTCCTCGCGGACCAGGGTCGCGGTCAGGCCGAGGCGCCGCCGCGCCTGGAGATCGGCCGTGAACTTGAAGACGGGCGCGGGCAGCAGGTGCACCTCGTCGTAGACGATGAGTCCCCAGTCCCGGGAGTCGAACAGCTCCAGGTGGGGATAGACGCCCTTCCGCTTGGTCGTCAGCACCTGGTAGGTGGCGATGGTGACCGGGCGGATCTCCTTCCTCGTCCCGCTGTACTCGCCGATCTCGTCCTCGGTCAGCGAGGTCCGCTTCACCAGCTCGTGCTTCCACTGCCGGGCGGAGACGGTGTTGGTGACGAGGATGAGGGTGGTGGCCTTGGCCTGCGCCATGGACCCGGCGCCGACGAGCGTCTTCCCGGCTCCACAGGGCAGGACGACGACGCCCGACCCACCGTGCCAGAAGTTCTCCACGGCCTGCTTCTGGTACGGCCGCAGCGCCCAGCCGTCCTCCGCCAGCTCGATCGGGTGCGCCTCCCCGTCGACGTACCCGGCGAGGTCCTCGGCAGGCCAGCCCAGCTTCAGCAGCGTCTGCTTGATCTGCCCGCGCTCGGAGGGGTGCACGGCCACGGTGTCCGGGTCGATCCGGTTGCCGACGAGCGGGATGACCCGCTTCGACCGCAGGATCTCCTCCAGGACGGGCCGGTCGGTGGTGGTCAGGACCAGCCCGTGGGCCGGGTGCTTGCTGAGGGTGAGACGCCCGTAACGGTCCATCGTCTCGGCGATGTCGACGAGCAGTGCGTGCGGCACGGGGTAGCGGCTGAACTCGACGAGCGCGTCGACGACCTGCTCGGCGTCGTGGCCCGCGGCGCGCGCGTTCCACAGGCCGAGCGGCGTCACCCGGTAGGTGTGGATGTGCTCGGGCGCGCGCTCCAGCTCGGCGAACGGCGCGATGGCCCGACGGCAGGCGTCGGCCTGCTCGTGGTCGACTTCCAGGAGCAGGGTCTTGTCGCTCTGGACGATGAGGGGTCCGTTCACACCCGTCCCTTTCTGCGTGCCGTCACCCCGCGCGGATGACCGGCCAAACGTCCAGTGTGCCTCACGGGGCGGTGATCACGGCTGGTCGTCGGCGAGCTCGGCGACCCCCGTCACGCGGTGCAACGGATAAGTGCGGACCTCGTCCGCGGTGTGGTCGTACGCCGTCACGAAGCCGCCCTCCACCCGGATCGGGGCGATCACGCGCTGGCTGGCGGCGCCCTCGGCGTTCACGTATCCGATCCACACCGCCTCGCCGGTCATGACGGCGGCCTGCATGGTGGCGAGGGTCTCGGCGGAGCTGGTGCGCGGCAGCTCGCTGTTGCCCGGCGCCGGCGCCTGCGTGTCCTTGCGCGGGGTCGTGGAGGCAAGGTCACCGGCGCGGATGGCGCGGACCGCGGCACCGAGGAGCGTGGCGTCGGGCACCGGCGGGCCGTCCGGGACCGGCACGGGGGCGGAGCGCGGCGGGGTGCGGTGGGCGTGGGCGCGGGTGATCAGCACATCGCCCTCGGCGGACTCCGCGGCGGGCGCGAAGCCCATCGAGCGCAGGCCCTCCAGCAGGGCCGCCGGGTCGGCCAGGGCGGCGAGCACGGTGGGTGCGAGGCGGCGCAGCCGCAGTCCCTGCGAGCGCTTGTCGGCGAGGATCTCGCTCAGCAGCGCGTCGTCGTCGCAACGCACGTACGCCGAGGCCGCCCCGATCCGCAGATGGCCGTGCCTGCGCGCCACGTCGTCGATCAGATAGGCGAGCGGCTGCGGGACGGGCGTGCGGGAGTGGGCCGCGAGGAACGCGTGCAGGTCCGAGGCCGACCGGCCCGCGTCCAGAGCGCGCCGTACCGACCCCGGAGTGAAGCGGTAGACCGTCGCCCCACCCTTCGACTCGACGTCCGCGAGCACGCCGAGCGTGTCGGCGAGGGGCCGCTCCAGCGGGCCGGGGGCGACGGCGGTCAGGTCCGCCTGGAGGAGGACGTGGTCCAGCGGCTCGGGCAGCAGCGGGGCGAGGAGCCGGGCGGCGTGGGCGACGGCAGCGGCCTGCTCGGCGGGGGAGCGCGGGGTTTCGGAGAGGGGGGCCTCGACGGCGGGGCGGTGGTGCTTGTGGGCGGGGAGCTTGTCGCCGGGACCGGACGGGGCGCGCGCCCCGCTCTCCCGGGCGCTCGCCGACGGCAGCCCCAGCAGCGCCCGCCCCTGCGCCGAGAGGGCGCCCCGGCCGGTGACTCCCAGCAGCTCCGACTCGGACAGCGTCCACCGGGCGAGCCGGGCCCGCAGATCCTCGGCCGCGCTCCGGTCCCCGCGCAGCGGACGCTCCCACTGGAGGTGGGCGAGGACCGAGTCCGGGGTGGCGGCGGCGCCCTCGGGCAGGGTGGCGAGGAGGGCGAGGACGCGGTGGCGGACCTCGGGGGCCGCCGAGCGGTCGAGGCCGGGGCCCAGCGCCGACAACGTACGGTCCTTCGTGTCCCGCCCGCCGATCAGGCCCGCCGTACGGGTCGCGGCCAGCCACGCGGAGGTGAGCGTGGCCCACCGTTCGGCGGCGGGCCTCTCCAGCCACTCGTCATAGGCGGGGGTGGCCGCGTACCGCTCGTCGGCCTCCCCGTCCGAGGCCAGCAGCCCCGCCGCGTAGGCGAGCTCGACCCAGAACGCGGCGATCGGCTCCGCGACGTCCAGTGCCACCGCCGTCCGCTTCAGGTCCCGCACGCTGAGCCCACCGGCGCGCAGTACGGCGGGCCCGCCCTCGTGCCAGTCCTTCAGCAGCTCCTCGACGGTGGCGAGCGCCGTGTACGCCTGGCCCGCCGCCGCACTGTCCACAACCTGTGGACGATGCGTCCGCGCGGCCTCGACCGCCGGGGCCACCGGTTCCGTCACCCGGTGCGCGCGGCCCGCCCGCAGATGCAGGGCGACCTCCCGGGGCAGTACGACCGTGCCGGGCGCCGTCGGCAGCAGCAGCCCGCGGTCGATCAGCCAGCGCAGATGGCGTGCCGGGTCGGCGGTCACCTGGCCGTACGGCGGCCCCCACACCAGCCGGGACAGCACGTCCACCGCCTCGGCCGGGGCGGTGTCGAGGAGCGCCGACATCCGGGACCGGTCGGTGAACAGCGCGGTGAGCGAGGCGACGGCGGAGACGGAGTCGTGGGTGGTCGGCAGTCCGGCCTCGGCCACGATCTCCTGGATGCGCCCCGGGGACATCCCGGCCGTGGCTTCGGCGACGGTCGGGCCAAGGCCAGTGGGGGACGGGTGCTGGGGGGACGGCGCGAGCAGCTCGCGCGCCGTCCGTACGAGGCGCAGGCGGTCGTCGGGGCCCCACACCAGGGCCTGCTCGCGGAGCGTCCCCAGGGCGTGCGGGAACGCCGCCGTGACCGCCGGGTCGTTGTCGTCGCCCGCCAGCAGTGCGAGCAGTTCGTCGCGCGCCGCCGGGTCCGACGCGACGGCGAGGGCCTCCGCGGTCTGGAGCGCGAACCGGTCCAGGCGCTCCAGGGCGCGGACCACCGAGGCGCGGGTGCCGGCGCGGGTGGCGAGCTGGGTGAGGTCCGTGGGGACGGGGGTGATGAGGTCGGGGCGGGTGCGGAGGAGGGCCGACAGGGAGGCGTCGTCCCGGGCGCGGAGAGCTTCCGCGAGGGAGCGCGGAGCGGTGCCCTGCGGGGCGGGGTCCGGGGTTCGGTCCGGCGTGGGGTGCTCCTCTGTGCTCATCCGCTCAACGGTAGTGGTTTCTCGCCCCCGCCGCCCCTACCCTCCCCATCCCCGGGGCTCCGCCCCGGACCCCGGGTGTGTTGTCCGGCTGACGGCCGGTGGGGGCTGGTCGCGCAGTTCCCCGCGCCCCTGGGGCACGGGGCTGCGCCCCGGCGCCGCTTCAGAGGCGCGGGGAACTGCGCGCCAAGCCCCCACCGTCCCGCGGCCGACGAACCCGCCCCGGGGGTCTGGGGGGCGAAGAACTCGGGGTGTACGCGGTACCGTCGTGGCCACGGGGTTTACAACGTGCGCGCCCCGGAGGGGACTTCGTGGGGATTGAGAGCGACCAGCTCGTATTCGACTATCTGAGCCGCGTCGGAGACCTGGCCCAGCAGCGCCAGCTGCCCTCGGCCACCCGCATGCGACTCGTCTCGGAGCTGCGCAACGAGATCGACCGACGCCGGGCGAAGGCCCCCGTCGACAGCCCGGCCGCCGTCCGCCGCATCCTCTCCCGCCTCGGCACCCCGGACGACATCGTCGCCGCCGCCCGCGAGGGCGCCCCCGAGGCCGGTACGGACACCTGGGCCGCCGTCCCCACCCAGCGCGCCGGCGAGGCCGACGAGCGCCCCAAGGGCCTGCGCCGAGTCGTTCCGAGGCCACGCCCGGCGGAGCCGAAACCCGCGCCCCGTCCCACCGAGGCCGACGGCGCCCCGTCCCCGCCCCACCTCGCGAGCACGCACGAACTGGGCGACAGCTCCGAGGATCCGGACTGGTGGCGCAAGGACACCAGCCCGTTCGGACTGGGGGACAGCGTGCCGGGATTCGTCGGCGGCGTGGAGATCCCCGAACTGCTCAAGCCGCCACCGAAGCACGAGGACAAGGACGACGACGAGGACGCGACCGAGGACGAGGGCGATCCGGCCAAGTCCTCCAAGTTCTCCAGGTTCCCCAAACCCTCCAAGTCCTCCAAGCCGGCGAAGCCTTCCAAGGCGCCCAAGGCCGACAAGCCCGCCCCCGTCGAAGAGGCCGACGTCGTCGCGCCCCGTCGCCGGCTTCCCCGCCCCGGCAACTGGAGCAACCCCCTCCTTCTGCTGGCCGCCGTCCTCCTCGTCGTCGGCGCCGCCCTCGGCAACTGGTTCGCCCTCGGCCTCGGCTGGCTCATCGCCTGGGCCTCCCGCCGGCTGAGCCCCGTCGAGTCGAAGTGGGCCGTGCTCGGCATGCCGGGGCTGGCCGTGACGGCGGGCGTCGTCTGGCTGTGGGGCCGTACGGACGGCCGCTGGGGCGATCCGATCGTCAAGGGGCACATGAACGAGGCGGTCGCGCAGACCTGGCCCTGGGTGGTCAGGGGCGCGGCCGTGACCTCGGCGCTGTACCTGGTGTGGCGCTCACAGCGACGCCGCTGACCCGCGAGGACGCCGCTGACCCGCGCGACCGACCGCCACCGGCCACCACATGGGCACTTGGGCAGGTGGGCACAATGGTCCATATGCCTATCGCATCGACGACCCCCCGATCTCCCCACCTGCTGACCGTCGGCTTCGACCTCGACATGACCCTGATCGACTCCCGCCCCGGCATCCACGCCTGCTACCAGGCACTTGCGGAGCGCACGGGGACGTACATCGACTGCGACCTGACCATCACCCGGCTCGGACCGCCGCTGGCGGAGGAGTTGATCAACTGGTTCCCGGCGGACCAGGTGCCCGCGGTCGCCGACCTCTACCGCGAGATGTACCCGGTGCACGCCATCACCGGCACACTCGCGATGCCCGGCGCCCGCGAGGCCGTCGCCGCGGTCCGCGCGGCGGGCGGGCGCGCGGTCGTCGTCACCGCGAAGTGGGAGCCCAACGCCAAGCTGCATCTGGACCACCTGGGCATCGACGCCGACGCGGTCGTCGGCAACCTGTGGGCCGAGCAGAAGGCGCAGGCGCTGCGGGAGCACGGCGCGAGCGTGTACGTCGGCGACCACACCGGCGACGTCCGCGGCGCGCGCACCGCGGACGCGTACTCCGTCGCGGTCGCCACCGGCCCGTGCGACGCGGCGGAGTTGCGCGCGGCGGGCGCGGATGTCGTGCTGGCCGACCTGACGGAGTTCCCGGCGTGGCTGAGCGACTACCGCGGGGACTACCGGGAGGCCGTACGGGCCTGAATCGCGCGGGCCTGACGGCGTCCCGCGGCGACGGACCGCAGCACCCCCGCCGCGGCGATCAGGAAGCCGACGCCCATGAGCATGCTCAAGCCGAACATGTACGTCGGAAAAGGCGTCGTATGGAGGAGTAGCGGGGCCACGGTGACGAGTGTGGCCACGGCTCCGACGAAGAACACGATGGCACCGGCACGGATCAGCCGGTCACCGGGCTCGGTGGAATTCGCTTGGGTTTTGTCACGCACCGGACCAGGGTAGTTCCCAGCGCGAAGGAACAATCCGGCGACGTCTTGTCACCGGCCCCGGGACCATTAGCCTTGGTACCGGCGGGTCCGACGACCCGCTGTAGTGCTATCCGGGGCAGTTTCCGACCGTTGCCCGTGCAACGGTCCGAGTGTGCGCCCGCGCAGTTTCAGAGCAGTTTCCGACGAGTACGAGGACGAGGACAGACGTGCCTACCGGCAAGGTCAAGTGGTTCAACAGCGAGAAGGGCTTCGGCTTTCTCTCCCGCGACGACGGCGGCGACGTCTTCGTTCATTCCTCGGTCCTGCCCGCCGGAGTAGATGTGCTCAAGCCCGGCCAGCGCGTGGAGTTCGGCGTCGTCGCCGGCCAGCGCGGTGACCAGGCGCTTTCGGTGACCATCCTGGACCCGACCCCCTCCGTCGCGGCCGCCCAGCGCCGTAAGCCGGACGAACTGGCCTCCATCGTGCAGGATCTGACGACCCTTCTCGAGAACATCACGCCGATGCTGGAGAAGGGCCGCTACCCGGACAAGGCCTCCGGCAAGAAGATCGCGGGCCTCCTGCGCGCGGTCGCCGACCAACTCGACGTATAGCCCACGGGCGGGCGGAAGGAAGCGCCGGAAGCGTATGCGGGCCGAGGGGCGTGATCAGCCCCTCGGTCCCGTCCGTACCGTCGGCCGGGATCAGGGGAACGACAGGGCGTGGGGTCCGAGCGCCGGGACCAGCCCTTCGGCGGCGGCGCGGGTGAGCAGGCCCCGGATCGCGGCGTAGCCGTCCTCCCCGAGATCGGCGGTGAACTCGTTGACGTACAGGCCGATGTGCTGGTCGGCGACGGCCGGGTCCATCTCCTGGGCGTGTTCGAGGACGTAGGGGCGGGAGGCCTCCGGGTCGTCCCAGGCGGCGCGGACCGAGGCGCGGGTGGCGTCGGCGAGGTCCTTCAGACGCTCCTCGCCCAGCGCGCGCTTGGCGATGATCGCGCCGAGGGGGATGGGCAGTCCGGTCGTGCGCTCCCAGTGCTCGCCCATGTCGGCGAGCTTGTGCAGCCCGTAGTTCTGGTACGTGAAACGGGCCTCGTGGATGACGAGTCCGGCGTCGACCTTCCCGTCCCGTACCGCCGGCATGATCTCGTGGAAGGGCATGACGACGATCTCGCCGACCCCGCCGGGAACGGTGTCCGCGGCCCAGAGACGGAAGAGCAGGTAGGCGGTCGACCGCTCGCTCGGCACGGCGACCGTGCGCCCGGTCAGGTCCGCGTCCGGCTCACGGGTGAGGACCAGGGGCCCGCAGCCCCGGCCCAGCGCACCCCCGCACGGCAGCAGCGCGTACTCGTCGAGGACGTACGGCAGGACGGCGTACGACACCTTCAGCACGTCGAACTCGCCGCGCTCGGCCATGCCGTTGGTGATGTCGATGTCCGCGAAAGTCACGTCGAGCGCGGGCGCGCCCGGGACGCGGCCGTGGGCCCAGGCGTCGAAGACGAAGGTGTCGTTCGGGCAGGGCGAGTACGCGATCTGCAGCGTCTTCTCAGGGCTGGTGGTCTGGGTCATGTGGGTTCCAACTCTCCAGGACGGGCGCGAGCTTCCCGAACGCCTCGGTGAGGGCCGCGAGAGCCTCTCCGATGCGCCAGGCGGCGCGGTCGCGCGGGCCGACGGGGTTGGAGACCGCGCGCATCTCCAGCACGGGCACACCGTGCGCGGCGGCCGCCTCGGCCACCCCGAAGCCCTCCATGGCCTCGGCGAGGGCGCGCGGGTGGCGGGCCCGCAGCTCGGCGGCGCGCTCGGCGCTGCCGGTCACGGTGGACACGGTCAGTACGGTTCCGGCGCGTCCACCGGTGGCCGACACGACTTCTCGTACGAGTGATTGTGGTGGACGGTGGCTGACGGTCCCGAACCCGAGCTCGGTGACCGGCAGGAACCCGTCCGCGGTCTCGGCGCCCAGGTCCGCCACGGTGATCTCGTCGGCGACGACGAGGGATCCCACCGGGGCCTGAGGCTGAAAACCGCCCCCGATGCCGGTGGAGACGACGAGGTCGTAGGGGGCGCCGTCCAGGGCGGCCGCGGTGAGCGCGCCCGCGGTGGACGCGGCGGCCGGAGCGGGTCCCACCCCGGCGGCCAGCAGATCGAGGGTCACGCGGGCGGCCGTGCTGTCACGGGAGGCCGGGGACAGCCGCTCCAGGGTCGTCCCTGGCAGCCGCAGCGAACGGCCGGCGGCAGGGAACGCCCCGGCCACCGCGTCCCTCTCCACGGGAACGGCGGTGGCCACCAGCACCTTCAGCCCAGCGGCAGCGATCAGGCGTCCTTCTTGAGCTTGAAGGACCACAGTCCGGTCACCGTCTTGTCGCCCTCCTTGATGGAGACCAGCGTGGAGTTGCCGCTCGCGCCGTACTGCGCGTTGAAGAACACGCTGCCCGGGATCGTGCGGTACGTCTTCTTGCTGGAGTCGGTCAGCGGCTGACCGTTCATCAGGATCGTCCAGCCGTTGTCGGCGATCTTCGGGTCCACACCGAACCGGACGGTCTCGTCGGGGTCGACCTTGATGGACTTGATGTCCGTGCCCTTGAGGCACTTGGCCAGGTCCGCGGTCTTCACCTCCTTGCCGTCGTTGTAGCAGTCGGTCTCGGAGCTCACGGAGTTCTTGCCGACCGTGATGGTGGCCAGCGGCGTCGGCTTGTCACAGGCGGACAGGACGAGAAGTCCGGCGGAAACGGCGCCGAGAGCGGCAACGGCGCGACGGCGATGTCCATTGGCGGCTCTGCCGCGGGGCAGGGAGGTCATGGCCGAAGGCTATCGGGCACGTCCACCGCTCTCCCCACGTGGGGTACGGCGTGCCGCCGTCAGGCCACGCGTGAGCGCACCGGACCCCCGCGTCGCGCCGCGCCGAGCAGCCCCCGCGTGGTGGTCAGCCATCCGACGGCGACGATCGCGGCGGCCACGGACAGGCCCAGCGTGCCGTTGAGGGGCAGCACGATGCCGATCGCGCCGCCGAACACCCAGGCCACCTGCAACAGCGTCTCCGAGCGCGCGAACGCCGACGTACGGACGAGTTCCGGCACGTCCCGCTGGATCAGCGCGTCCAGGGAGAGCTTGGCGAGCGCCTGCGAGAACCCAGCGACCGCCGTCAGACAGGCCACCAGGAAGGCCCCGAAGAATATGGCGGCGGTGATCGCGGCCCCCAGCACACACGCGACGACCGTCACGATGATGATCTCCGGGGCGCGCGATTTCAGCCAGGCCCCGACCGCCGTGCCGAGCGCGTTGCCCGCGCCCGCCGAGACGCCCACTATCCCGAGCGAGACGGCCGCGCTCTCGCCGGTGAGCGGGTGCTCGCGGAGCAGGAAGGCGAGGAAGAAGATCAGGAAGCCGGAGAGACAGCGCAGGGCGGCGTTGGCGCCGAGGGCGTGGGTGACGGCCGTACCGACGGTGCGCAGTCCCGGCCGCCGCAGCTTGTCCTTGATGAGCTGCGGTCCGTGCAGATGCTCCTCGTCCGCGACCAGCAGCGCCCGGTCCTCGCCCTTGGCCGAGTCGACCTTGGGCGGCAGCGTGAACGACAGGAACGTACCCGCGATGAAGATGACGAAGGCGCCGTAGAGCGGATAGCGCGGACCGAGGGCCTGCAACCCCGCCCCGATCGGCGCGGCGACGCCGGTGGCAAGGAGTCCGCCCAGGGTGACCCGGGAGTTCGCCTTCACCAGGGAGAACCGGGGCGGCAACAGCCGCGGCACCACGGCGCTTCGTACGACCCCGTACGACCTGGACGCGACCAGCACGCCCAGCGCGGCGGGATACAGCTCCAGGCTGCCGGTCACGACCGCGCCCGACAGCAGCAGCGCGAGCAGGGCCCGGGCGAACATCGCGCCCGCCATCGCGGCCCGGCGGCCGTGCGGCAGACGGTCCAGGAGCGGACCGATCACCGGGGCGAGGACGGTGAAGGGCGCCATGGTGATGGCGAGGTAGAGAGCGACGCGCCCGCGTGCCTCGTCGGTGGGCACCGAGAAGAAGACGGTGGAGGCGAGCGCGACGGTGATCATGACGTCGCCCGCGCCGTTCACCGCGTGCAGCTCGATCAGCTTCCCGAGCCCGGATTCGCCCGCCCCGTGCGCGTGCGTCGCCTTGCGGATCCCGCGCGCCGTTCCGGTCACCGGGAAGTGCAGGGCACGGCCCACCGCGCGGACGGAACCGGTCATCCGGCCCGATCCGCCATTTCTGGTGCCGCCCTTGGCAGCGCCGACACCGGCGGCTCCTTGGGGCGACCTCGCGGCTGCCACTCCGCAATAGTGCCCCGAGAAGTGCGTACGTAGTGCGGTTACCGCGCGTATGGCGGCCGAGTGGGCTGGTGACGGGCCGTATGCGGGGCGCGTGTCGGGGTGCCGAACCGGACCGGGGCGGGGGCGAGGAGCGTTTTCCGGCCGACCGCGACGGTTGTGCGAGGTTCTTTTCGATCCGTACGACAGGGGGTGTGGGGTGGGAAAACACGGCCTCGGAGCGGTCCGGAAACCTGGCGCGGAGTGCGGAAGCGCCCCGCCGGTGTGGGCCCAGGGCTCAGGAGAAGGTAGCGTGCGTAGCGCGCCTGCGGCGGTTGTTCTCGGCCGCGCGCCTCTCGGTCATCCCGCAGAATGGATGACGTAGGTGCGCCCGAGTGCGATCGGGCGTGGACGTCGACGCGGCCCACCGGTCCGCTCCGTCCGCACTCCCGCCGAGGAATGGCGCACCCGTGAGACGGCGTAGGAGAGAAGCGATACCTGTGAGCGCAGCGACAACGCGAAGCCGCACCCCCGACCGCCTGTGCGCCGAGGCCGTCGACCTCGCGCGCACCGCCGCCGAGGAGGCCGCCGCCCCCGGCGTCGTCGGCGAGCACGTGGGACTGGTCTCCGAAGGGGACCGCGTTGTCACGCACTACTTCGAGTGCAAGGAGTTCGGGTACCGCGGCTGGCGCTGGGCCGTCACCGTCGCCCGTGCCTCCCGCGCGAAGGTCGTCACCCTCGACGAGACGGTGCTGCTGCCCGGCCCCGACTCCCTGCTCGCCCCCGAGTGGGTGCCGTGGAGCGAGCGGCTGCGCCCCGGGGACATGGGCCCGGGCGACCTGCTGCCCACGGACGCCGAGGATCTGCGCCTGGAGCCCGGTTACTCCGGGGAGGACGAGCCCGCGCCGAACTCCGCGGTCTCCCAGGACATGGCGGAACTGGTCGAGGCGGAGGACGCCGAGGTCACCGCCGGCACCCCCGCGCACCTGCCGTTCGCCCCGCGCCGCGGCTCGATCGCGGCCGTCGCGGAGGAACTCGGCCTGCGCCGGGCGCGCGTCCTGTCCCGCTACGGCCTGCACATCGCGGCCGACCGCTGGGAGGAGTCGTACGGCCCCAAGACGGCGATGGCCCAGGCTGCCCCCGCGTCCTGTGTCAGCTGTGGCTTCCTGAACCCCATCGGGGGCTCGCTCGGGCAGGCGTTCGGTGTCTGCGCGAACGAGTTCTCTCCGGCGGACGGGCGTGTCGTCTCGCTCTCCTACGGCTGTGGCGGCCACTCCGAGGCCGCGGTCATGCCCAAACCTCTCCGCCCGGCCCCTCCGGTCATCGACGAGACCCAGGTCGACCCCTTCCCGCTGCGCCCGTCCCCGGACTCCGGTTCGGTCTCCCTCGCCCCCGACGAAACCGCAGCGGAACTGGGCCACTCGTAGCTTCCCTCGCCCCCGCCGCCCCTACCCGTCCCATCCCAGGGGCTCCGCCCCTTCGACCCCGCCGGGGGCTGCCGCCCCCTGGACCCCCGCATCGCCTGAAGGGCTCGTCCTCAAACGCCGGACGGGCTGCAGATGCGCGCAGCGCCCCTTCAGGGGCGCGGGGAACTGCGCGCCCAGCCCCCACCGGGCCTGCAGCAAGACGAATCGGGCGGGCGGAGGCACGGGCCCTGGAACGCTGGGTGCCCCGGGGTTTTCAGGGGCGCGGGGAACTGCGCGCCCAGCCCCCACCGGGCCTGCAGCAAGACGAATCGGGCGGGCGGAGGCACGGGCTCTGGAACGCTGGGTGCCCCGGGGTTTTCAGGGGCGCGGGGAACTGCGCGCCCAGCCCCCACCGGGCCCGCGGACAGGAGATCTGCGGGCGGGGATCCGGGGCGTAGCCCCGGTTCAGGGGCCCGCGGTGGCTCGCACGCACCGTGGCCCGGGCCAGAACCCCTCCCGCCGCGCGGTACCTTCGTGCCGCGGCCGAGCCCAGCGCTCGCGATCGCGCGAAGCGAGAGGGAGAGTGAACCGTGAGCAAGTTCGTGCGGCCGGCAGCCGAGGGCGCGGACCCGTTCGGTACGGCCCGCCTGCGCCGCGGCGTGCAGGACGCCTGGGCCACCAGCCCGGCCCGGTTCCGCGAGGACGCCAACGCCGAGGAGGACCTCGTCCTCGGCGGCTACCGGGACCGGCTCGTCGTCGAGCTCGCCCAGAACGCCGCCGACGCGGCAGCCCGCGCCGGCGTCCCCGGCCGTCTCCGCCTCACCCTCCGCGACGGAGTACTCCTCGCGGCCAACACCGGCGCCCCCCTCGACGCGGCCGGCGTCGAATCCCTCGCCACCCTCCGCGCCTCCGCGAAGCGGGACGCGCACGACACCGCCGTCGGCCGCTTCGGCGTCGGCTTCGCGGCCGTCCTCGCGGTGACCGACGAGCCCGCCGTGGTCGGCCGGCACGGCGGCGTGCGCTGGTCCCTCGCCGAGGCCCGCGAACTGGCGGCGGACACCGCCCGCCACAGCCCGGGCCTCGGCGACGAGATCCGTCGGCGCGACGGTCATGTGCCGCTGCTCAGGCTGCCGTTCGCGGCCGAGGGCACCGCCCCGGACCCGTACGACACCGTCGTGATCCTCCCGCTGCGCGACCCCGCCGCCGAGGGCCTCGCCGAGCGCCTCCTGCAGAACATCGACGACGCCCTCCTGCTCGCCCTCCCGGGCCTGGAGGAAGTGATCGTCGAGGTCGGGGAGGGCGGCGAGGACGTACGCACGCTGCGGCGCCGCGGCGACGAGCACGGCGTCACCATCGAGGACTCCCGCCACGGCACCACGCCCTACCGCACCGTCTCCCACCACGGCCCCCTCGACCCCGCCCTCCTCGCCGACCGCCCGGTCGAGGAGCGCCTGCGCCCGCACTGGTCGGTGACCTGGGCCGTCCCGGTGGACGAGGACGGCACGCCCGCCCGGCCCCGTACCAGCCCCGTCGTCCACGCGCCCACGCCCAGCGACGAACCCCTCGGCGTGCCGGCTCTCCTCATCGCCTCCCTCCCGCTCGACACCACCCGGCGCCACGCCGCGCCCGGCCCGCTCACCGCGTTCCTGGTGGAGCGCGCCGCGGACGCCTACGCCGAACTCCTCGCCGCCTGGCGCCCGGTGGACACCGGGATCATCGACCTCGTGCCCGGCCCGCTCGGCAAGGGCGAGCTGGACGGCACCCTGCGCCAGGCGATCCTGGACCGGCTGCCGCGTACCGCCTTCCTGCCGCCCGCCGTCCCGCAGGCCAAGGACCAGGACGCTCCGGCGGACTGGCCCGAGGGCGAGCGCGACGGCGCAACCGGGATCGGCCTCGCGGAGATCGCGGAGAACCCGGACGCCCTCCGGCCGCGCGACGCCGAGGTCGTCGAGGGTGCCGGTGCCGAGACCGTCCGCGTCCTCGCCGAGGTGATCCCCAGCCTGCTGCCCGCGGGGCTGGAACGCCGGGTGGAGCTGCGGACGCTGGGTGTCGCCCGTGTCCCGCTCACCGAGGCCGTGGACCGGCTGGCCGGCCTCGAGAAGGACCCGGGCTGGTGGTGGCGGCTGTACGACAGCCTCGCCGGCGTCGACCCGGACCGGCTCTCCGGCCTGCCCGTACCGCTCGCCGACGGCCGTACGACCATCGGCCCCCGCCAGATCCTGCTGCCCGACCCCGACGGCGCCCAGCACGCCGCCCCCGACACGCTGGCCCGGCTCGGCCTCAAGGTCGCCCACCCGGACGCCGCCCACCCCCTCCTGGAGAAGCTGGGCGCCCTCCCGGCCACCCCCCGCGCCGTCCTCACCACCCCGCAGGTGCGTGCCGCCGTCGCCGCCTCCCTCGACGACGAGGGGGCGGCCTGGGACCAGGAGACCCCGGACACCGAGGAGTTGGCGGACCTCGTCCTCGCCCTGGTCCGCGACGCCGCCCTCGAACCCGGCGACGAACCCTGGCTCGGCGCCCTCGCCCTGCCCGACGAGGAGGGCGAACTCCTCCCCGCGGGCGAACTCGTACTGCCCGGCAGCCCCTTCGCGCAGGTCATGCGCGAGGACGAACTCGCCTTCGTCGACGGCGAGCTGGCCGACCGCTGGGGCGAACAGCCGCTCGCGGCCTGTGGTGTGCTCGCCAACTTCACCCTCGTCCGTGCCACCGACGTCGTCCTCGACCCGGACGAACTGGAGCCCCGCGACGCGGACTTCGCCGAACCCGACGACGCGGGTCTGCTGGACGCCGTCGACGTGTGGTGCGAGGACGTCCTCGACCGGCTGCCCGACACACCGGTGCCGCCGGTCGCGACGGAGATCGTCGCCGTACGGGACCTGGACCTGGTCGACGACGACCGCTGGCCGCAGGCACTCGCCCTGCTCTCCCGGCCGCCGCTGCGGGACGCGCTCACCCAGCCGGTGCGGATCCTCCTCCCGGACGGAACGCACGAGATCGTCCGGCCGTACACGGCCTGGTGGCTGCGCGACCACCCGGTCCTCGACGGCCGCCGCCCGGCCGGTCTGCGGGCGGAGGGCGGCGACCCCCTCCTGCACGGCCTGTACGACGCCGCCGACGCCACCGGTTTCGACGACGAGCAGGTCCTGCGGGCGCTGGGCGTACGCACGTCCGTGGCCGCCCTCCTGGGCGAGCCCGGCGGCGCCGCCGAACTCCTCGACCGGCTCGCCGACCCCGACCGCGAGGTCTCCGGAGCGCAACTCCACGCCCTCTACGGGGCCTTGGCCGACCTCGAACCCGAACAGGTGACCCTGCCGGACGAGCTGCGGGCCGTGGTGGACGGCGAGGTGGTCGTCGTGGACGCCGCTGACGCCGTGGTCGTCGACTCGCCCGACCTGCTGCCCTTCACCGGCGGTATGCCGCTGCTCCCCGTACGGCCCGCGCGCGCGGCCGATCTCGCCGAGCTGTTCCAGGTGCGGCGGCTCAGCGAGTCGGTGACCGGCGAGGTGACCTCGCAGGGCACCGAGCACGACGTACCGCAGTCCGTGCGGGTCCTGCTGGGCCCCTCGACCCCCGCCTCGTACGTCGAACACGAGGAACTCGTCGTCGACGGCACGGAATTGGACTGGCGCCGCACGCGGGACGGGGTGCTGCACGCCGCCACCCTGGAGGGCGTGGCGGCCGGCCTCGCCTGGGCGGCCGGACAGTGGCCGCGCCGCTTCGAGGTCGCGGCCCTGCTGGAGGACCCGTCCCGCACGGAGGAGTTGGCCCGGGACCGCTGGTTCGACTGAGCTCGGGTCCGGGCCCGTCGGAGGGGGTGCGCGGTCGTTCGCGCCTCCTCCGGTGGGCCC
Source organism: Streptomyces olivochromogenes (assembly GCF_001514115.1). GTDB lineage: Bacteria > Actinomycetota > Actinomycetes > Streptomycetales > Streptomycetaceae > Streptomyces > Streptomyces olivochromogenes. The sequence goes on from NZ_KQ948458.1 coordinate 224,796, forward strand.
ATGCTGTGACCTTCGTCATACCCGCACAAAGGTTCCATCAGCCGTACAACCATTCGCTCCCCTCGCGAATCTGATCACCCGAGTCAACAGACTCCACGATCACTTGGGCCCCAAGGGAAGACGAGCCGTGAGGAACGACCACTCACCACCGGGGCCCCTTTCTCCAGTTGGGGATCGCATGCGCATTCGCGCCACTGTGGCAGCCGTATCCGGCGCCCTGGCCCTCTCCGCCTTCGTCGTACCGGCCGCTCAGGCCGCCGACGCCCCGAGCGCCGCCGCGCTCGCCGGCAGCGTTCAGCCGAACACGGCGAAGTCGCCCACCGACGTCACCCAGGGTGACACCAAGATCTCCAACGTCGTCGTCAACGGCGGCAAGGGGGTCGTCTTCGGCACGACCACGAAGAAGACCTTCACGGTCACCTTCACGGCCACCGACAACTCCGGCATCAACATGGCGCTCGCGATCCTGTACCACGGCGCGAACATCGAGGACTCCGACAACGGAGCCGTGCCGAACGAGAACGGGGGCGAGAAGGCCTCCTGCACCGCGGTCAGCAGCACGACCTCGAACTGCAAGGAGACCTTCACGATCCAGGCCAACGAGCAGCTGCTCAACGCGCACGCGGGCACCTGGAAGGTCTGGGCGATCGCGCAGGGCAAGGACGCCAACTACGTCCAGAAGGACAACGCCAAGAGCTTCTACGTCCAGCGCGCCTCCAAGCTGACGGTCAACGCCGCCCCGGAGCCGGTCAAGAAGGGCAAGACCATCACGGTCACCGGTGCCCTGACCCGCGCCGACTGGCAGACCGGCAAGTACACGGGTTACGTGGGCCAGCCGGTGAAGCTGCAGTTCAAGAAGAAGGGCGCCAGCGCCTACACCACGGTCAAGACGATCAAGACGACCACGGGTGGCGCGCTGAAGACGACGGTCACGGCGTCCGTCGACGGCACCTTCCGCTACTCCTTCGCGGGCACCACGACCACCCCGGCCGTCAGCGCCACGGGTGACTACGTCGACGTGCAGTAGTCACCACCAGCTGTTTCGTGCTTTTCCCCGCGTCCCATCCAGGGGCGCGGGTTCGTCGTTTGGCACCTCGCTCGGTCGTCAGCCGACACATCAACCCATGGGGGGAATCCATGCGCAAGCGCACCAGCACCGTCGCCCTGCTCGCGTCCTTCGCCGCCGCCGGAGCCGCTCTGGCGCCCGCGGCCTTCGCGGACGGCAGCCAGGGGGACACGAAGATCACCAAGGTCGTCGTGAACGGCGGCAAGGACGTCGTCATCGGCGCGGCGACCGTCAAGAAGTTCACGGTCTCCGTCACCGCCACCGACAACCAGGGCATCAAGAGCGCCGACATCACCCTCAACGGCCCCGGTTACGGCATCCTCACCACGTCCTCGGTGAAGTGCGTCGCCGCGAGCGCCACGACGTCGACCTGCTCCACCAGCTTCACCGTCGACCCGCGGGTGTACGACGTCACGAGCGACCAGGCGGGCACCTGGTACGTGGACGCCTGGGTCGACGCCAACGGCGACGACTCCAACTTCATCTGGAAGGAGAAGGCGGGCAGCTTCAAGCTCCAGCGCCTCTCCAAGCTGACGGTCAACGCGGCCCCGGAGCCGGTGAAGAAGGGCAAGACCATCACGGTCACCGGCGCCCTGACGCGCGCGAGCTGGGAGTACGGGAAGTACGTGGGCTACACGGGTCAGCCGGTGAAGCTGCAGTTCAAGAAGAAGGGCGCCAGCGCCTACACCACGGTCAAGACGATCAAGACGACCAGTGGTGGCGCGCTGAAGACGACGGTCAAGGCGTCCGTCGACGGCACCTACCGTTACGCCTTCGCCGGCACCACGAGCACCCCGGCGGTCAACGCCACCGGTGACTACATCGACGTGCGCTGATCCTCGCGGGTCACCACACGAAGGCCGGGTGCCGCCCTGTTGACGGGCGGCGCCCGGCCTTTGCTCTTCCCGGTGCCCGTCGACCCTCAGTCGGCCAGGACCTCAAGAAAGTACTCGTAGTGGTCGAGGTCGAGGCCGACTCCCGTAAGGCGCTGCAATTCACTCCTGTGGGGCTTCTCCAAGGGATAAACGTCGGTGAGTTCGGCGGCCGGAACTCCCAGCATCGCCGATACGGCGTTCACGTCGACGGTGGACAGATCCGTGACCGAATCCGGAGAGTCCGCGTCTTTCTCGTAGCGGGCGACAACAATCCGCATGGCATCACTTTCGCGTGGTGGGACGGAGAGGTTACGCCGGGAACCGGTGGTCCACCCATCTCCACAGGAACTCCAGGGTGGCCGCCGCCACCACCGAGATGCCCACCGCGATCCACGGCATCTGCACGCCCACCAGTTTCAGGGCGAAGAAGTGCTGGAGCCACGGCACGATCAGTACGACGAGGAACGCCAGGCCCATCGAGGCCACCAGGGCGACGCGCCACCAGGTGTAGGGGCGCGCGATGATCGCCAGCACCCACATCGAGATCAGGAACAGTGTCAGCGTGGCGGCGCTGGTCTCCGCGTCCAACTCGCCCGGCCCGGTGTAGTGGTGACGGGCCACCATGTATGTGATGAAGGTGGCGACGGCCGCGACGACGCCCCCGGGGATCGAGTACCGCATGACCCGCTGGACGAAGTGCGGTCTCGCCCGCTCCGTGTTGGGGGCGAGCGCGAGGAAGAACGCCGGGATGCCGATGGTCAGCGTGGACAGCAGGGTCAGGTGCCGGGGCAGGAAGGGGTACTCGACCCGCCAGCACACCACCAGGATGGCCAGCAGCACCGAGTAGACCGTCTTCACCAGGAAGAGGGTCGCGACGCGGGTGATGTTGCCGATGACCCGGCGGCCCTCCGCGACCACCGAGGGCAGCGTCGAGAAGCTGTTGTTGAGCAGCACGATCTGGGCCACCGCCCGGGTCGCCTCCGAGCCCGAGCCCATGGACACGCCGATGTCGGCGTCCTTCAGGGCGAGCACGTCGTTCACGCCGTCGCCCGTCATCGCCACCGTGTGGCCGCGTGACTGGAGCGCGCCCACCATGTCCCGCTTCTGCTGCGGGGTGACCCGTCCGAACACCGTGCCCTTGTCCAGCGACTTCGCCATCTCCTCCTGTTCGTCGGGAAGGTGGCGCGCGTCCACGACAGTGCCGCTCAGGCCGAGCTTCCCGGCCACCGCGCCCACCGAGACCGCGTTGTCGCCGGAGATGACCTTCGCCTTGACGTCCTGCTCGGCGAAGTAGCGCAGGGTGTCCGCCGCGTCCGGGCGCAGCCGCTGCTCCAGGACCACCAGGGCGGTGGGGCGGGCGCCCTCCGTCACCTTGGGGTCGTCGAGGTCCTTCGAGGCCTTGGCGAGCAGCAGCACCCGCAGCCCGTCCTCGTTCAGCCGCGTGGTCTCGGCGAGCGCCGGGTCCCCGTCGGGCAGCAGGACGTCGGGGGCGCCCAGCAGCCACGTACTCGACTCTCCGTTGCCCTCGCTGAAGGACGCCCCGCTGTACTTGCGGGCCGAGGAGAACGGCAGCGACTCGGTGCAGCGCCAGTCCTCGCTGTCCGGGTAGGAGTTGATGATCGCCTGGAGGGAGGCGTTCGGGCGCGGGTCGGACTCGCCGAGCGCCCCGAGGGCCTTGCGTATGTACGTCTCGTCGGCGCCCTGGATCGGCCGCAGCTCGGTGACGTCCATGCCGCCCTCGGTGAGGGTGCCGGTCTTGTCGAGGCAGACGGTGTCGATGCGGGCGAGGCCCTCGATGGCGGGAAGTTCCTGCACGAGGCACTGTTTCCGGCCAAGCCGGATGACGCCGATCGCGAAGGCCACGGAGGTGAGCAGGACCAGGCCCTCGGGGACCATCGGGACGATCCCGCCGACCGTACGGGCGATGGAGTCCTTGAAGCCGTGCTGCTTGACCACGAGCTGGCTGATGACCAGACCGATCGCGGTCGGGATCATCATCCACGTCACGTACTTGAGGATCGTGGAGATACCGCTGCGCAGTTCGGAGTGGACGAGCGTGAACCGGGACGCCTCCTCGGCGAGCTGGGCCGCGTACGCCTCCCGGCCCACCTTCGTCGCGGTGAACGCGCCGCCGCCCGCGACCACGAAGCTGCCCGACATCACCTCGTCGCCGGCGTGCTTGACCACCGGGTCCGCCTCACCGGTGAGCAGTGACTCGTCGATCTCCAGACCGTCGGCCTCGACGCACGAGCCGTCCACGACGATCTTGTCTCCGGGCCCGATCTCGATCACGTCGTCCAGCACGATCTCCGACGTACTGACCTCGCCCGCGACCCCGTCCCTGCGGACCGTCGGCTTCGCCTCGCCGATCACCGCGAGCGAGTCCAGGGTCTTCTTGGCCCGCCACTCCTGGATGATGCCGATCCCGGTGTTGGCGATGATCACGTACCCGAACAGGCTGTCCTGGAACGGCGCCACGGACAGCATGATCAGCCAGAGCACACCGATGATCGCGTTGAACCGGGTGAAGACGTTGGCGCGGACGATCTCGCCCATGGAGCGGCTGCTGCGCACGGGGACGTCGTTCACCTCGCCGCGGGCGACCCGTTCGGCCACTTCGGCGGCGGACAGCCCCGGGGCCCGCTTGGGGGCGGGCAGGGGCACGGGGTGAACAGGGTCGAGTTCGGCGCCCGCGTCGATGTGCGTCATGCATCCGACGGTACGTGCGGAAATACGGCTTCACCCGCCGAGTGCCCCAAAGATCCGACCAGCGGAGGACCGGAGCGGCGGCCAGTGATGCCGTGGTTGTAGGGGGAACCGGTTACTCCGCAGCAGCGGACGGTTACTCCGTAGTGGCGGAGGGCTGCTGCTCCGCTTCGGCGGCGGCCTTCTTGAGGGCGGCGTCGCGCCCACGGACGTACCAGATGCCGATCAGGCCGAGGCCCGCGCCGGCCAGGCAGGTCCACAGCCACCACAGGTGCCCGTGGTCGTCGAACCAGCCGTAGAACGGCACCTGCACCAGGAAGAGGACGAACCAGAGGATCGTGCCGCCCGTGATGGTGGCGACGACGGGGCCCTCCAGGGGCTCCGGCGCCTCGTGCTTGGGGGTCCACTTCGCCATGGACACAGCTTACGAGGCCGTCCGCCCCGGCTCCGCCGGACCCGTGCGGGCCCTTGTATACCAACGGTCTACGCGCGGAGATAGCGATTTCGAACTCATATGTTCATACTGAAACAGTCCGAGTCTGGCTCTTTCTGTTCGTACGAAACTCCAACAGAAACATCTGAGAAACCTGTTGGTGATCGCGCAGCGGCCAGACTCGATCATGTTTCCCCCAGCCCGGCGCCTGTCCCCGCCCGGCGCCAGTCCTGGCCCGCAAGGCCCCGCACGTATGAGGTCACCCATGTCCACCTCGGCCACCACCAAGGCCCCCGCCCCGGACCAGCCGGGGCCCGGCCCCGCGCAGGGCGCGCTGGACCGCTACTTCAAGATCTCCGAGCGCGGCAGCTCCCTGCCCCGCGAGATCCGCGGCGGCCTCGCCACCTTCTTCGCGATGGCCTACATCATCGTGCTGAACCCGATCATCCTGGGCAGCGCGAAGGACATGTACGGGCACCACCTGGACAACGGGCAGCTGGTCACCGCGACCGCCCTGACCGCGGCCTTCACCACGCTGCTCATGGGCGTCATCGGCAACGTGCCGATCGCGCTGGCGGCGGGCCTCGGCGTGAACACGGTCGTCGCCCTCCAGCTCGCCCCGCGGATGTCCTGGCCGGACGCCATGGGCATGGTCGTCCTCGCGGGCTTCATCGTGATGCTGCTTGTCGCCACCGGTCTGCGCGAGCGCGTCATGAGCGCCGTGCCGCTGGGCCTGCGCAAGGGCATCGCGATCGGTATCGGCCTGTTCATCATGCTGATCGGCCTGGTCGACTCCGGCTTCGTCACGCGCATCCCGGACATCGCGCAGACGACCGTGCCGCTCCAGCTCGGCGCCGACGGCCACCTCAACGGCTGGCCCGTCCTGGTCTTCATCCTCGGCACGCTGTTCACCCTCGCGCTGATGGTGCGCAAGGTGCCCGGCGCGATCCTGATCTCGATCGTCACGATGACGGTCGTCGCGGTGATCATCAACGCCGTCGCCAAGATCCCGTCCTGGGGTCTGACCACCCCGAAGTGGCCGGGCAACCCGGTCGCCACCCCGGACTTCGGGCTGGTCGGCAAGGTCAGTCTCTTCGGTGGCTTCGACAAGGTCGGCGTGCTGACCGGCATCCTCTTCGTGTTCACCGTGCTGCTGTCGACCTTCTTCGACGCGATGGGCACGATCATGGGCATCAGCGACGAGGCCAAGCTGACCGACGCGCAGGGCAACATGCCCGGCATCAACAAGGTCCTCTTCGTCGACGGCATCGCGGTCGCCGCGGGCGGCGCAACCTCCTCCTCGGCCACCACCTGCTTCGTGGAGTCCACGGCGGGCGTCGGCGAGGGCGCCCGCACCGGCTTCGCGAACGTCGTCACCGGCGCGCTCTTCGCTGTGGCCCTGTTCCTCACCCCGGTCGCCACGATGGTCCCGTCCCAGGCCGCCACGCCCGCACTCATCGCGGTCGGCTTCCTGATCATGTCCCACTCGGTCAAGGAGATCGACTGGGCGGACTACACGATCGCCATCCCGGCCTTCGTGACGATGATGATGATGCCGTTCACCTACTCGATCACGAACGGCATCGGCATGGGCTTCATCACCTTCGTGGTACTGCGCCTGGCCGCCGGCCGCGGCCGGGAGATCCCGGTCGCGATGTACGTCGTCTCGGCGGTGTTCGCCTTCTACTACCTGATGCCGGCCCTGGGCCTGACGTAAGCGGCCCCATGGGGGTCACGCGAGCGGCCCCACGGGGTCTCACGTGACCCCGTAGAACTTCTCCGTCTCCTCGACCGCGGTCTGGAACCGCTCGTCGAAGTCATCGCGAATGAGCGTCCGGACGACATAGTCCTGGACGCTCATTCCGCGTTTGGCGGCATGGTGTCGGAGCCGGTCGAGCAGCTCCCCGTCTATCCGCAGGCTGAGCACGCTGGTCCCCATGCGGTCGAGGGTCGCGGGAGCAGGAGGGACGAGGGGTCACTTTCTGGATGCGACTCACTCATATGGGTGACGTGACGGTTCAGTCGCCCGTGTCGCGGGCATCCTGTGGCTCTTTAGAGAGAGTAATGAGTTATTCTAAGGACATGGCTGACCTCACCCATGGCGACGACGCTGCCGCCGTGAACGCCCTGCGCTCCGCAGTAATGCGGCTGTCGCGTCGACTCAAGCACCAGCGGGTCGACGAGTCGCTGAGCCCGACAGAGATGTCGGTGCTCGGCACCCTCGCCCGCTGTGGCACCGCCACGCCCGGCGAGCTCGCCCGTAAGGAGCATGTGCAGCCACCGTCGATGACCCGCATCGTCGCGTTGCTGGAAGCCAAGGGCCTGGTCAGGCTGGAGCCGCACCCCGAGGACCGGCGCCAGAAGGTCGTCACCCAGACCGACAAGGCCGAGGCGATGCTCGAGGAGAGCCGCCGCAAGCGCAACGCGTTCCTGGCCGGACTGGTCGAGGCCCTCGACGAGGACGAGTGGGCGAAGGTCCGCGAGGCCGCGCCCGTCCTCGAGAAGCTCGCGCAACTGTGACAGGGGCGCACACCCTGCCCGGGCCCGCCCGCGACAGGCGCGGGTTCGGCGCGGGCGCCGCGCGGCGGTCGCAGCCGCGCACGGCGGACCGCCGGATGTGCGCCGGCCACGGTGCCCCGTGCACCGCCAGGGGCACGCCGTGACGGCCGTGCGCACTGCCCCGCACGCTCCGCCGTGCCCGAACCTCACCGTGACAGACGCGGCCGCGCCCGCGTGCAACGACGTCCCACGCTAGGAGGCGAATCCCTTTGAGTACGGGATCCGGAATACCTTCCGCCCCCGGACCAGCCACCCCCGACTCCCCGCCCGCCCCCAAGAGTTCCTCCCGTTCCCCCCGCTCCTCGATGTTCAGCTCGCTGAGGATCAGGAACTACCGGCTGTTCTTCCTCGGCCAGGTCGTCTCCAACACCGGCACCTGGATGCAGCGCATCGCGCAGGACTGGCTGGTCCTTAGCCTCACCGGCTCCTCCGCCGCGGTCGGCATCACCACCGCACTGCAGTTCCTGCCGATGCTGCTCTTCGGGCTGTACGGCGGCGTCCTCGTCGACCGCCTCCCCAAACGCCCCACCCTGCTGGCCACCCAGACCGCCATGGGCGTCACCGGCCTCGCGCTCGCCTTCCTGACCCTCTCCGGCCATGTCCAGGTCTGGCACGTCTACCTGGCGGCCTTCGCCGTCGGCCTCGCCACGGTCATCGACAACCCGGCCCGCCAGTCCTTCGTCTCCGAGATGGTCGGCCCGGGCCAGCTGCAGAACGCGGTCAGTCTCAACTCCGCCAACTTCCAGTCCGCCCGCCTGGTCGGCCCCGCCGTCGCGGGCGTCCTGATCACCGGCGTGGGCACGGGCTGGGCGTTCCTCTTCAACGGCCTGTCCTTCGTGGCCCCCGTCGTCGGTCTGCTCCTGATGCGCGCCCGCGAGCTGCACCCCGTCGAGCGGGCGCCGCGCGGCAAGGGCCAGCTCCGCGAGGGCCTGCGCTATGTCGCCGGCCACCCCGAGCTGATCTGGCCGATCGTCCTCGTCGGCTTCATCGGCACGTTCGGCTTCAACTTCCCGGTCTGGCTCTCGGCGTACGCGGACGACATCTTCCACGCGGGCGCCGGCGGGTACAGCCTCTTCAACACACTGATGGCGGTCGGCTCGGTGGCCGGCGCGCTGCTCGCCGCCCGCCGCGGCACGGCGAGACTGCGCATCCTGATCGCGGCGGCCATGGCCTTCGGCATCCTGGAAGTGATGGCGGCCCTGGCCCCGTCCTTCTGGCTCTTCGCGCTCCTCATGGTCCCCATCGGGATCTTCGGTCTCACCGTCAACGTCACGGCGAACACCGCGGTCCAGATGGGCACCGACCCGGCCATGCGCGGCCGGGTGATGGCGCTGTTCATGATGGTCTTCATGGGCGGTACGCCGCTGGGGGCGCCCCTGGTCGGCTGGGTCACCGACGCCTACGGCGCCCGGGTCGGCTTCGCCCTCGGCGGCCTGGTCTCGGCCGTCGCCGCGACCACCGTCGGCCTGGTCCTGGCCCGCGTCGGCGGCCTGCGCCTGTCGGTGGGCTGGCACCGCGGCCACCCGCAGGTCAGCTTCGTACCGAGGGAGGCGGGGGAGCAGAAGGAGCGGATGGCCACGGCGGTGTGACGACGGCAACCGCACGGCGCGAAGGTGGTCAGGTGATCCATTCCCTGGAAGGGTGATGCGCATGAGACTCTTTGCGGCCGTGCTGCCACCCCAGGCCGCGGTGCGTGAACTCGGCACGGTGGTGGACGAGTTGCACCGCCTGCCGGGCGCGGACGGACTGCGCTGGACGGGCCGTCCCGGCTGGCACTTCACCCTCGCCTTCTACGGCGAGGTGGCCGAAGAGCTGGTCCAGCCCCTGTCGGACCGCCTGGCCCGCGCGGCCCACCGCACCCCCTCCTTCCCCCTCGCCCTCCGCGGCGGCGGCCACTTCGGGGGCCGGGCGCTGTGGACCGGGGTGTCGGGGGACGTCCCTGCGATGCGGCTGCTGGCCGACCGGGCGGAGGCGGCGGCGCGGAAGGCGGGCGTCGGGACGGGCGAGCACCGTCGCTACCGCCCGCACCTCACGCTGGCCCGCAGCCGCGACACCGCCGACTTCGCCCCGTACGTCGCCGCCATGGACGCCTTCGCCGGGCGGGACTGGACGGTCCGGGAGCTGTGTCTCGTACGCAGCAATCTGCCGAGGTCAGGAGTGTCGGGGGAGCAGCCGCGCTACGAGACGGTGGCGTCCTGGCCGCTGGACGGGGCGGGCGGCTGAAGGTCCTCGGGGGCGGCCGGTTAACCTCGATGGCGTGAACCCGAAGACCCGAAACCAAATCATGGCCGGTGTACTCGTGCTGATGTTCGTCGTGGTGGCGCTGGCGGCAGCGGTCAAGTAGGGCCGGCCGGGCCGCTCCGCCGGGTCGGCCGCAACACCGCGCCGCCTGTCCGCCCGCGGGCAGGTCGTGGCCGGTCGCGCGGTTCCTCATGCCCCTTGAGGGGCGCCCGGGCGGGCGCCCCCTGGGGAGCGTTACCAGGCGAAGGCCTCCGGGGACGGGCCCGGACCCGGGAAGATCTCGTCCAGGCCGGTCAGCAACTCGTCCGACAGCTCCAGCTCGACCGCGCGCAGGGCCGAGTCGAGCTGTGCGGCGGTACGGGGGCCGACGATGGGGCCGGTGACGCCGGGGCGGGTCAGCAGCCAGGCCAGGGCGGCCTCGCCGGGCTCGATCCCGTGCTTGTCGAGCAGATCCTCGTACGACTGGACCTGCGCGCGGATGGTGGTGTTCGCGAGGGAGTCGGCGGCCCGGCCGCTCGCCCTGCGCCCGCCACCGACCTCCTTCTTGATGACACCGCCGAGCAGTCCGCCCTGCAGCGGCGACCAGGGGATGACCCCGAGGCCGTACTCCTGCGCGGCCGGGATGACCTCCATCTCGGCGTGCCGCTCGGCGAGGTTGTAGAGGCACTGCTCGCTGACGAGACCGATGGTGCCGTGGCGCCGGGCGGCGATCTCGTTGGCCTGGGCGATCTTGTACCCGGGGAAGTTGCTGGACCCCACGTAGAGGATCTTGCCCTGCTGCACCAGTACGTCGACCGCCTGCCAGATCTCCTCGAAGGGAGTGCGGCGGTCGATGTGGTGGAACTGGTAGACGTCGATGTAGTCGGTCCGGAGCCGCTTGAGGGAGGCGTCCACGGCCCGTCGGATGTTGAGGGCCGACAGCTTGTCGTGGTTGGGCCAGGCGTCGCCGTCGGCGGCCATGTTCCCGTACACCTTGGTGGCGAGCACGACCTTGTCGCGCCGCTCACCACCCTTCGCGAACCAGTTCCCGATGATCTCTTCCGTACGGCCCTTGTTCTCGCCCCAGCCGTACACGTTCGCGGTGTCGAAGTAGTTGATTCCTGCGTCCAGCGCCGCGTCCATGATGGCGTGGCTGTCGGCTTCGTCGGTCTGCGGACCGAAGTTCATGGTGCCGAGGACGAGTCGGCTGACCTTGAGTCCCGTGCGTCCGAGCTGCGTGTACTTCATGACTCCCTAGCCAACGGGGTGGAGTGCGCTCTAGGCAAGGGAGGTGTCCGCGTGGCGGGTCAGTCGCGGGGGAACTCGTCCGTTTTGAGGGTGAGGCCGACGGGAGTGGTGGTGAGGTCGATGTCCACCCCGAAGGCGACGGACAACTCACTGACGTACTCGCCGTCTTTGGGCTGGGTGAAGAGGTGGCACCTGCCCTGGTAGGGGTCGGCGATGAGGTAGACGGGGACCTCCGCGAGCGCGTACGCGGTCTTTTTGGGGCCGTAGTCGTTGGAGCCCGTACTCTGCGAGATGACCTCGGCGATGAACTCGACGTTCTTGTAATGCCAGCGGCCCTCGTCGTCCTTCTCTGCGGAGTCGCTGAGTTTGGCCACATCAGGGCAGAAGCCGTTCTCGCGGCCCGGGAAGTCGATGCGGACGTCCGAGAAGACTTTGACGTCCATCCCGAACCTGTCTTCGACGGACCGCACGATCCTGCGGATGATCTCCCAGTGGGTGTCACGCTGCGGCGTCATATGAACGGTGCCCCCGACGATCTCGACCCTGAATCCTTCGGGGACGGGCATACGCTCAAGCCGCTGGAACCATTCGTCCAAGCGCTTGGTGTTGGCGTCGGCCATCTCGATCCTGTCTTCAAGGACGGTCATCGTGGCGCTCCTCCCCGGCCGCAACCCGGTCGAGTGCAGCCGCGCGGTACAACGATACGCACGGTGACGTGGTCACGTGGGGATCAGTTCCCGGCGGTCACTTGAGTCTCCCCCAGGGGGAGGCGGCAGGGTGGGGGCATGGACGGCGGCATGAACGACCCCCTCGGTCCGCTCTGCTCGATCGGTGAGCTGGCGCGGCGGACCGGGCTGACGGTCAAGGCGATTCGGTTCTACTCCGATCGGGGCATCGTGCCGCCGACCGGTCGCAGCCCGGCAGGCTACCGCCTCTACGGCGCCGACGCCCTCGCGCGTCTGGATCTCGTGCGGACCCTGCGTGACCTGGGAGTAGGACTTGCGGACATCCGGAAGGTCGTGGCACGCGAACTCTCGCTCTCCGAGGTCGCGGCGGCGCACGCGGACGCGCTCGCCGTGCAGATCCGCACCCTGCGGCTGCGGCACGCGGTGCTGACGGCGGTGGCCCGGCGCGACTCCAGCCCCGAGGAGATGGATCTCATGCACCGGTTGGCAAGGCTCTCCGAGGACGAACGCCGACGTCTGATCGACGACTTCCTCGACTCCGTCTTCACTGGGTCGGCCGGTTCCGGCGCGTTCGTCGGGATCCGGCGCTCGTTCACCCCCGAACTGCCCGACAACCCCGAACCCGAACAGATCGCGGCCTGGGTGGAGTTGGCCGAGCTGTCCCAGGACGGGGAGTTCCGGGCCGTCGTGAGGCGGTTGGTCGCGCATCTGGAGGCGGAGCAGGAGGGTGCCCGGGGCGGCGGGCCCCGCCCCGGACTGGTCCCGGCCGTTCGTGAGCTGGTCGGCCCGGTCCTCGCGGCGGGGATCGAGCCGGGAGACAGCGCCGCCGCGCCGGTCGTCGAGGCGCTCCTCGCTCACGACGTACACGTTCTGACCCGGCTCGAAGCCGTCAACGACCCGCGCAGGGAGCGGTACACGGAGCTGCTCGCCGTCATCAACGGCTGGCCGGCACCGGAGAGTGCGGCGCCCGTGCTGGACTGGGCCGTCGAGGCGCTGCGCGTCCGGGGTTGATGACTCACGTACGCCACGACGACACCGCCAAAGCCGCCGGCCGGCGTCGGCGGTCAGGCCGAGTAGGGCTCGCCCAGGTCCCAGGCCTGGTACATCGCCTCCGCGAAGGCCTCCGCGATCTTGTGCTCGCCGGACGCGTTGGGATGCGTGCCGTCGTACGTGTCGTGGTGGACGTCGTAGCCGGGGGGCGGGGAGGCGAGGAGGACGGGGGAGCGGGGTTCGTCCAGGTCGGCCACCGCCTTCGCCAGGAGTTCGTTGAAGGCGGCGACCTGGGCGGCGAAGGGCGCGTCGGACTCCGCACGGACGTTCGGTATCACCGGGAGGAGGACCAGGTGGATGCGCGGGTTCGCCGCACGGGCCTCGGCGACGAAGGCGCGGGCGTTCGCCGCCGTCTGCACGGCGTTCGTGTAGAAGCCCAGGTCGATCAGGCCGAGGGAGACCAGGAGCACGTCCGCGCGCTGGGTGCGGACCGCCTCACCGATCAGGGGCACCATGTGCTGCCAGCCCTCGCCCCAGCCCGCGAGGTGGGCGCGCGGGAAGTCCGGGTCCGCGTACTCGTGCGAGTCGGGAGACTCCGTCGCCTTGTCGTACAGCGTCTCGCGCGGGCCGACGATCCGGAACGGGCCCCCGTACGTCGCGCGCAGGTGCTGCCACATTCGGTAACGCCATGTGTGTTCGCCCGCGCTTCCGATCGTCATGGAGTCGCCGACGGGCATGAACCTGAGCATCCGCTCATCATGGTTGATCGGGCGGGCGATGAGTAAGGGCCGTGTGGGGTGTGGGGTGTGAGGATGGACACGCCGGGGGTGGCGGCTCCCCGGGGGCTCACCGGGTCCCGGCGGCGCCGGGATGGCAGGCTTGGGCCATGCGCCGATCGCCCTCGTTCCTCGCCGGAGCCGCCTCCGCCGCTGCCGTTCTCGCCCTCGCGCTGCCGGCACCGGCCCTCGCCGCCGACGGGGACGGGGGGTTCACGATCAAGGATCCCCGGATCACCGAGTCGAGCGGGCTCGCCGCCTCGCATCTTCACCCCGGCATCTACTGGACCCACAACGACAGCGACGACGGTCCCTACCTCTACGCCGTCGACAGCAGGACCGGCGAGACCGTCGCCACCATCACCATGAAGGGGGTGGGCGCGCCGCGTGACGTCGAGGCCATCTCCCTCGGGCCGGACGGCGACCTCTACGTCGGCGACATCGGCGACAACCTCGGCGGCAAGTGGTCCTACGTGTGGATCTACAAGCTGCCCGAGCCGAAGGTGCTCAAGGACCAGACGATCCGGGCCACGCAGTACGTCGTGAAGTACGCGGACGGGCCCCGCAACGCCGAGGCGCTGATGGTCCACCCGAAGACCGGACGGGTCTACATCGCCGACAAGAACGAGGACGGCGGCCACCTGTACGAGGGTCCGGCCCGGCTCTCCGCATCGGGCACCAACATCTTCCGGTCCGTCGCCACCATCGACCTCTGGGTCACCGACGGCGCCTTCTCGCCGAACGGCGAACAGCTCGTCGTGCGCGGGTACTTCGGCGGGATCGCGTACACCTGGAACGACGGGAAGCTCAAGCGCCAGGGGCGGTTGGACGTACCGCTCCAGCGGCAGGGGGAGTCGGTCACGTACACCCCCGACGGGTCCAAGCTCATGTACGGCAGCGAGGGCAAGGACAGTCCGGTCCAGCCCGGCTCGGTTCCCGGGGGCGGGTCCGACTCCAAGTCGCCTTCGCAGGGCGGGGGTTCGGCGTCGGGCGGCGGGAGTGGCGGCGGCATGAGCTCCGGTGCCAAGGGGGCGCTCGCCCTCGCGGCGGTTCTGGTGGCCGGGTTCGGGCTGAAGAGGTTGTTGCGCAAGTCGTAGTCGCCCCATGGTGACGTGCACGGCGACGTGAGGATGCGTACGGCATGAGAGAGGGGCGCCCGGCGCGATTGCCCGCGCCGGGCGCCCCTCTCTGCGTACGACTGAGGACTACAGCTTCTCGATCACGTAGTCGATGCACTTCGTCAGCGCCTCGACGTCCGCCGGGGTGATCGCCGGGAACATCGCGACGCGGAGCTGGTTGCGGCCGAGCTTGCGGTAGGGCTCGGTGTCGACGATGCCGTTGGCACGCAGGACCTTGGCGACGGCGGCGGCGTCGATCTCGTCGGCGAAGTCGATCGTGCCGATGACCTGCGAGCGCTTGGTGGGGTCGGCGACGAACGGGGTCGCGTACTTGCTCTCCTCGGCCCAGGTGTAGAGGCGGGTCGAGGAGTCCTTCGTACGGCCCGTGGACCACTCCAGACCGCCCTGGCCGTTGATCCACTCCAGCTGCTCGTTGAGCAGGAACAGGGTGGCGAGGGCCGGGGTGTTGTACGTCTGGTTCTTGCGGGAGTTGTCGATCGCCGTGGGAAGCGAGAAGAACTCCGGCACGTGACGCCCGCTCGCGTGGATGCGTTCGGCGCGCTCGATGGCGGCGGGGGAGAAGACGGCGATCCACAGGCCGCCGTCGGAGGCGAAGGACTTCTGCGGGGCGAAGTAGTAGACGTCCGTCTCGGTGATGTCGACCGGGAGGCCGCCGGCGCCGGAGGTGGCGTCCACCAGAACGAGGGAACCCTCGTCGGCGCCGTTGACGCGCTTGAGGGGGGCGGCGACGCCGGTGGAGGTCTCGTTGTGGGTGTAGGCGTAGACGTCCACGCCCGCCTCGGCCGCCGGCTCGGGGTGCGTGCCCGGGTCGGAGGAGATGACGGTGGGCTCGGCGAGCCAGGGGGCGAGCTTGGCGGCCTTCGCGAACTTGGAGCTGAACTCGCCGAAGGTGAGGTGCTGGGACTTGTTGTCGATCAGGCCGTGGGTCGCGACGTCCCAGAAGGCGGTGGAGCCGCCGTTGCCGAGGACGACCTCGTAGCCGTCGGGGAGCGAGAACAGGTCGCGCACGCCCTCGCGGACCTTGCCGACCAGGTTCTTGACCGGGGCCTGGCGGTGGGAGGTGCCGAGCAGGGAGGTACCGGTCGCGGCCAGCGCGTCAAGCGCCTCCGTGCGCACCTTGGAGGGGCCCGCGCCGAAACGTCCGTCGGCGGGCTTGATGTCAGCGGGGATCTGGATATCAGCCACGGTGCGAGCGTATCCGTTATGCGAAACGCGGTGGAAACTTCGTCCGGCGGGTGAGACGGGGCGGGGGCCACTTCCTCGCCCCCGCCGCCCCTACCCGTCCCGTCCCCGTGGGCTCCGCCCCCGGACCCCCGTAGGCCGTCATTTCGGCTGCGGGTGGGTGGGGGCTGGTCGCGCAGTTCCCCGCGCCCCTAAGGGCCTTCAGCCCCCGGCTTGGTCAGTCGGAGGTCAGGCGTACGGGGAGTTCGTGGAGGTCGTTCTGGGTCACCACCGGCTTGTTGCGGAGTTCTGAGGAGGGGATCGCCAGGTCCAGGGACGGGAAGCGGGCGTACAGGGCCGGGAGGGCGACGGCCGCCTCCAGGCGGGAGAGGGCGGCGCCGGGGCAGACGTGGGGGCCGTGGCCGAAGGAGATGTGACGGTTCTTGGTGGTGCGGGTGATGTCGAAGTCGCCCGCGCTCGGACCGTGGGCGTTCTCGTCGCGGCCGATCGCGCCGTACGAGACGATCAGGGCGTCGCCCGCGGGGATCACCTTGTCCCCGACGGGTACGTCCTCCGTCGCGAAACGGATCAGGACGTGCGAGGTCGGGGTGGAGTAGCGGAGGGTTTCCTCCACGACCGCCGACCAGTCCGCCTCGCCGGAGAGGACGAGGGCGCGCTGCTCGGGGTGGGCCGAGAGGTTGACCACCGCGTTGACGATCAGGGAGATCGTCGTCTCGTGGCCCGCCGCGACCATCAGCTGGAGGGTGGAGACGATCTCCTCGTCGGTGAGGTGGTCGCCGTCCTCGGAGGCCAGGATCAGGGCGGAGGTCAGGTCGTCGCCCGGCTCCGCACGCTTCGCGGCGACCGTCGCCGCCATGATGGCGGCCAACTCCGTCAGCGTGGCGATCACTTCCGCGGGCGGGGTCTGTGTCGAGAAGAACTTCTCGAAGAGTTCCTGGAGGCGGGGGAGCCGGGACTCCTCGATGCCCATGAGGTCGGCGATGACGTACATGGGCAGGGGGTAGGCGAAGTCGGCCTTCAGGTCGACGACGCCGCCCGGGCCCGACGTCAGGCCGTCGAGCAGACCCTCCGTCAGTTTGGTGATGCGCTCGCGCATCTGCTCGACCCGGCGCGGGGTGAGCGCCTGCGCGACCAGCGTGCGCATCCGGCGGTGGTCCGCGCCGTCCACCGTGAGCATGGAGCGGCCGGGGTTGGCGAGACCGATCAGCGGCCAGTCGGGCGCTATCTCGCCGCGCTGCCAGGCACCCCAGACGTTGATGTCCTTGACCAGCCGGGGGTCGGTGAGCAGGGCGCGGGCCTCGGCGTGGTGGGTGACGGCCCACACCGGGACGCCGCCGGGCAGTTCGACGGCGGCGAGCGGGCCCGCCTCCCTGAGCCGGGCGCTCTCGCCGTCCAGGTCGGACACGAACGGGTCCAGGGCGATACGACTGGTCATGCGGGGGTGCCTCCGAGGGCCGGGGTCGGGGTGAAGCGCACAGGCAGTTCGGTCAGGCCCCGCAGCCACGGTGAGGGGCGCCGGGTCAGGGCGTCGGCCGGGACGGCCAGGTCGATGTCCGGCAGGCGGTCCAGTACGACCTCGATCCCCGTCCGCGCGATGACCTCCGCCACCTCCTGCGCCGGGAACGGGCAGCGGTGCTCCCCGTGGCCGAAGGAGAAGTGGGCGTTGTTGCCGCCGGTGAGGGCGGAGCCGTCGGTGCGGACCTGCGGGTCGGAGTTGGCGCCCTGGAGGCCGAGGAGGAGGAGATCGCCCGCGCGGACGCGGTGACCGCCGAGCTGGGCGTCGCGGGAGGCCCAGCGGCCGGCCACGTTCTGGGTGGGGGTGTCCTCCCAGAGGACCTCGTTCATGGCCTCGGCGACGCTGTTGCGGCCGCCGAAGAGCGAGGCGGCGAAGCGTTCGTCGGTCAGCATCAGGCGCAGCGAGTTGCCGATCCAGTCCGCGGTCGGCTGGTGGCCGGCGGCCATCATGACCATCAGGTCCTGGATGATCTCCTCGTCCGTGAAGCCTGCCGTGTTCGCGAGCATGCGGGACACGACGTCGCTTGCGGGCGCGGCCTTCCGGTCGGCGATCAACCGGGCCATGGAGCCGGCCAGGTGCTGCTGTCCGGCCAGCGCGTTCTCGCGGCCGTTGACCATGTCGTTGAGGGCGGTGACGAGGCCGGGACCCTGTTCCTCGGCGAAGCCGTAGAGCATGGCGAGGACACGGACGGGCAGCAGAGCGGCGTAGTCCCCGATGAGGTCGATCTCGCCCTTGGCGCACGCCGCGTCGATGAGTTCGTCGGCGAACCTCTCGGCCTGGGCACGCAGTTCGAAGGGGTCCACGGCTTCGAGGGCGTCGCTGATCATCGCGGCGCGCTCGCGGTGCCGTTCGCCGACGGTGTAGAGGATCGAGGGCTGTTTGCGGCCGATCATCGGCAGCAGTGGCCAGTCGTCGGGGATGCGGTCCCACTGGTTCCACAGCTCGGAGTCGCGGCTGAACAGCACGGGGTCGCCGGTGACCTGGTGCAGTTCGCGGTAGCCGAGCACCAGCCACGCCGGGATGTCGCCGTCCAGGACGACGGGCGTCACGGCACCGTGGTCGCGCCGCATCTCCCGGTACAGCTCGGCGGGTTCGGTCTGGAACCGGGGCCCGCTGAGGGGCACAGGGGCGGGGGTCACAGGGCCAACTCCGGTGTTGTGAGGGCGCTTTCGGCGGCGTACAAGGTCTTGAGGTGCTCCACCAGCGTGATCAGCACCCGTTTGCTGGACTCCCGCGAACGCGCGTCGCAGTCGAGCAGCGGGACCTTCGGATCGAGGTCGAGGGCCTCGCGGATCTGGGCGGGGGTGTGCGCGGAGCCGCCGAAGTCGTTGCAGGCCACGATGAACGGCGTCCCGTGGTGCTCCAGCCGGTCGATCGCGTACCAGGAGTCGTCGATACGGCGGGTGTCGACGAGGACGACGGCCCCGAGCGTGCCGGAGAACAACCGGTCCCACAGGAACCAGAAACGCTCCTGGCCCGGCGCGCCGAACAGGTACAGCACATTGCGGGCGTCCAGCGTGATGCGCCCGAAGTCGAAGGCGACCGTGGTCGCGGACTTGCCGCGCACCTCGCTGATGTCGTCGACCGCCGCGCCGGCCTGCGTCATCGTCTCCTCGGTGTTGAGGGGACGTATCTCGCTCACCGAGCGGACCAGGGTGGTCTTGCCGACGCCGAAGCCGCCCACGACGACGATCTTCAGACCGTTGTCGGCCTGTGCCCCCAGGGGCGTACGGGCGTCGGCCCCCTGGGACGTACGGGCATCAGAGGTTACGGAGTCCAACGAGCACCTGCTCCAGGATGTCGGGATCGGGAAGAGCGGCTTTTTGGGGGTGGCGGGCGCTGACGCGGCCCGCGGCGAGCAGGTCGGAGAGCAGGATGCGGGTGATGGACACCGGCAGCTTCAGCACGGCGGCGATCTCCACGACCGCCGTCGGCCGCTCGCACAGCCGCAGGATCGCCGCGTGCTCCGACTGCATGCCCACCGCCGGATCGCACTCGGCGACCACGAGTGTCACCAGGTCGAACGGGGTGTCGGGCGCGGACCGGCTGCGCCCTCCGGTGAGGGTGTAGAGCCGGTCGGGCGCGTCGTCCCTGCCCGGACGGCTCATGACGTCCGGGGCTGCGCGCTCAGGTATTCGCCGAGTTGTTCCACGAGCTCGCTCATGTTGTGCCCGACCAGACCGGCGTCCGCGTCCTCGGCGGTGACCACGGCGAGGTGGGCGCCGTCACCCGCCTCCACGATGAACAGGACCCCGCCGTAGAACTCGGTCATCGCCGAGCGCACGCCCCCGGTGCCGTCGCCGAACTCCACGGACGCCCCGTGGGACAGCGACTGGATGCCGGCGGCGATCGCGGCGAGCTGGTCGGCGCGGTCGACGGTGAGCTCCGGCGTGCGGCACAGCTTCAGCCCGTCCCGGGAGAGCACGAGCGCGTGCCGGGCGCCCGGGGTGCGCTCGAGGAGGCCCTCGATGAGCCAGGAGAGCTTCTCGTCGGCGGTGGTGGTGCCGGTCATGAAGTGGTGTCGCCTTCCGGATGCGAGGAGGTGTGCGAGGTGGCGTGCGAGGGATGCGCGGGGGCGGGCTCCCGTACGGCTTCTTCGCCGCGTACGGCGTTCCCGGATTCGCCCTGAACGGATTCGACCCGTACGGATTCGTCCTGCGTGAATGCGACCCGTACTGATTCTTCTTGCGTGAACGCGTCCCGTACGGCGTCTTCGGCGGTGTACGCGGTGGCGCGTACGGCGTCGTCGTCGGGCACCGTTCCCTGGACCGCCGCCTGGTCCGGCGCGGTGCCCCGGACGGCCTGGCGGAAGCTGTTGAAGCGGGCGGCGGTGGCCTTGGAGTCGGTCGTACGGGGCTCGGGGTCGGCCTGGCTCGTGAGGTGGGCGCGGCTGCGCTCGGCGTGCGCGAGGGTCCGGCCGCGGCGGCGCTTGGGGAGGCCGCCGGTCGCGGGAGTGCCGGTCGAGGGAGCGTCGGTCGTGGGGGTGCCGTTCGGCGGGGTGTCGGTGGCGTGCCGGGGCGACTCGTGGGTGGGGACCGGGTCCGGGTCGAGGTCCTCGGGGGCGCGGGCGGCGGCGTACGACGCCCGGGGACGCGGCTCGGCGAGCGAGCGGTCCTCGGCGGGCGGGGTCGCCGCGGCGGGCTCGACCTGGGGTTCCGGCGCCGCCGGGGCGGCCGGGGCCGGTACGGAGGGCAGGCTCAGGATCTCCTGGGGGATGAGCACCAGGACGCCCGTGCCGCCGCGCGCGGAGGGCCGGAAGGACACCTTCAGGCCGTGCTTGCGCGCGAGTCGGCCGACCACCGCGAGGCCGAGCCGGGTGCCGGTGAGGCCGCCTAGGTCGGCGGAGTTCCCGGCGTCCGCGGAGACGGCGCGTTCGGCGCGGCGCAGCTGGACGTCGCCCATGACGAGGCCGCTGTCCTCGACGGAGACGATGACACCGGCCGGGACCTCCTCGACGTAGACGTGGACCTCGGCGGTCGGCGGCGAGAAGTTCGCGGCGTTGTCGAGGAGTTCGGCGAGCGCGTGCATCACGCCCTCGGCGGCGTGCCCGGCGACGGCGGCGTCGCTCGCGGAGTGGACGCGCACCCGCTGGTAGCCGCCGATGCGGCCCATGGCGCCGCGCAGGATCGACTCCATGACGATGGGGCGCGCCCAGCGGCGGCCGGAGCGGGCGCCCGCGAGGACGGCGACGGAGTCGGCGAGGCGGCCCGCCTGCGCGGTGCGGTGGTCGAGGTGGAGGAGGTCGGCGAGGACCTCCTCGTCGGAGTGCCGCTCCTCCATGGCGCGCAGGTCGGCGAGCATGCCGGTGGACAGTGCCTGCATCCGCCCGGCCGCGTTGGCGGTGGCCGAGATCGCGGCGGCCCGGTCGCTGGCCGCCCGCCGCGTGCGCTCGGTCAGCCGGGTGTTCTCCTCGGAGAGTTCGGCGAACCGCCGCCGCTCCTCGGCGATCTCGGCGGTGAGGCGCTGCCGCTCCTCCTCGAACCCCTGTGTGAGCAGGGCGCGTTCGCGGGCGTCGGCGTCGGCCAGACGTGCGCGTTCGCGGGCGGACTCCTCCGCGAGCCGGGACCGCTCCTGGTTGAACTCCTCCGCCATGCGGGCCCGTTCCTGCAGGAGCCGTCCGGCGTCCTGGGCCACGGCGTCGAGTCGGCGGCGCGCGAGCTTCGTGGTCTGCAGGGCGCGCGCGGCGACCGCGACGGCGACGCACAGCAGCACGGCGGCGGCGCCCGTGCCCCAGGCGAGGGGGACGCGTGCCGAGTCGGGTGCCAGGGAGACGGCGACGACGACCGCGACCGCTGCCGCGACGGCGGTGAGCAGGGGCGCGGGGGCGCTCGCGCGGAGGGTGGGTCGTTCGCCGGAGGGGATGGGCGCGGTCATGAATCGTGTCCTCGGTCGTGTCCTGGACGAATTTCCTGGGGCGAGGTTCCTGGGAGGAGGTTCCTGGGCGAGAGCCGACACCGGTTGCTCAATTTGCCGTCACTATATGAGAGTTCGTGATCGGATTGGGAAGGTTCCGGATCCGAGCCCGTAATCCGCTGGTGATCGGTGTGTGATCGCGATGACAATCGGTCGGTGATCGGCCAGGCATCGGTCGGTGATCGGCCAGGCATCGGCCAGTGATCGGTCGGTGATCGGCCGGTGATCGATGTGTCACGGTTACGGACCGTTGTCGGTGCGTGGGGTCATCCTGGAGACATGACGGATCTTGGCGCGAAGGACGGCACGAGCGGCGCGGCGGACCCGCCCGACGTGGACGGGCTGCGGGCCGCCCTCGTGGCGGAGATGCGCGGCGAGGTCGCCTTCGACGTGACAGCGCGGGCGCTGACCACCATGGACGCGTCCAACTACCGCCGGGTCCCGCTCGGAGTGGTCCGCCCGCGCGACGCCGCCGACGTGGCGGCCGCCCTGTCCGTGTGCCGGGCCCACGGGGTGCCGGTCGTGCCGCGCGGCGGCGGCACCTCGATCGCGGGCCAGGCCACCGGCACCGGAGTCGTCCTCGACCTCACCCGCCACATGAACCGGATCGTCGCGCTCGACCCCGAGGCGCGCACGGCCGTCGTCCAGCCCGGTGTCGTCCTCGACCGCCTCCAGGAGGCCGCGGCCCCGCACGGCCTGCGCTTCGGACCCGACCCCTCCACCCACAGCCGCTGCACCCTCGGCGGCATGATCGGGAACAACTCGTGCGGCTCGCACTCGGTGGCCTGGGGCACGACGGCGGACAGCGTGCGCGAACTGTCGGTGGTCAAGGGGAACGGCTCCGTCGTACGACTGGGACAGAGCTGGCAGGGTGCCCCGGACGGCCTGCGGACGCTGGTCGAGGGCGAGCTGGCCCGCCTGCGCACGGGCTTCCCGCAGCTGCCCCGCCGGATCTCCGGCTACGCGCTCGACGCGCTGCTCCCCGAGAAGGGCGCCGACGTCGCCCGCTCCTTCTGCGGCTCCGAGGGCACGCTCGGGGTGCTCACGGAGGCGGTCGTGCGACTGGTCGAGGCACCGCGCGCGCGGGCGCTGGCCGTGCTGGCGTACGCGGACGAGAGCGCGGCGGCCGAGGCGGCGGCCGGGCTGCTGCCGCTGGGGCCGCTCACCGTGGAGGGGATGGCCGCGGACCTCGTACC
This sequence comes from Streptomyces olivochromogenes, assembly GCF_001514115.1. Lineage (GTDB taxonomy): Bacteria > Actinomycetota > Actinomycetes > Streptomycetales > Streptomycetaceae > Streptomyces > Streptomyces olivochromogenes. The sequence continues at coordinate 247,801 of NZ_KQ948458.1, forward strand.
GCCGGACGCGGGGCTGCCGCGCGGCGGCGCATGGCTGTTCGTGGAGACAGGGGGCGTGGACCCGGCGGAAGCACGCGCGCGTGCCGACGCGATCGTCCGGGCCGCCGACGTCCTCGACGCCCTCGTGGTCACCGACCCGGCCGGACAGCGCGCCCTGTGGCGGCTGCGCGAGGACGCGAGCGGCACGGCGACCCGGATGCCGGACGGCAGCGAGGCATGGCCGGGCTGGGAGGACTGCGCGGTGCCGCCGGCCCGGCTCGGCGCCTATCTGCGCGACTTCCGGCACCTGCTGAGCGCCCACGACCTGCGCGGCACCCCGTACGGGCACTTCGGCGACGGCTGCATCCACGTCCGCATCGACTTCGACCTGCTGACCGGTGCGGGCATCCGCCGCTTCCGCCGCTTCTCCGAGGAACTGGCCGAACTGGTGGTCTCCCACGGAGGCTCCCTCTCGGGCGAGCACGGGGACGGGCAGGCACGGGCCGAACTGCTGCCCAGGATGTACGGCACGGAGCTGGTCGGTCTCTTCGAGCGGGCCAAGGACCTCTGGGACCCCGACGACCTGCTCAACCCCGGGATGCTGGTGCGCCCGCACCGGCTGGACGAGAACCTGCGGTTCGCGGTGCTGCCGCGCGAGCCGGTGGACGTGGCGTTCGGATATCCGAGCGACGGCGGGGACTTCTCGGCGGCGGTGCGCAGATGCGTGGGGGTCGCCAAGTGCCGTACGACGGCCGCCGACGCGGGCGTCATGTGCCCGTCGTTCCGGGCGACGGGCGAGGAGGAGCACTCCACGCGGGGGCGGGCCCGGCTGCTGCACGAGATGCTCGCGGGCGAGGTGGTCACCGACGGCTGGCGCTCGACCGAGGTCCGGGACGCGCTCGACCTGTGCCTGTCCTGCAAGGGCTGCCGGTCCGACTGCCCGGTGGGCGTCGACATGGCCACGTACAAGGCGGAGTTCCTGCACCACCACTACGAAGGCAGGAGGCGCCCCGCCGCGCACTGCACGATGGGCCGGCTGCCGGCGTGGCTGCGCCTGGTCGACCGCACGGGAACGGCGCCGCTGCTCAACTCCCTCGCCTCCGTAGGGCCGTTCGCGGCGCTCGGCAAACGGCTCGGCGGGATCGCGCCCGAGCGGGAGATCCCGCGCCTGGCGCAGGAGACGTTCAGCCGGTGGTGGGGGCGGCGGTTCAAGGAGCGGGTGCGGCGGATGATGCGGGAGGGGGCGTACGGCCCCGAGGTGGAGCTCGACGCGTCCCCGAGGGAGGTGGCGATCCTGTGGCCGGACACCTTCACCGAGTACCTGTCGCCCTCCGTCGGGCAGGCGGCCGTACGGGTGTTGGAGGCGGCCGGGGTGGACGTGATGCTCCCGCCGACGGTGGTGATGCGCAAGCGGACGCCGCGGGCCGGGGAGAGCGTGTCCCTCTCGCACCATCCCTGGTCGGTGGGCGCGCGGGGCCACGTCTGCTGCGGGCTGACGTACGTCTCCACGGGCCAACTCGACCGCGCCCGCGCGGTGATGCGCCGCACGCTCGACCTGATGGGCGTGTTCCTGGACCCGGACGTCCACCCGCGGCCACCCGCCGTCGTCGTCCTGGAACCGAGCTGCGCCGCCGCCCTGCGCACGGACCTCCCTGAGCTCCTGCACGACGACCCGCGCGCGGCGCGCCTCGCCTCGGCGGTGCTGACGTTCGCCGAGGCCCTGGAGCGCCTCGCCCCGGGCTGGTCGCCCCCGCCCCTCGACCGTCCGGTGACCGGCCAGACCCACTGTCACCAGCACGCCGTCCTCGGCGACGGCCCGGACCGCCGACTGCGCGCGGCGGCGGGCCTCACCGGCTCCCTCGCGGGCGGCTGCTGCGGACTCGCGGGCAACTTCGGCTTCGAGAAGGGCCATTACGAGGTGTCGAAGACCTGCGCGGAGGAACAACTGCTCCCGGCCGTGCGGGCCGCCACCCCCGACACCCTGCTTCTCGCGGACGGTTTCTCGTGCCGCACCCAGCTGGAACAGCTGGCGGGGCGCAAGGGGCGGCATCTGGCGGAGGTGCTGGCCGAGGCGCTGGACCAAGGCGTGGACCAAGGCGTGGAGCAAGGCGTGGAGCAAGGGGTGGACCCGGAGGTCGACCGAGGGTCGGACTGACGACGCGGATATCCAATACCCAGGGTTTTTAGGCAACTCTCAGGTTTCATAAGGGGATTCACAGTCGTCATGTGCTGCATTTTGCTGTGCCTTGGGACGCGGGGCGTGTAGGTTCCTTGATGTCGGGCGGCAGGGAAAACCGAGGTGACGACCAGGAATTCCCGCCCCTGTCCGTAGAGAATTCTCGCACCATCGCACTAATGCGCTCGCTATTGCGTAGCCAGAAACCTCAAGGAGTTGGCATGAGCTTCAAGAAGCTTGCCCCCCTGCCCCCCAAGCCCAAGTCGAAGCAGCTCCCGCCCCCGCCGGCGCCGAAGCCGCGCAAGAAGGCGCACAAGCCGCTCCCCAAGCCGTTCCCCAACGACGAACGCTGATCGAGCGGCTGATCGAGCGGTAGTGGAGAGGCCGACGGTGCGCCGTCGGCCTCTCTCTTTTGAATTCCTCGGCACGGCCTGCAATTCAAATGAGGAGGGCCATGACCCGGCAAAGGCAGAATCAGGGGTACGAGAAACACAAGGAATACGCGGAAAGCGGCGTCGGCGCGGTCGCGGACGATCGGTACGAGGATCACGAGTACGAGGACGACGCGTACGAGGACGACGATGAACTCGACCACGACACGCCGACCATCCCCGCCCGTACCGCCTTCCGGCGCTTCTGGCCGCTGACCAAGGGGCTGCGGAGCTGGCTGCTGGCCATCTGGCTGTGCACGGTCCTGGCCGCTCTCGCCGAGACCGCCGCCATCCTCCTCTTCAGCGATCTGACCGACCACGCCCTGCAACAGGGCTCACTGGCCGCGTTCTGGGCCCCGGCCGCCGAATGGCTGGCCGTCGCCGTGCTCGGCGCCGCCGTCGCCTACGCGGGCAACTCCCTCGCCACCTGGGTCACCGAGCGCTTCGTGATGCGGCTGCGCGAGCACGTCTTCGACCACGTACAGCAGTTGCCGCCGCACTTCTTCCAACGCCACCGCCAGGGCGACCTGTTGTCCCGGCTGACCAGCGACGTCGAGTCGATCGAGACGATGGTCGTGTCCGGGCTCGTGGGCGCGGCGTCGGCGGCGTTCAGCGCGCTGTTCTACGCGGCCGCCGCCTTCTGGCTGCGCTGGGACCTGGCCGCGGCGACCTTCGTGCTCGCACCCCTGTTCTGGCTGGCCGCCCGCCGCTTCTCCGGCTCCATCAAGTCCGTCTCGCGCGACGGCCGGGTCGCCGACGGCGCGATCACCTCCGTCGTCGAGGAGTCCCTCGGCAACATCGTCCTCACCCAGGCGTACGACCGCCGCGACGCCGAGCGGCGGCGGCTGAACCAGGAGGCGACCGCCTGGTTCAGGGCCTCCGTACGCTCCGGGCGCCTCAACGAGCTGTACGAGCAGCTCGTCCAGGTCATCGAGACGATCTGTGTGCTCGCGGTCATCGGCCTCGGCGTGTGGGAGATCTCCGGCGGCCGGATGACCCTCGGCCAGCTGCTCGCCTTCGCCGCGTTCCTCGGCTATCTCTACCCGCCCGTGCGCGGCCTGGCCCAGCTCGGTCTGACCATCGCCGCCGCCACGGCCGGCGCCGAACGGCTGATCGAGATTCTCGATGTGCGGCCCGCGGTCGCCGATCCGACGCGCTCGGCGGAGAGCCGGCTCGGCCGCCCCGACGGCGCCGTGGAGGTCCGCGAGGCCACCTTCCGCTACCCCGGTGCGGAGACCGACGCCCTGCGTGGCCTGTCCTTCACGGTCAACCCCGGCGAGCTCGTGATCGTCACCGGTCCGAGCGGCGCGGGCAAGTCCACCGTGTCCAAGCTCCTCCTGCGCTTCTACGACCCGGACGCCGGCTCCGTGCTCCTCGACGGCGTCCCGGTGGGCGACTTCCCGCTGGCCCGGCTGCGCGAGTACGTCACGCTGCTGCCGCAGGAGACCCTCGTCCTGCACGACACCGTCCGCGCCAACATCGGCTGCGGGCGCCCCGGCGCGAGCGACGAGGCGCTGGTGGAGGCCGCGCGCGCCGCCGACGCGCACGACTTCATCATGAAGCTGCCGGACGGATACGACACCAAGATCGACCCCAACTCGGCCCGACTCTCCGGCGGCCAGCTCCAGCGGCTCGCCATCGCCCGCGCCATCCTGCGCGACGCCCCCGTCCTCGTCCTCGACGAGCCGACCACCGGCCTGGACGCGATGGCCGCGCGCCGCGTGATCAAGCCGCTGCGGCGTCTGATGCAGGGCCGTACGACGATCATGATCACCCACGACCTCAACCTCGCGCCCGACGCCGACCGCATCCTCGTCGTCGACCGCGGCCGCGTGGTCGAAACCGGCCGCCACGACGAACTCCTGGCCCGCGGCGGCGCGTACGCCCGTCTGCACGGATCGCAGAACAACGCGCTGATGGACACCGGAGAGCTGCGGCTGCCGCTGTTCACGGAGGCGGAGGTTCCGGTGGACGGCGCGGTGCCGGTGGACGGTGCGGTGCCGGTGGGGATGTCGACCGGGGTGCCGACGGGAGTGCCGGTGGGGGTGTCCGTGGGGATGCCGACCGGGGTGCCTGTGGGGGTGCCGGCCGGGGTGCCGATGGATTACGCGGGGGGCTTCGTGGCGGAAGCGGCTCCGCAGTACGCGTACTACGGGGCCGCCGGGCAGTGGTCCGGGGCCGAGGGAGCCTGGTACCCGGGTGCGTTTCCCGACCCCCTCCCCGAGCCCGACCCCCTCCCCGATCCCGATCCTCTGCGGGACCCCCTTGACGGCTATCTGCCCGACGGTCGGCCCCTCTTCCGCGACGAGACACCCTGGACAGGCGCATAAGGGGTTCACGTGCCTGACTTGGTCCATTACTGTGGACTGAGAAGTGCACCTTGATGCACGACTCCTGAGTCGAGCCCCTGGAAGGCCCCGTGAACACCCCCAGCGCCGCCCCGTCCCCCTCGGCGTCTCCGCCCTCCCCGGCCTCGGTCGCCCCGGCGATGGCGCCCGCGCCCACCCCGGGCGAGGGCGCCCCGAACCGGTGGGGTGCCCTCGGCCCCGTGGGACTGGTCCTGGCCGGAGGCGTCTCGGTGCAGTTCGGCGGCGCGCTGGCGGTCACCCTCATCCCGCGCGCGGGCGCGCTCGGGGTCGTCACCCTGCGCCTCCTGGTGGCCGCGATCGTGCTGATGGCCGTCTGCCGGCCCAAGGTGCGCGGACACTCGCGGGCGGACTGGCGCACGGTCGTGATCTTCGGTCTCACCATGGCCGCGATGAACGGCCTCTTCTACCAGTCGGTCGCCCGTATCCCACTCGGCCCCGCCGTCACCCTCGAGGTCCTCGGCCCGCTCGTCCTCTCCGTCCTCACCTCCCGCCGCGTCCTGAACCTCCTCTGGGCGGGCCTCGCCCTCGGCGGCGTCTTCCTGCTCGGCGGCGGAGGCTTCAGCTCCCTCGACCCGGTCGGCGTCGCCTTCGCCCTGTCCGCGGGCGCGATGTGGGCGGCGTACATCGTCTTCAGCGCGCGTACGGGCCGACGCTTCCCCCAGGCGGACGGGCTCGCGCTCGCCATGGTGGTCGCGGCGGTGGCGTTCCTGCCGCTGGGGATCGCCGAGTCCGGGACCCGGCTGATCAACCCGACGACCGTGGCCCTGGGCGGCGCGGTCGCCGTGATGTCCTCCGTGCTGCCCTACACCCTCGAACTGCTCGCGCTGCGCCGCTTGCCCGCCGCCACCTTCGCCATCCTGATGAGCCTGGAGCCCGCCGTCGCCGCGACGGCCGGCTTCCTCGTCCTGGACCAGGCACTCTCCGCCACCGAGGCCCTCGCGATCGCCCTGGTCATCGCCGCGAGCATGGGGGCGGTACGGACACAGGTGGGGCGGGGCAGGGCGAAGAACGTCGGCTCGGGCGGGTCGGCCGCTTCGGCTACGTCGGCTGGTTCGGCCGCTTCGGCTGGTTCGGCTGGTTCAGAGAGGTCGTAGCAGCCGGAGGATCATCTCCACCGTCCGCTCGACGGGGCGGGCGCGTGCCGTGGCGCTGAACAGCAGGGTGCGGGTCAGGACGGCGCCCAGCAGCATGTCGAACACGTCGTCCGGGTCCACGGTGGGGTCGACGGTCCCGGGTGGCGCGGCGCGCAGGATGTCCTGGAAGAGCGGTCGCGCCGACATACGGACGTACACCTCCGGCGGGCCGGTCCGGTCCGACGTCTGGTGGTGCGCGAGCAGGCCCGCGGCGGCCGCGCGGGCCGCGGGAGTGCTGAAGGCCGCCAGGTAGGCGCGGACGAACCGGCCCAGATCGCGGCCGAGATCCCCGGTCGGCCGCACGCTCAGCGGACTGAGTCCCGGAAACGTGGCCTCTTCGATCAGCTCGATCCGGGACGGCCAGCGCCGGTAGATCGCGGAGGCGTGCACGCCGGAGTGTTCGGCGACCGCCTGGATCGTCGTCGCGTCGAAGCCGCGCCGGACGAGCAGTTCGCGCGCTGCCGCGAGGGCCCGTTCGTCGATGCTCGTGTCCCGGGGACGACCGGGGCGACGGCGCGGCTCTGTCATGGCGGACATCGTAATGACCGGCTGTTCACGGCAGGCCATTTATAGGAGGGCCTCTTCTATAAATGGCATGGCGTCGCTACAGTCCGAGCGGGGATCCGAGCGGGGATCCGTGCGGGGATCCGTGCGGGGAAGGGCTGTGACGGATGACCGAGACCGAAGAGCTGCGCGCCGCCGTCGAGTTGCTGGCGGCCAAGGTCCACGCCCTGGAGGACCAGGTCGAGATCATGCAGCTCGTCGCCCAGTACGGGCCCGCCGTCGACAGCGGCTCCGGCGAGGCCGCGGCCGACCTCTGGACCGAGGACGGCGTCTTCGACGCGGTCCCGCACCTGCGGATGGAGGGCAGGGAGGGCGTCCTCGGGATGGTTCACGGCGCCGGTCACCAGAGCGTGATCCACAACGGCTGCGGCCATGTCCTGACCGTGCCGCACATCGTCGTCGACGGCGACCGGGCCACCGGCCGCAGCCACGCGCTGCACCTGCGCTGGGACGCCGACGCCGGCCGGTTCTGGGTGTTCCAGGTCTCCGCGAACACCTGGCGCTGGGCGCGCACCCCGCAGGGCTGGCGCATCGCCGAGCGGATCAACGCCAACCTGGACGGCACCGAGGGCCCCCGCGCGATGCTCGCGCCGCCCGCGGACCGCGCCCAACAGGACGCGGCGACCAGCGCCGATGACCCTCCGGCGCCCTCAGATGCTCCTCCGGCGCCACCCCCGATGACCCTTTGACGACCCTTCGGCGATCGAGCAGATGAGGTGTGGAGAGTGGCTGAAGCCCTGACCGGCAAGTACGGCCCCTGGGGCGTCGTCGCCGGTGGATCCGACGGTGTCGGCGCCGCGTTCGCCCACGCGATGGCCGCCCGCGGCATGAACGTGGTCCTGGTGGCGAGGCGCGTACCCGTACTGGAGGCGTCCGCCGCCGAGATCCGGGCGAAGTACGACGTCGAGACCCGCACGGTAGCGCTCGACCTCGGCGCCCCTGACGCGTTGTCGGAACTGACGCGCGCCACCTCCGACCTGGAAGTCGGCCTGTTCGTCTACAACGCGGGCGGCGACGACCGCAGCGTCGCCTTCCTCGACAAGGACCTCGGCACCCACCTCGGACTGGTTCACCGCAACTGCGTCGGCCCGCTCGAAGCGGCGTACCGCTTCGGCGGTCCGATGGTGGCGCGCGGGCGGGGGGCCGTGGTGCTGGTGACGTCGGGCGCGGCCTGGGCGGGCGGTGCGACGCTCGCCGCCTACGGCGCCACGAAGGCGTTCGACCTCATCCTCGCGGAGAGCCTGTGGGCGGAGTGGCGCACCCGTGGGGTCGACGTACTGGGGCTCGTCCTCGGCAAGACCGACACCCCGTCCATGCGCCGGGCGTTCGACGCCGAGGGCAAGCCGTACGGAGAGCTCGCCGACCCCGACGACGTCGCGGCCGAGGCCCTCGACCACCTCGCCGACGGCCCCACCTGGATCCACGGCAGCGACACCCCGACCGGCGGTTCCCCGTTCGGCGCGCTCAGCCGGCGCGACGCGGTCCTCGCGATGAGCCGGGGCGCGTCCGCGCACGGCGACGACACCTGACTCCTGCCCCTGCCCCACTCCGCCGCATCGACGCGGCTTGTCGGTGCCCTCGCCTAGTGTGCGTGCCGTACACGCGGGCAGTGATCCGAGCGGGGGAGTGGGGCTGCGTCATGAGTGATCGAACCGGACAAGGGGTGGCGGACCGCGATGAGTTCGCGGCGCTGGTCATCAGGACCGACTTCGGCGACGAAGAGGCGTGGACGGCGTTGAAAGGCGCGCTGTCCCTGCCCTGGGGCCCCGAAGACTTCGAGCCACGCGTCCAGGTCGTCGACGACCCCTCCTGGGCGGGGCTCACGACAGCCGACGTACTCGCCGCGGTCTCCGCCGACGACGAACTCGCCGTCGTCTTCCTCGCGGACGCCGTCGCCCTGCGCACCGGCCAGGGAGCTCTGCTGGCGGTGTCCACGCTGACCAGGGAAGAGTGCGAGAGCGACGAGGAGTTCGAGGCCGAAGGCGGCGAGTTCCGCACGACCCCGGCCGGGATCCACGAGATTCACGCCAACCTGATGATCGCCAACCTCGACTTCGCCGATTTCGCCGAAGCGGCCGAGGCAGCGCCCGACGGCGTCTTCCGCTCCCTGTAGTCCGCGCGGGACGCCTTCCTGCAGCCCGCGCGGGACCTCTTCCTGCGGTCCGTTCCGGACCTCTTCCTGCGGCCCGCTCGGAGCGTCTCCCTCCAGCCCACGCGGCACATCAATTAATGCAAGCATGCTTGCTTGTTTCTGTGCCCGCTGCCATGCTCCAGAGCGCACCGCGAAAGACTCCGCACGCCCGCCGCACATCGCCGCACTGCGCGGCGCATCGCCGCGCGCCGCCGCACACCGTCGTGCCCCGAGGGGAGCTCCATCGTGTCCGACCCGTCGTCAGTGATCGACGATCTGCACCAGGAGAGCGAAGAACTCGACCTGTTGGTAAGTGACTTGGCAGAGAGTCGCTGGGCACTCGCCACCCCCGCCGCCGGCTGGACCGTCGCTCACCAGATCGCCCACCTGGCCTGGACGGACCGTTCCGCCCTGCTCGCCGTGACGGACGCCGAGGCCTTCGCCAAGGAGGTCGAGAAGGCGATGGCCTCGCCCGGCGGATTCGTGGACGAGGGCGCGGAGGAGGGGGCCGGGCTGCCGCCCGCCACGCTGCTCGCCGACTGGCGGGCGGGGCGAACGGCGCTGGAGGAGGCCCTTCGCGCGGCCCCCACAGGCACCCGTTTCCCCTGGTACGGCCCGCCCATGTCGGTAGCCTCCATGGCCACCGGCCGCCTGATGGAGACCTGGGCCCACGGCCAGGACGTGGCGGACGCGCTGGGCGTGGCGCGCACCCCCACCGACCGCCTCCGGCACGTGGCCCGCATCGGCGTACGGGCGCGGGACTTCGCCTTCCACGTACGGGGGCTCACTCCGCCCGCCACCGAGTTCCGCGTCGAACTGGTCGGCCCCAAGGGCGAGTTGTGGACGTACGGGCCCGAAGAGGCGCCCCAGCGTGTCACCGGCCCGGCCCTCGACTTCTGTCTCCTGGTCACCCAACGGGCCCACCGCGGCGACCTCGCCGTACGGGCGGACGGCCCCGACGCGGACCGCTGGCTGGACATCGCGCAGGCCTTCGCGGGTCCGCCCGGACAGGGGCGCGCGTCCAAGGGAGACGCCAGGTGACCGTCGCGCCCCTCCGGATAGGCAACGCCTCCGGCTTCTACGGCGACCGCTTCGACGCGATGCGCGAGATGCTCACCGGTGGCCCCCTGGACGTTCTGACCGGCGACTACCTCGCCGAACTCACCATGCTCATCCTCGGCCGCGACCGCCTCAAGAACCCCTCCGGCGGCTACGCCCGCACCTTCCTGGGCCAGTTGGAGGAGTGCCTCGGCCTCGCGCACGAGCGGGGCGTGCGGATCGTGGCGAACGCGGGCGGCCTCAACCCCGCCGGACTCGCCGACGCCGTACGGCAGTTGGCCGACCGCCTCGGCATACCGGTGCGTGTCGCCCACGTCGAGGGCGACGACCTGACCGCCGGCCATCCCAGGAGCCTCGCCGCGCACGCCTACCTCGGCGGTGCCGGGATCGCCGCCTGTCTGCGCGAGGGCGCGGACATCGTGGTGACCGGGCGGGTCACGGACGCGGCGCTGGTCACCGGGCCCGCCGTCGCCCACTTCGGCTGGGCGCCGGACGCGTACGACCGCCTCGCCGGCGCCGTCGTCGCCGGTCACGTCCTGGAATGCGGCACGCAGGCCACCGGCGGCAACTACGCGTTCTTCACCGACCACGACCCGGCGCGCCTTCGCCACCCGGGATTCCCGCTCGCCGAACTCCACGAGGACGGCACCAGCGTCATCACCAAACACGACGGCACCGGCGGCCTCGTGGACATCGGCACCGTCACCGCGCAACTCCTCTACGAGACCTCCGGCGCCCGGTACGCGGGCCCCGACGTCACCGCCCGACTCGACTCGGTCCGCCTCACCCACGAGGCCCCCGACCGCGTCCGCATCTCCGGTGTACGCGGCGAGGCCCCGCCCCCCACCCTCAAGGTCGGCCTCAACCGCCTCGGCGGCTACCGCAACGAAGTCGTCTTCGTCCTCACCGGCCTCGACATCGAGGCGAAGGCCGCCCTCGTCCGGGACCAGATGGAGGCGGCCCTCGACGCGGCCAAGTCGCGGCCCGCGGAGGTCCGCTGGGACCTCGCCCGCACCGACCACCCCGACGCCTCCACGGAGGAGACCGCGAGCGCCCTCCTGCGCCTCGTCGTACGCGATCCCGGCCAGGACGCGGTGGGCCGCACCCTCAGCGGCGCCGCCATCGAACTGGCCCTGGCCAGCTACCCCGGCTTCCACTTGATCGCGCCCCCGGGAAAGGGCTCCCCGTACGGGGTCTTCGAAGACGTGTACGTCCCCCAGGGCGCCGTGGAGCACGTGGCGGTCCTCCATGACGGGCGACGTGTGCCGGTCGCTCCGGCCACCGACACCCTCGTACTGGAACCCGCGCCCGAACCCGCCCTGCCCGAACCGCTCCCTCCGGGGCCGACGCGACGCGCTCCTCTGGGTGCGGTCGCGGGTGCGCGCAGTGGGGACAAGGGGGGGAACGCGAATGTCGGGGTGTGGGTGCGATCGGATGACGCGTGGCGCTGGTTGGTTCATCAACTGACAGCTGACAGATTTCAGAATCTGATAACTGAAAGCTGTCATCTGAAAGTTGTCCGTCACACTCTGCCGAACCTCCGCGCCCTCAACTTCGTCGTCGAAGGGATCCTCGGCGAAGGCGTCGCCTCCCAGCACCGCTTCGACCCCCAGGCCAAGGCCCTGGGCGAATGGCTCCGCTCCCGCCACCTCGACATCCCGGAGGCCCTGCTGTGACGGTCCTGGCGTCCGCCCTGGACACCGCCGCCCCCGACTACACCGCCCACCGCGAGGCCATGCTCGCCAAGCTCGCCGAGCTGGACGCCGAGCACGCCAAGGCGCTCGCGGGCGGCGGCGAGAAGTACGTGGCCCGGCACCAAAAGCGCGGCAAGCTGCTCGCCCGTGAACGCATCGAGCTGCTGCTCGACCCCGACACACCGTTCCTGGAGCTGTCGCCGCTCGCGGCCTGGGGGAGCGAGTACGCGGTCGGTGCGTCGCTGGTGACCGGGATCGGGGTCGTCGAGGGCGTGGAGTGCCTGATCACCGCGAACGACCCGACCGTACGGGGCGGCGCCAGTAATCCCTGGAGCCTGAAGAAGGCCCTGCGGGCCAACGACATCGCCCTCGCCAACCGGCTGCCCTGCATCAGCCTGGTGGAGTCGGGCGGCGCCGATCTGCCGTCGCAGAAGGAGATCTTCATCCCCGGGGGAGCGATTTTCCGCGACCTCACCAGGTTGTCGGCGGCGGGGATCCCGACCGTCGCCGTCGTCTTCGGGAACTCCACCGCCGGAGGCGCGTACATCCCCGGCATGTCCGACCACGTGATCATGGTCAAGGAGCGGGCGAAGGTCTTCCTGGGCGGGCCGCCGCTGGTGAAGATGGCGACCGGCGAGGAGAGCGACGACGAGTCCCTGGGCGGCGCCGAGATGCACGCGCGCGTGTCGGGTCTCGCGGACTACTTCGCCGTCGACGAGCAGGACGCCCTCCGCCAGGCCAGGCGCGTCGTCGCCCGGCTCAACCACCGCAAGGCGTCCGGCGATCCCGGTCCGGCCGAGCCCCCCAAGTACGACGAGGACGAGCTCCTGGGGATCGTCCCCGGCGACCTCCGACACCCCTTCGACCCGCGCGAGGTCATCGCCCGCGTGGTCGACGGCTCCGACTTCGACGAGTTCAAGCCCCTCTACGGGACGAGCCTCACGACCGGCTGGGCAACCCTCCACGGCTATCCCGTCGGCATCCTGGCCAACGCCCAGGGAGTGCTGTTCAGCGCCGAGTCCCAGAAGGCCGCCCAGTTCATCCAGCTCGCCAACCAGCGCGACATCCCCCTCCTCTTCCTGCACAACACCACCGGCTACATGGTCGGCAAGGAGTACGAGCAGGGCGGGATCATCAAGCACGGCGCGATGATGATCAACGCCGTCTCCAATTCGAAGGTCCCCCACCTGTCCGTCCTCATGGGGGCCTCCTACGGAGCCGGTCACTACGGAATGTGCGGGCGCGCCTACGACCCGCGCTTCCTGTTCGCCTGGCCCAGCGCCAAGTCCGCCGTCATGGGCCCCCAGCAGCTCGCCGGCGTCCTCTCGATCGTCGCCCGGCAGTCGGCCGCGGCCAAGGGCCAGCCCTACGACGAGGACGCCGACGCGGCCCTGCGCGCCATGGTGGAGCAGCAGATCGAGTCGGAGTCCCTGCCGATGTTCCTGTCCGGGCGGCTGTACGACGACGGGGTCATCGACCCCCGCGACACCCGAACCGTCCTCGGCCTGTGCCTGTCCGCGATCCACACGGCCCCCTATGAGGGGGCGCGCGGTGGCTTCGGCGTCTTCCGGATGTGAGGTCCCAGTGATTACTTCTGTCCTCGTGGCCAATCGGGGCGAGATCGCCTGCCGGGTCTTCCGCACCTGCGGTGAGTTGGGGATCCGGACCGTCGCCGTGTACTCGGACGCCGACGAGAACGCCCTCCACACGCGTGTGGCCGACGAGGCGGTACGGCTGCCGGGGGCGGCGCCCTCGGACACGTATCTGCGCGGCGACCTGATCGTGAAGGCCGCCCTGAGCGCCGGCGCGGACGCCGTGCACCCCGGGTACGGCTTCCTCTCCGAGAACGCCGGCTTCGCGCGGGCCGTCCTCGACGCGGGCCTCGTCTGGATCGGGCCGCCGCCCGAGGCCATCGAGGCGATGGCCTCCAAGACGCGCGCCAAGAAACTGATGGGGCTCGAACCGCTGGAGACGGTCACCGCCGCCGATCTCCCGGTGCTCGTCAAGGCGGCCGCGGGCGGCGGCGGACGCGGTATGCGCGTCGTACGCGAACTCGACGCCATCGACGCCGAGCTGACCGCCGCCCGCGCCGAGGCCCTCAGCGCCTTCGGCGACGGCGAGGTCTTCGTCGAGCCCTACGTAGAGGGCGGTCGGCATGTGGAAGTGCAGATCCTCGCCGACGCGCACGGCACGGTCTGGGCGCTCGGCACCCGCGACTGCTCCCTCCAGCGCCGCCATCAAAAGGTCATCGAGGAGGCCCCGGCCCCCGGTCTCGGAGACCTGACGGAAACCCTCTACGACCTGTCCGTGCGGGCCGCCCGAGCCGTCGACTACGTGGGCGCGGGAACGGTCGAGTTCCTGGTCGCCGACGGCAAGGCCCACTTCCTGGAGATGAACACCCGCCTCCAGGTCGAACACCCGGTGACGGAGGCGGTCTTCGGCATCGATCTCGTCGCGCTCCAGATCCAGGTCGCGGAGGGCGCGGCGCTCGCGAACGACCCGCCACGCGCGCGGGGGCACGCGATCGAGGCACGCCTGTACGCCGAGGACCCGGCGCGGTCCTGGGCCCCGCAGACCGGCACCCTGCACCGCCTCGCCGTCACGGAGGGCGTCCGCCTGGACACCGGATACACCGACGGGGACCCGATCGGCGTCCACTACGACCCGATGCTGGCGAAGGCGATCGCGTACGCGCCCTCGCGTGCGGAGGCCCTGCGCAAGCTGTCCGGTGCCCTGGAACGCGCCGACATCCACGGCCCGGCGACCAACAGGGATCTGCTCGTACGCTCCCTGCGGCACCCGGAGTTCGCCGAGGCCCGCATGGACACCGGCTTCTACGAGCGCCACCTCGCCGCCCTCACGACGCCGGCCCCGGACCCGTACGCGCCCCTGGCGGCGGCCCTGGCGGACGCGCGGGGCCACGCCCGCTCCCGGTTCGGCGGCTGGCGCAACCTCCCCTCGCAGCCGCAGATCAAGCGTTACGACCTGGCCGGCACCGAGCACGAGGTGCGCTACCAGCACACCCGTGCGGGCCTCACGGCCGACGGGGTGCGCGTGGTGCACGCCGACGCCCGTCTCGTCGTACTCGAAGTGGACGGCGTACAAAGGAAGTTCGAGGTGACGCGGTACGGCGAGCAGGTGTTCGTGAACGCCACCGCCCTCACCGCCCTGCCCCGCTTCCCCGACCCCACCGCCCAGCAGGCCCCCGGCTCCCTCCTGGCTCCCATGCCGGGAACCGTCGTCCGCGTCGCCGAGGGACTGACCACGGGAGCCGCCGTACGGGCCGGAGAGCCCCTCCTGTGGCTGGAGGCGATGAAGATGGAACACAAGATCTCCGCGCCGACGGCAGGCACGCTCACGGCCCTCCACGCCACCCCCGGACAACAGGTGGAGGTCGGGACCCTGCTGGCAGTGGTGGAGACGACACCGGTGAGTACAGCGCCCCGATAGGGGCGCGGGGAACTGCGCGACCAGCCACATACGACCCGCAGTGTTGAGACGACCTCAGGAGCCCCATGAGCCCCGTCATCGAATCCCAAGAGCACAAAGCCCTGCGTTCCGCCGTGGCCGCCCTAGGCAAACGCCACGGCCGCGACTACGACATCAACACCCTCTGGTCCGAAGCCGCCAAGCTCGGCTACCTCGGCGTCAACCTGCCGGAGGCATACGGTGGCGGGGGCGGCGGCATAGCCGAACTCTCCATAGTCCTGGAAGAACTCGGCGCCGCGGGCTGCCCCCTCCTCATGATGGTCGTGTCGCCGGCGATCTGCGGCACGGTGATCGCCCGCTTCGGCACGGAGGCCCAGAAACAGGAGTGGCTCCCGGGCCTGGCCGACGGCACCCGCACCATGGCCTTCGGCATCACCGAACCCGACGCGGGTTCCAACTCGCACCGCATCACCACCACCGCGCGCCGGGACGGTGCCGACTGGCTCCTGAGCGGCCGCAAGGTGTTCATCTCCGGCGTCGACATCGCGGACGCCACCCTCATCGTGGGACGCACGGAGGACGCGCGGACGGGCAGCCTCAAGCCCTGCCTGTTCATCGTCCCGCGCGACGCCGAAGGCTTCGGGCGGCGGCGCATCGACATGGAACTCCACAGCGCGGAGAAGCAGTTCGAGCTGACCCTCGACGACGTGCGGCTGCCCGCCGACGCGCTCGTCGGCGACGAGGACGCGGGCCTGCTCCAGCTCTTCGCCGGGCTCAACCCCGAGCGGGTGATGACGGCCGCGTTCGCGATCGGCATGGGCCGCTACGCGCTCTCCAGGGCCGTCGAGTACGCCCGCGAGCGCACCGTCTGGAAGCAGCCCATCGGCGCCCACCAGGCCGTCGCCCACCCCCTCGCACAGGCCCACATCGACCTCGAACTCGCCCGCCTGATGATGCAGAAGGCGGCGTACCTGTACGACTCCGGGGACGACGTCGCCGCGGGTGAGGCCGCCAACATGGCCAAATACGCGGCGGGCGAGGCCTGTGTGAGGGCGGTCGACCAGTCCGTGCACACCCTCGGCGGCAACGGCCTCACCCGCGAATTCGGCCTCGCCTCATTGATAACGGCCTCGCGCGTGGCTCGTATTGCTCCGGTGAGCCGGGAGATGATTCTCAACTACGTCTCCCACCAGACCCTGGGCCTGCCCAAGTCGTACTAGCCCGCCGCTCCACGAGCCGCTCCAGGAGGAACCGTGTTCCGCAGCGAGTACGCCGAAGTCCCGGCCGTAGAGGAACCCATTTACGAGGCGGTCCTCGGCCGCGCCGCCGAGCGAGGCGACACGCCCGCGCTGATCGACGGAGTCGACGGCACCACGCTCACCTACGGGCAACTGGACCGGTTCCACCGCCGGCTGGCCGCCGCGTTCGCCGACGCGGGCGTCCGCAAGGGCGACGTCCTCGCCCTGCACAGCCCGAACACCATCGCCTTCCCGACGGTGTTCTACGCCGCCACGCGCGCGGGGGCGTCGGTCACGACCGTGCACCCGCTCGCCACGCCCGAGGAGTTCGCCAAGCAGCTGCGGGACAGCGCCGCGAACTGGATCGTGACCGTGTCGCCCCTCCTGGAGGCGGCGCGGCAGGCCGCCGAGCTCGCCGGCGGAGTGCGGGAGATCTTCGTCTGCGACAGCGCTCCGGGGCATCGCTCGCTGATCGACCTGCTCGGTTCGACCGCGCCCGAACCGGAGATCGACATCGACCCGGTGACGGACGTCGCGGCCCTGCCGTACTCCTCCGGGACGACCGGCATACCCAAGGGGGTGATGCTCACCCACCGGTCCATCGCCACCAACCTGGCGCAACTGGTGCCCTTCTTGCCGATGGGCGAGGGCGAGCGCATCCTCGCGGTGCTGCCCTTCTTCCACATCTACGGGCTGACGGCCCTCATGAACGCGCCCCTGAGGCAGGGCGCCACCGTCGTCGTACTGCCCCGCTTCGACCTCGACACCTTCCTCGCGGCCATCGAGAAGCACCGCATCAGCGGCCTCTTCGTGGCGCCGCCGATCGTGCTGGCCCTGGCCAAGCACCCGGCCGTCGCGCGGTACGACCTGTCGTCCCTGAAGTACATCGTCTCCTCCGCCGCGCCCCTGGACGCCAAGCTCGCGCTGGCCTGCGCCGAGCGGCTCGGGCTGCCGCCCATCGGCCAGGGCTACGGGATGACGGAACTGTCTCCCTGCACGCACCTGGTCCCCCTGGACGCCGCCCAGGACGCGCCCCCGGGAACGGTCGGCAGGCTCGTCCCGGGCACCGAGATGCGCATCGTCTCCCTCGACGACCCCGACAAGGACCTCGGCGTCGGGGAGGCGGGCGAGATCGTCATCCGCGGTCCCCAGGTCATGAAGGGCTATCTGGGGCAGCCCGACGCCACCGCCGCGATGATCGACCCGGACGGCTGGCTGCACACCGGAGACGTCGGCCACGTGGACACCGAGGGCTGGCTCTTCGTCGTCGACCGCGTCAAGGAGCTCATCAAGTACAAGGGCTTCCAGGTCGCGCCCGCCGAACTGGAGGCACTGCTCCTCACCCACCCCGGTATCGCGGACGCCGCGGTCATCGGGGTCTACAACGAGGACAACAACGAAGTCCCGCACGCCTTCGTGGTGCGCCAGCCGTCCGCGGCCGGTCCGGCAGGTCCGGGCGGTCCGGCAGGTCCGGGCGGTCCGGCGGAGGTCTCCGACGTCCCCGGCCTCTCCGAAGGAGAGGTGATGATGTACGTCGCCGAGCGCGTCGCCCCGTACAAGAGGGTCCGCGGCGTCACCTTCATCGACGCCGTCCCACGGGCGGCCTCCGGAAAGATCCTGCGCCGGGAACTGCGGGGCCTGTCATGACCGTTGAACCGGTTGTCCGCGTGGCGCACGACCGCGCCATCACCACCCTCACCCTCGACTCGCCCGTCAACCGCAACGCCCTCTCCGCCGCCCTCGTGGGCGAGCTCGCGGACGGGCTCACCCGGTGCGGCAAGGACCGTGACGTCCGCGCGGTCGTCCTCGCCCACACGGGGAACACGTTCTGCGCGGGCGCCGACCTGCGCGATCCTCCGCACCCGGACGCGCTCGTCGCCCTGCTGCGGCAGATCGTCGAGCTGCACAAGCCCGTGGTGGCCCGGGTGACGGGCCATGTGCGGGCGGGCGGACTGGGGCTCCTCGGAGCCTGCGATCTGGCGATCGCCTCCAAGGAAGCCACGTTCGCCTTCACGGAGGTACGCATCGGCGTCGCGCCCGCCGTGATCTCCCTTCCCCTCCTGCCCCGTACGGACCCCCGCGCCCTCGCCCGCTACTACCTCACGGGCGAACGTTTCGACGCGGCGGAGGCGGTACGGACGGGACTCCTGACGGCGACCGGCGACGACGTCGACGTCACCCTGGACCCCGTCCTGGACGGCCTGCGCCGCGCCTCCCCCCAAGGCCTGGCCGAGACGAAACGGCTGCTCACGGCTAGGGTGCTGGAGGCCTTCGACCGGGACGCGGATGCCCTGACCGCGCTCTCGGCCGAACTGTTCTCCTCCGCGCAGGCCCGCGAGGGGATGACGGCCTTCCTCGAACGACGGGATCCCGCATGGGTGGTGTGAGCACGACGGAAACCGCGGAGCGCGCGGAGCCCACGGACGCGACAGACGCGACCACGGGCGCCACGGACGTCAAGGACGCGACCACGGATGCCGCGGACGCGACCACGGACGCGGCGGAGCCCGCCGAAATCGCCCCCCGCGGTCCCCGGCTTCCGCACGTTCCCAAGCAGGACCGCAGCCGCGCCACCCGGCAGCGGCTGCTCGCGGCCGCCGTGGCCTGTCTCGCCGAGCACGGCTGGGCGGGCTCCACGGTCTCCGTCGTCGCCGAGCGCGCGGGAGTGTCCCGGGGGGCCGCCCAGCACCACTTCCGCACCCGCGAGGACCTGTTCACCGCCGCGGTGGAGTACGTCGCCGAGGAGCGCTCCACCGCACTGCGCACCCTGTTCCCGGAGGGTGCCGCCGACCGCCGCGAGGTGGTCGTGGCCCTGGTCGACCTCTACACCGGCCCCCTCTTCCGCGCCGCCCTCCACCTCTGGGTCGCCGCCTCCAACGAGGAGCAGCTCCGCCCCAGGGTCACCGAGCTGGAGGCCCGCGTGGGCCGTGAGACCCACCGGATCGCCGTGGAACTCCTCGCCGCCGACGAATCCCGCCCGGGCGTTCGCGAAACGGTCCAGGGCCTGCTGGACATGTCCCGCGGGCTCGGCCTCGCCAACCTCCTCACGAACGACGGGGGGCGACGGGAACGGGTGGTGGCGCAGTGGGGCGTACTGCTGGACGAGGCGCTGGGCTGAGCCCCGCCGACATCACGGACCGAGCCCCGCCGGCATCACGGGCTGAGGCGTTCCGCCCGCCAGCTGCCGTCCGGCTCCGCCACGTACCGCAGCCGGTCGTGGAGGCGGTTCTCGCGGCCCTGCCAGAACTCGACCGTCCGGGGGGCGACGCGGAAGCCGCCCCAGTGCGGGGGCACGGGGACCTGCTCACCCTCCGGGTAGCGGGCGCTCAACTCCGCGTAGGAGGCGTCGAGCTCGTCCCGGGAGGGGATGACCGAGGACTGGGCGCTGGCCCAGGCGCCGAGCTGGGAGCCGTGCGGGCGGGTGCGGAAGTACGCGGCGGTCTCGTCTCGTCCGGTGCGTCGTGCCGTTCCGGTGACGATGACCTGGCGGGCCATCGGGTGCCAGGGGAAGAGCAGCGAGACGTAGGGGTTCTCGGACAGCTCGAGGGCCTTGCGGGAGTCGTAGTTGGTGTAGAAGACGAAGCCCTGCTCGTCGTACTGCTTGAGCAGCACCGTGCGTGAGCTGGGCCGGCCCTCGGCGTCCGCCGTGGAGACGACCATCGCGTTCGGCTCGTACACCATGCCCTGCACGGAGGCCTGCGCGGCCTGCTTGAACCAGCGGGCGAACTGGTCCATGGGATGCGCGGCGAGATCGGCCTCGACGAGCCCCTCGGCGCGGTAGTGGGCGCGCATCGCGGCGGGGTCGGCGGCGAGTTCTTCGGCGTCGCCCGTGGCTTCTGCGGCGGCGGCTTCCGCGGCGCGCAGGACGAGGGGCTCGGCGGCGGATTCATCCGGGAGGCGGTCGCGGTCGGTCACGCGGTCATCTTGCCGTATCCCGGTGCGGCATCGAGTGTCAGAGGGTGGCACTGAGTGCCGCAGGGCCTCCCCAAAGGTGGCACTCGGAGATATGGTGCTGCCACCGTTCCGGTGGGATGACCGCCGGTCGCACGGGGCATCACCGGGAAGACGTACCGGACCGCGAGTCCACGAGCCGACCGTGGAGCCGGACGTCGACCACCCATCACCGACGCACGGATTCCCCCTTCCAACCGCAAGACGCGCCCCCATCGTCACCCCCACCATCACCTCCATAAATCCCCCGTCGTACACATCACGAGGAGCCGCCTGATGTCCGACTTCGTACCCGGACTCGAAGGAGTCGTCGCGTTCGAGACGGAGATCGCCGAACCGGACAAGGAGGGCGGCGCACTCCGGTACCGGGGCGTCGACATCGAGGATCTGGTCGGCCACGTCTCCTTCGGAAACGTGTGGGGCCTCCTCGTGGACGGCGCCTTCAACCCCGGCCTGCCGCCCGCCGAGCCGTTCCCGATCCCCGTCCACTCCGGCGACATCCGCGTCGACGTCCAGTCCGCGCTCGCCATGCTCGCCCCCGTCTGGGGCCTCAAGCCCCTCCTCGACATCGACGAGGCCCAGGCCCGCGAGGACCTCGCCCGCGCCGCCGTCATGGCCCTCTCGTACGTTGCCCAGTCCGCCCGCGGCCAGGGCCGGCCCATGGTGCCGCAGAGCGAGATCGACAAGGCGCACTCCGTCGTCGAACGCTTCATGATCCGCTGGCGCGGCGAGCCCGACCCCAAGCACGTCGCGGCCGTGGACGCCTACTGGACGTCCGCCGCCGAGCATGGCATGAACGCGTCCACCTTCACCGCCCGCGTCATCGCGTCGACGGGCGCGGATGTCGCCGCCGCCCTCTCCGGCGCCGTCGGAGCCATGTCCGGGCCGCTGCACGGCGGCGCGCCCTCCCGCGTCCTCGGCATGATCGAGGAGATCGAGCGCACGGGCGACGCGGAGGCCTACGTCAAGAAGGCCCTCGACAAGGGCGAACGCCTGATGGGCTTCGGCCACCGCGTCTACCGTGCCGAGGACCCGCGCGCCCGTGTCCTTCGCCGCACCGCCCGCGAGCTCGGCGCCCCCCGCTTCGAGATCGCCGAGGCGTTGGAGAAGGCGGCCCTGGAGGAGCTCCACGCGCGCCGTCCGGACCGCGTCCTGGCGACGAACGTCGAGTTCTGGGCCGCGATCATGCTCGACTTCGCCGAGGTCCCGGCGCACATGTTCACGTCGATGTTCACCTGCGCTCGTACGGCGGGCTGGTCGGCGCACATCCTGGAGCAGAAGCGCACGGGACGGCTCGTCCGGCCGTCCGCGCACTACGTGGGCCCCGGTCCGCGCGGCCCCCAGGAGATCAAGGGCTACGAGGACATCGCGCACTGAGCCCGCGTCGGGCCCAGGAGTGGCCGGTCATCACGCGGGGGTGAGCAGCTCCGCGTGATGACGGGTGGCGACCAGCGGGTGGGCCCGCAGTTTGCCCTTCAGCTCGTTGAGGCCGTACTCCGCGAACAGCGGGTTCGCCGGGTCGTCGGTGACGCCGGGCGCGGCGGAGGCGTGCGGGAAGGGCAACGGCTCCACGCGCGCGTCCAGGCGCGGGTTATAGAAGAAGGGCACGGAGAACCGCTCGGTGGCCCCGGGCGGACTGACGACCCGGTGGTTGGTGGCGACGAGGTACCCGTTGGTGGCCACTTCCAGCAGCTCGCCCAGGTTGACCACGAACGCTCCCGGCAGCGGCGGCACCTCGTGGAAGAGGCCGTCCTCGCGCTGCACCTGAAGACCGCCGACCTGGTCCTGGAGCAGCAGTGTCAGGAATCCGTAGTCCTTGTGCGCGCCCACGCCCTGGTCGGCGCCGTCGCCCGCGCTGCCCGGGTAGCGTACGAGCTTCAGATGCGGATGGGCCCGCTCGCCGAAGATCGGCTCGTAGAAGTCGGCGGGCGCCCCGATCGCGGTGAGCAGCTCGCGCAGCAGGCGGGCCGCGACCGAGCTGAGCCGGTCGATCCAGGCCAGCGCGGCGGTCCGCAGCTCCGGCAGCGCGGCCGGCCACTGGTTGGGTCCTTCCAGCCACCAGTAGGCGGGCTCGCCGGGACCGGGCCTGCGCGCGGGCCGCTCGGCCCCTATGTCGAGCTGGTCCCGCCAGTCCCGGCTGCCGCCCGTGCGCTCGTCGCCGGTGCGCGTGTACCCGCGGAAGTGCGGCGAGTTGACGTTGTCGAGGGCGAGCCGCTCGGCCTCGGGCAGCGCGAAGAACCGGTGCATGGCGTCGAGCAGGGCGGTGGTCTCGCCCTCGGTCACCCCGTGCCCGACGAGCTGGAAGAAGCCCACGTCGTGGGCGGCGCTGTGCAACTGCGCGTGCAGCAGGGCGCGGGCCTGGGGGCCGCGGTCGGCCGCGGAGAGATCGATGATCGGAAGCTGCTGGTAAGGCCGGTGCTGCCGGCTCTGCAGGTTCTGAGCAGAAGACGTGTTCGTCGTCATGAGGTGCGTCCGCGGGGTGTACGGGTGCCCGGGCGGCCGCCGGGGATGGGGCGGGGGCCACGGGTGCCAAGGGGAAGAAAGGGGGGGCTGAGGTCAGGAAGAAGCCCGACAGCCCATGCTCGTGACGCGCACGAAGTCCACGTGTCGGCGTCGAACGAGCATCGGAAGCATGGTCCAAGAGTACTGCGGACCCCGCGAAACGCATGTGCCCTACCTCACATGCCCTGCGAAACGCAGACGACCCGCGAGCTCGGGTTCCTCCGCCTCACGGCGGAGGAGCCGGCCGGACGTACCGGCGAGCTCGCGGGTCGGGTGACTGCTTGGGATTGGGGCCGGCTGCGCGCTCATTTCACGCGCTGGTCCGGCACCGCACTACATGTGGTGACGGGCCGCTAGCCCGCAGCCACCTCGCTGGTCCGGGTTTCATACATGTACCCGATCACCTCCTTTCGGCGTGCAGCCCACATTAGGAACCGATCGAACCCGGCTCAACCGGTTTTTCGAACCTGGTGCCGTACGCGTATCCGTCAGCCCGCTGGAGCAGGCGCAGGTTCTTGTGGCTGGTGCCCGCGTGGCCGCCCGGGACGGGAATGCTGTGGCACCCGTTGGCGCGGACGGCGACGCGTCCGGTGTGGGTTCCCGCGTACTTTCCGCGTGGGATGACCGCACGTACGAGATCTCCGGTGGTGAAGCCGTAGTGCTTCTTGCGACGGGTGAGATGGAGCCTCGGGAAACCGTATGCGTCGGTACGTGTCCGAGCGTAGGAACCACGGCCCGTGGCCCGGGCAGTCAGAACCTGCGCGGGGTGCCGCACGATGCGCGTTCGATCGGGAAGCTCACCGACCGCGAGGGCGTCGAGCGTGTGCGACTTCGCCAGGCCATGGGCGCCGCGGTTGAACTTGGTAAGGCCTCCAGACCAGGCGTAAACGGACGGGCCAAGGCCCGCTGCACTCCGCCAGAGCTGCCAGCGGGTCGCATTCATGGCCGCCGCGTCTCGCAGTGGGTGTTTGGCCTCTGCCTTGATACGCGCGAGTCTTTCCGGCTGCTCTGCGAGGAAATCTTCCACAAGGCGCGCCGATTTGGCCTGGTTACAGGGGCCGCAGGCCGGTGTGAGATTCGAGATCCGGTCGGATCCGCCATGGGCCCTGGGCTGGATGTGGTCGATCTGCAGGGGTACGCCGGTGGCTCCGCAGTAGGAGCAGGTGCGGTGCCATTTCTCCAGCAGATACTCGCGTACCTCGTACCCGGCGAGGGTGCCCTCACGGTATTCGAGCGCGCTCAACGTCTCGCGGCCGAGGCTGAGGGCGTGGGTGTCGAACGAGTTCCGTTCGATGTGGATCTCGACGACGGGAAAGAGTTTCATCAGGCGGCCGACCTGGCCGATCGTGCCCTCGACCCGGTGCCGCAGAGACGGTGCGAGCCAGCCCGCCGGCCGCCTTCTGTTGTCGAAGCGGGGCGCGCGGTAACGGAGATTCCCGCTGCGCCGCCGACGCCGGTAGCCCGCCCGACGCTTCATGCCGTCACGGATCTGAGCACTGCGGTGGATCAGCTCGACTGCGAACAGGCCTCGGCGCGCTGCGTGCCCGCGCCCCGTGGCGTGGTCCAGTTGCTCCGTGTCCGTGGTCACGGCGATTCCCGTCCCACAGCTCCCCGGGTCGACGCGCACCGCGACTCCGGCAATGGTGGACTCCTCGATCAGGCGATCCTTCAAGCGGATCGCGAACGGCACGTACCGCACCACCACCGCTCTTCCCTTCGCGAGCAGCTCCCGTGCGCGGGCGGGGTGGCACGGCATCAAGGGGCGCCCCCGTTTGTCGAGCACCGGGACCATGTGCGCACCAGCCCCCGCCTTGCTTTCTCCCTTACGAGAGAGGTGTACTCCCTCCGCGGCAACTGAAGCAGCCGCGTCGGGGTGTCGCCGTACGTGTGCTGGTGACTTGCGTACGGTCTCCCCTCGCCCATGTCCCATACCGGCTGCGCCGTCCAGCGAAGTGGCGCCCCTGTGGCCCGTTTCGTCCCTGCTCCCGGGGTTGTCTGCTGCCGCAGGTTCCAGAGCCTGCCGCTGAGGAAGCACGGCAGGGTGGGTCTCCTCACCTGTATGGAACGTAGTCGTCGAACTCACCTCGATTCACGGTGACGACTGGGGCTGGTCAACCATGGGTGGGAGCGGTTGACCTGCCGAACCACCTGGAACGAGACGCTAGTGATCGTGGATCTGCCTGTGGCGCAGACCGCATGAAGGCATCCGTTTGTGTGAATTGAGGTGAATCGTCGAACGGACGGCCAGAGGGAGTCGGGCGCTGGGAGGGTGTGTCCAGTGGTGCGATTCCTGGGGCTGACGGGGCGGAATCCCTGCGTACAACGATTTCGTCCAATCTTTGGGGAACACGATGTGGGCTGGGTCACGTTCGAGTTGAATGAAGGCGAGTGAGCGAACTGTCTCGCCGTACGTGCGGACGCAGCCTGCAGGGGGTCCAGGTGAGTGCTTCCCGGCGTAGTGGGACCACCGACGAGCTGGGGCCGGACGAGCCCGAGCCGGCTGGTTCCGATCTGCTTGCCGCGCTGCTGGACGGGATGGACGCGGCGTTGTGCGCGTTCGACGCCGATGGGGTCGTCACCCATTGGAACCGTGAGGCCGAGCGGATTCTCGGCTGGAGCGCGGCCGAGGCCGTGGGGCGGCGCGGGTTCGCCGGATGGGCCGTGCGGACCGCGGACGCCGAGGAGGTCGAGGCGCGGCTGCTGTCCGTCATGGAGGCCCCGGGGCGGCAGGTGCACGAGTTCGCGCTGCTGACCAAGGACGGCGGGCGCGTGCTGGTGCGGACCCAGTCCGCCGCCGTGCGCGGAGCCGACGGGAAGCCCGCCGGGGTGTACTGCGCCTTCAGCGAGGTGCACGCGCAGATCGATCTCGAGCGGTCCATCGCTCTGAGCGAGGCGTTGTTCGAAGACGCCAGCTGGGGTGTGGTCCTGGTCGACGCGGACCTGCGGCCCGCCGTCGTCAACGCGCACGCGGCCCGGGCCCTGGGGATCGGGCGTACGGCGGTGCTCGGACGGCCGCTGGGAGAGTTGCTCTCCCAAGGGGTCGAGGAGCTGGAGAGCGCCCTCACGCACGTGCTCGCCGAGGGCGCGCCGCCCGCGCCCGCCGAGATGTGGGTGAGCGTGCGGTCGGCCGAGGGCGAGAAACGGCGGTGCTGGCGCAGCGGGTTCGTGCGGCTCGCCTCACCGCTCGCGGAGGAACCGGTTCCGCTCGGGGTCGGGTGGCTCTTCCAGGACGTGACCGAGGCCAAGCACACCGAGCAGGAGGCGAACCTGCTGCGGTTCCGGGCCAACCAGCTGCACCGGGCCGCCCGGGCGGCGGCCGAGTGCGAGGACCCCGGTGAGGCCGCCACCGTCCACCTCGACTTCGCGCTCGCCGGGTTCGCCGACCACGCGCTGATCGACCGGGTCGCGACCGGGTGGTCGGCGGGGGACGACGACGGGCCCGTACGGCTGGTACGCGCCGTCACCACACCCGCCGGGGCGCCCGGGCCGAGCCTGCTCACCGGGAAGGCCGGACTGCCCGTGCGGTACGCCGAGGGGCATCCCGCGCTCCAGTGCGTGGAGCGGGCCGGGTCCGTGCGGGCCAGCTCCGGTGAGAGCACCCCCGAGCGGAAGCGGGAGTGGGCCACGGCCCGCCAGTGGCCGCCGGACTCGGTGCACGCCCTGTGCGCGGTCCTGCGCAGCCGGGGGCGCACGCTGGGCGTCGTGACGTTTCTGCGGGGGGCGGGGCGCAGCCAGTTCGAGCGCACGGACGCGACGTACGCGGAGGACGTGGCGGTACGGATCGCCACGGCGCTGGATCTGGAGGGGCTGGCGGCACGGACGTAGCACCGCCGCGCGCACCCACTCCCCACCCGATCGGCCCAGTGCGGGGGCAGGATTCCAGGTCGGCCCAGCGTGGGTGGAGGACTCCCGGTCGGCTCGGCGGGGTTGGAGGATCCTGGTGGGTCCAGCGAGTGGAGAGTCTCGGTCGGCCCAGTGTCGGTCGAGGATCCGGGTCGGCTCAGCGGCGTGGGGGATCTCGGTCGGCCCAATCACGGTGAAGGATCTCGATCGGCTCAGCCACGGTGAAAGGCCCCGATCGGCCCAGTCACGGTGAAAGGTCCCGGTCGGTCCAGCCGGGCTGAAAGATCCCGGTCGGCCCAACCGCGGTGAAAGATCCCCGTCGGCCCAGTCCCGCTGAAAGATCCCCGTCGCCTCAGCGGCGGTAGAAGATCCGGTCGCCGTACTCCGTCATCACCCGGCCGTTCCACTCGTGGCCGCCGTCGACGTTGCCCGAGCGGAGCAGGGGCGGTTCGATGCCCCGGTCGGCCAGCGCGCCCGCGGCCGTGGCCATGACGGCCTGGAGGAGGGCCGTCGTGACCACCGTGGAGGCGGGAGCGAAGGGCGCCTCGATCGTCTCCAGGGTCAGTTCCGCGTCGCCGACCGCGATCCTCGAGTCGAGGACGATGTCGCAGTGGTCCTTCAGATACGTCCCCGAGACGTGCCGGGACTTCGTCTCCGAGGCGTAGGCGACCGAGGTGACGCCGATGACCTTCACGCCCAGGGCACGCGCGTTCATGGCCATCTCGACCGGGAGCGCGTTGCGGCCGGACAGGGAGATGATCACGAGTACGTCGCCGGCGCGCACCGGGCTGGAGTCCAGGACCGCGCTCGCGAGGCCGTCGACCCGCTCCAGGGCCGAGCCCAGCGTCGCCGGCATGACATCGACACCGACCACGCCCGGCACGGCGAGCAAATTCATCAGGGCGAGGCCACCCGCGCGGTAGACGACGTCCTGCGCGGCGAGCGAGGAGTGCCCGGCGCCGAAGGCGAAGAGCCTGCCGCCGTCCGCGACGGTGTCGGCGATCAGGATGCCGGCCGCCTCGATGTCTCCCGCGTCCTCGTCCCGCACCCGCTGGAGCAGGCCGATCGCCGCGTCGAAGAACTGCCCGGCCAGCTTGCGGTCGCTCATCGGCGAAGCCCCTTAGAAGTCTCGTCGGCGTCGGGTGGGCGCTGGGTCACGCTCCGTGTCGCGGATCACGTTGCGGTCTGGACCAGTGTGCTGTCAATACGGCCTGCGGAGGTGGCCGCGGAGGCCCCCGGTGGGGCGTCCGCGGGGGCACTCGTAACCCTGCGGTTTCAACGGCGAGGCACGCTTGTCAGTGGTATGCGTCAGAATTGGGTTCAGGGCCAGCGCACACGCCGGTGAGCCACCGAGCCTTCGGCAGAGCTAATCAAGGGGCACGTATGTCCGGACTGATCGACACCACGGAGATGTATCTCCGCACCATCCTCGAGCTGGAGGAGGAAGGCGTGGTCCCCATGCGCGCCCGGATCGCGGAGCGGCTCGACCAGAGCGGGCCGACGGTCAGCCAGACGGTGGCGCGCATGGAGCGCGACGGTCTGGTGGCGGTCGCCACCGACCGGCACCTGGAGCTGACCGAGGAGGGCCGTCGTCTCGCCACCCGCGTGATGCGCAAGCACCGCCTCGCGGAGTGCCTGCTCGTCGACGTGATCGGTCTGGAGTGGGAGCAGGTGCACGCCGAGGCGTGTCGCTGGGAGCACGTGATGAGCGAGGCGGTGGAGCGGCGCGTGCTGGAGCTGCTGCGCCATCCGACCGAGTCGCCGTACGGCAACCCGATCCCCGGACTGGAGGAGCTCGGCGAGAAGGACGGCGCCGACCCGTTCCTGGACGAGAGCATGGTGTCGCTGGCCGAGCTCGACCCCGGTCTCGACGGCAAGACCGTCGTCGTACGCCGGATCGGCGAGCCCATCCAGACGGACGCGCAGTTGATGTACACGCTGCGGCGCGCGGGTGTGCAGCCCGGCTCCGTGGTGAGCGTGACGGAGTCGGCGGGCGGCGTGCTCGTCGGCAGCGGTGGTGAGGCGGCGGAGCTGGAGTCGGACGTCGCGTCCCACGTGTTCGTCGCCAAGCGCTGACATCCGGTGATCGTGGGAGGCCTCGCACTCCGGTGCGGGCTTCCCGGCCCTGAGCCCGCGAGGGGCAGCTCCCGGGGGTGGGCCACGGGGTCCGGCATCCGTCGAACCCCGGGTCGACCTCCGGGCGCCCGCCGACCGTCGTGGGCAGGCGTCCCCCGGTCGGCCCACTGCCCGTCGGTGGCGATCCGGCCCGCGCGCAGCGCCGCCGCTCGTCGGTGGCGATTCCGGCTCGCGCGCAGCGCCGCCGCTCGTCGGGGACGACTCGGCGCTCCGTTCGATGCGCCGGGCGCAGGCGTGGGCGCCATGGCGCAGGTCGCTCGCCGTGGAGCGTGTCGTCCGCCCGCGGTGACCCAACACTCCACCCCCTTCCCGTACCTCCGTCGACTCACCTCGGTCATGTCAACTCCCGCGACCACAGGGGCAGTTGTGATGTTTTCGCTACATGGCCGAAACCAAGATTCAGTGTGCGGAATCGCAGCGCCGCGACCGTTTGCGTGCGAGGCTGGCCCGTGAGGCATATGACCTGAGGGCTCTTGACCGTGTCCAAGAGGGATGTCGCACGGTTGGGGAGGGGGCGGGGAGGATGTGCCGTAGATGTGGAGAGGGCCCCGGCACCTTACGGCGCCGGGGCCTGTCCTCCCCTGTGCTGACCCGGAGCCCCGAGCTCCCAGGGTCATCCCCTTCGGACCGATGTCCCCGAGCGGTCCGCCTCCCGCTGAAGATCTCCCCTCGGCGGCGGCGGTCAATCCCCGAGCGTGGTCACTCGAACGAGGGGTGTTGGCACTGAGAGGAGTATTTTCGAATACTCATTCGATAACCTGGCGGCGTATCACAGGCAAATCGGGTACACGTAGAGCAGCACATCAGCAGACTCAACGGCACGAAAGCGCCACGACAGCAGCAGCAAGCGCGGCAGGAAGCGGTACGAGTGGACCGGCCGACTCGAGCGGGAGCGAGCGGTCCGAGCGAGCTAGGGGGGTGCCAGACCTATGGTGCGGCGCATCGACGTGACGGGCGCGGGCGGCCTACGCCTCGCTGCGTGGGAGTTCGCCGATCCTCCCAAGACCGACCCTCCCAGGACCCCGCCGGCCCCCGGCGTGCTGCTTCTGCACGGCCTCATGGGCCGCGCCTCCCACTGGGCGTCCACCGCCCGCTGGCTCTCCGAGCGGCACCGAGCGGTCGCCCTCGACCAGCGCGGCCACGGCCAGAGCGACAAGGCGCCGGAGGGGCAGTACACGCGGGAGGCGTACGTCGAGGACGCCGAGGCCGCTCTCGAGCAGCTGGGTCTCGCCCCGACCGTCCTCATCGGCCACGCGATGGGCGCGCTGACCGGCTGGCAGCTCGCCGCCAAGCGTCCCGACCTCGTCCGCGGGCTGATCATCTGCGACATGCGGGCCTCGGCGTTAGGGGCCGCGTCGCAGCGTGAGTGGGAGGACTGGTTCAAGGCCTGGCCCGTGCCCTTCGCCACGCTCGCCGACGTACGGAAGTGGTTCGGCGAGGACGATCCCTGGGTGGAGCGCCCGAACCCGTCGCGCGGTGAGTTCTACGCCGAGGTGATGCACGAGTCCGCCGACGGCTGGCGCCCGGTCTTCGAACCCGAGCAGATGCTCAAGTCCCGCCAGACCTGGGTGTACGACGCCCACTGGGAGGAGCTCGCCCAGGTCCAGTGCCCCGCACTGGTCGTACGGGGCCTGGACGGCGAGCTCGGCCGGGCCGAGGCCCAGGAGATGGTCCGCGTCCTGCCGCACGGCCAGTACGCGGAGGTGGCCGACGCCGGTCACCTCGTGCACTACGACCAGCCGGAGGCGTGGCGCGCCGCGATCGAGCCCTTCCTCGACGGTGTACTCACCGGCCAGGACCGCTAGGGCCTCCGGCGGATCATGCGGGAGACGCGGGGCTTATGAGGCACCGTAGCTTCCCTCCGACCTGATCCGCCGGACAGGACCTAGGGCCCGTCGTTTGGACCGGGCCTGGGCCGCGGGGCGCCGACCGGGCAGCTCGCCCTCCCCGTCGCCCTTCCCGGCGGCCTCCTCATCGGCCTCCCCGTCGGCTCAGCCCTTGCTGACCGCCGCCAGGATCTCCGGCAGCCGCCGGGCCGTCCGCGGCGCCGCCATCCGCAGCCCGAACGCCGTGATCAGCGCCCCGTATCCGGCCCCCAGCGGCAGCAGCAGCCAGCTCCACCGGTCCCCGTCCGCCGTCACGTTCAGCCAGATCGTGAGGGCGATGACGGGAGCGGTCAGCAGCGCCGCCGAGACCATTCCGCCGAAGATGGCGATCCAGGCGAGGCCCGCCTGCCCGGGGGCCACGTTCTTGTAGCCCTCCTGCGGGATCGAGTACGGGAAGCGGGCCGAGGACCAGGCGCCGGTGGCCAGCATCGCTCCGAGCAGCGCGAAGGACAGGCCGAGCACCTCGGGCAGCTTGGACCAGTCGTCGAGCATCGCCGTCGTCAGCACGGTCACGAGGGTCGCGTACGGCAGGGTGATGACCAGCAGCGCCAGCGCACGCCCGCGCAGTTCGACGTACGCGTCGTGCGGGGACGCGATGGTCATCGCGACCATCCAGAACGCGGAGGTGTCCTGACCGAACTGGTTGTACATCTGGATGCCGAGCATCCCGGCCGCGAAGCACGCGAAGTAGATCGAGCCGGTGCCCTGGAGGGCGTTGAACACAGGCACGATCAGCCCGATCGCCAACGAGGTCACCCACGCGGCCTTCGTCTTCGGGTCGCGCCACACGTACCGCAGGCTGCGCTCCATCACGGTCCCGGTGCGCCCCGAGGGCAGCAGCCGGCGCAGCCCGCCCGTCGGGATCCGCTCCCGCGCCGCACTTTCGCCCGCCTGCAACGTCGACCCGTCCGGGGAGGTCATCAGCTGGGTCAGGTGCCTCGACCAGAGCGCCAGCAGCCCGACCAGCGCCGCCACGCTCAGGACGAGTTGGGCGACCCCCACCCCGTACGAGCCCCTGCTCATCGAGTCCACCGCGCCGATCGCCGACCCGGGCGGCACCCAGCGCAGCACGTCCGCCGCCGGGTCGAGCCGGGACAGTCCGCCCGCCGAACCGAGTCGCTGTGCGCCGAAGTTGACGAGCTGCGCGCCGATCGCGATGACGAGGCCGCTCAGTACGGCCAGGTCGCGGCCCTTGCGGCTGGACAGCAGCCGGATGTTGGCGGCGGCGACGGCCCGCGCGAGGGCCACACAGACGAGCAGCGCGAGCGGCACGGCCACGACACCGGTGACGTACGCCGCCGTGCCGTGCGCCACGGAGATCACGGAACCGACCAGCAGGCACAGGGTGAACAGCGGTCCGATACCGACAAGCGAGGCCACGAGCAGCGCCCGGACCAGCGGGTCCGGTCGCAACGGCAGCATGACGAGCCGGGTCGGGTCGAGGGTCTCGTCGCCGCTGGGGAAGAACAGCGGCATCACGGCCCAGCCGAGCGCCATGACCGCGATCAGCAGGACGGTGACGGACGCGGCGTGCGCGTTGCCGCGCAGGGCGATGAGGCCGAGCAGTTGGAGGGCGGCGAAGAGGAGGACGACGACGACCGAGGTGATGTACGCGGCCCGCCGCCCGGCCGACTGCCGCAGCCCGTTGCGCAGCAGCGACAGCTTCAGCCGTACGACGACGGGGGTGATCGAGGCCTCGGAGGAGACTCCGGAGGTGCTCGTGCTCATCGCATCGCCCCGCCGCCCAGCCAGTCCAGGTCGGACCCGCGGTCGCGACCCTGTGCGCCGACCAGTTCCAGGAACGCCTGCTGGAGGGAGGGCGCGTCGCCGCGGACCTCCGCGAGCGGCCCGTGCGCGCGGATGCGCCCCGCGACCATGACGGCCACCCAGTCGCACAGCGATTCGACGAGTTCCATGACGTGGGAGGAGAAGACGACCGTGGCGCCCGATGCTGTGTAGCGCTCCAGGACGCCGCGGATGGTCTGCGCGGAGACGGGGTCGACGCCCTCGAACGGCTCGTCGAGGAAGAGGACCTCGGGGTTGTGGAGGAGAGCGGCGGCGAGGCCGATCTTCTTGCGCATGCCCGTCGAGTAGTCGACGACGAGTTTGTGCTGGGCGCCCGCGAGGTCGAGGACGTCGAGGAGCTGGGTGGTGCGCTTGTCGACCTCGGCGCCGGGCAGGCCGCGCAACCGGCCGGTGTAGGCGAGGAGCTCACGCCCGGAGAGCCGTTCGAAGAGCCGCAGGCCCTCGGGGAGTATGCCGATCCGGGCCTTCACCGCCGCCGGGTCGCGCCAGACGTCATGGCCGACCACCTCGACGCCGCCCTGGTCGGGCCTGAGCAGCCCGGTCACCATCGAGAGGGTGGTCGTCTTGCCCGCGCCGTTGGGCCCTACGAGCCCGATGAACCGCCCCGCGGGCAACTCCAGGTCGATCCCGGCGACGGCGACCTGCTCCCCGAACCGCTTCCAGAGCCCTTGCACACGTACGGCGGGCGCACTGCCCCCTGCTCCCTCGGCCATACGAGCACCCTAAGGGGAAGCGCCCTGTTTTTGGGTTTTCGGGGGCGCGGGGAACTGCGCGACCAGCCACAACGAACCCGCAGACGAATACGCGCAGACCAGCGTCAGCGATCCCGTCCGCACGCATAGGCGAGCGGCGAGATCAATTCCTCCGCGTCCGGCAGCCACCGGTTCGCCGGCGTCGGCCGGCAGGCCCACTGCACCGCACCCCGCGAACCGAACCGGGTGGGCGGAGCCGCCACGTACGAGCCTTCGCCCAGGGTGACCAGGTCGAGGGAGGCGGGCGGCCAGCCCAGTCGGCGTACCAGGTCGGGGACCTTCACCGCCGCGCCGGGCAGGACGAAGAAGTGCATGCGCCGGTCCGGCGTGCATGTCACCGGCCCCAGCGTCAGCTCCATCCGCTCCATGCGGGCGAGGGCGAGAAACCCGGCCGTCTCCGGCACGTCGATCGCATCGAACGTACGCCCGGTGGGCAGCAGGATCGACGCGTTCGGCTGCTTCGACCACATCCGGCGCGCGACGGTCGCACTGCCCGTCGCCTGCGTGGCCCAGTCCTCGCGCGCCGCGTGCGCGCCCGGCGTGGGGCAGGTGGCCTCACCGCAGGAGCAGCGTTGCATCCCGTCGACGGCCTCCAGCCACGTGCCCGGGAACACGTCCCAATGGCGTTCTTCGGCATATCGCACGGCGGTGTCGAGCAGTGATTCGCCACGTTGCTTCGGGATTTGGACGGCCTCGGGCCCCGCGATGGTCTCTTCCACGATGAACACAACTCTAGTCGCCACAGGGGGTTACGGGGGTCCCGTGCGCGGGGGAGGGGCATCGTTCCCGCGTGTGGGGCGCATGGATGCACGGGTGGGGGCGCGCAGGGGGAACGACAGCGGGTCGTGGGTAACCAGGGGTGGGGTCGAGGCGGCCGCCTTTACCCCGGCAATCCTCACATGTCTCGCATCTTCGGTATGTCGGCGGGGCATTGATCTTCATGGCCGACTTCCTTCGCTGTGGTTGGCCGATGAGGACACGTCAACTCGGTGCGTGGGCAGGCACCGCAGCCACAGGGGGTACGCCATGGCCGCAAGGCCTCTCGTCGCCAGGCAGCCGAACGAACGGCTGCAGGCGCTCATCCAGGAAGCGGGCTGTTCCAACGCCGGCCTGGCCCGCCGGGTCAACATGTGCGGCGCCGAGCACGGACTCGATCTGCGCTACGACAAGACCTCGGTGGCGCGCTGGCTGCGCGGTCAGCAGCCGAGGGGGCGCGCTCCCGCGATCATCGCCGAGGCGCTCGGCCGCAAGCTGGGCCGTACGGTCACGATCGACGAGATCGGCATGGCCAACGGCAAGAACCTCGCGTCGGGCGTGGGGTTGCAGTTCTCGCCGACCGTCCTCGGTGCCATCGAGCAGGTGTGTGAGCTGTGGCGCAGTGACGTCGGGCGCAGGGACTTCCTGTCCGGCTCGTCCGTCGCCGCCTCCGCGCTCGTCGAGCCGAGCCGCGACTGGCTGATC
The DNA here is from genome assembly GCF_001514115.1 of Streptomyces olivochromogenes. Taxonomy (GTDB): domain Bacteria; phylum Actinomycetota; class Actinomycetes; order Streptomycetales; family Streptomycetaceae; genus Streptomyces; species Streptomyces olivochromogenes. The sequence continues at coordinate 282,341 of NZ_KQ948458.1, forward strand.
TCCGCACCGGACTCGCAGGTGGCGCGTGCGGCGGGTCCACGGGTCGGGCTCTCGGACGTGGCGGCGGTCCGCGCGATGACCCAGGCGCTCACGGACCTGGACCACCAGTACGGCAGCGGGCATGTGCGCCCGGTCGTCGTGCACTACCTCAACAGCGTGGTCTCCGGGCTGCTCGCGGGTTCGTACCGGGAGGGCGTCGGACGCGAACTCTTCTCGGCGGTCTCGCGGTTGACGGAACTCGCGGGCTACATGGCCATCGACACCGGTCAACCGGGCCTCGCCCAGCGGTACTACATCCAGGCGCTGCGGCTCGCCCAGGCGGCCGGGGACCGGGGATACGGCGGGTACGTGCTGGCCGCCTCCATGAGCCACCTGGCGGCGCAGCTCGGCAACCCGCGTGAGATCGCGCAGTTGGCGCGCGCGGCGCAGGAGGGGGCGCGGGGGCGGGTGACACCGCGCGCGGAGTCGATGTTCCACGCCGCGGAGGCGCGCGGGCACGCCCTGATGGGCGACGCGCGCGCCGCTCAGGTGGCGTCCGGGCGTGCGGTCACCGCGCTCGAGGGCGCCGACGCGGCCTCGGGGGACGACCCGACGTGGATCGCGCACTTCGACGAGGCCTATCTCGCCGACGAGTTGGCGCACTGCCACCGTGACCTGGGTCAGGCGGAGGCCGCCGCGCGCTGCGCGGAGGAGTCCCTCGCCGGGCATCCGGAGTCGCGGGCCCGCCGCCGGGCCATCGGTTACGTCCTGCTGGCCACCGCGCAGGTCCAGCAGCGCGAGGTGGAACAGGCGTGCCACACGGGTCTGCGCGCGGTCGAGCTCCTCGGCACGCTCCGCTCCAACCGCGGCGCCGAGTACCTGGACGACTTCCAGCAGCGCCTGGAGCCGTACCGGGACGAGGCGGTGGTGCGGGAGTTCGGGGCGCGGCTGGAGTTGCAGGCGGCGGCGTGAGTGGATCGTGTGCGCGCCGGTGAACACGCGGTGTGCACGGGCGTGAACGCCGGGCCAACGATGGCGCTTGGAGTGGGAGGAGTCAGATACAGCGCACGGTGGGGCGTATTCGTTACCCCGGTCACAGGGGGCGGGGGTAACGCCCTGTGCTGCGTGGCACGGGCGCGTGGGGACCCGGTAGCGTGAGCCGACGATTCCGAAGGTCCCCCATTAGTAGGAGTCCCGGTGACGCAGAGTGGACAGGGCGAGCAGCCCTCGGCGCGCACGGCGCGCGAAGGCATCGTGCTGCCCTCCGACGGCGGCGAACCGCTGTTGCCGGGCATGACGGGCGACCGGGCCGTTCCGGCGGCCCCGGCGGTCCCGGCGGGCGGTCAGACCTGGGACCAGCCGTGGGGACCGGACCCGTCGGCGGCACCGGCCCCGCAGCCGTCCGAGGGCTGGGGGGCGCCCGTGAACGGCACCCAGACGTGGAGTGGCTCCGAGCCGTCCCCGTCCGGCGCCCCCACCCCGGACTGGGGCGGTCACGACCCGTCCACGCAGACCTGGGCCGCGCCCGAGCAGCCGGCGCAGGGCTGGGGCGCCGCCCCGGCCCAGCAGCAGGGTTTCCCGGCTCAGCAGGCCCCCGGTGGCCCGCTGCCGGCCGAGGGCACCCAGCCGCCGTCGTACGGGGAGCAGCGACCGTACGGGGACCAGCAGCTGCCGTCGTACGGCGGTCAGGAGACTTCCTCCTACGGCGGCCGACAGGATCCGGCGTACGGCGGCCACCAGGGCGGTGCCGTACCCCAGCAGCAGCCGCAGGGCGCGCACGCCGCCGCGCTGCCCCCCGCGGTTCCCGGGGCGTTGCCGCCCGCCGTGGACGAGGGCGCCACGCAGTACATCCCGCCGGTTCCGGCCGCGGCCGAGGGCGCGACCCAGTTCCTGCCGCCCGTCCCCGCCATGCCCGACGAGGGCGCCACGCAGTACATCCCGCCGGTGGGCCCGGGTGCGCTGCCGCCCGAGGTGTCCTCGGGGCCGCTGCCTCCGGCCGCGCACCCCGACGCCGAGGCCACGCAGTACATCGCCCCCGTGCCCGCCGAGCATGGTGCGGCGCAGTACGGGATACGTCCGGGCGGGCCGGAGGACCGGCAGCCGCCCGCGGAGTTCGACAACCTGTTCCGCAGTGCGCCGAGCGCGTCGGAGGGGCCCGCGTCCACGCAGCAGCTGCCGCGGTTCGAGGCTCCTGCCCCGCACGCCCCCCACACTCCGCACGCCCCGTATGCCGCGCAGGCCCCGGGGATGCCCGGAGCGCCGGGCGGGCGGGCCGCCACCCGGCGCGGCGCGGCCGACGACGACGGCGGTGGCCGCGGTGGACGGAACCGCTCGCGTGTCCCGCTGATCGCGGCCGTCGGTATCGGCATCGTCGTGCTCGGTATCGGCGCCGGCGCCCTGCTCAGCGGTGGCGGCGGAGGCAGCGACAGCGGCAAGGACGACAGCAGCAAGAACGTGTCGGCGACGGCCGGGGCCACGGACGGCTCGTCGTCGGCGGGGGCCGACCCGGCCAAGGCGCAGGCCGTCGCGCTGGACAAGCTCCTCGCGGACAGCAACAACAGCCGCGACTCGGTGATCAGCGCCGTGGAGAACGTGAAGGCGTGCAACAACCTGGACCAGGCGGCCAGTGACCTGCGCGACGCGGCCAAGCAGCGGTCCGAACTGGTGACCAGGCTCGGTGGTCTCTCGGTCGACAAGCTTCCGAACAACGCCCAGCTGACCGCCGCGCTGAACAGCGCCTGGCAGGCCTCCGCGTCGGCCGACAACCACTACGCGGCCTGGGCCGACCAGGTCAAGGGCAAGAAGGGCTGCAAGAAGGGCCACGCCCGCACCACCGGTCAGACCGCGGCGGCCAATCAGGCCAGCGGCACCGCGAGCGCGCAGAAGGCGAAGGCCGCCAGGTTGTGGAACTCGATCGCCTCGACGTACGGACTGACGCGGCGCACGACGACCCAGCTGTGACCGGTCGGACCGGTCGGCCGCCGACCGGTCCGAGCCCGCGTCTCAGTTCGAGTCCGCGGTCTCCAGCGTCCTCGACACGTCGATGAACCCGTTGCGCTCCGAGGCCAGCTGCCCCTTGCGTACGACCTGGAAGGTGACGTGGGCGTTGACCAGGCGCGGGAAGTCGACGGCCGCGATCAGGTCCTCGTAGCGCCAGCTGAGGGTCGGGGTGAGCCGGCCGGTGGTCACCTTGAGGCCGTTGTCGAGGGCGTGCCGGATCGCGAGCGAGGTGATCGGGCTGTCGCCCAGTGACTCGACGACCGACTTGAGCACGTTGTACGCGATCCAGGTGGTCTGCACGCCGGCGTCCGCGGGGTCGATCCGGTTGTCGCCGAAGGCCTGCTCCTTGATCACCTTGCGCATCTGGTCCCAGCGCTTGTCGCTCGCCACCGGGTACCAGCCGGTGACGTGCGCGCCCTCGTACGGGCTCGACTGGCCGCCGGTGGAATCGATCAGGGACTGGTCGAGGCTGCCCAGCACCGTGCCCGTGCCGACCTTCGGATAGTCCTGGCGGTCGCGCCGGAACGAGTCCATGAAGGTCTCCGTACGGTCCCCGAGCGCGGACACCACACAGCCCTGCTTCAGCGGGTCCGAACTCGCGCGGCCGAGCGCGAGCTCGGTCTGCCTCGAGTACTCGGTCGCGTCCTCGGCGGCCCGCTGGTCGGTGCCGGCCGCGTGGCCTTCCGCCTTCAGGCCGGCGTTGAGCAGCACCGGGAGCTGGTCGCCCGCGACGGTGTCGGGGCGCACGAGCGCCACCGGGCCGCACTTCTTGCCGAGCTGCTCCCCGAGACCGGCCAGCAGGGCGGGCTCGCCGCCGTTGATCGGATAGGAGAGCGGGCTCGAGAACTCGTCGTCGGTGACGCCGTAGCCGCCGATGTACGGGATGCCGGCGGCCTCCAGCGGGGCCAGGAAGGAACGGCCGTGCTGGCTGTAGGAGCCGACGACCGCGACCACGTTCTCGTCGGCCGCGCGCCGGGCGCACTTCGCCGCGTACACGGTGTCGTTGTGGTCGTTGCAGGTCAGGACCTTGAGCTTGTGGCCGTTGATGCCACCGTTCGCGTTGATCCAGCGCGCGTAGGCCTCGGCCATGGCGGGCATGCCGGGCTTGTTGGTCGCGGGGGTGTCCTGCGGTGCCCATGTCATGACGGTGATGGGGTCGTCCCCGGAGCCCCCCGTGATACCGGGGACGACCCCGCATCCGACAGCGATCGACGCACACGCCACCACCGCGCCCGCAATGAGTGCTCTGGCCTTGACCTTCGTCGAGACTCTGGACCCGGTCCGCTGGGGGCGGACGGGTGGGGTGGTGCTGGTGCGTCGCCTACCGGTCATAGACACGCACGATTCCGTCACATCACTAACCTTCGTGTGACCAGCGGTCAACGTGAGGTGACGCAGAGGTGAATTGCGGGGGCCGATGATCGCATTTTTGCGGGGAACGTACGATCGTCGACTGTGCAAGGTTCGGAGAACTCTTCCCGTCGCGGCCGTCGCTCCCCCACCATGGGCGGCATGCCACTGAACGACATGCCCTGGTGGCGCTGGCGCAGCAATGTGCGCTCCGCGCTGCACATGCTCTCCGACCCCACCTTCCAACGTGACGTCTGGCTCGCCGGGATCGACGGGTACGGGGACGTCACCGACGCCGTGTACCGCCTGGTCGAGGACACCTGGCTGGACAGCTGGTCCGCCGAGAAGTACGTCGGCACGATCTTCCGGGACTCCCAGGAGGCGGCCCTCGTCGACACCGCCGTGCTCCGCGTCCTGCGGATCATGCACCAGGTCGGGCCCGACGCACCCGTCTCCGCCTACCTCGACCACCAGGGGTGGCCGGAGGCACTGCGGGCGGCGCGCGACGCGCACGTACGTCTCGCGGTGAGCGACGGCGAGGATCCGGACGCTCAGCCGCGGACGCTGGAGGTCCTGCGGATCCTGACGCGGTCGGCGTAGCGTCCGCGCGGCGGGACGCCCGGTGCGGCGTCCGCGTGGCGGGACGGTTCGTCCCTCGCGGTGCCTCGTATGGGACCCTGTCCTGCATGAACGATCAGTCCACCGGCGCCGCCGCGCTCGCCGAACAGTATGTCCTGACGCTCTCCTGCCCGGACAAGCAGGGAATCGTGCACGCCGTGTCGAGCTACCTCTTCATGACCGGCTGCAACATCGAGGACAGCCAGCAGTTCGGCGACCACGACACGGGACTGTTCTTCATGCGCGTCCACTTCTCGGCGGAGGCGCCGGTGACCGTGGACAAGCTGCGCGCGAGTTTCGCGGCGATCGGTGACTCCTTCCACATGGACTGGCAGCTCAACCGGGCCGAGGACAAGATGCGGGTCGTGCTGATGGTCAGCAAGTTCGGCCACTGTCTGAACGACCTGCTCTTCCGCGCGCGGACCGGCGCGCTGCGCGTCGACATCGCGGCCGTGGTCTCCAACCACACGGACTTCGCCGAGCTCGTGGCCTCGTACGACGTCCCCTTCCACCACATTCCGGTGACGAGGGACACGAAGGAGCAGGCCGAGGCGCAACTGCTCGAACTGGTCCGCTCCGAAGGGGTCGAACTGGTCGTGCTGGCCCGCTACATGCAGGTGCTCTCGGACGAGCTGTGCAAGCAGCTCAGCGGCCGGATCATCAACATCCACCACTCCTTCCTGCCGAGCTTCAAGGGCGCGAAGCCGTACCACCAGGCGCATGCGCGCGGTGTGAAGCTGATCGGCGCCACGGCGCACTACGTCACCGCCGACCTCGACGAGGGGCCGATCATCGAGCAGGAGGTCGAGCGCGTCGGCCACGACGTGACGCCCGACGGGCTGGTCGCCATCGGGCGGGACGTGGAGTGCCAGGCGCTGGCGCGCGCGGTGAAGTGGCACGCCGAACGCCGGATCCTCCTGAACGGCCGCCGCACGGTGGTGTTCGCGTAGGACACGCGGAGGCTTCGCCCCCGCCCCCGGGGATCGTGTCGGCTGCGGGCGGACGGGGGGCGGCCTACATCCGGCTCAGGGACGCGGCGGCGAAGAGTACGTCTCTGATGGCCTCGCGGTCGCCCACCTGACCCGCCGCCGCTTCTTCCGGCGACACATGCCCCGCCGCCAGCCGGCAGAACTCCACCCCGTCCAGCGCGACATGCGCGACCTCGTGCTCGGCGGAGGCGACGCTCGCCGGGGAGTCGAGCGGGATCAGCCACTCGCCCCCGCCGGAGCCCTCGATCTCCAGACGCAGGCTGCGCCCGGGCGCCCCGGCGGCGACGAGCCTGCGGGGCGCCGGAGCCGACAGCCCCGCCCGCCGCCGCTCGGCGAGCGACACGGGCAGCATCCGCGCCGCCAGGTCGATCATCCGGTGCAGATGACGTGGCGCGGGCGGCTCGTACGGGTAGTCCACGGCGTCCGCGATGTCCCCCGCGTGCACCCAGCACTCGAAGGCGCGATCCAGCATCGAGTCGCTGAGCGGCAGTGCGAAACCGCCGTACGACACGGCGAGCCGCCCGGAACCTCCGCCCGCGAACGACACCGTCCGCACGATGTGGTGGCTCTGCTCCCGCCAGGGCGCGCGCACGGCCCGGGTGGGCGGGAAGTGCGAGGCACGCCAGTACGCCTCGGTGCGCTGCGAAGGGGTCGGGGCGCCCGCCGCCCCCTGCGCGCCTCGGTCCTCTCGGCCGTCGCGCCGCCGAGCGGGTCCTCCAGGCCCAGTGCGACCCCCACCAGCCCGTCCACGGAGAGCAGATGCGCGATGACCCCGGCCACGGTCGTACGCCGGCTCACGGGCCCGTCGCCCTCGAACCAGCGCAACCGCACCGGCGCGTGCCACTCCGCGTCCCCTATGTCCTGCAACAGCGCGTCGAGCCGCGCGGCCTCCGCGTCGTAGGGCGCCGCCCACTCGGGCACCGGGATACGCGCCGGACGCCGGTCCAGGCAGCCCTCCAGGACCCGGGTGCGCAGCGTCGGGTCGAGATCGAGGCTCTCCGGCGGGTGCAGCAGCCCGACCGCCCCGCGCAGCCGCAGCGCCTCGTCCGCGCACGCACCGCACTCCCCGAGGTGCTCCTCGACCGCCGCCGTCTCCTGCGCCGAGCAGGCGGCCAGCGCCCACGCGCCGAGCAGCGACTTCAGCACCCGGTGTTCCAGGACGAGCGGCGCGGGTTCCGGCAGCGGCAGTCCGGTGTCCTCGACGGAGGAACGCGGCATGGGGATGCGCGGCGGCTGCCCCGGCCCCGCGGGTCCGGCGGGACCGCTGAACCCACCGCCGCCGCCACCGCCGCCCCCGCCTCCGGCAGGGCCGTCACCATGACCGCCGTCGATGTCTCGGGGTCCGCCGGAACTCCGGTCGGCCGCCTCCTGCGCGCGCCCGCCTCCGTCCCCGCCGTCCCCCTCACCGCCCTGCTCCTTCGCCTCGTGCTCTTCGTGCTCTTCGCGCTCCTTGTGCTCCTCGTGTTCGTCCAGAGGCCTGTCGAAAGGCTCGTCGAAGGGCTCGTCGAAGGACTCGAACCGGTCCGCTCCTCCGCTCACCGCGCACCTCCGTATTCGGGCGGCGTGCCGGAGAGCCCGGCGTCGTGGGCGGTGGACAGCAGTTGCAGGCCGAGGCGGAGCCGGCGGCGGGCCTCGTCCTCGGTGACGCCGAGGTCGGCGGCGGCCTGGCGGTAGTCGCGGCGCTGGAAGTACGCCAGCTCCAGGGCGGCCCGCAGTGGGGTCGGCATGGACGTGACGATGTAGTCCGCGCGGGCTGCGACGGAGGCGCTGCGCACCTTGCGTTCCAACTCCTCGGTGGTGCCGCCGCAGTCCAGGGCGAGCGCGGCGGTCTCGGTGGCGCGCAGCCGCTGCACGGCGAGCCGGTGGGTCAGCGTGGCGATCCAGGAACGCAGGGGCCCCTGCTTGGGGTCGTAGGACTCGGGGCTCTGCCAGACGTGGGCGAACACCTCGCGGGTGATGTTGTCGGCGGCCCGTTCGTCGCCGAGCACGCGGTGCGCGAGGCCGTGCACGAGCGAGGCGAACCGGTCGTAGAGCTCACCGAGCGCGGCCGCCTCCCCGCGTGCGAGCCGCTGCTGCATCTTGCGGTCCCAGCGGGGCGGTGCGTCCTTCGTCGCCATGCGGCCCCCTCACTCTGCTCCTGCCCGGCGCCTGTCCCTGCGTCCCTGTCCGTACCTGTCGGCGGCCGGCGTCCCCGTCCAGCCTGTGTGCATCGCTGTCTCGAATGTAGTCGGCACGTCCGACAGCGCACGCCCCTTTACGTCAATGTGCGCCCCTGGACGGCGTACGGATGGTAGAAGCCCATCGCTTCCCCCCTTGGATTCGATCGAACTAGACCGTACGTGACCACTAGACGACCGAAACGGCTCGGTCGTCCAGCATTTTCGACCGTAGACCGACGTTTCATCGATCGCTCACCGGTGTTTCATGGAACGACGGTGGGGCAGCCGCGCTGAAAGGAAGCGTAAGAAGTGCTTCCGTTTTTCGGCGGGCGAGGCGAGCGGGAGGCGTTGTGGTGACGCTCAAGGTGACCGACGACGAGTGGGGCGAGTGGGGTGAGTGGGCCGTGCTCCGGGTGTCGGGCGAGATGGATCTCGTGACGTCTCCGGTGCTGCGCCGACGGGTGCACGAGGCGGTGGCGGAGGGTCGCCACAGTCTGGTCCTGGACCTCTCCGAGGTCCTCTTCTGCGACTCCAGCGGCGTCGGCGTCCTCATCGCGACCCGCCGCCTGGTCCGCTCCTGCCAGGGGCGCCTGCGGCTGATCCTGCCGGCCCAGGGCGCGTCCGACGGCTCCCACGTCAACCGCGTGCTCGGGGCTCTCGGTGTGCGCCGCCTCTTCGACGTCTATCCGGACGTCGTCTCGGCCGTCGACGAGGAGTCGAGCCCGCTGTCGGCGTGAGCCCGCGCCACACAGTTGTCCGCGCCATACAGTTGTCCGGGAATTCCCTCGGTCTTGGCACAACCGTCGTTTTCCCGCACCCCCGGTTGCCCGGGCGTCGTACGCTCCGTGCCAGATGAAACCGCAGTCCGGCTGAGAGTCCGGCTGAGTTGTAAGGCGGTCCGAGAAGACCATGGTCAGTACCGAGTACGAGCGCAGGATTGCCGCCCGCTTCGCCGGCTTCGACCAGGACGGCAACGGCTACATCGACCGGGAGGACTTCAACGCCGCGACGAAGGCGGTTCTCGCCGAGTTCGATACGGCGGCACGGTCGGACAAGGGTCAGGCCCTGTACGTCGGCGCGGAGGCGTTCTGGCAGGGCATGGCGGGGATAGCGGATCGTGACGGCGATCAGCGCATCACCCGGGAAGAGTTCGTGAACGGCGCCGTGAAGCGGTTGCGCGACAATCCCGGCCGCTTCGGGGAGATCGCCCGGCCCTTCCTGCACGCGGCCCTCGCCGTCGCGGACACGGACGGGGACGGCGCGGCCACGGTCGAGGAGGCCGTCCGCGTACTCAGGGCCCTGGGCGTGCCCGACGGCGTCGCAGCCCTGGCGGCCGCCGCGCTCGACACCGACGCCGACGGCCGGATCGGCGAAACGGAGGTCGTCACCTCGTTCGCCCGCTACTTCACGGTGCCGGAGTAGGCCTGCTCCGCAGTTGTCTTCACGGTGCCGGGTCCGGCCCTACGGCCCCGGCACCTCCGGCACGCTCCGAAAACCGCTCCCGGAGCTTGTACTTGAGCACCTTCCGGAGCGTCTCGTTGCGGGGGAGGGCGTCCACCACCTCCAGCTGCTCGGGGAGTTTGTGGACGGAGAGTCCTTCCTCGCGCAGGTACGAGACCACGACGGCGAGCGTCAGTTCGCCGGCGCCCGGGGGCTGTTCGACCACGGCGCAGACCCGCTCGCCGCGGTCGGCGTCCGGGAGGCCGATCACCGCGACGTCGCCGACGGCCGGGTGCCGGTGCAGCAGGTCCTCGATCTCCTTCGCCGAGATGTTCTCGCCCTTGCGGATGATGACGTCCTTCAGGCGCCCGGTGAGGACGAGGTGCCCGCTCTCCGTCAGATGTCCGACATCACCGGTGATCAGGAACCCGTCCTCGTCGAAGGCCTCGGCGGACTGCGCCGGGTCCAGATACCCCTGGCAGACGGCCTCCCCACGCAGCCGTACCTCGCCGTCCACGATCCGTATCTCCATGCCCTCCGGCGGCCTGCCCTCCGTCGTCGCGAGGTTCTCGGCCGTGTCGTCCGGCGCCCCCATCGTGATCATCGGGACCTCGGTCATCCCGTACCCGTGGGTGAGCTGCACGCCCATCTCCCGTACGACGGAGTGGTAGACCTCGGGCGGCTTCGGCGCGCCCCCGCCCGCCAGCAGCCGCAGCGTGGGGACGACCGGCTCGGCGGGCCGTTTGCGCTGCTCGGCGAGGAACATCGAGTAGAACGCCGTCGAACCGCCCGCCACCGTCACCCCGTGCCGCCGGTACTCCGCCAGCGCCTCCGGCAGCGCGAAGTGCTCGAACATCACCGCGGGGAAGCCGTACAGCAGCAGCATCACCGTGTAGTCGGGCCCGGCGATGTGCGCGTACGGGAAGGCCATCGAGCCCACGTCGGAGGCCGACAGCCGCAGCGCGTGGGCGAGACACGACCCGCCCGCGATCAGTGAACGGTCCGTGTGGAGGACCCCCTTGGGGTCGGACGTCGTCCCCGAGGTCCAGTAGATCCAGCGGACCGAGGTGCCCTCGGCGGGCGGAGCGGGCAGCACGGCGGGATCGCCGTCCGGCAGCACGTCGTACGCCTCGAAGACACCCTTCGCACCGAGCCGCCGCGCCATCGCCGTGTGGTCGAACCCGCGCCACTCGCCCGGTACGGCGAAGTACTCGGCCTTGGACTCCCTGAGCGCGAAGCCGACCTCGCGGTCGCGGTAGAAGGGGATCACCGGGGACTGCACGGCGCCGAGGCGGGCCAGGGCGAAGGACAGCAGGGCGGTCTCGATACGGGTGGGCAGCTGCCAGGCGACCACCGTGCCGGGGCGTACGCCCATGTCGTACAGGCCCGCCGCCACCCGCTCGGCGCGGTCGCGCAACTCGCCGAAGCTCAGGGTGCGGTCGCCCTGGAGGAGGACCGGGCGGTCGGGGGTGAGGTCGGCCCGGCGGGCGACCAGTTCCCAGAGGGTGCGGGATGCGCTCAGTGCGTGGGCGGTGTCGTTCACGGCGGCGGCCCCCTGTGACCGTGATGGAACTGACGGACAGTCAGATCGTGGGCAGAGCGTAGGGCTCGGCGCCTTGTCGGTCCAGGGGTGCGGGACTAGCCTGCTGGAGAAGTGAGAATCTGACGACCCATCAGATAGGTACGCCAGGCGGAGGGGAACCATGACCGAACTGCCCCGCATCATCAGCGTCGACGACCATGTGATCGAGCCCGCGCACCTCTTCGAGACCTGGCTGCCGAAGAAGTACCAGGACCGGGGACCCAAGCCCCTCACGGCCGGCATCGGTGAACTCGCCTACGTCGGCGGCAAGTACCAGATCACCATGGACCCGGACGGCCCGCCCACCGACTGGTGGATCTACGAGGACCTCAAGTTCCCGTACAAGCGCAACATCGCCGCCGTCGGCTTCGACCGCGACGAGATGACCCTGGAGGGCATCACGCGCGCGGAGATGCGACGCGGCTGCTGGGACCCCGTCGAGCGGCTCAAGGACATGGACCTCAACCACGTCGAGGGAAGCCTCTGCTTCCCGACCTTCCCCCGCTTCTGCGGGCAGACGTTCGCCGAGGCGCACGACAAGGAAGTGGCCCTGGCCTGCGTGCGCGCGTACAACGACTGGATGGTCGAGGAGTGGTGCGGCGACAGCGGCGGCCGGCTGATCCCGCTGTGCCTCATCCCGCTGTGGGACATCGAACTGGCGGTCGCGGAGATCCGGCGCAACGCCGCGCGCGGAGTGAAGGCGGTGACCTTCTCCGAGATCCCCACCCACCTCGGCCTGCCCTCCATCCACTCCGGCTACTGGGATCCGTTCTTCGCGGTCTGCCAGGAGACGGGGACGGTCGTGAACATGCACATCGGTTCCTCGTCGCAGATGCCCGCCGCGTCCCCGGACGCGCCGCCCGCCGTACAGGCCTCGCTGTCCTTCAACAACGCGATGGCCTCGATGATGGACTTCCTCTTCAGCGGGGTGCTGGTGAAGTTCCCACGCCTCAAACTCGCCTACTCGGAGGGGCAGATGGGCTGGATCCCGTACGCCCTGGAGCGCGCCGACGACGTCTGGCAGGAGCACCGCGCCTGGGGTGGCGTCCGGGACCTCATCCCGGAGCCGCCCTCGACGTACTACTACCGGCAGATCTTCTGCTGCTTCTTCCGCGACAAGCACGGCGTCGCCTCGCTGGACGTCGTGGGACGGGACAACGCGACCTTCGAGACCGACTACCCGCACGTCGACTCGACCTTCCCGCACACCAAGGAGGTCGCCCTCGACCATGTGAAGGGCCTCGACGACGAGACCGTCCACAAGCTGATGCGCGGGAACGCCATCCGCATGCTCGACCTGGACCTCGACAAGTAGCGGGCCCATGGACCTCACGTACACCCCCGAGGAGGAGGAGTTCCGCGCCCGGCTGCGGGAGTGGCTCGCCGAGGTGCTCCCGTCGCTGCCCCCGAAACCGTCCCCGGACGACTGGCCGGGCCGGCGGGCGTACGACCTCGGGTGGCAGCGGATGCTGTACGACGCCGGGTACGCCGGGCTGCACTGGCCCGTCGACGCCGGGGGCCGGGGCGCCACGCCGACCCAGCACCTCATCTACCTGGAGGAGACGGAAAAGGCGGGCGCCCCCTACGTAGGGGCCAATTTCGTCGGACTGCTGCACGCCGGGCCGACCATCGCCTCCGAAGGGACCCCCGCACAGCGGGCGCGCTGGCTGCCGCCCGTGCTGCGCGGCGAGGAGGTCTGGTGCCAGGGGTTCAGCGAACCGGACGCCGGCTCGGACCTCGCGGCACTGCGCACCCGCGCGTGGCGGGACGGCGACGACTACGTAGTGAGCGGGTCCAAGATCTGGACCTCCCACGCCGAGGTCGCCGACTGGTGCGAGCTGCTGGTCAGGACCGACCCGGCGGCCCCGAAACACCGCGGGATCTCGTGGCTCGCGATGCCGATGGACGCGCCCGGGATCACCGTCCGGCCACTGCGCACCCTCGCGGGCTCGACCGAGTTCGCGGAGGTCTTCCTCGACGAGGTGCGGGTGCCCGTCACGCACCGGGTCGGCGCCGAGAACGACGGCTGGCGCGTGACCATGGTGACCCTGTCGTACGAGCGCGGTACCGCCTTCGTGGGCGAGGTCGTCGCCTGCCGAAGGGTGCTGGGGGAGGTCGCGCGCGAGGCCCGGAAGAACGGCCGCTGGGACGATCCGGCGCTCCGACGGCGGCTGGGCGGGCTCAACGCCGAGTTCCGCGCACTGTGGCGGCTCACGCAGTGGAACGTGAGCGAGGCACAGAGGAACGGGGGAGTGCCGGGAGTCGGCGGTTCGGTTTTCAAACTGAGGTACTCCCACGCGCGGCAGGAGCTGTACGACGCCGCCGCCGAGGTTCTCGGGCCCGAGGCGCTGGACCTGGGCAGGGAGTGGACCCTCGACCGGCTCAGCTCCCTGTCGTACACCATCGCGGCCGGCACCTCGCAGATCCAGCACAACATCGTGGCCGAGCGCATCCTGGGCCTGCCGAAGGGACGGTGAGTACTTCCCCGTGGACTTCCAACTCACGGACGACCAGCGAGCCTTGAAGGCGGGCGTGCGCGAGCTGCTCGCGGCGCGGTTCGGCCGGGAACGGCTGCGCGCCGCCGTGGACGAGGGGCCGAGGCTCGACCGGGCCCTGTGGCGTGAGCTCGGCGAGGCGGGGTTCTTCGCGCTGCGCCTGCCCGAGGCGGAAGGCGGCGTCGGACTCGGCCTCCCGGAAGCGGTGCTCGCCTTCGAGGAGGCGGGACGGGTCCTGCTGCCCGGCCCGCTGATCGCCACGCATCTCGCGGCGGGCGTGGTGGACGGGGCCGCCACCGGAGAGACGGTGGTGACGGCCGTCGACGGCGGCGGCCTGGTGGAGTGGCTGGCCGAGGCGGACGTCGTACGGGGGGAGGCGACCGGCGCCGAGCCGCTGAGGTCGGTGGACCCACTGACGCCGCTGCACCGGGTACCCGTATCCGGCGGAGCCGGTCTCGCCGACGTACGCCCCATGGGTTCCACCGGCGCACTCCCCACGGCTCCCCTCACCTCGCTCTTCACGGCGGCCGAACAGCTCGGCACCGCCGCCCGCGCCTGCGAGACGGCCGTGCAACACGCCCGGACCCGCGAGCAGTTCGGGCAGCCGATCGGGGCCTTCCAGGCGGTCAAGCACCTGTGCGCGCAGATGCTGGTGCGGGTGGAACTGGCGCGCGCCGCGGTCTACGCCGCCGCCGTCACGGCCGACCCCGTGGACATCGCGGCGGCCCGGCTGCTCGCCGACGAGGCCGCCGTGCGCGGCGCCCGCGACTGCCTCCAGGTGCACGGCGGCATGGGCTTCACCTGGGAGTCCGACGTCCACCTGTGTCTGAAGCGGGCTTGGACACGGACTCAACGTACGGGATCGGCTACGGAGAGTGAGGAGTTGTTGGCGGCCGACCTGGTGTCCGGAGTGGGCCGATAGGGCTCTGTGCAGGCACGCTCCGGAAAGGGGTGCAATGAATGTCGCGGATCGTGGCATACCGGAATTACGGAGCGTTGATATCGGGTTGTGTCCTACGCGTGACTTGTCACGGCCTGGAGTCGGCGGCGGGCTCGGGTACCTTGTGTGAGATGCGAGTGGTTCCGAGATCGAGCGATCCCGGTGTTGCCTCTGAGGCCGCGCCGGATCCGGCGATGCTCGCCGCTCGCAAGGCAGTGCGGACCCCCGCGACTGCCTGTTCGACTCCCCGTGGCGAGCGTCGCACAGTATGCCGCACGCGTACTCCTTCGCGCTGGAATATGCCCGAAGCGCTTGTTGGGGTGACTGTACGTCAACCATGCTGTCTCTCAAGGGAATCACGTTCCGTGATCCTGGTTCTGGTCATGCAGGTCATGGCCACGATCGTGGCCCTCGTGAGGCGCGAGGCGATGTGTCCGCCGGTTCGGATGGTGTGAGCGGTGCAGGTGCTTCAAGTGCAGCTGGAGATCCGGCCCGACCCCGCGGAGGTGGGGCGAGCTCGGAGGTGGGCCCGTTCGCGGCTCGCCGGGTCCGGGATAGCGGTCGATGAACCGCTCGCCGAGACGCTGATCCTGCTCGTCTCCGAACTCGTCACCAACGCCGTGGTGCACACCGGCTGTCCGGCCGTGCTGCGGCTGTCCGTGCCGGGTGTCCTCGGAGAGTCCATCGGCACCGTCCGCTTGGAGGTGGCCGACTCCAGCGCCCGCCCCCCGGTACCCCGGCACGCCGAGGGCGACGAGACCAACGGCCGCGGCCTGGAGCTGGTCGACGGTCTGGCGGACCGCTGGGGCTGGAACCCCGAGGGCGCCGGCAAGAGCATCTGGTGCGAGGTCGACCGCTGTACGCAGGGCGCCCGGGCGGGGGTCGCGTACGCGGCTTCCTCCTATGAGGACTTCGCGTACGAGGCGTACGAGGCGGTCTAGTCCGCGTCCGCACTCGCTCCCGTACCTCTGGTGTCTCCGGTGCGGGAGCACGGTTCGTGCATCTGTGCACGCGTTCCGTTTCCGCGGCCCGGGTCGGGGCCGAGTGCGCCGGGATGTGCTTCCGTGCGCGCCTTCGCAAAGGGTGCGTAAGCGATAATTCCCCGATCGGGTGTTGACGTGGCGTGTCCGTTTGATCACGCTTGTGTTCAGCGATTCGCCGCGAGGGGACGACGAGGGTTTCGGTGACGGGAGCCCTCGGCGAGTGCGGGTCGTGATTCGGCGTCGGTCCCTACAGGGCCAGAGGGAGCAGGGCGAGTACGCCGGAATCGGATGGCGGCGCGCGATGCCGTGCTCGGGGCGCGCAGTGGCGCGCCGCCAGCCGACCCTTTCCCCCCTCAGAGGATGGCCACCGGCGCCACGGGGGTACCCGTGCCGCCCACGAAGGGTTCCGGCATCGCGGACAGCAGGAAGCTGTAGCGATTTTCTTGTCCACAGGCTGTGGACAACTCTTCGAGATTCCAGTTCTGGCCCTGCAACATCCCCATCTCGACCAGGTCGAGCGCGTGCACGGGCAGCCACAGGTCCTCGATTTCGGGAGGAAAGATCTCAAAAGTGAGAGTGTCGTTCGCGACAGCCGCTACATCGCGTGCGTGGAACCACTCGGGCGTACGGATCGACAGCCCGGGCGACGGATACCCGTACGCGTGCTTGTCGCCGGCCAGGTAGACCTGGATCTGCCCGGTCCGCACGAGCACGATGTCCCCGGACCGCACCCGTGTGCCCGCCAACTCCTCCGCCGCGTCCAGGTCTTCGGGGGTCACGGCGTGCCCGCCGTCGAGGCGGTCGACGCCCCGCGCGCGCGGGATGTCGAGCAGGACGCCCCGCGAGACGATGTGCCGGGGCTTGTCGATGCCGCTGAACTCGGCGCCGCCGTGCGGGGTGATCGTGCCGGCCGGGCGGCCGTTGTAGAGCTTCCCGGAGTGTGAGACATGGGTGAGCGCGTCCCAGTGGGTCGCCGCCTGGAGCCCCAGGGTCACGGCGTCGTCGCTGCACGCGACCGTGCCCGGACCGAAGATCTCCTGGTTGATCTGCACCATGACGTGCAGCGGATTGATCCGCCCGGGGATCATCCCGGTCTGCACCCCGTCCTGCTGGAGAGGGAGCGCGAGCGGAACGCGCCGCCCCGTGCGGACGCAGGCGACGGCCTCCCGTACCACCTCGTCGGTGATCAGGTTCAGGGTCCCGATCTCGTCGTCGGCGCCCCAACGCCCCCAGTTGTTCACGCGCTTGGCGATGTCGTGGAACTCGACCGGAAGTGACATGAGTCCTCCGCGGGGCTTGTCTCCGGGTATCTGACGGGTCGTAGAATCCGAGGAGACCGAATCTAACGGACCGTCAGAAACTGCGGGAGGGGCCGGACGTGGGGAACTTCTTGGCAGGAAAGGTCGTCGCCGTGACGGGGGCGGGCCGCGGGATCGGCCGCGCCGTCGCGCTCGCCGCGGCGGCCGAGGGCGCACGGGTCGTCGTCAACGACTACGGGGTGTCCATCGAGGGCGCCGAGCCGACGAGTTCGATCGCCGACGCCGTGGTCAAGGAGATCGAGGCGGCGGGCGGGGAAGCCGTCGCGGTGGCCGACGACATCTCCACGATGGCCGGCGGCCGGCGGGTCGTCGACGCGGCGCTGACCTCGTACGGACGTGTCGACGGAGTGGTGTGCGTGGCCGGCATCCTGCGCGAACGGATGCTCTTCAACATGTCCGAGGAGGAGTGGGACCCCGTCGTCGCCACCCACCTGAAGGGCACGTTCACGGTCTTCCGCGCGGCCTCGGCGGTCATGCGTAAACAGGGCGCGGGCACGCTGATCGGCTTCACCAGCGGCAACCACCAGGGCTCGGTCGCGCAGGCCAACTACAGCGCGGCGAAGGGCGGGATCATCTCACTGGTCCGCAGCGCGGCACTGGGCCTGCACAAGTACGGGGTGACGGCGAACGCGGTGGCACCGGTCGCCCGCACCCGTATGTCGGCCAATGTCCCCATGGAGCTGAAGGAGATCGGCGAACCGGAGGACGTGGCCGCGCTGGTGGTCTACCTCCTCTCCGACCGTGCCCGCGAGGAACGCATCACCGGGCAGGTCTACACGATCGCCGGCCCGAAGATCGCGGTGTGGGCGCAGCCGCGGGAGCTGCGCGCCGGGTACGCGGAGGGCGGCCCCTGGACTCCCGAGCGGATCGCGGACTTCCTGCCGGGGACCGTGGGCGTGGACCCCATGCCCCTGCTGGAACAGGTGGAGGCGATGGCGCGGGCGGCGGCGCGCAAGGCGCGGCCGAACGCGTGAGGTGCAGACGCGTGAGGTGCGGCTGAACGCGTGAGGTGCGGTCGAACGCGTGAGGTGCCGTTGTTCTGTTGGGCCCGTGGGTGAGGGGGACACATGGAGTTCGGATTCGACGCCGAGGACGAGGCCTTCCGGCGCACCGCACGGGACTGGCTGACCGCTCACCCGGTCGGTGAACCGGTCGTCCGCCAGGACTGGGAACGGGAACTGGGCCGGGGCGGCTGGATCGGTCTCGGCTGGGCGGAGGACGGCTACGGCAACCGGCGGGCGAGCCTGACCCAACAGGTCGTCTGGGCCGAGGAGTACGCCCGTTCCAAGGCCCCGGCCCGCTCGGGCCACATCGGCGAGAAGCTCCTCGCCCCCACCCTCATCGCTCACGGGACCCCGGAACAGAAGGCCCGCTTCCTGCCCCCGGTCGCCCGCGGCGAGGAACTCTGGTGTCAGGGATACAGCGAGCCCGGCGCGGGCTCGGACCTGGCGGGGATCCGTACGTCCGCGGCACGGGACGGCGACACGTACCGCGTCAGCGGCCAGAAGATCTGGACCTCGCTCGCCCACGAGGCGGACTGGTGCTTCGTCCTCGCCCGTACGGAACCGGGGTCGACCCGCCACCACGGCCTGTCCTTCCTTCTCGTCCCGATGGACCAGCCCGGCCGTGTCGAGGTCCGCCCGATCCGCCAGCTCACCGGCACGAGCGAGTTCAACGAGGTCTTCTTCGACGGGGCGGTGGCGCGCGCCGAGCACGTGGTCGGCGGTGCGGGCAACGGCTGGCAGGTCGCCATGAGCCTCCTCGGTTTCGAACGAGGGGTCTCGACCCTGGCCCAGCAGATCGGTTTCGCGGAGGAGTTGGGCCGGGTGATCGAGACGGCCGTCGCCACGGGCGCCGCGGCCGACCCCGTCGTCCGCGACCACCTCGTACGCCAGTGGGCGGAGCTGCGCACGATGCGCTGGAACGCGCTGCGGACGCTGGGCGGTTCGGGTGACGCGGGCGCGCCCAGCGTCGCCAAGCTGTTGTGGGGCCGCTGGCACCAGCGGCTCGGTGAACTGGCGGTACGGGTGCGGGGCGCGGAGGCCGCGACCGGCCCTGGGGACTGGTCGGCCGAGGCACCGTACGAACTCGACTCCTCCCAGCACCTGTTCCTGTTCAGCCGGGCCGACACCATCTACGGCGGCTCGGACGAGATCCAGCGCACGATCATCGCCGAGCGCGTGCTCGGCCTGCCGAGGGAACCCAAGGGCTGAGGGAGTCGCGATGCGAGGCGTGGTCTTCGACGGCAAGCGGACCCAGGTCGTGGACGACCTGGAGATACGGGATCCGGGACCCGGAGAGGTGCAGGTCGCGATCTCCGCGGCCGGGCTCTGCCACAGCGACCTGTCGGTCGTGGACGGGACGATCCCCTTTCCCGTCCCCGTGGTCCTGGGGCATGAGGGCGCGGGGGTCGTCGAGGCGGTGGGCGCGGGCGTCGGCCATGTCCGCCCCGGCGACCATGTCGCGCTCTCCACGCTCGCCAACTGCGGGACGTGCGCGGAGTGCGACCGGGGGCGGCCGACGATGTGCCGCAAGGCGATCGGGATGCCACGGCAGCCGTTCACGCGGGGCGGGCGGCCGCTGTACCAGTTCGCGTCCAACTCCGCGTTCGCGGAACGGACGGTGGTGAAGGCCGTCCAGGTCGTCCGCATCCCCAAGGACATCCCCCTCCCGTCCGCCGCGCTGATCGGATGCGGCGTCCTGACGGGAGTGGGCGCGGTCCTGAACCGCGCGAGGGTGGACCGGGGGGACACCGTCCTCGTCATCGGCACCGGCGGAATCGGACTCAACGTCCTCCAGGGCGCGCGGATCGCGGGCGCCCTGAAGATCGTCGCGGTCGACGCCAACCCGGCGAAGGAGGCGGTGGCCCGGCGCTTCG
The DNA here is from genome assembly GCF_001514115.1 of Streptomyces olivochromogenes. GTDB lineage: Bacteria > Actinomycetota > Actinomycetes > Streptomycetales > Streptomycetaceae > Streptomyces > Streptomyces olivochromogenes. The sequence continues at coordinate 302,073 of NZ_KQ948458.1, forward strand.
GCGCGACGCACTTCCTGACGTCGACGGAGGCCGTGAAGGACATCCTTCCCACGGGGGCGGACCACGCCTTCGAGTGCGTCGGCCGCGTCGAACTCATCCGCCAGGCCATCGACCTGCTGGACCGCCACGGCCAGGCGGTCCTCCTCGGCGTACCCCCGGCCACGGCCGAGGCGTCCTTCCTCGTCTCCTCCATGTACCTCGACAAGTCCATCCTGGGCTGCCGATACGGCTCCTCCCGCCCCCAGCGTGACATCGCCCTGTACGCCGACCTGTACCGAGAAGGCCGCCTTCTCCTGGACGAACTGGTCACCCGGACCTACCCGGTGGAGGACTTCGAGAAGGCGGCGCAGGATGCGGAAGGGGGGAGGGTGGCGCGGGCGGTGCTGACGTTCTAGGGGTGCGGGGTCCGGGGTGCGGGTTCGGTTCCTTCGCCCGCGGGTGGGTGGGGGCTGGTCGCGCAGTTCCCCGCGCCCCTTAAGGGCGCTGGCGCGCAACTTTCAGCCTGTCCGGCGTTTGAGGGCGAGGCCGTTCAGGCCGGTGCGGGGTTGTCCACAGGGCGGGGAAAACCCGTGGGGTGTTGTCGGACCGGTCCCCTAGCGTCGTCGCATGAGCTACCGAGACGTCGCCACCAAACGGGTCCTGGCCTGGGCCGTCGTGGCCACCGGTGCCCGTATGCCGGTCGCCATGACCCCCCTGGCCCTGGTCTTCCTCGTCCGGGAACGCCCTGCCGGCTACACCCTGGGCGCAACCCTGGCAGCGGCCTACGTGATCGGCGAGATCATCGGCGCCCCCCTCCTCGGCACCCGTATGCACCCCGACAGAGCCCGCCCCCACCTGGCCTGGGGCCTGGCGATCGGCGCGTCCGGCTTCGCCGCCCTGGCCGCGATCCCTCACGCGCCCCCACCCCTGCTCGCCGCGTTCGCCGCCCTGGCCGGCGCCGCCCCCGCCGCGGCCCCCGGCGCCCTCCGCACCCTGCTGACCAGCCTGGTCCCGAAGCGAGCGGCGGCCCAAGCACTGTCCGCCGAGTCGGTGCTGACGTTCGGGATATGGTCCCTGACCCCGGCGGCGGTCACGGGCCTCGCCCTGGGCGTCGCCCCCAGAGTCCCGCTCCTGCTCGCCGCCGCGCTGATGGCCTCGTCGGTCGCGGGCCTGTGGCTGCTCCCCGCGGGCTGGGAGGCCGACGACGGGGACCGCGCGGGCGAGTCGATGCACCGGCTACTCGCCAGAGCGTGGCCGGCGTATGTGACGGGCGCGGCCAGCCTCTCCCTCCTCGCCCTCGCCGAACTCGTCCTGCCCGCCCTGCTCGAACAGCGCGGGACGGCCGTCGGCTGGGCGGGCCCACTGCTCACGGGCCTGTCGCTGGGCTCGGCGGTGGGCGCGTTCCTGTACGGGCTGCGCTCCTGGCCGGGGCAACTGCGTACCCGAAGCGTGGTGTTGATGTGCGGCATGGCGGTCTGTCTGACGCTGGTCGCGCTGATACCGACCCTCGCCGGGATGGCGGCCGCGCTCACCGCCGCGGGCGTTCTGCAGGCGGGCGCGATGCTCACCCGCAACCTGTCGCTGCGCGAGATGCTCCCGCCGAGCGCGCTGGCGGCGGGGTACTCGGTGATGTACGCGGCCGTGGGCGCGGGTTACGCCGCGACGGGCTCCCTCGCGGGCGCGCTCCTCCACTTCGTCGCGCCCTCGACCGCGATCCTGGCCGGCGTCGGCCTCACCCTGCTGCTCACGTTGGTGGGCGCGCTGGGCGAGCACGCCCGGATCAAGCCCCCTGACCCGGCCCCCACCACCACCGGACCGCGCTCAACGCACGGCCCCAAGACGGTCGACGTCACCCCCGCCCAATCCCTCAACCGGACTCCCGCCCAATCCCTCCCCCAGACCCCCGCCGAGGCCCTCGACTGTGGAGGCCCCGGAGCTCCGGAAGGTGCGCCGATACGCGGTGGGGGTGACCCCGAGCACCGCCTGTAGGTGCTGCCGCATCGACTGGGCCGTGCCGAAACCGGCGTCCCGCGCGACCTGGTCGATGGACAGGTCGCTGGTCTCCAGCAGGTGCCGGGCCCGTTCGATGCGCTGCTGGGTCAGCCAATGCCCGGGGCTGACCCCGACCTCCTCGCGGAAGCGGCGCGTGAAGGTGCGTACGGACATGGCTTCCTGTTCGGCCATGTCACGCAGCTGGATCGGCTCGTGGAGGCGGGCCAGCGCCCAGGCACGGGCGGCGGTCGTGGTGGCCGCCTGCGGCTCCGGCACCGGCCGCTGGATGTACTGCGCCTGCCCGCCGTCGCGGTGCGGGGGTACGACGGTGCGGCGGGCCACGTCGTTGGCGACGGCGGTGCCGTGGTCACGGCGTACGAGATGGAGGCACAGGTCGATTCCCGCGGCGACACCGGCGGAGGTGAGGATGTCGCCGTCGTCGACGAAGAGCACTTCGGCGTCGACCTTGATCTTCGGGAAGAGCCGCTGGAAGTGCTCGGCGTGCATCCAGTGGGTGGTGGCGGGCCGGCCGTCGAGGTATCCGGCGGCGGCGAGGACGTAGCCGCCGGTGCAGATGGAGACGAGGCGGGTGCCGGGGCGGACGTGGGCGAGGGCGGCGGTCAGTTCGGGGGTGAGGATGCCTTCCTCGTGGACGGGGCCGAGTTCGTAGGAGGCGGGGATGACGACGGTGTCGGCGGTGGCGAGGGCCTCGGGGCCGTTCGCGACGAGGACGGCGAAGTCGGCGTCCGTCTCGACGGGGCCGGGCGGCCGGACCGAGCAGGTGACGATCTCGTACAGCGGCTGCCCGTCGGTGTCGCGCGCCTTGCCGAAGATGCGCTGCGGGATGCCGAGCTCGAAGGGCAGCAGCCCGTCGAGGGCGAGGACGACGACGCGGTGGGGAGGATGCGTACCCTGAGGGGCCATGGCCCGATCCTAGCGAATGCTGTCCTTCGGGCCACTCGTTCGCGAGAACGGCAGACCCGAAGCTCTATGTCGTGACCCAGACAACCGATGCCGCCTCTCCGGGGGGCGCCGCAGCCGCGGAGGACCCCCGCCCCACCGAGCCGAACGACTCCACCGGCTCGATCGAGCCGGCCGACTCCACCGGGCCGATCGACTCCGCCGAGCCGGCCGACTCCATCGAGCCGGCCCGCGCGTCCACTCCCCGCGTCCGCATCCACCGCGCCTGGTTCGTCGCCGCTGTCACCTTCGTGACGATCATCGGTGCGGCTGCCTTCCGTTCACTGCCGGGTCTGCTGATCGACCCGCTGCACCAGGAGTTCCACTGGTCACGCGGCACGATCGGCGCGGCGGTGTCCATCAACCTCGCGCTGTACGGGCTGACGGCGCCGTTCGCGGCGGCACTGATGGACCGCTTCGGCATCCGGCGCGTGGTGGCGATCGCCCTGATGGTGATCGCGCTCGGTTCCGGACTGACCGTGTGGATGACGGCGGCCTGGCAGCTGCTGCTCTGCTGGGGCCTGTTGGTCGGCCTGGGGTCCGGCTCCATGGCGTTGGCCTTCGCGGCGACGGTCACCAACCGCTGGTTCACGGCGCGCAAGGGCCTGGTCACGGGCATCCTGACGGCGGCCTCGGCGTCCGGCCAGCTGATCTTCCTGCCGCTCCTGTCCTGGATCGTCACGAAGCACGACTGGCGCCCGGCCGCGGTGACGGTGGCCCTCGCGGCGCTCGCGGTCGTCCCCTTCGTATGGCTGCTGCTGCGGGACCACCCGGCGGACGTGGGCGTGAAACCGTACGGGTCGGCGGAGTTCGTACCGAAGCCCGCGCCCGTGCGGGGCGCCGCCCGGCGCGCGGTGACGGTCCTGCTCTCCGCCGTCCGCACCGGACCGTTCTGGCTGCTGGCCGGCACCTTCGCGATCTGCGGTGCCTCGACGAACGGCCTGGTCCAGACGCACTTCGTGCCCGCGGCCCACGACCACGGGATGCCCATCACGGCGGCGGCCTCGCTGCTCGCGGTGATCGGGGTCTTCGACGTGGTCGGAACGGTCGCCTCCGGCTGGTTCACCGACCGCTTCGAACCGCGCCGGCTGCTCGCCGTCTACTACGCGCTGCGCGGCACCTCGCTCCTCTTCCTCCCCATGCTCCTCGCCCCCTCCGTCCATCCCCCGATGATCTTCTTCATCGTCTTCTACGGCCTCGACTGGGTCGCCACCGTCCCGCCCACCCTGGCCCTGTGCCGTGAGCAGTACGGCGAGGACAGCGCCATCGTCTTCGGCTGGGTCCTCGCCTCCCACCAGGTCGGCGCCGCCCTCGTCGCCTTCCTCGGCGGTGTGGCGCGGGACGCGTTCGGCTCGTACGACGTGGTCTGGTACGCCTCGGGCGCCCTGTGCGCGGCGGCGGCCCTGATGGCACTGGTGATCCGACGGCGCCCCGCGACGGGCACCCCCGCGGTTCCGGCGATCGCCTGACGACTCCGGTACCCCGACCGGGCGGCCTGCCACCGAACTAGAGGAACCGCCCCTTGTGGAACAGCAGCGGCGCGACGTCGTCACCGTCGCTCGCGCCGAGTGCGTCCACCCGTCCCACCACGATCAGATGGTCCCCACCGGTGTGCACCGCGTGGATCGTGCAGTCGACCCAGGCCGCGGCGCCCGCGAGACGCGGCGAACCGGAAACGGGCGCCGCGTCGTACACGACCCCGGTGAACTTGTCCGCCCCGCTCACCGCGAACCCGCGGCACAGCTCGCCCTGGTGCGCCCCCAGCACGTTCACGCAGAACACGCCCGCGCGGGCGATCCGCGGCCAGGTCGCCGACGTACGCCCCACCATGAAGCAGACCAGGGGCGGATCGAGCGAGAGCGACGCGAACGACTGACAGGCGAACCCGGCCGGACCCCCGCCACCGGCTTCGCCCTCGACGCCCGGCGCGGTGATGACGGTGACACCCGTCGCGAAGTTCCCCAACACCCGCCGAAACGCCGCCTGATCGACCGGCGCCCGCTCATCGTCCCCCACCGCGCGCAACTCCGGCCGCGGCAGCACCTCGACCTGCCCCGCGACGCTGGAAGCCCCGGCCGACCTGAGATAACGGACGGCGGCGGCCGCCATCCCTGCGTGTCCCATCACACCACCCATTGAAGCTGACGGACTGTCAGATGGGAAGGGCTGGGAGCCGAGGCGAGCCCCGTGGCGACTCCCCGTCCGGCCTGCGCGTATGTTCGCGACCATGGGGTGGGCGGACGCGGGGCGCAAGCCGGGGCGCGCGGGGCTGAAGTGGGCGGACGCCGAGGTGAACGCCGCCGCCGCGGTCTGTGCGGCGCAGCTCCCCGTGGTCGGCGCGTTGCTCTGGCTCGGGACGCTGAACGACGACCCGTACGGCGCGACGTATGACAGTTCCTTCGGCCTGGCGTGTCTGCTCCTCTTCGCGCCGCTGCTCCTCTGGGTCCTGGGCCAGTCGCACGCGGCCGTGCACACGATGCCGGCCGCGACGCTCGCCCGTCTGACGGTGCGGCGCGCGGGCGGCCGGGAGTGGGGCTGGCACCTGGTGTTCATCGGCGTGCTCGGCGCGGTCTGGTCGGTGGTCGGTGCCGCAGTCGGCGGCTGGTCATTCCTGGCCGGGACCTTGTGGATCGTGGCGTTCGGAGTGCTGCCCGCGCTCGGCGTCGCGTACGTCCGCGGGCGTACGCGGACCACGGGGCGGCCACCGCGCGGCCGACGGACGATCTGGCTGGCTTCGGCGCTCGGCTCGACCGGCCTGAGCGTGGTGGTTCTCGTCGCGGGCACGGTGGCGCAGTCCACCGGCCTCATCAAGGAGTACGAGCCGCCGAAGCTCCCGGCCGGAGAGCTCGCCGGAGTCTGGCGGGGCGGCCACGGTGCCGTACTGCGGCTCGGCACCGGCGGGCGGGCCGCTCTCACCAAGGTGGCCGCCGAACCCGGTCACCACGAGCCGGTGACCACGGAATTCAGTGTGTGCGGCGGGACCGGGACCTGGTTCCTCGACACGGACGGCGCCCACGACCACTACTCCGTGAACGGCCCCGAGGAGCGGGACGGCGTGGTCGTCACCGTCCCCGGGTGCGGGGACGCCACCTTCTGGACCATCGGCGGCAGCGAGGACGAGCCCGAGCTGTACGTCCTGTTCGGCGACCCCGACTCGGGGGACCTGCGCAGGCTGAGGCGGGACTGACTCAGCGGCCCCGGTAGTGGGGGGTTCGGCGTTCTGTGAAGGCGGCCACGCCCTCGTTCGCGTCCGTCGTGGTCATGTTGATCTCCTGGGCGGCGGCTTCGGCGGCGAAGGCGGTGGTGCGGTCGGAGTCGAGGGAGGCGTTGACCAGCTGTTTGGTGAGGGCGAGGGCGCGGGTCGGGCCGCTGGCCAGGCGCTCGGCCCAGTCGCGGGCGGTCTTCTCCAGATCGTCCGGTGGTACGACCCTGTTGACGAGCCCGAGCCGGGCCGCGTCCGCCGCCGTCAGCGCGTCGCCGAAGAACATCAGTTCCTTGGCGCGCTGGGGGCCGATGAGCCGGGGCAGCAGATACGCGCCGCCGCCGTCGGGGACCAGGCCGCGGCGTACGAACACCTCGATGAACTTGGCGGAATCGGCGGCGAGTACGAGGTCGCAGGCGAGGGCGAGGTGGGCGCCGAGGCCGGCCGCGGTGCCGTTGACCGCCGCGATCACGGGCTTCTCGCAGTCGAGGACCGCGCCGATCAGACGCTGGGCGCCGAGCCGGATCGTGCGGGCCACGTCCCCGGCCACCCGCTCCCCGGCCACTCGCCCCCCGGCCGACGGTCCCCCGCGCAGGTCCGCGCCCGCGCAGAAACCACGTCCGGTCGCCGTGATCACGACGGCCCGTACGTCCGGGTCGGAGGAGGCGTGGGAGAGGTGCTGGATGAGGCGTTCGCGCTGGTCAGGGGTGATGGCGTTGAGGGCTTCGGGGCGGTTGAGGGTGATCCACGAGACGTGATTGTCAGTGGCGTGCAGTACCAATGAGTCGACGGGATCGGCAGATTCGGCAGATTGCTCGGCAGGTTTCTCGGGGGAGGACGTCATGGGGATGCTCCGGTTTTTACGGGGGATGGTGCGGCGGGGGGTGGGGCTGCGGCCGGCGCCGGCGCCGCGGGGAGCGCTGGAGCGGCGGGGTTCAGCGGCAGACGACCAGCGCGTCCAGCGCCACCGCTCCCTGGCCCCTGGGCAGCACCATCAGCGGGTTGATGTCGAGCTCGGCGATGTCGTCCCCGAGTTCCAGCGCCATCCGCTGTACGCGCATGACGACCTCGATCAGCGCGTCCACATCAACCGGCGGCCCCCCGCGCACGCCCTCCAGAAGGGCCCGCCCGCGCAGCTCGCCGAGCATGCCCCGCGCCTGGTCCTCACCGAACGGCGGCACGCGGACGGCCGCGTCCCGCAGCACCTCGACGAGCACGCCGCCAAGGCCGACGGTCACGGTCGGCCCGAAGAGCTGGTCGTGCGTGACGCCTACGACCATTTCCACACCCCGCTCGACCATCTGGCACACCAGCACCCCGTCGAGCGAGATCCCCTCGTAGCGCGCGATGTCGGTGAGCTCGCGGTAGGCGTCCCTGACCTGGCTGGCGGAGGTCAGTCCGATCTTCACCAGACCCAGTTCGGTCTTGTGGGCGATCTGGGCGCCGGACGCCTTCATGACCACCGGGTAGCCGACGAGACTCGCCGCGCGCACGGCCGCCGCCGCGCTGGTCACCAACTGTTCGCGCGGCACCCGGATCCCATAGGCGCGCAGCAGCTGCTTCGCCGCGTGCTCGCTCAGCTGCTGCCCCGGCCGCATCAGCGCCTGCGTCTTGCGGAAGGACGGCGAGGGAGTGCGGGGAGCCTCGTCGAAGGGGGAGCGGTAGGCGGCGACGAACCGGTGGTGGTCCAGGTAGGCGCGCACGGCCGTGATGCAGTTGGCGAAGGTCCGGAAGGTGGCGACCTTCGACGAGCCGAGCAGCGTCTCGCGGTAGGCGGCCTCGGTGCCGACCGGCGAGCCCCACACCACGCACACCAGCTTGTCCGTCTGTTCCGCCGCGTCCACCAGGTCCTGCGCGAGCTTGTCGCTCATGGGAGGAAAGGGCCCGGTGATCGGACAGATCAGTACGCCGACCTCCGGGTCGGCGAGGATCGCGTCGATGATCTTCCGCCCGCGCCAGTCGCCGACCGGGTGCCCGCCGTTGTCGACGGGATTGGTCACGCTCAGGTACTCGGGTATCCACTGGTGCAGCTCGGCCTGCTTGGGGGCGGAGAGATGCGGCAGCGGCAGCCCCGCCGCCGTCGCCAGGTCGGCGAGGTGCGCCCCCGTGCCGCCCGAGATCGAATAGACGACGACACCCTCGGCCCGCGGGGCGCGGGCGCGGGCCAACAGGGCTGCGGTGTCCTGGAGTTCGTCGAGGCCGTCGACGCGGATCACGCCGTACTGCCGCATCGCCGCGTCCACCACCGTGTCGGCGCCGGTCAGCTTGCCGGTGTGTGAGGCGGCGGTGCGGGCGCCGGTCTCGGTGCGGCCGACCTTGACGGCGACGACGGGCACTCCGCGGCGGGCGGCGCGGTCGGCGGCGAGCAGAAAGGAGCGGCCGTCCTTCAGCCCCTCGACGTAGCAGGCGATCGCGCCGATCTCCGGCTGCTCGGAGAAGTAGGAGATGAAGTCGGCGGTCTCGAGGTCGGCCTCGTTGCCGGTGGGCGCCCAGTGGGAGAGCCGTACGCCCAGCTCCTGCATCGCGAACACCGGCCGGCCCTGGTGTCCGGACTGGGTGATGAGGGCGATCGCGGGACCGTCGAGATCGTCGCGGAACTTCTCGAAGGCGTTGAGGTTGGTGTTGGGCCCGAGAAGCCGGAGGCCGGCGCGGCGGACGGCGGCGGCGAGGTGGGCCTGCGCGGCGGCGCCCTCGGCCCCGGTCTCGGCGAACCCGGAGGCGAACGCGACGGCGAACTTCACCTTGGCCTCGGCCAGTTCCCCGATCACGGGGAGCGGGTCGCCGACGAGGAGCACGGCCAGATCGATCTGCTCGGGCAGGTCGGCGAGGGAAGGGGAGCAGGGGATGCCGAAGACGGACTGACGGGTGGGGTGCACGGGGTGCAGCCGGGCGCCGACCCGCTCGGCCCAGGCGATCAGCTGCCGGGTGATGCCGGTGTTCGGCCGGCCCTCGGCGTCCGAGGCGCCGACGACGGCCACGGACTCGGGACGGAAGAAGCGGTCCAGATCGGGTACGTCGGCGTACAGCGGACGGCCGCTGACGTCCAGGTCGTCGACGTCGGCCGGGCGGCCGTGCACGACGGGTGAGGGCTGCTCGCCGCAGGCGATGACGCGGGCCCGGCGGGAGTCGGTGGTGAGGGTGCCGTGGGTTGATCCAAGCATCGGTCCGCCCGCTCCTGTGTGACAGCCAATTAACTGACGCTCTGTCAGATTACTTAACTGACGCCGCGTCAGGAACCGTCGTGCAAGCAAAAGGCTGGACGGCGGGCGGTTCTCGGAGGTCGGCAGCCGCGCGGCCGGTCGTGCGGAAGGCCATGCGGGGCGTTGTGCGGAACGTTGCGCGGAACCTTGTGTGGAGCCTTGTGTGGAACGTTGCGCGGAACCTTGTGCGGCGGGGACCCGGTTCGTACCCGCCGCGCGAGGGGCCGGAACCCGTCGGGGTGCCGCACAACCATCAACTCCCGCTGATCGTCTATGACATGGCCCTGTCGGCTCGCGCCGGTGAAGCCACCGCACCTGTCCTTTTCCTCGCTTTTCTTCGCACTCTTGGGGATGTCATGAGACCTGTCTCTCTCGGCCGCGCGCTGCGGCTCGGAGCCTGTACGACGCTCGCGGCCGGACTCGTCACCGCGGGGCTCGCCGCCGCCCCCGCGTCGGCCGCGACCGAGTCCGACCAGCTGTGGATCAACGCGCCCTCCACGCAGGCCCTGCCGCTCGGCACGGACGGCGGCGCGCCGCAGAGCCGGACGATCGACGTGGGGATCTACCACGACAACAGCCACTTCACGGTGACCGACGGCAAGGTGACCGTCGACGCCTCCGGGCTGGCCGGGGTCGGAGAGGTGACCTGGCCGGACAACTGCGCGCCGAACGGGACGACCGCGGTGTGCAGCGTGCCGGACGTGCCCGTGATCGGGCCCGACTACAGCCAGCAGATCCACCTCGGGATCCGCGCGGCCGACGGTGCGCAGGCCGGGGCGCAGGGCAGGATCACCTACGGGGCGACGGCCACCGGTGGCCCCGACGGCACGCTCACCGCGCCCGAGGACAGTTTCGAGACCGACTTCACGGTCGCCTCGGGCCCCGACCTGTCCCTCGCCCCCGTGGCCGGCGTCGAGCACGCGCAGCCGGGTGGCACCGCGACGATCCCCTTCGCGCTGACCAACAAGGGCAACGAGAGCGCGCACGGCGTCACGGTGAAGATGACGGCGTCGTACGGGCTGGACTTCCTGAACAAGTACGACGCCTGCACCTACACGCGGTCGGGCGGTGACGAGTACGCGCCGATGACAGGCGCGACCTGCACGTTCGACCAGGTGCTGGCCCCCGGTGACTCCTTCGAGCTGCCCGCGCCGCTGCAGCTGGCGATCGCGCGGCACGCGCTGAACGACCGGCTGGACATCAGTGTCGACCCGGCCGACGGCGCGACCGACCTCGCGAGCCGCGACAACTACGCGGCTCTCCAGATCGGCACGGACAACACCGCCGACTTCTCGGTGACCGGCGCCGCGGTCACCGGTACGGCGGGCCAGACGGTGACCGCCCCGCTCACCTTCAAGAACAACGGTCCGGCCTGGTTCGCGAACCTCGGCTCCGGCGACCCGGCCGCCAAGGTCAGGCTGATCGTCCCGACCGGCACGACGGTCACCGGCGTCCCCGCGGACTGTGTCCCGCACACCCTCACGGGCGGGTACTACGAGAAGCGGACGGGCGCCCCGCGCTACGACTGCGCTCTGCCGTACTGGGTGTCCGAGAACACCGAGCGCACGTACGCCTTCCAGCTGCGGATCGACGCGGCGGTGCCCGGCACGACCGGTGAGGTCAGCATCCACCCCGAGTTCGGCGACTTCGCCTTCGACCCGGACACCACGAACAACACGGCGTCGCTCGCAGTCAACTGACGGTGACTCAGCGGCAGTGAGCAACGCTCAGTGATGCGGTGACTCAGCGCGCGGCGCGGGTGTCCCCCGTGTCGCGCGCTCCCGACTCCGCTCCCGACTTCGCTCCCGTCTTCGCCCCGGCTTTCGACGCCGCCTTCTCCGCCGCCCTCTCCGCCTTCTGCGCGGCCCTCGCGACCGCCTTCGCGATCTTCTCCGCGTCGAGGGCGAGTTCGCGGAACATGCCGCTGATGGGGTTGGTGAAGCCGGTGAAGTAGAGGCCGGGTGCCTTCTTCGGGGTGCGGGCGCCGTGCACGACCGGGCGGCCACGCCCGTCGAGGACGTCGAGGTGGCCGACGATGCCCTCCAGGGCGCGTGCGTACCCCGTCGCGGCGATCACGACGTCCGGGTCGATCCGCTTCCCGTCGGCGAGGACGACCTTGTCCTCCTCGAAACCCTCCACCGCGGCCACGACCTCGACCTGCCCCTTGCGGACGGCGTTGATGAGGCCGACGTCCTGGACGGGGATGGAGCCGTCGTTGACGCGGGAGTAGAGGCCGGTGTCGGGGCGGGGCAGCCCCTGCGCCGCCAGGTCCGGCACGCTGAGCTTGGCCATCGGCCCGGCGAGTGCGTCGACGAGGCGCACCGGCAGCCGCCGTACGAGGATCCCGGTGAACTGGGCGGCCCAGCCCGCCGTGGAGCGGCGCACGATGTGCGGCGCGGTGCGCACGGCGAGCCGTACCCGGGAGGCGCCGCCCTCGACCAGGTCCACGGCGATCTCGGCGCCCGTGTTGCCGACACCGACGACGAGGACGTCACGGCCGGCGTAGGGGGTGGGGTTGCGGTAGTCGCCGGCGTGCAGGAGTTCGCCGGTGTACGTGTCGCGGCCGGGCCAGTCGGGCAGGCGCGGGGTGTGGTTGTGGCCGGTGGCGACGACCACGGCGCTGCCGGTCAGTTCGCGGCCGCCGGTGGCGTGCAACAGCCAGCCGTCGCCGCCCGGGGCGGGCTCGACGCGCGAGACCTCGACGCCCGTGACGATCTCCAGCTGGTGGTACTCGACGTACTTCTCCAGGTAGCGCACCACGTTGTCGCGTGAGACCCACCGCCCGAAGGAGCGCGGCATCGCGAGGCCGGGCAGGCCGGACAGTCGCCGGGTCGTGTGCAGGTGCAGCCGGTCGTAGTGGCGCCGCCAGGACGCTCCGACCTGGTCGGACTTCTCCAGTACGACGGCCCGTACGCCCTGGGCGCGCAGCGCGTACGCCGTCGCGAGTCCCCCGGGGCCGCCGCCGATGACGTACACGGGGCGGTCTTCGTGGGACGGCACCGGGCGGGGTGTCGAGGAAGCAGTCGAGTCGGCCATGTGCGCGAGCGTAATCACGTCGTCACTTGATAGGTCTCGGTCAAGACCGGAATCGGTTGCGAACTGATCACGGCTGTAGGAGGAGTGGGTGGGGCCGGTGGCGTAGGTCACTTGGTTGTGTTCGAAGGATGGTGAGGGGTGAAGGGCACGGGTTCGCAGATTCTGGCAGCGGCCCGGCCGGGAACCCGTTCACCGATCCGGCGTACCCGACGTATGGGGCTGGGGCGGCGCTCGTACACCGTGACCCGGCGGCCGCGTTCGTCGGTTTCGGAGCAGCGGACGAAGTGCGCCTGCAGGACGCGCCGTTTGGCCCGGTCGCGTTCGGTGGTGGCGGATGCGTTCTCGTCGCTGACGACGACGATGCGACGTACGGCCAGCATGGCGTTGGTTATCTGTTCCGGGGTGCCCTCCACGCCGTTCAAGGTGCCGGATTCCAGCGGGTCGCGGACCAGCGCCAGATCTCTGATCCCGGTGAATTCGGCCGGCGAGACGAGGGCGGTGTCACGACGTGCCGCGGGGATGTACAGCACCACGTCTCCCGCCTCACGGACCGCGGCGACGTTCTCGGCGGTGGACAGCACGTCGTCGACTCGGCCGGCCGCACTGCGCAGTGACAGCTCGACGGGCAGCAGCCCGAGAAAGGCGAGAGCCATGACCACGACGATCAGCCGGCGAGGTGGCGTGCGGAGGCGGAACGCGAGTGCGCGGCACGCCGCGCCGATGAGGAGGGCGAGCCCGAGGTGGCCGAACAGGACGTAGCGAGTCAGATAGACGGGATGGGCCAGAGAGACGACGAGCAGCACGAGTGGAGGAAGGGCAAGCAGTGGCAGGGCGACCGCGGTGAGCGGGAGTCGGGCGCCGCTGGGCGTGCGGTGGCGCCCCCTCGGGCGTGCGAACCATGCGCAGAGCGCGCCGGCGAGCAGTGTCAGTAAGAGGCCGAGCAGCTTGCTCTGATTGACCGGGGGGATCCAGGCGACCTGTCCCGACTGCGCCTTGCTGGCGATGACGAGGGGCAGCGCGCCGATCGCGGCGGCGGACGAGACGGCCGCCCATCGCAGGACGATCGCGAGGGGCAGGCGGGCGAGGGCGATCGTCACCGCGTGTGCGAACAGCACCAGGAGCGAGAACCAGTTGAGCAGCGCACCCGTGAGCACAGCCATGCCGTACGCGACCCAGTGGCCGGCGTCCGGGCTGTCGACCGCCGCGACCAGCAGCCGGCAGGCCAGTGCCACACAGGCCGCGACCAGAGCGTAGGGACGTCCCTCCTGCGCATACTGCTGAACCGCGGGGATCAGGGCGAAAGCCAGTCCCGCGGCCAGCCCTGTGCACCGGTCGGCCAGGCGGTCCCCCAGGAGGGTGACCAGGGCGGCGGCCCCGGACATGGCCAGAACGGAGGGCAGTCGCAGGGCGAGGAGGCTGTCTCCGAAGACGGCGAAAACGCCGTGCATGAACAGGTAGTAGAGGCCGTGGACGACATCGACCTGGTCCAGCAGGTGCCAGATCTCGGGAAGGGTCCTGTGGGCCACCTGCCATGTCGCCGCCTCGTCGCGCCACATGCTGTTCTCGCGCCTGATCCCCCACAGACCGAGGAGGAGGGTGAGGGCTGCCGGACCGACCGCGCCGAGTGCTGTTTTGGGCATGACAAATCCCTGGATCGGCGTGAAGGAGGAGGTGAACGGGACGCCAGGCGGCCGCCTGGCGATTCCGATCATGTGCAGCACGCTAGGCGGCGGGCGGGATCGGGGTCGTCACCTGCGATGACGACCCAGGGGGTCCGTCGCGGGAACTACCGCCGACCTGGACAAGGCCGTGGGGCGTAGTCCTTCAGTGCCGGGCCGACCGGGAACCGCAGCACTTCGCGGTCCCACCTCTTGCGCGGGCGTCCTCCGTGCGCTGAACTGACGTACCGTCAGATACCGAAGGGGGCGTGGACTGCCATGGACACGATCTGGCTCGGCGGAGCGGAGTGGCTGGCCGTGCTGCGGATCGGGCTCGGGCTGTGGTGGCTGGAGAGTTGGCGGCACAAGGACAAGAAGGGCTGGTTCGAGCGGGGGACCGGGATCGCGTGGGCGGCGGACGTCGCGGGCAAGCACCGGTGGAACGCGGTGCGCTCCGGCTTCGACGCCGTGGTCGCGCCCCGGCCGCGGACGATGGCGTACGTCGTCGTGTACGCGGAGTTGGCCCTCGGGCTGGGACTGGTGGCCGGGTTCCTGACGCCGATCGCACTGGTCGGCGGACTGCTCCTCAACGTCCTGTACTTCACCCTCATGATCCACGACTGGGCCGAGCAGGGGCAGAACGCGATGATGGCGCTGATCTCGGTCGTCGCCTTCTTCGGGATGGGATGGCAGACGTGGTCGTTGGACAGTGCGATCGGGCTGTTCGCGTGAGGCGCGGGTCGATCGGGGCCGGGGTGCGCTCGTGAGCGGGGAGCGTGCGGCGGACAGGGCGCGTGTATCTGATGGGGCGCGTGTATCGGACGGGGCGCGTGTATCGGACGGGGTGCGATTCGATCTGCCCGAAGTCGATGCCTTCACCCGGCCGTACTGGGACGCGGCGGCGGAGGGCCGACTGCTGATCCGCCACTGCGCGGGCTGCGACCGGGCCCACCACTACCCCCGGGAGTTCTGCCCGCACTGCTGGAGCGAGGACGTGCGCTGGCGGCCCGCGAGCGGGCACGCCACGCTCTACACCTGGTCCGTCGTGCACCGCAACGACCTCCCGCCGTTCGGCGAGCGGGTGCCCTACGTCGCCGCGGTCGTCGACCTCGCGGAGGGGCCGCGGATGATGACCGAGGTGGTGGAGTGCGAGGGCGACGCGCTGCGGATCGGGATGGGGCTGGAGGTCACGTTCAGGGCGGGGGTGCCCGTGTTCCGACCACGGTCCGGCGCTGTCCCACCTCCTTCCTCCGCCGACCCATCACCTTCCTCCGTGTCGAAAATCGCTTCCTGAACCCCTCTGGGCCCCGTGAATAATGGCCGGATGCCCGACGTTCACGAGAAGTCCCTCGCCCATCCCTTTCCCGTGCTCGACGGCCACGGTCTGCGGCTGCGCCCCTGGGACCCGGAGTCCGAGGCCGATGTCGCGACCTGGCTGCGCGGGCTGTCCGACCCGGAGTTCCAGCGCTGGAACACCCCGGTCAAGATCGTCCGGGATCTGGGCAGCGCCCGCGACTCGCTCCGCTCGCGCGCCGAGGCCGTCGCCGACGGCACCGCTGTCACCTTCTGCATCACGGACGCGGCCACCGGTACGACCCTGGGTCACATAGGCGTCAACGACATCAACCACGTCATACGCGTCGGCATCGTCGGCTACTGGGTCCTTCCGGAGGCACGCGGCCGGCAGGTCGCCACCCGTGCCCTCGCCCTCGCCGCCCGCTATGCCTTCGGCGCCGTCCGTCTGCACCGCATCGAACTGGGCCACGCCCTCGGCCACGACGCGTCCTGCCGGATCGCCGAGCGGTGCGGGTTCCCGTACGAGGGGACGCTGCGGGAGGCGATGTTCGAGTCGGGGCGCCACGACGCGTTCCGGGACGTCCACCTGCACGCACGGATCGCGACGGACCCGGAGCCGACGCTGCCGGTGACGGGCTCCGGGCCCCGGTAGGGCCCGGTCCCGACTCTTTGACCTGCCGGTCTGCTCTTTGACCTGTCGGTCTGCCTCAATGGCAGGCGAACGACTTGTTGGTCTTGCTCGCGCTCAGCGCACAGGTCTTGCCCCGTACGGCACCGGCCGTGTCATGGAAGGTGAGGTTCCAGGTCCCGGCGTTGTCGTTGAGGACCGCGTATCCGAAGACCCCTGCCAGGTTTTGCGGCGGGTTCTGTTCCTGGGTGATCGACTGTGTGACGGCCTGCGGGGGCTGCGTGCCGATCAGCTGTCCGACGACCTTGGTGTCGTCCGGGCCGTTGTCGAGTGTTCCGCCCGAGGAGCCCACGGTCAGCTGGGGCGGGCGCGGGGAGTTGAAATCGAGCATCTGGTAGAGATGGATGTGCCCCGACAGCACCAGTCGCACGTTGTCCGCCAGCCGGTGCAGGGAGGTGTCGGCGACGGCCGCGTCGAGGACGCGAGTCAGCCATTCCGCCGAGTTGGGCGGGTTACCGGACGCTTTCACCATCCACAGCGGCTTGTGCGTGACCACGAAGAAGTCGTTGGCGGGGCTCTGGAGCGCGGCCTGGTTCACGGCTTGGAACTGCCTGGCGTAGATGCCCCGCTGGGCTGTGCTTCCGTTGTCGCTCGGGTCGGCGAACGAGGAGTCCACGGACGCGAGGGTCAGGGTGCCGGCAGGGATCAGCGAGGGCGCCGGGTACACGCTGCACGATCCGTTGGAGCGGAGATCGTCGGCGAGGTAGCGGAACCACGCGCCGCCCGCGCCGCCCGGATGCGTCGTGCAGTCTTCGTGGTTGCCCCGGGTCAACGCGATCGGCGCCGCGGCCAGCAGCTTTTCGGCGGGCCTGAAGAAGTCGGCGATCACACAGTCCCAACTGGCTCTGTCGGCGAACGTCGTGCAGCCCGGATTCGCCGCCTTGTCGTTCTCCCTGCTGGGGTCCTCCCGATAGAGGTAGTCGCCGGTGTGGATCACGAGATCCGGCTTCGTCACGGTGGCCGCGCTGTCCGCGATCCGCTGGAAGGGCCAGCCGGTCTGATGGTTCGCGCAGTTCTGCACGGGACCGGTCGCCGGGACCTCGCAGCCCGCGTCGCCGATGACGGCGATCTTGCTGGGACGGGTGTTCGAGGTCCACTTCGGCAAGGGGAGCTGACGGTTCGCGGGATGCACCGTGGCCGCCTGGATCGATGTCTGCTCGAGCACCGCGTTGGAGGCCGTGAGGGGCACCCTCAGCTCACAGACGGTGGTCGGGAACTGTGACGTCGGGCCGGGAGTGCTCACCCGATGCAGGGAGTGCGGATTCCGGTTCACTCCCAGGGTGTAGCGCACGACGGGACACGTCTGGCTGGTGTCCGTGGACACGTACCGGATCTGGGTGCCGTTGCTGGTCAGTTGGGTCCATGCCCAGGCCTCGCCGTTCGGCGCCCCGGGCGGAGGTGTCGTTCCGGGGGGAGGCGTCGGCCCGGGGGGTTTCGGCCCCGCGCTGTCGGGTGCGATCCGTGGGGGAGTCGCGTCGGCCGGGACCGCTATGGCAGGGACCGCCGTGGCCAGTGCGCTCGCCATGACGAGGGCGGCGATTCGATACCGCATGTCCAGTTGCTCCGTTCGCGTGCCCCGGACATACCGATGTATTTCACCGCCGGGGGGCACACCTGGATGGTCACCGACGGTGTCCACCCGTGCACCAGCACGGGAGCGAACGGCCTACACGGTCACGCCGGAAAACCGGAGGCGGCTGGCAGGGGATGAGCGGGATCATGCCCGGCATGACTCGTGACGCGCACGGCTGGGTGTTCACCCACGATCTGGACGAATTCCTCACGAGCGCGGGGGACTTCCTGCGCTCGCGGCCCGCGGCGCACACCGTGGCGCTGTCCGTGACCGACGCGCTGCGCAGACGAGGGCCGGACGTGTACGGGGAGGACGCACCGTTCTTCGGCCGGTTCGCCGACGGGGACGGGGACAGGGAGAACGACGGGGTCGGTGGGGTGTCGGCCGTGCTGTTCCACACCCCGCCGTACCAGCTCAACGTCACCGACCTCCCGGCGGAAGACGTCGACGCGCTGGCCGCGCGGCTCGCGGACGAGGGGTACTCGTTCCCGGGCGTCGGCGGTCCGGTGGACACGGCCGCCGAGTTCGCCGCCGCCTGGGAGCGCCACACCGGCGCGCGGGCCCAACTCAGGAGAAGGGAACGGCTGTACCGGCTCGGTACGCTCACGCCGCCGACGCCCGTTCCGCCGGGCCGCGCCCGGGTGGCCGGCGAGAGCGACCACGCGCTCGTCGCGCGCTGGTACTCCGAGTTCGCCGGGATCTTCGAGCGGAACGAGCGGCAGGACCCGGACCGCTGGGCCGAGAGCCGACTCGCGTACGGCGGTGTCACGCTCTGGGAGACGCCGGACGGTACGCCGGTGGCCATGGCCGGAGCGACCCCCCTGATCGCCGGGCAGATCCGGGTCGCCCCCGTCTACACCCCGGCACCCCTGCGCGGACGCGGCTACGCGGGGGCCGCCACCGCCGAGGTCAGCAGGGCCGCGCTGGCCACCGGAGCGGACGAGGTACTCCTCTTCACCG
This sequence comes from Streptomyces olivochromogenes, assembly GCF_001514115.1. Taxonomy (GTDB): domain Bacteria; phylum Actinomycetota; class Actinomycetes; order Streptomycetales; family Streptomycetaceae; genus Streptomyces; species Streptomyces olivochromogenes. The sequence continues at coordinate 320,617 of NZ_KQ948458.1, forward strand.
ACCTCGCCAATCCGACGAGCAACGGCCTCTACCAGCGCATCGGTTACCGCCCCGTGGCCGACTTCGCCGTCTACGACTTCGTGAAGTAGTGGCCCTCTTCGAGGTCCTCGACGAGGCCGGGTCGCTCGGGGTGCCATCCCAACTGCTTCTGCGTGAGGGCGCTCGACGCCGGGACGTCCATCGCGAAGAAGTGTCCGAGCCAGCCGAAGTGGTCGGCCGCCTCCTCGCGGGGGACGGCGGCCACCGGCAGCTTCAGGTACCGGCCGACGGCCTCGGCGATGTCGCGGACCGGTACGCCCTCGTCGCCGACCGCGTGCAGCCGCGCGCCGCCGGGCGCCTCCTCCAGGGCCAGCCGGTACAGGTGCGCGGCGTCGAGCCGGTGCCCGGCGGCCCAGCGGTTGGAGCCGTCGCCGGGGTAGGCGGAGACGCCCTTCGCGCGGGCGACGGCGATGATCTGCGGGACGAAACCGTGGTCCTCCTCGCCGTGCACCGACGGCGGCAGCCGCACCACCGAGGCCCGCACCCCGCGCTCGGCGAACGACAGCGCCGCCGCCTCCGCCGGGATCCGGGCCGCCGCGGGCGAGGAGAGATCCTGCTCGTCGTCCTCGGTCGCGACACGGCCCGGCACGAGCGTGAGACCGGCGGTCCCGGAGGTCACGACGAAGGGCCGACCGGACCCCACGAGCGTCTCGCCGAGCGTCTGGACGGCACGGATCTCCGCCCGGGCGGCGGCCGCGAAATCGGAGGAGCCGTGCTGGAACGCCGTGTGGATCACGCCGTCCGCCGCGTCCGCGCCCGCCCCCAGACTGTCGAGGTCGTCGAGGGCGCCGCGGTGCACCTCCGCCCCCGCGGCCGTCAGCGACGCGGCGGCCCGGTCCGAGCGGGCGAGGCCGAGAACCCGGTGTCCCGCGTCCAGCAGTTCGCGTACGACGGCGCTGCCGACGAATCCGGTGGCTCCGGTGACGAACACACGCATGGTGCACTCCAAAAAGGCGATGAGGTCCGGCCCGGCGGTTCTCCGCCCGGTGGTTGCGGATCCACCGTGTGGCCACGTGGGGTTCCGCGTCCAAGGCCTGTTGCGCAACGGCACATGCGTTTCAGGTATCACCGCAGGTCAATGGTGAAGACTTGCGGTCAGTCGCCAGTCGCGGGGAATACCATCAAGGCATGACGTCCGACTCGTCACCGCAGCAGCAGCCTTCGCCTCCGGTCGACCTCGACCTGCGGCTCGTGCGGTATTTCACGGTCGTCGCCGAGCACCGGCACTTCGGCCGTGCCGCCACCGCCCTGTGCATCGCCCAGCCGTCCCTGAGCCGGCAGATCCGCCGCCTCGAACAGCAGCTCGGCGCCCGGCTGCTGGACCGTACCCCGCAGGGCAGTCGGCTCACCGAGGCCGGCGAGGTCTTCCTGCCCCAGGCCAAGGCGCTGCTGCGCTCGGCCACTCAGGCCGCGGCGCGCACCCGGGCCGCCGCCCAGCCCGGCCGTGTCACCATCGGCTACACCTCCGGCATCATCGTCACCCCGGCGGTGCGCGAGATGCGCCGGCTGCACCCGGACGCCGAGGTGGTCGCCCAGCACCTCGTGTGGAACGACGCCCACGCGGCCCTGGTCGAGCACCGGGTGGACGTGGCGGTGACCCGCCTCCCGATGCGGACCGACCGGCTCCACGTCACGATCCTCTACGACGAGCCCCGCGTGCTCCTCGTCCCCGTCGACCACCGCCTGGCCGGCAAGGAATCCGTCACCCTCGACGACATCGCCGACGAACCCCTGCCCCGGGTGTCCGACTCGTCCTGGAACGCGTTCTGGCGCGTCGATCCGCGCCCCGACGGCAGCCGGGCGCCCGACGGTCCGCTCATCGAGGCCCTGGAGGACAAGTTCGAATTCATCGCCTCCGGGCAGGCCGTGGCCATCGTCCCGGCCGACCCGCGCGTCGACAGAATCCGCCCCGACCTCACCACGGTCCCCCTGCACGGCGTCGAACCGAGCCACGTCGTGCTCGCGACCCGCGCCGACGACCGCAGCCGACTCGTGACGGCCTTCCGCAAGTGCGCCCAGGCCCACCTGACCGGTCCCGAGTCTCAGGGCCAGAGCAGTTCCTTGCGCCAGCCTCCGCCCTCCGGGGAAGGTTCCGTACGGCGGTAGACGAGCCGTACGTGCCGACGCCTCGCGTCGCCCTGGAAGAACTCCACCTCTTCCGGCCGGAGGCGGTAGAGGGTCCACGTCGGGGCAGGGGCGTCGGGCTCGCGCTGAGCGCGGTCCCAGGCCTCGTCCGAGACCCGCCCCAACTCCGCTACGGAACCCAGCACTTCACTCTGCCCGCCCACGAGAGCGGCGGCCAGCGCCCCCGTCGAACGGGCGTGCAGATCCGCCTGCCCCTCCTCGGCCGGGGCGACCTCGACCGGCCCCCGCAGCCGGATCTGACGGCCCTGGGCGGGCCAGTAGAACCCCAGAGCCGCGTACGGGCGCGTGGCCAGCTGGCGGCCCTTGCGGCTGGTGACATGGCTCGCGAAGGCCCAGCCGTCCGCGTCCGCGCCGTGCAGCATCACGATCCGGACGTCGGGCAGCCCGTCCTCGTCCGCCGTCGCCAGCGACATCGTGTGCGGTTCGCTCTGCCCCGCCGCGACCGCGTCCGCGAACCACTCCGTGAACAGGGGGAGTGGTTCGGCGGGTGTGGATGCCGGGTCGAAGGAGGGCAGCTCTACGTCCCACACCCGCAGTGACCTGAGCAGCTCGTGAAGATCCGTTCCCATGCCCCGAGTATCACTCGGAGGCCCGGCAAAGCTGCGCCATGAGCACCCCGTGCAGCAGCTCCGCGTCCACCCTGTCTTTCGCGCAGGGTGCCCGGTCCTTCATGGCCGGGGTGAATGCGCGCTCCCGCGGAGCGGGGCAGGGATAGGCGAGTCGCCGTCAGGGCGATTCGTCATCTCCCTCCACGGACTTGAGGGCGATCTCAAGCGGTTGGTGGTGCTGGCGAGTTGAGGGCCCCGTGGTCGGGGGCTGCCCTGGAAGGCAGGGCATGTCGGTCACTCTCACGGGTGATGTTGATCGATGGCGTGCGCGGGAGGAGAACGGGGTGGCTAGGTTCGTGGCATGTCACGTTTCCGGCTGTACCCGACGCCCGTGCAGGCGCAGCAGATGCTGCTGCACTGCGCGCACGCCCGGTACGTGTGGAACCTGGCGGTGGAGCAGCACGCGCACTGGCGCCCCGGCCGCAGGTCCGCGCCCGGTTTTGCGGAGCAGTGCCGCCAGCTGACCGAGGCCCGGCGCGGGAACGAGTGGCTCGCCGCTGGGAACGCGGACGTGCAGCAGCAGGCTCTGAAGGACTTCGCCACAGCCAAGAACGCCCGCTTCACCTCGGGGTTCGGCGAGCCGACCTGGCGCAGGAAGCACGTCCGCGAGGGCTTCCGGGTCATCGGTACCGACCGTGTCCCCGGAGTTCGAGTCGGACGGCAGCCCGAAGCTGAACACCAAGGGCAAGCAGGTCATGGGCCGCTCGGTGGTGGTGCAGAGGCTGAACCGGCGGTGGGCGCGGGTGAAGGTGCCCGGCTGTGGCTGGGTGCGTTTGCGCCTCACCCGTGCTCAACTGCCCGCCGCGAAGACGTTCCGGGTCACCTTCCGTAACGGACAGTGGCATATTGCGTTCGCTGTCGTCCCCGAGCCGATCGAGGCGCCGGCGGCGGGAGAGGTCATCGGCATCGACCGGGGTGTGACCATCACGGCCGCTCTGTCCGACGGCCGGAAGCTGAACTGCCCGCAGCTTACGGTCAGGGAGCGCGCACAGATCCGCAAGCACCAGCGGCGTGCAGCCCGCGCCCCGAAGGGCAGTGAGGCCAAGGCCTCCGAGCACGCGAAGGTAGCCCGGCTGAAGGCGTGCGAGGCGAATCGGCGCAAGGACTGGTGCGAGAAGACCAGCACGATGCTCGCTAGGTCGTGCGGCCTGGTGCGGTTCGAGAAGCTGAACATCAAGAACATGACTCGCTCGGCAAAGGGAACAGTCGAGCAACCTGGCAAGAACGTCCGGCACAAGGCCGGGCTGAACCGGGTCATTCTCGCTCAGGGTTGGGGCCTGCTGAGGCAGCGCACTGAGCAGAAGGCTCCGGGCCGGGTCGAGGATGTGCCCGCACCCTTTTCGTCGCTGCGGTGCAGTGCCTGCGGATGGATCGAGAAGAAGTCGCGCAAGAGCCAAGCCGACTTCGTCTGCGTGTCCTGCGGCTTCACCTGCAACGCCGATGAGAACGCAAGCATCAACGTCGCGGCAGGACAGGGCGGGATCCCCCGCCCCCGGCGAACAGCCGGTGCCGGAGGGGTGACAGCGGCCGCCAGCCGTTCGAGCGCCCGTGAACCTCAACCCGCCTGGGTTGGAATCCCCCTCTTTTAAGAGGGGGAGGATGTCAAATTGCTGGTTGTGGGGAGGATGGTGGTCGTTGTGGGGGCGAATGGTGGGGCGTCTATGGGGCGCAAGTTGGTGGGGGAGCTACTGCGTATCCAACGGGGGCGGTTGGGGCTGACGCAGAAGGAGGCGGGTGAGTTGTTGCTGGTCTCCGAGAGGGGCTTCGGGCCGTACGAGAGGGCAGAACGCATTCCGCCGATCCAGTTCCTCAAGGACGCGGACAATTCGGCGTCGAACTGCGGGGCAGCCCCGGCACGAAGCGCTCGCTGCGGCTCAAGGTCCGCAACAACGGGCCCGGCATCCCCGGCGCCGGTACGAAGCTGCTGTTCACGCCGCCGCCCGGCACCGTGCTGGAAGAACCCATGGAGGCCATCGACGAGGACGCGTACAAGCCGTACTGCGACTCCGACGGCCCGGCGTACAGCTGCCTCGTGGGTCAACTCGACCCCGGCGAGACCCGTGACTTCGAGTTCACCCTGAGCCTCGACGGGCCGGGGCAGGGCAGCGTGGCCCTCCAGGACAGTGAGCCGTCCACCGGCCGCCGCGACCCGACCCCGGTCAACGACACGGCCCCCGTCACCGTCCTGCCCTGACCTCCCGCATCCCTGGCGCACCCCCGTGACGCCAGGGAACGGAAGAGTCTGTCGCGTTTTCCGCTGCCTCTAAGATGTGGCGCGGATCGGCCTGTGCGGGAGGACCGAACGTGTCAGCGACGCGGCTGAACACGCCAGTCACCGCCGCGGTGTTGTGAGGTGCCTGTTTTGTACAGCGTTGCCCTGCCGAAGATGGTGCTCGCGAGAACGGCGGGAACCGGGTACGAGGCCGGCCGCCTCGCCCGGGAAGCGGGGATCCCGGCGTGGGCCATGGACAGTGACGACATCACCGTCGCCAACGACTGCTTCCTGCGGACCCTGGTACTGGCCGAGCACCACCACGATGTGCCCGACGTCGGACTGCGCGTCGGCGCCGACTTCACGCCCGGCCAACTCGGCGTATACGACTACCTGTTCACCACCGCACGGACTCTCGGGGAGGGCTACGCGGCGAGCGGGCGGTATGTGGACCTGATCACCGGCGTGGGGCAGTACGCCGTCGTGGCCGCCACGGAGAGAGTCGTACGGGTGACCTTCTCGCTGGCCGAGGACGAGGACCGGGGGCGGGAGCTGGCCATCCAGACCGGGATGTCCGACCTGATCTCCCGCTCCCGCTGGGCGACCGGACGGCCGATCGGAGCCATGGAGGTCAGCCTGCGGCAGCGCGCACCACGCAGGTCCACCACGTTCAGCGACTTCCTCGGCACCACCCGGATCACGTACGGGGCCGACACCGACAGCGTGACCCTGCGCGCCGCCGATCTGGAGCTGCCGCTGCGCACCGCCGATCCCGCCCTCGCCGCCATCATGGAGCGCCACGCGGCCTCCCTGCCGCGCATCCAGCCGCGCCCCACCAGCTGGCCCGACCGCGTCCAGCAGGCGCTGGCCGCCGCGGTGCTCGCGGAGGCCCCCCTCTCCCTCACCTCCGTCGCGCGACGGCTGGCGACGAGCCCCAGAACTCTCCAGCGCCGGCTCGCCGAGGCGGGCACCACCTGGCGCCATGAGGTCGACCGCGCCCGGCAGGCGCAGTTCGCGCGGCTCCACCGGCACCCGGCCGCGCCCTCCGGCGCCAGGGCCGGTCTCCTCGGCTACTCCGACGCCCGCGCCCTGCGCCGGGCCAGACGCCGCTGGGCCGCACGCTGAACCGCTGCCCGGCCCCTGTCCGCCCCAGCGCCGACGGGGCCGACCGTCGGAGCACCACCGGCCCCTACCGTCCCAGCACCACCGTCCCCGACGAGCAGAACCACCCGCCCGTCCCGGAGGCCACCGCCAGTTCGGGAAGGCGTCCGCCCGTCTTCCTGACCTGGCGGTCCCCGGCCTCCCCGCGCAGTTGACGTACGGCCTCCACGAGGAGGAACAGGCCCCGCATTCCCGGATGCTGGGCCGAGAGCCCGCCGCCGTCCGTGTTCACCGGCAGCTCCCCACCCACCGTCAGACGCCCCTTCTCCACGAACTGACCGCCCTCGCCCTTCGCGCAGAAGCCCAGGTCCTCCAGGGTCACGAGGGTCATGTACGTGAAGGCGTCGTAGAGCTCGGCCACGTCGATCTCGTCGGGCCGCACCCCCGCCCGCTCGAAGGCGAGGCGTCCGCTCACCGCCGCGGGGGAGACGGTGAAGTCCGGCCACTCGGACATCGTCGTGTGCGAGACGTGCTCGCCGGTGCCGAGGATCCACACCGGGGCCGTACGGCAGTCCCGTACGTACTCCTCGGCCGCCAGCAGCACCGCCGCGCCGCCGTCGGAGCGCAGACAGCAGTGCAGCTTGGTGAAGGGGTCGGCGATCATCGGGCCGGACAGGACGTCGTCGGTGGTGATCGGGGCGCGGAACATCGCGTCCGGGTTCAGCGCCGCGTTCGCCCGCGCCTGGACGGCCACCGAGGCGAGCTGTTCGAGTGTCGTGCCGTACGCGTGCATGTGGCGGCGCGCGGCCATCGCGTACTTGGCGATGAGGGTGTGGCCGTAGGGGACCTCGAACTGGAGAGGACCCCGGGCGCCGAAGGAGAGATTGCCGGTGCGGCGGCCCGCCTTGATGTCGGCGCGGGCGGTCGAGCCGTAGACGAGGAGGACGGCCTCGGCGTGACCCGCCGCGATCGCGTCCGCCGCGTGCGCCGCCATGACCTCCCAGGTGGAGCCGCCGACGGCGGTGGAGTCGACCCAGGTGGGGCGCAGGCCCAGGTACTCGGCCACCTCGACCGGCGGCAGCGTGCCGAGGCCCGCCGACGCGAACCCGTCGACCAGTGAGCGGTCCATCCCCGCGTCCGCCAGCGCGCGCCTGGCGGCCTGGGCGTGCAGGGCATAGGGCGTCGCGTCGTCCACGCGACCGCAGTCCGAGAGGGAGACACCCACGACGGCGACCTTGCGCTTCCCCGGAGTCATGAATCTGACGGTACATCAGATGTGGTGGCGTGCGGGAGGCCGTCGTGGCTCTGGGCATCCGTACCGCACGGCGCTAATGTGACGGACCGTCAGATCGGGAGAAGGGGCCTGGCCATGGACGCCCGTTTCACCGCTGAACAGGACGAGATCCGCCGCACCCTGCGGGAGCTCCTGCTCAAGCGCTGCGGTCCGGAGGAGGTGCGGTCGGCCGTGCGCACCGGGGCCGGACACGACGCCGGGCTCTGGGAGACCCTCGCACAGCAGCTCGGGCTGCCGGGGCTCGCCCTGCCCACGGCGTACGGCGGGGTCGGCTGCTCGTTCGCCGACCTCGCCCTCGCCTGCGAGGAGTCGGGGCGGGTCCTCGCGCCCTCGCCGCTGCTCGCCACGGCCGCCCTCGCGGCCCCGCTGATCCTCGCCCTCGGCACCGACGCCCAGCGCGCCGGACTGCTGCCCAGGATCGCGGCCGGTGAGCTGACCGCCGCCCTCGCGGTACCGGGCGCCGGGCTCCCCACCGCGCTCGGCCTGGTCGGCGACAACGGCGGGGACTGGGCGGGCGGCGGCCGGGCCGGGGGCGTACAGGCCCGGCCGGGCGAGGAGGGCGGCTGGCGCCTCTACGGGGAGGTGGAACGCGTCCTCGACGGGCACAGCGCCGGGCTCCTGCTGGTCGCCGCGCACACCGGGGGGTTCGCCCGGGCCCGGACGCGGATCTTCCTGGTGACGGAGGGCGCCCAGGGGCTCGTACGGATGCGGCAGACGTCGTTGGACGAGACGCGGGCCCAGGGTCGGGTGCAACTGCGTCAGGTCCGGGCCGAGTTGCTCGGCGAGGAGGACGGCGACGTGCTCGGCGCGCTCGCCTCCGTCGGGGACACAGCCGCCGCCGTGCTCGCCGTCGAAGCCGTGGGGGCCGCGGACCGGGCGCTGGAGCGGACCGTCGCCTACGTGCGACAGCGGGAGCAGTTCGGGCGGGCGATCGGGTCCTTCCAGGCGGTGAAGCACCGGCTCGCGGACGTGTACGTGCGGGTGCAGGCGGCGCGGTCCGCCGCGTATTACGCCGCCTGGGCCGCAGGGGCCGGGGGTGAGCGGGTCGGCGGGCTCGCGCTCGCCCAGGGCCTGGAGGCGCTGAGCACGGCCGCCGCCGAGGCGATCCAGCTGCACGGTGGCATCGGCTTCACCTGGGAGCACGAGGCCCAGCTGTACTTCAAGCGCGCGGCCGGCGACGAACTGCTCTTCGGGCCCGTGCACCGGCTACGGGCGTACGCCGCCGACGCGGCGCGGCTCTTCGACGGGGCGGAGGTGGCGGTCTGATGGCGCCCGGAATCCGGTCGCGGGCCGTCGTACGGAGTGTGCAGAAGGTCTCCTCGACGCGGGCCTTCGCCCGGATCGCCCCGCACCTCATCCCTGCCATGGACCGCGCGGTGCACCGGCTGACCCGCGGCAAGGTGCTGCTCAGCGCGCAGCTGCTGCCGGGGATCGTGCTGACCGTGCGGGGCGCCCGAAGCGGGCTGGAGCGGCGTACGCCCCTGGCCTGTATGCCGGAGGGGGAGGGCAGCTGGATTCTCGTCGGGTCCAACTTCGGGCGCCCCGATCATCCGGCCTGGACCGCCAACCTTCTCGCCCATCCGGACGCCGTCATCAGCTGGCAGGGCGAGGACATCCCCGTGAGGGCCCGTCTGCTGGAGGGGGAGGAGCGGGACGCGGCCTGGAAGGCGGTGCTGGCGTTCTGGCCGCCGTATGCCACGTACCAGGCGCGGATCGATCGGGAGATCAGGCTGTTTCGCGTCGTGCGCCGCGGCGCACAGCGCAGCGGGCGGCAGTCCACGAAGTGAACTGCCGCCCGCATGACAGGATGTGGGCCGAAAGGACCCCAAGAGATACGGTCGCGCTACTTGGTCGGCTTCTTCCCGGTCACCCCGAGGTGTACCAACAGCGCCAGGTTCGGCTTCAGTTCGGCCTGTTTGACGCCCCAGGTCTGGAAGCCCTTCTGGTGCGAGGCCACCGCGGCGAGCATCGCGACGAGCGAACCGGCGATCGCCGCGGGGTTCACGTCCTTGTCGACCTTGCCCTTGGACTGGAGCTCGGAGACGGAGTCCGCGAGGGAGTTGTTCACCGAGTTCAGGATCTTCATGCGGATCTTGTAGAAGCGTTTGTCGCCCTCGGCGGCGCCCAGGTCGACGACGCGCAGAATCGCCTCGTTCTTCCGCCAGAACTCCAGGAAACCGTCAACGAGTTCCTGCGCGGTCGCCCAGCCGGCCTTGCCGACCCAGGAGCGCCCCTCGAGGAGCTGGGTCAACCCGGCGCCCTCCGCGGCCATTTGCTCGGCGATCTCCAGGACGGCGCCTTCGACGTCCGGAAAGTACTGGTAGAAAGTCGCCGGCGACGTGCCCGCCTTCCGGGCGACATCGATGACTTTGACGTCCCGGTACGGCGACGAGCTGAGCATTTCACTGAGGCAGTCGAGCAGTTTCTGCCTGGTCGCCTGCCCTCGCCGTCCGGCCACGCGGCCGTCGACGGTACGCACTTGTCCTGTCATGCCGTCAGCTTACCGAGGGGTGATCGGAGCGCGATTCGGCCGACTGCAAATGGGGTGCGTGGGGGAGAGCGGGCGGCGAGTGGGGGCCCTGGGAGACGTCTGGGAGTGTCCGGGCCGTCGCGCGGAGTGGATGAAAGGCCGTTAACTTGGCCGCATGGCCGTATCCCGGGCGTCCGACGCAACGCACGCCTACCCGGAGGGCGTCCCCTGCTGGGTCGACGCGCAGCTTCCCGATGTGGAGGCGGGCAGGCGTTTCTACGGTGAGCTGTTCGGCTGGACCTTCGGGGAGGGGTTCGGGCCGCAGGCGGAGGGCGTGTGGGCGCGCCATCACGGGGAGCCCGTCGCCGCCCTCACACCCAAGCGGGACGGGCGGATGCCGACCGTCTGGACGGTGTCCTTCGCGACTCCGGACGCCGCCGCGCTCGCGGCCCGGATCCAGGCGGCGGGCGGGCAGGTGATCACCGCGCCCACCCAACTGGGCCCCTACGGCACGACCGCCCTCGCGACCGACCCCGAGGGCGGGGTCTTCGGCCTGTGGCAGGCGGGCACCCACCCCGGTTTCGGCAAGCGGCACGAGCCGGGCTCCTTCTGCTGGGCCGAGCTGTACGCGCGGGACCCGGAAACCGTCGACCGTTTCTACGGCACCCTGTTCCACGAAGCCCTGTTCGGCCCCGACGCCTCGCCCGACTTCGGCCGCGCCCCGGTCTCCGGTGTCTTCCCGGCCGAGATGCCGCCGCACTTCCTCGTCCACTTCGGAGTGGAGGACGTCGACGCGGTTCTCGGTACGGTGAACCGGCTCGGCGGACGTGTGCAGGCGCCCCCTTTCGGCACCTCGTACGGAAGGGCGGCCGTCGTCACGGACAATCAAGGGGCGTCGTTCGCCGTACTCCAGGTACGGGGCCGGTGATTATGTCCCGAGACACCCCGTTCCGCCCCCGGGTTCGCAACCTGTGGCCCGGACAGGAAGAATCGGGGTGCGTGCCGCCATGGCGGTGCGGTGGTGAGACGCTGCACGGGGCTGCGTTCATACGTGGATGACGTGGCTCGTACGGGGAGGTGGCAGGCAAGTGGTGGATCAGCTGACACAGCACGATCCGCGGCGGATCGGGCCGTTCGAGGTGCTGGGACGGCTGGGTGCCGGTGGCATGGGGCTGGTCTATCTCGCGCGCTCGGCTTCGGGCCGGCGCGTGGCGATCAAGACGGTCAGGACCGAGCTCGCCGAGGACCAGCTGTTCCGGGTCCGCTTCACTCGTGAGGTGGAGGCCGCGCGAGCGGTCTCCGGCTTCTACACGGCGGCCGTGGTCGACGCCGACCCGCGCGCGGCCGTGCCGTGGCTGGCCACCGCGTACGTGCCGGCGCCCTCCCTCGAGGAAATAGTGAACGAGTGCGGGCCGATGCCGGCCCAGGCGGTGCGCTGGCTGGCGGCGGGCGTCGCGGAGGCGCTGCAGTCGATCCACGGCGCCGGGCTCGTCCACCGCGACCTGAAGCCCTCGAACGTGCTGGTGGTGGAGGACGGGCCGCGGGTCATCGACTTCGGTATCGCCTCCGGTGTCTCGAACACCCGTTTGACGATGACGAACGTCGCCGTCGGCACCCCGGCCTACATGTCCCCCGAACAGGCGAAGGACTCGCGCAGCGTGACGGGCGCGAGCGATGTCTTCTCGCTCGGCTCGATGCTGGTGTTCGCCGCCACCGGACACGCGCCCTTCCACGGCGCCAACCCCGTCGAGACGGTCTTCATGCTGCTGCGGGAAGGCCCCGACCTGGAGGGCCTCCCGGACGAGCTGCGCCCTCTCATCGAGTCCTGTATGCAGATGGAGGCGACCGGCCGCCCCAACCCCGCCGACCTCCAGGCCCAGTTGGCACCCCACCTCTTCGGCTCCGGCTCCGACGACAGCGGTACGGCGTCGGCGTGGCTGCCCGAGCGGGCGGTGGGTCTGATCGAGTCACGCCGCGGGGGCCGTCCGGCGCTGAAGCCCCCGTCCTCCGGCGGTCGCAGCGGTGGCGGACGCCCCGCCCTGCCCCCGCCGCCCTCGCACGCTCCCGTGCCCGTCGGAGCGCCCGACACCGGTCCCGTGCGGCTCGCGGGCGGCCAGGTGCCCATCGGTCCCGGGCCGCGCGTCGCCGACGCCCGTGCCGCCGCCGTGAAGGCACCTCCTCCGGAGGCGGGACTCGCCGCCTCCTGGTCCCGCCCGCGCGTCGGCGTCAACGGCGCCGACCCCGCGCCTGCGGTCGCTCCGCCGCCCGCCCCGGACTCCCCGTCCGGCTGGCGACCCTGGCGCTTCCGCATGTCGAACGACGTCTGGGGTACGCCCTCCGTCGCGGGCGACCTCGTCTACGTCACCTCCTTCGAAGTCCACGCCCTGGACGTCGCGACCGGCCGCCGCCGCTTCAAGACGCGGGACGTGGCCTGGTCCATGGCGGTCGCGGACGGCCGCATCCACGCCTCCGACGGCCCCACCCTCTTCGCCCTGAACGCGCGGGAGGGCGCGGACCTGTGGCGTCTGTCCACGGACGCCTGGGTGTACTCCCTGAAGGCCGACCGCGGGACCGTCATCACCGGTACGCGCGGGGGCGGCGTCCAGGCCTGGGAAGCCTCCAACGGCCAGAAACTCTGGGAGATCAACGGCGCCCAGACCGACTTCGAGTCCCCGGAGGCCGGGCCTGCCGTCCACGACGGCACGGTGTACGTCTGGAAGGACGCCCGGCTGCGTGCCCTGGAGGCCCGTACGGGTGAGGAGCGGTGGTCGTACCCGATCGGCGACGCGGCGTCGTGCGGGGGCGTACCCGTACGGATCACGTCCGCCCCCGACGGCTACGTCTACGTCTCCGCGGGCACCCGCGTCCTCGCCGTCGACGTCGCCGGCGGGCACGTCCGCTGGCACTTCGAGGCCCCCGCGGTCTTCCTCTCCCCGCCGACCTTCGTGCCGGGCCCCGCGGTCACGGGAGGCGGCGTCTACCTCGCCGACTACCTCGGCACGGTCTACGCCCTCGACGCGACGGACGGGCGCGACCGCTGGCGCATCGCGACCGAGGCCCGCTCCTCGATCGATCCCGTCCTGGTCGCGGCCGGCCACGTCCACGTCGGCAGCGGCAAGGGGCTGTACACCCTCGACGCCGTCACCGGCACCCCGAAGTGGCGCTTCCAGGCCGGGGGCGACCTCGTGGGCGCGCCCGCGGTCGCCGAGGGCCGCATCCACTTCGGCTCGACGGACCATCTCCTCTACACCCTGAAGGCGGACGACGGCCGGCTCCGCTGGAAGCTGGCGACGGGTGGGGAGATCACCGGTGCGCCGGTGGTCAAGGACGGGGTGGTGTACGCGTGCAGCAAGGACCGGTGCGTGTACGCGCTGGACGCGGAGAAGGGGACGGGCACGGCCCGCACGACGTAGCCCCCGGGGTGCGGTGATTCGACTGCGGCCGAGTGGGGGCTGGTCGCGCAGTTCCCCGCGCCCCTGAGGGGCGGGGCTGCGCCCCGGCCCCCGCATCAGGTGCTTTTAGGGGCGCGGGGAACTGCGCGCCAAGCCCCCACCGTCCCGCAGCCGAATCACCGCACCCGGAACCCGTTCGGTTGTCGCGCGGAGAACAAATCCGTCTGTCGGGCCGGGGGCAGGTTGCCCAGGGAGATGAGGTGCGGCGCCTGGGCGAAGGCGTGGGCGCGGGCCGCCTCGTGCGCTGCCCACAGGGCGCGTACGGTGCCCTGCACCCCCTCGGAGGGGTAGGCGGCGATCACCGTGGCGCAGCGGACGGCGGCCTCCAACGCACCGCCGGGCGGCGTGAGTTCGGACACCCAACCGATGTCGTACGCCCGCCGCGCGGACATCCGTTCGGCGTTCCCCATGAGTGCCATCCGCGCCGCCTCCCCGTACGGCATCCGGTGCGCCGCGTACACGGATTCGTACGCGCTGACCATGCCGTACGTCGTGTGCGGGTCGAAGAAGGTGGCCGTCTCGTCGGCGACGACGAACTCCGCCTCCCCGAGGAGGTAGAAGGCCCCTCCGCACGCCATCCCCCGCACGGCCGCGACGACCGGTTTCCACAGGTCGTTGGCCTTCGGGCCGATGCGCAGGAGCGGGTCGTCCACCATGTAGGGGGAGGTGGGCTGGGGGGTTTCGGTGCTGCGGTCGAGGCCCGTGGAGAAGGCCCGTTCGCCCGCGCCCGTGAGGACGACGGCCCGTACCGAGTCGTCGAAGCGGAACGCCCGCCAGGCGGCGAAGAGTTCGCAGGCCAGGGCCTCGTCGATGGCGTTCAGTTTCTCCGGGCGGTCCAGGGTGAGGACCGCGACGCCCGTGTCCTTGTCGGCCGCGATCCGCAGCGCGCCGCCGTTCACGACCGGCCGTCCAGAACCCACTGCGGCAGCCCCTCCCCGCCGAACACCACCCGTACCCGCGCTCCGATCCGGATCCGGTCCGGGGGGAAGGAGTCGAGCGGGGCGCCCGGCGCCGTGACCAGGTTGCCGACCAGGCGGATGTGCGGGGCCTCGGTGAGTTCGACGACGATCGCGTTGTACGGGGCCAGGGCCGCGTACGCCGGGAGCAGCGGCGGGTGCGGGACGACGTACGACCAGACGCGGCCCAGTCCGCTCATCCGCCGCCACTCGCTGCCGAAGGACCGGCAGTGGGGACAGCAGGGGCGGGGCGGGAAGCGCAGTTCGCCGCAGTCGGCGCACGCCTGGATCCGTAGCTCGCCCTGGGCGGCGTACCCCCAGAAGGGCGCGCCGTCGTCGTCGAGGACGGGGGTGAGAAGGGGCTCGGTCATCTCGGCTCCTCAGTTCCTCAGCAGGATCGCGGAGGTGGGGACGCCCTCCCCCGCCGTGACCAGGCAGGTGGCGGCGCCGGGGACCTGGGCGGTGCTCGTGCCCCGCAACTGCTTCACGCCCTCGTTGATGAGGTTGAAGCCGTGGACGTACGCCTCGCTGAGTCCGCCCCCGCCGGTGTTGAGGGGCAGCCGGCCCCCGATCTCCAGGGCGCCGCCCTCCGTGTAGGCCGCGCCCTCGCCGCGTCCGCAGAAGCCGTAGCCCTCCAGGGAGAGCGGGACGAGAGGGGTGAAGGCGTCGTAGATCTGGGCCACGTCGACGTCGTCCGGGGTGAAGTCGGCGTGTTTCCACAGGTGCCGGGCGGCGGTCCAGGCGGGGCCTGTGAGCGGGTCGTCGTTCCAGTAGTTGACCATGCCGTGGTGCTGGGCGGGCAGACCCTGGGCGGCGGAGTGGACGTACACGGGGCGCTGCCGGCAGTCCCGGGCGCGCTCCGCGGACACGATCACGCACGCCAACGCGCCGTCCGTCTCCAGGCAGTTGTCGAAGAGGCAGAGGGGTTCGCTGATCCAGCGGGAGGTCATGTACATCTCGCGGGTCAGCGGGCGCTCGTACATCATCGCGGCGGGGTTCTGGTTGGCGCGGTTGCGGCAGGCGAGGGCGACGTTGAAGAGGTGGTCGCGGGTGGCGCCGTACTCGTGCATGTAGCGGCGGGCCAGCATGCCTATCTCGTCGGCCGGTCTGAGCAGCCCGAAGGGGCGGGTCCACTGGGCGGGCGTGGGGAGTTGGACGGTGGTGTTCTTCCACGGCCTCGGCCCGCTGCCCCGCTTCCGCGACCGCCAGGCCACGCCCACCGTCGCCTGCCCGGTGGCGACGGCGGCGGCGAGGTGCGCGACGGTGGCGCAGGAGCCGCCGCCCCCGTAGCCCACCTTGCTGAAGAAGGTGAGATCGCCGAGGCCGACCGCCTTCGCGACCTCCACCTCGTCGGTCTCCTCCATGGTGTAGGAGGCGAGCCCGTCGACCTCGGAGGGCGCGATTCCGGCGTCGTCGAGGGCGGCGAGGATCGCGCGACAGGCCAAGGTCTTCTCGGACTCGGGGAGTTGCTTGGCGAAGGGGGTCTGACCGATGCCGACGACGGCGGTGGCGTCCTTGATCCCCGGCATGGGTGCACCTCCACGGAAGGGCCCGACTGCTGACAGGCCGTCAGGCTACAGCTAATCTGACGGGTAGTCAGCTAGTGGGTTCGTGGCTACGGGAGGCGTGAGATGCGCGGAGACCTGGAATGGGGCAGCATCCCGGGGCTGATGCGGTCGGCGGCGACACGCTTCGCGGACCGCGAGGCCGTCGTCGAGGGCCGTACGCGGATCTCCTACGCCGAGCTGGGCGCCCGCGTCGAACGTGCGGCGGCCGCCTGCCTCGCGAACGGCGTACGGCTCGGCGACCGCGTCGCCATCTGGGCGCCGAACACCCTGGACTGGATCGTCTCCGCCCTCGGCGCGGTGTCGGCGGGCGCGGTGCTCGTCCCGCTCAACACCCGCTTCAAGGGCGCCGAGGCGGCGTACGTGCTGTCCCGGAGCCGCGCGCGGCTGCTGTTCGTGACGGGAACGTTCCTGGGGACGTCGTACGTGGCGTCGCTGCGACGGGCGGCGGGGGAGAGGACGGAGACGGGAGAGAGGACGGAGACGGGGGAGGGCGCCGGGAACGGCCCCCTCCCCGGACTCCCGCACCTCGAACAGGTGGTGGTACTGGCGGACGACGCCCCCGCCGACTTCCGCACCTGGAAGGACTTCCTGGCGGACGGGGAGGGCGTCGGGGCGGCGGAGGTACGGGAACGGGCGGCGGCCGTGCCGGGATCGGCGCCGTCGGACATCGTCTTCACCTCGGGCACGACGGGCCGGCCCAAGGGCGCCGTGATCACGCACGAGCAGAGCCTGCGGGCGTACGAGGTGTGGTGCGAGCTGGCCGGTCTGCGCCGGGAGGACCGCTACCTGATCGTGAACCCCTTCTTCCACACCTTCGGCTACAAGGCCGGGGTGCTCGCCTGTCTGATGCGGGGCGCGACGATGATCCCGCAGCCGGTGTTCGACGTGGACACGGTGCTGGCGAACATCGCGTCCGAGCAGGTCACGGTCCTGCCGGGCCCGCCGACCCTCCACCAGTCCCTCCTGGACCACCCGGCGCGGGCGTCGTACGACCTGTCGACGCTGCGTCTGGTGGTCACGGGAGCGGCCGTGGTCCCCCTCCGCCTGGTGGAACGCCTGCGCACCGAACTGGGCGTGGAGACGGTCCTGACGGCGTACGGCCTCTCGGAGGCCAGCGGATTCGTGACGATGTGCCGCCGGGGCGACCCGTCGTCGGTGATCGCGTCGACCTCGGGCCGGGCCATCCCGGGCGTGGAGGTACGAGTGGAAGCGCCCGCGGGTAACCCGGGTGAGGTGCTGGTCCGCGGCTTCAACGTGATGCGGGGCTACTTCGAGGACGCCGTGGAGACCGCCCGCGTCCTGACCCCCGACGGCTGGCTGCGCACCGGCGACGTGGGCGTCCTGGACCCGGCGGGCAACCTTCGCATCACCGACCGCATCAAGGACATGTTCATCGTCGGCGGCTTCAACGCCTACCCCGCCGAGATAGAACAACTCCTCGGCCTCCACCCGGACATCGCGGACGTGGCGGTCATCGGCGTACCGGACGACCGCCTGGGCGAGGTCGGCAAGGCCTACGTCGTCCGCCGCCCGGGATCCGTCCTCACCTCCGACGACCTCATCGCCTGGTCCCGCCGCGAGATGGCGAACTACAAGGTCCCGCGGGCGGTGGAATTCGTACGGGAGCTGCCGCGGAACGCGAGCGGGAAGGTGGTGAAGGGGGAGCTGCGGGGACGGATCGAGTAGGGATTCAGGCGGGCCAGGGGGTGACCTGGAGTACGTAGACGCACTCGTGCCGAGCGACGGTCAGGTAGAGGAACATCCCGCCAGGCACGAAGGCACTCTGCATCCCTTCGCCCGCGCCCTCGTACCTCGTTCCGTCGAGGTGCAGCGCCTCGGCGGCTCGTACGATCTCGTCGGCCCGGTTCTCCACCTCGGCGACGAAGGCTGGTGGGGCCGGTGTTTCGCCACCGATGACGTGGGTTTCGTCGGGGTCGTACTCCCAGCGCCAGTCACTCACGAGCGAGCGACTCCTGGGCCCAGGCGTGGACGGCGTGCAGTTCGTCCATGGCGTCGCGCCAGGCGGCATCGCCCCGGTCGACGCTTTGCGCGGTGTACTCGGCGGCGCGCAGCCGTGCCGCCGACGCCGGAGTCCTGGCGATCTCGATCGCCACGGCCCATGTCTCCAGGAACTGCGTGATGGGGCCGAGGCTGCCCGTCTGCGCGGCCAGCGCGATGGCCTCGTCCTTCTGCCGTTCCATGTCGGCGAGCCGGTGGGGGGCCACCTGTGCCAGAGCGACGCGAAGGGCTGCGGGTGTCCGCTCGGGCCGGGGAACGAGGGGTCCGCCGGGTTCGATGTGCTGTGCGGTCATCCTGATCCTTCCGTGGACCGTGCCACGCCCACGGTACGCCAGTGACCCTCGGTTACGTAGGGTGTTCGGATGAACGCGGACACACGTCGGCCGCGGCGGCTCCCCCTCCGCGCCGCCGCGGCCGATCCCCGTGTGGTGTAAGTCCGCCCCCCCGGTGGGACTTAGACAGGCTCGTCCGTCGCGTGGATGTTGTCCGGAGTCGCGTCGCCGGTGCCGTCGTCCTTGGTGATCAGGTTCTTGGTGGTGAGGGGCTCGCTGGTGGCGTGGATGTTGTCCGTGGTGGCTTCGCCGACCGGCTCGCCCGTGGCGTGGATGTTGTCGGTGCTGTTGGTGTCGCTCATGTGGCTGTCCCCCTGACAGTCTCGGTGCAATGGATGGAGCGGCCCGCCCGGCAACTCCCCCGTGGGCCGCCGGGCGGGCATCTCGGGGCCGCTACCCTAGTGCTACGGCCTCAGGTCGCCCCGTCTGCCCCCCGACGCGACGGATCGACTCGTTGAGAGTGCCGGGCGGCGATAAACGAACGATGAACGTCCAGGCTTGAGCCCTGCCGCGGAGTCCTATGCGACGGCGAGCGGGTTGAGGAGCGCCCTGACCGTGGCGGCCTCGGGTGCCCCCAACGTCTCGAAGATGTCGAGGGATTCGCGCCAGCAGACCTGAGCCCGGCCGGAGTGGCCGATCCCGTTCAGGGCCTGGCCGAGCACGATGAGGACGTTTCCCCTGCGCCACTCGCCACCGATGCCACGCAGGACCGTCAGGGCCATCTCGGCGTTCGCCGCCGCCTGAGCCGGGCGCTGGGCCGCGAGGTCGGCCTCCGCGAGGCGGAACAGGGACATGCCCTCCCAGAGGCGCTGGCGGCTGTTGCGGAAGACCGTGAGCGCCTCGCTCAGGCGTGCGGTGGCCTCGGGAAGGCGGCCGCTCTGGGTGAGTGCCAGGCCGAGCGCGTAGCGCCCGTTGGCGCCCTTCAGGGCATGGCCCATGTCGTCGTACATGTCGGTGCCCTGCTGGGCCAGGGACACGGCACTGCTGGTACGCCCGGCGGCGAGGTGGATACGGGAGAGGTTGCACAGTGCGCTCGCCTCGCCGGGACGGTCGTGGCAGGCCCGGAAGCTCTCGATCGCCCGGGTGAGGTGCGCTTCGCCGGCGTCGTACTGGTTCTGGTAGAGCGCGATCACGCCGAGGGTGTTGGAGGCCCAGCAACTCGTCAGGTGATCCGTCTCGGCGGCCAGTTCGAGGGCCTGCGCGGCTGCCTCGCGGGCGGGGTCGAAGCGTCCGGTGATGTGGTGGACGTAGGCCAGGGTGACCAGGGCCCGTGCTTCCGCGTGCGAGTCCCCGGCCTCCTGGGCCGCTTCCCGCAGAGCGGCGGCGACCCCCTCGTACGTCTTGGAGTTCGTACCGGACTCCGCCAGATCCACGGAGGCCCACAGCGCGTCGACGGTGCGGCGGAGGAATCCCTCCTTGGTGGACTGGCGGACGCAGGCGAGCAGGGAGATCGCCTCCGAGTACAGCCAGTCCTGCGCCCGGTGGCGGTCCTCGAACGACAGCCCCGGGTGCACCGTAGGCTCCAGATGGTCCACCAACCGATCCCCGGGCCGTTCGATCGCGTACACCCCGGCGGCCGTGGCCAAGTAGAAGTCCAGGAGGCGTGACATCGCCGCGTCGCGTTCGCTCGGGGGCTGTTCGTCGCGTTCCGCGCAGGCGCGGGCGTAGAGGCGTACGAGGTCGTGGTAGCGGTAGCGGCCGGGGGCGGCGGATTCCAGGAGGGAGGTGTCGACGAGGGATTCGAGGAGGTCCTCGGTGTCGTCGATCGGGAGGTCGAGGACGGCGGCCGCGGCGGCCAGCGAGATGTCGGGGCCGTCGGCCAGGCCCAGCAGGCGGAAGGCGCGGGCCTGGGCCGGCTCCAGCTGGCCGTAACCGAGTTCGAAGGTGGCCTTGACCGCGAGGTCGCCGGCCTGGAGCTCGTCGAGGCGGCGCCGCTCGTCGCCGAGCTTCGCCGCCAGGACCGAGACGGTCCAGGTGCGGCGGGCGGCCAGCCGGGAGGCCGCGATGCGGATGGCGAGAGGGAGGAAGCCGCAGGCCGCGACGACATCGAGGGCCGCCTCGCGCTCCGACGCCACCCGCTCCTCGCCGACGATCTTCGTGAAGAGCTGGAGGGCCTCCTCCGGGGACATCACGTCGAGGTCGACCAGGTGGGCGCCCGCCAGGTCCACCATCCGCACCCGGGACGTGACGAGGGCCGCGCAGCCCTCCGTGCCGGGCAGGAGCGGGCGGACCTGGGCCGCGTCGCGGGCGTTGTCCAGGAGGACCAGGACCCGGCGGCCGTCCAGGACCGAACGGTAGAGCGCCGAGCGCTCCTCCAGGGAGTCGGGGATGGAGGAGTCCGCCGTGCCCAGGGCACGCAGGAACGCGCCGAGGACCGTCTCCGGCTCCGCCGCCCGCTGGCCCGCGCCCTGCAGGTCGACGTACAGCTGCCCGTCGGGGAACGCCGCGCGCGCCTGGTGGGCCACGTGCACGGCGAGGGTCGTCTTGCCGACGCCGCCGATGCCCGCGAGCGCCGAGACGGCCATGACCTGGCCCTCGCCCTCGGCGGAGGAGGCGGAGGCCAGGACGTCGCTCAGTTCCTGGACGAAGGAGGCGCGGCCCGTGAAGTCCGTGACAGTGGCGGGAAGCTGGGCCGGCCGGACCGGCGCCGCGGCGGGCTCGGCCGCCGGGGCCGAGGGTTCCGCGAGGCCCGGGTCGGCCTGGAGGATCCGCTGCTGGAGCTCCTTCAGGCCCGGGCGCGGGTCCACGCCGAGCTCGTCGGCGAGGAGGCGGCGCGTGTCGGCGTACACGGCGAGCGCCTCGGCCTGCCGCCCGCTGCGGTACAGGGCGAGCATCAGCAGTTCGCGCAGCCGCTCGCGCAGGGGGTGCGCCGCGGTCAGGGCGGTGAGTTCGGAGACCGCCTCCGCGTGGCAGCCCTGTTCCAGGTCCATGTCGAGGCGGGATTCGAGGAGTTGGAGGCGCCACTCGTCGAGGCGGGCCCGCTGGGTCTCCGCGTAGGGCCCGGGAACGCTCGCCAGCGGCTCCCCGTCCCACAGGCCCAGCGCCCGGTTCAGCAGGTCGCGGGCGGAGCACAGGTCGCCGGAGTGCTTGGCCTTCTCGGCGTCGGAGGCGAGTTCCTTGGCCTCGGCGAGGTCGAGGGAACTGTCGGTCGCGGCCAGCCGGATCGCGTAGCCGCCGGACTCACTGATCAGGACGCCGGGGTCCAGGGCCTTGCGGAGCCGGGAGGCGTACGTCCGCACGGCGGCCAGCGCCTGGGGCGGGGACTCCTCGCCCCACAGGGCGTCGATCAGCTCGCCGGACGTGGCCGTCCGGCCCTCCCGCAGCAACAGCGCGGCCAGCAGGGCGCGTTGCTGCGGGGACCCCGTGGGCAAGGAATCCTCGCCGCGCCAGGCGCGCACCGGGCCGAGCACGCTGAAGCGCAACGCCGCCGATTCCCCGGCACGTCGCTGCTCCGGCACTCGCGGTACACCGTCCATCGCCGTCCCCCTGCCGAACCGTCAGTACTACGAGGCCAGTTTGCCTTGTTCATGGCGGATGCGTCAGCCGTGCGAGACGGCGATCACAGGCGCGCACACCGTACAGGCACGGGGAATCACAGGGCTCTCACAACCTCTGCGCACATCTCCGCACAGAGTCGCCCATTCCGGAGGCGTGCGGGGGTGTACGGCGGCGGGGCGGGCGGCCGATGTCGGCGACGGGCAGGCGATGAGTTGGGGGTGGGTGGCCTGTTAGTTGGCGGAGGGCGGCCGATGAGTTGGCGGCGGAGGGGCGATTGGCGGGCGGCGGGCAGCCGATGGGTGGCTTACGGATAGCTGACGGGGATAGCTGACGGGTCGTCAGATCGGCGCTACCGTGAGCCGTATGGAGACCACGAGGACCACTGAGGCCGCCCAGGCGTCCACGAACCCGTTCCCGAAGATCATCTCCGTGGACGACCACACCGTGGAGCCACCCGGCGTCTGGCGCGACCGCCTCCCCGCGAAGTACCGGGACACCGGACCCCGTATCGTCCGCGCGCCGCTGAAGGAGATGACCTTCCTCGGCGGCAGGTTCGCCCCGGTGATGGGCGGGCCCGGCGACGACGGACCCATCGGCGACTGGTGGGTCTACGAGGACCTGCACCGGCCCCTCACCCGCCTCGACACCGCCGTCGGCTACGACAGGGACGAGATACGGCTGGAGATCATCACGTACGAGCAGATGCGCCCCGGCTCGTACGACGTCCCCCAGCGTCTCGCCGACATGGACGTCAACCACGTCCAGTCCGCGCTCTGTTTCCCGACCTTCCCGCGCTTCTGCGGCCAGACCTTCACCGAGGCCAAGGACCGTGAGCTGGGGCTGCTCGGAGTGAAGGCCTACAACGACTGGATGGTGGAGGAGTGGTGCGGCCCGGCGGCCCACGGCCGGCTCGTCCCGCTCACCCTCGTACCCCTCTGGGACCCGGAACTCGCCGCCGCGGAGGTGCGCCGCAACGCCGCCCGTGGCGTCCGCGCGGTCGCCTTCTCCGAGATCCCGCCCCACCTCGGGCTGCCCTCCGTCCACACCGACGACTGGGACCCCTTCCTCGCCGCCTGCGACGAGACCGGCACGGTCATCGCCATGCACATCGGCTCCAGCAGCAAGATGCCCTCGACCTCGGCCGACGCGCCGCCCGCCGTCGGCTCCACGATCACCTTCGCCAACTGCTGCTTCTCGATGGTCGACTGGCTGATGAGCGGCAAGTTCGAACGCTTCCCGAACCTCAAGGTCATGTACGCGGAGGGCCAGATCGGCTGGATCCCCTACATCCTGGAGCGCGCCGACGTGGTCTGGGAGGAGAACCGCGGCTGGGGCGGCGTCGCCGACAAGGTCCACCGCCCGCCGTCCGAACTCTTCGCCGGCCACGTCTACGGCTGCTTCTTCGACGACGCGTTCGGCCTGCGGAACCTCGACGACATCGGGGTCCCGAACGTCCTCTACGAGACCGACTACCCCCACTCCGACTCCACCTGGCCCAAGTCCCGCGAGGTCGGCGAGGCCCAGATGGGGCACCTGGACGCGGACGTGGTGGAACGGATCGTCCGGGGCAACGCCATCGAGCTGCTGGGGCTGACGAAGGACGGGCTGTGGCCCGGACCTGGAGGCCCCCGTTGAACCAGTCCCCGTCGAACCCCGCGCCCCTGCTCTACGGGATGCAGCTCCCGATCCAGTCCCAGAGCACCCTCTACGCCGAACCCTGGGAGGCGGAGGCCGGTCCCGGCGAGCTCGTCGCCGTCGCCCGCGCCGCCGACCGCGCAGGCTTCGCCTACGTGGCGAGCTGCGACCACGTGGCCGTCCCGCGCCGTCTCGCGGGCGCCATGAGCACGATCTGGTACGACCCCGTCGCCACCCTCGCCTACCTCGCGGGCGTGACCGAGCGCGTACGGCTGCTCAGTCATGTCGCGGTCGTCGGGCTGCGACATCCGCTGGTCACGGCCAAGCAGTACGCGACCCTCGACCACCTCTCCGGTGGGCGGCTGATCCTCGGGGTGGGCGCCGGGCACGTGGAGGAGGAGTTCGCGGCGGTGGGCGCCGACTTCGCGCGGCGGGGGGCGGTGCTCGACGAGTCCATCGACGCCCTGCGCGCCGCCCTCGGAGCGGACGAGTTCCCCGTGCACCACGGGAAGCTGTACGACTTCGAAGGGCTCGGGCAGCGGCCCCGGCCCGCGCAGGAGCGCGTGCCCGTGTGGGTGGGCGGCTCCTCGCCCGCCGCCGTGCGCCGGGCCGCGCTGCGGGGTGACGGCTGGCTGCCGCAGGGGGATCCGCGCGAGCGGCTGCCGGAGCAGATCGCCCTCCTGTACCGGATCAGGGAGGAGGCGGGGATCTCCGCGCCTCTCGTCGTGGGGGCCATCACCGAGCCCCTGTACGTCGGCACGCCGGACTGGCATGTCGGGCGGCGCACCGTGACCGGGTCCCCGGAGGCGGTCGCCGAGTCGTTGCGGGCGTACCGGGCGATGGGGGTGCACCAGATCCAGGTGCGGTTCCGGGCGCGGGGGCTGAGTGAGCTCGTCGACCAGATATCGGCGTTCGGCGCCGACGTCGCGCCCCACCTCAACTAGACCGCATCCCAAATCAACCAGATCGCACCTCACCTCAACCAGACCGCACCCGACCTCAACCGGATCGCACCTCACCTCAATCAGACCGCACCTCACCTCAACCAGGGAGTCAGGGCATGGGCAAGCTGGACGGACGCGTCGTCATCGTCACCGGGGCGGCGCGCGGGCAGGGCGAGCAGGAGGCGCGGCTGTTCGCCGCGGAGGGTGCCAGGGTCGTCGTCGCCGACGTGCTCGACGACCGGGGCGAGGACGTGGCCAAGGAGCTGGACGCGCTCTATGTCCACCTCGACGTGGGCCGGGAGGACGACTGGGGGGCCGCCGTCGCCGCCGTGAAGGGCGCGTACGGGCGCATCGACGGGCTGGTCAACAACGCGGGCATCCTGCGCTTCAACGCCCTCGTCGACACCCCGTTGGACGAGTTCCTCCAGGTCGTGCAGGTCAACCAGGTCGGCTGCTTCCTCGGCATCAAGACCGTCGCGGGGGAGATCGCCGCGGCCGGCGGGGGCACGATCGTCAACACCGCCTCGTACACCGCGATGACCGGGATGGCGGCCGTGGGCACGTACACGGCGACCAAGCACGCCATCCTCGGCCTCACCCGGGTCGCCGCCCTGGAGCTGGCGCACCAGAGGATACGGGTCAACGCCATCTGTCCTGGTGCCGTCGACACCCCCATGTCGAACCCGGCTCAGCTCGACCCGACGGCCGATCCCGAGGAGATGTCCAGGGCCCTGGACGAGCTGTACAGCAAGCTCGTACCGCTCGGGCGGGTGGGCAGGCCCGAGGAGGTCGCCCGGCTCGCCCTGTTCCTGACCTCCGAGGACTCCTCGTACATCACCGGGCAGCCGTTCGTGATCGACGGGGGGTGGCTGGCGGGGGTCAGCGTGATCTGACGGCCAGTCAGCTATTGACGGTGCAGGCCCGTGGTGCAACAGTCGGCGGCAAGTCAATCTGACGGATAGTCAGAAACATACTGGGGACGGTGAACCTCCTTGGAATTCGGGCTCTTTGTACAGGGATACGTGGGCAAGCGCGCCGAGACCGACCCGCTCGCGGAGCACAAGGCGCTGATGGAGGAGACCGAGTACGTCATCCAGGCGGACAAGTCCGGCTTCAAGTACGCCTGGGCGTCCGAGCACCACTTCCTGGAGGAGTACTCGCACCTCTCGGCGAACGACGTCTACCTCGGCTATCTCGCCCACGCCACGGACCGCATCCACCTCGGCTCGGGCATCTTCAACCCGCTCGCCCAGGTCAACCATCCGGTGAAGGTCGCCGAGAAGGTCGCCATGCTCGACCACCTCAGCGAGAACCGCTTCGAGTTCGGCAGCGGGCGCGGCGCGGGCAGCCACGAGATCCTCGGCTTCCTCCCCGGCATCACCGACATGAACTACACCAAGGAGATCTGGGAAGAGACCATCGCCGAGTTCCCGAAGATGTGGCTCCAGGAGGAGTACGTCGGGTTCCAGGGCAAGCACTGGCAGCTCCCGCCCCGCAAGGTGCTTCCCAAGCCGTACGGGAAGGCGCACCCCGCGATGTGGTACGCCGCCGGGTCGCCGCCCTCGTACGCCATGGCCGCCCGCAAGGGCCTGGGCGTGCTCGGCTTCAGCGTGCAGAAGGTCTCCGACATGGAGTGGGTGCTCCAGCAGTACAAGACCGCCATCGTGGACGCCGAGCCCGTCGGGGCCTTCGTCAACGACAACGTGATGGTGACGACCACCGCCATCTGCGCGCCGACGCACGAGGAGGCGATACGGATCGCGGTCGCCGGCGAGCTGCACTACCTGCCCTCCCTCGTCTTCCGCTACCACGACACCTTCCCGCGCCCCGAGGGCTTCCCCGTCTGGCCGGAGACGCTCCCCGAGTACAACGCCGAGTTCGTCGAACTCCTCATCGAGGAGGAGCTGTTGATCTGCGGCGACCCGGACGAGGTGCTCACCCAGTGCAAGCGCTGGGAGCAGGCGGGCGCCGACCAGCTCTCCTTCGGGCTGCCGGTCGGGGTCCCGAAGGAGGAGACCCTGCAGACGATCCGGCTGATCGGGGAGCACGTGATCCCGAAGATCGACACGGATCCGGTGCACCGGACGACCCGTTTCCGCCAAGCGGTCTGAGGAGGGTGCGGCCATGCTCGACCACGTCATCAAGGGCGCGACCGTCGTGGACGGCACGGGCGCGCCCGGCTACACCGCCGACGTCGCCGTCCGCGACGGCCGTATCGCCGCGATCGGCACGGTCACGGAGGCGTCCCGCACCAGCGAGGACGCCTCCGGTCTCGTCCTCGCCCCCGGATTCGTCGACCCGCACACGCACTACGACGCCCAGCTCTTCTGGGACCCCTACGCCACCCCGTCCCTGAACCACGGGGTGACGACGGTCGCGGGCGGCAACTGCGGCTTCACCCTCGCCCCGCTGGACCCGGCACGGCCCGAGGACGCCGACTACACCCGCCGCATGATGTCCAAGGTCGAGGGGATGTCGCTGGTCGCCCTGGAGGAAGGGGCGCCCTGGAACTGGCACAGCTTCGGCGACTACCTCGACGCCCTGGAGGGGCGGATCGCCGTCAACGCGGGCTTCATGGTGGGGCACTGCGCGCTGCGGCGGTACGTCATGGGCGCGGACGCGGTGGGCGGGCAGCCGACCGGGGAGCAGCTGGAGCAGATGCTCGCCCTCTTCCACGAGGCGATGGACGCCGGCGCCTGGGGCCTGTCCACCACCCAGTCCTCCACCCACTCCGACGGCGACGGGAAACCGGTCGCCTCCCGGCACGCGAAGCCCGCGGAGCTGCTGGCTTTGAGCAGGGCCGTCGGCGAGCACGAGGGCACCCAGATCGAGGCGATCGTCGCCGGCTGCCTCGACCAGTTCAGCGACGACGAGATCGACCTCTTCGTCGAGATGAGCGCGGCTGCGGGCCGCCCGCTCAACTGGAACGTGCTGACCATCGACGCCGCCGTCCCCGAGCGCGTACCGAGGCAACTGGTCGCGAGCGAACGGGCGCGGAAGGCGGGCGGCCGGGTGGTGGCCCTCACCATGCCGATCCTCACCCCCATGAACATGTCCCTGGGCACGTTCTGCGCGCTGAACCTGATCCCCGGGTGGGGCCCGATCCTCGCCCTGCCCGTCCCGGAGCGCATCGCACGCCTCAGGGACCCCTCCGTGCGCGCCGAGATGCTGGCCCGGGCGAACAGCAAGGAGGCGGGCGTCTTCCGCCGCCTCGCCAACTTCGGCCGGTACGTCATCGGGGACACCTACAGCCCGGCGAACGACGGCCTCACCGGGCAGGTCGTGAAGGACATCGCGGCCCGGCGCCGCCAGGAGCCCTTCGAGTGCCTGGTCGAGATCTGCGCGCACGACGACCTGCGAACGGTGCTGTGGCCCATGCCCACCGACAACGACACCGACTCCTGGACGCTGCGCGCCGAGACCTGGCAGCACCCGGACGTCATGCTCGGCGGCTCGGACGCGGGCGCCCATCTCGACCGCATGTGCGGGGCCCCGTACACGACCCGGTTCCTCGGGGACTGTCTGCGCGGGCGGAAGCTGACCACGCTGGAGGCGGCCGTGAAGATGCTCACGGACGACCCGGCGCGCCTCTTCGGACTGAGGGAACGCGGGCGGATCGCGGAGGGCTTCCATGCGGACCTCGTGCTGTTCGACCCGGAGCGCATCGACGCCGGCAAGGCCACCCTGGTGCACGACCTGCCGGGAGAAAGCCCCCGGCTCGACTCCAGGGCGATCGGCATCACGGCGGTCTGGGTCAACGGGGTCGAGTCGATCCGGGGGGACGTGGTGACGGGCGCCGTACCGGGGAAGGTGCTGCGCTCCGGCCGGGACACCGGGACGGTGAGTACGAGGTGACCGACGTGCGGGGGGCGGGCGACGAACAGCGGCTGTTCGTCGGCGGCTCGTGGGTGGAGCCCGACGACGGGTACTACGAGGTGATCGACCCGGCGACGGAGGGTGTCGTCGGGATGGCGCCGGAGGCCTCGCGGGGGCAGGTGCACGCGGCCGCCGCCGCGGCCCGCGAGGCCTTCGGACCGTGGTCGCGGACGCCCCCCGAGGAGCGCGCGGCGCTCCTCGGCCGGGCGGCGGACATCATCCGGCGCAACTTCCTCTCCTACGCCGATCTCGCGCAGGCCGAGAGCGGTGCCACGACCGGTACGGCGCGCGGGATGCAGGTGGGGGTGGGCGCGGCCCGTTTCCGGCGCTACGCGCGCGTGGAGCCCGTCGAGCAGCCGCTGCCGCCGCAGATCAACGAGGCCGGGCCGTTCGGGAAGGCGGCGGTCATGGGCGCGCTCGCCGTCCGCCAGCCGGTCGGTGTCGTCACCTGCGTCACTTCCTACAACAACCCGTGGGCCAATCCGGCAGGCAAGATCGCCCCCGCCCTGGCCATGGGCAACACGGTGGTCGTGAAACCCGCCCCGCAGGACCCGCTCTCCGTGTACCGGATGGCTCAGGCCCTGGAGGCGGCGGGCGTACCGCCGGGTGTCGTGAACGTGGTGAGCGGTTCGCGCGCGGAGGTCGGCGAGGCGGCCGTGGACTGCGAGGACGTGGACATGGTCAGCTTCACCGGCTCGACGGCGGTGGGGCAGCGCATCGCCGAGGTGTGCGGGCGCGGGATGAAACGCCAGCTGATGGAGCTGGGCGGGAAGGGCGCGGCGGTCGTCTTCGACGACGCGGACGTGGAGTCGGCGGCGCTCGGCATCGGCACGACGTTCTCCTTCTACAGCGGGCAGATCTGTACGGCGCCGACGAGGGTGATCGCGCAGAAGGGGATCTACGGCCGCCTGGTCGAGCAACTGGCCGCGTATGCGGGGAGGTTGACGGTCGGGGACCCACGGGAGCCGGGGACGGTGGTCGGGCCGGTCATCTCGGCGGCCCACCGTGACCGGGTCGAGGCCTATGTCGAACTCGGCCGCAAGGAGGGCGCGCGGATCGTCACGGGCGGCACGCGCCCCCCGTACGACCGCGGCTTCTACGTCGCCCCGACCCTCCTCGCGGACTGCACCCCCGACATGCGGGTGGTCCGCGAGGAGATCTTCGGGCCCGTCGTCGTGGTCGTCCCCTTCGACGACGAGGAGGAAGGCATCGCTCTCGCGAACGACAGCGACTACGGGTTGATCGACTACGTCTGGTCGGGCGACGTCGCCCGCGCCTTCCGCGTCGCCCGCGCGCTGCGTGCGGGCGGGGTGGGCGTCAACACGGTCGGCCGCAACATGGAGGCACCGTTCGGCGGCTTCAAGAAGAGCGGGGTGGGACGGGACGTGGGGTCGTACGCACTGCACGCGTACAGCGAGGTGCAGGCGATCGTCTGGCCGTCGGGGAACTAGGGGCAGGCCCTGGGCCTGTCCGGACCGGCAGGGTGGGTCATCCGAGCGGGGGTGTCGTGACCGTCCGGCATGGCGCCGGGGGTCGCGGCGGCACGCGGCGGATGCTGATGGCTCCCGCCCCGCAGGAGAGGCCCGTGAACGACCCCAGCCCGCAAGGAACCCGCAAGCCGGCATCCACCGCAGCCGGATACGACTCGGCCGGCCAGGCCGGGGTCATCGGCATCGGACTCGCCGCCGTGCTGACGTTCGCACTCGCGCAGGGTTCCTGGCAGTGGTTCTCCACGTACATCGGGGTGACGCTTCTTGCCGTGATCTTCGCCTTCCAGCGACGACCGGCATGGACGCCCGGCATCCGATCGGCGTACATGCGCGGCCTGGTCGCGTATTCGCTGGTCGTCGGCCTGTGCGTGGCGCTCGCACTGGCCCCCATGATGCAGCGCTGGGCCTGGCTGTTTCCGATGTCGGGCACGCGGAGCGGGTGCGAGGGGACGGGCAGGTACGAGGCCATCCGGTCGAGGGCCGCGCTGGCGAACCTGGCCGACAGCGACGGCGCCGCCCTGGCGTACGCACAAGTGACCCAGAGCGGCAAGGCCGTTGCCGACTGCCTGGCAGCCACGACGACCCTGTGGCTGCCCGTGTACGGAGCTGGGGCCGCCGTGCTGGTGGGCGCGGGCGCGTGGGCCCGCGACCGCGCTCGGGCGACCACGGGGACCTAGGGCCTGTCCGACCTCGGCTCGATCACCCCGAGGCCGGCTTCCAAGCTCTTCCTCGGCTACGACCGGCCGGGGTCTACAGGTCGAACACGGCCCGGAGGCCGATCTCGACGGCCCCCATGACCCGTTCGTCGACAGGGCCCAGCTCTTTGGTGAAGCGAGGGCCGACCGGGTCCGGAACTCGCCGAGCACGACGGTGCCCGAGGAAGGGACGTCGACCGGGATGTCGACATCACCAGGGCGTACGCGGGACTTCCGGCGAACGACAGCTCGTAGACGTGGGCGTGCTTCACCTGCCCGCGACCCGCGCCCAGCGCTCCAGGGTGGCGTCCTCGCTCTCGGCGGGTTCCGAGGCTGTGGTCACGATTCCGGCCTCGGCCCGCATCCGCGCGGACTTCTCCCATTCCTCGGCGAAGTTCTGCCGTCGCAGGATCCGGGCGGTGTACGAGGAGACGTTCCCCTCGGCCTTCACGAATGCGTCCATATCCCCGGGCAGGTTCATGGTGTTGAGTATGGCGGCTGCAGGAACACCGGCCCCGGTGCGGCGGGTGAGCGAGCGTCGGCTCAGGCGTCCTCCCTGAGGCCGGCGCGCTGGATCTGGCGGGCCAGGGTGCGGCGGGCGGAGGGGGATTCGGCGGGGGTGGGCGCCGAGGGGGCGGCGGTGTCGAGGGCGCGGCTGATCTCGTCGTAGGCGTGCCGGTGGCCGTCGGGCAGGGCGGTCCGGTGCAGCCGCAGGTCCGCTTCGACCAGGCGTCGGAGCTCGTCGACGTTCTGAGGCGTGAAGTGTTTCCGGCCCCGGGCGACGGCGTTGACGTAACGCGTGCAGTGGGCGGTGTCGTGGAGGGTCTCGGAGATCTCCTCGGCGAGGCCCCAGAGGCGTCCCTCGAGCCAGGGGGCGTCGTGCTGGTCGAGGGAGAGGCGCGGCGGGGGCGACGGGTCGTCCCCCTTGTGCTTGGTGACCTGCTTCGACACGGCGGGCTGACTCATGCCGGTGAGGCGGGCGATCCTGTCCTGGGTCCAGCCGAGGTCGGCGAAGAGCCTGATCATCTCGGCGCGCAGCCGGCGCATCTCCTCGCCCGCGCGGATGACGTCGTTCATGTCGGCGAACATCCGCTCGGCCTGCGCCTCGGTCAGGGGCCCGGTCGGGGGCTCGGGGGTTCGACGCGTGTCCTCTTCGACTGCCATAGCTCGGTTATATACCCAGGCCGAGTGTCCCAACGCGGCCATAACCCGGTTGTATAACCCGGTTATTACTGTCATGATCCGCGTCATGCCCACCTTCACCGCACCTGACGGAACCCGCCTCGCCTACCGCCTGATGGGAGGCGGGAGCGGAGACGGCGGCGGCGATCCGGTCCTCTGCGTCCCCGGCGGCCCCACGGACTCCCGCTACCTCGGCGACCTCGGAGGCCTCTCCCGGCACCGCCGGCTGGCCGTCCTGGATCTGCGCGGTACCGGCCGCTCCGCGCTCCCGCACGACACCGCCGGCTACCGCTGCGACCGCCTGGTCGACGACGTCGAGGCGCTGCGCGCGCACCTCGGGCCGGCCCGGCTCGACCTGCTCGGCCACTCCGCCGGAGCGAACGTCGCGACGCAGTACGCGGCCCGGTATCCGGAGCGCGTCGGCAGGCTCGCCCTGATCGGCCCCGGTACCCGAGCCGTCGGCATCGAGGTCACGGGGGAGGCGCGGCGCGCACTCGCGCGGCTCAGGGAGGGTGAGCCGTGGTTCCCGGCGGCGTTCGCCGCGCTGGAGGCGATCGGTGCAGGGACGGGCAGCGACTGGGAGGCCATCGCCCCCTTCTTCTGGGGCCGTTGGGACGCCGCGGCGCGGCGGCATCATGCGGCCGCCCGGCCGGGCAACGAGGAGGCCGTGGCCTTCTTCGGGGCCGAGGGCGCCTTCGATCCGCCCGCGACCCGCGCGGCGCTCGCCGCCTGCCGGGCTCCCGTCCTGCTGCTCACCGGGGAGTTCGATCTGAACAGCCCGCCCGGGGTGACGGCCGAGTTCGCGGGGCTGTTCCCCGACGCGCGGCTCGTCGTGCAGCCGGGTGCCGGTCATTACCCGTGGCTCGACGACGCCGGGCGGTTCGTGGCGACCGTAGCGGCGTTCCTGGGCTGAGCACGGCGCCCGTAGCGTTGCTACCGGAATGGTGTTAGCGTTGCTCTCATCGGGTGGTGAACACCGCTACCCCCGCCCCATCGAGGAGCATCGTCATGACCGAGCACTCCAGCACGTCTCACACGCCCCGCCGGGTGGCCGTCGTCACCGGCGGATCCCGCGGAATCGGCAGGGAGAGCGCCGAGCGCCTCGCGGCCGACGGTTACGCCGTCGTCGTGAACTACGCCGGCAACGAGGCCGAGGCCGACAAGACCGTCGCCGCGATCACCGAGGCGGGCGGAGAGGCGATCGCCGTCCGCGCCGACGTGGCCGACGAGACCGAGGTGGCCGCCCTCTTCGACGCCACCGAATCCGCGTTCGGCGGGGTGGACGTCGTCGTCCACGCGGCCGGTGTCATGGCGCTCGCGCCCCTGGTCGACCTCGACCTCGACGCGCTGGACCGCATGCACCGCACCAACATCCGCGGCACGTTCGTCGTCGACCAGCAGGCGGCGCGACGGCTGCGCGCGGGCGGCGCGCTCATCAACTTCTCCAGCTCCGTACTGGCGCTCGCGATCCCGGGATACAGCGCGTACGCCGCCACCAAGGGTGCCGTCGAGGCCATGACCCTGATCGTCGCGCGCGAGCTGCGCGGCCGGGACGTCACCGTCAACGCCGTGGCCCCCGGCCCGACCGCCACCGCCCTCTTCCTGGAGGGCAAGGACGAGGAGACCGTCGCGCGGATGGCGGCCCAGCCGCCGCTGGAGCGCCTCGGCACCCCCCGGGACATCGCCGAGGTGGTGTCCTTCCTCGCCGGTCCCGCAGGCCGCTGGGTCAACGGCCAGGTGCTGCGGGCCAACGGCGGCATCGCGTAACGCACCACGACCCACGACCCAAGAGGAGTTCAGTCATGGAATCAGTCATGGATTCGGCCACGGACGCCGCCGCGCGCAAGACGATCGTCATCACGGGGGCCGGATCCGGCTTCGGCGCGCTGTCCGCCCGTGCCCTCGCCCGTGCCGGGCACACGGTGTACGCCGCGATGCGGGACACCGGCGGGCGCAACGCGGCCCGGGTCGCGGAGGCCGAGGCGTACGCGGCCGAGCACGCGGTGGACCTCCGTACGGTCGAACTCGACGTCCTCTCCCAGGAGTCGGCGGACGCGGCGATCGCCACGGTGCTGGCGCGGGCTGGCGGGCTGGACGTGCTCGTCCACAACGCCGGGCACATGGTGACCGGCCCGACGGAGGCCTTCACGCCCGCCGAACTGGCCGCGGTGTACGACACGAACGTGCTGGGCACCCAGCGGGTCAACCGGGCCGCGCTGCCGCACCTGCGGGCCCAGGGCCACGGTCTGCTGCTGTGGGTCGGCTCCACCTCCACGCGCGGCGGCACCCCGCCGTACCTGGCGCCGTACTTCGCCGCCAAGGCCGCGATGGACGCGCTCGCCGTGTCGTACGCCGCCGAACTGGTCCGCTTCGGCATCGAGACGACGATCGTGGTGCCGGGCGCGTTCACCTCGGGCACGAACCACTTCGCGAGCGGCGGCCACCCCTGCGAACAGGCCGTGCTCCCCGCCTACGAGCAGCACTACGCGGGCCTGATGGACCAGGTCGCGGGACGCCTGGCGGCCCTCACCCCGCCCGACGCGGACGTGTCGCTCGTCGCCGACGCGATCGTCGACGTGGTGGACACCCCGTACGGGAAGCGGCCCTTCCGGGTGCACGTCGACCCGGCGGACGACGGTTCGCAGGAGGTCAGCCTGGTCGCGGACCGTGTCCGCGCCGAGTTCCTGACCCGGATCGGCCTGGCGGACCTGCTGTCCCCCGTGGCGCGGAAGGGGACGGCGTGACCTCGGACGACTCGGATAACGTCGCTACCGTGAGCACGTCCGTGAGCAGTACGAAAGCGCGCATCCTCGAAGTGGCGGCCGAGCTGGTGGCGAACTCCCCCGACGGGGACGTCTCCACCCGGGCGGTCTGCGAGGCGGCGGGGGTCGGCGCCCCGGCCCTCTACCGCCACTTCGGGGACAAGGAGGGCCTGCTGTCGGCGGTGGTCGACCACGGATACGAGAAGTACCTGACGACCAAGCGCAACCGCGGGCCCGGCACGGACCCCGTCCAGGACCTGCGCGACGGCTGGGACACCCACACCGACTTCGCCCTGCGCAACCCGAACCTGTACCGCCTGATGAACTCCCCGGCGATGCGTACGCCACCGGCCGCCGCCCTGGAGTCCCACCGCATCCTCACCGCGGACCTCCGGCGCGCGGCCGAACAGGGCAAGCTGCGCCTGGCCCCCGAACTCGCCGCCCAGATGATCATGTCCGCCAACGTCGGCGTCTCCCTGATGCTGGTCTCCCGCCCGACGACCTTCACGGACGAGACCCTCTCCCGGCGCATCCGGGACGCGGTGCACGCGGTGGTCTTCATCCCGGAGGTGATGGGGCCGGAGACCACGTCCGCCGGCGACGAGGAAGCGGGAGCGGAAGAAGCGCGAGCGGAACAAGCGGGGGCGGAAGAAGTACTCCCCGCCACCGCCACCCACCTCGCCGCCCTCCTCCGCCGGACCCCGAGGCCGGACTTCACCCCGGGCGAGTCCGCTCTCCTGGGGGAGTGGCTGGACCGCCTCTCCAACACGACGCCGGAGTAGCCGTACTCAGGGCACGGCCTCACGGTGACCTGAGTACGACATCGGATGCCGGCCGGTCGACACCCTTCGTAACGTCGGCCGCATGGCGAACACCCACACCACCGGCTCCCGGCGCACTCCCCTCGACTGGGCCGGCCTGACCGCCCTCGCGATGCTGGTACTCGTCACCGGAGGCCTGGTCGCCACCTTCGGCCCGCTCCTCGCCATCGCCTGCGACACCTGCCAGGACGGCGTCCGCACGCCCCACTTCGAGAACGCGCTCGTCCTGGTCGCCTGGCTCGGCGTACCGCTCACCACGCTGCTGACGGTCGCCGGGATCTTCCTCCCCCGGGGTGGCGCGAAGGCGGGCGGAATCGGCCTGGGCGTACTGACGGTCCTCATGGTGACGCTACTGGCCCTCGGCCAGTGAGCCGCTCGCCGGAAGGTGGTCCTCCGCCCACACGAGCAAGGCGGCCAGCGGGATGAGGAAGGCGTTGCCGTGCGGAGAGAGTGCGTAACGGGTTCGCGAGGACGGGCCGGGCCGGACGTCTCGAGCGACGAGGCCGACCGCGGTCAGTTCCTGGAGGCGCTGGGCGAGCATGCGGTCGCTGATGCCGGGGACGCGCTCGCGAACCTGCGCGAAGGGGGCCGGGCCTTTGGCCAGGGCCGCGAGGATCAGGCCGTTCCAGCGTCTGCCCAGCAGGGCGAAGGCCCGAGCGGCGGCCGGAGGGGGCCCGGCCGGCTGCGGGCGCTGTGAGGTGGTCATGGTGTGTGTCCGTTCCGGTACGGCGCGAGGCATCGCGGTTCCGCGCCTCGCGCCGTAGGTCGTACGCGTGGCGACGGCGGGAGTCGGCTCCTGTGGCGTCCGGGCAGCGCCTCCCAGGTGGCGGTGCGGCCCGCCTGGAAGGGGCCGCCCCCTTCCTGAGGTCAGCTCATGGGGACGGCCGCGATCACCGTCGCGCATGAAGCGTTCGTCATCAGCCGTCATCAGTCGTCATCGTCGTTGCGACGTGCGTGCGCGTGAGCGTGCGCGTGACGCCGGTCCGGCGATGCGGCGCCGGACGTCGGCAAGGAGGAGACCGACGCTCCGGAAGCCGTCGCACCGGTCTTGGCACCGGTCTCAGTACCGGTCTTCGCGCCGGGTGCCCGCCCGGTGATCAGTCGGCCGAACATCACTGCCGTGAACCCGCAGACGCTCCACAGGGCGAGGACGGCAAGGTGGCCGGAGCCGCCGTTGCCGTCGAAGTACGCGGTGTCGCGAAGCAGACTGGCTCCGGCGCCGGGGGGCAGCCACTGGCCGACGTGGTCCACTCCCTCGGGGAGCATCTCCGGAGCGGAGGCGGCGCCGGAGAAGGGGTTCCCGACGAAGACCATGAGCGCGGCGCTGAGCCCGAGGCCCGCCTGCCCGAGGAGTCGGATCAGCCCGGCGGCGGTGGCGCTGATGGAGATCAGGACGAGCGACAGGACCGCCCACGTGGCCACGTGATCGTGGGGCAGCGCCCCGAGGAAACCCTGGGCCACGAGGTAGGCGCCGAGCCCCGCGGCGGCGCACGCGACGAGAAGTGTCAGCAATCGGTGCCATGGGCGTCGCAGGCCACGAGCCGTCGCGACGAACGCCCCGATCAGGATGCCGCAGATCGTGAGCGGGAAGACCGCCGAGCTGAACACCACTCCCCTGGGGTCCTCCGCGGCGACGGGCACCACGTCGAGTGCCGTCACGTGGATCCTGGCCGAGGGGTGAGGACCGGCGGCCCCCTGCTGGGCGGCCCGATCGGCCAGCTGCTGTCCGACCTCACCCAGAAGCTGGGCCACGGAGGCGCTGGCGCCAGAGGCCTTCAGCACGGTGATGTCGTGGGACGAGATGGCCAGGGCGCCGTAGACGTCCCGGTTCTCGATCGCCGACCTCGCGGCCTGCTGGTCGGGATAGAGGTGGAAGTCGAACGCGCCGGGCTTCTCCTGGACCAGCCCCTCCACCGCGTGCTGACTGGCCGCCCCGGTGCCCACGATTCCGACCGGGACATCGCGCGGCGCGATCCGTCCCGCCGGCCAGGCGAACAACAGCACCACCAGGGTGATCACCAGGGGCAACACCACGGCGGCGACAGCCGCTTCCCGCCCTGCCGGGTGTCCTGACAACGGGCTCCTCACGGTCAGCCCCTCTCATAAAAAAAGAAATGATCGTTCTATTAATTCCCCAGTCTGGCCCGCTGTCCGAGTAAACGTCAACACGAATGTTCGTTTTTTTTGGTAGAGTGGCCCCATGCCCAAGGTCACCCAGCAGTACATGGACGCCCGCCGCGAGCAGATCCTGGACGCGGCACGCCGCTGTTTCCTTCGCGACGGTTTCCACTCCGCGTCCATGCAGGACCTGTTCACGGAGGCGGGGCTGTCCGCGGGAGCGGTGTACCGGCACTTCACCAGCAAGGACGAGATGATCCTCGCGATCGCCGAGGAGAACATGCGTGAGGTCCTCGACATCACGCTCACCGTCGCCACGGACCGGCAGGGCCAGTCCATGGGGGCGGTCATGGCGGAACTTCTCGACGTGATCCGGGTCAAGTCCGCCGAGGGGAACCTGGCCGGGCTCGCGGTTCTGGTCTGGGGAGAGGCCATGCGCAACCCCTCGGTGGCTCACAAGCTCGACCAGCTCATGGGCCGCATGCGCGCCGACCTGGCCATCATGGTCCGTGACCACCAGGACCACGGCGACCTGCCCACGAGTGTGACGGCCGAGGCGATCGCTTCGGCGATGCTCTCCGTCCTCCCGGGCTACATCCTCCAACTGGCCGTGCTCGACCCGGCTGTTGTGGCCGAGGTGCCTGAAGCGGTGCAGGCGTTGTGGCCGGAGCCGGCCGGTGAGCGCTGAGCGGTCCCGCCCCTTCTCGCTCAGCGGCACCGGTCGGCCGACGGCCCCATCAGGACGTCAGACCAGCTGACTCATGTCCCGAGGAAAATCGGGTTGGTGAACGCCGCCAACGCCCCGGGTACCGGACCCGCCGCCGTCTCGTGGCGCAACTCCGCGCGTACGTAGGCCGCGTACTGCGCCGTCGTGTTCCACTCCACCGTCCCGGAACCCGAGACCGGCAAGGGGGCGCTCGTGAAGAGGACGCCCTGGTCGGTGACGAAGCGGACCGTGCAGCGGGGGACACCGGTGGCCTCCAGGCGGACGGTGACCGGGGTGTCGGGGGCGACCCGCAGACGTTCGCCGATGCCCGCGTGCTGGCCCTTCGCACCGGCTGCCGAAAACGTCAGGGACACCAGCTTCGACTCCGCCACGTACGAGCGGCCCGCGCGCAGGCCCTCCTGGATGGCCTCGCGGGTCAGGTCGTCGGCGAGGACGACCGTCTGCGGGGTGCCGACCGGGTCGGGGTCGCGATGGGCGTCGCTGTTGCCCATCGCCGGGAGCCAGGAGCGGTCGGCGTCGCCCGAACGGACGGCCGCCACCAGCGTGTTGTCCCAGTCGGCGAGGGTCACCTCGTCGTCGGGGGTGTACGGGCCGTTCCACACCTCCACCGCGTCCGCCTCGCCGAAGCCGAACTTCCAGCCGCAGCCGACGCAGGTGGCGTGCGGGTGGGCGGGGACGACGAGGCCGCCCGCGCGGCGTATCTGGCGGGCGAAACGGCCGAAACGGTTGTCACGGGCCCGGTAGCGCCAGTCGACGAACGTGCCGGGGTCCGTACCGAGGGCCACCACGTGACCGTTGCGGGTCGTGACCTCCTCGCCCAGCATGATCAGCAGGTCGTCCCCCGCCTGGTCCGCCCAGTGGGGGTGCGAGCTGTGCGTGTTGTGGTCCGAGGTGTTGATGAAGTCCAGGCCCGCGGCGCGCGCCAGCGCGGCGATCTCCGCGGGGGTGCGGCGGCCGTCCGAGTACCAGGAGTGGAGATGGCAGTCACCCCGGTACCAGGCGCGGCCCCGGCCCTTCGCACGGGACGGCGGGTACGCCGGGACCGGGGTGGCGTCCTGCTCCCCGTACGTCAGCGTGATCGTGATCTCGTACGGCAGGCCCTGCGGCGCCACCGTGTAGGGGCCGAGCGCGATGTGCCAGGTGCCGGGGCGGATCCGGCCGGGGACGTAGCCCGGCGTCGCGTCGTCCGCGCGGACGAAGAACTCGGTGCGCGCGCCGCCCGACCAGCCCCGGAAGCCCTCGCCGCCCAGTGCCGTGCCGCGCTCGTCGAAGAGGCCGATGTCGAGCGCGTTGCCCGCGGTGCCGGCCGGGACGGACGGCTTGTCGTAGGTGTACGCGACGTGGATCTCCCGTACCCCGCGCGGGACCTCCACCGGGAGGTACACGAAGTCCGGTGAACCGGTGGGCAGGGTGCCGGACACCGTACGGGTCTCGGTACGGTCGGTCGCGTCGGAGCCGCTCGCGAAGGTCACGCTTCCCAACGTAAGGGCGGCTGCCGCCCCCGTCACGAACAGCGCGCGTCTGCCGATGCCGTCGAAGCTTTCGATGCCGTGCTCGTCCTCGCACATGCTGCTGCTCCCAGGGTGTCGTGAGAGTGACATGGGTGGTGCACGTTGGCACGTACAACCCTGGTAGTCGGCTGTGAACTGCGGGGCAAGAGAAGGAAATCGACAGCTTTCGGGGAGGCGGCGCGCCTGCCGGGGCCCGGCCCGCGCGGGGCGCCAGTGGCACCCTGTAACGATCTGTGGCCCCGGAGGAATACGGGCACGCCCTGTAACGCCTGATCACCGCGATCGTATGCTCGAAGGATGACGACCACCGCGACCTCCGGAACCGGCCCGACCGAGAACTCCATGCGTCGCGCGCTCAAACGCGCCCGTGACGGCGTCGCCCTCGACATGGCCGAGGCCGCGGTGCTGCTCCAGGCGCGCGGCGAGGCCCTCGACGACCTCGCCTCGTCCGCCGCCCGGGTGCGGGACGCGGGCCTGGAAGCGGCCGGCCGGCCCGGCGTCATCACGTACTCCAAGAGCGTCTTCATCCCCCTCACCCGCCTCTGCCGCGACAAGTGCCACTACTGCACCTTCGTCACCGTGCCGGGCAAGCTGCGCCGCGCCGGGCACGGGATGTTCATGTCGCCGGACGAGGTCCTCGACGTCGCCCGGCGCGGCGCGGAACTCGGCTGCAAGGAAGCCCTCATCACGCTGGGCGACAAGCCCGAGGACCGCTGGCCCGAGGCCCGGGAGTGGCTGGACGCGCACGGGTACGACGACACGATCGCGTACGTCCGTGCCATCTCCATCCGGATCCTGGAGGAGACGGGACTGCTGCCCCACCTCAACCCGGGGGTGATGTCCTGGACCGACTTCCAGCGGCTCAAGCCCGTCGCGCCGAGCATGGGCATGATGCTGGAGACGACGGCGACGCGGCTGTGGAGCGAGCCCGGCGGTCCGCACCACGGCTCTCCGGACAAGGAGCCCGCCGTACGGCTGCGGGTCCTGGAGGACGCGGGGCGGTCGTCCGTCCCGTTCACCAGCGGGCTGCTGATCGGGATCGGGGAGACGTACGAGGAGCGCGCCGACTCGCTGTTCGCGCTGCGGCGCGTGGCCCGGTCGTACCACGGCATCCAGGAACTGATCATCCAGAACTTCCGCGCCAAGCCGGACACGGCGATGCGCGGGATGCCGGACGCCGAACTGGACGAACTGGTCGCCACGGTGGCCGTCGCCCGGCACATCATGGGACCGGCCGCCTGCCTCCAGGCCCCGCCGAACCTGGTGGACAGTGAGTACGGGCGGCTGATCGGCGCGGGCATCGACGACTGGGGCGGGGTCTCGCCGCTCACCATCGACCACGTCAACCCCGAGCGGCCCTGGCCGCAGATCGAGCAGCTGGCCGAGCAGTCGCGCGCCGTCGGCTTCGAACTGCGCGAGCGGCTGTGTGTGTACCCCGAGTTCGTGCAGCGCGGGGAGCCCTGGCTCGACCCGCGGCTGCTGCCGCACGTACGGGCGCTGGCCGACCCGGAGACGGGGCTCGCCCGCGAGGACGCCGTCGTCGAGGGGCACCCCTGGCAGGAGCCGGAGGAGGCCTTCACGGCGTCGGGGCGCACCGATCTGCACCGCACCATCGACACGGAGGGGCGCACCGGCGACCGCCGGGACGACTTCGACCTCGTGTACGGCGACTGGGAGGCGCTGCGGGAGGCGGCGGCGCCCGGGATGCTGCCCTCCCGCATCGACACCGACGTGAGGGCGGCCCTCGCGACCGCCGCCGACGACCCGACGAAGCTCACCGACGACGAGGCGCTCGCGCTGCTGCACGCGGACGGTCCGGCGCTCGACGCCCTCTGCCGGATCGCGGACGACGTGCGCAGGTCCGCCGTCGGTGACGACGTCACGTACATCGTCACCCGGAACATCAACTTCACCAACGTCTGCTACACCGGCTGCCGTTTCTGCGCCTTCGCCCAGCGCCGCACGGACGCCGACGCGTACACGCTGTCGCTGGACCAGGTGGCCGACCGCGCCCAGCAGGCCTGGGAGCTCGGGGCCGTCGAGGTCTGCATGCAGGGCGGCATCCACCCGGACCTCCCGGGCAGCGCCTACTTCGACATCGCGAAGGCGGTGAAGGAGCGCGTCCCCGGCATGCACGTGCACGCCTTCTCCCCGATGGAGGTCGTCAACGGCGCGACGCGTACGGGGATGTCCATCCGCGAGTGGCTGACCGCCGCGAAGGAGGCGGGCCTCGACACCATCCCCGGCACGGCGGCCGAGATCCTCGACGACGAGGTCCGCTGGGTCCTGACGAAGGGCAAGCTGCCCACGGCGACCTGGATCGACGTCGTCACGACCGCGCACGAGCTCGGCATCCGCTCCTCGTCCACGATGATGTACGGGCATGTGGACCAGCCCCGCCACTGGCTCGGCCACTTCCGCACGCTCTCTCGCATCCAGCAGCAGACCGGCGGTTTCACCGAGTTCGTCACGCTCCCGTTCATCCACACCAACGCGCCGGTGTACCTGGCGGGCATCTCCCGCCCGGGCCCGACCACCCGCGACAACCGCGCGGTGGTGGCCATGGCCCGCCTCCTGCTCCACCCGCACATCCCCAACATCCAGACCAGCTGGGTGAAGCTGGGCACCGAGGGCGCGGCGGAGATGCTCCGCTCCGGCGCCAACGACCTCGGCGGCACGCTGATGGAGGAGACCATCTCCCGGATGGCCGGCTCCTCGTACGGCTCGTACAAGTCCGTCAAGGACCTCATCGCCGTCGCGGAGGCGGCCGGGCGTCCGGCGAGGCCGCGGACGACCCTGTACGGGGAGGTCTCCGAGGAGCGGCAGCGGGCGGCGGAGGCGTCGGACGGGCACCTGCCGGAGCTGCTGCCGGTCCTGGAGTGACGGCCGAACCGTGCGGTGGCCCCGGGCGCGTCGGAGTACGATGATCCGACCCTCGGTGGAGGGCCCAGAAGCCCGGTGAATCCGAGGAGTTGCGTGTCCGTGCCCGCCCGACGGCTTCCCTCCTGGATCTGGGTCACCGGACTGACCACGGCGGCGATCGTGGCCGTCACCGCTCTCGCCGCGCAGGCCGACCAGGGGGCACACCCGACCGCCGCCCACGCCGCCGGGGCGAAACCCTCCGCGTCGGCGAGCCCGCGGCCCTCCGCCTCGGCCAAGAAGAACGAGCCGGTCGCCGTGCCCGACGGCTCGGGCACCGGACGGCGGATCGTCTACTCGCTCGCCCAGCGGCGCGTGTGGCTGGTCGACACCGGCGAGGCCGTCCGCCGCACCTTCGCGGTGTGGCCGGGCACGGTGAGCCCGGCGCCCGGCCGGTACGCGGTGTCGACCACCGTCCCCTCCACCACGGGAACGGACGGCACGAAGGTCGAGAACATCGTCTACTTCACCGTCGCGTCCGGCGTGAACATCGCGTTCTCCAACGCCCAGGACGGTTCCTCGCCACAGCCCGCGGCGGGCGTGAAGACCGGCGGGATCCGGATGCACAGCGCGGACGGGGACGCGGTCTGGGCCTTCGGCACCAAGGGTACGAAGGTCACCGTGACGAAGTAGCGGCCAGGGCGATGGAGGGGGCGGACGGATGGGGCGTGCGCGGCCGTCGATGCAGGACCTGATCCAACAGCGCAGACGGCACGGGTTCGTCGGCCGCGGTGCCGAACGCGCCGCGTTCCGGCAGAACCTCGACCTCCCGCCGGAGGACGAGCGGCACCGTTTCCTCTTCCACGTCCACGGCAACGCGGGCGTCGGAAAGACCTTTCTCGTACGGGAGCTGGAGCAGGTCGCCCGGGCCCGCGGGGCGCTGACGGCGTACGTCGACGACGGCATCGGCAGCCTGCCCGAGGCGATGGCGGCGATCAGCGCGCGGTTCGCCCGGCAGGGGCACCGGTTCAAGGACCTCGACCGCCTGCTGGCCACCCACCGGGAGCGGAGCCACGAGGCCGAGTCGGCAGCGGCGGCGGCAGCTCAGACCTCTGAACTCCAGCCGTCGCCACCGTCGGCCGCGAGTCTGACCGCCGCCCGGGCGAGTCTGGTCGGGCTCGGTCTCGTACCCGGTGTCGGTGCCTTCGCCGGTGCCGTCGACCCGGCCCAACTCGCCCACGGGGCCGACCGGTTGAGGGACGGAATCGGGGCCCGCCTGCGCAGCCGACAGGACGCGCAACTCGTCCTGTCGCCCGAGCGGGTGCTCACCCCCGTGCTGCTCGACGAGCTGGCCGGGGTCGCCACCGAAGCCCCCTGGCTCGTCCTGATCTTCGACACGTACGAGCGGACCGCGCCCCTGCTCGACGGCTGGCTGCACGACGTGATGACGAGCGACCGGCACGGCGCCCTGCCCGCGAACGTCGTGGTCGTGACGGCGGGGCAGCGCCCCCTCGACACCGCCCGCTGGGGCGGCCTCGCCGACTTCGTGGCGGACGTGCCGCTGGCGCCCTTCACGGCGGCCGAGACACGCGGCCTGCTCGCCGACAAGGGAGTCGTGGCCGAACCCGTCGTCGAGGAGGTGCTGCGGCTGACCGGCGGACTGCCCGTCCTCGTCTCCACCCTCGCCGAGTCCCGGCCCGGTGCCCCGGACGACATCGGCGACCCGAGCGCCACGGCCGTCGAACGCTTCCTCAAATGGGAACAGGACCCCGTCCGCCGCGCCGCCGCCCTCGCCTGCGCCCTGCCCCGCCGACTCGACGCGGACGTCTTCCGCGCCGCCGTGGACTGCCCGGAGACCGAGGCCGACGCCCTCTTCGGCTGGCTCCGCGGACTCCCCTTCGTCACCGAGCGCGGACACCGGATCCAGTACCACGACGTCGTACGGGCCCCGATGCTGCGCCTGCAGCGGCTGCGCTCCCCGCACGGCTGGGCGGGGCGGCACACCCGGCTCGCGGAGACGTTCGGGCGCTGGCGCACGGAGGCCGAAGCCGGCCTGGACGGGGCCGAGGTGTGGGCGGACGGCGGCGGGCGTGACCTACGGCTCGCGGAGTCCTACCACCGGCTGTGCGCGAACCCCCGCACCGCGCTGCCCCTCGTGCTG
Organism: Streptomyces olivochromogenes; assembly: GCF_001514115.1. Classification (GTDB taxonomy): domain Bacteria; phylum Actinomycetota; class Actinomycetes; order Streptomycetales; family Streptomycetaceae; genus Streptomyces; species Streptomyces olivochromogenes. The sequence continues at coordinate 365,092 of NZ_KQ948458.1, forward strand.
CGGGACTTCGTGGACGCCTGCGACGGCGTCGACGGCGTCGTCTTCGCCGAACGCTGGGCACGGGTTCTGGCCGAGGCGGGCGAGGACACGGACACGGAGCTCGTACGGACCTGGGGGCGCGACCTGCTGGCGGCGCTCGCGGACGGCGGAGTGGCCGCCGCGCTGGGGCTGCTGCTGAACCGGACCGGGTTCGAGGAGCGCTGGCAGGCCCGGGCCCGGGTGGCCCGGGGACGGGCCCTGCGGCACGCCGGCGCGTACGCGCCCGCGCTCGCGGAGTTCGACCGGGCCCTCGCGCTCGATCCGGAACTGGCGCGGGCGTACCGCGGCAGGGGCTTCAGCCACGGCGGCCTCGGCGACCACGAGGCGGGCCTCGCCGATCTGGACCGGGCCGACGCGCTCGAGCCGGACCACGCCCCGACCGTCTCCGTACGCGGCGAGTACCACCGCATCCTCGGCCACTACGACACGGCGCTCGAAGACCTGGACCGCGGGATCGCGCTCGACCCCTCCCACCACTTCGCCTGGGCCTCCCGGGGAGCCGTCCGCCAGCTGCTGGGGCAACCGGACGAAGCCCTCGCGGACCTCGACCGCGCGCTGGAACTCAAACCGGAGTACCCCTGGGCGCTGATCCGCCGGGCCCGCGTGTGGCGGACCCGCGGCGAGTACGGGCGCCAACTGGCCGACCTCGACGAGGCGGTCCGCCTGTACCCCGACGGGATCTGGGGCCTGTGCGAACGCGGAGACGCCCTGCGCGCCGCAGGCCGCCCGGCGCAGGCCCTCGCCGACTACGACCGGGCCCTCGCCCTCGACGACGGCTACGCCTCGGCGTACGCGAGCCGAGGCGCCTGCCGGGGCGCGCTGGGCCGTCCCGAGGACGCGCTCGCCGACCTCGACCGGGCCCTCGCCCTGCGGCCGGACTACCCCTGGGCGCTGCGCCAACGTGCCGAGCTCCACCTCGAACGCGAATCCCACGACCGCGCCCTGGCCGACCTCGACCGGGCGCGCGCCCTGCGCCCCGACGAGGTGCCGATCCTCGTCTGCCGCGTTCAGGCCCTGCTCGGGCTCGGACGGTTCGAGGAGGCACGCACGGACCTCGACCGAGCCCTCGAACTGAGTTCCGACACCGAGCGGGCCCGTCTCGCCCCGCTCGGGGAGCGGATCGCCGCGGAGAACACGGCCGAACGCCGTTCATAAGCGAGCACTTGGGTCACTCGGGTCACAGTTCGCATACCGATCCGTGCCCTGAACGGACCGTTCCCGGTCGATTACAGTGCTGAGCTGTCGGACGTACGGACAGTGCCTGGGGAGGTCTCGGTGGGTGCGACAGCCGGTGCCGTCTGGGGCCGCGCGGAGCAGCAGGACTTCCGTAGCCGGGTACGCGGGACCCTGCTGGGCGCGGCCGTCGGGGACGCCCTCGGGGCGCCGGTCGACGGGCTCACCCTGGAGGGGATCCGGGAGGCCCACGGCGCGGAGGGACTGGTCGACCTCGCCTTCGGGCACGGCCGGCGCGGCTCCGTCACCCATCTCACCCAGCTGACCCTCTTCTCCCTCGACGGTCTGATACGCGCCCAGGTGCGCCGTGACACCGGCGCCTGGCATCCGCCCACCGACCTCCACCGGGCGTACCGCCGCTGGGCGGCCACCCAGAGCGACTGGGGCCCCGACGAGCGCCGCAAGGACGACGGCTGGCTGGCCCGCGAGGAGTGGCTGTACGCCCGCCGGGACCCGGCCCGCGCCTGCCTGATCGGCTTCGGCGACGACATCATGGGCACGCTGGATGCGCCCAAGAACCCCGGCGAGCTCGGTCCCGAGGCCGCCGCACGCTCGGCGCCCTTCGGGCTGCTCGTCGGCTGGGAGCCGCAGCTCGTGATGCAGCTCGCCGTCGAGTGCGCCGCGCAGACGCACGGGCACCCCACGGCGTACCTCGCGGCGGGCGCGTACGCCGTCATCGTGCACGCGCTGGCCCGCGGCGAGAGCCTCGACGGGGCCGTGCAGCGGGCGCTCGCGATCCTTGCGGCGCGGCCGGGGCAGCAGCCCGTCGCGGACGCGCTCCAGCATGCGCTGGGGGCCGTGCGGCAGGGGATGCCGACGCCGGGGCGGGTGGAGGAACTCGCCGCGGACGGTACGGCGGAGGGGTTGCTCGCGGTCGCCGTGTACTGCGCGCTGGTGGGGGAGGACATCAGGCACGGCCTGTGCCTCGCGGTGAACCAGAGTGGGCCCTCCGGGGTGGCCGGCGCCCTCACCGGGGGGCTGCTCGGGGCCCTGCACGGCGAGACGGCCCTCCCGCCCGCCTGGCTGGCCGAGCTGGAGGGCCGTCCCACGATGCTGGCCCTGGCCGACGACTTCGCTATGGAGATGACCCAGGGCCCGGCCCTGCACGGCCCAGGAGGCTCAGCCCCGGGCTGGCTGGCCCGCTACCCCCGGGCATGAAGCGTCCTTCGCCCCCGCCGCCCCTACCCGTTCCCGTCCCCTGGGGGCTGCGCCCCCAGACCCCGCCAAAAGACCGCGCAGTTCCCCGCGCCCCTGAGGCCTGGTGGGGGCGGGAGGGTGCGGGGCGAAGCCCCGCCCGAGGGGCGCGGGGAACTGCGCGACCAGCCCCCGCCGGTCCGCAGCCGAATGACGGCCCCGCTCGAGAACCCCGTCGGCCGGCAGCCGTACGACTACCGGCCGACGGAGGTTCTCAGACGCCGGACGGGCTGGCGGTGCCGGCCCCGTCCGCGGCTTCCGCCGGGGCCGGAACCACCGCGGCAGCGGCCCCGTCGTCATCCGTGTTGATCTTCTCGATGATCGCGTCCCGCTCCGGCGTGTCCTCGGGCTTCAGGAAGCCGATGAGGATGTACAGGACGAGGGATATGACCATCGGGACGGAGACCTGGTACTCCAGCTTCACATCGGTGCGCTGGGAGAAGTCCAGGTTGTAGTTGACGAAGAAGAACGCGAGCAGACCACAGGCCCAGCTGGTGAGCGCCGCCGTCGGGCCGGACTTACGGAACGGTCGCAGCAGACCCAGGATGAACGGGATCGCGATCGGCCCCATGAGCCCCGCCACCCACTTGATGACGACCGTGATGATGTCCTTGAAGGTGGGGGAGTTGACCTGCGTCGCCACCGCCATCGAGAACCCGAGGAAGGCGACGGTCGTGATCCGCCCCGCGATGAGGCCGGTCCGGGTGTCCCAGGCACGCGCTGCCTTGGAGAGAACCGGGGCCACGTCCCGGGTGAACACCGCGGCGATCGCGTTCGCGTCCGACGAGCACATGGCCATCGTGTGCGAGAAGAAGCCGACCACGACCAGACCCAGCAGCCCGTGGGGGAGAAGCTGTTCGGTCATCAGACCGTACGCGTCCGAGCCGTCCGGCTTCTTCGCCGTGACGAGGAGCGGCGACAGCCACATCGGGATGAACAGGATCACCGGCCACACGAACCAGAGCCCGGCGGACAGGAAGGCGGACTTCGTGGCCTGCTTGGCGCTGCCCGTCGCCATGTAGCGCTGGGCCTGGTTCCACATCCCGCCGTTGTACTCGAACAGCTTGATGAACAGGTACGCGATGAAGAACACCGTCAGATACGGGCCCGCGAATCCGTTCGCGTGACCGTGCAGCTTCGGCGAGTCGAGAGCCTTGGACAGGCCACCCTGGTCGGAGATCTTGTTCAGCACGATGATCAGCATCGAGAGCCCCGCCAGCAACTGGATCACGAACTGACCCAGTTCCGTCAGCGCGTCCGCCCACAGACCGCCGATCGTGCAGTACACGGCCGTGATGCCACCGGTGATGAGGATGCCCTGGGTGAGGGTGACCCCGGTGAAGACGCTCAGCAGGGTCGCGATCGCCGCCCACTTCGCACCGACGTCCACGATCTTCAGCAGGATGCCCGACCAGGCGAGCGCCTGCTGCGTCGGCACGTTGTAGCGATCCTTGAGGTATTCGAGCGGTGAGGCCACGTGCAACCGGGAGCGCAGCCGGTTGAGCCGGGGCGCGAACAGTTTCGCGCCGAGCAGCACGCCGATGGCGATGGGCAGCGCCCAGGTGACGTACGAGGTGATGCCGTACGTGTACGCGATACCGGCGTACCCGGTGAACATCACCGCGCTGTAGCCCGACATGTGGTGCGAGATGCCGGACAGCCACCAGGGCATCTTGCCGCCCGCGGTGAAGAAGTCGCTGACGTCGTCCACACGCTTGTGGGACCAGACACCGATCGCGGTCATGACGCCGAAGTACGCGACCAGGACGGCCCAGTCGAAGCCGTTCATGTGCCCCCTCCAGGGGTCCGCCTTGTGAACCTGTAGATACCGGACGGCACTTCGCCAGTACGTACATGGGCGGCGCCCCCGTGCGGGAGCGGGGACTTTGGGGATTGAACCGCCGTTCGGAGGGGGCGGTCAAGACCTTTCCCGGTCACAGATATGAACACAGATCAGAAAGCAGAACGATTTTGCCTCCACTTTACCCGTACGGCTGTTGTCGTGCTCGTGACGTGGACCACACCATGAGCGGGCACTTCGTCAGACCACACAGGCAGGTTCACACCGACAAGTCGATCAGGCGTACGGGATGCGGGTCCCGCACGGCTGGGAGGGGACAGCCGACTCGAATCCACCACCGGTTCCGCTAGCGCATGAGTTCGCCGGCGTTCACGAGCAGCGACTGCCCCGTGATCGCCCGTGCCCGGTCGGACGCCAGGAACACCGCGGCGTCCGCCACATCCCCGTCCGTGGCCAGTTCGGGCAGCGCCATCCGCTCGGTGAGCCGCTGCAGGACGTCCGCCTCCGGCACGCCCTCGGTGTGCGCCGTGAACTGGACGTACGCCTCGACGGGCGGCCCCCACATCCACCCCGGCAGCACGGTGTTCACGCGGACGCGATGGGGGCCCAGCTCCCTCGCCAGCGAGTACATCGCGCTCGTCAGCGCGCCCTTGGACGCCGCGTACGCCGCCTGCCGCACCTGGCTCGGCGCGGCCACCGACGACTGCGTCCCGATGATGACGACCGAGCCGCCGCACACCTTCAGTGCGGGCAGACAGGCCCGGGTCATCCGCAGGGTGCCGAGCAGGTTCACGTCGATGACCGACTGCCAGGTGGTGAAATCCGCGTCCTCCAGGCCGCCGAAGTAGCTGTCCCAGGCCGCCACGTGCACGACCGCGTCGATCCGCCCGAACCGCTCCGCCGCGAGCTCCGCGAGCGCCTCGCACTGCTTCTCGTCCGTGATGTCCGTGGCCCGGTAGGCCGTGTGCGCGCCGTCCGGGTCGAGCTCGGCCGCGGACGAGGCGAGATTGGCCTCCGTGCGCGCCCCCAGTACCGCGTTGCCCCCGTCCCGCACGACGGCCGCCGCGACCTGATGGCCGAGCCCGGCCCCGACCCCCGAGACGACGACCGTCTTCCCCACGAGCAGTGACATCGGAAGCCTCCCCAGCTCTGGCGCATTGTCTGACGGGGCGTCAGAGTATGGGCGTCCGGCGGAGGAAGGAAGAGCGAGGAAGGGGATCGTCATGTCGGAGGAGACCCGTAGCGAGGTGTACGCGGAACTGGCCGCCCTCGGCCCGTACGGCGTCCACCCGGGCCACGCCCTGATCACCATGGTCGAGCCGCACCCGGGCCACGAGTACGCGTACAACCGCTGGTACGAGGACGATCACTACTACGCCGGCGCGATGGCCATGCCCTGGATGTACGCGGGCCGCCGCTGGGTCGCCACCCGCGACCTCCAACTCCTGCGGTACCCCGAGAAGTCGGCGGTCGCCCAGCCGGTCACCGCCGGCTGCTACCTCTCCACGTACTGGGTCACCGAGGGCCGCTACGACGACCACATGAGGTGGACCGTCGGCATCAACAAACGGCTGAATCGCGACGGCCGTGTGTACCAGGACCGGACACACGTCTTCACGGCCTTCCAGGACCACGCGGCCACGGTGTACCGCGACGGCGCCGCCGGCCCCCGCGACTTCCACGCCCTGGACCACCCCTACGCGGGCCTCGTCCTCCAGGTCGTCGACGCCGACTCCGCCGACCGGCGCGCGGAACTGCTGGAGTGGCTGCGCGCCCGCCACCTCCCCCGGCGCCTGGCGGGCTCCCCGGCCGCGATGGTGACCGTCTTCCGCCCCACCCCGCTCCCCGGCGACCGTATGACGTACGTGAAGCAGGTCGAGGGCGTCGACACCCGGCTGACCCTCCTGTGGTTCCTGGAGACGGACCCGAGGGAGTGCTGGGAGGACCACTTCGGCGGACTGGAGGAGGCGGTGGCGGAAGGGGGCTTGGGGAAGGTGGAACTGGTGGCCCCGTTCATTCCGACGGTGCCGGGAACGGATCGCTACGTGGACACCTTGCGTTGAACAGGCGGCGCCCTACGGCGAGTGAGCCGAAGGGGCGCGCCTGTGTCGAGACGGCATGGGGGTCCCCCTGCTCGAACGAAGTTGAGAGCTTGGGGGAGCGCGGAGGCCCGACGAAGGAGGGTCGAGCACGATCGCCGTCTCGACACAGGCTTTTGCGCCCCGGAGGCGAACCGAGCCCCAAAAAAGGGGGATAGCCCCCTCGGCCAGGACGGCGGGCCAGTCGAGAGGGCTATTTCGGTGGTGCGTATGCGGTTGGTCGGTGCAGTTGTGGTGGTGGATGCAGGTGTCGACGCATCAGGCGAGGTCGAAAGCCCCCCGGCTGACCTCGGCCACGAAGGCGTTCCACGAGTCCGCGGGGAACGCCAGCGTGGGGCCCGCGGGCACCTTGGAGTCCCGTACGGCCATCGCCGCGAGAACCGGGGACTTGACCTCGACACATGCGCCGTTGCCGGTGGAGTAGGAGGACTTGGTCCACGTGTCCGTGGCGCCTTGCTGGATTGCCATGTTCTCTCCGGATAGCCAGTTGTTGAGAGTTGCTGTCACCGCGCTGCGGGTTCGCTACGGAACTCGCCGCGCGGTTTGCGCCAACGTTGTTGCTCGATGGCGTGATCGACGCTACTCGCCAACATCGGCGGGCGAAGTGACCGTTCACTCGTCCGAGTGGCATATTCCAATGGAGTCTTACGCCCCGGCGTGGTGAGGGTGTAGTGTCCGGCACTTTCCCGCCGGGGGCCTGTTCTCCGGGGTATACGTCAGCGCGCGTACTCCTTGGCGATGTCCGCGATGAACTGCCGCGACTGCTCCACGTTCAGGGCCTGTGCCCGCAGATGCTCGTACATCACGCTGTATTTCTGGACGTCGTTCGCCTTCTCCAGATACAGGTCGCTGGTGACGCCCTCGATGTAGACCACGCTGGAGTCCGCCGCGTCCGGGAACTCCAGGATCGCGTACTGCCCGTTGAGCCCCGGGTGCGCGCCCATGTCGAAGGGGATCACCTGCACGGTGACGTGCGGGAGCTGCGACTGTTCGACGAGGTGTTCCAGCTGGTCGCGCATGAGGGAGCGGTTGCCGACGACGCGGCGCAGGGCGGCCTCGTCGAGGACGGTCCACAGTCGGAGCGGGTTCTCCGGGGCGGAGATACGTTCCTGTCGACGCAGCCGAACCTGGACGCGCTTGTCGATGTCGCCGGAAGCGGTCTCCGGCAGCGCGCCCGCGATCAATGCCTCGGCGTACGGCCGGGTCTGCAGGAGACCGGGGACGACCTGGGGATCGTAGACGCGAAGTGACGCGGCGTCGGTTTCCAGCCCGATGTAGACGCTGTACGGGATGTCGCCGAAGGAGTGCCACCAGCCCTGCTGGCGCGAGTCCTTGGCCATCTGCATCAGGGAGTCGACGATCCGGTGGTCCTCGACCTCGTAGACCCCGCACAGATCGCGGACGTCACGCTGGCTGATACTGCGCCGTCCGTTCTCCAGCCGGCTGATCTTCGACTGCGAGACCAGCAGACGCTCGGCGACCTCTTCGGCCGTCATGCCCTTGAGCTCGCGGAGCCGGCGCAGCTCCTGGCCCAGCCGGCGCCGCCGGACGGTGGGATTGACACTTGACGCCACGGGACGTGCACCTCCGGCTGCGGGCCTCTACTTTGCGTATCTGCTGTTGAGCAGACTGCCACCAAGGTGAGTTCTACCGCTGGGAAACACCGGATATGCGCTGGGTACACGCCAGTTCGGAGAACTGGCGTGGATATCGCGCGGATCGCGTAAGCGTACGTCGCCTTCACTCGTACCGTCCGCATATGCGCGACACCCGCGAAATGCGGCCGCGCGGGGCGGTGGGGCCGTGTCGTCGTCCGGACGTACGGCCCCACCGCCCCGCGCGAGCCAGCGGCTCCCGAACCGGGTCTTGGGGACTGCGGTGCGGCGCTGGGGTCGTGCTGGCGGTGCTCTTTGTGGTGCGTGGCGGTGCTGTTGTGCGTGGTGGTGCGTACGGTGCCTGGTGGCGCCGTGGGACTGCGGCTCAGTGGACCACGGCGCGCGCCATGGAACCGTGGCGCGGCTGCATCGGAACACCGCGGGCGGGTTCCGGTGCGGACCTGACGCCGGCGGTGGCCGGACGGCCTGCCGGTGCCGGGTTGCGGCGTGGCTGTGCACCCACACCGTTCTGAACGTCCATGACCGCGTGGGCCACGAGGCCGCCCATGGGGTCATGCCTGATCAGGTCCCGTAGCCGGGAGCGGGACGAGCGTCCCTCGTTGCCCGGATACAGGTGCTTGCCGAGACCGACCGCATGGGCCAGCGCGGCGAGCGCCGCGGTCCGCGGGTCCGGCGGTACGCCGGTGCGGATCGCGCTGTCCAGCCGGGACCTGATCTCCCGGCTGATCTCCGTGTCCGTCGCTTGGTAGCGAGTCGTCGGAAGCACCCCGCACATCTGGCCGGCCACGGCATGGACCATGCCGCACCTCTCCAGATGCGAGAGGTAGGTCTGGCGAAGCCCCAGTCGGGGTCCGCCAATCCAGTTGACCGCGCGTACGGGTGCTCCGCGTCGGCGAAGCAGTTCCAACGCACAGTCCAGTGTTGGATCTCCAGTCGGCCGTGGCTGCACCACGGCGATACGATCCCCGTCTGGGGCTATCCGTCCGGCCAGCGCCAGCTCTACTAGCTGTGCTCCGGCCAGACCGAGGTCGAGCGACTGCGGCTGTGCAGTGGTACCCGTGGTCGGGTCCAACGCCAGCAGCAGAAGCTCTTCCGGAAGAGTTCTGCGGCTCCTGCCCATCCATGCCTCCCCGCGTGGATGAATGACAGGGTGACCCCTCTCACATTGGTCTGTCGAGAGTGCCTGACCGGTTCGTGATGGAACCAGCAGGTATGTCGTTCTCGTCTACCGCAGGGGTTAAGCCCGCACACAGGACACTGGTACATGGTTCGGACAGCGATGTCCGGGCGGCGGGTCAAGGGTTCACGGTTCGTTGGGCGCCCGGTGGGTGGCGCACGGAGGAGGCATCGGTGGCGGGCGAGTCCCCCGACAGGTCGAAGCAGCACGAGTCGTCGGCGTCGTCGGCAGAAGCGACGCCGGGGACCCCGGCCGCGGTTCCGGGCCCGAACCGGGCCGCCGCCGGGGCGGCGGCCGACCCTCGTCTGGCGGTGGCCCGCGAACGGGCCGCCACGGTGAGGGTGGATCAGGCGACGGCGGTGTTCTCGACGCGGGCGTTGGCGGAAGGTTCCGCCGGGTCCGGCGGGAAGGGTCCCGTGGAGGACGCGCGACTGCGCGAGGCCGTGGCCGCCTGGGTCGCTGGGGCGGACGAGAAGGCCCCTGAGGGGGAGTCCGAGGTTCCGGAAGCCTCCAAGGGCCCGGAGGGCCCCGACAAGGCCTCCAAGGGCGCGGAGGAGGCCGGTACGGCGGCGGAGGCCGCGACCGGGACCGGGGCTGAGGCTGAGACCGAGGCTGGGGCCGAGGCCGAGGCTGAGGGTGCGGCTGGGGCTGAGGCTGACGGGGAGTCGGCTTCGGGGTCCGGCGCCGACGCCGGCGCCGACATCGATGCCACCGCTGATGCCGACTCCGACTCTGACTCCGACGCGGACTCTGACGCCAAGTCCGAGTCCGAGTCCGAGGCTGAAGTTGAGGCCGAGGGAACGGCGGCGGATGACGCCGCCACCAACACCGATGCCGACACCGAGCCGAAGACGGACGCGAAGTCCACGTCGGACGCGGAGTCCGAGACGGCGCCCGAGCCCGAGACCGAGCCCGAGGACGCGAAGCCGGCGGAGACGAAGGACTCTCCGGAGGACGCGTCCGAAACATCTGAATCCTCGGAGAAGTCCCCGGAGAAGACTTCCGAGACCTCCGAGACCTCCGAGACCTCCGAGACCTCCGAGACCTCCGAAGGTCCCGAAGATTCCGCGAGCCCCGAAGCCCCCTCGGACGTCGAGGACTCCAAGGACGCGGCGGCGCAGAAGGACTCCAAGGACACCCCGCCCGCCGACGGTTCGACGTCCGCCGACGACTCGCCGTCCGCGAAGGACGCCCCGGACACCGACGACGCGCCCGAGGCTCCCGTCGACCAGCCCACCGCCATCTTCAAGGCGCCGAAGCGCCCGGCGGTGGACCAGCCCACCACCATGCTCAAGCTGGGCGGTGCCAAGCCGGCCACCGACAAGCCCGCCGACCAGCCGAAGGCCGAGCAGTCCAAGGCCGACGAGTCCAAGGCGGACCGGCCGAAGCCCGAGTCCCCGTCCGAGCGCACCAGCAAATTCGTAGCCCTCAAGCCCCTCGACGAACCCGTGTCGAGGGTGAAGCCGAAGGCCACCGCGACCCCGTCCGTTCCCGCCGCCTCCTCGTCCACCAGGGTGGCCCCCGCCGACGCCACAGCCGCCCTCCCGCAGGTCGGCCCCGAGCGCACCACGCAGCAGCCGCTGCCGCCGAAGCCGCCGCTGGACCTGCTGGCCGAGCTGACGAACACGCCGCCGCCCCCGCAGACCCCGGTGCGGACGCTGGCGCGCCGGGTGAAGATCTGGACGCCGCTGGTCCTGCTGCTCGCGGTGGTCTTTGCGGTCGCACAGTCGCTCCGGCCGCTGCCGACCCCGACACTCGACCTCACCGCCGAGTCCAGCTACACCTTCGGCGGCGGTGATGCCTCCATCCCGTGGCCGTCCTCCGGTCAGGGCGCGCTCGACGTCCAGGGCATCGGTTCGTTCGGCACGTCCGGCGCGCAGAAGGCGGCGCCGATCGCGAGCGTCGCCAAGGTGATGACGGCGTACCTGATCCTGCGCGACCACCCGATCAAGTCCGGCGACGGCGCGAAGATCGAGGTGGACCAGAAGGCTCAGGACCAGTCGGACGCAGGCGACGAGTCGACGGTCAACGTGCACGCGGGCGACACCATCACGCAGAAGGAGGCCCTGGAGGGCGTCCTGATCGCGTCGGCGAACAACGTGGCCCGGCTGCTGGCCCGCTGGGACGCCGGTTCCGAGTCGGCCTTCGTCGCCAAGATGAACGCCGCCGCCAAGGACCTCGGGATGACGAACACGACGTACACCGACCCGTCCGGCCTCCAGAAGACGACCGTCAGCACGGCCGCGGACCAGGTGAAGCTGGCCAAGGCCGCGATGAAGGAAGCCTCCTTCCGCGAGGTCGCCCGGATGATGGAGTACACCGACTACAAGGGCACCAAGCACAGCAACTGGAACCACCTCGTCGGCTCGAACAACGTCATCGGCATCAAGACCGGCACCACCACCGCGGCCGGCGGCAACCTCGTCTTCGCGGCGACCAAGGAGATCGGCGGCGAGGTGCGGACCATCGTCGGCGCGGTGATCAGCCAGGGCCCCGGCGGCAATGACAACACCATCCTCGGCGGCGCCCTGGCCGCGGGCGACAAGCTGATCCGCGCCGCGCAGGCCTCGCTGAAGTCCGCGACGATCCTGAAGAAGGGCGATGTCGTCGGTTACGTCGACGACGGGCTCGGCGGCCGTACGCCGGTCGTGATCACCAAGGACGTCACGGCGGTCGGCTGGGCCGGACTCAAGGTCAAGCTGTCCTTCGTCTCCTCGGAGCTGCCGCACTCCGCGAAGGCCGGCACCAAGGTGGGTTCGCTCACCGTGGGTGACGGTGGCAGCAGCAGTGCCGTGCAGGTTCCCGTCGAGCTCCAGAAGGACCTCGCCGAGCCGGGCTTCGGCGCCAAGCTGACCCGCGTGAGCTGAGCGGCCGTACACAGTGGGCTGAGTGGATGTACGCAGGAAGGTACGGGCGTACGGGTACGGGTACGGGCGTACGAGTGGGACGCGCTTCCGGCAGGGGGCGTATCCCCCGTACGCCGGAAGCGTCCCGAACGCCGTGTGAACGCGCCGTGAGCCCGCCGTGAGCGCGGCACGAACGCACCGCACCCCGTCGGGGCGCCCCACCCGGGAGCTCCCCGGCGGGGCTGCGTGCTAGCGTCGCGAGATCGGGGCAGGTCGCGGGCCGCGGGTCCCGGGCCGAACACGAGAAAACGGGACACGGGAGCCTTGCAGTGGCGACAGCGGAGCCGACACACGCCGACGACGCCGATCCTGGCCCTGGCCCTGGCCCTGGCCCTGGCCCTGGACCAGGTCCTGAACCGGATTGCGGGCCGGGCTCGCGAATACGGCTGCCCGCACGCGCCACCGACGACGCCGCTGACGGCGACCTCACGGACGACGAGCCGCGGGAGCCCGTGACGCGGGAGCCCGTGACACCGGAATCCAAGACACCGGAATCCAAGACACCGGAATCCAAGACGTCGGAATCCAAGACGTCGGAATCCGAGCCGTCGGAGTCCAAGCCGTCGGAGTCCAAGCCGTCGGAGTCCAAGCCGTCGGAGTCCAAGACCTCGGAGTCCGAGGCGCAGGGCCGACGTACTCGCCTCAAGGCCTTCGCCCGGCGCCACCCCGTCGCCTTCGTCACCGTCGTGGCGGGCCTCCTGCACGTGGTCTGGTTCTTCACCTTCGCGAACAGCGGCGGAGACCTCGCGGCGCAGGACGCGTGGGCGGAGTTCGTCGGACGGCACCCGGACTCGGCGTACAACCTCGCCTGGTACGGCGGTATGCACCCGGTGTCGTACAGCGTGGTGTCGCCGTATCTGATGTCGGTCCTCGGCGTCCGCACGACGATGATGATCGCCGGGACGATCTCGGCGGGTCTGCTGACGATGATCCTCATCCGCAGCCGTGCGATACGACAGCCGCTGACGCCCGCCTTCGCGGGTGTCTTCGCGCTCATCTGCAACGCGATCTCGGGGCGGGTGACGTACGGCCTCGGCATGGTCTTCGGGCTCGCCGCGGCCGCCGTGGTCTTCTGCTGGCCGTACCGCTGGCGCTACAAGCGCTGGGCGAAGGCCCTGTGCGCGGCGCCGCTCGCCGCGCTGGCGACGGCCGCGTCGCCGGTGGCCGGACTGTTCGTGGGCCTGGTCGCGGCGGCCCTCTTCCTCCAGAAGCGCCGCCCCGGCGCGTACGCGCTCGGCATCGCGCCGACCATCGTCGTCGCGCTCTCGGCCTGGCTGTTCCCCTTCTCCGGCACCCAGCCGATGTCCTTCGGCTCGGCCTCGCTGCCGCTGATCTCCGCCGGGCTGGTCTTCGCGCTCGTTCCCAAGGAGTGGAAGACGGTCCGGATCACGGCGGCGGTGTACGGCCTCGCCGTGCTCCTCGTGTGGCTGATCAGCTCGCAGATCGGCTCGAACATCACCCGCCTTGCGATGCTGCTCGAGGGCGTCGTGCTGCTCGCCGCGCTCCCCTTCACCGTGCCGAAGTCACGCAAGTGGTACGTGACCGTCCTGGCCTTCACCGGATTCGTCGGGTGGATCGGCTTCAAGTCGGTCGACGACATCATCCATACGACACCGGCGGCGTCCTGGGCCCGCGAGCTCGCTCCGCTGGTGAACCAGCTCCAGGTCGTCGGTGCCGAGAAGGGCCGCGTGGAGGTGGTCCCCGCCCGCTCCCACCGCGAGGCGTCCGCGCTCGCTCCGTACGTGAACCTCGCCCGCGGCTGGAACCGCCAGGCCGACATGGAGCGCAACCCGCTCTTCTACGACGACACCCTCAACTCCGCGAACTACCACGAGTGGCTGCAGCGCTGGGCCGTCCACTACGTGGTGCTGCCCAAGGGCGAACCGGACGGGGACGGCGGCGAACGCGAGCGTCAGCTGGTCCAGCGCGGCATGCCCTACCTCCGCCAGATCTGGGGCGACGCGAACTGGCAGCTCTTCTCGGTCACGGATCCCACGCCGCTGGCCGATCCGCCGGCCGTCGTCGACCGGGCGGAGCAGGGTGAGCTGACCATCGAGGTGAAGAAGGCGGGCCGCGTTCTCATCCGCATTCCGTACTCGCCGTGGCTCGGGCTCGTCGACGCCAAGGGCAAGAGCGTGAAGGCTCCGCAGGAGACGCAGAAGTCCAAGCACCGTGCGGAGGGTACGCCGAAGACGTACGACAACCTCAACGGCTGCCTCATGGAAACCGCGGAGAACGCCTCCGGCGACAAGTGGACCGAACTCCTGGCCCCGGCCCCCGGCACCTACCGCCTGGCGGCCCCCTACCAACTCCCCCGGGGAACCCCGTGCCCCGAGGAACTGCGCTGACCTGACGGATGCGCCGGAGGCTCTCCGGCTGCGGCCCGGTGGGGGTTGCTCGCGCAGTTCCCCGCGCCCCCAAGGGTGGGGGCTGCGCCCCACATCCTTCGCCCGCCGGAGGTTCTTCGGCCGCGGGCCGGTGGGGGCGGGCCGCGCAGTTCCCCGCGCCCCTTAGGAGCGCTGGCGCGCATCTTTCAGCCCGTCCGGCGTTTGAGGACGAGGCCGTTCAGGCCGATGGGGGGGCCTGGGGGCGGAGCCCCCGGGGATGGGACGGGTAGGGGCGGCGGGGGCGAGAACCCTCCGGTGCTCGCCCCGCCCCCGCCCGCGTCTCACCTCACCGCACCGGAAACGCCACGTCACACACCGCGTCCTCCGGCCCCGCCGCATCCCAGTCCGCGAAGTAGACCTCCCGGCAGGGACCGTCGTACGACAGCCCCCGCTCCCCGATCCACGCCTCGACCGCCTCGAACGCGGCGATGATCTGCGGATGAGCCACCTGCGCCTTGGTGATCCGCGCGTACGCGAGCCGTCGCGCCGGCTCCACCCGCACCCCGATCCCCGCCCCCGCTTCTCGGCCCACGCCCGCGCAGCCTCCTCGTCGGCGACCGGCACGCACGACTCGGCGGGCCCGTCACTCTCCATGCTGACCTCGGCGTAGTAGACGACGAAGGGCGAGCCGGTCGTCCCGCCGCACTCCCGCGCCCCGTCCTCCAGCCGCGCCAGCGAGGCCGGAATCCAGACCGGCAGCTCATCCGCCAGCGTGTGCCGCTTCTCCGTCAGCACCACCCGCTCCGGCACATCCACCGTCTCGACCACGAACTTCCCGTACATCTCGGTACTCCTCCCGGACAGCCGTCCACGGAGGTACTCGGCGAGCGTCCGCTGCGAAGCGAACCGGACCTCGGCATCCGCCCAGTACGTGGCGAGGAGCACGGCGCCCTGCGCCGCCCCGGCCTCCACCACCTCGGCGATCCGCGCGAGCGGCATGTCGAGCTGCCGCAGCAGCGCGACCAGCCGGGCGCGCTCGACCTGGTCGGCGCGGTAGTAGCGGTATCCGCTGACCTCGTCGACATGGGCCGGAGCGAGCAGTCCGAGCCGGTCGTACAGCCGAAGCGCCTTCGGCGAGAGCCGCGCGCGGGCGGCGAACGCGCCGATCGTGAGCAGTTCCAGTCGCACGAGCCCATCCTCCGTCACCGGGCGCCTTCCGCCCGGTGACAAAGGACGCTGCTCCCTGCCCCAGGGGCAAGGTCAACCAACGGCTCTCAAGAGCGGAACCCGGAGTTACGCGAGCGCCTTCTCGACCGCCGCGACGACCTCCGCCGACTCCGGCTCGGTCTGCGGCGAGAACCGCGCCACCACGTCTCCACCCAGCCCGATCAGGAACTTCTCGAAGTTCCAGCGGATGTCACCGGTGTGGCCCTCGCCGTCGGCGGTGTTCACAAGACGCTCGTACAGCTCGTGCCGCGCGTCCCCGTTGACCTCGACCTTCTCGGTCATCGGGAAGGTGACGCCGTAGGTCGCGGAGCAGAACTCGGCGATCTCCTCGGAGGTGCCGGGCTCCTGGCCCATGAACTGGTTGCAGGGCACACCGAGCACGGTGAAGCCCTGCCCCGCGTACCGCTCGTGCAGCCGCTCCAGGCCCGCGTACTGAGGGGTCAGCCCGCACTTGGAGGCCACGTTCACGATGAGCACGGTCTTGCCGCGGTACTGCCCGAGGTCCGCGGTGCCGCCCTGGAGGGAGTCGATCTGGACGTCGAGCACAGAACTGCTTGAACTGTCAGTAGTCATAAACGGATGCTAACTCCGCTTGATGTCGCCCCGGCCGCCGCCCGTCCTCCGCCCCGCGTCCGCCCGGCGTCCGCCCGGCCACGTCCCCGTCCGCTCGGTAAGGTCGCGAACGTGACCACAGCGAACACGATCAAGGGCATCTACGAGGTACTCGACGACCGCTTCGTCACCGGCCGCTGCACGAACGGCGACGGCAGGCTGGAGGTCCTCCACGACGGCTCCCGCTGGGCCGAGGGCCCGCTGTACGTGCCCGCCTGGCGCCAGCTGATCTGGAGCGACATCCCCAACGACCGCATCCTGCGCTGGGACGAGCCCACCGGCACGGTCGGCGTCCTGCGCACCCCCGTGGGCAACACCAACGGCAACACCCTGGACCGCGAGGGCCGCCTGATCAGCTGCGAGCAGGGCAATCGTCGGGTGACCCGGACGGAGCACGACGGATCGATCACCGTCCTCGCCGACCGCTACGACGGCAAGCGGCTCAACAGCCCGAACGACGCGGTCGTACGGTCGGACGGTTCGGTCTGGTTCTCGGACCCGGACTTCGGGATCCTGAGCGACTACGAGGGCCACCGGGCCGAGTCGGAGATCGGCGCGTGCCACGTCTACCGCCTCGACCCGGGGACCGGCGAGGTGCGGCTCGCCGCGGACGGCTTCGACGGGCCCAACGGCGTCGTCTTCTCCCCCGACGAACGGCAGCTGTACGTCTCCGACTCCCGCGCCGCCCGCATCCGCGTCTTCGACGTCCGCGACGACGGCACCCTCACGGACGGGAAGGTGTTCGCGGAAGCAAAGAAGGGTGTTCACTTCGACAACATCCGCTTCGACGACGAGGGCAGGCTGTGGGCGGCCGCCCTGGATGACGGGGTGCACTGCTACGACCCCGACGGCACCCTGATCGGCCGGCTCCTGGTCCCCGAGAGGGTCTCCAACCTCACCTTCGGCGGCCCCAAGAACAACCGCCTCTTCATCACGGCGTCCACGTCCTTGTACTCGCTGATGATGTCGGTGACCGGCGCCCCGCGCATCCAGCGGCACCGGTAGTCCGGGAACCGGGAAACCGCTGACCCGGGGCACCCGCTCCTGCCGGCCTACTCCCGCTGGGCCTTCACGAGTACCTCCCCGGCGGGCGTACGGGAGTACAGCACCGACCGCCCGGCCCGCCCCCTGCGTACCAGCCGGGCGTCCAGCAGCACCTTCAGATGGCGTCCGACCGAGCCGAGACCCTGCCCGGTCAGGGCCACCAACTGGGTCGTGCTCATGGGGGAGTCGAGGAGGACGAGGACCCCGGCGCGGGCGGGTCCGAGCAGCGCGCCCAGGCTCTCCGGCACGGCCTCGGGACCGGTGCCGGCGAGCACGCCCGAGCAGGGGTAGACGACGGCGTACCGGTCCGGCTCCTCCCATGCCACCCAGCCGTGCCGCTGCGGGGTGACCGGTACGAACACCAGCTCGGCGCCGGAGATCTCGCGGGGCGGGTACTCGTGGAGATTGACCTGCAGCCGGTTGTCGCCGAGCCAGCGCGTGCCTGGCCGCAGCGCGTCGAGGGCCGCCGCCCAGCCGCCCTGGCTCAACTGCGCGGTCCGGGCGACGACATCGGCCTCCAGGACGCGCCGCCGCCGGTCCCAGTAGGGGCGTACGGCCTCGGTCCAGACGTGGGTGAGCAGGTCGGCGGCGCGCTCCGGGAGGTCGTCGCGGTGCAGGGCGGCGGGCAGTGGCCTTGCAAGGGAGACGGCGAGATGGGCCCGCGCGTCCACGGCCGACGCCTCCCGCACCCGGGCGACCTCCTCCTCGAAGTCGGCCTCGCCGCGCGGCGTCGGGGTCAGGAAGTCGGCGATCCAGTTCCGCCCGAGCCCGGACCGTATGAGCAGCGCGGTGACGGGATCACCGGCCAGCCGCCTCTTGTACGCGGGCAGATGGGCGTCGAGCCAGGCCCGCTCCCCGGGGTGCGCGGCCGTCCCCGCGTGCAACAGCTTGACGGCGGCGAAGGTCTCGGCGAGCGGCGAGAGCACGAAACGGGTGCGGGCGAGGGTGTCGGCGTTGATCTGCCACCAGCCCATCCGCACCTCCCGCCGCTTCTCTCCCGCCGGCCATGACCCGGCGTGGTTTCGCTTCTCCGCGAAACAATAACGACCACGCCGGGCGCCGTCCGAGACTCCCGGCATGCGCAGCTACTCCGACCTTTTCCGCACCCGGGAGTTCACCCCTCTCTTCCTGTCCTCCGCGCTCAACTCGGCGGCCTCGACGATCGCCGGCCTGGCCGTCGGGACGCTGGTGTACAGGGCGACGGACTCGCCGCTGCTGTCGGCGGTGAGCATGTTCGGGCCGCAGCTCGCCCAGGTGATCGGCGCGACCACCCTGCTGTCGGCGGCGGACCGGCTGGCGCCGCGCGCCACGATGACGGGCATCGCCCTGTCCTTCGCCGTAGGTACGGCGGTGATGGCGACGCCGGGCCTTCCGGTCTGGGGGCTGTTCCTCCTGATCTCCGTCCTCGGTCTGGTCTCGTCCCTCGGCGGCGGTGTCCGCTGGGGTCTGCTGAACGAGATCCTGTCCAAGGACGGCTATCTGCTCGGCCGTTCGGTCTTCAACATGGCGAACGGCCTCACGCAGATCACGGGTTACGCGACGGGTGGCGTCCTGGTGGCGGTGCTCTCGCCGAGGATCACGCTGGCGGGCGCGGCGGCCCTGTATCTCGCGGCGGCCCTGATCACCCGCTTCGGTATGACCCGCCGGGCGCCGAGGGCCACCGGCCGCCCCTCGATCGCGCAGACCTGGCGTACCAACGCGCTGCTGTGGTCCTCGCGCCCGCGCCGGACGACGTACCTGCTCCTGTGGATCCCGAACGGTCTGATCGTCGGCTGCGAGTCCCTGTACGTGTCGTACGCCCCGGACCGGGCGGGTCTGCTCTTCGCCTTCGCGGCGTTCGGCATGTTCGTGGGCGATGTGACGACGGGCCGTTTCATCCCGCCCGCGGTCCGCGGGCGCCTGGGCATCCCGTTCCTGCTGCTCCTGGCGACGCCCTATCTGCTGTTCGCGCTGCGGCCGGGGGTGGCGGTGGCGGCGGGCGCGGTCGCCCTCGCCTCGGTCGGCTTCGGGGCGAGTCTGATCCAGCAGGAACGCCTGATGGCCCTGACCCCGGACGAGCTGAGCGGGCACGCCCTGGGGCTGCACTCCTCCGGCATGCTCACGATGCAGGGGGTGAGCGCGGCGCTGGCGGGGTCGGTCGCCCAACTCACCTCGCTCGCAACGGCGATGACGGTGATGGCGATCGCATCGCTCGCCGCGACGCTGCTGATTTCGGGCCCCCGCCAACGCCCGGAAGTGTCCACACCACAACAGAAGCAACCAGAAGTGAACGCCCTCTGAACGCCGAAAAGTTGTACGGGCGGAGCCACAACTCCTCTGCGGAGGACGTCGTCGAACGGGATGACCACACGCGCACAGACCTACGCGCGGACCTCATCGGCCCCCAGGGCCCCGTTGGGCCCGTCGGGCCCCGTGGAGGAGAACCAACCATGTTCAGTCGCCGCATCACCGCTCTGCCGAGGGCGCTGGCGCTCGCCACCGCCGCCGTGGCCGTCACCCTCGCCGCCCCCGCGGCACAGGCCGCGCCCGCCAAGAGCGCGTCCGCGGTCGTCGTCGGCCAGAAGCTGTTCTACACGGCGGCCGCCGGTCAGACGAACCACCTGTCCATCTCCTGGGCGCTCGGCGCGTTCGACCCGGATTCCCAGCTGAGCGACTTCATCTACACCTTCGACGACACCGTCAAGATCTCCCTCGGCGCGGGCTGCGTCCGCCCGGCCGGCGGCGACGACACCAAGGCCGTCTGCACGGTGACCGAGCCCAACACCTCGGCGTCCGACCTCGACTCCCTGATCGTCGACCTCGGCGACGGCAACGACACCGCGACGACCAGCAACACCAGCGGCGGGTACACGAGGATCTACGGCGGGCCGGGCAACGACACCCTGACCGGCCACGGCGTCGACGTCCTCTACGGCCAGGGCGGCAACGACCGTCTCTCCGGCGGCGGCGGGGTCTACGACGAGGGCGCGAACGGCGGCGCGGGCAACGACACCCTCGTCAACTGCAGCGCCGAGTGCCACGGTGGCGCGGGCAACGACAGCCTGTCGGGCACGAGCGGCGACAACTCGCTGTTCGGCGACGACGGCAACGACAAGCTGTACGGCAACGCGGGCCGCGACCTCCTCCAGGGCGGCCGCGGCAACGACACCCTGTACGGCGGCGCGGGCGACGACAAGCTGTACGGCAACAGCGGCGACGACGTCCTGCACGGAGGCGCCGGCAAGGACTTCCTGTCCGGCGGGCCGGGCCGCAACAAGACGTACCAGAACTGACCCGTTCGCGGGTGGTCGGGCGGGCGTGCGGAACGCCGGCCCGACAGGCTCTCGGTCTCCCTGGTGCCGAGAGCCTGATCGTCCCCCTGAGGTTCAGGCCTTGCCCGTCCCGGACCCCTCGACGGCGCGCAGGGCCTCGATGACGCTGGCCACATGAGCTCGGGCGGCCGTCTCGGCGCGCTGCGGATCGCGCGCGGCGATGGCCTCGACGAGGGCGAGGTGTTCGCCCAGGGAGACCTGGGGGCGCCCGGACTGCAGGGCCAGCCGGAACTGGTGGCGGACGATCTGCGCGTTCAGGCGGGTGAGGAGTTCGGCGGCGGTGTCCTGGCCGGAGATGTCCCGGACGAGGTCGTGCAGTTGGCGGTTGAGCTCGGAGTACTTCAGGGGCTCGGCGGCCTGGACGGCGGCGCGCAACTGCTCGCCGAGTGCGAGGAGTTGCGTGATCTGCGCATCGGTGACCCGCTCGGCGGCCTTGGCCGCACACAGCCCCTCGAGCACCATGCGGCACTCGTAGATCTCCACCGCCTCGCTCACGGACACGGTCCGGACCCGGGCCCCGCGGTTGCGGATCCGCTCCACGAGGCCGTCGGCGGCGAGATCGACCAGCGCGGCCCGCACGCTGGCCCGTGTGACGTCGAACTGCTCGGCCAACTCGGCCTCGACCAGGCGCTGTCCTGGCACCATGTCACCGGCGAGGATGGCCCTGCGCAGTGCGACGAGGGCCTGCTCCTTGGCCGCGGCGCCGCTGCCTTTGGCACTGCCGGTAGCTGGGGGCACGTACGTACTCCTTCGGTCTCGAGCTCCTGGAGCGCCTCGGGCTTCCTCGAGCTCTCCGCTCTCCTGGGAGATGGTTACCGACCGTAGGATGGGCGCACAAAATCGTCAACAATCTGGCCCCGGCAGTTGGGATCCGGGTCCCGGTGGCTGCTGGCATTCTGGGGGTGTGGTCGTGGAGCGGACGCGGGTCCGCCGGGGAGAGGAGCGTGCCATGGGCGGGGCGGAACGGGAACGGGTCGGTACGGGCCCGATGGCTCCCGAGCAGATGATCGCGGAGGCGCGGAAGGCGTTCTTCGTGATGTTCGGGTTCCTGGCGCTGGTCTGGCTGGCGCAGCTCGCGAACTTCGCCGACCACTACGCACTCTCGCGGGACTACGGAGTGGTGTCCGGCGACATCGGCACGCTGCCCAACATCCTCACCGCACCCTTCCTGCACTGGAACTGGGCACACATCGAGAGCAACTCGGGACCGCTGTTCGTCTTCGGATTCCTCGCCGCCTACCGAGGGGTGGTCCGTTTCCTCGGGCTGAGCCTGCTCATCGTGGTGACCAGCGGCCTCACGGTCTGGTTCCTCGAGCAGGGCAACGTGGACACGGTCGGCGCCAGCGGCCTGATCTTCGGGTACTTCGGCTACGTCGTGGTGCGCGGGCTCTTCGACCGGCATCTGATCGACACGCTGATCGGTGTCGTCATGGCGGCCTCCTTCGCCTACATGCTCACCGTGGCGGTGCCCGGGACGCCGGGGGTGAGCTGGCTGGGACACCTCGGCGGCCTGATCGGCGGCCTGGTCGGGGCCTGGCTCTTCCGGGACCGACGCCCCCGTCCCGCCAAGGACACCCACACCGGCGGCGGCACCGGCCCGACCACCCGCGGCGCCCTTCAGCCCCGCGCCGACAACCCACGCGCCGACCTCCACAAGGAACTCGGCGACCTGGGACTGCTCTAGACCCCGCCCTTAGCTCTCCTCCCGGCCCGCAGAGCCCCCGCCCTCGCCTGTCTGCCCGCTGATCCGCGAGACGCCGCACACCGCTGCCCCGGACCCCGCCGTATGCGGCCTGGCTCACACCGATAGGCCCGTATTGCGCGGTGGGCTGTGGGTACGCGCCATCCGTGGGCCTCGGCGGCGCCGTCATCCCCCCTGAAGGGTACAAATCCGGCAACCTTGTCATTTGACCGTCGGGCATGTGATCGGAGGCTTCCGCGGCCTGTCCGAAAGAGAAGGACGACCCTGGAACGGGGGGCGCATGACCCAGGCGGACGATCGCAGGGGACTGGCCGGCGTGGCCACGAGACAGGGGCTCGAGGGAGCGGTCGCAGAGGAAGCGCCGTTGCCGCAGCCGGCCCCCGCGCCGCGGGTGATCCCGGTCGGGCGGGGCGCCCGCGAGGACCGGCTCGCCGCGTTGGACGGGCTGCGATTCCTGGCGGCGCTGTCGGTGGTCCTCTTCCACTTCGTCGGCCAGACCCCCGGGGCGATGGTCGTCGTGTGGGGCCGCCCGTACCAGAGCACCTTCCCCGAGGCGCACGCCTACTTCGCCTTCGGACGGCTCGGCGTCGACCTGTTCTTCCTGATCAGCGGCTTTGTCATCTGCATGAGCGCGTGGGGGCGCACCCCGCGTGACTTCTTCATCTCACGCGTCACCCGTCTGTACCCGATGTACTGGATCGCGATCGTGGTGTCGGCGTGCGTCATCTACTTCGCCGACACCCCGTTCGGACACCCCAACCCCCGGGTGCTCTTCGCGAACTTCACGATGTTGCAGACCCCGCTCGGTGTCTCCAACCTGGACCCGGTCTACTGGACACTCTGGCCGGAACTCTGCTTCTACCTCACGTTCGCGGTCGTGGTGTGGAAGGGCCTCACCCACCAGCGGGTGGTGATCTTCTGCGGGTTGTGGACGGTCGCCGCGGTGCTGGCGCCCAGTGCCCACATCCCGCTGCTCTCACTGATCGTGAATCCGACGTCCGCCCCGTACTTCATCGCGGGCATGGCCTTCTACCTCATGCACCGCTATCGGCCGACGCCGCTGTTGTGGGGGATCGTCGCCATGTCGTGGCTGCTGGCGCTGCACTTCCTGCTGGCGCCCCACGGCGGTCGCGTCAACTGGGCCACGTGGGCGCCGTGGCGCGGCTGGCTGATCCTCGTGACCACGGTGTTCTTCCTGGTGATGGGCGCCATCGCGCTCGGCGGGACCCGTCGGATCCGCTGGCGCGGACTGACCGTCGCGGGTGCGATGACCTTCCCGCTGTACCTGTTGCACGACACGATCGGAATGACCGTCGCCCACCACTACGGCGACAGGATCGGCCCCTTGGCGCTGGTCGTGGCCACGGTGACCGCTCTGATCGTCCTGTCGTACGTCGTGCACCGCTTCGTCGAGCGGCCGATCGCGCTGGCCATGCGGCGCTCGCTGAACACGGCCGCGTTCGACATGCAGCCTCCGACATCGCGCTCTTGACGGGTGCCGGTACGACGGCGCCCCCAGGTGATCGCCCGGTGCCCGCCCGGCGAGTCCGCGTGCCGTGAACGTGCAGGCCAAGCAGGCTGTTCGCGCCGCAGGTGCTGTTTGGGTAAAGGGTTCGGCATCGACAGTTCAATGCTCTTGTCCTGTGCATGTCTCACTCGATGAGATGCACGGAGACCACTTCGTGCAACTCAGGACCACCCAGGGGGATTCATGTACATATCCCGTACCGGGCGCGGCGTCGCGGCTTCCACGGCCGCCACCGCCGCCCTCGCCGTCGCCGCGCTGGCGACCGCTCCGCTGGCCGGCGTCACCACCGCCGCGCCCGCCGCCGTACCGCACACCAAGGCCGTCCCGGCCATCGCCGGGCACACCCTCGTCCGCGACGTGGCCAGCCCGCTCTCCAGCGAGCAGTGCCAGGCCAAGTGGCACATCGCCTGTTACAACCCGCTCCAGTACCGCACCGCGTACAACCTCAACGCGCTGTACCGGAAGGGCATCACGGGCAAGGGGCGCACCATCGTCATCGTCGACTCGTACGGCTCCCCGACCGTCCAGCACGATCTCGACGTCTACAGCAAGCAGTTCGGCCTGCGCAGCACCAAGGTCAACGTGGTCAAGTGGGGCAAGGTTCCCGTCTTCGATCCCAAGAACGCCGACATGACCGGCTGGGCGGGCGAGACCACCCTGGACGTCGAGATGGCCCACGCCGTGGCGCCGGACGCCAAGATCGTCCTGGTGGAGACGGCGGTCGCCGAGACCGAGGGCACCACCGGTCTGCCGGAGATGATGGACGCCGAGAAGCACCTGATCGACCATGGCGTCGGCGACGTCATCAGCCAGAGCTTCGGCGCCACCGAGGACACCTTCCCCGGTTTCGGCAAGGGCGACTTCTCCAGCATCAAGAAGCTGCGCTACGCCTTCGAGGCCGCGAACCGCAAGCACGTGACCGTCCTCGCCTCCTCGGGTGACGGCGGCGCCACCGACCTGAAGGCGGACGGCAAGACCTACTACGACAAGCGCGTCAACTCCTGGCCCTCCTCGGACCCGTTGGTCACCTCCATCGGCGGCACCCAGCTCCACCTGAACGACAAGGGTCAGCGCGTCAAGCCCGACAGCGTCTACAACGACTACGGCTCGGGCGGCGGCGGCCAGTCCCACGTCTTCTCCCGCCCGGCCTTCCAGAACGGCGTGAAGAACGTCGTCGGCGCCCGCCGCGGCACCCCGGACGTGTCGCTGGCCGCCGCGGTCAACGGCGGTGCCTGGATCTACTCCAGCTTCGACCCGACCGCCACCGGCTGGGACGTCACCGGCGGCACCAGCGAGGCCAGTCCGCTCTTCTCGGGCATCGTCGCCCTCGCCGACCAGGCGGCCGGCCACCGGGTGGGCAACATCAACGAGGCGCTGTACGCCCTCTCCAAGCGTTCCGCCCACCACGACAAGAGCGCCGGCGTCGTCGACGTCAACGACGGTACGAACAACACCTACGAAGGCGTCACCGGCTACAAGGCCGTCAACGGCTACGACATGGCCACCGGCGTGGGAACCGTCGACGCCCTCCGCTTCGTGCCCGCACTCGCCCGAGCCAGCCACCGCGGCTGAGTCGCCCCTGCGGGTTGGCTCCCGAGAGTTTCCCCTGAGAGTTGCCCCTGAGACGGCCCGGGTTTCCGCACCCGGGCCGTCCGTCTGTTTATCTGCAGAAATCAAGTCGGTGGATTCATGCCGCGAGGAACGAAATAATCGAAATCGTCGGCAGACTGATTCATGCCGGCTTGCACATATCCTCCATCAGTGTGCCGTCATCTTCCTCGATTAGCGTGTTGGACAAAACGGCCACGGTCACCCTTGTTACTGTGCGGGCCTCAAGGGCTGTCCATACAAGGGCTGTCCATGCAGGGGCTGTCCATAAAAGATGTCACGCGCCGGCCTGCGGACAGATTCGCCTTTGTCGAATACTGGCGCAGTCCGGTCGAGAGGAAACGGACCATGCACGATTATTCTCGTCGCGGCCTGCTCAAGGCGACGGCGGCCGCGGGCGCCGGCGCGGTGGTTCTCCCGGGTGTCGCGGCCGCGGAAGCCCCGGGCGCGAGTGCCGCGATCGCAGGGGCCGAGGACGCGAAATGCAAGCCGGCGAAGCTGACCGGCCGCATCGTCCGTCCCGCGGATCCCGGGTACGCGGATGCGAGCCTCGGCTGGGACGAGCTCTTCGCTCACTATCCGCTGGTCATCGTCTACGCCCAGAACACCCAGGACGTGGTCAACGCCCTCACGTGGGCGCGGCAGAACAACGTCGCGCTGCGGGTGCGGAGCGGCGGCCACAGCCTTGAGGGCTGGTCGAACGTGGACAACGGCATCGTGATCGACGTCAGCGAGTTGAAGTCGGTCCACATCGACACCGCCACTCGTACCGCGGTCCTCGGCGCCGGGCTCAACCAGTTGGAAGGGGTGACCGCACTCGCGAAGAAGGACCTCGCGGTGACGACCGGAACGGAGGGCACCGTAGGCCTGTCCGGTGCGACGCTCGGCGGCGGCCTCGGCTTCCTCGTCCGCTACCTCGGCATGGCCTGCGACAGCCTGACGGGGGCTGAGGTCGTCGTGCCGTCGGGTGCCGACTGCGCCAAGGTGATCAAGGCGGATCTGAAGAACAACTCGGACCTGCTCTGGGCGCTCCGCGGAGCGGGAAACGGCAACTTCGGCATCGTCACCTCACTCACCTATAAGGCGTCTCCACTGAAGAGCGTCGCCTATCTGCAGGCGACATGGGAAGGCATCGGGGACCTTCATGGGGTCTTCGACGCATGGCAGCGTACGGCGCTGTTCGCCGACAAGCGCCTCGGAACCCAGCTCGAGATCCACAGAAACCAGACCCTGCTGTTCGGTGTTCTCGCGGAAGGGTCGGCGGAAGAGGTGAAGGCGCTGCTGGCTCCGATCCTTTCGGTCGGCAGTCCCAGTGTCTCGGTACAGGTCGGCAACTGGGGCGACGTATACGCGGGATTCCAGATTCCGACCAGCGCCGAGCCAGGGAGCTGGAAGTTCTTCTCGCAGTTCTCCAGCAAACCGTTCCCGAAGAAGGCGATCAGTATTGTCGCCTCATTCATGCGAGACGCCCCCACGGACGACAGCAACTTCTTCACCCAGGCCTTCGGCGGGGCGGTGCGGAAGGAGCCCCGCGGCGGCTCGTCGTTCCCGCACCGCGACACGCTTTTCTATTCCGAGCAAGGCGCCGGCTGGGGGCCTCGTACAGGACAACCAGGCGTCTGCGACCCACTCACCCCGCAGGCCCAGGCCTGGATCGCCGAGTTCAGCCAGGCGATGCGGCCTTACGTGGACGGCGCCTACGTCAACGTGCCGAACATCGGAATGCAGGACTGGGAGACCGCCTACTGGGGGTCCAACTTCGACCGGCTGCGCAAGATCAAGGCGAAGTACGACCCCCGCAACGTCTTCCAGTACGAGCAGAGCATCCCGCCCGCGTTCTGCTGACCGAACCGACGCGAAGGGCCGGCCCGGGAGGAAACCCCTCCCGGGCCGGCCTCTATGACGATCGTTATAGTGCGGGTGGAGTCCCGTTATGACGAACGTTATAGGAGGTGGTCGTGACCATCATCACCGTGAACTCACCCACGGGGCGTCTGGGCCTGGAGCAGCGCCGCACGCTGGCCGAGACGCTGACGGACGCGGTGCTCGTGCCCGAGGTCGGCCGGTTCGCGCCGGCCGCGCGAGTCGGTTTCCAGGTGCACTTCGTGGAGCGCGAGCCGGACATGATGGCCATCGGCGGCCGTCTGTTGGCGGACGCCGGTCAGGGGCTCGACGTCATGGTGATCGACGTGGCGGTCATGGACGGGGACTGGCGCCGGGAGGTCCGGGCCGAGGTCGTCGAGCGCGTCCTGGCCGCGATGGCCGAAGGCTGCGGCCTGTCGAAGCCGTCGCCGGCCTGGTGGGTCAACTTCCGGGTCATCGACGAGGGCAGCTGGGGCTCCAGCGGCGGCGTCCTCTCCGTCCTCTCCCTCCTCGGCAGCGGCGTGTTCACCGAGGAGAAGATCAAGGCGATCCGCGCGGCGGTCGGGGCCTCGGACAGGTCCTAGGGGCCGTCAGTGCCCAGGGCCTGTCCGGGCAGGCATCCTGAATCTCCGGACCGGGACGCCTGTCACGCCGGCCCGTCGAGCGCGCCGAGGATCAGGGCTTCGAGTTGCCGTGCGACCTGGTCCAGGGGCTCCATGGTGCGCTTGGCGCGGCACATGGCGATGGCGCCCTCGACGGATGCCACGATGAGGGTCGCGAGCCCAGGAGCCTGGTCGGGGGCGGCGCCGTGCTCGCGCAGCGCCTCGGCGAGCAACTGCTCCCAGCGGTCGAACGCCTCGGCGGTGGCGACGAGGGCGGGCGGGGTCTCGTCGGCCGGCGGCTCCTCGACGGCGACGGCCAGCACGGGGCATCCCGCGCGGAAGTCGCTCGCGAGGACGATGCCGCGCCACAGTGCGAGGAAGGCGTGCAGCCCGGCGACCGGGCCCGCGTCCAGCTCCTTGCGCAGTACGCGGGCGACTGCCGCATCCGCGTACTGCACCGCCTCGGTGGCCAGTTGCTGCTTGCCCTCGGGGAAGTAGTGGTACGTCGAGCC
The DNA here is from genome assembly GCF_001514115.1 of Streptomyces olivochromogenes. Classification (GTDB taxonomy): domain Bacteria; phylum Actinomycetota; class Actinomycetes; order Streptomycetales; family Streptomycetaceae; genus Streptomyces; species Streptomyces olivochromogenes. The sequence goes on from NZ_KQ948458.1 coordinate 393,493, forward strand.
GAGTGGCGCTTCGGCGTGTTTGGCCAGGTCGCGGATGCTGGTGCCGTTCAGGCCGCGTCTGCTGATCATGTCGGCCGCACCGGCCACGATGCGCTCGCGTGACGGTGCGCTGGGTTTGGCCAAGACCGTGCTCCCTCTGGTTATAACGCTCGTCTTAGTCTAGCGTGGCCTCCGGTTATAACGAGTGTTATAGACGGTTCGCGATCCGCTGATGGATGGTGCGTAAGGCCCACATGGATTGTGCCTAAGACCCAAGGGAGACTTCGTCATGCCGCTGATCCGACTCACCGTTCCGGCCGGTTCGCTCACCGAGGAGGGACGCGAGAGCGTCCGGAGCGACCTCGCCGCCGTACTGCTGCGCTGGGAGGGAGCCCCCGACACGGCGTTCTTCCGGGCCCAGGCGTGGAGCTACCTGGTCGAGCTGCCCGCAGGGGCGCAGACCACCGCCGAGGACGACGAACCCCGCTTCCTCGTGGACGTCACGGTTCCGCAGGGTGCCCTGTCCGAACGACGCAAGGCCGGACTGGTCGAGGACGCCACCAGGACCGTGCTCGAGGCCGCCGGGCTCTCCCGGGCGGAAGCGCTGCGGGTGTGGGTGCTGGTGCACGAGCAGCCCGACGGCACCTGGGGCGCCGGCGGCTCGGTCATCCGCCACGCCGACCTGGTGGCACTGGCCCGGGAGCACCGGGGGCAGCGCGCCGACGCGTGAACCGACGTACGTCGTCCCCTGGTTCATCACCTGCGGCACCTGCGGCACCTGCGGCATCTGCGGCATCTGCCGCTCCGAGTGAACGACTCGTACGCCGTACGCCGCTCACCAACGCGCACTCGCCCGCGATCCTCGTCGACATCGACGCGGACCGCTTCGACGTGACCGGCGAACTGATGTCGCTGGCGGGCAGGATGCAACTGCCGATCGCCGCCGTCAACACCGTCAAGGGGCTCATCGACGAGACCAGCCCGGGAACTGCTCCGCCGGGTCGCCGGCAAGGCTCCGGTCAGGGCCTCCGGACAGTCCCGGCAGCCGCAGGCCGAGACGCCGCGGGAGCCGAGTGCGGGCGTGATGTACGGCCCGCTCACCCAGGCGGCGTACTGGAGCATGGTGCAGGGCTTCATCCGCGAGGGCGACGTACTCGTCGCCGAGGACGGCACCTCCGAGGCAGGCTGCCGGGGGCTGCAACTTCCCTCGAAGTGCTCCATCGTCACCCAGGCCGTCTGGGGCTCGATCGGCTACAGCGTGGGATCGGTCCTCGGCACACTTCTGGCCGCCCCGGAGCGGCGGCACCTGCTCTTCGTGGGTGACGGGTCCTTCCAGCTCACGGCGCAGGAGGTCTCCTCGATGCTCCGGCACGACCTCAAGCCCATCATCTTTCTGATCGACAACGGCGGCTATACGGTCGAGCGCACCATCTGTGGCAAGCAGGGGCAGTTCAACGACGTCGCCAACTGGGCCTATGCCGAGCTGCCGAAGGTCCTGCACCCGGGGACGACCGCCCGGACCTTCGTCGTGAGGACGCCGGCCGAACTGAAGGAGGCGCTGGCGGCCCCGCACGACAACATGATCTTCATCGAGGCGGTCATGGACAAGTACGACGCCCCACAGCTCGTCATCGACTCGGGCCACGGAATGGCGGAGCTCGACTACGGCCCCCGCGGCCCCCAGCACCGGCCCGGTGTCCAGCTCTGACAGGGATCGCTTCGAAATGCCGACGGAGTGCCGTGGTGCCAGGCTGAGAGGTCCCACGCCGCTCCGGGAGCTCGGCTGACCGGATGGCCTGCCCCCCAAGGAGACCGACATGGCCGGTGACGCCGTCCGATCCGGAACGGCCGATGCCAACCCTCGTCCGTGGCATGCGCCCACATCGAACACCACCGTCTTCGCGGCAGCACTGATGATCTTCGGTGGTGCGATGGCGATCTTCGAAGGAATCGCGGCCATCGCCAAGGACGGCCTGTTCATCGCGACGCGCCACTACGCGTTCGAGTTCAGTCTGGTGGGCTGGGGCTGGGTGCACCTCATTCTGGGCATCGTCATCGTCCTTGCGGGGTGCGCCGTGCTCAGCGGAGCGCTGTGGGCGCGCTTCTTCGGCGTGTCCGTGGCAGGGCTAGGCGCGATCGCCAACTTCCTGTGGGTGCCGTACTACCCCCTATGGGCCCTGACACTGGTCGCCGTCAACATCTTCGTCGTCTGGGCCCTGTGCACGGGTATGCGCAGAGAGGCCGACGACGACCGGGAGACCTGAGCCACGTTTCTGTGGGTGTCCATTCAGAAGGCGCACTGCCACCAACGATGTGGTGAATCGCCGTACGGCACGGCGTCGGGACGTTGGAGGATCTTCAGATCGAGAGGCCGCACGATGCTGCGGAGCTCGCGCGAGCTCTTCTTGGGGAGAGCGCGGATCGCCAGCTCCAGTAGATCTCGTTCGTCCGCCGGTTCGGGGCAACAGTCCGTGACGCCGCACCGGTCGCTGAACGGCGAAGGGAGTTGATCCCTTGGTGCCCTTGCGATGGCAGCCCACCGGGTGAGCGCCTGCTCGATCAGGCCGGGCTGGAGCCGCGTCCGTTCCAACACAATGATCTGTGCTTGAGCTGGGCCGGAGAGCCGACCGATCCTTGAGTAGCTTCGATGTGCGGGAAAACGCCTGTTGTCCGCCCTGAGGCGTGAGGGGCGCCTACGCGGCATAGCCCTTTCGGTTGTGAGTCATGGCAGCAGTCTGACACGCGCCTGGTGGCGTACGCAGGTCACTCCAGGAATGGCGGACTCCCCGGTCATGAAGTAATGGCGCCTGCGGCAAGGCGTCGTCGGCCGTGACCGGCCGCACGATGTGGCACGGCGGCGGCAGCCGGTCCCTTGCCCAAGGACGCAGGCCCGCTCGACGCAGGCCCGCCGAACGCAGGCCCGCTGGATCTCATGGGTCTGGTCCACTCGGTGATGCTCGGCAGATCGGGGACACCGACGGCGTCACGGTGTCGTATGTCATCCGGATGCCGCAACGGAAACCGTTTCACCCGTCCGGCCGACCTGGCGTGCCGTCGGCTGACGGGCCGGGAAGCCTAGGATCCGCCACTAGGGAGAGGGGCGTCGCCCACCCCTGTCTGGCATCGGCGAGCCCACGTCATGACCGGAAGGAGACGGGATGCTGCACCGCGCAGGCAGGACCTCCTGGAAACGCTTCGCCGCCGTTCTCGCCCCGAGTGTCATGGCCGCCGCCGCTCTCGGCGTCGGCATGGCCCAAGGAGCACTGGCCGCGTCGTTCCTCATCTCCGGCCAGAAGTTCCAGGTGGCCCTGGACACTTTGGACGTCCGTGGTCTGAGCATCTACAGCCTGGTGGACGTGACCAGGAACGGCACCCTCGTGCCGGTCTTCGTCACCGGGGCCAGCCATGCGGAGATCGGCGGGCTGTGCCAGTCCGTGGTGGTCACGATCCCGGTCCTGGGCCCGTACACGCTGAGGGTCACCGGCGGCGAGCGGAGACGGGTCGAGGCGAAGAACCTGTTCCTCGACGCGACATCGTTGTCGAGCACACAGGCGAACTTCGACGACCTCGACATCGGTGTGGCGGCGGGAGCGGTCAGCAAGGGCCCGATCAGCCGGGAGGACAGGAAGTCCCGGTTCTTCGATCCCAACGGCTTTGCCCAACAGGCGGATTCGGCCTTCCTGACCAACGTGCACTTCACCACGGTCGCAGTCTCGGCCGCCACGTTCAACGTCCCGGACCTCGATGTGCGGCTCAGACAGGGCCACCACGAGTGCTTCTGACCCACCGGCACGAAACACGCACCCTCCGCGCCCGCTCGCCGCGTACTCCCGCCCGCCGAACATCACGGAAAGCCCACGTGTTCTTCGAACGATTCGGCAGGCGCCGGAACTTGCGCGTCGCCGCCACCGCCGCCCGACGCGGATTCAGGACCTGGCGGGACGAACGTCCCTTCTGGGCAGGGCTGTTCACCTTCGCAGCTGGCTTGCCCATCATCTACTTTCCGTACGCGCACCTGAAGTTCGACGCCATCCCACTGGCACTGTCGACCTCGGCCGGCGCGGGGTCGCTGATCATCGGAGTTCTGCTCGTGGCCCTGGCCATCTCCCTCTGGTTCCACCAGCAGGTGCGCGTGTTCGCAGGGATCGCGGTCATTCTGCTTGCCCTCGTCTCGTTCCCCGTCGCCAATTTCGGGGGCCTCCTCATCGGGTTGATTTCCGGACTGATCGGCGGATCCCTGGCCTGTGCCTGGATCCCTCCGACGGGCGCCGCCGAGTCGCAGCCCGCGGCGAACCCCGCGTCGACGACCATTCCCGCGGGCGAGGACCACGGTGGCGAGTGACGCCCTGACCGGCTGTGCGGCAGGCGGGCCGGAGCCCGATCCCTGCCATCCGAGCGGTGCGGTGAAGAGCCGCCCGGAGCCCGATCCCCGCCATCCGAGCGGTGCGGTGAAGAGCCGCCCGGCCGGTCAACTGCTGTGGCCTCTCGTCTGCGCGCTGGCCGTGGCCGGTCTCCCCTTGGTCCTGCAGCTCGCCACCCCAGCGGCCTCGAAGGCGTTGCTCGCCCCCGGCGACATCCGCACGTCCAAGGCACCAGCAGCTTCTGGCACGCCGGTCGCCCGACTGCCGGGCCGTCCGGCGAACGCCCCCTGGGTGTTGCGCGCCGACAGACTCGTACTCCACGGCAGTGCCTTCCGCGGCGTGGTCACCGTCCGGACTGCGGCCGGGTCCACGCGGGTACTGAAGTTCACCGCACGGTCGCTGGACTTCGGCGACCTCGACCTGACGGCGGGCCGCGGCCGGGCGGCGATCCGTCTGCGGACCAAGCCCGCGACCACATCCACGGTCAAGGGCAAGGACGTGGTGACTCTGTACGCCCAGAAGCTGTCCGGCACGCTCGTCGGACTGGGCGGCGCCCCGCTCCCGGCGGACCGCAGTGTCACCGTCACCCCCGACGCGCTGCCCCCGTGGCTCTCCCACCCCGCTGTTCCCACCCGCACCGTCACCTTCGAGAAGGTGACCGTTTCACAGGTCGCCCAGCTCAGCGGCGACATGTCCATCGCCGGACCGGCCCTCAGCGCGAGGCCGTGAGTCCGGCCGTACCCCTGTCCGGCGATCCCGCCGACGGACCCTTTTGCCTGGGCGTGGGCATCATGGCCGGCGGCAACCCGGCCACCACGGAGGACTTCCGTATCGGTGAGGCGGGCCGCCGAGCGATCTCGCGCGGCCCAGGGACGGCCCGGCACGGCACTCTGTCCGAGCCCCGTGGCGCTGTCAGTGCCAGTGGTTATGGTGCGACGGCCATCGAGCGCGACTCATCGGGGGAGGGGCTGTGGGAGCCAAAACGGGACTGCTCGTCTATGCCGACGGCGAGGTGCCGGGCCTGCTGCGACAGGTGAAGGCGGCAGATCTACTGCGGACGTCCGAAATGATGCGGCGCCTATACCCGGGCTGGGGGATCGAGCAGCTCGCAGGCACGGCACTGGGGAGCGGCGTGTACCCCCCGAAAGGAACGGCGTACGCCGCGAGCTGGCCGGGCGTGGAGATGGTCTGCGACCAACGGGTAATGATCGACTTCCCGTCCCGGCTTCCCGAGCACCTCGTCGCGGCAAGCGCCGGCCGACGGCTCGTTCTGCACGCCATGCACAGTGTCGTCGACTGGCTCGCGTTCGCTGTGTGGGAGGACGGGCGCCTGGTCCGCTCCCTGAGTCTGTCGCCGGACAGCGGCATCATCGAGAACATCGGCGAACCGCTCCCCTTCGAGCTGCCCTACTGGGCGGGGGACCGCCCCGCCGACGTCGTCCCCTGGCCGGACGAGGACGAAGAGCCGTACCCGCTGCCCTTCCACCCCCTGGAGCTGGGTGAAGACGCGCTACGCGCGCTCTGCGGCTTCGTCCAGGAGGGCCGCCCCGAACCTGACGACATCGACGCATACGCCATCGACCTCCACGGATTCCACGTGCGGTTCCCCCACGGGCCTGACCCCGCGGAGGAAGAAGCGGAGTCGCAGAGGATCACGGAAATCATGGGCCCGCCGCGCTTCTACGAGCTGGGCCCCGATGGCTCGCTGATCGAGTCCGACGGCCCGTAGCGCACGACCTCCTCGTCCGGGGAGATCTGCCCCGCCACGCAGCGAGCCGGATGCCGGAAGGTCCTCACCCCGAGACCCGCGTCATCCGTCCACAACCTCCCGAACCTCCCGAGACAGAGCGACCAGCGGGCAGGATGGCCTCATGACAAAACTGTCCGTACGGTCGGTCCGTCGCGCCTCCTCTGGTTCAGTGCTGTCGTTGTGGTCACAGGACTCTGTGCTGTCGATCGGCTCAGTGGGTTCGGTGCTGTCCGTGGGGTCCGTCGGTTCGGCCTTGTCGGTGGGCTCGATCGGAAGCGCCCTGTCGGTCGGCTCGATCGGTTCCTCCCTGTCGCTGATCTCGACCGGGTCGTGGCTGAGTACAGGATCGTTGTTTTCCGCGCAGTCGCGGTGGTCGGTGCTGTCCTGGCGTTCCTCTCGCGGTTTCCTGGCCGCGGGAGCGGTAGGGGCAGCGACCGGAGGCGTCCTGCTGTTGGCCCAGATGCTGTACGGAACGTCAGCTTGGGACGCTGTGACCATTCAGGACCGTTTCGGCTGTTGTCCTGGGCGAACAGCTCGGGCGTGACCTCGTCGCGCAGGGCCGCTTCACCGTGATTCCCCGCTGCTCCGTGACAAGGGCGGCAGGGTCGGGTACCGACGACGACCATGAGTGGACTGAGGTCTTGGCGTGGGCCTACGGCCTGATAGCACCGGACCCCGCTGAGCGCGCTGCTGCCCTTGGACGAGCTGCGAGACAGGCTCCACAGGGCTCATCGCTCGGAGAGCCCTGCGGGGAAAGTGAGCCGCAGAACGATCTCACCGTCGTCCATCTCCCCGGTGGGCTCGAACCCGAACTTCTGGTAGAAGGGCCACGGTTCACCGTCGCCGGGTTCGTAGCTGGTCAACAACTCGGTGGCACCGTCCGCGCGAACCAGAGCGGCGATCTGCGCGAGCGCCTCTTCGCCGATACCTCGTCGCTGGTACCGCTTGTCGACGAGGAGGCGCCAGATGAAGTGCCGTCCTTTGAAAAGACCGGTCGGGGGCTTCCACGACAGCATCACGAAGCCGACTGGCTCGTCGCCGCGGTACACGGCGCGGTACCAGGGATTGGCCTCCGGTTTCTTTGCCGCGTCCTTGAGCGACTTGGACACGGAGGCGACGAACTGCTTCTGATCACGTCGGACCCGGAGGGCACGTACGGCATCCCGGTTTACGTCGGTGATCTCCCGTAGGTGCACACCTGAGGACCTCATGCCACACCCCTTCCGCGTCCGGCAGCCGCGCCATCCGAACCGATGCGAACCAGGCTGGACGTCTTCGCAGCGTATGCGACACGACCGATCCGGAGCGGGACAGGCACGCCGGACTGCGCCCGCGTCCGAGGCAGCTCCTGGTGGAGAGCAATTCGGCCTGACGTGGCGATGCTCGTGCCCAGAGCCCAGAGCCCCTTGCCAGGGGTGGGACACCGCACCAGTTTGGAAGATCGCGTACGCGGATCGGGGCTGACCTGGCGAGGGCCCCTATGGTCTCTGGGCTGCCCCGGACGTGGTGGGCCGCGAGGGATCCTGGCCTATCCAGCGAGCTAAGTGCCCAGACAACCGCCGTCGGCGACGGTCGTGGTCTTGCCGACGTGGCCTTCGCGCCGGACTCCTCCCGCGCCATGCAGTCGTTGCGGTTGCCAGGCAGGGGGCGCCCGACCACCACGACCAGGCGGGTGTCGGCGTCGATGACGACCTGGTGGTTGGTGGAGTACCGATAGCTTGCCGAACAAGCGAGGACTCAGCCCGGTGAACGGGGCTATCCAGACGGCTCCGACGCCGTGATCACACCAGCCACATCAAGACCATCTCGTCCGCGACCAGCTGTCACAGGACAGTTATTAGGCTGAGAGGGTGTTCGAACGCAATACGAGGAGGATGCGGACGGTGCTGCCTGCGTACACGGTCGAGGTTGGAACCGAACCGCTGGTCCGTCCGGCGCGGAACTCGGTGGGAGGCTGGCCCTTCCTCGACCAGGCCCAGGACTGGCCCGAGTGCTTCTGTGGTGAGCGGATGGCTCTGTTCTTCCAGTTCGACATCCCCTGGGATCTGGAGCCTTTCGGCGGAGACCACCTCCTTGTCTTTCACTGCCGTGCGCACAACGACGCGTCCGACCCCCAGCTTGCTGATGGCCGGCTCGTACCGAAGTACTGGGACGCTCCGCAGCCGCCCTACCCGGCTCCGTTCTGGCGTGTACTGATCCAGAGCCGCGCGGCGCTGCCGCACCCGGAAGCCGAGCCGTCCTTGTGCGCGCTGCCGCTGGATCTGCGGCCCTTCGTGGATACCCCCGACGGGGAGGACATAGGGGCCCAGACTTTCAAGGTGGGCGGTACCCCGTCCTGGGCGCAGTATCCCGAGTACTACAGGTGCGCGTGCGGCGCGGACTTGGTGTACGTCTGCCAGGTTCCTGAGGGTATGGACTTCGCTGTCCACCCCGGCCGGCCAGAACAGCCCTACAGCGTCAGGGCCGACACCTACTTGCTGTTCCTGGGCAACGAGGTCTACCTGCTTGCGTGCCCGGCCCGCTGCGATCCGGCGGCCATCTGGCCGGTTAACCAGCACCGACGCGTCAGCAGCACTCAGGCGGCTTGTTCAAGTGCCACATGGCTGTGAATGGGAGTGGCCCGCCACATGGCTGCCAGCTGTGGGTACGACTCCACGAAGCGTCGCATCTTCCCCAGTGCGATAGTCCTGGGTATGCCAATCTCGTCATAGTCGAACCCGGTGTCTTGAAAGCCGAGACTGTCGACGTCGGACCACGCCGGATCGTCTGCGAAGCACAACTGGAGCTCCACCTTCCAGTACTCCGGCTGCCAGTGTGGATCGTCGCGTTCTTGGCCACCATTGACGGCGAGCAGTCGACCGAAGGACAGAGCCGGCCGCTCTTCGTCGCAACTCCATCTCCCCCACTCGACGATGAAGCCGTCGCCGTCGTTCTCGGGGCCCTCCGCACCTTCGATTTCGTTCTGAAGAAACTCACCGAACGCGTCCCACGCCGCAGTGACGTCACGTACGGCATCCGGTTCGACACCTTGCTGTCGCAAGGCCTGCTTGAACGCCTCGGCGCTGGACCGCCATGGGATGGGCATGCGGGATGCTAGCGCGTTGTCGGGGGTGAGGGTACGGAGGCGTACGACAATGCCATGGCTGAGGTGCTCAACAGCATCTTCCATGGTGGCTTCAACGCCGGTTGCGTCGGCGTGGGCGCCACGGAAGCCAGTTGGCAGCCGCTTCCAAGACATCCACGATGTCCCGTCTGTCAGCACGAAGCAATGCGATCACTACGGTCACCAACAAAGTGGAGAGGAAGAGCAGAAAGGCGATGCCCAGCCATGGCATCGCATTCGTTGGAAGCTGTAACAGGCTGCTGACCACGGCCGGATTCTCCAAACGAAGATCTAGGGCTGTCTGCGGGCCCTCGAGAGTTGCGAATAAACGAGAAGCCATCACTCTGAGCAGGCAGAGACTCTCGCAGGATTGAGGAGGCGAGAGACTCAGTCAGGGCAGAGCGCGGTCAGCGGTCGTAGCCTGGTTCGCGGCATTGGTGATGGCTCTGAAGGCCTGACCCCTGGCGGGTCCCCGGGGAGCTGGTTCTGGGGCATGCCGGAGTGCCGACGAGACCCGGGCTCGCGGAGAGAATCGAGCAGGCACGCGGACGGCGACGCGACGATGGGCGTCGTAGGCCTGTGGGCTGGCGAGCAGCCGGGCGGAGCGCTCGGCGGATCGGCGAGGGAATCGGAGTTGTAGCTCACCGGCCTGTTCGAGTTGAGGCCGCCCGTTGAAGGTGCACTGGTTTGAGTACTCGGTCTCGCAACTACAGTGCGAGTCTGTCCAGTCGAGTCTGAGTCCCCAGACCTCATTGTTGAGGAGATGGAGGAATGTCTCGTGGTGAGACGAGGCACGCGTAGCCAGCGGCTGGTACTGCGTCTCCAGGATCCATTGCTCCCCAACATCGGCTGGGTTGGTCCACGCCGTGGTGTACAGGGGGATGCCCATGGTTCGCAGAAGCCCGATGCGCCGGAGTAGGCCGCTGGCAAGCCAAGCGGTGCTCCCGTCCGCACAGCGGTGGACGGCTCTATGACCGGGGTGCCCGGTGTAGGCGAGTTCCGCGGCGGTCCACTCGTGGGGCCGTTCGTGACTGCACAGCCGCAGTCCTGCGCGACACATCTCCTTATCCGTCTCAGCAAGGCGGCTACGCCACGCTTTTCGGTGGATGCCGGTGATGTGGATCGTGGCGTCCGTATCGAGGAGGTGCAGGACAAGCCCGTCTCGGCCCGTCTCGGTGATACGGCAACCCGGCACTCCGTAGACATCGCCGGTGGTTGGGTCGTATCGGGGTACGAGGGCGTTGGCCAACTCGGAGGCCATGTTGTCACCCTCGACTGCAATCGAGAGGCCGTCAGGTCGTGGATAGACGTACTTGATACCCCAAGGGTGGATGGGGCTGTTCGACGGCCAGCAGATCCGTCGGACCACCCATTGCTCCAACAAGCGCTGGTCGGCGTTGGCCTCCGGGATGAGGAACTCGCCTTCGCTTGAACGTACGGCCTCGTTGGCCAACTCAAGCGGCATGCCGGTAAAGAGGGAAAGAGCTTTGGCGTCACGCGCTCGACTCGTCTGCCGCACGGAGGATCCCTTTCGGCCGCAGCGCCAACCCGACCGTGACGCTCGGCGGTTGAGTGGGAGTCCCGCAAGCGCAATTCGTTTCCAGCGACGGTGTCAGTTCGACTGTCTTCTGCACCCTCTCGCGCTCCGTCGGGTCGGGGTGAGCGCTGGCGCACGGCATCCGTAATGCCTCAATGCGCATGTTACGGCAAGCAAGTCGGTCCCGGGCAACCTCGCGTGGCCTCGGCTGAGATGAGGCTGTATCGACGGCGGCGTTCCTGCTCATGCCCAGGACCCCTTCACCGAGTCCGGGGAAGGGGAGCAACTTGCGATCCTGGGCCTTCCTCTGGAGCAGGAGATCTGCGCCTGCGTGAACGGCACGGTTTCGGCGCCCTGCGGCTGTGGGACCTTGGTCGGCCTCACTGTCGAGCTGTATTCGCGAGCAAGGAGGGCGCGGAGACGGAGCGCAAGGTCGGTGTGCGCGTCGACTACGAAGGTCATCGCACCCGTGGCAGCTATGACCGGGATACGAAGCGGATCGACATCACATCGGGGCCGCTTGCGGGGCAAAGCCTCAAGACACCCACTGGGGCGGCCCGGGCGGTGGTGGCGCACTACAAGCCGGACGTCAATCCAAACCGCAACGGCACGGCACTGCCTGCTTGGTTCAGCTTCGCGCTCTTCGTGTCCGTCTTCGCTGCCGTACTGCTCTTCACTTACGGACATAACGGAGCTGCCGCTCGCATCGCTCCTGTACGTGACACGCTGAGCGTGATGCCCCATGGCGGGGGCGGGGCGTCATGATGTTGAAGCCTTCGGCTTGGAGGCGTCGCTTTCAGCCTGGGCGGCGGGTCGCGTGTCCCGGTTGCTCGGTCCCGTGCGAGCTCGTCGGCACCCGGGTCCGGGCCCGCTTCCACGGCGACGAACTGACGTCGCCGCGGTCACGTCGGCATTCCCCGCTCGGCCAGGCCGCTCTCGTACGCGATGATGACCAGTTGTGCGCGGTCCCGGGCGTGCAGTTTGGCCAGGAGGCTGCCGATGTGGGTCTTCACGGTCGGCATGCTGATGACCAGGCGTTCGGAGATCTCCGCGTTGGACAGGCCGTTGGCGATCTGGACGAGGACTTCGTGTTCCCGCTTGGTGAGACCGACGAGTCGTGGAGCGGGGCGGGGCGTTTCGCCGCGCCGGGAGAAGTTGGCGATGACGCGCCGGGTGACCGTCGGGGCCAGTACGCCCTCGCCCGTGGCGATGACCCGGATGCCGTCGACCAGGTCGGACGGCGAGGCGTCCTTCAGCATGAAGCCACTGGCGCCCGCCTGAAGGGCCGGGTAGACGTACTCGTCCATGTCGAACATGGTCAGGGCCAGCACCCGGACACCGGTCAGTGTCTCGTCGGAGCAGATCTCCCGGGTGGCCGCGATGCCGTCGAGAACCGGCATCCGGAGGTCCATCAGGACGACGTCCGGGGCGAGTTCGCGGGCGAGCCGGACCGCCGTGGCGCCGTCGCCCGCCTCGCCGACGACCTCCATGCCGGGCGTGGAGTCGACGAGGACCCGGAAGCTCCCGCGCAGCAGTGCCTGGTCGTCCGCGATCAGTACCCGGACCGACTCGGCCATGCGTGTTCCCCGGTTCCTCGTCCGCTCGAAGGTGACATATGGCATTTTAGCAAGGTCTTGTCGTCAACTCGGCTGCCACGTAGAGCACTTCACGCCCCGTCCAGAAGCAGCTCCGCCGTGCCGTCGACCCCCGCCCCGACCGTCGTACCGTACGACTCCGACAGCCGGGTGACATCGGTGAGGATCTCTTTGGCCTCGGCCTGGTCGGCCAGGCGGGGGCGGCCCCTGCGGTGCACCGGCAGGCCGAAGCCGAGGTCGACCGGGTGGAGGCGGGCCGTCACGAGGGTGCCGTCGTCGAAGGTGAGGACCGGCAGGAGCGACTGCCAGTAGCGGCGGTGCGGGGCGAACAGCCGGGTGCCGTGGCCGCCCAGTCGGTCGTAGTAGCGGCCCGGGGTGGGCGGCCGGTCGGTGGTGACCTTGGCGTAGTCCTCGGCGGAGACGCGGTCGGCCAGTTCGATCTGGCTGACGATGTTGCCGAGGCTGTAGAAGATCGGCCTGTTCCGGTACAGCTCGACGCCGCGCAGGAAATGCGGGCCGTGCCCGACCACGACGTCCGCGCCCTCGTCGATCATCCGGTGGGCGAAAGCGCGCAGGAACTCGCCCGGTGTCTCGGGCGTCGGGCCCGGCTCGTGGGAGTGCACGCTCACCACGACGAGGTCCGCGCGCAGGCGGGCCTCACCGACCCAGCGGGAGATCTCGTCGAGGTCGCGCGGATCGCACTCGGTCGTGAAGCCCGGTTCGTCCGCCGTCAGGAAGCGGGTGCCGAAGAGACTGAGCCGGTCGGGTCCGAGGATGGCGGGGTCGATCCCGAGGAGGGTGCGGGCCTCGGCCCGGCGGGCGCGCAGGCCCGTCTCGGCGTCGATCGTCCGCAGCACGTCCATCTGAGGAGCCGTCACCCGCAGGGTTGCCGAGTGGCGCAGCGGGTTGAGGCCCGGTCGGCCAGGCAGTTCCGGCGACGGGTCGGCCGCCTCCTGGCCGGGCAGGAACGTCGTGGTGCAGGCGAGCAGCGCCAGGCTGCCGCCCGGCCGGTCGACGTAGACGGGCCGGCGTGCGGTGGTGAGGTCGGGGCCGATGCCGGCGAACGGGATCCCCCTGGACCGGAGTTGGTCCACGGTGCCGAGGACGCCCTCCGTGCCCAGGTCCATGGCGTGGTTGTTGGCGCAGCCCAGCACGGTGAACCCGGCCGCCGTGATCTCGTCCAGTACGCCGGAGTCCGCGATCAGGCAGCCGCCGCCGGCCGCGTTGTGCACCGGGTGTCCGCGTCCGTCGTAGGGGACCACCTCCAGGTTGGTGACGGCGAAGTCGGCGCCTTGGAGGAGTTCCTGGAGCCGTCCGGCGGCCGGGTCGGAGCCGATCACCGCTCCCCGGGTCGCCATGCAGTCGCCGGAGAGCGCCACGGTCAGCCGGGTCACCGCCGGGCCTCCGTGACCGCGCGGGTCAGCGCGCCGCCCGGATCGGAGCCGGTGACGTCGACGCGGCGGCCCTCCACCATGACGGTCGGTGTCAGCGCAACCTTGCGGGAGGCGGCGATGTCGGAGACGTACCGCACCCAGGGCAGGTACGGGGCGTCCTCGACGCAGCGCGCGAAGGACGCCCCGGTGATGCCGGCGTCCCGGCCCGCCGCGATCAGCTGGGTCTCGCTGAGCCCGGGGCCCTGTTCGGCGGGCTGCTTCGAGAAGAGGACCGTGGAGTACTGCTCGAACCTCCCGGCGTCCGCCGCGCAGACCGCCGCGGAGGCCGCCCGGGTCGAGTAGCCCGCGGGTGCGCTGCGGTCGTCGAGGAAGGCGACCGGGTGGTAGACGACGCCCACCCCGCCGTGCGACCTCAGACCGTCCAGGGCGGCGGTCAGGGCCCGTTCAGTACGACGACATTCCGGGCAGAGGTAGTCGAGGTACACGTCGACCCGTACGGCGCCGGTGGAGGCGGCCACGCCCGACTTGTCGGCGGCGAGCCCGGCCGGTACGCGGCTCGGTGCCTTGCCGGGGGCCGTGTTGTTCGCCCGGACCAGGCCCGCGCCGACCAGCGCGGCGGCGGCGACCACCAGGACGGCCACCAGTGACACGATCACCGTGCGCCGTCGCCGGTGCCGTTGGTGCACCATCTCGCGCACCTCGGCGTCCATCGTCCGTGTGCCGGTCATGCTCCTCGCTCCTTCGGGTCCAGGACCCAGCTGTCCAGCGCGTATCGGGTGCGCGGATTCCGGATCAGGAGGGCGGCCGCGCCGAGCAGCACCAGGTCGCGCGCGATGTCGAGCGCGTAGCCGCGTGCGGCGCCACCGCTGAGCGTGCCCCCGCCGCCGAAACAGCCGCAGTCGATGGACATGCCCCGTGCCCACACCGAGGCGATGGCCGCCGCATACGCGACCAGCAGGACCGCCGCGCCCACCGCCGCCGCCCTGGTGGCCAGCCCGGCCACGAGCAGCAGCGCGAGCGCCACCTCGACGAACGGCAGTACACCACCCACTAGTTGGGCCGAGTCGTCGGGCACGATGCGGTAGAGCGCGACCGTCCGTCCGGCTTCCGTGAGATCTCCGATCTTCACCAGACCGGCGTAGGCCAGGACCACCGTCAGGAGCAGCCGGGCCGCGAGCCGCACCGCCCCCGCCCAGTGCCCTGACGCGGCCCGGACGGCGGCCGCTGTGGTGACCTCTGTCGTGCTCGCGTCCACCGTGCTCTGTCCTCCCCGGTTCATGAAGTACGGGAGAACCGGTAGCCGGCGAGGCCCAGTGCGACCGCCGTGAGGGCGGCCAGGAATCCGAGTTCGGCGGCCATGGGTGGGTGCCAGTCGCCGAGCATCAGCCGGGTCTGTTCCGAGGTGAGCACGCTCGGTCCTGGCAGGGTTCGGCGGACCGCGTCGACGCCGTACGTCAGCGGGTTGAGTTTGACGACGGTGTTGAGCCAGCCGGGCAGCCCGCCCGGTGGGAACATCGCGCCGGAGAAGAACATCAGCGGCATCAGGCTCAGGTTCACCACGACCTGGAAGGTGTCGACCTGTCGGATGGTGACGGCGGCGAGCAGCCCGAGCGAGGTGAACATGAGGGAGACCAGCAGGAGTTCGAGCAGGACGACCAGCAGCATCGGCGTGTAGCGGATGCTCGCGATCCCGCCGACGGACAGCACCATGAGGCCGTAGACCGCGCCGGTGGTGGCGCCGCCGAGGGCCAGTCCGAACACGATGGACGCGCGCGGGAACGGCGCCACGAGCATCTGGCGCAGCACCCCCAGCCTGCGGTCCCACACCAGCGAGATGCCCACCGCGATCGCCGGGGCCTGCACGGACATGACGAGCGTGCCGGGGAACAAGTAGGCCCGGTAGTCGTTCAGTTGGGCCTTGCCGAGGCTGGACGACGCCGCGTCGAGGCCGGTGCCGAGGACGACGAGGAACAGCAGGGGTGTCACCAGTCCCATGGCCAGGCGCACGGGGTTGTGCCGCAGCCGGGTCATCTCCCGCCGCCAGAGCAGCAGGACGGGGCGGGCCGGGTTGCGGGACCGGTCGGTCGGTGCTGGTGCGGCGGTGATGTCGCCGAGTGCGGCGGGTGCGGTGTCGGTCCGGCTCATCGCAGTCCTTCCCCGAGGTTGCCGAGCGTGCGCGGGCCGGTCGGGCTCTCCCGGATGGCGAGACCGGTGTGGTGCAGGAAGACGTCGTCGAGGGTGGGCGGGGCGATGGCGACCTCGCGTACGGTTACGCCGAGTTCGGTGCACAGGCGGGGCACCAGGGCAGCCGCCCGCTCGACCCGGAGCAGCAGCCCGTCCGGAGTGGGCTCCGCCGGGAGGCCGAACCGGTCGACGAGAGCGTCGGCGGCTCGCTGGTCGTCGTCGGTGCGCAGGACGACGAGGTCGGCCCCGATGACGGACTTGAGATCCGCGGGCGTGCCCTCCGTGACGACCTTGCCCCGGTCGATGATCGCGATCCGGTCGCAGTGCTCGGCCTCGTCCAGTTGGTGGGTGGTGACGAAGACCGTGATGCCCCGCTCCCGCCGCAGCCGCTCCAGGTGGTCCCAGACGGCGGCGCGGGTCTGGGCGTCCAGTCCGGTCGTCGGCTCGTCGAGGAACAGCACGCTGGGCTCGGCGAGCAGACCACGCGCGATCTCCAGACGACGGCGCAGTCCGGTGGAGAACTGCCGTACGGGCACCCTGCGGCGCTCGGAGAGGTCCATCAGGTCGAGCATCGAGCCGATCGCCTCGCGGGACGCGCGGCGGGACAGGCCGCACAGGTCGGCCTGGAAACGGAGGTTCTCGGCGGCGGTGAGGTCCAGGTCGAGGGTCGACTCCTGGAACACGATGCCGATACGGCGGCGGACCTCGGCGGGCTTGGCGGCGACGTCGAAGCCGGCCACCTCCGCGCGGCCCGCGGTGGGCCGCAGCAGGGTGGTCAGCATGTTGATGGTGGTGGTCTTGCCCGCGCCGTTCGGCCCGAGGAAGCCGTACACGCTGCCCGTGGGCACGGTCAGGTCGAGTCCGTTCACGGCCGGCGCGGTGCCGTAGTACGCGTAGAGGCCCTCGGCCCGGATCGCCGTCATGAGCGGCTCCCTTCGGAGGGGCGGAGGGGACGGTCGGAGGTGCTCCGGCGTGCGTCCGGGCGGCGGACCGCCAGGACCGTGCGGAACACGCTGAGTTCGCCGGGCTCGTCCACCGGCCGCCCGTCGGCCTCCACCCAGGCGTGCGCGCCGAACGGTTCGGTTCTGAATCCCGTGCACCAGTCGGCCCACCTGCCGTGGGCCCGGCACAGCAGGACGGTGGCCACGGAACGCTGGAGGCAGCCGAGGCCCGCGCAGCGGGTGCTGACCGAGACGACGGACCGGCGGGCGTACGCCACCTCGGCGTATCCGGCGGGGCGGGACCCCTTGCTGACCACGCCCAGCACGCGGTGCAGCCGGGCCGGGGGCAGCCGGACCAGCAGCCGGGCCGCCCCGGCGGCGCACCGAGGAGCGAGCTGTCGGTACCAGGGCAGCCGCGGGGCCTGTTCGGCCACGGCGGGGGTGGTCACGAGGCCACCTCCACCAGTTGGGCCGCGCTGAGCGCGTCGATGAGGGCCTGGACGTCCTGCCGCGCCTGGTCGTCGCTGACCGGGGCCGCGGCGCACAGGCCGGCGGCGGCAGCGTCGGGCGCCGTTCCGTCGAGCAGCTGGCGCAGGACGCCCGCGCCGGAGTGGTTCAGCTGCCAGTAGCGGCCGCGGCGCCCGTCGAGGAGTACGGCCCCGGAGTCGATGTCGGTGAGAGTGACGTCGCGGGCGAGGGTCAGCTTCATCGGAGTTCTCCCGTGTGCGTGTTCCGGGCGGGTGGCGTGGGGTACGTCTCCGGGTGCGTCCGCAGCCAGCTCTCGCAGGCCACGGTGGTGTCGATCGGCTGGAGATGGTGGGACATCGGCCCCGGGTTCAGCACCGCGGACCGGAAGGCCGCCGGGTCGATGAGGCCGAGCCGGGCGAGTTGGGAGTCCTCGCACAGCTCCAGGATCCGGGCCCGGTTGCGGGCCAGGCCGCGGAACGCCTCCGCGCTGAACTCGCCCTTGTCGCGGCGGCCCAGGATGTCCGCGGGGACGAGACCCTGTGCGGCCGAGGTGAGCAGCGGCTTGAACCGCCCGCCGAGCAGGCGCTGGTCGATCCGGGTGGCCAGGGCCGCCTCCACCACCCGGTCGTCGAGGAAGGGCGCGTCCCAGGTGACGCCGCTGTCCCCGAGGGCGGTGTTGACCTGGCGGACGGTGGTCCCCTCGAAGACGAGCGAGGCGAGTGCCTGGTGCCGGGCCCGGTCGGCGTCCAGGGGCCCGGGTCCCTCGGTGGCGGCGTCGGTGAGAAGGGCGCGGACCGCGGCCACGGCGTCGGGGGTGGCCCAGGCCGGCATGCGGGGCGCGAACACCCAGCCGAAGTCGGGCTCGTCGACGGGCGGGGGCGGGGCGTCGATGCGGGCGGCGACCCGACCGAGGTTCTGCCCGAACGTCGACCGGTCGAGCAGCGAGCGTACGGTCGCCCGCCACGGCCAGCGGTTGGCCAGCCGGTAGCGGTTGACCAGCCGCAGCCCGCCGACCGGTGTGGCCCGGGCCAGGGACCAGGCGCAGGCGGGCATCCGGCCGAACAGCTCGTCACCGCCGAAGCCGGTCAGGTGCAGGCGGGCGCCCTCGGCCGTGGCCCGCTTGGCCAGGTCCTGGATGTGGGCGAGTCCGGAGGCCCAGGTCGAGGGACCTTCCGGGGCCGCGCCGACTAGGTCGGCGGTGTAGCCAACGTCGAAGAGGTTCTCGGCACGGTCGGCGGACAGCGTGTGGTGCCGGGCTGCCGGCAGGCACTCCGCGGCCCGGTGGGCCCACATCGTGTCCGCGTTGGCGCTGTCGATCGGCATCACGTGGTAGGTGACCAGGTCGGCGCCGGCCGCGTGGGCGAGGAAGCACAGTGAGGTGGAGTCCAGGCCGCCGGAGAGGTCGGCGCTGAGGGTGCCGCCCGCGGTGACCCGGGTCGTGATCGCGTCGTCCAGCGCGGAGCGGACGGCGGCCGCGCCCTGCGCGAGCGTGAGGGACGGCTCCGGGAGTTCCCACCAGCGGATCTGGCGGGCCCTGCCGTCGGTGTCCAGTTCCAGCCAGTGGCCGGTGGTGAGCGCCTCGACGCCCCGGCGGACGGGGCGCTGGGCGAGCGGCCAGGGCGGTCCGCCCGGCGCCAGCAGACGGGCGGCGAGCACGGTCTCGTCGAGGTCGGCGCCGGTCAGCCGCAGCAGGGGTGCCACCCCGCTCGCGGCGACGGTCACCCCGTCGACGGCGGCAGTGAAGATCTGTCGTACGCCGACGGCCGAACCCTGCACCCTGGTCCTGCCGCCCAGTGACACCGCCAGGTGGACGGCGCCCGGCAGCCGGGACGCGATCGCGTCCACGTCGTGCAGCGAGTGCAGCCGGCCGAGCGCTGCGGTCGCGGCGGCCGTGTCGAGCCGGGTGTGTCCCAGTACGGCCATCCGCCGCGGGCCCGCCTCGACGACCACGACCTCGGTCTCGGGCCAGTCGCCGACGATCCAGGGCCGCCCCGACGCGTGGTCGATACGCCGTGCCGCCCGCAGCCGGCCGGCCGTCGCGGCACCGGCCGGGCAGTCCGGAAGAACCACGAATTCCATGTCGCCTCGTTCCCCGTCTCCTCGTTGCCCCGGGTGGTGCCGGTGCGTGGACACGCACCGGCACCGGACGTGATCACCAGAAGCAGACGATCGCGTAGCCGCAGCCGGCGAAGTCGTTGCAGCTTCCGACGCCGAGGCACTTCGTGAGCTCCTCGAAGTCGCCGACTTCCTGGAGCATGGGGGGTTCGTAGATCGCGGACATGGGGGTCCTCCCGTATCGGATCGGTCAGGCCGACCTTGTTCGGCCTGTGATCTGTCACGGAAGTTACGTGGCGGAATGTCCCACCGGCATGGGGCAGTTGTCCCACGCCGGTCCTGTCAGCTGTCCCACCGGCGCTGGCGCACCCAGCCCCAGCCGAGGGCGGCGACGGTCCAGGCCAGCAGCACCGTGAAGCCGAAGGCGGTGTGCGGGGAGCGGACGGTGAGCAGTTCGTTTCCCGCCTGGTCGGGGAAGTACCGGGCCATCTCCTTGGTCGCCCCGATGAGGGACAGGATGTGCGTCCCGGCGAGCACCATCGGCAGCAGTACGGCCAGCGGTACGACGGCGTTGCGGGCGATCGCCGCGATACCGGCCGCGAACAGGCACATCAGGGTCAGATAGACGACCGCCCCGGCCAGGGCGCGCGGGACACCGCTCGCGCCGAGCGAGGAACCGTGGGACCCGAGGGCCGCCTGCGTGGCCAGATAGCCGAGGACGGTGACGGGGACGGACACGGCGACCGCCGCCAGGGCGGTGACGGCCGTCTTCGCCACGTAGAGCCGTCCGCGCCGGGGTACGGCGAGCAGCGAGACACGGATCATGCCGGACGTGTACTCGCTGGTGACGACGAGCACGCCGAACACGATCAGCGCCAACTGGCCGTAGAGGATGCCGTCGAGACCGGCCTGTTCCGGGGTGAAGTCGGAACGCAGGCTCGGGTTGTCGGACTCCAGCGCGTTCTTCGCGGACCAGCCGTCGAGGGCGGCGATGAGAACGCTGACCGCGGCGAACAGCAGCAGCGAGATCCGGGTGCCGCGGATGCCGCGCAGCTTGGTGGTCTCGGCGCGGACGGCCGCGAGGGTCTCAGACATGCGTGTTCCTGCCTTCCTGGCCGGGGACCCGTTGGCCTTCTCCGATGACGTCGAGGAAGGTCTCCTCCAACGAACCGGCGTGGGTGCCGAGTTCGTCGAGCGGGAAGCCGCCCGCCGCGGCGATCCGGCTGACGTCCGCGGCCGCCATGCCCACGACGTCCAGGCCGCCGCCGGGGACACGGGTCACGGTGGCGCCGCCGCCTTCCAACTCCCTGCCGAGCCGGTCGGGTTCGGGGGTGCGGACGCGGACGTAGGACCGTCCGTGGCGCTCGATGAAGTCCGACATCCCGGTGTCCGCGAGGAGCCGGCCCCGGCTGATGACGACCAGGTGATCGGCGACCAGGGCCATCTCGGTCATCAGATGGCTGGAGATGAGGACGGTACGGCCCTCGGCGGCCATCGAGCGCAGCAGCTCGCGCAGCCAGCGGATGCCCTCGGTGTCCAGGCCGTTGACCGGTTCGTCGAGCACCAGCACGGGCGGGTCGCCGAGGAGCGCGGCGGCCAGGCCCAGCCGCTGGCCCATGCCGAGGGAGAAGGTGCCGGTCCGGCGCCGGGCCGCGTCCGTGAGCCCGACCGCCTCCAGGACCTCGGCGACCCGGCCGGTGGCGATCCGGTTGCTCTGGGCGAGCCAGCGCAGATGGTCGCGCGCGGTCAGGCCGCGGTGCGGGGCCGAGGTCTCCAGCAGGGCGCCGATGTGGCGCAGGGGGTAGGCCAGGTCGCCGTAGGCGTGCCCGTCGATCCGCGCGGTTCCGGTGTCGGGGCGGGTCAGGCCCAGCATCATCCGCAGGGTGGTCGACTTCCCGGCGCCGTTGGGGCCGAGGAAGCCGGTGACGGCTCCGGGCCGCACCGTGAAGGTCAGGCCGTCCACGACGGTGGCCGGCCCGTACCGCTTGGTCAGGTTCTGGACGTCAATCACGCCACGAGTCTGGCCGCGGCGGCCGCAGCGCACATCGGACCGGGGTCGGGACGGTGCGGGCCGGTTCCGCGGACCGGACCCATACCGGGGTATGAGACCGTTTCAGCCATATGCGGTGGGCGGGACGTAGGGCGGTTGGCGTGGCACTAGTACGGCAGTGTCGCGAGGATCCCGAAGCCCGCGCCGGGGCGGGGGCCCGCCGTGAGGGTCCCACCGTGCGCGACGGCCCGTTCCCTCATCCCGACGAGCCCCATCTCGCCGCCGGGCACGGTCGGCCGGTGCCCGGCTCCGGGGCCGTCGTCGGTGACGCCGATCGTCAGCACCCCGTCCTGCGCGGTGACGCTGACCAGGCAGCGGGTCGGGGCAGCGTGTTTGACGACGTTGGTCAGCGCCTCCTGGACGATCCGGAACGCGGTCAGCGCGACTCCGTCGGGTGGTTCCTCCGCGCAGTCGGAGCGCAGGTCGACGCTGACGCCCGCCGCCTCGGCCGTACGGACCAGGGAGGGCAGGTCCGACAGTCCGGGGACCGGCTGGAGGTCCTGCTGCTGGTCGACGTGTTCCCGGCGCAGCACCTTGAGGGTGGCCCGCATGTCGCGCAGCGCCCTGCGGCTGATGTCCTCGATGACGGTGAGGGCCTCTCTGGCCTCCTCGGGGTGGGTGGCGATGACGTGGTTGGCGACCCCGGCCTTGATCGCGATCAGGCCCACGCTGTGGGTGACGACGTCGTGGATGTCCCGGGCGATCCGCATGCGTTCTTCGACCTTGGCCTGCTCGGCCGCCTGCATGATGGTCCGCCGCAGGCTCTCGCGTCGCTCCCGTACGGCCGTCCCCGCGGCCCACGTCGCCCCCAGCACCAAGAGCCCGAACAGCAGTTGCACCGCCAGGGTGCCGCCCGTGTAGTGCTGCCCGCCCGTCACCGTCAGCAGGGCCGCGCCCGCCGTGCTCGCCCCGCCGACGATCACGGCCGACCGCCCCAGTTGTCGTCGCCGTGTCGTCGCGACCAGGTACAGGGCGTAGGCCGCGGAGAGGAAGACGGCAGGGCCGAGACCGGCGGCCAGCGCCACGCAGGACGCGGTGAGGACGATCGCGAACACCGGGACGGGCCACAGCCGCCGTACAGCGAGCGGCAGCGCGGTGGCGAGCGAGAGCAGCGATACCGCGAGCCCACCGGGCGCGCCGCCGCTGTCGGGCCGTACCAGCGTCAGTTGGGGAAGCAGGGCGAACCCGAGGGCCGCCGCCCCGTCGAGGAGGATCAGGCGTCGGCGCGAGACATCTCCCATGTCCCGAACCTATGCGCCTGATCAGCCGGACGTCCAACGCGGCCGGAACAGGACCATGACCGCTCAAGTCGGTGCGGTCCGTCCGTTTCGTCTGCTTAGGCTGTCACCGTCTTTGCGGGCGTTCAACGCTTACCACGGGGGTGCAAAGCTATGCGGATCAACCTGTTCATCCTCAGTGAGGACCCGGTGTCCCTGGCCGGACTCGAGGCGATCGTCGAACAGGACGACAGCGTCAACCTCATCGGCACGGCGGTCGACGAGTCCCACGGCCTTCGATGTCTGGAGAACAACCCGCTCCGCCCGGACGTCGTGCTTCTCGGTGAGCCACCGTCAAAACGCGCCATATGCAGGAATGTTGAGTGGATCGTCTCCCTGTACCGCCGGGAGAAGTCACGGCCACAGATCGTCGTGGTGTCGCAGAACGACTACGACGACGTGATCGTCTCCGCCCTCCGCCTCGGCGTGAACGGGTATCTCGCGCGGATCGCGTCCCCGGAGGAACTGTTTCAGTCCCTGCACATCGTGGCGCGTGGGGGTGCCGCGTTCAGCCCGACGATCGCGGCTCGCTTCAGCAGGTTCTTCGCCACCGTGCAAAGACTTCCCGAGCTGTCCGAGTTCTCCCGACTGACCAGCAGGGAGACGGAGATACTGGAGCTGCTCGCGGACGGCATGAACAACCGTCAGATCGCCCGGCGCCTCTTTCTCGCGGAGAAGACCGTACGCAACTACGTCTCCCGCATCTTCACCAAACTGGAGGTGCACGACCGGGCCGCCGCCGTACTGCGCGCACGCGACGCCGGTTTCGGCGAACAGCCCGACACCGTACTGCCCCAACACGCCTGACAGCACCAGGAGATCGAGCGCACGACCCTCTGGCCGGCGGGCTCGCGGTGCCGGCGACTTCGTGGGCGGCCGGATCGCCGTGGAACCGGCGGCACCGGGCAGCGACCGGATCAGCAGCGTGACCCGGGTCAAGGCGGTCGGCATCGACGTCCCCAGTGGCCCGGTTGCCGACACCTTCGGCGGTCCGGTTGCCGCCACGTTCGGCCGTCCGATTGCCGACACATTCGGCCGTCCGGTTGCCGACACGTTCGGCCCGACGCCCGTCGAGCTGTCCCGCCTCTCCTTCCACGATTCCTCGAAGTTCCGCTTCGGTCCCGGCAAGGTCAACCAGGCCGTGGACGCCGAGGTGCATGAAGGCAGTCGGCTCATGACCTCCGACCGTCGGTAGTAGTCCTGCCCGTTCGAGCGCCGGGACGAGGGAAAGTCGCTCTCCTGCTTCTCCCAGCCGGTTACGGTCGGTCGGCTGACCCCGGCCGGCGCGGCGATCTGTGCTCGTCCGAGCAGCCGATCGTCACCCGTCGGCACCCGCACCACCTCGGCGGCCCCGCGCGTCCTGACCGGCGGCCCGGACACGCCGCGGCGCCCTGCGCGGTACGGGTGCGAGGGCGCCGTGGCGGTACGGGGGCGGGTCAGCGGGTGCGAGAGGATCCTGAGCCGCCCGGGGTTCGGGGCGCCCAGGTCGGCTCTGCCGTGGCCTCCTTCATGGACGGTTCGTCCATGAGGACGTGCCAGCCGTCGTCGCCCGCGTTCCCGTCCAGGCGCACGCTGATCTCCTTCGTCTGCCCGGTGTCCTGGAAGTACAGGACGACGGTCTGACGCTCGGAGCCTTCGTCGTAGAAGTCGGCTGCGACCTTCCCGCCCGCTCCCTTTCCGAATGCCTTGATCCAGTTCTCGGCCGTGCTGCGCGCGGCGTCCTTGCCGCCGTCACCGGTGGCGAGTGCCGCGAGCCGGTCGGCGGAATCGTCCGCGATCCGCCAGACGAGCTGTTGCGTGACGCCGAGTGAGCCGGTGGAGGGGTAGCCGAGCACGTGCAGGGGTTCATGGCCGGTGTAGTCCTTGGCGTAGCCGGTGCCCGCGGTGTCGTCCGTGGACGAGCACCCGGTCAGCGCCGCGAACAGCACACTGGCTGCCAGCGCTCCGGTTATCGGGCCGCGTGCTGCGGTCCCTGCCCTCATGTGGCACTCCTGGGTCGGATGATCAGGACTCGTTGGATCGGGTTGCTGGTGCCGCGGTAACGCGCCGGCACGTCGTCGAGCGTGGTGTGGTTCTTGATGCCGTGCTGGGAGAGTCCCAGATGTCCCTGCACCTTGGAGGTCACCACCGTGGCGTGGTCGTAGCGCCGTTCCTTCTTCCATTTGAAGAAGACGATGTCGCCCAGCTGGGCGTTGTGCGTCTTGGAGATGCGGGTCGCGGGACGGTGACCGGAGAAGTGACGGCGCAGGTTGTCGGCGCCCGACCAGGTGTAGCTCTTGTTCTTGACCGAACCGAAGAGGTAGTACTGCTGCCACCACGCGCCGTCCGTCTTGCGGCCGCCCCACCGGAATTCATGCCGCCACCGTGGTAGAGGGCCTTGGAGGGTCCGCGGTGGAGACGCCCTCAGAGCGAGCAGGTGTGTGCAACCGGGGGGGGGCGTCAGTAGCCGGTGCCGCGCTTGACCTGGGCCCGCTCGCTCCCATGGGTCGCACCCTTGTCGTCCAAAGTGCGACACGCGTCGGAAATGTCCTGGCTCAGGCGATCGATCTGCTCGCGGCTCAGGGTCTCCTTGACCAGGGCACGCATGATCTTCACCCGCTCCGCGTTGGGCGGGAGCGTGTACGCCGGCACCATCCAGCCGCGCTCGGCCGAGAGTTGCCAGGCGACGTCGGACTCATCGTAGGCGTGCTCGCCGACGAGACGGAAAGCGACCAGCGGCAACTGCTCGAGGTCGCTCCCGATCACTTCGAAGCGGCCGCTGCTACGCAGGTTGTCCGCCAACACGTGGGCGTTCTCCTGCAACATCTTCATGACGTAGGTGTAGCCCTGGCGACCGAGCCGGACGAAGTTGTAGTACTGCGCGAGCACCATCGACGCGCCGGTGGAGAAGTTCAGGGTGAACGTCGCGTCGGTCTTGCCCAAGTAGTTCTCGTGGAACACGAGGTCCTTGGGCAGGTCGGACTCCTCGCGGAAGACCAGCCAGCCGATGCCGGGGTAGACCAGGCCGTACTTGTGTCCCGAGACGTTGATCGAACGGACCTGCTCGAGCCGGAAGTCCCATTTCGAGTCCGGGTAGAGGAAGGGCCACACGAATGCGCCGCTGGCTCCGTCAACGTGGATCGGGATGTCGAGGTCCCGCTCCTTGCGGACGTCCCGCAGGAGCTTGTCGATCCCGACGATGTCGTCCTTGTGGCCGGTGAACGTGGTGCCGAGGACGGCGACGACGCCGATCGTGTTCCCGTCGAGGTGAGGCTCCACGTCCTCCGGGCCGATCGTGTACTTGCCCTCGGCAAGCGGCACGATCCGCGGCTCGACGTCGAAGTAGCGGCAGAACTTCTCCCACACGACGTGGACGTCTCCGCCGAAGATCAAGTTGGGCCGGTCGACCGACAGATGGGCCGCCTGGCGGCGCTCCCGCCACTTCCACTTCAGCGACAGCGCCCCGAGCATGATTGCCTCGGACGAGCCCTGGGTCCGACATCCGGTTGTCTTGCCCGGCGCGTTGAAGAGGTCGGCGAGCATGCGCACGCAACGCTGCTCGATCTCGGCGGAAATCGGGTACTCCGCGTGGTCGATGAAATTGCGGTGGAGATTCTCGGCGATGATCCGTTGCGCCTCCGGCTCCATCCAAGTGGTGACAAACGTGGCGAGGTTGCGCTGCGGGTCCCCCTCCATGGCGAGGTCCACATCCAGCAGCCTCATTGCGTCCGTCGCAGCCATGCCTTCCTCGGGGAAGGTCTCCGAGGGAGCGGGCATGGTCAAGAATCGGTTGCCGAACAGAGCCGCGTCGTCACGCTTAGTCATATGACCATTCAAACAGCAGCCGGTGCCTGCCTCGGCGAGGGACACGCCGAGGCAGAATGGCGAGGCTCCGAACCGGCTGCGGCCCTGCGCGCTACGGAACAGCCCCTTCTTTGGGGAAAGGCGCCGACCAGCCTCTCAAAGTTCGTCGGCTCGTCTGACCCCCACACCGACCCCGACTCCCATCCCGTCTGCTCGGCTCTGCCTGGGTCGATGGCAGACGGGATGGGAGCATCCGCACGCTCGCCACGATGTGCCGGACTCGCGAACGGCGCCTCCGCCGCCAGCTCCGGCAACGCGAGGCGTTCGCGCGCACCGGTGTTGCCTGGTCGGAGAACGGCCACGTCTTCGCGACGAGGAACGGCCGACCGGTGGAGCCGCGGAACATCTACCGGTCCTTCGCTCGGGTTGCCGCAGACGCCGGGCTGCGGGTGGTTCGGCTGCACGATGCACGGCACGGCTGCGCCACGCTGCCGACTGCGGCAGGGGTCGCCCCGCGGGTCATCATGGAGATCCTCGGCCACAGCCAGATCAGCATCACCATGGACGTCTACACGCACGTCGTGCACGACACGCAGCGGGAGGCGATCAGCCACATGGTCCGCCTGCTCAAGCGCCGTCTGCCGTCTGCCGTCTGCCTGCTGCCGTCTGCCTGCTGCCTGGGAGGCGACTGCCGTCAAATGCTGCCGTCAAAGGCCCCGGACCATGATCGGTCCGGGGCCTTTCCCCATGTGCCCCCGGCGGGATTCGAACCTGCGACACCCGCTTGAGGAATTCGATGCACCCCCGGCAAGGTGAAGCCTTCCTTTCCGCACTGGCGTCGTTGGCCGTGTGGCGTACGTCAAGAGTCGGTGGGCACCCACTGACGCACACCGTGTCCGTTCGTGCCGTACCAGTAGTGGGACAGGCCCTTGATGCTGCTGGTGCGGAACGGGCGGCCGTGGTCGTCGATGCGGACCGTGCCGGTGCGGCCCTGGGAGGACCAGTCGAGTTCCAGGTACCACTTGCAGTCGTAGGTCTCGGTCGTCGCGGTGACCAGCAGCACCTCCGGGTCCTCGGCGGAGACGCGGTAGGGGAACCGCACGGCGCGCGCGTGGGGGATCGGGCGGTTGATGTCCAGGTTCACCGAGAAGTCACGGGGCGTCAGGCCGCCGCCGCACCCCTGGCCCATGGCGTACGCGGTGCCGGTGACCGGGGTGCCGCGGCTGACGATACGGACCCGGAGGGCCTCCAGGACCACGGCCGTGGACGACTTCCCCTGCACCGAGATCTGCACCATCGTCTGCCGCCCGGGCACCGCCCCCTGCGTCGCCGCCCACACTCCGGCGTCCTGCTCCACCGGCGGCGGGGGCACCTGGGTCGGCTCCTTGTCGATGACGTAGTCGTACCCGCAACCTCCGTCCCAGATCTGAGAGTCGACGGTCCAGGCGAGCGGCACGCCGGTCGGCGTGGGAGCGGCGCTCTTCGTGCCCGCCGACGGTCCGCCCTTTGCCTCGGGACTCCCCGTAGCCCGTGCTCCTGCGGACGGCGAGGCCGACGCAGGACTGGGGGAGGGGCTGGTCGCTGTGGCCGAGGGGTGGTGTGACGTACCGGTTTCTGTCGTACGGGACCGACCGGTGGCCTTTGCCGAGTCGTCGTGAGACCGGTCGGCCGACAGCGCCGCCAGACTGCCCAGCGTCACCAGCAGCACGGTCGCCGTGGCGGCGCCGACGGCGGTGCGGCGACGGCGGTACCAGGGCCGTCCGGTCGAGCGGGTGGCCTCCCACTGGACCGTCGGCTCGGGACTGCCTGGTCCGGGAGCATCGGAAGCGGGCAGCCCGGCGTCAGATGCGCCCGCGTCGGATGCGCCCGCGTCGAGTCGCCGTGGTGCACCGCTCGTGCCGCCCCCGCCACCACCGATGCCGTCCGCGCTGCCACCCGCGCCCAGCGCCGTCCGGCTGTCCGGACCCGAAGCCCGCCGGCCACCTGCCGGCTCCGGCACCGCCTCGGCGTTCGTCGGCTCTGTTGCCTCCTCGGCCGTTGCCTCCTCGGCCGTTGCCGGCTCCGCCGCCCTCTCACCCGCCCTCGACCGCTGTCGTGCCGTCACCGCGAGCAGCCACAGGCGGTGCAGTTCGAGGCGTTCCTCCGGTGTCGCTCCGCAGAAGGCGGCCAGGCGCTCCACCGGGGCATAGTCCTGCGGGACCGCCTCGCCCGCGCAGTAGCGGTGAAGCGTGGAGGTGTTCATGTTGAGGCGCCGGGCCAGGGAGCCGTAGCTCCGGTCCGTGCGGTCCTTCAGCCGGCGCAGCAGCGCCGCGAACTGCTCGACGTCGTCCCCGGTCGACACTGTGCCCCCGTCCTCCCCCGTATTCCCGTATTCCCCGTATCCCTGTATCCCCGTATCCCAGGCGGTCCTTATACCTGCACGTCAGATGGGCTGGGATGGTTCCACCGTCGCCGGACGGGCGTCCGGCGTTGCGCCGGGCCGCCGTGACGGCCGATGCTCTTGGTGTCGCACCGACCAGGGCCGGCCCGACCAGCCGGAGGCGGGCGACAGCCGACACCCATCCACTCATCCACGGGGGACACCCATGCCCAAGCGCACCCGAGCAGGCGCGCTCCTCACACTCACCGTCACGGGCCTCGCCCCCGGCACGACGCTCGCCACACCGGCGAACGCCTCGGCCAAGGCGCCCGGCTTCCTCGCGGCGACCGATCTCCCGCCGCACCCGAACTCCTCCTGAACGACCGGCAAGGTCGCCGCGGGCGTACCGGAGGCGCTGGAACAGGACCGCTGTCCGAGCATGCCGGGCGGCGACGGCTCGGCTCGCGGCTGACCAAGAACATCAAGTCCTGTGCGGCATCCATCGAGAAGGCCGACCCGGAGACCGAGGCCGCGCCGAAGGACTACAGCACGCTGCCTGTCGAGGTGAGCACCCAAGTCCACGGCCTGCACACGGTGATCTCCTGGGGCGCCTGCGACATCCGTCTGTTCTGCGTCTGTTGTGCGTCTGCTCTCCGTCGGCTGGGACGGCAGGACCGTCACGGCCGCGAACAAGCTCCACTGACCACATGACCGGGGCCGCCCTCCGCCACGGGGGTGGGGAGGGCGGCCCATTGCCCACCGACAGCGCCATTCGGCGCGATTCGTCACGACTCGAAAAGCAGGGAACACACATGAGCAGCAAGACCCGCACCGTCCTGACCGCCGGCGTCCTCGCCGTCGCTCTCGGCCTCGGCGCCACCGCCCAGGCATCCGCCGGCGCCCCGCGCAGCGTCAGCGGCAAGCCGTCCGACAACATCACCCGCATCGCCGACTTCTACGGCGCCTACAGCGACGCGGTGCTCGGCGAGGACCGCGGCCACCTCGGACAGGCCCTGCGCAGCCACTACCTCACCCCCGCCTTCCAGAAGGAGCTGGCGGCCTGGGAGAAGAGGGAGCACGCCGACGGCGTCCTGCGCGCCCAGAACGTCCCGCTCGCCTGGAAGGTCACCGACAACGGCACCACCCGCACTTACACGGAGGCCGTCGTCACCCTCACCTGGGGCACCACCACCACCAAGCTTGTCGTCGACATGGCCCGCGACAGCCACAGGATCTTCCACATCGGCGACAAGGGCGTGGGACGCAAGTAGTCACTCCGGGCGCAGGCTCCGAGTGAGGATCTGGAACGGTCGTAGCCCGAAGGCCGAGTCGCTCTCGTGCAGCCGCCGTTCCAGCAGGTCTGACACCTCGGCCCGGCCCACCGGGAACCCCGGACCCAGGTGGGCCCGCGCCCGCCCCGGGGACTCGTACAGCCGCACCATCAGATCCCCTCCGCCGACTTCACCGACTCGACGGTCACGGCCGGCTGGTCAAAGGCCACCTATGGAGATCCGTAGGTGGCCTTCTCCTTGGTGCCCCCGGCAGGATTCGAACCTGCGACACCCGCTTCAGGAGAGGGCTCCAAGCCTGCCCTCGGGCTCACTATGGGACCAGCTCGTACAAGACGCTCGGGTCTGGTGCACGATCGGGTGACATCTTGAACTGACTTGCTCTGTAGGGCAGGTGGGAAGGATGCCGCTGTGCCCAAGCCCTATCCGGAAGAGTTCCGCGAGGACGTCGCCCGGCGTGCCGGCCGAAGTCGTCGAGTACCTGGGGGCCGGCGGGATGACCGGCATCATCGACGGCACCGAGATCCGAGTCCGGTGCCCCGCCATCGGGCGCAAGGACCGGGACACGTTCATCTCCGGAAAGAGCAAGCAGAACGCCACCAAGACCATGGCCGTCACGGATGGCGACGGCCACGTGCTCTTCTGCAGTGCGGCCAGTCCCGGCAGCTGCGCGGACATCACCCATGCCCGCCAGTCAGGGATGGCCAAGCTCCTGGAGACGCGTGGATGCCGGCTGCCAGGGTCGAGGTCCGCGGACCGGCGGGCGGGTGGTGACCCCGCCGCACTGCAAGTTCAAGCAGAACGCGCCGGACTGGTCCGCGGCGGCCCCGAGCCGCTGCGCCCCCTCCGATACGGATCACCAGGAGCCAACGAAGGTCCGGCCCACTATGGGCGAGTGGGGGAAGATCTCGTACGACGCGTGAGGTGGAGGAGGAGCGGGCGGCCGGCGGCCCGGTCCGTGGGTCCGTGGGTCAGGCGTCCATGTGGAACTTGTCGATGTCCCAGTGCTGGTTGCCCCGCTCGGTGAAGACCAGGACGTTCAGCCGACCGCTGTTGAAGTTGAAGTCGCAGGTCTTGGACTTGCCCTTGCCGCCCACCTTGCACACGCGGACGTTGTCTGAGGCGGGCCCGAAGAGACTGACGGCGAAGGTGCGGCCGTCTGCCTTGAGGTCCTTGACCGTGACAGTGTCGTTGGCAGGGTTGTACGACATGGAGCCCTGGGCGTACTGCTCGCTGACATTGTGAGGGGCGGCCGAACTCGTGCCCGCGCCGATAGTGAAGGCGAGGCCGAGGCCGACGACGGCGGAAACGGGGGCGGTGATCAGTGCCCGGCGTACGGACTTATGCATGCGCGCTGCTCTCTCCATTTGAATGACCGCGAAACAGTGGTTTCTGCGCAGATGCTAATCGCACGGGGTGACTTGGCCGCCCCAGGGGGCGTCCCGATGGCATGCATCACGCCGTCCAGTTACCGGGCCTGACACCTCATCACCAAAGAAGGTGTGGATTCCGCCCCGTCGGCCTTCGACGCCTGGCGGTGCCTACCGCGATCGCGTCCTGGGTATGCGCGGGGCCTGAGGTACACCGTCGCCCGGTGCGCCGTGGGACGTTCTTACCTGCGGCGGAGAGGGTACGGCCGGGTCCGTAGCCGGTCGTACCGGGCTTGCTCCCGTATGCCCCGCTGGCAGGCTCTTCAGACGCCCTCCAGCTGGGGCCAGATGCTGCTGCTTCTCCGATCCTGGCCGACTCTGGTTGCGTCTGTTTTCGGCCAACCCGTCCGGCGAGCGCCGGAGGGGCATCCGCCTCTGATTGACAGGAACCACCTCGGGTGTGTCCCCATTTGTTCGGAATTAGCCGTGAAGTAAAGGTTCAATTTTTGATCATTTGGGGGCATATCTCGCCTCGCCGGTGATCGTTTTCGGTCGCTCGGTTGTTACTGGCGAGAAACATGGGCTCCGGGTGTGGAAGCATTCAAGCCAACGGGGATACGGCGTGCTGACCACATGCCGACAGTGCCCCCGTGTCAACAGGGGGAAATTCGAGGCGGCGTGCTTTCGTGCTGCCGATATTCCATCCCTCTTCTATCCCTCGGATAATCCTGTCCGAAATTCGGCAGGCATAAAGGAGAGAAGATGAAGAAGAAGCTGTTCACTGTCGCGGGCATCGCCACGGCCGGTGTCGCGGCCGTGCTGAGCATGCAAGGAACGGCGCAGGCCGCTGCGCCGCAGGTGCATGCCGCTCCGGCGGTCGTCAAGCCGGGCGTCGCGAGGACGCCCGCCGGCTTCGGCAGCCTGCTGGGCAAGGCCGTGGTGCACGGCCGCGCGGCCTGCCCGCACGTGGCGAAGGGGCTCGGCCAGGTGGCCAACGACGTCTTTGGGACTCATCTGAAGTCCGCCGGGGGCGTCGGCGGTGCCAAGGCGGTCGAGACGGTCTTCGACAAGTGACGGAGCACGTCGTACTCAGGAGGGCGGTCCTCGTTTCCGGGGCCGCCCTCCTGGGCGCCTACCTCGCCGCCGCCGCACTGACCCAGGCGCCGCTGAACCCTGTCAAGCTGCGCTACTACGACGAGATCAATTCCGTGACGGAGCCCTATCTGTCGCAGAACTGGATGCTTTTCGCTCCGGACCCCTTGTCGGACGATCGTGGCATTGTCGCGCGGGCCAAGTGCGGAGATGGCCGGGTGACCGAATTCTATGACGTCACCCGGCCCTATGTGGCCAGGGTTCAACACGACCGGTTCTTTCCGTCTCGCATGAGCCGGCTCGTCAGCGGGGCCATCACTCAGATGGCCACTCCGGATCCGGTTCTGGCGCGCTTGCGGAACAAGGAAGTGGAGAAGAAGAAGCGGCCGGTTCCTCTCCTTTCCGACGAGAAGGCATCCCGGAACAAGTCGGAGATCTTCCTGGCGCGGTATTCACTGTCCCAGTTGCCGAAGGTCTGTGACGGCTCGGCGCCTTCCGCCGTGCAGGTGCGCACGTACGTGCACGAACTGCCCTCGTGGTCGCAGCGCAAGGATTCCTCCGCCAAAGGAACGACCAGCTTCGAGGACCTCAAGTGGCGTAACGCGGAGGCCGTCGGATGAAAAAGCTCATCTCCGTCGTCGACAGGTGGAGTTCGGTGCCGCTCGGCGTCGTCGGCGTGTCCGGAACTCGTGCCCTGCTGGGGTTCGTCGGGCTGATGTTCTACGTAAGCCAGTACGCCGACCGGGATTATCTCTTCGGGCCCACCGCCGTTCTTCCATGGCGTGAATTCGTCGCACAGCTGCACGAGGACGGTTCCTTCAGCCTGTATGCCTGGAGTTCCTCCGAGGCATGGTTCCAACTGGTCTTCCATCTCGGCCTGATCACCGCCCTGATGGTGACCCTGGGCATCGGCGGCAGGGCCGTACTCGCCTGCCACTGGGTGCTCCTGTGGTCCCTCTACGAGCGCCAGCCGGTCCTGCTCGACGGCGGCGACAACCTGGCCTACCTGGTCATTCTCATGCTCCTTGCCACACGCTGCTACGACCGGTTCTCCCTGCCCTCCGGCCTCGCGGACAGACTCGCCCGGCGCCTGCCGGCGCAGCTGCGCTCGCTGACCACGCCGCTGCACAATCTCGGCGTCGTGGCCGTCGCCGCCCAGATGTGCCTGGTGTACGTCGTCAGTGGCCTGTACAAGGTGCAGGGGCAGATGTGGCAGGACGGGACCGCCCTGTTCTATGTGCTCCGGGTTCCGGAGTTCTCGCTCCCCGGCGTCTCGAACCTGGTCTACGGCAACGACTTCCTGGTCGTGGCCGGGACGTACGTCACCGTCTTCTTCCTCGTCTATTTCCCCATGGGCGTGCTGGTACCGGCGCTGCGTCCCTGGGCCGCCGCGATGTCGATCAGCTTCCACCTCGCCATCGCGGTGTGCATGGGTCTGACCGGCTTCGCCTTGACGATGATCGCCTGTGACCTCGTCTTCCTCGACAAGGAACTCGGCAAGGCCGTCTCCATGGCGCGCGAGCTGGCCGTACGGCTGAGCCGGTGGGCCCGGAAGACGCAGCAGCGCACCGAGCACGCCCGCGAAGGAGCGCTCACTGAGGAGTCCGTATAACGGAGTCCGTACAACAGAGTCCGTACAACAGAGGGGCCCGGGCGCCTGCACAGAGGGGTCCGCACAGCCTTCCCTGCGCCCTTGGCCGAAAAAACGGCGCATCAGCGTCGGGTGCCAGGCAAGCTCTCAGTTTCACCGGGTCGACCAAGGAGACCGACAGGACATGGAAGAAACCCCGCCTCTTCACCCCGCCGAGGACGGCGCCACGGTGGGACTGTTCTGGGTCTCGGCGGACGCCGTGTACATGGGAGCCCCGGCAACAGCACCGGCCCCCAACATGGTGCTCAGGACAGCGGGGCCCCGCGTCACCGGTCCGCACCCACGGGAGTGGACATGGTCCGACCTCGCCGGCCTGGAGATCACCGAAGTCCCGACCCGCTCCGCTCCGCAACGCTGGGCGACCCACGCCGCGAGTTTCGTCGCAGCAGCCCTGGACGCCTGGGTGCCGAGCAGCCCGACCGAGATGACCGTCTCCGTCATCGCGCCCGACGGCACCTACCGGACGCCGGTCTACTCCAGCGTCTCCGTCGCCTACTCCCCGCGCGAGGTCGCTCTCTCACGGCGGTTGCTCAGCGACTTCACCCAGGGCACCGCCACGCCCGCCGTCATGACCGAATGGTGGGAACAGACCCGGCCGACCAAGATCCTGCGGTCGCGCGAGCGGGAGGCCGTGCTTGAACTCTGGCTCACACG
This sequence comes from Streptomyces olivochromogenes, assembly GCF_001514115.1. Lineage (GTDB taxonomy): Bacteria > Actinomycetota > Actinomycetes > Streptomycetales > Streptomycetaceae > Streptomyces > Streptomyces olivochromogenes. The sequence goes on from NZ_KQ948458.1 coordinate 428,385, forward strand.
CGCCTGACCGGCTCTTCAGGGGCGGCCCATGCCGGCCCTGGCCCACGAACCCTGCACAGGAGGACAAGCCCGTGCGCACAGACCTCTCGGCAGCCGTCGGTCCCGACGCGCCCACGCTCGCCTTCGACGGCGACTGCGGTTTCTGCCAGGCGACCATCACCCGTCTGCAACGCCATGCCAGGCCACGGATGCGCGCCACGCCGTGGCATGCCCTGCCCGACCACGTCACCCGGCCGCACCGGGAACGCCTCGACCGAGAAGTCCTCGTCTTCCGCGGGGCCCACGTGGGCGATTCCGGAGCGCAGGCGCTTGGCGCCTACCTCGCGACGTCACCCCGTTTCCGATACCGAACCACGGCACTGCTCCTGCGCGCGCCCGTCATCAGGCAGGCCGCTCGACTCGTCTATCGCCAGGTAGCCATCCACCGGCACCGCATGCCTGGAGGCACGGCGGCATGCGCGCTGCCCCGGACGCACGACTGAAGGCCAACATGATCCGAGTTCCCACCTGCATACTCAGCAGCTTCGAGCCGCCACGGGTACACAACGGCCACAGCCTGGACCTGTTCGTGCAGATCGGGTCCCTGACCAAAACGCTCACCGCAACCGTCCTGACCGCCTTGGCCGGCCGCGGTGTTCTGAGCCTCGACGACCCGCTGGAGTCGTTCCTGCCCGCGCCCGGGGGCACCGGCATCACCCTGCGCCACCTCGCCGAGCACACCTCGGGCCTGCCACGGCTGCCCCCTGGAATCGGCGGCCGCGACCCCTACGCGGCCTTCGACACCCAGGCCCTGGACGCGGTCGTACGGCAGCTGAACACCCTGGTCACGGCTCCCGCAGGCTCCACCGAGGAGTACTCCAACCTCGGATACGCCCTGCTGGGCGCCGCCCTGGTCGCGGCCACCCGCACCCCGTACGAGGAACTCCTGCACCGGCATGTCCTCGACCCCCTGGGCGTCACCGACGTCGCCGTCGGCCCGCCGCCCGGCAGACGGCTGTGCCGCCGGGGGCTCTTCGGACGACCGGAGCGGCCCTGGACCATGACTGGCGCGATCCTGCCCGCCGGCGGCCTGTGGGCCACGCCCGAAGCCACCGCCCGCCTCGTCACCAGCCTGCTGGTCGACCGCAGGCTCGGCGAGCCTGCACCGGCCTGGCAGAAAGCGGGACGCCTGCTCTGGCACAACGGCGCAACGGGTGGCGCCTCGGTCTTCGCGGGCGCCGCACCCCAGGGCTGGGTCCTCGTCCATCGTCTGTCCGGCCGGAGCGCCGCGACGGACCGGCTGGCCCTGGAGACATTCAGACGTTTCGTCGATGTCCCGTCCCAGCAGAGGTGAGCCACTCCGGATCACGACCTGACGCATGTGGCCTGAGGAGGAGCAGTTCGCTGAGGCTGCCAAGCTCCGCGACAGCGCCCGATGAGCCGCGGCCCTGACGTTCGCTCCGCCGAGGGGAGGCGCTTGGGCTCCACTGGGAAGACGTGCCGTGGCCCGGGCGCTGCGGCTGGACGAGGCTGAGCGGGCACACCTGTTCGATCTGGCGTGTGCGGCCAACAGCGACACGGTGGTACGCCGGCGCCCGGCGGTGCAGCGGGTACGTCCGGGCAGCCAGGCGATCTTGGACGCCGGCCCGCGCGGCCGGCGCCGACCTGAAGGACATCCAGGAGATGCTCGGTCACTCCTCGATCACCGTCACGGCCGACACGTACACGAGCCTGTTCCCCGAGGCCGATCTGGCGAGAGCCGAGGCCGCGGCCCGGCTCGTACCGCGCGCACGCACCGCCTCCGAAGCAGAGGCTCAGCCCGGCAGCGGTGATAGGCCCGGCACGGAGTCCGTGCCGGATGCTGCTGATCCGTCGGGAGATATTTCGGAGATCAACTCTCCGTCCGCCCACGCACCGCCCACGCAAACGGCCCCGGACGAGACGTCCGAGCCGAGCAGGAGCCCTCTCTGGGGGATAGGCCCCAGGTCAGAGCGGTAACGCGTGGTGCCCCCGGCAGGATTCGAACCTGCGACACCTGCTTTAGGAGTTCCTTGGGCGGAGCTGTGACCTGCGGAAACGTCGATTGCGTGGCGTCTGGTCTGGGAAACACCCCTCTGTAGTTATCGCGTCTTCACGGGATTTCCCGTCCCCATGTGTGCTGACCGTTCTGGCGAGGACTGTTGGCGAGGCTGCCAGGGGCCCTTCCCAGCAATCCGCCCAGTCGGGGCCTTCATTGCGTGGCAGCCAGCCGTGCACGCCTGGCCGGTTTACCACGATTGGGTGAATCCCGCAGGTAAGCGGCAACCGCACGCCATCTTCACATGTCACACATCTTGCTTTCGGCAGCAGACACCTCAGGGGGACCCATGAGTAACCAGCAGCCGCAGCATCCCGGATGGGCCGGCCCACAGCAGCCTTACGGCCAGGCCCCCCATGGCCAGCAGCCGTACGGGCAGCCGCCGTTCCAGCCGCAGCCGCCGAAAAAGGGACCCGGCGCAGGGAAGGTCGTCGGTCTCGGCTGCCTCGGCCTCGTCGGCGTGGCCGTCGTCTTTGGCATCGCCGCCGCGGCCGTCAGCGGCAGCGGCTCGAACGACTCCAGCGGCAGCGCCTCGAAGTCCACGTCCACCACCACGCCCGGCAACAAGACGGCCGCCGGCGCCAAGGACGACAGCAAGAAGGCCAGCGCCCCGAAGACCGTCGTCTTCAAAGTCTGGGGGACCGCCCCGGCCGGAGCGCTCGGCGGTCTCGATATCAACTACGGCTCCGACAGCGACACCCGCAAGGGCGTGTTCAAAGACGGCAAGTTCGAGGCCACTCTGCCCCTCAAGAAGGGGGCGATGTACTACACGCTGAACGCCCAGCTGCAGGGTTCGGGGGACATCAACTGCAGCGTGACCGTGGACGGGCAAACGAAGTCCGGGCACGCCTCGGGCGGCTACAACATCTGCGACGCCCAGCTCAGCAGCGACTTCACCGGCGGCTGGCAGTAAGAGCGGCGGCGGATTCCCGGCCGCCCATCCTCGAACCGAGCAACTGCCCCTGGGGGAACCATGACCGACGCCAGCCCACCGCCGATGCCGTCGTACAGCCCGACACCACAGGTGAAGAAGTCCCGCACCAACCTGATCACCGCCGCTTCAGCCGCTGCCGTCATCGCGGCGGTCGTCGGCACCGGAATGGTCGTCGTGCACTCCAGCTACGGCAGTAAGCTGACCGCGACCGCCAAGCCGACGGGCAGCGCCACGGAGACACCGACCCCCACGCCGTCGTACGACGAGGTGACCGCCGACAGCTTCACCATCGAGCTGAGAACCACGAAGCGGCAGTGTTTCGGGACGGCCGGCTGCAATGTGACGGTCGAGCCGGACCTCACCTACCTGGGGGACAGCGAGGGTATCGACCCGGACACCGTGTACGAGATCACTTACGAGATCCACGGCGACGAGTCCGGCCCGGTTATCGAGACGGCCCAGTTGTCGGACCGGACGAGCCTGAACTACACGCCGTCCATGATCAGCACTGCTTCGGCGGGCACGAATGTGTCCGTGGAGATCACCGACGTCACAGCCCAGGGAGGATGAGGCGTCGAAGGCCGGGTGTGTAGGACCTTGCTTCCCGAGGTGCTCGATGCCGTCAACCCCGGCCCGGCCCTCTCCGGCTGCATGGACATTCGCAGTCGCCCCATGGAACAACGTCGGCCTTGAAAACCCCAACCCGGTCTTGGAGGCCGACGTCACGCAAGGTCCCGAAGTAACCAACAGCGCCACTGACGGCGTGCGGGGTGGGGCCCGGGTCTGGAGTGACCTGCGGGTTTCCCTCTGATCGTTTAGGCGATGTTCAGTAGGTCGGCACTCGTGGTGAGGGTGCATCCACCCGTGAAGAAGAAGATGCAGTGAGGGTGGGGCAGCGACCCAAGAAAAAGGGCCCCGGACCCTCCCTGACCTGGGAGTTCCGGAGCCTCAGCCCTGCTCAATACTGTGCCCCCGGCAGGATTCGAACCTGCGACACCCGCTTTAGGAGTTCGATCCGAGTACGGCCCGGCAGGGTCCCTGCTCGATCGGGGCGTATGTGCTGGCCCGTGCATGGGTGCCCACGTCCGGTGCCGTTGATATCACCTGTGGATGTCAGCCACGGTCAGCGCTTCTTGCGGATAGAGCGCTTCTTCGCCTTGGCTTCCTTCTCCTTGCGCTGGGCCACGCCGTATGCGGACCAGGGCCCTTGATGAACCGGACACCGAGACGTGCCGGTCACCACCTTCCGCCGGCACCGCCCCCCTGACTTGTTCGGTGCGCCACACGTCGCCACGCCGCTGCCTCCTCCGGGTCTCGCCCCGCAGTTCCTGAAGCTTCTAGGAACCGTGGCCGGTCTCCTGCCGACAGACAAGGCGCAGACGGCCCCTGTTGGTGCACGTGGGCGCACTCCGGCGCGCTATCAGCTTCGGAAGCTGCGTCCCTTTGAGGCCTGGTAGGGCGCTGACCTGAATGAACGCTTGGTGGCCGGCCTCGTCGGCTTTCACCGTGGTTCCCCATTGTTCCCCGCTCGATCCGGTGCGCGTGTGGTGCGGCTCAAGCTCGGGGAGTCAGGACCCCGAGTAGAGGGTGCCGATTCCGTAGGGTGTGCCGCTTGCAGGGTGCTCTTCTGGCAGCGGAGCGCGAGCGAACTGGGCACTGCGCTCGTCGCACGCGCCGAACACGTGGAAGTTCCGCCGAGCTTGGCGCAGGCTGAGGCCGCGATTGGGGCCGCCGTGCACCTCGCTGGCGTCGTGCTCGTCCTGGCCGTCGTCCTCCCAGCGGCAGACGGTGCAGATCTCGAAGACTCCACGCTCGGCCAGGGTGATGAAGCCGCAGCAGGGGCAGCGGTACGGCCCGCACTCGGCGCTTCCGCGAGCCACCATGAAGGTCACGTCTGCATCCTGATCTGCTGACACAGCGCGATCAAGGGCTTTTGACTCTGGTGTGCACGCTTTCCAACTGTGGTGGTGGGGTGGTGGGCCGCGTGCAGAGGCGTTCACCTGGGTTCATTGGTGGCCCGTCACCAGGCTGGGATCGGCTCCGGGTCTCGGCTGAACGCCGGTGAACCGGGCTGAATGAGACGGAAACTGAGACGGCCCGTCCGACGGCCGGCGTCAGTGGTCTCGCCTAGTCTCCGGCCATGAGCATGATCGGTGAGTACCCGCGCGTCACGGCTGCTGAGCTTGATCGAGCGATCCAAGATCCCGACTGGGCTTTGGACTTCGTCGAAGAGGTCCAGGACGCCGAGGAGAAAACGGAGCCTGCGCCGGCCGAAGCGCGCCACTTCAGCACGTACAAGATCTGGGACGTACTCCGCTTCCTGCTGGCGCGTGCTGAGTTCCCCGTGAACGTGATCCACGGTGAGGAGCCGTTCGCCGAGGATGAGGACTGGGGGTACGGGCCTCCGAGGTACCTGCGGCCCGAGAGGGTCCGGCTCGCGGCAGAAGCTCTCCGGGCTACCAGCTATGCCCAGCTCATCAGCGGCGTGAATCCTGCTGAACTGACCAGCGCCGAGGTGTATCCGCTCGGATGGAGCGAGCCCGGCGCGCTGGAGTGGGTGCGTCCTTGGTACGACGACCTCACGCAGTTCTTCGAGGCTGCTGCCAGGGCGGGCGACGCGATGCTTGTCTGGCTGGACTGACAGACCACGACAGCGGTGAGACCTCAGCTTGGGAAGCTTGGGTTTTCTGGGGGCGACTACCGCACTGACCTGTGGCGGAGCGCCGTCGGCGCCTGGTGGGTGGTCGACTGGTTCCCCCGTGTTCCCCGTGGTTCCCTGCATGATCTGGCACAGGTCTGGCACGGGCTTCTTCGCCCCGAGGCCGCGGCTGAAGGGCGCACCGAAGGTAAGGCCTCCCACCTCGGCCTGTAGGTCGATCAATCCCGCTCTTCGAGTTGGGCCTTCCACGCGAAGGCTCCCGCAGTGAGAGTGGCGCGTGATCCGGTCCGCCACCTGTCAGTGATGTCGGTCCAGCCGTGAAGGGAGGCGCTCCGGGCGCCGTCCTCTGATGCGCGGTCGTAGAAGAGGCTGAACTTGAAGACTCGGCCGTCGTCGGAGATGACTTGGCCATCTTCGTGGTCGGGGCCCTCTGGCAGGAGGTCGACGACAACCGTCCGGTCCGGATCGAGCCCCTGGCCCCTCAGAACCTCCCGCAACCTCTCCCAGAGGTCGTACTCGCTGGTGCGTAGGAGATCGGTGCACTGAACGACGATGCTTGACACCATGACCTGATGATCGGTCCTGGCTGCGGCGAAGGGAACGACACCTCCTCCTACACGGCGGGCACCAACGCCACCCTGTACGGCTGGGGCCGCACCAGCTCCACCAGCGGCGACATCGCGCAGACGCTGCGCACCGCGACCCTGCCCATGGTCGCGGACGCCACCTGCTCCAGCACCTACACCACCGACTTCGTCGCCGGGCACATGGTCTGCGCAGGCACCCCGGCCACCGGATCGGACAGCGGCACCGTCGCCGCCTGCAACGGTGACTCGGGTGGCCCGCTGATCGTCGGCGGCAAGATAGTCGGCGTGGTCTCCTGGGGCGTCGAGGACTGCGTGGCCTCCGGCTCGTACAGCGTCTTCACGAAGGTGAGCACGTACGTCGGCGCGACCTACCCGCGCCTCGACGACACCAACCTGAGCGGCGACGCCATGGCCGACCCGTTCGTGCGCCGCGCATCCGACAACACCGGCTTCGAGTACGACTCCAAGGGCACGTCGTTCGCCACGCGGATCTCCTGGGGCTCCTACACCGACAAGAACGTCATCCTGCAGACCGACCTCAACCGGGACGGCTACCAGGACCAGATCATCCGCCGCGCCTCCACCGGCGCCGTCTACTGGCGGCACTACATCCCGGCGAGCGACAGCTGGACCACCACCCTGGTCTTCGGCAACTGGTCCACCCGTACGAAGATCGTCGCACCCGGCGACGTCACCGGCGACGCCCTGCCCGACCTGCTCTCGGTGACGGCGAGCGGAATCCTCTACATCTACCCGGGCCTTGGCAACGGCACCTTCGGTTCGCCGGTCGCGGTCAGTAGCGGCTGGAACCAGTACAACGTGCTGCTCGGCCACGGCGACTTCACCGGCGACGGCAAGGCCGACCTGATCGCCCGCAGCAGCAGCAACTCCTACGTCTACCTCTACCCGGGCACCGGCAAGTCCGGTTCGGGGGCGTTCGGCGCCCGGATCCAGGTCCGTACGTGGGGCCAGTTCAACGCGTTCGACGCCGTCGGCGACATCACCGGGGACGGCAGGGCCGACCTCGTCGCCCGCACCTCGGCCGGCACGCTCTATCTGTACCCGGGCACGGGCAAGGCCACGTCCGACATCTTCGGCACGCCTGTGACGATCGGCACCGGCTGGCAGCAGTACAACCTCTTCGGCTGACGGCCGACCGTCGCTGAACGGCCCCCGGCGCGTCCTTGGGACATGCCGGGGACCGCGTTCACACGGGCTGGCCATGGGTCGAATGGGACAGAGTTGCTACCGCTTGACGCCATACGGCTCCGACTCCGCCGAACGACCGGGACGATCCGGGCGCATCAGCTTGGGAAGCTGCGAGCACTGGAGGCCTGTTCGGGCGCTGGCCTGGGCGAACGGTGGGCCATGGCCTTGTCCTCGGTGCCTGCTTTCACCGTGATTCCCCGCCGTTCCCCGCTCGATCTGGTGCGCGTGTGGTGCGGCTCAAGCTCGGGTCATTCCCCCGAGTAGAGGGTGCCGATTCCGTAGGGTGTGCCGCTGGCTGGGTGCTCTTCTGGCAGCGGAGTGCGTGACAACTGGACGCTGCGCTCGTCGCACGCGCCGAACACGTGGAAGTTCCGGCGAGCTTGGCGCAGGCTGAGGCCGCGATTGGGGCCGCCGTGTACCTCGCTGGCGTCGTGCTCGTCCTGGCCGTCGTCCTCCCAGCGGCAGACGGTGCAGATCTCGAAGACTCCACGCTCGGCCAGGGTGATGAAGCCGCAGCAGGGACAGCGGTACGGCCCGCACTCGGCGCTTCCGCGAACCACCATGAAGGTCACGTCTGCATCCTGATCTGCTGACACAGCGCGATCAAGGGCTTTTGACTCTGGTGTGCACGCTTTCCAACTGCGTTGGTGGGGCGGCGGGGTGTGTGTGCAGGGGTGTTCACCTACGTTCAAGTGCGGCTGGTCACCGGGATGGAGTGGCCTCCCGGTCCCCGCTGAACGGTCGTGAACGTGGCTGAATGAGACGGAATCTGAGACGGCCGGACTCGTCATCTCGGCATGTCAGCGCGCCCGGTGTTCGGGTCCACCGCGACCTGAGGGGAGGCCAGGAACGCTGCCACGTGTGGCCTTGGGGAGGTCGGAACTCGAAGATGAGAGCCCGCCCTTTGTCGGGGCGCGTTGCGGCCGGCCTTGAGGGGGCGCGGACTTCCCAGAGGTAGGCGTCGTGTACGCGACTCGCGAAGAAGCTGATGGCTACCTACTGAGCTTCGGCGAGATCCATGCTTGGCACGCTAGTGCACTCGCCGCTGGGCGCTGCTTTAGGAGTTCGAGCGGGGCCTACAACGGCTATACCGCCAGTGGGCACGACGGCCGGACAGAGACGCTGGTGTATGCCCCCGTCCGGCGTCGTTGATGTCAGCCACGGATGTTAAAGGCCCTCTGATCCGTAGCTCTGGAGAGATCGGTCAACGAGGGTCACAGAGGTCGCCGCGAGGTCCCTCAGAGTGACTGTCGGTCATGGTCGTCGGAATGCTGCCCCGGAGTAATCACCTGGGAAGAGCCGACCGAACACAAACGGTCTCCCCGCATCGGCCGGGGCGCAGACAGGCCGAGCACTTACTGACTCTGTGCGCATGATTTCGGTCAAGTGGCTGACTTCACATGGGCCGTTCGCCCTGTGCGGGGAGTGCGCGTCAAAATGGGGCAAATTGGCCAAGGTTCACCATGAGAGTGTCATATGCAGGTAATGAGTCACGTATGCCTCTAGTGCGAAGGTGGCAGCCAAGAAAAGTTGATCTTGTGAGCCTCTGATCAACTGTGTGAAGATCCCCCGGCCGACGAGGTCGGCTCAGACCAAAACACTGGGGGAACTGCTTTGCGTAGATCACGAGTTAGAAACCTGACCCTCGTTGCTGGGGCGGCGGCACTGACCATGTTCACTGCGCCCGGCGCCATGGCTGACGCGCCATCGCACACCGCGACACCATCGACGGTGATTGAGAAGGCGACGGGCACGCAGGAGATTCTCAAGGGCTCAGGCACTGTGGCCGCAGAAGGGGCTCAGGTATCCCTTCCGACCCGCGCTGACGATCCGATCAGTGCGACCAAGGGAGAGGACACCATCAAGCTCGCCCTTCCCGGAGTTGGCGAGAAGGAAGCCTCAAGCACGAGCGGCACGTCCGTCTTCGCCGGCCGCGATGACTCGGTCTCCACTGCCGCGCAGGCGACGACAGACGGCGGCTTCCGCGCGCTCTTCACCCTGGAAGACGCCAACGCTCCACGGCGACAGTCGTTCAAGTTGACTCTGCCGGAGGGCGCCACGATACGGCAGACCGCCGAGGGCGGCTTGGTCGTCTTCGATGCCTCCGGAAAGATCATCGGTGGGCTGGAGACGCCTTGGGCGAAGGACGCGAACGGCGCCCCGGTGCCTACCGCTTACCAGGTCGAGGGGGACACCGTCACCCAGACCGTAAAAACCGATGCGAACGCCGCGTACCCCATCGTTGCCGACCCGAAGTGGACGTGGGGAATCATCAGCGGAACGGTCTACTTCAACAAGAAGGAGACAGCCCACCTTGCTTCCAATGCGGGGTTCGTGGCCGTGTTGTTCGCGGCCGCTCCGCCGCCGTTCGATGCGTACGGCATCCTGAACGCGGCGAATATATCCCGGGTGGCTTGGAACGCAAGCTCTGACGGCAAGTGCGTTGAGGTGAAGGTGCCGACCTTCCTTCCGTACGAGTACAAGGGCGGATACTGCAAGTAGGTCCGCCGTACGCTGCGGAGAAACAGAGAGGGCATACGTAGGTTATGGACAGCTTTGCAGGACCGACCATCCTGGTGCTGGTTGCCGCGGTTATCGTCGTACTCAAGTACCGTCGGCGCATGGCTGGGCAAGCTCCACTGCTTGCGGTCAGCGGAACTCCCGGGCGCATCGCCGTAGCCGTGGCCTTCGCGGTCGGCTGCGCTTGGGCCTGGTCTCAAGGTCCCTCGGTCATCAACGCAGGTGTCTTGGGCTTGAGCCTTGCCCTGCTGGCCGGGGCCGCCGCCGAATTCCTGGCGCGCAGGAGCGCCCGGCGCATGTGATGAGCGCGGGCGCCTGAAGGCCAACCTGGCGAGTTCGCCGGACGCGGTCCGCAGAGTGGTCAGCTTCGGCGGAGCAACTTCCGGGACGACTGGGGCAAGGCCAGGAAGGCGGCGGGCGTCACGGCTGAGCTGCACTTTCACGATCTGCCGCACACCGGCAATACGCTGGCCTCGACTGCCGGGGCCAGCACCCGGGAGCTGATGACGCGGATGGGCCACAGCAGCTCGCTGGCCGCGCTGATCTATCAGCACATGACCAGCGACCGTGATCGGGCCATCGCCGACCGCCTTGGCGCGATGATCCGCGACGGCGGGGGAGACCCCTCGGACAACGGCGACAAGGGCTCCGCACGGACGCAGTGGCACGCGTGTGGCACGGCGCCTGAAACGGTGAAGGGCCAGCCTGGGAGGTGAATCCTCCTGAGCTGGCCCTTCTCGCTGTGCCCCCGGCAGGATTCGAACCTGCGACACCCGCTTTAGGAGTTCGATCCGGAGTCCCGAATGGAACCAAGCTCCCTGTATCGGAACGCCGCTTGCGGCTGCTCAAGGTTGCTTGTGTCCGCCGTCGTTGATGTCAGCTGGTGATGTCAGGAGCCGGGGCGCTCCTGACGTGCGCCCGCATCGCGAGGCGTAGGGCTTCGAGTTCGGTTCGAGGGAACGGACGGCCCCACTGAGCCTCGTAAGTCTCCTCACCGAGCTCGTGAGTGATCTGGTCGAAGGCGCGGACGGCCGAGTGGGCCAGTGTCGCGATCGTGTGGCGACCTGACCAGAGAACAGTTCCCGAGCTGTCCGGTGCCCGGTCGTCCTCAGCCGCGACGAGACGGAAGTCGACCTCAGATCCGTCCCGATGGAAGAACCATCGGTAGACCTG
>NZ_KQ948459.1:0-427162 GCF_001514115.1 Streptomyces olivochromogenes
GAGACCTGGTGGGGGAAAAGAGAAAGGTGTTCAACCGTCTACGACGGACGGCTGAACAGCCCCTCGGCGTCACTCGGCGGAGCCGGGCACACCTCCGTGCCGCACCGCCCGCACGCCTGCCTGGAAGAGGGCGCTTGCTCTTACTGCGGCGGCAGTTGGCCTCAGCAGTACGGTTCCCAGAGCTCGTACTCCAGGGCGTCGGAAACCGCGGGCGAGGAGTCGCGCAGGCGGGCGAGCAGGGCGCGGTTGTGCTCGCGGATCTCCTCGTCGTACCCGGCCAGCGGGCTGTCCTCGGACAGGTCCAGCAGCCACAGCGGCCGGAGCGTCGCGCCGCGCAGTGCCTTTCCTTCCGCGGTCTCGGTGCCCGCGTGAATCCGGCGCACTCCCGGGAGTCGCGCCGCCATGTAGTAGGTGATGTTGAAGTACTCGGCGGCCGAGGCGAGTTGGTCGTGGTCGAGGCCGAGCCCCCGCAGGTACACGGTGTCGCCGCAACGGTAGTACAGGCAGAAGCCGACGGGCGGTTCGCCGGGGCGCGAGCACAGCACCACTTCGGCGCGCGAACCGGCGAGTTCACCCTGCTTGCGGAAGGACTCGGCCATCGGGGCCACGTCGACCGTTCTGCCGTAGCGCAATAGCGAACGGGCCAGCAGCCGGGCGACGTCCTGCCAGGACTCGGCGAGCGTCCGGTGCTCCACCTCGTATCCGGCCTTCTCGAACTTCCGTATCTCGCTGCGGATACGGCGGGCCCGGTGCGCCGACAGCGACTCCAGCCAGGCGTGGTAACCGCCGGGCGGGATCTCGATCCAGGCGTCGGTCTTCAGCGCGACGGGGGCGGTCCGCACCCCCGCCGCGCGCAGCGCCCCCACGTCCTCGGTGGTCAGGTACATCGCCACGCGGGCGATCTTCGACTCCTCGTGCAGGGGCGAGCGCAGCGCGCGGACCGCGTCGAGCACCTCGGCGGCGGCCTCGGTCCGGTCGGTTCCCTCGCCGGTCAGCAGGTGCGCCAGGTAGCCGCGGCGCTGGCCGATGAGCAGGCCGCCCGGCTCGGGCGCCGGCAGGCCGCGCGCGGTAAGCAGGTCGTGCCACCGCAGGTCTGGGGTGGGCTCGTCGGTCACGGCCGCCACGGGGATCGCGGCCCGGCCGCCGCCGGGGATCTCCACGTGCAGTCCGCCGGAGACCGACCCGGGGTCGAGGGCGCACACCCGTAGCCACAGCGCCGACGAGTAGAACCTGCCGTCGGCCAGCCGGTCCCACTCGGTGTCCCCGAGCCCGCCGATGGCGTCGGCGAAAGTGTCCGTCGTGGCGGTCATGGCGCCTCCCATAGTCTCTGCCCGACCGTGCCCGCGAGTTCGCTGCGCGATCGGACGCTGAGTGTGCCGAACATCTTGCGTAGGTGATAACTGAGCGTGAGTGGCGAGCGGTTGATGCGGGTGGCGATCTGGCTGTTGGTGAGGCCGTCGCTGACCAGGGTGGCGATCACCCGGTCGATCTCCCCCAGGCCGGGCGGCCACGGCTGGACGGCCAGGGCTGGACGGCCGTGGCGCCCGCGGCGGGGCGGGCGGGCTCGTCGGCGTACGGACTCGCCGGGGCGTGCGGACTCGCCGCGGGCCCCCGCCCTCATCGGTTCGGGCAGCGACTCCAGGACGGCCTGCCGGAACAGCGGTTGGGTGAAGAACAGCCGGTCGCCGACGCCGGCATTGACCCCGACATCGGTGGCCTCCTCCACCAGCGGCAGCAGCATCCCGGCGGGCTGCCCGAAGGCCTCCGCCACCGCGCCGAGCTCGAACTCCTTGCCGCTGAGTGCGGCGAGCTGGATGAACAGCCTGCAGCGTGAGGGGATTTCGGCCAGCAGCAGCCGGACCACCCGGTGTACCCGCTCGGGCAGGGCCGTGGAGGTGACCTCGGCCCTCCCGCCGGCGAAGGTGAACGCGTTCTCCTCGCTCAGGCACTGCAGCAGCTCGATGAGCAGCCGGGCGTTTCCTTCCGCGGCGGCGGCGAGCGCCGCGAGCGTGGGTGAGGGCGGAGCGCCGAGCAGGTCGGCGGTGAGTTCCCGCTCCGCGTCTTCGGGCAGCGGGCCGAGGGCCACTCGGGTGTGGGGCAGCGGCGGCTCGGGCAGCAGCGAGAAGACGCGCTCGACTTCGGGCCCCCCGCGGCTGGTTCTGCGGGGCAGGACCCAGACGACGGCGGCCGGGGAGAAATCTGAGATCAACTGAGGGAGCGCTGACGGCAGTTGCGCATCCAGCCTGTGCAGATCGTCGACGGTGACCAGGACGGATGCCGCAGGGTCACTGAGCCCCAGCCAGCCCCGTAACAGGGAGGGAACCGAGACAACCCGGGCCGCCGGGACCCGGATCCCCTTTGCCGCGCCTCGGCCGCCTCGGTCGACAGCAGATGGCTCTTTCCGGTTCCTGAAGGACCTTCCACCCAAAGCAGGCAACAGGTGCCGCCTTCCCCCGTCGACCGGACGCGTTCCGTGGGTGTTCGCCACTCTTGCGGCATGGCCGAAAATAAACGATCCCCCATGGCTGTAGAACTATTCTTTTTCGGGTGTTCGAGCATTCTAGTCCTAACATAGCTGTTCAGTGTCCACAGGGGCCGTTGGTCGACAATTGAGCCGCAATTGAGCCCCAATTGAGTCGCGCTGGAGACTGGGGTGAAACAGTGACCCCTGCGGGTCGAAAGGCCCAGTCACCATCGAGCGCGAGCGGAGACTTCATGTCGGCGGAGCGGGTAACAGCCCAGTACAACGAGGAGTTCCGCACGCCGGGCAGCGACTTGCCCACGGTCGCCCAGCACGTCAAGGACTTCCCGACGCTCACGCCTTGGCATGGCGAGTATTTGGCCAGACCCCTCTTCGTCGCCGAGCGTGAGATTCGCGAGTTCGCCGACGACCTGCAGCACCTCGTCGAAATGCAATTTTCCTTGCCGGACCGGATGTTCGGCGGCGATCTGGACGCATTCCGGTCGGTGCTCGGTATCAGCGACGGCCACTGGGAAGCGATACGGCAGTTCGGTGGTGACGTACTGCCACCCCGCTATGGCCGGGCCGACATGTACCACGACGGCACCTCATTCAAGCTCCTCGAAACCAATCTGGGGAGCGAGGCCGGCGGCTGGGCCCTCGCGAGTGAAATCTCCCGGGCGACGATGGAGGTCGCCGGCTTCGCCGGCTTCGCGCGCCGGAACCGGCTCGGTTACGTGCATCCCGTTCGCGCCGTGGTGGAGGCGCTGCGCCGCTTCGGCGCCCCGGTGGCACCCGGGCGCGAGCCGGTGGTGGCCATGTTGGAATGGCGTGGAGGTCTGAAGGACTACGGCGCGCTCGCGCTCAACTTCCAGTCCGCACTGCGCTCGGCGGGCCTCGACATCCTGGTGGCCGAGGTCTCCGACGTGCACGAACGCGGCGGGGCGCTCTACCTCGGGGACACGAAGATCGACGTGGTCTACCGCACCTTCGTCCCGGACCAGATCGCCGAGGAACCCGACGGCTGGGACCTGGTCGCACCCCTGCTGCGTGCGTACCGGGCGGGCGGGACGCTGCTGTGGACCCCGTTTTCCAGCAACATGTTCGCCAACAAGGCCGGTATGGCGCTGCTCTCGGACCCGGCGCGTCGGCGCAACCTCAGCGACGACGAGTGCCGGCTCATCGACCGGGTGCTGCCCTGGACCCGGCTGATCAACACTGACGTGCTCAAGACCGACACCGACCTCGTCGACGAATGCCTGGAGCGGCGCGAGCAGTTGATCCTGAAGGTCAACGCGCGCGGCGGCGGAGTCGGCGCCGTGGTGGGCTGGGAGACGGACGACACCACGTGGCGGCGGGCTCTGGAGAACTCCGCCGCCGAAGGATGTGTCGTACAACAGAGAGTGATCCCCCGGACTGAGCTTGTGGTGGACCCGGTATCCGGGGAAACCGAGGAATGGCATGCCGCCTATGGCATGTTCTACACCCCGAATGGTTGTGCGGGAGCATATGCCAAGGTGGTGCCGGCCGGATCGGGCAGCATCATCTCCATCGCGGCGCATGCCAAGGCGTGCAGCGCGGCCGTCTTCCATCAGAGCGAGCTGCCCGCCGGGGACGAAGTACCTGCCGCGAGCGAATTGCCTGCCGATGCAGCGAAGTAAAGAGAAGTCATGATGCCGCAGCATTCCCCCGCGCCTTCGGCGTGGCGGCGGATTCAGACGGCCTGGGGTCTGCCGGACCTCGCGGGAAAAGGCCGATTCGTCACGGCCAATCTGATCGACAGCCTGGGAAACGGGCTGGTGGTGGCGTTCACCGTCGTCTTCTTCGTGAAGACGACGTCGCTGTCACTGGTCGCTGTCGGCGCCGCGCTGACCATCGGCCAGCTGCTCGTCCTGCCCTTTCCGCTCTTTATCGGGCGCCTGTTGGACAAATACGGTCCGCGCACCGTGGTCGCTGCGGGTAACTGGATTTCGGTGGCCGGATTCATCGGTTTCCTTTTCTCGCACGCGGCCTGGCAGATCGTGCTGTGGCAGTTCGTGGTGCAACTGGGTTCCACCGCCTTCTGGATGGGCAACAGTCCGCTCACCATGCTGGTTGCCCGGGGCGTCGAGCGGGCCCGCTGGTTCGGCTTCGTCCGTGCCGTGCGCAATGTCGGCGTCGGTTTCGGGGGCGCCGCGTCCGCGGTGGCCCTGAGCATCGGAACCGTCGCCGGGCTGCGGGCGGTCATGGTGATCAACGTGGTCACTTTCGCCGTCGCGGGCTGGCTCGTGATCACCTTGCGGGGCGCGGACACGAGCGAGGTGGCCGGCGCCGGGCCCGCGGAGCGGAAGCCTGCGGAGCCGCAGCCTGCAGAGCCGAAGGCCGCCGAGCCGAAGCCCGTCGAGCCGGAGCAGGCAGCGGGCGAAACCACCGGACAACCCTCGGGCGGCTATCGCACCGTGCTGCAGGACACTCGGTATCTGCGGCTGGTCGCGACGAACATCTCCTTCGTCTTCGCCTCCACAGTGATCACGGTGCTGCTCGCCGTCTACGCGGTGGACAACCTCGAAGTCGGCGCCTGGATCGTCGGCGTGATCGTCGTGCTGAACGCGGTTATGGTCGCGCTGCTCCAGACGCTCGCCAGCCGGTGGATCGAGGCCCGCAGCCCGGTGACGGTGCTGGTGCTGGCCTTGCTGTTCAACGCGGCGGCGTTCGTCGTCTTCGGCACGCTGCTCGTGCTGCCCGGCTGGGCGGCGATCGCCGGGCTGCTGATCGCGATGGTGCTCTACACCGTGGCCGAGATCCTCAGCTCGCCGCCGACCAGCGAACTGAGCGTGGTGATGGCGCCCGAGCACCTGCGGGGCCGCTATCTGGGCGTCTACCAGCTGTCCTGGTCGATCGGCGGTGCCGTCGCCCCGGCGCTGCTCACAGCGCTGTTGGAGGGCGGTGCGGCGCTGCCCTGGGTGTTCCTCACCGCGATCAGCGTGCTGGCCATACCGCTCGTGATCGGGCTCGACCGGCGGCCCGCGGCCACGAGCGAGGCCGCACAGGCCGGGGACGTCGCCCCCGTGGAGCAGTTCGACGGCGACCCCGTCGGCTGAGCCTGCCCGCGCCTGTTGAGCGCGCACCGCGCTCGACGCCGACCGCCGCCCGGCAGCACACCGGGCGGCGGCCGGCGTTTCCCGTGTTCGCCGTTCGTCAGCCTGCGGCCCTGCGGCCTCGCGGCTTCCATGCCGTCCCGGCCGGCACCAGTGCGCCGCCCGCGAGGCCGAGCGCGCCGAGCCGTTCGCCGCCGAGCGCGATGCCAGCCGCGGCGGCACACAGCGGTTCCGTGCCGACCAGCAGGCTGACCCGGAACGGGGACGTACGGCGCACGGCCCACATCTGCACGAAGAACGCGAACAGCGTGCACAGCACGGACAGGAACAGCAGTCCCGTCCACTCCTCGGCGTCGGCGCCAGTTCTCCAGGGCCTCCCCAGCAGCGGCCGGTCTTCGGCGTAGGAAGTGAGGAAGGGCCATGCCTTGTCGAGAGACCGGTGGCGCACATGGATGGCGGGGCGTCCGCCATCGGCCAGGCAGCCGCTGGAGGTGATCGGCTCCTCGCCGGGAGGCAGAGGCAACAGCCACCCGGCCGAGTCCTCGAGCCACGGCTGGCCGCAGGCGTCACACCAGTGCACCGCGGCGTCCTGCCCGGCCTCGCTCTCGTACCAGCCCGGCTCGCCCCGCCGCCCAGTGTCCGAGCTGGTGCGCGCCGACACCAAGTTCCGAACGGCGGGTACTGAGGCGTGCCCTGTACTCGTGGGCGTTCAACAAGAACGCGCGGCATCGCGAGCCTGCCGACGAGTGGCGCCGTGCCTTGGAATGGATGAAGCGGATCTCTCTGCCGGTCAGCGTTCTTACGCGGGCCGACGTGCTCCGGCGAGCCCTCGATGCCATGTGCCGCAAACCGGACGGCAAGGCGGCCGCGGCAAAGACAGCACCGCGCACGAGCGCTGCGTTCAACGAGGCTCTCAACACCGCTGTTGAGAAGGGGTGCTTTGCGGGAGAACCCCCTCAACGGGCTCAGGTGGAATGCACCGGCAGTCAACGCGGAGGTGGATCCGTCTGCCGTTCCCCATCCGGCCCGCAGAGGTCATCCATCTCCGTATCGAGCAGTGCCCCTTGCCGAGGACTGGGTGGAGATGCTCAACCTCTCGGGCGGGGGCGTCATGTCTGGCAGGGAGTGGACCGACGACGGGGAGGAGCACGAGGTGCGTTCGCTCAAGCGGCGCACGGCAACTGCGGGCGCGAGCACGGGAACACGCCCTCACTCGGACGGAACGCGCCTCCGGCCTGGCCAGCGGCCGTACGACCTCCGGCACGCCGGGAGCTCGTTCTGGCTCTACTCCGGTGTGGACCCGGCCGATTGCGCTCGCAGCGCCGGCCAGAGTATCGAGGTTCTCTTCCGACACTAGGAACGGGGAGTTGGCGTGCAAGCCGGACTTCGCCGTGAGTAAGCGGAGTGAAAGGCGCCTGACGGGCGAAAGGCCAGGTCAGGGTCAGGCGCCTTCTTTCGTGCGCCTAGAAGAAGCCCAGCTTCTTCGGTGAGTACGACACCAGAAGATTCTTGGTCTGCTGGTAGTGCTCCAGCATCATCTTGTGCGTCTCGCGTCCGATGCCGGACTGCTTGTAGCCGCCGAACGCCGCATGCGCGGGGTAGGCGTGGTAGCAGTTCGTCCACACCCGGCCCGCCTGGATCGCACGGCCCGCGCGGTACGCGGTGTTGATGTCGCGCGTCCATACGCCGGCCCCGAGGCCGTACAGCGTGTCGTTGGCGGTCTTGATGGCGTCGTCGAAGTCGTCGAACGACGTGACCGAGACGACCGGGCCGAAGATCTCCTCCTGGAAGATCCGCATCCGGTTGTCACCCTCGAAGATCGTCGGCTGGACGTAGTAGCCGCCCTTCAACTCACCGTCGTGCTCGACACGTTCGCCTCCGGTGAGGATCCTGGCACCCTCCTGCCGACCGATGTCCAGGTAGGAGAGGATCTTCTCCAACTGGTCGTTGGAGGCTTGCGCGCCGATCATCGTGTCGGTGTCGAGCGGGTGGCCCGGCTTGATCAGCTCGGTGCGGGCGACCGCCGCCTCCATGAACTCGCCGTAGTGACCGCGCTGGACGAGCGCCCGTGACGGGCAGGTGCAGACCTCGCCCTGGTTGAGGGCGAACATCGTGAAGCCCTCGAGCGCCTTGTCCCGGAAGTCGTCGTTCTGCGCCCAGACGTCGTCGAAGAAGATGTTCGGGGACTTGCCGCCGAGCTCCAGCGTGACCGGCTTGATGTTCTCCGAGGCGTACTGCATGATCAGCCGCCCGGTCGTGGTCTCACCCGTGAACGCCACCTTCGCCACCCGCGGGCTGGACGCGAGCGGCTTGCCCGCCTCCACGCCGAAGCCGTTGACGATGTTGACGACGCCCGGCGGCAGCAGGTCCGCGATCAGGCTCATCCAGTAGTGAATGGACGCCGGGGTCTGCTCGGCGGGCTTGATGACGACCGCGTTGCCCGCCGCCAGCGCCGGGGCAAGCTTCCAGACCGCCATCAGGATCGGGAAGTTCCACGGAATGATCTGCGCGACGACCCCGAGCGGCTCGTGGAAGTGGTACGCGACGGTGTCGTCGTCGACCTCGCCGAGCGAACCCTCCTGGGCGCGGATCGCCCCCGCGAAGTAGCGGAAGTGGTCGATGGCCAGCGGGATGTCGGCGGCCAGGGTCTCGCGTACCGGCTTGCCGTTCTCCCAGCTCTCGGCGACCGCCAGCTTCTCCAGGTTCGCCTCCATCCGGTCGGCGATCTTCAGCAGGATGTCGCCTCGCGCGGTGACGGAGGTGCGGCCCCAGCCGGGCGCGGCCGCGTGCGCCGCGTCCAGCGCGCGCTCCACGTCCTCGGCGGTGCCCCGCGCGACCTCCGTGAACGGCTGTCCGTTCACCGGACTCGGGTTCTCGAAGTACTGCCCACGAGCCGGAGGCACGTACTCGCCGCCGATGAAGTGGTCGTAACGCGCCTGGTAGGAGACGATCGCGCCCTCGGTGCCGGGCGCCGCGTAACGGGTCATGCTGGTCTGCCTCCCGGAGAAGCGCTGCCCGCCGTTGGACAGCTCTCGCCGCGAGGCTAGGAGCGCGGACGTTGCAACGACGTTGCGGACGCGGCAGGTCAGCCCTGCCCGGCCACCGACCGACGCCGCGCCGCGAGTGCTGCGGGGTACGGTCGGCCCGGTGGCGCGGCCTGTTCGCGTTCCAGCTCCTCCAAGCGGGCCCGCACCGTCGCCGTCGGGCGTACGGCGGCCAGCGCGCGCCATACGTCGAGGTCGTCCTCGCCCCACGGGGCACGCGCCCAGTCCGCCAACAGGTCGGGGTCGCGACGGGCGATGAGCGCCGTACGCAGCCCGTCGGCGAGGCGGCGCCGCAACCGCACCACGGCCGGGGCCCCCGAACCCGGCAGCAGAGGACCGCCGTACGCCGCCGCGGCCGCCGTGACCGCACCCGTACCGAGCCGCCGTTCGACGACCGCCACGTCGGACTCGACCGGCGCCGTGAGCCGGTAGGGCCGCGAGCCCAGCAGGCCGGGGCCGAGCAGCCGGCGCAGTCGGGTCAACTCGGCGCGCAGGGTCACCGGCGTCACCGACTCGTCCTCGTACAGCGCGCACAGCAACTCGTCGCCCGACAGCCCCTCCGGGTGCCTTGCCAGCAGCACCAGGATCTCGCTGTGCCTGCGGCTGAGCCTGACCTTCCGGCCGCCCGCGACAAGTTGGGCCTCGTCGCGGCCGAGCGCGGTCAGCTCGACCGTGTCGGCCGCTGCTTCCGCCGGTGCGAGCAGTGCCAACTGGGACTCGGCGGCCCGCGCCACCGCCTGCACGAAACCGAGACTGTGCGGATGCGCCAGCCCGTCCCCGCCCGTGATGTCCACCGCGCCGAGCACCCGCCCCGTGCGCGGATCGTGCACCGGTGCCGCGGCGCACGTCCAGGGCTGGACCCGGCGGATGAAGTGCTCGGCCGCGAACACCTGCACCGGTCGGTCCACGGCGACCGCCGTTCCCGGCGCGTTGGTGCCGACCGAGGTCTCCGACCACCGCGCGCCCGGTACGAAGTTCATCCGCCCCGCCTGCCGCCGCGTCGCCGGATGCCCCTCGACCCACAACAGCCGACCCTGCGCGTCGCACACCGCGAGAAGGTGCTCGCCGTCCGCCGCGAACGTCCCCATGAGCTCCCGGAAGAGCGGCATCACCCGGGCCAGCGGATGCTCCGCCCGGTAGGAGCCCAGGTCGCCGTCCGTGAGCTCCACCCGTGCCGTGCCGTCCGGTGCGACACCGGCCCGTGCCGATCGCCGCCATGAATCGGCCACCACGGAGCGCACCGGTCGGGGCACCGTGCCCGCCTCGGTGAACGCCTCGTGCGCGCGGCGCAGTATCCGCACCCGCTCGACGGGATCGGCTCCTGGTTCGAGGGCCACCCACGGTTCGGACAACTCGGCCTCCCGGTAGGCGATGCGGCTGAGACCATCGTCACTCCCGGTGCGGGCGCGGACAAGCACCGTGACGGAGCTCCTCACGCGGCGCTCATATGGGCGTGGGTCGTCGGGGAGCGGCGGCGGGCACTCCGTCAGGCGAAGTTGACGAGCTTTATGTACCGCGTCCAGTCCCAGTTCGGCCCCGGATCCGTGTGGTCGGTGCCCGGTACCTCGTAGTGGCCGATGATGTGAGCCCGGTCTTTGGGGATGCCGTGCTTCGCGCAGATCGCGGCGGTCAGCTTGGCCGATTCTTCGTAGAGCGCGTTGGTGAAATAGGCGGGCCGGTCCACCCAGCCCTCGTGTTCGATACCGATGCTGCGGGTGTTGTAGTCCCAGTTCCCCGCGTGCCAGGCGATGTCGCGCTCCCTGACGCACTGGGCGACATGCCCGTCGGCTGATCGTACGAGGTAGTGCGCGGACACCTTCTTCTGGGGATTCTGGAAGATGGCCACGGTCGTGGGAAAGGTCTCCTGCGTGACGTGAATGACCACGTAGTCGAGCGGATAGGCCGTCGGCCGAGTGGATGCCGTGTAGTTGGAGGTGCTCGCCGGTGCCCATTCGGCGAGCGGATAGTCGACGGCCGCCGTCTCCGCCGTCGCCTGTGCGCCGGGAAGTAACGCGTAGGGGAGGGCGGCGAGGGCGGCGCCGCCCTTGAGCAGGCGTCGCCGGCTCGGGAACGATCTGGCCCGTTCCATGAAGGAGTTGCCTTTCGGTGATGAGGGGACGAGGTCGGCCGCGCTCAGCGTCGCAGGGTCGCGGCGGTGTCACGCAGCCGCGCATGCAGGCCGCGGTGTGTCTCACGCGCGGGCAGCCACTCCTTGCGGATCTTGGCGACGCACGTGTAGTTGGTGTCGCAGACGTTGGCGAGCGGCGATTCGACCGCCTGGGTCGCGAACTGGTAGGCGTCCAGCTCGCTGAATCCGTAGTCGCGCACCAACCACTGCACCAGGTCGAGCTGCGATATGCGGAACGCGTCCTCCAGCGGGCGTGCCGAGCCGGTCGAGATGATGTGTGAGTCGGACTCGATGCGCGGCCAAGGGGTGGCGACTCCCTTGAGCAACTCGACGATCACCACCGTGTTCATCGCGCACTCGACGGCCACACCACATGTCTCGCCCTCGCCCTGCCGGGCATGCCCGTCACCGAGGCTCAGCAGGGCGCCCTCGACGTTCACCCCGAGGAAGCAGGTGACGCCGGCCCGCATCTCCGGAGTGTCCATGTTCCCGCCGTGCGCGTCGGGCACCAGCGCGGAGCGCACCTCGAGGTTCGCGGGCGCCACTCCGACGGTGCCGTGCATCGGGTCCATGGGCAACTCGAGCCGGATGTCGCTGTCCCGGGCGCTGAACAGGGCGGTGCGCCGCTCCCGGTCGAGCTGCCAGATCCACACGGTCTCCGGCAGAGGAGGCTGCAGCGTGGCCGTGGTGTGCGTGGAGGTGAGCGCGCCGAACAGCGGGACCGTCGTCGAGGCCGCCCAGTCGCGAGCGGGCTCGATCGACACGAAGTGCACCGCCACGGTGTCGCCCGGCTCCGCGCCCTCCACATGGAAGGGGCCGGTCTGCGGATTGAGGAACGGGAACTCGCACACCTCGGACACCAGGTCCTTCTCCGAGCGCACCCGCCCGGCGAAGCAGTCCTCCGTGTACAGATCGAGGACGGTGCCCGGCGCGATGCGTGCCACGGGCGGCGCACCACCGAACGTCCAAGCGTACTCGCCCGGTTCGGGGCGCACGGTCAGGATGCGGGGGTCACTCATGGCTGCACGGCTCCGCTCTGCCGAAGGTCGGGGGACTCGGGGGACTCGGGGGACGACGTCTCGTCGAGGTGGACACGGGCGGTCTCGGCTATGCGCCCGGGATGGCGGCGCGACAGGACGATCAATACCACGACCCCGGCCGCCATCCAGACTCCGACAACCGGTCCCGCATACGAAACGGGCGCGGTGAGTTCGGAGACGAAGTCGAAGACGGGCAGGCCGGCGGCCGTCAGCAGCGCGGGCACGAAGGCGACGATGCCCAGCAGAGGGAAGAGCAGATGCCGCACCGGTTTGAGCAACTCTCGTCTGCGGCGCAGGAAATAGCCCGCACAGGCGAGGTTCACCACGATGTACACGCCGACGACGACCGTGACGATCACCGTCGCGAGCAGCAGGAACGCCGTGACAGGGTCGTAGTACAGACCGAGGCCCAGCACAGCCGCGACCGCCACGCCGCACTGCGCGGCGATGCCGGCGACGGGGGAGCGGTGCCTCGGATGCACGTGCGCGAAGAGTCGCGGGAACACCTTGATCCGGGCCAGGGCGAAGGCCGTGCGGGTGGAGACCGTCGCGCAGGCGTTGGCGTTGGCGATCGTGGAGTTGATCACCGCCAGGAACACCAGCACCCAGAACAGTCCGAAGGAAGCGCGTGCCACGCCTTCCCAGGACGCCGCGCCGGAGGCTCCGAAGCCCCCTAGGCGGTCGGGGCCGAAGTACACCGACATGGCGTACGTGGTGAGGACGTAGAAGAGACCGATCCCCAGCGCCGCGCCGAGGACCGCGCGGTGCATGGTCCGGCGGGGATCCTTCGTCTCCTCGGCGAGCGGTGCCGCCGCCTCGAATCCGGCGAAGGCCAGTACCGTGTAGACCGATCCCGCGAACACACCACTGACGCCTTCGTGTCCCTCGGCCGTGTGAGAGGTCCCGAACACCGACAGTGTGTTGTCCCCCCCGGCCTTGACGATCAGCCATATCGCGAAGACGAGGAAGACCAGCACCTCGAAGACGCCGAGGACGGTGCCGAAGCGGGCCGAGGCGCGCACTCCGAAGTATCCGGCGACCGCGATGATCGCCGCGCCCGCGAGCGACCACGGCCACCACAGGTCGTCCGGGTAGGAAGACCACTCCTGGTGCAGTGTGCCCGCCGTGGTGAACCCGAGTTGCAGGAGCAGCAGCGGGGGCACCAGCGCCTCGACGAACACATAGCCCCAGCCGACGAGAAACCCTACGGCCGGGTGCAGCCCCTGGGCCGCGTACGTGGCCACCGAGCCCGCGGTGGGCAACTGTCGTGCCAGCTCCGCCACACAGGACGCGGTGAAGAGGCAGGCGACGAGGGCTATCAGCACGGAAAGGGGCAGACTGCCGCCCGCGAAGGCCGCGCCCGACGGAATGGACGCGGCGACCGCCGCGGCCGGCGCCATGGCCGTGATGCTCTGGAACAGGACCTCCCGCAGCCCGACAGCCTCGCGCCGCAGTCCCGGAACCGTCTCCCCCGACATCTGAACCCCCCGATCCCCCGATTCGCCCGGACAACCAGCCATCGGCCCGACGGCTGCGCCTCGCGTGAATTACGGTACGGCGCTTGCCGGTTGGGCGGGAGGGCACGGCGTTCGTCGGTGGACAACTCCGGGACTGTGGACAACTCGGTCACCCGTCAGGGGGAAAGGGACCCTGAGTACCGCGCCGTCGACCGCGATGACCGACATGGCCGCCATGGCCGCGCTACGCCCGCTCCGCGAACCCCGCCGGATCGTCGAGCACTGCCCGCACCACCGAGTGGGCGGCCCCCAGCAGTGGTCCCTCGGGCCCCAGCGGTGACACTGACACGGCGCAGGCGGGACCCGCCGTGCGCCGCGCCAACTCGCCCTCCAGCGACGGCAGCAGCCACGGTGCCAGACCGGACAGCGCTCCACCCAGCACGACCGTCTCCGGATCGAGGAGGTTGACCGCGCCCGTGAGCGCGATACCGAGCGCGGTCCCGGCGTCGCGCAGGGCACGCCGTACCTCCGCATCGCCCTGGGCGGCACGCTCGGCCAGCAGCCCGACACGGTCCTCACGCGGCTCCAGACCGGCCGCGCGCAGCACGGCCTCCTCACCCGCGTACTGCTCGAGGCAGCCCCGTCCGCCGCACGGGCAAGGAGGACCGTCCGGCCACACCGGCACATGCCCAAGCTCGCCCGCGAAACCGCGGGTTCCGCGCAGCAACCGTCCGTCCACGACCACGGCCGCGCCGATGCCGATCTCCGCGGACACATGCAGGAAGTCACGTGGTGTGGCATCGCCGAGCCAGAGTTCCGCCAGACCGCCGAAGTTGGCCTCGTTGTCCACGGTCAGCGAGAGGTCCCCGGGCAGTAGCGCTCCGAGATCCGTGTCACGCCAGTCGAGGTTGGGGGCACGAACCACGGTCCGGTCGTCGCGGGCCACCAGGCCGGGCACCGCGACCGCGAGACCCGCGGGCCACAGCCCCTCCCGTTCGGCCTCAGCGACGACCTGCCGCACCAGCGCGGTCAGCTCCTGGAGCACCGGCTCGGGCGGCCGGCCGCGGTTCGTGCCGTGCCGCACCGCCCGTGCCCGTACGTCACCGCGCAGATCGACGGCGCACACCGCCAGATGGTCGACGCCCACCTCCGCGCCTATCCCGGCGGGGCCGTGCCCGCTGACGGCGAGTGCCGAGCCCGGTCGCCCCACCCGTCCGGGCCGCTCGGGGCCCAGCTCTTCGAGGAGTCCCGAGCGGATCAGCTCGTCCACCAGCGTCGAGACCGCCGCCCGTGTCAGACCGATGCGCGAGGCGACGGCGGCACGCGACAGCGGCCCCTCCGCGCTCACGGTGTGCATGACACGGGAGAGGTTGCGGCGACGCATGCCCTGCTGGGTGTCGGGCAGTCGACGGCCGGAACCGGTCGGGTGGGCCTCGTGCAGTGGTGCGGTCATGCCTCCGTCAGTCCTCGTCCGGCCGGTCCCCCTGGGGGGTTGTCCTCGCCCGTGCTCGCTCAGCGCTCGCTCAGTCCTTGTTCGGTTCCCGTTCCAGGAGCGGGGCCGCGTCGGAGAGTACCCCGGCGATCCTGGCGAGCGTCTCCTCGTCCCGGTCCACGGCGTCGAGCACCGGCCCGCGGGCCGTTCCCCAGCGGCGGGCCACCGCTGCCGGGTCCTCGCCGGTCAGCAGGCCCGCGGCCTGCGCGGCGGCGCCAAGCGCGACCAGTTCCTTGGCCTCGGGCACCTGAACCGGACGTCCCGACAGCCGGCGTACGGTCTGCTGCCAGGCCGTCCCCCGGGCGCCCCCGCCGATGAGCAGCAACGGCGCGGAGCGGTCCGCGTCCGGGTCGAGCACCAGGTCGAGGGCGCCGAGGAGCGAGTGGACCGCGCCGTCGTACGCCGCCTGCAGCAGCTGCCCGCCCGTCGTGTCGTGCCTGAGGCCGTGCAGCAGCCCCGAGGCATGGGGCAGGTTCGGGGTGCGCTCGCCGTCCAGGTAGGGGAGCAGCGTCACGCCTGCGCCCGGTTCGACGGCCTCGCGGTCGAGGCCCAGCAGGGCGGCGACGCGATCGACGGCGAGCGTGCAGTTTAGGGTGCAGGCCAGCGGAAGCCAGTCGCCTCGTGCGTCGGCGAAGCCCGCGACGGTGCCGGTCGGGTCGGCGGGGCGCCGTGTCGAGACGGCGTACACCGTGCCGGAGGTGCCGAGGCTCAGTACGGCGGTGCCGGGGCGCAGTCCGAGGCCGAGCGCGGCGGCGGCGTTGTCGCCGGTGCCGGCGGCGACCAGCGTGCCCTTGGAGAAGGGCAGCTCATCGCGGGCGTGCACGGTTCCGGCCACCTCGCCGGGCCGGGCGATGCGGGGGAGCAGCGCCGGGTCGAGCCCGACGTACGCGAGGACTTCTTCGTCGTACCTCTCCGTACCGGATGCCCACCAGCCGGTACCGGAGGCGTCGCCGCGGTCGGTCGTGCCCTCTCCCGTGAGGCGTTCGGTGAGGTAGTCGTGAGGCAGCCGTACGGCCGCGGTCGCGCGGACGGCGTCGGGTTCGTGCTCGGCCAGCCAGGCCCACTTCGTCACCGTGAAGGAGGGGCCGGGCACGCTGCCGGTGCGCTCGGCCCAGGCCTTCGGGCCGCCCAGCTCCTCGACCAGGCGCCGGGCCTGCGGCGCCGAGCGCACGTCGTTCCACAGCAGGGCCGGGCGTACGGGATCGCCCTGGGCGTCGAGGGTGACGAGCCCGTGCTGCTGGCCGCCGATCGACACCGCGGCGGCCTCGTGGGCCGCCTCGCCGCACTGGTGCAGCGCCTCGCGGAGCGCGTCCCACCACTGCCGCGGGTCGCTCTCGCGGCCCGCTCCGGTGGTGACGTTGTGCGGCGCCTGCCCGCGCGCCACCACCTGTCCGGTCGATGCGTCGACGACCAGGGCCTTGGTGGACTGGGTGGATGTGTCCACCCCGACGACGAGCGGACCCTCGGCTGCTGACATCGGGCTCTCCCTCTTCCGCGGCTCCGCGGGATCTGTCCTGGTGGTGGGCTTTCTAGACCTGTGTGGCCCAGGTTTCGCACTTCGTCTCTTCCCAGAGTTGCCTCCGCATACTAATTTGTTAAGCGCCATGACGAAATAGTCGGAGCTAGCAAGGAGCCGCGGCATGAACTACCAGCCCACCCCCGAGGACAGGTTCACCTTCGGCCTGTGGACCGTCGGCTGGCAGGGAAGGGACCCGTTCGGCGACGCCACCCGGCGCGCCCTGGACCCGGTCGAGTCCGTGCAGCGCCTGGCCGAGCTCGGAGCCCACGGTGTGACCTTCCACGACGACGACCTGATTCCCTTCGGGTCCTCGGACAGCGAGCGCGAGTCGCACATCAAGCGCTTCCGCCAGGCCCTGGACGCGACCGGCATGCGAGTGCCGATGGCCACCACCAACCTGTTCACGCACCCCGTCTTCAAGGACGGCGCGTTCACCGCGAACGACAGGGACGTACGTCGCTACGCGCTGCGCAAGACGATCCGCAACATCGACCTCGCGGTCGAACTCGGCGCGCAGACGTACGTGGCCTGGGGCGGCCGCGAGGGTGCCGAGTCCGGCGCGGCCAAGGACGTGCGCGTCGCCCTCGACCGCATGAAGGAGGCCTTCGACCTCCTCGGCGAGTACGTGATCTCCCAGGGTTACGACCTTAAGTTCGCGATCGAGCCGAAGCCGAACGAGCCGCGCGGCGACATCCTGCTTCCCACGGTCGGCCACGCGCTCGCCTTCATCGAGCGTCTGGAGCGCCCGGAGATGTACGGCGTCAACCCCGAGGTGGGTCACGAGCAGATGGCCGGGCTGAACTTCCCGCACGGCATCGCGCAGGCCCTGTGGGCGGGCAAGCTCTTCCACATCGACCTCAACGGCCAGTCCGGCATCAAGTACGACCAGGACCTGCGCTTCGGCGCCGGTGACCTGCGCTCCGCGTTCTGGCTGGTCGACCTCCTGGAGAGCGCCGGGTACGCGGGGCCGAAGCACTTCGACTTCAAGCCCCCGCGGACCGAGGACTTCGACGGGGTGTGGGCGTCGGCCGCGGGCTGCATGCGTAACTACCTGATCCTGCGGGAGCGTACGGCCGCCTTCCGTGCCGACCCCGAGGTCCAGGAAGCGCTGCGCGCGTCGCGCCTCGACGAACTGGCGCAGCCCACCGCGGCGGACGGCCTGACGGGGCTGCTCGCGGACCGCGCGGCCTTCGAGGAGTTCGACGTGGAGGCGGCCGCGGCGCGCGGGATGGCCTTCGAGCGGCTGGACCAGCTCGCCATGGACCATCTGCTGGGCGCGCGGGGCTGATCGTGCCCCGGTGAGGGTCTGGCCCGTCTTCTGGCGGGCCGGACCTCACATTTCGCTGCGCGGACCCGGCGGGGAATGCTCCGGAATCATGCGATCCATGGCATGAGTCCGTATCAACTTCAGCACAGGGGTCGCCTCATGACCGGTTTCGAGGCGAGTCTTGACGGTATGGCCACCCCGCCCTTGCCGCCCCAGCCTCCCCGGCCGCCGGGAAACACGCCCCCTCCGGGAAACGGTGGCTTCGGCCCGCCGCCCGGAGGTTACGGGCCTCCTTCGGGAGGTCAAGGTCCTCCTTACGAGGGCTACGGTCCTCCTCCGGGGGGCGATGGTCCGGAGCCGCCTTCTGGTTTTTCCGGCGGTCCGGGGGGCCATGGTGGAGGGCGGCGCCGCACCCCGCTGTTCCTCGCGCTCGCCGCGCTCGTGGTCGTCGTGGCTGTCGTCGTCGTGGTGCTGATGGCCCGCGGCGGCAGCGACACGCCCGACAAGAAGGGGTCGACCGAGAGTGGCGGCACTCAGGGATCGTCGTCCCCGTCGCTGAGCATTCCGTCTGAGCTGCCCAGCGAGCTGCCTTCGTCCCTGCCTTCGTCCTTGCCCTCGGAGCTGCCGAGCGATCTGCGCAGCATCCTGCCGAGCGACCTGCAGTCGCTCCTGCCGACCTAGGGGAACGGCGCGCTGCCGTAAGCCGCTGAGGTGATGGGCACGCGCGCGTGGACGCCGTTTCGCGACTCACGCACGCGTGCCCGAAGAAAAGGATCCTGAGGTCAGATCCCGTGCGGCAGCCGTACGTACGTGACCGTCGTCTCGATACCGCTGTCCACCAGGCGACCCTGCGCGTCGAACGCGCCCGCCCCGTCGGTCATCCCGAAGTCGTTGTCGTTGATCAGCGCGAGTGTGTCGTGGTCCACGCGCGCGATGCCCTCGATTTTTCCGGGTACCCCCGCGACCGTTCCCAGGTCCACGACCAGACGCTTGGCGAGCACCGGGACGCCGGAGGCGGCCGGATCGTCGAGCTGTTCCAGAGAGGGGGACGTCGTGTCGCTGTCCCAGGAGCCATTAAGGATGTTCGCGCTACGCGTGAGCTCCACCACCTGCAACCGCGCCGCCTTGTCCGTGCGTTCCTCCACCAGCAGCCGATCGCGGCCGACGGCCACCACGGAGGAGATCTTCAGCTCCGACGTGTCGTCCTCGCTGGGGTCGACCACGTTCACCGGGTCGAAGCGGTAGGCGTACTCGGCGGTGACGGCCCGCTGCTTCGGAGAGAAGCGCAGCAGCCGCGTCGTGCGCGAGGCGTCCCCCGCGTCGCCGTCCGGCAGGGAGAGCGGGCTCTGCACGGCCATCACCAGGTCGCCGCCGGGAAGCTGGGCGAGCCCTTCGAAGCCGCGATTGATCTTCCGGTGCAGCAGGATGGCCGGCAGCGCCTCGACCACCGGGTAGTCGGTGCCGGTCAGGTTCAGTCCCTTGGGCACATAACGCGTAAGGACCTTCCCGCGCGCGGAGACATGGATCAACGAGGGACCGTACTCGTCGATGAGCCAGAAACTGCCGTCCGCGGAACGGACGATGCCTTCGGTGTCCACGCCGTTCGGGTTGTACGCGAGGGGGGTCTGCGCGTCATAGGAGTACGGCGCCTCGTCGCGCCCGGCCTGGTTGGACAGCCCGGTGACGGGCTTCCCGGAGGACGTGGTGATCGGGAGCGCGTCCAGCACCTTCACGGTGTCACCGGACACCCTGATCTTCACGATCGCCGGGTCGAAGCCGGGCACCGGGAACGTGCGTCGCTTCTTGCCGTCGACCTTGATCTGCCCATTGGGGCCGCGGTCGGTGACCGTCCAGAACTCGCCCCGGCGCCCGGCCGGGTAGATGTCGCTGCCGATCCCACCGAGGTCCACGCCCCGGTCGTCGCCCACTGTGCCGGGCAGCAGCGCGTTGCTGAACGTGCCCAGGGGGATGTCGCCGAGGGTCGCGGTGCGCGTGACCTTCGGCTGCGACGGGTAGCTCTGAGCGTTCGCGGTGCCGACCGCCACGAGGGCGGCCAGCATCGCGAGCGGTACACCCGCGGCGACGGTTCGGTGGACGCGGCGCCGGCCGACGGCATGCGGGGACATCAGGCCTCCTGAGGCACAAGTTCATTGACAGCGGCCAGAGTTGGCCGCGATGCCGAACTTCGCGCGACTTCAAGATGAACGTGGGGCGTCAACCACTCATCGGGTCGCCGCCCGGGTCTGCCTGCGCCATCGCGAAGGCGGTGGCCGGATCCCCTGCCGCCGGCCCCGCGGGCGTCCAACGGCCCCGCTCCTTGCGGTACGGCCACCATCGGCCGTCACGCCCCAGGCGCAGCTGGGCAGGTGCGCCGACGGCGGTCCAGCGGTTGCGGGTGGCACGCAGTCGCGGCCGCTCGTCCTCGTCCCAGGCCGCCTCCAGGGCGGCACGCGCGCGTGCGAGTGCCTCCGCATCCACGACCCACTCGTCCTCCAGCACGGCCAGCGCGACCACACCCCCGTGGTGCCAGGCAGTTACGGCGAGCGCCAGTTCCTGCCGGTCGCGCCCCGATCCGTCGGCCAGCCGCTCGACGATCGCACCCTCGGTGGCGGACGCAGCAAGCCGAACCGCGTCCTGCTCGACCGTCAACTCCGCCGCCGGTGCTTCCTGCCCGTGAGTCGGCCTGAGCGCCTCGGCGAGCAGCCGGTGGGCCTCGGCCGCGGTCGCGGCGGCGAGGAACTCCAGGGCGGACGGGTCGACGCCAGGTGCGGGCGCGGCCTCGGTGTCCAGGGAGGGCGGCCGACCGGGCACCGCGGGCAGTACCGGAGGAGCGGGCAGGGGCGGCAGAATGTCCCCGGCCGCGTACGCCTCTCCGGCGTCCACGCCCTGCTGAGCGGGTTCCGGGGCGTCCGGCTGTGTCCTTGCGGTCGCGCTGCCGCGCGACTGAAGCTCGTCCAGCAACGTGCGTTCGGCGCGGCCGCGCATCAGCAGCAGGGCGAACGGATCCTGGTCGAGCAGCCGCGCCGTCTGATAGCAGAGCGCCGCGGTGTGCCCGCAGTGGTCCCAGGCCCCGCAGTCGCACTCGGCCTCCAAGTCACCCAAACCCGGAAGCAGCTCCACTCCCGACGCTGCCGCGTCCTCCACCAGATGCGGGGGCATCTCGCGGTCGAGCAGCGCCGCGACATGCCCGGCGCGTTCGACGGCCATGTCGAGGAATCGGTCCCACTGCTCCTCGGACAGTTCCTGAAGCAGCACGTCCGAGCGGTGTGCGGTGCCGTCCCGGTCCCGAACGACGGCGGTGACGCGCCCCGGCCGCACCGACACGGCGCCCACCGCCCCCGTACGCGCGAGTCTGCGGCCCGTCTTCACCGGCTCCGAGTCCAGCGCCGCGTCCTCCAGCGCCTTCAGCCAGGCCCGGCCCCACCACGTCTGCGCGAAGCCCTGCCCCTGTGCGGGCGGCAGCGCCGCGAACGTACGCTCCTCGTTCCCATCCGTCATCGTGCGTCCCCTCGCAGCTCCACCAGGTCGGCCAGTTCGGCGTCGGTCAGCTCCGTGAGCGCCGCCTCTCCGGCGCCGAGGACCGCGTCGGCCAACTGCTGCTTGCGCCGCAGCATCTCGGCGATGCGGTCCTCGATGGTCCCCTCGGCGATCAGCCGGTGCACCTGCACGGGCCGGGTCTGGCCGATGCGGTACGCGCGGTCCGTGGCCTGCGCCTCGACGGCTGGGTTCCACCAGCGGTCGTAGTGCACGACGTGCTCGGCCCGCGTCAGGTTCAGGCCCGTGCCCGCGGCCTTCAACGACAACAAGAAGACAGGGATTTCGCCGTCCTGGAAGCGCTCCACCATCGCCTCGCGCTCATGGACGGGCGTCCCGCCGTGCAGGAACTGCGTCGCGGCGCCGCGCACCGCGAGATGGCGCTCGATGAGGCGCGCCATCCGCACGTACTGCGTGAAGACCAGAACGCTCGCTCCCTCGGAGAGGATGGTGCCGAGCAACTCGTCCAGCAGCTCCAGCTTCCCGGACCTGCCCGGGATCTTCGGCCGGTCCTCCTTGAGGAACTGCGCCGGGTGGTTGCAGATCTGCTTCAGCCCGGTGAGCAGCTTCACGATCAGACCGCGCCGCGCCATGCGGTCCGCGCCCGAGATCTCCGCGAGGGTCT
This sequence comes from Streptomyces olivochromogenes, assembly GCF_001514115.1. GTDB lineage: Bacteria > Actinomycetota > Actinomycetes > Streptomycetales > Streptomycetaceae > Streptomyces > Streptomyces olivochromogenes. Next base: position 21,645 of record NZ_KQ948459.1, read on the forward strand.
CACGCACCACCGCCTCGTACAGACCCGCCTGCTCCTTGGTGAGCGAGACGGCACGGTCGGTCTCGGTCTTCGGCGGCAGCTCGGGCGCGATACCGGGGTCCGACTTGCGCCGCCGCAGCAGGAACGGCCGGACCAACTGGGTGAGCCGCTCGGCCGCCGCGGGATCCTGAGCGCCTTCGACGGCCTGCGCGTAACGCGTCCGGAAGGAGCCGAGACTCCCGAGCAGACCCGGCGTCGTCCAGTCGAGGATCGCCCACAACTCCGAGAGATTGTTCTCCACCGGCGTGCCGGTGAGCGCCACGCGCGCGCGTGCCCCGACGGTGCGCAACGCCCGCGCCGTCGCCGAGTAGGGGTTCTTCACGTGCTGCGCCTCGTCCGCGACGACCATGCCCCACGGCACCGCGGCCAGTCGCGGCGCGTCGAGCCGCATCGTGCCGTACGTGGTGAGCACGAACTCCCCGTCCACCAGGCCTTCCAGACTGCGCCGCGAGCCGTGGAAACGGCGCACCGGCGTGCCGGGCGCGAACTTCTCGATCTCGCGCTGCCAGTTGCCCATCAAGGAGGCCGGACAGACCACGAGGGTGGGGCCCGCCGCCGACGTGTCGGTCTGCCGGTGCAGATGCAGGGCGATCAGAGTGATCGTCTTGCCCAGGCCCATGTCGTCGGCCAGACAGCCACCCAGTCCCAAGGAGGTCATTCGGGCGAGCCAGTTGAGGCCCCGCACCTGGTAGTCCCGCAGCGTCGCGGTGAGCGCGGCGGGCTGCCCGACCGGCTCCTGTCCCTCCGGGTCCGAGAGCCGCTCCCGCAGCGTCGCCAGCCACCCCGTGGGCCGTACGTCGACCCTGCGGCCGTCGACCTCCGTGGAGCCCGTCAGGGCGGCGCTCAGCGCCTCGACAGGCGTGACCTTGCGGTCCTGTTGCGCCCGGGCGCGGCGCACCTCCTGCGGGTCGACGAGGACCCACTGGTCGCGCAGCCGCACCATGGGGCGGTTCGCCTCGGCGAGGTGGTCCAGCTCCTGTCGTGTGAGTCGCTGATCGCCCAGTGCGAACGACCAGTTGAAGGCCAGCAGTGCGTCCGCGGACAGGAAGGAGGGCGCGGCCGACGCCGCCTTGTCCGGACTCCGCTCGTCGTCCGGCGGGCCGATGACGGCGCGCGCGGTCAGCTTGCGCGCCAACTCCTTGGGCCAGTGCACGTCGACGCCGGCGGACCCCAGCATGCGGGCGCCCTCACCGAGGAGTTCGGTGACCTCCTCGTCGGCGAGTTCGACGGCGTCCGGCACCGCCGCCGAGAGCAACGGGGTGAGCGGGGGCCAGGCGCGGGCCGCACGGCGCAGGGCGAGCAGGACGTCCATCCGCGCGCGAGGGCCGAAGGCCGCCGATCCGGCCCAGACGGCGGAGGCGTCCGCGACAAGACCCGGGTCGTTCACGCTGTGCACCTGCAGCACCCCGCGGAACGGGAGCCGCGTCTCGTCCGCCCCGACCGACGCCAGCCCAGGGACCTCGACGCGCAGCGAGACGCGTACGCCCGCGTCGTGCCCCGCGGCCACGTCGGCGGCCCAGGCGCGCTGCTCCGGCACAAACTGCGGCTCCGGCGCCGCGAAGGCCGCGCCTCCCGCGGCCGGCGACGCGGCGGGGGAGCGGGGCAGCGCGTCGGCGACCGCGTCGAGGAAGGCTCGCAGCAACCGCTCCGGGTCGGGCAGCCGCACCGGCTCACAGCCGTCCACCGGTACGGCGTGCGCGTCGGGCGGCATCGCCGCGGCGAGTTCGCGTACGCGCTCCAGGTCGTCGGCGCGCAGTGGACCGGCACGCCACGCGTCGTGGTCGCTCGCCGTCAGTCCCGGCAGCAGCAGCCCCCGTGCGGCGAATTGGAGGGCGAGCACCGCGGCCGCGCCCCAGAACGTGGTCGCCCGGTGTGCGTGCGCGGCGGCACGCGCGCGCGTGAGGACCGGCAGCGCGGCGCGCACCGGGAGCAGGACGGCGGGCACGGTCACGAGCTCGACACCGTCGTTTCCGGGCAGCGCGACGGTCACGTCGTCGAAGGCGCCGGAAGCCACCACAGGTGGGACGTCGCCGTCGGGCCGCCAGAAGGCGACGCTTCCGGTACGGGACGGATCGGCGGGCATGAACACGGCACAGCATGGGGCCAGTTCGGAGATCTCGGCGGGCGTCGCCGCAGGAATTCTCTGCACAGCGATGTCGCATTCCTCAAATTTGACTACTGGGTCGGAGTCGCCGAGGGTACAGCACCGCATACACCGGGCGGGGACGCTCGGACCGTGAGGTGGCTCTCCCCGGGCCGGGGGTGTACGTAACCCCCCGTCGATGGACGGGGAAAGCCTCAGTGCGGACACGGGTGGTGGCGTCATGGTCGCCAAGGGTCACTGGTTCGTACCTTTCATCAGGTCAGCCCCTTGCCTGAGAAACCGGAGACCCGCCATGCCCCAGACCGCCACAGCCGTCGTGGAAGACCTTCCAGGGGTGGGTGTCGGGCAGAGCCCGGGAAGTGACTTCGCGCCCCTCCTGCGCACCGTCAGGGCCCGGGGTCTCCTGGACCGGCGCCATGGCTGGTACGCACGCGCGATCACCGTGAACGCGCTGGCCCTGGCCGCGGTCGTGACGGGTGTCGCCCTGATCGGCAACTCCTGGTGGGCGCTTGTCCTCGCCCCGCTGCTCGCCGCGTTCTCGGCCCGCACCGCTTTCATAGGTCACGACGCGGGCCACGCGCAGATCACCGGCAACAAGGGGGTCGGCCGCGCGATCGGCCTGGTCCACGGCAACCTGCTCCTCGGACTGAGCTATTCCTGGTGGAACCACAAGCACAACCGCCACCACGCCAACCCGAACCACATCGACAAGGATCCCGACGTCGTCGCCGACGTCCTGGTCTTCACCGGTGAGCAGGCAGAGGTCCGGGTGGGCTTCCGGCGCTGGCTCACCCGCAACCAGGCCTGGCTCTTCTTCCCGCTCACCCTCCTGGAAGGCGTCGCCCTGAAGGTCCACGGCTTCCAGGACCTGCGTCGGCAGCCCCCGCGCGAGCGGGTGGTGGAGGGACTGCTGCTGGTGACCCACGTCGTGGCCTACGCGACCTTGCTGCTCACGTCCATGTCCCTCGGCAAGGCCCTGGCCTTCGCGGCGCTGCACCAGGCACTGTTCGGCCTGCATCTGGGCATGGCCTTCGCGCCCAACCACAAGGGCATGGAAATGCCTGACCCGGACGGGGAGCGCTGGGGCCATCTGCGCCGCCAGGTGCTCACCTCCCGCAACGTCCGCGGCGCCGCCCTGACCGACTGGTTCCTCGGTGGCCTCAACTACCAGATCGAGCACCACTTGTTCCCCAGCATGCCCCGACCCCATCTGAGGCTCGCCCAGCCGCTGGTGCGCGCACACTGTCGGGAATTGGGTATCTCCTACGCGGAAACCGGGCTCGTCGACTCCTACCGGCAGGCCCTGCGCCACATGCACGTGGTCGGCGAACCCCTCAGGACCGAGCAGCCGCGGAAGGTCTCAGGGGGTGAGTGAGACCGGAGGGTCTCAGGGGTGAGTCAGGGGAGCGCCTCAGGGATGTCTCAGGGTCGCGCACTGGAACCGTGAGAGGCGCGGACCCGTTTTCAGGACAGAGAGCGGCAGCAGCCGCGAAGGAGGCGACACATGTCGAAGAACGCGAAGATCGCCGCAGGTGGTGTGGCGGTCGGCCTCATCCTGCTGATCTGGTTGCCCTGGTGGGTCTCCTTCCTGATCGTGGTGGGAGTTCCGGCGGCCGCGTACCTGACGCTGGATCCCTCGCAGCGCCGCAGGCTGCGCCGCATCACTCGCAAGGAACTCGGCCGCTGAGGCGCTGCCGATCGGGTGCGTCTCCCGGCATGCGGGAGGCGGCCCGGTCGCCGCTCGCGGACCGTGCCGTAGGCAGGGTCCGCGAGCGTGCGCGTGCCCCGCTTCGCCCGGGGCGAGGAGCGACCCACTGCACGACCGCTCAACTGGGGCGTACGGCCATCTTGTCGAGGGCCTCCAGGAGACCGGGCAGTTCCGGGCCCCGGCCGACGGGCAGGACCTCTCCGGGCTCCTCGTCGAGGAGGACGAAGGCGATGTCGTCGGTCCGGGCGACCATGGACCATCCGGGGCCGTCCGCGCGCAGGGTCCGGGCGTCGCCGGGGGCGAAGGACGAGCGGACCCGACCCAGGGGCGGCGGGGTGTCCACGTAGGAGCGCGCCTCCGCGAGCACCCGGCGGATACCGGTGCGGGTCTCGCCGCTGTCGCTGTCGCCGTCGGTGCTCTCGGTCTCGTCCTGGTGGGCGTCCTCGGGCTGGGCGGTGTCCTCCGACGTGGCGAAGTCGCCGTCGTCGATCTGTTCCCGCCAGATCGCCCACTGGAGGGCGATCTCGTCCGCTCCGAGGCGCCGTTGGGCCGGTCCCCAGATCGCGGTGTTCGGCGGGGTGAGCGCGGGCCGCTCCGTGAGCTCGGGCGCGGGGTCGTGCGGGGCCGGCACCCCGGGAGCCGCGACGGCGACGTCCAGGGGCCAGCCGGGCAGCGCGGAGACGACCGTGCGCTCGTCGGGCGACAGCTCGTGTTCCATCCCGCAGTCCCAGGACGCGATGGCGACGGCGACCAGCGAGACGTCGTCGATGACGACCGTCCACCGAGCACCCTCGCCATCCTGGCCGAGCACGAGACCGTACCCGTCGGCCAGGGGCGCCAGGTCGAGCGCCGCGCAGGCCTCCGGATAGTCGTCCCCCAGCACGCTGGGGAACTTCGCGGGCGTCAACAGCACCGCTGTCAGTACATACAGCGCGTCGTCGTCCCCGGTGGCGACGGCGCCATCGTCCGTCCCGGCCATCCCAGCCTCCCGATCGCTACGTTTGTCGGCGCACCATAATGCGACCCGGAGGCGCTTGTCACGAGCCCGAAACAGATGCGGACCTGCAGTTATCCGGCTGGACGGGGGCGAAACGCCCGGCCCGCGCCCACCGCGGTCAGACGGCGGGCAGGCCGAGCAGCGTCCGCGCCACCGTCCGAGGCGACTCGTCACGCTCCCGCGCCAGAGCGATGACGGCACGGCAGGCCAGCTCGTTCACCCCGAACGACAGTGCCTCGGGCGACACCCAGGCCGCGGCCTCGTCGATCTGCTCCTGGTCGTCCTCCGCGCAGGCCGACACATAGGCCGCGGCCGCCTCGAAAAGATTGTGTGTACGTTTCTCCGGTCGCCGCTTGGCGGGCCGCTGCGCCTCGGCCTCGTCGGCCGCCTTCCGGCGCCATATCTCGCGGAGTCTGCCGAACATTCCGGTCATCGGGCCACCTTCCCCCTGCGCGGTTGCCATCGCTGATCGTTCACCTGCTGCTACTCAACGTAGAGTTGAAGGCCCGGCGGCAGAAGAGGGACGGTCCGGTGAAGCGTCGCGAATGTTCCCTTCGAGTGAGTCGATCGTGGCCCGCAGCCAGGTGAGTTCGGCCCGGCTCGTGGCCCGGGCGATGGTGAGAATGCCCTGCCGGAAGGGATCGTCGAGCTCTTCGGCGCGCAACGGCCGGTCGCCTTCGTAGAAGAAGCTCGCGGGCTCCTCCAGGAAGGCGAGCCTGCGGCGCAGTACCGCGGCCTGCGCCGCGGGGTCGGCCAGGTGCCTGAGGAAGGCGAGCACCGTGAACCAGCGGTTCTCGTCGGTGATGTCGCGCTGTACGGGTTCCGCGAGGCGGCGGCGCAACTCGCTTCGCCCCTCCTCGGTGAGCGTCAGGACATGACGCGGAGCAGCCACAGAACCGGGCTGCGTCGCCCGTGCCAGCAACCCCGCCTTCTCCAGCCGCTTGATCGCGGGATACAGCGTGCTCTCCGCGACGGGCTTCACGTGGCCGGTCAGCGCGGTGATGCGCTTGCGCAGCTCGTAGCCGTGCAGTGGGGCGTCGTGCAGAAAACCGAGGATGGCCAGCTCAAGCATGCCCCGCATTCTGCCGCACCAGCGGTGTACATCATCCCCTTGGTACATCATCTCCTTGGTACATCGCTTCCCCTATACATCGAGTCCGATGTATTCTCCCGGAGTACGAGAAACGATGAGGCAGACCTGAGGGAGAGCGATGAGGCAGGCCGAGTTCGACGGCAAGGGAAGCTGCATCCGCTGGACGGAGGCGACGGGCGCTGAACCGGCTCGGGTGTACGTACACGGACTGGGGTCGGCCTCGACGGTCTACAACGCCCACATCGCGGCCCGGCCTGAACTGGCAGGGCGCCGGACCCTGTTCGTCGATCTGCCCGGTCACGGCATCAGTGATCGGCCCGCGGACTTCGGCTACACCCTGGAGGACCACGCGGACGCGCTGGCGGCCGCCCTGGACGAGGCCGGTGTCACGGCGGCGGAGCTGGTCGCGCACAGCATGGGCGGCGCGGTGGCCATCGTGCTTGCCCATCGACGTCCCGAGCTCGTGTCCAGGCTGGTCCTCGTGGAGGCGAACCTCGACCCGTATCCACCGGTCAAGGCGGGCAGCAGCGGTATCGCCTCGTACACGGAGGAGGAGTACGTCGAAAACGGTGGCCACGCGCGCGTACTCGACAAAGTCGGCCCCTCGTGGGCGGCGACCATGCGGCTCGCCGACCCGCGCGCGCTGCACCGCACCGCGATCGGCCTTGCGCGCGGCACGGTCCCCACGATGCGCCACCTGCTCGAAGGGCTGACGGCGGACCGTGTCTACCTTCAGGGGGCACTGAGCGGTGAACTGGCGAACAGGGAGGGACTGGAGGCCGCCGGAGTCCGGGTGGTGACCGTTCCCGGTGCGGGGCACAACGTCATGTTCGACAACCCCGATGTCTTCGTGGCCGAGGTCGCCGAAAAGGTCTGAGGCCTCAGCCCCGCCGTGTGGCCAGCGCCAGGAAGCGGGCGTCCTCGTCGACGTACGAGGTCATGGCCCAGCCGGCAGCGGCCAGCAGAGGGCGGAGATTGGCCTCCGCCCTCAGGTCGTCCGGTGTGATCCGGCGCCCCTGGCGCGCGGCGAGCGCGGCCCGGCCGATGGGATGGAACAGCGCCAGCGTGCCACCGGGCCGCACCACCCGCGCCAACTCCCTCAGATTCTCGGCGGGGTTGGGCAGATGCGCGATCAGCCCCGCCCCGAGGGCGGCGTCCAGTGACTCCGTGCGCAGCGGCAGCGCGGCGACGTCGGCGAGCAGCAACTGCCCGTCGCGGTGCCGTCCGGCCCGTACCGCGGCCGCCAGCATGGCCGGGGTCAGATCGGCTCCGACGACCACTCCGGAGGGCCCCACGGCCGCGCGCAGCGGCGGCAGCGCCCGCCCGGTACCGCAGCCCGCGTCGAGCACGCGGTCCCCCTCGCGCAGCCCGAGTTCGCCGACCGCCGCCGCATAGGCCGGCCCGTCATCGGGGAACCGCGCGTCCCAGTCGGCCGCGCGCGCCGTGAAGAACTCCTGGACGTGTGTGTGGTCGTCGCTCATGTTCCGCATGATCTCTCACCGACACGAAGTACGACGCTGTGCACACGTTCGAGCGCCATGCGATCGATCCCGTGCCTGTCTGTGTCATATTTCAACACCTTTCGAAATGCGCCCCCTTTGTGCGCCCCTGACCGGACTAGCGTCCCTGGGCCATGGGACACCTGGACCACGCCGCCTTCGGCTGGCTGACCCCCGTGCTGTCGTACGTGATGGCCTGTATAGGCGCCGCCCTGGGGCTGCGCTGCACGGTCCGCGCGCTCGGCGCCACAGGGCGCTCGCGCCGCAACTGGCTGCTCACCGCGGCCTCCGCGATCGGCACCGGCATCTGGACGATGCACTTCGTGGCGATGCTCGGCTTCAGTGTCAGCGGTACGGAAATGCGCTACAACGTGCCGCTGACCATCGTCAGTCTGCTCGTCGCGATGGTCGTCGTCGGCGCGGGCGTCTTCGCCGTCGGCTACGGCCGCGACCGGGGCCGTGCGCTCGTCCTCGGCGGTCTCACCACCGGACTCGGCGTCGCGAGCATGCACTACCTGGGCATGGCGGCGCTGCGGCTGCACGGCGTCGTGCGCTACGACCCGGTGCTCGTCGGGGTCTCCGTGGTGATCGCCGTGGTCGCGGCCACCGCGGCCCTGTGGGCGGCACTCAACATCAGGTCGCCCGTCGCGGTCGCCGTCGCCTCCCTCGTCATGGGTGGGGCGGTGAGCAGCATGCACTACACCGGCATGATGGCGGTGAGCGTGCGTGTCAGCCCCTCCGGGGAGGCCCTTCCCGGGGCCACGGCGATGCAGTTCATCTTCCCCCTCGCCGTCGGCCTCGGGTCCTATCTCTTCCTGACCTCGGCATTCGTCGCGCTGTCCCCGACGGCCGGCGAGCGCGAGGCATCCGCATCGGCCCAGCGGCCGGTCGAGAGCGTTGCCCGCTAGTGGCGGGCCCGAGCCGCGACGGCTCGGACGACACGCCCCGAACCACTCCGAGCGAGGAGGCCATGCGTACACCCCGTAGGACCCCTGCAGCCGGCGCCGAGCCGTCGGCACCACCCCCGCAGCGCGGTCGCCGCGCCCACGCGGGTCCGCCAGCCGATGAGTACACCGACCCCGACGAGGACGCCACAGGGACGCCGCCAGAGGCATCCGCGCGCGCGGGACGATGGCGCATACGTCCTCGTACGGTGCGGGCCAAGATCGTCTGTCTGCTCATGGTGCCGGTCGTCTCGCTGCTCGCCCTGTGGGCGTACGCCACGGTGAGTACCGCCCAGGATGTCGCGCGGCTGCGGCAGTTGCAGCGTGTGGACTCCACCGTCCGAGCCCCGGTCGACGACGCCGTCGCCGCGCTCCAGGCCGAACGCGCGGCCGCCGTCCGCCATGCGACCGACCCGACCGCCGAGCCACAGAGCGATCTCAAGACGCTGGCGGAACGCACGGACCGCGCGGTGGCGAAGCTGCGACTGGGCGGCCACAACACCGTCGCCGACGGCGCCGACCTGCCCGCCGGAGTCGCTGGAAGGCTCGACGCATTCGTCAACGGGGCCGAGAGCCTGGGGCCCCTGCGCACCGCCGTACTGGAGCGCCGTACCGGATGGGACGAGGCGTACGGGCAGTACACCAGGACCATTTCGGAAGCCTTCGCGGTCGGGGGCGCCCTCACCGGCATCCAGGACGCCGACCTGGGTTCCGACGCGCGCGTACTCCTCGAATTCTCCCGGGCCGGCGAGGCGCTGGCCCAGGAGGACACCGTGCTGTCCGATGCCAGGCTCGCCCACACCCTGGACGGCGAACGACTGCGGCTGTTCACCGGGGCGGTCGCCAACCGCCGCACCCTGACCGACGCCGCCGTCGCGGATCTGCGCGGACCCGAACAGGCCTCCTGGCGCGACCTCGTGACGGGGAGCGCGTACGCCGACGTACGCGCTGTAGAGGACAAGGTGCTCGCGTCGAGGCCTGGCGGAAACGCCGTCGACGCGGCGCCGGAAGCCGACTGGAACACCGCCCACGCGCGCGTGCAGGACGCCATGCGCGCCATCGAGGCGAAGGCGGGCCGGGGTGTCGCGGACCGGGCCGACCCCTTGACCCGCGGTCTGCTGACACCCGCCGGCGCCGCTGTCGTGTTCGGCCTCGCCGCCGTCGCCGCGTCGCTCGTGATCTCCGTACGCATCGGACGCGGCCTCGTCGTCGAGCTCGTGCTCCTGCGCAACAGCGCCCTCGAGATCGCTCGACGCAAGCTGCCCGAGGCGATGCGCAAGCTGCGCGCGGGGGAGGAGATCGACGTCCGCGCGGAGGCTCCGCCAGGACCACCCTCGGAGGACGAGACCGGACAGGTCGCAGAGGCCCTGGGCACCGTGCACCGGGCCGCCCTGCGCGCCGCTGTCGAACGCGCGGAACTGGCCAGCGGGATCTCGGGGGTCTTCGTCAATCTCGCCCGGCGCAGCCAGGTCCTCGTGCACCGCCAACTGAGCCTGCTGGACAGTATGGAGCGCAGGTCCGAGGACCCGAACGAGCTGAGTGACCTCTTCCGGCTCGACCACCTCACCACCCGGATGCGGCGCCACGCGGAGAGCCTGATCATCCTTTCCGGCGCCGCACCCGGCCGGGCCTGGCGCATGCCGGTCTCGCTGACGAACGTGGTCCGCGCGGCCGTGTCCGAAGTCGAGGACTACGCGCGCGTGGAGGTACGACAGCTGCCCGAGGCATCGGTCGGCGGCGCCGCCGTGGCCGACCTCACCCACCTCCTGGCGGAAGTCGTAGAGAACGCCGCCCAGTTCTCCCCGCCGCACACCCGCGTCCGCATCACCGGCGAACCAGTCGGCAACGGCTACGCCGTGGAGGTCGAGGACCGAGGGCTCGGCATGGGCCAGGAGACGCTCGACGAGGCCAATCGTCGCATCGAACAGTCCGAGGCGCTGGACCTGTTCGACAGCGACCGGCTCGGTCTCTTCGTGGTCAGCAGGCTCGCGGCCCGGCACGGCATCAAGGTGCACCTGCGCACATCGCCCTACGGGGGCACCACCGCCGTCGTCCTGCTGCCGACCGCACTGCTGCACGGAGGCGCGGCGGAACGTTCCCCCCGCAAGACAGCCAGCGAAAGGCCCGACGAACGCGAGTACGCGCGTGTGTCGGCCGCCCCGGAGCACGACTCCGTCCAGGCGCCCATCGAGCGGCCCGCACTCGTGCCCCTCGTGCAGACCACTGTCGGACCCCCGGCGCACGGCTCGCCGGAAGCCCCCGTGAACGTCTCGTCCGAAACCCCTGTGAACGGCTCGCCGGAAACGACACCACCTGGAGTCACCACTTTGCGGCTGCACCGCTCTCCGGACGACTCCGAGGGGTCCGACGACCTCCCACGGCGCGTACGGCAGGCGAACCTCGCGCCCCAACTGCGCGCACAGCGAACCGAGGAGCCGACACAAGTGGCGGCCCACCAGCACGACGACACACGCACCCCCGAACTCGTACGGGACCGTATGGCGGCCTACCGCGACGGCTGGGCGCGCGGCGGCGGCAGAACACCCGGTCGGGGCGCCACTCCAGACCCCGATGCGGGCAGCGACAGCAGTGAAGGAGACCCCGCATGATCCAGGACCCGGGCATGAGGGCAGCCCAGCGATCCGGCGAACTCGACTGGCTGCTGGACGACTTGGTGCTGCGCGTCGCCGAAGTGCGGCATGCGGTGGTGCTGTCGAACGACGGACTGGCGGTGGGTTCCTCCACCGGCCTCAGGCGCGAGGACGCCGAACACCTGGCCGCCGTCGCCTCGGGCTTTCACAGTCTGGCCAAAGGCGCGGGGCGTCACTTCGGTGCCGGGGGCGTACGCCAGACGATGGTGGAGATGGACGATGGCTTTCTGTTCGTCGCGGCAGCCGGCGATGGCTCGTGCCTCGCCCTCCTCACCGCGGTCACGGCAGACATCGGTCTGGTGGCCTACGAGATGGCGCGGCTGGTCAAGCGCGTCGGCGAGCACCTCTACACGCCGCCGCGGGTCGCCGCGCAGCCGCCCGCCGCCGGATGACCGAGGGCGGGCGGCGCAGATGACCGAGGACCTCGAAGGCAGCCAGTGGTACGACAGCGAAGCGGGACCGCTCGTCCGTCCCTACGCGATGACGGGCGGCCGAACCAAACCGGGCCCCACCGGAGTGCGCTTCGATCTGATCGCGCTGGTCACCCTCGACAAGGGTGCACCCGGAGTCGACGAGGACTCCCTGCTCGGGCCGGAACACCGGGCCCTCATCGACCTGTGCCGCACGGAGACGCAATCCGTGGCCGAACTCGCCGCGGGCGCGGACCTGCCGGTGGGCGTGGTCAGAGTGCTGCTCGGCGACCTGCTGGAACTGGGCTGCGTCACCATCAGTCGCCCGGTGCCGCCCGCACAACTGCCCGACGAGCGGATCCTCCGCGAGGTGATCGACGGACTGAGGGCGCTCTAGACGAACGACGCGACTCCACACCTCCAGGTGAACCACGCGACTCCGCACACCCCGATGAACGACGCGATTCCACACACGCGCACACATGCACCGACGCATAGCCGGCACCGTTCGACCGACGCCGACCGCTGCCGCCACTCCCGAGAGAAGTGATCGATGGTCTCCGAGAACTCCGACGCCTCGGCCGACGAAACGACCGCCCTGGCCTTGAAGATACTGGTCGCCGGCGGGTTCGGCGTGGGCAAGACCACCCTGGTGGGCGCGGTCAGCGAGATCAGGCCGCTGCGCACCGAGGAACTGCTCAGCGAGGCGGGTCAGTCGGTGGACGACACCGACGGCGTGGACCACAAGGTCACGACGACCGTCGCCATGGACTTCGGACGCATCACCATCCGGTCCGGCCTCTCCCTCTACCTCTTCGGCACGCCGGGCCAGGACCGGTTCTGGTTCCTGTGGGACGAGCTGTCACAGGGTGCGCTGGGGGCCGTCGTCCTCGCGGACACCCGCAGGCTCGAGGACTGCTTCCCCGCGGTGGACTACTTCGAGCACCGGCACATCCCGTTCGTGGTGGCCGTCAACTGCTTCACGGGCGCCCGCGCCTACGGCGCCCAGGACGTGTCCCGCGCCCTCGACCTCGACCGCGGCACGCCCGTGGTGCTCTGCGACGCCAGGGACCGCGACTCCGGAAAGGAAGTACTCATCCGGCTCGTGGAGTATGCCGGGCGGGTGCACACCGCCCGGCTGCTCGACTCCGTCGGTTGAGACCACGGAACATCGGGCCGAGGCCTCCGAAGGAGAGACCTAGGCCGACACCGAGGCCCAAGCCACGACCTTCTCGATACGCACGCGGACGAGGAGTTCACCCGGGACGCCGTTGCGCTTCCCGAACTCCTCGGCCCGATCCTCGCCCATGTAGCGTGCGCCGATCCGAGCTGCCCAGTGACGCAGCTCGTCCAGATCCTCCGACAACTCGGCACGGCCCTCCAGAACCACGAAGTCGAACGGTGGCTGGTCGTCGTCCACGCAGAGGGCGACTCGCCCGTCGCGGGCCAGATTCCGACCCTTCACAGTGTCCTTCGCGGTGTTGAAGAGCACGTGGTCGCCGTCCAGCAGAAACCAGATCGGCGCCACGTGCGGACTTCCGTCGGCGCGGACGGTCGACAGCTTTCCGGTGCGGGTGCCCTGCGAGACGAAGGCCCGCCATTGCTCATCGGTCATCTTCTGTGCCATGCGCCCATCCTCCTTGCCCGGAGGGCGGCCGTGGGGAAGGCTGGCTGGTCGGATCCTCCAGCCAGGGGGAAAGAATCACGGGGAGATGGAGCATGGCGCAGAACACGGGGCTCGGCTGGCTGCTCGACGACCTGACCGAGCGCGTCGAACACGTACGGCACGCGTTGGTGCTGTCCAACGACGGGCTGGTGACCGGCGCGAGCACTGGACTTCGACGTGAGGACGCCGAGCACCTCGCGGCGGTCTCGTCGGGCCTGCACAGCCTGGCGAAGGGCTCAGGTCGGTACTTCGGCACCGGTCAGGTGCGCCAGACGATGATCGAGTTCGACGACGCGGTACTTTTCGTCACCGCCGCGGGCTCGGGCAGTTGTCTGTGTGTCCTCAGCGCCGCGGAAGCCGACATCGGCCAGGTTGCCTACGAGATGACACTGCTCGTCAACCGGGTCGGCGAACACCTCGGCGTGGACGTACGCCAACCGGAACGTTCGTCTTCCGTAGATCTCTGACCTGCGGATACGTCATCGCGGTCAGAGTTATCCACAGGCTCGCCGCGAGATCCGCCGAACCGGCTACGGTTTTTCTCGAAGCAAGCGCCCGACGGCGCGAGCACCTCACTCCACGGGGGAGAACCGTCATGTCCGGCAACACCATCACGCAGTCCACCGTCTCGCAGTCCACCACCTCGCAGTCCACCGCTTCGAGGCCCGCCACATCGTCGCTCGCACGCGCCGCGCGAGAACTGGAGCTCAAGCGCGGCGAGTTCGACCTCGCCCTGCATCTCGGATGCATCCGCACCGTTCCCGACGAGGGAGGAGGCGGACGCCGCGTCCATCGTGCGGAGATCGAGCGGGTGCGCTCCGAGGACGGCTTCCCCGAGGCATTGCGGGAACGCGTCAAGGCCGTCGGCACCACGGAGGGCGCGGCGCTCATGGGCGTGACAGCCGCCAGGTTCACGCGCTTCGCGCGCCTGGGTCTGGTGGTGCCCGTGAAGTTCTACCTGAACCGGTACAGGGCTGTGGTCTGGCTGTACCTGGCCGAAGAACTGCGCCAGTTCGGGGCGGACGAGCAGAACGCCCCGCTGCTGAAGGGCCGAACCCCCGAGGGACTCCGCGACCAGCTGGAAGCCGGCCTGGACCTTCGCCCCCGCAACTGGCGGGGCCGGCACATGGGATTCCTGCTGCGGCAGACCGAGGACCCCTGGGCGCAGGCCGCGATCGTCGCCTCCCTGCTCGACCCCGTTCAGGTGGCCGAGATCGTCAGGGACCCGTACGAGCGCGCGTATCTGAACCGCTTCCGGCCCGAGCGGGCCGCCCACGGCGCCGCGCCGGACACTCCCGCCGCGCACCTCGTCTCGCGCATCATGACCGCCGAGGATCCCGACGAGATCAGCTGGCTCCGTGCGGACCTGGGCCAAGCACTCGTCGAGGCCCGAGCGCTCCGCCCCGCGCCCCGCCCGACCCCGAAGGCCCCGCCGACGCCGGTCTCCCCCTTGAGCGAGGCGGCTCCGGCGGCCTCGCGACCGCGGGAAGCCGCCCTCGACGACCCGGCCCCGAGCGTGGAGCCCGTGCGGCCACGCAGGCTCCTCGGGTGGCTGCGCCGCAGAAACCCCTGACCCTCTTCCTGCATCCTTACAGCGCCCGGAAAAGCCCCTCCTGGACGACCGAGACGAGCAGGCGTCCCTCCAGGTCGTAGATGCGCCCGCGGGCCAGCCCGCGACCGCCCGTCGCGATCGGCGACTCCTGGTCGTACAGGAACCACTCGTCCGCGCGGAACGGCCGGTGGAACCACATCGCGTGGTCGAGCGAGGCCATGTCGAAGCCGCGCTGACCCCACAGCGGCTCCACCGGGATGCGGACGGCGTCCAGGAGGGTCATGTCGCTCGCGTAGGTGAGGGCGCAGGTGTGCACGAGCGGGTCGTCGCCCAGCGGCCCGACGGCACGCATCCACACCGCGCTGCGCGGCTCGGCGTCCTTTATCTCCTCCGGGGTCCAGCGCAGTCCGTCCACGTACCGGATGTCGAACGGCTGGCGGCGCGCCATGCGCTCCAGCGACTCGGGAAGCGCGCCCAGATGCTCGGTGATCTCCTGCGAGACCGTCGGCAGCGACTCCGGGTGCGGTATCTCGCGGGCCGGCGGCAACTGGTGCTCGAAGCTTCCATCCTCAGGTTTGTGAAAGGAGGCGGTCAGATTGAAGATCGTGCGACCCTGCTGCACGGCGGTGACCCGACGGGTGGTGAACGACCGCCCGTCCCTGACCCGTTCGACCTGGTACACGATCGGCACGCCCGGCCGACCAGGGCGCAGGAAGTATGCGTGCAGTGAGTGCACCGGCCGGTCGCCCTCGGCGGTGCGCCCGGCCGCCACCAGCGCCTGGCCGGCCACCTGGCCGCCGAAGACCCGCTGCAGTGATTCGTCCGGGCTGCGGCCACGGAAGATGTTGACCTCGATCTGCTCGAGGTCGAGCAGGTCGACGAGCCTCTCGGCTGGGTTCGTCATGTGTGGGATTCTCCTGTGCTCACAACTGGCCGACGTCGGTGACCTTGACGATGGCACGGCCCTCCGCGTCGGAGGCCACCAGGTCGACCTCCGCGCTGATGCCCCAGTCGTGATCGCCGTTCGGATCGGCGAAGGTCTGACGGACGCGCCACAGACCGTTCTGCGGCTCCTCCACGATCGACAGCAGCTTGGGGCCACGGGCGTCGGGGCCCGTGCCGAGGTCCTCGTACTCGTCCCAGTACTTGTCCATCGCCTCGCCCCAGGCGTCGGCGTCCCAGCCGGATTCGCCGTCCATCTCGCCGAGTTCGTCGACGTTGTCGAGTGCGGCGAGTTCGACACGGCGGAACATCGCGTTGCGGACGAGGACACGGAAGGCGCGCGCGTTCGACGTGACCGGCTTGACCTGGTCGGCCCTCTCCTGGGCCTCCTCGGCCGTCATCTCCTCGGGGTTGGCGAGCTGCTCCCACTCGTCGAGGAGGCTCGAGTCGACCTGGCGCACCAGCTCGCCCAGCCAGGCGATCAGATCCTCCAGGTCCTCGGACTTGAGGTCGTCCGGGACGGTGTGTTCAAGAGCCTTGTAGGCACTCGCGAGGTAGCGCAGGACAATGCCCTCAGTACGGGCGAGCTCGTAGTGGGAGACGAACTCCGTGAAGGACATGGCCCGTTCGTACATGTCACGGATGACGGACTTCGGCGACAACGGATGGTCGCCGACCCACGGGTGGCTCTTGCGGTAGGTGTTGTAGGCGTGGAAGAGCAGCTCCTCCAGCGGCTTGGGGTACGACACGTCCTGGAGCCGCTCCATGCGCTCCTCGTACTCGACGCCGTCCGCCTTCATCGCCGCCACGGCCTCGCCGCGCGCCTTGTTCTGCTGGGCCGCGAGGATCTGCCGCGGGTCGTCCAGGGTGGACTCCACGACGGACACCATGTCGAGGGCGTAGGAGGGGGACTCGGGGTCCAGCAGCTCGAACGCGGCGAGCGCGAAGGTCGACAGCGGCTGGTTGAGCGCGAAGTCCTGTTGCAGATCCACGGTGAGGCGCACGATGCGACCCGTGGCGTCCGGCTCGTCGAGCTTCTCGACGATGCCGCCGTCGAGGAGCGAGCGGTAGATCGCGATCGCCCGCCGGATGTGCCGCAGCTGCTGCTTGCGCGGCTCGTGGTTGTCCTCCAGCAGATGCCGCATCGCCTCGAAGGCGTTCCCGGGCCGGGCGATCACCGCCAGGAGCATGGTGTGGGTGACTCGGAAGCGGGAGGTGAGCGGCTCGGGATCGGAGCCGATGAGCTTCTCGAAAGTGTTGTCCGTCCAGCCGACGAAGCCCTCGGGAGCCTTCTTGCGGACCACCTTGCGGCGCTTCTTCGGGTCGTCGCCCGCCTTGGCGAGCGCCTTCTCGTTCTCGATGACGTGCTCGGGCGCCTGCGCCACGACGAAGCCCGCCGTGTCGAATCCGGCGCGCCCGGCGCGGCCGGCGATCTGGTGGAACTCACGGGCACGGAGCGTGCGCACCCGGTTGCCGTCGTACTTCGTCAGCGCGGTGAACAGCACGGTGCGGATCGGGACGTTGACGCCGACACCGAGGGTGTCCGTGCCACAGATGACCTTCAGCAGACCGGCCTGGGCCAGTTTCTCCACCAGCCGCCGGTACTTGGGCAGCATGCCCGCGTGGTGCACGCCGATGCCGTGGCGTACGTACCGGGAGAGGTTGCGGCCGAACTTGGTGGTGAAGCGGAAATTGCCGATCAGCTCGGCGATCTGGTCCTTCTCCTCGCGCGTGCACATGTTGATGCTCATGAGCGCCTGCGCCCGCTCCACGGCCTGCGCCTGAGTGAAGTGGACGATGTAGACCGGAGCCTGCTTGGTCGCGAGCAGCTCGGTGAGCGTCTCCGTCAGCGGGGTCAGCACGTATTCGTAGGAGAGCGGCACGGGCCGGGTCGCCGAGCGGACCACCGACGTGGGCCGTCCGGTGCGCCGGGTGAGGTCCTTCTCGAACATCGAGACGTCGCCGAGCGTCGCCGACATCAGGATGAACTGCGCCTGCGGCAGTTCCAGGATCGGGATCTGCCACGCCCAGCCGCGGTCGGCCTCGGCGTAGAAGTGGAACTCGTCCATGACGACCTGGCCGACGTCGGCGTGCTTGCCGTCCCGCAGCGCGATGGACGCCAGCACCTCGGCGGTGCAGCAGATGATGGGGGCGTCGGAGTTCACGGAGGCGTCGCCGGTCAGCATGCCGACGTTCTCGGTGCCGAAGATCTTGCACAGCTCGAAGAACTTCTCCGAGACCAGTGCCTTGATCGGCGCCGTGTAGAAGGTGACCTCGTCGCGGGCGAGCGCAGCGAAGTGGGCCCCCGCGGCGATCATGCTCTTGCCCGAGCCGGTGGGCGTCGAGACGATCACGTTCGCACCCGAGACCACCTCGATCAGCGCCTCCTCCTGGTGGGGGTAGAGCGTGAGACCGCGTTCCCCGGCCCACGACTCGAAGGCTTCGTAGAGGGCGTCGGGATCTGGGGTCTGCGGCAGCTGATCGATGAGGGTCACGCCCCCATCTTGCCTGTCGACCCGCTCGATGGGGGAATCGGATGCTCGTCCGAAGATCACGACCGTTACGCTGTGGCGCCGACGAAGCGTCAGCGTATGCGGGCAACTGGACAGCGGCTCAGGAAGAATGGGGCGGGGAACGGCCATGATGGGACCAGCACACTCACTCTCGGGAGCCGCGGCCTGGCTCGGCGTCGGAGCGGCAGCGGCCGCCACCGGTCACACGATGCCCTGGCCGGTTCTCCTCGTCGGCGCCCTGATCTGCGCGGGAGCCGCTCTCGCCCCCGACCTGGACCACAAGGCGGCGACGATCTCGCGGGCCTTCGGGCCCGTCTCACGGACTCTGTGCGAGATCGTCGACAAGCTCTCGTACGCCGTCTACAAGTCGACGCGCAAGCCGGGCGACCCACGGCGCAACGGCGGCCATCGCACGCTGACGCACACCTGGCTGTGGGCGGTGATGATCGGCGCGGGCACCGCGGTCCTCGCGATCACGGGTGGCCGCTGGGCGGTTCTGGCCATCCTCTTCGTGCACATGGTGCTCGCGATCGAGGGACTGCTGTGGCGGGCTGCCCGCGGCTCCAGCAGCGACGTCCTGGTCTGGCTGCTGGCGGCGACCAGTGCCTGGATCCTCGCCGGAGTCCTGGACAAGCCGGGCAATGGTTCGGACTGGCTGTTCACCGCACCAGGCCAGGAGTACCTGTGGCTCGGCCTGCCGATCGTCCTGGGCGCCCTTGTGCACGACATAGGCGACGCGCTCACGGTGTCCGGCTGCCCGGTCCTGTGGCCCATCCCGATCGGCCGCAAGCGCTGGTACCCGATCGGCCCGCCCAAGGCGATGCGCTTCCGGGCCGGCAGCTGGGTCGAGCTCAAGGTGCTCATGCCGGTCTTCATGCTGCTCGGCGGAGTGGGCTGCGCGGCGGCGCTCAACGTCATCTGAGCGAGCGCGTCAGCTCCGCACGCGGGCGAGGACGGAGTGCCGGCCCCGCACGCCTACGGAGGAGTGTCGGCTCCTCGCGCCCGAGCGCGGGGGGCAACCCCTCACGCCGTCCCGTCCTTGCCCGCTCCCTGCCCCGCACCGCCGTACCGCTTCTCGAACTGTGCGATCCGGCCCTCCGAGTCCACGGTCCGGGCCTTGCCCGTGTAGAAGGGGTGGCTCTCCGAGGAGATCTCGACGTCGACGACCGGGTAGGTCTCACCGTCGTCCCACTCGATGGTCCGGTCGCTCGTCGCGGTGGACCGGGTGAGGAACGCGTACCCGGCGGCGCGGTCGCGGAAGACGACGGAGTGGTAGTCGGGGTGCTTGTCCTGCTGCATGGGTGCTCCTTGGGGGAGAGGGGCGGGGGCCGGTCAGCCGGACGCGGTGTCCTCGTCGACGATGTGCATCGCGGCCTCCTCGGCCGAGGCCGCGGCCCCGTCGATGCCGACGTCGGTGGCGATCAAACCGCTCTCGTCGTCCTCGTGCGCTCCTTCATTGGGGGCGACGAGACGACCGGAGCGGCTGGCGCCCACTTCGTTGTCCCAGGCTTCGCCGTCGGTGCCCTGGCAGTCGCCGATGCCGTCCCCGTCCGGCTCGGCGACGTCGGGCATCTCTTCCGCGAGGCGCTGGTCCAGGCTCTCGCCCTGTCGGCGCTCCGCGGCGGTCACCCCGGAGTGCTCCACCGCCCACGGCCGCTCCGGCGGGGACCAGCCCCGGTCGAGCGGGTCACCGACGCCGTCGGAGAGCAGGGTGTCCTCGGAGTCGAGCAGCCCCGCGTCGTCCTGTACCTCGGATCCGTCGGGCTGGTAGACATCGTCTCCCCATCCGTCGACGCTGTTCACGGGTACCTCCAGGTGATGCGGGCGAGCCCGATCCCACCGCGCTCGACGGCGGGCGCGCGGGCCACTCGACACAGGCTTCGCCCTTCGCGAACCGGGTGGTTCCCGGGCGTTCCCCGAGCCGGTGCCGATATCCAGCCTTCCACTCCGGTTCGGCACTGCGCAACGCCACACGGTCCGAGGCGGTACGGGCCCGCCCGCGGAGGCAGGTCCCGGGCGCCGGTGCGACCGCTGCCGCACACGAGCGCGGACCGCACCGGCAGGGCGCCCTCACCCGTGCCAGGACCTCCACAGCGCCGCGTAGGCGCCGTCCGCCGCGACCAGCTCGTCGTGACTGCCCAGCTCACTGATCCGGCCGTTCTCCACGACGGCGATGACGTCCGCGTCGTGGGCGGTGTGCAGCCGGTGGGCGATGGCTACCACGGTGCGTCCGTCGAGGACACGGGCCAGCGAGCGTTCCAGGTGACGGGCCGCGCGCGGGTCGAGCAGCGAGGTCGCTTCGTCCAGGACCAGGGTGTGCGGATCGGCGAGGACCAGCCGGGCCAGGGCGATCTGCTGGGCCTGGGCCGGGGTGAGCGCGAGCCCGCCCGAGCCGACCTCGGTGTCCAGACCGTCGTCCAGCGCCCGTGCCCAACCCTCCGCGTCGACCGCCCCGAGCGCCGCCCACAGCTCGGCGTCAACCGCTCCCGTCCTCGCGAGCAGCAGGTTGTCGCGCAGGGAGCCCACGAAGACGTGGTGCTCCTGGTTGACCAGGGCCACGTGGGAGCGGACCGCCTCGGCGGGCATCCGGGACAGTTCGGCACCGCCGAGCGTGACGCGGCCGTCCCGGGGCGCGTAGATCCCGGCCAGCAGCCTGCCCAGCGTGGACTTGCCCGCGCCGGACGGTCCGACCAGCGCGAGCCGGGTGCCCGGGGCGACCTCCAGGGAGACCTCGCGCAACACGTCCACCCCGGCCCGGTAGCCGAAGCGCACCTCGTCCGCGCGCACGTCCCGCCCGTCCGGGATCGTCTCCGGGTCGCCGGCGTCCGGCTCGATGTCCCGGACGCCGACCAGCCGGCCCAGCGACACCTGGGCGACCTGCAGCTCGTCGTACCAGCGCAGGATCAGGCCCACCGGATCGACGAGCATCTGCGCGATGAGCGCGCCCGTCGTCAGCTGCCCCACACCGATCCAGCCCTGAAGGACGAAGACCCCGCCGATCATCAGGACCGAGCAGAGGATCACCACGTGCGTCACACCGATGACCGGGAAGAGCACCGTGCGCAGGTAGAGCGTGTAGCGCTCCCAGGCCGTCCACTCCTTGATCCGGCGCTCCGACAGCTCGATGCGGCGCTCGCCCAGGCGGTGCGCCTCGACGGTGTGACCCGCGTCCACGGTCTCGGCGAGGGCGGCGGCGACGGCGGCGTAACCGGCGGCCTCGGAGCGGTAGGCGGACGGTGCGCGCTTGAAGTACCAGCGGCAGCCGATGAGCAGGATGGGCACGGCGACCAGTACGGCGGGGGCGAGCGGCGGCGCGGTCACGGCGAGTCCGCCGAGCAGCAGGGCCACCCACACCACGCCGATGGCGAGCTGCGGTACGGCTTCGCGCATCGCGTTGGCGAGCCGGTCGATGTCCGTGGTGATGCGGGACAGCAGGTCGCCCGTGCCGGCCCGCTCGAGGACGCCGGGCGGCAGCCCGACCGACCGTACGAGGAAGTCCTCGCGCAGATCGGCCAGCATCCGCTCGCCGAGCACGGCCCCGCGCAGCCGCACCTCGCGTACGAACACGGCCTGCACGACGAGTGCGACGGCGAACAGCGCGGCGGTGCGCTCCAGGTGGAGCTCCCGCGCGTGGTCCGAGACCCGCTCGACGATCGAGCCCAACAGGTAGGGGCCGGCCATCGACGCCACCACGGCCACCGTGTTGGCGGCGATGAGCAGCAGGAAGGCCCGACGGTGCCGCCGGAAGAGTTCGATCACGTAGGCGCGTACGGTCGCGGGGGCACCGACGGGCAGGGTGTGCGCCGTCGTCGGGGCCGCCGGGTCGTAGGCCGGTGGGGCCAGGCCGATCATGCGGTCTCCTCGATTTCTTCCAGTTCCTTCAGTACGCCGCCCAGGCCGGCCTCGTCTTCTTCCCGCACGTGGCTCCGCGCGGCTCCGTCCTCTGCCCTCGCGCCCGCGTGGCTCCGCGCGGCCCCGTTCTCTTCCCTCGCACCGCTCCGCGCGGCCTCGTCATCGGTCTCCCGGGTCACCACGGCCCGGTACCGCGGCTCACCGCGCACCAGCTCGCGGTGGACGCCGACCGCCACGACCTCGCCCTCGTGCACCAGGACGACCCGGTCCGCGTGGTCCAGGAGCAGCGGTGAGGACGTGAGGACGACCGTCGTGCGTCCGGTGCGCAGGGCGCGCACGCCGTCGGCGATCCGGGCCTCGGTGTGCGAGTCGACCGCGGAGGTCGGCTCGTCGAGGACCAGCACTTCGGGATCCGTGATCAGCGACCGGGCCAGGGCCAGGCGCTGGCGCTGGCCGCCGGAGAGGGAGCGTCCGCGTTCGGTGATGCGGGCCTCCATCGGGTCCACGGCGTCCAACGACCCCTGGGTGAGTGCGTCCAGGACGTCGCCGCACTGCGCGGCGGTCAGGGCGGCCTCGGCGCTGACAAGACCCGAGGAAGGCACGTCGAGCAGCTCGCGCAGCGAGCCGGACAGCAGCACCGGGTCCTTGTCCTGGACGAGGACGGCCGTACGGGCGGAGTCGAGCGGCAAGTCGTCCAGGGGTACGCCTCCGAGGAGCACCGAGGTGCCCTCCTCCGTGGGGTGGCCACCCAGCCGCGCGGCGAGCACACCCGCCGCGTCCGGGTCGCCGCACACCACGGCGGTGAGCCGTCCGGAGGGCGCGAGCAGCCCGGTCGCGGGGTCGTACAGATCGCCGGTCGGCACCTCGGCCGAGCGCGATCCGCCGCTGTCCGTGGCCCGTTCCAGGGACAGCACCCGGGCGGCACGTTTGGCGGAAGGGCGGGAGAAGGAGTAGGCCATCGCGATCTCCTCGAAGTGTCGCAACGGGTATGTGAGCAGCATGACCGCGCTGTACACGGTGACGAGTTCGCCGACCGTGATCCGGCCGTCGCGGGCGAGGTGCACGCCGCGCCAGATGACGGCAATCATCAGCAGACCGGGCAACAGCACCTGGATGGCCGAGATCAGCGACCACATCCGGGCGCTGCGCACGGCCGCGCGGCGGACCTCCTGGGAGGCGCGGCGGTAGCGGTCGAGGAACAGTTCCTCGCCGCCGATGCCGCGCAGCACGCGCAGGCCCGCGACGGTGTCCGAGGCCAGCTCGGTGGCGCGGCCGGCCTTCTCGCGCTGGAAGTCCGCGCGCCGGGTGGCCCGGGGCAGCAACGGCAGTACGGCGAGCGCCAGCACGGGCACACCCACCGCGACGAGTACACCGAGCGCGGGCTGGTAGACGACCAGGCCGGCACAGACCAGCACGACGGTCAGGGCGGCCGCCGCGAACCGCGACAGGGCCTCCACGAACCAGCCGATCTTCTCGACGTCGCCGGTCGAGACCGCGACGACCTCGCCGGCCGCGACACGTCGCGTCAGGGCGGAGCCCAACTGGGCGGTCTTGTGGGCCAGCAGCTGCTGGACACGCGCGGCGGCGGTGATCCAGTTGGTGACCGCGGCTCGGTGCAGCATGGTGTCGCCCAGCGCGATGCAGGCGCCGCAGAGCGCCAGCAGCCCACCGGTCAGGGCTAGTCGGGTGCCGGAGCGGTCGACGACTGCCTGGACGGCGAAGCCGACGCAGAACGGCAGCCCGGAGACGGCCACGAAGTGCAGCAGTCCCCACGCAAGGGCCTTGAACTGCCCGCCGAGCTGATTCCGGCCGAGCCACCACAGGAATCGGGGACCCGAGCGCGCGTCCGGCACACCCGGGTCGGGATAGGGAAGGTCTTGAATCTGCATGACGTCCCAGTGGCTCGTGTAAGGGGTGGGGTCAGGGAGTGGGGCCGGGGCGAAGCCGTGGAGTTCCGGCGACCGACCGACCGTGGGGGCCGGCAGCAAACCGTGAAAGGTTCGCGTCACGGCGCGACCGGAGGCAAGCGGTTTTTCGTCCCAGGACATGGATTCAGGACAGAGAATCGGGACACGCGTTCGGGAGACAGAGGCGGGGGCACGGGCTCCGAGACAAGGCTGGGACGCCTCCGGCCCATCGAAAATGTGCCCGGAAAGACAACACCTGACCGAGAAGTCGGGGGGTAGGGGTTATTCGTCCGATACGTGATGCAACGATGGGGCGCATGCGAAAAGACGGTGCGAGGCGTACGGGGTTCACCGCTGTGGCGTGTGGTGTCCTCGCTGTGTTCCTGTCGGCCTGTGGTGGTTCGGAAGGGGGGAGCGGCGCGGTGAAGGGCCACGGCGGAGCCGGTGCCAAGGGCGAACACGCCCCCGCGCGCCCCGTCGATCTGACCCGGATACCGGAGGTCGGCAACCGCCTGCAGGCCCGGATCCCGTCCAACTCCCACCAGGTGGTGGCGGTCTACGGTGAGGGCAGGGACTCCGCCGACTCCACGGTCGTGCTGTACGCGAAGTCCGGTTCCACCTGGGAGGCGCGGCGTTCGTGGCACGCGCACAACGGGACGAAGGGCTGGACCACCGACCATCGCGAGGGCGACAAGCGCAGCCCCGTCGGGGTGTTCTCGCTCACCGACGCGGGCGGAGTGCTCCACGACCCGGGCGCCCTGCTCCCGTACGACCACTCCGCGGCCTATCAGGCTCCCCGCGACTGGGCCAGGTCGCACTGGCACGACTTCGACTACGTCGTGGCCATCAACTACAACCGCCGCGTGGGTACCCCGCCGGACAACCCGGACCGCCCCCTGGGTCAGTCGAAGGGCGGCAGTATCTGGCTGCACATGGACCATGGCAGCGGTACGTCCGCGTGTGTCAGTGTGCCCAAGCCGGCCATGGAGTATCTCCTGCGGACGCTCGACCCGCATCAGCACCCCGTCATCGTGATGGGGGACAAGGCCGATCTGAAGGTGTAGCGGCCGTGGCCGACCGGACTGCCCCGCGTGGCGGGGTCACCGAGTGCCCATTGCGGGGCGGGCCGACTCCCCCGTAGAACACCGCACATGAGAAGACGGATCGTCATGTCCATGCTCGCCGGAGTGATCCTCTCGGCGAGTACCTTCCTGGGAGCGGGCCCGGCCTCGGCGGCACCGCCGGCGGACGCCGCCCGGCCCGCCGCCACCCCCGCCCGGTCGGCGGATCAGGTCGCCGCCACGCCTCGCGACGCGCCCTCCGAGACGCCCGCCGGGACTGCCGCTGATACAGCTGATAGATACGCCGATGCGCCTTCCGGGACTGCCGCTGATGCGCCCGCCGAGTTCGGCACCGACTGGCACGACCCCCTGACCGCCGCCCCGCCGGTGGCGAAACCGGCCACCAAGTCCTGTGCGGTGACGGTCGCCGAGGCGCAGTTCCGTGACTTCACGCCCTATCGGGGCACGTACACACCGCCGAGCGGCTGCGGCGACCGCTGGAGCAAGGTCGTCCTGCGACTCGACGGCAAGGTCAAGGGGCGTCAGTTCGACCGGCTCGGCTATCTGCACATAGGCGGAGTGGAGGTCTTCCGTACCTCCACTCCGGAGCCTTCTCCCGATGGCATCGAGTGGTCCGTCGAGAAGGACGTGACCAGGTACAGCGACACGTTCCGGCGTGACGGCGACGTCGAGATGCTCATCGGGAACGTCGTCGACGACACGTACACCGGAGTCCTCGACGTGAAGGTGACCCTGACCTTCTACGCGCAGGGCGGCGCCGTGCAGTCCGCCGCGGCCCCCGACCGTGTCCTCACCCTCCAGGACGGCACCCTCACCACCCCGCGCAACAGCGAGCGCATCGTCGCCGAGGTGTACGCGACCGGCTCCGGCGGCGGCTGCGAGGAGTACTGGTACCTGACGGTGCCCGACCCCGCCCCGTACTCCTGCAAGGCGGACCAGGGCCCTTATCGCGAGGTGCAGATCAAGGTGGACGGCCGACTCGCGGGCATCGCCGAGCCGTTCCCGACCGTGTGGACCGGCGGCTGGTCCAACCCCTTCCTCTGGTACGTGATCCCGGGCCCGCGCGCCTTCGACATCAAGCCCATCGAATACGACCTCACGCCCTATGCCGGTCTCCTCAACGACGGTCGTCCGCACCGGATCGACGTCTCCGTCGTGGGCGTCCCCGCGGGTCAGACCGGCTGGAGCACCCCGGTCGACGTCCTCGTCTGGCAGGACGCGAAGCGTGCGCACGTGAGCGGCGCGCTCACCGAGGTCAGGGTGGGCGACCTCACCAACTCCTCGACGGACACGCCCGGTTCGCAAGAGCGGCTCGACACCGCGGGCGGACACCGGCTGACGACCGCCGGATACGTCGACACCTCGCACGGCCGGGTGTGGACCACCGTGCGCCGCACGCTCGCCAACACCTCCGCGCACCGCTGGACCGACGGCGAGAACACGGACGCGCTCAAGGCCACCTGGACCGACGACGAGACGGTCACCGTCGACGGGCGCGGACCGGTGGGCGTGAGGCGCACCCACCGCACGTACACCATGGACGGCACCACGACGCTCGCCGCGGACGACCGGTTGCGGACCGTCCTGACGCTCGGCGACCGGGCCGCGGTCGACGAGACGCGTGGCGGCCGGCGCACCACGTGGTCCCGGCTCGACGACACGTACGCGGGAGACGCGACGTATACCGCGAACGTGCCCCGCGACCAACGGCATGCGGTCGGCACGACGAGCGAGCGCTACCGGCTGTACGGCTCGGACGGCTGCTACGACCGCGTTCTGGTCACCGTGCAGGGAGTGCTGACGCGGGACCGCAGCGACTGCTGAGCCTGTTGGGGCCCCAGGTGGGGAACGGCACGTCCGTTCCAGGATTTACATGGACGTGACACAGAGGTATCCGGCGTCACCGGCAACTCCTCAATAGTGATCGCTACGGAAGGAAGTTTCCGCATACCAGAAGTCTCTTCGGAGGAGTGCCCGTGCCGCCGTCTGTACCGTCCCCGCGACGCGTCGCACGCATACTGCGTACCTCACTGTTCGCGCAGGTCGCCTGCGCGCTCGTACTCGGAATCGTCGTCGGAAGGTTGTGGCCGGACACGGCCACGACCTTCCAGCCGCTCGGCGACGGTTTCGTACGCCTCATCAAGGCGGTCATCTCACCGCTCGTGTTCTGTGTGGTGGTCGTCGGCATCACCAAGGCCGGTGACCTGAAGGCCTTCGGCCGGATCGGGCTCAAGGCCCTGATCTGGTTCGAGGGCGCGTCCACTGCCGCACTGCTTCTCGGGCTGATCGCGGCGAACGTCGTCGGCCCGGGCTCGGGCATGCACGCCGACCCCTCGAAGCTCGACGCCTCGGCCGTCGACGGCAAGACCGGCGGCGGCTCGCTCCCGTCGACCGGCGAGTTCATCCTGAACGCGCTGCCGCAGAGCGCGGTCGGGGCCTTCGCCGAGAACTCCCTGCTCCAAGTCCTCGTCCTCGCCTGCCTGGTGGGCGCGGCACTGCTCCACCTCGGCAACTCCAAGGTGCCCAAGGTGCTGCCCGCCATCGAGCAGGTCCAGGACGTCGTCTTCGCGATCGTGGGCTTCATCATGAAGCTGGCCCCGCTCGCGGTGTTCGGCGCGATGGTCCACCTCGTGGGGGAGTACGGGCTCGGCGTCATCAAGACGTACGGCAAGCTGATCTTCCTGTGCTACGCGGTCGCGTTGGTGTTCCTCGCGCTGCTCGCCGTCGCTCTGAAGGCGGTCACAGGGCTCAGCCTCTGGAAGTTCGTCCGCTACACCCGCGAGGAGATGCTGCTCGCGCTCGGTACCGCCTCCAGCGAGACCGTCATGCCGCGCATGATGCAGAAGCTGCGCCAGGCGGGGTGCCGCGACGATGCCGTGGGCCTGGTCCTGCCCACCGGCTACTCCTTCAACCTCGACGGCGCCTCGATCTACCTGTCGATCGGTACGTTGTTCATCGCGCAGGCGGTGGGTGTGGATCTGAGCCTGGGTCAGCAGATCACTGTCGTCCTGGTTCTCATGCTGACCAGCAAGGGCATGGCGGGTGTGCCGGGTTCCGCCTTCCTCGCGCTGTCGGCGACGGCCTCCTCGCTCGGTGTCATCCCCGCCGGAGCCGTCGCCCTCCTCCTCGGCGTGGACCGCATCATGGACTCGATGCGCGTCGCGACCAACCTCCTCGGCAACTGCGTCGCCGTCTTCGCGGTCTCCCGCTGGGAGGGCGCGCTCGACATGGACCGGGCGAAGAGGATGCTGGACGGCGAGATCGCGTTCGTGGAGGAGGACGACGAGCCGCGGACGCCGGAGTCGACGACGGAAGAGCCGGGGCCCGAGTCGACCAAGGCGGAAGTCCCTGCCCATTCGGTCAAGCCGGAAGTGCCCGCCCAGTCGGCCAAGGAGCCTGCCCCCGAGGTCGGTTGACCGACCCGGGAAGGGGCACCGCCCCGGTGACCCCGGAACGGGCCGCGCGCACCCGCTCCAGCCGTACGGAGTCGGGGCCGCGGCCCGTCGCGTTGTCCGCCGCGTGACGAGGCCGCCCGCGGCAACCCCTCAGCAGCGGTGCTCAAGCCTCGGCATGCCGTCCACCAGCGTGTCCAGCAGTCCCCCGAGCACCTCGCGCTGCTCGTCCGTCAACGGCGCCAGGATCTCCTCCGCGGCCGACCGGCGCGCGCCGCGCAGCTCGCGCAGTGCCTCGCGCCCCTCGTCCGTGACCTCGATCCGGATCACCCTCCGATTGGTGGGATCGGGGACCCGGCGCACCTTCCCGCTCGCCTCCAGGCCGTCGACCAGCGTGGTCACGGCCCGGGGCACCACCTCCAGGCGCTCGGCGAGATCCGCCATGCGCGGCGGTGAGCTGTAGTGCGCGAGCGTGCGCAGCAGCCGGGACTGGGCCGGCGTGATGCCCAGCTCACGCTGCTCAAGGTGCCGCTTCTGGATGCGGTGCACACGTCGGGTCAGCCGCAGCAACTGCTCGGCGAGCAGGCCGTCGGCATCGGGGGTGGTCATACGGGAACAATATCAGGATGCGGTTCATTGTGAGTATAGGTAACAATGAGCTAAGCTCCGCCAGGCATCGTTTCCCTGCCCTGTGTAACCGTCGTCTCACCTCCCGTAGGAGCCCATGCGTCCCGACCAATCCACCTGGACCCCGTCACCCGCCGAGGGCGAACAGCCACGGCAGGTGCGCCGCATCCTGAAGCTGTTCCGGCCCTACCGCGGCCGCCTCGCGATCGTCGGCCTGCTGGTCGGCGCCTCGTCCCTCGTCACCGTCGCGACCCCCTTCCTCCTGAAGGAGACACTGGACGTCGCGATCCCCCAGGGTCGCACCGGTCTGCTGAGCCTGCTCGCGCTCGGCATGATCCTCAGCGCGGTCGTCACCGGCATCTTCGGTGTCCTGCAGACCCTGATCTCCACGACCGTCGGTCAGCGCGTCATGCACGACCTGCGCACCGCCGTCTACGGCCGGCTGCAGCGCATGTCGCTCGCCTTCTTCACCCGGACCCGCACCGGCGAGGTCCAGTCCCGCATCGCCAACGACATCGGCGGCATGCAGGCGACCGTGACCTCCACCGCCACCTCGCTGGTCTCCAACCTCACCAGCGTGGTCGCCACGATCGTCGCGATGGTCGCCCTGGACTGGCGTCTCACCGTGGTCTCGCTGCTCCTGCTGCCGGTCTTCGTGTGGATCAGCCGACGCGTCGGCAACGAACGCAAGAAGATAGCGACCCAGCGCCAGAAGCAGATGGCTGCGATGGCCGCCACCGTCACCGAGTCGCTCTCCGTCAGCGGCATCCTGCTCGGCCGCACCATGGGCCGCGGAGATTCGCTCACCAAGGCGTTCGAGGCCGAGTCCGACAGCCTGGTCGACCTCGAGGTGAAGTCGAACATGGCGGGCCGCTGGCGCATGTCCGTCATCGGCATCGTCATGGCCGCCATGCCGGCCGTCATCTACTGGGCCGCGGGCATGGCCCTCCAGTTCGGCGGCCCGTCCGTGTCGATCGGCACGCTCGTGGCCTTCGTCTCGCTCCAGCAGGGTCTGTTCCGGCCGACGGTCAGCCTGCTGTCCACCGGCGTCCAGATCCAGACCTCGCTCGCGCTCTTCCAGCGCATCTTCGAGTACCTCGACCTGCCCATCGACATCACCGAGCCGGAGCGCCCGGTCCACCTCGACCAGGTCAAGGGCGAGATCCGTTTCGAGGACGTCGAGTTCCGCTACGACGACAAGAGCGGCCCGATCCTCGAGGGCATCGACATCACCGTCCCCGCGGGCGGCAGTCTCGCCGTCGTCGGCCCGACCGGCTCCGGCAAGTCCACGCTCAGCTATCTCGTGCCACGGCTGTACGACGTCACGGGCGGCCGTGTCACGCTGGACGGCGTCGACGTACGGGACCTCGACTTCGACACGCTCGCCCGCGGGATCGGCGTCGTCTCCCAGGAGACCTACCTCTTCCACGCCTCGGTCGCGGACAACCTGCGCTTCGCCAGGCCCGACGCCACCGACGAGGAGCTGCAGGCGGCGGCCAGGGCGGCCCAGATCCACGACCACATCGCGTCACTGCCCGACGGGTACGACACGGTCGTGGGCGAACGCGGCCATCGGTTCTCCGGCGGCGAGAAGCAGCGCCTCGCCATCGCCCGCACGATCCTGCGGGACCCGCCGGTCCTCATCCTCGACGAGGCGACCAGCGCCCTGGACACCCGCACGGAGTACGCCGTGCAGGAGGCCATCGACGCCCTGTCGGCCAACCGGACCACGCTCACCATCGCGCACCGGCTCTCCACCATCCGTGGCGCCGACCAGATCGTCGTCCTGGACTCCGGCCGTGCGGTCGAACGCGGCACGCACGAGGAGTTGTTGGAGCGGGAGGGGCGCTATGCGGCGCTGGTCCACCGGGACGCTGAACTGGAGCCGACAAGATGACGATATGCCGGGTTTATAGGCTTTAGCGGGTTACCGTGCCCGCATGCAGATGAACACTCCGCCACGGAGCACGATTCGACTGACGCGCCGGGGCCGGGTCGCCCTCATCGCGACCGGAGCCGTCGTGGCGGCCACCGCCGTGACGGTGCCGCTGCTCACCCTGACCACGGAGCACGAGGAGACACGGCCCACGTCCCTCGTCATCCCGGAGGGCTGGCGCACCGGCCAGGTCTACGAGGCTGTCGACAAGGCCCTCGCGCTGCCCCTGGGATCCACGAAGAAGTCCCTGGCCAAGGTCAACCTCAAGTTGCCCACCTACGCGGAGGGCAACCCGGAGGGCTACCTCTACCCGGCGACGTACCCCCTCGACAAGACGGCGACCCCCGAGGCCCTGCTGACGCTCATGGTCAACACCGCGAACAAGAAGTTCAGCGGCAGCCCCATCACCGCGGGCGCCCAGCGCAACGCGATGAACCTCTATCAGGTGATCACCATCGCGAGCATCATCCAGGCCGAGACCTCCACCAAGGCCGACATGGGCAAGGTGGCCCGGGTCATCTTCAACCGCCTGGAGCGGGGCATGCCGCTGCAGATGGACGCGACCCTCAACTACGCGCTGAACCGCTTCACGCCGACCACGACCACGAACGACACGAAGCTCGAGAGCCCCTACAACTCGTACCAGCGCATGGGGCTGCCGCCCACGCCGATCTCCAACCCCGGCCAAGCCGCGATGCGTGCCGCGATCAACCCCACCCCGGGCAACTGGCTGTACTTCGTCACGGTCAAGCCGGGCGACACCCGGTTCACGGCCAGCTACGAGGAGCAGCAGAGGAACGTCGCCGAATTCAACCGGCTCCGGAGGAGTGCCTCACCCTCGACCTCGCACTCACCCTCGAACCGGCTTTCGACTCCGGTTCCGGGCTCGCCGTCCGCCTCGGCCCCGAGCTGAGGCCCGCTGCCCGTTGCGACACCGCCCACGAGGTCTCCGAGCCGGCCACGGGGCGTCAGGCGTCTACGGTCACTCCCGCCAGCAATCGCCTGATGTCCCGTACCGCCGCGCGTCCGGCCCGGTTGGCGCCGATCGTGCTGGCGGAAGGCCCGTACCCGACCAGATGGATCCGGGGATCGGCGAGCGCGCGCGTCCCCTCCACGCGGATGCCGCCGCCCGGCCTACGCAGCCGCAGCGGCGTCAGATGATCGAGGGCGGCGCGGAAACCGGTCGCCCACAGGATGACGTCCGCGTCGACGTGACGGCCGTCCGCCCACTCGACACCGTCCGGGGCGATCCGGTCGAACATCGGCTGCCGGTCCAGCACGCCGTCGGCCAGCGCCTGCCGGATCGCGTCGTTCAGCGGCAGCCCCGTCACCGACACGACACTCTTGGGCGGCAGCCCCTGCCGGACCCGTTCCTCCACGAGCGCGACGGCCGCGCGTCCCACGTCCTCGGTGAAGGGTCCCTCACGGAAGACGGGCGGCCGCCGTGTCACCCAGGTGGTCGAGGCCGCGTACGGGGCGATCTCCATCAGATGCTGGGTGCCGGACGCGCCGCCGCCCACGACGACCACCCGCTGCCCGGCGAACTCCTCGGGCCCCGGGTACTGCGCCGTGTGCAACTGCCGCCCCCGGAAGGTCTCCTGGCCCGGATAGCGCGGCCAGAACGGCCGGTCCCAGGTGCCCGTGGCATTGATCAGCGCCCGCGTCGACCACGTACCGTCGGAGGACTCGACCAGCAGTCGCCCGCCGGCACCCTCCCGTACGGCCCGCACGTCCACCGGCCGCCTCACCCGCAGGTCGAAGGTGCGCTCGTAGGTGTCGAAGTACTCCGCGATCACCTCGGAGGACGGCCGCGCCGGGTCGGCGCCCTCCAGCTCCATACCGGGCAGGGAGTGCATCCCGTGCACCTTGCCGTACGTCAGCGACGGCCACCGGAACTGCCAGGCGCCGCCCGGTCGCGGTGCGTGATCCAGCACCACGAAGTCCCGTTCCGGCTCGAAACCGCTGCGCCGCAGGTGATAGGCGCTGGACAGTCCTGCCTGCCCAGCGCCTATGACGACGACATCGACCTCACGGACTTCACGCGCCTGCGCCCCGATGTTGTTCACGCTTCCACCAACTCGACCGGGGCGCGGGATCTTCCCGGACGGCGACGCCTGTGAGCCACCCGACGCGCGACCTGTCGGCAGGGAACCGCGGGAACCGGGAGGGACGGTCCTCAGGAGTCCTTGTAGACGCGGGGCGTGGTGGTGGAGGGGGGCAGACCGCCGTTGAAACGCGTGTCCACGAAGGCGGCGAAGTCGACCTTGCCCGGAATCAGCTTCAGCTCGGTGAAGGTGTCCGCGATCTGTTGCTCCGACGCGATGAGCGGCTTGTCGACGGCGACCGCGATCCGGCTGGCGTTGGTGCGCTTCACCGAGGCGAGCGCCACCTCGTACGGCAGACCGGTGTCCTTCGCCCACACCTTGGCCCAGGCGTCCGGATGCCGGTACACCCAGTCCTGGGCACGCCGCAGCCGCTCCAGGTAGTCCTTGACGGCCGCGGCCTTCTTGGTGTCCTTCAGCGCACTCGGCGCCGCCACCTGGAAGCTGAGCCCGTTGACGACGCCGTCCCCGTCGGCCAGGATCCGGCCCTGCTTGGCATTGAGGACCTGCGAGGTGTACGGGTCCCACACCGCCCACGCGTCCACCTTGCCGCCGGTGAACGCGGCGAGCGCGTCGGCGGGCTGCAGATACTTGACCTTCACATCGCTCAGTTTCAGACCGGCCTTCTTGAGCGAGGCGATCAGCTGGAAGTGCGCGGACGAACCCTGCGCCACGGCGATGGACCTGCCCTTGAGCTCCTCGGGCTTTTGCAGCGACGAGTTCTTCGGTACGAGGATGGCCTCACCCTTGGACGTACCGTGCCAGGCGGCCACCACCGAGACCTTCGAGCCCGCGCCGGCCGCGAAGACGGGCGGGGTGTTGCCGACGCCGCCG
This sequence comes from Streptomyces olivochromogenes, assembly GCF_001514115.1. Classification (GTDB taxonomy): domain Bacteria; phylum Actinomycetota; class Actinomycetes; order Streptomycetales; family Streptomycetaceae; genus Streptomyces; species Streptomyces olivochromogenes. Next base: position 55,495 of record NZ_KQ948459.1, read on the forward strand.
ATGTCGACGGCCTTGGCGTTGACCGCTTCCAGGAGGGGCGGCCCGGATGTGAACGTCGACCACTTGATCTTGTAGTTGAGGTTCTTGAGTTCTCCGGCGGCCCGCAGCACCGCCTCGGAACCGCCCTTCTGGTCACCGACGTTGAGCGTGAGGGAACCCTTGCCGTCGGTTCCGGCACCTGCGGTGTCGGCGGCCGAGTTCCCGCCGCAGGCGGCCAGAAGCAGGGTCAGAGGGAGGAGGAGAGCGGCGGGGACGAGGTGTCGGCGCATGGCGATTCCGTTCGATTGGTTCAGGTGAGCTGAGGTGAGGTGTGAGGTGAAGTGAGCTGAGGTGAGGTGAGGTGAGGTGTGAAGTGAGCTGAGGTGACGGTGCAGTGAGGGTGAGGCGATGGCGAAGGGGGACTGGTGGGGGAGGAGGAGCTCAGGCGACGGTGTCCACGCCCAGGCGCTCCAGGAGGCCGGCACGCAGTTCGGCGAAGCGGGGGTCGGCGATGTCGCGCGGGCGGTCCAGGTCGACCTGGGTCTCGTAGGCGATGACACCGCCGTCCATGACGAGGACCCGGTCGGCGAGCAGTACGGCCTCCTCGACGTCGTGCGTGACCAGCAGCACGGCACAGCCGCGGCGCCGCCACAGTTCGCCGACCAGCCGCTGTGCCTTGATGCGGGTGAGGGCGTCCAGCGCGCCGAACGGCTCGTCGAGCAGCAGTAGATCGGGTTCGCGGACCAACGCACGGGCCAGTGAGGCACGTTGGGCCTCGCCGCCGGAGAGAGTCTTGGGCCAGGCGTTGGCGCGGTGAGTGAGTCCGACCTCCGTCAACGCCTGCTCGGCGGCCGCGCGTTCGGGCTTGCCGGGCAGCCCCAGCAGGACGTTGCGCCAGACCTTCTTCCACGGCATCAGCCGGGGTGCCTGGAACGCGACGGCCTTGCGCCGCGGGACGAGCACGGTGCCCTCGATGTCACGGTCGAGCCCGGCGAGGATGCGCAGCAGTGTGGACTTGCCGCAGCCGCTGCGGCCGAGCAGGGCCACGAACTCGCCCGGACGTACGTCGAGTTGGAGGTCGTCGATGACGGCGCGCCCGTCGAAGGAGCGGGTGAGTCCCTGCACGCGTACGGCGGAGGCCCGGGTGGTCGGGTGTGGCCGGCCGGTCGCGGTCGTCTGCTGGGCGGTGGCGCCCTTCTGGAGGGTCACCGGCCCGTGAACGTCGGTCGCCATTGCAGCAGCAGCCTTTCGAGGGAACGGACGATGAAGTCGGCGAGCAGGCCGAGGAAGGCGTAGACGATCAGGCAGACCACGATCACATCGGTCCGCAGGAAGTCACGGGCCTGCACCATGAGGAAACCGATCCCGGCGTCCGCGTTGATCTGCTCGGCGAAGACGAGCGCGAGCCAGGCGATACCGAGGGAGTAGCGAAGCCCGGTCATCGCCCCGGGCAGCGCGCCCGGCAGCACGACATGCCGCACGAGCCCCCACCGCGAGAGTCCGAGGGACTCCCCGGCCTCGATGAGCTGGGAATCGACGCCGCGGATACCGGCGTACACGTTCAGATAGAGGGGGAAGGACACCCCCAGCGTGATGATCGCGATCTTCGGGGCCTCGCCGATCCCGAACCAGATGATGAACAGCGGGATCAGTCCCACGAAGGGCACCGTCCGCAGCATCTGGACGCTCGCGTCGACGAGGTCTTCGCCGATTTGGAAGAGCCCGGAGACGAGGGCGAGTCCGGTACCGACGAGGGTTCCGAGCAACAACCCCACCGCGACGCGCTGCAAGGAGACGCCCATCGCGTTGGGCAGCGAACCGTCGGCGATCAGATTGCCGCCGACCCGTGCGATGGTGCCCGGCGAGGCGAGGATGTCGGGGCTCAACACCCCAGTGCTGCTGAGGAGTTGCCACAGCGCGAGCAGCAGGAGCGGGCCGGAGGTGCGGCGCAGCCAACGGGGTACGCGGGTGCGACGGGTGGAGAGGGGGACGATCGGGACGAGGTCGGGTGGCGCCGGCTGGGCCGCACCACTCTTGGATATATCCGATATATCGGGCTCGGAGGGGCCGGGCGGGGCATGGCTGATGCTCATGAGTGCTCCACGGGGAGGAGAGCGGCCGAAGAGGAATACGCCATGGCTCCGCCGCGTCAGCGGCTCAGGCAGAGCCGCGACGTGCGGGTGGAGCGGAGCGAGGGCGTGGTGGAACGGGGGAGTGAAAGGGCGTCAGTGGCCGCGGCGACACGCGGCGGAGGCCACCCGCAGCAGGTCGATGTGACCGCGCGTGGTGAGCATGGCTGAACGCAACATGCCGGTGAAAGTAGCCAGATGGGCCATGCCCGGTCAATGGTGTCTCGCGGAATGGAACGCGTCTACAGCGGAATGGGACGCGTGTACAAGGGTGCGGGCTGTCGGTCGTGTGCGGAAAACCGCGGGCGGGCGAGAATCGGATCATGCCTGATGCCTTCAGCACCCGAGTCCTGAACGTCACCACCGGTTCGGCGGAGACGGTCGTCGACCTCACCCGCGACTGCGAGGCCTTCCTCCGAGAGGCGGCGGCGGGTCGCGACGGCCTCCTGAACATCTTCGTGCCCCACGCCACCGCCGGTGTCGCGATCATCGAAACCGGCGCCGGAAGCGACGACGACCTCCTCGCCGCGCTGCACTCCCTGCTCCCCGCGGACGACCGCTGGCAGCACCGCCACGGCAGCCCCGGGCACGGCCGTGACCACGTACTCCCCGCCCTGGTCCCGCCCCACGCGACGCTTCCCGTGCTGGGCGGGAGGCTGGAACTGGGGACGTGGCAGTCGGTGTGCCTGGTGGACACGAACATCTCTAATGTCAACCGTCAGGTTCGACTGAGCTTCTTGGGCTGACCAAGACCGCTCGCGGAGGTCCTGCCGCCGATTCTCCGTACTCTGCGCGCTCGAACGGAGAGCAACCTGCACGGTGCGGACGTGAACGTGAGTCATAAGGCAGGTCGCCCGCCGCGTTCTGGCTGACCTGACAACGTCACCCCCAGCGGCGAGGCCGCCCGGCTGAACCGAGCGGGGGAACCGTCGCCTGCTGACCATCTGGCGATGATGTTCGGCAGGCCGGCGGGAGGTCGGCCATGGCAGCCGACCAGCCTGAAGAACATCCTCCTGTCGGAGGCCGCGCTGGGCTACTCGGCCGGAGGCCGTTCGGGACGCGCCACTCGAACCGCGACTACCCGCTGACAGGGATCCTGACGCGAGCCAATCGCGAACGACTGCGCTTCGATCGCGAGGCCGGGCTGCACGATTTAGCGGACGACGCCGCCCGGTTCCGCGAGCGGTATGCCGCCCTGGGATGGCAGCCGGCGGCCCTCGAGGCCGAACCTCAGTGCGCGCCCGGCATGGTCCGGCGGCCGACCGGTGAGACCGTCGCGGACCGTTGGTTCGGGGCGCCGGACGTACAGACCCGCAAGGAGATTCTGATCGACTTCGGTGTTCGGATGACCCTCTTCCCTGCCGGCGCACCGGTCCGCTGGGTGCCCAGGCCCTCGGCATGGTCGTGTGATGTCCGGTTCGTGATCACCCGAGGCCGAATAGTGCGAGCGGGCGTTTCGGGTCGCGGGAGTTGGCGCGCAATGCAGCGGCGATGTTGTGGGTGCAGGCGATGCTGGTGAAGGCCAGGAAGTAAATGGCCTGCGTACGTAGCGGCGGTGGAGGCGGCGGCATCCGGCGAGCCAGGCCCTGGTGCGCTCGATGGTCCGGCAGTGGCGTCCCAGCCGCTCGGAGGACTCGATGCCTTTGTGGGCGATGCGATGTCGGATACCGCGGCCGCGTAACCACACCAGCGTCGGCGAACCCTCCGTGCGTCTCGCGTCGGACCGCCCACCACAGCCCACCGCGGTGATCAGCAACAGCGTGGCGACCGCGCCGCCGTGCGCCCTGATACGCGATCGCATCTGGGCGCTCCAGAATTTCTCCCAGCTGGTGCCGCCAGTGAGCTTGAGGGTCAGAGTGGGTGCGCGGGCCGCCTGATCGCGTCGACGCAGCAGCGATCCAAGCCGGACAACGAAGCCGCGAGGCGCGCTCAGGCGGAGTGTGTGCGGCGGGAGTTGGCCCGCAGAAGGAGTGCGGCGCCGACTGCGGCGGCGAGGAGTACGCCGCCCGCGGCCCAGGCCAGCGTGCCGGTGCGGGATGTCCAGGCCGAGTGCTTTGCAGCTTGCTGAGCAGCGCAGGCTTTTCCGGGTGCGGCGGGGGCGATACGCAGACGGGCCCATGATTTGTCGGGACCGGCCTGGTCGGCGTCATGCCGGTGAACGACATAGAGGCCGGGTGCGGAGTCGCATCTGAGGGTGGTGGTGGCGGTCAGGACGGCTTTGGCTCCGCGCAGGACGGTGCGGTCGGTGAACGCGCGGGAGGTGAGGGTGATGTCACCGTCCGATCCCTCGTCGTAGTTGTCAGTGATCGTGATGCGGCTGCCGGCCCGGAAGGTCCGCACGTCCCATTCCGACTGGGGCCACGTGCTGTCGGGAGCCCAGCGTTCCTCCAGGCTGGGCGGGGGCAGTTTCTGGACCTTGTTCCGGCAGACGCGGCGTGCCGCCTCGTCGGAGGCTTCAACGCGTACACGTGCCCAACGGAACGGATGCTCCTCCGGGCCCACGTCTCCGGCGCCGTGCAGCAGGACCGGGTAGGTGCCGGGCCGGGTATCGCAGGCGACGGTCACGGTGGTGGTCAGCAGCGGATCCATCATCCGCAGCTTCCCTGCCCTGATGAACGCGGATGAAGTGATGGTCTCGGCGTAACTGGCCTCGCCGGACTTGGCGTTGACCGTCAGCGTGTCGCCGGGATGCACCGACCGGACGCTTCCGAACGGGAGGGACGACTCGAGCGGGGAGGCCGAGGCCGACCCGGCTGCCAGAAAGGACAGCAGGAGAGGGAGCGCCGCCCACGCGGTCCTGCGGAGTCGGTCCATCGCCTCGCCCATCTCTTATTTGACGACATGTCAGTTGTTACTCGATAGTACAGTGCAATCGAACATGCGTACGATCAAAGGGAGTTCGGGGGTCGCTCACCGTACGGCCCCCTACAAGACGGAAAGGCACCTTGTTGCGTTCCAGACACAGATGGATTTCAGCCCTGGCGCTAGGACTGGGCGTCGGCGTTCTCGGCGCCGGGACAGCATCGGCTGCGACGGGCCATCCGGTACCAGCGCCCTCCGCCACACCGACGGCCTCCGCATCACCGGCGGCTCCCAGCACCGGGCATCAGGTCCCGCCGAAGTCGCCGGCACCCTCGGCGCCGTCGACGGTCGCGGGGGCCGTCGAGCCGACCGACTCCGCCACGCCCTCGGCGTCCTCGACGCAGTCCGCCGAGCCAACCTCCTCTCCCTCCCCCTCGGACGGGCCGAGTCTGAGCGAGGAAGAGAAGTACTGGACGGCGGACCGCATGGACAACGCGGTCCCGATCGACTCCCCGCCGGCCCCCGCTTCGGCCGCGTCGAAGCACGGCATCACGGCGGGCGCCGCCGTCGCGCACCAGCCGCCGCCATCGGGCACCCCCACCCCGGAGCACTTCCTCGGCCACCCGATGGTGGGCACGTTCTTCTTCGACGGCAAGCCGCTCGGCGGCCCGAAGACGTACTGCACCGGCAGTGTCGTACACACGGCCGCCAAGGACATCGTCCTGACCGCCGGACACTGCGGCCGTGGCCTGGAGGGGGCCACCCACCGCATCTTCGTTCCGCAGTACCGCATCGGCAGGTCCGCCGTCGAGCAGCCGTCCGGCGTCTACCCGGTGTCCCGCCTGTACATAGACCCGCGCTACGAGGCGAACACCAAGAAGCCGACCTCCGACTTGGACCTGGCCTTCGCGCAGGTCGACCCCAACACGCGGGGCAAGGTGGAGGACGTCACGGGGGCTTTGACCTTCACCCCGACCAGCAGCTACAACCACAAGGTCACCGTCATCGGCTATCCCGACGACGTGAGTGTCAACCCCGACCACGTGCCGGTCCGCTGCCCCGTCAGCACCTCCCAGCTGCCAGGCTTCCGACAGATGCGCATGACCTGCACCGGCTTCTACGGTGGCGTTTCCGGCGGCCCGTGGATCGAGGACTACAACAGCGCCAACGGCACCGGCAAGGTCATCGGCAACACCGGCGGGTATCACGGCGGTGGCAACGACGCCAACGACGACTGGGTGACCTACTCGCCGATCTACGGCAAGGACGCCCAGGACCTGTTCGCCGACGCCGCCGCGCATCGGAAAGTGGATGACGGCAAGCCGCCGTACCAGCCGTCCGGAGACCCCTGGCTGCCCGGCGCGGCGACCACCTGGCAGCACGCCAACCTGATGGCCTCGGGCGACTTCCGCCAGACCGGCCACAGCGACATGATCGTGGTCTGGTCCGACGGTGAGGTCACGCTCTACCCCGGCAACGGACACGGCGGCTACGATCCCGAGCGGCAGCTGCTGCCCAAGAACTCCACGTGGAAGAACGCCAAGACCATCACGGCGGGCGACTTCACCGGGTCCAACCAGTTCGACCTGCTGGTCCGCTGGGTCGACGGCGAGGTGACACTGTACGGCGACGTCGGCGCCAAAGGACTGAACTGGGCCGGCACCCAGATGATCAAACCCAACGACCTCTGGAAGAACGCGACCCAGATCGCGGCGGGCCGCTTCAACGCCTCCCAGTACGTCACCGACCTGATCGTCCGCTGGGTCGACGGTGAGCTGACCCTCTACACGAACGTCAGCGCCGGCACCTTCGGCCAGGAGCACCAGCTGAAGCCGAAGAACGACACCTGGCGGGACGCCACACTCCTGACGGCCGGTGAGTTCTCCGGTAACCAGAAATGGGACCTCATGGTGCGCTGGACCGACGGCGAGCTCGACAACTACGTCGGTACGACGACCTCGGGCCTCGGCGGCGAGCATCGCATCCTGGACCCCAACGGGCTCTGGAAGCACGACGCGGCCATGACGACCGGCGACTTCACCGGCAACGGCCGTACCGACGACGTCGTCATCCGCTGGTCCGACGGCGAGACCACCATGTACACCGATACCCCCGCCAACCAGCTGGGAACCGAACACATGCTCGTCGCCCCGACCTCCTGAGCCCACCCGAACCACGTAGCCGGCGGCGGGATGGCCTCCGCGCTGACCAAGGCTTCGCTGGATCGCGCAGAGCTCTGAGCACGAGCAGACAGATCCGGACGGCACTGCTTCGTCCTTGAGAACGTCGTCCCCGTCCTCATGTCCGAGGCGAAAGACATGCCCGGCAGCGACGCGTCCGACCGTGACATCGCCACCGACCGGTCGTGGAACCCGCCGGTGACAGAAGCACGGCGAAGCCCCGGGCCCGCGGGCCCGGGGCTTCGTGCTGTCGCCCCTTGGCCGGCGCCTCGGTGCACACGCGACGGGACGCGCAGCCCTGGGTACGTCGCCCGCACCACGCCCCTGTGCCCCGGCACTGGCACCGTCGGCAGCGCACTCCTCCCGCGAGAAGAGCACGCCGCCGGTTTACGCGTGTGTGGGCACTGATCTGCTGTCGGCGCCCGACTTGTTGGTCCAGGCCGGCGCAGCGCCAGGTCGTGGAGGTTGGTGGACATGAACAGGGATAATCCTGTGCGAAAGGTGCGTTTGGGCTTACTTGGGGGCCTGAGTCTTCTCGGGGGGTCATGATCCGGCGGCGGCCGCCCGGTGGGGGGCCGGGGTACGGTGGTGCTACCGAGCGCACCTCGCATGCCGTCATCCGTTTCGGCGTCGTTCTCGGGGAACGGCAAGGCCGGAGCCCTTGTGGACCGGCCGGAAATGAGCCGCCCCATGCCTCCTGGCCAGCGCAATTGCGCCGTCTTCCGCATTCCGTCCCGCGCCCCGCGTTAGCGGATTCCTTCGTTCTCACGCTGTTTTCGAGGCCCTCCGGCACCTCGCTTCACACACCCGCGATGAACAAGAGTGAAATGACAAGGAAGCGCATGAGCCTGATGAGCCTGGGAGTACTTGCCTCCTCCCGCAAGGAGAACGAGTTCCGGTTGCCGTTGCATCCCGGCCACCTCGACCGGATCGCCCCGGACGTACGCGAAAAAATGTTCCTCGAAGAAGGCTACGGCCAACGGTTCGGCGTCGGCGACGACGCTCTGCGACCGCTCGTGGGAGGCCTGCGCTCCCGGGAGCGGCTCCTCGCCGAGTGCGATGTGCTGCTGCTGCCCAAACCGATGCACGACGACATCGCCGAGCTGCACGAGGGCCAAGTGCTGTGGGGATGGCCGCACTGCGTGCAGGACGAGAAGATGACCCAGATCGGCATCGACCAGAAGCTGACCCTCGTCGCCTGGGAGGCCATGAACCACTGGACGTCCACGGGTGCCTTCAGCGTCCATGTGTTCCACAAGAACAACGAACTCGCGGGCTACTGCTCCGTGCTGCACGCCCTGCAACTCGGTGGGCTGACAGGTAGTTATGGCCGCCGCATGCGTGCCGTGGTCATCAGCTTCGGCGCCACGGCGCGCGGAGCGGTCACCGGCCTCGGCGCCATGGGAGTCTCCGACGTCACGGTGCTCACCCAACGCGCCGCGGCGGCCGTGGCCTCGCCGATGCCGTCGGTCGTGATGGGCCACTTCGAGGAGCAGGAGGACGATCCGTCCCGGCTTCGGGCCCTCACGGCGGCCGGTCCCGTGCCGCTCGCGGAGTACCTGGCCGGGTTCGACATCATCGTCAACTGCATCCGGCAGGACACCGACGCGCCGCTGATGTTCGTCACCGACGAGGAACTCGCCCTTTTCCGGCCGGGCACCCTCTTCATCGACGTCGCCTGTGACGCGGGCATGGGCTTCGAATGGGCCCGTCCGACCACCTTCGGCGAGCCCATGCCCGCGGTGGGGCCGGGCTGCCACTACTACGCGGTGGATCACAGCCCGTCCCATCTGTGGAACTCGGCCACATGGGAGATCAGCGAGGCGCTCCTGCCCTATCTCCGCAAGGTCATGAGCGGCCCCGTTGCCTGGGAGGCCGACGCCACGGTCAGAAACGCCATCGAGATTCGCGACGGCGTGATCCAGAACCCGAAGATCCTCTCCTTCCAGCACCGGTCGGCCGTGTACCCCCACGACCTCGAGGTCCCGGCGCTGCGCCCCGCCGCACAGCCGGCCTGACGACGCCTGGGAGAGCCCGCGCGACAGGTCCGCGTGGGCTCGTCCGGCCGGCCTGCCGGGCGATAATGGTACTTTTTGTGTCCGGACGCGCGTGCCGTGCTAAAGTTGACGCCAGTCGTGGTTCCCGTAAACTCCAAGTGCCTTTGATGACTTTATGTCGTCGGGCATTTTTGCATTTCGCGGAGCGTGGACCCCTGGGTATCGCCCGGAAGTCGGATTCGGTTCGTTCTTGCAATTCATTCGGTTCATCGCTGCCGAGAATTCCTCGATACGTGCCATATCGAGGAAGGTTCTCCATGAACCGCTCAGCTCGTACGAGCGACCGTTTTGCCAAGACCCGTCGGCAGGGCGCCCAGGGGCGCCCCGGGGCCCGTTCAGGCGGCGACGGGCGCCGTCCCTCCGCACCGCAGGGCGAGTTCGCGCTGCCGGACACCATCACCCCGGCCCTCCCCCCGGTCGCGGCCTTCGGTGAGCTGGACCTCCCCGTCGAGTTGCTGAACAAGCTCACCAGCCTCGGCGTGAACGAACCGTTCCCGATCCAGGCCGCCACGCTGCCGAACTCCCTCGCGGGACGCGACGTCCTGGGCCGCGGGCGCACCGGATCGGGCAAGACGCTCGCCTTCGGCCTCGCGCTCCTCGTGCGCACGGCAGGACAGCGGGCCGAGGCCCGCAAGCCGCGCGCCCTGATCCTCGTTCCCACCCGCGAGCTGGCCCAGCAGGTCTCCGATGCGCTCACCCCGTACGCCCAGTTGCTGAAGGTGCGGCTGGCCACCGTGGTCGGTGGTATGTCGATCGGGCGGCAGGCCGCCGCGCTGCGGGCCGGGGCCGAGGTCGTCGTCGCGACCCCGGGCCGCCTCACCGATCTCGTCGAGCGCAATGACTGCCGCCTCGACCGGGTGAGCATCACCGTCCTGGACGAGGCCGACCAGATGGCCGACATGGGTTTCATGCCCCAGGTCACCGAGCTGCTGGACCAGGTGCGCCCCGACGGTCAGCGACTCTTGTTCTCCGCCACGCTCGACCGCAACATCGACCTCCTGGTCCGTCGATATCTCCATGACCCGGTGGTCCACTCGGTCGATCCCTCGGCGGGCGCGGTGACCACGATGGAGCATCACGTGCTGCAGGTGCATGGCGCCGACAAGTACGCCACCGCCACCGAGATCGCCGCCCGCGACGGGCGCGTGCTCATGTTCCTGGACACCAAGCACGCCGTCGACCAGTTCACCAGGCACCTGCTGGGCAGTGGTGTGAAGGCCGCGGCACTGCACAGCGGCAAGTCGCAGCCCCAGCGCACGCGCACACTGGCCCAGTTCAAGACCGGTCACATCACGGTCCTGGTGGCGACCAACGTCGCCGCCCGCGGCATCCATGTCGACGACCTCGACCTCGTCGTCAACGTCGACCCGCCCAGTGACCACAAGGACTACCTGCACCGAGGCGGCCGTACCGCCCGCGCCGGTGAGTCCGGCAGTGTCGTCACGCTCGTTCTGCCCGGCCAGCGCCGCGACATGATCCGTCTCATGTCCGACGCGGGCATCCGGCCTCACATCACCCAGGTCCGTTCCGGCGAGGCGGAGTTGAGCCGTATCACCGGCGCACAGGCTCCCTCCGGGGTTCCCATCGGCGGCAGCCGGCCGGTCGCGGAACGACCCGAGCGCGGCGGTGCCCCCTTCCGGGGCCTGGGCACCCGTCCGGGACGCGCCGGTGGCGAGTCCCGCCGGGCCGCCGAGGCGCGTCAGACGGCCGAGGCCCGCAAGGCCGCTCGGGTTCGTCGTGGCGCGTAGTCCCCACGCCTGAAAACCTGCCCGCCTCTCCCGACCTGTCGATCAGGAGGTCGTGGTGGGCGAGCCGGTCGCGTCCCAGCAGCGCAGCGTGGACTGGCGGGCACTGGCCCTGCCGGAGGCGTCGTACATCGGTGCCGACCACGTGTACGCGTTGGGCACGAGCATGTTCGACGAGCTGCTCAGCGGCTGGGACCCGCACGCCCACGGACAGGTCGCCCCGGACGAACTGTGGGCCTACCTGGCCGAGGTTCACACGGAAGAGGGACACACGAGTCACGCGATGACCTGTCTGGAACGCCTCGAACGCATCTCCGACCGGATGGGCGGCGGAAGGACACGGCTGAGGTGTCTGCTCGCGTCGGCCCGGGCCCTGCGGCAGGACGCTCCCGGCACCGCCCAGGAGAACCTGCGTGAAGCGGTGGACCTGGCGCGCTCGCGTGGCCGGCCGTTCGAGACGGCGGTGACCCTTGTCGCCGCCGCCGAAGCGGGCGTGGGGCGGCCCACGCTGCTCCACGAGGCGTACGAACCGTTCGGGGGACACCTGCGCCGCACTGTCGCGCTTCCGCACCAGAACCGCCATGTGCGAGGCCGGGATCACTGCAGGCCACCACCCGAAACGAGGAACTCCTCGCGATCCTGATCGCCGAAGGGCTGACCAACGGCCTGATCGCCACGGTGCCGCGGCTCAGTGAGGACGCGGTCGCGGGCCGGCTGTCCCGGCTGTTCGCACGCACCGGGCCGCGGTCCCGCACCGAAGTGGTCACATCCGTGCTCACCGGTCACCGCACTCGGGACCAAGGTTCACGAGGTCGACGCTCACGGGTGACGAGGGCGGCCAACTTCCCACGATCGAAGGCCACATGGCGGATCGGCCGCACTAGCACATGAGTCGGCCAGGGAACACATGTGTCGCACATAGTCGCGCGACAGGAGCATCCGGTTCCACTCGTGCGTACTATCTCTACACTGCTGCAGGCCGTGGCAGTTGTGTCCTGCGAGTGATTGGCCCATGTCATGTCCGAAGTCAGCTCCACTTCCCAGTCCACAGAACTCACGTCGCAGTACATCGCCCAGGTGACGGGTGACCTTGAGCGCAATGCCAAGGAGCAGGAGCGTGTCGCTGCGGAGGTCGAAGCCCTGCAGGAGCAGTTGCGTGCCCTGCAGCACGATCACACCGTGCTGGTGAACATGCAGGACGCGCTCGGCGGTCCCAGCCCGGCCCCCGGGGCGGAGGCCGCAGCTGTGCCCTCCGTGCCTCACCAGGCCTCTGCCGAACCCAAGCAGAGCAAGGGGAAGAAGGCGGCCGTCACGAGCGCGAAGAAGACGGCGCCCAAGAAGCCCGCCGCCAAGGCCTCATCCGTGAAGGCGTCCACGGCAGCGGCCAAGCCGACCCTCGTCGAGCTGATCCGAGGGCACCTGGAGAAGCAGAGCGAGCCGCGTTCCGCCGCCGAGATCACCACCGCGCTCACGCAGGCCCACCCCGACCGGAGCGTGAAGACCACCGTCGTGCGCACCACCCTCGAAGGTCTGGTGGCCAAGAGCAACGCGCACCGCACCAAGCAGGGCTCGTCGGTCTTCTACACCACGGCAGTCACCTCGGAGCCCGCGCCGGCCGAGCCGCAGCAGGAGGCGGTGTCCGACTGACCATCAGCAGGAGCACCTGACACCTGGCACCTGACATCTGGCACTGGCACCGGGCCGCAGTTCCGGTCCGCGAACAGGGCCGTGCCGTCAGGAGAATTCGTGCTGTACGACCCAGTAGTCGTCTTCCTCGGCCGAGGCGGCGTGACTGCCACCCAGCCGATCTCACTTCCGCCCGATGGGGGCGGAAGGATGAGGAACTCGCCCTTGTGGCCGTACCGCGCACTTGCCGAAGCGCATTGGTGTCACTCCTCGTCCAGCTCGTCGGCGGCACGGGGCGAGGAGGCGGGGATGACGGCGACCGGCTCGACCTCGAACCCGATGACGAAGTAGATGGCCGTGTTCACGGGGGGAGCTCTCCTGTGGCACGGCGGTCTCCAGCACACGGAGACCACCGCGCTCCAGGACGTTCAGCCACTTGGGCCGCCCATGGTCAGGATGAAGCGGATGCCGTTCAGATCCGCGGTCAGGAAGCCGCGCTCGTCGTCCGGACCGGGCCCCTCGCCCAGCGGCACCAGCACCGGGGTGCGGCGGAACTCCCCCAGCAGCGCGGCGAACTCCCGTCGGCGAGCGGCCACCTCGGGACCGTCCAGCACGTCCCGTGGACGCTCCCGCGAAGATGTCACGGGCTCCGGCACGGCCGGTCGGCCCGCCATCTCCGCGTAGTGCGAAAGCCGTGACCTCGGAACGCGCGGCTCTCCCGCCCCGTCCCCCTGCTCACACGATGCGTCCCATCATCACGACCGCACACAACACGTCGCAACGGCGCGCGCGTCACCCCCTGTCACAACGGAACACGGATCAAAAAGACGGGCAACAGGCCCTGGCCGGGGGCTCCGTGGTGCGGGCTTTGTCGCTCTATACGATGAGGCGTCCTGTGGGGGATTGGGGGAGAGACCATTGGGTTGGGCGGTCGACGAGCGTCGCGGTGACACCGGGGACGGCCATGCGGACGGCGACGGGTTCGACGACGACCGGTCGCCGTCCGCCGCGAGTGACGACGCGGGAGTGCGGCCGCGCGGCCCGCTGCGCCGGTTCGCGTGGTTCGTCGGGCGCACGCTGTACGGCGAGTGGTACGGCATCGTCGTGGATCCGTTACGGCAACTCGTGCGCCGTGGGCTGTCCGGACTCCTGCTGGCGTTCGTGGCCGTCTTCGGGGTCATCTTCTTCCACGCGCTCGCCCAACATCCCACCGGTGCGGTGATCGTGCGGCTGATCGGCGGAGTGAAGGCCTGTCTGCCGCTGCCCCTGGCCCTGCTGCGTACTCCGGTGTCGCTGTACGTGCCCGCCCTCGACCTTCCCGTGTGGGCGGGCATCACCCAGCTGTTCTTCGCCTTCGCTCTCGCGGAACTCGCCCTCGGCCGGCCCCGGACACTGGCCATCGCGTACGCCACCACCCTGGCCGGCACCCTCACGGTCCGCGTGATGATCGCGCTCGGCCCGGGCTGGTGGGGGATCGGCCTGCCGCCCGAGATCGGGCAGGTGCTCGACACCGGACCCTCTGCCGCGGTGGTGGGACTGTTCACCTACCTCTCGGTCATCCGGCGCGCGCCCATCGTGTTCGCGCTCACCGGCGGCTCGATGGTGTGGGAGTCGATCGTCAAACCCAATCTGGCAGGCCGTGAGCACCTGATCGCTGTGGGCGCCGCGATCGTCCTGGCGGTGCTGCACGGGCGCTGCCGAAGACTGTGGGATGCCCTCGGCGCCCTGCTTTTCTCGGCATGGTCCCGCAGTGGCCTGGAGCGGCTGTTCCCGCCACGGGGTGAGGGTCGTACGCGGGGTACGGGGAATCGACCGCGCTGAGGGTCCCCGACCGGGGACGGTCGTCCCCGTGATGGCAGGAGCGGTGTGTTCAGAGGGCGCGGTCGAAGAGGTCGAGCAGGGCTGCCCAGTGGCGTTCGGTGGCCTCGGCGTCGTACGCGGCGGTGTCGGCCATGGTGTAGCCGTGGTGCGCGCCGGTGTAGAGCTCGCCGCGGTGGCGGACACCCGCCTCGGTGAGCGCCTTGTCGAGGCGCTCGATCTGCTCGGGAGGCAGGGAGGCGTCCTGGTCGGCGTGGCCGAAGTACAGCTCCGCGGTGACCCGGTCGGCGAGCAGGTGCGGGCTGTCGGGCGCGTCGGTCGCCAGCCGGGCGCCGTGGAAGCCGGCCGCGGCCGCGACCCGCTCGGGGTAGGTGCCTGCGGTGCGCAGGGCCAGGCCGGCGCCCATGCAGTAGCCGGTGGTGCCGACCGGTCCGTCGGCGGCCTGCGGGCAGGCCGCCAGCCAGGACAGATAGGCCTCGGCGTCGCGCATGGCCAGTTCGGGGGTCAACTCCTGGATGATCGGCATGAGTTGCTCGAACAGTGCCGGGCGGTGAGCCGCGTCGATGAAGTCGGGCAGCTCGACCACCGGGGCCGGCCCGTGGCGGTAGAGGAGGTTGGGAACCAGCACGGTGTAGCCGGCCCCGGCGAGCCGGTCGGCCATCTCCTTCAGCCGGGGGCGCAGTCCGATGGCGTCCATGTAGAACAGCACCGCGGGGTGGGCGGCGTTGTCGTCGGGGTGGGCCAGATAGGCGTCGGCCGAGCCGTCCGGGGTGGGGATGTTCACGGAGGTTCCGCGTACTTCACGTACATCGGTCATGGGCGTCCCTCTTCTTCTCTCGGGTGTCTCCAGGGCGTCTTCCGGGCGTTTCGGGGTGCCGCGCGGATCCCCGACGGCCACATGATCGCGACGGTCCCTTTGTGCAGTCTGGCACTCGTGGTGCGGTCTGTTCGGCAGGGGCCCCGCTGTCGCCCCGTGGCCCGGGCCGACGTCCTGCGCAGACGGATTCCCGGCGCGCCGCCGGAGGCGTAAGAGCCTGGTACCGGCAGTCCCAGGAAAGCCGGGCTACTGGTTGTGCGCATCGTCCGGTCGCAGGGTGGAGTCATGACGACCACACTCATCACCGGAGCGAACAAGGGGCTCGGCTACGAGACCGCCCGCCGGCTCGTCGCCGCGGGCCACACGGTCTACGTCGGCAGCCGGGACGCCGAACGCGGACGCCGGGCCGCCGAACAGCTGGGCGCCCGCGCCGTCCAGCTCGATGTCACCGACGACGCGTCGGTGCGGGCCGCCGTGAAGGCCGTCGAGGCCGAGGGCGGGCTCGACGTACTGATCAACAACGCGGGCATCGAGTCGAGGGGCGAGGGCAACTCCGTGATCGGCGCCGCGGACGTGACCGCCGACGTGATGCGGGAGACGTTCGAGACGAACGTCTTCGGCATGGTGCGCGTCACCCACGCCTTCCTCCCGCTGCTCCAGGCCTCGGCCGCCCCGGTGGTGGTCAACGTCAGCAGTGGGCTGGCCTCACTGGCCCGCGTGAGCGATGCGGGCACCCCGGCGTACGCCTACCCGGGCGTCGCCTACCCGGCTTCGAAGACCACCGTCAACATGATCACCGTGCAGTACGCGAAGGCGTTCCCGAACATGCGGATCAACGCGGTGGAGCCCGGCTTCACCAAGACCGACCTGAACGGGAACACCGGCATCCAGACCGTCGAGCAGGGCGCCGAGATCATCGTACGGACGGCGCAGATCGGCCCCGACGGTCCCACCGGGGGCTTCTTCGACGCCGAAGGCACCCTTCCCTGGTAGTCCGATCCGGTAGGTCACCACGTACGTGCGCCGGACCCTGCGACCGAGACTCAGCCCCACCGCCCCACCGAACAAACAGGAGCATCGACATGACCGTGCAGTCACCCCCCGGCGGAACGTTCACCATGGCCAAGGACCTGACGGTCACCCGCATGGGCTACGGCGCCATGCAGCTCGCCGGACCGCACGTGTTCGGGCCGCCGGCCGACCGGGACGCCGCCGTGGCCGTTCTGCGCGAGGCGGTCGAGCGGGGGATCACACACATCGACACCTCCGACTTCTACGGCCCGTACGTCACCAACCAGATCATCAAGGAAGCGCTGCACCCCTACCCGGCCGGCCTGCACCTCGTGACTAAGGTCGGAGCACTGCGGGATGCCGAGGGAGGCTGGCCGAAGGCGCTGTCGCGCGACGAGCTGCGCCAGGCCGTGCACAGCAACCTCGAGAACCTCGGCCTGGACGCACTCGACGTCGTCAACCTGCGGGTCGGAGGGCTCGACGCCCCCGAGCCGGGTTCGCTCGCCGAACCGTTCACCGTGCTCGCGGAGCTCCAGCAGGAGGGGTTGATCAGGCATCTCGGTGTCAGCAACGTCTCCGCCGAGCAGATCAAGGAAGCCCAGTCCATCGCGCCCGTCGTGTGTGTGCAGAACTTCTACAACCTCGCGAACCGCGCGGACGACGCGCTGATCGACTCCCTGGCCGAGCAGGGCATCGCCTACGTGCCCTACTTCCCCATCGGCGGTTTCTCCCCGCTGCAGTCGGACACCCTGCACGCGGTCGCGGGCCGGCTGGAGACCACCTCGGTCGCCGTCGCCCTGGCCTGGCTGTTGCGGCGTTCCCCGAACATCCTGCTCATCCCCGGCACCTCCTCGGTGGCACACCTGCGTGACAACATCGCCGCTGCCGCCCTGGTCCTTCCCGAGAAGGAGCTGGCCGAGCTGAACGGGATCGCGGTGTGAGGACTGCGGGGTCGTTCACGCCCGAGGCGCGGGCGTGAACGACCCCGTGGCGGTGTCCGGCGCGCCGTGTGCCTGCGCCGTGTGCTCGCACCGTTCGATACGAACTTGTTTTTCACGAACATGTTCGTTATGCTTGTGCGGTATGACTCCAGAGAAGTCCGCTCCGATCAGCCGACGGGAACGCCCGGCGAAGCCCGCCCTGACCAGGCAGGGAATCATCGACGCCGCACTGGCGATCCTTCGTGAGGAGGGACTGGGCAAGGTGACGATGCGCCGCATCGCCGCGGCCCTCGACACCGGGCCCGCGTCGCTCTACGTCTACGTCCGCAACACGGGGGACCTGCACGCGCAGATCCTCGACTCCCTGTTGGGGCCGGTGAAGGTGCCCGCGCCGGAGGCCGGGACCTGGCGGGACCGGTTGAAGGCGCTGCTGGTCAGCTATGGAGAGGTGCTCTTCCGGCACCCGGAGATCGCCCGGATGGCGATGTCCACGCAGCCGAGCGGCCCGAACTACCTGGCGCTGGCCGACGCGATCCTCGGCCTCCTCGACGAGGGCGGGGTGTCGGGCCGGGAAGCGGCCTGGGCCATGGACCTCCTGCTGCTGCACCCGACCGCCGTGGCCGTCGAGCACAGCTCCCCGAAGTCCGCCACGCAGGAGGCCGACGAGTTCTCCGCCCTGGCCGCGAAGATCGCCACCGCGGACCCGGCGCGCTACCCCCACATCGCCCGGCTCGGCGACACGCTCGTGTCGGGAGACGGCCCGAGCCGTACCGACTGGGCTCTGGACGTCATCCTCGACGGGGTCCTCGCCGCGGCCTCTCGTGCGTCGGCCGAACAGCGCGGCTGGTGAGAGTGGGGTGTGTGTTTCCCCTGTGTTGCAGGTCGCGCCCGAATGTATGTCTAGGGTTGATCCGTAAGCGCGGGCAAGCAGCGAGGGCCATGACCAGGCCCTCGGAACATGTCTCCGGCGTTACGGACAACGCGAGTTCGGTGCCTCGCACCTGAGAGTGGTTGTCGTGGCGGCAGGCGGTTGAGTGCCGGAGCCCGCGGGGGAGCCGCCCGCGGTCTGTGCCGCGGGTGGGGGAACGACAAGGGGTGTTGATGGAAGGCGCGGATCTTCCAGTGGGGGACCGGTGCGTGCCGGTCCGTGACGTTGCCGATCAGTCGGCGCGGTAGGCGCCTGTGCGGTGGGACGAGAGCCGCGAGGACGTGGGGGGATCGACACAGGCGCAGGACCTGGAGCAACGTCACCGTGGAACGGGTGGCCGCGCGGCGGGACGGGCCGTCCCCTGGGTCATGCGACAGGAACGCAAGGGCATACGACCCCATATCGTCGTCCTGGCGGCGTGGACGTTGCTCTGGTTCCTGCTGGTGCAGAGACACGGGGGGATCTCCTGGCACTACCTGCGCACCGGAGGCGAGCTGCTCTTCGGCGCCGTTCCGGGTGGCGGCCTCGGTATCTACGCCAACCATCCGGAGTTGCAGATCGGCCCCGTGAGCTTTCTGGCGGCCGCGCTGTTCGCCCCGCTGCCACCCCACCTGGCGGAGGTGCTGGCGGAGGCGGTGATGTCCGCGCTCGGCCTCTACATGTTGGTTCTGGTCGGCCGCAGTGCGGCCGACCACAACCGCGGCACGGGACTCAACCACCGCCGACTCCAGCAGCGGGTGCTCGTCGCGGGGGTGGCCTTCATTCCCATGTGGGTCGAAGTGGCGGTCCGCTTCGCCCACTTGGACGACGTACTCGCGCTGTTCTTCACCACCCTGGCCGTACGTGCCCTGGTGCGGGGCCAAGGGCGCACGGTGGGCATCATGCTCGCGCTGGCGGTGGATTCCAAACCCTGGGCGCTGGCGTTCGCGGCTCTGCTGCTCGCGCTGCCGGCCGCGCAACGACGCAACTCCGCGCTCTGGACGGTCGGCCTGGTGGCCGTGGCGTGGCTGCCGTTCTACGTCACCCATCTCAACTCGGCCGCCGCCGCGAGATTCACCATCGCCAACCAGCCCGCCTCGGCGCTGCGTTGGCTGGGCGTCCTGGCCCCGGCCACGCCCTGGTGGGACCGCCCGGCCCAAGTACTCCTGGGACTCGGTCTCGGCGCGTTGGCGGTACGCAGAGGCCGCTGGCCCGCGGTCGTGCTGCTCGGCGCCGATGCCCGCATCGCGCTGGACCCGAGTGTCTACACGTACTACAGCGCCTCGATCCTGCTCGGCACCCTGCTGTGGGACGCGGTCGGGCAGCGTCGCCTGGTGCCGTGGTGGAGCTGGATCGCCCTGCTCTCGCTGTACGGCAGCACCCTGTTGGTGCCCTCGGACCGTGTCTGCGGCCTGATCCGGCTGGCCTTCGCCGCCGGTTCGGCGGGCTACGTCCTGCTGGGGCCCGTGCCACGCCGCCGGCGAACCGTGACGAAGGCTGGTTCTCCGGCGTCCCCCCAGGTGTGACCACCATCCGCAGGGATGAATGGGTTGATGAATGTCACACGGCTAAAAACCTCTCAATTCGGACATACGCCTATTTACCGTGCACCGGGGTCTCTTCCGCCCCTGTAGCGTCGCCGTCATTCGGGAATCGGGATGGGCCCACGCATGGGCTCCCGATGTGACCGCAGACACAGAGCAGGGAATCCTTATGCCGGACACGCACGCACTGCGCCGCGCGCGGCGCGGACTGGCCGCGACCGCGGTCGCCGGGTCGGTGCTCACGGCGCTCTTCGCCGCCACCCCGGCCCAGGCGAGCACCGCCGACGCCACCTCCGAAGCCACCGCCGCCGTCGGCGGCTCCCAGGTGACGTGCACCTCGCAGCGGCCAGGGCTCGCCGCCCAGCTGTCCAAGGACATCGCGGGTGCCCTGCAGGGGCGGGAGCACGCCGCGGCGCTCGCGCTGTACGACCGCACCACGGGGACCTCGTGCGACTTCCGGGCCGACACCGCCTTCGACTCGGCGAGCGTGGTCAAGGTCACGATACTGGGGGCGCTGCTGCGCCAGGCCATGGAGCAGCACAGGGCCCTGACCGCCCACGAGGTGGAACTGACCACCGCCATGATCACCAAGTCGGACAACGACGCGACGAACGCCCTGTGGCACCAGATCGGCCACGCCGGCATCCAACACTTCCTGACCCTGGCCGGGATGGGGGACACCGTCCCCGGGCCCAAGGGCTACTGGGGGCACACCCAGGTCACGGCCGAGGACCAGCTGAAGCTGCTCCGACTGCTCACCTCGGACAACTCCGTCCTCGACCAGGGCGCGCGTACCTACGCCCTCCGGCTCATGAACCGGGTCGTCCCCGAGCAGCGTTGGGGAACGCCCGCCGGGGCCCCCGCGACGGCGACCGTTCAGGTCAAGAACGGCTGGCTGCCGCGCGACACCCACGGCTGGCGGGTGCACAGCGTCGGTGTGTTCACCGGCGGCGGTCACGACTACGGAATGGCCGTGCTCTCCCAGGACAACCGCACGATGGCCGACGGCGTCGCGACCGTCGAGGGCGCCGCCCGCGCCGTCAACCGGGACCTGAACACCTCAACTGCCGCGTAGTTATTCCCCTTTCGCGCCGATCAGTCGGACGTTAGGGTGCGGGCAGCGAGTGTGATCCCTGAGGAGTCGAGACATGCCCGGTCGTCCGAGCGCGCGTTGACGTCGTAGGCCCTGAGTGGCCCGTCATCGCGTGCTGCCCTTGATGCGCGGCACAGCGAGCCTTCCCCCACCTGAACCGTCGGCGTCCTCGACGTGCGCCGGGTGGCGGGCTCTGTCTTGCGCGACCCAAGGGGTTTCCTGTGCCGGACGCTTCCTCTTGTCCGCCGTCCTCGTCCTCTTCGTCTTCCTCTTCCTCCTCCGCCTCATCTCCCTCCCCATCCTCCCCATCCTCCGCGTCCGGCTCGGGGCGTCCTGTTGCGCCGGCCCTCCGGCGCGACGCCGACTTCCGCCGGCTGTGGGTGGGGCAGACGGCCTCCCAACTCGGCGAACACGCGAGTCTGGTGGTCCTTCCGCTGATCGCGGTTCTGACACTCCACGCCGATGCCGGCCGGTTGGGCGTCCTCCGCGCGGTGGGGCAGGCACCGACCCTGCTGCTCGCGCTCCTCGTCGGCGCGTGGGTGGACCGATGGCGGACCCGCACGGTGATGGTGCTGGCGGACCTCGGCCGGGCCCTGGCGCTGGGCGGCGCCGCCCTGGCCGGGCTCCTCGGCGGGCTCGGCCTGCCGGCGCTGCTCGTGGTCGCCTTCACGGTCGGGGCCCTGTCGGTGTTCTTCGACGTGTCGTACCAGGCCTCTCTCGTACGACTGGTGGAACGCGACCGGTTGACGTGGGCCACCAGCGCGATCGAGGGCAGCCGTTCGGCGGCGCAGATCGTCGGCCCCGCCCTGGGCGGCGCGCTCGTGTCCCTTCTGTCGGCGCCGATCGCCGCCGCGTCCTGCGCCCTGTCCTTCGCGGGATCGTTCCTTTCGATCCGGCGGATCCGGCGCCGCGAATCGGTCCCCGAGAGGTCGGGACGGGCCCCTAGGGTCTGGCGGCGGATCCACGAGGGCCTGCGCTTCGTCGCCGCGGACACCTGGCTGCGGACCGTGGGCCTGGCCTCGGCCGCCTTCCAGTTCTCCTTCGCGGCGATGATGACCGGCTATCTGCTCTTCCTGCCACGGGACTTGCACCTGTCGGGCAGCGTCGTGGGGCTGACACTCGCCGCCACGGGGCCGGGCGCGCTCCTGGGTTCTGTGCTGGCCGCCCGGCTCCCGGGCCGGTTCGGTCACGGCGTGGTGCTCGTGTCGGCGGCGGCGCTCGGCGACGGCGTGATGCTGTGCGTGCCCGCGCTGAGCGGCCCCTCCGCGGTGACGATCCCCTCGCTCGTCGCGGTCAACTTCGTGTTCGGGACCTTCGGTCAACTGGTGAACGTCACGGTCATGGCCGTGCGGCAGGCCGTCACCCCGGACGGGATGCAGGGCCGCGTGGCCGCGACGATCACCTTCGTCGGCATGGGGGCCGCCCCGCTCGGCTCACTGCTCGGCGGCTTTCTCGCGGGGGAGTGGGGGCTGCGTACCAGCCTCCTGGTGACGGCCGCCGGCATGATGCTGTCCCCGGTGCTGATGGCCCTGTCCCCGCTCGCCCGCCTGGGACGCGAGCTGCCCCATCGGGACGCGCAGCCGCCCGGCCATCACCCCCTGCCGCCCGGCTGAGCGGTCGCGGAGGCGGTGCTCAGCCGTCGGGGCCGCTCACCTCTGCGTCGTCGACCCGTTCGGGTAGCGGTCGCGCATGGCGGGGCTCGCCGCCGGGCCTGCCGTGAAGACGAAGGCGTCGCTGTCGTCGAGCCGGCGGCCGGTCCTGGCGTCGACGACGACGGGCTCGACCTCCTCGCCGCTGTCCGCGTCGACGAGGATCATGCTGCGGTCCTGCGGCGCCAGCCGGGAGTTGCCCCAGGCGGCCAAGGCGACTATCACCGGGCGCAGCGAGCGACCGAACTCCGTCAGGACGTACTCGTGGCGTACGGGGTTGGTCTGGTACGGCCGACGCTCCAGCAGTTTATCCGCGACGAGGCTCTTGAGCCGGGCCGTGAGCATGCTGGAGGAGATTCCCAGGTTCTCCTGGAACTGGTCGAAGCGGGTGTAGCCGTCGAAGGCGTCGTGGAGGATCAGCAGCGTCCACCACTCGCCCACGTGTTCCACCGTCGTGGACAGCGGGCACTCCCGGTCCTCCAGCCTGATCCGGCTCGCCACGGCGACCATCCTCTCGGTTACTGCTAAAGTCGAAGTCACTAGCTTCCATTTTAGCAGTAACGGGGCGGCGGTGTTCGGCCTGCCCGCACCCGGGAACGGAGCGCACCATGGCCACCCACCCCGGCGAATCCCTCGAGGGCCGTCGCGCCCTGGTCACGGGCGGCACCCAAGGCACTGGCGCCGCCATCGCCCGGCGCCTGGCCCAGGCCGGGGCGACCGTACTCGTCACCGCCCGCAGCCGTCCCGACGAGGTCGAGGAGAAGACGTTCATCGCCGCCGACCTGTCCACGGCCGACGGCGCCGCACGGGTGGTCGGCGAGGTGGAGGCCCGGTTCGGAGGTGTCGACATCCTGGTCAACACCCTCGGCGGCTCCGAGGCGCCCGCCGGGGGCTTCGCGGCACTCGGCGAGGACGACTGGGCCAGGGAACTGAACGTCAACCTGCTGGCCGCCGTCCGCCTGGACCGCGGACTGCTGCCCGGCATGATCGCGGCCGGAAAGGGCGCCATCGTGCACATCACATCGATCCAGCGCCGCATGCCGCTGTGGAACGGAACCCTCGCCTACGCCGCCGCCAAGGCCGCCCTGACCACCTACAGCAAAGGCCTCGCCAACGAGGTCGCCCCGCACGGCATCCGGGTCAACACCGTCTCGCCCGGCTTCGTCCAGACCACCGCCGCCGACAACCTGGTCGCCAGGATCGCCCACGACGCCGGCATCACCCAGGACGCGGCACTGGCCCGGCTCATGGACTCCCTCGGCGGCATCCCCCTCGGCCGTCCCAACCGTCCCGAGGAAGTGGCCGAACTCGTCGCCTTCCTCGTCTCCGACCGCGCCTCGGCCATTGTCGGCGCCGAGTACGTCATCGACGGCGGCACCACCCCCACGGTGTGAACCGCCCTCACTCACAGCACCCGAAAGACGCCACCACCGAGAGGCCCGCCATGCAGCACGACCAGCCCCGAGCCATCGCTCCGGACACCCTGCCCGAGGTGATCACCCGCTACCTCACGGCGCACCGCGCCCACGACACCGCAGCGGCCGTCGCCACGTTCACCCAGGACGCCACGGTGATCGACGACGGCAACACCTACCAGGGCACCGCCGCCATCGAGCGGTGGCTGAACCGGTCGGCGACCGAGTTCACGTACACCATCGATCTCACCGGGGCCGAGCGCACCGACCCGAGCCACTACACCGCCACGCACCACCTCGAAGGCGA
Organism: Streptomyces olivochromogenes; assembly: GCF_001514115.1. Taxonomy (GTDB): domain Bacteria; phylum Actinomycetota; class Actinomycetes; order Streptomycetales; family Streptomycetaceae; genus Streptomyces; species Streptomyces olivochromogenes. The sequence continues at coordinate 79,515 of NZ_KQ948459.1, forward strand.
CTTCCCCGGCGGAACCGTCGACCTGCGCTACCGGTTCACGCTCCGCGGCGACCTCGTGGAACGCCTCGTCATCGAACCCTGAAGCCACTCCCGCTCCTAGCGCGAGGCCAGTTTCCGGAGTATCAGGGCGGAGAGCGGCGTGGGGAGGGCGCGCAGGGTGCGGACCAGGGTTGTCGTGGTCCAGGGGAAGTACGCCTGTGCCGGTTCTCTTTCCAGGGCGCGTACGACGTGTCGGGCCGCGCGGTTCTGGCTGACCTGGAAGGGCTTGGGGAGACCGTCGGCGCCGACGCGGTCGGTTGCGACGAAGCCCGGGTGGACGCTGGTGAACCGGATGCCGTGGGGCGCGAGTTCGACGCGTGCGGTGTCGATGAGGGTGCGGGCAGCGGCCTTCGCGGCGGAGTAGGGGCCCTGGCGGGGGATGCCCATCAGGCCGGCCAGCGAGTTGGTGTGGGCGATCAGGCCTCCGTCGCGCTGGGATTTCATCTGTGCGATCAGCGGGACGAGGTAGTGGACGACGACGTCGTAGTTCAGGGCCGTGATCCGTGCGATGTCGGCCACGGTGACCTGGTCCATGGACATGTCCGGTCCCTGGCCGGCGTTGAGGAGCGCGATGTCGACGGATCCGTACTCCGCGACGCACGCGGCGACCACGGCGGAGGCCGCCCCCGGGTCCAGGGCGTCGGCGGCGATGTCGAGGCAGGCGCTGCCCGCTGCTCGGATCTCCTTGGCCACGGAGGCGAGTTCGGGGGCGCGCCGTGCCGTGATGACCAGCCGGTTGCCGTTGCGCGCGAGTCGGCGTGCCACCTCCGCGCCGATGCCCGAGGAGGCACCGACGATCAGGACGGTTCGGTCGGTGACGCGGGTCATGGTGTCACCTTGCCCGCGGGACGGGCCGTCACAGGAAGTGCCGGCCCTCGCCCCGGTACGTCGGTACGGTGTCGACCACCTCGCCGCCGCTGACCAGGTGGAGTTCGCCGACCCGCTCGCACAGTTCCCCGGCCTTGGCGTGCCGCAGCCACACCCGGTCTCCGATGCGCAGTACCTGCGCGGGCTTGCCGAGCAGCGGGGTCTGCACCTCGCCCGCCGCTTCGGTGGCGGTGACGCGCAGGCCGGGGGGCCAGGCCAGGGTGGGCAGCCGGTCCTTGCCGGGCGGCCCTGACGCGATCCATCCGCCGCCCAGGAGCGTCGCGATCTTCGGGGAGGGGCGGCGTACGACGGGCAGCACGAAGTACGCGGCGGGGACGGGCCGGAAGGACCGGTAGAAGTCGAAGAGCCCGGGACCGTACAGGCCGGAGCCCGCCGCGAGTTCGGTCACGGCGTCCTCCCGCGTGGTGGTCTCCAGGCTGCCGGTGCCGCCGCCGTTGACGAACCGCAGCGGGGTGACGGCGCGTACGGCGGCGACCGCGGCCTCCCGCCGGTGGCGCAGTTCCTCGACGGAGGAACGCTGCATCGCGCGCACGACGGCCCGCCTGAGCAGGGAACCGGGCTGGTTGTCGCCGAGGCCGGCGACCTGGCCCTCGTACCCCATGATCCCGGTCAGTTCGAAGCCCGGACGGGCCGCGACCTCGCGGGCGAACGCGGCCGCCTCCCGCGGAGTGTGCACCGGGGACCTGCGCGGCCCGAGGTGGAGACGGCCGCCCGCCAGTCGCAGGGCGGCGTCCAGCTCCAGGCAGACGCGGACGCGGGTCTGCCGGGGGCCGGTCGCGGCGTCCACGAGGTCGAGGTGCTCGACGCAGTCCACCATCAGGGTGATCCGGGAGGCGAGCCGTTCGTCGGCGGCCAGCCGGCGCAGTGCGGTGGCGTCGGTGGTGGGGTAGCCGACGACGACGTCCTCGAACTCCTCGGCCAGCCACAGGGCTTCGGGCAGCGTGAAGCCGAGGATGCCCTGGAAGCCGGGGCGCGCGAGTGCCCGGCGGATGAGGGCGCGCGAGCGCAGCGACTTGCTCGCGAGCCGTATCGGCTTGCCGCCCGCGCGGCGTTCGAGGTCGACGGCGTTGGCGTCGAAGGCGTCCAGATCGATGACGCCGAAGGGCGGCTCCAGGCCCGCGGTCGCCGCCCGCAACCGGTCGAAGCGCCCCTGTTCCGCGGGGGCGGACCGGGCCGGGGTGGCGGCGGTGTCGGTGGTCATCGGCTGTCTCCTCGCTCGCGCACCACGGCCGTGGCCGGGGCGATGCTCCTACTGCGGCGTTCCGCCATGGCCGCCACCCTGGGGATCACGAAGCGCATCAGCCGGGGGAACACCCCGGCGATGCGCTGAACGCGTCCGCCGACGGCGGGGTGGACGACTTCGACGGGCTTCTTCACGATCGCGTCGACGATGACCGAGGCGACCTTCTCGGGGGTGAGCGGCTTCTCGGCGAAGGTGATCACCGCGCTGGGGTCGGCCATCTCCTGCTCCAGCATCGGCGTCCGGGTGCCCGGCGGGTGGACGATGCTGAACGTCACCGGTCCGCCCCGTTCCTCGATCGCCACGCTGTGGTGGAAGGCGCGCAGCCCGTGCTTGGTCGCGCCGTAGGTGGTGTAACCGGACAGCGGCAGGAACGAGCTCATGCTGCAGACGGTGATGATGTGCCCGCGCCCCTGGGCGCGCATCCGGGGCAGCGCGGTCAGCGTCCCGGTCATCGGGCCGAGCAGGTTGACCTCGACCATGTGGCGGTGCTGTTCCAGGGACAACTGGCGTGCGTATCCCGTGTGGATGATCCCGGCGTTGTTGACGAGAACCTCGACGGGGCCGAGCCGGGCCGCGACGGCGTCGAAGGCCTCCTCCCAGGCGTCCTGGTCACGGATGTCGAGGGGGATCGCGCAGGCGGCGGGACCGAGTCGGTCGGCGAGGCGGGTGGCACCGGCCAGGTCGATGTCGGCGAGGGCGACCCGGTGGCCGCGTCGCACCGCCTCGCGCGCGGTGGCGGCGCCGATCCCACTGGCGGCGCCGGTCACCAGGACCACGCTCATCGCGGCCTCCGCTGACCTGCGCCGCCGCTGCCGTACGAGGTGTCGTCGTGGGCGCCGTACGAAGTGTCGTGGGCGCCGTCGCTCGTTCGATGTCCGTGCATGTGAACTCCCAGGAGGCGGGCGGGGAATGGCCCCGTGGACGGAGTGCGCGCGTCCGTGAGCGGAGGGGTGGGCCGGCTGGCGGGGAAGGCGCGTGCGTCCGCGGTCACGACGGCAGGACGTACGCCTCCAGCCGTGCGCCATTGAGCCCTGCCGCGCGCTCCGGGTCGTCGGTGGGGACGGTGGCGGCGTACAGGGTGTCGCCGCGCGGGCCCGCGACCAGGCAGCTGAGCGTACGTTGGCTGGTGGCGACGCGGTCCAGGATCGTGCCGCCGGGGCCGACCCGGACGCACTCGCCGCGCAGCGCGTTGGCGACCCAGGCCGTGCCGTCCTTGCCCGGTGCGATGCCGTCCGGGGCGATGGGGGTGTCGGAGCGGTCGGCGATCGCCTGGTGGTCGAGCAGGGACGAGACACGCCGGGTGATCCGGCCGCGCAGCCCGGGATGGTTGAGGGACTTCCACAGCCAGGCCGGGACCAGCGGAGCCCAGGGGCGTGGCGGGCCGAGGCGTCCGTCCGGCAGCACGGGCAGTGCGGTGAGCCGCATCGCCAGTGTCTCGGCGACCAGCAGGGTCCGTCCCTCGTCGATGAGGAAGCAGCCGTTGGGGAACACCAACGGCTCGCTCAGGCCCAGCAGTTCGCCCTCCGGTGACAGGCAGGCGATCGGGGCCCGGGGCGGTCCGGGCGGTGCGTAGAGCATGGCGTTGGGTTGCTGTCGGACGAAGCCGTGGTAGTCGAAGCCGAAATTGCCCACGTAGGCGCGGCCCTGCCCGTCGACGAGCATGTCGTTGACCGGGCCGCCGGCGATGTCCCCGAGGTCCGCGTGCACGACCAGGGAGCCGTCCGGCTCCTGGCGGTGGACGCGGCGTCCGTCCATCGAGACGACCAGCATCCGTCCGTCGGGCAGCCAGCCGAGGCCGCCGGCCCGCCCGGGGACCTCCACCACGGTCTCCGGCTTCCCGAGGGTGTCCCAGCGGTGCACCGTCCCGTGGGCGAAGTCGCAGAACCACAGCGCGCCGTCGTGCCAGCGCAGGGACTCCAGCGTGCCGAATCCGTCCAGAACGACAGTGGCTTGCGGTCGCACTTCCGCCTCCTGAGGGGGCTCGTGCCAGGCGTCGGGTTCCGCTACGGTCGCCCACCACGCGGAAGTAAGTCAAGAGTCTTGGACGCTTGACTTACTTCTGGGCGGATCCGCGCTCCGAGCCGACGCGTGGCCCGTGGGTCTGGCTATCCTGGCGGACGAACCCGCAGGTGAAGAGGGGAGATCGTGTGTCCCGTATGGCGGCGAGCGACCGGAGGGCCGAGCTCCTCGAGGCCGCGATCCGGGTCATGACGCGTGACGGCGTGGCCAAGGCCACCACCCGTGCGATCGTCAACGAGGCCGGTATGACCCTCGGGGCCTTCCACTACTGCTTCGACTCCAGGGCGCAGCTCCTCGAACGCGTCACCGAGACCCTCACCGAGCGCTACGTCGCCGAGGTCCGGGGCCTGTTCGCGCCACACAGGGACATCCGCGACAGCGTCCTCGACAGCCTGCACGCGTTCTGGAAGGGTTTCGAGGCCAACCCCGGCGAGCACCAGATCAGTTACGAGCTCACCCAGTACGCGCTGCGCAATCCCGGCTTCGAGAACATCGCCAGGAGACAGTACGAGATCTTCCTGGCCGCCTTCGCCTCCCTGCTCGAACTGGCCGCCGACAACGCCGGGATCGAGTGGACGCAGCCCGTGCCGATCCTCGCGCGGTACGTCCACTCGGTGATCGACGGCCTGAACATGACCTGGCTCGTCGACCGCAACAGCGACCACAGCCAGGCGGTTCTGCACCTGCTCGCCGACCACCTTCTCCAGTACGCCCGACCCTCGGCCGCCTGACGCGTGCGCCGTCGGTGGCTTGGAATGCGCTATGATTGATCTTGAGCAGACCGCCGGAAGTCTCGGTGGCCGGCCTCGCGTTGGTGGTCCAAGGAAAGACGCCCCGCTTCCTGTGGGGAGATGCAGGTGCAAGGCCTGCCCGGCGCTCCACAGAACCCCGCCTCCGGTATTCCGGAGGCGGGGTTCGCTCGTTGCGGCCGGTGCCGTCAGCGGTCCCGAAGGGGCGCGTTCGAGGTGCGGGTCCAGGAGAGGACGCCGGTGAGCGCGATCCGCAGGAGGGCGCGCAGTTCGACGTGCAGGGGGGCTCTGCCGTCGGCGGCCTGCGTCCAGCGGTAGAGAAGCCCCAGGTAGGCGTCGCGCAGCATGTTGCCCGCCACCACCGGGTCGATGTCGCGGGCGATGTCCCCGCGGGTCTGCCCCATCGTGATGACCCGGGTGAAGACGTGCCCCGCGTAGTCGGGCTCCTCGAGGAGGGGCTGGCCCGACCGGACCCAGGCGGTCAGCATCACCCGGGTGAGGTCCGGCTCCGCTTCGTTGAAGTCGGCCAGGGCGGCCATGCACCGCTCCAGCTGGACGGTGGCGTCGTCGTCCTTGTGCGAGAGCGACTTGTCCATGAAGGCCCGTAGGTTGTCCTGGCGCTGCTCCGCCCACGTCGTGACGACGTCTTCCTTGCGCTGGAAGTGATTGAAGAACGTTCCCCGGGCGACATCGGCGCGTTCCGCGATCTGGTCGATCGTCGTGCGTTCGTACCCCTGCTCGGCGAAGAGCTCCAGAGCTGCCGTGTACAGGCGGTCATGCATGCGCTGCCTGCTCCGTTCCCGCCGGCCGGGGGGACGTACGGGCTGGGAATTCTCAACCGTCATCGGCTCTCTCTTTCTCTCGGCTCCGCGCGGACGCCTCCGCGAACCTTCGGAGTCGACGACGGGCATCCCTACCGTCGTGCCAAGAGACCGGGTCCACGGCGACCGTATCGGTATACCGTAGTCCATTAATGCATTGCGGTTCTAGGTGCGGTACGTGACGCGTTGAACGCCGGAGCGGTCGTACCGCGTGCATCGCGGTACGACCGCTCCGGCTGACGGCGACCTGGTCGACAGGGCAGGCCTCAGCGGCTCAGGGACTCGGGCGCCGCCTCCTCGCGGAGGTCGGCCGCGATGGCGGCGGCGCTCTCGTCGCCCAGCAGACGGCTGGTCGGGAGATCCACCCCGAGTTCCCGGTGCAGGATGCGCCTGAGCTGGGTCGCCATCAGCGAGTCGAGGCCCAGGTCGCGCAGCGACCGCCGTGGATCGACCCGGTCGACGGTGGTGCCGAGCATCGTCGCGGTGTGGATGAAGAGGCGCTCCGCGGGCGGCCGGGAGGCGTGCGACCGGCCGGCGCCCGGATTCGGCAGGGGATCCCGCTCGACGGGAGCCCGCTCGACGGGAGGCAGCGCCGCGGGCGGCGGCGCGGTGGCCGCCGTCATCGCGTCGGGTTCGTGGTGCGCCGCGTCGGACCGGCCCGGCGCCCGGACCATCGCGATGCCCTCGAACTCGGCGAGCACGCGCCCGTCCGGCGCGGTGAGCAGGACATCGCAGCGGGTACGGTCCCGGTCGGCTTCGGGGGCCGAGCGGGCCGTGCTCCAGAACTCGCCGCCGGGTGCGTCGGCCAGCAGGACGCGGGCGAAGGAAAGGGGCAGATGGGCCCGCGTCGGGTCGTCCGCCGCCGTGCAGTGCGGCCAGGCTCCCAGCATGGCCAGCAGACCGGCCTCCAGAGCGCCGCTCACCGCGCCCGAGGGCGCGTGCAACCGAGCCACCGCCTCGCCCTCCCGCCGCCACACCTGCCCTACGGTGCGCAGCGCCGGGGCGACGGAGTACCCGCGGGCCTCCGCCCGCCGGTAGAACTCGGCGCCGGGCACGTACTCGCCGCACCGGGTCAGCGCGCCGTCCAGCGGGGCGAGCCCGGGGGCGTGGGCCGGTGTCGCCGCCGCCCGTGCGGTTCCCACGACGCACAGGCCGGGCGCGCCGGACCCCTCGGGGACCACCTCGACCGCGAAGGTGAACTCCCCCTCTCCCGTAGGGGGTTTCCTCTCCCCGGCCAGCGGGTCCCCTGCCCCGGCCGATCGATCCAACCGGATCCGCACCGTGGTCCGCGGAGCGTCGGACAGGAGCGGCAGCCCGTCACCGATGCGGGTGTCGAGCAGCTCGACCGGTCCTTCGCCGACCAGGTCGCGCACCGCCTCGGCGACCGCCTGCAGAAACACCGCGGGCGGCACGGGGGCCAGTCCGCGCACCGACACACCCGTGTCCAGGTCCGCGACGCCCAGCTGCGACAGCCGGACCTGACGTTCGTACAGTCGCACCGGAGCCGTCGACGGGACGCTCTCGACGCGGTGGTCCTCCGCGTCCCACGAGTACAACGGCAGCGGTATTCGGCGGTTGTCGTCGCCGTACCAGCGCCGCCAGTCGACCCGGGCGCCGAGGGAGAACGCCCGGCCCATCGCACGGGCGGTCGCCATCGCCTCGCTCTGCAGCCGGACCAGCGTGGTCACCACCTTCGGCGCCACGCCGGCCGCGCTCTGCACGTCGTCGATCGCCTGGGCGAGCAACGGATGCGGGCTGACCTCCACGAAGATCACGTCCCGGGTCTCGGTGAGTTGCCGCACGGTTTCGGCGAAGCGCACCGGACGGCGCAGATTGTCCACCCAGTAGGCCGCGTCGAGGTCGGCGCCCCGCACGGAAGCGCACCGGACGGTGGAGACCATCTCCGTCCGCGGCGCCGCCGGCTCCACGTCCGCCAGCCGTGCCAGCAGGTCGTCGCGTATCTCGTCCATGAGGGGGGAGTGGGAGGCGACATTGACCTTGACCCTGCGGCACAGGACCTCGCGCCGCTCCAACTCGCCGGCGATCTTGTCCAGTACGGCGGCGTCGCCGGCCAGCACGGTGGCGCTGGGCGAGTTCTCCACCGCCACGCACACATCGTCGCCGTACGCCGCGACGAGCTCGTGCGCCTCGGCGGGGGACAGCTCCGTGGCGAGCATCGCGCCGCGGCCCGCGAGGCGCTGCATCAGGCTGCTGCGGCGGCAGATCACCCGCGCCGCGTCCCGCACGGACAGGGCACCGGCCACGCACGCGGCCACGGCCTCTCCCATGCTGTGTCCGACGACCAGGTCCGGTTCCACCCCCATGCCGCGCCAGTGGGCCGCGAGCGCGACCTCCACGGCCCACAAGGCGGGCTGCACCCTCTCGACGGCGTCGGCGAGCTCCGCACCGTCGTCCAGCAGCAGGTCCACGACCGACCAGCCGAGCTCCTCGCGCACCGCCGCGTCGCACTCCGTCAGTGCCGCGCGGAAGGCGTCGGAGGTCCGCAGCAGTTCCCGGCCCATGCCGCGCCACTGCGAACCCTGCCCGGAGAAGACGAAGGCGACCTCGCGCGGACCGTCGAAGCCCGCCTCGTGCATCCCGCCGTCGGGCGTCGGCTCATCCGCCGCCAGGGCGCGCAGTACGTCGGCCAGGGCGTCGTGCGAGTGGCCGACGGCCCACAGGCGGAAGGGGTGTGCGTCCCGGCCCGTCGCCGCCGAGCGGCAGATGTCGCGCAGCCGTTGGCCGCGGCCGGGCCCGTCCGGCCCCAGATGCGTGGCGTGGCGGGCGGCCAGCCGGCGCAGCGCCGTGGGGGTGCGGGCGCTGAGGACGAGCAGGTGCGGGCCCGTGTCCTCGGCCGACCGCGGTGTGCCGGAGTCCGGGCGCGGTGCCGCTTCGGGGACGTACTCGCCTATCACCGCGTGCGCGTTGGTCCCCGACAGGCCGAACGAACTCACTCCGAGCACCGCGCGGTCGCCCCTGGGAAGCAGTGGCGTGTTGCGGTCCGCCACCGTGACGGGGAAGCCGGGCTCCGTGAGCTGGGGGTGGGGTGACGTCAGGTGGAGCGAGGCGGGCACCGTGCGGTGCTTGGCCACGAGCACCGTCTTGATGAGGCCCGCGATACCGGCGGCGGCCTCGGCATGGCCGATGTTGGTCTTCACCGAGCCCACCAGCAGCGGCGTTCCGGCCTTGTCCTCGGCCCCCAACGCCTCGGCCAGCGCCCGCAGTTCCACGCCGTCACCGACGGTCGTACCGGTGCCGTGCGCCTCCACGTAGTCCACCTGGGACCCGCTCACCCCGGCGCTGCGCCAGGCGGAGCGGACCATCGCCACCTGCCCGGACACCGCGGGCTGCAGGAGAAGCCCGCTGCCGTCGCCGTCGTTGGTCACCGCGCTGCCCAGCAGCAGGGCGTGCACCGGATCGCCGTCCGCGAGGGCGTCGGACAGCCGCTTGAGCAGCACCGTGCCCACGCCCTCGCTGCGCACGAAGCCGTTCGCGGAGCTGTCGCCGAACTTGCACCGGCCGTCCGGCGCGAGCATCCGCCCCTGGGAGTAGGCGACCGCGTCGGTGGGCGTGAGGATCGTGTTGACCCCGGCGGCGACGGCCAGTTCACACTCTCCGGTGAGCAGGCTCTGGCGTGCGCTGTGCAGGGCGACCAGGGAGGACGAGCAGGCGGTGTCCAGCACCAGGCTGGGCCCGCGCAGGTCGAAGGCGTGGGAGACACGTCCGGCGGTGACGGCACGCAGCCTGCTGCCCGCCATGGCACGCACGTCCGCCGTGGCCGACGGCGCCGTCGCGTCGCCGTACTCGGCGGTCGCCTGCCCGACGAACACTCCGGCGCCGCTGCCGCGGACCGTGGAGGGCGGGATGCCGGCGTCCTCGAACGCCTCCCACACGACGTGCAGGAGAAGGCGCTGCTGCGGGTCCATGGTGCGCGCCTCGCGCGGCGAGATCCCGAAGAAGGCGGCGTCGAAGTCGAACACGCCGTCCAGGAAGCCGCCATGACGGGAGATCAGCCGGTCAGGCGTGCCGGGCCGCGGGTCGTACCAGGCGGCCACGTCGAACCTGTCCCGCGGCACCGGTACGACGGCATCGGTATTGCTCTCCAGCAGTTTCCAGAACTCCTCCACCCCTGGTGCCCCGGGGAACCTGCATCCCATGCCGATGATCGCGATCGGTTCGACTGTGTTCACATCCGCGCCTTCCTGACGAGTCAGTAGTCCAAATCTATACCGAAGAACAAACTTGATCCGAAGTCCTTTTGATGAAGGTGTCGTTAAGGGCGGGTCATGGCGGATGGATCCCGCGTAACAAACACCACATGAACGGATTTTGACGGCGCCTTGGCGCACGAGGTGCCCATGGCCCCACCGGCCCTCCCCGGGGGATTCCGGTGACCTCGAGTCGACTATTGAACTCCAGTACATCTATGTGCTTCAGTTGCGACGCGATCCCCACCACCGAGTGCGAAGGAGCAGGCATGCTCACCACCAGGAAGCTGGGCCGTCAGGGGCTGGAGGTCTCAGAGCTCGGCCTCGGCTGCATGGGCATGAGCCAGTGGTACGGCGCCACGGACGACCGCGAGTCGGTCGCCACCGTCCACCGGGCACTGGAACTGGGCTACACCCTCTTCGACACCGCCGAGGCCTACGGTCCCCACGACAACGAGGTGCTGCTCGGCCGCGCCCTCGCGGGCCGCCGTGAACAGGCCCTCATCGCCACGAAGTTCGGCTTCCCGATGAAGCTGAAGGACGGCACGACGGCCGAGGCCGACAGCCGTCCCGAGCACATCGTCGAGGTCGTCGAGGCCTCCTTGAAGCGCCTCGGAACCGACTACATCGACGTGCTCTACCAGCACCGCGTCGACCCGAAGGTGCCGATCGAGGACGTCGTGGGCACCATGGCCGACCTCGTACGGCAGGGCAAGGTCCGCTATCTGGGCCTGTGCGAGGCCGGCGAGAAGACCATCAGGCGCGCCCACGCCGTCCACCCGCTGTCCGTCGTGCAGAGCGAGTTCTCGGTCTGGGAGCGGAACCTGGAGGACGGGGTCCTGCCGCTCCTGCGGGAACTCGGCATCGGCCTCGTCGGCTTCTGCCCGCTCGGCCGGGGCTTCCTGACCGGTGGCGTACAGCGCGCCGAGGACTACCCGGACGACGACTTCCGGCACCACGACCCGCGTCTGCAGGGCGTCAACTACGACCAGAACATGGCGATCGCCGCGAAGATCCGGGAGGTCGCGGAGCGCCACGGCCTCACCCCGGCCCAGCTCGCCATCGCCTGGGCGCTGCACCAGGGCGACGACATCGTCCCCATCCCGGGCACCAAGCGGCGTACGTACCTGGAGGAGAACACCCGCTCCGCCACGGTGGCACTCGGCGTGGACACGCTCGCCGAGATCGACGACGCCGTACGCGCCGATCTGGTCGCCGGCCCCCGCTACAACGAGCGAATGATGGCCTACATCGACCGCTGACTCCTCCCGGCCAGGTTCTCGAGAGCCGTCCTTCGACGTGCCGCTCTCCCCTTTTCCCGCAGCAGAGCCCAGAGCCAGATACAGATCCTCAGGAGCAGCCGTGGACATACCGCACTGGCAGAAACACTGGAACGACCGCCGCGCTCCCTTCGCGGACGAGTGCCGGCAGGCCCGGGACGCCTTGCTGTCCGATCTGAAGCAACCCGGCGTCGCACAACAGCGCGTCCTCGCCGACGTCATCGACATGAGCGCGGGCTCGGTCCACTGGCGGGAGCGGGGCTACGACGCCGTCGCCGCCGACCCCGGCCTCTTCCGCTCGGTGCTGCCCATCATGCGCTACGACGACTTCGTACCGGAGATCGAGCGCGAGACCCGTACCAAGGGCGGAACCCTCACCTGCAGTCCGGTGCTGCGCTGGCTCAAGACCAGCGGGACCACCGGAGTCCCCAAGCTGGTGCCCTACACCCTGCACTGGCTCCTCACCTACCGCATCCCCGCCATGAAGGCGATGTGGGGCACGTATCTGGAGTACCACCCGGAACTGCTCGACCACCCGTACGCGACGCTCGACACCCAGACCGTCCGGGAGGACGTCTTCGACTTCGTGCACGGGATCGGGCACCAGGCCGTCAGCAATCGGCACCCGCAGATCAACAGCCGTGACTGGAATCCGCCGTGGTACGAGTCGCCGTGGTTCGGCCCGGCCGTCCCCAGCGCCCACGAGGGCCGCATGTACCACCGCATCCGGCACCTCGTCGGCAGGGACCTGCACTACATCTCGGCGATCAACCCGAGCACCCTGATCTCCTTGCGGGACCTGCTGGCCGCGCACGGCACGGACCTCGTGCGCGACCTGCGCGAGGGAACGCTGGAGGGCAGGCCGTACACCGAACCCGACGAGCGGGCCGCCCGGCATCTCGAAGACGTCCTGCGCAAGCCGGACTTCAGCCTCAAGGACGTGTGGCCCTCCCTCACCCTCTACACCTGCTGGCTCTCCGCCTCCGCCGGGCTGTACGCGGCCAAGCTGGACGCGGTCTTCCCGGGCGTCGACAAGCTGCCGTTCATGAGCTGCGGCACCGAGGGGGTCACCACCATCCCGGTGGACGACTCGCCGCACAGTCAGCCGCTGGCCGTGGGACAGGCGTACTTCGAGTTCGTACCCGCCGATGTGCCCCTGGGGGAACTCGTCGACAGCGGCGAGCCGGTTCACACGCTGTTGTTCGACGAGGTGGAACCCGGCCGCGACTACCACCTCATCATGACGCAGGGCAACGGTCTCTACCGCCTGTGGACGGGCGACATCTACCGCGTCGACCGGATCGTGGACGGCACCCCGTGGGTCCACTTCGTCCACCGTGACGGCATCTTCCACTCCTTCACCGGCGAGAAGATCACCGAGTCCCAGGTCACCGAGGCCATCCGGCGGGGACTCGCGGCCAGCGGCCTCGGCACCGGTCTCTACATGTGCGGACCGCGGTGGGCGGAACCCCCGTACTACATCGTCGTCACCGAGGCCCCCGAGCCGTCACCGCGACTGGACCGGGCCCTGTCGGCCGACGTCGACAGCGCGCTGCACGAGATCAACATCGAGTACGCGTCCAAGCGGGACAGCGGGCGGCTCGGCGCGCTGGAGGTCGTCACCGTGCCCCACGACGCCATCACCGCCTACATCGAAAGCCGCCGCCAGGCGGGCAACGCCACCCAGTACAAGTACAAGCCGTTCCAGCAGGACATCGACTTCGTCGCCGCCGTATCCGGCCGCATATCCGGCCGCTGAAAGGGGAGTTCGGACGTGATCGAGACCAAGAGGCCGCCGCAGAACATCCGCCGCGAGATCGTGGGCATCCCCGTCGAGGGCGCCGAACTGGCGCTGCACCTGTGGCGGCCGCGCGGACAGGTGAAGGGCGCCGTCTTCTACTTCCACGGACTGCAGTCGCACGCCGGCTGGCTGTGGGAGGTCGGCCCCCAGTTCGCCGACAACGACATCGCCTTCTACGTCCTCGACCGGCGCGGCAGCGGCATCAGCGGCGGCACACGGCACGACCTGCCCGACGTGGACACGGTGATCCGCGACTACGTGACCGCGCTGGAGCACGTACGGGAGACGGTCGGCGAGAGCGTGCCCCTGTCGCTCTTCGGGCACTGCCTGGGCGGCTCCTTCATGGCGGCGCTCATGCACCACCCGGACTTCACCACCCGCTACGACGCGGCCGTCTTCTGCTCGGCATGGCTGGGCAAGCTGCACGCCACCCTCGACGACGAGCAGCTGCGGACCCTGGCGGCCGAGACCGGCCAGGAGCCGTGGGACGCCGGGCTCAGGGCCCAGGACTTCACGGACGAGGCGCGCCACCGGCACTTCATCGACCACGACGACCTGGCGGTACGCGAACTGACCCGGCGCTCCCGGGGCGTGCTGCTCGACCTGGAGCGGCTGTACATGCGGCCCGAGCGGACGCTGCCCGCGGTCCCGGCGGCCTACGTGTCCGGCATCAGCGACCCGATCATCGACCTCGACGACGCGCGGCGCACCTTCCTCGGGATGACCGGGAGCCACGGGGCCCTGCTCCAGTTCGCCACCGACAAGCACTACCTCTTCTACACCGACGTACGGGCCCGGCTCGTCGACTGGGCGTCCACGTTCACCCTCCTCCAGGGGCTGGACCGCCATGCCTGACGCCGCCGAGGCAGTCCTGTACCGGGTCGAGATGCCGATGGCGGTCTCCTTCGACCACCCCGCCAAACGCCGCTCCACCTCCGACAGCCTCCTGCTGCGCCTGGACGTCGACGGAGCGAGCGGCCTCGGGGAGTGCGCCCCCAGGGCGTACGTCACCGGGGAGACCACCGAGACCGTGACCGGCGCCCTTCGCCATGTGCCGCTGGACGAGATCTTCGCGCGGGTCCGCTCGACCGAACCGGCCGTGCTCCTCGCCCGGCTGCGCCACGAGGGAGTCGCCGGGACCTTCGGCCTGCGGGGCGGCGGCAATCTGCTCTGCCTCCTGGAGACCGCGCTGCTCGACCTGCTGGGCAGGCGGCTGGGCCTGGGCGGGGCGGAACTGGTGCCCACCGAAGGGGCACCCGCCGCACGCCGCCCCGCGCTGCCCGTCTCCCAGGTACTCGACCTCAGCCTCGACGTCGAGGAGTTCCTCGACACCCGCGGCCCCTTCCACTTCGTCAAGGTCAAGGCGGCCGACGACTTCGCCCGCGACCTCCGCACCGTCACCGCGATCCGCGCCCGCCTCGGCGACACCGTCCCCGTCATGGTCGACGCCAACATGAGCTGGACCCCGGACGAGGCCCACGGGCAGCTGGCCGCGCTGCACGACGCCGGAGCCGACCTCGTCGAAGAACCCCTGGCCAAGGGGTCCTGGGCGGAACTCTCCCGGCTGCGGGCCCGCACCGGTGTTCGCATCCTGCTCGACGAGTCGGTGTGCACCCTCGACGACGCCCGCACCGCCGTCGAGTCCGGGGCCTGCGACGCCTTCAACGTCCGCGTGGCGAAGAACGGCGGCCCGGTCACCGCCGCGCGACTGATCGAGCTGGCCCGGCGCGCCGGCCTCGGCTTCCAGATCGGCGTCCAGGTCGCCGAGGTCGGACCGCTCATCAACGCCGGCCGCGCCCTCGCCTTCGCACACGGCGACGCGTTCACCGTGGAGGCCGGCCAGTCCGACCGCTTCTTCCCCGAACCGGTCGTCTCACCGCCGCCGGCGGTGTGCCGTACCGCCAACACCATCACCCCGGCTCCCGGGCCCGGCTTCGGCCTCGACCTCAACGAACACGCCGAACCCTGGGCCGTGCTCCGCCGCACCGAGGGCGACACGTCCTGGCGGCCCGTCCCCGCTCCCGCGCCCCGTACGAAGGAACACGCATGACGACGTCCTACTTCTCCGACCTGGTGGTGGAGTTCCTGCACCAGCAGGGCATCGACAAGGTCGCCTTCAACCCCGGCGCGTCCTTCCGCGGCGTGCACGACTCCCTCGTCCACGCGGACAACGCCGAGATCGCCCCCGAGATCGTGATGACCTGCCACGAGGAGATCGCCGTGGCCGTGGCGCACGGCTACCACAAAGCGAGCGGCCGGCACATGGGTGTGTTCGTGCACGCCAACGTCGGTCTCCTGCACGCCTCGATGGCCGTCTTCAACGCCTGGTGCGACCGCGTACCGCTGTTCGTGCTCGGCGGCAACGGCCCCGTCGACGCCGGCAAGCGTCGCCCGTGGATCGACTGGATCCACACCTCGCAGAACATCGAGTCCGTCGTCAAGGACTATGTGAAGTGGTGCGACCAGCCCATCGGCCAGCGGGCCACCGTCGAGTCCCTCTACCGCGCCTTCAAGCTGATGAACACGCCGATGCAGGCGCCGGTGTTCGTGGCGCTCGACTTCGACGTGCAGGAGCAGCCGCTCGAGGACGGCGTACGGCTGCTCCCCGCGCGGGCCACCGAGGCAGCCCGGCTGCCCGCGCTGAACGGCGCCGACCTCGACGACCTGACCGGGCGACTGCTCGCCGCCCGACTCCCGGTCCTGGTGGTCGACTTCTCGGGCCGTGACCCCGGGACCGTCGCGCAGCTGGTCGCGCTCGCCGACGCACTGGGCCTGGCCGTCGTCGACCGCGGCAACCGGCTCAACTTCCCCAACACCCACCAGCTCAACGTCAGCCACACCACGGGCACCCTCCTGTCCGACGCCGACCTCGTCCTCGCCCTCGAGGTGCAGGACCTGGTCGGCGCCCTCGGCTCCTTCCTCACGCTCACCGACCAGGGAGCGCCCGCGAACGGCGCCGACATCGTCACCCTCGGCTTCAACGAGCTGCTCACCAGCAAATGGGCCGCCGACTACCAGCAGTTCGTGCCGGTCACCCGGGCCGTCGCCGCCGACACCGCGGACTCGGTGGCCGCGCTGCGTACGGTCGTCGAGGACCCGGCCGGTCCGTTCGCGGCGCCCGAGTTCACCGAGCGCCGCGAACAGCGTGCCAAGGCCCTCGCCGACCTGCACACCGAAGCCCGCGCCGGCTGGGCGCGCCAGGCCGAGGAGGCGAAGGGCCGCGACCGTATCCATGTGTCCGCGGCCGTCGACGAGATCCACCGTGCGGTCCGCGACGAGGAGTGGATCCTCACCAACACCGGCAGCCTCACCATCGACGGCTGGGTGAAGAAGCTCTGGCCGCTGGAGCGACCCGGCAGCTATCTCGGCCTCAACGGCGGCGGCGGCCTCGGCTACGGTCTCGGCGCGTCGATCGGCGCGGCGCTCGCCCACCAGAGCGACGGCACGCTCTGCCTCGACCTCCAGGCCGACGGCGACTTCCTCTACACGCCCAGCGCGCTGTGGACTCTCGCCGCCTACGACGTGCCGCTCCTGGTGATCGTCATGAACAACCGCCTCTACCTGAACTCCACCCAGCACGCCGAGCGCATCGCCGGCAACCGCGACCGGGACATCGACCGCGCGCACATCGCCACCAGCTTCTACGACCGGCCCGTCGACTTCGTGACACTGGCCCGGTCGTTCGGTGTCCACACCCTGCCGCGGGTGGAGCGCGTCGACGCCGTCGCGCCGACCGTGCGCGAGGCGGTCGCCCACATCAAGGAGCACGGCAAGCCCGTCCTCGTCGAGATCCTCATGGAGTGACCGGACCGGCCCGCCCGGACCGGGCGGGCCACCGCCTTCCCAGCCCGCGACTTCCCAGGAGGCACCCACCATGACGGTGGTCTTCGAATGCATCTACGACGACGAGCGGCACTTCGGACTGGGCGTGCCGGAGGCCGGAGCACCCCTGCGCCTGTATCCCCTGGCCGGTGACACCCTCGCCGCGCTGCTCACCGCGGCGGCCGGCGACGGGGCGGACACCGCCGACCTGCTCACCCGGGGCCGGGCGGCTGTCGACGTACCGGCCGCGGACCGTCACCGGGCGCGGCCGCTGCCGCCGCTGCTGCCCGCGCACGTGGGGGACGCGCTGGTCAGCGGCTTCATGATGACGCACAACGTGAAGGTCGGCGCCGAGGTCCCGGACCAGCCCAACTGGTTCGTCAAGGGGCTCGGTGACGTCCTGAAGGTGCCGGGCGAGGCGCTGTCCGTACCCGGCGACGCCGTGGCCGTGTGCGAGGAGGCCGAGGTGGTCCTCGTCTACGTGGGCGACGAACGGGGGACGCCCCGCTACGCCGGCTACACCTTCGGCAACGACGTCACCGACATAGGCCGCTTCAAACAGCACGCCGGGCACCTGTCGTACGCGAAGCTGTGCGACGCCGGGGTGGCCTCCTGGCTGCACCTCGGCGAACCGCCGCGCACGGTGACGGGCGAGGTCACCGTCGAGCGAGGCGGGGCACCGGCCTGGAAGGGCCCGTTCACCACCGGTGTCGACGCCCTCCACTACGACCTGCCCACGATGATGTCGCGCCTCTTCTCCTACGAGGCCCTGCACCGCCCCGGCCGGGTGCACTACGTCTACATCGGCGCCGACCGCAGCAGCTTCCACGCCGGGTTCCGGATCGGTGACGGCGACCGGGTCACCATCGACGTCGCGAGCCACGGTGTGCGGCTGTCCCACCCGCTGGTGTGGACGCGCCGCCCCGGACAGGACTGAGGCCGTGACCCCGCTGCGCCGACTCAGCGACGCCGAGGCGGCGTTCGCCCGCACCCACGCGCTGATGCACGGCACCACGCAGGTCACCACCCATGTCACGGTGCGCGGCGACCTCGATCCCGAGCGTTTTTGGCGCGGCGCCGAGCGCTGGGCCGCCGAGCTGCCGCTGCTGTCGCTGCGCATCGAGGAACGGTCCGACGGCCTGTGGTTCACCACCGGCCCCGGACCCCGGCCCGGACAGATCCGGCACGGCCCGCTCGGCGCGCCGGACTCGCCCGACGACGTACTGCGCCGGGAGCTCAACGACGTGCTGGAGACCGGTGGTCCACTGTGGCGGCTGCGCCTCGTCCGCGACCCGGGCGCGTCGCACCTCTACTTCACCCGCAACCACGCGATCTCGGACGGCCACTCCACCGGTGCCGTGGTCCGCGCCCTGCTGGACGCGCTGTTCGCCCCGACCGACGGGGTGAGCGTTCACGACGTCCGGACCCTGCCACCGAACGGCGACGCGTTGACGTACCGTCCGCCCGCGCGGCCGGACGTCCCGGTACGGGAATCCGTGCCGCGGCCCGATCCCCTGCCGTTCGCGGCGCACCGGCCGTGGGAGGAGCGGGCCGCGGACTTCGTCCCGCTGGCGTTCACCCGAGAGGAGAGCCTGGCCCTCAAGTCCTGGTGCAGGGAACAAGGAGTGACGGTCAATCAGTTCTTCGCGGTCGCACTGGCCGAGTCGTACGCCGAGGCCACGGGCCGTTCGGAGGTGAATCTGTGCACCGCCGTGTCGCTGCGGCGACGGTACGAGGAGAGCGCCGAACTGCCGGACGTGGGCTGTTTCATCAACGTCCTGACCGTTCCCGTGCGGGTCGGCCGGGGCGATCCGGCCGACGAAGCCCGTGACTACGCCGCGGCGCTGGCGCGGGCGGACGCCGCGTGGCGCCCGCCCCTGAGGGACCACGCGGTGATCCGGCGGGCGGTGGAGGAGACGGCGACCGCCCGGTCGGCCGCCGGGATCTGCATCACCAACGTCGGTGTCGTCGACCCGGCGCTCGGCCCGCACACCGCCCGGGTCACCGGCTATCGCACCGTGGTCAACCGCGTGGGCGCCAACTACGGGATGGTCCTCCATCTCGGCACCCTCGGCGGGGCGTTCACGACGGCACTCGCCTTCGGCACCCCCAGCACCGACCCGGACACGGTGCGCGCCGTGGCGAAGGCACTGCGCGACCGCGCGCTGCGCCCCGGCGCGGCACGCCGGGGTCTGTCGGCGGGGGCTTCCCGATGAGGCGCTCAGGCCTTGACCCCGGTGTCCCCGATATCCCCGGTGTCCTCGGTGCGCAGGACCAGGTCGAGGAGGCCGGGGAAGCGCTCGTCGAACTCGGTGCGGCGCAGCCGGTTGAGTCTCTTGGGTCCGGCGTCGCGCTGCTCCAGGAGGCCGGCCTCGCGCAGTACGGCGAAGTGACGGCTGAGGGTGGCCTTGGTGACCGGTACGTCGAAGCTGCCGCACGCCCTTTCCCAGTCGGCGGCCCCGGCCAACTCCCTTACCAGGGTCTGGCGGACCGGGTCGGCGAGGGCGAGCAGCGCCGCCTCCAGGGGTACGTCGCCCGGGGGAGTGTGGACCGGTGGCGTCCGGTGACTCGCTGCTGCCGTCGCCTGTCGGCTCTCCACGGTCGCCCGCCCGCCCCGTGCCGTCGACTCTCGGCTCTGTGCCGTCATGGCTGGTTGCTCCGTCCCGACTCGCTTGGTCCGTGAGGCGTGCCGTACACGGATTGCAGAGTGTTCGATGATCTGCGTACACTCGGACTGTTCGCTTGTAGACGAACAGTCTACCGGAGCCCGCTGCGTACCGCCCGGCTCCGGCCCCCCACCGCCCTCCGGCACGACGGAAGGAAAACCGTGCCTCAGACCCAACCCCACAAGACCCGGCCGGGACTGACGCTGTTCGCGGCCTGCCTCGGTTTCGTGGTCGTCATCCTGGACGTCAGCGTCGTGAACGTCGCCACCAAGGCGCTCGGCGCGGACTTCGGCGGCAGTCTGTCCGGTCTTGAATGGGTGATCAACGGCTACACCCTCACCTTCGCGGCCTTCCTCCTCACCGCCGGCGCCATGGGCGACCGGTACGACCCCAAGCAGATCTTCATGGCGGGCTTCGCCCTGTTCGCCGTGACGTCCCTGGCCTGCGGCGCCGCCCCCTCGCTGGTCGCCCTCGTCACCGCCCGTGTGGTCCAGGGCGTCGGCGCCGCGATGATCGTGCCGTCCTCGCTGTCGATCGTGAACACCAACTTCCCCGACCCGGCGGAACGCACCCGCGCCGTCAGCCTCTGGGCCGCGGCCGGCGGACTCGCCCTCGCGCTCGGCCCGGTCGTGGGCGGCCTGCTGGTGGACTCGCTCGGCTGGCGCTCGATCTTCTACGTCAACGTCCCCATCGCCGCCGTCGGCATCGTGCTCGTGCGGGCCCACGCCCGGCCCGCCCCCGCGCGCGACGCCTCGGTCCGCCGCTCGCTGGACCTGCCCGGTCAACTGCTCGCCGTCGTCGGCCTGGGCGCGTTCACCGGAGCGATCGTGGAGGCCAACGCGCAGGGCTGGGCCTCGCCCACCGTCCTGACCTGCCTGGCCGTCTTCCTGGTCGCGCTGGTCGGCTTCCTCGCGGTGGAGCGCCGCAGTGGCGACCCGATGCTGCCCCTCCACCTGTTCGGCCGACGGGCGTTCAGTTCCACGTCCCTCATCGGAGTGCTGCTGAACTTCGCCTTCTACGGCCTGATCTTCGTCTTCAGCCTCTTCTTCCAGCAGGTCTGGGACTACTCGCCCATCGTCGCCGGACTCGCGTTCCTCCCGATGACGGCCGCCATCATGATCGCGAACCTGTCGTGCGGTCCGCTGGTCAAGCGCTACGGCGCCCGGACCGTGCTGATCACCGGCAACACCCTCGCCGTCATCGGCTACCTGGCCACGGTCCCCGTCGTCGACTCCGGGGCGTACGCGCAGATGACCGCGCAGTTCGTCGTCGCCGGATTCGGCATCGGCCTGGTCGTCCCCTCCATGACCAACGCCATGCTCGGCTCCGTGGACCCGGCCAACGCCGGTATCGCCTCCGGCGTCCTCAACGCCTCACGTCAGCTGGGCGGCCTCATCGGGGTCGCGGTGATGGGCCTGCTCGTCGGCCAGGCCGCCTCCGACCACTTCCTGTCCGGCCTGCGCGCGGCCCTGCTCTGCGCCGTGGTGGCCCTCGCGATCAGCGCGGTGCTCAGCGCGATCGGCCTGCCCAGGCGGCAGGCGACCACCGCGACGGCACCGGCGGCCGCCGCAGCCAAGGCCGGGTCCGAGCCCGAGCCCGCTCTGAAGACCGCCGACGCGCGCTGACGGCCGCCACTCGGTCGCACGGCCGCCCTACCCCAAGGAGTCCCCGTTCCATGCCTCACCTCGTGCTCGAATACTCCGGCAACGTCCGGGAGCGCATAGACCCGGCCGCCCTCTTCGGGAAGCTGCACACCGAACTGGCCTCCGTCGGAGGCTTCCGCATCCAGGACTTCAAGAGCCGTGCCGTCCGCATGGACCAGTACTTCATCGGCGACGGCACCCGCGAGCAGTCGTTCGTCAACCTCGACGTGCGGACGTTCGGCGGCAAGTCCCCGCAGGCCAGGACGGCGGTGAGCGAGGCCGCCCTGACCGTGCTCGCCGACGCCTTCGAGGCGACCCTGCGCGAGACGGCCTGCGACATCTCCGTCCAGATCACCGAGCTGGACCGCCCGAGCTTCGCCCGGACCCGGTCCGAGGACCACAGCGGCCGTCCCGCGGCCTGACCGGCCCCGCCCCCTCCACGTACAGGAGCAGAACCAGTCATGAGCGCATACGCAGACCAGCGCGTCCTGGTCGTCGGCGGCACCTCCGGTGTCGGCCTCGCCACCGCCCGGGAGTTCGTCACGCAGGGCGCCGACACCGTCATCGCCTCGCGCAGCCCGCAGCGGCTCGACGCGGCCCTCGCGGTGCTCGGCGGGCTCACCGCGTCCGGCGGCGGGGCGGTGAACGGGCAGACCCTGGACATTTGTTCCGAAGAGGAGGTGGAGAAGTTCGCCGCCACCGCCGGGGAGTTCGACCACGTCGTGGTCTCGGCGGGCGAGACCCCCATGGGGCGGGTCGACGCCCTGCCGCTGGCCGACGCGTACGCCGCCATGGACAGCAAGTTCTGGGGCGCGTACCGCATCGCCCGGTCCGTCCGCGTCCGGCCCACCGGGTCGCTGACCCTGCTCGCCGGCTACCTGTCCCAGCGGCCGGGCCGGGCCTCGGCCCTGCAGAGCGCCATCAACGCGGCCCTCGAGGCCCTCGTGCGCGGCCTGGCCCTGGAGTACGCGCCGCTGCGCGTCAACGCCGTCTCGCCGGGGCTGCTGCGGACCCCGCTCTGGGAGGGAATGGACGTCACCGCCCGCGAGCGGATGTACGAGGCGGCGGCGCAGCGCCTGCCCGTGGGGCGCGTGGGGGAGGCGGCCGACGTCGCCCAGGCGGTGCTCTTCGTCACCGGCAACGCCTACGCGACGGGCACCACCGTGTACGTCGACGGCGGCGGAACCATCGCCTGACGACACATGACCTGACGCCCCTTGCCGAACCGCGGCGGGTGCGCCGCGAGGCCCCGTCTCCGGTGTTCGGGAGGCGGGGTTTCCCGCATATGTGACAGATCTCTTCTCCAGCGACCTACCGGCCGGTATACAAGCGATGTTGAGCCTGCAAGGAACGCCGAGTCAGTGTCGACGGAGGAGAGATGATGAACCATCACGTGGTCCGGGGCGACGCCACCCGAAGACGACGACACACCTCCGCGCTGGGAGCCGCCCTCGGTTGCGGTGTCCTTCTCCTCGGTGTCGCCTCCGCGTCTCCCGCCGTCGCGGGCGGACCGCACTCCCACCGGGGAACCGACTACGTGGCGCTCGGCGACTCGTACACCTCCGGACCCCTGATCCCTCGTCAGGTGGACGCCAACTGCGCCCGCTCCGACCAGAACTACCCCTCGCTCGTCGCGACGCGGCGGCCGACCAGCACGTTCACGGACGTGAGCTGCGCCGGCGCGACGACCGACCACATGTGGAAGGCGCAGGGAACCAACGGACCCCAGCTGAACGCCGTCGAGCGCTCCACGGATCTGGTGACCGTGCAGATAGGCGGCAACGACATCGGCTTCAGTTCCATCATCGGCACCTGTGCCGCCTTGAGTTCCAAGGAACCGTCGGGCAACCCCTGTCAGCAGTACTACAACTCCTCGGGTTTCGACCAGCTGACGCGGAAGGTCATCGAGACGGCTCCCAAGATCGCGCGGGTGCTGCGCGCCGTGCACGACAGGGCCCCGCACGCGCGCGTGCTCGTGGTCGGCTACCCGGACCTCCTGCCCGACGACGGCAGCGGCTGCTATCCGTCCGTCCCGTTCGCCGCCAAGGACTTCGCCTACCTGCGTGACGTCGGCAAGCGGCTGAACCTGATGATGCGCACGGTGGCCCTGTTCAGTCGTGCCGAATATGTCGACACGTACAGACCCACCGTCGGACATGACATGTGCAAGGCTCCCGCCGACCGGTGGATCGAGCCGCTGCAGCCCGCTTCACCCGCCGCCCCCGCTCACCCCAACGCCAAGGGCGAGGCGGCCATGGCCGGGGCGGTGCTCCGGCGGCTGTAGCTCCCACGTGGTGCGCGATCTCCATGGATCCCATGGATCCCACGAACTCCATGGACCAGGCATGTTTACAGGAACTGCTCAGGGTCACACGGGTCAGTGAGCACCTGATGCCGAGAGCACCGAGAGGTGAGTTCCATGGCTCGCGACCAGAAAGCCAAGGCCAAGGCCGAGCAGGCCAAGGGCAAGATCAAGGAGACCACGGGTCGTGCCGTGGGCAACGAGCGGATGACGGCCGAGGGGCGCATGGAGAAGGCCAAGGGTGACGCGCGTCAGGCGAAGGAGAAGACCAAGGACATCTTCCGAGGCTGATGCCCGGCCGCTCGTGGGGCGGACGGTTCACGCGGAGCAGCGGGCCCGTCGCATGGAGCGACGGGCCCCCTGCTCCGCTCCGCGTACACCCGCGCCGAGCGGTGGAGGTTCGTAGGCTTTCCCCGCCGAAGATCGTAGGCTTGCCCCTCCGGAGACTGTGTGGGGGAGCCATCTATGACCACGGCCAGGGACCTCTTGATCACCGCCATGGACGTGGACCCGGACCGCCCCGTGGGGCAGGGCGACCTGTCCCTCGCCCTCGCCGGAGCCGAGGTGATCGACCTCCTCGCCGCTGACGCCGTCCACCTGGACGGCGACCGCCTCGTGCCGGCCCCGGAGCCGACGACGGAGGACCGCCTCCTGGCCGAGGCGGCGTCCTCACTCGTACGTCAGGTGCCCTACGAGCCGGTCGAGGACTGGCTGTGGCGCAGGGGACGCGGCCTGGCCGCGGTCCATCTGGCCGCCCTCGAGGCGGACGGTCAGCTGACCCGGCAACGCCAACGCCGACTGCCTTTCGGAGCCGTCCGGATGGTCGTGGTCGACTCGCCCGCCCGACGCCGGGCCCTGCACCGCTGGGCCGCCGACGAGCCCGTCCTCGTCTCCCTCGCGGCGGCCGTCGGGATTCCGGCCGAGCAGGGCACGGACGTACCGGCCGTGACCGACGACGCGGTGACGACCGTGCTGGCCGCCGTCAACGACGCGGTCATGGAACTGGAGGCGGTACGCCAGCGCCGGTCCATCGAGAACTCGGCGTTCGCCAACCTCTGGCGAGGTGCGTGACGCGAGCGGGCGCGCCGCGACACGCCGGTTTCGGAGGATGGCCTCGGGCCGTTGGGCCGGCGCCGGTTTCCGGTAGCGATCACTCGCCCTTGCCCGGCCCGTTCTCGGGCGTGCCGGCGCCGGTGGCTGTTCCCGTGTCGGTGCCCCGGTCCGGGCCGTCGTCGCGGGCCGCGCGCCGGGCCCGTACGGTGCCCGCGACCCGTTGGAACGTCCGCGTCAGCTGGTGCAGCGGGTTGCCCTCCGGGCCGGCGGACGTCTCGTGCGCACCGGACGCCGTCGTCCGGAGGTCTCGGAGCTCGGTCAGCGCCGCATGCGCGAGTTCGGTCGCCTCGCGGTACTGGTCGCGCGACTTCGTCATGGCGTCGAGTGCCTCGGCGTAGACAGCCACCAGCGCCCGCGCCTCCTCCAGCGTCAGCAGCTTCCAGTCCTCCCGGAGGCCGGCGAGGGCGTCCTCCGCCGCTTCCGGCAGCGGCCGGGGCAGCGCCGCGTACCGTACGACCTTCTCCAGGAGCTCCGTCGGCTCCGAGCCGTCGAGGAACACGCTGCGTACGGTGCAGTCCTGCTCGTCGTACCCGGGCCGGGCGGGGGAACCGGGCAGAATCACGGCGCCGCCGCGCGGTACCCGTACGCCCAGGTCGTACAGCGCCCAGTTGACCGCCTGGAACTGCTCGGGCGCGGCGCGGTGTTCCACGACGCGGTGACGCAGACCGGGCGGGAGCAGCCGGGCCAGCGGGAGGCGACCGCGTTCGTCCGTGGTCATCGCCTCGTGGATGACGACGTTGATGCTCCAGCTGTGCTGCGCGGCCTCCTTGAGCAGGCGGCGCAGTGTCTTGTCCTCCTGCGGCAGCGGGTTGATGTCCCGCAGGCGGAGCCCGCCCACGAGGTCGTGGTCCCAGGGGACCTCGTGTCCCGCGGGCCAGAACATGGTCGCGGGAGAGGGCCACGCGAGGTTCCAGGGCCGCTCCGCCTCGGCCACCAGCGTCCAGCGGGTTCCCTCGGCGCCGTGTTCGCGTCCGTCCGTCGTGAGGCGTGCGCGAACCGTGACGGCGTCGTCGACCAGCCAGCGCGCCTCGAAGACATGTCCCTCGGAGTCCGAGGGGTTCTCTGTCTCCAGGTAGTCGTGGATCGTCTCGTCGGCCTTCAGCCTCCGCAGGTTCTCCCTGAGGATCTCCTGCGGGGCGGGCCCGACGTGGCGCCCGCCGGCCAGCCAGACGGTTTCCGGGACGGTGGCGCGGGCGGTGGAGGGCTTGGGCATGAGTCACTTTGCGGTGGGAGGCGGAGTGGCCTCCCAGTATGGTCAGCGCAGGTGGCCGGTCGGGCGGCGAGGCCCGCGTGGATCACGTACATCCCCTATTGCGGAGCTTTGATCCGTTCCAGTGCATTCCGGTGCCTTATGTGTGCTTTTGAGGCACTGGAGGCGTCGCGGTGTCCGTCACGCCGGACGCAGCGCGCTGTGGATCGCGTTCTGTCCGGCGAAGAAGAGGGACTCCTCGCGTATCGAGGCACCAGGGCTGGGGGCGTGGATCATCATGCCGTTGCCGGTGTAGAAGCCGACGTGGCTGACGTTGTCGTAGAAGAAGATCAGGTCGCCGAACTGGATGTCGGTCAGGGGAATCGCCGCACCGGCGGTCGCCTGCCCGTGCACGGTGCGCGGGAGTGCCACCCCGGCGGCCCTCCAGGCGGCCTGGACGAGGCTGGCGGAGTCGTACGAGTCCGGCCCGGTCGCACCCCAGACGCACGGCTTGCCGATCTGCTCGCGGGCGAAGGCGAGGGCCTTGGCGGCCTTCCCGCCGTACGCCGACTCCGCGGCGCCGACCGCTGCGACGGCCGTGTTGACCGCGCCGGTGCCTACGGGCATACCCGCGGCCAGGGGCATCCCGGCGCCGAGGGACATGTCGGCGCCGAGGGGCATCCCCGCACCCATGGACATGTCCGTGGCCGGCGGCATGCCGTTGCCGAGGGACATGTCCGCGCCGGGAGGCATACCCGCGGCCAGGGGCATCCCCGCGCCGAGAGACATGTCCGTGGCCAGCGGCACGCCTCCACCGAGGTACATGTCCGCGCCGAGCGGCGTCCCCGTACCCATCGACATGTCCGCGCCGAGAGGCATACCCCCGGCCAGGGGCATCCCCGCACCGAAGGACATGTCCGCGCCGAGCGCGTTCGACTGCTGTCGCTGCCACGCCTCCGCGGCCTGCTGACGAGCCTGATCCTCCGGAGTGGGCCAGACAGCCTCGGCCGGACGTGACTCGATCGCCGCGGGCCCGGGGTTCCACTGTGCGGCGTGCTTGGACACCAGCTCACGGGCCAGTGCCAGCTTCCGCTGGATCTTCTCCTTGGACGTCTTCAACGAGGACTGCCCCGGCCCGGCGGGCAGCGCGGGCAGCAGGGCCGTGGCGGCCTCCTGCGAGGGTTGCGGCGCAGGCTCCGGCGCGGCCGGCAGCGCGGCGACGGCCCTGGCCGTCAACTCGGCCACGGGCCCGGCGGCCGCCTCGGCGGAGGAGGGGCCCGCGGTCAACTCGAGAACGGGGCGGGCGGTCAACTCCCGCCCACGGTCGGTGAGCCCGTCCTCCGGCCGCTTCGCCGGGCCCGTGGGCCGCGCCTCGGCCGGGGGCTTCGGCATCCGGTTGGCCGGCAGCCTGGCCGGCGCGGACGGACCCAGCTGCGCGCGCGCCGCGTCGAACCAGGTCTTGGTGATGTCGTCGAGGGCGGGGTCGCGGCGCCTGCGCGCGGTTTCCGGCGCCGGGTTGACGCGGCCTCGGCTCCCCGTGGTCATCGCGCGGGTCCCGTTGACGAACCCGACGGCGTTCTCGGCCTGGTCGTAGAGGGAGCTGATCCGCTGCTGCACCTCCTCGCGGCTCGGACCGTCCGCGCCACTGAGGGCGTCCGTCGCGCGTGCGGAGTCGGGCCTGCCAGGGAGGCTGTTGCCTCCAGGGCGCGGGGTTCGTTCCGGCGCCATGGGAGCCGTACTCCTTCCGTACTCCGCCTACCGGGCCGGCTGTCGGGTTCGGGCGGAAGATTCCGGAAGGCATGCCCTACGGCCCTTGCCCGAGCGGGCGGTTGGGCCGATTCACCCCAAGGTCGGTTGGGTCCCGGTTCCGGTTGCCACGAGGGCACCGGATTCGGCGGAGGTCGCGCGACCCGGCGAGGTTCGCCGGAGGGAGTCGTGCGGCCTACAGCCAACTTAGCCAATTTGTGTGCCTGGTGTGAAGATTGGAGCGCGAACTGTCCGATATGTAATTGTGACCTTCGTCTACGTGTCCCGGCCGCGACCAGGATGTCGTACGACCGCCGTGCGCCCCATGGTCGCCGCGAGCGTGCGCAACCGACGCCAGTCCAAAGGGGGTTGGGCCTCCGGCACACCGGGCCGTTCCCTGGGGACGCGGACGCGTAGGGCGCCGGGTTCGACGCGGCAGTGGACCGGGGCGGGCAGCACCAGGGCCTCGCCGTCGATGCCGGCCTCGATCTCCGCACGGTCGGCGTCGATGACCACCTCACGGGTGGTCAGGACCGCGAGTCCGTCCGGCGCGGGGTCCAGTACGAGCACGGCGGCCTCGGCCGCGCTGTCCACCGTGATGCCGAGGACACCGAGCAGCCCGGAATCGAGCCGTTCGCGGCGGCCGAGACCGGCCGGATCGTCGGTGCGGTAGGGGTTGTTGCTCACCAGTACGGCCTGCGGGGCGTCGAGCGTCGTGTCGCCGGCGCGCGCGGTCAGTCGCGGCCCGCGCTGGCGGGTGAGCAGGTCGGGCAGGAGGTCCAGGATGGTGCCGATCTTGTCGTCGCGGTACGCGGGACTCTGCACGACCGCCGCGTACGCGCCGAAGGAGGCGTTGTTGACGAACGGGTGGCCGCCGGCGAAGCCGAGGTCCACGCGGAGTTCGACGCCGTCGGTGAGGGCGTCCAGGCAGGTCGCCGGGTCGTCGCGGTCCAGGCCGAGGTCCATGGCGAAGTGATTGCGGGTGCCGGCGCAGACCACCAGGAACGGCAGACCGTGTTCTGCGGCGACGGCCGCCACCAGCGCCTGGGTACCGTCACCGCCGGCGACGCCCAGCAGATCCGCGCCGTCCGCGACGGCGGCCCGGGCCAGCGCGGTGACGTCCTGGTGCTGGTCCGGGTCCAGGAGCACGACCTGCGCGCCGAGCCGCTCCGCCTTCTCCCGCAGTCCGAACTTCGCCACCTTGCCGCCGCCGGAGTGCGGGTTCATGAGGAGGAAGGGGCGCCGCGGCGGTGGTGCCCTGCGCTCCTTCGGGCGCGGGGCGCGCGTCCGGTCGCTCCGCAGGGCGTACCGGCCGCTCCAGACGGCCACGGCCCACAGTGCCAGCGACACGGGGACGGCCCAGAGCAGGCGGGTCACGGCGAACAGGGTGATCACGGCGCCGGGCGCGACGGCCGCCAGCACGGCCGCCACCCAGCGGAGCGGGCCGCGCCGGGTCAGCGCCCACCACAGCGCCGCCGCCGTGACGGCCACACCGAGGAGCGCGGCCAGGAGCAGCAGTACGCCGTCCACGCCTCCGTAACCGAGCGGCAGCAGCACCGCCAGCGCGGCCGCGACCAGCGCGGCCCTGGCCGCCCACCGTTTCCCGTGGCCGACCTGCGCGCTCGTGTCCACACCCATCGCTCCTCCACGGACGTCGTAGAAGTCCGGCCCTGGTGGGCCCGGCCGCACGGAGGCCTGGTTCGGTGGGTCGTCGGCTGTGTGCGGGGTCGGCCATCGACGACACAGTCGTATGCAACCGTCGGGTCAGGCCCCGCGCAACCGCCACGCTCCGCCGGGCCCGCGCCGACCGGGACCGGTCCGGGCGCTTCTCACCGAACCCTTGGTCCACCCCTCGGGGCCGGGACCGTCGCGGCTGATGCACGATGGGCGGCGGCGGGGCCCGGGAGCACGCCGGGGTGTGGCGGGGAGGGACAGTGGTGATGAGTGGGCAGCGCGGCCGTGTCCTGGTCGTGGACGACGACGCGGCGATCCGCCGCTCGCTGGAGCGGGGCCTGAGGCTCGGCGGATTCACCGTGGACCTGGCGGACGGGGGCCGGCCGGCCCTGGCGGTGGCCCGGCGGACGCCGCCGGACGTGATCGTGCTGGACATCTCGATGCCCGGCCTCAGCGGCATCGAGGTGTGCAGGGCACTGCGGGACGAGGACAACGACGTACCCGTGCTGATGCTCTCCGCACTCGACGAGACCGCCGACCGGATCGCGGGCCTGCAGGCGGGCGGCGACGACTACCTCGTCAAGCCCTTCGCCCTGCAGGAGCTCGTCCTGCGACTGGAGGCACTGCTGCGGCGCAGGCCGCCACGGGACAGCGGCACCGTACGGGCCGGCGGGCTGCTCATGGATCCCGCCGCCCGCGGGGTGAGCCTCGACGGGAGGCCGGTGGAACTGACCCGCCGCGAGTTCGAACTCCTCCACTTCCTCGCCCGCAACGCCGGCATCGTGCTCAGCCGGGACCAGCTCCTCGAACGCGTATGGGGCTACGACTTCGAGGTCCGCACCGACGCGGTGGACACCTTCGTCAGCTATCTGCGCCGCAAACTGGAGACGTCGGGGCGCTCCCGGATCATCCACACCGTACGAGGCGTGGGCTTCGTCCTGCGCGACGACGACCCGGGGGAGCGGCCGTGAGACTGTCCACGCGGATCGCCCTGGCCGTCGGAGCCACCGTGCCCGTACTGGTACTGGCCACCGGCTGGCTGCTGCTGCGGCTGGTCGCCGCGGATCTGCACGATCAGCAGGACACGCATCTGCGTGAGCGTGCGGTGGCCGTCGCCAAGGACGCCCGGGGGCTGCTGCGCGCGAGCGCCGCCGACCGGTCGGCGGCGGTGGAGCAGGCCCGCGAACGCCGGGTGTTCACCTCGGCCCTGGATGTGGGCGTACGGCTGATCGGCCCCGAGGAGACCTTCACGGGCGGCCCGCAACCGGCGGCCGACGTGGCGCTGCCCGCCAGGGCGCCCGTGCCGGTCACCCTTCGTGCCGACGGCAGGAGCTGGCGGATCCTGTCGACCCGGGTGACCGGGTCCCACCCCGGTGTGCGCGGCACCCTGTGGCTGTTCGCGTCCGACACCGCCGCCGACACCCAGGTGCGCCTGGTCCGACGGCGCGCGGTGACCGTCGCCCTGCTCGCCGCACCGCTGTCCGGGCTGCTCGCCTGGGCCGTCGCCACCCGGGCGAGCACACCGCTGCGCCGTCTGCAACGCCGGGCGAGCGGCCTCGACCCCCGTTCCAGTTCCACCCGCCTCGATCACACCCCGACGCGGATCGCCGAGGTGGACGACCTCGCACACACCCTGCAGACCGTCCTGGCACGCTACGACGAGCAGGCGTTCAGGACCGCCGAGGCGCTGGCCACCGCCCGCTCCTTCGCCTCGGCGGCCTCGCACGAACTGCGCACCCCGCTGATGAGCATGCAGACCAACCTGGAGATCCTCACCGAACATCCGGAACTCGCCGGACCCGACCGCGACGAAGTGCTGCACGACCTGAGCCGCGAACACGCACGCCTCCTCGGGGTCCTCGTCATGCTGCGCGACCTCGGCCGCGGGGACCTCGTCGAGGCGGACGCCTTCGGCCCGGTCGACCTCGCCGACCTCGTCGAAGCGAGCACGGAGGAACAGCGGCGCCGCCATCCGCGCGCACGGGTGGCCGGTCACTGCGCACCGGGGCTGCGCGTACACGGCTGGGAGGCGGGACTGCGGAGCCTGGTGGACAACCTGCTCGTCAACGCCCTGGTTCACGGACACACGGACGGGCAGCCCCCACAGGTCGAGGTGACCTTGCGCGCGAGCGGCGCCGACGCGCTGCTCGTCGTCGAAGACCGGGGTCCTGGGATCCCGCCCGCGCTGCGCACCGAGGTCTTCGAACGCTTCCGCCGCCGCCCGGACAGCCCCGGCTCCGGCCTCGGACTGACCCTGGTCGCCCAGCAGATCGCCCTGCACCGGGGCGGGATCCGGGTACTGGACCGGCCCACGGGTCCGGGCACGCGCGTCGAGGTCACCCTGCCGCTGAGCGACGGCACCGCGGACACGGAGGCCACGCTCCCGCTCCCGCGCAACTGGATGATCACGACCGCCGACCGGCCACAAGAATTCCACAAAGACGGCTCCTAGCTTTCCCGGCGAGAGGGCAGTCGCCCGTGAACGCGGAGGAGTTCGTCATGCCAAGCACCAGGAAGACCGTGATCTCGGTCGTCTCGTTGGTCGCCGCCGGGTCGTTGTTCGGCGCCGCCGGCGCCGCCACGGCCGACGCCGCGACTCCCGCGCCGTCCGGCACCCCCACGGGCGACGGCGCTGCGGCGCTCTGTAAGCGCGCGCCGAAGATCGACCGCCGGATCGACCGGATCCTCACCCGGCTGCGCGCGGACGCTTCCCGGCGTGGCTCCATCGCCCGTCTCGAGCAGCGGGTGGCGAACGCCAAGTCCGCGGGGCACACCCAGATCGAGACCTACCTGAACGACCGGCTCACCGTCCGGCGTTCCCTGGTCCCCACCCTGGAGACCCGCCAGAAGGACCTGGCCGACGTCGAGAAGTGGTGCGGCGCCCACGACAACGGTCGTACGAACTGATGCGCGCGCGTCACACCGCGCCGGCCGTACTGGCCGCCCTGCTCTTCCTGGCCGGATGCGGCCACGGCGGGAGCGCACAGAGCACGCAGGGTACGCACGGCACACAGACCGCACAGGGCACGCAGACCACTCGGCAGCCCGCACCCACCTCCTCCGCGGACCTCGGTCACCTGCGGAAAATCGTCGACGACGCCGATTCCGCGGTGAGCGCGGCGGAGTCGGACATGGCCCGGGAGTGAGGTCAGCGTTCCGCCGGCGGGGGCGATCCGGTGGGATGGAGCCGGTGCTGGCCGTCGACGGGGCGGGTGGCGAAATGCGGTCGATGTGGATGGTGGGAGGCGGTGCGTTCGATGATCAGGAGGGCGGCGTCGTCGCCGGGGTGGTCGCCGACATGTGCCAGGAGGTCGTCGTGGATGTGCCGCATCAGGGCGTCGGGGCTGGAGACAGGAAAGGAAGCGACCCGCTCGAGGAGCGGGTAGAAGACGCCCGACGGTGAGCGGGCTTCGATGACGCCGTCGGTGTAGAGCAGGAGGATGTCACCCGTTTCGAAGGTGAACGGGTCGGGTCGGTGACTCGCGGCGGGCAGCTCGCACATGCCCAGCGGGGGGAGGGGGTGGCGCGGGTGCAGGACCGTGACCTCGCGGTTGCGCAGCAGCAGAGGCGGTGGATGACCGCAGGTGATCATCCAGGCGTCCGGCCCCTCGTCGGGGATGTCGAGCACGAGCGCGGTGATGAAGTGCTCGCCCGGGTCGTGCTCGGTGTCGGCCACGTCCTCCAGGTCGCGGCACACGCTGACCTCCAGTGCCGCCGTGAGTTCGGGCAGGGTGGCGTACCGGTGAGCGCCCTCTCGGAACGAGCCGAGCACCACCGAGGCCTCGCCGATGGAGGCCAGACCCTTGCCGCGTACGTCCCCGATGATCACCCGCGTGGAGGGATGGGCGGCGCGGGAGACCGCGAACAGGTCGCCGCCGATCTGCGTCTCGTCCTCGGCGGCCAGATACAGCCAGGCCACGCGCAAGGGCCCGATCCGGCGGGGCGGCGGTCTCAACAGGACCCGCTGCGCCGTCTCGGCCACCGACCGTGCCCGGCTCAGCTCCCGGGCACGCCGCTCGCGTACATGGCACACGAAGACCACCAGCGCGGAGAGCACGGTCAGGGCGATGATCTGCGAGACGTGGTTGGCGGTGGTCAGCCCGCCGTGGAACACCGCGATGAAGACCTGGGCGGCCACGGCCAGCACTCCCACGACCGCGGTCAGCCGTGGCCCGGCCAGGGAGGCGGTGAGGGCGGGGGCGATGACCAGCAACGGACCCAGGTGGACGCTGGTCGGGGAGTGGAGGTCCACCACAGTGATCACTACGATCAGCGCGAGTGGGATTGCCACCAGTCCGCGGCCCGACGGCTGCTCCACGAGGCGGTCCACTGACACACGCCGGACATCCACAAATACCATTTTGCCCCCGATTCCGAAGCCTGTGCTCCCCGGCAACGAGGCATAAGATCGGCTTATGGGGTCATAGATCCAACCCGGCTACTGACTAAGGTTTGCCTTAGTTTAGGCTTCCCGGCGAGCCACCTTGCCACCGTTCGAAGGGAACCTGATCATGCCTCGCCCTCTGCGGGTAGCCATTGTCGGAGCCGGCCCCGCCGGGATCTACGCTGCCGACGCGCTGCTGAAGTCCGCAGTTGCGGTCGAGCCCGGTGTGTCCATCGACCTCTTCGAACGGATGCCGGCCCCCTTCGGTCTGATCCGTTACGGCGTGGCCCCCGACCACCCGCGGATCAAGGGCATCATCACGGCCCTGCACCAGGTGCTCGACAAGCCCCAGATACGTCTCTTCGGCAATGTCGACTACCCGGGGGACATCAACCTCGACGACCTGCGCACCTTCTACGACGCCGTGATCTTCTCCACGGGGGCGACGGCCGACCGCGCCCTCGACATACCCGGCATCGGCCTCGACGGCTCGTACGGTGCCGCGGACTTCGTCTCCTGGTACGACGGTCACCCGGACGTGGCACGGACCTGGCCGCTCGAAGCGGAGAAGGTCGCCGTCCTCGGCGTCGGCAACGTCGCGCTCGACGTCGCCCGCATCCTCGCCAAGACCGCCGACGAACTGCTGCCGACCGAGATCCCGCAGAACGTCTACGACGGCCTCAAGGCCAACAAGGCCCTGGAGGTCCACGTCTTCGGCCGCCGCGGTCCGGCGCAGGCGAAGTTCAGCCCGATGGAGCTGCGGGAACTGGACCACTCCCCGAACATCGAGGTCATCGTCGACCCCGAGGACATCGACTACGACGAGGGCTCGATCGCGACCCGGCGCGGCAACAAGCAGGCCGACATGGTCGCCAAGACCCTGGAGAACTGGGCCATCCGCGACATCGGTGACCGCCCGCACAAGCTGTTCCTGCACTTCTTCGAGTCCCCGACCGAGATCCTCGGCGAGAACGGCCAGGTCGTCGGCCTGCGTACCGAGCGCACCGCCCTCGACGGCACCGGCAACGTCAAGGGAACCGGCGAGTACAAGGACTGGGACCTCGGTGCGGTCTACCGCGCCGTGGGCTACCTGTCCGACGAACTGCCCAAGCTCCCCTGGGACGCCGAGTCGGGCACCGTCCCGGACCAGGGCGGCCGGGTGATCGAGGAGACCGGCGAGCACCTGCAGTCGACGTACGTCACCGGCTGGATCCGACGCGGCCCCGTGGGTCTGATCGGCCACACCAAGGGCGACGCCAACGAGACCGTCGCGAGCCTGCTCGACGACCACGCGAACGGACGTCTGCACACGCCCGGCTCGCCCGACCCGGAGGCCGTGGACGCGTTCCTCGGCGAGCGGGACGTCCGCTTCACCACCTGGGAGGGCTGGCACCGCCTGGACGCCGCGGAGAAGGCGCTGGGCGAACCGCAGGGCCGGGAACGCGTGAAGATCGTCGAGCGCGAGGACATGCTCGACGCGAGCGGCGCGTAGACCTCGGGGGCTCCTCAGGGCCCCCTTGGCCTCAGCACTCCTCGACCTCAGGACCCCTCGGGCCCTTCAGCCGACGTAGTCGGCGACCAGAGTCGCGAACTCGTCGGGGGTGACCAGCCGGATGCCGAGGTCCTCGGCCTTGGCGCGCTTGGATCCGGCGCCTTCGCCGGCGACGACCAGCGTGGTCTTCTTGGAGACGCTGGAGGAGGAGCGGCCACCGGCGCGCTCGATGAGTTCGTTCATCTGGTTGCGGCTGAGCTTCTCCAGCGGGCCGGTCATGGCTCCGGTGACGACGACCGCCATCCCGGTCAGTGGTCCGCCCACCGGCTCCGCGCCCTGAGCGCCGGTATCGGCGTCGGTGTCGTCGGCGGTGACGGGCGGAGTGGCACCGGGCTCGGTCATGTTGACCCCGGCCGCGGCGAGCCTGTCGATGAGCGGGGCGAGTTCGGTGAGTTCGGCCACGATGGACGGGGCCTTTTCCGTGCCGATGCCCTCGACCCGCTGCATCGCCTCGGCGTCGGCGCCACGGATGTGGTCCATGGTCGCGAAGTACCGGGCGATACGACGGGACATGGAGCGGCCCGTGCCGCGGACGCCGAGCGCGCACAGCACTCGCGACAACGGCTGCCCCTTGGCCGCGCCGATCGCCGCGAGGAGATTGTCGGTGCTGGTCTCACCCATCCGTTCCAGGGTGAGGAGCTGGTCGCGCGTGAGGGCGAACACGTCGGCCAGATCGGCGACCAGGCCGGCCTCGACGAGCTGGACGACACGGGTGTGGCCCAGGCCCTCGATGTCGAGCTGGTCGCGGCCGGCGGCGTACGAGAGGGCGGCGACCAGGTGACAGTTGCGGCCGTTCTCACAGCGCCAGCGCTGCTCGCTGGTGTCGATGGCGGAGCCGCACCGCGGGCACACCTCGGGGAAGACGATCGGCCGCTCCTCGCCGGTGCGCAGATGGGCGACGGGGGCTTCGACGCGGGGAATCACGTCCCCGGCGCGGTGGACCATCACGTGGTCGCCCAGACGCAGGTCGCGGCGGGTGATGTCGGCAGGGTTGTGGAGGGTGGCGTAGGTGATGGTGGAGCCGTCGATCTCGACCGGTTCGAGGACCGCGCGCGGAGCGATGATGCCGGTGCGGCCCACGTTCCACTCCACCTCCAGCAGCCGGGTGATCTTCTCGACGGCCGGCAGCTTGTAGGCGATCGCCCACCGCGGCGCACGCGAACCGGATCCCGCGGCCTCCTGATCGGCGGCGAGGTCGGCCTTGACGACTATCCCGTCGATCCCGAACGGCAACTCCGCCCGAAGCGCGGCGATCTCCTTGACCCGGGCCAGGACCTGCTCGGCGGTCTCCGCCGTGGTTCCGGGCACGGCGGTGGCGGCGGTGGTGTTCACGCCGAGCTCGGCGCACCGGGCCATCAGCTCGCTGTGCGCGGCCTCGCCCAGCCGTGCCGCGAGAGCCTCCTCGGTGCCGGGCAGCGGCAGCAGGGCATAACCGAAGAAGGTCATCGGCACGGTGTAGGCGCGGTCCTTGGCGCGCAGCGTGCCCGCCGCGGCGTTGCGCGGGTTCGCGAACGGCTGGCCGCCGTGCGCGGTGCGCACCTCGTTGGCGTGCTCGAACTGGGCGGTGGTCATCAGGACTTCGCCGCGCACCTCCACCGTGAC
Source organism: Streptomyces olivochromogenes (assembly GCF_001514115.1). Lineage (GTDB taxonomy): Bacteria > Actinomycetota > Actinomycetes > Streptomycetales > Streptomycetaceae > Streptomyces > Streptomyces olivochromogenes. The sequence goes on from NZ_KQ948459.1 coordinate 116,256, forward strand.
CGGCTCGGCGAGTTCGGCCGGGAGGCCTTCGACGGTGCCGATGGCGTGCGAGACGTCCTCCCCGGCCGTCCCGTCGCCACGGGTGATCAGCCGGGTGAGGCGACCATGGGTGTATCGGGCGGCGATCGCGAGCCCGTCGAGCTTCGGTTCGACATCGAACCGGGTGACGTCATGGCCGATCCGCCGGGCCAGCGACGCGGTCCAGGCGGTGAACTCCTCCGGCGAGAACACGTTGTCCAGGCTCAGCATGGGGACCGTGTGCGGGACGTCGCCCTCCACGGCGCCACCGGCGACCTTCCCGGTCGGTGAGTCGGGCAGCACCTCGTCGGGATGAGCGGACTCCCACGCCGCGATGCCCCGCACGAGCCGGTCGTAGGTGTCGTCGTCCAGTACCGACGTGCCGCCCGCGTAGTAGGCGGCCGAAGCCTTCACGGCGTCCTCGACCGCCTGCGCGTAGGCGGCGGCATCCACGATCACTGCGGCTGGTGTTGTCATACCCGCCATCCTGCACGCCACCACTGACAACGCCCCGGTACGCGTCCGCCGCACGCCGTCCGCCGCACGCCGGAAACCAGGTGACCGCGACGGCGGTGACCACTACGGTGAACTCGTTCAGGTGCGAAGGTTTCGGCTACTTCTCCTGTCAAGAGAGAGACGCGGGTTCGAATCCCGTCGCCCGCCCCGGCGGGTGTCGTCCAGCGGCCCAGGACACTTACGTCGCCGACACCGATCCCGATCTCTGAACACCGCGACACGGGCCGTCCGCCACGGGGGAGAACAGGCGGACGGCTTCGTCGTGCGCGGAGGAGCGGCTGTCGGTGACGACAGTCCGCCGCTCCCGCTCCCCCTCCTGCCCTCAGCCCGTCGGCCGCGGCTCAGCTCACTCCGGCGGCGCGGAACCCGGCGCGCCCACCCGCAGACCGTCCATCACGAGGTCCAGAAGGCGGGTGGCGCGCGGCTGCCAGTCCCCGTCCGCGTCGATCTGCCAGAGACCGGCGATGAAGAGGAAGAAGTCCTCGGGGGTCACTCCGGGGCGGATGCTGCCCGCCTTCTCGTTCGCCGCCAGGAGCAGCGCGGTGGCCGAGGACATCGCGCCGTGCCCCAGCCGGGTCAGGGTGCCGTGCGCGAGGGCGGTCGCGCGCAGGGCCTCCGCCAGGCCGGCCTTGGTCATGGCGAACTGGGCGAGGCGGTCCATCCACTCCCGCAGGGCCCGGTCCGGCGCACGCGTCTGGAGCAGCTGCGCCGCGGTGTCGGCGACCTGCTGCACCTCGTGGCGGTAGATCTCCAGGAGGAGTGCCTCGCGATTGGGGAAGTTGCGGTAGAACGTCCCTTGCCCGACCCCCGCCTTCTTGGCGATCGCGCTGAGCGGGGTGTCCGCCGACCGGGTCAGCTCGGCCAGGGCCACATCGAGAATGCGCTCGCGATTGCGCTGCGCGTCCGAGCGCAGCGGGGTGGCCTTCTTCTGCTGCACTCGGGCCTCCTTAGTCCTCCGCCCTCCCAGGCGAGTACCTTGCTAAGCGGACAGCTGTCCGATAGGTTCGAGATGAGCGGACAGCTGTCCGCTTAGGAGTTCACCATACCGCCGGATCCGGCCAGTGTGGACCATCGGTGGCCCCTTTTCCCGGCCCTCTCGCGACTTCCTTTCCCCCTCAGACAGGCGAAAGAAGGCTGATCATGGCCCCCACGACGTCCAGTGCCACGACCTCGACGTCCAGCACCATCACCCTGCACGTCAACGGCGAGAAGTACACGCTGCCCGTCGACCATCGCACCACCCTGCTCGACGCGCTGCGTGAGCGTCTCGATCTCACCGGTACCAAGAAAGGCTGCGATCAGGGTCAGTGCGGCGCCTGCACGGTGCTGCTCGACGGACGCCGGGCCGTCTCCTGTCTGCAGCTCGCCGTCGCCGCCGAGGGACGCGAGATCACCACCATCGAAGGGGTGGCGGACGGTGAGCGGCTGCATCCCGTGCAACAGGCCTTCCTCGACCTCGACGGCTACCAGTGCGGCTACTGCACGCCCGGCCAGATCTGTTCGGCCCTCGCGGTGATCGAGGAGCACGCGGCGGGCTGGCCGAGCGCCGTGACCGCGGACGTGCGGCCCGAAGCGGGGGTTCCGCAGCTCACGCCCGAGGAGATCCGTGAGCGGATGAGCGGCAACCTGTGCCGGTGCGGCGCGTACGTGTCGATCGTCCAGGCCGTCGCACGGGCGGCTCAGTCGTCCGATACGCGGTCGTCCGATACGCGGTCGTCCGAGACCAAGGAGGCGGCGGCATGAGGGAGTTCGACTACGAGCGGGCCCACGACGTCACCGGCGCGGTCGCGCTGCTGGGCGCCGACCCGGACGCGCGCTATCTCGGCGGTGGTACCAATCTCGTCGACCTGATGAAGAGCGGGGTGGAGCGGCCCGCCCGGCTCGTCGACGTGCGTGAACTCCCTCTCGACCGGGTCGAGTTCACCAGGAACGACGGGCTGCGGATCGGCGCGACCGTGACGAACAGCGACCTCGCCGCCCATCCCGACGTACGGCGCCACTACCCGGCGTTGACCCAGGCCGTGCTGGCCGGTGCCTCCGGCCAGCTGCGCAACATGGCCACGGTCGGCGGAAACCTGCTCCAGCGCACCCGCTGCGGCTACTTCACCGATCTGGCGAAGCCCTGCAACAAGCGGGTTCCCGGCAGCGGTTGCCCGGCCGTCGAGGGCGAGCACCACAATCACGCCATCCTCGGTGCCTCCGCGCACTGCGTGGCCACGCACCCCTCGGACATGGCCGTGGCCCTCACCGCCTTCGACGCCGTCATCTCCTACGAAACGGCGGACGGGCCGGGGAAGTTGCCGCTCGCGGAGTTCTATCTGCCGGTGGGTGACACCCCGCACCTGGAGACCGCCCTGCCGCCCGGCGCGCTGATCACCGGCGTCACCCTGCCGGCCGCCCCGGTCGCCGCCCGCTCCCGCTACCGCAAGGTGCGCGAGCGCGCCTCGTACGCGTTCGCGATCGGCTCGATCGCCGCCGCCCTCGACGTCCACGACGGTGTCGTACGCGAAGTGCGCCTCGCCTTCGGGGCGGTGGCCTCCCGGCCGTGGCGGGCCCGTGCGGCCGAACGGGCGCTGACCGGGGGACCGGCGAGCGCCGAGGCCTTCGCCGCCGCAGCGGACGCCGAGCTCGAGGCCGCCCGGACGCTGCCCCACAACGGATACAAGGTGCCTCTGATGCGCAATCTCGTCGTGGCGATGCTGACCGAGCTCACCGAGGAGGCGGCCCGATGACCGGTACGACCACGACCACGACCACGACCGCGACGACGGCGGCGACCGCGACGTTCGGGGCCGTCGGCGCCGCGCACACCCGCGTCGAGGGCGTGGCCAAGGTCACCGGGGCGGCGCGCTACGCGGGCGAGGTCCCGTATCCCGAACTCGCCCACGGCTGGCTGGTGTTGTCCACCGTGGCCCGTGGCCGGATCCGCGCGGTGGAGTCCGCGCCCGTCCTCGCGATGCCAGGCGTCGTCGCCGTCCTGCACCACGAGAACGCCCCGCGTCTCAACGGCGACTACACGAACGCCTTCGGGGTGCCCGACCCGATCGCCCAGATCTTCCAGCACGACCGGGTCCCGTTCGTCGGCTGGCCGGTGGCGCTGGTCGTCGCCGAGACGCCCGAGCAGGCCAGGGAGGCCGCCGAGGCCCTCGTCGTCGAGTACGACGAGGAGCCGCACGACGTCGTGTTCGCCGCCGGGCTTCCCGGGGTGTACGCGCCGGAGAGCGCCCCCGCCGCGCAGAAGGGCGACCTGGAGGTCGAGCTCGCCGCGTCCGCCGTCGTCGTGGACGCCGAGTACAGCACTCCGGAGGAGCACCACAACCCCATGGAGCCGCACGCGGCGATCGCACGCTGGGACGGCGGCCGGCTCGAGGTCGTCGACTCCAACCAGGGCAGCAGGTTCGTGGCGGACGAGCTCGCGAAGCTGTTCTCGCTCGACCCCCAGTCGGTGCGGGTGCGCTCGGAACACGTCGGCGGCGGCTTCGGCTCCAAGGGCACCCGCCCGCACTCGGTCGCCGCCGCGATGGCCGCGACCGTCCTGCAGCGCCCCGTCCGCGTCGTACTGACCCGCCGCCAGATGTTCTCGCTCGTCGGCTACCGCAGCCCCACGGCCCAGCGGGTCAGGCTCGGCGCCGACGCGGACGGCCGGCTGCGCGCGTTCGACCACCGGGCCGAGTGCCTCACCTCGACCGTGTACGAGTTCGTCGAGCGGGCCGCCGAGTTCGGGCGCGCGATGTACGACTCCGACGCGCACTACTCGCAGACCCGTGTCGTACCGCTCGACGTGCCGACCCCGAGCTGGATGCGGGCGCCCGGCGAGGCGCCGGGCTCGTTCGCGCTGGAGTCCGCGCTCGACGAACTCGCCGAGAAGTGCGGACTCGACCCGATCGCGCTGCGCGCCCGCAACGAACCGGCCGTCGGCCCCGTCTCCGGGCTGCCGTTCAGCGGCCGCAACCTGCTCGCGTGCTTCGAGGAGGGAGCCAGCCGGTTCGGCTGGGCGGACCGTGACCCGCGTCCCGGTGTCCGCCGCGAGGGCCGCTGGCTGCTCGGGACCGGCACCGCCGCGTCCACGTTCCCCGTGCTGTCCGCCCCGTCCACGGCGGCCGTGACGGCCGAGCCGGACGGCACCTTCACCGTACGGATCACCGCGTCCGACATCGGGACCGGGGCCCGGACCGCGCTCACCCTGATCGCCGCGGACGCGCTGGAGGTGGCGCCGGAGCGCATCCGGATGCGCATCGCGGACAGCGACTTCGGCTTCGCGATGATCGCCGGCGGCTCGATGGGCACCCGCTCCTGGGCCTGGGCGATCAGGGTCGCGGCGGACGAGCTGCGCGAGCGACTGGCTCTGGGCGGCGGCATTCCGCCGGAGGGGATCACGGCACGCTCGGACACCTCACAGGCGGTCGGCGCGCTGGAGCAGAAGGAACGGCACTCCTTCGGGGCGCAGTTCGCCGAGGTCGCCGTCGACGTCACCAGCGGGGAGGTGCGGGTGCGGCGGATGCTCGGCATCTTCGCGGCCGGCCGGATCGTCAACCCGCTGACCGCGCGCGGGCAGTTCGTCGGAGGCATGGTCTGGGGCCTGTCCATGGCCCTGCACGAGGAGGCTCACCGTGACCGGGCGAGCGGCGGCCATGTCGGCGCCGACCTCGCCGGCTACCACTTCTCCGCGCACGCCGACGTACCCGACATCGAGGCGGACTGGGTCGACGACCCCGACCCCGGGGACCCGGTCGGCATCAAGGGCATCGGCGAGATCGGGGTCGTCGGAGCGGCGGCGGCGATCGCCAACGCGGTCTGGCACGCGACGGGTGTACGTCACCGGAATCTGCCGATCCGCCCGGACCGGGTGCTGCTGGCGGGCGCGGGAGGGGACCGGGATGCTTGACATCGCAGGCGAGCTGAACCGGTGGGCCGAGGAGGGCCGGGACTTCGCCGTCGCCACCGTCGTGAGCGTCGGCGGCAGCGCCCCGCGCGGCCCCGGCGCCGCCCTCGCGGTCGACAGCGGCGGCACGGCCATCGGCTCGGTCTCCGGCGGCTGTGTGGAAGGCGCCGTGTACGACCTGTGCGTCCAGGCCCTCCAGGACGGCCGCACGGTGCTGGAGCGGTTCGGCTACAGCGACGAGGACGCCTTCGCGGTGGGGCTGACCTGCGGCGGAGTCATCGAGGTCCTGGTCACCCCGGTGCGCGCGGACGCGCCCGAGCGGCCGGTGTACGCGGCGGCGCTGGCGGCCGCGTCCCGGGGCGAGGCGGCGGCCGTCGCCCGGGTGGTCCGGGGACCGGCGGAACTGCTGGGGAGGGTGCTGCTCGTCCGCCCCGACAGCTCGTCCGGCTCTTCCGGGGCATCCGACTCCTCCGGGGCATCCGGCCCGTCCCGGTCGTCCACGCCGTACGCGGGCGGCCCGGGCGTCTCCCATGAGGGGAGCCTCGGCGGTCGTCCGGAGCTGGACCGCACGGCGGTGGCCGAGGCCCGTGCCCTGCTGGCGGCGGGCCGCACCGGCACCCTCGAACTGTCGGAGGACGGCGCGCGCTGCCCGGGTGTCGTGACCCTGCTCGTCGAGTCGAGCGTGCCGCCGCCCCGGATGATCGTCTTCGGCGCCGTGGACTTCGCGACGGCGCTGGTACGGGTGGGCAGGTTCCTCGGTTATCACGTGACCGTGTGCGACGCCCGCCCGGTCTTCGCCACCCGGGTCCGCTTCCCCGACGCCGACGAGATCGTGGTCGACTGGCCGCACCGCTACCTCCGGCGCACCGTCACCGACGACCGCACGGTGCTGTGCGTGCTCACCCACGACGCCAAGTTCGACGTACCGCTGCTGGAGGTGGCCCTGCGGATGCCGGTGGCGTTCGTCGGTGCCATGGGGTCACGTCGCACGCACGAGGACCGTGAGCGGCGGCTGCGTGAAGTCGGCCTGGGTGAGCGGGAGTTGGCCCGCCTGAGATCTCCGATCGGGCTCGACCTCGGGGCCCGTACGCCCGAGGAGACCGCGCTGTCCATCGCGGCGGAGATCGTCGCGGCACGGGAGGGCGGGACAGGCGCTCCACTGACCGGCTCCAGGACACCGATCCACCGCGACGGGGGCGGGCGGGGGACCGGTGCGGCGGGGGCACGGGAGGCTGCCTGAGAAAGGCGCGCGCGGACGGACGGCTCAAGCGCGAGGTGCACGGGTCGACCACCCTGGAGGTACCGCCGGTGCCCGCCCGGCGCGACCTGGGAGGTTGGAATGGACACCATGCACGCGGTGCGCGGCCACCGACGGGGCGGTCCCGAGCAGCTGACGTACGAGATCGCCCCGCGTCCGGTGCCGGGCCCGGGAGAGGTCCTGGTCGGGGTGCGGTCCGCGTCCATCACGCCGGACGAACTGGTCTGGGACGCGACCTGGACCGACAGCCTCGACGGCGGCGGCAGCGAGCGGGTGCCCGTCGTGCCGTCCAAGGAGGTGTCCGGTGTCGTCGCCGAGCTCGGCCCCGAGGTGTCGGACTGGAACGTCGGCGACGAGGTGTACGGGCTGATCCCGTTCACCCGGGACGGGGCCGCGGCGGAGTTCGTCGCCGTCCCCGCGGCCGTACTCGCCGCCAAGCCGGCCCGGCTCGACCACGACCACGCGGCGGCGCTGCCGCTGGCCGGGCTGACGGCCTGGCAGGGCCTGGTCGTGCACGGCGGCCTGCGCCCCGGTGCCCGGGTGCTGGTGCAGGGCGGCGCGGGCGGGGTGGGCTCCTTCGCGGTGCAGGTCGCGGTCGCGCTCGGTGCCTCGGTCACCGCGACGGCCGATGCCGAAGCCGCCGATTTCGTGCGCGAGCTGGGCGCCGAGCAGGTCGTCGACTATCGGAGCGAACGCTTCGAGGAGCATGTCGAGGACGTCGACCTGGTCTTCGACACCGTCGGCGGCGACACCCAGGAGCGCTCCTGGAAGGTGTTGCGTCCCGGCGGCCGCCTGGTGAGCATCGTCGCCCCGCCCGACGCCACGAAGGAGGGCGGCAGGTTCTTCGTCGTGGAACCGGACCGCTCCGGGCTGGAGGAACTGTCCCGCCTGGTCGCGGCCGGCGAACTGGCCCCGCCCGTCGACCACGTCTTCCCCCTCGCCGAGACCGCACAGGCGTACGCGGCACTGGAGCAGGGCCATCGCCGGGGCAAGATCGTGCTGCACGTCTCCTGAGCCGACACCGGACACGACAGGTAGTCGAGCCGTGGCCGCGGCGGACACGGGACGTGGTCGGGCCCTGTCCGCGGCTCAGGAGGCCGAGGCCGACCGAGTGAGCCAGTCGTACGCGGCCTGTGCGGTGAACTCGCCCTGACCTCCGCGCAGCAGCAGTCCCGCCGTGGCGAACGCCGGGTCGTCGGCCTGTGCGGCGACGTACGGGACGGCGATGCAGCGCATCCCGGCCGCGTGTGCGGCGGCGGCGCCCGGAGCGGCGTCCTCCAGGACCACGCAGTCCGCGGGGTCCGCCTCCAGACGGCGCGCCGCTTCGAGGAAGACGTCCGGGGCGGGCTTGCCGTGCGCGACCTCGTCGGCCGAGACGACGGTCGTCAGATGGGCGGCCAGGCCGGTGCCCGTCAGGATCGCCTCGATGGCGGCCATCGAGGAGCCCGAGGCCACGGCCATCGAGGCGCCCTCGGCGGCCAGCAGCTCGACGAACTTCCGCATCTCCGGGTACACGTGGGTGGCGGCGCGGGCCAGCTCCAGATAGCGGCGGTTCATGTCGGCGAGCAGGGCCTCCAGCGGGGGTCGCAAGCCGTAGCGCTCCTGCCAGAGCGCCACCGTCTCCCGGGTGCTGATGCCGACGTAGCGCTCGTGCTCGGCCCAGGTGAAGTCGGTGATGCCCTGCTCGGCGAGCGTCTGACGGCCGGCCTCGAAATAGTTCGGCTCGCTGTCCACGAGTGTGCCGTCGAGATCGAAGATGACCGAAGTGCGGCCGAGAGTGCTCATGGGGTCCAGGATGCCAAGCGAGGGCCGCGCGCGGCCGATCACCCCTGTGCCACCCGTCAGTTTCTCGTTGCTCGCCCGATCGACTCCACCAGCGGCAGCACCCGGTGCGGAACCCGCTCGCGCAGCGCCACCTCGGTGCGGGTGCGGACGACACCGGGCATGCTGATGAGCGCCTGGATCACGTCCTCCAGGTGGGCGTTGTCGCGCGCCACGACCCGGGTGAGCAGATCGCCGCCGCCCGTGATCGAGAACGCCTCGATGATCTCCGGTACGGCGGCCAGCGCGTCGCCGACCTCGTCGAGGTGGCCCTGTGTGACCTCGATGTGCACGAAGGCGAGGACGGGGTGGCCGAGCGCAGCGGGGGACAGCGAGGGGCCCGTACCGGTGATCACCCCGTCCCGTTCCAGCCGGTCCAGGCGGGCCTGGAGCGTGCCGCGGGCGACACCGAGCATGCGGGCGTACTCGCGCACGCTGGTACGCGGCTGCTCCAGCAGCAGCCGCAGGATGCGGGTGTCGAGTTCGTCCACGGCCATGATCCACCGGCCTCCCTGCCGCCTGGGCTGATCTTCTTCGACCGTACCAATGGCTCAGCCCGCCGTGAGCCCGGTGGGCCGGTCCACCTCTCCCCGCTCACTTCGTCCGCTCTCCCCGCTCGCCTTGCCCTCCGCGCCGCGTTTGCCGGTGCGTCGCCCACCGCGTTACCTGGAGGGGTGGCATTCGGCTCGAGGAGCGGCGAGGAGCGACGATGATCACGCAGGAGCAGGTCGACCGAATTCTCCGGCTCGGCGGGAACGGGCTCCCGTTCGTCTCCCTCTACCTTCCGGTGGAACCGGACCGGCCCGGCCGGCGTACGTACCGGGCCCGGCTGGCCAGTCTGCTGGAAGGGATCAGGCCGCTCGCGGACGACCGCTCGCTGGAGCACGCCGTACGGGTCTCGCTGCGCGACGACATCGCGAAGATCGAGAAGAGGCTCGGCGAGGAACCCCAGCGGCCCGGGACCGTCGTCGTCTTCTCCTGCAGTGGCCACGGCGTCTACGAGGAGGTATGGCTGCCGCGCGCCACCCACGAACGCGTCGTGGTGGACGCGGACCCCTACGTCCGTCCGATGCTGGCGGTGCTCGACGAGTACGACCGCACCTGCGCGGTCGTCGTGGACGAGGTCACCGCACAGGTCTGGGAGTACCACCTCGACGAGGTCCGGGAGCTGGCGGCGATCCGCGACCGGACGACGCGCGGGCCCGAGCACGCCGCGGGGCTCGACGAGGTCCGGGTCCGCGACAGGGCCGACGAGCTGAGCAAAAGGCACTACCGGCGCCTCATCGGCGAGCTCAAGCGCCTGTTCAAGGAGGGGGGCTTCGATCTGCTGGCCATCGGCGGGCACCCCTATCAGGTACCGGCCTTCATCGAGTTCCTCCCTCGTGACCTGCACGACCGGCTCGTCGGCCGCTTCACCGTCGACCGTGACACCGCGACCGCCGCCGACATCCGGGACAAGGTACGGGTCCTTGTCACCGACCGCGCGTACCAGGAGCAGGAGCGGCTGGTCGGCGAGATCCTCGAGGCCGTCGCGACCAAGCATCACGCGACGGTGGGGCTCGACGACACCCTGTGGGCGGGCTCGCTGGCCGCGATCCGGACGCTGGCCGTGGACGCGCAGGCCGTCGCCCCGGGAGTCGTCTGCGACCGCGACGGGCTGCTCGCCCGCACGGGGGAACAGTGCCCGCTCTGCCAAGACGCCCTGCGCGAGGTCCCCGACGTCATCGAGGAACTGGTGAAGACCGTCATCGAGGACGGCGGCGAGGTCCGCCACATCGAGACGGAGACGGACCTGCACACGCACCTGACCGGAGCCCTGCTGCGCTTCGAGCTCCCCCCGCACCCGGTCGACGCGGAGTGATGCCAATGGCATCCACATGGCTCCCCTCCCCGCTCGATGGCTGTGCCAATGGCTCAGTGCTCCGGAGTCCACTTGAGCCAACAGCCCCGATGATGCTGTGATGGGCAGGTCGATGGCGCTGCGGGACCCCCGCGGCGCCTTTTGCATGCCTGAAGGACAGGCCGAGCTCAAGGGGCGGGGAAACAGTGCTGAAGAGGGTGTTCGTGGCACCGGACCCGGGCCGGCTGCGGCTGCGCGGGGCCCTCCGGGCCGTCCTCGGCATCGGCCTGGCGGTGGCCCTGTGCGGCGTCACCGGTGCCTCCCTCGCGGGCGCGGTCGCGGGCGGACTCGCGGCGCTGCTCGCCCTCTTCACGGTCACCGACGCCACGGTCCGCGGACAGCTGGCGACGACGGCGCTGCTGCCCGTGGTGGGCCTTCCGGTCCTGGCCCTCGCGGCCACCCTGCACGACCACCCGGCGGCGCGGGGCGCGGCCTTCCTCGCCGTCGTCGGCGCCGGTGTGTACGCCCGCCGCTGGGGCGCGCGCGGCCATGCCCTCGGCGTCTTCGGGTTCATGGCCTTCTTCATGGCGCAGTTCCTGCACACCGTGCCGGCGCGACTGCCCGAGCTGTACGGCGCCGTACTGCTCGCCCTCCTCGCGTCCTCGGCAGTCCGATTCGGACTGTGGTGTTACGAGCGCCGGATGCCGCCCGCCGGGGCGCTCGCCCCCTCGGCCGGCCGCGGGCTCGCCCGTCCCACCACCCGCCAGGCGGTCCAGGCCGTCGTGGCCGCCGCCTTCGCCCTGGGCGTGGGAAGCCTGCTGTCCCAGGAGCGCTGGTACTGGGCCGTCGGCGCCGCCTGGTGGATCTTCGTCAACACCACCTCGCGCGGCGAGACCCTGATCCGCGGCTACCGCCGGGTCCTCGGAACGGTGATCGGCATCGCCCTCGGGGCCTCGGTCGTCGTCCCCCTGCACGGCGCGCCCGTACCGACCGTGGCCCTGCTCGCCGTGTGTGTGTTCGTCATCTTCTACAGTGCCGCGGTCTCGTACACCTGGATGATGCTCGCGGTGACGGTGATGGCCGAGCTGCTGTACGGGATGTTCGGCGTGCTGGACCAGCACCTGGTCGTGCTGCGGCTGGCGGAGACCGGCATCGGGGCGATCGGCGCCGCGCTGGCGGTGCTGCTCGTCCTGCCGATCACCACGCACGCCACGACGGACGCCTGGATCGTGCGGGCGATCCAGTGTGTCCACGCCTGCACGACCGAGGCCGCGGCCCGTCTGAACGGCTCCTCCGCCGCCGACCCCGCGGCACGCGTAGCGGAGCTGGAGACGGTGCTGAACAAGGTGCGACTCTCGCTCACGCCCCTTCTGCACCCCCTCAATCCCCTGCGTGCCCGTGGCCGCAGGGCGCGCCAGGTACTCGCGGCGCTCAACACCTGCGCGCGGGAAGTGCGGGGCCTCGCCGCCATCGCGTCGGACCCCGTGGCCTCCTGCGACAACCGCCTCACCGTCGCGTGCGAGCGCGTCGAGAGGGCCGTCGAGGCACTCACCTCACCCGAACCGCGGCGGATCACGGTCCAGGCCGGAACACCTCCCCTGGAAGAGCCGGTACTCGCACACCTGCACGGGCTCGAGCGGGCGCTCGCGGAACTCGCCGCGCCCCTTCTGCACCCCCGAGCTTCGAACCCCGTTCGCGTCTGACACGCGCGAGGCACGTGCACGGACCACGTAGAGGGTGGATCACCGCCCGGGCGGGGTAACCCCGCGGCTATCGGACACACGGAGCCCGCGGACCGTGCGGGAGCGGCCCGCGGGCCAAGCCGCTTGGGGGTGTCACCATGCGGGACTTCCCGCGAGGAACCGGACAGGGAGAGCGCTTCGGCGACGACGGGAGCGCGCGGCACCCGACGCCGTGGGCCGAGGGGCCGGGCGGCTGGCTGGACCGTGTTCCGGCAGGTCGCAGGGCCCGCGGCGCGACCCCGACCGCACCGCCGTACGCCATCGGATCCCGGCGGACGCAGCCGTCCGTCCCGGGTCTCGGCGGGCGCCTGATACCCGTGCCGGGCCGTTCCGCCGCCTCGGCGTCGCCCGACGACTCGCCGCCGTACGCACTCCTGCGCGCCGCCGCCGAGTTCCTCACCCTCCGCCACACCGAGGAGCGCCTCGGCGACCCGGCCCGGCGCATCGCCGCCGCGCGGACCGAGATCGCGGAGACCGGCACGTACCGCCACACCACCGAGGAGCTCACCTTCGGTGCCCGCGTCGCCTGGCGCAACGCCAACCGCTGCATCGGGCGCCTGTACTGGCGCTCCCTGTGCGTCCGTGACCGCAGGGACGTGCGGACGGCCGAGGACGTCGCCGAGGCGTCGGCGGACCATCTGCGGGAGGCCGCCGGCGAGGGCCGGATCAGGGCGCTCATCACCGTCTTCGCGCCTGATCGGCCGGGCCGCCCAGGGCCACGGATCTGGAACGAACAGCTCATCCGGTACGCCGGTTACGCCCGCCCGGACGGCTGTGTGACCGGCGATCCGCGCAACGTGGGCCTCACCGCGCTGGCCCGGCGGCTCGGCTGGCCCGGCGGCCCCGGCACCCCGTTCGACGTCCTGCCGCTGGTGATCCAGGGCGCCGACGGCAGGCCCGACGACCCACCCCGCTGGTTCACGCTGCCCAAGGACGCGGTGCTCGAAGTGGAGCTCGCCCACCCCGAGTACACCTGGTGGCGCTCGCTCGGACTGCGCTGGCACGCCGTGCCCGCGCTCGCCAACATGTGCCTGGAGATCGGCGGCATCTGCTACCCGGCGGCCCCGTTCAACGGCTGGTACATGGGCACCGAGATAGGCGCCCGCAACCTCGCCGACACCGACCGCTACAACCTCCTTCCGCACCTCGCCGACCGCCTCGGCCTCGACACCCGCACCGACCGTTCGCTGTGGAAGGACCGCGCGCTCGTCGAACTCAACCGCTCCGTCCTGCACTCCTTCGACCGCGCGGGCGTCACCGTCACCGACCACCACACCGAGTCCCGGCGCTTCCTCACCCACCTCGGCCGCGAGGAGCGCAAGGGCCGCCGGGTCGGCGCGGACTGGTCGTGGATCGTGCCGCCCATCTCCGGCAGCGCCACACCCGTCTTCCACCGCACCTACGAGACCGTGGAACGGCATCCGGCGTACGTCCACCACCCGGAGGCGCGCGCACGGGCGCTCGGGGAAGCGGGCGGGACCTTGGTCTAGACCGTTGGTCGCCGACTGCTACCGTCGGCCCCGGACAGCGCGGGACCGAGAGGGGAACGGCAGTGGCAGACGGCGGCACGCGGGAACAGCGGGCGTTCATCGGCTCGTTCACGGCGGCGGGAGGCCCCGGCGTCCTCACCGCGGCCGTGGACCGCGGCAGCGGCGCGCTGACCCTCCTGAGCGCGGTGGACGGCGTACCCGATCCCTCGTACCTCGCCCTGTCGCCCGCCCGCGACGTGCTCTACGCGGTCAGCGAGACGGCCGACGGCGCGGTGGCCGCGTACCGCGTGGACGGCGACGAGCCGAAGCCCGCCGGGCCGTTGGTATCCGTCGGAGGCAGCGGCCCCACGCACCTCAGCGTGTTCGCGGGACACGTCCTGACCGCCAACTACGGCTCCGGCAGCGTCACCGCCCTGCCCGTGCGCGACGACGGCACGCTCGTCGGCGCCGCCTCCAGCGTGCTCCAGCACAAGGGCCGCGGCCCGCACACCCCGCGCCAGCAGAGCCCGCACGCCCACCAGGTACAGCCCGACCCGAGCGGCCGCTGGGCCGTCACCGTCGACCTCGGCACGGACTCCGTGCGGGTCTGCGCGCTGGACGGCGGCCGGCTCACGCTGCACCGCGAGATCGCGCTGCGCCCCGGCTCCGGGCCCCGCCACCTGGCCTTCCACCCCCGCGGCGAACACGCGTACGTGCTCAACGAACTCGCCCCCACGGTCACCGTCTGCCGCTGGAGCGCCCTGGAAGGCTCTCTGCGCCCCGTCGGGGAGACGCCGGTGCTCTCGGGGGTCCCGGACGGTGACGCCTACCCCTCGGGCATCGTGGTGTCGCCCGACGGGCGTTTCGTGTGGACCGCCACCCGCGGCCAGGACGTCGTCTCCGTGCTCACGCCCGACGCGGTGGGCGAAGGGCTGCGACTGGTCGCCACGGTGCCCTGCGGCGGCGCCTGGCCGCGCGCGCTGGCCCTCGACCCCTCGGGGCGCTTCCTGTACGCCGCCAACGAGCGCTCGGGGGACGTCACCTGGTTCGCGGTCGACCCGGACACGGGGGTGCCGCGACGGGGCGGCTCGGTGGAGGTCCGGGCGGCGTCCTGCGTGGTCTTCGGCTGACCCGCCCGGCGGCGCCCCGCTGCCGGCGCGCGAGCCGCCGACGTACGAGAGCGTCGATGAGAGAAGGGCCCGCTCCGGTGAGAGGAGCGGGCCCTTCGACGTGCGAGGGGTGGTGCCTGGGCGGTCAGCGGACCGGCGCGCCCTGCGGCTGCTGCGGGGCGATGCCCAGCGCCGTCGTGTACTTGGCCAGCGCGAGCTTGCCGATCGCCGGGTACGGGCCGAGCGCCTCGGCGGCGGAGCAGCCCGCCTCCTTGGCGGCCGCGTCCAGCAGACCGGCGTCGATCTCCGGTCCGATCAGGTACGGAGCCAGGGCGAGCTGCTGGGAACCCGAGCCGCGCAGCTGCTCGGCGGTGGCCGCGATCGCGCCCTCCTCGTCCAGCGCCGCCGCCATCACCGGCACGGCGAGCCGCGCGGCGAGGAGCATGCCGGTGATCCCGGCCGCCTGTACGGCCTCCTCGCCGCCCACGGAGGCGAGGATGATGCCGTCGGCGGCCGTGGCCACGGTGAACAGCCGGGCACGGTCGGCGCGCGCCAGACCCGCCTCGGACAGGCGCACGTGCAGCGCCTCCGCGAGCAGCGGGTGGGGGCCGAGAACGTCGGTCAGGTCGGCCGCGATCCGGCTCTCCATGACGGCCTGGCGGACCCGGCGCAGCAACGCGTTGTCCGGGCCGGCGAGCAGGGGCACCACGACGGCGACGGGGCCGTCGGGCTGGGTCACGTCGGCACCGGCGGCACGGGCCTGCTCATAGCGGGCGGTGCGCTCCTCGGCGGCACGCGTGAGCACGGACTGCAGCGTGGGGAACTCGGCGTCGTCCCCGTCGAGGTACCCGATCCGGGCGTCGAGGCCGGGCAGCTCGGAGCGCGCGATGCTCACGACCTCCTCGGCGAGGCTGCGCGTGGCCGCGCTGGAGGTGCCCGGCACCGCGAGGACGAGCGCAGGCGCGCCCTCGGGAGCCGCCAGCGGCTCGGGTCGGCGGTGCCGCCCGGGCTGGCGAGGTCGCGGCATTCGTACTGGCAGGCCGGACGCGGGCCCAGTGGGGGAGCTCATGGCGACGCATGTTACTGGTTTCTTGGGCTCCCCTGTTCGGGGAGGGTGCAGGTGAGCGGTATCCGTCCCCTTTTGTCTGATGAGTTACGCGTGGATCAGAAATGATCGGTGTGGCTGGACTCGCCGGTGCTGTGGTGCTCCTGTGACGACCCGTGCGGGAGTCAACTTCACTTGTCCGACAGGCTGGATGAATCCTCCTTTCGGGTGACGGATGGCGAGGTTGTGCTCTTTTCGGTCATCACGTAGAGCATGTGTTCGTCGCGGGGGAGCGTGAGCCGGTCGCTCGCCAGGTCGAAGGCGATACGTACGGCGCCGTCCAGCGGGGTACCCGCGGCCGGTACCTGCCGGGCGTGCGGCAACCGCTGCGTCAACTCCGCGCGCAGCGG
This sequence comes from Streptomyces olivochromogenes, assembly GCF_001514115.1. Taxonomy (GTDB): domain Bacteria; phylum Actinomycetota; class Actinomycetes; order Streptomycetales; family Streptomycetaceae; genus Streptomyces; species Streptomyces olivochromogenes. Next base: position 132,366 of record NZ_KQ948459.1, read on the forward strand.
TACGAGGAGGGGGTCGCCCATCTTGAACAGGCCCCCGGTGAGCGCGACTCGGTCCTCCCCGGTGTCCGGGCAGACGGCGGCCGCGGAGTCGGCCAGGTGCCGGGCGGCGGCGCACAGCACGTCGCGCGCGACGGGGTCGCCCACGGCGGACGCGGCGCACGCGGCCACTTCGGGCGCGAAGGAGGCGAGTACGGCGGGCCGGTCGGTGCGTGGATACAGCTTGCCCGGCAACCCGGCCACCGGCCCGAACATCCGCTCGGCCCGCGCCAGCAGCTCCGCCGACCCGCCGGGGCGCCCGTCGAAGGCCCGCAGGGCCGCCTCGAGCCCGGCGCGGCCGATCCACGCCCCACCGCCGCAGTCGCCGAGCAGGTGGCCCCAGCCGTCCGCCCTGCGCCAGCCGCCCAGATCGGTGCCGACCGCGATCATGCCGGTGCCCGCGGCGATCACCGCGCCCGGCCGGGGGCCGAGCGCGCCCACGTACGCGGTCACCGCGTCGGCGGCCAACGCGAGCCGTCGCACGCCGAGTTCGCGCTCCAGCGCGGAGGGCAGCTCGGCGCGCAGTGCGTCGCCGAGGGTGGCGAGACCCGCCGCTCCGACGGCGACGGCCCCGAGTTCCTCCGTCCCGGTGGCGGCCATCAACTCCCTGGCCATCGGGAGCAGTTGCGCCAGCAGGTGTTCGGCGTCGATGCCGCGCGGGCCGGTGCGGACCGGCTCCTTGGAGGTCAGTGGAACGCCGACGACATGGCCGTGCACGGCCAGCGCAGCCCGCAGCCCCGAGCCACCCGAGTCCACCGCCAGCACACCGGCCGACGCGTGGGAGGGACGCAACAGGCTCCCCTCCTCTCTGCGGACCGGCCGGTTGGGCGATCGGTTGGGCGATCGGCTGGACCGGCTCGGTGATCTCGGCGCGGAGGAAGACTAGCGCCGAGGGGCCGGTTCGCGCGCGGTGCTCGTCCGTGGGAATCCGTAGGAATGTGTCACGGCGTGTGCCAGTAGAGTGGCACGTCGTGGCACCACGACCCTTGCATGAACTCATCGAAGCAGGCTGGGCGAAGGCTCTGGAACCTGCGGCCGAACGTATCGCCGCCATGGGGGACTTCCTCCGGGCCGAGATAGCGGCGGGCCGGACCTATCTCCCGGCCGGGGCGAATGTCCTACGAGCCTTCCAGCAGCCTTTCGACGATGTCCGCGTGTTGATCGTCGGCCAGGATCCCTACCCCACGCCGGGGATGGCCATCGGGCTGAGTTTCGCGGTGTCGCCTGAGGTGCGTTCACTGCCGGGCAGCCTGGAGAACATCTTCCGGGAACTGCACACGGACCTGGGGCTGCCCAGGCCGTCCAACGGCGATCTGACGCCCTGGACCGAGCAGGGGGTGCTGCTGCTCAACAGGGCGCTGACGACGGCGCCCCGCCAGCCCGCGGCGCACCGGGGCAAGGGCTGGGAAGAGGTCACGGAGCAGGCGATCCGGGCGCTGGTCGCGCGGGAGAAGCCGCTGGTGTCGATCCTGTGGGGGCGTGACGCGCGCAACCTGCGGCCGCTGCTCGGGGATCTCCCGGCGATCGAGTCCGCGCACCCCTCACCGATGTCGGCCGACCGCGGCTTCTTCGGCTCGCGTCCGTTCAGCCGGGCCAACGAGCTGTTGGAGAGGCAGGGCGTGCAGCCGGTGGACTGGCGCCTGCCGTAGAGCGGTCACCGGATCTCGTGCCATCCGCGCGGGTTCCGGGGCGCGTACGGGTTCTGTGGGCAGGGACGGGGCGGGCACCGGTGCGCGGCGGTGCCCGCCGGAAGGCGCGGGACGCGCCACTGTCGTGGACGACGAGACCGATCTGACCGTCGTCGGTGCGGCCGTGACGGAGCGTCAGTCGCCCCGCTCGCCGTCACCGCGACCTCGCCCCAGGACCGGCGGCATCCGAGCTCCCGTCGGATTTTCGGGCGGCATCGTGCAACCCCGCCATCGCCGAGCCCGTCGACGTGCATGAGACTGTGCTCCGCGACTGCACTCCGCAGCTCGTCCGCACCGACCCGGGAGGGACCAACAGCATGATCATTTTTGGCACCAGGGGATACCTGTACCAGCTCGCGATACTGACGCTGGTGTGTGGCCACTGCGGCAATCCCTCGGCGCACACGCTGCGCAAGCGTGTCACGAAGTTCACGCTGTTCTTCGTGCCGCTGTTCCCGATCTCGTCGAAGTACGCGACGCAGTGCACTTTCTGCGGCGCGGAGCAGAAGGCGACCAAGGAGCAGGCGGAGCAGCTGCAGGCGCAGGCCGCGAGCGCGCACGCCGCCCAGCAGCACGGCCAGCCGCAGCAGCCCCAGCAGCCGTACCAGGCCTGAGCCGGGGGCGGGGACCGGCGCGGCGGTACGTCGGCGGCGCCGCGCTCCCCGCGGACGGCGCCGGTCCGCCGCCGACCCCTTCCGTACGAGTCGTCCAGGTTGCATCCCGTGCCGCATAGGTCGGAAATGCCCCTCGTCGGGCAATGATGGACTACTTGGACATGGCGTCTCGACGGAAGGGAACCCTCTCATGGGTCTGATCGGATCGATCGGCCTGATCCTGCATCCCCGGCGCAATCCGGGGCCGGTCATCGAGTCGGTCGTGCAGTGGGCCCGCAAGAACGATGCCGAGGTGCTGGGGCTGCCGGACGAAGTGGGCCGTATCGCCTGCAGCGCCGTGGCCGTACCGGATCAGGACCTCGTCGCCCGGGCCGATCTGATCGTCAGTCTCGGCGGGGACGGGACCATGCTCCGTTCCATGAGGCTGCTGTCCGGAAGCGCCACTCCGGTGCTCGGCGTCAACCTGGGCCGACTGGGCTTCCTCGCGGAGATCGATGTCGACGAGCTCCAGCCGGCGCTGGACCGGATCGACAGCGGCCAGTTCACGACCGAGGCCCGGATGGCCGTACGAACGCGCCTCCCGGACGGGCGCGAGGTCCGTGCGTTCAACGACATCGCCCTTGTACGGGTACCCGGCAGCGGCATGGCCGCCATCGCGATCCGGCTCCAGGGCGAGGAGTTCATCCGCTACGCCGCCGACGCCGTCGTGGTCTCCACCTCGACCGGATCGACGGCGTACAGCTTCGCGGCGGGCGGCCCGATCCTCTCGCCCCGGGTGGAAGCCATCCTGGTCGTCCCCGCCAGCGCGCACTCGTCGTTCGACCGGGCGCTCGCCCTGCCCGCGGACGAGGACGTCACCCTCGAACTCCTCCCCACGACCGGGCGACTGGCGGTCGAGGTCGACGGCGAGGTGCTCGGCTACCTCGACGCGGGCGACCGGGTCACCGTGTCGGCGTGCCCCGCGGCGGCTCATGTCGTGCGCCTGGGCGGTACGACGTTCTACCAGCGAGCACGCAGAAAACTCGGCATCAAAGGAAGTATCGAAGCGGGCGCGCGAACCTCCCAGGACCCCGCCGACCCCTCGACGGGGTCCTGAGGAGCGGGCTGAGGAACGCGTCGTGAGCGGCACAGCGGCCGATGCTGATGGTCGTCCATGCGCATCCGGACGACGAGGCCGGTCAGACGGGCGGCACGCTCGCCCGATATGCGGCCGCCGGAGTGCGTACGGTTCTCGTCACCCGCACCGAGGGTGCGCAGGGCGACGGAGCCGGCAGCAGCAAGCCCGGGCACCGCGACCACGAGCCGGCGCAGGTCGCCGCACGCCGCACGCCGCACGCCGCACGCCGCTCCCGCGAGCTCGCCGAGTCGGGAGCCGCGCTCGGCGTCAGTGACCTGGTCCGGCCATGTCCGTACGCACGAGCTGACCGTCGCCGCCTTCGAGTGGACCAAGCGGGCCGGCGGATCTCCCGGCGAGGAGGGCGGCCGGCACTCGCGGAGCCTGCCGAAGCTGCACTACATCGCCGTGTCGCTCTCGAGTCTGCCAGCGGTGCGGGCCCTGGCGGAGGCCGCCCTCGGACCCGACGCCTGGATCCCTCCGCTCGATCGGGGGCTCAGTCCTGCCGGCCGACCCCTTGAAGCGCCGCCCGCTGCCGCGCGGCGCGCACCGCCGCCGACAGCGAGGCGATGTCGTAGGCGCCGTGGTGGCGGCGCCCGTTGACGAAGAACGTCGGGGTGCCCGAAACACCGCTGAGGTCGGCGGACTCCACGTCCGCCGCGACCCGGGCCGTCCCCGTGCCTTCGCGGAGGTCCTTGCGGAACCGTTCGGCGTCCAGGCCGATCTCCTCGGCGTAGCGGAGCAGGTCCTTCGGCCGCAGGTCACCCTGGTGCTGCATCAGCAGATCGTGCATCTCCCAGTACCCGTCCTGGTGGGCCGCGGCCTCGGCGGCCTCCGCGGCGAACTGGGCATTCGGATGGACGTCGGTCAGCGGCAGATGCCGCCACACGTAGCGCACGTCACCGAAGTCGGCGAGCAGCTCGCGCACCACGGGCTCGGCCAGGCCGCAGTACGAGCACTCGAAGTCCCCGTACTCGACGAGCGTCACGGGCGCCTCCAGCGGGCCGCGTACGTGGTCGCGGTCCACGTCCACGGGGTCGCTGAGGTCGACGATGGTGGTGCCCGTACCGAGGAGGGCCCGGACACGGGAACGCTTGGGAAGGGCGCCGATCACCGAGGTGACCAGCCAGGTGAGGAGGAACGCGCCCACCACGGCGGCGAGGATGCCGATCTTCGCCTCCGCCAGCCGGGCCCCGTCGAAGGCGAGGGTCGCGATCAGCAGGGACACGGTGAACCCCACTCCCGCCAGGGTGCCGCCCGCGGTGATGGCGCCCCAGCCGACCGGCGGGTGCAGCCGCCCGCCGCTGGCGCGTGTCGTGAGCCAGGTGGCGACGATGATGCCGAGCGGCTTGCCGAGCACATAGCCGAGGAAGATGCCGAGGGCGATCGGCGAGGTGAAGGCATGGGCCAACTGGCCGGCGCTGATGGTGATGCCGGCGTTGGCGAGGGCGAACAGCGGCACGATCACATAGCTCGTCCAGGGGTGGAACATCCGCGTGAGCCGGTCGTTGGGCGAGAGCGTCGAGGCGATCCCGCGCCGTACGGAGCGCTCCAGCTCCGGCGTCGGCTGCTCGCGGAAGCGCCGGAAGAGACGGCTGGCTCGTTCCAGGTCGACGCGCTCGGCCGGGTAGGCGTAGGTGAGCAGGCCCATCGCGAGCCCGGTCACGACCGGGTCCACCCCCGACTTGAGCAGCGCGACCCACACCGCCGCGCCCAGCACCGCGTACAGGGCGGGAACCCGTACCCCGAGGGTGCGCCGCACCAGCACGACGGCCGCGAAGAGGCCGAGCGCCGTCAGCAGCGCGGGCAGGACCAGGGCGCCGCTGTAGGCGACGGCGATCACGGCCAGGGCCAGGAAGTCGTCCACGACGGAGATGGTGAGGATGAAGACCCGAAGACTGTCGGGCAGCCGTGTCCCGAAGAGAGCGAGCATGCCCAGGGCGAAGGCCGTGTCCGTCGACATGGCGGCGCCCCAGCCGTGCAGGGAATCGTGGCCCGCGTTGAGAGCCAGGTAGATCGCGATCGGTACGACCATGCCGCAGAGCCCGGCGAGCAGCGGCAGCGTGACCCTTCTGCGCTCCCGCAACTCGCCCAGGTCGAACTCCCGGCGCGCCTCGAGTCCCACGACGAAGAAGAACAGCGTCATCAGCCCGCTGTTCACCCACTCCCGCAGGTCCAGGGAGACTTCGCCCGTCCCGATGCGGACCGACAGCTCGGTGCTCCAGAAGGCCTCGTACGTGCCCGGCCCCATGTTGGCCCAGGCGAGGGCCACGAGCGTGGCGGCCAGCAGAACCGAGGCACTGCCGGTCTCGGTCCGCAGGAAGGAGCGCAGCGGACCGCGCCCGTCCTTGCCACACACGGTCTGCCCCGACAAGGGCGAGGTCTCAGCCGGCACAGTCACCCCCTGATTCTCGCCCCGCGGGTGGTCCGGCACGCGGCGAAACGGTGTCGGGGAGGAGATCCGCCCAGGTGCTCGGGGAGGAGATCCGCTCAGTGGCCCGGTGGGGAGATCCGCTCAGTGGCCGGGGAAGCGGTCCGCTCAGTGGTCGGCGACGAGGTCCCTGATGGTCTTGACGACGTCGGCGGGGGCCTCCTCGGCCATGAAGTGACCGCAGGAGACGGTCGTGTGCCGCAGGTCGGGCGCCCAAGCGCGCCACCGCGCGGCGGCGTCGAAGCCGAGAGCCGCGCCCCAGTCCTGCTGGAGAACGGCCACGGGCATCCGCAGCCGGTTCCCGGCCGCACGGTCGGCCCGGTCGTGCTCCACGTCGATGCCGGCCGAGGCGCGGTAGTCGGCGACGATGGAGGGGACGGCCGCGCGGGAGGCCGCCAGGTAGGCGGCGCGGATCTCGTCCGGGATCGCCCTCGGGTCCCGCGTCCAGATGTCGAGGAAATGACCGAAGAAGACGTCCGCGGCGGCGTGGATCATCCGCTCGGGCAGACCCGGCGGCTGGGCCATCAGGTAGAGGTGGAAGCCGACGGCCGCGCCGGTCCCGTGCATCACGTCCCACATGTCCAGCGTGGGCAGCACGTCGAGCGAGGCGAGATGGGTGATCGCCTCGGGGTGGTCGAGGCCGGCGCGGATGGCGACCAGCGCGCCCCGGTCGTGTCCCGCCAGGGCGAAACGCTCGTGACCCAGAGCGCGGGCGAGCGAGACGACGTCGGCGGCCATGGTGCGTTTGGCGTACGCGTTCCCGTCGGCGCCGGTGTCGACGGGCTTGTCGCTCGCGCCGTAGCCCCGCAGGTCGGGACAGATGACGGTGTGGTCGGCCGCGAGGTCGGCGGCCACGTGCCGCCACATCAGGTGGGTCTGCGGGAAACCGTGCAGCAGCACGATCGGGCTGCCGGATCCGGCGACGGCGACGTGGAGCGCGACACCGTCGGCGACGGGGACGCGCCGGTAGTCGAAACCGGGGATGGTCGGTGCCATGGTTCGCCCTTTCTGGAAGGCGGAAGCGGAAGGTGACGGACACGACGAGCCTGCCGGGCGCGAATCAGCAGGTGATCAGCACGTGATCAGTACGGGATCAGTGCGGGATCACCACGTCGTCGGCGCAGTACCGTGGCGAGGGTGTCGGGAGAGGCGAGGAGGGTGCGGGTCGCGTTCGGTGTGCTCGGACCGACCGTGGCCGAGAGCGACGGCCGCGCGCTCGCGCTGAAGGGACCGAGGCACCGGGCCGTGCTGGCGCGGCTGGTGGTGGCCCGCCGCCGGGTCGTCCCTGTCACCCACCTGGTCGGCGACCTGTGGACGGATCCCCCGCCCGGCGCCGTGGGCGCCGTACAGACCTTTGTCGCCGCGCTGCGACGCGTCCTGGAGCCGGACCGTCCCTCCCGGGCCCCCGCCCGGCTGCTGGTCACGGACGGCCCCGGGTACGCGCTGCGCCCGGAGCCGGACGCCGTGGACGCCTGGTGCTTCGAGACGGCCGTCGGCGCCGCCGCGCGGCTGCCGGCCACGCAAGCGCTGCCGCGACTGGAGGAGGCGCTGGCACTGTGGCGCGGGCCCGCCTACGCCGAGTTCGAGGAGGAGGCCTGGGCCCGGGGCGAGCGCTCCCGCCTCGCCGAGCTGCGGCTCCAGGCGGTGGAGCAGCGGGCGCGGACGCAGCTGGCCCTCGGCCTGGCCGCCGAGGCGGTGCCCGACCTGGACGTACACCTCGCCGCTCACCCCTGGCGCGAGGACGCCTGGCGGCTGCTGGCGCTGGCGCTGTACCGGCAGGACCGTCAGGGGGATGCGCTGGGCGTGCTGCGCAGAGCCCGGGCGGTCCTGGCCGACCAGCTGGGGGTGGACCCCGGGCCCCGGCTGCGCCGCCTGGAGGCGGACATCCTCGCCCAGGATCCCGGGCTCGATCCGCCGGCCGGGCCGACGGAGACCACGGCCCGGCTGTGGACACGGACGGCGGCGGCCTACGACCGCACGGTCGCCGCCGGTGCCCGGGCCCGGTTGGAGACGACGGTGAGCCTGATCCGCAACCTCGCGGTCACCGGGGGCGGTGGGCTCGCGGCCGCCCGGCAGCACCGTATGGAGGCCATCGCGGCGGCGGAGGAGTTCGGCGACCCGGACCTGACCGCCCGGGTGATCGGTGCCTACGACGTCCCCGCGATCTGGACCCGCAGCGACGACCCGGAGCCGGCCCGACGGATCGTCGAGGCCGCCGAGCGCGCTCTCACCGCTTCGCCGGGCGACGCGCACGAGGCCTCGCGGTGCCGCCTGCTGGCCACGATCGCCCTGGAGACGCGCGGCAGCCGAGCACCACGCGGCCCGCAGGCCGCCCGCGAGGCGGAGGAGATCGCCCGGCGTCTCGACGATCCCGCGCTGCTGGCGTTCGCGCTGAACGGGGCGTTCATGCAGTCCTTCACCCGCGCGGGCCTGGCCCCACGGCGTGACGAGATCGGCGCGGAGCTGGTCGAACTGGCCGCCCGGCACGACCTGGTGACCTATGAGGTACTCGGTCACCTCATCCGGCTCCAGGCACGCTGCGCGCTGGCCGACTTCGCCGCGGCCGACCGCCATGCCGCCGCCGTGGACCGGCTGGCCGAGCGCCACGAGCTGCCGCTCGCGGGCGTCTTCACCCAGTGGTACCGGGCGTTGCGGCTGGCCGCGTCCGGGCAGCCGGCGGGGGCCGAGGCCGCCTACCGGGATGCCGCCGCACGGCTGGACGGCGCCGGGATGCCGGGCCTGGAGCGTGGGCTTCTCCCGTTCGCCCTGCTGTGCCTGCGGGTGCGGTACCGGAGGACGTGGTCCGACACCGAGTCAGCGGAAACTGGTCCAGGGGATACGGGTCCAGGAGGTACGGGTTCAGGAGAAACCGGTCCAGGAGGTTCCGATCCGGGGCCGGTCGAGATCGACCTGGGGGCGGACTGGGGCCCGTACCGCCCTTGGGCCGTGCCCTTCGCCTTGCTGGCATCCGGACGCCGGGCCGAGGCACGGGCGGCACTGCGCGCGCTCCCGGAGCCGCCGCGCGACCTGATGTACGAGGCGTGCTGCTGCCTGGAGGCCGTGGTCGCGCTGGAGGTCGGTGACCGGGACGTGCTGGAGCGGGCCCGCACCCGCCTGCTGCCGGCCGCCGGGGAACTCGCCGGCGCGGGCAGCGGCCTGGTCACCCTCGGCCCCGTCGAGGACCACCTCGCCGACATCACCACCGCGCTGCGGGCGCCGACGAGTCCAGTTCCGCCCAGATGATCTTTCCCTCGTGTGTGTACCGGGTGCCCCAGCGGTGGGCGAGCTGGGCGACGAGGAAGAGCCCGCGTCCCCCTTCGTCGGTGGTCCGGGCGTGTCGCAGCCGCGGGGAGCTGTTGCTGGTGTCGGTGACCTCGCAGATCAGACGGGATGCGCGCAACAGCCGCAGTCGCACGGGGCCCGGGGCGTAGCGCACCGCGTTGGTGACCAACTCGCTGACGACGAGTTCGGTCGCCATGGCCAGCTCTTCCAGTCCCCATGCACGGAGTTGGCGGGTGGCGAGGGCGCGGGCCCCGGCCACGGCGGCGGGATCGGAGGCCACGTCCCACGAGGCGACGTGGTCGGCGCTGAGCGCGTGCGTGCGCGCCACGAGGAACGCGACGTCGTCGGACTGCGGCGTGGCGGTCAGGCCCCGCACGTTGGCGCAGAGCGCCTCGAGCGGGAGATCGCAGGGGCACAGGGCGTCCCCGAGGTGGGCCATTCCGACGTCGACGTCCCGCTGGTCGCCTTCGATGAGGCCGTCGGTGTAGAGGCCGATCAGGCTGTTCTCGGCGAGTTCGATGTCGACTGCCTCGAACGGGAGTCCCCCCAGCCCCAGTGGTGGACCGGCCGGCAGTTCCGGGAAGCTGACCCGGCCCTCCGGAGTCACGAGGACCGGCGGCGGATGGCCGGCCCGGGCCAGCGTGCAGTTCCGTGTGACCGGGTCGTAGATGGCGTACAGGCAGGTGGCACCCATCACCGTGGTCCGGATCAGGTCGGCCGACGCGTCATGGGACTCCTCCTCGCTGAGGCGGAGCACCAGGTCGTCGAGGTGGGCCAGGAGCTCGTCGGGCGGCAGATCCATGTCGGCGAGCGTCTGCACCGCGGTACGCAGCCGGCCCATGGTGGCGGCCGCACTCAGACCGTGGCCGACCACATCGCCCACGACGAGGCCGACTCGGGCTCCGGACAACGGGATGACATCGAACCAGTCTCCGCCCACACCGTCCTTGGCGTCCGCGGGCAGATACATGGAGGCCACGTCCACGGCCATGCCGCCCTCCAGCGTATGGGGCAGAAGGCTGCGCTGGAGCGTCAGCGTGGCGTGGTGCTCCCGTGTGTAGCGGCGGGCGTTGTCGACGCAGACGGCCGCTCGTGCGACCAGTTCCCGGGCGAGCAGTACGTCGTCCGAGGTGAAGGGAGCCGGGTTCCGCGAGCGGACGAAGGTGGTGAGGCCGAGGACGGTGTCCCGGGCCCGCATCGGCACGGAGATGAGTGAGTGAAGTCCGAACTCGCGCATGCTCGAGGTCCTGGACGGCTGTTCGACGGCCCATTGAGGGTTGTCGGGGTTCAGCACCGGTATGAGGACGGGCTCGCCGTTCACGAGGAGCTCGAGATCGTGCGGGGGCGGGATGAAGTCCACCGGATCGCCGACCTGGGCGACCGCCTCCGGGCACCCCTCCCGGACGGAACTCATGCCCGCCCGCCGCATCACCGGCCCCGTCACCGCCGGACCCGCGTCGGACAGCCAGGTTCCGTGCCCCTCGGTGCTGAGGACCGGCTCCAGCAGATCCACGATGGCGAAGTCGGCGAACCGGGGCACGGCGAAGTCGGCCAGCTCCTGGGCCGTCTCCATGACGTCCAGGGTGCTGCCCACACAGGCGCCGGCTTCATTGACCATGGAAATCAGTTGGCGGGCGTTCCACCGGTCGGTGACGTCGAGCACCATGTAGCAGATGTCCGTGACGCCGCCCTCGACGTCCATCAAGGGGAAGAACGAAGTGGAGTAGGCGTGCTGCCGATGCGGGTCGGCCCAGCTCCAGCCGAGGTACTCGAAGTCGCTGACCGGCTCCCCGGTCCGCAGTACCTTGCGCATCACGTCTTCGAGGGCCTCCGCGTGGAGGCCCGGGAAGAGGTCGGTCAGGCGTCGGCCAAGACGCTGCTCACGCGGTATGCCGCCGATGCTCTCCAGGGTGTTGTTGACCCAGGTGCAGCGCAGGTCCATGTCCACGATGGCCATTCCCACGGGCGAACGGGTCAGGAACCCGTCCAGCACGGACTGCCCCATGGCCCGGCGTATGACGCGCTCCCGTGCCGAGACGAGAAAACACTCGTCGTCGCCGACCTGGAACGACGCGGAAACCCGCAGATTCACTTCGACACGACGGCCGTCGCGATGCGACAGCGTGACCTCTCCGCTCCAGGCCTGGCCCCCACGGCAGCGCTCCATGATCGCCGCTACGCGGCAGGGGTCTTCGGGCACGGCGAGCAGACGGCCGACAGAGCCTCCGACGACCTCGCGGGCCGAACGGCCGAGGAGTTCTTCCGCGCTTCTGGTCCAGCCGATCACCATGCCGGCCAGGGTGACGATCGCCGCCGCGTCCGAGGCTGCTTCTTCCGCACCGATATTGGGCTGTGTGCCGGGACCTTCGCCCGATTCCGGAATCGCAGGTGTCACGTCTTCACCGCCATCCCCATACCTCCATGCTCGCGCCTCCTGCAGCGGCGCGCCAGCGGCGCAAGGGACCGTTCGACGCGGTGAATTCGCTACTGGTCGGGTCGGCACCGCCACGGCGGGTGACCGACGCCGGATGTCGTCCCAGCGGCGGCTCCCGGGCCTCAGCCGACGACCGCGGCGCGTACGCACAGCACGTCCGGCAGATGAGAGGCCAGTTGCCGCCAGCTGTCCCCGTCGTCCGCCGACGCGTACACCTCGCCGTTGCGATTGCCGAAGTACACACCCGCCGGGTCCGCGCCGTCCGTGCAGAGCGCGTCGCGCAGCACCGTGCCGTAGTGGTCCTCCGTGGGCAGCCCCGCGGTCAGCGGATCCCAGGTCCTGCCCGCGTCCTGCGTGCGAAAGACACGACAGCGCCGGTCGGCCGGGACGCGGTCCGCGTCCGCGTTGATGGGGAAGACGTACGCCGTTTCGCCGCGGTGCGGATGCGCGGCCACCGCGAACCCGAAGGTGGACGGGAGGTCCGCGCCGATGTCGGTCCACTCGCCGCCCGCGTCGTCGCTGCGGTACACACCCCAGTGGTTCTGGAGGTAGAGCCGGTCCGGGGTCGACGCGTCCTGGGCGATCTTGTGCACGCACTGCCCGAACTCCGGGTTCGGATCCGGCAGGAACACCGCGGAGACACCGGAGTTGGACGGCTCCCAGCTCGCCCCGCCGTCGTGGGTACGGAACACCCCCGCCGTGGAGACGGCGACCGTGACGGCTCTTGGGTCGCGCTGGTCGGTGAGGACGGTGTGCAGCCCCTCGCCACCGCCGCCCGGCACCCACTGCGACCGGGTGGGGTGCTCCCACAGGGGCCGGACCAGCTCGAAGGACTCGCCCCTGTCCTCGGAGCGGTACAGCGCGGCCGGTTCCGTGCCCGCGTACACCACGTCCGGCTCGGCCGCCGCCGGGTGCAACTGCCACACCCGCTCCAGCGAAGCCCCGGTGTCCTTGGGGAACTTGACGGCGGGCCGCGCCGGTTCGGTCCATGTCCGCCCCAGGTCGCCGGAGTGGAAGACGGACGGACCCCAGTGCGCGCTGTCCCCTCCGGCCAGCAGCCGTGGTGTCCCGCCGCGGGTGTCGATCGCCACCGAGTACACGGCCTGCGCGTTGAAGTACGGACTTTCGTCGAACTCCCAGGCGGCGCCGCGCCGCCGTCCGATGAACAGCCCTTTGCGTGTACCGACGGTGAGCAGTACTTCGGCCATGCCGACCACCTCCGCGACGACGTCGTCTCAGACATCGGCCAGTCTGCACCCCGGCACTGACAGACTCCCCTGTACGTCGAATTACCGCAGGTCAGCCGGGTGGCGTTGGTCGTCGGCGACGTCTCGTCCCGGCCGACGCGCCTGCGGGCGAGGGATGGCCGGATTCGTGGAACGGTCGGGTCGTGGGGCTCGTTGTGAGCATCGGAGGGACCGATCCCGTATGGGAGGGCGATGTGGCATGTCCGTGCGGTCGTGAGGAGGATGCCATCGATGGCGGCATTCCGTGGTCCGAAGGCTCCGAAGGTGTGGCTGTGGCGATGGCGGCGCAACCCGCTGCGGCGTCGCAGTGACGCGCTGGAGGCATGGATCGTGCTCGTCGCCTGGGCGCTCACCGCGCTCGGCGGAGTGCTCACCTGTCTGCTGGCGACGCAGTCCGTGGAGAACGGCCTTGCCCGGCAGCGGGCCGAGTGGCACTCGGTTCTGGCGTTGCTCAACGACGACGTGCCGAAGTCGACCGCGTCGGCGAACGACGCCGACATGGTCTGGGCGAAGGTCCACTGGACCGCCGCGGACGGCTCGCCGCACGCCGGTCAGGCCAGGGTGCCCGTCGGCAGCCCCGGGGGCACCCCGGTGACCGTATGGACGGATGCCGGCGGTCGCCTCGTCGCCGAGCCCCCCACGCCCTCCCAGGCCCAACTGCGTGCCGCGCTGGTGGGCATCCTGATGGGGGTGAGTGTCGCGGGTGTGCCGTTCATCGGCGGACGGCTGGTACGCGGACGGATGGAACGGCGGCGCATGGCGCAGTGGGACGAGGACTGGCAGCGGGTCGGGCCCCTGTGGGGGCGGAAGACGGGCTGAGGAGACACCAGGGGTCAGGCCGGATCGTGGTCCTCCTCCGGTGCCCACGCGGCCGTGAGGAGGGATGCCGTGGCGGCCGAGGCGTACGTGGACGACGCGAGCCAGGCGCGGGCGTACGCCTCCGGATCGACCGGCCGCAGTCGGCCCAGCGCGTCATGGCGCCGGTCCGACGCGGTGTCCACCAGGGCCCGCGCGCACGCGGCCCCCGTGGTCAGACCCACCGCGGCGAGCCGACGAGGGAGTTCGCCGTCGGCCACGGTGGCGGTGACGGCGCGGCCACCCGCGACCGCGCGGTCCACGGCCCGCCGCAGGAGGTCGAGTTCCGTGGGAAGCGCGGGCGCCGGGACGGAAGGGACGACGGCCGTGCCGGTCCCGGGCAGGTGGGTGCGATTGAGGCGACGCAGGCCGAGGTCCGCGCGGATCGGGTCACCGTCCTTGTCCTGCCAAGCCGCGGCGAGGGCGCGTACACCGCTCGGCCGGTCCGCCGCGAGCCGCGCGACGAGGCGCAGGGACAGACCGTGGGCCCCCGCCAGAAGCCGGAGGTTCTCGACGTAGGGGAGTTCGGGACGCTCGTCCGGCGCCAGGAGGCGTACCAGGGGACCGCCGGCCACGGCGAACCCTCCGCCGGTGATCGTCCCGGTGAGAAAGAGCAGGTCACCACCCGCGTCCCGTTCGTCGGCGGGCTCGGCCGACCACCGCAGCGTGGCGGCCACCTGGTCGGCCGGGGAACGCCGCCACAGCGTGTCGAGCGGCTCCTCGTGCCAACGGGCCCCCGAGGCCCGTACGGAACGGACCGCGCCGCCACCGCCGATCCGCCCGTCCGGCGAGACCGTCGGGTCGGTGAGGATCGCCCCGCCGTGGTCGCCCAACTCCCGCAGGGTGAGAGCGCTGCCGCCGGGGACCGTGGAGCCCGCGGCCTGCCGAGCACGGTCGGCGTCGCCCGGCGCCACGTCGGACAGCGAGCGGAGCCGGCCGTCCTGCGCGAGGGCGTACGTGACCGCCCCGGCGTACCCCGAAGCGGTCACCACCGGCTCGGTGAACAGACCGTGCAGCCGCAGCGAACCGTTCGCCGTATAGGCCCGACGTGCGGTGCCGATCAGAACCGGGTCCGGCGCGCGGCGCAGCCCGACGGCGACGGTCAGCAACTCCGCCAGCTCCGAGGCCAGTTCCGACAGCCGGAAGGCGGGGTCCCCGGTGCCCGCCTCGGAGAGCCGTCGCGCCACCCGGACGGCCGCGGCCGCGGCGCGGTGAAGTCCGGCGACGCGCGCCGAGTGGGCGGCATGGAGGAGCGTGGCGCGGTGCACGGCACCGGAGCCGGTCACTCCGGCTGTCAGTACGGCGGTCGCGGCCGCTCGGAGGGCGTGCACCGCGGCGGACTGCGGGGGAGTGAGGTCGAGGGCCCCGGTCTCCGGAGGGACAGGGGTGGAGTCGCCGGCGTCCGACGGCACGACCGCCGTCGACGCCGGCCCGTCCGTCTCCTCCGCCAGCGGTGCCAGCGTCAGCACCGCCGCACGATGCAGACACGCGGGCGCGAGCAGACAGCTGCACACGGCATCCTCGGGGGACGTCACGACTCCGGCCGTGGTGGTGAGAGTGACCGTCGTCGCGTCGTCGACCCGCACCACGACCGTCGCGTCCGTAACGGCGACGGGCCAGTCGGCCGCCTTGGCCGCGGCCGAGTCGGCACGTTTGCGCAGACGGGTCGGGAGCGACTCCAGCGCGGCGGCCGCCACTTCGGCCGTCACCGGGGGAAGCGTGGTGATCGGTCGGGGAAGCGTGGTCATCGGTGGGTACCTCCCATGCGTTCGCCCACCCAGCGGGCCAGTTCCAGCGGGCTGAGGGCCGCCACCGGCATGCCCGCGGCCACCAGCTGTCCCGCCACACCGGTCGAGTAGCGGGGTCGGCCCGCGTCGTCCAGCGAGGCGCAGCCGAGGACATGGCAGCCCGAGTCGACGAGTGCCCGCACCTCGGACAGCAGGGGGCCCACCGGACCCCCCTCCTCGAAGTCACTGATCAGGACGACCAGTGTGCGGGAGGGAACCGTCACCAGTGAGCGCGCGTGCCGCAGGCCCCGGGCGATGCTCGTCCCGCCGCCGACCCGCACCTCGAGGAGCAGCCCGAGGGGATCGTCCACCTGGTCGGTGAGGTCCACGACCTCCGTCGAGAACGCCACGAAGTGCGTGCTCAGTGCCGGGACCCCGGCGACCACGGACGCGGTGAGCGCCGCCCAGATCGTCGACGCCTCCATGGACCCGGACACGTCGACGACCAGCACGAGCCGCCAGTCCGCCGCCTTGCGGGCCCGGGTACGGAAGACCGGCCGCTCGGGCAGTACCGTCACCGCTCCCGTCGCCGGATCGCGGCGCGCCGTCGCGAGGTTCGCGCGCACGGTGCGGGCGAGATCCAGGGGGCCGCCCGGTCTGCGGGTGGGCCGCGGATGCGCGAGACCGGCGAGGGCGGGCCGCAGCCTGTGGGCGAGAGCGTCCGTGAGCTCCTTGACCAGCCGGGCCACCAGGGGCCGAAGCCGGGCGAGTTGCTGCTCGGGCATGCCTCCCGCGTACGAGAGGACCGTCCGCAGGAGTTCGACCGAGGGGCGGGCCGAGGCGGGGTCGAGTTCCTGCAGCGCGTCGACGCGTCCGGCATCGGCCGCCGCAGCCAGCACCTCTTCCCGTACCCCGGGGCCGAAGAGCGCCGCGAGCTCCTCGGACCAGCTCCGCACATCCGGGAACGACGCCTCGCTCCCGCCGCCGGCGCCGCCATCGCCGGGCTCTGCGACCCCCTCGCCGCGCCCGCTCCCGTACAACTCGTCGAGTGCGCGCGCGATCCGGCCGGCTCGCCCCGTCAACTGCCGTGCCCTGCCCAGCAGGAGCCGCCAGCGATCTCCCGGGCCGAGGCTGTTGGGTACGGGGGGATTGTTGGGTCTGGCGGGACTGTCGGGGACAGGGGGATTGTTGGGTGTGGCGGGACTGTCGGGTACGGCGGGGTTGCTGGGCACGCCGGGGTTGTTGGGCACGCCGGGGTTGTCATGAGGGGGCTGATTCGAGGTCGGCGTCGGGTCCGTGCCCCAGGGGGCCAACACCGCCGTCGCCAACGCCGTCCGCCCCGCCAGATCCGCCGCCGCCATCCGGGCCAGGAACCCCGGCTCCGCCACCGCGTCCGGCAACTCCCCCACCGCCAGGCCGGTGCGGTCCTCCACCGCGGCGAGCATCCGGGACCGGGCCGCCGGCGCCAGGACCTCGAAGCCGGCGCGCAGGGCCGGCAGGCGGTCGAGGAAGGCCCGGTCGGTCAGGGACTCGACGCGCTCCAGGAGCGGGTCCACGGCCTCGCCCGTCTCGAGCAGCGGACCGGCGGCGAGCAGTGTGCCGCGCAGGAACGCGGCGAGGTCGGAACGGAGTTCGGGAGTCACGGCACCGTCGACACGGGAGGCCAGCCGGGTGCCGAACCCCGTCGCCTCCCGCAGCCCCAGCAGCACCCGGGCGGCTCCCGCGGCGCCGCGGATCAGCGGCGTACCGTCCTCGTCCAGGCGGCCGAGGGCGTCCGCGAGCCGGAGCCCGCCGCCCGCGGCGTCCACCCGGGTGGCGAGGTCCACCAGAGCGCGGGCGTCGGCGGTGTCGGTGGAGCCGGTCAGCCCGTCGAGCGCGCGGACACCGGCGGCGCCCAGCTCCTCGTACGCGGCCTCGATCCGCGCCTTCTCCCAAGGGGCGGGCAAGCCCGGCACATGCCCCGCGCCGATCCGGCTCAACAGGTCGAGCCCGCCGAGGAGTTCGGGCAGCGTTCCGGACGCGGGCAGCAGTTCGGCGACTTCCGTGAGGCGCTCCGAGGCGAGCCCCGGGAGGGCGCAGCGCGCCGCGTCGTCGAGCCCGGCGAGCACCTGGGCCGCGGTCGGACCGCCGTCGCGCCGCTCCACCGCCCGTCGCCGCTCCAGTACGCCGCCGGCCGCCTGTTCCAACGTCACTCCGTGAACGCCGGTCACATCCAGCATCGCCGCGGTCGACGGCGTCCAGGTCACCGTCCACCGTGTGGTGAGGGCGGCGCCGTCGCCGACCTGCGCGACGTCGGCCTCCTCGCCGTAGGGAACACGGCAGACCGCCATCCTGCGCAGACAGATCTCGCGCCGACGGTCGAGCTCGGACCGCAGCGCGTCGAGCCGCAGCTCACGACGGGCGGGAGCGGTGGGGGAGGGCAGTGAGAGTTCCGCGAGGAGGCCCTCGACCGCCGGGCCGAGGCCGGAGCGTGGCGTGCCGGGAGCGAGTCTCCCCTGCCGGTCACCGACGAGCACCCGCTCCATGGCCGCGGCCACCACCCGCCCCCGACCCAGCAACTGGCCCTGCGTGAGCACCGTCTGCACCGCCTCGACCAGCTCCCCGCGGCCCGCGGCGGGCAACCCGCGCAGGGTGGCCAAATCCCGCGCCACCCGCACCACTTCCCGGGCGTCGGCGGGGCCACTGGGATGCCCCGCCTCGCGGACGGCGGCGCAGATCCGCACGGCCGTCGCCGTCAGCAACTCGTCCAGCCGCCCCGGCTCCCCGGCCGCCCGGAACACCCCCCGCTGCCACTCCGGATCACGGATGCCGGCCGGATACCCGGACCGCTCGTCGAGCAGCGGGTACGAGTAGGGCACGAGGGACGTGATGACCGAGGAGACGTCCGCCGCGAGTCCGGCGCCCGAACGCTTCGGCCCAGCGTCTGAACTCACCGGCCCGGCGCCCGAACGCTCCGGCCCAGCGTCTGAACTCACCGGCCCGGCGCCCGAACGCTTCGGCCCGACACCTGAACTCACCGGCCCGACACCCGAACCCACCGGGCCGGTACCAGCCCGAAGCAGCGCGGGCGCGTGAAACGCCCCGATCACCGCCGCCGTACGCCGCCCCGCGTACTCGGCCAGTCGTCCCCGCATATTGGCCTCGCGCCGCAGGTCGTACGGGTCCACGGCGTCCTCTCCCGTGTCCGCCCGCAACGCCCAGCCCACGAGCAGCGCGGCGCGCCGCAGCTCCTCCGCCGCGGCGCCCGGCGCGCCCGACTCCACCAGCCGCGCCCACAGGTCGTCCTCCGTCCGGCCCCCGGCGCGCGCTCGCAGGGCGGCCGCCAGCCGCCCACGCCCGCCACCCGCCTGGCCCGCACCCGGCTCCTGCGCCACCTCCCGAGCCCGCTCCTGCGCGTCCCGCGCGGCCAGGGGCAGGTCGAACGGCACGACCGGCACCCCTGCCTCCCTCGCCCACCGAATCGCCGCGAGCTCCGGGGAGAACTCGGCGAAGGGCAGAAAGACCACCCCGCCGTGCTCCCGGCTCCCCGCCAGCGCCACCGGTGGCACCGTCGCCGGATCCCCCAGGTATTCCAGCCACGGCGCGAACTCCTCAGGAAGCTCGATGAGGAGCACCTCGGGCGCCGCCGCCGACAACATACCGGGCACGGCCGCCGCGAGCGCCGGCGAATGGTGCCGCACGCCGATCAGGAACGGCTCCCGACACTCCGCCAGCGCCTCCAGAGCCACCTCGGGCGACGCCGCCGAGTCGGCCACTGCCTCACACGAGGTCATCGCGCAGCTCCCACAGCGTCCGCCACAGCGCGGCGCCCTGCTCCGCGCGCCGCCGCACCGGACCGTCCCAGTAGCCCAGCAGCCGGGCGTGGTCGGCCGGGTCGTCCTTGCGTACCGTGCCGAGCAGATGGCCGGGCAGGGTGCGCACGACATCCCTGCCGTCCCCGAGATACGCGGCGCCCAGGCCCATGGACGTGGCGACCTGCACCGCCTCCGCCGTCGACATCACCGTGGTGGGCCGCTCGACCTCCCAGCCCTCCGCGCTCCGGCCCGAGCGCAGATCCCGGAAGGCCGTGACCAGCGCCTCCAGCACCGCGTCGTCCACGGAGAAACGGGCACCCGAGCGGGCGAGCGCCGCCGTGGCCTGGCCACGGACCAGCTCCGTCTCCGCGTCGAGGTCGTCGATCGGTCCGACGGTCTCGAAGTTGAAGCGGCGCTTGAGGGCGGCGGACATCTCGGAGACACCGCGGTCACGGAGGTTGGCCGTCGCGATCAGTGTGAACCCCGGCACGGCGTGCACCGTGCCGTCCCCGTCCGGACCACCGGCCAACTCCGGTACGGCGATGCGTCGTTCGGACAGCAGGGACACCAGGGCGTCCTGCACCTCGGGCAGACAGCGTGTGACCTCCTCGATCCGGGCGACGGCTCCCCGGGTCATCGCCGTGAGCACGGGTGAGGGCACCATGGCCGCTCGGCTCGGTCCCGTGGCGAGCAGCATCGCGTAGTTCCAGCCGTATCTGAGCTGGTCCTCCGTGGTGCCCGCGGTGCCCTGCACGGTGAGCGCGCTGGTGCCGCACACGGCGGCGGCCAGCAGTTCGGAGAGCATCGACTTGGCGGTGCCGGGCTCGCCGACCAGCAGGAGACCCCGCTCGCCCGCGAGCGTCACCACACACCGCTCGACGAGTCCCCGGTCGCCCACGAACTTCCGTGACACGACGAGCCGTCGCCCGTCCGCCCCGCTCAGTGTCTCGCCGTCCGAACCGCACACGAACGTCACCACGGCGCGCGGGGTCAGGTGCCAGCCCGGCGGTCGCGGGCCTTCGTCGTACTCCGCGAGAAACGCGAGCTCCTCGGCGTGACGGTCCTCGGGCAGCTCGATCTGCCGCGCGCCCGACACACCCGGCACACCCGTTACGCCCGACACAACCGTTACGCCCACCGCCTCCGTCACGTCCGTCCTGGCCTTCGCGCCCGCTGCCGTCGTCCCGTTCGCCGTGTTCTGTCCGCCGCTCATGCCCTGCCTCCGCTCCGGCCGCCCCGGCCACCTCTGCCACCGCGCCCGGCGAACTCCTCGAACCCGGGCGCGTCACCCTCGACGACCCGCCGCCAGGCCCGCGCGAACAACTCCGGCACGGGGCGGTCCGGCACCACGAAACCGTGGTTCGTCTCCGGCAGCAGCGGGGTCTTCCAGCTCTCGACGGGCAGCCGCGGCGCCTTGTGCTCCAGCCAGCCGCCGGGCAGGAACTGCGCTCGCCCGGCCCGGGACCGCTTCGCCTCCACCACCAGTCCGGCGGCGGCCAGTTCGGCCCTGGCCCGCTTCAGCCGGGCGGGCTTCCAGCCGGTCCAGGCCGCCTGATTGCGGTCCGTGGGGTCCGGGAGCGCGAGCAGCATGAGATAGAGCCCGGCCGCGTCTTCGGAGAGCCCGCACCGCTGCGCTGCCTCGGCCACCAGCTTCGGCACACTGTGCGCCGGGTGCTGTGCGGCTCCGGGAGGGCCGTCCGCCGTGATCTGGGCGGTGAACTCCTCGCTCAACAGTGTGCGCAGCGACTGCAGTTGCCCGCTGTCCCGGCTCAGCGCCGCGAGCAGCTTCAGCGCCGGGTGATCGGGTCCGCCCTCCTCGCCCGCCTGCGGCAGCACGGCCGACGGCCGCACCCATACGGTGTCCCACTCCGAGCGGTGCCGCATCGGCGCCAGCACGATCGCCGGGCCCGCCCGCAGCAGGCCCTCAGCGTCTCCGCCTCCCTGGGCGGGCAGCCCGAACGTCTCCCGTACCCGGGTCGACACCATGTTCCCGTCATGTCCCCAGGTCACCCCGAGGTCGAGCAGCAGCCCGGGGTCGGTGAGGCGCTCGCGGAGCATGCGCAGGGTCTCGGGCAGCGTCGCGCGCAGCGGATCGCCGTACGGCAGTCGATAGGCGAGCCAGCGCAGCATGCTGACGTACGCGGCCAGGGTGGATCCGGTGAACAGGGCCTGCGCGTCCAGCGGTTCGAGCCCGTTGCCCCGCATCCGCTGCTCGGTGCGGCCCGTCAGCTCGGGGCGAGCCTGGGGGTTCAGGGCGGCGTCGAGCATCCGGCCCGGCCCGATCTCGCTCACCATCCGCGCGATCAGCTCGGGCGGCGCCGCCCGCCGCCGCCCCCGGCGCTCGATCCAGATCCGTACGACGGGCTCCAGGTCGAAACCGTCGGTCCACAGCCGCTCCATGCGTCCGGGATCCGCGGGGACCAGCGCGGCGGTGAACAACTGCCGTTCCGCGACGGACAGTTCACCGAGGGCGCTCCGGGCGGCCCGTGCCTCCGCGCTCTTCGCGCCCAGCGGCTGAAGCTGCTCGGCGGGCAGGAGCCCGTCCTTGCCGTACGAGTTGAGCCCGGGCAGCCCGAGGAGCAGCAGCGCTCCGGCCACCGGGCTCACCCCCACCCGATCGGCGAACTCCCGCGCCTGCTCCGGCCGGTAGGGCAGCGGTCCCCGCTCCCTCACGAGCGCCACCAACCGCCGTACGGCGGGCGCCAGGACCTCGTCCCCGGACGTACCCCGGATCTCGGACTCGACGAGCGCGAAGCCCTCCCAGGGGCCGAACCCGCCCGCCGGGTCGTACTCGACGGCGTTCCAGTACGCGTCGCCCGCGTCGATCTTCTGGCAGGACAGGATCAGCAGCCGCCGGTCGCCCGAGGCCAGCACCTCCCCGACGCGCTCCGGCCGCTCCGACCGGGAGGCCTTGAGCTGCACGACCCGCAGTCGTCCGCGGGGATCGACGAGCACGCCGTCGCCGACCGACAGGACGGCGTCGAGG
Source organism: Streptomyces olivochromogenes (assembly GCF_001514115.1). Taxonomy (GTDB): domain Bacteria; phylum Actinomycetota; class Actinomycetes; order Streptomycetales; family Streptomycetaceae; genus Streptomyces; species Streptomyces olivochromogenes. The sequence goes on from NZ_KQ948459.1 coordinate 154,574, forward strand.
AATTCCAGCAGCCCGGCGCGCTGGTCGTCCCGCGTGGTGGGCGCGGCGGCGCGCAGGGCGGCCGCCACCGTGCCGGGACCGGTCAGCGAGAGCCAGGCGACCCCGGTGCCGACGAACGGGAACTTCGCGGGCGGTGTGCCCGGGGCCAACAGTGCGCGCAGCGCCCTGAGCTGGTCGACGGCGGTGGTGGCGTGCTGCTCGTTGCCGTAGTAACCGTAGAAGTGCCCGGGAGCGGCGAGCTCCCGCAGCGCCTCGCGCAGGACGTGGTCGTACGCGTGCCGGACCTCCTCCTCCACCTCGTCCCGCGGCGCGGCGACCGGCCGCTCGGCCCGCTCGGCGAGCGTGGCGATCCGCTTGACGCAGCGGGCCGTCTCCTCGACCAACCCGGCCACCCCGAGGGCGAGCCGCTCGTCGGTGACGGCGGGCAGCAGCCGGGCCACGGCCTCCCGGGGGCTCTCGCCGTCCCGGACGGCGGCCAGCAGCGCGGTGGCGTCCGCGTCGGTCACGGCCCGCAGCGCGGCCGAGCCGTGCTCGTCGCGGGGGCGCAGGGCGTGCCAGTACCACAGCGGGGGCAGGAAGCGGGTGCCCGCCGCATGTGCGCTGCTGCGGTTGCCCAGCTGGACGCGGGCCAGCGGCAGGCCGTCCCTGTCGCACAGCTCGACGATCGTGCGGTTCCAGCCCTCCTGCACGGGGTGCAGGAAGGCGCCGCCCGGCAGGCGCAGGGGCGGAGCCGGAATGCCCTTGGTGGTCGCCGGACTACGGCTCCCGTCGACCGAACAGGCTGTCCAGGCACCGGAGTTCTGGTCGTGCGTCACCCACCAGCCGAGCAGCCCGTCCTTGCTGCCGAACGGCGAGCCCTCCAGACCCGGCTGGACCGGCAGCAGGCGGCAGTCCGTCTGTGTGAGGACGATGCCCGGGCGGGCGTCGGCGAGCGCCGAGTCGAAGAACGCAGGCACCGACATCCGGCCGCGCTTGGCGGAGGCGGGGTCGTACTCGTGCCAGCGGTTCTCGTGCAGCACCCAGTACGAGATGCCGTCCGAGGCGATCTCACGGTGCTGCTCGGCGAACGTGGTGTCCCCGGCGTGCACGGGCCGGCCGCCGAAACAGCGGCCGCCGTCGGGCAGCGCGAGCGACACCGGGTGGCCGCCGTACCAGCCGCCCGGCAGGCCCGTCGGCTTGAACACGTCGGCGGGGCGCCCGGACCAGACGGCCCGCTGCTCGTTCCCGTACCCCGACGCGATGAGCCACTGACCGTCCACGTGACGCACCGTCGGCTCGCCGTACTGGCGTCCCTGGGACGGCAGGGTGAGCGTGCGCGCGTCGAGCAGCGCGTCGGGGCCGGCCAGCGCGACCTGGGTCTCGACCCGGACGATCAGCGCGGGCCAGGCGTCCGCGTACTGGTACGAACGGCCGGGCTGGTGCGGCCACGGGTGTTGTCCGCTCGTCGGCGGGGCGACCTTGCCGAGGGTTTCCAGGGCCTCTTCGAGGGCGGGCCAGCCCAGTTCGTCGAGGATGCCCGCGCGCAGGGTGCGGCCCAGGACCGGCGCGGGATCGAAGCCGACGATCCGCCGGACGGCCTCCGGTGCCGTCGCCAGTACGGCGGGTGCCGAGAAGCGGGAGACCTTGCTCAGCAGCTCGTCGAGCCCCGGCAGGCCGACCGGCTCGGCCAGTTCGGCGGCACGGTCCCGAAGCCAGCCCGCCACGGCCGTGCGCAGCGCCGGATGGTCCGCGAGCCGCCGCACGCGGGCCGAAGGACCGGACCCGGGTCCGTCCACGAGCGAGAGGCTCTCCACCGCCCTGCGCAACAGAGGGGCGAAACGGGGGTCGGTGGTGACCGCGAGCAGGTCCCGGCGGCCCGGGCGCTCGTCGTCCGTCCAGTAGCGCAGCTCCAGGCCCTCGGTTCCCGGGGAAGGGTCGGCGACCGGCACACCCGCCGCCAGGGCGGTGTCCAGCAGGTCGAGATCCACGTAGGCGTTCCAGCCCCGCTCGCGCAGCAGCCGCGCCGGCTTGCCGTCGGCGATCAGCCGGGGTGCCAGCCGCTCCACCAGGGCGAGTTCCTCGACGAGCCGCTTGCGCTGCCGCCAGCCACGCTGACGGTGCCGGTCCCAGGAGGTCAGCCAGTCGGCGGCGTCGACCGTGCCGTCGACCAGCAGACCGATCGCCCCGCAGGCGTCGAGCAGCGCCAGCCACGCCGCGTCGAACTCCTCGCGCTGATCACCGCCCGTGGACGGCATCAGCGTCAACAACCGTTCCCGTACCGCCGGATCCTCGTGCGCCAGCTCCGCCAGAGCGGGCAGCGCGGACTTCCAGAAGCTTCCGGCCGCGCGGTTCATGGCGCCCGAGGGGAGGATCGCGGCGAGCAGTGCACGCTCCTCGGCGCGCGGATCGAGCCCCGCACCCTTCGCCAGCCGCCGCAGATCCTCCAGCATGCCCGCGTAGGGAGCGATCCCGGCCGCGCAGCGCTGCGACGACAGCGTCCTGAACTGCTCGTACGCGGCTGTGCCGGACAGCCGTGCCGCCAGCCCCTTGGCGTGGTCGCGCAGCGCCTTCCCGCTCAGCGCGCCCGCCCCGGCGAACTCCAGGAACACCTCCCGCAGCCGGTCCTCGTCCACGTCGAGGGCGTGCCGCTGTTCGGCTGCCCGGGCCTTGCCGAAGAACGACGCGGCGTGCTGGCGCGACTCCGCCGCCAGGAACAACCGGGCCACCTGCTCGTAGTACGTCGGCAGGAAGTGCGGCACCGAGCGGTCCAGCCGGGCGCCGATCTCGTCGAAGCCGTCCTTGGCGTGGCCCGGCTTGCTGGACACCATCCGGGTGAGCCGCTCCATCTCCTTGACCACGGCGAGCGCATGGTGCCCGTTCACCGGGTCGTTGACCAGCGCCCAGGCGGGGAAGCCCAGCGACTGGCGCCTCACCCGCCCCACCGGCGCCGAGTCGGCGGTGCCGAAGCCCAGGTACTCCAGGGCGAGGTCCTCGGCGGGCCCGATCGCCTCGGGCACCAGCCGCACCACCGTGCGCCCCTCCAGTACGGGATGCCCGTACGTCCGTGCCGTCAGCACATCGCCGGCAGCCTCGCCCAACGGCAGTACCGCTCCCGACTCCAGCAGCTGATCCGCGCTCACAGCTCCCCCTCCTCGTCCTCGCCGTTCACCACACGCCCCGCGTACACCAACGCCGCCATCCGGACCCCCTCCGACCAGGCGACCGGCCCCACCTCCCGCAACGGCAGCCGGCGCCCGCCCGCGACCCGCCACTCCAGGCCGCCGGTGCGGGTCTCGGCCTCCGGGTAGTCGGCGCCGATCCAGTAGGCCGCCTCCACCGCGACCCCGTCCTCGACCAGCGGGCACACCGCGTACCCGCCGCGCACCCGATAGCCGTACGAACCCGCCCGCGCGGTCGCGTGCCGCAGTTCCTCGAACTTCCCGCCCGCGTAGGCACTCCACTCGAAGGCGGCGCCGTCCCTCTCGTCCGGCCGCGGCCAGACCTCCCGGAACAACTGACCGGCGCCCTGCTCGACACCGAGCTCCGCCGCGAACTCCCGCAGCTCCTCCAGGTCTTCGAGGAGCACCGGATGCGGTATCACCACCGTCCGCGCGGCGAGTCGGACCGAGTCGCCGTCCAGGTCGACCACGCCGAGGCCCTGCTCCGGATCCGCGTCCCGCAGGAATCCGGCGCGCTCCAGCGCGACCGTGCCGTCCGTGTCCACCGGCGCCACCACCAGGTCCCGCAGCGCCGCCTGCCAGGCGGCGTCGGGCCACACCCGGGCCAGCAGCTCCGTCGGCACGGGCAGGGAGCGGACGATCCAGGTGTCCACCTGGGAGCGGCACTCGCGCTCATGCCGCTCCAGCCACTCGGCCAACTGCCGCAGCCGGACGACCTCCACGTCGTCCCGCAGCTTCGCGGGCACCTGCTTCAGCGTGCGTCCCGCCGCGTTGCGGCACCGCACCTGTGTGCCGTCCAACGTGACGGCATACCCACTGGATGTCTCGATCCAACCCATGACAGGACCCCTCCCCAACCCACCTGTCGACGATGGTGATCACAGTAGGGGAGGGGTCTGACAATGACTCGACGGGTCGTGCTCAACTGGCCCTGAGCTGCGGTTTCTACGCGGCGTCCAGGGCGGCGCGGCAGGCACGCAGCAGCTGTTCGTCCTCGCCGATGTTGTCGCTCCAGTAGGTGTCGGCCCGCGCCTGGTGCCGCCGTGGCGTGGCGAGTTCCGTACGGAGCAGATCGTGGGCGGGCGCGCCCGCCGGCCCCATCCGGGTCAGGCAGTCGGCGAGGAGGGGGCGGGTGTGCGCGTTCTGCTCCCAGGCGGAGCGGAGCGCCGGGAGGACCGGTTCCGGATCTCCGGCGATGTCCCACAGGGAGCCCGCGGCGCTCGCACGCAGCCACACCTTCCCGGAGTCGGCCATGCCGCGCAGTGCCGGCAGGGCGGGTCGGGCCGCGGGCCCCAGTCGGCCCAGGGCCTCGGCCGCGTTGCGTGCGTGGAGCTGCCCCGCCACCAATTCCCTTCGCAACGTCGGCAGTACGGCCTCGGCGTCGCCCTCCAGCGACCAGAGCGCACCGGCCGCCGCCACCGCGCACTCCCCGTCCAGCAGTTCACGCAGGGCCGGTATCGCCTCCCGCGCGTCCGGGCCGCACCTGCCGAGCGCGTCGGCGATCGCCCGTACGAGCCATTCCCGGCTCCGCAGCCCCTCCGGCGCCCCGTGCAGCAGCCGCAGCATCTCCGGTACCGCCGGCGCGTGTCCCAGCCAGCCGAGCGCGAACAGCAGCGGCACCGCACGGTCGTAGGTGTCGAGTGCGTCGAGGGGCAGCTCGCCGAGCCGCTCGCGCAGCAGCGGAGCGAGCGGGGCCGCCGCGGGGCCCAAGTGCTGTACTACGTAGCCGGTTTCGGGGGGTACGACCGGCCCGTCCAGCACCTCGGCGAGCGCCGCCACCGCGCGCGGATCGCCGGCTCTGGCCAGCGCCTTGAGCGGGGCGCCGAGGGCCGGTGTCCCGTGCTCCCACTGGCGTATTCGGTGCTCGGAGCCGACCGCCACCAGGGCGGCGAGGTGGTCGGCGGCCGGGGCGGCCAGACCGAAGAGTGTCTCCAGGACGGAGGCCGCGGCATCGCGCAGCCGCTGTTCCTCGGTGACGACCTGTTCGCCGATCAACGCGACCAGCTCTTCGTACGAGCCCCGCCATTCACGGAGCAGCCCCGCCGCCATCCACACGCCGTTGCACCGGTCGGCCGGCTCGTCGCTGCTCAGCTGTCCCTTGAGCAGGGCGATCCGGTCGGCGGTCCGGCCGCCGAGCGCGGTGTGCAGCGTCCGCAGGAGATGACCCCCCTCCTCGTCGTCGGGGCGCAGGCGCCGCAGGTGGCCGATGAGGGTGTCGGTGTCGGGCCGCTCGGGCTGGTCCGGCACCCGGGGGCGTCGTGATCTGGCCCGGAGCAGCGCGACGACGGTGGGAACGAGGTCGGCCGGCAGGCGATCGGGTGCGCAGCCGGCGAGTTGGCCGAGGGCGGCGAGCCGCAGCCCGGGGTCGTGCGGAGCGGCACCGAGTTCGACGAGGTACTCCACCGCGGGAGCGGCGGACGCGGGGTGCAGGCGCGCGAACAGCCCCAGGCCCTCGGCCAGGGCCGGCCGGACCTGTTCCTCCTCTTCCTCCTCGAGTCGTCCCGTCAACAGCCCAAGGACGCTCTCCGGTTGGCCGAGGAACCGCACGAGCGCCGTCGGTGCCGCCCGGCGCACCTCCGGGTCCCGGTCCGCGAGCAGACCGACGAAGGCCTCGGCGCCCGAGCGAACCGCCGTCCGGGCCATGGCGTAGTTGCCCTCGGCGCCGTCCCCGTCTTCGAGCGGACCGTCGTCGAAGGCGTCCCCACCGCCGATGCTGACGAGCAGCTCCACGACGCCGGCCCGGTCGCGGAGTTCCGCGTGTCCGACGAGTTCGAACAGGAACGGGATGCACGCGAGCGTCGAGTCGTAGACATCGCCCTGATGGTGCACGGCTCCGTACATCCCGTCGAGCGCTCTCTCACGCTCCTGCGGGCACGTGGAGGTCAGTCCCCGGAGCAACTCCGGGACGTCCTCGGCGCTTCCATAGGCATGCTTCATCGAGGCCCAGCCGACCTCGTCCATCCCCGTGAACACGGCATCCTCCCCAGGTGTACGACAACTCATCGTGAGTGTGCACCAAGGCACTGACAGTCACATGTGCCTTTTGGGGCGTGTTCCGGCGCCGGGGCCGGCAAGGGCCCGCCGCCCGCGCCCAGGGGATTCGCATCGAGGCGGGGACGGCGGGGGACCGGTGGGACGCGTCAGACTCCGACGCCGAAGTCGGAGGCGATCCCGGACAGACCCGAGGCGTACCCCTGGCCGACCGCGCGGAACTTCCACTCCGTGCCGTTGCGGTACAACTCGCCGAAGATCATCGCGGTTTCGGACGCGGCGTCCTCCGACAGGTCGTAGCGGGCGAGTTCGGTGCCGCCGGCCTGGTTGACGACACGGATGAACGCGTTGCGGACCTGGCCGAAGCTCTGTCCGCGCGCGTCGGCGTCGTGGATCGAGACCGGGAACACGATCTTGGCGACCTCGGCCGGTACGCCGGCCAGGTTCACCTTGATCGACTCGTCGTCGCCCTCGCCCTCACCGGTCAGGTTGTCGCCGGTGTGCTCGACCGAACCGTCCGGGCTCTTCAGGTTGTTGTAGAAGACGAAGTGCTGGTCCGAGAGGACCTTGCCCGACTCGTCGACCAGCAGCGCGGACGCGTCGAGGTCGTAGTCGGTGCCCGTCGTGGTCCGCACGTCCCAGCCCAGACCGACCAGGACCGCGGTCAGGCCCGGCGCCTCCTTGCTGAGCGAGACATTGCCGCCTTTGGACAGGGAAACTCCCACGCTGCTCTCCTCCGTGCTGCCGTCGGCCGGGCGAGTGGATGCCCGGCACTGGATGGATCGACACCAAAAAAACTACATCACTGTAGAAATAAAGCGGGAGTTGTCGGCCGGAACTTGTCGGTCCTACGTGCTCCTCGCCACGATGCCGGGCGTGACCAGGCCCGTTTCGTACGCCGTGACGACCGCCTGGACGCGGTCGCGGAGGCCGAGTTTGGCGAGGATGCGGGCGACATGGGTCTTGACCGTCGCCTCGGCCAGGTGGAGGTGGGCGGCGAGTTCGGTGTTGCTCAGGCCCTGGGCGAGCAGACGCAGGACTTCGAGTTCGCGTGGGGTCAACGGGGCAAGGTCGCGAGGGAGCGCGGCCGTCTCCGGGGACCGGCGGGCGTGGCGTTCGACCAGGCGGCGGGTGATCGCCGGAGCCAGGAGCGCGTCGCCGGAGCGGACCAGGCGGACGGCGGAGACCAGGTGTTCGGGGGTGACGTCCTTGAGGAGGAACCCGCTGGCCCCGGCGGACAGCGCCGCGTACACCAGGTCGTCGAGGTCGAAGGTGGTCAGGATGATCACGCGAGGCGGGTCGGACGCGCCGGTCAGGATGCGGCGGGTCGCCTCCAGGCCGTCCAGTTCCGGCATCCGGATGTCCATCAGCACCACGTCGGGGCGGGTGCGGCGGACCGCCTCCACGGCTTCGGCGCCGTCGGCCGCCTCCGCGACCACGTCGATGCCGTCGGCCATGAGGATCATCCGGAAGCCCGTACGGGCGAGGGTCTGGTCGTCGGCGACCACCACGCGCAGCGGTGACGTCATCACGCCTCCAGGGGGATCAGCGCGGTGACACGGTAGCCGCCGGTCGGACGTCGTCCGGTGTCCAAGGTGCCTCCGTACACGGCCAGTCGCTCGCGCAGACCGAGCAGGCCACGGCCGTTTCCGGTGGTCGTCGCGGACGCGTCCGGCGTGCCCCCGGTGTCCTTGACGTCGACACGGAGACGGTCGGTGCCGTACTCGACCGTCACTGTCGCCCTGGCACCGACCGCGTGCTTCACCGTGTTCGTCAACGCCTCCTGCACCACCCGATACGCGGCCAGGTCGACCCCCGACGGCAGCGCACGGGGCGGCCCCGTGATCGTCAGTTCCACGGGTACACCGGATTCGCGTACCCGTCCGACCAGGGACTCCAACCGGTCCAGGCCCGGCTGCGGCGCGAGATCCACCGCGGCGGCCGGTTCCGGCCCTTCGGCCTCCATCGTCAACAGCCCCATGGCGTGCCGCAGTTCGGCCATCGCCGCCCGGCCGCCGGCCTCGACCGCGAGCAGGGCCTCGCGGGCCTGGTCGGGCGCGACGTCCATGACCTTGCGGGCGGCGCCGGCCTGGATGACCATCACGCTGACGTTGTGGGTGACGACGTCGTGCAACTCACGGGCGATGCGGGCCCGTTCATGCTCGGCGGCGCGGCGCAGCTCCGCGGCCCGCTCACGTTCCAGCGCCGACATCCGTGCCCGGCTCTCGTCGGCCCGCAGCTTCCACATCCGCAGCCCGCTCGCCGCCACCACGAGCGGGACGAGGATCAGCAGCGTGACGTACTGGGTGGGGACCGTGGGCGACACGTACGGGGAAGTCGGCCCCGAGTTCATCGATGTCCCGACCGTGGCGACCGAGACCGCGGTCACCGGCAGACTCGCCAACGTGGCCACGCGGTAGGGGCCGTAGGCCGCCGCGCTGTAGGCGGCGACGACACAGGGGTAGAAGACCAGGCGCTGTGCGTCGTGCGGTGTCAGCGCCGCGGCGCCCGTCACGATCCACAGCACGGCCAGTGGGTAGCGGCGGCGCAGTGCCAGCGGCAGCGTGGCGACGACCGCCAGCGCGAGCGCCACGATCACACTGCCCGTCTGCGTCGAGCCGGCGAACGGGGCGATGCCGTCGTGGGCGTCGCGCACCCGACCCGCACCGGATTCCACGGCCCACTCGGTCAAGGCGCCTGCGAGGACGAGCGTCAGCGTGACGTCGAAGACGAGGTTCCGGCGGGTCGGTCGCGGGAGCGGACCGGCCTGAAGCCTCAGGTGTTCGAGGGCCGTGCGGAGGGTCAGGGAGTGGGCGAAGAGGCCCTTGCGCAGGCCAATCACCCGTCCCAGCAGGTGCCTTGGGCGCAGGGGGTGTTTCGGCGGTACGGGCGCGTCCGATCGCGGAGGGTCCAGGACCCCCACCGGGTCGGCCGAAGAGTGCCCGATCGACGCGTTCATCACCGGGCCATTCTCGCCGCGCGCCGCCCGCTCCGGCATCCTCCTTGCCGACCCCGGCGCGACCTCCCTCTACATCGCTCGCCTACATCGCAGGGATGACCCGGTACGGCCTCATCCGGACGCGGTAGCGGAAATGACTCGGCCGACCGACGCGCCCGGAGCGGCGGCGCACCTAGCGTCCGGGCAGACCGGCCGACTGGCGGGCGGGACCGAGGGAGACACCATGACCACACCCCTGATCGAACTGTGCGAGGTGAGCCGGAAGTACGACGACGGGCCGCCCGCGCTGCACGACACGTCGCTGACCGTCCGGGCAGGCGAGGCGGTCGCGATCCTCGGACCGTCCGGCAGCGGCAAGTCCACCCTGCTCAACCTGATCGCCGGCCTGGACCGGCCGGACACCGGGACGGTCACCGTGGACGGCGTACGGGTCGACGGGCTCGGCGAGGCCGCCTCGGCGCGCTACCGGCGCGACAGGATCGGGATGGTCTTCCAGTTCTTCAACCTGCTCGACGACCTGACCGTCGCCGACAACGTCGTCCTGTCCGCCCAACTGGCCGGGATGCCCCGCGGCGAGGCACGTCGCCGCGCGGCGGAACTGCTCGGGACGCTGGGTGTCGACCGGCACGCCCGCGCCTACCCCGGGCGGCTGTCCGGCGGCGAACGCCAGCGTGTCGCCGTGGCCAGGGCCCTGATGAACCGTCCGCCCCTGCTGCTGGCCGACGAGCCGACCGGCGCCTTGGACAGCGCCTCCGGGGAGGAGGTCGGCGCACTGCTCACCGATCTCAACGCCGACGGACAGACCATCGTGGTCGTCACCCACGACCCCGCGCTGGCCCGGTCCTGCACCAGCCGCACGGTCCGGCTCGTCGACGGCCGGATCACCGAGGACGTCAGGCCGGAGGCGGTCCGATGAGCGTGCTGGGCCGGGTCGTGCGCTCGGGCGTCGGACGCCGCCGGGTGCAGACCCTCGTGATCGGGCTGACCATGACGATGGCCGTGACCGCGGCCGTCCTCGGCGGATCGCTCCTGGTGGCCTCCAGCGCGCCCTTCGACCACGCCTTCGCCCGGGAGCACGGGGCGCACCTGTCCGTGCAGTTCGACGCGCGCCGCGCGACGGCGGCGCGGCTGTCCGCCTCGGCGGACGCCCCGGGGGTGGCCGAGGCGTCAGGCCCGTTCGGGACCGCGACGGTCACCCCGCACACCGACATCGAAGGCATGGGCGGTGGCATGGACGGCGGCATCGACGGGGTGCCGATGACGGTCGTCGGCCGCGCCGAGCCGCACACCGGCGTCGACCTGGTCGCGCTGACCGAGGGACGCTGGGCCGAGCGGCCTGGCGAGATCGTGATCTCTGACGGATCCCAGCCGTTCCCGAGCCTGGGGCGACGGCTCACGTTCCCCGCACTGCCCGGGGGCCCGACGCTGAAGGTGGTCGGCCTGGCCCGGTCGGCGAGCCGCACCGGCGACGCCTGGGTCGTCCCCGCCCAGATCGCCGCGCTGACGCCGCACGGCCGCGGCGCAGGTTACGAGATGCTCTACCGTCTCACCACGGCGGACACCGCCGCCCGGGTCGCCGCGGGCCGTCGCGCGGTGACAGCGGTCGTCCCGGCGGGAGCGGTGAGCGGGGCGCAGTCCTGGCTGACCGTCAAGAAGGCCGCCGACCGGGAGACCGCGCTGTTCGTTCCGTTCCTGCTCGCGTTCGGTGTCCTCGGCCTGGTCATGTCGGTGCTCATCGTGGGCAATGTGGTCGCGGGGACGGTCGGCGCGGGGCTGCGGCGCATCGGCATTCTCAAGGCCATCGGGTTCACCCCGCACCAAGTGGTACGGGCCTACGTCGGCCAGGCCCTGGTCCCGGCCGCGATCGGCACCGCCCTCGGTGTCGTCGCGGGCCACCTCGCCACCGTCCCGGTGCTGTCCGAGACCGCGAACGTCTACGGAACGGGCGGCCTGGCGGTCGCTCCCTGGGTCGACATCGCCGCGGTCGCGGGGGCGCTGGGTCTGGTGGCGGTCACCGCCTGGGCCGCCGCCTGGCGGGCGGGGCGGCTGCGTACGGTGGACGCGCTCGCCGTCGGCCGTACGCCGTCTCCCGGGCGTGGCCGACGGGCGGGCCGGGTGAGCGCTCTGCTGCCGTTCCCGAGGCCGGTCGGCCTCGGGCTGGCGCGTCCTTTCGCCCGCCCGGCCCGCTCGGCAGCCATGGGCGCCGCCATCGTCTTCGGCACGGTGGCCGTCACCTTCGCCGTCGGCCTGTCCTCGTCGCTCGCCGAGGTGATGGAGGCGCGGGCGCACGACGCCGCCGACGTCACCGTCGGAGTCTCGGGACCGCGGAACTCCATGGCACCGGGCGCCAAGAGCCAGGGCGCCGAGAACCAGGACGGCGAGAGTCCGGGCGCCAAGACTCAGGGTGCCAAGAATCCGAGTGCCCAGGCTCCGGGCGCCGCGAAGGAGACCGAGGCCGATCCCGCCGCGATCACCGCGGCCATCGACTCCCAACCGGGCACCGGAAAGTACTACGGCATCGCCACCACCCAGGCCACCGTCTCCGGTGCGGCCGGTGTCATCAGCGTCGTCGCGTTCACCGGGGACGCTTCCTGGGGCGGCTACGACATGGTGTCGGGGCGGTGGATCGAGGGGCCCGGTGAGGCCGTCGTACCGACCCCCTTCCTGACCGCCACCGACACCCGGGTCGGCGACACCGTCACCCTGAACGACCACGGCACGGCCGTCACGGTCCGGATCGTCGGAGAGGTCCTCGACACCCACCACCAGGGCATGGAGGTCTTCACCGACCGCGTGACCCTCGCCGCCGCCGAACCGGACCTCCAGGTCGAGAGTCACCACATCGCGGTGAAGGCCGGCACGGACGTGGCGGCCTACACCGACCGGCTGAACACCGCACTGCGGCCGCTGGGCGTCACCGCCGAGAACGGCCGGGTCGGCAACAACAGTGGCACCGTCGCCGTGCTGAACTCCCTGACCGCGGTGCTCACCCTGATGCTCGTCGCGGTCGCCGGACTCGGCGTGCTCAACGGAGTCGTCCTGGACACCCGGGAACGGGTCCGCGACCTGGGCATCCACAAGGCCCTCGGAATGACGCCGCGGCAGACCGTCGTCATGGTCGTCACCTCGGTCGTCATGACCGGACTCGTCGGCGGCGCCGTCGGAGTGCCGCTCGGCGTCGCCCTGCACGGCTGGATCATGCCTGCCATGGGACACAGCGCCGGGCTGAACCTGCCCGAGTCCGTCATCGCCGTCTACCGCACGCCCGAACTGGTCCTGCTCGCCCTCGGCGGACTGCTGATCGCCGTCCTGGGCGCGCTGCCGCCCGCGGGCTGGGCCGCCCGGACCCGCAGCGCCGTCGCCTTGCGTACGGAATAGCAGCGGAACAGGAGCGGAACGGGAACGGAAGGGCGACGGAAGGGGGAGCCGGGAGCCGTGCGATTCGAGCCCATGGTTGTACTGTTGCGCAAAGCGGCAATCTTCAAGTGGGTGGCGGCCAGTGGGGCGTGCCCTCGACCGAGGCGAAGAAAGGCGGGCGCGCGATGCTCCGCAACGGACTGGAACCCTGGCACCTGCTGATCGTGGCGATCGTGCTCATCGTGCTGTTCGGCTCGAAGAAGCTGCCGGACACCGCCCGTGCGCTGGGCAAGTCGATGCGCATCCTCAAGAGCGAGACCAAGGCGATGAAGGACGAGAACCCCGCGTCCGCCGCCACCGCCGAACAGGGCACGGCTCCCGTGACCCCCACGGCGGTCATCAGGAACTCCGCCGAGCAGGCCGCCCCGCGCGCGACGACCGAGGCTCCGAGCGCCGCGCACTGAGCCCATGTGGTCCGTGTCCGGGGACGGCGCACACCGCCCCCGGACACGGACACGTCTGAGGACTCAGTCCTCTTCGCCGCCTTCGTCGTCGTCGCCCTCGAAGAAGTCACCCACCTCGTCGACGACTTCGGCCGCGACCAGCCCGCCGACCACCCCCACCGCGAGTCCCGCCGCGCCGGCCGCGACCGCGGTACCGAGGCCGGGCCCGGAGCGGTGGCCCTCATGACCGGACCCGTAGTCGGACCCGTAGCCGGACTCATGGGCCGAGTGCTGCCCGTACCCGCTTGCGGCGGCATACGGATCGGCGTGGCCGTACGTGGCGTGCGAGCCGTACGACGCCCGGTGCTCGACCAACTGCCTGACCCAGCCGTCGACTTCGCTGTTCCAGTCGCGGCCCCCGACAGCGTGATGGCTCACCGTGAAGCGAGTGAGGGCGTCCTGCCCGGACTCGAAGAGCCCGCCGCGCTTGTCGGCCTCCAGGACGATCTCCATGCCGGCCGGGGTGGCCAGGAAGGTCAGCTCGATCTCGTTCACCGCGTGCGCGTACTGCGGCGCGGGTGTCAGCTCGATCTCCTGGTAGAAGGGCAACTGCTGCCCCGTACCCCCGATGTGGCCGTGTTCGAGATCGGCGGACTTGAAGCCGAAGCCCAGCTGCCCCAGCGCCTCCAGGACCGCTTCCTGGACCGGCAGCGGACGCACCGTGAGCGGATCCAGGTCGCCCTTGTCCCTCGCACCGGCCACCGCGAGCTCGGTGCGCACACCGAGGACGATGCCCAGCGGCTGCCCGTACAGCTCGCTGACCGGTGTCTCCCACGGCAGGGACACACTGAACGGAACGCTGTACCGCTCCTGCTCGGCGAGGCGGAAACCGCCGCCGACCGTGAACCGCTCGAAGACGACGGCGCCCTCGCTCTCCCCGTCCTCGTGCTCGGCCTCCACCCGGGCGATCAGTTCGAGCCCGATGTGCTCGATCTCCACGTCCGCGCTGCCACCCTGGAGATGGACCTGCCCGGACAGGATCCCGCCGGGCGCCACCGCGCCGCCGTCGAGAACCGTGTCCACCGAGGGGCCGCCTGCGCCCATCGCCCCGAGCAGCCGTTTGAACACCATGTCGGTGTGGCTCCTTCACTGATCGCACTCATCGTTCCGAACCGGCTCGGAGCGAGCCCCGAGCCGGTGGGATCAGAACTGACGGCATCGGTAATGAAGTTCCCAAGTCACCTGGACGGAGGCATCTTTCACGACTGGGTGCGCCCGAAGCAGTGCTCCAGCTCGTCCAGGTCGTAGAACGCGCTGCCCTTCGCCACGGGCGCGCAGCCCGCCTTGAACGCGGTCTCCTTCTCGTTGTAGAGCATCCGCACCAGATAGGTGTCGCCCTTGCGGAACACGTCCCACTGGATGTTCGCGGCCATCGGGGCCACCGAGCCGCCCCGCCAGGGGTTGTCCGTATAGGTGTACGGCCGAGTCGTCGTCACCGGCTTCGTGCTGCCCGGCAGCCGCATGAGTGCGGCGAGCGGGATGATCTCCTCGGCGTGGGTGAAACGCAGCTCCGCGCCGAGGTCGCTGGTTCCGTCACGCTTGGCCTCGGCCTTCTTGAAGAAGTCGTCGAGCAGGACGTCCGCCATCTTGTACGTGATGTCGCTGTCCGCGAAGCCCGGTCCCTTCTCGTAGAAGTCCTCGGCGTCGCTGAGACAGGCGAACCAGGCGGCGTCGCGCGGGGCGAGGTAGCGCTCCAGGTGCCAGCTGCCCTCGTCGGTCATGGCCGGGGCGATGCTGTAGAGGTTGTAGACCGCCTGGGCCGCGTCCACCTCGCTGCCGATGGAGGCGAACTCCCCGTCCGAGATCCGCTGTACGAAGGCCGGGGTGAAGATCCTCTTCAGGATGTCGCGGGCCGCGCGGTGGGTGGCCGGCTGCTCGGTGACGTTCTTGAGCGTGGTGGCCAGCCGCTGGTCGTGGGCGATGTAGTCGCGGTAGGCGGCACCGCCCGCGGACTTGTGGAAGTAGAGCAGGTCGGGGTCGGTGCGCGCCGGGCCGATGAGGGGAGCGAGAGCCGGGTCGGCGTCGGTGAGCGCCGAGGCGAAGAGGGCGCCGCTGTCGACGGCGCGGCCCTGGCCCGAGCTGACCACGTCGATCGGCTCGGAGTCCTTGGCGATCCGCGCGAACAGTCCGGGCAGCCGCTGTGCCATGCGCGCCGCCGTGTCCTGGATCTCCCGCTTGCCCCGGCCGCTGAGGTTGCCGTATCCGACCTTCTCCATCGCCGCCAGCAGCGAGCGCACCTGCGGGCCGAACTCCGCACCGGGACGGGTGAGTTGGCCCTCGCTCTCGGCCTTGTCCCACAGCTGGAGGATCAGCTCTCCGTCCTCGCCGCTCGTCGCCGCGCGCGAACCGTGCCGGGACACGTTCTCGGTGAACACCGGGACGAAACCCTTCGGTGCCCGCTGGTACGTACGGGCGTTCTGCTGCGGCGCGTACGGCGTCTTCGTCCCGTAACTGCCCGACGCCCCGCCCGCCGCCTGCGCAGGGAGCGGGGACATGAGGAGGACGGAGAGCGCGGAGAGGGTGAGGGCCAGGGCGGGGGCGGCCGCGATGCGTTTCATGAGGGCGTCGATTCGTCCGGGGGCGGGCTCGGTGATCGGCCGCATCGTTTCCGGACGACGTGAACGTCGGGTGACTGTGACATGGCGGGCGCCGGGTGCGCATGCCCCGGCGCCCGCACCTCGAACAGGCCCGAAATGACACCTGGTTGAAGAAGGGCTACCTGGTTGAAGAGGTGTTGGCCGAGGAACTGCTCTGCTGACCAGGGACCTGCCCGCTCCCGTGTCCGGGGACCTGCCCGCTCCCGTGCGGGGGTCGTGACCGTCCTCCCGGCCTCCGCAGGAGTGGGCGGCGGCCGAGCGCGGGCAGCGCGGGCGGGGTGAGGAAGCCCTCCGCGCGGGCGGCGGCGATCCCGATGCGGGGGAGATCGCTGCTCTTCTCGAAGAGGAGGTAACGGGGCTCCCAGACGGGCCGGTACTTGGCGTTGGCCCGGTAGAGGGACTCGAGTTGCCACCAGCGGGAGAGGAACGTCAGCACCGCGCACCACAGACGCAGCACGGGTCCTGCGCCCAGCCGGGAGCCGCGCTCGAAGACGGAACGGAACATGGCGAAGTTCAGCGAGACCCGCTGCACCCCGATCTCCTCGGCGCGCAGCAGGAGTTCGATGACCATGAACTCCATGAGGCCGTTCTCGGAGTCACGGTCCCGGCGCATCAGGTCGAGCGACAGCCCCTTGTCGCCCCACGGCACGAAGCTCAGCACGGCCCGCGGTTCGTCCTGGCTGTCACGGCACTCCAGCATCACGCACCGGCCGTCGCCCGGGTCGCCGAGCCGGCCGAGAGCCATGGAGAACCCACGCTCGGTCTCGCCGTCCCGCCAGTGGTCCGCCTTGTCGATGAGGGTGGCCATGTCGGCCTCGGGGATGTCCTCGTGGCGGCGGATGCCGACGGTGTACCCGGCCCGGCGGATGCGGTTGTGTGCCTGGCGCACTCCGCGCATCGCGCGCCCTTCGAGGGTGAAGTCGGCGCGGTCCACGATGGCTTCGTCGCCGAGTTCGAGGGCGTCGAGGCCGTGCCGGGCGTAGATCGTGCCGGCCTCCTCACCGGCGCCCATCACGGCCGGCGTCCAGGCGTGCCGCCGCGCCTCGTGCAGCCATGCCTCGATCGCACCGGGCCAGGCCTCGGGGTCGCCGATCGGGTCGCCGGAGGCCAGGGTCACTCCGCCGACCACCCGGTAGGCGATCGCCGCCTTGCCGCTCGGGGACCACATGACGGCCTTGTCGCGGCGCAGCGCGAAGTAGCCCAGCGAGTCCCGCTCACCGTGCTTGGCGAGAAGGTCGCGCAGACGTCGCTCGTCGTCCTCGCCGAGGAGTTCCCGCCCGCGCGGCGCGCGGAAGCAGGCGTAGAGCACGAGCAGGAAGGATGCCGCGATCAGGATGTTGACGATCACGTCCACCCAGCGGGGCGCGACCACCGAGTCGAGGCGGTCGGCGAGCGGGCCGACGCTGACCCCGCGCAGCAGCGTGTACGCGATCCGGTCGCTCAGCGGTGCCCCGGACACCTTGTTGGTGGCGCTCACCAGCAGCGTTCCGAGGGTGCCGCTGACCAGGAAGCCACCGGCGCCGACGGCCAGCGCCAGCCGGGGGTTGGAGCGGTCCCCGACGGCCTGGAACTCTCTTCGACCGACCAGCAGCGCGACGACGAAGAGCCCGGTGAACACGGTCGAGAACCAGTTGAAGCCGTGCCGTCGGTACTGCTCCTGCGTGAGCGCCAGGACGTACAGCCCGAAGAGCGGTCCCGCCAGCAGCATGTTGAAGATCCACGCGGCCCGTTTGCGGCGCCGCATCACCAGGGCCAGGAACAGCGCCAGCGCGGCCGAGACCAGTCCGGCGGTGGCCAGGTACGGGGTGAAGAACTCGCCTCCGTTGTGCTCGTGCACCTCTTCCCGGAACGGCAGCGACGTGACCGCCACCACGTTGAGCAGTGCGAGGAGTCGCAGGTACCAGACCGTGGCCGCGGCCGCCCGTGGTCGCAACCGGGCGGCGATGGCTGGCCGTCCGGTCGGGTCCGTCCGGCGCGACTTCGAGTTCCTCTGTTCCGGGACGAGTACTGGCTGTTGTGCAGACACCGTGGAGCATCACCTTGGGGAGAGGGCGGTGGGGGAGAGCTGCGGGAGCGGGGGCGGAGAACTCTGTGTGTTCCCTGAGAGGGCCAGAGCGGGGAAACCCTACATGTTGTAAGGAAGGGGCGAGTTGTGGTCGCGGTGAGGATTGCCGCCGAGGGTCTTAACGAGTGGCGGTCAGCGGTGTTGCGGGGAAGGACTGCCTGGTCCCGGCGGTGCCGCGGGGTAAGCAGCTGGTAAGAATCGAAGCGCGGACGGAATCTCCGCGGTGGGGGCGCGACCGCACCGCCGGGCTGTCGCCATGCGTCCCGCGCAGGGACGCGGGCACCGGGACTCCGATCCGTCACTCGCGTATTACCGCAGCTCAGGCGCGTGATGCCTGTCTTGCGCGGCCCCCGTGCCAGTTGATCGGCCGATCTGCCCTCGTTACGGCCGACCCGGGCTCGGGATGCGATCCGCGTCCACTGTGTTGCGATTTGCACGCTCTCTTGACCGTTAGTTAGGCATGCCTACACTAAGCCCCGCTCTTGGCCGTCCGGCCTGGTATTTGCTGCATCGGAGAGAGGCCCGAGGTGTGGGACGACGCGTTTCCCAGCTTTCTGATCGGTCTGCGTGAGGGGTTGGAAGCGGGACTGATCGTCTCGGTTCTGGTGGCCACGCTCGTACGGTCCGACCAGCGCGCCCGACTTCCCCATGTGTGGACGGGAGTTGCCGCCGCCATCGGGTTGTCGATGAGCTTCGGTGCGGTCCTCACGTTCACGGCGGCGAACCTGCCCGGGAAGTCGCAGGAGGCGTTCGGGGGCACGCTCAGTCTGGTCGCGGTCGTGTTCGTCACCGCCATGGTGTTCTGGATGCGGCGCTCGGCCCGTACGTTCTCCGGCGAGATCAAACAGAAGGTCACCGCCGCGCTGGGCATGGGAGCGGGCGTACTGATCGCCACGTCGTTCCTCGCCGTCGGCCGCGAGGGTCTGGAGACCGCGCTGTTCCTGTGGACCACCGCGCAGGCCGCGGGGAGTTCGTCGGGTCCGCTGGCCGGAGCGGCGGTCGGACTGCTGCTCGCCGCGGCGCTGTGCTGGGGCCTGTACCGGCGCGTCCTGCACATCAACCTCACGCGGTTCTTCAGCATCACCGGCGCCGTGCTCATCGTCATCGCCGCGGGCGTCCTCGGCTACGGCATGCGCGACCTCCAGGAAGCCACGGTGATCCCGGGCGGCACGTCGTACGCCTTCGATCTGTCGGCGCATCTCGACCCGGCCTCCTGGTACGTCACCGTCGTCCAGGGCACGCTCAACCTCACCCCGCAGATGACCTGGCTTCAGGTCGGTGTCCACGGTGCGTACCTGGCGATCGTGATGACGCTGTTCGTACGCGGCGTCCGCGGGGCGGCCCCGGCGAAGCCGGTGCCTGTGGCGTCCGCCGCCGCGGTGGCCGAGACGGCGGACGGCTCCGTGCCCGTGGGGCTCGCTGCCGCGGTGGCCGCCGAGCCGACGTCCGGGGCGTCCGCACCCGCCGCGGGCACGCAGCTCGCGGTGCTCCCCGCGACGGACGTCGCGGGGGCAGCCAAGCGCGTGTCCGTGCCGCTCGACCCCGCCGAGGCGGAGCAGCCCGCGACGCCCGCCGCCATGCGGGCCGAGGGTCCCGCCGACCCCGACGCCAGGAGTGCCGCCGCGTCGACCGCCGTCGAGGCCGAGCGGTCCGCCGCGCCCGCTCCGGCCGGGGGTGAGGCCGGGTCTGTTGCCGCCGACGCCGACAGGGCCGCCTCGTCGGCCGCGATCGAGGCCGAGGCCGACCCGTCCGCCACGTCCGCCGCCGAAGGCGAGCGCGCCTCCGTAGACGAGGCCGCCGCTGAAGGCGAGCGCGCCTTCGCAGGAGAGCCCATCGCCGAAGGCGAGAAGTCCGCCGAGCCTGCCGACTCCGGACCCGAGGAGCCGTCCGCTTCCGCCGAGGGCGCCGTGGCCACGCCGTCCACCCCCCGTCGCTTCCCCCGCTGGACGGTCCCCGCCGTTCTCGTCGCCGTGCCCGCGCTCATCGCGGGGATCACCGTCGCCGCCAGCAGCGGAAAGCCCGCGTCCGGGACGCCCGTCGTCGAGGTGTCCGCGGCCGACTGCGGCAAGGGCTTCACCGCGCCCAAGCCGGGTCGGCAGACCTTCCAGGTGCGCAACACCGGCTCCCGTACCTCCGAGATCTATCTGATCGACCCGGTCAGCAACGCCGTCTACGGCGAGGTCGAGGGCATCGCCCCCGGCACCACCCGCGCCCTGATCGCCACCGTCGGGACGGGCTCGTACGCCTGGCGTTGTGTGCCCAACGGCGGGAAGGCCGTCACCTCGGCAGCCGTACGCGTCGGCGCGGGCGGCGGCTCCGTCCAGGCCGTACTGCCGGTCTCCGAGAAGGACCTCGCCGCACCGCTGGCCGCCTACCGGACGTACGTCGACCAGGGTCTGGCCGACCTGCAGACCAGGACACGCACCCTCCAGAGCGACCTGGACGCCGACAAGCTCGACCAGGCCCGCAAGGACTGGCTCCCCGCGCACACGCAGTACGCCTCGCTCGGCGCCGCCTACGGAACGTTCGCCGACTTCGACGCGAAGATCAACGGACGTACGGCCGGACTCGCGGGCGGGGTCGACGACCCGGCCTTCACCGGCTTCCACCGCATCGAGTACGGCCTGTGGCACGGCCAGTCCGCCGCCACCCTCGCGCCGTACGCCAAGCAACTCGCCGCCGATGTGGACGCCCTGCGCATGGACTTCCCGAAGCAGGACTTCGACCCGGCCGACCTCCCGCTGCGCACCCACGAGATCCTCGAGAACACCCTGCACCGCGAACTGAGCGGCAACGCCGACTACGGCAGCGGCACCGAGCTGGCCACGACCGAGGCCAACCTCGACGGCACCCGCGAACTGCTCAGCCTGCTCCGCCCGCTGATCGACAAGCGCAACGCGAAGGTGATCCCGGCCGTCGACACATGGATGCGGCGCACCGAGCAACTGGTGCTCGCCCAGCGGGCCGAGGACGGCACCTGGACGCCGCTGGACAAGCTGTCCGACACCGACCGGCAGCGCCTCGACGGCTCGGTCGGCCAGTTGCTGGAAGAGCTCGCCCCGATCCCGGACCTCCTGGAGATCCGCAAGGCCGCGTGAGCAGCCCAACGCCTGCTTGAGCAGCCCCGAGGCCGCGTCAGCAGCCCGGCGGCGCCGACCCCGAGACCGTCGGCCCACCCGCGCACCGAACCACCGCCCCCGCAGTACCGGGACCATGTGCCCACAGGAGAGGACCTCCCCCGATGACGACCCCGAGCCAGGACGACCAGGCCGCGCAGGGCGGCTGCCCCTTCGGCCGCCGTACGTTCACCAAGACCGCCCTCGGCGTCGGCGCGGCCGGAGCCGCCCTGGCGGGCGCCGGGCTCGTCGGGGCCCAGGTGGCCGCCGGCAGCACTCCCGCCGCGGCGGCCGACTCGGGCAGCGGCAAGGTGTCCTTCCACGGCGCCCACCAGGCCGGCATCACCACCCCCGCGCCCACGGCCGCCGTCTTCGTCTCCTTCGACGTCATCGCCGAGGACCGCACCCAACTGATCGCCCTGCTGCGCACGATCACCGAACGGGCCCGCTTCCTGACCACCGGTGGCACCCCGGCCGACCTCGGCGTGGGCGCACCGCCCTCCGACAGCGGTCTGCTGGGCCCGGACCTGCCCGCGGACGACCTCACCGTCACCGTGGGCGTCGGCGCCTCGCTCTTCGACGACCGCTACGGCCTCGCCGACCGCATACCGCGCCACCTCAAGCCGATGCGCACCTTCCCGAACGACAACCTCGACGCCGCCGAGTGCCACGGCGACCTGTCCTTGCAACTGTGCGCCGCCAACTCCGACACGGTGCTGCACGCCCTGCGCGACATCACCCGGCACACCCGCGGAGCGATGCAGATCAAGTGGCGCGTCGACGGCTTCCAGAACCCGTCCCGTCCGACCGGCGCGCAGCGCAACTTCCTCGGGTTCAAGGACGGCATAGCCAACCCCGACACGACCTCGTCCCGCGAGATGGACAAGCTGGTCTGGGTCACCGCGGCCGACGGCGAACCGTCCTGGGCGGTCGGCGGCAGCTACCAGGTCATCCGCATCATCCGCATGCTGGTCGAGTTCTGGGACCGGGTCTCGCTCACCGAGCAGGAGAAGATGATCGGCCGCCGCCGTGACACCGGCGCACCCCTGGACGGCGCCCAGGAGACCGACATCCCGCGCTACACCAAGGACCCCAAGGGCGAGGCGATCCCGCTGGACGCACACATCCGGCTCGCCAACCCCCGTACGGCGAAGACCGACACGGCCCGGATCCTGCGCCGCGGCTACAACTACGACCGAGGCGTCGACAAGGCGGGCAACCTCGACATGGGCCTGGCCTTCTGCTGCTACCAGCAGGACGTGGCCCGTCAGTTCGAGGCGACCCAGACGCGTCTGATCGACGAGCCGCTCGTCGACTACATCAGCCCCACCGGGGGCGGCTACTTCTTCGTGCTGCCCGGGGTGAAGGACAAGTCCGACTGGCTGGGCCGCTCCCTCGTCGAGGGCTGATGCGAAGGGTGAAGAGGGGGCTGGGCCGGGGCCGGCAGCGGGGGCAGACGCGAGGCCGTCCCGTCCAGCATGCCGAGCAGGAACGGCATCACTCCCCGCTCCAGCAGGGCCAGTTGCCACTCCTCATGGGCCCGTCTCACCTCGGGATCGCGGTCCTCCGAGGTGGGGCGGTCGCGCGTCGCCAGTGACCAGAGAAGGTCGCCCAGCGCCGCGCCCGCGGTCACCGCGGCCAGGATCACCACCACCATGATCAGCCCGTCGTTCAGATGCGGGCGTACGTCGAGGGCGTGCAGGTCGAACCCGCTCAGGACGTACACGCCCGCGGCGACGACGCCGAGACTCGGCACGAGCAGCGCCGAGACGGACACGGAGCCATCCCCCACACGTACGGCGGCCTTTGAGGGTCCGCCATGTCGTTGCGAGTCCCGCACGCGGAGGTACCGGTCGTACTCGACCGCGGCGGTCGAGGAGAGCGAGGGGCGCGCCTGAAGGGCTTCGGCGCGCAGGCGCTCACGCGTGTCCGCCACGCCGACGCGGTCCACGGCTGCCATGATCTCGGGGGAGTGGAGGGCCCGGTCCAGGATCCGCTCGAAGGTGCCGTCACTCGGCGCCGCCGGACCGTCGTCACGTTCCTTCATTTGGGGGTCCCCCGAGACGTAAGAGGCTCACGATGAGGCAAACCCTACAGTATGTAGGGTTTCCGCTCGTCAACCGCTTCGGTGTCGGGTCTCCATCGGGTCGCGGGATCTTCGTGGGATCATCGGTACGGGACACGTCGCCCTGCGCCGAGTGTCACGGCCTCCCGGTGGCCCGGTGCACGAAGGCGGGCGGGAGGTTCGACCACACCACGGGCGAGCGTTCCAACCTCTCGAAGCGGCCGGCCAGTTCGGCGGTGAAGTCACGCGCGGGCGGAGTCCAGGCCGCGTGCAGATACGCGAAGGTGGTGAACCGGCCGCCGGGCGCCAGGACTTCACTCACGGCGTCCAGGATGCGCCCGCGCCGCTCCCGCGACATGACCGTCCACGGCAGCCCGGAGACCACCGCGTCGACCGGTCCGCTCACCGCGGCGGGCAGCTCGGCGGCCGAACCCCGCACCACGGTCAGCCGTTCGTCGCGTCGCGCGGCCGACAGCCGTGCCGCGAGCAGCGGATTGAGCTCGACCGCGACGAGCCGCGTGTCGGGCGCGAGCCGGGCGAGGATCGCGTCGGTGAACACCCCGGTCCCCGGGCCCAGTTCGACGACGAGCCGGGCTCGCTCCAGACCGATGCCCTCGGTCATCGCGTGGGCCAGCCGACGTGAACTGGCCGCCACGGCACCGGTCATGAGGGGCCGTCTGAGGAACTCGGTGGTGATCGACATGGCGCCCATGCTGGAAGCACGCCGGGTGGCCGCACGTCGTATCCCCGGCCGGTGCGCGTACGACCGCGGGAGGACCCCGTGACGCCCCGCAGGACGATGCGGCGGAGCGGGCCCCGGTCATAGCGTGAGGCGGTGCAACGGCTGATCGAGACCCTGCTCCGCCGGCGGCGCGGCCATCCGTGGCTGACGGACGTCCTGTTGGTCGTGCTGGTGGCCGTGCCCCCGGTCATCCGCCCGGAGCCGGGCTGGCGGCCGGTCTGGGTACAGGTGGGTGTGTACGTCGCCCTGGTGCTGCCGCTGCTGTGGCGCCGCCGTCGGCCGGTGCTCGTCGCGGCCCTGGTGACGGCGGCCTTCTGGGCGCAGTACCTCGGACACGTGTGGGGACAGGAACCGGGGCGTGGCGCCGTCGCCCTGGCCGCCGTCCTGGCCACCCTCACCGTGCGCGGTCTGCGCCGCGCCGCCGCGCTGACGGTGGTCTGTGCCGCGGCCTGCGTAGTGCTGTGGATTCCCGCGTGGCAGCGGGAGTACGTGGGTCCGGGCGCCCGAGGTGCCTGGCTCACCCCGCTCGCGGTGGGGTTGCTGCTGGCCGGGGCCTGGGTGTTCGGCGAGTACGTCCGTGCCCGGCGCGCCTACCTCGCCGAGTTCGAGCGGCGGACCGTACTCGTCGAGTCGGAGCGCCTCGCCCTGGCCCGGGTCGCCGTCGCCGAGGAACGGGCGCGCATCGCCCGCGAGATCCACGACGTCCTCGCGCACAGCGTGAGCGTGATGGTCCTCAACGCCGAGGGCGGCAGGCTGATGCGGCATGTCGACCCCGCCGTCGTCGACCGCACCCTCGGCGTCATCAGCGCGACCGGCCGCGAGGCGCTCGGTGAACTGCGCCGACTGCTGGAGGTGCTGCGTACGCCCGACGCGGCCGCCTCAGCCGATCCCGACCCCGACTCCGCCCCCGCCCCCGACTCCGCCCCCGAGCACCTCTCGGCCGATCTGCGTCGGCTGATCGGACGCCTCGACACGAGCGGCACGCGCGCCCGGCTGGACCTGCGCGGCGAGCAGGACGGCCTTCCGGCGGACCTCACCGTGCAGACGTACCGCATCGTGCAGGAGGCGCTCACCAACATCGTCAAGCACGCGCCGGCGGACGCCACGATCCACGTACGGGTCGACACGGGTGCTCAGGGGCCCGGGCGGCTGGTCCGCGTGCGGGTGGAGAACTCGGCCGGAGCCGCGGGGGGCGCCGTCACCGAGCGCCCCGCCCCGCTGCCCTCGTCCGGTCGCGGCCTCACCGGCATGCGCGAACGCACCGCCCTGTACGGCGGGAGTGTCGACGCCGGGCCCACACCCGACGGCGGCTACCAGGTCGCCGCCACCCTGCGCGCCTCCGGGCCCGAGCCCACCGGGACGGCCCCATGACCGGGCCGACCCCGACCTCGACCCCGTCCCCGTCCCCGACGTCGTCCCCGTCCCGCGTGCTGATCTGCGACGACCAGGAGCTGATCCGGATGGGGCTGCGCATGGTCGTCGACAGCCAGCCCGACCTCACCGTGGTGGGCGAGGCCGCCGACGGCGACGCGGCGATCGCGGGCGCCGCCGCCCTGGAGCCGGACCTCGTCCTGATGGACGTACGCATGCCCGGTCTGGACGGACTCGCCGCCACCGAGCACCTCTGCGCGCAGCCCCACGGGCCCCGGATCCTCGTCGTCACCACCTTCGACCTCGACGAGTACGCCTACGCGGCCCTGCGTGCCGGCGCGAACGGCTTCCTCGTCAAGGACGCCCCGGCCGAGGAGATCCTGGTGACCGTCCGGGCGGTGTTGCGGGGCGAGGTCATGGTGGCGCCCTCGCTCACCCGGCGCCTGGTCGAACGCTTCGTCCTGCACGGGCCCGCGTCCGCGTCCACGCCCGCCCAGCGCCGGCGCCTCGCCGCCCTCACCGAGCGGGAGCGGGAAGTTCTCGCCCTGGTCGCCCGGGGACTGGCCAACGGCGAGATCGCGGCCCGCCTCTTCGTCGGGGAGACGACCGTCAAGACCCACCTCGGCCGCGTCCTGACCAAGCTCGGCCTCCGGGACCGTATCCACGCGGTGATCTTCGCCTACGAGAGCGGGCTGGTACGGGCCGGGGACTGAGCGGTGACGGGGGTGAGGGGTGGCGGTGGCGGGGGTGCGCGGTGACGGGGATCGAGCGGCGACGGGCATCCCGCCGTTCGGCGGGACTTCTCCGCCGTCTGGCGCTGCCTTGTGACCGCGGGCGCGAGGCACGATGGCAGCCAGTGGTCACAGGGACGTGGCCCGGACGCAGGGAGAGCCGATGACCACCAATGCTTCCGCCGAGGCGCAGGGCTCCCGGGTGGGGCCGCCCCCGCCGTTCGACCCGGAACTCGCCGCCGCCCTCGAGATCATCCGCGAACAGCTGCCGTCCTCGTTCAGCATCGAGATGATCCCGGCGCTGCGCGAGGGCGTGGCACTGTCCGAAGGGGCGGACCTGGACCTGACCCGGGACGGCGCCTTCGCGGTGGAGGAGCGCACGGTGCCCGGGCCGCAGGGCGCACCGGACATCTCCCTGCTCATCTGCCGGCCGACCCGGGCCGCCGCGGCCGTGCCCGTCGTCTACCACGTGCACGGCGGCGGCATGGTGATCGGCGACAACCGCACCGGCGTCGCGGAAATGCTCGACTGGGCCCAGGAGTTGGGCACGGCCGTGGTGTCGGTGGAGTACCGCCTCGCACCCGAACACCCGCATCCGGCCCTCGTCGAGGACTGCTACGCCGGACTGAAGTGGACGGCCGAGCACGCCGGGGAACTGGGGTTCGACCCCGAGCGGATCATCGTCGCGGGCGAGAGCGCCGGGGGCGGTCTGACCGCGGCGGTCGCCCTGCTCGCCCGGGACCGCGGCGCACCGGCGCTCCTGGGGCAGGTGCTGTTGTGCCCGATGCTCGACGACCGCAACGACACCCCCTCCAGCCGTCAGATGGCCGGTCTCGGCGTGTGGGACCGCGCGGCGAACCACATGGGGTGGACGGCCCTGCTCGGTGACGCCCGCGGCCGCCCGGACGTCTCTCCCTACGCCGCCCCGGCCCGCGCCGAGGACCTCTCCGGCCTGCCCCCGGCCTTCATCGACGTCGGCTCGGCGGAGACCTTCCGGGACGAGGCCGTCGCCTACGCGAGCGGCCTGTGGCAGGCGGGCGGCCGGGCCGAACTCCACGTATGGCCCGGTGGCTTCCACGGATACGACCTGATGGCGCCGCAGGCCGCCCTGTCCCAGGACACCAAGGCCGCACGTCTGCGCTGGCTGCGCCGGCTCCTGGAGAACTGAGCCCGTCCACCGGGTGTTCTCGCCGGTGACGGCTTGGCACCGGGCGCCGGAAGACGGAGCATGAGGAGGCGACGCGTTCCGGTGGCCCGTGCGAGGTGAGTGAGTTCGGTGAAGGAGCTGGCGGGAAGGCTCGCGGCGCTCGACCCCGACGCGGGTGCCGCACTCCAGGTGATCTCCTACTTCGACCGGCTGATCGAGGGCCGGGCGGGTCTGGAGTCCCTGGTGCGGGGCGCGGCCGTGCTGTCCGGCTGCCCGGCCCGGCTCGTCGACGAGGAGCGCGGGGTCCGCGTCCGGGTCGAGGCCGACGGGCTGCGCCGGGACGACGGCGGCCCTCTCGATCCGGCCTGGCCCTCGACCCCCTTGACGCCGGACGGACCGCCTGCCGTCTGGCTGGAGCGCACGGGAGTCTCCGACGGGGTCCACGCGATGGTCCTTGAGCGCGCCGCGGCCGCCGCCCGGGTGGTGCTCGACCGGACGCGCGGGCGGGCTCCGGAAAAGGCCCGCGAGGCCGACCCCGCCTCGGTCGAGGTGCTCCTGGACCCCTCCGCCGCCGAGCACGCCCGGCGTCAGGCGGCCGTCCGGCTCGGCCTGCGGGACGCGGCCGCCGCCCGTGTGGTGGCGACCGCGGAGGGCGGGCCGCTCGTCGAGGCGGTGCCCGCCACCGGCGACAGCACGCCCACCACCGGTGGCCGTCGCGCGGGCATCGGCCCCGCGGTGCCCGTGGGGGACCTTCCGGCGTCGTGGGCCGCCGCCCGCACCGCCCTGCGGTTCACCGCGGAGGGCACCGACCAGGACCCCGGCCCCCGCACGGTGTACGCGGACGAGCTGGGCGGCCTCGCGCTGCTCGCGGACACGGTCGGCCCGACCACGGAACCCGTCCCCGACGTCCGCGCCCTCGAACGCGCCGTCGCGACGGCACCCTGGGTGGCGAGCACGCTGAACGCGGTCGCCTTCAGCACGAGTCTGCGCGCCGCCGCGGCGGAGCTGAACGTGCACCACTCCACACTCCAGGACCGCCTCGTCCAGGCCGAGCACTGGCTCGACTGGCCGGTCCACGACCCGCACGGCCGGCTCCGCCTCCAACTGGCGCTGGTCCTACGGCGGTTGCACCGGAACGCGGCACGCTAGTACTGCTACACGGAGCGGTGGTACTGGTCGGGGACGTGGACCTGGATCTCCGTGCCCAGTTCACGGGCCGCCAGGCGTGCGAACGAGGGGTTGCGCAGCAGCTCGCGCCCCAGCAGCACGGCGTCGGCCTCGTCGTTGGCGAGGATCTTCGCGGCCTGCTCGGCGTCGGTGATGAGACCGACGGCGGCGACGGGCAGCGAGGTCTCCGCCTTGACCCGGGCGGCGAAGGGGACCTGGTAGCCCGGCCCGACCGGAATGCGTGCGCCCGAGACGTTGCCGCCGGTGGAGACGTCCAGCAGGTCGATGCCGTGCGCGCGCAGCTCGCCCGCGAAGCGGACGGTGTCGTCCGCGCTCCAGCCGCCCTCCTCCAGCCAGTCGGTGGCGGAGATCCGGAAGAACAGCGGCTTGTCGTCGGGCCAGACCTCCCGCACGGCGTCCACGACCTCGAGGGCGAAGCGGACACGGTTCTCGTACGAGCCGCCGTACGCGTCGGTGCGGCGGTTGGAGTGCGGGGAGAGGAACTCGTGGACGAGGTATCCGTGGGCGCCGTGGATCTCGGCGATCTCGAAACCGGCGTCCAGGGCGCGCCGCGCCGCGTCCGCGAACTGACCCACGATCTCCCGGATCCCGGCCACGGTCAGCTCGGTCGGCACCGGGTGCCGCTCGTCGAAGGCCAGCGCGCTGGGAGCGAGCGGCTGCCAGCCGTACGCGTCCTCGCCGACCGGCGCGCCGCCCTTCCAGGGACGGTCGGTGGAGGCCTTGCGGCCGCTGTGCACGAGCTGGATCGCGGGCACGGTGCCCTGGCTCCCGAGGAAGCGGGTGATCCGGCGGAAGGCCTCGACCTGGGTGTCGTTCCAGATGCCCAGGTCGTAGGGGCTGATCCGGCCCTCGGGGGAGACGGCGGTGGCCTCGACGACGATCAGCCCCGTGCCGCCGGCGGCACGGGCCGCGTAGTGGGCGAAGTGCCAGTCGTTCGGCGCGCCCGTCGAGGGTCCCTCCGGCGCGGCCGAGTACTGGCACATCGGGGGCATCCACACCCGGTTCGGGACGGTCACCTCGCGCAGGGTGAAGGGCTCGAAGAGCGTGCTCACGGCGGACTCCGTTCGTCGAGGGTGCCGAGCTGCACCTCGTACGATAGGCATCGTAGTACGGGATGTGTCAAACTACGAGAGACGTCGAACAATCCTCGTACACTGGGGTTCCTGGACGAAGATGAGGTTCCTGGACGAAGTGGAGCCATCGTGACGACCGCAGACCCCGCCGGCAGCAGCCGTGACCTGCCGCACCCCGTGCGTGAGGAGATCCGCCTGGAGTCGGTGCTGCACGCGCTCTCCGACCCCATGCGGCTGCGGATCGTGCGAGAGCTCGCCGCCGTCGGCGACGAGCTCTCCTGTTCGCACTTCGACCTGCCGGTCACCAAGTCCACCACCACGCACCACTTCCGGGTGCTGCGCGAGAGCGGGGTGATCCGGCAGGTCTACCGGGGAACGGCCAAGATGAACGCCCTGCGCGGAGCCGACCTGGACGCGCTGTTCCCCGGGTTCCTCGACAGCGTCCTCGCCGCGATCGAGGGGCAGGGCGAGCGGCTCGGCGAGCCTCGGCGAACGGCTGGGTGACCGGCCGAGCGCCCGGCGGGGATCAGACCGAGGCGGCCTTCGGTTCGGCGGCGGCCCCGGCCGAACCCGCCTTCCCCGGCAGGTGGTTGAAGAGCAGGTTCAGGACGATCGCCGTCAGGCACCCGGCGCTGATCCCGCTGTTCATCACCGTCTGGAACCAGTCGGGGAACTTCGCGTAGATCGTCGGCACGCCGACGGGGAGCATGCCCACGGCGACCGAGACGGCCACCACCGTCAGGTTGTTGTTCCCCTTGAAGTCCACCTCGGCCAGCGTCCGCAGCCCGCTCGCGGCGACCGTCCCGAACATCACCAGACCCGCGCCGCCAAGGACCGGCGCCGGCACCGCCGCGACCACCGCGCCCAGCTTGGGCAGCAGACCGAGCAGGACGAGGATGCCGCCCGCGGTCGCCACCACCCAGCGGCTGCGCACCCGGGTCATGCCGACCAGGCCCACGTTCTGCGCGAACGCCGTGTAGGGGAAGGTGTTGAACACACCACCGAGCACCGTGGAGAGACCGTCGGCGCGCAGACCGTCGGCCAGCGTGCGCGGCTCGACCTTCCGGTCGGTCATCTCGCCGACCGCGATGAGGTCACCGGTCGTCTCCGTCATCGTCACCAGTGCCACGACCAGCATCGACACGATCGCTGAGGCGTGGAACGTCGGCGTGCCGAAGTGGAACGGCGTGCTGATCCCGACCCAGTCGGCGTCCCCGACCCCGCCGAAGTCCGTGAACCCGAACGGCACCGCCACGGCGAGGCCCACCGCGATGCCGGCCAGCACCGCGATCCGGCTCAGGAAGGGCGGCGCGAACCGCTGCACACCCAGCACCACGGCCAGGACGAAGCCCGCGAGCGCCAGGTTCTTCGGCGCCCCGAAGTCCTTCGCGCCCACGCCGCCGGCCGCCCAGTTGCCCGCCACCGGCAGCAGTGAGACCCCGATGATCAGGATGACGGTGCCCGTGACCAATGGGGGGAAGAAGCGCAGCAGCCTGCCGAAGACCGGCGCCAGCAACATGATCGCGAGTCCCGCGACGATCACCGATCCGTAGATCGCGGGCAGTCCGCCGCCCGTCGTCCCGATCAGGACCATCGGCGTGACCGCCGCGAAGGTGCAGCCCTGCATGATCGGCAGTCGTACGCCGAACCGCCAGAAGCCCACGCACTGGATGAGGGTCGCGATACCGCACACCAGCAGGTCCGCGGTGATCAGATACGCGAGGTCGGCGGGCGAGAGCTTCATCGCCCCGCCCACGATCAGCGGTACGGCCACCGCGCCCGCGTACATCGCGAGCACGTGCTGGAGCCCGAAGGCGGCCAGGTGGCGTACGGGTGGGACCTCGTCGACGGGATGCACGGGATGCGCGGGTGCGGTGGTCGCCATGGGCACTCCAGAAGCGGCGGGTGGGGACGGGGGCGGCCGGACGGCGCGGGGAACGTCCGAACAGCACGAGACCGTAAGGGGCTTGAACAGTTTGTTGATTTCCGGCCCGTTGCCGCTATGTGTCATGCCCACCGAGTTGCGCCCGACCCCGCCGGAAAGCCCCTAGGACGAACCGGAAAGCCGCTGGGACGAACCGGAAAGCCCCTAGGACGAAGTCGCCGTCCGCGCCGCCGCCAGCAGGGACGTCCAGTCGGGCAGCTTGACCACACCCCGTCCGAGCGAGGCCCCGAGCTCCGCCTCCGCCCGCTCGATCGCCTCCCATCCGGCCCACGGAACCGGTGTCGCCCCGGCCGCCCGCAGTGCCGCGAGGGGATCCTCGGCCGACTCCCGTCGCATGAGTTCGGGGGCGTCCTCGACGAGCGAGGCCACCGTCTCCTTGGCGCACGGCCGGTTGGTGCCGATGACACCGGTCGGGCCCCGCTTGATCCAGCCCGCCACATACTCGCCCGGCGCGACCACGCCGTCGCGCAGCACCCGGCCCGCGCGGTGCGGCACCGTGCCGTGGTCCGTGTCGAAGGGCAGTCCTTCGAGGGGGACGCCCCGATAGCCGACCGAGCGCAGCACCAACTGCGCCTCGATGTCCTCGTACCGTCCCGTGCCCGTCACTCCGCCGTGTCCGTCGGGCGCCGTGCGCTCGAAGCGCACCGCGCCCACCCGGGTGCCGTCGCCCTCGTCGGGAAGCAGCTCGACCGGGCGCAGGAAGAAGCGCAGCCGGATCCGGCGGGCCCGGTCCTGCGGCGGCGCGGCGGCCCACCCCCGCAGCACCTCCACATTGCGGCGCTGGGCGGCGGGCAGGTCCGACGGGTCGGCGTACTGCGGATCGAGCGCCAACTCCTCAGGATCCACCACGACTTCGGTGTCCGGCAGCGAGCCGAGCTCGCGCAGCTCCTTGGTGGTGAACCGGGCCTGCGAGGGTCCGCGCCGCCCGATCATGCTGATCTCGGTCACCTTGCTCGCGGCCAGCGCTCTCAGCGCCGCCTGCGGCACGTCCGTGGGGCTCAGCTCGGACGCGCCGCGGGCCAGCATCCGGGTCACGTCGACGGCGACGTTCCCGACGCCGACGACCACCGCCGAGCGCGCGCCGAGTACGAAGCCGTCGGTGACGGAGTCGGGGTGCGCGCTGTACCAGGACACGAACTCGGTCGCCGACCAGCTGCCCGACAGCTCCTCGCCCGGCACTCCGAGATGGCGGTCGGTGGCGGCGCCCACGCAGTAGACCACCGCGTGGTACAGCTCCCGCAGCCGGGTCACGGGCACCCCGCCCGGGCCGACCTGGACGTCGCCCAGGAACCGCACCCGCTCGTCCTCCAGGACCGTCCGCAGATTGCTCTGCAGCGACTTGATCTTCTCGTGGTCCGGCGCCACGCCGTAGCGCACCAGGCCGTACGGGCACGGCAGCCGGTCCAGGACATCGACCCGGACCTCGGACAGCCCGCTCTGGACGAGGCTCTGGGCGGTGTAGACCCCGCTGGGCCCTGAGCCGACGACGGCGACATACAGCACGGCGGAACTCCCAATCCGAAACCCGAACAGCTCGAGGAGATCGCTGATGGCTCCAGCATCGCACCACCGACGCTCCGCTGACAGGGTGCGGCGCGCGGCACGCGCGTACGGGTTCAGTCGCACGGAAAGTCATGACATGAATACATGTTGTGATCGTTCCGGTGGCCGCCGGAGGTGTCGCCGAGCGTCACTGCAACTCGCGCATCCTGTTGATCTCGCTCGTCTGCTGGGCGATCACGTCGTCGGCCATCTCCTCGACCTGGATGTTGTTGCCCTGGGCCTTCACCTCCGTGGCCATGGAGATCGCCCCGTCGTGATGTGTGATCATCAGCTTCAGGAAGAGCGCGTCGAAGGCCCTGCCCCGCGCCGTGCGCAACTCCTTCAGCTGTGCCTCGGTGGCCATGCCGGGCATCGCCTCGTGCCGGTGCTCCGTGGCCCGCTTGGCGCCGTCGTGGGCCGTGAGCCAGCCCTTCATCGTGGTGATCTCCGGCCCCTGCGCGGCCGCGATCCGCGCGGCGAGCCGCTTCACCTGGCCCGACGCCGCCTGCTTCGGGGCGAGTGCGGTCATCTCCAGGGCCTGGGTGTGATGTTCGATCATCATCCGCGCGTAGGCGAAGTCCGCCGTGTTGGGGGAGTCGTCCTCGTTGCGCTGCTTCGCGGCGTCCGCGGCGGAGAGCGTCTCGGCCGCCTCGCCCGGCTTGCCGGGGACGATCACCGAAGGCCCGCTCGTCCCGCCGGACTTGGGAGCGGAACCCGAGCCGGAGTCGCAGCCGCCGAGCACGAGCACGGCGATCGTCAGCGATGCCGCGCCCGGGAGCGCACGGCGGGCGCGGGACGTACGGGGCGCGCGGGACGTACGACGGAGCAACACATCGACCTCCAGGGGCACATGAATCGCCGGACACCTCACGGGTGTTTCATGACCGTCCTAGCACGCCGGTGAACGTTACTGATCAAAAACCTTCATTACGAGTGCGTTGCCATCTGTTGATCAGCGCATGGTCCGGACGATACTTCTGGGGTCCGTGAACCGTTCGACTGCGAACGGCTACAAGGGAGGACGCAGTGACCCTGTTGATCGATCCCCGAACGCGGCGCAGACGCCTGGGAGTTGCCGCGGCCGCGGCCGGACTCCTGGCCGCGCTGCTCACGGCCGGCCCGGCGGCCGCGACACCCGATCCCGGGGACGGCCCCGCCGTTCCGGAGAAGGTGTCCCGCAGTGACGCCGTCGAGACCAGGACGGCGATCGCGAACGGCGAGATACCCGGGCAGGACGAGATCGTCCACTCCGACAACATCGAACACCTCACCAACATCCCCAAGGACGCGCTGCCCGGCTTCAATTCCGACCTCGCTTTCCAGGGCAAGTACGCCTTCGCCGGCAACTACGACGGCTTCCGCATCTTCGACATCAGCAACCCGAAGGCGCCCAGGACGGTGGCGCAGGTGCTCTGCCCGGGCTCGCAGAACGACGTGTCCGTCTCCGGCAACCTGCTCTTCCTGTCCACCGACTCCTCGCGCAGCGACAACTCCTGCAACAGCACCACGCAGCCCGCGACCGAGAAGTCCTCGTGGGAGGGCATGAAGGTCTTCGACATCACCGACAAGGCGAACCCGAAGTACGTCGCCGCCGTCGAGACCTCCTGCGGCTCGCACACCCACACGCTGGTGCCCGAGCGCAAGAACGTCTACATCTACGTCGCCTCGTACTCGCCGAGCGCCACCTTCCCCGACTGCCAGCCCCCGCACGACGGCATCTCGGTCATCAAGGTGCCGCGCAAGGCCCCTGAGAAGGCGGCCGTGGTGAACTTCCCGGTGCTGTTCCCGGGCGAGGGACCGGACGGCGGTGGCAACCCGGGCGCGCCCACCAACCCGGGTGTCTCCAAGACCACCGGCTGCCACGACATCACGGTCCTGCCCTCCAAGGACCTGGCTGCCGGTGCCTGCATGGGCGACGGCATCCTGTTCTCCATCAAGGACCCGGAGCACCCGAAGGTCATCGACCAGGTCGAGGACAACGTCAACTTCGCGTTCTGGCACTCGGCGACCTTCAACCAGAAGGCGAACAAGGTCGTGTTCACCGACGAGTTGGGCGGCGGTGGGGCGGCCACCTGCAACGCGGCCATCGGTCCCGACCGCGGCGCCGACGGCATCTACGACATCGTCGGCAAGGGCGACAAGCGCAAGCTCGTCTTCAAGAGCTACTTCAAGATCCCCCGCCATCAGGCCGACACCGAGAACTGTGTGGCCCACAACGGTTCGCTGATCCCCGTCAAGGGCAAGGACCTCATGGTCCAGGCCTGGTACCAGGGCGGCGTCTCCGTCTGGGACTTCACCGACTCCTCGAACCCGAAGGAGATCGCCTACTTCGAGCGCGGACCGCTGACCACCGACAAGCTCACGGTCGGCGGCGCCTGGTCGGCGTACTACTACAACGGCTATATCTACTCGAACGACATCGCCAAGGGCTTCGACGTCCTCAAGCTCAGCGACCGGCGCACCGATCCGGCCAAGCGGGTCCACCTGCGCGAGCTGAACGTCCAGACGCAGCCGGACTACTTCGACTGATCGTCAGACGGCTGATCGTCGGACGGCTGATCGTCACGCGGCTGCTCGTCCGGTCGTCGGCCGGTCGTGAAGAACCGTGACAGATCGTCCTCGCACGTCCCGCCGGGCACCTCGGTGTCCGGCGGGACACCCATCTCCCAGTCGAGGTGGTAGCGCTCGAACAGCTCGGCCCGCAGCCTCGGGACCGGCATCGGCACACCCGGCACCAGGGCCGCGTACACCGCGCCCATGAGCACCGCCCGCAACATCGGGTAGTCGGTGTCGGCGTCCAGGGAGCCGTACCCGGCGACGGTCTCCCGCAGCAGTTGCGCGAGGCGCTGCTGCTCCGGACACTGCATGAACCCCTCGCCCTGCAGTATTCCCGCCATGTGCTGACGCATCAGCACGGGCCGGTCCCGCGCCAGGCCCAGAATCGCGTCGATGGCCCGCGCCAGCCGCTCCCGGCCGTCCTCGGTACGCGGCTCGCGCTCCAGCCCCTCCTCCAGCGTGCGGTGCATCATCCGGTGCACAGCGGACTGCAGGAGCTGGCGTTTGCCGGGGAAGTAGTACGACACCAGTCCGCGCGCCGATCCCGCGCGATCCGCGATGTCCCCGAGCGTCGTCGCCTCGTAGCCGCGCTCGTTCACCAGCTCCACCGCGGCCTGCAACAGCCGCTCCCGGGAACGCCGCCGCAACTCTTCATTGACCGACGGGCTGCGCGGGGACATGCTGGAACTCCTGTGTTGACTGGCTGCCAGCCAACTATACTCAGAGCGTCCGGGCCGTGACCCACCGCGGGGGAGGCTTCGGGCTGCCGTCCGCCTGGGGCGACGCGGGGGATCGTCTCAGGCGGACGGGCACACGGCGAGCGGAATTCCCGGCCGCGCGGGATTCCCGAGCGAGTCGCACAGCCGCCCTGGCCTCCTTAGAGTGGGCGAAAGTGCCGAGGAGGCGGGTGGAGATGGATCAAGAGCAGATCCTGGCCAAGATCACGGCGATGGTGGACGACGAGCGTCGGCTGCGCGACGCCGCCGCATCAGGGCAGATCGACAGCGCCACGGAACACGAACGGCTCGGACAGCTGGAGCGCGAGCTCGACCAGTGCTGGGACCTGCTGCGTCAGCGGCGCGCGAAGTCCGAGTTCGGGGAGAACCCGGACGAAGCGCGCGTACGACCGTCTTCGCAGGTCGAGGGCTATCAGAGCTGATCGTGAGGGAGCCGCCTCCGGGCCGCCTCCGCGCCTGCGAGCCGCCCCCGGGCCCCCGGGTCTCCGGGCCGACATCGACGGCCCTCGGGCCCGCGGGTGCTCCCGGGAAGGTGCGCGGGTCAGCCGACCAGGTCCAGCACCGGCCGCAGTCCCTCCGGGCGCTGCGACGCGGGCAGGTGGTCCACGAAGTGCACCGCGCAGCCCAGCGCCGCCGCACCTCCGTCGGCGCGGCGGTCGTCCCCGACCATGAGCGTGTCCTCGGGGGCGATGCCCAGCGCGTCGCAGGCGGTCGCGAACAGCCGGGGGTCCGGCTTCTGGATGCCGTGCTCGTACGACAGCACGTACGCGCCCACGTACCGGTCGAGGCCGTGCTCACGGAAGACGGGCCGCAGATCCCAGCCGATGTTGCTGACCACCCCGACCGCGACCCCGCGCTCGCACAGGGCGTCGAGCACCTCGGCCGTGTCGGGGTAGGGCCACCACGCCGCCGGGAGCATGTGACGGTCGTACAGCGCGTCGTGCAGCCGGGCATCGGGCAGCCGCACCTGGCGGGAGATCGCGGTGTACATGACCCGGTGCCCCTCGGCACTCGAGTCCCGCCTGCGCCACAGGTCCTCCGAGCCCTCCGGCAGCCGGGGCGCGACGACACCGCCGGGCAGCGCGCCCACCGCCTCCAGGGCGTCCGCCGCCTCGGTCAACTCCCGCTCCGGCAGGGTGAGATCGGCGTCCCTGAGCACCGCGCGCAGCCAGGACTCGGTCGGTTCGGCGCGGAACAGGGTTCCGGAGAAGTCGAAGAGCACGCCTTTGATCGTCATGAGGGAGATCCTTCGGGGCGCGCTCCGGGCCGGTCAAGCATGTTCCGTGCGGGTCGAGCACACTGCGTGCCCGTCAAGTACGTTTCGAGCCGCTCCGGCGCTCATGGGCCATCACCGCCAGGGCGACCACCAGCGCGCCGAGCAGCCAGCCGCCCAGGACGTCCGAGGGCCAGTGCACGCCCAGCCAGACACGGGTCAGCCCGACACCCACGACGCAGACCACGGCCAGCGCCAGTGCCGTACGCCGCAGCGCGCGCCCGGCGCCGTACAGGTGGAGCAGCCAGAGCAGCAGCCCGCACACCACCGTCGCGGTCATGGCGTGGCCCGAGGGGAAGGCGGCGTAGTGCGCGGAGTCCACGGGGTCGGGCCAGACGGGGCGCGCGCGGCCGACCGCCGCCTTGAGCGACTGCTGCACCACCGTGCCCAGGACACAGGCGGCCGTCACCCACAGCGCCGGCCACCACGCCGAACGCTGCCGTACCAGCCAGAGCACGACCAGCGCACCCAGCGCGCGCATCGTCCACGGGTCCCACACCCAGTCCGTCAGAACGCGGAACACCTCGGTGACACCGGGTTCGTCGACCGCCCAGCGGTGCGTGGTGCGCGCGATGTCGCCGTCGAGGGCCAGCAGCGGTCGCCAGGAGAACGCGACCAGCAGGAGAAGCAGCACGGACGGAACGGCGACCGCCGCCGCGGTGACTGCCGCGGTCCGGGGGGTCGGGGCGCGAAGCGGTGGGTCGACGGGCGGGGAGCGCATACGGTGATCCTCGCCGACGTACGGGGCCGGAGACCAACCCCGTGGCACCGAACCGCCGTTGTCGCGGCTAGCCGAGCGCCCGCAGGCCCGGTACGAACGCCACCAGCAGGGGGATCACCGGCACCAGCGTGGCCGCCGCGGTCAGTCGCAGCCGCCGCGACGGCGTCAGCCGGTCCGGGGGAGCGAGCAGGCGGTGCACGCGCTGCGGGACGTGGGCCTGCGGAGTCGGACAGGGGCCGAACACGCCCCGGTCCTCGTTCAGTTCCACCAGCGCGAGGGCGGTCGTGAGGCGGCCGAAGCGGCGGGAGGCCATGTCGTCGGCGGCGAGTTCGACCAGGCGGTGCATCTCGTCGCGGAACGCGGCGAACACGGGCACCTGCGGAAAACCGACGGCGAGCGCGGCCGAGCAGTGCAGCAGCCAGTCGTGCCGGGCCCGCGCGTGCCCCTGCTCATGGGCGAGCACGGCGTCCAGCTGACGCCCCTTGAGACGGCGCAACGCGGCTGTGGTGACGACCAGTTGGGGAGCGGTCCCGGGCAGCCACCAGGCGTCAGGACGCTCGCCCTCCAGCACCACCAGCCAGTCACTGCTCGGCTCCTCACCGGGCAACAGCGGTGCGCGTACGAGGAGTTCGTCACGGCTCTGGCGACGGTGGGACCGGGCCCGCAGCACCTCGCGGACCAGCATCGCCGCGGTCCAGGCGCCACCGCAGGCGAGCGCCACGGCGGTCGTCGCGGCCCACGGGCTCCCCTTGCTCAACGCGTAGGCGTCCACGACGGAGTGCGGAGCGGGAGCGAAGACATGGCCGCGCACCGCCACCCACGCGGCGGCCGCGCTCAGCGTCATCGACAGGACGCAGCACAGCAGAACGGCCGCCACCACGCACTGCCACGCCCACAGGGCGACCACGGGTTCATGGTCCGGCCAGTCCGCCCGGGCGAGCAGTCGTGGAGCGACCACGGCGGCCAGGGCGCCGAGCAGCAACAGTGCCGCGGGGACCATCATGAGGTGAAGCCTATGAGCGGAGCGTCGCCGGGGGATACGGCCCGCGACGACAAAGTGACGTACGCCACGGTTTCACATGGCCGGGGCCGGAGTGGTTCTCAGAGCGTGACCAGCATGGCCAGCATCGCGATCCCCATGGACAGACGGCACGCCTGTGACAGCTCGGGGCGGTCGCCCCAGCCGAGGGTCCGGGGGGTGCCGCGGAGCGTCACCGAGTCGCCGACCACCGCAGCGACCGGCAACAGCCGGGCCCCGGAGCGCAGCACGTACCCGACGAAGTAGACCAGGAGCGCCCCCGTGACCAGAGGAATCCCGGAACCGCCGCCGTGCCCGTGGTGCCCGGGGGAGGCGGCCATCGCGGCGGCCATGTAGACCATGGCGCAGGCCCCGACCAGATGGTGCAGATGGTGGGGGCTGCTGCGGACCGACCACAGGGTGCGCAGGGCGGCGCCGGCGAACACCGCGGCGTACGCGAACCAGGCCCAGCGCGGCGGAGTGGCCGCCGCCGCGGGCACGGCCATCGCGGCCATGCCGAATCCCATGAGCGCCTCGGCGCCCGCGGTGCGGCGTTGCTCCTCGACGGGGCTGCGCATCCGCAACAGGCAGTAGGCCCCGCTCGCCGCGCACAGCGCTACGAGCAGCCAGCCGGGTGACGCCGGTCCGTGCACCGCGTACCTCCCCGCTCGACGGAGTCGGACAGTCGTTGATGTCGGACAGTCGGTCAGGTCATGCCCGGCCCGGGCGGTGCGCAAGCGAGCGCACAGGTGTACGCGGGGGAGCGTGCGGGAGTGCGCCGCAGGTGGGCGCGGGTGAGCGGTGACGGGAGAATATATTTCACGAGTAAAACACCTGCTAAACTTAGAGCCATGAGCAGTGCGACCCCCCAGATCCCCCGTGTACGCCGCCGTCCCCATGGACGTCACCGCTCCCCTGGACGTCGTCTCCCGCTGGCCGGTGTGCTGCGGCTCGGCCGCCCCGCCGACATCTGGTTCAAGCCCGCGCTGAGCGTGGTCGCCTCGGTCGCCGCGCCGAATCTGACGCTTCTCGCGCTCGGCCGACTCGACCTGGCCATGTACACCATGGCCGGATCGCTCTGCGCGCTCTACGCCCACAACCGTCCGTACGCCGCCCGCGCCCGCGCGCTCGCCTGGGTCGTCCTCGGCATGCTCGGCGGCCTCGCCGTCGCGCTGACCGCGGCCTCGCTCACGACGAACGCCGTCGTGCTGGTCACCGTCGGCGCGCTGCTGGCCGCCGTGCAGAAGGCGCTGTGCGACGCCACGCGCATCGGGCCGCCCGGTCACGTGGTCCTCGCCTTCATCAGTTCCGCGTCCCTGTTCGTGCCGCAGACGCTCGGCCAGGTTCCCGGCCATCTCGCGCTGGGCGCCGCGGCGGGTGCCTGGGCGTGGATCGTCGGCATGGCACCCGGACTCGTCCGCCCGCACGGGCCCGAGCGCCGCGCGACGGCGCACGCGCTGAACGCCGCGGCCACCTACGCCGAGACGGCGGGCAGCGGTGACGGGGCCGCCCGGGCCCGCGCCGCCGCGGCCGCCGCCGTGCACGGTGCCTGGCAGTCGCTGCTCTCCACCGGCGCCCGCAGCGCGCCCCGGCGCGCCCTGGAACGGCTCGTCGTGCGCGCCGAGGTGGCGATCGCCGCGCCCGCCGACACGGAGCCCGAGCGGTTGCGGGCGTGGGCATGCGAGGTACGGGGCGCCGGGCCCGTACCTCGTCCGGACGACCTAGGGGATGCCGCCGACGAACTCCTGGGCGTGGAAGTCGCACTCGCCGTGCCCCCGAACCCCTTGTTGCGTCGCCTGGGTCCACTCGCCCCGATCGCCCTGCGCACCGCGGTCGGCTGTGCCCTCGCCGGATACGCGTCGCTCGCGTTCGGCGTCGGCCGCCCCTACTGGGCGCTGGTCACCGCCGCCTCGCTCTACCAGGCCAACGTCACCCTGACCTGGAGCCGGGGAGTGCAGCGCGTCGTCGGCAACCTGATCGGCGTCCTCTTCTTCGCCGCGCTCGCCCCGTTGGCCCATCTCAACCAGGCGGTCCTCGTCCTGCTGTGCCTCGCCCTCAACTTCGGCGCCGAGGCCCTGATCGGCCGCAACTACTGGCTCGGCAGCATCTGCGTGACCCCCATGGCGCTGCTCATCACCGAGTTCGCCCGCGTCCAGCAGCCCGGTGAGCTGATGACCGACCGGGTCGCGGACACCCTGGTGGGTGCGTTGGTCGGCTTCGCCGCGGCGGTCGCGGTCACCAACCGGCGGGCCGGCGCCCGTATCGAGGACGCCCTCGACGCCGTCGAGCGGGCCCGTGAACGAGCCGTGGACCTGCTCGACGCCGAGCGTCCCGAACCCGGCGCCCTGGAGTCCGCCCGCCGCTCGCTGTCCGCTGCCGTCGTCGAGTTGCGCGCCACCGCCGACGCGGCCGCCGGCGAATGGTGGCAACGCGCCCTGCCGGAGGAGCGGGTGATGCGGGCCGAGCAGTCCGGACACCGTACGCTCGCGGCGACGGTACGACGGCAGGGACTGCACTCCTTGGAGGGCGCACAGG
Organism: Streptomyces olivochromogenes; assembly: GCF_001514115.1. Taxonomy (GTDB): domain Bacteria; phylum Actinomycetota; class Actinomycetes; order Streptomycetales; family Streptomycetaceae; genus Streptomyces; species Streptomyces olivochromogenes. Next base: position 195,964 of record NZ_KQ948459.1, read on the forward strand.
CATGACGGCAGCGGATGGGCGCGCGACGGACGCGGCACTCGGCCAGAGCGGCACTGCGACCCCGGCGACACCTCGGCACGCGGCGCCACACGGGCAGCCGAGTCGGATGAGCGAGCCCCCGGCTGGACGGTCGGGTTCGGCGGGCGATGCGGTCGGAGGTGCAGCCGGCGCGGACGGTCCGGCGGCCCGGCGGTCGGCGTCGACGGACGCGCGCGCCGGGGGGCGCGGCCCGTCGGGCGACTCGGCCGGACGGGGGCTCTCGACGAGTGCTCCGCTGGGAGGAGTGGCGTCGGCGGCCAACGGGACCGAAGACGAGGCCGGCGCGACCACCCCGGCCGGGGGGTCCATGCCGACGCATCCGCGGACCGGTCGGTCGGCGTCGGCGGGCCCCGGGCCCGCGGGGGCGGGCGGGGCGGACACGCCCGCGGTTGGGCCCGGCGCCACCACGGAACCCGAGCCCGCCCCCCAGGCTCCCTCGGGTGCGTCGGGTGCGTCGGGTGCGTCGGGTGCGTCGGGTGCGTCGGGCGGCTCGGGCGGCCCGGCCGGCTCAGGCACTCCGGGCAGCCCGGCTGCTGCGGGTGCCGCGGCCCCCTCGGGTGCCCCGGATGCCCCGGCCTCCTCGGGCGGCCCGGCTGCCTCGGGCAGCCCAGCCCCCTCAGGCTCTCCGGCCCCCTCAGGCTCTCCGGCCCCCTCGGGCGGCCCGGCCCCCTCGGGCGGCCCGGCCCCCTCGGGCGGCCCGGCCCCCTCGGGCGGCCCGGCCCCCTCGGGCGGCCCGGCCGCCTCGGGCAGCCCAGCCCCCTCAGGCTCTCCGGCCCCCTCAGGCTCTCCGGCCCCCTCGGGCGGCCCGGCCGCCTCAGACACTCCGGGCAGCCCGGCCCCCTCGGCCTCCCCGGGTGCCCCGGCTCCCTCGGGCGGCCCGGCTGCCTCGGGCAGCCCAGCGGCCTCAGGCACTCCAGCTCCCTCAGGCTCTCCGGCTTCCTCGGACAACCCGGCCCCCTCTGGTACCCGGGCCCCCTCTGGTACCCGGGCCCCCTCTGGTACCCAGGCCCCCTCAGGTACCCCCACCACCGCACCCCCCGACACCCCGCCCCCGGTCGACACCATGGCCGCCGTGGTAAGGCAGTGGCAGGCCGTGCATCCCGGGATCGACACCGGGCCGATGGAGATCATCGGCCGGATCAACCGCTCGGCCGCGCTGCTCCAGCAGGCCGAGGACGCCCCGTTGCGCCGGGCCGGGCTCACCCGTCCGGAGTTCGACGTCCTCGGGACCCTGCGCCGCACCGGTCATGAGCTGACCCCCAGTGAGATCGCCCGCGAGACGTTCTCCTCCGGTGCCGCCGTCACCAAGCGCCTGAAGCAACTGACCGAGCGCGGCCTGGTCGAGCGCCGAGGTGACACCCGTGACCGCCGGGTCGCGCACGTCCGGCTCACCGACGCGGGGCGCGACCTCGTCGACGGCATCCTGCCCCAGCAGCTCGCCTATGAGACGACGGCCCTGTCCGGGATCGACCTCGCCCGCCAACGCGAACTCGCCGACCTGCTCGGCGAGTTGCTCGGTCAGCTCGAAGGCCGTCTCGGGATGCCACGCGTCTGAGGCGGCCTGGGGGGCTCACTTGCTTCGGGGTCACTCACCGTTGACACGAGCCGCGCGCCGCTCCTACGTTCAGGTTCGCCCGGTTCGGGGTTCCGCCTGGCGTACGGGATGTCGAACAAGTAGAGGGACCGCGGAGGCGCAGTGGCAGCAGACACCGAGACGCTCACCATCGACCTCGGCACCGACACCGGCGCCTTCCACGGCGGGGCGAGCGGCACGCTCTACGGCCTGTACGGCGACGGAGTGCCCAGCCGCAACGTGGTCGAGGGCATGTACGTGCGCACGGTGTCGACCAAGGCCCAGGACGGCACCCAGCACCCCGGCGCCGACGCCCTCGACATCCTGCCCTCCTTCGTGGAGTGCGGCGGCAGGGACGTCTACGTCTACCTGACCGACATCTACCGCGGCTTCCCCTACCAGTGGCCCGGCGCCACCGGCGAGGAACGCCTCGCCGACTTCCGGGCCAGGGTGGAGAAGCAGGTCAGGCAGGTCCTGACGACGGGTGCCCTCAAGTCCCACATCGTCTACGTGCCTTTCAACGAACCCGAAGGAAACATGTTCGGCACGGGGGAGTGGAGCTATGACACAACCTCCTGGCACACCGACCCGCTGAACTACTTCGCTGCCTGGAAGGACCTCCACCACCTCATCAAGGGCCTCGACCCGCACGCACGCATCGCGGGCCCCAACACCTGCGTCCTGTACGAGGAGGTGCGGGGCTTCCTGGAGTTCGCCAAGGCCCACGACGTCCTCCCGGACGTGGTGACCTGGCACGAGCTGTCGACACCCGCCGCGATCCGTACGAACGTCGCCAAGTACCGCGACATGGAGCGGGAGTTGGGGATCGGCCCCCTCCCCGTCAACATCAACGAGTACGCGCACAACTACCACCTGTCCGTGCCCGGGCAGATGATCCAGTGGATCTCCGCCATCGAGGAGTCGAAGATCGACGCCGACATGGCGTACTGGAACATCGACGGCAACCTCAACGACTCGGCGGTCGAGGCGAACAAGGGCAACGGCCAGTGGTGGCTGTTCCACACCTACGGCCGGATGACCGGCCGCACGGTCCATGTGCGGGCGCCGCACCCCAATGCCCAGTACACCCTCCAGGGCGTTGCCACGCTCGACCGGGACAAGCGCCAGGCCCGCGCCCTGTTCGGCGGCAGCGGCGGCGCCGCGGATCTCGTCTTCGAGAACGTCCCCGCCGAGATCTTCGGCGGCACGGTCCACGCGAGGCTCCACGAGATCCCGTGGACCGGCCAAGTCGGCGCCTCGGCACAGCCGTTGCGCATCAAGGACCTCGAACTGCCCGTCGACGAAGGCAGGGTACTCCTTCCCCTCGCCGACCTCGACGCGATGTCCGCCTACGAGGTGATCCTCTCGCCGGGCGGCGACGGGGTCCTCGCCCCGCCCTCGATCGGCTGGCGCCGGTCGTACCACGCGGAGAACGCGACCTGGACGGGCGAGGGTTACTCGAGGAACGGGCCCGAGGGATCCCCCGCCGACGTCGACAGGTTCGCCACCTCGGGCACCTACCACGTCGGCGGACTACGCACCGGCTCCGACCTCGTCGTCGCCTTCTCCGTCGAGGTCCCGCAGGACGGGACGTACGACCTGAGCGTCCTCGCCAACTCCCACAACCTCCACGAACTCGTGCGGGAGCAGGGCCCCACCAACGTCTTCCTTCGTGTCGACGGCGCGGACCCCCAGGAGCTGCGCCTCCCCCTCGGCTACAAGCCGGTCGTCTGGGGGCACACCGACACCCGGGTGGAGCTGACGGCGGGCGCGCACACGCTCACCCTGTCCGCGCGGGACCCCGACCTCGGCGCCACCCGGGGCGACGCGATCATCGACCGGATCGACCTCGTCCTGCGGGACGCGCACGTGACCGCGCCCGCGCTGTACGAGGCCGCGTACGCGGGCCTCGGCGCCGGCGCCCGCGTGACGTACGAGCACCGCGGCGCCCGCGGGCCGGGTGCCGTACTGCTGCCGCCAGGAGGGACCGCCACGTTCTGGGTGCACGCGGCCGTCGACGGCGAGGCGCTCGTGACGGTGGATCAAATCGGCCCAGGAGAGGGGTTGTTGACGGTCAACGGGGTGGAGGTGGGAGGCCTCGACCGGGCCAGGATCCCGCTGTTCCTGACCGGTGGCATCAACAAGCTGACGGTGACCGGCACTTCGGAGCTCCTCGTCCTCGACCGGCTGTGCGTGGGACCGGGAACCGGACGCCTCGAGACCACCGTGTACCCCGCCGAGGAGGGCACGGTGACCGGCGAGGCCAAGGTGACGGGCGCCCACACCTTCGCCACCGGCGGGAAGGCGGTCGAGGGAATCGGCCGGGGACCGGACAACGCCCTCACCCTGACCGTCACGGCGGCACGCACCGGACGTCATGCCCTGACCGTCCGCTACTCCAACGGCGAGCAGCCCCCGGCCACCCACTACAACCCCGATCCGGTCTGCCGCCACGCGGACCTGTCCGTGAACGGGGCGCCGGCGCACCGGATCCTCTTCCCCACCACCTTCCACTTCAACAACTTCTGGGACCTCACCGTCCCCGTCACCCTGAACGAAGGCACCAACACCCTCACCTTCACCGCCGACGAGCGGCCCGACTTCGACGGCGACACCACCAACGCCCACCAACAGCGCTCCGCGTACGCGCCCGTCATTGACCAGGTGGCGGTGACACCCCTGGCATGAGCTCCGGTCGAGCGTCCGGCTAGCCCTCCTCGCCCGCCACATGAACCCCGAAGAACGCCCCCTGCGGGTCCCGCAGGACGGCGATCCGGGGGCCGTCCGGTACGGACGTGGGCTCCATGAGAATGCTGCCGCCCGCCCCGACGGTGGCGTTCGCGGTGGCGTCCACGTCCTCGACGGCGAAGTACGGCAGCCAGTGCGGCGGCACCGCGTGCGGGAAGTTGTCGTCCATCGCCACCATGCCGCCGAAATCGGCTCCCTCGATGCCCCACTGCGTGTAGTGCTCGGAGGCGTTCACGGTCCAGCCGAAGACCGTGGTGTAGAACTCGACGGCCCGGTCCGGGGCGCGCGTCAGCAACTCCACCCACCCGAGCGCGCCCGGCGCGTTGAACAGCCCCGCGCCCGGGAAGGCCCGCGCCTGCCACAGCTGGAAGGCCGCGCCGGTCGGATCGAACACCACCGCGAAACGCCCGACGTCGAACACGTCCATCGGGCCGAGGACGACCGTGCCGCCCGCGGCCTGCACCGCGTCGACGGCGGTGTCCGCGTCGGCCACCGCGAACGAGACGTTCCAGGCGACGGGCTGCGACTCCTGGTACAGCGGGGAGATCGCCGCGACCGGCGCGTCGCCGAGGTGCGCGACCGTGTAGCCGCCCGCCTCCTGGCGCGGGTCGGTCTCCGGGCGCCAGCCGAACAGATCGGCGTAGAAGCGCTTGGCCGCCTCCAGATCACTGGTCCCGAGCTCGGTCCAGCACGGACCGCCGGTCACCGGCTTGTCGAGCTTCATGACGTTCCTCCACCCTGCCGCCAGAAGGCCCCTCCAGCACGCTATGCCCGTGCCCTGGCCGTGGCTATCCGGGCCCGACCCCGGGCACCTGATCCCCTCACCGCCGGCAGCCGCGCCCGAACCCACTGGTCACCCTTGACGGCTCGTGGATGGACGCGGACACAGACGGCCGTCCGCTCAGATGTGCGTGTCGGGGGTGCCGCGAACCGCATACGCCGGCAGGCGGGCTTCCCCCAGGTAGGCCGGGGAGAGCGAGAGGCCGAACCGCTGCTCGATCACGCCGAGGGTGCGCCGGTAGGTATCCGTGTAGTGCTCGCGTTCGTGAGCGATGACGGTGGTCCCGTCGGGCTCCAGCACGTGCCCGGCCACGAGGTCCGGAAGCAGCAGGTCAGGCTCCCGGCCCCAGCGCCACACCTCCTCGCCCAGCCCGAAGCCACACAGTTCCGCGCCGTCCCGCGCGTAGAAGACAGTGGCTGGCGGATGCTCTTGCATCGGCACGTAGTGGACGGCTTCGGCACCATCGCGGGAGATCTCTGCCAGCCGCTCCCCGCCGGTCGAGTCCCCGTACTCCAGAGCGAACGACCAGCCTCCATGCTCTCCGACCCGTACAACACCATCGCCGTCCTGGCCCGGGCGGTACCACTCGCCGAGGTCCCACGCCTCGGCGTCGGTGATCGGCTCGGTCGCTCCGTCCCGGTCGCCTCCCATACGCACCGCCAGTTCCTGCGCGGATATCCCGCGTGCGAACACCACGCTGGACATCCAGTGCTCCAGATCGACCAGCCACCGAATCCCGTCGTGCATGCCTTCGCCCCTCACTCATCAGCCCTTGACTGCCGGGGCGCACCCTATGACGCGCCACCGACACGGCGATCTCGCAGAGCAGCGCCAAGTGATCACGTCGTCGTAGCCGCGCCCGGGGCCGCTGTCACACCTGCTCGCCAGGGTCGCGATCATGAGTGACGGAGTCGAGTGCATGGACGAAGAGCTGGGCCGTGGAGGCTTCTCCCTCATGAGGGTGAAGGGGATCAGTCACGAGGAACTGGCCGTCCGCCTGGGCGCGCAGCCCGGCACCACCATGGACCCGGACACCGCCCACGAAACGCTGAAGCTCTCCCCCGGAGCATGGGACCTGCCCGACTGCGCGATGCTCGGCGAAACCGGCAACGGCTGGGCGTTCGCGGTCGAGTCTCCCGAGGCCCGCGACCGCGTCGACCGGCTCGCCCCGGGCAGGGACATGTGGTCGAAGCACACGGTCGTCAGCATCTGGGACAGCACCATGGATCCGCCGATCATCAACGTCAACGTGGATGCGGACCACCCGCTCACCCGTCGCTTGGTCGCCGAGGGCGGACTCGGCGTGCGCTTCGTCCGCGTCCACAGAGACGATGAGTCCGACGATGTGACGATGTCGGATGATTACAAGGTCCGCGACTACAAGGTCCGCGACATACCCGGCCACCCGCCGCAGGGATGCCCAGGGGAGCAGAGGAGCCCCGCGCACTTGCTCCCCCGTGGAAGTGAGCGGGGCCTCTTCGTTTCCGCAGGTCAGACCGTCACGGGCGGAACCGCAAGGGATGATCCTCGGGGATCTCGACGACAACGATCTCGGTACCGTCCGGATCCGCGATCCACATCTCGATCAGCCCCCACGGCTCCTTCAGCGGCGGGCGCACGATGTCGACCCCGGCCGCCGACAGCTCCTCGTGCGCCGCGTCGGCGTCGGCCACCTGGAGCCAGAGCCTGAGCGCGGGCGAGGGCGGGGTCTCGGAGCGGCCCGAGACCTCCAGGAAGCCGCCGCCGAGGAAGTAGACCGTGCCGCGCTCGGGCCCCGTCCCGAACTCCCGGTGGACGGCGAGCCCCAGAAGCTCGCCGTAGAAGGAGCGGGAGCGCTCCGGGTCGGTGGGCCGCAGAAGGATCCGACTGCTCAGTACATGCACCATGCGCCCGGAGCCTAGGGCCTGTCCGGGCGATCACGGTGGAGCGAGGCGACGCGATGAGGGTCCCCCGCTCGCGCGAAGTCGAGAGTGGGGGAGTCGTCGAGCGACGACAACGTCGCAGATGTGAGCCCGCCGTGGAGCAGCCGATGTCACCGCCACCGCGGGTCTGCGCCGTGATCGGCCGGACAGGCCCTCGGGCCTCAAGGGCGGGGGCGTTACGCTCGGCGGTGCCCGAGCTGCGCCAGAGAATTCGGAGAACCGTTCCATGGACACCGCCGCCGCCACCGGACTGACCTTCCGCGATGCCACCGACGCCGATGTGGACGCCCTCGTCGCACTGATCGAGTCGGCCTACCGCGGGGACTCCAGCCGGACCGGCTGGACCACGGAGGCGGACATCCTCGAAGGCCAGCGGACCGACCCGGAGGGCGTGCTCGCCGTCATCAAGTCGCCGAACAGCCGCCTGCTGACCGTGGAGCGGGACGGCGGCGTCGTCGCCTGCTGCCAGCTCGAACACCGCGGCGACCACGCCTACTTCGGCATGTTCGCGGTCAGCCCCGCACTCCAGGGCGGCGGACTCGGCAAGGTGATCATCGCCGAGGCGGAGCGGCACGCCCACGAGACCTGGGGTGTCGCGGAGATGCACATGACCGTGATCTCCGCACGCGAGGACCTCATCGCCTGGTACGAGCGGCGCGGCTACCGCCGTACGGGAAAGATGACCCCCTTCCCGTACGGCGACGAGCGCTTCGGCATTCCGCAGCGCGACGACCTGCAGTTCGAGCTGCTGGTCAAGCCCCTGGCGCAGCCGGCTGAGTGATCCTCAGGCCGTGAAGCGGCCGGTGCGTTTGATCTGGGGGTAGTCGGTGGTCGCGCCGTCCAGCTCCAGAGCGCGCACCAGCCGCAGGTGGTCCTGGGTGTTCACCACCCAGCCGATGATCCGCAGATCAGCCTTGCGGGCGTGCTCGACGACCTCCAGGGTCAGCCGGCGGATATTGAGGCAGACGGTGGCAGCGCCGGCCTCCACGGCGCGGTCCACGACATCGACGTCGTAGCGGCTCGCGATGAGCGCCGTGCGGACGCCCGGCACGAGCCGGGTGATCTCGGCGATCGCCTCGTCGTGGAACGACGACACCTCCACCCGCCCCACCAGATCGCGCCGGAGCATCACCTCGGCGAGCGCCCGCGCCGCCGCCGTGTCCTTGATCTCGGCCTGCAGCGGCGCTCTGACGGCGTCCAGGACCTCTTCGAAGACGGGCACGCGCTCACCGTGCCCGGCGTCCAGGGCGCGCAGCTCGGCGAGGGTCTTCTCGGCGATCGGCCCCGAGCCGTCGGTCGTACGGTCCACGTCCGCGTCGTGCATGACGACGAGCGCGCCGTCCTTGCTCAGATGCAGATCGAGTTCGATCAGGTCGAGGCCCGCGTGCTGGGCGGCGATGAAGGAACGGAGGGTGTTCTCGGGTTCGACACCCATCACTCCGCGATGACCGATGGTGAGGAAGTTCAAGATTCGACTCGCTTCCGTCGACGGCGGCTCGGCTCGCGCGTGGTCTCGGCGGCACCCACGCGGCAAGGCCGCAGCCTAATCGTCCCGCAGCGCGATGTACCCGCTCGTACGCCAGGCAGGGCGTGTCTGCCGCAAGGGGAGAGCGGGCCGTTGGCGCCGGGGCACGTCACCCGGGCGTGGGCGAGTCTTCCGGCGGTTGACCCCGAGCGCCCCGGAGCCGTTGCTCGTGCCACTTCGCGGCGCTTCCCACGGATGTCCGTGTGCCCGGCGCCGTAGAGGGGAAGTAGTCGCCTTCACGGTTTCCGGCAGGAAAAAGAGCGGTGAAGAAGGGGTGGTGCAGGATAATCTATCGAGTCTCCCCTTGCGGGAAGGAACCTCGTTTACATACGGTGTGCATACGCGAGGTTCTCCCGTGGAGGGTGAGAGATGACGGAAATTCTTGTGTCAGTGGGTCTGGAGGAGCGGGTTCCTCCCGTGGGCAGGGTGGTGGAGCACCCGGCTTGGCCTGTGCTCAAGGATGCCGTGGAGGAGATCCGACCCTGGCAGTCCAAGGACGGGTCGATCGACTTCGAGGCCGAGGGCGCCCCGGACACGGCCGATGCCGAGCTGGCCGTACGCCGTGCGATAGACGCCATCGAGCAGCTCGCCCCGCTGCTGCCGCACGACGCCGAGTACCACGAGGCGCTCGTGAAGGACCTGCGCCGCTGGGCCGACGGTGGCTTCCAGGTGCCCGACTTCCTGGACTCCCTGCTGGCCTTCCAGCCCGCCGCGCACCGCGAGGACGGCCTCCAGCACCTGGTCGTCTTCCCGATGTACACGCAGAACGGCAACCCGGACCGCAACTTCGAGGCGGTCGTGCTGCGCATGGTCTGGCCGGAGTGGCTGGCGGAGCTGGAGCGCACCCGCTACGACAACCCGCTGTTCTGCGGCATCACCTTCGAGGACTTCACGGCGGGCTACGACACCAACTCGGCCGTCCTCTTCCCGGAGACGATCGCCGTGCGCGAGGCGCCGGAACGTTTCTCCTGGGGTGGCATCTTCTGCGACCGCGAGGCCGCCCGCTTCCGCGCCGTCACCGACGCCGCCGTGGACGTCCTGGGCCTTCAGCTGCCCGAGGACATCGCCGCGATGGTCCACGACCAGCAGCGCTGCGAGCAGGCCTTCGTGCTGTGGGACATGGTCCACGACCGCACCCACAGCCACGGCGACCTGCCGTTCGACCCGTTCATGATCAAGCAGCGTCAGCCGTTCTGGATGTACGGCCTCGAGGAGCTGCGCTGCGACCTCACCGCCTTCAAGGAGGCCGTGAAGCTGGAGGCCGAGGGTCACCAGCACGGCCGTGACGTGCAGTACGCGGTGCTCTTCGACCGGATGTTCCGCTTCCCCGTCACCGGCGACCGCGTCCGCAACTACGACGGTCTCGGCGGCCAGCTCCTCTTCGCCTACCTGCACCAGCACGACGTCGTCCGCTGGACCGACAACAAGCTGCACATCGACTGGCAGCGCGCCCCGCAGGTGACCAACCAGCTGTGCGCCGAGATCGAGGACCTCTACCGGGCCGGCATCGACCGCCCCAAGCTCGTCCACTGGTTCAAGGCGTACGAGCTCGTCTCCACCTACCTCGCCCCGCACCCCGGCTCCCGCTGGGCCAAGGGCCCGGACGCCCTCGATCTGACCCAGCCGCCCCGTAAGCTCGTCGACGACGTGCTTCCGGACGAGTTTCCGCTGAGCATGTTCTATGAGGCGCTCTCCAAGAAACTGAAGAACGTGATCGCCTCCACCAAGGGCATCACCGCGACGAGCGCCGAGCGGGCCGCCGCGTGAGCGCTCGTACCGGGGATGTTCAGGAGGCGAAGGCGATGGCACACGGAAACGGCAACGGACCCCTCAGCGGCGCGGTGATCGCGGTCGCCGGAGCGGGCGGACCCGCCGGGCGCGCGACCCTGGCCCGGCTCGCCGACGCGGGCGCGACCGTCATCGGATCGGACAACGATCCCGAGCGGCTCGCGGAGGCCGTGGACGCGGCCCGCTACGGGCACGGCGGCGCCACCGTCGTGGGCGACACGGTCGACCTGCTCGATCTCGAGTCGACCCGCGACTGGGCCATCCGCGTCGAGAAGGACTTCGGCCACGTCGACGGCCTGGTCCATCTGGTCGGCGGCTGGCGGGGCAGCGAGACCTTCACCAGGACGAGCCTCGACGACTGGGACTTCCTGGAGCTGCTGCTCATTCGCACGGTGCAGAACACGTCCCTCGCGTTCCACGAGGCGTTGCAGCGCAGCGACCGTGGCCGCTACCTCCTGATCAGCGCGGCCGGCGCGAGCAAGCCCACCGCGGGCAACGCCGCCTACTCCGCCGCCAAGGCCGCCGCCGAGGCGTGGACGCTGGCCATGGCCGACTACTTCCGCAAGGCCGGGGGCGAGCAGGGTCCGACTTCCGCGGCTGCCATCCTGGTGGTCAAGGCACTGGTGCACGACGCGATGCGCGCCGAGCGCCCGAACGCGAAGTTCGCGGGCTTCACGGACGTCGAGGATCTGGCCGAGGCCATCGCCGACGTCTGGTCGCGGCCCGCCGGTGAAGTGAACGGAAACCGTCTGTGGCTGACCGAGAAGCCGTGAACCCTCCGAAGACCGACGCCCGGCGTCACCACGACCCGGCCGTCCGCGGCTTCGCCAGCGACAACTACGCGGGGGCCCACCCCGAGGTGCTCGCCGCCGTGGCCCTGGCCAACGGCGGGCACCAGGTCGCGTACGGCGAGGACGACTACACGGCGAACCTCCAGCAGATCATCCGCAGCCACTTCGGCGCCACCGCCGAGGCCTTCCCGGTCTTCAACGGGACCGGCGCGAACGTGGTCGCGCTCCAGGCGGTCACCGACCGCTGGGGTGCGGTGATCTGCGCGGAGAGCGCGCACATCAACGTCGACGAGGGCGGCGCCCCCGAGCGCATGGGCGGCCTCAAGCTGCTCACCGTGCCGACGCCCGACGGCAAGCTCACCCCCGAGCTGATCGACCGTCAGGCCTTCGGCTGGGACGACGAGCACCGTGCGATGCCGCAGGTCGTCTCGATCACCCAGAGCACCGAACTGGGCACCCTCTACACGCCCGACGAGATCCGCGCGATCTGCGACCATGCCCACGCGCACGGCATGAAGGTGCACCTGGACGGGTCCCGGATAGCCAACGCGGCCGCCTCCCTGGACGTCCCCATGCGGACGTTCACCAACGCGGTCGGTGTCGACCTCCTGAGCCTCGGCGGGACGAAGAACGGCGCGCTGTACGGCGAGGCCGTCGTCGTCCTCAACCAGGACGCGGTCAGTCACATGAAGCACCTGCGCAAGCTGTCCATGCAGCTCGCCTCCAAGATGCGCTTCGTCTCCGTGCAGTTGGAGGCACTGCTCGCCAAGGACCTGTGGCTGCGCAACGCCCGCCACTCCAACCAGATGGCCCAGCGGCTGGCCGAGGGCGTGCGCGCGGTGCACGGCGTGGAGATCCTCCACCCGGTCCAGGCCAACGCCGTCTTCGCGCGTCTTCCGCACGACGTGAGCGAGCGGCTCCAGAAGCGCTACCGCTTCTACTTCTGGGACGAGGCGGCGGGCGACGTCCGCTGGATGTGCTCCTTCGACACGACCGAGGACGACGTCGACGGGTTCGTGGCGGCGCTCAAGGAGGAGATGGCTCACGCGTAGCCCGAGCGCCATCGTGTGCATAGGTATGCGGTCACCTGAAAAGTCATTGACTCTCGGGTGATCGCATTCCTATGCTCTCCGGGCATGGAGCTGATCCAGAACACCGCCGACCTGTCCGCCTACTTGGCCGCCGACGAGGTCATCGACCATCACCATCCGCTCGTACGGGGGACGGCCGCGCGGCTGGCCAAGGGGGCCGTCGACTCGTATGCCTATGCGCGGTCGGCCTTCGAATTCGTGCGCGACACCATTCCGCACTCGCAGGACTCCGGCGATCTTCGGGTCACCTGGCGTGCCTCGGACGTGCTGGAGCGGCGCACCGGCATCTGCTACGCGAAGTCTCACGCCCTGGCCGCGCTGCTGCGGGCCGAGGACATCCCGACGGCGTTCTGCTACCAGAAGTTCGACGAGGTGCACGGGCTCGTCGCCGTACGGTTCAACGGCGCCTGGCACCGGCAGGACCCCCGAGGCAACACGCCGGGCGTGGACGCCCAGTTCTCCCTGGACGGCGAGCGGCTGGCCTTCACGCCCGACCCCGAGTTCGACGAGCTCGACTATCCGGTCCTGTACGCCGAACCTCATCCGGTCGTGCTGAGCGTCCTCAAGGCCGCCCCTGACCGGCCGTACCTCTGGAAGACGCTTCCCGCCGCGCTCTGAGGCCGATCACCCATCACCCGGACGCGGGCGAGGTGGTGTGGTGCGACGGGGCCGAACTCGCCGCACTCCTGGAGAAGTTCAGCCCCGGGACGCGGCGTGGATCACCGTCCACGCCGCGGCGTGACGATTCAGCGGGCCTCGGCCGCCTTCACCTCTTCGGGGGTCGGCGCCGTGCCGCCGAGGTGTGCGGGCATCCACCACGTGTCGTCCGGGCCCTTGGGGCGGACCGGATAGGCGCGCTGCGCGGCCTCCAGGAGCTCCTGGACACGCCCGCGCAGCCCCCGGGTGATGGCGCCCGCGTACTGGTCCTGCGGCGCCTCCACCGGTTCGCCGACCCGGATGGTGATCGGGGTGTGGCTGCGCTTGAAGTTGCGCGGGTGGCCCTTGGTCCACAGCCGCTGGGTGCCCCACAGGGCCATCGGGATCAGCGGCACGCCGGCCTCCTGGGCCATGCGCGCGGCACCCGACTTGAAGCTCTTCAGGGTGAAGGACTGGGAGATGGTCGCTTCGGGAAAGACGCCGACGATCTCGCCGGACCGCAGTGAATCCAGCGCGTGCTGATACGCCGTCTCGCCCTGCTTGCGGTCCACCGGGATGTGCTTCATGCCCCGCATCAGCGGACCGGAGATCTTGTGCCGGAAGACCGACTCCTTCGCCATGAAACGCACCAGGCGCTTCTGGGGCAGGGTGGCCAGACCGTCGAAGATGAAGTCCAGATAACTGATGTGGTTGCTGACCAGCACGGCGCCGCCCGAGCGCGGAATGTTCTCCGATCCCTTGCAGTCGATCTTGAGGTCCCAGGCCTTGAACAACACTTGGGCGAGACCGACGACGGGACGGTAGACAAGCTCTGCCATGGACGGGGTGGACCCTTTCTCTCTGCTCGGGAAGGGGTCTCCCGGCGGGAAAGTTACGCAGCCGTAGGTTTACGGCATTGCGCAGATCGTGCCCCAAGAACGGACGAGTGGCCAGTCCCAGTGCCGCGATGCGGCGAGATCCTCGTCACGTGTCCCCTGATCGACCTCGCACTTCTAACTCACCGTCACTGGGCGCGTACGGTCAACCGACGTACGAGCAGGTACATCTCGCAGCCCAGGCAGTACCCGAACGCCGCGTTGAGGAACGCGGCCGCCAGCGCGCAGCCGGTCGCGGCGAACCCCAGCCAGTCGGGCCCCGCCGTGAAACCGATCAGACCCACGACGGCGAACACGAGCCCGACGGCCTGCGCGAACTGCGGCGGCTGCGGCGACTCGAACTGTGCGGGCGGCCCGAGTCGGGGGCGTACGACCTTCCGGAACAGCCAGCCGTAAGGAGAGCGCGCCACGCCGCCCGAGGCGCCCAGTGCGAACGCCAGTACCTGCCAGGCCAACAGCCAGGTGCTGCCGGTGATCAGAACGACCGCCAGTACGACGGTCGTCACGGCCGCACCGAACCGCGGCCCTCTTGCGTCAATGTCCATGAATCAAGCATTCCGTATGAACGGCGGTCCGTGGACCCGGGAATCTTTGCGGTCTCGTGAATGCTTGTGCTGGAGATGACCGGACTTGTGGTGTGCGTGGTGGTGCTCGCGGCGGCGAGCGCGTTCGGAGTGCTGCAACGGCGGCGGAGCGGGAGGGTGAGAGTGCGCGGGCGTGACGGTGGAAAGCGGCTCGGCGCGGCGGAGTTGGGGGAGGGGCTCGGTGAACGGGCCACGCTCGTCCAGTTCTCCAGCGCTTTCTGCGCTCCCTGCCGGGCCACCCGGCGGGTGCTCGCCGAGGTGGCCGGAATGGTCCCGGGCGTGCACCACGTGGAGATCGACGCCGAGGACCGCCTCGAACTCGTCCGCGAACTCGAGATCCTCAAGACCCCGACCGTGCTCGTCCTCGACGCCGACGGACGGATCGTGCGGCGCGCGACCGGACAGCCGCGCAAGGCGGATGTGATCGCGGCGCTGGGAGAGGCCGTCTGACTCGTGGCGATCATGGTGAGGCATCTCGCAGATGACCGGACGTACTTGACTGCACGCACCACCTATCGTCAACCTGACCGTATGCCCCCGGAACTCCTTCTCTTCGAGCGCGTCCACGTGGACCTGGCCCGCACCGCGAGTGCGCGCTGTCCGGTCTGTTGAGCACCTACGGACCTTCCCCCACTCTCGGCTTCGCTCGAGCGGGGGGACCCCACGTCACCCCTCGCAGAAGGACGACTCCATGACGGCCACGCCCGACCTGGACAGTTTTCGGCTCGCTTCTCCCGATGCGCAACTCGCCTCACCCGACCTCCTGCGCTCCGTCTTCCGGCAGCACGCGGCCGGTGTCGCCGTGATCACGGCGCAGGGCGGCTCGGGTCCGGTGGGCTTCACCGCCACCTCGCTCAGCTCGGTCTCCGCCGAACCCCCGATCGTCTCCTTCGGCATCGGTGTCGGCGCCTCCAGCTGGCCCACGATCTCCGAGTCCGACCACGTCGGCATCCACATACTCGGTGAGCACCAGCAGGAACTCGCCGCCACCTTCGCCCGCAGCGGCGCCGACCGCTTCGGCGCGCCCACCCGTTGGCGCAAGGGCCCGGAAGGTGTTCCCGTCCTCGACGGCGTACTGGCCTGGCTCGTCTGCCGGGTCGCGGCGCGGGTGCCGGCCGGGGACCATCGCATCGTGCTGGCCGAGGTCGTCCTCGGTGATCCGTCGGGCGTGGGCCGCCCGCTGCTGTACCACCAGGGCCGCTTCAACGGCCTGCGCGACTGAAGCTACTCGCCGGTCCTACTGGTGAGTCCTACTCGTCGGTTACGCAGCGTTGCCAAGGTCACAGTTCAAAGCGCTTGCTTAGTGGGCAGGAACTGGGTGTACTGGCGAGTAATATTTCGTTCGGAGCGCGGGCCGCCCCGACCGGGATCGGCCGCTTCAGGCGCCTATGCTGCCTGAAAGAAGGCAGCCCAGAAATGACGATGCAGTAGGAGAGCCGGCGTGAGCTTGAGGATCGTTGTCACTGTGAAGTACGTGCCCGACGCCACTGGCGACCGGCACTTCGCCGATGACCTGACCGTGGACCGTGACGACGTGGACGGTCTGCTCTCGGAGCTCGACGAATACGCGGTGGAGCAGGCGCTGCAGATCGCCGACGAAGCGGACGACGCCGAGATCACCGTGCTGACCGTCGGCCCCGAGGACGCCAAGGACGCGCTGCGCAAGGCGCTTTCCATGGGCGCGGACAAGGCCATCCACGTCGAGGACGACGACCTGCACGGCACCGACGCGATCGGTACGTCGCTGGTGCTCGCCAAGGCGATCGAGAAGGCCGGCTACGACCTGGTCATCTCCGGCATGGCCTCGACCGACGGCACCGCCGGTATCGTCCCCGCCCTGCTGGCCGAGCGCCTGGGTGTCCCGCAGGTCACCCTGCTCTCCGAGGTCTCCGTCGAGGACGGCGTCGTCAAGGGCCGCCGTGACGGTGACAGCGCGTCCGAGCAGCTGGAGGCCTCCCTCCCGGCCGTCGTGTCGGTGACCGACCAGTCGGGTGAGGCGCGCTACCCCTCCTTCAAGGGCATCATGGCCGCCAAGAAGAAGCCGGTGGAGTCCTGGGACCTGGAGGACCTGGAGATCGAGGCGGACGAGGTCGGTCTCGAGGGCGCCTGGACCAAGGTCGACTCCGCGACCGAGCGCCCGGCGCGCACGGCCGGCACGATCGTCAAGGACGAGGGCGAGGGCGGCAAGCAGCTCGCCGAGTTCCTCGCGGGCCAGAAGTTCATCTAAAGGCCCGTTCGAGGCTCGCTGAACCTCCACTCGCTGACCGCCCCTCATCTTTCGTAAGCAGGAGAGAAGAAGTCCCATGGCTGAAGTTCTCGTCTACGTCGACCACGTGGACGGCGCCGTCCGCAAGCCCACCCTGGAGCTGCTGACGCTGGCCCGCCGCATCGGTGAGCCCGTCGCCGTCGCCCTCGGCTCCGGCGCCGAGGCCACCGCCCCCGCGCTCGCCGAGCACGGCGCGGTCAAGGTCCTCACGCACGACGCCGCCGAGTACGCCGACTACCTGGTCGTCCCGAAGGTGGACGCGCTCCAGGCCGCGTACGAGGCCGTCTCCCCGGCCGCCGTGCTCGTCCCGTCCTCCGCCGAGGGCAAGGAGATCGCGGCGCGTCTCGCGATCCGCATCGGCTCCGGCATCATCACGGACGCGACCGACCTGGAGGCCGGCGACGAGGGCCCGGTGGCCACGCAGTCCGCGTTCGCCGCCTCCTTCACCACCAAGTCCCGTGTCGCCAAGGGCACCCCGGTCATCACGGTCAAGCCGAACTCGGCCGCCGTGGAGGCCGCCCCGGCCGCGGGCGCCGTCGAGGCCCTCGCGGTCTCCTTCTCCGAGAAGGCCACCGGCACCAAGGTCACCGCGCGTACCCCGCGCGAGTCGACCGGCCGCCCCGAGCTGACCGAGGCCGCGATCGTGGTCTCCGGCGGCCGTGGCGTCAACGGCGCCGAGAACTTCTCGATCATCGAGAACCTGGCCGACTCGCTCGGTGCCGCCGTGGGTGCCTCGCGTGCCGCGGTCGACGCCGGCTGGTACCCGCACACCAACCAGGTCGGCCAGACCGGCAAGTCCGTCTCGCCGCAGCTGTACATCGCCTCCGGCATCTCCGGCGCGATCCAGCACCGCGCCGGTATGCAGACGTCGAAGACGATCGTGGCGATCAACAAGGACGCCGAGGCGCCCATCTTCGACCTGGTCGACTACGGCGTGGTCGGCGACCTCTTCGAGGTCGTCCCGCAGCTCACCGAGGAGATCAAGACCCGCAAGGGCTGATCGATTCCGGCTCCGGCCGTACGAGGCCCCCGTGACCGCCCGCGCGGTCACGGGGGCCTCGCTCATGCCAGACTCAGCCAGGCCTGCACGGGCAGATGGTCACTCGGGAACTGCCCGTCCACCGAGAAGGTGTTGACGGCCGCACGGTGCACACTCACCCCGGGGCCGACCAGGATCCAGTCGATACGGTCGCCGTCCGGCGTCAACGGCTGGTAGCCGTGGAAGGTCCCGTAGAGCGTGCCGCGCTCGGCCGCCGTGTCCCAGGTGTCGACGAGCCCGGCGCCCAGCATCGCTTCGTACGCCGGGTTCTGGTGGGCGACGGCATTGAAGTCGCCGGTCACGACGAGCGGCAGAGCGCGGTCGAAGCGCGCGATGCGTTCGGAGATCAGACGCGCGGCACGCATGCGCGCGTACTGACTCGCGTGGTCCAGATGGGTGTTGAGCACATAGAACTCCCGTGCGTCCCGCAGGTCGCGGAAGCGGACCCAGGTGACGATGCGCGGGAAGGCGGCGCCCCAGGTGTTCGAGCCGATCAGCTCGGGGGTGTCGGAGAGCCAGAAACTGTCGTGCTCGACCGGTGCCAGCCGACGGGTGTCGAAGAAGATCGCCACCGCCTCGTCATGGCTGCCGCCCACGCGGCCCGTGCCGATCCAGTCGTAGTGCGGTCCGAGGTCGGAATCGATGTCACGCAGTTGCTGGTAGATGCCCTCCTGGGTGCCGATGACGTGGGGAGCCTCCCGGCGCAGCAGCTCGCGCATCACCGGGCGGCGCACGGCCCAGCTGTTGGGCTCGGCGGTGCTCGCGAAGCGCAGGTTGTACGTCATGACCTCCAGGCGGTGGCCGCCGCGCCGGCTGGCGGAGGCGGACGCCGTGGTGAGCAGGGGTATGGCGACCGCGGCGGCCACCACCGTCCGCAGACCCAGGCGTCGCGTCACTCTGAGGGCGTTCGACATGTGTGATCCCCTCCCCTCGGGGCCAGCATGAGGGGTGTGCCCCGCGACGCGAAAGAAGGCGTGGGACAGGAGTGCACATGACGGACCACGCCGTGGACAGGTGTTGACCATCAGGAAGGGCCATGGATAACTTCGCTCTACGGATTGTTGATTCCGTGGAGCGGAAAACTGGAGGGTGTGGGATGGGTCAGGGCCAGCAGGAGAACGTGGCGACGAGCCTCGCGGGCGCCGTCAGCGAGGAGATCAGCGCCTCCCTCGCCCCGGTCGACGCGGAACTGGCGCGGCGTTACCCCGGAGACCCCGGCACCCGGCAGCCCGTCCACACCGTGTACGTCCCCGGCGACGTGTTCGCCGCCGACACCATCCGCTCCTGGGGCGACCGGGCCCTCGCCGCCCTCGACGAGCACGCCCCCGACGCGGCGTCCTTCGCCGCCGTCCTCGGCCTCACCGACGACCTCGCCGAACCCGTGTACGACCGCGTACGAGCCAAGCTGGAGCGCGAGCCCATCGAGGACCTGCGGGTCGACTTCGAGGACGGCTACGGCCCGCGCCCGGACGCCGAGGAGGACGAGGCGGCGGCCCGCGCGGCGCGCCTGATCGCCGAGGCGTACGAGAACGGCACGGCGGCCCCGTACATGGGCATCCGCATGAAGTGCATGGAGGCGCCGGTACGGGACCGGGGCATCCGCACGCTCGACATCTTCCTGACGGGTCTGATGGAGTCGGGAGGTCTGCCCGCGGGGCTCGTGCTGACGCTGCCCAAGGTGACGTACGCCGAGCAGGTCACCGCGATGGTCCGGCTCCTGGAGGAGTTCGAGAAGGCGCGCGGCCTGGAGCCCGGCCGCATCGGCTTCGAGATCCAGATCGAGACCAGCCAGTCCATCCTCGCGACCGACGGCACCGCGACCGTCGCCCGGATGATCCAGGCCGCCGAGGGCCGCGCCACCGGACTGCACTACGGCACCTTCGACTACAGCGCCTGCCTCGGCGTCAGCGCCGCCTACCAGGCCAGCGACCATCCGGCCGCCGACCACGCCAAGGCGATCATGCAGGTCGCGGCGGCCGGCACCGGCGTACGCGTCTCGGACGGCTCCACCAACGTGCTGCCGATCGGCCCCACCGAGAAGGTCCACGACGCCTGGCGCCTCCACTACGGCCTCACCCGCCGCGCCCTGGCCCGTGCCTACTACCAGGGCTGGGACATGCACCCCGGCCACATCCCGACCCGCTACGCCGCCGTCTTCGCCTTCTACCGCGAGGGCTTCGAACAGGCGGCCGCCCGCCTCTCCCGCTACGCCAACCACACCGACGGCGACGTCATGGACGAGCCCGCCACCGCCAAGGCCCTCAGCGGCTACCTCCTGCGCGGCCTGGACTGCGGTGCCCTCGACATCGCGGAGGTGGCGAGGGTGACCGGCCTGACGAGGGCCGACCTGGAAGGATTTGCGGTGCCGAGGCGCGGCGACCTGACCGTCTCTGCGAAGTAGAGCGCCCCGAAAGGGGCGCGGGGCTGTGACACTGTGCGGCTCCGCCGCGTGGGCGCGACCAGCCGCATTGGGCCCGCACTGTGACGACGGACCGCCTACGCGTACCTCTCAAGCCCGGAAGCAATGGTGAGCCCCTCCGAGGCGAACAGCCGGGTCCCCCGTGCGCAGAGCGCGGCGTCGCCACGCGCCCGCGCGCAGAAATCCTCCGGCGTCTCCCCGAACAGCTCCCGCAGCCGCTCCGACCCGGCGAGCAGTGAGGCGAGCAGCGGGCGCTCGCCGGGGTGCAGGCGAGGTGTCCCGGAGCCGTTGTGGAGAACCCCGCGGCGGTTGACGTACACATGGGCACCGGGCAGGAGCTCACCGGAGTCCAACACGATCCGCACCTCGGAGGCGGACAGCCACGCCCGGCCGTACGCCCCCTCGGCCACCGCGACGCCCTCACTCGCGTCCACCACCGCGAGCTGCGCCGCGTCCAGCCACGTGAGGAACAACTCGCCGACGGCGCCCGGCGCGTGGAACGGCGACGCGGACACGTACCCCATCGGACTCACATGGGCCGAGACGCCGACCCCGAGGCCGAAGACCCGCGTCTTCACCATCGGGATCGTGCCCGACACCCCGGACCGCGCCATCTTGTGCCGGAGTTGGGCCGGGCAGGCGTTGGAGCCGACCGCCAGGACCGGGACGCGGTCCTCGTACACCCCGCGCGTGAGCGGCAACAGCCGGTCCCCGTCGAGGAGTACGGACTCCTCGGGCCGGGCGCCCGGGTAGCTCAGCGGGTGCTCGCGGGGCGCCTCGGCGAGGCCGAGCGCTTCGAGAGTGCGCGGGTCCGGCTCGGCCACGGCTCAGTCCGCGGGCGGCAGTTCGCCCGAGCCGCGGGTGATCAGACGGGTCGGGAGTTCGATGCGTTCCGGGGTGATGAGGGTGCCCTCCAGCTGGCGGAAGAGGCGTTCGGCGGCGGTGCGGCCGAGGGTGGCGGCGTCCTGGGCGACGACGGTGACGCCGGGCTCGAGGAGGTCGGCGAGCTCGATGTCGTCGAAGCCGACGAGGGCGACGGGCCGACCGCGCTCGGCGATGACACGGACGACCGTGACGGTGACGCGGTTGTTGCCGGCGAAGACCGCGGTGACGGGGGAGGGGCCGGACAGCATGTCCTCGGCCGCCTTCCGCACCCGCTGCGGGTCGGTGACGCCCAGGGACATCCAGTCGTCCTCGACGGGTATGCCCGCGTCCTCCATGGCCGCCCGGTAGCCGCGCAGCCGCTCGGCGGCGGTGTGGATACGCGGCATGTCGCCGATGAAGCCGATCCGGCGGTGGCCGTGGGCGATCAGGTGGGCGACGCCGTCGCGGGCCCCGCCGAAGCTGTCGGACAGCACCACGTCGGCGTCGATCTGTCCCGCCGGGCGGTCCACGAACACCGTGGCGACGCCCGCCTTGATCTCGGGCTCCAGATAGCGGTGGTCGTCCCCGGCCGGGATGATCACCAGCCCGTCCACGCGGCGTGCGCACAGGGCGAGGACCAGTTCCTGTTCGCGGTCGGGGTCCTCGGCGCTGGAGCCGTTGATGAGCAGCGCGCCGTGGGCGCGGGCCACCTCCTCGACCGCGCGGCTCAGGGGGCCGTAGAAGGGGTCGGCGAGGTCCTCCAGGACGAGGCCGATGCTCGCGGTGCGGCCTTTGCGCAGCACCCGGGCGCTGTCGTTGCGGCGGAAGCCCAGCGCGTCGATGGCCTCCTGGACGCGGCGCTCGGTGTCCGGAGTGACTCCGGGCTCACCGTTGACGACCCGCGAGACCGTCTTGAGGCCCACCCCGGCTCGTGCCGCCACGTCCTTCATGGTCGGACGGTTGCCGTAGCGGTTCTCGGATCGGCGGGCGGTCTCTGCCACGATGCGCTGTCCTGTCCTGTCGTCCACGGTTCCCGTCGTCCACGCGGCGGTCCCTGTCGGCCACGGGTCCTGTTGTCCACGGGGGTGCGTCGGTCCATGGGGTTGTATGAGGATGTGGCGTCGAGCATAGAGCCTGGACAACGTTGTCAGATGCGGGAGACACTGTCCACCGCATTCTCCGGCCTGCGCCCCCCATCGCGAGACCGGTCTGCCCCTTTCGCCAGGTTCACCGGGAGAACTGACACTGATGCACACCGACCTCGTGGCCGCGCTCGACATCGGCGGCACCAAGATCGCCGGAGCGCTGGTGGACGGCCGCGGCCGCATTCTTCTGCGCGCGCAGCGCGCGACGCCCGCGCAGGAGGACGGCGACACCGTGATGGGGGCCGTCGAGGAGGTGCTCGGCGAGCTGACCGGGTCACCGCTGTGGAACCGGGCGGGAACCGTCGGCATCGGCAGCGCGGGGCCGGTGGACGCCTCCGCGGGCACGGTGAGCCCGGTGAACGTGGCCGGCTGGCGCGACTACCCGCTCGTCGAGCGGGTCCGCGCGGCGACCGGGGGCCTGCCGGTCGAGCTGATCGGCGACGGGGTGGCCATCACGGCCGCCGAGCACTGGCAGGGTGCGGCGCGCGGCCATGACAACGCCCTGTGCATGGTGGTCTCGACGGGTGTCGGGGGCGGGCTGGTCCTGAACGGTCAGCTCCACCCCGGTCCCACGGGCAACGCGGGCCACATCGGGCACATCAGCGTGGACCTCGACGGTGACGCCTGCCCGTGCGGTTCGCGCGGCTGCGTGGAGCGCATCGCGAGCGGCCCGAACATCGCGCGGCGGGCGCTGGAGAGCGGCTGGCGGCCGGGGCCCGACGGTGACACCTCGGCCGCCGCGGTGGCCGCCGCCGCGCGCGAGGGCGACCCGGTGGCGGTGGCCTCGTTCGAACGCGCGGCGAAGGCGCTGGCGGCGGGCATCGCGGCGACCGCGACCCTCGTCGAGATCGACATCGCCGTCATCGGCGGGGGCGTGGGCAAGGCCGGGGACGTGCTCTTCGCGCCGCTCCGCAAGGCGCTGGCCGACTACGCCACCCTGTCCTTCGTGCGGCGGCTGACCGTGGCGCCCGCACTGATGGGCACGGACGCCGGTCTTGTCGGCGCGGCGGCGGCCGCGCTCAGCAGGCAGCCGAGCAGCACCGCGGAGCGGGTCGCGGGCTGAGCGCCGCGCCGAGCCGCGGCTGATCGGCCGGGGCCCGGGATGGCCCGCCGGGTCGGGGGCCGCCGGCCCCACCCGGGTCGGCGGACTGCTGAGCGCGGCCGCCGCCGCGGTTCGCGGGTCAGGGCCGGGTGCGCCGACCAGTGGTGCGGGTGATCCACCGGGGGCGATGGGGGTGTCGGGGGGTGAGTGGAACCCGGTCGCGGCTCGAGCCGTGACCGGGCCTGCGGTCCGGGACCGACGGCGCCTGCGAGGAGCCTGCTCGGGCCGATTTCCCCGGGCGCGGTCGGCTCGACCCCGGTCGTGCCGAGCACGTCGGTCGCCGGCGGAGTGTCCGGGGCGGGGTGCCGGCGTGGGGCGGCCCGACGGCCGACAGGGGCCGATCGGCCGGGTTTCCACCCGCTGCCGAGCCGCAGGAGGCCCCCGGCTCGGCGCATTGCTCAGCAGGTCAGTCGGGCGTCCGCCCAGTCCGCGTGGTCCGAGTCGACGCCGTCGCCGCCGTCGGTGACGACGAGGCGGACGACCTGGGCGCCGGTCACGTCGGCCGAGACCGGCTGGGCCGGCATGGCGTTGGTGAGGACCCCGGTCGAGGCGACCAACGCGCCGTCCGCCCAGATCTCGAACGCGACGGTGCCCTTGGCGCCCTTCTCGTCGTCGACGCCGACATCCGCGGTGACGGTCCGGCACCGCTTGCCGGTGTAGTACTCGATGGCGCTCGGGGCGTGCGCACCGAGTCCCCTGGCGTAGACGACTCCGCCGAGAGTGATCGGATGACCGTCGCCCGCGGCGCTCTCCCCGTTGCTGGTGTTGCGTTCAACCGGGCCGAATCCATTGGTCGTCGACAGCCATGGCAGGTCGCCGAGGTAGGAGACGCCCGAAGGGGGAGCCACGACGACCGACACCGTGAGCGGGAGCACGCTCTCGGTGCGTATGCCGGTCGGTGAGCGGTACGTGGCCCTGAGCGTCAGGCCGTACGATCCCGCGGCCGTGCCCTCGGGCGCGGTGACCCGCCACTTCGTACGCAGGGAGTGTCCCGTGCGTACCGTGCCCGCCGTGGTCGGTGAGGCGGCCGCGACCTTCCAGCCCGTCGGGCCGCTCAGCGCCACCGAGACGTACCGCGCGGGCGTACGGCCGAGGTCGGTCACCGCCGACGTCAGGGAGACCGGCTTGCCCGACTCCACCAACGGGCTTCCGTCCAGGCCGAGTTCGACGGCGGGCGGGTTCTTGGCCCAGTGGCGGTCGGCCGAGACGCGGACGAGGACCGTGCCGTGCGCGGGGACGGTCGCGGAGATGGCGCCGGCGGTGTTGTAGCTCCGGTGCTGCCACAGGTCGCGCAGGGTGTAGCCGTGGGCGGCCGGCAATCCCACGGCCGCCGTGGTCGTGGCGATGTGCTGGGCGCTGCCGGTCTCGTTGAACAGCGCCACCGTCCGGCTGCCGTCCTTCATCTCCTTGGCGACGACCCAGCGTCCGCCCGCGGAGGAGAGCACGGTGCCCTGCCTGCCCAGGGGGTCCTGGTCGACCGCGATGACTTCCTTGTTGTCGAGGATGTCGAAGGTGGCGGGCGACGCCTTGCGCAGATCCGAGCCGATGAGCAGCGGAGCCGCCATGACCGACCACATCGAGAAGTGCGAGCGGTACTCGGTGTCGGTCATGCCTCCGTTGCCGACCTCCAGCATGTCCGGGTCGTTCCAGTGACCGGGACCCGCGTGCGGGGCGAGGGGCAGGTTCTGCTTGAGGATCGACAGCATCGAGCCCCAGTTGTCGCTGATGTCACCGGTCGTGCGCCACAGATGTCCGACGTCCGAGGCCCACTCCCAGGGCTTGTTCTCGCCCCATTCGCAGAGGCTGTAGACGATGGGCCGCCCGGTCGCCTTGAGCGCGTCCCGCATGGTCGTGTACCGCAGCTTGGCGTCCACGCCCTGGTTGTTGCAGTTGTCGTACTTGAGGTAGTCGACGCCCCAGTCCGCGAACTGCCGGGCGTCGCTGTACTCGTGGCCGAGGGCGCCCGGGAACCCGACGCTGTCGCACGTCTTCGTGCCCGCGCTGGTGTAGATGCCGAGCTTGAGTCCCTTGGCGTGGATGTAGTCGGCGACCGCCTTGATCCCGTTCGGGAAGCGCACCGGGTCGGGTACCAGCTTGCCGTCGGCGTCCCGGGACGGCAGGGCCCAGCAGTCGTCCAGATTCACGTACTGGTACCCGGCGTCCTTGAGCCCCTTCTCCACGAAGAGGTCCGCGATCCCCTTGACCATGGTCTCGTTGAACTCGGCCCGGCAGTGCGTGGAGTTCCAGTTGTTGAAGCCCATCGGAGGGGTGAGCGCGAGGCCGTCGGCCAGGGCGGGGGACGCGGGGGCTTCGGTGGGGGCGGGGGCGGCCAGGGCCTCCGGGGCGGTCAGGCCGGTCGTACACAACAGGGCCGTCGCGAGTGCTCCGACCACTCTTCGGCTGGTTGTGCGGGTGGGAAGGTGACGCATCGTTACGTTCCTCCGAACTCGCGAAAGATAGGATGACTGCATGTCCGCGACAAGGGTGCGCGCTTACGGTAGGACCTGTCCAACTCTGTTGGAAGAGAAGTGGTAACGGTTGTTCGATATCTCGTCCGAACCCTTGACGACACTCCGACATGGGAGTGAGATCCAAGCCTCGCGTTCGGTTGTGTTGGGTGGCACCCCGAGGAGGGGGACATGGCACAGTCATCGTTGAAGGGGACCGTTGTGCCCGAAGGCACCTCAGGTCATCGGATGTCCCGGCGAAATCTCTTGCGTGGTGCGGCCCTCGGCGCCGGCGCGCTCACGCTCCCCGCCCTGCTGTCCGCCTGCGGCGACGGACCCGGCGGAAACAAGAACGAAGTCACCGTCGGGTCCAACGCCTCGGACCCGGTCCCCAAGAAGGCGTACGCGGCGGCCTTCTCGGCGTACGAGAAGAAGTCCGGCAAGAAGGTCAAGGTCAACACCAAGGACCACAACGACTTCCAGGAGAACATCAACCGCTATCTCCAGGGCACGCCCGACGACGTCTTCATGTGGTTCGCGGGATATCGCATGCAGTACTTCGCGGAGAAGGGACTCCTGCACGAGATCAGCGACGTGTGGAGCGGCTTCACCGGCTTCTCCGCGGCCCTGAAGGAGCAGTCCACCCACTCCGGCAAGCAGTACTTCGTGCCGTACTACTACTATCCGTGGGCCGTTTTCCACCGCAAGAGCCTCTTCCAGTCCAAGGGCTACCAACAGCCCAAGACCTGGGACGACTTCATCGCACTGGCCAAGCGGATGTCGAAGGACGGGACGCCCGTCGCCTTCTGCGACAAGGACGGCTGGCCCGCGATGGGCACCTTCGACTACATCAACATGCGCCTGAACGGATACGACTTCCACAAGTCCCTGATGGCCGGCACGGAGGCATGGACCGACGCCAAGGTGAAGAACGTCTTCGACACCTGGCGCGAGGTCATGCCCTACTACCAGAAGGGCGCCCTCGGCCGGACCTGGGAGGAGGCCGGGCAGAGCCTCCAGCAGCGCAAGACGGGGATGGCGGTCTTCGGAATGCCGCACCCGGGCACCCAGTTCCCCGAGAACGAACGCGACGACATCGACTTCTTCGCCTTCCCCGAGATCGACCCGCAGTACGCGCAGGACGCCGTGGAAGCACCCATCGACGGCTTCCTGGTCGCCAAGAAGTCGAAGAACCTCGACGGTGCCAAGGCCCTCCTGACATGGCTGGGCACCCCCACCGCCGAGAACACCTACCTCGCCCTCGACCCCAACAACGTGGCCGTCAACGACGGGGCCGACACCGCCAAGTACAGCGCCCTGCAGAAGAAGTCGGCCCAGCTCGTCTCGGGCGCCAAGCAGATCTCGCAGTTCATGGACCGCGACACCCGTCCGGACTTCGCCTCGACCGTGATGATCAAGGCGATCCAGGACTTCATCGGCAACCCGAAGGACGTCGACGGTCTCTGCAACAGCATCGAACGACAGAAGAAGACCATCTTCTCGTCGCCCGTCGGCTGATCACTGGGGGAAGACGTTCCGTGGCGCTCAACATCCCACGGCGCGCCGGACGACGGCGGCTGCGGCGCTTCACCCGCCGCGACACCGTCGTCCTCGGCGTGCTCCTCGGCATACCCGTCCTGCTCGACATCGTCATCGTCTGGGGCCCGACCCTCGCCTCCATCGGGCTCTCCTTCACCTCCTGGGACGGCGTCGGCGACATCCACTGGGTGGGCGGCGACAACTACAAGAACGTGTTCGAGAACTACCCGGCGTTCTGGCCCGCCGTCCGCCACAACGTCCTGTGGCTGCTCTTCCTCGGCCTGATCGCCACGCCGTTCGGACTGTTCCTCGCGGTGCTCATCGACCGCGGAGTGCGCTTCAGCCGCTTCTACCAGTCCGTGATCTACCTGCCGGTCGTGCTCTCGCTCGCCATCGTCGGCTTCATCGCCCAGCTGATCCTCGGCACCGACCAGGGCGTGGTCAACACGATCCTCAACAACCACGAGAACCCCATCGACTGGCTCGGCGACGCGCACCTCAACATCTGGATGATGATGATCGCGGCGAGCTGGCGGCACACGGGTTACGTCATGATCCTCTACCTCGCCGGACTCAAGTCCGTCGACCCGCAGCTGAAGGAAGCCGCCGCGATCGACGGCGCGAACGCCCGCCAGACCTTCTTCCGCGTCGTCTTCCCGACCCTGCGCCCGGTCAACGTGATCGTCGGTGTCATCACCGTCATCGAGGCGCTGCGCGCGTTCGACATCGTCTACGCGGTCAACAAGGGCCGCAACGGCCTGGAACTGCTCTCCGTCCTGATCACCGACAACATCATCGGAGAGGCCAGCCGCATCGGATTCGGCTCCGCCATCGCGGTAGTCCTGCTCACCGTCTCCCTGGGGTTCATCGTGACGTTCCTGGTCCAAGAGCTGCGAGGTGCGCGCGAACGATGACCGCCGACATCCGCACCGGCGCCCCCGTGCGCCCGGCACCCGCTCCGGAGAAGGCGCCCGCTCCCCGCCGCCGGCCGCGCCCGGGCCGTTTCGGCGTCCACATCTTCCTGATGGGCGTCTCGCTCGCCTTCCTCGCGCCGCTCCTGCTCGCCGTCTACGCCTCGCTGCGCCCGTACGAGGAGACGGCGCAGAACGGCTACTTCTCCTTCCCGAAGCACCTGTCCTTCGAGTACTACCGCCGCGCCTACAGCGAATCCGGTATGGGCAAGTACTTCACCAACACCCTGCTCATCGCCGTGCCCGCCGTCCTCGTGACCCTCTTCCTCGCCTCGTTCGTCGCCTTCGCCGTGTCCCGGCTGAAGCTGCGCGGGGGCCTCGTCCTGCTGATGTTCTTCACCGCGGGCAACCTGCTGCCCCAACAGGTCATCGTCACCCCGCTGTACGTCCTGTTCAACAGGATCCCGCTGCCGTGGTGGATGTCCGACTCGCTGACGATGTACGACTCCTACTGGGCCGTCATCATCGTCAACATCGGCTTCCAGATGGGCTTCTGCGTCTTCGTGCTGGCCAATTTCATGCGGACGCTGCCGCAGGAGATCCTCGAGGCCGCCATCGTCGACGGCGCGGGCGTGTGGACCCAGTTCTGGCGCATCACCCTCCCGCTGTGCCGCCCCGCCCTCGCGGCCCTCGGGACCCTCGAGTTCACCTGGATCTACAACGACTTCCTCTGGGCCCTGATCTTCATCTCCAACCCCGACAAGCTCCCGATCACGTCATCCCTCAACAACCTCCGCGGCCAGTTCTTCACCGACTACAACCTGCTGGCCGCGGGCTCCGTCCTCGTCGCCCTCCCCACGATCCTGGTCTTCCTGCTCCTGCAAAGGCACTTCGTCGCGGGGCTGACACTGGGGTCGACCAAGGGCTGATCCGCGCGTCACTCGCAGCCGACGCCGTCCCCGTCGCGGTCGAGGTGGCGGCCGTAGCCGGGATCTCCCACGTGGACGGGCGCGGCGCAGTTCTCGTAGTACACGGAGCCCCCGCCGCTGTCGTCGCTGCCGCCACCGCCCGCGACGGCGGGCTGCGCGGTGACCGTCGCGCGTACGGTCTTCGTGCTCCGCACGGTCACGGTCGCTGCGGGCGTCGCCGTGACCGTCTCCGTGGCCGTCCGCGTCGCGGTCGCGGTCGTCGTGGCGGTGACGGTGGTGGTCGGACCGGGCTTCGCCGTAGCGGACTCGGTGGTGTTTCCGCCGCTGTTGCCGATGCCGACGCCGATGAAGAGGGCCACGGCCAGCGCGGGCAGTACGTAGCGCTTGCGGGCCCAGCCCGGGGCGGTGCGGGTCGATGCGGCGGGTGGTGCCGTGTACGGGTTGGTCATGTCGTCCCCCCTGAGGTGTTTCGAGTGGGGTGACGGTAGTGCTGCCGAAGTGTCCGAAGTGGAGGAGTGGGAGTTGCGTGACCCACCCGTGACTCCTTGTCGCGTTCGGAGTTGAACCGGGCATGAAGAAGCGCAGCATGCTCGCCATCGCCTCCCTCGCCACCGGGTTCGTCGTCGCGGCGATCACCCCGTCCCACGCCGTCGACGGCGACTCCCTGGGCGACCTGCCCGTCAAGGACACGCTCAGCAGCCTCGACCACACGCTCGGCAGCGACAGCCTGGCCGTGGACGACACCACGCTCGGCCAGAACGACTGAGGCGAGGGAACGACAGGCGGCGCCGGTGCTCCCCGGGACGGAACACCGGCGCCGCGCTGTCGGCTCCCTCATCTGCGGCTGGTTTCCGTGGCAGGGTGAAGCGGGCAAGCCTCAGGGGGCCAATAGAAGAGGGGGAACTGTCCGTGATCGTCTGGATCAACGGAGCGTTCGGTGCAGGGAAGACCACCACCGCACGGGAACTGATCGACCTGATCCCGAACAGCACGCTCTTCGACCCCGAGGTGATCGGCGGCGAGCTCGCGCACCTGCTGCCCGCCAAACGCCTCGCCGAAGTCGGCGACTTCCAGGACCTGCCGATCTGGCGGCGCCTGGTGGTCGACACCGCGGCCGCCCTGCTCGCGGAGCTCGGCGGCGTGCTCGTGGTTCCCATGACCCTGCTGCGCCAGGAGTACCGTGACGAGATCTTCGGCGGCCTCGCCTCGCGCCGGATCGAAGTACGCCATGTGCTCCTCGCCCCGGCGGAAACGATCCTGCGGGCGCGCATAGCCGGCCGGGAGATACCCGAGGACCTCCCCGACGGCGAGATACGGGTGCGCCAGTGGTCCTACGACCACATCGAGCCCTACCGCGCGGCGCTCGCCTCCTGGCTCACCGCCGACGCCCACCCCGTCGACACCAGCGCCCTCACCCCGTACGACACCGCGCTGCGCGTCGCCGAAGCCGTACGCACCGGTGACGCGTCGGCGTGCGACATCGTGCAGACCCCCGAACCGACCTCCGAGACCGTCGCCGCCGGAGTCCTCCTCTTCGACGAGGAGGACCGGGTGCTGCTCGTCGACCCCACCTACAAGGCGGGCTGGGAGTTTCCCGGCGGCGTCGTCGAACCGGGGGAGGCTCCCGCGCGCGCGGGCATGCGCGAGGTCGCCGAGGAGACCGGCATACGGCTCGAGGACGTACCCGGTCTGCTGGTGGTGGACTGGGAGCCGCCCGCACCCCCCGGCTACGGCGGTCTGCGCCTTCTCTTCGACGGCGGCCGCCTCGACTCCGGCGAGGCCCACCGGCTGCTGCTGCCCGGCCCCGAGCTGCGCGCCTGGCGCTTCGTGACCGAGCGGGAGGCGGCGGACCTGCTGCCGCCGGTGCGCTACGAGCGGCTGTGCTGGGCCCTGCGGGCGCGGGAGCGCGGCGCCGCGCTGTATCTGGAGGCCGGTATACCGCTCGGCTGACGTCGAGACCGGGCCGCCCCTCGGCCGACGTCGACGGTGTACGGACACAGGGCGATCCGGCACCGATGGTCAACGGCGCACGGAGCGGAGGCTGTTCACGCAGTGGTTCGTACAGAGCGAGTGCGGTGGAGACGTCGCCGTACGTCTCGGCGCGCAACGGGACGGTCGCTCCGGGGCCGTTCACCAGGCCGAGCCGGAGGGTCCTCGCCGGGTGGCGAGGACCCTCTCGGCCGGGTGGTCAGCTCGCCGCGTACTTCTGGAGGAACAGCGCCTCCGTGACCGAGAGACGCTCCAGCTCGTCGGGCGAGACGCTCTCGTTCACGGCGTGGATCTGCGCCTTCGGCTCACTCAGGCCGATGAGCAGGATCTCCGCGTGCGGGTAGAGCGAGGCGAGGGTGTTGCACAGCGGGATGGAACCGCCCTGGCCCGCGGACTGCATCTCCTCGCCCGGGTAGGCGACCGCCATCGCCTCCGCCATCGCCGTGTACGCCGGGCTGGAGGTGTCGGCGCGGAACGGCTGGCCCTGGCCGATCTGCTCGGTGCTCACCCGCGCGCCCCACGGCGTGCGCGCCTCCAGATGCGCCTGCAGGAGCTTGCTCGCCTCGACCGCGTCCACGCCCGGCGGCACCCGCAGGCTCACCAGCGCACGCGCGCCCGCCTGCACGGACGGAGTGGCACCGACGACCGGCGGGCAGTCGATGCCGAGCACGGTGACGGCCGGACGTGCCCAGATGCGATCGGCGACCGTACCCGAGCCGATCAACTCGACCCCGTCCAGCACCTTGGCGTCCTTGCGGAACGCCTCCTCCTCGTACTGCAACCCATCCCAGCGGGCGTCCCCGGTCAGCCCGTCGATCGTCGTCGAACCGTCCTCGGCGCGCAGCGAGTCCAGTACGCGGATCAGCGCGCCCAGCGCGTCGGGCGCCGCCCCGCCGAACTGGCCCGAGTGCAGATTGCCTTCCAGCGTGTCGATCTGCACGCGAACGAGCGTCATCCCGCGCAGGGTCGAAGTGACCGTCGGCAGACCCAGCCGGAAGTTGCCGACGTCACCGATGACGATGGTGTCGGCGGTCAGCAACGCCGGGTGCTGCTCGGCGTACTGCTCCAGACCGCCCGTGCCCTGCTCCTCCGAACCCTCGACGATCACCTTGACGCCCACCGGAACGCCACCGTTCGCCTTCAGCGCGCGCAGCGCGAGCAGGTGCATGATGAACCCGCCCTTGCAGTCGGCGGCGCCGCGCCCGTACCAGCGGCCGTCGCGCTCCGTCAGCTCGAACGCCGGGGTCGTCCAGGCAGCCTCGTCCAGCGGCGGCTGCACGTCGTAGTGCGCGTACAGCAGCACGGTCTTGGCGCCCTCGGGCCCGGGCAGGAAGCCGTACACCGACTGCGTGCCGTCCGGGGTGTCCAGCAGCGCCACGTCCTGGAAACCCTCGGCGCGCAGCGCGTCGGCGACCCAGTTCGCGGCGCCCTCGCTCTCACTCCTCGGGTACTGGTCGAAGTCCGCCACCGACTTGAAGGCCACCAGTTCGGTGAGCTCCGCCTGCGCCCTGGGCATGAGCGAGGCGACGGTCTCGGCGACCGGATTCGACGACATGGGCACGCTCCTTGTAGGTGCGACGTTGTACTTCTGTGTACAAGTGATCGGGTGGTGCGTACGCGCGTCCCTGGTGTGCAGGGCGCATACGCCCCCGATCCTCCCACAGTGGCCTGCGGCGATGCCCGCCGTAGGATGCTTGGGACCGTGGCGGCAGACGGCTGGACTGGGAGCAGTAGACCATCGTGAGCAGCGAGAACTCTTCGGCGGACGACGAACAGCGGGTGTGGGACGTCGTCGTGGTCGGCGCGGGGCCGGCGGGCGCCTCGGCCGCCTATGCGGCAGCGGTCGCGGGACGCAGCGTCCTGCTGCTGGAGAAGGCGGAGCTGCCCCGCTACAAGACATGTGGCGGCGGCATCATCGGCCCCTCGCGCGACGCCCTGCCGCCCGGCTTCGAGCTACCGCTCCAGGACCGGGTGCACGCGGTCACGTTCTCGCTCGACGGCAAGTTCACCCGCACCCGGCGCTCCAAGCAGATGCTGTTCGGGCTCATCAACCGGCCCGAGTTCGACCAGCAGCTCGTCGAGCACGCCCAGAAGGCGGGCGCCGAGCTGCGCACGGGAGTGACGGTCTCGCGGGTCGAACAGCACGGGTCCGCCGTGCCCGACCGGCGTACCGTCGCCGTCGTCCTCCAGGGCGGCGAGGCCGTGCTGGCGCGGGCGGTCGTCGGCGCGGACGGCAGCGCCAGCCGCATAGGGGCGCATGTCGGTGTGAAGCTCGACCAGGTCGACCTCGGCCTGGAGGCGGAGATCCCGGTGCCGGAGACGGTCGCCGAGGACTGGCAGGGACGGGTCCTGATCGACTGGGGTCCCATGCCGGGCAGTTACGGCTGGGTGTTCCCCAAGGGGGACACACTCACCGTCGGCGTGATCTCCGCGCGCGGTGAAGGCGCCGCCACCAAGCGGTACTTGGAGGACTTCATCGCCCGGCTCGGGCTCGCCGGCTTCGAGCCGAGCATCTCCTCCGGGCACCTGACGCGCTGCCGCGCCGACGACTCCCCGCTGTCGCGCGGGCGCGTACTGGTCTGCGGCGACGCGGCGGGGCTGCTCGAACCCTGGACCCGCGAGGGCATCTCCTTCGCGCTGCGCTCCGGACGGCTCGCGGGGGAGTGGGCGGTACGGATCGCCGAGGCGCACGACGCGGTGGACACCCGGCGCCAGGCGCTCAACTACGCCTTCGCCATCAAGGCGGGGCTCGGCGTCGAGATGGCCGTCGGCAAGAGCATGCTCGCGGCCTTCGAGCGCCGGCCGGGCATGCTCCACGCGGCGATCACCAGTTTCCGGCCCGCCTGGAGGGCGTTCGCCGGGATCACCCGTGGGTCGACCACGCTGGGCGAGCTGGTGCGTTCCCACCCGATGGCAGGGCGCGCCCTGTCCGCGTTCGACCGGCGATCGGCCGTCGCCGCGCCGACGGTTGCCGAGAGCACTGCGACCACGGAGTGATGGTTGGTCGCGGAGCTGTGGCCGCGTCCGCGTCCGTCGAGTGGTCGGTGGCCGGTGGTCGCGGAGCCGTGCCCGTGAAGTGGCCGGTGGCTGAGGGGGTGGCTGTCGGCTCCCGGCCGGTCAGCTCGTGACCGTGATCCGGAAGACCGGGTGGTCGGGGGCGATGCGCCGCAGCTCCTCGGGGGACGAGTCGGGGCCGACGCCACCGAAGAAGACACCGACCTCCGCCTTCCAGCGCTTGAGGTAGGCACGCAGCAGCGGAACCTTGTCGTCGTCGCCGACCTCGGTCGCGGTGAACGTGTCCACCCTCTTGCCGAGGCGCAGCTCGCCGCCGCCCGCGGCCCGCATGTTGTGCGTCCACTGGACGTGGCCGCGGGGGGCGACCAGGTACTGCTGTCCGTCCACGGTGAGCAGATTGACCGGGGTGGTGCGCCACGCGCCGCTCTTGCGGCCACGGACGGCCAGGACCCGGGAGCCCCAGATGCTGAGACCGCGGCGGGTCAGGAACGCCACGCAGCGGTTGAAGACGTTGACGGTGAACCAGCCGGGCTTCTGGACGTGCGTGGACATGATGACCCCCATCGGTTGCGAGAGCGCCGCTCTCTGAGTGGGAGCGCTGCTCGCTTTTGTGAGCACTGCTCTCGCTTGTGAGCAGTCTGCATGAGATCGGTGATCCAAATCAAGAGCAGTGCTCTCGTTCTTGTGCGCTGCTCTCGTTCGTGTGCGCCGCTCTTGATTGCGTGCGGCGATCTCGTTTGTGTGCACTGCTCTCGTTTGTGTGCACTGCTCTGAAAACGTGCCACACTTTCCCGCATGAGTACCGCACGCGGAGCACGCGCCCGAGCCAGGATCGAGGTCACCGCGGCCATCAAGGAAGAGGCGCGCAGACAGCTCGCCGCGGAGGGCGCCGCCAAGCTGTCGCTCAGAGCCGTCGCCCGGGAGCTCGGCATGGTCTCCTCCGCGCTCTACCGCTACTTCCCCAGCCGTGACGACCTGCTGACCGCGCTCATCATCGACGCCTATGACTCCCTCGGCGAGAGCGCGGAGGCGGCGCACGCGCAGGTCGCGGGCGCCGGGCCGCGCGAACGCTGGATCGCGGTGTGTGTGGCGGCGCGCCGCTGGGCCTTGGCGCAGCCGCACGAGTACGCGCTCATCTACGGTTCGCCCGTGCCCGGCTACACCGCACCGGACACGACCATCCCGGCCGCCTCCCGCGTGGGGCTGTTGCTGGTCGGCATCGTGCGGGACGCGTATCGGGGCAAGGGAGTGGCCCGCACCCCGCTGTCGCCCGAGCTGAAGGCCGAGGCGCAGCGGATGGCCGCCGACCTCGCGCCCGACCTGCCGCCCGAGGCGGTCGCGGCGCTCGTCGCCGCGTGGGCCCAGCTCTTCGGGCTGATCGGGTTCGAGCTGTTCGGGCAGTTCAACCGGCTCGTGGAGGACCGCGAGCCGTTCTTCCGGCACGCGGTGGACCAACTCGCCCACGGCGTGGGCCTGGTGTACCCCGAGCCGACCGGGACCCCGGCCAAGGGGAACGGTACGGGCGGTCCCTGACGGCGACCGGGTGTTGTTCCGTTCTTCCATTGAGATTTCCCTTGAGAGATCGGCGGTACTCCGTGGGGAGTACGCGTGATCACCTCGTCCGGCTGACGCCCCCGGCGGCCCGTGCCGTCTAGCGTGACCGTCATGGAAGAGCAGCGAACCCCCAGGTCCCCGGCGCGGGGCGGGGTACCGCCGTGGTGGCGGCACGGGCCACCGGGGTGGCACCGATGGGGCGGCGAGGACGATGGCGGCGGGCACGGCGGGCACGGTGGCCGGTGGCCGTGGCGTTCCACCCTGCTGCTGACCGTCTTCGTGCTGGGCGGCTCCCAGTTCGCGGCGCACGCCCAGGACGGCGAACGCACCCCCCTGGACCTCTTCGCGAGGGCGCTGCTGATCCTCGGTGCCGGCCTGCTGCTGTGGCGGCAGCGGTACCCGGTGTTCGTCGTCTTCGGGACGGCCGCGGCGACGCTGGTCTATCTGGGCGCCGGATATCCGTACGGGCCCGTCTTCGTCACCGTGGCGGTCGGCTGCTTCGCCGCGGTCGTCGCGGGGCACCGCTGGGCCGCCTGGACGGCCGTCGGCATGCTGTGGGTCGGCCATGTGCTGGTGGGGCACTGGCTCTACCGATGGCTGCCGCCCGCGGGGGACCGGGCCGGCTCCTGGAACCAGGAACTCGGCTTCGTCACCTGGGGGGTGGTGATCCTGGTGGCGTCGGAGCTGGCCCGGATACGCCGTGAGCAGTGGGCCCGCGACCGCGCCGAACGCGCGCGGGCGACCGCCCGGCGCGCCGACGAGGAGCGGCTGCGGATCGCCCGT
Source organism: Streptomyces olivochromogenes (assembly GCF_001514115.1). Classification (GTDB taxonomy): domain Bacteria; phylum Actinomycetota; class Actinomycetes; order Streptomycetales; family Streptomycetaceae; genus Streptomyces; species Streptomyces olivochromogenes. The sequence goes on from NZ_KQ948459.1 coordinate 232,340, forward strand.
GAACTGCACGACGTCCTCGCCCACAGCATCTCCGTGATCAACGTACAGGCGGGCGTCGGCCTCGCGCTTCTCGACTCCGACCCGGAACAGGCGCGCACGGCGCTCACCACCATCAAGGAGGCCAGCAAGGAGGCGCTCGGCGAGGTCCGCCAGGTGCTCGACACACTCCGTACGCCGGGGGAGGCGCCGCGCGCGCCGGCGCCCGGGCTCGACCGGCTCCCCGAACTCGTCGAACAGGCGGCGAGCGCGGGTCTGACGGTCGGGATCGAGGAACCCGGCGGCGTTCCGAAGCTTCCGCCGGGTACCGACCTCGCCGCCTTCCGTATCGTCCAGGAGGCCCTCACCAATGTCGTACGGCACTCGGGGTCGCGGCACGCGCGCGTGCGGCTCGAATCCGCGCAGGGCGCGCTGCGGCTGCGGATCGACGACGACGGGCCCGCGACCGGCACCGACGCGGGTGGCAGCGGCAACGGGCTGGCCGGTATGCGGGAGCGGGCCGTCGCCCTCGGTGGCACGATCGAGGCGGGCCCGCGCGACGACGGAGGCTTCCGGGTGCTGGCCGTGCTCCCGCTGAAGGTCGAGGAGGACCGGTGAACGCTGAAGGAGAGCCGGCAGATGGCGCAGGAGAGCCGGTGGACGGCGCGGGAGGATCGGTGGACGACGGGGGAGGACCGATGGACGGCGCGGGGGGACCGGTGATCCGCGTCCTGCTCGCCGACGACCAGTCACTGGTCAGGGCGGGCTTCAAGGCGCTGCTCGACGCACAGGCGGACCTGGAGGTGGCCGGTGAGGCGGCCGACGGTGAGGAGGCGGTGCGCAAGGTGCGCGAACTGCGCCCCGACGTCGTCCTGATGGACATCCGCATGCCGCTGCTCGACGGCCTCGCCGCGACCCGGCGCCTCACCGACGACCCGGACCTGAAGGACGTGAAGGTGGTCATGCTCACCACCTTCGAGCTCGACGAGTACGTCTTCGAGGCGATCCGTTCCGGCGCCTCCGGCTTCCTCGTCAAGGACACCGAGCCCGACGAACTCCTGCGCGCGGTACGGGCGGTGGTCGGCGGCGACGCACTGCTGTCACCGGGCGTGACGCGCCGTCTGATCGCGGAGTTCGCGGCCCGCTCCAAGGAGCCCGCGGCCGCGGAGTCGCTCGTCCGGCTCACCGAGCGGGAGCGGGAGGTGATGGCCCTGGTCGGTATCGGACTGTCGAACGACGAGATCGCGCGGCGTCTGGTCGTCAGTCCGCTCACGGCCAAGACCCATGTCAGCCGCACCATGGTGAAGCTCGGCGCCCGTGACCGGGCCCAACTGGTCGTGCTGGCCTACGAGTCGGGGTTGGTGCGGCCGGGGTGGCTCGGGTGAGTGCCGGCCGCGCGTCCGAAGCGGACGAGTACCGTGACCACACGTACCGCGAAGAGCGCGGTGGCCAGCAGTACCCCCGAGGTGATCAGGACCTTCTCGACGGTGAGCGGGAGATCGAAGAGCAGCGCGGGGCCGGATACGGCGCCCAGCGCCAGGCCCGCCGCGAAGGTCGCGCTGAGGAGCGCGTACCCGATCTCGACCGTCATCGCGTCCCGCTGCTCCTGCGTGCGTCTCCCCATGGTCCGAGTCTGTCACGGCAGTGCGCCCGGCGGGCAAGGGGTTGCCCGCCGGGCGCGTCGGGTCGAAGTGCCTGGCCGAAGTGCCGCGTCGACGCGGTGAGTTGAGGTCGCCGGCGAACCGGATCAGTCGCCGATCGCCACCCGACCCTGCGAGTCCTCCCGTACGGAGTCGTTGCCCACGGAGTCGTTCCCCACGGACCGTGCGACCACGACGGTCTGCCGCGGGCGCCGGGTCCGCAGCCCCGGCAGCGTGATCAGCAGCCCCGCCACGGCGATCCCCGTCACCACGATCAGACCGGGCCGGTAGCTGTCGAGGACGGCCTGCGGCGAGGAACCCGCCGAGGAGTTCGCGGTCACGACGGCCGTCACCACGGCCAGGAAGAGGGCGCCGCCCACCTGGACGGAGGTGTTGAGCAGACCCGAGACCATGCCCTGCTCGTGGTCGTCGACGCCGTTGGTGGCCTGGATGTTGAGCGAGGGGAAGATCAGCGCGCAGGCGGCGCCGATCAGCAGCATGGTCGGCAGGATCACGGTCGCGTACCCCGGGTCGAGGCTGATGCGCAGGAACAGCGCGTAGCCGACGACCATCAACACGAAGCCCACCGCGATGAGCCGCGGGGTCCCGAAGCGGTCGACGACGGCGCCGACCTTCGTGGAGGAGAGCGCGACCAGCGCCCCGGCAGGCAGGAAGGCGAGCGCGGTGTGCAGGGCCGACCAGCCGAGCAGCGACTGCATGTACAGCGTCACCAGGAACTGGAATCCGACGTACGAGCCGAAGAACGCCATCGCGCCGAGCTGGGCGCGGATCTGACTGCCCGAGCGGAGCACGCCGAGCCGGATCAGCGGCCCCGCCGAACGCCGCTCGACACGGACGAAGACGGTGAGCAGGACGGCCACGACGAGGAAGGACAGGAGGGTACGGGTCGAGGCCCAGCCGACCTCGGGGGCCTGGACGACGGTGAACACCAGCAGCAGCATCGAGGCCGTGCCGAGGACGGCGCCGGGGATGTCGTAGCCGTTGTGGTCCTTCTCGCGTTCGCTGCGCGGCAGCAGCTTCAGACCGACGAGCAGGGCGAGCAGTGCGATGGGCGCGGGCAGCAGCATGGTGAGGCGCCAACTGGCCTCGGTGAGCAGGCCGGACAGTACGAGGCCCATCGAGAAGCCGGTGGCCGCGCAGGTCGTGTAGATCGACAGCGCGCGATTGCGCAGGGGACCTTCGGCGAAGGTCGTGGTGATGATCGACAGGCCCGCCGGGGCGGTGAACGCCGCGCTCAGGCCCTTGATGAAGCGGCTGGCGATCAGCAGCGGGCCCGAGTCGACGAGCCCGCCGAGCAGCGAGGCGAGCGCGAAGACGCCCAGGGCCACCAGGAAGACCTGGCGGCGGCCCAGCAGGTCGGCGGTGCGGCCGCCGAGGAGGAGGAGTCCGCCGTATCCCAGGATGTAGCCGCTGACGATCCATTGCAGCGTCGAGGTGGAGAGGTCGAGTTCGGAGCCGATGGACGGCAGCGCGACGCCGACCATCGACACGTCCAGCGCGTCCAGGAACATCGCGGCGCAGAGCACCAGCAGGGTGCCCCACAGCCGCGGGGTCCAGCGTCCCTCGGTGGTGGGGGTGGTGAGCGGAGAGGTCATGCGGGAGACAGTACATGCACATGCATCGAATGCAAGTGCATTTAATTCCGATGCAACAAACTCGATTCTTTGCTACGGTGCGCCCATGGCGGCGAAGAAGGCCGAGCAGGTGCTCGTGGACCAGTGGCGTGACATCCTCGCGGTGCATGCGCGCACCCTGTGCGAGCTCGACCGTGAGCTGCACCGACACGGGCTGGGCGCAAGCGACTTCGAGGTGCTGGACGTGCTGGCCGGGGGTGCCGCGTCCGACGGTGACCGCTCCTACCGCGTTCAGGAGATCTCCGACCGCGTCCATCTGAGCCAGAGCGCCCTGTCCCGGCTGATCGCCCGGCTGGAGAAGGACGGTCTCGTGACCCGCGGCATGTGCCCGGAGGACCGGCGGGGGGTGTCCGTCTGCCTCACCCCGAAGGGGCGAGCGCTCCATGCCGAGGTGCTGCCGGTGCAGCGGGCGGTGCTGACGCGGATGCTGGCGGACGGGCCGGTCACCGGCGACTGACACCGCGGACCACCGGCCGGAGGCCATCACCCGCGGACCGCGACCGTACGCGGACCGACCTGATCGGGATGGCGGTGTCTCAGCCCCAGGTGATGCCGGACTTCTCCCGCCACAGCGCGGCGAGCGAGGCGTCACCGGTCAAGTCCGGGAACGGCAGCCGGTTCCAGAGCGCCAGATAGAGCCGTGCCGCGGGCCCCGCCAGCTCGCAGTCGACGTCGCCGCCCGCCGCCACGCCCCACTCGCTGACCGGCGGCTCGGGCGACAGCCGTACGGTCCACACCGCGTCCGCGTCGGTGGCGCGCACCCGCAGCACACGGGGCGTTCGGGAGCGCACCTGGCTCCTCGGACGTCCGTGGAAGCCGCGCAGCAACTCGTGGATCCCGTCCACCGCGAAGCCCCGCGTCACCGTGTCCGGCGTCTCGCCGAGCGCCGACTGTGCGTCGACCCGGTGCATGGTCGTCTCGTGCGCCTGCCGCCGCGCCCAGAAGGCGAGTGGCGAGGGCGCGGGCAGAAAGCTCCAGCAGGACAGGTCGGGCGGAGCGGCCGCGAGCGTGTCGACCAGGCGGCGATGGCCGTCCCTGAACCAGGCCAGCAGTTCGGCGCCGTCCAGTTCGGGCAGACCGCCGTCCGGGTGGTACGTGGGGTAGCCCTCGGCGACGAACGCCGTCGCCCACCGGTGCACCATGCCCGTGTGCCGCACCAGATCCCGCACCTGCCATCCCGGGCAGGTCGCCACCTTGACGTCGGGCCCCGCCTGCTCGGCCGCCGCGGCGAGCGACCGGCCCTCCTGGTCCAGGGTCTCCACGAACTCCGGAATCTCCATGCGGCGAGTGTGCCGGACCGAGTGGGCTCCGGGGGCCACGGACGCGTATTGCGGCACCTGACAGGGATCACTGCCGACGGCACGGTATGCCGACCCGGCCGCTGGCGTTACCCGCGGCGGGCAAGGAGAAGCCCCGGCTGGACGGGGGAGACCAGCCGGGGCCGTATGTCGTGGCCGACGGAGGGCGGTCGCCTCGCGGCGGAACGCTCCATGGGGCTTCAGCCGGACGATCGTCCCCATGGGCTGTAGGTGAGACCCGGGGACACTGTCCCCTCCGCAGCCACGTACTCATTAACGGCCGGTCCCCCAGGGTTGTTCCCGCCCGGTCCCGTCGCCCGCTGTGAGCTGGGGCACGCCCGTCCGCGGGGGGCATCCGTCAGGGCCCAGGGGCGACGAGTCGTCAGCTCACGGCCGCCCGGCGCGTCCCGAACCCGATGAGCGCGGCCAGCGCCGCCAGTACCGTCACGCTGGTGAGGGCGATGGGCAGCGAGAACCAGTCGGCCATGAACCCGATCGCGGGCGGTCCCAGGAGCATGCCGCCGTAGCCGAGGGTCGAGGCGATGGCGACACCGCCGGGGCCGGCGAGGGAGCCCGCGCGTTCGACGGCGACGGGGAAGATGTTGGCGAGCCCGAGCCCTGTGATCGCGAAGCCGAGCAGGGCCGCCCACACGGAGGGGGCGAGCGCGCCGAGCAGCATGCCGGTGGCGGCCGTGGCGCCGCCGCCCACCAGCGTCCGTGTGCGGCCCAGCCGTTCCAGCAGCGTCGTACCGCCGGCCCGGCCGATGGTCATGGCGAGCGCGAAGCAGGAGTAGCCGGCGGCAGCGACGCCCGGGTGGGCCCGCAGGTCCTGTTCCAGGTGGAGGGCTCCCCAGTCGGCCAGGGCACCCTCGCCGTACGCGGTGCACAGGGCGATCAGGCCGAAGACGAACACCAGCCCCCGGGTGCGTGCGTCGAGGCGACGCGGGGCGCGCTCCTCGCGCGACTGTCCGCGCTCCGGGGGCGCCGGAGGCTCGTGACTCAGCAGGGTGCGTCCGGCGAGGGCGGTCACCAGCAGGCCGATCACGGTGAGCGCGGGCAGGTGCCGGGTGGGGGACAGGGAACCGGCCACCAGTGCGCCGAGCCCCGCGCCGATCATGCCGCCCAGGCTGAACGCCGCGTGGAAACTCGGCATGACCGGCCGCCGCAGCGCGGCCACCAGATCGACGGCGGCGCTGTTCATGGCGACGTTGATACCGCCGTACGCCGCCCCGAACACCAGCAGTACCAACCCCAGCGCGACTGCCGAGTGCGTCAGCGGGGGCAGGGCCACGCTCAGCGCCAGCAGGATGCCGCAGACGACGGTCACCGGATGGCTGCCGAAGCGGCGGCACAGCCGGCCGGTGAGCGTCATCGTGATCACCGCTCCGGCGGAGACGCCGAGCAGCGCGAGTCCCAGGGTGCTCGCCGAGGCGCCGGTCTGCTCCTTGATGGCCGGGATGCGGACGACCCACCCCGCGAAGACGAAGCCGTCGAGGGCGAAGAAGGCGGTGATGGCGATACGCAGGCGGGTGAGGTCGTCGGGGCCCCGCACGGCACTGTGCGACCGGGCTTTGTTTATTAGCGGCACAAAGTCAGCGTAGGCGGCGGGCGGGGGTCGGGCAAGGAGCCTGTCGCGCCGAGCCGGTGACCGCCTCGCGCCGAGCCGGTGACCGCGGCGGGATCACGGTGCTCCGCTGGGGCGACGAGGCCCGGCCCGACTTCATCCGCGAGCACGCCATGACCGGGCGCCACCGCCTCGCCGACGGGCTCGGCGAACCGCACAGCGGCTCCGACACCGCGGCGCCGCGCACCACCGCCGAGGATCACGGCGACCACTTCCTTGGACCGCAGACCGTCGCCCTTGGACCGCAGACCGTCGGCCTTGTGCGGCAGACCGTCGGCGTCCACCCGGGCACACGCAAGGCGGAACCGCGCGACGCCCTCGCCTGCGCCGGGGTGTGGCGCGTGGTGTGGCCCGGCCGGGTCGGCGGCAGGCCATCGGGCCTCTCCCACGACGGCTTTCACCCCTAGCGGCGCCTCATGCGCCGGCTGAACGAGGAGTGAATCGGCCTCCGATCCGCTGTCGGGCCCGGGCGCCGGACGGCCTGGTCGGGCACGGGCAAGCCAATTCCCACTCTTCCGTTACGACAGACACCCTTGACAGCTTGCGTACTGATTCGCGACGTTTGAGCCTCGCGGAACAGTTCGAGACGCGTCATGGGGGAATGGGGGGCGGTCGGCCGTGCGATCGATGAACAACGATCCTCACGCCTTAGGCGGCCGCGCCGCGAACGGTACGTCCCTCGCGGAGCCCGCGGAAGGGCGGTTGATCTGAGGTGGAGATCACGATCCACAGACCGGAGGAGCTGGGCAGTTCGCTCCTCCTGGCCTGGCATCGGGTGATGGACGAGTCGCCCGACTACGCCAACCCGTTCCTGGCCCCGGAGTTCGCGGCGGGGATCGACAGGTACCGAGGCGGGGCGCACGTGGCGGTCCTCCACGAGAGAGGGGAGCCCGTCGGCTTCTTCCCGTACGAGCGCAACTCCCTGGGCGTCGGCCGGGCCATCGGTCTCGGTCTCTCCGACTGTCAGGCCCTGGTGCACCGCCCCGGGGTCACCTGGGACACGCAGGAACTGCTGCGGGCCTGCGGGTTGTCCGTCTTCGAGTTCGACCACCTCGTCGAGGAGCAGAAACCCTTCGGCAGACATGTCACCGGGACGTTCGCCTCACCGGCGATAGACCTGAAGGTCGGCGAGGGCACCTACGCCGAGTGGCTGCGCGGCGCCTACCCGGGACTGGCCAAGACGACGCTGAAGAAGGAACGCCGCCTGGGACGCGACCTGGGCGAGATGCGCTTCGTCTACGACGAGCGCGACCCGCGGGTGCTGCGCACCCTCATGCGCTGGAAGTCCGCCCAGTACCGCAGGACGGGACGGATGGACCGGTTCGCGCGGCCCTGGATCGTGGACCTGGTGGACCATCTCTTCCGGGTCCGTGAGGAGCACTTCAACGGCGTGCTGTCCGTGCTGTACGCCGGTGACCGGCCGGTGGCCGCACACTTCGGACCGACCTCGCGCACCCTGTTCGCCGCCTGGTTCACCGCGTACGACCCCGAACTCCGCTACTACTCGCCCGGGTTGATCATGCACCTCCGGATGGCCGAGGCCGCCGGGCGGGAGGGCGTGCGGCTCATGGACCTGGGCCGTGGCGACAAGGAGTGGAAGGACTGGCTCAAGACCCGGGAGCTGCGCGTGGGCGAAGGGTTCGCGACCCGCCCCCACCCGATGGCCACGGCGCACCGGCTCTGGCGCAGGCCGGTGCGCGGCCTGCGCAACACGGTCCTGGCCCATCCCAGGCTGCGGGATCCGGCCGACCGGCTGCTGAAGACGGTCGGCACGCTGCGTACTTCGGGCCGGCCGGACTCCGGCGCGGCAGGCCCCCGCGCCCGCTGAGCCGGCTTCTCCACCGACGGTCCGGGTGGCCGTGCGGCAGCGATGGCATCGGTGGGCGCGTCCACCCGGAGGGTTTCCGGGTGGTGTCGCGTGGCTGGGAGTGGCATGGGCGACGTGGTGGGTAATCTCGCGCTCCGACCGGCGGCATCGCTGCGGGCGGACCCAGGAGAAGACCCATCACCGAACCGAAGCCCGTACAGGCGGAGCCCGCCCCGGGAGATCAGCCCCGCGAGGCCGAGCAGCTGAGGGACATGCTGCGGCAGCCCGCGTACCGGCGGACGTTGCTGTTCTGCGGCCTGATCGGGATCCCGGTGTCGTTGGTCGCGTTCTGGTTCCTCGTCCTGCTGCACGAGCTGGAACGCCTGATCTGGGTGGACTGGCCGCACCATCTCGGGTGGTCGAATCCGCCGTGGTGGTGGCCGTTGCCGCCGGCTCTGCTGTCGGGTGCGGTCGTCGCCCTGGTCGTCCTGCGGTTTCCCGGCCGGGGCGGACACATCCCGGCGGGGGGCCTGCAGCCCGGAGGCGCGTCGAAGGACGCCGTTCCCGGCGTGGTCCTCGCCGCGCTGGCGAGTCTGCCGCTGGGAGCCGTGCTCGGGCCCGAGGCGCCGCTGATCGCTCTGGGCGGCGGTCTGGCGCTGCTGTTCCGGGATCTCGTACGCGTTCCCGCGACCGAGGCGAACACGGCGTTGCTCGGTGCCGCGGGCGCCGCGTCGGCCATCTCCGTGATCTTCGGAAGTCCGCTGGTGGCGGCCGTGCTCCTGATGGAGGTGTCCGGAGTGGGCGGGCCGCAGCTGTTCGCGGTGATGCTCCCCGTCCTGCTGGCCGGCGGAATCGGCGCCATCGTGTTCACCGGCTTCGGAGACTGGACCGGACTGAAGACCGGGAGCCTGGAGATCGGACTGCCCGCGCCCTCCGTCCTCGATGCCGGGGACGTGGTGTGGTCGGTACTCATGGCGGTCGTCATCGGGGCGGCCATCCACTGGATCCTCGCGGGCGGACGGATCGCGGCGCGCCTCGTGATCGCGCGGCCGTTGCGCAACACGGTGCTCTGCGCACTCGGCGCGGCCCTCTGCGCGGCGCTCTACGCGGTCCTCACCGGCCGTTCGCCGTCCGACGTCGCCCTGTCGGGGCAGTCCATCCTGGGACAGCTCGCCACCGACCCGCACGCCTGGTCGGTCGGCAGCCTGGTGGCGGTCCTGGTGTTCAAGGGCGTCGCGTACGCGCTCTGCCTGGGCAGCCTGCGCGGCGGTCCGGTGTTCCCCGCGCTGTTCCTGGGCGGCGCGATGGGCGCCCTGCTCGCGCCGCTGCCGGGGCTCGGCGTCGTGCCCGGCGTGGCGGCGGGCATGGCGGCCTCGTCCGCCGCCGCGCTCCGGCTGCCGGTCAGCTGTGTGGTGCTGGTCGTGCTGATGGTGGGCAACTCGGGCACGGTGCCGGTGATCGTGCTCGCCGCCGTGGTGTCCTTCGTGACCACCGAACTGCTGTCGCAGGGGCCGGGAATCCCGGTGTTCAGCGATGGAGCGCGTCGAGCGCCTCGTCCAGTGTCGTCGCGGCCATGATCAGCGAGAGATGGGTGAAGGCCTGCGGGAAGTTGCCCAGTTGCTCCCCACTGGGACCGATCTCCTCGGCGAACAGGCCGACGTGGTTCGCGTACGTCTGCATCTTCTCGAAGGCATAGCGGGCCTGGGGCAGGCGCCCCGCGCGGGCGAGGGCGTCGACGTACAGGAAGGTGCACAGACTGAAGGTTCCCTCGGAGCCGCGCAGTCCGTCGGGCGAGGCCCCGGGGTCGTAGCGGTAGACCAGGCTGTCGGAGACGAGGACGCGGTCCATGGCGTCGAGGGTGTTGAGCCAGCCGGGGCTGCGGGGGGCCAGGAATCCGACCCGGGGGACGAGCAGCAGCGAGGCGTCCAGGACGTCGCCGCCGTAGTACTGGACGAGGGCCTGCTCCTTGTCGTTCCAGCCGCGCTCCATGACCTGTTCGAGGATCGCGTCCCGGGCCCGGGTCCAGCGCACGGTGTCGGCCGGCCTGCTGAACGCGTGCGCCAGCTTCAGGCCGCGGTCGAACGCGGCCCAGCACATCACCCGGCTGTAGGTGAAGTCCTTGCGTCCGCCCCGGGTCTCCCAGATGCCCTCGTCGGGCCGGTCCCAGGAGTCGGCGAGCCAGTCGAGGGTGGCGGCGAGCCCCTTCCAGCCGTGGTAGCCCGTCTGTTCGCCGACCTCGCGGCCCTCGGCCAGGGCGTAGAGGGCCTCGCCGTAGATGTCGAGCTGCAGTTGGTCACAGGCGGCGTTGCCGGCCCGGACCGGGTAGGAGCCGCGGTAGCCCTCGAAGTGCTCCAGGATCTCCTCCGTCAGATGGGGGTCGCCGTCGACCCGGTACATGATCTGGAGGGGTTCGTCGTCGGGGCCCTCGCGGGCGGCCAGGCGGTCGCCCAGCCAGCGGGTGAAGCGGGTGGCCTCCTCCACGAAGCCGAGGTCGAGCAGGGCCCGCACCGAGAGGGAGCCGTCCCGCACCCAGGTGTAGCGGTAGTCCCAGTTGCGCTCGCCGCCGACCTGCTCGGGCAGTCCCATGGTGGCGGCGGCGACCGGGGCGCCCGTGGGGGCGTAGGTGAGGAGTTTGAGGGTGATCGCGGAGCGGTGCACGATGTCCGTCCAGCGGCCGTGGTAGCGCGAGGTGCGCACCCACTTCTGCCAGAAGTCGACGTTCTCCCAGAGGTCTTCGGTGATCCCTTCGACGGTGGGGGACGGTGGCGCCTTCCCGTCCGGCGCGCAGACGGTGAACACCACGGCCGCCGTCTCCCCGGCGTTGAGGGTGATGGCCCCACGGACGTCCTGCCCGTCCCGTTCGAGCGGGATGGTGCCCTGGAGGTAGGCGGTCGTCCCGGGAGCCCGGAACGTCGCCGTCTCCTGCAGCGGTCTGTCGTGCGTCAGGTCGAGTTCATGGGCGGCCCGCGCGTAGTCGAACCGCGGCCGGCATTCGAGTGTGAAGCGCACGGTGCCGCGCACCGAGCGGACGACCCGCACCAGGCTGTGCCGGTCGGTCGCCGTCGGGCCCGGCTGGACCGGCATGTGGTCGACGATCTCGCCGACTCCGTCGGGTGACATGAAGCGGGTCACCACGATGGCGGTGTCCGGGTAGTAGAGCTGTCTCCAGGTGCCTTCGGGGTGTTCGGGTGCGAGGAGGAAGTAGCCGCCGCCGTCGTGGTCGAGCAGCGAGGCGAAGATGCTCGGTGAGTCGAAGCGCGGTGCGGCGAACCAGTCGATCACTCCCTGGGAGGAGACCAGGGCCGCGGTCTGAAGGTCCCCGACGAGCCCGTGGTCGGCGATGGGCGGGTAGCGATCCATGCTGCTCTCCTTGTCAGGCGTGTCAGGCGGTTTCAGCCTTGACCCGCCCGGAACGGACGGCGTCGACGAGCGCGCGGTGGTCCTGCTCGTTCTGGTCGGCATAGCGCTCGGCGAACGTCACCAGCGCCCGGTCGAAGACCTCACCCCCGCCCAGGTAGGCGGCGATGGCGATCCGGTCCCCCGACCTCGCGTGCGCGCGGGCCAGCGTGGCACCGCACAGTTCACCGAAGGCCCGCATCCCGTCCGGCACCATCGACTCGGGCTCCGCGATGCCCTTCCAGTCCCGCAACTGCCGCACATAGAAGTCCCGTCGGCCGCCGTCGATGCCGTCAGCCCGAGCCCAGCCGAGGAAGATGTCGCTGGTGGCCTGCATGAGCCGCTGACCGCAGACCACGCGCTCGCCCTGCGTCGGGCAGCCGCTCGCCCCGGCGAACGGTGCGAGTACCGACTCGTCGGCCTCCTTGGCCTGCAGGAGCAGCGGATCCTGGTCGTCGCGGCCGAGCAGCAGAATGATCCAGCAGCGGGTGCCCACGCTGCCGACCCCGACCACCTTGCGGGCCACGTCGACCAGCCGGTACTGCTCCAGCAGCAGCCGGCGGTCCGACGGGAGGCTCTGACCGTACCGTTCGATCATCCGGCGGATCAGCTCCTCCATCGCGTCGCGTTCGACGTCCGGAAGCAGGTCCTGGAGTGGTGTGACCAGCGGGGGATCCGGGGCGATGCGGACCTTCCCGTCGACGACGTGGGTCAGCTTTTCGAAGGCCCGGAGGCTGTCGCGGGTGCGTGCCTTCGCCACCGACCGCGACCAGCGCTCGCGGGCCCGCGCGCTCGTCTCCGGGAAGACGTGGGTCCGCACCCAGTCCTCGTCGAACCGGGCGTACCACACGGGGAGATTGCCCAGCGCGGCGAAGCGCCGCTGCCACTCGCGGTACGACCGCACCGTGGACCGCACGACATCGGCCCGCTCCTTGGCGCTGAAGCCGTTCGCCCGGCCGGCGATGACGAAACTCGTGGACAGCCGCTTGACGTCCCACTCCCACGGGCCGGGCAGCGTTTCGTCGAAGTCGTTGATGTCGAACATCATGCGGCGTTCGGGCGAGGCCAGCAGCCGGAAGTTCAGCAGGTGCGCGTCGCCGCACACCTGCGTGGTGATCCCGCTGCGGGGAGTGTCGGCGAGGTCGCCGGCCATGATGGCGGCGGCCCCCCGGTAGAAGCGGAACGGTGACTCGATCATCCTCCCGTAGCGGATCGGTACGAGATCGGGCACCCGGGTCGCGGACTGCGTCTCGATGACGTCCACGGGGTCGGGCCGCTTCTGAGCGGGAGTGAACTCGGCGTGACTGGAGCGGGGTACGGCGGCCCGGGCGGCCTTGCCGGTCTCGGCACGCTCGCGGGGCGTGCGGTGCGGGATGACGCCGTCGGCCGGGTGGCGCGAGGTCATCGCGGTCGGTCCGCGATGCGCTCACCGACACGCAGGGCGTCGGTGATGGCCGTCAGCGACGGGTTGACCGTTCCGATGCTCGGGAAGAAGCTCGGGTCGACGACGTACAGGTTGTCGAGGTCGTGGGCCTTGCAGTCCACGTCGAGGGCGGAGTCGGCGGGGTCGCGGCCGAAGCGGACGGTGCCCGCCTGATGCGCCGTGGCGCCGATGGGCATGCCCTTGTGCAGGTAGATGCTCCGCGACAGGAGATGGTCTTCGTACATGCCCAAGTGGCCGCGCATGCCCCGCAGTTCGTGCCGCGGGTGGTTCGGTCCTGCGATGTTGTTCTTCTCGTCGAGGGTCAGGTGGATGCCGCCGTCCCGGTCCAGCGTGACGCGGTTGTCGGGGGTGTTGCCGCCCACGTAGTAATTGACCTCGGGCGGGAACTGGTTTCCGTGTTTGTCGAACCAGGATTCCGGCGCGCGGTATTTCCCTTTGACGAAGACGGCGGTGGAATACCGGTTGTCGCGTTCACGAGGAAGACAGTCCCCGCGTGCGAGAAGGAGGATCCGCTTTCCCGTGGGCGCGAGCCGGTGGGCGATCGTGCCGCCGCCCGCACCGGTGCCGACCACGATGACGTCGTAGTGCTGTGCGTCGGTCATGCGGGCCACCGTCCCCACTGCCCCCGTGGGCATCTGCCCCGAAACCCAAGGTATCCCTGGGGGATATTTCCGGCGAGTTGGCCTATTCGGGTGAACCGAGGCGCCGGGACACGGCGGGTTCCCGCGCGATGACCGCCCCGGCGGTGATCCCGGCGGCGATGACGACGCAGAGCCCGATCAGCCATGACAACACCGTGAAGACCGCACCCAGCGACCCGTAGCGGTCCAGGCTGCGGTTGAGCGCGCTGGGCACGTACAGCTTGGCGACCACCGACAGAGTGGTCATGGCCACCCCGGTCAGGAGCGCACCGGGCAGCAGGGGCAGCCAGAGGACGCGCGCGGCCAGCAGCAGGTGCTGGGTCCACCACCAGACGCCCACCTGGGCGATCAGCAGGAGCGGCACGCCCAGCCATCCCCCCACGCCGAACCCGGTGCGCAGCGGTCCCTGCAGGGCGAGGATGACCAGCCAGGCCGCGATCCACACGAGCCATCTCCAGGCGGCGATCCGTGCGCTCGCACCCGGCAGTCGCCAGGCACGTTGGCACAGGCGTTGCATCGCCCGGCTGCACGCCGTGGCGGAGAGCAGCACCATCAGCGAACTGACCACTCCGGCGCTCTGCTGCAGGTTCGCGGGATTGGCCTCGAAGACCTTCCTCAGCTCCTGTTCGGAGGAGCCGTTGATACCGAAGACGTCGTGCAGGGAGGAGACGATCTCGTCGCGCACCGCCCGCGGGGCGAAGGACGCGACCACGAAGAGCAGCGGAACGGCGGTCAGGAACACCTGGGCCGCCAGCCGGGTCGCGGAATCCAGCAGGTTCACCGCGATCAGGTGCGAGGTGAGACGGGTGATCACCGGGAAGCGCTCCTCGGCGCCGGCGCGCAGCCGCCGCAGTCGCGCCCCCAGCTCCGCGGCCCGCCCGCGCAGGCGGCCCGCCCCGCCGTCGGTGGGCGGGCCGGATCCTCTGCCTGCGCGCAATTCCGCTCCCGGGTCCGGACTGGGCTCCACGCCCCGAGGCGTGACCACGCCACCAGGGTGCCGTCCAGGGCGGCCGCCCGCCTGCGGCGCGAGCGCCGTTGCGCCGTACGGGGGAGAGGCCGCCCGAGGAGTTCCGGACGGCACCGCTGAATTGTGGCTGCGGGCGGGAGCGGTGACGATGGGGCCATGCGCGCATCCGGCGCCGCCCCGAGCCCGGCGCGGCCGTGCGGGGGCAGCGATGGTCCTTGACCTGGTCCTCATCGGTCTGGCGATCGCAGTGAACCCCTTCTCGGTCACCGCGTTCGTGCTGGTGCTGTCCGCGCGGGGCGGGATCTGGAACGGGCTGGCCTTCGTCCTCACCTGGCTGGCCAGTTTCGTCGCGATCATCGCCTTGGTGCTGCTGATGACCGGCGGGAAACCGCCGCCGCCCAAGTCGGCGCCCTCCACGGCCGCCCTGGCCGCCAAAATCGCCATCGGCGTCGGCCTCGTCTGGTACGGGGAGCGCACCCGTCGCAGGAGGGGCAGGCGGCGCAAGTCCTCCGGGATGATGTCCCGGCTCGACCGGATCTCCCCGTGGACGGCGGCCGGGCTGGCGCTGTTCCTCCAGCCCTGGGGGCTGGTGGCCGCCGGTGCCGCCACCGTGGTGGAGGCGGACCTCTCCCACGCCGCCTCGTACGCGGCGTTGCTGGGCTACTGCCTGCTGGCCAGCTCCAGCCTGCTGGCCATGGAGATCTACGCGACCTTCGCCCCCGAATCCTCCCGCGTACGGCTCGGGCGGCTGCGGACGTGGCTGGAGGGCCATCAGGACGAGGCGATCGTGACGGTGTGCCTGCTGCTGGGGCTGTGGCTGGTGGGGAAGAGCATCTACCAGCTGACCGCCTGACCCTGACCGGTCCTCACCTCACCGCCCGGGTGACGGCCCCTCACCTCACCGCCCGGGTGACGGTGACCATCACGGCACCGCTGACGCGAGCGCCGGCCATCTCCGGATCGGCGCCATCACCGGACCGCCAGGGTGATGGCGGTCGTCACGGACCGTCAGGGTGATGGCAGACGTCACGGACCGGCAGGGCGATGCCCGCTGTCACGGGACTGTCAGGGTGATGGCGGTTCTCACGGGACCGCCGGGTGACGGCCGTCGTCACTGGATCGCCGGGCGGTGACCGTCGGCGTCGTCACAGGATGGCCAGGGGATTGACGGGCGAGCCGGTGGCCGCGGGCAGCCGGAGCGGAGCGATCACGCACAGGAACGACCAGCGGCCTTCCCGCGCGCAGATCGGCGCGAGGTCCTCGAACCGCAGATAGTCGAGCAGATGCAGTCCCAAGGCGTGGACGGCGAGCACATGCACCGGGAACGCGACCCCTCGTACCGCGCTCGGGGCCGTGTCGTTGTTGCTGTCACTGCCGAGCACCGCCACCTCCCGGTCGGCCACGAACTCCATCGCGGTCGGATGGAGTCCGGCACGGGCGGCGGCCACGTCCCAGGGGCCCAGCTCCTCGCGGCGCCGGCGGTGTCCGACCCGTACGAGCAGGATGTCTCCGCGACCGACCCGCAACCCCTGCCGGGTCTCGGCGGCGCTCAGGTCCTCGGCGGTCACGTTCGATCCGGGTTCGAGCCAGGAGAGGCCGTGCACCCGGGGTATGTCGAGGAGGACCCCGCGTCCGACGATGCCGTCGCGGGCCAGCTCCACCGACAGGACGCTCGCGCCCTCCGGCGACAGCGCGTCCGCCGCCGGTATGCCGCCGTGCAGCGTGCCGTCGTAGATGACATGGCACAGCGCGTCGAGGTGACTGTCCACATCGCTGTGAACGTTCATGGCGAAGCGGTCCCGCGCGAAGTCCACGCCCTTCGCGACCGGTTCGCCGTCCGCCGGAGCGGTGAGCCGGTGCTCGGCCGGATCGGCGTCGTCGGGTTCGGCACGGGTCTCCACGGGGGCGGCGAGCGACACCGTGCGTCCCGACCGCACCTCGCGGACGGCCGCCAGCACCTGTTCCGCGGTGATCGTGTCCAGGGCGCCCCGGCGCCTGCCACCACCGGAGGCCGTGCCGCGCAGTCGGCGGTAGAGCGACCGGAACTCGGCCTCGCTCAGCTCGTCGGGCATCGGCATGTCACCAGCCTCCGACAGAAGCCGGATTCCGGCACGCCGAGTTGCCGGGGGCAGGTACCGCCGCGTCAATGAAGGAGCGACCCGTCCACGTCACGACCCGGCGCACCGCACCGAAACGCGGAGGTCCGGATGGACATGATCCATGTCCGCGCGGTGTGCCCGCCGGATCTCACGCGACGCGCCATGGCCCTGCTGGACGACGAGCCGTGCGCCGTGAACGTGTGCCTCCAGACGGGCAGCGTACGCAACCCCGACGGTGACGCCATCGAGTGCGACGTCCTGACCGGAGCCGCGAACGACGTGCTGCGCGGTCTGCGGGACCTGGGTCCGGAGCGCCACGGCTCCATCGTTCTCGATCCGGTGGACACGGTGTTCTCGGAACACGCCGAGAGGACCGGGGACCGGCACGCTCAAGTGCCGGCGGGCGATCTGGCGACGGGTGGGCGAACGCCGGCACCGGCGCGAGGTCACGCGGACGGCGTAGGGGCGGACGGCGCCGGAGAAGACGGCTTCGAAGTGTCCGCGGCCGAGGGAGCGCCGGTGTCCAGGAACTCGCGGATCGCGAAGGCGACCAGCACGATCACCACGGTCCACACCACGACCCACGTGGTCGGGTAGCTCCAGGTGAACAGCACGACCGCGGCGACCGCCAGGATCGCGGCGCCGATCCACCGCTTGAAGCGGTGCACGAACCGGCCGACCGGACCCAGCGGGAGCCCCGCCGACACGGCGACGTCGCGCAGGGCGCCGATGCCCCTGCGACAGCCCGTACGGATGAGGACGGCGATCCGGGAAGGCCCGACGAGGAAGGCGCCGGCGGCCGTCACGAGCGCGAGTGCTCCGACCGCGCGAACACCGGCGCGCAGGAACCTGACCAGGGAGTCGAACACCGTGGCGGCGGCGTCCTCGGACGTCCCGACGGGCAGATGGTCGAGATAGACCGCCCGCGCGACGGCCAGGACGATGCCGAGCACGACCATGGCGGCGAACACCCCGAGCGCGGCCCCGATCAGGGCCCGGCGACGGTTGGTGGCCAGATACACGCCCGCGGCGGCGATCAGCACGGCGATGACGGGGAGCCAGCCGCCGATGATGTCCAGCACCCGCAGATACGTCTTGATCTTGCCGACGTCCTTCGACGCGAACACCACGAAGTCCGTGTGTACGGCCGGGATCCGAGCGGCAGGCTTGAAGCCGGCGCTGACCAGCCGGTCCTTGACCTGGGCCACGATCGGCGCCACATCGATGGTGACCTGACCGTTCTTGGCGGACACCGCACCGGTGGCGTTGCCCGTGAGGGCCTTGTCCAGCGCGCTGTGGGCCCGGCGGTTGGCGTCCACCCAGACGGTGTCGAAGGCCTTGCTGGAGACCACCCGCTGCACGGTGTCGCCGACCAGACTCTTCAGACCGCTGGTGATCGGGCCGCCCAGGTCGCCGAGCAGCGTGGCAATCCTCGGCGGGGCACCCTGCTCCGACGCCGCCCGCTCCAGATCCTTGACCAGCGCGTCCACGTCGATCTGCGCCAGGACCGCCGTGGTGACCCGGTTGGTGACCGCCTTCTGCACATCCGGATCGCTCGCCAGCGGTCCCACGGTGGCGACATAGCGGTCGGTGTCCCGGACGATGCTGTTCGCCCAGACCGCGACGACGGCCAGCAGCGACAGCAGCGAGGCGAGGAGGATCAGCAGGACCGAACCCGTCGAGCGGAGCCAGTGGTGCCGCGCGGCCCCCGCCGGCCCCCCGGTCTCCAGAGCGCTCACCCGGTGTCGCAGCTCGTCCAACTCGTTGCGCTCCCGCGCCGAGAGCCGCTGCTCGCCGGACGGTTCGGGGGGCTTGTGGTCCGGGTCCGGTGGAGGCGGGCTGCTCGTCATGGTTACAGCAGAGGCGTACGCATCCGATCCCGCGACCCGGAACCGGCCCGGCGGGTGAACACCGCACCGAGGTGCGACGCCTTCCGTCCGATGCTGCAATGGAATTCGGGCCCGTGGATGCGCAGGCATGCGGGGACAGGGGAAACTCCATGACCACCCAGAGGTGAAGCCGTGAGCGATTCTGCCGTCAGCGATGAATTCGCCGAAATGGGCCCAATCGACTATATAGTCGTCGAGTTTCCCGGCAACCGCATGACTGGCGAAGGCTTTCCCCTGCTGGTCGACCTCGTGGACCGCGGCGTCATCCGGATCCTTGATCTGATGTTTGTCAGGAAGGAAGAGGACGGATCCGTGGTCGGCATGGAGATCGCCGACCTCACCGGCGACGGAGCCCTCGACCTCGCCGTCTTCGAGGGAGCTTCCTCCGGCCTGCTGGGCGAGGACGACATCGAGGAGGCGGGCAGCGCCCTGGAGCCCGGCAACTCGGCCGGAATCCTGGTCTACGAGAACCTGTGGGCCGCTCCCTTCGCCACCGCCCTGCGCCGCGGCGGCGCCCAACTGGTCGCCTCCGGTCGCATCCCCGTGCCGGCCGTGCTGGCCGCGCTGGACGCGACGGAGTAGCACACGGCCGCCGCCCGCGCGTTCTGGAGGCATCGCCACCGCACTCGTGAGCGTCTGATCCGTCAGGGGCCCGGGGGCCCGGCGCAGTGCTCGACGGCGGTCCGCACCCGGGCGAGGTTCACCGGAAGGCCGGCCGTGGCATCCAGGGTCATGCCCGGCTCGTCCCGCTCCAGCGGCTCCAGCGTCTCGAACTGCGAGTCGACCAGCCTGGCGGGCATGAAGTGGCCGGTGCGCCGGGACACACGGTCCCGGGCCGTCGCCCGGTCCAGGGCGAGGTACAGGTACCGCAACGCCGGCCCCCCGGCCTCCCGGAACTCGTCGCGATAGGCGCGCTTGAGGGCCGAGCAGGCGACGACCAGTCCCTCGCGGGCCTCGGCGGAGCGACGGATGCGCTCCGAGAGGGCACGCAGCCAGGGCGCGCGGTCGGTGTCGTCCAGGGCGTGGCCCGCGGTCATCTTCGCGATGTTCGCCGCGGGATGGAAGTCGTCGCCCTCGACGAACGTCAGGCCGAGGTCCTCGGCGGCCGCTTGGCCGAAGGTGGTCTTCCCGGATCCCGACACGCCGAGGACCACGATGATCGGGGGCCTTTGCCCGTCCCCTTCGCCGCCTCCGGCGCTGCCCCCGGCCCCGGTCACGGGTTCTCGGGTTCCCGCCCTGGTGCCGTCTGCCGCAGATCCACCTCGGTGAGGGGCTGGAGGGCCCCGCGGGTGTCCAGCCGGTAGAGCAGGACGAGCGGCGGCCCGACGAGCACCACCGCGATGACCGTGACCAGCATGAGCCAGCGCAGCGTCGTCGCCGCGCCGGCCGCCTGGGACACGGTCAGTGAGGTGGGGATGAGATAGGGCCGCTGGGCCAGTCCCCAGGCCACGACGACGAGGGCCACGCTGCCGATCGCGGTGACCCTCGCCCATCCCGTCGCGACGCGGAACAGCAGCCAGGCGGTGGTCAACGCGCTGACGACGGCGATGAGTACGAGGACGAGACCGATTCCACCGGTCAGCCCGTCGTAGACGTAGGGCGCGTCGTCGTGGGTCACGGCGAGGCCGACGACCGCCAGCACGGCGAGGACGACGAGAGTGCACCAGGCCCGCCGCCGGAAGTAGCCGACGAGGTCGGGGGCGTCGAACCGGCGGGCGTCGGCGGTCAGGAACACCGCCCCGAGGAAGGCGGTCGCGGCGACGGTGAGCAGCCCGGCGATCACGGAGGTCCCGTTGGACCAGGCGTCGGCGGACGCCTTCGTGCCGGGAGCCACCCGGCCCGTGGCGATCCCCCCGACCGCCGCGCCGAGGAAGAAGGGGGTCAGCAGCGAGGAGACGGCGAAGACGGCGCCGTAGATCCTGCGCCGGGCGAGGCGCCGCGTGGGCTTGCGCAGGGCGAAGCCGGCACCGCGCAGGACGAGTCCCACGGCCGCGAGCGCCAGCGGGAGCCACATGGCGGAGAAGACCGTCTGGAACAGGACCGGGAACCCGGTCCACATGATGACCAGGACGAAGATGAGCCAGACGTTGTTGGTCTCCCACACGGGTTCCATGGCGTGGTCGATGAGCCACCTCGGGCGCTTGCCGCGTTCGGCGCCGCCCGCGACGAGGTCCCAGAAGCCGGCACCGTAGTCCGTGCCACCAGCACACGCGTAGGCGGCCACCGCCACCAGCAGCACCCAGGCGACGACGTCCTCGATCATTCGTCTCCCCCGTCCCCGCTCGCGGTGGTCGACAACGGGCGGGGCCCGTAGGGAGTGCCGCCCTCCAGATCCTCGGCGCCGGCCGCCGTGGGCGCGCCCTCGTCGGCCAGCCGCCAGCGGTGGCTCATCTTCGCAAGGACGGTCAGGAAGGAACCGAAGGCGAGGACGTAGACCACCACGACGATGCCGAACATCGTCCACAGGGACGCGGCGCGGGTGCCCGTGACCGCCTCCGAGACCCGCATGTTCTGGTAGACGATCCAGGGCTGCCGGCCCACCTCGGTCGTGATCCAGCCGCACTCCACGGTCAGCAGACAGGCGGCGCCGGCGAGGGCGGCACACCGGAGGAACCAGCGCGACCGGGGCAGTTCGCGACGCCGCAGCCAGCACCAGCCGTACCAGAGCGCGAGCAGCACGAGCAGGCTTCCGACGGTCACCATGATGTCGAACGCCCAGTGGGCGATGGTGGCCTGGATCACCGTCGGGCGGTCGCTCGCCGCGACCGACGTCAGTCCGGTCACCTCGGTGGTCGGTCTGAATCCGGCGAGGACCGAGTCCAGTTGGGGGATCTTGATCCCGCCGGAGACCGACCCGTCGGCGTGCAGACGCCCGAAGAGGTACTCCGGTACGCGGGTGTCGGTCTTCCACACCAGCTCGGTGGCCGCGAACTTCACGGGCTGCTTCTGGAAGACGGAGCGGGCGATGGAGTCCCCGAGCACGAACTGCACGGGGGTGAGGATCGCGGCGACGGCGAACGGCAAGGTGAAGCCGAGCCGGTGGTAGCGGTCCCGGCGGCCGCGCAGCAGGCCGACCGCGTACACCCCGGCGACGACGTATCCGGCGGTCAGGACCACGCCGACCACGAAGTGCCAGTACTCGGGGCCGAACATCGGTGTGAAGACCGCCTGCCGCACATTGACGTTCACCGGCCTGCCGGACGCGTCGAGAGTGAAGCCGCGCGGGGTGTTCATCCAGGCGTTCGCGGCCACGACGCCGAACGCCCCCATCAGGGCGGCCAGCGGCAGGGGCAGGCCGAGCCAGAAGTGCGTCCACGGCTTGAGCCTGCGCCAGCCGTACAGGTAGATGGCGATGAAGATCGCCTCGAGGAAGAACGCCCAGGCCTCGATCCCGAAGCCGAAGCCGAAGACGTCGCCCCACCGGCCCATCATCCCGGGCCACAGCAGACCGAATTCGAAGGACAGCACGGTGCCCGTCACGATGCCGATCGCGAACTGGACGGCCATGACCGCAGACCAGCGCCGTGCGAGCAGCAGGGCGATGGCGTCGCCCTTGCGCAGCCCGCGGTAGTGCATGAGGAGCGTGATGGCGGGCAGCGCCACGCCGAAGGGTACGAGCAGGATGTGGGAGGCCAGAGTGAAGGCCATCAGCTCCCGGGCCGGGAGGAGTTGTGGTGGACCGTCCGCGAGAAGGTGCTCGACTGCGCTGTTCACATGACCTCGGTGGCTCGTACGGGATGGCTGAGGGGCCCTGCTTCAGCCGCCGGTGGCGAAACCGGGGAACAGCGTCATGCCGCCGTCCACGTAGATCGTGGTGCCCACGACGTAGTCGAAGAGGTCGGACGCGAGCGCCGCCACCGCGTTCGCGATGTCGTCCGGGTCGCCCACGCGGTGGTAGGGGATGAGCTGGAGGAGGTCGGCCTCGGCCTCGGGGGTGTCCCAGGCGTCGCGGTTGATGGGCGTGCGGATCGCGCCCGGGGCGACGGCGTTCACCCGGATCCCCTGCGGCGCGAGCTCCTGCGCGAGGGTCGCCATGAGCATCTGCACCCCGCCCTTGGACGACGCGTAGTTCACATGCCCCGCCCACGGGATGATCTGGTGGACCGAACTCATGCAGATGATCTTCCCGGCCGAACGGGAGACCTCGGGGACGACGCCCCGCCGCAGAAACTCCTTGGTCGCTTCGCGGGCGCACAGGAACTGTCCGGTCAGATTGACGTCCAGCACCTTCTGCCACTGGGCCATGGTCATCTCGGTGACGGGGGCGTCACGCTGGAGCCCGGCGTTCGCCACCATGATGTCGATGGTCCCGAACTCCTCGACCATGCGGGACACCATGTCGACGACCTGGTCCTCCTGGGACACGTCCGCCTCGTGCGCGTAGGCGCGCACCCCGAAGCCCTCGATCTCGCGTACGACCTCTTCCGCGGCGTCCCGCCCGGACACGTAGTTCACCACCACGTCGGCGCCCACCCGGCCGAGGCCGATGGCCGTGGCCTTGCCGATGCCGGAATTCGCGCCCGTCACCAGCGCCTTCTGCCCCTTGAGGAGCGGGAAGGCAAGGGGTCGGCGACCATCACTGCCGCTGGTTTCCACTCATGTCTCCCTGTGGGTGGCGACGCGGACCGTCGGAGGAATCCGCTTTTCGGAGGAATCCGCCCCACAACGAAAACACTGGTGAGTCGGGACGGCCCGCTGGCACGTCCGCTGTCAGCCGGTCGGGGGGCCGACCCGGGCTGAACGGCCGAATGCCGACCCGCGGGGTCATCCGGGACGGCGCGCTCGGCTACTCGGTGCGGGGCTGCCGGCTGATTCCGACGCACAGCGCCCAGATGACGAAGGCGTCCACGGCGATCAGCACGATGGCCCAGACGGGGTAGTACGGCAGCCACATGAAGTTGGCGATCATCGACAGGCCTGCCAGGACGACTCCGACCACGCGTGCCCACATCGCTCCGGTGAACAGGGCGGCGCCCGCGAGAATGACCAGGACGCCGAGGGAGAGGTGGATCCAGCCCCAACTCGTCAGATTGAAGTTGTAGGCGTAGTTGCGGGTGAGGACGAAGACGTCGTCCTCGGCGATGGCGGAGATTCCCTCGAATATCGCCATCACTCCACCGAAGATCATCATGACTGCGGCGAAGGCGGTCCAGCTGGACGCCCACGCTCCGCCGCCCCCGGTCTCGCGTCGCTGGTGCATTCCGGTCGTGGTCATATCGAGCTCCTCCCACGTAGGCCTCACCACTGACCTGTGACCGGTCCGTGGTCCACATTTCAGCTTGCCATGAGAGTCACCGACCGGCAGAACGGCGGAATTCCCGCGGGGTGATGCCGATGCCGATGTGCGGAGGAATCCGTGCGGTGCTCCAATGGAGGTGTCCCATGCGCCGAGAATTGCCCGTCGGTCAGGGGAGCGTGGTTATATCGCAGGCCGCTTTCCGGATTCGCGGGCCGCTTTTCCAGAGAGGAAACCGCCGTGCCAGGTCTCCTTCGCGGGGTCGCCCGCACAGCCGTGGTGGCCGGTACCGCGACCGCCGTGTCGAACCGTGTGTCACGCCGTCAGCAGGGGCGATGGGCTCAGCAGGAGTACCAGGAGTACCAGGAGGCCCCGCCGCAGCCCACGCCCGCCGCGCCGCCCCCGCCGTCGGCCGCCCCGTCGGCCGACGACATGAGCGGCCGGATCGATCAGCTGAAGCAACTCGGGGAACTCAAGGCCCAAGGCGTCCTGACCGAGGCCGAGTTCGAGGAGCAGAAGCGCCGGATCCTTGGGTAGTGAGGGTCCATGAACCTCACAACTGCGGAAGGTCTACTGTGGGAGCCCAGCGAGCGCTGGGTGCG
The DNA here is from genome assembly GCF_001514115.1 of Streptomyces olivochromogenes. Lineage (GTDB taxonomy): Bacteria > Actinomycetota > Actinomycetes > Streptomycetales > Streptomycetaceae > Streptomyces > Streptomyces olivochromogenes. The sequence continues at coordinate 256,614 of NZ_KQ948459.1, forward strand.
CGGGTGCAAGGGCGAGGTCACGGTCGTCGACAGCCGGCACCCCGTCCTCGTATGGGAGCCCGAAGTGCCCGTTCCGCTGTACGCGTTCCCGCGCGGGGAGGTCCGCGAGGATCTGCTCCGCCCGGCGAAGAACCCGCCGACCGGCACACACAGCGGATCGCGGGTCTTCTACGACCTCGAAGTCGACGGCGAACTGCTGGAGAACGCGGCCTGGACGTTCCCCGCCGACGACCTGGCCGGCCACATCGCCTTCGAGTGGTTCAGCCGCAGCGGCCGGGGACTCGACCACTGGTACGAGGAGGACGAGGAGATCTTCATCCACCCCCGCGATCCGCACAAACGCGTGGACGCCCTCCCGAGCAGCCGTCACGTCCGGGTCGAGATCGACGGCACGGTCGTCGCGGACACCCGCCGTCCGGTGCTGCTCTTCGAGACCGGCCTGCCGACGCGGTACTACATCCCGCGTGCGGACGTCCGCCTCGACCTGTTCGTCCCCAGCGACCTCAGCACGGGGTGCCCCTACAAGGGCACCGCCGAGTACTGGTCGTGGCGGGGTGGCGGCGACGCCCCCGCGAACCTCGTCTGGAGCTACCCGGAGCCACTGCCCGCGGTGGGCGCCGTCAAAGACCTCCTCGCCTTCTACAACGAAGCGGTGGACATCACCGTGGACGGGGAACGACTGGAACGCCCCGTCACCCCGTTCACCTCGACACTCCCGGCGCGACCGGCGACGTGACGGCGGCGCGGGCTGTCACCTGGCCTTGTTGACGAAGCCGTTGGTGTACGTCTTGGACAGATCGACGCTGTGACCCTTGACCGTCGGGTCGAAGGTGGCGAGGACCTTGTAAACGGTCCTGGGACCGTCGGCGGGCATCAGACCGTCGGGGGAGTACATGCCCTTCTCGTTCTGGAGCGCCTTGGTGTAGACGGCCTTGCCGACGCCCGCGTAGTAGGCGGCCGGCATCTTGTCGGCGATCTCGGCGGCGGAGTGGGCCTGGATCCACTTGAGCGTCTCGACGTAGACGTCGACCAGCTTCTGCACCACGTCCGGGTTCTTCCGGACGTACCCGGTGGTGAGGTAGAGACAGGAGGCCGGGTAGGTGCCGCCGAGCGTGGCCTTCGCGCCCGCGGCCGTGCGCAGGTCGATCAGCGGCTCGGCCAGCTTCTTCCGCTCCAGCAGCGAGACGGTCGGCTCGGTGGTCATACCGGCGTCGATCTGTTTGTTCTGCATCGCCGCCACGAAGGTGGAGCCGGCGCCGACGGCGACCGACGTGGCGCTGCCCGCCTTGACGCCGTGCTTCGCCTCCAGGTACTGGGTGAGGAAGTTGGTGGAGGAGCCGAGGCCGCTCACGCCCAGGTGCTTGCCGCCGAAGTCCGCCGGGCTCTTGACGCTGCCCGCCTCGTCGGTGCGGACCATCTCGACCTCGCCGGGGGCGCGGAGCAGTTGCACGACGGACTCGGTGGACCTGCCCTTGGACCGCAGGTCGACGGTGTGGTCGTAGAACCCGACCACCGCGTCCACCTGGCCGGAGATCATGGCGGTCTCGGCCTCGACCCCGTCCGGCTCGTCGTAGAACCGCACATCCAGACCCTGCGCCTGGTAGTAGCCCAGCTCCCGGGCGAGCGTCACCGGCAGATAGATCTGCTTGTCGAGGCCGCCGACGATGATCCGCACCGCGGGCGTGCCGTCGCCGTTCCTGGACGCGACGGCGGCGCTGGACCTGCCCCCTCCTCCGCTGCAGGCGGGCACGGCCAGGGCGAGGGCGGCGCAGACGGCCCTGGCGAGCAAGGACGTGGTGACCGGCTTCATCACTGGTCTCCTTTGCGAGCGGGTGGGCGGGGACATGCGGGCGTGGCGCAGAAGGTACCCGCCCGAGTGCTCGTGCTCACGGCCCGGGGCCGCCCAGGTGGCAAGCACCTGGGCGGCCCCGTGATCGGCGAGGCTCAGCCGTTCGGCCCTGCCGGGGTCGTGGTGGTCTTGAAGCCCTCGGTCTTGTTGGCCTGGATGGCGAAGTCATTGGTGAACGTCTTGCTGAGGTCCACCGACCCCTTCACGTCGCCGACCAACTGCTCTGTCGCCAGAGAGGTCTTCGGACCGCCGGCCGGCATGATGCCGTCCGGGAGGAACTGACCCTTGTCCTGGGTCAGGGCCGAGATGTAGTCGGCCTTGGTCACCAACTGGTTCGACACGAACGACGCCGGAAGCTTGTTGGCGATGTCGGCCGCGCTGTGCGTGTTGATCCAGTGCATGGTGGCGACGAGCGCGTCGACGACCTTCTGCGTCGCGTCCTTGTGCGAGTTCACCCAGTCGGTGCGGGCGATCACACTGGCCGCGGGATAGGCACCGCCCATCGCCTGCGTGGCGCCCGCCGTGGTGGCCAGGTCGATCGCGGAGGCACCGACACCCTTCTTCTGGATCGCGGCGACCGTCGGCTGCGTCGTCATGACGCAGTCGACCTTGCCGTTCTGCAGCGCGGCGATGGCCGTGGATCCCGCGCCGACCCCGATCCGGTGATACTGGCTGGTCTTGACGCCCTTCTTGGCGGCCAGGAACTGGGTGAGGGTGTCGGTGCCCGAACCCAGGTCGGTGACGCCGAGCGTCTTGCCTTTCAGGTCGGCTCCCGAGGTGACGCCCGACTTCGTGGTGCACATCTCACGCTCGCCCGGGGCGCCGGAGAGCTGGACGACGTCCTCGACCGCCTTCCCCTTCGCCTGGAACTCGATCGTGTGGTTGTACCAGGCGCCCGCCATGTCCACCTGCCCCGAGGCCATGGCTTCCTCGGCGCCGACACCGCCGTCCTGCTCGGTGCTCAGCTGGACGTTGACGCCGTACTTCTTGTAGAAGCCGAGCTGCTGGGCGAGTTGGTAGGGCAGGTAGATCTGCTTGTCGAGGCCGCCGGCCATGAGCTTGACGGTCGGCGTGGAGCCCGAACCGCCGCTCGAGGCGGACGAGTTGCCGGAACAGGCACTGACCGTGCCGAGGGCGAGAACGGTGAGCAGAGACGCGGCGACGGCGACGGGTCGTCTGGACATGGCTGACCACATTCCTTTGCTGAGGGTTGCGAGATCAAGCTGGGGGTTCTGAGATGAAGGAGGTGAAAGTGCGCAGGCGTCAGAGGGAGTTCGCCTCGGTCGGCGCCGGCGGGCGCCACGACAGCAGCCGGTGTTCCAGCTTGCTGATCAGCCACTCGGCGCCGAGCACGATGACCGAGATGACGAGCATCGTCGCGAACACGCCGTTGGGGTCGAACTGGTTCTGCGCGGTCTTGATGACCAGGCCGAGCCCGCTCTGCGCGCCGAGCACCTCGCCGACCAGCGCGCCGACGATGGCGAAGCCGAAGGCGCTGTGCAGGCTGGCGATGATCCAGGTGAGCGCGGAGGGCACGGTGACGTGCCGGATGATCTGCGCCTGCGAGGCGCCGAGCACCTTGGCGTTGGCGAGGATGTTGCGGTCGACCTCACGTACGCCCTGGAAGGCGTTGAAGAAGACGATGAAGAACACCAGTACCGCGGCGAGCAGGATCTTCGGCAGCACACCGATGCCGAACGCGACGATGAAGATCGAGCCGAGGACGATACGCGGGATCGCGTTGACCACCTTGATGTAGGGGCCGAGCACATCGGCGAGGAACCGGCTCTGGCCGAGTGCGACGCCGAAGATCACGCCGGCGACGGCCCCGAGGGCGAAGCCGGCGAGCGCCTCCTGGATCGTTGTCCAGATGTTCGAGTAGAAGGACCCGAACTCGGTGCCGTGCTGGAAGAGGTCGACCAGCCGCTTGGCGATGCCCGACGGCTGCCCGAAGAAGAACGGGTCGACGATCCCCCAGGTGGTGAACGCCTGCCAGCCGCCGATGACGAAGGCCGCGAGGCCGATACGGCCCGCCCACACCAGCGCGGTGCGCCGCCGGGCGGCCCGCTTCGCGGCGGCCGCGGCCGAGGACGGTGTGCCGTCCTTGACCAGCGCGGCGGAAACTGCGGACGTCGTGCTCATGCCGTACCTCCTGCGGTGCGTGCGTAGGCGCGCTCCACCTCCTCGCGCAGCGTTTCCCAGATCTGGTGCTGAAGTTCGATGAAGCGGGGCTGGAAGCGGATCTCCTGGACCGCGCCGCGCGGGCGGGGCAGGTCGATGTCGAAGACCTCCTTGACCGATCCGGGGCTGGACGTCATGACGACGACCCGGTCGGCGAGTGCCACGGCCTCGTCGAGGTCGTGGGTGATGAAGATGACCGACGGACGGATCTGCTCCCACAGGCCCAGCAGCTCGGTCGACATGATCGCCTTGGTCTGCACGTCCAGGGCGCCGAACGGCTCGTCCATGATCAGGATCTTCGGTTCGTTGATCAGCGCCGCGGCCATCGCCACGCGCTTGCGCATACCGCCGGAGAGCTGGTGCGGGTAGCGGTCCTCGAACCCGGACAGGCCCACCCGCCGCAGCCAGTCGCGCGCCGAGACCTGGGCCCTCTGCTTGGGGACACCGCGGAAGACCGGGCCCATCAGTACATTGCCGAGGACGGTCTTCCAGGGCAGCAGCGCGTCGGTCTGGAACATGAAGCTGACGCCGTCGGTGACACCGTCCACCTCACGGCCGCCGACCTTGACCGAGCCCTCGCTGGGCCGGTCGAGCCCGGAGACCATGCTCAGGGTCGTCGACTTGCCGCAGCCCGTCGGGCCCACCACCGCGCAGAACTGGCCAGGCTCCACGGTGAACGAAACGTCCTGCAGCGCCGTGAACACCTCACCCGCGGGAGTCAGAAATCGTTTGGTGAGCCCTGAAATCTCGACTCGCGCGCTGTCCTGGCCGCTTTTGTCGGCGACCGTGCTCAACGCGGCATCGTTTCGCGAAGCCATCTGAGGCCGTCTCCTTCCCTAACCTCGGGGTCGAGGAAGGCAGACGCTAGAGGCCGCCCCGTATTACGTCGCTGTTTCAGACGTATCTCGCGTTAGTTGTGTTAACCGGGGTTCTGCACGTTCTGCTCAGGGGGCCGAGGGTGGGCAGGATGTCCCTGGTGGGGCACAATCACGCCACCACGGGTTACGGCGAAGGGGCCGGGCCCGGCAGCAAGACAAGGGCGAAGGCACCTGTGATGCCCATCCGAATCCGGATCGGCCGCGCCGGGAAGGGGAGGCTCTCCGCGCGGATTCTGGCCAACCAGCTGGCCATCCTGGCCCTCTCCGGAGCCATCGGTTTCGTACTGTTCGCGTTCGCTCAGCGGGCCGAGATCGACCGCTCCTACGAGCAGCGGGCGCTGGCCATCGCCGAGACCACGGCCGCCGAGCCGCAGATCCAGCAGGCCATGGAGTACGGCGGTGGCGGCGACATCGTGCAGACCGTCGCCGAACGGATCCGGAAGGCGTCGGGGGCGTCGTACGTGGTCGTGATCGACCTGCACGGCATCCGTCACTCGCACCCCACCCCGGCACTGATAGGCGAGCCGGTGGGCGAGCCGATCGCGGTGCTCGACGGCCTCCCTCACGTCGGCTCCGACCAGGGCGCGACCGGGCGGTCCGCCAACGGCAAGGCTCCGCTGAAGGGGCCCACGGGCACGCTGGTGGGCGAGGTGTCGGCCGGCATCCCGGAACGCGACGTACTCGGCGAGCTGTGGCGGGAGCTGCCGACCTTCGGTCTGTATGCCACGATCGCCACCGCGCTCGGCTCGATGGCCGCGTTCCTGCTGGCCAGACGCCTGAAGCGGACGACGTTCGGGCTGGAGCTCGAGGAGATCGCCGGGCTGCTGCAGGACCGGGAGGCGATGCTGCACGGCATCCGGGAGGGCGTGGTCGCCTTCGACCCCGAGGGCCGGGTCACCGTCATCAACGACGAGGCCCGCCATCTGCTCGGTCTGGGCACGGCACTGGGCAGCCGGCTGGACGAGCTCCTGCCCGAGGGGCGGCTGCGCCGGGCACTGGACGGCAGCCTCAGCGGGACGGACATCACGGTCCTCACCGACGACCACTGCCTGGCCGTCAACCGGATGCCGGTGACGCTGCACGGCCGGGCGCTGGGAGCGGTGGTCACCGTGCGCGACCGCACCGAACTGGTCGGACTGCTCAGGGAGCTGGACTCGGTGCGCGGGCTGACGGACGCGCTGCGGGCCCAGCAGCACGAGTTCACCAACCGGATGCACACCCTGGCCGGGCTGCTGGACGTGGGGGAGTACGAGTCCGCGTACGAGTACGCCGTCGAGCTGGCCGGAGCCGACCAGGAGCTGACCGAGTCGGTGCGCGAGCACATCGGGAACGCCCTGATGGTGGGTCTGATCGTGGCCAAGACGACGGTCGCCGCCGAGCGCGGCGTACGGATCGTGCTGGGTGAGGACTCCGCGCTCGGCGAGCAGCCGCCGCATCTGCACCGGCTGCTGACCATCGTCGGCAACCTGCTGGAGAACGCCCTCGACGCCGCGGTCGGCGGACCGGCCCCGGCGGGCGGCCGGGAGGTACGGCTCACGGTCGTCGAGGCCACCACGGAGGTGCTGGTGCGGGTGGCCGACACCGGACCTGGCATCCCGCCGGGCGCGGCCGAGTCCATCTTCGAGGACGGCTGGTCGACCCGGCCGGACCGCGGGACCGCCCGGCGCGGCCTCGGACTCGCCCTGGTCCACCGGCTGGTCCAGCGGCACGGCGGCACCATCACGGTCAGCGAGGGGTCCGGCGCGGTCTTCACCGTGACACTGCCCCTGCCGGACGCCGCGCCCGCGCCGCAGGGCGCACTGTTCACGACGGCCCTGCCGGTACCGGCAGGTGCCCTGGCCGCAGCCGATGGAGGGGAGCGCTGGTGATACGGACCCTGGTGGTGGACGACGACTTCCGGGTGAACGGACTCCACTGCACCTATGTGGCCCGCGTCGAGGGCTTCGAGGTCGTCGGCCAGGTGGCGAATGTGGCCGAGGCACTGGACGCCGTCCATACGCTCCACCCGGAACTGCTGCTGCTCGACATCTTCCTTCCCGACGGCAGCGGTCTCGACGTGCTGCGACAGCTGACCGGCGACGCGGGTGGCGCCCGCCCCGACGCCATCGTGATCACGGCCGACCGGGACATCACCTCCGTGCGGACCGCGATGAAGCTCGGAGCCGTCGGATACCTCGTCAAGCCCTTCGGCGCCGACGCCCTGGCCGAGCGGCTCACCGCCTACCGCGCACTCCAGCACCGGGTGAACGTCCTGGGTCCGGCGGCGGAGACCGACCAGGCCGACGTGGACGCCCTGTTCAGCGTCGTCCGCCCCACCGCCCTGCCCACCGTCCCGGCCAAGGGCCACTCCGCGCCGACCCTCGCCCTGCTCCACGAGACGGTCCGCACCGCCCGCCGGGACGTGTCGGCGGCCGAGGCGGCGGAACTGACCGGCGTCTCCCGCGCCACGGCCCAGCGCTACCTGTCCTATCTCGTTCGGGAGGGCATGGTCCGACTGGAACTCCGTTACGGCGCGACCGGCCGCCCCGAACACCGCTACCGCACCGTGTCCTGACGTCCCGGCCGGTGCTGTCGGCGCACACTGAAGGCATGCTCGCGGCGGGCCGCTCCCGCCCGCCCTCCACACACAGGAGTCACGCATGCCCCTGCTGCGTACCGGCGACCTGGACCTTTACCACCAGGCCGTCGGGGAGGGCGACCCGCTCGTCCTCGTCCACGGTTCGTGGAGCGACCACACGTCGTGGCAGCCCGCGATCGAGGCCGGTCTTCGGGCGTCGTTCCGGGTGGTCACCTACGACCGCCGTGGTCACGGGAAGAGCGAAGCGGGGCCGGGCCAGGGCACCCGCCGACAGGACGAGGACGACCTCGAGGCCCTGATCGAGCGGCTCGGACCCGCGCCCGCGCACGTGGCGGGCAGTTCCTTCGGCGGGTCGATCGCACTGGGGCTTGCGGCGCGCCGGCCGGAGTTGTTCCGCAGCATCACGGTCCACGAGCCTCCGCTCGTCGCGACCGTGGCCGAGGATCCGGACGCCCTGAGGCAACTGCGCCCGACGCGAGCCTCGATGGACGCCGTCCTCGCCCATCTCGGCAAGGGCGAGTACCGGCAGGGCGCACGGCAGTTCGTGGAGGAGGTGGCCATGGGACCCGGCACCTGGGACCGGCTGCCCGCCGCCGTGCGCGAGACGTTCGTGCACAACGCGCCCACCTGGCTGGACGAACAGTCCGACCCCGACTGGGCGGAGATCGACACCGACGCCCTCGCCCGGTGCGCCGCACCGGTCCTGCTCAGCGGAGGCACGCAGAGCCCGGTGTGGTTGGCGACGATCCTCGACCGGCTGGCCGCGGCCCTGCCTCGGGCGCGGCGGGGGACCGTCGAAGGGGCGGGGCACATCCCCCACGTCACCCATCCCCGGCGGTACGCCGCCGCCCTCACGCGCTTCGTCCGGACGTCCTGAGACGCGGGCCCCGTCACTCGTCGGTACTGTCGGAAGTGATCGCCGCTCGCTCTCCGCTCCTGGTTCCCCGACCGGGCGGCGGAGCGAAGGAGGCAGGGTGTCGTGACCGTGATCTCCCTGAAGTCCGCCCAGGTGCGGGAAGGACTCACGCTGCCCTACGCCGAGGCCGGCTACCCCGGTGGCACACCCGTCGTCTTCGTGCACGGACTCGGTGACTCGTGGTGGGCCTTCGAGCCCCTCCTCAGGCGCCTCCCGGCCGCCCTGCGCGGTTACGCGCCCACCCAGCGCGGCCACGGCGACGCCGACCGCCCGTCCGAGGGTTACACGCCCGAGGACTACGCCGCCGACCTCGTCGCCTTCCTGGACGCCGTCGACATCGACCGTGCCGTGCTCGTCGCGTCCTCGAGCGGCGGCGTGGCCGCCCGGACGGTCGCGGGCAGCCATCCCGACCGGATCTCGGGGCTGGTGCTGATCGGCGTACCCGGCACACTCGAGGACAAGCCGGCGGTGACCGTGATGTGGGAGGCCGTCGAAGGGCTCTCGGACCCCGTCCCCCGGGAGTTCGTCGAGGAGTTCGTCTCCGGCGCGCTGGACCGGCCCGTCGCCAGGGGCCTCGTCGAGACGATGATCGAGGAAAACCTCAAGGTCCCCGCGTACGTCTGGCAGGAGACCCTGCGCGGACTGCTCGACGCCGATCTGCGCGCGACCCTCGCGGGCATCCTGGTGCCCACCCTCGTCATCTGGGGTGACCAGGACGACCTGCTGCCCCGCGGCGACCAACAGACCATCCTGGACGCCATCCACGGCTCACGCCTGATCGCCTACGAGGGCGTCGGGCACGACGTCCACTGGGAGCAGCCCGACCGCGTGGTCGCCGACCTCGCCGCCTTCGCCGCGCACCTCGAACACCCCGCGACTCCCGGCACGTCATGAAGGCGCGCAGGACGGCAGATTGGCCAGATCGGCCAGTTACCTATTGAATACCCGGGGTTACATCCATCCGGGCGACAAGACTTGCTAGGGTGTTACTCGTTAGTAGCAAGCTGAACGGGGGCCACGAGGGGCCGGCGTATGCATCGCCGCCGCTCCTCGGGCGGGTTGGTCGAGACGGACTGTCCGGCAAGGGGGCCGGGCGGCCACGGCGCCTGCGCGTACGCACCCCGCGGCCTTCGAACTCCACTTCTCTCGCTCACTCATTCGAACAGGTGAGACTCCTCATATGGCTCGTTCCCTGGTCGACTTACTGACCACGCACGCCTCGCAACAGCCCGAGCGGACGGCATACCGCTACCTCGTCACGGGCGACTGCGACGGAGAGATCCAGGACATCTCGTACGGACATATGGCCCGTCGGTCCCGAGCCGTCGCCGCCTGGCTGCAGGAACGCGGCCTGGCCGGATCCCGCGCGCTGCTGCTGTACCCGCCCGGCCTGGAGTTCATCTCCGGCTACCTGGGCTGTCTTTCGGCCGGGGTCGTCGCCGTGCCGGGCCTTCCCCCGCAGGGGCGGTCGCAGAACCACCGTGCCCTGACCCGTATGAAGCGCCTCATAGCCGACGCGGACGCCAAGGTGATCCTGGGCGGCCGTGAGGTGCTCGCCACCCTGGCCGCCCAGGCGGAACACCTGCCCGAACTGGACGGGATCACCTGCGTCGCCACCGAGGACATACCCGACCAGGCGGCCGACTCCTGGCGCGAACCCGACCTCACCGCCGACTCGGTCGCCTTCCTCCAGTACACCTCCGGCTCCACCTCCGCCCCGCGCGGCGTGATGGTGACGCACGGGAACCTGCTGGACAACCAGCGGGCCATCACCGAGCGGATGGGCCACACCCCGGACACGCTCGCGGAGTACGACCACGAACTGTTCGTCAGCTGGCTGCCGGTGTACCACGACATGGGCCTCATCGGCCCGGTCCTGAACACCGTCCACCTCGGCGCCACCGCCACGCTCTTCTCGCCCCTGCACTTCCTCCAGCGGCCCGCGCGCTGGCTGACCGCCCTCAGCCGCTACCGCCCGCACACCAGCGGCGGCCCCAACTTCGCCTACGAGCTGTGCCTCAAGCACGCCACCCCCGAACTCCTCGACGGACTCGACCTCGGCCGGTGGAAGGTCGCCTTCAACGGCGCCGAACCGGTACGGGCCGCCACCCTGCGGCGCTTCACCGAGACCTTCGCCCCGGCCGGCTTCCGCCGCGAGGCCCTCTATCCGTGCTACGGCCTCGCCGAAGCCACGCTCATCGTCACCGGCGGCTCGGTCGACACCCCGCCCACGCTCGCCGCTTCCCCCGGGTCGGGGCCGCACGTGGGCGCGGCGGACGCGGCGGCCGTCGGCTCCGGGCGGCCGATCCCCGGTACGACCGTGGTGATCGCCGACCCCGAGCGGCGGGAGGAGTTGCCCGAGGGGGAGGTCGGCGAGATCTGGGTGAGCGGCGCGGGCGTCGCCAAGGGCTACTGGCGCAACGCCCTCGCCACCCGCGAGACCTTCAGGGCCACGCTGAAGGACCGTCCGGACCGATTCCTGCGGACCGGCGATCTCGGATTCCTGCGCGAGGGCGAGCTGTTCGTCACCGGCCGCCTCAAGGACCTGATGGTCATCGACGGACGCAACCACTACCCGCAGGACCTGGAGCTGTCCGCCGAGATGTCCCACGGGGCGCTCCGGCCGGGCTGCACCGCCGCGTTCTCCGTGGACGGCGGTGTCGAGGGCGAGCAGCCCGTCATCGTCGCCGAGACCGCCCCGGACGCGGCGGCCGACTCCGAGCGGATCACCGAAGTGATCCGCAGCGCGATCGGCGAGGCCCACGGCCTCTCGGTGCGTGACGTCGTGCTGGTCCACCCCGGCACCATCCCCAAGACGTCCAGCGGGAAGATCCAGCGCCACGCCTCCCGGGCGGCCTACCTCGCCGACGCCCTCGCGGTGGTCGGTGGGCCCGCCGCGAGATGAGGTAGCCGAGGTCACCCCCTCCGTCGGCGCGGACACCCGCGCCGACGGGGCACCCCGGTCGTACCCGCCGGACACCAGGGGTTCCTCAGCCACGCGCCGGTGCCTCCGCCGTCCACCGGTCGCCGTCCGCCGATCGTCATCCACCGGTCGCCGTCCACGGTCGCCGTACCCGTCGTACGGAATCCGCCTGAACCCGAGTTCACGAGGACACCTTTCCCGATGCCTGCGAGCGAGTCCCCGAAGCAGTTCCCCGAGATCTCCCTCACGACCTCCGAGGACGTGACCTCCGAGGACGTGCGGGCCTGGCTGACGTCGGCCGTCGCCGAGGCGGCCGGACTCGACCCACTGGCCGTCGACCCCGAGCGGCCGATCGCCGAATTCGGCCTGGGATCACGCCAGTTGGTGACCCTGGCCGCGGAGCTCTCCGGGCGGATCGGCCGCGCCGTGGAGCCGTCCCTCGTCTTCGAGCACCCCACCGTCGCGGCGCTCGCCGCGGCGGTCCTCGGTGAAAGGCCCGTCGGCGAAACGCCCGTCGGCGTGGCGGCCCCCGCGGAGGTGCCCGTACGCGGCGACGAGGACATCGCCGTCATCTCCATGGGCTGCCGCTATCCCAGCGGCGCCGACGACCCCGAGGCGCTGTGGCGGCTGCTCGCCTCCGGCGAGGACGCCATCACCGAGGTCCCCGCGGGCCGTTGGGACACCCGGGGGCTCTACGACCCCGACCCGGAGGCCCCCGGCAAGGCGTACACCCTGCGCGGCGGCTTCCTCTCCGACATCGACCGTTTCGACGCGCACTTCTTCGGGATCTCACCGCGCGAGGCCGCGGCCATGGACCCCCAGCAGCGGCTGCTGCTCGGGACCGCCTGGGAGACGATCGAGCGCGCCGGGATCGTCCCCGACACGCTGAACGGCAGCTCCACGGGCGTCTACATCGGGCTGTACGACAGCGGCTACCAGGCCTCGGCCGCGCTCGGCCGGCTCGACGGGCACGTGGGCACCGGTTCGGCGTCCAGCGTGGCCTCCGGACGCATCGCCTACACCCTCGGACTCCAGGGCCCGGCGGTCACCGTCGACACCGCCTGCTCCTCCTCCCTCGTCGCCCTGCACCTGGCCGCGCGGGCGCTGGCGAGCGGCGAGTGCGACCTCGCGCTGGCGGGCGGCGCGACGCTTCTTGTCACCCCGCGCGGACACGTCGAGTTCAGCCGGCTGCGCGGGCTCTCGCCGACCGGGCGGTGCAGCCCGTTCTCGACCGACGCGGACGGCGTCGTGTGGGCCGAGGGCTGCGGTCTGGTGCTGCTCAAGCGGCTCGCGGACGCGCGCCGCGACGGCGACCGGGTCCTCGCCGTCGTCAAGGGGTCGGCCATCAACCAGGACGGCCGCAGTCAGGGCCTGAGCGCCCCGAGCGGCCCGGCACAGGAACGGGTGGTGCGCGCCGCCCTCGACGCGGCCGGACTGCGCCCGGACGACCTGGACCACGTCGAGGCGCACGGCACGGGCACCCGGCTCGGCGACCCCATCGAGGGCCGGGCGCTCGCCGCCGTCTTCGGGCCGGGGCGCCCGGCCGACCGGCCGCTCGGCGTCGGCTCCCTCAAGTCCCAGATCGGTCACACCCAGGCCGCGGCGGGTATCGGCGGTGTCATCAAGACGGTCCTGGCCCTCGGCCACGAACTGCTCCCGGCTTCGCTGCACGCCGACACCCCGACCGAGCACGTCGACTGGGCGGGCGGCGGCCTGCGGGTGCACCGCGCGGCCCGGGCATGGCCGCGGGGCGGCGACCGGGTGCGGCGGGCCGGGGTGAGCGCGTTCGGGATCAGCGGTACGAACGCGCACGTGGTGCTGGAGGAGGCGCCGCGGGACCTCGTACGGCCGGCCACCGGGACACCCCCGGCGGAGCTCCCCGGCGTGACCCTCTTCCCGCTCTCCGCACGTACCCTCCCCGCCCTCCGGGGCCAGGCCGCCCGCCTCCTCGAAGCGCTCGACGAACAGCCGCGGCCGGCGCTGCCCGACGTGGCCGCGACGCTGGCCCACCACCGCACGCACTTCGAGCACCGGGCCGTCGTCCGGGCGGCCGACCGCGACGGCCTGCTGACCGCCCTGCGCGCACTCGCCGAGGGCCGAACCGACAGCGGCACGGACACCGGCACCGACACCGACAGCGGCACGGACACCGGAACCGACACCGGCACCGGCACCCGCACCGATACCGGCACTGGCACTCGCACCGACACCGGCGCCCGCACCGGCACTGGCACTGGCACCAGCATCGGCACCGATACGGTCGTCGGACCCCAGCAGGCCGTCCCCACCGGCAAGTTGGCCTTCGTCTTCCCCGGCCAGGGCTCCCAGTGGGCCGGCATGGCCCGCGATCTGCTCGACCGCGAACCGGTGTTCGCGGACGAACTCGACCGCTGCGACGCCGCCCTGCGCCCCTTCACCTCCTGGTCGGTGGCGGCCGTCCTGCGTGGTGCCGAGGGAGCCCCGCCCCTGGACCGCGTGGACGTCGTGCAGCCGGTCCTGTTCGCCGTGATGGTGTCCCTGGCCGCGGTGTGGCGGGCCCGGGGTGTACGGCCGGACGCCGTGGTCGGGCACAGCCAGGGCGAGGTCGCCGCGGCCTGTGTCGCGGGCGCGCTCAGCCTGAACGACGCCGCCGCGGTGGTCGCCCTGCGCAGCCAGGCGCTGACCGGGCTGTCGGGCACCGGCACCATGGCCGTCGTCGCCCTCCCGCACACCGAGGTCGAGGACCGCCTCGCCGACCTCGACGGACGGGTCTGCGTCGCCGCCGTGAACAGCGGCCGCTCGACGGTGATCGCCGGTGACGTCGAGCCCCTGGAAACCCTGCTCGCCGACCTCGACCGCGAGCAGGTCTTCGCCCGCCGCCTCGATGTCGACTACGCCTCCCACAGCCCCCGGGTCGAGCCGGTCCGCGCGACGGTCCTCGACGAACTCGACGGCGTCACCACCTGCCCGACCTCCGTCGCCTGGTACTCCACCGTCACCGGCGAGCCGGTCACCGAGGAGCTGGAAGCCGACTACTGGTACACCAATCTGCGCGAGCCCGTCCGCTTCGCACCCACCGTGGAGCGCATGGCCGCGGACGGCTACCGCTGCTTCGTCGAACTCGGCCCCCACCCCTCCCTCGTCACCGCCCTGCACACCGTCGCCGAGGACTGCGGCCACGAGAACCTGGTCGCCGTCGGCTCGCTGCGCCGCGACGAGGACGGGCCCGCCTGCCTGGACCGGGCCGCCGCCGAACTCCACGTCCACGGACGGCGGATCGACTGGCGCCGGCTGGTCCCCGACACCGACACCGCCCCCGCCGACCTGCCGACGTACGCCTGGGATCCGCGGCGCCACTGGATCGAGCCCGAGTCCACCACCGGTGCCTCCGGCCTCTTCGACCGTGCCGCGCACCCCCTGCTCGGTATCCAGCTCCAGTCGCCGGACGAGACCCGCTGGACCTTCCGGGGCGAGTGGTCCAAGGACACCGCCGACTGGCTGTCCGACCACACCGTGTTCGGCCGGACCGTCGTCTCCGGCACCACTCTGATGGAACTCTGCCGCGCCGCGCTCGCCGTGGCCCGCCCGGACGACCCGGCCGACCTCACCGACCTGCTCCTCCTCAGCCCTCTCACCCTCCCCGACTCCGGCACGGTCGAGGTGTCCGTCGAGGTGGTCACCGCCGGTCCCGTACCGGAGATCACCGTGCACAGCCGCCCGCGCACCCAAGAGGCCACGGGCTGGACCCTGCACGCCACCGCGTCCGCGTCCGCGCCTGCCGCGCCGACGGCGGATCGGCCCCCGGTGTGGCCGGAGGCGGCCGGACCGGCCTGGACCCTGGAGACGTACGAGCGGCTCACCGAACTGGGCCTCGGCTACGGCCCGGCCTTCCAGGGCGTACGGTCGGCGGTCACGACCGGCGACGGTGAACTGCTGGCCCGGCTCTCGCTGCCGCCCACGGCCCGCGACACGGCCGACCCGTACCCCCTCCACCCCGCCCTGCTGGACGCCGCGCTGCACGTGGCCGCCGGGCTCGACGCGTCCGGCGGCCGGGTGCTGCTCCCGGTCGCGGTGGGCCGGTGCGTCCTGCCGCCCGGCGGCGCGAGGGACCTCACCGCGGTCGTACGACGCACGGGCGGCTCCGGCACGGACCTCACCCTGGACGTCACGCTGTGGGACACCGACGGCTTCCCGGCCGGCCGTCTGGAGGGCGTACGACTGCGGGCCGCGGACCCGGCGGACCTGAAGGGCGCCTCGGAGAACGCGCGGCACCTGTACGAGGTGGTCTGGACGGCCGTACCCGAACAGCCCGCCGAGACGTCGGGCACCGAGTGGGCCGTCCTCGGCGACCACTCGGACCCGGGGGTCGCCGGGGCCCTGCGCGGCGTCGCGGCGGCAGGGACCCACGTCCGGAGCGTGACGGGCGGCGCGGACGTGAGCGGGACGGGCGGCGTCGACGTGCTCGTACGGTTCTGGCCGCGCCCGGCGACGGACGCCGAACCGGCTGCCGCGGCACAGGAGTTGGCGGCCGCGGCGCTGGCCGAACTGCGTACCCTGATCGCCCTCCCGCAGGACGCGGCACCTGCCCGGACCGTGTGGGTGACGCGCGGTGCGGTCGGAGCCGTCGACGAGGACACCGTGCCCGGCCTCGCCCAGTCCGTGCTGTGGGGGCTCGCCCGCAGCGCCCGCGCCGAACACCCGGAACTGGGCCTGACCCTGCTCGACCTCGACGACTCCGACCCGGCGGACGCGCTCCTGACCGCCGCCGCCCACGCCGAGGAGCCCGAACTCGCCTTCCGCGGGGGCACTCTGCTCGCGCCGCGGCTCGTCCGCGCCCGTAGCCGGGACGCGACCGGCACCCCGGTCGTCCTCGACCTGGTCGGCCGCTCCGCCCTCGTACCCACCGACGGCACGGTGCTGATCACCGGAGGTCTCGGTGCCGTCGGGCGGCACATCGCCCGACTGCTCGCCGAACACGGCGTTCCACGACTGCTTCTGACGTCCCGTCAAGGGCCGGACGATCCGCGGGCCGCCGAGGTCGCCGCCGAACTGGCCGCGCTCGGAGCCGAGGTCGAGGTCGCGGCCTGCGACATCGGGGACGCGGCGGCCGTGGCCGGTCTGCTCGGCCGTATCGGAGAGGAGTCGCCGCTGCGCGGTGTCGTGCACTGCGCCGGAGTCCTGGCCGACGGGGTGGTCGCCGAGCTGACGCCCGAACGCCTCGCACAGGTACTGCGCCCCAAGGTCGACGGCGCCGCCCACCTGCACCGGCTCACCGCCGACGCGCGACTCGACCTGTTCCTGCTGGTCTCCTCGGCCGCCGGAGTCGTCGGCAACGCGGGCCAGGGCAACTACGCGGCGGCCAACGTCTTCCTCGACCAGCTCGCCCACCACCGGCGGGCCCTGGGCCTGCCCGGCCTGTCCCTCTCCTTCGGCGCCTGGGCGGGCGAGGGTCTCGCCGCCGCACACGCCGACCTGGACCGGATGGCCCGTCTCGGCCACCGCGCCCTCACCCCCGACCAGGGCCGCGAACTCGTCGAACTCGCCCTGCGGCAGGGCGCCCCGCACCTGGTCGCCTGGGCCCTCGACCTGCCCCGCCTGCGCGAGACCGTGACCAGTACGGGCGGCGGTACGGCGGCGGTGTGGCGTTCGCTGCTGCCCGCGCCCCGCACCGGCCGCGGCGGCGGCGAAGCTCTGGCCGACCGTCTGGCCCGGCTGCCCGAGGCCGAACGCGCCGAACGCGTCCTGGCCCTGGTCCGCGAGGAGATCTCGCGCGCCCTCGGCCTGCGCTCGTCGGAGTCCGTCCGCCCCGACCAGCCGCTGCGCGAACTCGGCATGGACTCGGTGACGGCGGTCGAACTCCGCAACCGCATCGGCGCCCGGATCGGCGCCAAGCTCCCGGCCACCCTACTCTTCGACCACCCCACCGCGGCCCGGCTCGCCGCGCACCTGCTGTCCACCGCCCTCGCGGCGGGCGACCGCACCACTCCCACCACACGACCCACACGACCCGCACGCGCCACGGCGCCGGCCTCCGACGAACCGGTGGCCCTGGTCGCCATGGCCTGCCGACTGCCGGGCGGTGTGAGCGATCCGGAAGGACTGTGGAACCTGGTCGCGGAGGGGCGCGACGCGGTGGGCCCCTTCCCGGCCGAACGCTGGGACGTGGCGGCGCTGTACGACCCCGACCCGGACGCCGTCGGCAAGTCCTACGCCCGAGAGGGCGGCTTCCTGAACGACGACGACCTGGCGTCCTTCGACGCGGGTTTCTTCGGGATCACCCCGAAGGAAGCGGCCGCGATGGACCCGCAGCAACGGCTGCTCATGGAGACGGCGTGGGAGGCGCTGGAGCGCGCCGGGATCGTGCCCGCCGAACTCGCCGGCAGCACCACCGGTGTGTACGTCGGCATGTTCGGCAGCGACTATCTGGCGGGGTCCCGCCTCGACCAGCTGGACGGGTACGTCGGTACGGGCTCGGCGCTGAGCGTGGCCTCGGGGCGGCTCGCCTACACGCTGGGGCTGGGCGGCCCCGCGCTGACGGTGGACACGGCGTGCTCCTCGTCGCTGGTGGCACTGCACCTGGCGGCGCAGGCGCTGCGGTCCGGAGAGTGCGACCTCGCGCTCGCCGGTGGCGTGACGGTGATGGTGACCCCGGGAACCTTCGTGGAGTTCAGCCGACTGCGGGGCCTGTCCCCGACCGGCCGCTGCCGCTCGTTCTCCGACGACGCCGACGGCGCCATCTGGGCCGAGGGCGCCGGCATGGTCGTACTGAAGCGACTGAGCGACGCCCGGCGCGACGGTGACGAGGTGCTGGCCGTGCTGCGCGGCACGGCCGTCAACCAGGACGGCCGCAGCCAGGGGCTGTCCGCGCCGAACGGTCCGGCGCAGGAACAGGTGATCCGGCGGGCACTGGAGCTGTCCGGGCTGGAGCCCGCCGACATCGACTACGTGGAGGCGCACGGCACGGGCACCACGCTGGGCGACCCGATCGAGGCGAACGCCCTGGCGGAGGTCTTCGGCGACTCACGACCGCAGGACCACCCCCTGTACCTGGGCTCGCTCAAGTCCAACATCGGACACGCCCAGGCTGCTTCGGGTGTGATCGGGCTCGTCAAGGTGGTGCAGTCGCTGCGCCACCGGACCCTGCCGCGCACCCTGCACGCCGACACGCCCAGCAGGCACGTCGACTGGGAGAACAGCGGGCTGCGGCTGGTGCGGGACACGGCGGCCTGGCCGTCGGCGCCCGGGCGGACACGACGGGCCGGAGTGAGCGCCTTCGGGATCAGCGGGACCAACGCGCATGTGATCGTGGAGGAGGCCCCGCCGGTCGAGAAGGCGGACGGGAAGGACGAAGTCCCGCCCGGGAAGCGGCTGTTCGTGCTTTCTGGGCGCAGCGAGGCCGCCCTGCGGGGGCAGGCCGCGCGGCTGGCGGACCACCTGACCGAGAAGGCCGGCGAGGACATCGCTCTCCTCGATGTCGCCCACACCCTGGCCAGGCACCGCAGCCACTTCGAGCGGCGCGCGGCCCTCGTCGCCGGTGACCGGGACGAACTGCTGGGACGGCTCGACGCGTTGGCGAGCGGACGGGCGCCCCTTGCCGCGCCCCGCGACGACGGCACGGGCAAGGTGGCCTTCGTCTTCGCCGGGCACGGCGGTCAATGGCCCGGCATGGGCGTCGAGTTGATGGCCGGGTCGGAGGCGTTCCGCGAGGAGCTGGTCCGCATCGACGAGGCCGTTCGCCGACGGGTCGGCTGGTCGGTGCTCAACGCCCTGCGGGCGCCGGAGGAGTTCGCCCCGCTCGGCCGCACCGAGTTCCTGCAACCGGTGCTGTTCGCGGTCAACGCCTCACTGGCCGCCGCCTGGCGCGCGCTCGGCGTCCGCCCGGACGCCGTCGTCGGGCACAGCCTGGGCGAGATCGCCGCCGCGTACAGCGTGGGCGCCCTCACCCTGGACGAGGCCGTGAGCGTGGTGACCGGACGCGGGCAGGCGGTCGTACCGCTGGTGGGCAAGGGCGGCATGCTGTCCCTGGAACTGCCGCCCGCGCGGGTCGAGGAGCTGCTCGCGCCGTTCGCGGGCCGCCTGTTCGTCGCGGCGGTCAACAGCGCCCGGTCCACGGCCGTCTCCGGTGCGGCCGACGCGCTGGCCGAGCTGCGCGACCGCCTCGACGAGCGGGGCATCGCCGCACGCCCGCTGACGACACCGTTCGCCTCGCACACCCCCCTGATGGACCCGCTCCGTGCGGAGCTGCTCGATCGCTTCTCCGGTGTCAGGGGCGCCCGGACACCGACCCCGCTGTACTCGGCGGTGCTGGCCGAACCCGTCCCCGGCGACCGGCTGGACGCCGACCACTGGTACGCCAACCTCAGGGAGCCGGTCCGGTTCGCGGACACGATCCGACGGATGCTGGACGACGGCTACCGCTACTTCGTCGAACTGAGCCCGCACCCCTCGCTCACCTCGTCGATCGAGGCGGTGGCGGCGGAGGCCGGCATCGACGCGGTCGGCATCGGATCGCTGCGCCGGCAGAGCGACGGACACGACGTACTGCTGCGCGGGCTGGGGGAGTTGTACACGGCCGGGCACACGCCCGACTGGCCGCTGCTGTTCCCGCAGGGCCGCCGGGTCGGCCTGCCGACCTACGCCTTCGCCCGCGAACGCCACTGGCTCGCGCCCGCCCCGGCCACCGCCTCGGCCGGCGGATCACCGCTCCTCGGCACGCACCTGGAGGCCAGCGACGAACCCGACCGGCACCTCTTCCAGGCCGACGTCGACCTCGACGACAGCCGCTTCGCCTACCTCACCGACCATCGGGTCACCGGTGAGGTCTGGCTGCCCGGCGCCGCCTTCCTCGACATGGCCCTGGAGGCCGCGTCCGCCCTACGGGGCGCGGGCGAAGTACGGCTGGCCGACGTCAGGTTCGTACAGCCGCTGCCGCTGGACGTGGACCGGCCCGTACGGCTGCAACTGGTCCTGCGCCCGGCCGACGACGGCTTCCGGGACTTCACCATTGCCTCGACATCCGCCGCAGGGCACGGCGCACCGTGGCAGCGGCACGTCAGCGGACGGCTCGCGGTCACCGCGGAAACCGCCGCCGACGACGAAGAGCGGCTCGACGCCGTGCGCGAACGGTGCGACGAGCAGATCGATCTGCCGGCGGTCTACGCCGGGCTCGCGGCCCTGGGCATCGACTACGGCCCCGCCTTCCGGGGGCTGGAGGAGGGCCGCCGTACGGACATGGCCGCCTTCGGCCGTCTGGCCCGCACGCCCGCCGCCGGTCATCTGCTGCATCCCGCCGTCCTCGACGCGGCCTTCCACACGGCCGCCCTGCCGGGTGGCGCGCCCGAGGGCCGGGCGTTCGTGCCCGCGGCCGTCGGACAGCTGAGGTTCACCGGACTGCGCACGGCGCCCGTGTGGGCGACCTGCCGACTGCGTTCCGTGGACGGCGACACCGCGACCGTGGACCTGCGGCTGTGGGACGAGGACGAGCAACTGGTGCTGGAGGCGCGGGAGTTCGAACTGGCCGCACTGTCTCCGCTGGACGGCGCGCTCTTCGAGACCCGCTGGCAGCCGCGCCCGGCCGCGCAACGACCGCTCGCCGAGGGCAGTTGGCTGATCCTGGCCGACGACACGGGCGTCGCGGCCGAACTGGAGGAGCGGCTCGGCTCGACCGTGCCGCGGGTGATCGCCCGCAGGGGCGAGTCGTTCGGCGTCGAGGGACCCCGCCGTTACGTGCTCGACCCCGCCGATCCGCGGCACCTGGCCCGCCTCCTGGACGAGGCCTTCCCCGACGGTCCGCCCGAGCGGGTGGTCCAGCTGTCCGCGCTCGACGCCCCGGCGATCACGGATGCCGGTACGGCCGAGGAGGCGGCCCGGCTGTGCTGCCTGAGCACGCTGCACCTGGTACGGGCGCTGGCGGACCGGCCGCGGGGCCGGGCCCCTCGCCTCTTCGTCGTCGCACGGGGCAGCCAGGCCGCCGGTGACAGCACCCGGGTGACGCACCCTCAGCAGGCCCTCGCCTGGGGCTTCGGCCTCGCGGTGGCGCAGGAGTACCCGGAGCTGTCGGCCACTCTGATCGACCTGCCGCCCACCGACGGTGTCGACGCCCTGTGGACACAACTGCGGCACGCGGACGACGAACGGCTCGTCGCGCTGCGGGAGTCGGGCCGACTGGTCCCGCGCCTGGCCCGCACCCGCCCCGACGACGGCGGCAACGGCGAGGTCACCGCCGACGGGGTGTACCTGATCACCGGAGGTCTCGGCGGCCTCGGCCGGGTCGTCGCCGAACGACTGGTCCGCCGCGGCGCCCGCCGACTGGCCCTTTTGAGCCGCGGCGAGCCCGACGCGCACACCGCGCACTGGATCAGGGGTCTCGAAGAACACGGGACCACCGTGCACCTCGCCCGCGCCGACGTGGCCGACCGCGAGGAACTGACCGCAGCCCTGGACGCCGTACGACGGGAAGCGGGGCCGATCGTCGGGGTCGTCCACGCGGCCGGTGTCCTCGACGACGCGACGGTGGCGAACCTGACCGACGAGCGCGTCCTGCGCGTGCTCGCCCCCAAGGTCCTCGGCACCACGCTGCTCACCGAACTGATCCCGGAGGCCGAGAGCCTCGTCCTGTTCGCCTCGGCGGCCGGTCTCCTCGGCTCCGCGGGACAGAGTTCCTACGCGGCGGCGAACGCCTTCCTCGACGCCTGGGCGCACCACCTCTCCCGCGCCGACCGCCGGGCGCTGAGCCTGGACTGGGGCGCCTGGGCGGGGGTGGGCATGGTCGCCGAGTCCGGCACCCGGGCCGCCGAGGCCGGCCGGTCCGGGCTGCTCGCGTTCTCCCCGCAGGACGGTGGCGAACTCTTCGAACGGGTGCTGGCCACCTCCCGCCGCCAACTCGCCCCCCTCGCCCTGGACTGGGAGACCCTCGCGCACGACCCGGACGCGGCCCGCACCCGTCCGATCCTCGGCGACCTGATCACCGTACCGACCGGCGGTGACGGCGCGGACGACCTCGTCGCGAGGGTGTTCGCGGCGACGACGGAACGGGACCGCGCGGATCGCCTCGAAGTGTATGTACGGGCCCGGGTCGGCCAGGTCTCCGAAGGCACGGTGGACGTCTCCGTGACCACGGACCTGAAGGAACTCGGCCTGGACTCCCTCATGCTCGTCCGGCTGCGCAACGCCTTCGCCCGCGAACTGGGCGCCGAACTCCCGGCAGCCACCGTGTTCTCCGCCTCCGACATCCGCGGCCTGGCCCGGGCGCTCGGCGAGGTACTGCCCGAACGGGACACGGCCGCGCAGCCCGGGGAACGGCGACCCGAGTCAGGGCTGCCCGAGGCCGCCGTCGAGGTGCCCGAGAGCGAACTGCGGCCCGCGACCCGCGATGTCGTACGACTGCTGCGCAGCGCCCGGCCGGGCATGCCGGACGCGGCCCACGCCGTCGGCCTGGCCCTCCGGCTCACCACACCCACCACCCACGAGGCGCTCACCGGCATCCTCACCCGTCTCGCCGGACGGCACGCCGCGCTGCGCACCGCGATCGTGACCGGTGCTGCCGGCGAACACGCGCGGCTGCTACGGGTGGACCGGGAGCTCGCACGGCCGGTACTGCGCTGGACGGACGTGCCCGGCGACGGCGAACTCGACGCGGCCGACCGGCTGCGGCGGCTGCTGGAAGCGCGGTTCGACCTGGCGAACCCTCCGTTGTGGCGCTTCGAGCTGCTGGACGCCGGTGCCCAGGGCCAGGTCCTGGCGTTCGGCGCGCACCACGCGGTGAGCGATCTGCAGTCGCTGCTGCTCGTGGCGGGGGAACTCGACGCCGAACTGTCCGGCACCTCGCTCGCAGACGTCGTCACCAACCGGGACATCGATCTCCTGATCGAGGCGCAACAGACGGACGACACCCCCGGCGAGGGCGTGACCGCATGGCGCGAGGCCTTCCAGGGCAGCGACCGACTCGACCTGACGCTCGCCCGGCCCCGCCCGGCGACCCGTTCGTACCGGGCCGGCAGCGTGAGCGTGACGATCCCCGACGGGCTCATGGAACGGGTGTCGGCCGCCGCGAGCGGGCTCGCGATCACGCCCGCCGCCTTCTGCCTCGGCACCCTGACCGTGCTGCTGGCCAGGATGCGGCAGAAGGAACGTTTCGTGCTCGCCGTGCCCGTCGACACCCGCATCCACGCCGACGCATACGACGCGGTGGGCTTCTTCGGAGTGCCGGTGCCGTTCCCGGCCGAGGCCGGGGAGGGCGAGCGGATCGAGCAGGTGCTGCGCCGCACCGACGGCCGCCTCGACCGGGTCCTCGCGAAGGGCGCCATGTTCTCGGACGTGCTGTCGACCCTCGCCCGACAGGGGCTGCACCGGGCGAACGCGCCCTTGGTGGAGGTGTACTTCAACTACGTACGCTCCTCGGCGGGTCGCCTCGCCCACCTGGAGGTCCTCCCCGCCGGGACCGGGTACTCCGACCTCGACCTGATGATCACCATGACCCCCGACGCGGGGCGGATCCGGCTCGACCACAACCTCGACATCCTGGACGCGGCGACCTCTGCCGAACTGGGGGAGGCGTTCCTGCGGCTGCTCGCGGAGGCGGCGGACGATCCGACGGCGGCGGTCCGTTCGGCGGCGGGCACGGCGGAGGAGGCGACCCCGGCGGTCCGTACGACGCCGAGTGCGGTGGTCGAGGCGACTCCGGCGGTCCGTTCGGCGGCGGGCACGGCGGGGGAGGTGCCCGAGGCGGCGACCGAGGACACTCACCGCTCCCCGCGGCGGTCGCTCGCCCTCGCCGCCACCTTCGCCCTCGGGAATCTGCCCCTGCTGTGCGAGGCCGCGGTCGAGGAGGGCGCGCGGGACGGCGGCCTGACCGTCGCGGAAGCCCCGTACCACCAGGTGCTCGCCGCCCTGCGGGACCCCTCCGGCGTCTTCGCCGACCCCACCGCGGCGGTGGGCGTGGCGCTGCTGCGGGCGGCGGACCTGGAACGCTTCGGCCCGGTGGACGACGTGCTGCTCGCCGAGTTGCGGACCGCGTTCCCGGCCGCGCTGCGCGCCCTGTCCGAACGGACGCGAAAGCCGCTGATCGTCGGCTTCCTGCCGTCCGCGCACGCGCGGGACCGCTTCGCGCGGTGGGAGCGCGAGATCGCCGACGAACTGGCCGAGGTGCCCGGCATCGCGGTGCTCCGCCCCGACGACTGGACCCGGTGCCACGCCGTCGAGGAACCCTTCGACGAGCGGACCGAGCGCATCGCCCACCTCCCCTTCACCCCGCGGTTCCAGGCGGCGGTGGCGCTGTGCCTCGCCGACGTCGTCCGTGCGGTACGGCGCCCCGCGCCCAAGGTGATCGCGGTGGACGGCGACGAGACGCTGTGGGGTGGAGTGGCCGGGGAGATCGGCCCGGAGGCCGTGGACCTGACCGGACCGCGTGCCCTGCTCGCCCGCCGGCTCCTTCAGTGGCGTGCGGCGGGCGCGCTGCTGGCACTGGTCAGCAACAACGACGAGGCCACGGTACGGGCCGTCCTGGACCGCCCGGACAGCTTGCTCAAGGCCGAACACTTCAGCGTGCTCTCCGCGACCTGGGGCCCGAAGTCCGGCCGGCTCGCCGAGGCGGCCCGGACGCTCGGCCTCGGCCCGGACAGCTTCCTGTTCCTCGACGACAACCCGGTCGAGATCGCGGGAGTGCGGTCCGCGCTGCCGGAGGTGCTGTCGGTGACGTGCCCGCCGTCGGCCGAACTGGGCGCATTCCTGGACAGGTTGTGGCCGCTCGTCCCGGCCGCGGCGACGGCCGAGGACGCGCTGCGGGCGCGATTCTACGAACAGGAGCGGGACCGGGACGCGGTGCGCGCGCAGGCCGGATTCGAGGAGTTCCTCGCTCAGCTGGAACTCGACGTCGACATCCGGGCCCTGTCCGGGGCCGATGTCGAGCGGGCCGAGCAACTCGTCCGCCGTACCAACCAGTTCACCCTGCGGGCCCGGTCCGCCGACGGGGGCGATCTCGGGCGGTGGCGGGAGCGCGGTGAGGTGTGGACGGCCGCGGCCCGCGACCGGTTCGGCGACTACGGCCAGATCGGGCTGCTCGCCCTTCGCGCGGACGGCGACCAACTCGACGTACTGGCCTGGCTGATGAGCTGCCGGGCGCTCGGCCGGGGAGTCGAGGAACGGCTGTTGCGGTGGCTGGCCGACCGCGCCGACGAGCTGGGTTGCGTCAAGGTCCGACTGACGGCGGAGCGCACCCCGCGCAACGTACCGGCGCGGCGGCTGCTGGCCGCGCTCGGTGGCGGGGACCAGGACGACGAACGCCTGGAGACCGTGGTCACGCCGGAACACCTGCGGGCCTTCCGGTCCTGGCGGCAGGGGTGAACCGGCGGCGCCGACGGGTGAAAGCGGTGGCAGCGGTGGCAGCGGTGGCAGTGCGCGAAAGGACAAGTCACGGGGTGAAGGGCTCTCATGCGTGAGGTGAACGAGGACGTGTCGGTGTACGCCGGACAGCGGGCGACGGCCGAGGCGATCGAGCGGGGTGGCGGCGGCGGGCTGAGCGTGGATGCCCTGCTGGCGAAGGTGAGGACGGCCGCGGCGCCCACGCCGGCCGGTACCGACGTGGCCGCTGCGGCGGCAGCGGTTCCGGACGTGGAGGGTCCGGTTCCGGACGTGGTTCCGGACGTGGAGGGTCCGGCGGCAGCGGTCCCGGATGTGGAGGGTCCGGCGGCAGTGGTCCCGGACGTGGAGAGTCCGGCGGCAGTGGTCCCGGACGTGGAGGCTCTGGCGGCCGCCATCGCCGCCGTGGCGGGCCGTCACCTGCCCGAGGGGCACCTGTCGCCCGACGCCGACTTCTTCGACGCCGGGGGCACCTCGGTGGGCGCCGTGGAACTCGTCGCGGCGCTGGAGGACGAGCTGGGCATGGAGATCGCCCTCGACGACGTCTTCGCCGACGCCCGCCCGACCAGCCTCGCCCACCGATGGCTGTCCACCAGTCACACCACGGCCGCCCTCTCGGCCCCGGCCGCACCGGAAGCGCCGACGCCCGGGACGACTTGGGCCCCGGACACGGCAGGTACAGCCACGTCCGGGGGGACCTCGGCCCCGGTCACGGTGGGAAGTCCGCTTCCGCCGTCCGCCGCGGGCACCCGTCCGGCGCCCGCACCCGGCATCCTCCCCGTCCCGGCCCCCCGCACCGCCCCCGCGGTGGCCGTCACCCCCACCCCGTACTCCACGGCCCGTCCCGAGGACCTCGACCAGATCCTGGCCGACCTGGCGCTCGCCGACCGACTGCCCTGGACCGGCGACCCCGAGCCGCTGCCGCCCCGTCGGATCCTGCTGACCGGCGCCACCGGCTTCCTCGGCAGCCATATGCTCCTCGACCTGCTGCGGCACAGCGACGCCCACGTCTACTGCCTGGTCCGCGCCGCCGACGAGGAGGCGGCCCTCGGGCGGCTCGGTGAGGCGCTCAAGAAGTACGAGCTGCCCTGGTCGTCGGAGGTCCGCCGCCGGGTGACCGTGCTCCCCGGCGACATCCGGCGCCCGCACCTCGGCCTGTCCGACGAACTGTGGACCACGCTCACGCACGAGCTGGACAGCGTCGTCGGCGTGGCGGCGGCCGTGGACTTCCTGCGCGGCTACCAGTCGCTGCGGCAGAGCAACGTCATCGGCACGCTGACCCTCGCCGAGCTCGCGGCGACCGGCCGGCCGAAGCCGCTGCACCACATCTCCTCCATCGCGGTCTTCAACGAGGTCGGCATCACCGCGATGGGCGAGGACGACCCACTCGCCCACGTCGACCGCCTCGTCGCGGGCTACGACCAGACGAAGTGGGCGGCGGAGGTCGCCCTGCGACGCGCCCGCGACCACGGCCTGATCGTCACGGCCCTGCGCCCCGGCGGCATCGGCGGCCACACCAGGACCGGCGCCTACAACCCGCAGGACCTCAGCAGCGGTCTCCTCTCGGCCTTCGGCCGCTTCCGTACGGTCCCGGCCTTCAACCACCTGAACGCGGCACCGGTGGACTGGGTGAGCCGGGTCGCGGTCGGCGTCGTCTGCGAACCCGACGCGTGGGGCTACGACTACAACCTGACCGGCGTACCCAACACCCTCGACGACGTCGTACGGGACATGGCGCTCGGCGGGATGCACGTACGCGTACAGGACTGGGACGAGTGGCGGACCCATGCCCTGGCCCGGCTGGAAGCCGAGCCGGTGCCCGAACTGGCCTTCCTCAACAGGGTGTTGCAGAGTCCCACCGCCCTCAAACTGTGCGAGGCGACCCTGAAGGGCCCGGCGGCCACCGCCGAGCGCACCGCCGCGCTCGTCGAGGCGCTCGGGTTGCGGCCCGCCGCCCGCTACGACGCCCAGGCCCAGCTGAGGACGTTCGAGCGGCTCGCCCAGGACGGGTTGGCCCGGCTGCCGCACAAGGACGACCAGCCCTACCTGTGGTTCTCCGAGACGACCGAGGGAGGTGTCGGCCCGGTCGGAGCCCCCGCCGACACGCCCTGCTCGATGGCGCTCACCCTCTCCCTCGCGAGCATGTACCAACTGGTGAAGGAGCGCCGGGTTGACGTCACCGGTGAGTTGACGTGCGCGGCGGTGCATCCCGAACCGCTGGTCGTCGAGCACGGCGACGTCTGGATCCGGCCCGAGGAGGGCATCCCGCAGCGGCACGGTATGCGCCACCGGCTCCTCAGCTACCGGCTGGCGTTGCGTGACGCGGAAGGCGGCCGCTGGTGGCTGGAGGGCCACAAGTACGCCCGGGCCCGTCGTGACGTGTGGCGCCAGACCCGGGCGCTCACCGTCGAGATCGGCCGCGAGGGCGCACCGGCGGCCCTGGCGGGCGAGCTCGTCGTACCCGCCGACACCTATCTGCGCGACCAGGTCGACGGCATCAAGGTCGACCCGCGCCTGACCAGCCAGGAGAAGCGGGCCGCCAAGCTGACCTGGCTCGCCTGGTTCGGCCTGGAGATGGGCCGCGGTCTGCTCGGCCCCTTCGCCCGGGCCGCCGCCGACCTCCTCGACCTGCGCCGCACCACGACCCCCTCGGAGCACCACCGATGATCCTCCGGAGCACCGACTCCCGCACCAGGCCGACGCTCCGCAAGGTCAGGAGCACCACGACCCTGCGCCCCCTCCACCACCGCCTCGACCCGGCGCGGGTCGAGGAGATCCCCTTCCGGGCCGACGACGGCGTACGCCTCGGCCTGACCCGCGTCGACAGCGGCGACACGGACCGCCCCGCCGTGCTGCTCCTGCACGGGCACACCGCGTCCGCCGACATGTTCCTGCTGCCCGAGACCCGCAACCTGGTCGACGTCCTCCTCGACGACGGCTACGAGCCCTGGCTGCTCGACTGGCGGGGCAGCTGCCGGCTGCCGTACAACGAGACCGGCCAGAAGTACACGTACGACGACGTCGCCCTGTACGACATCCCCGCCGCCGTCTCCCACATCCGCCGCCGCATCGGCGACCGGCCGCTGTTCGTGGTCGCCCACTGCGTCGGCTCCCTCACGCTGTCGCTCAGCATGACGGCCGGACTGGTCCCGGGCCTCGCGGGCGTGGTGTCCCAGGGCGTGTTCCTGACCCCGAAGCTCGCGGGCCGCACCTCGCTGCGCATGTCGCTGGCGGGGGAGCTGCTCAGGTCCCGCATCGATCACATACCGGTCGACATCCGCAAGGCCGGCCTCTGGTCGAAGTACACCCCCCTGTTCGCGCTCGCCTCGCGCGGGGCGAGCTGCCCGGATCCGACCTGCCAGATCCTGCACAACTCGGCGTGGGGGACGGGCGCCTCGCTGTTCGTGCACGAGCACCTGTCCGAGGCCACCCACCACCGGCTCGCCGAGCTGCTGGGCCCCGCCCCGCTGTGGATCCTGCCGCATCTGCGCCGCATCGAGCTGGCCCGCACCGTGGTGCGCTGGCACGACGGCGACCACCGCTACCGGGCGCTGCCGCGGAACGCGCTGGACGCGGCGGCCCGTATCGACACCCCCGTCCTGCTGCTCGCCGGCAGCGAGAACGGCCTGTGGCTCGACTCCCAGAGGCTCTGTCACGACGTACTGGCCCGCAGACAGCCACAGTTGGACGTCGCGTACACCGAGATTCCCGGCTACGGACACCTGGACACGTTCCTCGGCCGGGGCGCGGCCCTCGACGTGTTCGGGCACATCCTCGAATTCCTCGGCGAACGACGGTGACGGCGGCCCGGGCGGCCGGTTACCGTACCCGTCAGTAACCGGACCGCACCGCAGGAGGCCAGCCATGCCGCAGCTCGAAGTCGACGGCGCCAGACTGACGTACGACGACGAGGGCCCCCGCGACGGTGCGGGCGCGCCTCTGGTGTTCATCCACGGCTGGACCGCCAACCGGCACCGCTGGGACCACCAGCTGGCGCACTTCTCCGCGACGCGGCGGGTCATACGTGTCGATCTGCGCGGCCATGGCGAGAGCGACGGGTCGGGACGGCGGAGCATCGCGGAGCTGGCCGGGGACGTCCTCGCCGTCCTCGATCACCTGAAGGTCGAACGGTTCGTCCCCGTCGGTCACTCGATGGGCGGGATGATCGCGCAGACCCTGGCGCTGGGCCACCCGGACCGGATCGAGCGCATGGTCCTGGTGAACTCGATCAGCCGGATGACGTACAGCCGGGGGAGGGGCCTGCTGATGGCGGTGTCCACGCAGGTGCCGTTCAAGCTGTTCGTCGCCACCAACATCCAGCGCGCCTTCGCCCCCGGGTATCCGCGCGAGGAGATCAAGGAGTACATCCGGACCTCCGCGGCCACACCGCGAGAGGTGGTCATGACCTGCTACGGCGCGATGCGGTCCTTCGACGTCCTCGACCGGGTCGGGGAGATCCGTGTCCCCACCCTCATGATCCACGGCTACTACGACATCCAGCTGCCCGTCTCCCAGATGCTGCGGATGGCGAAGGCGTACCCGGACGCGGAGGTACGCATCCTGGACGCCGGCCACGAACTCCCGGTGGAGAAGCCCGAGGAACTCACCTCGACCATCGACCGCTTCCTGACCGAGCGCCCCTGAGGCGCCCACCGCCTACGAGGTTGTCCTACGGCGTCGCGATCGGCAGTGGGCGCCGGGCGACCTCGTGGGCCTCCTCGGGGGGCAGGCCCAGCATGCGCAGGACGAGTTCGGCCATCTCCTCGTCGGCGCCGGGGCCCGACTGCTCGGACTTGGCGGACGACTTCAGCTGGAGCAGCCCGAGGAGGGAGCCGCCGACGGCGCTGAGGGCGACGAGGGGGCTGTCCACGTGGAAGCGGCCGGAGGCGTTGCCCCTCTCGATGTCCCGCAGGGCGCGGGGGCCCAGGCCGAAGTCGGCGTGGATGTAGGGGAGGCCGCCGTAGCGCAGGACGCGGGTGAGTTCCGGGTGGGTGTCGGTGAGCCGGAAGGTCAGCCGGACGCTCACCGCGAACACCTCGGCGGGGTCGTCGAGGTCGCCGGTGATCGAGTCGATCAGCTTGCCGTACTCCTCCAGCGCGTCGACGACCGCCGCCTCGAAGAGCTCCGCCTTGGTCTGGAAGTGGTTGTAGAAGGAGCCGAAGCCGACGTCGGCACGCTCGGCGATCTGCTGGATGCTGACCTCGCTCGTGCCCTGCTCGGCCAGGATCCCCTGGGCGGCGGCGATCAGGGCATGGCGGGTCTGGGCGCGCCTGCGTTCGAAGCGGTTGGCGGGCGGGGCGGCGGCTTGATCGGGCATGCGCTCATCCTATCCGCGGCCTCTTCAGAACTGATGAGGAGATCAGTCGACGGGACCCGTCCGGGGGGCAGCCCGCGCCTCTCCGGCGGGACGGACGGGCGAACCGCCGTGCCGCGCAGACCTCGCAGACCTCGCGGCACGGCAAAGGCCGGAGCGGCGGTTCCCCGCTCCGGCCTGCGCACCTCCGGCAGAACTACAGCCCGGCGGTCGACAGCCAGCTCTTGGCCACGTCCAGCGGGTCCTTGTTGTCGTTCTGCACCTGGGCATTGAGCTTGACCAGGGTTTCCGTGTCGAGCTTCGCCGATACCGCGTTGAGCGCCGAAACTCCGGCGGAGGAGAGACCGCTCTTGTAGGCCAGCGGCGTCACGTTCTCAAAACCGAAGAGATTCTTCGAGTCTTGAAGGACCACGAACTTGTTCTTGGTGATTCCGGGGTCGGTCGTGAAAATATCTGCGGCCTGAATGTTGTTGCCCTTGAGGGCGGCCACGGTCAACGGCCCACCCGCGTCCAGCGCCTTGAACGACTTGAATTCAAGGCCGTATTCGGACTTGAGGCCCACCAATCCCTGCTTGCGCGTCTGGAACTCCGGCGATCCCCCGATGACCAGGTCCTTGGCCGAGGCGGAGAGGTCGGCGATCGTCGACGAGGTCGTGAGCTTGTACTTCTTGGCGGTCGCCTCGTTGACCGCGATCGCGTCCTTGTCCTCCGCCTTGGAGGGGTCGAGCAGGCTCAGCTTGGAATCGAGCGCGGCCGTGATGGCCTTGCTGGTGTCCTCGACCGTGGTCGGGGCCGCCTTGGCGTTCAGGTAGGCCAGCAGCGCGCCGTTGTACTCGGGCAGGACGGTGATCGTGCCGTTCTTGATCAGACCGTAGGTGGTCTCGCGGCTGCCGATGTTCAACTTGTAACTGACCTTGATGCCCTTGGCCTTCAGGGCCTCGCCGTAGATGTCGGCGAGCAGGATGCTCTCGGGGAAGTTGTTGGAGCCGACCACGACCGTGCCGCCCTTGGCGGTGTCGCCCTGCAGCGGGTCCTTGCTGTCGGAGTTGTCGGAGGAACCGCAGCCCGTGAGGGCGGCCGCAGCCACAACCAGCAGGGATACAGCGTACGTTGCGGTCGTTCTGGTGCTTCTGGCGTGGGTCACGTTGGTCATCCAGACTTGTGCATGGGCGGTCGGTGGCCGGAAGGCATGGCGTGATGACGATCCAATCGAGCCCAGTAACGCACCGTCAAGACACGAATAGATCACCGATGGAGACCACACGGCTTCGCCGCGTGGGCGCAACTTGACCGAAACGGGCGCGAATCCGACGTATCGCCATGTCAGTATTTGGTTGATCATGGCCGTACTCTTGCGGCAGCCGCTAATGTTGGCCGAGTCGGGGGACCTGGTTCCACTTGCTCGGCCCGAGCGTGCTGGCATGACCCAGTCCATGCAGCCCGGGCTGCGGGCTTCCAATTGGGATTGAAGTCAAGGAGGTTTGGTGCCCGCGCACAGGAAAGCCGCCCGGGGGCCGCAGACCACGGCTCCCCGAATAGGCCGGACGCCTTCCCTCCTTGACCGTTGGCCTTTCCGCAGGAAACTCAACGTCCTGGTGATTGTCCCGCTCGCCGTCGTTTCGGCGATGATGGCCTACATCACCTACGCCGAGATCGACTCGGCCCGTTCCGCCGCCTCCACCGCCCAACTCGTCCAGGACAGCGCGCAGGTCACCAAGCTCATCGACGGCGTGCAGACCGAGCACCGCCAGGCGCTCCTCGTCTCCCTGCGCTACGAGGCCGCCCGCTCCGGCGACAAGGCGCCGGGCACCTCCGCCTTCCTCCAGGCGCAGCAGAAGGTCACCGCCCAGGCGGAGGCCGTGCGGTCCACCTACGGGGACCGGCTGCCCGACGCCGAGGCCCAGGCGCTCAAGGAGCTGGAGGGCCTCGACACCCTCCGCAAGACCATCGAAGAGGGTCCGATCGCCGCCGACAACATCGACCCGGCGTACGGATCGGTCATCGAGGGCCTCATCAACGGCCTCGGACTCGGTCAGTCGGGCGGCGAGTCCTCGGAGTCCGCGGGCAATCTGCTGGACGCGCTGCTGCGCGCCGACACCGCCCACGCGTCCTTCGAGACCAGTGTGTTCGCGGCCCGGACCCGTGACCCCAACGCGCTCATCGAGTACACCGGAGCCGTCGGCGACTACGAGCAGTACACCTACCAGGCCGAGCGGTTCACCCGGTTCGCCAGCCAGGAACAGGGCGCCGAACTCGCCGCGATCGAGCACAGCCCGTACCAGAGCGTCGTCGCCCAGCACTACGCCGCGCTGCAGGTCGACCCCAGCGGTCTGGTCGCGGAGAACGCCTCGCAGCTGCGCGCCGCGCTCGACGACGCCCTGGCCGCCGACCCGACGTACCAGCGGCAGGCGGAGAACCGGCTGAAGATCACCGAGTCGCTCATCCACCAGATCGCCGCCGACACCCAGAAGGCGTCCAGCGACGCCTGGTGGCAGGTGCTGTGGCTGGTGTCCGCCAACCTCGCCGCCTTCGCGGCCTGGATCCTGTTCTCCGTACTGGTCCGCCGCTCCGTGGTGCGCACCGTGCGGAGCCTCACCGAGGCGGCCCAGCACGTGGCCGACGCGGCCGAGACCGAGCTCGCCCGGGTCGCCGACGACGACGCCGACGACGCGAGCCCGCCGCGCCTCGAGGCCGTACCCGTGCCGGTCCGCGACGAACTCGGCGAACTCGCCGAAGCCTTCAACCAGGTGCAGGTCACCGCGACCGCCCTGCTGGAGCGCCAGGTCATCAGCCGCCGCAACATCGCCGAGATGTTCGGCAACGTCGGCCACCGCGTCAGCAACCTGACCGCTCGTCAGCTCGCACTGATCGACTCGGTGGAGCGCGGCGAGACCGACCCGGAGGTACTGGACCGGCTCTACCGCATCGACCACATCGCGGTACGCCTCCAGCGCAACGCCGACAGCCTGATGCTGCTCGCCGGCATCCGCGAGACGGGCCTGAACACCGGGCCCATGCGGCTCAGCAACATCGTCCGTGCCGCGCTCGGCCAGATCGAGGGCTACCAGCGCGTCACCCCGCACGCCGAGGGCGATGTCACCGTCGCCCCCGACATCGTCGGCGACCTCACGCTGATGCTCGCCGAACTGCTGGAGAACGCGGTGACGTTCTCCCCGGCGTCCAGCAGCGTCGAAGTCGTCCTGCGGCCCCGGCTCGGCTCCGGCGGCGGCGCCCTGATCGAGATCATCGACCACGGACTCGGGATGAGCGCCGAGCGGCTGGAGGAGGAGAACGCCCGCCTGATCCGCCGCGAACGGCTCGACCTGGCCCCCACCGAGGTCCTCGGCCTCTTCGTGGTCGGCGGTCTGTCCCGGCGCTGGGGCATCGAGGTCGTCCTGACCCGCACCCCGGGCGGCGGCGTCACCGTCACCGTCGCGGTGCCCGGCTCCCATCTGCTGCTCGCCGACCCCACGGGGGCCGCGGCCAGGGCCCCGCACATCCTGCCGCCGCCGCGGCGCCACGGCGGAACCGAACCGCGTCCCGCGGCGGTCGACCCGGAACCCGGTCCTTCGTCCCTGCCCCGCAGGATCCCCGCGCGCAGCCGGGGAGCGGACGGCCACACGGGCCGTCAGGAACCGACGGCCGACGGCGGCTACGGCGTATCCCGGCCCCGGTCGGGCGGCACACCCGGCACCACGACTCCGGGGTCGGCGCAGCCCGCGGAGCGCGAGCCGGCGGGACACGGCACGCCTCAGGACGCGGTCGGCGGTCCGGGCCACCGGCGTGGCTCCGGCACCGGCATGGAGAGTGGACAGGGTCGGCCGTCACGCGCCGCGGGCAGCGGCATGGACAGCGGGCTCGTGCAGAGGTCACGCGGCGCGAGCACCGGCCCGGGGAGTGCGGCGGGGCAGCCGCCGCGTGGCCCGAACACCGGCACGAGCGGCGGGCTCGGCCTGCCGCCCCGCGGCGCGAGCACCGCGCGCGGCTCCGGTACGGCCCCGTCGGCACCCGGCAGCGCCCCGGCGCGACCGGGCGAGGGCGGCCCCAGCCCGCTCAGGCGGCGCGTGCGCGGAGCGACCCTGCAGGCCACCACCGCCTCGACCCGGCTGCCCAAACAGACCGTCACCAACCCACGTCCGCCCGCCTGGCAGACCGCCGACGCGGAAGCGGCACGATCCGAGATCGACGAGTTCGAGGAAGCCGTTCTGCGAGCCGAGCGCGAGAGCGCGACGGAGGCCCGCGGTACCGGCTTCGGGTCGGCCCATTCAGGGGGCCGTCCCGACACCTCTGGCGATTCCAGCACAGAGAACAACAGACCCTCATTTCCGGAAGGCATGAGCAAGTGACCATGTGGACAGGTGGACCGGAGTCCGCGGCCGTGGAACAGGCGTCGGACGTGAAGGCCGCAGCCGCCGACTTCAATTGGCTGCTCAATCGTTTCGCCACCGAGACCGCCGGCGTCGTCGACGTGATCGGGGTGTCCTCCGACGGTCTGTTGATCGCGGTGTCCCAACTGCGCGGCAAGGCGGACTCGGAGCGGCTCGCGGCCATCGTCTCCGGGATCACCAGCCTTGCCATGGGCGCGTCCGGCAACTACGGCCTCGGCGGGCTCAACAAGGTCATCATCGACCTGGAGGAAGGGCACGTCCTGGTGTCCGCGCTCGGCGCGGGCGCGGTGCTCGGCGTGGTCGCCTCCAAGGAGGCGAAGCTCGGGAACATCGCGTACGAGATGACCCTCTTCGCCAACCGCGCCGGTGCCGCTCTGAGCCCGCAACTGGTCATGGAGCTCAAGAACACCGTGGGGATCGCGCCGACCGGTTGACGGTCGGCGGGGGCGTCACGAAGGCCGGGACGACCCGCGAGGTGAAGGGTGAGGACGAGATGACGGCCGGCGAGCCATCAGCCGCCGACGACGCATGGGGAGTGGAGCACCCCCCGTCGATCGTCAGGCCATTCCTGCTGACCGCGGGGCGGATCGCCGGCGGTGACAGTCTGGTGCCGACGATCCCGATCGAGACGCAGGTCGTCGCGACGGATCTCGGTCTGGCCACGCTGGACGCGTTCGTCTTCGACCAGCACCGCGACATCATCACGATCTGCCGCCAGCCGCAGTCGCTGGCGGAGATCGCGGCGAAACTGCGGATGCATTTGAATGTGATCAGAGTGCTCGCCGACGATCTGCGCGCCGACGGTCAACTGGCCTTGTACGCACCGCAGGCCGAATCCGCCCGCGACGCCACCGTATTGCGAAGGGTTATCGATGGTCTCCGAGCTATCCCCGACTCCCGGGGCGCGATCCGTGAGCGCTGACACCGAGGGTCCCCGGCCGCCGATGCCGGTGAAGATGGTGATCGCGGGTGGCTTCGGCGTGGGCAAGACCACGACCGTGGGTGCCATCTCCGAAATCGAGCCGCTCACCACCGAGGCGTCCATCACCTCGGTCGCCGCGGGCATCGACGACCTCTCCCACACCCCGGAGAAGATGACGACCACCGTCGCCATGGACTTCGGCTGTGTCACGCTCGACCCGACCCTGAAGCTCTATCTGTTCGGCACCCCCGGCCAGGAGCGCTTCGGGTTCATGTGGGACGACCTGGTCGAAGGCGCCCTCGGCGGGCTCGTCATCGTCGACACCCGCCGGCTCGACGACTGCTACGCGGCCGTCGACTACTTCGAGCACCGCGAGATCCCCTTCGCGGTGGCCGTCAACGCCTTCGACGGCAAGGTCGAACACGATCTGAACGACGTACGGTGGGCCCTCGACGTCGGCGACCACGTGCCGCTCACCGTGTTCGACGCCCGTGAGCGCGGGTCCGTACGGGACGCGCTCCTCGTCGTCCTCGAACACGCCCTGGCGACCGCCCAGCAGTGAACGAAGGAAGAGGGGGTCGGGCCATGTGGCTCGTCCCCCCTCTTTCCTCTGCCTCGGATCTCCTTCTCCTCAGACCGTGCGGCGTCTGCGCACCCCCGGGGACACCGCCACCCGGGCAATGGCCCAGAACAGCACCAGCACGAGCAGCGCCAGGATCGCGGTGAGGGCCGCGCCGCCCACCACCTTCTCGTAGTTGCGCTGGTAGAGACCGTCCAGGATGTAACGGCCGACCCCGCCGAGGCTCACATAGGCCGCGATGGTCGCCGTGGACACGATCTGGATCGCCGCCGAACGCAGACCGCTGAGGATGAGCGGCAGTGCCGCCGGCACCTCGACCTGGAACAGGACCTTCGCCTCCGGCATGCCCATTCCGCGGGCGGCGTCGACGGGGGAGGGATCCAGGGTGCGGATCGCCTCGTAGGTGGTGATGAGGATCGGCGGGACCGCCAGCACCACGAGCGGGATCATCACGGGCACGATGCCGAGGCCGAGCCAGACGAACATCAGCACCAGCAGCCCGAAGGTGGGCAGCGCCCGGGCACCCGCCGACACGAAGGCCAGCGCGTTGCCGCCGCGTCCGGTGTGTCCGGTGACCAGGCCGATGGGCAGGCCGACGGCCGCGGCGATCGCGAGCGCCCCGGCGGTGTACTGGAGGTGTTCCCACACGCGCTGCGGGATCCCGTCGTACCCGTGCCAGTGGGAGCCGTCGGAGAAGAAGGACTGAATGAAGTTGAGTACGTTCACGAGACGCTCTCCGGAGTGCGGGCGGCGCCCGCGATCGTGGACGTACGGCGTGCGGCCTTGCGGCCGGAGGCCGGCTGCCAGGGGGTGAGCACGCGGCGCAGCAGGACGAGCACGGCGTCGACCAGTACCGCGAGAACGGCGGTGGTGACCACCGAGTTCACGGCGAGCAGAGGGCGGTGGTACAGCATCGCGGTGGTGAGCAGGTTGCCGAGCGCCCCCTGGTTGCCGATCAGCGAGCCGACGCTGACCAGACTGATGCTGGAGGCGGTCGCCACGCGCAGTCCGGCCATGATCGCGGGTACGGCGATGGGCAGTTGGACCTGGAGGTAGCGCCGCAGCGAACCGATGCCCATGGCCGCGGCGGCGGCGTTCGTCTCCTCGGGGACCGAGCGGACACCGTCGACGACCGCCGGGACGAGAACCACGAGACTGTAGAGGGTCAGCGGGATCATCACGGTGGTCTTGCTCAGGCCGGTGTAGTCGATGAGCACCACGAAGAAGGCGATCGACGGGATCGCGTACAGCACCGTGGTGATCCAGAGGACCGGCGGATAGATCCAGTTGACGCGGACGCACAACAGGCCGATCGGCAGCGCCAGCAGGAGGCCGACGAGAACCGGGACCAGCGCCTCCTGCATGTGGGTGGAGATCAGGCCGAGATAGCTGCTCTGGAGGTCGCTCGGGATGTCGAAGAAGCCGTTCATCGCGCGGCCTTCACCGTGGAGACGCCCTCGGAGTCCGCGGCGCGGCGCTGCCTGGCCGCGCGGATCGCCGCGGCGACCGTCTCCTGCCCGGCGAGCCCCAGCACGCGTCCCGCCCCGTCCACGGCGACCGCCTGACCGGTGGGCGAGAGCACCGCCCGGTCCAGCGCGACCCGCAGGGAGTCCTTGCCGACCTCGAAGGCCTGCCCGTGCGGCTCCAGTGCCTGGACGTCACCGGCCCACACCGTCAGGTCGGCCCAGCCCAGCGGCTTTGCGTCCGCGTCGGTGACCAGGACCGGCCCCGCGCCCGCCGACTCCCCGGCGAGCTGCTGCCAGTCGCTGCCGACCGGGAAGACCCGGGAGCGGTCGAGTGCGAGGTCGCGGGTGGACAGGAACGACAGTCCGCGGATGCCCCGGTCGCCGCCGAGGAACTCCTCCACGAACGCGTCGGCCGGTGCCGACAGCAGCTCGTCGGGGGCGGCGAACTGGGCGAGCTTGCCACCGGTGCGCAGTACGGCGACGCGGTCACCGATGGTGATGGCCTCGTCCATGTCGTGGGTGACGAACACGATGGCCTTGCCCAGCTCGCCCTGGATGCGCAGCAACTCCTCCTGCAGACCACGCCGGACGACCGGGTCGACGGCGGAGAACGGCTCGTCCATCAACAGGATCGGCGGGTCGGCGGCGAGCGCGCGGGCGACACCGACGCGCTGCTGCTGGCCGCCGGAGAGCTGGTAGGGGTAGCGGCGGGCCATGGCCGGGTCCAGGCCCACCCGTTCCATCAGTTCCGCCGCGCGGGCGCGGGCGCGCTGCTTGGACCAGCCGAGCAGCCGCGGCACCGTGGCGATGTTGTCGAGGATGGTGCGGTGCTGGAAGAGCCCCGCGTTCTGGATGACGTAACCCATGGACTGCCGCAGGGCGTTGACCGGCTTGCGGAGGATGTCCTCGCCGTTGACGCGGATCGTGCCGCTGCTGGGCTCGATCATGCGGTTGATCATCCGCAGTGTGGTGGTCTTGCCGCACCCCGAAGGCCCGACGAGCACGGTGATCGAGTGGTTCGGTATCTGGAGGGACAGGCGATCGACGGCCACCGTGCCGTCGGCATATCGCTTGCTGACATCTTCGATGGCTATCAAGCGTCGAAACCCTTCGGGAACGGCTGTGATCGGACGTGACCGGATCACATGCACGAGGGTGCGTAGTCTAGCCAGTTGGCGCATGTGTTCGGGCACGGCAGGGTGGCCGGTTGTGGAGGCTGCGCAGGTGGAGCCCGCCGCGTCGCACGAGCCGGTCGGGTGAGAGCGGGCGCTCCGCCGTGCGGGTGATCTCCGGGCGTGGCGGCGCGGAGGGGATGACATCCCTGGGGAGACTGTCGCCCTCATACTCTGCCGCCCCTCATGCCACAGCCCGGAGAGACCCACTTGCGATTCCCCTTCCGCCGGGCCGCGCTGGCCGGCGCCGCCGTGCTCGTCGTGTCGTCCGCCCCGGCCGCACCCGCCGCCCAGGACGACACGGTGGCCGACCCGGCCCAGTACGTGAACCCCTTCGTCGGTACCGCGCCCGGAGGGGCCGATTTCGGCCATG
Source organism: Streptomyces olivochromogenes (assembly GCF_001514115.1). Lineage (GTDB taxonomy): Bacteria > Actinomycetota > Actinomycetes > Streptomycetales > Streptomycetaceae > Streptomyces > Streptomyces olivochromogenes. The sequence goes on from NZ_KQ948459.1 coordinate 296,488, forward strand.
GTGGCGGTGCCGGAAACACCTTCCCCGGCGCGACCGCACCCCTCGGCGGGGTGCAGTGGAGCCCGGACACGGTGACCTACCAGCACGGCGGGTACGCGTACGGGGACAACCGGATCAGAGGGTTCAGCCTCACCCACCTCTCCGGGGCCGGCTGCAGGGACTACGGCAACGTGCCCTTCATGCCGATGCTCGCCGGCGACACCACCGGGCAGGCGACCTTCTCGCACGCCAACGAGCAGGCGACACCCGGAAACTACCGGGTCACCTTCGACAACGGCATCGGCAGCGACCTCACCGCCACCCAGCGCTCCGGCATCGCCCGCTTCACCTACCCGGCCACCGACGACCGCCCCGCCGCGCTGAGTGTCGACGCGGGCAAGGCGTTCAACGCGGCGACGGGAACGGTCGACATCGGCACCGACACCCTGTCCGGGTTCACCGACAGCGGCGGCTTCTGCAAGTCCGCCAACCGCTACCGGCTCTACTTCCACGCCGTGTTCGACCACCCCTTCGCCCAAGTCGTCCGCCCCGACGGCAGACCGGGCGCCGCGCAGGTCTCCTTCGGCCCCGGCGTACGCACGGTGACCGTCCGCGTCGGCGTCTCCTTCGTCAGCGTCGACGGCGCCCGCGGCAACATCGCCGCCGAACAGCACTCGAACCCGTACGACCAGATCCGGCGGGCCGCCCGTGACCGGTGGAACGACTGGCTCGGCCGCATCAGCGTCGGCGGCGGCACCGACACCCAGCGCCGGGTCTTCTACACCGCCCTGTACCACTCGCTCCTGCACCCCAGTGCCCTCAGCGACGCCGACGGCCGCTACCCCGGCATGGACGGCCGCATCCACACCACCCCCGCCGGACACGTCCAGTACGCGAACTTCTCCGGCTGGGACGTCTACCGCTCCCAGGTCCAGCTGCTCGCCCTGCTGGCCCCGCACGAAGCCTCCGACATCGCGCAGTCCGTCCTCAACCAGGGCCTCCAGGCGGGCTACTTCGACCGCTGGACCCTCGCCAACGGCGGCACCGGTGTCATGGTCGGCGACCCGCTGCCCGTCATCGCCTCCGCCGTGTACGCCTTCGGCGCCACCGACTTCGACGCCCGCGGCCTGCTGCGCGCCGCCATGGCGGGCCGCGACGACGAGCGCCAGCGGCCCGGACACGCGCAGTACGACGCCCTCGGCTACATCCCCGCCGGCACCAAGGGAGTGTGGGGCTCGGCGGCCACCACCCTCGAATACGCCGTGTCCGACTACGCGTTGGCCCAGCTCGCCCACCGTCTGGGCGACACCGCCGCCCACGACACCCTGCTGAAGGCCTCCGGGAACTGGCGCAACCTCTTCAACCCCGCCACCGGCTACCTCCAGCCGCGCGCGGCCGACGGCACCTGGCCGGCCTTCACCCCCGCGCAGACGAACGAGTACGTCGAGGGCAACGCCGCCCAGTACACCTGGATGGTCCCGCACGACCTGCCCGGCCTCTTCACCCTGATGGGCGGGAACGCCGCCGTCACCGCCCGCCTCGACACCTTCTTCACCCAGCTCAACGCGGGCGGCACCCAGCCCTACGCCTACCTCGGCAACGAGCCGTCGTTCGACACCCCCTGGGCGTACGACTTCGTCGGCCGCCCCGACCGCGCCCGCGACATTGTCCGCCGCGCCCTGGCCACCCTTTTCAGTGACCGTCCCGACGGCCTCGTCGGCAACGACGACCTCGGCGCCATGTCCTCCTGGGCCGTGTGGGCGAGCCTCGGCATGTACCCGCAAGCCGCCGGAACCGGGCAACTCGCCCTGGCCGAACCGGCCTTCCCCCGTGTCGTCGTGCACCGCCCGGGAGGCCCGAGGGTGGTGCTCGTCGCGCCCGACGCCTCCGCCACCAGCCGCGACATCCGCACGCTCACGGTCAACGCGCCGCAGCGGAAGGGCTCATGAGTCCGGCGTCGAGGTAGCGGGCCGGTCGGGGCGGTCAGACGACGACGACCCCGACCCCCGCCTCCGTGAACCGCCGCACGGTCTCCTCGTCCACCGCCGCGTCGGTGACCAGTGTGTCCACCGACTCGGCCGCGCAGATCCGGGCGAAGGCGCGCCGGCCCAGCTTGCTGGAGTCGGCGGCGACGATCACACGCCCGGCGCGCTCGCACAGCAGCCGGTTGATCGCCGCCTCGGCCTCGTCGTGGGCGGCGGCCCCGTGTGTCACGTCGAAGGCGACCACGCCCAGCACGGCGACGTCCATGGTGATCTGGCTGAGTACACCGTCCGCGAGCGGCCCGACCAGCTCGTACGACTGCGGGCGGGCCACCCCGCCGGTCAGCACGATCTTGAACTGGGGCCGCACGGCCAGTTCGCTCGCGATGTTGAGCGCGTTCGTCACCACGGTCAGCGCGGGCGACCCCGAGGCGAGATCGGGGCGCAGGGCCAGTGCGCGGGCCACCTCGGTGGTGGTCGTGCCGCCGGTCAGGCCCACCGCCTCGCCGGGCGCGACGAGATCGGCCACCGCCTTCGCGATGCGCTGTTTCTCCGAGGCGTGCCGGGCGGTCTTGTAGCGCAACGGCAGTTCGTACGACACGCCGTGGACGACCGCGCCGCCCCGGGTGCGTACGAGCATCTGCTGCTCGGCGAGCTGGTCGAAGTCGCGCCGGATCGTGGCGGGCGACACCTCCAGCTCGGCCGCGGCCTGCTCGACCTCCAGCCGGCCCCGCTCCACGAGCAGTTCCAGCAGGGCCTTCCAGCGGGCGTCGCGCGACATCCGCACTCTCCGTTCCTCGATCCTTCGCGACCCTAGCGCACCCCCGGCGCACCACATTCCCTGGCATTTCTGCCGTCGACATGCTTGATTGTGCTCGAAAGTGGCCCTTAACTTGCACTATCTTGCATGGATAGCGTCAGTGGGAGGGATACGGCATGACCCATGTCGAGCACGAGCTGAACAGCCAGCCCGAGTGCTGGATCCGCGCCGCCGAGCAGGCCAAGGCGCACGACGGCGCGCTGCCGGAAGTGGGGGAGCGGGTCGCGATCGTGGGCTGCGGGACCTCCTTCTTCATGGCGCAGGCCGCCGCCGCGCTGCGCGAGGGGTCCGGGCAGGGCGAGACGGACGCCTTCGCCGCGTCGGAGTTCCCGGAGAGCCGCTCCTACGACCGTGTGGTCGCCCTCACCCGCTCCGGCACCACCACCGAGGTGCTCGAACTCCTCGGGCGGCTGCGCGGACGTACCCGGACGACCGCGATCACCGCCGACCCCGCGACCCCCGTGATGGAGCGCGCGGACGACCTCGTCGTACTCGACTTCGCGGACGAACGCTCCGTGGTGCAGACCCGGTTCGCGACCACCGCGCTCACCCTGTTCCGCGCCCACCTCGGACTGCACACCGACGACATCGTCGCCGACGCGCGCACCGCGCTCGCGACCCCGCTGCCCGAAGGGCTCGTCGACTGCGCGCAGTTCACCTTCCTCGGCCGCGGCTGGACCGTCGGGCTCGCCAACGAGGCCGGGCTCAAGATGCGTGAAGCCTCGCTGGCCTGGACCGAGGCGTACCCGGCGATGGAGTACCGGCACGGGCCCATCAGCGTCACCACCGCCGGCACGGCCACCTGGATGCTCGGCGAGGCCCCCGAAGGACTGGCCGAGCAGGTGCGGGCCACGGGGGGACGGTGGGTGGCGGGTGAACTCGACCCGCTCGCCGAACTCGTCCGCGCCCAGCGGCTCGCGGTCGCCGTCGCCGCGGCCCGCGGACTCGACCCCGACCGGCCGCGCCACCTCACCCGCTCGGTCGTCCTCGCCCCGTCGGCCCGCTGAGCCGGCGGGCCGCGCACCCAGAAGGAGGAGTTGTGCCACTCGCAGCCACCGGTGACCTGGTCACCGCAGCGGCCGGGGCGCGGACCGCCGTCGCCGCGTTCAACATCATCACCCTGGAGCATGTCGAGGCCGTCATCGCGGGCGCCGAGTCCGTGGCCGCCCCCGTCGTCCTCCAGGTCAGCGAGAACGCCGTGAAGTTCCGCTACGGACGGCTGCTGCCGCTGGCCCGCGCCGCCGCCGCGGCCGCCGAGCGCGCCTCGGTGCCCGTCGCGCTGCATCTCGACCACGTCCAGAGCGACGACCTGCTCCGCCAGGCGTCCGCCGCCGGATTCAGCTCGGTGATGTACGACGCGGCCCGGCTGCCGTACGAGGACAACCTCGCCGCCACCCGGGCCGCCGCCGACTGGGCACACGCACAAGGCCTGTGGATCGAGGCCGAGTTGGGAGCGGTGGGAGGCAAGAACGGCGAGCCGCCGCTCGACGCGCACGCGCCCGGCGCCCGCACCGACCCCGCCGAGGCCCGCGCCTTCGTGGCCGACTCCGGCGTGGACGCCCTGGCCGTCGCGATCGGCAGCTCGCACGCGATGACCACCCGTACCGCCACCCTCGACCACGAGCGCCTCAAGCGGCTGACCGCGGCGCTCGGCGTGCCGCTCGTCCTGCACGGCTCCTCCGGAGTGCCCGACGGCGAACTGTCCGCGGCCGTCGCGGGCGGCATCGCCAAGGTCAACGTGGGGACCGCCCTGAACATCGCGATGACCGGCGCCATCCGGGAGTTCCTCGCCGCCCACCCCGAAGCCGTCGACTCCCGTAAGTACCTCAGCGTGGGGCGGGAGGCGATGGCGGGCACGGTGGCGCGCCTGATCCGCGTACTGAGCGCCTGACCTCAGGGGGCACAGACGTCGACCGGCTTCTCGGCCGGGGCCGCCGGCGGCGCGTGGGCGCGGCTCACCACCGCTGGTAGCTTTTCACCATGCGGGAGACGGAAGTCCACCTCGGCGAGCCGCCCGTCGTCGTCAACATCGGCGTCGGCGTGCACGGCGTGGCGAGCCGCACGGACGTCTTCCGGCTGCCGGAGCTGTGGCAGCTGCACCTCTACCAGTACGACGCCGAGCTGACCGTCGACGGCACCGCGCACCCCATCCGCCCCGGCCGCGTCAGCCTCGTACCGCCCGGCACCACGGTCCGCTACCGCTACCAGGGCCGCTCCGAACACCTCTACGCCCATCTGCGCATCGCCCCCGCCGGCCCGTCCCGCACGGTGCCCGTGATGCAGGACGCGGGGCCCGAATTCCCCATGCTTTCCAGCCTGTTGCTGAACGCGATCGCGGCGGCCCCCGGGGCACCCGAGCACACCCGGGCCGAGATCTGGACCGCGCTGTGGCGCGTCGCCCGGCTCACCCCGCCCACCGCAACGAGCCGCGGCCCGCACCCGGCGGTCGGCACGGCCATCGCCCACATCGAGGCCCGGCTGGCGGCGCCGCTCACCATCCCGGAGATCGCCCGCGCGGCCGGGATCTCCCACAACCACCTCACCCGGCTCTTCCGCGCCGAGACCGGCACCACGGTCGTGGCCTACATCCGCCGCCGCAGACTTCAGCGCGCCCACCATCTGCTGCGCGCCTCGACGCTCTCCATCCCGGCGGTCGCCGCCTCCGTAGGCATCCCCGACCTGCAGGCCTTCAACAAGGCGTGCCGCCGCGAACTCGGCGCCCCGCCCCGCGTACTGCGCGGAACTACTTCTTGACGGCCCTCAGGACGACGAACTTCGCGTCGCTCGCCACGAGTTCGCTGTTGCCGAAGAGGCGGCGCAGCTTCAGGTGGTAGCCGAGATGGCGGTTTCCGATGACCCACAGCTCGCCGCCCGGCCGCAGCGCGCGCCGCGCCCCCGAGAACATCCGCCAGGCCGTGGTGTCCGTCGTCGCCTGGTGCGAGTGGAAGGGCGGATTGTTCAGGACGAGGTCCACACTTCCGGCGGGGACCTCCGCGAGTCCGTCGCCCACGCGGAACTCCGCGCCCGCGCCGTCGGTGTTCTCCCGGTACGTCTCCTCGGCCGAGGCGACCGCCTGGTACGACTCGTCCACGAACAGCACCTCCGCCTCCGGGTTGGCCAGCGCCATCGCCGTACCGACGACTCCGTTGCCGCAGCCCAGGTCGACAATCAGCTCAGGGCCGCGGCTGCGCGGCAGGTGCTGGAGGAGGAAGCGGGTGCCGATGTCGAGACGGTCGGCGCAGAAGACACCGGCGTGGTTGACGACGGTACGGCCGGAAACCGGTCCGATGTCGTCGGGGAGCCGGTAGCTGAGCGGCCAGGGGTTGGCGGCGCGGGCGATCCCCGGGTACGGAGTGCAGAAGATCAGCCGGGCCTTCTTCTCGGCCAGCGAGGTCCGGGTCGGGCCGAGGATCCGCTCGAAGAGGTGCAGCGTCGAGGTGTGGATCTCCTTGACCATGCCCGTGCCCACGACGACGGTCCCCTCGTGCACGCCGGGCGCCAGCCGGTGCAGCTGGTCCTCCAGCAGGGCGAGGCTCTTCGGCACCCGGACGAGCAGGACGTCGATGCGGTCGGGGGGCGTGTCCTGGGTGGTCAGCAGCCGTACCGCGGTCGCCTCGACCCCGTTGCGGGCCAGGTTCGCGCGGGTCGCCTCCTGCGCGAGGAAGGAGTCGGTGATCTGCGTCGGCCGGTGCGCCGACAGCGCCGTGGCGAGCGCTCCCCAGCGGTCGCCGACCACCACCACCGACCCGGACAGCGGCGTTCCGCTCTCCGCGAGGTGCCGCAGCAGATAGGTGTCGGCGGCGTCCCAGGCACGGAGCTGGTCGCGGGGGTCCTCGGGGAAGCGGGCCAGCGCGTACTCGGCCCAGGGCGCGGTCATCCGGTCGTTCATCGTGGGTCAAGGCTAGCCGAGCCGCAGCTCAGCCGGGTGCCGGTCGGGTCCTGATCAGGTGCGCGCACGGGACGGGCGGGGTGCGCGAGGATGGTGGCATGTCCATGGATGCTGAGCTGTTCCCCCGGAGCCGGGCGGAGATCGCGCCGGGCGCGGTGCATCTGCCGGACTGGCTGGACCCGGTTGCCCAGCGGGAGCTTCTCGATGCCTGCCGTGCGTGGGCCCGCCCACCGGCCGGACTGCGTACGGTGCGCACACCCGGCGGCGGCACGATGACCTCCCGCCAGGTGTGCCTGGGCTGGCACTGGTACCCGTACCGGTACGCGCGCACGGTCGCCGACGGCGACGGCGCCCCGGTGAAGCCCTTCCCCGCCTGGCTGGACGAGCTCGGCCGCCGCGCGGTCGCGGACACCCTGGGCCCCGAGGACGCCATCGCCGCGTACGACATCGCACTGATCAACTTCTACGACGCCGACGCCCGGATGGGCATGCACCGCGACAGCGACGAGAAGTCCGACGCGCCTGTGGTGTCGTTGAGCCTCGGCGACACCTGCGTCTTCCGCTTCGGGAACACCGAGTCGCGCGCACGCCCGTACACGGATGTCGAGCTGCGCAGCGGGGACCTGTTCGTGTTCGGCGGGGCCTCCCGGCTCGCCTACCACGGGGTTCCCCGAGTGCACGCCGATACGGCGCCGCCCGAACTGGGCCTGACCGGCCGTCTGAACGTGACGCTACGGGTGAGTGGCTTCCAGGTGCCTTCCGGCGGGGAACCGCACGAGCGGATCATGGGAGACTCGCCCTCATGAACGGCAAGGCGGGCCCCCGGACGACGGGGGAAGGGAACACGCGGACACGGCTGGACCGGGGGCGCGGGGCGCTCGGACCCGCGCTGGAACTCGTGCACACCGGACGGGCGCCGACGCGTGCCGTACTCACCGCCGAGCTGGGCGTCACCCGGGCGACCGCGGGCGCGGTGGCCGCGGAGCTGGAGGCGCTGGGGCTGATCCGGGTCGACGCGCGGCCCGGCGCGGCGGCCGGTTCGCAGGGACGGCCCTCGCACCGCCTGGAGGTCGCCGAGGACGGTCCTGTGGTGCTGGCCGCACAGGTGCACGCCGACGGGTTCCGCGCCGCACTGGTCGGGCTCGGCGGCCGGATCGTCGCCACCGCGCCCAGCTGCGAGACCGTCGACGCCGACCCGGCGAAGGTGCTGGGCGCCGTCGTCGAGACCGGCGCGGAGCTGCTGCGCGAGACCGGGCGGCGCTGCGTGGGCGCCGGGCTCGCCGTGCCGTCCGCCGTCGCCGAGCCGGACGGGCTCGCCCTCAACCCCCTCCACCTCGCCTGGCCCGCGGGCGCGCCCGTCCGCCGGATCTTCGCCGAGCGGGTGCGCGCGGCGGGCATCGAGGGCCCGGCGTTCGCCGCGAACGACATCAACCTCGCCGCCCTCGCCGAGCACCGCCACGGCGCCGGACGCGGCGCCCGCGACCTGCTGTGCGTGGCCACCGGGCACCGGGGCGTCGGCGGCGCGCTCGTCCTCGACGGGCGGCTGCACACGGGCAGCTCGGGCCTCGCCCTCGAAGTCGGCCACCTCACCGTCAACCCCGAGGGCCGCCCCTGCTACTGCGGCAGCCGCGGCTGCCTCGACGTCGAGGCGGACCCCCTGGCGTTCCTCACGGCGGCGGGCCGCGACCCCGGCCCCGAGGTGTCCCTCCTCCAGCAGGCCAACGACCTGATCCGCACCCGGTACGACCAGGACCCCTCCGTCCGCACGGCCACCGAGGCGCTGATCGACCGCCTCGGCCTCGGACTCGCCGGACTGGTCAACATCCTCAACCCCGACCGGATCATCCTCGGCGGCCTGCACCGCACCCTTCTCGACGCCGACCCCGACCGGCTGCGCGCCGTCGTCGCCGACCGCAGCCTGTGGGGCCAGAGCGGCGGCGTACCGATCCTCGCCTGCACCCTGGACCACAACACCCTGGTGGGTGCCGCGGAGTTGGCCTGGCAGCCGGTCCTCGACGACCCACCGGCGGCACTGGCCCGGACCTGAGGCGAGGCCGTCGACGCGGCCCCTCCCACGTCCTTGGTGCGCTCGTCCATGGGCATCTCGGTGGCTCGCCGACGTCCGTCGGTCACGTCGGCCGGGTGGGCGTACTGCGCCACTCCACGGCGAGCGCCCGGCCGGGGTTCTGCGTGAAGACGCGCTCCACGAGTTCCGCACCCAGGGCCAGTGCGAGCCGTGGGCGCACCCGGCGCAGCAGATACGGCATCCCGGGGCCGCCGTTGACCGAGCGCGCCGCCGCGGTCGTCGTGTCGGCGCCCAGGAGCAGGCGGTGGCCGAAACCGGCGTCGGCCAGGGCGCGTACGGCGTCGGGCATGCTCCAGTCGGTGGCGTGGTTCGCACGGGAGGGGCCGTCGAAGGCGAGGTAGGCGCCCGCCTCGGCGGCCTGGCGCTGCACCACGAGATCCGGGGAGCGGTTGAGGTGACCCAGGATCACCCGGTGCGGCGGCACCTCCAACGCGCCGCACAGCAGGTCGAGTACGTCGAGCGCGGCCGTGCCCAGTTCCAGGTGCACGGCGATCGGCGCGCCCGTGGCGTGGTGCGCCTCGGCCGCCGCGGTCATCGTCCAGCGGGCGTGCGCGTCGAGCGCGTGGAAGCCGCCCGCGACCTTGACGAGTCCGGCCCGGACCCCGGATGTGCCGATGCCGGAGGTGAGTTCGCGGACGAAGACGTCGGCCAGCCTGCCGCGCAGTTCACGGAGCGACTCCGGTGTGTAGTGGACCGCTTGGTGCAGGCCCGTAGCGGCGACCACATGGACTCCGGTGTCACGGGAGAGCAGCGGCAGGTCCGCGGCGCGCCGGCCCAGTCCGTACGGCGTCCACTGCACCACGCTCCCGCCGCCCTGCTCGCGGAACGCGGCCAGTTCGGCCCGCGCGGCGGACGCGTCGCGCAGTTCCTGGCCGGGGAGCGCGGGACTGCCGAAGAAGAGGTGGTCATGGGCGTCGCACACCCCGAGAAGCTCGGGCGGCACGTCTCCGAGGACCGTACGGACCCTCGCGGGGACGGCGCCACCGGGGCTCGTGGGGGCAGGGCTCACCACTGCCGGCCCCGGGGCAGCCGGTCGCGCCCGGGCGCCGACAGGTGCAGCACCTGGAAGACCTCGCCGGGGGCCTTGGGAGTGTCGTGGTCCCAGAGGGAGAAGTGGACCAGTTCCCAGTGGCGCGGGTCGACGGCGGCGGCCGCGCACACCGCGCCGTCGAGCGAGGCCAGCCGCCCCGTCTCGGCCGCGGCGTCCGCCATCACCTCGGCCAGGTCGACGCCCTCCGGTACGGGCCGGCGTCGCCGCACCGCGACCTGGGCCGGCGCACCGGCGGCGCCGCCCTCCTCGTAGGCCAGGCCCGTCCAGTTCTGCACCACCGGCCGCCCGAAGTCGTCGACGAGTCCCTGGAAGGCGCCGCCCCAGAGGAAGGAGTTCATGCCCTCGACGGTGTTCCAGAGGTAGAAGGGCGCGTACTGGTCGACCGGCGAGCCGTGCACCCCGCGCTCACGCATCAGATACGTCTTGAAGCCGAGCCCCTCCCAGTCGTCGAGGAGGTGCCCGATGCGGGAGACCCGGGCGCGGATGATCCCCATGTCGTAGTCGGCGGGGAAGGTCAGTTCGTACTGCATCGCGTGCATCGCATGCCTCCTTGAGGGGCCTTCAGGTCTCCAGGTCTTCAGGCCTTCAGCCGAGGCCCCGACCGGCGGGGGAGAGCAGGGCGAGCAGTCCGCGGACGGCCGTGTCGAAGGCGGCCGGGGAGCCGGAGGCGCGCGCGAGCACATAGCCTCCCTGGACGGTCGCGAGGATCGTCGCGGCGATCTCCTCGGCGTCCAGCGACGGCGCGAACTGCCCCTGTTCCTTGCCCTCTTCGACGATCCCGGCCAGTCGCTCGCGCAGCCAGTCGATCGTCTCGTCGACGGGGGCGCGCAGCTCCGCACTGGCGATCACGTCCGGGTCCATCGTCAGCCGGCCGACCGGACAGCCGCGCAGGACGTCTCGCTCCCGGCGCAGATACGCCTCGACGCGCTCGTACGGCGAACCGGGCGCGCCCAGTACGCCCTCGGCGCCGGCCCGCAGTTCCTCGGCGGTGCGTCGGATCGCGGCCAGGGCGAGATCGGGCTTGCCCTTGAAGTGGTGGTACATGCTGCCCTGCCCGGCGCCCGCGTGCTCCTGGATCGCCTTGGGGCTGGTGCCCACGTAACCGCGCTCCCACAACAGCTCACGCGTGGACTCGATCAGCCGCTCCGGAGTGCTCATGAACTCACTGTACATACTAGTAGGTACAGAGTCGAGGGCAGCAGGATCGGGTTGAGGAAGCAGGCGATGGCGCCCCACGTACTCCCGCGGAGGTACGGGAACGGCCGCTGGCCGTACGACGACTCGGGCCCCCTCCCGGAGCGAGTCTCGATGCATCGCAACAGCTCCCACCCACAACAGCTCCCCTCTAGGAGATGACCCGAGATGCAGACCCTGGCGAACTGGGACGGCGGCCCCGGCCCCTGGATCCTGTTCTTCCCGCTGATCTGGGCGGCCGTCGTGATCGGCGTCGTGACGGTCCTGCGCCGCACCGTGGGGCGCGGGCGCCGCGGACCGTGGCGCGCCATGGGCGACTTCGGCCCGCCCCGCGACTCCCGCCCCACGGGCGACGAGCCGATCGCGCTGCTCGGCCGCCGCTTCGCCACCGGCGAGATCGACGAGGACGAGTACTGGCGCCGACTCTCCGTCCTGGACGAGCAGTTCGGCCGCCCGGGCAAGGGAGGAGCGGCATGACGACCGCCACCACGACGCGTCATGCCGCGGGTGTCGCCGACGCCGTCAAGGTGTACGGCAGCGGCGACACCGCCGTCAGGGCCCTGGACGGGGTGAGCGTCGGCTTCCCGGCCGGACGCTTCACCGCGATCATGGGCCCCTCGGGCTCCGGCAAGTCCACCCTGATGCACTGCGCGGCCGGCCTGGACACGCTCACCTCGGGCGCCGCGTTCATCGGCGACACCCCACTGAGCACGCTGGACGACCGCCGCCTCACCCTGCTGCGCCGCGACCGTGTCGGCTTCGTCTTCCAGGCGTTCAACCTGATCCCGACGCTGACCGTCGCCGAGAACATCACGCTGCCCCTGGACCTCGCCGGGGCGAAGGGCTCCCGCGAGTGGATCGACGCGCTCGTCGACGTCGTCGGCCTGCGCGACCGGCTCCACCACCGCCCGGCCGAACTCTCCGGCGGACAGCAGCAACGCGTCGCCGTGGCCCGGGCGTTCGCCGGGCGTCCCGACGTCGTCTTCGCCGACGAACCCACCGGCAACCTCGACTCCCGCTCCGGCGAGGAGGTCCTGAACCTGCTCGGCCGCGCGGTGCGCCGGATGGACCGTACGGTCGTCATGGTCACGCACGACCCGGTGGCGGCCGCACACGCCGACGAGGTCGTCTTCCTCGCCGACGGACGCCTCGTGGACCGGATGGAGTCCCCGACGGCCGACAAGGTCCTCGACCGGATGAAGGCGTTCGACACCAAAGGCGGGCGGTCGTGAACGCCTCCGTGCGCCTGAGCGTGTCCTCCCTGCGCGCCCACAAACGCCGCTTCGCCGGTACGTTCCTGGCGGTGCTCCTCGGTGTCGCCTTCCTGGCCGGAACGCTGGTCATGGGCGACACACTGCGGGCGAGCTTCAGCACGCTGTTCGGCGACGCCACGAAGGGCACCGACGCGGTCGTCCGCAGCGCCGACGCCATCACTACGCCCGGTGAGAGCCAGGGTGTGCGCCAACCGGTCGACACCGCCCTGGTGAAGACCGTCGAGCGGGTTCCCGGCGTCGCGGCCGCCGCCCCCGACATCCAGGGCGCGGGCCAGCTCGTCGGCAGCGACGGCAAGCCCGTCGGCGGCCAGGGCCCGCCCACCCTCGCCGGCAACTGGATCACCGACCCGAAGCTCAACCCGTACCGACTCGCCGCGGGCCACGCCCCGTCGAAGTCCGGCGAGGTCGTCGTCAACCGGGGCGCCGCGAAGAAGGGCGGCCTGAAGATCGGCGACACGACCACCCTGCGCACCCCCGGTCCCGTCAAGGTGACGATCGTGGGCCTCGCGACCTTCGGTGGCGAGGACGGCATGGCGCAGGTGACGTTCACCGGGATGACGCAGGCCGACGCCGAGAAGTACCTCACCGCGAAGCCCGGCGAGGCGGCGAACATCCGGGTGCGGGCCGGTCCCGGGGTCGGTCAGGCCGAGCTCGTCGCGGACCTGACTCCCGTGCTGCCCAAGGGAGTCGAGGCGATCACCGGGCAGGAGTCGGCGCGGGAGAACACCGACATGATCTCCAGCCAGTTCCTGAACATCTTCACCACCCTCCTGCTCGTCTTCTCCGGCATCGCGCTGCTGGTCGCGACCTTCTCCATCCACAACACCTTCGCGATCGTCGTCGCCCAACGCACCCGCGAGAACGCCCTGTTGCGCGCGCTGGGCGCCTCCCGCCGCCAGGTCACCGCCTCGTCCCTGGCCGAGGCGAGCGTGGTCGCGGTGACCGCGTCGGCCGTCGGCCTCGCGGGCGGCATCGGAATCGCGGCCGGGCTGCAGACACTGTTCCCCGCCATCGGGTTCCCCTTCCCCCAGGGCGACTTGGTGATCAGCGGCCTGTCCATGCTGCTGCCGCTCGCGGTCGGCATCGTGGTCTGCCTGGGCTCCGCGCTGCTGCCCGCCGTACGCGCCGGACGCACCGCGCCGCTGGCCGCGCTGCGCGAGACGGCCGTCGACGGGTCCGGGGCCTCACGGGGGCGGGCGATCGTGGGTGCGGCACTGGCCGTACTCGCGGTGGGCGCCACCCTGACCGGCGTACTGGTGAGCCCGTCGCTGTGGCTCGCGGGCCTCGGCGCCGTTCTCGCCCTCGCCGCCTTCGTGGTCCTCGGACCCGTGGCGTCGTCGGCCGCCGTACGAGCCCTCGGCGCCCCCCTCGACACGCTGCGCGGTGTCACCGGCGGCCTGGCCCGGCGCAACGCGCTGCGCAGCCCGAAGCGGACCGCCGCCACCGCGAGCGCCCTGATGATCGGCGTCGCCGTCGTCTCACTGTTCACGGTCTTCGGCGCCTCGCTGAAGGCCACCATGGACCAGACGGTCTCCCGGTCCTTCGCGGGTGACGTCGCCGTCAGCACCCCGTCCTTCGGCGCGGGCGGCAGCGGGCTGAGCCCCGAACTGGCTCCCGCGATCGCGCGGCAGCCGGCCGTCCGGTACGCGGTGGGTCTCGGCCGGGGGGTCGCCCAGGTCGACGGCAAGGGGCGGGCGCTGACCGTCACCGACCCGGTCACCCTCGGCAAGGTGTTCGACCTCGGTGAGGTGCGTGGCTCACTCGACGACCTGGGCGCCGACGGCATCGCGCTCACCCGGAAGGAGGCCGCCGAACAGCACCTCACGACCGGCGACACCGCCCGGCTCACCTTCACCGACGGCACGCGCGAGAACTTCACCGTCCGCGCGGTCTACGGCCGCTCCGAACTCGCCGGCGACTACGTCATCACCCGTGCCGCCTGGGCCCCGCACCGCACCCAGGACTCGGACTCGCTCGTCGCCGTCACCTTCAAGAACGGTGTCGGTACGGCCGACGGCAGGGCGGCGGTCGAGAAGGTCGCCGCGCGCTACGGCGATCCCGAGGTGCAGACCCGCGACGAGTACGCGCGGTCCTCGGCCGGCGGCATCGACATGATGCTGACCCTGGTCTACGCGTTGCTCGCACTCGCGGTGCTCATCGCCCTGCTCGGCATCGCCAACACGCTCACCCTCGCGATCCACGAGCGCACCCGTGAACTCGGTCTGCTGCGGGCGGTCGGGCAGACCCGGGCGCAGCTGCGCGCCATGGTCCGCTGGGAGTCGGTCCTTGTCGCCGCCTTCGGAACGGCGGGCGGACTCGCCCTCGGTGCCTTCCTGGGCTGGGTGCTCGTCGAGGCCTCCGACGGCGCGTCGGACAGCGCCTTCGCCTTCGCGATCCCGCCCGTGCGGCTCGCCGTGGTGGCGCTCGTGGGCCTCGCGGCGGGAGCCCTCGCGGGGCTGCGCCCGGCCCGGCGGGCAGCACGCCTGGACGTGCTGCGCGCCATCGCCACCGAGTGACGTACGAGACGGGGGTCACCGCCCGGTCAGCCGGCAACGGCGGACCGGGCGGGAGCGTGTTCGGGCCGGCGTTCGTCGAGGGGGTCGAGCGGGGCGACGGCGTGTCGGCGCGAGGTCTCGCGAGTCTGTTCGTACGGCGGAGGCGCGGGCTGCGCCACCGCGGGCGAGGTCGCAGGCAGGGTGAACCACACGACCTTGCCCGACTCGCCGTCCGGACGCACGCCCCAGCTCTCGCTCACCGCGGCGATCATCGCGAGACCGCGTCCGCAGGTGGCCGTGGGGTCCACGTCCTGTGCCTCGGGCAGGCGGGGGTCGTGGTCGTGCACCGAGACCGTGAGCCGGTCGAGCAGCAGCTCGATCTCCACGGTGCACACCTTGTCCGGCTGGGCGTGCCGGTGAACGTTGGTCAGCAACTCGGTCACTCCGAGCGCGGCCCGGTCTATCAAGGGGTCCTGATGCCAGTAGCGCAACTGCGCAGAAAGGATTCTGCGGACCTGGCCGATCCGCGACGGCAGGGCTTGGAGCTCCACCGTGCAATGCCTGCTTGGCTGGCTGATCACGGCTGCGACTCCCCGAATTGAGGTCCGGAAGAAGACGGAGATCGGATCCAGCAGAGTGGCTGAGTGGAACGGCCGCCTGCTGTGGTGACCGGCGGGCTGATTCGTAGCGTTATCGCCGGTGAACCCAGAGTGATGATGTGAGAACAGCGTGACTCAGGGGGTGCGGTCCTGCAACTCGCGGTGCGGTCCGCTCCGGCCCGAGCCGTCGCGGGGCGGGGGTCTCGCCTGAGCGGCGGCGTCCGGCGGGCCGGGGTTCATCGTTCACCGCCGCGGGCTGCGGGCGGATCGCTCACGCACCGAACGTCGCCCACCGCGAACGGGGGCCGCCGCTGTGCCGAGGGCGCCGATCCCGGACCGGTTTCGCCTCGGCCGCAGTCGACCGAGTCCCCCGCCCCTCGCCGCCCGCACCCCGGAGTCTCCCCCTCGGACCAGAACCGGCCCCAAGTCCCCCTGGGTTTCGGCCCCGGCTGCCGCGCGCTGCGGATGGGCGGCTCCCGCAACGGGTTCTGCCGGACGTGGGGCGGAGGCTTGTGTTCCGGGGTGGGCCAGTGGGGGGCCTGGGGCTTTTCGGTCGGCCGGAGCTGACCGTCGGTGGGTGGCTTGCACCTCGGGTTTTGTCGTGCGGGGGCTGGAGGCTCGTGTTCCGGGGTGGGTCGGTGGGGGGCCTGGGGCTTTTCGGTCGGCCGGAGCTGACTGTCGGTGGGTGGCTTCCGCCCCGGGTTTTGTCGTGCGGGGGCTGGAGGATCCGTAGCGGGGCTTTGTCGGCGGTGAGTCCAGGGGTTCGTCGCGGGCCGTCGCCTACCGTCGGTCCAGGACTGCCCCGTTGGCGGTCGCCGGTTGCGCGCGGGTGGTTCTCGCCGCGGGATTCGCCGGGCGTGGGCCGGCGGGTTCTGGATCGGGCTTGGGTGGTTGGGGGCCCAGGGCTTGGGCGCCGGGCGGCGCCAACTGTGGGCCCGGGGCCTTGTTGTGGGCCGTGGGCGGTTGTGGGCCGACGGCCTTCCCGTGCGCCGTTGGTGGTGGTGCGTGGGCGGCTGTCGCGCCGGGTCCCGCGCCGGGTTTGGCCGGGCGTGCGTTCGGGGTGTGCCTTCGCTTGTCGTCGGGCGAGGGGTCCGGCACCAGGACTCGGCGGTCACCGGGCTTCCGGTCCGGGGATCGTCGGACGCGGACGCGGGCCCGGGCCTTGCCCGGCGGCTGCGGGCGGCTGTGGAGAGGGCGTTCGTGCCGGACGTCGACGGCGGGACGCCCGAGGCTTGCCCGGCCGCCGTCGCCGTCGCCGGTTGCGGGCCGGGGCTGCTCGGGCCGGCGACCGGGGGGTACGGGCCCGGGGCCCGCGTGCCGACCGCCGCGGGTCGCAACCGGCGCTGGCAGCGCGCACGGGGGTGCCCGGCAGGCGGCCGTCGGCCGGGGGCCGAAGGCCTGCGCGCGGGGCGTCGCGGGTCGCGAGTCGTGGGTGCCTGTGTCGGCCCTTGCCGGTGGCGAACCGAAGGCTCCCGTGTCGGTTGCCGCGCGGCCGACTCAGCCGTTGCGCCCCGCCGCCCTGCGAACCGCCTCTATGAACCGGCGCGCCGAGGGCGGCCCCGGCTTGCCCGGCGCGGGGTCGTGCTCGCCGAGCGTGAGCGAATAGCGGGTGCCGTTGACGTCGGCCAACGCCCGGTCCTCGGGCGCGAACCACGGCTTCGACGCCCGCACGGCCTGCACCGGCGCACTGTCGATCTCGCTGCCGTAACTCGTCAGCAACTCCAGCCTGCCGTCGCTGATCCGGACCTGTCCGGCCCGGGTGAGCGACCGCAGCCTCTTCCCGATCCGCACGCCCGTGGCCGTGAACTCCGGCTCCGCCATGATGCTCCGCCCCCTTGTGCGCGTCGGCTGTGCTCTGTCCCGCATCGCTCTGTCCCGCGTCCCCGCCCCGGATCCCGCGCGGGTCGTGCTCCGGTGTGCGCGACCGCTCCGGGAGTGTCATCCCGTGCGGCGCGGTCGGACGCGGGCCGCGTTCCCTGCGGTGCAGTCTGCCCGCAGGCAGCGGCGAGCACCAGTGCGCATGACGAGGTGACGGCGGGGACGGGAGCACTCGCCCGGGTGCGCCCCCGTCGCTTCGGACACCCCTGCTCCAGGGGTGCCTTTGAGGTGCTCAAAGGTATGTTTATGCAGGTGAGAAGCGTGCGCAAGGTGTTTATGATCGAGGCGTCCGACCATCTGAACCGGCGTCGGCGCGATGCGTAAGGAGCCCCGCCGTGAGCACCCCTCAGCAGATCCGGACCGGCGAAACCCTCGACGTCGACCACAGCGACGCGCGGTACCGGACCTGGCTCAAAGAAGCCGTCCGCAAAGTCCAGGCCGACGCGAATCGCTCGGCGGACACCCACCTGCTGCGCTTCCCGCTGCCCGAGGCGTGGGGTATCGACCTCTACCTGAAGGACGAGTCGACCCACCCCACCGGCAGCCTCAAACACCGCCTCGCCCGCTCACTCTTCCTGTACGGGCTCTGCAATGGCTGGATCCGGCCCGGCCGCCCGGTGATCGAGGCGTCCAGCGGCTCGACCGCGGTCTCCGAGGCGTACTTCGCGAAGCTGATCGGCGTGCCCTTCATCGCGGTCATGCCGCGCACCACGAGCGCCGAGAAGTGCCGTCTGATCGAGTTCCACGGCGGGCAGTGCCACTTCGTGGACGACTCCCGCAGGATGTACGAGGAGTCCGCCGCCCTCGCGATCGAGACCGGCGGCCACTACATGGACCAGTTCACCTACGCGGAACGGGCCACGGACTGGCGCGGCAACAACAACATCGCCGAATCCATCTTCCGCCAGCTGGAGTTGGAGCGTTTCCCGGAGCCCGCGTGGATCGTCGCCACGGCCGGCACCGGCGGCACCTCGGCGACCCTCGCGCGCTACGTCCACTACATGCAGGCCGACACCCGCATCTGCGTCGCCGACCCGGAGAACTCGTGTTTCTTCGAGGGCTGGACCACCGGCGATCCGGACGTCACCTGCGACTGCGGCTCGCGTATCGAGGGCATCGGCAGGCCCCGTATGGAGCCGAGCTTCGTGCCGGGCGCGATCGACCGGATGATGAAGGTGCCGGACGCCGCGAGCGTGGCGGCCGTACGGGCACTGGAACAGGCCATCGGCCGCAAGGCGGGCGGCTCGACCGGCACCGGGCTGTGGAGCGCGCTGAAGATCGTCGCCGAGATGGTGACCGAGGGGCGCAAGGGGAGCGTGGTGACACTGCTCTGCGACCCCGGGGATCGCTATCTCGACAAGTACTACTCGGACGCGTGGCTGGCCGAACAGGGGCTGGACATCGCGCCCTACACCGCGGCGATCGCGACCCTGCTCCAGACGGGTGTCTGGCCGGACTGACCGCCGGGGCGCGGCTCACGGGGCGCGTCCACGGGCGGACCCAGGGCCTGTCGTCCGGATCAGGCCTGGGCCGCGACAGGCCCTGGCCGTCACGCGCGTGTCGACGCCAGCCGTCGGTCCAGCGCCGTCACCGCCTGGCGGAACGCGCGGCCGAGACCCGCCCGGCCCAGCTTCAGGGCCAGCCGGAACGGGGCCGCGCCGTCGGCGGCGAAGGTCCACTGGACCCGGGTGCCCTTCCCGGCAGGAGTCAACCGCCACTCCTCGACCAGGGCCCGGGGGCCGGGCGCGTTCGAGACGTCCACCCGGTACGCGTACACCTCGGGGGCCTCGGCCACGAGGACCGTTTCCTGGAAGCGCGTACCGCCCCGGAGCCGGATCTCCCGCCCGGCGCCGTCCCCGGTCGGCCGGGCGAGTGTCACCGCCGAGAACCACTCGCTCCAGCCGGGCACGTCCTCGGCCAGCGCGCGGAAGACCACCTCGGGAGGGGCCGCCACCTCGCGGGCGAACACCAGACGCAGGGGAGCGGTCTCGGCGAAGTCGAGCCCCACCGGGCGAAGACGGCGTGCCATGGACGAAACCCCCACCTGGGAACGGAGCCTCCGGTCCCGCCTACAGAGCCGCGGGCAGCGTCACCTTAGCTGTCGGACCGTCAGATGTCTGTACCGTCCTCGGGTTCTCCGGCCACCACCAGGCGCCGCAGGTGTTCGGAGACCTCCGCCCGCGCCTCGGCCGGCAGCCCGGCGTCGGTGACCAGTGTGTCGACCTGGTCCAGCGCGGCGAACGAACTCAGCCCCACCGTGCCCCACTTGGTGTGGTCGGCGACCACGACGACCCGCCGTGCGGACTGCACCAGTCGCCGGTTGGTCTCGGCCTCCGCCAGGTTCGGCGTCGACAGGCCCGCCTCGACCGATATCCCGTGCACCCCGAGGAACAGCACGTCGAAGTGGAGCGCCGCGATGGCCTGGTCGGCCACGGGGCCGACCAGCGAGTCGGACGGGGTGCGCACCCCGCCCGTCAGCACGACCGTGGCCGCGCCCTGCCGCTGGCCGGACAGGCGCTGCGCCGAGTGGAAGACATCGGCGACCCGCACCGAGTTGGTGACCACGGTCAGGTCCGGCACGTCGAGGAGCTGATGCGCCAGCGCGTACGTCGTCGTACCGCCCGAGAGCGCGATCGCCGTGCCCGGCGCGACCAGCTCGGCGGCGACCCGCGCGATGTCCTCCTTGGCGGTCAGCTCCAGGCCCGACTTGGCCTCGAAACCCGGCTCGTGCGTACTCGCCTCGACCACCGGCACCGCGCCGCCGTGCACCTTCTCCACCACGCCCTGGCGGGCGAGCGCGTCGAGGTCACGACGGACCGTCATGTCGGAGACGCCCAGCTTGCGGGTCAGCTCGTTCACGCGGACGCCGCCCCGGCGCCGTACCTCGTCGAGAATCAGGGCCCGACGCTGCTCCGCGAGAAGGTTCTGATTCTCACTCACGTCCGCTCCGATTCCTTGCGCCACAAGCTGCCCGACACTCTGTCCGAACCCACTCCCACGTGGACATTCTCCTTGTCCTAGGCCTGGAGGACGACCCATCCTCGCACGGGCCACCGACACGTGCGCCACTCCCCGCAAGGACACCGTTGTCCCGCCCGTCGCGTCACTGTCACACGTATCGGGGAGATTCCGTGACCACAGGTGCGCGCGCACCCCTGAGCGGAGATCCTTGTGCCTGCACATGACACATGCCAGACGCGCGCACGGGGGAAGTGCAGAAAAGTGGAACGTGCACGGGAACACGCCTCGGCGGGAGAGCTCAGCGGCCCCGCACAGCGGCCCGAAGCGGCCGATACCGCCCTCGAACTCCTGGTCCACGGAGTCGGCGGCACCACACCCGAGGAGATGCTGGACGATCCGCGGACGGTCCGGATCAGCGGCGACGAGACCGCGGCCGTCTACCGGCGCGTCGACGACGCCGACGCGGAGCGGCGCCCCGACGACTACCGGGGCAGACCGGTCCCCGAGGCCTATGTGTGGTGCAACCTCACCTCCGGCAACGGCACCCGGGCCCTGTGGCTGTTGCTGCTGCCCTTCATGGTCGTCAACCTCGCGCACTGGATGCGCCCCGCCACCCGCGGCCGCACCCGGACGGTCCGCCTGTACGGCCTGCTCGTCCGGCTGGCCGGGCTCACCCTCACCGTGCTGCTGGTCGCCGCGGCCTGCGAGGTCGCCCTCGACCTGACCGCCTGGCAGTGCGCGGGCACACGCGCGTGCGCCGAGGCGCACTCCTGGCTGGGCTTCCTCTCCCCGGACCTGTCCGACAACGGCTGGTGGAGCCGACCCGGCCGCCGCCTCGCCCTTGCGGGCCTGGTGCCCACGGGTCTCACCTGCCTGCTCTGGTACCTCTCGCACCGCACCTGGAGCGCCTACGAGTCCCAGCAGCCCGTGTCCCGCAGGCCCGAGCCCGCCGAGGAGACCGGCCGCACCGGGCTCGGCAGGCCCGGCTTCTGGTACGGGCGCCGTCTCGTGGCCCGGCTGCGCGCCGCGCACACCGCGGCGGGACTCCTCACCGTCACCGCCGCCGTCGGCGGCCCCGCGGCCCGCTTCGACCGGGAGGCGGGGGGACCCGCCGTGCTCGGGATCCTCGGCCTGCTGCTGTACGCATCGCTCGTCGTGGGCGCGGTCGTGGTGCTGTGGGTGGTCTGCCGGCGCGGCCGCAGCGAACACCGGCTGGACCAGGAACTGGACGCCACGCTCGTGCGCGGGCTGCCCCTGGGCTCGATCGCCCTGTTCGCCCTGACCCTGCTGTACGCCGGATGGTCACGGCCCGGCTGGCACTCGACGGGGCGGCTGCCGGGCGACGCGACCTTCGGAGGCCTCGCCCTCGCCCAGGGACTGCTCGTCATCACGCTCGGCGTGGTGGCCCGCGTTCTGTACCGCACCAGACCCGATCCGCGCACCGCCCTGAGTGGTCTGGCCGGACCCGCCGTCGCGATGCTGGCCTGCGCCCTGGGTGGCGTGATGTCCGGCGGAGTCGCGCAGCGCGTCGCCGACTGGCTGGACGGCACGCGCGGCTCGCTGACCGGCCCGCCCGTCCTGCTGACCTGGCAGGCGTCCGTGATCCCGCCGACGCTCCTCGTGCTCCTCGGCCTGTGCGGCAGGCTGGCCCTGCGCACCTGGCGGCTGCGCCGCCTCGAGATGCGCGCGGTGGAACTCGACTACCCGGGCGAGGCCAAGGACACCACCCGTACCCGCCGTATCGCGAGCACACGCGCGATGGCCGCCCTCACCGACCGGGCGCCCCTCATGGTCGGCGTGATCTCGTTCGTGACCCTGCTCCTGGGCGCCGGAGCCCTGGTGGGCGTCCTGACCACCGGTGACGCCCCGGCACAGGCCGCGCGAGGGTCGTACGCCTTCGTCCGAGGCGCCGCCGAAGCCGCGCAGGCGCTCGGGTCCTGGCTCATCGGCCTCGGTTTCATACTTCTCGTCACCTCGGGGCGGCGCGCCTACAAGGACCCGGCGGCCCGCCGCACCATCGGCATCCTCTGGGACGTCGGCACCTTCTGGCCGCGCGCCGCCCACCCCTTCGCGCCGCCCTGCTACGCCGAGCGTGCCGTGCCCGACCTGACGTGGCGCATGGTCACCTGGACCCGGGCCACCGGCGGGCGCCTGGTGCTCTCCGGGCACTCCCAGGGCAGTGTGCTGGCCGCCGCCGCGGCCTGGCAGCTGAACCCCTCCGTACGCAGGCGGGTCGCGCTGCTCACCTACGGCTCACCCCTGGAACGGCTCTACGGGCGCTGGTTCCCGGCCCACTTCGGCCCGGCCGCCCTCACCTCGCTGCACCGGGAGGTCGACTGCTGGCGCAACCTGTACCGCCTCACCGACCCCATCGGCGGCCCCGTTCGGCTGCCCGGCGACTGCGGCCCCCAGGTCGACCGCGCGCCCCTGAAGGACCCGCTCGCCTACGGACGCACCCAGGAGCATCCGCTGCCCGCGCCGATCCTCGGACACGGGGACTACCAGGCGGACCCGGCCTTCGCCGAGGAACGCGAACGGCTGCTGGCGCGGCTACGGCCGGAGGCGGTACCGGGCCCCCGTCCCGACGGCGACGCCGCGACCTGAGGGCGACCGCCCGTCCACGCGAGGCTCAGGGCAGCTCGGGCAGGTCCTCGGGGTAGAGCAGCGTGAGGTCGTCCGTGCTCGGCTCGTCGAGCTGGGCGACCCGCCCCGCGTGCCGCTCGACCATCGCCTCGAAGGTCTGCCGCGCGGTACGGCCGTTGCCGAACGCCGGGCCCTTGGGGATGGCCGTGAAGTACTTCAGCAGCGCCTCGGGCGCGCCGGGCGCCAGGCTGTACTCGTGCTCCTCGGCCTGCTGCTCCACGATCCGCAGCAGCTCCTCGGGGACGTAGTCGCTGAAGGTGATGGTCCGTGAGAAGCGGGACGCCACACCGGGGTTGACCGTGAGGAAGCGCTCCATCTCGGCCGTGTAGCCCGCGACGATCACGACGACCGCTTCCCGGTGGTCCTCCATCAGCTTCACGAGCGTGTCGATGGCCTCGCGGCCGAAGTCGCGGCCCGAGTCCTCCGGCGACAGCGCGTACGCCTCGTCGATGAACAGGACACCGCCGCGCGCCCGGTCGAACGCCTCCTGGGTGCGGATCGCCGTGGAGCCGATGTGCTCGCCCACCAGGTCGACGCGGGACACCTCGACCAGGTGCCCCTTCTCCAGGACACCGAGCGAGGCCAGGATCTCGCCGTACAGCCGGGCGACCGTCGTCTTGCCGGTGCCGGGGGAGCCGGTGAAGACCAGGTGGCGGCGGGCGGAGGCCGCCTTGAGGCCCGCCAGCTGTCTGCGGCGGCCCACCTCGATCATGTCGGTGAGGGCACGCACCTCGCGCTTGACGCTGTCCAGGCCCACCAGCCCGTCGAGTTCGCCGAGGACGACCTTCGAGGTACGGGCCGGCTCCGCGGGCCCGGGCTCCGAGGCCGTGACGAGCGGTTCCTGCTCGGTGGTGCGCTGGCCGGGGATCGAGCCGAGCAGGCTCGTGGACGGGTTGGACGTCTGTACGGCCGTCTCGTGCGCCGGGGGGCGCACTCCGGCGCTCTCGTCGCTCGTGCAGTCCTCGACGACCGGGCCGCCGCCCGGCGCGTTGCCGCCGTCGGCGAACTCGTAACCCCCGCGTGCGCAGCGCTCCGTACGGCACTTCTTCAGCGTCGCCCGGCAGCCGTCGATGACATGGAAGCCGTAGCCCCCGCTGCCCGTCACCCGGCAGTTGTGGAAGCTGCCGCGGCCACCCGCCGACACGTAGAAACCGGCCTCCGCGGGGGAGTCGACCGTGCAGCGCTCGAAGGTGGGGTCGGCGCCCTTGGTGACGATCACGCCGGTCTGGGTGCCGTCCACGGTGCAACCGGACAGGGTGCCGCCGCTTCCGTGGTCACGGAACCAGGCGCCCGTCGCGGCGTCGCGGATACGGCAGTCGTCGAGCTGTGCCGTCGCGCCGTCGCTCACCGAGACGGCGGTGTTGCGCACTTGGGAGAGGTCGCTGTCGACGACGTCCACGCGTGAACCGCGGTCGAGGACGAACAGGGCGTCGGGCACGTCGTGCACCCGGCAGGACTCGAGCACCGCGGTCGCGCCGTCGCTGACCCACACCGCGGGGTAGTCGCCCGTGCTGTCGAAGATCTCGCACTGGTTGGCGTCCACGCGCGTGCCCGGGTCCCAGACCGACAGGCCGTTGCGCCCGAACTGCCGGACGGTGGTGCGGGTCAGGGTGAGGACGGAGCGGGAACGCAGGTCCACCGCGTTCTCCGGGATGTCGTGGATGCGGCAGTCGGCGAGAGTGAGCACGGCGTCCGTGTCCAGGGTGACGCCGTCCGACGTCGTGCGGTGCACATCGCAGTCGGTGAGATGGGCCGCGGCGCGCGCGGTGATCTGCACACCGGAGCCCTTGACCTCGTACACCTCGCAACCGACCGCCTCCAGCGAGGAGTTCTCGCCGGTCACCGACAGGCCCGCGCCGGAGGCGTGGTGCACCCGGCAGCGCTCCAGACGGGGATGCGCGCCGCCGCGGACCGCGATGCCCGACTGTCCGGCCGCGACGACCTCGCACTCCTCGAACACGCCACCGCCGCCGTCGAGTACGGCGATGCCGATGCCGGCCGGATTGTCGACCGTGCAGCGCCGCACGGTCGGACGGGCGCCGCCGCGCACCTCGATGCCGGCCGCGGAGCGCGTGACGATCCGCACGTCGAGGAGCTCCGGGGTGCCCTCCTCGACGAGCAGCGCGGGCGCCGCCGAGTCCTGGCCCTCCACGTGCAGGTCCTGGACCACGGCCGAGGCGCGCACGGTCAGCGGCACGCCGTCCACCGGCGCGATGCGCACGGAGCCGGGGGAGCCCTCCGGGCCGCGCAGCGTCACCGCGCGCTGGACCACGAGATTCTCCCGGTAGGTGCCGGGTGCGACGGTGAGCACGTCCCCGTCGGCCGCGGCCTCCAGGGCGGCGGCCAGCGATGCGTACTCTCCTGTGCGGCGCCGCCACCGCGAGGTGCCGGTGTGCGTCACCTGGACCGTGCCCTGTGCCATGGCGCTGTAGTGCCCCCACCTCGTCGTACGCGGGTCCTGCGAGGCCGTGCTGAAACCCCGTCGCGATCAAGAACAGCTTCTCACGGCGGTGCCGAACGATTCGGTCGGTCCACCGTAGCGTGCGCGGGCACGGTGGGTTGACCGGAGCCGGAAGGCGGTCAGCTGCCGGTGCCCGTCCTGCCCCAGTCCGGACCCGCCCTGTCCCACGCCTGATCCCAACGGGCGTACCGGCGAAGGACCATGCGCCACACGATCAGACGTCTGCCGCTGTCGAGGAGCCCCGCGGTGAGCAGGGCCGCGCCGATGCCCGCCAGCACGGCGTGCGTCGTCGCGGTGGCCGGATCCAGCGGGCGGGCGACCAGGTCACCGTGCTCGTCGGTCCAGAGTGTGAAGTGGTCACCCTTGTGCGGGGACTTGAGGGCGGCTATCACCTTGCCGTGATGCGCCGTGCCGTCCGGAGCCGTCCAGTCGGCGAGCACGCGACTGTGCGGATCCTGCGCCGACGAGGCCTCGGGATCGGGGTCCAGCGGGGCCCGGGACGCCTTGCCGGCCACGGTGGCCGTCACTTCGTGGCGGGCCAGGTGCTGGTCCCGAACGGCCTGTTGGAGGGCGTCCTCGGCCGTCGCTCCGGTGAGTGCGCCGAGCAGAGGCGCGAGGGTGAGGATCAGCAGGACGGCCAGCAGGGCCAGCCACGCCTCGACCAGATCGGTCGTACGGCGCAGCGGATTGTGCCGCCAACGCCAGAGTCCGCCGATAGCTCGCACCGTCCCGCACCCCCCTTTTGCCTCCGTGATAACCCCCGGCGGAGCCGTTCATATGCGAGCCCCGGGAAAGAGAGAGCGAAATCACCCTTCCCACGGGTCTTTCATGAACTTCTCACGCAGTCTCAACGACCGTGCCCGGGGCCCGGGTTCCCGCGGGCGGGTCATTCGAGGACCGTGACCGGATCGCCGATCCGCACCGTGCCGCGGGACTCCGGCACCAGGTTCTGTCCGAAGACGAGCTGGGAGCCGAAGCGACGGTGGCGTCCGAGCGTGCGCAGCGGCTCCTTGCCGCGCTGGGCGGTGTCCTGGTCGGTGGTGGTCACGACGCACCGGCCGCACATCTTGGCCACCCGGAAGGCGACCTCGCCGATGGCGATCCGCCGCCAGCCGTCCTCGGCCCATGCCGTCGTGCCCGCCACCACCACGTTCGGCCGGAAACGGTTCATCGGGAGGGGGCCCTCGTCGGCGCGGTCGCCCTGCGCGATCAAGGAGTTCAGCGCGTCCAGCGAGGCGAGCGTGGTGACCAGCAGGGGATAGCCGTCGGCGAAGCTGACGGTCTCGCCCGGACGCGCGTAGTCCGGGTCCACCGGCCTGCGCGTGGCGGGGTCGTCCATGTGCAGGAGACGGACCTCGGTCCCCAGATAGTCACTGCACCAGGCGTGCGCGTCCGCGTCGGCGAGGACCGCCTCCACCTTGTTGCCGAAGAGGTCCAGCGGCGTCGTGCCGACCGGCGGGGGCACCAGGACGGTCAGCGGCTTACGGCCGGGCGCGGACAGCCGTATGCCGCCACCGGGCAGCAGCTCGGCGGCGGCCAGTGCCAGCCGTGGTTGCTGACGCTGGGTGACGACCTTTCCCCCGTCGTCGATCAGGACCCAGCGTCGGTCTCCGGCCAGCCCCCAGGGCTCCACGACGGCCTCCCGGGGCGAGAGAGCCCGGAAGGCCTTGACCGGGTGGACATGGATCGAGTGCAGCTCCGCATTCCCCATGACTCCATGGTGCCAGCGGGCACCGACATTCCGGTCCGAATGCTGCGGTGCCCGCCTACCTCAGTCCCTCAGTACCCGCGGTACTGCTGGTTGTTGTACGGGTCCTGGTACGGAGCCGGGGCGGGGCGGGGAGCCGCGGGGCGCATGGCCTCGTAGCCGGTGCCGGCCGCCATCGGGCGCTGCGGCTGCTGCTGGGGTCCCGGGTAGCCACGCGGGGCGCCGGCCTGCTGCGGGATGTACGGCGCCGGGGCCTGCTGCAGCGGTGCGGGCTGCTGGGCCTGCGGGTAGCCGCCGTACATGGGGGCCTGGTGCGAGGGTCCGGCGGGCAGGGCGGGAAGTGCCGAGGGGAGCGCGGGAAGGTAGCTGCTCCCCGTGTCGTAGGCGGCGGGAACCCGGATCGGGGCGATCTGGGGAGTGCCCCGCTCGGCGACCAGGGAGTCGTAGATCGGGGTGTCCGGGAAGGACGGCGCGGAGTAGTAACCGCCGCCATAGGTGGAGCGGGGGGAGGTCATGGCACATAAGTTAAGCCCACGATGTGCTGGTTGGGGAGACCGATAAGAGGGTTGTTTTCCGTGTCGGCAGTGACGCGGGATCCCCAATGCGAGCGAACTCGGCAAAAAAGGGCGCCAAACCGCGTTCGGATCGTGTAAAGGCCGAGTTCCGAGGGGGTTACCGGTGGTTGGCCAGCAGTGTTCGAGGCCCCTCGTGCGATCTTCCGGGGCACCTCACAGGAGTTCTCCGCCTTGGGGGAATAGGTTGTCCGGGAAAGGGCCCGAGGGACGGCCCGAGGCGCGGCCTGGCGCGGTGACACGTGATGGGGGCGGACATGACAATGTCTAAAGGTTCGAATGTTCCTGTGCCGACGCGCGGGTTGCGCGTCGAAATGGGGTGGCGTTCGGGGCCCGGGGTCCCCGACGCGGATGCTTCCGCGCTGTTGCTGGTCTCCGGAAAGGTCCGTTCCGACGGCGACTTCGTGTTCTACAACCAGCCGGCACACCCCTCCGGCGCCGTGCGGCACGAGGGCAAGCGGGGCGACGGCGGTCAGGTGACCGACACCCTGTTCGTCGACCTCGCGCGCGTGGAGGGCGCGATCGAGACCGTGGTGCTGGCCGCCTCCGCGGACGGCGGCGCCTTCGGGCAGGTGCCCGGTCTGTACATCCGCGTGCTCGACGCGGGGCAGGGCACGGAGATCGCGCGCTTCGACAGCAAGGACGCGACCGTCGAGACCGCCTTCGTGCTCGGCGAGTTCTACCGGCGCCAGGGTGCCTGGAAGTTCCGCGCGGTCGGACAGGGGTACAGCAGCGGACTGGAAGGGCTGGCGAAGGACTACGGAATCACGGTGGACGAGCCGCAGCACGCGGCACCGCCGACCGCCGCCGCGTCGATCGCCCCCGTACCGCCTGCCCCCGTACCGCCTGCCTCCGTACCGCCTGGCGCCGCACCGTCTGGCCACATACCCCCCGCCGCCATGCCGCCCGCGCCCGGTACACGTGTGGCCGGTCCGCCGCCGGTCGGGCCGCCGGTGCACATGCCCCCGCCGGTCGCACCGCCCGTCACCGCACCGCCGGTCACCGTGTCGCCTCCCGTCATGACTCCGCCGCCCGCCCGGCCCGGGGCCCCGGTCCGCCTCTCCAAGGTCACGCTCACCAAGGAGGCGCCCTCGGTCTCGCTGACCAAGCAGGGCGGCACGTCCGGGGCCATGCGTGTCAACCTCAACTGGCAGGTGCGCAAGCAGTTCTCGGGGTGGGGCAGCAAGCGGGGCCGGGCCGTCGCGGCGCACAGGGACCTCGACCTCGACCTCTGCGCCCTGTACGAGCTGTCCGACGGCCGCAAGGGCGTCGTCCAGGCGCTCGGCAACGCCTTCGGGGCGCTGCACCAGCCGCCGTACATCCACCTCGACGGCGACGACCGCACCGGTGCCGTGGCAAGCGGCGAGAACCTCACCGTCAACCTCGACCACAAGCAGAGTTTCCGGCGCATCCTCATCTTCGTCACCATCTACGAAGGGGCGCGTTCGTTCGCCGACCTGCATGCCACGGTCACCCTGCAACCGCTGAACGGCGCCCCCGTCGACTTCTCGCTCGACGAGTGCACGGTGCCCTCGACGGTCTGCGCCCTCGCCCTCATCACCAACAACGGCGGCGACCTGATCGTCCAGCGTGAAGCCCGCTACCTCGTCCCCGAGCGCGGCGTGAGCCCGCAGCGCACGGTGGACCGCGTCTACGGGTGGGGCATGAACTGGACTCCCGGCAGGAAGTGACGCCCAGGAAGTGACCCACAGGAGTGACTCGCAGGAAGTGACTCCCGGGAAGTGACCGGTCAGTGCTCGTCGAGCGCGGTGTCCGGGCGCGCGTAGGTGCGGCCCTTCCAGGCCGCACCGCGCCCCCTGTAGTGCTGCACCGCGGAATCGACCGTCATGAGGAGGTACAGGAACGCGGTCACCGGCAGCGACGCGGCGAGCCACACGGGCTGCCGGTAGTAGCGCAGCATCGGCAGATACGTCGCCGTCATCAGCAGCCACGCGAGCCCGCCTGCCGCCGCGATCCCCGTGTGCCCGGAGAAGAGACCCGTGAAGAGGGCGACCGGCGGCACCAGGTACACCACGGCGAGGCCGAGGACCGTACCGAGGAGCAGCAGCGGGTTGTGCCGCAGCTGGGCGTACGCGCTGCGCGAGACCATGCGCCACAGGTCGTGCAGCCGGGGATAGGGACGCACGCTGTCGACCCGCTCGGCCAGCCCCAGCCAGATGTGGCCCCCGCTCCCCTTGACCGCCCTCGCGAGCGCCACGTCGTCGATGACGGCATGCCGGATGGCGTCCGGAATCCGCGCCCGCTCGGCGGCGTCGGCGCGCAGCAGTACGCAGCCGCCCGCCGCGGCCGCCGTCCGTGAGCCCTTCACCGCGATCCACCGGAAGGGATAGAGCTGTGCGAAGAAGTAGACGAAGGCGGGGACGACGAGCCGCTCCCACACGCTCTCCACCCGCAGCCGGGCCATCTGCGAGACCAGGTCGAAACCGCCGGTGCGCGCCGCGGCGACCAGCGTCCGCAGGCTGTCCGGCGCGTGCGCGATGTCCGCGTCCGTCAGCAGCAGGTATTCGGGGCCACGCGCGTGTGCCAGGCCGATGCCGTGACGCACGGCCCAGAGCTTGCCGGTCCAGCCCGCGGGCGGCTCCCCGGGCGAGCCGACGGTGAGCGGCAGCCCGCCGTGCGTGCGGGCGAGCTCACGGGCCAGCTCCCCGGTGCCGTCCGAGCTGCCGTCGTCGACGAGGAAGATCTCGGCGCGCCCCGGATAGTCCTGGGCGAGCAGCGAGGGCAGGCTCTCGGGCAGCACGGCGGCCTCGTCGCGCGCCGGTACGACGACGCAGACGGACGGCCAGTCGTCCGGTTCCCGCCGCGGCGGCAGCCGCAGATCCGTACGCCAGAAGAAGCCCTGGCCGAGCAGCAGCCACAGCCAGGCGGCCAGTGATCCCACAGCGGTCCACGCGACGGCACTCACCCGCCGCAGTCTGCCCCACCCCGGGGGTCCGCCGGGGCGGATCGTCTATGGTGACCGGGTGAAGATCGCGCTCATGGACTCCGGAATCGGACTGCTCGCTGCTGCCGCCGTGGTACGCCGACTGCGGCCGGACGCCGATCTCGTGCTCTCCTCGGACCCCGGCAGCATGCCCTGGGGACCGCGTACGCCCGAGGACGTGACCGCCCGCGCCCTCGCCGTCGCCGAGGCCGCCGCGCAGCACCGTCCCGACGCCCTGATCGTCGCCTGCAACACCGCCTCCGTACGAGCCCTGTCGGCGCTGCGCGCCCGTCTGGAGCCGGAGGTGCCCGTCATCGGCACGGTCCCGGCGATCAAGCCCGCCGCGGCCGGTGGGGGACCCGTCGCGATCTGGGCCACGCCCTCCACCACCGGCAGCCCCTATCAGCGCGGGCTCATCGGCGAGTTCGCCGAGGGGGTGTCCGTGACCGAAGTGGCCTGCCCCGGGCTCGCCGACGCCGTGGAGCACGGTGACCAGGAGGCCATCGACGCCGCGATCGCCGCGGCGGCCGAGCGCACCCCCGGCGATGTAAGGGCCGTAGTCCTGGGCTGCACCCATTACGAGCTGGTCGCCGAACGCATCCGTACGGCCGTGCAGCAGCCCGGCCTCCCGCCGCTCGCGCTGCATGGCTCCGCCGGGGCTGTCGCCGCGCAGGCACTGCGCAGGATCGGTGAGCTCCCGGACCCGTCGGCTCCCGCCGAGGGCTCCCTCACCGTGCTCCTCAGCGGCAGCGAGGGCGGCCTGTCGGCGACCGCGCTGGCGTACGAGGAAGGCCGCCTTCTTCAGGAGGTCAGCCCCGCCCGCTGACTCTGTCGCCGTTCGGAGCCCCTCACCTGCTGACTCTGTCGCCGGGCGGAGGCCTCCGAAGGGCAACCGTCCGTCACCGCCCGAACGCCCCGCGTGCGCCGCGCGCCCACCCGGAGCAGTGACCCTTCACGAGCCGGTGCCCGCGGTGCGGAACCTGAGTAGTCTCTTAAACATGAGGGACCACCTCCACCGCGAAAAGTTCTCGCACCCCGATGTCTGGACAGGGAGTGCGACCAATCGCGTCCAGTGGCTGCCCGCCATCGGCGGGGCCGCGTGCATCGCGCTGGGTGTCGAACTGGCCGTCGACTCGACGTGGACGTCGGGTGTCGCGGCACTGGCCATGTCCGTCGTCGGGTGCATCGCGGCGGGACTGCTCATCATGTTCGGCACGCTCGCCTTCGTGCATGTCGCCGTGAAGGTCGACAAGGACTGCCTCGAAGTGCGCTGCGGCCACATAGGTCTGCCCCGCCGGCGTATTCCGCTCTCGAGCGTCGTCGGCGCCGACTTCGCCCCCCGGGTCACCCCGCGGCAGTGGGGCGGCTGGGGCTACCGCTGGCGTCCCGACAAGGGCACCGCGGTCATCGTCCGGCGCGGTGAGGGCGTGGTGCTCCAGCTCGGCGACGGACACACGTTCACCATCACGGTGGACAACGCGGAGGCGATGGTCCGGATCATCCGGGACCGGCTGCGGCCGGCCACGCCCGGCGCGGTCATCTGACCGGCGCGCGGTTCACGGCTCCAGCCGGTTCCTCGGGGTTCGGTCCCCCGCGTTCAGGACGCTCTCCAGGTCCTCGTCGGCCAGGGGGTGTGCCGTCGCGAGCCCCGCGAGCAGCCCCGCACCCGCCGTCACCGTGGTGAAGCTCAGCGCGTTGCCCAGCGAGGCGATCACGGCCAGCGCCGTGAGGGCCGCGCCTGCCGTCAGCGCGATCGTCGTGGACCGCGGCGAACGCCACAGTGAATAGAGGACCCAGCAGAAGACCGCGGCGAGCAGCGCGAGGCCGACCAGACCCTGCTCGGCCGCCTGCTGCCACGGTGCAGAGTGGGGCTTGCCGTCGGGCAGCAGCGACTGCGTGACCGTCGGACTGAGTTCCCCGTACCGCCCGGGCCCCACGCCGAGGGCGGGATGGTGTCCGGCCAGGTGGAGCGCGTCGCGCCAGAGCAGGACCCGGTGCTCGGTGAGCTGCCCCTCCAGGGAAGCGGTCAGACCGTCCGGAAGCACGTTCTCCGCGACCGCCCAGGTCGCGCCCGTCACCAGCGCCGCGGCGAGCGCGAGACCCTCGAGTCCGAGGGCGCGGCGGCGCACGCGGTCGGCGGCGAGCGAGCAAAGCAGCACTCCGGCGCCGGCGGCGCATCCCGTGGTCGAGCCGAGTACCGCCGCGCTCACCACGATCGTGACGGCGAGCAGACGCAGCGCGAGCCGCTGCGTCGGCCCGCGTGCCGCCCAGGCCGCGCAGCACGCCGCTCCGGTGGACAGGGCGAGCAGCGCGGCCGTGGCGCCGCCGTGCCCGAGTGGCGTCGTGAAAACCGGGCCCGGGGTGGTGTGCGCGGCGGTGAGCGCGAGGCCCAGTCCGGCGAGGGCGCAGGCACACGGCGCCGCGACCGGCAGGAGAGCGCCGAGGATCCGGCCCGAGGCGTACCCGGCGGCCACGGCGAGCACGGCCAGGAGCACGCCCTCGGGCCGCCCGTCGTGCGCGGTCGCCGTGATCAGGGCCCACCCCGCGCAGGCCCCGAGCACGATCACACCCATGGCGTCCGAAACGTTTCGTCTCTCGCCTTCGGCCGCCGAATCGGCCGCGGACCTCATCCCCGTGGACCCCACCCCGTCGCCCCCCGACCTGTGCCGGACCCCGACCGCCACGGCCGCACCCGGCCGCACGTCAGAGGCTCGGGCACACCGTAACGGCTGATGCGCCGGTTTGTGGATGAGTTGCGCAGGAACGGTGCATCAGGCGGGCATACGACGGTCTGCGGAGCGGACGGACCACCCCTGGGCACCGGGAGGTTCATGGTGCGGACCGTGCTGTCGGCGCCCAGGTCACGCGCCGTACACTCCCCGGGTGACCGCCACCGCAACTTCCGTAGACGAGCCGGATCAGCTCGAACCCCAGGCCGCGCCCGCATCGCGCGCGGCCAGACTGGCTCGGCGATACGCTCCGGCCGCCGCCGCGGCGCTCTCCGGAGTGCTGCTCTACGTCAGTTTCCCGCCGCGCACCGTCTCGTGGCTGGCCCTGCCGGCCTTCGCGGTCCTCGGTTGGCTTCTGCGCGGTCGCTCCTGGAAGGCGGGCCTCGGGCTCGGCTATCTGTTCGGCCTCGGCTTCCTGCTGCCGCTGCTCGTGTGGACCGGTGTCGAGGTCGGCCCCGGTCCGTGGCTGGCACTAGTCGCCGTGGAAGCGGTGTACGTGGCGCTCGTCGGCGCGGGCATCACCCTCGTCTCCCGGCTGCCCGGCTGGCCGCTGTGGGCGGCTGCGGTCTGGATCGCGGGCGAGGCGGCACGCGCGCGTGCGCCGTTCGGCGGCTTCCCCTGGGGCAAGGTCGCCTTCGGCCAGGCGGACGGCATCTTCCTTCCGCTGGCCGCGGTGGGCGGCACCCCGGTGCTCGGCTTCGCGGTCGTGCTCTGCGGCTTCGGGCTGTACGAGGTCGTACGCCAGGTCGTCGAGGGCCGGCGCACCGGCGTCGTACGCCGAGGGGCCGCCGCGGCGGCGCTGCTCAGCGTGGCCGTCCCCGTGGCCGGGGCGCTCGCCGCGCGGTCGCTGGTGAGCGACAAGGCCGAGAACGGCACGGCGACCGTCGCCGTCATCCAGGGCAACGTGCCGCGCGCGGGGCTCGACTTCAACTCCCAGCGGCGCGCCGTCCTCGACTACCACGCACGGGAGACCGAGCGGCTGGCCGCCGAGGTCAAGGCGGGCAAGGTCGCCCGGCCCGACTTCGTGCTGTGGCCGGAGAACTCCTCCGACGTCGACCCCTTCACCAACGCCGACGCCCGCCTCGTGATCGACAACGCCGCCAAGGCCATCGGCGCGCCCATCTCGGTCGGTGGCGTCGTCGAGCGCGACGGCAAGCTCTACAACGAGCAGATCCTGTGGGACCCGGTCAAGGGCCCGCTCGACACGTACGACAAGCGACAGGTCCAGCCCTTCGGCGAGTACCTTCCGCTGCGTTCACTGCTCGGCGCGATCAACAAGAACTGGACCTCGATGGTCCGCCAGGACTTCAGCCGGGGCCACAAGCCGGGCGTGTTCACCATGGACGGCTCCAGGGTCGGACTGGTCACCTGCTACGAGGCCGCCTTCGACTGGGCCGTGCGCAGCACCGTGACCGACGGTGCGCAGCTGATCTCGGTGCCGAGCAACAACGCGACCTTCGACCGCAGCGAGATGACCTATCAGCAGCTCGCCATGTCCCGCGTCCGAGCCGTCGAGCACAGCCGTACCGTCACGGTGCCGGTGACCAGCGGCGTCAGCGCCGTGATCATGCCCGACGGGAGGATCACCCAGCGGACCGGGATGTTCGTGGCGGACTCGCTGGTCCAGAAGGTGCCGCTGCGCTCCTCCGAGACCCCCGCCACGCGGCTCGGCATCCTGCCGGAGATGCTGCTGGTGGCCGTCGCGGTGGGCGGTCTCGGCTGGGCGGGTACGACGGTGGCCCGGGGGCGCCGCAACGGCGCCGTTCCGGGCGATCTCGCCTGACCTCGGCCGGACGACGGAAACCGGCCGTTAGGGTCGGTCCATGGCTACTCCTGACTTCATCCGCACCATCCGGGCCTCGGCCGGCCACCAGCTGCTCTGGCTCCCCGGAGTCACCGCCATCGTCTTCGACGACGAGGGCAGAGTGCTCCTGGGCCGGCGCACCGACACCCGGAAGTGGTCGGTCATCGGCGGCATTCCGGACCCGGGCGAGCAGCCCGCGGCCTGCGCCGTGCGGGAGGTGTTCGAGGAGACCAACGTGCGCTGCGTCGTCGAGCGCGTGGTGCTGGTCCAGGCCCTGGAGCCGGTCACCTACGAGAACGGCGACACCTGCCAGTACATGGACACCACATTCCGGTGCCGGGCCGTCGGCGGCGAGGCCAGGGTCAACGACGACGAGTCGCTGGACGTCGGCTGGTTCGCGGTCGACGCGTTGCCTGAGCTGAACGAGTTCGGGATGCTCCGGATCAAGCAGGCCCTGTCGGACGCGCCCACCTGGTTCGACCCCACGACCTGAGCGCGGGCGCACCGGGGACCGGACGGCTCACAGCCGGACGACGACGAGCGCGGTGTCGTCGTCGGGGCCGCGCCGAGGTGCGGGGACGAGATCGGCCAGCACGGCGTCGGCGAGGAGTTCGGGGCCGAGCAGGTGATGGCGTTCGACGCTGTGGGCGAGACGGTCCAGACCGGCGTAGATGTCCTCGCCCCGGCGCTCGATCAGACCGTCGGTGTACAGCACGAGGGTGCTGCCGGGACCGTAGCCCACCGTCGACTCGCAGCGGGGAAGGGAGTCGTCGCCCGCTCCCAGGGGCGGGTCGGTGGCCGAGTCCAGCACCTCGACGAAGCCGTCGCTGTGGGCCAGCAGAGGCGGCGGATGGCCGGCGCGACTGTAGGTGACGGTGAGGGCGGTGCGGTCGATGACGACCTGGACGGCGGTCGTCGCGAGCGCGCCGTCGACGGTGTGGGCGTGCGCCGCGAGGGTGCTGAGGGCGGTGGCGGGCCGCCCGGTGGCGCGGATCGCCGCGCTCAGGGCGCTGCGCAACTGGCCCATGGTCCCGGCCGCCTCCAGACCGTGCCCCACCACGTCACCGACCGCCACGGCCAGCCGTCGCGCGTCGAGGTCGATCAGGTCGTACCAGTCGCCGCACACGTTGAGGCTGGTCGCGGGCCGGTAGCGCACGGCCACCCCGGGTCGGTCCGGCAGCGTCGTACTCGGCAGCATGGCGCGCTGCAGGGTGACGGCGACCTCGTGCGCGCGGGCGTGGGCCTTGCGCAACTCCTCGTTGAGTTCCTCCAGTTCCAGGGAGCGGTTCAGCAGATCGGCGGTCATCGCGTCCTCGGCGGTGAGGGGCACCTCCGGTGCGGCGCCGAGCGCCCGCCGTGCGCGTATCAGCGCGGTGACCTCCTCGACACGGTGGACGATGAGTGACACCCGGCCGTCGGCGTCGAGGAGAGGGATGTTGACGGTGCTCCAGTAGCGCTCCTCGAACACGCCGGGCCGGTCGGGCATGTCCACGGAGTACTTCTGCAGGGCCATGCTGTCCGGCCCGCAGGTGGCCAGTACCCGCTCCAGCGAGGCGCGCAGCGCCTGAGCACCACTGGCCCGGGGGTCGGAGGGGTTGTCGGGAAACACGTCGAAGACGCACCGACCGAGCAGCTCCGCGAGGCTCCGTCCGGAGACCCTCTCGTAGGCCCGATTGGCGTCGACCGCCACCATGTCGGGCGTGAGCAGCAGCGCGGGACTGGGCAGGGCCCGGAAGACCTCCGCGTAGTCGATTCCGATGCCCCGGCCGCGTCTTTCGGCCGGCGCATCACTGTCACTCATGTCCCATGTCTACTCCGCCCCCTGGCCCGATGCGACACGGTGACCGTTTCCGGTCCGCCCGAGCGGACGGCCCGTGGCCGGGTTCTCCTGCCAGGCGATGTGCGCAAGGATGATGGAGGATGGATCACAGAGCCCCCGACAGGGCCGTGCTCACCGGAGAACGAGGTGAGGACATGAACTGTTACGACTGCCCCGGCACCCCCGGTCCCGCGGTCGCCGTGTGCATCCGCTGCGGCGCGGCGCTCTGTCGCACGCATGTGCACGAAAGCCACCCGCCGACGCAGGACATCTCCGGCACCGGCCGGGCCAGCCACGAGAAGCCGGCCCGCCACATCACCTGCGGAGCCTGCCGCGCGGCGGAGACGAGCTGACTTTTGCAGCGCACCGGCCGCGCCCCACGGTGTGAGCCGCGGCGTCCGTTACCCGACCTGAACGTCACCTGAACAGCCAACGCCCCCAGGCATCCCGGTGGGCCGTTCCGCCCTCTCTCTGAGCGAACGGCGAGTACACCGGGAAGGTACGTCCATGGTCAGCACCACCGCAGCGATCATCGCGTCGGCCCAGCGGACGGGCGGGCGGCTGCTGACCCGTCCCGGGACGTCGGGCCGCAGCCCGGTGGGAGGACCGGCCCACGCCAGACTCGCGCTGCCGGCGCTCCTCGCGGTGGCGGCCCTGCTGTTCACCTGGGACATCCAGCACAGTGGCTACCACGCGTTCTACGCGCAGACCGCGCGCAGCATGTCCGAGAGCTGGAGGGGCTTCCTGTTCGGCTCCTTCGACCCCGGCAACTCGATCACGATCGACAAACTGCCCGGCTTCCTGTGGCCCCAGGCGCTGTCCGTGCGGATCTTCGGATTCCATCCGTGGGCGCTCACCCTGCCCCAGGTCGTCGAGGGCGTGCTCAGCGTCGCCGTCCTGCACCGCGCGGTGCGCCGCTGGGCGGGGGAGAGCGCGGGGCTGCTCGCGGCGGGCGCGTTCGCGCTCACCCCGGCGGTCGCGGGACTCTTCCGCACGCAGGCCGAGGATCCCGCGTTCACCCTGCTCGTCCTGCTGGCCGCCGACGCCACGCTGCGCGCGGCCCGCGAGGCCCGGCTGCGCCCGCTGCTCGCGGCCGGGATGTGGGTCGGCCTCGGATTCCAGGCCAAGATGCTGGAGGCCTGGGCGGTACTCCCGGCGCTCGGCCTGCTGTACGTCGTCTCGGCACCGGCGGTGCTGCGCCGCCGCCTGGCCCACCTGGCCGCCGCCGGCGCGGTGTGTCTGGCGGTCTCGGCCTCGTGGGTGTTGCTGGTGACGCTGACCCCGGCCAAGGACCGTCCGTACGTGGACGGTACGACGAACAACTCGGCCATCAGCCAGGTCGTCGGATACAACTTCCTCACCCGTTTCTCCAGCCTCGGTATCGACGCCAAGGACACCGGAAGCGTGGCGGCACAGACCATGGCGGGCACCGCCCCCACGGAGGCCGGGCCCGGGCACGCCGCCGCGCAGTGGGCCAAGATGGTCGGCCCGTCGCTGGCCTCGCAGGTCGGCTGGCTGTACCCGGCGGCCGCGCTCGCCGCGGTGTGCGGTCCGGTGTGGCTGCGCGGCAGGCCGCGCACGGACCCGCTGCGGGCGGGCTTCCTGCTCTGGGCGGTCTGGCTGGCCACGTACTTCCTGGTGTTCAGCGCCGGAGCGGTCGGCGGCCACACGTACTACATGGGTGTCGTGGCCGTACCGCTGGCGGCGCTCTTCGGCGCCGGGACGGTGCAGTTCTGGCGTGCCTGGCGCAAGGGGAGCGGGGCACGGACGTGGGCGCTGCCCGTCGCCGTGGTGACCACGGTGGCCTGGTCGGCGGTGGTCGCGGGGCAGTACCCGACGTTCCTGCCATGGCTGGCCCCGGCCGCGGTCGTCCTCGGCGCGGGCGCGCTGGCGCTGCTGGCACTGTCCCGTACCGACGGCGCCGAAGGGGCGCGACGGCGCACCGCGGTGCTGGGCCTCGGCCTGGCCGTCGCGGCGATGCTGGGGCCTTCCGCCGCCTGGGCCGCCTCGGTCCTGGATCCCGCGTACGGGCACTCCGGCATGGGCTCCGCCGGGCCGGTGTCCACGTGGCACCACCACAACGCGCGGCAACGGACCTTCTCCGCACCGCCCGCGGCCCGGCACGCGGGCGGCAAGGCCCCCGAGTCCACCGACGGACTCGACGAGGACCAGCAGCGGCTCCTGGCCTTCACCCGGGCCCACCAGGACGGAGCCACCTACCTCTTCGCGACGACCAGTTGGCGGTCCGCCGCCGCGTACATCCTCTACGCGGGCGCCAAGGTGCTTCCCATGGGCGGGTTCACCGGGGCCGCGCCCACGCCCACCGCCGCCCGGTTCCGTCACCTCGTCGCCAGCGGCCGACTGCGTTACGTCGTCCTCGGCGGCGTGGTGACCGTCCCGGGCCGGACCAACGCCGAGTGGGTGCGCGCCCATTGCGCACGCGTACCGTTCCCGACGTCACGCCTCTACCGCTGCTCGCCCCGTTCTGCCGCCGTACTCCCTTGACGGGGTGCCTCTGACGGGGTGTCTCCGTCAGTCGCGGCCGGTGCCCCGGTAGAGGTCCAGCTCGCCCTCCAGCTCGACGGCCAGGACGGTGGCGTACGCGTCGAGGTCGGCCGCGGCGGGTGCGTCGATCCAGGTCACGCCCGGGACGGCGTCGAGGCCGCCGGTGACGTGGTGGCCCAGTTCGGCGCCGGTGCCCAGGACCGTGACGCGCCTGACCTCGTTGCGCAGGCCGCGCAGCGAGACGTTGTCACGGGGTGCGTCGAAGCAGATCAGGTACAGCGTGCGCCGGTCGGCGGAGAGGGTGCTGGGACCGTAGTGGTGCCCGGCGGGCAGCCCGGCGACCGTCCCGTACACCGCGTCCGTGTGCCGTCCGATCCAGGCGCCGAGCCCCTCCAGGCGTTCGATCTGCTCCTCGGGGATGGTCCCGTCCTCGCGGGGCCCGGCGCCGAGCAGCAGATTGCCGCCCATGCCGATCGTCTCGGTGAAGTAGCGCACCAGCTGGCGCACCGACTTGAAGTCGCGGTCCTGCGGCCGGTGGCTCCACGAGTCGTTGATCGTCAGACACAGCTCCCACGGACCCTCCGGGGCCTGCAACGGGGTGCCCTGCTCAGGGGTGGCGTAGTCGCCGTGACTGAGCATCCGCGCGTTGAGGACGGCGTCGGGGTTGCCCGCGAGGATCAGCTCGGCGAGCTCGTCCATCCGCCACTGCTCCTCGGTGCGCTCCCACTCGCCGTCGAACCAGAGCAGGTCGGGCCGGAAGCGGTCCATCAACTCGCCGACCTGGCCGTCGCGGTAGGCGAGGTAGCGCTCCCAGGCGGCCGGGTCCTCCTTGCCGGGCTCGGCGTGCGAGTAGGGGCTCGGCGTCTCGCCCGGCCTGACGTGCCGGATGCTGGGGTAGTCGGGGTGGTTCCAGTCGGAGTGCGAGTAGTAGAGCCCGACCTTCAGCCCCCGCTCGCGCAGCGCGTCGACGAAACCCGTGACCAGGTCCCGGCCGGCCGGGGTGTCCCGGACGACGTCGAGACTGCGGTGGCCGGTGTCCCAGAGGGCGACGCCGTCGTGGTGCTTGGTGGTGAGGACCGCGTACCGGGCGCCGATGCGGGCGAACAGCTTGGCCCAGGCGTCCGGGTCGTACTTCGACGCGGTGAAGCCTTCGAGCTGTTTCATGTACTGCTCGTGGGTCATCTCGCCCGTGTAGAACGACCAGGACTCGGCCGCTCCACCCACGGCGTAGACACCGTAGTGGATGAAGACGCCCAGCTTGGCGTCGGGAAACCAGGGTTGCATCGGCATGCGCCCACGGTAGGCGGCGGGGCCCGCGGGGCGCGTGGGCCCCGGTCACCATCACTGGTTCGTTTTCACCATGGCCGTCGCCTCGAAGCCCTGGCCTACGGGTGAGAAAGGCGCTCCCTTCGCGCCCCCGGGCGGGCGGGTCGACGCTTCAACCGGCCGAAGGATCAGCGTACTTGGCGTTATCCGGTGGTACACCGTGGCGGATCTGCGTGTTCAATCACTGGTATTGCCGCACGTACGGACAGTCCCGCCTGTCAGGAGGCCCCGTGATCGCCGTTCCCGAACCGGAACTCACCGAACGCGAAGTGATCGAGCGGGCCGTGGCGATGCGGCCCGCGCTGCTCGAACGGCAGCCGGAGACCGAGCGGCTGACGATCTACCCCAAGGACACCCACGAGGACTTCCTGCGCGCCGGTTTCTACCGGATGCTGCAACCGCGCAGGTACGGCGGGTACGCCTTCGGCCTGCCGACCTTCTACCGCGTCGTGACCGAGGTCGCGCGCGGCTGCCCCTCCACCGGCTGGGCCCTGTCCCTCACCGCCGCCCATGTCCTTCAGGTCGCCTCGGTCTTCGAGGAGAAGACACAGGACGAACTCTTCGGCGACGAGGGCGACTTCCGGGCCGCCTCCACCGCGACCCCCGTCGGGGTGGCGCGGCCCGACGGCGACGGTCATGTGGTCCTCGACGGCACCTGGTCCTATTCCTCCGGCTCCCCGTACTCCACCCACTACGTCGGTCAGACCCTGCGCGCCCCCGAGAGGCCGGAGGACCCGCCGGGGCCGCTCGTGCTGTTCGTGGCGCCGCGCTCCGCCTGGACCCTGCT
Source organism: Streptomyces olivochromogenes (assembly GCF_001514115.1). Classification (GTDB taxonomy): domain Bacteria; phylum Actinomycetota; class Actinomycetes; order Streptomycetales; family Streptomycetaceae; genus Streptomyces; species Streptomyces olivochromogenes. The sequence continues at coordinate 337,994 of NZ_KQ948459.1, forward strand.
CGACGACTGGCAGGGCGTTCTCGGCCTGCGCGGCAGCGGTTCCCACAGCATCCGCTTCGACGAGGCTCGCATCCCCGCCCACTTCACCCGGGAGGCGAGCCTGCTCGACCTGCCCGTCGAGGGCGGCTCCCTCGGCTCGAAGCTGCACGGCCATCCCATGTACGCGGGGCGCGCGGCGAGCTTCTTCCACGGCGAGCTGGCCGCCCTCATGATCGGCACCGCGTACGCGGCCGCCGACGAGTACGCCCGGATCATCGCCGAACGCCCGCTCGTCCTGGACCCCGGCCGCACCCGCGCCGACCTCCACGACTACCAGCGCCACCTGGGGGAGGCGCTGGCCGCGATCCGTACGGCGGACGCGGCGCTGCGGGCCACCGCCGACGACTGGATGGAGGCCTGCTGCGACAACGTGTCGGGCCGGGCGCCCTTCACGACCGCCGTCGACAACCGGCTCGCGCTCGTCTTCGTCACCGCCGGGCGCCTGGCCTGGGACGCGCTCCAGGGCATCCTCTTCCGCACGGCGGGCTCCCGGCACGCCCGCGACGGCGCGCGGATGCAGCGCTACTTCCGGGACGCCGCCACGATCTGGTCGCACCTCGGCCCCACGATGGCCGAACCGCTGGCCCGCCGCGTCGGCCGCGACCGCCTCGGCCTGCCGTCCGACGACATCCCGCTGATCTCCTGACCCCGCTCATCTCCCGGTCTCTCGATCTCGTGAGCACCGGCGGGCGGGGGCGGGGAATGCCCCGGCCGCGAGTGGGTACGCGCGACAGGAGCCGCGCCCGGGGCGAGTCCCGCCCCGGGCGGCCTGTCCGTCACTACCTGGGATCTGCCAATGGACACACCCTCGAACAACCATCACTACCTGCCGACGGCCACGACACCGGCCCAGGAGGCACTGAACGCACTCGCGGAGAACACCGAGAACCCGCTGGCGCTGGACACCCTGGCCGGCAGCGAGGTGCTGGTCCCCGTACCGGACGACGCGAGCGAGGAGGACGTGCGCGACCCCGCCGCCGTGGCGCTGCCCGTGCTGGAGCAGCCGGGCGGGGAGCAGGTGGTGCCGGTGTTCACCTCGGAGCCGGCGATGGCCGAAGTGCTGCCGTTCGTCTCCCGCTACCGTCTGGTTCCGCTGGGCGCGCTCGCCTCCCAATGGCCGACCGGTGATCTGTCGCTCACCATCGACCCGAGTTCACCGAACGGCCTGACCCTCACCTCCGAGGGCGTTCGTACCCTGTTGGTCCGGCCGCGGGCCTGACCGCCGTCCGGACCTAGAGACACTTGCCCGGATTGAGGATGCCCCGAGGGTCGAACGCCTCCTTGAGCCGGCGCTGCAACGAGTGGGCCGCGGGCCCCAGTTCGTCCGCCACCCACTGCCGCTTGAGTACGCCCACACCGTGCTCGCCGGTCAGCGTGCCGCCCAGCCGCAGAGCCAGCGCGAAGATCTCACCCGCTGCCTCCCAGGCCGCGTCGGGGAGACGAGGCAGCGACGGGTCCACGACGATGATCGGGTGGAGGTTCCCGTCCGCCGCGTGCGCGAGGGTGAAGACGGGCACGTCATGGCGCGCGGAGACGGCACGGATCTCCCGCGCCGCCTCCGCCAGCCGGGAGCGGGGCACCGCGATGTCCTCGATCAGCGGACGGCCGAGGCGCTCCAGCGCGGGCAGCGCGAGACGGCGGGCGGCGAGCAGGGCTTCCGCCTCCGCCGGATCCGCCGTCGTCTCGACCGCCGTGGCCAGCGGGGCGAGCAGCCGGGAGACGGCCGCCGCCTCGATCTCCGCGCCCGCTCCGTCGCACTGCACCAGCAGCAGGGCCGCGCCGCGCTCCCGCAGCGCCGGGTCGACGGCGCCCAGCACCGGCCCGTCCACCAGCTCCGCGAGTGCCGGTTCGACCCCGGCCCTGGTGAGGGCGTACGAGGCTTCGGCGGCCGCTTCGAAGGAGGCGAAGTACGCGGCGAGGGTGGCCGTCGCCACGGGGACGGGCCGCAGCCGCAGCGTCGCCGACGTGATCACCGCCAGGGTGCCCTCGGAGCCGGTGAGCAGGGCCGTGAGGTCGTAGCCGGTGACGCCCTTGACGGTACGGCGGCCGGTGCGTACGACCGTGCCGTCCGCGAGCACCGCCTCCAGGCCCAGCACGCTGTCCCGGGTCACGCCGTACTTCGCGCAGCGCAGCCCGCCCGCGTTGGTCGCGATGTTTCCGCCGATCGTGGACAGGGCCGCGCTGGCCGGGTCGGGCGCGTAGCGCAGCCCGTGCCCGCCCGCGGCCCGGTCCAGCTCGGCGGTGATCACGCCGGGTTCGACGACGGCGAGCTGGTCGTCCAGGGACAGTTCGAGGATGCGGTTCATCCGGGACAGGTCGAGGACGAGGGCACCCTCGCCCGCCGTCGCCCCGCCGGACAGACCGGTTCCCGCGCCGCGTGGGACCACCGGCACGCGCAGCGCGTGCGCGTGCCGGAGGGTGACGGCCACCTCCTCGGTCCGCCGGGCGTGCGCCACCGCGAGGGGAAGCCCGTCGGGCCGGGTGCCGGAGCGGTCGGTGGCGTACGCGGCGAGTGCGGCGGGGTCCGTGGTCAGGCGGTCGGGCGGCAGGTCGCGGGCGAGCAGCCCGAGCAGTCGGGCGGATGCGGTGGTGGGGGGAGCGACGGTCATGGGGTGAGTGCCTTCGTTCCTATCGTCAGCAGGGCGATGTCCTCCTGGGGCGCGTGCACGGGGGCGCACTGGATGTCGCGGAAGTGCCGCTCCAGGGGATTGCCGCGGGTCAGGCCCGGGTTGCCGAGGAGCCGCACGGCCAGCTCCACGGCCCGCACCCCGTGCCGGTCGGCCAGCACCCGGGCGCCGAGGGCCTGTTCAGGGGTGTACGAGGGGTCGTCGGCGTCGACCCGGGCAGCGCCGCCGAACACCAGCTGCTCGGCGGCGCCGAGCAGCACCTCGATCTCCCCGGCCGTCCGCCGGAAGCGTTCCGTGCGGGCCACCGGATGACCGAGGTTGGCGGGCACCCGCGTCTGGGCGAAGGTGTGGAAGTAGGCCTGTGCTGCCCGTGCCACGCCCAAGTAGAGCGCGGCCAGCGGGAGATGGAGCGAGGCGCCCGCCCGGTTGTCCTGCTCGGCCGCGGGACCGTACGGGCCGAGTCCCACGACGTTCTCGTACGGGATCGCCACCTCACGGAAGGTCACGTCGTGGCTGCCGCTGGCGCGCAGCCCCAGGTGGTCCCACCGGCCGGTGATCTCGGTGCCGGGGGAGCCGCCCGGGACGAGGAAGGTGCCGACGCGGGGCTCCGACTCGTCGGTGGTGGCCCACACCAGGAACCAGTCCAGGCCCTCCGCGCCGGTCACGAAGCGCTTGGTGCCGCTCAGCGACCAGCCGTCGGGGGTGCGCCGGGCGAGGGTCGCCGGGAGGCCGCCCCGCGCGGGGGAGCCCAACTCGGGCTCCACACGCGCGTGGTTGATCAGCACCGGCCGTTCGAAGGACTCCTTGACCACGCGCGCGTACAGCTCGTCCGGCCAGTGCGGCTGTACGGCCTGCCGCGCATGGGTGTTCAGGGTCATCGCCGCGATCAGGGCGACGGACGGGTCGCCCCGGCCGAGCGTGTGGAGGATACGGGCACTCTCCTCGACCCGGGCACCCCGACCGCCGTACCGTTCACCGATGGTCGCGGTGAGCAGTCCGGCGCCATGGGCGATCCGGAGGGACTCGGCGGGGAACACGCCCGAACGGTCGTAGCCGACGGCCAGTTCGGCGATGCGCGCGGTCACAGGACCTTCTTCAGGTCGGTGTTGAGCTCCGTGGTCCAGAACGACTTCACGTCCAAGTGCTCCTTGAGCGCACCGAGTTCGGTGAAGGCGTCGGCCACCTTCTGCTGGGAGGCGATCGTGTCGTCGCCGACCGTCCTGGCCTGGGTCGGCCGCTGGTTCTGCGCGGCGACGAGGTCCGACTTGGCCTGGGCGACGGACTGGTGGGTGGCCTCGGCGGTGACCTTCGCGAAGCCGTCCTCGTGGCCGTCGCGGACGTAGGCGTACGCCTTGGTGATCCGGGCGATCAGATCGGCCGTGGCCGCCCGCTGGGCGGGGCTCTTGAGGACGCTGTCGCGGGCCGACCAGAGGAAGTTGCCGGACAGGATGTCCGCGCCGGAGCCGACCGTGCGGGCGCCCTGCCGGTGGGCGGTGATGATCGACGTGCCGTACGAGGCGAAGGCGTCGATGCCGCCGCCGTTCAGGGCCGCGAGGCCGTCATTGGGAAGCAGTGGCTTGGCGTCGATGTCGGACCACTTCAGGCCCGCCCGCTTCAGCAGCTCGTAGAGGAAGTAGTGGGCGGTGGTGTTCTGGACGTAACCGACCTTCTTGCCCTTCAGGCCCGCGATGTCGGTCGCCGGAGAGCCCTTGGGGACGACGACCTCCTGGTTGAGGGTCGTCGCGCGCTGTACGGCGACCACCTTGAAGTCGGGTTTGCCGTCGGCCGCCGCGAAGACCGGCGGGATCTCGCTGGAGGAGGCGACGTCGAGCGCTCCGGCCCGGACGGCCTGGAGCTGCTGGTCACCGCCCTGGAAGAGACTCCACTTGACCTTGTACGGGGTGTCGTCGAGGTGGGCGAACCGCAGGATCGCCTCCTCCTGCTTCCAGCCGGTCGCGCCGACCCTCAGCGTGACGGAGGACAGGTCGGAGGAGGACTCGGCCTTGGCCTCGCCGCCGCAGGCCGCCGCGAAGGGCAGCAGGAGGGCGAGGGCGGCGGCGGACGCGCGCAGGGTGTGACGCAACACGGAATCTCCATGGGACGTGGGAGGGGGATCAGGCGGCCTGAGCGGTCGCCGCGCGGTGGGCGAGCTCCTGCCGGACGAGCGGCAGGATGTGACGGGCGTAGTCGATGGCGTCGTTGAGCGGGTCGTAGCCGCGGATCGACAGCAGCTCGCAGCCGATGTCGACGTAGTCGAGCAGGGCTCGGGCGACGGTCTCGGGGGAGCCGACCAGCGCGGTCGAGGCGCCCGCCGCGTTCGTGGCGACGGCCGGGGCCGTCCACAGGCAACGGTCGTGGACCTCACCGCGCTCCGCGATGTCGAGGAGTCGCTGCGAACCGACGTTGGCCGGGCGCCCCGTCGTGCGGTAGTGGCGCAGCGACTCGGTGTTCTTCGCCGCGTCCTTCAGCACGCCCAGCGTCCGGTGCGCCTTCTCCCAGGCCAGTTCGTCGGTGGGCGCGATGATGGGGCGGAACGACACCCAGATACGGGGACGGGGGCGCCCGGCGGCGTCCGCGACCGTGTTGACGGCGGCGATCTGCTCGGCGGTCTCCTTCAGCGGCTCGCCCCACAGCCCGAAGATGTCGCCCTGCTGCCCGCCCACCCGGTAGGCGTCCTGCGAGGAGCCGCCCACGGACACCGGGATCAGCCCGTTCACCGGCTTCACATCGCAGTGGTAGCCCTCGAACCTGAAGTACTTGCCCTCGTGCGATACGGGCCCCTCGGCCTGCCACACCTTCCGCAGGATCTGGATGTACTCGTCCGAACGCTCGTACCGCTCGCTCTTGCCCAGGTAGTCGCCTTCCCGGTGCTGCTCCTCGTCGCTGCCGCCGGAGATGATGTGCAGCGACAGCCGTCCGTCGCTGATCCGGTCCAAGGTGGCCAGGGCGCGGGCCGCGTGGGTGGGGAAGACGACGCCGGGCCGGTGCGCGAGGATCGGGCGGACGCGCTCGGTGTGGGTGGCCACGAACTGGGCCACCTGGAGGGCGTCCGGGGAGGCGGAGTGGTAGGTGACCAGCGTGTGGTCGAAGCCGCCGTCGTCCAGGGCGCGGGCGTACCTGCGCAGATAGCCGGGGTCGAAGCCGGTCCGGCTGCTCGCGGCGGGTCCGGAGGCCCCGGAGTCGGTGTGGACGGCGCTGATGAACTCGACAGGCATGAGCAACTCCTAGGACGTGAAGGTCACTTGAGCAGGGAGGTGTCGGTGGACTCGGCCACGTCCACGTTCGGGTCGAGGACTCCGATGCTGTTCATGAGGTCGGCCACCTGCTGGATGGTCGTGTTGACGTCCGAGGTGACCGGCAGCACCTGGCTGTACGCGGCCGAGGCGAGGGTCTTCGCCACCGTGGCGTCGGCGCCGTTGCGCTCCTCGATGGCCTTCGCATACGCGTCCCTGTGAGTGCTGGTCCACTTCAACGCCGTGCTCAGGCGCTGGAGGAAGTCGCTCAGGGCGTGCTTCTTCGCGGAGTTCGCCAGGGCCTTGTCGGAGGCGTTGACGAAACCGATGCCGCTGACCCGGCCGTTCCCGCCGTCGACGAGGAGCCTGCCGCCCTGCTCCAGCCCGACGGCCTGGTAGACGCCGAAGGTCGCCCAGATCCTGATCTTCCCGGAGGCGAAGGCGGCCTGCGCGTCGGTCGGCAGCAGGTACTGCACCTTGACGTCCTGGTAGCTGAGCCCGTTCTGCTTGAGGACGTTGGCCAGCAGATACTCCGAGATGCTGCCCTTCGCCGAGGACACCACGACCTTCTGGCCCTTGAGGTCCTTCACGCTGTCGATGCCGGAGTCCTTGCGGACGACGATGCCGACGTGCGTGCCGTCGTTCTTGAGGGCGGCGACGTTCTTGACCTTGACGCCACCGCTGAGCGCCTGGAGCGCGGGCAGGTCGGCGGAGAACCCGGTGTCGGCGGCATTCGCCTGAACGGCCTGGTAGAGCGGGGCCGCACCCTCGAACTCGGCCCATTTCACCTTGTACTTGGCGCCCTTGAGAGCGCCCGAGGCGGCGATGATCGTCTGGAGTGTCTTGGCCTGGTCGCCGATGGTGAGGGTGACCTGCCCGTCGGCGGAGGTGTCCGCCGAGGAGTCGGCGCCGCAGGCGGTCAGCGCCAGCAGGGCGGTCATGCTCAGGGTGGCGGCGGCGAGTCTGCGGATCACGAGGGGGTCCTTTCCAGGGTTTTGGCGTCGGCCTCGGAGTGGGTGGGCGTGACGCCGAGCCAGCCCAGGAGGCGGGCGCGCAGGGTGACGAACTCGGGGGCGGTCAGATCGCGGGGGCGGGGCAGCCCGACGGTGAGGTCGTGGGCGATACGGCCCTCGTCCATCACCAGGACCCGGTCGGCGAGCAGCAGCGCCTCCTCCACGTCATGGGTGACCAGGAGGATCGCGCACCCGTGCAGCCGCCACAGCTCGGCGACCAACTGCTGCACCCTGCCCCGGGTCAGTGCGTCCAGGGCGCCGAACGGCTCGTCCAGCAGCAGCAGTTCGGGCTCGCGAACCAGGGCACGGGCCAGCGAGACCCGCTGGGCCTGACCCCCGGACAGCGTCTTGGGCCAGACGGTCGCGCGGTCCGCGATGCCGACCTCGTCGAGTGCCTGGAGAGCGAGCGCCCTGTCCGGGCGGCCGGGCAGTCCGAGGACGACATTGCGCCACACCTTCAGCCAGGGCAGCAGCCGCGGCGACTGGAACGCGGCGCTGCGCCGCGCGGGCACGGTCACCTCGCCGCCGATCTCGTCATCGAGCCCGGCGAGAATCCGCAACAGCGTCGACTTGCCGCAGCCGCTGTGGCCCAGCAGGGCCACGAACTCGCCCTCGCGGATGTCGAGATCGAGGTCGTGCAGGACGGTCTTCCCGTCGAAGGCTCGCGAAAGCCCCCGGATTTCCACGCTGTTGGGCATCAGGCGTCACCCTCGAAGTTGGCCCGCCAGGTCAGCAGGCGGCGTGACAGGATCCGTACGGCGAAGTCGCAGGCGAGGCCGAGCAACGCGTACACCGCGAGACAGAGCACGATGATGTCCGTACGGAAGTACTGCTGGGCGTTGCTCATCAGATAGCCGAGCCCCGCGTCCGCGTTGATCTGCTCCGCGAACACGAGCGCGAGCCAGGCGGTGGAGAGCGCGTACCGCAGACCCACGAGTGCCCCCGGGAGCGCGCTCGGCAGGATGACGTACCGGATCAGACCGAGGCGGCCGAGCCCCATCATCCGTGCGGCCTCGACGAGTTGGGCGTCGGTCGAGCGGATGCCGCCGTAGATGTTGAAGTACAGCGGATACGTCACACCGAGCGCGACCAGGGCGATCTTCGGGGTCTCCTCGATGCCGAACCAGACGATGAACAGAGGGATCAGCCCCACCCAGGGGATCGCCCGGAACATGCCCATCGAGGAGTCGATGACGTCCTCGCCGAGCCGGAACAGTCCGGCCAGCAGCGCCAGGGCGAGGGCGAGGGTCGCCCCGATGAGGAACCCGATGCCGGCCCGGCGCCCCGACGCGGCGATGGCGCTGGGCAGTTCACCGTTCCTCGTCAGGTCCACCGCCTGCCGTACGACGTCGACGGGGGACGCCAGCACGGATTCGGGGAGCACGCCGGTGGCCGAGGTGAGGAACCAGAGCAGCACGAGGCCGACGGGTCCGGCGGCCCGGCGCACTGAACGGGGGACGGTGGGACGACGAGTGGTCTTCGCGGTGCCGCGGATGGTGACGCGGGTGTCCTGCGCGGGCTTGCCGGCAGGCACCGCCCGCTGCGGCAGCACCGCCGCGTCCAGCGGTTTCGTCGTCATGGCCGGTCTCCCTTCGTTGCCGGGCGCGCGGGATCGGCGGACCAGGCGGACCAGGACCCGGGGAAGAGCGCCGCGTCGTACCCGGCGAGGGCCAGAGCGGCGATCTGATGGGCGGCGGTGACTCCGGAGCCGCAGTAGACGCCGATGCGGGCGTTTTCCGCTGCCCCCTTGCCGCCGAAGCGCTTGCGGAGCACCTCCGGGGGCAGGAAGGTCCCGTCCGCCGCGAGGTTCTCCCCGGTCGGGGCGGACACCGCGCCCGGAATGTGGCCGGCGCGCGGATCCACCGGCTCCACCTCACCGCGGTACCGCTCGGCCGCCCGGGCGTCCAACAGCACGCCTGTGGTGGCCAGTTCGGCGGCTCCGTCAGCGTCCGTGACGGGCAACCCGCCCGCACGCAGCACGACATCTCCCTCCGGCTGAGCACCGGGCGCACCGGTCTCCAGCGACAGCCCGGCTGCCCGCCATGCGTCCAACGCCCCGTCCAGGAGCGTCACTTCGGCCACTCCGGCGTAGCGCAGCAGCCACCAGGCCCGGGCCGCCGCCGTGTTCCCCAGGTCGTCGTACACCACGACCGGTCGACCCGTCCGTACACCCCACTTCCGAGCGGATTCCTGGAGGTCCGCGAGGTCCGGCAGCGGATGGCGCCCGCCCTCGGCGCTCGGCGGCGCGGCGAGTTCGTTGTCCAGATCCACGTACACCGCCCCCGGAACGTGCCCGGCCGTGTAGTGGTCGCGGCCGTGCGGATCGCCCAGCGCCCAGCGGACGTCCAGCACCACGGGCGGCTCGGCGGAGCGCAGCAGACCTGCGAGTTCGGCGGCGGTCGTCGTCACCCGGGCGCCGGTCATGAGAGCCCCTCGGCGATCACGGGGAGTTCGGCGGACAGGCGCAGTCGCTCCAGGAAGAGGACGACCGCGGCGGCGGCCGTGCGGTGCGAGGCGTCGTTCAGTACGTCGTGACGGCCGCCGTTGAAAGTAACCGTCCGTACCCCGGAGTGGCCCGCGTACGCGCTCAGCGCCCGGTCCAGCGGGCTGACCGGGTCGTCCGCACCGTGCAGGGCCAGTACCGGGACGCCCACGAGGTCGAGGCGGAGCTCCGGCAGGTCCACGGCTTCGTCGAGCGCGCCGCGGCGGAAGCCCGGGTCGTCGGTGAGCCTGGCCCGGTGGGTGGGGCAGGCCGTGCGTGCCTCGACCTCGGCCTCCCAACTCCCCGACGTCCAGGGACCGGTGGGCAGACCGACGAGGATCAGCGCGGCTACGCCCGCGGTCTGCTCGGCGGCGAGACGTACGGCGTACCGGGCGCCCGTATCCGATCCGACCAGCACCTTCGGGCCGGGCAGCGACTCGTCCGTGAGCAGCTTGGCGGCCCGGCCCAGCACGGAGGGATCGGCGCTCGGGTCACCGAGGGCGCGGACGCGGTAGGCGTCGAAGGCCAGCCGATGGCCGAACCGCTCGTACACACCACCGTGTTCACCCCGCCCGGCGAGCACGATCAACGTGCCGCGCGCGGCGAGGCCTTCGGGTTCGTCCCAAGCGGACACAGGGGATGGCGAGGAGGGCATGAGGGGGCAACTCCCGTTCGGGGGAAGGGAAGACATGCGGGAAGAAGGCAGGCCGGAGCGGCTGTCACGTGTCAGTCGAAGACCGGACGCGAGCAGCTGAGGCGCGGGGGTACCGGAGAGCGGCGGGAGATCAACGACAGCGCGCGCTGCACGCCACGCCGAAGTCGATGACTCGGCGCTGCGTCAGAAAGGCAGCGGAAGCGGTCGTGTGAAGCATGGCCTCATCATGACCGGCGGTGCCCGACCACGTCCAACGACGATTCCGCATCGAAATCGATCAGCGATCGCGATCGATACCGGGAACGGGCTACGGTCGCCGCATGCCCCAACCTGTCCTCGACATCGTGGCCCTGCGCAGCCTGACCGCGATAGCCGACTGCGGCGGCTTCCACCGCGCGGCCCGCTCCCTCGCCCTGAGCCAGTCCGCCGTCAGCCAGCATGTGCGCAGGCTGGAGAAGACCCTCGGCCACCCCGTCGTCGAACGCGAAGGCCGCGGCACGCGGTTCACCCCCGAGGGGCGGCTCCTCGTGGAACAGGCCCGTCGCATCCTCGCCGTCCACGACGAGGCCGTACGCGCCCTGCTCGACGTGGACGGCGACACCGTCACCATCGGCTCCACCGAGCACGCGGCCGACCAGTTCCTGCCCCGGCTCACCGCCGCGGTCCAGGAGGTGCGCCCCGGCTGCCGGGTCCGTTTCCGCATCGACCGCTCGGCCCGCCTCGTCGAGGCCGTGGAGCGCGGCAGCGTCGACGTCGCGGTGTACGTCACCGAGGCCGCCGCCACCGAGGGCACCCCCGTCGGCGGGCTGCCGCTCACCTGGCACGCGACGCCCGGCTGGGCACCGCCCGCCGCACCCGCGCCCGTCCCGCTGGTGGCCATCGAGGATCCGTGCGCGATTCGCCGCCGGGCCATCGCCACCCTTGCCGCACACGGCGTCGCGGCCAGCGTCGTCGGCGACGCCGGCTATCTCGCGGGCGTTCTCGACATCGCCCGCACCGGCCAGGGAGTGGCCCTGCTCGCCGCCGTCGGACCCGCCCCTGACGGGCTCGCCCCGTACGACCGGCTGCCCCCGGTCACCCCCATCCCCATGAGCGCGCTGGCCCGACCCGGCGCCGACCCGGCGACCGTCACCGCCGCCTTCGACGCCGTACGGGATCTGTTGCGCTGAAGACGTCCGCGTCGGACGTGAGAATGGCCGCATGAAATGGATCTCGGGCGTGGCCGGCGGCCTGCTCCTGCTGGTGGTGTTCGCCAGCATCCTGCGTACCCTCGTCGTGCCCCGCGGGCTGTACTCCTCGATGGTGATCCGCTGGTGGCGCTCCCTGCGCTTCCTGCTGCGCCTCGCCGCCCCCGGCGGCAGCTACCGCGCCATCGACCGCGCACAGACCTGGCTCGCCCCGCTCATGCTGATGGGCACGCTCGTGAGCTGGCTCGGCGGCGCCCTGATCGGCTTCGGACTGCTGCTGCACGCCATCTCCTCGCTGACCTGGACCCAATCGGTCCGGGAGGCGGGCTCCAGCCTGTTCACGCTCGGTTTCGCCAGCGGCGACCGACTTCACCTGTCCGTGGTGGACTTCATGGCCGCCGTCACCGGACCGGTCGTGATCGCCCTCCAGATCGCCTACCTGCCCACCCTGTACGCCGCCTACAACCGCCGCGAGCTGGAAGTGACCCTGCTCCAGTCGCGCGCGGGCGAACCCGCCTGGGGACCGGAGATCCTCGCCCGGCAGTGGCTGGTCGACACCGAGACCGCGCTGCCCGAGCTGTACCGCGCCTGGGAACGGCTCGCCTCCGACATCGGCGAGAGCCACTCCACGTACCCCGCCCTGCTCGCGTTCCGCTCACCGCGGCCCTACCGCAGCTGGATCGTCGCCCTCGTCGCCGTCATGGACGCGGCCGCCATGCAGCTCGCCCTCACCCCGAGCAGCGCCCCGCCCGAGGCCCGCCTGATGCTGCGCGCCGGATTCACCGCACTGCGCGACATCGCCCGCTCCCTGCGTTTCCCGTACGACACCGACCCCGCGCCCGACACCCCGATCCAGCTCACCTACCTGGAGTTCGACGCGGCCGTCGCGATGCTGGAGGCGGCCGGTTTCCCCGCCGAGCGGACGGCCGAACAGGCATGGCCGCACTTCCACGGCTGGCGGGTCAACTACGAGGCGATCGCCTTCGAGTTGTGCCGCCGCGGCGACGCGGTCCCGGCGCTGTGGACCGGACCGCGGGACTTCCCCTCGACACCGATCCCACCCGCGCGCCCCGCGGACCGGCGCCCCGGCGAAGATCGTCCCGAACTGCCCCCGGCCGCCGCGTAGTTCCGGCCGCCGAGTGGGGAAGATCCCCCGGGTACGGTTTCGATGCGGAGGGATGGGAGTCCCCTTGAAAGTCGTCCTGCTGGGTACGGCCGCCGGTGGCGGCTTCCCACAGTGGAACTGCGCGTGCGCGCTCTGCGCGGCCGCCCGCGACGGAAAACTGCCCGCGCGGACCCAGGAGTCCGTCGCCCTGAGCGGCAACTCCCGCGACTGGTGGCTGCTCAACGCCTCGCCCGACATCCGTACGCAGCTGACCACCACCCCCGCGCTCGCGCCCGGACCAGGGCCACGGGACACACCGGTGCGGGGCGTGCTCCTGACCGACGCCGAGGCCGACCACGTCGCCGGGCTGACCGTGCTGCGCGGCGGCGCCGGGCTCAAGGTCTACGCCGCGCCGCCCGTCCTCGCCACTCTGGCCCCCTTGCGTGACCTGCTCGACCGCTACGCCCCCTGGGAGTGGGCGGACAGCCTGACCGAGGGCGGGTTCGTGCTGTCCGGCGGTCTGGTCGTCACCGCGCACCCTGTCGGTCCCAAGGCCCCGAAGTACGTCGCCGGCCCCGCTCCGGACGACCGCTGGGTGACCGCGTACCGGATCGAGGACCTGGCAGGCGGCGGAGTGCTCCTGTACGCGCCCTGTCTGGGCGCCTGGACCCCGGAGCTGGACGACCTGCTCGCCTCGGCGGACTGCGCACTGCTCGACGGCACGTTCTACGCGCCCGACGAGATGGGCACGGCCGTGCGCTCGCGGGGCGGGCGGCAAGCCGCGATGGGGCACCTTCCGGTGGCGGGCGCGCGCGGCAGCCTCGCGGCCCTCGCCCGCCATCGCGGCCCCCGACGGATCTACACGCACCTCAACAACACGAACCCGCTGCTCGACCCGGACTCGGACGCCCGTGCGCGGGTGAGCGCGGCGGGGGTCGAAGTGCTGCCGGACGGGGCGGAGTTCGTGGTGTAGGGGGTTCGTTGGTGCGGACAGTCCGCAGCGTGCCGGGGGGCGATGCTAGGCGTCGTTCAGCATGCGTGCCAGCACGGCGCGTTGCAGGGGGCATACCTCGGTGTGCAGGTCGCGTCCCTTGCGGGTGAGCGCCACCCACACACCGCGCCGGTCCTCCAGACACATGGTGCGTTCCACCAGGCCGTCCTTCTCCAGCCGCCCGATCAGGCGGGACAGGGCGCTCTGGCTCAGATGGACACGGTCGGCGATGTTCTGCACCCGGCAGTGCTCGCTCTCGTGCGCGAGCTCGCTCGAGACGAGGATGTCCAACACCTCGAAGTCGCTGGCGCCGAGACCGTGCGGGTGCAGCGCGCGGTCGATCTCGCACATCGTGCGCGCGTGGACCGACAGGATGTCCCGCCACCGGTCCTCGAGCCGGGCCTCGCTCGCCGTGTTCACTGCCATATGTGCACGGTAACAGAGGTCCGGGTTTTATTGAGTGTGCAACTAGTGCGGCTGCATCGACCCGGCGGGGCCGGGACCTGCCCGCCGGACAGGCCCTAGTCGGCCGAGACGTCCTGGAGGAGCCCGACGAGGTTCCCGTCCGTGTCCTTGACCGAGGCGATCAGCCTGCCGCCGCCCACGTCCTGGACGTCCTGGAGCGTCTCGGCCCCGGCTTCCAGCAGGGCCGCCAGCGTCGCCCGGATGTCGTCGACGTGCCAGTACGGGACCGGTCCTGTCATCCCCTTGGCGTGACCGTTGGGGTCGAGGCCGACGTCCTGCCCGGAGTCCTTGAACCCGACGTAGTACGCGGTGTCCGCGTAGGGCTCCGTGCCGAGCAACGCGCCGAACAGGGCCTTCGCCCGCGCGAGGTCCTTGACGGGGTAGATGATGGTCTTCAGCCCTGCGGTCATGGTGACTCCTCCGTGATGTGTTCCGGTGCTTTCACGGTAGGGCGGGGGAGGACCGGGAGGCTTCTCGAATCCTGACCGGTCCCGGTCCGGCCTGAGCCGCAAGACAGGCCCTGGGCGTCGAGGATGCGGCTCAGGTCGAGTCGCGTCGTACCAGTTCCGTCGGCAGGATCACCGCCGCCGGCTCCTCGCCCCCTATCTGCGCGAGCAGGACGCGGACCATCTCGGTGCTGATGCGGTCGTACGGCTGCCGGATGGTGGTGAGGGCGGGGGTCGCCGAGATCGCGGCGGTGGAGTCGTCGAAGCCACCGACCGAGACGTCCTCCGGGACCCGGCGGCCCGCCTTGTGCAGAGCGGTCAGTGCGCCTTGTGCCATCAGGTCGGAGGCGACGAAGACGGCGTCCATGTCCGGGGCACGCTCAAGGAGCTGCTCGGCGCCCGCCTCACCGCTGGCCCGGCTGTAGTCGCCGGAGGCGATCAACCGGTCGTCGGCCTCGATGCCCGCCTCGGCGAGCACCTCCCGGTAGCCCGCGAGCCGCTCGACACCGCCCGGGGTGTCGAGCGGACCGGTGACCATCCCGATGCGGCGACGGCCCAGGGAGACCAGGTGCTTGACCATGTCCCGGGCGCCGTCGCGGTCGTCCGCGGCGACGTAACTCACCTTGGAGCCCAGCCCGATGGGCTTGCCGCAGGCGACCAGCGGGACGCCCGCCTCGCGCAGCTGCTCGGCGACCGGATCGCCGGAGTGGCTGGAGACCAGCAGTACTCCGTCGACATGGCCCGCGGTGATGTACCGCGTGATGCGCCGCCGCTCGTCCTCGGTGCCGGCGAGCATGAGCAGGAGGGGAATGTCGTGCGCGGCGAGTGCTTGTGTGCAGCCGCGCAGCAGGACGTTGAAGTTCGGGTCCTCGAAGAACCTCTCCTGCGGCTCGGTGAGCAGGAAGCCGATCGAGTCGGAGCGGCCGGTGATCAGCGAGCGGGCGTGCCGGTTCACGACGTAGCCCGTTCTGCGGATGGCGGCGTTGACCGCCTCCTGCGCCGCCGGGCTCACGTAGTGCCCGCCGTTGAGTACCCGCGACACCGTGCCCCGGGACACGCCCGCCTCCCGCGCGACGTCATGGATCGTCGGCGGTCTACGCCGGCCCCCCGCGTTGGTCATGGTCACGACTTTACGGCTCCCGAGAGCAGATCGAGGCTCCAGAACCGCTGGATGACCAGGAAGAGGGCGATGAGCGGAACGATCGCGAGCAGCGCCCCGGTGATCACCAGCGTGTACAGCGCCGGGGTGTTGGAGCCCTGTTCGAGGAGCGTGAACAGACCCAGCGTGATCGGGAACTTCTCGTCGTCGCTGAGCATGATGTACGGCAACAGGAAGTTGTTCCACACGGCGACGAACTGGAAGAGGAACACCGTCACCAGTCCGGGCACCATCATCGGCAGCGCGATCCGGGTGAAGATCCGCCACTCGCTCGCCCCGTCCATCCGCCCGGCCTCGACCACGTCACCGGGCACGGCCGCCGAGGAGTAGATCCGGGCGAGGTAGACGCCGTACGGGGAGAGGACGAGGGGCAGCAGCACGGACGCGTACGAGTCCGTGAGGTCCGCCTTGGCCAGCAGCAGGTACTGCGGGATCGCCAGGATCACCGGCGGCATGAGCACGCCCGCCATCAGGACGCCGAAGACGGTTTCGCGGCCCCGGAAGCGGTAGATCGCGAGGGCGTAGCCGCTGAGCGCCGAGACGGCCGTCGACAGGAGGGCGCCGAGGCCCGCGTAGAGGGCGGAGTTGCCCATCCACTTCCAGTAGATCCCGTCGCGGTAGGCGTTGAGGTCCTTGACGTTCTGCGTGAAGCCGGAGCCCGGCAGGAAGGTGAAGGTCGAGAACAGCTCACGGCCCGACTTGGTGGCCGCGATCAGCACCCATGCGACGGGCAGCAGGCAGTAGAGCGCGCCGAGCAGCAGCGTCAGGGTGGGCACGAAGGCGATACGGCGGCGCAGGGGCGGGCCCTGGGCGGTGCCCGGGGTGGTTCCCGCGGCCGGTGCGGCCTTGCGTACGGCAAGAGAACTCATCGTGCTTCCTCCTGCTTGTTACGGGAGTTCGCGGCCCGCAGGAAGCCGAAGGACAGGACGAGGGTGACGACGGCGATGATCGCCGCCTCCGCGGCGGCCGAGTAGATGTCGCCCTTGCGGAAGGCGTCCTGGTACACCTTCATCAGCGGACTCCAGGTCGTGGAGACGGAGTTGGTGAGGGGTTTGAGGGTGGTCGGCTCGCTGAACACCTGGAGTGTCGCGATGATCGAGAAGAAGAAGGTGAGCACCAGTGAGGGCGCCACCATCGGGATCTTGATCTTCAGCGCGATCTGCAGGGGCGTGGCGCCGTCCAGCTTCGCCGCCTCGTACACCTCGGCCGGGATGGCCTGCAGCGAGGTGTAGATGACGATCATGTTGAAGCCGGTGCCGCCCCAGACCGCGATGTTGGACAGCGCGAGATACAGCGGGCCGCCGTCCAGCAGGTTCGGCTGCGGCATCCCCAGCTTGTCGAGGACGAAGTAGAAGGGGCTGACGTCGGGGAGGTACAGGAAGCCCCACAGCAGCGCGGCGACGACGCCGGGAATGGCGTACGGCAGGAAGATCGCGAGCCGGGTGAAGGGGGCCAGGCGCACCTTGTCCGTGTCGAGCATCAGCGCGAACAGCAGCGCGAGGCCCAGCATCACCGGGATCACGATGGCGCCGTAGCCCACCACGCGCACCGCGCCGCTCAGCAGCTCGGAGTCGGAGAGGGCGTCCTTGTAGTTCTCCAGCCCCGCCCAGACTTCCTTGCGGGCGCCCGAGCCCAGGCCCAGGCCCTTGACCTGCACCTTGTGCAGGCTCAGCCAGAGCGCGTAGCCGATGGGCAGCGCGAAGAAGAGGGCGAAGAGGATCGTCGCGGGGAGGAGGAAAGCGTACGGGGCCCCCTTGACCCCGTACGACTTCCGACGTGCCGTCGTCACTGAGCGACCCCGAAGCCCTGCTTCTTGAGGTCGGCCACCGTGGCGTCCTGCATCTTCTTCAGGGCGGCCCCGAAGTCCGACTTGTCCTTGGCGGCGGCGCCGAAGGCGTCGTTGAAGGTCGTGTAGGCGACGTTCACGTTCGGGCCCCAGGCGGAGGGCGCGGTGGTCTTGGCGATCTCCGCGGCCTTCGGGTAGAAGTCCGCCTGGTTGGAGAAGAACGCCGGCGGCTGGGAGAAGGCGTCACTGGTCTGCGCGGTGGTGGCGGCCGGGTAGATGCCGCCCTCCTTCGCCAGCGCGGCCACCGCCTGCGGGTCCGTGTTCAGCCAGGTGGCGAACTTCGCGGCGGCCGCCTTGTGCTTCGAGTCCGTGGTGACGGCCGTCGAGGAGCCGCCCCAGCTGCCGGTGACGTCCGTGCTGCCGTCCCACTGCGGCAGCGGGGCCATCGCCCACTTGCCCTTGGTGTCGGGGGCAGCGGTGGTGAGGGTGCCCGGCGCCCAGACCGCGCTGACCCAGGCGATCTGCTTGCCGGTGTTCAGGGCCTTGTTCCAGGACGGCGTGTACATCGGCTGGTTGTCGATCGCGCCCTCCTTGACGAGGCCGCCCCAGAAGTCGGCGACCTTCTGCGTCGCCGCGTCGTCGATGCCGACCTTCCACTTGTCCCCCGAGGCGGTCCACCACTTGGCGCCCGCCTGCTGGGCGAGACCCGCGAAAAGGCCGGAGTCGTTGGCGGAGAAGGTGGTCAGGTCCTTGTCCGGGGCCTTCTTCTTCAGCGCGCGGGCGGTCTCGGCGAACTGCTCCCAGGTCGTGGGAACCGTCAGGCCGTACTTCTTGAAGAGGTCCTGGCGGTAGTAGAACATCATCGGGCCGATGTCCTGCGGGATCGCGTACACGGAGTCCGAGCCCAGGGTCGTCTGCTGCCAGACACCGTCGGCGAACTTGCTCTTCGCGTCCTTCGACTCGTCCGCTATGTCGGCGAGCGCGTCATTGCTGACCAGGGTCGGCAGCGCCTGGTACTCGGCCTGGACCAGGTCCGGAGCCTTCTTCGCCTTGTGCGCGGTGAGGATCTTGGTGACCAGCGTGTCGCCAGACGCCTGCTTCTTCACCGTGACCGTGATCTTCTGCTGCTTGCCCGGCCCCTTGTTCCAGAGGTCGGCCACCTTGTCCATGCCCGGAGCCCAGGACCAGTACGTCAGGGACGCCGGTCCCGATTCGGACGAGCTCTTGTCGTCCGACGAGCCGCAGGCGGCGAGTGCGGTGCCGCCGAGCGTGACGGCGATGGAGGTGGCCACGAGGCGACGCAGCTTCGTGTTTGGCATGGATCTTTCTCCCCTGACCTGGGTCCCCGCCTGCTGCGGCGACCGTGCCATGCTTCTGTGAGCGTTCACAGTAGAGAAACATCCTGGACACTTGTCAATGGTTGTTGCTGTGCGGTTATGTTGGGCTCGCGCCGCTGATCGAGTGTGTGCACGTTCCCAAATGATCGATTAAACGGGAGAAGATCCATGCCGGAGACCACACCCAAGGGCCTCACCGGGCTCGCCTTCGGTGGGGACTACAACCCCGAGCAGTGGCCGGAAAGCGTCTGGCACGCGGACGTCCGGCTGATGCGCGAGGCGGGGGTCACGATGGTGAGCGTCGGGATCTTCTCCTGGGCGCTGCTCGAACCCGCCCGGGGGACTCACGACTTCGGCTGGCTGGACCGACTGCTCGACCTGCTGCACGAGAACGGCATCCGCGCCGACCTCGGCACCCCGACCGTCGCGCCGCCCGCCTGGTTCTACCGCGAGCACCCCGAGGCACTGCCGGTGGCCGCCGACGGCACCCGCTACGAGTTCGGCTCGCGCGGCGCCATCTGCCACAGCAACAGCGACTACCGCGCCGCCGCGGCGAGCATCACCACCGAACTCGCCACCCGGTACGCCGACCACCCCGCGCTCGCCCTGTGGCACGTCCACAACGAGTACGGCGTCCCCGTCTCGGCCTGCTACTGCGCGTCCTGCGCCGCCCACTTCCGCCGCTGGCTGGCCCGCACGTACGGGACCGTGGACGCGGTCAACGAGGCCTGGGGCACCGCCTTCTGGGGCCAGCGCTACGCGGACTTCGAGCAGATCAACCCGCCGCGCGTGACCCCCACGGTCGGCAACCCGGCCCAGGCCCTGGACTACAAGCGCTTCGCCGACGAGACCATGCGCGAGAACTTCGTCGCCGAGCGGGACATCCTGCACCGCCTCGCCCCCGGCATCCCGGTCACCACGAACTTCATGACGGCCCTCAGCCAGTGCGACTCCGTCGACTACTGGGCCTGGGGCCGCGAGGTCGACCTCGTCACCAACGACCATTACCTGATCACCGACGGCCGCCGCACCCACGTCAACCTCGCGATGGCCGCCGACCTCACCCGCTCCGTGGCGGACGGCGCCCCCTGGCTGCTGCTCGAACACTCCACGTCCGGCGTCAACTGGCAGCCACGCAACCCGGCGAAGGCCCCGGGGCAGATGGCCCGCAACTCCCTCGCGCACGTGGCGCGCGGCTCCGAGGGCGCCATGTTCTTCCAGTGGCGGCAGTCCCGGCGCGGTGCCGAGAAGTTCCACTCGGCGATGCTGCCGCACGCCGGCACCGACTCCCGGGTCTGGCGCGAGGTCGTCGAACTCGGCGCGTCCGTGGAGTCGCTGACCTCGGTCAAGGGCAGCCGCACCGTCGCCGACGCCGCCGTGCTGTGGGACTGGCACTCCTGGTGGGCGCAGACCCTCGACTGGCGCCCCAGCGAGGACCACGACCCGCGCGAGCGCGCCGACGCGTTCTACGAGGCGCTCTACGACCGCCATCTCACGGTCGACTTCGCCCACCCGGAAGCCGACTTGTCGGCCTATCCCCTTGTCGTCGTCCCCGCCCTCTACCTGATGACCGAGGCCGCCGGGAACAACCTCAGGGAGTACGTCGGACAGGGCGGCACCCTCGTCGTCTCGTACTTCTCCGGCATCGTCGACGAGCACGACGCCGTGCACGAGGGCGCCTACCCCGGCGCGCTGCGGGACGTGCTCGGTCTGACCGTCGAGGAGTTCTCACCGCTCCTGAAGGACGACCGGGTCCGGATCACCGGCCGCGACGGCTCCGAGCTCACCGGGGACGTCTGGACCGAGTTCGTGGTGCCGCACGGTGCCGAGACCGTGTGGACGTACGCCGACGGACTCACCGCGGGCCGGCCGGCCGTCACCCGCCACCGCCTCGGCGAGGGCTCCGCCTGGTACGTCTCCACCCGTCTCGGCGCCCAGGGCCTGGACGCACTCATCGGCTGGGCGTCCGACGACGCGGGGATCGCGCCGCGCGCCGACCTGCCCCGCGATGTCGAAGTGGTGCGTCGCAGCGGTGAGTCGGGCACCTTCCTGTTCGCGATCAACCACACCTCGTCGGACGCCAAGGTGCCGCTGGAAGCGGCCGGCACCGAGCTGCTGACGGGCGAACGCACCGCGGGCCGCCTCGTGCTGCCCGCGGGGGCGGTCCGGGTCGTACGGCTCGACGGCTGAGCCGACCGCCGTCCTCGTCGTACGACTCCACGCCACACCCGACCGCCACCGGGTCCCAGGACCCCGCGGCCGAGCCGAACTCCCCTCCGCCCGTGAGTGCCACGAGAGCCGCGGGCGGAGGGGCCGCCCCCCCCAGAGCCACTTTGGGGGCACCCCCATTCCCATCACGTCGAAGGGACGACGGACGAAGATGTTCCATCCCAGACGCACACTCAGGACCCTGCTGCTGCCGCTCGCGGCCGGGCTGGCCCTCACCGCCCTGCCCGCGCAGACGGCGCAGGCGGCGAGCACCCTCACCAACGCCGGATTCGAGGCCGACGGCGCCGGCACGGCCACGCCCGCCGGCTGGTCGGAGTACGGCGACACCGGCGCCTCCTACGTGGAGGCCGGGGGCCACAGCGGTGGTTACCGCCTCACGCAGTACTCCTCCGCCGCCTACAAGGTGGAGACGTATCAGTACCTCTCGGGACTGACCAACGGGAACTACCGGCTCACCGCCTGGGTGCGCTCGGGCGGCGGCCAGAACTCCGCCTACCTCGCGCTGAAGAACTGCGGCGGCACCGAGCAGCGCACCGACCTGCCGGTCTCCAGCAGCGGATGGATACACCTCGTCGTCCCCGTCTCGGTGACCGGCAACCAGTGCACGATCAGCATCAACTCCGATGCCAACGCGGGCAACTGGATCAACGTCGATGACCTGACGTTCACCGCCGGCAGCGCCACCGGGCTGTCCGTCAAGGGCTCCGACATCTCCTCCCTCGCCAAGAGCGAGGCCCTCGGCGGCGTCTACAGGACCAGCTCCGGCACCACCGGTGACGCGCTCGCCATCCTCAAGTCCGCCGGTATGAACTACGCGCGCCTGAAGGTCTGGGTCAACCCCGCCGACGGCTACAACAACAAGACGCGCGTCCTGGCGATGGCCAAGCGCATCAAGGCGCAGGGCATGAAGCTCCTGGTCGACTTCCACTACTCGGACACCTGGGCCGACCCCGGCGCCCAGACCAAGCCGGCCGCCTGGGCGGGCCACTCCTACAGCCAGCTGAAGACGGACGTCTACAACCACACGTACGACGTCCTCAACGCGCTGAAGGCGCAGGGCACCACCGCCGACATGGTCCAGGTCGGCAACGAGATCAACGGCGGCATGCTGTGGTCCGAGGGCTCCACCGACAACTGGTCGCAGCTCGCCGGGCTCCTCAACTCCGGCTACGACGCCGTCAAGGCCGTGAGCTCGTCGACGACCGTCGCGCTGCACCTCGCCAAGGGCGGCGACCTGTCCGGCACCCGCTGGTGGTTCGACAACGCGGTCTCCAACGGCGTGAAGTTCGACGCCATCGGCCTGTCCTACTACGGCTACTGGCACGGCCCGCTCTCCGACTTCCAGACGACCCTGGACGACGCGGCCGCGCGCTACGGCAAGCCGGTGTTCCTGGCCGAGACGGCCTACCCCTTCCGTCTCGACAGCGACGACTCGCTCGTCAACCAGATCGACACGACCGGTGAGCTGGTCTCCGGCTACCCGGCCACCACCGCCGGGCAGTCCGCGTGGCTGCGGGACGTGATGAACGTCGTGGAGGCCGTCCCGAACGGCCGCGGCCTCGGTGTCTTCTACTGGGAGGCCACCTGGACCGCCGTCACGGGCAACGGCTGGGACCCGGCCGACGCCACGTCCGGCAACGGCTGGGAGAACCAGGCGCTGTTCGGCTTCGACGACAAGGCGCTGCCCGCCATGTCGCAGTTCGGCCACCGCTGATCAGTCACCGTCGATGACATGAGGGCCCGGCCGCCGAGGCGGCCGGGCCCTTGTGGTGTCCCAGGGACCTCCGGGCCACGCGAAGGCCTGCAAGCCCCGTGCGGGCCGCCCCGGGCTGCGAGACAGTGGTCACACAGCGCCACCATCGCGAAGGGCAGGGGGACAAGATGCTGAGGGTTCCCGTCGGCGGGCGACGCCTGGACATCCTGGAGTGGCTGCGGGACCCCGCCGCGCACTTTCCGCCCGAGCGCCACGGCTCTCTCGTCGACGGCGTCGACGCGGCCGCCCTCGCCACCAAGCTCGGCGTGAGCCACGCCGTCGCCCGCACCCACCTCGATCTCCTCGTCGGGGTCGGGCTCCTGCGCGCGAGAAGGATCGGGCGGCGCACGTTCTACCACCGTGACGAGTACCGCATCGCCGAGGTCCGCTCCCTGTTCGAGAAGGGCTGGTAGGGCGGGGAGGGAAGTGGGGGGAGGGGCGGGGAGGGAAGCGGGGGAGGGGCGGTGGGGGTGCCGCGTGCCTCGGTCGCGTGTGCGAGGGCGGCGGCGTCGGCGTTACGCTGTTCAGCGGCCGCGATCATGTGACGCGGCGCGGCGGTGGGGCCCGCCGTACCCGAACCGCGGCGCGGATGCCGCCAACGGTCCCTACTTGCGATGAGGGGTGCCTGGTCGCCCAGGCCCGGCGAGTAGGAGACGTACGTCATGACAGTCCCGCATCCCGAGCGCGTCGACGAGCCGGGTGCCCCCGCACGGCCGACCCCGCGCCCCGCGTCCCCCTGGCACGGCCAGGCCCCGGTCGTGGCGATGGTCTCGCTCGGCGGAGCCATCGGCGCCACCGCCCGGTACGGGGCCGCGCGGCTGTGGCCCGTGGAGACCGGCGGTTTCCCCTGGACCACGTTCTGGGTCAACGTCATCGGCTGTGCGGTGATCGGCGTCTTCATGGTCGTCATCACCGATGTGTGGGCGGCCCACCGACTCGTGCGGCCCTTCTTCGGCACCGGCGTGCTGGGAGGGTTCACCACCTTTTCGACGTACGCCGTGGACATCCGGAAACTGGTCGACTCGGGACACCCCGGAACCGCCCTCGCCTATCTCGCCGCGACCCTGTGCGCGGCGCTCACGGCGGTATGGCTCGCCGTGACCGCGACCCGCCGCGCCCTCGTACGGAGGCGGCGATGACACGGCTGACGGGCAGCGCGCTACGCGTGACGATCTTCATCGGCGAGAACGACGTCTGGCACCACAGACCGCTGTACACGGAGATCGTGCACCGCGCCCACGCGGCGGGCCTGGCCGGCGCCGGCGTCTTCCGTGGTATCGAGGGCTTCGGCGCCTCCTCGCTGATCCACACCTCACGGCTGCTGTCGCTGAGCGAGGACCTGCCGGTGGCGATCGTGATCGTGGACACCGAAGAGCGCGTCCGTGCCTTCCTGCCCCAGCTCGACGAACTCGTCGGCGAGGGGCTGGTGATCCTCGACGACTGCGAGGTCGTCCGGTATGCGGGACGTGACACCGAATCCGGCAAAACGGGCAAGAAAGGTAAGAGATAGTTGTGAACTGGCTGCTGGTGATCGTCGGCGGAATGATCGGCGCGCCCCTGCGCTATCTGACCGACCGTGCGGTGCAGACCAGGCACGACACCGTCTTCCCCTGGGGTACCTTCGCGGTCAACGTCGTCGGCTGTCTGATTCTCGGCCTGCTGACCGGCGCGGTCGCCGCGGGGGCCGCGGGCTCCCACCTTCAGCTGTTCCTCGGGACCGGCCTGTGCGGGGCGCTGACCACGTACTCGACGTTCTCGTACGAGACACTACGGCTGACCGAGACCGGCGCGGGGTTCTACGCTGCGGCCAACGTGCTCGTGAGCGTGACGGCCGGGCTCGGCGCGGCGTTCGCGGGTGTCTCGTTCGCCCAGGCGTTGTGGGCCTAGGCGCCGGACGTCACTCACGCATAGTAAGACTGTCTACAGCACTGTCGACCAACCCTCCTCACCACCAGCCCCTCAGACCTAGAACTGGATCCTATGAGCGTCATCAACGTCGGTCAGGCCGTCGTCCTCGGAGTCGTCGAGGGAGTGACCGAGTTCCTCCCCGTCTCCTCCACCGGCCACCTCAAGATCACCGAGGGGCTGATGAACATCCCGGTCGACGACAAGGCCGTCGTCGGGTTCTCAGCGGTCATCCAGGTCGGCGCGATCGCCGCCGTACTGGTGTACTTCTTCAAGGACATCGTGCGGATCGTCTCGGCGTGGGGCCGGGGGCTGCGCAATCCCGAGGAGCGGCAGCACCACGACTACAAGTTCGCGTGGTGGGTCATCTACGCCACCATCCCGATCGTGATCGTCGGCCTTGCCGCCAAGCCGCTCATCGACGGACCGCTCGCCTCCCTGTGGGTGGTCGCGGGCTCGCTGATCGTCGGCAGTGGTGTGATGTGGGCGGCGGACCAGATGGGACGCCACAAGCGCGGTGAGGACGACACGTCCTTCAAGGACGCGATGCTGGTCGGTTGTTCGCAGATCCTGGCGCTGCTCTTCCCGGGCTTCTCGCGCTCCGGCGCCACGATGTCGACCGCGCTGATCCTGGACCTGGACCGGGTCGCCGCCACCCGGCTCTCCTTCTTCCTCGGCATCCCCGCCCTCACCGGCGCCGGTCTGTACGAGCTGAAGGACGCCCTGGGCACGGGGGTGGGCGCCGCGCCGCTCGCGGTCGGCACGATCGTCTCCTTCGTCGTCGCCTACGGGTCGATCGCCTGGCTGCTGAAGTTCGTCGCCAAGCACTCCTTCAACGCCTTCGTGATCTACCGGATCGTGATCGGCCTGGCGCTGTTCGGGCTGCTGGCGAGCGGGACCCTCGCCGGCTGATCGCGGAAACAGCAGCTCACAGGGGGTGCGAAGCCGGTTTACAGGCTTCGCACCCCCTGAATGTTTCTTTTCACTCCCCTTGACAGCCCCCTCTTGTCACCCGCAGGATCACCTCCGTGAACCTGTCAGACAGCCAGACAGGTGGATCGGTACCGCGGCGCGTCAGCGCCATGGAAGCGGTGCTCACCCACCTTCGCAGCGCCATCGAGCGCGGCGAATACGCCATCGGTGACAAACTCCCCTCCGAGGCCGAGCTGTGCCGCCGCCTGGAGGTCAGCCGGCCGGTGCTCCGCGAGGCGCTGCGGGCCCTGCAGGTGATGGGCCTGACCGTGTCCCGTACGGGCAAGGGCACTTTCGTGATCGCCAACACGGTCGAGGACCCCACCTTCGGCGACTACGCGGCGAGCGACCTGCTCGAGGTGCGCCGCCACGTCGAGATCCCGGTCGCCGGTTACGCGGCGGTGCGCCGCACCCCGGAGAACCTCGACCACCTGGCCCATCTGCTGGACCGGATGGAGCGGGAGACCGACACCACGGCGTGGGTCGCGATGGACACGATCTTCCACATCGCGGTCGCCGAGGCCTCGCAGAACCCGGTCTTCCGCAGGGTGATCGAAGAGATCCGGGACGCGCTGGCCCGCCAGTCCGCCTTCCTCAACGAGCTCGGCGGGCGGCGCGAACAGTCCAACCGTGAGCACCGGGCGATCGTCGAAGCGCTGATCGACGGCAGTGAACACGACGCGGTGGAGGCGATGTCCCATCACCTCGACCGCGTGGAGACCACCCTCACCGACATCGTGCGCCCCGCGCGTACGGACATCCCCACGGAAGGCGGACCCGAGGCGTGAGCGAGCAGTCCCTCACAGACGAGGCCACATCGGCCGGCAAACCGGCCGCGCACGTCGACGCCGGAGACGCGGGTTACAGCAAGTCGCTGAAGTCCCGGCACGTCAACATGATCGCCATCGGGGGTGCCATCGGCACCGGCCTCTTCCTCGGCGCGGGCGGCCGGCTCGCCGACGCCGGCCCCTCCCTCTTCGTCGCGTACGCGGTGTGCGGCGCCTTCGCCTTCCTCGTCGTGCGCGCGCTCGGCGAACTCGTCCTGTACCGGCCGTCCTCCGGCGCCTTCGTGTCGTACGCCCGGGAGTTCCTGGGGGAGAAGGGCGCCTATGTCGCCGGCTGGATGTACTTCCTGAACTGGGCCACCACCGGTATCGCCGACATCACCGCCGTGGCCGTCTACACCCACTACTGGGGCATGTTCTCCGACATCCCGCAGTGGGTGATCGCGCTCGTCGCGCTCGCCGTCGTCCTTACGGTGAACCTGATATCCGTACGCATGTTCGGCGAACTGGAGTTCTGGTTCGCGATCATCAAGGTGAGCGCGCTCGTCGTCTTCATGCTCATCGGCATCTTCCTGCTGGTCACCCAGCACCCCGTCGACGGCACCACCCCCGGCCCGTCCCTGATCACCGACAACGGCGGAATCTTCCCCAACGGCCTGCTGCCGATGCTGCTGATCATCCAGGGCGTCGTCTTCGCCTACGCCTCCGTCGAGCTGGTCGGTGTCGCGGCGGGCGAGACGGAGAACCCCGAGAAGATCATGCCGAAGGCGATCAACTCGATCATGTGGCGTGTCGGCCTGTTCTACGTCGGCTCGGTCGTCCTGCTCTCGATGCTGCTGCCCTGGAACAAGTACAGCGCGGGCCAGAGCCCCTTCGTGACCGTCCTGTCGAACATCGGCATCCCGGCGGCGGGCGGCGTGATGAACCTGGTCGTGCTCACCGCGGCCATGTCGTCCCTCAACTCCGGCCTCTACTCCACCGGCCGCATCCTGCGCTCCATGGCGATGTCGGGCTCCGCTCCCAGGTTCACCGGAGTGATGAGCCGCAGCCAGGTCCCGTACGGCGGCATCCTGCTCACCAGCGGGATCTGCGTCCTCGGCGTCGGCCTCAACTTCGTGGTCCCCGCCGACGCCTTCGAGATCGTCCTGAACTTCGCCGCCATCGGCATCCTCGCCACCTGGGGCATGATCATGCTCTGCCATGTGCTGTTCTGGCGGAAGACCCAGCGCGGCGAGCTGACCAGGCCGAGCTACCGCCTGCCCGGCTCGCCGTGGACCGAGATCGTGACGATCGGCTTCCTCGTCTCCGTCCTCGTCCTGATGTACGCCGACGGGGGAGCGGGGCGCACCACCGTGCTGTGTCTGCCGCTGATCGCCGTGGCGCTCGTCGCCGGATGGTACGGGGTGCGCCGCCGGGTCTCCGGCATCCGTGACGGAGTGGACGCGTGAGCTCGAGCATGACGTACGCCGCCTCGATCGCCGCCGCTCCGCTGATCCGCGAACCCCTGCACGCCCCCGTCGCCCAGCTCGTCCGCGGTGGAGTCGTCGAAGGCATCCACTACGGCTCGGTGGTCGTACTGGCCGCCGACGGCGGCGTCGACCTCCAGATCGGGGACATCGAGGCCGCGTTCCACCCGCGCTCGGCGCTCAAGCCCGTCCAGGCGGTGGCGATGCTGCGGGCGGGACTGCCGCTGGACGGCGAGCTGCTCTCGCTGGCCGCGGCCAGTCACTCCGGCGAGGAACGGCACCTGGCCGGGACCCGGCGGATCCTGGAACTGGCCGGAGTCACCGAGGACGACCTGCGCAACGTGCCCGACCTGCCGTACGACCCGGTCGTGCGGGACGTCTGGATCCGCGAGGGTCGGCTGCCGTCCCGGCTCGCACAGAACTGCTCCGGCAAACACGCCGCCATGCTGATGACCGCCCGGCTCAACGGCTGGTCCCTCGACGACTACCTCGACCCGGTCCACCCCCTCCAGCAGGCCATCGCGGAGATCGTCGAGGACCTCACCGGGCAGGCGATCGCCCGGGTCACCGTCGACGGTTGCGGCGCGCCCCTCTTCTCCGTCTCGCTGCACGGGCTCGCCCGCGCCGCCGCCCGGATCACCACCGCACCGGCCGGCACCCCCGAGGCGCGGGTCGCCGACGCGATGCGCGAGCACGCCGAGATGGCGTCCGGCTCCGGCCGCGATGTCGCGGCGCTGATGCGGGCCGTGCCGGGGCTGCTCACGAAGGACGGCTTCGAGGGCGTCCAGATGGCCGCGCTGCCGGACGGCCGGGCCGTCGCCGTGAAGATCGCCGACGGTGCGGACCGGGCGCGTGGGCCGGTGGCCGCGGCGGCGCTCGTGCGCGCCGGGGTCGATCCGGCGTTGCTCGCGGAGTTCGGCTCTGTGCCGTTGCTCGGGGGCGGTGCCGTTGTGGGCGGGCTGCGCCCGGCCCGGGTGCTTGATCCGCTCTCGGGCTGAGCGGCGTGCGACCAGGTCGTGGGGGTGCGTCGCCGGTGCGGGTCCGTCGTGGCTGGTCGCGCAGTTCCCCGCGCCCCTTGGGTTCGTGGGGGCCGGCCTCTTGCAGCGGGTGCGGGGCCGTCGTGGCTGGTCGCGCAGTTCCTCGCGCCCCTTAGGTTCGTGCGCCTCAGGGCTGGATCAGTGACTCGCCCCTGACCGGCCAGCCCGTACCCCTCACCCAATCCACCCTCACCCCTCCGAAAGAGGACCGCTCAGTCATGACCGTCGCCGTAGCGCACCGCAGTGAACACGATCTGCTCGGGGACCGTGACGTCCCGGCCGAGGCGTACTGGGGCATCCACTCCCTGCGCGCCACCGAGAACTTCCCCATCACGGGAACGTCGATCTCCGCCTACCCGCATCTGATCGAGGCCCTGGCCGCCGTCAAGGAGGCCGCCGCCCGTGCCAACGAGGAACTCGGCCTGCTCGAACCGGAGAAGGCCATGGCCATCGTCGCGGCCTGCCGGGAGATCCGCGCCGGCAAGCTGCACGACCAGTTCGTGGTCGACGTCATCCAGGGCGGCGCCGGCACCTCGACGAACATGAACGCCAACGAGGTCGTCGCCAACCGGGCGTTGGAGCTCCTCGGCCGCGCCAAGGGCGAATACCAGTACCTGCACCCCAACGAGGACGTCAACCTCGGCCAGTCGACCAACGACGTCTACCCCACCGCGGTCAAGGTCGCCACCGTCTTCGCGGTGCGCGAGCTGCTCAAGGCGATGGCCGTGCTCCAGGACGCGTTCGCCGCCAAGGCCTTCGAGTTCCGCGACGTGCTGAAGATGGGGCGTACCCAACTCCAGGACGCGGTGCCGATGACCCTCGGGCAGGAGTTCTCGGCGTACGCGGTGATGCTCGACGAGGACCGCAGCAGGCTCGCCGAGGCCGTCGAGCTGATCCACGAGATCAACCTCGGCGCCACGGCCATCGGCACCGGCCTCAACGCCCCCGCCGGATACGCGGAATCCGCCCGTCGCCACCTCGCCGCGATCACCGGGCTGCCCCTGGTCACCGCCGCCAACCTGGTCGAGGCCACCCAGGACTGCGGCGCCTTCGTCCAGATGTCCGGTGTGCTCAAGCGGATCGCTGTGAAGCTGTCGAAGAGCTGCAACGACCTGCGGCTGCTGTCCTCCGGGCCGCGCGCCGGCCTCAACGAGATCAACCTGCCGCCGGTGCAGGCCGGTTCGAGCATCATGCCCGGCAAGGTCAACCCGGTGATCCCCGAGGTCGTCAACCAGGTCGCCTTCGAGGTCATCGGCAACGACGTCACCATCACCATGGCCGCGGAAGCGGGGCAGCTCCAGCTCAACGCCTTCGAGCCGATCATCCTGCACTCCCTGTCCGAGAGCATCACCCACCTGCGCACCGCCTGCCTGACCCTCGCCGAGCGCTGCGTCACCGGGATCACCGCCAACACGGAGGCGCTGCGCGCCGCGGTCGAGAACTCGATCGGCCTGGTGACCGCCCTGAACCCGCACATCGGATACACGGCCGCCACCGACATCGCCAAGGAGGCCCTCGCCACCGGGCGCGGCGTCGCCGAACTCGTCCTGGAGAAGGGCCTGTTGCCCGCCGAGCGGCTGGCGGCGCTGCTGCGGCCCGAGGTGATCGCGGGCAGCGGCACCCCGCAGGCGGTGTGACCCGATGCGCACCAGGACCGGTCCGGCGGCACAATGGTGATCATGGCTGTGTCTTCGTCGTATCCGTCGTCCCCGACCTTCCAGCCGGTCCTGGAGCGCATCGCCACCGAGATCGGGCAGACACCCGGCCGCGGCCGGCCCGCCGACTACATCCCGGCGCTGGCCGCCTGCGACCCCCGGCGCTTCGGCATGGCCGTGGCCGAGCTCGACGGCACGGTGTACGGCGTGGGGGACTGGCGGCAGCCGTTCTCCACCCAGTCCATCACCAAGGTCTTCACCCTCGCCCTCGACCTGGCCCGTGAGGGCGACGAACTGTGGGAACACGTCGGCCGCGAGCCCTCCGGCAACCCCTTCAACTCGCTGGTGCAGCTGGAGTACGAGAACGGCATCCCGCGCAATCCGTTCATCAACGCGGGCGCCCTGGTCGTCACCGACCGGCTCCAGACCCGTACCGGAGACGCGGCCGGCACCCTGCTGGCCTTCCTCCGTGCGGAGAGCGGCAACGCCGAGCTCACCTTCGACAAGGAGGTGGCCGCCTCCGAGGCCACCCGCGGTGACCGCAACGCGGCCCTCGCCCACTTCATGGCCTCGTACGGCAACATCGACAACCCGGTACCGGTCCTCCTCGAGCAGTACTTCCGCCAGTGCTCGATCGAGGCGTCCTGCGCCGACCTCGCCCTCGCCACGGGCTTCCTGGCCCGGCACGGCCTGCGCGCCGACGGCTCCCGACTGCTCACCCAGAGCCAGGCCAAGCAGGTCAACGCCGTCATGCTGACCTGCGGCACGTACGACGCGGCGGGCGAATTCGCCTACCGCGTCGGCCTCCCCGGCAAGAGCGGCGTCGGCGGCGGCATCATCGCGGTGGTCCCCGGCCGCTGCACCCTGTGCGTCTGGAGCCCCGGTCTGGACGAGCGGGGCAACTCGGTGGCGGGCGTGGCGGCCCTGGACCGCTTCACGACACTGACGGGCGTGTCGGTGTTCTGAGTCCGTACGGGCGGGGTTCACCCCATCCCGGCTCGGTAGAGCGCCCCGTCAGGGCGCGGGGCTGTGACGATATGCGGCTCCGCCGCGTGGGCGCGACAAGCCACAACGCACCCGCACCCGACGAAGCACCACGCGGAGGTAACTCTACGGACCCCGCCGGGAAGGCATGGCGTCGCTTTCCGGCCACCCGCCCTTGACACGCTTGCCAAGTGTTGGCCAAGGCTCCCCTCGATCTCCACCGCTGTCAGGCCCTGGGCCTGATCGGTACCGCCTTTCTCGCGCTCGGCGGTGAGACGGCCGGCGCCCTGCCCACGCGGGACTTCCTCGACCCCGGCTCCGCGCGTGCCGTACTCGGCGTGGTCGGGGTCTACTTCGGTGTCGTCCTGCTGATCGCCGCGTGGGTGCTGCTCGGCAAGGTCGTACGCGGTCCGCAGCCGCCGACGCCGCGCGCACTGCTGCTGGTGCTCGCGGCCTGGGCGGCGCCGCTGCTTCTCGCGCCGCCGCTGTTCAGCAGGGACGTGTACAGCTATCTCGCGCAGGGCGCCATGGTCGACGCGCACATCGACGTGTACGCCCACGGGCCCGCGCAGCTCGGCGGCCCGCTCGCCGACGAGGTGGCACCGGTGTGGCAGCAGACCGCGACGCCGTACGGCCCGGTCTTCCTCGCCGTCGCCTCCGCGCTGTCCGGCCTCACCCGCGGGGAGATACCGGCCGGGCTGCTCGGCATGCGCCTGGTCGCGCTGCTCGGCGTGGGCCTGATGGCGGCGGCGCTGCCCCGCCTCGCCCGGCACAGCGGTGCCGATCCGGCCGCCGCGCTGTGGCTCGGCGCGCTCAACCCGCTCGTGCTGCTGCACCTGGTGGCCGGTGCGCACAACGACGCCATCATGCTGGGACTGCTCGGCGTCGGCCTGGTCGCCGCACGCGGCCGATGGCACCTGCTGGGCGTCGTCCTCATCACCCTCGCCGCCCTGGTCAAGGCGCCGGCCGTGCTCGGCCTGCTGGCGGTGGTGGCGCTGCGCGGGCGTCGCGGAGTAGTGCGCACGGTCCTGACCACGACCGGGGTCGCGCTCGCCACCACGGCCGCGGTGACCGCCGTGACGGGCACGGGGTACGGCTGGATCGCGGCCCTGAAGACCCCCGTCTCCCCGCACAACTGGTCGCCCACCAGCGTCCTCGGCCGCGCCACCGGCGCCCTGCTGAAGGATCTCGGCAGCGGCCTCGCCCCGCTGGCGATGCCCGTCTGGCACGCGACCGGGCTGGTGGTGACCGTCCTGGTCGTCCTGTTCATATGGCTGCGCCTGCGGCCGGGCCCCATCTACGCGCTGGGCCTGAGCCTGGGCGCGGTCGCCGTGTTCGGTCCCGCGATCCGGCCCTGGTACGCGCTGTGGGGCCTGTTCCTCATCGCCGCCGCGGCGCCCAACGGCTCGGTGCGCCACCGGGTCGCGGCAGCCAGTGCGGTACTCGCGCTCGCCGTACTGCCGAGCGGCGGACCGCCGGACGTCGATCAGGTGGTGCTGGCCGTCTCCGGCGGCGCACTCGCCCTCGTCGTGCTCTGGCAGGCCCGTCAGGCCGCCCGGGCCGAGGAGCCGGCGCAGCCGCCGGTGCTGGGGCGGACGGCATGAGACATCTGGACACCGACGGCCGGCGGCTGCTCGGCCTGCTCACTCTCGCCGTCGCGGTCGCCGTGTTCACCGCGACCGTGCCACTGCTGCGCGACTGGTTCGATCTGCGCGTCTACTACGGCACCGTCGACGCCTGGGTCCATCACGGCGGCCGGATCTACGACTACTGGGTGCCGGGAACCACGTACGGATTCACCTATCCGCCGTTCGCGGCCGTGACCATGCTGCCGATGGCGCTGATCGGGCTGCGCACGGCGATCGCCGTCTCCGTGGTGCTCAATCTCGCGGCGCTGGCGGTCGTGGTGTGGATCCTGGTCGGGCCCGCGCTGCGCCGCTACGGCTGGTACGGCTACGCCCTCGCGGCCTGTCTGCTGCCCCTGCTCGAACCGATCCGCGACACCTTCAGCTTCGGGCAGGTCAACCTCCTGCTGCTGGCGCTCGTCCTGAGCGACGCCTGGCTGCTGTCCACCGGCCGGGGACGCCGGGCGGGCGTCGGCATCGGGCTGGCCGCCGCGATCAAGCTGACCCCCGCGCTCTTCATCGGCCTGCTGCTGCTCGGCCGTCGCTGGCGCGCCGCCGGGGTCGCGACGGCCGTCGCCGCGGCGGCCACCGGTCTCGCGGCCTGGGTGGCGCCGGACGCCTCGCGTTTCTACTGGTCCGAGGCACTGTGGGACACCAATCGCATCGGACGTCTCGCCTATGTCTCCAACCAGTCGTTGCAGGGCGTCCTGGCCCGGCTCGCCGCACCGGGCGAACCGAGTCGGGCCGTGTGGGCGGCGACCGCCCTGCTGATCCTTTGCGTGTGGGCGCGGCGGACCTCGTGGGCGCTGGCCGACGAGGACTGGACGGCCGCGTTCGCCCTCACCGGGCTCGCCGCCTGCCTCCTCAGCCCGATCACCTGGGTGCACCACCTCGTCTGGCTGCTGCCGTCCTTCGCCGTACTGCTGCACCGGCACCGTGCGCGGGTCGCGGCGGCTCTGTACGCGGTGCTGTGCAGCAGCGTGGTGTGGCTCTGGTTCGACGACTCCTCCGGCCTCGACGGATTCCTCGGCAGCAACACGTACACGTGGATCACGCTCGGGCTGCTGCTGTGGCTGCCAGTGGGTCAGTCGCGGGTGGGCCGCACGCCCTTGAGACGCAGGGCGAGGGCCACTCCGCCCGCGCCCAGACCCGCGGCGCCCAGGATCCCGGCCGCCTCCGGCCAGCCGCCGTCGGGGCCGTCCGCGGAACCGGTCCTCGCCTGTACGGGCGAGGCGCCCGCCGCCGGGACGGACCGGCTGTCGGGGAGCGATCCGACGGGTTCGACGTGCCCGGCGGCCGCGAAGCCCCAGTCGAGCAGCGAGCGGGCCTCCTCGTACACCGTGGTGCCGCCGCCCGCCTGAGGGTTCATCACCGTGACGAGGAGGGTGCGTTTGCCCCGGTGCGCGGCGGCGACGAGCGTGTTGCCCGCGTTGGTGGTGTAGCCGTTCTTGACGCCGATCAGGCCCGGGTAGGGCGCCACCCCGTCGGCGCCGGTCAGCAGCCGGTTGGTGTTCTGGATCTCGTACGGGTAGCCGTCGCCGGGGAAGCTGGCCTCGGCGGTGGAGCAGTAGCGCGCGAACTCCGGGTTGCGCAGGCCGGCCCGTCCGAAGACCGCGAGGTCGTACGCCGACGAGACCTGGCCGGGGGTGTCGTAGCCGTCGGGCGACTCGACATGGGTGTCGAGGGCGCCCAGCGAGCGGGCCTTGGACTGCATCCGGACCGCCGTCCGGTGCCAGCCGCCGTTCATCGCGGCCAGTACGTGCACGGCGTCGTTGCCCGAGTTGAGGAAGACGCCGCGCCACAGGTCGGACACGCGGTAGGTGTGCCCCGCGGCCACGCCCACCAGGCTGCTGCCGTCGCCGATGCCCTCCAGTTCCTCCTCCTTGACGGTGTGCTGGATGCCGGCGGGCAGCGCCGGGAGCACGGTGAGCGCGAAGAGGGTCTTGAGGGTGCTGGCGGGCGGCAGCTTGAGGTGCGCGTCGTGCGCGGCGAGCACCTCGCCGGTGCCTGAGTCGGCCACCACCCACGACAGCGCCGAGATGTCCGGCAGCTCGGGGGCGTCGGACCGTGTGCGCACCTGCGTCCCGGCCCGCTGGAGGTAGGGCGTCTGGGAGGCCATGGGTCTCGGCAGGCCCGTACCGGGGCGGGCGAAGGCCGGACTCGGCGCGAGGGCCAGCGCTCCGGCCACACAGAGGGCGGAGCAGGAGAAGGCGGTCAACGAGACGACCATCCGGGATGGGAATCCGATTGTCATACCGCAAACGTAGGAACGGAGTCGCCGTGCGCCGAGGTGCCAGGCCCGAGCGAGGGGATGCAGTACCCGGATGCCACACGCGGGAGAGGTCCGGGAGGTCCGGCGCGGTGGATTCGGGGTGGGGGTCAGGCGGTGGGCAGGGTCGGCTGGACCTGACGCAGGAAGGCCGCGTTGTCCGGCGTGGCGCGCAGCCGCTCCAGGAGGGTTTCCAGGGCGGCCTGGGCGTCCCGGGTCTGCAGGGCGCGTCGCAGTCCGCGTACGGCGGTCAACTCGGCCCCGGGCAGGAGCAGTTCCTCGCGGCGGGTACCGGACGGGATGATGTCCACGGCCGGGAACACGCGCCGTGAGGCGAGGATCCGGTCGAGGCGGAGCTCCATGTTGCCGGTGCTCTTGAGCTCCTCGAAGAAGTAGTCGTCGGCACGGGAGCCGGTCTCCACCAGGGCGGTGGCGAGGATGGTGAGCGAGCCGCCCTCCTCGGCGAGGCGCGCGGCGCCGAAGAACCGCTTGGGGCCGTGCACCGCGGCGGCGTCGACGCCGCCACTGAGCGTGCGGCCACCGGAGGCGGCCGCGTTGTTGTGCGCGCGGCACAGCCGGGTGAGCGAGTCCATCAGGATGACGACGTCCTCGCCCTGTTCGACGAGCCGCTTGGCGCGCTCGACGACGAGCTCGGCCAGGGCGATGTGCTGCTTCGGCGTCTTGTCGAAGGTCGAGGCGTAGACCTCGCCGCGGACGGAGCGCCGCATGTCGGTGACCTCTTCGGGCCGCTCGTCGAGGAGCAGCACGATCAGATGGCATTCGGGGTGGTTGCCCGCGACGGCGCCGGCGAGCTGCTGGAGCAGTACCGTCTTGCCGGTCTTGGGCGGGGCGACGATCAGACCGCGCTGGCCCTTGCCGACGGGGGAGACCAGGTCGACGACGCGTCCGGCCATGCCGCTCGCCGGGTGCTCCAGACGGAGCCGGTCGCGCGGGTGCAGCGGGGTGAGGTCGCGGAAGTGCGGGCGGCGGCGCAGCTCGTCGGGGGTGCGGCCGTTGATCCGCTCGACCTCGGCGAGGGCTCGGGGTCCGCCGCGTACGCCTTCGACGGTGTCGCCCGTGCGCAGGCCGTGACGGCGGATCAGTGCGGCGGAGACCTGGACGTCGGTCGGCGTGGGCAGGCAGCTCTCGGCGGCGCGCAGGTACCCCTGCCCGTTGTGCGCGATGTCGAGGACACCGGTGGCGTGGGCCGGGAGCTGCTTCTGTACGGGAGGGTGTTCGAGTGTGGTGGTCATGAGAGGTGGTCCTTTCGAGGACGGATTCATGAGGTCATGAGGAAGGGAGGGGGTGTGCCGGGGGGAGGCGGCGTGCTCACGCCTCGGTGCGGCGGGGAAGATCACCTGAAGGAACTACGGCTGACCGCGCTCGGAAGGTGATGCGAAGAAGCTGGTCACCCGATCGGAAAAGCGACGGGCGTGTCAGCGAAAGAAGGAGATTCAGCACCGGCGCCCGAGACGGGGCGTACACAAGTGCTGACTGGAGATTACCACGGCTTGCGGCGAAGTGGTTGTGATCTGTCTCTCAACGGCTCGCCAGGAGGCCGTACAGCAGCGGAATGCGCGGCTCCCCCTCCGGCAGGCGCCACCAGCCGGACGGCGTACGGACCATCTGCGGCCAGCGCGGCCAGGGAAGCTCGTCGCTCTCCCGGAGCCGGCGGATACCGAGTCCCGCTGTGGTCAACGCGTTGACGACCTCGTCCATTCCGTGCATCCACTCGTAACTGTCGGTCGCGCCCTCGACGGCCGGTCCGTCGGTGTACGTGTAGGTCGCGTTCCGGTGCACGGCGTCCCGGCCGCCCAGGTAGTCGTGACGCAGCAGCAGTTCGGTGCCCTCGCCCTCGGCGGGTTTGGGGCCCAGCGCGTTGAGCAGCGGATGGAACTCGGCGATGTACAACCTCCCTCCCGGGCACAGCAGTTGAGCGATGACGGCGGCCCAGCGGTCCAGGTCGGGCAGATAGCACAGGGCGCCCTTGCCGGTGTAGATCACGTCGAACAGCCGCCCGCCCAGGGCTTCGACGGCGTCGTACACATTGGCTCGTACGTACGTCACGTCGGCGCCCGCCCGTGCCGCGATGGCGGCCGCGGCCGCCACGGACGCCTCGGAGATGTCCAGGCCGACGGTCCGCGCGCCGCGCTCGGCGAAGGCGATCGTCTCGGTGCCGAGGTGGCACTGGAGATGCAGCACGTCGAGGCCGGCCAGGTCCCCGAGGTCCTCCCACTCGAAGGCGGCGAACCAGCGCGCCGGGTCGAGCCTCTCGCCCAGCCCGTAGAACCGGCTGGCGAGATGGACGGGGGTCCGCGCGTCCCAGTTGGCCTGGTTGGCCCGCATCATCCGCTCGTGCTCGTCGGTCATGGAAACATCCAACCGTGGACGCAGGCGGATCCGGGGGAAGAACCGCGGATCGGCGCGTACGCCATCGCTGTCGGTCACGGGGACGAGCGGGCAGAATCCTTCGTCGTAACGGCTCGCAGCGCCCGCTCCCGACTCCCCACGCCCATAAGGAGACCTCCGGTGGACACCTCTCCCGGCACGCCGCACCGCATGGACCCGGCCGGCGGCTGCCCGCACGCCGACAACGCGCGGCTGCTCGAGCGGGGCGCCGTCGCGGCGGTGGTGCTGCCCGGCGAGGTGGAGGGCATGGCGGTGCTCGGGCACGAGGCGTTGAAGGAGTTCCTCGCGCATCCCGAAGTCGCCAAGGGCGCCGAGCACTTCACCGAGCTGCGGGAGGGGCGGATAGCGCCGGGGTGGCCGCTCGCGACCTTCGCGACCGTACGCGGGATGACGACCGCGGACGGCGAGGACCACCGGCGGCTGCGTTCGCTCGTGAGCAAGGCGTTCACCGCGCGCCGGGTCGAGGAACTACGGCCCCGGATCGAGGAGTTGACGGCGGGACTGCTCGACGACCTCCGGGCCGCGGCCGAGCGGGACGGCGGAGTCGCCGATCTGCGGCGGCACTTCGCGATGCCCCTGCCCATGGGGGTCATCGGGGAACTGCTCGGGGTGGACGCCGAGCACCGCGACCGGCTGCACCACCTGTCGAACCAGGTGGTCGCCACCGACATCGGCCCCGAGAAGGCCCTGGCGGCCAACCGTGAACTCGTCGCCGTGCTCGCCGCCGTGGCCGTCGCTCGGGGCGAGCGGCCGGGCGACGACCTCACCAGCGCGCTGATCGCCGCCCGGGACGAGGAGGGCGACCGGCTCAGCCAGGAGGAGCTGATCGGCACCCTGGTACTGATGATCATCGCGGGGCACGAGACCACGCTCAACCTCCTCACCAACGCCGTACGGGCGCTCTGCGGCCACCGGGACCAGCTGGAGCTGGTCATGAAGGGCGAGGGCGGGGTGGGCTGGGCGGACGTCGTCGAGGAGACCCTGCGCTGGGACGCGCCCGTCAGCTACTTCCCCTTCCGCTATCCGGTCCGGGACCTGACCGTCGACGGCACGGTGATCCCCAAGGGCACGCCCGTGCTGGCCGGTTACTCGGCGGCGGGGCGCGACCCGTCCGTGCACGGCCCGGACGCCGACCGCTTCGACGTCACCCGGCCCGGCAGGTCCGGCGCCACCCGCCACCTCTCCCTCGGACACGGCGCCCACTACTGCCTCGGTGCCCCGCTGGCACGCATGGAGGCGACCATCGCCCTGGAGCGGCTGTTCACCCGCTTCCCCGACCTCGACCTCGCCGTGACGGAGGCGGAACTCTCCCGGCACTCCAGTTTCGTCGGCAACAGCGTGCGGGCACTTCCGGTACGGCTCGGCACCTCCCACGGCTGACCGCGCGCATACCGCCGTACGCCACCGCGCCGTATACCGCCGTAGACCACCGCGCCGTATACCGCCGTACGACACCGCGCCGCATACCAGCCATACGACACCGCGATGCCCCTGCGCCGACCCTTTTCTTGTTCTGGGCAATGGCCGTCCCTACGCTGCCACCACCGCACACCGGCGGCACTGGACAAGGGACATGGCAATCATGGGTCGACTGGCCGGAAAAATCGCTTTCATCAGCGGAACGGGGGCCGGAATAGGGCGGGCCGCGGCCCAGGTATTCGCCGCGGAAGGCGCCACCGTATTCGGCTGCGACCTCGATGCCGACGCCGCCGCGGAAACGGTGGAACTCGTCGAGAAGGCCGGCGGTGTCATGCGGTCCCTCGCACCGGTGGACCTCTCCACCGAGGCGGGCGCCCATGAGTGGATCGACGCGGGGATCGAGGCCCTCGGCGGGATCGACATCCTCTACAACAACGCCTCCGCACTGCGGAACGGGCCGTTCGCGACCATGCCGGCCGAGGACTGGTACTTCACCATCAAGAACGAGCTCGACATCCCCTACTTCTGCACGCAGGCCGCCTGGCCGCACCTGATCGCCCGCGGCGGCGGAGCCGTCCTCAACGTCGCCTCGGTGGCCGCCGTCCGGGGCGCCCCCTTCATGCCGATGGTCCCGCACGGCGCCGCCAAGGGCGGGGTGCTGGCGATGAGCAAGCACCTGTGCGCGGCCGGCGCCCCGCACCGCATCCGGGTCAACACCATCGCCCCCGGCATGACCCACACCTCCGCGACCGCGCCCTTCCTCGACGACCCCGACGGCCCGAAGGCGCAGCTGGAGGCGCGGATCCCGGTAGGCCGGGTGGGGGAGCCCGAGGACATCGCGCGCGCCGCCGCCTTCCTCTGCTCCGACGAGGCGGCGTTCGTCAACGGCGCCAACCTGATGGTCGACGGTGGCGACAGCGCGATGGCCGGCTGAGCGCCGGTGACCGTCCGACTCGACCACGTGGGCGTCAACGTACGCGATCTGCCCGCCCAGACCATCTGGTATCAGGGGGCGTTCGGGCTCAGGACCGTCTTCGAGTTCGCCCTCGAAGGGCCCGGTCTGAGTGCCGTCGTCCTGGAACATCCGCACGGCTGGCGGATCGAACTCCTCGCCAGGCCCGGATCCGCGCCGGGGCTGCGGGCCCCGGACCCGCTGACCGCCGCCCTCACCGAGGGATACGGGCACTTCGCGGTCACCACCCCGGAACTCGACCCCGTCTACGCGGCCTTGGTGGCGCGCGGAGCGGGCGAGGCCATGAAACCGGGTCCTTCCCCCGAACCCGGTATTCGCATGGCCTGGGTCACCGACCCCGAGGGAAATCTCATCGAACTCATAGAGAAAAACGCAGAGTGAGGGCACGCACGATGACGGATTCGACCTCCACGAGCTCTTTGAAGAAACTGGACCTCGGAACACTCATAGCCTGCTGTCTCGCAGTCGCCGCCGCGCAACTGTGCATTACCGTTCCGTCCCCGATCAATGGTGAAATCCAGGCCGCCTTCGGGGCGTCCGGTTCCCAGGTCGCCTGGGTCACGTCCGCCTTCATTCTCCCCACCGCCATTCTTGAACTGAATTTCGGTGTGGTCGGAGACCTCTTCGGCCGCAAGCGCCTGCTGGTGCTCGGCGGCCTCGTCCTGGCGCTCGGTGAACTCCTCAACGCCACCTCCCAGAACATCACCATGATGTGGACCGGACAGGCGCTGGCCGGTATCGGCGCCGCGGCGCTCTTCCCCAGTTCCCTCGCGGTCATCGCGGCCGCCACCCCGGACGGCAAGGACCGTGCCAAGGCGGTCTCCACCTGGGCGCTCAGCATCTCCCTCGCCTCCGCGATGGGACCGCTGTCCTCCGGGGTGCTCGCCACGGTCGCCGACTTCCGCTGGGCCTTCGTGCCGCCCGTGGTCCTCGGCCTGGCGGTCGCGATCGCCTGCTGGAGACTGGTCACCGACTCCAAGGCCCCCGAGGGCCGCGCCCTGGACTGGCCGGGCCAGATCACCATCGCCGTCGGCCTCACCGCCCTGCTCTGGGGCATCATCGAGGGCGGCGACCGCGGCTGGGGCAGCGCGGCGATCGTCGGCTCGCTGGCCCTCGCGGCGGTGGCCCTCGTCGGCTTCGTCGTCGCCGAGACCCGCGCCGCCTCGCCCATGTTCAACCTGGACCTGCTGAGGATCCCGTCCTTCGCCGCGGCGGCCGTCGTCGCCCTGGCCGGCATGTTCGGCTTCATCGGCACCGCGTACTGCGTCTCCATCCGCCTCGGCGCCGTGATGCATCTGAGCGCGCTGCGCGCCGGCATGCCGTTCGTGATCCTCCAGCTGATCCCGCTGCTCCTGGCACCGGTGCTCAGCAGGATGCTCACCCGCGTCGACGCCCGCTGGCTCCTGACGGGCGGACTGCTGCCGATGGCCGCGGGACAGTTCTGGATCGCCGCGCTGCCCATCACCACGACCTCCCTCGCCGCCTTCATCGGCCCGGTGCTGCTGCTCGGCATCGGCTTCATCTGCGTCGTCTCCTCACTGACCTCGGCCGCCGTGAACGCCGTACCGATCCACATGACCGGCATGGCCAGCGGCGCCACCAGCCTGGTCCGCGAGTTCGGCCAGGGCCTCGGTCCTGCCGTCATCAGCACCATCGCGATGAGCGCCGCGTCCTCCGCCCTGGTGGGCAAGCTCAACGGCGCGGACGCCGGCATGGAGGCCGCCGCGGGCCCGCTCGCCGTCGTCAACGCGGGCAGCGACAGCGCCAGGGCCGCCGCGCAGACCGCGCTCGGCCACGGCATGGCCATCGGCGTGGTGATCTGCGGCTGCGCCTCCCTGCTCGGCGCGCTGGTCACCCTGCTGCTGGTGCGCAAGAACACCGCCCGAGCGGCGGTCGGCGCCGGCGGTGAGCCGTCGGTGCGGACGGCCACCGCGTAACGCGGCTCGTCGCGAAGAGGCCGGGGCCCCGGGGCCCCGGCCTCTTCGCGCGCCCAGGGTGTCGATTCGGCGCCGGCCCGTTCGTCGGTGGGGTGTAAGAAGTTCATGAGCACCGGGAGGAACCATGAAGTACATGCTGCTGGTCTGCGGCGACGACACCGCCGACGCGTCGGGCATGGCCCCCGTCGAGCCCTGGGTCGAGGAATACGGCGCCCGCAGCGGCGTCCGGCTGCACGGCCACCGGCTCCGGCTCCCCGCGGAGGCGGTCACCGTGCGGGTGCGCGACGGCGAGGTGCTGCGCACCGACGGGCCGTTCGCCGAGACGAAGGAGTACGTCGCCGGGTACGACATCCTCGACTGCGACAGCCTGGAGGAGGCCGTCGAGGTGGCCGCGCAGCACCCCGTGGCGACCGTCGGCGCCATGGAGGTGCGCGCCTTCTGGGACGACGAGGACGCCGAGACCGAGATCCGCCGGCTCGACGCGGAACTCACCGCCGCCGGCCGGGAACGGGACTTCGACCGGGCGATGGCCTGCTACGCCCCCGACGTCGAGGTGTTCCACCCCGTGAGCGGTCTGGAGCAGAGCGGCGTCGAGGCCCTGCGCAAGGCGGAGGAACTGTGGTTCTCCACCCTGAGCGGGCCCGTGCACCGCGAGGTGTCCGACTTCCGCGTACGGGTCGACGAGAGCGTCGCCTTCAGCCACGCGCTCGTACGGATCCGTGCCACGCTCGCCACCGGTGAACCGCTCGACACCACCGCCCGGGTGACCACCGGCTACCGCGCCGCGGGCGACCGCTGGCAGATCGTCCACCAGCACACCTCGATCCCGTTCGACACCGGCGTCACGGAGGGCCTGTCATGAAGTACGTCCTGTTCATCTGCACCCCCGTCGGCGGCGAGGAGCTGAGCCCTGCGCAGATCGCCGACGACCCCCGCTTCACCTCGTACATCGACGAGGTCCGCAGCCGCGACATCGTCAGGGGCGGCGCACGGCTGCGGCCGTCCACCGACGCCACCACCGTCCGAGTCCAGGGCGACGAAGTCCTGCTCAGCGACGGGCCGTTCGTGGAGTCCAAGGAGTACGTGGCCGGCTTCGACCTCATCGAGGTCGCCGACCTCGACGAGGCCATCGCGCTCGCGTCCCGGCATCCGGCGGCGCTGGGCGGCGGCTCGGTCGAGGTGCGGCCGGTCTGGGAGTGAACGACATCGAAGGCGTGGAGGCGGCGGTCGCCGCCGCCTTCCGCGAGGAATGGGGCCAGGTCGTCGCCACCCTGATCCGGGTGACCGGTGACTGGGACCTCGCCGAGGAGTGCGCGCAGGACGCCTTCGCCCAGGCCCTGGACCGATGGCGGCGCGACGGAGTGCCGCGCCGCCCCGGCGCCTGGCTGACCACGACCGCACGCCACCGGGCCCTGGACGTGCTGCGCCGAGAGGCGGTGGGGGCTCAGAAACTGCGGGAGGCGGCGGTGCTGGCACGGGACGAGGG
The DNA here is from genome assembly GCF_001514115.1 of Streptomyces olivochromogenes. GTDB lineage: Bacteria > Actinomycetota > Actinomycetes > Streptomycetales > Streptomycetaceae > Streptomyces > Streptomyces olivochromogenes. The sequence goes on from NZ_KQ948459.1 coordinate 381,423, forward strand.
GCCCAGCGACCCGGAGTACGACGGCGACGACAGCGGCGTCCGGGACGACCGCCTGCGCCTCATCTTCACCTGCTGCCACCCGGCGCTCCCCATCGAGGCCCGGGTGGCACTGACCCTGCGCACCCTCGCCGGGCTCACCACCCCCGAGATCGCCCGCGCCTTCCTCGTGCCCGAGGCGACCATGGCGCAGCGCCTGGTGCGCGCCAAACGGAAGATCCGTAACGCGGGCATCCCCTACCGCGTACCGCCCGCGCATCTGCTGCCCGAACGCACCACCGGCGTTCTCGGCGTGGTGTACCTGCTCTTCAACGAGGGGTACGCCGCCACGTCCGGCGCCGACCTGGTGCGGATGAACCTCTGCGCGGAGGCCATCCGGCTCGCCCGGGTCCTGGCCCGTCTGATGCCCGACGAACCCGAGGTCCTCGGTCTGCTCGCCCTCCTGCTGCTGCACGACGCCCGGCGCGCCACCCGGGTGGACCCGGCGGGCGAGCTGGTGACGCTGGAGGACCAGGACCGTACGGCCTGGGACAGGGCCGCCGTCGACGAGGGCGCCGCCCTCCTGGAGAGCACCCTGCGCCGCGGACGCCCGGGGCCCTACCAGATCCAGGCCGCCATCGCCGCCTGCCACACCACCGCCGCGACGGCGAAGGACACGGACTGGGCCGACATCGCCGCGCTGTACGGGGAACTGGCGCGCTTCGTGCCCTCCGCCGTGGTGCGGCTCAACCGTGCCGTGGCGGTGGGCATGTCCGAAGGCCCGGAAGCGGGGCTGGCGCTCGTCGCGGAGCTGGAGCGGGAGGGCGAGCTGGACGGCTACCACCTGCTGCCCGCGACCCGCGCGGATCTGCTGCGCCGCTCGGGGCGCACGGCCGAGGCGGCCGAGGCGTACGAGCGGGCACTGGAGCTCGTGGAGAACGCCGCCGAGCGGCGCTTTCTGGAGAAGCGGCTCGCGCAGTGCCGATCGGCGTAGGACCCGTCCGCGGCGACCGTCCCCGGGCCCGGGGGGTCACACCGAGTCGAGCGCGTTCGTGATCGCCTTCACCCCGCCGTGCGCGGAGTAGCCGCCGTCCACGGTGATCTCGGCGCCGTTCACGTAGGACGACTCGTCGCAGAGCAGATACACGACCAGCGGAGCGACCTCCTCGCAGGTGCCCGGGCGGCCCTGCGGAGTCATCGAGAGGTGCGCCCGTGTGAAGACCGGGTTGGCCGTCGCCATCAGGGGCGTCTCGATGTAGCCGGGGTGGATGACGTTCGTACGGATGCCGCGCGGCGCCAGTTCCAGCGCGGCCACCTTCGACAGGCCCCGCAGCGCCCACTTGCTCGCCGTGTACGCGACCGCGTGATGGGCGGTGAGAGCGGCCACCGAGCCGACGTTCACGATCGAGGACCCGGGGGGCATCAGCGGGGCGAGGGCCTGGATGCCGAGCATCGGGCCGGTGGTGTTCACCGCGAACGCCCGGTTCCAGTCGGCGAGTTCGACCGAACCGAGCCGGGCCCGCAGGGGGATCCCGGCGTTGTTGACGAGCCCGTGCACGGCCTCCAGGGTGGTCGCCAGGGCCGCCCAGTCCGCCGGCGACGACACGTCCAGGTGGTGGTAGCGCACGTCGAGGCCGTCGGCACGCAGGGCGGCGGCGAGCTTCTCGCCGGGCTCGTCGAGGACGTCCGTGGCGACCACCGTAGCCCCCTCGTGGGCCGCCGCGGCCACCTCCACGGCTCCCTGGCCCTGTGCGGCTCCGGTGACGACGACGGTACGACCGGCCAGGCGCGTGCGGCTCACGGCTTCCTCCAAGGGGGCGGGGGTTCGCTTCCCACGCTAGGAAGCGGGGGCCAGCTCCGGAAACGCGCGTTCGCCATGGCTGGCATCCACGTCGACGATCTCCGCGGGCGCGGGATCGTCCAGCGACGCGCCCACCGTGCGGACCGTCTCCCGCAGCCACCGGTGCGCGGGATCCGCGTGCCGGTTGTGGTGCCAGTACATGGCCTCCACGAGCGGCACGTCCGGGAACGGCGTCGGAACGACGGCGCAGCGGGCGAAGCCCTCGTAGCGCCGGGCGAGCCGCTCGGGCACCAGGGCGACCAGGTCGGTGCCGCTCACCAGGAACGGCAGCACGTTGAAGCCGGGCGTGCTGACCTGCACCCTGGGCGTGATGCCGAGGGTCTCCAGCTGGCGGTCGGCCGGTGTGAGCTTGCCGATGCCGCACGCCGCGTGCGGCATCTCCGCCAGGTCGCGCAGGGCCAGCCGCCCGTCCACCAGACGCGGGTTGTCGGGGTCGACGAGACACACGAACCGGTCGTGCATCACGGCCTCGCTGACGCCCGGCAACTGGTACCCGAGTGGCACGATCATCAGGTCGTGACAGCGCAGATGGGTCTCCGTCTCCAACTGCCCGTCCACGATGGGGTGGAAGTCGATGCGGACGCCCGGCGCCTCCTGCGCGATGGCCCGCAGCAGCGGCTCCACGAACACCGTCATCACATAGTCCGACATCACCACCGAGAAGCGCTGACGGCTGCGTGCGGGCTCGAAGTGCCGGGTCAGCGACAGCGCCTCCTCGGCCTTGTGCAGGGAGGCCTGGACGACCGGCAGCAGGCGCTCGGCGAGCGGCGTCAGCTCGTACTCGCGCCCCACCCGCACCAGCAGCTCGTCGTTGAAGTGCCGCCGCAGCCGGGCCAGCGAGCCGCTCATCGCGGACTGGCTGGTGGACAGCCGCACCCCCGCGTGGGTGACGTTCTTCTCCTCCAGGAGGGCTTCCAGCGCCACCAGGAGATTCAGGTCGATCGCTCCGAGACCCATGTGTGTCTCCTTCCGGCCGCGTCGTTGAAGCTCGGTGAAACGGGAGCGTAACGACCGGGTTCTCACCGAGGAAGGGCCGGGAGACAACTCACAGGGATCCGATGGCAACCATCGGATCCCTGGATGTGTGCAGGTCGAAAGGGGTACGGAGGGTTACGGCCGGGGCGTGCGGCCGCGCTTGCGGGCCCGCGGCAGATACACGTCCGTGCGCCCGGGGACGATCCGGTTGGAGACGCTGCCGAGGCGCTCCACGGTGAGCGTCACCTCGTCGCCGGGCTTCAGGGGCGGCGGCGTACGTTCCCCGACGCGTCCCCAGAACTCCGCGAGCGCCCCCCAGCCGCAGGTGCCCGAGCCGAGGATGTCGCCGGGGCGCACCCAGGCGTCACGGGCGGCGTAGGCGACCATCTCCTCGAAGGTCCAGGAGACGTTGGCGAGGGTGTCGCGGCCGATCAGCTCGCCGTTCAGGGTGACCGTCATCTCCAGGTCGAGGAAGCCGTCCGGGTCGCGCCGGTCCGCCACCTCGTCGGCCGTGACCAGGTACGGGCCGAGGGTGTTCGCGAAGTCCTTGCCCTTGGAGAAGCCGAGACCGAGGTTCTTCTCAGGTTTCTGGAGATCGCGCGCCGACCAGTCGTTGAAGACGAGATAGCCGACGATGTGCTCGCGGGCCCGTTCGGGCGTGAGGTCCCGGCCCGCACGGCCGACGACCGCGCCCACCTCCAGCTCGAAGTCGAGCACCGAGCAGCCCGCCGGGACGGGAACGTCGTCGTGCGCGCCGTAGGCCGCGTGCGGGTTGGTGAAGTAGAAGTTCGGCGCCCGGTACCACTCCTCGGGCACCTGCTCCAGACCGTCCAGCGACTTGGCGACGCCCTCGATGTGCGCCTCGAAACCGACGAAGTCCCGGATGGACGGCGGCTTCAGCGGAGGCAGCAGCCGCACCTGATCCACCGTCAAGTCACTCTCGGCGGAAAGCGCTTCGCCGCCCGCGGCATGCAGGGCCTCCTGCTCGACGAGCGACAGGACGGTCGTGCCGGGCGGCAGCGGATGGATGACCCCGTCCCGGACGACCCCGGCGCGCTCCACGCCCTCGTACGCGTATGTCGTGAACCGCATGCCCTATCGCTCCCAGTCGTTGGTGTTGGTGACGGTCCCGGCGCTCAGATGGCCCACGAACAGGCCCTTCGGATCGCGAGCCGCCCGGATCTCCCGAAGCCGCTCCCACTGCGCGTCACCCATGAACCTCAGCTGCCGCACGGTGAAGTCGCAGTCCCCGAGGTACTGGCCCGCGGTCACCGGCCGCATCGCCGCCATCGCCTCGTCGAGCCAGCCGCGCAACTCGGCGTCGCGCCCGGGATCGTCATGGACTACGTAGGTGGCGCAGTAGATCTCGGACTGCAACGAGAAGGCCATGTCCGGGAGTTCACGCAGCGGGGCCATCGAGAACCAGATGGTGAAGGTCTGCCGGGTCGGCTGCTCGGTGAACGCCTTCCGGATCGCCGGCACGACCTCGGCGGCGGACCCGGTCAGCCAGGCGTTGTCGACGAGATAGCGGTGCCCCTCGGGGTTGGCGAGGCGCTGGCCCCGAAGCTGCTCGGCGAGGGTGGTCGGCCGCGCCTCGATCCGCAGCAGCGCCCGGTCCGCGTACGGGTTGGCGTGCAGCGGGGCCAGCGCCTCGGCGGCCTGCTCGGCGGTGTCGGTCATCGACACGCCCGTGACCAGCAGCACCGGCCCGTCCCCGGCGGGCGGGGTCTGTGTCAGGGCGACGATCTCGACCAGGTCGGAGACGGTGTGGTGCATGCCGTGCAGCCAGGTCATGACCTCGTCGAAGAGGGTCAGCGGGTACGCGTGCACGGTGTGCGCCAGATGCTTCGGCAGCGGGCGGGTACGCAGATGGAAGCGGGTGACGACCCCGAAGAACCCCGGACCCGCGCCGCGCGCCGCCCAGAACAGGTCGCTGTGTTGCGTCGCGTCCGCGCGCACCAGCTCGCCCTCTGCGGTGACGACGTCGATCGCGACGACGTTCTCGGCCGCCCAGCCCCAGCCGCGCGCGTTCCAGCCCTGCCCGCCCTGGAGCAGAAATCCGCCGATGCCGACGGAGGGACAGTGCCCGCCGTTGAAGAAGCGCCCGAACTCTCCGAGATACGGGTTGAGTTCGTCGCCGCCCTTGATGCCGGGGGCCGCCGTCACGATCCCGGTCCGCGGGTCGTACGCCATCTCGCGCAGGCCCCCGAGGTCGATCAGCAGCGCGTTCTCGCGCACCGACCAGGCGGCCCAGCTGTGCCCGCCGGAGCGGACGGCGACCTGCCAGCCGCGCTCCAGGGCGAGTCGTACGCCGTCGACGACGTCCTGTTCGGACTCGGCCATCAGCACGGCGGCGGGGGTACGGTCCGACGGGCGGCGGGCGTTGAAGACCCGGCCGAAACACGCCTCCTCGAAGTCCTCGTCGCCGGGGAAGTGGAGGGTGCCTGAGAAACGGTCGATGTGCACGCGCGTACTCACTTGATCGCGATCGGATTGACAGGGGCGCCCACCGCGCCGGTGACCGGCAGCGGCGCCGCGATCAGCAGGAACTCGTGGACACCGTCGGCGGCGCAGTCCTCGGCCAGCTCCTCCAGGTCCCACATCTCACCCAGCGGGAGGCCCATGTTGGGGATCGCGATCTGGTGCAGCGGGGACATCGCCGGCTGGGCGAACTCGTAGGGGCGTACTTCGAGCCCCCAGGTGTCGGAGGCGATCGCGGCGATCTCCGTACGGTGCAGCCAGCCGAGCGTGGTGAAGGAGAGGCCCGGGGCGTCACCGGCGGCGTACCCGCCCCACGCGCCGAGTCGCCGTACCCGCCCCAACTGCCCGGTCCTGATGAGGACCAGATCGCCGCGCCGTACCGACGAGGTGGCGCCCTGCGCCTCGATCGTGGCGCGCAGATGCTCCTCCAGGATCGCGAACCCGTCCGGGAGTTCGCCGTGTTCGTCGCCGACCGCGCGGCCCACGTCGAGCAGGACCCCGCGCCCGGTGAAGGCGTCCCTCATGTGCTCGATGCCGGTGACCGAGTCCCCGTCGCCGTTGACGATGGTGCACGGACGGCCGTTCCAGGCCTGCTTGTTGTCGTAGATGTGCCCGAGGCCGTCCCACTGGGTGGAGGCCTGGAGCGGCATCACGACATGGTCGTCGGCGCCCCCGAAGCCGTGCGGGAAGCCCTGGGTCCCGGCGGCCGCGTCCGAACCCGTGTCCTTCATGTAGTGGACGGGGTTGATCCGGCCACGGAATCCGCGCTGCGGACCGTTCTCGTTGAACTCCTGGGAGAGCGAGAACGACCGGCCCCGCCGGACCAGGCCCGCCGCGTGCGCCCGTATCGCGTCGTCGATGAAATTGAGCGTGCCCAGCACATCGTCCTCACCCCAACGGCCCCAGTTCCGGTAGGCGGAACGGGCCTTGGCGAGCTCTTCCTCAATCGGACCCAGGCTCATCGAGTACGTCCTTTCTGCAGCAGGTCGAGAGCGTTGCCCCCGGCGACGGCGACACGGTCGGCCGGGGACAGCCCTGCGGCGTCCAGCCGGGCCACCGGGTCCTCGACGCCCATGTCGAAGGGGTGATCGGTGCCGAGGACGACCCGGTCCGCGCCGACCGCCTCGACCAGATGGCGCAGTCCGCCCGGGGTGTAGACGAGCGCGTCGAACCACATGCGCCGCAGATACGCGCTCGGCGGCCGCGCACAGCCGCGCGCGTCCTCACGCAGGTGCCAGGCGTGGTCGGAACGGCCGATGTACGTCGGCAGATAGCCCCCGCCGTGCGCGGCGACGAGCTCGAGGCGCGGGAAGCGGTCCAGGACACCCGTGAAGATGAGGTGCGAGAGCGCGACCGTCGTCTCGACGGGCTGCCCGACCGTGTTGCCGAGATAGTGCGTGGCCAGCCGCTCGCCGAGCGAGCAGCCCCAGGGGTGCACGAAGACGACCGCGCCGAGCTCCTCGGCCCGCTGCCACACCGGGTCGTGCGCGGGGTCCGCGAGCTCCCGTCCGTCCACGGTCGTGGACACGCTGATCCCGTACAGGCCGTACTCCGTGACCGCCTTGTCGAGGAGCGCGACCGCGAGGTCCGGATGCTGGAGCGGGACCGTACCCAGGCCGTACAAGCGCTCCGGCGCCACCGCGCAGTGCGCGGCCACGGCCTCGTTGACCGTGCGCGCCAGGCGTACGGCGAGATCCGCGTCCGCCCAGTAGTGGTGCATCGGCATCGGGCCGACCACCTGGAGGTCGACACCCATCGTGTCCAGGTCGGCGATCCTGGACGTGACGTCCGTCAACTTCGGTGCGAGACGCTGAAGTTGGGCCTGATTGACCGCCAGTGACATGGGGGAGTGCGCCCGCTGTTCGGCGGCCAGCTCGGCGGCCAGGCCGGGTGTGCCCGCGCACAGCGCGTCGGCGGCGGGGACGGCGAGGTGACCGTGGAAGTCCACGACGGGAACGTTCATGCGGCGGCCGTCAGGTAGTCCAGGGTCTCCGACATGATCCGGCCGGGGTCCGCGCCGGGTGTCTCCGGGTGGATCTCCCAGTCGGCGAGCCGCAGCGAGTTCTCCAGCACCACCCGCACCCGGGGCAGCCGGCGCGCCATGAACGCGTCGAGCGCCTTGTCCAGCGGCGCCCCGCCGGTGACGAGTTCCGCGAGCACGACCGCGTCCTCGGCGCACATCGCGGCGCCCTGCGCGATCAGCGGCGGGCAGGCGTGCGCGGCGTCCCCGATGATCACCGTACGGCCCCGGTGCCAGGGCTCGTCGACGAGGATCGCCTCGATCCACCGGTAGTCGACCGGGGTGTCCTGCGGCAGCGAGGCGAGAATCCTGCCCCAGGTGCCGCCGTACCCGGCGCCGCGCTCGCGCAGCAGCGACAGCGGGGCGCGCGGGCCGATCAGGGAGGCGTCGAGGTTCTCGTCGAGCAGATAGGCGTAGCACTGGTCGGGCGAGATCGGGCTGTAGCCGGCCTTGTAGCGCGGGCCGCCGTAGTACACCTCCGCGCAGTCCATCTCGGGCGGCCGCCGCGCGACCACCCGGAAGATCGACATACCCACCGGGCGGGGCCTGGTGGTGATGCCGATCAGCTGCCGCATCCGCGAGTTGATGCCGTCGGCGCCGACCACGAGGTCGTAGCGGCCGCTGGTGCCGTCGGTGAACGCGACGTCCACATGGTCCGGGGACTGTTCGAGCTTCGCCACGCTCAGCGCGAGCCGGACGCGCACCCCCTGCGCGTGGACCGCGTCGCACAGCGCGTCCTGAAGGTCCGAGCGCAGTGCGCCCGCCGTTGACGGCAGCTCGGCGCCGCCGGTGTGCGGGGTGCGCAGCTCGGCGAGCAGTCCGCCGTCGGCCCGGCGCAGCCGCATCACGTCGAACGGGACGGCCCGGGCGAGCACCCGGTCGAGTACGCCCACCGAGCGCAGCGCCTTGAGCGCGTTGCCCTGGACGGTGATGCCGTGGCCCACACCGAACCACTGGGGCGAGATCTCGGCGAGCTCGACCTCGGCGCCCCGCTGGGCGAGCGCGAGCGACAGCACGCTACCGGTGATGCCGCCGCCGACGACGAGCACCTTGTGTACGGGCATGGGCGATCCTTGCGAACGTAGAAGAAGAACACGGGTGCGGTGGGGCGCGGTCAGGCGGTGAAGCGGTCGCCGAGCGTGCGGTAGTGCTCGACGGCGGGCGGGGCGGCGAAGAACGGGCCGACCAGGGCGCGCCACCGCTGGAAGCGCTCGGAGCTGCGGAAGCCGACCGCGTGCGCCTCCACGGACGTCCAGCCGACCAGCAGCAGATAGCGGTCCGGGCGCTCCTCGCAGCGCAGCAGCTCGGTCCAGCGGAACCCGTCCGCCTCGGCGAGCACCTCGCGGGCCTTGTCGAAGACGGCCTCGAAAACCCGCTCACGACCGGCTTCCACGGTCAGTTCGGCATGCTCGACGATCACACTCGCTCCTCAGGTCCGATGGTGCTCCGAGCCTGCTCGGAGGGTCGTTGCAGGGTCAACGGATCGAGGCATCGGCAAGGGGGACGTCATCCATCCCGTACGACGATGGGCCGCTGATCACACGGCCCCCGGCCCCCTGATGGCAGGCATCGCGGATCGCCATTTCCGCCCCGCCCCCGCGCTGCCTAGCGTCGACGGCAAGCCACCCGCCGTACGAGGAGACCGCCCGTGCCCGACCGACTCCCCACCCACATCGGACCCTTCGCCCTCGGCACCTTCGGGGACGGCTCCCGGGTCTTCCCGGGCCTGGTCGTCGGGCCCCGGGTACGTGATCTGTCGGACCTGGCCCCGTCCGTGCGCGCGGTCGTCGAGGACTGGGAGGCCCTCTTCCCGCGCCTGGCCGACCTCGCCCAGGAGACCGCCGACGCCTGGCACGCCCTCGCCGACCTGCGCGTCCTCGCGCCCATCGAGCCCGGTCAGGTCCTGCAGAGCGGCGCCAACTACCGCAAGCACGTGGTGGACCTGGTCGCCGCCGAGAAGGAGAGCGTGCACGGCGCCACGCCAGAGGAGGCCCGGGCGGACGCCGAGCGGATGATGGACGAGCGGATCCGCGGCGGCGTCCCGTACGTCTTCCTCGGCTCGCCCCGCGCGATCTGCGGCCCGTACGACGACGTCCTGCTGCCCGCGCTCGGTGAGCAGCACGACTGGGAACTCGAACTCGCCCTCGTCATCGGCAGGACGGGCAAGCACATCCCCGCCGAGGACGCGATGTCGTACGTCGCCGCCTACACCATCTGCAACGACCTCACCACCCGCGACCAGCTCTACCGGCCCGACCTCAAGGCGATCGGCACCGACTGGTTCACCGCCAAGAACGCCGACACCTTCCTGCCGACCGGACCCTTCCTCGTACCGGCCGCCTTCGTCGGCAACCCCACCGAAGACGCGGACGTCCGGATCACCCTGCGCCACAACGGAGTCGTGCGCCAGGACGAGTCCACCAAGGACATGATCTTCGACATTCCCCGGCTCATCGCCTACGTCTCCACGACCACCACCCTGCGCCCCGGCGACCTGCTGCTCACCGGTTCACCGGCGGGCAACGGCGCCCACTGGGGTGTCTTCCTCAAGCCCGGAGACGTCATGGAGGCGGAGATCACGGGCCTGGGCCACCAGCGCAACACCGTCAGGAGCGGACAGTGACCAGCACCTTCCAGCCCATCACCCATCTCCGCCATGTCGACCTGGCTGTACCGGACTTCGCTCGGCAGCGCGCCTTCTACGGCACCACCTGGGGCCTGACCGAGGTCGCGAACGACAGCGGGATCGCCTTCTTCGCCGCCGAGGGCAGCCCCGAGCAGTACATCGTCCGCATCCGCGAGGACGACCGGAAACGGATGGACCTGGTCGCCTTCGGCGCCGTCTCGCCGGCCGCCGTGGACGAGTTGCATCCGCGCCTCGGGCGGGCCGGGGTCCGACTCATCGGGGAGCCAGGGGCTTTGGACACTCCCGGCGGCGGCTACGGCTTCCGCTTCTTCGACCCGGACGGCCGGGTCGTGGAGGTGTCGGCCGATGTCGAGACGCGCGCACACCGCAGGATCGAGGAGCGCGAGGCGATCCCGGTGCGCCTCTCGCACTGCGTGGTCAACTCGCAGGACCCGCGGGGGCTGCGGGACTTCTACGTCCGGCACCTCGGCTTCCGGCTCACCGACACCCTGTACTCGGCGCACATGGGCGACCTCATGTACTTCCTGCGGTGCAGCCCGCTCCACCACTCCTTCGCCATCGCGCGCGGACCTCATGCCTCTCTGCACCACGCCTCGTTCGAGATGCGCGGAGTGGAGGAGTACATGCGCGGTACGGGGCGGGCACTGCGGGCCGGGACGCGGCTCACCTGGGGTCCGGGCCGCCATCTCGCGGGCGACAACACCTTCTCCTACTTCCACGACCCGCACGGCAACACGGTCGAGTACACGACCGAACTCGCGGTCCTGGAGGAGGACCTGTGGCACCCGGGCCGCCATGACGTGGACGACCCGATCACCCAGGACCAGTGGGGCACCGCCGACCCGATGAGCGAGTCGGTCGCCAAGGAGCAGTTCAACGATCCCGACGTGCTGTTCGTCGCACCCCCGGTGTAGCCGCCGTTCCACCGTCAACCACCCCCAGAGAGGCCGCAGTTGTGGCAACGATCCTGAAGCACGCCGTACCGGGGGCCGAGGTCACCGCCTCGCTCGACCAGGTGCGCGAGACCGTGGCGGGCGTCATCGCGGACGTCCGCGAGCGCGGCGACGCGGCCGTGCGCGCGTACTCCGAGAAGTTCGACCGGTGGAGCCCCGAGGCCTTCCGGCTCTCCGCCGGGGAGATCGAGAAGATCGTCGCCTCGGTCCCGCGGCAGGTCATCGACGACATCCGCTTCGTCCAGGACCAGGTGCGCTCCTTCGCCCGCCACCAGCTCGACTCGATGGGCGAGTTCGAGGTGGAGACCCTGCCGGGCGTCAGGCTCGGGCAGAAGCACATCCCGGTGCGGGCGGCGGGCGCCTACATCCCCGGCGGCCGCTACCCGCTCACCGCGTCCGCGCACATGACCATCGTCACGGCGAAGGTCGCGGGCGTGCCGCGGGTCGTCGCCTGTACGCCCCCGATCCACGGCGAGATCCCCGCGGCCACCGTCGCCGCCGCGCATCTCGCGGGCGCGGACGAGATCTGGCTGCTGGGCGGGGTGCAGGCCGTCGCCGCGATGGCCGTCGGCACGGACACGATGGAGCCGGTGAACCTGATCGCCGGGCCCGGCAACGCCTATGTCGCCGAGGCCAAGCGGCAGCTGTTCGGCGAGATCGGCATCGACCTCTTCGCGGGCCCGACGGAGATCCTGGTCCTCGCCGACAGCGCCGCCGACCCCTTCGTGTGCGCCGTCGACCTGCTCTCCCAGGCCGAGCACGGCCCCGACTCCCCGGCCGTCCTGATCACCACCTCCCGCGAGATCGCCGAGAAGACCCTTGCCGAGGTCGAGCGACTCCTCCCCGGCATGCCCACGCGCGACTTCGCCGGACCCGCCTGGCGCGATCACGGGCAGGTGCACGTCGTGGACTCCCTCGACGAGCTGTACGCGCTCGCCGACGCGTTCGCCTTCGAGCACGTCGAGGTCCTGACCGCCGAGCCGCGTGAGGCCCTGCGCAGGATGACGCAGTACGGCGCGCTCTTCCTGGGCGAGGGCACCTGTGTGTCGTTCGGTGACAAGGTCATCGGCACGAACCATGTGCTGCCGACCCGGGGCGCCGCCCGCTACACCGGCGGCCTGTGGGTGGGGAAGTACCTCAAGACGGTCACCTACCAGGAGGTCACGGACACCGGCTCGGGTGCCCTGCTCGGCCGGCTGTGCGGGCGCGCCTCCCGCGTCGAGCTGTTCGAGGGGCACGCCCGGTCCGGTGACGTACGGGCGGCGAAGGCCGCGGGCGACGAACTGCCGTGGAACAAGGCATGACCCTGCACGGGCGTACGGCGCTGATCACGGGCGGCGGCGGACCGCTGGGGCGGGCCTTCGCGCTCGCCCTGGCGGGAGCCGGGGCCCGGGTGATCCTCGTCGGCCGCGGCGAGCGGGCCCTCGCCGACGCCGCGGCGCGGGTGGCCAAGGAGGGCGGAGGGGTCCGTACGGCGGTGTGTGACGTCTCCGACCCTGAGTCGGTGCGTGCCCTGGCCCTCGAACTCGCGGACGAGGAGGTGTCGTTGCTCGTCAACAACGCCGGAGTCGCGGGACCGGTACGCCCGCTCACCGACATCGAGCCCGAGGAGTGGGACGAGGTGTTCGCCGCGAACGTCCGCGGGGTGTACCTGATGTGCCGGGCCTTCCTGCCGCCCATGATCGCGGCCGGAGGCGGTGACATCGTCAACATCGCCTCCGTGAGCGGGAAGCGGCCGCTGCTGAACCGCACCCCGTACACCGCCTCCAAGATGGCGCTCCTCGGTCTGACCCGGACGCTGGCGGGCGAGGTCGGGCCGCACGGTGTCGCGGTCAACTCCCTTTCTCCCGGGCCGGTTCGGGGCCCGCGCATGGACCGCAACTTCCGGTTGACGGCCGAGCTGACCGGGACGAGCGTGGAGGCCGCCGAGCGGGACTTCGCCGCGCGCGCCGCGCTGGGCCGGCTCGTGGAGGAGGACGAGGTCGCCCGGGCGCTGGTGGCGATGCTCGCGATGCCGGGGCTGTGCGGGGCGGACATCGATCTGTCGGCGGGGATGGTCGCACCGGCGTAGTCCCGGGCGCGGGTGGGCACGGTGAGCACGGTGCGGCGGACGGCTCCAGGTCGTCCGCCGCACCGGCGTGAGTTCCCCGCCGACCCGTCTGTGAACACGCTGTGTGACGGCCATGAAGCGGGCCGAATGATCCGAGACATCGCCCTCCGGTATGTGTCCACAAGGTGGCTACTCCCTTGTGCGCAGGGCTGATTGACTTTCCCACGCGCACCTTTGGTGCCTCCGCCCGAGCCGTCGCCCCCATGAATCCGACGGCCGGCCGGTCACGCTGCGCGACGGCGCACTCGATCTCTGGGAAGGCATGCAATGACGCTGATCACCCGACGTTCGTTCCTGATCGCCGGTACGGCCACGGCCGGAGCCCTGCTCGCTTCGGCGCCCCCCGCCCTGGCCGCGGGGCCCGCGCCGAAGGCGACCAGGGCGGGCAAGATCTCCGTGGGAGCCGACGAGACGTACCAGCTCTCCGCGACCACGGCCGTGAGCGAGCTGTCCATAGCCGAAGGCGGGAAGATCACCGCGCCCGACGGGTACAACGTCACCCTCACCGTCGACGGGGTCGAGACCGGGCAGCTCCTCACCGAGACGGGCGGAACCGAGACGCTGATCTCCGCCGGCACCTACCAGGGCGACATCGTGCTCACGATGGCGGAGGCCAACGCGGTCACCTATCAGAGCGTCACCTTCCCCTTCCGGCAGGCCCTTTACGTGGGCGCCGACGGCGTGGACCGCGCCAAGTCCGTCCTGTCCGGCGTCGTCGGCGGCACGCTCACCGACACCCTCGCCCGCAACGTCGCCATCACCTCCACCGGCGAGTGCTTCGACGGTGTCTATGTGAAGAACGGCACCTACACGCTCAAGAGCCCCGCCATCTCCCTCACGGGCAACGGGCGTTGCGACTTCGCGGGATACGGCGCCGCGGTCGTCGGCACCGGTTCGGCCACGACACTCGTCGTGGACGGCGCCAGGATCACCAACAAGGGCGTGGTGCGCACGACGGTCGTCGCGGACGACGGCGCCAACGTCATCGTGAAGAACTCCCGCCTGCGGGCCCGCAACGGCACGCTCCCCGCCGACTACCGGGCGACCGTGGAGACCCCGTACATGGAGTCCGTGCCGTGGATGCTGGGCCTCGACGGCAATGTCCGCGCCACCAACCTCATCGGCGCCGGCACCAAGGCGACGTACATCAACTCGACCGTGCAGTCGGAGACCTGGGGTGCCCTGTCGGTGGAGGGCGGCAGCGGGCTCCAGCTGACGGCGATCAACAGCAGCGTCGGCAACACGGGAACGTACGGCTACGGCACCTACGCCATCGGGGACGCCACTGTCCGCGTGCTCGGCTCGCAGTTCGACGTCGGCAGCTACGCCACCATCTGCGCGGGCCCGGCCGCCTCGATCCACTACGGCGACAGCACCCGCGAAGCCGTCGCGGAGCTCAACTCCTCGCTCGGCCTCGGCCTGACCAAGGCCGAACTGGCGGACATCCCGGCCCGGATCACGGTCGTCAACTCGGGCCATTTCGGCTTCATGTTCTTCGGTACCGGCACGCTGAGGCTGGACGGCGGCACGGTCATCACCTCCGCGCAGACCACCTTCCTCAACAAGGGCCAGCAGACCTCGATCACGGTGGACGGCTCGGACGGCGCGCAGCTCAACCCCGGCAACGGGATCATCCTGCAGATGATCGAGAGCGACGACCCGGGCCCGGTGAACGTCGACGGCAAGATGATGAACGTCGGCGTCTACACCGAACCCACGGGCGACCCCGCCAAGGACACCTCCTTCGACCCGACCTCGGTCCACACGGCCGACGGCGCCGCCACCTTCACCTCCATCGCGCTGGCGGGCGACTTCTACAACGGCATGCGCGCGGGCAAGAACATGGTCCTCACCTTCGAGGACTCGACCGTGCAGGGCGTCATCTCGGCCACGGAGGCCAAGCACCGCGTCGACACGATCGACTCCTCGAACTTCTACGAGCTGGGCCAGGTCACCAACACCGTCAAGGCCGCCGTCAACAACGGCGTGATCGTCCAGCTGAACAGCGGCTCGACCTGGACCGTGACCGGCACCTCGTACCTGACCCGGCTGACGCTCGCCGCCGACGCGGCGGTGGGGGCGGCGAGCGGCAAGTCCGTGACCATGACGGTCGACGGCACGCAGACGGCCATCGAGGCAGGAGGCGCCTACTCCGGCGCGATCGTCCTCACGGTCGGCTGAGCCGCCGGAGGCGTCCGGCGCCGGGGCCCGGCGGGCGATGACCGACGCGTATCCTCTCCCGCATGGTTGATCAGCGTACGGTCGACGTGGGAGGGGTCCGGCTCGTCTGCCAGGTGTGGGGGCAGGAGTCCGCTCCGCCGCTCGTCCTGTTGCACGCGCTCGGCGAGAACAGCACCGACTGGGCCGAGGTCATGCCCGCCCTCGCCCGCGGACGACGGGTGTACGCCCTCGATCTGCGCGGCCACGGGCGGAGCGACTGGCCGGGGGAGTACTCGCTCGAACTCATGCGTGCCGACGTGCTCCGGTTCCTCGACGTCCTGGGACTCGGCACGGTGGATCTGATCGGACACTCCATGGGCGGGGTCGTGGCCTACCTGCTCGCGCAGGAGCGACCGGAGCGGGTGAGCCGGCTCGTCCTGGAGGACGTGCCGGTTCCACGGCCCCGCGAGAAGACCACCCCGACCAGGCCGGACGGCGAGCTCACCTTCGACTGGGACATGGTGGTGGCCGTCAGAAGGCAGATCGACACGCCCGACCCGGCGTGGCTCGAGGGGCTGAGCCGGATCACCGCCGACACGCTGGTGCTGGCCGGCGGCCCCGCCAGCCATGTCCCCCAGGACGGCATCGCCGAACTCGCCCACCGCGTCCCCGGCGGGCGAGTCGTCACGATCCCCGTCGGACACCTCATCCACAGCGCGGCGCCTCAGGCGTTCACGGAGGCGGTGTGCGCGTTCCTGGACAAGGACAGGGACGGCGACTAGCTCCGTTGGGCGCGGTGAAGCGCCGGAGGGATCGACCGGGAGATGTCGCCGCAGTCCGATCTCACCTCGTCCAGCAGTAGTTGCGCGTGATCGTAGCGGTCGAGGAACTGGAGCGAGGCGATCTCCTCACCACGCCCCCGGAGCCGTGACGCCATGCGGCGCGGACCACGGAAAGGTGTGTGCATCGCCATCCCGGAGTGGATCGTCAACTGCCCGTATCGGGCGACGAGTGCGGGCTTCTTGCGTGGCGGGCGGGCGGCCTGTCGGCGTCGCTCGCGGACCTCGCCGTGCCGGCGCGGGATCCGGTACATCGTGGACTCCGAGCACAGGCAGACGCCCCGGTCCAGCAGGACCGCGTAGATCTCGGCGGGGGGCCATGTCCACGAACTCTTGCGAGCGGAGCACCTCGAGGACCCTGGTCTCCTCGGCCGGGGTGAGCGCGCGGGGATGACACCGCCGTTGCGCTCCTCGACCTCGCGGTAGCCGAGCGGGAATCGGAAGGAGAGCCATACGCAGTGCGCGATGACGTCTGCCGGGTAGCGGTGGCTCATGTACGACGGCGACGTGCTCTCCGCGACAGGCCCCCTCCCAGCCACGACCGACCTGAAATCATCTCACCCGCCGGGCAACGTGACAGTAGACGGGCAGACGTGCCCCGGTCCGTGGTGGTGGACCGGGGCACTTGTCGCGAGCGTCAGCTGGTCGCCTTGGCGGCGTCCACGATGAGATCGGTGACGATCTTGGGGTGACTGATCATCACGACGTGCGACGAGCGCGGCACTTCGACGACCTTGCGCGCGTTCGCGCGGCTGTACATCCAGCGCTCGCAGGCCGGCGGGATCGCCTTGTCCCGGCCGGCGACCAGCCCCCACGACGGGATCGTCTTCCAGGCCGCGGCCGTGGTCGGGAAGGTGAAGGAATCTGCGTCGAACGGCCGCTGCGTGGCCTGCAGGACCCGGAAGTCGGCGGGGGAGATGTCGGCGGCGAACGCCGCCTGGCCGTCCTTGCTCAGGTACAGATCGATTCCGGTCGTGCCGTCGGCCTTCGTGTACGGGACCGGCACGCTCACCGGCTCGACCTCGCTGCCGGGGAACTTGGTGATGAGCTCCCCCTGCGTCTCGCCCACGTCGGGCACGAACGCCGCGATGTAGACCAAGGCCTTGACGTTGCTCTTCCCGGCAGCGGCGTTCGTGATGACCGTGCCACCCATGGAGTGCGCGACCAGTACGACCGGTCCGCTGATGGAGTCCAGCAGACTCCCGATGTACGGGGCGTCGGTCGGAATACCCCGCAGCGGATTCGACCCGCAGACCGTGGCGTAGCCCTTGTGCTGCAACTCCTGGATGGTGGCGTTCCAACAGGACGAATCGGCGTAGCCGCCGTGTACCAACACGATGGTGGGCTTCACCTTCGACTTCTCCTCACCGGTACCGATGGGGGCCGTCGCCGCGCCGGCCGTTCCTTCTGAGCCGGCTATCAGCGCCGCCGACCCGGCCAGCGCCGCTCCGGCGGCCAGTACGTGACGGCGGGAAACTTCGGTACTCATGGGACTCCTCATGCATGGGGATCGGGGGAATGGGTCTGACGGAGAGCTCGCCGCTGAGCTGCTGCGCACGGCCGACTTTGATCGGTGTGGCATGCCATGGACCCTATGAAGAGCGCTTTTGCGGTGGCATCCGTCATATGACCTAGATTCCGGGGCCGGGCCTCACGGGCCGGTCCGCTCGACGAGCCTGACCACCGCGTCCGGGTGGCTCATCACGACGGAGTGCGAGGTCACCCGCGAAGTACGGAACTAGCGGTCGGGGCCCAGGTCGAAGACCCCGTACGCGAAACCCTCGGCGGCGATCGTGGAGCCGTTCACCGCGACCCCGTCGGCCTCAAGGGGCACCCCGGAGCGGGCACCGTCGTGGGTGCAACTCGCCTCCCGCTCCTGTGGGTTGACGACCACGAGGTACCGTCCGCCGCGCAGGTACACGAACGGATGGCCGGCGTGCAGCACCTCCACCGAGCCCCGGGAGCCGAGCTGCGGGGTGTGGGTGCGCAGGGAGACGAGGCGGCGTACGAGGTGGAGGAGCGAGGTCTCGTCGGCGCGCTGGGCGGCGACGGTCGGGCGGGTGGGCGACGGGTCGACGGGGAGGTAGAGGCGGTCCGGCGCGGCGGTGGAGAAACCGGCGTTCGGGCCCTCGTCCCACTGCATCGGTGTGCGGGAGCCCGCACGGTTGTAGCGGGGGCCGAGGACGCTGCCCTCCTGGTCGGGCAGGCCGGGAAGGTAGCGCATGCCGATCTCGTCGCCGTAGTAGATCGCCGGGAGCGTCGGCCAGGTGAGCTGGAACGCGAAGGCGGCGGGCAGTTGCTCGGGTGTGCGCGGGCCGCAGTTGAGGCGGGAGAAGTCGTGGTTGGCGGTGGGCAGGGAGATGAAACCGCTCGCGCCGAGCGCGGTGGACGCCTTCTCCCACGCTTCGAGGAAGGGGCGCGGCGAACCCCGGCCGCTCCGGTCGAAGAAGCAGTCGAGCGGGTCCCAGCTCTCGTTGACCGTCCCCTCGCCGTTGCTCCACAGCGAGCGCAGGGCGAGGCCGTCGGTGGGGCCGCCGAACTGGAGGAAGAAGTCCCCGTGGAAGCCCGCCGGGACGGACACCTCCGGCTCGCCCCACTCCGAGAGCAGCACCGCGTCGGGATGCGCGCCGTCCAGCCAGTGGCGCAACTCGGCCCAGACCTTGGCGGTTTCCGTCTTGTCCGGATCGTCCTTGACGAGCGAGGCGGCCATGTCGACGCGGAAGCCGGACAGGCCGAGACCCAGCCAGTGGTCCATGATCGTGCGCAGCGCCGCCCGATTGGCGCGCGGCCCCTCGGCGTCGACCGGCAGGCGCCAGGGCTCGGCCGGATTCGCCCGCGCGTAGCCGAAGTTGAGGGCGGGCTGGAAGGCGAAGAAGTTCGGCAGGTACGCGCCCGGGCGGGTGCCGGGGGAGGGGACGAAGCCGTCGGGACGGCCCTCGGCCGCCCAGATGTACCGGTCGTCGGTCGGATCGTGCGCGGCGGCCTTGAACCACGGGTGCTCGTCGGAGGTGTGCCCTGCCACGAGATCCAGCAGGACCCGGATGCCGCGCCGGCCGGCCTCGTCGACCAGCTTGGCCAGGTCGTCGAGGGAGCCGTACCGCGGCGCGACGGCCAGGTAGTCGCTGACGTCGTACCCGGCGTCGCGGAACGGTGAGACGAAGCACGGGTTCAGCCACACGGTGTTCACGCCCAGCCACGCGAGGTGGTCGAGGCGCTCGGCGATCCCGTCGAAGTCGCCGATGCCGTCGCCGTTCGAGTCGGCGAAGGACTGCGGATAGATCTGGTAGAAGACGGCGTCGGCCAGCCAGGCGGGGGCGGGACGGAACGAAGTCATGAACGGGACCCTAGACCGGCGCCCGGGGCGCGCGCTGCCCCTAAGCTGAGGGCGATGTTCACCCCGCAAGGTCCCACCCTCCGCGAACTGGCCGCGCAGGCCCTGTCCTCCGTCGAGCACGGCTATGACCTGCTCGCACCCAAGTTCGACCACACGCCGTTCCGGACTCCGGACGCGATTCTCGACGCCGTGGCCCGTGCACTGCGCCCCATCGGCCCGTTCGACCACGGTCTCGACCTGTGCTGCGGCACGGGCGCGGGCATGGAGGTGCTGAGCGGACTGTGCCGAGGTCGGGTCACCGGGGTCGACATCAGCGCGGGGATGCTGGCCGTGGGGCGGGAGCGGACGGGCGCGGGGGGACTCAAGCGTACGGAAGGGGACGCGCCGGGGGTCGCGCTCCCCGGCGGCCGAACGCGCCCGCGGCCCGGCGCGCGAGCGGGAGCGAGCCCCGGATCGTACGAGGGCGCGGACCAGGGGATGGCGCCGCCCCTCGCGTGGGTGCGGGGTGACGCGCGTGCCCTGCCTTTCGGTCCCGTCTTCGACCTCGTCGTCAGCTTCGGCGCGTTCGGGCACTTCCTGCCGCGCGAGCTGCCGGGTCTGTTCGCCCAGGTCCACTCCGTACTGCGACCGGGCGGGCGCTTCGCGTTCCCCGTCGCGGCCCCGCCGCGCCCGAGTTCTCCCTGGTACTGGGCCCTGTTGGGCTTCGACACGGCGATGCGGGTGCGCAACGCCGTCTGGCGGCCACCGTTCGTCATGTACTACCGGGCGTTCCGGCTCGGTGACGTACAGCGGGAATTGACACGGGCGGGGTTCGACGTGGAGCTTCTGGCGCTGCCCGAGTTCGGGTGGCGGCCTGACGGCAGCCCGCGCTGCCGGATGGTCGTGGCCACCCGAAGCGGCGGCGCCAGCGCCGCCGCTTCGGATGCCGCCTCCGGTTCAGGCTGACCCGCGCTGGCCCGGGAGATCTCCCGGAAGGTCAGGCGAAGCGGCGGACGAACTCCAGCGCGGTGTCGGCGACCTCCTGCCAGCCTCGGTCGATGGTCAGCGCGTGTCCACGGCCCGGGATCTCGGTGATCTCGGTGACGCCCGGGTTGTGCTGCTGCTTCTTGTACGAGGCGTTCGCGATCGCCCACGGCACGGTGTGGTCCTTCTCGCCCGAGATGATCAGCAGCGGGCCGCGGTCGGGGTTCTCGGCGTCGACCTTGACCTCGGTCCACGGGTTGAAGTTCGCCGTGGCGGCCTGGAAGAGCGGGGCGCCCGGCGCGGGTACGGCGAAGGTGTCGTACAGCTCTTTGGCCTCCTCCTCGCTCACCGCGTTGGCGAAGCCGTAGCGGAACTGGTCGAAGGTGAGCGGGACGGCCCGGTGCCGGTTGGCCGGGTTGCCCAGGACCGGAGCGGCGGAGCGCAGCGACGAGATCGGCAGCGGCAGCACACCCCGGAACGGTGCCGGGTCGATCGCCACCGAGACGGCGGACCGGCCCCGGCCGGCGAGGATCTGGGTGAGCAGTCCACCGAAGGAGTGGCCGATGACCGCCGGCTTCTTCTCCAGGCCGCCGATCAGTGTCTCCAGATGGTCGGCGACCTGCCCGACCGTCTTGCCGGCGAGGACCTCCGGGTGCGCGTTGGCCTCTTCGACCGTGTCGGGGTCGTCCGGCCAGGACAGGGAGACCGGCGCGTAGCCCGCCTGCTCGAAGTGCGCGGTCCACCGGTCCCAGCTGCTCGGCAGCAGCCACAGGCCGTGCACGAAGACGACCGGGACGCGGCCCGTGGCGTTGGCTCGCTCGATCTGCTGTGCGTCGTTGGTGGTCATGTCCCGAACCTAGTCGCGTACGGCGCTCCTGGGATCTGTCACGTGACTGCGTCCTCGGACCGGTTTCACCCCGCCGCCGGCAGTGTGAACTCGTAGACGAGCGCGTCCTGTTGTGCCTCCACCACCAGCTCGGTGATCTCCAGGGGCCGGTCGTACTGGTCGTGCACGCGCCGGGTGACCCGCACGGACTGCGGGAGCCGTGTGATCGCGTCCCGGTGGTGCAGGGTCAGCCCGGCCTTGCGCATCCAGTCGTACGCCCGCCGCAACTGCGCCGACGCGGAGCCGTCCGCGCGGTCGCGGTAGCGGGCGAGTTCCTCGACCTCGCTCACGGCGACGGCGGAGAACGAGGTGAAGGCCGTACGCAGTCCGCTGCCGTCCGCCGCGGCCGACTCGTAGCGATGCACGAGGGTCGGCCGGGCCGGCGCGAGCCCCAGTGCCTCGGCGTGCTCGGGCGGGGGAGCCTCCCAGGTGACGCTGGCGCGGTGGACGGCGCACGGCGCGGCGGTGTGCGCGCCGACGGGGAAGTCGAGCGAGGGGATGTGCTCGGCGGTGGTGCCGGGCAGGGTGGCGTGGCTGCCGCGCCGGTCGGTGGAGACGAGACCGTCGCGCCGCAGCCGCTGCAGCGCCTGCCGCACCGTCTCGCGGCTGACGCCGAAACGCGAGGCCAACTCCCTTTCTCCCGGCAGTCGTTCACCGGGCGGAACCGTCCCGTCGCGCAGTTCGCCCAGCAGTTGTGCGGCGATCCGCGCGTAGCGGGGCTCCTGGTCGGACGGGTGGGTGCTGGTGGGACTGGTGGTGCGGGCCATGTCCGCGCCTCCTGAGAGGTGACCGTGGTGAGCGTGCTGATCGTGGTGACAAAACGTAGCCGTGCGGGCTCTGTGCGCCACCAGATCTAGCATTGGTCTAAACCACGAGGGAAGAGCGGTCGGACGGTTCGGCCGGTTTCAGCCCGCACCCACCGGGCGTCGCGGGCGCGCTCAGAGCGCGCTGTACAGGGCGTCCACGAGCGCCATCTTCCTTGGGTCGTCGGCGATGTGCGGGCCCATCCGGTTCATGACGTACCCCAGGGAGAGGCCCGACTCCGGGTCGGCGAGACCACAGGAGCCGCCGAAGCCGTCATGTCCGAAAGCCCTCGGGTTGGGACCGTACGAGCCATTGGGTCCGCTCAGCCACAGCCCGAGGCCGGTCTCCGTCTCGTGCTCGAACCCGGCGCCGAGCACCAGGTCCCGGCAGCTGCCCTGCCCCTCGCGCACCCGCTCCGCGGCCTCCGGGGAGAGCACCTGCCGGGAGCCGTACGCCCCGCGTCCGGCGAAGATCCCGTACAGCGCGGCGACCGCGCGGGCCGTGCCGTGACCGTTGGCCGCCGGTATCTCCGCCGCCCGCCACTGGGCCGTGTTGGCCTCGGTCGCGCCGACCAGCGGGTTGGTGAGGGCGGCCACCGCCGAGGGCGCCAACTGGGCGAAGATCGCCGCTTGTTCACTGCTCGACGCGACCCGCGGATGCACCAGCTCGGCCGCCCGCTCGGTCTCCTTCTCCGGCAGTCCGATGGTGAAGTCGATCCCGAGCGGCCCGGTCACCTCCCGCTCCAGGAACGCGCCCGGCCGCAGCCCGGAGACCCGCCGCACCACCTCTCCCACCAGATGGCCGAAGGTGAGCGCGTGGTACCCGGACCGGGTCCCCGGCTCCCACCACGGCTCCTGCGCCGCCAGCCGCTCCACGGTCAGCTCCCAGTCGCACAGCTGGGCCAGATCGTGCGGCTCGCGCAGCCCGGCCAGCCCCGCGCGGTGCGACAGCAGATGCCGTACGAGCACGGACTCCTTGCCCGCCGCCGCGAACTCCGGCCAGTACGCGGCCACCGGGGCGTCGAAGTCGAGCAGCCCGCGATCGGCCAGGATGTGCGCGCACAGCGAGGTCGGGCCCTTGGACGTCGACCAGACGTTGACCAGCGTCTCGCGCTCCCAGGGCCGGGTGCGCGCCGCGTCGGCCCAGCCGCCCCACAGGTCGACCACCGTCTCGCCGTCGAGCGTGACGGTCACGGCCGCGCCGAGCTCGTCGCGATCCCGGAAGTTCTCCTCGAACGCGGTGCGCACCGCCGTGAAGCGGGCGTCGCAGTGGCCGTGAACACGCGGCGCGGGCTGGGTCATGGGACCTCCGTCATCCATCGGGACTCCGGCCCCGAACGTACCGACTGGTCGGACTGGAGGGAAGCGGTGTGACGGCATCCGTCTTCCGTACGTGTCGTCGTCGCCCGTCCTCCTTCACCGCGGGATCTTCCGGATGTCACCCAACACCCCTACGCTGCACGACGGTTGACCACCGAGACGCAGGAGGCAGGGGAGCATGTACAGACATGTGAGGGTGTTGGCGCGTACCGGGATCGCGGTGGCGACGGCGGGAGCCCTCGCCCTGACCACGGCCCCCGGCGCCACCGCCGCGGACCTCTCGTACTCCGCCAGCACCTCGGTCGGGGTCCACAACTCCTACGACAAGGCGAAGTACACGTACTTCGCCGACGCGCTGGACTCCGGCGCCGGAATGCTCGAACTCGACGTGTGGACCAATGTGTTCGGCGCGTCCTGGCGCGTCTCGCACAGCAACCCGATCGGCAACGACAACAACTGCGAGAACGCGGCGAACGCCTCCGAACTGCGCACCAAGTCCCGCAACCGCGACCTCGCCGGCTGCCTCTCCGACATCAAGGCCTGGCACGACGCGCACCCCGGCCACCGGCCGATCCAGCTGAAGATCGAGATGAAGGACGGCTTCGCGGCCAACGCCAGTCGTGGCCCCGCCCAGCTGGACGCCCTGCTCACCGCGAAGCTCGGCGACGCCCTGCTGCGCCCCGCCGACGTCGTCGGCTCCCACGGCGACCTCGACTCGGCGGTACGCGCCGACGGCTGGCCCGCCCGCTCGGCCCTCGCGGGCAAGTTCATGGTCGAGCTGATCCCCGGAACCGTCGAGGAGGGCAACCCCTTCGACTCGCTCTGGACCGACCGCGAGTACGCCACCTACCTCCGCGACCTCGCCGCGGCCGGGCGCCTGCGCGAGGCGGCCGCGTTCCCCGCCGTGCACAACGCGGCCACGGGCGACCCGCGCACCCGCTACACGGACCCGACCATCCGCCCCTGGTTCGTGATCTTCGACGGCGACGCCGCCACCTACGCGAACGGCACCATCGACACCGCCTGGTACGACGACCGCCACTACCTCGTCGTCATGACCGACGGCCAGAACGTGCCCCCGGCCATCGACGCCACCAACCCCACCCAGGCCCAGGCCCTGGACCGCGTCGCCCTCCTCGCCCGGCAGCACGCCAGCGTGGTCTCGGCGGACTGGTACCCCCTGCCCGCGGTCCTGGCGACGGTCGTACCGCGCGGAACGGCGGGCTGAGCACCGGCCGTCACCTCCGCACGGCAGCGTCAGAGGTGCGCGGGCAGCCAGGCCAGCTTGGCCGCTTCCTGGTAGGGGCCGCCGCCCTCGTGGTCGTTGAAGTCGTAGACCTCGATCGTCTTGTCCTCGTGGTCCCAGGCGTTGAAGGCCGCGAAGATCGTGGAGGGCGGGCAGGTCTGGTCCTCCAGCGCGACCGAGAAGAGGGCCGGCGCCCGCCCGCGCGCCGCGAAGTGCACCCCGTCGAAGTAGGACAGGGTGCGCAGGACGTCCTCGGTGCGGCCGCGGTGGGTCTTGAGGTAGTTGCCGATCTCGCGGTACGGGTGGCGGTCAGTCAGCGTCGTCGCACGCGGGAAGTCGCACAGGAACGGCACGTCGGGCGCGATCGCGGCCAGGTCGGGGACCAGACCGCCCACCGCGATCGTGATCCCGCCGCCCTGACTCCCGCCGACGGCCGCCACGCGCTCCGCGTCGACCAGCGGATGCGAGCGGGCCGCCTCCACCGCGCGCACACCGTCGGTGAACACCCGGCGGTAGTAGTAGTTCTCGGGGGCGTCGATGCCACGGGTCATGTAACCGGGGTACGCGGGCGCGCTGCCCACCGGGTCCGGGGTCTCGCCGCCGCCCCAGGCGCTGCCCTGACCGCGGGTGTCCATCACGAAGTGCGCGAAGCCCGCCGAGGCCCACAGCAGATGCGTGTGCGAGAGGCCGCGACCGCCGCCGTAGCCGACGAACTCGACGACCGTGGGCAGGGCGGAGTTCGCCCAGGCGGGCAGCGTGAGCCAGCCCTTGACCGGGTGCCCGCCGAACCCGGCGAACGTCACGTCGTACACCTTGACCGTCTTGAGAGGCGTCTCGACCGGTTCGAAGCGGGCGTCGAGGTCGTGCTCCCGCGTCTCTTGGAGGGTCTTGGCCCAGAAGGTGTCGAAGCCCTCGGGCTCGGCGGACGCGCTGCGGTATGCGCGAAGTTCGTCGAGGGGGAGGTCGAACTGGGCCATGAAGGACCACCTTTTGACGTCACGGGTGCGGATGATCACACCGTACGTGTGACGCCGGAGGGCCGCCAGACCTCCCTTCGGTCAGTCACCGGGGCCGAGGGCCAGGGCCACGGACCAGCCGCAGTCACGTCGCCCGGCCCGGTCGTCCTCGCTCTTGCGGGACCAGCGGTTGGCGTTCACGGCGACCTCCTTCGCGCCGGCTCCGACACGGCGTCGGGCGGGCGAGCGCCACGTTAGGAAGCGCCGTCCCGCCGTGCCACGTCACGTGTGCACAGTCGGGCCGCCGGACGCGCCGCCGGGGCGGACGGGAGCCGTTCCGGTGCACAGGACGGCGGCGCGTCACCTCACCGGTGCACAGTCCGGCGCCGGTGAGGGGCGGGTTCAGGCGGCCGGCAGGCAGGGGCGGCCGGTGCCGGCATGCAGCGCGAACGCCAGCGGGCGTACGCCGCTGAGCGCCTGCTCGTGCTCGTTCCCGTTCCCGTCGAGCGCCTCCGTCTCGTCCGGGCCCACGGGCAGGTCGCGCTGGATCAGCGGCGCGGCGGCCCGCAGGTGACTGCGGACCGTCACCGGTGCCAGGTCGAGCGCGGCGGCCGTCCGCCCGGTGTGGGTGTCGTTCTCCAGCCAGACCCGGAGCGTGCGCAGCAGATCGCGGCGGTCGGCCCGCAGCGGCTCGAGGAACGAGTCGGCCCAGGCACGGACCTCCGGAGCGGACACCATCGCGGTGAAGTCCGCCGCCGGGTCGGCCGAGTGCGCGTCATGACCGTACTTCACGACGACCTGGAGCGCCGTCGAGACCACCACCCGGTCCAGGACCTGACCGCGCTCGAGACCGAGCAGACCGAAGCCCTTGCTGATGCGGTGCGTCACCGTGTTGCGGTGGATGCCGAGCAGCCGGCCGACGGCCGTGTGCGGGAACTCGAGCCCCAACTCCAGTGTCCGTACGAGCTGTTCGCGCTGCCCGGCCGGCAGGGTGAGCAGCGGGCGCAGCAGCGTGCCCGCCCACCGCCGGGCCGTGGCCGGCGGCAGGACGTCCAACAGGTCGGCACGCTGTTCGGCGAGCGCGACCCGGCCGACCGTCCGGCGCGCCGTCACGAGGGTGCCGGCCGCCTGCGTGTAGGCGTCCGCCACACTGCTCAGCGCGTACACCCGGCTGCCGCCCATGGAGTGCCCGGGCAGTGCGGCGACGACGGCCTCCAGCGTGTGCCACACACCGCCCGGAGCGTCCTCGTCCGTCTGCAGCGGATCGACCACGATCAGGTGATTGAACACCGGGCACCGTGCCAGCAGCGCGCGTCCGGCGAGTGCGTCCTCCGCCTGCCGGAGCGCCACTTCACGGTCCTCCCGCGCGCAGTCGATCACGTGGACACGCACCGACTCGGTCGCCAGCAGCCCCGGCGCGAGGCCGGCCAGCACGCGCTGGGCCGCCACCTCCTCACCCACCATCAGCAGTTGCAGGACGCTCAGCTGCACCTCGCGCCGGGTCTCCGCCAGTTGGTCCCGCATCCGAGTCCGGTCGATGAGACCCAGCGCCCTCGCCGCGTGCCCCAGCAACTCGGTGCGGCCGTCGTCGAGCGGACGGCGGGGGGTCACCGCCAGCACCGCGCCGGAACCGGCGGCGCTCAGCGGGAGCGACTCCGTCCGCGTCCGGGGGAAGGCGGTGCGAGGGGGCTGCCGAGTGAGGACGTCGGGCGCGGCGGCCAGGACACCGCGCAGGGGATCACTGACCACCACTTCGGCGTCCACGGCGGCCGCCAGCCAGTCCGCGATCCGCTGCATCGAGTCCGCGTCCGCGTCCGTGTCCGCATCCGTGGCCGTGTGCGGGTCGGCGAGCCGGTCCGGAAGCCGGTTCAGCAGCGCGGTGAGCTGATCGGCGTGCCATTCGGCCTGCCGGTAGCGGTACTCGCGCAGCCGCGGGATCAGTTCGTGCCAGTCGTGCAGCTCCTTCGTCGTGGTCAGCAGCGGTACGCCGAGGCGGACGGCCGAGCTGCGGATCAGCACCGGAACGGACTGTGCGCCGTGCTGCCCGACCACCACGGCGAGTCCGGCGGCCCGCTGCCGCGACAGCTCACGCAGCAACGGCTCGACCCCCTCGTGCACGGACGTCCGCCCGGAAGCCCAGAAGTCACCGATCACCACCAGCGCGTCCCGCACATCACCCAGCGAGCCGCCCGCGGTCGCGGCCAGGGACAGGGCGCGTACGGAATCGACCGCGCGGTCGGCCATCGGACCCCCGTTGACGAACCGAAGGCAGAAGTCGGGCTCCTCGCACAGGTTGATCAGCGTGGGCATGGCGTCCTTCCCGAGTCGGTGGCGCACCGGCCGCTGCCGACACCGTAGGCACGTCCGCCGCCGGACCGCAGCACGGGGTGCGCGAAAAAGACGCGGGACGGGTGGTACCCCCGCCATCAAGCCGTGTGCCGTCGCCACTTGGGCCCCGTACGCGCCCACTCCCGCTCCCACTCGGCCAGACGGCGACGCACGGCGATCCGCCGTACGGCGAAGTGCCAGGCGAGCACGACGGCCACGACCCCCGCGGCGGTCGACACCCCCGTCGTCAGCGCGTGTTGCCAGACCGCGCCGGTACTCACCGGCGGACCGACGTTCCGGCCGCGCGCATCGAGCCAGACGGCGACGCGGTCGCCGCGCTGCCCGCCCGCGGGGACCAGGGCCTCACCGGTCCGGGGCCCCTTGCCCGGCTCGTTCCAGCGCACCTTCACCCGGAACGTGGGCAGCCTGGCACCCTGCGGCGAGGGCACCGCCGCGGGCGCGGTCTCGACGAGTACGGCGCTCACCCGCTGCCGCTCGGCGCGCTGTGTCGCCGCCCGTGCCTGTGCGCTGTCGTACCGCCACCACCCCACAGCGGCTCCGGCCAGCGGCGCACCGGCGAACAACAGCACGACGACGGCCAGTACCGTCCACGCCTCGACGACGTCCGAGCGGCGGCGCAGCGGATTGCGGCGCCAGCGCCAACCGCGTACCCGGGTACGCATCTTCACCTCCTCGCCTCCACGGCCTTGCCCGCGGAGGGCCGGACGGACCCCGTACCGGGACGATTCGGCTCACCCGGCGTGACTGATCCGCGCCTCCTGTGGAACCCGCGAACCACTCCGCGCAGCGAACAGGAGCCACCATGACCTGTGCCCATCCAGCAGCACTCGACGCGCACTGGCGCGTAACCGCCCCCCGCACGAAAGGCGGTTGCCCGCGGTCGCACCCTCAGGGAAGGCAGGAGCCATGAGCACCGACACGCGGACGATCACCGTGGGCATCGACGGCTCGCGACCCAGCCTGGCCGCGGCCGACTGGGCCGCCCGCGAGGCACAGCGCCGCCGGCTCCCCCTGCGGCTGCTGCACGCGGGGACCGAACCGGCCGTTTCCGGCGTCGACTTCGACATCGACGAGACCAACGAAATCGACGTTCCCGCCGGGTGCACCCGCGCCGCACTCGACCGGGCCGCCATCGAACTCTCCTACGCCCACCCGGCCTTGGACATCATCGCCCGCCGCACCGCGGCACCTGCGGTCCCGGCGCTGCTCGCCGCGGCCGTCGAGGCGGAGACGCTGGTCCTCGGCTCGCGCGGCCGTACGGGGAGCGCGGGATTCCCGGTCGGCTCGGTCGCCCTCGGCGTCGCGGCCCGCGCCGACCGCCCCGTCGTGCTGGTGCGCGCGGGCGAACTCCCCGAGGACGAACGGGTTCCCGTCGTCGACGGCTCACCGCCGAGTACGGCGCCCTACCTGCCGGTCGTCCTCGGACTCGATCCGGACGCCTCGGCCGACGACCTGATCGGCTACGCCTTCGACACGGCCGCCGTCCGCTCGGCGCCGCTGCACGTGGTGCACCCGTGGACCCTGCCCACCAGCACACTGCGGCCGTGGCGCCACAGGTTCCCCGGGACCACGGTCCGCGAGCACCGCGTCGACGGCGATCCCGGCCCCCGTCTGCTGGAGGCGTCCACGCGGGCCGGTCTGCTGGTCGTCGGGCGCCGCTCGGGCCGGGGCCCGGGCCGCGCCGCGCGGTCGCTGATCCGGCACGCCGACTGCCCGGTGGCGGTCGTTCCACACGACTGACCGGGTTCGACGGGCGAGGACGTCTGAGCCGACCCGGTTCGACGGGTGAGTATGTCTCGGCCGACCGGGTTCGACGGGTGAGGACGTCTCAGCCGACCGGTCTCGGCGGATGACTACGTCTCAGCCGAAGCGTTCGATACGAATGCGGTCCACCGGCTGCCCGGCCTCCACCAGCAGCCGCGAGGCGTGCTCCGCGAACCCGTTGGAGCCGCACACATAGGCCTCCCACCCACCGGGCGGCCGCTCGGCCAGCAGGGGCGCCAGATGCGCGGCCGCCAGCCGTCCCACGGCCATCCCCTCGGGGGCGGTGCGCGTGAAGACGGGCGTGGTCTCGGCGCCGTACTCCCGCGCGTAGATGAGCTCTTCGGGGCCGCGCGCGGAGACGACCAGCCGCAGCGGCACGTCCAGTGCGCGGGCCCGGTGGTGGCGCAGCATCGACATCAGCGGTACGACACCGGAGCCGGCGCCGACGAGCAGCGCGGGCCGGTCGCCGGGCCAGGCGAAGAACCCGCTGAGCGGGCCGCGCACCTCGACCGAGTCACCGGGCTTCGCCACCGTGTGGAACCAGCCGGAGACCTCGCCGCCCTCGACGTGGTCGAGGGTGAGTTCGATGTGCCCGGTGTCGTCGGGCGGTGACGCGAGGGAGTAGTGACGCTGCGCCACGTACCCGTCCCCGGCGGTCAGCCGCAGCATCAGGTGCTGTCCGGGCAGATGCCCCGTCCACTCCGGCACCGCGAACCGGAAGGTGGTGGCGGCCGGTGTCTCCCGGCGGATCTCGGTGAGCGTGGCGGTCTGCCAGGTGGCGGCGGCCCGGTTGCTCACCGCGATCCGCCCGGGCACGGCGAACCGGGTGGGCGGTACGAACGTGTCGGTCATCGTCTCAGTCACCGGAGTAGCGCTGTTCTTCCCAGGGGTTGCCGCGTGCGTGGTAGCCGTTCTGCTCCCAGAAGCCCGGCTCGTCGTGGTCGAGGAGCCTGAGGCCCGCGATCCACTTGGCGCTCTTCCAGAAGTACAGGTGCGGCACGATCAGCCGCGCCGGGCCGCCGTGTTCGGCGGGCAGCGGCTTCCCCTCGTACTCCCAGACGATCCAGGCACGACCGCCGGTGATGTCGGCGAGCGGGAGGTTCGTGGTGTACCCGGTGTGCGAGTAGGCGACCACGTGGGTGGCGGACACGTCCGGGCGCACGGTGTCCAGGAACGCGTCCAGGGAGACACCCCCGAAACGCACCCCGAACTTCGACCAGCTCGTCACACAGTGGATGTCGCCCTCGTACGCCGAGGCGGGCAGCCCGTGCGCCTGCTCCCAGGTCCAGGTACGCGGCTCGGCCACCAGCCCGTCGACCCGGAAGGTCCAGTCGGCGGGCGCCAGGTCGGGGGTGACCTCGGCGGACAGGACGGGCCAGTCGTCGCCCGCGTCGTACTGGCCGGGCGGCAGTCCGGCGTTGTCGACGCGGGGGCGCCCGGTGAAGGCTCGGGTGACGTTCATGGCGGTGGTGCCTCCAGGCCGTCGGGTACGGCGGCCCGTGGATCGAGCGTGATCGGTGCTTACATGTTCAACCGTACGTGGCGGTTCAACCGTACGTGGCCGCGGGCCGTGCTCCGGGCCCGGGCGGGATCTCGATCATTGCGGCCGTATGAACTCTCCCGGGGCCCGGGAATAGCCGCGCCGTGATCTTCCTTGCCGATAGTGCCGCCCGCGGTGCGGCGGAGGAGAGCGAGGAAGCAGATGCCCAAGGCGTACGTCTTCACCCGGTACGGCGGACCGGAGACCGAGGCCCTGGTGGAGCAGGACCGGCCGAGCCCGGGCCCCGGCCAGGTACTCGTGGCGGTCCGCGCGGCGGGTGTGAACCCCGTCGACTGGAAGCAGCGGACGGGATACGCCCGCCCCGGCGGCGGGGCACGCGAGCTTCCCGCCGTCCTCGGCAACGAGGTCGCGGGCGTCGTCGAGGAGCTCGGTCCCGACGTGACCGGGTTCACCGTGGGGGACGAGGTCTTCGGCAGTGCGGTGGCCGGCGGATACGCCGAGTACGCCCTGCTGCCGACCGCGGTCACCGCCCACAAGCCCGCCGCGCTCTCCTTCACCGACGCGGCGGCCCTGCCCGTCGCCGCGGCGACCGCGTACGACGGGATCCACCAGCTCGGCCTGCTCTCCGGCGCGACCGTGCTGATCACCGGTGCGGGCGGTGGCGTCGGTGTCGCGGCCACGCAGATCGCACGCGCCCTCGGGCTCACCGTGGTCGGCGTCGCGAGCGAGGGCAAGAAGGACTTCGTCGAGGAGCTCGGGGCCGTGCACGTCCCGTCGGGACCGGATCTGGCCGAGCGGGTGCGGGCCGTCGCGCCGGACGGGGTGGACGCCGTCTTCGACCTGGTCGGGGGTGAGGTGCTGGAAGCCGCGGCGACCTTGCTGGACGACCGTACGAAGCTGATCACCGGCGCCGACCGGGAGACGGTCGCCCGGCTCGGGGGAGGACCCGTCGAACGCGCCCGCACCGCAGCCGTCCTCGACGAGGTGGCGCGCCTGGTGGCCGACGGCCGGCTGAGGCCCTTCGTGACGGGGACCTTCCCCCTCGACCGGGCCGCCGAGGCGCTGCGCACGGTCGAGGAAGGCCACGTCCGCGGCAAGATCGTGATCGAGGTCGCCCGATGAGCGCCCGTCGCGTCACGATCCCCCGTCCGCCGACTGGAGCCACGCACCCGCTGGACAACCCGGCCCTCGCCTCGCTGACCGGCCCGCACGCCCACTTCGCCGAACGCCGGGGCCGTGTCCTGCGCTATCGCGTCGACGTGTCGCCGTGGCTGGCGCTGCCCGACGATCCGACCGATGACGACTGGGCGGACGTCGCCGCCCTCGTCGGCCCCGGCGCCGAGGTACCGCTGGCCGGCTACGTCGGACCGACCCCGGAGGGCTGGGAGGTGACCTTCAGCCTGGACGGCGTCCAGCTTGTCGACGACGGACTCGCCGCGGCGCCGGACGCCGAGGCGGTGCGGCTCGGCCCCGCCGACGTACCCGAGATGCTGGACCTGGTGGAGCGCACCAGGCCCGGTCCCTTCCTGCCACGCACCGTCGAGCTCGGCACCTATCTCGGCATCCGGCGCGGCGGCGCGCTGATCGCCATGGCGGGGGAGCGGCTGCACCCGCCGGGCTGGACCGAGATCAGCGCGGTCTGCACCGACCCGGACTTCCGTGGCGAGGGGCTCGCCTCCCGCCTGATCCTGGCCGTGGCGCACGGCATCCGCGAACGCGGCGAGACCCCCTTCCTGCACACCGCCGGGAGCAACACCAACGCCATCCGGCTCTACGAGTCCCTGGGCTTCAAGCTGCGCCGCAGCACGCGGTTCATGGCGGCACGGGTTCCGGAGCACCTGACGGACGGCCAAGCCGCGGGGGTTCGTTGACGGCCCCCGAAGGCCTCCGGCGGTGAAGCCTCAGCTCCCGGAGGCCTGCGCGGCGGGCGGTGCTCCGGCCGCCGCCGTGTTGTACCGCACCAGGTAGGCGGCGAACCGCTCCAGGTCCGCCGCCGGCCAGTCCGCGAGCCGCTCACGGAACGCGATCCGGCGGCTCTCGGTGACCTGGGCGAGGATCCGGGTGCCCGCCTCCGTCAGCCGCAGCACCTGCACCCGGTGGTCCTCGGGGTCGACTTGGCGTTCGATGAGTCCGGCCCGCTCCAGCGCCGTCACCTGCCGGCTCACCGTGGACTTGTCCAACGCGTAGTGCGCCGCGAGGTCGGTGGCACGACAGCCGCCGCTCTCCTCCAGATGACCCAGCAGGGTGTACGAGACCAACGACAGCTCCGGATGCATACGCCCCGCCGAGGCCCGGGCGCGGCGGGCGAAGGCCGTCATCTCACGCTGGATGGTCTCGACGGACGCGTCGGCTGCATTCACGGGAGCTCCTTCCTCTCTAGTTGCATAGTACAACTTGGCGGTCCGTGACCGGCGCGAGGAGAGGGAGCGCCTCCATCGCCGTCCGGCCGTTCCTGTAAGGTGACCGTCCTGGCTGCGGACCACCCCAGCCCGGGAGTTGCCGAGGAGGTGAGACCCATTACCGCTGTGTCAGGTCGGGTGCTCTCACCTCAGGACCCTGCGGATCGCCACCTGTAGGTGACCGCGAGAGCGCCCTTCGGCTCACCGAAAGGCTTCTCGGCTCTCATGCCCCCTCTTTTCGATTCCGTTGTCGCCGCGCTCCGCTCCGCGGGCTGTGTCTTCGCCGAGGACGAGGCGGAGTTGATCCTCTCCACCGCACGCACCCCGGACGAGGTCACCGCCATGGTGGACCGGCGCGTCTCGGGACTCCCGCTCGAACACGTCCTCGGCTGGGCCGGGTTCCACGGCCTGCGCATCGTCGTCGAGCCGGGCGTCTTCGTACCCCGCCGCCGCACGGAGTTCCTCGTCGACCAGGCCGTGACTCGCGCGCGCGGCGCCGCCCTCGTCGTGGACCTGTGCTGCGGCTCCGGCGCGGTGGGTGCCGCACTGGCCGCCGCCCTCGGCGGGCCCGAACTGCACGCCGCGGACATCGACCCCGCCGCCGTGCGCTGCGCGCGCCGCAACGTCGCACTCTTCGGCGGGCACGTCCACCAGGGCGACCTGTTCGAGGCCCTGCCCGAGGCGCTGCGCGGCCGCGTCGACGTCCTCACCGCCAACGTGCCGTACGTACCCACGCACGAGGTCGGCCTGCTGCCGCCGGAAGCCCGCGACCACGAACCGCTCGTCGCCCTCGACGGCGGCGCGGACGGCCTCGACGTCCTGCGCCGCGTCACCGCCGAGGCGCCCCGCTGGCTGGCCCCGGGCGGCTGCCTCCTGGTCGAGACCAGCGAGCGCCAGGCACCCGCGGCCGTCGAGGCCTTCGCCCGCGGCGGCCTGACCGCCACGCTGGCCGTCTCCGACGAGCTGTACGCGAACGTGGTGATCGGCACCAGGCCCTCGCGGGCGGCCTGACCTGCGAGGCGGGCTCGGCGAGCGTCCGGGCCCGCCCGTCGCCACGGAGCGGGCCCGGACATTGCCGCAGAGCGGGCCCGGACGTTGCCACGGAGCGGGGTCGGCCCTCATCGCGGAGCTGGGTCGGCCGTCGTCACAGAGCGGGGTCGGCCCTCGTCGAGTGACCTCCATCATTGTGCAACTAGTTGCATAAGGCGTTGTCCGTCGTCTACAACAGACACACGACACCGCGCACGGAGGTCCCGATGAGCCGTTACCCGCACCTGATGAACCCGCTCGACCTGGGCTTCACCACGCTGCCCAACCGCGTGCTCATGGGCTCCATGCACGTGGGCCTGGAAGAGGCCGAGCGCGGCTTCGAGCGCATGGCGGAGTTCTACGCGACCCGGGCCCGCGGCGGCGTCGGTCTCATCGTCACCGGCGGCATCGCGCCCAACGACGCGGGACGGCCGTACGAGGGCGGCGCGAAGCTGACCACCGAGGCGGAGGCCGAGCAGCACACGGAGATCACCGCCGCGGTGCACCGCGAGGGCGGGAAGATCGCCATGCAGATCCTGCACTTCGGGCGCTACGCCTACCACCAGGACCTGGTCGCCCCGAGCGCCCTGCAGGCCCCCATCAGCCCCTTCCCGCCGCACGCGCTCACCGACGCCGAGGTCGAGCGGACCATCGACGACTACGCCCGCGCCGCCGAGCTCGCGCAGCGGGCCGGGTACGACGGCGTCGAGATCATGGGCTCCGAGGGCTATCTGATCAACGAGTTCATCGCCGCCCAGACCAACAAACGCGAGGACCGCTGGGGCGGCTCGTACGAGAACCGCATGCGCCTCCCCGTCGAGATCGTGCGGCGTGTGCGCGAGGCCGTCGGCGAGAACTTCATCATCATCTACCGGCTCTCCATGCTGGACCTGGTGCCGGGCGGCTCCACCCTGGACGAGGTGATCACGCTCGCCCGGGCCGTCGAGGCGGCCGGAGCGACGATCATCAACACCGGCATCGGCTGGCACGAGGCCCGTATCCCCACCATCGCGACCTCCGTGCCCCGCGGCGCCTACACCTGGGTGACCAAGAAGGTCATGGGCGCGGTCTCCATCCCCCTGGTGACCACCAACCGCATCAACACCCCCGAACTCGCCGAGCAGTTGCTCGCCGACGGCCACGCCGACATGGTGTCGCTGGCCCGGCCGATGCTCGCCGAC
The DNA here is from genome assembly GCF_001514115.1 of Streptomyces olivochromogenes. Classification (GTDB taxonomy): domain Bacteria; phylum Actinomycetota; class Actinomycetes; order Streptomycetales; family Streptomycetaceae; genus Streptomyces; species Streptomyces olivochromogenes. The sequence goes on from NZ_KQ948459.1 coordinate 417,176, forward strand.
CCCGACTTCGTGGCCAAGGCGGCGGCCGGGCGGCCGGAGGCCATCAACACCTGCATCGGCTGCAACCAGGCCTGCCTCGACCACACCTTCAGCGGGAAGATCACCTCCTGCCTGGTTAACCCGCGCGCCTGCCACGAGACGGAGCTCGTCCTCGCCCCGACCCGGCTGCGCAAGCGCGTCGCCGTGGTCGGCGCCGGGCCCGCCGGCCTGGCCTGCGCGGTCTCCGCGGCCGAACGCGGCCACGACGTCACCCTCTACGACGCCGCGAGCGAGATCGGCGGCCAGCTCAACGTGGCCCGCAAGGTCCCCGGCAAGCAGGAGTTCGACGAGACGATCCGCTACTTCCGCACCCAGCTCGAACTGCACGGCGTGGACGTCCGGTTGAACACCCGCGTCGCCGCCGAGGACGTCTCCGCCTACGACGAGATCGTGGTCGCCACCGGCGTCGCCCCGCGCACCCCCGAGATCCCCGGAGTCGACCACCCCAGCGTCCTCGGCTACCTCGACGTCCTGCGCGACGGCGCCCCCGTCGGCGACCGGGTCGCGATCCTCGGCGCCGGCGGCATCGGCTTCGACGTCGCCGAGTACCTGACCGACGGCGGCGACAAGGCGAGCGAGGACCCGGCGACGTACTTCCGCCACTGGGGCGTCGACATGGACTACCAGGCACCCGGCGGCCTCGCCGCACCCGAGCGCCCCGCCCCGCCCCGCACGGTCCACCTCCTCCAGCGCAAGGCCTCCAAGGTCGGCGCCGGACTCGGCAAGACCACCGGCTGGATCCACCGCACCGAACTCAAGCACCGGGGCGTCACCATGGTCCCGGGCGTCCAGTACGACCGGATCGACGACGCCGGACTGCACGTCACCGTCGAGGGCCACAGCCAGGTCCTGGAGGTCGACACCGTCGTACTGTGCACCGGCCAGGAGCCGCGCCGCGACCTGTACGAGGAACTGTCCGCGGCGGGACGCAGCGTGCACCTCATCGGCGGTGCCGACGTGGCCGCCGAGCTGGACGCCAAGCGCGCCATCAAGCAGGGCACGGAGCTGGCGGCGGCGCTGTGACCGGCCGAGCCGCGGCCGGAGCGGTCGCGCCCGGGGCCTCGGTCCGTCATCCCTAGGATGACCCCATGTCACTCCCGCACGCGATCCTCACCGCCCTGCTCGAGAAGCCGTCGTCGGGTCTCGAACTGACCCGGAGGTTCGACAAGTCGATCGGCTACTTCTGGTCGGCGACGCATCAGCAGATCTATCGCGAGCTGGGAAGACTGGAGTCCGAGGGCTACATCCGCGCCCTGCCGTCCGAACAGCCGGCCCGGGGACAGAAGAAGAGCTACGAGGTGCTGCCGGCGGGCCGCGACGAACTGGCCCGCTGGACCTCCGCGTCCCAGGACCCGAAGCCCATGCGGGACACGATGCTGCTGCGGCTGCGCGCCTCGGCCGTCGTCGGCACCGCGGGCATCGCGACGGACCTGCGCCGCCATCTCGACCTGCACCAAAGGCAGTTGGCCGAGTACGAGGAGATCCAGAAGCGCGACTTCCCGCCCGGCAAGGACGCTCCCCAGGACCGGCTGCGGCATCTGGTGCTGCGTGCCGGGATCGACCTGGAGACCTTCTGGACCCAGTGGCTGACCCATGCACTGGACGAGTTCGAGCACCTCGACGAGCAGTAGGGGCCGGCCTCTCGACCGGAGTCGGCCGTCCAACGGACCGTAGTCGGACGGACGGCCACCGGTGCGACGGGCCCCGGGATCAGAGCCGGTGGGGCTTGGCCCGGCGGCGCAGGTACCAGGCGGTTGCCACGACGCCCGACGCCACCAGCGCGCCACCGCCCACCAGCGTGGCGGTCCTGTAGTCCTTGGTGGACCCGCCGAGACCGCCCAACACGCCGAGCGACGGCGAGGAGGGCACGGAGGGCAAGGAGGTCGAGGAGATCCTGGGGGTCTTGGTGACCTTGGGGACCGCGCTGGTCGAGACGATGACGGACTGCGTACCGGCCGTCGTCCCGTCCTGGCAGACCACGATGACGGTATAGGTGCCGGCGCTGACGTTGGACCAGACCGCCGACTGAGTGGCGCTCGTTCCGGACAACGGCATCTGGCGGCCTTGGGAGAAGTTCAGCTGCCCATTGGCGAGCAGCGAGGCGTTGCCGAAACTGCTGCCGTTGCTCGGGCAGGAATTGGTGGTGACCGAGACGCTGGACCCGCTGGTGCTCACCGAGATCCCCGAACCGAAGGCGGCGGCCGACGGAGCGGTCAGGGTGAGCGGAAGCGCAGCGACGGCGGCCACGGTCAGGCCGGAGCGGAGAGATATCTGAGAAGTACGCATAGGACTGCCCTCCAGCGGCACGGTTGGCGGTACATCCCATGCGCCGCCGAGGATTGGAAAGGCCCGTGCTGCCTCAGGGAGAGCCAATGCGCCTCCGGCTCGGGGCGCACGTGGACGGGGACCGGGTAGGTGACGAATTCGTTCGTCCGGCGGATGGATCCCGCGTTTCGCTGGTGATTCTCTCCGTGCGGATGACAGCTGACGGGTAGCGGATAACGGGTAACAGATGACGGGTAACAGATGACGGATGACGATATCTGTCATCTGTCATCTGCCATCTGCTGTCTCTCGTCTGTCATCCGTCATCACCACGTGCGACCCGCCTGCAGCAGCCGCTCTCGCACAACCGCCACATGCGGGTTGTCCGACGAGCCCGGCCGCTGGGTGAGGTACCCGGTGTTGATGGGCGGTTCCTCGGGGGACAGCAGGGGCACCAGGGCACCGGAGGCCAGTGCGTCGAGGCACAGATAGCGGGGGAGCACGGTGATCCCGGCGCCCGCGATCACCGCGGCCAGCACGCCCCGCAGGTCGGGCACCGTGATGGATGCCTGGCCGGTCAGCCGTACGCCGAACACATGCCGCCAGTAGCGCCGGGCGATGGGCAGATCCTCGGCGTACGTCACCAGGGGTGCGCCGTGCAGTGCGGCGGGCCCCTCGGTCGCCACTCGGGCCGGGTCGATGCGCTCGGCCCACGACGGGGCGGCGACGAGCACGAACTCCTCGTCCATCAGCGGCACGGCGGTCAGGGTGCGACCGCGCGGCCGGGTCGTGGCGATGACCAGGTCGAAGCGGCCGCCGCGCAGCCCGTCCAGCAGCTCGTCGGTGAGGCCGGGAGTGACGCGCAGACGTACGCCCCGTGCGGTCAGCGGCGCCAGCGCAGGCAGGACGCGTGTGCACAGCAGCTCGGCCGGGCCCGCCAGGTGCACCGGGTCCGGCGGCTGGTCGGCGCCGGTTCCGCGGCGGTCCGCGACCGCCGCGAGCGCGTCCAGGGGTGCGGCGACCTCCGAGGCGAGTTCGTCCGCCACCGACGTGGGCACCACGCCCCGTGGCTGCCGTTCGAACAGCTCCCGTCCCAGTTGCTCCTCCAGTGACCGCATCTGTGTCGTCACCGTCGGCTGGGACAGACCGAGCAGCCGTGCGGCCGCCGTGAACGACCCCGCGCGGTGCACGGCGAGGAAGGTGCGCAGCAGGGAGATGTCCAGGGGAGCCGTAGAGGCATCGGGTTCACTATGGGGCACAGGGGTGAGCCTACGGTTCGCCTATTTCGGGGTGTCCGTGTTCCCACCCGTGGCGGAGCCCGTCGTCACCGTCCGTTCCGCCGAGAACCCGCCCCAGGTGCCGTCCGGCAGCTTCGCCCTGATCCGCACCCGGTAGGCGACCCCGGCCTCCCGTCCCACGTAGAAGCTGTAGGTGGCCCTGCCGCTGGGCGGTGTGCCGCCCCAGACGAGTGAGGTCGCCTGTCGGCCGTCCAGGTCGATCCGGTACTCCGTGATCACCCCGTCCGTCCGCGGCGGCAGCCAGGACAGGTCGAGGTAGTACGCCCCGTCCGTGCGGTGGGAAGTCGCGCGGAACCCGGTCGGCGCGGTGCCGCGGCCGTCGTCCGCGCCCGGCGCGGTGGTGAGCCGGACGACGGCGCTCGCGGGGGAGAGGTTGTCCGCCGCGTCGCGGGCTCGCACGGTGAAGGCGTACGCGGTGCCGGGCCTCAGCCCGGTGACGACGGTCGCCGTCTGTCCGCCGCCCACGCTGTGGATCTTCGAGCCGCCCTGGTAGACGTCGTACGAGACCACGCCCCGGGCGTCCGTCGACGCCGACCACTCCAGCTGGGCCGCCCGGCTTCCGACCGCCCTGCCGTGGGGGCGTTCGGGGCGGGTCGGGGGCGTGCGGTCGGCGGCGGCCGCGACCGGAGTGGTGGCGCGCACCGGCTCGCTGGGCGGTCCGGGGTTCCCGTCGGCGTCCAGGGCCCGGACAGTGAAGACGTACTTCGTGGACGGGGCCAGTCGGGTGACGTCCACCATGTGTTCGTCGGCGGGCACCCGCTCGACCCGTGTGGTGCCGCGGTACACCTCGTAGCCGGTGACCTTCACTTCCCCGGAGACGCTGTTCCACATGACGTGCACGGTGGTCGCGCTGCCCGCCGTCGCGGTGACTCCCATCGGGGCCGGGGGCAGCCGCTCACCCCCGCCGTCGGCTCCCGCACCTCCCCCGCACGCGGTGAGCACGAGCAGCGAGCCGCAGATCAACCCAAGGGAAACGCGTCGCACCGGCCTGCCTTCCCTCGACGGGATTGGTCTGTACCTATAAGACACGGCTGACGCGGCCACATCAAGGGGGCGGTGGCCGTTCGTCGGACCGTCCTCGGGCTACGTATGCTGATGCCTGACGCGGTATGAACTCACCCTCTCGACAGGGGAGTTCGTGCCCACGGCGCGGACCGCTGTCGTCGCTGATGCCGCGCCGGCGAGGGCGGTCGAGAGGCCCGGGTCCACCACGGCTCGGGCTCTCGGCCGCAATGCACCCGCCGAATCCGCCGGGCCCCCGCCGAATCCACCAGGCCCCCGCCGATCTGCCGTGTACCCGCCGTGCCGCCGTCGGGCCCGCCGTGCGCCGTCCGGCCCCATCCCAGTGGACGCATCGTCTGAAACACGCCAAATTTTGCCGAACGACCGTCAATATCCCCCAGGAGAGGGTCTTTTATCGTGCGTGTTCAGTCGCTGACGCTGGCTGCGGCCAGCGTGGCCCTGCTCTCTCCCGCCCCGTTTCCCGCCCCGTTTCCTGCCGCCCGTCCGAGCCCGCCCGTGGCGGTGCGGGAGGGGAAGGTGCGCGCCGCCGATCTGCTCGCCAAGGTCCGTGACTGCGTGCCCGTCTCGAAGGGGCGCTATCGCTCCGACGACGGCAGCAGCGCCGAGATTCCCGTCTGCGGCACGCGGGGCGCGGTGTTCTGGAAGGCGGACATGGACATCGACTGCGACGGCCGCCCCGGTCTCGTGTGCAACGGGCGGAACGACCCGCTCTTCTCCGGGACCACCGCGTATCAGCAGTCCGACGGGCGGTACCTGAGCGCCGAGACCCTCCCGTACGTCGTGGTGCCCACACCCAGTGGTATCTGGGACCACCGCGTCCACGGCATCCGAGGCGGCTCGGTGGTCGCGGTGATCTACCAGGACCGGGTCCAGTACGCGGTGGTGGGCGACACCGGACCGCACGGAATCATCGGCGAGGCCTCCTACGCCACCGCCAAGGCGCTCGGCATCCGCCCCGACCCGCACGGTGGCGGGACGAGTTCCGGAGTCACCTACATCGCGTTCAAGGACTCCCAGGTGTCGCCCATCGAGGATCACGCGGCAGCCGTGACGGCGGGTGAGCGACTGGCCCAGGAGTTCGTGCGCGGCGGCTGAGCGGCGGCGGTGTCGGTTCCATCAGGTGCGATTCCATCGAGGGCGGTTCCCCCAGGGGCGCAAGGCCGTCAGACCGCCGACCAGCCGTTGTCGACGGGCAGGATCGCGCCGTTGATGTTGCTCGCCGCGTCGGAGGCGAGGAACAGGATGGCGGCGGCCTGCTCCTCGGCCTCGGCCGCGGTGCCCACCTTGCCCATGTACGAGGCGAGGACCCGCGGGCCGAGAGCGTCGCGGTCGGCGTCCACGGTGATGGCGGTCTTCGTGCCGCCGGGGGCGATGGCGTCGGCCCGGATGCCCTTGTCGCGGTACGTCACGGCCAGGGACTTGGTGAGCCCCGCGATGCCGTGCTTCGAGGCGGTGTACGCGGCGCCGGCGGCGCTGCCGCGCAGGCTCGCCTCGGAGGCGGTGTTCACGATGGCGCCCTTGCCCGCTTCCAGCATGTGCGGGAGCACCGCCCGGGTGAGCAGGAAGGGAGCGGTGAGATTGACCCGGATGACCCGCTCCCACTCCGCGTCGCCGACCTCACCGACCGCCGACATGCGGTCCATGATCCCGGCGTTGTCGACCAGTACGTCCACCCTGCCGAACTGCTCCACGGCGGTCGCGGTCACCTGGTCGACCACGGACTGCTCGCTCAGGTCGCCCGTCACGGCCACGGCGGCGCCACCGGCCGCCGCTATCTCCTCGACGACCTTCTCGGCGCCCTCGACGTTGAGGTCGGCCACCAGGACCCGGGCACCCTCCGCGGCGAAGGCCCAGGGCGGTGGCCCGCGGCCGCACTCACACGCTCCAGCCCCTGCTCTCACACCTTCCGGTAGGTGTACGCCTCCGCGGCCGCCGCCTCGACCGCCGCGAGGTCGGCTCCCGTCGAGGCCGTGACGACCGCGGCCACCGCGCCCTCGACGAAGGGCGCGTCCACCAGACGGCTGTTGTCGGGGAGCTCGTCCCCCTCCGCCAGCAGGGCCTTCACGGTGAGGACCGCGCTGCCCAGGTCGGTGAGCACGGCGACTCCGGCGCCGCGGTCCACCGAGGCGGCCGCCGCGGAGATCAGCTCGGCGCTGGTGCCGAGACCGCCGTCCACCGTGCCGCCGGCCGCGGCGACGGGAGCGGTCGTGTCGCCGCCCGCGAGTCCCGTCGCCAGCTCGGCGACCGAGGCGGCGACGGCGGCGCTGTGGGAGACCAGCACGATGCCGACGAACTGGTTCGTGCTGCCCGGGGATTCACTCATCGCGGGCCTCCACGAGCGCGCCGATCAGCAGGGACGAGGACGTGGCACCCGGATCCTGGTGCCCGATGCTGCGCTCGCCCAGATAGCTGGCCCGGCCCTTGCGGGCCTGGAGCGGAGTCGTCGCGACGGCGCCCTCCTCGGCGGCCGTCTTCGCCGCGGCGAAGGACTCGGCGAGCGCGTCCACCGCGGGCACCAGCGCGTCGATCATGGTCTTGTCGCCGGGCGCGGCTCCGCCCAGCGCCATCACCGCGTCCACGCCCTCGCGCAACGCGTCCGCGAACTGTTCCTCGGTGACCTCCGCGGCGTCCCCGAGGGCCTTGCCCGTACGACGGAGCAGGGTGCCGTACAAGGGCCCCGACGCGCCGCCGACCGTGGAGATCAGCCGGCGTCCGGCGAGGGTGAGTACGGCGCCGGGGGTGTCCGGCGCCTCCTTCTCCAGCGTGGTCACCACGCCGGTGAAGCCGCGCTGCAGATTGCTGCCGTGGTCGGCGTCGCCGATCGGCGAGTCCAGAGCGGTGAGCCGCTCCGCCTCGCGGTCCACGGACGCGGCGGTCGCCGTCATCCAACGGCGGAAGAACTCGGCGTCGAGCACAGAATCTCCTTGCGTGGTACGAACGTTGACCAGGCGGGAGGGCGACATCATGCCGATGCCGCCGGGGTTCACACGCCCCAGCGCAACGCGGGCGTCTTCACCGGCGCGTCCCACAGCCGCAGCAGCTCCTCGTCCACCTGGCACAGCGTCACCGAGGCGCCCGCCATGTCCAGCGAGGTGACGTAGTTCCCGATCAGCGTGCGTGCCACGGGCACCCCGCGCTCGGTGAGCACCCGGTTCACCTCCGCGTAGAACCCGTACAGCTCCAGGAGCGGCGTCGCGCCCATGCCGTTGACCAGCAGCAGGACGGGATTGCGCGGGTTCAGGTCCTCCAGGATCGCGTGGACCGAGAAGTCGGCGATCTCGTGCGAGGTCATCATCGCGCGCCGCTCCCGGCCCGGCTCGCCGTGGATGCCGACGCCGAGCTCCAGCTCCCCCGGCGGGAGGTCGAAGGTGGGGCTGCCCTTGGCCGGCGTGGTGCAGGCGCTCAGCGCGACACCGAAGCTGCGGGAGTTCTCGTTGACCTGCCGGGCCAGCGCCTGCACCCGATCCAGCGGCGCGCCCTCCTCGGCCGCGGCGCCCGCGATCTTCTCCACGAACAGGGTCGCGCCGGTGCCGCGCCGTCCGGCGGTGTACAGACTGTCGGTGACGGCGACGTCGTCATTGACGAGGACCTTCGCCACCTGGATGCCCTCGTCCTCGGCGAGCTCGGCCGCCATGTCGAAGTTGAGCACGTCCCCCGTGTAGTTCTTCACGATGAACAGCACGCCCGCGCCGCTGTTCACGGCCGCCGCCGCGCGCAGCATCTGGTCCGGCACCGGTGACGTGAAGACCTCGCCCGGACAGGCCGCCGTCAGCATTCCGGGGCCCACGAAACCACCGTGCAGCGGTTCGTGCCCCGACCCGCCGCCGGAGACGAGTCCCACCCTGCCGGGCACCGGGGCGTCCCGCCGTACGATCACCCGGTTGTCCACATCCACCGTCAGCTCGGGATGCGCGGCCGCCATACCCCGCAGCGCGTCCGCGACCACCGTCTCCGCCACGTTGATGAGCATCTTCATGGGTACCTCCTGGTGAGACTAAAAGGTGAGCCTCTGACCTCTGTTTTTGCAGGTCAGACCACGTTGGGTTGGCAAATGATCTTGGCGGTTCGCGCTGGTCTGAAGTGGGTTCCGGCGGTACTGATGCTGACCTGGTGCCGACTTCGGTGACAGGGTGTCAGATATAGCTGACATGCATACGGATCGACCCGAGAAGCCTGCTCCGGGAAGTGTCGACGCCGGGGATGCGGTGATCATCTGTGCGGATGAAAACGGGCACGTCTGCGGCTGTCTGGCTGCCGGGCGAAATCCGGCCTTAGGGCGGACTGCAGAGACACTGTCTGGCCGAATGTTCATCGGAGGCGTGGAGGGCTCCGGCGCGGTAGTAAGCACTTCGTGTCTCGATCCCAGACTCGGGCGTGTTCCCCATTCCATGCGGGCCTGGTGGTGGAGAAGTCTGTTGCGGCCCGCTGAACCGAGCATCCCCGAAATTCTGGCTGGCTGCCAGATGTCGTGAAGGAGGTCGGAGGGTGGAGCGGCTGCAGCCCTGGCGGGGTCGCATTCGGTGGTGGGACTGTCGTGCGGTGGAACTTCAGCGGGCGTTCCCAACAGGACATCGAGCAGGGCCGACAGGACTGGCCGGAGGGACTCGCTCGGCGATGTGCGCGGCGATGACGGCACTCCCTGTCCGCTCCCGAACTCCCGTCGCCGAAACCATCCGGGCAGATCGCAGACCGTCGGACCCTCGACGCTTGCGCGTAGATCGCTCGCCGAGACACGACTCAGATGCATCAGCTGCCCCCGAGGTATCAAAGAGCACGTCGTCGATCATCATTCCGTCCTGTGCCGACGAAGATTTGGCACTTCCGATCAGAACCGGCGAGCGTGTGGGAGTGACGCTTGGCGCGGTGCCATCGACGTTGGCTCGAATCCGCGACCCTTGCCGGCGGAACTGCGGAGCGCATTCTGCGAGCTCTTCCGAGTGCGCGCGGTGACCGTAAGCGGTACTTTTCGGAGCCGCCAGCAGATTCTTCGTCTGCTGGCGGTACAGCAGTTGCACCCAAGCTGACCAGCGGAAGCAGTAGATGGTGCGGCTCTCTGGCGGGGGCTGGTCCGGAAATGGTCCGGATCTTGGTCCGTATCGGCTTGCGCAATGTGCTGCTGGGGGGCCTTCTCGGACCAGTGCTGTGATCGGCAGTGCGACGAGCTGGATTCCGCCGGGGACCTCCCCCGTTTGCCGAGCGCGGCCGCCGGGTTCAGACGTTCAGGCGGCGCCGGGCAGGCCGTTGAGGAAGTCGGTCGCCTTGTGGCCTTCGGCGGTCAATGAGTCGCAGCGGAACCGTTCGGACGCTGTGGAGGCGGAGGCAGGAGCGGCAGCGAGGAGCGCGGCGGCGCCAACCCCGGGGG